>NZ_CP064784.1:0-5912274 GCF_015601345.1 Klebsiella sp. BDA134-6
GTTAGCTTCACGGGATAAAGGCGCAGTCAACTGAGCATTCACTTCCGCAGCGCTTTCCGCCAGCGGATTAACCCAGCTGGCTTTGAGGCGCTGGCGTTCACGTTCAATGCTTTCAAGCTTCTGGTTGAAGCGCGCCCAGCGTTCGTCATCCACCAGACCCAGTTCACGGCCTTGTTCGGTCAGGCGCAAATCGGCGTTGTCTTCACGCAGCATCAGGCGGTATTCCGCGCGTGAAGTAAACATGCGGTACGGTTCTTTGGTGCCAAGAGTACAGAGATCGTCCACCAGGACGCCAAGGTATGCCTGAGAGCGGCCGGGCGCCCATCCCTCTTTCTCGGAGGAGAAACGGGCGGCGTTCAGGCCGGCAAGCAGGCCCTGAGCGGCAGCTTCTTCATAACCGGTCGTGCCATTAATCTGGCCGGCAAAGAACAGGCCATGGATAAATTTACTTTCCAGCGTCGGTTTCAGGTCACGCGGGTCAAAGAAATCGTACTCAATAGCGTAGCCAGGACGAACGATTTTTGCATTTTCCATCCCCTGCATTGAGCGGACGATTTGCATCTGGACATCGAACGGCAGGCTGGTGGAGATACCGTTTGGATAAACCTCGTTGGACGTCAGTCCTTCCGGCTCGAGGAAGATCTGGTGCTGGTTGCGATCGGCAAAGCGCATGACCTTGTCTTCGATCGAAGGACAGTAGCGGGGGCCGATCCCTTCGATTACGCCGGCATACATCGGGCTACGATCGAGGTTATTACGGATCACGTCATGAGTTTTCTCGTTGGTATGCGTGACGAAGCACGGCACCTGACGCGGATGTTGAGAAGCATCCCCCATAAACGAGAAGACCGGCATCGGATTATCGCCGTGCTGCTGTGCCAGAACGCTAAAATCAATCGTCCTTGCGTCGATACGCGGCGGGGTACCGGTTTTCAGGCGGCTGACGCGCAGCGGCAGTTCACGCAAACGGCGGGACAGCGGGATCGAAGGAGGATCCCCTGCACGGCCGCCGCTGTAGTTATCGAGGCCAATATGGATCTTACCGTCGAGAAAGGTTCCGACGGTCAGTACTACCGCTTTGGCGCGGAATTTAAGCCCCATCTGGGTGACGGCACCGACAACACGATCGTTCTCAACAATCAGATCTTCCACCGCCTGCTGGAAGATCATTAAGTTGGGCTGGTTTTCTAGCGCGGTCCGTACGGCCTGCCGGTACAGCACTCGGTCTGCCTGAGCGCGAGTCGCCCGTACGGCAGGGCCTTTGCTGGCGTTTAGTATCCTAAACTGGATGCCTGCGTGGTCAATGGCCTTCGCCATCAGGCCGCCAAGCGCATCCACTTCTTTTACCAGGTGTCCTTTCCCAATGCCGCCAATCGCCGGGTTGCAGCTCATCTGCCCCAGCGTGTCGATATTGTGTGTCAAAAGCAGAGTCTGTTGACCCATTCGCGCTGCGGCCATCGCGGCCTCAGTGCCTGCATGACCCCCGCCAATGATGATGACGTCAAAAGGATCCTGATAAAACATGGTGGTATGCCTCGCATAAAGCGGTTTGAAAATAGATTGAAGCCCGGGCCGTGGATTCTACTCAACTTTAGCCTTTCGAGAAAGCGCCGGGATCCTGAGTATTAAAAAGAAGATCTTTTATTTAGAGATCTGTTTTATTGTGATCTCTTATTAGGATCGGCTTGTCTTGTGGATAAGTCAGATCCGCTGTTTAGGATCAACCGTTTAAGAAGGATCGCTTTCTGTGAATGATCGGTGATCCTGGTCCGTATAAGCTGGGATCAAAATGAAGGGTTATACACAGCACAAAAATCAGACAACGGTTATACTTTGGATAACTACCGGTTGATCCAAGCTTTTAAGCATAGTTATCCACAGAAGAAAGTATGATCTTTACAATTATCAGAGCAAGTTTTTCCAGGATCCCAGCCAAATCTCGGCCGGATCTTCCGGAATTTCATGTTCGAGGACGTTAATTTTGAGCGTTTCACCGATCTGTTTTGCCCCGCAGGCTTTGAGCGCAGCTTCGAGCTTATCAATCGCTCCGCAGAAGGTATCGTATTCGCGGCTACCAATGCCGATTGCGCCAAAATGGACTGCAGAAAGATCGACCTGCTTCTCCTGAAGCGCTTCATAGAAAGGCAGAAGATTATCGGGAATGTCCCCGGCGCCATGCGTCGAAGAGATAACCAGCCAGATCCCCTGCGGCTGCAGATCTTCGATCAGCGGTCCGTGCAGGATAGTCGTGCTGTGACCAGCCTCTTCCAGCTTTTCCGCCAGATGTTCTGATACATATTCTGCGCTACCCAGCGTACTGCCGCTGATTAGAGTTATCTCTGCCATGATCGCCCGCTCCACTATTCAGAGTGGCGTATTGTACGCTGTGAGCGAGCTGGGATCTACCTGTGGAAAAATGTGGGATTAAAAAGCGCGATCATGGGCGGATGGTGCGCATAATCGGGTTTTGCAGGACGATCAGCGTTTCAGTGGACTGAATTTCATCAATTGTTTGGATCTTGTTGATAAGTACATGTTGGAGAGCGTCAATCGATCGGCACATCACTTTTATAAAGATGCTGTAGTGCCCGGTGGTGTAATACGCCTCGGTAACTTCATCCAGGCTGTTTAGCCTGGCCAGCGCCGAGGGGTAGTCTTTCGCGCTCTTCAGAATAATGCCGATAAAGCATCCCACATCGTAACCCAGCTGCTTGGGGCTCACGTCTATACGCGCGCCGGTAATAATTCCGGCCTGCTTCATTTTCTCTACGCGAACGTGGATGGTCCCCGGGCTGACGCCAAACTGTTTTGCCAGCTCAGCATAGGCGGTACGCGCGTTGGCCATGAGAGCCTCAAGGATGCCGCGGTCCAGATTGTCGATCTGATAATTTTCCATAGGTTTTTCTTATGAAGTTTGACGAATATTTCTATTTTAGCCTCAAATTTTAATGAATCAAAATCGATGTAGGCTTTTTGTTGTTGGATTATTGAATTGCAGCGCTGTTTTGTTGCTTAATCAATGGCAACAGGACGCAGGAGTTATAAAAAATGAAAACCGCATACATCGCAAAACAACGCCAGATTAGTTTCGTAAAGTCACACTTTTCCCGCCAGCTTGAAGAGAAGCTCGGCCTGATAGAAGTCCAGGCGCCGATCTTAAGCCGCGTGGGCGATGGGACGCAGGATAACCTCTCTGGTTGCGAAAAAGCGGTTCAGGTCAAAGTGAAAACACTGCCTGACGCCCAGTTCGAAGTGGTTCACTCGCTGGCGAAGTGGAAGCGTCAAACCCTGGGACAACACGACTTCAGCGCGGGCGAAGGGCTGTACACGCACATGAAGGCCCTTCGCCCCGATGAAGACCGGTTAACCGCCATCCATTCCGTCTACGTTGACCAGTGGGACTGGGAGCGCGTAATGGGGGATGAAGAACGCCATTGCGGCACGCTGAAAGCAACCGTTGAAGCGATCTATGCTGGGATCAAAGCCACCGAGGATGCAGTCAGTAAAGAGTTTGGCCTCACGCCGTTCTTGCCGGAGAAGATCCACTTTGTTCACAGCCAGGAGCTTTTAAGCCGTTATCCGGATCTCGATGCCAAGGGCCGCGAGAGGGCAATCGCAAAAGAGCTGGGCGCGGTATTTCTGATCGGTATCGGCGGTAAGCTTTCTGATGGCCAGCGCCACGACGTTCGCGCGCCTGATTACGATGACTGGAGTACGCTTGCCGCTGAAGGCTATGCGGGCCTGAACGGCGACATTCTGGTATGGAACCCGGTTCTGGAAGATGCATTCGAACTCTCTTCAATGGGGATCCGCGTGGATGCCGAAGCGCTGAAGCGTCAGCTGGCGATAACCGGTGATGAAGATCGCCTGAAGCTGGAATGGCACCAGGCGCTGCTACGCGGGGAGATGCCGCAGACTATCGGCGGCGGCATTGGCCAGTCACGCCTGACGATGCTGCTTCTGCAGTTGGATCACATCGGCCAGGTGCAGTGCGGCGTGTGGCCAACGCAGGTTCGTCAAAGCGTTGCTGCTCTTCTTTAATCAGTGATTAACGCCGCCAGCGTCGCAGCAGGCGGCTACGCAACCCGGTATCAAAGCGCCAGATATGATCGAAAACGCGCATAATGCCGGGCTTACCGTGTACCGACATTGCCACCGCATGAAAACGATGTTGATGTTTATGCTGTAGCTCTCCCACCTTATTGATCACCTCATCCGGCAGGCGCTGGGCGATAAAATCGGAAATCACCACCGCATCAGCATCGACCCACTGCGGATTCTGCATACGCTCAATCACCGCCCGGAAGCAGCTGGCCAGATCGGTGCCGCCGCGAAAGCGCTGACTTAAGAAACGAATCGCCTGCTCCAGCCCCTGCGGGCCGGTGAGTTCGTAGTGCACCACTTCGCTGGAAAACAGCATAATGAAGCAGCGGCGGTTATCCGCCAGAGCGACCCGCATCAACGCCAGACAAAACGCCTTGGCGCACTGTTCATTGAAACCCCCCATTGAGCCGGAAGTATCGACGCAGACAATAAACGGCCCGCGCGGCTGTTCGTCAACGTCCTGGCGCGTGACCGGCCGTTCGGTGATCTTTTCCTTCCACGCATCGCCGTGTAGCCGATAGGTCAGCAGCTGCTTTTCAACCAGCTTGCGGTAGAACTCAAACTCCAGCTCGGTAATGCCGAG
Source organism: Klebsiella sp. BDA134-6 (assembly GCF_015601345.1). Taxonomy (NCBI): domain Bacteria; kingdom Pseudomonadati; phylum Pseudomonadota; class Gammaproteobacteria; order Enterobacterales; family Enterobacteriaceae; genus Klebsiella; species Klebsiella sp. BDA134-6. The sequence goes on from NZ_CP064784.1 coordinate 4,688, forward strand.
GGTGGCCAGCTCTGGCGGCAGCAGACGCAGAATATCGTCGCTCTGCTGAAGCCCGTCGACCTGCTCCGGCACGGTGGCCGGTTCGCGCACCAGGCTGCGAAAGGTCTCCATCGGCGCATCTTTTTTCGGCACCGCTTTCGCTTCACGCGAGCGTCCCAGCTGTTCGGCTAGCTGCATGAGCTCAGGTTGTTGAGATAAAAAATCCCCGTAGCGAACGATCAGCTGATAATCGCCGCGCTTCAGCTCTCCGGCACTCATGTCCCACAGATGCCCAGCCGCATTGTCATTTTCCACCAGTACCGGCTCCAGCTGGCCGCTAAGGGTCATGCGCTCCTGAACTTCGCTCAGCAGCTGATCGCGCTCTTCATCCAGCAGCTGCTGATTAAGAGAGGTAGCCTGCACCACCAGGCTCAGGCGCCAGCGCTGGAGGAATAATGTGTGCAGCGCTGGCGTAAAGGTACTGTTGTCATCCACCAGCTGCTGCGCCTGACTGGCGAACGGGGAGTGGAGCTTATGCAGCTGGCTCAGAATTTGCGGAAGCTGGACGATAAACTGCGAGGTGGAAAGCCGTTGTGACTGCTGATAGCACTGAACTTCCGCATCCAGCTCGGGCGGGACGTTGGTCTCTTTTAGCCGCGATCTCACCGCTTCCCGCCAGCGAGGGATGTCGGCGGCGATAATATTTTTGAGCCGCGGGAATTTTTCAAAGAATACCGCGAGCTGAGGCGCCGCCAGCAGCGCCAGCAGCATCTCATCGATCATGCCCTCTTCGCCGACTGCCAGCATGACATTCAGCATGTCCAGGGTCATGACTGGCGGGCCTGTTTAATCTGCGCGCCGACGTCCTGAAGACTGGCTTCAATACGCCCCAGCCACTCGCCGGGGATAAACAGACATTTTTGCTGTTCGCTAAAGCGGTTATGTTGCTGATGCCATTCGTCGTCCAGCGCCTCCAGCTGTTGCCGGATTTCGGCCGGCATATTTTCCCGTGATTCGCTACCGGGCAGGGAGAGCCGCGATCCCTGTAAGCTGACGTCGCGCACGACAAGGTGCTGGCTGGTATCGACATCCATATTCAGCTGCTGGGCAAAACCAATACCGTTGAGCTTGCCGCGGATCTCACCGCCTTTCTCCAGCCAATGAGCGAGCTCTTCACGAACGAACGTAATATGAATGACTTCCAGATCGTGCAGTTTGAGCGGCTGCTGGAGAAGCAGCGTTAGCGTGGGGTCCTGCACTTCAGCAGGCAGTTCATAATGAGGTTTCCGGCTGAACATCCCGCCGAGACGGGTGACTTTTAGCGCGGTCTTATCGCTTTGCTGCTGTTGAAGCTGAATGCGCCGCTGGACTATCGACCCCAGTCGAGTGAGCATCGCCTGCTGCTGCCAGGCGTGGCTGGTCATTAAGGTCTCCAGTTGCGCGGACATCAGGTTCATTGTCTCAACGTTGTGCCACAGGCAATCCTTCAGCAGGATCAGGTCTATTGGCGCAATGGTGTCGCGACCGCTGAAAAAGGCGCTGGCCTGCAGCAGACGAATCGCTTTTTTCCAGCGACGATCTGAGACGTAGGGCGCGTTCGGCAGCGTATCTAGCTGCTGGCGCAGCTGGAATATGAGTTCAAACACGCTGTCCGGTAGCTTCACGTTGCCGATATCCTGCTGCCATTGCAGGAACTCCTCGTCGCTGACCTGCAAATTCGCCGGGACTGGATTACTGTTCTCGTCCTGCTGGCTTACCAGCATTGAGCGGAAGTTAGTTTTATCCTGTACCTTGTCCAGCCATAACCGGATAAGCATACGGTCGTATAAGGCTTCCAGGCTGTTGTCCGCCTCCGGGAGTTCGTTTGACGCCGCCACCAGCAGGCGCATGGGGATTTTCTCTTCGGTCGCCCCGTTACGGAAATGGCGTTCGTTTATCGCCGTCAGTAGCGTATTGAGAATCGCCGGGCCCGCTTTCCAGATCTCATCGAGAAAAACAATTTCGGCTTCCGGAAGATAGCCGGCGGTCAAACGCTCATAGCGCCCTTCATCTTTCAGCGCCTGAATGGAGAGTGGGCCAAAGACCTCTTCCGGCGTGGAGAAACGGGTCATCAGGTATTCAAATGCGCGAGCCTGCTGAAAGGCGAACTTGAGGCGACGGGCAATCAGGCTTTTGGCGATCCCCGGCGGGCCCAGCAGAAAAACGCTCTCGCCGCTGAGGGCGGCAAGCAGGCAAAGGCGTATTGCGTGGCTGCGTTCGAAGAGTCCTTTTTCCAGCGCGGCGCTGAGCCGGGAAATTCTTTCTGCCAGTAAATGTGATTGAGCCATAATAGAGTTGCGTGCTTTTTAGAATGTCGTTGTTAGGTCGAGTATAGATGTTTGATTAGGGGTGGTAATAGCCTGAAGAATCGATTTATTTTCTTTGAGTCAGGTTAAGATGATGTCAGTTAGGGGTACGATTCAGCAAATAATCGTGCATACTGTGCGCTTTTTGTGGGCCAAGGGACTAGGCACACATTTGTTTTATAAACGAAAAGACTAGTCTATGAGCACTGATAATAAGCAATCGCTGCCGGCAATAACGCTGGCGGCAATCGGCGTGGTATACGGCGATATCGGCACCAGCCCACTGTATACACTTCGTGAATGTCTGTCAGGCCAGTTTGGCTTTGGCGTTGAGCGTGATGCTGTTTTTGGCTTCCTGTCGCTCATTTTCTGGCTATTAATTTTTACCGTATCGCTCAAGTACATCACCTTCGTGATGCGGGCAGATAACGCCGGTGAAGGTGGCATCCTGACGTTAATGTCGCTGGCGGGGCGTAATACCTCCGCACGTGCGACATCCGTACTGGTGATCCTTGGGCTTATCGGCGGCAGCTTCTTTTATGGCGAGGTGGTGATTACGCCTGCCATCTCGGTGATGTCGGCGATAGAGGGGCTGGAAATTATTGCTCCCGACCTGGATACCTGGGTTGTGCCCATCTCCATTATTGTTCTGACGCTATTATTCGCCATTCAAAAGCACGGTACCAGCATGGTGGGCAAGCTGTTCGCGCCAATTATGCTGATCTGGTTCTTGCTACTGGCGGTGCTGGGGGCACGCAGTATCTTCGCTAACCCGGAGGTGCTGCAGGCGCTGAACCCGTATTGGGCGGTTCATTTCTTCCTTGAATATAAAACCGTTTCGTTTGTGGCGTTGGGGGCGGTGGTGCTGTCAATCACCGGCGTGGAAGCGCTGTATGCCGATATGGGGCATTTCGGTAAATTACCTATTCGTCTGGCCTGGTTTTCGGTGGTATTACCTTCGCTGGTGCTGAACTACTTTGGCCAGGGGGCGCTGCTGCTCAAACACCCGGAGGCAATTAAAAACCCGTTCTTTCTGCTGGCGCCGGAGTGGGCGCTGATTCCGATGCTGATTATTGCCGCCCTGGCGACGGTTATCGCTTCCCAGGCGGTTATCTCCGGCGTCTTCTCCCTGACTCGTCAGGCGGTGCGTCTGGGATACCTGTCGCCAATGCGTATTATTCATACCTCGGAAATGGAGTCCGGGCAGATTTACATCCCGTTCATCAACTGGCTGCTGTATATCTCGGTGGTTATCGTGATTGTTAACTTTGAGCACTCTTCGAATCTGGCGGCGGCATACGGTATTGCGGTGACGGGAACGATGGTGCTGACCACTATTCTGTTCACGACCGTGGCGCGTCAAAACTGGCACTGGAATAAGTTCGTAGTGGCCCTGCTGCTGGTTGCCTTTATGTGCATTGATATCCCGCTCTTCTCTGCGAACCTCGATAAAATCGTCTCCGGCGGCTGGCTGCCTCTGACCCTCGGTCTGGTGATGTTTACCATCATGACGACCTGGAAGAGCGAGCGTTTCCGCCTTCTGCGTCGGATGCATGAGCACGGTAACTCTCTGGAGGCGATGATCTCTTCTCTTGAAAAATCGCCGCCGGTTCGTGTGCCGGGTACCGCTGTTTATATGTCTCGGGCGCTGAACGTGATTCCTTTCGCGCTGTTGCACAACCTGAAGCATAACAAGGTGCTGCACGAGCGGGTGATTTTGCTCACGCTGCGTACCGAAGACGCGCCGTACGTACATAACGTTCGTCGCGTGCAGATTGAACAGATATCGCCATCGTTCTGGCGCGTCGTTGCCAGCTACGGCTGGCGCGAAACGCCGAATGTCGAAGAGGTTTTCCACCGCTGCGGGCTGGAAGGTCTGAGCTGCCGGATGATGGAGACCTCCTTCTTTATGTCGCATGAGTCGTTGATCATCGGCAAGCGGCCATGGTATCTGCGCCTGCGCGGCAAGCTGTATCTGCTGCTGCAGCGCAACGCCCTGAGAGCGCCGGACCAGTTCGAAATCCCGCCTAACCGGGTTATTGAGCTCGGCACTCAGGTTGAGATCTGATTCGCTAAGGCCCTTCTTGACGAAGGGCTTTTTTGTTTTATCTACTCACTTCGGACTTTCTCGCTTCTGCGTTGCGAAACGTTTCGATGACGATCACAATTCTCACATCTGGTGATGGTTTTCTGTTCTCTTATTGCTAATACTAATACCAGCGAAACGTTTCGCTAGTGGAGCAAAAGAGAAAATGAAAAAAGGTACCGTCCTCAATGCTGATATTTCGTCAGTTATCTCCCGTCTGGGTCATACCGATACGCTGGTGGTTTGCGACGCTGGTTTACCGGTTCCCCGCAGCAGCGCGCGTATTGATATGGCGTTAACCCACGGGGTGCCCTCCTTTATGCAGGTTCTGGAGGTGGTGACGAGCGAAATGCAGGTTGAAGCGGCTATCCTCGCGGAAGAGATTAAAACTCTTAATCCGCAGCTCCACGCGACGTTGCTCAATCACCTTGAGCAGCTGCAGCAGCACCAGGGAAACACTATTGAAATTCGTTACACCAGTCATGAGCAGTTTAAAAAAGAAACCGCAGACAGTCAGGCGGTGATTCGCAGCGGGGAGTGTTCCCCGTATGCGAACGTTATTCTCTGTGCCGGCGTGACGTTCTGAGGTCGCCGATATGGAAGCTTTATTGCAATTAAAAGGGATCGATAAAGCGTTCCCTGGCGTCAAGGCGCTCTCCGGCGCCTCGCTAAATGTCTATCCGGGCCGCGTGATGGCGCTGGTCGGCGAGAACGGTGCCGGCAAGTCCACCATGATGAAGGTGCTGACCGGTATTTACTCCCGCGATGCCGGTTCGCTGCTGTGGCTGGGGAAAGAAACCACCTTCAACGGACCCAAATCTTCTCAGGAAGCCGGAATCGGCATCATCCACCAGGAGCTCAACCTGATCCCGCAACTGACGATCGCCGAGAACATTTTCCTTGGTCGTGAGTTTGTGAATCGCTTTGGCAAAATTGACTGGAAGATGATGTACGCCGAAGCCGATAAGCTGCTGGCAAAGCTGAATCTACGTTTTAACAGCCAGAAGCTGGTGGGCGATTTGTCGATCGGCGATCAGCAGATGGTCGAGATCGCTAAAGTACTGAGCTTTGAGTCGAAGGTCATCATTATGGATGAACCCACAGACGCGCTAACCGATACTGAGACCGAATCCCTGTTCCGCGTGATCCGCGAACTGAAATCGCAGGGGCGCGGTATTGTCTATATCTCTCACCGTATGAAAGAGATCTTCGAGATTTGCGATGACGTCACGGTATTTCGCGATGGGCAGTTTATCGCCGAGCGCGAAGTGGCCAGCCTGGATGAAGATCTGCTTATTGAGATGATGGTCGGCCGCAAGCTGGAGGATCAGTATCCGCGTCTGGACAAAGCCCCGGGTGAGGTTCGCCTTAAGGTCGACAACCTGTGCGGCTCAGGCGTGGAGAATATCTCCTTTATTCTGCGCCAGGGTGAAATTCTCGGCGTCGCCGGGCTGATGGGCGCCGGTCGCACCGAACTGATGAAGGTGCTGTACGGTGCGCTGCCGCGCAGCAGCGGCTCGGTGACTCTTGATGGGCGCGAAGTTGTCGCTCGTTCTCCGCAGGATGGCCTGGCCAACGGCATTGTTTACATCTCTGAAGACCGCAAGCGCGATGGTTTAGTGCTCGGCATGTCGGTTAAAGAGAATATGTCGCTAACCGCGCTGCGTTACTTCAGCCGCGGCGGCGGTAGCCTAAAGCATAAAGATGAACAGCAGGCGGTAGGTGATTTTATCCGCCTGTTTAATGTGAAAACGCCGTCGATGGAGCAGGCTATTGGGCTGCTTTCGGGCGGTAATCAGCAGAAGGTGGCGATCGCCCGCGGGTTAATGACTCGTCCGAAAGTGTTGATCCTTGATGAACCGACCCGCGGCGTCGACGTTGGTGCGAAGAAAGAGATCTACCAGCTGATTAACCAGTTTAAAGCCGAAGGCCTGAGCATCATTCTGGTCTCTTCGGAGATGCCGGAAGTGCTGGGCATGAGCGATCGCATCATGGTGATGCATGAAGGGCATCTCGGCGGTGAATTCACACGCGAGCAGGCCACCCAGGAAGTATTGATGGCTGCCGCTGTGGGCAAGCTTAACCGTGTGAATCAGGAGTAAAAAAGATGAATAACCCGGCTGTTTCTGGTCGTCGCTACTTCACAAAAGCGTGGCTGATGGAGCAAAAATCGCTGATAGCCCTGCTGGTGCTGATTGCGATTGTTTCGACCATGAGCCCCAACTTTTTTACCGTGAATAACTTGTTCAATATCCTGCAACAAACTTCAGTTAACGCCATTATGGCGGTAGGGATGACGCTGGTTATCCTGACGTCGGGCATCGACCTGTCCGTCGGTTCCCTGCTGGCGCTGACCGGCGCGGTCGCTGCGTCGATTGTCGGAATTGAGGTTAACGCGCTGGTGGCCGTAGCCGCTGCGCTGGCGTTAGGGGCGGCAATTGGCGCCGTTACCGGCGTGATTGTGGCGAAAGGGCGCGTCCAGGCATTTATCGCTACGCTGGTGATGATGCTGCTGCTGCGCGGCGTGACGATGGTGTATACCAACGGTAGCCCGGTGAATACCGGTTTTACCGATAATGCCGATCTGTTTGGCTGGTTCGGGATTGGTCGTCCGCTGGGGATCCCAACGCCGGTGTGGATTATGGCGTTTGTCTTCCTGGCCGCCTGGTACATGCTGCACCATACCCGTCTGGGCCGTTATATCTACGCCCTCGGCGGTAACGAGGCGGCAACGCGTCTTTCCGGCATCAGCGTGAATAAAGTTAAGATCATCGTCTATTCTTTGTGCGGCATGCTGGCCTCGCTGGCCGGTATTATTGAGGTCGCGCGTCTCTCCTCCGCGCAGCCGACGGCGGGCACCGGATATGAACTGGATGCAATTGCGGCGGTGGTGCTGGGTGGTACCAGCCTCGCGGGCGGTAAAGGGCGTATTGTCGGCACGTTGATTGGTGCGTTGATCCTTGGCTTTCTGAACAACGGACTGAATTTATTAGGTGTTTCATCCTATTACCAGATGATCGTGAAAGCGGTGGTTATTTTGCTGGCGGTACTGGTAGATAACAAGAAGCAGTAACTGAGAACTCTACAGGACATCTTAACTATGAATATGAAAAAACTGGCGACCCTGGTCTCTGCTGTAGCGCTAAGTGCGACCGTAAGTGCAAACGCGATGGCAAAAGACACTATCGCTCTGGTTATCTCAACCCTTAACAACCCGTTCTTTGTCTCTCTGAAAGAGGGTGCGCAAAAAGAAGCGGATAAACTTGGCTATAACCTGGTGGTTCTGGATTCACAGAACAACCCGGCAAAAGAGCTGGCTAACGTTCAGGATTTAACCGTCCGTGGCACCAAACTGCTGCTGATCAACCCAACGGATTCCGATGCGGTTGGTAATGCCGTGAAGCTGGCTAACCAGGCGAAAATTCCGGTTATCACCCTTGATCGTCAGGCATCAAAAGGTGACGTAGTTAGTCATATCGCGTCTGATAACGTGCTGGGCGGAAAAATGGCCGGTGACTTTATCGCCAAAAAAGTCGGCGAAAGCGCGAAGATCATTGAACTACAGGGCATTGCGGGGACATCCGCGGCGCGCGAGCGTGGCGAAGGTTTTCAGCAGGCCGTGGCTGCACATAAGTTTAACGTGTTGGCCAGCCAACCGGCAGATTTTGACCGCACTAAGGGTCTGAACGTCATGCAGAACCTGCTGACCGCACATCCGGATGTACAGGCGGTATTTGCCCAGAATGATGAAATGGCGCTGGGCGCGCTGCGTGCGCTGCAAACGGCGGGCAAATCTGATGTGATGGTTGTTGGATTTGATGGCACTCCGGATGGCGAAAAAGCGGTAAATAGTGGCAAACTGGCAGCGACCATCGCCCAGTTACCGGAGCAGATCGGCGTGAAAGGCGTTGAGACAGCCGATAAAGTGCTGAAGGGCGAAAAAGTGGAAACCAGCTATCCGGTTGAGTTGAAACTGGTCATTAAGCAATAATGTGCGATTCGGATCGGCGACGGTCCGAGGGACAACATAATAAAGAAAAGCAGGGCATGCGCCACCGGATTCCGGTGGCGCGCTTTCCGGGAATATTGATTATGAAAACCGCAGGCAAACTTGTCGTCCTTGGCAGTATCAACGCCGATCACATCCTTAATCTCGACGCCTTCCCTACGCCCGGTGAAACTGTCACCGGTCATCATTATCAGGTCGCTTTCGGCGGTAAGGGGGCAAACCAGGCGGTTGCCGCCGGACGCAGCGGGGCAAATATCTCCTTTATCGCCTGTACCGGCGATGACGATATTGGCGAACGCGTTCGTCGTCAGCTGGACAGCGATAATATCGACGTCGCGCCGGTCAGGGCCGTTTCCGGAGAATCAACTGGCGTGGCGCTGATTTTTGTCAACGCTGAAGGTGAAAACACCATCGGTATTCACGCCGGTGCTAATGCCGCGCTCTGCGTTGCGCAGGTTGATGCGGAAAAAGAGCGTATTGCCAGCGCGCAGGCGCTGCTGATGCAGCTGGAATCACCGCTGGAAAGCGTACTGGCGGCGGCGAAAATTGCTCACCAAAATCAAACCTCGGTCATACTCAATCCTGCTCCGGCGCGTGAATTGCCGGATGAACTGTTAACGCTGGTGGATATCATTACCCCTAACGAGACCGAAGCGGAAAAGCTCACCGGCGTGCGCGTGGAAAACGACGAGGATGCGGCAAAAGCCGCTAAAGTGCTCCATGATAAAGGTATTGGTACGGTGATCATTACGCTTGGCAGCCGTGGTGTATGGGCCAGCAGCGAAGGTAACGGTCGTCGGGTTCCGGGATTTAAAGTGCAGGCGGTTGACACCATTGCCGCTGGCGATACCTTTAATGGCGCGCTGGTCACCGCGCTGCTTGAAGGTCGCGAACTGGCGGAGGCAATTCGTTTTGCCCATGCAGCTGCGGCTATCGCCGTCACCCGAAAAGGGGCTCAGCCCTCCGTGCCCTGGCGAAAAGAAATAGACGAATTTTTACGTCAACAGGGGTAACGCTTGGCCACCATGAAGGATGTAGCCCGCATCGCGGGCGTTTCCACTTCGACGGTTTCTCATGTCATTAACAAAGACCGTTTCGTTAGCGAAGCGATTACCGCTAAAGTCGACGCTGCGATTAAAAGCCTGAACTACGCGCCGTCCGCGCTGGCGCGTAGTCTCAAATTAAATCAAACCCGCACTATAGGTATGCTCATTACCGCCAGTACCAATCCGTTTTATTCGGAGCTGGTACGCGGCGTGGAGCGCAGCTGCTTCGAGCGGGGTTATAGCCTGGTGCTGTGTAATACCGAAGGCGATGAGCAGCGCATGAACCGTAATCTGGAGACGCTGATGCAAAAGCGCGTCGATGGTTTACTGTTGCTGTGCACTGAAACGCATCAACCTTCGCCGGAGATCATGCAGCGTTACCCTTCTGTTCCGACGGTGATGATGGACTGGGCGCCGTTCGACGGCGATAGCGATCTGATTCAGGATAACTCTCTGCTGGGTGGCGATATGGCGACGAAGTATCTGATCGACCAGGGCTACACGCGAATTGCCTGTATTGCGGGTCCGTTGGATAAAACGCCTGCCCGGCTGCGCCTGGAGGGGTATCAGTCAGCGATGGCTCGGGCCGGACTCACGATACCTGAAGGCTATGTGATTAGCAGCGATTTTGAGTTTGGCGGCGGATTTAGCGCCATGCAGAAGCTGCTGACCCTATCAACGCTGCCGCAGGCGGTGTTTATCGGTAACGATGCGATGGCGGTGGGCGCCTACCAGGCCCTTTATCAGGGCGGTCTGCGCATCCCTCAGGATATGGCGCTGGTGGGTTATGACGATATTGAACTGGCGCGCTATATGACGCCGCCGTTAACCACAATTCATCAACCGAAAGATGAACTGGGCGAGCTGGCCATCGATGTGCTGATTCACCGCATGGCCGATCCTGGGCAAAAACAGCAGCGCGTACAGTTAACCCCCGAGCTAGTGGTTCGCGGTTCAGCTTAACGCTTGTGCCGCTCCTTAATCAGGTTGCGGCCATCTTTTGCTCTTAATAAGGTAAATACCAGCGCCGATACCACGGTGATTGCCCCCATGGTAATAAAGGTGTAGTGGAACTGCTCAATGGTATTTGCGCTATCGAATCCTTCATAAAACCGCAGCACCGCCGCGCTAACGGCGACCCCAAGACTAATAGAAAGCTGCTGAGTAACAGCCAGCATGCTGTTGCCGCTGCTGGCATTGTCATCCGTTAAATCGGCGAGCGTGATGGTGTTCATTGAGGTGAACTGAGTGGACATCGCCATTCCCAAAACGAATAGCGGCAGCAGCAGCATCCAGATTGACATATCCGGAGTTTGCAGCGAAAACTGAGCGATCATCAGGCCGATAAATATCGTGACCCCGACCAGCGTTTTACGATAACCAAACCAGCGCAGTATCTGGGTGACAGTTGATTTCGCAATAATCGAACCAATAGCCGTAGGCGCTATCATGCATCCGGCGATAATCGCCGGATAACCGAAGCCAACCTGTAACATCAGCGGCATCAGGAACGGAACGCAACCGGTACCCAGGCGCGTGGCGAGGTTCCCCGCGATCCCGACAGAGAAGGTATGCGTCTTAAATAAAGAAAGTGAAATGAGCGGCGTGGGATGACGGCGAGCGTGGCGAATATAGGCCCACAGTAAAATGATGCTCAGAGCGATAACGGCCAAAGCCATCCATGTGGCGACAATTTTCTCGCCAAACAGCTCGATTCCGCTGGAGAACAGCACCAGGCTCAGGCCAAACAGTATAAAACCGAGCGTGTCGAAGCGGCGACGGGGCGTGGTGAAATCCGGCATATATTTGCGGGCATACACGATCCCGATAATGCCGATGGGAATATTAATCAGGAAAATCCAATGCCAGCTAGCCCAGGTGACCAAAACGCCGCCGAGTACGGGGCCAAGAATGGGGCCAACCAGCCCAGGCATCGTGACGAAGTTGAGTACCGGCAGCAGTTCGCTGCGCGGATAGGCACGCAGTAACGCCAGCCTCGCTACTGGCATCATCATTGCCCCGCCGATTCCCTGAATGACGCGGAAAATAACCAGTTCCATCAGCGAGTTTGACAGGGCGCAGGCAAGAGAACCGAGTGTGAACAGGCTGACGGCGATGATAAATACTTTCCGCGTGCCGAAACGGTCGGCCAGCCAACCACTGACCGGAATAAGCATAGCCACCGTCAGCGTATAGCTGATGATGGCCGATTGCATCGCTAGCGGTGAACGGTTGAGACTATGGGCGATAGCGGGAAGGGCTGTATTCAGAATGGTGGCGTCGAGCGCCTGCATAAAAAAAGCCATCGCTGCGATCCATGGCAGCCCGGCCATACTGCGGCCTTTCTTTTTGGTCATTCGTTACCCTTGCGATTTGTCGGAATGATTGGGGGCACTCAGCAACGCCTGGCAGGCGTTAAGCGCTCGCGAGCCGTCGCTATCCAGAATGGCATCAACGATTGCCTGATGCAGATCCAGTTTCACCACTTCATTTTGAGTAATTGATGTGAAGTAGGTGTGATAGACCGAATGAAATAAAGAGGCGAAAGAGATCAGGAAAGGGTTGCCGCTCATTTCATATATATGTTCATGCCAGGCCATATCGACTTCAATCCAGCGCTCGCGCTGAAAGTTCCTCTTTAGCTCAATCATCTCCTCCATCAAGGCGTTAAGCTGGGCTTTTTGCTCCGGCGTGCCTGACGTTGACGCCAGAAAACAGGCTTGAGGTTCCAGGCTACCGCGCATAACGAGGAAATGGCTGACAACATCAGAGAAGTTATCTTCTGTTAACCACCAGGCCAGGAGTTCTTTATCGAGAAAGTTCCAGCTGCTGCGCGGCATCACCCGCGTACCGATGCGTGGCCGTGGTAAAAGCATACCTTTTGCCGTTAGCGTCTTAACCGCTTCACGCACGGCCGTGCGGCTCACGCCGAATTGTTCGCCCAGCTCCATCTCGCCAGGAAGGATACTTTCTGGCTGATATTCACCGGTCAAAATTTTTTGAGCCAGCTTCTCCGCTAATACCCAAGATATATTCTTTTGTGCCGCCAACTGCTGTGCGCTTAAAGACATACAATGCCGTTCCTTTCTCTTTTTTACCTTACCAGTATGCCATCTGACGGCTTGCTTCGTTGGTTAAAACGGCAAAACGCCGGTTTTTTGCTACATCACGCGCCGTAATGATGAAAAAAGAGGCGGTTGAAAAGTTTTTTGCATTTAGCCCTTGTCACTTCAGAATTACTCCCTATAATGCGCCTCCACTGACACGGAACAACGGCACGTAAGCCGCCGGGTCAGCGGGATTCAGCGATGAATGCCGGCAGAGAAAAGCGAAATTAAACGCTTGACTCTGAAAGAGGAAAGCGTAATATACGCCACCTCGCAACGGTGAGCGAAAGCCGCGTTGCACTGCTCTTTAACAATTTATCAGACAATCTGTGTGGGCACTCAAAGTGACATGGATTCTTAACGTCCTCGGACGAAAAATGAATACCAAGTCTCAAAGAGTGAACACGTAATTCATTACGAAGTTTAATTCTACGAGCATCAAACTTAAATTGAAGAGTTTGATCATGGCTCAGATTGAACGCTGGCGGCAGGCCTAACACATGCAAGTCGAACGGTAGCACAGAGAGCTTGCTCTCGGGTGACGAGTGGCGGACGGGTGAGTAATGTCTGGGAAACTGCCTGATGGAGGGGGATAACTACTGGAAACGGTAGCTAATACCGCATAACGTCGCAAGACCAAAGAGGGGGACCTTCGGGCCTCTTGCCATCAGATGTGCCCAGATGGGATTAGCTAGTAGGTGGGGTAACGGCTCACCTAGGCGACGATCCCTAGCTGGTCTGAGAGGATGACCAGCCACACTGGAACTGAGACACGGTCCAGACTCCTACGGGAGGCAGCAGTGGGGAATATTGCACAATGGGCGCAAGCCTGATGCAGCCATGCCGCGTGTATGAAGAAGGCCTTCGGGTTGTAAAGTACTTTCAGCGGGGAGGAAGGGAGTAAGGTTAATAACCTTATTCATTGACGTTACCCGCAGAAGAAGCACCGGCTAACTCCGTGCCAGCAGCCGCGGTAATACGGAGGGTGCAAGCGTTAATCGGAATTACTGGGCGTAAAGCGCACGCAGGCGGTCTGTCAAGTCGGATGTGAAATCCCCGGGCTCAACCTGGGAACTGCATTCGAAACTGGCAGGCTGGAGTCTTGTAGAGGGGGGTAGAATTCCAGGTGTAGCGGTGAAATGCGTAGAGATCTGGAGGAATACCGGTGGCGAAGGCGGCCCCCTGGACAAAGACTGACGCTCAGGTGCGAAAGCGTGGGGAGCAAACAGGATTAGATACCCTGGTAGTCCACGCTGTAAACGATGTCGACTTGGAGGTTGTTCCCTTGAGGAGTGGCTTCCGGAGCTAACGCGTTAAGTCGACCGCCTGGGGAGTACGGCCGCAAGGTTAAAACTCAAATGAATTGACGGGGGCCCGCACAAGCGGTGGAGCATGTGGTTTAATTCGATGCAACGCGAAGAACCTTACCTACTCTTGACATCCAGAGAACTTAGCAGAGATGCTTTGGTGCCTTCGGGAACTCTGAGACAGGTGCTGCATGGCTGTCGTCAGCTCGTGTTGTGAAATGTTGGGTTAAGTCCCGCAACGAGCGCAACCCTTATCCTTTGTTGCCAGCGGTCCGGCCGGGAACTCAAAGGAGACTGCCAGTGATAAACTGGAGGAAGGTGGGGATGACGTCAAGTCATCATGGCCCTTACGAGTAGGGCTACACACGTGCTACAATGGCATATACAAAGAGAAGCGACCTCGCGAGAGCAAGCGGACCTCATAAAGTATGTCGTAGTCCGGATTGGAGTCTGCAACTCGACTCCATGAAGTCGGAATCGCTAGTAATCGTGGATCAGAATGCCACGGTGAATACGTTCCCGGGCCTTGTACACACCGCCCGTCACACCATGGGAGTGGGTTGCAAAAGAAGTAGGTAGCTTAACCTTCGGGAGGGCGCTTACCACTTTGTGATTCATGACTGGGGTGAAGTCGTAACAAGGTAACCGTAGGGGAACCTGCGGTTGGATCACCTCCTTACCTTAAAGAACCTGCCTTTGTAGTGTCCACACAGATTGTCTGATGAATGATAAATTTCAAAATGTACTGTGAAGTGCATTGTGAAATTTTGCTCTTTAAAAATCTGGATCAAGCTGAAAATTGAAACGACACACATGTTATGTGTGTTCGAGTCTCTCAAATTTTCGCGACACGACGATGTTTTACGAAACATCTTCGGGTTGTGAGGTTAAGCGACTAAGCGTACACGGTGGATGCCCTGGCAGTCAGAGGCGATGAAGGACGTGCTAATCTGCGAAAAGCGTCGGTAAGGTGATATGAACCGTTACAGCCGGCGATGTCCGAATGGGGAAACCCAGTGCAATTCGTTGCACTATCGTTTGATGAATACATAGTCAAACGAGGCGAACCGGGGGAACTGAAACATCTAAGTACCCCGAGGAAAAGAAATCAACCGAGATTCCCCCAGTAGCGGCGAGCGAACGGGGAGCAGCCCGGAGTCTGAATCAGCTTGTGTGTTAGTGGAAGCGTCTGGAAAGTCGCAGGGTACAGGGTGATACTCCCGTACACTAAAACGCACAGGCTGTGAACTCGAAGAGTAGGGCGGGACACGTGGTATCCTGTCTGAATATGGGGGGACCATCCTCCAAGGCTAAATACTCCTGACTGACCGATAGTGAACCAGTACCGTGAGGGAAAGGCGAAAAGAACCCCGGCGAGGGGAGTGAAAAAGAACCTGAAACCGTGTACGTACAAGCAGTAGGAGCCCACTTGTTGGGTGACTGCGTACCTTTTGTATAATGGGTCAGCGACTTATATTCTGTAGCAAGGTTAACCGTATAGGGGAGCCGCAGGGAAACCGAGTCTTAACTGGGCGTTAAGTTGCAGGGTATAGACCCGAAACCCGGTGATCTAGCCATGGGCAGGTTGAAGGTTGGGTAACACTAACTGGAGGACCGAACCGACTAATGTTGAAAAATTAGCGGATGACTTGTGGCTGGGGGTGAAAGGCCAATCAAACCGGGAGATAGCTGGTTCTCCCCGAAAGCTATTTAGGTAGCGCCTCGTGAACTCATCTTCGGGGGTAGAGCACTGTTTCGGCTAGGGGGTCATCCCGACTTACCAACCCGATGCAAACTACGAATACCGAAGAATGTTATCACGGGAGACACACGGCGGGTGCTAACGTCCGTCGTGAAGAGGGAAACAACCCAGACCGCCAGCTAAGGTCCCAAAGTCATGGTTAAGTGGGAAACGATGTGGGAAGGCCCAGACAGCCAGGATGTTGGCTTAGAAGCAGCCATCATTTAAAGAAAGCGTAATAGCTCACTGGTCGAGTCGGCCTGCGCGGAAGATGTAACGGGGCTAAACCATGCACCGAAGCTGCGGCAGCGACGCTTAGGCGTTGTTGGGTAGGGGAGCGTTCTGTAAGCCGTTGAAGGTGGCCTGTGAGGGTTGCTGGAGGTATCAGAAGTGCGAATGCTGACATAAGTAACGATAATGCGGGTGAAAAACCCGCACGCCGGAAGACCAAGGGTTCCTGTCCAACGTTAATCGGGGCAGGGTGAGTCGACCCCTAAGGCGAGGCCGAAAGGCGTAGTCGATGGGAAACAGGTTAATATTCCTGTACTTGGTGTTACTGCGAAGGGGGGACGGAGAAGGCTATGTTGGCCGGGCGACGGTTGTCCCGGTTTAAGCGTGTAGGTGTGTGTTCCAGGTAAATCCGGTTCACTTTAACACTGAGGCGTGATGACGAGGCACTACGGTGCTGAAGTGACAAATGCCCTGCTTCCAGGAAAAGCCTCTAAGCATCAGGTAACATCAAATCGTACCCCAAACCGACACAGGTGGTCAGGTAGAGAATACCAAGGCGCTTGAGAGAACTCGGGTGAAGGAACTAGGCAAAATGGTGCCGTAACTTCGGGAGAAGGCACGCTGATATGTAGGTGAAGTGATTTACTCATGGAGCTGAAATCAGTCGAAGATACCAGCTGGCTGCAACTGTTTATTAAAAACACAGCACTGTGCAAACACGAAAGTGGACGTATACGGTGTGACGCCTGCCCGGTGCCGGAAGGTTAATTGATGGGGTTATCCGTAAGGAGAAGCTCTTGATCGAAGCCCCGGTAAACGGCGGCCGTAACTATAACGGTCCTAAGGTAGCGAAATTCCTTGTCGGGTAAGTTCCGACCTGCACGAATGGCGTAATGATGGCCAGGCTGTCTCCACCCGAGACTCAGTGAAATTGAACTCGCTGTGAAGATGCAGTGTACCCGCGGCAAGACGGAAAGACCCCGTGAACCTTTACTATAGCTTGACACTGAACACTGGTCCTTGATGTGTAGGATAGGTGGGAGGCTTTGAAGTGTGGACGCCAGTCTGCATGGAGCCATCCTTGAAATACCACCCTTTAATGGCTGGTGTTCTAACGTGGGCCCCTAATCGGGGTTGCGGACAGTGTCTGGTGGGTAGTTTGACTGGGGCGGTCTCCTCCTAAAGAGTAACGGAGGAGCACGAAGGTCAGCTAATCCTGGTCGGACATCAGGAGGTTAGTGCAATGGCATAAGCTGGCTTGACTGCGAGCGTGACGGCGCGAGCAGGTGCGAAAGCAGGTCATAGTGATCCGGTGGTTCTGAATGGAAGGGCCATCGCTCAACGGATAAAAGGTACTCCGGGGATAACAGGCTGATACCGCCCAAGAGTTCATATCGACGGCGGTGTTTGGCACCTCGATGTCGGCTCATCACATCCTGGGGCTGAAGTAGGTCCCAAGGGTATGGCTGTTCGCCATTTAAAGTGGTACGCGAGCTGGGTTTAGAACGTCGTGAGACAGTTCGGTCCCTATCTGCCGTGGGCGCTGGAGAATTGAGGGGGGCTGCTCCTAGTACGAGAGGACCGGAGTGGACGCATCACTGGTGTTCGGGTTGTCATGCCAATGGCATTGCCCGGTAGCTAAATGCGGAAGAGATAAGTGCTGAAAGCATCTAAGTACGAAACTTGCCCCGAGATGAGTTCTCCCTGACCCTTTAAGGGTCCTGAAGGAACGTTGAAGACGACGACGTTGATAGGCCGGGTGTGTAAGCGCAGCGATGCGTTGAGCTAACCGGTACTAATGAACCGTGAGGCTTAACCTTACAACGCCGAAGATGTTTTGGCGGATTTGAGAAGACAACAATTTCAGCATTGATTACAGATTTTCGGGAACGAAAGATTTTACGCTGAGGCAAGGCGGCAAATGAAGTAAAGGAAGGAGCATACTGAGGTATGTGACTGACTTTACGAATGCAGCCAACGCAGCATCGGTGTAAAAGATTCGTTTCTGACAACAGAATTTGCCTGGCGGCGATAGCGCGGTGGTCCCACCTGACCCCATGCCGAACTCAGAAGTGAAACGCCGTAGCGCCGATGGTAGTGTGGGGTCTCCCCATGTGAGAGTAGGGAACTGCCAGGCATCAAACACGTGAAGAGCCCATCCTGACGGATGGGCTTTTTGCGTTTTTATGGCCTGAGAAATCAGTGATGAATTAGCAAGATGACGCGTAGCGACATCTCTGCAATTTCAATTAAGGTTGCGATTAAGCCCTTTTTGACCATTGCATAATAAAAGCGGCTATCTGCGGAATATTATTTAAATCTAAAAAGGGAAGCGACGTCTCGACAGGCGTATCGCTAGCTACGGCAATCACGTCATCATCAAATACTAATTCTTCTTTGCAATGTCCGCTGTTTTTCCGAAAAAGCAGAATTTTTGGCACAGCTTCATGTTTAAAACCTTCAACCAGTACGAGATCTAACGTTGATGTGTCCATTCGGCTAACCAGCCATGCCAGATCCAGCGGAGGCTCTTCGGGTGTTTCCGTCATTAATGCCCAACGCTGCGAGCTGGCGACAATCGTCTGAGCCGCTCCTGCTTTACGTAGCTCATAGCTATCTTTACCGGGTTTATCCACGTCCATATCATGATGGGTATGTTTAATGAGCCCAGGACGTATGCCTTCCGCGCGTAGCGCTGGAATCAGCGCTTTCAATAAGGTTGTTTTACCCGTGCCGCTCCAGGCGGCGATGGCTAAAAGAGGGATCATGATGACACCTGCATACTTTGTAAATCGCTGAGAGTGTTGACGTTAATAAAGGCTGATTTTACATCGCTAAAATCGACGCTATGCCCCCCCATTTTGCGCATAAACACCATAACCCGCCGCTCGCCTACCGCCAGATAGCTTTCCAGCTCGCTAATCACCTCTCGATTCACCAGAGCAATCGCCGGATGGTCGCGTTCACCGTCGTGTACCCAAACGACCGGGGATGACTTTTTTTGCAGTATTAAGCGCTCAGCCAGAAATGATGGAATAAAAGGCGTATCGCACGGACAAAACAGAAACCACTCACCCTCAACCTGATGCATAACGGAAAGCATGCCAGCTAACGGCCCGGGAAAGTCGTTCAGAGAGTCGGTAATAATCGGGTAGCCGCTGCTTCGCCAGCAATCAAGATTGCGGTTAGCGCTAATCACCAGCTTTGTGACCTGGGGTTGCAGCGTATCGGCGACATGACGCCACAGCGCTTTCCCCTTCAGCAACTGCAATCCTTTATCAACACCTCCCATACGCGTACCTCTCCCACCTGCCAGTACAACGCCGGTTATTACCTTACCCTGCATATTAATATCGCCTCTTTCATTGTGGGATTGTCCCTGCTAACGTACACCTATCAAGAGTAAGGAGCATTGCTATGAAATGTAAACGCCTGAATGAAGTCATTGAACTCCTCCAGCCGGCCTGGCAGAAAGAACCCGAGCTGAATTTGATTCAATTTTTGCAAAAACTGGCGAAAGAGGCTGGTTATGCCGGTGAACTGAGCGATCTTTCCGACGATATTCTGATTTATCACCTGAAGATGCGCGACTCGGCAAAAGAGGCCGTTATCCCCGGTATCCAGAAAGATTATGAAGAAGATTTTAAAACTGCGCTGCTACGCGCTCGCGGAGTGATTAAAGAGTAAAAGGTTGTAAGCGCTGCCGCGGAATCGGCAATGAGATGATATCCTGTATCATTCGTACGATTATCGGATGTCAGGATGCACGATAAGGCTTTCACTTTTCAGACGCTTCACCCGGATACCATCATTGATGGTTTATTTGATCTGGGAATGCGGGTGGACTCAGGTCTTACCCCGCTTAATAGCTATGAGAACCGAGTTTACCAGTTTCAGGACGAAGACCGTCGCCGCTATGTGGTGAAGTTCTATCGTCCTGAGCGCTGGTCCGCCGAACAAATCCTCGAAGAACACCAGTTTTCCCTTCATCTCGTTCAGGACGAAGTCCCTGTAGCGGCGCCATTGTCATTTAACGGAAGTACCCTTCATCAGCATCAGGGGTTCTTTTTCGCCGTGTTCCCAAGCCTGGGGGGACGTCAGTTTGAGGCGGATAACCTCGATCAGATGGAATGGGTTGGGCGCTACCTTGGCCGTCTGCATCAAACGGGACGCAAACAGCGTTTTGTCGCGCGCCCGGAGATTGGCACCAATGAGTACCTTCTTGAGCCCCGGCAGGTCTTTGAGCTCTCCCCGCTGATACCAGCAGGGCTGAAAGAGGCTTTTCTTAGCGCCACCGATAAGCTGATAGATGCGGTAATGGCGCAATGGCACGGACGCGCCAATATCTTACGTTTACACGGTGATTGCCATGCAGGAAACATCCTCTGGCGCGATGGCCCTTTGTTTGTTGATTTAGATGATTCACGTAATGGACCTGCTATCCAGGATCTGTGGATGCTGTTGAACGGTGATAACGCCGAGCAACGGATGCAGCTTGAGATGATCATTGAAGCGTATGAAGAGTTTAGCTCTTTTAATACGGATGAAATTGCCCTCATCGAACCTTTACGTGCAATGCGCTTAGTTTATTATCTGGCGTGGTTGTTAAGGCGCTGGGAAGATCCTGCTTTTCCTAAGAACTTCCCGTGGTTAACAGGGGAAGATTACTGGCGTGGGCAGACAACAACTTTTCTTGAGCAGGTAAAGGTTCTACAGGAACCGCCTCTTCAGTTAACGCCAATGTATTAATGTGATATATCCAGGAGAGAGTTAATCATGAAAAAAATTTGGCTGGCGCTGGCTGGTATGATTCTGGCTTTTAGTGCATCCGCTGCCCAGATCACCGACGGTAAGCAGTATATTACCCTCGATAAGCCCGTTGCTGGTGAGCCTCAGGTGCTCGAGTTTTTCTCGTTCTACTGCCCGCACTGCTATCAGTTTGAAGAAGTGCTTCATGTGTCAGATAACGTGAAGAAAAAGCTGCCTGAAGGCGTCAAAATGACGAAATACCACGTAGAGTTCCTGGGCCCGTTGGGCAAGGATCTGACTCAGGCGTGGGCCGTCGCGATGGCGCTGGGTGTGGAAGACAAGATCACTGTCCCGATGTTTGAAGCGGTACAGAAAACACAGACCGTTCAGACCGTAGCCGATATTCGTAAGGTCTTCGTTGACGCTGGCGTTAAAGGTGAAGATTACGATGCAGCCTGGAACAGTTTTGTAGTGAAATCCCTGGTGGCTCAGCAAGAGAAAGCCGCCGCTGATTTCCAGCTGCAGGGCGTACCCGCTATGTACGTTAACGGCAAATATCAGCTTAACCCGCAGGGTATGGATACCAGCAATATGGACGCATTTGTTGCCCAGTATGCCGATACCGTTAAGCAGTTAGTTGAGAAGAAATAAAAAATAAACGCCGGTTACTGACCGGCGTTACACTTTTCAGCGCCCAGCATCATTTTCCTTTCTGCTGCATTATTTCCGTTAACTGACGATCTTTATCTTCCCAAAGCGTATTTAGCCAGCGCTGAAACCGCCGCTTAAAGTTTTTATCATTCACATAATCGCCGCGCAGCTCTTCTGTCACGGGTTCAAGGCGGATGCGTACTACAATCCGCGTTAATCGGCCGCTCAGCATGTCGTAAAACGGTCGGTGATGATTCTCTGGATAACACAGTGTAACGTTCAGCAGCTTATCAAACTGCGAGCCCAGGACGCTTAATGCCATGGCAGTACCGGCAGCTTTTGGTGCTAATAAATTATTATAAGGCGAGCGGGTCTGCAGCCGCTTCTCTTCAGTAAAACGTGAGCCTTCGACAAAGTTAACGATAGTGGTGGGATGCGAGCGGAATTTCTCGCAGGAGCGACGGGTGGTTTCCACATCTTTGCCGCGGCGTTCTGGATGGCGGATTAAATAACCCCGGGAATAACGGCGCATAAAAGGCATATCCAACGCCCAGCAGGCCAGGCCAATAAACGGCACCCAGGCGAGCTGTTGCTTCAGGAAATATTTATTCATCGGGATATGTTTGCGGAACAGTACGCAAAGCACCACGATATCGGCCCAGCTATGGTGGTTGCTGATAAGCAGATACCAGTTTTTCTTGTTCAAGCCTTCCAGGCCCTCAACATCCCACTTAAGCCAGGGATTAAGGCGCAGCAGCAGGGCCAACCCTTCACACCAGCAGTACATCATGAAATTGCAGAAAATGGATATCGAGCGCCAGACCGCAGTAACAGGCACAAGCAGTTTAATCAGCCCCGCGATGATTATTGGCACGGAACATATAATGGTGACTACGATAGTCAGGGCGATACTCAGCGGGAGCGTTATCGCAGCGAGTAATCTCGACATAGTTAATTTATTCAGAAAGTTAGGCTGACAAAGAACGCGTTTAAACAGCGCAAGCGGCTGATTTTACCAGAAAATAGAGCAAATGACGGGTTTTACCTGGATAGAAAAATTTCCGGATCTTATATCCACATGGAACATTGAGTCATCATGATGTTATTAACGCAAGTCATTAATTCATAATGTCATGATAAATATAGAATAATTTATCAATAGATTATTTTATTAATGATGGTTTAGTCATCGTTATAAAACTATTCACAAAGTTATCCACAGGTTGACACATCATACGATCGACGGGATCGCGGAATCTTTTCGACGAAATGCGGGAAAAATTCAGGATTTAATGCCCGTCTGTGGCATCCTTTACCGATAATCTGATAAACAGGCACGGAAATTATGGTTCAGATCCCAGAAAACCCTCTCATCCTCGTTGACGGCTCCTCTTACCTTTATCGGGCATATCACGCGTTCCCTCCGCTGACGAATAGCGCTGGCGAGCCGACAGGCGCAATGTATGGCGTACTGAATATGCTGCGAAGCCTGATCCTGCAGTATCAACCGACCCATGCCGTCGTCGTGTTTGATGCCAAGGGGAAGACTTTCCGTGATGAACTGTTTGAGCACTATAAATCTCATCGCCCGCCGATGCCGGACGATCTTCGGGCGCAGATCGAGCCGCTGCATGCCATGGTCAAGGCGATGGGCCTGCCGCTGATGGCCGTCCCTGGCGTAGAAGCTGACGATGTCATCGGTACCCTGGCGCGTGAAGCTGAAAAGGTCGGGCGTCCGGTACTGATTAGCACCGGCGATAAAGACATGGCTCAGCTGGTTACGCCGGGTATTACGCTGATTAACACCATGACCAACACCATCCTTGGCCCGGATGAAGTGGTGACCAAATATGGCGTGCCGCCG
This sequence comes from Klebsiella sp. BDA134-6, assembly GCF_015601345.1. Taxonomy (NCBI): domain Bacteria; kingdom Pseudomonadati; phylum Pseudomonadota; class Gammaproteobacteria; order Enterobacterales; family Enterobacteriaceae; genus Klebsiella; species Klebsiella sp. BDA134-6. The sequence goes on from NZ_CP064784.1 coordinate 27,803, forward strand.
GAGCTGATCATCGATTTTCTGGCCCTGATGGGGGACTCATCGGACAACATCCCTGGCGTACCAGGCGTGGGTGAGAAGACGGCGCAGGCGTTGTTACAGGGGCTGGGCGGCCTTGATACGCTATATGCGGAACCTGAAAAAATCGCCGGACTGACCTTCCGCGGTGCAAAAACAATGGCAGCGAAGCTGGAGCAGAATAAAGAGGTGGCCTATCTCTCTTATCAGCTGGCGACAATCAAAACCGACGTCGAGCTGGATCTGGGCTGCGAAGATCTGCTGGTTGCACAGCCCATCGCTGATGAACTGCTGACGCTATTTAAAAAGTATGAGTTCAAACGCTGGATCACCGATGTCGAGTCCGGCAAGTGGATGCAGGCAAAAGGCGCGAAGCCTGCGGCGAACCCGGTAGCAGCGGTGGCAGCAGTGGCTGATGCCGAAGAGGAAACCGCCACGGCGCTCTCTTCTGAAAACTATGTCACGATTCTTGATGAAGAAACGCTGCTGACCTGGATTGAAAACCTGAAGAAAGCGCCGCTTTTTGCCTTTGATACCGAAACTGACAGCCTGGATAACGTTTCAGCCAATATGGTCGGTTTATCCTTCGCTATTGAGCCTGGCGTTGCGGCCTATGTACCGGTTGCCCATGATTATCTGGATGCACCGGATCAGATCCCGCGTGACCGTGTCCTTGAGCTACTGAAACCGCTACTGGAAGATGACAAGATTCTGAAGGTTGGGCAAAACCTCAAATATGACCGCGGTATCCTGGCTAACTACGACATTGAATTGCGCGGTATTGCCTTTGATACCATGCTGGAATCTTACATTCTTGACAGCGTGGCGGGCCGCCATGATATGGATAGCCTCTCCGATCGCTGGCTGAAGCACAAAACCATTACTTTTGAAGAGATTGCGGGTAAAGGTAAAAACCAGCTTACATTCAACCAAATCGCGCTGGAAGAAGCGGGCCGCTACGCGGCGGAAGATGCCGACGTCACGCTACAGCTGCACCTGAAAATGTGGCCTAAACTTCAGCAAAATGAAGGCCCGCTGAACGTCTTTAAAAATATTGAGATGCCGCTGGTGCCGGTACTATCCCGCATTGAGCGCAATGGCGTGAAGATCGATCCGGCCGTACTGCATGCGCATTCTCAGGAGATAGCCAAGCGCCTGGTTGAGCTGGAGAAAAAAGCGTACGACATCGCGGGTGAAGAGTTTAACCTTTCTTCTCCGAAGCAGCTGCAAACGATCTTGTTTGAAAAACAAGGTATTAAGCCGCTGAAGAAAACCCCGGGCGGCGCGCCCTCGACCTCGGAAGAGGTGCTGGAAGAGCTGGCGTTGGACTATCCGCTGCCGAAAGTCATCCTCGAATATCGTGGTCTGGCCAAACTCAAGTCCACCTATACCGATAAGCTGCCGCTGATGATCAGCCCGAAAACGGGCCGGGTTCACACCTCTTATCACCAAGCGGTTACGGCAACGGGACGTTTGTCGTCTACCGATCCGAACCTGCAGAATATTCCGGTGCGCAATGATGAAGGGCGCCGTATCCGCCAGGCGTTTATTGCACCGGAAGATTATCTCATCGTTTCTGCCGACTACTCGCAAATTGAACTGCGCATCATGGCGCATCTGTCTCGCGACAAGGGCCTGTTGACCGCGTTTGCGGAGGGGAAGGATATCCACCGCGCGACGGCGGCCGAGGTTTTCGGTTTGCCGCTGGAGAGCGTCAGCAGCGAGCAGCGCCGCAGCGCGAAGGCAATCAACTTCGGCCTTATTTATGGCATGAGCGCGTTCGGACTTGCGCGCCAGCTCAATATTCCACGCAAAGAAGCGCAAAAGTATATGGATCTCTACTTTGAGCGCTATCCGGGCGTGCTGGAGTATATGGAGCGCACCCGCGCCCAGGCAAAAGAGCAGGGGTATGTTGAAACGCTCGATGGTCGTCGCCTCTATTTGCCGGACATCAAATCCAGCAACGGAGCGCGTCGTGCCGGTGCCGAGCGTGCGGCGATCAACGCGCCGATGCAGGGAACCGCCGCCGATATTATTAAGCGTGCGATGATCGCCGTCGACAGCTGGCTGCTAAGTGAAAAACCACGCGTGCGGATGATCATGCAGGTGCACGATGAATTGGTCTTTGAAGTGCATAAAGACGATCTTGCGGCGGTTGCGAAAAAGATCCATGAACTGATGGAAAGCAGTACGACGCTGGCGGTTCCGCTACTGGTGGAAGTTGGAAGCGGAGAAAACTGGGATCAAGCGCACTAAGTATTCGGCAGGTATGGTCATTTCTTGTAAGTGAGTAACATAACTTATCGTATTTTGTGATGATCATTTGAATTTGCTATGTAAAGAGTGAAAAAAAACTACAAAAAATGCTTTATCCGTAATCGAAAGAAGAGTAGAGTTAAAGACGTAGGGTACAGAGGTAAGATGTTCTATCTTTCAGACCTTTTACTTCACGTAATCGGATTTGGCTGAATATTTTAGCCGCCCCGGTCATTTATGACCGGGGCGTTTTTTATTGCGCGAAAGAAAATTTTTGCGTATCGATGCTGATGAGGCGGGCTACCCGGACAGGGCGTCAAGCGCCGCTACCCGGGGTAATTAGCGAGACTATTCGCCGTCTTCAGGTTCTTCCTGAGGTGGGATATCGTTATACCAGCTATCCAGTTTCTGCCGTAGTTTATCCACGCCTTGCTTCTTCAGGGAAGAAAATCCTTCCACCTGCACATCTCCGTTAAAAGCGGTTACCGCTTCACGGACCATAGCGATCTGCGCTTTCCGCGCGCCGCTGGCCAGCTTATCGGCTTTGGTCAGCAGCACCAGAACCGGAATATCGCTTTCAACCGCCCATTGGATCATCTGCTGATCGAGATCTTTAAGCGGATGACGGATATCCATCAGCACAACCAGGCCTTTCAGGCAAAGGCGTTTCTCGAGATATTCACCCAGTGCGCGCTGCCACTTGATTTTCATCTCTTCGGGAACCTGGGCATAACCATAGCCCGGCAGGTCGACCAGGCGTTTGCCCTCAGCGACTTCAAACAAGTTAATCAGCTGCGTACGGCCGGGCGTCTTCGAAGTACGCGCCAGGCTTTTCTGGTTAGTCAGCGTGTTCAGAGCGCTGGATTTCCCGGCGTTAGAGCGGCCAGCAAAGGCCACTTCAATACCGGTATCGGCAGGAAGATGGCGGATATCTGGCGCGCTAGTGACAAAATGCGTCAGTTGATAATTCCAGTTGGTCAAGACGGTCGTCTCCGTTAAATCAGGCTTTGACGGGGATTATACCTGAACAGCAGAAAAAGGCTGTTTTTACCGCACCTCATCGCTGTAAGCTAAAACCACAGTCTTTGTAAGACATTGGCTATTGATTATATGAGAAATACATGAGGAAAAACTGAGTAAACATAATACAAATTCTGATAAATCATCGTGTTGGGCTGAAAGAAAATTCTGAAACTCGTTTTTTTTCCGTACAGTCGGTTGTAGGTTTTTCTCAAAACAGTAAAGTAGCGGTCAAAGGCGAGGATGCTGACAGGATTATGACTCAGGATGAGGAGTCAGGAAGCGCCAGGAGGCGAGGACTACGGATTGTCAGGATGACAAACGTCTGGAGACGTTTTAAAAGGAAATGGATGTAACAGGGACCGTTGGTCGCTAAAGGAAAGACAGGGTGTGTCGTTAGCGAACATGGAAAGTAGAAGCCCATTAAGGGTTGTTAGTGCGGAAAAAGGCGACAGAGTAATCTGTCGCCTTTTTTCTTTGCTTGCTTTCTGCTAGATTCCGCCTCAATTCTATACTGAAGAAAACGGCCTGAAGATTACACAACATGAAAAAACCGACATCCGTACCTCGCGGCAAAAAAAATCGCAAAACCCGTGAAGAATTGAACCAGGAAGCCCGCGAGCGTAAGCATCAGAAGAAGCATCGTGGCCACGCGGCAGGAAGTCGTGCGACCGGTGGCGATACCGCTTCGGCAGGTAAAAAACAAGGCCAGCAGCAAGATCCCCGAATTGGCAGTAAAAAACCAATCCCGCTGGGCGTAACTGAAAATGCTCCGGCGATTAAGCAGCATAAACCAAAGAGCGAGAAACCTATGCTTTCACCGCAGGCTGAGCTGGATTTGCTGGAGAACGATGAGCGCCTGGACGCGCTGCTGGAACGTCTGGAAGAGGGCGGCACCCTGAATGCCGAAGAGCAGGCCTGGGTTGACGCCAAGCTGGATCGTATTGATGAGCTGATGCAGCAGCTGGGCCTCTCATACGATGATGACGAAGATGAAGAAGAGGAAGAGCGCAAAGAAGATATGATGCGTCTGCTGAAGGGTGGAAACTAACGTTTGCACCCCATCGGATTCCCGGTCCTGCTTATAACCCTTCTGGTTATATGTTATCTGCTGTGGTTATTCGTTAAACTACGACGGTTGTCGCGGCGTCAAAAATGGCTGCGCAACCGGCTCATTACCCGAGGTGCGGTTGGGCCGGGGCGGCGTACCCGCCGACGGTACCATCGGAAGGAGTGAGCATGTCTGTGCAGTTAATCGACTGGGATCTGGCCCTGATCCAGAAATATAACTATTCCGGGCCGCGTTATACTTCGTATCCCACCGCGCTGGAGTTTTCTCCAGAATTCGGCGCCGCTGAATTTGATGCGGCGGTTGCCCGCTATCCGCAGCGTCCCCTGTCGCTGTACGTGCATATCCCGTTTTGCCATAAGCTCTGCTATTTCTGCGGCTGCAATAAAATCGTCACCCGCCAACAGCATAAGGCCGACCAGTATCTGGATGTGCTTGAGCAGGAGATTATTCATCGCGCGCCGCTTTTTGCTGGCCGCAAAGTTAATCAGCTGCACTGGGGCGGCGGTACGCCAACATATTTAAACAAGGCGCAAATTAGTCGTCTGATGGCTCTGCTGCGTACCCATTTCAATTTTAACGCGGATGCAGAGATCTCCATTGAGGTTGATCCGCGCGAAATCGAACTCGATGTGCTGGATCATTTACGCGGCGAAGGCTTTAATCGCCTGAGTATGGGCGTGCAGGACTTCAACAAAGAAGTACAGCGCCTGGTGAATCGCGAGCAGGATGAGGCCTTTATCTTCGCGCTACTCAACCATGCGCGCGACATTGGCTTTACCTCGACTAATATCGACCTGATTTACGGCCTGCCGAAGCAGACGCCGCAGAGCTTCGCTTATACGCTACAGAAAGTGGCGGAGCTTAATCCCGATCGTCTGAGCGTGTTCAATTACGCGCATCTGCCCACGCTCTTCGCCGCGCAGCGCAAAATCAAAGATGCCGATTTGCCCTCAGCGGAGCAGAAGCTGGACATTCTTCAGGAAACCATCAATTCACTGACGGCCGCGGGATATCAGTTTATCGGCATGGACCACTTTGCCCGTCCGGATGATGAACTGGCGATAGCCCAACGTGAAGGTATCCTGCATCGGAACTTCCAGGGATATACCACCCAGGGAGACACCGACCTGCTGGGGATGGGCGTGTCGGCGATCAGCATGATTGGCGATTGCTACGCGCAGAACCAGAAAGAGTTGAAGCAGTATTATCAGCAGGTTGATGAAACCGGAACGGCGCTGTGGCGCGGTATCGCGTTGACTCGCGATGACTGTATCCGCCGTGACGTGATTAAGGCGCTGATTTGTAACTTCCGTCTCGACTTCGCTGCGGTAGAAGCGCAGTGGGATCTTACCTTCGATAGCTACTTTGCCGACGATATGAAATTGCTGGCGCCGCTGGCCAAAGACGGGCTGGTGGATGTGGATGGGAAAGGCATTCAGGTAACGCCGAAAGGCCGGCTGCTGATTCGCAATATCTGCATGTGTTTTGATGCGTATCTGCGCCAGAAAGCGCGGATGCAGCAGTTTTCCCGCGTCATATAAGCAATATCCCCTCTCCTGGCAGGAGAGGGGATATTATCAGCTAAACAGGCCAACCATTGCCGCGCACAGAACGGCAGCGACCGCCGTCTGCGGCGTATGACCCGCTGCAACACCGCTCGATATAATATTAATGAGTGATTCAAGCATGATTTCTCCCCCGTCTTTCCGGGCAAGATCATACTCAACGCATGGCAACAGTAAAGTACAAAATAGCAGCAGTTTGCGCTGGGTGACTATTTTTTACTCGCCAGTGCGCAGCTACTCCATCCCCAACTCTTTTAGCTTACGCGTCAGGGTATTACGACCCCATCCCAGCAGCCGGGCCGCCTCTTGTTTATGCCCCTGAGTGTGGCGTAAGGCGGTGGTCAGCAGCGTGCGCTCCATCTCAGGTTGCGCTTCCGATAGCAGGTTTTGATGACCGGAACGCAAAGCGCGATCGGCCCACTGTCCCAGCAGCGTGGCCCAGCTATCCGGCAGCATTTGCGTTGGGTTATCCGGTATCGCGGTTTCAAAAAGCTCGCTGGGAAGATCCTGCGTCAGAACCTCCTGACCTGCGGCCATTACCGTCAGCCATCGACAGGTATTTTCCAGCTGACGTACGTTACCCGGCCATGCCAGTCGGGTTAACGCCATCTCCGTCTCCGGATGCAGCTGTTTGGCCTCTACGCCTAGCTCACGGGCGGCGATTTGCAGGAAATGTCGCGCCAGACGGGGGATATCTTCCCGACGTTCGCGCAGCGGCGGCAGATGGACGCGAATCACGTTAAGGCGGTGGAATAAATCCTCGCGGAATTTTCCTTCCTGGACGCGCAGCTCAAGGTTCTGGTGGGTTGCGGCAATGATGCGCACATCCACTTTCACCGGCGCATAGCCGCCGACGCGATAAAACTGGCCATCAGCGAGGACGCGCAGCAGGCGAGTCTGTACGTCCAGCGGCATATCGCCGATCTCGTCGAGGAACAGCGTGCCGCCGTCTGCCTGCTCAAAGCGTCCCTGACGCACAGTATTAGCGCCGGTAAAGGCCCCTTTCTCGTGGCCAAATAGTTCTGATTCGATTAAATCTTTAGGTATTGCCGCCATATTTAGCGCGATAAACGGCGCCTTGGCGCGCGGACTGTGCCGATGGAGAGCATGGGCAACCAGCTCTTTACCGGTACCGGATTCCCCGTTGATCAGTACGCTGATTGATGAACGCGACAGGCGGCCGATAATGCGAAAAACGTCCTGCATGGCCGGCGCTTCGCCGATGATATCGGCCGTCGGGCTGTTAATCGGCGCATTACGCGGCTGCTGCTGTTCCTGGTAATGGCTAATCGCACGGTCGACCAGCGCCACCGCTTCATCGATATCAAACGGTTTCGGCAGATAATCAAAGGCGCCCTGCTGATAGGCGCTGACCGCCGCGTCAAGATCCGAATGCGCCGTCATTATGATGACCGGGAGCATCGGATGACGCTGTTTAATTTGCTTTAGCAGCGCCAGCCCATCCATCCCCGGCATGCGGATATCCGACAGCAGCACATCCGGGGTTTTGGTCGTGAGGGCATCAAGCACCTCATTGCCGCTTTCAAACGTTGTACAACTCAAGCCTGCCCCGGTGAGCGCGCGTTCAAGCACCCAACGGATGGAGCTATCGTCGTCAACGATCCATGCTATCCCTCGTTGCATAAACACCTCTACTTCCGAATAGGCAGGTACACCGAGAATTCGGTATGCCCTGGCCAACTGGTAAATTCAATTTTGCCGGAGTGCTGATCGATAAGGCTGCGGGCGATAGACAGACCGAGTCCGGTACCGCCTTCGCGTCCGCTCACCATGGGATAAAACAGCGTATCCTGTAAGTGAGATGGGATTCCCGGGCCGTTATCTTCAACGTCGATACGCGCTGCGAGGCGGTAGCGCACGCCGTGCAGGGTTAACTGGAAGGCCGTCCGGGTGCGCAGAGTGATCTCTCCGCCCTCCGGTCCCAGCGCCTGCAGCGCGTTGCGTACGATGTTCAGCAGCACTTGTTCAATTTGGTCTGGGTCGTGCGGGAGTTCTGGCAGGCTGGGGTCATAGTCGCGCACCAGCTTAACGTTATCCGGTAGTTCCATCGACACCAGCTTCACCACCCGCTCAGCGACCTTGTGGATGCTTTCTGTTACATGCATTCCGGGATGCTGTGGTCCCAGTAGACGGTCGACCAGATTTCTTAACCGGTCGGCCTGTTCAATAATGACTTTGGTATATTCCATTAGCGCAGGGTCGGGCAGCGCTTTGCTCAGCAGCTGCGCCGCGCCGCGCAGGCCGCCCAGCGGATTTTTAATCTCGTGGGCCAGACCACGCACTAAGTCACGCGCGGCAATCTGTTGTGCGTGCTGTAGCTGCTCCTGGCTCAGGCGACGCTGATTATCCATCGGCGCCATTTCCAGCAGGATATAGCCTTCCGGTAGGCGTTGCGCCGTTAGGGAAAGGATATGCGAGCGGCCATCAATAACCAGCGTCACTTCGTTATCGGTAAAACCCTGACCTGCGGCGAGGCTCTCTTGCATGAGGCCGATATTCAGCGAGAAATAGCTCAACAGCTCCGGCAGCGGCGTGCCGAATAATTTACGCGAGCTTTGCGCCAACAGCTGCTGCGCCGCCGGGTTCGCGTAATGTACCGCCAGGTCGTCATCGACCAGTAAGATACTGTTGATTAAAGAGTTAAGGATCTGCCCAGCATCGGGCAGTGTGCCTGTTGCCATTCGACAGTCTCCTGAAAAAGAGTGCACCATTTTAGTGCAGTATAGCTTTTTATGAATAAAAAGCTCATGGGATCAGCGCGTTGGTGGAGAAAAAAGCCCATCCTGAGATGGGCTGAAAGTTTCCACGGCAACAAAACATCCTTGGTACCCCACGCCACAACACGGAATACCGCGGATTTACAGCAAAATTAGACGCTGTAGTACAGCTCAAACTCAACCGGGTGCGGAGTCATGCGTACGCGGTCGTTTTCTTCAATACGCAGGGCGATGTAAGCATCGATAGCGTCGTTGGTGAATACGCCGCCGGCGGTCAGGAATTCACGGTCCGCGTCCAGCGCGTTCAGTGCTTCTTCCAGAGAGCCTGCAACCTGTGGGATCTCTTTCGCTTCTTCCGGCGGCAGATCGTACAGGTTTTTATCCATGGCTTCGCCCGGATGGATTTTGTTCTTGATACCGTCAAGGCCAGCCATCAGCAGCGCCGCGAAGCACAGGTACGGGTTAGCAGCCGGGTCCGGGAAGCGAACTTCGATACGGCGCGCTTTCGGAGAGGTGACAACCGGAATACGGATAGACGCGGAACGGTTACGGGCAGAGTAAGCCAGCATAACCGGCGCTTCGTAACCCGGGACCAGACGCTTGTAGGAGTTGGTGGTCGGGTTAGCCAGGGCGTTAATCGCTTTAGCGTGTTTGATTACGCCGCCGATATAGTACAGCGCTTGTTCAGACAGGCCTGCGTATTTGTCGCCGGAGAACAGGTTTACGCCGTTCTTGGACAGGGACATGTGGCAGTGCATACCGGAACCGTTATCGCCAAACATCGGTTTTGGCATAAAGGTCGCGGTTTTGCCGAAACGGTGTGCAACGTTGTGCACAACGTATTTGTAAATCTGAATTTCGTCCGCTTTTTTGGTCATGGTGTTAAAGCGGGTCGCGATTTCGTTCTGGCCCGCAGTCGCCACTTCGTGGTGGTGAGCTTCAACAACCAGACCCATCTCTTCCATGATCATACACATGGTGGAGCGGATATCCTGTGAGGAGTCTACTGGCGGAACCGGGAAGTAACCGCCTTTCACGCCCGGACGGTGGCCCTTGTTGCCGCCTTCGTATTTGGTGGAAGAGTTCCATGCGCCTTCGATATCGTCGATAGCAACGTGGGAACCGGAGATGGAGGCACCAAAACGGATGTCGTCGAACAGGAAGAATTCTGGTTCTGGCCCGAACAGCACGGTGTCAGCCAGACCGGTAGAGCGCAGATACTCTTCAGCGCGCTTAGCAATGGAACGCGGGTCGCGATCATAGCCCTGCAGGGTGCCTGGTTCCAGGATGTCGCAGCGGATGATCAGCGTCGGTTCTTCATAGAACGGGTCGATCAGCGCGGTGGTTGCATCCGGCATCAGAACCATGTCGGATTCGTTAATACCTTTCCAGCCGCCAATCGAGGAGCCATCAAACATTTTGCCTTCTTCGAAGAATTCGGCATTTACCTGATGAGAAGGAATAGTAACGTGCTGTTCTTTACCTTTGGTATCGGTGAAGCGCAGATCGACAAACTTCACTTCATGCTCGTTCAGCATCGTCAAAACGTGTTCAGCGGACATACTTAAACTCTCCCGGATTGGTCATTGTCGTCGTGGAAACGAAAACTTTTTAACTACGTAAAGTGGCGTTGTTGCCTTAAAAAATATAAAGCGAAATCTGTGCCAACTTTTAAATTGCCCCCAAAAGGCGTTATCATGCACATCATCGTGCAAAAGGGCTGCACCAAAATGAATGCATTGCACCAATATAGTGCATTTGTGTGAACATTGGGCACTTATTTGGTGCAATTGACCTTGAATAACCCTTTTAACGCTCCGTGAAAGCGATCACAAAGAATCTCTGCAATACTTGTTTGCGGAGGATGTTTGTGATCCTGTTTTGTACTGCGATTAATCCGTGTACAATAACGCGCTATTTCTAATGCCTGAGGCAAAGTTGTGATCGAAAATTTGCGTAATATCGCCATCATCGCGCACGTTGACCATGGTAAAACTACCCTGGTTGATAAGCTGCTACAGCAATCCGGTACGTTCGACGCGCGTGCCGAAACTCAAGAGCGAGTGATGGACTCCAACGATTTGGAGAAAGAGCGCGGGATTACCATCCTGGCTAAAAACACCGCTATCAAATGGAATGACTACCGTATCAACATCGTTGATACCCCGGGGCACGCCGACTTCGGTGGTGAAGTTGAACGTGTCATGTCCATGGTTGATTCCGTTCTGTTGGTCGTTGATGCAATGGATGGTCCGATGCCGCAGACGCGCTTCGTGACCAAAAAAGCCTTTGCTCATGGCCTGAAGCCAATTGTTGTTATCAACAAAGTTGACCGTCCGGGCGCGCGCCCTGACTGGGTTGTCGATCAGGTATTCGACCTGTTCGTTAACCTCGACGCTACCGACGAACAGCTGGACTTCCCTATCGTTTACGCTTCTGCGCTGAATGGTATTGCGGGTCTGGATCACGAAGATATGGCTGAAGACATGACTCCGCTGTATCAGACCATCGTCGATCGCGTACCGGCGCCGAACGTTGACCTTGATGGCCCGCTGCAGATGCAAATCTCCCAGCTGGACTACAACAACTACGTTGGCGTCATCGGCATCGGCCGCATCAAGCGCGGTAAAGTGAAGCCGAACCAGCAGGTCACTATCATTGATAGCGAAGGCAAAACTCGTAACGGTAAAGTCGGTAAAGTTCTGACCCATCTGGGCCTTGAGCGTATCGAGAGCGACGTTGCAGAAGCGGGCGATATCATCGCGATCACCGGCCTGGGCGAACTGAACATCTCTGACACCATCTGTGATACGCAGAATGTTGAAGCGCTGCCGGCGCTGTCTGTTGATGAGCCGACCGTCTCTATGTTCTTCTGCGTTAACACCTCGCCGTTCTGCGGTAAAGAAGGTAAGTACGTTACCTCTCGTCAGATCCTTGACCGCCTGAACAAAGAGCTGGTGCATAACGTGGCGCTGCGCGTTGAAGAAACGCCGGATGCAGACGCATTCCGCGTTTCTGGCCGTGGCGAACTGCACCTGTCCGTTCTTATCGAGAACATGCGTCGTGAAGGTTTCGAAATGGCGGTTTCCCGTCCGAAAGTTATCTTCCGCGAAATCGATGGCCGTAAGCAAGAGCCGTTCGAAAACGTCACGCTGGACGTTGAAGAACAGCACCAGGGTTCTGTGATGCAGGCGCTGGGTGAGCGTAAAGGCGATCTGAAAAACATGAATCCAGATGGCAAAGGCCGCGTACGTCTCGACTACGTGATCCCAAGCCGTGGTCTGATCGGCTTCCGTTCAGAATTCATGACCATGACCTCCGGTACCGGTCTGCTGTACTCCACCTTCAGCCACTACGACGACGTTCGTGCGGGTGATGTGGGTCAGCGTCAGAATGGTGTTCTGATCTCCAACGGCCAGGGTAAAGCGGTTGCGTTCGCACTGTTCAGCCTGCAGGATCGCGGTAAGCTGTTCCTGGGCCACGGCGCAGAAGTTTACGAAGGCCAGATTATCGGTATTCACAGTCGTTCTAACGACCTGACGGTAAACTGCCTGACCGGTAAGAAACTGACCAACATGCGTGCGTCCGGCACTGACGAAGCAACGGTTCTGGTTCCGCCGGTTAAGATGACCCTGGAGCAGGCTCTTGAGTTCATCGATGACGACGAACTGGTAGAAGTCACCCCGACCTCTGTCCGTATCCGTAAACGTCACCTGACCGAGAACGACCGTAAACGCGCGATGCGCGGTGCGAAAGAAGATTAATTAACGCTTCTTTCTGCTATCTGAACCCTGCCTCAATGGCAGGGTTTCTTTTTTGTACAAAGCCCTGCCGCCCATAGTCAAACTCCCCCTTTCCCGCTACAGTTAATTTTCCACGGTGCAAAAGGAGAGGACCATGCTCTATATCTTTGATTTAGGTAATGTGATTGTCGATATTGACTTCAACCGGGTGCTCGGGACGTGGAGCGATTTAACGCGAATTCCCCTTGCGACGCTGCAGCAGCATTTCACCATGGGCGAAGCGTTCCACCAGCACGAGCGCGGTGAAATCAGCGATGAAGATTTTGCGGCGGCGATGTGCCATGAAATGAACATGTCGCTTAGCTACGAGCAGTTCTCCCACGGCTGGCAGGCGGTTTTTGTTGCCCTGCGCCCGGAGGTTATCGCGATTATGCAAAAATTACGCGAGCAGGGGCATCGCGTTGTGGTTCTGTCCAACACGAACCGTTTGCATACGACTTTCTGGCCGGATGAGTACCCTGAAATACGCGCCGTGGCTGACCATATCTATCTTTCTCAAGAGATGGGGATGCGTAAACCGGAAGCGCGGATCTATCAGAGCGTCCTCGACGCTGAAGGTTTCGCCGCTGACGATACGGTCTTCTTCGATGATAACGCGGACAATATCGCCGGGGCTAACCTGCTGGGCATAACCAGCATTCTGGTGACCGGGAAGGAAACCATCCCCAACTATTTTGCTAAACAGCTATGCTAAAAACCGTTCATCAAAAAACCACGCGCCATCTGCGACCGCTGGTGGCCTGGCTCAAGCTGCTATGGCGGCGTATTGATGAAGATAATATGACGACACTGGCGGGGAATCTTGCCTATGTGTCGTTACTCTCCCTTGTGCCGCTTATTGCCGTCGTTTTCGCGCTGTTCGCGGCATTTCCGATGTTTTCTGATGTCAGTATCCAGATTCGCCACTTTATTTTCGCCAATTTCATTCCGGCAACCGGGGATGTCATTCAGGGCTACATTGAGCAGTTTGTCGCTAACTCCAGCCGAATGACCGCCGTGGGCGCTTTCGGTTTGATTGTGACATCGCTGCTGTTGATGTACTCCATTGATAGCGCGTTGAACACCATCTGGCGCAGTACCCGAACCCGGCCCAAAACCTACTCCTTTGCCGTTTACTGGATGATCCTCACCCTGGGGCCGCTGCTGGCGGGCGCCAGCCTTGCGATCAGCTCCTATCTTCTGTCGTTACGCTGGGCCAGCGACCTGAATAGCGTAATTGACGATGTGCTGCGTATTTTTCCGCTCATTTTATCCTGGGTGGCATTCTGGCTGCTTTACAGCATTGTGCCGACGGCCGAGGTGCGTAACCGCGATGCGATAATCGGCTCCCTGGTCGCTGCGCTGCTCTTTGAAGCGGGTAAGAAAGCTTTTGCTTTATATATCACCGCGTTCCCGTCATATCAGCTGATATATGGCGTGCTCGCCGTGGTGCCTATTTTGTTTGTCTGGGTGTACTGGACGTGGTGTATCGTCTTGCTTGGCGCTGAAATTACTGTCACTCTCGGTGAATACCGCAAACTGAAAAAAGAAGAAACAGAACAATCATGATTGCATTAATTCAACGCGTATCCCGAGCTAGCGTTACCGTGGAGGGTGAAGTGACGGGCGAAATCGGCCCCGGGCTTCTGGTGCTGTTAGGCGTCGAGAGAGACGATGATGAGCAAAAGGCGAACCGCCTGTGCGAGCGCGTGCTGGGATACCGTATTTTTAGCGATGCTGAAGGCAAAATGAATCTTAACGTGCAGCAGGCTGGCGGCAGCGTGCTGGTGGTTTCACAGTTTACGCTGGCAGCGGATACCGAGCGCGGGATGCGCCCTGGATTTTCTAAAGGGGCCGCGCCGGATAAAGCGGAAGCGCTGTACCAGTATTTCGTTGAGCGCTGCCGCCAGCAGCAAATGAATACGCAGACCGGGAGATTTGCTGCCGATATGCAGGTTTCTCTGGTGAATGATGGTCCCGTGACCTTTTGGTTGCAGGTATGAGCCAGCTTCCGGGCAGGCTGCGGGTAACAAAAGAGAGTACAGCTATGTATCACCTTCGTGTACCGCAAACAGAAGAAGAGTTAGAGAGCTACTACCAGTTCCGCTGGGAGATGCTGCGTAAGCCGCTGCATCAGCCGAAAGGGTCCGAGCGCGATGCGTGGGATGCGATGGCGCACCATCAAATGGTGGTCGATGAAGAGGGCAATCTGGTTGCCGTCGGGCGGCTGTATGTGAATGCGGAAAACGAAGCTTCTATTCGTTTTATGGCCGTGCATCCGTCAGTACAGGATAAAGGGCTGGGAACCCTGATGGCGATGACGCTGGAGTCCGTCGCCCGTCAGGAAGGCGTTAAGCGCGTGACCTGTAGCGCCCGCGAAGATGCGGTGGAGTTCTTCGCTAAGCTCGGTTTTGTGAATCAGGGCGAAATCACCACGCCGACCACCACGCCGATCCGTCATTTTCTGATGATTAAGCCGATAGCCTCGCTGGACGATATTTTACATCGCGGCGACTGGTGCGCTCAGCTGCAGCAGGCCTGGTATCAGCACATCCCTCTCAGCGAGAAAATGGGCGTGCGCATCCAGCAGTATACCGGGCAAAAATTCATAACCACCATGCCGGAAGCCGGTAACCAGAACCCACACCATACGCTGTTTGCCGGCAGCCTGTTTTCTCAGGCAACGTTAACCGGCTGGGGGCTTATCTGGCTGATGCTGCGCGAGCGGCATCTTGGCGGCACGATTATCCTTGCCGATGCGCATATCCGCTACAGCCAGCCCATTAGCGGACGCCCCAGCGCCGTTGCCGATCTCGGTTCGTTAAGCGGCGATCTTGACCGGCTGGCGCGAGGCCGCAAAGCGCGCGTTCAACTGCAGGTTGAACTGTTTGGTGACGATCGGCTCGGCGCGGTTTTTGAGGGTATCTATATTGTTCTTCCTGCGAAGCCGTTTGGCCCGTATGAAGAGGGCGGTAACGAAGAGGAGTAGTCTCCGTTTATACCGGTCTATTGCTCTGGTGACTTCACCCGCCAGGCGATATCCCTCATCGCGCTTCCGGCCGCCGGGCTGATGCCGCCCAGCTGAAAGAAGCCGTGGATCACCCCGAGATAACGCTGACAGGTACAGTTAACGCCCTGCTCAAGCAGGCGCTGGTAAAGCGTTTCGCCTTCATCACGCAAAGGGTCGTATTCCGCCGTCAGAATATGCACTGGCGGTAAGCCGTGAAAGTCTTTACGCCACAGCGGGCTGGCTTCCGGGTGATGGAGCTCCGTCGCTGAAAGGTACATTTCATAGCCACTGAGCAGCGTATCTTCGGTGATGATGTAATCTTTACCGTTATCGATATAGCTCTTCATGCTGGCGGTGGCGTCCAGCATCGGGTAAATCAAAACCAGCTGCGCGGGCTGCCAGACCTGCGCGGTTTTGAGCCGCAGTGCGGTCACTAATGCCAGATGTCCCCCGGCGCTGTCGCCAGCCAGCGTAATACGGGAAGCGTCGATGCCCAGCTGCCCGGCGTGGCGGTGAATAATCAGCGCGCCTCTCTCCGCATCGTCATGAGCGGCAGGGAAAGTATGCTCCGGCGCCAGCCGGTATTGCATGGCGATAACGCGGCAGCCGCTGTGATATGCCAGCTGGCGGAGCTGATGGTCATGCGTGGCGAAACCGCCGCTGATAAAGCAGCCACCGTGGAAATAGATAACGGCAGGTAGTGCGCCAGAAGCGTTAAGGGGAGAGACAACGCGAAATATCATGCCCTCAAGCTCGATGTCTTCTACCTGAACGCGCTTTTCCTGTTCCCCAGCCAGTACTGTGCTGGCGATATAGCCGCGTCTCCGGTCATCAATATTCTGTTCGCGTGATGAGGGGCGGCCCGCATCGATAAATTCCCGCACCAGCTCTGCGATACCCTTTTCAAGCGCCATTTTTTATTCCCTTAACCTGTTTGGATATACAGGGTTATAGCCTGATTGTGAGCAAAAGAAAACCGGGGATTTTCGTTGAGAAGTGATTCTGGAAAGCGGCTCGCAAACTCAAAAAGTTTGCCGGCATACCGGGAGCGATTACGCCTTGTCAATGGTAAGCCGGGCGACAGGCGCCACCCGGCATGATGCCTGTCGTTATTCCCCTTCGCCAGGGAACAGGAACGGGTTGATGGAGCTGCGGGCGAAGCCCTCTTGTTCCATTCGTGCGTCCAGTACCAGCGAGGCGAGGTCGTCGGCGACGGCTTCCACTTTAGGGTCTTTTTCCTGATAGAGAATCTTCAGGTAGGTACCGCAGTCGCCGCAGGTTTCGGCCTTAATCGCCGACTGCTCGTTATCTAATGACCAGTAGTGCAGATCGCGCGTCTGTTCGCAGTTGCTGCACTTCACGCGCACCACGTGCCACTCGGTTTCGCACAGGTTGCAGTGCAGATAACGCAGCCCCTGTGTGGTACCAATTTGCACTATGCTGGAGACCGGCATCGAGCCGCAAACCGGGCAGAACTGACGCTGTTCACCATATTCAGCGCGGGCTTTTCCGGGGATCAAGCTGGCCATCTGCGCCCAATAGAGCGAGAGCGCGGCCCAGATAAACGGCGCTTTATCGCTGCTGACAGAGGCAAAATCGGACGCAAATAGCGCGCTTGCCATCAGTTCCAGCTCCTGTTCGGAGGCTTTTTCCAGATTCTCAATGACCGCCAGCGCCGGGCCGCTCATCTCCGGCTTCAGTTCGGCAATCAGCGAATGCAGCAGCTTGTGCCAGTGCTTATCGCGCGGCAAAACGTGGATATCCAGCGGCGGTTTACCCTGGTCGTTCGCTTCTTTGATGCGCGCGGTGAGATCCATCTGCAGCGGATGGTCGTACAGCACCACTTCCTGCGCGTGGGCGATAAGCGCGGCAAAGCGCAGGTAATCGCCCAGCGGGTTATTTTCAGCCAGTTCGCGCAGGCGTTCGGCGCGACGGTTATATAAATTTTTGAGCCGGGGAAACAACAACGGCGGGATCATATCCGTCGCGCGTTTCTCGCTCTTTTCCAGCTCATCTTGCGGGATGATACGAATGCTCATTCAGTCACTTCCTGGTTTCAGCAGATTCGGCGATGGTCGCGTCCGCTCTGCGATTTGGCGGGCATCACGCGCCCGCTCTGGTGATGTCATTAATGATAACCGCAATTGGTATACGGGATATACCCACGACATCGCAATGTGTGCGTTACGATACCTGATATCGATAACCCCGACTATGCACCGTTGGGGTTAGCCACCCTGCGCCATGGCTTGAGCGAACCGGGAAACGTGCCGCTCCGGCCTGCGGCGCACTATGGTTAACGTTGTCAAAACAGCACGTTATCCGCAAAAAAATGGCGTCGATATACGACGCCATTTCAGAGACGAACAACGCGCTCGGGTCTACGACTGGCGCTTATCCTGCTTTTCGCGGACTTCACGATACCAGCGCGGGTGATGTTTCTTCGCCCAGGTCTTCGTCACCCAGCCTTCTACCATTGCGGTTATCGTGCCCTTCACCCACAGCGCAGCGTAAATATGCACCATGATCACCACAATCAGCGCCACCGCAGAGAAGGAGTGCAGCATCAGCGCGAAGCGGATAACCGGGATGGAGAAGGCCGGCGCAAAGTACGGACGCCAGATGATCACGCCGCTCACCAGCAGCAGCACCAGGAAGATAATCGCCGCCCAGAACACGCATTTCTGGCCGAAGTTATAGCGCCCGGTGTCGCCCACTTCCTCGTTGACGACAATCTTGCGAATATTTTTCGCCCAGAAAATATCGTCCCGGTTGATCAGGTTGTGGTGCCAGTAGCGGAAGAACATGATGATGAACGAAGCAAACATAATCACGCCCACGAACGGGTGTAGAATACGCGCCAGCTGCGGGGTGCCCATGATGTGCATCAGCCAGTTGAAGGACGGGAAGAAAAAGCCCAGTCCGCTCACTGCCGCCAGCACGAAGCAGAAGGCGGTGACCCAGTGGTTGATTCGCTCCGGCGCGGTGTAGCGCACGATGGTGTCACGTCTTTTCATTTGCGCACCTCGTCTTTCTCTTCATCCAGATTGTCCTCTTCCTCTTCCGCGCGGTTCGGACCGACGCCGACGTAGTGGAAGATGCTGGCGGCGAAGGTGGCCGCAAAGCCGACCGCCGCGAGAGGCTTCCAGATCCCTTTCCAGAACTTAACCGTGGCGCTGATTTCCGGGTTCTCCGGCAGGCCGTGGTACAGGTTCGGCTTGTCGGCGTGGTGCAGCACGTACATCACGTGCGTGCCGCCAACGCCGGCCGGATCGTACAGCCCCGCATTGTCGTAGCCGCGGGTTTTCAGCTCGGCGACGCGCTCGCCCGCCAGCGTTTTCATCTCCTCTTTGGAGCCAAAGTGGATAGCGCCGGTCGGGCAGGTTTTCACGCACGCCGGCTCCTGGCCAACGTTAACGCGGTCGACGCACAGCGTGCATTTGTAGACGCGGTTGTCTTCCGGATTCAGGCGCGGCACGTTGAACGGGCAGCCGGCGATGCAGTAACCACAGCCGATGCACTGCTCGGACTGGAAGTCGACGATGCCGTTGGCGTACTGAATGATCGCCCCTTCCGCCGGGCAGGCCTTCAGGCAGCCTGGGTCGGCGCAGTGCATACAGCCATCCTTGCGGATGAGCCACTCCAGTTTGTCGTTCTGCTCCACTTCCGAGAAGCGCATCACGGTCCAGGATTTGGCGGTCAGGTCGGCGGGGTTATCGTACACCCCGACGTTGTGACCGACTTCATCCCGGATGTCGTTCCACTCGGAACAGGCCACCTGGCAGGCTTTACAGCCGATACAGGTGGTGACGTCGATAAGCTTCGCCACCTCTTCCTGGTGGTCCCGCGCGCGGGGCGCGGGGGTGAAGCCGTTAGTCGCGGAACGACGGATAATGTCTTGCGATTGATAAGCCATAATTCGTCTCCGTTACGCCTTTTCCACGTTCACGAGGAAAGCCTTGAACTCCGGCGTCTGCGTGTTCGCATCACCGACAAACGGCGTCAGGGTATTGGCGATAAACCCTTTCTTCGCCACGCCTTCGTAGCCCCAGTGAATCGGAATACCGATAGTATCTATATCCTTACCGTCCGCTTTCAGCGTGCGAATACGCTTGGTCACCACCGCCTTGGCTTTGATATAGCCGCGGTTAGAGGAGACCTTCACGGTATCGCCATGAGCGATGCCGTGCTTGTTCGCCAGCTTCTCTCCGATCTCCACGAATTGTTCCGGCTGCGCGATGGCGTTAAGCAGCGCGTGCTTGGTCCAGTAGTGGAAGTGCTCGGTCAGGCGGTAAGTGGTGCCGACGTAAGGGAATTTATCCGCTTTGCCCATCTGCTCAAGGTCGCCTTTAAAGACGCGCGCGGCCGGGTTCGAGACCACGTTCGGGTGCAGCGGGTTAGTGCCCAGCGGCGTTTCAAACGGCTCGTAGTGTTCCGGGAACGGCCCTTCCGCCATCTTATCGATAGCGAACAGACGCCCCATCCCTTCCGGCTGCATGATGAACGGTCCGACATCGCTGTCCGGCGCTGCGGCGCTGTAGTCTGGAATGTCCACGCCGCCCCACTTCGCGCCGTCCCATTTCAGGAGCTGGCGCTTCGGATCCCACGGTTTACCCTGCGGGTCCGCGGAGGCGCGGTTATACAAAATGCGGCGGTTGAGCGGCCACGCCCATGCCCAGCCCAGCGTATTGCCGAGGCCAGACGGATCGGCGTTATCGCGACGCGCCATCTGGTTGCCGTCAGGCGTCCAGCTACCGGCGAAGATCCAGCAGCCGCTGGAGGTGGTGCCGTCATCGCGCAGCTGCGCAAATGAGCTGAGCTGCTGGCCCTTCTTGACAATCACCGCCCCGGTTGCCGGGTCGATAATGTCTGCCAGCGCCTTGCCGTTGCTCTCCATCGCCACTTCTTCCGACGCTGGTTCATGCGGCGTGGCGTAGTTCCACGTCATGTTCAGCACCGGTTCCGGCGCCGGTCCGCCCTGTTCGGCGTACATCTTGCGCAGCCGTAAGAAGATACCGGCGAGGATCTCACCGTCGGTGGTCGCAATCCCCGGGGCGTCCGCGCCTTTCCAGTGCCACTGCAGCCAGCGGCCGGAGTTGACGATAGAACCGTTCTCTTCGGCGAAGCAGGTGGACGGCAGGCGGAACACTTCGGTCTGGATTTTCGTCGGATCGACGTCGTTCGACTCCCCGTGGTTTTGCCAGAAGGTGGATGTTTCGGTATTGAGCGGGTCGATGGTCACCAGGAACTTCAGCTTCGACAGCGACGCGACAACCTTGTTTTTGTTCGGGAACGAGGCTACCGGGTTAAAGCCCTGGCAGATATAGCCGTTCACTTTGCCCTGGTTCATCATCTCGAAGTATTGCAGGACGTCGTAGCCCTTATCCCACTTCGGCAGCCAGTCAAAGCCCCAGCTGTTTTCCGCCGTGGCTTTATCGCCAAAGAAGGCCTTCATCATGGAGACGAAGAATTTCGGGTAATTACCCCAGTAGTTCACCTGGTCCTTCAACAGCGGTTTCGGCGTGTTGGCGGCGAGGTAGGTTTGCAGGTCAGTCTGTTTCTCGCTCGGCAGCGTCATATAGCCAGGCAGGCTCTGCGACAGCAGCCCCAGGTCGGTGAGGCCCTGAATATTGGAGTGGCCGCGCAGGGCGTTTACGCCACCGCCCGCCATGCCCATATTGCCGAGCAGCAGCTGGATCATCGCCATGGTGCGAATGTTCTGCGCGCCGATGGAGTGCTGCGTCCAGCCCAGCGCGTACAGGAATGACGCGGTTTTATCGTGCGCGCTGGTTTCCGCGATGTACTCGCAGACTTTGAGGAAGTCAGCTTTTGGCGTTCCGCAGATGTTTTCGACAACTTCCGGCGTATAGCGGGAAACGTGCTGCTTCAGCAGGTTCCATACGCAGCGCGGATGCTGCAGCGTGGTATCGCGTTTGGCAAAGCCGTTTTCATCCAGCTCATAGTTCCAGGACGTTTTATCGTACTTGCGGGCTTCGGCGTCGTAGCCGCTGAACAAACCGTCTTCAAAGCTGTAATCTTCACGCACGATCAGGCTGGCGTTGGTATAGGCTTCGGTATATTCACGGTTGATTTTTTCATTGTTCAGCAGGTACAGGATGACGCCTGACAGGAAGGTAATGTCAGTACCGGAACGAATTGGGGTATAGAAATCAGCCACCGCCGCGGTACGCGTAAAGCGCGGATCGATCACAATCAGCTTCGCGCCGTTGTGAATCTTGGCTTCCATCGCCCAGCGGAATCCAACCGGGTGTGCTTCAGCGGCGTTGCCGCCCATCACCACCACGAGATTGGCGTTTTTGATGTCGACCCAGTGGTTGGTCATCGCACCGCGACCAAATGTTGGAGCAAGACTTGCTACCGTTGGTCCGTGTCAGACGCGCGCCTGGTTGTCGACCGCGAGCATACCGAGCGCGCGGGTAAATTTCTGGGTTAAATAACCGGTTTCGTTACTGGAGGCGGAGGCGCACAGCATACCGGTGGTCAGCCAGCGGTTGACGGTGGTGCCTTCGCTATTCTGCGCGACAAAGTTGGCGTCGCGGTCCTCTTTCATCAGCTTAGCGATGCGGTCGAACGCTTCATCCCAGCTGATTTGCTGCCATTTATCGGAGCCTGGCGCACGGTATTCTGGAAATTTCAGGCGACTTTCGGAGTGGATAAAGTCCACCAGTCCGGCCCCTTTAGGGCAGAGCGCGCCACGGTTGACCGGATGGTCCGGGTCACCTTCGATATGGAAGATAGACGCTTTGGCATTTTTTGCGCCGTCGCCGAGGCTGTACATTAACAGCCCACAGCCAACGGAACAGTAAGTGCAGGTGTTACGGGTTTCGCGGGTGCGCAGCAGCTTGTACTGCCGTGTTTCCGCGAGCGCTAAACCGGGCGCAAAGCCCAGCGCCGCCGCCGTGGTTCCTGCCATACCGCCAGCGCAGATCTTAAAGAACTGCCTTCTGCTGACCTGCATGGTTCGCTCCTTGTTTCGACATTGTCACGTATAGTTATTTGCTTTGCGGTAAGAGCCGCAAAGGTTCAGAATTAGGGGTAATTTCCCTCGTTCCCGAAGGGATATAAACAGAATACCACATTGTGTGTATGCCTGTTCCAATACGGTTAAGACAAAGTGAACAAGAAGCCTCTTGAACAAATCGAAAATGTGATTGATATCACAGGTTATCGCCAGGTATCGCTCTGGAAGCGCCAAAATTTGCAACATCCTCAGCCAGACGAGTTAGCTGAAGAGGTACCCGTTGCGCTGGTCTATAACGGCATCTCGCACGTGGTGATGATGGCGACGCCGAAAGACCTGGCGCAGTTCGCCGTCGGCTTTTCCTTATCCGAAGGGATTATCGAAAACCGGGGCGAGATTTATGGTATGGACGTCATTCAGGCCTGTAACGGCCTGGAAGTGCAAATCGAGCTTTCCAGCCGCCGCTTTATGGGGCTGAAAGAGCGCCGTCGCGCGCTAGCCGGGCGCACCGGCTGTGGCGTATGCGGCGTTGAGCAGCTCAACGATATCGGCAAGCCCGTGCAGCCGCTACCCTTTACCCAAGCGTTCGATCTGGCGAATCTCGATCGCGCGTTGGCGCACCTGCATGATTTTCAGCCGATAGGCCGCCTTACCGGCTGTACTCATGCCGCGGCCTGGGTTAGTCCTTCCGGCGAGCTCGCGGGCGGCCATGAAGATGTTGGTCGCCACGTGGCGCTAGACAAACTCCTGGGACACCGCGCGGAGTCAGAAGGCGCCTGGCAGAACGGCGCGGCACTGGTCTCCAGCCGCGCCAGCTATGAGATGGTGCAGAAGGCAGCTATGTGCGGGGTGGAAATCCTCTTTGCGGTCTCTGCCGCGACCACGCTGGCGGTTGACGTTGCCGAGCGCTGTAACCTGACGCTGGTGGGATTCTGCAAGCCGGGCAGGGCGACCGTTTACACGCATCCGCAGCGGTTAATCGCGGGTTAAATTTAAGTCAATTTTTTTGAATGATGACAACAAATCCTTCCGCTTTTTGTTTGGCGATGTGCGAGCTACTATTTATCACATCAAGGCACGGCGCCTTATTCAAACAACTAACGTAAAGGGTTTATATCATGAAAAGCATCAAAACTTTTGTCGCAGTTATCGCTCTGGCCGCTTCTTTTGGTTCCTTCGCTGCGGAAACCGTAACCGCAACCGCCGCAACGATGGACGGTGCGGAAGCGAAAATCGCCGCTCAGGCCCAGGCCGCAGGCGCATCGTCTTACAAAATTACCGAAGCGTTTACCGGTAACCGCGTGCACATGACTGCGGAACTGAATAAATAAGCGTAAAGCTACTGTCGAAAGAGCGCCCAAGGGGCGCTTTTTTTGTGTCTGAAGGCATGTTTATTTTATTGTTAATTAAGTCTTTTTATTCGGTGGTCCGCTTATTGCAACACGATGAACAGTCGACAATAAAAGGTTCCCGCTATGCCGCTGTTCTATAAAAACCCCGTGATTCATGCCGATTACGCCGATCCCGATGTTATTCGCACAGGCGATGATTTCTGGATGGTGGCTTCCAGTTTCCATCAATTACCCGGCTTACCGCTTCTCCACTCACGCGATCTCATCCACTGGCAAATCGTTAATCATATTGTTAAACGTCTGCCATCGCCGGAATATGACAGCGTTCAGCCGGGAAAGGGGATTTGGGCGCCTTCCATACGTTTTCATGGGGGCCTGTTCTGGGTTTTCTACAGTTTGCCCGACGAGGGTATTTTTGTTTCCCACGCCCGGGATCCGTTAGGCGAGTGGAGCGAACCCTATTGTCTGAAAGCTTCCCCCGGCTGGATAGACCCTTGCCCGTTCTGGGACGATGATGGACGAGCCTGGCTGATTCACGCTTTTGCTTTTAGCCGCAGCGGGGTGAAAAATAAGCTCCAGCTTTTTGAAATGGCGCCGGATGCATCCCGGTTGCTGGATAACGGCCGGATCGTTGTTGACGGAACGCCCTCGCATCCCACTCTGGAAGGCCCCAAATTATATAAGCGCAATGGCGAATACTGGATATTCGCCCCGGCCGGCGGCGTCAAGCGAGGCTGGCAAACGGTCATGCGTGCCCCGACGCTATGTGGTCCATGGCAAAGTCGCGATGTCCTGCATCAGGGGAATTCGCCGATAAATGGTCCTCATCAGGGGGCATGGGTTGAACTGGAGAACGGTGAAAACTGGTTTTTCCACTTTCAGGACAAAGGCGTGTATGGCCGGATAGTGCATCTTCAGCCGCTTTGCTGGGGCGCTGACGGTTGGCCGCAAATTGGCCAGAGGCTTAATGACACCGGTAAAGGTCAGCCCGTCAGCCTGCATCGTTTACCCGCATTGCCCGTTGTGCCGTGCTGTTTACAGACCAGCGACGATTTCCGGCACGGCCAACCCGGTCTTCAGTGGCAATGGCAGGCAAACCCCCAGCGCCACTGGCTCACGCCTCATCAGCAAGGGTTACGCTTGCGCTGCGCGCTAACCTCTGGCGATATCAGCCTCTATCGCTTACCTCAACTGCTGCTGCAAAAGTTTCCCGCTGAACGTTTTGATGTGCAGACCGCGGTTGAACCGATGTTTTTTCAGGATGGCGATGAAGCGGGGATCGCGATTTACGGTCAGCGCTTTGCCGCACTGTGCGTGACGTACCGCACGGCGAATTTGCAGCTCGCGCTATGCCACGGATGGATAGACGATCGCGGTGAAACGCATCAACAATCCATTGGACTTGAGGAGGTCACCGGTTGCAAGGAGATTGAGCTAGGGTTTCAGGTGGACTATGACGGGGTGGTCCATTTTCGTTATCGGCTTGCGCAGCGTGAATGGCGGCAGGTGACACCGCAGTTTTCCGCCGGAGCGGGAAAATGGATCGGCGCGCGTATGGGTATTTATGCCCGTAGTGAGCGTGAAAACGTCAAAGGCAGCGCCATATTCTCACCGTTTATCGTGCGTTTGCAGTAAGCCCTGCGGGCGACACCAGAAGGGCAGCGAAGCTGCCCTTTACGGCGTTTAATCGAAGTAATAGCGAATGCCGAGGCGGAATCGCACCTGATCGTCGTGATTCTGATCCTGATCGAGCCAGGCGACTTCCGCATAGGGGAGCCAGTGTTTATCGACCCGGTAGCGCGCCACAATACTTGGCTCCCAGTGGGTTTTCTGCCCATTTGAGGCATTGAAGTCGTTTGTGTTGACGAAGAACTCCGGGTTCAGCTGGAGCCACAGTTTCTCGGTCGCCTGGTAATTAAGGTACAGGTCAAACTGATGGCTGTCGTTATAATCCATATAGCCGTTGTAATCTCGGTCTTTATGGGTCATATGGTTATAGCGATAGCGGCTGCTAAAACTTAAGGTTTTACTGATTTTATAATCGAGACTGATATAAGGAGCCAGTTTTGTTCCTTTATTATCAATATCGGTTAATCCGCCCGGCGTCAGCGTCCATTTTTCATTAAGCGGGATCGGATACCAGCCTTCAAACTCCTGGAACGAGCTTTTCATTTGATTAAAATCTTGTCCGAGGTCGTACATTGCTGAGGCCAGCACGCCTGCGCCATTATCAAATATATGACCAAGGCCAATTTTATACTGATTTTTCTCCGAAGCTGTAGTATGTGCGTAGCGATTATCAACCCAGGTTGCCGCGGCAAACGTATTTAGCGTAAAGCAGGATAGCGGTATGCCGATTAAAAGCGTGTTTAATGTTTTCATTTTTATTCCTGTAGGATTTATAGAATTTCGTTATTTCGATGAAACAATAAAAGACATTTATTAAATAGCAATTGCTGTGCCATAAAATAAAGTTCTTAAAATACATGGTGTTGAGTTTAATGTGTTTAACCGCTATTCGACACTGACTCTGTTTGTGTATTTGCGTCGAGGATCTAATATAGTAAACTAGGTACTTATCATAACGGTTTTGTAATAGCGTACCGGAGTGGCTGATGCTGTAGCCAGCGTTGAAATTCATCCAGTACACACTGAACCAGACGGCGAGTTTCATTATTTAATGCTCCGGCAATATGGCTGGTTAATTGCACATTCGGTAGCGAATAGAGGAGAGAACCTGCTTGCGGCGGTTCCGGTTTGGTGACGTCCAGCAAAGCCGTCAGGTCAGGCCGTTGCTGCAAAACGCTAATCAGCTCCTGTTCGTTAACCTGAAGTCCGCGGCCGGTATTGATAAATACGGCGCCAGGGCGCATAAGGGAGAAGAGATCACCGTTAAGTACGCCAATATTATCTTCCCGATTGGGAAGGTGGTTGCTGATGACCATTGCGCTGGAAAAGGCCTGCTCAAGGGAGCAAACCCGCTTTTCAGGCCGTGATGGAATCATCAGGACTTCAAGATAAAATGGCTGCAATAATCGCTGTAGGGTCTGCGATATTGCACCAGCACCGATGAGTGCTACGCGCTCCTGATAGTTTCCCGGCGCCGTATGATTATTTGCCAATGCTGAAAAAAATTCTGGGCCAGTATATTCTCGCTGATTACGGAAATAGCCTTTACAGCCCAGCAGGATCTGTGCGAGGCAAAACTCCGCGACGGGAATGGCGTTTGCCTGCCAGGCGCTGACCACTTTTATCCCGCGTGCGAGTAACGGCGTGGAAAAATACTCAGTCGCTCCGGCCGCATAAAAGATAACCTTTAAGTTAGGGAGCTTATCAAGCTGTGTTTCAGTCAGGGTGAACATTCCCCATGTGGAAAATATAACCTCGATGTTTTTTAAGTGTGCAAGATGGGCGTCGATATTGTCTGGCGTAATTAATTCAGGGTAAAGGCTGATGCGTGACGATATGTCGGCAACAAAGAGCGGCTGATAAACCTGATGAAACTTCTCCGGGTGACCAGAGAATAGAGCGGCGTGCCAGGTCATAGAGACTCCGGAAAAAATGGCTCCCTTTCATTAAAGGGAGCCGGGTGAAGCATTAAATAATCCCAACGCCTGCGGCCGCAAAGCCAAAGACAATCAGCATAATTAATACCTTATTCGGGCTAACCTTTTTATTCAGTAGTTTCAGGCAGCCCAGGACTAAAAGCAGAGGAATTAAGCCAACGCAAATTTTGTCGAGGATCTCCTGCAGCACAAAGGGCTGCCCGGCGATGGTGGTTTTAAAGGTAGTGGTGAACTTCACCATGCTGGCGCTCATCGCCCCCACCATCATCAATCCCATAATCGACGACGCTTTCGTTATACAGCTCAGCAGTCCCGACTGCGTCGCTTCGGCGATATATTTCGAGCCTAAGCGGTAGCCCATCACGCCGCCGTAATAGCGCAGCAGATAGCTGGGAATATTGTAAATCAGCAGGAACAGCAGCGGTCCAAGCGGATTGCCCTGCGACGCCAGGCCAATAGCGATCCCGGTGGCGATAACACGCAGCACGCCGTAGAAAAATGAATCGCCTACCCCGGCAAATGGCCCCATTAAGGCCACTTTGATGCCGTTAATACTCGAGGTATCAAAGTTCGGGTTGGCGGCGTTCTCTTTTTCCATAGACAGCGTCAGGCCCATAATAAACGGCGCCAGATGCTGGTTGGTATTGAAGAACTGGCTGTTTCGCTTAAGCGATTCAAGATAACGGTGCGGGTCGTTGGCGTAGATTTTCTTCAGCATCGGCGCCAGCGCCCAGCCGTAGCTTAATCCCTCCATACGGGTGAAGTTCATCGACCCCAGCAGCGGAAACTGGCGGATAAAAAGCTGACGGAAAAGCTTTTTCTCGCTTTTATCATCGGCGTAAGCGCTAACGCCTGGTGTCTGGATATCAGTCATTGAAGAACCCATCCTTATCGTCGACTGAAGCGGGCGCAGCCGCCGTTGCCGTTTGTTTATTCGCTTTAAGTTGATTGAATTCGTTAAAGCACAGATAGACCGCTACCGAGGCCGCGATAATTGCGATCCCCATAATCGGCAGCTGCAAATAAGCCGCCATCGCAAAACCGATAAAAAAGAAGGCGGCAATATTACGGTTCCACAACGCCTTCAGCAGAATGGCGAACCCGAGAGCCGGGAGAATGCCGCCAACCGCCGTCATGCCGCGCATGACCGTACCCGGAATGCTCTCGACCAGGCTGCGGATGACCTCGGTGCCAAAGAGCACGCCAAAAAAGGCGATCAGGGCGAAGGGGACGCCGTAAAAAAAGGTCATACCGAGTGTCAGACCCAGCGCCGCGCGGTCACGTCCCTGTTCCAGTAGCGCATCGTATTTTTCAACCAGGGCGGTATAGACCAGCTTCAGCACCTGATAAACAAACACCGCCAGCAGGCTGATCGGCAGCGCCAGCGCAACGGCCACCGGCGGTTCGGCGTGGGTCAGGATCGTAAAAGCGGTTGCCAGCACTGAACCCACCGCCAGATCGGCAGGAACCGAGCCGCCGATGGTGATGGTGCCAAGGAAAATCAGCTCCAGCGTGGCGCCGATGATAATCCCCTGCTGCAAATCTCCCAGCACCAGACCCACCAGCGCGCCGCAAATGAGCGGGCGTTCGATCAGCGGTTGCCCCAGAGTATGGTCGGCGGTTTTCACCAGAAACATAATGACAGCAACAAGAATTGCGGAAGTTAACATAGCGACCTCGTTTAGCTGGCGGCGTTGCCCAGCATCTCAATCAGGTTTTTTACCGGATGAGAAGGCAGGACCTGGTATTCAACGGCAACGCCGCGGTTGGCGATGGCGTGGAAATCCGCCACATCTTCCGGCGTCACATAGACGGTATCGCTAATGCGCTTTTTTGCCGCCAGATTGTCGGTAATGCGCCCGAAGTTAGCGACGTTTAGCGTTTTTATTCCCGGCACCTGCTCGACCAGCCGACGGGCGTCGGTGGCGTTGTTAACGATCACCATAATTTTCATGGCTTCCGAACGCGGGTCGTTAAGCACATCGCCTGCATCCTTTACCGCCATGATGGCGCACTTTGCAGTATCGGGAGCCGCCATGCGCAGCGACATTTTCTGCACTTCGTTATTCACGATCTGGTCATTGGCGACCAGGATGCGGTTCACGCCCAGATGCTTGGTCCAGACCACGGCAACCTGTCCGTGGATTAAACGATCGTCAATACGTACTAAAGAAATCATGGTGTAGCTCCAGTTAGCAAAAGTAGGGTGTCCAGACGCGGGAAAGGCGAACCAGGGCTTCGAAATAGAAGTAATCGCCCCAGAGGTTAGGTTCGTTAATGCCCATATTGCGGCCAAAGTTATACACGCCTTCGCGCAGCAGGCCGTCCTGCGCGTGGGCAAAGTAACGCTCGCGTAAATTGCGCATTATCAGTTCGATGGCGTTGCCGTAGGCCGGGCGCAGCGGGTCGGTGAGCGGTAACAGCTTCAGCAGTTCCGCCAGACCGCAGACGGCTATCGCCGCGGCGGAAGTGTCCCGATACTGGTTATTTTCGGCAGTAAAAATCAGATCCCAATAGCAGACAAAGTCTTCCGGCAGGCGGTTAAGAAAATAGTGCGTCAGGCGGCGAGAGAGCTCGGGCTGCCAGGCATCGCCGGTGTGGGCATATCCCAGCGCAAAACCGTAAATTCCCCATGCCTGACCGCGCGACCAGCAGGAGCTATCGCTGAACCCCTGGTGCGTATCCCCGCGTAGCGGCTTGCCATTATGAACATCCATATAGAATGTATGAAAAGTAGAGGCGTCTCCACGCACCAGATAGCGTGCGGCCTGCGCCAGATGACAGCAGGCCGCATCGCGCCACCGTTGGTTACCGGTTTCGTTGGCGGCCCAAAAAAGCAGCGGAACATTGAGGTTGCAGTCGATGATCATTCGCCCCTGACGCGCCGGGTCATTTAAATCTCCCCACGCCTGAATGACGCCCGCCGTGGCGTTAAAGCGGCGATAGAGCAGCTCGGCCGCGCGCAGGGCGAGTTCGCGTGCGCGCAGGTTGCCGGTGAGCTTCCAGGCGTTAACGCAGGAGAGGAGATAGAGAAAGCCCAGGTCGTGGGTATCCACTTTAATCTGCTTATCGAGACGTTCTTCAAAGCTATCGAGCAGGCTTTCCGCCACCGCCCGATATTTATCATCGCCGGTAACCTCCCAGGCGAGCCACAGCATGCCGGTCCAGAATCCCTCGGTCCAGTCGACTCTTTCCACGCTTTCGTAGCGGCCATAGCTGGCGCTGGCCGCAGGAAAGGTTGCCGTAAAGCGCGGCAGAATGGCGTCGAGCCGGGTCAGAACGTCGCCGATGGCCCCGTCAAGCCAGGCGCGATCCAGCCCCGGCTGCGGTAAGAAGTAGCGGCTATCAAGCGCTTCAAGTGCGATAGTCACAGGGTGTCCTCCCCGGCAAAGAAATCATCAATATTGTCCTGCGTTTTATGCTGTGTCGCCTGGCGCGCCGCCATAATTTCCGGCAGCAGATTCATGTACTGCATTGCTCCGCTGGCGGCGGCAAATGCGTCCTGGAGCCGCAGGGCGGTATCGGTGTGTCCCGACATGCAAAACTCCATCAACATAATCAGGCTGGCGCCGCTGATGACGTGCGCGTGGGGATATTTGACCATCATCTGTACGGCGGTATTGTTGACGCTCCCGCCGGGCATATCGGTAAAGAGCACCAGCTCATTGCCGCGACCGGCCGCCTGCCGGGCGATAGCGTCAAAGCGGATGGCCAGTTCAGCCGTTGACTCAATTTCACCGCAGTAGGCGCAGACGGGCGTGACGCCATGGTCGTCGCCAATCAGCAGATTTAATGCCGACACTATCCCTTCTGCGTAGCGGCCATGGGTTGCGATGTACATCTCTCGCATTGCTTATTCCTTCATCTTTTCAGGTATCTGAAAAAGAAAAAAGCAATCAGCGTGCCAGATTTTTATTTGTATGTTTTTAAAGGATAAAAAATGTTTTTTGGACGCTTTTTGCAGTGTTGAATGGGCAATTTATTCAGTGTCGACAGGTTTGCCAGCCGACGCTGGCAACGGGGGTTAATGGTCGGGGTTAAAGCCGATCCACGGCTCCATGATTTCATAAATCATCAGCACTTCGGTAAGCGGCAGGGTGATATTGTATTTGCGGTTCAGGGCCTGGAAAAAGGTGTCGTGGACGGCGACAAACGTCTGCTGCGCCAGCGTAAGCTCCGCCTCTTCCCGGTGGCGCACGCCGTTGTTGACCATTACCCGCTCGATCATCAGGGCGATATGCATAAACAGATTGATGCGCAGATAGCTTTCAAAATGGATTTTATAGAAGGCTTCATACTGCTTAATGACCGCTTCGACTTCATCAATAATCACCACCGGATTGAGGAAGTTGAGGCGGCTGGCGACGCCTTCGACGGTAAACAGCTTGACCACTTCATCAATCATGGGCTCCAGACCGCCTTCCATTAGCAACCCGTTGAAATAATCGCGTTTTAACACCTGTGTCTTTTCTTTTATCAGCTGCTCTACGCTAAGTAGCGGAATATACCCGGCTTCCAGATCGGTAGTCGTAATGATCAGCCGTGTACCATTAAGCGCCGGATCGGCGTGGGCTATTTTCCATTTCAAATCGTCATACTCCATCGTAATGATATCGATCTCCTCCTGGGCCAGGAAACGCTGGACGATATCTTTCAGCTTGCGGGAGATCCCTTCGCCGGAGATGCAGGAGATAATGATTTTATTGCCCGGCAACACGCCCGCGTAGTAGCGCGTTTCCACCTCATACGCCCCTTTTGCGCTCTCAATAATCGCCTCCATCGGCAGCTTGTCCTGGATTTTGGCCGCAATATCCAGCGCCATGGCCGTGCTGACGTTGTTGATAACCAACAGCTCACCATGAAGATGGAGCTTAATCTCTTCGTAAATCTCTTTTAGCGACCCCATATCCACCAGAATAATCAGCCCCGCCCCCTGCCTAAGACGGGAAACATGGGCGATCAGCAGGTCGATAATCTCCCTGGTCGACGTCGCGTTCGCCATGTCGAAGGCTTTAAAGTAGTAACCCCCGGTCAGCTGGTTGGCGATACCGGCAATGCTCGACGCGGTGGCGCGGCCGTGGGAAACGATAATCCCCTGAATCGGATCGTCTTCGCCGGCGAGAGTATGAAAAGCGCAGCTTAGCAGCGGCAGCAGCAGGGGCAGCGGCTGCTGGGTGACATGTTTGCTCAGCAAAGCGAGACACTCCTCGGCCAGCAGCCGCGCCTTCGCGGAAACATAGTCGGAAATGGTTTGCAGTTCGCCTGCGTTGACCGTCTCCTCAGCGTCATGTAGCGCATAGCTAACGCAGAGCCAGACAGCCTTGCGGATCTCCTGGCTACAGGAGATACCGGTCAAACTCTCCAGTTCGTCGAGAGCGTGAACGGTGTTCTGCCAGATATAGCCGCGGTACAGTGCCTCGGCGGCAATCGCGCCGCTGACGGTGGTCAGCAGCTGTTCCATTTTGCGATTCAGCAGCAGAACATTACCGCTGTGGCAAAAGTCGCGAAAAATCACCTCATCGCGCATCGCCTTTGGCAGAAGCTGGCTGGCGCTCAGCGCGCCATTATCCGCATTAGCGGCAATACGGATTATTTCGCCGCCGGACGCTGG
The DNA here is from genome assembly GCF_015601345.1 of Klebsiella sp. BDA134-6. Lineage (NCBI taxonomy): Bacteria > Pseudomonadati > Pseudomonadota > Gammaproteobacteria > Enterobacterales > Enterobacteriaceae > Klebsiella > Klebsiella sp. BDA134-6. The sequence goes on from NZ_CP064784.1 coordinate 60,772, forward strand.
GCCGCGTAGCGTAATAACCTCGGCTTCGCGATTATCGCTCCAGGCGCTGGCGCACATCACTTTGATCTGGTTTTTTAACTCCCCGATATTGCCGCGCACGGGGCAGGTAACCAGCTGATGCATCAGCTGATTATCGAGATGGATATCCCGACGCAGGCTGCGCGCTTCTTGATGCAAAAAGTGGCTGACCTGCGCGACGCGCTCGGTAAGAGGGCGAGAAATATAGTTTGGCAGCGTAACGCGCACCGGAATACGGCGACGGAAGGTGTTGAGCAGGACGGTATCGATATTTTCCGTAGTGGCGAAGATAAAGCGCAGCGACGCCGGATGGCGCGTACGGTTATCGCCAAGGCGGTAGAAATACCCCTTGTCCATAAACAGAAATAACTTTTCCTGGTTCTCTGCCGAGAGGCGATGAACTTCGTCGAGAAATAGAAACCCACCATCGGCATCATCAAAAGCGCCGCGTTTTTCGCGGTCGGCTCCGGTGAAAGCGCCCCGGATATAGCCGAAAAGGGTCGCCGAAAGCAGCTCCGGGTTATTGGCATAGTCGGCGCAGTTAAGCTCAACGAAGGGTTTGTCTGCTGCGATAACGCCGCGATCGAGGGCATACTGATAAATCAGCGTCGCCAGATGGCTTTTGCCGACGCCGCTCTCCCCGGAGAGCAGGATAGGCAAACCGTCACCGGGATAATCTACCGCCGAGCGGCACAGCGCGACGGCTTCGGCCAGGCTGCCGTGCGCGCCAATCAACGGCTGAAAGGCGTCGTGCTTTTTCGACACTATGAGTGATGCCTGAACGCTTTCCTTACCGTTGGTCTGTACAAAGAAGCGCACCGGCCGGGTATTTTCTTTACTCAGATGGCCGTCATCGCACAGCCTGTTAAGGTAATGGCTGATAACGCTGCGGTTAACCTGCATAAAGTCCGCACAGTCCTGAGCCGTGAACCCCGCGGGTTTCTGCGCATAATGAGTAACTATTTTCTGGAATAACTTTTCTTTTGCCGACAGCGCCATTTTTCAATGTCCCGGGTAGAGTAGAAAATAGCGTCGATTCTATTTAGACACTAGACACTACTATTTTTATTAGACACTGAGTACTTTCTACGCTATTAGATAAAAATGAAACTACGTTTTGATTAGATTGTGATGAAGATCGCCACCGATTTGATGGGGTGTAGAAGCTGGCGCCCCGCGCGCAAGCGGCCGAAGAACCGGACTGCCTGAGCGGGGCGATAAACGCGCCGTGAACCTTCCTGACGCAAAAAAATGCGCTATTTATCACATTTCCGCCTTTTCATTATCGCTGGGCTTAAAGGTGAAAAGGGGCAGCCCGCCGGCGAAATTATCTCCTCAAGTAACCTGATGATCTAAAAGAAAATAAAAAGAGAACTGTTAAGGCGATCTCATTTTATAAAAGAGATTTTGATCACAAAAGTCAGGCAAATAAAACCACTGTCAATATTAGGCTGGCAGAGATTTATCAGCATATTGTGATCTCCCTTGCAAATAATGCCCTTGAACTCAGGGAAAAATGTGGGCAAGCAAAACAGCGGAGATGGGCAATGAAAATTGGCATTGTTATTAGCGGCGGCGATGTTTCAGGAATTAATAATTTTATATTCCAGATCGCCAGACTGGCGAATGCCGATATCACTATTTTTAATGGTGGAATTCCTGGGCTGTTGGATAAAAACCATCAGGAGGTGGCCTGGCGGGATCTGGTCGATTTCTCCATTGCCGCAATTCCGATCATTACCTCCGGGCGCACCAGCCGTCGATTGCTGCGTAGTGAATATGAAACAATAGCCAAAAAAATTAAATCACTGCGCATTGATGTGCTGATTATGGCTGGCGGCGACGGTAGCCTGCAGTTTCTCAATACGCTGAGTGAATTTGATATTAATTGCTTTGGCGTCGGGATGACTATCGATAATGATGTATACGGCAGTGATTATACGATTGGTTTCTCCACCGCCTGCGAGCAGATTATTAAAGAGGTTTCCCGCTTAAGAAATACCGGAAGAGCATTACCGGGCCGCGTCTTTATGGTTGAAATTCTGGGCGGGTATTGTGGAGAGCTAACGTTGCAATCCGCGATAAAAAGTAACGCCGATGTCGCCCTGATCCCGGAATCGCAGCTGCCGTTGGAAACGCTGGCCGAGCGGGTGAAGCATAAGCTGACACAGCAGAACAGCGTGGTGATCCTGTGCTCTGAAGGCTACACCAGGGAATACTCTCCCGGATTTCAGGGAGCCATTGATACCATGATTAAGCAGCTCGAACCGCAAATTGGCGTGCGTATTCGTAAAACTATCGTTGGCTACGGTTTGCGCAATGGCGATCCGACCTGCGAAGAGATTTACCAGGGCACGATTATGGCCAGTGAAGTGGTTCGTTGCATTCAGTCAGGGATGAAAAATAAAGCCATTATAATTAATTCAAGTAACAAACCTATTCCGATTGATTTAATTAGTATGAAAAAACGTCTGGTCGATACTGAAGGACATCATTATAAACTTGCCAAACAACTCAATATAATTTGAGGAGACCCTACATGCTGAAAATTCTATGCGTATGTGGCTGCGGCCTCGGTTCAAGCTTTGCCATTGAAATGACGGCGAAGGCGGTTTTAAAGAAGCTGGAGATTCCAGCACAGATTGAACATACCACTATTTCTGAAGCCGGGGCGTTTAAATCAGATATGATTCTGACGCAAAAAACCTTTGCCGATATATTAACGGCGGATGCCAGTGAGGAGGAAATTAAACGCGTAGTGGTACTGCATAAGCTGACGGATAAAGACGAAATTGAGGCAAAGATCGTCGCATTCTTAAAAGAACGTAATCTGAAGGTAGCGGACTATGAATAGCTTTGTAGAGTTTATTGTCAAAGATTTACTCGGCCAGGCATCGATATTAATTGCATTTATTGCGATGTTGGGCCTAATTTTGCAAAAAAAATCAGCGGGTAAAACGGCGGAAGGAACGTTTAAAACGCTGCTCGGTTTCTTAATTATGATGGCCGGGATCAACATTATTGTCGCCACGCTAACGTTCCTTAACGATATTTTCACGCAGGGATTTGGCATGAAAGGCTACATTACCGATGTCGCCGCTATTGCCGGATTAGCCAACCGTGAATTAGGTTCCGAAGTTGCGTTGACCCTGATGGTGATTTTTGCCGTCAATATCATTATCGCCCGCCTGACGCCGCTTAAATATATTTTTCTGACCGGCCAGGCGCTGCTGTGGATGGCGACTATCGGCGCGGTGATTGGCTATAAAGCCGGGCTGACCGGGCTTCCGCTGATTTTAACCGGCGGTATTTTCGGCGGCGTGATGGCGGTACTGATGCCTGCCCTGGCGCAACCGGTGGTCAGGCGCATCACCGGTTCCGATGACGTGGCGCTGGGGCACTTCTGCACTATCGGCTATCTGGTGCAGGCGGCGGTTGCTAAAGTGGTGGGTAAAGGATCCCGCTCAACGGAAGATCTTGAATTACCAGATAACTTTAAGTTTCTTCAGGATACCTATCTCGCGATGGCGGTAGTGATGGTGCCGATGTACCTCATTCCCGCGGTTGCGGCGGGTCCGGAATATATCGCGCAGTTCTCCAACGGCATTAACTACCTGATGTACGCCTTTATGCAGTCCATTCAGTTTGTGGCGGGGGTATTCGTTCTCTACAGCGGCGTGCGTCTGTTGCTCAACGAGCTGGTGCCGGCATTTCGCGGGATTGCGATGCGCATTGTCCCGGACGCTAAGCCTGCGCTGGATTGCCCAGTGCTGTTCCCCTATGCGCCTAACGCGGTGATCGTCGGCTTCCTGGCGACCACCGTCGGTTCCATCATCGGCATGCTGGTGTTTCCCATGTTTGGCCTGGCGATGATCCTGCCCGGCCTGTTAACCAACTTCTTTGCCGGGGGGACGGCGGGCGTCTTCGGCAACGCGCTGGGCGGCCGCCGCGGGGCGATGATTGGCGGCGTGATCCACGGCCTGTTTATCACCTTCCTGCCCGCCATTTTGGTACCGATGCTGGAAAGCTACGGTTTTACCGGCGTCACCTTCAGCGATTCGGACGTCATTAGTTCCGGTCTGGTATTAGGCCACGCCTTCCAGAATAACTGGCTATTTGTCGCCCTGTTCATTGTTTTTGTTGCCGCACTGGCATGGTTCGTTAACGGTAAATCAGCTAAGCCGAAAGGGGAAAATGTTCATGAGTCTGTATAACTTCAACGCTATTCTGAAAATTGCGCAGGAAAGAGATTTTAAAGCCATTGGCTCATTTAATTTGCACTGTATTGAAATGCTGCCCGCCTTTTTTAAAGCGGCGCAACAAAGCGATAGCCCATTAATGATTCAAATCTCTACCGGGACTGCGGAATATCTCGGCTATCGTTTACTGGTGGATGCGGTTCGTTCATTAGCGGAAAGTGAAGACGTGCCGACCTGCCTGCACCTGGATCACTGCTCTGATATTAGCGCCATTGAAACGGCCATGGATGCCGGATTTACATCAGTGATGTACGACGGCTCCCATCTGGATCTGGAGGAGAATATCGGCAACACCCGCATCGTGGTGGAGATGGCGCGCCCGCGGAATATCACGGTAGAAGGCGAGCTGGGGGCGATCGGCGGATCGGAAGACGGCAAAGCCGTGGCCGCGGAGGATATCTGCTTCACCACGGTGGAGGACGCCAAACGCTTTGTGGAGGAGACCCGGGTGGATATGCTGGCGGTCTCCGTGGGCACGGTGCACGGCCTGTATACCGGCAAGGCGCAAATCCAGCATCAGCGGCTAAAAGAGATTAGCGCCGCGACCGGCGTGCCGTTAGTGCTGCACGGCGGTACCGGCGTCAGCGATGAAGATATGCGCCAGGCCGTCACTGAAGGCATTAACAAAGTGAATGTCGGCACTGAAATGAACGTCCAGTGGGTCGATCGCTGTAAAACCACCTTTGAAAAAGGCAAAGTGAACGACAGCGTACGCAAATTTTTAATTCCGGCGAATAACGCGGTCACCAATGTATTAATGGAAAAAATCGCTCTGTTTAAATAAAAGCTTATTTTAAACCTTATTTTGTTGCCCTGCTGTCCGTCAGGGAGGAGCTCGCTATGTTTGAATCTTTGAAAACGTTGTGGAAAAAAGAGAATCAACCCCCGCAGGATTATGACGAACAGTCCCGTCAGCTGGCGGGGGAAATAGCCAGACTGGAAGCGGAACTACAGGGCAACCCGGCTAATGGCGAAATACAGAAAGCCTTAATGCTGATGTATAACCGGGCGTTGTCGGTCTATGCCAAAAGTCATACGCATCGCGAGGAAATCGATGCGCTTTTTATACGCATTGATGAGTTACGTAACATTATTCGCCGTAATATATAGGAAGTGATAATGACGATAAAAGAACTGCTTATTGAGGCCGATGCGATTCAGGTCGGCGTCACCGAGTCCGACTGGCAGAAAGTGATCCATCTGGCGGCCAGCCCGCTGGTCGCGAAAGGGTATATCTCGGCGGATTACGGTCAGGCGGTAATCGATAATACCCTGAACCACGGCGCCTATTACGTTTTCGATGAAGGCGTCGCCATCCCCCACGCCAGGCCGGAATGCGGCGTCAGGCGCAACTGTTTTAGCCTGGTCGTGTTAGATAAGCCGATTCATTTTGCCAATAGCGAGAAGGCGGATATTGTCATTATGTTCGGCGCGCGGGACAGCAATGCCCATATTGAGGAGGGCATTCGGGCGATTATCGCCCTGCTCGATAATAACGAGACCATGGCGAAGCTGCGCGCCGCCAGCAGCAGAGAGGAGGTCGTCGCGTTGTTATGAACAGACATCTCACACCCGGCTGCAAAACGGTGATTTTAATTAACGGCATTCCCGCCTCGGGCAAAAGCACCGTCACCAGGCAGCTATCGGCAACCTTCAATCTGCCGCAGCTGACTATCGACGGTATTAAAGAGCCGTTTATGGCGTGCTTTAGCGAAATCGACAGATCTTTCAACCGGCAGCTGGGCTGCGCCGCTTATGAAGTCATCTGGTCGATCGTCGGCCACGCTCCGGCAGGCTGTATCTGGTTAATTGACGCCTGGTTTGGTTTTCAGCCGCGCGAAACGTTGCAGCGGCAGCTGCAGCTAGCAGGCGTTGAAAAGGTTCTGGAGATCTGGAACCGCATCTCGCCCGAGCTTGCGGTGTCGCGTTATGCCAGCCGGTTGCAGGATCGCAGGCCGGGGCACCCGGGCGAAGAGTATCTGCCTGAGCTGGCCCAGCTGGCGCAGCGGGCGGAACCCATGCGGCTGGGGCCGGTGTTTACCGTCGATCAGCAAAAACCGCTGGATATGGCGCCTGTTATCCGTTGGCTCGAAGTACAAATGCAGTAGGTCCTTAACTGCAGCTGCCCGGCGGCGCTTCGTTTTCGCGGCCTACAGGAATTGCGTAGTTATTTGATATTTCGGGTTTCGTAGGCCGGGTCAGGCGATACCCGCCATCCGCAGCAGCGCCGTCGCCACGGCGGCGGCGATAATCACCACGATCAGCGGCATCTTGCGCCAGGCGAGGAACACGGCCAGGCCAACGCCCAGTACCCGCGCCATCCCGGCAAAATGTTCGCCCTCGTAAAAGGTGGTCGCCAGCGCTACGGAAAAGAGCAGCACCGTTGCCGCATCGGAGAGCAGGGCCTGGGAGCGCTCGGAAAACGCCAGCCGGCTGCCGAGCTTCGCTCCGCCTAAACGCATTAAGTAGGTGCCCAGCGATAGAATCGCAATACCGGCGATAAATAGCGTCATATTGCCCATTATTTTTTCCTCGTCAGCAGGCCAAACAGCGACAGCAAAACCGGCAGGCCAACCGGTGCGAAAGGCACGGCGGCCAGCGACAGGGCCGCTCCGCTGCAGGCGCGGATCAGCGTGGTGCGGTTTTTAAAGGCTGGCACAACCAGCGCCAGCAGAATCGCCGGGAATACCGCATCGAGGCCAATGGTTTCCGGGGCCGGGAGCAGTTTGCCTACCCCCGCGCCCAGGAGCGCCCCCAACGGCCAGATCAGCGCCACGCCCAGACCGCACAGCCAGTAGGCGGCCCGCCGCTGCTCGGGGGTTTTCTGCGACAGACCAAACACTACGCTTTCATCGTTCATAATATGGCAGCCGAGGAAGCTGGCGGCGCGCTGGCCGACCAGGTCGCGAACCGTCACGCCGAAGGGAATATGCCGTGCGTTGACCAGCAGCCCGGCCGCCGCCGCAGCCAGCGGGTTGCCGCCGCTGGCGACAATGCCGATAAACATAAACTCTGAAGCCCCCGCCAGGACGCAAACCGAAAGCACAAAGGGGACCCAAATCGGGAAACCATAGGCGACGGCCAGCGAGCCGTAGGACATCCCGACGATACCTACCGCGAGGCAGACTAAAACAATTGCTCTGAGGGTGTCGCCTTTAAGACTGGCGAAGTGCTGTTTCATACTCTTTAGCCATATCGAACGATTTTCCATTATAATGAACGCAACCGAATCGCATTTCAAGACGAACGAAACGTTCGTTATAAAAAACACGGAGGGCTGGATGACTCAGCCAATTAGCCTGATTGCCAAAAGCCTGGTACGTGAACGCGCGCGCACTGGCCTTTCCCTTGCTGAAGTTGCGCGGCGGGCGGGAATTGCCAAATCAACGTTATCGCAGTTGGAGTCCGGCAACGGCAACCCGAGCCTGGAAACCCTCTGGGCGCTGTGCGTGGCCCTTGATATTCCCTTTGCCCGGCTGCTGGAGCCGCAGGCCAACACCACGCAGGTGATCCGCCGCGGTGAGGGGACGAAGGTGGTCGCCGAGCAGGCAAACTATCAGGCGATTTTGCTGGCCGCCTGCCCGCCGGGCGCTCGGCGCGATATCTATCTTCTGCTGACCCAGCCGGGCGCAGACCGCATTTCCCATCCCCATCCGCCGGGTTCGGTGGAGCATATTATTGTCACCCAGGGGCGCGCGCGGGTCGGCCTGACGGAAGCGCCGGAAGAACTGGGGGAAGGCGATTACATCTGCTATCCCGCCGATAGGCAGCACGTTTTCCAGGCGCTGGAGCCGGACACCCAGGCGCTGCTGATTGCCGAGCAAAACTAAATTTAATAACATTCTGCGCATTTATTCGTAATACGCAGAATGTTATACCGTTATATATATTAATGACTCATATATTATTTTACTCCTTGTAGAGCCGGGAATATCGCTTTTCCGTTTATTCTTTTTCTTCATTTTTGTTTGCTTCTGTTTCGTCTGGAAACATGGGATTGATGTCACTCTTCCACCCTTAAGTGGTTTGTATACTGCAACGGTGATATTGGGGTTAATTATGTTTCTTGAAGAACGTAGGATGTCTATTTTACGATATTTAGATGAACATGATCGTGGTTGTGTTAATTATTTTTCTGCTTATTTTAATGTTGCAAAAGAAACGATTCGCAGTGATTTAAATACTCTTGCAGCGATGGGTTTGGTGCAGCGCTGTTATGGCGGAGCAATTATTTCGCGCCGTATTTTGCAGGCGGAACTTATTTCTGAAACCGGCGATAGTTTCGAGGTGCTGCTGCAACCTCTTAATCACCGTAAATCACCAGGCGATGAGCGACAAAAAGGAAAAGTTATGCAGGGAAAGGTAGGTGTATTTGGCTCGTGCAACGTTGACATTGTGGCTAAGGTTGAACGCTTCCCGCGAGGCGGTGAGTCGCTAATGGCGCTGGGTAGCAGTTTGGGGCCGGGGGGAAGAGCAGGTCGCTTCTCTCGGTGCTATCCAGAACTTTGGCGGTTTTCTGGGAGCAGCGCTGGCGCCGGTGATCACCGGGATTATCCTTGATGCTACCGGTCAGTTCACCAATGTCTTTATTCTCGGCGGCTGCCTGCTGTTTCTTGGCGCCTGTCTCTATGGCTTCTTTGTGCGTAAGCCGCTGACGCAGTAGTTTTTTACTCAGAACAAAGCGCCGAACGACGCTTTGTCGCTGTTGCTGGACGCCATGCCCGTATTGCGGGACACTAACCGCATTCTTCCGCGAAGACAGGCATACATATGTCGCTGAAAGCCATTGCTAAAGAACTTGGGATCTCGGTAACAACCGTCAGCCGCGCGTTAAACGGCTATGACGACGTGTCGCAGGAGACGCGCGCCCGCGTGGAAGCGGAAGCCCAGCGCCGCGGATATCGACCCAACACTTTCGCGCGTCGCCTGAAGATGGGCAAAATCGACGCCGTCGGCCTCGTTTTCCCCGTGCGCCCCGCGCCGCTGAATAACAACGTCTTTCTTGAAATGGTGGGCGAAATCAGCCACGAACTGGCGCGCTACGAGATTGATTTATTGCTGATTGCCGATGATGAACAGGCCGATAAGCACGGCTATATGCGTATGGTGCAGAGCCGTCGCGTCGATGCGCTTATCGTCGCGCATACGCTGGATGACGACCCGCGTCTGATTCAACTCCTCTCCGCCGGCTTTCCTTTTCTGGCGCTGGGCCGCAGCCGCCTGCCGCAGCCCTACGCCTGGTTTGATTTCGATAACCAGGCGGGAACGTATCGCGCCACCCGCCACCTGATTAGCCAGGGGCACCGGCGCATCGCGCTGCTGAGCGAAAATAACAATCAGGCGTTTATTACCCAGCGCCGCAACGGTTATCTACAGGCGCTGCGCGAGGCGGGCCTTACTGAAACCTGGCTGCGCAGCGTGCCGCCCACCCGCCGCGGCGGGTTTCAGGCAACCATGGAACTGCTGCGCTTGCCCGAACCGCCAACGGCGATTGTCACCGATTGCAACACTCACGGCGACGGCGCAGCGATGGCCCTGTCGCAGCTTGGACGTCTTACCGGTTCCGATCGCGTCTCACTGGTGGTTTACGATGGCCTACCGCAGGACAGCATCATCGAGACCCCGGTGGGCGCGGTGGTTCAGTCCACTCGTCAGGGCGTTGGCCGCCAGATAGCCAGCATGGTCCGCCGCTTAATCGCCGGCGACGATCTGGCCTCGCTCCAGGTACTTTGGCAGCCTGAATTCATCCCCGGCGAAACCGCCTGATTTCCCGCACCTCAGATTAATTTCCTGAACTCGATCACGGATCCGAAACGTTTTGGTTGGCACCCGAAACGTTTCGGATCAACAGTAAGACATTCCTTGTTGTGGAGATGTCTAATGTCTGATTCGATTTTACGCCTGCAAAGCGCAGCGGCCGACGTGGTGATCAAAACCCATCCGTTCGCCGAAATTATCTACTGGGGACCGCATTTAAGCCACTTTTCGCCTCAGGATGCCGCCAGTATCGCCCGTCCGGTGGCCAACGGCCGCCTCGACGTGGATTCACCGGTGACCTTGATGGCTGAATTGGGGCACGGTCTATTTGGCGCGCCGGGCATTGAGGGTCACCGCCAGGGGCTTGATGCCTCGCCTATTTTCACCACCACCGAGGTGGTGCAGGACGGGCGGAAGGTTACTCTTTTCAGCGAAGACGCGCAGGCTGGCCTGCGGTTATGCAGTGAAATCCAGCTTGATAGCAGCGGCGTGCTGAGCGTGCGCCATGGCTTAACCAACCTGCGCCCGCAGCCGTGGCAGGTGGAACGTCTGGCAGTCACGCTGCCGGTCGCCGAACGCGCCCGCGAAGTGATGGCTTTTCATGGCCGCTGGATCCGCGAATTCCAGCCTCATCGTTTGATCCTTGAACACGACAGCTTCGTGCTGGAAAACCGCCGCGGACGCACCTCTCACGAACATTTCCCGGCGCTGATTACCGGCAGCCGCGCCTTTAGCGAGATGCAGGGCGAAGTGTGGGGCGTGCATCTGGGCTGGAGCGGTAACCACCGCCTGCGGGCGGAAGTGAAAACCGACGGACGGCGCTACCTGCAGGCGGAAGCGCTCTATCTGGCGGGCGAAATGGCGCTGGCGGAAGGGGAAACGCTGTGGACGCCGAACCTCTACGCCAGCTATTCAGCACAAGGGCTGAACGGCATGAGCCAGCAGTTCCACCGCTATTTGCGCGAACAGATTATTCGCTTCCCGGACAACAAACCGCGTCCGGTGCATCTCAACACCTGGGAAGGGATCTATTTCGACCACGACCCGCAGTACATCATGCGCATGGCGGATGAGGCGGCGGGGCTGGGCGTGGAGCGCTTTATTATTGATGATGGCTGGTTTAAAGGGCGCAATGACGACTGGGCGGCGCTCGGCGACTGGTATCTTGATGAGGAAAAATATCCTGACGGTTTGACCCCGGTTATCGACCATGTGAAGTCGCTGGGGATGGAGTTCGGCATCTGGGTTGAGCCAGAGATGATCAACCCGAACTCCGATTTATACCGCGCACATCCTGACTGGTTGCTGGCGCTGCCGGGCTATACGCCGATCCCCGGACGTCATCAGTTTGTCCTGAACCTGAATATCCCGGAAGCCTTTGATTATCTGCTGGAACGAATGAGCTGGCTGCTGGGCGAGCACGCCGTGGACTATGTGAAGTGGGATATGAACCGTGAACTGGTGCAGCCTGCCCATAATGGTAAAGCCGCCGCCGATGCGCAAACTCGCCAGTTCTATCGCCTGCTGGATACGCTGGTGGCCCGCTTCCCGCATATTGAATTTGAATCCTGCTCCTCCGGCGGAGGGCGTATCGATTATGAAGTGCTGAAGCGCAGCCATCGCTTCTGGGCTTCCGACAATAATGATGCCCTCGAGCGCAACACCATCCAGCGCGGTATGAGCTACTTCTTCCCGCCGGAAGTGATGGGCGCGCACATCGGCAACCGCCACTGCCACGCCACCTTCCGCCAGCACAGCATTGCGTTTCGCGGCCTGACGGCGCTGTTTGGCCATATGGGGCTTGAGCTGGATCCGGTGACCGCCGATGAGCAGGAGCGCGCGGGCTACCGTAAATACGCGGCGCTGCATAAGCAGTGGCGCGATGTCATTCATCATGGCCTGCAGTGGCGTATCGATATGCCGGACGCCACAACCCTCGCGCACGGTGTGGTGAGTGAAGATCGGAGCCGGGCAATCTTCCTCGTCAGTCAACTGGCGATGCCGGACTACACCCTGATGGCGCCGCTGCGCGTGGCGGGACTGGAAGCGGGAGCCCGCTACCGGGTGACGCTGCTCGACCATCCTGATATCCAGATTACGGGAGAGGGCGGCCATACGATGCGTAAGCTGCCGGAATGGATGACGACGCCGCAGACCGTCAGCGGCGAGTGGTTACAACTGGCGGGGCTGGCGCTGCCAATCCTCGACCCGGAAAGCGCCATTTTGATTGGCCTGCAACGCGTGTGATGGTAACGGGCCGCGCGTCGGCCCTTTTTGAGGAGTACACAATGAACCCGACCGCCTGTACCCATAAAAACAACCCCAATTTCTGGATTTTCGGGCTGTTCTTCTTTCTCTACTTTTTCATTATGGCCACCTGCTTTCCGTTTTTGCCAATCTGGCTATCGGACGTCATCGGCCTGAATAAAACCGAGACCGGTATTGTTTTCTCCAGCCTGTCGCTGTTCGCTATCTGCTTTCAGCCGATACTGGGCGTGATCTCCGATAAGCTGGGGCTGAAAAAGCATCTTATGTGGATTGTGACGGTGCTGCTGGTGCTGATCGCCCCCTTTTTCCTCTATGTCTTTGCGCCGCTGCTGAAAAGCAATATCTGGCTCGGGGCGCTGAGCGGCGGGGCCTATATCGGTTTTGTTTTCTCCGCCGGCGCCGGGGCGATGGAAGCCTATATTGAGCGCGTGAGCCGCAACAGCGGGTTTGAATACGGCAAGGCACGGACTTTTGGCTGCCTCGGCTGGGCGCTGTGCGCCACCACGGCGGGGATGCTGTTCAGCGTTAATCCCGAGTGGGTGTTCTGGATGGGGTCGGCCGCCGCGCTAGTGCTGGTCGTACTGGTGGCTATCGCGAAACCGCAGGCCAGCCAGACCGCGCAGGTGATGGATTCGCTGGGCGCTAACCGTTCGTCGGTCGATTTAAAAACCGCCGTGCGCATGTTTCGTCAGCGCAAAATGTGGATGTTCATTCTCTACGTTATCGGCGTCGCCTGCGTATATGACGTCTTTGACCAGCAGTTTGCCACCTTCTTCAAATCTTTCTTCGCCACGCCGGAATCGGGCACCCGCGCCTTTGGTTTTGCGACCACTGCCGGGGAAATATGCAACGCGATTATTATGTTCAGTTCGCCGTGGATTATTAACCGCATCGGGGCGAAGAATACGCTGCTGATTGCCGGGATGGTGATGGCGGCGAGGATGATCGGTTCATCGTTCGCCACGACGGCCGCTGAAGTGGTGGCGCTGAAAATGCTCCATGCGCTGGAGGTCCCGTTCTTGCTGGTAGGCGCGTTTAAATATATTACCGGCGTGTTTGACGTTCGCCTGTCGGCGACGATTTACCTGGTCGGCTTCCAGTTTTCCAAACAGGTGGCGGCGATTTTTCTCTCCGCTTTTGCCGGAAATATGTATGACCGTATCGGCTTCCAGGATACTTATATGATCCTTGGCGGCATTGCCCTGACCGTCACCTTGATATCCGCCTTTACCTTATCGGGCAAAGCCGCGTCGGAAAAGATGCGCGATAACGCGATGACGGTTTAGAAAACAGGTCGATAATGCACTGGGATGTGCTGGCGAGATGAGGAAAATTTGCACTATGGATATGAAAGCAAGAATGAACAGCGGCGAACTCTATCTTGATTCAGGATATGGTTTACCGGAACAGCGGCTGATGGGCAAGGCGCGAGCTTATGAATACAACCACTCGCACCCCTTTAATCAGGAATTAAGAAACGACATTATTCAGCGGATGTTCGCCGCCGTGGGCGAGCAGTGCTGGATAGAACCGCCGATTCACGTAGCCTACGGCACCCACACCACCATTGGCGATAATTTTTACGCGAACTTTAACCTGACGCTGGTTGATGATGCCGACATTATCATCGGCAATAACGTGATGTTTGCGCCCAATGTGACCATTTCCACCGCGGGCCATCCGGTTCATCCGGATCTGCGCCACACCCAGCAGCAGTTCTCTCAGCCGGTTATCATCGAGGATGGCGTATGGCTTGGTACCGGGGTAATTATCAACCCTGGCGTCACAATTGGTAAAAACTCGGTCATTGGAGCCGGCAGCGTGGTGAACCGTTCCATACCGGCGAACGTGGTGGCCGTTGGGGTCCCCTGTCGGGTATTAAGAGAAATTACCGATGAGGATAAAAATAAATATCAGCTGTTCGCGGGATGAATATCCAAAATAAAACAGAAAATGTGCGTGATATAAAAAATATACGGGTGAGTTTATGACTCACCTGGCCCTCTTTTACCTCCGAATAATAAAAATGAATAAAACAGCATTATCGATAGCCATAGGTTTATGTTTAATAACTGGTTCAGCGGTAGCGAAAAATAATCACCTGATGCTGGAACAATGTATGGGGCTGCTTGAAGCGCGGCTTGCCGCCGCTGAACGCCGGGCGGCGTTGGCCGAAGGTCAGGTGCGGGATTTACAGGCGAAGCAGAATGCCGCTATGCAGACGGCGCAAACCAGCATCGCTGGTTAAAAGCGTGGCTCCGGTTGCTGAGAGTAAAAAGAATATTTCAGTCCCTGAGCTGAAATTATCCGGCTATGGCGATCTGAAAATCTACGGTGACGCGGAATTCAATATGGATGCGGAAAGCAAACGTGGCCTGCTGGCCATGACCAATGCCGACGTCGGCAGCGATCCCACCTACGATAAGTGGGATTTAAACGGCCGTATTCTGCTCGGTTTTGACGGTATCCATAAAACGGACAACAGCTATTTAGCCGGGTTCTCTGTCCAGCCGCTAGCGGACATAACCGGTTCGATGAACCTCGACAACGCGGTTTTCTTCTTTAGTCAGGAGAACGACTGGCAGGTGAAAGTAGGGTGTTTTGAGGCGTAAGATATGTTCCCACTGAATCAGGATACCTTCGTCGAGCACTCCGGCAATACCGCCAACGACCTATATAGCGACGGTCATGGCTAAATCTATACGACCGCGCCGGCGATGGCCTGACTATGACCTGGAACGGCCTGAAGAGCGACCCGGATAACGGGGTCGTGATGAATCTGAACACCGCTTATATGGATGCCAGCAACGAGAAGCTGAGCCAGGGTGATGATGACAATCGCTACGGCGCGCGGGTGCGTTTTAAGTATTTCTTCTAATAATTGTAGTTATACGCAGAGTGTATTCTCTTTAATTGAACATTATTTAAATGAATGATGGCCGCTATAAATAATTAAGCCAGTATTTCTCATGCTTCATCCTGAGTGAAGGAGCAATCTGACATTCTGTTGTTTACACGAAAAAAGGATGAGGGACCTTCATGCGTTATGTATCTTTTAGTGAAACCCCACACGATCGCCAGCAATATTTTTTTGACATAATATATTATCCTTTTTCGCTGATTTATGCTTTTGTATAGGCCCGTCTTTAAGCCATGGAAAGAATAATAAAAATGCGAAGGCTAAACGTGATTCCATGTAACAAAGCAACATGTGAACTGGCTTACATTTTCGATCGCGATCACAATTTATAGTGAGCACCAGTGTTAGGGGGCGTACTCAATCATCATGGCATCGATCAAAGACGTAGCGAAAAGAGCGGGGGTCTCGACGGCGACCGTATCACGAGTCCTTAACAATCATCCCAGCGTGGTGCCGGAAACCCGGCAGGCGGTACGCGATGCGATGGATTATCTCTGCTACGTCCCCAGTAAGAGTTCGTTTCAGCTTAGCGGTAAATGTTCAGGGCTAATTGGCGTGGTGTTGCCTAACCTGGTAAATCCTCACTTCTGTGAACTATTAGCGACAGTGGAGGAAGAGGCCCGGTATATTGGAAAATCGGTGATCGTTAAAACGCATCAGAATCAGCCGCAGCAGGATAAACATATTATTCATACGCTGGTGGGGATGGGCATTGACAGTTTGTTATGGGTACCGACGGAAGCGGAGGCCGACCTTTCCGAATGGTTAGCCATTACCCGAATCCCGGTCGCCGTTGTTACCCAGGTGTCTCGGTTCTTTAATTCCGTTTCGATTAATCAGGATCGCGGGGCGGAAAGTATTGCGGAACATTTTATCCACACGGGTCATCTTTCATTTGGCTTTGTTGCCCAGGAAGGTGTTGATAATCGCAAGGTATCATCGTATAGCAAAAAAATAGCGAGCCACGGCTTAACGCTCGCCAAAGATAATTTGTTCTGGATAGCCAAAGGTGAAGGCGAGAGAGTTTCCGGGCATATTCAAATTCTTGATGTCATTATCGAGAAGCTCAGCGAGCCTGAGCGTACCTGTTCATGCCTGTTGGTGTATAACGATATTGCCGCTAACTATATTATCGATGGACTTAAAGAAAAAGGTATCTCCGTTCCAGAAGATATTGCTATTGCCAGTTTTGATAATACCCTGCTGGCGCAAACAAAAAAAATCACCAGCGTGGCGCAGCCGGTCAATGAGATTGCCCACCTCGCGTTCCAGATGGTGAAGCATCAACAGCAGCCAGACAGTATTGAAATGCATGAAATCGTCTCCCGGTTAATTATCCGCGAGAGCAGCGTAAAGATTAATATTACCTCCCTGTAAAGGATAGGTATTTAGTAATGGCGCAACGTTTGCGCCATGGGCTCCTTTTAACCAAAAATAGGTGTATTTATGTCTGCTACCGCAATGGAAAAGCCAGGCGCTTATGAAAAGCTCGGGCTCAGGGAGAAGATAGGCTACGGCATGGGTGACGCCGGGTCGGGAATGATATGGAGCGTCCTGGCGCTATATCTGACGTGGTTTTATACCGATGTTTATGGCCTGAATGCCGGGGTGGTTGGCACATTATTCCTGGTTATCCGTATCTTTGACGCTTTTAGCGATCCGCTAATGGGGGCAATCTGCGACCGCACCATCTCGCGCTGGGGTAAATTCCGTCCATGGTTATTATGGATGGCGCTTCCGTTTGGCCTGGGCGCGGTACTGATGTTTACTACCCCCGATCTCAGCATGAACGGCAAGATTATCTATGCCTGGGTCACCTATCTTGTCATGTCGCTGATTTACACCGCGATTAATATTCCCTATTGCTCGGTCGGCGGCGTGATTACCCTCAATCAGAAAGAGCGTATGGGCTGTCTGTCCTGGCGTTTTTTCCTTAATGGCCTGGCGACATTAATTATTTCCTCCTCTATTCTGCCGTTAACGGACTGGCTGGGTAACGGCGATCGCGCCTCCGGTTTCCAACTGACCATGATCATTATGGGCGGCGCGGCAACGCTGATGTTCCTGTTCTGCTTTTCCAGCATTAAAGAGCGGGTGGTGTCGGTGAAGCAAAACGAGTCGTTGAAGAAAGACCTGCGCGATATTATCAAAAACGATCAGTGGCTCCTGATGATCGCTATTACCTTCCTGAACGTTTTCCCGGCATTTATCCGCGGTGGCGTCACTATCTATTATGCTACTTACGTCATGAAAGAGTCGGTTGGATTTATTACCTTCTTTATGGCGCTGGGCGTGGCCTGTAATATGCTGGGCAGCGTGCTTGCCAAACCGCTAACCGATCGCTTTGATAAGCTGGCGCTGTTCCGCGTTATTAATATTATTCTCGGCATTCTCTCATTTGCGCTGTGGTTTGTTGATCCGCAATCCCTGACCCCGCTGATGACGCTGTTCATCATTATTAACGTTCTGCATTTAATACAGTCTGGCCCTATTCTGTGGGCGATGATGTCCGACGTCGACGATTACGGCGACTGGAAATTTGGTAAACGCCTGACCGGCATCTCCTTCGCGGGAAACCTGTTTATGCTCAAAATGGGTCTGGCGGTCGCCGGCGCGATCGTCGCCTGGATTCTGGCGTTTACCGGCTATGTCGCGAATGAGCCGCAGCAAAATTCGCAGACCATTCAAGGTATTATCATGATGTTTTCACTGCTGCCGATGGTGAGTTATTTCATCAGCGCGTATCTGGTGCGCTATTTTAAGCTGAATAACGCTTTCCTTGAAAGAATTAAAACGGATCTGGCAAAGCGCGAGCTGGAAAAAGGCCACGGTTAATGACCTGGAGCGCAGAGTATCGGTTTTATTCAACAATGAAATAACTACCGTTTAAATATTGCTTATTAATTTCTATTTAATATAAAAGGAGGTTTTTATGGTGCCTGAAAATTATTATGATGTCACGCGGTGGCCGGTGGGTAATTCCTATCAGGATATTGGTGAAGTAATTAATAGTATTATCGCCGATATTAAATCCCGGCAAACCGAAACCGATATCAACGACGGCGGAAAACCGGGCGCCGCTATCTTTATCCCGCCCGGCGATTATCATCTGACGACGCAGGTCTTGATTGATATAAGCTATTTAAAAATAATGGGCGCCGGGCATGGTTTTGTCTCCTCAAGCATTCGCTTTAATACCCCAGCGGATGAATGGGCGAATCTGCACGATCTGTGGCCGGGCGGGAGCCGTATCCTGGTCGATCTTTGTCCGCAGGACGGCGATGAAGAGCACGCCGGCGCCGCGTTTTATGTAAAGCGCAGCGGGGCGCCGCGTATCAGTTCGGTGGCGTTCGAAAACTTCTGTATTGATGGTCTGCACTTTGTGGATGATGGGCTGGGAAACAACGATCCGGAAAATACCTACACCAACGGTAAAACCGGAATTTATATCGCCAGCGCGCAGGACGCCTTTCGGATCACCGGGATGGGGTTCATCTACCTCGAGCATGGCCTCACCGCGTACAACAGCGATGCGATGGCGATCCATAATAACTTTATTGCCGAATGTGGTAACTGTATTGAACTCCGCGGCGCCGGGCAGGCGTCAAAAATAACCGATAACTTGATTGGCGCAGGTTATAAAGGCTATTCCATTTACGCGCAAAACTTCGGCGGGTTATTAATTTCTACCAACAATATTTTCCCGCGCGGCGCCAGCAGCGTCCACTTATCCGGCGTTGTACGCTCCTGCGTCACCAGCAACCGATTCCATTCGTTTTATCCTGGCATGCTGATAATGGAGAACAACTGCGCGGAGAATCTGATCTCGGCAAACCACTTCTTGCGCGATCGTGAGCCCTGGCCGCCGATGCAGGCTTATGACAATGGGCGAGATGATACCTATGGTCTGCTGTATATTGACGGGAGTAATAACTCGATTATTGCCAATCATATTTCCGAAACCGTCGATGTCCAGTATCTCAAGCCGCAGGGAATAAAGCCGATCGTCATCCGTCTTGTTGCCGGCAAGGGGAACTACCTTGCCAATAACCATATCGTGGCGACGACTGAGGCGTCGGCGGCGCAGGCGCAAACTTTGGAAGAGGATGCCTGCTTTGCGGCGCAGGTCAGCGCCTTGCTCACCACGGACAGATTAAAAGCCCTCGATGCGGTCGCCGTGCTGGTAGAAAAGCGCTCTGCGCAAAACACGATCCTGGATAGCGGAAGTGACAATCAGGTGCTGATGGACAGGGCGGTAAACGCCTTCAGGGCCACGCCTGTTCCCGGAACGATGTAACGCTCTTCAACCTCAAGCGGTGGCCCCGCTAAACGCAGCGGGGCCGTCAGGGATTTAATCGAGATAAAACACCTCTTTGAGCTCCGCGCTTACCGGACTGTTGTCCGGGTTGGCGGGCATCACGTCGCGCATATGCCGCCACCAGCGCTGGCACACCTCCGTGTTGGCGACGGCATCCCAGCGCGCTTCGGACTCAATCTCCACCGTGGCGAACAGCAGATGGCGCGCTTTATCGAGATATATCGCGTAATGTTGCGCGCCGTGGGCTTTCAGCACCGCTTCCAGCTCCGGCCAAATGGGGTTATGGCGGCGCTGATACTCTTCATGCGCGTCCGGGTTGACCTGCATAACGAAAGCTTTGCGGATCATAAGGCCTCCAGATAGAGTTCGCGAACTTCATCGCGGCTGGCGGCGCGCGGGTTGCACGGCGCGCACGGGTCGGCCAGCGCTTTGTCCAGCCAGCCTTCGATATCGGCTTTGCTAACGCCAAGCTGGCTGAAGCCTTGCGGAATGCCGACGCGTTTGCTCAGCGCGCGGATGGCGTTGATTGCCTCCATGCTGGCCGCCTCATCGCTCATGCCGCGGGTATCGACGTCCATCGCCTGCGCCACGCGGGCGAAACGGGAGACGGCGTTCGGGCGGTTAAAGTTTTCGATGATCGGCAGCAGGATGGCGTTGCACACGCCGTGCGGCAGGTTGTGGGTGGCGCCCGGCTGATGGGCCAGCGCGTGCACCAGGCCCAGACCGGCGCTGTTAAACGCCATGCCCGCCAGATACTGGCCAAACGCCATCTGCTCGCGGGCTTCAAGGTTATGTCCGTCGTCCACGGCTTTCGGCAGCCACAGGTTGATCAGGCGAATCGCCTCCAGGGCGTTGGCGTCGGTCAGCGGATGCGCGCCAACGGACACGAAGGCTTCAATGGCGTGGGTCAGCGCGTCCATGCCGGTGGCGGCGGTAATGGATGGCGGGATATCCAGCATCACGCTGGCGTCATCGACGGCAATATCCGGGATGATATTGGGGTCGATAATCACCTCTTTCACCTTGCGCTCGGCGTCGATGATCACCGCGTTGCTGGTCATCTCCGCCGCTGTTCCGGCGGTGGTGTTGATCGCCACCAGCGGCACGCCGGCGTTTTTCACCTTGCCGACGCCGGAGTAGGCGGTGGACGGTCCCGGATTGGCGGTGAGGATTTTGACCGCTTTGGCGGTATCAATTGGGCTGCCGCCGCCGAAGGCGATAATAAAGTCGCAGTTTGCTTCCTGATACGCCGCGTAGCCTTGTTGCACCAGCGCTTCCGTTGGGTTAGGGAACACCTCGTCAAACAGATGGTAAGACATCTGCTGGGCGTCCAGGGCGGTGAACAGGCTATCGAGCAGGCCCATTTTGACCAGATGACCGTCGGTGACGATCAGCGCTTTACCCCACTGTTTGCCCGCCACCAGCTTGACCATATCACCGATTGCGCCCGCGCCGTGGAGGCTGATTTTGGGCAGTGCCAACATAAAACTCATGATAATTCTCCTTAATGTTGATTTTGGGTAATCCGTTTCCCTTCATCCGCCCCCGGGTCGCGGCTGGCGCCTTACCCGGACTACACGTACCGGTCAGATTAGGGTGAAGGGGAAATTAAATTCGTCTTCGCTGCATCATCCGCCGGGTAATAATCGGCAGCGAGATCACCACGATCAGCATCGCGCCGATAATGATCGACATCACGATCCCCGGCACGTTGAGCAGGCTCAGGCCAAACGTCACCAGCCCCATCAGGAAAGCGGCGATAATCACCCCCACCATGCTGCCGGAGCCGCCGAGAATATTGATGCCTCCGAGCACCGCCATCGTGATGACCGCCAGCTCCCAGCCCATCGCCAGCGTCGGGCGGGTGCTGCCGAGCCTCGAGGTCAGCAGGACCGCCGCCAGCCCGGCCATCAGCCCGACCAGCGCGAACAGCACCAGATTGTGACGCTTGACGTTGATGCCAGAGAACCAGGCCCCGGTTGGGTTATTGCCGATGGCGTAGGTCCGGCGGCCAAAGTTGGTTTTATGCAGCAGGAAGGTAAAGGCGGCGGCGAGGAGGATAAACAGCGCGAACTCAAAAGAGAGCGCCCCCCACACGTAGCCCTGGCCGAACCAGGCGAAGCTCTCCGGGTAGTGATTGAGCGCCTTGTCGCCGAGCAGAATGTAGGTTATCCCGCGATACAGGCTCATGGTACCGATGGTGATGACGATCGATGATAGGTTAAAGCGCGTCACCAGGATACCGTTGAACAGGCCGCACAGCAGCCCCACGCCCAGCCCGACGGCCACCAGCAGCGGCGTATCCATACCCGCCGCCGCGCAGAAGCCCATCGCCGTTGAGCTCAGCGCCATCGTCGACGCCACCGAAAGGTCGATCTCTCTGGCGATAATCAGCATCGCCATTGGCAACACGATGATCGCTTTTTCGGTGAAGTTAAACGTGGCGTCCGACAGGTTCCAGATATTAAGGAAGTAGGGCGACGCCAGGGCGTTAACCACGAATACCGCCAGGGTTACCGCCAGCAGAAACCCTTCCCAGCACAGCAGACGGCGCAGCGGCGACGGCGCGGCCGGGGCGCTTTTCATCTCTTCAGACATCATTATTTTGCTCATGATTTCACCGCCTGTTTCTGCCGCGCCAGCGCCGCGTTGCGCAGGATTAATCGCCCGCTACCTTTATTACCGCGTTCGTTAAGCAGCACCGCAATGACGATCACCGCGCCGGAAATGGCCATTTGCCAGAACGGCGAAATGCCAATCACCGGCAGCGCGTTATTAATCACCCCAAGGAACAGCGCGCCGCACAGACAGCCGAGCACGCGACCGGTTCCGCCCATGGTGCTGATGCCGCCGATGACGCAGGCGGCGACTACCTGCAGTTCAAAACCGTTGGCGACATCGACATAGGCGACGGCGAAGCGCGAGATCCACAGATAGCCGCAGAACCCGGCCAGCGCGCCGGAGAGGCAGAAGCTGACAAACTGCATTTTCCCGGCGTTAATCCCGGTGTAGTACGCCGCCGTCGCGTTGCCGCCCGCGGTGTACAAAGCCCGACCGGTGCGGCTGAAGCGCAGGAAATAGCCCACCAGCAGCAGTGCGGCGATGGCGCACCAGCTCAGCAGCGGCAGCCCCAGCAGCGAGGCGCGCGGCAGGCCGAGAAAATCGGCGCTCATCTGGTGCGAGTTCACCCAGCCGCCGTCGGAGAGCAGGAAGATAATCCCGCGATAAATACTCATGGTGCCCAGCGTGACCACGATGGCCGGGATGCCGAGCCGCCAGACCAGCAGGCCGTTAATTATCCCCATCAGCAGGCCCAGCAGGGTCGCCAGCGCCAGCAGCGCCGCCACCGGAATACCCGGATAGTGGGCGTTGAGCAGGGCGATGATCATCCCGGTCAGCGCCAGGTTGGCGGCCATCGACAGATCGATGCCTTTGGTGAGCAGTACCATCATCTGGCCGAGGGCGAGGATGATGAGGATGGCGGTGTCGTTAAACATCTCCACCAGATTGCCCGGCGAGACGAACGACGGCGCCCGGCTGCCGATCGCGCCGATCATCAAAATGACGACCGCCGCCAGCAGCGCTTCACGGTGTTTAAGCAGTTGTCGGCCCATTACGCTGCCTCCTGACCAATGCCGCTGGCGGCGCTAACGATGGTTTCCGCCGTCGCTTCACCGGCGCGGTACTCGGCGACCATCAGCCCTTCATGCATCACGATAATCCGGTCGGCCATACCCATCACTTCCGGCAGCTCCGAAGAGACCATAATCACCGCCAGCCCCTGGCTGACCAGCTCGGACATAAACTGGTGCACCGCCGCTTTGGAGCCGATATCGATGCCTTTGGTCGGTTCGTCGAGGATAATCACCTCGGGATGGGTCGCCAGCCATTTGCCGATCACCACTTTTTGCTGATTGCCACCGGAAAGGGTTTCCACCGCCTGCCGCCAGCTAAAGGCCTTAACCTGCAGGCGCGAAGCGTACTCGTCCGCCAGCCGCCATTCGCGGGCGTCGTTAAGCACGCCGCCGGGGTTCAGTTTGCTGAGCTGCGGCAGGCTGATGTTCTGGGCGATCGGCAGGGCGATAATCGCTCCCTGCTTCTGCCGCTCTTCCGGCACGCAGACGATACCGGCGCCGATCGCGTCGGCCGGCTGGCGAAAGCGCATCGGTTTCCCCTTCAGCACAATATCGCCGGAAGAGGGATGTGAGACTCCGGAGAGCGCCTGCATCAGCTCGGTGCGCCCGGCGCCCACCAGGCCGTAAAAGCCAAGAATCTCCCCTTTGCGCAGGCTGAAGCTGATATGGGCGAACTCGGTGGGGTGGCAAAGGTCTTTCACCTCCAGCACCGTTTCTCCCGGAATACAGTCGACTTTCGGGTAGGTTTGGGTAATCGCGCGGCCCACCATCATCGCCACCATCCGCTCTTCGGTGATGTCGTTAATCGCGCCGGAGCTGACGTACACGCCGTCGCGCAGAATGGTGTAGTAGTCCGCCAGCTCGAAAATCTCATCGAACTTATGCGAGATAAACAGAATCGCTTTACCGTCCTGCTTCAGGCGCTCAACGATTTGATAAAACTCCAGAATTTCATGCTGCGAGAGCGCCGCCGTCGGTTCATCGAGGATCACCACCTGGGCTTCAAAGGAGAGCGCCCGGGCGATGGCTACCATATGGCGTTGGGCGATGCTGAGGGTTTTCAGCGTCGCGCGAGGGTCAATCTGTACCTCGAGGCGGGTGAGAATTTCGCTGGCTTTGCGGTGCATGGCGGGCCAGTCGAGCTTCTTCAGCAGGCCGCGATGCAGATACTGGCCGACGAAGATATTTTCGGTCACCGAGAGTTCGTCGAACAACACGGTTTCCTGATGAATCGCGGTGATCCCGACCTTGTGCGCCGACTCCGGGTTCGGCAGTTGGATAGGGATCGCTTTATAGAGAATCTCGCCCTCTTCGGGCTGATAAATGCCGGTCATCACTTTGACCAGCGTAGATTTCCCCGCGCCGTTTTCGCCGATTAAAGCGGTCACTTTGCCGGGCCAGAGATCGAGCTGCACGTTTTCAAGGGCGCGGACACCGGGAAAAACCTTGGTGATGCCCTTCAGCGACAGCAGTGGGGTGGATGCTGACATGATAGTTCTCCGTCAAATTACCCTTTACCCTCCCCCAAAGAGCGAGAGAGTGGTTTGTTCCCTCTCCCTTGAGGAGAGAGGGTCGGGTAAGGGGGATTAGAAGATTTTTGAGAACTTATCGATGTTGCTCGCATCGTAGACGAACGGTTCGGCCATCGCGCCGCTACCGTCGGCGTCCAGCTTCACTTTGCCCAGTTTGCCCATATTGGCTTCGGTTTTGGTCGCCGTGCCTTTGACTAAATCGTCGGCCAGATACGTGGCGGCGTAGCCGAGGTCAATCGGGTTCCAGATGGCGAAGCTTTTGCTGGCGCCGGATTTAATCGCCCCAGCCATTTCCGACGGTAGCCCCAGCCCGGTAACGTAGACCTTGCCGATTTTGCCCTGATCTTTTACCGCCTGCGCGGCGGCCACGATCCCCACCGACGAAGGCGAAACAATCACTTTCAGGTCAGGGTATGACTTCAGCAGGCCCACCGCTTCGCGGTAGCTTTTATCCGACAGATCGTCCCCGTAGGCGACGGTCACCAGATTGACGGACGGGTACTGCGGCAGCACCTTTTTCATCTCCTCAATCCAGATGTTCTGGTTGGTGGAGGTTGGGGTGGCGCTTAAAATCGCCACATCGCCTTTTTCCACGTTCAGCGCCTTCAGCGCATCGGCGGCGAGCTTAACGTTGGTTTCGCCAATCAGCGCGTTATTGGACGGATTAAGATGGATC
This sequence comes from Klebsiella sp. BDA134-6, assembly GCF_015601345.1. Classification (NCBI taxonomy): domain Bacteria; kingdom Pseudomonadati; phylum Pseudomonadota; class Gammaproteobacteria; order Enterobacterales; family Enterobacteriaceae; genus Klebsiella; species Klebsiella sp. BDA134-6. The sequence continues at coordinate 86,155 of NZ_CP064784.1, forward strand.
TGGCGGCCCGCTGGCGCGACGCCGGAGTCCCAGGAGACCACCTTAATACCGCGCTGCATCGCTTTTTTCAGCACCGGCACCACGGCGTCGGGATCGTTAGCGGAAATGGCGATCGCATCCACCCCCTGGGCGATCAAACCATTCAGCACTTCGATCTGCGCTTCGGCGGTGGTGGTGGTCGGGCCGGTATAGATCACTTTGACATCGCCTAACTCTTTGGCTGCTTCCTGCGCGCCGACGTTCGCTGCTTCGAAGAATCCATTTCCCAATGATTTCGCCACGAGGGCGATTTTGACTTCGGCTAAAGCGGAACCGGACAACGCCAGGATGGCAACGGTGAGGATCAAGCTTGTGTTTGTTTTCATTGCTTTTACTCCACATAATCGAGTTAGTTTGTAGGGTTTGCAGGTGCTTTTTTCGCCCCGTCTCGGTGAGCGGGGCGCGATGTTGTTATTGATAAAGGTCTAATGCGGACTGCAGGGGTTGAACGTTGAAGCGTTTGCCAAGGGCTATCAGCTCTTCGCGGGTGATAGTTTGTTTCATCCCGCCCATTGAATAGACTTTCACCAGCACCTCGGCGGATTTCTCGGCGGTATCGATCAGGCCGAAGGTTTCGTCCAGATTGGGGCCGCTGCCGAAAACGCCGTGGAACGGCCACAGCACCAGCGAATGTTTCTGCATCGCCTCGGCGGTGGCCTGGCCGATTTCGTCGGTGCCCGGCACCATCCACGGCAGGATGCCGACGCCGTCCGGGAAGACCACCAGACATTCGGTACTTCCTTCCCACAGCTTGCGGGTGAACAGATCGCTGCTGTTCTCCAGCACGTAGGTCAGGGCGATCAGGTTGGTGGCGTGACAGTGCATGATCACCCGGTCTTTGCCGTTGGTCAGCCGGATGCGCTCGCTGTGCGACAGGAAGTGCGCCGGCAGCTCGGAAGTGGGCACCGCGTCGTTGGTCAGGCCCCAAAGAATATGGTATCCCGCGCCGTCGCTGTCGACTTTCACCACCCCGAGGTTAGCCGCCGGGTCGAGCTGGACGTTTCGGAAGAATTTACCGGAACCGGTGACGATAAACGGCTGGTTAGCCAGCGTCGGCATCGGCTGGCTCAGGGCGATATAGCGCGGTTTGGCGTGAAAATCCGCCGCGTAGGGTTCAATATCCGCTTCGTCCAGGCGCAGCGTCAGGTTGCCGCCGTTGCGCTCGTCCCAGCCTTTCAGCCAGGCGTCGGAAGTGGCTTTAATCATGCCCTGGACGAACCAGGCGTCGATAATGGTCTGCATAGTCTTGTCTTTCCTGTTGATTCGGCGCGGGGTTGGCCCCTCGCCCTGAATATGTGCGAGCCCCGGATTGCGCCGTAAACGGCTTATCCGGGCTACCAGTTCGTAGCCCGGCCGCGACCCGGGGAACGTCCAGGCATTACCCGCGCTGGCTCAGAACCGCATTTTCATAAGCGCGTACGTTATCCAGCCACTGGCTGCCCGCCGGCGTATCGTGACGCTGACAGTACATCTCCCAGATGGCCTGCCACGGCAGGCACTTCTGCTCTTCCAGCAGCGCCAGACGGGCGGTGTAGTCGCCGTCGACTTCCAGCTGACGCAGCTGGGCGGTCGGTTCCAGCAGGGCGCGCAGCAGCGCTTTCTTCATATTGCGCGTGCCAATCACCCACGCCGCGATGCGGTTAATCGAAGCGTCGAAGAAATCGAGGCCGATATGCACGCGGTCGAACAGATCGTGACGGATGATTTCGCTGGCGATGGCCTGGGTTTCGTCATCCAGCAGTACCACGTGGTCGCTGTCCCAGCGTACCGGGCGGCTAACGTGCAGCAGCAGGCGCGGGATATAGAGCATCGCGGCGGAGATCTTGTCGGAGATGACTTCCGTCGGATGGAAGTGGCCTGCATCCAGGCACAGGGCGGTCTGGCGGCTGGTGGCGTAACCCATGTAGAACTCGTTGGAGCCGACGGTGTAGCTTTCCGCGCCGATACCGAACAGCTTGCTCTCCACGGCGTCAATGTGGTGCGCCGGGTCGAGCTTTTCGCTAATCACTTCATCGAGCGCGTTCAGCAGACGCTGGCGCGGCGCGAAGCGGTCGACGGTAATATCCTTCATGCCGTCCGGGATCCAGATATTCATCACTGACGGCGTGCCCAGCTGCTCGCCGAAGTAAGCGGAAATACGGCGGCTGGCCTTGCAGTGATCGATCCAGAACTGACGGATTTCATCGTTGGCGTGCGACAGCGTAAAGCCGTCGGCGCTCAGCGGATGCGAGAAGCAGGAGGGGTTAAAATCCAGCCCCAGCTTGTTGGCTTTCGCCCACTTCACCCAGTTTTTAAAGTGCTCCGGCTTAATTTCATTGCGCGATACCGGCGTATCGGATTCCAGATAGAGCGCGTGCAGGTTCAGGCGTTTTGGCCCGGGGATCAGGCTCATCGCCTGCTCAAGGTCGGCGCGCAGCTCGCTGGCGTTACGCGCTTTACCCGGGTAGTTGCCGGTGGCCTGAATACCGCCGGTCAGGCTTCCTTCCGGGTTTTCGAAACCGACGACGTCATCGCCCTGCCAGCAGTGCATGGACACGGGCAGGCGATCCAGCTGGCGCAAGGCCTCCTCGACGTCCACGCCGACGCTGGCGTAGCGCTGTTTGGCAATTTCCCAGGCTTGTTCAAGTTGAGTGGTCATGCGCAAAGCTCCTTGTTCTGTTGTGGCTGAAACTGCGCGACGAAGCGGGCAATTTCATTTTCAGGATTAGGGGTAAAGGTAGTGAGAGCGTAGTTTTGTCGTACCACCTGACGGAATTCATCGACGTTGTTCAACTCATCCAGGGTCATCAGCTGGATACCGATATTGCCAAGCGTGGAGGCCTCAACCGGGCCGGCAACCACGGTGATGCCGCAGGCGTCGGCGCACAGCTGGTTAAGCAGTTCGTTCTGGCAGCCGCCGCCGACGATATGCAGCTGGCTGAACGGCTGACCGCGCAGCGCCGCCAGCTCGTTGAGCACCCGGGCGTAGAGCAGCGCCAGGCTGTCGAAAATGCAGCGCGCCAGTTCGGCGTCGGTATCAGGAACCGGCTGCCCGGATTCGCGGCAGGCGGCCTGGATTTCCGCGCTCATGTGGTCCGGGTTGATAAAGCGGTCATCGTTGCAGTCGATGACGAAGCGGCAGGCCGGAAGCGCAGCAGTACGCGCGATCAGCGCTGGCAGGTCGCCGACGTTTTGCTCCTTGAGCACCCGCTGCAGCAGCCACAGGCCCATAATATTTTTCAGCACCCGATAGCGGCCTTCGGCGCCGCCTTCGTTGGTGATATTGGCTCTTAGCGCCGCATCGCTGGTGCAGGGGGTTTTGCTTTCAAAGCCCATCAGCGACCAGGTGCCGGAAGAGAGGTAGGCGGCGTTTTTGCTGGCCAGCGGCGAGGCGATAACCGCGCTGGCGGTATCGTGGCTGGCGACGGCGACCACCGGGATGTGATTGCCCTGCGGGCAAATCCAGTGGCCGATGACGTTGCCGGGATGGGTCGGCGTACCGAACCATTCGCGCGGCGCGCCGCTCCAGTTCAGCAGGTCTTCATCCCAGCTATCGCTGTTGATGTTGACCAACTGCGTGGTGGTGGCGTTGGTGTATTCCCAGTTCATGTTGCCGGTCAGGCGGAAGCTAAAGTAGTCCGGGATCAGCAGCGCGTGCGCGGCCTGGCTGACCAGCTCCGGCTGCTGTTCAACCAGCGCGCGCAGCTGATAAAGGGTGTTAAACGGCAGAAACTGAATGCCGCTGCGGCGGTAGATTTCCGCGCGGCCCAGTTGGGCTTCGGCGTGGCGCATCAGGCCCTGGGTGCGAGAGTCGCGATAGGAAACCGGCAGGCCGACACGCTGGCCCTGTTTATCCAGCAGGACATAATCCACGCCCCAGGTATCAATGCCGATGCTGTCGATCAGGATGCCCTGTTCGCAGACCTTCTCCAGACCGCGGCGAATTTCCTCTTCCAGGCTATCGAGATCCCAGCAGTCGAAGCCATCGACCTTCTGCAGACTATTGGTAAAGCGGTGAATTTCGCGCAGGGCCAGGGTTTGCTGGCCGGGTTGATAGCTGGCTAGCATCACCCGCCCGCTGGAGGCGCCTAAATCAACGGCGACACAATGACGAAGACTCATGGGAAGATCCTTGTGAAAATCATTGCATGCAGTCTAAAAAAGTCGCGTCAGGCTCACCTTCTTGTTACTGACAGGGAAAATTGGCCGCTGGCAAGAAAGCAAAGGTGACCGTGAGAGAGGTCACAGTTTCGTTTTCTCCGCGGTGGCGTGCGGGATGTGATGTTGTCCGCAGTTCCCGATCTTTCCCGTCATTTCTTGAAAAAGCGGCAGGCTTTACGAATTTTACGGTCAAAAATTGAAGGCCGGATCGCCGCCCCTTAATTACTATTTGCTCCACTGATTGATAACATTTCTCATTTCGAGGAGCTGCTATGACCATGTTGCACAGTGTGGATTTCTTTAAGTCCGGCGTTTCAGCTGTCGCCATTGAGCCGCGGCTCCCGCAATCCGCTTTTCCTGAACATCACCATGATTTTCATGAGATTGTTATTGTGGAACACGGTACGGGAATTCACGTTTTCAACGGCCAGCCCTACACCATCAGCGGCGGTTCGGTCTGCTTTATTCGCGATCACGACCGCCATCTCTACGAACATACCGATAATTTGTGCCTGACCAATGTGCTCTATCGCGCGCCGGACGCGTTTCGCTTTTTGTCCGGCCTGAACGCGCTGCTGCCGCAGGAGCAAGAGGGAAATTACCTTTCGCACTGGCGGGTTAATCAGAGCGCTTTGCAGCAGGTGCGCCAGATTGTGGATCAGATGGAGGAGGTCGGCGCGGATGCGGATATGCACGCTATCGCCAGCCGCGAGATTTTATTTATGCAACTGCTGGTGCACCTGCGTAAAAGCAGTCTGGCTGAAGGGGCGTCGGACAACGAGGCGCGGCTGAACCATTTAATGGCCTGGCTGGAAGACCATTTTGCCGAAGATATCTGCTGGGAAGAGGTCGCGGCGCGGTTTTCACTCTCCCTGCGAACCCTGCATCGCCAGTTAAAACAGCAAACCGGACTGACGCCGCAGCGCTATCTGAATCGGGTGCGGTTGATGAAGGCGCGCCATCTGCTGCGCCATAGCGATGATAGTGTGACCGATATCGCCTATCGCTGTGGATTCGGCGACAGTAACCACTTTTCGACGCTTTTTCGCCGGGAGTTTGCCTGGTCTCCGCGTGATATTCGCCAGGGACGCGACGCCATTCTTCAGTAACGCGAGAGCAGTCAACGTTTTAGCAGGCATAAACGCGAATAATGACTCGTTTTTTCGCGTCCGGAGTTGATGTCGTGGCAGGTCAGCTGATTCTTCGCAAAGATGAATTTTTCGCCTCCCCCGCTCAGGCGGTGGCGGTAGCGGATCGCTATCCGCAAAACGTCTTCGCCGAGCATACCCACGAGTTCTGCGAACTGGTGCTGGTGTGGCGGGGGAACGGCCTGCACGTCCTTAACGATCGCCCGTGGCGGATTACCCGCGGCGATCTGTTCTATATCCGCGCGGAAGACAAACACTCCTACGCCTCGGTGAACGATCTCGTCCTGCAAAACGTCATTTACTGCCCGGACCGGCTGCGGCTTAACTTTGACTGGGCGGCGCATATTCCCGGTCTGTTCGGCACTCCGTGGGTTCCGCACTGGCGGATTGGCAGCAGCGGCATGGCCCAGGTCAGGCAGGTGATTACCCAGCTGGAGCATGAAAGCAGCCGCAGCGATGCGCAGGCCAATAATATGGCCGAACTGCTGTTTGCCCAGCTGGCGCTTATTCTTCAGCGCTATCGCTACGCCACCGATAATCTGGCGGCAACCCAAAGCGAAGCGCTGCTCGATAAGCTGCTCACCGAGCTGGCGGGCAGCCTCAATCGTCCCTTCTTTCTTGACCGTTTTTGCGAGCGCGAAGGGTGCAGCGAACGCGCGCTGCGTCAGCAGTTTCGTCAGCAGACGGGGATGACCATCAACCACTACCTGCGCCAGCTGCGCATCTGTCACGCGCAGTATCTGCTGCAGCATACCGAACGGCTGATTGGCGAAGTGGCGATGCAGTGCGGGTTTGAAGACAGCAACTACTTTTCGGTGGTGTTTAACCGCGAGATAGGCATGACGCCAGGGCAGTGGCGGCAGCGCAGTCGCACCGCCGCCTGACGACGCTAGTTCGCCATTCCCAGACCAACGATATTGGCGGCGATAATAATCACCACGCAGCCGAGGCTGAGGACGCCCACCGGACGACGACCGGCGTTGTTCCACTCTTTCAGTATCAGACCCACCAGGCCGCCGCACAGCACATAGAAGCTCATATGCAGCATCCAGCTCATGTAGTCGTACTGCGCCGGAATGCTGGCGTGGCCCCAGGCATAGAAGAAGAACTGGAGATACCACATCAGGCCGCCTAACGCCGAAAGCAGGATATTGCTGACGATGAGCGGTTTTGCCAGCGAGAAGTCGGCTTTTATCGACAGGTTTTTCACTTTTGCCAGACGAATAAAGCAGAAGCCGAGGTTAACCAGCGCGCCGCCGCCCATGATCACCACATAGCTTGGCAGCGCGGTATAGAGCGGGTCAACGCCGAGCGCGGCGGCCGCTTCATGCATCGGCTTGGCGGCGTTCATGGCGAACGACATACCGGCCGAGAAGATGCCGCACATCACCGCCAGGACCAGCCCCTTTTTCAGGTTGAAGTCTTCGGCTTTGATGCCCATTTTGCGCTCTTTCAACTGGCCGGCGCGGGTGACGATCCCCACGCCAATCACCGCGACCAGCACGCCGAGCAGCGTCATCTGGCCGCCTTTGGTGTTAATGAGAACAGCAAACTGACCGTTAAGAATCGGCGTCATTAAGGTGCCAACAATCAGCGTGATACCAATCGCGATGCCGATCCCCATCGACATGCCGAGGTAGCGCATCGTCAGGCCGTAGTTGATATTACCGATACCCCACATGGCGCCGAACAGGAAAACGGGCAGCAGCGTGGAGGCGTTAAAAGAGCCGTAATAGGCCCAGAAATCGGGCAGCAGCATGGCGCTGATGGCCCAGGGGAGGATCAGCCAGGAGACAATACCGCCGATAGACCACATGGTTTCCCAGGACCAATGTTTAACTTTCTTGAACGGGGCATAGAAACAGGCTGCACTGGCCGCACCTATCAAATGCCAAAAAATACCCATCGTAATCGCGTGATTCATTGATTTTATCCTCATCTATTTTTTATCGGATAAATCTTCTTCCGACCCGGTGAGTGTAAAAATCGGTCAGTTTTTCCGCCTTTAAGCTGTTGCCACCGGAAGCCTGAACCTGGCAACCAAAAACTTAATTAGTTGTTCTGTATCACAAAACGACATCAATCCCCCCCTGTTATAACCTTATTAAAAATACGGCATTGATAAGCGTTTTCAATATCATTTAATTAACTATAATGAACCAACTGCTTACGCGGCATTAACACTTTCCGCCGCTCGACAATAATGGAGATGATTATGAGTTACACACTGCCTGCCCTGCCGTACGCTTATGACGCCCTGGAACCGCATTTTGACAAGCAGACGATGGAAATCCATCACACTAAACACCACCAGACCTACGTGAACAACGCCAACGCGGCGCTGGAAAGCCTGCCTGAATTCGCGAGCCTGTCCGCAGAAGAGCTGATTACCAAACTGGATCAGCTGCCGGCAGACAAAAAAACCGTTCTGCGTAACAACGCCGGCGGCCACGCTAACCACAGCCTGTTCTGGAAAGGCCTGAAAACCGGTACCACCTTGCAGGGCGACCTGAAAGCGGCTATCGAGCGCGATTTCGGTTCCGTTGACAACTTCAAAGCGGAATTTGAAAAAGCGGCTGCGACCCGTTTCGGCTCCGGCTGGGCGTGGCTGGTGCTGAAAGGCGACAAGCTGGCGGTGGTTTCTACCGCTAACCAGGACTCCCCGCTGATGGGTGAAGCTATCTCCGGCGCTTCCGGCTTTCCGATTATCGGCCTGGACGTGTGGGAACACGCTTACTACCTGAAATTCCAGAACCGTCGTCCGGACTACATCAAAGCGTTCTGGGACGTCGTGAACTGGGACGAAGCCGCAGCGCGTTTTGCCGCCAAAAAATAAGGTTGCATTGTGCTGAGCGAGAAGCGAGTCTGATGACTCGCTTTTTTTATATCCGCAGCAAAGGAGCAGCGATGCACTATCCGGTGAATGTCTTTGTGGGCAAGGTAAGGGATTACGACGGCAGCCGTCCAAGCGCCATCGGGAAAGTCCAGGTCGATGGTGAACTGACCCTCGGCGATTTGGGGCTGGAGGGCGATGAGCAGGCCGAGAAGAAAATTCACGGCGGACCGGACCGCGCGCTGTGCCACTATCCCCGAGAACACTATGCCCATTGGGCGCTTGAACTTCCGCAGCAGGCGGATCTTTTCTGCGCCCCGGCGTTTGGCGAGAATCTCTCGACCGAAGGGCTGACGGAAAAAAATGTCTACATCGGCGATATCTTTCGCTGGGGAGAGGCGCTGATCCAGGTGACGCAGCCGCGCTCTCCCTGCTTCAAGCTCAACTATCATTTTGCCGTCAGCGATATGGCCCAGCTTATGCAGAACAGCGGTAAAACCGGCTGGTTGTATCGGGTGGTGGCGGGTGGGCAAGTCTCCAGCGATGCGCCGCTGGCGCTGGTATCCCGGCTCAGCGACGTCAGCGTTCACGAAGCGGGCGCCATCGCCTGGCAGATGCCGTTCGATGATGACCAGTACCGACGTTTACTTTCCGCGGCGGGGCTGTCGGTAAGCTGGAGCAGAACGATGCAGAAGCGGCGTTTAAGCGGGCAGATCGAGAATAATTCGCGGAGATTGTGGGGAAAATAGCGCTTCCGTGCGCGTTCCCGGATGGCGGCGCTTTGCGCTTTATCCGGGCTCCCCGTTTCGAACCCGGCCTGGCGAAGCGCAGGCCGGGGGCATCAGGTGCGCTTATACAGCGGCAGCCAGAGGGTTAAACGCAGACCGCCCAGCGGGCTGTCGTCGGCTTTTACCCAACCGCGGTGCTGTTGAATCGCCGCTTCGACAATCGCCAGACCCAGGCCGGTACCGCCAGACTCGCGGTCGCGCGCCTCATCGGTACGGTAGAACGGACGGAAAATCTGCTCGCGATCCTCCGGACTCACGCCCGGCCCGTCATCATCGACGTTAACCGTAATTCCGTCTTTATCCACCGAGAAGCTTACTGAAATTTTGGTATGCGAATAGCGCAGCGCGTTACGTACAATATTTTCCAGCGCGCTCTCCAGCGCATTGGGGTTACCGTACAGCGGCCAGGGCCCCGGCGGATACTCGACGGTGAACGATTTCCCCATCTGTTCGGCTTCAAAGGCGGCGTTATCCAGCACCTCGCCCCACAGCTGGTTGGCTTTCACCGTTTCGCTGACCAGCGCGGTTTTCGCCTGATTGCGCGACATCACCAGCAGGTCGTTGATCATGCTATCCAGCCGGTGCGCTTCCATCTCAATGCGCTCCAGCTCTTTGCTTTCCCCGCTGCGGCGGCGCAGCAACGCGGTGCCTAACTGCAGGCGGGTCAGCGGCGTGCGCAGTTCGTGCGAGATATCGGACAGTAGACGATGCTGGCTGGACATCATGCGCTCCAGCGCGGTCACCATCTGGTTAAAACTGGTCCCGGCGGCTAAAAACTCCTGCGGACCGGCTTCCAGCTCCGGATGCTGACGCAGGTTGCCCTGGGCGACTTCATCGGCGGCATTTTTCAGCTTACGTGCGGGTTTCGCCAGGCTCCACGCCAGCCACAGCAGCAGCGGGGCGCTGACTAACATGGTGACGATCAGCAGCAGTAACGGCCGATCGAACAGCAGATTGATGAAGTCTGATTGTGATGTATTGGCAGGGCGAATCAGATAGAGCTGGTAGTTATCTTCTCCATCCCTGACGGAAAAAGGCCCGACCATTTCCAGACGACCATAGCGCTTTTTCTGCGGATGGTCGGCGTTATCCGCCTGGCCGATAAAGTTGCGGATAATCTGCATTTCGTTGCGCTCGGCGCCGATAACGCGACCTTCGCTGGTAACCAGCAGCAAACGCTGGCCCGGCGGAGCCCACTTATCGATGGCGCGAAACAGACGACGCCACCACATCAGGTCGTTTGGCGGATCGTTCGCCAGTTCGGCCTCGACGTGCTGTTCAATCATGATGCCCTGACGTTGCTCGCTCTCCAGCAGCTCGGTCATCTGGCGCGAGTCCAGCTTGGGCAGCATCAGAACCAGCATCAACACCAGCGCCAGCGTGAGCCAGAAAATAGCGAAGATGCGTGCGGTTAAACTTCCAATCATGAAGCCGATACCATCAGATAGCCGCGTCCGCGCAGGGTTTTAAACCACGGATGGCCGTCTTTGCGCTCCGGCAGCTTGCGCCGCAGGTTGGAGATGTGCATGTCGATCGCGCGATCGAATGGCGTCAGGCGTTTACCCAGCACTTCCTGGCTAAGATGCTCACGCGATACCACCTGGCCAAGATGCTGCGCCAGAAGATAGAGCAGGGTGAACTCGGTGCCGGTCAGTTCCAGGGTCAGACCATCGAAGCTGGCTTCCTGGCGACCGGGGTTAAGGCTTAGCGCATCCACTTCCAGCGTCGGTGAACCGGCTTCGGTTGTCTGCTGCTGCTCGCTCCAGTGCGACCGGCGCAGAATCGCGCGTATACGCGCCACCAGCTCACGATCGTTGAACGGCTTAGGCAAATAATCGTCCGCGCCCAGCTCGAGGCCGAGAACGCGATCCAGCTCGCTCCCGCGGGCCGTTAGCATGATAACCGGGGTCTGGTGTGTCTGACGCAACTCTTTGAGCGTGTCGATACCGTTTTTCTTCGGCATCATCACATCAAGCAAAAGTAAATCGATGCTGTCGTCCAGAAGGGCCAGCGCCTGTTCCCCATCATGGGCGACGAGCACATTAAAACCTTCCATATCGAGCAGCTCTTTTAACAGGGAGGTGAGCTCCCGGTCATCATCTACTAACAGGATTTTATTCATTGTTTAAATACCTCCGAGGCAGAAATTACGTCATCAAGGCTCGCTAATCCATGACTTTACGTTGTTTTACACCCCCTGACGCATGTTTGCAGCCTGCATCGTAAACTCTCTCTCGTTGAATCGCGACACAAACGTTTTGGGAGTATGTGATGCGCAATGTTATCGCTGCCGTCATGGCCTCAACGCTGGCGCTAAGTGCATATAGCCAAGCCGCTGAAGTCGTCACCAGCGTTAACTGGCTTCCCGGAGACGAAGGGGTCCAGCGCAGCAGCCAGAGCCATATGTTTGACGGCATAAGTTTAACTGAACACCAACGGCAACAGTTACGAGATCTTATGCAGCGGGCACGCCACGACAGGCCACCCGTTAATGTTAGCGAAATGGAGACAATGCATCGCCTTGTCACCGCAGAAAATTTTGATGAAAACGCTGTACGCGCTCAGGCAGATAAGATGGCGCAGGAACAGGTTGCCCGCCAGGTTGAAATGGCAAAAGTTCGCAACCAGATGTATCACCTGCTAACGCCAGAGCAGCAAGCGGTTTTAAACGCTAAGCACCAGCAACGAATGGATCAGTTGCGTGAGGTTGCACGGATGCATAAAGGCTCAGCGATGATGCTTTCGAGTAGTAGCAATACCCTGCAACCCCAGTAACAACCCTGTTTTCCTTGCCATAGACACCATCCCTGTCTTCCCCCACATGATGTGGGGGTTTTTTTTGCCCGTTATTCAGCGCCCTCCTGCCTCCCCGTCCCGGTAAAAGATCGGGTTATACTAAGCGCATCGCGAAGTAAGGAGCGTTTATGAATCAATCTTATGGGCAGCTGGTGAGCCGCGCGGCGATTGCGGCGACGGTGATGGCCTCTGCGTTACTTTTGATCAAGATTTTTGCATGGTGGTATACCGGGTCTGTGAGTATTCTGGCGGCGCTGGTTGATTCACTGGTGGATATCGCCGCCTCGTTGACCAACCTGCTGGTGGTGCGTTATTCGCTGCAGCCTGCCGATGAAGAACATACCTTTGGCCATGGTAAAGCGGAATCGCTGGCCGCGCTGGCGCAAAGTATGTTTATCTCCGGCTCGGCGCTGTTTCTGTTCTTGACCGGTATTGATCATCTCGTTCGTCCTGAGCCGATGAATGCGGCGGGCGTTGGGATGGCGGTGACGCTGATTGCGCTGGTCAGCACGCTGCTGCTGGTCACGTTCCAGCGCTGGGTCGTAAGAAAAACACAAAGTCAGGCGGTACGGGCGGATATGCTTCATTATCAGTCTGATGTTATGATGAACGGCGCAATTCTGGTGGCGCTGGCCCTCTCCTGGTACGGCTGGCACCGTGCTGATGCGCTGTTTGCATTAGGTATAGGCGTCTATATTTTATATAGCGCGCTGCGCATGGCTTATGACGCCGTTCAGTCGTTGTTAGACCGCGCGCTTCCTGATGAGGAACGCCAGGAAATTATCAATATCGTGACCGCGTGGCCAGGCGTCAGCGGGGCGCACGATCTACGAACGCGGCAGTCAGGGCCGACTCGCTTTATTCAGATTCATTTGGAAATGGAAGATAACCTCCCGCTGGTTCAGGCACACGTAATTGCCGACCAGGTGGAGCAGGCGTTGTTGCTCCGTTTTCCCGGGTCCGATGTCATTATCCACCAGGACCCCTGCTCTGTGGTGCCGTTAGGGCGGCAGGGTGTTTTATGATCTTTAGGTTATAGTCTGTAAACTCGATGTAAAAGTGTGGGGCGGATCGGCATTTTTTGTATAAATTACCGCCATTTGGTCTGACCTGAATCAATTCAGCCAGAAGCGTTTGATATACTATTGCAATTATCGTTGTGCACTCCTGGTGAGGGGCGCTTCAGGCAACAGGATTATTTTTTGCTTCCTAAGTTCAGAGGTAGTCATGATTAAGAAAATCGGTGTGTTGACAAGTGGCGGTGATGCCCCGGGCATGAACGCAGCAATTCGTGGCGTTGTGCGTGCGGCATTAACGGAAGGTCTGGAAGTTTTTGGAATCTATGACGGTTACCTCGGCCTGTATGAAGATCGTATGGTTCAGCTCGACCGCTACAGCGTTTCCGACATGATCAACCGCGGCGGCACCTTCCTGGGGTCGGCGCGTTTTCCAGAATTCCGCGAAGAACATATTCGCGCAGTCGCCATTGAAAATATGAGAAAGCGCGGCCTGGATGCGCTGGTGGTTATCGGTGGTGACGGTTCCTATATGGGTGCCGTGCGTCTGACTGAGATGGGCTTCCCCTGCATCGGCCTGCCGGGCACTATCGACAACGATATCAAAGGCACCGACTATACCATTGGCTTCTTCACCGCATTGAGCACCGTGGTAGAGGCAATTGACCGCCTGCGTGACACCTCTTCCTCCCACCAGCGTATTTCCGTTGTGGAAGTGATGGGCCGTTACTGCGGCGACCTGACCCTGGCGGCAGCTATCTCCGGCGGCTGTGAGTTCATCATGGTGCCTGAGGTTGAATACACTCGCGACGACCTGGTATCAGAAATTAAGGCGGGCATCGCCAAAGGCAAAAAGCACGCGATTGTGGCGATCACCGAGCATATGTGCGACGTCGACGAGCTGGCTCACTACATCGAGAAAGAGACCGGCCGTGAAACTCGCGCAACCGTACTGGGCCACATTCAGCGCGGCGGCTCTCCGGTTCCTTATGACCGTATTCTGGCATCCCGCATGGGCGCGTACGCGATTGACCTGCTGCTGCAGGGCTTCGGCGGCCGCTGCGTCGGTATTCAGAACGAGAAGCTGGTGCACCACGACATTATCGACGCTATTGAGAACATGAAACGTCCGTTCAAAAGCGACTGGCTGGATTGCGCTAAGAAGCTGTACTAAGCTTCCAACGGAAACAAAAAGGCCTTCTCAGAGAGAAGGCCTTTTTTATGGGCGGGAAGCTACTCGATATCCAGGGCATCCTCGGAAAGGATAATCCCGGTATTATCGGCGTAGAGATGGTCGCCGGAAAAGAAGGTGACGCCGCCGAAGTTGACGCGCACGTCGCTTTCGCCGATCCCTTCACCTGCGGCTCCGACGGGGATGGCGGCCAGCGCCTGGATACCGATATCCAGCTCTTCCAGATCGTCAACCTGACGCACCGCGCCATAGACGACCAGCCCTTCCCACTCGTTTTGTACGGCCAGACGCGCCAGGTCAGCGTCAATCAATGCGCGTCGAACGGAACCACCACCGTCAACCAACAGGACATGACCACGGCCGTTCTGTTCGAGCATATCGTAGAGCAACCCGTTATCCTCGAAACATTTTACCGTGATGATTTGTCCACCAAACGACGAGCGCCCCCCAAAGTTGGAGAACAGAGGTTCCACGACGTTGACATCCTCCTGGTAGATGTCACAAAGCTCGGAAGTATCGTATTTCATAGGCTTAACGTTCAGTTGCTGCGAGAATTTTCAGTATATCTCGTGAATCACGCTGTTGGCAAAATCATCAATTGTTAATTGATATTTGTCAGTTAAGCCGCAAGCCTGCTGCAAATAATTCCGATAACAAACAGCAGGTTGGTCAGCAGTGCCCCTTTAACGGTTCTTTCGAGCATTGGACGCATGGCGACGGGGTCGCGCTCCCGCATCACATAACGCGCCTGCTTAACCAGCAGCGGCGTCGCCAGCAGGAACAGCCAGCCCCACGGATTATGCAGCGAGATCAGGTTAAACAGCGCCAGGCACAGCAGCGCGCCAAACAGCAGGCAAGCGTGATAGCGGCGAGCGTTAACCGGCCCCAGGCGCACGGCGAGGGTGTTTTTACCGTTTTCACGATCGCTGTCGATATCGCGCAGATTGTTAATATTCAGCACCGCCGTCGCCAGCAGACCGCAGGCGGTGGCGGGTAAGAAAATGGCCGCTTCAACGCTGTGCGCCTGCAGATACCAGCTCCCGACGACGCTAAGCCAGCCGAAGAACACCAGCACGGAGATATCGCCAAGGCCGATGTAGCCGTAAGGGCGAGTGCCGACGGTATAGGTAATGGCGGCAACGATCGCGAGACCGCCGAGGACCATAAAACCGATAAAATCGGCCATGGTTTGCCAGGCCAGGAATAGCAACGTCAGGCCGGAGAGACAAATCAGCGCCACGGTAAGAATCAACGCGCGTTTCATCTGCGCCTGGGTGATGGCGCCTTTCTGCATACCGCGCAGCGGGCCGATACGGTCAGGTTTATCGCTGCCTTTTATCGCGTCGCCATAATCGTTGGCCAGATTGGAGAGGATTTGTAATAAACCGGCGGTAATGATGGCCAGCAGCGCAACCCAGGGATCGAAACTGCCCTGATGCCAGGCAAGCGCGGAGCCAACAATAATGGCAGCAAAGGCCAGAGGTAACGTTTTGGGGCGCAGGCTTTCCAGCCAGGCCTGGGTGCGAGTGATTGCGTGTTCGGTCATAAGTCCCGGCCAATAAAAATGGGGCCCTACCCTTCATACTTCAGGCTGCAGATACGTAGGCTACGCTCATTCACCCCAGTCATGTACTTATGCACACTCCTGGGGATGAATTCCCTTGCCGCGTGATTTGGCCTTCGGGGCCAGCGTAAGGTCTGTTCAAACGGTTAACCGTTTTGTCCTGCAACTCGAATGAGTAGGGTATCTATAGCCCCATCTAGTGTGATGAAAATATATTGAACCGGATTATAAGATAAAACGGCTCAGATCTTCATCTGCCACCAGAACATCCAGATGCTTACCGACATATTCCGCATCGATGGTGACGGTTTGGCCATTCATTTCGCTGGCATCGTAGGAGATGTCTTCGATCAGACGCTCCAGTACGGTATGCAGACGACGTGCACCGATGTTCTCGGTAGTTTCGTTGACCTGCCATGCGGCCTGAGCGATACGCTTGATGCCATCTTCCGTGAATTCGATATTGACGCCCTCGGTCGCCATCAGCGCTTTATACTGCACGGTGATAGACGCGTTCGGCTCGGTCAAAATACGCTCGAAGTCGTGGGTGGTCAGCGCTTTCAGCTCAACGCGAATCGGCAGACGACCCTGCAGTTCCGGGATTAAGTCAGACGGGCTGGCGACCTGGAACGCGCCGGAGGCGATAAACAGAATGTGATCGGTTTTCACCATACCGTGCTTAGTGGAGACGGTGCAGCCTTCAACCAGCGGCAGCAGGTCGCGCTGTACGCCTTCACGAGATACGTCAGGGCCGGAAGAGTTGCCGCCGCGCTTACAGATTTTGTCGATTTCGTCGATAAACACGATACCGTGCTGCTCAACGGCGTCGATGGCATCCTGCTTCAGCTCTTCCGGGTTGACCAGCTTCGCCGCTTCTTCTTCAATCAGCAGCTTCATCGCGTCTTTAATTTTCAGCTTACGCGGTTTTTGCTTCTGGCCGCCCAGGTTCTGGAACATGGACTGCAGCTGGCTGGTCATCTCTTCCATGCCCGGAGGGGACATGATTTCAACGCCCATCGGCGCAGCCGCGAGATCGATTTCAATCTCTTTATCATCAAGCTGACCTTCGCGCAGTTTTTTACGGAAAGACTGGCGCGCGGCGGAAGGTTCCTGAGGCTGTTCGGCCTGGCCCCAGTTGTTTTTCGCCGGCGGGATCAGCACGTCGAGGATGCGCTCTTCCGCCAGCTCTTCCGCACGATAGCGGTTTTTGTCGATGGACTGCATGCGCACCATTTTGATCGCCGCATCGGTCAGATCGCGGATGATGGAGTCCACTTCCTTACCAACATAGCCGACTTCGGTGAATTTAGTCGCTTCAACCTTGATAAATGGCGCGTTGGCAAGCTTTGCCAGACGACGGGCGATTTCCGTTTTACCGACGCCGGTCGGGCCGATCATCAGAATGTTTTTGGGCGTGACTTCGTGACGCAGCTCTTCGTTGAGCTGCATACGACGCCAGCGGTTACGCAGAGCGATGGCGACGGAGCGCTTGGCTGCGTCCTGGCCGATAATGTGTTTGTCCAGTTCGCTGACAATTTCGCGTGGGGTCATTTCAGACATGGGAGATCCTTACGCTTTGGAGGTCAATTCTTCGATGGTATGGAAGTGGTTGGTATAAATGCAGATATCACCTGCAATACTCAACGCTTTCTCTGCGATATCGCGTGCGCCCATATCGGTATTTTCCAGCAGGGCGCGAGCCGCGGCCTGGGCGTAGGGACCGCCGGAGCCGATAGCAATCAAATCGTTTTCTGGCTGCACCACGTCACCGTTACCGGTGATGATGAGCGAGGCGTTTTCGTCAGCCACCGCCAGCAGCGCTTCGAGCTTGCGCAGCATCCGGTCGGTACGCCAGTCTTTCGCCAGCTCAACGGCGGCTTTCACCAGGTGGCCCTGATGCATTTCCAGCTTACGTTCAAACAGTTCGAACAGCGTGAAGGCGTCAGCGGTGCCGCCCGCAAAGCCGGCAATCACTTTGTCGTTATACAGGCGGCGCACTTTTTTCACGTTGCCTTTCATTACGGTGTTGCCCAGCGTGGCCTGGCCATCACCGGCAATAACGACATGGCCGTTACGGCGAACACTTACAATTGTAGTCACGAGCAGACCCCTTGGTTGCAAAAGCGGAATAGGGGCCCCGCGGTTTACGCGGGGCAGAATGCAATTATAGATGGGGGGGATTTTGAGGGTTTCAACCCCTGGCGGCGAGACGAATGCAGTTTGCGTGTCCGGCCATTTTCAGCCGTTCAATCATATTGCTGGCGTTTTCTTTGCCTTTCAGCGGGCCAATCACCACGCGGTTCCAGCCGTTATTGGTGGTGATGTGCGAGGCGAAGCCTTCAAACGCCAGCTGCGCGCGCACGGTTTCCGCCTGCTCAGCGCCTTTAAAGGACCCGCACTGGATCATCCAGCTGCGATCGTCTTTTTTCTCCGTCGCGGCGGTTTTCGGCGCTTCTTCTACACGGGTTACCGGCGCGGCGGCCTGGGCTTTAGGCTGCGCGGTACTGGTATGCGCTGGCGTTTGCAGCAGGTCCTGATACGGCTGCTGATTCGACGCCGTCTGCCTCGGCTGCTGTTGTACCGGCTTCGGCTGCTCGACAACCCGCGGCTGGGTTCGCGGTTGCTGTACCTGCGTCTGCTGTTGGGCCTGCGCGAGCTGCTGTTGCTGTACCTGCTGCTGAGCTAAACGCTGACGCTGCAAGGTTTGCTGACGCTGTGCCGGAGTTTGTTCATTCCACGGCACTTCGGTCAGCTGCGTGGGCTGCTGACGCATATCGGCCTGCATCTGCGCCAGTAGCTGGCGCTGCTCATCCGTCAACTGCTCCGGCTTCATGACTTCTCCGCCCGCGGTGGGTTCCGTAGGCGCGCGTACCCCGGGCTGACGGCTTTCCAGCTCTTTAATATAGCGCCAACGCTCTTCCGGCTTCGGCGGCAGGCCGTTGCCCGCGGCCTGGCGGTTCTGCAGCGCTTCAGCTTCTTCTTTCTTATGGTGAGTGATGAAGTACAGTCCACCGATAAAGGCCACCAGCACTGCCGCAGCGATGGCCACCATAGTCGGTGAAACCGCCGAAAGGCCGCCTTGTTTGTTCCTTGAGCTTCGCGTATTGCTCTTTTTGCGCCGCGAAGAAGCCGGTTGGCTGCGGCGTACATAATCTCGTTGTGCCACTATCGTTTCGCTGTCTTATTCGTTTTTCAGCCCGCCATGTTACTTAAGCGGCGGGGCTTTGACCAGAAGAGCAGGCCCGAAAGCCTGGTGGTTATGTTCGGATTTTGCGCGTACTGCCGCGAACGATAAGCTCGCAGTCAAGTAATCGTGATCCGCTGCTGACGTTATGACCGTGCAGTTGATCCAGCAAAAGCAGCATCGCTTCGCGGCCAATATCAAAACGTGGTTGCGCGACGGTCGTCAATGGCGGATCGCAAAATTCAGACAAAGAGATGTTATCAAAACCAATAATAGACAGATCTTCAGGAACTTTCAGGCCGTGACGTTTCGCCAGCGATAGCGCCCCCAGCGCCATAATATCGCTATGGCAGAAAATAGCCGTTGGCGGTACCGGCAGCGCCAGCAGCTGTTCCAGCGCGCTGGCGCCGGCTTCATAGGTAAAGTTGCCGCGGGCGATATAGTGCGGATCGACGGTTATCCCGCTGCGACGGAGCGCCTGGACATAGCCCTGCAGGCGGTAATGGCACAGCGGCATCTCTTCCGGGCCGGCGATACAGCCGATGCGGCGGTGCCCCAGCTCGTGCAGATAGTTCACAGCGTTAAACGCGGCGGTGAGGTTATCGATATGCACCGTCGGCAACTCCAGCTCGGGAGCGAATTCATTGGCCATCACCATTGGCGGCAGATTGCGCTGCTCTTCCACGCCCGCATCGAAGGGTAAACGGGAGCCCAGCAGCAGCATGCCATCGATCTGCTTGGTAATGATCAGGTCGATAAAGGTCTTTTCCTGACGGTTCTGGTGGGCGCAATCGCCGATCAACACCAGGTACTCTTGCTCCGCGGCGGTGACTTCAATACCGCGAATGATCTCGCTGAAGAAGGGGTCGCAGATATCCGGCACAATCACCAGGATGGTGCGCGACTCGTTGCGCTTCATATTGCGCCCGAGCGATTGCGGTAAATAGCCGACTTCAAGCGCGGCCTGCTCGACCCGGTTACGGGTGCTCTGCGAAACCTTATCGGGGTTCATTAACGCTCGGGATACGGTTGCCGTGGAAACGTTTGCCTTTTGGGCAACGTCTTTCATAGTGGCGGCAACGACCTGTTTTTTGGGCTTCACCTGATTTCTCCTCGCTGACTGGCGCAGACACATCCCTGGCGTTCTGACATCAGCAACATTTTTAACAGATAGTACATCCAGAGAGTTACAGAATTTTCATGAAAAACGTGATGACGGTTGAATTTTTCGATCCGCCTCGCAAGAGAAGCCTTAACCTTCAATAGGATCGACGTCCAGTACCCATTTCACTTTTCGCGCTTCGGGTAGCGTGTTAATCAACGCCAGCGTTCCGCTGACGATATGCTGCAGCTGAACGCGCGACGGATGCTGAAGGAGAATTTGCCAGCGCCAGCGGCCGCCGCGCTTTGGCGCCAGCGCCGGAACCGGCCCGAGCACCCACAGTTTCTTATCGGCCAGCGGGCTGGCCTGCAGCAGATTGCGCAGCTGCTGTAAAAAAAGCGGCGCCTGCTGGTTGTTATGATCTTCGGCGCGAATCAGCACGTGGCTGGTCCACGGCGGCAGCTGCATGCTTTGCCGTTCCGCCAGCGCCTGCTCGGCAAACGCGTCGTATCCTTTATAAAGCAGCGTTTGCAGCAGCGGGTGCTCCGGGTGGTGGGTCTGCAGGATCACCTCGCCCTGTTTGCCCGCCCGGCCTGCGCGGCCTGAAACCTGCGTGTAGAGCTGAGCGAAGCGCTCCGCCGAGCGGAAATCGGCGGAAAACAGCGCGCCGTCAACGTCCAGCAGGGAAACCAGGGTGACATCCGGGAAGTGGTGCCCCTTCGCCAGCATTTGGGTGCCGATAAGAATGCGCGCGCCGCCGCGGTTGACGTCGGCAAGATATTGCTCAAGCGCGCCTTTGCGGCTGGTGGTATCCCGGTCGATACGGGAAATCGGGATATCGGGAAACAGCGGCCCCAGGGCCTGTTCAAGTTGTTCAGTTCCCAGACCGACCGGTACCAGATGCGTCGAACCGCAGGAGGGGCACTGGCGCGGAATCGGGCGCTGGCTGTCGCAGTGGTGGCAGCGCAGATGATGCTGGGCCTGGTGCAGCGTGTAGTAGCTGTCGCAGCGCGGACACTCCGCTATCCAGCCGCAGTCGTGACACAGCAGCGCCGGCGCGAAGCCACGGCGGTTCAAAAACAGAATCACCTGGTTATCGGCCTGCAGATGCTGGCGCATGCGGCCTATCAGCGCCGGAGACAGTCCGGCCTGCAGCTGCTGGCCCTTTAAATCCAGAACGTGCTGCTGAGCCGGGCGCGCATTGCCCGCTCGTTTGGTGAGCTTCAGCTGGCGATACTTGCCCTGGCGAACGTTATAAAGCGTCTCCAGCGCCGGAGTCGCCGAGCCGAGAATAATCGGGATTTGCTCGCTGTGGGCGCGCCAGACCGCCAGATCGCGGGCGTGATAGCGCCAGCCCTCCTGCTGTTTGTAAGAGCTGTCGTGCTCTTCATCGATGACGATCACCCCGAGGTCTTTAAAAGGAGTGAATAGCGACGAGCGAGTACCGATCACAATCGCTGCTTCGCCGTTTTTAGCTTTTAGCCACGCGGAGAGGCGTTCGCTGTCGTTCAGCCCGGAGTGCAGCACTTCCACCGGGGCGTTAAAACGGTGGCGGAAACGGGCGATAGTCTGCGGCGTCAGGCCGATTTCTGGCACCATCACCAGCGCCTGGCGACCCTGCGCCAGCACGTTTTCAAGGACGCTCAGATACACTTCCGTTTTGCCCGAGCCGGTGATCCCGGCCAGCAGCCAGGCGGAAAAGCTGTCCGAGGCGCTGTGGATCGCGCCCACGGCGGTGGCCTGTTCGGTATTAAGACGCAGGCGTTCGCCGGGTACCGAGAAGCCTGCGCGCCAGTCGGCGATAGCCGGCGCTTCGCTGGCCAGCTCCGCCAGGCCTTTACCCCTCAGCGCCTGCAGGGCGGCGTCGTTAAATTCCAGTTCGGCAACCTGATGGCGCCAGATCTTCCCCTGACGCAGCGCCGCCAGCGCCTGCTGTTGTTTCGGTGAGCGCTTAAGGCTGTTGATATCAACCGCTTGCCCCTGTTCGGTGGCAAACCAGTACCACATTGGCGTCGCGCTGGCGGGCTTTCCCTGGCGCAGCACGATCGGTAGCGCGTGAAACAGCACATCGCCGATGGGATGATGGTAGTAGTCCGCCGCCCACAGCAGCAGCCGCCAGACCGAAGCGGAGAAGACCGGCCCGGCGTCGAGGACTTCAGCCACCGGCTTGAGTTCGTTGAGCGGCAGTTCGCTGCGCTCACTGACCGCCGTTACGATACCTATCCGCTCCTGTTTGCCGAACGGGACGCGCACGCGACAGCCCGCTTTGACCGGCATGCCGTCAGGCAGCCAATAGTCAAAAGTGCGGGGCAGCGGAACGGGCAGGGCAACGTGAGCGACGGGCATTTAATCTTCCTGACTTGAAATCTGGCGGGTTAGTATACACATTGTGATAAGGGCTCGCGGATCAGTTTGCATATGCTGGTCAAATTCTGTATGATTCGCCGCCTTTGATGCGCTTTATGCGGTATCAAAATCTATTACCCGGCAATTTCGCTTTGCGCAATCGCACCGGGAAATTATTAACATCGCGTGGTGTCTGGCGTTAGGGCTGGAAGAGCGACGCGGCCTTAACTGAGGTTCTCCCATGAAAAAAGATATTCATCCGAAATACGAAGAAGTTACTGCTTCCTGCTCTTGCGGTAACGTCATGAAAATCCGTTCTACCGTAGGTCACGACCTGAACCTCGACGTGTGCGGTAAATGCCACCCGTTCTACACCGGCAAACAGCGTGATGTTGCTACCGGTGGCCGTGTTGACCGCTTCAACAAGCGCTTCAGCGTACCGGGTACCAGCAAGTAATTTGCTGAAGAAGCCGCCTCAGGGCGGCTTTTTTGTCTCTCGCGCGCAACCGCGCAAAAAAAGCAGAAGATTCCTTCTGCTTTTTTTTATGGTTTTAGTATTCCCACGTATCCGGGTCGATTCCCAGCTCGCGCATAATCTCTTTCGCCGCTTCCGGGATTTCATCGCTGCGCTCTTTACGCAGGTCTTCATCGTTAGGCAACGGTTGACCGGTAAAGGCATGCAGGAACGCTTCGCACAGCAGTTCGCTGTTGGTCGCGTGACGCAGGTTATTCACCTGACGACGCGTGCGTTCATCGGTGAGGATTTTTAACACCTTCAGAGGAATGGAAACCGTAATTTTTTTTACTTGCTCACTCTTCTTACCGTGCTCAGCGTATGGGCTGATATATTCGCCGCTCCATTCAGCCATGAGTTACCTTTAATCCTCTATTCATTAGTTAAGGGCCTGAACGCGAGTTCTGGCCATAATTGCGCGTAGTTTACCGTAGAGGGGCGCATCTGACACCAAACAAGCCGCTACGGATGTGCGCTAATGCATATAATTTTAACGGCTATTTCCAGTTTGCTCAATCTATACGCAAAGAAGTTTAGATGTCCAGATGTATTGACGTCTATTATAACAATGATTACTCTGGTGCCTGACTTTTCACCGACTCAGCCCAGGAACTCCCCAACATGACGCGTAAACAGGCCACCATCGCAGTGCGTAGCGGTTTAAATGACGACGAGCAGTACGGTTGCGTTGTCCCGCCCATTCATCTCTCCAGCACCTATAACTTCACCGGATTTAACGAACCTCGCGCCCACGACTACTCTCGTCGCGGTAACCCGACCCGTGATGTGGTGCAGCGTGCGCTGGCGGAGCTGGAGGGCGGCGCGGGGGCGGTTCTGACCAATACCGGCATGTCGGCTATTTTGCTGGTCACCACCGTATTCCTGAAACCGGGCGATCTGCTGGTGGCACCGCACGACTGCTACGGCGGCAGCTACCGCCTGTTTGATAGCCTGGCGAAGCGCGGCTGCTATCGCGTGCTGTTTGTCGATCAGAACGACGAGCAGGCGCTGAGCGCCGCGCTGGCGGAAAAACCGAAGCTGGTTCTGGTCGAAAGCCCAAGTAATCCATTGCTGAGAGTTGTGGATATTGCGAAAATCTGCGGTCTGGCGCGTGAGGCCGGAGCGGTCAGCGTGGTGGATAACACCTTCCTGAGCCCGGCTTTGCAGAATCCGCTGGCGCTGGGCGCCGATCTGGTGTTGCATTCATGCACCAAATATCTGAACGGCCACTCTGACGTGGTGGCCGGGGTGGTTATCGCCAAAGATCCGGCGACCGTCACCGAACTGGCATGGTGGGCGAATAATATCGGCGTCACCGGCGGAGCGTTTGATAGCTATCTGCTGCTGCGCGGCTTACGTACGCTTTCTCCGCGTATGGAAGTGGCGCAGCGCAACGCGCTGGCGATTGTCGACTATCTGAAAACCCAGCCGCTGGTGAAAAAACTGTACCATCCGTCCCTGCCGGAAAACCAGGGGCATGAGATTGCGGCGCGTCAGCAAAAAGGTTTTGGGGCGATGTTAAGCTTCGAACTGGATGGCGATGAGCAGACGCTGCGTCGTTTCCTGAGCGGGCTATCGCTGTTTACGCTGGCGGAATCGCTGGGCGGCGTGGAAAGTCTGATTTCCCACGCAGCGACGATGACCCATGCGGGCATGGCGCCTGAAGCGCGTGCGGCCGCCGGGATCTCAGAAACGCTTCTGCGGATTTCGACCGGTATTGAAGATGGTGAAGATTTAATTGCCGACCTGGAAAATGGCTTCCGGGCAGCAAACGAGGAATAAACATGAGTGTGATTGCGCAGGCAGGGGCGAAGGGTCGTCAGCTGCACAAATTTGGTGGGAGTAGTTTAGCGGATGCGAAATGTTACCTGCGCGTCGCGGGTATCATGACGGAGTATTCGCAGGCGGGCGATATGATGGTCGTCTCTGCCGCCGGCAGTACCACCAACCAGTTGATCAGCTGGCTGAAGCTCAGCCAGACCGATCGCCTCTCTGCGCATCAGGTGCAACAATCGCTCCGTCGTTATCAGATGGATCTCATTTCCGGATTGCTGTCGCCAGACGCTGCCGACACGCTGATCGCCACGTTTATTCAGGATCTTGAGCGTCTTGCCGGGCTGCTGGATGGCGGCGTTACTGACGCGGTATATGCCGAAGTCGTTGGTCACGGCGAAGTCTGGTCGGCCCGCCTGATGGCGGCGGTGCTGAACCATCTGGGCGTAGAGGCCGCCTGGCTGGATGCGCGTAGCTTCTTACGCGCCGAGCGCTCCCCGCAGCCGCAGGTGGATGAAGGCCTCTCCTATCCGCTTTTGCAGCAGCTGATGGCTCAGCACCCGAACAAACGTCTGGTGGTGACCGGCTTTATCTCGCGTAACAATGCCGGAGAAACCGTTCTGCTGGGGCGTAATGGTTCCGATTATTCCGCCACCCAAATCGGCGCGCTGGCCGGGGCGTCTCGCGTCACTATCTGGAGCGACGTGGCCGGGGTCTACAGCGCGGATCCGCGGAAAGTGAAAGATGCATGCCTGCTACCGCTGCTGCGCCTTGATGAAGCCAGCGAGCTGGCCCGCCTGGCGGCGCCGGTGCTACACGCCCGTACGCTGCAGCCGGTCTCCGGCAGCGATATCGATTTACAATTACGCTGTAGCTACACCCCGGATCAGGGCTCTACGCGCATCGAACGCGTGCTGGCTTCCGGCACCGGGGCGCGTATCGTCACCAGCCACGATGATGTCTGCCTGATTGAGTTTCAGGTGCCTGGTGGTCAGGATTTCAAACTGGCGCATAAAGAGCTGGACGCCATTTTAAAACGCGCCCAGCTGAGGCCGCTGGCGGTTGGCGTACACGCCGACCGTAAGCTGCTGCAGTTCTGCTACACCTCTGAAGTGGCCGACAGCGCGCTGAAGCTGCTGGACGAAGCGGGGCTGCCGGGCGAGCTGCGTCTGCGTCAGAAGCTGGCGCTGGTGGCGATGGTCGGCGCCGGCGTGACCCGTAATCCGCTACACTGCCACCGTTTCTGGCAGCAGCTGAAAGGCCAGCCGGTAGAGTTTACCTGGCAATCAGAAGAGGGCATCAGCCTGGTCGCGGTACTGCGCGCCGGGCCGACGGAAAGCCTTATTCAGGGCCTGCATCAGTCGTTGTTCCGCGCGGAAAAGCGTATTGGGCTGGTACTGTTTGGTAAAGGCAATATCGGTTCACGCTGGCTGGAGTTGTTCGCCCGTGAGCAAACGACACTTTCCGCCCGTACCGGTTTTGAATTTATTCTTGCCGGCGTCGTGGATAGCCGCCGCAGCCTGCTCAATTATGAAGGCCTCGACGCCAGTCGTGCGCTGGCTTTCTTTAATGATGAAGCGATTGAACAGGATGAAGAGTCGTTGTTCCTGTGGATGCGTGCGCATCCGTATGATGATTTAGTTGTGCTTGATGTGACCGCCAGCGAGCAGTTGGCCGATCAGTATCTTGATTTCGCCAGCCATGGCTTCCACGTTATTAGCGCGAATAAGCTGGCTGGTGCCAGCAGCAGCAGCAAATATCGCCAGATCCACGATGCGTTCGAGAAAACCGGGCGACATTGGCTGTACAACGCTACCGTCGGAGCCGGTTTACCGGTCAACCACACGGTACGTGACTTGATTGATAGCGGCGATACCATTCTCGCGCTAAGCGGTATTTTCTCCGGCACCCTCTCCTGGCTGTTCCTGCAGTTTGACGGTACCGTGCCGTTTACTGACCTCGTCGATCAGGCCTGGCAGCAGGGGCTGACGGAGCCGGACCCGCGTGTCGATCTCTCCGGGAAAGACGTGATGCGTAAGCTGGTGATCCTGGCCCGTGAGGCGGGTTACGATATCGAGCCGGATCAGGTGCGCGTAGAGTCGCTGGTGCCCGCTCATTGCGAAGAGGGTTCTGTTGATCACTTCTTCGAGAACGGTGAAGAGCTGAACGAACAGATGCTGCAGCGCCTGGAGGCGGCGCGTGAAATGGGTCTGGTATTGCGCTACGTGGCGCGTTTTGATGCCAATGGTAAAGCCCGCGTCGGCGTTGAAGCGGTGCGCGAAGAGCATCCGCTGGCGGCGCTACTGCCGTGCGACAACGTCTTCGCCATTGAGAGCCGCTGGTATCGCGATAACCCGCTGGTCATCCGTGGTCCGGGCGCCGGTCGTGATGTGACCGCCGGGGCGATTCAGTCGGATATCAACCGCCTGGCGCAGCTGCTGTAGTCATAAATAAAAGACCAGGCAACGCCTGGTCTTTTCGCCTTAGTGCGCAGCGAAAACTTCTTTGGCGGCAAACAGGCCATTCAGGGCCGCCGGGAATCCGGCATAGACCGCCATCTGCATGATAACTTCGGTAATCTCTTCCTGTGTCAGGCCGACATTTAACCCGGCGGCGATATGCACTTTTAGCTGTGGTGCGGCATTGCCGAGGGCCGTGAGCGCGGCGATGGTGGCAACTTCACGGCTGCGCAAATCGAGCCCTGGTCTGGCGTAAATATCGCCGAAGGGGAACTCAATCAGATAGCGGGCAAAATCGGGGGCGATATCCTTCAGGCTGTTGACGACGGCATCGCCGCCTTTGCCGTCCACGCGCTGTAGCATTTCTTGTCCGGTGGTATAACGTGCGCTGCTCATAGCCTATTCCTCAGTGTGATTATGCGTTACGAGGAAGGTTAGGGAGGTTTACCGGACTTGAGTAATACCCTTTTCGTGATACCTTTTCAGTATGACAAATTCACGCTTACAGAATCTGGATGTCCGCCTGCTGCGCTATTTCGCAGTGGTTGCGGAGGAAAGTAACATCAGCCGAGCGGCTCAGCGGCTCTTTATTTCGCAGCCGCCGCTGAGCCGTCATATTCGTCATCTGGAATCTCAACTGGGGGTGGCGCTATTTTTGCGCCACACCAAAGGCTTGATTCTGACCGATGAGGGAAAACGGGTGCTGGACATCGTTCGGCCGCTGTTGTGTCTTCAGGAGCGCACCCTGTCGGCGCTGAGCCAGCTCTCGGCGCCTGCGCAGCAGCTTCTGCGGATCGGGCTGACGACGGCCTTTGAACAGGGCGTTTTCGCCGCCGCGGAATCCGCTCTGGGGGAACAGACCGGCGCTTTACATATCACTCGTCAGTCATCACCGGCGTTGGCCCGGCTGGTGCGAAAGGGCAAGCTGGATGCGGCGCTGGTGGCGCTGCCGCTGAATACCGAGGGGCTTCACCTGCATCCTTTGTCTTACCAGGAGCCGCTCATCGTAGCGTTACCCGCATCCTGGCCGGAGGCCGTTAGGGCGGACCTGACGTTAAGCGCGCTCAATCACCGGCCGTTGTTCTGGTTTCCACGCGAGCGTAATCCTGATTTTTTTGACTATACGCGGCGTATTTTTGATCGGGCAGGCTATTCGCCCGCTTACGTTGAGGAGCCCGCCGAGCATGATGTTCTGCTGGCGCGCATTGCGCGCGGAGAAGGCATGATCCTTCTGCCAGCCTCTTTTTCCGCGATTCAGCGGCAAGGGGTGGTCTTTTGTCCTCTTCGGGACGCCAGCCAGCAGCTTCCTCTTAGGCTTGGTGTGGTCACGATGTCCGCAAATGAGGGGGTACGGGAAAGGGTGATAGCAGTCCTTGAAAAATCATTACCTTAGCGAATGCGCCATGAATTAATTTCATCTTGTCTGAATATTCCTCACTGTTTACGCTGATTTTTCTATTGACGCCGGTGCTCTTTTCCGTCATTTTTACATCTGGACGTCTAAACGTATAGAAGTTCGCAACACAACAAACAATAAAATGCGATTGATGAGGTAAGGTATGAGCTTTTTTCACGCCAATCAGCGGGAAGCCCTGAATCAGAGCCTGGCGGAAGTGCAGGGCCAGATTAATGTTTCTTTTGAATTCTTTCCGCCGCGCACCAGTGAAATGGAGCAAACCCTCTGGAAATCCATCGATCGCCTGAGTAGCCTGAAGCCGAAGTTTGTCTCCGTGACTTACGGTGCTAACTCCGGTGAACGTGACCGCACCCATAGCATCATCAAAGGTATAAAAGAGCGTACCGGTCTTGAAGCCGCGCCGCATCTGACCTGTATTGACGCCAGCCGTGATGAGCTGCGCGCCATTGCCCAGGATTACTGGAATAGCGGGATTCGCCATATCGTTGCGCTGCGTGGCGACCTGCCGCCGGGCAGCGGTAAGCCGGATATGTATGCGGCAGACCTGGTCACGCTGCTGAAAGAGGTCGGAGACTTTGATATTTCCGTCGCGGCTTATCCGGAAGTCCATCCTGAAGCTAAAAGCGCGCAGGCTGACCTGCTTAACCTGAAGCGTAAAGTTGATGCCGGGGCAAATCGCGCGATTACCCAGTTCTTCTTCGACGTTGAAAGTTACCTGCGTTTTCGCGATCGTTGCGTCTCGGCCGGTATCGATGTCGAAATCATTCCGGGTATTCTGCCGGTCTCTAACTTTAAGCAGGCGAAAAAGTTTGCCGATATGACCAACGTGCGTATCCCGACGTGGATGGCGAAAATGTTTGAGGGCCTGGATAATGACGCCGAAACTCGTCAGCTGGTGGGTGCGAACATTGCGATGGATATGGTGAAGATTTTAAGCCGTGAAGGGGTGAAAGATTTCCACTTTTACACGCTTAACCGCGCGGAAATGAGTTACGCAATTTGCCACACTCTGGGCGTGCGACCGGCTTAACTCCCATTCCGTTTTCCTCTATCTTATCCTTCCCTTTTTTACGCGGCGACGAAAAAATTCATTCGGCGCCGCTTCTTTTGGTTTATCACCACGTCGGCAAAGCGAGTATTTTAGGCGAACGCATGCGGCGAATACAGTATGCCGCTATTGGACTGACGGCATTCGGTTTATTGCTGGTGCTGCAGCCATGGCAGCTCGACTTCTCCTTGATGAAAGCGCTCTGCTGGCGATTCTTTCCGGTATCAACTGGGGAGCCAGCGCCATCGTTGTGAAGCGAAGGTATGCTCGCTATCCAGGCGTTGATTTACTCGCTCTGACGACCTGGGAAATGGTGTACGGCGCGTTGGTGATGAGTGCGGTGGCGTGGCTGGTTCCGCAGTATCAGCCTGGGTTTTCTGGGCATTGGTATTTTGGTCATTGTGAGGCGCTGACTGCTATCAGCATGAAAAAACGTGTGGCGCGGGTGCAGAGCGCATGAGGCGGTCTGCACCCCATTGAGATTCTCGTCCAGTGGCATACGTTGCCAGCCCTCTTCGGCCGCCAGCGCGACGGCCGTTTTCCTTCAATGCTTTCTCTTATCCCTTAATCTCATAAAGCAGGGTTTGTCCGGCGATAACCTGGCCTTTAGCCTTAATTTCCAGGCAGCCAAAGTCCTCAACGTTGCTACACACCACTGGACTTATCATCGATCGCACGTTTGCGTTGAGAAAATCAAGATCCATCTCAAGCACTGGCTGCCCCGCAGCCACTTCGCTACCTTCTTCAATCAACCGCTTAAATCCCTGGCCGTCAAGCGCGACGGTATCCAGCCCCATGTGGACTACGATCTCAGCCCCTTTTTCCGTTTCGAGGCAAAACGCGTGATTGGTATTGAAGATTTTGACGATTGTCCCCGCGGCGGGAGAGAGGACGATATTGCTGGTGGGCTTGATGGCGATGCCGTCACCGACAGCTTTGCTGGCAAAAGCTTCGTCCGGCACTTGTTGCAGTTCCACCACCTCACCGCTTACCGGAGAGAGTAGTTCGGCGATAACAATGGCGCCAGCCGTAGTGCGGGGTTTGTTAACAACAGGCGTGGTGGCAACTGGTAGAGCTTCAGCAGCATCAACATGACCAGCGGTTTTCATCTCATTGGCAATTTTCTCTGCAATAAATCCGACGATAATCTGCACATTTGTATTGTTCAGGCGGATCACGCCACTGGCACCCAGGCGTCTTGCCAGCGCTTCGTTGACCAGTGTAGCGTCTTTAACTCCCAGGCGCAGGCGGGTAATGCAGGCATCAATAGAGGTCAGATTATCGGAGCCGCCAATCGTCGCAATGTACTGGCGGGCCAGCGCGGTTACACTTTGCTCTTTATTGTCGCTAACATTTATATCTTCACCATCAGCAGCGCTTCCGGCAACGGCGAGTTCACGACCTGGGGTCATCAGATTAAATTTAGTGATGGTGAAACGGAAGACCAGATAGTAGATAGCGAAGAACACCACCCCCATTGGGATCAGCAAGTACCACTGCGTCGCCAGCGGGTTACGCGAGGCCAGCACCATGTCAACCAAACCGGCGCTGAAGCCAAAACCGGCAATCCAGTGCATGCTGGCAGCAATGAAGACCGAGAGGCCAGTCAGGGCCGCGTGAATGACGTACAGCACGGGCGCTACAAACATAAAGGAGAATTCCAGTGGCTCGGTGATCCCGGTAAAGAAGGCGGCAAAGGCGCCGGCCATCATAATACCCATGACTTTGGCTCTGTTTTCCGGGCGTGCGCATTGATAAATCGCCAGTGCAGCTCCCGGCAGGCCAAACATCATGATCGGGAAGAAACCAGCCTGGTAGCGGCCGGTAATGCCGAGTACCGCTTTGCCTGAAGCAAGCGACTGTGCGCCGCCGAGGAAATTGGGGATATCGTTAATACCGGCTACATCAAACCAGAACACCGAGTTGAGAGCGTGATGCAGACCAACGGGTATCAAAAGGCGGTTGAAGAAGGCGTAGACTCCAGCTCCCAGTGAACCTAGCTTCTGGATATGTTCGCCAAAGCTCACCAGGCCGCTGAACACCACTGGCCAGATAAACATCAGGATGAAGGCAACGATAATCATGGCGAAAGAGGTGATGATCGGTACCAGACGGCGGCCGCTGAAAAAGGAGAGCGCTTTTGGTAACTCGACGCTGCTGAAACGATTGTAAAGCTCGGCGGCGATAATTCCCACCATGATACCGATAAACTGGTTTTTAATTTTGCTAAAGGCGGCAGGTACCTGATCTGCCGGTATTTTTTGGATCATTGCAACGGCGGCTGGCGAGCAAAGTGTGGTTAATACCAGGAAACCCACAAATCCTGCCAGCGCGGCCGCGCCGTCTTTATCTTTTGACATGCCGTATGCGACTCCTACGGCAAAAAGTACGCCCATATTATCGATAATGGCGGCACCGGACTGAATACATAACGCTGCAAGAGCATTAGAACTTCCCCAACCATTGGGATCAATCCAATATCCGATACCCATTAAAATTGCTGCTGCGGGCAATGTGGCGACTGGCACCATTAGCGCACGCCCCACCTTCTGGAGATAACCCAATATATTCATTATCGTTCTCTTAGAAAATAAAATCCTGAAGCCAGCGTGACCGTGAGGGCATTTATACTGGCTGACCCTGCGATGGGTATTGCGGTGTTATAACCGCTTTGTTTTTGTGGTTTTATTTTTAAGGGAATAAGAGAAAGGTTAATGTTATCTCTGTCGCATTTTATTAAATACTTTACAAGGTAATATTTTTAATAATTTAAAGGCGTAAGAAAATAGCAGCCATTTTTCAATGTCCGCTTATTTGTTTTATGCTCGGTAATTAAAAAGGTTAATTTACTGAATAGGCGATGACTCCTTTGCAGTATGTTGTATTAACCTGATAGTCATCTTCTAATATAACGATGTCAGCATCGAATCCGCGCTGTAATTTACCTTTCCGGTTCTCTAACCCTAACAATCTGGCGGGGTTGATGGTGCAGGATTTTAATGCTGAGGCAAAGGGTACTGTCGCACCCTCAACCATATTATAGAGCCCGCGATTCAGCTGTAGAGTACTGCCCACCAGTACACCATTTTCACGTCGGGTTGCACCATCCGGACCTAAAATCATTGGTTCACCACCAAACATATAGCGGCCAGGAGGGCAACCTTTTGATTTCATTGAATCGCTAATCATAATGACGTCATCATCATTCTTAATGCGATAGAGATTAGCGGCAGAAACCAGGCTCACAAAAATGCCGTCGGCGATCAATTCGCCGTAAAGACCGTCGAGTCGGAGCGCGGCGCCCAAAAGGCCCGGTTCACGGTTGACATATTTCGCCATCCCGTTGAAAACATGGGTGACATTTTTTGCGCCATTAGCGACCGCTTCCAAAGCCTGTTCGAAGGAGGCATCCGAATGACCCAGATTGACCACGATACCTTGCTGAGTGCAATAGCGTGTTAACGCCAATTCGGCATCTTCTTCTGGCGCAAGGCTGATGGCGATGATTCGCCCATGAGCTGCACGTTCAAAGGCTTGAAACGCGCTGACGCTGGCCGGCCGAATCTGTTTTTCCGGCTGTGCGCCGCGGTAAAGCTGGCTAAGAAATGGCCCTTCCAGATGGATGCCGAGAATTTCCGCACCCTGGTAACCTTCATCCATAACGCGCGAGATATTTTCCAGCGCAGCAAACAGAGTGGTATCTTCATCGGTCACGGTCGTGGGACAAAACGCGGTGACGCCTTCTTCCGGCAGACGATACGTCCAGCGTCGAAGCCCCTCAGGATCGTCTTCGTTAGTATCATAGTCCCAGGCGCCGTGGGCATGAGTGTCAATCAACCCTGGTATTATGCGCCGTGAGCCATAGTCCTGGTCAACATTTGGGCTGAGCCCCAGCGTGATATCGCTGATAACACCATTTTCCAGGGTCAGCTGCGCCGGATAGAAACCACCCGCTAGCCAAACACGTTCACTCTGGATTTTCATATATCCACCTTATGCGTTGATGAGCGATGCTGCCTCGCGGTCGCAAATAATG
Organism: Klebsiella sp. BDA134-6; assembly: GCF_015601345.1. Lineage (NCBI taxonomy): Bacteria > Pseudomonadati > Pseudomonadota > Gammaproteobacteria > Enterobacterales > Enterobacteriaceae > Klebsiella > Klebsiella sp. BDA134-6. The sequence continues at coordinate 119,550 of NZ_CP064784.1, forward strand.
GTTACGTCTGGATGCATCAGTAAGAACGAGGCGGGGAATAATGGGTCGACACGAGTGCACTCATGAAGCTGTTTAATGACCGCCGCTTTTGATTTACCGTTAGCAATCAGGACAATTTCTTTACTTCTTAGAATAGTTCCCATACCGAGCGTTATCGCCCGTAGCGGCACATCTTCTTTACGTGAGAAGAATCGAGCGTTGGCCTCTATGGTTTCTTCATTAAGATCAATAATATGGCAGACAGGGCTATGAGTGGGATGAGGTTCGTTAAAACCAATATGCCCATCGTGACCAATGCCAAGGATAGTGATATCAAAATCACCTTGCGCCTGAATTTCACGCTCATAGCGTGCGCATTCTGCGTTTAAATCTTCAGCCAGAACGTTGGGTGCAAAGGTATTTTCACAAGGGATATTAGCGTGCTGATAAAAATAGTGCTCTAAAAACCAGTAATAGCTTTGCGGATCGTCCTTCTTTAGCGGGATATATTCATCAATGTTAAATGATCTGGCGTGTGCGAAATTAGCCTCTGCGCTTTTAGCCATTCGACTCATTTCTGCAAGAAGGCCCACAGGAGTTCCTCCGGTAGGTAATGCCATCACCAAATTCGGTTTTTTCGCTAGCGCAATCGCTACCCGACTAGCCGCCAGCTCACTCATTTCTTTGTAGGTTTCAGTAATGATAAAATTTAACATGTTTATCCTTTAGCCGCCTATGGTTGCTTTCAGACCAATTTCTTCGGCGTAATGTTTTATTTGCTCTGTCATTTCTCGCTGGCAGCCAGGAATATTATTCAGAAGATAGGGCATGCCAAGTTTTTGATACTTTCCAACACCGTAGATGTGATATTCCAGAATATCGACCTGCTGAACCGCAGCGCCCAGCTTGCGGATAAAATCCAGGCGTTGACGGATATCTTCCGGATCGTCATTACGTGTGGGGACAATGACCATGCGCGCAAGCATGGGGGTACCCATCGCCGCGATCGCTTTGGCATTTTCAAGGATCAACCGATTATCTACGCCGGTACAGGCGAGATGCGTCTCGGCATCAAAGGCCTTAAAATCGTAAGAGACCAGATCGACCGCTTCGATCAGCGGGCGCAGTTTCTCCCAGCGAATATGCCCGGCAGTATCAAGGCAAACGTGCACATCCGCCTCTTTTAACAGTAGAGCCGTCTCCCTGACGAACTCAGCCTGCAGTGCAGGCTCGCCGCCGGAAAAAGTAACGCCACCGTGGCTGGAGTCGTAAAATGATTTATCGCGCAGCAGCAGATTGGCCAACTCGTGGGAGGACATCTCCTTACCCACTTTTTCGTAACCGTCATAGGGGCACATATCGACCATATCCAGCAGGTTGGTACAGTTTTTTCGATCGATATTCACGCCGTTACCCGGTGTCGCCATGGTAATGGTGTTATTGACTGCGGCCTTAGCGCAGGTGCCACACTGGCGGCAGCGTTCCTTAAACCAGAAAACGTTGAAACCTGGTCTGATAGTCTCCGGATTCGCACACCACTGGCAGCGTAAATTACATTGCTGCATAAATACGGTACTACGTATTCCTGGACCGTCTTTGGTCGAGTAACGCTGAATGCGTGAAATCAGGCCAGTTCTCATATTACCTCCATATATACCCTAAATAATTCGGGTGGCAGGATAAGGACGCTATAAGCGTCCTTAACAACGTAACTGCAACTCGAAGTATGTCGGGATATCTACCAGGCCAGTTCTGTGCGGGCAATAATCGCGTCCTGCGCTTCCGGCATCAGCGTCGAGAACAGAGCGCAGTAACCCGCAACGCGGACCATCAGATTCGGATAATCTTCCGGGCGCTCTTTAGCCGCGCGTAAAAGATTCGAATCGATGATGTTGAACTGGTTATGGAAGATATTTTTCTCGCGACTGGCTTCCATGAAATGAGTGAATTTCTCCAGATTATCGTCGCCTTCCAGCGCGCTCGGTGTAAATTTCATGTTCAGCAGCTGGCCACCGGCGATTTTCTGGTTAGGCAGTTTCGCGACGGAGTTGATCACCGCAGTCGGGCCTTCTTTGTCCGCGCCAAGGCATGGTGATGCGCCTTCGTTCAGCGGTAGAGTGGCCAGGCGGCCATCCGGAGTTGCGCCAACGTCAAAACCGTTTGGTACATATGAAGTGATATTAGAGGTGGACATGGTGTACCCACAGCCCTTCGGTCCCTTACCGTAACGGTCGGTTTTGTATTTCGGCAGCAGCTTCAGGTAGGACTCGAATACGTCGGCGACGATGTGATCAACGTAGTCGATATCGTTACCGAACTTCGGCGCGTTACGGCACAGTTTACGCACGCGGGCGCCTTCGATGCCTTCAAAGTTGCAGTCCATCGCCTCGCGAAGCTGCTTCAGTGTCAACACCTTGTCATCAAAGACCAGCTTTTTCACCGCTGCCAGACTGTCGCCAACCACTGATGGACCGATATTGGATGAGCTAACGAAGTCATATTCAGCGCCGCCATTTTTCAGGGTTTTGCCGCGTTCCAGCGAGCAGTTGATGGTGGCAGAAGCAAAGGCGTCGGCATCGTGATATTTCAGCGCACGGTCGCAGACCAGGTCACAATCAACAGCCAGATCGGAGTAGAATTCCAGCAGCTGATTCCACGCGGCCCAGACTTCATCATAAGATTCATAATTAATCTCACGACCTTCCTTACCGTTGACTTTGACCAGCTGTACGCCAGTTGCCGGGTCGCAGCCGTTGTTCATCACCAGTTCAAGAATTTTGCCGAAGTTTACGTAGGTCATCCCGGTGGCTCGATGGCCCCAGCGCCCCGGAATCGCGGTTTCGACACAACCCATTGAGGCATATTCACGCGCGACTTCTTCCGTCAGGCCGAGAGTCATCATCGCCGGGATAACCACTTCGTCGCAGAAGATGGACGGCATGCCGAATCCTTTACGGATCAGTTTTGCTGAATCCTGCATCAGCGAGTGCGGGGTATCTTTAGAGAAACGTACGCTCAGGTTTGGCTCTGGCAGGCCGGTCAATGCCATGGCTTCCAGCGATAAATAAGAGAGGTCGTTGGTACCGTCGGTGCCGTCCGGCTTCATACCGCCAACCATCAGGTTGGAGTAAAGCGGGTAGCCGCCGCTGTACTGCGTGTGGCCCCACGGGCGCACTTTATTCAGACTGTTGGTCATGATGAAGAAGTGGGTCAGGATCTCCAGCGCTTTTTCTTTGCTGATTTTTCCGGAGTTGATATCCGCCTCGTAGAACGGCCAGATGTACTGGTCAAAACGGCCGAAAGAGAAGGAATGACCGTTACTTTCGATCATCATTAGCAGGTGAGTCAGGTAGACGGTTTCTACCGCTTCGTAGAAGCTTTGTGCTTTGCCTTCCATCAGGTGAGCGAACATTTCGCTCATCGTCAGTAGTTCGTTACGGCGTTTAGCATCGGCGGTTTTTTCCGCCTCTTCTTTTGCCAACAGAGAGAAGCGTTTGCAGTAATGCAGCGCCGCATCCATGGTGATGATGACCGCCTGGTAGAAATCCGTCTGTTCTTCAGTCAGGTCCTGGTCTTCCGCCAGATGTTGTTTTGCGATATCACGCATCCCACCGTAGCCGACTTCCAGTACAAAGTCATGGTTCGGAATGATATGGCCATCGCCAGACATACTGATACCGCCGCGGTGTAGTACCCCCTGTTTTTCTGCCAGGCGGTTTATTTGCGGTAGGTTAGTCAACACTTCATCCTGGTGTGTTTTCCCCTGCCAATAATCCTGCAGCACACGCAAGCGTGCTTTGGTTTCTTCAGCAACCTGAAAGCTGTCGCCTGAACGTTTATCGAACTCGTCCAGCTCGTCAATGACCCAGTTAAACGAGTATTCCGGGAACACCGGGGCGGCAAAATTGGCGCTTGCCTGATTACCGACGATCAGCATGTCCGGTTCGATATAGATAGTCATCTTTTCCAGAATATCGGCCATCGCTAACGCCCGGCGAATCACAATGGATTTACCCTCAGAACGTTTGAAGGATTCGGTGATGATCTCCGCGCGTTCCGGGCAAATGGTCGCCACGCGGTGGAACATCTGATCTTGTTTTTTGGCGATACGATTGAAATCACAATCGTTGTTGGTGGGTTTGAAGCTCAGTAATCCGTTCATAAAGACCTCAATTCTGGAGTGGGTATCCCTATTCCACGCCTGAGGTGTTCTTTTGTCAATAAAAAAATGATCTATTTTGTTTCTTTTGGCTTTAATGAATCCAAATGGAACATTATAAGGGTGCAAAAAAACACAGACGCCTGTTGTCAGACGTCTGTGCGATCAGGAGTGAGTATCTGCCAGCAATAGCTGTACGTTTTGCGTTTTAATCAGAGAGAGGGTGTCGTTGGGGAGGTCGGTCTGGCTGATAACGAGGTCGAGGTCAGCCAGACGAGCGTGGCCAGCAAGAAATGTTTGGCCAAACTTGCTTCTGTCTGCCAGTAGTATTTTTTGCCTTCCAGCACGCATCAGCGCTTGCTTGACGTGGGCATCGGTCATTTTGGGTACCGTCAGTTCTCCCAGTTCGTTAATACCCTGAGTACTGAGGAAGACCTTATCGGCATGGATATTACGAAAGAAATCAGCGGTGCTGAAGGAGATCATCCCTTGGGTATCGTCCTCGTACTCACCTGGTGCCACGATTAATTTAATATTTTTTCTCCCTTTCAATAGATTAACTACTGGAACGGAATTCGTTATCACCATGATTTTTTTATCAAAAATAAACTGTGCCAGGGCCAGTGGCGTGGTACCGCAATCGATAATAATCGTATCGCCATCCTCAACCAGTTCGGCGGCTTTCTGGCCAATCAGATGCTTGTCATCGACCATCTGTATTGATTTGAGCTGAAAACTGGGCTCGACGCTGGCACCGCTTGTCAAATAGGCCCCGCCGTAGGTTGTTTTTACAATACCTTGTTTTTCAAAGAAAGACAGGTCGCGACGGATGGTCATTTTGGTGACGCCGAACTTTTCGGCGAGTTCATTGACGACGACTTTTTTGTTCTGTTGCAGAATGGCATAAATGCTCATTCTTCGATCTGATGATTGCATGTCTACGATACATCCGGAGGAAAATCGCACTATAAAACACATCATTCAGGCTGACAATGGGGGATGAAAAGAACATGAAAGAACACACCCGCCGAAGCAGGTGTGTGCAGAGGTTATTCCCACTCTTGCAGGAAGCGTTGACCGTATTGGTCGGCGACCAGAAGCGCCGCATAGACCTGATCCGGCGTCGCGCCGCCGGGCATATTGTGGATGGTCTCACCTTCCGCGCAGGCGGCTTCCGCGACGGTACGCATTTTGCCCGGGATATCGGTTTTAATATCCAGCTGCGCCAGGGTGATAGGCAGCCCGACGCTATGGCACAGCGCCGCTACGGTTTCGATCTCTTCCACCGGCGCGTTTTCCAGTACCAGCTGCGTAAGCGTACCGAAAGCCACTTTTTCACCATGATAGTAGTGGTGAGCGTCCGGAATAGCGGTCAGACCGTTGTGAATAGCGTGCGCAGCCGCCAGGCCGCCGCTTTCAAACCCGACGCCGCTCAGGTAGGTATTAGCTTCAATCACCCGTTCCAGCGCAGGCGTCACAACGTGCTGCTCTGCCGCCAGCATGGCTTTTTCACCCTCTTCAATCAGCGTGTTGTAGCACAGTTCAGCCAGCGCCAGCGCCGCCTGGGTGCATTTACCGCCAGCCATGGTGGTCGCGCCGCTGCGGGAGCAGGCACGCGCTTCAAACCAGGTCGCCAGCGCGTCGCCGATACCGGCTGCCAGCAGGCGTGCCGGGGCCCCAGCTACGATTTGCGAGTCAACAATAACCATGTTCGGGTTGCGCGGCAGCATCAGATAGCTATCAAACTCGCCATCATCGGAATAAATGACCGAGAGCGCACTGCACGGCGCATCGGTGGAAGCAATCGTCGGCGCAATAACCACCGGAAGATTCATAAAATGTGCTAATGCTTTTGCGGTATCCAGCGTCTTGCCGCCGCCGATACCGAGCACGGCTGTGCATTGGACAGAATCGGCGATACCACGTAAGCGATTGATTTCATTGTGTGAGCATTCACCGCCAAACGGAGCGATTTCACCGACCAGCCCAGCATCCGCCAGGCTTTTACGCAGTTTTTCTTCGGCAAAACCGAGTACGAATTTATCGCCAACGATGAGCCAGCGTTCAGCCAGCGGTTTGAGGTAGCCGCCAAGGCGAGTCATTGCGTCTGCGCCCTGAATATACTTACCGGGTGATTGAATAATGCGATCCATTTCTATTCCTCCTGGATGACCGTGATGCCACCCCCCTGGGCGGCTCGCCGATCGGGTTACAGGTTCAGAGTTCCAAAGGCGTTATTCCAGTCCTGCTCAAACTTCTCAATGGCTGACTCTACCGCAGGGGTACCGAGCATTTGTTGCGCTACATCTAACGGAAGGGTGATAGCTTCGCAACCGGCTAACAGGCAATCCAGCGCCTGGCGTGGAGTTTTGAAGCTGGCGGCCAGCACTTTGCTTTCCGGCGCATGCAGTTCCAGCAGGGACTGCAGCTCCTGGACCATGCGGATGCCGTCACCGCCCTGGGCATCGACGCGGTTTACGTAAGGGGCAACATATTTTGCCCCGGCCAGCGCGGCCAGCAGGCCCTGAGAGGCGCTGTAGACCGCCGTGCCAAGTGTAGGGATGCCTTCTTTTTTCAACAATTTGATAGCGGCAAGGCCTTCGGCAGTGACCGGGATTTTTACCACGATACCGGGGACGGCGTTGCTCAGGCGTTTGGCTTCTTCCACCATGCCCTGCGCGTCGCGGCTCATGGTCTGGGCGAACAAAATACCTTCCGGGCCGACGGCTTTTTGCAGGCGCGGCAGAACATCCCAAACCGGCGTTTTACCGGCAGCGATAATGCTCGGGTTGGTGGTCACGCCGGCCAGCGGGTAGATACGCGCCAGGCGTTCAACTTCTGCTACGTTTGCGGTGTCCAGATAGAGTTCCATGATTCTTTCCTCAGTACATAATTCGGTAGTGTCGTTGAGGTAAGAATACGGCTTTCACTCGAAGGGTCGCCAGATGACAAATTTGCCAAAAACTGGACAAATGTACGCATTATGAGTAAGGATGATTTAGATCACGTTTATCCCGTAATACGGATTAAAGTGGAAGTAAAAGTGCGCACAAAAGTCAGGTTTAACACACAAAAATCTAGTTTTTTGCTGAGGCCGTTTTTTCCGTCAGCTGGCTATGATATTGACGGCGATACTCTGACGGCGAGCGTTCGGTGTTTTTGCGGAACAGGCGGCAGAAGTAGTTGCTGTCGGCGAAACCGCACGCGTGGGCGATATCTTTTACTTTCATATCGTGACCTTTTAACAGCATTCGGGCCTGCTCCAGGCGGATGTGATTCAGATACTCGTTAAAGCCCATTGGCCCGCATTTCTGGAACAGATGGGATAGATAGTTTGGCGAGAGATAAAACGCCTGCGCCACCGACTCCCGGGTTAATGGGTCGGCAAAGTGGGCGTCAATATGCTTACGAATCGCTTCAAAAAGCGCCTGGCTGCGCGATGAGGTTTGTACCTGGCTGCCCAGCAGATCGGCACAGTGGCTGAGCAGGCTGGTGACGATAAAGCGGGCCGTGTACTGCTCCCGCGGCTGCATCTGCATTTCATTCAATGCCTGCAGCAGAAAAGAGCCGACCCGGGGACCGCGGCGCGGAACCTGCTGTTTATCCAGCACGTTAAGCGCGCTGCCGTCCCAGTGGCGCAGGACGAATTCCAGCTGCTGTTTACCAAATAAAATAGTGAGCAGAGTGGAGGGCGTCATCCATTGCGGGTCATTCCATCCGCCAGCGGGAATATACAGCACATCGTGCGGCATGAGCTGGGTGCGTTCGGCATTAATCGCTGGATCGTGAAGCTGGCCTGCAAGCATGATTTCGAGGCGCGGAAAATCGACGCATAGCGCATTCTCAGAAGCCGGTCTGGTCTCTGTGGAAAAGCGGATTTTGCCGATTACCGCTGGGCCTTTAATAAAAGAATCAATGGCCTGATTAATATCGCTATTCATTCTCTCTCCGCGTAATGCGATCTCTTTTCATCATACCTAACAAACTGACAGAGGGAAAAGCCGCGCGGTTTTTCTGCGAAGAGTATTGTAAGATTTGATTGATATGTTATATCGTAACATATTATTGCAAACCTAAACTCAGGAGAGAGTGATGACCAAAAAGATTTCCGCGCTGGCGTTTGGCATTGGCATGGTAATGGCGAGCAGCCAGGCTTTTGCCCACGGTCACCCTGGCCATGGCCCGGCGCTGACCGAAGCGGAACAAAAGGCGAGTGAAGGTATTTTTGCCGACCAGGACGTAAAGGACAGGGCGCTGAGCGACTGGGAGGGGATCTGGCAGTCGGTTAACCCCTATCTGCTGAACGGGGATTTAGATCCGGTTCTGGAGCAGAAGGCCAAAAAGGCCGGTAAAAGCGTGGCGGAATATCGGGAATATTATAAGAAGGGCTACGCTACCGATGTCGACCAAATTGGTATCGAGGATAACGTCATGGAGTTTCACGTCGGGAAAACCGTCAACGCCTGTAAGTACAGCTATTCCGGTTACAAAATTCTGACCTACGCATCCGGTAAAAAAGGCGTGCGCTACCTGTTCGAATGCCAGCAGGCGGATTCAAAAGCGCCGAAGTTTGTTCAGTTTAGCGATCATACTATCGCGCCGCGCAAGTCCCAGCATTTCCACATCTTCATGGGCGATGAGTCCCAGGACGCGCTGCTGAAAGAGATGGATAACTGGCCAACCTACTATCCTTATGCGCTGCACAAAGAGCAGATTGTCGACGAAATGCTGCACCACTAATAAAAAATAGCTCCGGTAAACGTGATGCTTACCGGAGCTACGGTTTTTAACCCGGCTCGCGCTACGCTTAGCCGGGCTACAGGTTCCGCAAGGCGAACTAGCCGGTGTTACGCATGCCTGCCGCAACGCCGGCGATAGTGACCATCAGCGCTTGTTCAACGCGCGGATCCGGTTTTTCACCTTTCTCTTCCGCCAGGCGTGAACGATGGAGCAGCTCGGCCTGGAGCACGTTTAACGGGTCGGTATAGATATTACGCAGCTGGATGGACTCCGCGATCCACGGCAGGTCGGCCATCAGGTGGGAGTCGTTGGCGATTGCCAGCACCACGTTGATATCGGCGGACAGCAGTTGGCGCAGCTCTTCACCGAGCTTCCATAGTTCCGGTTTCACCAGACGCTGATCGTAATATTCCGCCAGCCACAGGTCGGCTTTTGAGTAGACCATCTCCAGCATGCCGAGGCGGGTAGAGAAGAACGGCCAGTCGCGGCACATGCTTTCCAGCTCGCTCTGCTTGCCGCCTTCAACGACTTTTTGCAGCGCGGCGCCGGCGCCCAGCCAGGCTGGCAGCATCAGGCGGTTTTGCGTCCACGCGAAGATCCACGGAATGGCGCGCAGCGACTCGACGCCGCCGGTCGGGCGACGTTTTGCCGGACGCGAGCCCAGCGGCAGTTTACCCAGCTCCTGCTCCGGCGTTGCGGAACGGAAGTAAGGAACAAAGTCTTTATTTTCACGCACGTAGCCGCGGTACATCTCGCAGGAGACATCTGATAGCTCGGCCATGATGTCGCGCCATTGCGCTTTGGGCTCCGGCGGCGGCAGCAGGTTGGCTTCCAGAATCGCGCTGGTATAGAGCGATAGGCTGCTGATGGTGACTTCCGGCAGGCCGTATTTAAAGCGGATCATCTCGCCCTGTTCGGTGACGCGCAGGCCGCCTTTCAGGCTTCCCGGAGGCTGAGAGAGCAGCGCCGCGTGCGCCGGCGCGCCGCCGCGACCGATAGAACCACCGCGACCGTGGAACAGGGTCAGCTCAATACCGGCTTTTTCACAGGTCTTAATTAAGGCGTCCTGCGCCTGGTACTGCGCCCAGGAGGCGGCCATCACGCCCGCATCTTTCGCCGAGTCGGAATAGCCAATCATGACCATCTGTTTGCCCTGGATAAAGCCGCGATACCAGTCGATATTCAGCAGTTGGGTCATGACGTCGTCGGCGTTATTCAGGTCGTCCAGGGTTTCGAACAGCGGGGCGACCGGCAGCGCGAAGCCGATGCCAGCCTCTTTCAGCAGCAGATGTACTGCCAGGACGTCTGACGGCGTTTTGGCCATTGAAATCACGTAGGCCGCAATCGAGCCGCGCGGCGCCTCGGAGATGACTTTGCACGTCTCAAGCACTTCGCGAGTTTCTTCGCTTGGCTCCCACTGGCGCGGCAGCAGAGGGCGTTTAGAGTTCAGTTCGCGGATCAGGAAGGCCTGCTTATCGGCTTCTGACCAGCTTTCATAGTCGCCGATGCCGAGATAGCGGGTCATTTCGCCCAGCGCTTCGGTGTGGCGGGTGCTTTCCTGACGGATATCGATACGCACCAGCGGTACGCCAAAGGCTTTTACGCGGCGCAGGGTGTCGAGCAGCTCGCCATTGGCGATAATGCCCATGCCGCAGGCTTGCAGTGATTGGTAACAGGCGTAAAGCGGTTCCCACAACTGCTCGTTTTGCGTGATAAGACCCGCTGGTTTCGGCAGTTTCTGCCCTTTCAGGCGCGCTTCCAGCCAGGCCTGCGTCTCCATCAGCTGCGTGCGCAGCTTTTTCATCAGGTAACGATAGGGTTCCTGCGCGCCTTCCGCGCCTGCCAGATCGCGCAGCTCATCGGTGCACTCGACCATTGATAGCTCGGAAATCAGCACCTGGACGTCTTTCAGGAACAGATCGGTTGCTTTCCAGCGGCTGAGTAGCAGGACGTGGCGGGTAATGTCGGCAGTCACGTTCGGGTTGCCGTCGCGGTCGCCGCCCATCCAGGAAGTAAAGCGAACCGGAACAAAGTCGACCGGCAGCCGATAGTTCAGGTTGTCTTCCAGCTGTTCATTCAGCTCGCGCAGGTAGTTCGGTACGCCTTCCCACAGGCTATTTTCAACAACTGCGAAGCCCCATTTCGCTTCATCCACCGGGGTCGGGCGATGTTTGCGGATTTCATCGGTGTGCCACGACTGGGCAATCAGCTGGCGCAAACGGCGCATGACCTGATGACGTTCATAGTCCGCAATGTCGTTGTTATCGAGCTGCTTCAGGCAACTGTTGATTTCACCCATCTTATGGATCAGCGTACGACGCGTGATTTCGGTCGGGTGCGCGGTCAGCACCAGTTCCAGCGACAGGGATTCAACGGCTTGCTTAATAATGGTTTCGTTGAGGTTGGGTTGCTCTTTAAGCTTTCTCAGGGTGCGGGCAATCACTTCCGGATTACTGGCCGCTTCGCCTTTTGGCGAAATGCTGTGGTATTGCTCAGCGGTATTCGCCAGGTTCAGAAACTGGCTAAAGGCGCGCGCCACCGGCAGTAGCTCGTCGTTGGACAAGTTTTGCAACGTGGTGAGCAGTTCCTGGCGGTTGGCTTCATTGCCAGCGCGAGAAGATTTGGACAACTTACGGATAGTTTCGACACGATCAAGAATGTTTTCTCCTAGCGCATCCTTGATGGTGTCGCCCAGCACCTTACCGAGCATACTGACATTACTACGCAAAGCGGAATATTGTTCGTTCATGTTACCCCAGACACCCCATCTCATTTTATTTTGTTATATCCGGCGCTCGATAATTTGAGCAGTGGATAAGCAACCGTCTTTTATAAAGCCACGTAAAAACCCCCACGTCAATTGTTGCGAAATCGCTTCAGCAAACGAATAAATGGCGGCAATTTGCGAAATTTAACTCGGAGGTCGCTTGATAAGTGTTGCTTATGAAAATGTGATAATTGTCACCCTCTCGCGCGGATGAAATCGCCCGAGAGAATGCGTATTTAATGCCAGCAAAAATGGTGGACCACCTGAGTGATGAGCTCGCGGGTCGGCTTAATAAAGCGCGTTTCCAGGTACTCATCCGGCTGATGGGCCTGGTTGATAGAGCCCGGGCCTAACACCAGCGTCGGGCAGAGAGTCTGAATAAACGGCGCTTCGGTACAGTAGTTCACCACGTCGGTTTGCGCGCCGAGGAGTTTTTCTACGACCTCAACCAGCTTATGGTCCGGCGGACATTCGTAACCGGGGATCGGCGGATGCAGTTCAGAAACGGTCAGGCGGCCAGGCCAGCGCTCGCTCACCGGCGCCAGCGCCTCGTTCAGCAGCCCGTTGAGATCGTTGAGCGTCATTCCGGGCAGCGGACGAATATCCATGTGCAGTTCGCAGCAGGCGCAAATGCGGTTGGAGGCATCGCCGCCGTGGATGGCGCCGAGGTTGAGCGTCGGCCAGGGAACGGTAAAGGCGGCATAGTGATAACGCTCTTTTAGGTCGTCGCGCAGCTGCATAATGCGGCCAATGGCGTCGTGCATCAGTTCAATCGCGTTGACGCCGCGTGCCGGGTCGCTGGAGTGGCCCGACTGCCCCTGAATGCGAACCGCGTTGGACATGTGGCCTTTGTGCGCGCGTATCGGCTGCAGCGACGTGGGCTCACCGATAATGGCGCAGTCCGGTCGCAGTTGGGTCGTCTCGGCGAAGTAGCGGGCGCCGGCCATGCTGGTCTCTTCATCAGCCGTCGCCAGAATATAGAGCGGCTTTTTCAGCTGAGTGACGTCAACGTCGCGCAGGGCGTCGAGAATAAAAGCGAAGAAGCCTTTCATATCCGCGGTGCCGAGACCGTACAGCTTATTGTCGTGCTCGGTCAGGGTAAAAGGGTCGCGGGTCCAGCGGCCATCATCAAACGGGACGGTATCGGTGTGCCCGGCAAGCAGCAGGCCGCCAGCGCCGTGGCCGCTGCTGGCCAGCAGGTTGAATTTATTGCGCGTGTCTGGTACCGGCTGAACTTCAACATTAAAGCCGATATCACGGAACCAGCCAGCCAGTAAATTGATTAAAGACTCATTGCTCTGATCCAGCGCCTCTTCGGTTGCGCTGATGGAAGGTGTGGCGATCAGCGCGCGGTAAATCTCGATAAAGGGCGGTAATTTGTTTTTCATTGTTGACACACCTCGGGTCGTGATAGTATCAATATTCATGCATTATTTGTGAATAAAAATACATTATCGTTGAGCGTAAGAAAACCCATCGAATATAAGGATGATGCTCTTACGGCTCAACAGGGTGGGGAAGGCAACGGTCTTCCTGGGCAAATATACGTAAGCAAGAAGGTGAAGAGCCCCAATGTTGAACACGCTGATTGTGGGCGCCAGCGGTTATGCCGGCGCAGAGCTAGTGGCCTATGTAAATCGCCATCCTCATATGACCATAACCGCATTGACGGTCTCCGCGCAAAGCAATGATGCGGGAAAATTAGTTTCCGATTTGCATCCGCAGCTGAAAGGCATTGTCGATCTGCCGCTGCAGCCGATGTCCGATATCAGCGAGTTTAGCGCCGGAGTGGATGTGGTTTTCCTCGCCACCGCGCACGAGGTGAGCCATGACCTGGCGCCGCAGTTCCTCGCCGCAGGCTGCGTCGTGTTCGATCTCTCCGGGGCGTTCCGCGTGAATGACGGCGCCTTCTATGAAAAATATTACGGTTTCACTCATCAGTACCCTGAACTGTTGGAGCAGGCGGTTTACGGCCTGGCCGAGTGGAGCGTCGAAAAGCTAAAAGAAGCCAATCTGATCGCCGTACCGGGCTGCTACCCGACGGCGGCTCAGCTATCGTTAAAACCGCTGATCGAGGCGGGGCTGCTGGATCTTAACCAGTGGCCGGTGATCAACGCGACCAGCGGGGTAAGCGGCGCCGGGCGTAAAGCCTCTATCGGCAATAGCTTCTGCGAAGTCAGCCTGCAACCCTACGGCGTTTTCAACCACCGTCATCACCCGGAAATTTCAACCCACCTGGGCGCGGACGTGATTTTTACTCCGCATCTGGGCAATTTTAAGCGCGGAATTCTGGAGACCATCACCTGCCGTCTAAAACCCGGCGTGAGCAAAGAGCAGGTGGCGGCGGTGTTCCAGCAGGCCTATGCGGAAAAACCGCTGGTACGTTTATACGATAAAGGTGTCCCTGCATTGAAAAATGTCGTGGGTCTGCCATTCTGTGATATCGGTTTTGCGGTCCAGGATGAACATATCATCGTGGTGGCGGCGGAAGATAACCTGCTGAAAGGCGCGGCCGCGCAGGCCGTGCAGTGCGCAAATATTCGTTTCGGCTTCGCTGAGACGCAGTCTCTTATTTAAGGTGTGATGATGAATCCTTTAATTATCAAACTTGGCGGCGTCCTGCTGGACAGCGAAGAAGCGCTTGAGCGCTTGTTTACGGCACTGGTGAACTACCGCGAATCCCATCAGCGCCCGCTGATTATTGTGCACGGCGGCGGCTGCGTGGTGGATGAACTCATGAAGCAGCTCAACCTGCCGGTGAACAAGAAAAACGGTCTGCGGGTCACGCCGGCGGATCAGATCGACATTATTACCGGCGCGCTGGCGGGAACCGCCAACAAAACGCTGCTGGCGTGGGCGAAGAAGCATGGGCTGGCTGCCGTTGGGCTATTCCTCGGTGACGGCGATAGCGTCAAAGTGACGCAGCTTGATGAAGAGCTTGGTCATGTCGGATACGCTCAGCCGGGTTCTCCGGCGCTGATTAACTCGCTGCTGGCGGGCGGTTATATGCCGGTCGTTAGCTCCATCGGCGTCACCGATGAAGGCGAGTTGATGAACGTCAACGCCGACCAGGCGGCGACCGCGCTGGCGGCAACGCTCGGCGCAGACTTGATTCTGCTGTCTGATGTAAGCGGCATTCTAGATGGCAAAGGGCAGCGCATTGCGGAAATGACCGCCGAGAAGGCTGAACAGCTGATCGAGCAGGGCATTATCACCGACGGCATGATCGTCAAAGTGAATGCGGCCCTGGACGCGGCGCGGACATTAGGCCGCCCGGTCGATATCGCCTCCTGGCGTCACGCGGAGCAGCTCCCTGCGTTGTTTAACGGCACGCCGATCGGCACGCGTATTCTCGCATAATCAATTTATCATTTTGTCGGCCCGGTAAGCGTAGCGCCGCCGGGCAATAAAATTCAAAGATATTAAGGAAGCATGTTATGGCACTTTGGGGTGGGCGTTTTACTCAGGCAGCGGATCAGCGGTTCAAACAGTTCAACGACTCTTTGCGCTTTGACTATCGCCTGGCGGAGCAGGATATCGTTGGCTCTGTTGCCTGGTCCAAAGCGCTGGTGACGGTTGGCGTTTTGACCGCTGATGAACAACAGCAGCTGGAAGAGGCGCTGAACATTCTGCTGGAAGACGTGCGGGCTAACCCGCAGCAGATCCTCGAAAGCGATGCGGAAGATATTCATAGCTGGGTAGAAGGTAAGCTGATCGACAAGGTCGGCCAACTGGGCAAAAAGCTGCACACCGGGCGTAGCCGTAATGACCAGGTGGCGACAGACCTGAAGCTGTGGTGCAAAGATACCGTTGTGGAACTGCTGTCGGCGAATCGTCAGCTACAAAGCGCGCTGGTCGAGACGGCTGAGAATAACCAGGACGCCGTCATGCCGGGCTATACCCACCTGCAGCGCGCGCAGCCGGTGACGTTTGCCCACTGGTGTCTGGCCTATGTTGAAATGCTGGCACGAGATGAAAGCCGTCTGCAGGATGCGCTTAAACGTCTGGACGTCAGCCCGCTGGGCTGCGGAGCGCTGGCGGGTACTGCCTATGAAATCGATCGTGAACAGCTTGCCGGCTGGCTGGGCTTCGCATCGGCGACCCGCAATAGCCTGGACAGCGTGTCCGATCGCGATCACGTACTGGAACTGCTGTCCGATGCCTCAATCGGTATGGTCCACCTGTCGCGTTTTGCCGAAGATCTGATCTTCTTCAATACCGGCGAAGCGGGTTTTGTTGAGCTTTCTGACCGCGTGACTTCTGGCTCATCCCTGATGCCGCAGAAGAAAAACCCGGATGCGCTGGAGCTGATCCGTGGAAAATGCGGCCGCGTGCAGGGCGCGCTGACCGGCATGATGATGACCCTCAAGGGGCTGCCGCTGGCCTACAACAAAGATATGCAGGAAGATAAAGAAGGGCTGTTTGACGCGCTTGATACCTGGCTCGACTGCATGCATATGGCGGCACTGGTGCTTGACGGTATTCAGGTAAAACGCCCGCGCTGTGAAGAAGCGGCGCAGCAGGGCTATGCGAATGCCACCGAACTGGCGGATTATCTGGTTGCTAAAGGTGTGCCGTTCCGTGAAGCGCACCATATTGTCGGTGAAGCGGTAGTGGAAGCCATTGCCCAGGGCAAGCCGCTGGAGGATCTGCCTCTGGCCGATTTGCAGAAATTTAGCTCCGTGATTGCGGATGACGTCTATCCGATTCTGGCGCTGCAGTCGTGTCTGGATAAGCGTGCGGCTAAAGGCGGCGTTTCTCCTCAGCAGGTGGCTCAGGCGATTGCCGACGCTAAACAGCGCCTGGTGTGATTCGCCTGCGGGGCTGCTTTTAAGGCGGTAAATAAACGAAGCTCGGGTAACCCCGGGCTTTTTTTATACAAAAAAAAGCGGACGCAAGGTCCGCAAAAGTTCACGTTGGCTTTAGTTATCCGGGTAGAAAACTGTGAGGAAGCGCGATGATTTTCTGCAGTTTTCCTCATTTATGGGTTTATTATTGAACAGAAACCTTGATAGGGATAATCGTTCGTTGCTATTCTATCTATCGCCATGGACTATCGTGGCGATGGAGGATGAATAATGAATATTCGCGATCTTGAATATCTGGTAGCGCTAGCCGAACACCGCCACTTCCGCCGCGCGGCGGATTCTTGTCACGTCAGCCAACCTACGCTTAGCGGACAAATCCGTAAGCTGGAGGATGAGCTCGGTGTGATGTTGCTGGAACGCACCAGCCGTAAGGTTCTGTTCACCCAGGCAGGGCTGCTGCTGGTGGATCAGGCGCGTACCGTGCTACGCGAAGTCAAAGTGCTGAAGGAAATGGCAAGCCAGCAGGGAGAGACCATGTCCGGGCCGCTGCATATTGGACTGATCCCGACGATTGGCCCTTATCTGCTGCCGTTGATTATCCCGATGCTGCATCAGACCTTTCCCAAGCTGGAAATGTATCTGCATGAAGCACAAACCCATCAGCTTTTAGCGCAGCTTGATAGCGGTAAGCTCGACTGCGCGATTCTGGCGCTGGTCAAAGAGAGCGAAGCGTTTATTGAGGTGCCGCTGTTTGATGAGCCCATGATGCTGGCTATCTACGAAGATCACCCGTGGGCTAACCGCGAGTGCGTGCCGATGTCGGACCTGGCCGGTGAAAAGCTGCTGATGCTGGAAGACGGCCACTGCCTGCGCGATCAGGCGATGGGCTTTTGCTTTGAAGCGGGCGCCGACGAGGATACGCATTTCCGGGCGACCAGCCTCGAAACGTTGCGTAACATGGTGGCTGCCGGTAGCGGCATCACGCTGCTGCCAGCCTTAGCCGTGCCGCAGGAGAGAAAGCGCGATGGCGTGGTCTATGTGCCCTGTATCAAGCCGGAACCGAGACGTACCGTGGGGCTGGTTTATCGCCCGGGTTCGCCGCTGCGTAGCCGCTATGAACATCTGGCAGAGGCCATCCGCGGGAAGATGGATGGCCATTTCGACACCGCGTTAAAACAGGCGGTTTAAGCCATTTAACGCGGCTACCCGATAGGCTTCCGCCATCGTCGGGTAGTTAAAGGTGGTGTTAACGAAGTACTCAATGGTGTTACCACCGCCTTTCTGCTCCATTATCGCCTGGCCGATGTGAATAATTTCGGCCGCGCGCTCGCCAAAGCAATGAATCCCAAGGATCTCTTTCGTTTCGCGATGAAACAGGATCTTCAGCGTACCGACGCTCATGCCGACAATCTGCGCACGCGCCAGATGCTTGAACTGCGCGCGCCCGACCTCGTAAGGCACTTTCATGGCCGTCAATTGCTGCTCGGTTTTGCCAACGGAGCTGATTTCCGGAATGGTGTAAATACCGGTAGGGATATCTTCAATCAGATGCGCCGAGGCTTCGCCTTTCACCAGCGCCTGGGCAGCGATGCGCCCCTGGTCGTAGGCGGCCGAGGCCAGGCTCGGGTAGCCAATCACATCGCCGACGGCATAAATATGCGGCAGGGCGGTTTGATACATGCTGTTGACCTTCAACTGACCGCGGCTATCGGTTTGCAGGCCGATATTTTCCAGCGCCAGAGAGTCGGTATTCCCGGTGCGGCCGTTAGCGTACAGCAGGCAGTCCGCTTTTAGCTTTTTGCCGGATTTCAGGTGCATGATGACGCCGTCATCCACGCCCTCAATCTTTTCGTACTCTTCATTGTGGCGAATGACCACGCCGCTATTCCAGAAGTGATAGGAGAGGGAGTCGGACATCTCCTGATCGAGAAACGCCAGTAGGCGATCGCGGGTGTTGATCAGATCCACCTTCACTTCCATTCCGCGGAAGATCGACGCATATTCGCAGCCGATCACCCCGGCCCCATAAATGATCACATGGCGCGGTTCGTGGTGCAGGCTAAGGATCGAGTCGCTGTCATAAATGCGCGGGTGATGGAAGTCAACGTCTGCCGGATGGTACGGGCGTGAACCGCAGGCAATCACGAACTTTTCCGCCGTCACCGTTTCCACGGTACCGTCGTGGCATTCCAGCGCGATAGTGTGTTCATCAACAAAATGGGCATTACCCTGCAGGATTTCACAGTGGTTACGCTCATAGAAACCCTGACGCATATGGGTTTGCTGGTTAATGACGCTGTCGGCATGGTTCAGGATGTCGGCGAAGGAAGAACGAAGAAGACGGGAATGGTCGCTGTAGAGGGGATTTTGGTTAAACTCGATAATACGGCTGACGGCATGGCGGAGGGCTTTTGACGGGATGGTACCCCAGTGGGTACAACCGCCGCCAACGTTATGGTAGCGCTCAATGACGGCAACGCGTGCTCCCTGTTTCACCAGCCCCATGGCGGCACCTTCTCCGCCAGGACCGGAACCAATCACAATTGCATCATAATCCCAAGAGTGTGACATGGCATTACTCACCTGTTTTATACATAAAATAAACACGATGATAACATTTGCCGCGCTTTAACCCAATTATCGTTGTGCTTTTTTGCGGCATAAAAGCAGAAACAGCTCGTAAACAATCATTCACAATCCAGTGTAAACCGATTGGTTCTGATCTCTGGTATAGTGCCGGAAGGGCTTATGGAAGGATTCAGACAACGTGATGGGCGTAAGAGCGCAACAAAAAGAAAAAACCCGGCGTTCGCTGGTGGAAGCGGCATTTAGCCAGCTAAGTGCTGAACGCAGTTTTGCCAGCTTAAGCCTGCGCGAAGTTGCGCGGGAAGCGGGGATCGCCCCGACGTCCTTCTATCGCCATTTTCGTGATGTCGATGAGCTTGGTCTGACCATGGTGGATGAAAGCGGGCTTATGCTGCGCCAGCTGATGCGTCAGGCGCGCCAGCGTATCGCGAAAGGCGGCAGCGTCATTCGCACCTCTGTTTCCACCTTTATGGAATTTATTGGCAACAATCCGAACGCCTTCCGCCTGCTGCTGCGGGAACGCTCCGGTACGTCTGCGGCGTTTCGCGCCGCCGTGGCGCGTGAAATTCAGCATTTTATCGCGGAACTTGCCGACTATTTAGAAATCGAAAACCATATGCCGCGCGCCTTTACCGAAGCGCAGGCTGAAGCTATGGTCACCATCGTATTTAGCGCTGGCGCTGAGGCTCTCGATGTAGGCCCGGAGCAGCGTCGACAGCTGGAAGAACGCCTGGTGCTGCAGCTCAGAATGATCTCGAAAGGCGCGTATTACTGGTATCGCCGTGAACAAGAAAAAATATCAAATCATTCCGAATAACGTGAAGGACGAGCAATGAAACACTCAGTACAAGATAGAGGTACGCTGCTGCTGGCGCTGATCGCAGGTTTATCCATTAATGGTACCTTCGCCGCGCTGTTCAGCTCCATTGTCCCTTTTTCCATCTTCCCCATCTTGTCGTTGGTGCTGACGGTATACTGCCTGCATCAGCGCTATCAGAATCGTAGTATGCCCGTGGGTTTGCCGGGGCTTGCCGCTGCTTGCTTTATTCTCGGCGTGTTGGTTTACAGCACCGTTGTGCGCGCGGAGTATCCGGACATCGGCTCTAACTTCTTCCCGGCAGTTCTGTCAGTGATTATGGTGTTCTGGATTGGCTACAAATTGCGCAACCGCAAGAACGCGGTCGCGGAATAATCTCTCACCCGGCAGCAGCGCTGTTGCCGGGTTTTCTCGCGCAGCTTTACTTCTTCGTTAGCAGCACGCCGCATTCCATATGATGGGTATACGGGAACTGGTCGAATAGCGCCAGGCGCGTGACCGCGTGGGTCTCACTGAGCGTTTCCAGGTTCTGGCATAGGGTCTCCGGATTGCAGGAGATATACAGAATACGCGGATACGCCTGCACCATTTTCTCCGTTTCGCTATCCAGCCCACTGCGCGGCGGATCAACGAAAATCGTCTCACACTGATAGCTCTTCAGATCAATGCCCTGCAGGCGGTTAAACTCCCGCACGCCGTTCATCGCCTGGGTAAACTCTTCCGCCGACATGCGGATAATCTGCACATTATCAATGTGGTTCGCTGCAATATTATATTGCGCCGCCGCGACGGACGGTTTAGCGATTTCCGTTGCCAGCACGCGTTCGAAATTACGTGCCAACGCCAGCGAAAAGTTACCGTTACCGCAATACAGCTCAAGCAGGTCGCCAGTTGCGCCTTTGGTGGCATCGATAGCCCACTCCAGCATCTGGACGTTCATTACCGCGTTTGGCTGGGTGAAGCTATTCTCAACCTGACGATAGATCATTTCACGCCCGCCAACTGGCAGACGTTCATCGATATAGTCTTGATCCAGCTCGATTTTAGTTTTCGTCGCGCGGCCAATCAGATGCACATTCAGATTTTGCGCTCGCAGCGCATCGCGGAAGCGCTCTGCCTGCTGACGCCATTCATCGTCGAGCTTCTTATGATACAGCAGCGATATCACGGCCTGATTGCTCAGGGTGGTCAGATAATCCACCTGAAACAGTTTATGGCGCAGTACCGGGTTATCGCGTACGCCTTCAATCACCGCGGCCATCAGCTGATTAATCAGCTCGCTGGCGGCCGGGAAGGTATCGACGCGAATGCGGGATTTGGTCTGCTGATCAAACATAATGTGGTACAGGTCATCGCCATCGTGCCACAGGCGGAACTCTGCGCGCATGCGATAGTGGCTGACCGGCGAACGAAACACTTCCGGAACCGGGGCGCTGAAAGGCGCCATCATTTTCTGCAAACGGACGACTTTTTCTGCCAGCTGCGCTTCATATTGTTCGGTAGGAAGGTGTTCGGGGGTCATGATGCATCCTGAATAAAATAAGTACGCGGGGGATTGTAGGGAAAGCGCCGGGGATGTCCAGCCCTGATGATATAAGGAAATATAACGGTAGAAGTCTGGACATCTATATGTTTCTGATTATAGCATCGTGCTACCGGTCCTATGAGTTAATAGGGAATCCAGTGTAAATCTGGAGCTGACGCGCAGCGGTAAGGAAAAGTGGGATGAGCGCATTATGCAGACACTGCGGTTATTTAGCGGGAAGTCCTCATCCATCAAACACTCCAAGCCCGAAGACCTGCCGGAATACGTCGCATTTGGTTTCTATCATCGCGTGCTACTGATAGAGCCGGCGGCATCCTTTATTTATTACGGATGCTTTAAAATGATTAAAAAAGCTTCGCTGATGACGGCGCTCTCCGTCACGGCATTTTCCGGCTGGGCGCAGGACAGCAATTCAGATACGTTAGTGGTCACAGCAAACCGTTTTCAACAGCCGGTCAATACGGTCCTTGCGCCGACCGATGTGGTTACCCGGGAAGATATCGAGCGCTGGCAGGCGAAAGATTTGAACGATGTGATGCGCCGATTGCCTGGCGTGGATGTCGCGCAAAATGGTGGCATGGGGCAATCCTCCTCTCTGTTTATCCGTGGTACTGAAGCCAAACAGGTGCTGGTGCTGGTTGACGGCGTTCCCATGGCCCGACCGGGAATTACAAATAACCCTGATTTGAATCAGATCCCTTTATCGCTGGTACAGCGCGTCGAATATATCCGCGGCCCGCGTTCGGCGATTTATGGATCCGGGGCTATGGGCGGGGTGATTAACGTCATTACGCACTCTGATAAAGAACAATCCAAAATTACCGCTGGGGTAGGTTCTAAAGGTTACCAACAATATGACGGTACCCTGCGCCATCGCTTTGGCGATACGGTGGCGACGGTTGCGGGCTCCTATGAGGGTAATAAAGGCTTCAACGTTCAGCCTGGTTCAACCTGGGAGCACGACGGCGATCGCGACGGTTTTCGTAATAAAACATTTTGGGGCAGCCTCGAGCATACATTTAACGAGAATTTTGACGGTTTCTTCCGCGGACACAGCTATACCAATAACTCTGATTACGATCTTGGAAGCCCGCCGTATAGCCCGGCCTACAGCGCCGATGAAAACCAGCTCTACAACCAAAGCTGGGATGCGGGGCTGAACTTTAATTCCGGTATCTACTCCTCTCAGCTTATCGCCAGCTACCAGAAGGTAAAGGACTACAACTACAGCAGTATCTATGGCCGTTACAACGATGGTACGACGCTCGACAGGATGACGCAGCGTAACCTGCAGTGGGGTAATAACGTTATTGTGGGTCATGGTTCTGTCAGCGCAGGGGTGGACTGGCAGCAGCAGCGATTAACGTCATCAGACACGACGATGTCGGATACCTATAAACGTGACAATACGGGACTGTATCTGACGGGCCAGCAGCAGTTTGGCGATGTGACCCTCGAAGCTTCCGGGCGTGAAGACCACGATGAGCAGTTTGGCTGGCATGGTACTTGGCAGACGACCGCAGGCTGGGAGTTTGTTGAAAACTATCGCTTGACCCTCGGCTACGGTACCGGCTTCCTTGCACCTTCTTTAGGACAACAGTTTGGTTCGACCCGATTTGGTATCAACGCGAATCCCAACCTGAAGCCTGAAGAGTCGAAGCAGTGGGAAGCGGGGCTGGAAGGGCTCACAGGTCCCGTGGACTGGCGCTTGTCCGCATACCATTACAAGATTACTAACCTGATTACCTATTACTCCGATCCTGTCACCTATGAAGGGGAGTACGACAATATTAATGCCGCGACGATTAAAGGCGTGGAGTGGACGGGAAGTGTCGATACCGGTATTTTCAGCCATCGCGTAACGTTGCAGTATGTCGATCCGCGTAACGATGATAACGGTGAAGTGCTGGCCCGACGTTCTAAACGACAGGCAAAGTATCAGCTAGACTGGTCCGTGTTTGATGTCGATATGGATGTGTCCTGGCAGTATTATGGGAAGCGCTACGATAACAACACCTCCCAGTACAACAATACGCAAAGGATTTTGCCGAGCTACAGCACTGTAGACGTTTCTGCATCGTATCCGATCACCGATCGCCTGACAGTTCGTGGTAAAATAGCTAACCTGTTCGATAAAGATTACGAGACAGCTTATGGCTACCAAACTGCAGGACGAGAATACTACTTGTCTGGCAGCTACACCTTCTGATCCACGTCCCACCGTGCTGGTGTTTGATTCCGGCGTCGGTGGGCTGTCGGTTTACAACGAGATTCGGCAGCTTCTGCCGGATCTGCATTACATCTACGCTTTCGATAACGTGGCATTCCCTTACGGGGAGAAGAGCGAAGAATTTATCGTTGAACGCGTTCTGGAGATCGTTACCGCGGTACAGCAGCGCTATCCGTTGGCATTGGCCGTCATTGCCTGTAACACCGCAAGTACCGTTTCCCTCCCCGCATTACGCGATAAATTCGCCTTTCCGGTTGTCGGCGTCGTTCCGGCGATAAAACCCGCGGCTCGCTTAACGGCGAATGGCGTTGTTGGTCTTCTGGCGACGCGCGGAACGGTAAAACGTCCTTATACGCGCGAACTGATCTCTCGCTTTGCGAATGAATGCAAAATTGAAATGCTGGGGTCGGCAGAGCTGGTGGAGCTGGCGGAGGCTAAGCTCCACGGTGAACCGGTCCCGCTGGATGAACTGCGACGTATCCTGCGTCCCTGGCTGAGAATGCAGGAACCGCCTGATACGGTTGTGCTGGGGTGTACGCATTTCCCTCTAATACAAGAAGAGCTGCAGCAGGTTCTGCCGGAAGGGACGAGAATGATCGACTCCGGGGCGGCAATTGCGCGTCGCACAGCCTGGCTATTAGAGCACGAAGCGCCTGACGCAAAATCGAGTGATGTCAATATTGCGTACTGTATGGCGTTGACGCCTGAAACTGAGCAGCTTTTGAGCGTTTTGCGGCGCTATGGCTTCGAATCGCTGGAAAAATTACCGCTTTCATAGCGTTTTGCACAAAAAAGAGACGGTTGAAAGATTTTTTGAAAACAGGGCTTGTCAACGTCTCAGAACTCCCTATAATGCGCCTCCACTGACACGGAACAACGGCACGCAAGCCGCCGGGTCAGCGGGATTCAGCGATGAATGCCGGCAGAGAAAAGCAAAATTAAACGCTTGACTCTGAATGAGGAAAACGTATTATACGGGACCTCGCAACGGTGAGCGAAAGCCGCGTTGCACTGCTCTTTAACAATTTATCAGACAATCTGTGTGGGCACTCAAAGTGACATGGATTCTTAACGTCGCAAGACGAAAAATGAATACCAAGTCTCTGAGTGAACATACGTAATTCATTACGAAGTTTAATTCACGAGCATCAAACTTAAATTGAAGAGTTTGATCATGGCTCAGATTGAACGCTGGCGGCAGGCCTAACACATGCAAGTCGAACGGTAGCACAGAGAGCTTGCTCTCGGGTGACGAGTGGCGGACGGGTGAGTAATGTCTGGGAAACTGCCTGATGGAGGGGGATAACTACTGGAAACGGTAGCTAATACCGCATAACGTCGCAAGACCAAAGAGGGGGACCTTCGGGCCTCTTGCCATCAGATGTGCCCAGATGGGATTAGCTAGTAGGTGGGGTAACGGCTCACCTAGGCGACGATCCCTAGCTGGTCTGAGAGGATGACCAGCCACACTGGAACTGAGACACGGTCCAGACTCCTACGGGAGGCAGCAGTGGGGAATATTGCACAATGGGCGCAAGCCTGATGCAGCCATGCCGCGTGTATGAAGAAGGCCTTCGGGTTGTAAAGTACTTTCAGCGGGGAGGAAGGGAGTAAGGTTAATAACCTTATTCATTGACGTTACCCGCAGAAGAAGCACCGGCTAACTCCGTGCCAGCAGCCGCGGTAATACGGAGGGTGCAAGCGTTAATCGGAATTACTGGGCGTAAAGCGCACGCAGGCGGTCTGTCAAGTCGGATGTGAAATCCCCGGGCTCAACCTGGGAACTGCATTCGAAACTGGCAGGCTGGAGTCTTGTAGAGGGGGGTAGAATTCCAGGTGTAGCGGTGAAATGCGTAGAGATCTGGAGGAATACCGGTGGCGAAGGCGGCCCCCTGGACAAAGACTGACGCTCAGGTGCGAAAGCGTGGGGAGCAAACAGGATTAGATACCCTGGTAGTCCACGCTGTAAACGATGTCGACTTGGAGGTTGTTCCCTTGAGGAGTGGCTTCCGGAGCTAACGCGTTAAGTCGACCGCCTGGGGAGTACGGCCGCAAGGTTAAAACTCAAATGAATTGACGGGGGCCCGCACAAGCGGTGGAGCATGTGGTTTAATTCGATGCAACGCGAAGAACCTTACCTACTCTTGACATCCAGAGAACTTAGCAGAGATGCTTTGGTGCCTTCGGGAACTCTGAGACAGGTGCTGCATGGCTGTCGTCAGCTCGTGTTGTGAAATGTTGGGTTAAGTCCCGCAACGAGCGCAACCCTTATCCTTTGTTGCCAGCGGTCCGGCCGGGAACTCAAAGGAGACTGCCAGTGATAAACTGGAGGAAGGTGGGGATGACGTCAAGTCATCATGGCCCTTACGAGTAGGGCTACACACGTGCTACAATGGCATATACAAAGAGAAGCGACCTCGCGAGAGCAAGCGGACCTCATAAAGTATGTCGTAGTCCGGATTGGAGTCTGCAACTCGACTCCATGAAGTCGGAATCGCTAGTAATCGTGGATCAGAATGCCACGGTGAATACGTTCCCGGGCCTTGTACACACCGCCCGTCACACCATGGGAGTGGGTTGCAAAAGAAGTAGGTAGCTTAACCTTCGGGAGGGCGCTTACCACTTTGTGATTCATGACTGGGGTGAAGTCGTAACAAGGTAACCGTAGGGGAACCTGCGGTTGGATCACCTCCTTACCTTAAAGAACCTGCCTTTGTAGTGCTCACACAGATTGTCTGATGAAAAATAAGCAGTAAGAAAATCTCTGCAGGCTTGTAGCTCAGGTGGTTAGAGCGCACCCCTGATAAGGGTGAGGTCGGTGGTTCAAGTCCACTCAGGCCTACCAAATTTCTGCTGATGCTGCGTTGCGGCGACACTCACATACTTTAAGTATGCTTCGTGTCACCCCGCCTTGCCTCAACAGAAATTAAGGTTGATGAGATTTAACTACGATGGGGCTATAGCTCAGCTGGGAGAGCGCCTGCTTTGCACGCAGGAGGTCTGCGGTTCGATCCCGCATAGCTCCACCATCTTTACTGCACACCACAAGAAAACTTCAGAGTGTACCTGAAAAGGTTCACTGCGAAGTTTTGCTCTTTAAAAATCTGGATCAAGCTGAAAATTGAAACGACACACATGTTATGTGTGTTCGAGTCTCTCAAATTTTCGCGACACGATGATGTTTTACGAAACATCTTCGGGTTGTGAGGTTAAGCGACTAAGCGTACACGGTGGATGCCCTGGCAGTCAGAGGCGATGAAGGACGTGCTAATCTGCGAAAAGCGTCGGTAAGGTGATATGAACCGTTACAGCCGGCGATGTCCGAATGGGGAAACCCAGTGCAATTCGTTGCACTATCGTTTGATGAATACATAGTCAAACGAGGCGAACCGGGGGAACTGAAACATCTAAGTACCCCGAGGAAAAGAAATCAACCGAGATTCCCCCAGTAGCGGCGAGCGAACGGGGAGCAGCCCGGAGTCTGAATCAGCTTGTGTGTTAGTGGAAGCGTCTGGAAAGTCGCAGGGTACAGGGTGATACTCCCGTACACTAAAACACACAGGCTGTGAACTCGAAGAGTAGGGCGGGACACGTGGTATCCTGTCTGAATATGGGGGGACCATCCTCCAAGGCTAAATACTCCTGACTGACCGATAGTGAACCAGTACCGTGAGGGAAAGGCGAAAAGAACCCCGGCGAGGGGAGTGAAAAAGAACCTGAAACCGTGTACGTACAAGCAGTAGGAGCCCACTTGTTGGGTGACTGCGTACCTTTTGTATAATGGGTCAGCGACTTATATTCTGTAGCAAGGTTAACCGTATAGGGGAGCCGCAGGGAAACCGAGTCTTAACTGGGCGTTAAGTTGCAGGGTATAGACCCGAAACCCGGTGATCTAGCCATGGGCAGGTTGAAGGTTGGGTAACACTAACTGGAGGACCGAACCGACTAATGTTGAAAAATTAGCGGATGACTTGTGGCTGGGGGTGAAAGGCCAATCAAACCGGGAGATAGCTGGTTCTCCCCGAAAGCTATTTAGGTAGCGCCTCGTGAACTCATCTTCGGGGGTAGAGCACTGTTTCGGCTAGGGGGTCATCCCGACTTACCAACCCGATGCAAACTACGAATACCGAAGAATGTTATCACGGGAGACACACGGCGGGTGCTAACGTCCGTCGTGAAGAGGGAAACAACCCAGACCGCCAGCTAAGGTCCCAAAGTCATGGTTAAGTGGGAAACGATGTGGGAAGGCCCAGACAGCCAGGATGTTGGCTTAGAAGCAGCCATCATTTAAAGAAAGCGTAATAGCTCACTGGTCGAGTCGGCCTGCGCGGAAGATGTAACGGGGCTAAACCATGCACCGAAGCTGCGGCAGCGACGCTTAGGCGTTGTTGGGTAGGGGAGCGTTCTGTAAGCCGTTGAAGGTGGCCTGTGAGGGTTGCTGGAGGTATCAGAAGTGCGAATGCTGACATAAGTAACGATAATGCGGGTGAAAAACCCGCACGCCGGAAGACCAAGGGTTCCTGTCCAACGTTAATCGGGGCAGGGTGAGTCGACCCCTAAGGCGAGGCCGAAAGGCGTAGTCGATGGGAAACAGGTTAATATTCCTGTACTTGGTGTTACTGCGAAGGGGGGACGGAGAAGGCTATGTTGGCCGGGCGACGGTTGTCCCGGTTTAAGCGTGTAGGTGTGTGTTCCAGGTAAATCCGGTTCACTTTAACACTGAGGCGTGATGACGAGGCACTACGGTGCTGAAGTGACAAATGCCCTGCTTCCAGGAAAAGCCTCTAAGCATCAGGTAACATCAAATCGTACCCCAAACCGACACAGGTGGTCAGGTAGAGAATACCAAGGCGCTTGAGAGAACTCGGGTGAAGGAACTAGGCAAAATGGTGCCGTAACTTCGGGAGAAGGCACGCTGATATGTAGGTGAAGTGGTTTACCCATGGAGCTGAAATCAGTCGAAGATACCAGCTGGCTGCAACTGTTTATTAAAAACACAGCACTGTGCAAACACGAAAGTGGACGTATACGGTGTGACGCCTGCCCGGTGCCGGAAGGTTAATTGATGGGGTTATCCGTAAGGAGAAGCTCTTGATCGAAGCCCCGGTAAACGGCGGCCGTAACTATAACGGTCCTAAGGTAGCGAAATTCCTTGTCGGGTAAGTTCCGACCTGCACGAATGGCGTAATGATGGCCAGGCTGTCTCCACCCGAGACTCAGTGAAATTGAACTCGCTGTGAAGATGCAGTGTACCCGCGGCAAGACGGAAAGACCCCGTGAACCTTTACTATAGCTTGACACTGAACACTGGTCCTTGATGTGTAGGATAGGTGGGAGGCTTTGAAGCGTGGACGCCAGTCTGCGTGGAGCCATCCTTGAAATACCACCCTTTAATGGCTGGTGTTCTAACGTGGGCCCGTAATCCGGGTTGCGGACAGTGTCTGGTGGGTAGTTTGACTGGGGCGGTCTCCTCCTAAAGAGTAACGGAGGAGCACGAAGGTCAGCTAATCCTGGTCGGACATCAGGAGGTTAGTGCAATGGCATAAGCTGGCTTGACTGCGAGCGTGACGGCGCGAGCAGGTGCGAAAGCAGGTCATAGTGATCCGGTGGTTCTGAATGGAAGGGCCATCGCTCAACGGATAAAAGGTACTCCGGGGATAACAGGCTGATACCGCCCAAGAGTTCATATCGACGGCGGTGTTTGGCACCTCGATGTCGGCTCATCACATCCTGGGGCTGAAGTAGGTCCCAAGGGTATGGCTGTTCGCCATTTAAAGTGGTACGCGAGCTGGGTTTAGAACGTCGTGAGACAGTTCGGTCCCTATCTGCCGTGGGCGCTGGAGAATTGAGGGGGGCTGCTCCTAGTACGAGAGGACCGGAGTGGACGCATCACTGGTGTTCGGGTTGTCATGCCAATGGCATTGCCCGGTAGCTAAATGCGGAAGAGATAAGTGCTGAAAGCATCTAAGTACGAAACTTGCCCCGAGATGAGTTCTCCCTGACTCCTTGAGAGTCCTGAAGGAACGTTGAAGACGACGACGTTGATAGGCCGGGTGTGTAAGCGCAGCGATGCGTTGAGCTAACCGGTACTAATGAACCGTGAGGCTTAACCTTACAACGCCGAAGATGTTTTGGCGGATTGAGAAGACAACAATTTCAGCATTGATTCAGAGTTGAGTACGCAATAATTTGCGCAGCAGCAAGGCGACAAGCGAAGGAAAGGAAGGAGCATACTGAGGTATGTGACTGACTTTACGAGCGCGGGCAACGCGGCAGATGCGATAAAGAATTGCGTACTGAGCACAAAGAATTTGCCTGGCGGCGATAGCGCGGTGGTCCCACCTGACCCCATGCCGAACTCAGAAGTGAAACGCCGTAGCGCCGATGGTAGTGTGGGGTCTCCCCATGTGAGAGTAGGGAACTGCCAGGCATCAAATTAAGTAGTAAGCCGGTGTATTAATCCGGTGGTTACAGAAGTATTCGGTGGAGCGGTAGTTCAGTCGGTTAGAATACCTGCCTGTCACGCAGGGGGTCGCGGGTTCGAGTCCCGTCCGTTCCGCCACTTATTAAAAAATTAAGCCTGCTGATTAAGCAGGCTTAATGATAAGAAACTTTAGGGGCGTAGCTCAGTTGGTAGAGCACCGGTCTCCAAAACCGGGTGTCGCGAGTTCGAGTCTCTCCGCCCCTGCCATATATAATCCTTTGCTCAGGCAAAGGATTTTTTTTGCTTTAAATTTCCCGCCGATCGTCCTCCATCCCTGGAGGAGTGCGTCTATTCCAATATATTGTGCTTCAGGATCTCCCGAATCTGCGCTTGTTTATCGCTGTTTTGTAGCCAAATTGCATAGAGAGGCCTTGAGAGCGTCGCACTGTCGGTCACCGTGTGCAGATTATTTTTCCCCTGAGCCCAGAGTACGGGCAACCATGTACATCCTTTAAGGGCGCTGAGTTGTTGGTAAGCTAATTCGGCAGAACTGGTGGTCAGCAGAGGAATATCATCATTTCCGATCAATCCAGCTTCGTTTTGTTGGAAATCGGGCCCCCACTCCAGGCGTAAATAATTCAATTCATTTGTGTATTTAGCCGGAGAGGCACAATAAAGCGCCAGGGTAAAATTACCCAATAACTGGCTGCTTAATTCATCCATCTTCGGCGATTCTGTCGTGATCAAGAGATCAAGTTGACGTTCGTGCAGCTGTTTGACCAGCGATTGGCGCTGCGCAATCCGCGCCTCAAACTGGAGGTTATAGGGCTCCGTATAGAGCTTGCCCAGCCATCCGTTAAGCAGACATTCCCACAGAGAAGCGCTGGCACCGATCGAAAATTCATTATGTCGGGAAGCATTCGCGACCTCCTTGCGCGCAGCTTGCCAGGTATTCATCAGCGTTTCGGCGTAGGGCAGCAGTTTCTCTCCGGCTGAGGTCAGACGGATATTATTACGATGGCGGGTAAAAAGATTTACCCCCAGCTGGTTCTCCAGTTGACGAATACGAAAGCTAACTGCTGACTGCGTCAGATAAAGCGCCTCTGCGGCTCGGCCAAAGTGGCGAGTTCTGCTCACCTCAAGGAAAGTCTTGAGCAATTCCGTATCCACACTCTTCTCCGCAAAATTATTTGTCGTGATGATTTAAATGTTTTGTTTGACGCTCTGTCAAGCGTAACTAATACTCCGCGCCATAATTAGCTCGGCCAAAGAATCAGGAGCGTGTAGGATGGCGGAAAGCTTTACGACAACTAATCGTTTTTTCGACAATAAAAATTATCCGCGCGGGTTTTCCCGTCATGGAGATTTCACC
Organism: Klebsiella sp. BDA134-6; assembly: GCF_015601345.1. Taxonomy (NCBI): domain Bacteria; kingdom Pseudomonadati; phylum Pseudomonadota; class Gammaproteobacteria; order Enterobacterales; family Enterobacteriaceae; genus Klebsiella; species Klebsiella sp. BDA134-6. The sequence continues at coordinate 150,978 of NZ_CP064784.1, forward strand.
ATCAAAGAGGCGCAACTGCTGGAACGTCATGGTTATGCCTTTAATGAACTCGAACTAGGTAAACGCGAGCCTGTCACCGACGATGAAAAACAGTTTGTTTCGGTATGTCGCGGTGAACGTGAGCCCGCGACGGAAGCAGAACGCGTCTGGATTAAGTACATGGCGCGGATTAAGCGTCCGAAGCGTTTCCATACTTTGTCCGGCGGCAAGCCGCAGGTGGAAGGTACGGAAGATTACACAGAAAGCGATGATTAAGAAAAAGGGCGTAAGCCCTTTTTTTACGCCATCATTTTTTGTAGATAGCCCAACATTCTGTCTATTGCCCGATAGCCAAGAGCCTCCTGCAGATGATGACGTTCGATGCGCTCGACGGCTTCAATATCGGCAATAGTCCGGGAAACTTTAAGCAGGCGCTGCCAGGCACGGATTGAAAGTCCAAGCTGTGTTAGCGTCTGCTCCAGCCAGATAGCGTCATCTTGATGAAGCTGGCAGCAGATTTTCATCTCATCATTTCCCAGATGCGCATTAAGTTTTTTCTGCCGCGATAGCTGCCTTTCGCGTGCGGCCAGAACACGTTGGCGTACGCAGGCGCTACTTTCCTCTTCGTTTGTTCCCTGGCTGAGCACCCCCGGCGGGGGAAGTGGGATCTCCAGGGAGAGATCGAACCGGTCAAGAAACGGGCCGGATAAACGACCAAGGTAGCGTAGCGTCTGTTCCGGTGAAGCGCGATTATGCTGGCCCTGATAGTGCCCTGTCGGGCTGGGATTCATCGCTGCAATAAGCTGGAAACGGGCTGGATAATCGATTTTGGCGCGGGTGCGCGAGATATGGATAACCCCTGACTCAATGGGTTCGCGTAACGCATCCAGAACCCTGCGTTCGAATTCAGGCAACTCATCCAGGAACAGGACGCCGTTATGGGCAAGGGAGATCTCTCCCGGTGCCGGAATTGAGCCTCCGCCGACCATGGCCGCGAGGGAGGCGCTATGATGCGGGGCGCGAAAGGGCCTGCGGCGCCAATTTTTCATGGCATGCCTGGAATCGACCAGGCTAAGTATTGCTGCGCTTTCTAGCGCTTCCTGGTTACTCAGCGGCGGCATTAGTCCCGGTAATCGACTGGCGAGCATCGTTTTTCCTGTGCCGGGCGGGCCTATCATCAGCAGGTTGTGACCACCTGCTGCAATGATTTCCAGCGCTCGTTTCCCCTGCCGCTGGCCAATAACATCACGCAAATCAACCGATGTTTCATCCGAATATTCCCCTTCGGAAAGGGGGTTAGCCAGGGTATGTTGACCTTCGAGAAAAGCGCAGACTTCCTGGAGATCGGTGGCGATAAGACAGTCACTGCCGCCGATTAACCCAACCTCTGGAGAATTCTCATTAGAGATAACAATCTTCCGCCCCGCTTTTATGGCCTCCATGGCGCTGGATATAGCACCAGGAACGCCACGCAGAGTGCCTGTAAGCGCCAGCTCGCCGACAAACTCATATTGATTTATCCTGGGAGCTTTAAGCTGCTCAGAGGCCACCAGAAGCGCGAGAGCGATAGGTAAATCATATCTTCCACCTTCTTTTGGCAGATCGGCCGGGGCCAGATTAATAGTGATTTTTTTCGCCGGATAAGCGTAGCCGCTGTTGATAATCGCACTACGTACCCGGTCACGCGCTTCTCTAACCGTTGTTTCAGGCAGCCCTACCATTGTCAGGCCTGGGAGCCCGTTGCTGATATGAACTTCAACGGTGATAAGCGGGGCGCCGATCCCGAGAGCGGCGCGGGTGTAAACAATGGCGAGTGACATAAAACCTCCTGAGAACCGGGATTATGTCGGGGATTTGTTTTTGAGTAATTCGGCAATATTAAATTCTGCATGCTTGCTCCCTGCCAATTTCCCGGCAATTTCCGCTTTGCACTGGTGTTGGATACTGCCTCGTAAAATGCTGTCATCAGGCAACAAGATGAGAAAGTGCTGTGGAGTAAGCCACAAATTGAAATATTTTCATTTCATGTTTTTTCCATTAAAAACAATTGTTTTTTCGTAAATGGTTAGCAAGGTAAGAAATGACGTCATAAAAAAATCTTGTGTTTAACGCGAAGTCTGTGGTACCTCTTTAGGTATTCCTTCGAACATGAAGCCAGAAAGAACATAAAATGACAGCCCTTCTACGAGTGATTAGCCTGGTCGTGATTAGCGTGGTGGTGATTATTATCCCACCGTGCGGGGCTGCACTTGGACGAGGAAAGGCTTAAAAAACAAGCCTTAACGAACTAAGACCCCCGCACCGAAAGGTCCGGGGGTTTTTTTATAACTTAAAAACAGAAAAGAGGAGCAGACGATGGCTGGTAGCATAAAATTCTGTTTCTCTCGATCTACGACGGGGAAGTAACTATGAATGGGGCGCGGTGGGTAGTACATGCTTTGCGAGCACAGGGAGTCGATACCGTTTTTGGCTATCCGGGTGGAGCAATTATGCCGGTTTACGATGCATTGTATGACGGCGGCGTGGAACACTTACTTTGCCGGCATGAACAGGGCGCGGCTATGGCGGCTATCGGCTATGCCAGGGCTACCGGCAAAACCGGCGTGTGTATTGCCACTTCGGGGCCTGGCGCAACCAACCTGATCACCGGCCTCGCCGACGCACTGCTTGATTCCGTTCCCGTTGTTGCTATCACTGGCCAGGTTGCTGCCCCGTTCATTGGCACCGACGCATTCCAGGAAGTTGATGTCCTCGGTTTATCGCTGGCATGCACCAAGCACAGTTTCCTGGTGCAGTCGCTGGAAGAACTGCCGCGAATCATTGCCGAAGCTTTCCACGTAGCAAACTCCGGGCGTCCCGGTCCCGTGTTGGTCGATATCCCAAAAGACATCCAGCTGGCTCAAGGCGATCTCGATCCGCATTTTTCCATGGTAGCCGACGACGTTGATTTTCCATATGCGGATATCGAATACGCTTTGCAGATGCTGATTCAGTCGCAGAAGCCGATGTTATACGTAGGCGGCGGCGTGGGGATGGCGCAGGCGGTACCGGCGCTGCGCGAATTTCTTGCCGTCACGCAAATGCCAGCGACCGCCACCCTGAAAGGGCTGGGGGTTGTTGCGGCGGATTATCCTTACTATCTGGGGATGCTGGGGATGCACGGCACCAAGGCGGCCAACCTGGCGGTACAGGAATGTGACCTGCTGATCGCGGTAGGCGCTCGCTTTGACGATCGCGTCACCGGTAAGCTGAATACGTTTGCCCCGCACGCCAAAGTTATCCATATGGATATCGATCCGGCTGAACTGAACAAGCTCCGTCAGGCGCATATCGGCCTGACCGGCGATTTGAACGTAATGCTGCCCGCACTGCAGCAGCCGCTGTCTATTGACGCCTGGCGCCAACGTAATGCGCAGCTGCGCGCCGAGCATGCCTGGCGCTATGACCATCCGGGAGACGCTATCTATGCCCCGCTGCTGCTGAAGCAGCTTTCCGATCGCAAACCCGCAGACTGCGTCGTGACAACCGATGTGGGCCAGCATCAGATGTGGTCAGCGCAGCATATGACCTATACGCGCCCGGAGAATTTCATCACTTCCAGTGGATTAGGCACTATGGGTTTCGGCTTGCCCGCAGCGGTAGGTGCGCAGGTGGCCCGCCCCGATGATACGGTTATCTGTATCTCCGGTGACGGTTCCTTCATGATGAACGTGCAGGAGCTGGGCACCGTAAAACGCAAGCAGCTGCCGCTGAAGATAGTCTTACTGGACAACCAGCGTTTAGGAATGGTTCGACAATGGCAGCAGCTGTTTTTTCAGGAACGTTATAGCGAAACCACTCTTACCGATAACCCCGATTTTCTTACTCTGGCCAGCGCCTTCGGCATCCCTGGTCAACACATCACCCGTAAAGACCAGGTTGAAGCGGCACTCGACACCATGCTTTCGAGCCAGGGGCCTTACCTGCTTCATGTCTCAATCGATGAACTTGAGAACGTCTGGCCGTTGGTGCCGCCCGGTGCCAGTAATGCAGAAATGCTGGAGAAATTATCATGATGCAACATCAGGTCGCCTTGCAGGCTCGCTTTAACCCTGAAACGTTAGAACGCGTGCTGCGCGTCGTGCGCCATCGCGGGTTCCAGATTTGCGCGATGAATATGGAAACCGCCGCCGATGCCCGGAATATTAATATTGAACTGACCGTTGCCAGCCAGCGGCCCGTCGAATTACTGTTTAGTCAATTAAGCAAACTGGTGGACGTCGCCTGCGTCGAGATCCAGCAACCAACATCACAACAAATTCGCGCCTGAGCGCAAAGGAAGAATAATGACGACGAAAAAAGCTGACTACATTTGGTTCAATGGTGAGATGGTTCCGTGGGGCGAGGCGAAGGTTCACGTAATGTCCCATGCGCTGCACTACGGGACTTCCGTATTTGAAGGCATTCGTTGCTACGATTCTCACAAGGGACCGGTGGTGTTTCGTCACCGTGAACATATGCAGCGTCTGCATGACTCAGCCAAAATCTATCGTTTCCCGGTTTCTCAGAGCGTTGATGAACTGATGGAAGCCTGCCGCGAAGTTATTCGTAAAAACAGCCTGACCAGCGCCTATATCCGTCCGTTAGTCTTTGTCGGCGATGTGGGCATGGGCGTCAACCCGCCTCCGGGCTATAACACTGACGTGATCATCGCGGCGTTCCCGTGGGGCGCCTACCTGGGTGCCGAAGCGCTGGATCAGGGGATCGATGCGATGGTTTCTTCCTGGAATCGCGCGGCGCCAAACACGATCCCAACCGCAGCTAAAGCGGGCGGTAACTACCTCTCTTCTCTGCTGGTCGGCAGCGAAGCGCGTCGCCATGGCTATCAGGAAGGTATCGCGCTGGACGTGAACGGCTATATCTCTGAAGGCGCCGGTGAAAATCTCTTTGAAGTCAAAGATGGCGTGTTGTTTACTCCGCCGTTCACCTCTTCCGCGCTGCCGGGCATCACCCGCGACGCTATCATCAAGCTGGCGAAAGACCTGGGTCTGGAAGTCCGCGAGCAGGTATTGTCCCGCGAGTCCCTGTACCTGGCCGACGAAGTCTTTATGTCCGGTACTGCCGCGGAGATCACGCCGGTACGCAGCGTTGATGGTATTCAGGTGGGCGAAGGCCGCTGCGGCCCGATCACCAAGCGCATTCAGCAAGCATTCTTTGGCCTCTTCACCGGTGAAACCGAGGATAAATGGGGCTGGTTGGATCAGGTTAATCAATAAGCATAAAAAAATGGGGCGACACGCAACGCCCCATTTCACCGAAACTGGGAGTAACTAAAGCATGCCTAAGTACCGTTCCGCCACAACCACTCACGGCCGTAATATGGCGGGTGCCCGCGCGCTGTGGCGCGCCACTGGAATGACCGACGATGATTTCGGTAAGCCGATTATCGCCGTGGTGAACTCTTTCACCCAGTTCGTGCCGGGTCACGTTCACCTGCGCGATCTCGGTAAGCTGGTTGCTGAGCAAATCGAAGCCGCTGGCGGCGTCGCCAAAGAATTCAACACTATTGCGGTGGATGATGGGATCGCGATGGGCCACGGGGGTATGCTTTATTCACTGCCATCCCGCGAACTGATCGCCGACTCGGTAGAGTACATGGTTAACGCCCACTGTGCTGATGCGATGGTCTGTATCTCTAACTGCGACAAAATCACCCCGGGGATGTTAATGGCGTCTCTGCGCCTGAATATTCCGGTCATTTTTGTTTCCGGCGGCCCGATGGAAGCCGGGAAAACCAAACTGTCCGATCAAATCATTAAACTCGACCTCGTTGACGCGATGATTCAGGGCGCTGACCCGAAAGTCTCCGACGATCAGAGTAATCAGGTTGAACGTTCAGCCTGCCCGACCTGCGGCTCTTGTTCAGGGATGTTCACCGCGAACTCGATGAACTGCCTGACCGAAGCGCTGGGCCTGTCGCAGCCGGGTAACGGCTCGCTGCTGGCGACTCACGCCGATCGTAAACAGCTGTTCCTCAATGCGGGCTCACGTATCGTTGAGCTGACTAAACGCTATTACGAGCAGGACGATGCCTCTGCGCTGCCGCGTAATATCGCCAATAAGGCGGCGTTTGAAAACGCCATGACGCTGGATATCGCCATGGGCGGTTCCACCAATACCGTACTGCATCTGCTGGCGGCGGCGCAGGAAGCGGAAATCGACTTCACCATGAGCGATATCGATAAACTTTCCCGCAAAGTGCCGCAGCTGTGTAAGGTCGCGCCAAGTACGCAGAAATATCATATGGAAGACGTGCATCGCGCGGGCGGCGTATTGGGTATTTTAGGTGAACTGGATCGTGCCGGGCTGCTGAACCGCGATGTGAAAAACGTGCTTGGTTTGTCCCTGCCGCAGACGCTGGAGCAGTATGATATCACCGTCACGCAGGATGAAGCGGTTAAGAAGATGTTCCGCGCTGGCCCTGCGGGTATCCGCACAACGCAGGCTTTCTCTCAGAACTGCCGTTGGGACACCCTGGATGACGATCGCGCAGAAGGCTGTATCCGCTCGCTGGAACATGCTTACAGCAAGGATGGCGGTCTGGCGGTTCTGTACGGTAACTTTGCCGAGAACGGCTGCATCGTGAAAACCGCCGGCGTTGACGACAGCATCCTCAAATTTACCGGCCCGGCGAAGGTATACGAAAGCCAGGACGCGGCTGTGGATGCGATCCTCGGCGGCAAGGTGGTCGCCGGTGACGTAGTCGTCATCCGCTATGAAGGGCCGAAAGGTGGGCCGGGGATGCAGGAGATGCTCTACCCGACGACCTTCCTGAAATCAATGGGCCTGGGTAAAGCTTGTGCGCTGATTACCGATGGACGCTTCTCCGGCGGTACCTCGGGTCTCTCTATTGGCCACGTTTCTCCGGAAGCAGCCAGCGGTGGCAATATCGCGATCATTGAAGATGGCGACATGATTGCTATCGATATCCCGAACCGCGGTATTCAGCTGCAGCTGAGCGATGCCGAGATTGCGGCGCGCCGCGAAGCTCAGGAAGCCCGCGGTGATAAAGCATGGACGCCGAAAGATCGCGAGCGTCAGGTTTCCTTTGCCCTTCGCGCCTATGCCAGTCTGGCAACCAGCGCCGATAAAGGCGCGGTGCGCGATAAATCGAAACTTGGGGGTTAATGATGGCCGAGTCGCAACCCCTGTCCGCCGCCCCTGAGGGGGCGGAATACCTCAGAGCGGTACTGCGCGCGCCGGTATACGAAGCCGCGCAGATCACGCCGCTGCAAAAAATGGAAAAGCTCTCGTCGCGCCTCGATAACGTTGTGCTGGTGAAGCGTGAAGACCGTCAGCCGGTGCACAGCTTTAAGCTGCGCGGGGCGTACGCGATGATGGCGGGTCTGACGGAAGAACAAAAATCGCATGGCGTGATTACCGCTTCGGCGGGTAATCATGCGCAGGGCGTGGCTTTCTCGGCATCTCGCCTGGGCGTGAAGGCGCTCATCGTCATGCCAACCGCCACCGCGGATATCAAAGTTGATGCGGTGCGCGGCTTCGGCGGTGAAGTGCTGCTGCACGGCGCGAATTTCGATGAAGCCAAAGCCAAAGCCATCGATCTGGCGCAGCAGCAGGGGTTCACCTGGGTTCCGCCTTTCGACCATCCGATGGTGATTGCCGGGCAGGGGACGCTGGCGCTGGAGCTGCTGCAGCAGGATGCCCATATCGATCGCGTGTTTGTCCCGGTCGGCGGCGGCGGTCTCGCGGCGGGCGTGGCGGTGCTGATCAAACAGCTGATGCCGCAGATCAAAGTCATTGCGGTTGAGGCCGAGGATTCTGCCTGTCTGAAAGCCGCGCTGGATGCGGGTCATCCGGTTGATTTACCCCGCGTTGGGCTCTTTGCCGAAGGCGTAGCGGTTAAACGTATCGGCGATGAGACTTTCCGTCTGTGTCAGGAGTATCTCGACGACATCGTTACTGTCGATAGCGATGCCATCTGCGCGGCGATGAAAGACCTGTTTGAAGATGTGCGTGCGGTAGCAGAACCTTCCGGGGCGCTGGCGCTGGCGGGGATGAAAAAATATATCACTCAGCATAATATTCGCGGCGAACGCCTGGCGCACGTGCTTTCCGGCGCGAACGTCAACTTCCACGGCCTGCGCTACGTTTCCGAACGCTGCGAGCTTGGGGAACAGCGCGAAGCGCTGCTGGCGGTCACCATTCCGGAAGAGAAGGGCAGCTTCCTCAAGTTCTGCCAGCTGCTGGGCGGCCGTTCGGTGACGGAGTTCAACTACCGCTTCGCGGATGCGAAAAATGCCTGCATTTTTGTCGGCGTGCGCCTGAGCCGGGGACTGGAAGAGCGGAAAGAGATCCTCAACCTGCTGCACGAGGGGGGCTACAGCGTAGTGGATCTCTCCGACGATGAAATGGCCAAGCTGCACGTGCGCTATATGGTCGGCGGGCGTCCGTCGCAGCCGCTGCAGGAGCGTTTGTTCAGCTTCGAGTTTCCGGAATCGCCCGGCGCCCTGCTGAAGTTCCTGCATACCCTGGGCACCCACTGGAACATCTCTCTGTTCCATTATCGCAGCCACGGTACCGATTATGGCCGCGTGCTGGCGGCATTCGAACTGGGCGATCATGAGCCTGATTTCGAAACCCGCTTGCATGAGCTGGGCTACGATTGCCACGACGAGAGCAATAATCCAGCGTTCAGGTTCTTCCTCGCAGGTTAAACTGCGCAGCGCATATCTGGCCTACGATCGGGTTGTAGGCCGGTTCAGGCATCCGGCACTAGTGGCCAGGCAGCAAATTCCAGAATGCATTAATCAGCGGCTCATGCAGCCGCTTTTTTGGCGCGCAGACGCCCAGTTCAAAAGGGGTTTTCTCGTCGCTACGCTCCAGAATCATGACGCGATTGCGTACGGGCTCCGGGCTATTTTCCAACACCACTTCCGGCAGCAGCGCGACGCCGCAGCCCAGCGCCACCATAGAAACCATGGCTTCATGTCCGCCCACCGTAGCGTAAATCGACGGATTACTGATTTTATGGCGGCGAAACCATAGCTCAATGCGGCGGCGCACGGGCCCCTGATCGGCCATAATGAAGGGTACCGTTGCCCAGTCGGGTTTCTCCACCGAGACCTGATTGCGAACCGGACAAGGCAGCGCCGGGGCGATCAGCACTACCGCCAAATTCTCCAGCATGGAAAACACCACTGCGCCAGGCAGCGTCTCGGGTTTCCCGGCAATCGCCAGATCGGCCTCACCCGTGACTACTTTCTCCATCGCATCGGCGGCATCGCCGGTGGTGAGTTTTATTTCCACCGAGGGATGTTCGGCGCGGAAACGATCGAGAATCGGCGGAAGATGACTGTAGGCGGCGGTCACCGAACAGAAGATATGCAGTTCGCCCGACAGCGACGGACCTTGCTGATCGATCGCGTGGCGCAGCTGCTGGTACTGCAACAGCGTTTGCTGGGCAAAGGTGCGGAGTTCTTCTCCTGCTTCGGTAAGCGTTACCGTGCGGTTATCGCGGACAAACAGCGGCTGCCCAAGGTCTTCTTCCAGGCGCTGAATCTGCCGGGAAAGCGTGGAGGGGCTGACGTGCATCGCCCGCGCGCTGCGGCCAAAATGGCGGCTTTCCGCCAGATGCAGGAAGGTTTTTAGATCGCGTAAATCCACCGGCGGCACTCCACGATTTTACATTGCAGAAATTGCAACGTGACGTTGTGAATATATCAATTTCCGCAATAAATTTCCTGTCATATAGTAAGTTCATTCTCTCTTGCACAGACACGGCAAGCGAACCGAACAATAAGACGCACAACATCACGAGGTATCACCATGGCTAACTACTTTAATACACTGAACCTGCGCCAGCAGCTGGCGCAGCTGGGCAAATGTCGCTTTATGGGTCGCGACGAATTCGCCGATGGCGCAAGCTACCTTCAGGGTAAAAAAGTGGTCATCGTCGGCTGTGGCGCTCAGGGCCTGAACCAGGGTCTGAACATGCGTGACTCCGGTCTGGATATTTCCTACGCCCTGCGTAAAGAAGCGATTGCCGAAAAGCGCGCGTCATGGCGTAAAGCGACCGAAAACGGCTTCAAAGTAGGGACCTACGAAGAGCTGATCCCGCAGGCCGATCTGGTGGTTAACCTGACTCCGGACAAACAGCACTCTGACGTTGTACGTTCCGTTCAGCCGTTGATGAAAGATGGCGCGGCGCTGGGCTACTCACATGGTTTCAACATCGTGGAAGTTGGCGAGCAGATCCGTAAAGATATCACTGTCGTGATGGTGGCGCCGAAGTGCCCGGGTACCGAAGTGCGTGAAGAGTACAAGCGCGGCTTCGGCGTACCGACCTTGATCGCGGTTCACCCGGAAAACGATCCGAAAGGCGAAGGCATGGCGATTGCTAAAGCCTGGGCTGCGGCGACCGGCGGTCACCGTGCGGGCGTTCTGGAATCTTCCTTCGTTGCCGAAGTGAAATCCGATCTGATGGGCGAGCAGACCATCCTCTGCGGTATGCTGCAGGCCGGTTCTCTGCTGTGCTTCGATAAGCTGGTGGAAGAGGGTACCGACCCGGCATACGCCGAAAAACTGATTCAGTTCGGCTGGGAAACCATCACCGAAGCGCTGAAACAGGGTGGTATCACCCTGATGATGGATCGCCTGTCTAACCCGGCTAAGCTGCGTGCTTATGCGCTGTCCGAACAGCTGAAAACGATCATGGCGCCGCTGTTCCAGAAGCATATGGATGACATCATCTCCGGTGAATTCTCCTCAGGCATGATGGCTGACTGGGCCAACGACGATAAGAAACTGCTGACCTGGCGTGAAGAAACCGGTAAGACCGCGTTCGAGACCGCACCGCAGTTTGAAGGTAAAATCGGCGAGCAGGAGTACTTCGATAAAGGCGTTCTGATGATCGCAATGGTGAAAGCGGGCGTTGAGCTGGCGTTTGAAACCATGGTGGATTCCGGCATCATCGAAGAGTCTGCTTACTACGAATCACTGCACGAGCTGCCGCTGATTGCCAACACCATCGCTCGTAAGCGTCTGTACGAAATGAACGTGGTTATCTCCGATACCGCTGAATACGGTAACTACCTGTTCTCTTACGCCTGCGTACCGCTGCTGAAAGAGTTCATGACCACCCTGCAGACCGGCGACCTGGGTAAAGCGATTGCCGAAGGCGCGGTAGATAACGCTCAGCTGCGCGACGTGAACGAAGCCATTCGCAGCCACGCTATCGAGCAGGTTGGTAAGAAACTGCGCGGTTACATGACCGATATGAAGCGTATTGCGGTAGCGGGCTAATTCCCCGTCGTCTTTCAACTTGCAGATGCGTTGGCTGCGTTGGTACACCCCAGTCACATAGTTATCTATGCTCCTGGGGTTGTACTCACTTGCCGCCTTCCTGCAAGCTGAAATCCTTAGGGGAAAGCTGTGAGATAAAAAACCGGTGCAATAAGACACCGGTTTTTTTATTTGCGGTACAGCACTTTGATGATGTGATAACCGAATTGGGTGTGCAGCGGGCCGGTGGGCTCCAGCTCCGGGCAGGAGAAGACAACTTTATCAAACGCCGGCACCATCTGGCCCTGGCGGAATTCACCTAAGTCGCCGCCGCGTTTGCCTGACGGGCAGATCGAGTGCTTCTTCGCCAGTTTACCGAAATCGGCGCCGTTTTTAATTTGCTCCAGAAGATCCAGTGCCAGCTGCTCTTCTTTAACCAGGATATGCAGTGCTGCTGCCGTTTTTGCCATGATCGTACCTTGATTGAATAGGGGATGAATCAGGGCGCAATAGTAGCATGGGCTAGCGGCGATACAGCACCTTAATGATGTGGTAGCCAAACTTGGTTTTGACCGGCCCGTAAGGTTTGAGCAGCGGGCAGCTAAAGACTGCCTTATCGAACGGCCCGACCATGACTCCTTGATTAAACTCCCCGAGATCGCCGCCGTTGCGCCCGGAGGGGCACTTTGAATAGCGTTTTGCCAGATGATCGAAGCTCACGCCACGTTCCAGTTTTGCGAGGATCTCTTGCGCCAGCTTCTCTTCTTTAACCAGGATGTGCAGGGCTGCTGCGCTCTTTGCCATTATTTTGTTCTCACGTCTCAAAGATATCCCGTTACTTTACCACCCGCTTTGGTCGCGGACATATACTCTTCGCCATCGCGGGACAGATGTCTCGCCTGATAGATGGAAGCGGGAGATGAGCAACACTTTTATCCGGCGTATTCCCCCCTGCCAGGGACAGCCGTCCTGTCCTTAACGTCGTGGAGCGAGATAACATGGACACAATGAAAAAACCTGAATTTTCAGTCGGCTGGCTTTCCGGGCTGAGCGAGATTGTGAGCGATCCGCTGCTCTATGAATTACTGAAATATTGTCCTCTGGAGATCATGCGGCGCTGGCGTTTCGAAGAGATCCCGCGCGGTGATTTTATCTGCCGACAGGGTGAAGTGTGTCAGCGGTTTTCGCTGATTATCGCCGGTGAGGTGGACGTTTTCTATGAGGCTGAGGACGGGCGCCGCTACCGTCAGGCCCGCTACCGTAAAGGCGACATGCTGGGCGAGCTCGAGATCTTTGAATCGCGTCATTACATCTGCTCGGTGGTGGCGGTGGGTCATGTGCAGCTTCTGAGCCTGTCGCAGGAACATTTCTGCCGCTGGCTGGCGTTAGATAACCATTTTAACCAGCGGATGCTGCGCTTCTTTAGCCAGCAGTATTACCAGCTGTCGAAGAAGGCCAGCAGCGACAATCTTTACTCGCTGCATCAGCGGGTGTGTCAGGCGTTATGGCTGCGTTATCAACAGGATGGTGCCGATGAAATCTTGCTGGATAAGCAGAATCTCAGCCAGGAATTCGCGGCGACGACCCGCAGTATTAACCGTATTTTGCATGACCTGAAAGCGCTACAGATTATTGATACCGATGGTGAACGCATTGTGTTGTTAGCTCCTGAAAAACTGAAGCAGGAGGCTGATATCGGATAACCGCAAGAGTAAGGAGGCGGGAGAATGTCGCTGCAACCCCATATCCAGTTAAGCAAAGAGATGACCGGCGCGCGGTACGCGCTGCTGCCGGGCGACCCGCAGCGGGTCGACCGCATCGCCAATTTTCTTGATAATCCACAGCCACTCGGTCAGAACCGGGAGTTTCGCGCCGCGCGCGGCTGGTATCAGGGCGTCGAGATTTTAGTGCTCTCTACCGGCATCGGCGGGCCATCTACGGCGATTGCCATTGAAGAGCTGCGCCAGATCGGCGTAACCACTCTGATTCGTATCGGCAGCTGCGGGGCACTGCAGGATAATCTTGCGCTCGGCGATGTGATTATCGCTCACGCCGCGGTGATGGATGACGGTACCAGCCGAACCTATGCGCCAGCGGGCTATCCGGCCTGCGCCGACCCGCAGCTGACCTGGGAACTGGTGGCGCAGGCGCGGCAGATGAACATCCCGGTCGCGTGCGGTCTGGTGCGCAGCCATGACAGTTTCTATACCGATCGTGAGGCGGAACTGGATGCGCAGTGGTCGGCGCGCGGCATTCTGGGGGCGGATATGGAGAGTGCCGCCCTGATGACTATCGGCGCGCTGCGCGGGTTACGTACGGCTTCATTACTCAATGTGGTTGTTGCCCATAACGGTTGTCTGGATAGCAGCATCAATGATTATGTCCAGCAGGAAACGCTGTGCCAGCAGGGCGAAGAACGGCAAATTACCCTGGCGCTACGCGCCATTTATTCCGCTAGCCAGCAAGGAGGTTTGTGATGGACTTTTTTAGCATCAACAATGTGATGGTCAACATTCCTCTCGGCGAAGGCGGCTATGCGCTATCGTGGATTGAAGCTATCGGTACCGTATTCGGCCTGTTGTGTATCTGGTGCGCCAGCCGGGAAAAAATCATCAACTATCTGTTTGGCCTGATCAACGTCACGCTGTTTGCGGCCATTTTTTTCCAGATCCAGCTCTATGCCAGCCTGCTGCTGCAGGTGTTTTTCTTCGCTGCCAATATTTACGGCTGGTACGCGTGGAGCCGGCAAAACGAGGCGCAGGAGGCCGCGCTCAAGGTACGTTGGCTTTCCCGTCAGCAAACGCTGGCGCTGGGCGGCATCTGCGCGGTGGCGATTGTGCTGATGACGCTATTTATTGACCCGGTGTTCGCGACGCTCACCCGTATCATGATTGCCCTACTGCAAACGTTCGGTATGCAGGTCGCGATGCCCGACCTCCAGCCCGATGCCTTCCCGTTCTGGGATTCCACCATGCTGGTGTTGTCGATTGCGGCCATGGTGCTGATGACGCGTAAGTTCGTCGAAAACTGGCTGCTGTGGGTGGTTATCGACGTGATTAGCGTGGTTATCTATGCGGTACAGGGCGTTTACGCCATGTCGCTTGAATATGTCCTGCTGACGGCGATCGCGGTGATGGGCTCGTACAGCTGGATCAAGAGCGCGCAGCGCAACGGCTATACGCCGCTTGCTGCAGCCGCATCCTGATTGACCTATTGCCAGGCTGCCTGAATGGGCAGCCTGTTGCTCTCACCGCCCCTCTTTCTGCTACAATCCCCACCCCGTTCGAAGATTGAGCAAAAGACTCCCATGCGTTTAAATCCTGGCCAACAACAAGCCGTCGAATTCGTTACCGGACCGTGCCTGGTGCTGGCGGGTGCCGGTTCCGGTAAGACCCGCGTTATTACCAATAAAATAGCCCACCTGATCCGCGGCTGCGGCTATCAGGCGCGCCATATCGCGGCGGTCACCTTTACCAATAAGGCGGCGCGCGAAATGAAAGAGCGCGTCGGGCAAACGCTGGGGCGTAAAGAAGCGCGCGGCCTGATGATTTCCACCTTCCACACGCTGGGGCTGGATATCATCAAACGCGAATACGCTGCGTTAGGGATGAAATCCAACTTCTCGCTGTTCGACGATACCGACCAGGTGGCGCTGTTAAAAGAGCTCACCGAAGGGCTGATCGAAGAAGACAAAGTGGTACTTCAGCAGCTGATCTCCACGATCTCCAACTGGAAAAACGATCTGAAAACCCCTGTCCAGGCCGCCGCTGGCGCGAAAGGGGAGCGGGATCGGATCTTTGCTCACTGCTACGGGCTGTACGACGCGCATATGAAAGCCTGTAACGTACTCGACTTCGATGATCTGATCCTGCTGCCGACCCTGCTGCTGCAGCGTAACGAAGAGGTGCGGGAGCGCTGGCAGAACAAGATTCGCTATCTGCTGGTGGATGAATACCAGGATACCAACACCAGCCAGTACGAGCTGGTGAAACTGCTGGTGGGGCAGCGGGCGCGCTTTACCGTGGTCGGCGATGACGATCAGTCGATCTACTCCTGGCGCGGCGCGCGGCCGCAGAACCTGGTGCTGCTAAGCCAGGATTTCCCGGCGCTGCAGGTGATCAAGCTGGAGCAAAACTACCGCTCTTCCGGGCGTATTCTGAAGGCGGCCAACATCCTGATTGCCAATAACCCGCACGTCTTCGAAAAGCGCCTGTTTTCCGAGCTGGGCTATGGCGTAGAGCTGAAGGTGCTCTCCGCCAACAATGAAGATCATGAGGCGGAACGCGTTGCCGGTGAACTCATCGCTCATCACTTTATTAATAAAACTGCCTATAAGGATTACGCGATCCTGTATCGCGGCAACCATCAGTCACGGGTTTTCGAAAAGATGCTGATGCAAAACCGCATTCCGTACAAAATTTCTGGCGGCACGTCGTTCTTTTCCCGCCCGGAAATTAAAGATCTGCTGGCCTATCTGCGCGTGCTGACTAACCCTGATGACGACAGCGCCTTTCTGCGCATCGTCAATACGCCGAAGCGTGAAATCGGTTCGGCGACGTTGCAAAAGCTGGGCGAATGGGCGATGGGGCGCAATAAAAGCATGTTTACCGCCAGCTTCGATATGGGTCTGACCCAGACGCTGAACGGACGCGGCTACGAGTCTCTGACCCGCTTCACCCACTGGCTGCGGGAGATCCAGCAGCTTTCAGAGCGCGAGCCGATTGCCGCCGTCCGCGATCTGATCCGCGGCGTGGATTATGAATCATGGCTCTATGAGACTTCGCCCAGCCCGAAAGCCGCCGAAATGCGGATGAAAAACGTCAATACGCTCTTCACGTGGATGACCGAAATGCTGGAGGGCAGCGATATCGATGAACCGATGACGCTCACCCAGGTCGTGACCCGTTTCACGCTACGAGACATGATGGAGCGCGGCGAGTCGGATGAGGAGACGGATCAGGTTCAGCTGATGACGCTTCATGCTTCAAAGGGACTGGAGTTCCCCTACGTCTATCTGGTTGGCATGGAGGAAGGGCTGTTGCCGCACCAGAGTAGTATTGATGAAGACAACGTCGATGAAGAACGCCGTCTTGCCTACGTGGGTATCACCCGCGCGCAGAAAGAGCTCACTTTTACCCTGTGCAAAGAGCGCCGGCAGTACGGCGAGCTGGTGCGACCGGAGCCGAGCCGTTTCCTGCTGGAGCTGCCGCAGGATGATCTGATTTGGGAGCAGGAGCGCAAAGTTATTTCGCCGGAAGAACGCATGCATAAAGGCCAGGCGAATGTCGCCAACATCCGGGCGATGCTGGCGAAAGCGCGTAAATAGCGGCTAGCGGCCGTTTTGCTGCTGAAGCTGGAACTGACGTAGCTCTTCGCGACCCGGAGCACCGTCTGAACCCGGCCGGGTGACGACAATAGCCGCTACTTCATTGCCCAGCAGCGCGGCCTGGCGTAGATCCATCCCGCAGGCCAGCCCGGCGATCGTACCGGCGCAGTGGCTGTCTCCTGCGGCAATCGTGTCATAGACCTTCACGCGGCAGGCAGGAATGTGTTGCGGTTCCGCGTCGGGTTCAACCACCCACGCGCCATCTTTATCAAACCGACAGATCGCCCGTAAATGCCAGTCGCTGGCGAGCCGCGAAGCGGCGTGAAGGGTCGCGCTATCCGTATCGTATAAACGTGCGCACAGCAAGCTCAGTTCATCGCGATTCAGGGTGAGCACGGGACCTTTGCCCAACAACGCCTGGATAAAGTGAATATCCAGTTCACCCAGACGCGGACCAAAATCGACAAACAGCGTTTTATCTTCCGTAAGGTCCAGAATCCACTTGCGCAGGGCTTCGCTGGCCAGCTCGTAGCCAGAGACATAAATTATGGCGTCCTTCGGCTGCGGAATTTGTGCGAGTAGCTCGTTGTTCCAGTGCTGCTCGCAGCCCTCAACGGTGATAAACGTCCGCTCTTTGTTAGCCTCGACGAGGGCCAGACACCAGCCGTTATCGTGAGTGGGGTGGCGCAAGAGGACGGGTAGGTTTTCCTGTGCCATTTTCTGTGCAACGGCCTGCCCCCACTCGCCATTTCCCACCGGTATCGCGTTTATCACAGGGAGTTCAAGGCGTGAGAGCGCGCGGGCGACATTGAACGCGCAGCCGCCAATCTGCCGTCCGCCGTCGCGGGCGGAAACATCGCTACCGCTATGCGGTAGTGCATCGAGATGGAGGATCATGTCGCTAAAAGCGGCGCCGATAACCACGATCGGCCGCCGCGGCGACAGCAGGTCAGCTGTTATTGTCACGGCTGGCCTCCTTTCTTGCGCCGAACGCCAGATACAGCGCCAGGCTCAGAATAAAAGAGACAAACAGACCCAGGCTGGAGTCCGCGAAAATGCCGACGGCGAAAGGACCGTCGATAAACCCGGTTTTGGATACCATCAATCCCGCCAGCGCGCCGACAATCCAGCAGCCCAGCGCGGTGCGGTTTGCTCCGCTTTCCCTGAATAAATCAGCTTCAGCATATCCGGCTCGGCGGCGAATCCGATAAAAATCGACCATAAAAATGGCGGCCCAGGCGGCCAGAAATACGCCGCAGAAAATCAGAAACGCGATGAAGGGCCCAAGAAAATCTTTCGAGACAAATAGCACATAGAGCGCGATCCCCAGCACCAGTACGGCATCGAGGGCCACGGCGGAACGCTGCTGGAGCTTAATCCCCATGCTTAACAGATTAAGACTGGCGGAATAGAGGCTCAATACGGCGATGGTCACGACCCCGGCGGTCGCCGCGGCCAGATAGGGGATTGCCATCCAGGAAGGCAGCAGTTTGCCAATCGCTGAAATGGGGTTCTCGCTGGACGCCAGATCGGGGATCTGGGCGGTAAGCAGTATCCCGGTGAGCATCAGCAGCAATAGGGGGAGCGCGGCGCCGCTGACAACGGCGAGAAAAATAGGCTTTTCACCGGCGTCGGGACGCTGATCCCGGCTATAGTCGGCGCCGGCGATAGCCCAGCTGATGCCGGTACCGGCGGCAATAATTGATACCGCCGGCAGAAAACCGGTGAGCCAGCTGCCTGAAGGCAGCGCGAGGATGGCCTGCCAGTCTGCGGTGAAGAGTAAATAGATTACTACCAGCAGCGTCATGGCGCCAAAGATCCGGGTGATCCATTTTTGCATCATCAACACGGCATTTTGTCCGAGCACGCTGACCAGTACGGTCAGCCCGCCAAACAAGAAAAGCGACAGCGCGGTGGTGGTGAGACTCTCTTCAAAACCCATGGCGGCAAACAGCGCGACGAGGGTGAGCGTGCCGGTAATGATATTGACCGCCTCCCAGCCCATCAGATTCACCCAACAGAAGCTGGTGGGGGCGATATTACCGCGTTTGCCAAAAATGACCCGGGAGAGAGTGAGCGTCGTGGTGCGGCCGATTTTGCCGGCGATGCTGGTGACGCCGACCAGCGCAAAAGAGGCGACGCCCGCCACGGCGGCAAGAATCGCCTGCCAGAATGAGAGGCCAAACGACACAATCACCGCGCCGTAAACGACCCCAAGAATGCCAATATTCGCGGCGCACCAGACGAAAAACAGCTGGATCGGTTGTTGGGTCTGGTGGACCGGGGGAACGAGACCGATCCCTAATTCCGCCATTCCGGGATCTGCCGTCTGGATATTTCCATCGTATGAAGCTTTGCTGTCCATAGTGATGCCCTCTGTGAATTATGCGAAGCGGTATTCTGCAAGCCGCCGTGCGTAAGGCGCGAAGTCGATGCTGTTGGCCTGCTTAATCTGTTGTACAGGTTCTTCAGGAAAAGCCTCTATGCCATGAAGCGCGCCGCAAATGGCGGTTGCCATCGCGCCAATAGTGTCGGTGTCGCCGCCTAAATTGGCTGCCAGCATAGCGCATTTCATGGGCTGCGTTTTTGCCAGCTCGACCAGCGCAATCGCTGCGGGGACGGACTCGATAATATCCATACCGGCGCCGATATCCTCATAAATACGTTCAATACCTGTCAGGTGGTCATTCTCCCCGGCAATCGTTTCCAGCGCCAGGTGGATACGGTTCCCAAGAAGTGGACTAAAAGTGGACTCGTAATGGCGCTGGGTTTCATTTGCCAGCGACGACAACTCGGTTTTAATTAACGGCCACCCGGCTCCTTCAATGGCGCGGCTGATAGCCCAGGCAACGACCACCGCGCCGGCGATGGCGATGTCTGATTTGTGCGTCGGCAGGCAGGATAGCCGCACTTGCTCAATGAAAAAGGCCCTGTCCCCGGTTGGTAGTCGACAACCCATCGGCGCCACGCGCATTGCCGCGCCGTTGGTCACGCCGTTGGCCGCGATCTCATCCAGCGGTTGCCCCTGTTCGAGCGCGATCAGAGAAGCTTTTGAGGTTGGGCCGAGAATATTTTTCTCGAATGCCTTGCAGCGTCGGGCCCACAGCAGAATGTGTCTGGCGATAGTCAGTGGATCGGTCACGCCGTTGTGTTCATCGAGCGCATCCATCAGCGCGATACACTGATGGGTGTCATCCGTGAACTCGGCGGCGCGAAATTCGCAGGCCGCAATATTCTCTTTCGGCCCGGGAAGAAAGCGTTCAATCCAGCCAAAATGGTTAATGATTCGACGTTTAGGCCACAGTTCAGAGGGCATGCCCATCGCATCACCGATGGCTTGCCCATAAAGACAGCCAAGGATGCGGCTTTCGGCAATATAGGTAGGGCGAATATCAGACATCGTCGACTCCCTGGAAGAAATGAATAAAAGTTAATCTAAAAATAGATCCAGATTAAGTCCAGTTAAAGTCCTTTATAGTTATGCTGTGATCGCAGGCGCATTCTGAGAGAAAAAAGCGACGTAAAAATGAATGGGGCGACGTTATGATGGGGCTATTGATTCCAGTATGGATCCACTATGATAAATCCACTGTCACTGAATTCCGCAAGGCCATGAAATTATGTCGCAACCATTGCTTGAGTATATAAAAGGGCGTCTGAATGCAGAGGCTCCCGCGCCGCTTTATATTCAGCTTAAACAAGCTATTGAAGCTGCGATGACCGAGCGTTTATTGACGCACGGCAGCATTCTGCCCTCCGAGCGCAAAATGTCTCAGACCCTGGAATTGTCGCGCGTGACGGTGGTTAAGGCCCTTGATGCGCTGCTGGAAGCTGGGCTGGTGATTAAGCGCCATGGAAAAGGTACCGAGGTGAATCTGCCGGTAAGCTATAACCTTGCCAGCGGCGGATTTTCTGCCCAGCTACAAAATTCAGGAACGGTGTCCAATCGATGGCTGGTGCGGGAAAAGCTGGCGGCGGATGATTTTCTGGCTCGTCAGCTGGAGATCGCCGTCGGCGATCGAGTGGCGAAAATCAAACGCGTACGTCTGGTCGATGCCCTTCCGGTGTCTATCGAAACCATGTTTATTCCCGAGCGTTTCTTACCCCGCCCGGATTTACTCGAAGGGTCGCTGTACGCGCACTGGGCGGAAAATGCTATTTATCCCGATCTTCAGGATTACTCGCTGACGGTGCATATTCCTTCGGCGGAAGAGCTGAATTTGCTCGACCTGCCGCAGGGTGTGCCATTGATGAAAATTACGCTGAAAAGTCGTAATGCCCAAGGCGAGGTGCTTGAGTACGGTACCGCTTTCTGCCTGAGCAATTACTTTAATTTTGATTTCAGAGTGAAGCTGCAATAAGCGCAGTCGGCCAGTTATCGTTCATTACCGTTTGGCATGGTCGGTGTATGAAACCCGCAATCGCTTTATGTAAGAGCGGATAATATCCGACGACTTACTGCTCGTTAAGCCGAAGCGGCCAGTGAACGTAGCTCTGCCACTGGCACTCCTGTTCGACCATTTCCCGACCCAGCGGATGATTCTCCAGCCAGCCCTGCGGCAGCGTTAGCGTCAAACTTTCATCAACGGCAGCCAGCGTAATCATCGGCAGCAGATCGTCGCGTCGGCGGCTGGCAAACAGAATAGCCAGACGCAGCAGACGACACATATGCTCCGCGACTCTCGGCGGAACCGCGTTTTGTTGATGAAGGGAAGAAAGGTCGACGGTGCTGGTTTGGTTTAACAGCAGGGTCGCCAGCAGCTTCTTCTGCGCGGGGGTAAATCCTGGCAGGTCGAGATTGCGCACCAGCCAGGCGGCATGCAGAGGCGCCTGCTTGTATTCCACGCTCAGACCGATTTCATGCAGCTGGCAGGCGCTTTGCAGCAAATCGAAGCATAGCGGCTCAATTTCCCAGCTGTTTTCCACCTGATGAACGAAATGGGCGGCCAGTTGGGCAACGCGCTGTGCCTGTTCGGTATCAACCAGAAACCGGCGCTGAATATTGCGTAAGGTACGACTGCGAATATCCTGATCGATCGACAGGTGCAGCATGCCGTATACCAAACCTTCACGCAGTGCGCCGCCGGCGAGCGTCATACACTGAATATTCAGCTCGCTGAAGATGGCCATAAGAATCGCCAGCCCGCTAGGAAAGACGAGCGCCCGTTCAAGGGTCAGACCTTCGATCTCCAGCTCCTCCAGCCGACCGCACTGAATCGCGCGCTGTTTGAGCTGCTGTAGCTTGGCTAAGGTGATGCGTTCATCCATCCCCTGCGCCATCATGATTTCCTGTAACGCCTGGACCGTACCGGAAGCCCCGACGCACACTTTCCAGCCGTGATAGCGCAGAACATCGGCGACGGGACGCAAAACTTCACGCGCGGCGGTTTCGGCCTGGTCAAAGTTTTCTTTGGTCAGGCTGCGATCGGCGAAGTATCGTTCCAGCCAGGTCACGCAGCCCATCGACAGGCTAAAAAGCGAGGTGGTTTGCGCGCCGGTACCGGTAACCAGTTCGGTGCTGGCGCCGCCAATATCCACGACCAGACGCTGATCCGCGCCGCCAGTGGTATGCGCGACGCCCTGATAAATCAGGCGTGCTTCCTCTTCGCCGCTGATAACCTGCACCGCGCAGCCGAGGATTTCCCGCGCTTTTTCCAGAAACTCACCGGCGTTAACCGCCAGGCGCAGCGTCGCTGTGGCGACCACGCGGATTTGCGTCGGGGGGATATCCTGCAAACGCTCGGCGAACAGGCGCAAGCATTGCCAGCCGCGCTCCATGGCTTCGGCAGAGAGCGTGTTGTCGCCGTTGAGGCCAGCGGCCAGACGGACTTTGCGTTTGATACGGCTGAGGGTCTGGATGCTCCCGGCGACCTCGCGTACAACCAACATATGAAAGCTATTGGAGCCAAGATCGATAGCTGCATAGAGCGAGGTGGAACTCATACACTTCATCCTTCAAGCTGCCTCTGCGTTGGCTGCATGCTTTTTCCCGGAGCGCGGCTCCTCGGGATTCGTTCTCTTGCCGCCTTGATGCAACTTGCATGATTTTGTGTATGACATATTGCTTTAACCTGAACGACGACGATTACGTGGTGGGCCGTTACGACGCGGGCCGTTGCCAGGACGCGGGCGCGTGAGGCGCAGCGGTCTGGGCAGTTCGGTCATGAGTGCGTCAGAATTGTATTTGCTGACTGGAATTGAATGGCCAATATAGGTTTCAATCGCCGGCAGGTTCAGCGCGTACTCTTCACAGGCCAGGCTGATGGAGTGACCGCTGGCGCCAGCGCGGCCGGTACGGCCAATACGGTGAACGTAGTCTTCGCAATCGTCCGGCAGGTCGTAGTTAAAGACGTGCGTAACGGCCGGAATATGCAGACCGCGGGCGGCAACGTCGGTTGCGACCAGAATGTCGATATCGCCGCGGGTAAATTCATCGAGAATGCGCAGGCGTTTTTTCTGCGCGACGTCGCCGGTCAACAGACCAACGCGATGGCCGTCCGCCGCCAGGTGACCCCAGATATCTTCACAACGATGCTTGGTGTTGGCGAAAATAATCGCGCGATCCGGCCACTCTTCTTCAAGCAAGGTCTGCAGGAGGCGCATTTTTTCTTCGTTGGAAGGATAGAACAGCTCTTCTTTAATACGGTGGCCCGTTTTCTGCTCAGGCTCAACTTCGACGTACTCGGCGTTGTTCATTTGTTCGAACGCCAGTTCACGGACGCGATAAGAAAGGGTGGCAGAGAACAGCATGTTCAGGCGCTGATTCGCCGGCGGCATACGGCGGAACAGCCAACGGATATCTTTAATAAAGCCGAGATCGTACATGCGATCGGCTTCGTCAAGTACGACAACCTGAATGGCGCCGAGGTTAATATGGTTCTGTTTGGCGTAGTCGATAAGGCGACCGGTGGTGCCGATCAAAATATCCACGCCGCTTTCCAGCACTTTCAGCTGCTTATCGTAGCCGTCGCCGCCGTAAGCAAGGCCCAGTTTCAGACCGGTAGCCTGCGCCAGCGGTTCGGCGTCAGCATGAATCTGTACCGCCAGTTCACGCGTCGGCGCCATGATCAGCGCGCGCGGCTGGTTGACCTGGCGGTCAGCGATCGCCGGGTGAGTGAGAAGATAATGAAACGTTGACGTCAGAAACGCCATCGTTTTACCGGTACCGGTTTGCGCCTGCCCGGCGACATCGCGACCTTCCAGCGTAAGCGGGAGGGCGAGTGCCTGGATGGGTGTGCAATTATGAAACCCTTTTTTTTCAAGGGCTTCAATCACTGCCGGTGCAGGGCGAAGTCGGAAAACTTCTGTTCTGTTAAATGTGTTTTGCTCATAGTGTGGTAGAATATCAGCTAACTATTGCATTAAGAAAGCGTATCCGGTGAAATAACGTCAACCTTTCGTTGGCTATGTATGAAATTATTCAAGGTGCGTCTGCGGCAACTGAACGAATCTTCGAAAGCTTAGACTACTAAGCGAGGCGAGGGTGACAAATCTGCGATAAGCCGGTTTGAACGCGGGTTGCTTTATCTTTTGTGGGGCAAAGTTCATGATGGACATTGTGACGCAGATCGATAAAAGGGGCATTCTGAAGAACAGCGTGCATAACGTAGCATCGACACGTCGTTGATGGCCGCGACACCAACACACCAGGCTTATTCCTGTGGAGTTAAATATGAGCGATAAAATTATTCACCTGACTGACGACAGTTTTGACACGGACGTACTCAAGGCTGACGGGCTAACCCTCGTCGATTTCTGGGCAGAGTGGTGTGGTCCGTGCAAAATGATCGCCCCGATTCTGGATGAGATCGCTGAAGAGTATCAGGGCAAACTGACCATTGCGAAACTGAACATCGATCAGAACCCGGGTACCGCGCCGAAATACGGCATTCGCGGCATTCCGACCCTGCTGCTGTTCAAAAATGGCGAAGTTGCAGCGACCAAAGTTGGCGCGCTGTCTAAAGGCCAGTTAAAAGAGTTCCTCGACGCCAACCTGGCGTAAGCGGCTTGCTCTGCCGGCGTCCAGCGTCCAATTTTTTGCGGATCTCTGGACGCCCGGCGAGAGTCGTGCTAAGTTAATCTCAGACTTCGTTTTAAACATACCTTTGTTTGAATCTTGTTTTACCCAAAGCGTCCCGCAAAAATGCGCGTGAGGCTTATAAGCCGGGCTTATCACTCATTCCGTTTAGTCGTTTCAGTTCTGCGTTCTTTCCTGTGACCAGGCAACGTACAGACACGAGATGAAGGCCGTTAACAGGCATGGATGTTCCTGCCATACCATTCACAACATTAAGTTCGAGAATCACCCCGAGTTTAAGAACCCACACCATTATGAATCTTACCGAATTAAAGAATACGCCGGTTTCTGAGCTGATTACTCTCGGCGAAAATATGGGGCTGGAAAACCTGGCCCGTATGCGTAAGCAGGATATTATTTTTGCCATCCTCAAGCAGCATTCGAAGAGTGGCGAGGATATCTTTGGCGATGGCGTACTGGAGATACTGCAGGATGGATTTGGTTTCCTCCGTTCAGCAGACAGCTCCTACCTCGCCGGTCCCGACGACATCTACGTATCCCCCAGCCAAATCCGCCGCTTCAACCTCCGCACTGGTGACACCATTTCCGGTAAGATTCGTCCTCCTAAAGAGGGTGAGCGTTACTTTGCGTTGTTGAAAGTTAACGAAGTTAACTACGATAAGCCGGAAAACGCGCGTAACAAGATTCTGTTCGAGAACTTAACCCCGCTGCACGCAAATTCACGTCTGCGTATGGAACGTGGTAACGGCTCGACGGAAGACTTAACCGCCCGCGTACTGGATCTGGCATCGCCGATCGGTCGCGGCCAGCGTGGTCTGATTGTCGCGCCGCCGAAGGCCGGTAAAACCATGCTGCTGCAGAACATCGCGCAGAGCATTGCTTACAACCATCCTGATTGCGTACTGATGGTACTGCTGATCGACGAACGTCCGGAAGAAGTGACCGAGATGCAGCGTCTGGTTAAAGGTGAAGTTGTCGCTTCGACCTTTGACGAGCCGGCATCCCGCCACGTTCAGGTTGCCGAGATGGTTATCGAGAAGGCGAAGCGTCTGGTTGAGCATAAGAAAGACGTTATCATCCTGCTCGACTCCATTACCCGTCTGGCGCGTGCCTACAACACCGTGGTCCCGGCCTCCGGTAAAGTGTTGACCGGTGGTGTGGACGCCAACGCCCTGCATCGTCCGAAGCGTTTCTTCGGCGCCGCGCGTAACGTGGAAGAGGGCGGTAGCCTGACCATCATCGCTACGGCGCTGATCGATACCGGTTCTAAAATGGACGAAGTTATCTACGAAGAGTTTAAAGGCACCGGTAACATGGAGCTTCATCTCTCTCGTAAGATCGCAGAAAAACGCGTCTTCCCGGCTATCGACTACAACCGTTCCGGTACCCGTAAAGAAGAGCTGCTCACCACTCAGGAAGAGCTGCAGAAGATGTGGATCCTGCGTAAAATCATTCACCCGATGGGTGAAATCGACGCGATGGAATTCCTCATCAATAAACTGGCGATGACCAAAACTAACGATGACTTCTTCGATATGATGAAGCGCTCGTAAGTTAAAAATGCCAGAAAACGCCACGCTATTGCGTGGCGTTTTGTTTTCCGGGTTTGTATGATCCAGCAAGGGAAAACAAAATGGGTGTTAACGTATGATGTGTGCAGGATGATGGCAGGCAGAGACAGCTTTAACAGTCTAAAATTTCTACAATAAATTTGTAATGTTCTGCTTTGCCCCTTCTGGAGTTGAGGCATCATCGTTATACTTCCCGGATTAACTATGCTGAGAGCACATGCGTTGTGAATTTACTCACTGCTATTACTGAATTAATCAGTATTTTCTTATTCACTACCCTGTTTATATTTATCGCTCGCAAGGCGGCAAAAAGAGTTGGGCTGGTGGATAAACCTAACTATCGCAAACGGCATCAGGGTTTGATTCCGTTAGTTGGTGGTATTTCAGTTTTCGCAGGTATTTGTTTTACGTTTGCCATCGCCGACTATTACATTCCCCACGCAAGGTTATACCTGGGGTGTGCCGGGGTGCTTGTGCTGGTCGGCGCGCTGGACGACCGCTTTGATATCAGCGTAAAAATTCGCGCGGTTATTCAGGCCGCTATCGCCGTCATTATGATGATGGTGGGAAATCTTCATCTTAGTAGCCTCGGTTTTATATTCGGCTCATGGGAGCTGGTGCTCGGCCCCTTTGGCTTCTTCCTCACGCTGTTCGCCGTTTGGGCGGCGATCAATGCTTTCAATATGGTAGATGGTATTGATGGGCTGCTTGGCGGCCTGTCCTCCGTCTCTTTCGCGGCAACGGGCATCATCCTGTGGTTTGATGGCCAGTACAGCCTGGCGATGTGGTGTTTTGCGATGATTGCCGCCATTTTGCCCTATATTTTACTTAACCTCGGTGCGCTTGGCCGTCGCTATAAGGTCTTTATGGGTGATGCCGGCAGCACCATGATTGGCTTCACTATCATCTGGATCCTGCTGGAGACCACGCAGGGAAAGACGCATCCTATTAGCCCGGTCACGGCGCTGTGGATTATTGCTATCCCATTGATGGATATGGTGGCGATTATGTACCGTCGCTTGCGTAAAGGGATGAGTCCATTCTCCCCGGACCGTCAGCATATTCATCACTTAATCATGCGCGCCGGGTTTACTTCCCGCCAGGCGTTTGTCCTGATCACTCTGGCCGCCGCGCTGCTGGCTCTGGTTGGCGTGGTGGCGGAATACACCCGCATTGTGCCGGAATGGGTGATGTTAATACTCTTTTTGGTAGCCTTCTTTCTTTATGGCTACTGCATTAAACGCGCCTGGAAAGTGGCGCGCATGGTTAAACGTATTAGACGCAGAATTCGGCGACACAGCGGCAATAATCCAAATTAACCAAATCAATCTGGGGACGTGATGACTCAACCATTACCGGGAGCACAAACAGTGAACGTTGAGAATGAGCTGGATATTCGCGGGCTGTTTCGCGCCTTATGGGCAGGAAAAAGCTGGATAGCAGGTATCGCAGTGCTCTTTGCACTGGTTGTTCTGGTTTATACCTTTTTTGCTCGCCAGGAGTGGAGCGCGACGGCGATTACCGATCGGCCAACGGTAAACATGCTGGGGGGATACTATTCGCAACAGCAGTTTTTACGCAATCTCGATATCAAGGCCAATCTCGTCTCGGTCGATCAGCCTTCGGTAATGGATGAAGCTTATAAAGAGTTCATCATGCAGCAGGCGTCATGGGATACCCGCCGCGACTTCTGGCTGCAAACGGACTACTACAAGCAGCGCCAGTCGGGTAACGCTCGCGCCGATGCCGCTCTGCTGGATGACCTGATTAACGATATCCAGTTTATGCCCGGCGATGCGCTAAAAAGCATCAACGATAGCGTGAAGCTGACGGCAGAAACCGCGCCGGATGCCAATAATCTGCTGCGCCAGTATGTGGCTTTCGCCAGCCAGCGTGCGGCAGGGCATCTGAATGACGAGCTTAAAGGCGCCTGGGCCGCGCGTACCATCCAGATGAAAGCGCAGGTGAAGCGTCAGGAAGAGGTGGCGCGAGAGATTTTCAATCGTCGCATGCATAGCGTGGAACAGGCGCTGAAAGTCGCCCAGCAGCACAATATCTCCCGCAGCGAAACCGATATTCCACCAGACCAGTTGCCGGATTCAGAGCTGTTTTTACTGGGACGGCCGATGCTACAGGCCCGACTGGAAAACCTGCAGGCGGTGGGGCCGGAGTACGATCTTGATTATGACCAAAGCCGCGCCATGCTAACGACATTAAACGTTGGGCCGACCCTGGATCCGCGTTTTCAGACTTACAGGTATTTGCGAACGCCTGAAGAACCGGTAAAACGCGATAGCCCGCGCCGCGTGTTTCTGATGGTGATGTGGGGGATTGTGGGCGCGCTCATCGGCGCAGGCGTTGCGTTATCGCGTCGCCGTGTCCAGTGAATGCGGCCCGTGGTGAAGGACATTCAGCCTTTATCACCTAATCGAAGAGAATCGATGTGAAAGTACTAACGGTATTTGGCACGAGACCAGAAGCTATCAAAATGGCGCCTCTGGTTCATGCGCTGGCAAAGGATCCTCATTTTGAGGCGAAAGTTTGCGTGACCGCGCAGCATCGGGAGATGCTCGATCAGGTGTTGAAACTTTTTTCTATTGTTCCGGAATACGACCTTAACATTATGCAGCCGGGCCAGGGGTTGACGGAGATTACCTGCCGTATCCTTGAGGGTTTAAAGCCGGTGCTGGAGTCGTTTAAGCCGGACGTGGTGCTGGTGCATGGCGATACCACCACGACGATGGCGGCAAGCCTGGCCGCTTTTTATCAGCGCATTCCGGTAGGGCACGTGGAAGCCGGGCTGCGTACGGGCGATCTGAGCTCGCCGTGGCCGGAAGAGGGGAATCGTACGTTGACCGGGCATCTGGCAACGTACCACTTTGCGCCGACGGAAACCTCGCGGCAGAACCTGCTGCGGGAAAACATCGCCGACAATCGGATCGCGGTAACCGGCAATACGGTTATTGACGCGCTGTTCTGGGTGCGCGACCGGGTGTTGAGCGATGAAGTCCTGCGCAACGAGCTGACTCAGCGCTATCCCTTCCTCGCCAACGGCAAAAAGATGATTCTGGTCACCGGGCACCGTCGGGAAAGCTTTGGCCGTGGTTTTGAGCAAATCTGCCATGCGCTGGCGGAGATCGCCGCTAACAACCCGGACGTACAAATTGTCTATCCGGTTCATCTGAACCCGAACGTCAGCGAGCCGGTTAAGCGTATTCTCGGCCACGTTGAGAACGTCATGCTTATTGAGCCGCAGGATTATCTACCGTTCGTCTGGCTGATGAATCGCGCATGGTTGATCCTGACCGATTCCGGCGGTATCCAGGAAGAAGCGCCATCGCTCGGTAAGCCGGTGCTGGTGATGCGTGACATGACCGAGCGTCCGGAAGCGGTTAGCGCGGGCACCGTGTGCCTGGTGGGAACCGATAGCCAACGCATCGTCAATGAAGTCACGCGCTTGCTGCAAGATGAGTCCGCGTATCAGGCCATGAGCCGGGCGCATAACCCGTACGGCGATGGACAAGCGTGTCATCGTATTTTGTCTGCACTTAAAAATAATCAGGTAACGCTATGAATTTTTCTACCATTTCAGTGATTGGCCTTGGATATATTGGCCTGCCAACCGCTGCCGCGTTCGCCTCCCGGCAAAAGCGGGTGGTCGGCGTTGATATTAATCAACACGCCGTGGAGACCATTAACCGTGGAGAAATTCATATCGTGGAGCCGGATCTGGCGAGCGTCGTCAAAACGGCGGTCGAACAGGGCTACCTGAGCGCCACTACCGCGCCGGTAGAAGCCGACGCCTATCTTATTGCGGTGCCGACGCCGTTTAAAGATCTGCACGAACCGGATATGGTTTTCGTCGAATCGGCGGCTAAATCTATCGCGCCGACGCTGAAGAAAGGCTCGCTGGTTATCCTTGAGTCCACATCGCCGGTGGGGGCAACCGAGCAGATGGCTGGCTGGCTGGCGGAAATGCGCCCCGATCTGAGTTTCCCACAGCAGGCTGGCGAAGCGGCTGACGTCAATATTGCCTACTGTCCGGAGCGCGTTTTGCCGGGGCAGGTGATGGTTGAGCTGATTAAAAACGATCGCGTGATTGGCGGCATGTCGCCGGTGTGCTCGGCCCGCGCTAGCGAGCTGTATAAAATCTTCCTTGAAGGCGAATGCGTGGTGACCAACTCGCGCACTGCCGAGATGTGTAAGCTGACTGAAAACAGCTTCCGTGACGTTAATATCGCTTTTGCCAATGAACTTTCGCTAATTTGCGCCGATCAGGGGATTAACGTCTGGGAGCTGATTCGCCTGGCGAATCGTCATCCGCGCGTCAATATTCTTCAGCCGGGCCCGGGCGTTGGCGGCCACTGTATCGCGGTCGACCCGTGGTTTATCGTGGCGCAGAACCCGCAGCAAGCTCGACTTATCCGGACCGCGCGTGAAGTCAACGACCACAAACCAGAATGGGTAATCGACCAGGTGAAAGCGCGAGTCGCCGACTGTCTCGCGGTGAGCAACAAACGCGCCAGCGAGCTAAAAATCGCCTGTTTTGGCCTCGCGTTTAAGCCGAATATTGATGACCTGCGCGAAAGCCCGGCAATGGCTATTGCCGCGCAAATCGCCCGCTGGCACGGCGGCGAAACCCTGGTCGTTGAGCCAAATATTCATCAGCTGCCGAAAAAGCTCGACGGACTGTGCGCTCTGGCGACGCTTGACGAAGCGCTGGCGAGCGCCGATGTGCTGGTGATGCTGGTCGATCATAAAGAATTTAAAGCGATGAGCGGTGACAGCGTGAGCCAGCAGTTTATCGTCGATACCAAAGGGGTGTGGCGGTGAGAAAGCGTCTGGTCAAAGACGAAGGTGCCCGGAGTTTCGCGCGCTTTCATCACGATCAAAACTTAACAGACCTGTTTTATGCCCGCCCGCGCCAGTATTGAACCCCTTGAATGGGAAAACCGCTTCTTCGGCGTCAATAGCGCCATCGTACGTTTTGGCGACGATGCGCCGCCGCTGACGGCGCAAGCGCTGGCCGGATGGTCGCGGGTGCAGGCGAAAGTCGCGGCGGATGATATTGCGCGTCTGGACGCGCTGCAGGCATTGGGCTTCCGGCTGGTGGAGGGCGAGGTCGATCTCGCGCTTTCGCCTGCGGCTTCAGATGATAGCGGTGCCGAGCTGGCGACCGAGGTGGATATTCCCCGGCTGCGAGAACTGGCGGCGTTGGCCTTTGCGCAGAGCCGTTTTCGCGCGCCCTGGTACGCAGCCGATGCCAGCGCCCGCTTCTATGCCCAGTGGATTGAAAATGCGGTGCGTGGGACTTTCGATCATCAGTGTCTGGTGTTTCGCGCCCCTGATGGTGATATTCGCGCGTTTGTCTCCCTGCGCCAGCTCAGCGAGCGCGAGGCGAGAATTGGCCTGCTGGCCGGACGCGGCGCAGGAGCGGAATTAATGCAAGCAGCCCAGCGCTGGGCCGCGCTGCGTGGGCTGACGACACTGCGGGTGGTGACCCAGATGGGTAACACCGCCGCGCTTAAACGTTACATTCTTAGCGGTGCGAATATCGAAAGCACCGCGTACTGGTTATACAGGTGACATGATGATTCCATTTAACGCGCCGCCGGTGGTGGGAACCGAACTTGATTATATGCAGTCCGCGATGGGCAGTGGCAAGCTGTGCGGCGATGGCGGTTTTACCCGCCGCTGCCAGCAGTGGATGGAGCAGCGTTTCGGCACCGTGAAAGCGCTGCTGACGCCGTCCTGCACCGCTTCGCTGGAGATGGCGGCGCTGCTGCTGGATATCCAGCCGGGCGATGAAGTGATTATGCCGAGCTACACCTTCGTCTCCACCGCCAACGCCTTTGTGCTGCGCGGCGCGAAAATCGTCTTCGTTGATATTCGTCGCGATACCATGAATATCGATGAGACGCTGATTGAAGCGGCCATTACCGAGAAAACCCGCGCGATTGTGCCGGTTCACTACGCCGGCGTGGCCTGCGAGATGGACACTATTATGGCTATCGCCAGCAAGCATAATCTGTTTGTGGTGGAGGATGCCGCGCAGGGCGTGATGTCGACTTATAAAGGCCGGGCGCTCGGTACTATCGGCCATATTGGCTGCTTCAGCTTTCATGAAACCAAAAACTATACCGCGGGTGGTGAAGGTGGCGCGACGCTGATTAACGATCGCAAGCTGGTCGAGCGCGCGGAGATTATTCGTGAAAAAGGCACCAACCGCAGCCAGTTTTTTCGTGGTCTGGTGGATAAATATACCTGGCGCGATATCGGCTCCAGCTATCTGATGTCCGATTTACAGGCCGCCTATCTGTGGGCGCAGCTGGAAGCGGCGGAGCGGATTAACCAGCAGCGCCTGGCGCTGTGGCAGAACTACTATGATGCCCTGCTGCCGCTGGCGCGGGCTGGACGTATCGATCTGCCGATCGTTCCTGCCGACTGCGGGCAAAATGCGCACATGTTCTATATCAAGCTGCGCGATATTGACGATCGCAGCAAGCTGATCGCCTGGCTGAAAGAGGCGGAAATTCTGGCGGTGTTCCACTATATCCCGCTGCACAGCTGCCCGGCCGGGGAAACCTTCGGCGAGTTCCACGGGACGGATCGCTACACCACTCAGGAGAGCGAACGCCTGCTGCGTCTGCCTTTATTCTACAACCTGTCGAACGTCAACCAGCGCACGGTAATTAACTCGCTGCTGAGCTATTTCTCCTGATATGTCGCTGGCAAAAGCGTCTCTGTGGACCGCGGCGTCCACGCTGGTCAAAATCGGCGCCGGTCTGCTGGTGGTTAAGCTGCTGGCCGTGTCGTTCGGCCCGGCAGGGGTGGGGCAGGCGGGTAACTTCCGCCAACTGGTGACCGTACTTGGCGTACTGGCGGGGGCCGGGATATTTAACGGCGTCACTAAGCTGGTAGCCCAGCATCATGACGATCGCCGGCAGTTGTACAACGTCGTTGGCACCTCTTCGGCGATGGTACTGGGTTTCTCTACACTGTTGGCGCTGATCTTCCTGCTGGCGGCCGCGCCAATCAGCCAGGGGCTGTTCGGCCATCAGCATTACCAGAACCTGGTGCGGCTGGTGGCCCTGGTACAGATGGGGATCGCCTGGGCGAATTTCTTGTTAGCGCTGATGAAAGGTTTTCGCGATGCGGCGGGTAATGCGCTGTCGCTTATCGCCGGGAGCCTGATTGGCGTGGCGGCGTACTATGCCTGCTACCGTTTCGGCGGCTATCAGGGCGCATTGTTGGGGCTGGCGCTGGTGCCCGCGCTGGTGGTGGTGCCGGCGGCCTTCGTACTGTGGCGACGCGGCAATATTCCGCTGAGCGCGCTGTGCCCGCGCTGGGACAACGGCCTGGCGGGGCAGCTATCGAAATTTACCCTGATGGCGCTGATTACCTCGGTGACGCTGCCGGTTGCCTATGTGATGATGCGTAACCTGCTGGCGGCCCACTATGGCTGGGACGCGGTGGGGATCTGGCAAGGGGTGAGCAGCATCTCCGACGCCTATCTACAGTTTATTACCGCGTCATTTAGCGTTTATCTGTTACCGACATTGTCCCGGCTAACGGCGAAAGCGGATATCACCCGCGAGATTAGCAAATCGTTAAAATTTGTTCTCCCGGCGGTGGCGGCAGCAAGCTTAACGGTGTGGCTGCTGCGTGATTTCGCTATCTGGCTACTTTTTTCCGACCGTTTTACGGCGATGCGCGATCTGTTTGCCTGGCAGCTGGTGGGCGATGTGTTAAAGGTCGGGGCTTATGTTTATGGCTATCTGGTGATCGCCAAAGCCTCGCTGCGTTTTTATATTCTGACGGAAATCAGCCAGTTCACGCTGTTGACCGCATTCTCGCACTGGCTTATCCCGGCGCATGGCGCAATCGGCGCGGCGCAGGCGTATATGGCTACCTATATTGTTTATTTCGCTCTCTGTAGCGGCGTGTTTTTACTTTGGCGTAAACGGGCATGACAGCACTGATACATGTACTGGGATCGGATATCCCGCACCACAACCAGACCGTGCTGCGGTTCTTTAATGATGAGCTGGCCGTCGATGACGAGCAGGCGCGTATATTTATGGTCGTCGGTGAGGAGACAGGGATCCGCGCAGCCTATCCCGCGCTCTCCATCAGCTGTTATCCGGGGAAAAAGTCGCTGGCGCAGGCGGTTATCGCGCTGGCAAAAGCGAACCGGCAGCAGCGCTTTTTCTTTCACGGCCAGTTCAATACCGGCCTGTGGCTGGCGCTGCTCAGCGGCGGGATCCGCCCGGCGCAGTTTAACTGGCATATCTGGGGGGCGGACCTGTATGAGAACTCCGCCAGCCTGAAGTTTCGTCTGTTCTATCCCCTGCGGCGCATGGCGCAGGGCCGGGTAGGGCGCGTGTTTGCTACCCGCGGCGATCTGAGCTGGTTCGCCGCCCGCCATTCGGGCGTGCCGGGTGAGCTGCTCTACTTCCCGACCCGTATGGATCCGGCGCTGAATTCGCTCGCCGATAGCGCCCCGCGCGGTGACACGCTGACTATTCTGGTGGGGAATTCCGGCGATCGTAGCAATGAGCACATCGCCGCGCTGCGTGCGATTCATCAGCAGTTCGGCGATACGGTCAATGTCGTCGTGCCGATGGGCTATCCGGCCAACAATAGTGACTATATCGATGAAGTTCGCGCGGCCGGCGCGGCGCTGTTCAGCCCGCAGCATCTTCAGGTACTGGGCGATAAGCTGGCGTTTGATGACTATCTGGCCCTGCTGCGTCGTTGCGATCTTGGCTACTTCCTGTTTGCCCGTCAGCAGGGTATCGGCACGCTGTGCCTGCTGATTCAGGCGGGCATCCCTTGCGTGCTGAATCGGGATAATCCCTTCTGGCAGGATATGTCGGAGCAGCATATTCCGGTACTCTTTACCCGCGATGCGCTGGACGTGAGCGTTGTGCGTGAAGCACAGCGCCAGCTGGCCGGTGTGGATAAAAATCAGATCGCCTTCTTCCGTCCGAATTATCTGACGGGCTGGCGACGCGCGTTGCGGATTGCCGCGGGGGGGGATGCATGACATTAATGCAATTTAGCGGGCTGCTGCTGGTCTGGCTGCTGTCGACGCTCTTTATCGCCACCGCCACGTACTTTGAATTTCGTCGCGTACGCTTCAACTTCAACGTCTTTTTCTCGCTGTTGTTTCTGCTGACCTTTTTCTTTGGCTTCCCGCTGACCAGTATTCTGGTGTTCCGCTTTGACGTCGCGGTCGCCCCGCCGGAAATTCTGCTGCAAACTCTGTTGGTTTCCGTCTGTTTTTATGCGGTTTACTACGCCACCTACAAAACGCGGCTACGCTCGGCGGCGCACGGCCATCCGCATCGTCCGCTGTTTACGATGAATCGCGTGGAGACCCATCTGACCTGGGGCATTTTACTCGGGCTGGCGCTGCTTTGCGTCGGCATCTTCTTTGCGCATAACGGATTCCTGTTATTCAAACTCAACTCCTATAGCCAGATATTCTCCAGCGAAGTCTCCGGCGTGGCGCTAAAGCGTTTCTTCTACTTTTTCATCCCGGCAATGCTGGTGGTCTATTTTCTGCGTCAGGATTATAAAGCGTGGATATTCTTCCTCGTTAGCACCGTCGCCTTTGGCCTGCTGACCTACGCCATCGTTGGCGGCACTCGGGCGAACATTATCATCGCTTTTGCCATTTTCCTGTTTATCGGCATCATTCGCGGCTGGATCAGCCTGTGGATGCTGGCGGCGGCGGGCGTGCTGGGTATCGTCGGTATGTTCTGGCTGGCCCTCAAGCGCTATGGCATGAACGTCAGCGGCGATGAGGCGTTTTATACTTTCCTCTATCTGACCCGCGATACTTTCTCGCCGTGGGAAAACCTGGCCCTGCTGCTGCAAAACTACGACAAGATCGAGTTCCAGGGGCTGGCGCCCATCATCCGGGATTTTTACGTCTTTATCCCCAGCTGGTTGTGGCACGGTCGTCCGACAATGGTGCTCAATACCGCGAACTATTTCACCTGGGACGTGCTGAATAACCATTCTGGCCTG
Source organism: Klebsiella sp. BDA134-6 (assembly GCF_015601345.1). Classification (NCBI taxonomy): domain Bacteria; kingdom Pseudomonadati; phylum Pseudomonadota; class Gammaproteobacteria; order Enterobacterales; family Enterobacteriaceae; genus Klebsiella; species Klebsiella sp. BDA134-6. Next base: position 187,210 of record NZ_CP064784.1, read on the forward strand.
GCGATTTCGCCGACCCTGATTGGCTCGCTGGTGGTGATGGGCGGCGTCTGGTTCGTCCCGCTGGGCGCGGTGGCGGTCGGGCTGATCATTAAATGGTTTGACTGGCTGTACGAGCTTGGCAACCGGGAGACGAACCGCTATAAAGCGGCGATCCTGCACAGTTTCTGTTTTGGCGCTATCTTCAACATGATCGTGCTGGCGCGTGAAGGGCTGGATTCATTCGGTTCCCGCGTGGTTTTTTTCCTCGTCATCTTTGGGATCTGCCTGCTGGCGGCAAAACTGCTGTACTGGTTCCTGGATAGCGTGGGGCTGATTCATAAGCGGGCTAAACCGCTGACGCAACCTCAAGTCTGATAAGGGTGTACATGACTGAGACCACATCCGCGCCGTTGTATCTGCTGAGAGGGCTACAACTCATTGGTTGGCGCGATATGCAACACGCTCTGGATTATCTGTACGCCGACGGCGAGATCCGTACGGGGACGCTGGTGGCGATTAATGCAGAGAAGATGCTGGCGGTAGAAGACAGCCCCGAGGTTCGGGTGCTGATTGAAGCCGCAGAATTCAAATATGCTGACGGCATCAGCGTAGTACGCTCACTACGTAAAAAATACCCTCAGTCGCAGGTGTCGCGCGTCGCCGGCGCTGATTTATGGGAAGCTCTAATGGCGCGCGCAGGCGCTCAGGGAACGCCGGTATTTCTGATCGGCGGTAAGCCCGAGGTGCTGGCGCAAACGGAGCAGCAGCTTCGCCAGCGCTGGAACGTGAATATCGTTGGAAGCCAGGATGGCTATTTTGCCGCTGACCAGCGTCAGGCACTCTTTGAGCGAATCCGCGATAGCGGGGCGAAGATCGTCACGGTGGCGATGGGTTCGCCGCGTCAGGAGATCCTGATGCGCGACTGTCGGGACGTTTATCCGCAGGCGCTGTATATGGGCGTGGGCGGCACCTACGATGTCTTTACCGGCCACGTGCAGCGGGCGCCGAAGTTCTGGCAGGATCTGGGTCTGGAGTGGTTCTATCGCCTGGTTTCGCAGCCGAGCCGAATAAAAAGGCAGGCGCGCCTGCTGCGTTATTTACGCTGGTATTACACCGATAAGCTGTGACATTCCACTGCAAGCGGGCGGGTTTACCTGGGTATTCTGTGTAATGTATTCACTCGTCTGATACTTTATTTGCCATTTCCCTCAAATTCATTAACCATTCGCATGCTTAAAACGCGACGGTCAGTTGACCGTCGCGCAGGCAGGGCTATTCCATTTTATTCATTCATAAAAATAACCGGTATAGACACATCCTGGTTGGGATGCGCTTAAACCCGGAGCAGGGCAAACACAAGAGGTTATATGACTGAGAAAAAAGCGGAACTTCAGCGGGGACTGGAGGCGCGACACATTGAGCTAATCGCTCTTGGCGGCACGATTGGCGTGGGGTTATTTATGGGCGCGGCAAGTACGCTTAAGTGGGCCGGACCTTCGGTTCTGCTGGCGTATATTATCGCCGGGCTCTTTGTCTTCTTTATCATGCGTTCGATGGGCGAAATGTTGTTCCTCGAACCGGTAACCGGCTCGTTCGCCGTTTATGCCCACCGCTATATGAGCCCGTTTTTCGGCTATCTCACCGCATGGTCTTACTGGTTTATGTGGATGGCGGTCGGGATATCGGAAATTACGGCTATTGGGGTCTATGTCCAGTTCTGGTTCCCGGATATGGTCCAGTGGATACCGGCGCTGATTGCGGTCGGGCTGGTGGCGCTGGCGAACCTGGCGGCGGTACGGCTCTACGGTGAAATTGAATTCTGGTTCGCTATGATTAAGGTCACCACCATTATTGTGATGATTGTGGTGGGGCTGGGCGTTATTTTCTTTGGTTTTGGCAACGGCGGGCACGCTATTGGCTTTGGCAATCTCACCGAGCACGGTGGCTTCTTCGCCGGCGGCTGGAAGGGCTTCCTGACGGCGCTGTGTATCGTGGTCGCTTCCTACCAGGGCGTCGAGCTTATCGGCATTACCGCCGGTGAAGCGAAGAATCCGCAGGTCACGCTGCGCAGCGCGGTAGGAAAAGTGCTGTGGCGAATCCTGATTTTCTACGTGGGGGCGATTTTCGTTATCGTCACTATTTTCCCGTGGGATCAGATTGGCTCCAACGGCAGTCCGTTCGTGCTGACCTTTGCCAAAATCGGCATCACCGCGGCGGCAGGTATTATTAACTTTGTGGTGCTCACGGCGGCGCTTTCCGGCTGTAACAGCGGAATGTACAGCTGCGGACGCATGCTCTACGCGCTGGCAAGGAATCGCCAGCTGCCCGCGGCCATCGCCAAAGTCTCGCGCAACGGCGTACCCTCGGCGGGCGTGGCGCTGTCGATCCTGATTCTGCTGGTCGGTTCGTGCCTGAACTACATTATCCCTAATCCACAGCGGGTTTTCGTCTACGTCTACAGCGCCAGCGTGCTGCCGGGGATGGTACCGTGGTTTGTGATTCTGATTAGCCAGCTGCGTTTTCGTCTTGTGCATAAAGAAGCCATGGCCAGCCATCCGTTTCGCTCGCTGCTGTTCCCGTGGGCAAACTATTTGACTATGGCGTTCCTGGTTTGCGTACTGATAGGGATGGGATTTAACGACGATACGCGTATGTCGCTCTTTGTCGGAATGATTTTCCTTGCCGCCGTGACGCTTATTTATAAGGTATTTGGCCTTGGTCGACGCGGGAATGTTGATAATGTGGCGCAATAAGCAACAAAACGCACAAAGCATGAGCAAACGATAATTTTCTTTAAAAAGGCACTAGACAGCGGGGTAGGAAGTCCGTATTATCCGACCCCGCAACGGCGCTAAGCGCCCGTAGCTCAGCTGGATAGAGCGCTGCCCTCCGGAGGCAGAGGTCTCAGGTTCGAATCCTGTCGGGCGCACCATTTACCCGGTGCTGGAGCTGCGGTGGTTTCAATACCGCGTAAAAGATTTGCAGTGGTGGCTATAGCTCAGTTGGTAGAGCCCTGGATTGTGATTCCAGTTGTCGTGGGTTCGAATCCCATTAGCCACCCCATTATTTAGAAAGTTGTGATATTGCGAAGGTGGCGGAATTGGTAGACGCGCTAGCTTCAGGTGTTAGTGTTCTTACGGACGTGGGGGTTCAAGTCCCCCCCCTCGCACCACGACTTTATAAAGAATTGAACTAAAAATTCAAAAAAGCAGTACATCGGCGAGTAGCGCAGCTTGGTAGCGCAACTGGTTTGGGACCAGTGGGTCGGAGGTTCGAATCCTCTCTCGCCGACCAATTTTGAACCCCGCTTCGGCGGGGTTTTTTGTTTTTTGATTTTGCAAAAAAAATCTTATCTTCCTGATATCGAAAACAATATTCCGCTAATCACATTACAATTTATTCTCCAGAATAGTCCCAATTCCCTGTTCGGGTAGATGCATTTTCTACAGATCCTGTGCGATAATAACCGGGTAGATGCTCATTCCATCTCTTATGTTCGCCTTAGCGCCTCATAAACTCAGGAATGATGCAGAGCCGTTTTACGGTGCTTATCGTCCACTGACAGATGTCGCATTTTATATGCTAAATCATTCATGATGTGTCGAGACGGCCAGCACGGGAATCCCCAGGCGCTTACAAAGGTAAGTGACTTAGGGAGAGTGTGCAGCCAACGAAGAGACAGCGTGAAGGATGAAGCATATAGCCTCATCAAACACCATGGACACTACGTTGAGTGAAGCACCCAATTTGTTGTCAAACAGACCTGTTTTAACGCCTGCCCTGGTTTCAGAGCAGGCGTTTTTTTCTTTTCAGGGCTCGGAAAGCGTTCAGGCGGGAAGGGAAGATATTCTCGCCCCCGGCGGAGGCGAGAATCGCATTATTGCTGCGGGTTGTTTTGCAGGGTTAACAGCAGGCCGTCGCGACGCATCGTCGCCGCTTCTTCCGGCTGATGCAGGCGGTCGAGGGTATCGGCCAGCCACGCGTAATCAAACGCATCCGGGCGCTGCTTGAGCGCAGCGCGGAACGCAATGCTGGCTTCCTGCCACTCGCCGTGGCGCATGAGCGATTGTCCCAGCGTACTCCACAGCAGCGGGCGGTCGCCGACCGTTTTAATCTGCTGACGTAGCACTTTTTCCAGCTGTTCCGGATTATTGGTTTTCAGCCGCGGGATCGGCATGACCAGACGGTCGTCGTAGTGCTTTTTCAGACCATCAATAATAATCTGCTGTGCGGTATCATGGTCGTCGCTTTCGATAAGGCGATTCGCCATTGCCACCTGTAGCGCCACCTGGCTGCGGGTTTTACGGTTCTGGTTTTTCCACCATTCGCGCAAACCTTCGCTGCCGCCGTCGGCCAGGGTTTTATCCATCAGACCAATCCACGCCAGCTGTTCCAGTTCGGCGCGGTGCTCTTCATCGCTGACGTTGGCTTTCGCCATTGACGGAATGATATCCAGCAGCGAATTCCAGGCTCCGGTACGAATGTAGGCCTGCTCGGCTAGGCGCAGAACCTCCGGATGACGTGGCGTGATCTCCAGCAGCTTGTCGATACCGTGGCGGGCGGCGTGGTTTTCATTACGCGCCAACTGCAGGCGTACGCGGGTAATTTCGACAGGAATCAGGTCATCGCCGGCGAGCTCAGTTGCGCGCTCCAGATGCTGGTTGGCGCGGGCTTCATCCCCTCGCTGCTGCGCGGCTTCCGCCGCCAGCAGGTAGTTCACAACCGGCTGCTCAGCGTGATCGGCATTTTTCGCCATCAGCTTCTCAACCTGCTGATAGTCGCCTTCCGCCAGCTTCAGCAGCGCCTGCTCAGTTTGCTTACGGGCGCGACGACGTTTGCGGCCCACGAACCAGCCGCGGGTATGGGCGCCGGTGCGGAAAATGCGCCGCAGCAGCCACTCAATGGCAAACAGCACCACCATGGTGAGGATCATGATGATCGCTAGCCCGGTGACGCTGGTTTCAATGTTGTAGTTATCGGTCTGGATCAGGACGTAGCCCTGATGACCGGCGATCATCGGGCCAACAACGATTCCGGCAAGCAGCAGCGCGAAGAGTAAGAGAATTTTCAACATGCGTTACTCTCCTTGTGGCGCAGGCGTTGGCGCGTGGGCAGCAGGTGCCGGCGCGGGAGCCGGGACGCTGGTCTGGGTTTCAGCCGGCTGCGCCATCAGATTACGTACCCGCGTTTGCATCAGTTTCTCAAGCAGCGCCTGGCTCTGCAGGCTCTCTGGTACGTTCATGGTGATGCTTTGCTGGCTGAGCTTATCCACATCCTCAAGGAAGGCTTTAGTGGTGGCGTCTTCAGTATCGTAGTAGGCGCGAACCCAGGTTGAGACGTTATCCAGCGCCTGTTTGTAGGTTTCTTCTTGATGGCGCGGAACGGCCTGCGCCGCGACCAGCAGACGCGAGCGAATGTTTTCGCGCAGGTAGACGTCCTGGTTTGGCGCCAGCAGCGGTACGGCGGTCTCATCGCGGCGGCGAACAGTAATAAAGCTATCCATAAAGTTCTGCCAGCTTTTTTGCAGGTTTACCCGCCACTCGCTAATGGAGCTGGATAGCTCATCGCTATCGGAATCCATCGGGGTGTCATCGTCGTTATTGTCCGCCAGGCGTAAATTATCGATCTGGTTGGCGAGCTGGTTAACCTTCAGAATGATGCCGTCATAGTCCACCTGACTTACGGCGGAGAGCGAGGCGATATCGTCGGTGATGGCGCGACGGGCGCTAATCAGGCTTGGATCGTTCATGTCGGCGAGGCTGGCGTCGGCGCTTTTCAGCAGCGCGGCGGCGGTCGTCACATCCTGATCGCCCCACAGCTTACGTCCGGCCAGTTTCACGAGGAAATCAGCCTGCGCGAGCAGCCAGGTTTTTGCGTCGCTGCCGGAAATGACCGCGACCTTTTCCTGCACTTCTTCCAGCTTCTTCGCCAGAGCATCCTGCTGACGCTGTGCTTGCGTCAGCTGCTCGGTCTGCTGCTTAATGATGCTTTCAAGCTCGCTTTTTTGATTTTCCTGCGCTTTTTGCAGCGCGGCGATCTGGCTGGATAGCCCGGCGCTGGCTTCGCTCTGGCGGGTCGCCTGGGTCTTCGTCAGGCCATAAAGACCTATGCCAGCGGCGAGGGCGATAGCGATAGCTATGGCGCTCAGAGCGAGGCTGGTTTTACTGCCGCCGTTTTTCTTTTCTACGTTATTTTCTGGCTGTGGCGTTGTGTCCACGGCCTCCCTGGTCTCTTCAACCACGGCGGATTGATTCTGTTGTTCCGTCATTATGGCTTCCAATGTTGAGAGTTATTGTAATGCGCGTAGCAGCGCATCGTTGTCGGCGCTATCGGCAACCTGGATATCCTGCCAGCCCAATTCCCTGGCCTGTTCGGCCAGACGTTCACTGACAACTAAAATGCGACAGCTCAGGAGCCAACGTTCGCGATACCACTGTGGTATTAGCGCCCAGAGCTGCTGCAGCATCTCGCCGCTGGTAATGACCAGCGTTGAAACCCCGCGGGACTGCCAGCGCATTGCTTCTTCTGCGCCATCATAGTGCCTCGCACTACGTTGATAACATTCACAAAAAGTGACATCGGCACCGCGTTCGCGAAGCGTGTCGCCGAGTAATTCTCGCCCGCCGTTGCCGCGCAGGATGAGCGCTTTTTTCCCCGCAATGTTTTGTAATTCAGGTAATTGTAGCAAGACTTCGCTGATTTCCCGATCTAACGGGTAGCGAACTTGTCGATTGCTGACTTTATGCAGGGCCAGCGCGGTGGTGCGGCCAATGGCAAAATAGTCGGGCGCCGTGGGCCAGCGCAGCCCCTGCTGCTGGAGGCGAGCGTGGGCAAACTCAACGGCATGCTGTGATAGCGCGAAGAGTAAATCGCCCGCCGCCAGGCTTGCCAACTGGCCGCTCAGCTCAGGGAGCTGTCGACCCGGGGTAAACTCGATGAGCGGAAAGCTCCAGGCCACGCGTCCCAGCGCGCGCAGGCGGCTGACTAACTCTTCGCCTTGCGGCAGCGGACGGGTAACCAGAATGCTCATCGTGGCGCTTCTCCTGCGTAAACGACGGCGAGAATGTCGCGCGCGCCGTTATCCAGAAGTTCTTCGGCAAGGGAGACACCCAGCGTTTCGGCATCTTCCGGACGACCGCGCCGCTCGCCGCGTACCGTGTGCGAGCCATCCGGTGCGCCAACCAGCGCGCGCAGCCATAGCTCACCGTCGATCAGTTCGGCATAGCTGCCGATTGGCACCTGGCAACCGCCTTCAAGCCGGGTGTTCATCGCCCGTTCAGCGCGTACGCGTATGGCCGTTTCCGTATGGTTCAGTGGGGCCAGCAGCGCTTTGGTCCATTCGTCGTCAAGGCGACATTCAATGCCGACCGCGCCCTGGCCGACGGCGGGCAGAGATTGCTCCGGCGTCAGCGGTTGACGAATACGTGCCTCAAGGTTCAGGCGCTTAAGCCCCGCGGCGGCAAGAATGATCGCGTCGTACTCGCCGCTATCGAGCTTGCTTAAACGAGTGCCAACGTTGCCGCGCAGGGAGCGGATGGTGAGATCCGGCCGCGCTGCGGCCAGCTGACACTGGCGACGTAAACTTGATGTGCCAACGACGCTGCCGTGCGGCAGTTCATCAATGGAAGCGTAGTGGTTCGAGACAAACGCATCGCGCGGATCTTCTCGTTCACAAATGGTCATCAGCCCTAGTCCAGCGGGAAATTCCACCGGCACGTCTTTCATGGAATGGACGGCAATATCGGCGCGGCCTTCCAGCATGGCCAGCTCTAACTCTTTCACAAAGAGACCCTTGCCGCCCACTTTTGCAAGGGGCGTATCAAGGATCACGTCGCCGCGGGTGACCATCGGCACCAGTTCAACAGAAAGCCCCGGATGACAGTCTTCCAGACGCTCTTTCACATAATGTGCCTGCCATAGCGCAAGCGGGCTTTGCCGTGTGGCAATTCTCAAAACTTTGTCTAACATGCTTGTTACCGTCATAGTCGACCACTAACCATCCTAACATTGTTGTCTTAGGGATGTTAGTTTTGTGGGGGTAAGGGTCGCGGCCATCATTTTAGCCTTTCATGCGTTTGCGGGTTGCCGCAAACGTAGTGAAGAATTTACACGTAGTAAAGGGTGCTACACTTGTATGTAGCGCATCTTTCTTTACGGTCAATCCGCAAGGTGTTAGATTGATCACGTTTTAAACCATTTGTCAGTCAGCAGCTCATCACAACCACACCGACGACGAATGGTGACGGTTTTTGTTGAAATACTGAAACTCTCCGTACTATTGTACGTCGGGTTTTTGAACATCAGGCGATATGTCTTGTACCTCTATATTGAGACACTGAAACAGAGACTGGATGCCATCAACCAATTGCGCGTGGATCGCGCCCTTGCTGCCATGGGACCCGCTTTCCAGCAGGTTTACAGTCTACTGCCGACATTACTACATTATCATCACCCGCTGATGCCGGGTTACCTTGACGGTAACGTTCCCCGTGGCATTTGCCTCTACACGCCTGATGAAACCCAACGCCACTACCTTGACGAGCTTGAACTCAATCGTGGAATGCTGACCCAGGAACCGCCGAAAGGCGAGCTGCCCATCACTGGCCTTTACTCCATGGGCAGTACTTCTTCCGTTGGGCAAAGCTGTTCTTCCGACCTTGATATCTGGGTTTGCCATCAGTCGTGGCTGGATAGCGAAGAGCGCCAGCTGCTGCAGCGAAAATGCAGCCTGCTGGAAAGCTGGGCTGCGTCGCTGGGTGTTGAAGTGAGCTTCTTCCTGATCGACGAAAACCGCTTCCGCCATAACGAAAGCGGCAGCCTGGGCGGTGAAGACTGCGGTTCGACCCAGCATATCCTGCTACTGGATGAGTTTTACCGCACCGCGGTGCGCCTTGCCGGGAAGCGTATTCTGTGGAATATGGTGCCGTGCGAGGAAGAAGAGCATTACGATGATTACGTGATGAGCCTCTACGCGCAGGGCGTGCTGACGCCGAACGAATGGCTGGATCTCGGCGGTCTGAGCTCCCTCTCGGCGGAAGAGTACTTCGGCGCCAGCCTGTGGCAGCTGTATAAAAGCATCGACTCGCCCTATAAAGCGGTGCTGAAGACGCTGCTGCTGGAAGCGTACTCCTGGGAGTACCCCAACAACCGTCTGCTGGCGAAAGATATCAAGCAGCGCTTGCATGACGGTGAAATCGTATCGTTTGGCCTCGACCCTTACTGCATGATGCTGGAGCGCGTCACGCTCTATCTGCAGGCTATCGAGGATGAAACGCGCCTCGATCTGGTGCGTCGATGTTTCTATTTAAAAGTGTGCGAGAAGCTGAGCCGCGAGCGTGCCTGCGTCGGCTGGCGCCGTGAAGTCGTCAGCCACCTGGTTAAAGAGTGGGGCTGGGATGAAAAGCGTCTGATGATGCTCGATAACCGGGCCAACTGGAAGATTGACGAAGTCCGTAAAGCGCATAACGAGCTGCTTGATGCGATGATGCAGAGCTATCGCAACCTGATTCGCTTTGCGCGTCGCAACAACCTGAGCGTTTCCGCCAGTCCGCAGGATATTGGCGTGCTGACGCGTAAGCTGTACGCCGCCTTTGAAGCGCTGCCGGGGAAAGTGACCCTGGTTAACCCGCAAATTTCGCCGGATCTGTCTGAGCCGAATCTGACCTTTATCCATGTGCCGCCCGGCCGTGCCAACCGTACCGGCTGGTATGTCTATAACCGCGCGCCGGATATGGAGTCGATCATCAGCCACCAGCCGCTGGAATATAACCGTTATCTTAATAAGCTGGTGGCCTGGGCCTGGTTTAACGGCCTGCTGACGTCACGCACTCGCCTGTTTATTAAGGGCAACGGCATTGTCGATCTGGCTAAACTGCAGGAGATGGTGGCCGATGTGGCGCACCACTTCCCGTTGCGCCTGCCGTCCCCGACTCCGAAAGCGCTGTATAGCCCGTGCGAAATTCGCCACCTGGCGATTATCGTCAATCTCGAATATGATCCGACGGCGGCCTTCCGCAATCAGGTGGTGCATTTTGACTTCCGTAAGCTCGATGTTTTTAGCTTCGGCGAAGAGCAAAAATGCCTGATTGGCAGCATCGATCTGCTGTACCGCAACTCGTGGAACGAGGTGCGAACGCTGCATTTTAACGGCGAGCAGGCGATGATCGAAGCGCTGAAAACCATTCTCGGCAAGATGCATCAGGACGCCGCGCCGCCGGATAGCGTGGAGGTCTTCTGCTATAGCCAGCATTTGCGCGGCCTGATCCGCACTCGCGTGCAGCAGCTGGTTTCTGAATGCGTTGAGCTACGCCTCTCCAGCACCCGTCAGGATACCGGCCGCTTTAAAGCGCTGCGCGTATCCGGGCAGACCTGGGGGTTGTTTTTCGAGCGCCTTAACGTCTCGGTACAGAAGCTGGAAAACGCCATCGAATTCTACGGCGCGATTTCGCATAACAAACTGCACGGCCTGTCGGTGCAGGTGGAGACCAACCACGTCAGGCTGCCGCAGGTGGTGGATGGTTTTGCCAGCGAAGGGATCATTCAGTTCTTCTTTGAAGATGCGGATAACGATAACGGATTTAACATCTATATTCTTGATGAGAGCAACCGCGCTGAGGTGTATCACCACTGTGAGGGCAGCAAAGAGGAGCTGGTGCGCGACGTCAGCCGCTTCTACTCTTCATCGCATGACCGCTTTACCTACGGCTCCAGCTTTATCAACTTTAACCTGCCGCAGTTTTATCAAATCGTCGACGTCGACGGTCGCGAACAGGTGATCCCGTTCCGCAGCCAGGTGATTGCCGCCGCTACCGCTTCAGCCGGTCAGGATGCCGCAACGTCGCCAATGCTGCAGCACTACTCCTGAGAAAGGGTAGCGTGCGGCATAGGGTTATGTAGCCCGGATAAGGCGCCAGCCGCAATCCGGGGAACTCGAATCACGTGCGCTTAGCGAAAACTCACCGCTTCACCGGCCTGCGCGGTCGCCGCCTGTTCCAGCAGATCCCAGAACGTTTCGCCGCTGCGGTCGCATACCCACTCGTCGCCTTTCAAGTCGAAATGGTAGCCGCCTTGTTTTGTCGCCAGCCATACCTGGTGCAGCGGCTCCTGGCGGTTGATAATAATTTTGCTGCCGTTTTCAAAGCTGATAGTCAGCACGCCGCCGTTGATTTCACAGTCGATATCGCTGTCGCCATCCCAGTCGTCGAGACGCTCTTCGATGGTCATCCACAGGGTATCGGCCAGGCGATGGAATTCACTGTCGTTCATGGTTCTTTCCCGCTTTTTTGATCGTGGCGGCAGTATAGCGCAATCTACGATGACTTCGGCAGATGGCGAAGGCGGATAAGCAGTAGAGACGTCACGATGGCCATCGCCAGCAGCCCATAGCGCGCGCTTTCCATCCGGCTCTGTTGATAATGCTGCAGAATGCTATAAATATCATCGGTCGCCAGGCTTTGTGTCTGGATAAGCTGATGAAAAGTTCGATCGCTCGTCCACGGGATAAACGTGAGATGGCCGATGGCCTGTCGGGCGGCCAGGCTGATTGCCACATCGTGCTGTACCTGATATTTCATCATGAAGGTCAATACCGTTAGCATGACGGTACTGATTAACGCCATTCCTAATGCTTGCCCGATATCGCGCGAGGCGGCCTGAACGCCGCCGGACTGTTCGGCGTGCCGATTCCCTGCGCCCGTGGTGACCAGTATCGGGGCATTGGTCGCGATGGTGCCCATCCCCGCGCCGATTAAACAGAGCCCTGACGCCATCAGTACAGGGGTAAATCCCGTCACGTGCAGCGCCGCGGCGGCAACCAGAGCGCCGGCGATTCCCGCAGCCAGCCCCATCTGGCACTGGCGGCGAGGGTTTCGCTGCTGAATGAGCAGCGGTAAACCCAGAGAACAGGCGGCGAGACAGATCGCAAAAGGGAGTATCAGCAGCCCTGTTTCCATCGCCGATACGCTTTTAACAATCTGCACAAAACTCACCACGGTAAAAATAGCCGAACTGTAGGCAAAAAATATCCAACCCGTGAGATAGAGCCCGTGGCGCACCAGGCGGGTTTTCAGGAAAACCGCGGGCAGCAGAGCGTGGCCGGTGGCGGCTTCAAAATGACGTTCCCAGCGCAGCATCATCACCAGCACAATCAGGCCGCACAGGATGACAAAAGGGGCGGGGCTCAGGCCGAGAATGCTCACTGCGGCGTCGAAAGGCATAATCAGTCCCCAGACCGGGATGCGCAGAATGCCGAAAATGGTCAGAAACAGCCCCAGGGTGCCTAACAGGAAACCCGGGGTATCGAAGGGGATAGCGGCGCGTTTGTTTTCTGATGCCGGGATGATGACAGAACAGATGAGAATAAGCAGCGCCAGCAGGCCCAGCGAGGCAAACGCGATGCGCCAGCCGACGTGGTCCAGTAAATATCCGCATAGAATGGGCCCGCAGGCGAATGAAATGCCGCTGGAGGCGCCAAGCGCGCCAAAAGCGGCAACCCGTCGTCGCTGCTGATACAGGGCAGAGATCAGGCCAAAAACGGCGGGGATCATCAGGCTACCGCCTATCCCGGCGGTCAGACGCGCGCCCCAGGTGAAGAGCGTGATCGATGGCGAAAAAAAGGCGCAGATTTCGGCGAGGATAAAAATCAGGCATCCGATGCGAAACAGCATCCGCCAACCCCAGATGCACCCCAGCATTCCGCCCGCCACCATAAACGTGCCCGCAATCAACGGATACATGGTATTCGCCGTACTGACCTGTCCAAGCGTCGCGTGCAGGTCGTTCATTAGCGCCTGCGTGGCGATACTCAACGTCACGTTATCGGCGGAGGCCAGAAACTGTGCGCAGCACAAGACAATCAAAGGTAACCAGTTTGTCGGTGTAGGGTTGGTGGTCACAGATTGTTCCTTTTTGATAGAAACGACAAAACGCGCCCTTCCTCGCGGGAGGGGCGCGTTATTGTTAGTTATCTTTTGATCTTAACTCAGATTTTCGACTTCTTAGCACGCGGTTCTTCTCCTGCTGCGTCGTCAGACCCTTTGGCGCGGACGGGGAGATTGCGCGTCCCGAATAAAAACAGCAGCGTCATGACCGCGGTGGCGACCATGCCCGCTCGCGTAGCTTTCAGGCGGGCGGTTTTATAGACCTGGTTGAGTTCCGTCACATCCTTTTGATTCACGCCTTGATCCAGCATTAGCTTTGAGAAGCCGGTATCGCTGAGATAAGGAATGACGGAGATATTCGCCACTTTTTGCTGTGTATCCTGGCTCAGCGAAGCGTCGTGGCTCGCCATATCCTGCACTGTCATGGTGATCGCCGTCAGCATCACCATACCGCAAACCGCCACGCCGATTGCCTGGCCGACGTTACGCGAAGTCGCCTGCACGCCGCCCGACTGCTGTGCATCGCGCGCCGGCAGGGCGCTGGTAACAATATAGCTGGAATAGGCGGAAACGATGCCCATACTGACGCCAATCAGACACATCCCTACCGGCACGATCATGCTGAAATCAGACGGGCCGAAGCCGAAGATGCACAACACGGAGCCCAGCGTGCCGATGAGCAGCGCGCTCTGGCACATCCGTTTCGGATTCGCGTTTTTCCAGACGATCGGCAGCCCCAGCGAAAAGACCACGACGCCCAGCGCAAACGGCAGAATGAGCAGGCCGGTTTCAATACCGTTCAGTCCGGCAACTACCTGCACGAAGCTCACGGTCACGAAAATACCGGAACCGTAGGCGAGGAAGATAAACGCCGTCAGATAGAGACCGTTACGCACCTGCGGCGTTGCGAGGAACGACAGCGGGATCAGCGCGCTGCCGGTGGTGGCTTCGCGATGGCGCTCCCACTTCAGCATAATCGCCAGCACGATCAGACCAAACAGGACGAGGAACGGCGCCGGGCTAAGGCCCATAACGGTGAACGGCGCGTTAAACGGCGTAAACAGACCCCAGCTTGATACTTTCAGGAAGCCGAGGATCACGCTGAACAGGCCGATGACGGTCAGGACGACGCCGGGCAGATCGAACACCACTTTGCGTTCAGGTTTTGCCGGCGTAGGGACCAGGAAGGAGCCGCTGAAGATGACGATGCACAGGCCGGCGATAGCGGCAAACGCGGCGCGCCAGCCGAGGTGGTCAACCAGCAGGCCGCAAATCAACGGGCCGGCGGCGAAGGAGACGCCGCTAGCTGCGCCGATAGCGCCAAAGGCGATCGCCTGCTGGCGGCCTTTGTAGTTACTGGCGATAAGCCCCAGCACCGACGGGATCATAAAGCTTCCGCCAATACCGGAAAGCAGACGGGCGCCGTAGGTGAAGACCAGCATGTTCGGTGAGAAATAAGCGGTCAGTTCGGCGAGAAACAGCAGCGCGCAGCCGATGCGGAAGGTTTTCTTCCAGCCCACGATAAGCCCGGCCATTCCGGCGGCGACCATCAGAGACCCCGCGGCCAGCGAGTACATCGCGTTGGCGATGCTGATGAGATCCATTGAGGCGTGCAGGTCGCTGACCAACGCGCCGGTAGCGATGCTCAGCGTGGCATTATCGCCGGATGTCGAGAGCTGGGCGAGGCACAGTACCAGAAGCGGCAACCATTTCATCGCCGTATCGGCGGCCGCGTTGCGCGACATGCCGAGAGAGTTAATTACTGAATTTGTCGTCATGATAGTGTTCTGTGGTTAATTTCAGGCAATCTACACATCATCCTTCAAGCTGCCTCTGTGTTGGCTGCCTGCGTTTACCCCAGTCACTTACTGTCGTAAGCGCCAGGGGACTCTCTAAGTGCCGCCTTGATGCAACGTGAATGATTTTGTGTAATAGCTATCCGCCCGACGACGACGCCGGGTGGATAATGTTCGCAACAGGATTACTGGATTTGCTGTTTCTTACCGCCCAGCACGGTGCCCCAGACATTCACATCTTTGAGCTGAATCGGCTCGATGGCCTGCGGATCCTCTTCCAGCACGGTGAAGTCGGCGTATTTACCGCATTCGATGCTGCCGATCAGATGATCCATTTTCATGGTCCACGCTGCGCCGAGTGTCATCGCGTGCAGTGCTTGATCGACGGAGATTTTCTCCGCTTCGCCCAGCACGCGCCCGGATGCCGTCAGACGGTTAACCGCGCACCAGCCGGTGAACAGCGGGTTGATGGGGGTGATACCGCAATCGCTGTGGAAGGCGAAAGGAATACCGTGACGCACTGCGCTGCCGCAGGCATCCATACGCATCGCGCGCTCCGGGCCCATGGTTTTGCTGTAGTGCTGATCGCCCCAGTAATAGACGTGATTGCTGAAAAAGTTCACGCACATCCCCATTTCTTTGATGCGTTTGAACTGGTCTTCACGCAGCATTTGCGCGTGCTGCATTACCGCGCGGTGGTTAACTGCCGGAATACGATTCAGGGTTTTCTCGACGGCTTTAATGAACGCTTCCGAAGCCTCGTCGCCGTTACAGTGGCAGTGAACCTGGTAGCCGCGGGACATAATGTCGTAGACCTGCTGCTCCACCTCTTCCGGTGTAGCGTTCCACGCGCCGTTGTGACCATCGAGATAATAGAAGGGCTCCAGCATTCTTCCTGAACCGCCCTGGATAGAACCATCGAGGAAGATTTTCATCGGGCCGAAGTGCATTTTTTCGTGCCCGTGACGCATCACGTCCGGCGCGAAATCCAGCGCTTCCTGGAAGGGTTTCTTCACGAACGGAGGACCGTAGGCTACCAGCAGGCGAATCGGGAAATCCTCTTCACGGGTCATGCGGATGTAGTTGGTCATCAGCTCGGGGTTGCTGAAATCGGTCAGGCCCATATCGGCAGCGCTGGTACAGCCTGCGCGAAACGCTTCCTGGCCAAAATTGGCGATGGCGATTTCGGTGGTGAGCTCGTCCCAGAAACCATATTTATTCAGGATTGGCCCCATGGCGGCGAATTCCACCAGCTCACCGTGCAGCGTACCGTCCTGATTTTTCACCACCCCTTCAATCTGGCAGTCGTCAAATATTCCGCAGTCGTGCAGCGCGGCGGTATTGGCGCCCATCAGGTGAATGCTCATATGGATAACGGCGACCGGACGGGTGGTTGAGACACGGTCCAGATGTTCGCGTCCCAGCTTTTCGCTGCCGAAATAAATAGGATCGACGCCCCATGCGATCAGCGGCGCGTGTGGATCGGTCATCTCACGTTCAACCGCCTGCAGCGCGCTGACGACGTCGTCGAATGAGCGGCAGCCTTGCCAGATTTTACCGGTATGGTCCGGGCGATCGTAGTAACCCACATAGGGGAACTGCCACATGCCGCCGCCGGTGACGTGGGAGTGGGCTTCAATCAGGCCGGGCATTAACACTTTGTCGGCAAAGGTCTCGTCCAGCTGGTATTCGCCGAAGCCAGTGAGTTCTTCAAGCGTGCCGGTACCTAAAATACGGTCGCCGCGCACCGCGACATGGGTGGTTTCCGGGCGGTTCGGACACATCGTAATGATTTTTTTTGCGGCAAAAATCGTGATTTCTGATGCTGACATAGTAGGCTCAATCATTCAGGGTTCAGAGAGCGATGAAAGGCATCGCTTTCATCATGAGTATTAATGCGCCTATGCTAATTGTCATATTGGATGTATAACAGGACCAAAAACCAACGATATTAAGGTGCCAATTTGTCGGTTGCTCTGCCTTTTGATTTAACGGGAATAAAGCTGGATGCTGGCAGAAAGCGTAGCGAGCAGCTTTATCGCGCCCTGAGAGAGAAGATGATGAATACGCCCGGTCTTCACGGGGCAAAGCTACCCGCGACCCGTGAGCTGGCGCGGCTGCTGGGGGTGTCTCGCAATACGGTAGTTTCGGTCTACGAGCGCTTATATGCCGACGATTTGATTGAAACCCGCCAGGGCGACGGCACCTATATACGTTACCGCGGGCAGGAGGTTGAAGAAGGCCCTGAAGTGCCTGAATTTCCTGCCTTACGCGTAGACTCGCGCCTGCCGCTGACGGCGCGGTTTAATCGCCATTTTGTTCACGACGGCCCGCCGAAGGCTTTTCGCATCGGCATGCCCGCGATTGACCATTTCCCGTTTGATACCTGGTCGCGTTTGCAAAACCGCTTCTGGCGGCGGCGACCCATCGCGCAAATGGGCTACGGCGTACCGGCGGGAGATCTACAGCTGCGCGAGCTTATCGCCAGCTATCTGCACACCTCGCGCGGCCTGAAGTGCGACCCGGCCCAGGTGATTATTACCCTTGGCGCACAGCAGGCGATTATGCTGTGTTCCGCGCTGCTGCTGCGCGCCGGGCAGGACGTCATTATGGAAAACCCCTGCCACTGGGCAGCGGCGGGCGTATTCTCCTGCCTTGGTTTGAATATTAAAGCGATTAACGTTGATGATGAGGGGCTTCAGGCGGCGCAGTTGACGGATTATCCCGACGCCAGGATGGTCTACGTAAGCCCGTCATGCCAGTACCCGACGGGCGCGACGCTGTCGCTATCGCGGCGGATGGCGCTGCTGGAGTGGGCCAGAAAGCATCAGGCGTGGATTATGGAGGATGATTACGACGGCGAGTATCGCTATAACGGTACGCCGCTGATGCCGCTCGCCGCGCTGGATAACCGCCATCGGGTGATTTATATCGGTTCGTTTTCCAAAGTGATGTATCCCGCGCTACGCCTGGGCTACATGGTGGTTCCGCAACCGCTGGTGGAACCGCTGAACCTGCTGCGCACGCTATCCACCCGCCAGCCGCCAATGAACGACCAGCAGGTGATGGCGAGCTTTATTTCGGAAGGCCATTTCCAGCCCCATATCCGCCGAATGCGCAGAATCAGTAAAAGCCGCCGCGACCTGCTGCTGGCCGAGTGGAATCAGCATCTGAGCCATATTGGCGTGATGCCGGAAGTCGCCTCGGGACTACATGCGGCGATTACGCTGGAGGATGCTGAAACTGAAAACCGTCTCGTTAGCCAGGCCCTGGCGGCAGGTGTTGAAATTACCCCGCTGAGCGCGCTGTGGATCCCCGGTACGCCTGAAAGCCGCCATCATTACGGCGTGGTGCTGGGATTTGCCGGCGTAATGGAAGCGGATATTGTGCAGTCGATACAGGTGTTAAAGAAATGCTGGAAGCGAGCTCCGCTAAAATGAATCACCAGAGCATATCCATCAACGCTTTTGCGCGGTAACTCTGGTGGAACGGCGCTTTTCTGATTTCATAAAGCTGTCCTAAACGCTTGCTTTTACGCCTTCTCCTGCGATGATAGAAAGCAGAAAGAATGAATTACGGGCAACTATCCATGAAAAACGTTTTCCCAGCGCTTGCCGTTTTATTAGCGGTCCTCAGCCTGACCGGCTGTGGTCTGAAAGGGCCGCTTTATTTCCCTCCAGCGGATAAAACGGCGCCTCCGCCGACTAAACCGGTTGATAGCGGTATCCAGAGCTCTACGCCGGATCGTAACGATCGCGGCGATAGCGGTGGTCCGACCCAGGTGAATTACTGACAGTTCCGCGCTGCTGGAGTAGATGATGCAGTTCTCTAAGATGCATGGCCTTGGCAATGACTTTATGGTCGTTGACGCGGTAACTCAGAATGTTTTTTTCTCCCCGGAACTGATTCGCCGTCTGGCGGATCGGCATCTTGGTGTGGGCTTCGATCAGCTGCTGGTGGTTGAGCCGCCCTACGATCCAGAGCTCGATTTCCACTATCGCATCTTCAATGCAGACGGTAGCGAAGTGGCGCAATGCGGCAATGGCGCGCGCTGTTTCGCCCGCTTTGTGCGCCTGAAAGGCCTGACCAATAAACGTGACATCCGCGTGAGTACGTCAAATGGCCGTATGGTATTAAGCGTGACGGAAGACGATTTGGTGCGCGTGAATATGGGCGAGCCGAACTTCGAACCGTCGCAGGTGCCGTTTCGCGCGAACAAAGCGGAAAAGACCTATATCATGCGCGCCGCCGAACAGACAGTATTGTGCGGCGTGGTATCGATGGGTAATCCGCACTGCGTTATTCAGGTCGATGATGTGGAAACCGCGACGGTGGAAACGCTCGGTCCGGTGATGGAAAACCACGAGCGCTTCCCGGAGCGAGCGAACATCGGCTTTATGCAGGTGGTCAGCCGCTCCCATATTCGTCTGCGCGTGTATGAACGCGGCGCGGGTGAAACGCAGGCCTGCGGCAGCGGCGCCTGTGCGGCGGCGGCAGTAGGTATCCAGCAGGGTTTACTGGGCGAGGAGGTCCGCGTGGAATTACCCGGCGGGCGTCTTGATATCGCCTGGAAAGGTCCGGGCCAACCGCTGTATATGACTGGCCCGGCGGCACATGTCTATGACGGATTTATTCATTTATGAAACAAGTCGGGGAAGAACAGCAGGAACTCGCCAGCGAGCTGAACGATCGCGCAGTGGTGGACTATCTGTTGCAACATCCTGAATTCTTTATTCGTAATGCGGCGCTGGTGGAGCACATGTCGGTTCCGCATCCGGTACGTGGTTCGGTCTCGCTGGTGGAATGGCATATGGCGCGGGCGCGGAATCATATCAACGTGCTGGAAGAGAATATGTCGCTGCTGATGGCCCAGGCGACGGCGAACGAAAGCCTGTTTCAGCGCCTGTTTGATCTCCAAACGCGGCTGGCGGCGGCCGATAGCCTTGATGAAATGCTCAACCGCTTTCATCGCTGGGCGCGCGAGCTGGGGCTGGCGGGCGCGACGGTGCGCCTGTTTCCCGACAGCTGGCGGCTCGGAGCGCCCTCTAAATTCACCCATCTGGCGATAAGCCGTCAGGCGTTTGAGCCCATACGCATCCAGCGGCTTGGCCAGCAGCGCCACTATCTTGGCCCATTGAACGGTCCGGAACTGCTGGTGGTGCTGCCGGAAGCAAAAGCCGTGGGTTCGGTGGCGATGTCGCTGCTGGGGGGAGATGAAGCGCCCGGCGTGATGCTGTTCAGCAGTCGCGACCCTCAGCACTATCAACAAGGCCAGGGAACGCAGCTTTTGCAGGAAATTGCGTCGATGCTCCCGGGATTGCTGGAGCGCTGGATCGAGCGCGCATGACCGCCTCACCGCTGTTGCCTTCCGTAGAGCGCTTTTTACGCTATCTCGGCGTCGAGCGTCAGTTGAGTCCAATAACGCTGCTGAACTACCGCCGTCAGCTGGAGACGCTTATCGCGCTGGCGGAAAACGCCGGGCTGAAAAGCTGGCAGCAATGCGATGCCGCCCAGGTCCGTAACCTAGCGGTACGCAGCCGTCGTCAGGGACTGGGTTCAGCCAGCCTGGCTTTACGCCTCTCCGCCTTACGCAGCTTCTTTGACTGGCTGGTGAGCCAAGGCGAACTGGCGGCCAATCCGGCAAAGGGGATTTCGGCGCCGAAAACACCGCGCCATTTACCGAAAAATATCGACGTCGACGACGTTAACCGGCTGCTGGATATTGATCTTAACGATCCGCTGGCGGTACGCGACAGGGCGATGCTGGAAGTGATGTACGGCGCGGGGCTGCGTCTCTCGGAGCTGGTGAATCTCGACATTAAGCACCTCGATCTGGAATCCGGCGAGGTGTGGGTGATGGGCAAAGGCAGCAAAGAGCGCCGCCTGCCGATTGGCCGCAACGCGGTGGTGTGGATTGAGCACTGGCTCGACCTGCGCGGCCTGTTCGGCGCTGATGAAGACGCCCTGTTCTTATCGAAACTGGGCAAGCGAATTTCCGCGCGTAACGTGCAAAAGCGCTTTGCCGAATGGGGCATTAAGCAGGGCCTCAACAGCCACGTGCATCCGCATAAGCTGCGCCACTCCTTCGCGACCCATATGCTGGAGTCGAGCGGCGATCTGCGCGGGGTGCAGGAGCTGCTGGGTCATGCGAATCTGTCCACCACTCAAATTTATACCCATCTTGATTTTCAACACCTTGCGTCGGTGTACGATGCGGCGCATCCGCGCGCCAAACGGGGGAAATAATGCGTTTTTACCGACCTCTTGGCCAGATTTCAGCACTGACATTTGACCTGGACGATACCCTTTATGACAACCGCCCGGTGATTGACCGAACGCTGCATGAGTCGCTGAGTTTTGTGCGCAGCTACCATCCGTCGCTGAGTCAATTTGACGCCAGCGAACTCAACCGGCTGCGCCAGACGCTGCTGGCCTCAGAGCCGGAAATTTACCACGATGTCACCGAGTGGCGCCGCCGCGCGCTGGAGCTGGGGATGATCAACGCCGGGCTTTCTGCGGCGCTGGCGAAAACGGGGGCGGATGAAGCGATGGCCAACTTCGCCCACTGGCGCAGCCTGATCGACGTCCCGCAAGAGACGCACGATACGCTGGCGAAGCTGGCGGAAAAATGGCCGCTGGTGGCCATTACCAACGGCAATGCCCGGCCGGAACTTTTTGGCCTGAGCGACTACTTCCGTTTCGTGCTGCGCGCCGGTCCGGACGGGCGTTCTAAACCTTTTGCCGATATGTATCATCTGGCGGCAGAGCGGTTGGCGCTGCCGCTGGCGCAGATTCTGCACGTTGGTGACGATCTGACGACCGACGTGGCGGGCTCCATTCGCTGCGGCATGCAGGCCTGTTGGATCAAACCGCAGGGCGCAGACCTGATGCGCACCGCCGACAGCCGTCTGCTGCCGCACATCGAAATTTCACGGTTGGCATCTCTGACCTCGCTGATATAATCGTCAGTAGTTCTGTATAAATTAACAGTAGCCCGGTGAACTGAACGTTGCCGGGCGTCTCATTTCCGGCGGTGCCAATGGACGTTTCTTACCTGCTCGACAGCCTTAATGACAAACAGCGTGAAGCCGTTGCGGCATCACGTACGAATATGCTGGTTCTGGCAGGAGCGGGCAGCGGTAAGACGCGCGTGCTGGTACACCGCATCGCCTGGCTGCTGAGCGTTGAGAACTGTTCCCCTTACTCCATTATGGCGGTGACCTTTACCAACAAAGCGGCGGCGGAGATGCGCCATCGTATTGGCCAACTGATGGGCACCACCCAGGGCGGTATGTGGGTCGGTACTTTCCACGGCCTGGCGCACCGGCTGCTACGCGCCCATCACCTTGACGCCAACCTGCCGCAGGACTTCCAGATCCTCGACAGCGAAGACCAGCTGCGTCTGCTTAAGCGTTTGATTAAGGCAATGAACCTCGATGAGAAGCAGTGGCCGCCGCGTCAGGCGATGTGGTACATCAACGGCCAGAAAGACGAAGGCCTGCGCCCGCACCATATTCAGAGCTACGGTAACCCGGTGGAGCAGACCTGGCAGAAGGTGTATCAGGCCTATCAGGAAGCCTGCGATCGCGCGGGACTGGTGGATTTCGCCGAGCTGCTGCTGCGCGCGCACGAACTGTGGCTGAATAAGCCGCATATCCTGCAGCACTACCGCGAGCGCTTTACCAATATCCTGGTTGACGAATTCCAGGATACCAACAACATTCAGTACGCGTGGATCCGCCTGCTGGCGGGGGATACCGGCAAGGTGATGATCGTCGGCGATGACGATCAGTCGATCTACGGCTGGCGCGGCGCGCAGGTAGAGAACATCCAGCGCTTCCTCAACGATTTCCCCGGCGCGGAAACTATTCGCCTCGAGCAGAACTATCGTTCGACCAGCAATATCCTCAGCGCGGCCAACGCCCTGATTGAGAACAACAGCGGGCGGCTGGGTAAAAAATTGTGGACCGACGGCGCCGACGGCGAGCCGATTTCGCTTTACTGCGCGTTTAACGATCTTGATGAGGCGCGTTTTGTCGTCAACCGTATCAAAACCTGGCAAGAAAACGGCGGGGCGCTGGAGCAGTGCGCGATTCTGTATCGCAGCAACGCCCAGTCGCGCGTGCTGGAAGAGGCGCTGCTGCAGGCCAGCATGCCGTATCGTATTTATGGCGGCATGCGCTTCTTCGAACGTCAGGAGATTAAAGATGCGCTCTCCTATCTGCGTCTGATCGCCAACCGTAATGACGACGCGGCGTTTGAGCGCGTGGTGAATACCCCGACGCGCGGCATTGGCGATCGCACGCTGGACGTGGTGCGTCAGACCTCGCGCGACCGTCAGCTGACGCTGTGGCAGGCCTGTCGCGAACTGTTAAAAGATAAAGTCCTCGCCGGACGCGCCGCCAGCGCCCTGCAGCGTTTTATGGAGCTTATTGACGCGTTGGCGCAGGAAACCGCCGATATGCCGCTGCACGTGCAGACCGACCGGGTGATTAAAGACTCCGGCCTGCGCATGATGTACGAGCAGGAGAAAGGCGAGAAAGGCCAGACGCGTATTGAAAACTTAGAGGAGCTGGTGACGGCAACGCGTCAGTTCAGCTACAACGAAGAAGATGAAGATCTCATGCCGCTGCAGGCGTTCCTCTCGCACGCGGCGCTGGAGGCTGGAGAAGGACAGGCGGATACCTGGCAGGACGCGGTACAGCTGATGACCCTGCACTCGGCGAAAGGGCTGGAGTTCCCTCAGGTCTTTATCGTTGGGGTGGAAGAGGGGATGTTCCCGAGCCAGATGGCGCTGGATGAGGGCGGCCGCCTGGAAGAAGAACGCCGGCTGGCCTACGTCGGTGTCACCCGCGCGATGCAGAAGCTCACGTTGACCTACGCGGAAACTCGCCGCCTGTATGGCAAAGAGGTGTATCACCGTCCGTCGCGCTTTATCGGCGAGCTGCCGGAGTCGTGCGTAGAAGAGGTACGGCTGCGGGCGACGGTGAGCCGTCCGGTCAGCCATCAGCGGATGGGGACGCCGATGGCGGAAAACGACACCGGCTATAAGCTTGGCCAGCGCGTGCGCCATGCCAAGTTTGGTGAAGGGACGATCGTTAACCTCGAAGGTAGCGGTGAACACAGCCGCCTACAGGTTGCGTTTCAGGGGCAGGGCATCAAATGGCTTGTCGCGGCCTACGCCCGGTTGGAAACAGTGTAACAGTAAGAAAAATATAATAATTTTGTAATATTCTGCTACCTTTATACGTTAAGGAGCTTGATTTGCTCTTTAGCGTTCCGTTGCGTGTTGACGCCGTTTTTGCGCTGGCGTAACATGCGCGCACGATTACGCTAAGAGGACATTCGCCTTGGACACACCCAGTAGATGCTGGCTCAATTTCCTGCCCATCAGGAACAACTCCTAAGGCTATCCTCTTATGCTGATAGCCTTAGCGGTTGTCGGCGACTCGTTCTATTCCCGTCGCTCTGAGTCAGGCTTAATGGTCTGAAACCCAAATTGTTTCTGTGTGCCCACCGAACTGTCCGATAATTTTTTTGCATTGGGAGTCCCGGTCATGCTGAGCGCATTTCAACTGGAAAACAATCGTTTAACGCGTCTTGAAGCCGACGAGATCAAGCACCTCGCCAGTTCGGTGTGGGTCGATCTGGTCGAGCCTGACGACGATGAACGAAGCCGCGTGCAAACGGAATTGGGCCAGAACCTGGCGACGCGCCCGGAGCTGGAGGACATCGAAGCGTCAGCGCGTTTCTTTGAGGATGAAGACGGCCTGCATATCCACTCATTTTTCTTTTTTGAAGATGCTGAGGATCACGCAGGTAACTCTACCGTGGCGTTCACTATCCGCGAAGGGCGTCTGTTCACCCTGCGCGAACGGGAGCTGCCCGCTTTCCGCCTGTATCGCATGCGCGCCCGCAGCCAGTCTATGGTGGACGGCAACGCCTACGAGCTGCTGCTGGACCTGTTCGAAACCAAAATTGAGCAGCTGGCGGATGAAATCGAAAACATCTACAGCGACCTGGAAAAGCTCAGTCGGGTGATCATGGAAGGCCGTCAGGGCGACGACTATGACGAGGCGCTCTCGACGCTGGCGGAGCAGGAAGATATCGGCTGGAAAGTTCGCCTGTGTCTGATGGATACCCAGCGCGCGCTGAACTTCCTCGTGCGTAAAGCCCGTCTGCCGGCAGGCCAGCTTGAGCAGGCGCGTGAGATCCTGCGCGATATCGAATCTCTGCTGCCGCACAACGAATCGCTGTTCCAGAAGGTTAACTTCCTGATGCAGGCGGCGATGGGCTTTATCAACATCGAGCAGAACCGCATCATCAAAATCTTCTCGGTGGTTTCCGTGGTGTTCCTGCCGCCGACGCTGGTGGCATCCAGCTATGGGATGAACTTTGAGTTTATGCCCGAGCTGCACTGGAGCTTTGGCTATCCCGGGGCGATTGTCTTTATGATGCTCGCCGGTCTGGCGCCCTATCTGTACTTTAAACGCAAAAACTGGCTGTAAAAAAAGGAGCTTCGGCTCCTTTTTTGCGTATCAGTTTGGCTCTATGCCCTACGCGTCCGGCGTATTGTGTAAACCGCATCCATCACGAAAATCGCCAGCGCCACCCAGATAAAGGCGAAGGTCACCATTTTATCCGCACCCGGCACTTCGCCGTAGAAGGTTACCGCCAGCAGGAACATCAGCGTCGGGCCGATATACTGGAAAAAGCCCAGCGTGGAGAGGCGCAGACGCGTCGCCGCGCCGGTAAAGCACAGCAGCGGGATGGTGGTCACCACGCCCGCTGCCATCAGCAGCAGGTTCAGCGACCACGGGTTCTGCCCCATATGGCTGGTCGGGCTATCGGCGATGCCAAACAGATATATCGCGGCGACCGGCAGCAGCCAGAGCGTTTCAAACAGCATCCCGGTTTGCGCATCCACGGCGATCTTTTTACGCAGCAGGCCGTAAAAAGCGAAGCTGAAGGCCAGACCTAGGGCGATAATCGGCAGCGAGCCGAAGGTCCAGAGCTGTACCAGCACGCCGCAGGCGGCTAGTAGCACCGCCAGCCACTGCATCCGACGGAAACGCTCCCCGAGGAAGATCATCCCCAGCAGAATGTTCACCAGCGGGTTGATAAAGTAGCCCAGGCTGGCTTCCAGCATATGATGGTTATTCACCGCCCAGATAAACAGCAGCCAGTTACCGCCCACCAGCACGGCAGACAGTGCCAGCAACAGCACCTTTTTCGGTGTTTTCAGCAGTCTTTTGACCTGCGGCCACTGACGGCTGATGCTGATTAGCGCGACCATGAAGAAGAAGGACCAGATCACGCGATGAGTCAGAATTTCATCGGCGGGAACATAATAGATGAGCTTGAAGTACGCCGGCGCGATACCCCAGATAAAATAGGCGGCCAGGGCCAGGAGAACCCCTACCCGCGTTTGTTTAGCGTCCATCGGTACAAATCCATTGCCAAAGAGAGTGATGTTACTCGATTTAGGCCGATCAACCCACCATATACGTCGCTGTGGCGCTGGCGATATACACCTGCTCTTCGTTATGCAGCTCGACGCGGGCTACCGCCACTTTGTTACCGGCGCGCAGCAGGCTGCTGGTGGCGGTAAAGCGTTCCCCGCGGCCTGGACGCAGGTAGTCGACGCGCAGATCGATGGTACCCATTCGCGACAGGCGCTGGCGCAGCTCCTCTTCATTGATGGTGTCGTGCCGGGTGAGCGTGCTGCCGACGCATACCAGTCCCGCAGCGACGTCCAGCGCGGAGGCGATCACGCCGCCATGTAAAATACTCTGCGCCCAGTTGCCGACCATCATCGGCTGGTTGTTGAAACTCAGCTGGGCAAATTCCTTTTCATAGCGCTCCAGCTCCAGTCCTAAGGCACGATTAAACGGCATATGGTAGACGAAGATCTCTCCCACCAGCTTCAGGGCGGCGGCGGCGGTCAGTTCAGACATAACAACATTTCCAAAGGTTAATGAAATGTTGATTTTATGCTTCTAAAATATTGATTTCTACTTTAAGAACGGATAACAGGTCAGATGCCGCATAAATAGGTAGAATGCTGCCTGGGTTAAACAGAAATAATAAATATCCATCCAGGAGAACAGCAATGCGTATCTCTTTGGCCTGCCTGCTGGCGCTTATTGCGCTTCCGGCCGGCGTTCTGGCGCAGGACGCGCCGGTGAATAAACAGGTCCACGACACCCCTGCCGTTCGCGGGAGTATTATCGCCAACCTGTTACAGGATCATGATAATCCGTTCCTGCTCTATCCCTATGAGAGCAACTATTTGCTCTATACGTGGACCAGCGATCTTAACAAAGAAGCGATTCGTAGCTACGACTGGGCCGAGAACGCGCGTAAAGATGAAGTGAAATTCCAGCTCAGCCTGGCGTTTCCGCTGTGGCGGGGGATACTCGGCGAAAACTCGCTGCTGGGCGCTTCGTATACGCAAAAATCCTGGTGGCAGCTCTCCAACAGCAAAGAGTCCGCGCCGTTTCGCGAAACCAACTATGAGCCGCAGCTGTTCCTCGGTTTCGCGACCGATTACTCGTTCGCTGGCTGGACGCTGCGCGACGTTGAGATGGGTTATAACCACGACTCTAACGGCCGTTCCGATCCCACCTCCCGCAGTTGGAACCGCCTCTATACCCGGCTGATGGCGCAAAACGGCAACTGGCTGGTCGAGGTGAAGCCCTGGTACGTGATTGGCAGCACCGACGATAATCCGGATATCACCAAATATATGGGTTATTACCGCCTGAAAGTGGGCTATCAACTGGGCGACGCCATTCTCAGCGCCCAGGGACAATATAACTGGAATACCGGCTACGGCGGTGCCGAGCTCGGGGTGAGCTATCCGATCACCAAACACGTGCGCGTCTATACTCAGGTCTATAGCGGTTATGGCGAGTCGCTCATCGATTATAACTTCAATCAGACCCGCGTCGGCGTCGGGCTGATGCTCAACGATCTGTTTTAATCGTTGCACTCTGGCTCTCAGGCGCTGAAAATAGCGCCTGTTTTCTTTTCAGGCATATGGGGTCAACGTGGCGCAGGCGGAAGTATTGAATCAGGAATCGCTGGCTAAGCAGGTTTTACAAGAGACCTTCGGCTACCAGCAATTTCGCCCGGGCCAGGAAACCATCATTGATACGGCGTTGGCCGGGCGCGATTGCCTGGTGGTGATGCCAACCGGCGGCGGCAAGTCGCTGTGTTATCAGGTTCCGGCGCTGGTACTGGGCGGTCTCACCGTCGTGGTATCGCCGCTTATTTCCTTGATGAAGGACCAGGTCGATCAACTGCTGGCTAACGGCGTGGCGGCGGCGTGCCTGAACTCAACGCAGAGCCGGGAGCAGCAGCAGGACGTGATGGCCGGCTGCCGCAGTGGGCAGATTCGCCTGCTGTATATCGCCCCGGAGCGCCTGATGCTGGACAACTTCCTTGAGCATCTTACGCACTGGAATCTGTCGATGGTGGCGGTAGACGAGGCGCACTGTATATCCCAGTGGGGACACGATTTCCGTCCGGAATATGCCGCGTTAGGGCAGCTGCGCCAGCGGATACCGCACATCCCGTTTATGGCGCTGACCGCCACGGCCGATGACACTACGCGTCGCGACATTGTCCGCCTTCTGGACCTGAACGACCCGCTCATTCAGGTCAGCAGCTTCGACCGTCCCAACATCCGCTATATGCTGATGGAGAAGTTTAAGCCGCTGGATCAGCTGATGCGCTACGTGCAGGACCAGCGCGGTAAGTCGGGCATTATCTACTGCAATAGCCGGTCAAAAGTGGAAGATACCGCCGCTCGCCTGCAAAGCCGCGGCATCAGCGCCGCGGCCTACCACGCCGGGCTGGAAAACCATATCCGCGCCGACGTGCAGGAGAAATTCCAGCGCGACGACCTGCAAATCGTAGTGGCAACGGTGGCCTTCGGTATGGGTATCAACAAACCGAACGTCCGCTTTGTGGTGCATTTCGATATTCCCCGCAATATTGAGTCTTATTACCAGGAGACCGGGCGCGCCGGGCGCGATGGGCTGCCTGCCGAAGCGATGCTGTTTTACGATCCGGCGGATATGGCGTGGCTCAGACGCTGCCTTGAAGAGAAGCCTGCCGGGCCGCTGCAGGACATTGAACGCCATAAGCTCAACGCGATGG
This sequence comes from Klebsiella sp. BDA134-6, assembly GCF_015601345.1. Lineage (NCBI taxonomy): Bacteria > Pseudomonadati > Pseudomonadota > Gammaproteobacteria > Enterobacterales > Enterobacteriaceae > Klebsiella > Klebsiella sp. BDA134-6. Next base: position 216,029 of record NZ_CP064784.1, read on the forward strand.
GGGCCTTTGCCGAAGCGCAAACCTGCCGCCGTCTGGTGCTGCTCAACTACTTTGGTGAGGGGCGCCAGGAGCCCTGCGGCAACTGCGATATCTGCCTCGACCCGCCGAAACAGTACGACGGCTTAATGGATGCGCGTAAGGCGCTGTCGACGATTTACCGCGTCAACCAACGTTTTGGTATGGGCTATGTCGTGGAAGTGCTGCGCGGCGCTAATAACCAGCGTATTCGCGATATGGGGCACGATAAGCTGCCGGTCTACGGTATCGGGCGCGAACAGAGCCATGAGCATTGGGTCAGCGTTATCCGTCAACTTATTCATTTAGGGCTGGTGACGCAGAATATTGCCCAGCACTCTGCGCTACAGCTTACCGAGGCCGCGCGTCCGGTCCTGCGCGGCGACGTAACGCTACAGCTTGCCGTACCGCGTATTGTGGCGCTGAAGCCGAAAGCGATGCAGAAATCCTTCGGCGGTAATTACGATCGTAAGTTGTTCGCTAAGCTGCGCAAACTGCGTAAAGCGATTGCCGACGAAGAGAATATCCCGCCCTACGTGGTGTTTAACGATGCGACGCTAATTGAAATGGCCGAGCAAACGCCGCTGACGGCCGGTGAGATGCTCAGCGTCAACGGTGTCGGTACGCGTAAGCTTGAGCGCTTTGGTAAAGAGTTTATGGCCCTGATCCGGGCGCACGTGGATGGCGATGATGAGTAGTCAGCCAGACGAAAAAGTGCAAATATAGTTTTCGTCCTGACTATTTTCCTGCGAGTTAATCATGTTGACGCTTTTCTTCACCGTGGCGCTGGTGCATATCATTGCGCTGATGAGTCCTGGCCCGGACTTTTTCTTTGTCTCACAAACCGCTGTTAGCCGCTCCCGCAAAGAGGCGATGATGGGCGTGCTGGGGATCACCTGCGGGGTGATGGTATGGGCGGGCGTAGCCCTGCTCGGCCTGAACCTGATTATCGAGAAGATGGCCTGGCTGCATACCATTATTATGGTCGGCGGCGGACTGTATCTGTGCTGGATGGGCTTCCAGATGCTGCGCGGCGCGCTGAAAAAAAGCGAAGCGGCAGCGGCGGTTGAGCCTCAGGTCGAACTGGCGCGCAGCGGCCGGAGCTTCCTGAAAGGGCTGCTGACTAATCTGGCTAACCCAAAAGCGATTATCTATTTTGGCTCCGTGTTCTCGCTGTTTGTCGGTGACAGCGTCAGTTCCGGCGCGCGCTGGGGGATTTTCCTGCTGATCGTACTGGAGACGCTGGCCTGGTTTATGGTGGTTGCCAGCCTGTTCGCCCTTCCGGGCATGCGCCGCGGCTACCAGCGGATGGCGAAGTGGATCGACGGCATCGCCGGTACGCTATTCGCTGGCTTCGGTATTCATCTGATTATTTCGCGTTAACCCTTCAGCGTCCCGCCCAGGAGATTATGGGCGGGCCGGGTATTAATGACGGAGCTGCTGCAAATCGTCGGACGTGAGGCCGGTCATTTCCATAACCGCAATAGTATCAATGCCCGGCTCGAGCATGGCCTTTGCGACGTTAAGAAGCGCAGCACGTTCGCCCTCTTTTATGCCTTCCTTAATTGCCCTTCTGCATACCTTCCTCAAGCCATTTCTCTGCCAGAGTCATCAGTACGGTAATTTGTTGTTTATCTATACATCAGGCGTGGCGGGCGGAAGCCAGCAGGGCGCCGACCAGCATAAACAGGGAGCCAAAGACCTTGTTTAGCGCTTTCATCTGCTTCGGTCCCTTAATCCACGCGGCAATACGCTGCGCCAGCGTGGCGTAGCCAATCATCACGATAATATCGACCACGATGGTGGTGATGCCGAGCACGAGGTACTGCATCACCTGGGGCTCATTCGGCACGATAAACTGCGGGAACAGCGCGGCGAGGAACACGATGCTTTTCGGGTTGGTCAGATTTACGAAGACCGCGCGTTTAAAGAGTTTGCCGCGGGTCTGCGCTTTCGCCAGGGTGTTAAGATCGATAGAGCCGGCAGCTCGCCATTGCTGAATGCCGAGCCAGATAAGATAAGCGGCGCCCGCCCATTTAAGAATTTCAAAGGCCAACAGCGAACGGGAAAACAGCGTGCCCAGGCCAATACCCACCAGCACAATATGGATGCCGAGCCCGGTCTGTAGACCGGCAATAGAGGCCGCCGCGCCGCGATAGCCATGGTTGATTGAGGTGGTCATGGTATTTATCGCCCCGGAGCCGGGTGACAGGCTGAGAATAATCGATGTCAGCAGATAGGCAAACCACCACTCGAACGTCATGAGAAACTCCCTGATTGTCTGTTTTTATGCCACAATACGCTATTGTGTAAGCATTGTGTGATGCACGACAAAAAAACGATTTTCAGCGGTTATCAGGGGTGTAAGCCCGATGTTTTTGCAGCAAAAGGACTGGGAAACACGAGAAAACGCGTTTGCGGCCTTTACCATGGGGCCACTGACCGATTTCTGGCGTCAGCGGGAAGAGGCTGAATTTACGGGCGTGGATAACGTTCCGGTGCGCTTTGTTCGTTTCTGCGCCAACAGTCATGATCGGGTCGTGGTTATCTGCCCGGGTCGCATTGAAAGCTACGTTAAGTACGCCGAAGTGGCTTACGATCTTTTCCGCAGCGGCTTTGACGTGATGATTATCGATCATCGCGGCCAGGGGCGCTCCGGGCGAATGCTTTCAGACACCCACCGCGGGCACGTCGTTAATTTCAGCGATTACGTCGACGATCTCGCCGCGTTCTGGCAGCAGCAAGTGGCGCCCGGACGCTGGCGAAAGCGGTTTATACTCGCCCACTCCATGGGCGGTGCCATTGCGACGCTATTTTTGCAGCGCTACCAACAGCATTGCGATGCGATGGCGCTCTGCGCGCCGATGTTCGGTATCGTTATGCGCCTGCCTGACTGGATGGTGCGCCATATTCTCGATTGGGCTGAGGGCCATCAGCGCATTCGTGAAGAGTATGCCCTCGGTACCGGCCGCTGGCGCGCGCTGCCCTTTGCGGTCAACGTACTGACGCACAGCCGCCAACGCTATCGCCGCAACCTGCGTTTTTACGCCGATGAGCCGCAGCTACGGGTCGGCGGGCCTACGTTCCACTGGGTGCGCGAGGGGATTCTTGCCGGCGAAGAGGTGCTGGCCGGTGCGGAGAAAGACGTCACGCCAACATTATTGCTCCAGGCGGAAGAAGAGCGGGTGGTCGATAATCGTATGCACGATCGCTACTGTGAACTTCGCGCCGCTGGCGGTCACCCCTGTGAAGGGGATAAGCCGTTTGTCATAGAAGGGGCATACCATGAGATCCTTTTTGAAAAGGACGCCATGCGCTCGGTCGCGCTAAACGCTATCGTCGATTTTTTTGGTCGACACACTTAATCCGGCGAAACGCTCGTCGCCCTGCTTAGAGGTTAAAATTTTTATGTACCAGGTTGTTGCGTCTGATTTAGATGGCACGCTGCTTTCTCCCGATCACTGCCTAACCCCCTACGCCAAAGAGACGCTGAAGCTGCTTACCGCACGCGGTATCAACTTCGTGTTCGCGACCGGCCGCCACTACATCGATGTTGGGCAAATTCGCGATAATCTCGGCATTAAATCCTATATGATCACCTCGAACGGCGCTCGCGTGCACGATAGCGAAGGAAAGCAGATCTTCGCCCACAACCTTGACCGCGATATCGCCGCCGACCTGTTCGAAATGATGCGTAACGATCGGGCGATTGTGACCAACGTCTATCGTGAAGATGAGTGGTATATGAATCGCCATCGTCCGGAAGAGATGCGCTTCTTCAAAGAAGCGGTGTTTAACTACAAGCTGTACGAGCCGGGCGAGCTGGACCCGGAAGGCATCAGCAAAGTCTTTTTCACCTGCGATAAGCATGAGCATTTGCTGCCGCTGGAGCAGGCGATCAACGCCCGCTGGGGCGATCGCGTGAACGTGAGCTTCTCTACCGTCACCTGCCTTGAAGTGATGGCGGGCGGCGTGTCGAAAGGGCATGCGCTGGAGGCGGTGGCGAAAATGCTTGGCTATAGCCTGAAAGAGTGTATCGCCTTCGGCGACGGTATGAACGATGCGGAGATGCTGTCAATGGCGGGCAAGGGCTGCATTATGGCCAACGCGCACCAGCGGCTGAAAGATCTGCACCCTGAGCTGGAAGTGATTGGCAGCAATGTTGATGATGCCGTTCCCCACTACCTGCGTAAACTCTATCTTGACTAAAAAAGATTGACGATTGTTTTTTTAATGAGCAGTTGTCAACCTGTCACTTCGCTACAATGGGTGTTCTTTACTCTACGAGACATTCATTGTGGCGCTACTGATTATCACCACCATTCTGTGGGCCTTTTCCTTTAGCCTCTATGGCGAATACCTGGCAGGCCACGTTGACAGCTATTTTGCGGTGCTGGCGCGCGTTGGCCTGGCGGCGCTGGTGTTTTTGCCCTTCCTGCGCACCCGCGGGCAGAGCCTGACCACTATCGGCCTGTATATGCTGGTAGGAGCGATGCAGCTCGGCATTATGTATATGCTGAGTTTCCAGGCCTATCTGTACCTGACGGTATCTGAGCTTCTGCTGTTTACCGTCCTGACGCCGCTCTACATCACGCTGATTTACGATGTGATGAGCCGCCGTCGCCTGCGCTGGGGCTACGCCTGCAGCGCGCTGCTGGCGGTTATCGGCGCGGGCATCATCCGTTATGACCAGGTGACCAATCATTTCTGGACCGGTCTGATCCTGGTGCAGCTCTCCAACATCAGCTTCGCGATTGGCATGGTGGGCTACAAGCGGCTGATGGAAACGCGTCCGATGCCGCAGCATAATGCCTTCGCCTGGTTCTACATCGGGGCGTTTCTGGTGGCGGTGGTTGCCTGGACGATGCTGGGTAACGCGCAGAAAATGCCGGAAACCTCGCTACAGTGGAGCATTCTGGTGTTTCTTGGCGTGGCGGCATCGGGAATTGGCTACTTTATGTGGAACTACGGCGCCACCCAGGTCGATGCCGGTACGCTCGGCATCATGAACAATATGCACGTGCCCGCCGGGTTGCTGGTGAACCTGGCCATCTGGCAGACGCAGCCACGCTGGCCGAGCTTTATTATTGGCGCTCTGGTGATCCTGGCCTCGCTATGGGTTCATCGACGCTGGGTCGCTCCGCACTCCGCACAAACGGCAAATGGTCGCAAGCGTGATTCCGCGCTGAGCGAATAAACGCTTCGGTGACCGGCTGACGTTGCTCGCCGTCGCGCACCGCGGCGTACAGTCGGCTCCACAGTCCTTCGCCCAGGGTTTTGGTGACCACCAGACCCTGGCGCTCAAAGCTTTCCACTACCCAGTGCGGCAGGGCGGCGATCCCCATCCGCGCCGCCACCATCTGAATTAACAGCAGCGTATTGTCGACGCTTTTCAACTGCGGGCTGATTCCTGCTGGCTGTAAAAAGTGACGCCAGATATCCAGGCGCGCGCGCTGCACCGGGTAAATCAGCAGCATTTCGGTCGCTAAATCCTCAGGCGCAATGCGCATCTTTGCCGCCAGCGGATGGTCCGGCGCCATCACCAGGCGCACTTCGAAATCAAACATCGGTGAATAGTGCAGGCCGCTGCGCGGCAGGATATCTGAGGTCATCACCAGATCCAGCTCGCCCTGCTGCAGGCCCGGCTGCGGATCGAAGATCACCCCGGACTGGAAATCCACTTCCACATGCGGCCAACGGGCGCGAAAACTCTCCAGCGCCGGGGTCAGCCACTGGATACAGCTATGGCATTCGATAGCGATACGCAGCCGGGTTTGCTGCGGCTCATTGCAATCCTGCAGGGCGCGGCTGATTTGCGGCAGTACCTGATTTGCCAGCTGCAGCAGGATCTCTCCCTGCGGCGTAAAGCGTAGCGGCTGGCTTTTACGCACAAACAGACGGAAGCCGAGGCGCTGTTCCAGATCGCTGAACTGGTGGGACAATGCGGATTGGGTCTGGTGCAGGGCCGCCGCCGCCCCTGCCAGAGAACCGCTATTCCGCAACGCCTGGAGCGTTTTCAGGTGTTTAATTTCGATCATGAAAGTCCTTCACTTCGGCATGAATAATTTGCGCTTGAGGAATATACAGTAACTGCCAATTATGGATGTGTAAACATCTGGACGTCTAAATCCTTTATCTTTCGAATTTATGGTGCGTTGGCTGCACTTCCTCACCCCAGTCACTTACTTCAGTAAGCTCCTGGGGATGAGCAAGTTTGCCGCCTTCCCTAAATCCGAAATCTTTCGGATTGCAATTATGAGGCTCAAAAAATGACAATTATTAACCACACCCTCGGTTTCCCTCGCGTTGGCCTGCGTCGCGAGCTGAAGAAAGCGCAAGAAAGCTACTGGGCGGGCAATACCGGCCGCGAAGAACTGCTGGCTGTCGGCCGCGAGCTGCGCGCTCGCCACTGGGCTCAACAGAAGCAGGCCGGCGTTGACCTGCTGCCGGTAGGCGATTTCGCCTGGTACGACCATGTTCTGACCACCAGCCTGCTGCTTGGTAACGTGCCGGCTCGTCATCAGAACAAAGACGGCTCCGTTGATATCGATACCTTGTTCCGCATTGGCCGTGGCCGCGCGCCGACCGGCGAACCGGCTGCGGCGGCGGAAATGACCAAATGGTTTAATACCAACTACCACTACATGGTGCCGGAATTCGTAAAGGGCCAGCGGTTCAAACTGACCTGGACCCAGCTGTTGGATGAAGTGGATGAAGCACTGGCGCTGGGCCACAAGGCGAAACCCGTCCTGCTCGGGCCGGTTACTTACCTGTGGCTCGGTAAGGTTAAAGGCGAGCCGTTCGACCGCCTGAGCCTGCTGAACGATATTCTGCCGGTTTACCAGCAGGTGTTGGCTGAACTGGCAAAACGCGGCATTGAATGGGTGCAGATTGATGAGCCGGCGCTGGTACTGGAACTGCCGCAGGCGTGGCTGGATGCCTTCAAACCGGCTTACGAGGCGCTTAGCGGCGAGGTTAAGCTGCTGCTGACCACCTACTTTGAAGGCATTACCGATAACTTCGATACCATCGCCGCGCTGCCGGTACAGGGTCTGCACGTGGACCTGGTGCACGGCCAGGATGATGTCGCCGAACTGCATAAACGCCTGCCTGCCGACTGGCTGCTCTCTGCCGGACTGATCAACGGCCGCAACGTCTGGCGCGCCGATCTGAGCGAGAAATACGCGAAAATTAAAGCTATCGTCGGTCAACGCGAACTGTGGGTCGCCTCTTCCTGCTCCCTGCTACACTGCCCAATTGATTTGAGCGTGGAAACGCGGCTCGATGCTGAAGTGAAGAGCTGGTTTGCCTTCGCCCTGCAAAAATGTGAGGAGCTGGCGCTGCTGCGAGATGCGCTGAACAGTGGCGATACCACCGCGATTGCTGAATGGAGCGCGCCGATTCAGGCCCGTCGCCACTCAACCCGCGTGCATAACGCGGCGGTGGAGAAGCGTCTGGCGACCATCACCGCTCAGGACAGCCAGCGCCAAAGCGCCTATCAAGTTCGCGCCGCAGCGCAGCGCGCCCGCTTTAAGCTACCTGCCTGGCCGACCACCACGATCGGTTCTTTCCCGCAGACCACCGAGATCCGCGGCCTGCGTCTGGACTTTAAAAAGGGCAACCTGGATGCGAACAACTACCGCACCGGCATCGCCGAACACATCCGTCAGGCGATTATGGAGCAGGAGCGCCTGGGTCTGGACGTGCTGGTACACGGTGAAGCCGAGCGTAACGACATGGTGGAATACTTCGGCGAACACCTGGATGGGTTTATCTTCACTCAGAACGGCTGGGTACAAAGCTATGGTTCCCGCTGCGTCAAACCCCCGGTGGTGATCGGCGATGTCAGCCGTCCGGAGGCGATTACCGTTGAGTGGGCTAAATACGCTCAGTCGCTGACCGATAAACCGGTAAAAGGCATGCTGACCGGTCCGGTGACCATTCTTTGCTGGTCCTTCCCGCGTGAGGACGTCACCCGTGAAACGATTGCGAAGCAGATTGCCCTTGCGCTGCGCGACGAAGTGGCGGACCTGGAAGCCGCTGGTATCGGTATCATCCAGATCGACGAACCAGCGCTGCGCGAAGGTCTGCCTCTGAAGCGTAGCGACTGGGATACGTATCTGGCGTGGGGCGTGGAAGCTTTCCGCATCAACGCGGCGGTAGCGCAAGACGACACGCAAATCCACACCCACATGTGTTACTGCGAGTTCAACGACATCATGGATTCTATCGCCGCGCTGGATGCGGACGTCATTACCATCGAAACTTCGCGCTCCGATATGGAGCTGCTGGAGTCGTTCGAAGCGTTCGACTATCCGAATGAAATCGGGCCGGGCGTGTACGACATTCACTCTCCAAACGTGCCGAGCGTGGAGTGGATCGAAGCGCTGCTGAAGAAAGCCGCGCAGCGTATCCCGGCCGAGCGCCTGTGGGTAAATCCGGACTGCGGCCTGAAAACCCGCGGCTGGCCGGAAACCCTGAGCGCGCTGACCAACATGGTCAAGGCCGCGCAGAACCTGCGCCAGGCATAGTGTAGCCACGCTTTCCGGCTCCCGGATGGCAGCATAATAACCACAGCGCTATTCAGTGCTCTTCCCCCGGTGGCGGCTGACGCCTTACCGGGTCTACGGGGTTACCGCCGTCTGTGGGCAGGTAGCCCGAATAAATGCAGCGCAACCCGGGAAATGTGCTCATCCTGACCACTATCTGCTCAAGGAGGCTTCGGCCTCTTTTTTCGTTTCTGCTGCCGGCAAAACGATCGTTAATTCGCCTTTATGACGCTCCTCACAAATATAATAACATTATATTGTTATAACAATTGCACACAAAAATAATAAAGGAACCTCTGTATGGACTACAACAAGGTGGGACACGCGATTGTGAAACACTGCGGCGGCCTGGCGAATTTGCTGCACGTGACGAACTGTATGACTCGCGTACGGATGACCATAAGCGATCCATCGCGGGTCGATATCGCCGCGCTCAAAAGCATCGAAGGCGTACTCGGCGTGGTGGAGGACGATACCCTGCAGGCGATCGTCGGGCCGGGCAAATCGACCAAGGTCGCAAACGTGATTAACGATCTGCTTAAGGGGCAGCCTGCGGATGCTACCCCGTTAAGCGATGTTGAGCAAAAAGCAAAGCTGGCGCGGGAAAAGGCGAAAAAGCAGACCCGTAGCAAAATTATCCTTAAACATATCGCCAATATTTTTGTACCGATCCTACCGTCGTTGATCGCCGCCGGTATTCTGATGGGGATTAACAACTTGCTGGTGAACTCCGCCGCCTCCTGGGCGCTGGCGAATCAGGTGGCGGCGCTGGGGGATCTGTCGCCAACCCAGGTGGTGCTCGATCAACGGCACCTGCTCAGCATCAGCCAGTTCCTTGATATCGTCTCTAAAGCGCTGTTCGGCTTCCTCGCCATCTATACCGGCGTGACGGCGGCGAAAGAGTTTGACGGCAACGCGGTGATGGGCGGCCTGCTGGGGGCGATCACCATCGTGCCGCAGATTACTGCGCTGGGGCTGATTCCGGGGCAGGGCGGGCTGATCGGCGTCATTCTTTGCGCCTGGCTGATGTGCCTGTTGGAAAAGCAGGTTCGGCGCTTTGTCCCGGATATTGTTGATGTGGTGGTCACGCCGACCATCGTACTGGTGGTGATGGCAGCGGCGCTGCTGCTGGTGATTATGCCGGTGGCGGGCGTTATTTCTAACGGTATCCTCCACGGGCTAAACGGCCTGCTCTCTACCGGCGGCATTGCGGCGGGCTTTGCGCTCTCGGCGCTGTTCCCGTTCCTGATCTCACTCGGCCTGCACCATGGCTTGTTCCCTATTCACCTGGAGATGATCAACGCGACCGGGCACGCTCCGTTGTTCGCCATTCAGATTATGTCCAACGCCGGAATGGTTGGCGCGGCGACGGCGGTTCTGCTGCTGACGCGCGATCCGATGATGAAGAAAATCGCCAAAGGGGCGATCCCGACCTCCATCCTGGCGGTGGGAGAGCCGACGATTTTCGGCGTCAATATCCCGGCCGGTTTCGCCTTTATTACCGGTTCTATCGGCGCCGGCTTTGGCGGAATGATGGTGGTGCTGCTGGGGGTTTCGACCAACGGCGTGGGCGCCGCCGGGCTCTCCGCGCTGCCGCTCATCGCCGACGGTAAATATTTACAGTACATCCTCTCATGGTTAACCGGCTGCGCCGCAGCCTTCGTGCTGACCTATATCGTCGGCAAAGTACGCGGTTACGATAAAGAAACGGCGTGAAGGAAGAGTGAAGGAGTAAAGCATGAAAGCGATTATGTTGATGTTTGATTCGCTGAATAAGCGCCTGCTGTCGGCCTACGGCAGCGACAGGGCGATCACGCCGAATTTTCAGCGGCTGAAGGAGCGTACGGTTCGTTTTGATAACGCCTATGTCGGCAGCATGCCCTGCATGCCCGCGCGCCGGGAGCTGCATACCGGACGCTATAACTTTTTACATCGCGGCTGGTCACCGATCGAGCCGTTCGATGATTCGGTTCCGGAGCTGCTGAAGAAGAACGGCATTCACACCCATCTGGTGACGGACCATAAACACTACTGGCGCGACGGCGGGGCGACCTATCACTCTCGCTACAGTACCTACGAGTTTGTGCGCGGTCAGGAGGGCGATGCCTGGAAAGGCGTGGTAAATAAGCCGAAATACCGCTACGAATCCGGCGAGCCGGAGGAGATCAAACAGCGGCGCATCGCCAGCCGGGTTCAGCATCAGATCAACGCGCAGTTTATGCAGAACGAAGAGGATCATCATCTGGCGCGGACGATTGGCAAAGGGCTGGCGTTTATCGACGCCAACCACGCCAGCGACAGCTGGTTTCTGCAGCTGGAGTGTTTCGATCCGCATGAGCCTTTTTTTGTGCCGGAAAAATACCTGAAGATGTACGGCATTGACGATCCCGCGCAGTTCGACGGCTGGCCGCCGTACTACTTCGTCACCGAAAGCGCCGAACGCAAGAGCGTGATCCAACGGTACTACATGGCGCTGCTGACGATGGTGGATGCGTACGTCGGGAAGGTGCTGGACTATATGGATCGTTACGATCTGTGGCGCGACACGCTGCTGATCGTCAACACCGACCACGGTTTTCTGCTCGGCGAGCATGAGTGGTGGGGGAAAAATATCATGCCGTTGTATAACGAAGTGGCGAATGTTCCCTTATTTATCTGGCATCCGCAGTACGGCGGCGCGGGCGAGTCTCGTCAGGCGCTGGCGCAGACCATCGATCTTCCCGCGACGCTGTTGGACTGTTTTGGCCTGAATAAACCGGCGGATATGCAGGGCGTCTCGCTGTTGCCCGCGTTGCGCGACGATACGCCGGTACGCGACTATGCCCTGTTTGGTTATCACGGCTGCCATATCAATATTACTGATGGTCGCTATGTTTATATGCGTTCGCCCGTTGAGCGCGGCGTTGATGGCCTGTACGAATACACCCTGATGCCAACGCGGATCAACCGCCGCTTTACGCCGCAGGAGCTACGCGCAACGACGCTGCATCCGCCGTTTCGCTTTACTAAGGGCTGCCCGGTAATGAAAGTTCCCGCCGAGTCGGTAATGACCCGCGGCGCCGATCGCTTTGGTCATCGCTTGTATGATTTACAGAGCGATCCGACGCAGCAAACCCAGTGTCGGGATCAACAAGCGGCGCGGCGACTGCGGGAGCAGATGATTTTCATGATGCAGGAAAACGATGCGCCCGGCGAACTGTACGCGCGCTACGGGCTGGACGATGCGCAAGGCCCGCTGCTCGGGCGGGATCCGCATCTGCTGCCGGAGCTGTCCGCTTTTGCGCCGCAGGTGCGCTACGGGCTGTATGCGTTGCTGCAGCATCTGGAGGGGGGCGGACAGAACGCTCTGGCTGAAAAGCTGCGGGCCGCCTGTCAGCCGAACTGGGATCGGCAAAATTTGTGGGCGTTCGTGCAGAACGAGGTTCCGGAGGAGCAGCATCAGAGCGTGTACTATAAGATGGCGTTAGAAATGCGACTTGATTAAGGGGTACCCCCGGCCACGGCCGGGGAACAGGAGTGCGAAGTTAATGAAAGAAGAACTGGACTATTCTCGCGGGGCGAAGCCTTTGTACGCCCAGCTATACGACATCCTGCTGGAAAAGCTGAGGTCCGGAACCTACAAGAAGAATGATGTCCTGCCTACCGAAGCCGAATTTGAAGAGCTGTTCGGCGTTAGCCGCATCACGGCCCGGCGCGCGCTGGCCGAGCTTGCCGCAAAAGGGCTGGTCAAACGCCAGGCCGGTATTGGCACCATGGTCATCAGCACCTCCGAGAAACAGGGTGTAAAAACCCGCATTCGACTGATTGACGGCCAGCAGCAGCACTCTATTTCGCGACATAATCTGACACTTGAGCTGCTCTTACCGCCGCCGGAAGTGGCGCAGGCGTTCGTGCTCCCGGCGGAGCAGAAAATTCAGCGTCTCACCCGTACGATCTATCGACAAAACGAACTTCCCGCGCAGGTAAACTATATCTGGCTGACGCCGCGTCTGGGCGAACTGACGTTAGACGCATTTAAAGAAGGATTGTACAGCGCGCTGGAACAGCGCGGCGAGAATATCGATAGCTATAAAGACACCATTACCGCCGAGCTGCCGACGACCCAGGACTGCGATATTTTGCAGGTTGCCGCAGGCGAGCCGCTGCTGGTGAAGACTCGCCAGGGATTTAACGATCGCGGCGAGCTGGTGGAATATACCATCGCCCGCCATATCGCCAGCTGCTATCAGTACATTGTAGAGAACAGTTAATGGCAGAATTTACCGGGCCATCAAAGCAGGGGAAATTAGCATGATTCATGGCTGCCACGTGATGGCAAAGCCGAGCGGCTCGGTGTGTAACATCGATTGCACCTACTGCTTTTATCTGGAAAAAGAAGCGCTTTATCCGGAACGGAATAAAAACTGGCGCATGTCAGATGAGACGCTGGAAAACTATATTCGCCAGCATATTGCCGCCCAGTCCGGCGATGCGGTGACCTTTGCCTGGCAGGGCGGCGAGCCGACGATGATGGGGCTGCCGTTCTTTCGCCGGGTCGTTGAGCTGTGTGACAAGTACGCCAACGGTAAGAAGATAGAACATGCGCTGCAAACTAACGGCGTACTGGTGGACGATGAGTGGGCGCGTTTTTTTGCCGAGCAGGGTTTTCTGGTGGGCTTGTCGATAGACGGTCCGGCGCATCTACATAACCAGTACCGCGTCAACCGCGCGGGAAAGGGAACCCACGAGAAGGTTGTTGCGGCGATGGCGCTATTGAAGTCCCATAACGTTGAGTTCAACACCCTGACCGTGGTCGGCAAGCATAACGTTGATCACGCCCGCGAAGTGTACGATTTCCTGCTGGCGGCCGGTTCGCGCTATATGCAGTTTATCCCGCTGGTCGAACGGATGAGCAGCGACGCCTCGGCTCCGCTACAGCTGGTACTGCCGGGGGAGAGCGCGGCGCGGCTGGCGCCCTGGACGGTACCCTCCTGGCACTTCGGCGAGTTTCTTAACCAAATTTTCGATATCTGGGTGCGTCGCGACGTCGATCGCGTCTATGTGCAGATGTTTGACGTCGCCCTGGCGGCGTGGACCGGCCAGCCGCCGGTGCTGTGCGTACATTCGGCCACCTGCGGCCACGCTTTTGCGCTGGAATCGAATGGCGATCTGTATAACTGCGATCACTATGTTTACCCGGAGCACAGGCTGGGCAATATTCATCAGCAGAGCATCCGGGAGCTGAACAATAGCGCGCAGGCCATCGCCTTTGGCCAGGCGAAGCAAGAGACGCTAACGGCAGATTGCCGCCGCTGCGAGTTTCGTTTTGTTTGCCACGGCGGCTGCCCGAAGCATCGTTTCGCCGTTTCCCCGAGCGGCCGTCCCGGCCACAGCTATCTGTGCGCGGGCTATCAGCACTTTTTCAAACACGTGACGCCATATATGAACGTCTGGCGGCAGCTCCTGGACAACGGTTATCCGCTTCCGGCGATAATGCAGTGGCTGGCGCAAGAGGCGCAGCAGGCGCCGATGATGGCTTCCCGCAACGACCCTTGCCCCTGCGGCAGCGGGCGTAAATATAAAAAATGCTGCGGCGCGCAGCATTGAGAATGCTGAACCAGCAAGGTAGCGCCCAATGGCTGGAGGTTGTTCAGGGCGGATCTCTTTGACTACCGTTTAACGTTTTCTGAAACGAGGCTGTTGCGACTGTCCGGAGGTGAAAAGTGAGTGAACACCACGATCGAAAAGACTTTTTGCGTTTTGCCATTAACCTGGGTAACCCGGTTCTTACGACACTGTTGCCGGGAGGTGCCCCGGGGGGGATAACCGTTGAGCTGGCAAAGAGGCTGGCGGCAGAGAGCCAGCGCGAAGCGCGGTTTGTGACCTGGCCGACGGCCGGGCAGGTCGTGGATGCTGCGCTGCAGGATCAATGGGATATCGCCTTTCTGGCTATCGACCCGGCGCGGGAAGATAAGCTTCGCTTCACGCCGCCCTACGTCACCATCGAAAGCTCGGCGATGGTTAAAAAAGAGAGTGAAATAGGGTCGGTTCAGGAGATGGACCGAGAAGGTGTGGTGATAAACGTGGGCAAAGGTGCGGCCTACGAGCTGTATCTGATTCGCACGCTAAAACACGCGACGATGCGCCAGTACGCCACTTCTCAGGAGGCTATTCAGGCGTTCATCCACGGCGAAGGCGATATGGCGGCCGGTATTCGCCAGCCTCTGGAGCAAGCCGCGCAGGAAAACCCGGCGTTGCGCGTTCTGCCCGACAGCTTTAGCCAGATACGCCAGGCGATATGCGTACCGCGCAATGCGCCGCAGCATTATGAATTTATTTGCCGCTGCCTTTCTTCATGGATAGCGGACGGTACTATTGCCGGGATGGTGAAGCGCCATATCGGCAATAGCTGAACTTTAACCGCGCTTACTGCCATGCTGGGCAAACCAGGCCAGCATCCGTTGCCAGCCGTCCTTCGCCGACTCTTCATGATAGCTGGCGCGATAGTCGGCATTAAAGGCGTGGTCAGCGTGCGGGTAAACCACGATCTCCGCCGTGGCGTTGGCCGCCCGCAGCGCCTGGCGCATGGTTTCCACCGTATCCTGCGGAATGCTGTCATCTTTCGCGCCATAGAGCCCTAAAACCGGCGCGTTGAGATCGACGGCAATATCGACCGGATGCTTCGGCGAATTCAACGTTTTCTCTCCGACCAGTTTGCCGTACCAGGCGACGGCGGCTTTTAGCTGCGGGTTATGCGCAGCGTACAGCCAGGTAATGCGCCCGCCCCAGCAGAAGCCGGTAATCAGCAGGCGATGGGCATCGCCGCCGTGGCGGGAGGCCCAACTGGCCACGTGATCGAGGTCGGCCAGCACTTGAGAGTCCGGCACTTTTTTAACCAGCCCCTGGAACAGAGAAGGGATGTCGCTGTAATCATTAGGGTCGCCCTGGCGGAAGTACAGCTCTGGTGCGATAGCCAGATACCCCTCTTTCGCCAGACGGCGGCAAATATCGCGGATATGTTCATGCACGCCGAAAATTTCCTGAACCACAATAACGACCGGCAGCGGGCCGTCGACGTTCCCCGGGCGGGCGTGGAATGCCGGCATGTTATCCCCCTGCGAAGGGATTGATGTCTCTCCGCAGACGATGTTCTCATCTGATGTGTGAACGGCAGTTGAGGCGTGCGGCGTGGCTGCAGGTGCAAAGCCGGTTTGCTTAATTGTCGTCATGGTATTCTCCGTACCCTTAATTTATTAGCGCAGCAATAACTATAGCTGCTCTGGACAGGACGTTAACCAAACACAGTGCCCGAAACAGGCTATCTTTTGTTCAGGCTTCCGCGATTTTGCTTGTTAATGTGATGTATATCACTATTTTATGGAAAGTTATTGCAATGAATTTCATTCATGGTGATTGTTGTCACAAAATTGAGCCGACAGCTTCTGTAAAGTACCGTTTTGCTTCTGCTGATAATTCGACCCACAGAGGAGTTTTTTATGTCCAAGTCTGATGTTTTTCATCTCGGCCTCACCAAAAACGATTTACAAGGGGCTACGCTGGCTATCGTCCCTGGCGATCCAGAGCGTGTGGAAAAGATCGCCGCGCTGATGGATAAGCCGGTTAAGCTGGCATCTCACCGTGAATTCACCACCTGGCGCGCGGAGCTGGACGGTAAAGCAGTGATTGTCTGCTCCACCGGTATCGGCGGCCCATCGACCTCTATCGCCGTGGAAGAACTGGCCCAGCTCGGCATCCGTACCTTCCTGCGCATTGGCACCACCGGCGCCATCCAGCCGCACATCAACGTAGGCGATGTTCTGGTGACTACCGCTTCTGTGCGCCTGGACGGTGCAAGTCTGCACTTTGCGCCCATGGAGTTCCCGGCGGTGGCTGATTTTGAATGCACTACCGCGCTGGTTGAAGCGGCGAAATCTATCGGCGCGACCACCCATATCGGCGTGACTGCCTCCTCCGACACCTTCTATCCGGGACAGGAACGTTACGACACCTTCTCCGGCCGCGTTGTGAGCCGCTTTAAAGGCTCGATGGAAGAGTGGCAGTCGATGGGCGTGATGAACTATGAAATGGAATCCGCCACGCTGCTGACGATGTGCGCCAGCCAGGGCCTGCGCGCCGGGATGGTTGCCGGGGTTATCGTCAACCGTACCCAGCAGGAAATTCCGAACGCGGAAACCATGAAGCAAACCGAAAGCCATGCGGTGAAAATTGTCGTGGAAGCGGCGCGTCGCCTGCTGTAGTTCTTCTCCTTTCCGAAAAGGGCCGGACTCTCCGGCTCTTCTTTTTTGCGTAGCGCCTCGCAGGAAAACCCTTTCCAACTGGACGTTTGTACAGCACAATTCTATTTTGTGCCGTAAGTGGTTGCCGCAGGGGGCGTTGTGGATATTTCGATTATTATGAGTGCCGTTGCGGCGCTAGCCGTGGGCCTGATTGTTGGCTGGCTGGCGACGAAAGCGCACGCCGATCAAATTCGCGCCGATCTTATTGAAGAGCGGCGCGAGCTGGATATTGAACTGAGCGCGGCCCGCCAGCAGCTGGTGCAGGAGTCCCACTGGCGAGAAGAGTGCGAGCTGCTCAATAACGAGCTGCGCAGCCTGCGCGATATCAACGCCTCGCTGGAGGCCGATCTCCGTGAAGTGACAACCCGCCTTGAATCCACTCAGCTGCATGCCGAAGATAAAATCCGCCAGATGGTCAACAGCGAGCAGCGGCTTAGCGAGCAGTTTGAGAATCTGGCGAACCGCATCTTTGAGCACAGCAACCGACGGGTGGATGAGCAGAATCGCCAGAGCCTGCACGGCCTGCTGACGCCGCTTCGCGAGCAGCTGGATGGTTTTCGCCGTCAGGTGCAGGATAGCTTTGGCCAGGAAGCGCGGGAGCGCCACACCCTGGCTCATGAAATCCGTAATCTCCAGCAGCTTAATGCGCAAATGGCCCAAGAGGCGCTGAACCTGACTCGCGCGCTTAAGGGCGATAACAAAACCCAGGGCAACTGGGGCGAGGTGGTATTGACCCGCGTGCTGGAAGCGTCCGGGCTGCGGGAGGGTCATGAATATCAGACCCAGGTGAGCATCGAAACGGACAACCGCTCGCGGATGCAGCCCGATGTGATTGTCCGTTTGCCGCAGGGGAAAGACGTGGTTATCGATGCCAAGATGACCCTGGTGGCCTACGAACGCTATTTCAATGCCGAAGATGATTACACCCGTGAAGCGGCGCTGCAGGAGCATATCGCTTCCGTACGCAACCATATGCGCCTGCTGGGGCGTAAAGACTACCAGCAACTGCCGGGGTTGCGCTCGCTCGACTACGTTCTGATGTTTATCCCGGTGGAGCCAGCCTTCCTGCTGGCGATCGATCGCCAGCCGGAACTCATTAGCGAAGCGCTGAAAAACAACATTATGCTGGTGAGCCCGACCACGCTGCTGGTGGCGCTGCGGACTATCGCCAATCTCTGGCGCTATGAGCATCAGAGCCGTAACGCGCAGAAAATTGCCGAAAGAGCGGGGCGGCTGTACGACAAAATGCGCCTATTTGTTGACGATATGTCCGCTATCGGCCAGAGCCTGGATAAAGCCCAGGATAACTACCGCCAGGCGATGAAAAAGCTCGCTTCCGGGCGAGGCAACCTGCTGGTGCAGGCGGAATCATTTCGCGAGCTGGGCGTGGAGGTTAAACGTGGGATTAATCCTGACTTAGTCGAACAGGCTATCACACAGGATGAGGAATACTTCCTTACAGATGACGGTAACGTTCAGGAAGATAACAATTTTTCTTCCGATACGGCCGCTGCCGCCGCATATGATAACCGCCCTCAGCCGCGTTGAAGCGTATGGGAAGTGCGCTAAACCTGTTACACTCAACGAACATTTTCTTGATAAGTAAGCAGGCATTGAGATGGTTGAGGATTCACAAGAAACGACGCATTTTGGCTTTCAGACTGTCGCCAAAGAGCAGAAAGCTGACATGGTGGCGCATGTATTTCATTCTGTGGCCGCAAAATATGACGTCATGAACGACCTGATGTCGTTCGGTATTCATCGTTTGTGGAAGCGTTTCACCATCGACTGCAGCGGCGTCCGCCGCGGGCAAACCGTATTGGATCTGGCGGGTGGTACCGGCGATCTGACGGCGAAATTCTCTCGTCTGGTGGGAGAAACCGGCCGCGTGATGCTAGCGGATATCAACGACTCAATGCTGAAAATGGGCCGTGAGAAGCTGCGCAACATCGGCATCGTCGGCAACGTGGAATACGTCCAGGCAAACGCTGAAGCGCTGCCTTTTGCGGACAATACCTTTGATTGTATTACGATTTCCTTCGGCCTGCGAAATGTGACCGATAAAGAAAAAGCGCTGCGCTCCATGTATCGCGTGCTAAAACCGGGCGGTCGTCTGCTGGTGCTGGAATTCTCGAAACCGATTATTGAGCCGTTCAGCAAAGCCTACGACGCTTATTCCTTCCATATTCTGCCGCGCGTGGGTGAGCTGGTTGCTAAAGATGCCGAAAGCTATCGTTATCTTGCTGAATCTATTCGAATGCACCCCGATCAGGAGACGCTGAAAGGCATGATGCAGGACGCAGGGTTTGAAAGCGTCGACTACTACAACCTCACGGCAGGTATCGTTGCGCTACACCGCGGTTATAAGTTCTGACAGGAGGGACGATATGCCTTTCAAACCACTGGTTACCGCCGGTCTTGAGACGGTCCTCAATGCTTTCCTCTGGCGCGATCGGGCGCTGAAACCCGCCCGCCAGCGTCTGCTGGGGAAAGTGCTGCGCGTCGAGCTGCAAGAGCTTTCCGCACCCGTGGTGCTGGTTTTTAGCGAGCGTCAGGTAGACGTGCTGGGCGCATGGGAAGGCGAGGCTGACTGCACCGTGCGTACCCGCCTGAGCGTGCTTCCGCAGCTGCGCAATCGTCAGCAGCTTACCGCGCTGATTCGTAGCGGCGATCTCGAAGTAGAGGGCGATCTGCAGGTGGTGCAAAATACCGTCATGCTTTGCGATCTGGCGGAGTTCGATCCGGCTGAACTGCTCGCCCCGTATACCGGTGATGTTGTTGCGGAAGGCTTCAGTAAAGTATTACGCGGCGGCGCTCGTTTTCTTCTGCATGGCGCTCAGCGCCAGCAGCGCTATGTCGCGGAAGTGATTACCGAAGAGTGGCGTCTGGCGCCTGGGCCGCTGGAGCTGGCTTGGTTTGCAGAGGAAACCGCTGCGGTGGAACGAACCCTGGCCGCGCTGGAAAAACGGCTGGAAACGCTGGAGGGCAAATGACGCCAGGAGAAATACGGCGCCTGTATTTTATCGTCCACACCTTTTTGAGCTACGGGCTGGATGAGCTCATTCCCAAAATGCGTATCACGCTGCCGCTGCGAATCTGGAGGCGGATGCTCTTCTGGATGCCCAATCGCCACAAAGATCGTCCTCTTGGCGAGCGACTGCGTCTCGCATTACAGGAACTGGGGCCAGTGTGGATCAAGTTTGGCCAGATGCTCTCGACCCGTCGCGACCTGTTTCCGCCGCACATTGCCGATCAGTTGGCCATGCTGCAGGATCGCGTCGCGCCTTTTGACGGTCTGCAGGCCAAAAAGCAGATTGAGCAAGCCATGGGCGGCCTGCCGGTAGAAGCCTGGTTTGATGATTTCTCGATTGAACCGCTCGCTTCCGCTTCTATTGCCCAGGTGCATACCGCGCGTCTGAAAGAGAACGGCAAAGAGGTGGTCATTAAGGTGATCCGCCCGGATATCGTTCCGGTTATTAAAGCGGATATGAAGCTCATCTACCGTCTTGCCCGCTGGGTGCCGCGTCTGTTACCGGACGGCCGTCGCCTTCGCCCGCAGGAAGTGGTTCGCGAATACGAAAAAACGCTGTTGGATGAGCTCAACCTGCTGCGTGAATCGGCGAACGCTATCCAGCTTCGCCGCAACTTCGACGAGAGCCCAATGCTTTATGTCCCGGAAGTTTATTCGGACTACTGCAGCGAAGGCATGATGGTGATGGAGCGGATTTACGGGATCCCGGTGTCCGACGTCGCCGCGTTGGAAGCGCAGGGGACTAACATGAAGCTGCTGGCCGAGCGTGGCGTGCAGGTCTTCTTTACCCAGGTTTTCCGCGACAGCTTCTTCCATGCTGACATGCATCCGGGCAATATTTTTGTCAGCCGTAATCATCCGGAAGATCCGCAGTATATTGGTATTGACTGCGGTATCGTCGGTTCGCTGAACAAAGAAGATAAGCGCTATCTGGCGGAGAACTTCATTGCCTTCTTTAATCGGGATTACCGCAAAGTTGCGGAGCTGCACGTTGATTCCGGCTGGGTTCCCGCGGATACCAACGTTGAAGAGTTCGAGTTTGCTATTCGTACCGTCTGCGAGCCAATTTTTGAAAAACCGCTGGCGGAAATCTCGTTTGGCCACGTGTTGTTGAACCTGTTTAATACGGCGCGACGTTTCAATATGGAAGTGCAGCCGCAGCTGGTTCTGCTGCAGAAGACATTACTTTACGTAGAAGGTGTAGGTCGCCAGCTCTATCCTCAGTTAGACTTGTGGAAAACGGCGAAACCGTTCCTTGAGTCGTGGATCAAAGATCAGGTGGGCATTCCAGCTCTGGTGCGAGCGTTTAAAGAAAAAGCGCCGTTCTGGATCGAAAGAATGCCGGAAATACCGGAACTGGTGTACCAGAGCCTGCAGCAAAGCAAGCAGCTGCAGAATAGCGTCGATACCATCGTGCGCGACATCCAGGTGCGGCACGTGCGCCAGGGTCAATCCCGCTATCTGTTTGGTATAGGCGCGGTTTTATTACTGAGTGGTACGCTGCTATTCATTCATCGTCCCGAGTGGGGCATGATGCCCGGCTGGCTGATGGCCGCTGGCGTCGTGACCTGGCTTATCGGTTGGCGAAAGACGAACTGACGGCGGCCGCCTTTATCACTGCGCATAATGTGTATAATGCGTCCTAATAATTCATCATCTGTCATAGGGGAATGTGTATGGGTGGTATCAGTATTTGGCAGTTACTCATTGTTGTCGTCATCGTGGTTCTGCTTTTTGGGACAAAAAAGCTGAGCTCGCTCGGTTCAGATCTAGGGGCGTCGATCAAAGGCTTTAAAAAGGCCATGAGCGACGAAGATAAACCGGAAAAATCCGCACCCGATGCCGATTTTGCGGCGAAAACCCTTGCTGATAAACCGGATGATGTAAAGAAAGACGAGACTAAACGCCACGACAAAGAGCAGGTGTAATTCGTGTTCGATATCGGTTTTAGTGAGCTGCTGCTGGTATTCGTGATTGGCCTCATCGTTTTGGGGCCGCAGCGACTGCCGGTAGCGGTAAAGACGGTGGTTAGCTGGATCCGCACGCTGCGGTCGCTTGCGGCTACCGTACAAAATGAAATAACGCAGGAATTAAAACTGCAGGAGTTTCAGGAAAGCCTTAAAAAGGTGGAAAAGGCCAGCCTGGACAACCTGACGCCCGAGCTAAAAGCTTCAATGGATGAGCTGCGTGAAGCGGCTGAATCTATGAAGCGATCCTACTCCGCCCACGATCCTGAAAAAGCCAGCGACGAAGCCAACACCATTCACAACCCAGTCGTTAAAGGGAGTGAAGAGCAGCGCAAGGACGTGACGCCGGCGACGGCTGAACACCAGGTCAGTGCGCCGGAGCATGCGCCTGACCCCGTGGCTGAAGAGCTTCCCGCTTCGCAGAGTGAAATCCCGGCAGTGAAAGTAAAAACTGCCGTGGCGGCTTCCGATTCCTCCTCCCCTGTACCGAGTGATAAACAGTAAAAATGGGCGTAGACGATACTCAACCGCTAATTACGCATCTGATCGAGCTGCGCAAGCGCTTGATCAACAGCATTCTTGCGATTCTGGTCATTTTCCTGGCGTTAGTCTATTTCGCCAACGATATCTATCAGCTGGTTTCCGCGCCGCTTATTCGGCAGATGCCGGTTGGCGCGACCATGATCGCGACGGATGTGGCCTCGCCTTTCTTCACGCCGATCAAGCTGACCTTTATGGTATCGATAATTTTATCGGTACCGGTCATTCTGTATCAGGTCTGGGCCTTTGTGGCGCCAGCGCTGTATAAGCATGAGCGTCGGTTGGTTATGCCGCTGCTGGTCTCCAGTACGCTGCTGTTCTATATCGGTATGGCTTTCGCCTACTTCGTCGTTTTCCCGCTGGCGTTTGGTTTTCTGACCCACGCGGCGCCTGAAGGCGTACAGGTCTCTACCGATATTCGCAGCTATCTCGACTTTGTGATGGCGCTGTTTATCGCGTTTGGCGTCTCGTTCGAGGTTCCGGTGGCCATCGTGCTGCTGTGCTGGATGGGCGTCACCACGCCGGAAGACCTGCGTAAGAAACGTCCCTATGTCCTGGTTGGCGCATTCGTTGTGGGGATGCTGCTGACTCCGCCGGACGTGTTTTCGCAAACTCTGCTGGCGATTCCGATGTACTGTCTGTTTGAGGTTGGGGTCTTCTTCGCGCGGTTCTACACCGGTAAACGCCTTACGCGTGACGAGGATGCCGCTGCCGAAGAGGCGCAGGGTAAAGAAGAATAACGCTCAACCGCCCGCCAGGGCGGTTGCCATATGGGAGCGATGATGTTTGATATCGGCGTAAACCTGACCAGTTCGCAGTTTTCCCGCGATCGCGATGAGGTGGTTTCCCGGGCTCGGGAGGCGGGTGTCACCGGGATGCTGTTGACGGGAACCAACCTACATGAAAGCGCGCAGGCGCAACAGATGGCGCGCCGTTATTCGGGATGCTGGTCAACGGCCGGCGTTCATCCCCACGATAGTCGCTGCTGGACGGAATCGGTAGCGGCTGCGGTCTATGCGCTGGCTCGCGAGCCGGAAGTCGTTGCGGTTGGCGAATGCGGCCTCGACTTCAACCGCAACTTTTCGGCGCCTCAGGAGCAAGAAGCGGCGTTTAGCGCCCAGCTGGCGCTGGCAGCGGAGCTGTCGATGCCGGTATTTCTGCACTGTCGCGATGCGCACGAGCGCTTTCTGGCCCTGCTGGTTCCTTGGCTTGATAAGCTCCCGGGGGCCGTTGTGCATTGCTTTACGGGTAGCCGTGAAGAGATGCGCGAATGCCTTGAGCACGGTTTATTTATTGGTATCACCGGCTGGGTATGCGATGAGCGTCGGGGGCTGGATCTGCGATCCTTGCTGGCCGATATTCCGGCAGATCGCCTGCTGGTTGAGTCTGATGCGCCCTATTTGTTGCCCCGCGATATGCGGCCAAAACCCTCTTCCCGCCGTAATGAGCCCGCCTACCTGCCGCATATTCTGACCAGCATCGCGGGATGGCGTGGGGAAGAGGCGCAGTGGCTGGAAGAGATTACCGATGCTAACGTCAGAAGACTCTTTGGCGTGCGCTTTTAGACGCCGTCAGATTTTATAAAAATCAGTGTTTTTAACGCTCTGTAGCACCTGCTTGTTAAGTAAATTCAGCAGCAGCATTGAACGGGCTTCACCGTCCGGTTCGGTAAAAATAGCCTGCAGACCCTCAAAGGCGCCATCGGTAATCAGCACGCTATCGCCTTCGTGCGGCGTTTCCGGATCGGTGATCCCTTCCGGTTTGTAGATGGAAAGCTGATGAATGACGGCAGACGGCACGATGGCGGGCAGCGCGCCGAAACGCACAAAGCTGTTCACACCGCGCGTTGCGCTGATGGTGGTGGTATGAATCACTTCCGGATCGAACTCGATAAACAGATAATTTGGGAACAGTGGCTCGCTGACCGTCGTGCGTTTACCGCGGACGATTTTTTCCAGCTCGATCGTTGGCATCAGGCAATTCACGGCCTGCCGCTCAAGGTGTTCCTGGGCGCGTTCAAGTTGCCCACGTTTGCAATAAAGTAAATACCAGGCTTGCATAATGACTCTTTCCAATGCTACTAGCAGCAAGCATAACAAAAGCCCGGTACGATCGCGAAATCATTGCGGGTGAAAACTAAATTTCAGCGGTCTTTCACGCTAATTTAACAAAAATACAGCATAGCTCCGGCGAACGCCGTATAATCAGCCGCCTGTATAGAGGTCAATAACAACTCCATGAAATACCACGATCTACGCGAATTTCTGACATTACTGGAGCAGCAGGGGGAATTGAAACGAATCTCCCTGCCGGTCGATCCTCACCTGGAAATCACCGAAATTGCCGACCGCACGTTGCGCGCCGGCGGTCCGGCCCTGCTATTCGAAAATCCTACAGGCTACGCCATGCCGGTGCTGTGTAATCTTTTCGGCACGCCGCGGCGAGTCGCGCTGGGGATGGGGCAGGAGGATGTCAGTTCGCTGCGGGAAGTGGGTAAGCTTCTGGCATTTCTGAAAGAGCCGGAGCCACCAAAAGGCTTCCGCGACCTGTTTGATAAGCTGCCGCAGTTCAAGCAGGTGCTGAATATGCCGACTAAGCGGCTGCGCGGGGCCCCGTGCCAGCAAAAAATCCTCCAGGGCGATGAGGTGGATTTGACCCGCATCCCGATCATGACCTGCTGGCCGGAAGATGCCGCGCCGCTGATCACCTGGGGGCTGACGGTGACCCGCGGTCCGCATAAAGAGCGGCAAAATTTGGGCATTTATCGCCAGCAGCTGATTGGTAAGAACAAGCTGATTATGCGCTGGCTATCGCATCGCGGCGGCGCGCTGGACTTCCAGGAGTGGTGCGCAGCGCATCCTGGCGAGCGTTTCCCGGTATCCGTCGCGCTGGGTGCCGATCCGGCGACCATTCTCGGGGCGGTGACCCCGGTTCCGGATACCCTCTCCGAGTATGCGTTTGCCGGGCTGCTGCGCGGAACGAAAACCGAAGTCGTGAAGTGCATCTCTAACGAACTGGAAGTGCCCGCCAGCGCGGAGATCGTGCTGGAAGGATATATTGAGGCCGGAGAGATGGCGCCGGAAGGCCCGTATGGCGATCATACGGGCTACTACAATGAAGTGGATAACTTCCCGGTCTTTACCGTTACCCATATTACTCAGCGTGAAGACGCCATCTACCATTCGACCTACACCGGGCGTCCGCCGGACGAACCCGCGGTGCTGGGCGTTGCGCTGAATGAAGTGTTCGTCCCCATCCTGCAAAAGCAGTTTCCTGAAATCGTGGATTTCTATTTACCGCCTGAAGGCTGTTCTTATCGCCTGGCGGTGGTCACGATGAAGAAGCAGTACGCCGGTCACGCGAAACGCGTCATGATGGGCGTCTGGTCATTCCTCCGTCAGTTCATGTATACCAAGTTTGTTATCGTCTGCGATGACGATGTCAACGCGCGCGACTGGAATGATGTGATTTGGGCGATTACTACCCGTATGGACCCGGCGCGTGATACGGTACTGGTAGAAAATACGCCAATTGATTATCTGGATTTTGCCTCACCGGTTTCCGGTTTGGGTTCAAAAATGGGGCTGGATGCCACAAACAAATGGCCTGGAGAGACCCAGCGCGAGTGGGGTCGTCCTATCAAGAAAGATCCTGAAGTGACGGCGCGCGTCGACGCCATCTGGGACGAACTGGCTATCTTCAAATAACAGTAAGCGGGGCTACGCCGCTGTTTTGCACAATAGACCCGACAGAGGGGACGCATGACAACCTTAAGCTGTAAAGTGACCTCGGTGGAGGCGATTACCGATACTGTGTATCGCGTTCGATTAGTGCCGGAAGCGGCGTTTGCCTTCCGGGCTGGTCAGTATCTGATGGTCGTGATGGACGAACGCGATAAGCGCCCATTCTCCATGGCTTCTACGCCGTCGGAACAGGAGTTTATCGAGCTGCATATCGGTGCATCTGAACTTAACCTGTATGCGATGGCGGTGATGGATCGTATCCTGAAAGAGCGTGAAATTGAGGTCGATATGCCGCATGGCGAAGCCTGGCTGCGCGATGATGAAGAACGCCCGCTGATTTTGATCGCCGGGGGGACGGGCTTCTCTTACGTGCGTTCGATTCTGCTCACCGCGCTGGCGCGCAATCCGAACCGCGATATCGCCATCTACTGGGGCGGACGCGAAGCGAAGCATATCTACGATCTGGCCGAGCTGGAAGCGTTAAGCCTGCGGCATCCGGGCCTGCGCGTTGAACCCGTTGTTGAGCAGCCTGAAGCCGAGTGGCGTGGCCGCACCGGAACCGTGCTTACAGCGGTCCTGCAGGATTACGGTACGCTGGGCGAGCATGATATCTATATCGCCGGCCGTTTCGAGATGGCAAAAATTGCCCGTGACCTGTTCTGCAACGAGCGCGGCGCGCGTGAAGATCGCCTGTTTGGCGATGCCTTTGCGTTTATCTGATAGCTGCTCTGAAAGCATCCGGGCTTTTAGCCTGGGTGCTATTTTTACCGGTCATCGCTGAAGTAAACGTATAGCGGCCGATCGTTTTCCAGCAAACAGAGCATTTTCCCTACCGGGTTCCCTTCTTTTTTCAGCGTGGCGGTTAGCTGCGTCGCGATATGCTGGCTGCCTACCTTCTCATCATAACGTTCGGTATTAATGTCGGTGATGACCAGATGCTTTAGCCGATCGCTGCCAGGATCCTGCGCCATTTTACTGATTCCCCAGGAGAGACATGCCTGAGCGCTATCCTGTTCGCTGGCGAGCGCTGCGGCAGAGAACGTCGATAGCAGAAAAATGATTGGGAGTGTTTTCATCACTCTTCATTATCCTTAATAATCATTAGGTACATGGCGATAATAACCGATCGGTAGAAATAAAAAACCCGCCCCTGACAGGCGGGAAGAACGGCAACTAAACTCTTTAGGGATTAACTCTTCGATTAAACTCGCTCGAATACCGTCGCGATACCCTGACCTAAGCCAATACACATCGTCGCCAGGCCGAACTGCGCGTCTTTACGCTCCATCTGGTTGATCAAGGTGGTGCTAATGCGTGCGCCGGAACAGCCGAGCGGATGGCCCAGGGCGATCGCGCCGCCGTTGAGGTTGATCTTCTCGTCTATCTGTTCCATTAGCCCCAGATCTTTAATGCACGGAAGGATCTGGGCGGCAAAAGCTTCGTTCATCTCGAACACATCGATATCGCTGGTGCTGAGCCCGGCCTTTTTCAGCGCCAGTTTTGACGCGGGAACCGGGCCATAGCCCATGATGGACGGGTCGCAGCCGACGACAGCCATCGAGCGCACGCGAGCGCGAGGCCTCAGGCCCAGTTCGCGGGCGCGGCTTTCGCTCATTAATAACATCGCTGCGGCGCCATCGGAGAGAGCGGAAGAGGTTCCGGCCGTCACGGTGCCGGTGACCGGATCGAACGCGGGTCTCAGCGCGGCCAGTGCTTCTACCGTTGTCTCAGGGCGAATAACTTCATCGTAGCGGTAAGACTTCAGTACGCCGTCGGCGTCGTGACCGCCGGTCGGGATAATCTCCGTCTTGAATGCGCCGGACTGCGTCGCGGCCCAGGCGCGAGCGTGGGACCGGGCGGCGAACTGGTCCTGCATTTCCCGGCTGATGCCGTGCAAGCGCGCCAGCATTTCTGCCGTCAGACCCATCATTCCGGCGGCTTTGGCGACGTTACGGCTCAGCCCGGGATGGAAATCCACGCCGTGGCTCATCGGGACGTGGCCCATATGCTCTACGCCGCCAATCAGGCAGACGCTGGCATCGCCGGTCATGATCATACGCGCTGCGTCGTGAAGTGCCTGCATAGAAGAACCACACAGCCGATTGACCGTGGTGGCGGGTACTGAATGTGGGATCTCCGCCAGCAGTGCCGCGTTGCGGGCAATGTTGAAGCCCTGTTCCAGGGTCTGCTGGACGCAGCCCCAGTAAATATCGTCGATCGCGCTTGCCTCAAGAGACGGATTACGCGAAAGCAGGCTACGCATCAAGTGCGCGGAGAGATCTTCCGCACGTACGTGGCGAAAGGCGCCGCCCTTCGAACGGCCCATCGGGGTACGAACTGCATCGACAATGACAACCTGTTCCATTGTGACTCCTTAAGCCGTTTTCAGGTCGCCTGGCGCACGGGCAGGCTCAACCGGGGGATAGTACGGTTCGTTATGACGCGCTTTGCTGCGCAATCCTTCCGGCACGTCGTATAGCGGGCCGAGGTGCTGGTACTGCTGCGCCATATCGAGATATTTTGCGCTACCGAGCGTATCGAGCCAGCGGAACGCGCCGCCGTGGAACGGAGGGAAGCCCAGGCCATAAACCAGCGCCATATCGGCTTCCGCCGGGCTGGCAATAATGCCCTCTTCGATACAGCGCACCACTTCGTTGACCATAGGGATCATCATACGGGCGATAATCTCTTCATCGCTGAAATCGCGCTTCGGCTGGCTGACTTCCGCCAGCAGGCTATCGACGGCAGCATCCTCTTCCTTCTTCGGCTTACCTTTGCTGTCTTCTTTGTAGCGCCAGAAGCCAAGGCCGTTTTTCTGGCCGAAACGGTTAGCGTCGAATAGAGCATCGATCGCATCGCGATACTCTTTCTGCATTCGCTGCGGGAAGCCCGCCGCCATGACCGCCTGCGCGTGATGCGCGGTATCAATGCCCACGACGTCCAGCAGATAGGCGGGCCCCATCGGCCAGCCAAACTGTTTTTCCATTACTTTGTCGACCTTGCGGAAGTCCGCGCCATCGCGCAGTAGCTGGCTGAAACCGGCGAAGTAGGGGAACAGTACGCGGTTGACGAAGAAGCCGGGGCAGTCGTTGACCACAATTGGCGTTTTGCCCATTTTGCTGGCCCAGGCGACGACTTTGGCAATGGTCTTATCCGAGGTTTTATCGCCGCGGATCACTTCAACCAGCGGCATGCGATGCACCGGGTTAAAGAAGTGCATGCCGCAGAAGTTTTCCGGGCGCTGCAGAACGCTGGCCAGCTCGCTGATAGGAATGGTCGAGGTGTTCGAGGCTAGCACGGTATCCGGGCGTACCTTCTCTTCGGTTTCCGCCAGCACCGCTTTTTTCACTTTTGGGTTCTCAACGACGGCTTCGACCACAACGTCAACGCGTTCAAAGCCGGCGTAATCCAGGGTTGGCTGTATAGTGGAAATAACGCCGGCCATCCTGAGCCCATCGATTTTGCCGCGCTCAAGCTGTTTATTGAGCAGCTTGGCCGCTTCGGTCATGCCAAGCGTCAGCGATTTGTCGTTGATATCCTTCATGACCACCGGCACGCCTTTCCAGGCCGACTGGTATGCAATACCGCCGCCCATAATTCCCGCGCCCAGCACGGCCGCGTGTTTTGGCGTGTCGATATCTTTAGTCAGCTTCTTCGCTTTCGCTTTGACGTACTGATCGTTGAGGAAGATACCGACCAGTGCACGCGCCTCGTTGGTATGCGCCAGCGGGACGAAACTTTTGTTTTCCAGAACCAGCGCTTCTTCGCGGCCAAAGCGGGCGGCGGCTTCAATGGTTTTAACGGCGGTAATCGGGGCCGGGTAGTGTTTCCCGGCGGTTTGCGCCACCATGCCTTTGGCGATGGTAAAACTCATTGCAGCTTCAATTTTACTCAGGTGAAGAGGCTCCAGCTTCGGCTGGCGCTTCGCTTTCCAGTCCAGGTCGCCGTTAATGGCCTGACGCAGAATGGCTATCGCGCCCTCAATCAGTATTTCATGTTTAACCACGCCGTCGACGAGGCCGATTTTTAAGGCCTGTTCGGCACCAACGTCTTTACCCGCGGCAATGATTTCCAGCGCGCTGTCCGCGCCAAGCATACGCGGCATCCGCACCGAGCCGCCAAAGCCCGGCATGATGCCCAGCTTCGTTTCCGGCAGGCCAATACGCAGGTCCGGCGTCGCCAGACGGTAATCGGTCGCCAGGACGCATTCGCAGCCGCCGCCCAGCGCATAGCCGTTGACGGCGGAAATGGTCGGAACCGGCAAATCTTCCAGGCGGTTAAATACGCTATTAGCGAAATGTAGCCACTGACTGAGCTGTTCTTCGGGAACCAGGAACAGAGAAAGAAATTCGGTGATATCCGCGCCGACGATAAAAGAGGCTTTCTCGGAGCGTAGCAGCAGCCCTTTAAGATCTTTTTGTTTTTCCAGTACGTCCAGCGCTTCACCGAGGCTGGCTACGGTTGCGGTATCGAGCTTGTTGACCGAGCCGGGGGCATCGAATACCAGTTCGGCAATGCCGTCTTCCCGCCAGTCGAGGTACAGGGTGTCGCCTTTGTAGAGCATGTCAGTCTCCTGAATCCAGCAATATGATCTGGTCGTACCAGATGAGACGGAGTGTGGATTTTATGTTAAGAAATTGCAAATAAGACTTTAAATAAATGCTGGTCGGATCACACCCGGTAGAGATCACCTCGTTTGAGGTCATTGTGCTAAGATGCGAAGCATCACGATCTCATAAAATCAAAGGATAAAAGATGGAATCCCTTGCCGGTCTCTATAAAAATCATATTGTTACCCTACAAGAACGCACCCGTGACGTACTGGCCCGCTTTAAGCTGGATGCCCTGCTGATTCACTCCGGTGAACTGTTCAACGTCTTCCTTGACGATCATCCGTATCCGTTCAAGGTCAATCCCCAGTTCAAAGCCTGGGTGCCGGTTACCCAGGTCCCTAACTGCTGGCTGCTGGTGGACGGCGTCAACAAACCGAAACTGTGGTTCTACCTGCCGGTCGACTACTGGCATAACGTGGAACCGCTACCGACTTCGTTCTGGACCGAAGAGGTGGATGTGATTGCCCTGCCGAAAGCGGACGGTATCGGCAGCCAGCTGCCTGCCGCGCGCGGCAATATCGCGTATATCGGGCCGGTACCGGAACGCGCACTGGGGTTAGAACTCGCGGCGGATAAAATCAACCCGAAAGGGGTGATTGATTATCTGCACTACTACCGCTCTTATAAAACTGACTATGAGCTGGCCTGCATGCGCGAAGCGCAGAAGTCGGCGGTTAACGGTCATCAGGCCGCTCATGAAGCGTTCCTCTCCGGGATGAGCGAGTTTGATATCAATCAGGCCTATCTGACCGCGACCGGCCATCGCGACACCGATGTACCGTACAGCAACATTGTGGCGCTGAACGAACATGCCTCCGTGCTGCATTACACGAAGCTGGATCATCGCGCACCGGCGGAATTGCGCAGCTTCCTGCTGGATGCGGGTGCGGAATATAACGGCTATGCGGCGGACCTGACGCGTACCTGGGCGGCGCATGGTGATAGTGACTATGCTCAACTGATTAAAGATGTTAATGACGAACAGCTGGCGCTGATTAGCACCATGAAGGCGGGCGTGAGCTATGTGGATTATCATGTCCAGTTCCATCAGCGTATTGCCAAACTGCTGCGTAAACATCAGATCGTCAAAGAGATGAGTGAAGAAGCTATGGTGGAAAACGACCTGACCGGACCGTTTATGCCGCACGGTATTGGCCATCCTCTGGGTCTGCAGGTTCATGATGTCGCCGGCTTTATGCAGGATGATACCGGTACCCATCTGGCCGCGCCGGCAAAATATCCTTACCTGCGCTGCACGCGCGTGCTGCAGCCGCGCATGGTATTGACGATTGAACCGGGCATCTACTTTATCGAATCGCTGCTGGCGCCGTGGCGCGAGGGACAGTTCAGCAAACACTTCAACTGGCAGAAAATTGAAGCGCTGAAACCGTTTGGCGGTATTCGTATCGAAGACAACGTCGTGATCCACGAAAACAGTATTGAAAACATGACGCGCGATCTGAAACTGGCGTAATGGAAAGCTGGTTGATACCGGCCGCGCCGGTCACTTTTGTGGAAGAGATCAAAAGGAGCCGCTTTATCACGCTATTGGCGCATACCGACGGCGTAGCGGCGGCAAAAGCGTTTGTCGAGTCAGTCAGGGCTGAACATCCGGATGCCCGTCACCACTGCGTGGCGTGGGTCGCCGGGCCGCCAAATGACTCGCAGCAGCTGGGATTTTCCGATGATGGCGAACCGGCGGGGACGGCGGGTAAGCCGATGCTGGCGCAGCTTATGGGCAGCGGCGTCGGCGAGATAACCGCTGTCGTCGTGCGCTACTACGGTGGTATTCTGCTCGGCACCGGCGGTCTGGTCAAAGCGTACGGCGGCGGCGTGCATCAGGCGCTTGCGCAGCTCGCAACACAGCGCAAGACGCCGTTGACCGCATATACTTTGCAGTGTGAATACGGGCAGTTGGCCGGGATTGAAACGCTGTTGGCTCAATTCTCAGGGAAAATTGTCGAAAGCGAATATCAAGCGTCTGTTCAGCTGCGCGTGGCGCTTCCTCAGGCTGAAGTGGCGCTATTTTCAGCAAAACTGGCTGATTTTAGTCGCGGTTCGTTGCAATTACTGAAGATTGACGAATAATCCCCACCTGATTTTTTTGCATATCAAAGGAAGCGCCAGAGATGCATTTTCGCGCGATAACCCGAATCGTTGGACTGCTGGTCATTTTGTTTTCGGGGACAATGATCCTCCCGGGATTAATAGCTCTGATATATCGCGATGGTGCGGGGCGAGCGTTTACCCAGACCTTTTTTGTCGCTCTGGCGATCGGCTCGCTGCTGTGGTGGCCTAACCGTCGTGAGAAGGGCGAACTGAAATCCCGCGAAGGATTTCTTATCGTCGTGCTGTTCTGGACGGTACTCGGAAGCGTCGGCTCGCTGCCCTTTATCTTCTCTGAACAGCCCAACCTGAGCATTACGGATGCCTTCTTTGAATCTTTCTCAGGTTTGACAACGACCGGGGCAACCACGCTGGTTGGGCTAGATTCGTTACCCCACGCCATTCTTTTCTATCGTCAGATGCTGCAATGGTTTGGTGGGATGGGGATCATCGTGCTGGCGGTAGCGATACTGCCGATACTGGGCGTCGGGGGGATGCAGCTGTATCGGGCGGAAATGCCCGGGCCGCTGAAAGATAACAAGATGCGGCCGCGCATTGCTGAGACGGCGAAAACGCTATGGCTTATCTATGTCTTACTGACGGTGGCCTGCGCGCTGGCGCTGTGGTTTGCCGGTATGCCGGCGTTCGACGCCATTGGGCATAGCTTCTCGACGATTGCGATTGGCGGGTTCTCTACCCATGACGCTAGCGTGGGCTACTTTAATAGCCCAACGATTAACTCCATTATTGCGATTTTCTTGCTGATATCTGGCTGTAACTACGGCCTGCACTTTTCATTACTTAGCGGGCGCAGCCTGAAAGTGTACTGGCGCGATCCCGAATTCCGCATGTTTATCGGCGTGCAGCTCACGCTGGTGGTGGTATGTACTCTGGTGCTGTGGCTGCATGACGTCTACAGTTCTGCACTCATGACGGTGAACCAGGCGTTCTTCCAGGTTGTTTCGAT
Organism: Klebsiella sp. BDA134-6; assembly: GCF_015601345.1. Taxonomy (NCBI): domain Bacteria; kingdom Pseudomonadati; phylum Pseudomonadota; class Gammaproteobacteria; order Enterobacterales; family Enterobacteriaceae; genus Klebsiella; species Klebsiella sp. BDA134-6. The sequence goes on from NZ_CP064784.1 coordinate 249,836, forward strand.
GGCGACAACGGCAGGATTCACTACCGACAGTATCGCGCGCTGGCCGCTATTCTTGCCGGTCCTTCTACTCTGCTCGGCTTTTATCGGCGGCTGCGCCGGGTCGACGGGCGGTGGTTTGAAGGTTATCCGTATTCTTCTACTTTTCAAGCAGGGTAACCGTGAGCTTAAACGGCTGGTACACCCTAACGCGGTATACAGTATTAAACTGGGGAACCGTGCGTTGCCGGAACGTATCCTTGAAGCCGTTTGGGGATTTTTCTCCGCCTATGCGCTGGTGTTTATCATCAGTATGCTGGCGATTATCGCCACCGGCGTGGATGATTTCTCAGCCTTTGCTTCGGTCGTCGCGACGCTGAATAACCTTGGCCCGGGGCTGGGCGTGGTGGCGGATAACTTTGCGACGATGAACCCTGTCGCAAAATGGATCTTGATTGCTAATATGCTGTTTGGTCGTCTGGAAGTGTTCACCTTGCTGGTGCTATTTACTCCGACTTTCTGGCGCGAATAACAGGAGTGCCTGTGAAAACTTTGATTCTATTTTCTACCCGCGACGGACAGACGCGTGAAATCGCCTCCTATCTGGCATCTGAATTAAAAGAGCAGGGGATTGATGCGGATACGATTGACCTCAACCGTACCAATGAGGTGGAGTGGCCTTTATACGATCGTGTCGTGATTGGCGCATCAATCCGCTATGGTCACTTTCATCCCGCGCTGGAGCGGTTTGTCAAAACGCATCTTCAGTCGCTGCAGGCGCTGCCGGGAGCATTTTTCTCGGTTAACCTCGTCGCGCGTAAGCCAGAAAAACGAACGCCGCAGACCAACAGCTACACGCGAAAGTTTCTGCTCAACTCGCCCTGGCAGCCTCAGCAGTGCGCGGTATTTGCCGGAGCGCTTCGTTATCCACGCTATCGTTGGTACGATCGGTTTATGATTCGCCTAATTATGAAGATGACCGGCGGCGAAACGGATGTCAGTAAAGAAGTGGTGTATACCGACTGGCAGCAGGTGGGCAGGTTTGCGCGGGAAATTGCGCAAATGACCAGCAAATAGCGCGTTAAATCACCCTGGTGATGGAAAGTTGAGCGAACGAAATTTTTTTTGAAATTTCCCCTTGTCACTTCGGAATAACTCCCTATAATGCGCTCCCACTGACACGGAACAACGGCACGCAAGCCGCCGGGTCAGCGGGATTCAGCGATGAATGCCGGCAGAGAAAAGCAAAATTAAACGCTTGACTCTGAATGAGGAAAACGTATTATACGGGACCTCGCAACGGTGAGCGAAAGCCGCGTTGCACTGCTCTTTAACAATTTATCAGACAATCTGTGTGGGCACTCAAAGTGACATGGATTCTTAACGTCCTCGGACGAAAAATGAATACCAAGTCTCAAAGAGTGAACACGTAATTCATTACGAAGTTTAATTCTACGAGCATCAAACTTAAATTGAAGAGTTTGATCATGGCTCAGATTGAACGCTGGCGGCAGGCCTAACACATGCAAGTCGAACGGTAGCACAGAGAGCTTGCTCTCGGGTGACGAGTGGCGGACGGGTGAGTAATGTCTGGGAAACTGCCTGATGGAGGGGGATAACTACTGGAAACGGTAGCTAATACCGCATAACGTCGCAAGACCAAAGAGGGGGACCTTCGGGCCTCTTGCCATCAGATGTGCCCAGATGGGATTAGCTAGTAGGTGGGGTAACGGCTCACCTAGGCGACGATCCCTAGCTGGTCTGAGAGGATGACCAGCCACACTGGAACTGAGACACGGTCCAGACTCCTACGGGAGGCAGCAGTGGGGAATATTGCACAATGGGCGCAAGCCTGATGCAGCCATGCCGCGTGTATGAAGAAGGCCTTCGGGTTGTAAAGTACTTTCAGCGGGGAGGAAGGCGATAAGGTTAATAACCTTGTCGATTGACGTTACCCGCAGAAGAAGCACCGGCTAACTCCGTGCCAGCAGCCGCGGTAATACGGAGGGTGCAAGCGTTAATCGGAATTACTGGGCGTAAAGCGCACGCAGGCGGTCTGTCAAGTCGGATGTGAAATCCCCGGGCTCAACCTGGGAACTGCATTCGAAACTGGCAGGCTGGAGTCTTGTAGAGGGGGGTAGAATTCCAGGTGTAGCGGTGAAATGCGTAGAGATCTGGAGGAATACCGGTGGCGAAGGCGGCCCCCTGGACAAAGACTGACGCTCAGGTGCGAAAGCGTGGGGAGCAAACAGGATTAGATACCCTGGTAGTCCACGCTGTAAACGATGTCGACTTGGAGGTTGTTCCCTTGAGGAGTGGCTTCCGGAGCTAACGCGTTAAGTCGACCGCCTGGGGAGTACGGCCGCAAGGTTAAAACTCAAATGAATTGACGGGGGCCCGCACAAGCGGTGGAGCATGTGGTTTAATTCGATGCAACGCGAAGAACCTTACCTACTCTTGACATCCAGAGAACTTAGCAGAGATGCTTTGGTGCCTTCGGGAACTCTGAGACAGGTGCTGCATGGCTGTCGTCAGCTCGTGTTGTGAAATGTTGGGTTAAGTCCCGCAACGAGCGCAACCCTTATCCTTTGTTGCCAGCGATTCGGTCGGGAACTCAAAGGAGACTGCCAGTGATAAACTGGAGGAAGGTGGGGATGACGTCAAGTCATCATGGCCCTTACGAGTAGGGCTACACACGTGCTACAATGGCATATACAAAGAGAAGCGACCTCGCGAGAGCAAGCGGACCTCATAAAGTATGTCGTAGTCCGGATTGGAGTCTGCAACTCGACTCCATGAAGTCGGAATCGCTAGTAATCGTGGATCAGAATGCCACGGTGAATACGTTCCCGGGCCTTGTACACACCGCCCGTCACACCATGGGAGTGGGTTGCAAAAGAAGTAGGTAGCTTAACCTTCGGGAGGGCGCTTACCACTTTGTGATTCATGACTGGGGTGAAGTCGTAACAAGGTAACCGTAGGGGAACCTGCGGTTGGATCACCTCCTTACCTTAAAGAACCTGCCTTTGTAGTGTCCACACAGATTGTCTGATGAAAAATAAGCAGTAAGAAAATCTCTGCAGGCTTGTAGCTCAGGTGGTTAGAGCGCACCCCTGATAAGGGTGAGGTCGGTGGTTCAAGTCCACTCAGGCCTACCAAATTTCTGCTGATGCTGCGTTGCGGCGACACTCGCATACTTTAAGTATGCTTCGTGTCACCCCGCTTTGCCTCAACAGAAATTAAGGTTGATGAGATTTAACTACGATGGGGCTATAGCTCAGCTGGGAGAGCGCCTGCTTTGCACGCAGGAGGTCTGCGGTTCGATCCCGCATAGCTCCACCATCTTTACTGCACACCACAAGAAAACTTCAGAGTGTACCTGAAAAGGTTCACTGCGAAGTTTTGCTCTTTAAAAATCTGGATCAAGCTGAAAATTGAAACGACACACATGTTATGTGTGTTCGAGTCTCTCAAATTTTCGCGACACGACGATGTTTTACGAAACATCTTCGGGTTGTGAGGTTAAGCGACTAAGCGTACACGGTGGATGCCCTGGCAGTCAGAGGCGATGAAGGACGTGCTAATCTGCGAAAAGCGTCGGTAAGGTGATATGAACCGTTACAGCCGGCGATGTCCGAATGGGGAAACCCAGTGCAATTCGTTGCACTATCGTTTGATGAATACATAGTCAAACGAGGCGAACCGGGGGAACTGAAACATCTAAGTACCCCGAGGAAAAGAAATCAACCGAGATTCCCCCAGTAGCGGCGAGCGAACGGGGAGCAGCCCGGAGTCTGAATCAGCTTGTGTGTTAGTGGAAGCGTCTGGAAAGTCGCAGGGTACAGGGTGATACTCCCGTACACTAAAACATACAGGTTGTGAACTCGAAGAGTAGGGCGGGACACGTGGTATCCTGTCTGAATATGGGGGGACCATCCTCCAAGGCTAAATACTCCTGACTGACCGATAGTGAACCAGTACCGTGAGGGAAAGGCGAAAAGAACCCCGGCGAGGGGAGTGAAAAAGAACCTGAAACCGTGTACGTACAAGCAGTAGGAGCCCACTTGTTGGGTGACTGCGTACCTTTTGTATAATGGGTCAGCGACTTATATTCTGTAGCAAGGTTAACCGTATAGGGGAGCCGCAGGGAAACCGAGTCTTAACTGGGCGTTAAGTTGCAGGGTATAGACCCGAAACCCGGTGATCTAGCCATGGGCAGGTTGAAGGTTGGGTAACACTAACTGGAGGACCGAACCGACTAATGTTGAAAAATTAGCGGATGACTTGTGGCTGGGGGTGAAAGGCCAATCAAACCGGGAGATAGCTGGTTCTCCCCGAAAGCTATTTAGGTAGCGCCTCGTGAACTCATCTTCGGGGGTAGAGCACTGTTTCGGCTAGGGGGTCATCCCGACTTACCAACCCGATGCAAACTACGAATACCGAAGAATGTTATCACGGGAGACACACGGCGGGTGCTAACGTCCGTCGTGAAGAGGGAAACAACCCAGACCGCCAGCTAAGGTCCCAAAGTCATGGTTAAGTGGGAAACGATGTGGGAAGGCCCAGACAGCCAGGATGTTGGCTTAGAAGCAGCCATCATTTAAAGAAAGCGTAATAGCTCACTGGTCGAGTCGGCCTGCGCGGAAGATGTAACGGGGCTAAACCATGCACCGAAGCTGCGGCAGCGACACTATGTGTTGTTGGGTAGGGGAGCGTTCTGTAAGCCGTTGAAGGTGGCCTGTGAGGGTTGCTGGAGGTATCAGAAGTGCGAATGCTGACATAAGTAACGATAATGCGGGTGAAAAACCCGCACGCCGGAAGACCAAGGGTTCCTGTCCAACGTTAATCGGGGCAGGGTGAGTCGACCCCTAAGGCGAGGCCGAAAGGCGTAGTCGATGGGAAACAGGTTAATATTCCTGTACTTGGTGTTACTGCGAAGGGGGGACGGAGAAGGCTATGTTGGCCGGGCGACGGTTGTCCCGGTTTAAGCGTGTAGGTGTGTGTTCCAGGTAAATCCGGTTCACTTTAACACTGAGGCGTGATGACGAGGCACTACGGTGCTGAAGTGACAAATGCCCTGCTTCCAGGAAAAGCCTCTAAGCATCAGGTAACATCAAATCGTACCCCAAACCGACACAGGTGGTCAGGTAGAGAATACCAAGGCGCTTGAGAGAACTCGGGTGAAGGAACTAGGCAAAATGGTGCCGTAACTTCGGGAGAAGGCACGCTGATATGTAGGTGAAGTGGTTTACCCATGGAGCTGAAATCAGTCGAAGATACCAGCTGGCTGCAACTGTTTATTAAAAACACAGCACTGTGCAAACACGAAAGTGGACGTATACGGTGTGACGCCTGCCCGGTGCCGGAAGGTTAATTGATGGGGTTATCCGTAAGGAGAAGCTCTTGATCGAAGCCCCGGTAAACGGCGGCCGTAACTATAACGGTCCTAAGGTAGCGAAATTCCTTGTCGGGTAAGTTCCGACCTGCACGAATGGCGTAATGATGGCCAGGCTGTCTCCACCCGAGACTCAGTGAAATTGAACTCGCTGTGAAGATGCAGTGTACCCGCGGCAAGACGGAAAGACCCCGTGAACCTTTACTATAGCTTGACACTGAACACTGGTCCTTGATGTGTAGGATAGGTGGGAGGCTTTGAAGCGTGGACGCCAGTCTGCGTGGAGCCATCCTTGAAATACCACCCTTTAATGGCTGGTGTTCTAACGTGGGCCCGTAATCCGGGTTGCGGACAGTGTCTGGTGGGTAGTTTGACTGGGGCGGTCTCCTCCTAAAGAGTAACGGAGGAGCACGAAGGTCAGCTAATCCTGGTCGGACATCAGGAGGTTAGTGCAATGGCATAAGCTGGCTTGACTGCGAGCGTGACGGCGCGAGCAGGTGCGAAAGCAGGTCATAGTGATCCGGTGGTTCTGAATGGAAGGGCCATCGCTCAACGGATAAAAGGTACTCCGGGGATAACAGGCTGATACCGCCCAAGAGTTCATATCGACGGCGGTGTTTGGCACCTCGATGTCGGCTCATCACATCCTGGGGCTGAAGTAGGTCCCAAGGGTATGGCTGTTCGCCATTTAAAGTGGTACGCGAGCTGGGTTTAGAACGTCGTGAGACAGTTCGGTCCCTATCTGCCGTGGGCGCTGGAGAATTGAGGGGGGCTGCTCCTAGTACGAGAGGACCGGAGTGGACGCATCACTGGTGTTCGGGTTGTCATGCCAATGGCATTGCCCGGTAGCTAAATGCGGAAGAGATAAGTGCTGAAAGCATCTAAGTACGAAACTTGCCCCGAGATGAGTTCTCCCTGACCCTTTAAGGGTCCTGAAGGAACGTTGAAGACGACGACGTTGATAGGCCGGGTGTGTAAGCGCAGCGATGCGTTGAGCTAACCGGTACTAATGAACCGTGAGGCTTAACCTTACAACGCCGAAGATGTTTTGGCGGATTGAGAAGACAACAATTTCAGCATTGATTCAGAGTTGAGTACGCAATAATTTGCGCAGCAGCAAGGCGACAAGCGAAAGAAAGGAAGGAGCATACTGAAGTATGTGACTGACTTTGCGAGCGCGGGCAACGCGGCAGATGCGATAAAGAATTGCGTACTGAGCACAAAGAATTTGCCTGGCGGCGATAGCGCGGTGGTCCCACCTGACCCCATGCCGAACTCAGAAGTGAAACGCCGTAGCGCCGATGGTAGTGTGGGGTCTCCCCATGTGAGAGTAGGGAACTGCCAGGCATCAAACACGTGAAGAGCCCATCCTGACGGATGGGCTTTTTGCGTTTTTGTGGCCTGAGAACTACCAGACTTTGGTAACGTCATGGTACCAGGTCTCCCCTGACAATCAGGCAAGCCTTCCCTCGCTATATACGGTAAACTAATGCAGATTTTGCATCTGGAAGCCATTATGAGCCACTCACTTAAGCCCTGGAATACCTTCGGTATTGACCGTTCTGCTAAAACGATTGTTCGCGCCGAAACTGAAAAACAGCTACTGGATGCCTGGCAAAATGCCGCTGCACAGCGTCAGCCAACCCTGATTCTTGGTGAAGGAAGCAATGTTCTGTTCCTGAAGGATTATGCCGGTACGGTGATTATTAATCGTATTATGGGTATCGAAGTGAGTGAAACACCAGACGCGTGGCATTTACATGTTGGTGCAGGAGAGAACTGGCATCAGCTAGTGCAGTTTGCGTTGAATAACGGTATGCCTGGCCTGGAAAATCTTGCCCTGATTCCTGGCTGCGCCGGCTCCTCGCCGATTCAAAATATTGGAGCTTACGGCGTTGAATTACAAAAGGTTTGCCAGTACGTCGATTGCGTTGAGTTAGCAACCGGCGAGAAACAGCGCCTTTCCGCTGCGGAATGCCGTTTTGGCTACCGGGACAGTATTTTTAAGCATGAATATCAGGATTGCTACGCGATTGTGGCCGTTGGTTTGATGTTACCAAAAGAGTGGCAACCCGTTTTGACCTACGGCGATTTAACCCGGCTTGATCCGCAAACCGTTACCCCCAGGCAGGTGTTTGATGCCGTATGTCATATGCGCATGACCAAACTTCCCGATCCCAAAGTGAATGGAAATGCGGGGAGCTTCTTTAAGAATCCGGTCGTTAGCGCAGACAAGGCTCAAGCATTGTTGGCTGCCTATCCGCACATTCCCCACTATCCTCAGCCTGAGGGCTGTATGAAGCTGGCCGCCGGCTGGCTTATCGATCAATGTCAGCTTAAAGGCAAAGTAATTGGCGGCGCAGCGGTACATAGCCAACAGGCATTGGTATTAATCAATCATAATCAGGCAACCAGTGAAGATGTGGTTGGACTGGCTCACTATGTACGCCAACAGGTTGGTGAGAAGTTTGATATTTGGCTACAGCCGGAGGTGCGCTTTATTGGCGAAACGGGTGAAGTCAATGCCGAGGAGACCATTGCATGAAAGACTACACGGTTCCTTTGACACTGATATCGATACTGGCTGATGCTGAATTTCACTCAGGTGAACAGCTTGGCGAGCGCTTAGGGATGAGTCGGGCAGCAATCAACAAGCATATTCAAACGTTACGCGATTGGGGAGTCGACGTATTTACCGTCCCGGGTAAAGGCTACAGTCTCCCTGAGCCTATTCAACTTCTGGATGAAGAGCAGATCGCCAGGCAGATCGAGCATGGCCGGGTAACCGTGCTACCGGTGATTGATTCTACGAACCAGTATCTTCTGGACCGGCTCAGCGAACTGCAATCTGGTGATGCCTGCGTAGCTGAGTATCAGCAGGCTGGCCGCGGCCGCCGCGGGCGCAAGTGGTTCTCGCCGTTTGGGTCTAACCTTTATCTTTCAATGTACTGGCGGCTGGAGCAGGGGCCTGCTGCGGCGATAGGTTTGAGTCTGGTCATCGGGATTGTGATTGCCGAGGTGCTGCAGAGTCTGGGGGCGGATAAAGTACGGGTTAAATGGCCGAACGACCTCTATTTGCAGGATCGCAAATTATCCGGGATCCTGGTTGAACTGACGGGGAAAACCGGCGATGCGGCACAGATAGTCAGCGGCGCGGGGATTAATCTCATGATGCGCCGCGTGGAGTCTGATGTTGTCAATCAGGGCTGGATCAGCCTGCAGGAGGCAGGGATCTCTATCGATCGTAATCAGTTAGCCGCTTGTCTGATTAAAGAGCTGCGGGCAGGTTTTAAACTTTTTGAGAATGAAGGTCTGGCGCCCTATCTGGGCCGCTGGGAAAAGCTCGATAATTTTATTAACCGTCCTGTTAAACTTATTATTGGCGATAAAGAGATCTTTGGGATTTCTCGAGGTATTGATGCTCAAGGCGCATTATTACTGGAACAAGAAGGGGTGATAAAACCCTGGATTGGCGGTGAGATCTCATTGAGAGGCGCTGAATGAAAAAGGGGAGCCAGCGCTCCCCTTTTTATTTCCTTAACCGCACCTGATTGACTGAGTGGTTTGCGCTTTTTGTCATGATAAGACTGGCTCGCTCACGTGTTGGTAAGATATTTTCTTTTAAATTCAAAAGATTAATTTCATTCCAAAGCGATGTGGCAATATTAATAGCTTCGTCTTTAGACAGCTGAGCATAGTTATGGAAATAAGAGTCCGGGTCGGTAAAAGCCCCTTCGCGAAATTTCAGAAAACGATTGATATACCAGGTTTTGAGCAACTCTTCTGGTGCATCCACATAAATTGAAAAATCAACGAAGTCGGAAACAAATACATGATGTGGATCGTGAGGGTAATCCATTCCACTCTGCAAAACATTTAATCCTTCAAGAATTAATATATCAGGCTGAGTGACCGTTTTATCCCCATCCGGAATCACATCATAAATGAGATGTGAATAGACCGGTGCCGTAGCATCAGGTACGCCGGATTTCAGATCGGAGACGAATTTAACCAGGCGATGCATATCGTATGACTGTGGGAAGCCCTTCTTCTTCATCAGTCCACGTTCTTTCAATACTGCGTTAGGGTGGAGAAAACCATCTGTCGTAATCAATTCTACATGTCGATGCTCAGGCCAGCGGCTAAGTAAAGCCTGTAGTACGCGTGCGGTGGTGCTCTTCCCGACCGCCACGCTACCCGCAATGCTAATGATATAAGGAATACGTTGGCCATTGGTGCCAAGGAATTGTTCCAGTACAGCCTGGCGGCGCAAATTAGAACTGATATAGAAATTGAGTAAACGCGACAGCGGCAAATAAATCTCTGCAACTTCTTCCAGGGAAAGATCTTCGTTGATGCCTTTTAACCGCGTGATTTCTTCTTCTGTTAGCGTCATCGGAACGGAATCACGCAGTGCAGCCCATTGGTCACGGTTAAATTGTAGATACGGTGTCATTAACGTTTGCTCTTTTAGGCTCATAAGCATGCTCTTGCAACCGCCGAATTACATGAAGGCGGGGTGCTTCACACTAGTTAATCAGGACAATGGGCAGGAGGGTAACACCAGATTGCGCGGAATAATAAGAAAAAAACTCATTGAATGATGCTTTCTAAAGGTAGCATCACAGAGATGAATGGTTTGGTAAGGGGGTATAAAGTCCTCGATAGAGGCCAGCGAGTTTTCGCGACATCTTAAGGGAGAGGTTGCGAGGTATCGATATTACTTGCGCGGTTTGGATATGCCTTTTGCCTTCCTCGTAACCTTATCTGTGAAGAAAGTTGGCGTATTTTTGTTCTGCTCTGTTTGAAATTACACCGTTTTTTCTCGTTTGAGCACAAAATGTGAGCAATAGAACATTTTCTGCAATTTTTTAGTTGCATGAACTCGCAGGTCTCCCTAGAATGCGCGCTACTTGATGCCGACTTAGCTCAGTAGGTAGAGCAACTGACTTGTAATCAGTAGGTCACCAGTTCGATTCCGGTAGTCGGCACCATCAAGTGCCTGGTGGGGTTCCCGAGCGGCCAAAGGGAGCAGACTGTAAATCTGCCGTCATCGACTTCGAAGGTTCGAATCCTTCCCCCACCACCATCTTTCGGCAACGCTTTGCGGAGCCAGAGTTGATTGGTTAAACTGGTCAGCTCAAACAGAAAAAGAGACGCTTCTCTTTTTTTTGTTATAGAAAGAACTGGGTAGCCGAGTTTCAGGATGCGGGCATCGTATAATGGCTATTACCTCAGCCTTCCAAGCTGATGATGCGGGTTCGATTCCCGCTGCCCGCTCCAAACGTGCTGATATGGCTCAGTTGGTAGAGCGCACCCTTGGTAAGGGTGAGGTCCCCAGTTCGACTCTGGGTATCAGCACCACTTCTTTATCTCTCCTCCCCTGTTTCTCTCTGGTTTATTGCATTCAACAAGTCGGGCATGTTGCCCGGTTGATGTGGTGATATCACCGATTTATCCGTGTCTTAGAGGGACAATCGATGTCTAAAGAAAAGTTTGAACGTACAAAACCGCACGTTAACGTCGGTACTATCGGCCACGTTGACCATGGTAAAACAACGCTGACCGCTGCAATCACTACCGTTCTGGCTAAAACCTACGGTGGTTCTGCTCGCGCATTCGATCAGATCGATAACGCGCCGGAAGAAAAAGCTCGTGGTATCACCATCAACACTTCTCACGTTGAATATGACACCCCGACTCGCCACTACGCGCACGTAGACTGCCCGGGCCACGCCGACTATGTTAAAAACATGATCACCGGTGCTGCACAGATGGACGGCGCGATCCTGGTTGTTGCTGCGACTGACGGTCCGATGCCGCAGACTCGTGAGCACATCCTGCTGGGTCGTCAGGTAGGCGTTCCGTACATCATCGTGTTCCTGAACAAATGCGACATGGTTGATGACGAAGAGCTGCTGGAACTGGTTGAAATGGAAGTTCGTGAACTTCTGTCTCAGTACGATTTCCCGGGCGACGACACTCCGATCGTTCGCGGTTCCGCTCTGAAAGCGCTGGAAGGCGACGCAGACTGGGAAGCGAAAATCATCGAACTGGCTGGCTATCTGGATTCTTACATCCCGGAACCAGAGCGTGCGATTGACAAGCCGTTCCTGCTGCCGATCGAAGACGTATTCTCCATCTCCGGTCGTGGTACCGTTGTTACCGGTCGTGTAGAGCGCGGTATCATCAAAGTTGGCGAAGAAGTTGAAATCGTTGGTATCAAAGAGACTGCGAAGTCTACCTGTACTGGCGTTGAAATGTTCCGCAAACTGCTGGACGAAGGCCGTGCTGGTGAGAACGTTGGTGTTCTGCTGCGTGGTATCAAACGTGAAGAAATCGAACGTGGTCAGGTACTGGCTAAGCCGGGTTCCATCAAGCCGCACACCAAGTTCGAATCTGAAGTGTACATTCTGTCCAAAGACGAAGGCGGCCGTCATACTCCGTTCTTCAAAGGCTACCGTCCGCAGTTCTACTTCCGTACAACTGACGTGACTGGCACCATCGAACTGCCGGAAGGCGTAGAGATGGTAATGCCGGGCGACAACATCAAAATGGTTGTTACCCTGATCCACCCGATCGCGATGGACGACGGTCTGCGTTTCGCAATCCGTGAAGGTGGCCGTACCGTTGGCGCAGGCGTGGTTGCTAAAGTTCTCGGCTAATTGCTGATAACATTTGACGCAATGCGCAATAAAAGGGCATCATTTGATGCCCTTTTTGCACGCTTTCACACCAGAACCTGGCTCATCAGTGATTTTTTGGGTCATAATCATTGCTGAGACAGGCTCTGAAGAGGGCGTTAAGTCCGAAACGCAGCAGAGCATTTCGGTTTGGTCGCCTCGCATTTCATGCGGGGTGAAGTTATTTGTCTGAATTCTTGTGACAGGTTGGTTTATGAGTGCGAATACCGAAGCTCAAGGGAGCGGGCGCGGCCTCGAAGCGATGAAGTGGACAATCGTAGTCGTGCTGCTGGTTGTGGCCATCGTCGGCAACTTCCTTTATCGTGACATTATGCTGGCAGTGCGTGCGCTGGCTGTAGTGATTCTGATCGCTGCAGCGGGCGGTGTCGCGCTGTTAACGACAAAAGGTAAGGCGACAGTCGCCTTCGCTCGTGAAGCGAGAACCGAAGTCCGCAAGGTGATCTGGCCGACTCGGCAGGAAACGTTGCATACCACGCTGATTGTTGCCGCAGTGACTGCCGTAATGTCACTGATCCTGTGGGGACTGGATGGTATTCTGGTTCGCCTGGTATCCTTTATCACTGGCCTGAGGTTCTGAGATGTCTGAAGCACCTAAAAAGCGTTGGTACGTCGTTCAGGCGTTTTCCGGTTTTGAAGGCCGCGTAGCGACTTCGCTACGTGAGCACATCAAATTACATAACATGGAAGAGCTGTTTGGCGAAGTCATGGTGCCGACCGAAGAAGTGGTCGAAATCCGTGGCGGCCAGCGTCGTAAAAGCGAACGCAAATTCTTCCCGGGCTACGTGCTGGTCCAGATGGTGATGAATGACGCGAGCTGGCACCTGGTGCGCAGCGTACCGCGTGTAATGGGTTTCATCGGCGGTACGTCTGACCGTCCGGCACCGATCAGCGACAAAGAAGTCGACGCGATCATGAACCGCCTGCAGCAGGTTGGCGATAAGCCGCGGCCGAAGACGCTGTTTGAGCCGGGTGAAATGGTTCGCGTTAGCGACGGTCCGTTTGCCGACTTTAACGGCGTTGTTGAAGAAGTGGACTACGAGAAGTCTCGTCTGAAAGTGTCCGTTTCTATCTTCGGTCGTGCGACGCCGGTTGAGCTGGACTTTGCTCAGGTAGAAAAAGCCTAATAGCCGATCAAAAAAGCAACGATTTAATCGTTGCATGAGGCGCGAAATTGGCATACAATTTCGCGCCTTTTGTTTTTATGGGTCTGATTCCCATAAAGCGATATTTATCACGGGGAGCCTTTTCAGGCGCTACACCCAAACGAGGAAATTTACATGGCTAAGAAAGTACAAGCCTATGTCAAGCTGCAGGTTGCAGCTGGTATGGCAAACCCGAGTCCGCCGGTTGGTCCAGCACTGGGTCAGCAGGGTGTGAACATCATGGAATTCTGCAAAGCGTTCAACGCAAAAACTGAATCCCTGGAAAAAGGTCTGCCAATCCCGGTTGTTATCACCGTTTACGCTGACCGTTCTTTCACCTTCGTTACCAAAACTCCGCCGGCAGCAGTTCTGCTGAAAAAAGCGGCTGGTATCAAGTCTGGTTCCGGTAAACCGAACAAAGACAAAGTAGGTAAAATTTCCCGCGCTCAGCTGCAGGAAATCGCGCAGACCAAAGCTGCCGACATGACTGGTTCCGACATTGAAGCGATGACTCGCTCCATTGAAGGTACTGCACGTTCCATGGGCCTGGTAGTGGAGGACTAAGAAATGGCTAAACTGACCAAGCGCATGTCCGTGATTCGTGACAAAGTTGATGCGACCAAGCAGTACGACATCAACGAAGCCATCTCTCTGCTGAAAGAACTGGCTACTGCTAAGTTCGTTGAAAGCGTTGATGTTGCCGTTAACCTCGGCATCGACGCTCGTAAATCTGACCAGAACGTCCGTGGCGCGACCGTACTGCCGCACGGTACTGGCCGTTCAGTTCGCGTAGCCGTATTTGCCCAGGGCCCGAACGCTGAAGCAGCTAAAGCTGCTGGCGCAGAGCTGGTAGGTATGGAAGATCTGGCTGACCAGATCAAAAAAGGCGAAATGAACTTTGACGTTGTTATTGCTTCCCCGGATGCAATGCGCGTTGTTGGCCAGCTGGGCCAGGTTCTGGGTCCGCGCGGCCTGATGCCAAACCCGAAAGTTGGTACTGTAACGCCGAACGTTGCTGAAGCGGTTAAGAACGCTAAAGCAGGTCAGGTTCGTTACCGTAACGACAAAAACGGCATCATTCACACCACCATCGGTAAAGTGGATTTTGACGCTGATAAACTGAAAGAAAACCTGGAAGCTCTGCTGGTTGCGCTGAAAAAAGCGAAACCGACTCAGGCTAAAGGTGTGTACATCAAGAAAATCAGCATCTCCACCACCATGGGTGCTGGCGTTGCCGTTGATCAGGCTGGTCTGAGCGCTTCTGCGAACTAAGATTAGCTTTACGTGGGCGGTGAATTTGTCTACAATCTTACCCCCACGTATTCTGCTTATAGCAGACGTATAGCCGACATATTCAGGCTGTGGCAAAGCGACAACTGAGTGAATCGCCTGGAGCATAGTTAACTATGTGACCGGTGTGAACGAAGGCAGTCAACGCCGCCACAGATTGAATAGCGACGGATAGACAAGATTTGTTCGTTGGAGCCTGGCCTATCCAGGCCTCCGTCGAAGACCGCAGGTGTCTCGTAAGAGACTTAATGCCCTGCGTAGACGGTGACAGAACGCTAAGATTATTTTTGGATACTCTGGCTTGTTTCTGCTCACCGTATTAAGACGCTCTTCTCTTTGAGTCGAGTGAAGTGAGTTCCGGAGCATGAGCTCTGGCAAACATCCAGGAGCAAAGCTAATGGCTTTAAATCTTCAAGACAAACAAGCGATTGTTGCTGAAGTCAGCGAAGTAGCCAAAGGCGCGCTGTCTGCAGTAGTTGCGGATTCCCGTGGCGTGACTGTAGACAAAATGACTGAACTGCGTAAAGCAGGTCGTGAAGCTGGCGTATACATGCGTGTTGTTCGTAACACCCTGCTGCGCCGCGTCGTTGAAGGTACTCCTTTCGAGTGCCTGAAAGACACGTTTGTTGGTCCGACCCTGATTGCATACTCTATGGAACACCCGGGCGCTGCCGCTCGTCTGTTTAAAGAGTTCGCGAAAGCGAATGCAAAATTTGAGGTCAAAGCCGCAGCCTTTGAAGGTGAGCTGATCCCGGCGTCGCAAATCGACCGCCTGGCAACTCTGCCGACCTACGAAGAAGCAATTGCACGCCTGATGGCAACCATGAAAGAAGCTTCGGCTGGCAAACTGGTTCGCACTCTGGCTGCTGTACGCGATGCGAAAGAAGCTGCTTAATCGCAGTTGTCTTTGTAAAGCATTCGCTTACGTATAAACTTATTCTGATATTCAGGAACAATTTAAATGTCTATCACTAAAGATCAAATCATTGAAGCAGTATCCGCTATGTCCGTAATGGACGTTGTTGAGCTGATCTCTGCAATGGAAGAAAAATTCGGTGTTTCCGCTGCTGCTGCTGTAGCTGTAGCTGCTGGCCCGGTTGAAGCTGCTGAAGAAAAAACTGAATTCGACGTAATTCTGAAAGGTATCGGCGCTAACAAAGTTGCCGTTATCAAAGCAGTACGTGGCGCAACTGGTCTGGGTCTGAAAGAAGCTAAAGACCTGGTAGAATCTGCTCCGGCCGCTCTGAAAGAAGGCGTGAGCAAAGATGACGCTGAAGCACTGAAAAAATCTCTGGAAGAAGCTGGCGCTGAAGTTGAAGTTAAATAAGCCAACCTTTCCGGTTGCAGCCTGAGAAATCAGGCTGATGGCTGGTGACTTTTTAGTCACCAGCCTTTTTGCGCTGTAAGGCGCCAGTAGAATTTCACACTGTTTGACTGCTGGTTGTCCTGACAATGCTTGTTTCTATAGACGACTTAATATACTGCGACAGGTTAGGGCTCCTGAGCTGTGTAAATCGCAATGAAATGGTTTAAGCGTGATAGAAACAGGTATTGCGGAAAGTGTTCCATTTTCCGGTCAACAAAATAGTGTTGCATAAAAAACTGCCTTATGTGGGCAGATGGGTCGACTTGTCAGCGAGCTGAGGAACCCTATGGTTTACTCCTATACCGAGAAAAAACGTATTCGTAAGGATTTTGGTAAACGTCCGCAGGTTCTGGACATACCTTATCTCCTTTCTATCCAGCTTGACTCGTTTCAGAAGTTCATCGAGCAAGATCCTGAAGGGCAGTATGGTCTGGAAGCAGCTTTCCGTTCCGTATTCCCGATTAAAAGCTACAGCGGTAACTCCGAGCTGCAGTACGTCAGCTACCGTCTGGGCGAACCGGTTTTTGACGTTAAAGAATGTCAGATCCGTGGCGTGACCTACTCGGCACCGCTGCGTGTCAAACTGCGTCTGGTGATCTACGAGCGCGAAGCGCCGGAAGGCACCGTTAAAGACATTAAAGAACAAGAAGTCTACATGGGCGAAATTCCGCTCATGACCGACAACGGTACCTTCGTTATTAACGGTACCGAGCGCGTTATCGTTTCTCAGCTGCACCGTAGCCCGGGCGTCTTCTTTGACAGTGACAAAGGTAAGACCCACTCTTCCGGTAAGGTCCTGTATAACGCACGTATCATTCCTTACCGCGGCTCCTGGCTGGACTTCGAGTTCGACCCGAAAGACAACCTGTTTGTCCGTATTGACCGTCGTCGTAAGCTGCCGGCTACCATCATCCTGCGCGCGCTGAATTACACCACTGAGCAGATCCTTGACCTGTTCTTCGAGAAAGTGGTTTTTGAAATTCGCGATAATAAGCTGCAGATGGAGCTGGTTCCGGAGCGTCTGCGCGGCGAAACCGCCTCCTTCGACATCGAAGCTAACGGTAAAGTGTACGTTGAGAAAGGGCGTCGCATCACCGCACGTCACATTCGCCAGCTGGAAAAAGACGATATCAAACATATCGAAGTTCCGGTTGAGTACATTGCGGGCAAGGTTGCCTCTAAAGACTATATCGACGAATCTACTGGCGAGCTGATCTGCCCGGCGAACATGGAGCTGAGCCTGGATCTGCTGGCCAAGCTGAGCCAGTCTGGCCATAAGCGTATCGAAACGCTGTTCACCAACGATCTGGATCACGGTCCGTACATGTCCGAGACTGTACGTGTCGACCCGACCAACGATCGTCTGAGCGCGCTGGTAGAAATCTACCGCATGATGCGTCCTGGTGAGCCGCCGACTCGCGAAGCGGCTGAAAGCCTGTTCGAGAACCTGTTCTTCTCTGAAGACCGCTACGATCTGTCCGCGGTAGGTCGTATGAAGTTCAACCGTTCTCTGCTGCGCGACGAAATCGAAGGTTCCGGTATCCTGAGCAAAGAAGACATCATCGAAGTGATGAAGAAGCTCATCGATATCCGTAACGGTAAAGGCGAAGTCGATGATATCGACCACCTCGGAAACCGTCGTATTCGTTCCGTGGGTGAAATGGCGGAAAACCAGTTCCGCGTTGGCCTGGTACGTGTAGAGCGTGCGGTGAAAGAGCGTCTGTCTCTGGGCGATCTGGATACCCTGATGCCTCAGGATATGATCAACGCCAAGCCGATTTCTGCGGCAGTGAAAGAGTTCTTTGGTTCCAGCCAGCTGTCTCAGTTTATGGACCAGAACAACCCGCTGTCTGAGATTACGCACAAACGCCGTATCTCCGCACTCGGCCCTGGCGGTCTGACCCGTGAACGCGCAGGCTTTGAAGTTCGAGACGTACACCCGACTCACTATGGTCGCGTATGTCCAATCGAAACCCCTGAAGGTCCGAACATCGGTCTGATCAACTCCCTGTCCGTGTACGCACAGACTAACGAATATGGCTTCCTTGAGACGCCGTATCGTAAAGTGACTGACGGTGTTGTAACCGACGAAATTCATTACCTGTCTGCTATCGAAGAAGGCAACTACGTTATCGCTCAGGCGAACTCCAACCTCGATGACGAAGGCCACTTTGTAGAAGATCTGGTTACCTGCCGTAGTAAAGGCGAATCCAGCTTGTTCAGCCGCGATCAGGTTGACTACATGGACGTTTCCACTCAGCAGGTGGTTTCTGTCGGTGCGTCCCTGATCCCGTTCCTGGAACACGATGACGCCAACCGTGCATTGATGGGTGCGAACATGCAACGTCAGGCCGTTCCAACTCTGCGCGCTGATAAGCCGCTGGTTGGTACCGGTATGGAACGTGCTGTTGCCGTTGACTCCGGTGTAACTGCGGTTGCTAAGCGTGGCGGTACCGTTCAGTACGTGGATGCATCCCGTATCGTTATCAAAGTTAACGAAGACGAGATGTACCCGGGCGAAGCAGGTATCGACATCTATAACCTGACCAAGTACACCCGTTCTAACCAGAACACCTGCATCAACCAGATGCCGTGCGTGTCTCTGGGTGAGCCAATTGAGCGCGGCGACGTGCTGGCTGACGGCCCGTCCACCGACCTCGGTGAGCTGGCACTCGGTCAGAACATGCGCGTAGCGTTCATGCCGTGGAACGGTTACAACTTCGAAGACTCCATCCTCGTTTCCGAGCGTGTTGTCCAGGAAGACCGTTTTACCACCATCCACATTCAGGAACTGGCGTGCGTGTCTCGTGACACCAAGCTGGGGCCGGAAGAGATCACTGCCGACATCCCGAACGTGGGTGAAGCTGCGCTCTCCAAACTGGATGAATCCGGTATCGTTTATATCGGCGCGGAAGTAACCGGCGGCGATATTCTGGTTGGTAAGGTGACGCCGAAGGGTGAAACCCAGCTGACGCCGGAAGAGAAACTGCTGCGTGCGATCTTCGGTGAGAAAGCGTCTGACGTTAAAGACTCTTCCCTGCGCGTGCCTAACGGTGTCTCCGGTACCATTATCGACGTTCAGGTCTTTACCCGTGACGGCGTAGAAAAAGACAAGCGTGCGCTGGAAATCGAAGAGATGCAGCTCAAACAGGCTAAAAAAGACCTGTCTGAAGAACTGCAGATCCTCGAAGCTGGCCTGTTTGGTCGTATCTACGCGGTGCTGGTTTCCGGCGGTATCGAAGCTGAGAAGCTCGACAAGCTGCCGCGCGATCGCTGGCTGGAACTGGGCCTGACCGACGAAGAGAAACAGAATCAGCTGGAACAGCTGGCTGAGCAGTACGACGAACTGAAACACGAGTTCGAGAAAAAACTCGAAGCGAAACGCCGCAAAATCACTCAGGGCGACGATCTGGCACCGGGCGTGCTGAAGATTGTTAAAGTGTATCTGGCCGTTAAACGTCAGATTCAGCCTGGTGACAAAATGGCAGGTCGTCACGGTAACAAGGGTGTTATCTCTAAGATCAACCCGATCGAAGATATGCCTTACGATGAAAACGGCACGCCGGTAGACATCGTACTGAACCCGCTGGGCGTACCGTCTCGTATGAACATCGGTCAGATCCTGGAAACTCACCTGGGTATGGCTGCGAAAGGCATTGGCGAGAAAATCAACGCCATGCTGAAACAGCAGCAGGAAGTCGCCAAACTGCGCGAGTTCATCCAGCGTGCCTACGATCTGGGTACCGACGTTCGTCAGAAGGTAGATCTGAATACCTTCACTGACGAAGAAGTTATGCGTCTCGCTGAAAACCTGAAAAAAGGTATGCCGATCGCAACGCCGGTCTTCGACGGTGCGAAAGAGTCTGAAATCAAGGAACTGTTACAGCTTGGTGGCCTGCCGACTTCCGGCCAGATCACCCTGTTCGACGGTCGTACCGGTGAGCAATTCGAGCGCCAGGTTACCGTTGGCTACATGTACATGCTGAAACTGAACCACCTGGTTGATGACAAAATGCATGCGCGTTCTACCGGTTCTTACAGCCTGGTTACTCAGCAGCCGCTGGGTGGTAAGGCGCAGTTCGGTGGTCAGCGCTTCGGGGAGATGGAAGTGTGGGCGCTGGAAGCATATGGCGCAGCATACACCCTGCAGGAAATGCTCACCGTTAAGTCTGATGACGTGAACGGCCGTACTAAGATGTATAAAAACATCGTAGACGGCAACCATCAGATGGAACCGGGCATGCCGGAATCCTTCAACGTTCTGTTGAAAGAGATTCGCTCGCTGGGCATCAACATCGAACTGGAAGACGAGTAACTCTCGCTCAAACAGGTCACTGGTGCCGGGGTAAGACCCGGCGCCAGATTGTGCTAACTCCGACGGGAGCAAATCCGTGAAAGACTTATTAAAGTTTCTGAAAGCGCAAACTAAAACCGAAGAGTTTGATGCGATCAAAATTGCTCTGGCATCGCCAGACATGATCCGTTCATGGTCTTTTGGTGAAGTTAAAAAGCCGGAAACCATTAACTACCGTACGTTCAAACCTGAACGTGACGGCCTTTTCTGTGCGCGTATTTTCGGGCCAGTAAAAGATTACGAGTGCCTGTGCGGTAAGTACAAGCGCCTGAAACACCGCGGTGTGATCTGTGAGAAGTGCGGCGTTGAAGTGACCCAGACTAAAGTGCGCCGTGAGCGTATGGGCCACATCGAGCTGGCGTCTCCGACCGCCCACATTTGGTTCCTGAAGTCTCTGCCGTCCCGTATCGGCCTGCTGCTCGATATGCCGCTGCGCGATATCGAACGCGTGCTGTACTTCGAATCCTATGTGGTTATCGAAGGCGGTATGACCAACCTGGAACGCCAGCAGATCCTGACTGAAGAGCAGTATCTGGATGCGCTGGAAGAGTTCGGTGACGAATTCGACGCGAAGATGGGTGCGGAAGCAATTCAGGCCCTGCTGAAGAGCATGGATCTGGAGCAAGAGTGTGAAACTCTGCGCGAAGAGCTGAACGAAACCAACTCCGAAACCAAGCGTAAGAAGCTGACCAAGCGTATCAAGCTGCTGGAAGCGTTCGTCCAGTCTGGCAACAAGCCGGAGTGGATGATCCTGACCGTTCTGCCGGTACTGCCGCCAGATCTGCGTCCGCTGGTTCCGCTGGATGGCGGTCGTTTTGCGACTTCTGACCTGAACGATCTGTATCGTCGCGTCATTAACCGTAACAACCGTCTGAAACGTCTGCTGGATCTGGCCGCGCCGGACATCATCGTACGCAACGAAAAACGTATGCTGCAGGAAGCGGTTGACGCCCTGCTGGATAATGGTCGTCGCGGTCGTGCGATCACCGGTTCTAACAAACGTCCTCTGAAATCTTTGGCCGATATGATCAAAGGTAAGCAGGGTCGTTTCCGTCAGAACCTGCTCGGTAAGCGCGTTGACTACTCCGGTCGTTCTGTAATCACCGTAGGTCCATACCTGCGTCTGCATCAGTGCGGTCTGCCGAAGAAAATGGCGCTGGAGCTGTTCAAACCGTTTATTTACGGCAAGCTGGAACTGCGTGGCCTCGCCACCACCATCAAAGCCGCTAAGAAAATGGTTGAGCGCGAAGAAGCTGTCGTTTGGGATATCCTGGACGAAGTCATCCGCGAACACCCGGTACTGCTGAACCGTGCACCAACCCTGCACCGTCTGGGTATCCAGGCATTTGAACCGGTGCTGATCGAAGGTAAAGCTATCCAGCTGCACCCGCTGGTTTGTGCGGCATACAACGCCGACTTCGATGGTGACCAGATGGCTGTTCACGTACCGCTGACGCTGGAAGCCCAGCTCGAAGCGCGTGCGCTGATGATGTCTACTAACAACATCCTGTCTCCGGCGAACGGCGAGCCTATCATCGTTCCGTCTCAGGACGTTGTTCTGGGTCTGTACTACATGACCCGTGACTGTGTTAACGCCAAAGGCGAAGGCATGGTGCTGACTGGCCCGAAAGAAGCTGAGCGTATTTACCGCGCTGGCCTGGCCTCTCTGCATGCGCGCGTTAAAGTGCGTATTACCGAATACGAAAAAGATGAAAACGGCGAATTCGTTGCGAAAACCAGCCTGAAAGATACGACCGTTGGTCGTGCCATTCTGTGGATGATCGTACCGAAAGGTCTGCCTTTCTCCATCGTCAACCAGGCGCTGGGTAAGAAAGCCATCTCCAAGATGCTGAACACCTGCTACCGTATTCTGGGCCTGAAACCGACCGTTATTTTTGCGGACCAGACGATGTACACCGGCTTTGCTTATGCAGCGCGCTCAGGTGCATCCGTTGGTATCGATGACATGGTCATCCCGGAGAAAAAATACGAGATCATCAGCGAAGCAGAAGCGGAAGTTGCTGAGATTCAGGAGCAGTTCCAGTCTGGTCTGGTGACCGCTGGCGAACGCTACAACAAAGTTATCGATATCTGGGCCGCGGCGAACGATCGTGTATCCAAAGCGATGATGGACAACCTGCAAACTGAAACCGTTATTAACCGTAACGGCGAAGAAGAGCAGCAGGTCTCCTTCAACAGCATCTACATGATGGCCGACTCCGGTGCGCGTGGTTCTGCTGCTCAGATTCGTCAGCTTGCCGGTATGCGTGGTCTGATGGCGAAGCCGGATGGCTCCATCATCGAAACGCCAATCACCGCGAACTTCCGTGAAGGTCTGAACGTACTCCAGTACTTCATCTCCACGCACGGTGCGCGTAAAGGTCTGGCGGATACCGCACTGAAAACGGCGAACTCCGGTTACCTGACTCGTCGTCTGGTTGACGTCGCGCAGGACCTGGTGGTGACTGAAGATGACTGCGGCACTCTGGAAGGCATCACCATGACCCCGGTTATCGAGGGTGGCGATGTTAAAGAGCCGCTGCGCGATCGCGTTCTGGGTCGTGTGACCGCTGAAGACGTTCTGAAGCCGGGTACGGCGGACATTCTGGTTCCACGCAATACGCTGCTGCACGAGCACTGGTGCGATCTGCTGGAAGAGAACTCCGTTGACTCCGTCAAGGTACGTTCCGTTGTATCCTGCGACACCGACTTTGGTGTATGTGCACACTGCTACGGTCGTGACCTGGCGCGTGGCCACATCATCAACAAAGGTGAGGCTATCGGCGTTATCGCGGCACAGTCCATCGGTGAGCCGGGTACACAGCTGACGATGCGTACGTTCCACATCGGTGGTGCGGCATCTCGTGCGGCTGCTGAATCCAGCATTCAGGTGAAAAACAAAGGTAGCATCCGTCTGAGCAATGCGAAGTCGGTTGTGAACTCCAGCGGCAAACTGGTTATTACTTCCCGTAATACCGAGCTGAAGCTGATCGACGAATTCGGTCGTACCAAAGAGAGCTATAAAGTGCCTTACGGCTCCGTTATGGCGAAAGGTGATGGCGAGCAGGTTGCCGGCGGTGAAACCGTAGCAAACTGGGATCCGCACACCATGCCGGTTATCACGGAAGTGAGTGGTTTCGTCCGCTTCACTGACATGATTGACGGCCAGACCATTACTCGTCAAACCGACGAGCTGACCGGTCTGTCTTCTCTGGTGGTTCTGGACTCTGCAGAGCGTACCACTGGCGGTAAAGACCTGCGTCCGGCGTTGAAAATCGTTGATGCTCAGGGCAATGACGTTCTGATCCCTGGCACCGATATGCCTGCGCAGTACTTCCTGCCGGGTAAAGCGATTGTTCAGCTGGAAGATGGCGTACAGATCAGCTCTGGTGACACCCTGGCGCGTGTACCGCAGGAATCCGGCGGTACCAAGGACATCACCGGTGGTCTGCCGCGCGTTGCCGACCTGTTCGAAGCACGTCGTCCGAAAGAGCCGGCAATCCTGGCTGAAATCAGCGGCATCATTTCCTTCGGTAAAGAAACCAAAGGGAAACGTCGTCTGGTTATCACCCCGGTAGACGGTAGCGATCCGTACGAAGAGATGATACCTAAGTGGCGTCAGCTCAACGTGTTCGAAGGTGAACGTGTAGAACGTGGTGACGTGGTTTCCGACGGTCCGGAAGCGCCGCACGACATTCTGCGTCTGCGTGGTGTGCATGCTGTGACGCGTTACATTGTTAACGAAGTCCAGGACGTATACCGTCTGCAGGGCGTTAAGATTAACGATAAGCACATCGAAGTTATCGTTCGTCAGATGCTGCGTAAAGCGACCATCGAAAGCGCCGGTAGCTCCGACTTCCTGGAAGGCGAACAGGTTGAATACTCTCGCGTTAAGATTGCAAACCGCGATCTGGAAGCGAACGGCAAAGTGGGGGCAACATTCGCCCGCGATCTGCTGGGTATCACCAAAGCGTCTCTGGCAACCGAATCGTTCATCTCTGCCGCATCGTTCCAGGAGACCACGCGTGTCCTGACCGAAGCAGCCGTTGCGGGTAAACGCGACGAACTGCGCGGCCTGAAAGAGAACGTTATCGTGGGTCGTCTGATCCCAGCCGGTACCGGTTATGCGTACCACCAGGATCGTATGCGCCGTCGCGCAGCGGGCGAGCTGCCTGCAGCGCCGCAGGTAAGCGTGGAAGAAGCGTCTGCCAACCTGGCAGAACTGCTGAACGCCGGTCTGGGCGGTTCTGACAACGATTAATCGTTGATTCGCTAAGCGCTCAAAAAGCCAGTCAGGTTACCTGACTGGCTTTTTTATTGCCTCTCAGTTTATTATCGTTATTTCTGTCATCTACTTTTTGATTACATTTTATTGATATATTTGCTGCAATTAATTAGCAAATGTAAGCATCTGCCGTAATTATTTATTTTCTTTTCTGATTTTCATCATTCATTAATGGGTGAAAATTCTACACGTATCAAAAAATAAGCACCGCAAACGCTATATAGTCAAAAAACTAAAATAATCATGTGATTACTTTCCCTGTTCTTTTCGGTTTACCGCAGCCGAGGGGATTGTTACGCCCGTCAAAAAGGCGATGGAGGAGGTGAACAAATAAAAACAAAGCGGAGAGTATTGTCGTTATTTAATGGATAGCTTCTGGGGGATGTATGGAATTTGCTATACAACTTATCATTATCTTAATTTGTCTGTTCTATGGCGCGAAAAAGGGCGGCATTGCGCTCGGCCTTTTAGGCGGAATTGGGTTAGTCATCCTGGTCTTTGTTTTTCACCTGAAGCCTGGAAAACCGCCCGTCGATGTCATGCTGGTGATTATCGCCGTCGTGGCCGCATCGGCGACGCTGCAGGCTTCCGGTGGGTTAGACGTGATGCTGCAGATTGCCGAGAAGCTCCTGCGGCGAAACCCGAAATATGTCTCGATCGTCGCACCATTCGTCACCTGTACGCTGACGATTCTTTGCGGCACGGGGCACGTGGTATATACCATCCTGCCGATTATTTATGATGTCGCCATCAAAAATAACATCCGTCCGGAGCGACCTATGGCCGCCAGCTCGATCGGCGCGCAGATGGGGATTATCGCCAGCCCGGTTTCCGTGGCAGTCGTCTCGCTGGTGGCGATGCTTGGCAATTTTACCTTTAACGGTAAGCACCTTGAGTTTCTCGATCTGCTGGCAATAACCATTCCGTCTACGCTGCTGGGGATTTTGGCCATTGGTATCTTTAGTTGGTTTCGCGGCAAAGATCTCGATAAAGACCCGGAGTTCCAGGCCTTTATCGCGGTGCCGGAAAACCGCCACTACGTTTATGGCGACACGGCCACTTTGCTGGATAAGAAGCTTCCGACCAGTAACTGGATCGCGATGTGGATTTTTCTGGCCTCCATCGCGGTTGTCGCCCTGCTCGGCGCCTTCTCCGAACTGCGTCCGGCATTCGACGGTAAGCCGCTGTCGATGGTACTGGTAATCCAGATGTTTATGCTGCTCTCCGGGGCGCTCATCATCATTATTACGAAAACCAATCCGGCTTCGATCTCAAAAAATGAGGTGTTTCGTTCCGGGATGATCGCTATCGTTGCCGTATACGGCATCGCGTGGATGGCGGAAACGATGTTCGGCGCGCACATGACCGAGATTAAAGGCGTGCTCGGTGAGATGGTGAAGGAGTACCCGTGGGCCTACGCTATCGTTTTGCTGCTGGTATCGAAGTTTGTTAACTCCCAGGCGGCTGCGCTGGCGGCGATCGTCCCGGTGGCGTTGGCGATTGGCGTCGACCCGGCCTACATCGTCGCTTCCGCGCCCGCCTGCTACGGTTATTATATTCTGCCGACCTACCCAAGCGATTTGGCGGCGATTCAATTCGATCGCTCAGGTACCACGCATATCGGCCGCTTTGTGATTAACCATAGTTTTATTCTCCCCGGACTTATTGGCGTCAGCGTTTCTTGCGTCTTTGGCTGGGTGTTTGCGGCAATGTACGGATTTCTTTAAGAGGATTCAGGCGCCGATAGCGGCGCCTGTTGACGTTATTGTGCGAGCGGAATTCGGCGATAGAGTTCAATCATGTCGGTTGCCAGATCCTGAATGACCATCGCGTTCATCAGGTGATCCTGGGAGTGCACGGTGATCAGGTTAACCGGAAGCTTACCGCTGCCTTCGTCCATGCCGATAAGCTGGGTCTGGATTTTATGCGCATGCTTGACGAATTCGTGGGATTCCGCCATCGCCTGTTCGGCGGCGGCAAAATCGCCTTTACGCGCCAGCTGCAGAGCGGTTAAAGCCGAGCTGCGCGCTGAACCGGCGTTAACCAGAAGCTCCATGATGATCGTTTCTAAATCTTCCATTTCTTACTCCATCAACTTCAGGGCTTTATCAAGCACGGCATCGCCTTTCATCATACCGTAATCCATCATATCGATAACGGCGACTTTTTTCCCAAAAGGGTCGGCCATAGCCTGTAGCTTGGCTTGCTCATATTTCACCTGAGGACCGAGCAGGATAATATCGGCAGCCGCAAGATTATCTTTAAATTCGGCAACCGGTACGGCTTTGATCGAGACTTCCACGCCTTTTTGTTGCGCAGCGGCCTGCATTCGTTGAACCAGCATGCTGGTGGACATACCTGCGGCACAGCATAAAACGATATTCTTCATAGTTGATGGCCCTTATGTTCCTTGATGTACCATCTTTATCGCGGGCTGGCGGGTGGGACAACCGCTTTACGGTGATTGTGTGTAAGTCATCACAAAATAATGAAACCGGTTTCGGATTTAGGGTTGAAAACGATAAAAGCCCGCTCCGCCGGGCCTATAGTAGCGTGCTCTCTTAGGTGCGGACGATACGATTCTTGCCCTGCTGCTTGGCTTTATAAAGCGCTTCATCAACGCGCACGACAAGCTGCTCCAGGGGCTCCATATTCCATTCGCCCAGGCCCGCGCTAAAGGTGACCGTCAATCCTTCTTCACGCCAGGAGCGCTGCGCGACGCTGGCTCGCCAGCTTTCCAGCAACATCAGAGCGTTATCGATATGTCCGCCGGAAAATATCACCGCAAACTCTTCGCCGCCGTAGCGGTAAAGTGAAATTTGCAGGGGCTGAAGGATTTGCAGTCCTTCCCGGGCGACGTTGCGCAGCACGATATCGCCGTTGAGGTGGCCCCAGGTGTCGTTTATCGTTTTGAAGTTATCAATATCAACCAGCGCAAGAGAGAAGGGATGATGATCGTTCATCAGCGCGGCGATATCGCTGTCGAAGGCGCGTCGGTTCTTGCAGCCGGTTAGCGCGTCGATGGTCGCCTGGCGAACGTAGGTTAACTCGCGCTGCTTATTGCTCTCGATGGCTTTGCTGAGCATCGCTTCCAACCGCGGGGCACGCTGAACATCCCCGGTTTTAATCGCATTGATGATGTTCATCAACACCGTACGTGAAGCATGGCGTAAATACAGGCCAAACAGCACAATGACGATCGCGGCCAGGGCAAAGCTCCAGGCGACGATATCGGTTTCATGGCGCGTTAAGTTGACCAGCGTCGCGTTATCGACCCGATAAATAACAAACCAGTCGGGGTTGGTAAAGGAGTAATAATAGTACCAGGTGTCCGTATCGGTATCGTAAAGCTGGCCTTCGCCGCTGGTCATTCTGTCCATCAAGGCTTCACTGACGTAAGGTTTAAACAAAGCGCCAGGATCGGGATGGAGAACGACTTTACCATCGCGTTGCACCACAAAAAACTCCCCCTGGACCGGAGCAACCATTTGTCGTAACGCATAGCCCATTGAAGTGAGATCGAGATGAAAAGCGAGGCTGCCCTTCAGTCGCCCTTCCGGGGAAATAATGGGTTTATAGAGGGTAATGGTCGGATGATGTGTGAAGTAGTCGTTGTACGGGCTGGTATACAGACTAAAGGTACTGGCTTCCGCTTGCTTAATAAACCACGGCCTTGTTTTGGCATCGAAGGACTGGCTGTCTTCGGTTTTCAGAACCTCGGGCGCGCGCAGATAGTGCCCATTGGTATCCGCCAGCGAGATGGACGAAACGGTCTGCATCATATTTTGCAACTGCATGAGCTGCATCAACCCTTTTTCAGGATTGACGTTAACCGCCTCATTCAGCGCATCATTGCGGGCAAAGAAAGTGGCGGCACGGGTGAGGATAAAGTCGTTGCCCTGCAGCAGCGTCTCCGTGTAGTTGGTCGCCATATTGTGGGTAAAATTGCGGTTAATATGATGATAATCTTCGAGAAAATCTTTCCTCTGCGTCATTGTGGCAAACACCGCGATGAGCAAGAAGCTGAGTAAAATACCCGCAAACCCGATGACGATCGGCGTGGTGAAAGAGAGCTTTCTATTATGACGAGCCATGAGTCGTAAATCGTTCCAGAAGCGTTAAACCGTGGGTGAAGACGCAGGTTTAGCCAGCATGCCTGCTGAGCGAATCAGATAAAACACTGGTAATTATAACTCTGACGTTGTGATATGGACTGATTAATATTCGATATTAATGGAATTACCCTTGCGGCGCAGAGATGGAGCAGGGCGAAATGAGGAAAAGCTATTATTCGCCCTGGACAGCATCCGTTGCTGACGAGGGCAGAATAGAGAAACGGAAATATAACCACAATCTTCCGTTTCTCTTATTACGATCGTGCACGAAGAACATTTAAGAAATGACATTCTTCATCATGACGAGTGGGAAGCGCGTCCCAGCCAGCTATCCCAATCCTTCCATACCGGCTGCAGCCCGCTGCCCACCAGCGCGCGGGCGACCTCTTCCGGGCGACGGTCATCATGAGGCGCAAACTGCTCCAGCTCAGGATGGTTATCGGCATACCCGCCTGGCTGGGTTTTCGAAAATGCGCTGACGTTGTTGATGGCCAGCGGGATCACCCGATCGCGGAACCAGGGAGATTCGCGGGTGGAGAGCGAGAGCTCCACTTCCGGGGCCAGCAGGCGGAAAGCGCAGATGGTCTGCACCAGCTGTCGTTCATCCATTAACGAGGCGGGCTCGATTCCCCCGGCGCAAGGACGCAGCCGCGGAAAGGAGATGGAGTAGCGGCTTCGCCAGTAGTGTTGCTGGAGCCACAGCAGATGTTCCGCCACCATAAAGCAATCCACCCGCCAGCTGTCGGAGAGGCCAATTAATGCGCCAAGGCCAATTTTATCAATCCCCGCCTGTCCGAGCCTGTCCGGCGTATCCAGCCGCCAGAAGAAGTCCTGCTTTTTCCCTTTCAGATGATGTTTCGCATACATACTTTCATGATAGGTCTCCTGATAGACCATTACCCCGTCCAGGCCGAGGGTTTTCAGCTCGGCGTACTCTTCCATCGCCAGCGGCTGGACCTCCATCTGCAGCGAGGCGAACTGGCGGCGAATCGTGGGCAGATGTTGACGAAAATAGTCCATACCGACTTTGCCCTGATGTTCGCCGGTGACCAGCAGCAGATGCTCAAAGCCCATTGCGCGGATCGCCGTGCATTCGCGGGCAATTTCCGCCTCATCCAGGGTCTTGCGCTTGATGCGGTTACTCATGGAGAAACCGCAGTAGGTACAGTCGTTGGCGCACAGATTCGAGAGATACAGCGGGACATAAAAGCTGACGGTATTGCCAAAACGCTGGCGAGTCAGGCGCTGGGCGCGCTGGGCCAGAGGCTCCAGATAATTCGCGGCGGCGGGCGAGAGCAGGGCCATCATATCGTCGCGGCTAAGTTGTTTGGCCGCCAGGGCGCGTTCAACGTCGGCAGGCGTTTTCCCGTTGATACGCAGGCGAATGTCGTCCCAGTCCAGCTGCCGCCAACGGTCAGTGAAGGTGTTCATACCCGCGCCTCCAGAAAGCCGGTCAGCGGGCTGGTGGCCTGCGCCTGCGCGCTGCGCGCGCCCGGACCAGCCTGCCGCGCCAGCAATCCGGCATCAATCGCTAAGCGGAAGGCGCGGGCCATGGTTACCGGATCGTCGGCCACGGCGATAGCGGTATTCACCAGTACCGCGTCAGCGCCCATTTCCAGCGCCTGCGCCGCGTGGCTCGGTACACCTATACCCGCATCAACGACCACCGGGACCGTGGCCTGTTCGATAATAATTTCCAGCATCGCTTTGGTTTCCAGTCCCTGATTAGAGCCGATTGGTGCGCCGAGCGGCATCACCGCCGCGCAGCCCGCCTCTTCCAGACGTTTGCACAGCACCGGATCGGCTCCGCAGTAGGGCAGCACCACGAAACCTTCCCGTACCAGAATTTCTGCCGCTTTCAGCGTTTCAATCGGGTCGGGGAGCAGCCAGCGGGCGTCCGGGTGAATTTCCAGTTTCAGCCAGTGGGTACCCAGCGCTTCACGCGCCAGACGGGCGGCAAAGACGGCTTCTTCCGCCGTTTTGGCGCCGGAGGTGTTGGGCAGCAGGCAAACGCCAGCCGCCAACAGCGGCGCGAGGATCGCGTCATTATGCTGACGAAGATCGACGCGCTTCATCGCCAGCGTCACCAGCTGGCTGCCGGAGGCGCGAATGGCCTCCACCATGACGTCGGGGGCGGCGAATTTACCGGTGCCGGTGAAAAGATGGGACTCAAACGTTTTATCCGCAATACGTAACATATCAGCCTCCAGCGATAACCTGAAAAAGCAGGATTTGGTCGCCTTCCTGCAAAAGATGATCTTCCCACCGTTCACGCGGCAGGATGCATTGATTGAGCGCCAGCGCGACGCCCGGCTGCTGCTGACCCAACTGAGTGAGCAGAGCGGCGACGGAGGTCGCTTCGGCGCACTGCAGCGGTTCATCGTTAAACCACACCTTCATGCTGCCCTCCACAGACCGGACAACCCTGAGCCCGCTGGAGCGCGAGAGTGCGCCAGCTACTGGTGCGGGCATCAAACAGGCGCAGCGCGTTACGCGGCGTGGCCATGCCGGCGAGCAGCTTAATGGCCTCCAGCGCCTGTAACGTGCCCATCATGCCGACCACCGGGCCGATGATGCCCGCCGTACGGCAGTTGCGCTCAGGCTCGTTAGCGTCCGGCCACAGGCAGCGATAGCAGCCCTGGTCCCACGGCGGCGTCAGTACCATCAGCTGGCCCCCCAGCCCGACGGCGCTGGCGGTAATCAGCGGGGTTTGAAGCGCGATGCAGGCGGCATTGATCGCCTGTCGGGTTGCCATGTTATCGGTGCAATCCAGTACCACATCGGCCTTCGCCACTTCATCCTGTAGGGCCTCTCCGCCTAAACGCTGCTTAAGCGCAATCAGCGCAATCTGCGGATTTAGCTGAGCCAGCCGGGCCCTGGCGGCAGCGGCTTTGGACCGCGAGATATCCTCGCTGGTGAACAAAATTTGTCGCTGCAGGTTACTCACATGCACGTCGTCGTCGTCGACCAGCACCAGCGTGCCGACGCCGGCCCCGGCCAGGTAGAGCGCGGCGGGAGAGCCCAGCCCGCCAAGACCCACGATCAACACCCGGCTGGCCAACAGTTTTTGCTGGCCTTCAATGGCGATATCCTCCAGCAGCAGCTGGCGGCTATAGCGCATAAAATCGCTGTCATTCATCACCGGCTCCCGCTATCTCGAGCAGCCGAGCCGTTGCCTGTCGCCAGTCGGCCGCCTGAGTAATGGCGCTGACCACCGCAACGCTGCCGACGCCGGTCGCCAGTACCCCCGCGGCACGCTCAAGGCTGATGCCACCAATCGCCACGGTCGGATAATCGTCCAGACGCTGAATGTGCTGCGCGAGCTGCTCCAGTCCCTGCGGGGCGGAGGGCATCTGCTTGGTTTGCGTTGGAAAAACGTGCCCGAGGGCGATGTAAGAGGGACGAGCCGCCAGCGCGATATCAATTTCCATATCGTCGTGCGTGGAAACGCCCAGACGCAGCCCGGCGTTGCGGATGGCGCGGAGATCGGTGGTTTCCAGATCTTCCTGGCCTAAATGCACCCCGTAGGCCTGATGTTTGATGGCCAGACGCCAGTAATCATTAATAAACAGGCGCGCATCATACTTGCGCCCCAGCGCGATCGCGGCAACCACATCGTCTTCGACTTCGCTATCGTGTTTATCCTTGATACGCAGCTGGACAGTGCGAACGCCCGCATCCAGCAAGCGTTCGATCCACGCAACGCTATCAACGACCGGATAAAGCCCCAGGCGGAAAGGGACGGATGGAAAATCGGGTTGATACATCAGGCTTCCTCCTTACGTAGATAGATTTCACCGCCGCGGGCGCGAAAGTTATCCGACATATCGGCCATCCCCACTTCGATGGTTTGCGCGGCGGCATAGTCGCGAACTTCCTGGCTTATCTTCATTGAACAGAATTTAGGGCCGCACATGGAGCAGAAGTGGGCTACTTTGCCGGACTCCTGCGGCAGGGTTTCGTCGTGGTAAGCGCGAGCGGTGAACGGGTCGAGCGCCAGGTTGAACTGATCTTCCCAGCGGAACTCAAAGCGCGCTTTCGACATGGCGTTATCGCGGATCTGCGCGCCAGGATGGCCTTTGGCGAGGTCGGCGGCGTGGGCGGCAATTTTGTAGGTAATCAGGCCCTGCTTAACGTCTTCTTTATTCGGCAGGCCGAGGTGCTCTTTTGGCGTCACGTAGCAGAGCATCGCGCAGCCGAACCAGCCGATCA
Organism: Klebsiella sp. BDA134-6; assembly: GCF_015601345.1. Taxonomy (NCBI): domain Bacteria; kingdom Pseudomonadati; phylum Pseudomonadota; class Gammaproteobacteria; order Enterobacterales; family Enterobacteriaceae; genus Klebsiella; species Klebsiella sp. BDA134-6. The sequence continues at coordinate 282,675 of NZ_CP064784.1, forward strand.
TGGCGGCGCCAATACCCGAAGTGAAGTGGTCGTAGCCCGGCGCGATATCGGTGGTGAGCGGCCCTAAGGTGTAGAAAGGCGCTTCGTGGCAGTGCTCCAGCTCTTCGGTCATATTGCGCTGAATCATCTGCATCGGCACATGACCCGGGCCTTCGATCATCACCTGTACGTCATACTCCCAGGCGATTTGGGTCAGTTCGCCCAGGGTGTGCAGCTCGGCGAACTGCGCTTCATCGTTGGCATCCTGAATCGAACCGGGACGCAGGCCATCACCCAATGACAGCGAGACGTCATAGGCGGCGCAGATTTCGCAGATTTCGCGGAAATGCTGATAGAGAAAGTTCTCTTGATGATGGGATAAGCACCATTTCGCCATGATTGAGCCGCCGCGGGAGACGATGCCGGTCAGGCGCCTGGCAGTCATCGGCACGTAGCGCAGCAGTACGCCCGCGTGGATGGTAAAGTAGTCCACCCCTTGTTCAGCCTGCTCGAGCAGCGTATCGCGAAAGGCTTCCCAGGTAAGATCTTCGGCGATCCCGTTGACCTTCTCCAGCGCCTGGTAGATCGGCACCGTACCGATCGGTACCGGGCTATTACGCAAGATCCATTCGCGGGTCTCGTGAATATAGCGGCCGGTGGAAAGGTCCATCACCGTATCCGCTCCCCAGCGCGTCGACCACACCAGCTTCTCGACCTCTTCTTCAATCGATGAGGTAACCGCTGAATTGCCGATATTGGCGTTAACCTTCACGAGGAAGTTGCGGCCAATAATCATCGGTTCGGATTCTGGATGATTTATATTGGCCGGGATAATCGCGCGCCCGGCGGCGACTTCAGCGCGCACAAACTCCGGGGTGATATTCTCTGGCAGCCGCGCGCCAAACCCAACGCCCGGATGCTGCCGGCGCAACACTTCGCTACGAATACGCTCGCGGCCCATATTTTCGCGAATGGCGATGAACTCCATCTCCGGGGTGACAATCCCCTGCCGGGCGTAGTGCAGCTGAGTCACGCATTTCCCGACCATGGCGCGCCTGGGTGTGAGCAGGCCGGTAAAACGCAGCTCGTTGAGTCCATCATCCGCCAGCCGTTTTCTGGTATACGCCGAGCTGCGGTCGTTGAGTTCATCGCAATCGTGACGCGCATCAATCCACGGCTGACGCAGTTTTTTCAGACCCTGCTCAACGTTAATCGCGATGTTCGGATCGCCGTAGGGGCCAGAGGTGTCATAGACCGGAATCGCTTCATTCGCTTCATATTGCGGATTATCTTTGCTGCCGCCGATAAGGGTCGGGCTAAGCTGAATTTCGCGCATCGGGACGCGAATATCTTCCCGCGAACCGTGGATATAGATGCGCTGTGAATTGGGAAATGCGGTACCTTCCAGCGTGTCGATAAAGCGCTGGGCGTGTTCGCGTTGCTCTCGACGCGTGAGTTTTGTTGTAGACATAGCTCATTCCAGTTAAACAGGATATGGCTTGCCAGACGACGGATGGAGTAACAGATGCGATCGGCCCTGAAGAGGCTGACGCTAAACGCAGTTTACTCTTGTTCCCTTCGCAGGTATTAGCCTGATCAGGTTCCGCGGATCCCGAATAAACGGTCTCAGCCTTTTCCGGTGTGGAAAATGGGCACTCCGACAAGATGACATCCCCTCTCAGCGAGGGGGAATGTATGTAAACTACGCGTTAATGGTTCACAACTCAAGCGGTCGGCGCGATATTGTCGCTGACGTTATCTTTTTGACTGTGGGCGACGGCGAGGGCGATCAGGCTATCTTCCAGCGCAAAGCGCGCTTCCAGCGCTTCGCCGATATCCGACAGCGCCTGCTGGAACTCAAGGTAGTTATCGTGATCGATGGCATTTTCGAGGCAGGAGTCGTAATAATCCATGATCTGCTGGGTATTGGCCTGGAGCTGTGGATAAATCTTCGTGGCGGCTAAAAGTGGCGTATCGCCTTCCAATTCGCCGATAAAGCGTTCATAAATATTAAAATGGCCGGAGGAGAGGTAGTCCACCAGGCTTTGACAAAAATCATCCAGCGCTTTCTCATTAAGTCGCATAAATGATTCTTTGCCAGGCTTCAGGCCAACCAGGTTGTAGTAAGCCACAAGCAAATGCTTACGTACTTGTAGCCAGCGATCGACCAGTTTATTGCTGCCTCCAACACGTTCCGTCAGGTTTTCCAGCTGGTTTAACATGGTTGACTCCGCAAGGATTTAAGAGAAATACGTTGCTCACCAAAATGTAAATTTAATGTTAAAAGTGCCAGTAAAATAAAGGTAGTGCAATAGATATGGATCGTATTATTGAAAAATTAGATCGCGGCTGGTGGATCGTCAGCCACGAACAGAAATTATGGTTGCCCGGCGGAGAATTGCCCTACGGCGAAGCGGTAAATTTTAATCTTGCGGGGCAGCCCGCGCTGCGAATCGGAGAATGGCAGGGCGATCCGGTGTGGCTGGTGCGCCAGGATCGCCGACATGAGATGGGATCGCTACGCCAGGTGCTCGATCAGGATGCCGGCCTTTTTCAACTCGCGGGGCGAGGGATCCAGCTGGCGGAGTTTTATCGATCGCACAAATTCTGCGGCTACTGCGGGCATCCGATGCATCCCAGCAAAACCGAATGGGCGATGCTTTGCAGCCACTGCCGCGAACGTTATTACCCGCAAATCGCCCCCTGCATCATCGTCGCCATCCGCCGGGATGACGCTATTTTGCTGGCGCAGCATACTCGCCATCGCAACGGCGTGCACACGGTACTGGCCGGTTTTGTCGAAGTGGGTGAGACCCTGGAGCAGACCGTTGCCCGCGAAGTGATGGAAGAGAGCGGCATTAAGGTGAAAAACCTGCGCTACGTGACCTCTCAGCCCTGGCCGTTCCCGCAATCGCTGATGACCGCGTTTATGGCCGAGTACGATAGCGGCGAGATTGTCATCGACAAGAAAGAGCTGCTGGAGGCGGGGTGGTATCGCTATGACAATTTACCGCTTTTGCCGCCGCCGGGCACCGTGGCGCGCCGCCTGATTGAAGATACCGTGGCGATGTGTCGGGCAGAGTATGAGTGACATGTTACATACACTTTATCCTTCAAATTGCCTCTTTGTTGGCTGCTTTCACTTACCCCAGTCACTTACTTGAGTAAGCTTCTGGGGTTCAATCAATTGCCGCCTCGATCCACATTGAATGATTTTGTGTATAAACTTGGCGCATCAACGCTAAAGGAATGTAAAAATGACCGAACTGAAGAACGATCGTTACCTGCGCGCGCTGCTACGCCAGCCGGTTGATGTCACCCCGGTGTGGATGATGCGTCAGGCGGGCCGCTATTTACCGGAATATAAAGCCACCCGCGCCGAGGCGGGCGATTTTATGTCGCTGTGTAAAAACGCCGAGCTGGCCTGTGAAGTGACGCTGCAGCCGCTGCGCCGCTATAAGCTGGACGCGGCTATCCTCTTCTCGGACATTCTCACTATTCCGGATGCCATGGGGCTGGGGCTCTATTTCGAAGCCGGGGAAGGGCCGCGTTTTACCTCACCTGTCACCTGTAAAGCAGATGTTGATAAATTACCGGTTCCCGACCCGGAAGATGAACTTGGCTACGTGATGAACGCCGTGCGCACGATTCGTCGTGAGCTGAAGGGGGAAGTGCCGCTGATTGGCTTTTCCGGCAGCCCGTGGACGCTGGCGACCTATATGGTTGAAGGCGGCAGCAGCAAAGCGTTTACGGTGATCAAAAAGATGATGTACGCCGAGCCGCAGGCCCTGCATGCACTGCTCGATAAGCTGGCGAAAAGCGTCACGCTGTACCTGAATGCGCAAATCAAAGCGGGCGCGCAGTCGGTGATGATTTTTGATACCTGGGGCGGCGCGCTGACTGGCCGGGATTACCAGCAGTTCTCGCTCTATTACATGCATAAAATCGTTGATGGCCTACTGCGTGAAAACGATGGCCGCCGCGTGCCGGTGACGCTGTTTACCAAAGGCGGCGGGCAGTGGCTAGAAGCGATGGCGGAAACCGGCTGCGATGCGCTGGGGCTCGACTGGACTACTGATATCGCCGATGCGCGGCGTCGCGTCGGCCATAAAGTCGCCCTGCAGGGCAATATGGATCCCTCGATGCTGTATGCCCCTCCGGCGCGCATCGAAGAAGAGGTGGCGACCATTCTCGCCGGGTTTGGCCAGGGCGAAGGCCATGTCTTTAACCTTGGGCACGGAATTCATCAGGACGTCGACCCGGAACATGCGGGCGTATTTGTGGAGGCTGTGCATCGGTTGTCGGCGCCATACCACCGCTAAGGAGTGATTATGGATTTATCATCGCTACGCACCCAGCAGATCAGCCTGGCGGCATCGGTTGAACGAGGCGATCGGCTGGACCAGGATCTGCCGACGCTGATCGGCGGAGCGGATGTTGGATTTGAGCAAGAGGGAGAGGTGACCCGGGCGGCGATGGTGCTGCTGAGCTATCCCTCCCTGGAGCTGGTGGAGTATCAGGTCGCGCGCGTCGCGACCACGATGCCTTATATCCCCGGCTTCCTCTCCTTTCGCGAAACCCCCGCGCTGCTGGCGGCCTGGGAGCAGCTTTCGCAGAAGCCAAATCTCTTATTCGTCGATGGTCACGGTATTTCCCACCCGCGCCGCCTCGGCGTCGCCAGCCACTTTGGTCTGCTGGTGGATGTGCCGACTATCGGCGTGGCGAAAAAAAGGCTGTGCGGTAAGTTCGAGGCGCTGGGCGATGAACCCGGCGCGCTGGCGCCACTGCTGGATAAAGGCGACCAGCTGGCGTGGGTTTTGCGCAGTAAAACGCGCTGTAATCCCCTATTTGTGAGTACCGGGCACCGCGTGGGCCTGGATAGCGCGCTGATGTGGGTCGAACGCTGCCTGAAAGGCTATCGCCTGCCTGAGCCGACGCGCTGGGCTGATGCGGTGGCGTCCCGACGCCCGGCGTTTGTGCGTTGGCAAGCAAATCGCGGCTGATTCAGGTACACTGCGGCTAATTTCTGACTTCGAGATTTCATCATGTTACAAAATCCGATTCATCTGCGTCTGGAGAAGCTGGAAAGCTGGCAGCACGTGACCTTTATGGCCTGCCTGTGCGAGCGGATGTACCCCAACTACGCCATGTTTTGCCAGCAAACTGAGTTCGCTGATGGCCAGCTCTATCGCCGTATCCTCGATCTGATCTGGGAAACGCTGACGGTAAAAGATGCCAAGGTGAATTTCGACAGCCAGCTGGAAAAACTGGAGGAGGCGATTCCTGCCGCAGATGATTACGACCTGTACGGCGTTTATCCGGCGATCGATGCCTGCGTCGCACTGAGTGAACTGATTCATTCGCGGCTGAGCGGCGAAACGCTCGAACATGCCATTGAAGTCAGCAAGAGTTCGATTACCACCGTCGCGATGCTGGAAATGACCCAGGCTGGTCGCGAAATGACCGACGAAGAGCTCAAAGAAAACCCGGCCGTTGAACAAGAATGGGATATTCAGTGGGAGATTTTCCGTCTTCTGGCCGACTGCGAAGAACGCGATATTGAACTGATCAAAGGGCTACGGGCAGACCTTCGCGAGGCCGGCGAGAGCAATATTGGTATAAATTTTCAGCAATGAGACCAGAAAACGTGATTTACCGCCTGAATTGTAGCGTCTGAAGGCTTCCATTCCGCCCCCCGTCTGGTCTACATTTGGGGGGCGAAAAAACGTGGCTATCGGTGCGTGTATGCAGGAGAGTGCTTTTCAGGCATTTCCGTCGCACTCGATGCTTAGCAAGCGATAAACACATTGTAAGGATAACTTATGAACAAGACTCAACTGATTGATGTAATTGCGGACAAAGCTGACCTGTCCAAAGCACAGGCGAAAGCTGCCCTGGAATCTACCCTGGCTGCAATTACCGAGTCTCTGAAAGAAGGTGATGCTGTTCAACTGGTTGGTTTCGGTACCTTCAAAGTGAACCACCGCGCTGAGCGTACTGGCCGCAACCCGCAGACCGGTAATGAAATCAAAATCGCCGCAGCAAACGTACCGGCATTTGTTTCAGGTAAAGCTCTGAAAGACGCAGTTAAGTAAGACCGCGTGGCAGTGTACAGTTTTATCGAAGGGGCTTGTCGGCCCCTTTTGTCTACCTGGCGCCGCACGTTGGCGCTGGTAGGCGTATTGCTGCTCACTGCCTGCAGCCATGATTCCTCTCTCCCGCCGTTTACCGCCAGCGGATATGCGGATAACCAGGGGGCGATGCGTATCTGGCGCAAAGATTCCGACAGCGAGGTCCGTCTCCTTGCGGCCTTCAGTCCATGGCGTCATGGTAATACCTCGACCAGCGAGTACCGCTGGCAGGATGGCCAGCTCGCGCTGATTGAAATCAACGTCTACGGCAAACCCCCGGAACATATTCGCGCTCGTTTTGATGCGCAAGGCGAACTCAGCTTTATGCAGCGTGAAATCGATGGGCAGAAGCAGCAGCTTTCCAGCGATCAGGTCGCCTTATACCGCTATCGCGCTGAGCAAATACGCCAGACCAGCGATGCTTTGCGTCAGGGACGCGTTATGCTGCGCCAGGGGCGCTGGCACGCCAACAGGACGGTGACGACCTGTGAAGGTCAGACCGTGAAACCTGACCTCGATACGCTGGCGCTGGCGCATATTGAGCGTCGCCAGAATCACTCATCCGTTGAGGTGAGCGTAGCGTGGCTGGAAGCGCCGGAAGGCTCTCAGCTGCTGCTGGTGGCAAACGAAGACTTTTGTACCTGGCAGCCGACCGAAAAAAGTTTCTGAACTCAGCTCGCTATCTCCATTCGCTCCACCGCGGTATTCTTCAAGCCGAAAGCCGCCCAGTCGTAGATAATCCCCCGCCTGCGCCTCGCGCGCTGCAATTCTTTCAGGCCCTGGTTTTCCCCTTGAGCGTCTCATTCAGTTTTAACGCGTCTGGATCGTGAACGCGTATGTTGGATTGCGCATGGTGGCTTAGTGCTTACGGTTTGTCACTTCAAACGACATGAGGGCGCCGCAGTGAAGCCCATTGTTATGTTCTTTTACGACAGGGTGCTCCTCCAAAAAGATGAGAAATGAAATTTTGCGTCTTCGTTTGCAATGGTTTAACTATATGAAACTATATGTCTATCCGCAACGGTGCTATGAATAGATATTAATGAAATGTGAATTGAAATAGATGAGTCACGATTTTCCTCAAGCAAGTTTCGTCATTATTTTTTTATAAAAATTTTTTATTACATGATCTTGCCATCTCAGTTTTTCATAAGAAAAATCCTGCTCCTGTGGAGGACGGGATCTGGTATCTGGAGCGAATATAGTTTTTGCTATTCTATTTTCTTAAGATTTCATAAGAAAAATCCCACACAGCGCGTTGTGCTTTATCTGATAATCATCGTTCAAGGCTGTTGTCAGCGTATTGCTCAATGAAAAAACCACGGCTACAATGCGCCGTATCCGCTAATGAAAACCTGAATGTTCAATCTTCCAGGGTATTGTTTCGGGTACATAAAGAGGATGTTTAATAATAACTTCTTAATAATGGGCATAGACTGGAAATATGCCAGTGAACGCTATGTTCAACCTAGTATTCATTTTAAATAAGGATATCACAGATGAAAAAGATGACCATGACTGAAGCTAGCGTAATTGTTGGCGGTACTTGCACTACCTGCGTTAACACCTTCGAACTGACCCTGGTCGGTGATGAAACTGTATGTAACGCAGTAAACACCTGCACTGACAAGAACGGTGTTGTGACTAAGTCTTATACCCCAGCAGCCATGTCAAACTGCGGTAATGCAGGCTGAGAAACAGCTGTTTCTCATTAAAACAGAGTAAATAGGATTCGTATTTATTCTGCCAGGGCGTTGTATTTTTATACAACGCTCACCTGACTCTGTTAAATATTATTTTCAGGATGAAAAGCCCCCGTGAAAAAAAGAATTCTTCCCCTTTTTGCTTATACCGTTTTTGTTGCGATAGTTTCAGCGTTGATTACCACCGCTTGGTTCCATGCCTTTGTATTCAATCAAAAAGGTGATGTTGAGCAGCAGGCGCTGGTATCGCTGGCGGCGGAAAAAGTCGCAAACAGTCCGCTGGTCGGCGGGGAAGATATTATTGAAATTTTTTCATACGGTTGCCATTACTGTGAAGTGAACGAAGAGAACGTGGATATGCTGGAAAAGCGTATGCCAGCGGGCAAGAAGCTGGCGCGTCTTCACTTCAACCTGGATGGCCAGGGCGGACTGGCGCGCTACGCAACGGTGTTTGCTACCCTGCAGGTTATGGGCATTGAAGAGGCGCACCGCAAAAGCGCTTACGACGCGGTCATAAAGCGTAAAATTGATTTAAGTGATGCAGCCCAACGCGACGCGTGGCTGGCAGAGAATAAGATTAGCGTTGCGCAATACAATAGAGTCAGCCAGTCCGTGAAAGTCAAAGAACTGATGGATTATATGACCCAGGTGACCCGTTATTATAACATTAATGCAACGCCGGCCTTTATTGTGGCCAAAAAGTGGGTGGCATTCCAGGACAGTGATTTTCCGGTATTCTCTGATAAATTAATCTCACTATTAGAAACCGAACAAGCGCCGGAGAAATAATGAAATTCTTTGCCCTGTGGTGTGCGTTGTTTTGGAAAAACCTCATTGTGAAATATCAATGGGTTTTGTATAAACTCCAGCTTATCGCCTACCGGGCGCATTGTTTACTGTTCCGGCGCCTGAATTATCGCGTTGTTTTTGCCTTCTCGCATGTCAGCCGCTGTTTAGGGCTGACACGACGCGATCTGAAGCTACGGGCAGCCGTTGCCCAATCAAACCGTCGCTGTCTGCTCAACGATAAGCAGAAATTTGACTACATCTGGCTGACCCAGCGCCGGCAGCTACTGGTTCAGGCGGTCACCTACGGACAAAATCGCCGAATAATGCAGGAGCTCGCTGCGTGTTCCGCGCAGCTTAATGCCGTTGTTGAACCGTTACAACGTGCGCGCCAGCCGGTCATTCTCGCGCCGCTGCATATGGTTTCAGACGTACTAAGTACGATGGTTGGCGCGGCGGTATTTCCAGGGAAAGCGACGGTCATTACCTCCCGCAGCGCTAATGCTCACTCTGAAGCCGAGCGTCAGCTCGGTGGCGTGAATCTCACGTATTGCTCAATTCATGAGGATAATAAAAATATTGCCGGCAATCTGATGATGTCGGTGATGGAGGCGGCTGAAAATAAAAGGAATATTATTCTGTTTCCCGATATTACACCTGACTTCACGCAGTTTGCCAGCAAGGACAAAACCGAGAAACTGCATTGTCAGTTATTCGGTCGCCAGGCCAATCTGCACAGCGGCATTATCCGCATGGCGAGAATGATGTCAGCGAAGGTGGTTTTTTATCATCTTTATTATGAGCAGGGGCTGAAAGTTATTATTCATGAGCCCGTTCCGGCAAAAAAACTTAAGCAGGAAATGCCACTCATTATTGAACAAAGTATTCGTGAGCATTCTACCGACTGGATGTTGTGGCATTCTCACTCGCTGTTTTTCATCAATGATTAAGGATGTGAACAGAGTACAGCCCGGCAATATTAGTGAAGAGAACAGGACGTTCCAGGGGATCGATTATGGACAATATTATTCCGCAAATGGTTTATCAGGCAGAAACGAACGAGTGCGCGCTGGCATGTCTCTCCATGCTGGCAGAAACTCAGGGGCTTAATGCGCCGCTTGAAGAGCTCCGCGAGCGCTTCCCGGCATCCGCCCATGGTACCGCGCTTTCAACCATGTGCGACATCCTTGCTGAGCTGGCGATCCCGGCCTATCCGGTGGCTTTCGATCTGGATGAGATTGCCGAACTCCCTTTACCGGCTATTTTGCACTATGGCGCGAGTCACTATGTGCTGCTGGCATATCGCCAGGGCAGCTACGTGTGCGTGATGAACCCGGCGATTGGTGAGCAGCTTTTGCCTGTTGCTGCCCTTAAATCGGAAATTAGCGGTTATGCGCTGGTGCTCGACCGGGAAGCGGAAAACGCCGCTCAACCTGTGGAGCAGCATAAACGCACGCGACGTTTTCGCGCGCTGGCGTGCATGAGCCTGAAGCAGACCGCGGCGATTCCCGGAATCTATCGGTTGATGGTGCTGGCGTTTCTGGTTTCTCTGACTCTGTTCATCATGCCGGTGATGGTCAGCTCGGCTATCAATAACGTTTTCTCTTCCGGCGGCCAGACTGAATTTCCGTATTTCTACTATCTACTGGCCTTCATGGTCTCGACCCTGCTGGCGTTCCTTGTGCGCAGCGTAACCGAGCGGTTTATCAAACGTTTTGTGGTGATGCAAAGCCTCAGCGGTTTTACCCGCCTTTTGACACATTCGCTCTCTTACTTTGAAAAGCGCAGTCCGGGCGAAATCTACAGCCGCTTCTCCAACTGGCAGCTGGCGGCGGCGCAAAAAATTGAGCTGGATAACGGTCTACGCGTGGACTGGGTGGTTGGCGTCATCGCGCTGGGCGTGATGTGTTTCATCAGCCCGATGCTGGCGGCCATCTCCGCCGTTGGCGTAACGCTCATGGGGCTGGTGAGCGTCTGGGCGATTTTCCGCGACCGCTATTTCACTCAGCAAATTCAGGCGAAGAGCGCCGAGCAAAGCGATTTTCTGCTGGAAACCATTCAGGGCTTTGCCACGCTGAAAGCTGCCGGACTGCATGGCCAGCGCCAGGCGGCGTTCGCCCGATACGCGTTATCCCTATTTGACTGTCGTCAGAAGCAGAGAGTCTATGAACAGGTGAAGAGCAGCCTGTATCAACTGATTGGTAGCCTTGAGATGGTTTTTTTCATGCTGCTGGCACTGCCGCTGCTGAAGGACAACCGCATCTCGCTGGGTGAGTTTTTTGCCTACAGCTTCGTGCGGCAGATTTTTACGGCCTACATTACGCAGATTTTCTTCTCTGTACTGCGTAAGAACCAGCTACACGTGATCGATACCCGTGCTGCCGATCTGTTCCCGCAGGTCAAAGAAGAGAGACATGATGGGCTACTGCCGCCTGCGAGGTTCACTCAGCGGCTCCACTATCGTGAGCTTCAGTATGCTTACGATCCCGGCAAACCGGTGCTCGATCGGACGTCATTGATGCTGAAACAGGGGGAGACGCTGGCGATTGTCGGTGAGTCGGGCGCGGGGAAAAGTACCTTGCTGAAAGTTATCACCGGGCTTATCGAACCTCAGGCGGGAGATATTCTTGCCGACGGACTGCCTGTCAGCAGCCGCCAGGCGCAGAAGCTTTTCTTCCTGCAAAGCCAGGAAGATATCCTGTTCAATACCAGCGTGCTGCAAAACATCACGCTGTTCGATCGCGAATATGATGAGAAAAAGCAACTGCGTATCGATAAATCATTGCGCGGGCTGAATCTGACAGAAGTGATTGATAGCTTGCCGGGAAAACAAAACGCGCTGATTCGCGAAAGCCACCCCGCGCTCTCGCTTGGGCAACGCCAGCGTCTGATGCTGGCGCGTGCAATGTACAGCGATTGTCCTGTGATGGTGCTGGATGAGCCGACCGCCAATTTGGACGAACAGACCGCGCAGCAGGTGATGCGCGCGCTGATTGACCACTGTCGTGAATACGGAAAAACGCTGATTACCGTGACCCACAGCGAGACAACGCTGGGGCTGTTTGACCGCCTCTGTTCGATGAAAAATGGCCGCATACAAGCGCTGCCGAGCGCTGATAGTTACGCGCTCACCCCTGAAGGAGAGCCGGCATGAGTTTCGCAAGCAGTCGATGGCCCGCCATGATGGCCGGACACCGCAAGTCACTTTATGGGCTGGCGGCCCTGTTGGCGATCCTGCTGATTGGCGGCGTGCTGGGCGCGTCCAGCCAGCTTTCTGGGCGTGCTGAGCCGGTGGCGGCTTATGTTGTCGATCGCGGCGATATCGAAAAAACCGTGCTGGCCACCGGGATCCTCAAACCGTCAGTGCAGGTGAATGTCGGGGCGCAGGTCAACGGTCAGTTAAAGAAATTGTACGTGCGTGCCGGCGATCGGGTTACCCAGGGCCAGCTGCTAGCCGAAATCGATCCAACGCTGCAGCAGAGCGAATTGCGTAAGTCTGAAGCGGCGCTGGAGAGCGCGGTAGCGCAGAAACAGGCGTCACAGTTCACGCTCACTCAGTACCAGCTCGAGCTGAAACGTCAGCTGCGGATGGATCGTGACGGGTCAGGAACGAAAAGCAATCTCGAGGAAGCGCAGGCCAGGGTCGATACCCAGAAGGCGCAGGTGAGAGTCAATATGGCGCAAATTGTGCAGGCGCAGATGGCGCTGGAAACGGCGAAAGCCAATCTTGGCTATACGCGGATCATCGCGCCGGTGGACGGGCAGGTATTGGGCATCGTCACCAAAGAGGGACAAACCGTGGTCTCTTCACAGACAGCGCCGACCATTCTGGTTCTGGCGAATGTCGATACCATGACGGTGCAAACCCGTATTTCAGAAACGGATATTTTGAAAGTCCGTCCCGGCCAGCCGCTGTGGTTTTACGTCGTCGCCGAACCCAAACGCCGCTATCAGAGCGTGATGGGGGGGCTGCAGGACGCGCCGAACGACGCCCTACAGGATGATAGCGCTCGTCCGCAGGGGCAACAGGCCTCTGCCGTTTATTATAACGGTGTGTTCAGCGTGCCGAACCCCGATCATCGGTTGAGAACCGCGATGACGGCGCAGGTATTTATCATCACCGAGCAGGCTAAAAATGTACTACGCCTGCCGGTGATGGCGCTGGGGCAACCGCAGGGAGCCAATAGCTATCATGTACAGGTGCTAAAAGGCGATAAGGTTGAACAGCGTCTGATTCAGGTAGGTATCAACGACCGTCAGTTTGTTGAGGTAAAAGAGGGGCTGAAAGCAGGCGATCGCGTGGTGATGGCGCAAAATGATGCAGGGGTGGCAAATGGCTGACTCTCCGATCATCGAACTTTCGCACATCTCCCGTCATTTTGGCGCAGGTAACGCCAGCGTTACCGTACTGAAGGATGTTTCTCTGCGCGTCCATGCCGGAGAAATGGTGGCGATTATCGGTGCGTCGGGTTCCGGTAAGTCCACATTGATGAACATTCTAGGGTGTCTGGATAAACCATCGGAAGGTGAAATGCGCATTATGGACGTGCCTGCGCAGGCGGCCAGCAGCGAACAGCTGGCGCAGCTGCGTAGCCAGTATCTGGGCTTTATCTTTCAGCGTTATCATCTGATGCCGTATCTGACGGCTCTCGAAAACGTCACCATACCGGCGCTCTACACCGACATGCCGGTCGCTGAACGCCAGACGCGAGCAAAATATCTGCTGACTCGGTTAGGTCTTGGTGACCGCATAAACTACCGTCCCGCGCAGTTGTCCGGTGGCCAGCAGCAACGGGTGAGTATCGCACGCGCCCTGATGAACGGTGCGCCGGTGATCCTGGCGGATGAGCCCACCGGGGCGCTCGACAGCACCAGCGGTCAGGAGCTGATGGCCATTTTACATGGCCTGCACCAGGCCGGGCATACGCTTATTATCGTGACCCACGACCGCAGCATCGCTGAACAGTGCCAGCGTATTGTCGAAATCCGCGACGGCAGAATTATTGCGGACCGGGCCAATCCGGTTATATCGCAGGTGGTTTCGCAGGGATTACCGGCTATTGCGGCCACAGGGCGAACGTCCGTCTGGCAGAGCATCAAAGAGGCGGTACGCATGGCGTGGCGCTCTCTGCTCGGGCATCGGATCCGCGCCTTCCTTTCCATGCTGGGGATTATCATCGGCATCTCCTCCGTGGTCTCTTCTATGGCGGTGGGAGAGGGCGCGCGGCAAAATATTCTCAGCCAGATAAGCCAGCTGGGCACCAGCACCATCGAAATTCAGCCAGGTCTTGGCTGGGACAGACCGCGCCCGGATTTTGAACGGTCCCTGACCCTGGACGATGTGGAATTACTCAGCAAACAGCCGTATATCGATAGCATTTCGCCAGTGGTCAGTAAAACCGTGATGATGATCCGCGGGGGTAAGCAGCTTCTTGCATCGCTGTCGGGCGTCAGTAACGGCTTCTTCCGAGTGCAGGGGCTGAATTTTATCGCTGGAAACCGTTTTACGTCGCGCGATTTGGACGAGCGTGAGCCGGTGGTCATCATCGATCCGAACGTACAGAGCTCCCTGTTTCCCGGCGGTCAGGATCCGTTGGGCGAAATTATTCAGCTTTCCGGCGTGCCCTACCGGGTGATCGGCGTGGCCGCGAAAAAAGGACCGAAGTATATCGGCGAGCAGCCCGGCGCGTGGATCCCCTACACCTCGCTGCGAGAGCGTATGTCAGGTGATTCGCCGCTACAGTCCATCACTCTGCGCATCGTCGACGGCTATTCGATAGAAGTTGCACAGCGAAATGTGGAGCAACTGCTGGATTCCATGCACGGTAAGCGCGATTTCTTCACCATGACCAACGATCAGCTGACGAAGACTATCCGCAAAACCTCGCAGTCGATGACGCTGCTGATTACGGCAATTGCTGGGATTTCCCTGCTGGTAGGCGGGGTGGGCGTGATGAATATCATGCTGGTGTCGGTGACGGAGAGGACGCATGAAATTGGTATTCGCCTTTCGGTCGGCGCCCGCCCCGCGGATATCATGCGTCAGTTCCTGATTGAAGCCATGGTGATTTGTACTCTCGGCGGTCTGATCGGCGTTATCGGTTCCGGCGGGGCCGGGCTGATTTTCTCGCTGATGACTCAGGAATTCACCATGGTGTTCACCTGGCCACCGGTCCTTCTGGCCTGCGGATTTTCCGCGCTGATTGGCCTTGGATTTGGCTTTTTCCCGGCGCGCAATGCTGCCCGTCTGCATCCGACGGAGGCGCTGGCCCGCGAATGAAAAAACTGCACCTACTTTCAACGATCGCTGTGGCGCTGGTATTGACCGGCTGCGGCCAGGCGCTGAAAAGCGACTATCAAAGGCCCATGCTGTCGATACCCGATACCTGGCGGGTGGAGGATACCGGCGAGGGCGTAGCGCAATTTTCCCCACACTGGTGGGATAATTTTGGCGACCCGCAGCTGTCACGGCTGATCGTTGCAACGCTGCAAAGCAATAACGATCTCGCTCTGGCGGGAATAAGACTTCGACAGGCGCGCCTGGCGGCGGGGTTATCGGACCTGAATCTGACGCCTGACTTTGCCGTTGGCGCAACGGCCAGCAACAGCAAGAATCTGCGCCACAGCACAACGTCAACGGAAGGCTATAGCCAATCGCTTTCGGCTTCTTATGAACTTGACCTGTGGGGTAAATTAGCGCGCACTCGAGAGCAGTCCGACTGGCTGGCGCAGGCGTCGGAGCAAGATTTACGAGCGACCGCGCTGACGCTGATTGGTACCACCTCTCAGCTTTACTGGCAGATAGCCAGCCTGAACCAGCGGATAGGCAATTTGCAGCAAAGCCTCAATATTGCTGAGGAAACGCTGGCGATGGTGACTTCCCGCTGGAAAGCAGGAGACCTGGGGCAACTGGATTATCTCCAGGCGCAGCAAACGGTGCTGAGCCGTGAAACGACCCTCCGCGACTTACGTCAGCAGCGTGATGAGAACCGTAACGCGCTGGCGATTTTACTTAGTCGCGCGCCGGGGCAATTTCCTGCGGAACGGGGCTCTCTGGATATTCAGCAGAGCGTACCGGTGGCGCAGCGTTTGCCGTTAGATGTGATTGCCAGGCGACCGGACGTGCAGTCGGCAGAAATGAACTTACGCGCTGCGCTGGCGGGTTCTGACGTTGCCCGATTGAGTTTTTATCCGTCACTGACGTTGAATGCGTCACTGAACGCGGGCGCAGCGGTGTTTCAGCAGTGGTTCAGTAATCCCGCCCGAACGCTCGGATCTGCGCTCGATCTGCCTTTTATCCAGTGGAACAAAGTGCGCTTGACCATTGAAAAGTCCGATCTGGATGTACAAACCGCGGCGATACAGTTCCGAAGGGCCGCTTACAGCGCGCTGCAGGATATTGATAACGCCATGGCGCAGCGCCTCACGTACCAGCAGGAAAAACGGCTGCAGCTGAAAGATCTGGCATTGAGCCAGCAACGTTTGACGCTGGTGGAGAGCCAGTATCGCCACGGATCCGTGGCGTATCAAACGCTGCTTGATGCGCAGAATTCGCTGTTGAACAGTGAAAATACATTGGTGCAGAGCCAATACCAATACCTGTATTCCACGATGAAACTCTGGCTGGCGCTGGGGGGCGGGGAAAACAGTTCGATGAATCACTAAGGATAGGTCATAGACATGGACGTTTTACAGACGATGAACACACCGCGCCGTGTCGTGGTTACCGGTTATGGCGCGGTAACACCGCTCGGGATGAATTCCGCTGAAAGCTGGGCTGCTATCATGGCGTACAAACTCGGCTACCGTTACTGCGATAAATCGGCTGCCGGGATTAAGTCCCGCTTTTATGGTTTGATCGATGAGGAACCTTCGCTCAAAGGCGTGCCCGCCGCGATTCGCCGTCGCCTGCCTCGCTACGCGCGGCTGACGCTCGCCGCAGCGCGGGAAGCGATGCAGATGGCGTTTGGCGATGACGCGCCGGAACAGCATTACGATCTGCGTGACTGCGGCGTCATTATGGGGACTGGCTGGGCGGGTCAGGACGAAACTCAACTCTATTACGATGATTATCAGCGCACTGGCGTGGGTTCTCCTTTCGGCTGTTTTTTCTCGATGCCTAACGTATCTACCGCGGCGGTCAGCCTGCTGTGGGGATTACGTGGTTATCAGAATACGCCAGTCGCAGCCTGTGCGACCGGAACGATCGCGATTGGTGATGCATTTGAGCTGATCCGCAATGGCCGCGCCAACATGATGCTGGCGGGGGCGGGAGAGTCTCTGCGTTCTGACTGCGCGGTGTGGAATATCGACGTACTGGGAGCGCTGGCCAGCGAACAGGAAGATATCACCCGCGCCTGCTGTCCGTTTAGCCTGCATCGCAATGGCTTCGTGCTGAGTGAAGGCGCGGCGGTAGTGTGCCTGGAAGAGCGGGAATCCGCGATTGCGCGCGGGGCGAATATTCTCGGCGAGATCCTCGGCTACGGCAACTTCTCTGACGCCTATGATTTTACCGCGCCGGCCGAGGATAAAATTGCGCGGGTGCAAACTATCCGCCATGCGCTTGAACAGGCGGGGATCTCCGCCTGCGATCTGGACTATATCAATACGCACGGTACCTCTACTCCGCTTAACGACCTCAATGAAACCGAAGCGATAAAAATGGCGCTGGGCGAGGCGGCATATGCCATACCGTGCTCGAGCACCAAATCCTACAGCGGGCATCTGATCGCCGCCGCCGGCAGTTTTGAATCGATTATCTGCCTTCAGGCAATAGCGCATCAGATAGCGCCTGCCACTTGTCATCTTGATTCGTCCGATCCCGCGTGCGATCTGGATTATGTCCCCAATACGCATCGCCCGGCAGCCCTGAGCACAACGCTTAATCTGAGCTTCGGTTTTGGCGGCGCGAATGCAGCGTTGGTTATCGGACGGGGGAAATGATGACCCTGTGCTATAGCCTGCGTGATGCAGAACGCTGGGCGGCATTTTCCGGCGACGATAATCCGATTCACTTTGACGTTGCCGAAGCGAAGCGTTTTGGTCTGGAAGGATTATGCGTACACGGTATGCGCGCGATGCTGGATGTAAAGTCGGCGATCGGCGCTTCTCTGGAAAAAGATGCTCTGGCATCAGGTGGCCTGGTGTTCAGCTGCCGCCTGCGCGAACCGGTAGCGTGTGGAATACCCTATCAGCTGTCGGTCCGCGAAACGCGTCGTCATGAGCAGATGCAGCTCAGCGGGAGTTTGTTAAACGTTCAGACGCAACGTACCGGCATCAGCAGTAAGCTGGTTAGTTCTAAAGCGCTAGAGTTATCGCCCGTCGTGCAGTCGTATACGCTTGGCGAGGATGCATTAACGGCGTTGTACGATCGATTCCTCGCCGTGAAAAGCCCGGCGGCACCGCTGTGGAGCTTTCTGGATGCGGCGTTGTTCCGTGAACTGATCAATGCGCCAGAAACGCTTGCAACCGTACATAGCCTTATTCCTCAGCCTGAGGTTGCCAGCCTGCGCGACGTATTTCGTCTGGTGCAGGTCGTGCAAACTCACCATGAGGTGCATTTTTCGCCTCAGCTGCTGAGTCAATGGGAGGAAAGCCAGCGCATTACATCGCTTTATTATTCCATCCAGCCGACGCTGGTGATGGGAGACAAGCATGCCGGGCTGATTTTAGTGGCTGGCATTCAGGCGTGGCGCCTCAATGAACCGCTGATTTCCGTTACGGTGACGTTGAAAACCGGGCCGCTGGCGGCGTAGGCGACAATTTTTGTTAACGAAATACATCCATTTTAGAGTCTGAATTAAAGGAATAAAACATGACGCAATTTGATGAAGTTTACCGCAAAGTTGGCGAGATGCTGTGTGATGCGAAGGATCTGGAGATGGACGAGCTGGAACCAGATATGCCGCTACATAAGCTGAAGCTCGACAGCCTGGACTACGTGGAATTGATGGTACTGGCAAAGAAAGAGTTTGCTGTCTCCGTTGGCGCCGATCTGTTTATTGATCATCCGAACATGACGCTTCGTGATTTATGCCAATACCTCAGCGAAAAAAGCCATTAAACCATGCAGAGTAAATGGATATTAGTGACCGGTGGAAGCCGGGGTATCGGACGCGCTACGGTGCTTCGTCTGGCGAAAGAGTGGAACGTGGTGTTTACCTGGTGCCAGAATGAGGCCGCGGCACA
The DNA here is from genome assembly GCF_015601345.1 of Klebsiella sp. BDA134-6. Taxonomy (NCBI): domain Bacteria; kingdom Pseudomonadati; phylum Pseudomonadota; class Gammaproteobacteria; order Enterobacterales; family Enterobacteriaceae; genus Klebsiella; species Klebsiella sp. BDA134-6. Next base: position 301,462 of record NZ_CP064784.1, read on the forward strand.
GGAGGTGGAACGGGCCGGCGAGGGGCTTCCGGGCAAAGTCGAGAGTTTTCAGTGCGACGGAAGCGATGAACCGGCGGTGAAACGTGTTGCTACCGAGCTGCTGGCACGCTACGGCGCTCCTCACGCCGTGGTTCACAATGCGGGTATCACGCTTGATGCGCTGCACATTCACCAACGACCGGAGAACTGGCGACAGGTGATGGATACCAACGTTAACGCCATCTTCTACTGGAATCAGATCCTGATAGAGCCAATGATGATGCAGGGGAGCGGTTCCGTGGTGTTGATGTCGTCAGTCACTGGAGTGAAGGGCAACAGCGGGCAGAGCGCTTATGGCGCGAGTAAAGCGGCGATGATTGGTCTGGCGCGGACTCTGTCAATAGAGCTAGGACGCTTTGGCGTGCGGGTTAATTGCCTGCTGCCCGGCTATATCGATACAGATATTATGGCCAATATACCGAAAGAGAAGCGGACGGCGCTGCGTCGAAGCATTCCTATGAAGCGCTTCGGAAAAGCAGAAGAGGTGTCAGGCGCAGTGGCATGGCTGGTTAGCGATGATAGTACCTATATGACGGGACAAACGCTCGTCCTGGACGGCGGCCTTTCCGCCTGACCTGTCTCACACTACTCGGTTCGACTCAAACGGGACGCATTGCGTCCCGTTTTTTTTTGCCTGAACGACAAATCTCCCTCGTTGCTGGCGAATAACTTCGCATATCTGAAAAATACGACCCGCTGCAGCGCAAAAATGCCGGAACAGACTAAGAATTTTCCTTACGCTAAAATCTATCTCAAGTTGGTAGAAATCCCCCCGGCATACTGTAAACAGGCGGGAGCAATGGCCAATTATATTGTTACTGTATGCATTGCGTGATGTCTGCAGAGAGCCAAAATGCTATTCCGACAGGTTTGTCAACCTATGTGAATTTAAATAGCCAGCGCGTGTTTTTTTATGAAGCCTTTTGTGAACCTGAGTTGAACAACCTTGAGGAAAATCTTTCAATATCGTCTACCGGCTGAATGATCGCTCAGGAAAGATATTAATCTAAATGTTATGTTATAACTGTAATTTAAAAGGGGTGAATTAAATGGCAGGTAAAGATAAAAGGCTCTGCGATAATATATTCATGGTTATTAAAAAAGAACGCCAGGAAGGATTTAAGCAAGATTAAAAAATGCTTAAGCTATTTTTATAGGGGTAGGTTTAATAAAACGTAAAAAACCACCCCCATGTGAAGATGGCTGGTTGCTTAAGAAAGTCACCCAGAGTGTTTGATTTTGAAGCGTTTTAACTGCATGTGTCGGGTTGATGAGAACGCTAACTGATAATTGGCTGACACCTACATCCCTCGGTTGAATAATTTTTTATCAATCTTTTTACACTTTATCATTATGGGCGGAAATGGTTAATGCCCGGGCTAAATAAAATAAATCCGTATCGGGCCTGATACCGGTTGGTGGTTTCGTTGCAGCAAGGAGGGCAGTCTCCTGGAACGATGTTTTTATCTGGCAAAAAATATAGCCTGGCAGCAAACTTGCCGACTAAATCTTATCCCCTAAATTAATGCATGGCTGAAGCATTGCATTGACTAACCGAGGTGCGGAAGCACTGTTAATTCAAGATTAATTGTGTGCCTTCGCAATATTCATGATGCGGTTTATATACAAGAAGCATTAACTAACTATTCAGCTGGGTTTAGTAGAGCGCATGTAACAGGGTATTTCAAAGGGGGCGTTGAACTGATGCACCTGTTTTGGGTTTTTGGGATTAAATATAGCCTTAATCTCGGAATAAAAATCTGCATCATCATGACAACGCAACATAATATTCGAATGTATTTTTTATTGATTAGATTCTTCTATTTAAATAAGGTGCGTGAATATAAGAAAAAACCGAGTGAGTTAAACGGAGGTTAAACGGAGGATATAATCGTAACTGATTGAAATAAATAACATAAAAATAATTTGGTGCAGGGTGTCAAAATCAATATTGACTTCAAATTACCAGCTAATTACATTGAGCCCTAATTTAGTTCAAATGAATCGTTTGTCTTTCGGGTAAACCGTACGGCGTTTTATTAATTGGGGTCGGAGACTTCATGGACTAAATAAAAGGGAAATGACATGGTTTTGTCAAAACTGATTCGATCTCCGGTTCTATCCAGGTAAATCGATTTACATTGTTAATAGGGATACATTTAATGAAAAAGAATCTTCTTGCTGTTGCTCTGATGGCTACTTCTGTATTTGCTTCTTCTGCTTTCGCTTCTGACGGCGCAGTTAACTTCACTGGTAGCATCACTGACGCAGCATGTACTGTTGACACTGCGTCGCAAAACCAGGACGTATTCCTGGGCAACATCGCTCGTACAGCATTCCCGGTAGCGGGTTCTCTGGCTGCAGCTAAGAAATTCACTCTGGTCCTGAAAAACTGCCCGGATACCGTGACCGGCGCAACCGTACGTTTTGATGGCGCCCAGGTTTCTGGCGACAACTCTGTTCTGGCACTGACTGCGGGTAGCACCACTGCTAAAGGTGTGGGCGTTCAGATTTCTGACGATCAGAACAAAGTTGTTCCGCTGTACGAAGACTCTTCAGTTTACCCTCTGGTTAGCACCGCCGATAATAAGCTGAGCTTCAGCGCGCGTTACATCTCTTTGACCGATGCCGTCACCGTCGGTGATGCAAATGCAGTAACCCAGTTCACCGTTGTTTATCAGTAAGTTCGAATGAATTAAATCAGACCAGGGGGCAATCCATGCCTCTGGTCTTTTTTGAATATCCAGACAGGCAGGGACAGCATGAAAACATGGCGCGCCGGAGTGGCGGCAACATTATTAATGGCCCTTAGTGCGACTTCGCAGGCTGGGGTTGTGGTCGGCGGTACACGCCTGATCTATGACGGCGGGAAGAAAGAGGCATCCATTAACCTCAGCAATCCCGATAAAAATATTTATCTCATCCAGTCATGGGTAGATAGTGAAGGCAAGGGTAAAAACGCACAGGCTGAAAAAGCCCCGTTTATCGTTACGCCGCCATTATTCCGACTGGATAGCAATCAGCAAAACATATTGCGCATAGTGCGCGCAGGCGGCAATCTGCCAGAAGACAAAGAATCTTTGTTCTGGCTGAATATCAAATCCATCCCCTCTGCCGAGAAGAAAGAAAACACCCTGCAAATTGCGGTGAAAACACGTATCAAGCTCATTTTCCGTCCTTCTGGGGTTAAGAGTACGCTTGAAGAGGCGGCGAAAACGCTGGCCTGGAAGCGGGCGGGTAGCCAGATTCAGGTGACCAACCCATCCTCGCACTACATCACTTTTTTCAACGTCAACATCAATGGCACCGCGATGAAAAACGTCACGATGGTTGCACCGCGATCGGAAGCCCGTTTCGATTTGCCTGCCAACGTCGCAGGCGGCTCGCTGAGTTGGCAGTTTATCAACGATTATGGCGGCGCCAGTAACGCTCTGACTGCCAGCCTCTAAGCGCCTCTTCTGTGCTCTGTTTTGTTGCTTAAACAGGGAAGTAAAAAACGTTAGTCATCCAAACTACGTTTATACATGGAAAAATTAAATGGACACTATAACGAAGAGTCATACTTCGGGGCGGTTTTCACGCTCCCGCCTTGCCTTGCTAGTGACATGTCAGATAGCCATGTTAATGGGCGGGGCTGAACTGGCTAATGCGGCGGGCTACTTCAACCCGGCGTTACTTGAAATAGATAATCCTGATCAGGGAAGCGCGGATTTATCCGTTTTCGAAGAGGGTGAGCTACAGCCGCCGGGAACCTATCGCGTCGATATTTATCTCAACGGTTCAGAGGTCGATACCCGGGACGTGAAATTTTTCCTGGCGACGGACGCCTCCGGTAAGCAAAGCCTCCAGCCCTGCCTGAGCGGTGAGCAGCTCCGCGATATGGGGGTAAAAATCGGCATGTATCCCGGCATAGCAGCCGCAGATGAATGTGCCAATTTCACCGGTGCCATAGACCAGTCCTCTGCCAGCTTCCGCTTTGACCAGCAGCGTTTGAACCTGAGCATCCCGCAGGCCGCGCTGAACTCACAGGCGCGCGGTTATGTTTCTCCGGATAAATGGGACGCGGGTATACCTGCGCTACTGATGAACTACAGCTTTAGCGGGGCGAACACTGAAGCACGGAATAACGACAGCAAAGGTTCTGATACGTACTACCTGAACCTGCGTTCAGGGGCAAACCTGGGGGCATGGCGTTTACGTAACTACTCTACCTGGAACCGTGATAGCCGCGGCAATGAGCACTGGGATTCCATCAATACCTATTTGCAGCGTGACATTCACGTACTGAGAAGCCAGCTGACGCTGGGTGACAGTAACTCGCCAGCGGATATTTTTGATTCCGTACCGTTTCGTGGGGCACAGCTCTCTTCCGACGATGACATGCTGCCGGACAGCCTCAAAGGCTATTCACCAGTGGTGCGTGGTATTGCGCGGAGTAATGCGCAGGTCACCATCCGCCAGAACGGATACGTCATCTATCAAAGTTATGTACCGGCCGGATCGTTTGCCATTTCTGACCTCTACCCGACGGCGGGCAGTGGCGACCTGAACGTGACCATTAAAGAAGCCGATGGTAGCGAGCAAACGATGGTCGTGCCTTTTGCCTCCGTTCCGGTTCTTCAGCGCGAAGGACGTCTGAAATACAGCATCACTAGCGGCCAGTACCGTTCATATAACAACGATGTTGAAAAAACGCTGTTCACTCAGGGAACCGCGATTTTTGGTTTGCCACATGGCGCAACGATCTATGGCGGGGTACAGGCAGCGAGCAAATATCAGTCGTTGGCCATCGGCCTTGGTCAGAACCTTGGCGCTATCGGTGCGCTATCTGCCGACATTACCCAGGCGTGGTCCAGGCAGGAACATCAGGATAAAGACAACGGCCAATCGTACAGGCTGCGCTACGGCAAAAGCTTTGTGCAAACCGGTACTAACTTCAGCCTGGCCAGCTACCGCTATTCCACTTCAGGCTTTTATACATTGCAGGAGGCGCTGGAAAGCTATGCCGGAGAAAACGGATATTATAACGATCATAAGAAAAGCCGTGCGGAACTGACGTTGAGCCAGAACTTGTGGCAAAAGGCAGGTTCGCTGTCGGTAAGCGTGGTGAAAGAAGAGTACTGGAATAACAACCGTTCTACCGAATCGGCCAGCGTGGGCTACAACAACACCTGGAACGGAATCTCTTATGGTCTCAACTATACCTATAGCCGCAATGGCGTCGACAGCCATCAAAATCGGACCTATTACACCGATCGGATTGTCGCTGTGAATGTCAGCGTCCCATTAAGCAAATGGTTGCCGGGAAGCTACGCCACCTACAACCTTAATAGCAGTAAAAACGGTAATACCTCACAAAGCGTTGGCCTTAGTGGTACTGCGCTGCCTGACGACAACCTGAATTACAGTATCAGCCAGGGTTTCGCTTCTCAGGGTGAAGAGGCGAACGGCTACGCCAGCGCCGACTACAAAGGCGGTTACGGTGAGGTGAATGTCGGTTATGGCTATGACCATAGCCAGAGCCGCGTGGATTACGGCCTGCAGGGCGGTATCCTGGTGCATGAAAACGGGGTCACGCTTTCCCAGCCGCTGAGTGAAACCATGGCGCTGGTAAAAGCGCCAGGCGCGGGTGACGTGAGCATTGCCAACAACACCGGTGTGAAAACTGACTGGCGCGGCTATGCGGTAGTGCCTTACGTCACGGCATACCGACGCAACCAGATCGCACTCGACACATCAACCTTACCGGACAACGTGGATATGACGCTGACCAGTACCTCGGTGATCCCAACTCGTGGGGCCGTGGTACGCGCGGACTTTGATCCGAACGTCGGCCAGCGTGTACTGATGACGCTGACTCGCGCCAACGGCGAGCCGGTACCTTTCGGCGCCACCGCGGGTAGCGATGGCAAAAATAGCGGCGCCAGCATCGTTGGCGACGGTGGCCAGGTTTACCTGTCGGGCATGGCCGATTCTGGAACGCTCACGCTGAAATGGGGATCCTCAGCGGATCAGACCTGTCAGGTGAATTACCGTCTGCCTGAACAAACGGCGACATCGGGTATTCAACTTATGAATGGAGACTGCCGGTAAGGCGGAATATGGAAATGACCGAGCGCACGAATAAAATTTTCACCGACGTGATACCGCGCCGAAACCTATTATGCTGTTTCGCTAGTGTAAAAAACGCGGCGTTGCTTTGTCTGGCTCTGGCGGGGGGGATGCTGAGTACTGCCGCCAGCGCGGCAGAGTGTTATGCGACTGCCGGGCAGAAGTCCTATAACTTCGATATGAATTATTTGTTAGCCGATCCGTCGCAAAACTCGGCAGGAAGGGTGATCAACAATGCCTATCAGTGGAACCTCAGCGGCAACTATAACGTGACCTGTTCTTGCTCAGGCAGCTATACCGGGGCTTATATTACCGCAAAAGTGCCGGATACCGGCCAGGTATACAGCGATGGCAACCTCAACTATTACGCGATTAACGAGTACCTGGCCGTAGCCAGCGAGGTCTTTATTGGCGGCAACTATCAGGCTTTAAAGGCAACGCCGTTCACCAGCGTCAGCAACCAGAACATTTCGGTAAGCTGCGACAAATACCCTTACGGAACCGGTGCGCGTGGAACGATTTCCCTGTACTTCCGCCGGCCGTTTGTGGGGGTTCAGAGCATCCCTCTGACCAAAGTCGTCGATGTGTATATCGCATCCGATGCAACGACTCAGGCCAGCACGCCGGTTTCAACCGTCTGGATGAGCGGAACTGTCACCGTCCCGCAATCCTGCATGATTAATGGCGGCGGCGTTATTACCGTGCCTTTAGGTAGCATCATGTCTGGCGATATTGCCACTAAAGGCGAAATGGCTAAAAACTTCACGCCAAAAAACGTCAACTTTGACGTGGCCTGTACCAATATCTCCGAAGGCGTGAAGGTGAGTCTCTCCTTCCAGGGAACCCCGGATGCGAACGACCCGACCGCGTTCTCGACGACCAACAATGACGTGGGCGTCAGAATCCAGAACCCATCAGGAAACACAATCGTTCCGCAGGGTGGAGAATTACCGCTGACGATGGACTACAGCTCCCAGGTGGGGACATCGTCGATTAGCCTATTTCCAATTAACACGACAGGTAAAGAGCCTGAGACAGGTGACTTCACCGCAACGGCCACTATTCGTGCTGAAATACAATAATTCCGGGGGAAACCGGTAAGGGAAAATGATGAAGGGATCAATATCTTTATTGAGCAAACAAGCTCCGGCATTACTGCTATGTTTGGCCGCCGCTGTACTCTCGCAGTCAGCGAGCGCTGCTGACACACAGCTGAATATCACTGGTAATATTAAAGCTTCTCCGTGTAAAGTTAATGTGCCGACCGGAGGGGTTAATGTGGATCTGGGGCAGAATATTATGGCTGCGACATTATCGGATGCCGGCTCAGCCACAGAGTGGAAGCCTATCGCTATTGAAATAATAAGTTGCCCGGCGACGACTTCATCGGCCACTATGATCCTGAACGGCACGCCGGATGCCACGGAGAGTGCCATGTACTCGAATGCTGGAACGGCAACTGGGGTACAAATTGAGCTGCAAAATACGGCGGGAGCCGCGTTGGGTAATGCCTCAACGATGATTCAGGATATTAATGCCGCGACCCAGAGTACGACCTTTAATATGCAGGCGCGAGCATACAGCTCGAAGGGTAAAGCGACGCCAGGTACTATCGTCGGCGCGGTGCAATTAACCTTCGTATACCAGTAATGACAAATAAGCGCGGACTCAGGAAGAGTCCGTGCTTTAATCAGAATATCCCTTTCGTTTGGGAGCGTGACTAATAATACAAGGAAAGTATTATGAATAATATTAATAGCTCAAACTCATCGTGTGCCTCTCTTGCAGGATCGCCTGGTCGAGGCGTGCTGATAATGGATGCATGCCCCATTACCGCGCTGGGTATCAAACGCGTGTTGATCCAGGCCTGCGGGATCATCGAGCCTATAAACGATGTAAGAAATCTTGCCAGTATTTCGCCGATCGTTGCCAGCGCACCACCCGCGCTGATTGTCATGGATATCTGTGGCGAAAAAGAGCTAATGCTTGATGGGCTGCGCTTGCTGGCCCACCTGTATGAATCACATCCAGCGATAAAAATTATAATCTGTACCGATTTTCGCGATCCCCGCGTGCTTGAGCTGTTGGCCTTGTCGAATGCCCGCGGCATCCTATTAAAACACGAGCCGGTTCTGGCGCTGGCACAATGTGTTTCCGAAGTCATGTCAGGCGGACGACAGTGGTTGAGCCCGAAAACAAAACAGCTGCTTTCTAAGACAACTCGGACAAATAGCCCGCTGACCGCTCGGGAACTGGATGTACTCGTGCATCTGTTTTCAGGGCAAAATGTTTCTCGTGTCGCGCAGACGTTACATCGTAATATCCGTACGGTAAGTACGCATAAGCGCAATGCGATGGTAAAGCTGGGTTTTCACAACGACAGTGAACTCTTTTCTCAGGGGACCTGGATGGCAAAAGTTGGCCCCGTTGCCTGTCTTTAAGAGCTAACCATGAATTGTGTTGTACACAACGAAGGGCCGGGGACATCTCGGCCAGCAAGCAAGGAGCAGCTGCGTGATGAATTTATCGTCTCCATCGTCTCGAACGATCGCTTTGATGGATAGCCATCCCCTGACGCTTTCCGGGCTTTCGACACTTATTAAATCCGTTGACGCAACATGCGATATTCGGATCACCGAGTCGAGCCTGGGCAAAATCTCAGAAGCGCTGATGTACCAGTCCGTCGATATTCTTGTTACCGATTTGCAAAGCGCAGAAGAAAACCCGCACGAAGGGCTGGATATTTTACTGCGCCTGGGAGCTCAGTTCCCTGAGCTGAATGTGGTGGTGTATACGTTTTGCCATGACAGCAACGAGCTGCGGAAGTTACTCAATCAGCATAACTTCAGCGTGATAGCGCGCGGGGAGTCGATGACGGACACTGAGGACTTCTTTAAAAGGGCGTTTGTGCAAAAGCGTATACTCAGTCCGAAAATTTGCAGCAACCTCGCGCGGATTAATCACAACCATGAGAGCGTCACCTCCAGATTGACGCGCAGTGAAATTGATGTGCTGAAGCATCTGTTTAACGGTATGGATTTACAGCAAATTGCGGGTATGAAGCAGTTAAGTATCAAAACGATCAGCGCGCATAAATGTAATGCGATGCGCAAACTCGGGGTGCAATCGGATTCTGAATTGTTTGTTTTACTGAAAAATACATTCGATTAGCAGCTGATGCGGCGGCGTGAGGCATCTGAATCCAATGCATAGACAGGAACAGAAGCGCATGCGCTATGCGCTGATGAGCGCCACGGTGAGTGTGGTGGTCACAAAGTGGCCCCCTCACCGGCCCGCGGCGAAGGGGAACCGAGGACTCTGTTACGCGTCTTGCTCGCGCGCGATTGCGCGATAACCAATATCCTGGCGGCTGAAGCTGCCGTTCCAGCGAATATCCGCCATTAGCGCATAGGCACGCTTCTGCGCTTGTGCGACGGTATTGCCCAGCGCAGTCGCACACAGCACGCGACCGCCGTTGGTCAGCACCCGATCGTCATCAGAGAGCTTCGTACCGGCGTGGAACACTTTACCGTCCTCAATCTCTTCCAGCGGCAGGCCGTGGATCTCATCACCGGTAGTGTAGTTGCCCGGATAGCCGCCGGCAGCAATCACCACGCCCAGAGAAGCGCGTTCGTCCCACTCGGAGGTTTTCTTGTCCAACTGGCCTTCACACGCAGCCAGGCAGAGATCGACCAGATCGGATTTCATGCGCAGCATGATCGGCTGGGTTTCCGGATCGCCAAAACGGCAGTTGAACTCGATAACCTTTGGATTGCCCTGTTTGTCGATCATCAGGCCCGCGTAAAGGAAACCGGTATAGGTATTCCCTTCCGCGGCCATACCTTTTACGGTTGGCCAGATAATGCGTTCCATAGTGCGCTGGTGAACTTCATCGGTTACTACCGGTGCCGGTGAATAAGCGCCCATGCCGCCAGTGTTCGGGCCGGTATCGCCATTGCCCACGCGTTTGTGATCCTGGCTGGTCGCCATCGGCAGGACGTGCTCGCCGTCGACCATCACGATAAAGCTCGCCTCTTCGCCGTCGAGAAATTCTTCGATGACGATGCGGTGTCCGGCGTCGCCAAAGGCGTTACCTGCCAGCATGTCGTGAACGGCGGCTTCCGCTTCTTCCAGCGTCATGGCGACAATTACGCCTTTGCCGGCGGCCAGGCCGTCGGCCTTGATAACGATCGGCGCGCCTTTCTCACGCAGATAGGCCAGCGCGGGCTCGATGTCGGTGAAGTTCTGATACTCCGCCGTCGGGATTTGATGACGGGCGAGGAAATCTTTAGTGAAGGCTTTGGAACCTTCCAGCTGCGCGGCGCCTTCGGTTGGACCGAAGATTTTCAGGCCAGCGGCGCGGAATGCATCTACCACGCCAATCACCAGCGGCGCTTCCGGACCAACGATGGTCAGATCAATCTTCTCGTTCTGGGCAAAGCTCAGCAGGGCCGGAATATCGGTGACGCCGATAGCTACGTTCTGCAGCGTCGGTTCCAGGGCGGTACCCGCGTTACCCGGGGCGACAAAAACGGTATCAACCAGCGGTGACTGTGCGGCCTTCCAGGCCAGCGCGTGTTCGCGCCCGCCGTTGCCAATAACTAATACTTTCATCGTCTGCTCCGTAAATTAATGGCGGAAGTGGCGCATATCGGTGAAGATCATCGCGATGCCGTGCTCATCGGCGGCGGCAATCACCTCTTCGTCGCGAATAGAACCGCCAGGCTGAATGACGCAGCTCACGCCAACGGCAGCAGCGGCGTCAATACCGTCGCGGAACGGGAAGAAGGCGTCGGAGGCCATAGCCGAACCTTTCACTTCCAGACCTTCATCACCGGCTTTAATCCCGGCGATTTTGGCCGAGTAAACGCGGCTCATCTGGCCTGCGCCTATCCCGATGGTCATGTTCTCTTTGGCGTAGACGATGGCGTTGGATTTCACGAATTTCGCCACTTTCCAGCAGAACAGGGCGTCACGCAACTCCTGTTCGGTTGGCTGACGTTTGGAAACCACTCGCAGTTCGCCTTCCGTCACCATGCCCAGGTCGCGGTCCTGAACCAGCAGGCCGCCGTTAACGCGTTTGAAGTCCAGACCCGGCACGCGCTGCGTCCACTGACCGCAGGTCAGGACGCGGACGTTCTGTTTAGCCGCCGTGATTTTCAGCGCTTCTTCTGTCGCGGACGGTGCGATGATCACTTCAACAAACTGGCGGGAGATGATCGCTTGCGCGGTTTCAGCATCCAGTTCGCGGTTAAAGGCGATAATGCCGCCAAAGGCCGAGGTCGGGTCGGTTTTATACGCGCGGTCGTAGGCGTCAAGAAGGGAGGTGCTTACCGCCACACCGCACGGGTTGGCGTGCTTCACGATAACGCAGGCCGGCTCGCTAAACTCTTTCACGCACTCCAGCGCCGCGTCGGTATCGGCGATGTTGTTATAAGAGAGGGCTTTGCCCTGAACCTGCTGCGCGGTCGCCACGGAAGCTTCTTTGATTTCTTCTTCTATATAGAAGGCAGCCTGCTGGTGGCTATTTTCACCGTAACGCATATCCTGCTTCTTAATGAAGTTCAGGTTCAGCGTACGCGGGAAGCGGCCGGCGGCTTCTTTGCTCTCGCCGTGATAAGCCGGGACCATGCTGCCAAAGTAGTTGGCAATCATGCTGTCGTAGGCTGCGGTATGTTCAAATGCTTTAATGGCGAGGTCGAAGCGGGTGTCGAGGGTTAAGGAACCTTCGTTGGCTTCCATCTCTTTAATAATGGCATCGTAGTCGCTGCTCTTTACCACAATGGCGACGTCTTTATGGTTCTTCGCCGCTGAGCGAACCATGGTTGGACCGCCGATATCAATGTTCTCAACCGCGTCTTCCAGCGAGCACCCCTCGCGGGCCACGGTTTGAGCAAACGGATACAGGTTAACAACCACCATATCGATAGGGGCGATACCGTGCTGTTGCATAATGCCATCATCCTGGCCGCGACGGCCGAGAATGCCGCCGTGAACTTTCGGATGCAGGGTCTTCACGCGTCCGTCCATCATTTCCGGGAAACCGGTGTAGTCAGAGACTTCGGTCACCGGCAGACCTTTCTCAGCCAGCAGGCGTGCGGTACCACCCGTAGAGAGTAGCTCGACACCACGAGCGGAAAGCGCCTGCGCGAATTCGACGATACCGGCCTTGTCAGAAACACTGAGCAGTGCGCGGCGGACTGGACGACGTTGTTGCATAGTATTAAATCCCCAGGATTTGAATATTACAGAGAGCGTTAGGTGAGTTTTTGTCTAAAAACTCACCTAACGCACCCAACCGGGCATCCTTGTTATAGCGCGGCATTGTAACGAAAACGTTTGCGCAACGCTCGCGAATTTTTATCTTTCTCTTTTTAGCCCCGGATGCCGCCTGGATAGACCTTATATAGAGAAGAGAGATGGCCTTTATAAGGGGGCATCTTTCATCATCTGTGGATAATTCTGTGTGTAACAGGGTATAAAGCGGGGTTTTGCTGGGGAATGCAGCAGTCAGTCATTTTTCTGCAATTTATCTATTGCGGATGCTCGGGAACTCCCTATAATGCGCCTCCATCGACACGGCAGATGTGAATCACTTCACAAACAGCCCGGTCGGTTGAAGAGAAAAAATCCTGAAATAACGGGTTGACTCTGAAAGAGGAAAGCGTAATATACGCCACCTCGCAACGGTGAGCGAAAGCCGCGTTGCACTGCTCTTTAACAATTTATCCGACAATCTGTGTGGGCACTCAAAGTGACATGGATTCTTAACGTCGCAAGACGAAAAATGAATACCAAGTCTCTGAGTGAACATACGTAATTCATTACGAAGTTTAATTCACGAGCATCAAACTTAAATTGAAGAGTTTGATCATGGCTCAGATTGAACGCTGGCGGCAGGCCTAACACATGCAAGTCGAACGGTAGCACAGAGAGCTTGCTCTCGGGTGACGAGTGGCGGACGGGTGAGTAATGTCTGGGAAACTGCCTGATGGAGGGGGATAACTACTGGAAACGGTAGCTAATACCGCATAACGTCGCAAGACCAAAGAGGGGGACCTTCGGGCCTCTTGCCATCAGATGTGCCCAGATGGGATTAGCTAGTAGGTGGGGTAACGGCTCACCTAGGCGACGATCCCTAGCTGGTCTGAGAGGATGACCAGCCACACTGGAACTGAGACACGGTCCAGACTCCTACGGGAGGCAGCAGTGGGGAATATTGCACAATGGGCGCAAGCCTGATGCAGCCATGCCGCGTGTATGAAGAAGGCCTTCGGGTTGTAAAGTACTTTCAGCGGGGAGGAAGGCGATAAGGTTAATAACCTTGTCGATTGACGTTACCCGCAGAAGAAGCACCGGCTAACTCCGTGCCAGCAGCCGCGGTAATACGGAGGGTGCAAGCGTTAATCGGAATTACTGGGCGTAAAGCGCACGCAGGCGGTCTGTCAAGTCGGATGTGAAATCCCCGGGCTCAACCTGGGAACTGCATTCGAAACTGGCAGGCTGGAGTCTTGTAGAGGGGGGTAGAATTCCAGGTGTAGCGGTGAAATGCGTAGAGATCTGGAGGAATACCGGTGGCGAAGGCGGCCCCCTGGACAAAGACTGACGCTCAGGTGCGAAAGCGTGGGGAGCAAACAGGATTAGATACCCTGGTAGTCCACGCTGTAAACGATGTCGACTTGGAGGTTGTTCCCTTGAGGAGTGGCTTCCGGAGCTAACGCGTTAAGTCGACCGCCTGGGGAGTACGGCCGCAAGGTTAAAACTCAAATGAATTGACGGGGGCCCGCACAAGCGGTGGAGCATGTGGTTTAATTCGATGCAACGCGAAGAACCTTACCTACTCTTGACATCCAGAGAACTTAGCAGAGATGCTTTGGTGCCTTCGGGAACTCTGAGACAGGTGCTGCATGGCTGTCGTCAGCTCGTGTTGTGAAATGTTGGGTTAAGTCCCGCAACGAGCGCAACCCTTATCCTTTGTTGCCAGCGGTCCGGCCGGGAACTCAAAGGAGACTGCCAGTGATAAACTGGAGGAAGGTGGGGATGACGTCAAGTCATCATGGCCCTTACGAGTAGGGCTACACACGTGCTACAATGGCATATACAAAGAGAAGCGACCTCGCGAGAGCAAGCGGACCTCATAAAGTATGTCGTAGTCCGGATTGGAGTCTGCAACTCGACTCCATGAAGTCGGAATCGCTAGTAATCGTGGATCAGAATGCCACGGTGAATACGTTCCCGGGCCTTGTACACACCGCCCGTCACACCATGGGAGTGGGTTGCAAAAGAAGTAGGTAGCTTAACCTTCGGGAGGGCGCTTACCACTTTGTGATTCATGACTGGGGTGAAGTCGTAACAAGGTAACCGTAGGGGAACCTGCGGTTGGATCACCTCCTTACCTTAAAGAACCTGCCTTTGTAGTGTCCACACAGATTGTCTGATAGATGTAAAGAAGCAAGACGGCTGCGAAGTCGCGACACCTCGTGTCCCCTTCGTCTAGCGGTTAGGACTCCGCCCTTTCACGGCGGCAACAGGGGTTCGAATCCCCTAGGGGACGCCACTTGCTGGCTGTGAGTGAAAGGCACAACCAACCGATATCTCAAAACTCATCTTCGGGTGACGTTTGAGATATTTGCTCTTTAAAAATCTGGATCAAGCTGAAAATTGAAACGACACACAGTTAATGTGTGTTCGAGTCTCTCAAATTTTCGCGACACGACGATGTTTTACGAAACATCTTCGGGTTGTGAGGTTAAGCGACTAAGCGTACACGGTGGATGCCCTGGCAGTCAGAGGCGATGAAGGACGTGCTAATCTGCGAAAAGCGTCGGTAAGGTGATATGAACCGTTACAGCCGGCGATGTCCGAATGGGGAAACCCAGTGCAATTCGTTGCACTATCGTTTGATGAATACATAGTCAAACGAGGCGAACCGGGGGAACTGAAACATCTAAGTACCCCGAGGAAAAGAAATCAACCGAGATTCCCCCAGTAGCGGCGAGCGAACGGGGAGCAGCCCGGAGTCTGAATCAGCTTGTGTGTTAGTGGAAGCGTCTGGAAAGTCGCAGGGTACAGGGTGATACTCCCGTACACTAAAACGCACAGGTTGTGAACTCGAAGAGTAGGGCGGGACACGTGGTATCCTGTCTGAATATGGGGGGACCATCCTCCAAGGCTAAATACTCCTGACTGACCGATAGTGAACCAGTACCGTGAGGGAAAGGCGAAAAGAACCCCGGCGAGGGGAGTGAAAAAGAACCTGAAACCGTGTACGTACAAGCAGTGGGAGCCCACTTGTTGGGTGACTGCGTACCTTTTGTATAATGGGTCAGCGACTTATATTCTGTAGCAAGGTTAACCGTATAGGGGAGCCGCAGGGAAACCGAGTCTTAACTGGGCGTTAAGTTGCAGGGTATAGACCCGAAACCCGGTGATCTAGCCATGGGCAGGTTGAAGGTTGGGTAACACTAACTGGAGGACCGAACCGACTAATGTTGAAAAATTAGCGGATGACTTGTGGCTGGGGGTGAAAGGCCAATCAAACCGGGAGATAGCTGGTTCTCCCCGAAAGCTATTTAGGTAGCGCCTCGTGAACTCATCTTCGGGGGTAGAGCACTGTTTCGGCTAGGGGGTCATCCCGACTTACCAACCCGATGCAAACTACGAATACCGAAGAATGTTATCACGGGAGACACACGGCGGGTGCTAACGTCCGTCGTGAAGAGGGAAACAACCCAGACCGCCAGCTAAGGTCCCAAAGTCATGGTTAAGTGGGAAACGATGTGGGAAGGCCCAGACAGCCAGGATGTTGGCTTAGAAGCAGCCATCATTTAAAGAAAGCGTAATAGCTCACTGGTCGAGTCGGCCTGCGCGGAAGATGTAACGGGGCTAAACCATGCACCGAAGCTGCGGCAGCGACACTATGTGTTGTTGGGTAGGGGAGCGTTCTGTAAGCCGTTGAAGGTGGCCTGTGAGGGTTGCTGGAGGTATCAGAAGTGCGAATGCTGACATAAGTAACGATAATGCGGGTGAAAAACCCGCACGCCGGAAGACCAAGGGTTCCTGTCCAACGTTAATCGGGGCAGGGTGAGTCGACCCCTAAGGCGAGGCCGAAAGGCGTAGTCGATGGGAAACAGGTTAATATTCCTGTACTTGGTGTTACTGCGAAGGGGGGACGGAGAAGGCTATGTTGGCCGGGCGACGGTTGTCCCGGTTTAAGCGTGTAGGTGTGTGTTCCAGGTAAATCCGGTTCACTTTAACACTGAGGCGTGATGACGAGGCACTACGGTGCTGAAGTGACAAATGCCCTGCTTCCAGGAAAAGCCTCTAAGCATCAGGTAACATCAAATCGTACCCCAAACCGACACAGGTGGTCAGGTAGAGAATACCAAGGCGCTTGAGAGAACTCGGGTGAAGGAACTAGGCAAAATGGTGCCGTAACTTCGGGAGAAGGCACGCTGATATGTAGGTGAAGTGGTTTACCCATGGAGCTGAAATCAGTCGAAGATACCAGCTGGCTGCAACTGTTTATTAAAAACACAGCACTGTGCAAACACGAAAGTGGACGTATACGGTGTGACGCCTGCCCGGTGCCGGAAGGTTAATTGATGGGGTTATCCGTAAGGAGAAGCTCTTGATCGAAGCCCCGGTAAACGGCGGCCGTAACTATAACGGTCCTAAGGTAGCGAAATTCCTTGTCGGGTAAGTTCCGACCTGCACGAATGGCGTAATGATGGCCAGGCTGTCTCCACCCGAGACTCAGTGAAATTGAACTCGCTGTGAAGATGCAGTGTACCCGCGGCAAGACGGAAAGACCCCGTGAACCTTTACTATAGCTTGACACTGAACACTGGTCCTTGATGTGTAGGATAGGTGGGAGGCTTTGAAGTGTGGACGCCAGTCTGCATGGAGCCATCCTTGAAATACCACCCTTTAATGGCTGGTGTTCTAACGTGGGCCCGTAATCCGGGTTGCGGACAGTGTCTGGTGGGTAGTTTGACTGGGGCGGTCTCCTCCTAAAGAGTAACGGAGGAGCACGAAGGTCAGCTAATCCTGGTCGGACATCAGGAGGTTAGTGCAATGGCATAAGCTGGCTTGACTGCGAGCGTGACGGCGCGAGCAGGTGCGAAAGCAGGTCATAGTGATCCGGTGGTTCTGAATGGAAGGGCCATCGCTCAACGGATAAAAGGTACTCCGGGGATAACAGGCTGATACCGCCCAAGAGTTCATATCGACGGCGGTGTTTGGCACCTCGATGTCGGCTCATCACATCCTGGGGCTGAAGTAGGTCCCAAGGGTATGGCTGTTCGCCATTTAAAGTGGTACGCGAGCTGGGTTTAGAACGTCGTGAGACAGTTCGGTCCCTATCTGCCGTGGGCGCTGGAGAATTGAGGGGGGCTGCTCCTAGTACGAGAGGACCGGAGTGGACGCATCACTGGTGTTCGGGTTGTCATGCCAATGGCATTGCCCGGTAGCTAAATGCGGAAGAGATAAGTGCTGAAAGCATCTAAGTACGAAACTTGCCCCGAGATGAGTTCTCCCTGACTCCTTGAGAGTCCTGAAGGAACGTTGAAGACGACGACGTTGATAGGCCGGGTGTGTAAGCGCAGCGATGCGTTGAGCTAACCGGTACTAATGAACCGTGAGGCTTAACCTTACAACGCCGAAGATGTTTTGGCGGATTTGAGAAGACAACAATTTCAGCATTGATTCAGAGTTGAGTACGCAATAATTTGCGCAGCAGCAAGGCGACAAGCGAAGGAAAGGAAGGAGCATACTGAGGTATGTGACTGACTTTGCGAGCGCGGGCAACGCGGCAGATGCGATAAAGAATTGCGTACTGAGCACAAAGAATTTGCCTGGCGGCGATAGCGCGGTGGTCCCACCTGACCCCATGCCGAACTCAGAAGTGAAACGCCGTAGCGCCGATGGTAGTGTGGGGTCTCCCCATGTGAGAGTAGGGAACTGCCAGGCATCAAACACGTGAAGAGCCCATCCTGACGGATGGGCTTTTTGCGTTTTTATGGCCTGAGAACTACCGGATAGAAGTTTATTCTTATCCGGCTCCGTATCTTATTCGTGTACCAGATTCAATAACGGGTAAGGTTTACCGAGATCGTCCGTCTCTGAACGCCCCGTCACCTTAAAGCCCATCTTCTGATAAAATCCGACCGCTTGCTCATTCTGCTCATTAACGTTGGTCGTCAACTTTGGCGCCAGCGTTAGCGCGTGTTCAATCAGTAACTTACCGACGCCGCAGCCGCGGACCATAGGATCAACGAATAGCGCATCCATATGTTCACCCGTAAGAAGCATAAAGGCGATAGGCTCATCTTTCTCCGTTACCGCCACCCACAGCGGCGCTTCGGGTAGAAATGAACTCACCAGCGTTTCGAGTTCCACTCTATACTCTTTTGACAGGAAATCGTGAGTGGCATCAACCGAGCGACGCCAGATCGCAACCAGTTTTTCCCCTTCATCATGCCGTGAACGGCGGATACTAATAACCATAATTGCTCCTTTTATTTGTTCTTATATTCTAACGTAAAAATCTCCGTGAAATTTTCTCACCCTGCACCTGCAGGCTCGACATTCACCTTATTCCTGGGTATCTTCAGCTGTCTGGATGTCTAAACGTTTATACGTATGCTATGAGGTAATAAAGTTATGCCAATTCGGGTGCAGGACGAGCTACCGGCCGTCAATTTCTTGCGTAATGAAAACGTCTTTGTGATGACGACTACTCGCGCGACGACTCAGGAAATCCGCCCGCTGAAGGTGCTCATCCTTAATCTGATGCCGAAGAAAATCGAGACTGAGAATCAGTTTCTGCGACTACTTTCCAACTCTCCCCTGCAGCTTGATATCCAGCTGCTGCGCATCGATGCCCGCGAATCGCGTAATACCCCGGCGGAACACCTGAACAACTTTTACTGCAACTTTGAAGATATTTGCGATCAGAACTTTGATGGCCTGATTGTGACCGGCGCGCCTTTAGGGCTGGTTGAGTTTAATGACGTTGCCTATTGGCCGCAGATCAAGCAGGTACTGGAGTGGGCAAAAGATCATGTCACCTCCACGCTGTTTGTCTGTTGGGCGGTACAGGCTGCCCTTAATATTCTCTACGGTATTCCTAAACAGACCCGCTCTGAAAAAATTTCCGGCGTATATGAACACCATATCCTGCAACCTCATGCCTTATTAACCCGCGGCTTTGACGATAGCTTTTTGGCCCCGCACTCGCGCTATGCCGATTTCCCGGCGGCGCTGATTCGCGACTATACCGATCTTGAGATTCTGGCGGAGACGGAAGAAGGGGACGCCTACCTGTTCGCCAGCAAAGATAAGCGCATCGCCTTCGTGACCGGTCACCCGGAATATGACGCCAATACTCTGGCCAGCGAATTTTTCCGCGATGTAGAAGCGGGCCTCGATCCACAGGTTCCGCACAATTATTTCCCGCAAAACGATCCGCAGAACAAACCGCGTGCCACCTGGCGAAGTCATGGCAATCTGCTGTTTATCAACTGGCTGAATTATTACGTCTACCAGATTACACCATACGATCTACGCCATATGAATCCGACTCTGGATTAATGTCCTACACAACGCGATCCTAAAGCGTTTCAGCATTTTGCCTCTGGCACCTTCGGGTGCCTTTTTTATTTCCGAAACGCGGCTCATATTGTAATTAAACTTTATTTATATTGTTATCAATAGGTTAATTAAGAATTAAATTAAAAATGGAAATTGTTTTTGATTTTGAAAAATAAATGCGTAGTCTTAATTGTGCTGAACGAAAACTACACAACGATCTTACGTTCGCGCCAACTGGATCAACCAAGAGGAGCAGCACATGACGCAGCAGGCGACAATTACTGACGAACTGGCTTTTAGCCAGCCATATGGCGACCAGGAGAAGCAAATCTTAACGCCTGAGGCAGTGGAGTTTCTGACCGAGCTGGTGAGCCGCTTTACGCCAGAACGCAACAAACTCCTGGCGGCGCGTATCCAGCAGCAGCAGGCAATTGACGACGGAAAGCTTCCTGACTTTATTTCGGAAACTGCTTCCATTCGTAATAGTGAATGGAAGATCCGCGGTATTCCGGAGGATTTGCAGGATCGGCGGGTGGAAATCACCGGACCGGTTGAGCGCAAGATGGTGATCAATGCGCTCAATGCGAATGTGAAAGTCTTTATGGCGGATTTCGAAGACTCGCTGGCGCCCGAATGGAACAAAGTCATTGATGGGCAAATTAACCTGCGTGATGCGGTTAACGGCACCATCAGCTACACCAATGAAGCCGGCAAGATTTATCAGCTCAAGCCGAACCCGGCGCTACTGATCTGCCGCGTTCGCGGTCTGCACCTGCCGGAAAAACATGTGACCTGGCGCGGTGAAGCCATTCCCGGCAGCCTGTTCGACTTCGCACTCTATTTCTTCCACAACTACAAAGCGTTACTGGAAAAAGGTAGCGGGCCCTATTTCTATCTGCCGAAGACTCAGGCCTGGCAGGAAGCGGCGTGGTGGAGTGAAGTCTTTAGCTTTACGGAAGACCGTTTTGAGCTGCCGCGCGGCACCGTTAAAGCCACGTTGCTGATTGAAACGCTGCCCGCCGTATTCCAGATGGACGAAATTCTGCACGCCCTGCGCGACCATATTGTTGGCCTGAACTGCGGGCGCTGGGACTACATCTTCAGCTATATCAAAACGCTGAAGAACCACCCTGACCGCGTTTTGCCGGATCGTCAGGTGGTGACGATGGACAAACCTTTCCTCAGCGCCTACTCGCGATTGCTGATTAGGACCTGCCACAAGCGCGGCGCGTTTGCGATGGGCGGCATGGCGGCCTTTATTCCGAGCAAAGATGCCGAGCGAAACAACCAGGTGCTGAACAAGGTAAAAGCAGACAAATCGCTGGAGGCAAATAACGGCCATGATGGTACCTGGATCGCGCATCCCGGGCTGGCTGATACCGCGATGGCCGTTTTTAACGGCGTACTGGGCGAGAACAAAAATCAGCTGTCCGTTACCCGCGAAGACGACGCGCCGATCACTGCTGAACAACTGCTGGCCCCCTGTGAAGGCGAACGGACCGAAGAGGGCATGCGCGCCAATATTCGCGTGGCGGTGCAGTACATCGAAGCGTGGATCTCCGGCAACGGCTGCGTACCGATCTATGGCCTGATGGAAGATGCGGCAACGGCCGAAATCTCCCGTACCTCGATTTGGCAGTGGATCCATCATGAGAAAACCCTCAGTAACGGCATACCTGTTACCAAAGCGCTGTTCCGCCAGTGGCTGGCCGAAGAGATGCGGGTGATTCAGGACGAACTGGGCGAGCACCGCTACAGCAGCGGGCGTTTTGATGAAGCCGCTCGTCTGATGGAACAGATCACTACCTCCGACGAGCTGATCGATTTCTTAACCCTGCCGGGCTATCGCCTTCTGGCCTAATTCACCACACAACAATATGGAGCATCTGCACATGAAGACTCGTACCCAACAAATCGAAGAATTAAACAAAGAGTGGACGAAACC
The DNA here is from genome assembly GCF_015601345.1 of Klebsiella sp. BDA134-6. Taxonomy (NCBI): domain Bacteria; kingdom Pseudomonadati; phylum Pseudomonadota; class Gammaproteobacteria; order Enterobacterales; family Enterobacteriaceae; genus Klebsiella; species Klebsiella sp. BDA134-6. The sequence goes on from NZ_CP064784.1 coordinate 323,150, forward strand.
GCGCTGGGAAGGGATTACCCGCCCATACAGCGCCGAGGACGTGGTGAAGCTACGCGGCTCGGTCAACCCGGAGTGTACGCTGGCGCAACTGGGCGCGGCAAAGATGTGGCGACTCCTGCACGGCGAAGCGAAAAAAGGCTACGTCAACAGCCTGGGCGCGCTGACCGGCGGGCAGGCGCTGCAGCAGGCGAAAGCGGGCATTGAAGCGATTTATCTTTCCGGCTGGCAGGTCGCGGCGGATGCCAACCTGGCCTCCAGCATGTATCCGGATCAATCGCTCTATCCGGCAAACTCGGTACCGGCGGTTGTCGATCGGATCAACAACACCTTCCGCCGTGCAGATCAGATCCAGTGGTCTGCGGGCATTGAGCCGAACGATCCGCGTTATACCGATTATTTCCTGCCGATCGTCGCCGACGCGGAAGCGGGATTTGGCGGCGTGCTTAATGCGTTTGAGCTGATGAAATCGATGATTGAGGCCGGTGCAGCGGCCGTACACTTCGAAGACCAGCTGGCATCGGTGAAGAAGTGCGGCCATATGGGCGGCAAAGTGCTGGTCCCCACGCAAGAGGCGATTCAGAAACTGGTTGCCGCGCGCCTGGCGGCGGATGTGATGGGCGTGCCAACCCTGGTGATTGCCCGTACTGACGCCGATGCGGCGGATTTAATTACCTCAGACTGCGATCCTTACGATCGTCAGTTCATCACCGGAGACCGTACCAGCGAAGGTTTCTTCCGCACCCATGCCGGTATCGAACAGGCGATCAGCCGCGGGCTGGCCTACGCGCCCTATGCCGACCTGGTGTGGTGTGAAACTTCCACCCCGGACCTTGAGCTGGCGAAGCGCTTTGCCGATGCGATTCACGCGAAATATCCGGGTAAACTGCTGGCCTACAACTGCTCGCCGTCGTTTAACTGGCAGAAAAAGCTGGATGATAAAACCATCGCCAGCTTCCAGCAGCAGCTGTCGGATATGGGTTACAAGTATCAGTTCATCACCCTGGCGGGTATCCACAGTATGTGGTTCAACATGTTTGATCTGGCGCACGCTTACGCCCAGGGCGAGGGAATGAAGCATTATGTTGAGAAAGTCCAGCAGCCGGAGTTCGCGGCGGCTAAAGATGGCTACACCTTTGTCTCTCATCAGCAGGAAGTGGGCACCGGCTACTTCGATAAGGTGACCACCATTATCCAGGGCGGAGCCTCGTCAGTCACGGCGTTAACCGGCTCTACAGAAGAAGATCAGTTCTGATAATTTCCCCCTCTCCCTCTCTCCGGGGGAGAGGGATGGGTGAGGGGGAAGCGATGACGCGTGGCCTGGAACTATTGATTGCTCAAACTATTTTGCAGGGTTTTGACGCCCAGTATGGTCGTTTTCTTGAAGTGACTTCCGGCGCCCAGCAGCGCTTTGAACAGGCTGACTGGCATACCGTCCAGCAGGCGATGAAGCAGCGTATTCACCTTTACGATCACCATGTCGGCCTGGTCGTCGAACAGCTGCGCTGCATTACTGATGGGAAAAATACCGATACCGATTTTTTGCTGCGGGTGAAAGAGCACTATACCCGCCTGCTGCCGGATTACCCTCGCTTCGAAATTGCGGAGAGCTTTTTTAATTCCGTCTATTGCCGGTTGTTTGACCACCGCTCGCTGACTCCCGAGCGGCTTTTTATTTTCAGCTCGCAGCCGGAGCGGCGCTTACGTTCCATCCCGCGGCCGCTGGCTAAAGATTTCTTCCCTAACCGGGGCTGGGACACGTTATTACGCAAAGTGTTATCCGATCTTCCTCTCCGCCTGCCGTGGCAAAACAGCGCGCGCGATATCGGATATATCACCGCTTGCCTACAGGAAGCGCTTGGCAGCGAGCTACTTTCCCGCTCACATCTGCAGGTGGCGAACGAACTGTTTTATCGCAATAAGGCGGCCTGGCTGGTGGGTAAACTCGTCACGCCAATAGCGACGCTGCCTTTTCTTCTCCCTATCCATCGTTCTGATGAAGGTGAACTGTTTGTCGATGCCTGTCTGACAACGCACGCCGAAGCCAGCATCGTTTTTGGCTTCGCCCGCTCCTATTTTATGGTTTACGCGCCGCTGCCCGGCGCGCTGGTTGAGTGGCTGCGTGAGATTCTCCCGGGTAAAACCACCGCCGAACTGTATATGGCAATTGGCTGCCAGAAGCATGCGAAAACCGAGAGCTATCGGGAATACCTGCACTACATTTCCCAAAGTGATGAGCAATTTATTGAAGCGCCGGGGATTCGCGGCATGGTGATGCTGGTGTTTACTTTGCCGGGGTTTGACCGGGTATTTAAGATCATCAAGGACCGCTTCGCGCCGCAGAAAGAGATGACAGCCGCCCACGTGCGCGCCTGCTATCAGCTGGTCAAAGAGCACGACCGCGTGGGACGGATGGCCGATACCCAGGAGTTTGAGAACTTCGTGCTGGAGAAACGGCAAATTGCGCCCGAATTGATGACCCTGCTGCAAACCGAGGCCGGAGCGAAAATTACCGATCTCGGCGATCGAATCGCCATCAGCCATCTTTATATCGAGCGGCGGATGGTGCCGCTCAATATCTGGCTGGAGCAGGTCGACGGTCAGGCGCTGCGCGATGCGGTGGAGGAGTACGGGAACGCCATTCGACAGCTGGCCGCCGCCAATATTTTCCCCGGCGATATGCTATTTAAAAACTTTGGCGTCACGCGTCACGGCCGGGTGGTGTTCTACGATTATGATGAAATTTGCTATATGACGGAAGTGAACTTCCGTGAGATCCCGCCGGCGCGCTACCCAGAAGATGAACTCGCCAGCGAGCCCTGGTATAGCGTCTCGCCGGGCGATGTTTTCCCGGAAGAGTTTCGCCACTGGCTGTGCGCCGATCCGCGCATCGGGCCGCTATTTGAAGAGATGCATTCGGACCTGCTGCGCGCCGACTACTGGCGGGAGCTGCAAACGCGCATCCGCAACGGCCACGTGGAGGATGTCTACGCCTATCGCCGCCGTCAGCGCTTTTGCGTGCGTTACGGCAATCTGCAGCAGGCGGGATAACAGGCGGCCTGGCTCAGGCCGCTTCGATAACGGCAAATTCTTCGTATACCAGCTCCATATCCGGAGCCCAGGTGCCCTCTCGTTCAAAGAAGGCCTGATGCGCCGATTGCCAGTAGGCGAGGCTCAAATCGCCTTCGCCTTCCAGCGCGGCGAGCTCCGGGCTCATTTCGTTAAAACGGATGAGCCTGAGCGTCAGGGTGCGTATCACGCAGACGGCTTTCCCTTTGCCGTCCAGTACAATGTGATATGCCCCTGGCGTCACGGGTGGCTGCTCCTGCTGATAGCTGACAAGCGAGCCGCAGGTACCGCGCTTTTTCCCCGCGACGACCAGTGCCGCCAGCTCGTCGGCCAGCGCCGCGGAGTCGCCGAAAGACCAGCAAAAAGCTGAAGGGTATTTATCCTGCCAGTAGGATTTCAGATCGCTCATTTAGCGCACTCCGCCGTAGGCCAGCGTGACTTCTTTCGCCGCCTTGATCACCATCGCGCCGAACTCGGTCACGCGGTCATCGGTAATGCGGGAAATGGGTCCGGAGATTGAGATAGCGGCGAACGGCTCACGATGTTCATCATAAATGCACGACGCCACGCAGCGCAGGCCAAGCGCGTGTTCCTCGTCATCAAACGAGTAGCCACGCTTACGCGTCTGGGCCAGATCTTCTTTCAGATGCACCGGCGACACCAGAGTGGCGTGGGTATAGGCGTGCAGACCTTTTCGGTGCAGCAGGCCGGTAACCTGCTCTTCGCTTAGCTGCGACAGAAAAGCCTTTCCGGCGCCGGAAGCGTGCATCGGCAGCTTACCGCCAATCGGCGCCGACATACGCATCAGTTGGGTACACTGCACCTGATCGATAATAATCGCCTGGTGGTCGCCCTGGTCAAGCACCGCGAGGTTAACCGTTTCGCCGGAGTCTTCCATCAGCTGACGCAAAATCGGATGGACGATCGCCAACAGGTTACGGCTTTGCAGGAAGCTGCTGCCGACGACGAAAGCATGCGCGCCTACCGACCAGTGTCCCAGCTCACCGACCTGACGAACAAAACCCAACTGCTGCATGGTCGTCAGCAGGCGGTGCGTCGTGGAGTTAGGCAAACCGGCCTGCTGGGCCAGTTCGGTCAGCGCCACGCTACCGTGGGATTCAGCAATCCATTCGAGCAGTTTCAGTCCGCGAGTCAGGGACTGAACTTGTCCGCCAGCCGGAGCGGCGGCGGGAGAGGCAGGTTTTCTGCCGCGTTTTGCGGGAGCGGGGGTCGCCATCGCGGACTCCTTTTTTCTGTATCGTGGAAATGATTTTCGTTTTATTTGGCGATAATGCAATCACTACCCGACTGATCGGATGAGTGAAGCTGAACATGTCTCATCTTGCCCGCTGTTCTCTTTTCCACCCCTTCGGTTTGTGCCAGTATGGTCTGTTGAGTTTTTCGGTCTGGTTGAGCGTTGTCGGGAGCGAGTGTGAGCAGCAAAGTTGAGCAACTGCATCAGCAGTTAAAAGCACGTATTTTGGTTCTGGATGGGGGCATGGGCACCATGATCCAGAGCTATCGTCTGAGTGAGCAGGACTTTCGCGGCGCACGCTTTGCCGACTGGCCGTGCGACCTGAAGGGCAACAACGACCTGCTGGTTCTCAGCAAGCCGGAAGTGATAACCGCTATCCACGATGCCTATTTCGAGGCCGGGGCGGATATCATTGAAACCAACACCTTTAATTCGACGACCATCGCGATGGCGGATTACCAGATGGAATCCCTGTCGGCGGAGATCAACTTTACGGCGGCGAAACTGGCCCGCGCCAGCGCCGATGCCTGGACCGCCCGCACGCCGGAAAAACCGCGCTACGTCGCAGGGGTCCTCGGCCCGACTAACCGCACCGCGTCTATTTCTCCCGACGTCAACGACCCGGCCTACCGCAACATCACCTTTGACGGGCTAGTGGAAGCCTATCGTGAATCCACCAAAGCGCTGGTGGAAGGCGGGGCGGATCTGATTCTGATTGAGACGGTGTTCGATACCCTCAACGCTAAAGCGGCGATCTTTGCGGTTAAAGAGGAGTTCGAAGCGCTGGGGGTCGATCTGCCGATTATGATCTCCGGCACCATCACCGACGCCTCCGGGCGCACGCTGTCCGGCCAGACCACCGAAGCTTTCTATAACTCGCTGCGCCACGCCGATGCGCTGACGTTCGGCCTCAACTGCGCACTCGGGCCGGATGAGCTGCGCCAGTACGTGCAGGAGCTGTCGCGTATCGCCGAATGCTACGTTACCGCCCACCCGAATGCCGGTTTGCCGAACGCCTTTGGCGAATACGACCTCGACGCCGACACGATGGCGGCGCAAATTCGCGAATGGGCTGAAGCCGGATTCCTGAATATTGTCGGCGGCTGCTGCGGCACCACGCCGGAACATATCGCCGCCATGAGCCGCGCGGTGGCCGGCCTGCCGCCGCGCCAGCTGCCGGAAATCCCCGTCGCCTGCCGTCTTTCCGGCCTTGAGCCGCTGAATATCGGCGATGACAGCCTGTTTGTGAACGTCGGCGAACGCACCAACGTCACCGGCTCGGCGAAATTCAAGCGCCTGATTAAAGAAGAGAAATATAACGAAGCGCTGGATGTGGCTCGCCAGCAAGTCGAAAGCGGCGCGCAGATTATCGATATCAATATGGATGAGGGAATGCTCGACGCCGAAGCGGCGATGACGCGCTTCCTCAACCTGATCGCCGGTGAGCCGGATATCGCCCGCGTGCCGATTATGATTGACTCCTCCAAATGGGAAGTTATCGAAAAAGGCCTGAAGTGTATTCAGGGTAAAGGCATCGTTAACTCCATCTCGATGAAAGAGGGCGTTGAGCCGTTTATCCAGCATGCGAAAAAGGTGCGCCGCTACGGGGCCGCCGTCGTGGTGATGGCCTTTGATGAAGTTGGCCAGGCCGATACCCGCGAGCGGAAAATTGAAATTTGCCGCCGGGCGTACAACATTCTCACCGAAGAGGTGGGCTTCCCGCCGGAAGATATCATCTTTGACCCGAATATTTTCGCCGTGGCGACCGGGATTGAAGAGCACAACAACTACGCCCAGGACTTTATCGGCGCCTGCGAAGATATCAAACGCGAACTGCCGCACGCGCTCATTTCCGGCGGCGTGTCTAACGTGTCGTTCTCCTTTCGCGGCAACGACCCGGTGCGCGAGGCGATTCACGCGGTATTCCTCTACTACGCCATCCGCAACGGCATGGATATGGGCATCGTCAACGCTGGCCAGCTGGCGATTTACGACGACCTTCCCGCCGAGCTGCGCGACGCGGTTGAAGATGTGATTCTGAACCGCCGCGATGACGGCACCGAACGCCTGCTCGATTTGGCGGAAAAATATCGCGGCAGCAAAACCGACGATACCGCCAATGCTCAGCAGGCGGAGTGGCGCAGCTGGGACGTCAAAAAACGCCTCGAATACTCGCTGGTTAAAGGCATTACCGAATTTATCGAGCTCGATACCGAAGAAGCCCGCCAGCAGGCCGCGCGGCCGATTGAGGTTATCGAAGGGCCGCTGATGGACGGCATGAACGTGGTCGGCGACCTGTTCGGTGAAGGGAAAATGTTCCTGCCGCAGGTGGTGAAATCCGCCCGCGTCATGAAGCAGGCGGTGGCCTATCTCGAACCCTATATCGAAGCCAGCAAAGAGAAAGGTTCCAGCAACGGCAAGATGGTCATCGCCACCGTGAAAGGCGACGTGCACGACATCGGCAAGAATATTGTCGGCGTGGTGCTGCAGTGTAATAACTACGAAATTGTCGACCTTGGCGTGATGGTGCCTGCGGATAAAATCCTGAAAACCGCCCGCGAGGTTAACGCCGACCTGATTGGCCTCTCCGGGCTGATAACGCCGTCGCTGGATGAGATGGTCAACGTGGCGAAGGAGATGGAGCGTCAGGGCTTTACTATTCCGCTGCTGATCGGCGGCGCCACCACCTCGAAAGCGCATACGGCGGTGAAAATCGAGCAGAACTACAGCGGCCCGACGGTTTACGTGCAGAACGCCTCGCGCACCGTCGGCGTGGTCGCTGCGCTGCTGTCCGCGACCCAGCGTGATGATTTTGTCGCCCGTACCCGCAAAGAGTACGAAACGGTACGTATTCAGCACGGACGTAAAAAGCCGCGTACCCCGCCGGTCACGCTGGAAGCCGCGCGCGATAACGATCTGGCCTTTGACTGGGAAAGCTATACGCCGCCAGTGGCCCATCGTCTGGGCGTACAGGAAGTGGAAGCCAGTATCGAAACCCTGCGTAACTATATCGACTGGACGCCGTTCTTTATGACCTGGTCGCTGGCCGGGAAATATCCGCGCATTCTGGAAGATGAAGTGGTCGGCGAAGAGGCGCAGCGCCTGTTCAAAGACGCCAATGAGCTGCTGGATAAGCTCAGCGCCGGGAAGACACTGAACCCGCGCGGCGTGGTGGGGTTGTTCCCGGCTAACCGCGTCGGCGACGACGTCGAAATCTATCGCGATGAAACCCGCACGCACGTGCTGACCGTGGGGCATCATTTGCGCCAGCAGACCGAGAAAGTCGGTTTTGCCAACTACTGCCTGGCGGACTTTGTCGCGCCGAAACTGTCAGGAAAAGCGGATTATATCGGCGCCTTTGCGGTGACGGGCGGCCTTGAGGAAGACGCGCTGGCCGACGCCTACGAAGCGCAGCACGATGATTACAACAAGATTATGGTGAAGGCGATTGCCGACCGTCTGGCGGAAGCCTTTGCCGAATATCTGCATGAGCGGGTGCGCAAGGTCTATTGGGGCTATGCGGCGAACGAGAACCTCAGTAACGAAGAGCTGATCCGCGAGAACTATCAGGGAATTCGCCCGGCGCCGGGCTATCCGGCCTGCCCGGAACACACCGAAAAGGCGACGATCTGGGAGCTGCTGGAGGTGGAAAAGCACACCGGCATGAAGCTGACGGAGTCCTTTGCCATGTGGCCCGGCGCGTCGGTTTCCGGCTGGTACTTCAGCCATCCTGACAGCAAGTACTTCGCGGTGGCGCAAATTCAGCGCGACCAGGTGGAAGACTATGCGTTGCGTAAGGGAATGAGCGTGGCGGAAGTGGAGCGCTGGCTGGCGCCGAACCTCGGTTACGATGCCGACTGATCCACCAAACCGTTATCTTTTCTTACAACTAACAGGGCGCTCAATGAGCGCCCTGTCTCTTTATTGTGCGTAAACCCTTATACTGAAGGGAACTTGCGATCGTTGCCGTCGGATAAGCAAAGCGCTATCCGGCCTGTAACGGTTGATGAGTTTCTGGAACAAATAAATATAAGGAGAAGCTGATTCCGTGTTAACTCTGCTACACCTGTTGTCCGCCGTCGCTCTACTGGTGTGGGGCACCCATATCGTCCGTACCGGCGTGATGCGTGTCTACGGCGCTCGCCTGCGCAGCGTGCTCAGCAGCAGCGTGGAGAAAAAACCGCTCGCCTTCTGCGCGGGGATCGGCGTTACCGCGCTGGTCCAGAGCAGCAATGCCACCACTATGCTGGTGACTTCTTTTGTCGCCCAGGATCTGGTGGCGCTGGCCCCCGCGCTGGTGATGGTGCTGGGCGCTGACGTCGGTACCGCGCTGATGGCGAGGGTGCTGACCTTCGACCTGTCGTGGCTTTCGCCGCTGCTGATTTTTATCGGCGTGATTTTCTTCCTCGGGCGCAAGCAAACGCGCGCGGGCCAGCTCGGGCGCGTGGGGATTGGTCTGGGCTTGATTCTGCTGGCGCTGGAGCTGATCGTGCAGGCGGTGCATCCCATCACCCAGGCCAACGGCGTACAGGTGATTTTCGCCTCTTTGACCGGCGATATTATGCTGGATGCGCTGATCGGCGCGGTATTCGCCATCATCAGCTATTCAAGTCTGGCGGCGGTGCTGCTGACCGCGACGTTAACCGCCACCGGCGTGATTTCGTTTCCGGTGGCGCTGTGCCTGGTGATCGGCGCTAACCTCGGCTCCGGGCTGTTGGCCATGCTAAATAACAGCGGCGCCAATGCCGCCGCGCGCCGCGTTGCGCTCGGCAGCCTGCTGTTTAAGCTGGTGGGCAGCCTGATTATCCTGCCGTTTGTACATCTGTTGGCAAACGTCATGGATGAACTCCCGCTGCAAAAATCCGAGCTGGTCATCTATTTCCACGTTTTCTACAACCTGATCCGCTGTATCGCCATGGTGCCGTTTGCCGGGCCGATGGCGAACCTCTGTAAGCGTCTGATTCGCGATGAGCCCGAGCTGGATGCGCGTCTGAAGCCGAAGCATCTGGATACTTCGGCGCTGGATACGCCCGCGCTGGCGCTGGCCAATGCCGCCCGCGAAACCCTGCGTATTGGCGATGCCATGGAGCAGATGCTGGAAAGCCTGCGTAAAGTAATGCACGGTGAGCCGCGTGAAGAGAAAGAGCTGCGGCGGATGGCGGATGATATCAACGTGCTTTACACCGCCATTAAGCTCTATCTGGCGCGGATGCCGAAAGAGGAGCTGGCGGATGAGGAGTCCCGCCGCTGGGCGGAAATTATCGAAATGGCGCTCAACCTCGAGCAGGCTTCGGATATCGTCGAAAGAATGGGCAGCGAAATCGCCGATAAATCGCTGGCCGCGCGCCGCGCGTTCTCTATGGAGGGGCTGAAAGAGCTGGACGCACTCTACGACCAGCTGCTCAGCAATCTGCAGCTGGCGATGTCGGTCTTCTTCTCCGGCGACGTGCCGAGCGCCCGCCGCCTGCGCCGCAGCAAACATCGTTTTCGCATTATGAACCGTCGTTACTCGCACGCGCACGTTGACCGCCTGCATCAGCAAAACGTGCAGAGCATTGAAACCAGTACGCTGCACCTGGCGCTGCTTGGCGATATGAAGCGTCTTAACTCGTTGTTCTGCTCGGTAGCCTATAGCGTGATGGAGCAGCCGGATGAGGACGATGAGCGCGATGATTATTAAGCGCTGATGAGCCGCCTGACATCCCTGGCTCGCGCTGTGCTTAACCGGGCTACAGGATTACCGCCGTCTGCGGCCGGTAGCTCGGCTGAGGCGTTTACGCCGCAACCCGGAGACTGCGCTGGCCCACCGCCGTCTGCGGAACGGTAGCCCGGAAAGGCGCAACGCGCCTCCTCCGGGACAAGAGCAAGCAGGGGTCAGAAACGATGGCCGGCGTTCAGGGTCACTGCTTCTTCTCCGGCTCTGAACACCAGCGTCGGATTCGGGCCGCCGAGAGTGGCGTGGCCCTGCGTCACCTGAATCCAGTTGCCTTCCGGCAGGCCGATAATCGTCAGCTCTGGCGCAACCACCAGCAGCTCGCGGATCCGCTGTTCGCGGGTCTCGCCTTTATGGCCTTCCGGCAGTGCGTTGGTGAAGTGCGGGTTAATTTGCAGCGGGAACAACCCCAGCGCAGTAAAACCGTTAGGGTCGACAATCGGCATATCGTTAGTGGTGCGAATCGTCGGACAGGCCAGGTTAGCGCCCGCGCTCCAGCCGATATACAGCGCCCCGCGCTTCACCACATCTACTATCGGCGCCAGCAGGCCGCGTTCGCGGCACTCTTTCAGCAACTGAAAGGTGTTGCCGCCGCCGACGATAACTATCTCCGCATTCGCAATCGCCGACACCGGATCCGCGACGCTGTGAATACCGGTAACCGTGACGCCCATTGGACTGAAGACGGCGGCGGTTTTCGCGGTGTAATCGTCCCAGGTTTGCGTTACCCCGGCGAAAGGAATAAATACCGCAGAACGGCGGCCGTTTAGCTGCCCGGCAATGGTCGGCAGCGCATGTTCCAGCCAGGCTTTGCCCGGTAGCGTTGAGTTACTTAATAGCAGCAGTTCCATCATTTCTCCATTTGGCCAGATGATTATTCGGGCAGGGATGTTATCACAGGATATCTTACCGCTTGCTGACGTGGCTCACGCTGAGACGCGCTGAACATAGCGGAACGGCGATTTCTGGCGCTGGGATTCTCTGAATTAAACTGGAAAGCGCCTCGCAGACTGACTCTACCGGGCGTGACAGGTTAGCGGGAACCGCTTAGTTTTACGTTGATGATTCACAGGCAAAGGAATAGAAAATGCTCGTTTATTACGCTAATCTGAGGCATGTCATGCGCATTATCATGGGGGCTATCATGCGCACTACGTCGAACGTTAAAAAATCAGTCAATGTCTCGCTTTCGCCTGAAATCCTGGAAGAGGCGCGTAAACTTAAAATCAACATTTCGGCGGTTTTAACGGAAGCTTTGCTTGAAAAACTTCGTGAGCACAAACGTGAAGAGTGGTTACGAGACAATAAGAAATCGATCGATACGATTAACCAATGGGTAGAAGAAAACGGTTCGTTTAGTGATTTTCAAAGGCCGTTCTGATGGAACAATATTGCGCTTATGAGAATACGGGAAGCGGTAAAAAGGTTTTCCCTTATTTAATCAACCTGCAGCATCCGGTCGCGAATGTCCTGAAGCATATCCTGGTTGCCCCTGTGATAGAACAAAACCAACTACCCGATACCCAGCCCCCGACCAAAATTTGTCCCGTGATTACGATTGCCGGTCAAACTTATATTGTGATGACGCATATGATGGCGGGTTTGCCGCAAAAAGAACTGGGCAAGCGCGTCGCTGATTTGACGGCGGACAGGGCTGCGCTGCGCGATGCAATCGACTTCCTGATCAACGGTTATTAGGGCGCCCTCCCTGGCGCTCTCCGTTTTGCCCTTATCCTCTGGCAAAGGCCGCGGCTTCAGCGACCAGCGCCGCGTCCGGGCGCACGCCGGTGTAGAGCGCAAATTGCTCCACCGCCTGCAGGGCAATCACCTCCGCGCCGCTGATAACGTGCTTGTCCAGCCTCTGCGCCAGCTTGATGAGCGGGGTTTCCGGCGGTAGCGCGACCACGTCAAATATCACGGCGGCCCGTTCCACCATTGTCTGGCTAAAGGCCAGGGTTTCGCTTTCCGTACCGCCCGCCATGCCGAGCGGCGTGACGTTAACCAGAATATCCGCTGCGATTCCCTCTGGCTTGGGCTGCCACTGGAAACCGTACTGCTTCGCCAGCGCCAGGCCGCGCTCGCGATGGCGGGCGGCGATAATCACATCGCGGAAACCGGCATCGCGGAAGGCGGCGATGACCGCTTTGCCCATTCCGCCGCTGCCCTGGATCATCACTTTGGCAGAGGCGTCGAGCCGATGGCTGTCAATCAGGCTTTTTACCGCGATATAGTCGGTATTCAGCCCGGTCAGCCTGCCGTCGTCGTTGACGATGGTATTGACCGAATCAATCACCTTTGCCGAAGGGTCAAGAGCGTCGAGAAACGGTATGCAGCTCTCTTTAAACGGCATCGAGACCGCGCAGCCGCGAACGCCTAATGCGCGCACGCCGTTTACCGCCGCGGCAATATCCTGGGTCGTAAACGCTTTATAGATATAGTTCAGCCCCAGCTTTTCATACAGATAGTTGTGAAAGCGGGTGCCGAAGTTGCCCGGACGACCGGCCAACGACATGCACAGCTGCGTATCACGATTAATCATGAACAATATCCTCCGCGTGGGCCAGCAGATACACCTCCGCCTCTTTTGACCAGATACCGTGATGGCGCTCCATAATCGCCGCCAGCTGCGGATCGCTGATTTCTCCCAGCGGCGTCAGCGGGATATTTTTCCCGGTATAGACCAGCTTTTTACCGCCTCCCACCGCCGGTAAATCCAGGGTCGTCTCGCCCGCCGCGTTCAGCCCCAGAATATGGGTCACCACCTTCGCGGTCTGGACTTTTTTCGCCTGCATCAGCGCTACGGCGGCGCGCATATCGTCGGTATTACCGCCGGAGGTGCCGACGTAGTGGGTAAATGCGTAATGCACATCGTAAAAATTGATCGGCGCGCTGAACTGCTTATCCTGCGGACCGGCGAAGAAGTTCAGGCAGCCGTCTGCGGCCAGCAGCGAGGATGCCAGAGTGATGAGCTGTTCGTTAGGGACGAAGACGAAGATATCGTCAAAACCGTGGCCGCCGGAGAGCGCCATCAGCGTTTCGCGGCTGGCGTCACGCCCATCAAGATAGTGGATCAGCGTTTGCGGCTCGGAGGGATAGTGCTGGCGCGCATAGCTGAGCTTTGGCTTATTGGTGTCGGTGACCACCAGCAGCGCCGGATTGATCGGGCCATGCAGCGCGTAGTCGATAGCCAGCAGGCCCATCGGGCCGGTGCCGCCGAGGATCAGCGTGCGCCCCTGCGGGCGAATGCCCATCACATGGTTATAGCTGCCTTCCTGCAAATGGTAGTTGGCATTGAACGCGCCGATCACGCAGGAGAGCGGCTCCACCAGCGAACCTTCAAACCAGGTATCGCCTTCCCAGGAAAGCAAACAATCCTGTTCCATCACCTCGTTGGGGATCACCACGTGGGTGGCTTCGCCACCGATCCACGGGAAGGAATAGCCGGGGCAGTCCGGGCGATCCGGCAACTGCAGGTTGGCCTGAATAACATAGCGTTGACCAGCGTGAAACTTGTGCTGCCACTTTTTACCGACGGCGATAATTTCCCCGCAAAACTCATGGCCGATGATAATCGGGTTGGTCGCCACATCGTCCGGCACCTTTTTGTGGTCCCCACCCTGATTCGCCTCTTTCCATGAGGAGAGGCACAGGCTGTCGGTGACCACCCGGGCGAGGATTTCATCATCCTGCATCGCCGGTAGTTCGAAGGTTTCCAGGCGCAGGTCGCGTTTGCCGTACAGGCGCAGGGCTGTTGTTTGCATATTTACCACCTCATCCCCTTCATCTTTCGCATTACGGCTGTGTTGGCTTTCTTCACGCCCTGGTCACGCAGTGAATCTACGCTCCCAGGGATACGTTCGGTTGCCGCTTTGCCGTACTGCGCAATCTGTTGGGGCTAACTTGTTGAAGTAGCCCCGGCATCGCCGGGGCGGAATAATCAGGACAGGAAGCCCAGCGCGTTACCGATAATCCCCAAACCGAAGAGGGCGAAAATCAGCCATACTGGGTTCACTTTCTTATTAAGCAGACGCACCATCAGCAGCGTCAGGCCCAAAGCCAGCAGCCCGGGGCAGAGCTGATCGAGGATGTTCTGTACGGTCATGGTGACGGTCGAGCCATCGGCGCCCGGCGTTTGCGAGACCACCAGCGGTACGTTGATAGTGGTCCACTTGGTGACCAACACGCCCATCACAAACAGGCCAAGAATGGAGGCGCCTTCGGTCAGCTTTTGCAGCAGGTTGCCGCCCATATCGCTGACGATATTGACCCCTTTACGGAAGCCAAGCTGCAGCCCGTACCACTTCATCGCCAGACGTACTGCGTTGAAAATGAAGAAGAATAGCAGGGGGCCAAGAATATTCCCGGAGAGCGCCAGCGAGGCGCCGAGGGCGGCGGTAATTGGCCGCAGCGTGCCCCATACCAGCGGGTCGCCCACGCCGGCCAGCGGCCCCATCAGACCCACTTTGATCCCGTTGATGGCGCCATCGTCAATAGCGGCGCCGTTAGCCCGCGCTTCCTCCATCGCGGCGGTCACGCCAATCACCGGCCCGCACACCGCCGGGGTGGTGTTAAAGAACACCAGATGGCGCTTCAGCGCGGCGACCTGATCCTCCTTCAGCGGGTAGAGGCGCTTGATGGCCGGGATCATGTCGTAGCAGAAGCCAAGCCCGTGAATACGTTCGAAGTTGAATGACGCCTGCTGCAGGTTGGAGCGCAGAAACATGCTCACCAGGTCGCCTTGGGTAATTTTTCTCTGTTCCATGTTGGGCTCCTTCAGTCGTCAAGCTGGTCAAGGGCAGTGGAAGAGGTGGCGGCTGCCTGCGCTTCAGGTTTACGCCACTGCGGATTAAGCTGGATATAAATCAGCGCGATGATGACCCCCACGCCGCCGAAGGCCAGCAGGCTAAAGTCGAGATATCCCCCTGCGAGGAAGCCGAGGAAGAAGAAGGGCATCAGATACTTCACGCCCATCATGCGCAGCACCATGGCGTAGCCGACCACCACGATAAAACCGCCGGCGATTTGCAGACCGCGGGTGACGAATTCCGGGATGGCGTTGAGCATATTGCTGACCATATCCGCGCTGACGAACAGCGAAACCACCAGCGCGGGGATAGCAACGCGCAGCGCCTGTACACCCAACGCCGATACGTGCAGCAGATCGATTGTCCCGAAGCGCGCTTCTTCTGCTGCCTTATCCGCCGCGTGCTGGAACACCACGGTAATGGTGCGGGCGAACACGGTGAGCACCTGACCCGCCGCGGCGACCGGCAGCGCAATCGCTATTCCGGTAGCGATGCTTTGCTGGCCCACGATCACCAGGATGGCGGAGATAATGCTGGCTAACGCCGAATCCGGAGACTGCGCCGCGCCGACGTTCATCCAGCCGAGCGCGATCAGCTCCAGCGTCCCGCCGAGCATAATCCCGGTTTTTAAATCACCGAGAATTAAGCCAATCACGGTACAGGCGATTAATGGGCGGTGAGTCTGGAATTCATCCAGCACGCTGCCCATCCCGGCAATACAGGAAAAAATAAATATGGCGATGATTTGTAGGGTACTTATTTCCATAATTTGTCACCTTGAGGGTATAGAAATCCCTGCCTTTTACGGCATTTACACGATGTTCTTCAGGCTGCCTCTTTGTTGACTGCATTCTCTCGCCCCAGTCACATAGTTAGCTATGCTGCTGGTGACTCGCTCATTTGCCGCCGAGATGCATTCAGAATGACAGTGTGTAATAAAAGGCGCGTTTTATTATTCTGTAACGGACTGCTCTGCTATTTTTTCGAGAATATTAACCGACGGATCCGAGGCTACGACGCGTAAATCAAGCTTAACGCCCAGCTTATCTAACTGCTGAAAGGCATTAATATCCGCTGCGTCTAATGAGACCGCTTTGGTTAACTGTTTTTTACCCGGTCGCCAGGCCATGCCGCCAATATTCAGGGTGGCTATTTTGACGCCCTGCTGCACCATGGTTAATACGTCCTGCGGATTAGTGAATAAATAAAAAACCGTTTCGTCCTGATATTGCGGGTTGTGATAAACGGCGACGGCTTTCTCGATATTCACCACATTGACCTTCATGCCCGGCGGCGCGGCCTGGCGAAGCAGCGTGCGGCGAACGTCGTCGTTATACACGTCGTCATTACAGATAATGATACGCTGGGCGTTGGCCACTTTTGACCAAACGGTGGTGACCTGGCCGTGAATCAGGCGGTCATCAATGCGTGCGAGCGTAATGTTCATCAGAAATCCTCCTCAACGGTTTCCGGCTGTCGCCAGGTGACGCAGCACTGGCTGGCGATAGTCTCAAGATGTTGGCACAGTGCTTCTGCATTCATCGTTTGCTGGTTATCGACCAGCTCCAGAGCCAGCGGTAGCGACAGGCCGCTGATGACCCGAAGCTGCGGGTTGCGCATCGCCAGGCCGGCGGCGGCGTTCCACGGGCTGCCGCACTGTAGATCGACGGCGATGAGCCACTCCTCCTCTTTGTGAGTACTTACCAACTTTTCAAGCTTATCGGCGATATCGCCCGCGTTTTCCCCCGGTACAAACGCCACGGCGCTGACGTGGACATCGCCGTAAACCATGCGCACCGAGTCGAGCATGGCGCAGGCCAGCTGACCGTGAGCGCAGAAGATGACGTTAACCATGTTTCCCCCTTAGCCGCGCGTTTTGCCGCCCGCAATGTTAGTGGTTACTCCGGTAATGTAGCTGGCGCGCTCTGAGAGCAGATAGCAAACAAAATCAGCAACTTCACTGAGACGGCCGGAGCGACCAACAGGGATCGCATTTTTGCTATAGCCTTCGCGCAGCTGTTCTACAGTGATATTGCGGGTCCAGGCCAGCGCCTCTTCATATTCCGGGGTACGCAGCCCGGTTTTTTCCAGAATGCCCGGCGCGACGCCTACGACGCGAATACCGTGTTTGCCCAGCTCTTTCGACCAGGAGCGGGTAAAGCTGTTCAGCGCGGCCTTGGTCGCGGCGTAGCAGCTCTGGCCTTCAGAGCCTTCGAGACCGCTTTCCGACGAGACGTTAACAATCACGCCGCTGCGCTGTTTCACCATCTGGCGCGCCACCGCCTGCGACATCAGGAAAACGCCTTTCTGGTTGATATTGACCATTTTTTCGAATGCCGCTTCATTTAATTCATAGCGACCGGACGGCGCTTTCTCATCCACTAATAAACGCGGGAAATTGACGCCGGCGTTATTGACTAAACCATCAATGCGGCCAAAGCGCTGAATAATACTCTCGACGGTTTTATTCACTTCGCTGGCGCTGGAAATATCGGTTGGCCAGAAATTATAATTATCGCGATTCTGATGTTTGTCGCCGCCGTGAATATCGCTCATCTGCACGTTGGCGCCCTGGGCTAATAACTCATCGACAATCGCCAGGCCGATTCCTGATGCGCCGCCGGTCACGATAATTATTTTGTCTTTTAAATTTAACCATGTATTCATTATCGACTCCTGTTTCTTTAGATAAAGGGATCCCCCGCAGCAGCGCTGCGTGAAATCATATTCTTGACATTTACTTCAGTAATGACTCAGCGGTTTCTCGATTCGTCACCAGACAATTAATGTAATGACCGTTTAAGGCGCCAAGAATCCCGGCGTATTTCTCCTCGCCCATGGCGATACCCACCGAGTAGCGCGCCTGCTTGAGTTTCGCCATCTCGATAGAGAGCGTTTTTTCGCTCATGGCGGTTTCGACCAGCGCGCCATCAATGTTGTAAAAACGCGAACAGATATCGCCGGCGACCTGGCGAGCGTTGAGATCGTCGCTCTCTTCACTGCCGTAAAATGCATGCCAGTTGGCGCCGTCGCGGATCGCCGGAGAACCAATGCCCACCAGCGCGACGTCCAGGTTATCCCAGTAGGAGGCAATCGTTTTAAAATGCCGGGACTGCATAATACCGTTGCGAATTAATGTGTTATCCAGCAGTGCCGGGAAATCGGCGAGATGCGATTCCGCTTTCAGCTTCGCCGCGGCGCCGTAGGTCAGCGTATTCACGTGGTAGCGGCTCTCCAGCTTGCCGGAGGGGCCGCCGATAATCGGCACGCAGATAACCTGACGGGACTGGCTGGCCTGTGGCAGATTCTCCACCAGCGCGCGCACCGCTCGACCCCAGGAGAAGCCGACGATATCGCCCGGCTCTAGCAGCCTGTCGACCAATTGCGCGCCATGCAGGCCGATTAGATTGAGCTGATCCTCCTCCAGCAGTGAGTTGCAGGCCGCCACTACCGCCTCTTTGAGACCGAATTTTTGTTTTAGCTGCTGCTCAAGCCACAGATTTTCGTTGTAGTCGTAGTTGATGGCGATAGTGACGATGCCCTGCTCGCGGCCGCGCTTCAGCATACGGCTGATAGTGGTGCGGTATATCCCCAGCTCGCGGGCAATCTGCGCCTGGGTCATATCCTGCTCATAGTAGAGCTGGGCGATTTTCACGATCAGACGAATATCGTCGCTGTTTTCCATCGTCACTGTCGGCTCCTGCACATTTGTGCAAATGGGAGAGTTGCTGTCATGATCTGATATAACCCCATCAGCGACCCGCTTCAAAGAAATTTTCCTCTATTTCATGAAGATGTTCCGACCATTTCTGTTGCACATTTGCGTTGCTTACCGGTGGTTTATGGCACCTTTGTGCTGGACGTGATAAGAGCCTGATTCTGCTTTGTTTCGCCGGGCAAAGTTGCCGGGCTTTCATGGGCACACTTTTGTGTTGAAAGGCGGAGCAGATCACACTTAGTGTCAGGCGACGAGAGCGCGATTCTTTTTTATCGCCCGTAAGGTAGGGTATATTTCGCTTTTACAGGAGATTTTATGCTGCCCGACTCATCAACCCGACTTAATAAATACATCAGCGAAAGCGGAATTTGCTCGCGTCGTGAAGCCGATCGCTTTATCGAACAAGGCAACGTTTTTATCAACGGCAAGCGCGCCACCATCGGCGACCAGGTTAAAGCTGGCGACGTGGTAAAGGTCAATGGCCGGTTGATTGAGCCGCGCGAAGCGGACGATCTGGTCCTGATTGCGCTGAATAAACCGGTTGGCATCGTCAGCACCACCGAAGACGGCGAGCGCGACAACATCGTGGATTTCGTTAACCACAGTAAACGCGTTTTCCCCATCGGTCGCCTGGATAAAGACTCCCAGGGGCTGATCTTTCTGACCAACCATGGCGATCTGGTGAATAAAATCCTGCGCGCCGGTAACGATCACGAAAAAGAGTATCTGGTCACCGTTGATAAGCCGGTGACCGATGAGTTTATCCGCGGCATGGGGGCGGGCGTACCGATTCTCGGCACGGTGACAAAGAAATGCAAAGTGAAAAAAGAAGCGCCGTTTGTGTTCCGCATTACCCTGGTGCAGGGGCTGAATCGCCAGATCCGCCGGATGTGCGAACACTTTGGCTATGAAGTGATGAAGCTTGAGCGGACGCGGATCATGAACGTCAGCCTGACGGGGATCCCGCTGGGAGAGTGGCGCGATCTGACCGACGATGAGCTGATCGATCTTTTCAAACTGATTGAAAACTCGTCTTCAGAAGCGAAACCGAAGGCAAAAGCGAAGCCGAAAACGGCCGGCATCAAGCGCCCGGTGGTGGCGATTGAAAAAACCAGCGACAAGTCCTCCCGCCCGGCGTCGAACGGCAAACGCTTTACCGCGCCGGGGCGCAAGAAGAAAGGGCGTTAACGTCTGCCGCGCGTCGGGGTATTTGCCGACCAGGAAAACGAGGCCTCTGCATCCGGTTTATACGCCTGCTTTTTCTTCAGCTGGCGAGCTTTTTTTGCCTCGGTTTCCCGCTGAAGCATCAGCTTATCGATGTACTCTTTTTTCACGCTATTGGCTTCCGCGTTAGTCAGCGGACGGCCATGGGCGATGCGCGCGCGGTCGAGCAGGGTTTTCAGTTCGCGCTGTTCGCGCTCGGTCATCTCTTTTTGCGTGATGCGGGGGAGTGCCATAGTGGTGCCCTCAATTAGCCTGTGGTTTCAGTGTACGGTATTGGGGCTGACGTCTCACGGTAAATTGTTGTGCCTCGCAGAAAATCCCGGAGGCGGCGCTGCGCGCCTGTCCGGCGACAAAACCCGCAAGCTGCACGGACCGTAGCCCGGCTAAGCGCAGCGCAAGCCGGGAAAATTACGGGTTATTCGCGCTCTTTTACCGTTTTACGCGATTTATCAACAATAGGCTTCCCTGACCAGTAACCGGCCAGCAGCGAGCCGGACAGGTTGTGCCAGACCGAGAACAGCGCGCCGGGCAGCGCGGCCAGCGGGCCAAAGTAGATTTTCCCCAGCGCGGCGGCAAGGCCGGAGTTCTGCATTCCCACCTCGATCGCCAGCGTGCGGCAGGTGGATTCGTCAAAGCCAAACAGCCGTCCGCCCCAGTAGCCGCCGAGCAGGCCGATGGTGTTATGCAGGATGACGGCGATAATCACCACAAAGCCTACGGAAGCGATATGCGATGCGGAACCGGCCACCACGGCGCAGATAATCGCCAGAATGCAGACCATCGAAAAGGCCGGCAGAAACGGCTCCACCGCCTTCACCACTTTCGGCAGCAGATGGTGCACTACCAGCCCCAGCGCAATCGGGATCACCACGATTTGCAGAATGCTGAGCAGCATCCCCATCACGTCCACCTGAATATGCGCATCCACGTACAGACGCGTCAGCAGCGGGGTGGCGACCACCCCAACCAGCGTGGAAACCGATGAGATGGTGACTGAGAGCGCGACGTCGCCTTTTGCCAGAAAGATCATCACGTTGGATGCCGTACCGCTGGCGACGCTGCCGACCAGCACCATCCCGGCGGAGAGCTCGGGCGGCATGTGAAAAATCAGCGCCAGCAGCCAGGCGGCGAGCGGCATCACCAGGTAGTGGAGAAAAATGCCGGCGGCGACCGGCGCGGGGCGGGAAAGCACGCGCTTAAAATCGTCGACTTTCAGATGCACGCCCATGCCGAACATAATCAGCATCAGCAGCGTCGGGACCCACGGGCCAACGGGGGTAAAAGTGGATGGCGTGTAATAGGCGATAACCGAGAGCAGCAGCGCCCATAATGGGAACAGCCGCGTAAGCGTGGCGAGCATGTTGTTTTCCTTGCACGTAAGTTGTGTTTGCTTGTTATAGACCGGCCGGGATCGAGCCCGGCCATCGCTATTGTTTATCGTGCTAAGACATATTATTCAAACAAATTATGCTCATGTTCCGCTGCGGATGAGCTCCCAGCTGAGTCCGAAGCGCGCTAAATATTTGCGCAAGCGGTCGGCATCGTTAGGGTTGGCCTTTTTTTGCCGGGAGACGGCGAACAGCTCGCGTCCGGCTTCGGAGAGCGAAGCGCTGCGTTGGCAGACCTCCAGCACCGTTTCCAGCTGGCGGCGATCGAACAGATCGATTTCCAGCGCAATATCAGGAGAAGATGTCGTGAGCTGCCAGCTCTCTTTCAGCAGCATTATCTCCTCTTCCGCAACGGCTAGCGTAATGCGCCCCTGCTCGGCCAGGGTCGCCATGCGCGCCACGGACGAGCTGAGCTCGCGAAAATTGCCGCGCCATTGCGCCTGCGGCGAACAGGCAAAGGCCAGATAGCGTTCGCGGGCGTCTTTATCGAAGCGGATCTGCGTCTGCCGCTCGTTGGCCAGTCGCCGTAATTCATACTCCACGTTCGGCGCAATATCTTCCCGCCGCTGCGCCAGGCCGGGGAGGGCAAAGCGCCACATATTGATGCGCGCATAAAGATCTTCGCGAAAGCGCCCCTCCGCCACCCACTGCTGCATATCGCGATGCGTGCCGGCGATCAGCTGGAAGTCGCTGTGCACCTCTTTATCCGAGCCAAACGGGAAAAAGGTTTTTTCTTCGATGGCCTTCAGCAGCATGGCCTGCTCATCCAGCCCCAGCTCGGCTATTTCATCGAGAAACAGTACGCCGCCGTCGGCTTCGCGTAATAGCCCGGCGCGAGGCGTCACCGCGCCGGTAAACGCGCCTTTGACATGACCAAACAGCGTGGACATGGCGTTATCGCCGCGCAGCGTGGCGCAGTTCACCGCCATGAATTTTCCCGCCACCCGATGCCGTGACTGACGAAGCTGAAAAATACGTTTGGCGAGGACGGATTTACCGGCGCCCGTTGGGCCGGTAAGCAGGATCGGATCGGTCGATCGGATCGCCACGCGCTCAATACGATCGATAAGTGCGTTGAACGTCGCGTTCCGCGTCTCGATACCTGCCTTCAGGAAGGAGACGGACTGCTGCTGCTCGCGCTGAAAGCGGCTGGTGAGCGCAGCATAGCGGCTTAAGTCCAGATCGATCACCGAGTAAATACCGGCGGCGACGGCTTCATCCGCTGCGCCTTTCGGCGCAGGGCTGGTCTGCAGCAGGCTGGCGGGAAGGTAGCGCGCTTCGGTCAGCAGGAACCAGCAGATCTGCGCCACGTGGGTCCCGGTGGTGATATGCACCAGATACTCTTCGTTTTCGGTATCAAAGCGATAGCGGTTGGCGAAGTCGAGAAACGCCGCGTAGACCTCTTCAAAATCCCAGGGATCGTTGATTTCAACCGTATGCGGATGGACTTCGGTATGCGGCGAAAGCTGTGCGATATCGTCAATCAGCTTTTGCGCCATATTTTCATCACGCGGCTGGTGGAGAAGCTCCAGCCTGTCGACAGGAAAATCGGCCTGCTGGCATAGCCCCACGGTGGGCCGCCATTTTTTAAAACGGTTCGCTCGCTTGCCGCGTTTATCCAGTACCGTTCCGAGGACGCCAATCACCACTCGCCGCTTTTTCATGTTTATCCCAAAAGATAATTGTTGATATTTAAAGATAAAAAAACCTGTTGGCGGGAGCAAGCGCTACGGTGTGCTTTGAAAATAAAAACCTTATTAATCAATTTTTTAAAAAACAACTTTCGCCATTGTTGTTTTTGGCACGCATCTGGCAATAGTCCTTTTGTCACGACGCTGAAGACGCAGGGGGTTAAACCCCGCCGGCACGCCAGGAACGGTACAGACCGTTTTTCGGGCGCGTTCCGTCAGCCGATGACCACCAATGGGTTCGATTCCCGATTTCATCTCCAATGAAAACTGGTTGTTAATCATAAAAATACACCGGGGTTGTGCGCAGTCGGCACTCCCCAAAGCAGGTCGCCGGTAAAGGCGCCGTGCCGCAGGTAAAAGGGAGTTCCCCTGCGGCTTCGCCCCTGCACCCGCGCCTGATTAATTGTTAAGGAATAAAAAATGACGAAAAAAATTACGGTACGTAAAGGTCAGCTTGGCCTTTTATCCCGCCAGGGCGACTACTATCAGGTTCTGGAAGCGGGCGAGCACCGCCTGCCGTGGTTCAACGTTCCTGACGTGCTGATCGTAAACCGGGACGGCAGCGAGGTGCCGGAAGCGCTGGCGGAGTATTTACGGCGCTTTCAGCCTGAATGGGTTGAACGCTACTGCCTGGCGGCGGATTTGACGGATATCGAAACCGGGGCGCTGTATGCCAACGGTGTGCTGCAGGAAATTTTACCGCCTTCGACGCGCCGGCTGTACTGGTCCGCCGGTGACGAGATGCGGCTGCTACGTATCGATACCCGGCAGGTTGCGGTTCCGGCTGACATCATGAATGCGGTGCTGCAGCCGCGACGTCACGGGGCGGTAAAAGGCCGCGAAGCGATCCTCACCGTATCGGTGCCGGCGTGGCACGTCGGGGTGCTGAAAATCGACGGCGAGACACAATCGCTGCTGCAGCCTGGCCTGAGCGCGTACTGGAAGATCAATCACCTGGTGGAAGCGGAAGTGGTCGATACCCGCCTGCAGGTGCTGGAGGTTGGCGGCCAGGAGATTCTGACCAAAGACAAAGTGAACCTGCGTTTAAATCTGGCGGCGAACTGGCGCTACAGCGATGTGCTGCAGGCTTTTGGACAGCTGACGAAGCCGCTGGACCATCTATATCGCGAGCTGCAGTTTGCGCTGCGTGAAGCCGTCGGAACACGAACGCTGGATGCGCTGCTGGAAGATAAGAAAATCATTGATGAGGTGGTAAGCGCGCAGGTCACCGAGCGCATGGCGGCATTTGGTATCGACGTCGCGTCGCTGGGCGTGAAGGATATTGTGCTGCCCGGCGACATGAAAGCCATTTTGTCGCAGCTGGTGGGGGCGGAGAAATCGGCGCAGGCGAACGTGATCCGCCGGCGTGAAGAGACCGCGGCGACGCGCTCGTTGCTCAACACCGCGAAGGTGATGGAAAACAATCCGGTGGCGTTGCGTTTAAAAGAGCTGGAAACGCTGGAAAGAGTGGCGGAGCGTATCGATAAAATCTCGGTCTTTGGCGGTCTGGACCAGGTGCTGCATGGCCTGGTGAATCTAAAAGGATAATGAAAATGACGTATCACGGTGTGAACGCCGCCATGCGCCATAAGGTGCAGCGGCAGTTAAACGACGTGGAGCGGCGCTACGGCGTCAGGGTGCTCTACGCCTGCGAGTCCGGCAGCCGGGGCTGGGGCTTTGCTTCGCCGGACAGCGATTATGATGTGCGGTTTCTCTACGTTCATTCGCTGGAGTGGTATCTGCGGGTGGACGCGCAGCGCGATGTTATTGAGCTGCCCATCGACGATGAGCTGGACGTTTGCGGCTGGGAGTGGCGCAAAGCGCTGGGTCTGTTGAAAGGGGCGAACCCGACGCTGATCGAATGGCTGGATTCACCGGTGGTGTATCGGCAGGATGATGCGACGGTTCAGGCGCTTAAAAAACTCATCCCGCATTGGTTTTCTCCGGTTCGCGCCCGCTGGCATTACTACTCGATGGCCAGGAAAAATTTTCGCGGCTATCTGCAAGGCGAACAGGTGCGGCTGAAAAAGTACTTTTACGTATTGCGCCCGCTGCTGGCCGTCCGCTGGGTTGAGGCGGGAAAAGGCGTGCCGCCGATGCGCTTTGATGAACTGCTGGCGGGAAGCGAGCTGGAAACGGGTCTACGTGCGGAAATAGGCGAGCTGCTGGAGCGTAAACAGCGTGCGGGAGAGGCGGAAAACGGCCCGCGTCGACCGCTGCTGCATGCGTTTATTCAGTCCGAGCTGCTCAGGGGCGCAATCCCGCCAGCGCTGCCGGAGAGCCGGAGCGGTGATGTCAGGGAGTTGGACAGATTGCTGATCACCACGGTGATGGGAAACTAAAAATGGCCCGGCAGAAATGGCGGGCCATTTTATTCGCTATTACTCGAACAGATTATGATGCAGCTTCTGCACCACTTTTTCGGCATCCGCTCCCGGTACCAGGAAGCACAGGTTATGGCTGGATGCGCCGTAGCAAATCATACGAATATTAAACGGGTCCAGTACGCCAAACACCTCTTTACCGACGCCGCACGCCTTCGACAGCTCATTACCAATGATGGCGACCAGCGCCAGATCCTGCTCGACCTCAACGCGGCACAGAGAGGAAAGTTCGGTCAGCAACCCTTGGGTGAGCAGGGTATCGCCAGCCGACGTCGAACCGGTGGTATCCATGGTCAGCGCCACGCTCACTTCCGACGTGGTGATCAGATCGACGGAGATACTGTGACGCGCCAGAATACTGAATACCTCGGCCAGAAAACCGCGTGAGTGCAGCATATTCAGGCTGTGCAGGGTTAGCAGCGTCTGCTTGCGGCGCAGCGCCAGCGCGCGGAACAGTGGCGGGTTTTCGGTGTTTTTGCACACCAGCGTGCCGCCGGCTTTCGGCTCTTTGCTGGAGCCGACGAATACCGGAATATCGCTGCGCACGGCGGGGAGCAGGGTGGCCGGATGCAGGACCTTCGCGCCAAAGGTCGCCATTTCCGCCGCTTCTTCAAAAGCGATAACGTCAATGCGTTTGGCCGCCGGGGCGACGCGCGGGTCGGTGGTATAGATACCCGGAACATCGGTCCAGATATCGACGCGGGTGGCGTTTAGCGCTTCGCCGAGCAGCGCGGCGGTATAGTCGCTGCCGCCGCGGCCCAGGGTGGTGGTACGGCCTTTGGCTTCGCTGCCGATAAAGCCCTGGGTGATCACCAGCCCTTCCGCAAGGCGCGGGGTCAGCTGCTGCTGGGTTAATTCAGATAAGGCGGCGATATCCGGTTCCGCACGGCCAAAGCGGTCGTTGGTGCGCATAATTTTGCGTACATCGAACCACTGGGCGGCGATACCGCGCTCGCGCAGGATCTCGACAAACAGCAGGGTAGACATCAGTTCGCCGTGGCTGACCAGCTCGTCGGTTAACGCGGTTGAGCTGGCCAGGGAGGCGGCTTCCGCCAGGGTGGTGATATTTTCCAGCAGGCGCTCAATTTCATCGCGAATAACGTTGGGATAGCGCAGACGCTCCAGAATATTGAACTGGATTTGACGCATGGCATCGAGCTTCGCGAAACGTTCGCCGGGTTCCAGCCCTTCCGCTAATGCGACCAGCAGGTTGGTCACGCCCGCTGAGGCGGAAAGCACCACCACGCGGGTATTGGCATCCAGCAGCGCGACGTCTACGCTGCGGTTCATGGCATCAAAATCGGCAACGCTGGTGCCGCCGAATTTGGCTACAACTAAATCTGTCATAACAACCTCGTGTCAGGGGGCCTGACTTATTAAAACGATTCCAGAAAACCAATCCTGGCGGGGCTGGACGCAGCCGGATTGCAATAAAATGTCTTAATAAGCCAGGCCAAATTATTCAGCCATGGCACAAGGGAAGAGCGAAAAACAGGGTGGGCGCAGAGCGATAAACAAACTACGATGTCACCCAGAAGTGCTCCACCTTGTAGACCCGCTTGCCGATGCTGTGCATCAGATGGCGAGTATGAAACGCCCGACTGCGAACGTTTCTGGTGACAACCCAGGGGATTCAGCCCCTGTGGCCGGTGATGAGCGTAACCAGACGCTTATTCACCTCGGCGTTGCTCCCCCTCACGTATTTTCCCCGGACTGGCTCCTCCAATACGGTTACCTGGGCAACGCACCTCTTCTGGCAATTACCGACGTCTTTCACTTTGCCTGGGGGACGCGGGACATTATACCCCCCTACAATACCCTTTCGCTGTAGCGTGAAATGCGCGATCCATACATATCTACGTATACGTAGGTACTGCCGTTATATAAAGGCTTCAGGCGAAGTATGTCAACGTCAGGGTTATGCGGATTTTTCATGCGCGGGTCGCTGACAGAAAAAAGCCTTATGATGTCTATACTATCAGGGGCATTTTGCGCCAAATCGGCCCAATTTCTGACGCGTATCATCGGCATAACATAAAAATCATCACAATTTTTCGTCACCGGCGCTACAATCGACCGCAGTCACAATTCTCAAATCAGAAGAGTATTGCTAATGAAAAACATCAACCCAACGCAGACCTCTGCCTGGCAGGCATTACAGAAACACTTTGATGAAATGAAAGACGTTACCATCGCGGATCTGTTCGCGAAGGATAGCGATCGTTTCTCTAAATTCTCCGCCACGTTCGACGATCTGATGCTGGTGGATTTTTCCAAAAACCGCATCACCGAAGAGACGCTGGCAAAACTGCAGGACCTGGCCAAAGAGACCTTCCTGGCAGACGCCATTAAATCCATGTTCTCCGGCGAGAAGATTAACCGTACGGAAGATCGCGCGGTGCTGCACGTTGCGCTGCGTAACCGCAGCAATACTCCGATTCTGGTTGATGGCAAAGACGTGATGCCGGAAGTGAACGCCGTGCTTGAGAAGATGAAAACCTTCTCCGAAGCCATTATCTCCGGCAGCTGGAAAGGCTACACCGGTAAAGCGATTACCGACGTCGTCAACATCGGTATCGGCGGCTCCGACCTCGGCCCGTTCATGGTGACCGAAGCGCTGCGCCCGTATAAAAATCACCTGAATATGCACTTTGTTTCCAACGTCGATGGGACCCACATCGCCGAAGTGCTGAAAACGGTGAACCCGGAAACCACGCTGTTCCTGGTGGCGTCGAAAACCTTTACCACTCAGGAAACGATGACCAACGCCCACAGCGCGCGCGACTGGTTCCTGGCGACCGCCGGCGATGAGAAACACGTAGCGAAACACTTCGCCGCGCTCTCCACCAATGGTAAAGCGGTGGGCGAGTTCGGTATTGATACCGCTAATATGTTTGAGTTCTGGGACTGGGTTGGCGGCCGTTACTCTCTGTGGTCAGCCATCGGCCTGTCCATCATCCTGTCCGTGGGCTTCGACAATTTTGTTGAACTGCTCTCCGGCGCGCATGCGATGGACAAACACTTCTCCACGACCGCGCCTGAGAAAAACCTGCCGGTGCTGCTGGCGCTGATTGGTATCTGGTACAACAACTTCTTCGGCGCTGAAACCGAAGCGATTCTGCCGTACGACCAGTATATGCACCGCTTTGCCGCCTACTTCCAGCAGGGCAACATGGAATCCAACGGTAAATACGTTGACCGTAACGGCAACGCCGTGGATTACCAGACTGGCCCAATCATCTGGGGCGAGCCGGGCACTAACGGTCAGCACGCGTTCTACCAGCTGATTCACCAGGGGACCAAAATGGTGCCTTGCGACTTTATCGCCCCGGCGGTTACCCACAACCCGCTGTCCGACCACCATCCGAAGCTGCTGTCTAACTTCTTTGCGCAGACCGAAGCGCTGGCGTTTGGTAAATCCCGCGAAGTGGTCGAGCAGGAATATCGCGATCAGGGTAAAGATCCGGCGACCCTGGAACACGTTGTGCCGTTCAAAGTGTTTGAAGGCAACCGCCCAACCAACTCCATCCTGCTGCGTGAAATTACGCCGTTCAGCCTGGGCGCGCTGATTGCCCTGTATGAGCACAAAATCTTCACCCAGGGCGTGATTATGAACATCTTCACCTTCGATCAGTGGGGCGTTGAGCTGGGCAAACAGCTGGCTAACCGCATCCTGCCGGAGCTGAAAGATGGTTCCGAAGTGAGCAGCCACGACAGCTCCACTAACGGTCTGATTAACCGCTATAAATCCTGGCGCGCATAATCGCTAAAACGTTCGCAATGCCGGCCCATGTGGTCGGCATTTTTGTTATAGCCGGCGCAGCAGCTTTGCCGGGTTCCCGGCCCACACGCCTTTCTCAGTAATGGATTTTGTCACCACGCTGCCCGCGCCGATCACGACCCCATCGCAGATGCTGACCGCCAGAATGGTTGCGCCGCTGCCGATAGACACATCGTTGCCAATCACAATTCTTCCCCAGCTCTCGCGGTCGGCGTTGGGTTTGCCTTCGCGGAACATATCGTTGGCGAACATCACGCCGTGGCCGATAAAGCAGCGCTCGCCGATGGTCACGTACTCGCAGATAAAGGTGTGGGACTGAATTTTGCTGTCGTTGCCGATGCGGGTATGACCCTGAATCTCCACAAATGGCCCGACGAAGACGTTATCGCCAAGCGTGCAGTCGTAGAGGTTGGCGGGTTGGTAAATCACCACGTTTTCGCCGCTGGCGACGTTGCGAATGGCGGTTTCACGAAGGGTATGCATGCTGCCTCTCAGATTGGTTTAGCCAGAATATGGAGTGTGCTTTGCTGGGTTGCAGAATGAAATGCCACATCCTTCACGTGCTGCATCCCCTGGCGTTCATAAAAACGGCGGGCGCGGGTATTCGCGGCGAGCACTTCCAGCCATAGCCAGCTTTCACCCGTCTCTTTCGCTCGCGTCTCGACGGCGCGGAAAATCTGCTCGCCGTAACGATGCCCGGTGGCGTCAGGCAGTAGATAGAGCTTATGTAGCAGCGCGCCGGATGGACCCCCGGGATCAATATTCTGACCACAGGCGTATTTAGCAAAGCCGACAGGGCGCGCGGCTTCCGCAATCAACCAGCAGCACTGCGGATCGGCCAGGCTGGGCGCCAACGCGGCCATGGAATACTCTTGCTGCAGGTAGTGCTCCATTTCCTCGGCGTTGTGCCAGAGATGGGTAAAGTGGTGGCGGTAACTGACGTTGGCCATTTCGTTGAGTAAAGCCGCATCTTCCGGACGTCCAATACGAATCTTTAGCATTCTGCGTTCCTCGCAAAGAAGTGGCGATATTTTGCCCGTAAACTTCGCTGCGGGTAAACCTCAAAAGTGGGGGGGAAGACGTTGCCGGAGGAGGACCTCCGGCAGGGGGATTAGGCGACGGCGATGGCTTCGATCTCAATGCCCGCATCTTTAGGCAGTCTGGCGACTTCAACGCAAGAGCGGGCTGGAAAGTCCGCGTTGTGTTCGGCGAAGAACGCTTCATAAACCGCGTTGATGGTGGCGAAGTCATTCAGATCCTTGACGAAGACCATCGTCTTAACGATGTTTTTCACCTGCAAACCCGCCGCTTCAACGATAGCCTTAACGTTATCCAGCGACTGTCGCGTCTGCTGAGCGATGTCGTCAGACATGGTGCCGTCTTGCGGATTGACCGGCAGCTGCCCCGAGGTCATCGTCATGGTACCCAGGTTTACCCCCTGAACATACGGACC
Source organism: Klebsiella sp. BDA134-6 (assembly GCF_015601345.1). Taxonomy (NCBI): domain Bacteria; kingdom Pseudomonadati; phylum Pseudomonadota; class Gammaproteobacteria; order Enterobacterales; family Enterobacteriaceae; genus Klebsiella; species Klebsiella sp. BDA134-6. The sequence continues at coordinate 353,628 of NZ_CP064784.1, forward strand.
AATGGCGGCAGGCGCAGCGGCAGTGGTAATTATCATTCTGTTGATTCCTTCTGATAGGTGGTTACATGAAATAGTTGAGCAAAACGAGTGAACCGACGCCGCTGACGACGACCCATACCAGGCCCAGGCGGAAGCTGGCGAGCGTGCAGATAATCGCGGCGATCACCTTCGGGTTTTTCAAATCGAATTCCATGCTGGAATTTACGCTCAGGATCTGAATCGTGATGATGGCCGGCAGCACGGTCACCGGCACAAAACGCAGCGTTTTGCTGACCCGGCTCGACATCTGAATCTTCCCGGCGAGGCCAATGAACGAGAAGCGAATAAGAAAGGTCACGGCGGCCATGCCCAGCGTCAGGGCGATAAAAAAGCTATTACTCATTTTCCAGCGCTCCTTCGAGAGAGAGTTTGTCAGCGGCCTGCGCCTGTTTACGCTCTTCGGCGAGATCGACGCTCAGGCCCGCCATTACGCCCAGTACGGACGCGACGACGATACCTAACGAGTAGGGCAGTACGACCAAAAGTACCCCGGATACGGCAGCAACAACGGCGGCGACGGTACAGGCCTGGCTTTTGATTTGCGGGACCACGATGGCGATAAATGCGGCGACCATCGCGAAGTCCAGACCATATTTTTCAATGTGCGGAAAAGACGCGCCAACCAGAGCGCCAAGGAAATCGGCCAGTACCCAGGCGAACCAAAACGTCAGCATTGCTGAAAAATAGAAAAGATATTTATCTTTTTTATTCTCCTCCATCTCTTTCACCGTCGTGGCGTACACTTCATCGGTCAGGGCATATGCCATAAAGCATTTTTTAAAGAAGGAGGCTTCGCGTACCGCACTGGAAATAGAGGCGCTATAAAGCACATGGCGAAGATTAATTATCATCGTGGTGAATATAATCACCCCAAGGCTCGCTCCGGTTTTTAGCATATTTAACGCCAGCATTTGTGCCGAACCGGCGATGACAATCGTCGACCATGCCGTACTTTGCCAGATACTCATCCCGGCGCTAACGCTTAGCGCGCCGACAATAAATGAAAACGGAAAGTCGCCGATGCACAAGGGAAGTATGGCGCTCATACCCCGTAGAATAACTTTTTTGTTCATAAGCAATACCTGTTGTATTCAGGAGATTAATTATTTGTGTAAGGTACATTAAAACGCGAATTAATGATTACTTTGCTACCATAATGTTGATGATTTCTTTATCGGTATAGGCCATGGGCTTAATCACCAGACGGCAGAGATTATTAATGGTCTGCTCTACATCAGCGCAAACAATGCCGTCATTAGAGCCTGCGCAGCTATTTTGCATCGCCATCAGTACGGCCTTAAAGGCGCTGGAAACCACGGACGATACTTTCATTGCGCAGCTATTAGAGGCGCCATCGCAAATCATGCCGGTAATATCGCTGATCATATTAATAATAGCGGTATTAATTGTTTGCAGGTCACGGGTAAATAACCACGCCATACCTGCCGCGGCGCCCATCGCTGCCGTGGACGCTGCGCATAGCGCGGACAGACGCGTATAGCGGGAGTGGATCGATATGGCGGTCAGGTGGGAGAGCGCCAGCGCCCGCGCGAGGGTCTCTTCATCGGCGTTAAGATGCTCCGCGACCGTCACTACCGGCATGGTGGCGGCGATACCCTGGTTACCGGAACCAAAGTTTGACATCGCGACGACGGGGGCTCCGCCCATTCGCGCGTCGGATGCGGCGACGGTATTGATGATGACTTTACTCAGCAGGTCGTTGCTGAGCAGGCCATTTTTTACCGCATCAGAGAAGGTGCCGTTGATGTTCAAACCGTATTTTTTGCTTTTACCTTCCTCCGCCAGCGCCGAATTGAGCCGGGCGGCTTCGAGAATAAATGCGATGTCGGCGAATTCGACCTCGCTAATAAAATCAAAGGCCTCGGCAAGCGAAAAGGTTGCTAATGTTTCCTGCTGCGTTACCGTACTCTGTTTGTCCGCCAGCACCTGCGCTTCGCCATTAATATACAGCTCAACGATATTGGTATGCGTGCCCTTGACCACCACGCGGCAGCTCTTTTCGCCGCCCGTTAGCGTCAGATCCAGATGAATAAAATCAGGGGTGTCTTGCACGCTAATATTGACCTGACCATCGGCGATTAATTTTTGGGCTAGTTCAACATGCCGTTCGCTAATCCCCTCCAGTGTTTTTAATCCCTTATCAGCGTCGCCGCCAAATGCGCCAATTGCGGCCGCAAGCGCCACGCCGCTGACGGATGTTCCGGGAATAGTTACGCCCATTGCATTCTTATACAGATTTGCGGAAATAAAACCGCTAATACTTTGACAAGCGGTATCCAAATGTTTCGCGGCGTAAGCCGCGGTAAAAGAAATAGCGACAGGCTCTGTACAGCCTAATGCCGGGGCAACTTCTTTTTTCAGCCAGTTTATAAATAGAGATGCGTGTTCAGTAGTCATATTTTATATCTATCCGCTAACGAGGGCTTATTAATATGCGAATATGCTATGTCAATTCTTAAGAAAAAACTTACTCTAATACCCCCGTTATTTATGCCTGAAAGAGAAAAATATTCGCTTATTAAAATATTGTAAAATTGTGATCTTATTATGGTTAATTAGCTGATTTGATAGGTATTTATATTCTGTTTTTTGAACATAAAAAGGGATTTAGTTAACTGCCTCACAGCCTCGCCGAAAGTAAAAATTTCTTTTTTTACGTATTTCGTCGGATAGTCGAGAGCTATGTAGTAACAAGAAGGGACTCATAAATGTAGATCTGGATCACATTTTTGCGTTATACAGGTCACAGGAAATCATGATGATGAGGTGTACCTATGCCGCCGGTTTATCGTCCGTTGGTGAATTTTATTGCAACCGCCATGCAAACCGTTTTGAATCTCGGGCTATTGTGTCTGGGAGTCATACTGATCGTTTTTCTCGGGAAAGAGACGTTGCATCTGGCGCACGTCCTGTTCACCCCTGAACCTGTCAGTAAGTACAAGCTGGTGGAAGGGCTGGTGGTCTACTTCCTCTATTTCGAATTTATCGCGCTGATAGTGAAGTACTTTGAGTCGGGATTTCACTTCCCGCTGCGCTACTTTGTCTATATCGGCATCACCGCCATCGTCCGCCTGATCATTATCGATCATGAGTCGCCTATGGCGGTACTGATTTACTCCGCGGCGATCCTGATTTTGGTGATTACGCTCTGGCTGTGTAACTCCAACCGCCTGAAACGCGAATAAAAAAAAGCGGCCTCCAGGGCCGCTGACCAACAGTCACAAATTAAATTTATGTAGGGTCCAGTTGAGGATAGCAGTGGCATTTGCCTTACTTTTTCAGCTGAGGGCGGCGGCAATACCCGGTTGGGGACGTGTATTGCCGCTAAACCGCCGGCCCTCATCTGAAATTTGGGGCGGGTGTTACAAAAAAATTAACCTTTCACTCCGCCAGCCGTCAGGCCGTTGACCAACCAGCGCTGGGCCAGCAGGAACACTACGGTAATCGGGATGGCGGAGAGCACCGCCGCGGCGGCAAAGTCGCCCCACAGATAGTTCTGCGGGTTGAGATACTGCTGCATTCCGACCGCCAGGGTATAGCTGTTCACATCGCGCAGCAGCAGGGAGGCCACCGGTACTTCGGTAATCGCAGCGATGAACGACAGAATAAACACCACCGCCAGAATCGGCACTGACAGCGGGAGCAGCACCAGGCGGAAAGCCTGCCATGGGGTGGCGCCGTCCAGCGCCGCCGCTTCTTCCAGCGAGCCGTCGATGGTTTCGAAGTAACCTTTAATCGTCCAGACGTGCAGCGCGATACCGCCCATATAGGCAAAGATGACGCCGCCGTGGGTATTCAGGCCGACGAACGGCACGTACTGGCCAAGACGGTCAAACAGGGCATACAGCGCGACCAGCGACAGCACTGCGGGGAACATCTGGAAAATCAGCATCCCTTTCAGCAGCGTTGCTTTACCTGGGAAGCGCATGCGGGCAAAAGCGTAAGCGCAGGTGGTAGAGAGCGCGACAATGCCAATAGCGGTAATGCCGGCCACCTTGATGGAGTTCCACAGCCACAGCAGCACCGGGAAGGGCGGCGGCGTGACGCGGCCGTCAGCGTGTTCGACGCTGAAACCTAACGCCAGCCGCCAGTGCTCCCAGGAGATACTTTCAGGGATCAGGCTACCGGTGGCGAAGTTACCTTCGCGCAGAGAGATAGCGATAACCATCAGCAGCGGGAACATAATCGCCGCGATAAAAATCAGCAGCAGGAGATGCGTCGTGAACAGGCGCAGCTTCTGAGATTTGGGTTGAACCATAGCCATAATCGTTATCTCCCTTAATCAAACTTCATACGTGTGGCTTTCAGGTTAACAATCGCCAGCGCGCCTACCAGCAGGAAGATCAGCGTGGCGATAGCCGCCGCGAGGCCGAAGTCCTGACCGCCGCCGCCTTCAAAGGCGATACGGTAGGTATAGCTCACCAGCAGGTCGGTGTAGCCCGCCGGCGTGGTGGTGCCGAGCCGGTCCGGCCCGCCGTTGGTCAACAGCTGAATCAGCACGAAGTTGTTAAAGTTAAAGGCGAAGCTGGCGATCATCAGCGGCGTCAGCGGCTTGATCAGCAGCGGCAGCGTAATTTTGAAGAAGTTCTGGAACGGCGTAGCGCCATCCATTGCCGAGGCTTCATATAAATCGTCAGGAATCGCTTTCAGCAGGCCCATGCACAGGATCATCATGTACGGATAGCCCAGCCAGGTGTTGACGATGATAATCATCGTGCGCGCGGTGGTCGGGTCGCTGAACCAGGCTGGCTTGATGCCGAACATCGCACTGAGCATCATGTTGATCTCGCCAAAGCTCTGGTTGAACAAGCCTTTGAAAATCAGAATCGAGATAAATGACGGTACGGCATACGGCAGAATCAGCAGTACGCGGTAAATCGCTTTGCCCTTCAGGGCTTCCCACTGGACGAGACAGGCGAGCACCATGCCGACCGCAACGGTGAGAATCACGGTCAGAACGGAGAACACCACCGTCCAGACGAAAATCGCGAAGAACGGTTTCTGGATCCCTTCATCCTGGAACACGCGGGTGAAGTTATCCCAGCCGATGGTTACGGTGTAGCCCGGGCTGAGCTTTTCGCTGCCCCAGCTGCCGTCGGCGTTGATCGCCTGATAGAAACCGACCTCGGCGTTCGGACGATATTTCACGCCGCTCTGGTTGTTGGTCAGCGTACCGTCATTGGCCAGCGCGTACAGCGGTTGAGTACCGGAGAACTGACGCAGGGAGCTCATGATGACTTTGCTTTCATCCGGCAGCACGGCGGTCAGCTGGTTCAGGGCGGTACGGTTTTGCGTAATCACGCGCAGCGTGGCGCGCTCGCCTTCCGGCAGGGCGTCAGCCTCTTTTAAGGCCAGCTTCTGCTCGCCGCCGAATTTAAAGGCGTCGGAAAGATAGTTTTTGCCGCTTTCGCCGTCGGTCAGCGCCAGCTTCCATTCATCTCCCGCCGGATAGAGCGCGAAGTTGTAGGATTTACCCGCCTGGAAGGAGCGGTCCATCAGCACCTGTTGGGCGCGTTCGAAGGTCAACTGGTTAGTGCTGCTGTAGTTGGTAAAAGCGATTGCGATCGTGCAGATCAGCGGGAACAGGACGAACAGCCCCATCCCGGCGAGACCCGGATACACATAGCGCCAGGCGTAGGCTTTGCGATTGGAAAAAATATACAGGCCAACCGAGCTCAAAATCAGCGTCATGATGGCAAACAGGTACTCCCCCTGGGCGTACATCAAAACAACAAGGTAACCCACCAGCAGGCACAGCAAGCCGATCACAGACCATGTGAGCTGCGGGCTTTGCCACCAGTGTTTCTTTTTCACGACATCCATGGGGATCATCCTCTTTACACTTTATCCTTCGCGCTACCTCTTTGTTGGCTGCGGATGCGTACCCCAGTCACTTACTGATGTAAGCGCCTGGGGATTTGCATCCTTGCCGCCTCGATGTAGCGCGAATGATTTCGTGTAACAACGTATTCAACAAACCTTATTCCCTAAGAAATAAGGGAAACCGTATTACTTGGTGATACGAGCCTGTGCGTCTTTCAGCGCCTCTTCAACGGTCTGGCGACCGCTAGCGGCGTTGATCACTGCGGTACGAACGGCATACCAGAAGGCGGACATCTGCGGAATATTCGGCATGATTTCACCATTCTTGGCGTTAGCCATGGTGGCGGCGATACGCGGATCTTTTTCCAGTTTTTCCTGGAAGGATTTCAGCGCGACCGCGCCCAGCGGTTTGTCCTTGTTCACTTCATCCAGGCCCTGATCGGTCATCAGGTAGTTTTCGAGGAACTCTTTCGCCAGTTCTTTGTTCGGGCTGGCGGCGTTAATACCGGCGCTCAGTACGCCAACGAACGGTTTAGACGGGTTGCCTTTGAAGGTCGGCAGCAGGGTAACGCCGTAGTTAACCTTGCTCTTATCGATGTTAGACCACGCCCACGGACCGTTGATGGTCATCGCGGTTTCGCCTTTGTTGAATGCCGCTTCCGCGATGGAGTAGTCGGTGTCGGCGTTCATATGCTTGTTCTTAATAAGGTCGACCAGGAAGGTCAGGCCTGCTTTCGCGCCAGCGCTATCCACGCCTACGTCTTTCACGTCGTACTTGCCGTTTTCAAACTTGAACGCATAACCGCCGTCGGCGGCAATCAGCGGCCAGGTGAAGTACGGTTCTTGCAGGTTGAACATCAGCGCGCTCTTACCTTTCGCCTTCAGTTCTTTATCCAGCGCCGGGATCTCTTCCCAGGTTTTCGGCGGATTTGGCACCAGGTCTTTGTTATAGATCAACGACAGCGCTTCGACGGCAACCGGGTAGGCAATCAGCTTGCCGTTATAGCGAACCGCGTCCCAGGTGAACGGATAGAGTTTGTCCTGGAAAGTTTTGTCCGGGGTAATTTCCGCCAACAGGCCGGACTGGGCGTAGCCGCCAAAACGGTCGTGGGCCCAGAAAATGATGTCAGGGCCGTCGCCGGTCGCGGCAACCTGCGGGAATTTCTCCTCCAGCTTATCCGGATGTTCTACGGATACTTTAATGCCGGTGTCTTTTTCAAACTTTTTACCCACTTCAGCGAGGCCGTTGTAGCCTTTGTCGCCGTTAATCCAGATAACCAGCTTACCTTCTTCGATTTTTGCGAGGGCAGAGGCGGAAAACATCATCGTGGTCAATGCAGACAGCGCGAGGATGCGAGCGCCAGTTTTGATTTTCATATACCCGTCCTATTTGGTGATGTGCTCGTGGATACACTTGAGTGGCTTAACGGTGATGAGTTTCCTTTTTTAACAACCTCTTTCCATCCTCCCCATGTCTACGCCCCATCCCCCGATTGTGTGATCTCCATAGCAGAAATGCCGGTTATGAGTCCTGGAGCACATAAAAAGGAGGCCAATTTTGCAGGCTGCATCACGAAATGGGTATCGGCCCGCCCCCCCCAGCGGCGAGACGTCATCTCTCATCCTCCCGTCTCCTCCCCCATGAAAAAGCCGGGGGGTGGAGGATTTACCAGACTAATGAATGCCGCATAGTCAGCCCATCTTGAATGTGTCGTTAAGTGACAGGTTGTAACGAAGGGAGAAGGGCATGGCGAGCGTACAGCTGCGAAATGTAACGAAAGCCTGGGGTGACGTGGTGGTATCAAAAGATATCAATCTCGAGATCCAGGATGGGGAGTTCGTCGTGTTTGTTGGGCCATCAGGCTGCGGCAAATCCACCCTGCTGCGTATGATTGCCGGGCTGGAAACGGTGACCAGCGGCGATCTGCTGATTGGCGATACCCGAATGAATGATGTTCCGCCCGCCGAGCGCGGTATCGGGATGGTGTTTCAGTCTTATGCACTTTACCCCCATCTTTCCGTCGCGGAAAACATGTCTTTTGGCCTGAAGCTGGCCGGCGCCAAAAAAGAGCTGATTAACCAACGCGTGACTCAGGTGGCGGAAGTGCTGCAGCTGGCTCACCTGCTGGAGCGTAAACCGAAAGCGCTTTCCGGCGGTCAGCGCCAGCGCGTGGCGATTGGTCGTACCCTGGTGGCTGAACCGCGCGTTTTCCTGCTGGATGAACCGCTCTCCAACCTCGATGCCGCGCTGCGCGTACAGATGCGTATTGAGATTTCCCGTCTGCATAAGCGTCTTGGCCGCACGATGATTTACGTGACCCACGACCAGGTCGAAGCAATGACCCTCGCCGACAAGATTGTGGTGCTGGACGCCGGTCGCGTCGCGCAGGTCGGCAAGCCTCTCGAACTCTATCACTACCCGGCGGATCGCTTCGTCGCGGGCTTTATCGGTTCGCCGAAGATGAACTTCCTGCCGGTCAAAGTCACCGCTACCGCCATTGAGCAGGTGCAGGTGGAGCTACCGAACCGTCAGCAGGTCTGGCTGCCGGTGGACAGCGCCCGCGTTCAGGTCGGCGCCAATATGTCTTTAGGTATTCGCCCGGAACATCTGCTGCCCAGCGATATCGCCGACGTCACCCTTGAAGGTGAAGTTCAGGTGGTCGAACAGCTCGGCCACGAAACGCAAATTCATATCCAGATCCCATCCATCCGTCAAAACCTGGTTTACCGCCAGAACGACGTGGTGCTGGTAGAAGAGGGAGCCACATTCGCCATCGGTTTGCCGCCGGAGCGCTGCCATTTATTCCGTGAGGATGGCACCGCTTGTCGTCGGCTGCATAAAGAGCCGGGCGTGTAGGGCTTCTAACTAAAAAAAAACACAAAACCATTCGCGCTGCATCGAGGCGGCAAGGGAATGAATCCCTGGGAGCGTACAAAAGTACGTGACCAGGGTGAGTGAGCGCAGCCAACAAAGAGGCAGCCCGAAGGGTGAAGTGTTCAAAGAAAAGCAATGATCTCAGGAGATAGAATGATGATTACTCTGCGCAAACTTCCACTGGCGGTCGCCGTTGCGGCAGGCGTTATGTCTGCTCAGGCGCTGGCCGTTGATTTCCACGGTTATGCCCGTTCTGGTATCGGCTGGACCGGCAGCGGCGGTGAGCAACAGTGCTTCCAGGCAACCGGCGCTCAAAGTAAATACCGTCTGGGTAACGAATGTGAAACCTATGCGGAACTGAAGCTGGGCCAGGAAGTATGGAAAGAAGGTGATAAGAGCTTCTACTTCGATACCAACGTCGCCTACTCTGTGTCACAGCAGAACGACTGGGAATCCACCAGTCCGGCATTCCGTGAAGCTAACGTGCAGGGTAAAAACCTGATCGAATGGTTGCCAGGTTCCACCATCTGGGCCGGTAAGCGCTTCTACCAGCGTCATGACGTTCATATGATCGACTTCTACTACTGGGATATTTCTGGTCCTGGTGCGGGTATTGAAAACATCGATCTGGGCTTCGGTAAACTCTCTCTGGCAGCAACGCGTTCTTCTGAATCCGGCGGCTCCGGCACCTTCGCCGATCGCGACGAGTTCGGTAATCGCGTCTATGACAATATCGTGCCGAACGATGTATTCGACGTGCGTTTAGCCGGTCTGGAAACTAACCCGGGCGGCACGCTGGAACTGGGCGTTGACTACGGCCACACTAACATCCCTGATGATTACTCACTGCAGCCGGGCGCTTCCAAAGACGGGTGGATGCTCACCGCTGAGCATACTCAGAGCATGCTGAAAGGCTTTAACAAATTTGTTCTGCAGTATGCAACTGACTCTATGACCTCCAGCGGTAAAGGCGTTCCGCAGGGTGGCAGCATTAATAACGATGGATCTATGTGGCGCGTGTTGGACCACGGTGCGATCTCTCTGGGCGATAGCTGGGATCTGATGTACGTCGGTATGTACCAGGATATCGACCGCGACAACAACAATGGTACCCAGTGGTGGACCGTCGGCGTTCGTCCAATGTACAAGTGGACGCCTATCATGAGCACCCTGATGGAAATCGGCTACGACAACGTCAAATCTCAACGCACCAGCGATCGTAACAGCCAGTATAAAGTGACTCTGGCACAGCAGTGGCAGGCTGGTGACAGCATCTGGTCCCGTCCGGCAATCCGCGTATTCGCAACGTACGCTAAATGGGATGAGAAATGGGGCTATAACGATAGCGGCGTAGCGTACAACGACACCAGCGCTAAAACCTTTAGCCGTGGCGATAGCGACGAGTGGACCTTCGGTGCCCAGATGGAAATCTGGTGGTAATCGAGCCTGACCGTTCGTAACTAAAAGAGGGGCGCAAGCCCCTCTATCTTAGGCCCAGCGCGCTATTGCCTGGCTACCGCTCGGCCATCGGAATTGAGGTGATAACAATGAAAATGAAGAAAAGTCTCGTTGCCCTCTGCCTGTCCGTCGGCCTGATGGCCTGCGTACCCGCAGTCAGTTTTGCTGATGTTAATTTCGTGCCGCAGAACACCTCTGCCGCGCCGTCGATTCCGGCCTCCGCGTTGCAGCAGTTGACCTGGACTCCGGTCGATCAATCCAAAACGCAGACGACAAAGCTCGCCGTGGCCGGACAGACGCTCAGTGTCCCCGGTATCAGCGGCCCGGTCGCCGCATACAGCGTTCCGGCGAATATTGGCGAGCTCAATATTACGTTAACCAGCGAAGTGGAAAAACAAACTGCGGTATATGCGCCGAACGTGCTGATTCTTGACCAAAATATGACGCCATCCGCGTTTTTCCCCAGCAGCTACTTCACTTATCTTGAACCGGGAGTGATGAGTTCAGATCGTCTGGAAGGCGTAATGCGCCTGACTCCGGCGCTGGGACAGCAGAAAATTTATGTGCTGGTTTTTACCACGCCGCAGGATTTGCAGCAGACCACTAAATTAATCGATCCGGCGAAGGCTTACGCCAAAGGTACCGGCAATGCGGTGCCGGATATTCCGGATCCCATCGCGAAACACGTTACAGACGGCACCATTAGCCTGAAGGTGAAAACCTCTACCGGCTCCAGCGTGCTGGTTGGCCCGTTGTTTGGTTCGTCAGGTCCGGGGCCCGTTACCGTCGGTAATACCGCTGCTCCTGCCTATAGCGCGCCGGTTGTCGCGCCGGCCCCGGCTCCGGCGGCGAAAAGCGAACCGATGCTTGATGACACCGAAACCTATTTCAACAACGGCATTAAGCAGGCGGTTGCGAAAGGCGATATCGATAAAGCCCTGAAATTGATGAACGAAGCTGAACGTCTTGGCTCGAAATCTGCTCGTTCCACCTTTATCAGCAGTGTAAAAGGCAAGGGGTGACCGTCTCCCCGCAATGCTGATGTTTAGGCACAGCCTTTAGGTGCGTCCGTCAGGGCGCACTTTTTTTTAGCGCGCCGCAGCCTCTGTTGCACGGCTGTTGCGCGGATGATCGTATATTGACGTTTGCCCGCCCCCGATGCCCCATTCTGCGATACAATACCTTCACGTTATGTACCGGAGATTCAGGCATGCCACATCCTGCGCTTACGCAACTGCGTGCGCTGCATTATTTTGCCGCTATGCCCCCGCTGGATGCGCATCTGCGCGACTGGTTATTGCTGGAAGACTCAATGACCAAACGCTTTGAGCAGCAGGGGAAGAAAGTCAGCGTCATCATGGTTAACGAAGGTTTTGTTGGACGCGACGCGCTGGCCGGTGAGGCGCCCCTGTTACCGAGCGAACCCCGCTACTGGCTGCGGGAAATCATTCTTTGCGCCAACGGTGAACCCTGGCTGGCCGGGCGCACGATAGTGCCCGAATCAACGCTGAGCGGCCCCGAACTGGCGCTGCAACAGCTGGGGCAAACGCCGTTGGGCCGCTATCTCTTCACGTCATCGACGCTAACCCGCGATTTTATTGAAATTGGTCGTCATGCAGAGCTGTGGGGGCGTCGTTCCCGTCTCCGGTTGAGCGGCAAACCGCTGCTGCTGACGGAACTGTTTTTGCCTGCATCGCCGTTGTATTAAGAGGAAAATGAAATGGAGTGGAGTCTGACGCAGAACAAGCTGCTGGCGTTTCACCGCCTGATGCGTACTGACAAACCGATTGGCGCGCTGCTGCTGCTGTGGCCGACGCTGTGGGCGCTGTGGGTGGCGACGCCGGGGATACCGCCGCTATGGATCCTCGCCGTTTTCGTCGCCGGCGTCTGGCTGATGCGCGCCGCAGGCTGCGTGGTCAACGATTATGCCGATCGCAAGTTTGACGGCCACGTCAAACGGACGGCCCACCGCCCGTTGCCGAGCGGCGACGTGAGCGAAAAGGAGGCGCGGACGCTGTTTGTCGTGCTGGTGCTGCTTTCGTTCCTGCTGGTGTTGACCCTGAACACCATGACCATTTTGCTGTCGGTAGCGGCGCTGGCGCTGGCATGGGTATATCCGTTTATGAAGCGCTATACCCACCTGCCGCAGGTAGTACTGGGCGCGGCGTTCGGCTGGTCGATCCCGATGGCCTTTTCGGCGGTCAGCGAATCGCTGCCGCTGAGCTGCTGGCTGATGTTCCTCGCCAATATCCTGTGGGCGGTGGCCTACGATACCCAGTATGCGATGGTCGATCGTGATGATGACGTCAAAATAGGTATTAAATCGACGGCGATTCTCTTTGGCGACAACGATCGCTTAATCATCGGCATTTTACAGGTGGCGGTGCTGGCCCTGATGGCGGCGGTAGGCTGGCTGAGCGGGCTGGGCTGGGAGTATTACTGGTCGTTGTTTATCGCCGCGGCGCTGTTCGCCTGGCAGCAGAAGCTAATATTTAAACGCGAACGCGATGCCTGCTTTAAGGCGTTTATGAACAATAACTACGTTGGGCTGGTGCTGTTTCTTGGTCTGGCGATGGGATATATGCAGTAGTTCTTCCCGGCTTGCGGCATAAACGCCTTAGCCGGGCTACAAAACCGCATGGGCCGGTAGCCCGGCGCAAGCCGGGACATCTCTTTAAACGTTACGCTTCATCCTGGGTAACGCTTTCAATCGTTAACCGCACATCCGAAGTAATCAGATCCGCCAGCATGCGGTAGATCTTCAACGTCTCTTCCGGCTCGGCGTCCCCGGTATCGCTGATATAGCCTTCGTCACGCAGGGTCAGCACCAGCGTGCTGAACACCGCCTTATCGAAGAACTCCGGCGCGTTGATGCCGTGCAGAACGGACAGGCGCTGCGCCACGGTGCGGCTCTCTTTCTCCAGCGAACTGCGGTTGATTGACGGGTTAGCGCTCAGCAGCCAGAAGGTAATGGCGTAGCGCTGCAGCGTTTCGCGCGCGCCTGCGGCCAGCAGCTGCAGAGAACGGGCGTGAGACGGATTAACGCTCACCTCATCGTTGTTCAGGGCGATCAGACCCTGACGCTGCATCTCGGCGATCAGCGCATCGACGACGCCCGCCAGCTCCGCTTTTTCCCAACGCAGGAATAGCTCGGCCTTGAGGAACGGATAGAACATCTCAACGTGACGCAGAATTTCGGCGCGGGTAATGCGACGATGCTGAGTGACGATGGCGGCTAACAGCGACGGCATCACCAGCATATGGGCGATGTTGTTGCGGTAATAAGTCATCAGGACGGCCTGCTCGCGCGGCAGAATGATGATATCGCCAATGGTGTCTTTCTCGACTTCGAACTTGTTCATCTGCAGCGCGTGGTCGATAAGCTCGCTGGCTGAGGCCGCAGGCGTGGTCGCATCCGCTGAATATGGCACGTTGCGCAGCAGGGCGAGATAGCACTCCAACTGCTCGGTGAGCTGCTCGCGGGTCAGTGAGCGTTGACGCGATGCCAGCAGCGCGGTACAGCACAGGTTCATGGCGTTAGCCGCGCCGGCATTGTTGATGCGTACCATCAGATCCGAGGCGATGTTATTCACCGTCGGCGTCAGCCAGGAAGGACGGACCGCTTCGATAGGGTCGATAGACTCGCGCCAGTCCGGCACATGCTGGTTCAGATAGGTCATCAGCGGCAGCGGTTCGCCGAAGTTAACGTAGCCCTGGCCGAGATTGCGCAGCTTGCTCAAGCCGCGCAGCATCTGCGGCAGACTCTCTTTCTCTTTTGTCGCGCCGCGCAGCTCTTTGGCGTAGGTGCCGACCTCCATCACGTGCTCGTAGCCGATGTAAATCGGCACCAGGGTGATAGGGCGATTACCGCCGCGCAGCATTGCCTGGATGGTCATCGACAGAGTGCCGGTTTTCGGATCCAGCAGACGACCAGTACGTGAACGCCCGCCCTCCACGAAGTACTCCACCGAATAGCCGCGGCTGAACAGCTCGCCAAGATATTCGCGAAATACGGTTGAGTAGAGCTTATTGCCCTTGAACGTGCGACGAATAAAGAACGCGCCGCCGCGACGGAAGATCGGCCCGGCGGGCCAGAAGTTCAGGTTGATGCCGGCAGCGATATGCGGCGGCACCAGGCCCTGATGATAAATGACGTAAGAGAGCAGCAGATAGTCCATATGGCTGCGGTGGCATGGGACGTAGACTATCTCGTGGCCTTCGTGCGCCAGCTGACGGACACGCTCGGCGTTATGGACGTTGATGCCCTGATACAACCGGTTCCAGGTAAAGCCCAGCACGCGGTCTGTCAGGCGAATCATCTCGTAGGAGAAGTTTGCCGCGATCTCTTCCATCAGAGCGATAGCGTTTTGCTGCGCCTTTTCATGAGAAATCTTCTTGCTGCGCGCTTCGTCTTCTACCGCACGGGCAATGGCTTTCGACGCCAGCAGTTTATTAAACAGATCCTGGCGCGCGGGGAGGCGCGGGCCGACCGCCGCCAGACGCTGACGGGCGAAGTGCATGCGCGCCACGCGGGCCAGCTTCTGGGCGATGGTTTTATCGGTACCGTGTTCGTCCGCCATCTTACGCAGCGAGACCGAAGGCGAGAAACGGACGAAGCTATCGCGGCCCAGCCACAGAACGGCGAAGAATTTTTGAATGCCGTTGAGCATACGCAGCGGCGGGTTAACCTCGCCTTTTTCACGCCCCGGCGCGCGCCCGAACATCACCGAAACCGGCACCATCTGCACGTCAAGATCGGGATGATTGCGGTGCAAATCCAGATAGTCGTGAAAGAGCTTGATAGACTCTTCTTTCGGCGTGTAATAGGTGAACACGCGCGGCCCGCCGTGGATAAATACGTAGCGCGGAAGCAGGGCGCCGTCGATCTCGAGCGGCTCCAGCGGGTCCGGTAACTCATGTTCCAGACATTGCGCGCGCAGCGTCAGCAGGTCCGCCTTCGAATTGTAGGGCAGGACGTACATAATAGGACGCGAGGTATCCAGGCCTAATTCCTGCGCAGGTTGCGCCGGAATCGACTTGCTTTTTACCAGCGCCCTTAATGGTAAATTCAGTAATTTATAGTAAATTCGTTGCCAGCCAGACATAGACGATGTGAAGCCTCTGGTTAATCATGCAAATGCGCCGCAAGAATAACAGAAAGTGCGCAAAATTTCCGTTGTAACGCGGCAAACGCGTACACTCATTGACGTCATTTACATAAAAAGGTTTGTTTGATGGCCAATAATACCACTGGGTTAACCCGAATTATTAAAGCTGCCGGGTATTCCTGGAAAGGATTCCGTGCGGCGTGGGTCAATGAGGCCGCATTTCGTCAGGAAGGCATCGCGGCCGTCATTGCCGTGGCGATCGCATGCTGGTTGGACGTCGATGCTATCACGCGGGTGCTGCTCATTAGCTCGGTCTTGCTAGTGATGATAGTTGAAATTATCAATAGCGCGATTGAGGCGGTGGTTGACCGTATCGGTCCCGAACATCATGAGCTTTCGGGGCGAGCGAAAGATATGGGATCGGCGGCAGTTCTGCTGGCGATTATCATCGCGCTGATCGCATGGGGAACGCTGCTGTGGGCGAACTACCGCTAAGTCTTGTCGTAGCTGCTCGCAAAACGGAAAGAAACTCCTGATTTTTGTGTGAAATGTGGTTCCAAAATCACCGTTAGCTGTATATACTCACAGCATAACTGTATATACACCCAGGGGGCGGAATGAAAGCGTTAACGACCAGGCAGCAAGAGGTGTTTGATCTCATTCGGGATCATATCAGCCAGACGGGCATGCCGCCGACGCGTGCGGAGATTGCTCAGCGCTTGGGGTTTCGCTCCCCAAACGCGGCGGAAGAGCACCTGAAAGCGCTGGCGCGTAAAGGCGCAATCGAGATCGTTTCCGGCGCCTCCCGCGGAATTCGTCTGCTGACGGAAGAAGAAACCGGTCTGCCGCTTATCGGCCGCGTCGCGGCAGGTGAGCCGCTGCTGGCCCAGCAGCACATTGAAGGCCACTACCAGGTGGACCCGGCCATGTTTAAGCCGAACGCCGATTTTCTGCTGCGCGTTAGCGGTATGTCGATGAAAGACATCGGTATTCTTGATGGCGACCTGCTGGCCGTCCATAAAACGCAGGATGTGCGCAATGGCCAGGTGGTTGTGGCGCGCATCGACGAAGAAGTGACCGTGAAGCGTCTGAAAAAACAGGGTAACGTCGTGGAACTGCTGCCGGAAAACAGCGAATTCTCGCCAATTGTGGTCGACCTTCGCGAACAAAGTTTTACTATTGAAGGCCTGGCCGTCGGCGTTATCCGCAACGGCAACTGGCAATAATCTCTTCATCTCGCGGCATCATCATCTGAAGCATGATGCTGCGTCGTTTTTCCTCATTTAGGCGCTTTCTCCATGCTTTTTAACGCCGCCGACAAAGCCCTGTGGCGCTTAGCGCTGCCCATGATCTTCTCCAATATCACCGTTCCGCTGCTGGGGCTGGTGGATACCGCCGTTATTGGCCATCTCGACAGCCCGGTTTATCTGGGCGGCGTGGCGGTTGGCGCAACGGCGACCAGCTTCCTCTTTATGCTGCTCCTTTTCCTGCGCATGAGTACCACCGGGCTAACGGCACAGGCGTTTGGTGCCAGGGATCCGCAGCGGCTGGCGCGCGCGCTGGTGCAGCCGCTGGGCCTGGCGCTGGCCGCCGGGCTGGCGATTGTGCTTTTCAGGATCCCGTTGATAAACCTGGCTCTGCATATTGTCGGCGGCAGCGAAGCCGTGCTTGAACAGGCCAGGCGTTTCCTTGAGATCCGCTGGCTAAGCGCGCCGGCCTCGCTGGCGAACCTGGTCCTGCTGGGCTGGCTGCTGGGCGTGCAGTACGCCAGAGCGCCGGTGATCCTGCTGGTGGTCGGCAACGTCCTCAACATTGTGCTCGATTTATGGCTGGTGATGGGCCTGCATATGAACGTGCAGGGAGCTGCACTGGCGACGGTCACCGCAGAATACGTCACTTTCTTTATTGGTCTGCTGATGGCGAGACGCGTGCTGGCGCTGCGCGGCGTTTCCCTGTCGATGCTGAAAAATGCCTGGCGCGGCGATATACGCCGCCTGCTGGCGCTGAATCGCGACATCATGCTGCGCTCGCTGCTGCTACAGCTCTGCTTCGGGGCGGTGACGGTATTTGGCGCCCGCCTCGGCGCCGATGTCGTCGCGGTCAATGCGGTCCTCATGACGATGCTGACCTTTACCGCCTATGCGCTGGACGGTTTTGCCTATGCCGTTGAGGCGCACTCCGGGCAGGCCTACGGCGCGCGCGACGACAGCCAGCTGCTTGCGGTCTGGCATGCGGCCTGCCGCCAGTCGGGGATGGTGGCGCTGGGGTTTGCGCTGATTTACGGCCTTGCCGGTGAACAGATTATCGCGTTGCTGACCTCGCTGCCTTCGCTGCAGCAGTTGGCCGACCGCTATCTGGTCTGGCAGATGATCCTGCCGGTCATCGGCGTCTGGTGTTACCTGCTGGACGGCATGTTTATCGGCGCGACGCGCGGCGCGGAGATGCGCAACAGCATGGCGGTCGCAGCAGCAGGGTTTGCCCTGACGCTGTTTACCGTACCGGCGCTCGGTAACCACGGGCTGTGGCTGGCGCTGACGGTATTTCTCGCCCTGCGCGGCGCTTCCCTGGCGGTTATCTGGCGGCGCCACTGGCAGCGCGGAACCTGGTTTTCGTAATGCCTTTGGCTCTTCTGATGGTTAAAGATTCCGAATAATAAATCTTACTCAGAATACTCATCTATAGTTAAGTCATGTCCGGCACACAGCGGGCTGTTCATTCACCGAACGATCACCGAACGATGAGGAATGCATGATGAATAAAGACGAAATCGGCGGTAACTGGAAACAGTTCAAAGGTAAAGCGAAAGAAAAATGGGGCAAGCTGACCGACGATGACATGACCGTCATTGAAGGCAAACGCGACCAGCTGGTGGGCAGAATTCAGGAACGTTACGGTTACGCAAAAGACCAGGCAGAGAAAGAAGTGACCGACTGGGAAACTAAAAACGACTATCGCTGGTAGCGAAAACGCCGTGTTTTAACCCCTTACTATTGTCTGCCCTAACGATTTATACCCTAAATAATGCGAGTTGCAGGACAAGGCACTCGTGCTTTGAACAGCGCTTGCGCTGGCCCCGAAGGGCGAAGCTCATGGATGAGCCGAGTACCAAAGCCAACGCACATGCAACTTGAAGTATGACGGGTATACACCCTTGATTCCCGCTGCGGCTACCGCCTCAGCGGGCTTTCTTTTTGATCTGAATGGTATGGTCGTGGTGGCAATGGCCCGGCGTACTGCAGGACTCAACCTCGACGCAGGCGGCGCACAGGCCGTGAGCCTCAATGACGTTGTGGCGCAGGGCGAATCCCATTCTTGCCGCCAGCGTATGCATAATATCTTCGACGCCTTCCGCACACTCTTCTTTGACGCCACCGCAGCGGTCGCAGATAAACATCGCCGAGCTGTGGGTAGGCTGATCGAAAAGGTGACACAGTACGTAGCTATTGGTGGATTCCACCTTATGTACGAACCCTTGCTCCAGTAAAAACTCCAGCGCCCGGTATACCGTTGGCGGTTTCGCCTGAGGTTCTTTATCACGAAGGAGATCGAGCAGATCGTAGGCGCTGATTGCCCCTTGCTGTAGGCTCATCAAACGCAATACTTCGAGGCGCTGCGGGGTCAGGCGCACGCCACGCTGCGCGCACAGCTTTTCAGCATGCGCTAACATTTGTTGCGAAGTGGTCTTATCCATGAGCGTCCTCTGGTTGCGTGAATCTGAAACTGTTACTTTATCACGATACCGGTAAAACGCCGAGACCCGGCGGGATATAGCCGTCACACTTCATGTGACATGTGCGTTGGTCGCCCCGGTCATGCGCTCTCGGGGCGCGCTATCTTGCCGCCTTATGCTATACCTGAAGCATCTCATTTTCGGGAGAAAACGATGAAACGACCTGATTGCATACGACACTGGCGTGAACTGGAAGGTGCGGATGATTCCACCTATCCCGACAGTACTGAGCTTTTCTCCATCGGCGCGCCGCTGGCGCGCGGCCTGCGACTGAATCGTCTGGGGATCCACCATGAACGTCTGCCGCCCGGGCGTCGTACCTCCTACCCGCATGCGGAAAGCGATGAAGAAGAGTTCATCTACGTGCTGGACGGCTATCCTGAGGTGTGGATTAACGGCTACCTCTGGAAGTTGGAGCCGGGGGATAGCGTCGGTTTTCCTGCTGGAACCGGCATTTGCCATACCTTCCTCAATAACACCGAGCAGGAGGTGCGGCTGTTAGTCGTTGGCGAGGCAAACAAGAAATTCAATCGCATCTACTACCCGCTGAACCCAGGCTATGCCGCCACGCGTCAGGATCGCTGGGTTGACCATCCGCCGCAGTTTTTTGGCCCTCACGACGGGAAGCCGCGGAAAATATAGCGTTTATTGCGGGATAAAAAAGGTGAGCGCTGACGCTATGCGTCAGTGGTTTATCTTTATGCTATAGTAGCGCCCCTTTTTACCCGGATGCTTATTTATTCGCCATGATGTCAGAATCAACGCCTACTGCTTTCGCCGCTCACCGTTTTTCCATCGCGCCGATGCTCGACTGGACCGATAGACACTGCCGTTATTTTCTGCGTCAGCTGTCGCGCCATACGCTGCTGTATACCGAAATGGTGACCACCGGTGCGATTATTCACGGCAAGGGCGATTATCTGGCCTACAGCGAAGAAGAACATCCGGTCGCCCTGCAGCTCGGCGGCAGCGATCCGGCTGCGCTGGCGCACTGCGCGAAGCTGGCGCAGGCGCGCGGCTACGATGAAATTAACCTCAACGTCGGCTGCCCGTCAGATCGCGTGCAGAACGGTATGTTTGGCGCTTGCCTGATGGGGAATGCGCAGCTGGTTGCCGACTGCATTAAAGCGATGCGCGACGTCGTGTCGATCCCGGTCACGGTAAAAACCCGTATCGGCATTGATGACCAGGACAGCTACGCGTTTCTGTGTGATTTTATCGAAACGGTATCCGGGAAAGGCGAATGCGAGATGTTTATCATCCACGCGCGCAAAGCCTGGCTTTCAGGTCTGAGTCCAAAGGAAAACCGCGAGATCCCGCCGCTGGATTATCCGCGCGTCTACCAGCTTAAACGTGATTTCCCGCATCTGACCATGGCGATTAACGGCGGCATTAAGTCGCTGGAAGAGGCAAAGCTGCATCTTGCGCATATGGACGGCGTGATGGTCGGCCGCGAGGCTTATCAGAATCCGGGCATTCTGGCCTCGGTGGATCGGGAGATTTTCGGCGTGGAAGGCGTCGATGCCGATCCGGTCTCCGTGGTCCGGGCGATGTATCCCTACATCGAGCGCGAGCTTAGCAACGGGACTTATCTCGGACATGTGACGCGTCATATGCTGGGGCTGTTTCAGGGGATACCTGGCGCGCGCCAGTGGCGTCGCTATCTGAGCGAAAATGCGCATAAAGCCGGGGCGGATATCAACGTGTTGGAACAGGCGCTGAAGCTGGTTGCCGATAAGCGTTAGTTTTTCGCTAAAACCTGGTCAAATTCACCACGCCCTGCACGTTTCGTGTTGGGCGTTTTTGTTTTTATTCAATAGCTTATATTTGGCACGATTTTTGTAACATCCGGCAAGGTAGATAAATTTCTTTAGGGGAAAGACGATGCTGGAACTCTTATTTGTTATTGGCTTTTTTGTCATGCTGTTGGTCACCGGCGTGTCGCTGCTGGGCATAATTGCCGCGATTGTGGTCGCGACCGCGCTGATTTTTGTCGGCGGTCTGTTTGCATTAATGATTAAACTGCTGCCGTGGCTGCTGCTGGCCGTTATCGTGGTTTGGCTGATTCGGGCGATAAAATCGCCAGCCGCGAACCGCTATCGCGGTAATAACCGCTGGCGTTACTAAGGTATTGAGCGGTATGTCACAACCTGAAGATTTTTGCATAAAACAGCGTAGGCTTTGCTTATTAAATCTGTCACTATTAGCGGGTTAACGAATTCATCGCGCTGTACCCTACATACAGCCGAACAAAAAAAAGTAAGGGCTTCCCATGTGGAAGCCCTAAACTTTTCTTCTTTTCCCGTCATACTTCAGGCTACAGGGGCGTTGGTTGCTTGCATTCACCCCAATCACTTACTGTTGTAAGCTCCTGGGGATTCATTCACTTACCATCTTCCTGTAGCCCGAATTATTTAGGGAAAAGCCATAACTATGGCAAGAGCAAACTTGAACCCTGCGTCGCCCGGCTTTCCAGCACCTCATGCGCGCGCCTGGCGTCGGTTAACGCATATTTTTGACTCTCCGCGACATCCACTTTTATCACGCCGCTGGCGATCAGCGAGAACAGCTCGTTGCTGGCTTCCGTCAGCTCGTCACGCGTGGTGATATAGCCCTGCAGAGAAGGGCGGGTGACGTACAGCGAACCCTTTTGATTGAGGATCCCGAGGTTGACGCCGGTCACCGGGCCGGAAGAATTGCCAAAGCTCACCATCAGCCCCCGACGCTGCAGGCAGTCAAGTGAGGCTTCCCAGGTATCTTTACCGACTGAATCATACACCACGTGGACTTTCTTACCGTCGGTGATCTCTTTCAGGCGCTCGACGATATTCTCTTCGCGATAGTTAATGATCTGCCAGGCGCCGGCCTGTTTAGCGCGTTCAGCTTTTTGCGCGCTGCCGACGGTACCGATTAGCTTCGCGCCCAGCGCTTTGGCCCACTGGCAGGCGATGAGCCCGACGCCGCCGGCCGCTGCATGAAACAGGAACGGCTCGCCCGCTTTGATCTCGTAGGTTTTCCGCAGCAGGTAATAGACCGTGAGCCCTTTCAGGAATGAGGCCGCCGCCTGCTCGAAAGAGATCGCGTCCGGCAAAATAGCGGCCTTATCGGCGGGGACATTGTGGACAGTGCTATAGGCTCCCAGCGCCGATTGTGCGTAGACCACCCGATCGCCGGCTTTAATATGTTTCACGCCGCTGCCAACTTTGCTCACCACGCCAGCGGCTTCGGTGCCCAGACCGCTCGGCAATGATGGTGGTGGGTAGAGGCCGCTGCGGATATAGGTATCAATGTAGTTGATGCCGATGGCCTTATTCTCTACCTGAATTTCGTGCTCTGCGGGATCTTTCGGCATGAACTCTACCGCTTGCAGAACTTCAGGCCCTCCGTGCTGGTGAAATTCAATTCGTGTTGCCATGCTTCCTCCAGAAATGTGGTAATCTTTCGACCCATTCACTATCTCGGTAACTCCATTCACTATGGCAGGAAATAAACCCTTCAACAAACCACAGACTGAACCCCGCGAGCGTGATTATCAGCTTGATGGGTTGAAGGTCCCGCCGCACTCGATTGAAGCGGAACAGTCGGTGTTGGGCGGTTTAATGCTGGATAACGAACGTTGGGACGATGTTGCCGAGCGCGTTGTTTCGGAAGATTTTTATACCCGTCCGCATCGCCATATTTTCACCGAAATGGCGCGTCTGCAGGAGTCGGGAAGCCCGATTGACCTGATTACGCTCGCGGAATCGCTGGAGCGTCAGGGTCAGTTGGACAGCGTCGGCGGCTTCGCCTATCTGGCCGAATTATCGAAAAATACGCCAAGCGCGGCGAATATTAGCGCCTATGCCGATATCGTTCGCGAACGCGCGGTCGTACGCGAAATGATCTCTGTGGCGAATGAAATCGCCGAAGCCGGCTTTGACCCCCAGGGCCGCACCAGCGAAGATCTGCTCGACCTCGCCGAATCCCGAGTCTTTAAAATCGCCGAAAGCCGCGCGAATAAAGACGAAGGGCCGAAGAATATCGCCGACGTGCTCGACGCCACCGTGGCGCGTATTGAGCAGCTGTTCCAGCAGCCGCATGACGGCGTCACCGGGGTAAATACCGGCTATGACGATCTCAACAAAAAGACCGCCGGTCTTCAGCCGTCGGACCTGATTATCGTTGCCGCGCGTCCGTCTATGGGTAAAACGACCTTTGCGATGAACCTCGTGGAAAACGCGGCGATGCTGCAGGATAAACCGGTACTCATCTTCAGTCTCGAGATGCCTTCGGAGCAGATTATGATGCGTTCTCTGGCCTCACTGTCGCGCGTTGACCAGACCCGCATTCGAACCGGCCAACTGGATGACGAAGACTGGGCGCGCATTTCCGGCACCATGGGGATCCTGCTGGAAAAGCGCAATATTTATATTGATGACTCCTCCGGCCTGACGCCGACGGAAGTGCGCTCCCGCGCGCGGCGTATTGCCCGCGAGCACGGGGGGATCGGACTTATCATGATCGACTACCTGCAGCTGATGCGCGTGCCGTCGCTCTCCGATAACCGTACGCTGGAAATCGCCGAAATTTCGCGCTCGCTCAAGGCGCTGGCGAAGGAGCTACAGGTGCCGGTGGTGGCGCTGTCGCAGCTTAACCGCTCGCTGGAACAGCGTGCGGACAAGCGCCCGGTGAACTCCGACCTGCGTGAATCCGGATCCATTGAGCAGGACGCCGACTTAATCATGTTTATCTACCGTGACGAGGTTTATCACGAGAACAGTGATTTAAAAGGCATCGCCGAAATTATTATTGGTAAACAGCGTAACGGCCCTATCGGGACGGTGCGCCTGACGTTTAACGGCCAGTGGTCGCGTTTTGATAATTATGCTGGGCCACAATACGACGACGAATAAATCTCCGTCATCCTTCATGCCGCAGATGCGTTGACTACGCCTGTTCACCCGGTCACTTAGTTTACTAAGCTTCCGGGGATTCTCAGGCTTGTCGCCTTCCTGCAACACGAAGGATTTAGGAGATTCTTTTATTAAGGAATTCAAATGCAAGCGGCAACTGTAGTCATTAACCGCCGCGCTCTGCGACACAACCTGCAACGTCTGCGTGAACTGGCGCCCGCCAGCAAACTGGTTGCGGTGGTGAAAGCGAACGCCTACGGACACGGTCTTCTTGAGACCGCGCGAACGCTCCCTGACGCCGATGCTTTTGGCGTCGCCCGTCTTGAAGAAGCTCTGCGCCTGCGCGCGGGCGGTATCGGCCAGCCGATTCTGCTGCTGGAGGGGTTCTTTGAGGCTGCCGACCTGGCGGTGATTTCCGCCCAGCGCCTGCACACGGCGGTACACAGCCCGGAACAGCTGGCGGCGCTGGAGGAAGCGGATTTACCCGAGCCGGTCACCGTATGGATGAAGCTGGATACCGGAATGCATCGATTAGGCGTTCTGCCTGAGCAGGCCGAAGCGTTTTATCAGCGTCTTAGCCAGTGTAAAAACGTCCGCCAGCCGGTCAACGTGGTCAGCCATTTTGCCCGTGCGGATGAGCCTGAGTGCGGCGCGACCGAACGTCAGCTGGATATCTTTACCACCTTCACGGAAGGGAAACCGGGACTGCGCTCTATCGCCGCATCCGGCGGTATATTGCTGTGGCCCCAGTCGCATTTCGACTGGGCGCGTCCGGGGATCATTCTCTACGGCGTGTCGCCGCTCGACGGTAGCTCTACCGGCGCGGACTTTGGCTGCCAGCCGGTGATGTCTCTGACCTCGAGCCTGATTGCGGTCCGCGAGCATAAAGCCGGGGAGCCGGTGGGCTACGGCGGAACCTGGATCAGCGAGCGTGATACGCGTTTAGGGGTGGTGGCGATGGGCTACGGTGACGGCTATCCGCGCGCTGCGCCGTCCGGGACCCCGGTGCTGGTCAACGGCCGCGAAGTGCCGATTGTGGGTCGCGTGGCGATGGATATGATTTGCGTCGATCTCGGGCCCGAAGCGCAGGATAAATCGGGCGACCCGGTGGTGCTGTGGGGCGAAGGCCTGCCCGTCGAGCGTATTGCCGAAATCACAAAAGTAAGTGCTTACGAACTTATTACCCGCCTGACTTCACGGGTATCAATGAAGTACGTGGATTGATTTCAGCCAGCGCTCTTTCCCCCGGTGGCGGCTGACGGCTTACCGGGGGGCTACGTATTCGCTACCGGCTGCGGGTCGGTAGCCAGGATAAGGCGTTTTAAGCCGCCATCCGGGATGGCTGGCAAACCCAGCCATCCGCCAACATCCTCTCGACCTTCTTTCACATCCGGTTTATTGTGTTATGACGAGCCCATGTAAACCTGGAGAAACATCCCGTGTTTCAGAAAGTTGACGCCTACGCTGGCGACCCCATTCTCTCCCTGATGGAGCGTTTCAAAGACGATCCGCGTAGTGACAAAGTAAATCTCAGCATCGGTCTTTATTACAACGAAGACGGCATTATTCCGCAGCTGCAGTCGGTTGCCGCAGCTGAGGCGCGCCTCAATGCCCAGCCGCATGGCGCCTCAGTCTATTTACCGATGGAAGGGCTGAACACCTATCGTCACGCTATCGCGCCGCTGCTGTTCGGTGCCGATCATCAGGTGCTGGCGCAAAATCGCGTGGCCTCCATTCAAACGCTGGGCGGTTCCGGCGCCCTGAAGGTGGGCGCTGATTTTCTGAAACGCTACTTCCCGGAGTCGCGTGTTTGGGTGAGCGACCCGACATGGGAAAACCACATCGCAATATTTGAAGGGGCAGGATTCGAAGTAAGTACTTACCCTTGGTTTGATGAGAAGACCAATGGCGTACGTTTCGCGGCGTTCCTGGAAAAACTCAATTCGCTAGCGGAGCGAGATATTGTGCTGCTGCATCCGTGCTGCCATAACCCAACGGGAGCCGATCTCAGCAACGCCCAGTGGGATCGGGTGGTTGAGGTACTGAAAGCGCGTAATTTGATTCCTTTCCTCGATATCGCCTATCAGGGCTTTGGCGCAGGAATGGAAGAGGATGCTTACGCAATCCGCGCCATTGCGAACGCCGGCATGCCAATGCTGGTCAGCAACTCGTTCTCAAAAATCTTCTCCCTGTACGGTGAGCGCGTTGGCGGGCTGTCAATCGTCTGTGAGGACGCTGAAACCGCGATTCGCGTGCTGGGGCAATTAAAAGCGACCGTACGTCGCAACTACTCCAGCCCACCGAACTTTGGCGCACAGGTTGTTGCGGCGGTACTGAGCGACAGCGAGCTGAAAGCCTCATGGTTGGCGGAAGTGGAAGGGATGCGTACCCGTATTCTGGCCATGCGTCAGGAGCTGGTTAATGTGCTTAAAGATACGGTGCCGGGCGGTAATTTTGACTATCTTCTGAAGCAGCGCGGAATGTTTAGCTATACCGGGTTCAGCCCGGCCCAGGTCGACCGCCTGCGCGATGAGTTTGGCGTCTACCTGATTGCCAGCGGACGCATGTGCGTCGCGGGACTGAATTCACGCAACGTTCAGCGCGTGGCCCAGGCCTTTGCCGCGGTGATATAAATCCTTACAGACCGCTTTTGCCCTCGCCAACATTTTGGTGAGGGTCATTCCCTTCCTGAA
Source organism: Klebsiella sp. BDA134-6 (assembly GCF_015601345.1). Taxonomy (NCBI): domain Bacteria; kingdom Pseudomonadati; phylum Pseudomonadota; class Gammaproteobacteria; order Enterobacterales; family Enterobacteriaceae; genus Klebsiella; species Klebsiella sp. BDA134-6. The sequence continues at coordinate 380,267 of NZ_CP064784.1, forward strand.
GTGTGATCATTCTCTTTTTATATGACATCTGAGCAGAAAAACCTTCCTATCCGCCTCAGCGGGGGGTAAGGTCTGGGTGCATTAATAAGCGTACACATTATTGAAAACTATAACGATTCGATTATTTAGGGAAAAATATGCGCAAGATCACCCTGGCCTTTGGGGCCATCTGCTTACTGTTCACGCTAAATAGCTCCGTCGTTGCTCGCGCCTCCACGCCGCAGCCGCTGTGGACGGGCACCAATATGGCGAAACTCGCCGAACAGGCGCCGATCCATTGGGTTTCCGTGGCTCAGATTGAAAATAGCCTGCTGGGACGCCAGCCGATGGCCGTCGGCTTTGATATTGATGATACCGTCCTGTTCTCCAGTCCGGGCTTCTGGCGCGGGCAGAAAACCTATTCCCCCGGCAGCGATGATTACCTGAAAAATCCGGAGTTCTGGGAAAAAATGAACAACGGCTGGGATGAATTCAGCATGCCGAAAGAGGTGGCGCGCCAGCTGATTGCGATGCACGTGAAGCGTGGCGATAGCATCTATTTTGTCACCGGACGCAGCCAGACCAAAACCGAAACGGTATCAAAAACTCTGCAGGACGATTTTCTCATCCCGGCAGCGAACATGAACCCGGTTATTTTTGCCGGCGATAAGCCTGGTCAGAACACCAAAACGCAGTGGCTGCAGGAGAAGGGCATTAAAGTCTTCTACGGCGATTCAGATAACGATATTTCTGCCGCCCGTGAGGTTGGCGCCCGCGGTATCCGCATCCTGCGGGCATCCAACTCTTCCTATAAGCCGCTGCCAATGGCAGGCGCTCAGGGTGAAGAGGTGATTGTGAATTCAGAATATTAAGCTGACGACGGCTTAATTATGAATTGCTAAAACGGCAGCCAGCGCGCTGCCGTTTTTTTGTGCAAAATAGCGTACCAAAGGTTTTACCTTTTCGCTTATTGCTGCACACTTAGGAAGGTTCATTAGTAGAAGGAGTCGCCTATGTGGCATCAGCAAACCCTGACGTTAGGCCCAAAATCAAGGGGCTTCCATCTGGTCACTGATGAAATTCTCGGTCAAATCCGCGAACTATCGCGGGTGAAAACGGGCCTGCTGCATATGCTGCTCCAGCATACATCTGCTTCCCTGACGCTTAATGAAAACTGCGATCCGACCGTCCGTTACGATATGGAGCAGCATTTTCTTACTGCCGTACCGGATAACGCGCCGTATGAACACGATTATGAAGGTCCTGATGATATGCCCTCGCACATTAAGTCGTCGATGCTGGGCGTATCGCTGATGCTGCCCGTTCGGGATGGGCGCGTCAGGCTAGGGACCTGGCAGGGGATCTGGCTCGGGGAGCATCGTATTCATGGCGGATCGCGCCATATCATCGCGACGCTGATGGGGGAATAAAAATGACAATTTCGGATTTATTGCAGTACTGCATGGCCAAGCCGGGCGCGGAACAAAGCGTACATAGCGACTGGAAAGCGACGCAAATCAAAGCGGCTGACGTACTGTTTGCGATGATAAAAGAGGTAGAGGACAACCGGCCTGCGGTATCGTTAAAAACCAGCCCCGAGCTTGCAGAGCTGCTGAGGCAGCAGCATCGCGATGTGCGACCCAGCAAACATCTTAATAAAGCCCACTGGAGCACGGTGTTTCTTGACGGCTCCCTGCCTGATTCACAAATTTACTATCTGGTGGATGCGTCATATCAGCAGGCGCTTGATTCTCTTACTGAAAACAAGCGTAAGCTGTTGTCATAAAGCGATATTCAACCCAGCAGCGCCAGTAGCGTCATATCAAGCAGACGAAGCAGCGTGGACTGAAGATGTCTCTGCATGGCGATATGCGCGTTATTGGCGCGAATGCGGGCAATATCGCGCTGCCCTTGTAGAAGCAGAACCAGGTCGTCATGGGTTAACCAGCCGCGCGCTTTCTCCTGTAATGCCTGGAGCATAAGCGTCCCGGCGTCGCGAATGTCGCTGTCGTCATCATGAACGATCGCGTGCATAAGCTGTAACCACTCTGCCGCATTCACGCCGGAGTCGGTTAACTGGGTACTTAACTCTTCTATGGTGGACATGCTCACCTTCCTGAACGCCGCTGTTCGCCGCTGATGGCCTGCTGGTAAAGATTTTCCGTTTGTTGCGTCAGAATCCCGGCCTCGAAGGGCGTTAGCGCAGTATCCTGGCTGGCTACGTGCCGGTACAGCCGCTGATAATTTTTCTCCAGCACGAGCAGATTATTCTGCCGTAGCGCATCGCTATCGCTTAACGCCAGGCTAAATTGCTGACGAATCTGGCGATCCTCTTGCCTGAGTAATTGTCGGTTGACCGGCGCGGCGGCCGCATCGCTGATGAACTGCAGATGAAGCTGTTCCAGCATCAGCAGTTGCTGATGAGCCGTGCTGCTGTAGCCGTCTACCCAGCTGCAGGCGGCTATCAAAAACAACGCTGCGGCGAGGGCCAGGCGATAAACTCCGGGCTGTAAATACATGATCCATCCTGCAATTTATGGCTGTGGTGCTATCTGATGACAGATGCCGTCCGGCTGCAAATCACAAAATATCAGTGGGAAAAAATGAGAGGAAATGGTGCCTCTTCCCGGGACGGAAAGAGGCAGATGAGATTACTTCAACATGGGCTTGAGGAAGCGAGCCGTATAGGAGGCCTCGCACTCGGCGACCGTTTCCGGCGTACCGGAAACGAGGATCTCTCCGCCGCCGCTTCCGCCTTCCGGCCCAAGGTCAACGATCCAGTCAGCCGTCTTGATGACGTCCAGGTTGTGCTCAATCACCACAATGGTATTGCCCTGGTCGCGGAGCTGATGCAGAACTTCCAGCAACTGTTGAATATCGGCAAAGTGCAGGCCGGTAGTCGGTTCATCAAGGATATACAGCGTTTGCCCGGTACCGCGTTTGGACAGCTCGCGCGCCAGCTTGACGCGCTGGGCCTCGCCGCCGGAGAGGGTGGTCGCTGACTGACCCAGACGAATATAGGTCAGGCCGACGTCCATCAGCGTTTGCAGCTTACGCGCCAGCGCCGGTACCGCATCGAAGAACTCACGCGCTTCTTCGATGGTCATATCCAGCACTTCATGAATCGTTTTGCCTTTGTACTTAATCTCCAGCGTTTCGCGGTTATAGCGCTTGCCTTTGCACTGGTCGCACGGCACGTAGATATCCGGCAGGAAGTGCATCTCGACTTTGATCACGCCGTCGCCCTGACACGCTTCACAGCGACCGCCGCGCACGTTAAAACTGAAGCGGCCCGGCGTGTAACCGCGCGAACGTGATTCAGGTACGCCGGCAAACAGTTCACGGACTGGCGTAAAGACGCCGGTGTAGGTGGCCGGGTTAGAACGCGGCGTACGGCCGATGGGGCTCTGGTCGATATCAATGACTTTGTCGAAATGTTCCAGCCCCTGCACGTCGCGGTACGGCGCCGGCTCGGCGATGGTGGCGCCGTTGAGCTGACGCTGAGCAATCGGAAACAGCGTGTCGTTGATCAGCGTGGATTTACCCGACCCGGAAACGCCGGTAATGCAGGTGAAGAGGCCCACCGGCAGCGTCAGCGTCACGTCTTTCAGGTTGTTTCCGCGCGCGCCGGACAACTTCAGCACTTTCTCCGGATTGGCGGGCACGCGCTGTTTCGGTACTTCGATTTTACGCTTGCCGCTCATGAACTGGCCGGTCAGCGATTCCGGCACCGCCATAATATCTTCCAGCTTGCCTTCAGCCACGACCTGACCACCGTGTACCCCGGCACCCGGGCCGATATCGATAACGTGGTCGGCGGCGCGAATAGCGTCTTCATCGTGCTCAACGACGATCACGGTATTGCCGAGATTTCGCAGATGGATCAGGGTGCCCAGTAGGCGTTCGTTATCGCGCTGATGCAGGCCGATAGAGGGCTCATCCAGTACGTACATCACGCCCACCAGGCCCGCGCCGATCTGGCTGGCGAGGCGGATACGCTGCGCTTCGCCGCCTGAGAGGGTTTCCGCCGAACGGGAGAGCGTCAGGTAGTTCAGACCGACGTTAACGAGGAACTTCAGGCGATCGCCAATCTCTTTCAGGACTTTTTCAGCGATTTGCGCACGCTGGCCGGAGAGCTTCAGGTTGTTGAAGAAGTCCATCGCGTGGCCGATGCTCATGTCCGAGATGGTCGGCAGCGGGGTATTTTCCACGAAAACGTGCCGCGCTTCACGCTTCAGGCGGGTCCCTTCACAGCTGGTGCAGGGACGGTTGCTGATGAATTTCGCTAACTCTTCACGTACCGCGCTGGATTCCGTCTCTTTATAACGGCGCTCCATATTATGCAGCACACCTTCGAACGGATGGCGGCGCACCGAGGTGTCGCCGCGATCGTTCATATATTTGAATTCAATATTCTCTTTGCCTGAGCCATACAGGACCACTTTTTGTACGCTGCTATTCAGCGTGCCCCAGGGGGCTTCAACATCGAATTCATAGTGTTCCGCCAGCGACTTCAGCATCTGGAAGTAGTAAAAATTGCGCCGATCCCAGCCGCGAATCGCCCCGCCCGCCAGTGACAGCTCTGGGTTCTGAATGACGCGTTCCGGATCGAAATACTGCTGTACGCCGAGACCATCGCAGGTCGGGCAAGCGCCAGCCGGGTTGTTGAAGGAGAACAGGCGCGGTTCCAGTTCGCGCATGCTGTAGCCGCAAATCGGGCAGGCGAAGTTGGCGGAAAACAACAGCTCTTCGGCTTTCGGATCGTCCATATTGGCGACGATAGCGGTGCCGCCCGACAGCTCCAGCGCGGTTTCAAAAGACTCGGCCAGGCGCGTGCTGAGATCGTCGCGTACCTTAAAGCGGTCAATCACCACTTCAATAGTGTGTTTCTTCTGCAGTTCCAGCTTTGGCGGATCGGAGAGATCGCAGACCTCGCCGTCGATCCTCGCGCGGATGTAGCCCTGCCCGGCGAGATTTTCCAGGGTTTTGTTATGCTCGCCTTTGCGCTCTTTAATGATCGGCGCCAGCAGCATCAGGCGCTGTCCTTCTGGCTGGGAGAGCACGTTATCGACCATCTGGCTCACGGTTTGCGCCGCCAGCGGGACGTCGTGATCCGGGCAGCGCGGCTCGCCGACGCGCGCGTACAGCAGACGCAGGTAGTCGTGAATTTCGGTAATGGTGCCTACCGTTGAACGGGGGTTGTGGGACGTTGATTTCTGTTCAATGGAAATCGCCGGCGACAGCCCTTCAATATGGTCGACGTCGGGCTTCTCCATCAGCGACAGGAACTGCCGCGCGTAGGCGGAGAGCGACTCAACGTAGCGACGCTGCCCTTCGGCATACAACGTGTCGAAAGCCAGTGAGGATTTGCCTGAACCCGAAAGCCCGGTGACGACAATGAGTTTGTCGCGCGGGATGACGAGGTTGATATTTTTGAGATTATGGGTGCGGGCGCCCCGAACTTCGATCTTATCCATTCACCTTTCCCGGTAGATACGCGGATTGCCTGGTTTGTTAGAAGGACAAACGGCAGAAACGGCTAATTATGACACAATTTAACCTGTTTGAATATACAGTATTGGAATGCATTTTCCGGTGGGATGTGTAAAAATGTCGCACCGCGAGAGTTATCTGGAACCTACTTCCCAGCTATCAACATAGCACCTGGAAATGGTACACTCGCGCGTTTACACTATTAAGAAACGCATTCAGGAGACACAAACATGGCCAGCAGAGGCGTAAACAAGGTGATTCTCGTCGGTAATCTGGGCCAGGACCCGGAAGTACGCTACATGCCGAGTGGTGGCGCAGTTGCCAACATTACGCTGGCTACTTCCGAATCCTGGCGTGATAAAGCGACCGGTGAGATGAAAGAGCAGACCGAATGGCACCGCGTTGTGCTGTTCGGCAAACTGGCGGAAGTGGCCGGCGAGTATCTGCGTAAAGGTTCTCAGGTCTACATTGAAGGCCAGCTGCGTACGCGTAAATGGACTGATCAATCCGGTCAGGAAAAATACACCACTGAAGTTGTGGTTAACGTTGGCGGCACGATGCAAATGCTCGGCGGTCGTCAGCAGGGCGCGGGCGCCCCGGCGGGCGGCGGTCAGCAGCAGGGCGGTTGGGGTCAGCCTCAGCAGCCGCAGGGCGGAAACCAGTTCAGCGGCGGTGCGCAGTCTCGTCCGCAGCAGCAGGCTCCGGCAGCCCCTTCCAATGAGCCGCCGATGGACTTTGACGACGATATCCCGTTCTAATCGCGATTAGACGTTGTGAAGTCTGTTCCGAAAAAGCCCCTGACCGGGGCTTTTTCTATTTTAAAACGCAGGTTATCAGCGCTATTTCACTGCGAAGCGGGCGTGGCCGCAGCGGCTGGTACGGCTGGCGTCGCTGTCGCGGGCGGCAAGGCCGGATTTTTGGCGGCAGCTGTCGCCAGCTGCTTGCGCGCCATTTCATCCACAATCAGCCGGTAAGCGATGTAATATTTATAGATATTGCTGACATAGCTTACGGTCTCGGAACCGATCTTCTCGGCGGCCAGATATTCCACGTTGCCAAACCAGATGTTTGGGTCAAAACCGCGCTTTTTGGTATCCGCCCGCAGTCGGGCGATGCGCGCGGGGCCCGCATTATAAGAAGCGAATGAGAACAGCGCCTTATCAAGCTGGGTCATCGGTTCATCGCCATAGTAGCGGTCTATCATCCAGCGCATATATTTCACCCCAGCATGAATATTGGGATCGAGCTGCTTAATATCGCCGACGTTCAGCTCCCTGCCGGTGCCCGGCATCACCTGCATAACGCCAATTGCGCCGACGTGGCTACGAACCGACTGATTTAGCCGCGACTCCTGATAGCCCTGCGCCGCCATCAGCAGCCAGTCAACGTCGTAGCGATCGCCATATTTGCGGAAGATCTCCACCATGGTCAGAAATTTACGCCGCTCTTTTTGTGCTGCCGCGTTTTTAACGTATCGGGCATCCTTCAGGTAGCGCAGCAGAATCGTATTACCCAGCTTGCTGCCCTGACGATTTTTGTTGATGAATTCATTAAGCAAGGCCAGCAGCTGCGGGCTGTTGTTGCGTACTGCCCAGCCGATATTGCCTTCGTTGCGCAGAATGATGTTTTGATGAACCTGAATTCTGGGGAAGACCTGCTTCCAGAACAGGGCCTTGTGGCGGTCGACGACGGTCAAGGGAATCAGGCCCGCGCTGAGCATCTCTATCAAATCTTCATCCTCCAGCGCTTCAGGCGCCGGTGTGATGGTGATAGGGGGCAAAGATTGCTGCGCAAAGCGCGCGTTGAGCGCGACCAGGCTCTCGTAATAGCTCGATGAGGTACGCACAAAGACCGTTTTACCGGAAAGCTGCTGCAGATTGTCCACTTTGGGGGAACCCGGGCCGGAAAGGAGCAGCTCCTGAACGTGAGAGTATATCGGCGCGGTAAAGGTCATCTCCTGCTGGCGAGCGGGGGTAATCGTCAGGTTGGCGGCGATAATATCCCCTTTACCAGCGTTAAGCGCGCTGATGAGCTGGTCGCGGGCAACCGGCACAAAGATGATACGGACCTTAAGATGACGATGTTTGAGCTTTTTCTCCTTCGCCAGGCTTTGGTTAAGGCTACGCTCAAACTCCATAAAAATATCGTGCGTGGCGCCGCGCTGAGTGCCTTTGTTAATAAAGAAAAAGGTTTTGCTGAAGGTGGTTAATACGCGAATAGTTCGCCGGTCGAGCATGCCGGGTAAATCTCCCTTCCATGGTTGTAGCATATCGTCAACGTTGACCTCCAGAGCCTCGCGTTCTTCTGGCTCTGACAGTTTGTTCTCAGTGGCGGCGTAAACGGAGGTGAAGCATAGCAGGGCGGCAAGGCATGCGAGCCCACCGACAAGGTATCGATAGAACGATGAAGTGTTCATGGCGCGGTGCTCCGCAGGGGGATTTTCTTATTTTAGTCAATTCCACGCCGTTAGCATCCCCGGCGATCGAGAATGTCGGTCGGTTAATCAGCTATTTTATTAATTAACAGGCTCAGTATTTATAGTGGAGTAATAAAGAAATAGATGTCAGTAATTATGGAGATAATATGATCAGATTGTGTTTTTTTTGGTGTGGATATATTTTAATTATTTAAAGTGCTAATAAGAAATAAGCGCAAATAATTATTTCATTTTTTTGTTTTTATTGGATTATTTAAATTTATTGGTGTGATGCATAGTTATCTACTTGATAATACATCTCATTTCTAATAACGTTGTGTGGCACAATACTCCTATTACTGCTGTTGGGCAAATGCTATCAAAGAATAGCACGGTGCGTTTATTTCTTCATTTTTGCCAAAGTAAAAAATCTATTTTGGCCGATCATTATTTATTGCTGTTCCGCTATTTAAGCTGGAGGGCCCGGCTACGCCAAAAGCAGAGATACTGCGCTTGCATGAAAGTCATTGCCGTTGTTTATCTGGCTGATGAAGAAGACGCGCCCCGACAGCTAAAAAGAAAAACAGGGCATATTCCATGAAACACGATTCATACTACTCGCTGGCCGTGCTGATCCCGATGGTCATCTGGGGAGGGACGCTGCCGGTTCAGGCCGCTGATGGCAGCACGCCAGACGATATGAAGAAATCTGAAACGGCTGCGGGAAATGATGATGAAACGATGGTGGTTACCGCGGCGGCGCCACCTATAGCGCCAATGACTATTTTGCCAGCGTTGGCTGGAGCTATAACAACCTCGATCGCGGCTTCTTCCCGCGCGCGGGGAATAAAAGCAGCCTGACCGCCAAGGTTACCGTGCCCGGTTCGGATAACAGCTATTACAAAGTCACTTTCGATACCACCCAATATATGCCGCTGACCGAGAGCAAAAGCTGGGTGTGGATGGAGCACCTGCGAGCGGGCTATGCCGATGGGCTAAACGGCAAATCGGTACCGTTTTATGATAATTTTTATGCCGGCGGATCGTCGTCGGTTCGCGGTTTTTCGTCGAATACGATTGGCCCAAAAGCGGCTTATTATCGTTGTAATGGTTCTGAAAGCAGCTACAGCGCCTGTCAGCTGGACTCATCATCCGATGCGGTTGGCGGTAACGCGATGGCGGTGCTGAACAGCGAGTTTATTGTGCCGACGCCGTTTGTGAATGACAAATACGCCGACAGCCTGCGGACGTCGCTATTCCTCGATGCCGGTACGGTATGGAGCACCTCCTGGCAAAATACCGGCCAGACGCTGGCGGCCGGGATCCCTGACTATGGCGATCCGTCGCATATCCGGATGTCTGTCGGGATTGCGGTGCAGTGGATGTCGCCGCCAGGCCCGCTGGTATTCTCTGGGCCGAGCCGTTTAAAAAATACGATGGGGATAAAGCCGAGCAGTTTCAGTTTAATATCGGCAAAACCTGGTAATCCCCCAGGTGATTATTATTCGAGTCGTTCAGTCTCTTTCTGCTTAATGCAAAAATAACACTACAGGCTATCGATTCTGATGGCCTGTAATTTATTGTCAGTATGTTTTAATTTATGTATAGGCCTGCGCGCATTGTTTTTGGCTATTATGGCTAATCATTCATTATTAGATCGCCATATTCATGGTAAGCCTTATTGAGTATCAGTAATGTTGAGAATTGTCTAATATCAAATTATTCGGCGACAACCTTGCGGGTAGCAATGATGGATGCTATCAATATATAGAGTCATTTATCAGCAATGCCTGCAAGGATAAAAAATGAAATGGACTATTCATAATACGCTTGTGTGCCCGTATTCCGGCGTGGCTTTCTCTTCGATTTCCAGCCTGCGTTTTTTAAAATTTATTCTTTGGTATGAAGCTGACATTTTGTTGCTGCCGGGAGAGTCGATGAAGCTCTATTCGTCTGGCGTGTTAATTAACGAGCAGTATCACGCGATAAGGGTTTATAACGTTACGCGATACGACGAGACGCAATGGGATAAATTACGTGAGCGGCCCTCCTGTCCCTACCAGTCTACCGCCACGGCGGCGGCGTCCTGTGCTTACCAGGCGCACTGCGCGATAAAGCGCTGCCCGAACGATTTTTCTCGCGGAGCGCCAGAGCAGGCTTCCGGACGGCGCGACGTCGGTCAGCGGATGCGCTAAAACCTGGCGGCTATGTTGCCATGGCTGCGGTTTATGCCGGTGATATATTTATGCTGTCGCAGAGGGGGAAATTGCTGCGCACCTGTCCAGGCCAGGGAGTGACTGCCCGGTCAGGTGCACCGGCGCCCGGCCAGGGCGGGCGGACATCAGGTCATCATCATCGGCCATTCCGGCGGGGTCTGACTCATGACTTCAATCATCACGTCCTTGATATTACCCCAGATTTTCGCCACGTCCAGCAGCGTGATACCTAACAGACCGGTGGCGAACCAGCAGGCCGCAGCCAGGCCCATACAGCTACAAATCACCGCTAAACCGGCATAATCGCTTTTACGTAGCTGAATGTTTAACGAGCTGGCCAGAAACATCAGCACTGCGCTCACGAGCGGCCAGCGCAAAAGTACGACACTGGTAGTAATGGAAGCCATCAACCTATCCTCAACGAAATTTGGCAGCCTTTGACAACCGGGTGAGACTGACGATGGTACGGTCTTCTGGTCATCTTCAGGCAAACAAGAATGTAATGAAACAACGTTTTTGTTTCATTAACTAATGTGAACTATATCACACTTGTTCTTTTATTGACCAGCCTAAAAAAGGTCTTTTATTGCGCCTTATAACCATTCTAATGATGTGGTTAATGGCGAGGGGGAGGATTGTTCTTTCAGCGTGAAGGCCGATTATAAGGGATTCCCGGCGACTTTTCTTTTTTATATAGGTTTATGTTCTACGGATTTTATTACTTATTCCGGCTAATTATACGGATAAACCGAATAACATAGTGGAGCTAATCTCATTCTGTTGAGAATGTTTCTCCAGACTTCTATAAGCCAGTATTATTCATAATTCATCGTCATGAGGTTTTTACGTCAAAGCATGTGTTGCTGAGATGCCCTAATTCATATCACAGTAAGCAGAGTCGTCGGGGCAGCTCACCTTGATTAAGGCGTATCGCATGGATAAGAAGCGGAAATGAATCATAGCGCGCCACGTAAGGCGTTGAGAATATTTGGCATCGTGTTAGTCATTCTGCTACCGGTGCTGCTGGCGTTGTGGTTTGCGCAGATACGCGCCAAAGCGGAAACCGGCGATCAGCTGCGGTTGTTTTCTCGGCTGGCGTTGCAAAAAACGGAGTTGGTGATTCATGAGGCCGACGAAGCGCGGGATAAAGCCCGTTTGTATCAGGGAGAGATATGTTCACCGCAACATCAGCAATATCTGCTCGGGATTGTTCGCGGTCTGCTCTATATCGACGATTTAATCTACGCCAACGGCACCCATTTTTTCTGCTCCACCTCGGTACGCCGCCCGACGGGGTGGCGGATTCCGGCCGCAACCTATACCAAAAAGCCGGATATCGCGATTTACTACTACCGCGAAACGCCTTTCTACCCAGACTACGCGATGAACTATATGCAGCGCGGTAACTATGTGGTGGTGGTGAATCCGCTTTCATATAGCGCGTTGATAACCAGCGACCGCAACCTCGCCTGGGGCGTTTTCGACACTAAAACCCGGCAGTTTTTTTCCGTCAGCAAGAATGCCGATCCCGCTGAGCTGCATCGTCTGATTCGTGCTGAAGAGGCTTTATTTCATCAGGATGGTCGCGTTTATACCATCGCTCATTCCAGCGTTCGCCCGATAGCCGTTATTATGTCGACCTCGCGCGTCAGCTATTTTCAGAATTTTTATAACCAGGTCACGTTGACGTTACCGCTGGGGCTGATTTGCAGCGTATTGCTTTTACTGGTGTGGTCGCGCACCCGGCAGCAGTACCACTCTCCGCGCAAGATGCTGCAGCGGGCGTTGAGTCGGCGCCAGCTGTGCCTGCACTATCAGCCGGTTATCGATATTAAAAATAACCGCTGCGTCGGCACCGAAGCATTATTGCGCTGGCCGGGCTTTGATGGCCCGGTGATGAGCCCGGCGGAGTTTATTCCACTGGCGGAAAACGAAGGGATGATCGCGCAGGTCACCGATTATGTGATAGAAGAGGTTTTTGCCGATCTTGGCGAGTTTCTGGCACGGCAGCCGCATCTGTACGTAGCGATTAACCTTTCCGCTTCCGATTTCCATTCCGCTCGCCTGATTGAGAACATCAACGAGAAGCTCCGCCGCTACGCGGTCAAGGCGGAACAAATTAAAATTGAAGTGACCGAACGCGGGTTTATCGACGTGGCGAAAACGACGCCGGTGATTCAGGCGTTCCGCGAGGCGGGATATGAAATCGCCATTGATGATTTCGGTACCGGGTACTCCAACCTGAACAACCTCCATGCGCTCAACGTCGATGTCCTCAAGATTGATAAATCTTTTGTCGACATGCTGACGAGCAACAGCACCAGCCACATGATTGCTGAGCATATTATCCAGATGGCGAACAGCCTGCGCTTAAAAATCGTGGCTGAAGGCGTCGAAACGGCAGGGCAGGTCGCATGGCTCCAAAAGCGCGGCGTGCAATACTGCCAGGGATGGCACTTTGCGAAAGCGATGCCACCGCAGGAGTTCATGCAGTGGCTGGCGAATGACCGCATCAGCCTCTGCCCTTATCAGCAGCCTTATCAGGCCGAAATTTGATGGCGATAGGAGGTAGGCGTACGGTCAAATTCGCGGCGGAACACCCGCGAGAAAGTCTGCTGCGACACGTAGCCGAGATCCATCGCGATATCAAAAATAGGACGCTGGGTGGTTCTTAGCGCTTCCGCGGCGAGCAGCAGGCGGCGCTGGCGAATGTAATCTCCCAGCGTTTGATGCATCACGGCGCGGAACATCCGCTGCAGATACCATTTCGAGTATCCCGATTTTCTGGCGACTATATCAATGTTAAGTGGTTGATCGATATGTTCATCAATCCATTCAATAAGCGTTTGGATAATATCCTGATGGGACATAAAGCGGCCTCTCTCAATTCTCGATTCGTCGTTTTGTCTGCGGGCGAGTATAATTCCTCAAGTTAACTTGAGGTAAAGCGCTTTATGGAAAAGAAATCACCCCGCATCAAAATGCTGCTGACGCCCGGCGAAGTGGCAAAACGAACCGGCGTGGCCGTCTCCGCGCTGCACTTTTATGAAAGCAAAGGGCTGATCCACAGCCAGCGCAACGCGGGTAATCAGCGGCGCTACCGGCGCGACGTCCTGCGCGCGGTGGCGATCATTAAGATTGCGCAACGTATTGGTATTCCGCTGGCAACCATCGGCGACGCGTTCGGCGTGCTGCCGGAAGGGCATAACCTCAGCGCCAAAGAGTGGAAGATGCTGTCGTCCCAGTGGCGGGAAGAGCTAGACCGACGCATCCATACCCTGACCGCGCTGCGCGATCAGCTCGATGGTTGCATTGGCTGCGGCTGTCTGTCGCGCCGCGATTGCCCGTTACGTAACCCCGGCGATAAGCTGGGTGAAGAGGGGACCGGCGCGCGATTGCTGGAAGATGACTAAAAAAACTAAAGCGCCACAACAGGGCGCTTTAGTTGTTTTCCGGTCTTGGTCTTTCGCACTATCCCGCTGGTACGCAGGAGGGTTTCCCCCGACGTCGGCTCACCTCAGTATTGCGCAATCTTTGATGGAGGTTCCGGTTTGCGCCGACACTTTAAGTGTGGCTCTTTTCTCTGAATTTGCCTCTTCCGTTTGCCGAAAAATTCCCGTCATTCGCCGCCTGTTCCTATAGTTAATTTGAACAAACAGCGGGAGAGGCCCATGTTAACGGTACATCATCTCAATCAGTCACGATCGCAGCGCGTATTATGGGCGCTGGAAGAGCTGCAGCTGCCTTATCAGGTTGTCTCTTATCAGCGGGGAAAGAATATGCTCGCCCCGGCGGAATTAAAAAGCGTTCATCCGCTGGGCAAATCACCAGTTGTAGAGGATAACGGCCATATTTTGGCGGAATCCGGCGCCATTCTGGAGTATTTACAGGAAACCTATGATAGCGCCCGGCGCTTAAAGCCTGAGTCGGTGGAAGATAAGCTGCAATATCGTTTTTGGCTGCACTACGCCGAGGGTTCGCTAATGCCCCTGCTGCTGATGAAGCTGGTATTTGCCAGCCTGGGTAAACCCCCAGTGCCGTTTGGCATGCGCACGCTGGGCAATGCGTTGGGCAAAGGGGTGCAAAAGGCGTGGCTTAACCGCCAGGTGGAAACCCATGCCCGTTTTATTGAGGCGCATCTTTCCCGCCAGCGCTGGTTTGCCGGCGCGGATTTAAGTATGGCCGATATTCAGATGAGCTTTCCGGCGATGGCGCTGCTGGCGCGCGGCGGCGTGGATGATTTACCGCATCTGACGCAGTGGGTTCAGCGCGTAGAGCAGCGTCCGGCCTGGCAGAAGGCGATTGCGCGCGGGGGACCATTTACCTTACCCGGCGAGTAAACTATTACTAAAGCCGATGACCGGCGAAAATTGCTATCAGCGCAATACAAAAATGTTACCGGATTGCGCATGGACGATAACGTTTGCGCATCGGCTGGTTATTTCCTGAACGTCATAAGCGAAATTTAGCGAAATACGACAAACTTCAGTTGAAAAGGCCCGTCTAAAGGCTGGATAATCGTTTGCCTTTTTATTTTGCTCATCATTTCCTCTGCTGACAGGGGGGAGCAAAGTCATTCTTCACACCGTATTGGATGCGCGGAGTTAAACGTTTGCTTTTCACAGCCCCTGGCGCTGCGATGTAGCACAAGGAGATCGCGTTTAACTGGCAGTGGATGGTCCACCACGCATCCAGATGAACGATAAAAATTCTCAGGGGAAGTTTTCTATGTCTACGCCTTCTGCGCGTAACGGCGGTTCATTAGACGCCTGGTTTAAAATTTCTGCTCGCGGCAGCACCGTGCGTCAGGAAATCGTTGCCGGTCTTACCACCTTTCTGGCGATGGTCTATTCCGTCATCGTGGTGCCAGGTATGCTCGGTAAAGCGGGTTTCCCGCCGGCAGCGGTATTTGTCTCCACCTGCCTGGTTGCCGGCGTCGGCTCTCTGGTGATGGGCCTGTGGGCGAACCTGCCGCTGGCGATTGGCTGCGCCATCTCGCTGACCGCGTTTACCGCCTTCAGCCTGGTGCTGGGTCAGCAGATCAGCATTCCGGTCGCGCTGGGCGCGGTCTTTCTTATGGGCGTGTTGTTTACGGTGATTTCCGCAACCGGTATTCGTAGCTGGATCCTGCGTAACCTGCCGCAGGGCGTGGCGCACGGCACCGGGATTGGTATCGGCCTGTTCCTGCTGCTGATTGCCGCCAATGGCGTAGGCCTGGTGATCAAAAACCCGCTGGATGGTCTGCCGGTGGCGCTGGGGCATTTTGACAGCTTCCCGGTGATTATGTCGCTGGTCGGGCTGGCGGTGATTATCGGCCTTGAAAAACTGAAAGTGCCGGGCGGTATCCTGCTGACGATTATCGGCGTCTCGATTATCGGCCTGATTTTCGATCCTAACGTCCACTTCTCCGGGATTTTCGCCATGCCGTCGCTGAGCGACGATAAAGGCAACTCGCTGATCGGTAGTCTGGATATCGTGGGGGCGCTGAATCCGGTCGTGTTGCCAAGCGTGCTTGCGCTGGTGATGACCGCGGTGTTTGACGCCACCGGTACCATCCGCGCGGTGGCCGGTCAGGCGAACCTGCTGGATAAAGACGGGCAGATTATTAACGGCGGCAAAGCGCTGACCACCGACTCCCTGAGCAGCGTTTTCTCCGGCCTGGTGGGCGCGGCGCCGGCGGCGGTGTATATCGAATCGGCTGCCGGTACGGCGGCGGGTGGTAAAACCGGCCTGACGGCAGTGACCGTCGGCGTGCTGTTCCTGCTGATCCTGTTCCTCTCGCCGCTCTCCTATCTGGTTCCGGCATATGCCACCGCTCCGGCGCTGATGTACGTCGGCCTGCTGATGCTGAGCAACGTGGCGAAAATCGATTTCAACGACTTCGTCGACGCGATGGCGGGCCTGATTACCGCGGTCTTTATCGTGCTGACCTGCAACATCGTGACCGGTATCATGATCGGCTTTGCGACACTGGTGATTGGACGTCTGGTGTCTGGTGAATGGCGTAAGCTTAACCTGGGTACGGTGATCATCGCCGCGGCGCTGGTTATCTTCTATGCCGGCGGTTGGGCGATTTAACTTTTTCTGCTAACAACGGGCGGCTTTGGCCGCCCGCTTAATTTTTAAGCCACATCCTGTTTCCTTTTGCGTTAATCTGAGTAGCGTATTATGCCGAGACATGACGCCTCAGATGTAAAAAAAGAAACGCAGCAAACAGGGAACACATGGAAATATTTTTTACCATACTCATCATGACCCTCGTGGTCTCTCTCTCCGGGGTGGTTACACGCGTACTGCCCTTTCAGGTTCCACTCCCCTTAATCCAAATCGGCATCGGCGCGCTGTTGGCCTGGCCTACTTTCGGACTGCACGTTGAATTCGACCCTGAACTCTTTCTGGTTCTGTTCATTCCGCCGCTGCTTTTTGCCGACGGCTGGAAGACGCCGACCCGCGAATTCATTGAGCATGGGCGAGAAATTTTTGGTCTGGCGCTAGCGCTGGTGGTGGTGACGGTGGTTGGTATTGGCTACCTCATCTACTGGATCGTTCCGGGTATTCCACTGATTCCGGCTTTTGCTCTGGCGGCGGTCCTGTCGCCAACGGATGCCGTGGCGCTATCCGGGATTGTTGGCGAAGGGCGCATCCCGAAAAAAATTATGGGGATTTTGCAGGGCGAGGCGCTGATGAACGATGCCTCCGGCCTGGTCTCCCTGAAGTTTGCCGTTGCGGTGGCGATGGGCACCATGGTCTTTACCGTAGGCGGCGCGACGGTGGAGTTTTTCAAGGTGGCGGTCGGCGGTATTCTCGCGGGCTTCGTGGTCAGCTGGCTGTACGGGCGCTCGATGCGCTTCCTCAGCCGCTGGGGCGGCGATGAACCGGCAACGCAAATTGTGCTGCTGTTCCTGCTGCCATTCGCTTCTTACCTGATCGCCGAGCATATCGGCTTTTCCGGGATCCTGGCGGCGGTCGCGGCGGGGATGACTATCACGCGTTCCGGGGTGATGCGCAGCGCGCCGCTGGCGATGCGCCTGCGCGCCAACAGCACCTGGGCGATGCTGGAGTTTGTGTTTAACGGCATGGTCTTCCTGCTGTTGGGCCTGCAGCTACCGGATATTCTCTCCACTTCTCTGGTGGCCGCGGAAGCGGATCCCAACGTCGAAACCTGGATGCTGTTTACCGATATCATCCTGATTTATGCCGCCCTGATGCTGGTGCGTTTTGGCTGGCTGTGGACGATGCGCAAACTCAGCCAGCGTTTCCTGAAAAAGAAACCGATGGAATTTGGCTCCTGGACCACGCGCGAGCTGCTGATCTCCTCCGTCGCTGGTGTCCGCGGGGCGATTACCCTTGCCGGCGTACTGTCGATTCCTCTACTGCTGCCGGACGGCAACGTCTTCCCGGCGCGCTATGAGCTGGTGTTCCTGGCCGCAGGGGTGATTCTGTTCTCGCTGTTCGTCGGCGTGATTGTGCTGCCGATTCTGCTGCGGCATATCGAGTCGAGCGATCATGTCCAGCAGCGCAAAGAGGAGCGTCTGGCGCGGGCGGCAACCGCGGATGTGGCGATTGTCGCGATTCAGAAAATGGAGGAGCGCCTGGCTGCGGATACCAAAGAGAATATCGATAATCAGCTGCTGACCGAGGTCAGTTCGCGGGTCATCGGTAACCTGCGTCGTCGCGTCGATGGGCGCAACGATGTTGAGACCTCAATGCTGGAAGAGAGCCTCGAACGGCGGTTCCGTCTGGCGGCGCTGCGCTCAGAACGCGGTGAGCTGTACCACCTGCGCGCCACCCGGCAGATTAGTAACGAGACGCTGCAGAAGCTGCTGCATGACCTCGACCTGCTGGAAGCGCTGCTTATCGAAGACCAGTAACGCGGTTGTTCCCCGGGTCAGGCGTTTACGCCGCGACCCGGGGACTTACTTCAGCCAGAACGCCTTACTGCACGCCAGCCACGCGCGCGCGCTGTGCGACATATACACCCCTTCCCGCCAAATCATCCCCAGCTCCCAGCGCAGGTCGCTCTGCAAGGGGATCCAGCAAAAGCTCTGTGGGTCGAGACGCTGGCAAATCGGTTCCGGCAAAATCGCGACGCCAATTCCTGCCTGCACCATGGCGGCCAGAAAATCCCACTGTCCGCTGCGTACGGCGATGCGCGGCTTAACCTCATGCTGAGCAAAAAGCCGCATCAGCTGCTGGCTGAGGGCGAAATCCTCGTTGTAAATTACCAGCGGATACGCTGCGAGCGCCTGCGGCGATAATGACGCGATGCTCTCCCACTGCGCCGTTCTCGGCGTCAGTACGCAGAGCGGATGGCTGAACAGAGATAGCGTCGTCAGGCCGCTGGCCTCATCAACGGGAAGCGCCGTCATGGCCAGATCCAGTTCGCCGTTGCTAACCGCCTGCTGCACGGTCAACCCGCCAAACTCGGCGATTTTCAGCTCAATGCCCGCATAGCGCTGGCGGAAGCGGCTAATCGGCTCGGCCATCAGCATGCCGACCATCGGCGGGATCCCGAGGCGCAGTACGCCTTTGTGCAGATGATTAATATCGCTCAGCTCCGACTCCAGTTGATGAAATTCGCCAAGAATGGCCTGCCCGCGCTCGAAAACCACGCGTCCGGTATCGGTCAGCAGCAGCTTGCGCCCGTCGCGGATCAGCAGCGTACAGTTCAGCTCATCTTCCAGATTTTTAAGCATTTTGCTGATGGTGGGCTGCGTGACGAACAGTTTCTCCGCCGCGCGGGTAAAGCTTTGTTGGCGAACCACTTCGACAAAATAACGCAGCGTTCGGATATCCATGATTATTCCCTGAGACTATACCTGCGATGATTTTAATTCATTTCTGCCAGGCCGGGCGGCTCTCTATACTGCACGCCTGTCTTCTTTTTCAGGAATACCGCTCATGGCCTTCGCGCCAGCACGAGTGACGCCCTTCGTCATGCAACGTCTTCAGGTACCGGTTCAGGTACTGATTTACGCCGGACTGTTCGTCTGCTCTGAATATTTAGTCAACTGGCTGCACCTGCCGCTTCCGGCGAATCTGGTCGGCATGCTGATGCTGCTGGCGCTGATTGTTTGCCGCATTATCCCCCTAAACTGGGTACGGGCCGGCGCCCGCTGGCTGCTGGCAGAGATGCTGCTATTTTTCGTGCCGGCGGTGGTGGCGGTCGTCAACTACGCGCAGCTGCTAATGGTCGATGGCTGGCGCATCTTTCTGGTCATTGGCCTGAGTACCACCATGGTACTGGGCGCAACGGCGTGGGTGGTTGATAAAGTGTATCACTATGAAGTCAGCAGGATGAAACATGAGTGATTTTCAGCTAAGCGTTCTGTGCCTTCTGGTCACGCTGGGACTCTATTTTGCCAACAAGCGGCTTTACCGTCGCTTCCATAAACTTCCGCTGATGCCGCTGGTATTTACCCCGATTCTGTTGGTCATGATTCTGGTGGTTGGCCATATCTCCTATCAACGCTACATGGGGGAGACCCACTGGCTACTGTGGCTGCTGGGTCCGGCGACGATCGCTTTTGCCGTGCCGGTGTATGACAACCTGGCGATCATTAAGCGCCACTGGATGTCGCTGACTGCCGGCGTCACTACCGCGTCGGTTGTCGCAGTGACCAGCTCGGTGTGGCTGGCGCGATTACTGACTTTACCTGATGAGATCCAGCGCAGCCTGGCGGTACGCTCGGTGACCACGCCCTTTGCGCTGGCGGCAGCCAAACCGCTGGGCGGTCAGCCAGACTTAGTCGCCCTGTTTGTGGTGGTGACCGGGGTATTCGGTATGGCGGTAGGTGATGTACTGTTTCTGCGCCTTTCTATTCGCGAAGGAATGGCAAAGGGGGCCGGGTTTGGCGCCGCATCGCACGGCGCCGGTACCGCACGATCCTACGAGCTTGGCCCGCAGGAGGGCGTGGTCGCCAGCCTGGTAATGATGCTATCCGGGGTGGTGATGGTGCTGGCCGCGCCGCTGGTGCGTTGGGTGATGTTCTAAATATTGCTTTTTACACAATGCGTTTTTTTATTAGTGCGGAAGTATATATCTAACTCCTCTTAATATTCATATAATTAGTCATTTTATATATATGAGTAGGCGTTAATTATCAGAATTGAAAGGGCAATGCGACGAATTTATTAGAGAATGTCCTTATTTATTTGTGCTTAATTGTAAGTAATTATTTCTGATTTTAGTGTTTTTAATTTTTAATATCAATATAAATATGTGAAGTAATAGATAGTGTGAATATGTTTTGTTTTTAATGCTATGATTTCATTTAAATATTTTTCATGTGTATGCTTTAATGTTTTATATAATGTGACTTCTTAATTAAGATAATTCATAAACTGTGGTTGAGAATAATCTCGATTTTAGTTACCTTAGTTACGTGAGCTTTTATTATTGAATGGATTCATGTGGAATTAAAGCTCTTGTATTTATGATCTGATATTATTAAATACAGGCAACTCACTCCCCATGCTGCAAGTCAGCTTAAATCTTAAGTTGATATTTAATTTCAATCTCTAATAAATGCCATAAAACAATTGATGGATTGATTGTTAATCTTAATATACAGGGGAATACCAATGAAATTAAAAGCCAAAACACTTGCCAAAATATTAACCTTATCTGCTGTCTGCTCTCTGGTGACCATGGCTCAAGCAGCGAATACAATTACTTTTACCGGTACGGTCTCAGATACCACTTGTACAGCCAATATCAACAATGGCGCCAACTCCATTGAAATGGGCACTGTTTCGGTAGCAGATTTAAAAGATAATACCTATAGCGCGGCCAAGAACTTCTCTTTCACTTTGAGCAATTGCCCTACCGGTGAAGAGGGGGCTCTGACAAAAGCCAGAATTACTTTTGGTGGTGAAGCAGATACATTTAATAGCGATTATTTTAAAAACCAGGCTCCAGTGTCTCCAGCCGCTAATGTCGCAATAGCTATTTTTGATAATGCCGGGGTCGTACAGAAGAACAATACTGAAGGTTCAGATGTCGATATTTCTTCTGGCGAGGCTACCATTCCGTTTATCGTTAAAATGGCTAAGTCGGGTGCCGCTGATCCAACAAAAGGGCCGGTGCAGACAACAGTAACTTATAATGTCACCTATTATTAATTAAGCATTATATAAATAGATATAGGGAAAGCCTTGAGCTTTCCCTCACTGGACTCTACCATGAATAAATTAGCTTATTTGATGTGTTTTTTTTCCTGCATATCCGTCGCGCAGGCCAGTGTGGTGGTTGGCGGGACGCGAGTGATATTCGACGGTACGCAAAAGGCGGCGACGGTATCTGTGCAAAATAAGGATAACGTTACAAATATTGTCCAGTCGTGGATCGCTGTTGTGGATGAAGCATCACCGGCAAAAGATTCCTTTATTACAACCCCTCCGCTATTTCGCCTGAAGGCGGGAGAAAAAGGGTTTGTGCGCATTCTTCGCTCAGGTAAACCGCTGCCCGAGGAGCGAGAGTCAATGTTTTGGCTAAATATTAAAGGCATTCCCGCTATGGATAGCGCCCCGGACAAAAATATGGTGCAGTTTGCCATTAACTCGCGGATTAAACTTATTTTTCGCCCGGCGGCATTAAAAAATGCCATTCCGGAAAATTTTGCCGAAAAGCTGCAGTGGTCTACTGAAGGTCGAGAAATTAAAGTAAAAAACGCCTCGCCGCTATATATGAATTTTTCAGAAATAACAGTTAATGGTAAGTCAGTCCCTGAAGCATGGTTTGTAGCTCCGTTCTCAACAATAAAAATACCGCTTGCAAATACATCTTCACCAGGGAAAAAGAAAATCACATGGAGCGTGATCAATGATTATGGAATGCCGGGACCAAAATACACCGCCATCATTCAATAACGTTGGACAGAATTTTACATTCCTGTTGAAGAGTGGCTATGTTGCCATTATTTCCTGCTTTGCCACAGTTCCGCTATCTACTCTCGCCGGTGAGTATTTCAATCCTCACCTGCTGGAGGTCAATGAAACCGGTACAACGTCGGTCGACTTAAGCTATATCTCCCAGGAAACCGTACCTCCAGGCGAATATAATCTTGATGTTTATATTAACAACGAATTTGTCACTTCCGAATCGGTCAGTTTCAAGCAACAGGATGAAAATCATGACGATTCTTCACCTTGTATCAGCGTCGCGCATCTGAAAGAGTGGTCAATTAAAACGGAAAATTACCCCGAGCTCGCGGTCGCGGGCTCCAGCTGCGCCAGGCTATCCGCGATCCCCGGATGGGGAACCACGGTATTACTTTCGCAACAGCGCGTTGATTTTAACGTGCCTCAGGTCGCGGTGATGCATCACCCGCGGGGATATGTTCCTGAAAACCGATGGCAGCAGGGCATTACCGCGGGGCTGCTTAACTATAATCTCTCCGGGCAAAAAACCGACCCGCGGCACGGCGGGGAAGCGACGTCGAGCCAGTTTGTTAGCCTGCAGCCAGGCTTAAACATCGGGCCGTGGCGCTTACGTAATTACAGCACTCTTAACCATGATGATAACGGCAACCAGTGGGACTCGGTCTACAGCTATATTGCGCGAGACATCCACGCCCTGAAAGGCCAGCTGATCGTAGGTCAAACCTATACTTCATCAAGCGTGTTCGACAGCATTAGCTTCACCGGGCTACAGCTGAATTCAGATAAAGAGATGCTGCCGGACAGTATGAATGGCTTTGCGCCGGTCATTAAAGGCATCGCCCGCTCGACCGCCGATGTGACGGTTTATCAGAATGGATACAGCATCTATAAAACCACGGTCTCTCCCGGCGCGTTTGAGATAAACGATCTTTATCCAACCGGCAGCGCGGGCGATCTGTATGTGACGGTGAAAGAGTCCGATGGCAGTGAACAGAGCTTTGTGGTGCCTTTCGCTTCGCTGGCGATTTTGCAGCGCGAGGGCCAGGTAGATTACGCTCTTAGCGGCGGTAAAACCCGCTCGGGGAGCTCCGGTGGAAAGGAATACAACTTCCTGCAATATAACCTTGCCTGGGGGGCATCGAGCAACGTCACGCTATATGGCGGTTTTCAGCAGCTTGAAGACAAATACAGTAATTTTTTGCTGGGCGCCGGACTTAACCTCGGCACTATCGGCGCGCTCTCTCTGGATGCATCTCAGTCCTGGGCGGATATCAAAGACAATTCCGCAGCGGATCGAACGTCATCCAGCGAAGGGCAATCTTATCGCGTGCGCTTTAGTAAAGATATTCCGCAGACGGGTACCAACTTCTCCGTTGCCGGATATCGTTATTCGACCCATGGCTATTATTCTCTGCAGAATTTCATTGATAGGGCGAATGCTCATAGCGGGTGCTGTTCATCAACGGGGCGGACTAAAGATCGTTTTGATGCTTCGGCTTCCCAGATTTTCTCCGGGTTCGGTTCTCTCTCCCTCTCGCTGGTCAGTGAATCTTATTGGGATAATTCACGTATGGAGTCGCTGGGGGTGAGCTATAGCAATACTCTGGGCCGCGTTTCCTATTTCATTAACTACTCCTATAGCCGAAATGTGCAGAGCGCAAGCCAGAACAGCGAAAGCTCTCCGACCAGTGATAATATGATTTCGCTTACAGTGAGCATGCCTTTTGGCGCGGATATATCGGCTAACTACAACCTGAACAGCAGCCGGACGGGCGACACGACCCATAATCTGGGGCTGAGCGGTTCTGCTTTTGCGGACCGTTCCCTGAGCTGGAACGTGCAGGAAGGCTACAACGCCAGCGACAAAGGCACCTCGGGAAATGTCAATCTGAACTATCAGGGTTCACGAGGCGAAGTCGCCGCCGGATACGGATATGACAGCTATAGCTCGCACTACAACTACTCGTTGCGCGGTGGGATGGTTGCCCATTCCGGCGGGGTAACCCTTTCTCGCTATCTGGGTGAGAGCGTGGCGCTGGTCGAAGCGCCTGGCGTTAGCGATGTGGCAGTGCGCGGGCAGACGAATATTACGACCGATGCTTTCGGATACGCCGTTGTGCCTTTTGTACGACCTTACCATGAAAACAATCTCTCTCTTGATGAGCAGCAGGTCTCTGGTGCGGAAATTGATAATATTGTCAAAACAGTAGTACCGACGCGTAATGCGGTTGTTAAAGTCAAATACGATACCTGGATCGGCTATAAGGCCATGATCACCATAAGCTACAAAAACAAAGCGGTGCCTTTTGGCGCTGTGGTGACGCTAGATGATGAAAATCTGAATGATAAAGAGCGCCGTAGTTCAATTGTGGGCGATGCCGGGCAAGCCTACTTGACCGGGTTACCCAAAAAAGGCCGGCTATTTGTGAAATGGGGTGATACGAAAAATAGCCAGTGTTATCTCAATTATGATTTGTCCTCTAATCAGTCAGTGGATGATATCGTTTTTTATGCAGCGGATTGCCAATGATGAATAACAGGATAATGGCTTTAATTCATAAACCCAGGATGGAAATGATGGAAGGAAATAATTGCCGGTCATTAATGAAATCGCGCTTGTTATTCATTATTAGCATTGGGTTTGTATCTATTTTCGCAAGACCTGCCGGGGCCTATGATGCGAATAGTACTGTTAATTTCAATGTCACCGGTAAGATTGAAGAGCCCGTATGCGAGGTGTCGATAAAGCCCTCCAGTACTATCGATCTGGGAACAGTGTCCTATCAAAGTCTGAGCGGAAAACCAGGTGCGAGTAGCGCTGCGAAGATCGTTGCCATTGCCTTTGATAATTGCTCTCTTGGAACGGCTTCCGTAACGCTAACGTTTAGCGGTACCTCATTTAGCAGTACCTATACCGATATTTATGAGAGTGAGAACATTTATGGCGCTAAGGACGTCGGGCTTCAGCTGTTAAGCGCGGGGGATCAAAAGGTCCTGGGGCCAAATGACAGCTATACCTATGCTTTCATTGAGGGTTCTGAGCATGTTTTTAATATGAACGCCAGAATGTATACGCCGAATGGACGAGCTACGAGGGGAAGTGTCGCTTATACGGTCACTTTTAATGTGGCCTATAGGTGAACTATTCACGCGAGGAAGAGGAATGAAGACGTTTATTTTATTATTGCTGACCTGTTTGTTACCGGCTTACAGCTGGGCATGTCAATCTGGCGCAAATTTGGGTGATATCGCGTTGACCAATTTACCCCCGCAGATACTGGTTAATGCCGGAAGCTATTCGGCGGGCACCATTCTGTATGATTCCGGGCAGCTCACTCATCCAGATACATCTGTTACAGATTGTCGCGGGTGGTTATATGCACAGTTTGTATGGAATTCGGAGAATGCGGGCACGTTAGTTGGCGATAATATCTACTCAACTTCAGTACAGGGCGTCGGTATCAGAGTTAAAGTCTGGTTAAACATCACAGGTGAGTATGCTGGTGATAAAGATGATTTTAATGCTGACTACAATGTTCACTATATCGGTGATGCGGACCTGTATCTGGGAAAACCAAACGGCTATGGCGATGACAAGGCGAGCACACATTATGCGCCGACGTACCAGGTGCAGCTTGTCGCTACGGGAGGGACTATCGCCAGTAATAGCACGCTGACGCTAGCCGATCCGATTTCCAGGGTTTCGATTCTCGACCTTGACGGAACGATGGTTCTTTCGCAGCTGCACGTGACGGGTTCGACAAAAATTCAGCTAACCCCGATGGGGTGCACGGTAGGTTCGACCGCCCTCAATTTCCCCATGGGCTCAATCAGCACAAACGTCTTTAATCTCTCGAACAAGGCTGGTTTTGCTGAGCAAACGCTTATCTTGTCCTGTGAACCCGGTACAAGAGTAACGATGCGTATTAACGCGACTGAAACAGATGGCGATAGCCCGGACAATAGCGTGATAGCGCTCACCCCTGGTAACAACGTGGCGACCGGCGTTGGCGTCCAATTGAATATTGACGGCGCTCCGTTATCCCTGAATACCAACTACCGGGTCTATCCTTACAACAGAACAACGGTAACTAATCCCGGTGCGGATGCCAGCTATCTGATATTCACCGATCCCGATAACCCCGGCGGGGCGGCGGCATCCAATGCGTTGACGTTTACGACGAACTATTACAAAACCGGATCGAAAGTAACACCAGGAAATGCAAATGCAAGTGGCACGATAACCTTTATTTATCAATAAAATATACCCCGGTCGCCAGGCCGGGGTACGAATGATAATTAATGCGCCTGACCCTTCTCAATACCGATACCGGTCTGCGAACGGATAAACTGGGCGCGGAACCGCTCGCGCTCGCGCAATCCTTCTTCTGAGCTATCGGTGGCGGAGAAGAACCAGATACCGACAAAGGCAATGGCGATAGAGAACAGCGCCGGATATTCATATGGGAATACCGCCTTTTCGTGGCCGAGGATCTGTACCCAGATAGTCGGGCCGAGGATCATCAGAATCACCGCGGTCAGCAGACCCAGCCAGCCGCCAATCATCGCCCCGCGGGTGGTCAGCTTCGACCAGTACATCGACAGCAGGATAATCGGGAAGTTACAGCTGGCGGCGATGGAGAATGCGAGACCGACCATAAAGGCGATGTTCTGATTCTCGAACAGGATGCCAAGTAGAATCGCCACTACGCCAAGGATCAGCACGGTAATCTTCGACACCTTCAGTTCCTGACGTTCGGTCGCGCCTTTACGGAACACGTTCGCGTACAGGTCGTGAGAGACCGCCGAAGCGCCCGCCAGCGTCAAACCGGCCACCACCGCCAGAATGGTAGCGAAGGCGACGGCCGAGATAAAGCCGAGGAACAGATTGCCGCCGACCGCGTCCGCCAGATGCACCGCTGCCATGTTGTTGCCGCCGATAAGCTGCCCGGCCGCATCTTTGAACGCCGGATTCGCCCCCACCAGCATGATGGCGCCGAAACCGATGATAAAGGTCAGAATATAGAAGTAGCCCATAAAGCCGGTGGCGTAAAACACGCTCTTACGCGCTTCTTTGGCGTCGCTCACGGTGAAGAAACGCATCAGAATATGCGGCAGGCCCGCAGTACCGAACATCAGCCCGAGACCGAGCGATAGCGCTGATATCGGGTCTTTCACCAGCCCGCCTGGGCTCATAATCGCCGCGCCTTTCGGGTGGACCGCCATCGCTTCGGTGAACAGATTATTGAAGCTGAAGCCGACGTGCTTCATCACCATAAAGGCCATAAAGCTGGCGCCGAACAGCAGCAGGACCGCTTTGATAATCTGCACCCAGGTAGTGGCGAGCATGCCGCCGAAGAGGACGTAAAGCACCATCAGCACGCCGACCAGGACGACCGCAATGTGGTAGTTGAGGCCAAACAGCAGTTGGATAAGCTTACCTGCGCCGACCATCTGGGCGATCAGATAGAGCGCCACTACCACTAGCGAACCGCAGGCGGAGAGGGTGCGAATCGGCCCCTGTTTAAGACGATAGGACGCCACGTCGGCAAACGTATAGCGCCCGAGGTTACGCAGGCGTTCGGCGATCAGGAATAAAATAATCGGCCAGCCGACGAGGAAGCCGAGCGAGTAGATCAACCCATCGTAGCCGGAGGTGTAAACCAGCGCGGAAATGCCGAGGAACGAGGCCGCAGACATAAAGTCGCCGGCAATCGCCAGCCCGTTCTGGAAACCGGTGATATTGCCGCCCGCGGTGTAGTAATCGCTGCGCGAACGTACGCGTTTTGACGCCCACCAGGTGATATAGAGCGTCAGGGCGACGAATATCAGGAACATGATAATCGCCTGCCAGTTAGTCGGCTGGCGCTGTACCGCGCCGGTAATAGCATCCGCGGCATTGGCGGTAAAAGGGAGCGTGGCGGCGAGCGCCGTCAGGACTTTCTTCATGATGCTTTAACCTCGCTGAGAATGCTCTTCGTCAGCCGATCAAATTCACCATTTGCCCGCCAGACGTATATTCCGGTTAATACGAAAGAGATAACGATCACGCCGATACCAATCGGAATACCCCGGGTGACGCTGGTGCCCGCATGCAGCGGCGTGCCCAGCCAGCCGGGGGCGAAGGCGATAAGCAGAATAAAGCCCACATAAATCACCAGCATAATCAGTGACAGGATGGCGGCAAACCTTTGCCGGGCTGCAACAAGTTCCTTAAAATGCGCACTATTTTCTATCCGCTGACAAATCTGATCGTTCATCGTAGCGTCTCCAGAGGTTCCCTTTTGTCATTCACGCGCCGGTCGTCGGCAACACTCATCCGCCCGGCAGTTAACTGTCGGGAATCCGCCTGTTTACCGCTTTCCTGCTACCTGAAATCCTTCGGGAGTATGTATTTATATCCTCTCCCCCGAAGAGGAGAGGGTGTAGGGGATCGGTTGGTTTACGATGGCATCGTGATGGCCTGCTTCTCTTCGAGCAGTTTCTCCACCACGCCCGGATCGGCAAGCGTTGAGGTATCGCCGAGGTTACTGGTATCGCCCGCGGCAATTTTGCGCAGAATACGGCGCATGATTTTGCCCGAACGGGTTTTCGGCAAGGAATCGGTCCAGTGCAGCACGTCCGGCGTCGCCAGCGGACCAATCTCTTTACGAACCCAGTTGCGTACCTCGGCGTAGAGCTCCGGCGTTGGTTCCTCGCCATGGTTGAGGGTCACGTAGGCGTAGATGGCCTGGCCCTTAATATTATGCGGAATGCCGACCACCGCCGCTTCGGCGATTTTCGGATGCGACACCAGCGCCGATTCAATTTCAGCGGTCCCCAGACGGTGGCCGGAAACGTTCAGCACGTCATCGACGCGGCCGGTGATCCAGTAGTAGCCATCTTCGTCACGGCGCGCACCGTCGCCGCTGAAGTACATATTTTTAAAGGTGGAGAAGTAGGTCTGTTCGAAGCGTTCGTGGTCGCCAAACAGCGTGCGCGCCTGGCCCGGCCAGGAGTCGGCGATCGCCAGGTTGCCCTCGGTCGCGCCTTCCAGCGGTGTGCCTTCGTTATCGACCAGTACCGGCTGGACACCGAAGAAGGGACGCGTGGCGGAGCCGGCCTTCAGCTCGATGGCGCCGGGCAGCGGGGTGATCATAAAGCCGCCAGTTTCGGTCTGCCACCAGGTGTCCATCACAGGGCACTTCTCGTTGCCGATTTTCTTCCAGTACCACTCCCAGGCTTCCGGGTTAATCGGTTCGCCGACGGAGCCGAGTATGCGCAGGGAAGAGCGGTCGGTGCCTTCGATGGCCTTATCGCCTTCCGCCATCAGCGCGCGGATCGCCGTAGGAGCGGTATAGAGAATGTTGACCTGATGCTTATCCACCACCTGGCACATGCGCGCCGGGGTCGGCCAGTTCGGTACGCCTTCGAACATCAGCGTCGTTGCGCCGCAGGCCAGCGGGCCGTACAGCAGGTAGCTGTGGCCGGTGACCCAGCCGACGTCGGCGGTGCACCAGTAGATGTCGCCCGGATGGTAGTCGAACACGTATTTAAAGGTCGAAGCCGCATAGACCAGGTAGCCGCCGGTGGTGTGCAGCACACCTTTTGGCTTACCGGTGGAACCGGAGGTATAAAGGATGAACAGCGGATCTTCGGCGTTCATCTCTTCAGGCTGGTGTTCCACGCTGGCTTTCTCAATCAGATCGCTCCACCACTGGTCGCGCCCCTCCTGCCAGTCGATTTTGCCGCCGGTACGCTTGAGCACCACCACGTTTTCGATACTTTTGACGTTCGGATTCTTCAACGCGTCATCGACGTTCTTCTTAAGGGGGATCGCGCGACCGGCGCGCAATCCTTCATCAGCGGTGATCACCAGACGGGAGTTTGAATCGATGATTCGTCCGGCGACCGCTTCCGGCGAGAAGCCACCGAAAATCACCGAATGGATAGCGCCGATGCGGGCACAGGCCAGCATGGCCACCGCCGCTTCCGGCACCATCGGCATATAGATAGCGACCACATCGCCCTTTTTGATGCCGAGATCGAGCAGGACGTTGGCGAAGCGGCAGACATCGCGGTGTAGCTCGCGATAAGTGATGTTTTTGCTCTGGCTGGCGTCATCGCCCTCCCAGATGATGGCCGTCTGGTCGCCGCGCTCCGCCAGATGGCGATCGAGGCAGTTAGCGGCGAGGTTCAGCGTGCCGTCTTCGTACCATTTAATCGAAATATTGCCTGGCGCGAATGAGGTATTTTTCACGCGCGTGTAGGGTTTCATCCAGTCAAGGATTTTGCCCTGTTCGCCCCAGAAGGCATCAGGGTCGGTGACGGACTGTTGATACTGCGCCTGGTACTGTTCCGGGTTAATCAGGCAACGTTCCGCAATAGTAGCGGGAATAGGGTGTTTATGTATTTGGCTCATGGCTTTTTTTCTCCTGTAGGTTGTTAAATATATGTCAAATAAACGTTAATAGTAGGGGCTTTGGTGGCTTTGTTTGCTATTTGGGGGGCAGATCACGCAATAAATAAATTGAATGAAAAGCAATCAAATGAAACTTTTATGTGAAATAATTTCAGAAATGGATTAATAGAAATTGAATATATTAAATATTTTTTATAACAAATACTTATGCAATATAAGGTGGGAATATCAGCGGGTTTATGCATAAAATCAGAGTAAACCGCTGTTCTTAAAGACTTGCGCAGCATGCCGTGCAAATGATACTGATATTGCGCGTTAAATAACCCTATAAAGCAACGCAACACAATTCATACCCCTTTCAGTGGGCGCCATTACCTCCTGGAATGGTGCCTTTCATCGAGGAAGTCTGTAGTGAAGAAAAAAACAAAAGTCAGCCTGGCCTGGCAAATTTTGCTGGCGCTGGTGCTGGGCATACTTCTGGGCAGTTACCTGCATTACCACGCCGAAAGCCGTGATTGGCTGATCTCGAATCTGCTGACCCCGGCGGGCGATATCTTTATCCATCTGATTAAAATGATCGTCGTACCGATCGTTATTTCGACCCTGGTGGTCGGTATTGCGGGCGTGGGCGACGCGAAGCAGTTGGGCCGTATCGGCGCGAAAACCATTATCTATTTTGAAGTGATCACCACGGTGGCTATCGTGCTGGGGATTACCCTGGCGAACGTCTTCCAGCCGGGGAGCGGAATCGATATGTCGCAGCTGGCGGCGGTGGATATTTCGAAGTATCAAAACACCACGGCGGAAGTGCAGAGCCACGCGCATGGCCTGATGGGCACCATCCTCTCGCTGGTGCCGACCAATATCGTGGCCTCGATGGCGAAAGGCGACATGCTGCCGATTATCTTCTTCTCGGTGCTGTTTGGTCTCGGCCTCTCCTCGCTGCCCGCTACCCACCGCGAACCGCTGGTTACGGTGTTCCGCTCTATCTCTGAAACCATGTTCAAAGTGACGCATATGGTGATGCGTTATGCTCCGGTTGGCGTGTTCGCGCTGATCTCGGTGACCGTGGCGACCTTCGGCTTCGCCTCGCTGTGGCCGCTGGCGAAGCTGGTGATTCTGGTTTACTTCGCGATCCTGTTCTTCGCGCTGGTGGTATTAGGCATCGTGGCGCGGGTTTGCGGGCTGAGCATCTGGACTCTGATTCGCATTCTGAAGGATGAGCTGATTCTGGCTTACTCTACCGCCAGCTCCGAGAGCGTGCTGCCGCGTATTATTGAGAAGATGGAAGCCTATGGCGCGCCGGCGTCGATCACCAGCTTCGTGGTGCCTACCGGCTACTCGTTTAACCTCGATGGCTCAACGCTGTATCAGAGCATTGCGGCGATCTTTATTGCCCAGTTGTACGGTATCGACCTTTCCATCTGGCAGGAAATTACCCTCGTGCTGACGCTGATGGTGACGTCGAAAGGGATTGCCGGCGTGCCGGGCGTCTCCTTCGTGGTGCTGCTGGCGACGCTGGGCAGCGTGGGTATTCCGCTGGAAGGTCTGGCCTTTATCGCCGGCGTTGACCGTATCCTCGATATGGCGCGTACCGCGCTGAACGTGGTGGGTAACGCGCTGGCGGTGCTGGTTATCGCCAAGTGGGAACACAAATTTGACCGCAAAAAAGCGCTGGCGTACGAGCGTGAAGTGCTGGGTAAATTTGATAAAACGGCGCAATAAAACAGAAAGCCCGGTGACATCGCTCCGGGCTTTTTCTTATCTTTTACTGATCCTGTCGAACTCTTCACAGCCGGTATCAAACCCCTCCTGACAGCTCACGTTGAGCCAGTGCAGCGCTTTTTGCTTGTTTGGTTCGATAAAGCCTTTTTCTCCCTGCTGGAAAAGCATCCCGGCCCAGTACTCGGCGTAGCCGGTGCGGGAGAGGGCGGAGCTCTCTTTGAAATACTGCGTCGCTTTTACGTCATCCTCCGGCGGATGAACGCCGCTGGCGTAGATGAGCCCCAGCAGCATCTGGGCGTCGACGGCGGAGTCGCTCTCCGGATCCTGTGCGGCATGCTGTAACAGGGAGATGGCGTGCGAATAGTTCGGCGTACCGGCCTGCTGATTCACCAGCACCCGGGCGAGGACAATTTCTCCCGCCCTGCTGCCGGTTTTCACCGATTTTTCAGCCAGCGCTTTCGCCTGGAGATAGTCGGCCTGCTGCGGGTTGCGGATTTTGAGCTGGGCCAGCAGCGCCAGAGCATCGCCGTCGCCGTTGTCCGCGGCTTTTTGCGCCCAGTATTCGGCCTGCGGAAAATCGCCGAAGCTAACGTAGGTATCCGCCAGGTAATACTGAGCGCGCGGGTCGCCCGCTTCGGCCTGCGCTTTGTACTGGCTGCCGGGTTCCATGGCACCTGCGGCGACGCTTGCTATCACCAGCAGTAAAGAGAGGTATTTCATTTTTTATTATCGGTAGAGGACATAGTGAGCAGTATAAAGGCAGGTGAAGGAGAAGAAAACGACGGGAACGAGTGGGGGAGACTCATGCTTTACCCGAATAATCGAGCGATCTGTTTCCTGGGTTGCGGCGTAAACGCCTTACCCGGGCTACGGATTATGTAGCCCGGACAGGTGTGAAGCACCGCCTCCGGGGAGGCGGCCTGATTAGCCCATTGCGCTTTCGCGCAGGCGGGTTTTCAGCTTGTTGTACTCGTCAATCACGTACTGCTCGGCGGCCCGTTGGTCGGCAATCGGCTCAACGTTGACGGCGCAGTACTTGTACTCCGGCGTTTTGGTTATCGGGCTCAGGTTCTCGGAAACCAGCTCGTTACAGGCGCCAATCCACCACTGGTAGGTCATATAGACCGCCCCTTTGTTCGGACGGTCGCTAACCTGCGCGCGGGTGATGATGCGGCCTTTACGCGAATTCACCCACACCAGCGCCTCATCCTCAATGCCCAGACGTTCGGCATCGGCGGTATTGATCTGCGCATAGCCCGGTTCATCTGCTAACGCGGCCAGCGCCGCACAGTTGCCGGTCATCGAACGGCACGAGTAGTGGCCGACTTCACGCACCGTCGACAGCACCATCGGATACTCGTCGGTAAGCTTGTCAATCGGCGCGACCCAGTCGCAGGTGAAGAACTGCGCCAGACCGTTCGGGGTATCGAACTTCTCTTTAAACAGATAAGAGGTCCCCTGGTCAGCGTCGGACTCATCGCGGCACGGCCACATGACGTAGCCCAGCTCGCCCATTTTCTCGTAGGTGGCGCCATAGAAATCCGGGCACAGATGACGCAACTCGTCCCAGATTTCCTGGGTGTTGTTGTAGTGCATCTTATAACCCATCCGGGTGGCGATTTCGCTGATGATCTGCCAGTCGGTTTTCAGGTCCCACTTCGGCTCTACCGCTTTAAAGAAGCGCTGGAAGCCGCGGTCCGCTGCGGTATAAACGCCTTCGTGCTCGCCCCATGAAGTGGAAGGCAGGATAACGTCGGCCGCTGAGGCGGTTTTGGTCATGAAAATATCCTGGACGATAACCAGTTCCAGATCGTCGAAAGCCTTACGTACGGCGGACAGCTCGGCATCGGTCTGCAGCGGATCTTCCCCCATGATGTACGCAGCCCGTACTTCGCCATGCGCCGCGCGGTGCGGCAGCTCGCTGATGCGGTAGCCGGTGTGCGCCGGCAGGCTGTCGACGCCCCAGGCTTTGGCGAACTTCTCGCGGTTTTCCGGGAACTTAACGTACTGATAGCCCGGATAGGTATCCGGCAGCGCGCCCATATCACAGGCGCCCTGAACGTTGTTCTGGCCGCGCACCGGGTTGACGCCGACGCTCGGCTTGCCGAGGTTGCCGGTGAGGATCGCCAGGCTGGTCAACGAACGTACGGTCTCCACGCCCTGGTAGAACTGGGTCACGCCCATGCCCCACAGGATAGCGGCGGATTTCGCGCTGGCGTACATCCGGGCGCAGGCGCGGATTTCCTGGGCGCTGACGCCGGTAATCGCTTCCACCGACTCCGGCGTATAGCCTTCGACGATTTTGCGATACTCTTCGAAGCCCTCGGAACGGCTGGCGACGAAGGATTTATCGTAAAGATCCTCTTCGATAATGACATGCCCGATGGCGTTGAGCAGCGCGATGTTCGAGCCGTTTTTCAGCGCAATGTGCATATCGGCGATGCGCGCGGTTTCGATTTTACGCGGATCGCAGACGATGATTTTCGCCCCATTGCGTTTGGCGTTAATCACGTGATTCGCCACAATAGGGTGTGAATCTGCCGGGTTATACCCGAAGATAAACACGAGATCGGTGTTGTCGATCTCGGTGATGGCATTACTCATAGCGCCGTTACCGACCGATTGGTGCAGACCTGCAACCGATGGGCCGTGTCAGACGCGAGCGCAGCAGTCGACGTTATTGGTACCAATAACGGCGCGCGCGAATTTTTGCATCACATAGTTGGTTTCGTTACCCGTCCCGCGGGACGAACCGGTAGTCTGAATCGCGTCCGGGCCATACTTCTCTTTAATGGCGCTAAGGCGAGTGGCGACGTAATCGAGCGCCTCATCCCAGGAGACGGATTCCAGCTTGCCGCCGCGCTGGCGACGGATCATCGGGGTTTTCAGGCGCGGGGTA
Source organism: Klebsiella sp. BDA134-6 (assembly GCF_015601345.1). Lineage (NCBI taxonomy): Bacteria > Pseudomonadati > Pseudomonadota > Gammaproteobacteria > Enterobacterales > Enterobacteriaceae > Klebsiella > Klebsiella sp. BDA134-6. The sequence goes on from NZ_CP064784.1 coordinate 415,279, forward strand.
AGGATCTGGGTATCGTTAATGAAGTCCCAGCCATAATAGCCTTTCAGACACAGGGTTCCCTGGTTGGTTTTCCCCTGTGCCGCCTCCGCCCGAACGATTTTGCCGTTATCGACCACCAGGTTGATTTTGCAACCTGATGCGCAATACGGGCAAACCGTGACGACTTTTTTCATCGGTCTTGCTCCAGTTAATCAATTGGCGCATACGCGCTATCGCGCCGTCACTATGCATCTTCTATGCCATGTTTTCATTGTGGGTATTGACTGATGATACGTTGTTTTTTTGGGCGAAATGCTGACGAAAAACAGCCTATCGTCAGTTTTGACGTGTCGACGCGAGAGGATGTGACGCGGGTCGGGCAGCCGGGACAGGCGCGCAGCACCGCCCCCGGAGAAGATCGCGGGGCAGCGCGCTTACAGGTATTGCTGGGCTAGTTTAAATACCGGCTTCTCGCCAGCGCCGCCGCGCCCTGGGCGCCGTTAAACGCTGAAGAGGAGGCGGCGATAAAGCGTACGGCCTGATACGGCAGCGGACGGCGAACGTAGGTTTTGACCATCGCGATTAAGGCGTCGCGCGGGAAGGCGGGCATATCCATCACTCCGCCGCCGAGGATCACCGCATCGGGATCGAACAGGTTGATGCTGGTGGCGATGGCGCGAGCGGCGTGGTTTAGCAACGTCTGGACAAACGGCTCCCGCGCAGCGTGGACGAACAGCTCGCCCAGTTCGTACGCTCGAGGTTGCTGTTCATACCAGCGCTTGAGCGCAATGCCGGAGCAAACGGTTTCCAGACAGGCGGGGTTGCCGCAGGCGCAGGTGAGGGCGTCATCGCCCTGCGGAATATGCCCCAGCTCGCCCGCCACGCCGTGCGCGCCGGTCCACGGCCCGCCGTTGAGCCAGACCGCGAAGCCCATGCCGGTGCCGAGATAGGCCGCTAGTACCTCCTGCTCCTGCAGGCCATTCTCCTGCACATCAAAAGAGAGCTGCAGATTCACATCGCGGGAAAACTCCACCGGGCAGCATAGCGCCGCTTCCAGCCGGTCGGCCAGATTATAGAGGTCGTCGGCGGCGAGAGGCAGATTAGGCGTGGAGATAATCGTCCGCTTGTCTTTTGCCACCAGCGCCGGGAACCCCATCACCAGCCCGCAGCAATGGGCGTCGTGCAGGGTCAGCTGCTGCTGCAACAGGTTTTTAATGCCATTGACCAGGCCGTCGGCGCTAATTACATCAGCGGTGCGCCGCTTTTCGCAGTGCAGCGCTTCGCCCTGCGCGGTTTGCAGGCAAAGGCGGATATGGGTCGCGCCCATATCCACGCCCGCGACGACGTTACGCTGTTTTTGCATGAGGCAGTACCTCGTGTTTCGCCGCCAGGATCTGCTCTGCCATGATCTGCCACGCGTCTTCAATCTTATCAGCATGGTTAAAGAGGCCTGAGGTGCCGACGATAAACACGTCCGCGCCCGCCGCCATCAGCTTTTGATAGGTGGCTTTATTGCAGGAACCGTCGATTTCGATCTCGTAGCTCAGCCCCTCGCGCTCGCGCCAGGCTTTCAGTTCGGCGATTTTTTCCAGCATCTCCGGGATAAACGGCTGCCCGGCGAAGCCCGGATCGACGGTCATCACCGTGATTTTGTCGGCTTTATGAATGTAGTACTTCATGGCTTCGACCGGGGTTTCCGGGTTGAGGATCAGCCCGACCTTCATGCCGTGGCGGCGGATCTCTTCGATCAGGCGGAAGGCCTGGCCGTTAATCGTTTCCGGATGCAGGGTGATAAAATCCGCCCCTGCCTGCGCCAGTTGGCTAATGTAGTCCTGCGGGCGGGTGACCATCAGGTGGCAGTCCAGCGGCTTGCTGGCCAGCTTTTTCACCTGGCCGACGAAAAACGGCGACAGGGTCAGGTTCGGTACAAAATGACCGTCCATAATGTCGATGTGGAAATAGTCTGCGTGCTGGTCGATAAACTCGATCTGTTCTTTGAATTTCAGCAGATCCATACACATTAAAGAGGGAGCAATTTTCATTATAAATTCCTTACTTACTGATAAGACGGTCGAGGGCGACAGCCGCGATGATTAACCCGCCCATTACCACCAGCTGGTAGTAGGTTTGTACTTGCAGAATGTTCAGTCCGTTATTGATGGTGCCGATAATCAGGCCGCCGATGACCACCGAGAAGATGCGTCCTTTACCGCCGAAGAAGCTGGTGCCGCCGATGATGGCGCTGGCGATGGCGTAGGTTTCAAAGCCCATCCCCGCCAGCGGTTCCGCCGCGCCGAGACGCGCGGTGGAGACCACGCCCGCCAGCCCGGCGCAAACGCCGGAAATAATGAACACCAGCAGCATGTGGAATTTGACGTCGATACCGGAGTAGAAAGCGGAGTTCTTGTTGCCGCCCAGCGCGTAGATGTTGCGGCCCACGCGCATGCGGGTGGTCAGGAACCAGAGGATCACCGCCACAATCAGCGAGAAAATCACCGGAACCGGTATACCCAGCGGCGTGGCGGCGAAGAAGTTAACGAAATCAAACGAGAAGCCGTATACCGAGTTGGCATCGGAAATCACCAGGGTGATACCGCGAAAGATAGCGTTGGTGCCGAGGGTAATAATGAACGGGTGCAGGCCGGTCCAGTTGACCAGACAGCCGTTGATGGCGCCCAGCGCGCCGCCGACCAGCACGCCGCCAATCAGCGCCGCGAGGAACGGATCGACGCCCGCCAGCATTAACTTAGCGGTGACCATCCCGGAGAGCGCGAGGATCGCCCCTACCGACAGATCGATCCCGGCGACGAGGATCGCGAAGAATTCGCCCATGCCGATCAGGACGGTGACCGAACTTTGGACGAAGATCTGTGTAATGTTGTTGGTCGTCAGGAAGTACTCTGACGATAGGGTGCCGAAGATGGCGACAATAATGGCGAGGATAAAAAAGGTGCCGTATTTATCCCAGAACAGCGCGAAGTTAAACGGTTTTTTCTCGTCCATATCGCCTTTCACTCTTGTGGTAGTGCCCATGCCATAATCTCCTCTTCGCTCAAGTCGTCGCGATTGGTCAGGATTTGCGTCAGTCGCCCTTCGCAGAACACGGCAATGCGGTCGCAGACGGCGATAATTTCAGGTAGTTCGGATGACACCATCAGGATGACTTTTCCGTCATCGGCCAGCTGGCGCATCACTTTATAAATTTCGGCTTTCGCACCGACGTCGATACCGCGCGTCGGCTCGTCAAAAATGATCACTTCGGGGCTGCAGCACAGCCATTTGGAAATCAGCACCTTCTGCTGGTTGCCGCCGGAAAGCTCGGTGATGTTCTGATCGACCGAATGGCACTTCAGCGCCAGCAGTTTGCGCTGCTCTTCCGCCGTTTTGCGTTCGTCGCCTTCGCGGAACAGCCCCATAGCCCCTTTGTAGCCGCCACGCTTCAGGCTCTGGCTGACCGCCATGTTCTGAGCGATGGAAAAATTGGGGAAAAAGCCGTTTTCCCGGCGGCTTTCGGTGATGTAGCCCATCCCTTTTTTTAAGGCGTCCAGCGGCGAGCGGGGGGAGATCGCTTTGCCGTTGAGATAAATTTCACCGCCGCTACGCTTATCAACCCCAAACAGGCAGTCCATGAGCTCCGTGCGCCCGGAGCCGACCAGCCCGGCGAAGCCGAGAATTTCGCCGCGATTCACGCTGAACGAGATATCGCGTACCTTTTTCTTGTCATGGCTGGTGACGTTTTTCACTTCGAATACCGTCTCGCGGACGATATTGCCGGTGCTCTCTTTCATGGCGTTAAAGCGGTTTTGCAGCTCGCGGCCGACCATCAGGCGTACGATGTCGTCGTTATTCACTTCGCTGACCATTCCGCTGCAGACGCTGCTGCCGTCTTTCATCACCGTATAGCGGTCGCAGATGCGGCGTATTTCCGCTAGCTTGTGCGAGATATAGACAATGGCGGTGCCCTCTTTACGCAGCTGGTTCATGATCAGGAACAGATAGTCCACCTCTTTATTGGTCAGCGAGGAGGTCGGTTCATCCATGATCAGCACTTTGGCGTCGAGCATCAGCGTTTTGGCGATTTCCAGCATCTGCTTGTGGCTGATGGAGAGATTGGCCACCTTTTCGTCTAAGTCGATCTTCAGCCCGACGCGCAGCAGCATCATCGCCGCCCGCACGCGCATTTCTTTCCAGTCGATCACGTTGACGCCGCAGACTTTTTTCGTCAGATGGCGGCCAATATATAAATTCTCCAGCACCGTTAATTCATCAATGACGCTGAGCTCCTGATAAATAATGCCGATGCCGAGCTGGGCCGCTAATTTATGGTCCAGCTTGTCGTAGTTCACGTTATTAATGGTAATGGTGCCTTTGGTCGGTTCATGGATTCCCGACAATACTTTCATCAGCGTTGATTTACCGGCACCATTTTCCCCTAATAACGCATGTATTTCGTGCGGGTAAATAGTTAAATCAACCGATTTTAATGCGTGAACCGGGCCAAAGGATTTGCCGATCCCCGCCATTGAAATATATGGCGTGAGCATAGAAAATTTCCTTCATTACCTCTGCATGAATGCCCCTCTCCCAAAGGAAGAGGGGGGCAGACCTATTTCGTCACCAGAATGGAATCCACCAGCGTAAACTGAGGGGCTTTATCCAGCGGGATCACCTTGCCGCTCTTCTCGGCATCGACCATCAGCTTCAGGCCCGTCGCGCCAATATCTGCCGGGTTCTGCGCGATAGTGGCGGTCATCTGTCCGGCTTCGACCATTTTGCGCGCTTCCGGAATACCGTCGGTACCGACCACCAGCACCTTGCCGGTTTTGCCGGCGTTGGCGACGGCCTGGGCGACGCCCATCGCCATGGTGTCGTTGGCGCAGTAAATCGCTTTAACGTTCGGGTTACGCTGCAGCACGTTCGTGGCGACGTCCAGCGCTTTAATACGGTCCCAGTCGGCGGGCTGGCTGGCCACTAGCTTGATCTGGCTCGCTTTTTTGAAGGCCTCGGTGGCGCCATTGCGGCGAGCTTCACCGGAGGCGTTACCGGCTTTACCTTCGATAATCGCCACTTCGCCGCCTTCCGCGCCCAGCTTGTCGATAATAAACTCCGCGCCTTTTGCCCCGACAGCCACGTTATCGGTGGTGACAAAACCTTCAACGTTGCCGCCGGCTTTCTTCAGGTTATCCATATCGATTTTTTCATCGAGGTTGACCAGATAGATGCCTTTTTTCCAGGCTTTGGCCACCGGCATCACCAGGTTTACCGAGGAGAGCGGCGCAAAGGCGATACCTTTGTAGTTTTTGTTGCTCAGGTCTTCAAACAGCTGCAGCTGCGACTGAAAATCCCCTTCAGAAGGAGAAGCAAAAATATCGACGCTCACGCCCAGCGTTTTGGCTTCGTCTTCAATCCCTTTTTTCATATCCACCCAAAACGGATTGGATAAAGTTTTTAAAACCACAGCATAATCGGCGGCGGCAAAGGCGCTGGTGGATAACATTACGCCCATGAGCGTGCCGCTGAAAAGTTTCAGATATTTATTCATGGCAGTATTCTCAGTGTAGGATACAGTTATATTGATCCCACCAACGTGGGATCGGTTTTTTTATTTAAGCGCGCCGGGTGAAAAGAAATTAACAATCGCGCCGGTTTTTCGCATATTTAAATTCGCTTGTTCAATATTCAGCTGGGCAACGGAAACAAAAAACGCATCTAATAATGTGAGTTGTAATATACGCGCTGAGGCGTTACGGCCTAATAAAGGCGTCTCTGGTGCTGGCGAACAAATAATAAAATCAGCTAATTTGGCAATCGGTGAATGATAGCTATGGGTGATACAAATAATTTTTGCGCCATTCTTTTTCGCCAGCTCCACCGCTGATTTGATATCGCTGGTGCGCCCGGAGTGCGAGACCACCAGTACCACATCGCCTTCCTTCAGCAGCGAGGCGGACATCATCATGATATGCGCGTCCGGGTAGGCCTGGCAGCGCACGCCGATGCGTAAAAACTTATGCTGCACGTCCGCGCAGATGGCGTTTGAACCGCCCGCGCCGTACAGGTCGCGCTGGTTGGCCTGGGCGAAAAAGCGCGCCGCGCGATGAATTTCGTCGACGTTCACGATCGACTGGCCTTCCATAATGGTGCGCAGGGTGATGTTGAACACCTTATTCACCACATCCTGCGGCGCTTCATCAAAAGAGAGCTCAGTCGGCAGGACCTGCTCAGACTGCGAAAAATAGGCTTCCAGCGCGCTGCGCAGATTACGAAAACCGCTAAAACCGAGCAGTTTAGAGACCTTAACGATCATGGCCTCTGACACCGACAGCGCCTCTGCGACGTCCTTAATGGCCGGCGCATCGCTCAGATTGCCGGGGGTAAGCAACCATTCGACGATGCGGCTTTCATTTTCGGTCATCCCTTCCTGCTTCATGCGAAGCCAGGGGGCAAGGCCGATACCGTTGGGGAGCGAACTGGATTCTGACTGATTCATCGCTTTCTCATTGTCCATAAAATGAAGACGTCACTATATCACCACAGGCAAAACAGAAAAGATACTATCAACTTCACAAATTTTATATTTTTATAAAGTATTGTCCATTGTGAAGTTTAAGGGAGGTTGGTTTTTCGTTGAATTATTTATTATTTTTTAATTATCAATGAATTATGTTGTTTTTCCTGTTGGTTTTAATGGGGTGGTAATTTGAGGGGAAAGAACGATGACGCTTGATTTGTGAAATTACAGCGTGTAGAACAGGCCCTGGTTGCGGTGTTTTTGACGCTTATTTGGCCGATAAATGCCGTTTAAATCACAACATAAAGCATTTTCGTAAAGTGACTAACAGGCGAGGCTAGGTATGAAAAGGATTGCAATTGGCTGCGATCATGTTGGGTTTATCCTGAAAGACGATATTGTGTTGCATCTGCGTCAGCGCGGAATGGAGGTGGTGGATAAAGGCGCATGGTCAACGGAACGCACCGATTATCCGCGCTATGCCAGCGCCGTCGCGCAGGCGGTTGCCGCCGGCGAAGTTGACGGCGGGATTCTGATCTGCGGCACCGGCGTCGGCATCTCCATTGCCGCCAATAAGTACCCCGGGATTCGCGCGGTGGTTTGCAGCGAGCCCTACTCGGCTCAGCTATCACGCCAGCATAATGACACCAACGTTCTGGCCTTTGGCGCCAGGGTGATCGGCCTTGAACTGGCGAAAATGATCGTTGATGCCTGGCTGAGCGCCGAATTCGAGGGCGGACGCCATCAGGGGCGGGTGGACGCCATCGGCGCGATTGAACAGCAGCGGATTTGAGATTCCTCCGCTACTCGCCGCGATAGCCCTTGATTAACGTAGAGCCAGCCCCCTGATGAGACTGGCTTTATGAAACGTTACTCTACTACTTTGCTTTTCTGCGCTCTTTCCTTCGCCAGCCAGCTGGCGCACGCTGATATTATTGACGATGCGATCGGCAATATTCAGCAGGCCATTAATGACGCTTATCAACCCAACGGCAACCGTTCCGATGATGAGGATTATGATGATGGGCGCTATCAGGGCAGCCGTCAGCAAAACGCCGATCGCCAGCGGCAGTATGACGATCAACGGCGACAGCTGGAAGATCGTCGCCGCGAACTTGATGAGCGTCAGCGCCAGCTGGACCGGGACCGCCGTCAGTTGGAAAGCGACCAGCGCAGGCTGGATGATGATTATTGATGCGGCGCGACCCGCGGCGGAAGTCGGGGAATTATCAGCCCCATAATCATGCCGGACAGCAGCGCCGAGAGAAGTAACAGCGGGATTAAATAGAAAAACATCGGCATAAAGGCGCCGATTGTGCCGCAGCAGATGGCCGTTATCACAACGGCCGCGATTCCCCCTGTTAATAAACGCCAAAACCAGTGGCGATAAACGTTACCAGACAGAACGGCCATAAAAATACCGGTTAACAATGCGGGCAGAAAGCCCACAATCCAGGTAAGAGATACGATCTCCGGAAGATGCCTGAAGATGCTGAAAAACGAGCTTCCCTTAGGGAAAAAAAGAAGTATCGGCAGCGGTATAAACGGCCCAAAGCCGGCAAACCAGCCGGCATGATGTAGAACTCGTCGTGTTGTGGTCACAGGATTCCCTTCAGATAGTTAAGTCCGCAGGGAAGATAGTGAGGTTAAGTGAAGAGACGATGAAGTTTGGTTAATCCAGCACAATCTCCATGCCGTCAAATCCCGCTTCAAATCCCGCAGGCAGAGAATTTTCCATCATCCATGCATCGAACTGGTGGCTGATATGGGTAAGGATCACCCGCGGGCAGCCGATGACCTCGTTAATAGCTCGCACGGTGTTGAGATCGCAGTGATTGCGTGGGGGCTGCGGGCGCGGCTCGTGGCTGCAGTCGATGATGATAAGCTGCGGTCGGTTGTTAAGCAGGAACTTGAGGGTTTTTTCCGGCAGGGCGGCGGTGTCGGACAGCCAGGCGACCCGGCTATGGGCCGATTCCAGCAGGTAGCCGAAAGTGAGCTTTGAGTGATTCAGCGGCAGCGGCGTAACGCGCAATCCCTGAAGTTCAAACATCACGAACGGCTCAACGGTATGGCTGAAATCAAGCAGGCCCGGATGCCTGAACAGGTCATCGCAGCCCTGTTCATCGGGCGGGCCGTAAACCGCAATCGCTTCGCCTACGCCCCAGCGCAGGGGGAACAGGCCCTGCACGTGATCCATATGATAATGGGTGAGCAGAAACTGCTGAAAGCTGCCGGCGGGCCACCGCTCCAGCAGATCCGGCAGCCCGGCATCGAGCAGCGTCACCGCGTTGTTGAACTTCACCGCCGCGCTACAGGGGCGACGGCGATGCGCGTCGTCGGCGCGGGCGCGGCGGCAGGCGCGGCAGGCGCAGCCGAAAACCGGCACCAGCTGCGCGCCGCCGGTGCCGGTCAAGCGGATCGTCAGGCTCATATTTTTCCTCGTCTCAGGCAATTTGCTGCTCGTGTCGGTTGCCGTGAACGCGAATCAGCGAGACCAGCGCATCCACCGACTGGCTCAGGCGGCCATCGTTATTCAGGGTCAAACATGCGCTCGGCGTATAGCGCGCCGCGCGCTCCAGCCGCTGGGCGATTTCCGTCTCGTTCTCCCTTCCGCGCTGCTCCAGGCGCTGGCGCAGCACCTCCGGCGAGACCTGCAAACAGATGGGCAGTAGGGCGTCGGCATAGCGCGTCTGCGCCTGCGCCAGGTGGGCGCGGGAGCCGTTAGCGACCACGTTAAACCCGGCGTGCAGCCACAGGTCAATCTCGATACCGATGCCATAGTAATTATTGTTAGCGTGCCAGCTAAGGGCAAACAGATGCTGCTCAGCGCGGGTAAAAAACTCATGCTCGCTGAGGGCGATATGGTTTTCACAGCCCGCGTTGTGCGGGCGGGTAATGTAGCGGTGCGCCACCAGCAGCTGGGGATGTTCTCGCTGGCGCAGCGCCGCCAGCAGGCTGTCTTTGCCGGAGCCGGACGGACCGACCAGCCAAATCAGTTTCCCTGTCATCAGAAGACCCTCTTGCCTTGCCGCCAGACGTGGTCAATATGGATATGCTCGCCGTGACGGCGCGCCAGCACCAGGTCCGCCCGCTTACCTTCGGCAATCTCCCCGCGGTCGTGCAGCCCCAGCGCCTGGGCCGGGTTTTTGCTCACCAGACGAATGGCCTGCGCGAGGGTAAAGGCGTTGCCCTCGTCGTCGGCGATGCGAAAAGCGGCATCCAGCAGGCTGGCGGGATAATAGTCGGAGGAGAGAATGTCCAGCAGGCCGCTGGCCGCCAGATGGTGGGCGGCGACGTTCCCCGAGTGCGAGCCGCCGCGTACGATATTCGGCGCGCCCATCAGAACGTTCATCCCGTGCTGGCGCGACGCCTGGGCTGCGGCGATCGTGGTGGGAAATTCGGCGATGACGCTGCCAAGCTGGCGCGATTCGAGCACATGTTCGCAGGTGGCGTCATCGTGGCTGGCCAGCGCGATATTTCGCTCGCGACAGATGGCGGCGATGCGCTGCCGGTTAGGCTGAGACCAGGCCGCCGCCAGCGCCATCTGTTCCTCTTCGAATTTGTCCATCTCTTCGTTGGTCAGGTGATATTTGCCCTGATAATAGTCGCGGTATTTGCTGCGGTCGGCATACTGGCGCTGGCCAGGGGAGTGATCCATCAGGGAGACCATGCTCACCGGCTCGCGGCCAACCAGCTTCTCAAACAGCGGCAGGGTGGTGTGATGCGGCAGTTCGCAGCGAAGATGCAGCCGATGCTCAGCGCGGTTGAGGCCGCGCTTCTGCGTCTCTTCCACGGCGTTGATCATTTTTTCGAGATTTTCCAGGCGATCGCCGCCGTCGCGCACATCGCCAATAGCCACGGCATCCAGCACGGTGGTGATGCCGCTGGCGACCATCAGCGCGTCGTGGCTGCTCATCGCCGAGTGGGCGGGCCAGTCCACTTTCGGTCGCGGGGTGAAAAACTTGTCCAGGTTGTCGGTATGCAGCTCGATAAGCCCCGGCAGCAGCCAGCCACCCTCTCCATCGATGGCCTCCGCCAGTCGGCTCTGGCTTTCGGCAAAGGCCGAAATTCTGCCGTCCTGGACTTCCAGCGAACCGTTAACCACCTCGTCTTCGAGGACCAGCTTTACGTTATTAATAATCATGCTGAAATCCCCATCGGGTGCAGACGGTCGGCGACCTGGTTGCGTGTGGCCTCGTCGTGGAAAATACCGACGATCGCCGCGCCGCGGGCTTTAGCTTCGAGAATCAACGCCACCACCGCGGCGCTGTTATTAGCGTCCAGCGAGGCGGTGGGTTCGTCGAGAAGCAAAATCGGGTAGTCGACCGCGAAGCCGCGGGCGATGTTAACCCGCTGCTGTTCACCGCCGGAAAAGGTTGAGGGGGCGAGGTGCCACAGGCGTTCGGGGACGTTCAGGCGCGTCAGCAGGCGGGCGGCTTTCGCGGCACTCTCTTCGCGCGGGGCGCCCAGTTCGAGCAGCGGTTGCATCACCACGTCGAGGGCGGAGATACGCGGGATCACCCGTAGAAACTGACTAACCCAGCCGATAGTGGTTTTGCGCACTTCCAGCACTTTGCGCGGCGTTGCGGTAACCAGGTCGACCCATTCGTCGCCGTGGCGAATATGAATGTGGCCGCTATCGGGGAGATAGTTGGCGTACAGCGAGCGCAGCAGGGTCGATTTGCCGCTGCCGGAGTGGCCGTGCAGCACCACGCATTCGCCGGCATTCACGGTCAGCGAGGCGTTGGCGAGGACCGGCAGACGCGCGCCGTGCTGCTGGTGCAGAACAAAGGTTTTATGAATATTTTCAACGCGGATGGCGTTCATTTTTAGCCTCATCGTGCCTGAATTTCCCCGGATCGCGGCGTAAACGCCTTATCCGGGCTACCTGATGCATTAACTCACGAAGCGCCACCAGGGAGTGGACATACGCTCAGTTCTGCAATACCGACGACACCAGCAGCTGGGTGTAGGGGTGATGGGGATCGTCGAGCACCCGGTCGGTTAAGCCGCTTTCCACTACCTGACCCTGCTTCATCACCAGCAGACGGTTAGCCAGCAGGCGGGCAACGCCGAGGTCGTGGGTCACAATCACCACCGCCAGGTTCAGCTCCACCACCAGGCCGCGCAGCAGATCGAGCAGGCGCGCCTGCACCGACACGTCCAGCCCGCCGGTGGGTTCATCCATAAACACCAGCTTCGGCTGGGTCACCAGATTGCGGGCGATTTGTAGACGCTGCTGCATACCGCCGGAAAAGGTGGTGGGCAGGTCGTCAATGCGCGAAGGCGGGATCTCCACCTCCTGCAACCACCTTTCGGCGGTCGCGCGAATATTGCCGTAGTGGCGGGCCCCGGTGGCCATCAGGCGCTCGCCGATATTCCCCCCAGCCGACACCTGACGGCGCAGGCCGTCCATCGGATGCTGATGTACCACGCCCCATTCGGTGCGCAGCAGGCGGCGGCGATCCGCTTCGCTCATCGCGTACAGCGAACGGTTCTGATAGCGCACGTCGCCCTGTTGCGGCGTCAGGCGGGCGGAAAGCGCCTGTAGCAGGGTGGTTTTCCCGGAGCCGGACTCGCCGACGATACCCAGCACTTCTCCCGGCCACAGCTCAAACGACACGTCGCAGAAGCCTTTGCCTGGCGCGTAGAGGTGGGTCAGATTATTGACCGCCAGTAACGGATGACTCATTTTTCCTGCTCCTCGCTCTGCTGGCGGCAATAATCGGTATCTGAACAAACAAACATCCTTTTGCCGCTGTCGTCGAGCACCACTTCATCAAGATAGCTATGGCGAGATCCGCAGATGGCGCAGGGTTCATCCCATTCCTGAACGGTAAACGGATGATCGTCGAAATCGAGGCTCTCAACCGGGGTATACGGCGGTACCGCGTAGATGCGTTTTTCGCGTCCGGCGCCGAACAGCTGAAGTGCGGGCATCATATGCATCTTCGGGTTATCGAATTTCGGAATCGGCGACGGGTCCATCACGTAGCGGCCGTTGACCTTCACCGGATAGGCGTAGGTGGTGGCGATATGGCCGAAGCGGGCGATATCTTCGTACAGCTTCACCTGCATCACGCCGTACTCCTCCAGCGCGTGCATGGTGCGGGTTTCGGTTTCTCGCGGTTCAATAAAGCGCAGCGGCTCCGGGATCGGCACCTGGAAGATCAGGATCTGATCTTCGGTCAGCGGCGTTTCCGGGATCCGGTGGCGGGTCTGGATCAGCGTCGCGTCTTCGGTGCGTTCGGTGGTCGCGACGCCGGTGACGCGTTGGAAAAACTGGCGAATCGACACCGCGTTGGTGGTGTCGTCGGCGCCCTGGTCAATCACCTTCAGCACGTCATTTTCGCCGATGACGCTGGCGGTAAGCTGGATACCGCCGGTACCCCAGCCGTAAGGCATCGGCATCTCGCGACCGCCGAAGGGCACCTGGTAGCCGGGGATGGCCACCGCTTTCAGGATGGCGCGGCGGATCATGCGTTTGGTTTGCTCGTCAAGATAAGCAAAGTTGTAGCCGGTCAATGCGTTAGCCACGTTGATTCTCCCGTTGCAGGCGTTTAAGCAGCGCCAGTTCGGCCTGGAAATCGACATAGTGGGGAAGTTTAAGGTGCGAAACGAAACCGGCCGCCTCGACGTTATCGGCATGGGCCAGCACAAACTCTTCGTCCTGAGCGGGGCCCGCTAGCTCTTCGCCGTACTCCGGCGCCTGGAGCGCACGGTCCACCAGCGCCATCGCCATCGCTTTACGCTCGCTCATGCCGAACGTCAGGCCGTAGCCGCGGGTAAAGTGCGGCGGTTCATCCTCAGGGGCGACAAAGCCGTTAACCATTTCGCATTCGGTCATCAGCAGTTCACCGATATTGACGGTGAATCCCAGCTCTTCGGGAGCGATCTCCACCGCGACGTAGCCGCTGCGAATTTCACCGGCAAACGGGTGGTTGCGCCCGTAGCCGCGCTGGGTGGAGTAGGCCAGCGCCAGCAGGTAACCCTCGTCGCCGCGCGCCAGCTGCTGCAGGCGCGAAGAGCGCGAGCAGGGATAGACCGGCGGATGGCGGGTGATATCGTCGGGCTGCGCGTCGGTATCTCGTTCGGCTTTCGCCAGTTCTTGCTGAACCAGCAGATTAAAAACGTGCGGCGCGGCTTCCTGCGGCGCGCTATCGGTCGCCAGCGGCGGGGTTTCGCCGTTGGCCAGCAGGGTAAAATCGAGCAGGCGGTGGCTGTAATCGTAGGTTGGGCCGAGCAGCTGGCCGCCGGGAATATCTTTATAGACCGCCGAAATACGGCGCTCAAGGCGCATACCGGCGGTGTCGACGGGCTCGCTGACCGCCAGCCTTTGCAGCGTGGTACGGTAAGCGCGCAGCAGAAAAATCGCTTCAACGCTATCACCGCTGGCCTGCTTAAGCGCCAGCGCCGCCAGTTCCCGGTCGGCGATACCGCCTTCGGTCATTACCCGGTCCACCGCCAGATTAAGCTGCTGGCTAATCTGGTCAACGCTGATTTCAGGAAGCCGTCCATCGCCTCGGCGTTTCTGTTCCTGTAGGGCGTGAGCGGCGACGATCGCCTTCTCGCCGCCTTTGACGGCTACGTACATTAGCAGACCTCGACATGGGTAGTGCGCGGGATAGCCAGCAGGCGTTCACCGCAGGTGAGGATCAGATCGATGCCCAGCGGGAACGGATGCGGGCGCTCGGTCAATTCTTCAATAATGCATTCCGGCAGCTGCGGGGCGATCATCCGCTCTTCGGCGATCCCCGCGCCGGTCAGCCGCAGCATCCGGCCGCCGCTCAGGCTGGCAAGCTGGACCACCAGCGTGACGCCGGTTTCAGGGGCGACGACGGTTCCGGCGGAAAGCACGTTCAACTGCTCGGCGCTGATGGTGTCACTGGCGACGGCGAAGATCGCCTGCTGCGGCTGCTCAACCAGCGGCGCACCGGTATGAAAGCGCAGATTCTGGCCGACGAGATCGTTATGCAGCACCGGAGCCAGCCAGACCGGCGTCTCGTGATCCACCAGCGTCAGCAACAGGCTGGTAGAGGCGACGTTCAGCGGCTGCCAGCCGTGCTGAAGCTGTTGCAGGGAGACAATCACTCCCGGCTCGCTCATCGCCTTCAGCAGGCGGCGGAAACTGTGCTGGGCATCTTGCACAGCCAGGGTAAAGGCGGGTTGTAGTGTCATGCGTTATCTCCGCGAACCAGAGTAAAGAAGTCGACCCGGCTGGCGTTGACTTCGGCGCGTCGGGCTTCAATGCGCGCGCTACGTTGTTCTTCCAGCGGGGTTATCAGGGTTTCCATCAGGGTGTGAAAATGGTGTGGCGACTGCATCAGGGCATCGATAGCCGCGCAGCGTTCAGCGTGCGGGCGGTCGCGGCCCAAAATCCAGCTATAGCCGAGCGTTCCGTCGGCCAGGCGAATGGCGGCGCGGGTTAAGGTGGCGTCTCCGGCAAAGAATCGGTCGCCGATGCCGCCCATACGCGCCTGCAGCTGAACCAGTCCGGTTTCCGGGGCGCGAATCAGCTCATACTGCGGCGCGAGCTGCAGGGTCTGCATCCGTGCCGCCAGTTCTTGTGGTTCACTGTGGGCCAGCACGGACATCCAGCGCTGGCGGGTGGCGGTATCAAAGTGCATTCAGTGCTCCATGGTGAATTCAATCATGTCGGCGCGGGTCAGGCTGACGGAGTACTCCGTCGCGTTCTGCTCGTCCTGGCGATGATTCAGGGTGCGCACGCACAGCAGCGGCGCCATGTTGGGAATGCCGAGAATGTTGCTCTCTTTGGCCTGCGCGCGGCGGGCGCTGATTTTGGTGCGTACGCGGGTCAGTTCGATATCAAGCCGGTCGCGCAGCAGGTCATGGAGAGAGCCGTGGGTAAAGGTTTGCAGAACCGGCCACAGTCGCAGGTCGGTAAAGTAGTGGTCTATCAGGCACAGCGCGACGCCGTTAACGCGGCGCAGGGTGCGCAGGTGGATGACGTTATCGCCTTCATTAATGGCAAACGCCTCAGCAACGTGGCTACTGGCCGGGCGTAATACCGACAGCAACTTCTCGCTGGTCGGATGGCTACCCTGTTCGAGAAGATTCTGGCTAAAGCGGGCCTGAGCATTGAGTGGATAATCTATCGGGCGCATCAGAACCAGCACGCCGACGCCCTGGCGGCGCTGGACCCAGCCGCGTTCGACGAGCTGATCGATGGCCCGGCGCAGGGTATGGCGGTTAACTTCAAAGCGGGTTGCCAGCTGCTGCTCGGCGGGAAGATAGTCGCCGCAGCGGTAGTGATGGCGAAGCTCTTGCTCAAGTTTGGCGGCAATTTCCTGATATCGTGTCGGGTAACTGGTCGGATGTCTGGATAAGTACATGTCAATCGAACCTCACTATAGACATGAAGGAGTTTCCCTCTGAGCGTGGGCCGATCCTGACGGTTTTTTGTTACATTTCGGTTAACTCATGATGACCGGGGGATGAAGAGTTAATGCCGATGGGATGACAGGGAGAGGGGGAATGAACGCACGGATGCCCTCACCCTGGCTCTCTACCGGAGGGTGAGGGGAGGAAGGTAAGCGTTAAGGCTCTTGAGGCTCTTTCACCACGTTGACCATCCACGGGACGCCAAAGCGGTCGATGACTTTACCGAAGCCGTGCGCCCAGAACGTTTCCTGCCAGGCCATCTCTATCTGGCCGCCGTCGGCGAGGCCGTCAAACCAGCGTTTACCCTCGATCACGTCTTTTGGGTCGAGCACGATGGTAAATCCGGCGTAGCGCTCCATTTTGCTGGAGGGGCTGTCGCTGAGCATCAGGATGCTGTCCGCGATGCGCAGGCTGGCGTGTGCGATACCGTCAGCAGCCAGATGTTGGCCAGAAGGGCAGCCATCTTCGGCGTCCTGGGTATTCTGCGGCATTTCACCCCAGGTGATTTTGTGGATCAGCTCAGCGCCCAGCGCCTTCTGGTAGAAGGCGATGGCGGCAGCGCAGTTGCCGCTAAAAGCGATATAGGGACTTAAGGGCATAACCATTACCTCAGGTAACGAATATTCCATTAAGCGTAGAAGGGGATTGCAGAATTAAGCCAGGCGGCAGGCGACGGATGCCAGGCTCGGGTAAGGCGAGTGCGAATGAGGGAAGGCTGATCAGGGCGCGGAAAAATCTTTTCCCCCCGGCGATGGGCGCCGGGGGAATAAAATCAGTTCTTTTTAACAAATTCGGATTTTAGCTTCATCGGTCCAAAACCATCAATTTTACAGTCAATATTATGATCGCCTTCTACCAGGCGGATATTTTTAACTTTAGTACCAATTTTTAGCATCGAAGAGCTGCCTTTAACCTTCAGATCTTTTACCACGGTGACGCTATCGCCGTCGGCCAGTAAATTGCCGTTGGCGTCTTTGACAATCAGCGCGTCGTTATCGTCCGCAGGCTCGGCATTGTTCCATTCGTGGGCGCATTCCGGGCAAACAAACATGCCGTTGTCTTCATAAGTGTATTCAGAATGGCATTTTGGGCAGTGTGGCAGTTGCATGACGTTCCTCGCGATTACTGGGTAAAACAGGACGTTGGTCCTTTAAATGGCGGCTGATAGCCGAAAGTGATGCTGATTATAGCGCAATCCCGCACTTTTGTCGGGCCTTTTTTATGCGGCTTCGCAGCGGAGTAAGAGAATTTATATTGTGAGGATTGGCGGGATTAATTCCTTAAAAACCGCCAGTTATTTCCGGAAATATATCGCTAAGTTCCAATATTCATTGAACTTATTGGTTTGGGACGACTCTGTTTAAGGGTAGGTAAATTTTTGTGAAGTTGATCCCAAATTTAAACGCTGTTAGGGTAAAAAAGCGAGAACGCAAATTCACTACACTTATTAGCGGCACCGCTTATTTGATTATGGCCAGAGCAGGCGTCAACAGGTTCGGTTGTACGGACTGTCAGCAGACAGTGCAGGCAAACCTGCTACGCTTGAAATGTGGAGCACAGCAATTCGCCGCTCCCAACGCATGACGCGAATGACTTTGTCATTCGGCGGAGATTCGTGCGCTCAAGGCGAGAGCAAAAGAGGATAATTATGCTTAAAAGGAAAAAAGTAAAACCCATCACGCTTCGGGATGTGACCATCATTGATGACAGCAAACTGAAGAAAGCGATTACCGCAGCATCGCTGGGTAACGCGATGGAATGGTTCGATTTTGGGGTTTATGGTTTTGTTGCGTATGCCCTGGGTAAAGTCTTTTTCCCCGATGCTAACCCCAGCGTGCAGATGATCGCCGCCCTCGGTACCTTCTCGGTTCCCTTCTTAATTCGTCCATTAGGCGGCCTGTTCTTCGGGATGCTGGGCGATAAATACGGTCGACAAAAGATTCTGGCGATAACCATTGTCATCATGTCGATAAGTACATTCTGTATCGGTCTTATTCCGTCGTATGCCACGATTGGTATCTGGGCGCCAATACTGCTGCTGCTGTGTAAAATGGCGCAGGGCTTCTCGGTGGGCGGAGAATATACCGGCGCATCGATCTTTGTTGCGGAATACTCCCCTGACCGGAAACGCGGCTTTATGGGTAGCTGGCTGGACTTCGGTTCGATAGCCGGTTTTGTGATGGGCGCGGGCGTGGTGGTACTGATTTCCAGCGTGGTGGGTGAAGAGAACTTCCTCGACTGGGGCTGGCGTATTCCGTTCTTCCTGGCGCTGCCGTTAGGGATTATTGGTCTTTATCTGCGCCATGCGCTGGAAGAGACGCCAGCGTTCCAGCAGCACGTTGATAAAATGGAGCAGGGCGATCGTGAAGGCCTGCAGGAAGGACCGAAAGTCTCGTTTAAAGAGATTGCGACCAAACACTGGCGTAGCCTGCTGACCTGTATCGGTCTGGTGATTTCCACCAACGTGACCTACTACATGTTGCTGACCTATATGCCGAGCTACCTATCGCATAACCTGCACTATTCAGAAGACCACGGGGTGCTGATCATCATCGCCATCATGGTCGGGATGCTGTTCGTTCAGCCGGTTATCGGTATGCTCAGCGACCGTTTTGGCCGTCGCCCGTTTATTCTGATTGGTAGCGTGGCGCTGTTCGCGCTGTCGATTCCGGCCTTTATCATGATTAACAGTAACGTTCTCGGCCTGATTTTCGCCGGTCTGCTGGTGTTGGCGGTAGTGCTGAACTGCTTTATCGGGGTGATGGCCTCGTCGCTGCCGGCGATGTTCCCGACCCACATCCGCTTTAGCGCCCTGGCCAGTGCCTTTAACATCTCGGTGCTGATTGCCGGTCTGACGCCGACGCTGGCGGCGTGGCTGGTGGAAAGCACGCAGAACCTGATGATGCCGGCTTACTATCTGATGGTGGTGGCATTGATTGGTCTGATTACCGGCCTGTCGATGAAAGAGACCGCTAACCGTCCGCTGAAAGGGGCGACGCCAGCGGCTTCGGATATTCAGGAAGCGAAAGAAATTCTCGGCGAGCACTACGATAACATCGAACATAAAATCGAAGATATCGATCAGGAAATCGCCGACCTGCAGGAAAAACGTTCTCGTCTGGTGCAGCAGCATCCGCGCATCAACGACTAAATCGTTTTGCTGGTAACGCATGCCGCCGCGGGCTTCCCCCGGCGGCATTTTTTATGTCCTGACTGACTACAGACGTGATGTCGTTCGCGAAATGCGTATGCCCGGTAAGGTATTAGCCGCCACCGGGCGTTGCGGCGGCGAGGGCTTAGCTATGCGTCAGAAAGCGCGCCAGCCGCTGCTGCAGGATTTGATTTTCACGGCTCAGGCGCGCGTTCTCGTCCAGCAGCGTTAAGGCGACAGCGATACCCGGCCAGTCTAGCTCCAGCTCTTTGCGCAGGCGTACGGCGCGGTGCACTATGGTCACTGCGCTATCGTCAAACAGCCAGCTTTCCCGCTGCGGCTGGCGGGGCTCAATCATGCCAAGGCCGACAATCTCGTCAAGCTCCTCTTCGGAAAGGCCGGTGTGGAGACAAAACTCGGTAATCGTGAACGTCACTGTTATCTTAGCCATCAGGCTTTCCCCCATGTCTTACGCGGCTCGAAGCTGGATTGCGCATCCGCCAGTTGTTGCCAGAGCGCGCGACTCTTCTCATCTGGTTTTGGCGGCATGACGATTTTAATCACCGCATACAGGTCGCCGGTGGTGGTTTTGCTGGTCAGCCCTTTGCCCTTCACGCGCAGCCGCTGACCGGCCTGGCTGCCCGGCGGAATGGTCAACAGGATGTTCTCTTTCAGCGTCGGGATGGTAACTTTAGCGCCCAATGCGGCTTCCCATGGTGCCAGCGGCAGGACGATTTCAAGGTTATGGCCGACGACATCAAACAGCGGATGCGGTGCGATATGGATCACCAGCCACAGATCGCCGTTGGGGCCGCCATTTTCACCGGGAGTGCCCTGGCCTTTCAGACGGATGCGCTGGCCGTCGACGACGCCCGCGGGAATTTTCACGTTCAGGGTTTTCGGCGTTTCGCTTTCGACCATGCCGAAGACGTTATAAACCGGCAGCTTATAGCTGATAGTGCGCGTCTGCTCCGCCAGGGTCTCTTCAAGGAATACCGCGACTTCTATCTCCAGGTCATGACCGCGGACGCCGTGCTGGCGGCGGCTATGGTGCGCCTGCTGGCCAAACATAGTGGAGAAGATGTCGTCGAAGTCCTGCTGGCTATAGCTCTGCTCGTGAGAATGCTGCTGCCGGCCAAACTGCGGATCGTTGCGGTGCTGCCAGAGCTGGTCGTATTCGGCGCGGCGCTGGTCATCTTTAAGCACTTCCCAGGCTTCGGCGAGATCTTTGAATTTGGCTTCGGCATCGTTTTCTTTGCTGACATCGGGGTGATATTTACGTGCCAGACGGCGATAGGCGGTCTTAATGGTTTTCAGATCGTCCGTTGGCTGAACCCCTAAAATGGCATAATAATCCTTTAATTCCATGGCGTTATCTCATTTATGCGCAATATTACGGTTACAGATCCCTGGATCAGGTGTCTCTATTAAGCGTAGGGCAAATGAAGACGGATTGGGCGGAAAAGTGGCGCAAACTTGACGCCGTCGGGATTGACGGCGGCCAATTGTGAACGCCAGCTATTCGCTGGAGCGCCTGCGGTTTCTGCGTAGCCCTTCGAGTAGCACCAGCGCTGCGCCAATGGTTCCGCCCATCAGTGGGAGAGCGGCGGGTGCGTTGGGGAACAGATGAATGATGGTCACATCGGTCACCATCATTGAACCGGATATCCAGCCGATGAGCGCACCGCCCAGCATCACCACGGACGGGAAGCGGTTAAGGATTGCCAGCACCAGTTTGCTGCCGAGGACGATAATCGGAATGCTGATTAATACGCCCAGCGCGACCAGCAGCAGATGGCCTTTCCCGGCGGCGGCAACCGCCAGTACGTTATCCAGCGACATAATGACGTCGGCAACGGTAATGGTGACTGCGGTACGCCACAGGCTGCTGGAACTACTGACGTCGCTCTCTTCTTCCTGATTGGTCACCAGCTTGATGCCAATCCACAGTAGCATCAGCGCGCCGACCACTTTAAGCCACGGCAATGAGAGTAAATAGATCGCGATGGCTAAAAGCAGCACGCGTGCCGCTATTGCGCCGACGGTACCGATGATAATCGCTTTGGTACGCTGCTGAGGTGGTAGTTTACGGCAGGCCATCGCAATCACCACCGCGTTGTCGCCGCCCAATAACAGATCGATAGCAATAATTTGCAGCAGAATAACCGCCACGTCCCACTGACTGAAAAACTCATTCATACCCAACTCATCGAACCAAAAAAGAAAACCTACAGAAAAACGCAGGGGCGAAGCGTACTCTCGTTCGGGCACCCTGACCACCTTCCAGAGAGACCGCGCGCAGCGAGTTATTGAAAAATATCGTTACCAATCATTGCATGGTCCGGCAATGATTCGCAGGCAAAGGATGATATTTTGTTCGCAGAAATATATCTGCCGTTCACCTATCGCAAGGACTAACTACATGCCCGGCCATAAGAATTTACTCACATTTGCCTTTATTAGCGCTACCCTGTTTCCGCTTATGGCGACCGCTGCTGATGCGCCGACTTTTACGCCTGAACAAGAGGCCCGTATTGGCAAAATCGCCGCGGATTACTTAGTCGCGCACCCGGAAGTGCTGCTGCAGGCTAGCCAGAAGCTACAGCAAATTCAACAGCAGCAGCAGGCCAGCGCCGCGACCCAGGCGGTACTGAAGAATGCGGCTGCGCTGACCCAGGATAAAAATACGCCAACCTACGGTCCGAAAGAGGGCAAAGTTACGGTCATTGAATTCTTCGATTATCAGTGTGTTTACTGCAGTCGTCTGGCGCCGGTAATGGAACAGGTGATTAAAGAGAACCCGCAGACCCGCTTTGCATTTAAAGAGTGGCCGATTTTTGGCAGCCGCTGGGAAACCTCGCTTGAGGCGGCGAAAACCGGCCTGCAGATTTATCAGCAGAAGGGCGCAGAGGCTTATCTCACCTACCATAACGGGATCTATTCCACCGGGCATAACGAAGGCAAGCTGACGGCTGCCGACATCCAGCAGCAGGCGAAGAAAGTGAATTTCGATGCCGGGAAAGCGGCGGACGTTGAGCCGGCACTGGAAAGCACCAATCAGCTGGCGCAGGAAATTGGTCTGAGTGGGACGCCGGGAGTTATCGTGATGCCGACTACCGGCGCCACGGAAGCGACGATCACCGTGTTCCCGGGGCTAGCGGATAAAGCCTCGCTGGATGCGGCGATCAAGAAAGCGGGCGGCTGATAATCCACGCGTCCGCCGGATGGCGGGCGCGATTTAGCGATGACAGCAGCGTTGCAGCATCGACATAATAACCTGAAAGAGCTCATCTTTAGCCTGCTGCTCGGTGATGACGCCGTTCACGACCGCGGCCGATAATCCGTCGGCGGAGCCGAGCATGGCGAGAATGGCCGCCTCGCTGAGATTCTCGCTCTCACAAAGCGGAGAAAAATAGTCCCGGCATTTTCCGGTAAAGGTGGCGATGCACTCTTGTTTGATCTTCTCCAGCTCAGGCGTCCCGGCCAGCGCGGCCATGACGCTCGGCATCTCGCGCCCCTGAAGCAGCACGCACTCGATATAGGCGTTGGCGATCGCCGCGGCCAGTTTATCCGCGTCCGGTTCGGTATTGCGCAGAATTTCATCCATTCGCGCCGTCTGGCGCTGGTCGTATTCCGTATACAGCGTCGCGAAAAGTCCCGAACGGCTGTCAAAATGATCGTATACCACCGGTTTAGTGACCCCCGCCTGCGTCGCCAGGTAGCCCAGCGTCAGGGCATCGGTCCCTTCTTGGCGAATAATCTGCCAGGCAACATCAATCAGCTGTTTGTGCCGCTCTTCTCGCGTTAAACGCTGCCGTACGAGTGGTTCAGACATAGAAGCATTCTCCCGTTGACATGCTTATATACCAAAGGTAACTTACTATTGGTAGGTTACTGTTAGTATATAAGACTACGTCCAATATCGTTGTATAGCAACTGGAGTATCCGTCATGCATGCATTAATCGTGGTTTCTCATCCTCTTAATACTTCTCTGACTCACAGCGTTGCGACGGCGATTGCGCAGGGGGTTGCCGAATCCGGTTCGCATCACAGCGCTGAAATTGCCGATTTAACCCAGGAAGGCTTTAGCCCGGTTTTTGCCGAACCGGATATTGCCGCCTTTCTGCAAACCGGCGCTACGCCGTCCGATACGACCGCTGAACAGGCCAGAATCGATAACGCCGATGCGCTGGTGCTGGTGTTTCCCATTTACTGGTGGTCGATGCCGGGGCTGCTGAAAGGCTGGATTGACCGCGTGTTTTCAAACGGCTGGGCGTATGAGGAGACCGCCGACGGCAACGTCGTGAAGAAGCTGGGGCGCCTGCGGGTACATCTGGTGGCATTAGGCGCAGCGAGTCGACAAACGTATGACAAGCACGGGTTTACCGATGCTTTTAATGCGCAAATTGTCCACGGCATTTTTGATTACTGCGGGGCTACGGTAGCCAGTTCGCAGATGCTGCTGTTGCCGGACCTGAAAACGGCGGAGGCGCATCTGGAGGCGGGGCGCCAGCTGGGAAGAAAGATGTTTGCCTGAGGTTCGTTTCGCTCCCGAGCCGGGGGTTCCGCCGGGCGGCTTTATCCGAGCCCGGCCTGAAAAAAATATATTATCAATGGCTTATGTTCGCCATGTCGGGACAGAATGGGTGCTAATCCTGCGAGGGCACCTAATGCTGATATGCCGTGTATTCATCGAGTTATGTTGCCCTGAGCAGACTGGATCTGCCGACATTTTGGTGTTAGCGAGAGATGCCTTATTGTATAATCCTTCCATTCCCCCTCTGGAAAACAATGATAAATAATTTACAGCGTTTCGAAAGTCTCGGTGATAATTGTGAGTTTGCTTTCTTTCTAAGAGAGTCAGGTTATGATGAAGGCAGCTTATTTCGTTGGACTTTAATAAAAAACTATCATGCACTTCTAAAGTTAATCGAATCTGATTTTGCTGATTTGTATGTTATGAAAATCTGACGCCCTCCTGGCAGGATATGGTGCTTGATCAACGGCATGATATTTGTTTTCATACTGAAATGTATAGCGATAATAAAGATGATGGCTGGGTCTGGCGTTATACCCAAGAGGAAAATGATCTTATTTATACAAGGGAAATGGATAAGATTAATTACTTGATAAATAAATTTAAGAACAGCCTTGCTGATGAGAATAAAATTTTTGTCGTAAAAAACAATGGCAATAACCTTGATGATGTTGTACTGGCTTTAGCAAACGAGTTCAAGAAGCACGGCAACAGTAAAATACTCTATGTTAATAGCGATGCGGGAAATTCAAAGCCAGGTGAGATAACGAAATTAACGGATAATCTCTTTGTTGGGGCCATTGATAGATTCGCCGACTATAGTCGTGCAAATGAATACTCACGTGAAGGCTGGCAGGCAATAATTGATAATGCTGTAAAGGTTATGTGACTTTTTAGCAGCGTATTAATATACGCTGCATTTTTTAGCTGGTAGTGATAAAGCACGTTTTTGGGTAATGATTCAACAGTGAGTAATTATAAACGGCTTCATTTTTATAGTACGAGTTAGGGTAGAAGTTGACTTCTTTCCCGAGCAGAGAAGCTAAAATTGCTACATGCAGTCTGTCGGTATTAACGACTTTATACTCTTCAAGAAAGTTAATCATGCAGCGGGTAGAATTTCGTGCCAGAAATTCATTGTCCCAATAGTCGCCATTCCATGTGAGCGAAATATCATGATTGTTTTCTTTATAATCTCCTGTCAGCGATTCTGAATCTGTTCTGAAACAATTTGCCTGTTGTTTATAGGCAGGTTTAAGGGACAGATATTTGCTAAGATCGAGATAAAACGCCATGTCATCAGCAATGAATACGTTTTTGTTTGCCTCGTAGTTAAGAGATCTAATATAATCGAAAGTGGTATTTTCACGGCAAAATACCACTAACTTATCGATGTTGCTGGTGAATAAATCGCTGTACCCTCTGATTGTCGAAGGCATAATGATTGCTTTGTGAAATTTATGAATATTATTTTGGATAAAATCACGGCCTTCAGCATATAACCCTTCGATGAGGTTTCCTCCGCCGCCAAAAATTAAAATATCGGTATCGGGGCTGTAGTGCTCATCGGCCCTGTAAGGAACATAAGTAAGCGCATTTCGTTCGAAAAAATCGTACGTTGCCGATGCAATCACGCCATCACCCGCGTTACCGGGGTTTGCCTTATAGACAAATCGATGAGATGGATGATAGGATTTTAGAAATAAATCAAATTTTAACTCTGCACTGGTCATTTTTTATCCTGTTTAACAGAAGCTATTGATTGCTATCTTAATATTACTTCAACTCACTCATTATTATAGAAAAGTCTAGGTTACTAAGGAAAGATCACAATGAAAAAAGTTCTTATAATGACGCCGGACATAGAGGGGCCTGTCCGTAACGGCGGCATTGGTACTGCTTTCACTGCCCTTGCCACTACTTTGGCAAAAAAGGGGTATGATGTCGATGTATTGTATACATGTGGTGACTATTCGGAGTCATCTGCATCAACTTTTAGCGATTGGTCACGTATTTATAGCACCTTTGGTATTAATCTGCTGAGTACCGGGCTGGTTAAAGAAATTAATATCGACGCCCCCTATTTTAGAAGAAAAAGTTACTCAATTTTGCTCTGGCTGAAAGAAAATAATGTCTATGACACGATTATTTCTTGTGAATGGCAGGCAGATCTTTATTACGCTTTATTAAGTAAAAAGAATGGCACTGATTTTGAAAATACCAAATTCATTGTCAATACCCATAGCTCAACGTTATGGGCTGATGAAGGGAACTACCAGCTCCCATATGATCAGAATCACCTTGAACTCTAT
Source organism: Klebsiella sp. BDA134-6 (assembly GCF_015601345.1). Lineage (NCBI taxonomy): Bacteria > Pseudomonadati > Pseudomonadota > Gammaproteobacteria > Enterobacterales > Enterobacteriaceae > Klebsiella > Klebsiella sp. BDA134-6. Next base: position 441,172 of record NZ_CP064784.1, read on the forward strand.
TATATGGAAAAAATGGTTGTTGAGATGGCTGATGAAGTCGTTAGTCCTTCTCAGTATTTAATTGACTGGATGTTGAGTAAACACTGGAATGTTCCTGAAGAACGCCGCGTTATTTTAAATTGCGAGCCATTTCAAGGGTTTGAAAAGAGAAGTGACGTTGTCGTTAAAACCAATGAAAAAACCGCCTCAGGCGTTGAGCTTGTATTTTTCGGCCGCCTTGAAACCCGTAAAGGGCTCGATATCTTCCTGCGCGCATTAAGAAAACTCTCTGACGAAGATAAAGAAACGATCTCTGGTGTAACTTTCCTCGGGAAAAACGTCACGCTGGGTAAAATTGATTCATTTACCTATATCATGAATCAGACCAAAAATCTGGGTCTGGCAGTCAATATCATCAGCGATTATGACCGTACCAATGCGAACGAATATATAAAAAGAAAAAATGTATTAGTCATCATCCCATCGCTCGTTGAAAACTCTCCGTATACCGTTTATGAATGCTTGATTAATAACGTTAACTTCCTCGCTTCAAACGTCGGAGGGATTCCAGAGCTTATTCCGCAGGAGCATCATGCCGAAGTTTTGTTTACCCCAACGCCGGTTGATTTATACGGTAAAATTCACTATCGCTTAAAAAATATAAACATCAAACCCGGACTGGTTGACTCACAAGAAAATATCCAGGCAGCGTGGTTTGCCGCGATTGAAAGAAAAGATAACTGTGTCTTCAAGAAAATTGATGAATCCAATCGCCCGTTAGTGAGCGTATGTATTACTCATTTCGATCGTCACCATCTGCTCCAGCAGGCGCTGGCCTCAATAAAAACGCAAACGTACCAAAATATTGAAGTTATTTTAGTTGATGATGGAAGCACAAAAGAAGAATCTCATCGTTATTTGAATCTAATCGAGAACGACTTTAACGCCCGAGGTTGGAAAATCATCCGCAGTTCTAATAACTACCTCGGTGCAGCACGAAATTTGGCTGCGCGACATGCTTCCGGTGAATATCTGATGTTTATGGATGATGATAATGTCGCTAAACCTTTTGAGGTTGAGACATTTGTCACGGCAGCTTTAAACTCCGGTGCCGATGTGTTAACCACTCCAAGCGATCTCATTTTTGGTGAGGAGTTCCCTTCGCCATTCCGTAAAATGACGCACTGCTGGCTTCCGTTAGGACCTGATTTAAATATTGCCAGCTTTAGTAACTGCTTTGGCGATGCTAATGCCCTGATCAGGAAAGAAGCTTTCGACCACATCGGTGGCTTTACTGAAGATTACGGTTTAGGTCATGAAGATTGGGAGTTTTTTGCAAAAATATCTTTAAATGGTTATAAACTGCAAATCGTTCCTGAGCCGCTATTTTGGTACAGAGTAGCAAACTCCGGAATGTTGTTAAGCGGAAATAAGAGCAAAAACAACTATCGCAGTTTCCGTCCATTTATGGATGAGAATGTGAAATATAACTATGCGATGGGGTTGATTCCTGCTTACCTCGAAAAAATTCATGAGCTGGAGAATGAAGTGAGCCGACTGCGCAGCATCAATGGCGGCCACTCAGTCAGTAATGAACTACAGCTTTTAAATAATAAGATTGATGGTCTGATTTCTCAGCAAAGGGACGGCTGGGCCCACGATCGCTTTAATGCTCTTTATGAAGCGATTCATGTTCAGGGGGCAAACAGAGGCAGAAGTCTGGTTCGTCGGGTAGGCAGGAAAGTTAAATCCCTGTTGAAATAGCAGCGTCCGCGGAGCTCGAAAGAGCTCCGCAAAAAATAGTTTTAATGAAGTTTAATTGTCCGACGTACTCAACTCCCCCCGAATACCAACGTCTGCTTATTCCGCGATTAGGCTGCTTTTAGGCGGGTTCTCTGAATAGTGGTGCCCGGACTCGGACTAACGCCGCAGGCGTTGAACAGCGCGCTTGTCGCGCTGGCCCCGAAGGGGTGAGCCGCTGTGCGGCGAATAATCGAACGTAGTTCGATGGAGAGTCCGGTCGTAGAAAAGCAAAAACCCAGCCATAGGCTGGGTTCTCTGAATAAGTGGTGCCCGGACTCGGACTAACGCCGCAGGCGTTGAACAGCGCGCTTGTCGCGCTGGCCCCGAAGGGGTGAGCCGCCGAGCGGCGAATAATCGAACGTAGTTCGATGGAGAGGCCGGTCGCAGAAAAGTAAAAACCCAGCCATAGGCTGGGTTCTTTAAATAGTGGTGCCCGAACTCGGACTAACGCCGCAGGCGTTGAACAGCGCGCTTGTCGCGCTGGCCCCGAAGGGGTGAGCCGCTGTGCGGCGAATAATCGAACGTAGTTCGATGGAGAGTCCGGTCGTAGAAAAGCAAAAACCCAGCCATAGGCTGGGTTCTCTGAATAAGTGGTGCCCGGACTCGGACTAACGCCGCAGGCGTTGAACAGCGCGCTTGTCGCGCTGGCCCCGAAGGGGTGAGCCGCCGAGCGGCGAATAATCGAACGCAGTTCGATGGAGAGGCCGGTCGCAGAAAAGTAAAAACCCAGCCATAGGCTGGGTTCTTTAAATAGTGGTGCCCGGACTCGGAATCGAACCAAGGACACGGGGATTTTCAATCCCCTGCTCTACCGACTGAGCTATCCGGGCAACGGGGCGCATTAAACCGTAATCCGTACGCCCCGTCAATCAAATTTCTCGTTTTATCTATCGGTTGCTTAACTTTGCGGCAATTCTGCGCCCAAAGGCGCTTTTTTGCTGAAAATTACATCATACCGTTGTCGCCTTCGCGGATTTTCCAGCCGCTGGTCACCGAGATAGCGCGGCGCAATCCGGAGATCGTGTAGTCGCCAACGATATCTTCATCATCACGCGGCGAGCTGAGCGTGATTTCCGCGTCGACGCCGTGGCGATAGGCGCCGTGGTGGCTAAAGATGGTGCCGATAAAACATTTATCGTTCAGCCAAACCGGGATATACGCCACGGTTTCATAGATATAGTTCGATGGTACGCCGCTGTAGTAGTTTTCCGCGTCATCGGACGACGTGCCCGGAGGAATAGGGCAAATCGGCGCGTCATTGTCGCTCTGCGGCTTATCCTTGAGCAGGCTGCTCTGCATCACTTCCAGTGACTTCAGCAGGTCTGATTTTTCCCGCTCATTCAGCGCGGGCGTCAGGGGCTGGTCTTTTTCCGGCGAGCGAATGTCGTTAAGGGTGTAGCGGTAGCGGATCGTCACTGCCGGCGTACTGCCTGAGGGACCAAACGGGCGCAAGAGATAGAGATTATCTTCGCCAAACTGGCCGTTGTACCAGAGCGCATAAACCTGGCCATTAATGCGTACCCAATGGCTCCACTGGTTGGCGCCGCGGCCGTTGAGAGAGTAGAGCGCGCCGGGAACGCCTGCGTCAAAATCATCGCCGTTGCCGCTATCATCGCTGTTGACCGCAGCAAAAGCATCGTCGCTGCGTTTTAATATTCCGGTATAGCTAAAGAGTCCGGTACCGCCGACGTAGCTGTCGATGATTAAATCACGCTTACCGTCTCCGTCGAGGTCGACCAGGGTAAAGCTGACTTTGCCGTTTTCGGAGTCGGCGCTGATATCGGACTGGAGAAACGTCTGCCACTCATCATCGCTGATATCGGCGGAAGGTTTCGTCGTCGAGACCAGAGAGTCGTCCGCGTAGGTTAGCGTAAAATGGCTGACGTTGCCGCTGAGAGGAAACTGCTCGGCGATCTTATTCAGATCCAGTTCAGGATTGACCTTCTGCTCTTTTAACACCGCGTTGTATAACGCTTTCAGCGCGTTGTTATCGGCATCTTTCTGCTGCTTTGGGATAACCTGGCTCACAAAGGTGGGCAGCATCCACGCGCCGCCGGGAGCGATTTCCCGGCAGTCACCGGTGGTGTACTTTAGGCTCTGGACAAACGTTTTGCCGTCCCAGACGCGCTCTTCGCCGCTGATGCAGTCGGCGATACCGCGGCCTTTATTGAAAAAGGTGAGTACGCCATCGGCATAGCTGGAGGCGTCAGTAGTGACCAACTGAGGCGGGGTCATGAACCCTTTGTCCACAACCCACATTGCATAGCCGTCGTTATAGGCCGCGCGCCAGCACAGGGCCTGAATCAGCGTGTGGTTTTTGTCCAGCGGGATTGCGGTGAGCTGGCGCTCAGACGCCGGGATATCCGCGTTTTGCCAGTCGTCACAATGACTGTTCAGGAGCGGGACAAGCTGGGGAAGGAGTTTCTGCCGCTGCTTTGCCGGCAGCGGCGCGGTAGCGGCATCGTGAACCACCGGCGCGGCGATGATTTCCGGCGCGGGCGCTGCCGATAAAATATTGTCATCACCGGCGTCGCCCTGGCGTAACAGCGCATCGGCAGTGCCCAGGCGCCGCTGGAACTCATCCATCTTCAAAAATACGGCGCTGCTGCCTGCGTCGGAAAGCGTCTTACGCTCGCCGTTAAGCGCCAGCTCAATTTTTCCGTTGTGCTCAAGGGCCTGAATCAGGGCCGCCGTCTGGGTATCATCGAAGCGAAAGTGGCTCTCGTCGGCGACGTCAAGTGGACCGTGATCCCGATCGTCAATAAACAGGTTTACCACGGCGTCGGGAGGAATATCGCGTTCGGTTTGCGCGAAGGTCGCGACAGCGATGACGTGCTGCGCCGCGCCCGCATTGCGGGTCAGCAGAACGCTGACTTCGCCCATGGTGGCGCCATAGCCGGCGGCCCTACAGGTACCGGTGTTGTCGCAGGCGAGCTCCCAGTCTTTATGCGCGAAAGAAAAGCCTTGCGGAGAGGCTGCCAGGAGCGGCGTCGAACACAGCCCCATGGTGGCAAGCCAAAGAAGAGAGCGCATATCAAACCCTGTCAGCATATCGATGAAGGGGAATTATATGCGCGATGAATCAGTTAAGATATCGGAATCAGGTCAGGGCGCCGCCCATACGGCACTGGGCAAAACGTAAAATGTCTTCAGCCAGGCGACGCGCGGTATCGACGTCCGTCTGACTGCGTTTGATCAGCAGCCGGCTCAGGCAGCCTTCGATGATCAGCTCCATCTGCTTCGCGACCATTGCCGGATCGTCAACTTCCAGCTGGCTAAGCAGTTCGTGGGTATAGGCCAGTGAAGCCTGCTTTTGCTGTTCGGCCAGCTGATGGATTGGATGCTGAGGGTCCGGATAAAAAGTACAGGCGGCAATAAACAGGCAGCCGGGATAACGATGGTTGCTTACGCAGGTGGTCAGCGCGGCGTAGCGGGCCAGCAGCTTCTGCTCTGCGCTTAGCGACTCGTCCAGTAAAAGCTGGCGGCGCCAGGCATCGACCTGATGGCTGAGATAGCGAAGCGCGTCGTACAGCAGCGCTTCCTGGTCAGGCCAGAAACGTTTGAGGTCATTGAGCGGGTAAGCCACGCGCTCGGCGACCATTTCCAGCGTGGTGTTAGCGATACCCTCGATTTCGAGGATTTGGATGGCTTCACCCAGGACATCTTCACGTTGCACGGTCTTTTCCTCCATTTTTCCTCCTACAGTGTCGCTCACGGTTGTCGATCGCGCAAATGGGCGCTGAATGCCGCGGCATCCATAAATCCGGTGACTCGCTGCGCGGGCAGCTCCTCGCCCTGTTCATTGAAGAACAGAATGGTGGGCAAGCCGAGCACCTGGAGATGCTTCAGCAGCGCCGCGTCCCGCGCGCTATTTTTGGTGACATCAACCTGCAGCAGAACGGTCTCTTTCAGGGCCTGTTGAACCTCAGGTGAGGTGAAGGTGTATTTCTCGAACTCCTTGCAGGCCACGCACCAGTCGGCGTACAGGTCGAGCATCACCGGTTTACCTTTCGCCTGCGCCAGCGCCTGATTGAGCTCATCGACGCTATGGATACGGGTAAACTGGAGATGGGCCTGCCGTTGGGCGAGCGGCGCATCGAAAGCCCAGTCCTGCAGCGGACGGGCGCTGACCAACGCAGCGCCGAACATTGCTATTTGCACGATACGCAGCCAGGGGCGCGTGCCGCCCAGCGAGGTAATAAACGCCCAGCTAAAAAAGGCGACGCCCAGCAGCGACCACAGCCGCAGGCCCCACGGTTCGCCCACGATACGCTCCAGTAAAAAGACCGGCAGCGCGAGGATCACAAAGCCAAAGGCGGTTTTGACGTGGGACATCCATGGGCCGCTTTTCGGCAGCAGACGGTTACCGAATAAGGTCACCAGGATCAGCGGCAGCCCCATACCGAGCGCATAGAGATACAGGGTACCGCCGCCCAGCCACAGATTACCGCTCTGGGCGATATAGAGCAGAATGGCGCTCAGCGGCGCGGTGGTGCAGGGCGAGCAGATTAATCCGGCGATCGCCCCCATGGCGAATACGCCGCCGGGTGAACCGCCCTGACGTTTGTTGCTCATCAGCGTCAGACGCGTTTGCAGCGACGAAGGCAGCTGGAGCGTAAACAGACCAAACATCGACAGCGCCAGCAGGATAAACACCACCGACAGGCCGATCAGCACATAAGGGTGCTGCAGCGCCGCCTGGAACTGCAAGCCCGCAGCGGCAACAACCAACCCCAGCGCGGTGTAGGTTAAGGCCATACCCTGAACGTAGATAAAGGCCAGCAGCAGCGCGCGGGCGGTGGAGAGACGTTGCTGGCCGCCCAGCACGATACCGGAAATGAGTGGATACATCGGCAGAACGCAGGGGGTAAACGCGATGCCGATACCAATTAATAGCGCCCACAGCGCGCTAAAAGGGAGATCTGAGCCTTTGTTATCCTGGACTAAGGGAGGAAGAGCAGATGGCGACTCTACCGGCAGCGCCGGGCGCGTTTCCAGCGGCAGAGGCGGGTTGAGCTTTGGTTGTTCGGCCGTAGCGCCGCTGTCGGAGCGCGCCAGCGCATTGCCGAGCGGCACGATTTTGGTTTCCGGCGGATAGCAGAAACCGGCATCCGCGCATCCCTGATAAGTCACGGTAAGAGTCGCGCCGGCGGCGGCGTGAGTCAGCGTGACCGGCACGGTCAGGCGCTGGCGGTAAATTTCGCTTTTACCGTAAAACTCGTCCTCATGCCACTCGCCTGCAGGCAGCGAGGGGGCGGTAAACGCCGCATCGGCGGACGTCAGCTTTATCTGTTTACGGTAAAGATAGTAACCATCTTTGATTTGCCAGGTCAGATTAAGATCGTGTTGATTCTGCTGAAAATCGAAGGCAAAAGCCTGGTCAGCAGGAACAAAGTTCGAACGGCCAGGGGCGTCGAACAGGCCGGCAATGGCCGAAGTGCTGCAAAGCAGCAGGATCAGCGTAATGATGCGTTGAGCCATGAGAGGTAATCGTTGTCTCCGTGAATAACGGGCAGAACCAGAAGTTCAGGGGTTTGATACGGGTGATGAGACTTCAGGCAGTCCAGTAGCGCCTGCTGATGGGCAAGGTCGGTTTTCAGCAGCATTTGTACTTCATACTCCTGCTCCAGTTTTCCTTCCCAATAGTAGAGCGATGTCGCTCCCGGGAGGAGAGTGGCGCAGGCGGCGAGTTTTTCCGCCAGCGCTTTGGCCGCCAGGTCCTGGGCGGTCGCTTCATCCGGCGCGGTACAGAGTACAACAACAGCATCAGGCGTAGTCATCGTGAACCTCGTATCAGCGAAAAGAGGCACTATAGCACGCAAGGTGGGGAGGATTAACGAAACGGGCCAGGCTCTGGCCCGAATTTGAAGAGATTTACAGCATGATACCGCCGAAAATAAACCCGAGGATCACGCATAGCGTAATGGCGATGACGCCGGGGATCAGGAAGGCATGGTTAAAGACATATTTGCCGATGCGGGTTGAGCCGGTGTCATCCATTTCGACCGCCGCCAGCAGCGTTGGGTAGGTCGGCAGAACGAAAAGGGCGGAGACGGCGGCAAACGAAGCGATGGCGGTCAGCGGGCTCACGCCCAGCATCAGCGCTGCGGGCATCAGCGCCTTAGTGGTCGCGGCCTGGGAATATAGCAGGGTCGCAGCGAAGAACAACACCACCGCCAGCAGCCACGGGTAGTTGTGCAGCAGGTCGCCCGCCACGGTCTGGATATCGCTGATATGGGCTTTGACGAACGTATCCCCCAGCCAGGCGACGCCGAGAACGCAGACGCAGGCGCTCATGCCGGATTTAAAGGTACTGGCGTTGAGAACTTCACCGGTGTCGATTTTACAGGTAATGCTTATCAGCGTTGCGATAGTCAGCATAAATACGACGATCGCTTCGTTACGCGGCAGGACCGGGTTCTGGATCAGGCCTACGGTATCGCTAATGGCGGTGGCGTAGAACATCACCGCGATGATACCAATCAGAAACAGTAATACCGAGCGTCTGGCGTGCGGCTTCAGTTCAAATACCTGGCTGCCGCGCAGTTTGACTTCCCCTTTTGCCAGTCGCTCCTGATAAATCGGATCGTCTTTCAGCTCGCAACCGAGGAAGTTACAGACGATGGCGGTAAGCATGACGGCAATCAGGGTTACCGGAATACAGATCGCCAGCAGGGTCAGGTAGCTGACGCCCAGCGGCTCAAGAATGCCGGCAAAAAAGACCACCGCTGCCGAAATCGGCGAGGCGGTAATCGCAATCTGCGAAGCGACCACCGCGATGGAGAGAGGACGCGAGGGGCGGATGCCCTGTTCTTTTGCCACTTCGGTGATCACCGGTAGGGTCGAGAATGCGGTATGCCCGGTTCCGGCAAGTACGGTCATAAACCAGGTGACCAGCGGAGCGAGAAAGGTGATGTATTTAGGGTGACGCCGGAGCATACGTTCGGCGAGGCTGACCAGATAGTCCATCCCTCCGGCGACCTGCATGGCGGCGATAGCGGCGATAACCGCCATAATGATTTCAATAACGTCGAAGGGGATCGCGCCGGGTTTAATTTGAAAAACGAGAGTCAGGACGAGGACACCCAGGCCACCGGCGAAACCGATGCCGATGCCCCCCAGTCTGGCTCCCAGATAAATAGCCAGCAGGACAATAACGAGTTCTGCACCAAACATATTTTCCTTCCTTGTTTTATTAACAAGTTGATATTGGGTTGTTGTGATTTAGTAAATCAATAAGAACAAAAAAGGCATGTCATCGCTGACATGCCTGTGGTAAGTCTACTCTGAAGATCTATTGTTCGCTTTCATCGGTATAACGCTTCGCTTTATAGGCCGGGTGCATCAGGTTCTGCGCAGAGAAGATGTCATCCAGCTCCGCTGCGGTCAGTAGCCCGCGTTCAAGCACCACGTCCCTGACGCTCTTGCCCGTTTCGGCGCAAATCTTGCCGACGATATCGCCATTGTGGTGGCCGATATACGGGTTGAGGTAGGTGACAATACCAATCGAGTTATAGACGTAGCTTTCACATACCGCTTTGTTGGCGGTGATGCCGCTGACGCATTTTTCCAGCAGGTTGTAGCAGGCGTTGGTCAGAATATGGATAGATTCAAACATCGCCTGGCCAATCACCGGTTCCATCACGTTCAGCTGCAGTTGGCCAGCCTCGGAAGCCATGGTGACGGTGGTGTCGTTGCCGATCACTTTGAAGCATACCTGGTTGACGACTTCCGGGACTACCGGGTTTACCTTAGCTGGCATGATGGAGGATCCCGCCTGTAGTTCAGGCAGATTGATTTCGTTCAGGCCAGCGCGCGGGCCGGAAGAGAGCAGGCGCAGGTCGTTACAGATTTTGGACAGTTTTACCGCCAGACGCTTCAGGGAACTGTGGACCATTACGTAGGCGCCGCAGTCGGAGGTCGCTTCGATCAGATCTTCCGCGGGTACGACCGGCAGGTTGCTGACTTCCGCCAGTTTTTGTACCGCTAACTGCTGATAACCATCCGGGGTGTTCAAGCGGGTGCCGATAGCGGTCGCGCCAAGGTTCACTTCCAGCAGCAGCTCCGCAGTGCGCAGAATGCATTTGGTCTCTTCGTTAAGCAGAACATTAAACGCGTGGAACTCCTGGCCGAGGGTCATCGGCACCGCATCCTGTAGCTGAGTCCGGCCCATTTTCAGAATGTCCTGGAACTCAACCGCCTTCTGCTGGAAGCCTTCGCCCAGCTGGTTAATCGCATCGATCAACTTGAGGATGGACGCGTAGACCGCGATGCGGAAACCGGTCGGGTACGCATCGTTGGTGGACTGGCATTTGTTAACGTGGTCGTTAGGGTTGAGGTACTGATATTCGCCTTTCTGGTGGCCCATCAGCTCAAGGCCGATGTTGGCCAGTACTTCGTTGGTGTTCATGTTAACGGAAGTGCCCGCGCCACCCTGGAACACATCGACCGGGAACTGGTCCATGCATTTGCCATTATTCAGGACCTCATCGCAGGCGGCGATAATGGCATTGGCAACGCTTTTTGGGATAGTTTGCAGCTCTTTGTTAGCCTGCGCAGCGGCCTTCTTCACCATTACCATTCCGCGGACAAATTCAGGGATATCGCTGATTTTGTTGTTGCTGATGTAGAAGTTTTCAATCGCTCTCAGAGTATGGACGCCGTAGTAAGCGTCGGCTGGAACTTCCCTGGTGCCCAACAGATCTTCTTCGATACGAATGTTGTTTAACATGTGAACCTTCTCTTTCAAGCTGCCTATGAATTCACCAAATACGCAGAATTTATCGGATCTAGCGCATTTTCTGGCCGCAGATTATTTCCTTAATCGGCCCGGTGCCCACGATCATATGCTGATGATAGCGAATATCAGCCGCCCTGATCACTTATTATGTAGTGAATCTTATAAGAATTATTAATCTGTGAAATGAGTCACCGGTTTTCTAATCTTGAAAAAAATAAGCTTTTTTTACGATTGAAAAGTGACGTTTTGGCCCAACATCTTTCTGATGCGAATAGCACATCAATGACTACGGGCGCCGATGCGGGCGTCTGTTTATGAAGGAGACGCCGGTGCGTTGGATTCCATTAATTGCCGTTTTTTTATACGTTTACATTGAAATCTCGATCTTTATCCAGGTCGCCCATGTGCTTGGCGTCTTGCTGACGCTGATTCTGGTGATCTTCAGCTCGGTGGTGGGGATATCGCTGGTAAAAAACCAGGGCTTTAAAAACCTTGTGCTGATGCAGCAGAAGATGGCGGCGGGGGAGAGCCCGGCCGCTGAGATGATCAAAAGCGTGTCGCTGATTATCGCCGGTCTGCTGTTACTGCTGCCGGGGTTCTTTACCGATTTCCTGGGACTGCTGCTGCTGCTACCTCCGGTACAGAAGCATCTGACCTTAAAACTGATGCCGCATCTGCGTTTTAGCCGGATGCCGGGCGGCGGGTTTAGTGCCGGAACGGGCGGCGGCGATACCTTTGAAGGCGAATACCAGCGTAAAGACGACGAACGCGACCGTCTCGATCATAAAGACGATCGCCGCGACTAACCTGCATTGTCCAGGCCGGTTACTCCGGCCCGGAACCCCTCTACGCCAGCCTGCGCTTCGGTAAAAACAACCACAGTACCGCCAGCATGATAAACGCGTAAAGGCTCTTCCAGCCCACCATCGCCAGCAGCAGCAGGCACAGCAGGCTGCCAAACGCCGCTAACAGGCGATAACGTCCCTCAAGCAAACGGCAGCCCGCCAGCATGCACAGCAGATAGATCATAATAAAAATGCCGTTGGCGTATACGATCAGCGCATCAAGATTGATATTGAGTGCATAAATGCCTAACGCGCTAATGACGCAGCAGCCGAGCACCGCATTCAGCGCGTTGCGCGGAATCTGTCGCGGCGACAGCCGGGCCAGATAGCTCTCGGGCTTGTACTGCGCCTGCGACCAGACCAGGCGAGCAAAACTCTGAATATAGATATTGAGGCTGGCGAAGCAGGCGAGATAGCCGATAACGCAGGCAATCCACAGCGCCTGCACGCCAAACAGGCGCACCACGATATTGGGCAGCGACGCGGCGGCGGCCATCTCTTCGCTAAAGGCGTGAAAATGCAGAACCAGTACCGTACAGGCCCAATAGACTGAACCCGCCAGTAATAAGCCGATCATCAGCGCGCGGGGGAAATCGCGTTCCGGCTGCTTAAATTCAGAGGCCAGGTGCGCGAAGGCCTCAAGACCGACAAAACACCAGAACATCACCGAAAGGGCAGAAAAAAGCTGCGAACTGTCGATATCAGAAGGCGCCGGGAAGGGGATCTGCGCTGGGTTTATCCCCCCGCGCCACCAAATGGCGACAATCAGGGCGACAATCAGCACGGCAACCAGCGTTTGTAGATTGGCGCTGGAGCTGGCCCCGCGGGAACCGACCCACCAGATAATCGCCAACGTTCCCAGCTCGGCCAGCAGCAGCTGGCTATCGTGCCAGCCAAAGAGCGCCTGACCAAAGCCGGTGGCGATATGCAGGGCGGCGGGTAACCCGACCGGGATCACCGATAAAAAGAGCCAGCCGGTGACGCGCGCCAGGCGCGGGCCAAAAGCCATATGCACAAAATGCGCTACGCCGCCTGCACTGGGAAAGTGGCGGCCCAGCGTGGCGAAGACGATAGCGATGGGAAACACCAGTAAAATCAGCGCCGGCCAGGCCCAGAGGCTGTTATCGCCGGCGACTAATGCCGCCAGTGCCGGAACGGCGAAAACGCCGGTTCCCAGTAATGATGTGGAAAGTAGCCCCACTCCTTGAGCAAGCCCCAACTCCTGTTTTAAACCACTCATGATTCAACCTTGCGCCCGGCAAAAAAGGGATGGTATCACAATCGCTTTTGCTTATGACGTCAGGTGAGGACAGCAAATTAGTGTGCGTCTGAGCACGTGGACAAATTTTTTTTTGCTTTTCCCCTTGAAGCGGGAAAACCCCATCCCCATCTCTCAGGGCACTAGCCGGAAAACCGTGTGCGGACCGGCGTCATCCATAACTGATAATGACTTTCTCAAAGGAGAGCTATCAAAATGAGTATTCGTCCGTTACATGATCGTGTGATCGTCAAACGTAAAGAAGTTGAAACGAAGTCTGCTGGCGGCATCGTTCTGACCGGTTCTGCGGCAGCAAAATCAACTCGTGGCGAAATCATCGCTGTCGGTAAGGGCCGCATCCTGGAAAACGGAACCGTGCAGCCTCTGGACGTTAAAGTTGGTGACATCGTCATTTTCAACGATGGCTACGGCGTAAAATCCGAGAAGATCGACAATGAAGAAGTGTTGATCATGTCCGAGAGCGACATTCTGGCAATTGTTGAAGCGTAATCCGCGAACGACACTGAACATACGAATTTAAGGGAAAGATAAAATGGCAGCTAAAGACGTAAAATTCGGTAACGACGCTCGTGTGAAAATGCTGCGCGGCGTAAACGTACTGGCAGACGCAGTTAAAGTCACCCTGGGCCCGAAAGGCCGTAACGTGGTTCTGGACAAATCCTTCGGGGCGCCGACCATCACTAAAGATGGCGTGTCCGTAGCGCGTGAAATCGAGCTGGAAGACAAGTTCGAAAATATGGGCGCGCAGATGGTAAAAGAAGTTGCCTCTAAAGCGAACGACGCTGCAGGCGACGGTACCACTACCGCAACCGTACTGGCTCAGGCTATCATCGCTGAAGGCCTGAAAGCCGTTGCTGCGGGTATGAATCCGATGGATCTGAAACGTGGTATCGACAAAGCTGTCGTAGCCGCTGTTGAAGAACTGAAAACGCTGTCCGTACCGTGCTCTGATTCTAAAGCCATTGCTCAGGTTGGTACTATCTCCGCTAACTCCGACGAAACCGTAGGTAAATTGATCGCTGAAGCGATGGATAAAGTTGGTAAAGAAGGCGTGATCACCGTAGAAGACGGTACCGGTCTGGAAGACGAACTGGACGTGGTTGAAGGTATGCAGTTTGACCGCGGCTACCTGTCTCCGTACTTCATCAACAAGCCGGAAACCGGTGCTGTTGAGCTGGAAAGCCCGTTCATCCTGCTGGCTGACAAAAAAATCTCCAACATCCGCGAAATGCTGCCGGTTCTGGAAGCCGTAGCGAAAGCTGGCAAACCGCTGGTTATCATCGCTGAAGACGTAGAAGGCGAAGCGCTGGCGACCCTGGTGGTGAACACCATGCGCGGCATCGTTAAAGTGGCTGCGGTTAAAGCTCCGGGCTTCGGCGACCGTCGTAAAGCTATGCTACAGGATATCGCAACCCTGACCAGCGGTACCGTTATCTCTGAAGAGATCGGTATGGAGCTGGAAAAAGCGACTCTGGAAGACCTGGGTCAGGCGAAACGCGTTGTTATCAACAAAGACACCACCACCATCATTGATGGCGTGGGTGAAGAAGCTGCGATTCAGGGCCGCGTTGCTCAGATCCGTAAGCAGATTGAAGAAGCAACTTCTGACTATGACCGTGAAAAACTGCAGGAGCGCGTAGCTAAACTGGCTGGCGGCGTCGCGGTAATCAAAGTTGGCGCAGCGACAGAAGTTGAAATGAAAGAGAAAAAAGCACGCGTTGACGATGCCCTGCACGCAACTCGTGCCGCGGTTGAAGAAGGCGTAGTTGCCGGTGGTGGCGTAGCGCTGGTTCGCGTTGCCGCTAAACTGGCTGGCCTGACTGCTCAGAACGAAGATCAGAACGTCGGTATCAAAGTTGCGCTGCGCGCAATGGAGGCTCCGCTGCGTCAGATCGTATCCAACGCTGGTGAAGAGCCATCTGTTGTTGCTAACAACGTAAAAGCCGGTGAAGGTAACTACGGTTACAACGCAGCAACTGAAGAATACGGCAACATGATCGACTTCGGTATCCTGGACCCAACTAAAGTGACTCGTTCTGCTCTGCAATACGCAGCATCCGTTGCTGGTCTGATGATTACCACCGAGTGCATGGTCACCGACCTGCCGAAAAGCGATGCGCCTGATTTAGGTGCTGCTGGCGGTATGGGTGGCATGGGTGGTATGGGCGGCATGATGTAATCGTGCTCTATACCCCTTAAATAAAGAACCCTCGGGCAGAAATGCTCGGGGGTTTTTCTTTTTGTCGTCTTTTTAGTATAAGGTTGTACATCCGGGCCAGTGCGTCCAGCTCATTGATCGTGGGGAATAACATGCAGGTAAAATATTTAGCAGGGATTGTCGGCGCAGCATTGTTGTTAGCAGGTTGCAGCTCCAGCAACGAATTGACCTCTGGCGGCCAGAACGTACGCTTTGTTGAAGATAAGCCGGGTTCTGAATGCCAGCTGTTAGGGACCGCGACCGGAACGCAGAGCAACTGGCTGTCCGGGCAGAATGGTGATGAAGGCGGCTCTATGCGCGGCGCGGCAAATGCTCTGCGTAACCATGCGGCAGAAATGGGCGGCAACGTGATTTACGGCGTCAGCAGCCCGACGCAGAATCTGCTGTCGAGCTTTGTGCCGACCGATAGCCAAATGAACGGCCAGGTTTATAAGTGCCCGAATTGAGTTAACAGGTGCCTCTCTTGCATAAATTGAGGCACCCGCTTGATCTCTTTTATTGCTTGCTGATTTGCGCCTGAGTTTGCTGGTAGAACGCATGCAAAGGACGTAGGCACTCCTCCAGCGTCATCATTTTTCCTGGCTGAGAAGGAATTATTTGGCTAAAAATCTGGCTGGGCTGGCGCTGGGTATGCACTTCTTTCAGCTTTGGGCTTCTCTCAATTAAGCGCATTACAACGATATTTTCCTGCTCTGATGGATGAGCGGCGTTGGTTTTAATCACTGCGCCGGAGATGATTTTTCGGCCTTCCTCCGTGTCACAACAGTACAACACGCCGAGATAATGGGAAAACAGATTGAGCTTCCATTCATCCTGAAGATACTGCTGATAATCAACGCTGCTGGTATTCTTTAAATCCACCGCGTATAGCATCAGGCCTTCCAGCGAGGAAGTTAAATAATTAATTAGATCGCTATCACCAGTGTGTTTAAGCGACTGCTGAATGCCCACCAGCAGCGCTTCAACTTGCATATCATCAATGCGCAACGTAGCAATTTGTTCATTTTGCAGCACCAGTATGAGCGTTGACCAGGTGTGGCCGGGTTTTAACGTTATCGACATGATACGCTTTTCCGGATTGGGCTGCTGTACTTCCGGAATATCGATCGTCGGTGTATTTTCCATAAGGCGTTCATTAAAGGCCACCAGTTCATTCTTATAACTTTCGCCTTCAGCATTTAAGCGCTGCAGGACGATGGCCATTCTGTGCTGCAGAACTAACAGGAGATCCGCAAGAATCGGCGCCTGAAGATAATAAGACTGACAGAGTTGATTACTCTGTTTGACTTTGAGCATCAAAGCCAAAAATTTGTCCTCATATTTAATAGATGCAGTATTAAAACCAATAAATGTTCCTTGCATACGGATCTCCTTTTCCTGGTGGTTACGCTGGTGCCTGCATATGGAGCTGTGACATATCAATGATGCGATCGGCTGAGGCAATGGTGGATGGTCGATGGGCAACAATGATTCGGGTAATGCTTAAACCAGAGATAGACTGGTTAATGGCCGATTCATTTTTCAGGTCGAGATGGCTGGTGGCTTCATCCATAAACAGAATGCTGGGTTTGCGGTAGAGCGCACGGGCGATTAAGATTCGCTGTTTTTGCCCGCCAGAGATGCCTAAACCAAGCTCACCGACAATGGTTTCGTAACCCATAGGCATTTTCATAATTTCGTCATGAATATTACACCTGCGCGCACATTCGATGATGAAATCCATATCGGCGTTATCTTCAAAACCGCTGATATTATCGATAAGTGAGCCAGAGAAAAGACGGTCCTCCTGAAGAACGCAGGCCGTTCCATGGCGGAAGTTGTTAAGGCCAATTTTTTGAATATCGAGATTATCCGCTATCACGTCGCCGCTGGTGGGGGCTAACAGGCCGCACATGACTTTCAGTAGGGTGGTTTTACCGACCCCGGAAGGGCCCACCAGAGCTATTGACTCACCTGGTTCAACGGTAATATTTAAATTAGAAAAAATAGGCTGTGAGAACGGATCGTACTGATAGCTGAGATTTTTCACTTCCAGCTTAACGCCCGTATTTTCAGCAAAAACGCGTCGCGAAGGCAGCTCTTTTTCTGGCTCGCTGAAGACGATCTCTGAAAGACGCTCATTATGTAACGACAGCATGCGCAGTTGCATGACCAGGTCGATCAAGCTTGATGCTCGCTGCGAGAATTGCCCGCGATAGGCGTTAAAAGCCATAAACATACCGAGGGTCATATTGTTATCAATAACCATAATAGCACCCAGCCAGAGTACGGCGACTTGATCGATAGAGGTAATAAAAGTATTAATACCGCCAAACATCATATCGAAACGAGTCTGTTTGATGCCGGCATTACAGGCATCGATATTGATATTTAACCAGTGCTGCGAACGACGCTCTTTTAAGTTGAGCGCTTTAATGGTTGAAATGCCATACAGCGACTCCATGAAGTGCGAGCTGGAGCGCGCGCCCTTGATAACCTGCTCTTCGGCAACGCGACGATAGAAGCTGTAGGTGGCAAAACGCATGATGGCGTAGCATAACGTAAAGCCTACCACGACCCAGACCAGCCAGCCGCCGTACAGGGTTAACATAACCAGCAGGCCAATCGTCATGATTGAGTCGATAATGCCGGTAACAATGCTATTGGTAAACGTCGAGCGAATGGTATCCAGTGATGAGAAGCGAGACTGAATATCGCCTAAATGGCGCTTCTCAAAAAAGGATAATGGTAGGCTCGTCAGATGATCGAACAGCGTTGTCTTCCACTGAATGTTGGTTAAGGTGTTTAACGTTAATGAGGTCCATGCTCTCAGCATACTGATAAAGGTGCGAAAGAGCGTAAAAAACACCAGGCCAATACATATGACAGAAAGCAGGCTCTGGTCGTGGGCCATGATGACATGGTCGGTTACCAGCTGCGTACCGATAGGTAATAACAAACCGATGGCTTCAACGACAACCGAAAAGGCAAAGATCTTCAGCAGGACGGATTTGAGGCCAACAATGTTGCGCATCAGATCCAGCAGGCGCAGGCGAGACTTTGCCTGCTCCTGCTGGAAGTTTTGATCTGGCCATAGCTCCAGGGCAACGCCGGTAAAGTTATTCGACATCTCCTGGATACCAATAACTCTTTTTCCCAGCGCCGGGTCATGAACGATAAAGCTACTTTTACGTGCTTTAGTCAGTACAACGTAGTGGTTCATACCCCAGTGGATAATGCAGGGGAGCTTTAGCTGCTTTATTTCATCGAGGTCGAGAGAAAGTGCCCGGCTTTTTAGCCCGGCATGTTCCGCCGTTTTACTTAATGACATCAGCGTGACGCCCTGAGAGGGGCTGCCGTAGCGATGGCGGAAGTTAAACAGATCGATATTGAGACCGTAAAAGCCGCATACCATTGCCAGGCAGGCGATGCCGCATTCGGCAGCCTCTGACTGTAAAATAACCGGCGTTTTATGGCGGAATGAAAAATTAAGCTTATCGGTAATGGTTTTAAATAGTTCTTTATTCATCGATCGGGCCACTCACGCTTTGCGTCATCTTATAGAAAGGAGTAAACATCCACATGTAAAGCGGGCGTTCTTCAAGGAAAACTACCGCCTGAGCCTTCAGGCCGTTAGAGAGCGTGAGCGTTTTTCCATTGTAGCTAAAGGTCTTGTCCTTTATTTTTATAATTGCTTTATAGAGCGCTAATTCCTGCTGATTAGTGCCGTTACTTACATTGGTATATTCTGCCATTTCCTGACGTGACGCCGGGACCGAGGAAATAGAAAAAACCTTACCTGGAAATTGGCCAAATTTATCGGCAGGAAAAGCATCATAGCGAATATTAATGGTGTCCCCGGGTTTCACGTAGGGGATGGTGTTATTGGGTAACCAGAGGATGAGATAATACTCAACATTGCCGGTGGGCTTAATCTGAGCAAGGCTGCTGCCGTTTTCCACCATCTGACCTTTGGTAACGGCTAAAGACTCTATTTTTCCGTCGGTAGTGGCTTTAATAATTATATTGCTATTGGCATTTGATTCCACTAGCTGGTTTTTATAGTCATTAATTTGGTTATGCTGGCTCGATATCTGATTGTCAAAATCTGCCGCTTTAGTGACTTTATCACTATTTGTTTGTGTGAGCTGGGACTCGAGTTGCATCTTTTGGCTCACCAGAGACTGGTAAGCACTTTGCTGTTGGAAATATAATGAATGCTGATAGTTATACTGATCTTTAGTAATCATCCCGTCTTTCAGATATTTATCATAGCTGGCTAAGTTATTATGCATCTTTTTTAAGCCTGCCTGAGTGTTTACCAGCATACGATTGGTTTCTGCCAGGGAGTCACGGGTAGTTTTTATTTGTTTATCCAGGGCGCTTAGCGTTTCAGACTTATTATGTGAAAGTTTGCTGATGATATCCTGGGCATTAGCGATTTTCTCATTGATGACTTCAATCTGTGCAGTGCTGACATTGCCATTCACTGTATTGCGTGAAATATCCAGTTCATAGAGTGATTGACCTTTTTTAACTATATCACCCACTTTTACATGCTGGTTAACAACAAAACCCTGCTGGGGAGCGAAAACGTTAACGGAGTGGGGAAGGGTAATAACTTCACCACGTACATCAATACGCTGGGTAAAGGTGCAATATATAAGCGAAAGTACCAGGGCAATAAGGAAAATGAATGCCAGTAAGGTTATAAGCCATGCAGGAATTCCTGCCAACAATAGAGCTTTCCCTTTCCAGTGCGTTTTTTTGTACTCAATCGCTTCCTTGCGATAGATATTTTTTAGCATATTTTACCAATTTTACTCTGCTTCTAGTAAAAAAGGTCTGGATATCCAGACCTTTAATTCAATGAATATAAAGAATATTATCTATTCATGATACTATAATATATTCGATTGTTGAATTTTAAGCCCAAGGAGCAAGGGTGCCGTTATAGAGACCATTCATAGCTGCTTGAGCTTCCTTGCTGGCAAATTCCCAGCCACCCATAGCGCCGTAAACTGCACCACCAATAGCACCAACAGCCAGACCCCAAACCATTCCAACAGCTTGCCCGATAGCACCAATACCAAGTAGACCACCGCCGTCACCACCCTGTGATCCCCCAATAGTCGAACCTATCATCGCATGTGCTGCACCAGAAATTATGGCAGAGGCTACTGCTTCAGCACCGTTACTTACTACACTTGTGATAGCTGAGCTGATAGAAGAGAAGTCCCAAGAATATCCACCGGAGATAGTTTCCATTTCGAATACAGTCAATTGTTTCATTACATATTCCCTTTTATACTAAGATTATTCTACGATAACAATATGTTAATAATAAGTAGGTTAACATATTTTGTTACATTTAGTCTACGAAAGGTCACTAATGCGTTATGTGACATTTCGACGATGATTTTAGTATGCGCTTTTTATTTTTCAATGCCATTTGTCATGATTAAATGATGAATTTTTAGTTGTTCATGTATCAATTTTTATGGATTTATATAATTACTCTCTTAACTATCATTGAAACTCCGAAATAAGTTATATCTCATATGGTCAATATGCCGCCAGCCTGGCTTAGGCTTGACGGTATGACATTTATCTTCATGTAGGTTAAGGTTATTCTTCCTGAAGGACAATCTCTAGGTCTGTTTTGATCTCCCCAGTAGTTCCTGTTGAAACATTTTGGGCGATTTTATAGTAATCAGCCGTTAACGTTATATCTTGACTCTTCGAGCTGGTGAAGGGATAGGCTTCCAGATTGTTAAATTTTATCGCAGAGCTTCCTTTTTTTAAAATTATGCCTACATTTTGAGCACCATCTGATAATGAATTTAGTAATAATCCATCGGTGCTAGTTGATGCTATAGATATAGGGCTAAACCAGTAAATATATTTCTTGTTAACTTCGGAGTCTGGGCAGCTAATATCAAGTGTGATGCTTTTTGCTTTTCCAACGGCACTTCCAACTGACACTGAGTTCAGCTCTGAAATATCAATGTTTGATAGTCTTACTATATTTCCGTTTCGGGGGGAAATTTCACATGTGGTTTCTTTGAATTTTATGTTAGTTAAGTCAATAATGATTCTGAATAATTCAGTTGCATTTGACGAACCAGTACTAGTCTGATTTGGCGGGCCAGCCATAAAGTAAACAGAGGTTTTTATTCCCGTCGTTTTAGTTATGGGGCCTGTTTTAACTAACCAAACCATGACTTGGCCAGATGAGTTAGAGAAATAATGAGTATTGGCTGCTTCTGGCTGATCTATATTTGCTGGTGAAAAATAGTTTGCAGATGGTAACGTAATATCGGAGATCTGAAAGCCAATACCAGGGATACCTGTCTCATATACGACTTTGCCACCAATTTTTGAAATGCTAGATGGACTAACTGTAGGAACGGTTCTAACAACAAAAACGTCACTAGCGCTACATGACGAAAATGTTTTGGGATCAACACCTCCGCGCCTTGCTGACGCTAATATGCTTCCATTAGGTAATGTTGAATCAGCGATTACAGAGCCACTGAAGTTAACGCTAATTGCACCGCCACCAGTTTTACCATACGTGCAGGTAGCTACTGCATGCGAGCTTATGCAGAGTAAGCTAATAATAAAAAAAAGACTTTTCATAGTATTACTATCCCTGTTAACGGCAAACCGCAGTGGCCTGCGCAATGCCTTCGGTTGTCGCAGCTAAGCTATAAGTTGCCTTACACTGCTGGCCGCTTTTAGTTCCCCACCGGGCATAAATTTCACCGTTATCTTTCAGCCCGGACATATAAACCATGCCACCGTCGGATACGATGCTGGCCTGAGCATTTTTATCCGTGGTTAAGGTTACCGTCGCACCATAAGGAACATAGTCACCCGACGTTCTTTTCAATATCAGGAAAGCGCGACGGCCAATATTGCCTTCAAAGTTTGCCCGTACAATTGCGGCACGAGTGGGCACCACTTTCTGCGTGGTATTCGGTAATTCCATATTGTCACTCAGGGTGGTGTTATCTAAAGTCACACTGGTTCGATGGTATGGTGTAACGTATGGGATAATTGCGTAACCACGATAATCTGTTGTAATACTGACATCATTTTCCAGTCGAACATTATCTAACCCCGGGGCTTTAACTAACACCGCTGTTTCAGACATTTCCTGACCCAGAGTAATCCCGTCAGCGTGGAGCAGGACTCCACCGCTCATACCATAGTTAATGAGCTGGCTATGTTTGCTATAGCTGTAACCACCGTTAATGGAACCCATTGAACCACGATAGTTGCTATATACCCCACCGCTGGCATCTTCCCGATTGCTATAACCCTGCTGTACGTTCCAGTCCAGATTATGATTTTCCAGCGCTACACCGCTGAGAGAAACGTACTGGTCGGTAGATCCTGGGCTGCTATTAGTGACGTTATAGGTTGCGTAGGTATTGGGTATCCAGTCACCTAATGGCACTGTGATGTTAAATGAAACGACGTGGTCGTCTTCGACGGTACGATTCGAGCCGCTATCGCCCCAGGAATAGCGACTGTAGCTATAGCCTGCATAATAGTTAAAGCGACGGAACCCACCATTATAGCCAATATTGAATGAGTTGTTACGGCGATTGCTATCCCAGTAGTCTTCAAATATACCGGAGACGGACAGACTTCCGAGCCCTGAACCCAGACTTTGATTTACGGTGATATTGGTTCTGTTTCGTAAAGAACGAGAAGTATAACTACCGTAGCGATTATTATAAGTGTTCATTACATCAGTAAGCGTATTGAACCCAGAGGTGGAGTAGCGGTAGCCTGCGACGGTGATATTCGTACCGGTTTCAAGAATATTTTTACCATAGCGGATACGCCAGGACTGACCCGTCGTTTTATCCATATCTTTCTTTTTCGACCAGGCTTCGGTGACGTCGGCTGAAACTGCACCGATATCACCCAGATTTTGCCCGACACCTAAAGCCAGCGCCTGATAACTCGATGCAGCCTGCAAGCCGGTGTAAAAAGTCGTATTGCTTAATACGCCGTAGCTGATGGTCGCTTGGGTAAATGGTTTTTCGTCAACATCACCATCATAGGGACGATATTTACCGCTGGTGATTTCGTATTCCATCTGGCCTTCTCTGAGCATCAGCGGCAAAGAGGCGTAAGGAACAACGAAGTTTTGTCGGGAGCCATCGGCTTCTTCGACAGTGACATACAGATCACCGTTACCGCCGGTTGAGTAGAGGTCGGTAATTTCAAAGGCGCCAGGTGCAACAAAGGCTTGATAGATCTGGTAGCCGTTCTGTTTGATAACTACGCGGGCGTTAGTTCTGGCAATACCACGCACGATAGGGGCGAAGCCGCGCAGGCTTTCTGGAATCATATCAGTATCAGTAGCAAGCTGAATACCAGTAAACGGCACGCTATCAAAAATACTTGATAGTGAACTGCTTTCCCCCATTACCAGCGTGCTTTTTAGGGGGATAATACTCCGTTGAGCATAAAGATATACTGAATCCCAATCGCTCTGGATACCAGCCGATTTATTCCATGTGCTGAGATTACGTAGACGCCATGGTCCAATGTTTAGGCCAGATTGTAGGTTGAGGTTGTAGTATTCATTATTCGCCTCATAATCCTTCCCTGAGCTGAATTGGTAATTGGTCAGCAGTGCGTTAATTCCATCATCAAATTCTTCAGGCGGGACAAACCCTTGAGCAATAGTTGATAATGCAGCCTGTGGTATGGATATCAGCAGTTGCTGAGTATTGAAGTTAAAATCTGTCGTGAAGTTAGGTATCCCACTGACATCAGCGCACCCGTTAGTATCTTCTTTTAAGTGAGGGAATGCTTCTGAGCGTAAACCATAGCTGGTTAATTTAGCGATACTCAGGCAGGGAACTAGTTTCAGAGCACCAGTAGTCGGATCTTTTTTTTCGACAAATTGAATATCAGTGGTTTCCTGCAGATTGTTGTTTAAAACTACATCAATACGATACTCACCCGGTGCCTGAGCATCTTTCGTTGCGTACAGCGATAAGTCCGGTATTGAGGAAGGGTCGCTTTGACCCACTGATTTAATAAAATCAGGATCAAAAAAATCACGCGCCAGGGCATTGTTACAAAAACCGAGGGCTAACGCAGGAACAAGAACGAAAAATGGGTGGGACACACCAGAAAGAATACCATCCCTTTTTTTTATTAAAATAGACATACTTTTCACCCTGGTCGGTCAAAAAAGAACAAAAAAATTAAATTGATGACGAGTAGGCAGAACCCATGCCTCCGTTGTCAGTTGCGACTTTCCATACTATTTCTGAGCCATTTACACCCGCTGGTAATGTAAATTCTTTGGTTGCGAATGCATCGATATTGTTAATGGAACCACTCACTTCTGTGTTATTAATTTTGATTGACTTAAAATAGATAAAAAATGGTGTCGTGTTTTTTAGCGTGATTTTATTACCACTTCTCCGCCATTCTAATTTCTTTGCTTCTTGGTTAATCGAAAGATCCTGTAAGGATTTTGGGCGATAGATAAGACGCATTCTATGACGCACAGCCAGTTGGATTTTGTTTTTATCCGTATCTGCGTCACTGGTCGGTGGGATTGACATTACGTTGAAATAATAAACAGTTTCCCTATCTTTAGGCGCGTTAGTTATGTTCGCATTAGGAAATATACGCACAGTATTTTTCTGTTTTGCTTCCAGACGAAAAAGAGGAGGGGTTACCATAAAAAAAGACATTTGGCTGCCTTCGCGAGGCTCAACCCATGACTTTATTAAATACGGAATATTATCTTTGTTTTCCAGGTTAGCGTTAATTTCACGCGCCCCCTCTTTATAAAGATGCCGTGTGGAGTCCACAACTACACCGCTATAGGCGGCAAAACTTACTGAAAACGCAAAAACTGCCACTATCTTTAATAATGACTTCAACATAATTCATTCCCTGAATAAAAATAGGGCTTGCCTGAGGCAGGCCCTATTGAGTATTAGTAGGTGATGGTAAAGGTAGCTACACCTTTAACTGCGCCATCGGTAACGCCGGCAGCGGTTTTAACATATGCTGCTTTGTAGCGCAGGTAAGATGGGGTACCCGCAGTATAAGCGACAACTTTAGGTGTTGTGCCTGTGAAGCTCACGCGAGAACCATCGGTGTTAACAACAGTTACTGCTGCGTTGGTTGCTGGGTTTACAGCGGTGTTAGTCAGCACGTTATCCTGGCCGCTGATATAGTCGCCGGTTACGGTCACGTTGAGGTTACCAGTGTAATCGGTTGCGCCTTTCTGGCAATCTTCAATTTTGTATTCAATATCTTTTGCAAGAGACATATACGGCGAGTTTACGGCCTGGCCTTCCAGGGTAGAGGCTTTAACATCATCCAGAGTTAAAGAACCTCCCTGGATCTGCGCTGAAGGAGTAACGTTACAGGACTCACCGGTATCAGTGACGTTGCCCAGAATTGTTAGTTGAGAACTGTTCCCTGCCGCGAAAGCCTGAGCGCTCAGAACTGCGGAAGCAGCGACCATTACAGCTACGATTGTTTTTTTCATTTATTTAATCCATTTATAGATACTAAAGTCCTGAATAGATACTCGGCCCGGTTGTTAATTAATGATATTAGTAATAACTAACACCCCGTATCTATGCCTGAGCTCTATCGTTTTCTTACTCCTGCTGCCGCTATTGCGTATAGCTAGTATACATAAAGCGTACTGTACCGGAGCGGGAACAAATCTAAGTGTAGGGTAGACAAAATGCATGTGAATTCTGCTTGAATTTAAACCTCGTTTATTGAAGGTTGCAAATTCACAAAGAGATTTCGTGGATAATAATGAGCGTGTCTGGAACGTATAGTTGTAAATCAGTCTTCCCTTTGGTTCAAATATCATGATAATATTATCTTTGCTCTGGGAAGAGCGGGAGCTTATCCGTAAAATTATCTAATCTGGCAGGCTTAAAGGGATGTACCGTGTTTGCTAAAGGTGAATTTGAATTTAATTCATCTTTATTTCATATGGAATGGTGAAGGGGGATTGGAATTATGATATTCAATGAATATATCATTAATAATGAAGTTATATTTAATGTAAATATGAATGAGTTGCAGCCCGTTGGGGAAAATGGGGATAGCGTGACCCTGAATGCGCCAACTGCACGCTGCCTTCAACTTTTACTGGAAAGCAATGGGAAGATTATATCCAGAGAAGAGTTTCTGGATATAGTATGGAAAACCAGAGGTGTTGTCGTTTCCCAGAATACTTTCTATCAAAATATTTCCTTGCTAAGAAAATCGTTAGTAAAAGCAGGGTTGTCGCAGGATATTATTGTTACTGTAAGGCAGAGGGGGTTTGTTCTTGCGGCTGGTTCACATATAGCCTCATTCTTCCGAACGGAGGAGAAACAGCCTGAAAATCTACAGATCACCGCGAGCACATCCTCGCCCCCGGTTGAGAAAAATGTGATTCATAATTTAGCCATTCAGGATGACGCCTCAAAAAGTTTCAGTGGCAATAAAGCAACAGAATTCAAATTACCTGGGTGGATCTTACCCCTGTTATTGGCGATGACCGCAGCAAACATTCTTTCTCTTTTTTTGTAACTATTAATGAATGAAGTTACAGCTTACTTTTATATTTGCTTTTACTTTCTTCTGGAGAATACTCGTTCTACGAAAATTATAAGTCGTCAGTATTTATACACAGTGAGTAATGGCAAGTAGGTAGTCTGCCAGGCAGTGCCCGGCAGACGGATTGGTTATCGCTGCTTTAATCCTAAGTCCAGGGGAGTCTTACTTGGTTCTCCGCCGATTTCCCGTGCAAGTTTTGGTACTAAATAGCCGGATATCAGGGTGAGCAGTTCGCGCATGATGCTTCTGGCCTCTTCGTCACTGACCATAAAATGGGCCGCCCCCTGCACTTTGTCCAGAACGTGGAGATAGTAGGGCATGACGCCAGCGTCGAAGAGCGCATTGCTCAAATCGGCAAGCGTATGCGCGTTATCGTTTACGCCGCGCAGCAGCACGCTTTGGTTCAATAAGGTTACGCCAGCCATACGCAGCTTTTTCATGGACGAACGAAATGCCGCATCAATCTCGTTAGCGTGGTTAACATGGTTTACCAGCAGTACCTGTAGCGATGATGCAGAAATACGGGCAACCAGCGTATCGGTAATACGCGCAGGAATCACAACGGGCAACCGGCTGTGGATACGTAGGCGTTTGATGTGCGGAATAGCTTCCAGCTGCGTCAAGAGCCAGTCGAGCTCATGATCCTTCGCCATGAGCGGATCTCCACCGGAAAAGATGATCTCATCGAGTCGGGGATGCGCCGCAATATACTCGAGGGCCATCTGCCAGTTACGTTTATTGCCCTGATTTTCAGCATAGGGGAAGTGACGACGGAAACAATAACGACAATTTACCGCACAGCCGCCTTTAACCAGCAGTAACGCGCGGTTGCTGTATTTATGCAGCAGGCCCGGCACAACGCTATGCTGTTCTTCCAACGGATCGGTAGAGAATCCTGGAACATTAGTAAACTCTTCCTGAGAGGTAAGTACCTGACGAAGAAGAGGATCATTAGGGTTGCCTGGTTCCATACGGGCAATAAACGCTCGTGGAACACGCAATGCGAACAGGCGCTTAGCATCGCGCCCTGCCAATAGATTCGCATCAGCGTCTACATTTAAAAGATGCAGCAGTTCATCAGGACTGGTCACAACATCGGCAAGTTGCGTTAACCAATCTTCTCTGGATGGGGTATTTAGGGTTACAATATGCGCCATTTTGTGGCTTAGCTACCAATTAACAAAATTTCAGAGGGCCTTATGGCGACTTACTATAGCAACGATTTTCGTGCCGGTCTTAAAATCATGATGGACGGCGAACCTTATGCAGTTGAAGCCAGTGAATTCGTTAAACCCGGCAAAGGCCAGGCTTTTGCACGCGTTAAGCTGCGCCGCCTGCTGACCGGTACTCGCGTTGAGAAAACTTTTAAGTCTACTGATTCTGCTGAAGGCGCGGACGTTGTCGATATGAACCTGACTTACCTGTATAACGACGGTGAGTTCTGGCACTTTATGAATAACTCTACTTTCGAACAGCTGGCTGCTGACGCTAAAGCCGTTGGCGATAACGCGAAATGGCTGCTGGATCAGGCTGAATGCATCGTGACCCTGTGGAACGGTCAGCCAATTTCCGTCACCCCACCAAACTTTGTTGAGCTGGAAATCGTTGAAACCGATCCTGGCCTGAAGGGCGATACTGCCGGTACTGGCGGCAAACCTGCAACGCTATCCACTGGCGCAGTAGTTAAAGTTCCTCTGTTCGTACAGATTGGCGAAGTCATCAAAGTGGATACCCGCTCTGGCGAATACGTATCCCGCGTGAAGTAATCTGGGCGATGAGATGGTTGGCGCAGCCGCAATGCTGCGCCCTCTATAATGTCGAAACTGCAGGCAAGGAAGATGAACGCTACGCTGAAACTTTTGTTACTGTTAGTTCTGGGCGGGTCGCTGCTTACCGGGTGCAACACGGCTCGTGGCGTTGGCGAGGATATCCAGAGCCTGGGTCATGCTATTTCTCACGCTGTCAGTTAATCTTATTTCATCAGGGAATTCTTATTCACACTCCCCACGCGCAATCCTATTCGCTCGCGTAATTTCTTTTTCTCTTAAAAATCGCCGCGTTTCCCTCATCCTGGAGCAGTTTGTCTATGCTTATAGAGCACGATAACTAAAACTGGTTAATAAGGATGACATTATGGTAAAAAAAGCGATTGCAGCGTTCTTTACGGTTTTGGCTCTTTCCTCTGTACTGACTGCATGTAACACCACGCGCGGTGTTGGTCAGGATATTTCAGAAGGCGGCAGCGCGATTTCGGGCGCCGCGACCAAAGCTCAGCAATAGACCATGGCGGTACGGCCGCTGGTCGTACCGTTCTTCCTCACCTTACCCACGTCGTGTATAATTCCTGCGGAATATCATCTACCTTACGGGACGACCTGTAAGCGTTTCACATCTGGGGACGGCCCCATTAAAGGAGCCATATGTCCTGGTTAGTTCTGTTTATCGCTGGTCTGCTGGAAGTTGTCTGGGCAGTCGGTCTGAAATATACCCACGGTTTTAGCCGTCTGGTGCCAAGCGTGATAACGATTGCCGCTATGGTCATCAGCATGGCGCTGTTGTCATGGGCGATGAAAACGTTGCCCGTAGGGACGGCTTACGCCGTTTGGACCGGAATAGGCGCGGTCGGCGCAGCCGTGACGGGTATTATCCTGCTGGGTGAATCCGCCAGCCCGATGCGCATTGCCAGCCTGGCGTGTATTGTGATTGGCATCATTGGCCTGAAAATGAGCGCGCATTAATACTGCTGATTGACCCATAGCAGTTTGCTCACGTCGAATCCTTGCCGGGTAGCGATATCCAGCATCTGCTGCTTCACTTCCGGCGGGATTTTCGGCGTGCGCGCCAGTAGCCAGAGATAGTCGCGATCGGGTCCACAAACCAGCGCGTAGCGATAATCCTTATCCAGCGCCATCACGTTATAGCTGCCATAGAAGGGGCCGAAAAACGAGACTTTCAGCGCGGCTCGCGTGGGCTCTCCGGTAAAGTAGGCGACGCCATCGGTTTTTTGCCACATACCCCGGTCTGGGTTGTAGCCTTTATTTACCACGTTCAGTCCGCCATCATCGCGCAGGCTATACGTTGCGGTGACCTTTTCTAAGCCGCTTTCAAAACGGTGATCGAAGCGGGCAATCTCATACCAGGTGCCAAGATAGCGTTGAGCGTCGAAGGGGCTAACCACGGTTACGCCAGGAGGCGGCACCGGAGTACTACAGGCTACAAGCAGAAATGAAGCGGCAACAACCGCAAGAACGGGTAGCAGACGCATAATTTTTTCCTTGCCAGTTTTAAGCTGAGTGTAGAGCCAGGCAGGAAAAATGTGGCAGAATTTTCTTGAGAAGCGAGCCCGGTAACAGAATGCTACCGGGCTTATTGCGGCTGAGGTAAAAGCCGCGTACGGCTATTCGTTTAGATGAACAATATGCCGACCAGTGTGACGATGGTCAGAATCGCCGCAAGGCCGTAGAAGACCCATTTACCGTTGGGTACGTGAATTTTTAAATCGTGCATTGCATGGTGAATACGGTGAAGCCCGCACCATAGCGGCAGAACAATCATCAGGAAAATGAATGCACGGCCAATAAAGCTATGGGCAAAAGCCAGCACGCGTTCATAGCTGAAGGCGTCGGCAGGCGCGAGGCCAAGCGGCAGCATAATACCTACCAGCAGCACAATGACGGGGGCGATAATCGCTCCCCACATGCCGCCAGCGCCAAACAGCCCCCAGAATACCGGCTCATCAGAACGTTTTGGGTTGGGATTAATCATTCCAGCCTCCTTACCAGAACAGTGCGACAAACAGGATCACCACGGTGACGACCGCAGTGACGACCCAAAGCCCTTTAATAATTGGCTCAGGTCCCATTTTCTCGCCTTTAAGGATAATATTGGCGGCTTTCGGCGCCAGCTCAAACCAGGTTTTGGTATGCAGTAGCGCGGCTGCAAGCGTGATCAGGTTTAGGATCACGACAATCGGGTTTTGCAGGAAACCGACATAGCCCGCCCAGCTCTCCGCGCCATGCTTCAGTGCGAACAGCCCGTAAATCAGCACGATGCTGAACCAGACCGTGGGTACCGCCGTTCCTTCACGCAGCATATAGAAGCGATAAAACGGCAGCTTTTTCCACCAGGTGGACGGCATCGGCCGCACGTAGGGTTTGCGTTTAGTCGTCATACAGCACTCCTTAGCGTGGTTTCAGGGTGGCGATAAGAAAGTCTTTCGAGCTTTCTACCTTGCCCTGCTGGATCGCGGCCGCCGGGTCGACGTGTTTCGGGCAGACTTCGGAGCAGTAGCCCACGAAAGTACATGTCCAGACGCCATTCTGGCCGTTAAGCTGCGCCATACGTTCCTTTTTACCGCGATCGCGGCTGTCTTCGTTGTAGCGATGGGCGAGGGTGATCGCCGCCGGACCGATAAACTCCGGATTAAGACCAAACTGCGGACAGGCCGCATAGCACAGGCCGCAGTTGATGCAGCCAGAGAACTGGTGGTACTTGGCCATTTGCGCCGGCGTCTGCGTGTTAGGCCCCTGATCGGGCGTGCGTGGGTTGCCAATGATGTACGGCTTAATGGCTTCCAGGCTTTCAATAAAGTGAGTCATATCGACCACCAGATCGCGCTCAATCGGGAAGTTAGCCAGCGCCTCGACTTTAATGCCTTTGGTGTATTCACGCAGGAAGGTTTTACAGGCCAGCTTTGGCACCTTGTTCACCATCATGCCGCAGGAACCGCAAATCGCCATACGGCAGGACCAGCGGTAGCTGAGGTCCGGCGCGAGGTTGTCTTTGATATAGCCCAGAGCATCAAGCAGAGAGGTTTGCTCATCGTAGGGAACTTCATAGAAAGCGCTGTGCGGTGCAATGTCCACTTCCGGGTTGTAGCGCACCACTTCGACTTTCATATTTTTCATCTCAGCCATTCGTCGTCTCCTTCTTCTCGGCTGCTTCCGCTTCCGCACCGTACACGCGTTTTGCCGGCGGCAGAGTGGTGATTTTCACATCACTGTACTCCAGGCTGGTATTACCGTCGGCATCGCGGAAGGCGAGGGTATGCTTGAGGAAGTTGACGTCGTCACGCTCGGTGCAGCCTTCGTCCAGACGCTGATGCGCGCCGCGGGACTCTTTACGCGCGAGGGCGGAGTGCGCCATACATTCGGCGACGTTCAGGCCATGACCCAGTTCGATGGTGTACAGCAGGTCGGTATTGAACACGCTCGAGGTGTCGGTGATACGCACGCGCTTGAAGCGCTCCTGCAGCTCGGCCAGCTTATCAACCGTTTTCTGCATAAGCTCCGGCGTACGGTAGATGCCGCAGCCTTCTTCCATTGACAGCCCCATTTCGTCACGAATCTTCGCCCAGTTCTCGTTACCTTCTTGATTAACGAGTTCTTTCAGGCGGTTCTCGATATCGACGACCTGGGCGTCCAGCGCAGCGCTATTGGCTTCGCCCGCTTCGGTTGCGCGCTGCATGGCCTGCTCACCGGCCAGACGACCAAACACCACCAGCTCCGCCAGGGAGTTGGAGCCAAGGCGGTTGGCGCCATGCAGGCCGACAGAAGAACATTCGCCCACGGCAAACAGCCCTTTGATGCGGGTTTCACACTGCTGGTCGGTTTCGATCCCGCCCATGGTATAGTGCGCGGTCGGACGTACCGGAATAGGATCTTTCACCGGATCGACGCCAACGTAGGCCTTCGAGAGTTCGCAGATAAACGGCAGACGTTCAAGCAGCTTTTTCTCGCCCAAATGGCGCAGATCGAGATAGACCACATCGCCCCGCGGGGTAGGGATCGTGTTGCCCTTACGCCATTCGTGCCAGAAAGCCTGGGAGACTTTATCGCGCGGACCCAGCTCCATATATTTATTTTTCGGTTCGCCCAACGGGGTTTCCGGACCCATGCCGTAATCCTGCAGATAGCGGTAGCCGTTCTTGTTGACCAGAATACCGCCTTCGCCGCGGCAGCCTTCCGTCATCAGAATGCCGGAACCCGGCAGACCGGTGGGGTGATATTGCACGAACTCCATATCGCGCAGCGGTACGCCGTGGCTGAGCGCCATACCCATACCGTCACCGGTGACGATACCGCCGTTGGTATTGTAGCGATACACGCGTCCTGCGCCGCCGGTCGCCAGAATGACCGCGTTGGCGCGGATCTGCACCAGCGTACCTTCCATCATATTCATCGCGACCAGACCGCGAGCCTGGCCATCATCCACCAGAATATCCAGAACAAAATGTTCATCGAAGCGCTGGATTTGCGGGAATTGAAGCGAGGTCTGAAAAAGGGTGTGCAGCATATGAAAGCCGGTTTTATCGGCAGCGAACCAGGTTCGTTCGATCTTCATACCGCCGAATCGCCGGACGTTGACGCTGCCGTCCGGGCGGCGACTCCACGGGCATCCCCAATGTTCGAGCTGGGTCATTTCCGTCGGGCAGTGATGAACGAAGTAGTCAACGACGTCCTGTTCGCACAGCCAGTCGCCTCCTGCAACGGTGTCGTGGAAATGGTACTCGAAGCTATCATGATCCTGCGCGACGGCAGCGGAACCCCCTTCAGCAGCAACAGTATGGCTGCGCATAGGATAGACTTTTGAAATTAGAGCGATTTTAGCATTTGGATTAGCTTGCGCGGCGGCTATTGCGGCGCGAAGACCTGCTCCGCCTGCGCCTATTACGGCAAGATCGGCTTGAAAAGTTTGCACGACATTCCTCCAGTTTTTGTTTATTTCGCCGCCGGGCTGGCGAAAACGTATCACTGCTCCTTTATAGGTAAGGAGTATAGCCGTAGGGTCATAAGGGAAAATTGACGTGTTCGATTTTTTTATCGTTCTGTGCGGTTGTTTATCTGCTTGCTTTATGTTTTTGGGTTATCAACAAATTAAGTGTATGTAACGCGTTTACGTATTCGCACAAAATTTGTTTCATCTGCCAGTTACGAGTAGACTTCGTGCCCTTGTTTCAAATCGGAGAAAGTACCATGAGCGAAACGGCAACCTGGCAGCCGAGCGCATCCATTCCAAATCTGTTAAAACGTGCAGCGGTGATGGCGGAAATTCGCCGTTTCTTTACCGACCGCGGCGTGCTGGAGGTGGAGACGCCCTGCATGAGTCAGGCGACGGTGACGGATATTCATATGGTCCCGTTTGAGACGCGTTTCGTTGGTCCTGGCCACTCTCAGGGGCTGAACCTGTACCTGATGACCAGCCCGGAGTATCACATGAAACGCCTGCTGGCGGCCGGCTGCGGCCCGGTGTTTCAGCTATGCCGTAGCTTCCGCAATGAAGAGATGGGGCGTCACCATAATCCGGAATTCACCATGCTGGAGTGGTATCGTCCATGCTACGACATGTACCGCCTGATCAATGAAGTCGACGATCTGCTCCAGCAGGTGCTCGACTGCCAGCCGGCCGAAAGCCTCTCTTACCAGCAAGCCTTTCAGCGTCATCTGGAAATCGACCCGCTGTCGGCGGATAAAACCCAGCTGCGCGAAGCGGCGGCGAAGCTGGATCTGAGCAATATCGCCGATACGGAAGAGGACCGGGATACGCTGCTTCAGCTACTCTTCGCCATGGGCGTCGAGCCGCACATCGGTAAAGATCGGCCAACGTTTATTTATCACTTCCCGGCAAGCCAGGCGTCGCTGGCGCAAATTAGCACCGAAGATCACCGCGTGGCGGAGCGCTTCGAGGTCTATTACAAAGGCATTGAGCTGGCGAACGGTTTTCATGAGCTGACCGACGCGCGCGAACAGCAGCAGCGTTTTGAGCAGGATAACCGCAAGCGTGCTGCTCGCGGCCTGCCGCAGCAGCCAATCGATCGTCATCTGCTGGCCGCTCTGGAAGCCGGGCTGCCGGATTGTTCCGGCGTAGCGCTGGGCGTTGACCGCGTTGTGATGCTGGCCCTGGGGGCTGAAAGCATCGGTGAGGTCATTTCGTTTACCGTCGACCGTGCCTGATCTTCCTTTCCGCTTTCCTGCCGGATATTGACGGAGATGACCGCCGATGTACGGCGGTATGGTTGATTGTCCGGTCGTGCGACCGTTCTGGCCTTGCCTGCGTTCAGGCAAGGCCGTTCTTACAGACTGCCGGGGGCGCGGCTGGTTTTCCCTGCCGAAGTCAGCGCTCTGCTGCTTTTTCTGCCATCAATGCTCTCCAGACGCATCTGGAACGGCGGGAACGGCATATCGATCCCGTGCTCGCGGAATCCGGCCAGAATCAGCTGATGCATCTCGTGGCGCAGCGGCATACGGTGACCCATTTCGGCGGCGTAGATACGCAGCTCGAAAATCTGGATCCCCTGCTGCAGGTCAACGAGGAACGCTTCCGGCGCCGGGGTATCGATAACTAACGAACAGCGGTGCGCGGCATTTAACAGGATCTGCGCAACCTCTTCGGTATTGGCATCCACCGGCGCAGGCACCGTCAACACTACGCGGGTCACGGAATCCGACAACGACCAGTTGATGAACTGTTCGGTGATGAACGCCTTGTTCGGCACGATAATCTCTTTACGGTCCCAGTCGCTGATGGTCGTGGCGCGGGTATTAATACGCGTCACGCTGCCGGTGAGATCGCGAATAGTGACCGTATCGCCAATCCGTATTGGTTTCTCAAACAGAATAATCAGGCCGGAGATAAAGTTGGCGAAGATCTCCTGCAGACCAAAACCGAGACCGACGCCGAGGGCGGCAATGAGCCACTGCAGCTTGGCCCACTCGATGCCAATCATCGAGAAGCCGACCAGACCGCCAATCAGCATCAGCAGATATTTAGTGATGGTGGTGATGGCGTAGCCGGTGCCCGGCGTCAGTTCCAGATGCTGGAGGATCGCCAGTTCCAGCAGCGCGGGCAGGTTGCGCACCAGTTGGGTGGTAATAATCAACACCAGGATGGCAATCAGCACCGCGCCGAGGGTAATCGGCTCCAGGCTCTCAACGCCCTGCACCGTAGAGGTGACGTCCCACAGCGAGATATTCTCCAGGAAGCCAAACGCGGAGTGGATTTCTGACCACAGCACGATAACCGACACTAGCGCAATCAGCATCAGCAGGGAGCGCACCAGACGTAACGACTGGGTACTGATGGCATCCAGATCGACCTCGCTGACCTCGGCTTCCATTGAACCTTCCGGGCTGCTGGTATGCTGAGCCTCTTCTTCACCACGCGCGCGCTGGGCGAGGATCTCCGCCCGTCGATGCTTGGCGCGATCGAACGCCAGGCGGCGGCGCTGGATCAACATCCAGCGGCGAATGATGTGATAGACCACCAGCAGCAGGAACCAGATGGCGACCGAGGTTTCGAGCCTGGCGAGCAGCGCCTGCGCCGTGGCGAGATAGCCGATCGCCGCCGCCAGCATCGCCACCAGCGGCGCGCCGAGCAGCATATTCCACAGCAGCCGGTTCAGCATATTGTCGCCGCTGCCTTCTTTGTCGAGATACAGCGGGATGCCGGCGCGTTTCAGGCTCAGGGTCACCATCGCCAGCGCGCCGCAAATCAGCATAAAGCAGAGGCGGCCCAGCGAGGCGGAGAATTCGCGATCGTTGAGGTTATCGAAGGTAATCAGCGCCATAATCAGCGGCACGATCAGCCCGATGCTCATCAGGTAGTAGCGCATCGCTTTGCTGACGCGGCTACGCGGCCAGCCGAAGTGGGCGATGAACAGGCCGTTTGGGCGGGCGAATGTAGCGCAAATCATCACCACCCACAGCAGCGGCACCGTAGCGGTAACGCTGTCGCCAATGGCGACCGCCAGCGGGAAAGGCCAGGCGGCCTGCAGGCCATAGCCCAGCGTCATCCACAGTACCGGCAGCGGCGAGGCCACCAGTATTGACCAGAACACCGTGCGCAGCGTGAGCCAGAAGTGATCCTGCGTCACCTTACCGACGCGCGCGCTGGAGCGCTCAAGGAAGCTGGTGAAATGGCGTCGTGAGCTAATACTGAACCCCACCAGAATGAGCGCGACGAAGAGCGGCAGCAGGGTCTCTTTGCTGGTCAGCATCATCATGCTGGCTTTGCCGAGCTGGCTCATGGTATCGAGCGAGATCAGACGGCGTAGGTCCTGAACGATCTCCAGCGGCCATGAGAAGCCGATTGGGCTGACGTCGGAGGTCCAGAACAGATAGCGGTGGGTCGCTTCGTTGATCTCTTTAAGCGCATCTTCAAGCTGGCCGTTGGCGACTTTCAGCTTGGTCAGTTCGAGCATAAGCGTATCGCCGCCGCGTAGCAGGGAGTTGAGCAACTCAGTCTGCGTACGCATCTGAGCCTGCAGAATACGGTTCTGCTCGCTGGTGAGCGGCTCCCCATCCGCCTGACGAATTTGTCTTAGCTGAGGCTGCTTGCCGAGCTGATCTTCATAGCGCAGGCGCTGCACGCGCAGCTGAGCCATTTCGGTATCCAACTGCTGCGGTCGCGGGATTTCCGGCAGCCGCGCAACCTGCGCGCGCAGGGCTTCGCCAAGCAGATTGGAAGAACCCAGCCACTGAGACTGCTCGCGCAGGGTGTTTAGCGCCTGACGCACCTGGAGAGTTTGATTGGTCGCCTGGCGCTGCTGCGAGGCGATCAGATCCATGCGCTGCGCCTGCTGGTTGAGCGCCTGCGACAGCTCGCGGTTAACTTTAAACTGCGCCACGATATCCGGCGGCAGGTTTTCGCTGTTTTCCGCCAGTAGTTCGGTGCTTTCCAGCGCTTTCTCCGCCTCGCGCTGCCGTTGGTTGTTTAGCTGATTACGCAGCGCTTGTAGCCAGGCGTCGAGCTGTTCGCTCTCTTTCTGCGCCAGCTCGGAGCGCAACCGCGAAAGTTCCTGGCGGTTATTGGCGGAGAGCTGGGCCAGATCCAGCTCATCGACCAGCGCTTTCAGCCGCGCGGACTCCGCCTGCAGGCCAAGATTCTGCGCCTGCGCCAGCGGCGTATTGCTGTTTTGTGCGCCAACCCGGCGCTCAACCTCGTTCAGTTGGCGGCGGGCATCGCTCTGCTGCTGCGGCAGCTGGTTAAGCGAATCGGCGATATCGCGGGCGCGATCCTGCTCCTGCTGAGCTTTACGGCTGGCTTCCAGCAGCTGGCTGCTGACCTGGAGAATCTCCTGGTTCAGCGCATCGGAGGAGAGAGTAGTGGAGACCTGGCGCGGCTCATCGCTCAGATTATTGAGCTGCGCGCGCAGGTTTTGCGACAGTTTGGGGAAGTTATCGATAACGTCCTGGTACTGACGGACGCGCTCAAGGGAAGCATTACGCTCCTCAAGGGCGTTGAGGGCAGATTGCAGGACTTCGACGGTCTCAGGCTGGGCGGGCTTCGCCGCCTTCGCCTGTTCCAGTTCCTGAGCTATCTGTTTAGCATCCGGGGCTGTCGCTGCGTACGCCCCAAAACTGAGGCACCAGGCCAGCAGGAAAGTGTATATCAGGCGCACGGCGTGACCTTTTCTTTCAGGAATTAACCTTTGTCTTGTTTATCGTCAACCAGCGGACTGG
Source organism: Klebsiella sp. BDA134-6 (assembly GCF_015601345.1). Classification (NCBI taxonomy): domain Bacteria; kingdom Pseudomonadati; phylum Pseudomonadota; class Gammaproteobacteria; order Enterobacterales; family Enterobacteriaceae; genus Klebsiella; species Klebsiella sp. BDA134-6. The sequence goes on from NZ_CP064784.1 coordinate 479,096, forward strand.
CGGCGTGTTCCGCGCGGACTTCTTCTTCTGCCAGCGGCGCGGGCTCGGCCGGCGCTACGGCTTCAGGCGCGGTTGCCAGCGGCTGGCCTATTTTAGTGACCGACAGGCTGTGTAACTGCTCAATCAGCGTCACCTTGCCTGGCGAAAATAGGTTGATCACCGTGGAGCCCAGTTTAAAGCGGCCCATTTCCTGGCCTTTCAGCAGGGCGACAGAGCCTTCGCTATCACCAGCAGGCCAGGTCCAGCGCTTAATGATGCCTTCGCGCGGCGGCGTGACGGTACCGGACCACACGGTTTCGATGCTGCCGACGATGGTGGCACCGACGAGGATTTGCACCATAGGACCAAACTCAGTATCGAACAGGCAGATGACGCGCTCGTTGCGAGCAAAAAGATTCGGCACGTTTTGTGCGGTCAGGTGGTTTACGGAGAACAGATCCCCCGGCACGTAGATCATTTCGCGCAGAATACCGTTGCATGGCATATGCACGCGGTGGTAATCGCGCGGCGAAAGATAGGTGGTGACGAAGCTGCCGTTACGGAACAGGTCCGCCATCTGGTAGTTACCGGCCAGCAGCGCTTCCAGGCTGTAGTTATGGCCCTTAGCCTGCAAAATTTTGTCGTCTTCAATGGCGCCCAGTTGGCTGATGACGCCGTCGGCGGGCATCACCAGCACGCTCGGGTCGGTATTTAACGGACGCACGTCGTCGCGCAGCGGACGAACGAAGAAGTCGTTAAAGGTACGGTAGCTGGCGGTATCAGGCTTTTGCGCCTCTTTCATATCGACCTTGTAATATTTCACGAACAGATCGATGACCAGTTTTGTCAGCCAGCCTGCTCGTTTGCGTGCACCCCAGCCTGCGAGGCGGGTGAGCCACAGTTTAGGCAGAATGTATTGCAGTGAAAGTTTAAGATCGTTTAACAAGGTAGCCTCCAGGCCATTATTTGTCGTTCCTGGCCCCGCGGAGCAGCGGAGCCTGAAAAAAGGGGGACGATTCTAACGATGCTCAGCTTAAATGTCAGTCATCGGTTGATGAAAAGCTTTTACGCGTTTTTACCTGTACCTGCGCCATGCTTTCCAGAATGCGATGGTAGTTTTCAAACCGGCTTTCGGCGATTTCACCCTTCTCAACCGCTTCGCGAATGGCGCAGCCCGGGTCATTGTCGTGCTTGCAGTCGCGGTATTTGCACCGGCCTAAATAATCATGGAATTCGACAAAGCCGTGGGTGATTTGTTCCGCGTCGAGATGCCACAAACCAAACTCGCGTACGCCCGGCGAATCAATCACATCGCCGCCGTGCGGGAAGTGGTACAGGCGCGCGGCCGTGGTGGTGTGCTGCCCCAGTCCTGAGACGTCCGAAACGTCATTGGTGAGGATTTGGTCATCATGCAGGCCCAGCAGCGCGTTCAGCAGGCTGGATTTGCCTACCCCTGACTGCCCGGCAAAGATACTGATACGATCGGTGAGCGCCTCTTCAAGCGGCTTCAGGCCATCCTGCGTGCGGCTGGAGACCATCAGTACGCGGTAACCAATATGGCGATAAATGTCCATTTGCTCGTTGACGAAGGCCATGCTCTCCTGATCCAGCAGATCGATCTTGTTGAGTACGATCAACGGCTCGACGTTTAGCGCTTCGCAGGCCACGAGATAGCGGTCGATAATATTCGGAGAAAGCTCAGGCAAAATCGCGGAAACAATGACAATCTGATTGATATTGGCGGCGATGGGTTTGACGCCGTCATAGAAATCCGGACGCGTCAGTACGGAAGTTCGTTCATGGACGGCCTCGACGATGCCCTTAACGTTGACGCCGTCAGCTTCGCTTTTGCCAGGCCGCCAGACCACGCGATCGCCGGTGACCAGCGAACGGATAGTGCGGCGTATGTTGCAACGGTGGACGCTACCGTCGGCGGATTCGACATCGGCATGCATGCCAAAGCGGCTAATGACTGTCCCTTCAGATTTTTCACCGAACAAGTTGTCGTCAAAATCGGCCTTCTCCGAAGTCGTTTTCAGGCGGCGCTGGTGGTTGGCCTTCACGCGGCGCTGTTGGCCTTTGGAGAGTTTATTTTTACTCAATCGAACTGGCTCCTGGTCGCCCTGTACGGGCAAAACCTCTATGATACACGCTATTTTAGATGAATATAGTGACGTAAGAAGGGTGGAAAATAACATGAGTGCAGATGAAAACAACCTGATTTGGATCGATCTTGAAATGACGGGGCTGGATCCGGAGCGCGATCGCATCATCGAAATCGCCACCCTGGTGACCGACGCGAATCTGAACATTCTGGCGGAAGGGCCGACGATTGCGGTACACCAGTCAGACGAGCAGCTGGCGCTGATGGACGAGTGGAACGTGCGTACCCATACCGGCAGCGGGCTGGTGGAACGGGTGAAGGCGAGTACCCAGGGCGATCGTGAAGCCGAACTGGCGACTATCGAATTCCTCAAAAAGTGGGTACCGGCAGGTAAGTCGCCAATCTGCGGCAATAGCATCGGCCAGGATCGTCGCTTCCTGTTTAAATATATGCCGGAGCTGGAAGCATATTTCCATTACCGTTACCTGGACGTCAGTACGCTGAAAGAGCTGGCTCGTCGCTGGAAGCCGGAAATTCTCGACGGCTTTAAGAAACAAGGTACGCACCAGGCGATGGACGATATTCGCGAATCGGTCGCGGAACTGGCCTACTATCGCGAACACTTTATTAAGCTTTAACGCCCGTGCCGGGGCCAAGAACGCCCCGGACATTCCCCTGCCTATTTAAACCACTTCTGTTCCATGGCCTGAAACTCCGGTGAGGCTTTTACGACTTCCAGAGCGGCATTAATGTTATTCAGCAGCTCAGGATCGTCTTTACGTACCGCAATGGCGTACTGCTTACCGTAGTAGCCGGGATCCGTGGCGCGTTCGTCCATCATGGCGTAGTCGGGGTTATCCTGGAGCCATTTCGTTAACGTCTCCTGATCGCCCATCACGCCGCTAATGACGCCTTCTTTCAGCGCGCTCAGAGCGCTTTCGTCGCTGTCGTAAGGCACCGCATGCACGGCTTTTTGTTTGTCCCGCAGATAGCGCTGATGAAGGGTGCCTTTTACGACGCCGATTTTTTTATCCTTCAGATCGGCAAAGGTGTGGGCGGCGTCTTTCGCTGTGACAACTACGCCGGACAGCGCCTGACGATAGGGATGGCTGAACGCAACCTGCTTTTCTCGCATTGGAATCACTTCGATACCGGCAATCACGGCGTCGAATTTCTTAAAGCGCAGCGCCGGGATGAGGGTATCGAACCCCTGGGGAGTGAATTTGCACTCGACCTGCATCTGCTTGCACAGCGCGTTGGCCAGGTCGATATCAAAACCCGTGGGCAGATTTTTACCATTGACGGTTTCATACGGCGGATTGGCCGTCGTTGTCCCAAAATGTAGCGTTGTTGCCGATGCTGTTCCTGTGGCAAGCGTGGCCAGCAGCAGGACGGTAAGCGCTTTTTTCATTTTATTTCCCTGGTTGTCATCGTTGTTGACCGTCAGCGGGCGATATCCGCCTATAAACTTGAGCGATTTTGCGCCTTTAGCGGGCCCGGAAAAAGTGATTTTGCCGCATTTGCTGGTTATTTAGACAATTCAGGCTGGTGTGTGGTGATAAAGTGGTCACTTAAACCAAAAACGAAAAAAATTGCGCTCAGGGGGGTTGCAGGTAAATCGAATTCTCGTATAATGCGCCTCCCGTGACGAAGCAGAAATGCAAATCACGACGCCATGGAAATATGGCCAGAAGTATGCGGGAATAGCTCAGTTGGTAGAGCACGACCTTGCCAAGGTCGGGGTCGCGAGTTCGAGTCTCGTTTCCCGCTCCAAAATTTGAAAGTACCATCCTAATCACAGGATTTCGAGTTGCGATAAAGCAGCTAACGCAGAAGCGACTTGAAAGACAAAGATTAAGCGGGAATAGCTCAGTTGGTAGAGCACGACCTTGCCAAGGTCGGGGTCGCGAGTTCGAGTCTCGTTTCCCGCTCCAAAATTTGAAAGTTACCACACCCAAGCGGGAATAGCTCAGTTGGTAGAGCACGACCTTGCCAAGGTCGGGGTCGCGAGTTCGAGTCTCGTTTCCCGCTCCAAATTTCTTCTCATATTCAGTTTATCCACAGCGCAACTACGCGTCATGGATGCTTTTCGCGATGTCCTGAAAATACTGTGAACAGAGTTATCCACAGGTTAGTCTTTCGTCTTTTCTCAGGAAAACACTTCACTATGTAAATAGTATTCTTATATGTGCCTGAAACGTAAGGGTTAAATTTCATTTCAAAGTGTTAATCCGATCACTTGACGAACGTCTGCCCGTTGAAACGCAATGTGTTTTTATTTTTATTCACACCCTGTGAATGAATCAGGCGTCGCGCGGTAGCCCTTTTTCAACCACCCTGACCAGCCGTAGCTTCTTGGGCAATTGCACCTCAACCACATTGGCATTTCGTTTTGCCATTTGCTGCGTCATCGCCCACTCGATGTGTTCATCGAGAAGTGGGTGCTCACCCCGGCGGCTCTCCAGCGCCTTGAGGTTGGCTTCATCCCAGGGCGCATTGCCCAGCGCGACGGCAATATTACGTAGCCAGCGCAGATGGCCAATACGGCGAATAGCCGATCCCTCCGTCACTTTTAGAAAATATGACTCGCTCCAGGTGAAAAGCTCCAGTAGCTCTGGGGCATGCAACGCTTTGCGCGGGCTGAAATCGTCTTCATCAGTCAGCTGCGCGAAGCGGTTCCACGGGCAAATCAGCTGGCAATCATCGCAGCCGTAGATGCGGTTACCGATCAGCGGGCGGAACTCTTCCGGGATGGCGCCTTCCAGTTCAATCGTCAGATAGGAGATACAGCGTCGGGCATCGACGGTATAGGGCTCGACGATGGCGCCGGTTGGGCAGATAGTCATGCAGGCCACGCAGCGCCCGCACTCTTCCTCGACGGGTTGGTCGATGGGGAGAGGGAGGTCGATTAGTAGCTCGCCGAGGAAAAAGAACGAGCCGGCATCGCGGCTGAGGATGAGTGAGTGCTTACCTGTCCATCCCAGCCCTGCTTTTTCGGCTAAAGGGCGTTCAAGAATCGGCGCGGAATCGACAAAAGGTCTAAAATTGAGCGAAGCACACTGCGCCTGAATCATCTCACCTAATTTTTTCAGGCGATGACGTAACAGCTTATGATAGTCCCGTCCGAGGGCGTAACGGCTAACGTAACCCCGCGCGGGATCTTTCAGGGTGCGGGCGAAAGCGGCATTAGCAGGCAGATAGTTCATCCTCACGCTAATCACGCGTAAGGTACCTGGCTGGAGTTCATGAGGGCGCGCGCGCATCATGCCATGGCGCGCCATCCACTCCATTTCGCCGTGGTATTGTTTATCCAGCCACGCCTGCAGTTTAGGTTCGCTGGCGCTGAGATCGGTATCGGTAATACCGACCTGCTGGAACCCCAGCTCTGTGCCCCACTGTTTGATTTGCTGCGCTAAATGATTGAGATCGAGGGGCTGTGACATGATGGACCATACGATGACGAAAAACACCGACAGTATACCACATATCATCTGGCCGGCGGAGGCGCTACGGCGGGCGGAAAAAGAGGCGGCGGATGCCCTTGGGCTGACGTTATATGAGCTGATGCGCCGTGCGGGCGAAGCGGCTTTTGAACTTGCCTGCGAACAGTATCCAGGAAGCCAGCACTGGCTGATTCTTTGCGGCCACGGTAATAACGGCGGAGACGGCTACGTGGTGGCGCGCCTGGCGCAGGCGCGCGGGATTCAGGTCACGCTGCTGGCGCTGGAGAGCGAGAAGCCGCTGCCGGAAGAGGCCAGCCTGGCGCGTGAAGAGTGGCTCAATGCCGGCGGGACGATTCACGCCGCGAACATCGTCTGGCCTGAAGATATCACATTGATTATTGACGGTCTGCTCGGTACCGGGCTACAGAGCGCGCCCCGGGAAAACGTCGCTGAGCTTATCGCGCATGCTAACGCTTATCCGGTGCCGGTTGTCGCGCTCGATATCCCCTCAGGTCTGAACGCGCAGACAGGTACGACGCCAGGCGCGGTTATCCATGCCGCTCATACCATCACGTTTATTGCGCTTAAGCCGGGGCTGCTGACCGGCAAAGCTCGCGATGTCGTGGGCCGCCTGCATCATCACGCTTTAGGGCTTGACCGCTGGCTGGCAGGCCAGAAGACGGCAATCAGTCGATTCGATGCGTCGCAGCTTTCCGACTGGCTGCCGCCACGACGCCCAACCTCGCACAAAGGCGACCACGGTAAGCTGGTGATTATTGGCGGCGAACCGGGTACGGCGGGAGCCATTCGGATGAGCGGGGAAGCGGCGCTGCGTGCGGGCGCAGGGCTGGTGCGCGTCCTGACTCATAAGGATAATATCGCCCCCGTTCTGACCGCCAGGCCGGAGCTGATGGTCCATGAACTGACATCCTGCGCGCTTGAGGAAAGCCTGCAATGGGCGGATGTCGTCGCGATTGGGCCGGGTCTTGGTCAGAGCGAGTGGGGTAAGAATGCGCTGCGCCAGGCGGAGAATTTTCGCAAACCGATGGTCTGGGATGCGGATGCGCTGAACCTGCTGGCAATCAATCCCGATAAACGTCACAATCGCGTGCTGACGCCGCATCCCGGCGAAGCCGCCCGTCTGCTGAACGTGAGTGTGGCAGAAATTGAAAGCGATCGCTTACATTCTGCACAACGTCTGGTAAAACGTTATGGTGGCGTTGTGGTGCTAAAAGGTGCAGGAACGATCGTGGCGAGCGAAACGGGCGAAATGGCTATTATCGACGCCGGTAACGCTGGGATGGCCAGCGGCGGGATGGGCGATGTGCTGACCGGTATTATCGCCGCGTTGTTAGGCCAGCGCCTGACGCCGTATGATGCTGCCTGCGCCGGATGCGTTGCTCATGGCGAAGCTGCCGATCGGCTGGCGGCGAGACATGGCACCCGCGGAATGCTGGCGACCGATCTTTTTTCCACGCTCAGGCGTGTTGTTAACCCGGATGTGATTGACGTAGACCATGATTAACCGAGTGATTCCTTTACCCGATGAGCAGGCGACTTTAAGCCTTGGCAACCGCGTCGCGCAGGCATGCACTGGCGCGACGGTCATCTATTTGTATGGCGATTTAGGGGCGGGTAAGACCACCTTTAGCCGCGGTTTCCTTCAGGCTCTCGGTCACCGTGGCAACGTTAAAAGCCCAACCTACACCCTCGTAGAGCCTTACAGTCTCGATAATTTGATGGTCTATCACTTCGATCTGTATCGCCTGGCGGATCCTGAGGAACTCGAGTTTATGGGGATCCGCGATTATTTTACTGACGATGCTATCTGCCTGGTGGAATGGCCGCAGCAGGGCACGGGAGTACTGCCGGACCCGGATGTTGAAATTCACCTTGAGTATCAGGCACAAGGGCGTGAGGCGCGCGTAACCGCGGTCTCCTCATTGGGTAAGTCTTTATTGGCGCGTTTGGCTAATTAGCCTGAAGGACGACGGGATGATGTATCGCATAACCAGTTGGCTGGCTGCCGCACTGATGCTGTTTAGCATTCAGGCTACTGCGGCAAGTTTATCCGATATCCAGGTCTCAAATGGAGATCGGCAGGCCCGTATTACCATTAGTTTTATCGGCGAGCCTGAATATTCGTTTAGCCCCCAGGGCAAACGCATCGTGGCGCTGGATATCAAACAGACCGGCGTACTCCAGGGGCTACCGCTGCAGTTTAGCGGCAATAATCTGGTAAAAAGCATTCGTTCCGGGACGCCGCAGGATACGCAGTCGCTGCGCTTGTTGGTGGATTTAACTGCCGATGGCAAAACCCGCGCGGTGAAACAGCAGAACGGCTCTAACTACACCGTGGTGTTTACGATTAACGCCGACGAGCCGCCTCCGCCACCGCCGCAGCCGGTGGTGGTTAGACAGGCGGAAAGGCCCGTGGCGCAGCCCGTGCGTCCGAGCGAACCCGCACGTAACCCGTTTAAAGCCGATAACGACCGGCTTACTGCGGTGACCAGCACGAGTAGCGTAACGCGTCCCGCTGCGCGTCCCGTGTCCTCCGATGATAAAGTGATTATCGCCATTGATGCCGGTCACGGCGGCCAGGATCCGGGCGCTATTGGCCCGAATGGCACGAAAGAGAAGAATGTGACTATTGCCATTGCGCGTAAGCTCCGCGCGCTATTGAATGCCGACCCTCAGTTCAGGCCGGTGCTGACGCGCGACGGCGATTACTTTATTTCAGTCATGGGGAGATCTGACGTCGCGCGTAAGCAAAACGCCAATTTCCTTGTCTCAATTCACGCCGACGCCGCGCCGAATCGCGATGCCACCGGAGCCTCGGTTTGGGTGCTTTCCAACCGCCGCGCGAACAGCGAGATGGCCGGCTGGCTCGAACAGCATGAGAAGCAGTCCGAGCTGCTGGGCGGCGCGGGCGATGTACTGGCCAACAGCCAGTCTGACCCTTACCTGAGCCAGGCGGTGCTGGATTTACAGTTCGGCCATTCCCAGCGCGTCGGGTATGATGTGGCGACCAATGTGCTGAGCCAACTGCAGCGGATCGGCGATTTACATAAGCGCCGCCCCGAGCATGCCAGCCTGGGTGTACTGCGCTCGCCGGATATCCCGTCGATCCTTGTCGAAACAGGTTTTATTAGTAATACAGGCGAGGAGCGGCTGTTGGGCAGCGATGCCTATCAGCAACAGGTCGCAGAGGCGATTTATAACGGTCTGCGTAACTACTTTATGCAGCATCCTCTGCAATCCGCGCCGCGCGGAGCAGCCGCGCAGACCGCCAGCGCAGGTTCGTCTGATGGGACGTTGTTAAATTAAGGAGACGGCCATGCCGATTCAGGTTCTACCGCCGCAGCTCGCCAACCAGATTGCCGCAGGTGAAGTGGTGGAACGACCGGCTTCGGTGGTCAAAGAGCTGGTGGAAAATAGCCTCGATGCCGGGGCGACGCGCATCGACATTGATATTGAGCGCGGCGGGGCGAAGTTAATCCGCATTCGCGATAACGGCTGCGGCATTAAAAAAGACGAGCTGGCGCTAGCGCTGGCCCGTCACGCCACCAGTAAAATTGCTTCGCTGGACGACCTTGAGGCGATCATTAGCCTCGGCTTTCGCGGCGAAGCTCTGGCCAGTATTAGCTCAGTGGCTCGCCTGACCTTGACCTCGCGTACCGAGGATCAGCAGGAGGCCTGGCAGGCCTATGCCGAAGGGCGCGATCAGGCGGTCACCGTGAAGCCAGCGGCGCACCCGGTGGGGACAACGCTTGAAGTGCTGGACCTGTTTTATAACACCCCCGCCCGGCGCAAGTTTATGCGCACCGAGAAAACCGAATTTGGCCATATTGACGAAATCGTCCGGCGCATCGCGCTGGCGCGTTTCGACGTCACTATCAACCTCAGCCACAATGGTAAAGTCGTGCGTCAGTACCGGGCGGTATCGCAGGACGGCCAGCGTGAGCGGCGTCTGGGCGCGATCTGCGGTATACCCTTTCTCGAACATGCCCTGGCGATTGAGTGGCAGCATGGCGATCTTACCCTCAGCGGCTGGGTGGCCGATCCTCTGCATACCAATCCGACGCTGGCGGAGATTCAATATTGCTACGTCAATGGGCGGATGATGCGCGATCGCCTGATTAATCACGCGATCCGTCAGGCTTGTGAAGATAAACTGGGGGCCGATCAGCAGCCTGCTTTTGTGCTGTACCTGAAGATAGATCCGCATCAGGTGGATGTGAACGTTCACCCGGCCAAACATGAAGTGCGTTTTCATCAGTCGCGCCTGGTGCACGATTTTATCTATCAGGGCGTGCTGAGCGTCCTGCAGCAGCAGCTGGATGTACCGTTGGCGGAAGAGGGCGATGAGCCCGCGCCGCGGCAGGTGCCGGAAAACCGCATTGCGGCAGGCGGCAATCATTTTGCCCAGCCGGCGGTCGCGCGTGAAAACGCGGCTCCCCGGTATCGTGATGAGCCCGCCGCGCCGCGCTTTAACGCCAGCGGTTCGTCGGGGCCATCTTCAACTGGTGGAGCCGGCTGGCCGCATGCGCAGCCAGGCTATCAAAAACAGCAGGGTGCGCTCTACCGCCAACTGCTGGATACTCCTGTCGCGGAGCGCAAACCCAAATCTCCCACACCGACGGCGGAAGGCCTGTCAGGTCATAGCCAAAGCTTTGGCCGCGTGCTGACGATTATCGATAGCGACTGCGCGCTGCTGGAGCGCGACGGTAAGTTAGCGCTGCTGGCCCTGCCGGTCGCTGAGCGCTGGCTGCGCCAGGCACAGCTGACGCCGGGCGCAGAGGCGGTTTGCGCCCAACCGTTGCTTATCCCGCTGCGGATAAAAGTGTCCGAAGAGGAAAAAGACGCGCTCAAGCAGGCGCAGTCTGCGCTGGCAGAGGTCGGGATTGAACTCCAGTCCGATGCGCACCACGTGACGATCCGCGCAGTGCCTTTACCCTTAAGACAACAAAATTTACAAATCTTGATTCCTGAACTGATAGGCTACCTGGCGCAGCAAAAAACCGTCGACGTCGGCAATATTGCCCAGTGGATGGCGCGTAACCTGGCGAGCGAGCATGCGCAGTGGAATATGGCGCAGGCGATTGCCGTCCTGGCGGATATTGAGCGCTTATGTCCGCAGCTGGTTAAAGCGCCGCCGGGTGGTCTGTTACAACCTGTTGATTTACATTCGGCGATGAATGCCCTGAAAGATGAGTGATGTAACCGAGGCAAGCCTGCCTAAGGCAATATTTTTAATGGGCCCGACGGCCTCTGGTAAAACCGCATTGGCGATCGCCTTACGTAAAGTTTTGCCAGTAGAGTTGATTAGCGTTGATTCAGCCCTCATTTATCGAGGAATGGACATCGGCACGGCCAAGCCGGATGCCGCGGAGCTAAGCGCTGCGCCGCATCGGCTGCTGGATATTCTTGATCCGGCTGAGGCTTATTCCGCAGCGGATTTTCGTCGTGCTGCGCTGGCTGAGATGGCTGATATTGTTGCCGCGGGGCGTATTCCGCTACTGGTTGGCGGAACGATGTTGTATTTCAAGGCGTTGTTGGAAGGGTTGTCGCCTCTACCCTCGGCTGACCCTGAGGTCAGGGCCAGGATCGAGCAACAGGCCGCAGAGCAAGGATGGAACGCGTTGCACCAGCAGCTACAGGAAATTGATCCGGTTGCCGCCGCGCGTATTCATCCAAATGATCCGCAAAGACTTTCCCGAGCACTGGAAGTTTTTTTCATTTCGGGTAAAACTTTAACGGAGCTGACGCAAACGTCAGGTGATGCTCTGCCGTATAAGGTGCACCAGTTCGCCATCGCCCCGGCGAGCCGTGAACTGCTCCATCAGCGCATAGAACAGCGTTTTCATCAGATGTTGGCTTCAGGTTTTGAAGCAGAAGTGCGGGCGCTTTTTGCCCGGGGAGATTTGCATACGGATATGCCTTCCATTCGTTGTGTCGGATATCGCCAGATGTGGTCGTACCTAAATGGCGAGATCCCGTATGATGAAATGGTTTATCGAGGTGTTTGCGCCACGAGACAGTTGGCTAAACGTCAGGTTACCTGGCTGCGCGGTTGGGAAGGTATTCACTGGTTAGACAGTGAACAACCTGAACAAGCGTTCAACAAAGTATTACAGGTTGTTGGTGCTAGCCTGGACTGAACGTGTACAATTGAACAGGTATCGTGCGTAATTTTTTTAAGAATCGTAAGGTTCTGAGTACAAAACAAGCATACATATAAGGAAAAGAGAGAATGGCTAAGGGGCAATCTTTACAAGATCCGTTCCTGAACGCTTTGCGTCGGGAACGTGTTCCGGTTTCTATTTATTTGGTGAATGGTATTAAGCTGCAAGGGCAAATTGAGTCTTTCGATCAGTTCGTGATCCTGTTGAAAAACACGGTCAGCCAGATGGTCTATAAGCACGCAATTTCTACTGTTGTCCCGTCTCGCCCGGTGTCACACCACAGCAACAATGCTGGTGGCGGTACAAACAACTATCACCACGGTGGTGGTGCGCAGGGTTCTTCTGCGCCGCAGCAAGACAGCGAAGACGCCGAATAAGGCAGATGCTGTTTTTCCACGTCGGGGAGCCAGGTTTTCTGCGTTCCCCGCTGGTATTTTATAAGGGGTTTACGCTTGTTTGACCGTTATGATGCCGGTGAGCAGGCGGTACTGGTACACATCTATTTTTCGCAAGACAAAGATATGGAAGATCTCCAGGAGTTTGAAACTCTGGCCTCTTCCGCCGGTGTCGAAGCAATGCAGGTGATTACCGGTAGCCGTAAAGCACCGCACCCGAAGTATTTTGTTGGTGAAGGTAAAGCTGTCGAAATTGCGGAAGCCGTAAAAGCGACCGGAGCATCGGTCGTGCTCTTCGATCATGCCCTGAGTCCGGCACAGGAACGAAACCTGGAGCGCTTATGCGAATGTCGGGTTATCGATCGTACCGGCCTGATTTTAGATATTTTTGCCCAGCGAGCGCGTACCCACGAAGGGAAACTACAGGTCGAGCTGGCGCAGCTGCGCCACATGGCGACTCGCCTCGTTCGCGGCTGGACCCACCTTGAAAGACAGAAAGGCGGGATTGGTTTGCGCGGCCCGGGTGAAACCCAGCTCGAAACTGACCGCCGTTTGCTGCGTAACCGCATTATGCAGATCCTGGCGCGGCTGGAAAAAGTTGAAAAACAGCGCGAGCAGGGACGGCGGTCACGCGCTAAAGCCGATATTCCAACCGTGTCGCTGGTCGGTTATACCAACGCCGGTAAATCCACGTTGTTCAACCAGATAACTGAAGCCGAGGTCTATGCTGCGAACCAGCTGTTCGCTACTCTGGATCCAACGCTGCGCCGCATTGACGTCCCTGATGTTGGCGAAACCGTACTGGCGGATACCGTAGGTTTTATCCGCCACCTGCCGCACGACCTGGTGGCCGCGTTTAAAGCGACGCTCCAGGAGACGCGCCAGGCGACGCTGCTGCTGCATATCATTGATGCGGCCGATGTGCGCGTGCAGGAAAACATTGACGCGGTAAATACGGTGCTCGCGGAAATCGAGGCCGATGAGATCCCGACGCTGCTGGTTATGAATAAAATCGACATGCTGGATGATTTTGAGCCGCGTATCGATCGGGATGAAGAAAATAAACCGATTCGGGTCTGGCTTTCCGCCCAGACCGGGGTTGGTGTACCGCTGCTTTTTCAGGCTTTGACGGAACGGCTTTCTGGTGAAGTGGCGCAGCACACGCTGCGCCTGCCGCCGCAGGAAGGCCGGTTGAGAAGCCGGTTCTATCAGCTTCAGGCGATAGAGAAAGAGTGGATGGAGGATGACGGTAGCGTTGGTCTGCAGGTGCGCATGCCGATCGTTGACTGGCGTCGCCTCTGTAAACAAGAGCCAGCGCTGGTTGAATACGTGATTTGACCTTGCAGCTTGCCTGAAGATATTAACCCCTGTGGGGATATCAAAAACAAATATGGAGCATATACATGGCGTGGAATCAGCCCGGTAATAACGGACAGGACCGCGACCCGTGGGGAAGCAGCAATAACCAAGGCGGCAACTCTGGGGGAAATGGCAATAAAGGCGGTCGCGATCAGGGACCTCCCGATCTGGATGATATCTTCCGTAAGCTAAGCAAAAAACTTGGCGGCCTGGGTGGCGGAAAAGGTGGACTGGGCGGCGGTAGCGGCTCTCAGGGACCTCGTGGGCCAATGGGCGGGCGTATCGTCGGCATCGTTGCCGCCGCTGCGGTTATTATCTGGGCAGCCAGCGGTTTTTATACCATTAAAGAAGCTGAACGTGGCGTCGTCACTCGCTTTGGTAAATTTAGCCATCTGGTTGAGCCTGGCCTTAACTGGAAACCGACCTTCATTGATAGCGTTCAGGCGGTTAACGTTGAGTCGGTCCGTGAACTGGCGGCTTCCGGCGTCATGCTGACGTCTGACGAAAACGTCGTGCGCGTTGAGATGAACGTGCAGTACCGCGTGACCGATCCGGAACGCTATCTGTTCAGCGTCACCAGCGCGGACGATAGCCTGCGTCAGGCTACCGACAGCGCCCTGCGCGGCGTGATCGGTAAATACACCATGGACCGTATCCTGACTGAAGGACGTACCGTCATTCGTAGCGATACTCAGCGTGAGCTGGAAGAGACCATTCGTCCGTACAACATGGGGATTACCCTGCTGGACGTCAACTTCCAGACGGCTCGTCCGCCGGAAGAAGTAAAAGCCGCGTTTGATGATGCGATTGCCGCACGTGAAAACGAACAGCAGTACATTCGTGAAGCGGAAGCTTACACCAACGAAGTTCAGCCGCGGGCTAACGGTCAGGCGCAGCGTATTCTGGAAGAAGCTCGCGCATACAAGACCCAGACCGTTCTTGAAGCTCAGGGTGAAGTGGCTCGCTTTGCGAAAATCCTGCCTGAGTATAAAGCGGCTCCGGAAATTACCCGCGAGCGTCTGTATATCGAAACCATGGAAAAAGTGCTGAGCCATACGCGCAAAGTGCTGGTTAACGATAAGGGGAGCAACCTGATGGTTCTGCCTCTGGATCAGATGCTTAAAGGCGCCGGCGCGCCGGCGGCAAAGAGCGATAGCAGTGGCGCAAGCGATCTGCTGCGTCTGCCGCCTGCATCCAGCTCAAACAGCGCCAGCAACGCTTCTACCTCTACGGGAGGCACCATTATGGACCAACGCCGCGCCAACGCGCAGCGTAACGACTACCAGCGTCAGGGGGAATAACGATGCGTAAATCTGTTATCGCGATAATTGTCATCGTGCTGGTGGTGCTCTACATGTCCATCTTTGTTGTTAAAGAGGGCGAGCGCGGGATCACGCTGCGTTTTGGTAAAGTTCTGCGCGACGATGAAAACAAACCTCTGGTGTACGCGCCAGGACTGCACTTCAAGATTCCGTTTATTGAGTCTGTGAAGATGCTCGATGCGCGTATCCAGACGATGGACAATCAGGCTGACCGCTTCGTCACCAAAGAGAAGAAAGACCTGATCGTTGACTCCTACATCAAGTGGCGCATCAGCGACTTTAGCCGTTACTACCTGGCAACCGGCGGCGGTGATATCTCCCAGGCCGAGGTGCTGCTGAAACGTAAATTCTCTGACCGTCTGCGTTCTGAAATTGGCCGTCTCGATGTGAAAGACATCGTGACCGACTCCCGCGGTCGTCTGACCCTGGAAGTGCGCGATGCCCTGAACTCAGGCTCTGCGGGCACGGAAGATGAAGTCAGCACGCCGGCTGCCGATGACGCGATTGCCAAAGCGGCAGAGCGTATTGAAGCAGAAACCAACGGTAAGGTTCAGGTGATCAACCCGAACAGTATGGCGGCGCTGGGTATTGAAGTCGTCGACGTGCGAATCAAACAGATCAACCTGCCGGCTGAAGTGTCTGAAGCGATCTACAACCGTATGCGCGCCGAGCGTGAAGCGGTTGCCCGTCGCCATCGTTCGCAAGGGCAGGAAGAAGCTGAAAAACTGCGCGCGACCGCGGATTATGAAGTGACCAAAACGCTGGCGGAAGCCGAGCGTCAGGGACGTATCCTGCGCGGTGAAGGCGACGCTGAGTCGGCGAAATTGTTTGCTGACGCATTCAGTCAGGATCCGGGCTTCTATGCCTTTATCCGTAGCCTGCGTGCGTACGAGAACAGCTTCCAGAGCAATCAGGATGTGATGGTTCTCAGCCCGGACAGCGATTTCTTCCGCTATATGAAATCACCTACGGCGGCGGCTCGCTAATAAGCGTTCGTAGATGGAATAAGTGAAAAGGCGCCTTGTAAGGCGCCTTTTTTACAACTGAGCTAAATTAGTTGCCAAGCAATTTATTTATCAGCCCACCGAATAACGGTACGCTTGCTAGCGTGCTTTCAATCACACCGCCGATTGTTGAACCTATCGTACTACCGATAGTTTCTCCAAGCCCTGGCGCGATGGTCGACAGATTGATTGTGCCAAGGATAGGTAAGTCAACGCTCAGAGTACTGCCGAGTGACCATACTGCAGAGCCTGTCTTACCACCCAGTGAAGCCAGCCCATCTTGCAGCCAGCCCGCGCCGCTTACAGCGTTGATTTCAGTTGCGGTTAATTCTCTCATAATAATCCTCCTGATTATCTTATGCTCGTATCGAATCTTGATACGCTATGCATACTTGCAATTTAAAAAACAACCTTCAATACAATGGGTTATGAATTTTGTTTCATAAAATTAGTTCATAATGATGATGAAATAACTGACAATGTGAAATGAGGATAAACACAGCATTGACTAGCATCGGGTGCTGTATCGGGCGGCGTATAAATAAGGGTAAATAATGAACTCAACAATCTGGCTGGCGCTGGCGCTGGTTTTAGTACTCGAAGGACTCGGGCCGCTGCTTTACCCGCGAGCCTGGCGTCGAATGGTCGCCACGATGAGTCAATTACCGGATAATTTATTACGCCGGTTTGGCGGTGGTCTTGTGGTTGCTGGCATCGTCATCTACTACATGTTGAGGAAAACGATTGGCTGAGCGTAAAGTAGACTAATTTCCCGTCTTTCGAGTGCAAAAAGTGCTGTAACTCTGAAAAAGCGATGGTAGAATCCATTTTTAAGCAAACGGTGATTTTGAAAAATGGGTAACAACGTCGTCGTACTGGGCACCCAATGGGGTGACGAAGGTAAAGGGAAGATCGTCGATCTCCTGACTGAACGGGCTAAATATGTTGTGCGCTACCAGGGTGGTCACAACGCCGGCCATACTCTCGTAATCAACGGTGAAAAAACCGTCCTCCATCTCATTCCATCAGGTATTCTTCGCGAGAATGTCACCAGCATCATCGGTAACGGTGTTGTACTGTCTCCGGCTGCGCTGATGAAAGAGATGAAAGGTCTGGAAGACCGTGGTATCCCTGTTCGCGAGCGTCTGCTGCTTTCTGAAGCTTGCCCGCTTATCCTCGAATATCACGTCGCGCTGGATGTCGCCCGTGAAAAAGCGCGTGGCGCGAAAGCTATCGGTACGACCGGTCGCGGTATCGGCCCGGCTTACGAAGATAAAGTGGCTCGCCGCGGTCTGCGCGTTGGCGATCTGTTTGATAAAGCCACCTTCGCTGAGAAACTGAAAGAAGTGATGGAATATCACAACTTCCAGTTGGTGAATTTCTATAAAGCCGAAGCGGTTGATTACCAGAAAGTTCTGGATGACGTGATGGCGATTGCCGACATCCTGACCGCGATGGTTGTTGACGTTTCCGATCTGCTCGACCAGGCGCGTAAGCGTGGCGATTTCGTCATGTTTGAAGGCGCGCAGGGTACGCTGCTGGATATCGACCACGGTACCTACCCGTACGTGACCTCCTCCAACACCACCGCCGGTGGCGTTGCGACCGGCTCCGGTCTGGGTCCGCGTTATGTAGACTACGTGCTGGGTATCATTAAAGCCTACTCCACTCGCGTAGGCGCAGGTCCGTTCCCGACTGAGCTGTTTGATGAAACCGGAGAGTTCCTGTGCAAGCAGGGTAACGAGTTTGGCGCCACCACCGGCCGTCGTCGTCGTACCGGTTGGCTGGATGCCGTGGCGGTACGCCGCGCGGTGCAGATTAACTCCCTGTCGGGTTTCTGCCTGACTAAGCTGGACGTCCTGGACGGCCTGAAAGAAGTTAAAATCTGCGTTGCCTACCGTATGCCGGATGGCCGCGAAGTGACAACCACTCCGCTGGCTGCTGACAACTGGGAAGGCATCGAGCCGATTTATGAAACCATGCCGGGCTGGTCTGAAACCACCTTTGGTGTGAAAGAGCGCAGCGGCCTGCCGCAGGCAGCGCTGAACTACATCGCACGCATTGAAGAGCTGACCGGTGTACCGGTTGATATTATCTCTACCGGTCCTGACCGTACCGAGACGATGATTTTGCGCGATCCGTTCGACGCGTAATTATCTCCAGGGGCGCCGTTAAGGCGCCTCTTGTTTTTGCTGTTCGCCCGCCCCATTTAAATAAATTAGCGGCCTGAGCGCTGGCTGGTTTATCATCAATAGTAATTACGTCTACCGACGCACTCTGTTTTTCTTTTCCCTGAGGTTGATTGTGCAGTTAACGAGTTTCACTGATTACGGATTACGCGCGCTGATTTATATGGCGTCGCTACCGGATGGAAGAATGACCAGCATCTCCGAAGTGACGGAGGTTTACGGCGTTTCCCGTAATCATATGGTTAAAATAATCAATCAGCTAAGTCGCGTGGGGTACGTGACCGCGGTACGGGGAAAAAATGGGGGCATTCGTCTGGGGAAACCGGCAAATATGATTCGCGTGGGGGATGTTGTTCGCGATCTTGAGCCGCTCTCGTTGGTCAACTGCAGCAGCGAATTTTGCCATATTACGCCCGCCTGTCGTCTTAAACAGGCGCTTGCTGAAGCCGCGCAAAGTTTTCTCAAGGAACTGGATAACTACACGCTGGCCGATTTGGTTGAAAAGAATCAACCGCTTTATAAATTATTACTGGTGGAGTGACGTAAACTTCACTGGAGATGACAACGGAGGAACCGACATGTCACAAGATCCTTTCCTGGACCGCGAATCTGAAAAATACGCTAATCCAATCCCGAGCCGGGAATTTATCCTCGATCATTTAGCAAAACGCGAAAAACCGGCTAGCCGAGATGAGCTGGCAATAGAGCTGAATATTGAAGGCGAAGAACAACAAGAAGCATTGCGCCGCAGATTGCGTGCAATGGAACGCGATGGTCAACTGGTCTTTACACGTCGTCAGTGCTATGCGCTGCCGGAACGTCTTGATCTGCTGAAAGGGACCGTTATCGGTCATCGTGATGGTTATGGCTTCCTGCGCGTTGAAGGCCGTAAAGATGACCTGTATCTGTCGTCCGAGCAGATGAAAACCTGCATTCACGGCGATCAGGTGCTGGCGCAGCCGCTGGGCGCCGACCGTAAAGGCCGTCGGGAAGCGCGTATTGTCCGCGTACTGGTGCCCAAAACGGGTCAGATTGTGGGCCGCTACTTTACCGATGCGGGCGTTGGCTTCGTGGTGCCGGATGACAGCCGCTTGAGCTTCGATATCCTGATCCCCCCGGAACAGATCATGGGCGCGCGGATGGGATTTGTCGTGGTGGTTGAGCTGACCCAGCGTCCAACCCGCCGCACCAAAGCGGTCGGCAAGATCGTTGAGGTACTTGGCGACAATATGGGTACCGGTATGGCGGTCGATATGGCCCTGCGCACCCATGAAATTCCCTACGTCTGGCCGCCAGCGGTCGAAAAACAGGTTGCCGGCCTGAAAGAACAGGTACCTGAAGAGGCGAAAAAAGGGCGCGTTGATTTACGCAGCCTGCCGCTGGTCACCATTGATGGCGAAGACGCCCGTGACTTTGATGATGCCGTGTACTGCGAGAAGAAACGCGGCGGTGGCTGGCGTCTGTGGGTGGCGATCGCCGATGTGAGCTACTACGTGCGCCCGGGTACGCCGCTGGATGGCGAGGCGCGTAGCCGCGGCACGTCGGTCTACTTCCCGTCTCAGGTGGTTCCGATGCTGCCTGAAGTGCTCTCTAACGGCCTGTGTTCACTGAATCCTCAGGTCGACAGGCTCTGTATGGTTTGTGAAATGACGATTTCGGCCAAGGGGCGTCTGACCGGCTTCAAATTCTACGAAGCGGTGATGAGCTCCCATGCCCGTCTGACCTATACCAAAGTCTGGCATATGCTGCAGGGCGACCAGGATCTGCGCGAGCAGTACGCGCCGCTGGTTAAGCATATTGAAGAGCTGCATAACCTCTACAAAGTGCTGGACGGCGCGCGTGAAGAGCGCGGCGGTATCTCATTTGAGAGTGAAGAAGCTAAATTCATCTTTAATGCTGAACGCCGCATTGAACGTATTGAGCAGACTCAGCGTAACGACGCGCACAAGCTGATTGAAGAGTGCATGATCCTGGCGAACATCTCCGCTGCGCGCTTCGTTGAGAAGGCCGAGGAACCGGCGCTGTTCCGTATCCATGACAAACCGAGTACGGAAGCGATTACCGCATTCCGTTCGGTGCTCGCGGAACTAGGGCTTGAACTACCTGGCGGCAACAAGCCGGAGCCGCGCGACTATGCGGAATTACTGACCTCTATCGCCGATCGTCCGGATGCAGAGATGCTGCAAACCATGCTGCTGCGGTCGATGAAACAGGCAATATACGACCCGGAAAACCGTGGCCACTTTGGTCTGGCGCTGCAATCCTATGCCCACTTCACCTCGCCGATTCGCCGCTATCCTGACCTTTCGCTGCATCGCGCGATCAAGTATTTACTGGCGAAAGAGCAGGGACATAAAGGCAATAGCACCGAGACCGGCGGCTGGCACTACAGCATGGACGAGATGCTGCAGCTGGGAGCGCACTGTTCGATGACCGAGCGTCGTGCTGATGAAGCGACGCGCGATGTTTCGGACTGGCTGAAGTGTGACTTCATGTTGGATCAGGTGGGTAACGTCTTTAAGGGCGTGATTGCCAGCGTGACCGGCTTTGGTTTCTTCGTCCGTCTGGATGAGCTGTTTATTGATGGCCTGGTGCACGTCTCTTCTCTCGATAACGACTACTACCGCTTCGATCAGGTCGGGCAGCGTCTGATTGGTGAATCCGGCGGCCAGACCTATCGACTGGGCGATCGCGTGGAAGTGCGCGTTGAAGCGGTCAACATGGACGAGCGTAAAATTGACTTCTCGCTTATCTCCAGCGAGCGCGCGCCGCGCAACGTCGGTAAGACCGAGCGAGAAAAAGCGAAGAAAGGTGGCGCAGGTAAATCTTCCGGACGTCGCCGTCAGGCGGGCAAGCAGGTAAACTTCGAGCCGGATAGCGCATTCCGCAAACAGAAAGGTCAGCCTCAGGCAAAGTCCGCTCAGCCAAAAGGCGAGAAGAAAGCGAAGAAGCCGTCGGAGAAAACCCAGAAGATCGCCGCAGCGACCAAGGCCAAGCGCGCGGCGAAAAAGAAAATAGCTGAGTAATGATATCCCTTTACCCCGGCGACTCCCGGAATCGTAATGGGACCGGGGTGAAGGGACTGAAAACAGAACCTAAACGAGTAGATAAATGAGTGAAATGATTTACGGCATCCACGCGGTGCAGGCGCTGCTGGAGCGTGCTCCTGAGCGTTTCCAGGAAGTCTTTATTCTGAAAGGCCGCGAGGATAAGCGCCTTATGCCGCTGATCCATGCTCTGGAAGCGCAGGGTGTGGTGATTCAGGTCGCCAGCCGCCAGTTTCTGGATGAGAAAAGCGAAGGCGCCGTTCATCAGGGAATTATTGCCCGCGTGAAGCCCGGACGTCAGTATCAGGAGAACGATCTGCCGGATCTGATCGCCTCTCTCGATCAGCCGTTCTTTTTGATCCTTGACGGCGTGACCGATCCGCACAACCTCGGCGCCTGTTTACGTAGCGCTGACGCCGCTGGCGTGCATGCGGTGATTGTCCCCAAAGACCGTTCTGCGCAGCTGAATGCCACGGCGAAAAAAGTGGCCTGCGGTGCGGCGGAAAACGTCCCGCTGATCCGCGTCACCAACCTGGCGCGTACCATGCGTTTGCTGCAGGAAGAGAACGTCTGGATCGTCGGTACTGCCGGTGAGGCCGATCATACGCTGTTCCAGAGCAAAATGACCGGATCGCTGGCGCTGGTCATGGGAGCGGAAGGTGAAGGCATGCGCCGCCTGACCCGGGAGCACTGCGACGAGTTAATCAGCATCCCGATGGCCGGTAGTGTGTCGTCGCTGAACGTATCGGTCGCCACCGGTATTTGCCTGTTTGAAGCGGTACGCCAGCGCAGCTAATCTCTTCTTTCTGAATAAGCCATTCTCCGGAATGGCTTATCTTCATCAGTCCTGTTCATCCTCTCGCTCTATCCGACGGGCAATGTCGAGACCTTTTTCAACATAGTCCAGGACCTGGCTCAAGGGTAATTCCTCTCCCGGTTCATCTCCCGTTTGCTTAATGAATTTAAGCTGCGCGCCTCGATGCTTTAATACTTTGACGAGATTCAGAAAATTTCCAATGGGGTTCTGCTCTTCCAGAATGTCATCGCAGATTTTGTTTTCATCAAATGAGGTGACGTAACCGTAAGCGTTCAGGTTCTGCTTGATAGCGCTCATCGCGAGATGAGGAAGATGGCGGTGGATAAGCGGAATATAGCTCGGCGCATTTTCTCGAGCTTCAATAATTAAATGAATCATGAAATTCCCTTTCTGATTGTGAGAGAACTTTATAACAGAGTTCTCTGACGGAAAGTGCGCCGTTGTCCATACTTATGAATAGAGCCATTGAAGGAGGGAAACATAATGCACTGGCAAACTCATACCGTATTTAACCAACCCTCGCCGCTGTGCAACAGCAACTTATTCTTGTCCGATACCGCCCTGCGTGAAGCCGTCGTCCGCGAAGGCGCGGGCTGGGATGGCGATCTGCTGGCGAGCATTGGTCAACAGCTGGGGACGGCCGAATCTCTGGAGCTGGGGCGCCTGGCCAACAGCAACCCGCCGGAACTGCTGCGCTATGACGCCACGGGATCGCGGCTTGACGATGTGCGTTTCCATCCCGCCTGGCATCTCCTGATGCAGGGACTATGCGCTAACCGGGTACATAACCTCGCCTGGCAGGAGGATGCTCGCGGAGGTTCTTTCGTTGCCCGCGCTGCCCGCTTTATGCTGCATGCGCAGGTAGAAGCGGGAACCCTGTGTCCCACCACCATGACCTTTGCCGCTATTCCATTGCTGCAGCGTTCCTTACCCAGGCCCTTTAGCGACTGGTTATCACCGCTATTAAGCGATCGCTACGATCCGCATTTGGTACCGGGAAATCAGAAACGCGGGCTGCTTATCGGCATGGGGATGACGGAAAAGCAGGGGGGATCTGATGTCCTGAGCAATACGACCCGTGCGGAGAAGACAGCCGAAGGCTTTTATCATCTGATTGGGCATAAATGGTTTTTCTCCGTACCGCAGAGCGATGCTCATCTGGTGCTGGCTCAGGCGCCGGCGGGCCTCTCCTGCTTTTTTGTTCCGCGCCTGTTGCCGGATGGCCAGCGTAACGGCGTACATCTGGAAAGGCTGAAAGATAAATTGGGCAACCGCGCGAATGCCAGCAGCGAAGCCGAGTTTTTCAATGCCTGCGGCTGGCTGGTCGGGGAAGAGGGTGATGGCGTCCGGCAAATTCTCAAAATGGGCGGTCTGACCCGTTTTGACTGTGCGCTGGGTAGCCATGCGCTGATGCGCCGGGCCTATTCGGTAGCGTTATACCATGCTCTGCAGCGTCAGGCATTTGGTAAAAATCTGGTCGATCAGCCGATGATGCGTCAGGTTCTGGGGCAGATGGCGCTGCGGCTGGAAGGGCAAACCGTCTTTCTGTTTCGCCTGGCGAGGGCCTGGGACAGGCGCAATGATGTGCAGGAAGCGCTATGGGCAAGGTTGTTCACGCCCGCGGCGAAATTTGCTATCTGCAAATCCGGTATCGCCTTCGTCGCCGAGGCGATGGAGGTGCTGGGCGGCTCCGGCTACTGTGAAGAAAGTGAACTGCCGCGTTTGTATCGTGAAATGCCGGTAAACAGTATCTGGGAAGGTTCAGGGAATATTATGTGCCTGGACGTGATGCGTGTTCTGATCAAGCAGCCGGCGGCGCTTGAGCTTCTGGCGGCGGAGTGCGCGGAAGTGAAAGGGCAAAATCGTCATTTCGATCGGGCGTGGCGGCAGCTGCAGCAGTGGCTACGGCGCCCTCACGAAGAACAGGGACGGGAGATTACCCGGCTGGTTTATCTGCTTGGCGTTGGCGCGCAGGTATTACGCTTCGCTTCACCGCCGTTGGCAGAGGCCTGGTGTCGTATGATGCTCGACACGCGCGGCGGCATGCGGCTGGATGAGCAGACGCTGGATGACTTGCTGTTACGGGCAACGGGACGCGGACGCCTGGCGCCTCAGGCATAGAGAATGGCCTGTACCCGCCAGTTATCCGGCTGCTGATCCTCGTACATCTGGACAATGCGATACCAGGACGCGCCCTGTTCGTCGGCCTGCACGGCGATGGCGTGCTCAACATCCTGCTGGCTGCCGGAGATGTTGTTAACGCAAATCAGGCCAATTTCGTTCAGGCCCGTTACGCAGTCAGCGCTGGCAAATTCCGCTGACTGCGCGGAAGTATTGGCCGTGACGGTGGTCAACATCAGGCTAGGTAGGGTAAAAGTTCGTTTCATCGTCAGCTCCATTTCACATAGTCCTGAGGGCAGTCCGTTGCTAACGTTCTGCCAGGTTACAGCTGGCTGAACGTTATTATGCACAGGAGAACGTGAATGGATGCAAAACAGTGTAAAGCTGGCTTAAAGGTTGACCGCTATTTACGGTACAAAATTGCCTGCGAATACCACTGGCCCGGAACCATGGTGTCATCAATCATTATGATGACGTAGTAATCAGCTTTAGCCGCCTCTGCTTTGAGCTTCAGCGCAGCCTCTACATCCATCGGCGAGCCGTACATTAATACGCTCACCGTCCCCATCTTCTGCAGACCCGCCGTCTGGTTACGCTGGATCTCTTGTGGATGGTCGGTTGCTGGCGGCGGCGCCTTTGGCGTCCCTTGTAGGGCGCTACAGCCGGTTAAAGCGATTGCCATTAACCACGGTGCAAACCTACGCATAACCATATCTCGTTTCCTGTTAGTCATAGTGTAGTGGTAGCCTGAATGTCATTTCCGGGGAATGTTCCCAAATTGTTATCCCGTACGCGATTTTCGAATGAAAATATCGTGAAAGCGTAATCTGGTTCTCAAGATTATGAATCATGTGCGAGCGAGTGACTTGAGTAATAACATAACATCACTTGAGAGAAAGGAGACGGTAAATGATTGCACTAGAAATGCGTAACCTTGCGGGTGGGGAGATTCTCCATGCGTACCCGCAGGGCGCCGCGGATACGGCGCTGCCTTGCATTGTCTTTTACCATGGTTTTACCTCTTCTAAGCTGGTCTACAGCTATTTTGCCGTTGCGCTTGCAGAGGCGGGCTTTCGGGTGATTATGCCCGATGCAGCGGAACACGGCGCGCGCTACCGGGGAGACGAACAGGGGCGGATGCAGCGCTTCTGGCCGATTCTGATGAACAATTTTATTGAATTTCCGGCGCTACAGGAGGCGATTCGGGAGCGGGGATGGCTTGCTGACGACAGGCTGGCGGTGGCCGGCGCATCGATGGGCGGAATGACGGCCTTAGGGATTATGACCCACCACCCGGAGCTGAAAAGCGTCGCCTGCCTGATGGGGTCAGGCTATTTCAGTACGCTCTCGCAGACGCTTTTTCCTTCTCCTTCGTGGGAGGCAGGGCAGCTGGCTGAGTGGGACGTCAGCCAGCAGCTGGCGACCCTCGCCAGCAGACCGCTGCTGCTCTGGCACGGCGATGAGGATGATGTGGTGCCGCCGGGGGAGACCTTCCGCCTGCAGCAGGCGCTGCAGCAAAACGCACTGGCCGACAACTTAACCTGCATTTGGCAGAAAGGCGTCCGTCACCGCATTACGCCGGAAGCGTTAGCCGCGACGGTGGCATTTTTTCAACGTCACCTTTAAACGCGAATCACCTGAACGCCCTGATCTTCAAGCTGCTTGAGGATCGCCTCATCGGCCTGTTTACCGGTAATAACCAGGTCGATTTGCCCGGCCTGGCTAAAGAGCATTCCGGCGCGTTCGCCTACTTTGCTGCTGTCGACCAGAACCGCGAGTTTGCCGACAACGTTAAGCATTTTTTGCTCCGCCATCGCCGTCAGCATATCGGTTTTGTACAACCCTTCGGCGGTCAACCCTTTGCCGCTGGTAAACATCCAGTGCCCGGCGTACAGGCTGTTTTCGCTGCCCTGCGGGCTCAGCGTGATGGAGTGGCTGCGGTTATACTGTCCGCCCATAATAATGACGCTGTCGTGTTCCTGATCGATCAGGTAGTTGGCCAGCGGCAAATAGTTGGTGATGATCTGCACCGGTTTACCGCACAGTTCTTGCCCAAGCAGGAATGCGGTAGAGCCGCAATTTATGACGATGCTTTCGCCCGGGTTCACCAGCTGCGAAGCCGCGCGTGCAATCCGCACCTTCTCATCGTGGTTTTGCGCCTGGTGAATATTCATTGGTGACCAGCGCGGGCGCTGCTCGCTGATGGCTTCCGCGCCGTTGCGGACCTTTTTCAGCTTGCCGCTTTCATCGAGTTTGTTGATATCGCGTCGTGCCGTCGCCGGAGAAATTCCCAGCCGGGAAATCACCTGCTCCACGGTGACAAATCCCGTTTGTGCCAGCAAATCCAGTAAAATTTGATGTCTTTGCGCTTCCGTCATGAGCAAATCCGATTAAAAGTGATAAGCAAAGATGATATTTGAAATCAGGTGAAAATACTAATGCTGACGGGGATAATTTCCGGCGGGCGGTCCCGCCGGAGAAGCCTTACAGGAAAGACTTAAAGGGCAGGTCCGGTTCCATGGTGAAGCAATCGTCGAATCCGCGCGGATAGTGGTATTCAAAGCTGTCTTTATCCAGCGGCCAGGTGAATTTCCCACCCACCTGCCAGATAAAAGGCTTAAAGCCATACTTCAGGCGGTCTTTTTTCATCTCCCACAGAACGCGGATTTCCTGCGGATCGGCCTGGAAGTTTGACCAGATATCGTGATGAAACGGGATCACCACTTTGGCATTCAGAGACTCGGCCATGCGCAGGATATCGGCGCTGGTCATTTTGTCGGTGATACCGCGCGGGTTCTCGCCATAGGAACCGAGAGCCACGTCTATCTGGTGTTCGTTACCGTGCTTCGCGTAGTAGTTGGAGTAGTGAGAATCGCCGCTATGGTAAAGGTTGCCGCCCGGCGTTTTGAACAGGTAGTTCACCGCGCGCTGATCCATTCCGTCCGGCAGTACGCCTGCCGCTTTCTGATCCGCGGGCAAGGTAATCAGAGCCGTACGGTCAAAAGCGTCGAGCGCGTGAATTTCGACGTCTTTTATTTTGACCACATCGCCCGGCTTCATCACGATGCAGCGCTCTTTCGGTACGCCCCAGCCAATCCACAGATCGACGCAGGTTTGCGGACCGATAAACGGCACGTCATCGGCGCAGTTTTGCATAACCGCGGCGGCCACGTTCACATCAATGTGATCGTTATGATCGTGGGTGGACAGTACGGCGTCGATCTGGCGAATAGCGAACGGATCGAGAACAAACGGGGTGGTGCGCAGGTTGGGCTGGAGCTTCTTCACGCCGGCCATACGCTGCATCTGGTGGCCGGTTTTCATCAGCGGATTCCCGTGGCTTTGCTTGCCGGTACCGCACCAGAAATCGACGCAGATATTGGCCCCGCCTTCGGATTTCAGCCAGATGCCCGTACAACCCAACCACCACATCGCGAAGGTGCCCGGCGCAACCTGCTCTTGTTCAATTTCTTCATTCAGCCAGCTACCCCATTCCGGAAAAGTGTTCAGGATCCATGATTCGCGGGTGATGGTTTGCACTTTACTCATTTATTTTTCCCTCACATATTATCAAAAGTAATCACAATGTGATTTGTTTTGACGAATACTGGCATCGTTTGTTCAGGATTGCAATCCTGAATTTTGCCCTTCATGAGAGTAGTTGTGGGAGTTAAAAAGAGATGAATGTATACTTTATGATATGTGGTTTATCATATTTTATTGATTTTAATATATTATTTTTCAGTTTCTGAAAATGAGAATTAATACCATGATGGATTGTATGATTATTTGCGGCGTGCGTCACATTTAATCAAATATAATCTTGTTGTGATTATTTTTGATTATTAGAGTGATCGCAACAACCAACCTGGGCGTAGCGTGCGTTCAGAGCGTCCACTTTCTGGAGTGTGTTATGGAGATTCTCTACCACATCTTTACCGTGTTCTTTAACCAGGTTATGACCAACGCCCCGCTGCTGCTGGGTATTGTGACCTGCCTGGGCTATATCCTGCTGCGCAAAAGCGCCAGCGTTATCGTTAAAGGGACAATTAAAACCATTATCGGTTTTATGCTGCTGCAGGCCGGCTCCGGCATTCTGACCAGCACGTTTAAACCGGTGGTGGCGAAAATGTCTGAAGTTTACGGCATCAACGGCGCTATCTCTGATACCTATGCCTCCATGATGGCGACCATTGAGAGGATGGGCGATGCTTACAGCTGGGTGGGCTATGCCGTGCTGTTAGCCCTGGCGCTGAATATTTGTTATGTCCTGCTGCGGCGTATTACCGGTATTCGTACCATCATGCTTACCGGGCACATCATGTTCCAGCAGGCGGGGCTGATTGCCGTCTCTTTTTATATCTTCGGCTACACGATGTGGACGACGATTATCTGCACGGCGGTGCTGGTGTCACTCTATTGGGGCATTACCTCAAATATGATGTATAAGCCGACGCAGGAAGTGACCGACGGCTGCGGCTTCTCCATCGGACACCAGCAGCAGTTCGCTTCATGGATTGCTTACAAGATCGCCCCGTATCTGGGTAAAAAAGAGGAGAGCGTTGAGGATCTCAAGCTGCCTGGCTGGCTGAACATCTTTCACGACAACATTGTCTCCACGGCTATCGTGATGACCATTTTCTTCGGCGCGATTTTGCTCTCCTTCGGCATCGACACCGTACAGGCGATGGCGGGTAAAACCCACTGGACAATCTATATCCTGCAAACCGGCTTCTCGTTCGCCGTCGCTATTTTCATTATCACCCAGGGCGTGCGCATGTTCGTCGCCGAACTTTCGGAAGCGTTCAACGGTATCTCCCAGCGCCTGATTCCCGGCGCCGTGCTGGCGATTGACTGCGCCGCGATTTATAGCTTTGCGCCAAACGCCGTCGTCTGGGGCTTTATGTGGGGCACCATCGGCCAGCTGATCGCCGTCGGTATTCTGGTGGGCTTCGGCTCTTCCATTCTGATTATTCCGGGTTTTATCCCGATGTTCTTCTCTAACGCCACCATCGGCGTGTTTGCTAACCATTTTGGCGGCTGGCGCGCGGCGCTCAAGATTTGTCTGGTGATGGGGATGATCGAAATCTTTGGCTGCGTCTGGGCGGTGAAGCTGACCGGCATGAGCGCCTGGATGGGCATGGCGGACTGGTCAATTCTGGCGCCGCCGATGATGCAGGGCTTCGCCTCCATCGGTATCGCGTTTATAGCCGTCATCATCATTATCGCACTGGCTTATATGTTCTTCGCAGGGCGCACGCTGCGTGCTGAAGAGGACGCGGAAAAACAACTGGCAGATGCTTCTGCTCAATAAGGAGTTTTGACTATGACCGTACGTATTCTGGCTGTATGTGGCAACGGGCAAGGAAGTTCCATGATCATGAAGATGAAGGTGGACCAGTTTTTGACCCAGTCAAATATCGATCACACGGTAAACAGCTGCGCGGTGGGTGAATACAAAAGTGAACTAAACGGCGCGGATATCATCATCGCCTCCACCCATATCGCCGGTGAGATTAGCGTCTCCGGCAACAAGTATGTGGTTGGGGTGCGCAACATGCTATCGCCTGCGGATTTCGGCCCAAAACTGCTGGAAGTGATCAAAGCGCACTTTCCGCAGGATGTGAAGTAAGGAGGCTAAATGAAATTACGTGACTCGCTGGTGGATAACAACTCCATCCTTTTACAAGCCGACGCCAGCACCTGGCAGGAAGCCGTCAAGCTGAGCGTTGATTTACTGGTAAAGGCGGATGTCGTTGAGCCGCGCTACTACCAGGCCATTCTGGATGGCGTAGCCCAGCATGGCCCCTATTTTGTGATTGCTCCCGGTCTGGCGATGCCGCATGGCCGACCAGAAGAGGGGGTTAAGAAAACCGGCTTTGCGCTGGTCACGCTGAAAACGCCGCTGGTTTTTAATCACGAGGATAACGACCCGGTCGATATTCTGATCACCATGGCGGCCGTGGATGCCAATACCCATCAGGAAGTCGGCATCATGCAAATCGTTAATCTGTTTGAAGATGAAGCCAACTTTGACCGTTTACGCGCCTGCCGCACCGCGCAGGAAGTGCTGGAATTAATTGATAACGCCACGGCGGCGGCCGTTTAAAAGGAACACTACAATGTCATTACCTATGTTGCAGGTTGCGCTTGATAACCAATCCATGTCTTCCGCGTATGAAACGACGCGCCTGATAGCCGATGAAGTGGACATTATTGAAGTCGGCACCATTCTTTGTGTGGCTGAAGGCGTACGCGCCGTTCGCGACCTGAAGGCGCTCTATCCCAATAAAATCGTGCTGGCGGACGCCAAAATCGCCGATGCCGGTAAAATTCTCTCCCGCATGTGCTTTGAAGCCAACGCCGATTGGGTCACCGTGATCTGTTGCGCGGACATCAACACCACCAAAGGCGCGCTGGATGTCGCGAAAGAGTTCAACGGCGATGTCCAGATCGAACTGACCGGCTACTGGACCTGGGAGCAGGCGCAGGAGTGGCGCGAAGCGGGTATTCAGCAGGTGGTCTATCACCGTAGCCGCGATGCCCAGGCGGCCGGCGTGGCGTGGGGCGAGGCGGATATCAGCGCGATCAAACGCTTGTCTGAAATGGGCTTTAAAGTCACCGTCACCGGCGGTCTGGCGCTGGAAGATTTACCGCTGTTTAAAGGTATTCCCATTCACGTCTTTATCGCCGGTCGCAGCATTCGCGACGCTGCCTCTCCGGTAGAGGCAGCCCGGCAGTTTAAACGTTCTATCGCCCAGCTGTGGGGCTAAGGAGCGGTCATGCTGTCAAAACAAATTCCGCTCGGTATCTATGAAAAAGCGCTCCCCGCGGGGGAGTGCTGGCATGAACGCCTGCGGCTGGCGAAAGAACTCGGCTTTGATTTCGTCGAAATGTCGGTAGATGAAACGGACGCCCGTCTGGCGCGACTAGACTGGAGCCGGGAGCAGCGCCTTGCGCTGGTCAACGCGATTGCTGAAACCGGGGTGCGGGTACCCTCTATGTGCCTGAGCGCCCATCGCCGCTTTCCGCTCGGTAGTGAAGACGACGCGGTTCGTGCGCAGGGCCTGGAGATTATGCGCAAAGCGATTCGGCTGGCGCAGGATGTGGGGATTCGCGTTATCCAACTGGCGGGTTACGACGTGTACTACCAGGAAGCCAATAACGAGACGCGCCGTCGTTTCCGCGACGGGCTAAAAGAGAGCGTCGAAATGGCGAGCCGCGCGCAGGTGACGCTGGCGATGGAAATCATGGACTACCCGCTGATGAACTCGATCAGCAAGGCGCTGGGCTATGCCCACTACCTGAATAATCCGTGGTTCCAGCTCTATCCGGATATCGGCAACCTGTCCGCCTGGGATAACGACGTGCAGATGGAGCTTCAGGCCGGAATGGGTCATATCGTGGCGGTGCACGTCAAAGATACGAAGCCCGGCGTGTTTAAAAACGTGCCGTTCGGTGAAGGCGTCGTCGATTTTGAACGTTGTTTCGAAACGCTCAAGCAGACGGGCTACTGCGGCCCGTATCTGATTGAAATGTGGAGCGAAACGACCGACGATCCGGCCGCTGAAGTTGCGAAAGCACGCGATTGGGTGAGGGCGCGGATGGCCCGCGCCGGTCTGGTGGAGGCGGCATAATGCACACGTTAAAACAGCAGGTCTTTGACGCCAATATGGATTTGCCGCGTTACGGACTGGTCACTTTTACCTGGGGTAACGTCAGCGCCATTGACCGCGAACGCGGGCTGGTAGCGATTAAGCCCAGCGGCGTCGCCTACGAGATCATGAAAGCGGATGATATGGTGGTAGTCGATCTCGAGGGTAAGGTGGTGGAAGGGCGCTATCGCCCTTCTTCCGATACCGCCACGCACCTGGCGCTATATCGTCGCTATCCGAGCCTCGGCGGCGTGGTGCATACCCACTCGACGCACGCGACGGCCTGGGCGCAGGCGGGCCTGGCTATTCCCGCGCTGGGGACGACCCACGCGGACTACTTCTTTGGCGATATTCCCTGCACCCGGGCGTTAAGCG
Organism: Klebsiella sp. BDA134-6; assembly: GCF_015601345.1. Lineage (NCBI taxonomy): Bacteria > Pseudomonadati > Pseudomonadota > Gammaproteobacteria > Enterobacterales > Enterobacteriaceae > Klebsiella > Klebsiella sp. BDA134-6. Next base: position 511,091 of record NZ_CP064784.1, read on the forward strand.
CGCAGGAAGTGGCGGAGGCTTATGAGCTGAACACCGGCCGCGTGATTATCGAAACGCTGGGAGACGTTGAGCCGCTGCATACGCCGGGCATCGTGGTTTATCAGCACGGGCCTTTTGCCTGGGGCAAAGATGCGCACGATGCGGTGCATAACGCGGTGGTGATGGAAGAGGTGGCGCGGATGGCGTGGATTGCTCGCGGGATCAATCCGCAGCTGAAGCCCATCGATAGCTGGCTGATGGACAAGCACTTTATGCGCAAGCATGGGCCAAATGCCTATTACGGGCAAAAGTGAAACACGTGCTCCGGAGCATTCATCTTTATGATGAATCAACCGGTCTGCTCCGGAGCCATTTTAGTTTTGCTGATAAGCTGATGGCATACAGCGCATACCAATAAGCGTCAGCACGCAGATTACCGCTCCGGCGTAAAACGTCGAGGCAGCACCGAATACCTCCCACAGCCCCCCCGCACCTGCGCTGGCCAGCAGCAGCGCAACGCCGCTCACCAGGTTGAACATCCCGAACGCCGTTCCGCGCAGCTCCGGCGGGGCGGTTTGCGCCACCATCGCCGCCAGTAGACCCTGCGTCATGCCCATATGAATACCCCACAGCGCGACGCCGGCCAGAAGCGTGCTCCAGTGGCTGCTCAGCGCCAGCACGATATCGGCGGCGATCAGCACCAGCAGACCCCACTGCAGCATTTTGCTGTGGCTCATGCTGTCCGATAGTTTACCGAACGGATAAGCCGTCAGGCTGTACACCAGATTCATCGCGACCATCACCAGCGGAATCGCGAACAGCGGGATCGCCATCTGCTGGGCACGCAGTACCAGAAACGCTTCGCTGAAGCGGGCGAGAGTAAATATCGAGCCGATAACCACAACCCACCAGTAGGCGGCTGAAAGCTTTTTTAGGTTCTCGCTGCGCAGGGGATTGGTTCGTTTCCGGGTGACCGGCGTTTTTGGCTCTTTTAGCCCAAGGCCTAATAAAGCGATGGAGAACGCGGCAGGAATGACCGCGATCCAGAAAATAGACTGGAAGTCGTTATCCCAGAGAAACATCAGCGCGACGGCAAGCAGCGGCCCCAGAAAAGCGCCGATAGTGTCCAGCGCCTGGCGCAGCCCGTAGGCGGCGCCGCGGATTTCCGGCGGGGTGACGTCGGCGACCAGCGCATCCCTCGGCGCGCCGCGTATTCCTTTGCCCACGCGGTCGATCATTCGCGCGCTAAACACCACGCCTGAGGTGGGCGCGATGGCGAAAAGAGGCTTGCTCAGCGCACCCAGGCCATAGCCGAGCAGCGCAAGGCCTTTGCGTTTGCCGACATAATCGCTGAAGACGCCAGAGAAAACCTTCAGCATCAGCGCGGTAGCTTCGGCAACGCCTTCGATAATGCCGATAATAATGACGCTGGCCCCCAACGTAGTGGCCATAAATAAAGGGAGCAGGCTGTGGATCATTTCCGAGGAAACATCCATCAGCAGGCTAACACCGCCAAGAACCCAAACTCCTTTTGGGATACGGCTTAGCGTGGCAAAACGCGGAACCATGAAGCACTCCGGAAAATCATGCGGTTAAAAAGTGATTAAATCAGGTTACGCTGGCGCTGATAAGTCACGAGAAAAAATAATTCTCAATTGCATTAAGGCGCTATTGTGCGGATATGCCCGCCGGGCAATGCCATCGTTGGCTTCCCCCTGCAACGGGAAGAAGCCAACGATCCGGGAAAACTAGCGGTAAATGGCGGCACTGGCGTGAATCGGACCGTCGCTTCCCGGTTCATGGATGAGGATCGGCTGGAAATACTTCGCTCCCTGAGCATCGCTCTGCTGACTAAGCGCCTGGTCGGCTTCCTGCTCGGTGGCGATGTTGTGGTTAATATAGATAACGCCGAGGCTCTGCACATCGTCCATGTTGCGGGCCTGGCGGGCATCGATTTTAATAGCAGCCAGCGCGTTGGCGCTCAATAAAAGCACTGCCATTACGGTTATGAGGATGTATTTCATCATCTACGCTCCTTATGACAATCCTGACGTTAACCCGCTTCCATGGGGTATGGATTGCTTCTGATCTAAGTGTAATCGCTGCCTCGCTGGCGTATCGCGACCATTTCTGATGCAGTTGTTCAAAAAATTGTCGCTTCCGCCGTTGATTAATTTTAAATCACTGGCTTAAGGCCACTTCGCGCTTAGTGCGAATTATTTGCACAATTCACTTGTCTTAAACCCCGCTCGCCCGTATTATGACGCGTCAATTTTTCAGCCGCCCTTTAACACGTTCCTTGCCTCCATGGGCCGCGGCTGACCCAGACAGGAGGCTGAATAATCCGTAAGGAGCAATTCGATGCGTCATTACGAAATCGTTTTTATGGTCCATCCTGACCAGAGCGAACAGGTTCCGGGCATGATCGAACGTTACACTGGTGCAATCACTGCAGCAGAAGGTACGATCCACCGTCTGGAAGACTGGGGCCGCCGTCAGCTGGCTTATCCGATCAACAAACTGCACAAAGCTCACTACGTTCTGCTGAACGTTGAAGCGCCGCAGGAAGCGATCGATGAGCTGGAAACTAACTTCCGCTTCAACGACGCCGTTATCCGCAGCATGGTAATGCGTACTAAGCACGCTGTTACCGAAGCATCTCCGATGGTTAAAGCGAAAGACGAGCGCCGCGAGCGTCGCGAAGATTTCGCCAACGAAACCGCAGATGATTCTGAAGCTGGGGATTCTGAAGAGTAATCCTGATGACCAACCGTCTGGAGCTGTCCGGCATAGTATGCAGGACTCCACTTCGTAAGGTCAGCCCGTCAGGAATTCCACACTGCCAGTTCGTGCTTGAGCATCGTTCAGTGCAGGAGGAAGCCGGTTTTCACCGGCAGGCATGGTGCCAAATGCCCGTGATAATCAGCGGACACGAGAACCAGGCCATTACTCACAGTATAACGGTCGGTAGCGCAGTAATCGTTCGAGGGTTCATCTCTTGCCACAAGGCAAAGAACGGCTTGAGCAAAATGGTTCTGCATGCCGAGCAGATTGAATTGATAGATTCTGGAGACTAGCCATATGGCACGTTATTTCCGTCGTCGCAAGTTCTGCCGTTTCACCGCGGAAGGCGTTCAAGAGATCGACTATAAAGATATCGCTACGCTGAAAAACTACATCACCGAAAGCGGTAAGATTGTCCCGAGCCGTATCACCGGTACCCGTGCAAAATATCAGCGTCAGCTGGCACGCGCAATCAAACGCGCTCGCTACCTGTCCCTGCTGCCGTACACTGATCGTCATCAGTAATCGGTCACGGTCCATTAATACGACTTTGAGAGGATAAGGTAATGCAAGTTATTCTGCTTGATAAAGTAGCAAACCTGGGTAGCCTGGGTGATCAGGTTAACGTTAAAGCGGGCTATGCTCGTAACTTCCTGGTACCACAGGGTAAAGCTGTTCCTGCTACCAAGAAAAACGTTGAATTCTTCGAAGCACGCCGTGCTGAACTGGAAGCCAAACTGGCAGAAGTTCTGAGCGCTGCTAACGCACGTGCTGAAGCAATCAACGCACTGGGCACCGTTACCATCGCGTCTAAATCTGGCGACGAAGGTAAACTGTTCGGTTCCATCGGTACTCGCGACATCGCTGACGCTGTAACTGCAGCTGGCGTTGCCGTTGCTAAGAGCGAAGTTCGTCTGCCGAACGGCGTTCTGCGCACCACCGGTGAGCACGAAGTGGACTTCCAGGTTCACAGCGAAGTTTTCGCTAAACTGGTTGTTAACGTTGTAGCTGAGTAATTAATTACTCAACTCACGTCGAGACGCCGGCCTTGTGCCGGCGTTTTGCTTTTCTGTATTTGTCGAATCTTTTCCTGGTATGGTGGCTATTCTTAGCAACTTTCTGGATAATAAAATAAAACACTATTTTATTTCTGGTGAAGTGAATGGACGCACCCTCGATTTTTTCCCGCAAGAAAGTGGCTTATGCCTGCGCAACCCTCTGCTGTCTGCTGTGGGGAAGCTCCTACCCGGCGATTAAAAGCGGCTATGAACTGTTTCAGATTGCCACTGATGATGTGCCGTCTAAAATCGTCTTTGCTGGCTATCGCTTCCTGTTTGCCGGCGCGCTGCTGCTGCTCTTCGCGCTGGCGCAGCGTAAGCCAATCGCTCGCTTAAATCCCCGTCAGTGCGGCCAGCTGGCGATACTGGGCATCACGCAAACGTCTATCCAGTACGTTTTCTTCTACGTTGGCCTCGCGTTTACCACCGGCGTGAAGGGATCGATTATGAACGCCACAGGTACCTTCTTCAGCGTTCTGCTGGCGCACTTTATCTATCAGAATGACAGGCTGAGCTACAACAAAGCCATCGGCTGTATTGTCGGCTTTGCCGGCGTGATGCTGGTGAACGTTAATCATTCATTGAGCGATTTTAGCTTTATCTGGCAGGGCGACGGCTTTGTAGTGCTGGCGGCGTTTATCCTGTCGGCGGCGACGCTGTACGGTAAGCGCATTTCGCAGACGGTTGACCCGACGGTGATGACCGGCTGGCAACTGGCGTTTGGCGGCCTGGTACTGGTCGGCGGCGGCTATCTGACCGGCGGCACCCTTGAGGTTCACAGCGCAGCTGCTGCGCTGGTTCTGGCTTATTTGACGCTGCTCTCTTCCATTGCTTTTGCTCTATGGAGCGTGCTGCTCAAGCATAACCGGGTGAGTACGATCGCGCCGTTCAACTTTGTGGTTCCGGTAGCCGGCACCGTGCTGTCGGCCATCTTCCTCGGCGAGAATATTCTCGAGCTGAAATATGCGGTTGCGCTGGCGCTGGTGTGCGCCGGGATCTGGTGGGTGAATAAGCCCGGCAAAGCTTCACCGCAGGCCGGGTCAATTACCCGGCCGTGAGACCTTATCGGACGCGAATAAAGCTACCGTTCGACTGGCGGGTAAATAGCACCTGCTGCCCGCCGCCGGTATCGATAGTCAGCCCGGTGACTACGCCATTGGCGTTCTGACGGATCTGTACCGTCTGCCCGGTTTGCAGTGAGCTTAGCGGTTTTCCTGCGCCTTCCACCTGGGCCATGGCGTAAACGTCGGTCGGCGGCAGGTTGTGGTCGCGGAACAGCTGTGCGAGGGTTTTGCCGGATTCAATGCGGTAGGTCCGCCACTGCTGCTCAATGCCGGGAGTCGACTGCGGCTCCTGATAAGGCTGGGAAGCGGTCTGCTGCTGCGGCTGGTCCGGCTGCTCATCCTGAATCGGCTCCGGCGCGACCGGCGCCACCTGATCGGCATCGTTCACGGGCGGCGTATTGGTGATGGGCGGCAGCGGGACAGCCTGATTGCCGGAAGAGGGCTGTGACTGGGATTGCAGGTTGATGTTCGCCTCGCGGCTGGCCTGAACCTCGCTGCTGTTATCCTCGGAAGGGAGCAGAACGCCGATAATCACCAGTAGCGCTCCGGCAATGATGCCCCGGCGGTGCATCGGCGGTAGCGGATCCATGAGGCGAAAATGATCCGGGGCGTGCCAGATCTTCGCCAGGGTAGATGTCAGTTCAAAGCGCCCGGGCATGGCTTTCCTCCTGCTCCGCATATTTTTATCCTGTAAATAAAGTATATACCCTAAATAATTTAAGTCGCAGGACAAGGTTTGCCTTGAACAGCGCTTGCGCTGGCCCCGTAGGGGCGGGGCCGCAGGCCGAGTAACGCGGCAAGCCAGTAAGTTCCCAGGAGCATAGATAACTATGTGACTGGGGCGCGCTGGCGAAGCCAACGCTCCTGCAACTTAAAGTATGACGGGTATAAATGGCTAACTTCCTGAAGGACGAGACAAAGCTATGTTTCGTGAGGTTAACCTTATCTCTCTATTGTTTCTGTTTCCCTTAGATTTGTCATCATCCAGGCGACAAAGTTTTACCCGTCGTGCTATGGCTGATATGCTTCCCACCTCTTTTCTCTGCTCATCGTCTTTTGCATTTTGGAAGCCAGAGAGCATGAGAGCTCCCACGAAAAAAGGAACAAAGATGGCAACCCCAACTTTTGACACGATCGAAGCACAGGCAAGTTACGGTATCGGCTTGCAGGTTGGACAACAGCTGAGCGAATCTGGCCTGCAGGGGCTGCTGCCGGAAGCGTTGGTCGCCGGTATTGCTGACGCGCTGGAAGGTAAACAGCCGCAGGTGCCGGTGGAAGCCGTTCACCGCGCGCTGCGTGAAATCCACGAACGCGCTGACGCCGTGCGTCGCGAGCGTTTCCAGGAAATGGCCGCGGATGGCGAGAAATACCTGGAAGAGAACCGCGAGCGCGAAGGCGTGAACAGCACCGAATCTGGTCTGCAGTTCCGCGTTCTGACCCAGGGCGAAGGCCCGATCCCGGCGCGTACTGACCGCGTTCGCGTCCACTACACCGGCAAACTGATCGACGGTACCGTCTTCGATAGCTCCGTCGCACGCGGCGAACCGGCTGAGTTCCCGGTGACAGGCGTAATCGGCGGCTGGATTGAAGCGCTGACCCTGATGCCAGTGGGTTCCAAATGGGAACTGACCATTCCGCACAGCCTGGCCTACGGCGAGCGCGGCGCGGGCGCATCCATTCCTCCGTTCAGTACCCTGATTTTTGAAGTTGAACTGCTGGATATTATCTAAACAGCAGGTGCTTCCTCTCCCGTACGGGGGAGGAGGCCGCTTTAAATAGTGTAAAACCCTTAAGTTGAGCGTTTTCCGGAGCTTTATATTGCATATCTGCTTAATGGGTGTATTTTTGTGAGCTGTTTCGCGTAACCTGAGTGATATAACACTCACTTTAAACATAAAATTAACATTATATCTAAATCATAGTATTCATCCCTCCGATTCTTACCTAATATCGATAAACCCTCGTTCCAGGGTTAAGACGAATGAAGGGCCAGCAGAGCCCGAACAACACAGACAGGTACAACAGGAAAAAATCACATGGTAGATCAGGTAAAAGTCGCTGCCGACGAACAGGCTCCGACTGAACAATCGCTGCGGCGAAATCTCACTAACCGGCATATTCAGCTTATTGCTATCGGTGGTGCGATCGGCACCGGGCTGTTTATGGGCTCAGGCAAAACCATCAGCCTTGCCGGGCCGTCAATTATTTTTGTTTATATGATCATCGGCTTTATGCTGTTTTTCGTCATGCGCGCCATGGGCGAACTGCTGCTGTCGAATCTCGAATACAAGTCGTTCAGCGATTTTGCCGCCGACCTGCTGGGCCCTTGGGCAGGCTATTTTACCGGCTGGACCTACTGGTTCTGCTGGGTAGTAACCGGGATGGCGGACGTGGTGGCGATCACCGCCTACGCGCAGTTCTGGTTCCCGGGACTCTCCGACTGGGTCGCCTCGCTGGCGGTCATCCTGCTGCTGCTGGGCCTTAACCTCGCCACCGTGAAGATGTTCGGCGAGATGGAGTTCTGGTTTGCGATGATCAAAATCGTCGCTATCGTGGCGCTGATCGTCGTCGGCCTGGTGATGGTGATGATGCACTTCCAGTCACCGACCGGGGTAGAAGCTTCTTTCGCCCATCTGTGGAATGACGGCGGCTGGTTCCCGAAAGGCATCAGCGGATTCTTTGCCGGCTTCCAGATAGCGGTCTTCGCCTTTGTGGGCATCGAACTGGTGGGAACCACGGCGGCGGAAACGAAAGATCCTGAGAAATCCCTGCCGCGGGCGATTAACTCAATTCCAATCCGTATCATTATGTTCTACGTCTTTGCGCTGATCGTGATTATGTCAGTGACGCCGTGGAGCTCCGTCGTGCCGTCAAAGAGCCCGTTCGTTGAACTGTTTGTGCTGGTCGGGCTGCCGGCGGCGGCAAGCCTGATCAACTTCGTGGTGCTGACCTCGGCGGCCTCTTCCGCTAACAGCGGCGTGTTCTCCACCAGCCGTATGCTGTTCGGTCTGGCGCAGGACGGACAGGCGCCGAAAATGTTCGCCAAGCTGTCGAAGCGTGCGGTACCGGCGAAAGGCCTGACCTTCTCCTGTATGTGTCTGCTGGGCGGCGTGGTGATGCTGATGGTCAATCCAAGCGTGATCGCGGCGTTTACCATGATTACCACGGTGTCGGCGATCCTGTTTATGTTCGTCTGGACGATTATCCTGTGCTCGTATCTGGCCTATCGCAGAAAGCGTCCGCAGCTGCATGAGCAGTCCAAATATAAGATGCCGCTGGGCAAACTGATGTGCTGGGTGTGCATGGCATTCTTCGTCTTTGTGCTGGTCCTGCTGACGCTGGAAGCCGATACCCGCGAAGCGCTGATGGTGACCCCGCTGTGGTTTGTGCTGCTCGGCGCGGGCTGGCTGTTTGCCGGCAAGAAGCGCCTGGCGAAATAAAAAATCTTCGGCAGCGGTTTTTAACGTTGCTTGCAACGGTCCGTCATAAAAAAGGCCACCCGGGGTGGCCAATAAGACTGACAATGTCGAGGGCGCCTGCGGGCGCCTTTTTATTTACTTTCCGGCGAGGGCGCGCGGGAACAGGACGTTATTTTCAAGGCTGATGTGCTCCATCAGGTCATCAATCAGCTCGTTGATGCCGTTGTACATCGCTTTCCAGGTAGTGCAGGCTTCCGCCGGTGGCGTCACGTTCTGCGTGATGTGCTTAATCACCTCCAGCAGCTCGCCCGCGTCATCATGTTCGCTTTCCATCACGCTGATAGGGCCGCCGGCCTGCGTTCCCATGCCCTGTTTGATCATCGGGAACAGAATCTGCTCCTCTTTCATCATATGGCTGGAAAGCTCCTGGTGCAGCATGGTCAGGTACTTGGTTAAACCTTTCGGAACGTTGGGCTTGTCGGCGTGAACGCGCTCGACTTTAGTGGCCTGTAAAATCAGCTCCGGCAACTGCTCGCGATGCCGGTCGTGATAGCGAACGATAATGTGATCGATGATGTCCGCATAGGGCGCAGCCCGCCAGTCGCGCTCTACCGGCTCTTCCGCCAGTTTGGCCAGCTCGGCTTCAATCACCGCGACGTCCAGCTCTTTGCGCGACGCCGCGCGCTCCAGCGTCTGTTTGCCGCCGCAGCAGTAGTCCATATCGTATTGACGGAACAGCGCGGAGGCGCGCGGAATCGTCAGCGCCAGCTCGCCTAAAGGTTGGTCACGGAAAGCCATAGCAGTTACCTCGTCATCAAGAATATAAGTTGTATTTTAAATGCATCTTATGTTCCTGGGAATACCCCTTTAGGATACCAGGCTATTTTTTCTCGCTGACCAGCTCCTGCAGCGCGGGCTTTTCCGGGCGGGCACGCACGGCGGACACCACGCCGAGCACCAGCAGCAGGATACCGCTGAAGGTGAGAAACGGGGGCAGGCTCTGGCGCAGAATAAAGGTATACAGCAGTCCGGCAAGGGTTTCGAAGACGATCAGCGGCCCGAGGATCACCGTTGGCAGGCGCTGGCTGGCAACGTTCCAGCACCACGCGCCGACCCATGAGCAGAAAATGGCGATCGCCAGCATCAGGGTGACAAATACCGCCGGGCGCGGGCCGAAGGGGAGCGGAAAGTCCGCGTGCTGGCCGTGCAGCCACCCGCAGGCGATAAGGTATCCGGCCAGGGATACCGGCAGGGTCACCAGCGCCTGCGCGGTGGCCCACATCATCGGTGGCTTATCCGGATTTTCCCGCAGCCAGCGGGCGTTGCGCAGCGCGTACCAGGCCCAGCACACCACCGAGATCAGTGCCAGCGCGATACCGGAACCGTAGCGCCACGGGCTGAAATCAGGTAAGCCCTGATGCAGCTCGGCGATATTGACGCACGCCAGGCCGAGGGCAATACAGACCAGCGCCGGGAACAGGCGTCGCCACGGCAGCTTGCCGTCGCGCTGGCTATAGAGCAGGTTAGCGAAAACCGGCAGCACGACCGGCAGGGTGCCGATAATCATGGTCGATACCGGCGCGCCGGTACGCTGAATGGCGCTGGCCAGGCAGACGTAATAGATTAAGTTGCCCATCATGGTCAGCCCCAGCGCTGTCCACCAGTCTTTCCCGGTGAGCTGGCGCAGCCGCGCGCGGCCCAGCCAGGCCAGCGGCAGAGCGATCAGCCCCAGCGCCAGATAGCGCCCCATCGACTGTAAAACAGCCGGGTATTCCGGCACCAGTAAAGGACCCACGAATATCAATCCCCACATCAGCCCTGCCAGCAGGGCGTACAGCACACCACTAATCATCACGCCTTCCATTACTCTTTTCGTTGGCGACAGTGTAGGCGAGGCAAAAGCGGGAATATTGTATGAGGTTGCGCATTAGCGCGGGAGAACCTGCTTTTGATAACGCACCGGCGTAATGCCGTAGCGGCGAGTGAAGGCGCGCGTCAGGTGCGACTGGTCGGTCAGCCCGGCGGCGAGAGCAACGTCGGCGGCGGGCATGCCGTGGGTAAGAAACGCTTTGGCGCGCCACAGGCGAATCGCCATCAGCATCTGGTGCGGCGTGACGTGAAAGTGCGCTTTGAACTGGCGTTGAAAATGGTATGGGCTGAGCGCCGCCACCTGCGCCAGCTCATCGAGGGTGACCGTACGCATATAATTGTCGTGCAGATAGTCGCGTACCCGCTCGAAGCGGTGGCGGGCCTCGGGCAGCGCAGCGGCGTGATGGGCAAACGGACGGAAGGTATCGATGAGATCCAGCAGCAGGCCCTGCTGCGCCAGCGGATCGTCGGTATGCCACAGGCCATAGATAAGATTGCCGATTTGCCGGGAGCGCAGCGGATCCTGGCGAACCACCTCGCTGAACCACCAGTGGCGTTCGCCGGTCACCTCTTCCAGCGTATCCGGGTCGAGATAAATCATTCGATAGCGCCAGCCGTCGGCGGTCTCTGCCTCGCCGGTGTGCAGCTCATCGGGGTTCATGGTGACGATCGAGTTAACCGAAGCCACGTGCTGGCTGCCGCGATAGCGAAAACGCTCGGCGCCGAGCTCGATCGCGCCGATACCAAAGGCTTCATGGGTGTGCGGTTCAAAGGCGTAGCGGGAGATATGGGCATGGTACAGCTCAACGCCGGGCAGCTGCGCCAGATGGCGAAAGCGCGCGCTGTCTCTTTCATCACTGAACTGTTCTGGTACGCCTTGCATGCGATAACTCCCGACGGACATCCTTTTATTATTGAGGATGGTCCGCCGGGATGCTACAAAAATTAACCACTATGTAACAGTTACAGAATGCCTTTGACGCTCTCTGCCAGCGTCGTGGTTGGGCGACCGATGAGCTTACTCAGGGTGCAGCTATCGTCGAACAGACCGCCTTTGGACGCGCCGGTATCAGAATCCGCCAGCATATCCGCCAGACCGGCAGGTAGCCCGACGCCCTTCAGCGCGGCGGCGAAGTCGGCTTCGCTGAGGTTTTGATACACCACGTTTTTACCGCTTTGTTTGCTCAGCTCAGCGGCCAGTTCGCTCAGCGTCCACGCCTCATCGCCCGCCAGTTCATACACTTTTCCGGCGTGGCCCTCTTCGGCGATAACGCTAGCGGCGGCGGCGGCGTAGTCTGCGCGGGTCGCGGAGGCGATTTTGCCGTTACCGGCCGCGCCGATAAACACGCCGTGCTCAATCGACGGCGGCGCGCTGGCGAGATAGTTTTCGGTGTACCAGCCGTTGCGCAGCAGAGCATACGCAATGCCGGAGTCGGCGAGCATTTTCTCGGTGGCGATATGCTCATCGGCCAGCCCCAGCGGGGAGGTATCGGCGTGCAGCAGGCTGGTGTAGGCGATAAATTTTACGCCGGCGGCTTTCGCCGCGTTAATTACGTTACGGTGCTGGACGGCACGCTGGCCGACTTCGCTGGACGAGATCAGCAGCAGTTTGTCTACGCCCTGCAGGGCGGCGGTCAACGCGGCTTCATCGCTGTAGTCGGCCTGACGAACCACCACGCCCTGTTGACTCAGCGATTCGGCCTTCGCCGGGTTGCGCACGATAGCCACAACCTGGCCTGCGGGGACGGTAGTTAACAGATTTTCCAGGACGTGCTGGCCAAGCTGGCCAGTGGCGCCGGTAATGGCGATCATAAGTCTTCTCCTTCGTGTTCATTGGCAGTTGTGGTAAGCTAACACCTTAACTAACTTTTAGTAAGTACGTACAAAAAGGTAAGTGTGAATATGGCGAATCTGACGCTAAGCGAGCAGCTACGCAACGGCAACCTGTTTGCCGAACAGTGCCCCTCGCGGGAAGTGCTCAAGCACGTGACCAGCCGCTGGGGCGTACTGATTTTGGTGTCCCTGCGCGATGGCACCCATCGGTTTAGCGATCTGCGGCGTAAGATCGGCGGCGTCAGCGAAAAGATGCTGGCCCAGTCGTTGCAGGCGCTGGAGCAGGATGGCTTTCTTAACCGCGTGTCGTACCCGGTGGTACCGCCGCACGTTGAATATAGTCTGACTCCGCTCGGTGAGCAGGTAAGCGAGAAGGTGGCGGCGCTGGCGGACTGGATTGAGCTGAACCTGCCCGCGGTTCTGGCGAACCACGAACAGGTAGCATGAGGGTGATGCCTGGGTAGCCCCGGTAGGCGTAGCGCAACCGGGGAACGGGCAATTACTGACTCAAATCCAGCTGATAAATGGCAAAACCGATATCGTCGGTTGCGACCTGGCGCATCGGGTATTGCGCTTTCTCTTTGATAAACGCCGTGGCCTTATCGCCCGGTGAGGTTTCAAAGCGAATATCCAGCGGTACGCTGCTATGGATCGGCGCCAGTCGCCAGTTGTTATCCGCCGCCGGATGGATCTCGCCGTTTTTCTTCGACTCCGCGCCAATCCACGCCGCCAGCACCGAGCGGTTTTCATCCGGCGAGGCGAACGCGATATGATCCTCGCCGGTGCCCTGGAATTTACCGCCGTAAGCGCGGTAGTTATTGGTCGCGACGAGGAAAGTGGCGTTCTGATCGATTGGCTTGCCGTTAAAGGTCAGGTTTTTAATTCGCTCGGCCTGCGGATTAACGGGCTGACATTCGCCGTCATAGCGCGCCGGCTGGGTGATATCGATCTGGTAGTTCACGCCGTCAATCACGTCGAAGTTGTAGGTGCGGAAGCTGTCCCAGTTAATCAGCGACTGCGGCTTGCTGCTGGCGGGGTCAATCTGATTGAACTGCCCGGCGGAACACTCCAGCCACTCTTTCACCTCTTTACCACTCACTTTCATCACCACCAGGGTGTTGGGATACAGGTAGAGATCGGCGGCGTTGCGGAAGGTGAGCTGACCTTTTTCCACTTCCACAAAGCTGGCCGGATCGTTTTTCCGTCCGCCGACTTTAAACGGCGCGGCGGCGGAGAGTACCGGCAGCTTCGCCAAATCCGGGTCGCCCTGAATATAGTGCTCCACATAGGCTTTCTGGGCCATGTTGACCACCTGTACGGTCGGGTCATCCTGCACCAGCGCCAGGTAGCTGTACATATTGTCCGAGGATTTACCGATCGGTTTGCCGACAAACTCGCGGGTGGCGTCATGGTCGGCTTTTAATACCGCCACCATATTGCTGTCTTCTGCCGCCAGCGATTTCTTCGCCGCCGCATCGTAGATCGGGCGCGCTTCGGCTTTCGCTGCGCTGACCTGCCATTTGCCGCTGTCGTTGTTCAGAACCAGATCGACCACCCCAAGATGATCGCCCCACATGCCCGGCATCACCGCCGGTACGCCGTTCAGCGTACCTTTCGCGATATCTGCGCCTTTAATACCGGCAAAATCTTTGCTCGGGAAGACGGCATGCGCGTGGCCGAACATAATGGCATCGACGCCGGGCACCTGGCTTAAATAGTAAACGGAGTTCTCCGCCATCGCCTGATACGGGTCGGCGGAGAGGCCGGAGTGGGCAATGACCACCACCACATCCGCGCCTTTTTCACGCATTTCCGGGACAAACTTGCGCGCGGTTGCGGTAATGTCGTTGACGGTGACTTTGCCGCTGAGATTGGCTTTATCCCAGGTCATAATCTGCGGCGGTACGAAGCCGATATAGCCAATGCGCAGCGTCTGCGTTTTGCCGTCGCTATCCTGTACCTGGGTATCCTGAATCAGATAAGGCGTAAACATCGGTTTGCCGGTTTTAGCATCGATGATATTGGCGTTTACGTAGGGGAATTTCGCGCCGGCCAGCGCTTTGTGCAGGAAGTCGAGTCCGTAGTTAAACTCGTGGTTACCGAGGTTGCCCACCGTATAGTCCAGGGTATTCATTGCCTTATAGACCGGGTGAACATCGCCCTCTTTCAGCCCCTTCGCCGCCATATAGTCGCCCAGCGGGCTGCCCTGAATGACGTCGCCGTTATCGACCAGCACGCTGTTTTTGGCTTCCTGGCGTGATTTCTCAATCAGGGTTGCGGTGCGCACCAGGCCAAATTTTTCCGTGGCGCTGTCTTTGTAATAGTCAAAGTCCATCATATTACTGTGCAGATCGGTGGTTTCCATGATCCGCAAATCGACCGTCGCCGCATTTACGCTGGCGGCGATCAGCGTGGCCAGCAGCGTTGCGCTAAACTTAATCATCAGTGGCGTCCTTTTTTATGAGCAATAGCACAGAAGAAAATGTATTTACATTCTGTTGCTTACAGAAATGTGAATCATGCCAGAAAAGGGATCAATGAAACCGGCATCGTTATCACAGATAGCGGAACTCACAATGATGCGATATAAATAAAACAACGAGTTAACGCCACTGTAACCAGACGAGGTGGAGAATGTTAGAACAAGTATGTCAGCTTGCACGGAACGCGGGCGATGCCATCATGGAAGTTTACGATGGAAAACAGCCGATGGACGTTGCCAGCAAGAAGGACGATTCTCCGGTCACGGCCGCGGATATTGCGGCGCACAAGGTGATTATCAGCGGCCTGCTGGCGCTGACGCCCGATATTCCGGTTCTGTCGGAAGAGGACCCGCCGGCCTGGGAGGTGCGCCAGCACTGGCAGCGCTACTGGCTGGTGGACCCGCTGGACGGCACCAAAGAGTTTATCAAGCGCAACGGCGAGTTCACGGTCAATATCGCCTTGATTGAGAACGGGAAGCCGATCCTTGGCGTAGTCTACGCGCCGGTGATGAAGGTGATGTACAGCGCGGAAAAGGGCAAAGCATGGAAAGAGGAGTGCGGCGTTCGCAAGCAGATTCAAGTCCGCGATGCGCGTCCGCCGCTGGTGGTGATTAGCCGATCCCACGGCAATGACCCGGAACTGCAGGAGTATCTGGAGCAGCTTGGCGAACACCAGACCACCTCAATCGGTTCATCGCTGAAGTTCTGTCTGGTCGCCGAAGGGCAGGCCCAGCTTTATCCGCGCTTCGGGCCGACCTCCACCTGGGATACCGCGGCCGGTCATGCGGTGGCCAGCGCCGCCGGGGCGCACGTTCACGACTGGCAGGGGCGTACCCTTGATTACACGCCGCGTGAATCGTTCCTCAACCCCGGCTTCCGGGTCTCTATTTATTGAGCAGCTTGTGCAGCAGGGCCACAACCTGCTGCACCTCTTCCTGACTAAGCGCGCCGTCTTTAGCCCACTGTACGCGGCCGTCTTTATCCAGAACCACGATGGCTGAACTCTCCTCATTAAGCTGCCACGCTTTGCGGACCACACCGTTGCTGTCGACGATAAACTGCGACCAGGGGTAAAGCTGCTTGTTGCTCTCAATACTGCTGCGGACAAACATGCCTGAACCCGGGATAGCGTCATCGGTATTGACGATAGTGGTGGTTTGATAGCGATCGTGCGGCAGCTTCGCACTTTTAATCGCTTCAATCAGGGTCGCGTTTTTTTCTTTTGCCGACGAGCGCCCGGCAATATGTTGCACGACGCGCACTTTCCCCACCAGCTGCGCGCTATTCCAGCTTTTATAGCTAAACTTATCGTTGTTCAGTACCAGCTCCCCCCGATCCGCGACGCCGACCGGCGCAACGCGCTGACCATCGACAAAGTTATGCGCCGACGCCATCAGCGGGAACAGGAGACATGAAACGGCCAGTAATCTATGTAGGGTCATGGTGTTTCCTTTTATTATTTGTGCAGGTGATCCGACCACTTGGTCTGCTTTAATCATAAATGCGATTTATGGGCATTATCCGCAATGATGGTGCCAGTTTGCGTGTTAACGCACAAATTCGTCCAAAATCGGCGACTTATACTACCTTCATCGGATGCCTGAAACGAAAACTCTGAATTATTGTCATCATAAGGTAAATAAACTTATACATACTGGGTATCACTCAGATTCTGGACTATAGTTTCAGGGCACTAAAATTTGCGCTTCCGGTACGTGGGCTAACTGTGGCACCACAGGAGCGTAACCCTGGCAGGAGACAACAATGAAAATTTTCCAACGCTACAATCCGCTACAAGTAGCGAAGTACGTGAAGATCCTGTTCCGTGGACGTTTGTATATCAAGGACGTTGGCGCTTTTGAGTTTGATAAGGGCAAAATCCTTATCCCGAAGGTGAAGGACAAGCTGCATTTGTCGGTGATGTCCGAAGTCAATCGTCAGGTTATCCGTCTGCAAACAGAGATGGCATAATCTGAAAAGTGGTATGGCTACACGGTAAAAAGGCGGCTCCCAACGGGAGCCGTTGATGTTTCTGGACCTATCCCTTCATTTGCGCATAGCGTTTGCGGTACTCGCCCGGCGGAATGCCGTTATGCTTGCGGAAAATGCGCGTGAAATAGACCGGGTCTCCATAACCTACCGACAGGGCGATTTTGTTAAGCGGCAGCGACGTGGTTTGGATCAGCCACTTTGCGCGGTTAATGCGCTGCGCCTCGCGCCAGGCGTAAACCGTTTGCCCCAGTTCATTTTTGAACAGATGCGCCAGCCGGGAGGGGGAGATAAAAACCATCGCCGCCAGGTTCTCAATCTTAATCTCTTGGGCAATATGTTCGTTAAGATAGTCGCATACGGCGTTAATCCGCGGATCGTGGGCGTGGCGGTTGCTGATCGGCTGTCGCTGAAAGCAGCTCAGGATCAGGCGCTCCAGCGCGTTCATCGCCAGCGCCTCCGACAGCGGGGCGGAAGCGGAGTGATGGCGGATGACCTCATAGAACAGATCGCGCAGGCTTTGCAACTGCTCAGGATCGTTGACCGTGGTTTTACCAATGCCGTGGGTCGTTTGATCCCATTTTAGCCAGTCTATCCAGTAGGGCCGGGGGATAAAGTAGATCCATAGGTGATCCCAGTAGTCGCTGTGTTCGTCCCGTCCATAATGGTGGGGAACGCCGGGCGGGAAGAGCAGCAGATCGTTTTCACGAAACAGAAGAGAGCCGTCGCCCGCTTTCGCGCGCGCCTGGCCGCGCAGGGTAAGATTGATGATGTAACCTTTCATTCCCTGCGGGCGGTTAATGTAGTAGTCCAGCTTTGAGCCGCGGGTGATGGGAGTAAAGCCGGCGACGACCCAGGCGTTGAAGGTAAAGGTCTTCATCAATGGCGAGAAGTTCAGTAGCTCATTGATATCCAGTTGCATCGTTTCCCCCGCCCGAGCGGCGCCGCTCGCTTAACTTTCGATGATACTAAATTCCCATGCCCTGAGACGCAACGGCTGGCCGCAGTGAACTTTTTCCCCGCTCAGCAGCGCGTTGCCCGATGTCTCGCTGATAAACGCCAGCGGATCGCCGGAGTAGTTAAACAGGAAGTGGATGCTATTACCGTCGCGGTTGCGCATCTTTTTGACCACCATCGGATAGCGGTAGGCCGAGGTGCGTGAACGCAGCTCCAGACCCACTGTCAGCCGGTCGAATAGTTGGCTAATCAGCGTTTTTTGCGGCAGGAAGCCAACGTAAATCGCCCGGCCCTGGCCGTAATCCGCCTCGGTGGCGGCGGCATAGTCGCCCCATGCCGGATGCTGATAGCGCAGTAGCGTACGGGTACCGGCGTCCGGCGTCAGCAGCTCCATCCACAGCTCGGCCTGGTTATCTTTGCTGCAATCAATGTCCGAGCTGCACGCGCTTACCGTCGTCTCTTCCGGCAGGGTGAACTGGCTGTAGCTCACGCCGCAGCTTTCGCACAAAACTCCCGGCTGCGCGCCGCTGCGCACCTTTACGTTTTCATCGCTAAAGCCCGATTTAAAGCCGATCAGCGCTCTGCCGCCCTGTTCAATATAGCGGTTAATGCGCGTAAGCAGGCCATCATCCGCGGCGTAGAGTCCGGGTACGATCAGCACGCGATAGCGCGAGGTTTCCTCGTTAACGTCGTGGATAATATCGAGGCTGATATTGTGGTCGTACAGCGCATCGTGGAAGCGGCGGAAAATATCGTTATAAATATTGCCCTGCGCGTCACCGGGGCGGAACTGGTTAAGGGCGTCCATCGCCTCATTGCTGATCAGCAGCGCGACGTCGTTTTCTGCCTTCAGCTCCGCCAGCTGCGGCGACAGGCGGGCGAAGTCAGCCCCGATAGTGGTGGCCTCCTGCCAGGTCGCGTTGCGTGAAAAGTCATGGCTTAACAGCCCTTTCCAGTAAGTTTCGAACGCGTTATGAATCGAATGCCAATGCCAGTAAGAGACCATCGCCGCCCCCGAGGCCACGTGGCTAAAGGCCTGCAGGCGCAGCTGGCCCGGATAAGGAGTCCATTGGGCAAAGCCCTGCGCCTGGGTTTCCAGCACGAAGTAATTCTTACCCTGCTTGAGCGAGCGCGTAATGGCGCCGCCAAACGCGATTTCCCGCCCGGTCAGGTGCTTCTGGCCCGGGTGATAGATATCGACACCGGCAATATCCAGCGCCTGCGCCGCCGCAAAATGGTCGACTCGCGGCTGCACGCCGTAGGAGTAGCCGCGCCATTCAAAATCGAAGTTGTGGGTGACGAACTGATGCGGCTGGGCATATTCGCGCACGATCTCCGCCTGCCAGGCGAGATACTCCGTCACCTGCTGGCGCTGGTAGCGAGAGAACGCGCAGGCGAGGCTGGCGTTAATGGTATTCTCGACCGGCGGAAAATCCTGCCAGCTATCAATACGGTTGCTCCAGTAGTCCAGACCAAAATCGTTATTCAACCGGTCGAGATCGGGGTATTTTTCCCGCAGGCTGCGCACAAAACCCTCTTGCATATAGCGGCCGATATTATCGTAATGCTTGGTTTCGTTATCCAGCTGCCAGCCAATAATCGCCGGATGGTGCTGCACGTGCGTCATTAGCGTACGGATAATCTTTTCGGCATAGCGGCGAAAGGTCGGGTTGACGATATCCATAATCTGGCGCGGGCCATATTTTTGCTGGCCATCGACCGTGGTGACCAGTATGTCCGGATGTTTAGCCGCCAGCCAGGCCGGGACGGCGTAGGTCGGCGTACCGATAATCACCGCGATCCCCGCCTCATGCATGGCATTCAGCACCCGGTCGATATGATAGAAGTTATATTCACCCTCCCGGGGCTCGAGCGTACTCCAGGTCGATTCGGCAATGCGCACCACGTTAATGCCCGTTTCCTGCATTAAGGCGATATCTTTTGCCAGCCGCTCTTCCGGCATATATTCATCGTAATAGGCCACGCCATAAAATAAATCAGACATACAGGTTACCTCCTTAAATTAATGCGCGGGCGCCGGCTGCGGGGCAAAAGCGCGCGCTTTATCCAGCGTAATAAATGAAATCAGCGTAAAGCACAGGGCGATACCGCCGAGCACGATATAGCTGCTGGTAAAGCCCATGCTCTGGTACATATGACCGATGCCAGTAGAAAGGAAAATAGAGCTAAAGCTTTTCGAAAACTGGAAGCCGATTAAATAAACCGTGGCTGATAGCAGCGGGTTGAAGTTGGCGGTGATATATTTCAGCGCGGCAACGAGTAATACCGAACTTTCAAAACCGTGCAGCAGTTTAATCAGGCTAATGGACACCGGGCCAATAGCCCAGGCCGAGCCGATAATGCGCAGACTCATAATCATTCCGCAGTACAGCAGAGCATTTTTTGGGCCGATTTTATTCACGAACCATGGGGCGAAGAACATCACCACCGCATCAAGGAAAATCTGACCTGTGGTTAAATAGCCGAACACTTCCGCGCCGCGCGCTTTGCTCTCAAAGAAGTGGCTGTAATAGATGGCGAACTGCTGGTCGTAGGTTTCATATACCGCGCCGACACCGATCGTGTAGATCGCGAAGAACCAGAATTTCTTCATTTTCAGCAGCGAGGTGGCGTCGCTCAGGGTGACCGGAGAGGCTTTACGACTCTGCATCGCGCCTTGTTTATGCGCGCTGATCTGCATTTTCCAGACAATGACCAGCAGGCATAAGCCTGCGCAACTGGCCAGCCAGAAAATCATGTTCTGGT
Organism: Klebsiella sp. BDA134-6; assembly: GCF_015601345.1. Taxonomy (NCBI): domain Bacteria; kingdom Pseudomonadati; phylum Pseudomonadota; class Gammaproteobacteria; order Enterobacterales; family Enterobacteriaceae; genus Klebsiella; species Klebsiella sp. BDA134-6. Next base: position 531,292 of record NZ_CP064784.1, read on the forward strand.
CGATCCCGTAGAGCTTGCCTGCCGCGAAGGTGCCGATAGCCGCGCCAATGCCGCCAAACATTCTTGCGCGACCAAACTCAAAGCCGGAAGCGCGGCTGACTTTATCAATGTAAGCTTCGCAAATACCGCAGCCTGCGCCGTAGGCCATGCCAATATAAATGCCGCCGGCCAGCGCCCCGAGAAAAACGTTAACTTTTAATAATGGCGCAAAGACGTAGATCCAGTAGGGGGCAAAAAGGGTAATAATGATGGCCAGCATCCACATCAGGTTTTTACGATAAACCAGCCTGTCGGATATAAAACCGAATAGCGGCTGAACGCAAACGGCAATAACCGCAGTAAAGGAATAAACCAGACCGACATCAGTATAATTAATACCGATGGTTTCCGTTAACCACAATGATAAATAAGGATAGCAGCATCCCCAGCCAATAAAGAAGAACAGGAAGAACAGACAGCTTATATAGTAGTTTTTATTTGATTCTATCATGGTAACCCTCGCTTCCTTTATTCAGGAATATGATCGTGTAGTCGCGAGCAAAGTTACCTTTTTGTGCAGAGGGGAGTCATGAACGTTTCGCTATGGAGCAGTAAAAATCTGCTATCGCCCGAGGGGCGTGAGCCGCCTCACATTCGGGCAATAAAAAAGGCGGATTTTCATCCGCCTTGTCGGTTCGTCAAACGCTTTACGCCGACTCTTTATCGCTATTCGCCGCGTCCGGCAGCTTGGGCACCAGCACCGTCGGCTTATTGTCGATACGGGTCACCAGCAGCTGATCGATACGGTAGTTATCGATATCCACCACTTCGAACTTATAGCCGGAGAATTTCACCGCATCGGTCCGCTTGGGAATTTTACGCAGCATAAACATCATAAAGCCGCCAATGGTCTCGTAATTGCCAGACTGCGGGAAATCATCGATATCCAGCACCCGCATCACGTCGTCAATCGGCGTCCCGCCGTCGATGAGCCAGGAGTTTTCATCGCGCGCGACGATCTGCTCTTCCAGACCCTGGCCGACGAGGTCGCCCATCAGGGTGGTCATCACGTCGTTCAGGGTGATAATCCCAACCACCAGCGCATACTCGTTCATGATCACGGCGAAGTCTTCACCGGCGGTTTTAAAGCTTTCCAGCGCTTCAGAGAGCGTCAGGGTGTCCGGGACAATCAGGGTATTACGGATCTGCACGCCGCCGGTCAGTACCAGGCTCTGGTTCGCCAGCACGCGGTTCAGCAGGTCTTTAGAGTCAACGTAGCCGATGATGTGGTCGATATCTTCGTTACACACCAGGAATTTGGAGTGTGGATGCTCCGCGACCTTATTCTTCAGGCTCTGCTCATCTTCATGAAGATCGAACCAGATGACGTTTTCACGCGAGGTCATAGATGAAGGCACGGTGCGCGATTCCAGCTCGAACACGTTTTCAATCAGCTCATGCTCCTGCTTACGCAGCACCCCGGCCAGCGCGCCGGCTTCCACCACGGCGTAGATATCATCAGAGGTAATGTCGTCTTTACGCACCATCGGAATTTTGAACAGGCGGAAGATGTTGTTGGCCATGCCGTTAAACAACCACACCAGCGGGCGGAAGATAAACAAGCAGAAGCGCATCGGGTTGATGATGCGTAAAGCGACGGCTTCAGGCGCGATCATACCGATGCGTTTCGGAGTCAGGTCAGCAAACAGAATGAACAGGCTGGTGACCAGGGTAAAGGAAATAATAAAGCTCAGCTGCTCGGAGAGCTCCGGCGACAGATAGCGGTTCAGCAGGCCGTAGAAAGCGGGTGAAAACGCAGCGTCGCCGACGATACCGCCGAGAATCGCCACCGCGTTGAGGCCGATTTGCACCACGGTAAAGAACATACCGGGGTTTTCCTGCATCTTCAGCACGCGTTGAGCGTTGATGTTGCCATCATCGGCCAGCAGCTTGAGTTTGATTTTACGTGATGCGGCCAGCGAGATTTCCGATATCGAAAAGAACGCACTGACGGCTATCAGACAGAGTATTACTAAAATACTGTTTAACATATCTTATCTGACCGTTGAGATCAGATCCTCGGAAGGGAAGTGGATAACGCTAAGTGGAATTCACAAAAAGCCGGTCCGAAGGCCCTGGACCGGCGATAGCACGGCGTAGTATAGCGTAAGGTACTGTAAAGCCGCCAGAGCGTAAATTATTCAATCCGGCGGCCTGCGGGAACCACGCGGCGGCATCAGGCCTGCGGCGGCAAACAAACGCCGATTCCGCCGATACCGCAGTATCCGTACGGGTTTTTATGCAGATACTGCTGATGATCGTCTTCCGCATAGTAGAACGGTTTCGCCGTCGCGATCTCGGTAGTGATAGTGCGCGAGTCGTTAGCTTCCTTCATTGCCGCCTGGAAACGCGCCAGGCTGGCCTGTGCCGCCTCGCTCTGCTCCGGCGTCAGCGGATAAATCGCGGAACGATACTGGGTACCGCGATCGTTACCCTGCTGCATACCCTGCGCCGGGTCGTGGTTTTCCCAGAACACCTGGAGCAGCTGCTCATAGCTGATAACCTGCGGATCGTAGACCACGCGCACCGCTTCGGCGTGACCGGTCTCGCCGCTGCACACTTCGCGGTAGGTCGGGTTTGGCGTATAGCCGCCGGTGTAGCCGGCGGCGGTACTGTAGACGCCGGGCAGCTGCCAGAACAGGCGTTCGACGCCCCAGAAGCAGCCCATGGCGAACAGGGCGATTTCCATTCCTGCGGGAACGTTGGTCATCGAGTGACCATTGACGGCGTGGAGCGTAGCCACCGGCATCGGCGTGTTGCGTCCCGGCAGCGCGTCCGCTTGGGCGACAAGATGCGTTTTATCAAATAGACTCACGGTGGGCCTCTCAAAACAGAAAATGTGGTTAAGGTTGTAACCAAGCGCGTCTTTTAACACAATAAACGCGCTTAATACGTCTAGATTTAAACATAAGAATTATTTGGGATAACGTCTATTTTTCAACCCTTGCTTGTTAGGGTTTTGTTAAGCCGTGGAGCGGCGCTTTCGTTTCCTTCGGGGGGAAACAAGGATATTCAGGAGAAAACGTGCTACAAATCCGCCAGTTATGTATCACCAGCCTTTTGCTGGTCAGCGGGGTCGCCAGCGCAGCGAGCGTGCGTTTGCAGGTTGAGGGGCTATCCGGGGAACTGGAAAAAAACGTCCGCGCCCAACTATCTACGATCCAGAGCGATGAAGTCACGCCGGACCGGCGCTTTCGCGCGCGCGTTGATGATGCTATCCGCGAAGGCCTGAAAGCGCTCGGCTACTACGAACCGACGATCGATTTTGATTTACGTCCGCCGCCGGCGAGGGGCCGCCAGGTCCTGATCGCCAAAGTTACGCCCGGCGAACCGGTGCGTATTGGCGGCACTGAAGTGATTTTACGCGGCGGCGCCCGAACCGATCGCGACTATCTGGATTTGTTGAAAACGCGCCCGGCGATCGGCACCGTGCTAAACCACGGCGACTATGATGGCTTCAAAAGCTCCCTGACCCGCGTTGCGCTACGTAAAGGCTATTTTGATAGCGAGTTTAATAAAAGCCAGCTCGGCGTCTCTCTCGACCGACATCAGGCCTTCTGGGATATCGACTACAACAGCGGCGAGCGCTACCGCTTTGGCCCGGTCACTTTTGAAGGCTCGCAAATTCGCGACGAATATCTGCAAAACCTGGTGCCGTTTAAGCAGGGCGACTACTACACTTCGCAGGATCTCGCTGAACTGAACCGCCGCCTGGCGGCAACCGGCTGGTTTAGCTCCGTCGTGGTGGCGCCGCAGTTTGAAAAATCCCGCCAGACCAAAGTTCTGCCTTTGCAGGGCGTCGTCTCTCCGCGTAAAGAGAATACCGTTGAAACCGGGGTCGGCTACTCAACCGACGTCGGGCCGCGCGTCAAAGGCACCTGGAGAAAGCCGTGGATGAACTCCTACGGCCACAGCCTGACCTCTAGCCTCAGCCTTTCCGCCCCGGAACAGCAGCTTGATTTCAGCTATAAGGTGCCGCTGTTAAAAAGCCCGCTGGAGCAGTACTACCTGATGCAGGGCGGCTTTAAGCGTACCGACCTTAACGATACCAAAGCTGACTCTACGACTCTCGGGGTATCACGTTTTTGGGAGATGTCGAGCGGCTGGCAGCGCGCGCTGAACCTGCGCTGGAGCCTCGACCACTTTACCCAGGCCAACGTCACTAACACCACCATGCTGATCTACCCCGGCGTGTCGGTGAACCGCACACGTTCGCGCGGCGGCCTGATGCCGACCTGGGGTGATTCGCAGCGCTATTCTGTGGACTACTCCAATACCATGTGGGGCTCGGACATCAACTTTATCGTGATGCAGGCGCAGGACGTCTGGATCCGCACCCTGTATGACCGCCACCGCTTCGTAGTACGCGGCAATCTCGGCTGGATTGAGGCCGATAACTTCAGCAAGGTCCCGCCGGATCTGCGTTTCTTCGCCGGTGGCGACCGCAGCATTCGCGGGTATAAATACAAATCTATCTCGCCAAAAGATGACGACGGCAAGCTGATGGGGGCCTCGAAGCTGGCTACCGGTTCGCTGGAGTATCAGTACAACGTGAGCGGCAAATGGTGGGGCGCGGTGTTCGTCGATAGCGGCGAAGCGGTGAGCGATATCCGCGAGAGCGACTTTAAAACCGGCGCCGGCCTCGGCGTACGCTGGCAGTCTCCGGTCGGACCAATCAAGCTGGATATCGCCAGACCGATCGGCGACAAAGAAGAGCACGGTTTACAGTTTTATATCGGTCTGGGGCCTGAATTATGAGTTTATGGAAGAAGATAAGCCTCGGCGTACTGATTTTTCTTGTGCTGCTGCTGGGGACGGTAGGATTCCTGGTGGGGACCACCACCGGCCTGCATCTGGTGATCAAAGCTGCCGACCGCTGGGTTCCGGGGCTGGAGATTGGCAAAGCGACCGGCGGCTGGCGCGATTTGACGCTGGAGAACGTGCGCTTTGAGCAGCCGGGCGTGGCGGTCACCGCTGGTCAGTTCCACCTCGGCGTCAAGCTGCGCTGCCTGTGGGACAGCAGCCTGTGCGTCAACGATCTTTCTCTGCGCGATATCTATGTGGCGATCGATACCAGCAAGATGCCGCCGGCGGCGCCGGTTGAAGAAGAAGATAGCGGCCCGCTGAATCTCTCCACACCTTATCCCATCACGCTGAGCCGGGTGGCGCTGCATAACGTCAACGTAAAAATTGACGATACCGCCGTCTCGCTGCGCGACTTTACCAGCGGTCTGAACTGGCAGGAGAAAAACCTGACCCTGACGCCGACCTCCCTGCAGGGGTTGCTCATCGCGCTGCCGAAGGTGGCGAAGGTGGCCCAGGAGCAGGTGGTCGAGCCGAAAATTGACAATCCGCAGCCGGAAGAAAAGCCGCTCGGCGAGACGATGAAAGATCTGTTCTCGAAGCCGGTGCTGCCGGAGATGACCGACGTCCATCTGCCGTTGAATCTCAATATTCAGGCGTTCCGCGGCGAGCAGCTGCGTCTCACCGGCGACACCGATATCACCATCTATAATCTGCTGCTTAAAGTCAGCAGTATTGATGGGCAGATGAAGCTAGACGCGCTGGATGTGGACTCCGACCAGGGCAAAGTCACGGCTTCCGGCAACGCCCAGCTGCAGGATAACTGGCCGGTCGATATTACCCTCAACAGTACGCTGAATATTGATCCCCTCAAGGGCGAGAAAGTGCAGCTGAAAGTGGGCGGTGAAGTGCGTAAAAAGCTTACGCTCGGCGTGGATTTAAACGGTCCCGTGGCGATGACCCTGCGTGCCGAAGCGCAGCTGGCGGAGGCGGGGCTACCGTTGGATATGGAGATTAAAAGTAAGCAGCTCTACTGGCCGTTCACCGGCGAGAAAGCGTATCAGGCTGACGATCTCCTGCTGAAATTTAACGGCAAAATGACCGACTACACCCTGGCCTTCAGCACCGCGGTCAAAGGGCAGTCGCTGCCGCCGGCGAAGATTAACCTCAGCGCCAAGGGCAACGAGCAGCAGGTCAATCTTGATAAACTGACCGTCGCCGCCCTCGAAGGGAAAACCGAACTGAAGGCGCTGCTCGACTGGCAGCAGGCGATCAGCTGGCGCGGCGAATTGACGCTTGACGGTATCAATACCGCTAAAGAGGTCCCGGACTGGCCGTCGAAGCTCAACGGCCTGATTAAGACTCAGGGCAGCCTGTACGGTGGCAGCTGGCAGATGTCGGTGCCGGAGCTGAAAATCACCGGTAACGTGAAGCAAAATAAAGTTGATGTGAGCGGTTCGCTGCAGGGCAACAGCTATATGCAGTGGAAAATCCCCGGTCTGCATCTGGCGTTAGGCCCCAACAGCGCTGATGTGAAAGGCGAGCTGGGGGTCAAAGACCTTAACCTTGACGCCACCATTGATGCGCCGCATCTCGACAACGCCCTGCCGGGCCTGGGCGGCACAGCGAAGGGGCTGGTGAAGGTTCGCGGCACCGTCGACGCGCCGCAGCTGCTGGCGGATATTACCGCCCGGGCGCTGCGCTGGCAGGAGCTGTCGGTGGCCCAGGTGAACGTGAAGGGCGATGTGAAATCCACCGACCAGATTGGCGGTAATCTTGACGTACGCGTGGACCGCATTAGCCAGCCGGGCGTCAATATCAGTCTGGTGCAGCTCAATGCCAAGGGCAACGAGAAGCAGCACGACCTGCAGCTGCGGGTGCAGGGCGATCCGGTCTCCGGGCAGCTGTCGCTGGCGGGGAGCTTTGACCGCAAAGCGGAGCGCTGGAAAGGCTCGCTGAGCAATACCCGTTTCCAGACCCCGGTGGGGCCGGTTGCGCTGACGCGCGATATCGCGCTGGATTATCGTAACCTCGAACAGAAAATCAGCATCGGGCCGCACTGCTGGACTAACCCGAACGCCGAGCTGTGCGTACCGCAGACCATCGACGCCGGGGCAAGCGGGCGCGCGGTGGTGAACCTCAACCGTTTCGATCTCGCGATGCTGAAGCCCTTTATGCCGGAAGCGACCCAGGCCAGCGGCGTGTTTAGCGGTAATGCCGATGTGAGTTGGGACACTACCAAAGAGGGGCTGCCGCAGGGTAAGGTCACCCTGAGCGGGCGTAACGTGAAGGTGACGCAGACGGTCAACGACGCGCCGTTGCCGGTGGCTTTCGATACTCTCAACCTCACCGCCGATCTGCATAATAATCGCGCCCAGTTGGGCTGGCTAATTCGTCTGACCAACAATGGCCAGTTGGACGGGCAGGTGCAGGTCACCGATCCGCAGGGCCGACGTAATCTGGGCGGTAACGTCAATATCAACAACTTCTCGCTGGCGATGATTAACCCAATCTTCTCGCGCGGCGAAAAGGCGGAAGGGAGACTGAATGCACGCCTGACGCTTGGCGGCAACCTTCAGAGTCCGCAGCTGTTCGGTCAAATGCAGCTGAATGGCGTTGATATTGACGGTAACTTTATGCCGTTCGATATGCAGCCGAGCCAGCTGGCGATGAATTTCACCGGTACCCGCTCGACCCTACAGGGAACGGTGAATACCAGCCAGGGCCACATCGCGCTCAGCGGCAACGCCGACTGGACGCAGATTGATAACTGGCGCGCGCAGATTGCGGCGAAGGGCAGCCGGGTGCGGATAACCGTGCCGCCGATGGTGCGCCTGGATGTCTCGCCGGACGTGGTGTTTACCGCCACGCCAAGCCTGTTTAACCTGGATGGCAGCGTTGATGTGCCCTGGGCGCGTATCGTGGTCAACGAAGTGCCGGAAAGCGCCGTTGGGGTCTCATCTGACGAAGTGATGCTGGATAAAAATCTGCAGCCGATTAAGCAGCAGAGCGCCGGTATCCCTATCAACAGCAACCTGACTATTCACGTAGGCAACAACGTTCGTCTGGATGCCTTCGGTCTGAAAGCGCGTTTGACCGGTGATTTGAAAGTCGCTCAGGACAAACAGGGGCTGGGGCTCAACGGGCAGATCAACATCCCGGAGGGGCGCTTCCATGCCTACGGGCAGGATCTGATCGTGCGTAAAGGCGAGCTGCTGTTCTCCGGTCCTCCGGATCAGCCGCTGCTGAATATCGAAGCCATTCGTAATCCGGACGCCACCGAGGACGACGTTATCGCCGGCGTTCGCGTCACCGGCTCGGCCGATCAGCCGAAAGCGGAGATTTTCTCCGATCCGGCGATGTCGCAGCAGGAAGCGCTCTCTTACCTGCTCCGCGGGCAGGGTTTAGGCAGCGGACAGAGCGATAGTGCGGCAATGACCTCCATGCTTATTGGTATGGGGGTTGCACAAAGTGGTCAGGTTGTGGGTAAAATCGGCGAGACGTTTGGCGTAAGCAATCTGGCGCTGGATACCGAGGGAGTGGGCGACTCCTCCCAGGTGGTGGTCAGCGGCTATGTGCTGCCCGGTCTGCAGGTAAAATATGGGGTAGGGATCTTTGATTCCCTGGCGACATTGACGTTACGTTATCGCCTGATGCCTAAGCTATATATGGAAGCCGTGTCTGGTGTAGACCAGGCTCTCGATTTGCTCTATCAGTTTGAGTTTTAGCAATGCGAATATTTGTTTACGGCAGTTTACGACGCAAACAAGGCAACAGCCACTGGATGACCAACGCTCAGTGGCTGGGCGATCATAGTGTCAATGATTATCAACTGTACAGCCTGGGCCACTATCCAGGCGCGGTGCCCGGCGATGGCACGGTACATGGTGAAGTCTATCGTATTGACGCATCGACGCTGGCTGAATTGGATGCGCTGCGTACCAAAGGCGGCGAGTATGCTCGTCACCTGATCCAGACGCCTTACGGTAGCGCCTGGATGTATGTCTATCAGCGCCCCGTTGAGGGCTTCACGCTGATAGAAAGCGGCAACTGGTTGGATAAAGACCAGTATTAATAACGATAACGCCACCCTCAGGTGGCGTTGTTTTTTGTGAAGTTGGGTGTTGTCGCCCGGCTAAGGCGCATTAGTCGCTAACCGGGAAATGGCTCAATATGCCAAATAAAAACACCGCCCGGAGGCGGTGTTTTCGCTAACCTGAGTGCGGAAGAATTACTTCTTCGCGCGCTCGAAGGAAGCTACGATTTCAGCTTTCGCCGCTTCAGCGTTGTCCCAGCCGTCAACCTTAACCCATTTGCCCGCTTCGAGGTCTTTATAGTGCTCGAAGAAGTGGGTGATCTGCGCTTTCAACAGTTCCGGCAGGTCGCTCACATCTTTGATGTGATCGTACTCTTTGCTCAGTTTGGTGTGCGGTACCGCAACCAGCTTCGCATCTTCACCGGATTCGTCGGTCATTTTCAGTACGCCAACCGGACGGCAGCGGATAACTGAACCTGGCTCCAGCGGATACGGGGTCGGGACCAGTACGTCAACCGGGTCGCCGTCCAGGGAGAGAGTGTGGTTGATGTAGCCGTAGTTGCACGGATAGAACATTGCCGTGGACATGAAACGGTCAACGAACAGTGCACCGCTCTCTTTGTCGACTTCGTATTTGATAGGATCTGCGTTCGCCGGGATCTCGATCACGACGTAGATGTCTTCCGGCAGATCTTTGCCCGCAGGTACGTTGAGTAAGCTCATGTCTGTTTCCTTTAAAATGTATGGCAAACAAGTGCCCGGTATTATAGCCAACTCGCATCGAATGTCTTCGCTTCTTTTTCTCCAGAACGGGTGGGGGGAGTCTGAAATTTTCCCCGTCATACAGCCTGAAAATCCATAAACATAGCCGCATACTGAATAAAATTATGTAACCGTTTTCATTGCATATGCTTGATATCTCAAAGTGTGAAAAATTTCGTCATAAACGGTGAAGCTCGCACGGCTCGCGAAGCCTCATCGGCTCTCCGCTGATGAGATGGGTGCTGATTAACATCTAATTAACTTTTTTGAAGTGTGATGTAACGCATTCAGTTACATCTCCGATTGTCTATAGTTTGTCCGCAGGTGAGGCTTTAACCAACAATAACCCTACGAGGATCCTCTTATGTGGAAGCGCTTACTTCTTGTCACAGCAGTTTCCGCAGCTATGTCGTCTATGGTCATGGCTGCCCCTCTTACCGTAGGTTTTTCGCAGGTCGGTTCTGAATCCGGCTGGCGTGCGGCCGAAACCAACGTCGCGAAGGAAGAGGCCGCGAAGCGCGGCATTACGCTGAAGATTGCCGACGCCCAACAAAAACAGGAAAACCAGATTAAAGCCGTACGCTCCTTCATCGCTCAGGGCGTCGATGCCATCTTCATCGCTCCGGTAGTGGCGACCGGCTGGGAGCCGGTACTGAAGGAAGCGAAAGAAGCCAAAATCCCGGTATTCCTGCTCGACCGCTCTATTGATGTCAAAGACAAAGATCTCTATATGACCACCGTCACCGCGAACAACGTGCTGGAAGGCCAACTGATCGGTGAGTGGCTGGTGAAAACCGTCGACGGCAAGCCGTGTAACGTTGTTGAACTGCAGGGCACCGTAGGGGCCAGCGTGGCGATTGACCGCAAGAAAGGCTTTGCTGAAGCCATTTCTAAAGCCTCCAATATCAAGATTATCCGCTCCCAGTCCGGCGACTTTACCCGCAGTAAGGGTAAAGAAGTGATGGAGAGCTTTATCAAAGCGGAGAACAACGGCAAGAACATCTGCATGGTTTACGCCCATAACGACGACATGGTGATTGGCGCGATTCAGGCGATTAAAGAGGCCGGGCTGAAGCCGGGCAAAGATATCCTCACCGGCTCTATCGACGGCGTGCCGGATATCTATAAAGCGATGATGGCCGGCGAGGCTAACGCCAGCGTCGAGCTGACGCCGAATATGGCCGGCCCGGCGTTCGATGCGCTGGAGAAATACAAAAAAGACGGCACCCTGCCTGAAAAAGTCACCATCACCAAATCGACCCTCTACCTGCCGGATACGGCGAAAGAAGAGTTAGAGAAGAAGAAAAATATGGGCTATTGAGTAGCGAAAAACACGCACGCTCCCGGTGACGCTATGCGCACCGGGCGACAGGTTCATCGCCGTCTGCGGATTGAGTAGCCCGGACAGGCGCGCGGCGCCGCCTCCGGGATTTTCCCGGTCGCTAAGGCGCGGCTGAACACCCTCTCCCGGTCGGGGAGCGGGTTAAGGTGAGGGGAGAGCATGAACGGCGAACAACATCAGGAAATCCTTCGAACTGAAGGGCTAAGCAAATTTTTCCCCGGCGTGAAGGCGCTGGATAACGTTAATTTCAGCCTGCGCCGGGGCGAAATCATGGCTCTGTTAGGCGAAAACGGCGCGGGTAAGTCCACCCTGATTAAAGCGCTTACCGGCGTCTACCACGCTGATCGCGGGGCAATATGGCTGGAAGGCCGGGAGATCTCGCCAAAAAACACCGCCCACGCCCAGCAGCTGGGGATCGGCACCGTCTATCAGGAAGTAAACCTGCTGCCTAACATGTCGGTGGCGGATAATCTGTTTATTGGCCGCGAGCCCCGGCGCTTTGGCCTCCTGCAGCGCAAAGAGATGGAAAAACGCGCCACCGCGCTGATGGCGTCCTACGGTTTTTCTCTCGATGTCCGTGAACCGCTGAACCGCTTTTCGGTCGCCATGCAGCAGATTGTCGCGATCTGCCGGGCAATTGACCTGTCAGCAAAAGTGTTAATTCTTGATGAACCGACCGCCAGCCTGGATACCCAGGAGGTGGAAATGCTCTTCACCCTGATGCGCCAGCTGCGCGATAGCGGCGTCAGCCTGATTTTCGTCACCCACTTCCTCGACCAGGTTTACGCCGTCAGCGACCGCATCACCGTTCTGCGTAACGGCGGTTTTGTCGGCTGCCGGGAAACCCGCGAGCTGCCGCAAATTGAACTGGTGAAAATGATGCTGGGCCGCGAGCTGGAGCATAACGCCCTGCAGCGCGCGGGCCGCACCCTGCTGAGTGATAAACCGGTGGCCGCCTTCGAAGATTTTGGCAAAAAAGGCACCATCGCACCGTTTAGTCTGCAGGTCCGTCCCGGTGAGATCGTCGGCCTGGCGGGTCTGCTAGGCTCCGGACGCACGGAAACCGCGGAAGTCATTTTCGGCATTAAACCCGCCGACAGCGGCAAAGCGTGGATCAAAGGCAAGCCGCAAACCCTGTGCTCGCCGCATCAGGCATCGTGCCTCGGGATTGGCTTCTGTCCGGAAGATCGTAAAACCGACGGCATTATCGCCGCCGCCTCGGTGCGGGAAAATATCGTTCTCGCGCTACAGGCGCAGCGCGGCTGGCTGCGGCCGATTAGTCGCCGCGAACAAAATGAGATTGCCGAACGTTTTATTCGTCAGCTCGGTATTCGTACCCCCAGCGCTGAACAGCCGATCGAATTTCTCTCCGGCGGTAATCAGCAGAAGGTGCTGCTCTCCCGCTGGCTGCTGACGAAGCCGCAGTTCCTGATCCTCGATGAACCGACTCGCGGTATTGACGTTGGCGCCCACGCCGAAATCATTCGCCTGATAGAAACTCTGTGTGCCGATGGCCTGGCGCTGCTGGTCATCTCTTCTGAGCTGGAAGAGCTGGTGGGTTACGCCGATCGGGTGATTATCATGCGCGATCGCCAGCAGGTGGCGGAGCTGTCGCTGAGCGAGCTCTCCGTACCGGCGATCATGAACGCTATTGCGGCATAAGGAGTAACCGATGATGCCTCAATCTGTTCCGAAAAGCGGCCAGCCGAAACGGCGCTTTAACTGGCCAAAAGGGATGCCGCAAATTATTGCGCTGCTGCTGGTGCTGGTCGTTGACAGCCTGGTCGCGCCGCATTTTTATCAGGTCGTGCTCCAGGACGGGCGGCTGTTCGGCAGCCCGATAGACATTTTAAACCGCGCCGCCCCGGTGGCGCTGCTGGCGATTGGCATGACGCTGGTTATCGCCACCGGGGGGATTGACCTCTCCGTCGGGGCGGTGATGGCGATTGCCGGCGCAACGGCAGCGTCGATGACCGTGGCAGGGCACAGCCTGCCGATTGTGCTGCTGGCTTCGCTGGCGGCCGGCGCGCTGGCCGGTCTGTGGAACGGGATCCTGGTGGCGGTGCTGAAGATCCAGCCGTTCGTCGCCACGCTGATCCTGATGGTCGCCGGGCGCGGAGTGGCGCAGCTGATCACCTCCGGGCAGATCGTGACCTTTGACTCACCGCATCTGGCGTGGCTGGGCAGCGGTTCGCTGCTGTTGTTCCCGACGCCGGTGATTATCGCCATCGTCACGCTGGCGCTGTTCTGGCTGTTTACCCGCAAAACCGCGCTGGGAATGTTTATCGAAGCGGTGGGGATTAACATTCGCGCGGCGAAAAACGCCGGCGTAAATACCCGCGTCGTCGTGATGTTAGCCTACGTACTTAGCGGCGTTTGCGCGGCAATCGCCGGGATTATCGTTGCGGCGGATATTCGCGGCGCGGATGCCAATAACGCCGGGCTGTGGCTGGAGCTGGACGCCATCCTGGCGGTGGTTATCGGCGGCGGCTCGCTGATGGGCGGGCGCTTTAACCTGCTGCTCTCGGTCGTCGGGGCGCTGATTATCCAGGGTATGAATACCGGGATCCTGCTGTCAGGCTTCCCGCCGGAGCTTAATCAGGTAGTTAAAGCGGTGGTGGTGCTGTGCGTACTGATCGTCCAGTCGCCGCGCTTTATCAGCATACTGAAGGGGATGCGCGGCCATGATAAAACGTAATTTACCGTTAATGATCACCCTCGCGGTATTTGTGCTGGGGTACCTTTACTGCCTGACCCAGTTTCCCGGCTTTGCCTCGACGCGGGTGATCTGTAATATCCTGACCGACAATGCTTTTCTCGGGATTATCGCCGTCGGTATGACCTTCGTGATCCTCTCCGGCGGGATCGATCTGTCGGTCGGGTCGGTGATCGCCTTTACCGGGGTCTTTCTCGCTAAAGCGATTGGTTTCTGGGGGATCTCGCCACTGGTGGCGTTTCCGCTGGTACTGGTGATGGGCTGCGCCTTTGGCGCGTTTATGGGCCTGCTTATTGATGCGCTGAAGATCCCGGCGTTTATCATCACCCTCGCCGGGATGTTTTTCCTGCGCGGCGTCAGCTACCTGGTTTCGGAAGAGTCGATTCCCATTAATCACCCGGTATATGACGCGCTGTCAGGACTGGCATGGACCATCCCCGGCGGCGGGCGTCTGAGCGCGATGGGGCTGCTGATGCTGCTGGTGGTGATCGGCGGAATTTTTATGGCCCACCGCACCCGCTTCGGCAATCAGGTTTATGCCATCGGCGGCAACGCGACGTCGGCGAACCTGATGGGGATCTCCACGCGGAGCACGACGATCCGCATCTATATGCTCTCCACCGGACTGGCGACGCTGGCGGGGATCGTCTTCTCTATTTATACCCAGGCGGGCTATGCGCTGGCGGGCGTCGGCGTCGAGCTGGACGCGATTGCTTCAGTGGTTATCGGCGGCACGCTGTTAAGCGGCGGGGTAGGGACGGTGCTCGGCACGCTGTTTGGCGTAGGGATTCAGGGGCTGATTCAAACCTATATCAACTTCGACGGTACCCTCAGTTCATGGTGGACCAAGATCGCCATCGGTATCCTGCTGTTTATCTTTATTGCGCTGCAGCGCGGCCTGACGGTGCTGTGGGAGAATCGGCAGAGCTCGCCGGTGACAAGGGTGGGACACTGATTGGAGAATTTCCCCTCCCGTACGGCGGGAGGGGAAGAGGCGCTTTATGCGTCCGGGAACTCTTTAATAAAGTTCTCGACGTCTTCAACCATATGGTTATTGCCGACGAAGAAAGAACGGCGCTGGTGCAGGCTTTCCGGAATGATATCCAGAATACGCTCTTTACCATCGCTGGCCTTACCGCCCGCCTGTTCCGCGAGGAACGCCATCGGGTTGCATTCGTACAGCAGGCGCAGTTTACCGTCCGGGTGGCTGGCGGTGCTCGGGTAGAGATAGATGCCGCCTTTTAGCAGGTTGCGGTGGAAATCCGCCACCAGGGAGCCGATGTAGCGCGAGGTGTACGGGCGCTGGGTCTCTCTATCTTCTTCCTGGCAATGCTTGATGTACTTCTTCACACCCATCGGGAACTTGATGTAGTTACCTTCGTTAATCGAGTAGGTGTTGCCCTTTTCCGGGAAGCGCATGCGCTCCTGGCACAAGCAGAAGACGCCAAGGGACGGGTCGTAGGTAAAGGCGTGGACGCCGCAGCCGGTGGTATAAACCAGCATCGTCGAGGAGCCGTAAACCACATAGCCCGCGGCGACCTGTCGGTTGCCCGGTTGCAGGAAATCTTCTTCAGTAACGGGGGTTCCCACCGGCGTGACGCGGCGATAGATAGAGAAAATCGTTCCAACGGAGACGTTAACGTCGATGTTAGAAGATCCATCCAGCGGGTCCATCAGCACCACGTATTTGGCGTGTTCACATCCTTCAAAGACGACAATTTCATCTTCTTCTTCAGAGGCGATCCCGGCAACAATATCGCGTGCTCGCAGTGCGGCTTTCAACTTTTCATTGGCAAACAGGTCGAGTTTTTGCTGAACCTCGCCCTGAACGTTTTCAGCACCGCTGGCACCCAGGATATCGACCAGACCGGCCTTGTTGATATCGCGGTGGATGATCTTGGCGCCTAACTTTATCGCCGACAACAAAGCAGTAAGCTCGCCGGTTGCGTGAGAGAACTCGTGCTGCTTTTCGACAATAAATTCACCTAACGTTTTCATAACCCGTTCCCTGCATGTTTATGTGAAGTAAAACGAACATAACAATCTTAACAAAGAATAAAAAAAGTTCGCACAGGTGAATCGCGCCAGCAAAATACGGATTCGCCTTAAATGCATTTCTTTCACCCCCAACATCCCGGTAAACTGTGCTTCAGATAAGAGAAGGAAGTGACGAATGCGCATTCATATTTTAGGAATCTGTGGCACGTTTATGGGGGGGCTGGCGATGCTGGCGCGTTCCCTCGGTCATGAGGTAACGGGGTCGGATGCGAACGTCTATCCGCCAATGAGTACCCTGTTGGAAAACCAGGGAATTGAGTTAATTCAAGGGTATGATGCCAGTCAGTTGGATCCGCAGCCGGATCTGGTGATTATCGGTAACGCGATGACGCGTGGTAACCCGTGCGTGGAAGCGGTGCTGGAAAATAATATCCCTTACATGTCCGGTCCGCAGTGGCTGCACGACTTCGTTCTGCGCGATCGCTGGGTGCTGGCGGTTGCCGGTACGCACGGGAAAACCACCACCGCCGGCATGGCGACCTGGATCCTCGAAGCCTGCGGCTACAAGCCGGGCTTTGTTATCGGCGGCGTTCCGGGCAACTTCGATGTTTCCGCGCGCCTCGGCGATAGCCCGTTCTTCGTGATTGAAGCCGATGAATACGACTGCGCTTTCTTCGATAAGCGCTCTAAGTTCGTTCACTACTGCCCGCGCACGTTGATTCTCAATAACCTTGAGTTTGACCACGCGGACATCTTTGACGATCTGAAAGCGATCCAGAAACAGTTCCATCATCTGGTGCGCATTGTGCCGGGCAAAGGCAAGATTATCCTGCCGGAGAACGACATCAATCTGAAACAGACGATGGCGATGGGCTGCTGGAGCGAACAGGAGCTGGTCGGCGAACAGGGCCACTGGCAGGCGAAAAAGCTCACCACAGATGCTTCCTCATGGGAAGTGTGGCTGGACGGCGAGAAAGTCGGTGAGGTGAAGTGGGCGCTGGTTGGCGAACATAATATGCATAATGGTCTGATGGCCATTGCCGCCGCCCGTCATGTCGGCGTGCAGCCTGCCGATGCGGCTAACGCGCTGGGCAGCTTTATCAACGCCCGCCGGCGTCTGGAGCTGCGCGGCGAAGCCAACGGCGTGACCGTGTACGACGATTTTGCCCACCACCCGACGGCGATTCTGGCGACCCTGCAGGCACTACGCGGCAAGGTTGGCGGTACCGCGCGTATTCTTGCCGTGCTTGAACCTCGTTCCAACACCATGAAAATGGGTATCTGCAAAGACGACCTGGCGCCGTCCCTTGGCCGAGCGGACGAAGTCTTCCTGCTGCAGCCGCAGCATATTCCGTGGCAGGTTGCTGAAGTGGCTGACGCTTGCGTACAGCCCGCGCACTGGAGCGCCGATGTCGATGCGCTGGTGGATATGATTGTTAAAACCGCGCATCCGGGCGACCACATTCTGGTGATGAGCAACGGCGGGTTTGGCGGCATTCATCAGAAGCTGCTCGATAAGCTGGCGAAAAAAGCCGAGGCGGTCGAGTAAGCTATTCTCCTCGTTTATCCGCCCTCCGCGCGAGGGCGGATGGTTTTTGTGACCAGGACGGTTCATGTTGATTTCACAAAGAGTGACCTCTACCGATTCCGCGCATTTTCCCGCGCTTGACGCGCTGTACGGCAGGGCCTTCCCGTGGCATGAACAGCGTGAAGCCGGAGCTAAACAGCAGGCGCTTGATAATCCGCATTATGAACTCGAAGCCTGGTTCGATGATGGCCTGTTTATTGGCCTGAGCGGCGGCTGGCGGTTTACCGACTATGTCTACATTGAGCATCTGGCCGTTGACGACAGGTTACGATCGCGCGGCTACGGCAAGCAGTTGTTAGCTGAAATACTTCAGCGGGCGCCGCTGACCATCCTGGAAATCGATCCGCTGACCAGCGAGATTGCCCATAAGCGCCTGCGCTTTTATGAAACCATGGGGTTTTGCGCGAATCCCTGGGCGCATCGTCACCCGAGCTATCATCAGGGGATCGCCGATCATGAATTGATCGTGTTGAGCTACCCGCAGCCGATTAATGAAGTGCAGTACCAGCGCTTTGCACAGGATTTGCGTTTGGTGGTCATGGATCGGGCTGGTGCGGCCAAGGTTTTGTAACCCGTATAAGGCGCGCCAAGCGCCGCCTGCAGGAAAGTATATCCATCCTGGACTCTGAACCATTCCCCGGTGGCGGCTGACGCCTTACCGGGGCTACAGGTTTACTGCCGTCTGCCGTCTGCCGTCTGCGGTCCGGTAGTCCGGACAGGTGCGCAGCGCCGCCTCCTGGAAACAGCGCTACTCCTTCGCGATAGGTGTTTCGTTTTCCGTTACTTTGGTATCGCCCTGAATAGCCGCGATTTTCTTCTCCACGTCGGCAACCTGCTCGCTGCTGTGCAGCAGCGTATAGGTCAGATCAAACTGGGTGCTTGCTCCAGGCTGAAGTTGCTTAACGCGTTTTTGCTCGCGCTCGATGGTCACCGGATAGGCGTAGCTGGTGCCCGGCTCAATACCGGTTACGTAGCCCTGTTTCTCGGTATCGGTGTTTTTCCACAGCGTCAGTACCGGCAACTGGCGGGTATCAAACTGAATCGATGCCCCTTTATCGCCGGCTTTGTTGACCACGGCGGCCAGGGTTTGATGATTTTCATCCGCCAGCGGCTGCATATTAAACACCATTTCATCGAAACCTTTGGTTGGACCGGCGTAGGTTTGCCAGGTTTTTAAGCCGGCCTTGGCGTAGTCATTGAACGGGCTGATGCTTGAGATCGGCGCCAGGAAGCGGGCCCCCTCTTCGAGGATCGGCTGGCCAAAGTTGCTGTGATAGATAATTTGATAGTCATGCGGATAGTCGGCATGGTTGGTTAAGACATCGTGCAGGCTGAAGCTGTTGCTGCCGGGTACATAGAGCAACTCGGTCATGGTCTGCAGATCCGCTTTCTTAAACGTGCTCTCCTTCACCAGTCCGCGAACGCGAATTTCATACGGCGCGGCGTCAGCGACTTCCACTTCCACCTGTGAAGCCGGCGTGTTGCCAACTTTGCCGTGCAGGGTATAAATCTGACCGTCTGCGGTTACCGGATGGCCGGTCCATTCATAGCCGCAGCGCACCATCATCTCATTGAAGCCTTCCAGCCACCCCAGCCCGTTGCGGCTTTCAAGGTTTATGAACGCCGGGTTGACGACCTCTTTAACCGGCGAGTCCCAGCCCATCCGCGAACCAAACCCTTCGATTTTTAGCAGGTTCATGCCGCGGGTGGGGCTCAGGGTAATTGTCAGGCCGTCTTTGCTGTGGATGACGAGGATTTTGCTGCCTTCTTGTTTACCGCCGTGAAGGACTTTTTGCTCAATGCTGAAATTATGATCTTTAATCTTCAGCTGGTCGCTTGTTATCTGCCAGTTTCCTTTATCCATGCCGCTTTCAGCACTTGTCAGCACCCACGTTTTTGCTACTACTGGCCCAGAAACAAGCATAGCGATTGCTGTTAAAACTAATGTTTTTTTCATTTTTCATTCCTTTTGCTGAATCGATTGTGTTGCTGATGGAGGGAATTTAGTTGCAAGTGGATTATTAAAATGTGAAGTGTCTCACCTGGTGAGAAAATGGCCATTTTTATATTTTTAAATGAGATTTAAATCGCGTTTTTTAGGTAATTATAAAAATAGTTGCTAAAAATTTGTGATTTAAAACGAAGAAAGCTTTAACGATTCAGCTATTACTGGCCATGGCTATGATGACGTCTGTAGAACCGATAAGGCCGCCGGGTTTTAGTTATCCATGCGGCCCTGGTTGACGCTGCTTTAGCGTTTAAAAAAAACAGTGGGGAGGCGATTAAGCGCCGTAGAATGCCTGGGTATAGAGCCCTTTGACATCCTGAACAGACGGATAGTTAGGGTTAGTTAAGGTGCATGGATCGTCGACGGCATGGCGGCTCATTCTGTCGAGAACATTCACAAAGGTCACTTCATTGATTTTAACTTCATCGCACTGGCTTAGGGTTTTCGGCACGCCCAGACGTTGATTCAGCGCGTTGATCGCTTCACTTAGGTTATTGATGTCTAAAGCCGCTTCCAGCTGACGATATTTTTTGGTGAACTTCGCGTTATATCGAATGATATAAGGCAACATAATCGCGTTCGCCAGCCCGTGGGTAATACCAAACTCGCCGCCAATTTTATGCGCCATCGCGTGGACTAATCCCAGCGAAGCATTCGTGAAGGCGATTCCCGCCAGCGCAGAGGCGTTATGCATATGCATGCGGGCGTTTATATCATCAGGTGAGCGCCAGGCGGTTTCCAGATACTTAAACACCAGCCGAATCGCTTCTACCGCATAGGGATCGGTAAAGGAGTTGGCCGCGGTGGACACATAGGCTTCAATCGCATGGGTCAGAACGTCCATACCGGTGTGAACGGTTACGTGCGGCGGCATTTTTGCCGGAATTGTCGGGTCGAGAATAGCGATATCCGGCACCAGATCGGCGGCAACAATCGGGTGCTTGATATGATTTGCCGTATCGGTGATCACCGAGAACGCGGTGATCTCAGAGGCGCTGCCGCTGGTGGAAGGAATCGCCACAAACCGGGCTTTATTGCGCAGCGCTGGCATGGAGCCGACTGGGAGAATATCTTCAAACTTCAGTTGCGGATGCTCGTAAAAACACCACATGACTTTGGCGGCATCAAGCGCAGAGCCGCCGCCAATCGCCACTATCCAGTCTGGTTCAAAGGCCAGCATCGCTTTTGCGCCGCGCCAGACGGTTTTAATGGATGGGTTGGGTTCCACATTATCGATAATAATGCATTCCATCCCCGCTTTATTAAGTTCGCTGACGGCTTTATCCAGAAAGCCAAAACGCTTCATTGAACTTCCGCCGGTGACTAATGCGGCTTTTTTACCGCTTAGCGTGGAAAGATGTTCTAAGGCGTTTTCGCCATAAATAATACTACGAGGAATTGAGAAGGCCTGGGTCATAGGAAACTCCATTTAATATTAAGGATTTTTTTAGTGTGCATTCGTCATTTACGATTCAGCGACACGTGCAGAGTAAAAAAATCGAATTAATGCTCCAGATATTGCCGGAGCAATATCTGGAGGGAGCTGTTTCTTTTAAATCCGCCATATTTCCAGGGGGAGGCGATGGCGGCAACTCGAATTAATTGGAGAAATAAGCTGCGATTAAATCGTACCGTCCCAGGAGTCGACTTTTTCGCGTTTCGCTTCCTCTTCATCAAACCAGCGCGAGGTCACGCATTTTGATTCTGTGTAGAAACGTACGCCGTCTTTGCCCAGGCAGTGCAGATCACCGAAGAAGGACTGCTTATGGCCAGAGAACGGGAATACGCCGACCGGTACCGGGATACCGACGTTGATACCGACCATACCGCCGTGCGTGCGTTTCTGGAATTCACGGGCGTAATAGCCGCTTTGGGTGAAAATAACCGAGCCGTTGGCAAACGGGTTATTGTTCATTAATTGCAGACCTTCTTCGAAGGTTTTCACCCGCTTAAAGCACAGCACCGGCCCGAAAATTTCCTGTGTTCCGACGCTCATCTCTTCGGTTACGCGATCCAGTATGGTCGGCCCGACGTAAAAGCCGTTTTCCTGGCCCGGAACCTTAATATCGCGACCATCGAGCACCAGCTTCGCCCCCTCCTCAATGCCTTTATTAATCCAGTCGACCACCGACCGTTTATGGTCTTTAGAAATCACCGGACCCATATCGGTATCGCGCAGATAGCCGGGGCCGATTTTCAGCTGTTTGGCTTTTTCGACGACGGCGGCAATCAGCTTATCGGCGATCTCTTCCTGCACCACGACGACCGGCAACGCCATACAGCGTTCGCCCGCGCAGCCAAACGCGGCGTTGATAATCCCCGCTGCGGTGCGGTTAATCGGCGCATCGGCCAGCACCAGGGCATGGTTTTTCGCTTCGCACAGCGCCTGGACGCGTTTGCCATGAGCGGCGGCTTTGGAGTAAACGTGCAGGCCCACGGAGGTAGAGCCGACGAAGGAGACGCCGTTGACGTCCGGATGGTTTAGCAAGATATCGGCTTCGTTACGTGAGCAGGTCACCACGTTGATAACCCCATCCGGCACGCCTGCTTCCTGGTAGAGCTTGGTGATTTCCATACAGGTCATCGGCGTCATACTGGCCGCTTTTATCACCATGGTATTACCGGAAGCGACGCATAATGGCGCCATCCATCCCATCGGGATCATCGCCGGGAAGTTAAACGGCACAATACCGGCGAACACGCCAATTGGCTCACGGTAAAGGTTGGTGTCGATCCCGGCAGAGGCGTCCATCAGGTTTTCACCGGCCATGAGAGTGGGAATCGAGCAGGCAAGCTCGGTGCCTTCTTTCGCTTTTAAGACATCGCCCTGGGCGTCGCCCCAGGCTTTACCGTTTTCTTTTGCCACCAGCTCGGTTAAGCGGTCCTGATGCTGGATTAATAATTCGCGAACGCGGAACATAATTTGCGAGCGTTTAATGGCTGGCGTATCTGACCATGCCGGAAAGGCTTTGCGCGCCGCGGCAACGGCATCCAGCACTTCTTGCTCGGTGCAGCAGGGGGCCTGAGCCATCACTTCCCCCGTACTTGGGTTATAGACGTCCATATAGCGTTCGGTCTGCGATACGCGCCATTGACCATCAACGAAATATTTCAGTCTTGGTACAGTAGTCATATTTTTCTCCATGATGATAGCTGTCGACTCTCTAAAAATCTGGCTCTGACCGGCGGCAAACGGCTTAGCGCCGGGTCAGCCACTCTCGTGAATAGTGAATTCCTGATGATTACCGGCGATTCACCTGCGGTGGCGCGGAAGATTTGGTCGACTTTCTCCTGAAGAAAGCCTGCAGACGCCCGGTTTTAATTAACAGAACTGACTGGCCAAAATACACGCTCGCACCGTTTCGTTTCTCGTGACTTAATGAAATTATTTTTTCATTATAATAATGTACGAAATAACAAGACCGTTTTGAGAGATGGATCAAAGATAAACAAACTGCTGATAAAGTCAGCGTTTTAAAGGCGGGATTCTGTTTTTTAATTTAATAAAATCAATGTATTAATATTGTTCTGGCAGCATTGCCGGAAAGGTGGGGTGACCAGGCAGGCTAGAATGGAACGGTTTTTTTGTGAAATAAAAGTTAAATTTAAACGCAGAATGGAATTAAAATGAAAAATTAAAACCGATTTTAAGCCACGGTAACGACGACTGGCTATCGATCAAGTGATCTGTAAGAGGAGGTGGGTCGCCCGGATCGGGCTAGGGCCGTATCCGGGGGAGTCGTTCAGAATTAGCCTTCGCTTTCGGCCAGTTCACGCAGGTACTGGAAGATAAGACGCGCGGACTTCGGCGGCTTGTTGCCTTCTTTCTCTTTTTTGGCGTTGCGGATCAGCGAACGCAGCTGCTGACGATCGGCGTCAGGCCACAGGTTCAGCACTTCAGCAACGGCCTCATCACCATTATCAATCAGACGATCGCGGATCTGCTCAAGCTTATGGAACAGCGCAACCTGCTGGTTGTGGCGGTTCTTGAGCTTGTCCAGCGCCTGACGAATCGGCTCGACGTCGCGGCTGCGCAGCATTTTACCAATCAGCTGCATTTGGCGGCGGCGGCCTTCTTTCT
Source organism: Klebsiella sp. BDA134-6 (assembly GCF_015601345.1). Classification (NCBI taxonomy): domain Bacteria; kingdom Pseudomonadati; phylum Pseudomonadota; class Gammaproteobacteria; order Enterobacterales; family Enterobacteriaceae; genus Klebsiella; species Klebsiella sp. BDA134-6. The sequence continues at coordinate 554,665 of NZ_CP064784.1, forward strand.
TGATACGCTGGGCGAGTTCAATCGCGTCGCGCAGGTCGGTATCCAGCGGGATTTTATCAAGCGCGTTTTTACCCAGCTCGACCATTTCCGCGCCAAGACGCTTCAGTTCTTCGGCGTCGCGCTTAATTTCACTTTTACTGACCCAGATAATTTCATCGTCTTCATCTTCGACGTCATCACCAGGGACGTCGTCGAGCCAGTCTTCGGGCTGCTTTGTCATCTCAGGCTCCTTAAAAAAGAGACTAATGTTACCAGTTAAGGCGCGCACTGAAAAACGGTTCTCTGTTAGACTTCAGTTAACTCCTTCTTACATTATGGCATTAGCGATGAAAGTCATCTCTCAAGTTGCACAACAGCGTAAGACGCTGGAAGAGGCCGTGACCACGGCGCTGGAACTGGCGGCAGGCAAATCCGACGGCGCGGAAGTCTCCGTCAGCAAAACTACCGGTATCGGCGTTAGCACCCGCTACGGCGAAGTGGAGAACGTAGAATTCAATAGCGATGGTGCCCTGGGCATCACCGTTTATCACCAAAACCGTAAAGGCAGCGCGTCTTCGACCGATCTTAGCCCGCAGGCTATCGCCCGCACGGTGCAGGCGGCGCTGGATATTGCCCGCTACACCTCGCCGGACCCGTGCGCGGGCGTGGCGGATAAAGAGCTGCTGGCCTTTGAGGCCCCGGATCTTGATCTGTTCCATCCTGCGGAAGTGTCGCCGGACGAAGCCATTGAGCTGGCCTCCCGCGCTGAGCAGGCGGCTCTGAAAGCCGATAAGCGCATCAGCAATACTGAAGGCGGCAGCTTTAACAGCCACTACGGCATTAAAGTATTCGGCAACAGCCACGGTATGCTGCAGAGCTACTGTTCGACCCGCCATTCGCTATCGAGCTGCGTGATTGCCGAAGAGAATGGTGATATGGAGCGAGATTACGCTTATACCATCGGGCGGGCGATAGACGATCTGCAATCGCCGGAGTGGGTTGGCGAGGAGTGTGCCCGCCGTACCCTGTCGCGCCTGGCTCCGCGTAAGCTATCGACGATGAAAGCGCCGGTGATTTTCGCCAACGAAGTCGCTACCGGCCTGTTCGGGCATCTGGTCGGAGCGATCGCCGGCGGGTCGGTTTACCGTAAATCTACCTTCCTGCTTGATGCGCTGGGTAGCCAGATCCTGCCGGAGTGGCTGACCATTGAAGAGCATCCGCACCTGCTGAAAGGGCTGGCTTCAACCCCGTTCGATAGCGAAGGCGTCCGTACGGAACGCCGCGATATCATTAAAGATGGCGTGCTGACCCAATGGCTACTGACCAACTACTCGGCGCGCAAACTGGGGCTGAAGAGCACCGGCCACGCGGGCGGCATTCACAATTGGCGGATCAACGGCCGCGGCCTCAGTTTTGCAAAGTTGCTTAAAGAGATGGGAACCGGTCTTGTCGTAACGGAACTGATGGGGCAGGGTGTAAGCGGCGTCACCGGCGACTACTCACGCGGCGCATCCGGCTTTTGGGTAGAGAATGGCGAAATTCAGTATCCAGTCAGTGAGATAACCATTGCAGGAAATCTGAAAGATATGTGGCGTAATATCGTGACCATCGGCGACGATATCGAAACGCGCAGCAACATTCAGTGCGGTTCCGTGCTGCTGCCGGAGATGAAAATCGCCGGGCAATAAACCTGTGTGCTAAATAATAAAAAAGGAAGTGAGCAATGCGTAAAAAACTGTTAGCGATGCTGGCCGTATCGGCTTTTGCGCTTGGTTCGGCATCGGCCTTCGCCGATCTGGGCGAAGACATGGATACCCTTGCCGAGAACCTGCAAGTGGTGCAGAAAACCTCCGACGCCGGCGAGCTGAAAGCGGCGCTGAATAAGATGCGTACGGCGGCGGTGGATGCCCAGAAAGAGACGCCGCCGAAGCTGGAAGGTAAAGCGGCGGACAGTGCCGAAATGAAAGACTATCGTCACGGTTTTGATGTGCTGATCGGCCAGATCGACGGCGCGCTGAAGCTGGCCGACGAAGGTAAAGTTAAAGAGGCCCAGGCCGCCGCGGAAGAGTTCAAAACCACCCGCAACGCCTATCACAAGAAGTATCGTTAATCGTTTTTAGATGTTAGGTATTTCTGCCGGGCGGCGGCTGACGCCTCGCCCGGCATGGAAAAATGAAAAATACTCCCAAACCCCAAACCCCAAACCCCAAACCCCAAACCCCAAACCCCAAACCCCAAACCCCAAACCCCAAACCCCAAACCCCAAACCCCAAACCGTTCCGCAGGCCTTTGCAGGTAGGTAAGCTGACATAAAAACCACCTTCATCACATTTTTCTCTTTTCAACTCAGCGGGTTTCGCTTCAGAATCGCTGGCGTTTTTGTGATATTCATCACGTGAATTTGACTAAGTGAACACTTTCCTTATGGTTATGTGAAATGAATCACGCCTGCCGCCGTTCTTTCCACTTCGAAGTGGAAAACAACTCGCTACAAACTCATCCTTCCCGGCATTAGTGTTATCCCCAGAGACATCAACGGGGTAATTCAAGTGAATAACGGAGCGGTAACACACGTCCCAGAGGAGCAGGCCACGCTAACCGAACAGCTGGCCAACAAGATGCTGCAGCAGGTTTTCGCGCTATTAAGCCGCCGCAACATCGTCCCCAACGACGTGCAGGAGCAAATGCTGACTTCCCACGTTCGGGCGATGGCCCATCGCTCAATCAGCGGCGAGCCGCTGCCGGAAGTGGATGCCAGCCTGTTCGAAGAGATCTCGGAAGATTCAATGATGCTGGCCCGCGAAGTGGTCGCACAGTTCGGCAATCTGCCAGATGAAGAAGCCTGGCTGCTGTCTGTCCACTTCGAAGTCGCGAAAGATAACCTGTAAGGAGCACTCAAATGGAACAAATCACTGTTGTTATTGGCGATCGCCTGGGTAAAGGACAAAAAGTTGCCGCAGGTGCGGAAAAAGCCGGCGCTCGCGCCGTTGTCGTCCCGGGCGTCGCCGCGGATATGAAGCTGGGCGACATGATGAAAGCCGAAAACGCCACCTTCGGTATCTCTTTCTGCGGCAGCGGCGGCGCAGGGGCGATCACCGCGCAGAATAAGCACGGCTACAAAGCAAAATATGGTATGCGTTCCGTTGATGAAGGCGTCACCGCGATCAACGAAGGCTACAACGTTCTGGGCTTCGGCTTTATGGATAAAGAAGAGCTGGGCGAACGCCTGGTTGAGGCCTGGAAGAAGAAGTACGGCGCGTGAGTATGAAAGAGCAATTCACCACCACGGTGAGCGTTGCCGGCAAAGGCGAGAGCAAAGCGCGCGCTTTCGCTGATGCGCTGAACCATGTTCAGGCGGCGGTGATGAAAACGTCGCCGCACATTCTACTGCGTATTGAACCACAGGATGTGGAGGTTGTTCATGCGCGTGAAGCGGTACGAAAAGAGGCGTTTTTATTCTTCTTTCTGCGCCGCGAGCGACGGAGCTACAGCGTGGAGCTGAAGGTCACCGTCAACGTGACCGCCATTAATCTCGATAAAGTGGATTTCGTCACGCAAACCTGATTTTCACCAAAGGGTCAGACTATGTTCCTGATAATTTTAATAAAATCGCTCATCATCGGCGGCCTGGTTGGCGTCGGCGTTGGCGCCGGAGCGGCACGCATGTTTCATGCGCCCACCACGCAGGGGATGGGGGCGTTTCGTACGTTGGGCGAGCTGAATTCATGTGAAGGCGATCCGGCTTCCCACTTCTCTTTTGGCCTGGGCTTCTTCTTCAACGCCTGGGCCTCTTCCGTCGCGGCAGGCTCCTTCACTCAGGACGTTGACCACCGCATCATCCCCAACTGGGGGGCGGCGGCCCTGATGATCAAAAACCGCAACGTTGGCGAGACGCTGCACGATCCGAAAAAGATGGCCATCGCCTGCGGCATTATCGGCATGATCGTGGTCGCTTTCCTCAACCTGACCGCTTCTTCAGTACCGGAAGCGCTGCAGGTGACGGCGGTCAAAGTCCTGGTTCCGGCGGCGAACCTGCTGGTGAACACGGTGATGCCGGTTATCTTCTGGCTGGCGGCGATTGATGCCGGTAAAAAATCGGGCTTCTGGGCGACGATTTTCGGCGGCGCGGCGCAGCTGATTATGGGTAACGCCGTACCGGGCCTGGTGCTGGGTATCCTGATTGGTAAAGGCGTAGAAGAGAGCGGCTGGCACCGCGTCACTAAAGTGATGATGGTGGCCATTGTCGCGCTGTTCGTCCTGAGCGGCTTCTTCCGCGGTTTCGATATGAAGATGATTGAATCCTTCCATCTGACCGTGCCGAACTGGCTGGAACTGATCCACAACTCGCTCAGCGGTAAATAACAGGAGCCTCTCATGGAACAAAATAAAGGTTTTTGGTATGCCGACTGGTCGTTCCCGATCTTTGTTGGCCTGCTCTCCTCCGGCGTCTTTGCCGGGACGCATATGTACTACCTCTACGGTATCGGCGCGTTTAACGAAGTCGCTTTCGTGGCGATGCTGAAAGCGGGAATCGATACCGGGGCCTACGGAGCGGTAGCGGCGTTCGGCGCCAGCTTCCTGTTCGCGCGTATTATCGAAGGCTCGCTGGTGGGGATTCTGGATATCGGCGGGGCGATTCAGACCGGCGTCGGCCTGGGCGTTCCGGCGCTGCTGCTCGGCGCGGGCTTTGTTTTCCCGGTCGCCAACTTTGCCGCCTCTCTGGCCACCGGTCTGGTGCTTGGCCTCGCCATTGGCTACATCATCATCCTGGCGCGTAAATTCACCATCAACCAGAGCGACTCCACCTACGGCGCGGACGTCATGATGGGGGCCGGTAACGCCTCCGGCCGCTTCCTCGGGCCGTTGATTATTCTCAGTGCCATGGCCGCTTCTATTCCTATCGGCATCGGCTCCCTGGCGGGCGCGCTGCTGTTCTACATCTGGCAGAAGCCGATCACCGGCGGCGCGATCCTTGGCGCGATGCTGCTTGGGTCAATCTTCCCGGTGGCGATTAGTTAAGTTCTGCGGGCGCATCGGCGCCCGCGTTAACAGGAGAGAGATATGTTTGATTTACTCCTGCGCCGTGCGCGCCTCGTCGACGATACCCTGACCGATATCGCCATCCGGGACGGTAAAATCGCGGCGCTTGGCGAGATTAGCGCCCCTGCGCGCAAAACTATTGCGCTGGACGGCAGCTGTTATGTCAGCGCGGGCTGGATTGACTCCCATGTTCACTGCTATCCGAACTCGCCGATTTACCATGATGAGCCGGACAGCGTGGGGATTGCTACCGGCGTGACCACCGTGATTGACGCGGGCAGCACCGGTGCGGACGACGTGGATGATTTCTACCAGTTGACCCGCAAAGCCGCGACTGAGGTTTATGCCCTGCTTAATATCTCCCGCGTCGGGCTGATTGCCCAGAATGAACTGGCCAATATGGCGAATATCGACGCGGATGTGGTGAAGCAGGCGGTCAACCGCTATCCGAACTTTATCGTTGGCCTGAAGGCGCGGATGAGCAGCAGCGTGGTGGGCGAAAACGGCATTACGCCGCTGGCGCGCGCGAAGGCGATGCAGCAGGAAAACGGCGGCCTGCCGCTGATGGTGCATATTGGCAACAATCCGCCCGACCTGGATGAAATCGCCGACCTGCTGACCTCCGGTGACATCATTACCCACTGCTACAACGGTAAACCCAATCGTATTCTGACGCCGTCCGGCGAACTGAAAAGCTCGATTTCCCGCGCGCTACAGCGCGGCGTGCGCCTTGATATCGGCCACGGTACCGCCAGCTTCAGCTTTGAAGTGGCGCGGCGGGCGATTGCTATGGGCATTCTACCGCACACCATCAGCTCCGATATCTACTGCCGCAACCGTATCGACGGCCCGGTGCGCTCGCTGGCGCTGGTGATGTCGAAATTCCTCGCCATCGGGATGTCGCTGCCGCAGGTCATCGACTGCGTGACCGCTCACGCCGCAGACGGCCTGCGTCTTTCTCATAAAGGGCGGTTGGAGGTGGGCTACGACGCCGATCTTACGTTGTTTACCCTCGCGCAGACGCCGACGGTGCTGGTGGATGCGGAAAAAGAGAGCCTTCAGACCGACACGATTCTGCAGCCGCTTGCCGCCGTTCGCGCGGGCAAGGGCTATATGACCGAACAAGGGAGCGCGGAAAATGCCTTCGATTTTTGAGAAATATGATTTAAAACAGGTTATTAATACCTCCGGCCGTATGACCATTCTCGGCGTCTCCACGCCGCGGCCGGAAGTGGTGGAGGCCGCGATGGCGGGCATGAACCAGTATTTCGAGATGAAAGATCTGGTCAACAAAACCGGCGCGTATATTGCGAAGCTGCTGGACGTGGAAGGAGCGACCGTCGTCTCCTGCGCCTCGGCGGGCATTGCCCAGTCGGTGGCGGCGGTGCTGGTAAAAGACAGCGACTGGCTACTGGAAAACCTGCACGTGGCGCCGATCGAAAACAACGAAATCGTGCTGCCTAAGGGTCATAACGTCAACTTTGGCGCGCCGGTGGGCACCATGGTGGCGCTGGGCGGCGGCAGGCTGGTGGAAGCGGGTTACGCCAACGAATGTTCCGCCGGGCAGCTGGCGGCGGCGATTACCCCACGCACCGCGGCCATTCTGTATATCAAATCCCATCACTGCGTGCAGAAAAGCATGCTCAACGTGGCGCAAGCGGCCGAGGTGGCGCAGCGCCATAATCTGCCGCTGATTGTCGACGCGGCGGCGGAGGAAGATCTCCAGGCCTACTATCGTGCCGGCGCCGATCTGGTGATTTATAGCGGCGCGAAGGCGATCGAAGGGCCGACCAGCGGGCTGGTGATTGGCAAAACCCAATACGTTGAGTGGGTCAAACGCCAGTCGAACGGCATTGGTCGGGCGATGAAGGTGGGCAAAGAGGGGATTCTCGGCCTGACCTGCGCCATCGAACATTACCTGACGGCGAGCAAAGAGAGCGGTGAGCAGATGGTGGCCAAGATGACGCCGTTTATTCAGCAGCTTAATACGCTTAATGGCGTGACGGCGCGCGTGGTCTGGGACAGCGCCGGCCGCGATATCGCGCGGGCAGAGATTAAGTTTGATGAAGCGGTGACCGGCGTCAATACCGGCGATCTGGTCAATGCGCTGAAGCAGGGCGAATACGCCATCTACTTCCGTGGCTATAAAGCTAATGAAGGCATTATTGAAGCCGATGTCCGCAGCGTGAACGCGCAGCAGCTGGAGATTGTCTCCCGTCGCATCGCAGAAGTTTTGAACAAGGAGAAAAACGCATGAAACTGACCCCTAATTTTTATCGTGACCGCGTCTGCCTGAACGTGCTGGCGGGGGGCAAAGATAACGCCAGCGAGATTTATGAGGCGGCGGAAGGTCATGTACTGGTGGGCGTGCTCTCCAAAAATTACCCGGACGTCGCCAGCGCGGTGGCCGATATGCGGGAATACGCGCTGCGGATCGATAACGCGCTCTCCGTGGGACTGGGTGCCGGTGACCCGAACCAGTCGGCGATGGTCAGCGAAATTTCGCGCCAGGTGCAGCCGCAGCACGTTAATCAGGTATTTACCGGCGTGGCGACCAGCCGCGCGCTGCTGGGGCAGGACGAAACCGTGGTCAACGGTCTGGTGTCGCCAACCGGTACGCCGGGCATGGTGAAGATCTCCACCGGTCCGCTTAGCAGCGGCGCGCCGGACGGCATCGTACCGCTGGAAACCGCGATTGCGCTGTTGAAAGATATGGGCGGCAGTTCGATTAAATATTTCCCGATGGGTGGGCTGAAGCATCGCGACGAGTTTATCGCGGTGGCCGAGGCCTGCGCCCGTTATGATTTCTGGCTGGAGCCGACCGGCGGGATCGATCTGGAAAATTATGGCGAGATCCTGCAGATCGCGCTGGATGCCGGCGTGAGTAAAATTATCCCGCATATCTACAGTTCGATTATTGATAAAGCCAGCGGTAACACCCGCCCGGCGGATGTGCGTCAGCTGCTTTCGATCACCAAACAGTTAGTCAAATAGCGCCGTTGCCCTCACCCCGGTCCTCTACCAAAGGGAGAGGGAGATAACCAGACGGTGCCTTTTGCGCCGATCGGGCGGGAGAATACCGAACTGTTCCCTCGCCCCTCTGGGGAAAGGGTTAGGGTGAGGGGAACCCTCAGCGAACCATCAAGGAGCCACCATGCCAACCGCTCGTCATCTGCTTGTTGCTTCACTCTCTCTACTCGCCGCCAGCGCCGCTGCGCAAACCCAATACGCCTGGGTCGGCACCTATAACCCCAATGGTGAAGGACTGTACCGCTTTACCATCGATAGCCAGACCGGAGCGCTGCGAGATAAAGCGCTAGTTGCTAAGCTGCCTAATCTTGCCCAGCTCACCGTCTCGGCGGACGGCAAAACCCTGTACGCCGCCAGCGAAGTGGACAAAGGTGTGGTTCAGGCATGGCGCATCGGCAGCAACGGCGAACTGAGCGAGCTCAATCAGGTCGCTTCCGGCGGCGCCGGTCCGGTTTATCTCTCCCTGACCCCCGATGGCCGCCATCTGCTGGTGGCAAACTATGTCAGCGGTAGTATCGCGGTGCTCCCGGTGAACGAAGAGGGTAACCTGGGTGAAGCGGTGGATATACATCAGGATCAAGGCCCTGCTGGCGCGGAACGCCCGGCGGCGGCCGTCGAAGGCAGTTTTGCCATTAGCGATCATAACGGCCCGCACGCCCATATGATTGCCGCCGATCCCAGCGGTAAGTTCGTTTATTCCACCGATCTGGGGCTGGACCGGATCTATCAGTACCGGCTGAATAACGCCAGCGGCAAGCTGACGCCGAACGATCCGCCATTTATTGACGCCTCATCTCCCGGCGCCGGGCCGCGCCACTTTGTTTTTACGCCGCAGGGCGACGGACTATGGCTGATTAACGAAGAGGCATCGACGCTTACCTTCTATCATCTTGATAAGCAAACCGGCCTTCTGCGCGAGGGGAAAACGGTCTCGACGCTGCCTAAAGAATATAAGGGCACCAGCTTTGCCGCCGGCCTGGTCCTGAGCCGCGACGGCAAGCAGCTGTACGTCGCCAACCGGCTGCATAACAGCATCGCCCACTTTACGGTGCTGGCCGACGGCAGCCTGAGCCACCAGGAAGATATCTGGACCCGCGGCGACTACCCGCGCACGCTGACCCTGGACAGTCAGGGGCAGTGGCTGTACGTCATGAACCAGCGTAGCGACAACATTACCCGTTTCCGCGTCGCGCCGAAGGATGGCAGGTTGACGTTCTCCCCGGACTACACTCCGGTCGGCGCCCCGTCGCAGATGGTGATATCCGCTCAACCCTGAGCCGTAAGAAAAAGGAACTGACATGCGATTTCCCAATCAACGTTTAGCGCAGCTGTTTACTCTGTTGCAAAACGAAACGCTGCCGCAGGAGGAGCTGGCGCAGCGGCTGTCGGTTTCTACTCGCACGGTGCGCGCGGACATCACCGCGCTGAACGCGCTGCTGCTGCACTACGGCGCGCAGTTCACCCTTACTCGCGGCAGCGGTTATCAACTGGTGATTCACGATCCGTCGCGCTATCAGACGCTGGAAGAGAGCGCGCCGAAAGCGCAGCACATCCCGCGAACCGCGGCGGATCGCAGCCACTTTTTGCTGGTGCGCTTTTTAACCTCCGCGTTTTCTATCAAGCTGGAGGATCTGGCCGATGCGTGGTTCGTCAGCCGCGCCACCTTACAGGGCGACATGGTCGACGTACGCGAACGTTTTCAGCGTTATCAACTCACCCTCGAGACGCGTCCGCGCCACGGTATGAAGCTGTTCGGCAGCGAGGTCTCCATTCGCGCCTGCCTGACCGATCTGCTGTGGGAGCTGAGCCAGCAAGGGCCGCTGAACCCGCTTATCGGCGAAGAGGCGTTTGACGCCAGCGTACCGGCGCTGCTGGCAGGCGTGCTGCAGGAGACGTTGACCCGTCATCACGTGCGCCTGACTGACGCGGGAGAACGCTTTGTCTGCCTGTACGGTGCGGTTGCCGTGCGCCGCGTGAGTGAAGGGTATCCGCTGGCCGACTTTAGCGCCGAGGATGTGGCGCAGAACGTGCGCGACACCGCCCGCGAGCTGGCGAATACCCTGCAACAGCTGGCGGGTAAACCGCTTGCTGCGGCGGAAGAGGAGTGGCTGTGCGTCCATCTTGCCGCCCGCCAGGTGCAGGACGTCGATCCGGGCACCATCAGCGCCGACGACGACGAAGCGCTGGTGAACTACATCCTGCGCTATATCAATCAGCAATATAACTACAATCTGCTGGACGACGCCCAGCTGCATGCGGATTTACTGACCCATATTAAGACCATGATCACCCGCGTGCGCTACCAGATAATGATCCCTAATCCACTGCTCGATAACATCAAGCAGCACTATCCGATGGCGTGGGACATGACCCTGGCGGCGGTATCCAGCTGGGGAAAATATACCCCCTACGCCATCAGCGAAAATGAGATTGGCTTTCTGGTGCTGCATATCGGCGTCGGGCTGGAGCGCCATTACAATATCGGCTACCAGCGTCAGCCGCAGGTGTTGCTGGTGTGCGATACCAGCAACGCGATGGTGCGGATGATTGAAGCTATTCTTCAGCGAAAGTATCCGCAGCTGGAAATTGCCGCCACCCTCTCGCAGCGCGAATATGAACAGCGGCAAGAGATCGCGGAAGATTTTGTCATCTCCACCGTGCGCATCAGCGAGAAAGATAAGCCGGTGGTGACCATTGCGCCGTTTCCTACCGACTATCAGCTCGACCAAATCGGCAAGCTTGTGCTGGTGGACCGCACGCGTCCCTGGATGCTGAATAAGTATTTTGATGAGACTCACTTTCAGGTAATTGATGCCCCGATGGATCGGCAGACGCTGTTTGCCACGCTGTGCCAGCAGCTGCAGCGGGAGGGGTTTGTCGGCGCGGAGTTCCATGATTCGGTGGTGGAGCGTGAGGCTATCGTCAGCACCATGCTCGGCGACGGCATCGCGCTGCCCCACGCCCTCGGCCTGCTGGCGAAAAAGACCGTGGTTTATACCGTGATTGCGCCGCACGGCATCGCCTGGGGCGATGAAACCGCGCATATCATCTTCCTGCTTGCCATCAGCAAAAGCGAGTATGAAGAAGCGATGGCGATCTACGATATTTTCGTTACCTTCCTGCGCGAACGCGCTATGGCCCGCCTCGCCGTCACCCGCAGCTTTGATGAGTTTAAAGCGGTGGCGATGGAGTGCGTCAGCCGGTTTTGAGAGGCGCTGTCAGAGTTCGAGCCGTGCGCGCTTCGGAATACCGTCTGGTATATCAGGTTCGGGATGAGGGGGTGATGGTTTATGCGATTGCTGTGGGAAACGAGACAAATTAGCCGTCTACCGGAAAGTCAATAAACGGCTGTAGCGGGAGGCTATCTCAGGTGATGCACCACCTGGTTGCTGCTGCCGCGCCAGATTAGCGCCGGGTCTTTGAGATCCTGCACAAATTTGCCATCAACCAGCACGTTGATGAGATCCACCACCTGCATCTGCGCGTCGTTAAGTTCGGAAAGCGTGTAGCCGGTCCATACCCAGATGTCTTTACCGGGGCACTCGGCGCGAACGCGCTGCACCAGCTTAAGGATCTCCGGGACGTTCTGCGGATGCAGCGGGTCGCCGCCGGAGAGGGTGATCCCCTGGCGCTTAACGCGCGTGTCGTTGAGGTCGGCAATGATGCGGTCGGCCATCTCGGGGGTAAACGGCATGCCGGAATTTAGCCGCCAGGTGCTTTTGTTGTAGCAGCCGGGGCATTCGTGAACGCAGCCGGAGACAAACAGGGTGCAGCGGGTGCCCGGACCGTTAACAATATCTACCGGGTAGTACTGATGGTAATTCATTTTTTCGCTTCTCAATTAACGCCATAGCCGCGTTGGCTGCGCTCGCTCACCCCAGTCACGTACTTAATGTACGCTCCCGGGGATTCCCTCGTTTGCCGCCTTGCTCTGACGCTAATTGCTTTGCGAAAACGGAGGGGCTTTGCATTTGTAAAGGGAACGGCTCCCGGCGTCGCTGCGCTCGGCCGGGCTACGAAAAGCCGCATACGCGGTTGTAGCCCGGATAAGGCGCTTTGCGCCGCGATCCGGGAATGGCCAAACGGCGACTGGTCGGTACCCTCTCCCCGTTGGGGAGAAGGTTAGGGGCCAAATCGCGCGGAATTAACCGATCTGCCCGTTACCCAGATGCTTCACGCGGCGCTTCACTTCTTCCTGCTTGCCAGCGTTGAACGGACGCGCGTCCGGGCTCCCGAGATAGCCGCACACGCGGCGGGTTACCGATACGCGAGAAGCATCGTGGTTGCCGCATTTCGGGCAGGTGAAGCCTTTGCTGGTGCACTCGAACTCGCCGGTAAAGCCGCACTCATAGCACTCATCGATGGGCGTATTGGTTCCGTAATAGGGTACGTGCTGATAGCTGTAATCCCAGACGTCTTCCAGCGCTCTCAGGTTGTGCTGAATATTCGGGTACTCGCCGTAACAAATAAAGCCTCCATTAGCCAGCGGCGGATAAGGCGCTTCAAAATCGATTTTGTCGTAAGGGTTCACCTTCTTCTCCACGTCAAGGTGGAAGCTGTTGGTGTAATACCCTTTATCGGTCACGCCTTCAATGACGCCGAACTCAGCGGTATCGAGACGGCAGAAGCGGTCGCAGAGGTTTTCGCTCGGCGTGCTGTACAGGCTAAATCCATAGCCCGTCTCGTCTTTCCACTGATCTACCGCTTCGCGCAGGCGCTGAACGATGGCGACGCCTTTCTCACGCAGCGCTGCGCTATCGTACATATGCTTGTTGCCGAACAGCGCGTTGATGGTTTCATGGATGCCGATATAGCCCAGCGAAATCGACGCGCGGCCGTTTTTGAAAATCTCTGAAACGTCGTCGTCCGCTTTCAGACGCACGCCGCAGGCCCCTTCCATATACAGAATCGGCGCCACGCGAGCCTTCACCCCTTCCAGGCGGGCGATGCGGGTCATTAGCGCTTTACGCGCCAGCTGCAGGCGTTCGTCGAGCAGTTTCCAGAACTCTGTTTCGTCGCCCTTCGCTTCCAGCGCGATGCGCGGCAGGTTGAGGCTGATAACGCCGAGGTTATTGCGGCCATCGTGCACCTGTTCGCCGTCCTCGTTTTCCCACACGCCGAGAAAGCTGCGGCAGCCCATCGGCGTTTTGAACGAGCCGGTCACCTTCACTACCTGATCGTAGTTGAGGATGTCCGGGTACATACGCTTGCTCGCGCACTCCAGCGCCAGCTGTTTAATGTCGTAGTTCGCATCGCCGAACTTGTGGTTCAGGCCGTCGCGAATGGCGAAGACCAGCTTCGGGAACACCGCCGTTTTGCGATTTTTACCGAGGCCTGCGATGCGGTTGCGCAGAATGGACTGCTGAATCAGGCGCGATTCCCAACTGGTGCCAAGGCCAAAACCGAAGGTCACGAACGGCGTCTGACCGTTGGCGGTATGCAGGGTGTTCACTTCATATTCCAGCGACTGGAAGGCGTCGTAGCACTCTTTCTCGGTGCGGGAACGGGCGTAGCCTTCGGCATCGGGGATGTGCCACTCTTCGGCAATTTTACGGTGCTTATTGAAGCTTTCGGTAACAAACGGCGCCAGTACTTCATCGATGCGGTTGATGGTCGTACCGCCATAAATATGGCTGGCGACCTGAGCGATAATCTGCGCCGTCACCGCGGTAGCGGTAGAGATTGACTTCGGCGGCTCAATCTCGGCGTTGCCCATTTTAAATCCCTGGGTCAGCATGCCTTTAAGATCGATCAGCATACAGTTGAACATCGGGAAGAACGGGGAGTAGTCGAGATCGTGATAGTGGATCACGCCGCGCTCGTGGGCCATCACCACGTCATGCGGCAGCAGGTGCTGGCGCGCGTAGTGCTTGGCGACGATACCTGCCAGCAGATCGCGCTGGGTAGGGATGACTTTGCTGTCTTTGTTGGCGTTCTCGTTGAGTAACGCCGAGTTGGTCTGCTCAACCAGGCCGCGAATTTCCTGGTTCAGACGACCGCGCTTTTCACGTTGGCTATCGCGGTCGTGGCGATATTCAATGTAGGCGCGCGCCAGCTGCTTGTACGGACCGGACATCAGTTGGTTCTCAACCGCGGTCTGGATCTCGCTGATATCCACCTGGGCGCGGCCCTGCATTTGCTGGCTAACGACTTCTGCGACGGTGGCGCAATAGTCTGCGTCATCGACTCCCGCTGCTTTAGCTGCACGTAGAATTGCTTCATTTATGCGCTCTGACTTGAACGGCACTTTACAGCCATCGCGTTTCATCACATGCGGTGTCATGATCACTCCATAATTTTTACAGAACAGGTTATCCACAGAGGCGGAAGGTCAATCGAAGCCACGAGGCGCTATAGCTGCCGCCGTTTCCCTCCGATCCCGGCCCTTTTTATCCACATCCCATCACCGCCTGAGTACGATGGGCGTGGTGACATAATAGACTATTAATACAATATGTGGGGCCGGGACGCATTTTAAGTTCTATATGTAGTGCTTTGCATCAAAGATGTTTGCAATTTTATTGATGCAGAACAAAGTAAAAAGAGGAGAGCAGGAATGATGGGCACTTGCGCTTAATGTAAATTTATCCGCTTATAAAATAAGCAGAAATGGGGCCTGAACGCAGTAAATTCAGGCCTGAAAGGGATAACGTCAGGCGAGCAGCGCGTCGTTAAGCAGGTCGACCAGCAGCAGCAGGGCGTAACGCGCGGCCTGCGCATTCTCAGGCAGAGGCAACAGCGCGGAGGCCATATTGCTCAACGCGTGGTTGGCCGGAGTGAGAGCGAAAATCGTCGCTTCCTGTACCCGGGCCAGCAGGGTAGCGCCCTGCAAAATCGCGTCGGCCTCGCCGGTTGCCAGCACCAGCAGGAGATGATCGTCGCTGAGGGTACTGGCTACCATCCGCATCAGGGCGCTGTCCTGGCAGAGATTAATCACGATACCGATGGAGAGCAGCTGGTGCTGAAGCAGCGTCGCCAGCGCGATATCCTGCGCGCCGAGGGCGAAACAGTGCACGGCGCGGGCATTTTGTAGGCGCGTGCGTAGCTTTTGCAGCGTCGATTCGGGCGTGCTGACCAGCTGCTGCTCCAGATTTGCGCTAATCAGGCTTAACTTGTCGCGCCACGCGGCCGGCAGCGCGGCGCTCTCCTCGTTTAGCCAACTGGTGCGACGTTCGCAGGCCTGCGCCAGCTGCTTGCGCAAATCACGAATATCCTCGCAGCCGACGGAGCGGGCAAAGCGGGTAATTGTGGCTGCGCTCACGCCAGCGCGCACCGCCAGTTCATCAATCGAAGCGCTGGCGGTAAAGCTTAAATTCTGCAGAATAAATGCCGCGACCCTTGATTCCTGAGCGCTAAAGCGCGTCATGCCTTCCTGTAACTGCCCTACGATATCCATGCTTTTAGCCTCTTTCTCCGCCACCGCCTGATTGAAAATGTTTTTCAAATAATGATGGCTTTTTATACCACTTAATCACCCGCAATGCCTGAGATTATGACCGGTTTCGCTTTTATGCCGGGGTAAAGAGGCGAAAAATAACGCCTCGATCACGTACGTGAAAAAAATTTTCATATAGCCTTCACCGATACCCGCACCTCGCCCTATAGTCGATGGTGCTTATTTAGCACTCGCTCAAGCAAAACCCATTGGGAGGAATTATGCCACGTATCGTCCTGTGCTGCGCCGCCGGAATGTCCACCAGCATGCTGGTTAACAAAATGAAAACCGAGGCGCAGCAGCGCGCGCTGGCGCTGGAAATTTATGCCGTGCCCGTCGCCGAGTTTGAACGCGAGTTGCCAAATGCCGACGTGATTTTACTGGGGCCGCAGGTGAAGTACGAAGCGGCCCGATTGACCGAGCTTGCTGCCCCGCACGGGAAAGCCGTTGCGGTAATCGATATGGCAGATTACGGCATGATGCGCGGGGCCGCCGTCCTTGATAAAGCGCTCGCTCTGCTGAACCACTAACGCTTTCCCATCAACGCGTTCATTTCGCAAAGCCGCTGCGGCCTTGCGCGGGGATCTGTACGCCAAAAATGAGGCCACTATGCAAACATTGAAAATTGCCGTCATCGGCGGCGGCAGCAGCTATACGCCGGAACTTATCGAAGGCATTATCCTTCGCCATCAGCAGATTCCGGTCACGGAACTGGCGCTGGTCGATGTCGAAGCCGGGCGCGAGAAAGTGGTGATTATCGCCGGGCTGGCCCAGCGTATGCTAAAGCGCCATGGTCTCGAACAGGTTAAGGTTAGCGTGCATTTCAGCCTGGATGAGGCCATTCGCGGCGCTAAATTCGTCCTGACCCAGCTGCGGGTTGGGCAGCTGGCGGCGCGGGCGGCGGATGAGAGTTTGGGGCTGAAATATAACCTCCTGGGCCAGGAAACCACCGGCATCGGCGGCTTTGCTAAGGCGCTGCGCACCATTCCGGTGATCTTGCAGGTCGCGCGCAAAGTTGAGGCGCTGGCACCCGACGCCTTCATCCTCAACTTTACCAATCCAGCGGGGATCGTGACGGAGGCGGTGAGCCGCTACAGCAGCGCTAAAATCATCGGCCTGTGCAACGTGCCCATCAACATGCAGCATATGATCGCCGGCATGCTGGAGGCAAAGGCAGAGGAGGTCAGGCTGAGCTTCGCCGGGTTAAATCATATGGTCTGGGTACACAAGGTGATGCAGGGGCGGGAGGATGTCACCGGTAAGGTTCTCGACATGCTGTGCGACGGTCAATCACTGTCGATGAACAATATTAAATCGTTGCCGTGGCCGGCGGAGTTTCTGCGGGCCCTGAAGGCGATTCCCTGTCCCTATCACCGCTATTTCTGGCTGACGCCAGCCATGCTGGCGGAAGAGATTGAGGCGGCGAAAACCAAAGGCACCCGCGCGGAACAGGTGATGAAGGTGGAACAGGAGCTGTTTGATATTTATGCCCGGCCTGAGCTGGATGAAAAGCCCGAACAGCTGAGCTTTCGCGGTGGGGCCTACTACTCCGAAGTGGCGGTGGAGCTGATTAACGCCATTTACAACAATCTTGGCAAAGAGATGGTCGTCAACACCCGCAACAACGGCGCGATCCACGGCTTCGATGATGATGCGGTGGTGGAAATTAACAGCATTATTGACGCGCAGGGCGCACGACCGCTGGCCTTTGGCGCGCTGTCGCCGATCATGAACGGACTGACGCAACAGGTGAAAGCCTTCGAGCGCTTGACGATTGAGGCCGCGGTTCACGGCTGCCGGGATAGCGCGCTGCTGGCGCTGGTAAGTAACCCGCTGGTTGGGAATGTGACCGATGCCCGGGCGCTGCTTGATGAGGTGTTAACCATCAACCGCCCCTGGTTAACGCAGTTTAACTAAACTTTTCCGCCTTCGGGGATACCACTATGTCTCGTACTTCATTTATTGAACGCTATGTCATGCCCGCCGCGCTGAAAATCGGCGGTCAGAAGCATGTCCTGTCGGTACGCGACGGCATTATTCTCAATATGCCGTTTATGCTGATTGGTTCGTTTTTCCTGATATTCGCCTACCTGCCGATTCCCGGCTACGGTGAGATGATGGCCAGCGTATTTGGCGATGCCTGGCGCGACAAAATGCTGTACCCGGTCAAAGCGACCTATGACATCATGGCGCTGCTTTCGGCCTTCGGCATTGCCTACCGGCTGGCGGAAAAATATCGCACCCTGGACCCGCTCAGCGCCGGGGCGATGTCGCTGGTGGCGTTTGTGATGACGATCCCGCAGGTGACGCTTTTTACACCGGCAGATGGCTCGGCGGCGCAAATCGTCAAAGGCGTGCTGCCGGTAGGGATGATTGGCAGCCAGGGACTGTTTGTGGCGATTGTGATTTCGCTGCTTTCCACGGAGATCTACCGCCTGGTGGCCAGCCGTAATCTGGTGATCCGCATGCCAGATGGCGTACCGCCCGCGGTGGCGAAATCTTTTCTCGCCCTGATCCCCGGCTTCTGCGTGCTGGCCGTGGTGCTGGCGCTGCGCCTGATCGTCGAAGCCTCGCCGTTCGGTGATATCAATAGCATGATCACCACGCTGATTGGTATTCCAATGTCGCACGTCGGCGGTTCGCTGCCGGGGATGATTATCTCAGTGATCCTGATTGGCATCCTGTGGACCCTGGGGCTGCACGGCGACACCATTGTGCTGGTGTTTATTCGCCCGGTCTGGCTGTCGAATATGTCGGAGAACCTGGAAGCGTTTCAGAATGGGCTGCCGATCCCGCATATCATCACCCAGCAGTTTTATGACCTGTGGATTGCGCCCGGCGGTACCGGGGCGCTGCTGGGGCTGGTGATTTTTATGCTGCTGCGCAGCCGTAGCCAGCAGATGAAACAGCTAGGGAAAATTGCCGCGCCGGGGGCGCTGTTCAATATCAGCGAGCCGATGGTATTCGGCATTCCGCTGGTGATGAACCCGTACTTCTTCCTGCCGTTTATTTTGACGCCAGTCCTGTTGGTGATTGTCTCGTATACCGCGATGGCCACCGGGCTGGTGATGAAGCCGGCGGGGATTGCGCTGCCGTTTACCACGCCTATTTTTATGAGTGGCTATCTGGCGACCGGAGGGCACGTTTCCGGTGCGGTGCTGCAGGTGGTGAACCTGGCGATCTCGCTGGTGATCTACTATCCGTTCTTCCGGGCATGGGATCGCCTGAAGGCAAAAGAAGAGCAGGCGTCAGCGCAGCCGGAAGCCAGCGCGACGCTGTCTGCGGCCGATCGTATTTAAAGCATATTCCCGGAGGCGGCGCTTGACGCGCCTGTCCGGGCTACTGGCTCGCAGACGATGGTGAACCTGTAGCCCGGGTAAGCGCAGCGCGACCCGGGACTCTCAGCGCAAGCCGGGGAGGGGTTACTCCTGCAGCCACCATACCGCTTCAAACGGACGCAGGGTCATATCAGCAGGACGGTTTGCCGCTTCCGCGTAGTTGCTCATCAGCATCCCCCATTCGCCGCTCATCACTTCCGGCTGCCAGCGCTGGAACTCGCGGCTCAGGTTCGCCACGACCACCAGCGTTTGCCCTTGCCACTGACGGCGATAGCACCACAGGGACGGATGTTCCGGCAGCAGGTCCTGATAGTCGCCCCAGGTCAGCACTGGCGCGCTCTTGCGCAACGCAATCAGCTGCTGATAGGTATAAAACACCGATTCCGGGTCCGCCAGCGCCGCTTCGGCGTTGATCTCGCGATAGTTATCGCACAGCGCAATCCACGGCTCGCCTGCGCTAAAACCGCCGTTATCGGCGCTGTTCCACTGCATTGGCGTACGGCTGTTATCGCGCGATTTACTGGCCAGAATCGCCAGAAGTTCATCCGGATCCTGGCCCTGCGCCGCGCGTTCGATGAACATGTTGTGGCTCTCAACGTCGCGATAATCGGTAATGCGCGTAAAGTGCGGATTCGTCATGCCGATCTCTTCGCCCTGATAGATATAGGGCGTGCCCTGCATACCGTGGAGCACCATCGCCAGCATTTTCGCCGCCGGGACGCGGTATTCACCCTCGTCGCCGAAGCGGGAGACGATGCGCGGCTGGTCGTGGTTACACCAGAACAGCGCGTTCCACGCGCGATTGTGCATCCCCTGCTGCCAGTGCCTGAACAGCGCTTTCAAGGCCACAAAATCCGGGCGCGCCAGCGTCCACTTCTCGCCGCCGGGATAGTCCACCTTCAGATGGTGGAAGTTAAAGGTCATCGATAGCTCACCGCCGTCGAGCGCCGCGTACTTCTGGCAATGCTCAAGCGTGGTGGAGGACATTTCGCCGACCGTCATCAGGTTGCGCGGGGTGAAGACATCGCGGCTCATCTCCTGCAAAAATTCGTGCGCTCGCGGACCGTCGGTATAGAAGCGGCGGCCGTCGCCATCCGTATCGGACGGAAAGGTCTGGTCTTTGGAGATCAAATTGACCACATCGAGGCGCAGGCCGTCGACGCCGCGATCGGCCCAGAACTCGCACACTTTTTTCAGCTCCGCGCGTACCGCCGGGTTTTCCCAGTTCAGGTCCGCCTGCTCAATGGCGAACAGATGCAGATAGTACTGCTCGCTTTCGGCGTGCCACTGCCAGGCGTTACCACCAAATTTTGAGCGCCAGTTGTTGGGCGGCGTGGTGGGTTCGCCGTCGCGCCAGATATAGAACTGGCGATACGGACTCTCTTTATTGAGCGCTTCGCGGAACCACGCGTGTTCGGTCGAAGTGTGGTTCAGCACCATATCCAGCACGATGCGGATCCCGCGATCGTGCGCCTGAGTGACCAGTTCGTCGAAATCGTCCAGCGTGCCGTAGGTTGGGTCGATAGCGGTATAGTTGGCGACGTCGTAACCATTATCCACCTGTGGCGAGACGTAGAACGGCGTCAGCCAGATGGCGTCCACGCCGAGCTTTTGCAGATAGTCGAGGCGGGAGGTGACGCCGCGCAGATCGCCGGTTCCGGTACCGGTGGTGTCCTGGAAACTCTTCGGATAGATTTGATAAATAACGCCGTTTTGCCACCAGAGGGGAAGGGTATTCATATCACGTTCCTGCTACAGCAAGGGGGCGCCTGGGCGCCCCGAAAATAAGAAGTCAGACAATCTGTAAGGTGCCCTGGCGGAATTTGCGCTGGTAAACGACCGTCGTCAGGACAATCGGTACCACTACGGCGATGGCCATCGCCAGCGCGTAAACCTGCCAGTAGGTTGGCTGGATAGAGAGGATGCCCGGCAGGCCGCCGACGCCGATACCGTTGGCCATCACGCCGTTCAGGCCGCACAGCAGCCCGGCAAGACCGGAACCGACCATCGCGCACAGCATCGGGAAGCGGTACTTCAGGTTGATACCGTACATGGCCGGTTCCGTGACGCCGAGGTAGGCGGAAATGGCGGCCGGAACGGAGATTTCACGTTCGTTCTGTTTACGGCTGGCGATGATGATTCCCACGACCGCCGACGCCTGGGCAATGTTGGACAGCGCAATCAGCGGCCATACCGGCGTCCCGCCCATGCTCTGTATCATCTGCATATCGATGGCGAGCGTGGTCTGATGAACCCCGGTAATCACCAGCGGCGCGTACAGGAAGCCGAACAGCGCGGCGCCAATCGGCGCGAAGCTGCCGGTTAGCAGATGACGCACGGCCCAGGCCACGCCGTCGCCAATCATGCGGCCAAACGGGCCGATAAAAGCGTGCGCGAGGAAGACTGCCAGAATCAGCGAACAGACTGGTACGATCACCAGATAGAGATAGTCAGGCACGATGCGTTTCAGCCGCGTTTCGATAAAGCCGAGCGCCAGTCCCGCCAGCAGGGCCGGGATAACCTGCGCCTGGTAGCCGACCTTCTCAATGGTGAACAGACCAAAGTTCCAGACTTCCGGCACCTGCTGGCCCAGCAGGTAGGCGTTCATCAGCTGCGGAGAGACCAGCGTGACGCCCAGCACGATGCCGAGGATCGGCGTGCCGCCCATTTTCTTGACCGCGGACCAGCAGATACCCACCGGCAGGTAGAAGAAGATCGCCTCGCCAATCAGCCACAGGAAGTCATAAATAGTTTTCAGCGACGGGTGCATTTGCGCCAGCGTCTGGCCGTTGCTCATCGGCAGATCGCCGATCACGTTGCGGAAGCCTAAGATCAGGCCGCCGCTGATCAGCGCAGGCAGCAGCGGGAAGAAGATCTCCGCGAAGTGTGAAATGAGCTGTTCATGCCATTTCATATTCTGCCGCGCGGCTTTTTTGGCCTGCTCTTTGTCGGCGCTGGCCTGGCCGGTAGTCGCCAGAAGCGCTTTATAGTAGTCGCCAACCTCGGTGCCGATCACCACCTGGAACTGTCCGGCGTTGGTAAAGCAGCCCTTCACCATGCGTAGCTGTTCAATGTCTTTCGGTTTGGCGATGGCCGGATTATTCAGCACAAAGCGCAAACGGGTAATACAGTGGCTGACGGTGGCGATATTGTCGCGCCCGCCCACCAGTTCGATAAGTTTATCGATGTCCTGCTGATTCACTTTACTCATGATGAGGCCTCATGACCGAGGGGAGAGGTTGCATTTAACTTGAGACGGATCCTACTCGCTCCGCTTAAATTGCAAAATGGGAACGTTCCCGAAACGCAGTGAAGATCACATAAATCGTTCCTGCGGGGTTAATTCAGTACGGCGGGAATCACGATTTGACGGGGCTCACGGTTGCCGGCGATCTGCTCGATCAGCTGCTGTGCCGCCTGGCGTCCGGATTCGGCATAGCCGGGATCGACCGTCAGGATCTCCGGGTGGAGAAACTTCATCAGCGGCGTGCTGCCAACGCTGGCAAGCTGGAGACGATCGATTCCCTGCTGCTGGAGATACTTGCTGGCCCCCAGCGCGAGAGTATCGGTTGCGCAGACCAGCGCGCTGGTCTCTGCCGACAGCACCTCAGCGACGCTTTCGTAGCCCTGTTTCATGCCCAGACCCGGCAGCGCGGCGAGGGGAGTGAGGCGTTTTTTCTGACAGAAATCGAGGTAGGCCTGGTGGCGGCGCTGCCCGGTGGTCACGTCGCTATGCGGCACGCCGAGGAAGCTGATATGGCGATGTCCACGCTCGTAAAGGCGCTGCATCAGCATCCTGATCGACCCTTCATCGTCATAGCAGACGGAGGCGATTCCGGGCGCGTCGCGGGCCAGCAGCACCAGCGTCTCCCGCCACGGGGTGAGCATCTCTTCATGAATGCCGGTAAAACCAAACAGCACCACGCCATCGATATTGCGCCGGGCGAGCATGCCGAGATGCTCCTCGACCAGCGCCGGAGAGAATTGGCTCTCCATCATAATCGGATCGTAGCCCTGTTCGTAAAAAGCCGGAAGCATGGTTTGCACGGCAAGATTTTCTGAGAGTGAATCCAGGCGGGTGACGATAATCGCCACGACTTTGTCGCTTTGACCACGCATCGCCCTGGCGGAGCGCGAAGGCGAAAATCCATGCTGTTGCATCACCGCTTCGACCCGTTCGCGGGTGCGTTCGCTAACGCCGCTTTCGTTATTAAGCACGCGGGATACCGTCGATTTCCCGACGCCGCTTAAGCGCGCGATATCTTTGATGGTCAGCCGGTTTTGCATGCAGGGTTCTCGTTGTGGTCCGATTAAAGTGAGCCTAATGCTACTCAAGGAAACCACAATGAGCAAAGTCTGGTTTACGTCTGGTTTAGCTACCCGGGGGTATCATCGCCATAATAGCCACAAATAGAGTATCGGTGACGATATAATTCGCGCCGTTTGTATTCATTTACCGGAGATTTTATGGACCCCGAACCCACTCCCGATCCTCGATGGAGCCATCTTTTTTTCCGGTAATCCCGCTTAGCGTTGCTTTACCGGAAGCGTAAAGCAGCGACGTCCTTGATGTCCCTGCCATAAAAATAATATGCCTGACAGGTAAGGTTTACTCGCGCCTGTCGGTTGCGCTGCGTTCGCTCGCGCGAGCGCGGAGGGACTGTTTATGTTGAAAAATTTTACCCGCCAGCTGTTTGCCCAGCTTGGCCGCCATTTACCGCATCGTTTAGTGCAACGCGATCCGCTACCCGATGCTCGCAATTTGGCGAGCGCGCCGATCCCGGATTCTCTCGGCAAGCAGTGCCTGAACGTGGCGGCAATGGATGAGAATGAAATCTGGCGCGCTTTCGCCAGTCATCCAGAAGGGCTAAACGAAGGCGAAGTGGCGCAGAAAATCGCGCAGTATGGCGAAAACCAGATCCCGGCGCAGAAGCCGTCGCCGTGGTGGGTGCATCTGTGGAGCTGCTACCGCAATCCTTTCAATCTGCTGCTGACCGTTCTGGGTATCGTCTCCTACTCGACGGAGGATCTGTTTGCCGCGGCGGTTATCGCCCTGATGGTGGGGATCTCCACGCTGCTGAACTTTATCCAGGAAGCCCGCTCGACCAAAGCCGCGGACGCCCTGAAGGCGATGGTCAGCAACACCGCGACGGTCCTGCGGGTGGTGAATGAGCAGGGTGAAAGCCGCTGGTGCGAGCTGCCCATCGACCAGTTGGTGCCGGGAGATATCGTCAAGCTATCGGCGGGAGACATGATTCCGGCAGATCTGCGCGTCATTCAGGCGCGCGACCTGTTTGTCGCCCAGGCCTCGCTGACCGGGGAATCGCTGCCGGTCGAAAAGGTGACCCGCACCCGCGACCCGCTACAGACGAACCCGCTGGAGTGCGACACCCTGTGCTTTATGGGTACCAACGTAGTGAGCGGATCGGCGCAGGCCATCGTTTTCGCCACCGGCGGCGGCACCTGGTTTGGCCAGCTGGCCGGTCGCGTCAGCGAGCAGGAAAGCGAGCCGAACGCCTTTCAGAAAGGCATCAGCCGGGTCAGCATGCTGCTGATCCGCTTTATGCTGGTGATGACGCCGATCGTGCTGCTGATTAACGGCTACACCAAAGGCGACTGGTGGGAGGCGGCGCTGTTCGCGCTCTCCGTCGCGGTGGGTCTGACCCCGGAAATGCTGCCGATGATCGTCACCTCGACCCTGGCGCGCGGGGCGGTGAAGCTGTCGAAACAGAAAGTGATCGTCAAGCACCTCGACGCGATACAGAACTTTGGCGCGATGGACATTCTGTGCACCGATAAAACCGGTACCCTGACGCAGGATAAAATCGTGCTGGAGAATCACACCGATGTCTCCGGCAAAGTGAGCGAACGGGTGCTGCATACCGCCTGGCTGAATAGCCACTATCAGACCGGGCTGAAGAATCTGCTCGATACCGCGGTGCTGGAGGGCGTAGAGCTGGAGTCAGCGCGCGGGCTGGCGGAACGCTGGCAAAAAGTGGATGAGATCCCGTTCGATTTTGAGCGTCGCCGTATGTCGGTGGTGGTGCAGGAGCAGGACAACGTTCACCAGCTGATCTGCAAAGGCGCTTTGCAGGAGATCCTCAACGTCTCGACCCAAGTGCGCTATAACGGCGACATCGTACCGCTGGACGAGACCATGCTACGGCGCATCCGTCGCGTCACCGACACCCTCAACCGCCAGGGATTGCGCGTGGTGGCGGTGGCGACGAAGTACCTGCCCGCACGCGAAGGCGACTACCAGCGCGCGGATGAGTCAGATCTGATCCTCGAAGGTTATATCGCCTTCCTTGACCCGCCGAAAGAGACTACCGCCCCGGCGCTCAAGGCGCTGAAGGCCAGCGGCATTACGGTCAAAATCCTCACTGGCGACAGTGAGCTGGTGGCGGCCAAAGTCTGCCACGAAGTGGGGCTGGATGCGGGGGACGTGGTTATCGGCAGCCAGGTTGAAGCGCTGAACGATGATGAGTTGGCCGAACTGGCAAAACGTACCACCCTGTTTGCTCGCCTGGCGCCGCTGCACAAAGAGCGTATCGTGACCCTACTGAAACGCGAAGGACATGTGGTGGGTTTTATGGGCGACGGCATTAACGACGCCCCGGCGCTGCGCGCGGCGGATATCGGTATTTCCGTCGACGGCGCGGTGGATATCGCCCGCGAGGCGGCGGATATCATCCTGCTGGAGAAGAGCCTGATGGTGCTGGAGGAGGGGGTTATTGAAGGCCGCCGGACCTTCGCCAATATGCTCAAGTACATCAAAATGACCGCCAGCTCCAATTTCGGTAACGTTTTTAGCGTGCTGGTGGCCAGCGCCTTCCTGCCGTTCCTGCCGATGCTGCCGCTGCATCTGCTGATCCAGAACCTGCTGTACGACGTATCCCAGGTCGCGATCCCGTTCGATAACGTGGACGATGAGCAGATTCGTAAACCGCAGCGCTGGAACCCGGCGGATCTCGGCCGCTTTATGGTCTTCTTTGGGCCGATCAGTTCCATATTCGATATTCTGACGTTCTGCCTGATGTGGTGGGTATTCCACGCCAACACGCCGGAACATCAGACCCTGTTCCAGTCCGGCTGGTTCGTGGTTGGCCTGCTGTCGCAGACGCTGATTGTGCATATGATCCGTACGCGGCGGATCCCGTTTATCCAGAGCCGCGCGGCCTGGCCGCTGATCGTGATGACGCTGCTGGTGATGGTGGTGGGAATTGCGCTGCCGTTCTCGCCGCTGGCGGGCTACCTGCAGCTTCAGGCGTTGCCGCTCAGCTACTTCCCGTGGCTGATTGCGATCCTTGCGGGCTATATGACGCTGACGCAGATGGTCAAAGGCTTCTACAGCCGTCGCTACGGCTGGCAGTGAGCGAGGCGCTTTACGTGCAGAAACAACAAAGGCAGCCACGGGCTGCCTTTGTTCATACTGTCTACGATTAGCGACGAATGGCGATCGCTTCAATCTCAATTTTCACGTCTTTCGGCAGACGCGCCACTTCTACGCAGGAGCGCGCCGGGAAGGTGGCGTTGTGCTCGGTGAAGAAGGCTTCATAGGCGGCGTTAACGGTGGCGAAATCGTTCAGATCTTTCACGAAAACGGTGGTTTTAATGATATCGCCAACTTTCAGGCCCGCGGCTTCTACGATAGCTTTCACGTTTTCCAGCGACTGACGTGCCTGAGCGGCGACATCTTCCGGCACGCTGCCGGTTTTCGGGTCTACCGGGATCTGCCCGGAAGTGATGATCATATTACCCAGATCAACACCCTGAACGTACGGGCCGATGGCTGCGGGTGCATTTTCCGTCGCGATAGTTTTAGACATGAGTTCTCCTGAAATATTTAAAGGTAATCTGACTGGCGTTGGCCATTATAAAGAGTGCTGACTGCTTTATCATTATACAGGCCGCATTTTGCGAAGCAGAGCAGCGGATAACGCAGGGCGCTATCCGCTTAAGGCATGAATCTACAGAACGAAATTAGCGGGTGACTTCAGTCCATGCCGCCGTCCAGGCCGACCCGACGCCCGGTTCGTACTGGTTGGCGTGTTGGCTCCACTGCACGCAGTAGCCGCTGTAGGGGAGTGGGCGACATTGGTACACTTTGCCGTCTTTAGGCTGTAAAACCCGGGTGCCTGCCGTATAGCTTTTCAGCTGCTCCGGAAAGGTGTAGTCATACTTGCCCGCAGGCGCTGGCGTCGGTTGCGCACTCTCTTCCAGCATCAGGTTAATGACCCCCTGGCCGATGATGGCGCCTTGCTCATTGCTGGCATTGTAGCGCAGCATATGATGGCCAGCCTGAACGTGACTTAGAGGAATAGTTAACGTCAGGGTGCGATTATCTACCGTTTGCTGAATGCTCCCTTTCTCCGTGCCCGCATGATTGCTGACGGCGGCGGTAAGGTGCATTTTACCGTTGGCCGTGGCGTTAAAGGTCACCGTCGCTTTCCCGTTTTCGATTTTGGTTGCGCTGACGTTGGTAATGCTCAGAGATTCTTTCGCGCTATCGTCTGACTGCGATTCGGCATAGGTCAGCGTGACGCTTTGTACCGCGCTGTCTTGCGGCACATAGACCTGGTTAACGCCATGGATCGGGTTAATATTGCCATCGCCCTCCTTTACCCCGGCGCGCAGCTTGCCTTCGTGCGCGGTATTAATGGCTTCCGCCAGATCGTAAGACCATTGGCTGTTTTGCCCCTGCGCATCGCTGGCGATCGTTAATTCCGTTTGTAACGAATAAACTTCGCCGCTCGCGTTAAAGAAATGGGCAACGACTTTATCACCAGCATGGAGATCCTTCCCAGTCAGCTGGCCTGACAGCTGCGTTGTCCAGAGTGATTCGTCTGCGCTGTCATCGCTGGTGCTGCCAAAATCGACATCAATGGCCTGATAGAAACTATTTGCCGTATCGGCAATTTCCCACACGGCATAAATAACCTGATAGCCGGTACGCTCGGGGACATTACAGGAATGGGTGACCTGTATTGCCGGCGCTACGCCGTTACCGGCGATTTGACAAAAGGGCTTGCTTTCAAAATCGCTGCGCGTCAGCGGCTTATTTTGAACCCAGTTTTGTTTGGTAATGTAATAACGCCAGTTAGCGGTTCTGTGGGGCGCAGAATGGTGCCAGACAAAATTATTTTTACCGCTCTTTATCCTGGTTTTCGACCAGCGGGTCGGGCTCTGGCTATCCAGCTGCGAGAAGTTGGTTTTACCCGCGCTGGCCAGTTGCCCGTCAGGCGGCATCGGGCCTTCAGGAAAACCGCTTGCTTGCTCAACGCTTTGCGGTTCCCACTGCACCGGACCGCAGTCCGTGTTTTTCCCTGTATTACATTGGTAGGCCCGACTTGGCGGAGATTCCACATAGCCATGAGCCAATGCTGAGGAGGTAAATAATAATGTTGCCGTATAGAGCGATATTTTCTTCAGTTTCATAATTCATCCAGTGATTAATTAATAAATAATGGAAAGCGTTCTGGAGTGTATGAAGAGAAAAAAACGAGAGCAATACGGGTGATATTTAATGAGCAATATCAATAATCATTATATATAACCGTCAGACACCTGGATAATAAATGATGGTATAGTGAGAGATATTGATTATCTTGCAAACGGTCTGTGAGTTGACTTTGCGCGGATTATTTAACGTATCGTTTTATTAGCAGACCCATTGCTGGGTCTGCTACCGAAGCATTTAGTTTGCCAGAACGACATGATGTGAAAATTCTTTTTCACAATATTTGCACTTCAGCGCGATATCGTTTTCACGTTTCTTCACCGCAAAGCTGGAGGACACCGGCTCGGCGTGGCTGATACAGTTGCTGTTGGGGCAAACCAGTACGTTGTTAATGCGGTCCGGTAGATGCGGGCGGGATTTACCGACCACTTCATAATCATCAATGCGGTTCACCGTAGCCTGCGGCGCGTACAGGGAGAGCTGGTTGACCTGCTCGTCGGTCAGGAAGGTGTTTTCGATTTTGATTAAATCTTTGCGGCCCATTTCGCCTGACGGCAGGTTCAGGCCGATGGTGATGCGCTGATCCGTTTCGGTCAGTTTGAACAGGGTCAGCAGCTTAAAGCCGACCTGCGCCGGGATATGGTCGATAACGGTGCCACGTTTGATGGCTTCTACCTGTAATTTATTGTCGTGTGTCATCTCTTTTTCCCCTTACAGTGCCAGATCGCTATTCAGTACCAGTGCCAGTAAGGCCTGGCGCGCGAAGATGCCGTTGCCTGCCTGCTGGAAGTACCAGGCGTGCGGCGTTTTATCGACATCGGTGGTGATTTCATCAATGCGCGGCAGCGGATGCAGCACCTTCATATTGGCGCGGGCGCCTTCCAGATCGGCGGCGCGCAGGACAAACTGCGCCTTCACGTTGGCATATTCCGATGGGTCGAGGCGCTCTTTCTGTACCCGGGTCATATACAGAATGTCCACCTCTTCCATCACCTCTTCAATGGCGCTATGCAGGCTCCAGGCAATGCCTTTTTCGTCGAGCATGTCGAGGATGTACTGCGGCATGGCCAGCGCGTCCGGCGCGATAAAGTAGAAGCGGTTGCCGTTAAATTTCGCCAGCGCCTGGGTCAGGGAGTGAACGGTGCGGCCGTATTTCAGGTCGCCGACCATCGCCACGTTAAGATTTTCCAGACGGCCCTGGGTCTCCTGAATGGTGAACAGATCCAGCAGGGTCTGCGTCGGATGCTGGTTCGCGCCGTCGCCGGCGTTGAGTACCGGAATACCGCCGGAGAATTCGGTCGCCAGACGCGCCGCGCCTTCCTGCGGGTGGCGCATGACGATGGCATCGACATAGGTGCTGATGACCGAGATGGTATCGGCCAGGGTTTCGCCTTTCTTGCCCAGCGAGGTGTTGCTGCTGTCCGAGAAACCGACCACGCTGGCGCCCAGGCGATGCATCGAGGTTTCAAACGACAGGCGGGTGCGGGTCGACGCTTCAAAAAAGCAGCTGGCAATCACTTTATGCTTCAGCAGCTCAGGCTGTGGATGGGCTTTGAGCTTTGCTGCGGTTGCCAGTACCAGTTCAAGGTCTTCGCGGCTGAGATCGTTTATAGAAATGATATGTTTTTGATACAGCGGATTAGCCATGTTTATCTCCTGACGCCTGGGCAAAAAAAAAGCCCCTTAAATAAGGGGCTTTACGAATACGGATGCAACGGAAAGAAAAAACGGCAGGCCAGCGCCTGTTTTCAGACGCGGTAAGACGCGATGTCGTACACACTGAACCATAATTCCTCCCGGCAAAACGGGTGGCATTATACGCAGCTCATATTTCGGATCAAGCGATTAATCCACAAAAGGTAAACGTTTGCCTGGAGAAGAGTGCGGTAACGCAAAAAACCCTGAAAAAGAGGTGGTATGGCAGTGCGAAGGGGGGTATAAAACGGAAAATGAAAAGCTGTTTTATAATTAGGGGTTATTATGATCGTTGGGAACATTCACCATCTGCAGAGCTGGCTGCCGGCGTCTCTACGCGAGGCTACGAACACGTTAAGGCCCACGTCACCGACGCGACGCCGCTGGGTAAACATGATATTGACGGCAACAACCTGTTTTATCTCATTTCCGAAGATACCACCGAGCCGATGGCCGACCGCCGCGCCGAGTATCACGCCCGCTACCTCGACATCCAGATTGTACTCAAAGGCCAGGAGAGCATGACCTTTAGCGTTCTTCCCGCCGGTGCGCCGGATACCGATTGGCTGGCTGATAAAGACATCGCTTTCCTGGCGGAGGGGGCGCAGGAAAAAACCGTTATCCTCAGCGAAGGCGATTTTGTAGTGTTCTATCCCGGCGAAGTACATAAGCCGCTGTGCGCCGTCGGCACGCCAGCGAAGGTGCGCAAAGCGGTTGTGAAGATGCTGATGGTTTAGTTGACGAGCGTATTTTTACCGAAGGCTAGCAATTGTCATATTGTGACAATTGCTAGCCTTTGTTTTTTCTAGCTATTCGCGATTTTTTACTTCTTATTCCCTCTCATTTGATGCTTCAGCCAAACGCTCATACCGCGCGCATTGTGCAAATTTTGATGGCGATCTCATTAATACGTTATATAACGTATTAATGTTGTTTCCGTTAATTTGAACAATCAATAATGAGATGTGGAGTTTTTACTATATGAATACTAAAGAAATAATTAATGCCGTTGCGAAAGAGATAGAAGATAAAGGCGGAATCCGCCAGGTGTTCCTTGTGGCCTGCGGCGGGTCATTAGTGGATATGTATCCGGCTAAATACTTTCTTGATAGCGAGGCGACAACGCTTCATGTCGGCATGTATACCGCCAATGAGTTTGTCTACGCGACGCCAAAAACGTTGGGGGAGAATTCGCTGGTTATCGTCTGTTCGCACGGGGGCAACACGCCAGAATCCGTCGCTGCGGCTAAGCTTGCACAGCACCATCAAGCGCATACTATTACGCTGACTCACAACGCTCAGGCACAGCTGATCGAATACGCCAACCACAACATACTCTATGCCTGGGGTAACGATACCAATGTGGTCGATAATCCGATGGCGATTATCCTCAATCTGTGCGTTGATACGCTGCAGCAGGTTGAAGGTTTCGATAATTACGCTGATTTCCAACAGGGAATGGCCCAAATTAATGGCGTCATTGCTCATGGCCGTCAGCAGGTTGCGGATCGCTGCCAGCGTTTTGCCCAAAAATATCAGGATGAAAAACTCTTCTATATCCTCTCCAGCGGAGCTTCTTACGGCCATGCTTATGGTTTTGCTATCTGCTCACTAATGGAAATGCAATGGCTACATGCCGCACCTATTCACTCCGGTGAGTACTTCCACGGGCCTTTCGAAGTTACGGATAAAGAGACGCCGTTTATTTTATTAATGAACGAAGGCCGTACGCGAGCGATGGATGAGCGAGCTTTGGTCTTCCTCACCAAGTATGCAGAGAAAGTGGAAGTCGTTGATGCTAAAGAACTGGGCATCGGGGTTCTCCCTCCGTCAGTCGTGGAGTTTTTCAACCCCGTGCTGTTTTACAGCATCATGTGTGAATATCGTTCTGCGCTTGCCGACATTCGTCAGCATCCATTGGATACCCGCCGCTATATGGGGCTGGTGGAATACTAAGGGGAATTATGATGAATGTGATTGGAATTGGCGATAACGTCGTCGATAAATACGCCCATACTCAGACCATGTATCCCGGTGGAAATGCGTTGAACTTTGCCGCTTATGCGGCCATGTTGGGACACAATGCGGCCTATCTGGGGATTTTTGGTAATGATGCCGCTGCGGAGCACGTTATGCAGGTGCTGGATAAAGTTGGCGTCAAGTGGCCCCACTGTCTGCAGGTGGCCGGGGAGAACGGCTGTGCGCAGCTGAAAATCGAAGAGGGAGAACGGATATTTCTTGGTTCGAACGCCGGGGGTATTCGTAAGACAACTTCGATGGATTTTATTTTTCAGCATGAGCAATACCTGCGTGAGTTTGATCTGATCCATAGCGGTTGTTATAGCTACATGGAGACGCAATTACCTCAGTTACGCAAGCTCAACATTCCTGTCTCTTTCGATTTTTCAGATGACTTTGTACTGGAGCAGGCGCTGCCGTTGTGCCGTTACGTCGACTTCGCATTCTTCTCATGCGCTGACTACAGCCTGGCGCAAACGCGTGAAATTGTGCAACAGGCGCAGGCCAGCGGGAGTCGCATTGTCTGCGCGACGCGTGGGGATGAAGGCGCGATTTTATTTGACGGGCAGGATTGGTATCAGCAGGCGCCCGATTACGTCACTCCAGTCGATACAATGGGCGCAGGTGATGCTTTTATTACCGCTTTCGTTTGCCATTTTCTGGCCCAACCTACGGGTAACAAGCGCGAAGCGATTACCCATAGCCTGCAAAAAGCAGCAGCTTTCTCGGCACAAATTTGCCTGAAAGAAGGGGCGTTTGGCTACGGGACTCACTACTAACCTATAACGCCTTCTCTCATTTTTCCATACTGATTTCCGTCCGCTTGCCGGGCGGAAACGGGGATTCGTGCGCTTTTTCCGTGAGGAAAGAATTATGCATAGTGAAGCTGCTGATTTGATTTTACGTTCTGATGCTATTTTTACTGCTGCCAGAAATGAGCTATTTAGCGGATATGTCGTCATTAAAAATGGCGCTATCGCGGCGATGATAGCAAATGGGGAAGATATTCAACCCTGGAGAGGTGAAAGTACTCGCTTTATCGAACTTGGCGATCGCCTGATTTGTCCGGGATTTTGCGATAATCACACGTTTTTTACCGGCTATATGAGCATGCGGCGTGGCGTCGATCTCCATGGCGCCCGCGACAGTAATCATGCCCTTGAACTACTACAGGCTGCAGTGAATCTTCTCCCTGAGGGGAAAAGCCTCTATGGCTGGGGCTGGTCTGTTGCCCGTTGGGGAGCGGTGCCTGATGCCAGCTTATTGGATGACGCTTTCCCGCAGAGGCCGGTTGTTGCTATTAACGATGACAAAAGCTATTGCTGGATGAACCGTGCCGCCGTGGAGCTTTATGGCTTTACCGCTGAAGAGTGCAGCGCGGAGGCGAGAATCGCATTATTGAATGAGATGCTGGCTGATACCGCACAGTTAAAAAAAGAAATGCGGGCATTTATGACCCGACTTGCCGGGCAGGGAATCACGGCGATAAAAGACGTTTGTTTCAACGATGCGCCGCGGTTGATGAATGCCTGGGATGAACTGGAAAAAGAGGATGCGCTGTCGCTGAGGGTGAGCATTGTTTCTCAGCCCGTATCTGCGCCTGTCGATCTTGCTTTCGGTGAACAGGCCCGACGCCGCTTTCATTCGCCATGGCTGCGGTTTCATGGTTTTAAATTTATGGTCGATGGCGTTATTGCCGATCATACCGGCGATATGATTTACCCCTATGCCGATCGTCCCGGCACGAACAATGAAAGGCCCGTTGATTATGATGCCCTGCGCCAGCAGGTTTTGCTGGCTGATGCTCGTGGATTCAACTGCTGTATGAATGCGGAGGGCGATGCCGCAATTCGCCGCTGTATAGATATTTTTGCCGAATGCCGTCAGCGTCACCCGCAGAGTGTGGTTAGACATTCTCTGAGCGATCTGGAATGCCCGCATCCAAACGATATTCCCAGAATGGCTGAGCTCGGCCTCTTTGCCGAAGTTTATGCACAAATTCTGCTCCTTAACCCCTGCGAAGCCGAAGCCTATATGCGCGAACGCTATGGAGAAGAGCGCGAAGCGCAATTCTACGATTATGCCGCACTATTCGGGGCTGGTGTGACGGTCACTATTGGTACCGATCTGCCCCTGTTTATTCCTTCTGTTCCTGACGCGATGTATGCCGCCTGCTGTCGTCAGTTCCCTGATGGTTCACCCGTGAATGGCTGGTACCGCGAACGCGGAATGACACGACAGCAGCTCTTAACGGCCTGGACGCTGAATAGTGCTCGACATCACGGCATGGAAGATATGACCGGTAGCCTTGAGCCGGGAAAACGTGCGGATATCGCGGTTTTTGACCGTAATTTGTTGAGCTGCCCGAATGATGAGTTACGGACCTCCACCGTTGTACTGACCCTGGTGGATGGCCGTATTACCCATGACCTTCTGTGACTCTAAAAATGCCGAATGACGGCGAACATTATATAAACATCTTACCGAGGCGGATTATGCGTATTGCAAAAATAAAGTGGGCGATGCCACACTGCTACGCTCTGATTTTCTTCATTATTATATTAGTAGCGCTGCTGACATGGTGTATTCCCAGCGGCAGTTTTGATTATCACTCAGTGACTTTACCCGGCGGTGAAACGAAAACATTAGTGATCCCAGGGTCTTATCATCTGCTGGAAAAAGTCAGCAGCGAGGGCGATTTACGTCAGGGTATTGCCGCCGTACTGGCCGCGCCGATGGAGGGAATTATCAAGGCCGCCGACGTAGTGGCGTTTGTACTCATTGTTGGTGGTGCTTTTGGCGTTATTTTACGTACTGGCGCTATTGAGCGGGGGCTGGTGGCGCTGGCTGAACGTCTGGCTGGTAAAGGGATTCTGGTTATCCCTATCGCAATGACTTTGTTTAGCCTGGGGGGCGCAACTTTTGGTATGAGCGAGGAGGTGATCCCTCTTTATGCGATCTTTATATCCCTCATGTTCGCGCTGGGTTATGACTCAATGACCGCGATCCTGATTCTTTTTCTGGGAACCCAGATTGGCTATGTTGGCGCAATGACCAATCCGTTCTCTGTACTCATTGCCCAGGGCGTAGCGGGTATTCAGGGAAATCCGCAGCTTTGGCTGCGTGCCATCGCATGGCTGGTCTTCACATTACTGGCGATTACTTACACCATGTGGTACGCACATCGTGTTAAACGCACTCCACAAAAGTCGCCGGTATATGAGAATGATTGCCGCAACCGTGAGCAGTTTTTGTCGATACAGGATACGTCGGTCCATTTTTCCATCGCCGATCGAGTGATTATCATCGCTTTTGTGCTGGCGCTGGCCATCATTTCATGGGGGTTAATCACGCGTGGCTGGTACATGGTTGAGATCGGCTCTGTGTTCCTGGCTCTGGGGCTGTTTTCTGGGATCGTCGGGCGCATGGGTATTAGCGGGATGGCCGACAGCTTTGTCGAAGGGTGTAAAGAGTTTGTTTACGCCGCCGTAGTGATAGGACTCGCGCGCGGTATTTTGGTGGTGGCAGAGAACGGACGAATTATCGACACGCTGCTCTTTGGCTTGTCGGAAATGCTGGAAGGGTTGCCGCAGTACGCATTCACCACTTTGATGCTATTAGGGCATAACGTCATCACCTTTTTTGTCCCTTCCTCTTCGGGCGAGGCTGCGCTCACGATGCCCGTGCTGGCGCCATTAGGCGATTTAGTGGGTATCAATAAAGAGGCGATGGTAATGGCTTATCAATTTGGCAATGGCCTGACGAACCTGGTTTCTCCTACCGGTGGTGTATTGCTGGCCGGGCTGTCTATTGCGCGTATTGGATTTGGTCAGTGGTTAAAGGCGATTGCGCCGCTGTTTCCGGTGCTGTGGATAGTCAGCGCCGTGTTTGCTGCGATTTCGGCCTGGGTCTAAGGGATATGCGCGCCGTCGTAGTTTGATGGGCGCGCTTCGATTATAATCCTGCTTCGCATTAATGGCCGTGCTGGTACCTCTTTTATGTCGAATTTCGGACTGCAACAGAATACTTCCGTACCGTTATACAGGCAGCTTAAAGATAAAATCCTCAGCGATATCTCGTCCGGGAAACTCGCTGAAGGAGAGAAAATCCCCACCGAGATTGAGCTCAGCGAACTTTACAATATCAGCCGCATTACGGTGCGCAACGCAGTGAAAGAGCTGGTAGCCGAAGGCTATTTGGTGAAAAAGCAGGGGAAGGGGACTTTTGTCTGTCTGCCTAAAATTGAGCGTAAAGTTGTGCACCTGCTTAGCTTTACTGCCGCATGCGATGCTAACCATCTACCAACCCACAGCGTAGTGACTCGTCGTGAGATTCTGCCGGACTATCGTAATGCGCGTCAGCTTCTTGAGCTTGAGAGGGATGATTCCGTGCTTTATATCCAACGCCTCAGGATCGCTGGCGATGCGCCGTTAATGTTAGAGAATAATTACTACTCTCTGAAACGATTAGGATTTTTACAGCAGGAAGATCTCAGCGGGTCGCTTTATCAGCTATTGAGTGATAAATACGCGATCGTGCCTACCTATGCGGGTGAAACGACGGTAGAGATGGTGCGCGCGCATTCTGACAACGCACCGCTGCTGCAGCAACCGCCCGGCGAACCGTTATTCCTGATGAAAACGCTGATTCTGGATAGCCAGCATCAGCCTATTCACTATGGAGAACAGTATATTGTCGCCGAGCGTTACACGTTTAGTTTTTGATTTCAGTGGGAAAGCGTCGCCACCATCACCGCTTTGATAGTATGCATGCGGTTTTCCGCCTGGTCGAAAACGACGCTCGCCGCGGATTCAAATACCTCGTCGGTGACTTCCATACCGCCGTGCAGGCCGTACTCCGCCGCCATCTGTTTGCCGAGCGTGGTCTGGTCGTCGTGGAACGCGGGCAGGCAGTGGAGGAATTTCACCTGCGGATTGCCGGTCAGCGCCATCATCTCGCTATTCACTTGATACCCGCGCAGCAGCGCGATACGCTCCGCCCACTTCTCTTTAGCTTCGCCCATTGATACCCAGACGTCGGTATAGATAAAGTCCGCGTCCTTCACGCCCGCGGCGATATCTTCGGTCAGCGTAATATTGCCGCCGTTTTTCTGCGCCAGCGCCCGGCACTGCTCGACCAGCTTCTCTTCCGGCCAGCAGGCCGTTGGCGCGACCAGGCGCAGATCCAGGCCGGTCAGCGCGGCGGCTTCGAGCATGGAGTTGCCCATATTATTCCGCGCGTCGCCGGCGTAGACCAGGGTCATCTGGCTAAAGGCTTTGCCCGGCAGGTGCTCCTGCATGGTCAGAAGGTCCGCTAGCAGCTGGGTAGGGTGGAATTCATTGGTCAGGCCGTTCCATACCGGAACGCCGGCATATTCGGCAAGGGTTTCCACCACTTCCTGGCCATGACCGCGATATTGAATACCGTCGTACATGCGTCCCAGCACGCGGGCGGTGTCTTTAATCGACTCTTTGTGGCCAATCTGGCTGCCGCTTGGTCCGAGATAGGTGACGCGAGCGCCCTGGTCAAATGCGGCAACTTCGAAAGAGCATCGGGTACGAGTAGAGTCTTTTTCGAAGATGAGCGCGATGTTTTTGCCGGTGAGATGCTGAATTTCGATATTGTTTTTCTTATCAGCTTTGAGCCTGGCCGCCAGTTCAAGCAGGGCGGTAATTTCTGCAGGAGTAAAATCAAGTAACTTTAAAAAATGCTTCTGATATAACGCGGACATGGTTCCCTCACATGGCTTAGACCATTTGTTGAATTAAAATTCACTTTATATGTATGAATATTCATTTGCAACCCCGTGTCATAAATCTTTCTCTTAGAAGGTGGAGGCAATCACGGCGGTATGTGACAATAGAAGCATCTGCGACACATTATGAGGAACGAGCCATGGCCAACCCGGAATTACTGGAAGAACAGCGTGAAGAAACGCGTCTGATTATTGAAGAGTTGCTCGAAGACGGCAGCGATCCTGACGCGCTGTACACCATTGAGCACCATCTCTCCGCCGATGATTTCGAAACGCTGGAGAAAGTGGCGGTAGAAGCTTTCAAGCTGGGCTATGAAGTGACTGAGCCAGAAGAGCTGGAAGTGGAAGAGGGCGATACCGTGATTTGCTGCGATATCCTCAGCGAATCCGCGCTGAATGCCGAGCTGATCGATGCCCAGGTTGAGCAGCTGATGACGCTGGCGGAAAAATACGACGTTGAATACGACGGCTGGGGCACCTACTACGAAGATCCTAACGGGGAAGACGAAGAAGGTGACGACGACGAAGATCTCGTTGATGAAGACGACGACGGCGTTCGCCACTAGGTAGCAGAGGTATACGGCGGTGTGTTATGCCGCCGTATAGCAAGGAATTTCAATGGATTACCCGCAAATACTCGCCCCGATTTTAAGCTTTCTGCATTGCCCAACTCCTCAGGCGTGGATTGATGAAGCCCGTAAACCGGAAAATCTTCCACTGCTATTGACCGACCATATGGTGTGCGAGCTGAAAGCGGCGCAAAACGCCATGCTGCTGGTGCGTCGATACGTTGCGGATAAAGAAGGCGCCGATGAGCTGCTGGCCTGCCTGAAGCCCTACGAGGACTTCACCTACCGCTGGGGCCCGGAGCCGGATTTCGTCGCGCTACATAAGCAGATAAACAAAAGCGCCATGCCGCAGACCGACGATCCCTGGGGACGTCAGCTGCTCGACAGCATGATTTTGCTGATCAAAGAGGAGCTGCATCACTTCTGGCAGGTGAGGGAAATCATGCTTTCCCGCGAAATCCCGTACGTCAAAATCACCGCCAGCAACTATGCCCGCGGGCTGCGCCGGGAAGTGCGTTCTCACGAACCGGTGATGCTGATCGATAAACTGATTTGCGGCGCCTACATTGAAGCCCGTTCCTGCGAGCGTTTTGCCGCGCTGGCGCCATGGCTGGATGACGATCTGCAGAAGTTTTATCTGTCGCTGCTGCGTTCCGAAGCGCGCCACTATCAGGACTATCTGGACTTAGCGCAGAGGATTTCCGCGGAAAATATCAGCGAACGCGTGCGCCAGCTTGGCGAGGCGGAAGCGGCGTTAATTAACGCGCCTGAAGCGGAGTTTCGTTTTCACAGCGGCGTGCCGGTCTGAGTGCCAGGCCGCCGCTTCGTCGCAGCGGCCTGACGATCTATTACAGATTGGCGTTTTTGTCTTTCTCTGCTGTCGCGGCGGCTTTTGGCGCGCCGAGGGTCGCTTTAAACCAGTTCACTACCCGTTCAATAACCGGCTTCTGATACCAGCTGTCATCGCCGTGCTCCGCACCCGCCAGCAACACGTAATCAGCCGGGTTGCCCTCCTTCTTCAGCGCGCGATAGAGCTGTTGACTTTGTACCGGTGCAACCAGGGTATCGGCGCTGCCGTGCATAATTAAAAACGGCGGCTTTTTACCGCTGATATGGCCCATCGGGCTGGCCGCCAGGGCTTTTTGCGGATCGCTGTCAATGGTCGCTCCCGGCCAGTCGCGAAAAGCGCTACCGTGTACCAGCAGCGCTTCAGTGACCGCCGGCGACTGGTGTACCTTTTGAATCGCCTGCGGAAAACCTTCGCCGATATTCAACAGGTTTGAAATACCGTACAGCGTGGCGGCGGCCTGCACGTCCGAGGATTGCGCCAGGTTATCGCCACGATCGAACGTTTTGTCGCCGTTGGTGAGCGCCAGCATCTGCGCCATATAGCCGCCTGCGGAATCCCCCAGCACGCCAATACGCGACGGGTCTATACCGTATTCCGCGGCATGTTCGCGGAGATAGCGAACGGCAGCTTTACCATCGATAACCGGGGCCGGGAAGGTGTCGGGAACCGTACGGTATTCCGCCGCCGCGACGACGAATCCCGCCGTCGCCAGCGCCATACGCATCTCGATAAACTTATTCCAGGCCGCGCTGGTGAAACCGCCGCCGGGGAAATAGATGATTGCCGGTTTCAGATCGCCGTTACGCGGTACCAGTAAAGACATATGCAGCTGACGAACGGCGACGGTGCTTTTTACCTGGCTATAAACGATATCGTTGAGCGCATCGATACGGCCCCGGTTTTTTTCCACGCGAATGACCTGAGCGCCTTCGGTATTGCCAGCAAGTTCGCCGGCGTTAACGCAGGAAGCCATGCCGGCAAGCATCAGGCCGCCGGTGAGCAGGAGGGGGAGTTTTTTCATGATGTTCTATCCTGAGCAAAGCCTGCCGCAGTAGCAGGCGAAAAGATCCAATGCTCGAAGAGTGTATTAGCGAAAACGTGCGGTGAATAACGCTCTTTTTGCATGAAAACCATGCATTTTTTCGATTAATTAACGTCGTCGTTTTGCGGGCGCTACAGCACTTTCAGCATCGTGACCTCGCAGTCAACGTGGCCGGTGCAGCCCAGCGGCCCGTCGATATGCTCGAAGCCGAGATGCTCATATAAACCGACCGCTTCTTTAAGGAAGGCGGTGGTTTCGAGATAGCAGCGTTTGAAACCCTGTTCACGGGCGTAATCCATGGCCATCAGCGCCAGCTTTTTCGCCAGTCCCCGACCGCGCGCGGAGGTCATAAAATACATTTTTTGTAGTTCGCAGATATCGGGCTCGCTGCAGGAGAGCGGCGCCACGCCGCCGCCGCCGACCACTTCACCATTCTGCTCAACGACCCAATAGGCGGAACCCGGTTGGCTATAAAGCTCATAGAGCTGATCCAGATTCGGATCGGCGACCGTATAGCCTTTATCGGCGGTCAGGCCATATTCGGCGGAAACCTGGCGGATAACGTTGGCTATCGCCTGATTATCATTAGCCGTGATGCGGCGCAGGGTTAGCGGTAGGGTTGCGCTCGTATTCATGTGAAGACTCGTTGCAAAATGATGACGGATGATGTTGTTAATAACACTGCGGGAGGGGAGAGTGCAAGCGAGGATCTTTCACAGAAAACGCCCCTTACCCGGATGGGATAAGGGGCGAGTGAATTACAGCGCGGCGATAACCGCCTGCTGCTCAATCAGCTTCGCTTTCGCTTCCGCGTAACCTTCCAGCTTCTCACGCTCTTTGGCGATCACCGCTTCCGGCGCGCGTGCCACAAAGCCTTCGTTGGATAGTTTGCTCTCGATGCGGCCAATCTCACCTTCGATTTTTGTCACCTCTTTCGCGAGGCGCGCCAGTTCATCTTCTTTATTGATGAGGCCGGCCATCGGGATCAGCAGCTCGGCGCCGTCGATAATTTTGGTCACGGAAACCGGACCTTTATCATCGGCGGGCAGCACGGTGATGCTTTCCAGACGCGCCAGGTTCAGCAGGAAGCTACGGTTGTCGTTCACGCGACGCATCGCGGCTTCGCTGCAACCGCGCAGCAGCAGCTCCAGCGGCTTACCTGGGGCGATGTTCATTTCCGCACGGATGTTACGCACGGCGACGATCGCCTGCTTCAGCCATTCGGTATCGGCCAGCGCCGCTTCGTCAACCTGAGACGCATCGTACTGCGGGAACGGCTGCAGCATGATGGTATCGGCAGTAATACCGCAAATCACCTTCACGCGCTGCCAGATGGTCTCGGTGATGAACGGGATAATCGGGTGCGCCAGGCGCAGCAGACCTTCCAGAACGGTCACCAGCGTGTGGCGGGTGCCGCGCAGCTCAGACTCGGAACCGCCGGTCATCACCGGCTTGGTCAGCTCCAGATACCAGTCGCAGAACTGGTTCCAGGTGAACTCATACAGAATGCCCGCGGCGATATCGAAGCGGAAGCCGTCCAGCGCCTCGCGGTAGGCTTTGACGGTCTGGTTGAATTCCGCCAGGATCCAGCGGTCCGCCAGCGACAGGGTCATTTCACCGCCGTTAAAGCCGCAATCCTGATCTTCGGTGTTCATCAGCACAAAGCGGCTGGCGTTCCACAGCTTGTTGCAGAAGTTACGATAACCTTCCAGACGCTTCATATCCCAGTTGATATCGCGGCCGGTCGAGGCCAACGCCGCCAGGGTAAAGCGCAGGGCGTCGGTACCGTGCGGCTCAATGCCGTTCGGGAACTGTTTCTCGGTGCGTTTGGCGATTTTTTCCGCCAGCTGCGGCTGCATCATGTTACCGGTGCGTTTTTCCAGCAGCTCCGGCAGGGAAATGCCGTCGACCATATCCAGCGGGTCGATAACGTTGCCCTTCGATTTGGACATCTTCTGGCCTTCGTCATCGCGGATCAGGCCGGTCATATAGACGGTTTTAAACGGCACCTGCGGCTTGCCGTTTTCATCTTTGATGAAGTGCATGGTCATCATGATCATGCGCGCAATCCAGAAGAAGATGATGTCGAAGCCGGAAACCATCACGCTGGTCGGATGGAACTGGCGCAGGGCATCGGTGTTTTCCGGCCAGCCGAGGGTGGAGAAGGTCCACAGCGCGGAGGAGAACCAGGTATCGAGAACGTCTTCGTCCTGGCGCAGCGCTACGCCGGCGCCCAGGTTATTTTCCTGACGCACTTCGTCTTCGGTGCGGCCAACGTAGACGTTGCCGTCGTTGTCGTACCATGCCGGGATGCGGTGACCCCACCACAGCTGGCGGGAGATACACCAGTCCTGAATGTCGCGCATCCAGGAGAAGTACATGTTTTCGTACTGCTTCGGCACGAACTGGATGTCGCCGTTCTCAACCGCTTCAACAGCGGGTTTAGCCAGCACGTCGGCGCGGACGTACCACTGGTCGGTCAGCATCGGTTCGATCACCACGCCGCCGCGGTCGCCGTACGGAACGGTCAGGTCGTGCGGTTTAATCTCTTCCAGCAGGCCCAGCGCGTCGATAGCGGCAACTACCGCTTTACGCGCGGCAAAGCGCTCCAGCTTCTGGAACTCCGCCGGGATAGCGTTTGAGTAAACGTCAGACTCGTTGCCTTTGGTGTCATAAACTTCCGCGGTTTCGCGGATGTCGCCGTCAAAGGTCAGGATATTGATCATCGGCAGGGCATGACGCTTGCCCACTTCATAGTCGTTAAAATCGTGCGCCGGGGTGATCTTCACGCAGCCGGTGCCTTTTTCCATATCGGCGTGTTCGTCGCCTACAATCGGAATGCGGCGGTCAACCAGCGGCAGGATCACGAATTTGCCGATAAGGTCTTTATAGCGCGGATCTTCCGGGTTAACGGCCACGCCGGTATCGCCCAGCACGGTCTCCGGACGGGTGGTGGCGACGACCAGATAATCTTTACCGTCAGCGGTTTTCGCGCCGTCGGCCAGAGGATAGCGGATATGCCACATCGAGCCTTTAGACTCGCGGTTTTCCACTTCCAGATCGGAGATAGCGGTGCGCAGTTTCGGGTCCCAGTTGACCAGGCGCTTGCCGCGGTAGATCAGATCTTCTTTGTACAGGCGGACAAAGACTTCTTTGACGGCGTTGGACAGGCCTTCGTCCATGGTGAAGCGCTCGCGCTCCCAGTCCACGGAGTTGCCCAGGCGGCGCATCTGGCGGGTAATGGTGCCGCCGGACTCCGCTTTCCACTGCCAGATTTTATCGATAAAGGCGTCGCGACCGTAGTCGTGGCGGGTTTTACCTTCTTCGGCGGCAATCTTACGCTCAACCACCATCTGGGTAGCGATACCCGCGTGGTCGGTACCGGCCTGCCACAGAGTGTTTTTACCCTGCATGCGCTGGTAGCGAATCATGGTATCCATGATGGTTTGCTGGAAGGCATGACCCATATGCAAACTGCCGGTGACGTTCGGCGGCGGGATCATGATGCAGAAGGACTCTTTGCTTTCATCGCCGTTAGGCTTGAAATAGCCCTGCTTTTCCCAGTGCTCGTAAAGCGGCTGTTCGATATCTTGGGGGTTGTATGTCTTTTCCATTATTTCCAGGTTGCCGTGTTCAGGTTGAAACCAGCCATGCGGTACGCTTTATAGCGTTCGCGCGCCAGTTGTTTCAAAGAATCTTCATAAGGGACGAAGTCTATCACTTCTGTGAAAGCGGTGGCAAAATCTGCAAAATTTAGCCGCAGGCTAATCAGAATATCCCGCGGGCTGCTGTTGCGTTTTTGCGGCCAGGCGATCTCCACCGGCGCGCCGCCGCGCGGACCTTCTCCCGCCAGATTATGCGGAACAAAACTTTCCGCTGGCCGTGCCCACAGCGCCTCGTCCAGACGAATGGCCTGTTGCTCATCTTCGCAGGCGATGAGCACTCGCTTGCCGCTGCGCCAACGTTCTGCGGCAATGTCACACACCAGTTGTTCAACGGCGCTCAGACCGTCTTGTTGCGTGTCGTTGTCCAGAAGGTAGAACGTTGCGTTTTTCATATATGGGGCTTCTTGTGATGACTTTAA
The DNA here is from genome assembly GCF_015601345.1 of Klebsiella sp. BDA134-6. Lineage (NCBI taxonomy): Bacteria > Pseudomonadati > Pseudomonadota > Gammaproteobacteria > Enterobacterales > Enterobacteriaceae > Klebsiella > Klebsiella sp. BDA134-6. Next base: position 598,961 of record NZ_CP064784.1, read on the forward strand.
ATGCTTAAGCCGGGCGGACCCGGCCTACGGTGTACTGTCGTTAGTAGGCCGGGTCCACCCGGCACGTTGCATCACTCTTCGCCGGTAAACCCAGCGCGGTTGAGCAGGAACTGCGACAGCATCGCCACCGGACGACCGGTCGCGCCTTTGGCTTTACCGGAACGCCACGCGGTACCGGCGATATCCAGGTGCGCCCAGTTGTACTTACGGGTAAAGCGCGCCAGGAAGCAGCCCGCGGTAATCGCTCCGCCGGGACGGCCGCCGATGTTCGCCATATCGGCGAAGTTAGATTCCAGCTGTTCCTGGAACTCGTCGGCAAGCGGCAGACGCCATGCGCGATCGCCTGCCAGTTCGGAGGCGCCGATCAGCTCGTGGGCCAGCGGATTGTGGTTCGACATCAGGCCGGTGATGTGATGGCCCAGCGCTATCACGCAGGCGCCGGTCAGCGTCGCCACGTCGATTACCGTCTCCGGCTCGAAGCGCTCGACGTAGGTCAGCACATCGCACAGCACCAGGCGCCCTTCGGCATCGGTGTTCAGCACTTCAACCGTTTGCCCGGACATCGTGGTCAACACGTCGCCTGGGCGGTAGGCGCGACCACCCGGCATGTTTTCACATCCAGCAAGCACGCCGACAACGTTCAGTGGCAGCTGAAGTTCTGCCACCATGCGCATCACGCCGTACACTGCCGCCGCGCCGCACATATCGTATTTCATCTCGTCCATGCCTTCGGCAGGCTTGATGGAGATGCCGCCGGAGTCAAAGGTCAGGCCTTTACCGACCAGCACGATAGGACGCGCATCCTCCGCCGGGTTGCCTTTGTATTCGATAACCGACATCAGCGATTCGTTCTGCGAACCGTTGCCGACCGCCAGATAAGAGTTCATTCCCAGCTCTTTCATCTGCTGTTCGCCGATAACGCGGGTAATGACGTTCTTGCTGTAGGTATCGGCCAGCTGGCGCGCCTGAGAGGCCAGATAGGCGGCATTACAGATGTTTGGCGGCATATTGCCGAGATCTTTCGCCGCTTTGATGCCGGCAGCAATCGCCAGACCGTGCTGAATGGCGCGTTCGCCGCTGGTCAGCTCGCGACGGGTCGGGACGTTGAAAACCATTTTACGCAGCGGGCGGCGCGGCTCGCTTTTGTTGGTTTTCAACTGGTCAAAGCTGTACAGCGTTTCTTTAGCGGTCTCGACCGCCTGACGCACTTTCCAGTAGTTATTGCGGCCTTTGACGTGCAGCTCGGTCAGGAAGCAGACGGCCTCCATTGAACCGGTATCATTCAGCGTATTGATAGTTTTCTGAATGACCTGCTTGTACTGACGTTCATCCAGCTCGCGCTCTTTACCACAGCCAATAAGCAGAATGCGCTCCGACAGAATATTCGGCACATGGTGCAGCAATAAAGTCTGGCCAGGTTTGCCTTCCAGCTCGCCGCGACGCAGCAGGGCGCTGATATAACCGTCGCTAATTTTATCAAGCTGTTCGGCGATGGGGGAGAGGCGCCGTGGTTCAAAGACGCCGACCACGATACAGGCGCTCCGCTGCTTCTCCGGGCTACCGCTTTTTACACTGAACTCCATGCACTATGCTCCTGAATCTTAAAGACAACAGTGGTGGCTACAGATATACTCGTCGTCTTTCAAGTTGCAGATGCGTTGGCTGCGCCTGCTCACCCCTGTCACTTACCTGATGTAAGCTCCGGGGCTTCACAGTCTTGCCGCCTGCCTGCAACTCGAAATCCATAGAGTATAGAAATTGAAAGCTTTCGTAACTCATGTCCGCTGTTGTGGTGACTTCGTGTTAATCTTAACGTTATTACGGCCTTGGTTCGTCAGAAAAGATCCTGATACGCAGAACCAGCGAGTCATTTAATCTTAGCGATGTTTTCGACGACCAAAGAGAATAAATGACGTTTAAGCCATGAAACAAGCAATTTTCCTGCAATAAAACGGGTTTTTACGGGCGTATTTATAGTGATAATCATAAGATATCTGGTTCGTGAGACGCTGAAAAGCCAGTTGGCGATCCTATTCATCCTGCTGCTCATTTTCTTTTGTCAGAAACTGGTCAGGATCCTCGGCGCCGCTGTTGATGGCGATATCCCGACAAATCTGGTGCTCTCGCTGCTAGGGCTGGGCGTACCTGAAATGGCGCAGCTTATTCTGCCCCTGAGTTTATTCCTCGGGCTGCTGATGACGCTGGGTAAACTGTATACCGAAAGCGAAATCACGGTGATGCACGCCTGCGGCCTGAGCAAGGCAGTGCTGGTGAAAGCCGCCATGATCCTGGCGCTCTTTACGGGCATCGTCGCGGCGGTCAACGTGATGTGGGCCGGGCCCTGGTCTTCTCGTCACCAGGATGAAGTGCTGGCGGAAGCGAAAGCGAACCCCGGCATGGCGGCGCTGGCTCAGGGCCAGTTCCAGCAGGCCAGCGATGGCAGCGCGGTGCTGTTTATTGAGAACGTCAACGGCAACCGCTTCAGCGATGTTTTCCTTGCTCAGCTGCGGCCGCGAGGCAACGCACGCCCGTCGGTGGTTGTCGCGGATACCGGCGAGCTCTCGCTGCGTAAAGACGGCTCGCAGGTGGTGACCATGAATCAGGGCACCCGCTTTGAAGGCACCGCGATGCTGCGCGACTTCCGCATTACTGACTTCAAAAACTATCAGGCGATAGTCGGCCATCAGGCGGTGGCATCCGATCCGAACGATACCGAGCAGATGGATATGCGTACCCTGTGGCGTACCGATACCGATCGCGCCCGGGCGGAGCTGCACTGGCGCTTCACGCTGGTCGCGACGGTATTCATCATGGCGCTGATGGTGGTGCCGCTTAGCGTGGTAAACCCGCGCCAGGGCCGCGTGCTGTCGATGCTGCCGGCGATGCTGCTCTATCTGGTGTTCTTCCTGCTGCAAACGTCGATTAAATCGAGCGGCGGTAAAGGCAAAATGGATCCGATGATCTGGATGTGGGCGGTAAACCTGCTCTATTTCGCGTTGGCCGTGCTGTTGAACCTGTGGGATACGGTGCCGATGCGCCGCTTCCGTGCCCGTTTTAACAAAGGAGCGGCGTGATGCAGGCGTTTGGGGTACTTGACCGTTATATCGGTAAGACGATTTTCAATACCATCATGATGACCCTGTTCATGCTGGTTTCCCTCTCGGGCATTATCAAGTTTGTCGACCAGCTGAAAAAGGCCGGGCAGGGCAACTATGATGCGCTGGGGGCAGGAATCTACACGATTCTCAGCGTGCCGAAAGATATCCAAATCTTCTTCCCGATGGCGGCGCTGCTCGGCGCGCTGCTGGGGCTGGGGATGCTGGCGCAGCGCAGCGAACTGGTGGTGATGCAGGCTTCCGGCTTTACCCGTCTGCAGGTGGCGCTGTCGGTGATGAAAACCGCGATTCCGCTGGTGCTGCTGACCATGGCGATGGGCGAGTGGGTTGCCCCGCAGGGCGAGCAGATGGCGCGTAACTATCGTGCTCAGCAGATGTACGGCGGATCGCTGCTTTCAACGCAGCAGGGGCTGTGGGCGAAAGACGGCCATAACTTTGTGTATATCGAGCGGGTAAAAGGCAGCGATGAGCTGGGCGGAGTGAGCATCTACGCCTTTAACGACCAGCGCCGCCTGCAGTCCGTTCGCTATGCCGCTTCGGCAAAGTTTGACACCGAGAATAAGCTCTGGCGGCTGTCGCAGGTGGATGAATCCAACCTGACTGACCCGAAACAGGTCACCGGAACGCAGACGGTCAGCGGGACCTGGAAGACCAACCTGACGCCGGACAAGCTCGGCGTGGTGGCGCTGGACCCCGACGCGCTGTCTATCAGCGGCCTGCACAACTATGTTACCTATTTGAAGTCCAGCGGTCAGGATCCGGGCCGCTATCAGCTCAATATGTGGAGCAAGATCTTCCAGCCGCTGTCGGTGGCGGTGATGATGCTGATGGCGCTGTCGTTTATCTTTGGCCCGCTACGTAGCGTGCCGATGGGCGTCAGAGTGGTGACCGGGATCAGCTTCGGCTTCATCTTCTACGTGCTGGACCAGATTTTCGGCCCGCTCACCCTGGTGTACGGCATCCCGCCGATTATCGGCGCGCTGTTGCCGAGCGCCAGCTTCTTCTTGCTGAGCCTCTGGCTGATGATGCGTAAATCCTGACGTCACGCGCCCCCTTCCTGAATTCAGAAAGGGGGCGTTTTTTTAGCGTTTCCGCCCGCCAAGCAAGCTTCCCAGCATTCCCCTGACTATCTGATTGGTGACCTGACGCACCGCGCTCCTGGCTGCCGTTTGTACGATACCGTCGCGTTTGCCGCCGCGCGGGCCGGTGGTGCCGAACAGAATGTCTTTTAATCCGCCCAGCAGGCCGTCGTCATCGCCGCTTTGCTGGCCTTTTGCGGGCGGTGACTGCTGCTGCTCCGTTGTGCTCTGAACGCCCTGTTGCAGCATTTCAAAGGCCGATTCACGGTCGATCTCTTCTTCATATTTTCCGTACAGCGGCGAGTGGTTAAGTAGCCCGTTGCGTTCGTCATCGGTGACCGGCCCCATACGCGAGCAGGGGGCGATAACCATTGCGCGTTCCACTATCGAAGGGCTGCCTTTCTCATCAAGAAAGGAGATCAGCGCTTCGCCGGTGCCCAGCTCCTGAATCGCCTGTTCGGTACTGAACGCCGGATTCGCGCGCATGGTCTGCGCGGCAGTTTTTACCGCTTTTTGGTCTTTCGGCGTGAAGGCGCGCAGGGCGTGCTGCACGCGATTACCCAGTTGGCCGAGAACCGCATCGGGAATGTCCGACGGGTTTTGTGAAACAAAATAGACCCCGACGGCTTTAGAACGAATCAGACGAATGACCTGCTCGATTTTATCCAGCAGCACCTGCGGCGCATCGTTAAACAGCAGATGCGCTTCATCAAAGAAAAAGACCAGCTTTGGCTTCTCCTGGTCGCCGGCTTCCGGCAGCCGTTCGTAAAGCTCGGAGAGCATCCATAGCAGGCTGGCGGCGTACAGCTTCGGCATCTGGTAGAGCTTCTCGGCGCTCAGGATATTAATCACCCCTTTACCCTCAGCGTCGACGCGCATCCAGTCCTGAATATCGAGCATAGGTTCGCCGAAAAAGTGCTCCGCCCCCTGCTGCTCAAGGGTGAGTAACCCGCGCTGAATCGCCCCTACGGAGGCGCTGCTGATATTGCCGTACTGGTTCTGAAACGCTTTGGCGTTGTCGCCAATGTATTGGGTAATGGCGCGCAGGTCTTTAAAGTCGAGCAGCAGCAGCCCGCGATCGTCGGCGATACGGAAAATGATATTCAGCACCCCGGACTGAACCTCATTGAGGTTGAGCAGGCGAGCCAGCAGCAGGGGCCCGAGATCGGAAACCGTGGCGCGCACCGGGTGGCCTTTTTCGCCGAAAATATCCCATAGCACCACCGGATTGGCGTGCGGCTGCCAATCCGTTGCGCCAATTTTCTCCAGCCGCGCCTGCAGCTTTTCCGAACTTTGGCCCGACTCGGCGATACCGGTGAGGTCGCCTTTCACATCGGCCATAAATACCGGAACGCCGATCTCCGAGAACGACTCCGCCAGCTTTTGCAGGGTGACGGTTTTACCGGTCCCCGTGGCGCCGGTAATTAAGCCGTGGCGGTTGGCCATAGCGGGCAGTAAATGCAGCTGTTTATCCAGCGTGCGGGCAATTAGCAGAGGTGCGCTCATGATCGATTTCTCCATTTATCCTGCTGCGAGTATAGGCAACTTGATGACAAAAGCAGGGAAATCACGTGCGCCTTCGCTTATTCGCTTCAGGCGCAGTGGCGCTGAATTAACGCGATGCTCTGCTCAATTTCGCGGCGGATATCGTCTTCGCTCCAGTTTGCCAGCTCCGGCGCGAAGGGCTCGAACGCATACACGCCCTGATAACCGCGCGCCTCCAGGTTTTTGACCTGCTCGCAGCTGTGCAGCTGGTCTTTTGCGCTCAGCATGATGCGCTCATTGTCGGTAAGGGCTTCGCGTGGGCGGGTATCCTCTACGCCGGAAAGATGGACCAGACCGATTTCGCCGATATCCACCTGGTTAAACTCCTGCTCCGCCTGCGGATAAAGATGATGATGGAAGGTATCGATCAGCAGCTTAAACGGCACCCGCGCGTCGTGGATCAGCGTTTGCGCCTGCGCCGAGGAGCGCAGCGAGCTCTGCGGGAAACCGAGCGGTTCCACCAGTCCCTGAATGCCGTAGAAGGCGAATAACGGCGCCAGGTCACGCAGGGCGTTAAGGGTTTCGCTCGCCGGAACCTCGGTACCATCGTTCAGCGGGCACAGCACCAGCGATTTGGCGCCAACGGCTTTGGCTTCTTTTAACAATGACTCCGTCAGGCTACGAACCTCTGCGGTGCGGCAGTTGAAAGGGTAGACCGCGTTGATCGTGAGGATCTCAATATGGTAGCGGTCAGCCAGCTCGCGAACCTGCTGGTGGCTCAGGTCGTCGGTTACTTTTCCGCTGGGGAGGTCGTTACGTAGCTCGACTTTGTTCAGCCCGAGGCTGTTCACCAGCCGGAAAAAGGCCTCAATGCTGAATGACGGGGCGATCTTGCGGTTGATGCAGAAACGTTGCGATGCAATAGCCATTTTGACTCTCCAGAAACGTAGGGATCGAATTCGTTCGAATGCCTCATAGTCAAAACATTTATTCCAAAATTAGCAATGTATGAAATGGCGATTTTTTGAGCCGACTCGCAAAATATTTTTCTGTTGTGCTTTCATTGCTGCCGGTTCCAGAAGGCGCTACGTCTAATCTCTTTTTGTCGGGCTTTAGCGCGCAAGGCGGCGTTTCCTTACAATAAATTGCGACCATCGTCACCAAAATTGAATTTCATTAGCTATCAATATTGAAATATTAATTTCATTTTACTACGGTTATAGCACAGCAGATCCAGCAATGGGCCGTACTGCGTTGGCCCCCGATACCCCATACAGATGAGGCGAGAGCATGACTATCACAGGAAACTTTATTGGCGGGAAAACCGTTACCAGCGGCAGCAACAACACAATGCCGGTATTCGACCCCGCGACGGGCAAAGTGGTCCGCGAAGTCACGTTATCGACCGCGCAGGAAGTCTCTGACGCCATTCAGGTGGCGCGTGATGCTTTTGAGAGCTGGTCGCGCACCACGCCGCTGCGCCGCGCGCGCGTGATGTTCAATTTTAAAATGTTACTGGAACAGCACGCTGAAGAGCTGGCGGGGATTATCGTCAGCGAGCACGGTAAAGTGTTTTCCGACGCGATGGGTGAGCTGACGCGCGGCATGGAAGTCGTCGAGTTTGCCTGCGGCATTCCGCATCTGATCAAAGGGGAGTTCTCATCGGATGTCGGTACCGGCGTTGACAGCTATTCTCTGATGCAGCCGCTGGGCGTGGTGGCGGGCATTACACCGTTCAACTTCCCGGCGATGGTACCGATGTGGATGTTCCCGCTAGCGCTGGCCTGCGGCAACAGCTTTGTCCTGAAGCCACCAGCGCTGGCGCCGACCGCCGCGGTGCGTCTGGCGGAATTGCTGAAAGAAGCGGGGCTGCCGGATGGCGTCTTTAACGTGGTGCACTGCAGCAATGAAGACGCTGAGCAGCTCTACCGGGACCCGCGTATCGCGGCGGTAAGCTTTGTGGGTTCGTCCGGCGTGGCGGAGCATATTTATAAAACCGCCAGCGCTTATGGCAAGCGAGTACAGGCGTTTGGCGCGGCGAAAAACCACGCGATTGTGATGCCGGATGCCGATCTGGATGCCACCGTGAACGCCATTATGGGCGGCGCGTTCGGCTCGGCGGGCGAGCGCTGCATGGCGCTGCCGGTAGTGGTCGCCGTCGGCGATGAAACGGCGGATAAACTGATTGCGCGCCTGAAGCCACTGGTGGAATCCCTGAAGGTTGGGCCGGGCTGTATGCGCGGAAAAGAAGAGAACGAAATGGGGCCGGTCGTTTCCGATACCCATCAGAAAAAAGTGCTGGGATATATTGATAAAGGGATCAGCGAGGGGGCGACGCTGGTGGTTGACGGCCGTAAGCCGCAGGTTCCCGGGTTTGAAGAGGGGTACTACGTCGGTGGAACGCTGTTCGACAACGTTACGCCGGAGATGACTATCTGGCGCGAAGAGATTTTTGGCCCGGTGCTGGGTATTGTCCGCGTGGCGGATTACCACAGCGCGCTGGAGCTGGTGAACAGCCATGAGTTCGGCAACGGTAGCGCCGTCTTTACCAGCAACGGCCACACCGCGCGTGAATTTGTACATGATGTCCAGGCCGGAATGGTTGGGGTCAACGTACCGGTACCCGTTCCCATGGCCTTCCATAGCTTTGGCGGCTGGAAACGCTCCGTATTCGGCGCCCTGAACGTGCATGGCCCGGATGGTGTGCGCTTCTATACGCGTATGAAAACCGCCACCGTCCGCTGGCCGCAGGGTCAGCAAACCGTATCTGAATTCAGTATGCCGACGTTAGGCTAATCGGCGAAGGAGAGCGCCATGTCTTTACTGGCTAAAGCAAAAAAAGAAGGGCAGATTCAGCACATCACCCCGCAGAGCGCGGGGTGGAAGTACATTGGTTTTGACGTCTGGATGTTAAAGAAAGGGCAAACCGTCACCCTGGAAAGCGGCGATCGCGAACTGTGCCTGGTGCTGGTCGCCGGGCTGGCTTCGGTAAAAACCACTCGGGCGGATTTCCCCAACCTTGGCCAGCGTATGTCGCCATTTGAGCGTACGCCGCCCTGGTCAGTCTATGTGCCGCCGCAGGATAAAGTCGAAGTGACGGCGGATTCAGACCTCGAGCTGGCCGTATGCAGCGCGCCGGGTAAAGGAACCTTCCCTGCACGGGTCATCTCCCCGCAGGACGTTGGCGTAGAGCATCGCGGTAAGGGGCGCAACCAGCGCCTGGTGCACAATATTCTTCCGGACAACGTGCAGGCGGACTGCCTGCTGGTGGTGGAGGTTTACACCGAGGAAGGGGCGACCAGCTCATGGCCGTCGCATAAGCACGATACGGCGCTGCCGGGTCAGGAAACCCAGCTGGAAGAGACCTACTATCACCGTTTCGATCCGCCGCAGGGTTTTGCCTTCCAGCGCGTCTACACCGATGACCGCAGCCTCGATGCCTGCATGGCTCCCTACAACCACGATGTGGTCATGGTGCCGCGCGGCTACCATCCGGTGGCGGCGATTGCCGGATATGACAGTTACTATCTGAACGTGATGGCCGGCCCGGATCGCAAATGGATGTTTACCTGGGAAGAGGATCACGCGTGGATCAATAGCCCTGATTATCCTCGCCACGATTAACGTCGCTTGAGGATAAAAAGGCCGGTTAGCGTTGCTAGCCGGCCTTTTTGATCCTGTAACCCGAATAAGATCGTCGTCGCAATCCTACCACATCCCCGGCTCGCGCTGCGCTGAGCCGGGCTACGGGTTTACCGTCGTCTGCGGACAAGTAGCCCGGATAAGACGTTTACGTCGCTATCCGGGAATAATGAAAAGCTTAAGCCAGCTGCACCCCCGGCTCGCGCTGCGCTGAGCCGGGCTACGGGTTTACCGTCGTCTGCGGACAAGTAGCCCGGATAAGACGTTTACGCCGCAATCCGGGAATAATGAAAAGCTTAAGCCAACTGCACCCCCGGCTCGCGCTGCGCTTAGCCGGGTTACGGGTTTAACGTTGTCTGCGGACAAGTAGCCCGGATAAGACGTTTACGTCGCCATCCGGGAGGCATGAAAAATTTAAGCCAGCTGCTTCGTCTCTGCATCCTTGCTGCTGTTCAGCGCCAGCGAGACCGCCAGAGTCTGGGCCAGGCACAGCGAGGCCACCTGTGAACGGAAACCATCAACCTGCGCCTCGCGCACCACGAAGCAGACGTCGCTGAAGGCCGCGAGCGGGCTGACCTGGCTGTCGGTAATCGCTATCTGCCGTGCTTTACGCTGCGCGCCGAGCTCCACCAGTTCAACCACTTCCCGCGCATACGGAGAGAAGCTCACCGCCACCACGACATCTTTCGGCCCGACCAGGCTGAGCTGCTCGGTAAACATGCCGCCCAGACCGTCAATCAGGAACGCTTTACGGTCCAGATGGCGCAGGGCGTAGGTCAGATAGGAGGCGACGCTAAAGGAGCGGCGCAGGCCGATAACGTAGATATTCTCCGCTTCCGCCAGCAGCGCGACCGCGCGCTGCAGATCGTCGCCAGAGGTCTGCATCGCCAGCTGCTGCAGCGCCTGGGTATTGACCATGGTGAACATATTCAGGATTTCGGTCGGCGTTTCCGGCGGGGTTGCGTCATCCGTGGTGGTCTGGCGGAACAGACGCGCGCGCTCGGTATAGTTAGCCGTCTCTTCCATCAGGTGCTGCTTGAACATCTGCTTCATTTCGTTGAAGCCGCTAAAACCAAAGGCGTTAGCGAAGCGGATCAGCGTGGAAGGGGGGACGTCAGCTTGTTGCGCGATAGAGGCCACGGTGTCGAAAGCCACGCTATTGCTGTTATCGAGAATATAGCGGGCTACCTGTTTCAGGCGTTTGCTTAACGTGTCGTAGCGACGCCTGATTTCATCCTGCAAGATGGTAAGTTGGGTCGGATTATTGGCCATAGATTGCGCTCTGAGAAAATGAAAGGAATATAATTTCCAGTGTATCAAATGAAGCGAATTTTTCATTTACTACGATGAAATACGCGATTCATTTCACGAAGATCCAGAAAAAAGCCCGCATCTTCTGAAGAGGATGCGGGCCTGGGCTGAATCAGCCGCGGGCTTCTCGCCAGTAGCCGATGAGCGTGAGGTAGTTGCGTTTCACTTCGTTAATCAGCGCCTCGTCGCTGAGCTCTCCCTGCATCCAGCGCCGTGAAGGTTGGCCAAAAATGGTGCGCCCGACGGCAAAACCTTTGATCATCGGATGCTTCGCCGCTTCAGCAAAACCGGCGCGCAGTCGGTCCGAAGGAGCGTCGAGGCCGAGGATTAAGATCCCGCGGCACCAGCTATCTTCGCGCGCGATCAGTTTGCCGATCCTTTCCCATTCCGCGCTCGACAGCGGCGGCAGCTTCCACCAGTCCGGCTGGATGCCCAGCTGATAGAAATGCTCCAGCATGTCGTGGTAGTGGCGTTCATCTTTATCCGGGCCGTTTTCCGGCAGGATGATTTCCAGCAGCAGTTCATGCCCGGACTTGTTGCACGCCTGCCAGACCTCCAGCAGCAGCGCATCCTGTTCGGCGCGCAGCTCGGCGGGATCGGCCGGATGATAGAAGACCAGGCATTTCACCACGTGTTCCAGCGGCCAGTCGATCAGCTGGGAACCGATGTTGCCATGTTCCAGGCGCAGCGGGCGTGAGCTCGGCATTTCAATCGGCCGACCAATCCACCAACCCTTGCCGGTGATGGCATTGAGCGAACGCTGGCCGTAGGTGCCATCGGCGAGGATGCCGCTGCGACCGTCAAGACCGGCTTCATCTGCAGCGGCTTCCGCGGCAGCCAGCAGCAGCAGCTTCAGCTGCGGAATACAGGATTCATCACGCCCGGTTTCCAGCGCCAGGTCTGCCAGCTGCTTACGGTGGTCAAAGGCGAAAATGCACAGCTCCGGCCACGCCTGGCGGCGGCTGGTGACGCGATGGAGATGGTTGAGGCGAGCGTCGATATCCGGACGCGGCACCGATTCTGCCCGCGACAGATAGTCGTCAAGCTCGGCTTTGGTCGGCATCGCGGGCGCGCAGCCGTGGCGTGAAACCACCAGCGCGCCGCAGGCGTTAGCGTAGCGACAGGCCTGCTCCCAGCCTTCATCGTTAAGCCAGCCGCGCAACAGGCCGGACATAAAGGCATCGCCCGCGCCCAGGACGTTAAGCACGTCTACACGTACGCCCTGCTGCAGCGGCACGCTATCCCAGCTGTCGGGAATGGCGCCTTCCAGCACCACGCAGCCCATCGGACCGCGCTTGCAAACCAGCGTCGCTTTTGTGGCGTTACGCACGTTTTTCAGCGCGGTCAGGGTATCGGTGCTGCCGCCGGCAATATGAAACTCCTCTTCAGTCCCCACCACCAAATCGAACAGATGCAGGACTTCCTGCAGCTGGCTGGTTACCTGGCCGGATTCAATGAAACGCGTTTCACCGTCGCCTAAAGACGTTAACCCCCAAAGCACCGGACGATAGTCGATATCCAGCGCGGTACGCAGTCCGTGGCGGCGGGCGTACTCCAGCGCCTTCAGCACCGCTTCGCGCGTGTTGGCGTGCGAAAGATGGGTGCCGGTTACCGCCAGTGCCCGGGAAGAGGCGATGTACTCTTCCTTAATATCTTCTGGCGAAAGGGCCATATCGGCGCAGTTATCGCGGTAAAAAATCAGCGGAAACGTCTCCTGATCTTTAATCCCCAGCATCACTAACGCTGTCAGGCGCTGCTTATCGGTGATCAGATATTCGGTATCGACGCCGGCGCGGCTCAGAGTTTCGCGTAGAAAACGGCCATTATGCTCATCGCCCACGCGAGCGAGCATTGCCGATTTTAATCCCTGAATGGCGGTGCCGAAGGCGACGTTGCCGGAAGAGCCACCCAGGTATTTAGAAAAACTGGCGACATCTTCCAGCCTCGCGCCAATCTGCTGGGCATAGAGATCGACTGCCACCCGGCCAATACAGATGACGTCGAGTCGCTTTACTGCTGCATTCATAGCTAGGGTTTCCTTTTGCATTTCTGCTGTACGGAAGAGTCGGAATGCCGACAGCGTCTCCGAAAACAGCCTGAGGGTTATTGGTTACCCTTAGTTTGAGAAATAAATATTTCATTTGCAAACTAGATCGAAATTAAAAAACCAAAAATGTGAGGGATATACCACTATGCCGCGCTGAGCCTCATTCTGCCTCGGATCCTGGGCTGCGGCTGAAAGTTGAACTGGAGCCCGTTTGGATGTGGTCTTTACCTATGATTTTTAAGGGGATATTAAGAGGTGGGCCGCGTAATTTGCGCGTTATCCCGTATACAGGATGCGAATGAAACGGGTGAAATGCATAGAGAGTTTGATCCCTCTCGCAAAATGAAATATTTCTTCTGTATTTCTATTTAATGAAAAAAATGTTTGCCTATAATCCAGAAGTATTCCAGTGGCGTTAACGGTTTCCCTGACTCATCGCTTGTATCGCTGCGCAGGGCAAAACGCTAACCCACACGCAAATACTGACAATAAGGATTGGGCAACATGGGCAAACTGAGACTGACAATGGCGCAGGCGCTGGTGAAGTTCCTGGATAACCAGTACCTGGAAGTCGATGGCGAAGAGCATAAGTTCGTCAAAGGCATCTTTGCTATCTTTGGCCACGGCAACGTGCTGGGAATGGGCCAGGCCCTTGAACAAGATAGCGGTGAAATGCGGGTCTATCAGGGGCGTAACGAGCAAGGGATGGCGCATGTCGCCACCGGTTTTGCCAGACAGTCTTTGCGTCGTCAGATTATTGCCTGTACTTCCTCCATTGGCCCCGGCGCAGCGAATATGATTACCGCCGCCGCGACCGCGACCGCCAACCGCATCCCGCTGCTGCTGCTGCCGGGCGATGTGTTTGCGACCCGCCAGCCTGATCCGGTGCTGCAGCAAATCGAACAGAGCCACGATCTCAGCATTACCACTAACGACGCGTTTCGCGCGGTGAGTAAATATTGGGATCGCATCACCCGTCCGGAACAGCTGATGAGCGCCTGCATCAACGCCATGCGCGTGTTGACTGACCCGGCGGAAACCGGTGCGGTCACGCTCTGTCTGCCGCAGGATGTCCAGGGTGAAGCCTGGGATTATCCGGAATCCTTCTTTACCCGCCGGGTACACCGCCTTGATCGCCGTCCGGCCAGCGCCGCGCAGCTGGCGGATGCCGTGGCGGCGATTAAAGCCAGCCGTAAGCCGCTGATCGTTTGCGGCGGCGGGGTGAAATACTCCGGCGCAGGCGAGGCGTTGACCCGTTTTGCCGAGCGCTACGGCGTGCCGTTTGCCGAAACCCAGGCGGGTAAAGGCAGCGTTGTCTCTTCGCATCCTTATAACGTAGGCGGCGTCGGCGAAACCGGCTGCCTGGCGGCGAACCTGCTGGCGAAAGAGGCGGACTTAGTCATCGGTCTTGGCACGCGTTTCAGCGATTTCACCACCTCATCAAAATGGATTTTCCAGCACCCGGACGTGCGCTTCCTCAATATCAACGTCAGCAACTTCGACGCCTGGAAGCTGGATGGCATCCCGATGCTGGCGGATGCTCGCGAAGCCCTCACCGCTCTGGACGGCGCCCTGTCCGGCGAATCCTGGCAGGCTGGCTGGGGAGAGCAGATTGAAAGCGTACAGAGCCGCCAGCTGAAAGAGACCCAGCGCGTTTACCAGGCGGTGTGGCAGGAAACCGCTTTCGTCCCGGAAATAGACGACCACCTGGATCGGGAATCGGTGTATCGCGAATTTCGCCAGATAACCGACTCCACCCTGACGCAAAGCAGCGTTCTCGGCGTACTCAACGAAACGCTGCCGGCGGATGCGGTAATTGTGGCGGCGGCGGGTAGCCTGCCGGGAGACCTGCAGCGCGTCTGGCGCAACCGGGCCACCAACACCTATCACGTGGAATACGGCTACTCCTGCATGGGGTATGAAGTCAGCGCCGCGCTGGGCGTGAAGTTAGCCCAACCGCAAAGCGAGGTCTATTCGCTGGTCGGCGACGGCTCGTTCATGATGCTGCACTCCGAGCTGGTCACCTCCCTGCAGGAGCGCGCGAAGATCAACATCGTGCTGCTCGACAACATGGCCAACGGTTGCATTAACAACCTGCAGATGGAGCACGGTATGGACAGCTTCGGCACCGAGTTCCGCTTCCGCTGCGCCGAATCGGGCCAGCTGCAGGGCGGACTGGTGCCGGTAGATTTCGCCACCGTCGCTGCCGGCTATGGCTGCAAAACCTGGCGCGTCACGACGCTAGAAGAACTGCGCCACGCGCTGGACGCCGCGCGCCGCGAAACCGTCAGTACCCTAATAGACATTAAAGTGCTGCCGAAAACCATGGTGCACAAATACGGCAGCTGGTGGAACGTCGGCGTCGCGCAGTCTGCGCTCTCCGAGCGGATCCGCAAGGTGGCGCAAATGATCAATGAAAAACGCGCTCAGGCGCGGGATTACTAAACAGAACATAAACCCTGAACCCTACAAATCTCGGGAGAAAACCAACTATGTCACTCAAATTAGGTGTCATCGGTGCCGGCGCTATCGGTAAAGAGCATATCCGTCGTTGCACTCAGGTACTGCAGGGAGCCACGGTCGTTGCGGTTTCGGACATCAACGAAGAGAACGCCCGCGCCGCGGTAGCGCTGCCGGGCGTGCATGCCGAAGTTTATGCCGACGGTCATGACGTGATTAAAGCCAGCGATGTCGATGCCATTCTGGTCACCTCATGGGACCCCACCCACGAAGAGTACACCCTGGCCGCTATCGCCGCCGGGAAGCCGGTGTTCTGCGAGAAGCCGCTGGCGATGAGCGCGGAAGGCTGCCGCCGCATCGTTGATGCGGAAATGAAAGCTGGTCGCCGCCTGGTGCAGGTTGGATTTATGCGCCCTTACGACGAAGGCTATCTGGCGCTGAAAAAAGTGATCGATGACGGCGACATCGGCGCGCCGCTGATGCTGCGCTGCGCGCACCGCAACCAGTCGGTGGGCGAGGATTACATCACCAACATGGCGATCACTAACACCCTGATTCACGAACTGGATGTGCTGCGCTGGCTGCTGAATGACGACTATGTTTCCGTGCAGGTGCGCTTCCCGCGCTCCACGTCCCACACCCACGCGCGCCTGAAAGACCCGCAGATCGTGTCGTTTGAAACCAAAAAAGGCACACTGATCGACGTGGAAGTCTTCGTGAACTGCCAGTACGGCTACGACATCCAGTGTGAAGTGGTAGGGGAAACCGGGATTGCCCGCCTGCCTGAGCCGTCGGCCGTGCAGATGCGCAAAGCCGCTAATCTGTCGACCGCTATCCTGACCGACTGGAAGGATCGCTTTATCAAAGCGTATGACGTTGAGCTGCAGGCCTTTATCAATGATGTTCAGGCCGGCCAGCTGCACGGCCCATCGGCGTGGGATGGCTATGCGGCGTCCGTTGCTGCCGACGCCTGTATCAAAGCCCAGGAAACCAGCGAGCCGGTTGAGGTGACGCTGCCGGAATGCCCGGCATTCTACAAACGCTAATCCCGCTTTGCTGACGGAACTTCTTTGCACAGGTAACGACGATGAAAATTGCTTTTGACGTTGATGTCATTAAAGACCTCGGGGTAACCCGAATGGTCCATCAGGTGGCGGAGTGGGGCTACAAGTACATTGAGCAATCGCCGCACCCGCAGATCAACCCGTTCTACAAGCACCCGCGGGCCAGCCGGGAAATTATGGCTGAGTACAAGCAGGCGCTGCGCGATACCGGCGTGGAGCTCTCTTCGTTTATCTGCGTCTACCGCTGGTCCGGTCCGGATGAGCTGCGCCGTCAGGCGGCAGTGAAAAACTGGAAACGGCTGATCGAAATCGCGGTTGAAATGGGTGTACAGGTGATCAACACCGAGTTTTCCGGCGATCCTAACCAGCCGGAGATTTGCGATGAGATGTTCTATCGCTCCATGGAAGAGCTGCTGCCGATTTTTGAGCGCGAAGGCATCCGCGTTGAAATTCAGGCACATCCGTGGGACTTCTGCGAAGAGAACAACGAAACCGTCGATATTGTGAAGTCGTTTCGCAGCGATAACGTTAAGTACGTTTACAGCGTCCCGCACACCTTCTTCTATGACAAAGGCGTGGGTGATGTTGAGAAGATGCTGCGCTACGCGGGGAGCGATCTCTCCCATGTGCTGATCGCGGATACCCGCAACCATACAAAACATTGCCGCTATATCGTTAACCCGCCGGGCGTAGATGCCGTCGTTCACCAGCACGTGGGCGTCGGGGAAGGGGATGTTGATTTCGACGCGCTGTTCCGCACTCTGCGCGATATGAAATTTGCCGAGCAGACCTTCAAGGTCGGCGGTGAGCCTATTGTGGCCACCTCGCTGTTCGGTTACCCGGAAAAAATAAAATACCAGGCAGTGGAAACCCGTGAACTCATCGAACGTGAATTGCTGCGCCGGTAAGGCGCAGCGGCAGGAGCCCCTACTATGAACAAAGATAACGTAAAACTGGCTATCGCCCCGATTGGCTGGACTAACGACGATATGCCGGAGCTGGGCAGCGAAAATACTTTCCAGCAAATCGTCAGCGAAATGGCGCTGGCGGGCTTTACCGGCAGCGAAGTCGGCAGCAAATATCCACGCGATCCGGCGGTTCTCAAGCCGATGCTGGATATCCGCGGCATTCATATTTGCAACGCCTGGTTCAGCACCTTTTTTGCTAACGGCCAGCGGGAAAAGACCATTGATGAATTCGTTAACCACATGAATTTCCTGCATGCTATGGGCGCAAAAGTGATCGGCTGTTCCGAGCAGAGTGGCAGCATCCAGGGGCTGGAAAAGCCCATCCTGGAGAATGAGAAACCGTGCTTTAGCGAAGAAGAGTGGCAGCGGGTGGCGGAAGGCTACAACACCCTCGGTCGCCTGGCGGCGGAAAAGGGCATGCAGGTCTGTCTGCACCACCATATGGGTACCGGTATCCAGACGACGGCAGAGATCGACAAGTTTATGTCGCTGGTGGATGACAAAGTCTTCCTGCTCTACGACACCGGGCACGCCTGGTATTCCGAAGGCGGCGAAGAGCCGATGCTGGCGATTCTGAAAAAATATCTGCCGCGTATTAATCACGTGCACCTGAAAGACGTGCGTCCGCCGGTGATCGAGCAGGTGCGTCGCGAAGGGCTCTCCTTCCTTGACGGCGTGAAGAAGGGGACCTTCACCGTGCCGGGAGACGGCGTCATTGATTTCCGTCCGGTGTTTAAACTGCTGGACGAACATGGCTATAAAGGCTGGATGGTGGTTGAGGCCGAGCAGGATCCGGCGCTGGCCAACCCATTCGAATATGCCGTAAAAGCGCGCAAATATATCCGCGAGACGGCAGGAATCTAATCGTTGTTTTATTTTCAGGCCATACGTCGTATGGCCTGCTTTTTTTCCTCTGTCGTGACATTGCCTGGTGGCGAATAAGCGACGCTGTACGCGTTTCCCTCTCCTTTTGGGAGAGGTGCAGGGAGAGGGAAAAGTTTTACTTCACTTCCGCCAGCGCGGTCTTATCGACGTAGGGCTTCATCAGCGCATCGGCTTCCTTCTGCGCCGCCTGCACCGCGGCTTCCGGGGTAACGTTGGCATCGTTGACCACCGCGGCCAGCTGGTTTTCCATCGCTTTACGCACGGCAACGGTCTCCCAGGTGGAGTACCACGGATGGGCATACTTCAGCTGTTCGAGGGCGATAGCCGCGCGCGGATCCTGCTGCAGATACGCCTTCATTTCCGGCGTATCGTAGGCGGCCTTACGCGGGGAGAAGTAGCCGGTAAAGCGGCTCCAGGCGCCGTTGACCTGCGGGCTCACCAGATATGTCAGGAACTGGTACGCCGCTTTTTTCTGGGCGTCGTTGATGCCCTTGAAGCTCACCAGGCTGGCGCCGCCGATCGGTACCGCCCGCTGCTCTTTGGCCGGCAGCATCGCCACGCCCAGCTCAAAATCTTTGCTGTTCTCGCGCATAAAGCCCAGTGCGCCGGTGCTCAGCATCGCCATTCCAACTTTGCCGGAGAAGAAGCTGGCGCCAATCTGTTTCGAATTCAGCACGCCGGAAGGCATGACTTTGTCTTTATAGACCAGGTTCTGCCAGAAGCGCAGGGCGCCGATGGTGGTTGGCGTGTTGTAATAGACTTCGCCGGGATAGTCCTCGTTAAAGTATTTCCCGCCGTTGGCGCGCACCAGCGCCGAGAAGATCCAGCCGCCGTAATCATCGTTGGTCGACGGCAGCATGATCCCCCACTGGCCTTTGCTTTCGTCGGTCAGCTTTCTGGCGTCCGCCAGCAGCTCGGCCCAGGTTTGCGGCGGCTGCTTGATCCCGGCCCGATCGAACATCGTTTTGTTGTAGTAGAGGATCGGCGTCGAGTTATGGAACGGGATCGCATAGGTGGTGCCCATCACCTGGGCGTTTTTATGCATTGCGGGCCAGAACGCCTTCACCAGGAAATCCCCGGCTTTTTGATCGCCATACTGGAACAGCTCGTCCATCGGCAGGATCTCATCCTTCAGCGCCAGATCGGTGGTGAAGTTGGCGGACATAATCACCAGCGCGGGCGGCTGCCCAGCCTTCTGCGCCGATTCGGCTTTGATCTTGGTGGTGTCGTAGTTGCCGGTAAAGATCCCGCGCACTTCGACATCCTGCTGCGACTCGTTGAATTGCTTAATGACGCGGGTCATCTCCATGGTCAGCTTGCCGTCCACCGGCGCCGGAAACATGAAGTCGATCTTCTCTTTCGCCAGCGCCGCGCCGCTCAGGGCAAGGCTGAGCCCAACCGCGAGAGCGGTGAGAGGTTTAAACATGGTCTGTCTCCATCAGTAAATTATGCTGTTTCTCAGCATGAAAAAGATGCACATCGGCAGGTGAAAAGCCGAGGATCAGTGAATCGCCTTTCTCCGGCACCGCGCCGCGATGGCGACGGCTAAAGCGTAAGGTGCCGATGGGGGTGCTGACGTGGAGCAAATAATCGGCTCCCATCAGTTCTCGTTGCAGCACGGTGGCGGGCAAGCGCAGATGGTTCTCTTCCACGCGGTCGCTGATATGTTCCGGGCGAATGCCTAACCACACCCGGGGTTCATCACGGTAGCGCGGCGGCAGCGGATAGCGCAGCTCACCCAGTAATACCTCACCATCAGCGCAGGGCAGTGAGAGCAGATTCATCGCCGGAGATCCGATAAATCCGGCGACAAACAGGTTGGCCGGGTTGGCGTACAGATACTCCGGTCGCCCGACCTGCTGTACGTGGCCGCCGTTCATCACCACGATGCGGTCGGCCATCGACATCGCTTCCGTCTGGTCATGGGTGACGTAGACGGTGCTGGTTCTGAGCTGCTGGTGGAGGTCCATAATGCTGTCGCGCACTTCGCTACGCAGGCGGGCGTCGAGGTTGGAGAGCGGCTCATCCATCAGGAACAGGCGCGGATTGCGCACAATCGCCCGCGCCATCGCCACCCGCTGCCGCTGGCCGCCGGAGAGCTTCGCCGGTTTGCGATCGAGCAGCGTCTCCAGCTGCAGCATCTGCGCGACTTTATCTACCCGCGGCTGCCAACCGCTTTTTTCTTCCTTGCGTACCTTCATGCCGAAGGTGATGTTGTCGCGCACCGACAGGTGCGGAAACAGCGCATAGTTCTGGAAGATCATCGCGAAATTACGCTCTCTGGGCGACATGTCGGTGATGTTCTCATCGTGCAGCCAGATCTCCCCCTCGCTGACCGGCTCCAGCCCGGCGAGCAGGCGCAGCAGGGTGCTTTTACCGCAGCCGGACGGGCCCACCAGCACCACGAATTCCCCTTCGCGAATATCCAGCGACAGGGCGCTGAGAGCATGTTTACCATCAAACTGTTTACTGATGTTTTGCAGACTAAGCATGGCGTTTAGCAATCTTCCGTTGGGCAGCTGATATTTTCGTCGTACATCCACGGTCCGGCGTAGTGGGTCAGAGGATGCTGATAGCTCACCCACTGCTCGTCGACCTGGCGATGCATCAGGCACGACGCCGGAGAGAGGTCGTAATACGGACGTGTATCTTCATGAAAATAGGGCACCTGGTGGACGGTTCCCGGGATGGTGGAGATGATGGCCTGGCGATACTGGGTCATGGTCAGGCTGTGGTTATGGCCGCAGAAAATGCGCGTCAGCGACGGGAAACGTTCAATCAGCGCCAGCAGACGATGGCCGTTTTCGCAGGCGATAGGGTCCATCTGCGCGTTGCCCAGCGGCAGCGGCGGATGATGCATAAACACCGTCGCCGGTTTATCGCCGCCATCAAACAGTTGAGCCTCAAGCCACTTGATGGTTTCCTCGGTCAGCCAGCCTTTCGACGTACCCGCCCGGCTGGAGTCGATAAAAAGCAGGCGAGTGGCAAAATCGTCTACCGCGTAGTGCATGTTTTGCGCGTCGCGGCCGAGCTGCGGGCACAGCGGATGCAGGTATTCCAGAAACAGCGCTTTATCGTCGTGGTTGCCGGGAATGAGATACAGCGGATAGTTCAGGCTGCCGAGGATCTGGCGGGCGACCTCATACTCTTCCGGGCGGCCGCAGTTGACGATATCGCCGCTCACCACCACCGCGTCCGGACGCTCCTGCAGGGCATTCAGCTGGGAGACGACGTCGGCATTGGCGGCGTTGACGTCAATAAAGCCGTACAGCTTCTGGCCGCGGCTGCGGAAATGGGTATCGGAAATTTGCGCTAACAGCATGAAGAGCTCCTTATTTGATCCCGGAGAAGCCGAAGCTTCGCAGGAACTGTTTCTGGAAGAGGATGAAGGCCAGCATCAGCGGCAGGCAGACCATCAGCGTGCCGGCGCCAATGATGCCCCACTGGCCGCCGGATTCGGCGCCCATGGCGAACGAGACCAGTCCCACGGTCAGCACCTGTTTGTCCGGGTCGTTCAGCATCATCAGCGGCCACAGATACTCGTTCCAGTGGTAGGTAATGCTGACGGTGGCGAAGGCCAGCACCGACGGCCAGGACATCGGCAGCAGCACGCGGAACAGCACCTGCCACCAGCGACAGCCCTCCATCAGCGCCGCCTCTTCCAGCTCTTTGGGGATGGACAGAAACGCCTGACGCATCAGGAACACGCCGAACGCCGAGGTGAAGTAGGGCATCATTACCCCGGTGAGGGTGTTGAGCAGGCCGAAGGTTTTCAGGGTCAGCATGTTCGGCACCATCATCACCACCGGCATGATCATCAGCTGGACGAGGAACATCAGGAACAGCGTCTTCTTGCCGCGAAACTCGTGGCAGGCGAAGACGTAGCCGGCGGTGGTGATGGTCAACAGCTGCACGAAGAAGGTGCCGAAGGTGAAGATAAGGGTGTTGGCGTAGAGGCTCAGCCAGTCGGCGCTGGCCCAGGCATCACGGAAGTTATCCAGCGTCAGCGGCATACGGGGCAGCAGCGAGGCCATATCCTCGCCGAAGGTCGTGGCGCTGAACGAGGTCGCCAGCATCCATAAAAACGGACTCATCCACAGCAGCGCCAGGCAGCACATTAATACCGTGAGCGTAAAGGGCTGCGAGCGGCGCAGGCGCAGCCAGAGTGGGCGCGATGCGCTGTGCGATCGCAGCGCCAGCGGCGAGATTTCAGCGCTCATAGTGCGCTCCTTTCTCCAGCAGTTTGAGGTTAATCAGCGAGAAGGCAAACAGCCCGGCCAGCGTCAGGAAGGTGGCGGCGGAAGCTTTTCCTAAATCATGGGTGTCCCAGGCGAGGTTCTGGATGTAGTAGAGCAGCACGGTTGTGGCGTTATCCGGCCCGCCGCGGGTCATCACCGCCACGTGGTCGATCTGGGTGATGGAGTAGATCAGCGCCGTGGTTATCACAAAGCTCAGGGTCGGGCGCAGCAGCGGCAGCGTGACCTTAAAGAACACCTGCGTGCGGGTGGCGCCTTCCATGATCGCCGCTTCGCGCGTGGAGGCCGGAATGCTTTGCAGCCCGGCGAGGAAAAACAGCATGTAGTAACCGGCGAACTTCCACACGCCAATCAGCGCCAGCGCCAGCAGCGCGCTATTGCTGCGCCCCAGCCAGTTGTTGTTCATCGGTCCGAACAGCTTCGCCAGATAGTGGTCGAGCAGGCCAAGGCCGGGCATAAAGATAAACAGCCACAGCGCGGCGGCGCTGACCATCGGGATAATCATCGGGAAGAAGAAGGCGGTGCGCAGCCAGCGGTTGACGCGGTGATTCTCGGTCAGGGCGACCGCCAGCAGCAGGGCGAGGGTCACGCCCGGTACCACCGTCAGCAGGATATAAAGCAGGTTATTCGCCAGCGACTGCCAGAAGACGCTGTCGGTGAACAGACGACTAAAGTTCTCCAGCCCGACATACTGGCCGCCGTCGCTGACCATGCGGGTATCGAACAGGCTATCATAGACCGATCGCCCGAGCGGGAACCAGGTAAACAGTAATAAAAACAGCAGGGAAGGCGACAGTATCAGCCAGGGGAGCCAGGTTTTTCTCATGGTGGCGGACGTCTCATTCAGGCGTTTGTAGAAGCCCGGATTGTGAGAAGGATTGACTGCAAACGTATGGCGGGGAGATGACGGTTTAATGACCAGGGAAACAAGCGCCGGGCAGACGGGCCGCCCGGCATCATCCCGGTCAGTGGCGTTCAGGCCGCGCGGCTGCGGCCTGAAGCATGACGAGGGTTGATCAGAAGTCGGCTTTCAGCACCACGCGGTAGCGGGCCTTGCCCTCGCGAACGTGCTTCAGCGCCTCGTTGATCTGCGACATGGGGAACAGCTCGGTGGTCGGCGCGACTTTGCTGCGTCCGGCGAATTTCATCAGCTTGCGCAGCTCGGATGGGTTGCCGGTGGCCGAACCTGAGATGCTGCGGTCGCCGCCAATCAGGGTAAAAGCGGGGACCGGGAACGGCTTCATTACCGCGCCGACGGTGTGGAAGTTGCCGCCGTACGCCAGCGCTTCAAAGTACGGCTGCCAGTCGAGGTCGACGGCGACGGTGTTGATAATCAGGTCGAACTGGCCGGCCAGCGCCTTTAAGGCTTCGGGATCGCGGCTGTTCACCACACGATCGGCGCCCATTGCCAGCACTTCCTGCTCTTTCGCCGGATTGGAGCTAAAGGCGGTGACTTCCGCGCCCATCGCGTGCAGCAGCTTGATGGCGATATGGCCGAGGCCGCCAATGCCGATGACGCCGACGCGGCTGTTCGCCGTGACGTGATGCATCAGCAGCGGTTTGAAGACGGTAATGCCGCCGCAGAGCATCGGCCCGGCGGATTCGAGATCGACGTTTTCCGGCAGCGGGATCACCCATTGCCAGTCGGCGCGTAGCTTATCGGCGAAGCCGCCGCGGTTGATGATGGTGGGCACCGAGCCTTCCAGACAGTTCACGTGGTTGCCGCTGATACAGGCGTCGCAGTGGCCGCAGCTGCGCGCCGTCCAGCCAATGCCGACCTTCTGGCCAACCTTCAGCCCCTTATCCTGCGCCGCGCTGCCCAGCGCCGCCACCCGGCCAATCACCTCGTGACCGGCCACCAGCGGATAGCTCGACATGCCCCATTCGTTGTCGATCATCGACAGGTCGGAGTGGCAGATCCCGCAGTACTCCACCTGCACTTCGACATCTTCCGGCTTAAGGTCGCCGGCATCGTACTCCCACAGCGACAGATCGGCGCCCGCTTCTTTGGCGGCGTAACTTTTAATAGTGCTCATGACAGTTTCCTTGGGTTTGGCGTAGTTAAGAAGGAAGTGTAGAGCATGGGGCGAGGGGACGCCTGGCAGAAGGAGGGGGGAAGGGGGGTTATAGAGGAGGGAAAAATGTACCCTGAAGAGGCTAACACACTGAGCCGATGAAAAATTCATCACTTGGTGGCAGGTGAATGCAACGTTGCTTGCATGGCAGCGTATGACAGGTATAATCCAGAACGTTTTCCGTATCCTTTCCGTGCCGGAGTGGCGAAATCGGTAGACGCAGTTGATTCAAAATCAACCGTAGAAATACGTGCCGGTTCGAGTCCGGCCTTCGGCACCATTAGTACTTCCAAGACCATCCGAGAAAGTCCAATTATCCCTTAAAAATCAATGCAATCAGCGATTTTTACGTCCTGAGTCGTCCGAGGTTGTCCGTTGAAATCCGGATGTCATTGGGGGCATAATTGGGGGCATCTTAACTTCGATTAGAAATGTGCCCCCAAATGAAGCTCAACGCCAGGCAGGTAGAGACCGCAAAGCCCAAAGACAAAACCTACAAAATGGCCGATGGTGGTGGGTTGTATCTTGAGGTTTCAGCCACGGGTTCTAAATACTGGCGCATGAAATACAGACGCCCCCCAGACAAAAAAGAGGATCGCCTGGCATTTGGTGTGTGGCCTACTGTAACGCTTGCTCAGGCAAGAGCAAAACGTGATGAAGCTAAAAAGCTGTTAGGGCAGGGGGTTGACCCAAAAGCTGAACAGAAGGAAGCTCAGGCTGAAAACGCTGGGGCATATACTTTTGAAACTATCGCCCGCGAATGGCATGTCAGTAACAAGAGATGGAGTGAAGACCATCGATCGCGCGTTCTCCGTTATCTTGAGCTTTATATTTTCCCCCATATCGGCTCGTCCGACATTCGGCAGCTCAAAACCAGTCATCTCTTGGCTCCGATCAAGAAAGTTGATGCCAGCGGCAAGCATGATGTCGCCCAGCGCCTGCAACAACGTGTCACGGCCATTATGCGCTATGCCGTACAGAACGATTACATCGACTCAAACCCTGCTAGTGATATGGCCGGTGCGCTATCGACAACCAAAGCACGACACTATCCGGCGTTACCTTCCAGCCGCTTCCCTGAATTTCTTGCGCGTCTTGCTGCATACCGTGGCCGAATGATGACTCGGATTGCTGTAGAACTTTCTTTACTCACTTTTGTTCGTTCCAGTGAGTTACGCTTTGCGCGGTGGGAAGAGTTCGACTTTGAAAAAGCAATATGGCGCATACCAGCAAAGCGGGAAGAAATTAAAGGCGTGCGTTACTCTCATCGTGGCATGAAGATGAAAGAGGAACACATTGTTCCGCTTAGCCGACAAGCTATGGTGTTATTGGAACAGCTTAAGCAAATTAGTGGTGATAAAGCGCTGCTTTTCCCCGGTGATCACAATGCTGCGAAAGTTATGAGTGAGAACACGGTTAACAGTGCCTTGCGCGCGATGGGTTATGACACGAAAGCCGAAGTTTGTGGGCATGGATTTAGGACTATGGCGCGCGGCGCGCTTGGTGAATCAGGCTTATGGAGCGATGATGCGATAGAACGGCAGTTGAGCCATTCAGAGCGTAATAATGTGCGTGCGGCTTATATTCATACGTCCCAGCATTTAGAAGAACGACGGTTAATGGTGCAGTGGTGGGCTGACTACTTAAGTTCTAACTCTAACAGCTATATTACACCGTTTGAATTTGCAAAAGAAAAATATACATAGTTGATAAAGTGCGAGGCCTAAGGGCCTCGCAAATATTATCTAACCGCTATGAATTGCATGATTCTGTTAAACATCATTTTTTCTTCACTAGATAACTTTAAATTTAACCTTATTATATTTCTGCATAAGGTATATAAATATCCTCTTTTTCCATGGGTATTCTCAAGCATAGAATTGATATATTTGGGATTATAATCATTATTTCTGATTGCAGAGTTATACCAGTACAATGCATCACTTATCAGGCCCTTATCTGTGAAATTTGTATTTTCACAGATTTTGCCATGTAGGTTCGCTAAGGTAAATTCCGCATTTAATATAGTTTTATCCCTTTTACCATCTTCATATGCTTTTTTCGCAAAATCAATTGCTTCTCGAAGATTACGTTCACCTTTCAATACTTTGCCCATGGCCTTTGCTCTTTGTAACCAATAGTCTGGCTCATGGCTAAGGATAGGTTGTAAATCCTCATATAATTTTATTATTAATCTGCCGGCACCTTTTTTTCGTGAGAATAATAAATTTATAGTGTCAAACATTATCATTTTTTTTCCTGTGTCTTCATGCTGTTTGTTATTTAATAATGTTTTGATAACTTCAAGTAAAATCTCTTTTGTAGAATCATACCCTAAGGTAATAAATTGCTGATTTATTTCTTCCAACAACCATGATCTTGAGTTTGAAACTATTTTAAATCGAGATTTATGATTCACCTCTAATTCGTTTGTTGGCATTAACTCAATGATTGGTGTGTATTTAATAGCAAAGTCCTGTGCTTCTTTGTTGCCGATATTTATAAGTCTACTCAAAGAGATATATACTTTATCAAGTATGGCTAGTAAAACTAAGCACTTGAAATCAGTTGGTGTGCATTCTTTTTTTAAATAAATTTTTTGTTTGATCTGTGGGTAGATATTTGCTGTTTTGAATGTGCTTTCAAGTATGTTTGTTTTTTCTCTCCACTCAACGATACCTAATGAAGATAGATTGCGATTTAATGCGATCATCTCTACGTTATTGAGAAAATTAGGTAGTTCGAAGAAATTATTTTCGATATCAAAAGTTGAAAATGTATTAGCTATGTCAACTTCTGTGGAATTACATGCAATTACAAAAGAGGTGTTGTTTTTTAACAAATCTGGGATAGCTGTTCTAATCACAGCGGCTTCTTGATACGTAATTACATTACTATCAATAAAGTAAATTGAATTCTTTAATGAGCACATCCTTTTTATATCATCTATATTTAAAGATGTTACGGAAGGGAAATAGTAGCTTTTTTTGTTTTTTATTTTTATAGATAGGTTTTTTAATAGTAGCGTTTTACCGGAAAATCTTCGTCCCTTGATAACAATAACTGTGTTCTCAGCTATCCCTTTTGAAATATCTTTTTCCCGAGAACGCTCTATTATATATGAAGGGATTGAAAAATATTTTTGGCTACCATTCTCATCTCCTTCTCCTTGTAACATGAATTTAATATTCATGTTTTTATCTGAGGGGATGAGCTGCATGCTTTCAGACTGATATTTTTGGAGAGAAGCACCGCTGTTATTATCAGCTAGTGCAAGACACTCATTTACTAAATGATAAATATCATCATAGTCATTAAGTCTACAAATGACATTAATCCCATATTCTGCCAGTGTATCTATTTCAACTTCGTCGATATCGTCTTTAGTAACATAGATTCGTTTAGAGTTTATTAAATTATCTTCCGTTACCCCTGATACCGCATACATGATATCCAGTTCTCTATCCAAACTGCATCCAAGGTATAAGAGATTACTCTCAAGAATGTCATTTTTAAGAGCGGTTAAAATATGATCATTCTTTGTTAGGCTCCTAATGTATTGCTTTTCCGAAAAAATTAAACTGCTTTCCTCTTTGTATAAAGTTTCTTCGTTGGCACATCCATGTATTTTATATAGCAAGTTAATATCTTGAGCCTTTTTATCAAGCTCTTTGTATGGTAGTACCTTGGTTATGTTTCTATTAGCCCGCTCGATACCATCGTCAATATTTAAAGTGTAGATGTATTTCCAGTTTTGTTTAAGAAATGTTCTTCTGACGCCAGATATATTCACTTGTGTGAAATTATTTCTTATATCTTCAACAAAGTAACTTCTGGGTACATACTTTTCATTAAGGTAATATCTTGATATGGCTTTAAAGCCCATGCTTTTTATTTTTTCTATCTTCTCCGGTTCTAGTACCCCCGCTTTTTTTAATGTGTATAACATCATTTGTATTAAGGCATTGCCATCAGGGACCTTCCCATTAAAAGCTTCGCTGCCTTTTGAAAATCCGGCACCTATGACAGGAATTATTCCGCCACCAGAAAAACAAGCGGTCAAAATATTTTTAAATTCTTGAGAGTTGACGTTTAGTATTTCCATTTTATTTCTCGAGTTTTAATTTGTTTGATGAATGATAAATCGAAATAAATAAACTATTATAAATGTCATATTGAAGATATGATCAAACATTGAGATTTACAATAGCAATAATTTAAATGCGTTTTGTATTATTTCAATTTGTAATTATGATCACTATTTCTATTTGTTTGGGCGCTATTTTCACGCTGTAACTACTACAAAAGTAGCGCGATATGCTGATTTATGAATATATCCAAATCAAGTTAGCTTGATGACTATGCTTGGCAGCGCGATTCTAAACATAGCGAACATATGCAAACCAAGTATTCGATGCCCTTCACATAGAGATGATTCAAATGGAAGCGCGAGTCTTGACGACATTCTTGAATAGATTAATTTAAACGGCTTTAGGCGCGCAGTGCTTTCCCCGCCTCGCCTGCACGCTTCGTGCAGGAGCAATGCGATGCTCAGGCTGCCGCATACCCAAATATGTCAGAGAAATAGCAGCTTTAGAAGTGATACAATGGACGCCGAAATGGCAGTTTTCAATCATGCTCAGGGTGGCTTTTCCTGTCTCCACGCGTGACCGCCTCAGAAACTCAGCACGCCCCTGAACAGCAACGCGCCACCCACCGACACTCCCGCGAATCCGCACAGCGCAGCGACGCGCTCAGGCCGCCAAATTAAATATCATTAAATAAATACTTTACCGCTGGCGCGCAGTGTTTTCCCCGCCTCGCCTGCCCGCTTCGTGGGGCGGTTTTCATGCAGGTGCATCGACAGGCTCAGGCCGCGCCGGGACAGGGGCCGGACAGGAATAACAAGGCGAGGAAACGCATGCAAAACCATGCACCCTGTGGATGCATGGCTTAATTCGGGAAAAATAGCGGTATTTTCGGGGATTTTTTGCGGAGCTACTTACTGGCCAGTTCCGTGCGCCGGCGGGCATAAATCAGGCTCTGTGCGGGGGTGTATTTTTCCTGATTATCCACCCGCGAAGCCGCGTCAGGCCTGAATCCGATGGCCGTTAAAATATCGCTGTCTTCTGCCGAATAATTAATTTCTTCACCGGTACTCAGCCACACGGACAGGGCTTCGCGCAGGTAATGCGCCGAACGGTCGAGCGCATGGCCGGTCAGGAGTGCGGGCTGCTGGCTGAGTCCCATCAGCTCCGGGGCGAGCGTGGCCGCCAGTTCAGTACCGTGTGCCTGCATAAAGTCATTCAGCCGGTTGCGGATACTGATGCGCTGCACCGCTTCATGAGAGCGGATATAGCGCCCGGCGGCCTGATTAATTTCCCATTTTTTAACATCGATAATGTCGCGCAGTTCCTGCATGACTGCCGGGATACGTTCATCCCCGGCCAGCACCTGCTCGCGGTATTCCTGCTCTGCGGCCGCCAGTTCGGCTTTACGGTTCAGCCAGGCGGTTTTGTTATTCTGACAGGCCTCAAAGGCCTGCTGTAGCGTAATGGCGGTCATGGTCAGTTCTCCCCTGATTAATGGCGGTATGGCGAGCTGTAGCAGCCCTGCACTTTACGGGGGGCCGGAGGTGTGACCGGCTCCGCGACAGGCGGCGTTTTCTCCGCCGGAGGACGGATAACCTCGTCAATGGCTTCAGTGGTGCGGAACGTCGCCGAGCACTCAATATTGGTGCACTGGTGGTAGCGCTGTTTGACGTTCTCTGACAGATAGCGGGAGGTACGGGTATGCGCTGACTTTTTGCAGAACGGACAGTGCATCATGGCAGCAGCCCCCACGCTTTCAGGTCAGCCTCTCTCTGGCGCATTTTCTCCTGCCAGACCTTACGCTCGCCGGGCGTGCTGGCGGCGTCGTGGTCCATATGCGGAAGCGCGACGGCCGGGAAGCCGGTCAGGGAGAGCACCGGCTCATCGGCTGGCGTGACGGAGAAGGCGCTCACTTTCCCGGTAAGGAAGGTGACCACCTGCTGCATGACCTCCTTCTCCGGTTCGATGTAGCCCTGATGGCCGGTGGTGTTGGCGAGCGGATTTTCCATCACCTCTGCTTTCAGCACCATCGCCCGGACCAGTGGCCCGAGAGTGTCATTCAGCGCGCGGTTAAGCTCTTCCTCAGCGTATTTACTCAGCACAGCATGATGCGCCTGCCGGAATGTCTTTGCGGTGCTGTTGCAGGCGACTTTCAGCTGGTCACGTTCAAAGGCCAGCACTTCGGTCAGGTTGTCACATTCCTGAGCCAGCTCACGACGGGCCACGCGCTCGATATGGCCGCTTTTCAGCTCATCGGTCAGCATGGCGCCCCCGGCACGGAAAGCGGCGCGCCAGGTGCGGGTATCGCTGCCGTTGTCCTGCTTCAGCTCTGCTTTCTGCTCCTCCGCGCGGGTGATGGCCGTCAGGGTGTCCTCCATCCGGCGGGCCTGTTCAAGATGGGCCGCTCTGGCTGCGGCCAGTCGCTCCAGCGCCGGTTTCAGGTAATCAGGGATAAAGGTGGTGTCGGTCATGGCAGGTTTCCTCGTGGTTTCAACATGAGGTGATTCTGCCGGGGCACACACAACAACACGACCTGTTGCGGTTGTGGCAGTGCTGGCACAAACAGGACGTCAAAACACGGCTTGCCAGAGAAAGGTCTCAGGAAAAACGTACTCACCGTTTGTTTTTTTACTATTAACTATTCACCACTGTTCACCATAAGAAAAAATATAAGTAATACAGTAATATAAAGGGTGAACAGTTGAGGGGTTGACTGTTCACCGTCTGTTCACCACTGTTCACCCTGGCTATTTATTAACCGCTGACCGTTTTTGAGATACTTAGAATTATTTGGGATAAATAATTAATTTAAAATTCCATTTAGTAATTAATCGCTTTGCCAACAATGGCCAATAACGGTCAATAATGGCCAATATAGGCCAGCACCTTTTTTTGATTAAAAATTAGCCTGTTGTGTGGTGAGACACCACAAAATGACTTGTTGCCCTCAGAGAAAATATTCACAAAATAGAGAGCTACCCGAGGCCG
Source organism: Klebsiella sp. BDA134-6 (assembly GCF_015601345.1). NCBI lineage: Bacteria > Pseudomonadati > Pseudomonadota > Gammaproteobacteria > Enterobacterales > Enterobacteriaceae > Klebsiella > Klebsiella sp. BDA134-6. Next base: position 630,428 of record NZ_CP064784.1, read on the forward strand.
GACGGACACGACCGGCACTGTATGGACTTTATGAGGTAGCCCGATGCACACCGCTTTTTCTTCCCCGTCTTCTGCCCCTGCCGCGCCGCTGATGCCGGTTTCTGATGCCGTTCAGGAGCGCTTTATTCGCCTGCCTGAAGTGATGCATCTGTGCGGGCTGTCCCGCTCCACGATTTACGATCTCATCAGCCGGGAGGCTTTCCCGAAACAAATCTCCCTTGGCGGAAAAAACGTGGCGTGGGCGCAGTCGGAAATCACCGTGTGGATGGCTGACCGTATCGCCGAACGCAACCGGGGCTATGACGCATGATGATGCCCGTTCCGCAAAAAGCCCCTTTTTCTGGCTTGCTTCCCTTCGCCGTTTCCAGGTATAGTTTTATCGCTGTCGCAAAATCGGCAGCCGGGCGTAGGAACCCGAGTTACTCAATGGCGACACCAGACGCGCCATGCGTCTTTTTTTACGTCGTTGCTCAGGCACACCCATTTTTCGGGCTGTGGTGTTTATGCACGCACCGCAGTTCCGGCAAGATAATGGTGGCCCGGGCGGGGCAGCCTTCGGGCTGGCCGGTACCCATTGAGGCCGGTATTCCTACCCCCGTCCGGGTCACCACCCATGAGTGTAGGAACTCCGGTGGTGGCAATAACCGCTACTCAATGGAGGCTGCCATCATGGCTACTATCCTCACCCCGTCACACCCGCAGTTTGTCTTTGTGTTTGCCGCCGTTCGTCGCGCAGACCGTCAGCCCCGTATCTGTATGCTCCGCGCCGTCGCCGGGGATGAACACGCCGCACGCCTTTCCCTCGTCCGCGATTACGTCCTCTCGTTTGCCGGTCGTCTGCCGGTGGCGGAGGTGCGCTCATGAAACAGCCCGCTATCACCGTCAAAGACCTTGAATGCCTGGAGCACCTGCGTAACGTCGGCCAGTTCGTCGGCGAGCTGATGCAGGTGCAGGACTGTACTTCCCTGCGTCGTGACCCGACTCAGCAGTTACAGCTCACCTCCGTGATTTACCTGATGACCGCCCAGCTCGACGGCGTGGTCGAGCGCTGCAACCACCGCTGGTTCACCGGGGAGGGCAACGTATGAAAACGCCATTACCGCCCGTATTGCGCGCTGCCCTGTATCGCCGCGCTGTCGCCTGTGCCTGGCTGACCCTGTGCGAACGTCAGCACCGCTATCCCCACCTCACCCTCGACGCGCTGGAAAGTGCCATCGCCGCCGAGCTGGAGGGCTTCTATCTGCGTCAGCACGGCGAGGAAAAAGGCCGTCTGATTGCCTGTGCATTACTGGAAGATTTGATGGAGGCCGGGCCGCTGAAAGCCGCCCCGTCTCTGTCCTTCCTCGGGCTCGCCGTGATGGATGAGCTCTGCGCCCGCCATATCACATCGCCTGTACTGCACTGAGGGAGACAATCACCATGAAAATGAACGTAACGGACACCGTAAAACAGGCGTGCGGCCACTGGCCGCGCATTCTCCCGGCGCTGGGAATGAAAGTGATAAAAAACCGCCATCAGGCCTGCCCGGTGTGCGGCGGCGCGGACCGGTTCCGCTTTGACGATAAAGAAGGGCGTGGCACATGGTTCTGTAACCAGTGCGGCGCCGGTGACGGCCTGAAACTGGTTGAGAAGGTGTTCGGCATATCGGCATCCGAGGCCGCCGGGAAGGTGAACGCCGTCACCGGCAATATGCCGCCGGTGGCCCCGGAGGTGGCAGCAGCCGCAGAGGCCGGAACAGAGGCCGACCGCAAAGCAGCGGCCGCGCTGGCCATCAGGCTGATGGAGAAAACGCGCCCGGCCACCGGCAACGCCTACCTGACCCGCAAGGGCTTTCCCGCCCGGGAGTGTCTGACGCTGACCGTGTCTCACAAAACCGGCGGCGTGGCCTACCGCGCCGGTGATGTGGTGGTGCCGCTGTATGACGAAACCGGCGCGCTGGTTAACCTCCAGCTTATTAATGCTGAGGGGCTCAAGCGCACCCTGAAGGGCGGGCAGGTGAAAGGGGCATGCCATCTCATCGACGGACAGAAACAGGCGGGAAAACGCCTGTGGATAGCGGAGGGCTATGCGACCGCGCTCACCGTGCATCACCTGACCGGCGAAACCGTCATGGTGGCGCTGTCGTCCGTGAACCTCCTTTCTCTGGCGAGCCTGGCCCGTCAGAAACACCCGGCCTGTCAGATTGTCCTCGCCGCCGACCGTGACCTTAACGGCGACGGCCAGAGTAAAGCCGCTGTGGCCGCAGACGCCTGTGAGGGCGTTGTTGCCCTGCCGCCGGTGTTCGGCGACTGGAATGATGCGTTTATGCAGCACGGCGAGGAGGTCACGCGGAAAGCGATTTATGACGCCATCCGGCCACCGGCGCAAAGTCCGTTTGATACCATGAGCGAGGCGGAATTTACCGCCATGAGCGCCAGCGACAAGGCCTGGCGGGTACATGAGCATTACGGCGAAGCGCTGGCGGTGGATGCGAACGGCCAGCTCCTGTCCCGTTATGAAGCAGGGATATGGAAAGTCATTCAGCCGTCCAATTTCGAACGCGACGTAGCAGGGCTTTTCCAGCGCCTGCGCGCCCCGTTCTCGTCGGGGAGAATCACCTCAGTGGTGGAGACGCTGAAGCTGATTATTCCGCAGCAGGAGGCACCGGCGCGCCGTCTGATTGGTTTTCGCAACGGGGTACTCGACACCCAGAGCGGTCTGTTCAGCCCGCACAGCAAATCACACTGGCTGCGCACCCTGTGTGACGTGGATTTCACCCCGCCGGTAGAGGGGGAAACGCTGGAAACCCACGCGCCGAGCTTCTGGCGGTGGCTCGACCGGGCGGCCAGTGGCAACCCGACAAAACGTAACGTGATTCTGGCCGCGCTGTTTATGGTGCTGGCGAACCGCTACGACTGGCAGCTCTTTCTCGAAGTGACCGGCCCCGGTGGCAGCGGGAAAAGTATTCTGGCCGAAATCGCCACGATGCTGGCCGGAGAGGATAACGCCACATCGGCGAATATCGACACGCTGGAAGACCCGCGTAAGCGTGCCTCCCTGATTGGCTTCTCGCTGATACGTCTGCCTGACCAGGAGAAATGGAGTGGTGACGGTGCGGGGCTCAAGGCCATCACCGGCGGCGATGCGGTGTCGGTCGACCCGAAATACCAGAACCCGTACTCAACGCATATCCCAGCGGTGATTCTGGCCGTGAACAATAACCCGATGCGCTTCACCGACCGCAGCGGCGGCGTGTCACGTCGCCGGGTGATTATCCACTTCCCGGAGCAGATAGCCCCGGAGGAGCGCGACCCGCAGCTCAGGGATAAAATCGCCCGCGAGCTGGCCGTCATCGTGCGCCAGTTAATGCAGCAGTTCAGTGACCCGATGAGTGCCCGTTCGCTGCTCCAGTCGCAGCAGAACTCCGATGAGGCGCTCAGTATTAAACGCGACGCTGACCCGACCTTTGATTTTTGCGGCTATCTGGAGGCGCTGCCGCAGACCAACGGGATGTTTATGGGGAATGCCAGTATCATCCCGCGTAATTACCGTAAATATCTCTATCACGCGTATCTGGCCTATATGGAGGCCAACGGGTACAGGAATGTGCTCAGCCTGAAAATGTTCGGACTGGGACTGCCCATGATGCTGAAAGAGTACGGGATGAATTATGAGAAGCGGCACACCAAGCAGGGGATACAAACCAACCTGTCGCTGAAAGAAGAAAGCTACGGCGACTGGCTGCCGAAGTGCGACGAACCCACCGCGACTTAACCTGTCTCAGACCGGCAACAGCCGGTCTTTTTGTATCTGCCCCTCCCTCAAGGGTGAACAATCCACTGTTCACCCTTCACCGTATGTTCACCCTGTATCACTATGAAAGTATTAATAAAAAACCAAAGGTGAACAGTGTGAACAGTTAAACCCAAAAAAACTTTTTACCCCCCCCTCATCACCATCGTATTGCGGTGATGTTCGCCGGAAACAGGCCAGAGATGCGCTGAGGTGAAGAGTTGACTGTTCACTCTTCACCAACTGATCACCATCTATCATTATGATATTAAAAAGAAAAATAAGGAGGTGAACAGTGTGAACAGTTAAATGCAAAAAAACTTTTTTATGGTATTTGAGTTCCGGTTAGGATCCGGGTTTCGGATCCTAACCGAATGGGGCATTAGTCTTTAATTAGATAGTAATATCAAACAGCTAAGTTTGATATGGTCGCAAAAATGGTTGGGGGCACAAAAGGGGGCATATAATTTATGATTTATATATTATCTGTTTAATTTCATTAAGTTACGACATGATTTGAGTCCGGCCTTCGCACCAAAAACGATTGTGATAATCGGAAAACCTACAACAATCAATACGTTGTACAATGAAGCTGGACGTTGACGGCAACTACAAAATGGCCGCATCTCCGGCTTTTTTTGTTTATAAAGCCTCGGGCCGGATCTTTTCACTCACTCCCTGTTTTGTCAATCTCTCTCCACGCAACTTCTGAGCATCTCGACATTGTGTTCAATATAGCTGAGCGTCAACTTAATATCGCGGTGGCCGAGTAGTTTCTGCGTGACATACAAATTTTGCTCCGGTTTCTGCATCAATTCTGTGGCAACGGTATGACGGTAGCGATGTGATGAAAAACGGCTGTGGCAGGCATCGCTGAGTTTGGCAAAGAAATAGCTCACCTGATTTTCTGTCATCGGTTTACCCTGGCGCAGCGTCCTCCGACTGAAACGATTGATGTTGAACAACTGATCGTCAGCCCGTATTCCCTTTGTTTTCGTTTCTTCAAGCAGATGCTCCAGATAGGGCCGCAGCCGGGAGGCAATGGGAACAATATGTTCATCATGGCTTTTACTGCCTTCGATCTGAATAAACAGCGTGTCATGGACCAAATCGATATCCCTTACTCGCAGGTGAATAAGCTGATTCAGCCGGATAGCGGTGTAGTTGAAGGTTTCGACCACGGTCAGCCAAAACCATGCCGGATATAAAGGCGAACGATAGCCGCGCTGCATTTTCTCCCGTTCGATAAATTGGTTAAGTACTTTGCGGGATGCGACGATTTGCTCGCGGGTCAGGGTTTTCTTTTTCTTACGAGATTCCCGCAGTGATGTTTTTTGGAACGGATTGATAAATTGTTCCAGCAGCCCTTGTTCAATAGCGAAGCTATACAAGGCTCGCATATGACGCATATAGTGATTCCAGCTTACTGGCTTGATACAGCGCACATTTAGCAGGTAATGACGCCGCTCCAGCACCATATGCGACGTCACTTCGGCGGGTAACACATTGCGCCAGTGAGTGAATTGATTTACTGCCGTGCGATAACAGCTCTGGGTGTCAGGTCGCAATAAGCGGGCAAAAAAATACTCTTCCAGGATCTGTTCAAAGGTCATTTGAGTGACTTCCTTCATTGAGCAAGAGATGAGGGTTATTAAAGGGAACGTCATCTCCAAAAAGCGGCGTGGGATCGTCAAGCAGATATCCCTTCAGACGTGAACAACGGCGTGGGCCGACAACGGCGCAGTGCCAGATGTTGAGGCCGTTTTTTTGTTTTCGGTGAAGATTCAGGTTCTGGAACTTCTTCTGTACCTCCCGCCAGTATTCTTCAGGGACATTCTGACCGCAGGTGCTAAGCCAGAGTTTGAAAATACCGGGCGTCACCAGAAACACCGACCCGGCGACGGTATGGATTCGGGCGTTAGGTTCATTGACTTCCAGATGTTGAGCCTGAACATTACGAACCAGCCACTGTCAGAAGGCTTCGCCTGAAAGTGGGGTATCGTCCTGTTCGGGTAGGGGGGATGGTTGTTCTGCTACCGTGTCCGTTGCAATCACTGCTTCTGTCTCATTCTGGACTCCCGCTATTGGTGTGACGATTCCACTGAATGTTGCGGGCCGCTGTTGTGGATCTTCCCAAATCAGCGAAGGGGAAAAGCGCAGTAGTGTAAGTTCACTGCTCCAGCCACCGCTGGCCTCAATCTGGCAATGCCAGATGGCCTTGTCCTCATAGGGAATAAGCAACTGGTGCGCCTGCATCTCGTCGAACAGCCGCACATTATGCTGCGGCACGGCATCAATTCCCTGACGCAGAAGCCAGCCACGCACGGCATCGGCAGCGTTCTTGCTGACCAGCCACAGCGCCTCTTCCGTCAGCCAGCCGTCAGAACCGCCATTCGGGTTGTTGAGTCGGAACTCATGCGCCAGCAGGTCGCGCAAGGCGGTGATAATTTGCTGCGGCAGCGAGGTTTGAGGACGATGGATAGCCTTGACCGGATCGCCGCCGAGATTAAACGCTACCGACGCCCGGTCGGCTTTCTGCACCAGTTCACCCGCCAGCCCGGCATACTGATATTGTCCATTCAGGCAGTGCAGTAGAGTGGATAATGCAGCAGAATCAGCGGCGAGCCAGTCGAGGCTTTCCGGGGGGATAAGTTGGGTGAGCAGAAGAGCTACCGCAGCCGGATGGCGCAGGTAATCACGTTGCGACAGATAGCGGAACCGATAAGGTTGTATCAGCGGACCATGCCATGGAAACCAGCGTTTCCCACTGGCATCTTCCACGTCAATATCGGTGATGAGTTTGCCCAGATCGTGCAGCAATGCGGCGTAGATGATGACCGTTGTCCAGCGTTCGGACTGAGCAGCCTGATCTTCCGGCGCTGCATCAGGCGGGAAAAGATAACTCTGCCGCAGTCGTGCGGCATAGCAGGCGGCTTCGAGACTATGATCGAGCAGGCCACCTGCGTGGGAATGGTGGTGGTTTTCCGAGGCTGGGAACAACTGCGCCAGTTCCGCAAAGCGGTGGAGCGGCGTTAACCAGAAGCGTTCAAACAGCGAGGCGGGAAGCGCGGTGCTCTGGCGAATAAACTGGATCAGCTGTGGGCGGGTAGTTTCAGCCAGTAGTGTCTGCGCGGATTCAGGATGCAGCCATCCCTCCGTGGCGTCTGGTTCGCCAGTGGATGGTGTGGTGTTTTGCTTTTTGCGCGTCAGCCATATCCGCATAATGGCCCTTTCCCCTTTTTCGGGTAAGCCCGTTACCCCTTCACTCTCTTCCCCTTCACCCCTTGGATTTTGCCTTTTGGTGCCGTCAGATTTGGGGCGAAATTGTTTATTGGGTTGCGCAAATTTATTGGAGTGGAGAAAAACGGCAGAGCAGGATGCTCCGCCGTTGATATGAAGGTCATGCGCTCAGCGCTAACGGTTGCTGCGCCCGTTCAAGCAGGTATTCACAGGCATTACGCGCTAAACCGCTGGCGCGGAAAATCGCTTTTTGTCTTGCTGCAACACCTTCAGCCACGATGCGATGTAACTGTCATGCTGTAGCTTCGACTGGATGCCAACGTGAGCACACAGGAAAGCCGCTCCCATTTCGGCGACCAGCTCTTCAAAACTGTACGTCGGATCGCCGAAGGTATGCTTTCCGGCAGTGATGCCGTCCCGGTTCAATCGTGAAGCGTGTCCGGTAGCGTGCGTCAGTTCATGCAGCAGCGTGCCGTAATAATCCTCACGCGAAGTGAACTGTTCAGGATGCGGCATGATGATGCAGTCGCGCCCCGGCGAGTAATACGCCCGGTTCTGGCGTCGGTGAGTGATCACCACCGCACTTTGCCGGGTAACCTGCTCAGCGGCGGCGATAGGATCATCGACCATCACGACAGGCTGTGAAAACGCCTCCGGCAGCCCTTCACATTGTTGAATGTTGAACAGCCGGAACTCGCGTACTACAGCGTAAGACGTCACTTTAGGGTTGCCGTCAGCATCAAGAACCGTATTTCCGTTGCTGTCCACAACTTCGCGCTGCTGGGGCAGATAAAACACGGCCAGTGTAGATCTTTCGCCTTTGCGGATGTTACCGCCCGCGTTGCGAATTTGAGTGAAGGTCAGCCAGCGATCGTTTTCATATCCCTGTCGTTCTGCGCTGTTCCAGAGCAGGGGAATATTGATGCCGTGATAAAACCGCCCGGACAGGGCATTCATCGGCACCACCGGTTCCCCTTCCCGCCACGGGCGAACCCAGGGGATCACGCCTTTCTCCAGCGCGGCGATAATTTCATCGGTGACTTTCTGGTAAAGATCGTTGCTTCTGTTCATAAGCGTAACCTCATGATAAAGAAGCCGGGTACAGCGCTCCCGGTCGGGAGTCGCCCGGCACGGGGAGTGAAGGATGCTGAGGCAATCAGCAGGTATGAAGGGCAGTAACCAACAAGTGGTTATCTTCAAGGGTTAAGCGTAGCGGCGTCATCAGCGGTACATTGCTGCTGCCGTCAGAGGGCAAACAGTACAGACCGAAATTAATGCTCTTGCGGTCCGGGCCTGCGCTTTTGAATGTCAGCATGGTGGCGACAATCAGGTTTTCGAGACGGTCGTCTTCCTGAGAGGGATCGGGGGGAAAACTGACTACCTTTTCCCAGGCCTCAGATGAGACAGACAACGATAAGGATTTTGCTTCAGGGCAAGATGAAGTAGGCATAGTATTTCTCCAGTGATGAAAGCAGAGAAACACCGCCCGGCAGGGAGGGGTTCCCTGCATGGTGGGGTAGAGGATGTATCAGGCGCTAAGCGCTGTCCGCGAGGATGATACGGAGCGGACGAAAAGGCGAGCCTCACCGGGAAGGTGGCAACCTGAAGGCTCTGGTTGCGGGTCAAACTTCGTACAGATTAATACGGTATCAATAATAATCAAGAGCAAGCCTAGTGTGTGATTTATCCGCTATAGGGGGTAAAGGCAATTTATCCTCTGGAGGGGATAAAGCATATTGGGCAATCGATGATACCTGCAAAGCCCACTGTCTCAGGCTTTGAAGATCTGTTTACGATGCCAGCCAACGTATTGTTCAGTGGGCCACAGCGATGTGTCATGAGGAAGATGCAACAGTTGGCCGTTCCGTTGCCAGAACAGGTTGTCCACCACCGGGCTACGACTGACGCCGCCGGAGATGCGGATAGTCAGGCTTTCATCCAGCCCGAATGCGCCCATATCAAAAGCATCGTGGTGCAGCGAACACAGTGCCAGACCGTTGTTTACCACACATGGCCCACCATAGGTTTTCCAGTGGATATGGGCTGCTTCAATACCAACCAGCGCACCATCCAGCCGTAGGTCGTAACCGCAGAAAGCACATCGCGAATGGTAAGCCCGGAGCACGATATCCCTGAAACGCGGATCGCGGTTCTTTGAACGGTCGATAAAATCCAAACCCAGTTGGTTGGCGAGGATCCGCTGAATACTCTCGGGGAAACGATCTATCAGGATCTGCTGGGCCAGTTGGTCGATCATCTCCGGATGCGCCAGCAACTGCTGGTAAGCTGCTTCATCAAAGCCGCCCGCTACCTGGTTATCAATCAGCTCTTTTTTTGTCGGCTGGGTGTTCCCTTTACGGGGTTTACAACCTTCTGCGTTGGCGATTTCCCAAAAACCGTCAGTTCTGAGCCGCCAGAAAGGCATATTGGGATAGTCAGTGCGCCGCTTGGGGCCAAACTCTTTCAGCAGGCGAGTGAGCGGTTCGTGGATCTCCTGGCCGTAGTTAAACAGGCGTGGGTGTCCTGCTTTGTACTGCGATAACACATACAACAGCAACAACGGCTTGTGCGGCGCGCATACGTCACCCTGACGCCATACAGAGACGTTGGAGATGGCCGATTGCAGCGCTTCGAGAGATATCATAGGAATGAACCGAGTAACAGGCTGATGTTATTGCGATCATGCTCGCAAAAGCGGTGAAATTCAATTGTGGCTCGTCATGTTGATGGGAGAGAAATCGATTTTTTATTCCTGTAACTCTGGATAGTACATTAGTTTATTAACAGCATTTACCAATCATATACTGTATAGGTGTGACTTTTCGAGATGTGAATATAATCACGAGTCATACTATATGATCAAAGTTTTTTGTATTTAGAAAAGTAAGAAGGGAGAATTATTAACGAAATATCTCCCATCTCTTCAGATAAAATTCACTTAACATCTATATTCGTAGTAGCAAATTTCTCGAGTAAAATTTTGCTAGGATGGTTTGCAAGAGAAACTAGTTTATTTGCAATTGCTACTGGAACAATTGAATTGTCATACATGTTACATCGTAATAGTTCAACATTTCTAAGTATAATATCAAGATTATAATAATCACTCTTGGCAGGGCATAAGTTAGAGTCTTTACTTGGAGTTGGCACTGTTATAACCAAAGTTTGCTCATCCTTGGTCATATATATGACTTTCCCACTGTAATAGGACGTATTTCCATAATGCATTTTTGTATGATCGCCTGGGATGATATATTTATATATATATTTATTGCTTAGTAGTAATATGTCTCTTGGTTTTATCAATGCGTCTTTATCTTTAGCCTTTGATATTTCATAAGCATGGTCTACAAAAGCTCCACTTTTTTCAATGCCAACTAAATTAATATTGTGATTGTTATAAAGATAATTACAGAGTTTCCTCATTGGAGCATTCATATTTGCCCCTTGACCTGAAAAGCTAAGTGGCCCATCGGAAATAAATAAAAATTCACTCAAAAGGCTGCGTTGATATTTTAGTATAAATTTAATGAAATGAATGAGAATAAATTGCTCGATAATTCTAGTTAAATATCCAAGAAGTCCAGCAGCCCCTTGTTCTTCATCTACAACCTCATGTAATCGAAATACATCTGTGAGATAAATCTTTCCGTCAGGTGAATCGAAGGTATAGTCAGAATTCATCGATTTCCTATATAGGGTGATTTTCCCTGTACCAATATCTAGATTTGGATTGCTGGCAAGATTATAGCTATCAATTGGCGTGGCTAAATACTCCTCGAAAATGAACCATTTCAATGTTTCTATGAATGAGTTTTTTTCCCGTTCCTGCATGAAAAAATCATATATAGATTTTCTAACTGAATTTTTAAGTGATTCTGCGGAGTCAAGTATAATATTTTTAGTTGGTAATGCCAGCTTATATCTCTGTAAATTATGCAGTTTTTGCATATCCTCAGGGAATATATATGGTTTTGTTGATAAATTCTTTAGATCTTCAGTGCTGAACATTATTGCGCCGAATTGAAAAAAAGAAAACTGAGCACTTGGGAAGTTTTTTTGCACATCTACATTGGTATATCCTCCGTCAACAGCAAGGATGAATTTTATTGGATTTTTATCTGTAGTAACTAAAGAAGATATATATTCAAGATCCTTTTTATCTATTTCAGATCGATTCTTTGGTAAATTACATTGTGACAAAAAATCTTGTATGAATTTATCGTTAATTAAATGGGTGTGATTTATTTTAGCAGCCCATTCATTGGGTTTATTACTTCTACTTGTCGAACCCATATCAGGCCTCTTTCGTGGCTAAAAATTTATCAATTTGGACGGGGACCACAAAAGGATTAGTATAAGTTTTCATTCTTACAAAACCTTTATCATTTCCAGAGCTAAACTTTAAAAGGGAGTTAATAAAATCAGAAAAGTCATAATATTTTCTTAATTCTTTAAGTTCATCTTCATTATTAAGATGTGCAATGAACCAATTTTGTGTATTTTTAAGTATATTTGAACTTATTGAGCTAACCTCTTGTGTTGCATATAACATGCCTAGATTTAGTTTTGCCCCCTCTTTTGCAAGTCGATTATATATATCACTAAGATTCTTATCCTCTTTTTTAGGAAAAAGATTGTGAGCCTCTTCAAAGTAAAATTGGATATGATTGTTAGGAATAGTTTTAGTAAACCTATCCATTGAATCTTCAAATATTTTTCTTGTTATTTTTTCTGAATATAAGTTTCTGATGTTTTCGTCACCTTGTGATAAATCTATAATTACTATTCTTCCACCTCGAAGAGACTTTAGAATTTCTACTTCAAATGATGTTTTAGACAATGGTGTATGTAGTTGTTTAAATGGCCTTAATAGCCTAAATCCACCATATGTAGCTTGTTTTCCTGGCGCAGATTTACGCGTAAGAAAAACTAATAGTGCTTTCATATCCTCATCAAAAAAATCTTTTTCTTTATTTTTTCTATAAGTTTCAAATTTTTCTCTGTGACTATCATCTTCCATCGCTTCAAATATAGTGCTGAACCAGAGGCTAGCCTGCTCTAATGTTAGTCCGCTATGAGGTTTTAGATCAGGAATTATTTTATTAATGGTATTGGTGTCACCCATAAATTTTAATATATAATTATCTGACGGTGGTTGGAATCCCGCTTGGTGAAGACAACATTTATAAATGGCAATTTTTTTATCATAGGCTATAGCTGCATGATTCTCGTCACTTGTTCTTTCTTGATGATTTTTTCTATATCCATCAGGCTCAGATAAATCAATTGTGCAGAAACTCTTAATGTAATTACTAGATTGTTCGTTTAATCCAATAGTAATTAATTTAAAACCAGCTTGGAGTTCATTAAAAAAATTAACCTTCAGAACTTTAAAACCCTTGTCTGTTTTATCTTCAATTGAATATCTGTCTACATTATTTTGGTATAATTCAAAAATAGCAGTTCCTTCGTCTTGAAGGTTTGCGTTGGCATACTCACCATTAATGTCAAATATTAATTGTCCCACTGGATATTGCGGTGCTCCTTCATTAGTAAAGACTGGTAACTCAGTAGACTTATTTAAAATTCCTTTATGAGGTGATTTACCAGAAATCTCAGCTGTCGCTTCTATAATTTTTTTAACTGTATTTGACTTCCCTGTTCTTGTCATTCCGAAAAGAGCAGTTCTTTTTCCTAGAAAATCTTTTGGGCTAATGTAAACATCTACATGTTCCAGATTCGACTGAAACCTTCTGCTTGAGCTATATCTGACATAACCGATTTTGAATTCATTTTCATTCCCTGCAATAATACTATCATCCCTCTGGTTGACAATTTTCTTCAGTACATCATCAGTTGCTTTGTATACGCTATAATTATTAGCTGAATAAAAGTTTTCAATATCAGCACCAAATTCAACTGTAGTCTTATAAGACAATCCTGCATTGTTTTTAACTTGATGATTTATTTTATAAAAGGAACCAAGAACCCTACATTGTAGACCAGAGAAGCTAAATTCATATCTTGTAAAATCGTCGAGTTTACTTTTGTTTGAACTTCCAGCTAAACCGCTAATGTCGGTTCCTTCTTTATAATATTCAATCATGGAGCTCACAACGTCATTATCCGTTGGTAATTTAGATGGTGTTAATGCCCTCAATAAGAGAGCTTCTTGCACATCATCTTCTCCATCATAGAATGCTAGTAAAAATGCCCCCTGCGGAATCCCTTTTACTTTATGTTTCCAGGCATCTGATACTAAGATTTGAGCATTCTCGTAGTCTAAATAAAATGGTCTACCAACGAAAAGCTCATCTTTTCTACCCTCTTTGAATATATCAATATTCATGATTTCTTTAATTTTATTTTCAAGCATTAAATAATCCTATATCTCAAATAATTTTATCTTTGTATTTAATTCTGGATCTTCAAACCGAATCATAGAATCAAGAGCATAGCTCTTATTTGCCTCTATTGATATCCAGCGCCTATTCAACTTTTCTGCACAATATCCTGTAGTGTTACTTCCTGCAAAAGGATCAAGCACCAAATCCCCCTCGTCGGTTAAAAAATCAATAAAGAAATTTATAAGCCCTCCGTGCATTCGTGCAGGATGTGGTGATATATTTTTTTCTCTACATCTTTTAAAGTAATAGTCATTAGATGTTGTATTAGAATAACTAAGAATATTGTGTGGTAATCTTACGTCTCGGGAAGCATCAATCGCATCTAATTCAAATAGATTGTGTGGAATACTACCTCCATTATCTCGGAAAAAAGCAGTGGGACTTATGCCATGTTCAGATGGTCTCTTTCCTGCATTGTATTTTTTTCGCTTAATCAAATTTTCCATTTCTTTCGAATATGGTCGAAGAACCTTAGCATTATTTGCCTTGGGAAAATCAGATTTTGAAATCCACCATACATGCGTATAGCTATCAACGGTTCTAATTCTATTTACTGTAACCCATTGAGCGGGGGAGGGAAGCCTTGACGGGTTATAACAGATGAACTCTTGTATTAACCTTAAATCAGAATTAGGATTTTTTACCAACCCTAGTAAACACTCTAAATGTAAGAGTGATTGTATGGGTCTACCAGACTCCCATGAGTTTCCGATCTCAATAACTAAGGAACCATCATCAGTAAGTAGGTTTGAGAATATTGGAGCTAAGGAGATGAACCAGTCATAATAAGCCTCCCCTTGTAGATTTCCATACTTCTTTTTATTGTTTAAAGGGAACGGAGGCGAAGTTATTATTAAGTTGAATTTATTTTTATAATGTCTGTTAAGATATTTTTGTGATAAGGATACCGAGTCCCCTACAAATAATCTTCCCATTTTAGTTCTATATAATTCATTTTGCATTGTAAAATCTTCTTAATAGTTTATGAAGCACGTAATTTTAATTTATGGGGTTAAGTAAGAGTTATGCTTCAATTGAAATTATCAATTTTAACGTTCTAATAAAAATTAGTTTCTAGCGTGCTATAATTAAATGATTTTTATCATAACCTAAACCATTCTTAGTTTCCATCATATTAGTATGTTAAAAAGCACGCTACCGCCCCGAGGTTTATGGCCATTCCCCCGACCTTCGTAGGGATTATGAACAACACTTGTTAAATGTTCAACGGTGTTAATCTATACAGATCACAGAGTTAGTTGTTTATCTGGTTGTTGATTAACCAATGCCGATTGATGATAAGAAAAAACGACATTGGGAATGAGCCCTGATGGGCTTTTTGGCGGTTTTGTATCTAAAAATGCTCGATGCATTTTCTCAAGGTAAGCGACACTTAATTACACTTTATGCAAATCAAAAAAGTAAATTTGGCTAATCACCTCCCAACCATTCCCCCAGCCTTCCCCCCACTATCCTGCGTCACCTTAACCCCGCCCGTCAGCGCTCCATTCACCGCCACACCGACCCTCACTCCAACCCACGTCATCGCACCCAGCCAGAACGTCGGCAGCACCAGAAACATCGACCCCATCACCAGATTGATAATCACGTCATCCTGCGTATTCTGTATCCCGGCCAGATTCCAGCTACTGTGGGTATCGCTGTTGTAGAGTACATCCAGCAGCCAGCTATCGAGCCAGCGCGCCAGTTCCCACCAGAAGGTGAGGAAGAACAATGCGAACTGCACAAACGTCAGCATCATCACTACTTTCACATCCCACGCCGAGCAGAGTGTTACCAGTGGAATACAGATCACCAGCGCCATTTGCAGCAACGCTTGTACCATCGGCAGAGCCTGGCGCACGCTGTCGAATGCCGGGAATGTGGCTATGCTGCCGAGGATATTTCCGGCGCTGGATGCCAGCCGGGTGGCGGCATTGGCGACGGTGCCATCGACATTGCCACCATAACCGGGATAAACACGTCCGTTTTGTGATATCTGCATATTGCGTTCACTGACCAACGAACGCAGCACGGCCTCTTCATATACTGCCTGCGACTGACCGAGCTTTTTAAACGCCGTCCAGATATCCGGGGCCGGGAGTTGCAGTAGCCGGTCTTTCAGACCAACGGTGTCATCGGCCCACCACTGTTTACAGGTAGGGTAGCCACCGGCACCTGTATCGACCAGCCCAGCATCGCGTGATGCGCTATACGACCAGTCGCTATGTGGTGAAAGCGCATGATCGGTATCGTAGTAACCAGCCGTGTTAAGAAAGTACGATGATCCCAGCCAGGCCGTATCGTCACTGGTGTCATCGTCCAGCTCTCCGGCGCGGAATTTCAGACGGGCGCGGGAAGGGGCATAACACTCCTCGACAAAATCCCGCAGTTCCTGAGCCAGCGCCGGATCCTTAATTCGGGTGTGCTGTACCTCAAAGCGGATCTGACGCAGATCCGGCTGGCAGGGAAGGGTGGCAACCGTTGCGCTAGTGATGCCTTTGCTGATCACATGAATAAAATACCACCAGACCGGGACGGCGGCGGTTTTACCGCCCAGCGAGTTTATAATCGGTTGATAGCCGGTATCGGCGGGCTGCGGCACCGACATGCCGCACTGCTTTGAGCACGTGGTGTCATATTTGATGGTATCGAGGTCGATGTTCAACATTGGCACGCAGGTGAACATAATCACCAGCAGCGAGGTGTACATCAGGTGCTCGGTCCATACCAGGGACAGCGCGGCTTTGTTGCCTTCATCGGCTCCCTGACTTCTGGCCTGTAGCCACAGCGCCAGCAACTTAATCAGCAGCGGCAGGGCGAATAATCCGGTGGCGCTGATCGCGTTCCACAGTCCGTTATTGACCACCCAGCCGAGCAGCGTCAGAAAGTATTCCAGATAGCTGTTAGTTGTCACCGGAATACCTCCGGCACGATTTCGTTGAGTACAATCAGTACGATAAATATCAGCGCGATACGGCGGATTGCCGGACGATATGGCGGCAAGCGGTCATACAGATGCCAGCCCACACTACAAATCACACCGTACAGCATTATGCGCCAGGGTAGCAGGTCGCTGCGGTTAATCTGTGGTGTATTGTCAGCAGCCAGATAAAACATCACTGCTATGCAGACCAGAAGCAGGGAGCCGGACAGTATCAGCCGCTTCATTGCGCATCCCCACCTGTGGGTTTGCTGAGATCGTCCACCCGTTTGTCAGTGTCGTCCTCTACGCCGACAGCCTGGCCTTTGGTCTTCGCCCGCGTTGTCTGGCGTTCAAGGATGGTGAGCGCGGCGTTATCCGCCAGCGCCTGACGCATATCCAGCTCCAGCTTGAGCTGAGACAGTTCCTGGTCGAGCTGGGCAGTGGTCTGGGTCAGCGCGGTTTGCGCCTCTTTTTCTCCGGAGACATTGGGTTCGCGCATTCCTGCCAGCAGCGTGCGCCGGGCCATCAGCGCCTGTTCCATCACGCGGGAGAGCGCCAGTTCGCCGGAGAGCCGCTGGATAAGTACCGCTGCATCGAGATCGTCACGCAGCGCCTCGATAACGCCGCGCGTCAGATGCAGTTCGCCGCCGCTGGCTTGCGCCAGTGTGTCATCGTTAACGGGCTGGCTGCGGTTCACCATATCGATAATCAGCGGCTGGATCTTATCCTGCTCTTCCTGAATCAGTGGCGTCAGCCCGACACCCGATTGTGCGCCACTTTGCTGGTCAGTGTCGCCGGATTGATCGTTATCCGGGGCGACGTTAATGGTTTGCTCGCCAACTACCCGAGTCAGCCATTGCGCAGCGTCGTCGGGTTTGCTCCATACTTGGCAAAGTTCACCCTGACAGTCGTTGCTGGATACCGAACTGGTACTGGTCGCGCTGCGATTATTGAGGATGTTGTAGCCTGCGACCGTCGTATCGCGAACCAGTTTGATGGGCGATTGACCTTTGCCGCCGCGATGTTCGCCACCAACCCAGCGTTTGCCTTTCTCTGCCGCTTCTTCAGCCGCTCGCTGGTCGGCGCGAACGGCGTCTTTTTCGCTGGCCGCAATGCCCTGATAGTTTTCCGCTTGGGCGCTCTGCGTCCAGGCCGGACCGAGCGCGTAGTCAGTCATCTTGCCAGCCATCTTCTGGCAGCTTAACAGTGATTTATCGAAGTCGAGCCGTCCCTGAAGCACGCCGTTGGTCAGCAGATCGTAGAGCTGGGGATTGGCACGCTGGATCACCATTGCGGGCAGACTGGCGACCGCACTGGTTGCGCTTTCGATAACCTCGCCCATCAGTTGCTGGAAGCCGTCCGTCACGCCGTTGAGCTGGTTGCGCACCGTGGTATCAATATCGAAGTTGCCGCACATCATATCGCTGTTCCAGCTTACGCCTGCCGTCAGCGGGAAGGTGTTACGCCGGGTTGCGGAAGGGGGAATGGCCGCACCGCCGCCGATGCGGTAATACATCCAGTCGCTGATAGCCCCCTGCTGCTGATACTGGTATTTATCAGCCGCCGGGGCGAGAAAGGCGATGAATAAAAGACAGAATGCCGGGCGCATGATTAACCTCCGCTACTGCCGAGAAAGGTCTGCCCACGACGCGGACAGCATTTATAGGGCCGCCACAGCGTCCAGACATATGCGCCATCCTCCGCCAGTTTATCAGTGTAAGAATCGGTGGAGGAGCCATCCGGGAAGATCGTGCAGGAGGCGGATTTTTGGGGAACCAGCATCTGCCACTGGTGGTTATTGCTGTCGCCTTCCGTGACCGGATCCGGAGGCCAGTAGCCATCGTGTGAACTGGCAGCCAGTGGAATATAAACATGCGGCTGACCACTGCGCGTTACCAGATCGGCAGCGCGTTGGGCGATGACCGCCCCGGCCTTGTAGTCATGCGTCTGGCTGAGCGCCCCGGCTCGTGGGTAGATATTGCCCCACATATCGCCATCTTTGCTGACTTCGTGCAGTCCTGGCGTTAACGCCTCCGGGTAGAACATTTCCGGTACGCCGCTGCGCCAGGCGAGCGCATCCAGCGTGCTGAGAAAGTAGGGGAGAAAAGGCTGTGACGATGGGGCGCAGACGTAGCCAAACTGAGAGAAGAAATTTGCCAACGCATCACCGGCAGGAAAGCCTATTGCATCTGCGTTCTTGAAGCGGACTTTACTGTGCTGGCCGACGGCGCGGGGGTTGGTATCGCCACCGGCTTCAGCGATACCGGGCAGCGGCGAGCTGAGCGGCGACATCTCAGCCCACGGGGTTTGCCCGGTCACGCTGTAGGCTGAGACTACCAGGTCCGGGCGGAAATGGCGTACCTTCACCGATGTACGCACCGAGCAGCAGCAGGTGGCCGTTCTGGGCGCGGTCCTCGCGGTTAAGCGGTTCCCAGCACAGCATCCCGCCGCCCCGGTTAAAGTAGCTGACGCCCGGATGTCCGGTGCCGCTTTCGCGGCCAAACAGCGGCAACAGGTTGGCGAGGTGTTGCACGAAGCTGAATCGGGTGTAGAGCTGGCGCTTATCCCGCGCCGGGTCGAAGCACATTGGCAGCCAGCGCAGCCACGAACTGAGCGGGATGAGTTCGTCATTCTCCTGTACCGGGACCATACCCGCATTCAGCAGCAGGCTGTTCAGGCTGCGCACGCGTCGGGTCAGTTCGCCGTTATCCGGGGCGGACAGAGCCGGAAACCACAGTAGCATTTTGGGTATGCGCTTTTTCATAATGCCTCCTGAAGTCGCTAGCTCAGTACCAGTCAGAAGCTGACCAGCAGCAGTAAGATGGTTCGCCCGCCGATGCTGCCCAGCGCTCGCCAGCTTACCCGCGCGGTTACTACGCCCCGGTAGGCATCATTTAGTACCCAGACCACCCACAGCAGCAGGAAGGCGCTGAACAGGCCGAGCTTTACCAGGCTGACGGCATCGGGCTTTATCAAGCTGGCGGCCTAGAAAGCGCTGATTTGTTCAGGGGCCATGGCGCGGTTTTCTCCTCACGGTATTGCCCGACCAGCGTCGCCGTATCTCGCGGTTGAGCGCGAGCTGGGGTGAGGTAATGTTCAATTCCGCTGCGCAGGGGGGTGATATCGCCGTGGAAACGCGGATATTCGAAGTAATAGCGCTCGTTGATACCGGTTTTGGCGCTTTGCTGGGCACGGTGGAGTGAGGCTTCGATTTGAGTTAGCTGGTTGAGGGACAAGGTTAGCTCTTCGCGCTCGGTGAGGGGGGCGGCGAAGGTTGAAGATCCCCCAAACAGTAGAATTAAAAATGAAAGAAGAGCATTTTTCATGGCTGCATCCCGAATGAAATTTCGTTTCAGGATGCAACGTTAGTCAGTTAGCTTACAGCTTAAATTGTTTTTCGCATTGTTATGAATTCAGGGCGTGTTGGTTACGGATATCGTTTAACACCTGTAGATAGAAATTTTTTTCATGTACTTTGGAGTGTTTGAAATCCATGCCGAAATTCTTGTTAATGTGTACACCAACGCTTTCAAGAAGTTCTGTTTTGACTTTTAGGCGCTTGATGTCGTCTTCTTTACATTGAGAAGAATCGAGGAAACAGGCAGGCAAATAATAGGTGATGTTATTATTGATTTCTTTTGCCGATTTTTTTATGTATTTATTTCTTTCTCGAAAGGTTAATAACCACCAGAGGTCTATTTCTACGAAATCCAGCGTTAAACCAATAATATAGATATCTCTGAGGAAGAAATTGTCGATCCAACTGTATTCTGGGGTGAGAACGTTTTTCTTGTGTCTGCTTATCAGCGAACTCTGGTCAAAATCACTCTTCTTGTAATGACTCCCTGAGGTTGTATAATTCCGCATGCTTTGCAGATGGCCGCTGTAGTGTTCATAGCCAAGTGTAATCGAATTCGGAACATTGATATCTCCGTGGATATGCCAGATCTTTTTTTCACCTAGTTCATGGTGTCTGAAGACATTGTAACGTTGTTCCTTGATTATTCCCTTATTGCTAAGGTGTGTCGTTTTAGTCTCCTTTCTTAGAAGGTCTTCAAAAGCGAGGTCGTAATTTGTTGTCATTATATTCTGACAGTTGAGTTCTAGTATCGCTTGGTGAATGTCATTGGCTGTTATCTTTCTTATTTTCTCAGCGATGAAGTTCTTAATGTCGTTTTCATTATTTCCATTGCCTTTTCTTTTGAGTATCTTGAAGTAAATTTCTTCGTAAGCCAGAGGGAAAGGTTTTTCATTGGTGTTAATATCGACTTTGTACTTATCTCCTAGCCCCTTTAATACATCATCCCAAGAATATCCTTCGGAAAGGTTATTGATACCGTTGCCAATGAGTAGCGAATAATCGTACATTTATTTTCCTTTTTTCACAGATATTTTTTAAACGCTAAAAAAGCTAAGGACGACATTAATCCGATGACCACAGCTCCCGGCGTTAATACAAACTCCGGCTCAAAAAAAATCGGTACCGTCAGCCACACCATCCCCGTTGCCGCCAGGCGGAACTGATCATACGCCTGGCATGGTGATAAACAAACCCGGAATCATGGCCTGCGCTGAACCGCCGTAAGTCGCGTCTTATCAGCCCGTCAATAAGCCCGACGAAGATAATCAGCGCAAATAGCGGCAGTGCCTGCCACAAAATCGCCAGGCGCAGCAGAAAGGTGAGGATGACATTGCACGCAGACAGTAACGCGCAGCGGATTACCGTAATGACGGTTTCCGTCCAGAACAACCCGCTCTGCCCATTAAGCGAAGAAATCAGCGCTGCAATCCCTTGCTGCAATGTATCGCTGACAATCGCCAGACCTTTTACTAACCACACCGGTGCGCCAGCAAAGTTTCGCCACCACTGCCATGTAGCCTGCAATATCAGTTCACTGCGGCTGGAGAAGGTATTCCGCCATAAAAACGCCTCGCCCAGCCACTCCAGCGCTATCGCCAGCATCCATGCGCCGAGGCAAAAGCCAACCAGCACGCCGGGCAACAATGCTAGCCAGCCGAGCAGTCCGGGACGATGCACGGGGTGTGGCGCATGTTCGGGCATCAGTGCAGCGGCAGCGTGACGTAGCGGCAGAGGAATCGTGCCTCGTGCTCCTTATCCAGTCGTATCTGAAAAATGTCATGTTCGCCCTGCGGCGACGTAGCTTCGCGCCATGCCTGAAATCCCTGTAAATTCATCCGGGCGATAATCTGATCGGGCGTTTCTCCCTGCGTCAGCGCTTCAACCGCCTGTTGCAGGGGAAGAGGCAGCGTTTGCGCAGGCCACATCACTTCAACGCTCACAAGCTGGCGGTGTGTCCGGGGTATCATCGGTCAGTTTCTCCGTGGTTTCGCTGTCGTTCAGCCATAAAATAGGGTCGTTTTTCGGCGTTACAACTGCCGCCGGACGGTTCCTCCATACGGGAGCGCTTTTCCATATAACGGGAGATTTGCGCGATGTTTTCCGGCATCAGTGGAACGTGCGCGGTATCCGGCAATGGGATGCGTAACTTCCAGAGTTGACCGCCTTCCAACAGGGCGAACGCCTGACTTTTGGGGAGCTGGACTAGCGAGGCGGATTCCAGTAACGGCACCTGTATGCTGCTCACCCGATCCTGAGGGTTACTGGAAATTTAAATAGATCGGTTTTAGTTCCATGCATTTTTTGAGATCTCGGCCAAGTTGCTCTCCTCCCGAAAAACAGCACCGGTCTACTGAGGTGCCCGCTATTGCTGAGTTCGATCTGTTAACGCAGGACCCTCCCCACTTTCCATCCCCGCTTCATCCTCACACCACCTTTCAAACAGCCTGGCGAACCTGGCGCTTTGCCAGGTTTCTCCAACCTGGCTCAAGATAAAGCCAGTGACCACAATAGCGGAAATAAAGTAAAACAGTGAAAATGCGATAGCTGAATTTACGCCCCCGCTGGCCAGTAACGATTGTATTGTCGTCCACCAGGCGCAAGCAAAAATGACGATTGAAAATAGCCAGAACCCCCCGCTAACGATGTGAAAATTTTTAATTTTTTTAGCATCTACAGAAAAATGATTTTCTTCACAACGATATAAGGATGGGTTTTTAAGGAAACTCATCAATCGTACATCATATGAGCCGATATTTTTATCAGCGATAAACGCGATCAGCTGATGGGCGTGCCAGACAGGAAGCGTTATCCCGATCTGCTCATACAAAAATTTCATTTGTACCGTCTGATGCGTCCTCGAGAGTTTAGTGTCGGGTATTTCAGCGTTCGCTATCTCAGCGATTTTATTCAGCACCTCTATTTTCGTTTCAATAGGTACCTTTTCGAAGCGAATTTTTCGCTTTGCGGGCGGGCTGGACATCACTTTTCCCGCCCAGTCGATGATCTTTTTAGCCACATATAAAATCGCGGGTAGCAAAACCAGCTTTGCAATATCTATCTCGTTAATGGCTCCCATCGTTATTCCTTTATAAAATGAATACGCAATGAATTTACAACAGTGAATTTATTTTATGAAGCCCTCATTATTATGAGGGCTTCGATATGGCTAATTCCTGGGCTGGCTCCTGGTCTGACTTAATGCCAACCGCCCAATACTGCCCCTGCCCGGAGGCCGTTATACTTAAAGACTGAAGCCAATCTCCACCGATGCCGCACTGCGTTCCCCCTCGCCATGGTAAACCGCTTCGATGTTGTTACCATCGGGATCGAGTACAAAGGCCGCGTAGTACCCCGGGTGATAAGTTCGCTCACCGGGTGCGCCGTTATCACTGCCGCCGTGTGCCAGCGCTGCCTGGTAAAAAGCATCCACCGTCTCACGATCCCTGGCCTGGAAAGCCAGATGATGGCGACCTGTCGGCTTACCTGCGGAACCGGGGCTATTAATGGATGAAACAACAAGCTCATCAGCCCAAAAATAATCGTCGTAGGTATTCACGACAGGGATCTCAAGGACCGCCAGCACGGCTGTATAAAACGCTTTGCTGGCCTCGAAATCATTTACCACAAGCTGGATATGGTCGATAAGCCTGCCGCGATATAATCGGTAAGTCTCCATGATGGTTTCCTCATTCAGTCGTATTAACAGGTGCTTATCCGTTATCTAAAAGGAGCGTTGTACGGATTTGATGGATAAGTACAGGTCCGGAGTGGCGATATAGAGCATGACATTAAAATCCTGTCTGTCACCGCAATCCTGACCCCTCAACCCCGTCCCCCAATCACCCCGATAAACTCTCTGACCTGCTTCTGCTTCCTGGCCGACAGCTTCTCCACCCTGCGCATCGCGGCTTCCAGCTCCGGTTCCGGCTCAACCGCCGTCAGCACAATACAGCCATCCATCACCCGCACCTCCACCCGGGTGCCGGTCGAAAACCCTGCCGCCGCCAGCCACTCGCCCTTCATGATCAGCGCCGGAACAAGACGACGATCTGGCAAACGTCTCACATAACTCACCGTCAACTGACGCTTATTTTTAGGCGACACTTCTGGATCAAACGAATCTACAATACAATCAGCATTAGTCATGGTTGCTATTCCTGGTAAATAGTAATTGTGATCAGCGGTGCGGGTGTGTTGGCGCACATTCGCACCGCGCTAAATAACACCTGTAAACCTAACCAGTAATAAAAATAAAGTCCAGACTTTAATCGGACATAATAAACGCCTTTAACTGCGAATTAAGAATTAACAGAATGCGTGATGCCATTAATTAGCGCCTGTGCAAAATGTTTTTCCTGATATTGCTGAAATAACCGCAAAGCAGATTCAAAAAATAAAAGCGAGATAATACGCGTAACAGGATGCCCATACCTAATTACGGGCACCCCATCTCTTTTGCCAGCATCCCCTTCCGGAACTTCAGGCGGCGGGCGATACCTGCCGGCAGGGCGGACCAGAACGAGAGCGCCGGATGAGTCCGCCGCTCAATCTCCTCCACCGTCACTTGATAATCACAAAAACTGGCGCTTTTGGGCGTCGCCTGATCCAGCAAAAACGCCGCGTATTCGCCTTTATCCGGACTGGAGCCGATAAAAATAATCTTCCAGTAGCCGCTGGGAAGCTCCACCTCGGGCGCGGCGGGCAGGGTGGCGATATGCCGTTCGAACAGCGGCCCGGTAACGGACCACACCGCCGCCACGTCGCGGCGCTCGGCGAGGGCGCGCTCCTTATCCTCCAGCCGCGCCCACGCCCCCTGATTCAGATCGGAGGCCTGCGGGGTGATATTGGAAAGATAGTTTAACGCCTGCCAGTCTGCGCTGGCACCCAGTCCGGCGAGCGGCGCCTGATGCCCGCGATCGACCGCCAATGCTGCGCTGGCCCCTTTATATGCCGCGGGGGCAAGGGTATCCGCAGCGGGTAAATCCGGATCGCGCTTCCAGCTGCGCGAACGCCCGCTGGCCAGGCTGGCTTTGGTGATTTTATACGCCACCCAATTAGCGAATTTGCGGTGGCTGTTGTTATTGAGCGTATAGGCTTCGCGAACCAGCGTCTGCGCGCTTCCGCCGGTCGGGCAGCCCACTTCACAATGATCCACGCCGGATGATGCGGCAGCGCACGCGACGGCAAAAAATAGCGACGGCAGTACGCTGAATACTCGGGATAGCTTCATATTATTGATGACGTCAAAGAAAAGATGAACCGATGCATAAAAGCACCCCCTGAATAACCAGAGCGGAATTCAGCTATGAATCGCAAAGATGAAGTGAGAGCGTAAAAAGAGTTAGCCGGTCGCAGCCGCGCGGAATGTCACAAGATGATTTAACATCACGGCGGATGTTATTTTGTGATCCCGGAAATGATGTTGAATGAGGTAATCAGACTCTCAGCCCGCTATTTTCAGCCGGGCTGAACGGGCGGGAATATGCCTGACGACGCGTAAAGCCGTACTGCATCCATGTCGTTGTCTGAAAAAATGTCGCGGCAGGGGAAAACGCTTCTCTCTGAGCAGGGGATTACTCAGACTATACGGATGACCGATTAAGGAGAGAAAGTATGAAAAAGGAACTCTGGAGAGGCGTGCTGGCACTGGCCGTACTTAGCCTCCCCGCGCTGGCGAAAACAGGCGTTTCATTCAGCCACAAAGACTGGGAAGTGGTATGCGATAACACGCTGACCTGCCGGGCGGCGGGATACAGCGCTGAAGAAGGAAGCGGAGGTTCGGTGCTGCTGACCCGCCAGGCCGGAGCGGGTACCGCCCTCTCGGGAGAGCTGATGCTGGCGGAGGTGACCGACAGCGACGTTCTGCCGGGCAAACTGACGCTGTGGATCAACGGCCAGCCGGCAGGCGATGTGAAGCCCGTAAAAGAGAGCTGGCCGCTGTCGGAGAAACAGGCCCGGGCGATCGTTAACGCCATCAAAGGCAGCGGGAAGGTCGAATTTACAGGCGGGGAGGCGCCGTTTGAGCTTTCCGGCGAAGGTGCTTACGCGGTACTGCTGAAAATGGACGATGTTCAGGGGCGAATCGGCACGCCGGGCGCGTTGACCAAAAAAGGCGACAGGCCGGAAAGCAGCGTCCGGGCGGCGATTCCTGCCCCGGTCATTCACCGGGTCATGCCTGAGAAGGCGCAGGAGAGAGCGTTAACCGCGCCTGAGCTGGCGGTGCTCAAGCCGAAGCTTCTGGCCACGCTAAATAACGATGATTGGTGCGATCGCCTCCAGCCTGAGGAGGGGGAGGAGGCTGAAACCATCAGCCTGACGCCGCTGGATAACGCGCATTCCCTGATTTCGGCCTTGTGCTGGCGGGCGGCCTATAACGAGGGATACGGCTATTGGGTTGTGGATAGCAAACTTGAGGGCAATCCAACGCTTATTACGGTTTCCGGTTCTGAGTATGGTGACGGCGAGATTTTTATGAGCCAGAAAGGGCGAGGGCTTGGCGATTGCTGGGGGACGGCGAGCTGGCTCTGGGATGGCACAACGTTCCGCAAAAGCCGTGAAGCGACCACCGGGATGTGCCGCTATCTTCGCCTCGGCGGAACATGGGATCTCCCCACCTGGGTGACCGAGGTTAAACCGGCAAAGTGAAATAGCGCGGCCAGAATCTCTCCCGGCACACACGCCGACAGAGAGGACAGGGAAGGATCTTAACGATCGTCCGCGTAGCGGGATCGCGATCGACAGCGCCAGTGGCGTCAGAAAACTGACGCATTGTTCAAAATAACAGCGCGGCTAATGTATTGCTAACTCGAATTAGTTTATGATTAAGCCGTTCTGTTCGTTATGGAAAATGAGTTTATGGCCAAAACCGTTGAGCAAGTCGCCAGGGCGCTGGAAATCTCGATTACTACCGTGCGCCTGGTGCTGGGTGGCAAAGCTGAGCAGTATCGCATCAGCGCCAAAACGCAGCAGCGTATTAATGATTACATCGCCGAGAACGGGCTGGTCGTTAACCATATCGCCCGCAGCCTGAAGCTCAATAAAACCGAGACCTTAGGGCTGGTGATCCCGCGTTTATCCAACCTGTTTTTCTCCACCCTGGCGGAAAAGCTCGAAGCCTGTTGCCGTCAGGCGGGGTATCAGCTAATGATTGCCTGCACCTATAGCGACAGCGAGCATGAAAACAGTCTGGTTGAAGGACTGCTGGCGCGCAACGTTGACGGGCTCTTCGTGGTGCCCTCTACCCGGGAAACGCAGCTGCATCACCAGAAAGTAGCGCGCAAGCGCCCGCTGGTGCTGCTCGACCGCGATTTTGGCGAGAGCGACGTGTCGCTGGTGGTGAGCGATAACTACAACGGCAGCAAAAAGCTGGTGCAGGCGATGACCCAGGCGGTGGACGTCTCGCCGATTTTTTTTATCGCCGGGGATACCCAGCAGCCGTCTATCCAGCGTCGTCTACAGGGCTACCTGAGCGAACTGCCCGCGGGGAAGGAGTGGATATTGTCCGCCAGCCATAACCGTCAGGAAGAGGGCAAACAGCTGATGCTCGATTTTCTCCGTCAGCATCGCGAGCCGCCGAAGGCGTTTATCGCCTCCTCCCTACCCATTCTGGAAGGGACGCTGAGCGCGCTGCGGGAAACCTACGGCTTTATTCCGTCGGATATTCCCATCGGCACCTTCGATGAACATCAGATGCTGGGATTTCTGCCGAACGCGGTGTGGTCGATGCGCCAGGATGAGGACGCCTGGGCGCAGCACGCCTTTCATCTGATGCAGCAGAAGCTGCAGGGGGAAAATGCCGATGTGAAGATCACCGTGCCGATGACCCTGATTCACCGCCCGCTGTCGGTGGAGAAGCAGCGGAGCCAGTAAATGACACGGCTTGTGTGAACACGTCAATCCCCGGCTGCGCTATGCTGGCCGGGGCTACAAATACCGCATCCTGCGCGCGCTGGTAGCCCGGATAAGGCGCGGGCGCCGCAATCCGGGAACCCTTAACGATCCCTCATCAAGTCAATCGCTGAACAAACCGCGCCGCCAGCCCGGTGTCCAGCTCCGGCGGCAGGCCGCTGATCCCGACGCCGCCAATGGCCAGCCCGTCGACGATCACCGGCTCGCCGCCCGGCATCGCCAGCAGCTGCGGGTCGTTAAATACCGCCAGCTGCAGGGCGCCGGCGCTGACCTCTTGCGCCAGCGTTGCCGTCGGACGGCGAAAGCGCAGGGCGCTCCAGGCCTTGCGCTGTGCCAGCTGGCGCGGTAGCGGCGGGCAGCGAGCGTGCGCGCCAAAGGCGATGAGCTCGCCCTCCGGCCCGACAACCGCCACCGCCAGCCCCCGGGTTCGCGCATCGCTTTCCGTCTCCTGTAAAAACCGCGCGACCTGCTGGCACACGACGCTATCGTTCAGACGGACCTGGGGACAGAACACGTCATTGCCCGGCATCGGCGATATACCTCCGTAAGCGCAGATAGAGGTCATCCAGCTCGCCTTTCTGCGCCGCCGTCAGCGCCACAAACGGCTCGCGGGTGGGGCCGGTATCGACGGTCTCTTTCGCGGCAAGATACTTCGCCGACTGGAACACGCCGCGCGCGACCAGCTGCTCCACCACCTCGTTGATCTGCTGCTGCAGGCGCTGCGCCCGGGCGATGTCGCCCTGCTGAAAAGCGCTGCGCAGGGCGAGAAACAACTCCGGCTGTAGGTTAACCGTGGTGCCAACCGTAGCCGTCGCGCCCGCCGCGAGGCTGGAAAGGAAGATCTCATCGAAACCGTTAAAAAAGACTTTCTCCGGGTAGCGGGCGATCATCCGTTCCAGCGAATAGAGGTTATGCGAAGTATGCTTCACCCCCAGAACCTGCTCATCGCCGAGCAGCGCGTCGGCGCTCTGGGCGTCCAGCTCGACGCCGGTAAACTGCGGAATGTTATACAAAATCACCGGAATCGAAATGGCGTCCAGCACTCGACGGTAGTAGGCGATAATCTCCTCGCGGCTATATTTGTAGTAGTAGGGCGGCACCAGCGACACCGCGCTGGCGCCGTCCTGCTCGGCGTGCTTCGCCAGCTCGACGGCATCCCGGGTGCGCGGCGTCCCGACGTGGGCGATCACCGGCACGCGACCGCCCGCCGACTGCACCAGCGTTGCCAGTACCTGCCGGCGCTCATCGAAACGCAGCAACGGCCCCTCCCCGGAGGAGCCGCAGCAGTAAAAGCCCTCAACCCCGCGCGCCAGCTGGGCGCGGGCGAGCGCGTCCAGCGCCGCGTAGTTCACCGACTCATCGGCATGCATCGGCGTCACCACGGCGGAGATAATGCCGCGAAAAACCTGCCATTTATCGCTTACCATGCGGTCCAGCCTCCATCCACCACCACGTTGGAACCGGTCATATAGACCGAGGCGTCGGAGAGCAAAAACACCACCGCGCCGTTGTACTCGTGGGCTTTCGCCATCCGCCCGATGGGGATACGGTTGGTGTAGTTTTTCTGAAAGCGCGGGTCCTGATCGCTGCGCTCGACGCCGGAGAGGGTCAGGGTATTGACGCGAATGCCGTCGCGCCCCCAGTAGGTGGCGCAGTAGCGGGTAAAGTTATACAGCCCGGACTTTGCCGCCGAATAGGCCACCGGTTTGACGAACGGAATGCCGGTGTCCTCTTTTTTATAGCTGTAGATATCCTGCACCGGAGAGACCACGCCGTAGATCGAACCGACGTTGATGATCGAGCCGCCTTTGCCGGCCTGCTTCATGCGCTTGCCGACCTGTTGGGTCATCAGGAAGGTGCCAACCAGGTTCACTTCCACCACCTCGCGGAACACCTCTTCCGGGAACTCCTCAAACGGCCCGGAGACTTCCGGCGGCGCGCTGGGCTGGGTGTCGACGCCCGCATTGTTGACCAGGCCATCCGGCACGCCCCACTTCGCTTCAATGCTATCCAGCACCCGGTTAATGCTGGCTTTATCGGTAATATTCACTTCCGCGCACAGCAGGCGATCGGAGTCCTTAATCGCCCCCAGCACGCGGTCGACGCGGGCGGCATCGACGCGGGTGGCCAGCGCCGCCACCTTCGCGCCGCGGTCGTGTAATGTCTTCACGTACTGCGCCCCCAGCTGTCCCAGGCCGCCGGTCACAATGATGACCTTGTCTTTAACCGAGAATAACGTGTCTTCCATTGTCCTTTCCCCTCACTGCGTGGTTAGATTTTGTGGGTTGCGAGGTAATCACGATCGAGAATAATGCCGTGGCCCGGCCGTTCGCTCGGTACGTAGTAGCCGTCCACCTCTTCGCCCGCTTCGGCGATGATGCGCAGATCTTTCCAGCGCCCGCCGTCGGTCATCTCGGCGTATGAGATATTCGGCACCGTAGCCAGCAGGCTGGCGCTGAGCTCCATGACAAAATGCGGCGTCATCGGCAGGTTGTGCGCGCGGGCGACGGCGGCGATATCCAGATAGCCGGTGATCCCGCCGACGCGGCCGAGATCCGCCTGGATATAATCCGCGCTGCCGCTCTCGATGTACTGCGTAAACTGGTTTAAGTTATAGACGTTTTCTCCCAGCGCGATAGGCGTGGCGCTGCGTTCGCGCAGCCGCAGGTGGCCGGCGATATCGTCGGAGGGCAGCGGCTCCTCAATCCACAGCAGGTTAAGCGGCTCGAACAGCTTGAATGCGCGCAGCGCCTGCGGGAAGTTCCAGCCCTGGTTGGCGTCCACCGCCAGCGGGAAGCCCGGCACCGCCTCCTGAATCTTACGCAGCCGCTCTACGTCCTCTTCCAGCGTCGGTTTGCCCACTTTCACTTTCGCCGCCAGGTAGCCGGTGCTTTTCCAGCGTTTGACCTGGTCAATCACTTCCTCAATGGACAGATGCAGGTTGATGCCGCTGCCGTACAGCGGAACGCGATCGCGCACGCGGCCAAGAATGTCGATAATCGGCGCATTGAGGGTTTTACCTAACAGATCCCAGTAGGCAATATCCAGCGCCGCCAGGGCATGGGTGGTGACGCCCGCGCCGCCGACGTCGTGTACGTGTTTATACGAGCGATGCCACAGGCCGCGTGGGGAGAGCGGCTGGCCAATAACGTCCGGGATAATCTCGGCAATCAGCGCGGAGATGGTTTTCCCGCACCAGCCGGAAGTGTGGCTAAAGCCGGTGCCGATGTGGCCGTTAGAACCGTAGACGTCAACAATCGCCACTTCGATATCGGTGACGTGGTGAATCTGATCCCCCCACGGGCCTTCCGGCAGCGGAACGCGGGCGGTCATCAGTTCGATATTTTCAATTACGGGCATTTTTGTGCTGTTCATCTGATTCCTTCCTTTATGGGTTCAGCGGGGGCCGCCCCTGCGGCCCGGGCGGTTAATGTTTGGAGGCCGGGGATTCATGCCCCTCCAGGGCGATTGCCGGGCTGGCGTCATGTTCTCGATCGTTCTCGTCGCCCACCGCATGGCCGAAGACTTCCGGTAGCAGGAAGATAGAGGCGAGGAAGGCGCAGAACGGCGCGATAGCGATAATCATTGAGGCGACCGGTACGCCGACCGCTTCAAACAGGGCCGGGAAGACCAGGGTGGTGACGAAGGCGGTGACCTTGACGATGGTGTAGCCGATGCCGGAGGCCACGCCGCGATAGCGCGGTTTTGCCACCAGCGAGATCACCGTCATGCCGCTTTCGGAATCCCAGTAGTGGCCCCACAGCATCAGCGCCGCGCCGAAAATGATAAAACCAAAGCTGCTGCTGTAGACGCCCCACGCCGAAATTGAGATGCCGATGGTGACCAGCAGGAAGCCGTATTTGCTCAGCCCCTTATGCCCGAGCTTCGGCAACAGCAGCGGGCCGACAAACGCCGAGAGCGCGGCGATACAGTTCACCGCCAGCAGAGCGAGGTTATTCTGGATCTGTCCGGAAATCCCGATGGTCACGAGGATCAGCGGCAGGAAGAAGGAGAAGGCGTAGTTTTCAAACGACTGCACGGCGCAGGAGAACCAGCCGAACAGGGTGGTGCGGCGGGTAAACGGACGGCGGAACAGATCGTGCAGCGTCTCTTTGAGCGTCGGGTCGGCGATGGTGACGTTTTCGTTGGGCAGAATGTCGTCCAGCAGACGGCCATCCTGTTCGCCGTAATAGTCACGGGAGGCTTGTTTCGCTTCGATAAAGCGGCCGCGTTCGACGAACCACGCCGGCGTCTCCGGCAGCTCCCGACGCATAAACAGCAGCAGGCAGGCCGGGATCGCCGGGATCGCCAGCACGATGCGCCAGATCATATCCGGGTGAACATCAAGCGCCACCAGCGTGGTGACCAGCAGAATGGCGGCGATAATCCCTAGCGCGAACATAAACTGCCAGCGGTTAGCCATCACTTCGCGCTTGCCCTTCGGCATCACCTCCATGATGTAGGTAAAGCCGTTAGCCACGTCCGCGCCCACCGGGATCCCGGCGAGGCAGCGAATAATCGCCAGCCAGTACATATTGGGCGCCAGGCCCTGAAGAACGGCGAAGATCGCGAACAGGATCATCGACCAGAGGAAAATTTTACGCCGTCCGAGCTTATCGGTCAGCCAGCCGCCGAGCAGCGCGCCGACCACCGCGCCAAGCTGGGTGCCGGCGGCGGTAAAACCAAGCAGCCAGCTGCTGGGCTCATAAATATCTTTCAGGGCGAATAAAATAAACGCCATGGAATAAATATCCCATGACTCAATTAATAATGCGGTGATCATCAGCCATCCCGCTTTGGTGCAGCCGGGGGCCTCCTGCTGGTCGAGCCGTTTCTTTGCCTTCTGGATAATAAATTCAATATGTTGCTGCTGATACATATAATCCTCTCTTATCCGGGCAGGCGTAGGGCCCGCCCGGACAGATGCGCGTTAATCCGCTCTTTATGAGTGATAAAGAGACGAATGAAGCGGATGTTTGCCAGGATCGCTAACAACGTAAAAATTACATAAGCGAATCAGTTGTTATTTCATTAATAAATGCGCATCGCCTGCGATAAAGACTTTCATATTTTGCGTCAGCGCCTGAGCAATAAAGGCGTTCAGCACTTCGGATAATACCTCCTCTTCTACATAAGCCAGACTGAGATGGTTGCTCTGGTGGCCCGCCATTAAATCGTCGCGCGAAACCCCGTCGAGAACGGCGTTGAGTAATGGCCACTCGTAGTTGGTCGCCCGGCGGCGGCGTTCGAATTCGTCATGCGGCAGTTCGACGGCGGTGCCGGTGCCGATATGCAGGATCACCTGAGTGCCTTCGTAGTGCGCGCGCGCCCAGATAAAGCGTCCGGCTTTGCCCTGACCGGCGATGGTTGAGCCGCCATAGGGGAAGAACATCGCCGGCTGGCGATAGCCGGTGGCCCCGGCGATCCCGCCCTTCAGATGGGCGAACGGCACCGCGCCGGAGATCTCCAGATCCCAGTAGAACGTGCCGTTGTATTCGCTACCCCAGCGGATATCGTGAAGGGTGGTTTCGCTCGCCATGCCCAGCGCGCCGAGCAGCTTCGCCAGCATCACCTGCGGGATGGCGCTGCCCATGTCTACCTCGTTGATGCAGGGGATCGGCGCGTCCGGACAGACGATCTCGCCGTTCTCATCCGGGATCGGGAAACGCTCCGCGTTGCCGATGGCGCCTTCGGCAAAATCCGAGGCGGCGCAGCTGTCTTTGAGCCCCTGCTGATACTGCACGCCCACCGCCGTCAGGCCGAAGCGCTTCACGAAGCGCGCCATGGCGATCATCATCGCGCACTGTTCCAGCACCTGCTCCCGGGTCAGATCCTTCGCCCCGTCGGTGCCGAACAGGAAGCGCATGCCGCGGGTCTCATACCAGTCGAGACAGGCTTCGCGCAGGGCGGTCGGCACCTTGTTCATCTCAACCAGCAGCGCCGATTGCGACAGCGACTCCACCGGCATCCCTACGTCGATCATCGCTTTTTGCGGGAACACGCCGTTGATCATCCCCATACAGAAGGTATCGAACAGGCCGACAATGGCCTTGTGTTTGAGGATCGACTGCCCAACCTTCACGCCAATCTGTCCGGCTTCGCTGGCCAGCAGCGGCGCGCTGGGCGCGACCGGATGCAGATAGCCGAGCTTATGGCTGAGATGGCCGTCGCGCAGCCAGGTGTCTAAGCCGCGAATAAACGCCTCGTCGGCGAAGGTTTCCGACCACAGCCGCGAGTAGTTGCGCTCCAGGCTGGTGAGGCAGCCTGCCATACAGAGCATGCCGACGAGGCCCGGCCAGGTGCCGTCAAAATTGGCGAGCAGCAAAATAGGGCCGCGATGATGTACCAGCGAAGGCGCAAGGTGATGGGAGTATTGCCAGGCGGTAAGCAGGACAATAATCGGCGCATCCTGATCGATCCCGGCGAACAGCTCGCTACCCTCTTTCTGGCTGCTGATAAACCCGTGGCCGCGCCGCTCGTTGACCGGATGGGCGCGGCGCAGGCGGTAGCCTAATGTTTCCAGCGCCGTTTCCAGACGCTGTTCAAACAGCTTCTGCGTGGGCCAGCAGGTGACGTTAGCCGGTTCGCGGAGATCCGCATTGGTCACCATCAACACTTCGCCTGGCTGCGGGGTAATAAGTTCGGCTTCCGCGGGTAACGTTAAATTCAACATGTGAATTTCTCCTGTAGGGGATAGGTCGCTTAGTTATCGTTGAGCGTGCTGCGCCGGGGTAAGCGCGGCATCAATCGTTTTATTTTTGGCTAATTTCTTTGGCTAACTCGAATTAGCAAGTTAGGTCAAAAAAAAGACAGGAACAAACTCTTTACCGGGGATTTGTGATGGCTATCAATGTGCAATTATTAACTTATTAATATTTAACTCTTTATTTTAAACGGCAGGTCTGGTGTTCAGCAACGCTTGCTGAGGCGGCATCAAGGCGGGCAGAAAAGCGGGCGGGAAGCGCAGCGGGGACGGTAAATCAGTGTTTAATATTTAATTGATTGAATTTAATAAATTATTTACGCCTTATTTTGAGCGATTTGCCTCGCGGCGCTGGTGACGGTGTCAAAATATAACCGATCCTGGTCACACTCTTTTAGCATTTACGTTGTGAATCTCCGTATCTTGTTATAATTAGCTAATTCGAGTTAGCTTGCCGGCGATTTTCCCTCGCCACCGCTGTTAACCAGGCGCTGCCCGACTTAACAATAATGATTCAGGACAGAGGATTTAATGATGACTATGCTTACCTCGCCCGCCATGACCCCTGCAAAAGACGAACAAACATCGCAACAAACCCATGAAAGAAGAAAGCTGATCACCGTGCTGGGCTCTGGTCTTTCTGGTACAACGATTGAGTTCTATGACTTTTTTATCTACGGCACCGCCGCCGCGCTGGTGTTTCCATCGCTGTTTTTTCCTAACCTCTCGCCGCTGATGGCGCTGCTGGTATCCTTACTGACGCTGTCGATTACCTTCGTCAGCCGACCCATCGGGGCCATCGTATTTGGTCACTATGGCGATAAGATCGGCCGCAAGAAATCGCTGGTTCTGTCGCTGATGATTATGGGTATTTCGACGTTTTTCATAGGCTTAATCCCTAGCTACGACACCATAGGCAACGCCGCGCCGTTGATACTTATCTTTTTGCGCCTCTGCCAGGGCTTTGCCATCGGCGGCGAATGGGGCGGGGCGACGACGCTGATCACCGAGTATGCGCCGCGCCATCGCCGGGGCTTTTTCGGCACCTTTGTTCAGTTGGGCAACGTGCTTGGCCTGTTTATCGCCACCGGCGTTTTTGCGCTGGTGGTGATGCTGCCGGAGGATGACCTGATGTCCTGGGGCTGGCGCGTGCCTTTCCTGTTAAGTATCGCGCTGCTGTTCGTCGGGATGTTTATCCGCTCAAGGATCGAAGAGACGCCGGTGTTCCAGGAGAATCAGAAACAGCAGCAGAACGCGGCGAAAGCGGCCGAGCAGAAGTTTCCCATTCTCACCGTGCTCAAACATCACCGTAAAGCGGTATTCCTGGCGATGGGTATGCGCATGGGGGAGATTGTTCTGGGTTGGTTGACGGTGGCGTTCTTTATGTCCTATGTGACAAGGGAACTCAACTTTACCCGCGAAACGGCGCTGAACGGGCTGCTGCTGGCCAGCTTTGTCGGCATTTTTACCTTTCCGTTCTTCGGCTGGCTTTCCGATAAAATTGGCCGCCGACCGGTCTATCTGGCCGGCGCCGCCATCACGCTGATCTTTGCTTTCCCGCTGTTCTGGATGATCGACTCCGGCTCGGTGAAGATGTTTATGTTCGCCACCACCTTCTGCTATTCCGTGGGGCTGGGCATGATGTTCAGCGTTCAGCCGGCCTTCTTTTCGGAGCTTTTTGACACCAGCGTGCGCTATACCGGCGTGTCGCTCGGCTTCCAGCTGGCGAATATCGTCGGCGGCTTAACGCCGATGATCGGTACCTTGCTGCTGGTGTGGTCCGGCGGCGCATCGTGGCCCATCTCGCTGTTTCTCGCCTGCATGGCGCTGATTACCATCCTGTGCGTCTGCGTGACGCGGGAAAGCTATAACGATGAGCTTAATGAGGTGAAGAAGTAGCCGGGAAGGGTTGCCCCGCCATGACCGGCGGGGCGGGCGAATCAGAACAGGTTAAATTTATATTCGATAATCACTTCCGAAGAGAGCGAGTTGGCCCGGCTGTAATGGCCGTCGGTGAGCACCGGCGTTTTACCATTCATTTTATAGGACCAGCCCGGCCCGAACATCGCCCAGACGGTGAGATTTTTCAGCCTTGGGTGCGTCGGCACCCAGCGGCTGAAGGCGTTAATTTCCCCCGTACGGACGTGGTTGCCGCGGTAGTTAAACTGGGCGATGTTGCCGGC
This sequence comes from Klebsiella sp. BDA134-6, assembly GCF_015601345.1. Lineage (NCBI taxonomy): Bacteria > Pseudomonadati > Pseudomonadota > Gammaproteobacteria > Enterobacterales > Enterobacteriaceae > Klebsiella > Klebsiella sp. BDA134-6. The sequence continues at coordinate 666,930 of NZ_CP064784.1, forward strand.
CAGACCGATAGCCAGCTCCGGCGTCAGGTTATAGTCCGACATATTGGAGAGAACCAGTTCACCGTCGCGCATATAGTCGTTGCCGGCATAGGCCATTGAGATAAAGGTCCCGCGCGAGTTTTTACTCATATGGCGCGGGTAGAAGCCCACTTCATTGGCCTTGTTCGCATCGGTATAGCCCAGACCCCACTTGGTGCTCCAGTTGTCCGCCTGCCACTTCACATCCATGGCGATGTGCCAGGCGTCGTCGTCAAAGTCACGCTTATTCGCCGGCATCGCTTTATACTCGTCCAGCGCGTGAGTGGCGTAGACCTGAGTACCGATGTTCAGCGCTTTTATCGGCTTAATATTGGTAAACAGAACATGGCGGCGCAGATAGTTGTCGCTTTCACCATAGCCGTACTGCATGTTCAGGTGCTCGCTTTGCCACAGAATATCGCCGCTGGCGATATGGTTAATGTACTGTCCGCTGTTGGTCTGGAAGCGTTTCTTATCCGGCGAGTTACGATCCATCGCGCTTTCGATGTACGCGCCGCGCAGCGTGAAGGGGCCGTAGTTCACCGCGCCGGTCCAGCCCAAATAGGTGGTCGGGGAGAGGCGGGTCGAGTTGGAGATGACGCCAAAGTTTTTCATCGTCTGCCAGCCCCAGCGGGCGTTCAGATGAGTGTCCGCCAGGCGATACTGCAGCTTGACGTTGCGTTGACCAAATTTGGAAAAGCCTTCAGCGTTGCTCTTTTTATTCCCGCTGCCGTTGTTATAAAGCACGCCGCGGGAGTTAAAATAATCGCTGGCGCCGAGCTTTACCGCTCCGTAGTAAGTGGCATCAAAGCCAATAATATCGGCAAAATAGCCGGACTGATAATCGACGGCGACGCCCTGACCCCAGGCATTATGGACTTTCTTTGGCTCGGTCTCTTCTTCCTTAAGATATTTCCAGTAGTTTTTAAACGACAAATTCATATGGGACTGGCTAAATAATGGATCGTCGAGCACGGTATCGATATTATCGCGCTCCTTCAGGCTGTTAGTGGTCGAAGCTGACCAGGCGCTGGTGGGAATAGCCAGCAGCATAATGGCGACTGTTGTAGTATTGATTTTCATAATAAACCCCAGAGTAGGGACGCAGCGATCCAGGCGAGGTGTTTTCGCCTGAAGTCTGCCGTAATAAATAATTAAGCGTGGGTATTATTTTTTATCGAGAGCCTGTTTTCCGGCTTCAACATATTTCATGGTGCCAATTTCTGGAACGGTATATTTGCCGTCTTTATAAACAATTTTCACCACCGCGGCATTGGCAAGCGGCTTGTTTTTCGCGTTATCGTCGGTTAAATCGGAGATCATGATCTGCATTGCGGTACCGGATGAAATCGCCAGCACGTTTTTATCGCCCCGGGCCTGCGCGTTTTCAACGATAGTGTGCAGCGCTGCCTGGGTGCGGGTTTTTACCTGCTGATAGTTTTCCGCCATGCCCTTGGAATCGGCCGCTGCCAGCGCGTTCTGGTTGGTATCAACGGCCAGGGTGCCCGCTTTCATTTGGCTGAACAGCGCAGCGCCGTCTTTAAGCCCCAGCTGTCTGGCGCCGGCGTCGGCCATATCTTTGTTATAGCCGCCTTCGAAACCGCCGAAGAAGGCTTCCCGCAGGCCGCTGAGCTCAGTAAGTTTGTAATCACTTACTCCGGCTTGCTTAAGGATCACCTGCATGGTTTCACGCTGACGTCCGGCATCGCTGGAATAGAAGCTATCAAACGGAATACCTTTAAGCCCCTCGCCGAGATAACGAGCGACGCGAATGCCGTCTTCGGTAAGCGGTGAGTCCGCCCAACCCTGCACGCGGTCAAACGTATTCAGCAGCGTTTTGCCATGACGGGCGAAATAGATATTCACGCCGTCATCGTTTTTAACTTCCGCCGCAGAGCAGGTTGCCGCACCTGCCGCCATCATTAATGCTATTAGCCACTTCTTCATATAACGCTCCACCTGAATGGTCTTTTTATAAGCAAAAAAAAACCTACGTCAGATATTCGACGCGAAGCATAAATAAGGTTATGTTCGCTCGAACGTCTATGACGTAGGTTTCGCCTGTTCTAAACAGTAACAATCCAACATGGGCGACGTTAGCACTAATTATGAAAAAAGACACCCTCTATTTATTATTAATGTCAATAAATGTGATCGTCTTCATGGAGGTAATTTTGCTGATTGAGTTGTATCTTAAGTTTAATTTTCAGATTAATTGGCGGTTTTCGGCTTGAATAATTTTAGAGGATTGATCTCCATCACAGAATAATGATGTCTGGGCTGGACTCTTTTACGCTCTGGCGTTATTTTCGCAACACTCTGGGATTGTTACTGACCACAGGCAAAACCTAAGACTCCTGTCCGCCAATGAGGCGTGCGGCAGGAGTCTTAGGTTTTTTTTTGCGCCTAAGAAATACTTCTGCTACCCAACAAGGAGTGATGATGAGAACGAAAATCCTGACTGCCGCCATTCTGGCGTTATCTGCCGCTGGCGTACAGGCTGCTGAAAAACCGCTGAAAATACTGCTGGTTAACGATGATGGCTGCCAGTCGGTGGGGACCACTTCGCTACAGGAAAAACTGGCGGCCAAAGGGTATGACGTCTGGATGGTGGCACCGGCAACGAATCAGAGCGGTATCGGATCGGCAATTACTTTTAAGACGGGTAAAGTTTTTGATGTCAAAAAAGCCGCTGACAAACGCTATTGCTTCCCCGGAACCCCTGCCGATGCGCTGGATTTTGGCCTGTGGGGCGTCCTGAAAGACGCGCCGCCGGATCTGGTGATTTCGGGTGTTAACGATGGCCCCAATACCGGTATGGCGCAGGTTAACTCCGGCACCGTGAGCGCCGCGGCCCGCGCCGTACGCTACGGTTTCCCGGCGATTGCCGCCAGCATTGGCTACCGATTCACGGAAGAAGAGATGAAGAACAAATGGCCGAGCACGCATAAGTACTGGCCTGATTCGGTGGATTATGTCGTCTCGCTGGTGGATAAACTTAACGCCGCGCATAAACCGGGAAGCCCGATTATGCCGCAGGGGGCCGGGTTGAGCATTAACTATCCGCCGCTACCGTCGGCTGAAATTAAGGGCGTTCATTATATTGAGAATGAACAATTCCCTGTGCCGCAGATTGGTTATGAACTTCTGGCGGACGGTACCGCCAAACAGACGATGAATCCGCAGGCGATGAAACCGGCGGAAGGGGATAATGACTCGGGCTGGCTCAACAAAGGATATATTACTTACACCCTGTTTGATGGTTCATGGAACGCGCCGCACTACCAGCCGCAGTTTGAGACGCTGCTCGGTAAATGATGCTGTAGCGATAATAAAGAAGAAGGCGCGGGCTCCGCGCCTTCTTTATATGAACCGATGATGAAGCGCTATTCGTCGAAGAACCAGTAGCCCTGGTTAATCAAACGGGTCAGATCGGCGATAAACGCCGGATTGCGCAGCGCTGCCTCGCCTAGCTCCTCTTTACCCAGCAGGGTGTAGCGGCACAGCGCATCCAGAGCCGCGGGGTCGGTTGGCTCCAGCTGTTCGCTATTCACAAAGAAGCTGTCGCCGATGTGCAGTACGCGCAGGCCGCTCAGGCGGGTCAGCATTTCACCGCCCATCAGCGCGTCGACAATCTCCTCTTCTTCAAAAGGCGGTTCAGCGGGCGCAATATCCAGCTCGTGGCGCGGCGTGGTGGCAAAGCGCCCAAACCAGCGGCGGAAATCTTCTGGCTGGCTAATCATCTCGATCATCATGCCGCGCAGGCGTTCCAGTTCATACTCTTCTACCCGTCCCGGGTGTTCGCGACAGGTTAAATCCGGATCGCTGTAGTGCTCGCCGCCGAGATCGTTTTCCAGCGCGTAATCGGCAAAGCTGCTGATCAAATCGCGGCCGTTTGGCCCGCGGAAGCCGACGGAGTAATTCAGCGCCGTTTCGTGAGTGATCCCGTCATGCGGGAATCCCGGTGGAATATAGAGGATGTCGCCAGGTTCCAGATCCTCATCAATAATGGGCGGGAACGGGTCGACGTGCAGCAGCGCGGGATGCGGGCAGAACTGACGCATCGGTAGCTTATCGCCCACGCGCCAGCGGCGGCTGCCCATGCCCTGAATAATAAAGACGTCGTACTGGTCGATATGCGGGCCCACGCCGCCGCCCGGTACGGAAAAGGAGATCATCAGATCGTCCAAACGCCAGTCCGGCAGCACGCGGAAGGGGCGCACCAGTTCAGCTGCGGGCATATGCCAGTGGTTTACCGCCTGAGCCAGTAACGACCAGCCGGTTTCGCCCAGGCCATCAAAATGTTCAAACGGCCCGTTGCTGGCCTGCCATTGACCGTTCTTGAGGCTCACCAGTCGACTATCGACTTCCGGTTCCATGGCCAGCCCGGCCAGCTCATCCGGCGTAATCGGATCGACGAAATTCGCGAAAGCCTTCTTTAATACGACTGGCTGCTTTTGCCAGTACTTTTCTAAAAACTCGGGCCAGTTAATGTTGAGTTGATAAGCCATAGGTTTATACCAATAAGAAGAAACGGGCCTGATTATAGAAATAGGCACCCTCAAGCCGCTTTGTCATGGGTCAAGGCTGGTGCTTAATTCATCATCTGAAGTCACGACGCGGTAAGAGAGGGGGAAACGTAAAGCGGATAACGTTGATTTTTGCAAAATGTCGCTTTTGCCTGAATTCGCTACAGCCCGCGTGGCGTCTGGATTTTCCTCATTTTTTCTGGCGTGGATGGGGCGTGGGAAGTTTAAATTATGAGCGTTTGATAAGTTTTTTGTATTTTAAGGGTTGCTATATCCCGGCAGCTCCCTATAATGCGCTCCCACTGACACGGCAGATGTGAATCACTTCACAAACAACCCGGTCGGTTGAAGAGAAAAAATCCTGAAATAACGGGTTGACTCTGAAAGAGGAAAGCGTAATATACGCCACCTCGCAACGGTGAGCGAAAGCCGCGTTGCACTGCTCTTTAACAATTTATCAGACAATCTGTGTGGGCACTCAAAGTGACATGGATTCTTGACGTCCTCGGACGAAAAATGAATACCAAGTCTCTGAGTGAACATACGTAATTCATTACGAAGTTTAATTCACGAGCATCAAACTTAAATTGAAGAGTTTGATCATGGCTCAGATTGAACGCTGGCGGCAGGCCTAACACATGCAAGTCGAACGGTAGCACAGAGAGCTTGCTCTCGGGTGACGAGTGGCGGACGGGTGAGTAATGTCTGGGAAACTGCCTGATGGAGGGGGATAACTACTGGAAACGGTAGCTAATACCGCATAACGTCGCAAGACCAAAGAGGGGGACCTTCGGGCCTCTTGCCATCAGATGTGCCCAGATGGGATTAGCTAGTAGGTGGGGTAACGGCTCACCTAGGCGACGATCCCTAGCTGGTCTGAGAGGATGACCAGCCACACTGGAACTGAGACACGGTCCAGACTCCTACGGGAGGCAGCAGTGGGGAATATTGCACAATGGGCGCAAGCCTGATGCAGCCATGCCGCGTGTATGAAGAAGGCCTTCGGGTTGTAAAGTACTTTCAGCGGGGAGGAAGGCGATAAGGTTAATAACCTTGTCGATTGACGTTACCCGCAGAAGAAGCACCGGCTAACTCCGTGCCAGCAGCCGCGGTAATACGGAGGGTGCAAGCGTTAATCGGAATTACTGGGCGTAAAGCGCACGCAGGCGGTCTGTCAAGTCGGATGTGAAATCCCCGGGCTCAACCTGGGAACTGCATTCGAAACTGGCAGGCTGGAGTCTTGTAGAGGGGGGTAGAATTCCAGGTGTAGCGGTGAAATGCGTAGAGATCTGGAGGAATACCGGTGGCGAAGGCGGCCCCCTGGACAAAGACTGACGCTCAGGTGCGAAAGCGTGGGGAGCAAACAGGATTAGATACCCTGGTAGTCCACGCTGTAAACGATGTCGACTTGGAGGTTGTTCCCTTGAGGAGTGGCTTCCGGAGCTAACGCGTTAAGTCGACCGCCTGGGGAGTACGGCCGCAAGGTTAAAACTCAAATGAATTGACGGGGGCCCGCACAAGCGGTGGAGCATGTGGTTTAATTCGATGCAACGCGAAGAACCTTACCTACTCTTGACATCCAGAGAACTTAGCAGAGATGCTTTGGTGCCTTCGGGAACTCTGAGACAGGTGCTGCATGGCTGTCGTCAGCTCGTGTTGTGAAATGTTGGGTTAAGTCCCGCAACGAGCGCAACCCTTATCCTTTGTTGCCAGCGATTCGGTCGGGAACTCAAAGGAGACTGCCAGTGATAAACTGGAGGAAGGTGGGGATGACGTCAAGTCATCATGGCCCTTACGAGTAGGGCTACACACGTGCTACAATGGCATATACAAAGAGAAGCGACCTCGCGAGAGCAAGCGGACCTCATAAAGTATGTCGTAGTCCGGATTGGAGTCTGCAACTCGACTCCATGAAGTCGGAATCGCTAGTAATCGTGGATCAGAATGCCACGGTGAATACGTTCCCGGGCCTTGTACACACCGCCCGTCACACCATGGGAGTGGGTTGCAAAAGAAGTAGGTAGCTTAACCTTCGGGAGGGCGCTTACCACTTTGTGATTCATGACTGGGGTGAAGTCGTAACAAGGTAACCGTAGGGGAACCTGCGGTTGGATCACCTCCTTACCTTAAAGAACCTGCCTTTGTAGTGCTCACACAGATTGTCTGATAGATGTAAAGAAGCAAGACGGCTGCGAAGTCGTGACACCTCGTGTCCCCTTCGTCTAGCGGTTAGGACTCCGCCCTTTCACGGCGGCAACAGGGGTTCGAATCCCCTAGGGGACGCCACTTGCTGGCTGTGAGTGAAAGGCACAACCAACCGATATCTCAAAACTCATCTTCGGGTGACGTTTGAGATATTTGCTCTTTAAAAATCTGGATCAAGCTGAAAATTGAAACGACACACATGTTATGTGTGTTCGAGTCTCTCAAATTTTCGCGACACGATGATGTTTTACGAAACATCTTCGGGTTGTGAGGTTAAGCGACTAAGCGTACACGGTGGATGCCCTGGCAGTCAGAGGCGATGAAGGACGTGCTAATCTGCGAAAAGCGTCGGTAAGGTGATATGAACCGTTACAGCCGGCGATGTCCGAATGGGGAAACCCAGTGCAATTCGTTGCACTATCGTTTGATGAATACATAGTCAAACGAGGCGAACCGGGGGAACTGAAACATCTAAGTACCCCGAGGAAAAGAAATCAACCGAGATTCCCCCAGTAGCGGCGAGCGAACGGGGAGCAGCCCGGAGTCTGAATCAGCTTGTGTGTTAGTGGAAGCGTCTGGAAAGTCGCAGGGTACAGGGTGATACTCCCGTACACTAAAACGCACAGGTTGTGAACTCGAAGAGTAGGGCGGGACACGTGGTATCCTGTCTGAATATGGGGGGACCATCCTCCAAGGCTAAATACTCCTGACTGACCGATAGTGAACCAGTACCGTGAGGGAAAGGCGAAAAGAACCCCGGCGAGGGGAGTGAAAAAGAACCTGAAACCGTGTACGTACAAGCAGTAGGAGCCCACTTGTTGGGTGACTGCGTACCTTTTGTATAATGGGTCAGCGACTTATATTCTGTAGCAAGGTTAACCGTATAGGGGAGCCGCAGGGAAACCGAGTCTTAACTGGGCGTTAAGTTGCAGGGTATAGACCCGAAACCCGGTGATCTAGCCATGGGCAGGTTGAAGGTTGGGTAACACTAACTGGAGGACCGAACCGACTAATGTTGAAAAATTAGCGGATGACTTGTGGCTGGGGGTGAAAGGCCAATCAAACCGGGAGATAGCTGGTTCTCCCCGAAAGCTATTTAGGTAGCGCCTTGTGAACTCATCTTCGGGGGTAGAGCACTGTTTCGGCTAGGGGGTCATCCCGACTTACCAACCCGATGCAAACTACGAATACCGAAGAATGTTATCACGGGAGACACACGGCGGGTGCTAACGTCCGTCGTGAAGAGGGAAACAACCCAGACCGCCAGCTAAGGTCCCAAAGTCATGGTTAAGTGGGAAACGATGTGGGAAGGCCCAGACAGCCAGGATGTTGGCTTAGAAGCAGCCATCATTTAAAGAAAGCGTAATAGCTCACTGGTCGAGTCGGCCTGCGCGGAAGATGTAACGGGGCTAAACCATGCACCGAAGCTGCGGCAGCGACACTATGTGTTGTTGGGTAGGGGAGCGTTCTGTAAGCCGTTGAAGGTGGCCTGTGAGGGTTGCTGGAGGTATCAGAAGTGCGAATGCTGACATAAGTAACGATAATGCGGGTGAAAAACCCGCACGCCGGAAGACCAAGGGTTCCTGTCCAACGTTAATCGGGGCAGGGTGAGTCGACCCCTAAGGCGAGGCCGAAAGGCGTAGTCGATGGGAAACAGGTTAATATTCCTGTACTTGGTGTTACTGCGAAGGGGGGACGGAGAAGGCTATGTTGGCCGGGCGACGGTTGTCCCGGTTTAAGCGTGTAGGTGTGTGTTCCAGGTAAATCCGGTTCACTTTAACACTGAGGCGTGATGACGAGGCACTACGGTGCTGAAGTGACAAATGCCCTGCTTCCAGGAAAAGCCTCTAAGCATCAGGTAACATCAAATCGTACCCCAAACCGACACAGGTGGTCAGGTAGAGAATACCAAGGCGCTTGAGAGAACTCGGGTGAAGGAACTAGGCAAAATGGTGCCGTAACTTCGGGAGAAGGCACGCTGATATGTAGGTGAAGTGGTTTACCCATGGAGCTGAAATCAGTCGAAGATACCAGCTGGCTGCAACTGTTTATTAAAAACACAGCACTGTGCAAACACGAAAGTGGACGTATACGGTGTGACGCCTGCCCGGTGCCGGAAGGTTAATTGATGGGGTTATCCGTAAGGAGAAGCTCTTGATCGAAGCCCCGGTAAACGGCGGCCGTAACTATAACGGTCCTAAGGTAGCGAAATTCCTTGTCGGGTAAGTTCCGACCTGCACGAATGGCGTAATGATGGCCAGGCTGTCTCCACCCGAGACTCAGTGAAATTGAACTCGCTGTGAAGATGCAGTGTACCCGCGGCAAGACGGAAAGACCCCGTGAACCTTTACTATAGCTTGACACTGAACACTGGTCCTTGATGTGTAGGATAGGTGGGAGGCTTTGAAGCGTGGACGCCAGTCTGCGTGGAGCCATCCTTGAAATACCACCCTTTAATGGCTGGTGTTCTAACGTGGGCCCGTAATCCGGGTTGCGGACAGTGTCTGGTGGGTAGTTTGACTGGGGCGGTCTCCTCCTAAAGAGTAACGGAGGAGCACGAAGGTCAGCTAATCCTGGTCGGACATCAGGAGGTTAGTGCAATGGCATAAGCTGGCTTGACTGCGAGCGTGACGGCGCGAGCAGGTGCGAAAGCAGGTCATAGTGATCCGGTGGTTCTGAATGGAAGGGCCATCGCTCAACGGATAAAAGGTACTCCGGGGATAACAGGCTGATACCGCCCAAGAGTTCATATCGACGGCGGTGTTTGGCACCTCGATGTCGGCTCATCACATCCTGGGGCTGAAGTAGGTCCCAAGGGTATGGCTGTTCGCCATTTAAAGTGGTACGCGAGCTGGGTTTAGAACGTCGTGAGACAGTTCGGTCCCTATCTGCCGTGGGCGCTGGAGAATTGAGGGGGGCTGCTCCTAGTACGAGAGGACCGGAGTGGACGCATCACTGGTGTTCGGGTTGTCATGCCAATGGCATTGCCCGGTAGCTAAATGCGGAAGAGATAAGTGCTGAAAGCATCTAAGTACGAAACTTGCCCCGAGATGAGTTCTCCCTGACCCTTTAAGGGTCCTGAAGGAACGTTGAAGACGACGACGTTGATAGGCCGGGTGTGTAAGCGCAGCGATGCGTTGAGCTAACCGGTACTAATGAACCGTGAGGCTTAACCTTACAACGCCGAAGATGTTTTGGCGGATTTGAGAAGACAACAATTTCAGCATTGATTACAGATTTTCGGGAACGAAAGATTTTACGCTGAGGCAAGGCGGCAAATGAAGTAAAGGAAGGAGCATACTGAGGTATGTGACTGACTTTACGAATGCAGCCAACGCAGCATCGGTGTAAAAGATTCGTTTCTGACAACAGAATTTGCCTGGCGGCGATAGCGCGGTGGTCCCACCTGACCCCATGCCGAACTCAGAAGTGAAACGCCGTAGCGCCGATGGTAGTGTGGGGTCTCCCCATGTGAGAGTAGGGAACTGCCAGGCATCAAACACGTGAAGAGCCCATCCTGACGGATGGGCTTTTTGCGTTTTTGTGGCCTGAGAACTAACGCCAGAGTTGTATCACGTTACCGACAGCATTCATGTTTTCCAGCCTGAAGCCTGTCATACGCCCTCCCTCCGGTTAAAGCGTCGCTAACGCATGAAAATGTGTTTCTTTAGTTTACCTTATAGGATGAGTTCGGCCGTTTCAGCAGCTGATACAGCAATACCTAACATTACTGAACGTGTCAGCCGAACGGCTATTGTGATGAGGTATCCGCCGTATTAAAACAATATTGATTTATATCGCAATGAAATTGAAGAGGTTTTCCTGTCTGATCTGGACTTGGAACAAGAACGCTGAATATTGAGGCGAGTCGTTAGAGGAAATGATTATCAGCTGCGGTGAAGGAGAAAATAGTGCCCTTTTAAGCCTGTTTTTTTATTGAGAAATAACCTGCAAAGGATTTATTTTCTCAATAAAATAACCTTATGAAGGAGGTGTTTCTTAGGATGTATGTTTTATATGAAAATAAAAATATATATAAACTCGTCTCTTAATATTTAATGTGAATTATATTAAGAATATTTCCGATTTAATTCTTAAGTTACTCTAATGTAATCAGGTTAACAAATAGATACGAAACCCCCTTATCATGCCGGGAAGCAGGCATAACAGCTGGACTTTTTCTGCGAAATGACTTAGTGTCCTTAACACTTTGTTAACTCGATCTGGTTTAAGTTAATTCAAATTTGCTAAAAACATAGGGTGCATTGCCTGTATGGAAGCTAACCCGGTAACGTCTTTTGACGAATAGTGCATGTTACCGGCTGGCAATATGAGAATATAAATGAAATTTCTGATTAACTGGCCTCCTCTGCGCCAACCAATAAATTATATCCGGGAGCGTTTTACCTTTCTGGTCTTGCTCTGCTGGCCGGCGATCATCTGGCTGGTATGTCGGGCGCTTGTCTGGTTAACAGATGGGCTGATGGTTCTGCTCGGAAAGCCTACCGAACACTCCTTTACCGTCTATCTTCAGCCACTTATGACGCTAAGCGCGCTACTGAGAATTTCCGTCAGCTGGGTGCTGCTGCTGTTTATCCTGTTCAGCATGGCGATGGGGTTCACCTGGGCTCTGCGGCGCTTTATGAATCGAAATAAATAACGCCGATGCTGCGACCACAGGGAGCGGCACCGGCATTGACTCAGGCCATCTCACCGATCGTTTTACGAAAACGCAGTAGCGCGACAGTAAAAAACACCCCACCGATAGCCAGCAGCGTCAGAAACTGCGGCCAGACGATCGAGAAATCCGCGCCGCGATAAAGAATGGCCTGCGCCAGACTGACAAAGTGGGTTGTCGGCATGGTGAGCATAATATCCTGTACAGCCTGCGGCATACTTTCCCGTGGCGTCGAGCCGCCGGAAAGCATCTGCAGCGGCAACAGCACCAGAATCATCAGCAGCCCCAGCTGCGGCATGGAACGCGCCACCGTACCCATAAAAATGCCGATCGAGGTGGTGGCAAACAGGCTCAGGGCCACCCCAAGCATAAAGAGCGGTATCGAGCCCTCTATCGGTACTTGCAATACACCCTGAACCATCAAGATCAGGGAGAGTCCGGAAACCACCAGCACCACCAGCCCCATTGACCATATCTTCGCCATCATGATCTCAAACGGCGTGACCGGCATAACCAGCAGGTGCTCTATGGTGCCATGTTCCCGCTCACGTATCAGCGCCGAACCGGTCAGCACGATCGCCAGCATGGTGATATTATTGATAATTGCCATGACGGCGCCAAAACGCTCCTGTTCCAGGTTCGGGTTAAAACGCATTCTGACGGCCAGCTCAACCGGCAGCGTGCCGTTGTCCCGGTAGCGGGCGACAAAGCTGTTCACCTCGCCGGTGACGATATTCTGGATATAGCTATTGCCGGTAAACGCCTGGCTCATTCGCGTCGCGTCGACGTTAACCTGCAGCTCGGGCTGGCGTCCGGCCAGAACGTCGTGCTGGAAACCCGGCGGAATATTGATGGCGAAAGTATAGCGTCCCGCATCCAGCCCGGCATCCATCTCATCAGCGGTGATCAGCGCCGGCGGCAAAAACCAGGGCCGGTAAAACCCATTGATAATGCGCGATGAGAGCTGCGACTTATCCATGTCGGCAATAGCGATGGGCGCCAGATGCAGCGAACCCGGCATGACGGTCGCGGAGGAGTACACCGAGACGGTAAAAGCAAAGACAATTAACGTCAGCATCGCTTTATCGCCCAGCAGGCTGCGTAGCTCTTTCATCCCCAAATTATAAATATTGCGTAATCCGCGCATTATCCCTCCTGTTTTTTCAACAGCCACACGCTCAGGCCCAGCACCAGCGGAACTGCGATAAGCAGCGGAATAAAGGATCCCCACAAATCCGTCAGATTCAGCGCTTTGGAGAACGTTCCGCGCGCGATGGTCAGAAAGTGGCTGGTTGGATAAATCTGGCCAATCCAGCGGCCGGGCCCTTCCAGCGAGGCAACGGGATCGATCATTCCGGAGAACTGCGTCGCCGGGATAAGCGTAATGATCGCGGTGCCGAAAATCGCCGCAATCTGGCTTTTCATAAAGGTGGAGATCAGCAGGCCAAGCCCGGTGGCGATAGTGACGTAGAGCAGCGCGGCGAGGGTGAGCGTCAGAAAACTCCCTTTGTGCGGTACGCCAAAAACAAAGACCGACAGCGCGCAGAGCAGGAAGAAGTTGAACATCCCCAGCACGATATACGGCACCTGTTTACCCAGCAGAAATTCGCTGCGGGTGGTTGGCGTCACGTACAAATTGATAATTGAGCCGAGCTCTTTCTCGCGGACCACGCTAAGCGCGCTGAGCATCGCCGGGATCATCATCAACAGCAGCGGAATTACCGCCGGGACGATTGCCGGCAGGCTCTTCACATCCGGGTTATAGCGGTAGCGGGTCTCGATGGAAATCAGTGATGTATCGCGATTGGGGCTGGCCTGGCGACCGGCCATCTCCTGCAGCCAGGCCAGATGCATGGCCTGCACGTAGCCGCGCACCGTTTCCGCTCGGTTCGGCATCGCGCCGTCCACCCACACGCCAATTTGCACCGGCGTTCCCCTGGCGATATCACGGCCAAAATTAGGCGGAATTTCGATAGCCACCGCCAGCTCGCCGTTACGCATTCTTCTGTCCAGTTCGCTATAGCTTTGCAGCGGCGGTTGTTCGATGAAGTAGCGCGAACCGGCGATATTTTGCGACCAGGCCTGGCTGCTGACGGTCTGGTCGCGGTCGAGCACCGCAAACCGCAGATCTTCGACGTCCATACTGATCCCGTAGCCCATGATAAACATCAGGATCACGGTGCCGAGCAGGGCCAGGGTCGATCGCACCGGATCGCGGCGAAGCTCAAGCGCTTCGCGGCGACTGTAGCTAAACAGGCGCTGCAGGCTAAACCCCTGGCGCGGCGCCACGCTTTCGGCTTTGTGTTCTATCGCGGGAACCGGTGCAGCCTGCGCATCAGGCGGCTGGGCGGTATCCGCTGCTTCCTGTAGCCAGGCAATAAACGCCTCTTCAAGGCTGGCCGATCCGCGCTGTTCGACCAGCGTCTGCGGCGTATCGCTGGCCAGCACTTTTCCGGCATGCATCAGCGAAATGCGATCGCAACGCTCCGCTTCATTCATAAAATGGGTGGAGATAAAAATCGTCACCCGGTCCTGACGCGCAAGATCGACCATTAGCTGCCAGAACATATCCCGGGCCACCGGATCGACGCCGGAGGTGGGTTCATCAAGGATTAACATTTCCGGGCGGTGGATCACCGCGACCGCCAGCGAGAGCCGCTGGCGGATACCTAGCGGCAGCGAAGCGGGCAGGGTGTCCTCAACCTCTTCCAGCATAAAGCGCTGGCTCATTTCGGCGATCCGTCCGGGGATCTCCGCATCCGGTATATGGAACAGGCGGGCATGCAGTTCGAGGTTTTGCCGCACGGTCAGTTCGCTATAGAGGGAAAAGGCCTGCGACATATAGCCGACGCGGCGGCGGGTTTCGATGTCCCTGGGGTCGACCGGTTGGCCAAACAGCCACGCCTCGCCTTCGCTGGCCGGTAGCAACCCGGTCAGCATTTTCATGGTCGTTGATTTGCCGCAGCCGTTAGAGCCGAGGAAACCGAAAATCTCGCCGCGGGCGATACGAAAGTTCACGTGGTCAACGGCGATAAAATTACCGAAGCGCATGGTGAGCCCGCGCGCTTCAATCGCAATTTCGCTTTCATCGGCCTGGCGCGGCGGGATGATCACCTCTTTATGCGCCAGGCGCTGGGCTTCGGGTAGCAGGGCGATAAATGCCTGCTCCAGCGTCTGACTCGCCGTGTGCGCTTTAAGCTCATCGGCGCTGCCGGTCGCCAGAACCTCCCCCGCGTTCATGGCTACCAGCCAGTCAAAGCGCTCCGCCTCCTCCATGTAAGCGGTGGCGACCAGGACGCTCATCTCCGGCTGACGCTGGCGGATGTTGTCGATCAGATCCCAAAACTGCGCCCGCGAGAGGGGATCGACGCCGGTGGTGGGTTCATCGAGGATCAGCAGCTGCGGGTCGTGAATAAGCGCGCAGCACAGGCCGAGCTTTTGTTTCATCCCCCCGGAGAGTTTTCCTGCCGGACGATCGCGAAACGGCGCCAGGCCGGTACTCTGGAGCAGCTCATTGATGCGGATGTCGCGTTCGGCTTTATCATGGCCGAACAGACGGGCGAAGAAATCGACGTTTTCATAGACCGACAGAGTGTGGTAGAGGTTCTTCCCCAGCCCCTGGGGCATCCAGGCGATTTTCGGGCAGACATCCTGGCGATGGCGCACATCGCTCATATCGCCGCCGAGCACCATGACGTTACCGCGCTCAATCACGCGCGCGCCGGAAATCAGCGAGAGCAGGCTGGACTTGCCCACGCCATCGGGCCCGATCAGCCCTACCATACGGCGGGCGGGAATGCTCAGCGTAATGTCCTTCAGCGCGACGGTTGCGCCAAAGCGCTGGCTAACGTTTTCCAGGCGGGCGACGGTTTTCATTGCGGTAGCCTCACCGTCAGCGCTTCAGGCCACGCCAGCTGGTTATCCAGACGAACCCAGGCCATCCCGGGCAGGCCGGTCTTCACATACTCCAGATGCTCCGCCAGCAGCGCCGGCGGAATGCGGGCTTTCACGCGGAACATCAGTTTCAGCCTTTCGTCGCTGGTTTCCACCGTTTTAGGCGTAAACTGCGCCACGCTGGCGACAAAACTGATATTGGCGGGGATCACCAGATTCGGCGCGGCATCAAGGATAATTCGCGCTTCGCTGCCCAGCGCCAGCAGACCCGCCTGCTCGGTAGGCAGGAAGAAGGTCATATAGACATCGGATAAGTCGACCATATTCAGCACCCGGCCGCCCGCCGCCAGCACCTCTCCCGGTTCGGCGACGCGGTACTGAATGCGGCCATCGCGCGGGGCTTTCAGCTCGCTATCGTCGATATCGGCGATAATCCGCCGTTCGGTCGCCTGGGCGGCCTCGACCCGGGTTTGCGCCTGAATGATGCTGGTTCGCGCCGCCTCAATTGCGGCCCTGGCGGCAGAGACCTGCGCTTTGGCGGATTCCAGCGCCGCTCTGGCGCTTTCTGCCGCCGCCTGGTCGTCATCCAGCTGCTGCGCGGAGACCGCGCCGCGCTGCGAGAGCGTGCTGGAGCGGACGTGTCGTTTAGCCGAGGAGTTCAGCTCCGCCTGCCGCTGCTTCACTACCGCTTCCGTAGCGCGCATTTCGCTTTGGCGCTGGTCGAGCAGGGCTTTCGCGGCGGCAATCGCGCTCTCTGCTTCCTTGATTTGCGCAGCGGCTTCCAGCCGTTGTTCGTTGAGCACGCGGGTATCCATGCGGGCCAGAACGTCACCCTGGTGAACAAACTGCCCCTCCTTGACCAGTATCGTCTCGATACGCCCGGCGGTTTTGGTGGCGATATCGACTTCCGTAGCTTCAATTCTGCCGTTACTGCTGGCAAAGCCCGCCGGAATTCCCGGCGGGCGCAGCATCCACCATGCCGCTGCGGCAATCACCACCAGTAAACCAATAACGTATCCAACCCAACGTCGTTTGATTTTGTCCATATGCGACTCGCTTTGTTCCATAGGCTGAGTGGTGCGCGCTTCTCCTCCGCGTGGCGAAGTATCGTCTCTTCAGGAAAGGGAGGAATGGGGGGGCAAGGCCAACCGGCGCGTGAATCCTGCTGCGCGGCGAACCGGTCGGAAAGAGGTGCGATTAATGTGGTCATCATCAGCAATCCTCGCCTTAAATGAAACACGCATATTTATTGCTACCGTCAATGCAATACTAACACCCGCACTAATTATGTCCATATGGAAAACATGGACTTGTCGCAGGGTTAACATAAAAACAGCCGCGAACCGATATGCCAATATTACCCATAATACTATTTGGGTTTAATGCTTCGGGCACTCGCTCGTACAATCTCATAGCGCTTCATTAAATCATCATACTTATAAGCTATCGCACAACGCTAATAACCTGAGGATATTATTGGTAGGGAACTGGCGCATTTTTAATCTGGTTGCTCCAGGAGAACTGTTGTATGATCTCCGGCCCTGAAAATACACTCACGCCAGGCGAGCGCTTTATTCAATGAAAGATGAAAGCCAAAAATATATCTCAATTATTTTTAAGGAATGGTTGCCGCTGTACGACAGCCTGACGCCGGAGGTGAAGGCGGTACTTAAAAATATCGCCGGGCAGCAGGCGGAGGCGTTAGCGACCCGTTTCTATGACTTTATTTTTCAGGACCCGGATATCGCCAGGCATCTTACCTATGATTTAGTCCAGGAGCGGCTCAGTAGCTCGCTGGCCGGGTGGGTGAAAGATATCCTGATGTGTGAGAAAGAGAATTTGCAGGCGCTGGCGGAGCGGCAGTACCTGATCGGCAGCATCCATTCGCGTATCGGTATCCCGGCAGAGGCCGTGCTTCGCGGCGCGCGCCAGCTGAAAGCCGGGCTGATTGAAAATATCCGCGATAGTCACCTCGATCGCGAAACCAGCGTCGCCGCCATCTACTACGCCATCATGGCCATTAACATGGCGGTAGAGATGATGTGTCATGCCTATACTTTGTCGCACTATCGGGCGACAAAAAATGAAGAAGCCTACCGCCTGTATAGCCTGATGGATAACGTGCCGCTGGAATATGGCAAGCAGCAGGCCTCGCTCTCCGGTTGGGAAAATACCGCTATTTTTAATATCGTTAGCGATAATAAGACAGATATTAACGGCGCGTTATTATCTGATTCGGAATTTGGTCTGTGGTTCCGCCATAAATGCGTGCGTTATTTTAACAAAAATCCGCAAATGGAGGAGATCGCCGATTTAATTAGCAAGGTGGATGCGCTGTTATCCGCCTGGAAATCCTCCTCTGACGGTTCTGAGTATAAAAATACGCAGGCTCTGCTGCAGGGGATTCATATCCATTGCCAGCAGATCGGCAGCCAGTTGGGGGTACTCTTTAGCAGCCTGTCGCAGATGCAAAGCGGTAAGGATTCGCTGACCAGCCTGCTGAACCGTCGCTATCTGCCGGTTGTCCTCAAGCATGAAGTGACGCTGGCGATGGAGTATGAGCTGCCGATGACGGTGGCGATTATCGATATCGACCACTTTAAAGAGATCAATGATAGCTGGGGTCATATGGTCGGTGATCGGGCCATCAAGCATGTTGCGGAGTTGCTCAGCGATAACATTCGTTCCAGCGATTATATCTTCCGCTACGGCGGCGAGGAGTTTCTGCTGGTGCTGGTGGAGACCGGTGCCGCGGAAGCCTTTACGATCCTTGAACGGCTGCGTAAAAAAATCAGCCAACTGGCGTTTAGCGTTGGCGCTGACAATGAGATTTCGATTACCGCCAGCATCGGCTACGCCGTCCACACCGGTCATCCGGATTACAATCTGCTGCTGCGCGATGCCGACAGCGCGCTGTACGTCGCCAAGCGCGATGGGCGCAACTGCGTGAAAATGCATGAAAGCGACGGAAATTAAGCTGACGGCCCATCCCGGAGGCGGCGCGCTGCGCCTGTCCGGGCTACCGGATCGCAGACGGCTGTGAACATGTAGCCCGGGCAAGGCGCGCCAAGCGCCGCCCCCGGGAGAGATGTGGCAGCGGATTTCAATGCGGCGAGATCTCCGCGCCTCAAAACAGCACCGGCAGCCCCAGGCCACGCTTCACTTCATGCAGCGTCCGTTGTGTCAGTTCGTGCGCTCGCTCGCTTCCCCGGCGCAGCAGCGTCAGCAGCATGCCTTTATCCTGAATATAGGTCGCCCGGCGTTCGCGTATTGGCGCCAGCAGCTCCTGTAAGCAGGTCTCCAGCGCGTTTTTACACTGCCTGTCTCCCAGTCCTCCGCGCCGATAGTGGGCTTTCATATCGGCAACGAAAGCCTTATCAGCATGAAAGGCGTCGAGATAAGTGAAGACCACGTTGCCTTCTACCTGACCCGGGTCGGCGACCCGCAGGTGATTCGGGTCGGTATACATGGCGCTGACCGCACGATGGATCTCCTCTTCACTGGCCGAAAGGGTGAGGGTGTTCCCCAGCGATTTCGACATTTTGGCATTGCCATCGATGCCCGGCAGGCGGCTGACGTCGCTGAGCAGCGCTTTGCAGTGCTGTAAGATCGGCGTCGTGGTCAGGCTATTCATTTTGTGCACGATCTCATTGGTTTGTTCAATCATCGGTAGCTGATCGTCGCCGACCGGCACCAGTTCGGCCTTAAAGGCGGTGATATCGGCGGCCTGGCTAATGGGATAGGCTAAAAATCCCACCGGCAGCGAGCGGGAAAACCCCTTCTGGGCGATTTCATTTTTTACCGTCGGATTACGTTCAACCCGGGCGACGGTGACAATATTCATATACAGCGCGCTGAGTTCGGCCAGCGCCGGCAGGGCGGATTGCAGGCAAATGGTGGTCTTCTGCGGATCGATGCCGACGGCGAGATAATCAGCCATCACCTCAAGGATATTGCTGCTGATTTTTTGCGGGTTGCTGCCGTTGTCGGTCAGACCCTGGAGATCCGCGACGAGGATAAACTGCTGGTGGTCGTGCTGGAGCAGCACGCGCTGGCGCAGGGAACCGACGTAGTGGCCGAGGTGCAGCTGGCCGGTAGGACGGTCGCCGGTCAGGATCGTTTGGCTGGTGTTCATAAGTGACTCCTTAGGATGCTATCAGGCCGAAGGGCGACACTCAGAAACAACAAAGCCGCCTTCCGGCGGCTTTGAATAGAGGAAACGTCAAATCTTGCCGCCTGTTATGCAGGCAGCCACCAACGGCGGAGGTGAGAGATGACAACGTTTCTGTTCATCTTTTTATCCTGCCACGAAAAGCCGCGGCAGTAAAAGCCCTTTTTCATTCAGCGATAAACCGGCAGCAGGTTAAAGCTGGATAAAATATGAATTATTGCGTTGGCGCCGCCGAAGCACAAAATCAGGATAATCATGGCATTGCCGCCCCAGACCCGATAGTTCGGGCTGCCGAAACGCCTGCGCGAGGCGCGCGCCAGCAGGGCGGGGACGATAGCGGCCCAGACGGTGGCGGCGAGACCGGCGAAACCAATGGCGTAGATAAAACCGTTAGGCCACAGCAGCCCGCCGGCGATCGGCGGCAGAAAGGTCACCAGCGCGGTTTTAAACCGCCCCAGCCGGCTATCGTCAAACTTAAACAGATCCGCCAGATAATCAAACAGGCCGAGCGTGACGCCCAGGAACGAGCTGGCGACGGCGAAGTTGGAAAAGACCGTCAGCAGTAAGTCCAGGGTCGAACTGTTCAGCAGGCCGCTTAAGGTCTGTACCAGCACGTCGATATTGCCGCCTTTTTCGGCGATAGCAATAAACGCCGGGCGCGGGATATTACCCATGGTGCCGACCAGCCAGATGATATACAGCACCAGCGCCATCAGCGTGCCGAGCAGCAGGCAGCGGCGAATGATAAGCGGATCTTTACCGTAATACTTCATCAGGCTGGGGACGTTACCGTGATAGCCAAATGAGGCGAGACAGAACGGTAGCGTCATCAGCACGTAGGGCAAATATGACGCGTTGGCTTCTGAGCGGTTAAACAGAATCGCGGGCTCCACGTGCCACATCAGGCCGCCGAAGGTCATAAAGAAGGTGAGGATTTTGGCGCCCAGCACAATAGTCGTCATCCGGCTTACCGCTTTCGTACTCAGCCAGACGATAAAGGCGACCACCAGCGCGAACGCCAGTCCGCCCAGGCGTGCGGGAACCGCGAGGTTCATCTGCGCAAAAGTATGCTGAATAACAGAACCGCTGGCGGAAATATAGGCGTAGGTCAGGATATATAAAACAAAGGCGACGGTCAGGCCGTTAATAATATTCCAGCCGTTTCCGAGTAAATCCTTGGTAATCGTGTCGAAGCTGGCGCCAATATGATAATTGAGATTGGCTTCGAGGATCATTAACCCGGAGTGCAGCATGCAAAACCAGGTAAAAATGAGCGCCAACAGCGACCAGAAAAACCAGGCACCGGACATCACCACCGGTAAAGAAAACATGCCGGCGCCAATAATCGTGCCGCCGATAATCATCGCTCCGCCAATCAGCGATGGCGTATTTGTTGAGACCGCTTTTGAGACTGATAGTGTAGCCATAAGGTGCATTCCTCACGTGGCTATAATTATTATACCCGTCATACTTCAAGTTGCAGATGTGTTGGCTGCGTTCACTCACCCCAGTCACTTACCTCAGTAAGCTCCTGGGGATTAATGAGAGGCTCCTGCCTCTCACCGGAGGCCAGCCTTCGGCTGGTCAAATTCGTTCCCGACGAATTTGTCCCTCTCTTGCCGCCTTTCTGCAACTCGAATTATTTAGGGTACAGATAACGGCTGCGGGCAAACGGCTACCCGGCGCAACCCGAATGATTGAGCTTAAAGAGATGGATTTAAATTAATGGCGCTCCCGTTGCGAGAGCGCCAGGACGTTATTTATTTCACCGGTTTCAGTCTGGCGACAAAGTGGCGCAGTACCGGCGGCTCATAGGTAAAGGTCAGACCCTTAATCGTGGCGGCGCGGGCCTTAACGGCGATCAGCGCATCAGCGATATAGTCCATATGATCGTTGGTATAAACCCGGCGCGGAATGGTCAGGCGCAGCAGCTCCATCGGCGACGCCTTCTGTTTGCCCGTTTGCGGGTCGCGGCCCAGCAGCAGGGAGCCGATTTCCACGCTGCGGATGCCCGCTTCCAGATACAGCTCGTTGTTTAACGCGTGCGCCGGGAACTGCTCCGGTGGGATATGCGGCAGCAGCAGCTTAGCATCGACGAACACCGCATGGCCGCCGGTCGGATACTGAATCGGAATGCCGCCTTCGCGCAGGCGTTCGCCGAGGTATTCCACCTGATTGATGCGATAAGCGAGGTAATCCTCGTTGGTCCCTTCTTCCAGGCCGATAGCCAACGCCTCCATATCGCGCCCCGCCAGGCCGCCGTAGGTGACAAAGCCCTCCATCGGCACGCAGCGGATGCGCACTTCGTTGAAGAGATCTTCGTCATCGCGGAAGCAGCAGAGTCCGCCGATATTCACCATCGGGTCTTTCTTGGCGGACATGGTCAGCATATCGCCGTACTGGTACATCTCAAGAATAATCTCTTTCACCGATTTATCGGCGTAGCCCTCTTCGCGCTGTTTAATAAACCAGGCGTTTTCGCAGAAGCGGGCGGAGTCGATCACCACCGGAATATTATTCTGGCGGGCAATCTGATACACCTCGCGCATATTCGCCAGCGATACCGGTTGGCCGCCGGAGCTGTTACAGGTGACGGTGGTAATAATCGCCGCCACGTTTTCCGCGCCGTGTTCGGCGATGGTCGCTTTGAGCAAATCAATATCAAAGTTGCCTTTCCAGTCGTACCACGAGGTAGTGTCGAAGGCTTTCGGCGTCACCACGTTAATGGCTTTCGCGCCGTTGAGCTCCACGTGCGCGGCGGTGGTATCGAAGTGGAAGTTGGAAATAAACACCGGATGCGCCGACTTGCGGCGAGCAATCAGGCTCGGGAACAGAATCTGCTCCGCGCCGCGCCCCTGATGGGTGGGAATGGTATATGGATAGCCGATAATCTCTTTGACCTTTTCGCACAGATGCTGATAGTTACGCGACCCGGCGTAGGCTTCGTCGCCCATCATCAGCCCGGCCCACTGATGGTCGCTCATCGCGCCGGTGCCGGAGTCGGTCAGCAGGTCGATATACACGTCCTGGCTATTGAGTAAAAACGGGTTATAGCCCGCCTCTTCCAGCGCTTTGACGCGATCGTCAAAAGTGGTCATACGAATGTTTTCGACCATTTTAATGCGGAACGGCTCAGGAATACGTTTCATTTATTTTCTCCATGGGGATGCTGTGCCGCGTTTGGCTATTTGGCGACAAATAACAGACGCAACAAATAGCGACTAAACGCAGTGCTGAATTAATTTTTTAGGGAATGAACAGCAGCGGAGAATTAACGAGGGAAGTCGTTGGAGATGCGGTGATCTAAATTATACCAGTCGTCCAGGCCGCCCTGGGCAATGAGGCGATAAATCGATTTTTGCGTCATGACATCGTCCTCTGTGAGTGAAGGGATGCCATAAAAATAAGGTAAAATGAGAAAATAACCACGATTAAAATCACAAAAAATTATTTATCGATAAGCGGAGTATAAAAATTTGACGCTCGTCGTCTTTTTAGCGTTATTGATTAGCAGGCGATGGTTTTTTGTTTTTTTATTACGCCAATAATGGTTTATTGAGTGAGGTTATTAGCGCCTTCACCGCAATCAATGAAGGCGCAGGCGGGACTTACATGCTGGAGAAGACGTTCATAATGATGCCGCCGGAGATGATCAGCACCATGGCGAGAATGGCCGGGATATCCGGTTTTTGCTTATAAAGGATCATTGAGCAAATCGTGACGCCGACGATGCCAAAACCGCACCACAGCGAGTAGGCGACGCCGACCGGAATAGTGCTCATCGCGCGGGTGAGGGCGAAGTAGCACAGGCCGTAGGCGCAGACCACCAGCACCGACGGCGCCAGCTTGCTGAAGCCGTTGGTCTTTTTGATCATCGATGTGCCGGTGATTTCGGAGCCGATAGACAGCGCCAGCCATAAAAATCCGAGGTTAAACATAGGTAATTCCTTTTTTTGTTAGTTGGCGACTTTTTTGTCCAGAGATGCAGCGACTGGTTGCGCGGGCGCTTCCTCGCTCTCTTCGCTACCCATTTTGGAAAACAGGTTCATGATCACGATCCCGCTGGCGATAACCGCCATACCGATAATGGCGGCGGTGTCCGGGTGCTGGCCGTAAAACGCCATTCCCAGGGTCGACACCACGAGGATGCCGGTACCGGACCAGGTGGCGTAGGCCAGACCGACGGGAATATCCTTCACCGCGCGGGACAGCGAGTAGTAGCAGGTGCAGTACAGCAGCACCAGCAGCCCGAGCAGCAGCATTTTGGTCATCCCTTCACTGCCGCCGAACATTTTGAGGGTGGAGGTGGCTGAGGTTTCGGAAACGATAACCAGCAGCATCCATAGCCAACACTTTGTTTTTGAAGACATAAATTAAACTCCGGGTTTACTATTTAAGGTAAGGTTCTTTTTTTCTGTTTTTTAAAAAATCGATAGCGGCATCGGTCAACTGCGCTTCAGGAGCACAGGCCAGCGCCGGATTATTCACCACGTCTGTGACAGTGAGATAACGCCGCGGGCTGCTCGCCGACGGCGCCGCCGCTTCGCGACCCGACGCCAGCTTCTCCAGCAATTCGTTCATGGTGCACAGCGCGATGCCGCATTCGGCCAGGCGGGCCAGCGTGGCCTGCATATGCCCGGCGTAAGCGGTATCAGGCTGCGCCCCGCGCAGCTGATTAAGCTCGCTGGCGGGATCGCAGTGATAGCGCAGCGCCAGTACCGGCAGGCCGCTCAGCAGGGCATCGTGCACGCGGCGGGCAACGGGACTGTGCAGGGAACCCTTCAGCAGATCCGCCGCCAGCGGGTAGTCGAGAAACGGCAGCAACAGCGCCTTATACGAGGCAGAAGGCAGCTCCTGTTGCCAGTCGGCCGCCGCCAGCGTTTTACCAATAGCCCGCCACTGCTCGCCGTCGCCAATCCCGCTATCCAGCGCCAGGTGCAGGCTCTCGCCGCAGCTGGCCAGCCGCTGACGAATAGCGTGCCGGTAGCCCGCCGCGGCGGTCACCATCACCAGTACCGGCGGCCGCAGACGCTGGATAATGCGTTCAACCAGGTCTTCCATCTGTTGGTCGGTCATGGCGAGCCTCCTTTAGCCGATGAGCGTGACCTGCGCGCCGTTTTTCAAGCCGGCGGCGTTGGCCTCTTCGGTATCAATATGAAACTCCAGCGCAAAGTCTTCGCGCACCCGCACTACCACTTCATCGAAGGTCAACTGGCGTTCGCCGTCGCTGCGGACGCTAACCTTCTGGCCGTTGGCGACGTTCAGCTGGCGGGCGTCCTGCGGCGACATATGGATATGCCGCCAGGCGCAGATCACCTGAGATCGCAGCTCAACGTGGCCTGCCGGGCCGATCAGCAGCGCGCTGCCCGCGTTCTCCAACTGGCCGGATTCGCGAACCGGCGCTTTGATGCCGAGGGTAAAGCAGTCGGCGCGGGAGATTTCCAGCTGCGATACCGGGCGGGTTGGGCCGAGGACGCGCACCTGGGTGAGCGAGCCCTTTGGACCGACCACGGTGACGCACTCCTGGGCCGCGAACTGCCCCGGCTGGCGCAGCGGCTTAAACGGCGTCAGGACGTAGCCCTTGCCAAACAGCGCTTCGACGTCCTGCTGCGCCAGATGGACGTGGCGGTTAGAGATGCCGACCGGGATAGCCGGAGCAACGTGGCTCAGGCGGGCGGCGATTTTTTCATGGAGCAGGGTGTCGATCATGCCTTCTTCCCTTTCCTCATCGCCGCGTTTTTATCTTCCGTCGGCGCAGGTGCGGCGGCGGGTTCAGTGGGTTCCCTTGTTTCCACAGCTGCGGGCGCGACGGCTTCAGCCTCAAGCGGCGCGGCAGCTTCCGCGCGCGGCGGACGGCCTTTTAGAGTGCTGAGAGCGTCGACGACGCTGCGCTCCGGACGGGCGATCGTCAGGGATTTCACCTGCGGGTCGATGAGCGCGGCGACGGCCACGCCGCGTTCGATAGCGGTGTGAATCGCGCTGATCTCCCCTTCAAAGCAGACGCTCACTAGCCCCGAACCGACTTTGCGGTAGCCAATGCAGGACACGCCTGCGCTTTTACAGGCGGCATCCACGGCCTGAACGGCGGCAACTAACCCTCGCGTTTCAATTACGCCTAAACTTTTCATTGTCGGCTCCTGTTAATGGCGGACTAAGCGAATATCAAAATCAAACTGCGTGAAGAACGTTTCCAGCCGGTCTAACTCCTCGGCGGAATACGTTGGGTCCTGGGTAATGGGATAGGGCATATCGAGGCGTTCATATTTTTTGCGCCCGAGCTGGTGGTACGGCAGCATATCGATGCGGCGGATATTTCCGCGCTTCGCCAGCTTTTGTACATAATCAATGGCCCCGGTAATGGCATCGAACGAGTCGTTATAGCCGCGAACCAGCGGCATGCGGATAATGACGTTAGCGCCGGAATCCACCAGCCACTCCAGGTTGCGGCGAATGCCTTCGTTACCGATGCCAAATAACGCTTTATGGTGCTCGCTGTTAATTTGCTTAATATCGAATAAGAAGGTGTCGGTCACCGGCGCCAGCTTTTGATAATTGGCCAGCGGCGTGGTGCCCTGCGTTTCCACGGCGGTATTGAGCATCATCTTTTTGCATTCGCTAAATAGCGCGACGGCAAAGTCGGTCTGCAGGCTCATTTCACCGCCGCCGATGGTGACGCCGCCGCCGGAGGAGATATAAAAGTCGTAGTCCTGCATGATGATCTCCATCAGCTCGCTGACGGTGACATCTTTACCCATAATATCCAGCGCGTTTTGGGTGCAGATCTCTTCGCACTTGCGGCAGCCGATACAGTCTTTGTTGCGGTTGACGAAATGCTTCATTTCGCCGTTTTCTTCCGCCCGATAATGAATTCCCGCCGGGCAGACGTTGACGCAGTCGCCGCAGTTAATGCATTTATCCTGTGAGAACATCACCTGAAACTGGCTATTCAGCCCTTCCGGGTTAGCGCACCACGGGCAGCGAATATTGCAGCCTTTGAAAAAAACCAGCGTGCGGATCCCATCGCCGTCATAGATCGAATATTTCTGAATATTGAATATTCGCCCGGTTAATTCTTGTTTTGCGCTCACACATACCTCCAGAAAAACGATCGGGACATCCGTGTCCAAAAACGTCCGTGTCTTTATCAGAACTTCTCGATGACCGTACGGCTGATGATCTCGTCCTGAACTTCTTTACACAGCTCAACGAAGTAGGCGCTGTAGCCCGCGACGCGGACGATCAGGTCGCGATATTTTTCCGGCTCCTGCTGGGCTTTTTTCAGCACGTCGTTATCGACATAGCTGAACTGCATTTGGCCGTTGCCGAGAATCGACGCGGTGCGCAGCAGGGTAATCAGGCCGTGACGACCTTCCGGGGTATCCAGCAGCCCTTTGAGGAACTTGAAGTTGTGCACCATGCCGATGTTCATGGTTTCAACGTTCATCTTGCTCACCGACTTGATGATCGCCGTCGGGCCCTGCTTATCCGCGCCCTGAGTCGGGCTGATGCCGTCGGAGAGCGGCATCCACGCCAGGCGACCGTTCGGCGTGGCGTTGGTCAGCTCGCCGATCGGCGTGTTGTTGGAGATGGACAGGGTGCCGTGGCTCAGGGTGGAGTAGAGCATCTTGTACTTACGGCACTCGCGCTCGGTCCACTCGGTAATATCCAGCGCATACCGATCGACGTAGTTATCATCGTTGCCGTATTTCGGCGCGTTGAGGCAGTCGCGGCGCAGGCCTTCAAAGCCTTCGAAGTTCGCCAGCAGCGCATCGCGTACCTGCTCGAGGGTGTATTTCTTATCTTCAAACACCAGCTTACGAATCGCCGCCATGGAGTCGACGTAGGTCGCCAGACCGGAGAAGATCAGCCCCGGGCCGTGGTTGATCATCGCGCCGCCGGCGGCAACGTCTTTGCCTTTTTCCATGCAGCCTTCCACCAGCAGCGACATCAGCGGCTTCGGCGCCACGTCGCGGTGCACGCGCTGGCTGATGACGGTGCCGATCGCCGACAGGCGCACGATATGGGCGATCTGCTGTTTCACCGCCGCGTCGAATTCTTCGAAAGTGCGCAGGTCGCGCAGGTCGCCGGTATCCAGCCCCTGATAGCTGTCGAACAGCACCATGCGGCCGCGGTTTAAAACGAACTCAATGGCGATGGGCCACTGGGTGTAGCCGGTGGAGGTCCACTGATAGATGCGGCCGGATTTCTGCGGTTCGACGCAGCCCATCAGGCAGTAATCGCGGGCATCTTCGAAATCGAAGCCTTTACGCAGCATCATCTTGATATGGGAGTCGTCGAAGTGGCAGGCCGGGAAGCCCATCCCCGCTTTGACGACGTCGACGATTTTTTCCATATACTTCTGCGGCGACTGGTTGTGAATACGGCAGGCCAGCGACGGCTGGTAAACCTTCACGAAGCGCACGGCGTCCATGATCAGGTAGGTCAGGTCGTTACAGGCATCGCCGCCGGAGCGCTTCTGACCGCCGACGGTCAGGTTGATAAATGGCTGATAGCCAGCGAAATATTTCGCTCCCAGCTCGCTGGACATCCACATCAGCTCGGCGCATTTGATGATAAACGCCTGTAGCAGCTCCAGCGCGGTGTCGTGCGTCAGGCGGCCTTCGCGGATATCGGCTTCAAACATCGGGTAGCAGTACTGGTCTACGCGGCCCAGCGATAGCCCGGTCTGGTTCTCTTCGATTTCAAACAGCGACTCCACGGTCCAGATGCTTTGCAGCGCTTCCTGCAGGGTTTTCGGCGGATTCGCCGGCACGTTCTGGTTCACCTCGGCGATGGTCAGCAGCTCGGCGCGGCGCTGGGCGTTCTGCTCAATCGCTGCCAGTTCGCGGGCGCGGGCGGCGATGCGGTGCGCGTAGTTAATCACCCCTTCGCAGGTTTCAATCGCTGCTTTGTAGTAGTAGATGCGGTCGATATCTTCCGGGTTTTCCATGCTCAGGCTGGCAAGGTGCGCCTCGGCGTCGGCTTTAATGCCGTTCATCCCTTTGGTAAATAGCAGTACGTCGTAGCCCGGGCAGGTGTCGCCGCCGCCGTTGATCTGGTGGTAGGAGAGGTCGCTGACGAAGGTTTCGCCGCTGAACGCCCATACGCCGGCTTCGCGGTACTGGGCTTCGCAGATTTCGTCCAGCGAGCGGCCTTCCCAGAACGGCACGATCTCTTCGCGAATGGTTTTCTTATCTTCTTCGCTGATCTCAAACGGATCCTGCGGACGGGTGCTCATAGTATCGAGTTCGTCGCGCACCCAGCGCCAGGCGATATCCGGCGAGAAGGCCCCCGCGCGCGGCTTGCCGCATGGATGACCGACGATCAGCTCATCGTCCTGAATCAGAATCGGCGCGGTTTCGCAGGCGTGGCGGAAGGCTTTGGCGCGCAGCAGAATCGTGGGCATGCCGGGGTTGGCTTTGACCACTTCGGTAAAGGCCAGCGCGCGGTAGATAGAGACGCTCGGGCGCACGGTCAGGTAGTGGTTACGCAGGCGCTGCATGCGCGGGGTCAGCCCTTCTGCTGCCGGCGTTTCGCCGGCGGCGGCAAACGGGGCGGCGGAAACGTGCTGGACGCCCTTGAACAGACGCACCGGCAGATGCAGGGCGCTCAGGTTGTGCTGCGCGCTGAGGAACATGTCGGAGAGTTCGTTGATGCGCGCGTTCTCAAGGCTTGCGCCGTGCAGAAGGGCGTCGAACATCGGATAACCGTCGATCGCGCAGGCGGCGCGCACTTCGCACAGTTCCGCCAGCTTGAACCACAGGGATTCGACGATTTCATATGCCTGCTGCGGGGAGAGCGCGCCGCTGTTGATATCGTGCTGGTAGTACGGCAGCAGGGCTTTGTCGGCGCCTTCCGGGTTGACGGCGTAGCTGCCGTTATCGAGCTGGAGCGCCAGCTGGAACAGATAAAAGGCCTGGCACGCCTCTTTGAAGCTGCGCGCCGGATGTGCCGGAACGTGGTGCAGAATGGCGGCGCTGTCCAGCAATTCCGCCCGGCGGTAAGCATTGGTTTCCGCGGCGGCCAGCTGTTCGGCGCTGTTGGCCAGGTTTTGCGCCAGCGCCATCAGGGCATCGCAGGCGTAGATGGCCGCGCGGCAGCCGTTGACTTCGTCCATGCCGCTGCGGCTGACGGCGCTGCCCAGCGCGCGGGTTTTCTCTTCCAACTGATGTTTTATCGCCAGTACGCCTTTTTCGATCACCAGCTTGTAATCCGGGGAGTCGAGGTCGCTATTCAGGTTGAGGAACTGGAACGCGGACGGGCGACGGACGGCGCTCTCGTCGTGGAAAATCGCCCCGTGCGGTTTGCGGGTCTGGTTGCCGACGATCAGTTCGTCAGCGCTGATGCACAGCGGCAGCTGGCGCATCAGTTCATAGAAACGGCGCGCCGGTTTGACGGCGGCGGGAACCCCGGCGATATCGCCATCAAGGGCGTTCAGCGTGGTGGCGTGTTCGGTGCACAGGGTGCTTTTTTGTGAGAGTAAACGTTCTGCCAACACTTTGACGCGCGGCGTTAAGCTGTAGTGTGCCATGGGTAAGGTTCTCCAAATCTTGTTATCAGTGGCCCTGAACGGCGTTGCCGGTCCATGCCCGGCGATAGAGTTCGGTCAGTGCGTGAGCGTCCGGCGCGCGTGGGTTCGTCGGGGTACAGCTGTCGCGTAGCGCCTGGCCGACCATCTCCGCCAGCCGCTGTTCAAACGCGTCTACAAGGACGCCGGTATCGCGGATGCCGGCCGGCATGCTCATTTCGTCTTTTAGCGCCTGAATGGCGACCAACAGACTGGCGACGCCCTGGCGGGTAGTGGCCGCAGGCAGATCCAGCAGATGGGCTAATCGGGCGTATTTGCGGGCGGCATCGGTATCGCACTGCCCGTGATAATCGGCGTTCCAGGCCACCACATCCGCCATCAGCAGGGCGTTGGCGCGACCGTGGGGGACGCGAAACACGCCGCCGAGCGCGTGGGCAAGGCTGTGGGTGATGCCCAGCGACGCGTTGGTGAACGCCATGCCCGCCATGCAGGAGGCGTTATGCATCTTTTCCCGCGCCAGCAGGTCGCCACCGTTGCGCCAGCAGGTCGGCAGAAAGCGAAATACCTGCTGCACTACTTTCTCCGCCAGCGCATCGGAAAAGTCGCTGGCGGCGAGGGAGACGTAGGCTTCCAGTGCGTGACACAGCACGTCCATCCCGGTATCGGCGGTGATCGCCGGCGGCACCGAGGCCACCAGCGCCGGGTCAAGAATGGCGATATCCGGCAGCAGCGACGGGTCCACCAGCACCAGCTTCTCGGCGTGGGCTTTTACCACCGAAAAGGCGGTGACCTCAGAGCCGGTGCCGCTGGTGGTGGGGATCGCCACAAAGCAGGGCGGCTCGCGGTGAGCGTCCGGACGGGTTTGCGCCAGGGCGAAAATAACCGCTTTGGCTGCATCAATCACCGAACCGCCGCCCAGCGCGATAACCAGATCCGGATAGCTGTTATCCATCCGCTTCATACCGCGCACTACGGTGGCGATATCCGGGTCGGCCACCACGTCGTCCCAGACCTGGAAAGCGATGCCGCGCGCATTGAGGATCTGCGTGACGCGATCGGCGAGGCCAAACTTAACCATCGCCTGGTCAGTGACCAGCAGTACGTTGCGGGCGGGCAGCTCGTTCAGGATGGCAAGCGCATCCTGACCAAAGCGAATCCGGGGTTTCAGCAAAAATTCACTCATTGGGTTATTGACTCCTTAAGCGTCCCGAAACACGTTCTCGACAATGGCGACCACCGACATGGCCTTGTAGCGCTCTTTGTTGAGCGCCAGATATTCTTCGGCCAGCACGATGTCGTGCATACCGGCGCCGACGCTATCAACGGCAACCCAGGTCTGGTCTTTCATCGGCTGCTGGTCATCATCTAATTTGACGATCAGCAGCAGGTTGCTGCCCCGTAGCTCATCGCACTTCTGCGTGGCGACGACATGTCCGACTACCTTTGCGAGAATCATTGTTTTTATCGCCTTATATCAATGTGTTACTTACCAAGGCGTTCCAGCACCTGGCGGATGACGCGTTCCACGTTTTGCTCATTAATCTCGCTGTCCGCGCCGACGGCGGCGGCAGTCGCAAAGCGATCGTCGGCGCTGGCCGGATGGGCTGCGGTGGCGGCAGCCGGGGCGTTAAAACGTTCATCGTCAAAGATGCTGCGGTTTGGGCCGGCTGCCTGGCTGACGATGGTCGGCTGCGGTTCCGGGCGGCTGCCCGGCGCACGCAGCTCATCGATGGAGCGAACGCCGTAGCCCACTTTGCGGATGTTGAGCAGGTTCATCGGCCCGACGTTGTCCGAGCTGGATCCGCCGCCGACCGCGCCGCAGCCGAGGGTCAGGGCCGGAGTGATATTGGTGGTCGCGCCGATGCCGCCCAGCGCCGCCGGGGTATTAATCAGAATGCGGTTAACCGGTTTTTCGAGGCAGAACTGGCGGATGACATCCTGGTTGCGGGTGTGGATCACCAGCGTGTGGCCGAGGCCTTCGTTGGTCAGCAGCTCCACGACGCGGTGGCAGGCGGCTTTCCAGTCCTCTTCAACGTACAGGCCGAGTACCGGGCACAGTTTTTCCCGCGAGTAGGGGTTGGAATGCGATACCGTGGTCTGCGCGGCAATCAGCACCCGGGTGCTGGCAGGGACGCAGAAGCCGGCCATCTGGCTCAGATAGAGCGCGGTTTTACCCACCACTTTGGGGTTGATGGTGCCGTTGGGGCGCAGCAGCAGGGCTGCCATTTTCGCCGCTTCGCTTTCGTTCATGAAGTACGCGCCCTGGGCTTCCAGTTCGCGGTGCACTTCGTCGTAGATACAGCGTTCGACAATAATCGACTGCTCGGAGGCGCAGATCACGCCGTTATCGAAGGTTTTACTGGTGATGATATCTTTCACCGCGTGGGGAATATCGGCGCTGCGTTCGATAAACGCCGGGCCGTTACCCGGGCCGCCGCTGATGGTCGGCGTGCCGGACGCGTAGGCGGCGCGCACCATGCCTTCGCCGCCGGTCGCCAGGATCAGCGACACGTCTTTGCTGTGCATCAGTTCTGAGGTGGCTTCGAGGGTCAGTTGGCTAATGGCGTCGACGCTACCGGCAGGAGCCCCTGCCGCTTCCGCCGCGCGCTTCACGATTTCAATCGCTTTCCAGCTGCACTGGCGGGCGCCGGGATGCGGGGAGAAGATAATCGCGTTGCCGGCCTTCAGCGCAATCAGCGTTTTGTAGATAACGGTGGAGGTCGGGTTGGTCGACGGCACCAGCGCACAAATCACCCCCAGCGGCACGCCCACGTCCATCACTTTTTGTAGCGGATCGTCATGAATGATGCCGACGGTCTTCATATCTTTGATGGCGTCGTAGACGCGCAGCGAGGCGAAGCGGTTCTTCAGCACTTTGTCCTGCCAGTTGCCAAAACCGGTTTCTTCCGCGGCCATTTTCGCCAGCGCTTCGGCATGATGCGCCGCTTCCTGGGCCACGTTCTTCACGATGGCGTCGATTTGCTGCTGCGAAAAGGTGGCCAGAATCGCCTGCGCCTTTTTGGCATTGCGCACCAGCTCCCGGGCGTTCTGCCGGGACTGCAAATCGTTATCCAGTTCAATCATGAGTCTATCCTTCATCAGACTAAAAGAGTGGAGACGGGGCGCGCCCTGTCAGGTCATGCTTTGTGCTGTGCCGCGATTTTTTCGATGTCGTTATGCGGACGCGCGATGACGCGAGAGGTGACGACTTCGCCGATGCGTTTTGCCGCTTCCACGCCGGAATCCACCGCGGCATTCACCGCGCCGACGTCGCCTTTCACCATCGCGGTAACGAGGCCGGAGCCGACGTTTTCATAGCCAATCAGCTCCACGTTGGCGGCTTTACACATCGCATCCGCGGCTTCGATACAGGCCACCAGACCTTTGGTTTCGATCAGACCAAGCGCTTCTTTCATCAGGTTTTTCTCCGGTTAATCCATGATTTTGTAATGCGAGACGATTTTGTTGATGTCGTTATGCGGGCGGGCGATAACCAGCGAAGTCACCACTTCACCGATGCGCTGCGCGGATTCGACGCCGGAATCCACCGCCGCTTTCACCGCGCCGACGTCGCCTTTCACCATCGCGGTGACGAGGCCGGAACCGACGTTTTCATAGCCAATCAGTTCAACGTTGGCGGCTTTACACATCGCATCTGCCGCTTCGATACAAGCCACCAGACCTTTGGTTTCAATCAGACCTAATGCATCACCCATTTGTGTTCTCCTGGCCCTCAGGCCTTGTGTTTAATGACGATTTTGTTGATGTCGTTATGCGGACGAGCGATAACCAGCGAGGTCACCACTTCACCGATGCGCTGCGCGGACTCGACGCCGGAATCGACCGCCGCTTTCACCGCGCCGACGTCGCCCTTCACCATGACGGTCACCAGCCCCGAGCCGATGTTTTCATAGCTAATCAGCTCGACGTTGGCGGCTTTACACATCGCATCCGCTGCTTCAATGCAGGCCACCAGACCTTTGGTTTCGATAAGCCCTAATGCATCACCCATGGTTTCTCCTTCAGAACAGGTTTTGTGATTCGGGAAAACCGTCCGCGTAACGACGTCAGGACGCGGAAGCGGCGTTCGGGGTTCACTATAGGGAATGGCGAATGAAGTGAAATTAAAATCTGCTCAAGGTGGATTTTTAGTTTTTTGCTCTATGAATTAGATTTTATAAGCCGGCGATTTATGCGTTTGTGCTGCGGTGGTGGGGCGAATTGAGTGACGATTGCGGCGTTTTTTTCACCATTTAGCCGGAGGCGAACTGATGTTAACAAGTTGCTAATTTATTGCAGATCGGGGGTAATTTGACGATGTATGAAGTGTGGAGAGGATCGTGTTTTATTCGGCAGGCTAAATACAAAACGTGCGGTTTTACTAAAGCGAAAGCGATGAAGGAAAAGCGGGTGTGAGCTTAATCAAGCTTGCTGCCGGACTTCAGCGTGCAGACGTAGAGCGGTGAGTTGATAGAGCTGAGAAGAATGGCTTTCTCATTGAGCTTCTGCGCGTTCAGGAACAGGCCGTCGTGGCTATCGGACATCTCACGCATAAAGTAGTCGAAGATCACGTCCGGCGACTCATCGATGGACGAGGCGCTGGATTCCCACTTGCTGATGCGATAGTGGCGCTCGGTGGTGGAGATGCGTTTGCTGGTGTAGCTAAACTTGACGTAGCGCTGGAGATAGAGCCAACCGGCGGCGGAATCGGTATAGCCTTCGACGACCATCGACCCTTTTCCGTTGGCGGCAAAGTTGAAATGGATATTGCCGTTGACGTTCTCTTTCTCCATGTTCTCAAAGCGCATAATCGCTTTGGTCGAGCAGCTCATCACCCCGCCGTTTTCGACCGGCAGCAGCTTCCAGGCGCAGAACCCGGCGGCGGCAATAAACACCAGGCTGGAGAGGGCGAAAAAGGGGCGCGGGGCGAGTCTCATTGCGGCTTCCATGAATAGTAAAAATAGTTATCGCAGTAGCTGAACGGGTTATCTTCATGCATCGCGCAGTGGGCGAGGAATACCCGGCCCAGGCCGTTGGTTTCCAGCCGGTCGCCATAGAAGAAGACGAAGCGTTCGCCGGGCTTGCACTCCAGCTTCAGGCGCTGGCGCACGGCATCAAAATTCTTGCCATAGGCGGTTCCGGCAACGGAGCGCAGCATCTCATCGCTGGCCAGCAGCTCGCACTGGCTATGGCGCATTTGCGTCAGGGTGATGGGGTGCGAGGTGTTGCCGCCGAGAAAACTGCATATCACCAGCAGCAGGGCGATGGTGAGCAGGCAGCCGCCGGCGAGATACCAGCAGGTGCCGCGCGCGTGGCGGCTGGGAACGGCCTTCTGCGCTTCCGGGGCGGCGGTTTCGTCTTGCTCAACTTCCGCCGTTAACAGCGGTTCCGGCTCCGGGCTGGCGTCGAGCCTCTCGATGGTGAGATCCGGATTGAGCTGCAGCAGTCCGCGCGACACGGTGACGATAATGTTGTCGATATCGTAGTGGCGAAAGGTTTTGCGCAGCATGCTCAGGTACTGATTGAGATTGCTGTTGGATGAGGTTAACCCGTTGTCATCCCAGACTTTTTTAAGCACCTCATCGCGGCTGACCACCTCGGTGTGGCGCAGGAAGAACCACAGCAGCGCGTTGGCGGTGATCGACAGCTGGCTGTCCGCCTCATCGCTTCCTGGTAACGTTAGCGTGCCGTCCATTGCATCATAAATCAGACGGCCATGGATGTTATAGCGCATCGTGGCCTCAACATGCTTCACGCAGGAAGCGTCATCTTCGTCAGATCGCTGACCAGCGACTGCCGGTGCCCGGGGTTCATGGTGCGCCCCTCGGTTAATTCCGATAGCCAGATGCCGTCCGCCGCATAGCGCACCAGCGTGCCGGTATGGCTATTGTCCAGTTCATCGCCTTGCGCCAGATGGTCGAGCATCCAGTCGCGCCAGCATTTTCGCAGCACCGGTTCATCCGGCATGGCTAGCGACAGCACCATCAGCTGGCGGCTCTCCTGGGTATCCGTGAGTTCCGGCGCCGACAGATAGCGCAGATAGGCGCGGGTAAAGCGGCCATAAGAGATGTTATCCGCGGCCATAAGCTCTGAAATCGCCTCTTCCATAATCGCCAGCAGGCGGGCAAAGAGAGCGAAAATCAGCGCCTGCTTGTTGGGGAAATGGTGCAGTAAGCCGCCTTTGCTGACGCCCGCTTCGCGCGCGACGGCGTTCAGCGACAGAGAGGCGATGCCGTCCCGGCCGGCGATGGTGGCCGCGGACTCCAGCAGCTGCTTATACAGGCGGACGGGATCTTTTTTACGATGTTGGGCTTCCATATTCATGGCCCGAATCATACCGACCAGACGGTATGATTATTCTTGATCGCTATCAATATGCGAAGGGGCGTAGCGGGGCGCGATGCCGTTATTGCGTGGAGGCTCACAGTTCACCTTATGAATTGTGGTGATATTCGCCGGGCCGCGAATATCACCCACCGAGATTCACATCGGCTTCACGTGGATAGCGAGGCCGTTTTCGCCCGGCGCCAGCTCCGGGCGCAGGTTCAGAGAGGGGATCAGATAGTCGCCGTAGTTCTGACGACGGAAGGGAATGGGCGGCGTTTCAGAGAGGGTATCCAGTCGCCGGGCCAGCGCCTCGCGCAGCGCGGCGAAGCGCTGTGCATCGAGTTTGTCGGTGCGGTAGAACACCACCGGCGGCAGGACGTCAAAGCCGGGATAGAACAGCATCCCGTGCTGAATAGGGAACAGGATATCGTCGATAGACCCGTTAATTCCGCGCGGCGCGTAGTGTTCCGCCCATCCGCCGGCGGTAACGACCAGCATCGCCCGTTTCCCCGCGAACGTGCCTTCGCCGTAGCGATCGCCCCAGTGGGTTTCGCTGTGCTCGCCGACGCCGTAGGCAAACCCGTAAGCGTAGACCCGGTCAATCCAGCCCTTCATGATGGCGGGCAGCGAAAACCACCACAGCGGGAACTGAAAAATCACCGTATCGGCCCACAGCAGCTTCTCCTGTTCGCCCATGATATCCGCGCTTTGCGTGCCGTTAGCGAAGGCGTACTGCGAATCCCGCGTTGCCCGCCAGCTTTCACCGACCGGCGGGGCGCTGCTGTCATCGGCATCAAATCCCGCCTTCCAGCGCATGGCGTAGAGATCGGACACCTGCACGTCATGACCGGCGTTTTGCAGATGCTGCACGGTAAAATCTTTCAGCGCGCCGTTAAGCGAACGCGGTTCGGGATGGGCGTAAACCAGTAATATTTTCATTGAAATCACCTCTGAGCAATGGAGAGCTGCAGAGTAGAGTCGACGACGCTATAGTAGAAATGAATTGCTTCAATGACAGGTATAGTAATGATTAATCTCCAGGGGCTGGATCTCAATTTGCTGCGCACGCTGAACGTCCTGCTCAGCGAAAATAACGTCACCCGCGCGGCGCAGCGCCTCAACCTGTCGCAGCCGTCGGTCAGCGTGCAGTTGGCAAGACTACGGGAGATTTTCGCCGACCCGCTGCTGCTACCGGGGCCGCGCGGAATGCAGCCCACCGCCCGCGCTGATGAACTGCGCGGGCCGCTGCGCGATGCGCTGCTGGCGCTGGAGCTGGCGGTAGCGCCGGTTCAGCCCTTCGACCCGGCCACGGCGGCGCAGACCTGGCGGGTGGCGGCGACGGACTATATGGCGTCGGCGATTTTGCTGCCGGTACTCAATACCCTGCGCATCGCCTCTCCAGCCAGCCGCCTGGCGCTGTTTGAGCTACAGCCCGCGCGGCTGGTTCAGCAGGCGGATCGTGATGAGGTCGATCTGTTTTTTCACACGCGCGACGGCGCGCCGCCCGGGCTGCATCAGCGTTTGCTGTTCCGCGAGCGCTATGTGCTGGCGGGTAGAGCGGGGCACCCGGCGCTACGGTCGGCGTTAAGCCTGGCGCAGTTCTGCGAGCTGGAGCAGGTGATTGTCTCGCCGGATGGCGGAGGATTCAGCGCCGCGACCGATAGCGCGCTGACGAATCTCGGGCTGGCGCGGCGGGTTGTCCTTTCCGTGCCACATTTCCTCTTTATGCTGGAGACGCTGCGTAATAGCGAGCTGGTGGCGGTGCTGCCGGAGCGGCTGGTGCGCGGAGCTGAGGGGCTGACGGTGGTTGAACCGCCGCTGGCGGTCGCCGGGTTTGAGATGCTGATGCTGTGGCACGAGCGCTGGCACCGCGATCCGGCGCATCGGTGGCTGCGCCAGCAAATCGTAACGTCATTAGAGGAAAAGCCATGTTAAGCGGATTAAACCATCTGACCCTGGCGGTCAGCCAGCTGGCGCCGAGCGTGGCGTTTTATCAGCAGCTTCCGGGGATGACGCTGCGCGCCCGCTGGGATAACGGCGCGTATTTCTCCTGCGGCGACCTCTGGCTGTGCCTGTCGCTGGACCCGCAGCGGCGCGTCATTTCGCCGGAGGAGAGCGACTACACCCACTACGCGTTCAGCATTGCGGAAGAGGATTTCGCGCTTGTTGTCGGGCGCCTGAATGCGGCTGGCGTTCCGGTTTGGAAAACCAACAAAAGCGAAGGCGCGTCGCACTATTTTCTCGACCCGGACGGCCACAAGCTGGAGCTGCACGTCGGCAGCCTCGCCCAGCGCCTGGCGGCGTGCCGGGCGAAGCCCTATAAAGGTATGGTGTTTTTTGGCGAGGACGAACCGACGGCCGGGAACCCGTAGCCCGGCTAAGCGTAGCGCGAGCCGGGGAAAAGTGGAGGCTGTATTGCGCGTTGTTTCCCCGGAGGCGGCGCTTGACGCGCCTTGTCCGGGCTACCGGCCCGTGCAATCGGGTAGCCCGGCTAAGCGCAGCGCGAGCCGGGGAAAAGTGGAGGCTGTATTGCGCGTTGTTTCCCCGGAGGCGGCGCTTGACGCGCCTTGTCCGGGCTACCGGCCCGTGCGATCGGGTAGCCCGGCTAAGCGTAGCGCGAGCCGGGGAGATAAATCGCGCTAGCCTTCCAGCTTCAGTTCCACATTGCGCTTGAGCACCAGGCGCATCAGCAGGTAATAGACCACGCCAACCGCCAGCCAGCTTAGCCCCAGCACCTTGGCCTGCGCGTCCATTTCATAAATAACAAAGCCGATAATGCACAGGCCCACCACCGGGAACAGCAGGTGTACCACCAGATTGCGCGATTTCTGGCG
The DNA here is from genome assembly GCF_015601345.1 of Klebsiella sp. BDA134-6. Classification (NCBI taxonomy): domain Bacteria; kingdom Pseudomonadati; phylum Pseudomonadota; class Gammaproteobacteria; order Enterobacterales; family Enterobacteriaceae; genus Klebsiella; species Klebsiella sp. BDA134-6. The sequence goes on from NZ_CP064784.1 coordinate 706,114, forward strand.
AATGATGTAATGGTTTATCACGGCGATATGCAGCACCAGGAAGCCCATCAGCGCCCCGAAGTTCACCAGACGGCTGAGGTTATCGATATCGCCATAGAACCACAGGCCGGAAGCCAGCGAAATCAGCGCCACAAACAGGGTGCTGACGTAAGGCGTTTTCAGCCGCGGATGCACTTTCGCCAGCAGCTGCGGCAGCTGCTTGTCGCGCGCCATCGCAAACAGAATACGCGACACGGCGGCCTGCGCCACCAGGGCGTTAGCAATCCCCCAGGAGATCACCGTCGACCACATGGTGACATACTTCAGCCAGCCGCCGCCCGCCAGATTCGCGGTATCGTAGAAGGCGGTATCGAGGCTGCTGAACGTCATGCCCTGCGCCAGATCGGCGGCAATCCACGTTTGCAGGATAAACAGCGAACCGACCAGCATCAGCGCGCCCAGCGACGCCTTACCCACTGTATCTACGCCGCCTTTCGTTTCCTCTGACAGCGTGGAGATCCCGTCGAAGCCGAGGAACGAGAGCACGGCGATGGAGACTGCGCCCATCACCAGCGGCAGGCTGAACTTATCGGCGTTATAGAGCGGGTCGAGGGTCAGATGGCCCGCTCCGGCGCCGGAGTAGAGCGCAATCAGCCCCAGCACAACGAACACCGACAGCACCACGATCTCCGCGATCAGAATCGTATTATTGGCGCGCGCAGTAAAGGTAATGCCGCGCAGGTTAATCAGGCTGTTAATCGCGATAAAGCCGACAATCCACATCCAGCCCGGCACGCCCGGCAGCATGGGCGCCAGCGCCGCCGCGCTGACGATATAGAGCAGCGACGGCACCAGAATATAATCCAGCAGGATCAGCCAGCCGGCAAAAAAGCCGACAATGGGATGAATACCGCGCTGGGCATAGGCATATACCGAGCCGGAAACCGGAAACGCGCGCGACATCGACCAGTAGCTCATGGCGGTAAAGAACATCGCCACCATACCGATAAGATAGGCCAGCGCCACCATGCCCTGCGCGCCGTCCCAGACGTAGCCAAAGACGCCAAACGGTGCGATGGGCACCATAAAAATCATCCCGTAGACCAGCAGATCGCGGAACGTCAGCGCCCGGTGCAGCTCCTGCTTATAGCCAAATTGTTCAACGCTCATGCCTGCTCCCCTTCAATTCGCAAGGAGAGCTGTTCAACCACTGATTTCGGTAAGGCATAGCGGCAGGTTTTCAGCGGGTCGACTACCTGACAGATTTGCAGGTCGCCCGCAATGCTCAGGATGCTGATGGCGTCCCCCAGCGTCAGGGAGGTATTGTCGGCGATAAAATGCGCCATATTGCGGGTAGCCATGGCGGCGGCATCATCGAGGGTCAGCGCCGAGGCGAGGGTAAACAGGGTCTCGCTGTTTTCGAGCATCGGCAGCGGCAGCTTGCGGTTTTTGACCACCGTCAGTTCGACCAGCACTTCGCCGGGAATTTCCAGACCGCAAACCGAGACTTCGCCATCGCCCATCGCGGCGTGTAAATCCCCCAGCCCGAACAGCGCGCCGGGAACGTTGACCGGCAGCCACAGGGTGCTGCCGGCGGTAATCATTTTGCAGTCCATATTGCCGCCGTGGCTATCCGGCGTGCCGCAGGAGATGGCTTCCCCGGCAGGCGCGACGCCGATCACGCCGACCATCGGATTAAGCGGGACGCGCACGTTGCCGGGCAGTATGGCATGGTCGTTTTCAATCGGGACGATAGTGACCTTCGGAGCATCTAGCTCGTCGCCAATCACCCCCAGCTGCGGTGCGGTGACCATCACCGCCTGATTGCTGCTCAGGGTAATGCGTTTGATGGTCACCTTGAGCGCATCGCCCGGCTCGGCGCCCTCGACGTAAACCGGCCCGGTCGCCGGGTTAATTCGCTGCCAGTCCAGCTCGTTGAACACGGCATCGGCGGAGGTGATTTGGTCGGAGAAGCAGTCGCAGGTTTCGAACAGCACTTCACTGCCGCTGCTGACGGTAGCGACAGGAGTGTTTTCGCGCGACATGGCGTAAACCACTCGGTCTTTGGTTATTTTCATGACATTCATCCCGGTTATATTGTTGTGATTTTTATATTTAGAGTTTCCCGTATAGGGAATGAGTGAATGTATCGGGATTATTATGGGAAGGCAATCAGGTCAGTTTTTTCAAAAATAAATGGTATATATTTGCTGGTGAATCATGCGGTTAGCTATATTGGTGGGGTTTTCTTATATGCTGGTTATTTAGCAAAAAACTTTTTGTTATTTTGGCTTTAGTGGTCATTCGCTAATTGTTTACTGCCCTGGGGTTATTATCCAGCATATTACGCTGCTGCGTGCGGCAGTAGGATTATTTATATATGCGGTGATATGAGCGCATTATAAGGTCTTAGGTGTAGGGAGAATAGAAATCCCGGAGGCGGTGCTTGACGCGCCTTGTCCGGGCTACCGGCCCGCAGACGACGGGGAACCGGTAGCCCCGGTCAGCGCAGCGCCGCCGGGGAATTTAGCTTAGGCCAGCTTACGTTTCTGCCCGGCGATCGCGCCGATTAACGCCTGCACCTGCTTCTGCTTGCGCGCCGACAGCTTATGCAGCTGGCGCAGCGACTCTACCAGTTCCGGCTCCGGCTGCTTCGCGGTAATCACGATACAGCCTTCCATCACTTTGATATCAATTTTGGTGCCGGTGGCAAAACCGGCAGCTTCCAGCCACTGTCCTTTCATGATAATCGCCGGGATACGCTGGCGATCTTCAAAGCGGCTCGCGTAACTGACGGTGCCTTTACGGTTATTTTGCGGGGAGACTTCTGGATCGGTGAATTCTGCAATAGAATGCGGGGTAGTCATGATGGCTATTTCCTGTGAATAGTGATTGTGATTAGCGAGGCGCTCGTGTTGCAGCACGGGCGTCTTGCGTTAAATACCTGGATATATCATCAGGGAAAAGAAGAAAAGTCCAGCTGAAAATGAATGAAAATAACGGCGGGGATAAAGGGAAGGATTATTTCTGGTGATGGGAATAAAGCGGCTATTTAGCCGCTTTATTGGTTTATGAAGGGCGGGTTAATTGATGGCTGCGTCGGTGAGGGCGTCGGCCAGGTGGAGCTGGGTTTGTTGGGCGGATTTAATTTTGACTTTTAAAATATTTAGCATTGATTCTAATGAATGAACATTATCAATAATTTTCTGTTGTTCATTTAAAGGTGGTACCGGTAATAACTTTTTCTTTAAATCTCCTAGCAATAGGTTATTAATAGCACTACCACCAGATTTTTTCTTTAATGCTTCACTTTGTGATTGAAGATATAAGTATAGATATAAATTCAAAATGTATGGCTTTGTTGGTTTTATAATGGCCACACTCTTTTGAAATGTAGTTCTGCTGGCTAATTCAGCATTTTCAACTAGAGCAAGCTTTCCGATAGTGGCACCTGTATTAACAAGACAGATATCGCCTTCTTTTAAATCGGTTCTTTGATGAACTTCTTCAAATTGATCTTTATCTATCTGGCGAGCATGTTCATATGATAACTTTCCTTCTTGAATATCTTTTGCGGATAAAAAGTAATACCCAGAATTATCGTGATTTAAGCAATCGCCATGTTTCCCATCTGTAATTAGATTAGTTACATCCTGTAGGTAACTCCATTCCCACCCATCCGGCAGCTCAAACGGTTTTTCCTCACCGCTAATCGGCGGCAACGGTTTTTGTTTTTTAATTTTCCCGTCTTTCACCAGTTGCGCTTTTTCCTGCGCAATACGTTTGAGCAGTTCAGAGGCCGGTTCGTCGTTCGGATCCTGCGGTACCAGTTTGCCCATCACCGCCAGTTGCAGAATGGTCTGTTTTAAGGCGTCAATGCTGGCTTCGGTGGTAAATAGCGTGTCGAAATGTTCGCTGATACGCGCCCAGTTTTCGGCCAGTTCATCGGCGTTCTGGCTGTTGGTTAGCGTGGTCAGCAGGGTTTCAACCAGCTGCTGATGGGCGTCCAGACTGGTCAGGGAATGCTGCTCCAGTTGGTCGCAGAGGGACATGAGAGCAGTAAGTTTTACAACAATTCGATATTGTTCTGCCAACGGTGGAAGTGCCATAACCGTATTACGTAAGGTGCTTAGTGATACAAAAGGCTGAACTCCACCAGAAGATATATTTCTCAACACTAAGGATAAAGACTCCAGCACACATCTTAAATATTCTGGAACAGATAGATCTTTGCTATAGTATTTAAATAAAGCAACATTTTTTATTGAGAATTCATTTTTAGTATCAACAATAGCAGGATTTCCAATACTACCAATCATAGCAAAGAGAATATCATTGAATTCTACAAAAGAGCGCTCTTTAATTTTTTCATGTGCCTCTTTGCTTATAAATTTAATATCATCAAAATTCAGTTTTCCAGAGGATAAATTTTTACTTGTGACCAATGGATAGCCTTCTGATTGATACTTAGGAGTATCATGCGTTCCATCTCTTACATCATATATTTCTACAAGACGCGCCCATTCCCACCCAATCGGCAGCTCAAACGGTTTCTCTTCCCCGCTAATCTCCGGCAGCGGCTTCTGTTTTTTAATTTTCCCCTGCTTCACCAACTCGGCCTTTTCCGCTGCAATGCGTTTCAGCAGCTCCGACGCCGGTTCGTCGTTCGGATCCTGCGGCACCAGCTTGCCGCGCACCGCCAGCTCCAGAATCAGCTCGCGCAGCTTCTTAATGCCGTACAGGTCGATCTTACCCGAGCTGCCGCGCCCCGCCGTGGAGCGGGTTTGCAGCGCCGTGGTCCAGGTGTCGATATGGTCGACAATCAGTTTTTCCACCGCCATCAGTTGGCCTCCTTACCGGAGAGCGCCGCGCCGAGGATATCGCGCAGCTGGTGGCGCAGGGTCTGGATTTCTTCCTGTTGTTTGGCGTACTGCGCCAGCAGTTCGTCCGGATCGTGGCTGACGGTTTCCGCCTGGTGCGGGTTTTTGATATCGAGGTTAAAGTTGCGGGCAATCACCTCGTCGATGCTGACCTTCCACGCCTGCTCGTTCTCGACGCGGCTGGCGAAGCCGTCGGCCTCGTTGCCCCACCAGTCGATCTCGGCCTGGAACTCCTCAAACTTCATCGGCTTGGTTTTGCTGTAGTTCTTCACGCCCGCCGGGTACGGGTGCTCGTAGAACCAGATGTCTTTGGTCGGCTGGCCTTTGGTAAAGAACAGCAGGTTGGTTTTGATCCCGGTGTACGGGTTAAACACGCCGTTCGGCAGACGCACGATGGTGTGCAGGTTGCACTCCTCGGTGAGCAGCTTTTTGATTTTGGTTTTCACACCTTCGCCAAACAGCGTGCCGTCCGGCAGCACCACCGCCGCGCGGCCGTTTTTCGCCAGCACTTCAACGATCAGTTGCAGGAACAGATCCGCCGTTTCGCGGGTCTGCATCTCTGCCGGGAAGTTCTTCTCAATGCCGTCTTCTTCGGTGCCGCCAAACGGCGGGTTGGTGACAATCACATCCAACTGTTCATCCCACGACGACAGCGGCTTGTTGAGGGTGTTGTCGTGACGGATTTGCACCGGCACTTCGATACCGTGCAGCAGCATATTGGTGGTCGCCAGCAGGTGCGGGAGCTGTTTTTTCTCTACGCCGTGGATCTGCTGTTGCAGCGTCTGGTGATCGGCCACGCTCTTCACGTAGTTGTTTTTGACGTGATCGAATGCGCAGGCGAGGAAGCCGCCGGTGCCGCAGGCCGGATCCATAATTGACTCGCCGAGCTTCGGATCGACGCGATCGACCATAAAGCGGGTCACCGCTCGCGGGGTGTAGAACTCACCAGCATTGCCCGCCGATTGCAGATCTTTGAGGATCTGTTCGTAAATGTCGCCGAACAGGTGGCGCTCGCTGGCGCTGGTAAAGTCGATTTCGTTGAGCTTGTTGATCACCTGACGCAGCAGGGTGCCGTTTTTCATGTAGTTATAGGCATCGCTGAACGCCTGCCTGACCACAAAGCCGCGCGGGTTCTTGTCGATAGGCGCGGTGAGGTTTTTCAGCGTCGGGAACAGGTCGTCGTTGACGAATTCCAGCAGGGAATCACCGGTAATGCCCTCGGCGTTCGCCGCCCAGGTGCGCCACAGGTAGCGCTGCGGGATCGGGTACTGATAGTTATCCTGCTCCAGTTCCAGCGCCTCTTCCTGGGCGTCGAAGATTTTCAGAAACAGCAGCCAGGAGAGCTGGCCGAGGCGCTGCGCATCGCCGTCCACGCCGGCGTCTTTGCGCATAATGTCCTGTAATGATTTGATAACCGAGCTGATTGACATGATGTGTTCCATGTTTCATTAACAATAAGGCCTTCTGCTACGCGGTGGCAGCAGAAGGCGCAAAAGGGGAGTGGTTACGCGGAGCGGGGCGGTAGGTGGTAGATTTCGCTCTCCAGCTCGCTGATGGCCTGATTATACCCGTTACGGTCGCCGAATCCGCTTTTAATGATCTCCGGCAGCGTACCCATGCTGTCGAACGGCTTGAGCTTCAGCACCTGAATACTCTCTATTTCCTGCACGCCCGCGTCGGCGTATTTATCCAGCAGCGTGTTCAGCACCGCCTGCGCGGCGTCGGAGTATTTGGTGAAGTAGTTGCGCTTGCGCACGTTCTCCGCCCGCTCTTTGCGGGTTAACGGCGGCTGACCATACACCACGTGGCACAGCATGTCGAACGGGTCGAGATCTTTACCGACCTCTTCCGCCAGTACTTCCCAGATAATCCCCTGCTGCTCCAGCTCCTTGATGATGGCCTCCTTGCGCTCGGCGCCCTGCCATTTGCGGGTGAAATCATCCAGCGAGGCGTACTCTTTGAGCAGCGTTTTGCGGGTGTAATCTTTGAAGGATTCGGTGACCAGCTTGCCGTCGGCGTCGTAATACTGCACGCGCTGGGCAATTACGCCGACGGCCACGCCGTTGACGTGAAACTTGCGCACTTTGTTCTCGTCCTCTTCCGGCAGCGGGCCGACATCGCCGGAATCGGTGACGGTATACGGGGCGGGATCTTCATCGGCACCGGTGATGTCGTTTTCGGTCTCTTCTTCGTGTTCGTCGAACTGCTCTGCAAAATCAGACTCCGGGTCGGCGATATCTTGCGGCGTGGTGTCCATCACCTTTTCCGGGATGCCGTCGAAGCGCTCGTCGGCGAACAGTTCGGTGGCCTTTTTGAAGTCGAGGATGGTGAACCATAGCTTGCCGTAGCGTTCATCGATGCGGGTGCCGCGACCGATGATCTGCTTGAATTTGGTCATCGACTGAATATTTTGGTCCAGCACCACCAGTTTGCAGGTTTTGGCGTCCACGCCGGTGGTCATCAGCTCGGAGGTGGTGGCGATAACCGGATACTCTTTTTTGGGGTTAATAAAGTTATCCAGCTGGGCTTTACCGATGTCGTCATCGCCGGTGATTTTCATCACGTACTTGTCGTTTTTTTTGACCTGTTCCGGGTTGAGATTGACCAGCGCGCGGCGCATCCGCTCCGCGTGATCGATGTCGTTACAGAAGATGATGGTTTTATCCATCGGGTTGGTGCGCTTGAGGTAATCGGTAATGGTTTTCGCTACCAGTTCGGTGCGCTCATCGATCACCATCGTGCGGTCAAAATCTTTCTGGTTGTAGATACGGTCGTCGATCAGCTCGCCGTTTTTATCCGTCTGGCCTTTGGTCGGGCGCCAGCCCTGGAGATCGACGTCGATGTCGACGCGCACCACTTTATAGGGAGCAAGGAAGCCGTCTTCGATACCTTCTTTCAGCGAGTAGATATACACCGGGTCGCCGAAGTAATCGGTGCTGGAGACTTCATGAGTCTCTTTCGGCGTGGCGGTTAAGCCAACCTGCGTGGCGGCGCTGAAATAGTCGAGGATTTCGCGCCACGCGCTGTCTTCCGAAGCGCTGCCGCGATGACATTCGTCGATGACAATCAGGTCAAAGAAATCCGGCGCTACCTGTTTAAAGGCTTTTTGATCTTCTTCCGGGCCGGTGATGGCCTGGTACAGCGCGAGGTGGATTTCAAAGGCCGGGTCGATGGTGCGCCCGGTGACCTTGGTCATCGCCGTGCCAAACGGCAGGAAGTCGTTGTTTTTGGTCTGATCGACCAGGATATTGCGATCGGCGAGGAACAGGATCCGCTTCTTACTTTTCGCTTTCCATAAGCGCCAGATGATCTGGAAGGCGGTATAGGTTTTGCCGGTGCCGGTTGCCATCACCAGCAGAACGCGGTTCTGCCCGGCGGAAACGGCTTCAATCGTTTTATTGATGGCCTGTAGCTGGTAGTAGCGCGGCGCTTTGCCGCTGCCGTCGTCGTAGTAGTCCTGAGTAATCACCGGAAGCTGGGCTGCGGTGTAGCCTTTCCAGACGCAGAGCTTGTGCCAAAGTTCGGCTGGGGATGGAAATTCGTCAAGGGTAATACTTTTTTCGAGCAACTCGCCTTCGGCTGCCGTGGCATCGCGGAAAATAAAACCGTCGCCATTGGTGGCGAAGACGAACGGAACGTCCAGCAGTCGCGCGTACTCGATGCCCTGCTGCATCCCCTTGCCGATTTCATGTTTGTTGGCTTTGGCTTCAATGACCGCCAGCGGAATACCCGGCTTGTGATACAGCACGATATCGGCGGATTTCACCGTTCTGCGCGCTGCAACCTTACCGCGCACGATGACCTTACCATCCCGGAGTTTGACCTCCTGTCGGATTTGCGTTGTGTCGCTCCAGCCAGCATCAAGGATGGCGGGCATAACGCGTTTGGTGATGATGTCTGCTTCCGTCAGGGTACTCAGGTTCAGGTCAGCCATTGGGGATTCTCATCAAATAGCGATGCGCAAATTCTACACACAAAATCAGATGAAATCATTACACTCTATGTGCATTATTTGTCTTAAGTCTCTGTTTTAGATGAATTCGTGGATCCTGTACTCAACATATAAGGTTTTAATATGGAAATTATTAAGATTTGGAAATCCTTTCTTAAACATTTCAAACAGAAAAAATTAGACTCTGCGGTGGTTATCTACGGAGCGATCGCCATCTATTTAATTCCCTATAAATTTCCGTTGAAAAGTTACCTGGTTGCGTTTCTTTTTATATCTATTTTAATCTTCGCTTGCACTCAAGAGTCTCGGCTTAAGGAATATATTGGATTTTTTGTGCGTACATGTAATGACCATTTTCTGACTCGGTTTGCGGGTATTCTATCGCTAACTGCATGGTCAATTTTTTTGCTTTTATTGTTGTCTGCTAATGTGTTTTTAAATACCATAACGTATTGGTTAGCGATTTTATTTTCGCTCCTCATCCTCATTAGCAGTATTTTGACGATTTTAGATATTGTCAGAAATAATACAGCAAAGACTCTTGAGATAATCAGTCTGGCGGTTACTTTGTTTTCAGGTGTATTTGCATTTGTCAGTAGCTATTCAGCCAGTATTTTCTGGCAAATTAGTAACCTGGAGCTATCGTCCTCTCCATGGGTAGAGTATTGCTGGAAAGCCACGGCATATCTTATGTTTTTCTTGTGGTTATCACAGCCAATTTGTTATGGATTGTTTATCATTTACGGTGATAAAGCGAAAGGGTATCGAATATTTACATTAACCGGTGCCTTTATTATGTCAGTTTTTTTGTTTCTACTTGTTCCTAAACTGTTTGGTGATGCTGCTTATTATGTGTTAAACAGAACCATCAATTTTGAATGGCGTGATGAAGCAAAATGCGGCGATCTAAAAGTGAAGAATAAAAATGAAAAATACTTTGGCTTTAATACTGATAAATATACCGTTTTTTATTCAGATAAAAATGATAAATGGGGTTTCTATGAGCTTACTTGCCAAAAAGGCAGTAACAGGAAAGATTTTTATGCAGTCGAGTATTTACCTGAATATAATATTCCCGCGTGGTTAAAATAATAGAAACGTTTTCCCCGGAGGCGGCGCTTGACGCGCCTTGTCCGGGCTACCGGCCCGCAGACGATGGGGAACCGGTAGTCCCGATTAACGCAGACTCACTCCATCGCCACTTTCACCGCTTCCCCCAGCTGAACCATCACCTCTTTATGCTTCTCGATCGGCGGCAGGGCGCAGTTGATCCTTAAGCAGTTGCGATACTTCCCGGATGCTGAAAACAGCGATCCCGGCGCGACCTGGATTTTCAGGCGGCACAGCTGCTTCGCGACGCAGACCATATCCACCTGCTCCGGCAGCTCGACCCACAGCATAAAGCCGCCTTTCGGGCGGGTAACGCAGATCCCGCAGGGGAAAAACTCCCGCAGCCAGCAGGTGTAGATCTCCATATTACGCTGGTAGATCTGCCGCATCCGCCGCACGTGGCGGTGATAGTGGCCTTCGCGAATAAAGTTACAGGCCGCCAGTTGGGTGGAGGGGACGTTGGTGCCGCTGGCGGCATATTTCATCTGCAGCAGACGATCGTAATAACGGCCGGGGGCAATCCAGCCGATGCGCAGGCCGGGAGCGATGGTTTTGGTAAACGAACTGCAGAGCATCACCCGTCCGTCGATATCCCAGGAATGGATGGTGCGCGGGCGCGGGTATTCGGTCGCCAGTTCGCCGTAGATATCATCCTCAAAAATAACGATATCGTGGCGCTGGGCGAGGCACAGCGCCGCCCGCTTGCGGGCATCCGGCATGATAAATCCCAGCGGATTATTGCAGTTAGGGACCAGGATCACCCCTTTGATCGGCCATTGATCGAGCGCCAGCTCTAACGCCTCGATGCTGATCCCGGTTTCCGGATCGGTGGGGATCTCGATGGTTTTTAACCCTAATCCGCGCAGCATCTGCATGGTGCCGTAGTAGCAAGGGGATTCGACGGCGACGATATCGCCGGGCTGGCACACCGACAGCAGCGCCAGCGACAGCGCGCTGTGGCAGCCGCTGGTGAGCACCAGATCGTTGGCGGTGACCACCGATCCGCCGTCGAGCATCAGGCGGGCGATCTGTTCGCGCAGCTCGCGACGCCCGGCCAGCTCGTCGTAGTTCAGCACTTCGCTAAGGTTGTGCTGGATTGCCCGGCTCAGCTCGCGCCAGATAGGCTTCAGGCTCGGCTGAGTGACGTCCGGCGAGCCGCCGCCGAAGGGGATAATCGATTTGTCGTGGCGGGCGTCGAGCATGGTCAGTACCTGATCCCACTGGGTGATCTCGACGGGGCGCTGGACCGGACGCGACATCGGCGGTACCGGCGGCTGGGCTTTACGCGGGGCCACGAAATAGCCGGATCGCGGCTGCGGCACGATCAGCTGCTGCTGTTCCAGCATCTGGTAGGCCTGCTGAACGGTACTGATGCTGACACCGTGTTCCTGGCTCAGGCTGCGTACCGACGGCAGCTTTTCGCCGGGGCGATACAGCCCCTGTTCGATGCGTTCTGCCAGCAGGCTGGCCAGATGTTGATAGCGGGTCATGCTGTATCCTTGATCGTCGCCATACAGATCAATAAACCAGTACAGATTGGCGGTAAAAATGAGGTCTGCTGTACGTTTTAGCGAATCTGTATGTTAAAGAAAAGTATTTTGTGAATCTGTATTGTTTAGCCCCGGATCCGTGAAGATAAAGCCTCTGGCAAGGTGAGGAGGTAGAGGATGGAATTTCACGAGAATCGGGCAAGACAGCCGTTTATCGGCTTCGTATTTCTGGCGCGGATAATCAAAAAATGGTGGCTTCGTGAACAAACGCGCAGGACATTGCAGCGTATGAGCGACGAACAGCTAAAAGATGTCGGGCTGCGTCGGGATCAGATCAATTAAAAAATGCGATTTATTCCCTGGCATTTCCCCGGAGGCGGCGCTTGAAGCGCCTGTCCGGGGGGGCTACCAAACCGCGCAGTTCTGTAGCCCCGGTAAGCGCAAGCGCGACCGGGGATAATACATTCATAGAATTTATCAATTCATGCTTATCCACTCTTCGTTTCTTGATACTTATCGTGATAAGTATTATTTTCCTTAGCGTTAAGTGAGGAAAAAAGATGACCGAAGACGACCTGTTTGCCCGCCGCCCGATGGGCATGCGCATGGCGATGGTGGTGCGCCAGTGGCGCGCGATTATTGATTCTGCCATTACCGACACCGGCCTGACCCAGTCAAGCTGGACGGTGCTGATGCAGCTGCATCAGTTGGGGGATAACGTCTCGGTCAGCGAGCTGGCGGAGGTGCAGGGCATTGAACTGCCGCCGCTGATGCGCACCCTCACGCAGCTGGAAAAGCAGGGCTATCTGCTGCGTTCTACATCGCCTTATGACAAACGCATACGCCTGCTGACGCTGACAGCGGAAGGCCGCGCTATTCTGGAGAAGCTGAACCGCGTGATTGAGACCTATCAACAGCGCGTCACCGAAACCCTCCCTGAAGCGCAGCTCGCCGCCTTTAGCGCCACGTTAAATCAAATCGCCTGCAATCTGCGGACTATCCGCGAAGAAGATAACAAGATCTAAAACACTATGATGACCCCTGAACAGAAATTTGCCCGCTGGGTAAGGGTGAGTATTGCCGCCTTCCTGGCCATATTCGCCTGGTTTATCGTTGCCGATATCTGGATCCCGCTCACGCCGGACTCCACCGTGATGCGCGTGGTCACGCCGGTCTCGTCGCGCGTCTCCGGCTATGTCTCCCATGTCTATGTGCACAACAACAGCCAGGTGAAGAAGGGCGACCTGCTCTATGAACTGGATCCGACGCCGTTTATCAATAAAGTGGAAGCGGCGCAGATCGCCCTTGAACAGGCGAAACTCAGCAACCAGCAGCTGGACGCGCAGATCGCCTCTGCCCGCGCCAACCTGCGCACCGCCCAGTACACCGCGCGCAACGATAAGGTGACCTTCGATCGTTACCAGCGCCTGAGCACCATGCAGAACGTCTCTCAGTCGGATCTGGATAAAGTGCGTACCACCTGGCAGACCAGCGAGCAGTCGGTCAGCGCGCTCAACGCCAGTATCCAGAATCTGCTGATCCAGCGCGGCGAGCGCGACGATGAGCGCAACGTCACGCTGCAGAAGTACCGCAACGCGCTGGAAGAAGCGCAGCTTAACCTCGGCTGGACGAAGGTCCGCGCGGAGACTGACGGCATGGTGAGCAACCTGCAGCTTAACCCCGGTCTGTACGCCACCGCCGCCACGCCGCTGCTGGCGCTGGTGAGCAATCAGACCGATATCGTCGCCGATTTCCGTGAAAAGAGCCTGCGCCACACCGGCGTCAATACCGATGCCGCGGTGGTGTTTGATGCGCTGCCGGGGAAAGTCTTCCCGGCGCACGTCACCAGCAGCGATGCCGGTATTCTGGCCGGCCAGGAAGAGGTCAATGGCCAGCTGTCGCAGCCGGAGCAGTCTACCCGCTGGGTGCGCGACGCGCAGCGCATGCGTATTCACGTTGCCCTGGACGAGCCGCTGGATAAGCCGCTGCCCACCGGCGCCCGCGCGACGGTACAGCTTTATAACAGCGATGGCCCGTTTGCCCGCACCTTTGCCGGCGCGCAGATCCATCTGGTGAGTCTGCTGCACTATGTCTATTAATACCCTGGCGCGGGTTTTCACCCCGCACGGCAACATCGTCTATACGGCCAACGATTTTCGCCAGACGCTGCGTATCGCCGTGGCCGGCACTATCGCACTGAGCATTTCGACCTTCTACGACGTAAAGTACGGCGTCTTTTTCGTGGTTTATCCGCTGATGCTGCTGTCGCTGGTGCCGGTATTTAATCGTCACGTGGCGCGGCAGTTTGTGTTCAGCGCGGCGGTAAACTGCGTCGAAATGGTGCTGATCGTCGGCTATCTGTCGCAGTGGCCGGTGATCATGACGCTGGTGGTGTTTGGCCTGTACGTGATGCGCTTTCGCTTTATGAGCCAGGGGCCGCTGTTTTTGCTGGGATCGATGGGCGTGGTGTGTCAAAGCACGATGCTCAACTTTATGAGCTATCCCACCAGTAACTGGCACACCCTGATGTTCTCCAATATGGAGGCCTGCGTGATGGCGGTAGCGCTGAGCGCATTGCTCAACTACTTCATCCCGGACGTTGAACCGCGCAAGCCGCCGCCGCGCATTGAAAAAGACGCCGCCCGTATTCGCCACGAATCGCTGCTCTCCGGCAGCGTGGCGACAATGATCTTTGTGATCTTTCAGGTCTGCGATCTGAGCGACTCGCTGTCTGCGCTGATGGCGGGGATTTTAATTCTGTTCCCGATGCACTATCGCGGCGCGGTGATCAGCTCGATCTGGCGTGTGGTGGGGGTAGTGCTGGCCTGCCTTTATATTCTGGTGGTGCAGCTGATTATCTACGACTTCAGCAACCATATGTTGCTGATGATGCCGCTGATTGGTCTCGGCCTGGCGTTTAGCGCCCGTCTGCACGTGATGGAGAAAGTGGGGGCTGGCGTTGGCTTCGCCAGCATCACCACCATCGGCATCATGTTCGGTCAGAACCTGCATCCGGACCAGGACCTGGTGTTCAGCGATCTGTACCGCATCACTTCCGTCACCGTGGCGCTGATCGTCACGCTGACCATGGTCTTCCTTATGCATCGGCTGCTGAACTGTTTTGCGCCAACGCGATTCGTGGTGACCGAATAAGCTCAGGCCGCCAGCGCCCGCTGCGCGTCGCGAAAAGCGTTGTGCAGCAGCCGCCACATATGATGCGCCGCCGGGGAAAAGCGGCGGTCGGAGTTGCGTAGCAGGTGGCACTGGGCGCTGCTGGCGATAGGATGGTCGATGGGGACTGCGGTCAGAATACCGTGGGCGATCGCTTCCCGGGCGGCGTATGCGGTCATAAAAGAGATCCCTAATCCCGCCTGGCTCAGGCTCATGGCGGTGGAAAAGAGGTTGCAGCGATAGGCCGGATGAAACTGCCGTCCAGCGGTTTTGAACATGGCGTTCATATGACGCTGCAGGCCAAAGCTGTCGGTGAGCGCGATCAGGCGATATTGCGTAAGCTCATCGATGGTGACGGCGGGCAGGGCAGCGATGGGGTGCTGTGGCGAGACCACGGCGCAGATAGGGCCCCACTGGAAGCTGTGGCGTTTAAGCTCCGGGTTGCCGATGGGGCCAAAGGCGACCGCCATATCCGCTTCGCCGCTGGCGATATCGTTGAGCATCTCCTGCATGCTGCCGACAATAATATCCACGAATACGTTAGGCCAGGACTGCGCAAAGGTGCTCATCACCGATTCAATAAAGGTGGTGACCAGCCCGCCGCCAATCCTCACTGAAATTGTCCCGCCGCGCATATGGCGTAAATCCTTCAGGTGACTTTCCAGCTTTTCCCGGCGTTGGCGGCTTTCGAAGTAGTCCTCCGCCAGCAGGCGCCCTGCTTCGGTGAGCACCACGTTTCGCCCCTGCCGTTCCAGCAGCGGCAGCTCCAGCGCCCGTTCCAGCTGCGCTATCTGGCGGCTGATGACTGACGGGTTGATGCCCAGCATATCGGCGGCCCGGCGAATGCCTCCCTGAATCCCGACTTCATACAGATAGCTCATTGGCCTCTCATGCAACATCGTTTCTCGCTCCTTTGTTGACCTGTAGTCAACAATAACACCCTTTCACAGGTATTTATCATCCCGGCAAGTTATAGATAATCGTAATTCGGACAAAAACTGACAGGGAGGAAAATTCTCATCGCTTATTTCCGGCGTGCTATTAAGGTGGTAAGGCTCGGGGAGTTGAAGAATAAGAAATGGTGATGATGCTGATTAAGGGAATATGGAAAAGCCTATCAGTGAAAATAATAAATTCGAATAACAATAAATTGACATAATTTCAAATTGCAAACAATCGCACTAACATTTCATTATGTGAGAGGACAGGGTATGAGTGAAAATAAAACGTTGGAATGTTCCTCCGACGAAACGGCAAATGAGTGGAAAGTCGGGCCCGGCGCCTGGATTTCACTGATCATCGTATTGTTAGTTTTCTCCGGATTATTGTTTAAGGTTGAAGGCATGGCCTGGCTGGGGGCGTTTGACTTTACCACCCTCGGCGGCGCGTTCGGCACCATGAAAACACCGGAAACCAACACCTTTATCGGTAGCGGCGGCATCAGCGCCAAGGCCGGCTTCCTGTTTGCCCTGTCGCTGGTGCCGACGGTGATGCTGGCGCTGGGGCTGCTGGAGATATTTACCCACTACGGCGCGATCCGCGCGGCGCATAAGCTGCTGACCCCGCTGCTTCGCCCGCTGCTCGGGATCCCGGGTTATACCGGCTTGGCGCTGATTACCGATTTACAGAGTACCGATGCCGGCGCGGCGCTGACTAAAGAGCTGTATGACAGCGACAAAATAAATCGTAAGGATCTGGTTATTATGGGCGCCTGGCAATATTCTGGCGCCGGTCTGATTAATAACTACTTCTCGATTGGCTCAGCGCTGTTCGCTTCATTAACCATTCCTATCATTATTCCGCTGCTTTTAATGTTTGTGCTGAAATTTGTCGGCGCGGCAATCACGCGTCTGGTTCTGAATACCGCTTATAGAAGGGATTTTGAAAATGAATAATTCGGCAAAAGTCGGCAGTAACCCGTTCGATATTTTCGTTATCGGGGCGCGCAAAGGATTTAATATCGCGATCAACAATCTGATGCCGAATGTATTAATGGCCTACGTGATCGCTGAAATGCTCAATTTGCTCGGCGTGATGCAGATCATCGGCCACGTCTGCGCGCCGCTGATGGGCCTGTTTGGCCTGCCGGGCGAAGCCATTACCGTATTGCTGACCTCCTGGCTTTCCGCCTCTGCGGGAACCGGCGTGGCGGTGAGCCTGTTGAGCAAAGGCACCCTCAACGTGGCGGATATCACGATTCTGATCCCGGCGATTTTCCTCATGGGTTCGCAGCTTCAGTACATGGGGCGCCTGCTCGGCGTGGCGGATGTCCCGAAAAAATATTGGCCGCTGCTGATGGCGGTGAGCATTATCAATGCCGTCATCGCCATGCTGGTCATGCGCGTGATTGCATAATAGAAGGCAAGGAGTAAGACGTGTCGCGAACTTTAGAGCATTTCAATTATCTGCACCAAATCCCTGAACTGGGCTTTGAGGAGCACAAAACGTCGGCATACATCGGCGATGCATTAGAAGCCGCGGGGTTTCAGGTTCAGCGCAACGTCGGCGGCACCACCGGCATTGTTGCGCTGCTGGATAGCGGTAAGCCGGGGCCGGTCGTGGCGCTGCGGGCGGATATGGATGCGCTGGGCCATATCATTGATGGCCGTTTAGAGGCTCGCCATACCTGTGGTCATGACGGTCACTCTTCGGTGGTGTTGACCGCCGCGGAAGAGATCCTCGCCGAAGGGCTGGTAAAGCGCGGGAAGCTGAAAATACTCTTTCAGCCCGCTGAAGAGCTGGGCACCGGGGCGATCGCGCTGACGGAAGCGGGCGTGCTGGACGACGTAGAGATGCTGTTCGGCTTCCACCTCAGGCCGCTGGAGGAGTGTCCGAAGGGCAAGGCGGTCCCGGCGATGTACTACTCCGCCTCGGCGACGGTGATGGTTGATTTCCACGGCAAAGCCGCGCATGCCGCCCGGCCTCATCTGGGCGTTAACGCGCTGGATGCCGCGTCGCACGCGGTGCAGGCGGTAAACGGGATTCATCTGGCGCCTTCGCTGACCTGGAGCGCTAAAGCGACGCGCTTTCTGTGCGATGCGGGAGTGACCAACTCGGTGCCGGCAAAAGCGCACGTGTGCTGGGATCTGCGCAGCGCGGAAAATGACGGTATGGCGACGTTGAAAGAGCGGGTGGTGCGGGCGATAGAAAGCAGCGCGGCGGCTTACGGCGCCACCGTCGATATCCAGATCGTCAAGGAGATGCCCGCCGCGATTATCGACGAACAGGCTACGGCTATCGTCAGCCAGGCGATTCGCGAAACGTTTGGCGAAGCCGGCTTAACGGCGGCGAAGAGTACGCCGGGCAGTGAGGACTTTTTCCACTACCTGCGCCTGCGTCCACAGGTGAAGGGCGGGTTCTGGGGTCTGGGCTGCGACCTGCTCCCAGGGCTACATCATCCGGAGATGCGCTTCGACCGCGCCGCGCTGGCGGATGGCGTGCGGGTGTTTAAATCCTGCATTCGCCAGCTGCTGGGCTGAGGGAACAAACCCGGATATTGTGCTCGCTGTACGCCGCCGGGCGATGATTCGCGCCTGGGTTACGCCTGCGGCGGAAACTGAGCCAGCAGCTGATAATCATCCCCGGCGACGCGAAACAGGGCTGCCGTTTGGCCGGGGAGAATCCACTTCTGTTCTTCGCCCGGCGCACAGCTCAGATAAATGCACAGCCCGCAGCCGCCGCGCAGCTGGCGCGGAATGTCCTTCACCCGGAAGGACGCCCCCGCCGCCTGCAGGGCTTTGCGCATCCGCACTACCCCCACCGTTGAGTGAAATAAAAACAGATATTCCGTCACCGGCGGCTCCTCTGACGTAAGCCGATCAGCGCTGCGCCGATCGCCCCGGCAAACTGCGCGTCGGGATGCGTCTGCACCGCCATACCCATGTGCCCCTCCAGCCTCCGCGCGAAGGCCGCGCAGTGGCTGACGCCGCCGGTAAACAGCAGCGGCCCCTGTGCCGAAAGACGACCGATAAAATTGGCGCTGCGTCGGGCCATGGCGTTGATCACCCCGGCGAGGATCGCCTCCGGCGGCACCCCGGCCGAACGCAGGCTGATGACCTCGGATTCGGCGAATACCGTACACATGCTGGTAATCGCATGGGGCTCAACGCCTTCGGTGATGCTGTCGAGCTGTTCGACGCTGGCCCCCAGCGTACGCGAGATCACTTCCAGAAAGCGCCCGGTGCCCGCCGCGCATTTATCATTCATCAGAAAATCGGTGAGATTACCCGCCTCGTCCAGTTGGATAACCTTACTGTCCTGGCCGCCGATGTCGATGACCGTCCGGGTCTGCGGGGCCAGCAGCCGCGCGCCGAGCCCGTGGCACGAGATCTCGGTGACCTGCTTATCGGCGAAATCCACAAGCTGGCGTCCGTAGCCGGTTAAGGTTAAAAAGGGGCGTTCGCTCAGGCCAGCGCGGAGCGTTTCCCACGCCTCAACGATGGCGTCGGCGGGGCGAAACGGCGTCGGGCAGAGAAAGCGGCGCTGAATCACGCCGTCTTCAAGCAGGATGCCTTTGGTGGCGGTGGATCCGGAATCAATCCCTACGGTAACGGTCACGTGCGCTCCTAAAGCATCTCAATAAAGGCCGCCACGCGGGTGCTGAGCTGGCCGATATCCGCCGTTGAATAGTCGGTCTCAATGGCGATATAGGGGATGTCGTGCTGCTGGCGCACGTGGCGTTTTATCGCCAGCGACTCCACCGCGTAGGTATGGCAGGCCTGCAGAATGACGTCTACCACGCCGTCCGCCTGATATTCATCCACCATCTGGCTAAGCAGGGAGAGTCGCTGGTCGTTCGGCGAGATGCAGGAGCAGCCGATGGCGAGATATTTATCGGTCAGGGCGTCGTAAACGTCGCCCGTCTCCTCCACGCAGCGCTCGGTGGCTTTCGCGCCGGTGCAGTTTTCAAAACCGACCACCCAGCCGCCGTTGTCCTCAATGGCCTTCACCACTTTTTCCGCCGCGCCGCCGATCGGGCAGCCGGTGATCAGAATACGCGGCCGCGCCGCCAGCCGTTTGCCCTCTTGCCACTGCAGGCGTACCCGATCCGCCATGTCGTTGAGCTCATCGATCAGCGCCGCTTTATCGAAGCGGAAGGTCGCGCCGTAGACCACTTTTAAAATATCGCTGCCGCTGAGCGCGGGCGGGTTGAGCTGCCCGACGCGATAAAAGTTCGCCAGCGCCCGCCGTTCGCGGTTCTTGAGGATAATCGCCTCGCGCAGGGCGGCTTCGGTGATCGGCGTACCAAAGCGATCTTCCACTGCCTTCTGCAGGCGCAAAATTTCCGCTTTCCATAACGCTCGCGAGGCATCATCGCTGGCGCTGTTCGGCAACTGCATCACGTGTACGGCTTTGAATTCGGCCATGTATTCGTACATTTTCTTTTTGCCGTCGCAGGTGGTTTCGCCCACCACGAGGTCGGAAAAGTAGAAGTAGGGGCATTTGTCGGTCTTGCCAAAGCCGTAGCTGCTTTTTATCAGCGGACAGAGGTTGCGCGGCAGATCTTTTTCCGCCTCTTCAATCGTCTCGTCGGAGGTGGAGCACAGCGACACCACCACTGCGCCGGCGGCCAGCGGAATTTCCTGCGGCATAAAGGTGCAGTAGGTGCCAACCAGCGGTATATTTTGCTCTTTAAGCTCCATGACCGTGAGGAAACCCTGCTGGCGGGCTGCGGAGAAGTGGTCAAAGATGGCGGGTAGATCGGTGATAAGCGACATGGTTTTCCTTCCCCGTACACGGGAGATGATGAAAGAGGTCGCATTATACCCCTGTTTATTGCATGGATTTATTGATCTCCCGCTAATAGACTTTTTTCAGGTCCATCTCTTCCTGAATCCGATCGCTCCACGCAAGGTGGGTGGCGATGGCCGCATCAATCCCGGCGTTATAAAACATTGGACCCAGCTCTTTCGCAATAAAGTCGACAAAGAATTCCGCGTCAAATTGCTCCAGCTCCAGCTCAAAATTCTCTTCGCAGTATTTACACAGCTTCTCGCGCAGCAGATCGCGTTGCGGCGGGCTGAGATCGATATCGCTCATGGCGTTCCTTAATCAATATTGTTACGGTGAATCAGGGCCGCTGATTATATCCGATAGCGACGCTCCCGTGGGGTTATAGCGTGATGTTTTTGGTCGCAGTGAAGGAGAATGAATAAATAGTTCAGGAGATAATTGTGACAGAGGTCACGGTATTCCCTGTGTAATGGAGACTATAAGAGATATTCTCATAACTTTATGAATTTAAATGAGATATTATGATTTTTATGATGTGAATAACATTTAGTTGCGCTCGCCTTTTTTCAGCATGTCGGTATCTGGATGAATAATCTATGAACCTGATTTCAGGTTATCTGGCTTACGGGATTTTTCTATAAGTACATTCTGACGGCGATTCATTTATCAGGGGTGAAGGATGAAACGCGTAAAACTGGATATGAATGTTTTTGACGCTGCTCTGATGCGCCTGGATTGGGTATTTGATACTTTCGAGCAGGTCTGTTTATCTTTTTCGGGTGGCAAAGACTCAACGGTATTATTTCATCTGGCGGCGGCCGTTGCGCGTAAAAAAGGGAAAAAGTTTGCGGTATTGTTCGTGGACTGGGAAGCACAGTATTTATTAACTATCCAGCACGTGCAAAATATGAAAGAGCGCTATCAGGACGTGGTGAGCCGCTTCTACTGGGTGGCGCTGCCGATGACCACGGTGAGCGGCGTATCGCAGCATGAGCCGGAATGGGTCGCCTGGCGGGCCGGTGTTGAATGGGTAAGGCAACCGCCGGATGACGCCATCACCGATATCGATTTTTTCCCTTTTTATCAGCCGGAAATGACGTTTGAAGCCTTTGTTCCGGCCTTTTCGCACTGGCTGGCTGCCGGGAGAAGCCTCGCTTCGCTGATCGGTATCCGCACCGACGAGTCGCTACATCGCTACATGGCGCTCACTTCGCCGACCAAACTGCGCTTTGAGGACGATAAGCCATGGACCACCGCCTCGCCGGAAGGGTTCAGCTACACCTGCTATCCCCTCTATGACTGGCGGACCCGCGACATCTGGATCTTTAATCACAAGTCGCGGCTCCCCTACAACCCGCTCTATGACCTGATGCACCGCGCCGGCGTACCGCTGAAAAATATGCGCGTCTGCGAGCCCTTCGGCCCCGAGCAGCGGCGCGGGCTGTGGCTTTATCACATTCTTGAGCCGGAGACCTGGGAGCGGATGTGCCGTCGGGTCTGCGGCGCGCACAGCGGCGCGATTTACGCCAACGCCAGCGGCGACTATTTTGCGCTGAAGACCAAAATCCGCAAACCGGCGCATTTTAGCTGGCGTGAGTATGCGCTCTTTCTGCTCGACAGCATGCCGGAAAAAACCGCCGAGCATTACCGCAATAAAATCGCTATTTATCTGCACTGGTACCAGACCCGCGGTTTCCCTGACGATATCCCCGATGAGCAGGAAAAAGATCTCGGCTATCGCGATATTCCCTCATGGCGTCGCATCTGCAAGACGCTGCTGAAAAACGATTTCTGGTGCCGGATGCTGTCGTTCAGCCCGACGCAGCCTAAGCACTATGAGCGTTACTGTCGGCTGGTGAGTAACAAACGTAAAGAGTGGAGGACGCTTTGATGTCACCGGATGTGGCTAAGACAGTGATTGAGTATCTCGAGTCGTTTGACGATATTGACCTGAAAATCAAAGCGATTAACGAGCTGAAGAGCCTGATCCACCAGCACAGTCCTTTCTGCCGCGAGCCGGTAGACTGCGTGCTGTGGGTCGAAGCCAACACGGTTGAGGCGAATGACTACAACCCGAACGTGATGGCGACGGTGGAAAAAAAGCTGCTGGAGCGCTCTATCGAACTGGATGGTTTTACCCAACCGGTAGTGGTAGCCCGCCAGCAGCGACGCCACCTGGTTGTCGACGGCTTTCATCGCCATCTGATTGGTAAGAGTCGCCCGGAGCTGAGCCGCCGCCTGCATGGGTATCTTCCGGTGACGCTCATCAATGCCGAGCGGGAGGGGCAGAAAGAGCGTATCGCCGCCACCATTCGCCATAATCGCGCCAGGGGCAAACATCAGATCGCGGCGATGTCCGACATCGTCCGCGATTTACATCGCCAGGGGTGGGACGACCGACGCATCGGCGAAGAGCTCGGTATGGATGCGGATGAGGTGCTGCGCCTGAAACAGATCAGCGGCCTGACGGAGCTGTTCGCCGACGAAAGCTTTAGTGAAGCCTGGACCGTGGAGTAGCCAATGCGCGCTACTCCTGCGCCAGCGTGGCTTCCGGCTGCTGGCGTATCCGGCTTAATAAACCCGCCAGACAGCACGCGGCCGCGATCCCCGCCGCCACCCCCAGCAGATGAAAAGGCAGCCTGCCGCCGTTAAACCACAGCCAGCGCGCCGCTTCGATAGAGAGCGCGCTGACGCTGAGGATCACGATGTTCAGCGACGCGGAAACCGTGCCTTTTGGCAGATCGTTTGAAAACAGAGTAAAGCGGAACAGCGTCGGGAAGATCAGCCCGATGCCGAAAGCATAGAAGCAGGTGCCGAGCACCGACCACAGCCAGACGTGCGGCCACAGCAGGTTGCCGAGGATCAGGATCGCCAGCCCGGTCATCTGGATGGGCACCGCGCGCCAGATAAAGCGCGGGCGGGTGGGATCTTTTACCCAGCGCGCCACCGACAGGTTGGCAATAATCACCGCGCTGAAGACCGGTACCTGGGTCCAGGCGAACTCGGCGGTAGTCAGCCCGCCGTCGTCAATCAGGATAACCGGCGAGACCGCAACCCAGCTCATCAGTGGAATATAGCTGAGCGAGAGCGTGGCGGCGCCGAACAGAAAAACGCGGTTGCGGAAAACATCGCGGAAATCGCGCAGCACGCCGCTGGCGCTGAAGGGGACGTCGCCGCGCCGGACGGTCTCCGGCATATTCAGCAGCAGCCCCAGCCAGGCGATAAACCCCATAACGGCAATAATCCCGAACAGCGCTTTCCAGTGC
Source organism: Klebsiella sp. BDA134-6 (assembly GCF_015601345.1). Lineage (NCBI taxonomy): Bacteria > Pseudomonadati > Pseudomonadota > Gammaproteobacteria > Enterobacterales > Enterobacteriaceae > Klebsiella > Klebsiella sp. BDA134-6. The sequence continues at coordinate 729,695 of NZ_CP064784.1, forward strand.
ACGAAGTGCATCAGCGCCGCGCCGGAGAGCGGGCCAATTATTGGCGCGATCAGCACGATCGAGGTAATAATCGCCATCAGCTTAATGGCTTTTGTCTGGCCGAACGCCTCCTGCACGGTGACGTAGCCGACCGTGGCGATAAAACAGATGCTGGTGCCCTGAACAAAGCGCGCGGCGAGGAACTGCTCCATTGAGGTGGTGAACAGGGTCGCGAAGCAGGCCAGGGTAAAGATCAGCGCGCCGGTGAGCAGCACCGGGCGGCGGCCGATACGATCGGAGAGCGGCCCGAGCAGCCACTGTAGCGCCATGCCGCCGGCCATATACAGGCTAACGGAGGCGGGCGCCAGCGCCACGTCGGCGTCAAAGTCGCGGACCACGTGGATAATACCCGGCTGGATAAGATCGGTGGTCAGATAGGCGGCAAAGTCATAGAGGATCAGCGCTGCCGGGAAGAACAGGGTGGCGGAATGGCGGGCAAAAAAGCGGGTCATCCATTGCAACATCGGTGGGCTCCTTGTTGAGTCTCTACGCCATAAATAGCCGTTTATGCGCGCACTATTTCAGCACTTCACACTGCAATAAATTTAGGGTCAACCTAAATATCCATGTTCTTTTAGTGGCCAATATATATTGGCGTAAGGAATACTTTAAAAACAAACAGTTGAATTAAATATGTAAATGCAGCAGCGCCGGGATTTGTGAAAACAGCCACAGCAGCAGACCGATAGTGCCGCCAACCAGCGTGCCGTTGATGCGGATAAACTGCAGGTCCTTACCAATGTTCAGCTCGATTTGTCGGGACATATCGCGGGAGTCCCAGCTTTTGACCGTATCGCTGATATGGCGCGTCAGGAAGGTGGCAAACTCCGGGGCCACCCGGTGCGCCGCCTGCTCAAGGTGTTCGTTCAGCGATTCTCGCAGCGCCTCATCGTGGAGCAGCGTTTCGCCAAACCACTGCCCGGCTTCGGCAATGCGCTGCTTAATACGTGAATCGTCGCTATTAACATCGTTTTTAACCCAGCCGCGCAGATCGGCCCATACCTCGCCCAGATAGCGGTTAAAGGTCTCATCGTTTTTCAGATAGGCTTTAATATTGTCCGCTTTTTCCGCCATCAGCGGATCGGACTTCAGGTTGTCGATCAGCTTCAGCGCCGCGCGATCGAAGGCCTGGCGGATCTGATGGGCGCGATCCTGACTCACTTCGTCGAGCAGCGTGTTAACCGCATCGGTAACCATTTCAGCGCTGTGCTCGCCAAGCCATTCGGTAGGCAGCAGTCTGGCTTTAAGCGGATGCTCGGTCTCCAGCCAGTGTACGATTCCGCGGGCAATAAACGCCCGCGAGCTGTCGCGCTGGAGCAGGGCGATCAGCTGGCTAATCAGCGAATCGAGCAGCTTCTGGTGGCGGTTATCGCGCGTCAGCCCCTCCAGCATCATGGCGCTGGTTTGGGTTAAATCGACCTTATCAATCGCTTTATGCACCGCCCGACGCAGCAGGCGCTGAATGCGCGCGTCATCGGTGAGCTCGAGAAACCCGCTCATCACTTGCAGCAGATGCTGGCCGACCCGCCGCGCGTTTTCCGGCTGGCTGAACCAGTTACCGAGCATCAGCGCCGGTTCATAGCGGCGGATCAGCGCCACCAGCGACGGCGTATCAAGAAATTTTTCCTGCACGAAATAGCCGAGATTATCGGCAATCCGATCCTTATTACGCGGAATAATCGCCGTATGTCGCGAAACGAACGGCAGCGGAATACGGCGAAACAGCGCGACTACCGCAAACCAGTCCGCCAGCGCGCCGACCATTGCCGCTTCGGAAATAGCCTTTAGCGCACCGACCCATGGCGTTGGCGGCAGCACGAGGGTAGTGATAAAAATGGCGGCTGCAATCAGCAGCAGCGAGAGCGCCAGCAGCTTGGCGCGTTTCAGTTCAGCGAGTTTTTCCATAAGCTTAAGCATATAGCCTGACGGCGAACTCGTGCAAAAACTGCCACACAATCCAACAACCAAAAGCCATCAATACGCCGCCGGCCGTGCGCTCGACTCGCCAGACGACGGCGGAAAGGCGGCGCTGCACCGACGGTAGCGCAATCAGCGTGACCAGCAACAGATCCCATATCAACACCACGCTGGTCATCCAGGCCCCGCTGACGGCCTGCTGCACCAGCGTGACGTTCGGTCCCAGCAGGGAGGTCATCAGCGCGAGGTAGAACAGCGCGTTTTTCGGATTGAGCAGCGAAGAACCCAGCCCGAGAAAAAGCTGCTTCACCAGCGGCGGGCGCGAAGCCGAGGCGCCGTGCAGCGCCAGCGTGGCCGGGCGGCTTCTGAGCAGCAGGCTGCCAATCCACAGCAAATACGCCGCGCCCAGCAGCTCAATCGCCGTAAACAGCAGCGGCGCCTGGCGCAGGATCCCCCAGCCGATAATCGCCAGAAGAATATACAGGCCGTTTCCGGCGGCGATGCCGAGACACAGGCCAACGCTGCCGCGCAGGCGATAGCGGATGGCGTAGCCCACCAGCAGAAAAAAATCGGGTCCGGGGCTCAGCAGGGCGACAAAATGGGAGAGCGCCAGCGCGGGGAAGGCGGAGGGAAAGAGCGTAGCGAGTATGTCCATAGCAACCTCAGTAATAACCTGAGGTCACCCTACGCCAGCGCGAACGCTAATTATTGTCTGTTATTGATCGAGATTGCGCATACTGGCGCGGCGTGGCGGCGGTATAGCTGACAAAGGTTTTATGAAAGTGGCTCTGGTCGGCAAACCCGGCCTGGTAGCCCACATCGGCGATATTATCCCCGGCGCGCAGACGCGTTTTGGCGAATTCAATCCGCGCGATATTGATAAAGCTGGCGGGCGTCAGGCCGGTATCCTGCTTGAAGGCGCGGATCAGCGTCTCTTTACGCAGCGAAAACTCATCGGCGAGGCTATCCAGCGTCGGCGGCGCCTGCAGATTGGTTGCCAGACGACTGAACAAACGCGCGCTGGTTTGGCTTAGCGCTGCAGGCGCGAGCGGGCGCAGCGGCAGGCCGCGCAGCAATCGGGCGACGCTTTCGGGTAACGTGGCGGTGTTCTGCTGGCTCATCAATTCCACGATTTGCAAATACCGGGCAAAGAGTTCGGCATCGCGTATTACCGGCTGGGAGGCTATTAACCGCTCTTGATGCATATCGTTGGCCAGCTGTCGCCGGCACCAGCTTAGCTCGAGATAGAGCATATGGTAGCTGCGCGGCTGGCCGTCGCGCGGATTGCAGCTGTGGGGGGCCTGGGCGGGGATAGTAATCAGATCGCCCGGCCGCAGCAGATACTCCTGCCCGTTGCAGATACAGCGCGTTTCCCCCTCGATAATCGCCCCCACGGAGAGCTGCGGATGGCGGTGACGTTTATAGGCCTGGCGGCTGTTCCAGGTACTGCGCAGCTCCAGCCAGGGCAGCTGTTCGTCGCGCCAGAAGGTTTGCTGAATATCGCGCGTATGGCTCACGATGGGCTCCTTAGCTGAGAGGGATAGCTGTTTATACCATGCCGTTTCCGCTGGTGGATATTATCGCTGTGCCTGATGACGAAATTGTCCAACATCGAAGACTCGCCTGACTGGAGATGATGCAAAATATATTTATCAGCGCGATTGGCTGGGTTTTATGGAACCTCTGACGGCCATTTTGCTTAGCGGATACGCTTATGACAGGCAGCTAACACGCTGTTTAATTACCTGATTCACTCGGGCAAAGCGCTTCGGTTGGGGAAATTTATCCGCGAAGTGGGGCGCAGGCAGGGGAAGCGGGAAGGTCGACTTGAGGGCGTTTAGGAGGGGCTGCGGGCCGAAGCGCTGCGTATTGCTCAAACGATGCTCGCCGAAGGTATGGCCCTGGAAACGGTGCTGAGAATTACCGGTTTGTCTGAGGCGGACATTCGGGCCGTTATTCACTAACTCATTGATATTAAGTTTTTATTTCTGAGCGATATATGCCGATAGGGCGATCTGTTTCATTTCTGGAAAATTCTGTATCTCTCTGAGTTTGGCCGCATCCTCAGCTATCTCGACTACCCTTAATATCCTGTGCGGTATTTATGACTGCGTTAACAGCGATAACAAGGAGACATACGATATGGCTTATCAGACGGTGAATCCTGCCAATAACCAGCTTATTAAAGAGTTTCCGGCACACAGTGACGCGGACGTAGAAGCGGCTCTGCAGAAGGCGGATGCGCTTTATCATTCGCCGTGGGCGAAAGGGGATATTGACCAGCGCCTGCCGGTACTGCATAAACTGGCGGACTTGATCGACAGCCGGGTTGAAGAGTTGGCTAAAATCGCCAGCCAGGAGATGGGCAAACTGATTGAGCAAAGCCGCGGTGAAGTGAAGCTGTGCGCGCAAATTGCTCGTTACTATGCCGACAACGCCAAACAGTTTTTGGCGCCGGTGAAGTATCCGTCAGATTTGGGCGAAGCCTGGGTTGAACACCATCCTATCGGCGTGTTGATGGCTGTAGAACCGTGGAACTTCCCTTATTACCAGCTTATGCGCGTACTGGCGCCGAACCTGGCGGCGGGGAACCCGGTTATCGCTAAACATGCCAGCATCGTCCCGCACTGTGCGGAAACCTTCGCCCACCTGGTACGTGAAGCCGGCGCGCCGGAAGGGGCGTGGACTAACCTGTTTATTTCTCAGGATCAGGTGGCGAAGATTATCGCCGACGATCGCGTACAGGGTGCGGCCCTGACCGGGTCGGAAAAAGCCGGTGGCGTGGTGGCGGCGCAGGCGGCTAAACACATCAAGAAAGCGACGCTTGAACTGGGCGGAAACGATGTCTTTGTGGTCCTGGACGATGCCGATCTGGCGAAGGCGGTGAAGATCGGCGTGCAGGCGCGGCTCAACAACGCAGGCCAGGTGTGCACCGCGGCGAAGCGCTTTATCCTGCATGAAAAAATTGCCGACTCGTTCCTGAACCAGTTTACCGAGGCCTTCCGTCAGGTGAAAATCGGCGATCCGCTGGATGAGAGCACGACGCTGGGGCCGCTCTCCTCAAAAGATGCGCTGGACACACTGACCAGGCAGGTGAGTGACGCGGTGAAAAACGGCGCGAAGCTGCACCTGGGCGGTAAACCCGTGCAGCGTGAGGGCAGCTTTTTCGAGCCCACCATACTCACCGGTATTACCCGCGATAACCCGGCCTACTTCGAAGAGTTCTTCGGCCCGGTTGCGCAAATCTACGTGGTGAAAGATGACGATGAGGTGGTGAAGCTGGCTAACGATTCGCACTATGGCCTTGGCGGAGCCGTATTCAGCCAGGATATCGAAAGAGCGAAACGCATGGCCTCGCGGATTGAAACCGGGATGGTCTATATCAACTGGCTAACCGATACCGCGCCGGAGCTGCCGTTTGGCGGCGTTAAGCGTTCCGGGTTTGGCCGCGAGCTTTCCGATCTCGGGATTAAAGAGTTTGTGAATCAGAAGCTGGTGGTCGTGCATAAATAACGGCGTGAAAGACAAAAACCTGCCATCCGGCAGGTTTTTTTGTGTTCACTGAACTTCAATCTTATCCCAGCCGCTCTTAAACATGCAGCTGTCGACGAGCGTATCTCTGCGCCCCTCATTGGCATCCTCAACCGTATAGCTGGTGGAAATATCCTTTTTCTTGTTCTTTTTGTCCGTTTTTTCCGAGCTTGAACCGGTAACGACGTTATCCGGGGGGAGATCGATCAGCGCCTGCGCTTCGCATTCCGTGAGCTTTTTATTCATCTCCGTATCGCTGACGCCCGGCTTCACCCATTTGTACTGGACGCAGCCTGACAGCAGCATGGTGAAGCTCAAAACGCAAAGCGCGGCGAAGCGGCTGTTCATCAGAAGGTAACCCCACCGCCGACATAGGCGCCGTCGATCAGCGTGTGGCCCGGGCGGCCATCTTTGCCGTCGACGCTGACATGACGATAGCCCACTTTCAGCGTCACCGGGGTGATGGGCGTCCAGCTTACGCCGCCGTTGGCTTCAACGTAGTTTTTGACGCTGTTGTTCAGGCCCTCCGGTGCGGCATAGCCCTCACCATAGAGATGAATGCTGTCGGTCAGGGCCACATTGACGCCGCCGCCAATGGGAAAGGCTACGCCGTTATCGCCTTTTTTTGGGCCGAGGTAGATGGCTTTCGCGCCGGCGTTGAACATCACCGGGCCGAGTTCCAGGTTATAACCCGCGCCGACGCCGCCTGTCTGGGTACCGTCATCGGTATTTTTGAGCCAGTTGCTTTCCACATACAGGCCAGAGGAGGATTTCCCCATTTCCAGATTCAGGTTGGTGAAGTTCTTGCCCTGCTCAACGGTGCCGCCCATCGCGAGCGCGGATCCCGAGACGGCAGTCAACGCCGAGAGAAGAAGGATATTCAGCTTTTTCATGTTTTATGCCTCATCATTACATTACGCGGAGGGCACCTTAACAATCGATTTTTATGACTGCAAATCAGCTAGCGATGACTGTTTTATGCTAATTTTGTTATTAGATATATTTATTTGTGTTGTTTGTTAGTTGTTTTTACTGCGGAGTCAATGGCTAATCTTTAGCCGTTGAGCGTGAGTTGAATCTTTTGGCTAAATATTCGCTGAACGGGCGAGAAAAATCGGTTGTTGACGCAATAATTGCCTTTCTAATTATTTCCAAAAACATTTCTGTTGTTACATATAAGAACAGAATTTTACATTTCATTCGCGCACTCCCCCTCCCGAAGAGGGGGATAAGCTGCGTGGCTACTTGCGAAGGCTCGCAAATGCGGTGCGAATCTCATCTTCCGGAAGCTGTATTCCAATAAATACCAGAGTGCTGTGCGGCCGCTCATCGCCCCACGGCCGATCCCAGTCGGCGCTGTATAGCCGTTGAACGCCCTGGAACAGCAGGCGGTTGGGCTCGCCATCGATCCACAGCATCCCTTTATAGCGCATCAGCTGTTCTGCAAAGGTGAGCAGCAGGTTTTCCATCACCCGCGACACCTCACTGATATCCACCGGATAATCCAGCTCCACTACGATAGACGACACGTCGTTCTGCTTATCGGCCATAAAGTGGAAGCGCGGTTTGCTGCTGACCACGTTCTCTTCCAGCATAAAGCCGCTGGTGTTAAACAGCAGGTTCAGGTCGATATCGCCGTGGGTGACGTTGTAAATCGGCGCGCGGGCGTTAATTCGTATCAGCCGTTCGCGGAGCTTGTCGCTGTCGCCCGCCACGTCAGTTTTGCTGAGCAGGATGCGATCGGCATAGCCCACCTGCGACTGGGCGATGGTGAACTGATTCATCTGCTGGTCGGCATGCACCGCGTCAACCAGCGCAATCACCCCATCCAGCAGGTAGCGTTCACACAGCACATCGTGAGAGAAAAAGGTCTGAATGATCGGGCCGGGGTCGGCCATGCCGGTGCATTCGATCACCAGCCGGTCAAACGCGATGTCTCCGCGATCGAGGCTGTCGAGCAGATCGAGCAGGGCGTCTTCCAGCTCGTTGGAGCGGGTACAGCAGATACAGCCGTTGGTCAGAGTTTTAATCTGCGTGGCGCGATCGCCGATAAGCTGGTTATCGATGGCGACTTCGCCAAATTCGTTTTCAATAACGGCAATTTTAAAGCCGTGCCGTTCGTTCAGGATATGGCGCAGCAGGGTGGTTTTACCGGCGCCAAGAAAACCGGTTAACAGGGTAACTGCAATCGGTGCCATGTTTGCCTCCATTAGCAGCAGCGTACGCCGCCTTTGCCGTCGCCGCCGTAGCGGGCCTGCTGGCGTTCGCGAAAGAATTCGTCGTAGGTCATGTACGGCTGGTCCGGATGGTTAGTCTGCATATGCTCGACGTAATTATCGTAATCCGGAATGCCGATCAGCATTTTCGCTGCCTGACCGAGGTATTTTTTTGCCTGACCTAAGTTACCAAACATTGTGAGTCCCAGAGAACGAATAAAGCCGGATGGCGGCTAGCGCCTTATCCGGCCTACAAACATTCGTTTGTGTAGACCGGATAAGCGTAGCGCTATCCGGCATTAAGGTTTAGTGATGGGAAGAGGTCTTCACGCCGCCTTCCGGTACCGGCACGTACGGGGTCTCCTTGTCGGTACGCACTTTATTGTTGCGCACGTTGAGCCAGGTTTTGATGCCGTAGAAAATGATGCTGTAAACCACCACCAGGAACAGAATGCTCAGACCCGCGTTGGTGTAGTTGTTCACCACGATATGGTTCATGTTGGCAATCTGCTGCGCGGTCAGTTCGCCGCCGGAAGCGATCTTCTCTTTGTACTGCTGCGCCATGAAGAAGAAGCCTTCCATCTGCGGGTTGGTGCTGAACAGTTTCAGACCTAGCGCCCAGGTGGTGCACAGTAGCAGCCAAGCGGCCGGGATCACGGTGACCCAGATATATTTGGTGCGCTGCATTTTGACCAGCACCACGGTGCCGAGCACCAGCGCCACGGCGGCCAGCATCTGGTTAGAGATGCCGAACAGCGGCCACAGGCTCTTCACGCCGCCCAGCGGGTCGACCACACCCTGATACAGCAGGTAGCCCCACAGGCCGACGCAGCCCGCGGTACCGATAACACCGGCCACCAGCGAGTCGGTTTTCTTGAGGAACGGCACGAAGTTGCCCAGCAGATCCTGCAGCATAAAGCGGCCTGCACGGGTACCGGCATCCAGCGCGGTGAGGATAAACAGCGCTTCAAACAGAATACCGAAGTGGTACCAGAAGCCCATATCCGCCATCGGGATGATTTTGTGGAATACGTGAGCGATACCCACGGCCAGCGTCGGCGCGCCGCCCGCGCGGTTCAGTACCGACGGTTCGCCGATATCTTTCGCGGTTTGCAGGATTTGCTCAGGAGAGATCACAAAGCCCCAGGAGCTAACGGTCGCCGCCGCGTGCGCGGTGACATCCCTCAGCTGCGCGGCAATCAGCGCGGCGTTTTCACCGCCCATTTCATGCAGGTTCGGCATGGTGATGCCGAGGCCAGCCGGTGGGGTGTTCATGGCAAAGTAGAGGCCCGGTTCGATAATCGATGCCGCAACCAGCGCCATGATAGCGACGAAAGATTCCATCAGCATCGCGCCGTAGCCGATAAAACGGGCATCGGTTTCGTTGGCCAGTAGCTTCGGCGTCGTACCAGAGGCGATCAGGGCGTGGAAGCCAGAGACCGCGCCGCAGGCGATGGTGATAAACAGGAACGGGAACAGGGCGCCTTTCCACAGCGGGCCGGTACCATCAATGTACTGGGTCACTGCCGGCATTTTCAGGTCCGGGTTGAGGATAACGATCCCCAGCGCCAGGCCGACGATCACGCCGATTTTCAGGAAGGTGGCCAGATAATCGCGCGGCGCCAGAATCAGCCATACCGGCAGCAGCGCGGAGATGAACGCGTAGCCAATCAGGGTAAAGGTAATGGTGGTGTCTTTAAAGGTCAGCGCCGGGCCCCAGTACGGGTCGTGGGCAATGATGCCGCCGAACCAGATGGATGCCACCAGCAGCACGATACCGATAACTGAAACTTCACCCACGCGGCCAGGGCGCAGGAAGCGCATATAGATACCCATAAACAGGGCAATCGGCACGGTCGAGCAGACGGTGAATACGCCCCACGGGCTTTCCGCCAGCGCTTTCACCACGATTAACGCCAGCACTGCGAGGATGATGATCATTATCAGGAAGCAGCCGAACAGCGCGATGGAACCCGGCACCGGACCCATCTCCTGCTTGATCATTTCTCCCAGCGAGGCGCCGTTACGCCGCGAGGAGATAAACAGCACCATAAAGTCCTGCACCGCCCCGGCCAGCACGACGCCCGCCAGCAGCCACAGGGTACCCGGCAGGTAGCCCATCTGCGCGGCGAGCACCGGCCCTACCAGCGGACCGGCGCCAGCGATAGCGGCAAAGTGGTGGCCGAACAGCACGTAGCGGTTGGTCGGGACGTAGTTCAGGCCATCGTTGTTTATGACCGCTGGCGTAGAGCGCGTAGGGTCGAGCTTCATCACCTTTTGCGCGATGTACAGGCTGTAATAACGGTAGGCGACGAGGTAGACGGAAACCGACGCCACCACGATCCACAGCGCACTGACGTGCTCACCGCGGCGCAGAGCGACGACTGAGAGGCAAAATGCCCCGATGATTCCGAGAATCACCCAAGGTATGTGCTTGAGTAGTTTTTTGGTATCCATAGTAAAACCTGGCGTTAATTAGATTAATAATTGGCCGAAGCCGTCTGGTTTTGTGTTTGGGTTGGTGGAGGTATTGATTAGCTATGCTGGCTCCGATCTTGCCAGAACGCCGTGTGCGTAAAGTTGGGTAAATCGGTGAGTGGTTATATGCGGGGTTAAGCGGTCGCTAGCCGGGGTAAGCGGTTGGCTATGAAGTGAGCAGGAGGAAAATATGTGATTGAGATCACAGGGGTTTGTGGTGTGGCACGAGTCATACCAGCGGCAGATTATATCAATTCAAACTCATTATTCTCATTTCGTAATGAATTCACATTTCACCTTTATTACTGAAATATATTCACCGATCCAATAAAAATATCCCGCCATTGATGAATTCGCCGTTGAATTATTATTGCGGTGATTGCCTTATTAATATGAGTTGATATTTGTGTGCGTTCGCATGTATTTAATTGCCATTATTGAATGCTTGTCATCGACATGGATAGCCCTGGCTTAAAAAATAATGAATAAATGGAGTTTAATTCATAAGGTTTTTATTATCTCTGCGCTGCCAGTGTGGGGGTACGCCGCGCCTGCGGATACCGTACGTGAGCAGCAGTTCATCAACCAGCAGCAGCGCCAGCAAGCCCTGGAAAGTCAGATCGCGCCGCCGTCACCGGATATTCATTTATCCGCGGAAGGAATAAATGTCGATGATGGGCTATTTCCCGGAGAACAACCTTGCTTTGCTATTTCTCAGGTTATTTTGCAGGGCGCCGAAGCCTTACCGCATTGGCTTCCGCTCCAGCGCCAGAAAAATAAAGTGATTGGGCGTTGTCTGGGAGGAAAGGGAATAAATCTACTGATGGCCAAATTGCAGAATATATTAATCGACCGCGGTTATATCACCAGCCGGATCCTTGCTCCGCAGCAGGACTTAAAAAGCGGTGTTTTACGCCTGGTAGTGATGCCGGGATATATCCGTGAAGCCAGGCTTACGGCGCAGAGCGATGATTATCTGTGGCTGGCGAGCGCATTTCCGGCGACTGATGGGAAACTGTTGGATTTGCGCGATATTGAACAGGGGCTGGAAAATCTGCAGCGCCTGCCGACGGTACAGGCCAGCATGGAAATTGTTCCGGGCGAGATGCCGGGGCAAAGCGATATTGTCATTAACCGCCAACAGGAGCGCTTCTGGCGCGTCGACGCCTCGCTCGATGATTCCGGCTCTAATGCCACCGGCCGTTATCAGGGGAACCTGACGCTGTCACTGGATAACCCGCTAGCCTTAAGCGATCTTTTTTACCTTTCCGGTTCACATAACCTCGATGGCAACGGCGGTAAATCCTCGAAGAACCTGACCGGCCACTATTCGGTCCCGCTGGGCTACTGGCAGTTCCTGTTAACCGCCAGCCAGTACGATTACGTGCAAACCGTGGCGGGGGCTAACGGCGATTACCAGTACAGCGGTAAAAGCAAGAACGTTGATTTCCAGCTTAGCCGCGTACTGCACCGTAGCGGTAGTCAGAAGACCACTCTTAGCGCCGATGTGTTAGCCCGCGAGCAGCAGAACTTTATTAACGACACCGAGATTGCCGTCCAGCGGCGGCAAACGGCGGCCTGGAAGCTTGGTCTGCAGCATCGCCATTACCTTGGCAACGCCACTCTCGATGGCGGAGTGAGCTACCAGCGCGGTACCCGCTGGTTCGGCGCTCAACCCGCGCCGGAAGAGCAGTGGGGGGAAGCAACCGCCCTCAGCAAGATCCTGCAATTTAATGCTCAGCTCAATTTGCCTTTTGCCTTGGGCGGGCAACGTTTTCGCTTTACCAGTCGCTATCAGCGGCAGATGAGCAGCACGGCGCTGACTTCGCCGGATATGTTTTCCATCGGCAACCGCTGGACGGTTCGCGGCTTTGACGGCGAGCGCACCCTGACCGCCAGCCACGGCTGGTACGTACGTAACGATATCGCCTGGTCGACCCCGTTACCGGGGCAGGAGTTTTATCTGGGAGCGGATTACGGCGAAGTCGGCGGCGCAGGCAGTGAAACGCTGGTGGGCAAACACCTCGCCGGAGGCGTGGCAGGGCTGCGCGGCCAGTACCTACGCGCCAGCTACGACCTGTTCGCCGGTATCCCTTTAGACAAACCCGATGGTTTTAAAACCGAACCGGCAACTTTTGGTTTCAGCGTCAGCTGGAGCTACTGACTTTTACTCACGCGCCGTCCGGCGGCGCGTGCTGCGCACAGGGATGATTTTCCGCGCCGCGGTGGACAACGGATGACGAGTAACGGCAATGAATAAACGCTTTTATCGAATCGTATTTAATAAGGCTCGCGGGATGCTGATGGTAGTGGCGGAAACGACCCACTCTCATCGGGCGGGCGTGTCGCCGCAATCCGGCGCCGACGCGCGAACCGGGTCGACGCTGACGTCCACCCTGGCGCCGCTGGCCTTTGGCTTTCTGCTCGCGTTTTCCTGTCTCACCCCGGTTCAGGCAGCGATTGTCGCCGATAACCCTGCGCCTGGCGGCCAGCAACCGCAGATCGTCAATAGCGCCAATGGCACGCCGCAGGTCAATATTCAGACACCGAGCGGCGCAGGCGTTTCGCGCAACGTCTACAGCCAGTTTGACGTCGATGGGCGCGGCGTGGTGCTGAATAACAGCCACGCCAGCACTTCAACCCAACTGGCCGGGATGGTCGCCGGTAACCCGAATCTGGCGAAAGGGGAAGCCAGAGTGATCCTCAACGAGGTGAATACCCGTGATCCGAGCCGGCTGAATGGCTATATCGAGGTTGCCGGGCAGAAAGCGCAGGTGGTGATCGCTAACCCTGGCGGAATTAGCTGCGACGGCTGCGGGTTTATCAATGCCAGCCGCGCGACGCTGACGACAGGTCAGGTGCAGTACAGCAACGGGCAGATTAGCGGTTACGATGTCAATCGCGGCGAAATTATCGTACAGGGCGGCGGGCTTGATGCGAGCTCGGTAGACAGCACCGACCTGCTCGCCCGCGCGGTGAAAATCAACGCCGGGGTTTGGGCGCAGGAGCTAAAGGTCACAGCAGGGCGTAATCAGATCGATGCGGCGCACAGTCGGACGACGGCAAAATCAACCGACGGCAGTGCGGCGCCAGCGGTGGCGATAGACGTCAGCGCGCTGGGCGGGATGTACGCCCATAAAATTCGTCTTGTCGGTACCGAGCGCGGCGTAGGCGTTCACAATGCCGGCAATATCGGCGCGGCGACGGGGGACGTAGCAATCAGCGCTGATGGCGCGCTCAGCAACAGCGGCATGATTCAGTCCGCGCAGAATCTGCAACTGTCCGTTAAGGGCGATCTTCACAACCAGGGCCAGCTGTACGCCGGAAAAGATAGCCTGGTGACGGCCAGCGCGACGCTAACCAATGACGGCATTATCGCCGCGCAAGGTGATACGCGGATTGCCGCCAACGCTTTGCGTAGCGTGCAAAACAGCACGCTCGCCGCCGGATTAAATAGCGATGGTTCTTCCGCCAGCAGCGGCGCGCTGACGCTGAATAGCCAGACTTCGCTGGCGCTGAATGGCCGCAATATGGCGGCAGGGACGCTGACGGCGCAGGGCAGGGCGGTGGATCTTGATAATAGTCGAACCTCGGGGGCGCGGATCGTGGTCAGCGCCGCGTCCGGCGATATCACAACCCGAGATGCGGTGGTGGCGGCCAGCGAAAAACTCCAGTTGGCCGCCAGCGGTAAACTCAAAAACCACAGTGGCCTGTTGACGGCCAGCCAGCTTGAGCTGAAAGCAATGGCGCTGGATAACCAGCAGGGCGTAATCCAGCACACGGGCGGGGACGATCTACGCCTTGATTTTCGCGCGGGATTGGATAACCACGGCGGAGAGATTGCCAGCAACAGCCATGCATTGACGCTCAGCACCAGCCAGTTGCTCAATCAAAACGGAACGCTGTTGCATACCGGCAGCGGCGGCATGTCTATTACCAGCGATGGCGTGCTGGACAACGGCCAAGGCACTATTGCCGCTAACGGCAATATCGTTTTGTACTCCGATAACATTAATAATCGCAGCGGTAAAATCAGTACGACGCAAGGCAATGCCCAGCTCACTACGCGTCATGAGCTGGAAAATTCACAAGGGAATATCGTTGCTGGCGGTAGCCTTTCTCTACAAGTAGCAAGCCTTCGGAACCAGCAGGGGCAATTGATTGCGGCGCAGGGCGACCTGGCCATGAGCGCTGAAGGGGGGCTGGATAACCGCGAAGGCGTTCTTGCCGCAAATGGCAATATCAAGCTTGATGCCGACAATCTGACCAACCATGGCGGAAAAATCAGCGCGGCGCAGGGCGACGTTCAGCTCACTGCGCGCCATGGGGTGGATAACTCGCAGGGGAATATCATCGCCAGCGGCGACATCCGGCTACAGGCTGAAAATCTTAACAATCGTCACGGGCAGGTTGGCTCGGCGCAGCGGGGCAGCGTCAACCTGAAGACGAGCGGTTTACTGGATAATCAGCAGGGCACAATTACCGCCGTTGATGTCCTGCGTATTCACAGCGCCGCTGTTGATAACCGTCAGGGAGAACTGCAGTCCGGCGGTAACCTGAACATCACCATCCACAATCGGGGGCTGGATAACCGGCAGGGGCAGATCGTCTCCGCCGCCGCTCTGGATATAGCAGGCGTCAACCTGGCGCTGGCTAATACGGGCGGGACGCTACTGGCCGCGAGCAAACTTATTCTCGATGCAGATTCCCTCAGCGGCGATGGCGAGGTGCTCTCTCAAGGCGATATGTCACTAACGTTGCGTCAGGCGTTTCATCACGCCGGGATGATCATCGCCAACGGCAACCTGCAGTGGAATCTCTCCGGATTGGCGCTGATTAATCAGGGGGTTATCAGCGTTGGCCAGGCGCTCAATCTCTATGTGGCGAAGCTGGATAACCGTCAGGAAGGTGAAATCAGCGCTGGCGAGAACCATTCGACGGTTAATGGCGAGTTAGTCAATCGGGGGCTGATTGACGGTGGTTTAACCCATATTGTCGCCACGACGTTAACCAATATCGGTAGCGGGCGCCTGTACGGCGACGCCGTCGCGCTGCAGGCGGCAACGCTGACTAACGCCGCGGAGAACGGCGTGGCGGCGACGATTGCTGCACGAGCATCGCTGGCAATGGGCGTCGGCACGCTCAATAACCAGGATCACGCGCTGATCTTCAGCGACGGTACGCTCGCCATTGGCGGCCTACTTGCCGAAGACGGTTCGCTCAGCGGCCGGGCGGGAGTCTTTAATAACCACAGCGCAACGCTTGAGTCCGCCGGTGATATGGCGCTCGATATCCAACAAATCAATAACTACAACGACCATCTGGTGACGAAAGATGTGATGGTCGAGCAGTCATGGCGCCATGAAGCGGCGCTGAAAGGATCGGTACAGCGCTTCGACTGGTCGCTGGTCGATACCAGCTATAAAAACAAATACGGCGTTCACGACGCCATCATGCCGGACGGTAGCCGCGGCGATGAGTTCTATGAATATCAGTACCAGCGTACCGTTGTGGAAACGCAGGTGGTGGAAAGCGATCCCGGCAAAATCCTCTCCGGCGGCCGGCTCATCATCAACAGCGATAAGCTGAATAACTACGACAGCCAGATTATCGCCGGAGGAGCGCTTGGTGGCGTGATTGGCGAACTAAACAATGTCGCCACGACCGGTAAACGGGTGACCACCGACGTCGGCACCCAGACTCGTTGGTATGAAAAAAAGACCAGCCGCCCGTTTGGCGGCACCAAAACCAGCCAGGGGAAAAAAAGCAGCGAATATGAACCGACGCCAACGGTTCAGACTATCGATCTGCAAACCATGAAGTGGCAGGGCAATACCCCAATTGATGGCCATAGCGGTGTGATTACCCCGCGCGATCGCGCCGATGAAACAGGTGAACTACCCGCCGGACGACTGGTGGAAGTGACGCCGGTTAACGCTGACGGAACGGTTATTCGCGTCGTCACGCCGGATACCCGTCTTCCTGTCAGCAGCCTGTATCAGATCGATCCGCAGGCTACTGCGGGCTATCTGGTGGAAACCGATCCGCGTTTTACCAACGGTAAAGCGTGGCTCGCCAGCGACTACATGCAAAATCAGCTGGGCGTTGATCAGGCGATGAAGCGGCTTGGCGACGGCTATTACGAACAGCGGCTGGTGCGTGAGCAGATCGTTAAACTGAGCGGCGGGCGCTACCTGCAGGGCTACAGTAACGATGAAGAGCAGTACCGGGCGCTGATAGACGCGGGCGTCGCCTTCGCCAAACAGTACAACCTGACGGTCGGGGTAGCGCTGACGCCAGCGCAGATGGCGCTGCTGACCAGCGATATGGTCTGGCTGGTTGCCAGAGAGGTCACGCTAATGGATGGCTCTGTGCAACAGGTGCTGGTGCCGCAGGTTTATGCGCGGCTTAAAGCGGGCGATCTTGATGGCAGCGGCGCGTTGCTCGGCGGTGAAAACGTGGCGTTCAGTGTGAGCCGTGATGTGACCAACAGCGGGCACATCCTCAGCCGCGGCGTAACGCAGCTAACCGCGGAAAACATTCATAACAGCGGCTATATCGGCGGCAACCAGCTCACGCTAAACGCGCGTACTGATATCAACAATATTGGCGGAACGCTGCAGGGCGGCGATAGCCTGAACGCGCAAGCCGGGCGTGATATCAACAGCGCCAGCACCCTCGGCGGCGGCTCAGGTAATGTCAGCCTCGACCGGCCTGCGGGGATTTATGTCCAGAATGAAAACGGCCAGCTGGGGCTGCAGGCGCTACATAACATTAATCTGACGGCAAGCATGGTGAGTAACAGCGCGGCGGGCAGCCAGACGCAGATTATCGCCGGCAACGATCTCAACCTGCAGACGCTCGCTACCACCCACAGCGAAAGCGGAAATTGGGGGAAAGGCAACGATCGTTCTTTGACCCAGCGTAGCGATATCGGCACGCAAATTAACGGCGGCGCGGTGGCGCTGTCCGCCGGCCACGATATGAATGCCCGCGCCGCCAGCGTGACGGCAACCAGCAGCCTGACGGTTGCCGCCGGCAATGACATTAACCTCAGCAGCGGCGAGTCCTCATGGCATCTGATGGAAAACAGCCATCAAAGCAGCAGCGGCCTGCTGGCTCGCCGCTCGCTCACCACTCACGATGAAGTGTGGGCGCAGAACGCCATCGGCAGCAATTTTAGCGGTGACAGTATTGTGATGCAGGCCGGGCGCGACCTGCTGGTATCCGGCAGCGGTGTTGCCGGTACCCAGGAGGTCAACCTTGTGGCGGGGCGTAACCTGACCATCGCCACCGCCGAGGAGAGTCGCCAGGAAAACCATCTACGTAAAGAGAAACATAGCGGCTTTTCCGGCACCGGCGGTGTTGGCTTCAGCGTCGGCAGTTCGTCGCTGAAAGCCACCGACGCGACGACAACGCTGAGTAGCGCCGCCAGTACCGTCGGAAGCTCACAGGGCAACCTTAGCCTGAGCGCCGGTAATGTGTTGACGGTTCAGGGATCTGACCTGGTGGCCGGCAACAATATGGCGTTGACCGGTAAAACCGTGAATATTCTGGCAGCGGAACACCAGAGCACCCAGACCCATACCGTGGAGCAGAAAACCAGCGGCCTGACGCTGGCGTTATCCGGGATGGTGGGCAGCGCCATTAATACCGCGGTTTCCAGCGCCAACCAGGCCAGCACCGAGAGCAATGGTCGTCTCGCCGCGCTGAGCGGGCTGCAGTCGGCATTATCGGGCGTACAGGCGTATCAGGCATCGCAGATGCAGACTGCGGATTCCAGTCCGGAGAGCATGATAGGGGTCAACCTTTCCTGGGGTAGCCAGTCATCGAAATCCACTCAGCGACAAACGCAGAACACCAGCCGCGGCAGTAGCCTGATGGCCGGCACCAATCTCAGCATTATCGCCACTGAGACGGATATCAACGTTGAGGGCAGCCATCTGCAGGCCGGCGGCAGCGCGTTACTCAATGCCGCGCGCGATGTGAATTTATTCTCTGCGGAGAACGCCAGCACCCTGAGCGGTAAAAACGAGAGCCATGGGAGTTCGTTTGGCGTCGGTATTAACTTTGGTCAGGGCGCGAATGGGCTGACGGTCAGCGCCAGCGCCAACGCCGCGAAGGGCCATGAGAAGGGCAACAGCCTGACGCATAACGAAACGACCCTCAGCGCCGGTGAGCGGATGACTATCGTCAGCGGTCGCGATACGACGCTGACCGGGGCGCAGGTGAGCGGCCATCAGGTGACAATGGACGTCGGGCGTAACCTGACGCTGAGCAGCGAGCAGGACAGCGATAACTACGATTCGAAGCAGCGTAGCGGCAGCGTGGGGGCGAGCGGCAGCATGGGCGGCGGTTCGGGCTCTCTCAACCTGAGCCAGAGCAAAATGCACAGCACCTGGGCGTCGGTGGAGGCGCAGACGGGGATTTTTGCCGGCGAGGGCGGTTTTGATGTGAAGGTGGGCGGGCATACGCAGCTGAATGGCAGCGTGCTGGCGAGCACGGCGGCGGCGGAGCTGAACCGGCTGGATACCGGGACGCTGGGTTTCCGGGATATTAAAAACTCTGCCGAGTACAGCGTGGAGCAGCAGAGCGCGGGGGCGAGCACGAGCGGTAGCGTGGCGGGGCAGTTCCTCGGGAATGCGTCCAGTGGTCTGCTGATGGGGGCGAACGGCAGCGGCAGCGACAGTTCGCTGACGCGGGCGGCGGTGAGCGAGGGCAGTATTGTAATTCGCGACGGCACGAGTCAGCAGCAGGACGTGACGGAGTTAAGCCGGGATGCGGCGCATGCGAACCAGACGCTGAGTCCGATATTTGATAAGGAGAAAGAGCAGAACCGGCTGGCGGTGGCGCAGAAGATAGGTGAAATCGGGCGTCAGGTGAGTGATGTGCTGGTGACGCAGGGCAAGCTGAACGCGCAGGCGGCGCAGGGCGACCCGGCTGCGCGGGCAGCGGCGCGGGAGAAGCTGGTAGCGGGAGGGAATGCCAGCCCGAGCGAGGAGCAAATCAGCGCGCAGGTGAGCCGGAAGGCGATGGCGGACTACGATACGGGCGGAAAGTACCAGAAGGTGGCGCAGGCGGTAACGGCGGCGATGCAGGGTCTGGCGGGGGGCAACCTGGCGCAGGCGGCGAGCGGTGCAGTGAGTCCGTATGTGGCGGAAATCATTCACAGCCAGACGACGGACAGCGCGACGGGTAAGGTGAATGTGGAAGCCAATGCGATGGCGCACGCGGTGTGGGGAGCGATAGCGGCGGCATCGGGAAATAACAGCGCGCTGGCGGGGGCCGCGGGTGCAGTGAGCGGCGAGCTGCTGGGCCGCTGGATAGCGGCGGAATATTATCCGGATGTTAAGACAGAAGAGCTGTCGGATGAGCAGAAGTCGACGATAAGCGCGCTGAGCACGCTGGCGGCGGGACTGATGGGGGGGCTTAGCGGAGGCAGCAGCGGGGATGCAGTTGCGGGGGCGCAGGCCGGGAAGAACGCGGTTGAGAATAATACGCTGAGTCTGCCGAAAGGGATGACGGAAACCGGACAGGCAGCTACATCCTGGGTGAAATATGCCCAGGACAACAACCTTTCGCCGGAGCAGGTTCAGGCTGGATTACAGGATATTGTGCGTGGTGATTTGCCGGAAAGCGCAGACATTATCAAAGCCATCCTGAGTAATAACCCTGGTTCGGATACGGTAATGGCTCTGCTGGCAGCGGAAGAAGCGAAGGACTACGCGCTGGCGCTGTTGACGTCGATCCCGGCAGAAAAAGCATTGTCGCTGGCAGGTAAAGCTGCCGGTATCATCGATAACAAAATTCTGATAAGTGCCGCAGAGAAAATATCGACGGCGAAACCGGGTAAGCAATTTACAGCGCCGAGGGATTTGAATGAGCAATTATTGTGGAATCAGGTGAAGGATAATCCAACAATTGGTAGGGGATTGGATGGTATGAATAACGATCCTCGGTTCCCTATGTCAGCAGGATTCCAAAAAATGGAAGCAAAACAGAAACTCTCTGATGGTTCCACTATAACTGTGCATTACCAGTACAACGCAGTAACTGGTAAGGCCTATGATATGAAAATCACTACACCCCAGCGAGTTCAACCAGATCCTCAAGATGTAATAAATAGCATAAAGGATAGAGTAAAATGAAAATAAAAGAGAGAGATGGTGAAGTTGTTGATGTATATGCAGTTTACTTTATTGGTGGTGATGTTAATTTTTTAGGGATGCCTAAAAATTATGGTGGGTTATCTGCTTTTTCAGCTAGAGAAGTAGAAATTGTTGAATCTGAGATGAAATATAACAGTATCTATTTTAAAAATAGTGGATATGGTATTTACCACTGGGCCTTAATTAAAGAAAAGCTACTGGACGATCTTCTTGAACTGGATGAAACGGCCTATAAACGCTTCCTTGAAATCGTGAAAGCTGAAGGTCTGGTAGATCCTGATTTTTATTAACTGCAAAAGATCCCGAGCTCAGCGCCGGGATCGTCTTTTTACCCGTCAGCCCTTAACCGGCTCGATCACCAGCCTTCCCGGCTCAACGCTGACAATGACCGGCGTGTCGGTGCTGAATCCCGCCTCTGCCAGCCAGTTGCCGTTCAGGCGCAGGCTGGGGCTGCGGGAATATGCTGGTAGACCCGGCGTGTAAGGCGCTGTTCGTGGCGACGGACGGTCTGGCGGGGTTGCAGGCCAACGGCATCACCAACGTGGTCGGGGCGTATATCCGGGCATCGGGGCTGGCCAGATGGGGAAGCTGCCACCTGTTCCGCCACGCGATGGCGACGCAGATGCTGGAGAACGGGGCGGACTTAAGGTGGATCCAGGCGATGCTGGGCCATGCGAGCGTGGAGAGTACGCAGATCTACACGCAGGTGAGCATCCGGGCGCTGGCGGCGGTGCATGCCTCAACGCATCCGGCGGAGCAGGACGGAACAGCGGAGCCGCCGGAGAGCCCGTAAAGTTAGCGGACGTTCCCTGTGAGGCCACAGGGGATGGTGCAGGCAGGCCGCCGCCGTCCATGACGGCAGCCTGCCCCTGCCAGCGGCGTGCGCGGGGGTCAATGGCCGCGCCCCGACGTGAGCAGTACCGCATATAGCCGTTCAGTGCAGCCGGGTCACGGTCATTAAACATAATGCGGGGGATTATACGCAGCCGCGCCGGTGAGCTTCAGAGCAGAACGAAGCCGCGCCGTGCGGCACGTCTTCGTACAATCCGCATTATGTCGTGCGCCCCCGCAGGTGAGTCCGCAGCCCTGCGCAGCGCACAGCTCACTGGCGTTCGCTCTGCTGTCGGCAACGGCGTTCTTCCTCAGCCCCGCAGGTCGCCGCATCCCTGCGGCTCCCGGTGCCGTTCTGCGGCAGTGGTGTAACCATCAGCAAACCCCACAGGGGCAGTCGGCCTGCGGCCTCCGCTTAAAAGCTTCACCTCGCCCCCGCCCCAACCCCGCTGCACTGGTTGTGCGCGGCTCGCAGTCGCTACGCTCCTTGCTCGTCCCCGTGCTCGCCATCTCCGCCCCGTGCGGCCCCCGCCGGGGGCCTCCCTGCTACAGCGTCTACCTGCGAACCCTACCAGTTCGCGCTCCGGTCAACCCGCGCCCGCCGCACAGGCAAGCTGTGCAGCGTTCACGGGTTATCGATAAAAACCGGTCAGGCAGGGAAAGGCGGTTAATAAAAAGGGTAATGGCAGCGGCTGACGCCGCTGCTATGATGCGGGGGCCGCGGGCGCAGTGAGCGGCGAACTGCTGGGGCGCTGGATAGCGGCGGAATATTATCCGGATGTTAAGACAGAAGAGCTGTCGGATGAGCAGAAGTCGACGATAAGCGCGCTGAGCACGCTGGCGGCGGGACTGATGGGGGGGCTGAGCGGAGGCAGCGGCGGGGATGCGGTGGCGGGGGCGCAGGCCGGGAAGAACGCGGTTGAGAATAATTTACTCGGCGGTAGTGAAGATGCTCAGGCTGCATGGATACGCCAGCACGGCGTCGATATGGCGAGCTGTTCAGACAATCCGAGTGGGGCTGCATGTCAGAAAGCAATGAATGAACGAGATGCCATAGGGTTGGCGCTGGCTAAAGGTAGTGTTGCCCTGTTACCGGGCGGAGCTCAGGCTATGTGGGGTCTTGGAGCCGGTGCGAATGCAGGCATCAGTTATCTGGCGGATGGTACGATAGATCCGGCAAATGCGGCTATTGCTGGATGGGTAAACGTTATCAGCATGGGAAATGGTCTGGTGGGTACTGTTGGATGGAATGCGGCGGGTGGCGCGCTGGGGAACTGGATTGACAATAAAGATCCACTGTCTGGTGCACTTATCAATGGTGTCGGTTCGGGCATTGGCTATGGTATTGGTAAAGGGCTCTCATGGGGCGTTAATGCTGGAGCAAACTGGTGGAAAGGTGGTTGGGATCCGAAGTTTAATGCTGATCTGAGACAGTTTACTGAAGTGAAAGGAGATTATGGCCTTTCAAAAGAAATGAAACCAAGTAAGGTACCCAGTTCTTTTGGTGACTTAGGCGGTTCTATTTTCTCTGAAATAACAGGTAAAGGAATCGAGAAAATTTCATCTCCAGGTAGTAATGGAGATGAAAAATGATCAATATCCTTTTCGCTTTATTTTCAATTTTGGCAGGGATACTTTTAGCTGAAATTGCATATATTTTTTTACTTATCGTTGAATACGTAATGCTTGGCAATTTTAACTTTGAACTGGCATCAGCATGGCACTATCTGAAAGTAGGGGCCGGTGGAGGGGGGATAATGGGAATAGGACTTGCTCTGCTTCGCCATTTTGAAGTTAAAGGATTTTAATAGTTGTTGTGGAGAATAATGCGCTGAGTGTGAATCAGCTTGATGGTTTTGCGCAAAGAGCCAGAAACTGCGAGGGCAGCCAGCTGCGAGAACGTTGTCAGGGATATGATCAACCTCAACATAGAGCAGCAGCAAGAAATAGCAACTCTGTGTTCAATCAACCCTCAGCAATGTCAACAGAAGTATGGTTATTTGGTTGAGCAGTGGGAAGTGTTTGATGCCACAATCAGGCGCATGGCTGCTGATGGTACGCTGCCGAATGATTTCAGGTATGCGATGGCACCAGTTTATACGCTGAGTCAGGAAGCCGGTGGCATCATGGCGAGCGAGGGCTGGAAAAAACGCTTTGAGGCGATGGGAATCAGGGAGGAATTCGCAACGGCGATGGCGGCAACTCTCCCATTAGCTATGAGTGGAACGAAAGGAGCTAAAGCATCAACAACACAAGTAGTTACTAAGAATGTTAATCCTGGCTCATTAATAAGCCGACAGAATAGTAATGAAATGTCAGGTTCTCAGGTAAAACGCATAGCAAAGGATATGAAAGCAAATGGCTATAAAGTTGATAAGCCCGTTGATGTCGCTATTGTAAACGGCAAAATGATCATTATCGATGGTCATCATAGAGCCGAGGTCGCAAGAAAGGCAGGTATTAAAGATATCCCCGTCAGAGTTCACCCTGTTACAAAAGAGCAAGGTGATCAATTACTGCGTGAAGCCACTGAAGCAAGGGTGAGGTACTGAAATGAATAGTGTTTTTGATAAAGATGAAGTTATTAGATTTTTTCTACTTCAGAGTGAGCTGGTTAAAGCCTTATTTAAAACCTATCCAATGGCAAAAGACATTGAGTGGTTATTAGATTTTCCCAAAAATGGACATGTTCATATTAATGGGGATGTATGGAGTTTTTCCAAACATGGAAAGGGGATCAGGTTCTTTATAGAAGGTTCACATACTGGCAAAGTGGTTGATGTACATAATAATATAAGTTGTCCTGAATTGGTTGATACATGGCGATTACTACAGTACTTTTCGCTTGATGATGAAAACCAGCTTGAGGCGCTTTTGAATGAGATGGTTATCTCAGGTGAATTAGAGAAAATATCGGATAAATTATACCGGTTAAAAGAAATCCCGGCCTGAATGGCCGGGGGCCTTGTTGTAAACCGTTATACTCCCGATAAATGTCTGTTTCCTCGCTTGATCACCAGCAGATCGTCGGTGTCGTGAAGCGCGTCGGAGAGGGTCTTCTGTTACTGGAGCATCTTTATCCGGTTGACACCTGCGACGCCCAGTGCCTCGGCGCAGCCGTACAACTCGCGGGTGTTCTGGCTGTGATGATGATGCAGTTCGGTGTCACCCGGATCCGGATCGGCATCCTGTCAGTCAATTCAGGCAGTAGAACTTGTAGCAGATGGTGGAATGCGGAATGTCCGAATCAGGACTTGAGCCCGCTATGTGGCAAGGAAAAAGAGCAGAACCGGCTGGCGGTGGCGCAGAAGACAGGTGAAATCGGGCGCCAGGTGAGTGATGTGCTGGTGACGCAGGGTAAGCTGAACGCGCACGCGGTGCAGCGCTGACACAGTTTGCACAGCAGGAACGCTAACGCGAATCTGTGTTGCCCCTCCCCGTTATCCGGGGAGAGGCAGGCGAAGCCATTACACCGCGACTTCCATTTCCATCATCACCGGGTGGAAACGGCGTTTAAAGTAAACCAGGCCGTGCCCTTGCGGGCTCAGGGTAATATTGCGGATCTCCGCCAGATACACCAGGTGGGTACCAATGGTTTGCACCTGGCTAATCTCGCCTTCGAGACTCGCCAGTGAGCCTTTTAGCACCGGCTGGCCGAGCTCGCCTTTTTGCCAGCAGCTGAGGCCGAAACGGTCGTCCATCGTCATCCCGGTCATGCCGGCGAAGTGGCGCGCCATCTCCTCTTGCTGGTGGTTTAGCACGTTGATGCACAACTTGCCGTTGCCCTGAAATACCGGGTTCATCGCGCTGTTGGCGTTGATACAAACCATCACCGACGGCGGCGTATCGGTCACCGAACAGACCGCGGTGGCGGTGATTCCGCAGCGGCCCGCCTCGCCTTCGGTGGTGATGACGTTAACGGCGGCCGACAGGCTGGCCATGGCATCGCGAAAACGCAGACGTTGTTCATCTAATTGCATTGTGACCTCCCGCTGCCGTTATTTCAGCAGCTTATCCAGCATGTTGATATCGGTATTGTTGTGCAGATGCGGCACCGTCCAGCCGTTCTGGTCGTACTCGGACAGGCAGCGATCCACCATCGCCATCATTTTGTCCATGTTGCCGGAGCTCTGCGCCTGACGCAGGCACTGCAGGCGAATTTCATCTTGGCTACCTGAGTAGTTGATTTCGTACAGTTCGTGGCGACCGCCAAACTCGCTGCCGATGGCATCCCACATCAATTTGAGGATCTTGATACGCTCGACGTGATCCATGCCGTTCGATCCGCGCACGTATTTCGCCAGATATTCGTTGATCTGCGGGTTGTTGAGATCGCGGGCGCTGGACGGCAGATAGATCAGGCCGCTGGTGACGTTGCGTTCAATAATGTTTTTGATTTTGGCGTAGGCCATCGGCGCCATCACGCGATAGGTTTGCAGCGCGGCGTGATCCGGAAGATACGCACCGTTAACCCACGGCGTCGCTTCGGCGCACATCGAGTCGCTCAACGCCCAGAACATATTGCGCCAGGCTACCACTTCGCCGAGATCCGCCTGTACGCCGCGGAACTCCAGGGTGCCGGTGCACTCCAGCGAGCGCTTCAGCAGGGCGGTGATGAAATCGAGCTTCACCGCCAGACGTACGCAGGCCTGGAGCGGATACATGCGGGCGAAACCGCCTTCCATCGTCCAGCGACGGCAGCGATCGAAATCGCGATAAATCAGCACGTTTTCCCATGGGATCAGGACGTTATCCATCACCAGGATCGCATCGTTTTCGTCGAAGCGGCTGGAGAGCGGATAGTCGTACGGCGATCCGGTGGCGCCGGCGACCAGCTCATAGGAGGCGCGGGAGATAAGCTTAACGCCTTCGGCATCCATCGGCGCGACAAACATCAGCGCGAAGTCCGGGTTCTCGCCCATCACCTGCGCCGAGCCGAAGCCAATCATGTTGTAGTGGGTCAGCGCCGAGTTGGTGGCGACCACTTTCGCGCCGCTGACGATGATCCCTGCGTCGGTCTCTTTTTCCAGCTTGATATAAACATCTTTCACTTCGTCCGCCGGCTTATGGCGATCGATCGGCGGGTTGACGATGGCGTGGTTAAAGTACAGACCGGTTTCCTGGATGCGGGTGTACCAGTTGCGGGCGTTCTGTTCAAACTGACCATAAAACGCCGGGTTGGCGCCGAGCGCGCAGCCGAAGGCGGCTTTGTAGTCGGGGGTGCGGCCCATCCAGCCGTAGCTTAAGCGCGACCATTCGGCGATGGCGTCACGCTGCTGGCGCAGGTCATCGGCGCTTTTCGCCACCCGGAAGAACTTGTGGGTATAGCCGCCGCTGCCGGTGTCGGTGCCCCAGCACAGGGTATCCTGCAGCGCGGGTTTATGCAGCGCGTCGTACATTTGAGCGACGGAGGCGGCGGCGTTGCGGAACGCCGGGTGGGTGGTCACGTCTTTAACGCGTTCACCGTAGATATAGATTTCGCGGCCGTCCTGCAGGCTCTTCAGGTACTCTTCACCGGTTAACGGGCGTTTAGCGTCTGCACGGAAATTTTCAGGTTTCATAGGTGACCTCTTCAGTATTAATCGGAATGTGATGTTAAATTTATGTTTTGTTTTTGTTGTTCAATTGAAGCGGTTAACGCGCCTTTCGTGAAGAGACTTTTAGGTCAACGGTCGGTACTTTTCAGGCGGGGTTGGGTTATGTGATCGGGGTTGGTTTTTCTATTTTCCTGCCTGGCTCCCCGGTGAACCGACAACAAGCCGGGGCGGGTTTTGAATTTGTACCCCGGACAGATGCGCGGCCTCGTCTCCGGGAAATTCAGCGACTCTGCGCTCTGCTCCCGGGGGTGGCGCCTGGCGCGCCTTGCCCGGGCTACCGCCTTTCAGACGGCTGCCGACTCGCCGCGCCGTCCAGGGAACGATCCTAAGACACCGGTACTTTTTGCATTCTGAACGCGCTCGGCGAACAGCCCGTCAGGCGGTTAAAAAAGCGGGCGAAATAGGCCGGATCTTTAAAGCCCAGCTGCCAGGCTATTTCACCGATCGTACTGTCGGAGAAGAGCAGTAATCGCCTGGCCTCGCGCAACTGCCTGTCGAAAATCAGCCGCTTGGGCGGTCGGTTGGCGAAGCGGCGGCAAATATCGGTTAACCGGGATTCGGTCAGATGCAGCTCGCAGGCGTAATCTGGTACCGTCCAGTGCTGGTGGTAGTGGCTATCGATCAACTGGTTAAAACGCTGGAACAGCTTGAGCTCGCCGCGTATCCCGCTGGCCGCATGATCGTCAAGCTTCGCGTTGCGCAGTAGCAGGGTGAATACCGCCTGCGCCAGCAGCGTCAGGGTGTGTTCCCGCCCCGGCAGCTGCGACGTCGATTCCCGTTCAATCAGCCGCCAGTAGTGCGCCAGCGCCGCCAGCTCATCGGGCTTATCGGCCAGCGACAGGCAGATGCCCGGCAGGCCGAAGGCCTCCCGGGTGCCGGGATAGAGCACCTCCAGCAGCGGCCAGACCAGATCCTCGTGCACCGTCAGCACGTGACCATCGCTATCGGACTCGGTGATAAAAGCGTGCGGCACCGAGGGCGGCGTCAGGACAAACAGCGGCGCCTGCACCGAATAGCGATGATCGTCGAGCTGTAGCTCAATCTGCCCGGTATCGAGAAAGTGCATCTGAAAATACTGGTCGTGGCGGTGCGCCTGCATATCACGGCCAAAGAACTCCGCCATCCGGGCAAAGGATTGATAATGCACCTCTTCCGTCCCCAGACTCTCATCGTACTCTTTATTCATATCGATATTGGTAACAGGGCTCTGGCACATAGCGGCTCCCTACGGCGTCGCGCGCGGACGCGATCCTTTCATCGGAATCGTCCAGATAATTACCGCGCCGATGACCAGCAGGGCGGCGACGAACCACAGACCGCTGCTGAAGCTGCCGGTAACATCCTTCAGCCAGCCAATCATAAAGGGGCTGAGCGCCGAGCCGATATTGCCGGTCGCATTGATCACCGCGATGCCGATCGCTCTGGCGCGCAGGCTGATCGACTGATCCGGCGTGGTCCAGAAAATGGCCATCGCGCTAAACGATCCGGTGGAGGCCATCACGATCCCGAGCAGCTGGATCAGGTTGTGATCGGTGGCCGACGCCAGCAGCCAGCCCGCCGCGGCGAACAGGAACGGCAGGGCGGTGTGGTGCTTACGCTCCTGGTGTTTATCGGAGTGGCGGCTCCAGTAGATCATCCCGAGAATGGTACAAATCTGCGGGATCGCCGCCAGCAGGCCGATGGTGATATTGCTGCTGCTTTCGTTAAAGCTTTTGAGGATCTGCGGCGTCCAGATGCTGATCGCGCTGAGCGTATTGGTCAGGCAAAAATAGGCCAGGGTGTACATCAGCACGATCGGCGTGAACACTTCCCGCCACAGGCTGCGCTGCTGCATGGCGTGATGGCTGATCGCCCCTTCCGGCTGGACCAGCGTCAGGCGGTCGTTGTCCATCATCTCCTGCAGGCATTTTTTATCTTCTGCGGTCAGCCATTTGGCCTTCGACGGCGAATCATCCAGCCAGAACCAGACCATAATACCGAGCAGCACCGACGGGAAGCCCTCCAGCAGGAACAACCACTGCCAGCCGTGCAGGTTCAGCAGGCCGTCCATCGACAAGATATAGCCTGAAACAATCGACCCCAGCGCGGTGGTCACCGGCATCGCGATCATAAACAGCGCGTTGGCGCGGGCGCGGAAAAAGGCCGGGAACCAGTAGGTCAGATAGAGCAGAATGCCGGGCAGGAAACCGGCCTCGGTGATCCCTACCAGCATGCGCAGAATATAAAGACTGTTCGGACCGGTCGCGAACATGGTGGCGGTGGAGGCGATACCCCACAGCACCATGATGGTGGCGATCCAGCGTCGTGCGCCGACGATGCTGAGCATCACGTTGCTGGGAATGCCGAAAATCACATAGGTGGCGTAAAAAAGGGTAGTGGCAAGGCCGAACATGGTGGCGTTAAGGCCCAGATCCTGCCCCATGGTCAGCCCGGCAAAGCCGATATTGATGCGATCTAAAAACGAAAAGATAAACAGCACGAACAAAAACACGATCAGGCGGCGAAAGAGCTTGTTGATAACCGACTGCTGCTGCGCCGTCAGCTGCTTGTGCTGATTAGCCGGATCGAACTTTTCCGGGATGGCAGATGATGTATCGCTCATTATCATTTTCCTCTAATGGGAATTTTGTAGGGTACTGCGGGTTGCCGGGTGGCGCTGCGCCACCTGGCGTTAATAGACGCCTGACGAACCCTCGGCGGTTTTTTCCGCGCCAAATCGTGCCGCCAGCGCTTCCGCCCCGCGGGCCAGCAGGGTGGTATCGACGCCGACGGCGACGAACAGCGCGCCGAGCTGCAGGTAGCGCTTCGCCAGCGGTTCGCTGGCCATCAGGATCCCCGGCGCTTTGCCCGCCGCGCGAATTTGCGCGATGGCGCGCTCAATGGCGGCCTGCACTTCCGGATGCTGCGGGTTGCCGCTGAAGCCCATATCGGCGCTCAGATCCGCCGGGCCGATAAACACGCCGTCCACGCCCTCGACATCGAGGATCTGCGGCAGATTGTTGAGCGCTTCGCGAGTTTCGATCTGCACCAGCACGCACATCGCGTCGTTGGCCTGATGGAGATAATCCGGGACGCGGTTCCAGCGCGAGGCGCGGGCCAGCGCGCTGCCGACGCCGCGAATACCCGCGGGCGGATAGCGGGTGGCTTTCACCGCCAGCCGCGCTTCGTCGGCGTTCTGCACCATGGGTACCAGCAGGGTTTGCGCGCCGATATCCAGCAGCTGTTTAATCTGCACCGGGTCGTTCCACGAGGGGCGTACCACCGGCTGGCTGGGGTAAGGAGCGATCGCCTGCAGCTGGGTCAGTATCGTCTGCACGCTGTTTGGCGCATGCTCGCCGTCGATCAGCAGCCAGTCGAATCCGGCCCCGGCCAGCAGCTCGGCGCTGTAGCTGCTGGTCAGCCCCAGCCACAGGCCAATCTGCGGACGACCCGCTTTTAAGGCGTCTTTAAAGGCGTTATTCATCATGTTTCTCCTAGACAAACCGGCAGCTGATCGCGCCCATGTTGCCGTAGTCGACGTGGAAGGTGTCGCCCTTGCGCGCCGGTACCGGGCGCGTAAAGGAGCCGCCGAGAATAATCTGCCCGGCCTCCAGCTGGACGTCGTACGGCGCCAGCTTGTTCGCCAGCCAGGCTACGCCGTTGGCCGGGTGATTCAGTACCCCCGCGGCGACGCCGGTCTCTTCAATCACGCCGTTGCGATAGAGCAGGGCGGCGATCCAGCGTAGATCCAGCTCGTCAGGTTTAATCGGGCGACCGCCGAGGATCACTCCGGCGTTGGCGGCGTTATCGGAGATGGTGTCGAAGACTTTACGCGGACGCTGGGTTTCCGGGTCGATGTTGTGGCAGCGGGCGTCAATCAGCTCCAGCGCCGGGATCACGTAGTCGGTGGCGTTATAGACGTCGAACAGGGTGCAGTTGGGGCCGCGTAACGGTTTGGCCAGCACGAAGGCCAACTCCACTTCGATACGCGGGACGATAAAGCGGTCGGTGGGGATGTCGCCGCCGTCGTGGAAAAACATATCGTCCAGCAGCGCGCCGTAGTCCGGTTCGCTTATCTGCGAGCTGGCCTGCATCGCTTTTGAGGTCAGGCCGATTTTATGCCCTTTCAGCACGCGGCCTTCGGCGATTTTCATATTTACCCATTCGCGCTGTACGGCGTAGGCGTCTTCGATGGTGATCGTCGGGTGATCCAGCGAGATGGCGCGGATCTGTTCGCGCTGTTTTTCCGCCTGGTTTAGCCGCTGGGCGATCAGGGTATGGGTATGTTTATCGAGCATAGTCGCTTCCTGTTACGTCATTCGGTGCTGCTGCGCCGGGGGGCGACGCTGGCGCGTCTTACCCGGCCTGTGGTTTGTGGCAGTGCTTGTTTTCTCCCTCTCCCTAAAGAGGAGAGGGGACTGGCCGGGCGCACGCTATGTAAACAAGGCGTGCACGTTGTTCTGCTTGTAGTTCAGCGTCGGGTGCAGTTCATCGAGCTCAAACGACAGCGCCAGGTAGCGGCTCTTCATCAGCGCGGCGAAATGGGCTTTGATCAGCGTGAACAGCATATCGCCCACGTCCTGGCGGCTCTCCAGGCTGCGCCCGGCGCCAATCTTTAGCGTCATATGCACAAAGGCGTAATCGTGCTGGCCGTCGGCCATCTGCCAGGTATCCAGCCAGATGGCGCGGCTGCGAATGCCGCCGATGGGAAAGATGCCGGTCGCCGCCAGCGCGTCGTTCACTTTGCTGAACAGACCTGATAAATCAGCCTGCTCGCGGATGTTGTCGGTACATTCAGCGATAAAATGCGGCATTCTGCGCTCTCCTTAAGCCGTTTCCGGCAGCGGGAAGACGGCGTTGACCTGACCGGTGCCGGAGCTGGCGAACAGCTCGGTGATAAATTCCACTTTGCCGTCGTATTTATCCCAGCCCAGCAGGCCCAGCAGCATCACCGTGTCGTGCATATTGCCTTCGCCGTAGCAGTAGTCGGCGTACTCCGGCAGCATGGTGCAGAACTCTTTGAATTTGCCTTCGCGCCACAGCTTCACGACCCGTTCGTCCATCTGGTGATCGAACTCGCGGGTATAGCTGTTCATCCCCTCTTCGGCGCGCTGGTCGTCGATAAAACGGTGCGACAGCGAGCCGCTGGCAAAGACCGCCACGGTGCCGTCATATTTCTCGATAGCCTTAAGAATGGCTTCGCCCAGCCTGCGGCTGTCGGCAAAATCATGAACGGTACAGAACGCCGAGATAGAGACCACTTTGAAATGCTTATCGCTGTTCATATAGCGCATGGGCACCAGGGTGCCGTACTCCAGCTTCAGGCTCGGAATGTTGTGCGCTTTAGCGCGGACGCCGAGCTTGACCGCTTCGTCGGCGATCAGGTGGCCGAGCGCCGGATTACCGTCGTAGTCGTAGGTCATGTCGCGAATAAAATGCGGCAACTCGTTGCTGGTATAGACGCCCTGGAAATGGTCAGCGCAGTTGATGTGGTAGGCGCTGTTGACCAGCCAGTGGGTATCAAAGACGATGATGGTATCCACGCCCAGTTCGCGGCACCGCTTGCCGATTTCTTTATGCCCATCGATGGCTCCCTGGCGGCAGCCGTGGTTTTTACCCGGCAGCTCAGAAAGATACATCGACGGCACGTGAGTGATTTTTGCTGCTAACGCTAACTTTCCCATATCAGACTCCCCATTTTGGGATCGGATGGTCGCCCATCGAGATGCAGACGTTTTTCATTTCAGCGAACACTTCAAAGCTATATTCGCCGCCTTCGCGGCCGGTGCCGGAGGCCTTCACGCCGCCGAAAGGCTGACGCAGGTCGCGGACGTTCTGGGTGTTGACGAACACCATTCCGGCTTCGATGCCGCGCGCCAGACGCAGCACCTTGCTGACGTCCTGGGTCCAGATATAAGAGGCGAGGCCATACTCCACATCGTTGGCCAGGCGCAGACCTTCCGCCTCGTCTTTAAACGGCAACAGGCAGGCTACCGGGCCAAAAATCTCTTCCTGCGCTACGCGCATGCGGTTATCGACGTCCGCCAGCACCGTTGGCCGCAGGAAGTTGCCGTTTCTCAGATGGGCGGGCAGATCGGTCGGTTTATCCGCGCCGCCGGCCAGCAGGGTCGCCCCTTCTTCAATGCCGAGGCGGATATAGCCGGAAACTTTCTCCCAGTGCTGCTGGCTAATCAGCGCGCCCACCTGGGTGTTCGGGTCGGTCGGGTCGCCGACGCGCAGGCGGTTCGCCCGCTCGGCGAAGCGTTTAACGAACTCGGGGTAGATGCTCTGCTGAATGAAAATACGCGAACCGGCTGTGCAGCGTTCGCCGTTGATTGAGAAAATGGTGAACAGCGCGGCGTCCAGGGCGCGCTCAATATCGGCGTCTTCGAAAATCAGCACCGGCGATTTGCCGCCCAGCTCCATGGAGTACTTTTTCAGGCCGGCGTTTTTCATGATGTTGCGGCCGGTGGCGGTACCGCCGGTAAACGATACCGCGCGTACGTCATGGTGGCGGACTAGCGCATCGCCAGCGGTGGCGCCATAGCCCTGCACCACGTTGAGCACGCCAGCCGGGATCCCGGCTTCCAGCGCCAGCTCGCCCAGGCGGTCGGCGGTTAACGGCGACAGCTCGGACATCTTCAGCACCGCGGTATTGCCTAGCGCGAGGCATGGCGCTACCTTCCAGGTGGCGGTCATAAACGGCACGTTCCACGGCGACACCAGCGCGCAAACGCCGACCGGCTGCACGAGGGTGTAGTTGAGCATCTTGTCGTCAACCGGGTAGGTCTTGCCGTTCATCTGCTGGCAAACCTCGGCGAAGAATTCGAAGTTGTGCGAGGCGCGCGGGATCAGCACGTTTTTGGTCTGGTGGATCGGCAGGCCGGTATCGGCGGTCTCCATGGCGGCGATCTCCGGGACGTTCTGGTCGATCAGATCCCCCAGCCGACGCATCAGGCGCGCGCGCTCTTTCATCGGCAGATTGGCCCATTTCGGAAATGCCTCTTTCGCCGCGGCCACCGCCTGATTCACCTCGTCGGCGCCGCCGGAGGCGACTTCCGCCAGCACTTCGCCGGTCGCCGGGTTGGTGGTATGGAAATACTCCGCGGCGGCGACGTTTTTGCCGTTGATCCAATGGTTAATTTTTTTCATGACAGCTTCTCCTCATATTCCTGCTGGCTGATGATGCGGTTGACCAGGCGGCCGACGCCCTCCACTTCGACGATCACTTCATCGCCCGGCACTACGTCCGATAGCCCTTTAGGCGTGCCGGTGGCGATCATGTCGCCCGGCTGCAGGGTCATAAATTCGCTGAGGTAAGCGATCAGGAACGGAATGCTGAAGATCAGATCGGCGGTGGTGCCCTGTTGGCGCAGTTCGCCGTTGACCCAGGTGCACAGCGCCAGGTTATGCGGATCCGGGATCGCCTCTTTACTGACGATCCACGGGCCGATCGGCGTCAGGGTGTCGCGGCTTTTGACCCGCAGGTTGGGGCGATAGTAGTTTTCCAGGTAGTCGCGGATGGCGTAGTCGTTGCAGACGGTGTAGCCAGCTACGTACGCCATGGCGTCGGCTTCGGCGACCTTACGCGCGGTTTTGCCGATCACCACCACCAGTTCCGCCTCGTAATGCATGTACTCGACGTTATCCGGGCGCACCGAATCCTGGCGGTGGCCGATAAAGGTGTTGGGCGCTTTGATAAATACCAGCGGCTCCGTTGGCGGCGTAAACGCCAGCTCGCTGGCGTGATCGGCGTAGTTCAGGCCCAGTGCGAACAGGGTGCCGTCGGCGGGCGGCAGCCAGCGAAACTCGCCTTCCTGAAGCAGACTGCCGTTAGCGAGCTTGACCTGACCGCGTTCATTAACCTGGACATCGTGCCGCTGTCCCTGCCACTCAATACGTGCCTGTTTCATGCCAGCTCTCCTTCAGCAACCACCGGGTTTTCCAGCGCCGGGAAACCCTCGGCGAGAAGGCGTACGCGATCGCCGGGGCGCAGCGTAACGCGGGTGTGGGGCGTACCGATCAGAATCGCATCGCCGGGATTGAGGGTGGCGAATTCGCTCAGGGCGCTCAGCAACTCGGCGGCGGAGCGCTGAAGATCGGCGGTATTCCAGCTGTCCGCTTCGCGACCGTTGATTTCGGTGATGATGGTCAGGTTATCGACGTTGCTGAGCGGCGCGAGGGCGCCCAGCGGGCAGAAGCCGTCGCGGCATTTGGCTTTGATGGCCGGACGATAGAAGCTCTCTTCCGGCAGGCTGACGTCGTTGGCCAGCGCGTATCCGGCAATATAATTGGCGGCTTCTTCCGCGGCGACTTTACGCGCGGTTTTCCCGACGATCAGGGCGACGGTAGCGCCGCTCTGCACGGTTTCACCGTCCGGATAGGGGATACTCTCGCCGTCGCCGATCACGGTGTTGCGCGGTTTGATAAACCAGACCGCAGTCTTCGGCGGGGTTTTATAGGGAGCCTGTTGGAACGCTTCGCGCCAGGCGTCGAGCTGGCTGCGGTGGTTAAGCGCCACGGCGAAGATGGTGCCTTTCATTGACCACTCCTCTGCTACAGATTTGGGAATAACAAATTTCATTAATATGTTAATGATCATCTTTTATGCTTTGCGGGAAGGTTTGGCAAACAGAAGTGAATGTTTTGTGATCGGATTAACAATATATTTACAGGTTTTTAATTTATCCGTTTTAAATCAATTGGTAATGAAATTTAGTTGTACCATCTGGTACTTTTCACTGGCAGAAACCGGTTGCCTTCTGCGGCAATTAAGGCTAATTATTAACTTATTAACAGATGAGAGATTTCATTCAGAGGTATGTGATGCATGATTCGTTAACTATCGCGCTGCTGCAGGCGCGGGAAGCGGCGATGGCCCACTTTCGGCCCATCGTTAAACGCCACAATCTGACCGAGCAGCAGTGGCGTATCGTGCGGATCCTCGCCGAAAATCCGTCGATGGATTTTCACGACCTGGCCTTTCGCGCCTGTATTTTACGCCCGAGCCTGACCGGCATCCTGACCCGTATGGAACGCGACGGCCTGGTGCTGCGCTTAAAGCCGGTTAACGATCAGCGCAAGCTCTACGTTTCGCTGACCCCGGCGGGCCTGAAGCTGTATGAAAGCGCCCAGGCCCAGGTCGAAGAAGCCTATCGCCAGATAGAAGCCGAGTTTACCGTCGAAAAAATGCGCCAGCTTACCGCGCTGCTGGAGGAGTTTATCGCCCTGGGGAATGGAGCGCAGGGAGAGGAAGAGGCGTAATGCGTTGTCCGCGCGAAAAACATCCCGGAGGCGGTGCTGGCGCACCTGTCCGGGCTACGGGTTCACAGTCTGGTAGCCCGGACAGGCGCAGCGCGCCGCCTCCGGGAGAAAGCGTCCTTCAGAACAAGGTATCGAGCTCTTCCAGCACGTTATACTGCTCATCCACCAGCAGCAGGGTTTTCCATTTATCAAACGTCAGGCACGGGTGCGAGGTGCCGAACACCAGAATATCGCCGACCTGCACGTCGCTGCCCGGTTCAAGGCGCAGCATGCAGTGCTGATCCATGATCCCGACGCTTTCGATCCCCTGCGCGGACAGCTGCTCACCGTGGCGATACCTGGCGATCGGCTGCGGCAGCCCGGCGTCGAAGGCGCAGTCGCGTTTACCGAAGTTGACCACCGCGCGATCCGCTTCCGGCACCGACTGGACCATCGCCATCAGCTCCAGCGCCGAGGTTAAATCGCCGCCCAGATCGCAGGCGATCGGATCGCGCGCCACCAGCGCTTTCTGTGCGGCATCGTAGATCCCCCGATCGTGGGTGATATAGCAGCCGGGGCGGATAACGATTCGACACTGCGCCGGTTTCTTCGCCGCCAGCCAGATATTGCACACCACGTCATACCAGACGGTGCCCGCGCCGGTAAGGACAAACTCGCCCTCCACCAGCGGCGCCATCCGACAGGCCAAATCGGCGGCCTGGCGCAGCAGAGCCTCCACCTGCGGCTGCGGATCGTCGCCGTGCAGCACCCCTTCATACAGCTCTAGCCCGCGCAGCTTCAGCCCCGGAAGGTCCGCGACGGCCTGCGCCAGGGCCAGCGCATCCTCCACGCTGCGACAGCCGCAGCGCCCGCCGGCCACGCCCAGCTCAATCAGCACGTCCAGCGTTTGTTGCCGTTCGCTGAAAAAGGCCGACAGCGCGCGGGCGTTGGCGAGGCTATCGATGCAGCAGATAAAATCCGCTGCCCGGTAATGCGCCTTCAGCCGCGAAACCGCCTGCATATTCGCCCTACCGACCAACTGATTAACCATTAACACGCGCTCAACGCCGCTGGCCATCGCCGCGCCGGCCTGCCAGGCGCTGCCTACGCCGATCCCCCATGCCCCCGCCCGCTGCTGCGCCTGAAAAATCCACGGCGTCATCGTCGTTTTGCCGTGCGGCGCCAGCGAGACGCCGCGCGCGTCGGCATAGCGTTGCATCCAGGCGATGTTATTTTCCAGCGCCGTTTTTTTCAGCAACGCGGCGGGCAGGCAAATATCTTCCGCCAGCAGATTTGCCGGTTCGGACATCACGGCGGCTTTGTGCGGAATAAGCGTATCGGAATGGTATTTCATAACACTATCCTTTTAGGGTTTATGATCGGATTAAGTTAAGTATCAATTCTAATTTATTGAAAAATAATAATTTTATTGTTTGTTTTTATCGTTAATGAATAAAAGTATCATAATTTGATCTGGTTTTTGCGTAGTTTTCCACTGTTTTTCCGCCTTGTAAATGGTTAACTTGTCGACAGAGTTGAGAGGGAGTAATTGCGATGAAAGTTAATTGGCTTTTCAAAAACGTCACGGTCATTGACGGCAGCGGCGGACCGCAGTTTCGCGGCGACGTGGCGGTGAAGGGCGATCGGATTGTGGATATGGCCCCGGCGCTAAACCTGCCGGCGGAGCAGGTGATTGACGGGCAGGGGCGCGTGCTGGCGCCCGGATTTATCGATGTGCATACCCATGACGATATTAACGTCATCCGTATGCCGGCGTATTTGCCGAAGCTGAGCCAGGGGGTGACAACGGTGATTGTCGGCAACTGCGGGATCAGCGCGGCGACGGCGACCCTGCGCGACGGTGTGCCTGACCCGATGAATCTGCTGGGCGAGCAGGAGCACTTTATTTATCCCACCGTGGACGCTTACGCCCACGCGGTGGAGGCGGCGAAACCTTCATTAAACGTTGGCACGCTGATTGGCCATACCGCGCTGCGTAATAACCATATGGACGATCTATTTCGTCCTGCGACGGAAACCGAGATTGCCGGGATGCGGGTGCAATTGCGCGACGCGCTGCGCCAGGGGGCGCTTGGCCTGAGCAGCGGGCTGGCCTACGCCAGCGCGTTTCAATCCACTACCGAAGAAGTGATGGCGCTGGCCGAGGAGCTGGCGACAGAGGGGGGAATTTATACCACCCACCTGCGTTCGGAGTTCGAACCGATTCTCGAGGCGCTCGACGAGGCGTTCCGCATTGGCCGCCACGGTAACGTACCGGTGGTGGTATCGCACCATAAGTGCGCCGGCGCGAAAAACTGGGGTCGCACGAAGGAGACGCTGGCTTTCTTCGATGAGATGCGCCAGCGCCAGGAGATCGCCTGCGACTGCTACCCGTACTCTGCCAGCTCATCGACGCTGGATATGAAGCAGGTGACCGATGAGTTCGACATCGTCATCACCTGGTCGGAAGCGCAACCGGAACAGGCCGGGAAAACCCTGCAGCAAATTGCCGACGGCTGGCAGGTTAGCCTGCATGAGGCGGCGGCGCGGCTGATACCCGCCGGGGCCATTTACTACAACATGGATGAGCAGGACGTACGGCGGGTACTGCGTTATCCGGTAACCATGATTGGCTCCGATGGTCTGCCGAACGATCCGATGCCGCACCCGCGGCTGTGGGGCGCTTTCCCGCGGGTCCTGGGCCACTACAGCCGCGATGAACGGCTGTTTCCGCTGACCACCGCTATTCACAAAATGACCGGGCTGTCGGCGGCGCGTTTCCAGCTGGCGGATCGCGGGCTGGTGAAAGTGGGCTACTTCGCCGATCTGGTGCTGTTCGATCCGCAGACGGTGCGCGATGTCGCCAGCTTCTCCGACCCGAAACAACCGGCGGACGGTATTGAGGCGGTGATGGTCAACGGCGTGATGAGCTACGGCAGCGATAAAAAGATTATCGGGCGCGCGGGGCGTTTCCTGCGTCGCCAAATGAACTGAGGAGTGAAAGATGAGTATTAAACGTTATGGCGTGGAAGGCGGTACCGGGACTGGCGGGCAGCATCTACCGTTCGCGCGCGCGGTGGAGGCGGGAGGCTGGCTGTATGTATCCGGCCAGACGCCGATGAAGGACGGTGAAGTGGTGGAAGGCGGGATTGTCGACCAGTCGCGCCTGGCGATTCAGAACTGCGTGGATATCATGAGCGAAGCGGGCTACAGCCTGGCCGACGTGGTGCATGTTAAAGTGATCCTCACCGATTCACGCTATTTTCAGTCTTTCAACAAAGTGTTCCGCGAGTTTTTTGGCGACAACCCGCCTGCCCGTATCTGCTGCGTAGCGGACCTGGTGGTGGATTGTAAAGTCGAAGTGGATGTGACCTGTTATAACGCGGCTCGCGTATAAAAATTTATTCATCAGAAATATAAACAGGATTTTGAGCGCTGAATTCATTCAGCGCTCCGTAGCCTTTTACCTTTTACATACTCAACTGGCAGGATGTGAATCATGAATAGTCATGTCTTTTTAGTCGGCTTTATTATTTACGCGTTGGCCATGATTTGGCTTGGCTGGTACGTGTCGCGTAATCAAAAAAGCGGTGAAGATTTTTTACTCGGCGGCCGTTCCTTACCGCTGTTTCTGACGCTGGGTTCCACCGTGGCGACCATGGTGGGAACCGGTTCAAGCATGGGCGCCGTAGGCTTCGGCTACAGCAACGGCTGGGCCGGTATGCTGTACGGCGTGGGCGGGGCCATCGGTATTCTGCTGGTGGCCTGGCTTTTCGCGCCGGTGCGTAAACTCCGTTTTATGACCATGAGCGAAGAGCTCTCATATTATACCGGCGGCAGCCATTTAATTAAAAATATCGTCGGCATAATGATATTTATTGCCTCGATTGGCTGGCTGGGGGCCCATATTCTCGGCGGCAGCATGTATTTATCCTGGGCCACAGGAATAAATCTGACGCTGGCAAAAATTATTATCGCTCTGGCGTTTGCGATTTACGTGATTATTGGCGGGTATTCTGCGGTGGTGTGGACGGATACCATTCAGGCATTAATTCTGTTTTTCGGTTTTATCCTGATGGCGATTCTGGCCGTGGTTCATGTGGGGGGATGGGATGCCATTGTTCAGGCGATGGATCCTAAGGCGATGAGCCTGTTTGCCGTCGACAAGCTCGGGGTGATACCGGCGCTATCGCTGGCCATGGTCATCGGCGTCGGCGTATTGGCGACCCCTTCCTATCGTCAGCGTATCTACTCGGGGAAAGATGTCTCTTCGGTACGCCGCTCGTTTGTCTATACCGGCGTGTTGTATCTGTTTTTCTCGGTACTGCCGGCGATTATCGGCATGGCGGCATGGACGATGAACCCCCATCTGGAGAACAGCAATTACGCCTTCCTGTTCGCCACCAGTTTCCTGCCGGCGACGCTGGGGCTGGTGGTGCTGATTGCCGGACTTTCCGCCACCATGTCTTCGGCCAGCTCCGATGCGATAGCCGCCGTGGCCATCATGATGCGCGATGTCTATACCCTCGTTACCGGCAAGATGCCGCCGGAGAACAGGGCGATAACCCTCTCCCGCTGGATGCTGGCGTTCGTGATTGGCCTGGCGATGATTTTCGCCCTGACCTCGAACGATATCATCAGCTATATCACCAAAATGATCTCCATGCTGATGTCCGGGCTGTTCGTCTGTTCGATTCTGGGCCGCTTCTGGCTGCGCTTTAACTGGCAGGGCGCGTTAACGGCGCTGCTGAGCGGCATGCTGGTCTCTATTGTGGTTCTGATTAAGGCCGACTGGCTGGCTTACTGGGGCAACCCGTGTATACCGTCCGTCGTCGGCAGCTTCGTTTCCGCTGTTTTTGTCACGTTAATGACGCCTGCCAGCAAAATCAGCCGTCAGCAAGCGCTGGAGATGATTACCCAGGAGCGGGAAGGGCAGGCGGCGCCGGCGAAAACGACGGTGGTGCCGGCCTCAGGAGACGCGCAATGAGGGACTATATTGCCGTCGACTGGGGGTCCACCCAGCTGCGTGGCTGGCTGATTCGCAACGCTCAGTGCATCGAAACGAAGCAGCTGCCGCTGGGCATCACCCGCCTGAACGGGCGGGCGCCCGCCGACGTATTCGAGGAGCATTTGGCGCCCTGGCGCGGCGCGGCGACGCTGCCGGTGCTGATGGCCGGGATGATCGGCAGCGATGCGGGCTGGCAATCGGTGCCCTATCTTGCCTGCCCGGCGGCGATTGACGCGCCGGGGCAGCAGCTTTGCGCCGTGGCGGAAGGCGTGTGGATTATTCCCGGCCTCAAGATGGATCAGGCCGGGGATTACAACGTGATGCGCGGCGAAGAGACGCAGCTGCTGGGGGCCTGGCAGCTGGCGCCGGCGGAGTGTTACGTGCTGCCGGGCACCCACTGTAAATGGGTGCAGGTGGAGGACGGCGCGGTGCGCCATTTTGCCACGGCGATGACCGGAGAACTGCATCATCTGCTGATGGCGCAGTCGCTGCTCGGCAAAGGGCTACCGGCCCAGCAGACGGACGAGGCGGCGTTTGAGCGAGGGCTGGAAAAAGGGCTGGCGCAGCCGTCGTTGGTGAGCGAACTGTTTGTCGCCAGGGCGGCCAGGGTACTCGGGGCGCTGGCGGCGACCTCGGTCAGCGACTATCTCTCCGGTCTGCTGATTGGCGCGGAGGTGGCCGTCATGGGCCAGCGTTACCGTACCTCCGCCGTCACGCTGGTTGGCGACCCGGCGCTGAACGCTCGCTATCGCCGGGCGATGATAGCGCGTGGAATGACGGTTAACAGCTGCAGCGGCGATGAGGCATTGCTGAACGGCATGGCGAGGATAATGCATGGACAAGATTAAACTGGTGGCGATTTTACGCGGCATCCGCCCCGCTGAGGCGGCGGAGCATATTGCGACGCTGGTGGGCGAGGGCTTCCGCTATATTGAAATCCCGCTTAATTCACCGGACTGGCGGCAGAGCATTCCGCAGATGGTCGCACGTTTTGGCGAACAAGCGGTGATTGGCGCGGGAACGGTGCTTAAGGTTGAACAGGTCGATTTTCTGGCCGACGCCGGGGCGAAGCTTATCGTGACGCCGAATACTCAGCCGGAGGTGATTCGCCGGGCGGTGGCGCGCGGAATGCGGGTCTGCGCCGGATGCGCCACGGCGACCGAGGCGTTTAGCGCGCTGGACGCCGGTGCGCAGTGGCTGAAAATTTTCCCGTCTTCCGCATTCGGCCCGGACTACATTCGGGCGCTGAAAGCGGTACTGCCGCCGGAGGTACCGGTGCTGGCGGTCGGCGGCGTGACGCCGGAGAATCTGGCGAGCTGGGTGCGAGCGGGATGCGCTGGCGCCGGTCTGGGAAGCGATCTTTATCGCGCCGGGCAGGCCGTGGAGCGTACCCGTCAGCAGGCGGAGAGGTTTATCGCCGCCGCCCGCTGCGCTTAATCGCCCAGCGGCTGGCGGTCAACGCCGCCGCGGTGGCTGTCGAGCGCCAGCTTAATGCGGCGTAGTCTGCCTTTTGCCTGGGTCTTGTTGGCCATCGCCAGTTCGGTGGCCAGCACGTCAACCATCGCCAGCATCGCATAGCGCGAAGTGCTGGGCTTGAAGATATAGTCGTTTTCGCGCACCAGCAGCGGCAGAACCAGATCTGCCTGCTCCGCCAGCGGCGTCCCGGCAGGGGTAATCGCAATCACCTTCGCGCCGTACTGGCTGGCAATCGCCGCGCTTTCAATGATTTCCTGGGTATAGCCGCCTAAGGACAGCACGATAACCACATCCTTTGGCGTGACCGCCGAGCTCATCATGCGCACCAGCAGACCGTCGTTCTGACTGACCACCGGCAGGCCGAGGCGAAACAGGCGATACTGGATTTCCTGAGCGCAGATGGTGGAGCCGCCGCCCATGCCGAGGGCCAGAATCTGCCGCGCGTCGCTCAGCCAGCCGACCGCGCGTTTCAGCGCCTCAAGATCCAGCGCCCGCCGGTTGGTCTCCAGCACGCCGATGATCGACTCGTAGATCCCCTGTACGCCTTCAAGGTCCGGCACATCGAGGATAAATCGCTGCCCGACCGCGAGGGATTGCGCGAGCTTCATCTTCAGCTCGCGGACGTCTTTGCAGCCCAGCGCCCGGGCAAAGCGGGTGACCGAGGCCTGGCTGGTATGGGTCAGACGCGCCATCTCGGCGATGGGCAGCTCCGCCGCCGCCGCGACATCATCGAGAATAAACTGCGCGATGCGCTTTTCGGTCGCCGTCAGTTCAACAAAGCGATCGGTAATGCAGGAAATGATATCGATTGACCAGGACATACGGGTATCAACGGGTTAA
Source organism: Klebsiella sp. BDA134-6 (assembly GCF_015601345.1). NCBI lineage: Bacteria > Pseudomonadati > Pseudomonadota > Gammaproteobacteria > Enterobacterales > Enterobacteriaceae > Klebsiella > Klebsiella sp. BDA134-6. Next base: position 773,019 of record NZ_CP064784.1, read on the forward strand.
TTTGGAATGATACTTTGTACCATATTCAGGCGCTGAAAGCAGCGCCGAAGGCTACAGCGCTAAGCGCATGGCGCAGCGCGTTTCCGGCGCCAGCCCGTGTTCCGTCTCCAGATCTCTTTTCGCCGCCAGCCCTGCCGGTAGCCTTAGCTCGTTCAGCATTGAAAATCCGAGGCGCGTGTAGAACGGCGCGTTCCACGGCACGTCGCGGAAGGTGGTGAGCGTGACCGCCGGATACGCCGCCTGGCGGGCTGACTTTATTACCTGCTCCAGCATCATGCGGCCAACGCCTCGCCCCTGCCACGCCTGATGGACGGCGATCTCAACGATAAACAGCGCATCGTCCAGCGGTTCGGTCAGCACGAAGCCGATCGGTTGGTCATCGGCCACGGCCAGCAGGCTGTGGTCCGTTTCGAGAAACAGCCGGTGGCGCTCGGGGCTTATCACATCGCTTTCCGCCAGCCAGGCCAGCGCCGGGATCTGGCGGAAAGCCTGGGCCGCCGAGCGCTCAATCGCGGGCAGGAGGGGAATATCGTTCTCCTCAGTCAGGCGTAACGTCGCGGCGGCGGTTATAGTGTTAGTTTTCATCACCTCAGCATAGCAGCCTCCGGGAGAAATGTATGGAGCTTACCGCCGTTCCCGCCACTCAGTTCAGCATTGAGCAACTGACAACGATCCTCAGCGACTGTTTCGAAGATTACCTCGTTCCCGTCACGCTGTCGGTGGAGGTTTTTGTCCAGCGTTTTAGCGCCGAAGGGCTGAGCCTGCTGGATTCTCGCGTCTGGCTGGAGGGTGATGTCCCCGCCGCGATGGCGGTCGTCGCCCGACGCGGCGATGAAGCCCGACTGGCGGCGTTCGCGGTGCGGCCTGCGTATCGCGGAAAGGGCGTTGGCCGCCGGCTGATGACGCCGCTTATCGACGCGCTGCGCGAGCAGGGCGTACGGCGGATGTGGCTGGAGGTTATCCGCGATAACCATGCCGCGGTGGCGCTGTATCAATCGCTGGGCTTCGAGGTGCGGCACGGGCTGTGCGGCTATCTGAGCGCGCAGGCCGCGAGCGAGGAGTCATCCATATTGCAGGAGTATGACGTGCTGGCGCTGACGCGCAGGGCCGGCGCCGAGATTAACGGTCAGCTGCCGTGGCTGATGGACCCGCTCACCTTCAGCACCCTCCCGTGCCGGGCGTTGAGCCTTCATCAGCAGGCTTTCGCCGTGCTGGCGACCTTAACCAGCAGGCCGCAGCTGCAGTTTTTATGGGTCGATCCCGCCGCCCGCGGGCGCGGGCTGGGACAGGAAATGCTGATGGCGCTCGCCCGTCGGTTTCCCGGCCTCGGTACGTCGGTGACTATCCCGGAGCGCTTTACGCCGCTGTTTCACGCCGCCGGCTATACGCCCATGGCATTAAAACAGTATGAGATGAGCGCGACCTTGAGCGCCCTGCCGCCAGCAGGGCGTTAAGATTCAGCCGTTACGCGGGTCGCTAATCGGCTGTCGGACCAGGAAAATATAGGCCAGCGCGCCGAGGGCGGTCACGCAGCCGCAGATAATCAGCGCCAGCTGGAATGAATGGGTGGTATCGACGATAAACCCGGTCACCAGCGGCGCGAAGGAGGCGCAGATAAAGCTGGCGAAGTTCTGGATGCTGCCGACGGACGCAGTCATCCTTGAGGCCACCGCGACGTGAATCAATCCCCAGCAGGAGGTGCCGGCAAAGTGGATGCAGAACAGCGCCATACCGATTAACAGCACCGCGGCGATTGAGGTAGTGGCCTGCGGCACGATAAGCGTAAATGCGGCGGAGCAGAACATCCCGGCAATAATGCAAATTTTACGGCTTTTGATCGGCGCCATGCCGCCTTTAACCAGCCAGTCGGTGACGTAGCCGTTGATGAGCATACCGGCGGCGCCGAACAGGAAAGGAATGGCGGCCATAAAACCGGTACTTTTCAGATCAAGGCTATATGCCGTTTGCAGGTAGCCCGGCAGCCAGGCCAGATACAGCCATGCGGTATAGTTGATGCCGCTGAAGCCCAGCATCATTCCCCACATGGTTTTGTTTTTAAACAGGCTGCGCCATTCGGCAAAGCTTAGCGGGTCGCGGCGAACGTTGACGCTCCCGGCGTTAAGGTAGGCCTGCTCGTCGGCGGTGAGAGCGATATCCTCCCGGTTGCGATAGAGCATATACCAGCCGATAGCGACGAAGATCCCCAGCAAGCCGATGGTGATAAACATCCCGCGCCAGCCCATCATCAGCATCATGGCGGCCAGGATCGGCGGGCTGATGGCGACGCCAATAGTCGACGCGGCGTTGAAGAAACCCATCGGGCGGCCGCGCTCTTTAATATTAAACCAGTCGTTGATCACCTTGACGCCGCAGGGGTTCATCGGCGCTTCGCCGATCCCCATGCCGATACGCACCAGAACGAACTGGGTAAAGCTGTGCACCATTCCGGAGACCGCCTGAAACAGCGACCAGAAAAACATGCCCAGCCCCAGCATGATGCGCGGACCTTTACGGTCCAGCAGCGGCCCGCAGGGGAGCTGGGCGATGCCGTAGGCCAGCGAGAAAACGGACAGCAGCGCCCCGATTTCGGTGGCGCTCAGCCCCAACTCTTCGCGAATCGTTAAGTTCGCGACGGACAATGAACTTCTGTCGAGGTAGTTAATCACCGCCGCCAGAAATAACAGGATCATTGCCGTTGTCTGAATTTTTTTAATGCGAGTACTACGCGTTAACGTATTATCTAACGGAACTGAAATCGTCTCCGCTTTCCCTTTTTTAAAGGTTGTCTGCGGGTCGATAGTGATATTTCGTTGTTCCACGCCTGACTCCTGGCTATTCTATTTGAACGACAAGTGACACCGAATGGTTTAAACACCACCCACCTATTTCACAGTAAAGTAAGTCGACTTGTTTTCAGCATAAATAACCTTTTTTACGGCATTAGTTTATGTTTTGAGATTTGTGCTGCTGATAATCATTTTCTGTTTTTAATCGGTACTTAATGAGCCAGGGATTCGCTCTGTTTGAGCGAGTTAATCATCGACTGCTTCGCCGAGTTCAGGTGGTTACGCAGCGCCAGGTTGGCATCCAGATCGCTGCGGCAGATGAGCGCGCTGAGGATGGTCATATGTTCATCAATGGCGATGATATTGCGCTGTTTAAGGTCGCTTTCATCCCACTGATAGTGAAAGTGGAAGATCACGGAAATAATTTCAAGTGATTGATTAAAAAATATATTTTCCGCAGCGGACAGCAGCAGCGTATGAAAGTCGCGATCGAGCTGCGAAAACATACGAAAGCTGTCGCCGATGCTGTCCCGCAGGGCGCGATGGCGCTCAAGCAGGGTTCTGGCCTGCAGCCAGCGGGCGTCGTTATCCGGCAGGTTGAGGAAGTGCTGGAGCGCGTGGGTTTCCAGCATTTCCCGCAGTTCGAACAGCTGCTCCGCCCAGGATTGCTCAAACTTCTTCATGTTCCACTGGCCGCGCTTTTCGCTTTCAATCAGGTTGTAGCGGCTGAATTTCAACAAAAATTCTCTGACCACCACCGGACTGACGCCGGCAGCACGCGCCAGCTGTAGCTCGGAGAACATCTCCCCGGCGCGCAGCTGGCGCTGGTTGATCATGGTGAAAAACGCCTGTTCGAAGAGACGATTCTGTTCTGCCAGCGAGGCGCTGGAACCATCGAAGCCGTCCTGCACCTCCGGCTGGCGGAGGATCTGGTAATCCTGCTTGACCTGATGCAGCACGCCGCGCGCGCATAAGTGGCTGAGGATGTGGCGCACGGTGGTGCGGCTGATGTTGTACATCTCCGCCAGCGCGCTTTGAGAGGGCAGCGGCGAGGGAAGAAAGCCGCGCGCCATATCGTTAATGACCTGGTTAATGACGTTGTGACGAAGGTTTTGTGAACGGCTCATCATGATTCTCCTGTTATTTCGTTATTAAAACCAGATTTAAAACATTTTTGTGCGCGAGCTTTCACAGTTTTCGCAATGACTTTAACCTCAATTCTGTTTTTCATCGATATCTAAGCCAACAAATACGGAGGCAATTATTATGACGTCGATGAATACACTAGTGTGCCAGGAACCCAAAAGATTTCACTGGGAAAAACGCCAGATTCCTATTCCCGGGGACGATGAGGTTCTCATTAAAATAAAAACGGTGGGGATTTGTGGCACCGATATTCACGCATGGGGCGGCAATCAACCTTTTTTTAGCTATCCGCGCGTTCTTGGTCATGAAATATGCGGCGAGATAATCGGTCTTGGTAAAAATATTCTTAATCTGAAAAGCGGCCAGCAGGTTGCCGTCATTCCTTACGTCGCCTGCCGCCAGTGTCCGGCCTGCCTGAGCGGCCGGACAAACTGCTGCGAGAAGATTTCGGTTATCGGCGTGCATCGGGACGGCGGGTTTAGCGAGTACCTCAGCGTTCCGGTTAAAAATCTGCTGGTGGTGGATGATGTCGATCCTGAAGCCGCAGCGCTAATTGAGCCTTTTGCCATCAGCGCCCACGCGGTGCGTCGCGCCGCTATCCGGGCGGGAGAGCAGGTGTTGGTAGTTGGCGCGGGCCCCATCGGCCTTGGGGCGGCGGCTATCGCCAAAGCCGACGGGGCGCAGGTGGTGGTAGCGGACACCAGTCCGGCACGGCGCGAACATGTGGCGCAGCATCTCGGTCTGAGCACCCTCGATCCTTCCGACCCGCAGTTTATCGAACAGCTGTGCGCCGCCTTCGGCGGTTCTCTGGCGCAAAAAGTGATCGACGCCACCGGGAATCAGCATGCGATGAACAACACGGTGAATTTAATTCGCCACGGCGGCAGCATCATATTCGTTGGCCTGTTTAAAGGTGAACTGCAGTTCTCAGATCCAGAATTTCATAAGAAAGAGACCACCATGATGGGCAGCCGCAATGCGACGGAAGAGGATTTTGCCAAAGTCGGGCGGCTGATGGCCGAGGGGGAAATCACTGCCAGGATGATGCTGACCCACCGTTACGATTTCAGGTCGCTGGCGGACATTTACGAAAGCGAAGTGATTAATAATCGCCAGCTGATCAAAGGCGTCATTCATTTTTAGCAGGTAAGCTCATGAAATCGTTAAACAGACAAGATTTTCCCGGGCCGCAGTACCCGACGCGCGCGATTCAGTTCGGCGAGGGCAACTTTCTGCGGGCGTTTATCGACTGGCAGCTGGATCTGTTGAATGAGAAAACCGATCTGGCGGCGGGAGTCACCATCGTTCGTCCGATCAACACCGAGTTTCCACCGTCGCTCAATACCCAGGACGGACTCTACACCACGGTGAGCCGCGGACTGGACGAACACGGGGAGGCGGTGAGCGAGGCGCGAATTATTCGCTCCGTAAACAATGAAATTAACCCCTGGCAGGATTTTGCCGGCTATCTGGCGCTGGCCCGTAACCCGGATATTGCATTCGTATTTTCAAATACCACCGAAGCGGGCATCAGCTATCACGCCGGAGACCGGCCTGACGATAAGCCGCCGGTTAGCTTCCCGGCGAAGCTGGCCCAACTGCTGCTCGAACGGTTCCGCCATTTCAACGGCGCAGCGGATAAGGGCTGGACGATTATCCCGTGTGAGCTAATTGATTATAACGGCGAGGCGCTGAAGGCGCTGGTGCTGCGCTACGCCGAAGAGTGGCGATTGCCCGCGGCTTTTCACAACTGGGTTGAAACGGCCAATACGTTTTGTTCAACGCTGGTTGACCGCATCGTTACCGGCTACCCGCATGATGAAGCAGAAAAGCTGGAGGCGGAGCTGGGCTACCATGATGCTTTCCTCGATACCGCCGAATATTTCTGGCTGTTTGTTATCCAGGGACCGCGGGCGCTGGCGGAAAAGCTACGGCTTGACCGCTGCCCGCTTAATATTCATATCGTAGAGGATATCCGGCCCTACAAAGAGCGCAAAGTCGCCATTCTTAACGGCGCGCACACCGCGTTGGTCCCGGTGGCGTGGCTGTGCGGCGTGGATACCGTCGGCGAAGCGATGCGCGACGAAGCCATTCGCCATTATGTGCAGCAGACCATCGGCGAGGAGATTATCCCGGCGCTGGATTTGCCCGCCGATGAGCTACGCCAGTTTGCTGATGCCGTTACCGGACGCTTTCTCAACCCGTTTATCCGCCATCAGCTGCTCTCCATCGCCCTGAACGGGATGACCAAGTTTCGCACCCGGATCCTGCCGCAGCTGCTGACGAATATCCGCCAGCATGGCGTCATTCCGCCGCGCTTAACCTTTGCCCTGGCGGCGCTTATCGCCTTCTACCGCGGCCAGCGTGACGGGCAAGCGTATCCGTTACAGGATGATGACGTCTGGTTAACTCGTTTTGTCGAAGGGTGGGCGCAGGTGGCCCAGGGCCGCCCGCTGGGTGAGCTGGTGACGGAGATTTTGCAGGATAAAGCGCATTGGGGCGAGGATCTGACGGGGATTCCCGGACTTGCCGAACAGGTCACGCGGTATCTGGAAGTGATTTTGAGCGAGGGGATGCGGGAGGCCCTGATACGGTTATAGCCGGTTTGTTGTGCGGCGCCCGCGGATTTGGGCGTCGTTTTTTTTTGTGCTCTGAACCGCAAAAAATGAATTAAGCGCCAACGCCTGGCGGATTTCCCGCATCATAAGCCCCTGACAGGCGAAGAGGGGGATGCGATGCGTAAAACGGAACTGTTGGCTTTTCTGCAAAATCAGACCGATTTTTTTGATCCGGATAACCTGAGCGAGATCTTCACCGCCGGCTACCTTGCCCGGCGTTTTGCCATGCAAAGAAACACCGCCAGCCACTATCTGAATCAGCTGGTGGCCCAGGATGTGCTGGTGAAGATCAATACCCGTCCGGTCTATTTCCTGCATAAGGCCGCCTTCTGCCAGCAGTTTTTCCCCCTTTCCCGCAGCGAGTACGCCAGCATGGCGGAGCTGCTGGCGGAGAGCGACCGACAGCCGGAGCAGGCGGATCATTTCTCATTGCTGACCGGCCATGACGGCAGCCTGCGCAAGCCTATCGAACAGATGAAAACCGCGCTGTTTTATCCTAACGGCGGGCTACCGCTGCTGATCACCGGCGACAGCGGTACCGGCAAGAGCTATATGGCGGAGTTGATGCACGAGTTTGCTATCGCCCAGGGACTGCTGGCGCCCGATGCGCCCTTTGTTAGCTTCAACTGCGCCCAGTACGCCAGTAACCCGGAGCTGTTGGCCGCCAACCTGTTTGGCTACGTTAAAGGCGCGTTTACCGGCGCGCAGGGGGATAAAGCCGGGGCGTTTGAGGCGGCAAACGGCGGCGTGCTGTTTCTCGATGAAGTCCATCGTCTGGATGCGCAGGGCCAGGAGAAGCTCTTCACCTGGCTGGATCGCAAGGAGATTTATCGGGTGGGGGAAACGGCGCAGGGGATGCCGATTTCTCTGCGGCTGGTGTTTGCCACCACCGAAGATATTCACAGCACTTTTCTGACCACCTTTATTCGCCGTATTCCGATCCTCGTTAGCCTGCCTGATTTACAAAACCGCAGCCGCCACGAAAAAGAAGCGTTAACGCTGCAGTTTTTCTGGCAGGAGGCGCGCACGTTGGCCGCCCGGCTGCAGCTGACGCCCCGGCTGCTACAGGTGCTGACGCACTATGTTTATCGGGGTAACGTCGGTGAGCTGAAGAATGTGGTGAAGTACGCCGTTGCGTCGGCCTGGGCGAGGTGCCCGGGCAGCGAGAGGCTTAACGTCACGCTGCACGATCTGCCGGAAAATATCATAGCCGCGACGCCAGCGCTCAGCGAACCGATGGGCCAGCAGGAGCCGCTGCTTATCGAACCGCAGACCAGTCTGGTTTGGCTGCTGCGCGCGCGCGATCCGCTTCAGGGGCTGATCTACGATATTCAGTGCCGCGTTCTGGCGCTATATGAAGCGGTATTGAGTAAAAAAACGGTTTGGGAAGAGGCGCAAAAAAAAATGGGCGAAGAGATTGAAACTCTCTTCGATCGGCTTATTTTCGATAATCACGATGCCAGCAGTTCGCATCTGCTACTGCTGCTGACCCATCAGGCGCGGGAAGAGTTTTATCGCCTTGAAAAGCGCTTCAATATCCAGTTTAACGGCAACTGTATTTACGCCCTCAGCCACTACCTGATACATCGTTCTCGCCAGGCGCACTCCACCATGAGCAACGAGAAAAGCCGCCAGCTGGAGGATTTCCTGGCGCAAAAGTTTCCGCTGCTGTATCGCTTTTGTGAAGAGATCCTCGCCGCGCTGGCGCTGAAGCTGGATATTGAACCCCGACGCATTGACCTGCTGTTGCTGGTGCTGTGGTTACAGAAAAACGGCGCCATCAGCCAGCAGAAGGTCACCCGGGCGATCGTTCTCGCCCACGGTTACGCCACCGCCAGCAGCATCGCCAACGTGGCGAACCGGTTGCTGAAAAGCCAGCTGTTTGAGTCATTCGATATGCCGCTCGACGTGACGCCGGAGGCTATCGCCGACCAGGTGATGGCCTATATCGAGAGCCACTCGCTGGCTTCCGGGCTGATCATCCTGGTCGATATGGGATCGCTGAACGCTATTCACAGCCACTTTAACCGCCGTCTGACCACGCCGGTGGCGATTATTAATAACGTCTCGACCGGGATGGCGATGTACGTCGGAGAGCGGATTTTGCAGGGCGATATGCTGGAGGATATTGTCCGTGAGATTGGCGATGATCTCGCGGTTGAGCATCAGCTCTATTATCCGCAGGCGGACAAACCGCGGGCGATTCTCACGACCTGCGCCACCGGCCTGGGGGCGGCGGCGAATCTGTCGGCGCTGTTAAAAGCCAGTATTCCCGAAGCGCTCGGCATCGATATTGTGGCCTGCGATGTGGAAACGCTCGCCGATCCCGCGCGGCGGGAGCCGATGCTCAGCCGCTACGAGGTGTTAGCGATCGTCGGTACACTCGACCCGCATCTTGCCGATCTGCCGTGGATCTCGCTGGATTCGCTGATTTCCGGCCAGGGCAGCCGCCCGCTGATGCGTATTTTCGGCGAGCTGGCCACCTCTGAACAGGTCAGCGAAATTAATAACCTGCTCCTGAAAAATTTCTCGCTGCGCCGGGTGATCGAGTCGGTGACGATCCTTGATACCGCAAAGGTCATCAATCAGGTCGAGCAGTTTTTACTGCGCTATGAGCATCTGGCCGGCTGCGACGTGCCCAACGATCGCAAGGTGGCGCTGTACGTACATATCAGCTGTCTGATTGAGCGACTGATCCGCAACGCGTCGCCATCCCATTATTCCGGAAGGCAGTGTCCGGAGAGCGAGCTGGTTATTCTCCGCGAGGCCTTTAGTGTCATTGAGAGCGGATATAGTGTCAAAATCCCCGCCGTAGAGCTGTATTACATTCACGATATCCTGACTCGGGAAACAGAATTTATTCAGGAAGATCAAGAGTTTTAATTCCCTTCATCCGTTGGTCCTTGCGCTAACCGGCTCGCCACTGTTTCTGGCACGCCGGTTGCAATTAAGAAAGCAGTGGAATGCGCTTTCGAGGTAAGGATGAAACGACACTATATTTTTGCCAGCCATGGCACCTTTGCTAACGGTCTGCTGAACTCCGTGGAGCTGATCCTCGGCAAGCAGCCGGATATTCATACCCTCTGCGCCTATATCGAAGAGGAGGCCGATCTAACGCAGCAGGTGGAGACGCTGCTGGCGCGTTTTCCCGCTGAGGATGAGCTGATTGTCATTACGGATATTTTCGCCGGTAGCGTCAATAATGAGTTTGTGCGTTTTTTATCGCGTCCTAATTTTCATTTATTGTCCGGTTTAAACTTGCCGCTGATTATTGATTTGCTTATTTCCGCAGGGGAAGAAAATACCGAGAAATTAATTTCTGAAGCATTAACAAGCGCCAAAGAGAGCATCCAGTACTGCAATCAGACGATTGCCAGTGCGATGACCGTTGATAAAGACTTCTGAAATGAGGGAACACCATGATTACGCTATTAAGGGTAGACCATCGATTACTCCACGGCCAGGTCGCTTTTTCCTGGACCCAGTATGTCGGGGCCGATTGCATTTTAATTGCCAACGATAATGTCCCCACTGATGAGCTGCGGAAAACCACGATTAAGCTCGCCAAGCCGCCTTCGGTAAAACTGGTGATTAAAAATATTGACGACGCTATAGAAGCGATAAAAAGCGGCGTTACGGATAAATATAATCTCTTTATCGTTGTGGAGTCGGTGAATGACGCCTGGCGTATTGCCAGCGCCGTCGCGGAAATAAAAAGTATTAATCTCGGTGGGATTAAGGCTAAAGAGGGCAGCAAAAATATCTCTAAGGCGATTAATTTACTCCCGGAAGAAATAGAGCAACTGCAGCAACTGGTCGGGAAAGGCGTCGAGGTTGAGATCCGCCAGGTCCCTAACGATCGCAAACAGCTTTTTGCGGAATGCGTTTAATTCCGGAGGACAGATTATGGTAGAGGCTCTCTTACTGGGTCTGGTGGCGTTTATCGCGCAATCGGAATATGCATTAGGGACGTCGCTGATTTCGCGACCTATCGTCACCGGGCTGCTGACCGGACTGGTGCTGGGGGATGTGCAGACCGGCGTCATCATGGGGGCAACGCTCGAGCTGGCGTTTATTGGATCTTTCTCCGTCGGCGCGTCGATACCGCCTGACGTGGTAACCGGCGGCATTCTCGGGGTGGCGTTCGCCATTACCTCCGGCGCGGGAACGGAAACGGCGCTGCTGCTTGGCCTGCCTATCGCCACCCTGACGCTAATCCTGAAAAACGTTTATCTGGGGATGTTTATCCCGATGCTCAGCCAGAAGGCTGACGGCTACGCGGAACGGGCGGATACGCGGGGCATTGAGCGGATGCATCTGATTGCCGGCTTCGGGCTGTCGCTGATGCTGGCCACGGTGGTGACCGTTTCATTCCTGGTCGGCAGCAACGCGGTGAAATCCCTGCTCGATACCATCCCGGAATTTATCAAACACGGGCTCAGCGTCGCTACCGGCATCATTCCGGCTCTCGGCTTCGCGATGCTCGCCAGGCTGCTGATTAACAAGAAAGTCGCGCCGTACTTTTTCCTCGGCTTCGTGCTGATGGCCTACCTGAAAATCCCGGTGACCGGCATCGCTATTCTTGGCGCAATCGTGGCGGTGGTCATGGTTAACGTCACCGCGTTGAGCTCACCTCGTACGACGACAGAACAAGGAGTCAGCGATGACGACGAAGATGATTTCTGAAGAGACCCTGCGCCCGCAGGAGCAAGAAGAGACCCGTATTACGCCGCGCGATTTACGCCGGGTGTTCTGGCGCTCCTTCCAGATGGAGTTCTCGTGGAACTATGAGCGGCAGATGAATCTCGCCTTTGTTTACGCGCTGATTCCGGTGCTGAAAAAGCTCTATCCGCGCAAAGAGGAGCTGGCCGGAGCGTTGAAACGACATCTGGTGTTCTTCAATACCACGCCGCATATCGTCACATTGCTGCTGGGGATCACCACGGCGATGGAGGAGAAAAATAGCCAGCAGAAAAACATGGACGCCAACGCGATTGATAACGTTAAAGCGTCGCTGATGGGGCCGCTGGCCGGGTTGGGGGACTCCTTTTTCTGGGGGACGCTGCGGCTGATCGCCACCGGCATCGGCACCAGCCTTGCGCTAAAGGGCAACATTCTCGGACCCATTCTGTTTCTGCTGGTGTTTAACGTACCGCATATTCTGGTGCGCTGGTTCTTTACCCGCTGGGGCTACGTGCTGGGCACCGGGGTGCTGCAGCGGATCCAGAAGAGCGGAATGATGGAGAGCCTGACCTACGGGGCGTCGATTATCGGCCTGATGGTGGTGGGCGCGATGACCGCCTCAATGATTGATATCACTATCCCTGTCTCTTTCGGCGCCGGGGAGGCGAAAACCCAGGTACAGGACATTATCAACGACATTCTGCCCTGCATGCTGCCGTTGCTGAGCTTTGGCATCGTTTACTGGCTGCTGGGGCGTAAGGTCAAACCGCTTTCTATTATTGGCGGGATGGCGCTGGTGGGCATTCTGGGTTCGTGGATTGGCTTGTTTTAACGGGAGTCGAAAATGGTACCAACAATGATGATGTATATCAGCGAAGAGCCGGCCTGTCTGGCGCAGATCCTGCGCGACTATCGGCAAAAGCTGGCGGCGATTGAGGATTTCGCCCGCCAGCATCCGGTACGCCGTATTTTGCTGCTGGCGACCGGATCGTCGCTAAACGCCGCACTGTGCGCGCGCTATTTCTTTGAACAGCGCTTCGGCGTGTTGGTTGAAATTAAAGAGCCGTATAACTTTACGCATTACGAGGCTGTCGATCCGCATACCGATCTGGTGGTGGCGATTTCGCAGAGCGGAAAAAGCGCCTCGACGCTGGAGGCGATGCGCAAGGTCCAGGCGGCGAATCTGCCGGTTTTTGCCTTGACCTCCGACCCGCAAAGCCCGATAGCCCGCGATTGCGACGGGGTACTGGATATCAATACCGGTATTGAGAGCGTAGGGTTTGTCACCCGCGGCTTTAGCGCGACGGTACTGAATTTGCTGCTGATGGCGCTGATGATTGCCCGTGTTCAGGGAAGAGTCAGCGAGGCCGAGGAGCAGCGCTATCTTGACGAGCTGCAGCGGCTGGCGGCGGCTATCCCGGATGTTATCGCCCGCACCTCGCGCTTTATCGACAGGCACGGCGAAGCGCTGCGGGGCGGCGAACGATTTATCGCCATCGGCTATGGCGCGCTGGTTGGCGTGGCGAAGGAGTTCGAAACCAAATTTACCGAGACGGTGCGGGTCCCTTCTAGTGGATTTGAACTTGAGGCCTATATGCACGGCCCCTATCTGGAGGCGAACGCCCGTCACGTGATGCTGTTTATTGAAGATGCGCCGGATGCGCGTACCCGGGCGCTGCGGGACTATATGGCGCCGTCCATTGCCCGGGCCTTTACGCTGACGCTCAGCGATAAAGAGGATGAGCAGGCGCTGGCGCTGAACTGTCCGTGTGACCATCACCTGGCGCCGCTGCTGCTAATCGTTCCGGTCCAGATGCTGGCATGGCATACCGCCCGACTAAAAGGGATCGATCTGGCAAAACGTATTTTTGACGATTTTGACCGCGTATTAAAAAGTAAAATCTGATTATTCAGGAGAATAACTATGTTGGGTTTTAATCAGGACGAGTACCTGACCAGTGCTCGCGAGATCATCGCTGCGCGTCAGCAGGCAGAAGCCGTCGCCGACGATATTTATCACAGCGGCTGTAGCGCGTTATTTTTCGCCTCGGTAGGCGGTTCTTTGGCGCCGATGATGGCAATAAATGAGTTTGCAAAAGAATTAACCAGCGTACCTGTTTACCTTGAGCAGGCGGCGGAATTAATTCATCGTGGGCACAAAAAATTAAATAAAGATGCGGTGGTGGTGACGTTATCCAAGTCCGGCGATACCAAAGAGTCGGTCGCCATTGCCGAATGGTGCAAAGCGCAGGGGATTCGCGTGGTGGCCATTACCCGTAACGCTGATTCGCCATTAGCTGAGGCGGCGAGCTGGCATATTCCGATGTGCCACAAAAACGGCGTGGAATATGAATATATGCTGCTGTACTGGTTATTCTTCCGTGTTATTTATCGTCACGGCGACTTTGCCGATTACGATCGTTTTGCCAGCCAGCTGGAACTGCTGCCGGAAAATCTTCTGCAGGCCAAACGCCGGTTCGATCCGCAGGCGGATAAAATCGCCGCTCAATATCATGGCTGCGACTATATGATGTGGATTGGCGGCGCGGAAATGTGGGGCGAGGTCTATCTGTTCTCGATGTGTATTCTTGAAGAGATGCAGTGGAAGCGGACCAAGTCGGTGAGTTCCGCCGAATTTTTCCACGGCACGCTGGAGTTGCTGGAGAAAGAGGTTCCGCTGTTTCTGGTCAAAGGCGAGGGTAAATGCCGGGGGCTGGATGAGCGCGTTGAACGCTTCGCTGAGAAGATCACCAACCATCTGGTGGTGATTGACCCGCGCGACTACCCGCTGAACGGCATCGATGATGCTTTCCGCTGGATTATGGCGCCGTGCGTGGTTTCCACCCTGCTGGTGGACAGGCTGGCGGCCCATTTTGAACATCACACCGGGCACGATCTCAATATTCGCCGTTATTACCGTCAGTTTGATTACTAAGCCTTGCTTGCGGCGGCCAGCCTGGCTGGCCGCCGCGCTATTCTCCGAGGCGCTTCCCAGAAAATCATCGCCAAAACCAACCGGGTAAAAAGCGGTGGTAGAGTCCGGCTTTCCTTCACTTTCAGGCAAGCGGACGGCCATGAAAAAACGGATGACGTCGACACCGCACGATGCGGTATTCAAACGATTTCTTCGCCACCCGGAGACGGCGCATGATTTCCTCACGCTCTACCTTCCCCAGGCGATCCGCCAGCGGTGTGATTTTGCGACGCTGCGGCTGGAGCCAGCGAGCTTTATTGATGAGGATTTGCGCGCCTGGTATTCGGACGTGCTGTGGTCAGTACAAACCCGCTCCGGCCCGGGGTATGTTTATGTGGTCATAGAACACCAGAGCTCGCCGGATAACCATATGGCTTTTCGCCTGATGCGCTATGCGATTGCCGCGATGCAGCGGCATCTCGACGCTGGGCATAAAGCGCTGCCGCTGGTCGTGCCGATGCTTTTTTATCATGGTGCGGCCAGTCCCTATCCCTTTTCCCTGAACTGGCTGGATGAATTTGCCGACCCGCAGATGGCGAAGAAGCTGTATGCCTGCCCGTTTCCGCTGGTTGACGTAACGGTGATGCCGGATGATGAAATCGTTCAGCATCGGCGGGTCGCTTTGCTGGAGCTGATGCAAAAGCATATTCGTCAGCGCGATCTCAGCGGGATTACGGAGTCGTTGGCGACCCTCGTGATGCTGGGATACACTAACCGCAGGCAGTTGAGAGTGCTGTTTCATTATATGCTGCAGTACGGCAATTCCGCCGATCCAGGCGTGTTTCTCCGCCGGTTGGCCCGCCGTCTGCCACAATATGAGGAGAGATTAATGTCCATCGCTCAAAAGCTCAAGCAGGAAGGTCGGCAAGAGGGAAGACAGGAAGGGCGGTTAGAGGGCCGGCAAGAAGGACGCCAGGAAGGGCTGCAGGAAGGGCTGCAGGAAGGGAGCCGACGGGAAGCGCTGCGCATTGCCGGCAGTATGCTGCAGAACGGTTTGGATAAGGAAACGGTCCAGCGAATTACCGGACTTTCGGCGGATGAACTCAAGCCGCTGCATTGTTAATACCCGGCCTCCACAACCATGGCCCGGCGCAAAAAGTCGCCGGGCGCGATGACTTAACCTTCGCTTTTCACCACTTTGATTTCAACCATGCCGATGCCCAGTTGGCGCGGGGAATGGCCGAGAATATTACCCTCGTTCGTGGACTGCGGGTCCGGCGGCGCAATCGTCAACGTGTTGCTGCGCGACGGATTATCGAAATGCAGGGTCGTGGTGGTGACATCATTGGCCAGCGTTAGCGTTTGTTCGCTGTTGCCCACGCGTACCGGAATCGGTTTATTGGCGTTTGGCCCGTAGGCTTTGGCGGTAATCACCAGGTCGAATTTCTCCGGCAGCGGCTCTTTATATTCAATTTTCACTTCACTGCCGAGCTGCGCGTTCGACCAGCGCCCCCATGATTCCGGGCGAGATATGCCGCTGAATTGCTTCACCTCTTCCGGCGCGCCGGCCACGTTGAACAGGAAGCTGTCGGCTTTATAGCGAATATCGTTATCGACAATCTTCAGAGTATCGACGTTGCCCTTATAACGTTCCATATCGATAAGGGTATCTTTAAAGGCGGTTTTACCCTGCCACTGGGCTTTGTCAACGCGCTGGACCTGCTGTTCGCCGCCTAGTTGACCCTGGGATACGCACCAGTCGGTGGAGAGCGCCAGCTCCGGCGACCATAGCTGACCCATTTTGTAGCAGCGGTCGACCCAGACGAAGTTATCGCGTGGCGCGAAGTCGGCTAGCTGGAAGCGCAGCGGCGCGGAGTATTCGCTCTCCGGCAGCGGCTCAACGCGCTTATCGGAGATGCGCAGCAGCAGCGGCAGGCGGAAATGGCTGCCGGAGAAGGAGATCATATTCTTCTGCGAATCAACGGTGAAATTCTTCATCTCTTTGGGGAAATTCCACAGGCGGATGATATCCGGCTTCCACGCCAGCACCTTCTCTTTCATATTGAGGAAAACGCTTGAAAGCGACTCCCCGGATAGACTGCTGCGGCCAAGACCAATAAAGTTATCGCCGCCGAGAATATCCAGCACCGTCGCGCCGTTGTCCATAGTATTACGTTTAACGGCCAGCGTATCCTGCTGGGGCTTATCGCCGCGCAGAATGAAAAACAGGTTGCTGCGATCCTGTTTATTCAGATACTCCCAGGCGGTGTTTTTCATCGCCAGGTGATCGGATGAGACCACAATGACCGTATTTTTGAACCACGGCGACGCTTTAATCTTCTCAATTAACGCCGCGATATGCTCCTGACTACAGGAAACGGCGCTGAAAGAGAGGTTCTTTTTACCGTCCATATCGTAGCTTTTGCGCTGGCAGGTACGGGAAATAAAACCATCCGGATGATGGGTGTCGACCGTCAGCGCAAACAGCGAGAAGCGTTTTCCCGATTGTGAAAGCGCTTCGAATTTTTTCCAGGTTTCATCAAGCACCGTATCATCGTAGAAGCCCCAATCGTTACGGTAGGTTGGGTCGGCGACCGTGGTTTTTAGCTCTTCCGCGCCGTACAGATGATCGAAGCCGTGCGATTTCAGGAAAACGTCTTTTCCGGCAAAGCGCAGGTTAGCGCCCTGTACGAAGTAGTTCTCATAACCCGAGTTTTTCAGGATATCGCCGAGGCAGATATTCTGCGGGAAAAAACTGGAAACCGAAGCCGATGCGTTGCCTTCAAACGGCGCAAACAGCGGTATCCCGCACTGGGAAGCGACCATTCCGGCAATCGTGTAGTCAGTACCGGGGAGCTGGGCGGTGTTGCTGAAATCCAGGCCCTCGCTTTTTAGCTTGCCGAGCTCCGGGGTCAGGTTCGGGAAGGCGTCGTTATCAAAATAAGTGCGCTCAAGGCTTTCGCCGTAGATGTACACCAGGTTCAGTTTCGGGTCCGCGATGCTTTTTGACGGTTCTTTGTAGTAAGCCACAAAGTCAGGATCGCCATCGCGGGACTGGGATTTGACCAACTCGCTAATCTGGCGGAAGGCCGGACTGGCGTCCACGGACGCCAGCGCCAGAACCAGCGCCACCAGGCTGTAACCAAAGTGATGAGGATGATGCCGGCGGCGGCGCAGTACCCAGCCGAGTGCGCCAAATACCGCGACCAGCGCCACGACCAGCCCAACGCCCGGCAGAATATATTTGCCCACGCCAGCGCCCGTCAGGCTGTTGGTCAACGTATAAAGTACCGCGTCATTGATACCGTCGCCGGTGAAGTAATTGCTGGCGTAGAGGGTAATATTCAGAATAACGAACAGGCCCAGCACCGTGAGCGTGGCGGCGAACCACCAGGTATTACGACCGGCTTTTAACGCATAAATCATCACCGAAGCAACAAACAGGGCGATGGATAACAACTCTGACACAGCTCATCCTCATTCACGCCAGCTGTCGGCTGGCCAGATAGATCTTTTTCCACGCTACACTGTAATTGCAGCGCAATATTGCCGCAATTGTATCGTCATGAATTTGTGCTGTGGTTCAGAATTGGTTTAGAAATCGCCATTTTTGACCCGCTTCACATCTTGTCTGCCAGGGGTTCAGAAGGAGAGATGTTAAAAAACAGAGGTTGCGGCCGCGCTGGCCAGGGTAAAGCGCCAAACGCGGCATTATGCGGCCAGGATCAGGAGAGGAAGCTAACGCCCTGTTTTAATACCAGGTCGCAGGCTTTGGTTTTCACTTTTTCTGCCAGCGGGCTACTGCCGAGGCTATTCAGATTCAGCTGCTGACCGTCTTTGCTACTCAGCAAGCCCTGAAGGCCATCAAGATAATTGGTGTCTTCTTTTTGTTTTTCCGGCGCGCTGAGACCCAGCTTATCCAGAACCTGGTTTTTAATGTTTTCGGTATTGGTTACCGACGTCAGTTTCTGTTTCGCGCAATAAGACATAATCCCGGCGGCATTATTCATGCTGCTGGAAGTCAACGACTGACTGCCGCCGTTGAGCAAACCGGTCAGCGAAGAGAGGGACATGCCGCCGCTTTGCTGGCTACCGCTCTGGCTGCTGAGCTGGTTCGCAGCGCTGGAGAGAGAGTCCTGCCAGGAGGTGGCGTGAGCGCCGAAGGTCAATAAAGCGCTGGCCACCATCGCCGTGCGGAATAACGTTTTTACAGATTTCATAGACATACTCTTCGCCGTGACTGAACAATGTCCTGATTATAACGCCGGCAGTGTTCAGAAATATCTTAATACTCTTTGCCGGTCACGCGATCGCGGTAGCTGTCCCAGTTGAAGTTGACCCACAGGCTATTGCCCAGCCGCATGCGGTCCATGACGCGCTCGCCAAGAAGCTTGTTCATCTCGTCCATGGTGCTGTTAGTCAGCATACCGGTGGGACGTTTTGACGAAGAGCGACGATCGACGATCTGGTTAATGATAACTTTTTCGTAGCGTGATTCCGTTTGCATCCCGATTTCGTCAATCACCAGCAGGTCGACTTTGCTCAGGTCGGTGAGAAGCTGCTCTTCGCTGGTTTCCCGGTTGCCGAAGGTATCTTTCATCGCTGACATGATATCGGCGACGGTAATAATCAACACCGACTTGCCCCGCAGCAGCAGTTCGTTGCAGATAGCGGCGGCGAGGTGGTTTTTTCCGGTGCCCGGTTTGCCGGAAAAGATAAAGCTGGCGATATTGCCGTCGAACTCCTCGACGTACTGGCGCGCTCGGGAAAGCGCAATCATCTGGCCTTCACACTCAACCCGGTAGTTATCCAGCGAGCAGTTCTGGTGCAGCGGTCGGATACCGGAACGGTTAAAGGTACGCTGCATTTTCATGGCGCGGTTTTCGCGTTCCAGCGCTTCAGACCGCAGCTTGCCCTGTTCTTTTTGCCATGCCAGCAGCTCCTCACCTGTCTTAAACGCGGGTTCGACATGGGCTGGCATCATCTTTTGCAGGCGCTTCATTAAATCGCCGACATTTTTCATGCTCATCCGCGGAATCCTCGTGGAATATGATTTTCGGGTTCGCTAATCGCGTTGACGTCACGCCGCGGCTGGCCGCCGTTGCTGGCCCGGCCAATCTGTACGCTGCGCGCTAGCTTCTGCTGCCACTGGACATGATGAAAGACTTTACCTTCCGCCTGCCAGTAGGCGACAAATGCGGCCAGCTCTTCCGGCGTAACGGGCTGGCTTAGGGCGATGCCCCACAGCGCGGCCTGACGCTGAAAATCGGCATCCGGCTGCCAGTCAGCGTACATCGGGAATTTGCCCATCGGTACTGCAACGGGAACCGCCGCCGGCTCGTCAAAAAACTGCGCGTCGAGGGCGATATCGCTATTGGGGCGCGCCAGTTTGGCTTCCAGCTCCAGCAGCTGCGCCAGACGCTCCGGCGTCAGCGCATAGAAGGCGGGGGCATTGTTGGTAAATACGGCGACGGCGCCGCTGGCCGATTTTGCCAGTACCGCTGCGTGATCCTGCATGAAGTCATCCAGACCGCTAAAATCGGTAGTTAATATTCGTGAAGACATAAATCAATCTCAACTCTGAACAACTAAAAGGAGAGGGGTAGCTGCACACATAGTAGCATAGAGGTCGCTCAGGAAGGAGCGCCGCAGGTAACCCGGCGGCGCGGTGAATTAAACGCGCGGACGCTTGCGATACAGCCAAAGCCCCGGGATAGAAAGACCGATCGATAATGCGCCAACGATGGATGAAGCCTTGAGAAAGTTACTCAGCAGCATAATCATCATCTCTTCCGAGTAGCCGAAATGGCTGATTTTGACCGCTGAAATCATCGCGGTATAGGCAGAGATACCGGGGAACATCGGGATCACCGCCGCTACGGTGAAAATCTTCGGGTGCGCCAGATACCAACGGGACCACTGGATCCCAATGCTGCCAACCAGCAGGGCGGCCATGAACGTTGCCCACTCGATATTAAAACCTGCCGTCATCATGACCATGCGCGAGCCGTGGCCGATAGCCCCCAGCAGCGCGCACCAGCGCAGCGCTCGCTGTGGGACGTTGAATACCATGGCGAACCCAACGGCGGGGATGGCTGCCAGAGCCATATCCTGCGCCAGCGCGTAGAGATACATAATTATGCCCATCCGCGTAGCCCCCACATCGTCATCGCCATCACCACGCCAATACAGGTGGCGAGCGTGAGCAGACTGGCAATGGCCCAGCGCGCCAGGCCGGTATTGATATGCCCTTTAAACATGTCGGCAACGGCGTTGATCAGCGGAAAGCCGGGTACCAGCAGCAGTACGCTGGCGGCCATCGCTATCGTCGGCGTGCTGGCGAAAGCGGGCAGGCGCAGCATCAGTCCGGAGATGGTCGTTGCGACGAAGGCGGTGAGGCAGAAATTGATTTGCGGATGCATAGAGCGATGGGTGAGTACCTGACGAATATACATGGCTATCGTACTGGCGCAGAAGGTGACCAGCGCGCCATCCCAGCCGCCGTTGTTAAGTTTGCAAAAGCAGGCGCAGGAGAGGCCGACCATTAATACCAGTAGCCAGCGTGGGTAGCGCAGCGGTTTAATTTGCGCGAATCGTTTTTCGACATCCTTATAATCCAGCAGTTTATGCTCTGCCATAATCACAATATGCTGAACTTCCGTGACGACGTGCATGTTGATGCCGCGATCGGTGTTTTTTCGCGTTGAAGTCAGGCATTCGCCATCTTTGATGGTTGTGAGCACAATCGCATTGGAAGAGATGGCGCTTTCAACGCTATCCATCCCCAACGCCAGGCCCAGACGAGTTGAAAGCTCCTCAACCAGCGCGCTTTCCGCGCCATGCTGTAATAAGAAAAGACCACATTGAATGCACAAGCGCGTGATTGCGCGCTGGGTTGCCCGATCTGCTTGCATAAATACCTGCTGTCCGTGATGCCCGATGCCGTAGTGTCTGGCGATACTTTTACCTGAAGTCGTGCTTTCTCTGAGCGGTCAGGATCAAACAATGTGTAAAAAAACACCCGCTCTGCGGGCTCTGTGAAAATTTGAACTCAGCCACACTTCCGCAAGATTGGTGAAAAGTACAATTTTTGCGCCATTTTCTCCCTTCTTTTTCCCGGTAGACTTATCAAAAATGCAAATTCAAACTTTTAATAAACAAAAAACAAACAAATAATTAACCTTGCTGAGGCGATCCTATGAAAACACAAGTGGCGATTATCGGCGCGGGTCCGTCCGGACTCCTGTTGGGGCAGCTCTTACATAACGCCGGGATTCAGACGGTGATACTTGAGCGACAGACGCCCGAGTATGTGCTGGGGAGGATCCGTGCGGGCATTCTGGAAAGCGGAACGGTAGAGCTGCTGCGCGAAGCCGGGGCGGCCCGGCGAATGGATGCTGAAGGCCTGATCCATCATGGGGTCGAGTTTCTGTTTGAAGGCAAGCGCGTACCGGTTGCGCTGACGGAGTTGACGGAAGGCAAAAGCGTGATGGTATACGGCCAGACTGAGGTGACGCGGGATTTAATGGCGGCGCGGGCGGAATGTGGCGCCCCGACGATTTATGGCGTTAGCGACGTCACAATTAATGATGCCAAAAGCGATAGACCATCGGTCTCTTTTACCTGTAACGGAGAAAACCTCCTCCTGGAGTGCGACTTTATCGCCGGTTGCGACGGCTTTCACGGCGTGTCCCGGCAGAGTATTCCGGCAGGGGTTCTGAAAGAGTACGAGAGCGTCTGGCCGTTTGGCTGGCTGGGACTGCTTGCCGACACGCCGCCGGTAAATCCGGAGCTTATTTACGCTCACCACGAACGCGGGTTTGTGCTGTGTAGTCAGCGCTCACTAACCAGAAGTCGCTATTATCTGCAGATACCGCTTAGCGAAAAGGTGGAGGCCTGGTCTGATGAGCGCTTTTGGAATGAACTTAAACGGCGTCTCCCTGATGAGTTATCCGGCAAGTTAGTGACGGGTCACTCACTGGAGAAGAGCATCGCGCCGCTGCGCAGCTATGTGGTGGAGCCGATGCAGTACGGGAAGCTATTTCTGGTGGGAGATGCGGCGCATATCGTACCGCCAACCGGGGCAAAAGGGTTGAATCTCGCAGCGTCCGACGTGAACTATTTATGGCGGATCCTGCGCGAGTATTATCACCATGGCCGCGTTGACCTCTTAGCCAGCTACTCGCGTTTGGCGTTGGATCGGGTGTGGAAGGGGGAGCGTTTCAGCTGGTTTATGACGCGTCTGCTGCATGATTTTCCGCAGCAAAGCGAGTTCGATAGAAAAATGCAGGCGGCGGATCGTCGTTATTATCTGCAATCACGCGCCGGCTTAACCACTATCGCTGAAAACTATGTTGGTCTGCCGATGGAGTGCGTGGCGTAACACCAAAAATATCCGGAGGCGTGATGCAGGCAGTGAGCACCATTCCCGTTTTCAAACTGTATGGCGAAGAGCAGGGCTGGCCAACGCCCGAACTTCTGCACTGTGAGTCGATACTCCAGCGCAGCCATCTTTATGAATGGCATATCCGCGTGCATCAGCATGCTGAGCTGGTGCAGCTGTTGTACCTGCATAAAGGGCGGGCGGAAATTGAAATCGAAGGAACAACGACCGTGATGGTGGAATCCTGTATTCAGGTTGTTCCGGCGCTTTGTATTCATGGATTTCGATTTTCGCCGGGCACGGAAGGATACGTTTTATCCCTGGCATTACCCCTGCTCAGGAGGGTTGAGAATCAGTTTGGCCGCCAATTGGATCTCCTCGGCCAGCCGCAGTGTGTGCCGGTAAAAGCCTCTCGGGGCCATATTCGGGCGCTGTTTACCGCTTTGCGAGAAGAGTACCGTGAGGAGTATGATGCGCGTGAAATGATGCTGCATTCGCTGCTGGGAGCGCTGCTGGTCTGGCTGAATCGGCAATATCGCCCACAGCCGATAGCGGAGGACAAAGCGGAACGCAAGCGTAGCGTGATGCGCCATTTCTCTCGTCTCATTGAAAGCCATTATCGCGAACATCTGCCCTTAGCCGAATATGCCAGGCGGGTGGGTGTGTCCGCGACCCATTTAAATTATTTGTGTCATGAATTTTATGGCTGCAGCGCGCTGGGAGTTTTACATCAAAGGGTGATGCTTGAGGCGCGTCGCAACCTGCTGTATACCAGCATGACTATTGCGCAACTTTCTGATTACTTGGGGTTTAATGATGCTGCCTATTTTTCTCGTTTCTTTCGTCGCTATAGCGGCGAATCCCCAAAAGCATTTAGGAAAAAAATTAAATAAAGAAATCTTTATTTAATTTATCTTAAGTTAGCGTATCTAACGACGATGTTAACCATTTCTAATTTATTGATGACAACTACCTGTGTTAATGTTAATCATTGGCATGGATAACAGCAATATGTTACTCCTCACTATATAAGTTGGTTTTAGGGTACGATATAGCGTACCCGCCAGGGACGATAAAGATTCATTTTGGCAAAATAATTATGATGGTTATTAAATTATTCATCCGATTGTTTTTGCGCCGGCGGTGAGTCTTCGACAGGAAGCGGAGGGTTTATGTTACCAGGACAGGGTAAGTTCGGCATTATTATCAGCAGAATACCGGTGATGCAGTCCGGTTTGAAGGCCATCGTGGGGGAGCATCTCCCTGATTATGAATTGAATTTTTGTCGTTCTCAGGATGAGCTAACCCTGCTGCAATTGCGTCGCGCAGTGCTGGTTATCGCTGACTTGTCCGGTGAAATAGAGCATCCTAGAAACATTTGTGAACACTACTACTCTTTAATGACCCAATACAGGGATATACACTGGGTCTTTATGGTAGGAAACACCTGTTTTCCGTTAGCCGTTCAATTATTAATGCGTCCTGAAAGTACGTTAATTTCAGACAGCGAACCGGTAAAACGCCTTATCGAAGTAGTTCGCGCTGGTGGTCTTGCCGCCGAACGTATTAGCCAGACGTTGTTCTCCCCTGAAGTCGAACGCATCGGTGAAGAACAGCAAAAAATGGTCATTTTGACTCTTTCCGAGCGTAAAGTATTGAGGCTTCTTGCAAAAGGATGGGGAATTAATCAAATTGCTGCTTTATTGAAGAAGAGCAATAAAACCATAAGTGCGCAGAAAAATAGTGCTATGCGCCGCTTATCTCTACGTAGTAATGCAGAGATGTATGCCTGGATTAATAGTGCACAGGGAATGAAGGAGCTGAATATTTATTCAGCCTATGGAGATCAAACGGAATGGAAAAAGACTTCACAACACGATATATCGCTATCGTAGAGAAATGTGCGATGACGGAAGTAGCTCTTCGCCACATCTTAATTAATGAAAGTGGTAAGAATTATCGTATTCAATTCTTTCAAGATACTAAAGCATTAAAACGAGAGTTTCAGTCTAAAGATTTTTCTGCGATTATTTTTTCACTTTCAGGTAATCGCAGGTCCCGTCTTGAAAGCTTACTCTTTCTCCATGAGATCGCGCGTTATTGCCCAGAAATGCAAAGAATTGTCTTAGCGAATGATGAAGCGGAAATGCGTTTGGTTAGCCATCTGACGCCCTCCCGCTTACACGGCATTCTGAATAAATCTGCCTGTCGGATCCAGCTGCAGGAATATTTGCTTCAGCTTCTCGATCATAGCTATCAGACCAATGAGGGCTCGGTATGTCAAAAGCAGAGCATTTCTGGCCAAATTTTGAGCCCAACGGAGCATACCATCCTACGATATATGTCTTATGGCTACTCTTTACCTGAAATAGCGACACAGCTGGAAAGAAATATTAAAACGATTCGGGCCCATAAGTTCAATGCCATGACCAAGCTTGGCGTCAGTTCTGATATGGGACTACTGAGCGCGGCAGACATTTTAATGCGCCTGTCGGCGAATAATGACGATGCCAGAGTTATGCGCCTTGCTCAGTAGTGCCAACGATCTATTAAAGACAAACGTCAATCCACTTAGCATCAGTCAACTGCGCCATCCGCTCGGGTGAAATGCGAACGGCGCTATGAATTGATCCTGCTGCTGGCAGCACTTCCGGGTACTGCCTCAGTGAAATATCACAGTACACCGCCAGCGGAACTTCCAGGCCAAAGGGGCAGACGCCGCCAATAGGGTGTCCCGTCAGCGTAATGACCTCATCGCTGCTGAGCATGCGCGCTTTGGCGCCGAAGGCTTCCTTTAGTTTTTTATTATCCAGGCGCGCATCGCCTTTTGCGACAACGAGCACAACCCTGTCTTTTATTTTTAAAGACAGGGTCTTGGCTATTTGCCCGGGTTCAACGTTATGCGCCGCTGCGGCTAATGCTACCGTGGCCGTGCTCTGAGTAAGTTCGATGATTTCGATATCGGGGGCGTGGTCAGCAAAAAACTGCCGCACGGACTGCAGACTCATTGGAATCTCCTGATTAAGGCTTGTTAAAAATCTGTCACAAGCTTCGCAAAGTGTAAATATCTCTCGTTGATAATCAAGATTCTTTCTAATTTCTGGATCTCCTTCACATTCGCCGCAACCGGTTACTGTAACCGGTTGCGGTTATTCATAGAGACATGAATACTGACAAGGTAACTTCCCTGCGTCACCTATAACAAAAGAGCCGAAGATGAATCGAACGTACCTGAGCACTAAAGCCTGCGGGCTATCAAATCTGGTCGCTCACTCGCAGAAGCGGATTCATCACAGCGGCAAGATAATCGTTGTTGGGCCTGTTCATCTAGCCTGTCAGGAGGGCTGCTATGTCTGCTAACCATGCTGCATTTAATCTGATATTTCGCTTCGTAGAAAATTACATCAGCCCTGTCGCCGGGCGCATCTCGTCTCAGCGCCACGTGATGGCTATCCGCGACGGTTTTATCTCCGCCATGCCGTTTATGATTGTCGGCTCTTTTCTACTGGTATTCGCTTATCCGCCGTTTTCACCGGATACCACATGGGGATTTGCCCGCGCCTGGCTGGATCTGGCAAAAGAGTTTGAAGGGCGAATTCTGACGCCGTTCGATATGACGATGGGTATTATGTCGATCTATATTTGCGCCGCGATCGCCTATAACCTCGGTAAGCATTACGAAAAAATCAATCAGCTCGACCCCTTTATGTGCGCCATGCTGTCGATTATGGCCTTCCTGCTGGTGGCGGCGCCAAAAACGAACGGCAACCTGCCGGTAGATAGCCTGGGAGGAACCGGGATATTTACGGCGATTCTTGTGGCGGTCTATTGCGTTGAAATGATGCGTTTCCTGAAAGCGCATAATATTGGTATTCGCCTGCCGGATCAGGTGCCGCCGATGATCAAAAACTCGTTTGACCTGCTGATCCCGGTTCTGGTTGTCGTCCTGACGCTGTATCCCCTGAGCCTGCTTATTCAGCATCATTTTGATATGCTGATCCCTCAGGCCATTATGGCTATCTTTAAACCGCTGGTTTCCGCAGCCGACTCGCTGCCCGCAATTTTACTGGCGGTCCTGGTGGGCCACCTGCTGTGGTTTGCGGGTATCCACGGTGCGGCTATTGTTTCTGGCATGCTGCAGATGTTCTGGCTCACTAACCTCGGCATGAACCAGCAGGCTCTGGCGCAGGGTGCTCCACTGCCGCATATCTTTATGGAAGCGTTCTGGACATTCTTTATTGTGATTGGCGGTTCTGGAGCGACGATGGGGCTTGTGTTCTGCTATCTGCGTAGCCGCTCCGCGCATCTGCGGTCAATTGGCCGCCTGAGCGTGGTGCCAAGCCTGTTTAACATCAACGAGCCGGTCATTTTTGGCACGCCTATCGTGATGAACCCGGTGTTCTTTATTCCCTTCCTGCTGGCGCCGATGGTCAATGCCGTGCTGGCCTGGGCCGCCATGAAGATGGATCTCATTGGCCGGGTGATTTCGGTTGTGCCGTGGACCGCCCCGGCACCGATTGGCGGCGCATGGGCGCTGGGTTGGGATTTTCGGGCGGCGATTCTGGTGGTTGTCCTCGCGTGCGTTTCCGCGATTATCTACTTCCCGTTCTTCAAGGTTTATGAGAAACAGCTGTTAGCGCAAGAGGCCGAAGAGGCGCAGCGCATCGCGGAAGAGAGCCAGCAGACGGCATAAAAGCAAACGGGCGGCTGAAATAGCCGCCCGTTGACGTTATCAAAAGATCATTTCAGCGTGCAGTCCCCGCACTGCTGCACATCCGGCAGGCGATAGCGCTGGCAGCAGGTGCGGCGCACCAGCTGCCCTTCACGTAAAACCACGGTTCGCCACAGCGGGTTATCTTCGCCGTTGGATAGCTGTTTTTCGAAGAAGCAGTGCTGGCGTAGAGCGGCCACTTTTTCATCTCCCAGCAACGTTTTCATTTCTCCCAGATACCAGTTAATCAGGTAGCCAGTATTGTTCCAGATAAGCTTGCCATTAATATCGCCGGTGGCTTCAAGCGCCTGCACGACGGGTTGTAAAGCCGTGATGACCAGCTTTTCTATCCGGGACTGCGCGGGCTCTGTCGGGGAAGTACCTGCTGAATGAATATCAATCCAGAAACAGGCGGCGCGGCCTGACTCATGAAACTCGACGCGCACATGTTCCGGCGCCAGGCTAATAGCGCGATCTTCGCTCAACAGCGCCAACATTAAAGGGGGCACCAGTAAACCGATGTACCATTGCGCCCAGAGGGACAGCAGGGGTTTTTGCTCACGGGGTTGACTAGGCTGGTGACGATAAATATGGTCGGACCAGGTCGCGATGAACGAACTCAGCGTCGAGGGTTGTGACCATTCAGCCAGGGTTAGCGCATGGGGAGGGGCTTCTTCATTCAGACGGAGAAAATCCAGCAGATGGGGGCGTAACACGGTAATTTTGTCGCGTATTGAATTTGCCAGTTCACGGTCAGCCGAAGGGAGCGGTGCCCGCCAGATGATCTCAGTGTTGAATGCGAGTGAACGGTAAGCCATCGAATGCCAGATACAAATCTAAATGATAATGATTTCTGATACTAATGCCGTGGTCCCGGCTTGGCAAGCGATTTGTCCGCGCGGCGACTTTTGCCGCGCGGTAAAGGATTAGCTGGCGAGAATGACGTTTCTTCCCATATTTTTGGCTTCGTAGAGCGCGTTATCCGCCCGTTTCAGGGCGCTGTCAATATCAGCATCCACTAGCGGCGTCATACCGACACTGATAGTCACATTGGTCGCGACGCTTTCGTTAAACATGTGCGGGATTTTCAGATCATAGACCCGCTGACGAATCCGCTCTGCGGCCTGAAGAGCATTTTCTGCGCTGCTGCTGGTCAACAGCACCATGAACTCTTCGCCGCCAAAGCGGGCTACGATATCGCGTGAGCGCACTGCGTTACGAATGGCGGCGGAAACCTGAATCAATGCCTGGTCGCCCATCATATGCCCATAGTGGTCGTTGTAGGCTTTAAAATGGTCAATATCCAGCAGCAGGACGTAATGTCCGGCGCTGTCCAGAGAGAGGACGGTGTCGAGACGATTTTGCAAACCCCGACGGTTATACAAACCGGTAAGCGGATCCAACATACTGAGATCGTTAAGGGTATTACGTTCCTCCAGCAGCTTATCCATAAGTCCCTGGGTGAATATATCGCTGCGTTTCTGAATTAAGCTTTGCAGGGTGATGCCCGCAATAGGCAACAAGAAGCACCAGGACATGCGCAACCACTGTTCTCCGCCGCCCAGAATCAGGCAGGTAAAGTAGGTTGGTATAGAGTGCAAAGTAAAGCCAATGATATTGCTGGAAAAAGCAATAGTGCCAATAAATAACACGCTTAATAAGGCGATTACCAGGTAGTTAAAATGCGGCGGACCCATCATCAATGCTTTTAGCGCAACGTGCCATGCCCAAAGCAGGCCAAATATCAGAGAAATAATCGGAATATTTATTTTGTGCTGAGAGAATTTACAGTGCCATAGCAGCAGAACCGTGCTGCAGGCAACTATCAGAAAACAGGGTAATGTAAAAGTGATGACGGTAAAGAGCGGGCTGACAAGGGATAAGACGGATGAAACTAAATTAAGCAGTAAAAATAGCCGTAAGGAATACTGATATTTCTGTTCGTAATGGGAGCGCCAGGATTGTGCAGTCATGTCGGAGTTGTCATTATTAATCGTTAAAATTCAATGTGATATTAGTTTGAAGTGAATAATAAAAAACAGTGCGCAAAATAAGGTTTTTACGAAATAATCAGATTATTTAATATATAATTTCTTTTGCTTAATTTATCACCTTCATGAATGTATGTCATTACCGCAAACGTAAAGAATAAAGACTTCCCGTTTCCCTGACATGACAAATGATAAAAATTATCATATGATATTGGTTATCATTATCGCTATTAGAGGCAAAAACATGTTGCAGCGAACTTTAGGGAGTGGATGGGGCGCGGTGATCCCTGGCGTACTGATTGCCGCACTCGGGTTTGCCGATTTGTCGGTCGATGCCTGGCGCGCATTGGTGGCGCTGGGAATGCTCATGTCAGCGATCATGATTTGGCACCGTCAGCTACGACATTTTGTTTTGCTGCCGTCATGCGTGGCGTTAGTCAGTGGAATGATGCTGATTGTAATGAATATAAAGCTGATGGGATAAAACAGAAGGAGTTAAGAATATTGGTGCGAGGGGGGGGACTTGAACCCCCACGTCCGTAAGGACACTAACACCTGAAGCTAGCGCGTCTACCAATTCCGCCACCTTCGCACAGTATTCTTAATTTTTGATATCGCCTCGTTGGTGCGAGGGGGGGGACTTGAACCCCCACGTCCGTAAGAACACTAACACCTGAAGCTAGCGCGTCTACCAATTCCGCCACCTTCGCCCAGTGCGAGCAATATCAATGTGGATTATGGTGCGAGGGGGGGGACTTGAACCCCCACGTCCGTAAGGACACTAACACCTGAAGCTAGCGCGTCTACCAATTCCGCCACCTTCGCATACCATCGACACTATGAAAGTATCGTTACCACGGAGGCGCATTCTAGTGGTTTTCAGCTATTCGTCAATAGTTAATTGTATCAGTTGGATTGATTGTTGCAAAAATGGGCGGTCAGGTAGGGGAAACATCGGCGACCAGCGGCTGCTGGCGCCGAAAAATGGGGTTATTTCTTCGCCTGACGGGTCATCACCGTTCGGTAGACCTTAAAGCGGCCCGTTTGGGCAATCACTTCATGGAAGCCGAAGATCTCATCCAGCACGTTCGGATAGGGCAGGAAGGCGTTGGCGACAATGCGTAGCTCTCCGCCGCTGTTGAGATGACGAACTGCGCCGCGGATCAGGGTTTGCGCGGCCTCCAGGCTGGTCTGCAGACCATCGTGGAAAGGCGGGTTGGAGATAATCATGTCGAAGCGGCCGTTCACTTCAGAGAAGACGTTGCTGGCGAACACTTCCCCTTCGATGCCGTTAGCGGCGAGCGTAGCGCGGCTGGCTTCTACTGCCGGCGCGCTGACGTCGCATAACGTTAAGCGAACTTTAGGCGAGTGGCTGGCCAGTACGGTTGCCAGCACGCCAGCGCCGCAGCCGACGTCCAGAACTTTACCTTTGGTATGCGGGGTGAGCGTGGAAAGCAGCAACTGGCTACCAATATCCAGCCCGTCGCGGCTGAAGACGCCGGGAAGCGTTTTAATCGTCAAATTTTCCAGCGGATACTCGCCCCAGTACTGTTCGGGATCGAACGCGGGCTGTTTCTCCAGACGACCGTGATACAGCCCACAGCGGCGCGCGCTGTCGATTTTGCTCAGCGGCGCATACTCCGCCAGCATCTGCTCGGCGCTGCGTACGCCGCTGCGGTTCTCGCCAACCACGAAAATATCAACACCGGTCGGCAGCAGCGAAAGCAGGTTCATCAGCTGAAACTGCGCTTCCGGTTTATTCTTTGGCCAGTAGTAGATCAGCGTATCGCAATCGGCGACATCGCCAGCCTCTGCGACCAGGCTATAGCGGGCATTTTCGCCCATCTGGCGGCTCAGTACCTGCCAGTGGTGGAACTGCTGGGTATGGGCGCGGCTGGCAGCCGTGTCCAGACGTGCGGGCAGGTCATCCTGCAGGTCACCGGCAAACAGAACGCGGGCGGACTCGAAATCATCACTGTGGCGCAGCAAGACTTCACTTGCCGGGGTAAAAGCGGACATGAAACACTCCTTCATTGAGACTGGCGCCGATTATACACGTTATCTTTCAGGCTGCCTCTTTGTTGGCGGTGGGACGCGCTTCGAGCGCCGCGTAGTTTGTTGGCGCAGATACGACGGATTTGCTATATTGCGCGCTTGATTAACAGGAGTGTTTCGCTATGACATCCCGACGAGACTGGCAATTACAGCAGCTGGGTATTACCCAGTGGTCGCTGCGTCGTCCTGGGGCGTTACAGGGTGAAATCGCTATCTCGCTTCCTGGACACATTCGCCTGGTGATGGTAGCGGAAGAACCGCCATCGCTGAGCGAACCGCTTATCAGCGATATTCTGCGCGCGCTGGCCCTGACGCCGGGGCAGGTGATGCAGCTGACGCCTGAGCGCGTTGCGATGCTGCCTCAGGACGCACGCTGTAATAGCTGGCGGCTGGGCACCGACGCGGCGCTACCGCTGGCGGGCGCACAGATCGCCACGCCTGCTTTCGATGAACTTCAGACCAGCACGCCTGCTCGCATGGCGCTCTGGCAACAGATTTGCGCACATGAACACGATTTCTACCCTCAACCCGGCTGATTTGCCCCGCGCCTGGCAAATTGAAACGCGCGCCCACGCTTTTCCGTGGAGCGAACAGACGTTTGCCAGTAATCAGGGCGAGCGCTATCTGAATCTTCAACTGTCCGTGGACGGCGTGATGGCGGCTTTTGCCATTACGCAAATCATCCTCGACGAGGCGACGCTGTTCAATATTGCCGTCGACCCTGCCTTTCAGCGTCGTGGTCTGGGCAGGGAACTGCTGGAACAGGTGATTGATGAGGTCGAAAAACGCGGCGTCGTCACGCTGTGGCTGGAGGTGCGCGCGTCTAACGTCGCCGCCATCGCGCTCTATGAAAGCTTAGGCTTTAACGAGGCGACGATTCGCCGCAACTATTACCCCACGGTCGACGGACGTGAGGACGCAATCATTATGGCACTGCCAATCAGTATGTAAGACAAGGTGATACGATGAAGTGGGACTGGATTTTCTTTGATGCCGATGAAACGTTATTTACG
Organism: Klebsiella sp. BDA134-6; assembly: GCF_015601345.1. NCBI lineage: Bacteria > Pseudomonadati > Pseudomonadota > Gammaproteobacteria > Enterobacterales > Enterobacteriaceae > Klebsiella > Klebsiella sp. BDA134-6. The sequence continues at coordinate 805,319 of NZ_CP064784.1, forward strand.
TTTGACTCATTTAGCGGCCTACAGCGGATGTTTCTCGACTATAGCGTGACGTTCTCCGCAGAGGATTTTCAGGACTACCAGGCCGTGAATAAGCCGCTGTGGGTGGATTATCAAAACGGCGCCATTACTTCGCTTCAGCTGCAGCATCAGCGCTTTGACGGTTGGGCGGAGCGCCTGAACGTCCCTCCCGGCGAGCTGAACGCCGCATTTATGAACGCGATGGCGGAGATCTGTTCGCCGCTGCCGGGGGCCGTATCGCTGCTCGATTCGCTGCAGGGGAAGGTGAAAATGGGCATTATCACCAACGGTTTTACCTCGCTACAGCAGACGCGTCTTGAACGTACAGGTTTACGCGATCACTTTGATTTGTTGATTATCTCCGAAGAGGTTGGGGTGGCTAAGCCGGATGCGCGTATTTTTGACTATGCGCTGGCGCAGGCGGGCAACCCCGATCGTTCGCGGGTGCTGATGGTTGGCGATACCGCTGAGTCTGATATTCGCGGTGGCGTAAATGCCGGCCTGGCGACCTGCTGGTTCAACCCCCATCAGCGCGAGCTGCCCGCGGACCTCCGCCCGGACTGGACGGTCACCTCTTTAAGCGAACTGGAGCAACTCCTGTGTAAACACTGATTGCCTCCCCCCCATTGATGGGTAAAATAGCCGCAATTTTTTCGTATTCAACATGCGCGGCGCGTTGCCGCGTTTACTAAGAAGATTGAATTATGACGTTGTCTCCTTATTTGCAGGAGGTGGCTAAGCGCCGCACTTTTGCCATTATTTCTCACCCGGATGCCGGTAAAACGACCATTACTGAAAAGGTTCTGTTATTCGGACAGGCTATTCAGACTGCCGGTACGGTAAAAGGTCGCGGCTCCAGCCAGCATGCGAAATCTGACTGGATGGAGATGGAAAAGCAGCGCGGTATCTCCATCACCACGTCCGTGATGCAGTTCCCCTATCACGACTGCCTGGTTAACCTGTTGGATACCCCGGGGCACGAAGACTTCTCCGAAGATACCTACCGTACCCTGACGGCGGTTGACTGCTGCCTGATGGTTATCGATGCCGCGAAAGGCGTCGAGGATCGTACCCGTAAGCTGATGGAAGTCACCCGTCTGCGCGATACGCCGATCCTGACCTTTATGAACAAACTTGACCGCGACATCCGTGACCCGATGGAGCTGCTGGATGAAGTGGAAAACGAGCTGAAAATCGGCTGCGCGCCGATCACCTGGCCGATTGGCTGCGGCAAACTGTTCAAGGGCGTTTACCATCTTTATAAAGATGAAACCTACCTGTATCAGACCGGTAAAGGCCACACCATCCAGGAAGTACGCATCGTGAAAGGGTTGGATAACCCGGAGCTTGATGCCGCGGTGGGTGAAGATCTGGCGCAGCAGCTGCGCGATGAGCTGGAGCTGGTGCAGGGCGCGTCTAACGAATTCGATAAAGAGCTGTTCCTGGCGGGCGAAATTACGCCGGTATTCTTCGGTACCGCGCTGGGCAACTTTGGCGTTGACCATATGCTGGACGGTTTAGTGGAGTGGGCGCCTGCGCCGATGCCGCGTAAAACCGACACCCGCACGGTGGAAGCCTCGGAAGATAAGTTCACCGGCTTCGTGTTTAAAATTCAGGCCAACATGGACCCGAAACACCGCGACCGCGTGGCTTTTATGCGCGTGGTTTCCGGTAAATACGAGAAAGGCATGAAGATGCGCCAGGTGCGTATCGGCAAGGACGTGGTGATCTCCGACGCGCTGACCTTTATGGCCGGCGACCGTTCGCACGTGGAAGAAGCGTATCCGGGCGATATCCTGGGTCTGCATAACCACGGCACCATTCAGATTGGCGATACCTTCACCCAGGGTGAAATGATGAAGTTCACCGGTATCCCGAACTTCGCCCCGGAACTGTTCCGCCGCATTCGCCTGAAAGATCCGCTCAAGCAGAAACAGCTGCTGAAAGGGCTGGTTCAGCTCTCTGAAGAGGGGGCGGTGCAGGTGTTCCGTCCGATCGCCAATAACGATCTGATCGTTGGCGCGGTGGGTGTGCTGCAGTTTGATGTGGTTGTTGCTCGCCTGAAGAGCGAATACAACGTTGAGGCGATTTACGAGTCCGTCAACGTCGCGACCGCACGCTGGGTGGAATGTAGCGACGCGAAGAAATTCGAAGAGTTTAAGCGTAAGAACGAAATTCAGCTGGCGCTGGATGGTGGCGATAACCTGACTTATATCGCCCCGACCATGGTTAACCTGAACCTGACGCAGGAACGGTACCCTGACGTCCAGTTCCGTAAAACCCGCGAGCACTAATCCTCTCCGGAGCGCGGTTTTCGCCGCGCTCCACGTCATTTTCCCCTCGGTTTGCCCTTTCTGGAAAGTTCTTAATTCTTACCGTTTTGCGCGCTTTTTTACCCGATCATGCCGCACTCTTCTGCGTATCTACTACATTTAATAAGTAATTTTTGGAATCCTGGCTTAATAGTCTACTTATTTTGCTTTACCTGCTTAGATATAACGAGGAACAACGATGACAAGACTTAAGAGCGGCAAGACACTCCTGGCCCTCTTCCTGGGCTCAGCAATAATCAGCGCTTCGGCGTATGCGGAAAACTCGACCGTAGACAGCGCGAAATCCGCAGCAAGCAATGCCGGGCAAGCCGTTGATAATTCGATGAACAAAGTCGGGAATTTTATGGACGACAGCACCATCACCGCCAGGGTGAAAGCGGCGCTGATCGATCATAAAGATATTCGCAGCACCGATATCTCTGTGAAAACTGAAAATAAAGTCGTCACCTTAAGCGGTACGGTTGACAGTTCAGAGCAGCATAAGCAGGCGCTTAGCGTTGCGAAAGCGGTTGAAGGCGTGACCTCCGTTAACGACAAGCTTAGCGTACAGAACGAAAAATCTGCTTCGCTGAAGGGCTATGCCGGCGACACGGCGGTGACCAGCGAGATCAAAGCGAAATTGCTGGCTGACGATATCGTTCCGTCGCGTAACGTGAAGGTTGAGACCACCGATGGCGTTGTACATTTATCCGGTACGGTCGAGTCCAGTAAGCAGTCGGAGCGGGCGGAAGGTATTGCGAAAGCCGTTTCCGGCGTCAAAAGCGTGAAGAATGACCTTAGCGTCAAATAAATCTATTCACTAAAAAATTTATTCTGCGGTCTTTCCGCAGGATGTGTAGCACCACAGGGTTGTGTATGCGCGGCCTGAGTGCGCAGAAAATCGACCGTCATTAACTATGGTAAGGAGAGACGTATGTTTAGATGGGGCATTATTTTTCTGGTGATCGCGTTAATTGCCGCCGCTCTGGGCTTTGGTGGCCTGGCGGGTACCGCTGCCTGGGCTGCGAAAATTGTCTTCGTTGTCGGTATTATCCTGTTCCTGGTCAGCCTGTTTACCGGCCGTCGGCGTCCCTAGACGTTAACGCGTGAAATACCGTCTTACATAAAGCCAGTCAATGTGACTGGCTTTCTCAGTTTCAGGGCGTTAAAAATTGCGTTACCTTTGTTTTTATAATAAGCCAGACAGGAAAGCAGGGTGGGGCAGCGAATTCCCGTTACGTTGGGCAACATTACGCCGTTATCTGTTAAACCCTTCCAGCCGGGCAGGCTCGCACTGGTGTGCGAAGGCGGGGGGCAGAGAGGGATTTTTACCGCCGGGGTGCTGGACGAATTTATGCGCGCGGGATTCAACCCGTTCGACATGATGTTCGGTACCTCTGCCGGGGCGCAAAATCTCTCGGCCTATCTGTGCAACCAGCCCGGCTATGCCCGCAAAGTGATCACCCGCTACACCACCGCCCGCGAGTTTTTCGACCCGATGCGTTTTGTGCGCGGCGGAAATCTTATCGATCTTGACTGGCTGGTCGACACCACCTCGAAAAAGATGCCGCTGGCGATGGCCTATGCTGAAGATTGTTTTGCCCAAGGCAAAGAGTTCTGGATGTGCGCCTGTCGCGGCGATGATTACACGCCAAACTACTTTTCCCCCACTCAGCAGACCTGGCTTGACCTGATTCGCGCCTCCAGCGCCATTCCCGGTTTTTACCGCAGCGGCGTGCTGCTGGATGGCGTGAGCTATCTTGACGGCGGCGTCAGCGATGCGATCCCCGTCCAGGAGGCAGCCCGTCGAGGGGCGCAAACCATCGTGGTGATCCGTACCGTTCCGTCCCAGATGTACTACACCCCGCAGTGGTTTAAACGGATGGAGCGCTGGCTTGGCGAAAGTAGTCTGCAGCCGTTTGTGAATCTGGTGCAGCATCACGAAACTACCTATCGCTCCACGCAAGAGTTCATTGAAAAACCGCCGGGTAAGCTGAGAATTCTGGAAATTTATCCGCAGAAGCCGTTGAAGAGTATGGCGTTAGGCAGCCGTCTTCCGGCGTTGCTGGAGGACTACAAGACCGGGCGCCAGTGCGGGCGCTACTTTCTCGCTACCGTCGGTAAACTGCTGGCCGACAGACCGCCGCTGCTGCGCCACGCGCCGCGTATTGCGGTACCGAAAACGGTCGTTATTCCGCCAGCGCCGGTGGCCAATGAGATCCCTCAGGCGCCGGTCATCGCGGCGGTGCAGGCCAATGATGCCAGCTTTGAAAATGAGGACCTGGCGTGACCCTACGATTTATTGATACTCACTGCCATTTCGATTTTCCCCCTTTCACCGGCGACGAAAGCGCCAGCATTGCCCGGGCGGCGGAGGCTGGCGTGACGCAGATCGTGGTACCTGCGACAGAAGCGGATAACTTTGCCCGCGTGTTAGCGCTGGCGGGGAAATATGATGAGCTCTACGCCGCCTTAGGCCTCCACCCGATAGCGATTGAACGGCATAGCGCAGAGAGTCTTGAACGGCTTGAAGCCTGCCTGGCGAAACGCGATGCTAAGCTGGTCGCGGTTGGGGAAATCGGTCTCGATCTCTATCGCGAAGATCCGCAGTTTGAGCGTCAGGTTTCTGTATTTGAGGCGCAGATGCGGCTGGCGAAACGCTACGATTTGCCGGCGATCCTCCACTCCAGACGCACTCACGACAAGCTGGCGATGCTGCTGAAAAAGCACGCTTTACCGCGAACCGGCGTAGTGCACGGTTTTGCCGGTAGCCTTCAGCAGGCGGAGCGGTTTGTGCAACTGGGCTACAAGATTGGCGTTGGTGGCACAATTACCTATCCGCGCGCCAGTAAGACCCGCGCTGTGATGGCGCAGCTGCCGCTTTCGGCGCTGCTGCTGGAGACCGATGCGCCGGATATGCCATTGAACGGTTTTCAGGGGCAGCCGAACAGGCCAGAACGGGCGGCTCGCGTCTTCTCCACCTTATGTGAGCTACGCCCGGAGCCCGCGGAAGAGATAGCTAATACCCTGATTGATAATACAAATGCGATTTTTGCGCTCCCATAACGCTTTGTTGAGTGACCTGTGTCTCATTCCTGCCTTTTTATCTCATTGTTTTGCTTAAAATGTGTGAGCTGAAATGAGCATGATGGTTTCATGCCGTTATAATCGCGGGGTTTTAGGCTGAACTCTCAATACACAGGGACTCTGTATGCAAATTATCATGGGACTTATCGGCATGGTGGTGTTGTTAGCCATCGCTGTGCTCCTCTCCAGTAATCGAAAAGCCATCAACCTGCGTACCGTCCTCGGCGCCTGGATTATCCAGGTGGGGATCGGCGCGTTAATTCTCTACGTGCCGGCCGGGCGCACGGCGCTGCTGGCCATGTCGAATGGCGTTGCTAACGTGATTGCTTACGGCAATGAAGGGATCGGCTTTATCTTTGGTGGGCTAGTTTCCGACAAGATGTTTGAAGTCTTCGGCGGTGGCGGGTTTGTTTTTGCCCTGCGCGTCCTGCCAGTCATTGTCTTCTTCTCGTCGCTGATCGCCGTGCTTTATTACCTCGGCATCATGCAATTTGTTATCCGCATTCTCGGCGGGGCGCTGCGGGCGGTACTGAAAACCTCGCGCACGGAATCGCTCTCTGCCACGGCGAACATCTTTGTTGGCCAGACCGAAGCGCCGCTGGTGGTGCGTCCATATATCGCCACCATGACCCGTTCCGAGCTCTTTGCGGTGATGTGCGGGGGCCTGGCCTCGGTTGCGGGCTCCGTTCTGGCCGGTTACGCGCAGATGGGCGTACCGCTGGAATACCTGATTGCCGCTTCGTTTATGGCGGCCCCGGGCGGCCTGCTGTTTGCGAAGATTATCGTGCCGGAAACCGAGCAGCCCCGGGACAACCCGGCGATGGATAAAAATGACGCCGATCCGCAGGCACCGGCGAACGTGTTGGATGCCGCTGCATCTGGCGCGGCTTCCGGGATGCAGCTGGCGCTGAACGTCGGGGCGATGCTGCTGGCGTTTATCGCGCTGATTGCCCTGGTTAACGGTATTCTCTCCGGCGTGGGCGGCTGGTTTAACCATCCGGACCTGTCGCTGCAAATGATCCTCGGCTGGGTCTTCTCGCCGCTGGCGTGGGTGATTGGCGTGCCGTGGAATGAAGCCACCGTTGCCGGCTCGTTTATCGGCCAGAAGCTGATCATCAACGAGTTTGTGGCCTATATGAATTTCGGTGAATACCTGAAAGCCGACGCCGAGGTCGCTGCCGCCGGTTTGCAGGTGATTTCAACTCACACCAAGGCCATCATCTCGTTTGCCCTGTGCGGTTTTGCCAATCTGTCATCCATTGCGATCCTGATTGGCGGACTGGGCGGCATGGCGCCTAATCGCCGTCAGGAAATTGCCCAGCTGGGTATGCGGGCCGTGGCGGCGGGGACGCTGTCTAACCTGATGAGCGCCACGATAGCGGGCGTATTCCTCGCGCTGTAACGCCCTCTTGCACGCTAAGAACCCCGCGGCATTGCCGTCGTGGGGTTCTCACTTCAGAATGTTAAAATCCTATCATTATATAATTCTTTATTTATCAAAATGTAATGATCTTTATGGCCTTTTTTCGCACAAAATGCCCGTGTCGGTATCGTGGCTTGTTGCCTGATGGTGTTATAATAATAACATTGATTCGGAGTGGCGATTCCTGATTATGCTTAAAGAGAGTCTGGCATTGGAAGAGCACGGATTAGGCTTTGTTATGTGATTTGTATCACTATACAGTAATGCAAATTAGTAATTAGTTTTCATTAACTGTGATGTGTATCGAAGTGTAGCGGCGAGGGAATGTTACAATAGTAACAGACTCGCAAGGTGAACAAACTTTAAAACGGCACTACGCCGTCGGAGTATGAAATGACTGATTTAACGGCAAGCAGCCTGCGCGCGTTGAAACTGATGGACCTGACCACCCTGAATGATGACGACACCAATGAAAAAGTGATCGCGCTGTGTCACCAGGCCAAAACACCGGTAGGGAATACTGCTGCAGTATGCATCTACCCGCGCTTTATCCCGATCGCGCGTAAAACGCTGAACGAGCAAGGTACCCCGGATATTCGTATCGCGACGGTGACCAACTTCCCGCACGGTAACGATGATATTGATATCGCGCTGGCGGAAACCCGCGCGGCGATCGCTTACGGCGCTGACGAAGTTGACGTCGTGTTCCCTTACCGTGCGCTAATTGCGGGCAATGAACAGGTCGGTTTTGACCTGGTGAAAGCCTGTAAAGAAGCCTGCGTGGCAGCAAACGTGCTGCTGAAAGTGATTATCGAAACCGGCGAATTGAAAGAAGAAGCGCTGATTCGTAAAGCGTCTGAAATCGCCATCAAAGCCGGCGCCGACTTCATCAAAACCTCTACCGGTAAAGTTCCGGTGAACGCGACCCCGGAAAGCGCGCGCATCATGCTGGAGGTCATCCGCGATATGGGCGTTCAGCAGAGCGTCGGCTTCAAGCCAGCAGGCGGCGTGCGTAGCGCAGAAGACGCGCAAAAATTCCTCGCGATTGCTGATGAGCTGTTCGGTGCCGACTGGGCCGACTCTCGCCACTACCGTTTTGGCGCCTCCAGCCTGCTGGCAAGCCTGCTGAAAGCGCTGGGTCACGGCGATGGTAAGAGCGCCAGCAGCTACTAAAACGTAATTTGCCGACCTCAAGGCCGGATGCTGTCCGGCCTGCGGTTGGTCTTTGACTCTTTCCCCGGGAGGTTATCTTGTTTCTCGCACAAGAAATTATTCGTAAAAAACGTGATGGTCATGCGCTGAGCGATGAAGAAATTCGCTTTTTCATCAACGGTATCCGCGATAACAGCGTCTCAGAAGGGCAGATCGCCGCGCTGGCGATGACCATTTTTTTCCACGATATGTCTATGCCGGAACGCGTTTCGCTGACCATGGCGATGCGGGATTCAGGAACCGTTCTGAACTGGAAGCATCTTAACCTTAATGGCCCCATCGTCGATAAACACTCCACCGGCGGCGTAGGCGATGTGACCTCGCTGATGCTGGGGCCGATGGTTGCGGCCTGCGGCGGCTATGTGCCGATGATCTCCGGGCGCGGCCTCGGGCACACCGGCGGTACGCTCGATAAGCTGGAGGCGATTCCGGGGTTCGATATTTTCCCGGACGATAGCCGCTTCCGCGAAATCATTAAAGATGTCGGCGTCGCGATTATCGGGCAGACCAGCTCTCTGGCGCCGGCTGACAAACGTTTTTACGCCACGCGCGATATCACCGCGACGGTGGACTCTATCCCGCTGATTACCGCCTCGATTCTCGCCAAGAAGCTGGCGGAAGGCCTGGACGCCCTAGTGATGGATGTCAAAGTCGGCAGCGGCGCCTTTATGCCTACTTATGAACTTTCCGCCGCGCTGGCTGAAGCTATCGTCGGGGTATCCAACGGCGCCGGCGTGCGAACGACCGCGCTGTTAACCGATATGAATCAGGTGCTGGCTTCCAGCGCCGGTAATGCGGTGGAAGTGCGTGAAGCCGTGCAGTTCCTCACCGGCGAGTACCGCAATCCGAGGCTGCTTGAAGTGACGATGGCGCTATGCGTCGAGATGCTGATTTCCGGCAAGCTGGCGGAGAACGACGCCGACGCGCGGGCGAAGCTACAGGCGGTGCTGGATAACGGTAAAGCCGCAGAAGTCTTCGGCCGGATGGTGGCGGCGCAAAAAGGGCCGAACGACTTCGTGGAAAACTACGATAAGTATCTGCCGTCCGCGATGCTGAGCAAAGCGGTCTATGCCGAAGGCGAAGGGTTTGTCGCCGAAATGGACACCCGCGCGCTGGGCATGGCGGTGGTGTCAATGGGCGGCGGTCGCCGTCAGGCATCGGATCTGATTGATTACAGCGTCGGTTTCACCGATATGGTTCGCCTCGGCGCGCGTATCGACGCACAGCAGCCGCTGGCGGTTATCCATGCTAAAGACGAAAACAGCTGGCAGGAAGCGGCCAAAGCCGTGAAAGCGGCCATTAAACTTGACGATAAAGCGCCTGAAATGACGCCGACGGTCTATCGTCGTATCACCGAATAGTTATATACTGATCTGATCGCTTTTTTGCAGCGCAAAAGGTACGGAGAATAATATGAAACGTGCATTTATTATGGTGCTGGACTCATTCGGCATCGGTGCGACTGAAGACGCCGATCGCTTTGGCGACGTCGGTTCAGACACCATGGGCCATATTGCAGAAGCCTGCGCCAAAGGCGAGGCTGACAACGGCCGCAAAGGCCCGCTCAATCTACCGAATCTGACCCGTCTGGGGCTGGTTAAAGCCCATGAGGGTTCTACCGGTAAAATTGCCGCCGGTATGGACGGCAACGCGGACGTTATCGGCGCTTACGCATGGGCGCATGAGCTCTCTTCAGGTAAAGACACCCCGTCAGGCCACTGGGAAATCGCCGGCGTACCGGTTCTCTTTGACTGGGGCTATTTCCCCGAGCATGAAAACAGCTTCCCGCAGGAGCTTCTGGATAAACTGGTTAAGCGCGCCAACCTGCCGGGCTACCTCGGCAACTGTCACTCTTCCGGTACCGTTATCCTCGACCAGCTGGGCGAAGAGCATATGAAAACCGGCAAGCCGATTTTCTATACCTCCGCTGACTCGGTATTCCAGATTGCCTGCCATGAAGAGACCTATGGTCTCGATAAGCTGTACGAGCTGTGTGAAATCGCGCGTGAAGAGCTGACCGAAGGCGGCTACAACATTGGTCGCGTGATCGCGCGTCCGTTTATCGGAGACAAAGCCGGCAACTTCCAGCGCACCGGTAACCGCCACGATTTGGCCGTTGAGCCGCCGGCGCCGACGGTACTGCAGAAGCTGGTCGACGAGAAAAAGGGCCAGGTCGTATCGGTGGGTAAAATCGCCGATATCTACGCCAACTGCGGTATCACTAAAAAAGTGAAAGCGACGGGCCTGGATGCGCTGTTTGACGCCACCATCAAAGAGATGAAAGAAGCGGGGGACGAAACCATCGTCTTCACCAACTTCGTAGACTTCGACTCTTCCTGGGGCCACCGCCGCGACGTTGCAGGCTATGCCGCAGGGCTGGAGCTGTTCGATCGCCGTCTGCCGGAGCTGATGGCGCTGGTCGGGGAAGATGACATTCTGATCCTGACCGCCGACCACGGCTGCGACCCGACCTGGACCGGTACCGACCATACTCGTGAACACATTCCGGTGCTGATCTATGGCCCGAAAGTGAAGCCGGGCTCGCTGGGGCACCGTGAAACCTTCGCTGATATTGGCCAGACCCTGGCGACGTACTTCGGTACCTCTGCGATGGACTACGGCAAAAACATGCTGTGATTATTTTCCCGGTGAGCGACGCTCCCCGGGCCTTTTTTGTAGGCCTGATAAGGCGCTGCCGCCAGCAGGCAACAACATTCAGAAGGATTTAACGATGGCTACTCCACACATTAATGCAGAAATGGGCGATTTCGCTGACGTTGTGCTGATGCCGGGCGACCCGCTGCGCGCGAAGCACATTGCAGAAACGTTCCTTGAAGATGTTCGTGAAGTGAACAACGTGCGCGGTATGCTGGGCTTCACCGGTACCTATAAAGGCCGCAAAATTTCCGTTATGGGTCACGGTATGGGGATCCCGTCCTGCTCCATTTACGCAAAAGAGCTGATCACCGACTTCGGCGTAAAAAAAATCATTCGCGTAGGCTCCTGCGGCGCGGTGCGTATGGACGTTAAGCTGCGCGACGTGGTTATCGGCATGGGTGCCTGCACCGACTCTAAAGTTAACCGTATGCGTTTTAAGGACCACGACTTTGCGGCGATTGCCGACTTTGGCATGGTGCGTAACGCGGTTGACGCGGCAAAAGCGCTGGGCGTTGACGCTCGCGTGGGCAACATTTTTTCCGCTGACCTGTTCTATGCGCCGGACGGCGGTGAAATGTTCGACGTGATGGAAAAATACGGCATCCTGGGCGTGGAAATGGAAGCGGCCGGGATCTACGGCGTCGCGGCGGAATTTGGCGCTAAAGCGCTGACCATCTGCACGGTCTCCGACCACATCCGTACCCACGAGCAGACCAGCTCCGCTGAACGTCAGACGACCTTCAACGACATGATTAAAATCGCGCTGGAATCCGTTCTGCTGGGCGATAAAGAGTAATCATCTCTTCCTCCCTCTCCCTATGGGAGAGGGCCGGGATGAGAGGCTTTGACCGCGCTAGCGCACCGCGCCGGCAATCCATGCCGACAGCTCCCGCAGCGCTTTCTCCTGCTCCGGGAAATCCGCCAATAACGCCTCGCACTCCTGTTGCAGTATATCCGCGCGGTAGAGGCAGCCCTGCAATCTGGTAGCCAGCGCCTCCAGCGGCGCCGGGTTGAGGCTGTCGGTAAAAATCTGCGTGCGCGTGATATGGCCTTTTTCAACATCGAAATGGAGCTCTACGCCGCCCCAGGTAAAACGTTCATCCAGCAGATGGCTAAAGGCGGGCGCCTGGCCAAAGTTCCACTCCCAACTGCTCTGTCGTGCAAAGGTTGCGGGAAAATTCGGCAGGTCCGGCATTTTCTCCGGAGAGATAACTTCGGCCTCTACGCGCTCGCCGTAATGGGCGAAGAACGCCTCCTGAATCGCCTCGCAAACCTGCTGATGGGTAATGCCCGGCAGCAGCTCGACCAGATTGGCTACCCGTCCGCGCACGGAGGTAATGCCTTTGGCCTGCAGCTTCTTCTTATCGGGATTGAGGTAGTTGGCCAGGCGGCTTAAATCGGCGTTCAGCAGCAGCGTACCGTGGTGAAAGCCGCGATCCATCGTTTCGCGATAGGCGGAACCGGAGACCTTGCGCTCGCCGTCGGCGGTTTTGACCACCAGATCGTTACGGCCCGAGGCTTCCGCCGTGACGCCCAGCGCATTCAGCGCCGACAGGACGATATTCGTGGAAACGGTTTTATCGTACTCCGGTTTGCCAGCCATAAAGGTAAAGCAGGTATTGCCCAGATCGTGGAATACCGCGCCGCCGCCGCTGCTGCGACGCGCCAGGCGCACGTTATCTTCTTCCATGCGTCGGGTATTGCACTCTTTCCACGGGTTTTGCGCCCGGCCAATGACCACCGTATCGGCATTGCGCCACAGGAACAGCACCCGCTGAGTGGCGGGCATCTGGCGAAAAATAGACTCCTCAACCGCCAGGTTGAACCAGGGGTCGTAAGAGTCAGAGAGCAGCAGGCGCAGCGTAGACATAGTGATTTCCTTATTCTGATTCATCTTTATCTTCATCCTGCACCGGCTTATTGGCGGTGAGCAGGAAAGGCGATTGCTGCCAGCGGGTACGTTTCCCCTGCAGCAGGGTGCGCGTCAGGACGACGCCGATGGCCAACGATAGCAGCAGCATCAGACGCAGGATATTGGTGGTATTATCGACCTGCTGCGCTTCGGTGGCTAAGGTATGGGTATCCAGCGTCAGGCGCAGGTAGCCGAGCGGGCCGTTTTTACCCTGGATAGGCTCGACGATTTGCTGGTTGAAGTAACCGCCCGCTTTTTTACCGTCCAGCGCCAGCCGATCGCGTACCTCGACGCTTTCGCCGGAACGCGCCACCAGGTCGCCCTGTTCGTCATAAACGCCGGCGTCGAGGATGCGACTTTTGTGGGTAAGCTGTTCCAGCAGCTGGCTAATCCGCTTTTCATCAGGCGTTTCGCTACGCAACAGCGGCGCCAGGTTTAGCGTGACCTGCTGGGCGAGCGTGCGTGCCAGTTCTTCCAGCTGCGGATTGCGCTGCTTCTGACTGTTCTGGCTGAACCAGGAGGCCCCCTGCATCAGGGCGACGAGGAGTGCGAGACAGATCAGAACAATTACCGCGCGATGCAGTCGGAATTTAAGTTTTGCGCGTACCATATTCCACCTTTGAAAATTTGCAGCTTAATGTTGCCAGAAGCGCTGGTTACAAGGTAGCCTCATGCGTTATTTTCCTCGCCTGAATGAAGTTATGTGGAGCCGTGATGCCAAACAGTTTGACCTGGTGCGACCTGCCTGAAGATGTTTCCCTGTGGCCTGGATTGCCGCTTTCCCTGAGCGGTGATGAGGTCATGCCGTTGGACTATCATGCCGGACGCAGCGGTTGGCTGCTGTATGGTCGCGGCATTAACAAGCATCGTCTGACCGAGTGGCAGCGCGAGCTGGGCGCGGCGCTGGTTATCGTCGCCTCCTGGGCGGTTGACGACTACCAGGTGATGCGGCTGGCGGGCTCCCTTACGCTTCGTGCCACCCGTCTGGCCCATGAGGCCGGGTTTGACGTGGCGCCGCTGGGCAAAATCCCGCATTTACGTACGCCGGGCTTACTGGTCATGGATATGGACTCGACGGCGATTCAAATTGAGTGTATCGATGAAATCGCCAAACTGGCCGGGACCGGCGAGCTGGTCTCGGAAGTGACCGAGCGCGCGATGCGCGGCGAACTTGATTTCACCGCCAGCCTGCGCCAGCGCGTGGCGACCCTGAAAGATGCCGATGCCAGCATTCTGCTGCAGGTGCGCGAAACGCTACCGCTGATGCCGGGGTTGACCCAGTTGGTGCTGAAGTTGGAAACGCTTGGCTGGAAGGTGGCGATCGCCTCCGGCGGCTTCACCTTCTTTGCCGAATATCTGCGCGACAAGCTGCATCTCGACGCGGTGTTCGCCAACGAACTGGAGATCATGGACGGTAAGCTGACCGGCAACGTCATCGGCGATATTGTCGATGCGAAATATAAAGCCAATACGCTGCGTAAACTGGCGGAAAAGTATGAGATCCCGCCGGCGCAAACCGTCGCCATTGGCGATGGCGCAAACGATCTGCCGATGATTAAAGCGGCAGGGCTCGGCATTGCCTATCATGCTAAGCCAAAAGTTAATGAACTGGCGGAAGTGACAATCCGCCACGCTGACCTGATGGGGGTATTCTGTATTCTCTCCGGCAGCATGAATCAAAAGTAAGAGGTTAACGTGGCGAAAGCTCCAAAACGCGCATTTGTCTGTAATGAATGCGGTGCGGATTATCCGCGCTGGCAGGGGCAGTGCAGCGCCTGTCATGCCTGGAATACCATAACCGAGATGCGCATTGCCGCTTCGCCGCAGGTGGCAAGAAACGAACGCTTGTCAGGGTATGCCGGTAATGCCGGCGTGTCGAAAGTGCAGAAGCTCTCCGATATCAGCCTGGAAGCACTGCCGCGTTTTTCTACCGGATTTAAAGAGTTTGACCGCGTGCTCGGCGGCGGCGTGGTGCCGGGGAGCGCGATTCTGATCGGCGGCAATCCCGGCGCGGGTAAGTCGACGCTGCTGCTGCAAACCCTGTGTAAGCTCGCCGAAGGCATGAAAACGCTCTACGTCACCGGGGAAGAGTCGCTTCAGCAGGTGGCGATGCGCGCTCACCGTTTAGGCCTGCCGACGGCCAATCTGAATATGCTGTCAGAAACCAGCATTGAGCAGATTTGCCAGATTGCCGATGAAGAAAAGCCGCAGCTGATGGTTATCGACTCCATCCAGGTAATGCATATGGCCGACGTGCAGTCGTCGCCGGGCAGTGTGGCCCAGGTGCGCGAAACGGCGGCCTATTTAACGCGCTTTGCCAAGACGCGCGGCGTGGCTATCGTCATGGTCGGCCACGTTACCAAAGACGGCTCGCTGGCCGGGCCGAAAGTGCTGGAGCATTGTATCGACTGCTCCGTGCTGCTCGACGGCGACGCCGACTCTCGTTTCCGCACCCTGCGCAGCCATAAAAACCGCTTCGGCGCGGTCAACGAGCTGGGCGTATTCGCCATGACCGAGCAGGGTCTACGTGAAGTGAGCAACCCCTCGGCCATCTTTTTGAGCCGCGGGGACGAAGTGACTTCCGGTAGTTCGGTGATGGTGGTCTGGGAAGGCACGCGACCGCTGCTGGTGGAGATCCAGGCGCTGGTCGATCACTCGATGATGTCCAACCCGCGCCGCGTGGCGGTGGGGCTTGAGCAGAACCGTCTGGCGATCCTGCTGGCGGTTCTGCATCGTCACGGCGGTCTGCAGATGGCCGACCAGGACGTCTTCGTCAACGTGGTTGGTGGGGTGAAGGTCACCGAAACCAGCGCCGATCTGGCGCTGCTGCTGGCGATGGTTTCCAGCCTGCGCGACCGTCCGCTGCCCCAGGACCTGGTGGTTTTTGGCGAAGTGGGTCTCGCAGGCGAAATTCGCCCGGTGCCGAGCGGCCAGGAGCGTATCTCTGAAGCGGCTAAGCATGGCTTTCGTCGGGCGATTGTTCCGGCAGCGAATGTGCCGAAAAAAGCGCCGGAAGGGATGCAAATCTTTGGCGTGAAAAAGCTTGCGGACGCACTTAGCGTCTTTGACGACTTATAATAAGTGAAAAGGAGACTCGCTATGTCGTCATTTGACTATTTAAAAAGCGCCATTAAGCAGAAGGGTTGTACGCTACAGCAGGTAGCTGACGCCAGCGGGATGACAAAAGGCTATCTGAGCCAGCTGCTGAACGCGAAAATTAAAAGCCCCAGCGCGCAGAAGCTGGAAGCGCTGCACCGGTTTCTCGGGCTGGAGTTTCCGCGTCGGCAAAAAAGCGTTGGCGTGGTATTTGGTAAGTTTTACCCGCTGCATACCGGGCACATCTACTTGATTCAGCGCGCCTGTAGCCAAGTCGATGAGCTGCATATCATTATGGGCTACGACGATCCCCGTGACCGTGAGCTGTTTGAAAAGAGCGCGATGTCGCAGCAGCCGACCGTACCTGACCGCCTGCGCTGGCTGCTGCAAACCTTCAAATACCAGAAGAACATCCGCATCCACGCCTTCAATGAAGAGGGAATGGAACCCTATCCGCACGGCTGGGACGTCTGGAGCCGCGGGATCCGCGCCTTTATGAGCGAGAAGGGCATCGAGCCTAACTGGATCTACACCTCGGAAGAGGGCGATGCGCCGCAGTATCTGGAGCATCTGGGTATTGAAACCGTTCTGATCGATCCTAAACGCACCTTTATGAACATCAGCGGCGGACAGATTCGTGAAAACCCGTTCCGCTACTGGGAATATATTCCTACCGAAGTGAAGCCGTTTTTCGTGCGCACGGTGGCGATTCTCGGCGGTGAGTCGAGCGGTAAGTCGACGCTGGTGAATAAGCTATCCAATATCTTTAATACTACCAGCGCCTGGGAATATGGCCGCGACTACGTCTTTTCGCACCTCGGCGGCGATGAGATGGCGCTGCAATACTCCGACTATGACAAAATTGCCCTCGGTCACGCGCAATATATTGATTTCGCGGTGAAATATGCCAACAAGGTGGCGTTCATCGACACGGACTTTGTCAGCACCCAGGCGTTCTGTCTCAAGTACGAGGGGCGGGAACATCCCTTTGTTCAGGCGCTGATCGACGAATATCGTTTTGACCTGGTCATCCTGCTGGAAAACAACACGCCGTGGGTGGCCGACGGTTTACGTAGTCTTGGCAGCTCGGTAGACCGCAAGGAGTTTCAGACGATGCTGGTGTCGTTGCTCAAAGAGAATGAGATAGATTTTGTGCATGTGAAAGAGGCCGATTACGATGCCCGCTTCCTGCGCTGCGTTGAGCTGGTAAAAGAGATGATGGGCGAGCAGGGATAGCTAAGCTCCTCTGCGTCACCCACAGGGTGAGGAGCAACCACCAAAAAGGGCAACCTGCGTTGCCCTTTTGCTTTTATTTCGCGATACGTTTGTACTTGATACGCTTCGGCTCCAGCGCATCGGCGCCGAGGGTGCGTTTCTTATACTCTTCGTATTCGGTAAAGTTACCTTCGAAGAACTCCACCTTACCTTCATCTTGGTAGTCCAGAATATGGGTCGCGATACGGTCGAGGAACCAACGGTCGTGCGAGATGACCATCGCGCAGCCCGGGAACTCCAGCAGGGCGTTTTCCAGCGCGCGCAGGGTTTCGATATCCAGGTCGTTGGTCGGTTCATCGAGCAGCAGGACGTTACCGCCCACCTGCAGCAGCTTCGCCAGATGCAGACGGCCGCGCTCACCGCCGGACAGCTCGCCAACGCGCTTGCCCTGGTCAACGCCTTTGAAGTTAAAGCGGCCCACGTAGGCGCGGCTTGGCATCTCGGTGTTGCCAATTTTCATGATATCCAGCCCGCCGGAAACTTCTTCCCATACGGTTTTGCTGTTGTCCATGGCGTCGCGGAACTGATCGACGGAGGCCAGCTTGACGGTTTCACCCAGGGTGATTGAACCGGCATCAGGCTGTTCCTGACCGGACATCATGCGGAACAGGGTCGATTTACCCGCGCCGTTAGGACCGATGATGCCGACGATAGCGCCTTTCGGTACCGAGAAGCTCAGGTCGTCAATCAGCAGGCGGTCGCCATAGGACTTACGCAGGTTGCTAACTTCAACCACTTTATCTCCCAGACGTGCGCCTGGTGGAATAAACAGTTCGTTGGTCTCGTTACGCTTCTGGTACTCGACGTTGTTAAGCTCTTCAAAGCGCGCCAGACGGGCTTTGCCCTTAGACTGACGGCCTTTCGCGCCCTGACGGACCCACTCCAGCTCTTTCTCGATTGACTTACGGCGCGCCGCTTCCTGAGATGCTTCCTGCGCCAGACGCTGATCTTTCTGCTCCAGCCAGGAGGAGTAGTTACCTTCCCACGGAATACCTTCGCCGCGGTCCAGCTCAAGGATCCAGCCGGCGACGTTATCGAGGAAGTAACGGTCGTGGGTGATCGCCACCACGGTGCCTTCGAAGTCGTGCAGGAAGCGTTCCAGCCAGGCCACGGACTCTGCGTCCAGGTGGTTGGTTGGTTCGTCGAGCAGCAGCATGTCTGGCTTTTCCAGCAGCAGGCGGCACAGCGCGACGCGGCGGCGCTCACCACCGGACAGATTGGCGATTTTCGCGTCCCAGTCCGGCAGACGCAGGGCATCCGCCGCGCGCTCAAGCTGGACGTTCAGGTTATGGCCATCGTGCGCCTGGATAATCTCTTCGAACTTGCCCTGCTGAGCGGCGAGCTTATCAAAGTCGGCATCCGGCTCCGCGTATTTGGCGTACACCTCGTCCAGGCCTTTCAGCGCATTGACCACTTCGGCCACTGCTTCTTCAACCGACTCACGTACGGTCTGCTCCGGATTGAGCTGCGGCTCCTGTGGCAGATAGCCGATTTTCAGACCTGGCTGCGGACGCGCTTCGCCTTCGATATCGGTATCGATGCCGGCCATAATACGCAGCAGGGTCGACTTACCAGCGCCGTTCAGGCCGAGAACGCCGATTTTTGCGCCCGGGAAAAAGCTCAGGGAGATATTTTTCAGAATATGACGTTTCGGCGGAACCACTTTGCCGACACGATGCATGGTATAAACGAATTGAGCCACGTTGGACTTCGCCTCTTTTATATACTCTTCATCCCTCAGGCTAGCTTGATGCAGCCAGAATGATTTTGAGTAGGGTAGTGAATAGTTTTCAAAGGCGAAGTGTAGCCTTTTTCGCGCTTTAATCCCAGTGAGGCGATGGGATTCACAAAAGCGTAAAAAAATGTCCGGGACGTGGCGCGATTCGCGTTGTCTGATTAGCATATCTACGTAATACCTGAAATTTTTGCCCGCGGCATGATGCTGTTGTGGTGTATCTGAATAGAGGAAGAGCTTGTGGAAAAAGCCAAAACTGTGACGTGGCGTCTTCTGGCCGCCGGCGTAAGTCTGCTGACGTTAAGCCAACTGGCGCATGCGGATTCACTGGATGAACAGCGCAGCCGCTATGCTCAAGTTAAACAGGCGTGGGACAGTCGACAAATGGATGTCGTCAATCAGCTGATGCCCACGCTAACGACCTATCCGCTCTATCCTTATCTCCAGTACCGGCAGATTACCGATGATCTGATGAACCAACCGGCGCTGGTGGTGACCAATTTTATCGCCGCCAACCCTACGCTGCCTCCCGCGCGTTCACTGAAATCACGGTTCGTCAACGAACTGGCGCGCCGCAGCGACTGGCGCGGCCTGCTGGCCTTCAGCCCGGATAAGCCGACCGGCACCGAGGCGCAGTGCAATTACTACTATGCGAAGTGGAACGTCGGCCAGGCTCAGGAGGCCTGGGACGGGGCGAAAGCGCTGTGGCTGAGCGGCAAAAGCCAGCCAAACGCCTGTGACCAGCTATTTGGCGCCTGGCGCGCCTCCGGCCAGCAGGATCCGCTGGCCTACCTTGAACGCATTCGCCTGGCGATGAAAGCGGGAAATACCAGTCTGGTACGGGTCCTGGCCCAGCAGATGCCTGCCGATTATCAAACCATTTCGACGGCGGTCATCGCGTTGGCTAACGATCCCAATAGCGTGATGACCTTCGCCCGCACAACCGGTGCGACGGATTTCACCCGCCAGATGGCGGCAGTCGCGTTTGCCAGCGTTGCCCGGCAGGATGTGGAAAACGCGCGCCTGATGATCCCCTCATTAGCGCAGGCGCAGCAGCTCAATGAAGATCAGATTCAGGAGCTGCGGGATATCGTCGCCTGGCGCCTGATGGGCAGCGACGTGACCGAAGAGCAGGCCATCTGGCGCGACGACGCCATTATGCGTTCGCAATCCACCTCGCTGGTGGAGCGCCGGGTACGTATGGCGCTGGGGCTTGGGGATCGGCGTGGCCTGAACACCTGGCTGGCGCGTTTGCCGATGGAGGCGAAAGAGAAGGACGAATGGCGCTATTGGCAGGCCGATCTGCTGCTGGAGCGCGGACGCGATGACGAAGCGAAAGATATTCTCCGTTCGTTGATGCAGCAGCGCGGCTTCTATCCGATGGTCGCTGCCCAGCGCCTGGGCGAGGAGTACACTTTCCGCATCGACAAAGCGCCGGCGAACCTCGATCCGGCGTTGACCTCGGGGCCGGAAATGGCGCGGGTCCGCGAGCTGATGTACTGGAATATGGATAATACCGCCCGCAGCGAGTGGGCAAATCTGGTGACCAGCAAATCCAAAGATCAGCAGGCGCAGCTGGCTCGTTACGCGTTTAATCAGGACTGGTGGGATCTGAGCGTCCAGGCCACCATCGCCGGAAAACTGTGGGATCAGCTGGAAGAGCGTTTCCCGCTGGCCTATAACGACCTCTTTACCCGCTACATCAGCGGTAAAGATATTCCGCAGAGCTACGCGATGGCCATCGCGCGCCAGGAGAGCGCCTGGAACCCGAAAGCCGGTTCACCGGTTGGCGCCCGCGGTCTGATGCAGATTATGCCGGGTACGGCAACGCATACGGTGAGCATGTTCAGTATTCCCGGCTATAACGGTCCATCGCAGCTGCTGGATCCGGAAATGAACATCAACATTGGTACCAGCTATCTGCAATATGTTTATCAGCAGTTTGGCAATAACCGAATCTTCGCCTCTGCGGCCTATAACGCTGGTCCTGGGCGAGTGCGCACCTGGCGGGGCAACAGCGGCGGACGCATTGACGCGGTGGCGTTTATCGAGAGCATTCCGTTCTCTGAAACGCGCGGCTATGTGAAAAACGTTCTGTCCTATGATGCCTACTATCGCTATTTTATGGGCCAAAAAGACACGCTGCTGAGCGATGCGGAATGGAAGCTGCGTTATTAATACAGCCTCCTTCGGGCAACATCGTATTTCGCGATGTTGCCCGAAACCCGTAGAGTCCGGACAGAAGTATGTTATGCTTTGTACTCGTTAGTGAGTACATTTGACAGGTGGCGTAACATGACCCAACAATCCCCCTATTCAGCGGCCGTGGCCGAACAGCGTCATCAGGAGTGGCTGCGTTTTGTCGCCCTCCTGCAGCAAGCGTACGCCGACGACCTCCATCTGCCGCTTTTACAGCTCATGCTGACGCCCGACGAGCGCGAGGCGCTCGGCACGCGGGTGCGCATCATTGAAGAGTTGCTGCGCGGCGAGATGAGCCAGCGCGAGCTGAAAAACGAACTCGGCGCCGGGATCGCCACCATTACCCGCGGTTCGAACAGCCTCAAATCGGCCCCGGCGGAGCTGCGTCTGTGGCTGGAACAGGCGTTGATTAACGCTAGCGGTAAATAGCGTTATGGAACGGGCTTAGCGCCAGCACGACGGCCTGATGATAAACGCTGCTGCGCGTCAGTTTTCCGGCCGTGAATACGCCGATAGCGCCCTCTTTGCGGCCAATTTCATCGATGCCGGTATGCTGAGACATCACCGGCCCCAGGGCTTCTCCTGCCTGGACTTTTTCAAGAATGACCCGCGGTAGCGGCAGGGTCGCCGAGCGCGCTTCGCCGCGCAGGTTGCCGTCGTCGATCGTCACCCAGCTAAAGGTGCTGCCTTCGTCGATTCCGGCTTCAATGGCGACCCAGAAGTCCGCGTTTGGCCGTGCGCGACGCGCGTTAGCCACGCGATTTCGTGCGCCAGCGCGCGTTTCGTCGCTGCCAAAAGGCTGTTCCGGCACGCCGCTCTCGACGGAGATGGACTCAATGTGGCAGGATCCTTCGCCGAAGATCTCGTTAAAAGCCTGCAGAATTGCCTGAATTTTGGCGGGATTAGTGGTAGCTGAGACAACATGGTGCATAATCAAAACAACTCAGAATTACTAAACATCATCGCAGTATACTCCAAATCATTCTTGCTGCAGGCGGCTATGCTTGTAGCTCGAGGGTTAAGAGCTCAGAACGGATAATAAAGCATGTTACAGGTATACCTTGTTCGCCACGGTGAAACGCAGTGGAACGCCGAGCGACGTATTCAGGGCCAGTCCGACAGCCCGCTTACCGCCCACGGTGAGCGTCAGGCCTGGCAGGTGGGCGAGCGCGCCAGAACGTTGGGGATTACGCATATTATCGCCAGCGATTTAGGCCGGACGCGCCGTACCGCAGAAATCATCGCTGAAGCCTGCGGATGCAGCGTCGTGGCCGATTCGCGCTTGCGTGAGCTGGATATGGGCGTGCTTGAAAAGCGCCATATCGACTCGCTGAGCGAAGAAGAGGAGGGTTGGCGTCGACAGCTGGTTAACGGCACGCCCGACGGGCGTATCCCGCAGGGGGAGTCAATGCAGGAGCTGAGCGAGCGTATGCACGCGGCGCTGACGTCTTGTCTGGAATTGCCCGCGGGTAGCCGACCGCTGCTAGTGAGCCATGGGATGGCGCTGGGATGTCTGGTGAGTACGATTCTTGGTCTGCCCGCTTACGCGGAGCGTCGCCTGCGTCTACGCAACTGCTCTATTTCCCGCGTTGACTACCAGCAAAGTCCCTGGCTGGCGTCGGGATGGGTGGTGGAAACTGCGGGGGATGTGTCGCATCTCGATGCCCCCGCGATGGATGAGCTACAGCGTTAACGACGAATCGGGATCAGGTATTCGCAGCGCAGCTGAATAGGCGGTTCCTGATTCCGGCTTTCATCTTCCGGGAAGAAACGTTCGATATCCAGGCCCTTACGACGGGTGAGGTTAAGCATCGGCATGCAGGTGCCGTAAACCGTCAGAATAAACTCCTGCAACCCGGTGCCCAATCCTTCGTAGGTAAACATCACGTATTCGCCGCCTTCCAGTATCACCGGATGGGCGTTATGCAGGTGGCCGTTTGCCAGCTCCGGCGTCAGCGCGGTGGTGTAAAACACCTCCTGCTCATCGTCTTTATCGAGGCTAGGACGCGGCTCATGCAGACCGTATAGCGTCGGGGGAATCGATGGCGTATTGGCGAGGAATTCACGCCAGAACTGGACGCGCATCTGATTACGGAAATCGGAGATCTCCTCGAGCTTACAGGTGTAGCTCTGGGTGACGCCGACCAGCTGAGTGGTATTCAGCGTGACGAATTCATAGTGCGGCATGGTGAACTCGCCCAGACGCAGCGGAGGGCGCATACCGTAGGAGCTCCAGTCTGGAGAGCGTCGGTAGAGGGCTGGCGTCAACGAAAACTGCTTTTTAAAGGCGCGAGTAAAAGTCTGCTGCGAGTCAAAGCGATACTGTAGCGCAATATCAAGAATCGGACGCGCGGTCAGGCGTAGGGCAACCGCCGACTTAGATAAGCGACGGGCGCGAATATAGGCACCGATAGCATGGCCGGTCACGTCCTTGAACATTCTTTGCAGATGCCACTTGGAATAGCCCGCCTTCGCTGCCACATTGTCCAGTGAGAGAGGCTGATCCAGGTGACCTTCCAGCCAGCTAAGGAGATCGCGAATAATCCCTGCTTGATCCATAAAATATCCCCATCCTTAAACTCAGGTGCCTGATACTAAAGGTAGCGGATAATAGCATTTTTTGATGTTTTAGCATTCAGTGTTTTTTTTGCTTTTAAATGCGATTATTCCAGAAGTTCTGGTGGTAATTTTGTAAAGCTGTGATCTATAAAACTTTTCTTCTTAATATGTGATAATCACTCAGCTAAATTTTTAAGAATGGTAACAATATGAAATACAAGAAGTTAGTGGCAGGAATGCTTTTGCTGGCGGGCTGCCAGGTGGCGCAGGCGGAACAAATCGGCTCTGTGGATACCGTATTTAAGTTCCTTGGGCCGGATCATAAAATCGTCGTCGAGGCCTTTGACGACCCGGATGTCCAGAACGTCACGTGCTACATCAGCCGGGCGAAAACCGGAGGAATTAAAGGCGGGTTAGGACTGGCGGAGGATACCTCCGATGCCGCAATTTCCTGTCAGCAGGTGGGGCCGATTGAGCTGACGGATAAAATCAAAAACGGTAAAACTCAGGGCGATGTGGTGTTCCAGAAACGCACCTCGCTGGTATTTAAAAAGCTGCAGGTCGTGCGTTTTTACGATGCCAAACGCAATGCGCTGATCTATTTGACCTATTCGGATAAAATCGTCGATGGCTCGCCGAAAAATGCGCTTAGCGCCGTGCCGATTATGCCATGGAATAAATAACAGGGAACGCCGATGCAACAACCGCGGATCTGGTTGGTGGAAGATGAGATGAGTATCGCGGATACGCTCGTCTACATGCTGCAACAAGAAGGATTTATCGTTACGGCGTTCGAGCGCGGACTCCCTGCGCTGGACGCGGCGCATCATCACCAACCCGACCTCGCGATTCTTGATGTCGGCCTGCCTGATATCAGCGGGTTTGAGCTATGTCGCCGACTGCTGGCCCGCTATCCTGCGCTGCCGGTGCTGTTCCTGACGGCCCGCAGCGAAGAGGTGGATAAGCTGCTCGGCCTGGAAATCGGCGCTGATGATTATATCGCCAAGCCATTTTCTCCCCGTGAAGTTTGCGCCAGGGTTCGCACTGTCCTGCGGCGGCTGCAGAAATTCGCCGCCCCTTCACCGCTTTTGCGCGTGGGGGAGTTCACATTGAATGACGCCGCGGCTCAGGTCACGTGGTGCGGCCAGGGTCTGAATCTGACCCGCTATGAGTTTTTATTATTAAAAACGCTACTTCATTCTCCTGGGCGCATTTTTTCCCGCCAGCTGCTGCTGGAGCAAGTATGGGGCGACGCGAACGAGAGCTTCGACCGTACCGTTGATACCCATATCAAAACGCTGCGCGCTAAGCTGCGAGAAGTGAATCCCGATCTCTCTCCGATCAATACGCACCGCGGTATGGGATACAGCCTTGGAGGCTTCTGATGCGCATCGGTATGCGGCTGCTGATGGGCTACTTTTTGATAGTGGCGATTGCTGCCTGGTTTGTGCTTTCTATCTTCGTTCAGGAGATTAAACCCGGTGTTCGGCGCGCAACGGAAGGGACGCTGATTGATACGGCGACCCTGCTTGCCGGGCTGGCCCGTGAGGATTTACTTTCCGCCAATCCCCAGCATGGGCGCCTGGCCCAGGCTTTTCAAACGCTGCATCGCCAGCCGATCAATGCCAACATTGCCGGCATTAATAAAGTTCGCAATGAATATCACGTCTATATGACCGATGCGCAGGGCAAGGTAGTATTTGATTCTGCGGGCAATGCGCTGGGGCAAGACTATTCGCGCTGGAACGATGTCTGGCTCACTTTACGCGGACAATACGGGGCGCGCAGCACGCGCAGCGATCCAGACGATGATAGTAGCTCGGTGATGTATATTGCCGCGCCGGTGATGGATAATGGTCGAATCATTGGCGTGCTCAGCGTCGGAAAACCCAATCTGGCCATGGCGCCGGTCATCAAACGCAGCGAGCGGCGTATTCTGTGGGCCGGAGGGGCGCTGCTGGGGATCGCGCTACTGATCGGCGTTGCGATGGTATGGTGGATTAACTTTTCCATCGGCAAGCTGGTTCGCTACGCCGACTCCGTGACCGCTGACCGTCCGCTTCCGTTGCCGGACACGGGCAGCAGCGAACTGCGCAAGCTGGCGCAGGCGCTGGAAAGTATGCGCCTTAAACTTGAAGGTAAGAACGCAATTGAGAACTACGTTTATGCGCTGACCCATGAACTGAAGAGCCCGCTAGCGGCGATTCGCGGCGCGGCAGAAATTCTCCGGGAGGCGCCTCCGCCTGAGGTCGCCGCGCGTTTTACCCGCAATATCCTGGCGCAGAATGCGCGAATGCAGTCGCTGGTGGAAAATTTACTTCAGCAGGCCCGGCTGGAGAATCGGCTGGAGATCGCCCAGCGTCCCGTCTCCGTCGCTGCGCTTTTTCGTCGTCTGGCCGAGGAGCGCGACATCGCGCTGGTGGCGAAAAACCTCACACTACGCTGGCAGGAAACGCCCCTGACGGTAGAGGGTGATGGTGAGCTCCTGGCGCAGGCATTGGGCAATCTACTTGATAATGCTATCGATTTTACTCCTGCTGAAGGGGTGATTGTCCTTGGCGCGGAAGAACGTGATGGCGGCGTGCGATTAACCGTATGCGATACGGGAAGCGGTATTCCCGACTACGCGCTGGGGCGTGTTTTCGAACGTTTCTATTCTCTGCCTCGTGATAATGGCCAAAAAAGCAGCGGCCTGGGGCTGGCGTTTGTTCGTGAAGTTGCGCGCCTGCATCAGGGCGATATCGAGCTGGTTAATCGCCAGGAGGGCGGCGTGTGCGCTTTGCTGAGACTTCACGCTCACTTCACATAGCTTCAAATTCTCCCCACATAGCCCCTTTAAGGTAAGCGCATCACTAAGGAGAGGGCTATGTTGAAATCACCACTATTCTGGAAAATGAGCACCCTGCTGGGGTGTATTTTACTGTTATCGATCCCGCTGATGATCGTCCGGCAACTGATCGTTGAACGCGCGGATTATCGCAGCGAAGTCATTGAGGCTCTGGAGAGCAGTACCAGCGGATCGCAGAAATTGGTCGGGCCGCTGATCGCCATTCCCGTGACCGAGGTATTGACCCGCATTGAGGATAAAAAAGAGGTGACATATCAACGTCACTGGCTGCATTACTGGTTACCTGAGTCGCTGGCGATAGCCGGAAAACAGAACGTTGAATCCAGAAAAATAGGGATTTATGAAGGCCAAATCTGGCACAACGATCTGGGTATTAAGGCGCAATTTGATGTTTCCCGTCTGGCTGAACTCAGAAAAGATAATATTACGTTAGGTAAACCGGTTATGGTGGTCGGCGTTAGCGATGCACGCGGGATTGGCACCATTATTGCCCCGAAAATTAATGGAGAGGCGCTGCCGGTGGAACCCGGAATCGGTATCAGCGGCAGCGGAGAGGGAATTCATATGCCAATGCCGCTGTTAACTCCCCAACAAAAAACGCTGGATGTTGAATTCACACTCAATCTGAACGGAACCGGAAGCTTCTCAGTCGCGCCGCTCGGACGCAATAGCCAATTACAGCTGACCAGTAACTGGGCGCATCCTGGTTTCCTGGGCGATTTTCTCCCGGTTAGTCGTGAGGTATCCCCATCAGGTTATAGCGCCCGCTGGCAGAGTAGCTGGTTTGCGAACAATATGGCCCGGTTTTTTATGGACGATCGCGAGATTGAGTGGCGTCAACTGCCCGCTTTCAACGTTAACGTTACGACGCCAGCCGATCGGTACCAGCTGACCGATAGGGCGACAAAGTATGCCATTCTATTAATCTCACTTACGTTTATGGCGTTTTTCGTTTTTGAGAGCCTGACTCAGTGCCGTTTACACCCGATGCAGTATCTGCTGGTGGGTTTGTCACTGGTGATGTTCTATCTGATATTACTGGCCCTGTCCGAGCATATTGGCTTTACGCCGTCCTGGATCGTTGCCAGCCTGATAGGGGCGCTGATCAATGGGGTTTATCTGCACGCGGTGCTGAAGGGATGGCGTAGCAGCTTTCTTTTTGTCTGCGCATTACTGCTGCTGGATGGCGTTATGTGGATGCTATTGCGTTCAGAAGATAGCGCGCTGCTATTGGGGACGGGAGTACTACTGCTGGCGCTCAGCGCGCTGATGTTCCTGACGCGTCGCGTTGACTGGTACACGCTATCTCTCCCGAAGCCAAAAGAGAGACTGCCCGAAGACGGTGATGATGGCGATAAGCTGAGGATCTGGAAATAAAAAAAAACGGCGCGAATTGCGCCGTTTTTACGTTATGACAGCAAGAAAAACGGTGTTATTCCTGCAGATCTCCACAGAAGCGGTACCCCTCGCCATGGATGGTGGCGATAATTTCCGGGGTATCCGGAGTGGATTCAAAATGCTTACGAATGCGACGGATGGTTACGTCCACGGTGCGGTCGTGCGGCTTCAGCTCACGGCCGGTCATTTTCTTCAGCAGTTCCGCACGCGACTGGATTTTGCCCGGATTTTCGCAGAAGTGCAGCATGGCGCGGAATTCACTGCGCGGCAGCTTGTACTGCTCACCATTAGGGCTAACCAGCGAACGGCTATTGATATCCAGCTCCCAACCGTTGAACTTATAGCTTTCTACGCTACGGCGTTCTTCGCTCACGGTACCAAGGTTCATGGTACGGGAGAGCAGGTTGCGCGCGCGAATCGTCAGTTCACGTGGGTTGAAAGGTTTAGTGATATAATCATCGGCACCGATTTCGAGGCCAAGGATTTTATCCACTTCGTTATCGCGGCCGGTGAGGAACATCAGCGCGACGTCCGCCTGCTCACGCAGCTCGCGTGCTAACAGGAGACCATTTTTGCCTGGCAGGTTGATATCCATGATCACCAGGTTGATATCATTTTCAGACAGGATCTGATGCATTTCCGCGCCATCGGTCGCTTCGAATACATCATAACCTTCTGCTTCGAAAATACTTTTTAACGTGTTGCGTGTTACCAACTCGTCTTCAACGATAAGAATGTGCGGGGTCTGCATGTTTGCTACCTAAATTGCCAACTAAATCGAAACAGGAAGTACCAAAGTCCCTGACCTGCCTGGTGCATGTCGCAAATTAACATGCCCGGCGTAACATGACTAAAGTACGTAATTGCGTTCTTGATGCACTTTCCATCAACGTCAACAACATCATTAGCTTGGTCGTGGGTACTTTCCCTCTGGACCCGACGGTGTCAAAAACGGCTGTCATCCTAACCATTTTAACAGCAACATAACAGGCTAAGTGAGGCATGACACCCAATAAAACTACGCTTCGTTGACATATATCAAGTTCAATTGTAGCACGTTAACAGTCTTGTGAAATCATTGCATCTAAACGGGATTCATCGTCACAATTCATATCATGCGCAATTAGTTACGCTAAGAAAATAATAAACGTGATGAATCCAAAGCCTAAAAACGTATTCGGACATAAATTTCATTGCCAAACATACGGATAAAGCTGTTCTGTTAACATACTCTGTGACACGGTGCCTTGGGAATAGTTTAGTTTTTTTTATGGGTGATAAAGCTCAAATTTAGTGATTTTTGTTGCAAATTTGTAAATTCACGGCGCGTAATATGAAGGGAAAAATCGTCATTCCCGCCGCCTAAAAAGTAAAAGAGAAACCAAATGCGTTTATCAATTGTATTAGTCTCCCCGGCGCGGGCAGAAAACGTGGGCGCGGCAGCCAGAGCGATGAAAACCATGGGGTTTAGCGATATGCGTATCGTCGATAGCGATGCTCATTTGCAGCCTGCGGCGCGCTGGGTCGCGCACGGTTCTGGCGAGATCCTCGACAATGTTAAAACTTATGCCACGCTTGAGCAGGCGCTGCACGATGTCGATTTTACCGTCGCCACTACCGCCCGTAGCCGGGCGCGTTTTCACTACTACGCGACGCCGCAGCAGCTCTTGCCGCTGCTGGAAGAAAAAGCGCAATGGATGCATCATGCCGCGCTGGTGTTTGGCCGGGAAGATTCCGGATTAACCAACGAAGAGCTGGCCCTTGCCGATGTGCTGAGCGGCGTGCAGATGGTGGCTGACTATCCCTCGCTCAATCTGGGGCAGTCGGTGATGGTCTATTGTTATCAGCTGACCTCGTTGTTGCAGAATACCCCGCCAACATCCGCTAGCGTGGATGACAATCAGCTGCAGGCGCTACGCCTTCGCACTCGCGATCTGCTCGAGCGCCTCGGCGTGGGTGACGATATAAAACTGACCGACTGGCTCCAGCAGCGAATGGGTCTTTTGCAGCAGCGGGATACTGCCATGCTGCATCGTTTACTGCACGATATTGAAAAAAACCTTCCAGGTTAAAGTTCTGTCATACCATTTTCATATGGTCTTATGTGCTAATTATTGGCCTCCTGATGCGCAAATGCGGATGAATTATCAGGCGGCCATGGCGTATTGGCCAGGTGTGAAAAAATGGGCCAAAAGTAGAAATTCGTTGACTTAAGTCGACAGATACTTTAACCAATATAGGCACAGGACACAGACAGATAAAAATTACAGAGTACACAACATCCATGAATCGCATCGGCATGATCACCACGATTATCACCACCACTATTACCACAGGTAACGGTGCGGGCTGACGCGTACAGGAAACACAGAAAAAAGCCCGCACCTGAACAGTGCGGGCTTTTTTTTCGATAAAAAATCAAGGGGTCATAACCATGCGTGTGTTGAAGTTCGGTGGTACATCAGTGGCAAATGCAGAACGTTTTCTGCGTGTTGCCGATATTCTGGAGAGTAATGCCAGGCAGGGGCAGGTAGCGACCGTACTATCTGCCCCGGCGAAGATCACTAACCATCTGGTTGCGATGATCGAAAAAACCATTGGCGGGCAGGATGCGCTGACCAATATCGCCGATGCCGAACGCATTTTCACCGAACTTCTGCAAGGTCTCGCCGATGCACAACCGGGCTTTCCGCTTGCGCCGCTGAAAGCTTTTGTTGAGCAGGAATTCGCGCAAATCAAACACGTCCTGCACGGCATTAGTCTGCTTGGGCAGTGCCCGGATAGCGTTAATGCGTCCCTTATTTGCCGGGGAGAAAAGCTCTCTATCGCCATTATGGCAGGCTTGCTGGAAGCGCGCGGTCATGACGTCACGGTGATCAACCCGGTTGAAAAACTGCTTGCCGTTGGCCATTACCTCGAATCCACCGTTGATATCGCCGAGTCGACTCGGCGTATTGCCGCCAGCCAGATCCCGGCTGACCATATGGTGCTGATGGCGGGCTTCACCGCGGGTAACGAAAAAGGTGAGCTGGTGGTGCTGGGGCGTAACGGTTCTGACTACTCAGCAGCAGTGCTGGCCGCCTGCCTGCGCGCCGACTGCTGCGAGATCTGGACCGACGTTGACGGTGTTTATACCTGCGACCCGCGTCAGGTTCCGGATGCGCGTTTGCTGAAGTCGATGTCCTATCAGGAAGCGATGGAGCTCTCCTACTTCGGCGCTAAAGTTTTGCACCCGCGTACTATTGCCCCTATCGCCCAGTTCCAGATCCCCTGTTTAATCAAAAACACCGGCAATCCGCAGGCGCCGGGTACGCTTATCGGCGCCAGCAGCGATGAAGACGATCTGCCGGTGAAGGGGATCTCCAACCTCAATAATATGGCGATGTTCAACGTCTCCGGTCCGGGGATGAAGGGCATGGTTGGCATGGCGGCGCGCGTGTTCGCCACCATGTCCCGCGCGGGAATCTCCGTTGTTCTTATTACCCAGTCCTCTTCTGAATACAGCATCAGCTTCTGCGTGCCGCAGAGCGATTGCGTTCGGGCGAAGCGGGTGATGGAAGATGAATTTTATCTGGAGCTGAAGGAGGGGCTGCTTGAGCCACTGTCGATAATGGAGCGCCTGGCGATTATATCCGTTGTTGGTGACGGTATGCGCACGCTGCGCGGAATTTCTGCGAAGTTCTTCGCTGCGCTGGCCCGCGCCAATATCAACATTGTCGCTATTGCTCAGGGCTCTTCCGAGCGCTCTATCTCCGTTGTCGTCAGCAACGATGACGCCACCACCGGCGTGCGCGTGACTCACCAGATGCTGTTCAATACCGATCAGGTTATTGAAGTGTTTGTCATTGGCATCGGCGGCGTCGGCGGTGCGTTGATCGAACAGATCAAACGCCAGCAGAGCTGGCTGAAGAGTAAGCATATCGACCTGCGCGTTTGCGGCGTGGCCAACTCTCGCGCCTTGCTGACTAACGTACACGGCCTGAACCTTGAACACTGGCGCGACGAGCTGGCGGAAGCCAAAGAGTCGTTCAATCTGGGCCGACTCATTCGTCTGGTGAAAGAGTATCATCTGTTGAATCCGGTGATTGTCGACTGTACCTCCAGCCAGGCCGTGGCCGATCAGTACGCCGATTTCCTGCGCGAAGGGTTCCACGTGGTCACGCCGAACAAAAAGGCCAATACCTCATCGCTGGATTACTATCATCAGCTGCGCCACGCCGCAAGCAGCTCACGGCGTAAGTTTTTATACGACACCAACGTCGGCGCGGGGCTGCCGGTTATCGAAAACCTGCAAAATTTGCTGAACGCGGGCGATGAGCTGCTGCACTTTTCCGGTATTCTGTCTGGCTCGCTGTCGTTTATCTTCGGCAAACTCGATGAGGGCGTGAGCTTTTCTGAGGCGACCAGGCTGGCGCGTGAGATGGGCTATACCGAACCGGATCCGCGCGACGATCTTTCTGGCGTTGATGTCGCGCGTAAGTTGCTGATCCTCGCGCGTGAAACCGGGCGTGAGCTTGAACTGTCTGACATTATCGTGGAACCGGTGCTTCCGGCGGAGTTTGATGCCAGCGGCGATGTTGACAGCTTTATGGCGCGGTTGCCTTCTCTGGATGATGAGTTTGCCTCGCGGGTCGCCAAAGCGCGCGATGAAGGTAAGGTCTTGCGCTATGTCGGTAATATCGAAGAGGATGGCACCTGTCGCGTCAAAATCGCCGCGGTTGATGGCAACGATCCGCTGTTTAAAGTGAAAAACGGCGAGAATGCTCTGGCGTTCTACAGCCACTATTACCAGCCGCTGCCGCTGGTGCTGCGCGGTTATGGCGCGGGGAACGATGTGACGGCGGCTGGCGTATTCGCCGACCTGCTGCGTACCCTGTCATGGAAGTTAGGAGTTTAAGATGGTCAAAGTATATGCCCCGGCTTCCAGTGCCAATATGAGCGTCGGCTTTGACGTGCTGGGCGCGGCGGTCACGCCGGTTGATGGCACTCTGCTAGGGGACAACGTCTCGGTTGAGGCGGCGACGAGCTTCAGCCTGCAAAACGTGGGTCGGTTCGCCAGCAAACTGCCGACGGCGCCGCAGGAAAACATCGTCTATCAATGCTGGGAGCGTTTTTGCCAGGAGATTGGCAAAAAGGTTCCGGTGGCGATGACGCTGGAAAAAAACATGCCGATCGGTTCCGGGCTGGGCTCCAGCGCCTGTTCCGTGGTCGCCGCGCTGGTGGCGATGAATGAATTTTGCGGCAAGCCGCTCAATGAGAGCCGGATGCTGGCGCTGATGGGGGAGATGGAAGGGCGGATTTCCGGCAGTATCCATTACGATAACGTCGCGCCGTGCTATCTGGGCGGGATACAATTGATGCTTGAGGAAAACGGCATCATCAGTCAGCAGATTCCGGCCTTCGACGAGTGGCTGTGGGTGCTGGCCTATCCGGGGATTAAGGTCTCAACGGCGGAAGCGCGGGCAATTCTGCCGGCGCAGTATCGCCGTCAGGACTGTATTGCCCACGGTCGTCATCTGGCGGGCTTTATTCACGCCTGCTATTCCCGCCAGCCTCAGCTGGCGGCGAAATTGATGAAAGACGTGATTGCCGAACCATATCGTACCAAACTACTGCCGGGCTTCAGCGAAGCGCGTCAGGCAGCAATGGAAATTGGCGCGCAGGCATGCGGCATTTCCGGTTCCGGTCCAACCTTGTTCGCATTATGCGATAAACCGGAAACCGCGCAGCGCGTCGCCGACTGGCTGGCTACGCACTATCTGCAAAATCAGGAAGGCTTCGTTCATATTTGCCGGCTGGACACGGCGGGCGCTCGAGTAGTGGGATAACCAATGAAACTCTATAACTTAAAAGATCATAACGAACAGGTCAGCTTTGCGCAGGCCGTCACTCAGGGGCTTGGCAAGCATCAGGGGCTGTTCTTTCCGCACGATCTGCCGGAATTCAGCCTGAGTGAAATCGACGAAATGCTGCAGCAGGACTTCGTGTCGCGTAGCGCGAAAATCCTGTCGGCATTTATCGGCGACGAGATCCCGCATGATGTTCTGCAAGAACGCATCGGCAACGCGTTCACCTTCCCGGCGCCGGTCAGCAAAGTGCAGGATGATGTCGGCTGCCTCGAGCTGTTCCACGGCCCGACTCTGGCGTTTAAGGACTTCGGCGGCCGCTTTATGGCGCAGATGCTGACCCATATCGCCGGCGACAAACCGGTCACTATTCTGACGGCCACCTCCGGCGACACCGGCGCGGCGGTTGCGCACGCGTTTTATGGCCTGCCAAACGTCAAAGTGGTCATTCTCTATCCGCGCGGCAAAATCAGCCCGCTGCAGGAAAAGCTGTTCTGTACCCTCGGTGGCAACATTGAAACTGTGGCAATCGACGGTGATTTTGATGCCTGCCAGGCGCTGGTTAAGCAGGCCTTTGATGATGAAGAGCTGAAGGCTGCTCTGGGTCTGAACTCGGCTAACTCAATCAATATCAGCCGTCTGCTGGCGCAGATTTGTTACTATTTTGAAGCCGTTGCTCAGCTGCCTCAGGAAGCCCGTAATCAGCTGGTTATCTCTGTACCCAGCGGTAACTTTGGCGATCTTACTGCCGGTCTGCTGGCCAAATCCCTGGGTCTGCCAATCAAACGCTTTATCGCGGCGACTAACGCCAATGACACCGTGCCGCGCTTCCTGCAGGACGGTAACTGGTCGCCGAAAGCGACTCAGGCCACGCTGTCCAACGCCATGGACGTCAGCCAGCCGAACAACTGGCCGCGCGTGGAAGAGCTATTCCGTCGTAAAATCTGGCGTCTGAATGAGCTGGGCTACGCGGCAGTGGATGATGAAACCACCAAAGAGACCATGCGTGAGCTGAAGGCCATCGGCTATACCTCAGAACCGCATGCGGCAATTGCCTATCGCGCGCTGCGCGACCAGCTGCAGCCGGGCGAGTACGGCCTGTTCCTCGGCACGGCGCATCCGGCGAAATTTAAAGAGAGCGTGGAAGAGATTCTGCAAGAGACGCTGCCGCCGCCAAAAGAGCTGGCCGATCGCGCAGACCTGCCGCTGCTGTCGCATAACCTGCCGGCCGATTTTGCCGCGCTGCGTAAGCTGATGATGAGTTAAATCCGAACTCACGCTCCCCTGCTGCGTTATCCGCGGCAGGGGAGTTTTCTTTTACTGCTCGTGGCGTTTAAAGACCAACTCCCCTTTGCCCGACGCGTCGGCGTCAAAGAAATAACCTTCGCTATCAAAGCGGGTCAGCTGCTCCGGCTTCGTTAAGCGATTCTCAATGATGTAACGACTCATCAAGCCGCGCGCTTTTTTAGCGTAGAAGCTGATCACTTTAAACTTGCCGTTTTTTTCATCGAGGAATACCGGCTTAATCAACTGGCCCTCAAGCCGTTTGGGTTTTACCGACCTGAAGTACTCATCAGAGGCCAGATTTACTACAATATCGTCGCCCTGGGCTTTCAGCGCCTGATTCAGCTTATCGGTAATCACGTCTCCCCAATAGTGATACAGATCTTTGCCTTTCGCGTTCTCAAGCTTAATCCCCATTTCCAGGCGGTAAGGTTGCATCAGATCCAGCGGGCGCAGAACGCCATACAGCCCGGAAAGCATTCGCAGATGCTGCTGGGCGAAATCGAAATCAGCCTCGCTAAAGGTTTCTGCCTGCAGGCCGGTATAGACATCCCCCTTAAACGCCAGAATCGCCTGTCGGGCGTTGTCCGGGGTGAAGTCTGGCTGCCAGTCGTGAAAACGGGTCGCGTTCAGGTCAGCCAGCTTGTCGCTGATGCCCATCAGTTTGCCAATCTGTGGCGCCGACAGCTGGCGGGCAATGCCGATAAGCTCCTGAGAGTGTTCCAGCAGTTCAGGTTGGGTATAACGCGTCGTTGCCAGCGGGCTTTGATAATCGAGCGTTTTTGCAGGTGAAATCAGTATGAGCATATCCAGTCCTTGCGGGAAATTTTTGACGACTTTAGCAAAAAAACGTCATGAGAGGATCGATAGCTGCGATTGCCGCGCTATTCGCGCGGCAGGTTGTCCCATGTTCCCGGTACCAGCTGCTGATGAATCTCAGGGTAGCGGGTAACGTCAAATTCCGGCCGCTGGCCCAGCTTCCGCTGCCGCAGATAATCGCTGGCAATAATGCGCACCGTTGGCGAGAGCAGCAGGATAGCCGTCAGGTTGGTTATCGCCATCAACGCCATGATGGTATCCGCCATCTGCCACACCACCGGTAGGCCGATCATCGCACCGGTAGCAACCATGCACAGCGTAAGCAGACGCAGCAGCCAGATATTACGGTCACTATCCATGCGGAGAAAAATGAGATTATTTTCGGCATAGATATAGTTTGCGACGATCGAGCTGAAGGCAAACAGTAGCACCATGATAGCGACAAAGCTGGAACCCCAGTCGCCGATGAGGTTGTTCATCGAGTGCTGAATAGCCTGAATGCCGTTCACCGCTTCTGCATTGCCGTCTCGCGGCGCCAGCATGATGATCACGGCGCTGGCGGTACAGATCACGATGGTGTCAATGAAAACGCCAATCATCTGTACGATCCCCTGCGCCGCTGGGTGAGGGGGCCAGGAGGCAGCGGCGGCGGCGGAATTAGGCGTTGACCCCATCCCCGCTTCATTGGAAAACATCCCGCGCTGAAAGCCGCTGGTTAGCGCCTGGCTGATGGTATAGCCGACTGCGCCCGCAGCGGCCTCTTGCCAGCCGAAAGCGCAGCGGAAGATAGTTTCAAAAATCGTTGGCAGGGAGGTGATATGCCACAGACCAATGACCAGACTGGTCGCCACCCATAGCAGGGCCATCACTGGCACGAGCCACTGCATCATTCGCGCTACGCCGCGAATACCGCGAATGATGATCAGCAGGGTCAGAACCGCCAGGACGCCGCCGGTAATCGCCTCAGGTAAATGAAACGCATACGCCATGGCATGGGCAACGGAGTTGGCCTGTACGGTATTAAAGATGACCCCGTAAGCCAGCAGTAGAAAAATGGAAAACAGCACGCCCATCCAGCGCATACCTAGTCCCCGGGCCATATACCAGGCGGGGCCGCCGCGAAACTGCCCGCGGGAGTCGCGCTCTTTATAAAGCTGGGCGAGAGAGCATTCGGCGAAGCTGCTGGCCATACCGAGCAGCGCCGAGATCCACATCCAAAATACGGCGCCGGGGCCGCCTGCGGCAATGGCCAGCGCAACGCCTGCCATATTGCCGCTGCCCACGCGCGCCGCCAGGCTCATACACAGCGCCTGAAAAGACGTTAAGCCGCCGGGCTGCGGCTGAAGGCTCTTTTTCAGACTTTTGCTGAACTGGCGGATATAACGGAACTGAATGAATTTTGTTCGCCAGGTAAACCAGACGCCGGCGCCCAGTAACAGATAAATCATTACCGAGCCCCAGAGTATTTCATTGATAAACGACAGAAAATCAGGCATCAAGCATCCTCTTGCCCATATCGGTGCGCAAGTGTAAGCGCTACCAATCCAGTGACAATCCTTTAGTGTTCAGGTAATTAATTGGCCCAGTTTATCACACTCTGCGCTCATGCATTGTAGGCGGTTGCGCTGCCCCGGCAGCGTGTTATCATCTTGGCAGACCGGTTACATCCCCTTAACTGCTGTTTAAGAGAAACACTATCATGACGGATAAATTGACCTCTCTGCGTCAGTACACCACTGTCGTAGCTGATACCGGAGATATCGCGGCAATGAAGCTGTATCAGCCTCAGGACGCCACGACTAACCCTTCTTTGATTCTCGGCGCGGCTCAGATCCCTGAGTACCGTAAGCTGATCGATGACGCTGTTGCCTGGGCTCGCGGCCAGAGCAGCGACCGCGCGCAGCAGATTATCGATGCTTCCGATAAGCTGGCGGTGAACATTGGTCTTGAAATCCTTAAGCTGATCCCTGGCCGTATTTCCACCGAAGTCGATGCTCGCCTGTCCTATGACACCGAGGCATCTATCGCCAAAGCTAAGCGCCTTATCAAGCTGTACAACGATGCCGGCATCGGCAACGATCGCATTCTGATCAAACTGGCTTCGACCTGGCAGGGCATCCGCGCCGCTGAGCAGCTGGAAAAAGAAGGCATCAACTGCAACCTGACGCTGCTGTTCTCCTTCGCTCAGGCACGTGCCTGTGCCGAAGCGGGCGTATTCCTGATTTCTCCGTTCGTTGGCCGTATCCTCGACTGGTACAAAGCCAATACCGATAAGAAAGAGTACGCGCCGGCAGAAGATCCGGGCGTGGTTTCGGTAAGCGAAATCTACGAATACTACAAACAGCACGGCTACGAGACGGTGGTTATGGGCGCAAGCTTCCGTAACCTCGGCGAGATCCTGGAGCTGGCTGGCTGTGACCGCCTGACTATCGCTCCGGCCCTGCTGAAAGAGCTGGCGGAAAGCGAAGGCGCTATCGAGCGTAAACTGGCCTTTAGCGGCGAAGTTAAAGCGCGTCCGGCTCGTATCACCGAATCCGAGTTCCTGTGGCAGCACAACCAGGATCCGATGGCGGTAGACAAACTGGCGGAAGGTATCCGCAAGTTTGCGATCGACCAGGAAAAACTGGAAAAAATGATCGGCGATCTGCTGTAATTCCGCATGTGGCCGACGCCCGTCGGCCACATTAAACTGTCTGCCTTGCTCCCCTCGGTGTATTATTCTGTTTATTAATACTGTTTGAACGGAATAATCATGAACACCTTACGAATCGGCTTAGTTTCCATTTCCGATCGCGCCTCCAGCGGCGTCTATCAGGATAAAGGCATCCCCGCGCTTGAAGCGTGGCTGGCCCGTGCGCTCTCCACGCCTTTCGAATTGCAGACCCGCTTGATCCCGGATGAACAGGTTATTATTGAGCAAACGCTGTGCGAACTGGTTGATGAAATGGGCTGCCATTTGGTGTTGACTACCGGCGGCACGGGCCCGGCCCGTCGTGACGTCACTCCAGATGCGACGTTGGCGATTGCCGATCGGGTTATGCCCGGCTTTGGCGAGCAAATGCGCCAGGTTAGCCTTCACTTCGTACCAACGGCCATTCTTTCTCGTCAGGTTGGCGTCATCCGCAAGCAGGCGCTAATCCTTAATCTGCCCGGGCAGCCAAAAGCTATCGAGGAAACGCTGGAAGGCGTGAAAGATGCGGAAGGCAACGTGCTGGTGCACGGGGTATTTGCAAGTGTACCGTATTGTGTACAGTTGCTTGAGGGGCCCTATGTCGAAACGAACTGCGATGTAGTAGCAGCTTTTCGCCCTAAAAGCGCCAGGCGTGAAACATTATCCTGAATTTCCCACATTCCTGATATAACCTGCATCTCCAGTGGTGTGTTGTTTTATTTACGATATAGTGTTTTTAACTTTACACATTGCGTAGAACATCTTCATACCTCTGGATGATTGCCCGTTATGCCACACTATACCCGACCTCTGAACCGACAGGATTATAAAACACTGACGCTGGCCGCCCTTGGCGGCGCGCTGGAGTTTTATGATTTCATCATCTTTGTCTTCTTCGCCGTCGTTGTCGGCGAGCTATTTTTCCCGGCGGATATCCCGGAGTGGCTGCGCCAGGTGCAGACCTTCGGCATATTTGCGGCGGGCTATTTAGCGCGTCCTCTTGGCGGCATCATTATGGCCCACTTTGGCGATCTGGTCGGGCGTAAGAAAATGTTTACCTTGAGCATTTTACTGATGGCGCTGCCTACGTTGGCGATTGGCCTGCTGCCCACCTACGCGTCGGTGGGCATCGTGGCGCCGCTTTTGCTGCTATTTATGCGTATTCTTCAGGGGGCGGCGATTGGCGGTGAAGTCCCCGGCGCCTGGGTTTTTGTGGCTGAGCATGTGCCGGAAAAAAGAATCGGTATCGCCTGCGGGACGCTGACTGCCGGCCTGACGGTTGGGATCCTGCTGGGATCGGTGGTGGCGACGCTGATTAATACCAACCTAACGCCGCAGGGTATCCATGATGGCGGCTGGCGTATTCCATTCCTGCTGGGCGGCGCGTTTGGGCTCGTTGCCATGTATCTGCGCCGTTGGCTCCAGGAGACGCCTGTTTTCCTCGAAATGCAGCAGCGCAAGGCGTTAGCGCAGGAGCTGCCGGTTAAGGCCGTCGCGCTGAAGCATCAGAAAGCGGTGGCGGTCTCAATGCTGCTAACCTGGCTTTTATCCGCTGGCGTGGTGGTGGTGATCCTGATGTCGCCGGTCTGGCTGCAAAAACACTACGGCTTTGCCCCCGCCATTACCCTGCAGGCGAACAGCATAGCCACCATCATGCTGTGCATTGGCTGCCTGCTGGCAGGCCTGGCCGCCGACCGTTTTGGCGCCAGCCGCACGTTTATTGTCGGCAGCGTATTCCTCGCGGCGGCAAGCTGGGCTTTCTACCATCTTTCCGGCGCTAGCCCGCAGCGTCTGTTTCTGCTCTACGGTACGGTGGGCCTGTGCGTCGGCGTGGTAGGGGCGGTTCCGTATGTGATGGTACGCGCGTTCCCGGCTGAAGTCCGTTTTACCGGTATTTCATTCTCTTATAACGTCTCTTACGCCATCTTTGGCGGCCTGACGCCGATTGCGGTGACCATGCTGATGGGCGTTTCGCCGATGGCGCCCGCGTGGTACGTGCTGGCGCTGTCGTTTATGGGGTTGGGGCTGGGGATTTGGCTACGCCAGGGACTGGATGAGCAGGTCGCTGCGCCGAAAGCTGAACTGCAGCGCCTGCCGTAAATCGATAGGGCTTACTTCGCCGCTCGCGGACGGGCGGCGAAGTTAATTAATGCTTTTCGCCAATTGGCAGAACGGTGCGGCCAAACTGCTCGTTCAGCACTTCACCCATCGCCAGATAGATGGCGCTGCCGCCGCAGACCAGACCGACCCAGCCTGCAATCTTTACAATGCCTTCGTTATCAGCCAGGTGGCCAATCGCCAGCAGCGCGAACAGCACGGTCAGACTGAGAAATACAAACTGCAGCATACGCGCGGCTTTCAGGGTGCCAAAGAACATAAACAAGGTAAAAACGCCCCACAATCCTAGGTACATTCCAAGGAAATGCGCGTTAGGCGCTTCTGCAAGCCCCATTTTCGGCATCAAAAGAATGGCAACCAGCGTCAGCCAAAAAGCGCCGTAAGACGTGAATGCGGTTAAACCAAAAGTGTTGCCTTTTTTAAATTCCAACAGGCCGGCAAAAATCTGCGCAATGCCGCCGTAAAAAATGCCCATCGCCAGGATAGCTACATCAAACGCGAACAGGCCGCTATTTGCCAGGTTAAGCAGAATAGTGGTCATGCCGAAGCCCATAAGGCCCAGCGGTGCCGGATTAGCCAACTTAGTGTTGCCCATAATTCCTCAAAATAATGATTAGAAAGGGAAGCATTCCCCGCCACTCAGCGGCGGGGCGCGGCATAATAATTAGGCGCTGCGTTACTGTCTATGATCTGGCGGGGTATTTTTCACCAATTTCATTTTTCACCTGATGAAGTCTGGTCATTTGCCTCAAACAGGCAATATGCAGTACGGCCGGAATGGTTACGCGATAAGCGCTGCCGCTCACGGCTTTGACGCCATTAAACGCGGCGCCGAGAGGGCCGCCAAGTCCGGCACCGCGCACCAAACCGTGGCCGATTACGCTAACGGCAGCGTGGGTGCGGAGGATCTTCGTCAGACGGGCTTCGAGAAGATGCGAGACGCCCTGCGCCAGCTTATTCGTCTGTAGCAGATAGGGAAGTATCTCTTTATGCTCGTTGACCCGACACTCAACGGCAATGAAAAAGTCAGCCTTCTGCCGATCGTCCATCTTCTTCCAGCTATGTTCCAGAAAGTGCTCCAGAAGATGCTGCTCGATTTCCGGCGTAGACATCTGTTTCTCTACTTTGATTTTTAGCCTCTTGCAGACGTCCAGCAAAATTTCCCGGTAGAACTTTCCGTGACGACGCAGCGTGTTGGCGATGCTGTCGCCGCCAAAGTGCTGGAGCTCGCCGGCAATAAGCTGCCAGTTGCGACGATAGCGTTCAGGGTGCCCGGCCATCGCCTGAAAATTTTCATTACGCAATAGCGAGCTTGAAAGGCGCGGCTTACCATTCTCATTGTGGGTCAGAATTCGGGTGAATGTTTCCAGATGCTCTTCGCTGCAGCGATGAAGAAAAGAGAGGTCTTCATCATCCAGATAATTAATTTTCATAAATCTCAGATAATGTGAACAGTGATATTAATCGTCGCCAATGATTTTTAGCGAAGCCATGTCAGAAGAGTTAATGGTGTGGCCGGAAAAAGCGATTTTTTTAACGCAGCGCTTGTTATCGTTATCGCTATTAATGTTAATCCAGTCGGTGGTTGCCCCTTCTTGGATGGTTGACGGCACGCTGATGTTCTGACTGGCGCTATTGCTGGCTTTAAAGTACAGCGTCGCGCCGGAAAGCTGGATATCGCCGCGATCGGCGGTGAGCTGGATACGCTTAATCACCCGGCAAACCGGCAGCTTCAGGGTGAGATCGTTAGTCTCATTTCGCGGCATGGCGACAACGCCTAAGATTTTATGATCGTTAGCGGATGCGGATGTTATTAACGCAGCGCTAAACAATAATCCTACTGGTATATGAATGAGTGATTTCATGAGGATTTCCTTATTATTTGTTCTGTTATCAGTGGAAAATATTTTATCACCAGAACTTTATTGTCTTTAGCTCGTAATCATTGCGGATTATGTCAATTATTATATGAATGAGTTTTAATTTAATTATTATTATTTATTATGTGTTGTGCGTTTTTAAACCCGCTTTTCGGCCTTCTTCTGATGCCCAGCCCCCCGCGACGGCAGGGGCAAGACAAAAAATTTTTGTCTTGCCCCTTGATGAAGTGGCGGGTGACCCCATCTTGTAGTCAACCGCAGTGAATGAACCTGAAAAAAAATGATGTCTGGGCAGTTGAAACCGCACGTTTCGCCCTTATTACAGGTTCACAACCACATGTTGACTGAATTTTTAGTGGAGACGTTTAGATGGGTAAAATTATTGGTATCGACCTGGGTACTACCAACTCTTGTGTAGCGATTATGGATGGCACTACTGCACGCGTGCTGGAGAACGCCGAAGGCGATCGCACCACGCCTTCTATCATT
Source organism: Klebsiella sp. BDA134-6 (assembly GCF_015601345.1). Taxonomy (NCBI): domain Bacteria; kingdom Pseudomonadati; phylum Pseudomonadota; class Gammaproteobacteria; order Enterobacterales; family Enterobacteriaceae; genus Klebsiella; species Klebsiella sp. BDA134-6. Next base: position 848,158 of record NZ_CP064784.1, read on the forward strand.
GCCTATACCCAGGATGGTGAAACTCTGGTTGGTCAGCCGGCTAAACGTCAGGCAGTGACAAACCCGCAAAACACCCTGTTTGCGATTAAACGCCTGATTGGCCGCCGCTTCCAGGACGAAGAAGTCCAGCGTGACGTTTCTATCATGCCGTACAAAATCGTTGCCGCAGACAATGGCGACGCATGGCTTGATGTGAAGGGCACCAAAACCGCACCGCCGCAGATCTCTGCTGAAGTGCTGAAGAAAATGAAGAAAACGGCTGAAGATTACCTGGGTGAGCCGGTAACTGAAGCGGTTATCACCGTACCTGCTTATTTTAACGATGCTCAGCGTCAGGCTACTAAAGACGCCGGCCGTATCGCAGGTCTGGAAGTCAAACGTATCATCAACGAACCGACCGCCGCCGCGCTGGCTTACGGTCTGGATAAAGAAGTCGGCAACCGCACCATCGCGGTATACGACCTCGGTGGTGGTACCTTCGATATCTCCATTATCGAAATCGACGAAGTTGACGGCGAAAAAACCTTTGAAGTTCTGGCGACCAACGGTGATACCCACCTGGGCGGTGAAGACTTCGATACTCGTCTGATCAACTACCTCGTTGACGAGTTTAAGAAAGATCAGGGCATTGACCTGCGTAACGACCCGCTGGCTATGCAGCGCCTGAAAGAAGCCGCTGAAAAAGCCAAAATTGAGCTGTCTTCCGCTCAGCAGACCGACGTGAACCTGCCGTATATCACCGCAGATGCCACCGGTCCTAAACACATGAACATCAAAGTGACCCGTGCGAAACTGGAAAGCCTGGTTGAAGATCTGGTTAACCGTTCTATCGAGCCGCTGAAAGTTGCTCTGCAGGATGCTGGCCTGTCCGTATCCGATATCCAGGACGTTATCCTGGTCGGTGGTCAGACTCGTATGCCTATGGTGCAGAAAAAAGTCGCTGAGTTCTTCGGTAAAGAACCGCGTAAAGACGTTAACCCGGACGAAGCCGTTGCCATTGGCGCAGCCGTACAGGGCGGTGTTCTGACCGGCGAAGTGAAAGACGTACTGCTGCTGGACGTTACCCCACTGTCTCTGGGTATCGAAACCATGGGCGGCGTGATGACTGCGTTGATCAATAAGAACACCACGATCCCGACCAAGCACAGCCAGGTGTTCTCTACCGCCGAAGATAACCAGTCCGCGGTAACCATCCATGTTATTCAGGGTGAGCGTAAACGCGCCTCTGATAACAAATCACTGGGTCAGTTTAACCTGGATGGTATCAACCCGGCACCGCGCGGTATGCCGCAGATCGAAGTGACCTTCGATATCGATGCTGACGGTATCCTGCACGTTTCCGCGAAAGACAAAAACAGCGGTAAAGAGCAGAAGATCACCATCAAAGCCTCTTCTGGTCTGAATGAAGAAGAGATTCAGAAAATGGTTCGCGATGCTGAAGCGAACGCAGAAGCTGACCGTAAGTTCGAAGAACTGGTGCAGACCCGCAACCAGGGTGACCACCTGCTGCACAGCACGCGTAAGCAGGTTGAAGAAGCAGGCGACAAGCTGCCGGCTGACGATAAAACCGCTATCGAGTCTGCGTTGACCGCGCTGGAAACTTCGCTGAAAGGTGAAGATAAAGCCGATATTGAAGCGAAAATGCAGGCGCTGGCTCAGGCTTCCCAGAAGCTAATGGAAATCGCGCAGCAGCAACACGCCCAGCAGCAGGCTGGCGGCGCTGACGCTTCCGAGAGCAACGCGAAGGACGACGATGTTGTTGACGCTGAGTTCGAAGAAGTGAAAGACAAAAAATAATCGCCCTTTGAACGGGTAAAACACTGGCACGGGCGAAGAGGTTTCCTCTCCGCCCGTGCACGCATGTTAAGGGGCTGAAAAACACCAATGGCAAAGCAAGACTATTACGAGATTTTAGGCGTTTCCAGATCGGCGGAAGAGCGTGAAATCAAAAAGGCGTATAAGCGCCTGGCCATGAAGTATCACCCGGACCGTAACCAGGGTGATAAAGAGGCTGAAGCTAAATTCAAAGAAATCAAAGAAGCGTATGAAGTCCTGACCGATGCCCAGAAGCGCGCCGCCTACGATCAGTACGGCCACGCCGCATTTGAGCAAGGCGGCATGGGCGGCGGCGGCGGTTTTGGCGGCGGCGCGGATTTCAGCGATATCTTTGGCGATGTTTTCGGCGATATCTTTGGCGGCGGTCGTGGTCGCCAGCGCGCAGCGCGCGGGGCAGACCTGCGCTACAACATGGAACTGACCTTAGAAGAGGCGGTTCGCGGAGTCACCAAAGAGATCCGTATCCCAACGCTCGAAGAGTGCGACGTTTGTCACGGCAGCGGCGCCAAAGCGGGGAGTCAGCCGCAGACTTGTCCTACCTGCCACGGTGCGGGTCAGGTACAGATGCGCCAGGGCTTCTTCGCCGTGCAGCAGACCTGTCCGCATTGTCAGGGGCGCGGTACGCTGATCAAAGATCCATGTAATAAATGTCATGGTCATGGTCGCGTAGAGAAAACCAAAACGCTGTCGGTTAAGATTCCGGCGGGCGTCGATACCGGTGACCGTATTCGTCTGGCTGGAGAAGGTGAAGCCGGCGAGCATGGCGCGCCAGCAGGCGATCTGTATGTTCAGGTTCAGGTTAAGCAGCACGCCATTTTCGAGCGTGAAGGCAACAACCTGTACTGTGAAGTACCGATTAACTTTACTATGGCCGCCCTTGGCGGCGAGATTGAGGTCCCGACGCTGGACGGTCGTGTGAACCTTAAGGTGCCTGGCGAGACGCAGACAGGGAAGCTGTTCCGGATGCGTGGCAAAGGCGTGAAGTCCGTGCGCGGTGGTGCGCAGGGCGATCTGCTGTGCCGCGTGGTCGTCGAAACACCGGTTGGTCTTAACGATAAACAAAAGCAGCTGCTGAAAGATCTTCAGGAAAGCTTTGGTGGGCCGACGGGTGAGAAGAATAGTCCACGCTCCAAAAGTTTCTTCGATGGTGTGAAGAAATTTTTCGATGATTTGACGCGTTAATCATCACTTTATATAAAAAAACCCGAAATTTATTTCGGGTTTTTTTATATCTTGCGCATTGGCAATAAAAAAGTGTCTCCTCTGTAATAAATATTCACCTTTGCGGTAATAATATTATTATTTGTTTATTATGGTAATATTATTTGTCTGAAACATAGTTAATTTTATTGTGCCTGCATAAATACCCATCTAAAGATGTATGAAAAATGAGCAGTGCAGTGCGCAAAAATATCATTTTTACATATGATTTTTTTTGATACTAATAATGTACATTTTGAATGAATATGATATGCATGGCTTAAATAATTATTTATATTGTATTTATTTATTCCAGGGTGGTGGCACGTGAACGCAAGAAATCTTAAAAAAGATTTTGATTATAATCTGGTGAAAGTACTGGATGCCGTTATATCGGCAGGAAATGTGACAAAAGCATCAAAAAGATTATCCGTAACACCGGCGGCTGTTTCCATTGCGCTAACCAGACTGCAGCTTTTTTATAATGAGGAACTTTTTGTCAGGGGCAAAAACGGGCTGATCCCGACGGTGAAAGCGCTGGAAGTGCACCAGAGTTTTCGTCAGGTCATCGACCTCGTCAGGATGGCATTAACCCCAGAGCGTAAGCATCAGGAGGAGAACCGAATCACTATTCTTGGCGGTGACATTACCGAAAACTATTATCTTTCACAGCTTTACGATGAAAAAGTATTCGATCGCTATCTGTTCGGGCATTTTTCTAACCGAAACAGAGATAATGAGGAGATGAAAAGCTTACTCATCTCCGGCGATTGCGATCTCGCGATAAGTACTGAAGCGATCAACAATGAGGCGTTTGAGAGTCGCTTTATTGATAGCTTTAAAGATTTTTGTTGTATCTGTAGTGAAGATAGTTTGTTGAGCGAACTGTCACAGCTATCCTTGCATAATTTTTTTTCTTCCCGTCATGCCGTCTATCAAACCAGCTTATTCTCCCCAATGATGATTAATGACGAAAACTTATATGACAGCGAGATCGCTTATCAGGGCCACAGGCTGAAAGGGTATAAGAGTGATTCGATCACCGGTATCATCAGTATTGTGGAGCGCACCTCGCTGATAGCGTTAATGCCAGTTAAGCTTGCAATATTTTATAAAAATAACCGCAATTATAATATTAATATTATCCAACCGCCTGGCGAGATGACGTTTAAACCCATTAATATCTATGCTTACTGGCATAAAAAGAATCGTAAGAGTCAGAATATTGAAGAAGTGGTGACAATGCTGCATACGCTCTCGGCATTTCGCCGTTGAAAAGGGCAGTAGTGGCCGTCAAAGGACGCTTAATGATTATTTTTGATTCTGTACTTTGTTTAAACAGAGGTAGATTCAGAGTGTGTCATAATCATAAGGAGTCGTATATGTCAGTTCCCGCTCAGATTGAAACGCCGAAGGCGATGCTGCTTGAAATGGAAATTCTTTTTACCGTCATCGCAACCGGTGCATGGGGTGGTTTCGTCAGCTATTTGATGAAATCAAATGCCCGTAAAGCCAACCATTTGCACAAAGGTATTATCAGTTGCCTGGCGCAAATTGTTATTTCCTGTTTTACCAGCTTTCTGGTTAGCGCTGTCGCCATTGAAAAAGGCTTAAGCCTTAATATGATTTTACTTTTTTCCGGTATCGGAGGGGTATTCGCTGTACCTATATTAAAAATCGTGGGGACAAAAGTCCGGCAGATATTAAATAGTAATGATTTATTTAAATAATATCGTACAAATGAACAAGGCTCATATGAGCCTTGTTCGTTTACTGGTGGCTGCAACGTTTTGTTAGCTGCCAGTAGGACGAAGTTATGTAACTCGATTTTTTAGCCAGCCATAGATAAACTCTTCATTTGCAGGTCGGCTCTCCGTAATACTGAGATAATAAGCGCCCTGGCTACAGTTAAGGGCCTTCAGAAGAACCTCTTCACCCTCTTTGCCTCGTATATCGAGGAAAGTGCTCAGCATCTCCAGGGTCCTTTTCCCAATAATCCCATCGGCTTTAATATCCTGATAAAAACGCTGTTCTCGGTTTAATGCGTTCAGCCAGCGCTGTAGCCAGGTGCAGGGAAAATGCGGGCCGATATTTACCGCGGCATCGCATAATTCAAACGACACGGCCCATGAGATCCGGGAAATTTTCTCAAATCCGGGTTTGATCCAGTACATATTTTCAAGAATGCCATACGCCTCAACTCGCGTTAGCTCTTTCATATCGCCTACGTAATCGTTTGCGCGGGCGGCCGCTTCAGTGATCCCCCAGTGGGTTTCCCCGCCAAGGTCTTTTGGATGATTAACGTAGTCACCCTCGAGGTTGAGAATGCCGTCAAGAATAGGGTTCATCTGTATCTCCTTAATAAGTCAGAAAAAGGGGCGTTTTTGTCCGCGAGGGAACAAGAGGGCCAGGATTTTTTTGCAAAAGAGCATGATGGTCAATGCTGGTTTTGTGCTGGTCTCTGAATCTGCCGCTGCAATGGAGATTTGATCGTTAACCTGGATGCCCTTGCGAGGGATGGTAATCAACAGATCATTGATACCGAAAGTTTTGAGGTCTTTGCGAATGAGATAGAGGATCTGCGTCAGGTTGGCATCATTAACATAATTTCCCCGGCTTCCCCACAGCGCCGTAGTCAGTTCCTGTCTGCCTATTACCTCCTCCTGTGCATGTTCAATAATGAAGCTTAAACATCTGGCACGCATTGCGGTCATTCTGATGACTAATGAGTTAGAGACATTTCTTAATTCATATTTCCGTTCATTGAAAATGCAATCGTCATTGATGATGTATGTTTTCACAATCATGTCCTTTTATCCGAGTGTGCGAGAGCGGTTAGAATATTAATAATCAGTTTTTTCTTATTCCATATTTCATTTTTAATATTCGTCTTTTTCCTTGCAGCTTTATTGGTTGCATCACAGCTTTTAAGCATTTTTAAATTCTATTTAACTGCCTTTTTAATATTCTTTAAGAAAAAATGGTATGTTTAAGATATTCATGTTTTTTTAACCTAATGCGCGATATGTTTATTTTGATGTGAGTGATTGTTACCAGGTAGGCATAATTTAAAAATCAATTTCTCATGTGAGGTTTAGTGATTAGCTATGCCATCGATGAAAATGGATTATCTGTCTCGCAGAACGAACTGCTAATTTATTTACATTGAAAAGGAATATATCATGGCTACCAGCAAATTAATTAAGGGTGATACTCTGACTGAAACCAGTAATGCAGCAGATAGTTTTTATCCTGCTACTGAAGACAGCAAGTATAGCTATACGTCTGCCCGCGTGGCGCAACCGGTATATAACGTCTATAAAGCCGAAGCCGCTAAACCGAAAGTGTTTGGTTACTATACAGACTGGTCACAATATGATGGTCGCCTCCAGGGACAGGACACCCCGAATAACCGCGGTCGGGGTTACGACCTGGCGAGCGTTGATCCGCTGGCTTACGACAAAATTATTTTTGGCTTTATTGGTATTGTTGGTGATAAAGGTGAGAAGCAATACACCATCGAAACCGCGGCGGCGCAGACCGGTAAAACCACTCATGAGCCGACTTTCCTCGATCCGTGGGGCGATTTCCAGTCTTATGTGAACTGCAACCAGTCTACCAGCGGCTGGGATGTCGACCCAATGACCGTCACCGAACAAACTACTCACGGTATTTTAGGCGGTTTGCGCGATCTGCAGGCGAAAGCAAAACAACTGGGGCATACGCTGGCGCTGTCTATGAGCATCGGCGGCTGGTCCATGAGTAACGCTTTCCATGAAATGGCGAAAACCGATGCGGCGCGTAAAACGTTTGCTGCTGGGGTGGTAAAACTGTTCAAACAGTTCCCGATGTTCAGCGAAGTGGATATTGACTGGGAATACCCGAACAATGCGGGCAATAACAACCCATTCGGTCCGGAAGATGGCGATAACTATGCGCTGCTTATCAAAGAGCTGAAAAAACAGCTGGATGCAGCTGGCCGCAGCGACGTTAAAATTTCTATCGCCAGCTCCGCCGTCGTTCAGACGCTGGGTTATTCCAACGTGAAAGCGCTGCTGGAAGCTGGTCTATATGGCATCAATGTGATGACCTATGACTTCTTCGGCACCCCATGGGCGGAAACGGTGACTCATCACACCAACCTCTCTCCGCTGACCGCGGGCGGGTGGAGCGTTGAAACGGTTGTTGATTATCTGATCGGCGAAGGCTTCCCGGCTGACCGCATCAACGTAGGCTACGCTGGCTATACCCGCAACGGCCGTAACGTCGAGATTGAGAGCTTCTCTCCGCTGAAAGGCACCTACAAACCAGGCGAAGGTACCACTACCGGCTCGTTTGAATCCGGTTGCACCGAATGGTACGACACCATTTATAACTATCTGGATCTGGAAAATCAGAAAGGACGCAACGGCTTCAACGTCTATACCGATAAAGTCGCGAATGCTGATTATCTCTATAACCCGCAGTCAAAACTGTTCATGTCGCTGGATACGCCGCGTACCGTGAAAGCTAAAGGGGAATATGCAGCGAAACGGGGGTTGGGCGGCCTGTTTACCTGGACTATCGACCAGGATAACGGCGTGCTAGTAAATGCGGCGCGTGAAGGTCTGGGTTACCAGATGAGTAAAGAAGTCATCGATATGGAGCCGTTCTACTTTGAAGGTATCAACGTCGATCCGGCTGATAACGATGACGATAGCGATAAGGTCAACCATGCGCCAAAAGCAGCGATTGAACTGCTCGTTGTTGGCGGCTCCCGCGTGCAGCTGTCAGGCGCAGGCTCCACGGATGAAGACCATGATGCGCTGAGCTTCAGCTGGGGCGTACCGGTAGCGATTGACGTCGCTGATAAAACGGCACAAGTGATTGAGTTTGTGACGCCTGTAGTGACAGTAGCCACCGACTTCCAGTTCACCCTGTTTGTCCGTGACGTTCACAATGAGCCGTCCACTCAGCAGCGCTTTGTACTGATGGTCGTACCTGCGGCAAGCAGCGTTGATCCGGAACCGACTCCTGAGCCGACTCCGGAACCGACTCCTGAGCCGACCCCGGAACCGACTCCTGAGCCAACCCCGGAACCGACTCCTGAGCCAACCCCGGAACCTGATGACTCCACGACGCCGTACCCGCTGTGGGATGCGAATACCGTCTATGGCGCAAACTGGGGCACTTTCGAGATCGTGAGCTGGAAAGGCCACAACTACCAGGTGAACTGGTGGTCCCAGGGCAATCAGCCGGATCTGAACTGCGGCGCGGGTAAGACCTGGACCGACCTCGGCGCGTATTAATCTCTTTAACGTCAATATCAGCAGACCCCGGATTTTCCGGGGTCTTTATTAGTTTCCGGGTGTACAAAATGGAACTCTATCCATAATTAAGTTTTTCCAGGACGCGATGACAGCAGGTAAGCCCGATATGTCTCGGGTTTTTTTGATTCGTAAAAACCGATCTATTTATCATGTATAATCTAATTTTAACGATGATTCAGGCGGAGTAGGATAGTAATTACGAAGTATTACCCATAAAGAGATTATAAAAAGTGAAACATCTGCATCGTTTTTTTACTAGTGATGCCTCCGGAGGCATCATTCTTATCATCGCCGCGGCGCTGGCTATGCTAATGGCCAACGTCGGCCTGACTAGCGGTTGGTATCGCGCTTTTCTTGAGACGCCGGTTCAGCTGAAGGTCGGCGCGCTTGAGATCAACAAGAACATGCTGTTGTGGATTAACGACGCGCTGATGGCGGTATTTTTCCTGCTTATCGGCCTTGAAGTGAAGCGTGAAATGAATCAGGGAGCATTAGCCAGCCGTCGCCAGGCGGTATTTCCGGTCGTCGCAGCGTTGGGCGGAATGGTGGTTCCGGCGCTGGTCTACCTGGCGTTTAACGGCCAGGATTCGATTGCCAGAGAAGGGTGGGCGATTCCGGCAGCCACCGATATTGCCTTCGCGCTGGGCGTACTGGCGTTGCTGGGGAATAGGGTTCCCGCTGCGCTGAAGATTTTCCTGATGGCGCTGGCCATTATTGACGATCTGGGCGCAATTATTATTATTGCGTTGTTCTATACACACGACCTTTCTGTCGTGTCATTGGTTGTCGCCGCTGGAGCCATTGTTGTGCTGACGGCATTAAATCTGTGCGGCGTACGGCGTACCGGGATCTATATCCTGGTGGGCGCCATACTCTGGACCGCGGTTCTTAAGTCGGGGGTGCACGCCACGCTGGCTGGGGTTATTGTCGGCTTTATGATCCCACTAAAAGAGCAGAACGGTAAATCGCCGGCGAAGCAGCTTGAGCACGTGCTGCATCCGTGGGTGGCATTCCTGATCCTGCCGCTGTTCGCCTTCGCTAACGCGGGCGTTTCTTTGCAAGGGGTCACGGTAGAAGGGCTGACCTCACTGCTGCCGTTGGGTATCATTGCCGGGCTGTTTATCGGTAAGCCGTTGGGTATTAGCGTATTCTGCTGGCTGGCGCTGAAGCTGAAATGGGCCTCGTTACCCGAAGGGACCACCTGTAGGCAAATTATGGCGGTGGGCATCCTGTGTGGGATTGGCTTCACAATGTCGATTTTTATTGCCACCCTGGCCTTCGGCAGCGTCGACCCCGGATTGATCAACTGGGCCAAGCTTGGCATCCTGATTGGATCGATACTATCGGCCGTCACGGGATACATCATATTGCGTAAGCGCGTAACGGATTCGGGCTACGCGGCTTAACATCTCACGGGGAGCCGGCTACGGCTCTCCTGACATTATCAGGGAGAGAAGCATGTCGCACATCAACTACAATCACCTGTACTACTTCTGGCACGTCTACAAAGAAGGCTCCGTTGTCGGTGCCGCTGAAGCGCTGTTCCTGACGCCGCAGACCATTACCGGGCAAATTAAGGCCCTGGAAGAACGCCTGCAAGGGAAATTGTTTAAGCGCAAAGGAAGAGGGCTGGAGCCTAGCGAATTAGGTGAACTGGTATTCCGCTATGCGGATCGCATGTTTACGCTAAGCCAGGAAATGCTCGATATCGTTAACTATCGTAAAGAGTCGAATCTGCTGTTTGATGTTGGCGTCGCGGACGCGCTGTCGAAACGGTTGGTTAGCGGCGTACTGGATGCCGCCGTCGTCGATAACGAACAGATCCATTTACGCTGTTTCGAGTCGACCCATGAAATGCTGCTTGAGCAGCTAAGCCAGCATAAGCTCGATATGATCATCTCCGACTGTCCCATCGATTCCACCCAGCAGGAAGGGCTATTTTCGGTAAAAATTGGCGAGTGTAGTGTGAGCTTCTGGTGCATGAATCCGCCGCCGGAAAGACCGTTCCCCGGCTGTCTGGAAGAACGTCGGCTGCTGATCCCCGGCCGTCGTTCCATGCTAGGGCGCAAGCTGCTCAACTGGTTTAATTCGCAGGGGCTACAGGTGGAAATTCTGGGCGAGTTCGACGATGCGGCGTTGATGAAGGCCTTCGGCGCGGCGCACAATGCGATATTCGTTGCGCCGACGCTGTATGCGCATGATTTTTATAGCGATGAATCGATAGTTGAGATCGGGCGCATGGACAACGTTATGGAGGAGTATCACGCCATCTTTGCGGAACGAATGATCCAGCATCCGGCGGTGCAGCGGATTTGTAACCGTGACTATTCGGCGCTTTTTACGCCGCCTCAGGCATAGGGCTGCATGAGGAAAATGCCGAGGCCGGGTTCAGGCTCCAGCGTAATAAATGGCAGACATAAAAAAACCCGCTTTCGCGGGTTTTTTTCAAAGCGACAACGCGCGGGCGATTAAGCCAGTTTGTTGATCTGAGCGGTCAGGTTTGCTTTATGACGCGCAGCTTTGTTTTTGTGGATCAGACCTTTAGCAGCCTGACGGTCCACGATTGGTTGCATTTCGTTAAATGCTTTCAGTGCAGTAGCTTTGTCGCCAGCTTCGATAGCTGCGTATACTTTCTTGATGAAAGTACGCATCATAGAGCGACGGCTAGCGTTGTGCTTGCGGGCCTTTTCAGACTGAACGGCGCGCTTCTTAGCTGATTTGATATTAGCCAAGGTCCAACTCCCAAATGTGTTCTATATGGACAATTCAAAGGCCGAGGAGAATGCCCGTTTAGCCTTCTTTTGTCAATGGATTTGTGCAAATAAGCGTCGTTCAAACTAACAACGCTTCATTACGTAGTGATGGCGCAAGATTCTACCAGCTTGTTGCTGGCGAATACAGCCTTTCGACCATAAAAATCGACGACGCCGGAGAGATTTTCCCGCAATCTCGCGCTGAGTGAATGAATTACCGGGATCTTTCAGTGAAGAGGTGCAATCGCTGGTTAACGTCGCCAGTTGTACAAGGTATACTCGGACGATTTTCACTGTTTTGAGCCAGACATGAAGCTGATACGCGGCATACATAATCTCAGTCAGGCCCCGCACGGGTGCGTGCTGACCATTGGAAATTTTGACGGCGTGCATCGCGGGCACCAGGCATTATTGCAGCGTTTGCGCGCAGAAGGCCGCCAGCGTGGCTTACCGGTGGTGGTGATGATTTTTGAACCGCAGCCGCTTGAGCTTTTTGCCGCCGATAAAGCGCCAGCGCGATTAACGCGCCTGCGTGAGAAGCTGAACTATCTGGCCGAAAGCGGCGTCGATTACGTCCTGTGCGTGCGCTTCGATCGGCGCTTTGCCGCATTGACCGCCCAGGACTTTATCAGCGAACTGCTGGTCCGCCAACTGGGTGTCCAGTTCCTCGCCGTTGGCGATGATTTCCGCTTTGGCGCGGGTCGCCAGGGGGATTTTTTGTTATTACAAAAAGCCGGCGTGGAGTATGGCTTTGACGTCACCAGCACCCAAACCTTCTGTGAAGGCGGTGTGCGCATCAGCAGCACGGCGGTGCGCCAGGCGCTGGCTGACGACGATCTGCCTCTCGCGGAGACGCTGCTGGGGCATCCGTTTACCATCTCCGGGCGCGTAGTGCACGGCGATGAGCTCGGGCGCACAATAGGCTTCCCGACGGCGAATTTACCGCTGCGCCGTCAGGTTTCCCCGGTAAAAGGGGTCTATGCGGTAGAAGTGACAGGGCTTGGCGACAAACCGTTTATGGGGGTCGCCAACATTGGTACTCGTCCAACGGTATCCGGCGTGCGTCAGCAGCTGGAAGTTCATCTCCTGGATGTTGTAATGGACCTCTACGGTCGCCATATAGATGTAATACTGCGTAAAAAAATACGTAACGAGCAGCGATTTGCGTCGCTTGATGAACTAAAAACGCAAATCGCACGTGATGAGTTAACGGCCCGCGACATCTTTGGGCTAACCGGACAGGCATAACCCTGACGGTGTTTATCAAACCGAAATACGGAACCGAGAATCTGATGAGTGACTATAAATCGACCCTGAATTTGCCGGAAACAGGGTTCCCGATGCGCGGCGACCTCGCCAAGCGTGAACCGGGAATGCTGGCGCGTTGGACCGATGATGACCTGTACGGCATCATTCGTGCAGCCAAAAAAGGCAAAAAAACCTTCATTCTGCATGATGGCCCTCCTTATGCGAATGGCAGCATTCATATTGGTCACTCGGTTAACAAGATTCTGAAAGACATTATCGTTAAGTCCAAAGGGCTGGCGGGCTATGACTCTCCGTACGTACCGGGCTGGGACTGTCATGGTCTGCCGATCGAGCTGAAAGTGGAGCAGGAGTACGGCAAGCCGGGCGAGAAATTCACCGCTGCCGAGTTCCGCGCCAAGTGCCGCGAATACGCCGCCACCCAGGTTGATGGACAGCGTAAAGACTTTATCCGTCTGGGCGTGCTCGGCGACTGGTCGCACCCGTACCTGACCATGGATTTCAAAACCGAAGCCAACATCATCCGCGCGCTGGGTAAAATCATCGGCAACGGCCACCTGCACAAAGGCGCTAAGCCGGTGCACTGGTGTGTAGACTGCCGCTCAGCGCTGGCGGAAGCGGAAGTTGAGTATTACGACAAAACCTCCCCGTCCATCGACGTGGCGTTCCACGCGACCGATAAAGCGGCGGTGCTGGCAAAATTCGGTGTGGCGGACGTCAACGGCCCGGTTTCTCTGGTTATCTGGACCACCACCCCGTGGACCCTGCCGGCGAACCGCGCCATCTCCCTCTCCCCGGCGTTTGACTATGCGCTGGTGCAGGTTGACGGTCAGGCGCTGATCCTGGCGAAAGACCTGGTCGAAAGCGTGATGAAGCGCGCCAGCATTGCTGATTACACCATCCTGGCGGTGGTGAACGGTGCCGAGCTGGAGCTGATGCGCTTTAAGCATCCGTTCCTCGATTTCGACGTCCCGGCGATCCTGGGCGATCACGTCACGCTGGACGCGGGTACCGGTGCGGTACATACCGCGCCAGGCCACGGCCCGGATGACTATGTCATCGGTCAAAAATATGGTCTGGAAGTCGCTAACCCGGTTGGCCCGGACGGCGCCTATCTGCCGGGAACTTACCCGACGCTGGACGGCGTAAACGTCTTCAAAGCCAACGAGGTTGTCGTTGCGCTGTTGTCAGAAAAAGGCGCGCTGCTGCACGTTGAAAAAATGCAGCACAGCTACCCGTGCTGCTGGCGCCACAAAACGCCAATCATCTTCCGCGCCACGCCGCAGTGGTTCGTGAGCATGGATCAAAAAGGCCTGCGCGCGCAGTCGCTTTCCGAAATCAAAGGCGTGCAGTGGATCCCGGACTGGGGCCAGGCGCGTATCGAATCGATGGTCGCCAACCGTCCTGACTGGTGTATCTCCCGTCAGCGCACCTGGGGCGTACCGATGTCGCTGTTCGTGCATAAAGAGACGCAAGAGCTGCACCCGCGTACGCTGGAGCTGATGGAAGAAGTCGCTAAACGCGTAGAAGTCGACGGCATCCAGGCGTGGTGGGATCTCGATTCCCGCGATATCCTCGGCGCCGACGCGGATAGCTACGAGAAGGTGCCGGATACGCTGGACGTGTGGTTTGACTCCGGGTCGACCCACTCCTCCGTTGTTGACGTGCGTCCGGAATTTACCGGTCACGCCGCCGATATGTATCTGGAAGGTTCCGACCAGCACCGCGGCTGGTTCATGTCATCCCTGATGATCTCTACCGCGATGAAGGGCAAAGCGCCTTATCGCCAGGTACTGACCCACGGCTTTACCGTTGATGGTCAGGGCCGCAAGATGTCCAAATCCATCGGCAACACCGTTTCTCCGCAGGACGTGATGAACAAGCTGGGGGCGGATATTCTGCGCCTGTGGGTGGCTTCCACCGACTACACCGGCGAGATGGCCGTCTCCGACGAGATCCTCAAACGCGCCGCCGACAGCTATCGTCGTATCCGTAACACCGCGCGCTTCCTGCTGGCGAACCTCAACGGCTTCGACCCGGCAAAAGACATGGTGAAACCGGAAGAGATGGTCGTGCTGGACCGCTGGGCCGTAGGCTGTGCGCAAGCAGCGCAGGACGATATCGTCAAAGCCTACGAATCTTACGATTTCCACGAAGTGGTGCAGCGCCTGATGCGCTTCTGCTCCATCGAAATGGGTTCGTTCTGGCTCGATATCATTAAAGATCGCCAGTACACCACCAAGGCGGACAGCATCGCGCGTCGTAGCTGCCAGACCGCGCTGTACCATATTGCCGAAGCGCTGGTGCGCTGGATGGCGCCGATCATGTCCTTTACCGCTGACGAAATCTGGGGTTACCTGCCGGGCGACCGCGAGAAATACGTCTTTACCGGCGAATGGTATACCGGCCTGTTTGGCCTGGACGCGGACGAAGCGATGAACGACGGCTTCTGGGACGCGCTGCTGAAGGTGCGTGGCGAAGTCAATAAGGTCATTGAGCAGGCGCGTACGGATAAGCAGGTTGGCGGCTCGCTGGAGGCGGCAGTGACGCTCTACGCCGATGCCGATCTGGCGGCGAAGCTGAACGCGCTGGGCGATGAATTACGATTTGTCCTGTTGACCTCAGGGGCGAAAGTTGCCGATTATGCGCAGGCTCCGGCCGACGCCTGGCAGAGTGAGCTGCTGAAAGGCCTGAAAGTCGTGCTGAGCAAAGCCGAAGGTGACAAGTGCCCGCGCTGCTGGCATTACACCACGGATATCGGCAAGGTGGCGGAACACGCGGATATCTGCGGACGCTGTGTCAGCAACATCGCCGGTGACGGCGAAAAACGTAAGTTTGCCTGATGAGTAAACCGATTTGTTCAACGGGGCTACGCTGGCTGTGGGTCGTCGTAGCCGTGCTGATTATCGATTTAGGCAGTAAATTCCTGATCCTCCAGAACTTTGCTCTGGGGGATACGGTATCGCTGTTCCCATCGCTTAATCTGCACTATGCGCGCAACTATGGCGCGGCTTTTAGCTTCCTTGCCGACAGCGGCGGCTGGCAGCGCTGGTTCTTCGCCGGTATCGCTATCGGTATCTGCGTGATCCTCGCGGTGCTGATGTATCGTTCTAAGGCGACGCAGAAGCTGAATAACATTGCCTATGCGCTGATTATTGGCGGCGCGCTGGGGAATTTATTCGACAGGCTGTGGCATGGTTTTGTCGTCGATATGATCGATTTCTACGTCGGGAACTGGCACTTCGCCACCTTCAACCTCGCCGATACCGCTATCTGTATCGGCGCGGCGCTGATCGTGCTGGAAGGCTTCTTACCGAACGCGGCTGCGAAGAAACAGGCGTAACAAAACTCGCCCGGCGGCGCCACCGCCGCCGGGTAAAACAAGTGAGCAACCTGCATGTCTAAATCAGTACAGAGCAACAGTGCGGTGCTGGTGCACTTCACCTTAAAGCTCGACGACGGCTCCACCGCAGAGTCAACCCGCAATAACGGTAAACCCGCGCTCTTTCGCCTGGGCGATACCTCGCTTTCTGAAGGCCTGGAACAGCATCTGCTGGGGCTGAAAGAAGGGGATAAAACCACCTTTTCGCTGGAGCCGGACGCTGCATTTGGCGTACCGAGCCCGGACCTGATCCAATACTTCTCGCGCCGGGAATTTATCGACGCGGGCGAGCCGGAAGTCGGCGCGATTATGCTCTTTACAGCAATGGATGGCAGCGAAATGCCCGGCGTGATCCGCGAAGTGAACGGCGATTCGATCACCGTTGATTTCAACCACCCGCTGGCTGGGCGTACCGTTCATTTTGATGTTGACGTGCTGGAGATCGATCCGGCGCTGGAGGGGTAAGATGCAGATTCTGTTGGCTAACCCGCGCGGCTTCTGCGCAGGCGTTGACCGCGCTATCAGCATTGTTGAAAACGCGCTGACGCTATACGGCGCGCCGATCTACGTGCGTCATGAAGTCGTGCACAACCGTTATGTTGTCGACAGCCTGCGTCAACGCGGTGCGATTTTTATCGAGCAGATTAGCGAAGTGCCGGACGGCGCAATCCTGATCTTCTCCGCCCACGGCGTCTCTCAGGCCGTTCGCAACGAGGCGAAAAGCCGCGATCTGACGGTGTTTGACGCCACCTGTCCTCTGGTCACCAAAGTGCATATGGAAGTCGCCCGCGCCAGCCGTCGCGGCGAAGAATCCATTTTGATTGGCCACGCTGGTCACCCGGAAGTCGAAGGCACCATGGGCCAGTACAGCAACCCGCTGGGGGGAATGTACCTGGTGGAATCGCCGGACGATGTCTGGACGCTGGACGTGAAAAACGACGCTAAACTGTCGTTTATGACCCAGACGACGCTCTCCGTCGACGATACCTCCGACGTGATTGACGCTCTGCGCGAGCGTTTCCCGAAAATCGTCGGGCCGCGTAAAGATGATATCTGCTACGCCACGACTAACCGTCAGGAAGCCGTCCGCGCGCTGGCCGGGCAGGCCGATGTGGTGCTGGTGGTGGGGTCGAAGAACTCCTCGAACTCAAACCGCCTTGCCGAGCTGGCCCAGCGGATGGGAAAAGCGGCCTATCTGATTGACGACGCGACCGATATCCAGGAAGCCTGGGTGAAAGAAGCGGGCTGCGTCGGCGTGACCGCGGGCGCATCGGCGCCGGATATCCTGGTACAGAACGTGATTTCGCGTTTGCAGGAGCTGGGCGGTGGCGATGCGGTGCCGCTGGAAGGCCGCGAAGAGAACATTGTTTTCGAGGTGCCGAAAGAGCTGCGCGTAGATGTCCGTGAAGTAGAGTAAGTTCTTTTCAGCTGCAGTATGAGAAGATGCCAGACTTAACGTCTGGCATTTTTTATGGAGAAACGATGCGCTTACCTATCATTCTGGATACCGATCCCGGCATTGATGATGCCGCGGCGATTGCCGCCGCGCTATTCGCCCCCGAGCTTGATCTGCAGCTGATGACCACGGTAGCGGGCAACGTGTCGGTGGAGAAAACGACCCGCAACGCCCTTCAGCTTCTGCATTTCTGGAACGCCGATGTTCCCCTGGCCCAGGGCGCGTCGATGCCGCTGGTTCGCCCTCTGCGCGACGCCGCCTCGGTGCACGGCGAGTCCGGGATGGAAGGCTACGATTTCGTTGAACATCACCGCCAGCCGCTGGCGAAACCGGCGTTTCAGGCGATCCGCGACGCGCTGATGCACGCCCCGGAGCCGATGACCCTGGTGGCGATCGGCCCGCTAACCAATATTGCGCTACTGCTGACCCAGTACCCAGAATGCCGCTTTAATATCCGTCGCCTGGTGATCATGGGCGGCTCCGCCGGGCGCGGCAATTTTACGCCGAACGCGGAATTTAACATCGCCATCGACCCGGAAGCGGCGGCTAAAGTGTTCAACAGCGGGTTGGATATCGTCATGTGCGGGCTGGACGTCACTAATCAGGCGATGCTGGCGCCGGATTATCTCGCCACTCTGCCGACGTTGAATCAGACCGGGAAAATGCTGCACGCGCTGTTTAGCCACTACCGTAGCGGCAGCATGAGCAGCGGTCTGCGTATGCATGACCTGTGCGCGATTGCGTGGCTGGTTCGCCCGCAGCTTTTTACCCTTGCACCGTGCTTCGTGGCGGTAGAAACCCAGGGTACATGGACTTCAGGCACCACGGTGGTGGATATCGAAGGTAAACTTGGCCAACCGGCAAATGCGCAGGTGGCGCTGGGGCTGGATGTCGAAGGATTTCAGCGCTGGGCGGCCGAGGTGATTGCGTTGGCGCCCTAGCCCGGTAATAAAGCGGCCGGGCATGGTGCTCAGGTGTTTTGAATGGGGTCGACGACGTTGCGCCATAACGTGCCCGCTTCATCGGTCCACATCAGCAGTAGTAGCGACGCTAATCGTTCTGCCGCCGCGGAAAGGGGCCGGTTCTTTACGCGGATCATACCAAGCGTGCGCCGGATCACCGGCTCGACAAGCGGAACGCTCACGACGGTGCTGTTGCCGCTATGGGGCATCGCCAGACAGGGGAGCGCTGAGACGCCCAGCCCGGCTTCGACAAGACCGAGCGAGGTCGACAAGTGTCGGACTTCATAAAACCAATCCAGTCGCCAGGGCTTATCCGCCAGGCATTTCTCGATTAACTGTCTGTTGCCGCTTGATTTCCTGACGCCGATTAAGGTTTGGCTCACCAGTTCACGCCACTCGACTAATTGTCTCCCCGCCAGCGGATGGTCTTGCCGACACGCCAGAACGAAAGGTTCATTCACCAGAGGGATAAAATCGATGTCTGGATATGTGATGAAGTTCATATTTATTCCAAAATCAACATCGCCTTTGCGTACTGAGTTCATGCACGTTTCTATACCTTGTTCATAAATTCGTACTTTGATGTTGGGATAGCTTTGATTAAATTGCACGATAGCACGCGGTAAAAAGTAAAATACGGCGGTCGGAATGCAAGATAGCGTCACCGTATCATGTATTTGAGACGTTAAATCGTTGAGGTTAAATATTGCCGCATCAAGGCTGGCAATCAACGCTTTGGCCTTTGGGAGAAGCATTTTTCCGGCCTGAGTAAGCGCAATTTTTCGCGTGGTTCGTTCGAACAACGCAATGTTCAGATTACCCTCTATTTTTTTTATTTTTTTGGTCAGCGCGGGTTGCGTGAGATTGAGCTGCTCGGCTGCTTTACTAAATGAGCCAAGCTCCGCAACCGTGACAAAGGCTTTCATACCGGATAGTTCATTTTTCATTATTGCTCCGTAGGGTTTAATAAGCGTTTCTCTAAGTAGATGACAAGTCATTATTAAGCGGGAGTATTTTTTAATTAATGCTCAGCAGGAATAACTCTTATGGCAAAATTTTATCAACCGGTGGAATTCTTGCAAGTAGAATGAATTTGTAAAATGCCTGAGGTGATTGTTTTGGCCGTTAATTAAGTAAATAAAAATCTTAAAAAACATAAAACCAATTAAATTCACGAAGCCGTTTTACACCATTCTTCTATTTCTTAGCGAATAAGGAACATGCTATGAAGAGCATTCCCTGTGTATTAATGCGTGGCGGGACATCGAAAGGTGCCTTTTTATTAGCAGATGATTTACCCAAGGATATTCAGCAACGTGATGACTGCTTATTAGCGATCATGGGCTCGGGTCATGAGCTGGAAATTGACGGCATTGGCGGAGGGAGCCCACAAACCAGTAAGGTGGCGATTATCAGTCAATCGCTTAGCGAAGAAGCGGATATCGATTATCTGTTTGTTCAGGTCATCGTCAATGAACGGCGGGTGGATACGACGCCAAACTGCGGCAATATGCTGTGTGCGGTAGGCGGCTTTGCGATTGAGCATGGGTTAGTTGAGGCGGCGTCTCCGGTTACGCGAGTGCGTATAAGAAACGTGAACACCAATACTTTTATTGATGCTGACGTTCAAACACCTGAAGGAAAGGTTATCTATGAAGGGGATAGCCAAATCGATGGCGTTCCGGGCCGCGCTGCGCCGGTGGCATTGACTTTTTTGAATGCGGCGGGGGCAAAATCCGGACGCCTTTTTCCGACAGGTAATCGCATGGACGTATTCGATAATGTGCGAGTGACCTGTATTGATATGGCGATGCCCATGGTGGTGATCCCGGCTCAGAGTCTGGGCAAAACCGGATATGAATCTGCAAGTGAATTAGATCGGGATAGCGCGTTATTAAAATCGCTTGAATCTATTCGTATCCAGGCTGGCAAGGCGATGGGGTTTGGGGATGTAACTAATATGGTTATCCCTAAACCGGTTCTGATTTCTCCTGCGCTAAGTGGCGGAAGTATAAACGTACGCTATTTTATGCCGCATAATTGCCATAAATCGCTGGCGATTACCGGTGCTATCGGTCTGGCAAGCGCATGTATTATTCCGGAAACCATTGCTAATGAACTGACGAATCTATCAGGCGACGGAATCATTAAAGTCGAACATCCCAGCGGCGGTATTGAAGTCGACTTAAGTCAGACTGCTGAACGCCCAGAAAATATCCGCGCATCGGTTATTCGCACCGCGCGGAAGATCCTTTCAGGAACGGTTTACATTCCCGAATAAATACCCACTCTCTTAGTATCTATAAAAATACCCGGAATCGGGGAGGGGAGTGATGTGAATACGTTTCACCAGCATCCTTAAATATTGATTACAGGGAAAGAATGGAAATGCAAAAGAATAAATTATGGAAGCTGCTTGTTATAATAGCAATACCGTTACTCATCAGTTTATTCCCAGCGCCAGAAGGGTTATCAAAACTTGCCTGGGTATTATCCGGTATCTATCTGGCAGCGATCGTCGGGTTAGTCATTAAACCCTTTGCTGAGCCCGTGGTCCTCCTGATCGCGGTAGCCGCATCAATGGTGGTCGTGGGAAATTTAGGCGACGGTTCGATAAAAGCGGCCAGCGTGTTAAGCGGATATTCATCAGGTACCACCTGGTTGGTGTTTTCTGCATTTACTCTGAGCGCGGCATTTGTCATTACCGGATTGGGTAAAAGAATTGCGTATATTCTGATCGGCAAAATTGGTAGTACGACGTTGGGCCTGGGCTATGTTACCGCTTTTCTTGACCTGATTCTGGCGCCCGCCACGCCGTCGAATACGGCCCGTGCCGGCGGCATCGTCTTACCCATAATCAATAGTGTCGCCGTCGCCTTAGGGTCAGAGCCGGAGAGGAGCGCGAAGCGCGTGGGCCATTACCTCATGCTGAACATCTATATGGTCACTAAAACGACCAGCTACATGTTCTTCACCGCTATGGCCGGGAATATCCTTGCGCTGAAAATGATCGAAGATATTTGCCACATAAAATTGAGCTGGGGAGGATGGGCGCTGGCCGCTGGACTACCTGGCATCATTATGTTGCTGCTGACGCCGCTGATTACCTACAAGCTATATCCGCCAGAATTAAAGCGAGTTGATAATAAAAAGATCGCTCAGACAGGCATAGACGCTTTGGGGCCCATGACGGTGCGGGAAAAGATGCTGTCTTGCCTCTTTGTTCTTGCGCTCGGCGGTTGGGTATTCAGCAGCGCCCTGGGGGTCAATGAGTCTACTGTTGCAATCTGTGTAATGGCGCTGATGCTGGTATTGAAAATCGTGACCTGGGATGACGTGATTAAGAATAAGGGGGGGTGGAATACGCTCATATGGTACGGTGGTATTATTGGTTTAAGTTCCCTGCTCTCTAAAGTTGGCTTTTTCTTATGGCTGGCTGAATTATTAAAAAATAATATTTCATTTAACGGTCATGGTAATGTTGCTTTCATCGTTATTGTTGCCTTAAGCATTTTAGTTCGTTACTTCTTTGCGTCGGGTAGCGCTTATATTGTCGCCATGGTACCGGTCTTTGCCATGCTGGCGAATGTTTCTGGCGCGCCGGTCATGCTAACCGCGCTGGCCTTACTCTTCAGCAACTCTTATGGTGGCATGGTAACCCACTACGGCGGGGCTGCAGGGCCAGTTATTTTTGGCGTTGGCTATAATGATATTAAATCATGGTGGATTATCGGTGGAATATTAGCGTTACTTACTTTCCTCCTGCAAATCACGCTAGGGGTATGGTGGTGGGAAATATTAATCGCCTGGAAGGTAATTTAAACTATTCTTGAGAAAATGATGGATTACCTGGGCATCGCAGGATGCCCATGGGCAAGATTTATTATTCAGAGCGGCATGGAGCTTTTCTGTTGTTTTATTTGAGCGTTTAAGTGTGGGTGAAGTTACCTGATTTTAAATATGATTATATGGCCTTTGATAAGGTGAGGTGTGATATATTTATGTCTCCAGTTACGATTACATTGTCGCTATTGGTTTTTTCTGTAGTAATGTTTGTGTGGGAAAAAATCCCTTTGGCTGTAACGGCCATGATTGTTTGTATTACCTTGGTGGTTACCGGCGTTTTTGATGTGCAAACGGCATTTTCCGGTTTTATTAATCAAAATGTCATTTTGTTTGTGGCAATGTTTGTGGTTGGCGGAGCCTTATTTGAAACCGGCGTAACGGATAAGATTGGCGGTATTGTGACGCGTTATGCGCGGAGCGAAAAGCAGCTCATTGTCATCATTATGTTAGTCTGTGGGATCCTTTCCGGAGTATTGTCCAATACCGGCACGGCGGCGGTTTTAATTCCTGTGGTGATAGGCGCAGCGATAAAATCAGGGTACGCCCGCTCTCGACTGCTTATGCCACTGGCGTGTGCCTCTGCGTTGGGCGGAAATCTTTCGCTGATCGGTTCACCCGGCAACCTGATCGCGCAATCGGCGCTGGAACAGGTTGGCCAAAGTTTTAGCTTTTTTGAATATGCTAAGTTAGGTATTCCCATGTTAGCCTGCGGTATTCTCTATTTTGTGACTATCGGCTACCGGATATTACCCGACAAAAATACGCTCCAGAAGCACGGCGTTGAAAGCATCAGGACGGTCGATTGCCCGACGTACAAGCAGGTGATTGCGCTGGCGGTATTGATCGCGACGGTATTGGGCATGATCTTCGAAAAGAGCATTGGTATACCGATTGCGATTATTGGTTCGATTGGTGCTTTATCGTTGGTTATTACCCGGGTGATTACTGAAAAACAGGCCTACCAGGCCATCGACTCGCAAACGATTTTCCTGTTCGGCGGCACTCTGGCATTAGCAAAGGCGCTGGAAACCACCGGTGCTGGGGCGATCATGGCGCGCTCAATAATAGATTTGCTCGGGGACCAGGCCTCGCCTTTCTTACTTTTAAGCGCCGTATTAATCATCTCCTGTATTTTAACCAATTTTATGTCGAATACGGCAACGGCGGCTTTATTAATGCCGATTGGCCTGTCTATTGCCCATTCGATGGGCGCCGATCCTCGGGCGGTGTTAATGGCGATTGTTATCGGCTGTTCATGCGCTTATGCGACGCCAGTGGGAACGCCTGCCAATATGATGATTTTTTCCGCCGGCGGATATAAGTTTGTCGACTATGTAAAAGTTGGCTTGCCGCTTATGTTGATATCGGCAATTGTGAGCTTTATCTTGCTGCCCATTTTCTTTCCATTTTATTAATTGCGGTCAGCGATTTTTTAAAATAAGTAGGGCTAATCGTTCAGGCGTGATTTTTTCTACATCTAAGGATATATGTCATGATTAAATTATATGACCATGGAGTCTATATCTCGCATCAGCATGGTATTATTTGTGCTGATAATCACTCAGCCGCGGTAGAGGAGAAGGAGGAGGCGCGCAAGAGAACGATCTCGTGGTCGATTCTCTCCGCACATAATACGTCAGGGAATGATCGTAAGTTAAAAATTAAGTTTGATTCGATGGCTTCCCACGATATTACTTTTGTGGGCATCATCCAGACCGCTAAGGCATCAGGAATGGAGCGTTTTCCATTACCATATGTTTTAACGAATTGTCATAACTCGCTTTGCGCAGTCGGCGGCACGATCAATAGCGATGACCATATATTTGGTTTGTCATCAGCGCAAAAATATGGCGGCATTTATGTCCCGCCCCATATTTCCGTTATTCATCAATATATGCGTGAGATGATGGCCGGCGGCGGGAAAATGATACTGGGCTCAGACAGTCATACCCGGTATGGCGCGCTGGGAACGATGGCGGTTGGCGAGGGGGGCGGAGAGTTAGTTAAACAGCTGCTGGGTGAGACCTGGGATATTGATTATCCAGAGGTGGTTGCGGTGTATCTGACGGGTAAACCTTCGCCCGGCGTTGGCCCTCAGGATATTGCCCTGGCGATAATTGGCGCGGTGTTCGAGCGCGGTTACGTGAAAAATAAAATTATGGAATTTGTTGGCCCGGGCGTGGCGACGATGTCTACCGACTTCAGAAATAGCGTGGATGTGATGACAACAGAGACCACGTGTCTATCGTCTATCTGGCAAACCGATGAAGAGACCAAACACTACTTACGTATTCATGGCAGGGAGCAGGACTATTGTCCGCTCTCAGCGAAAGAGATGGCATACTATGATGGCTGCATAGAGGTGGACTTAAGTAGTATCAAGCCGATGATCGCCTTGCCCTTTCATCCCGCCAACGTCTACGAAATTGATACGCTTAATGACAATTTGCAGGATATTTTGCATGAGGTCGAAACGGCGGCCGATAAAATTTCCCAGGGACGCGCAGCGCTCACCCTGCGGGATAAAATCGAAAATGGTAAGCTGCGGATTCAGCAAGGGATCATCGCCGGTTGCGCCGGCGGAAACTATGTTAACGTGGTCGAAGCGGCGCATGCCTTAAAAAACCACTCCTGTGGTGACAACGCTTTCTCTCTGTCGATATATCCCTCCTCCCAACCGGTATTGATGGACCTGACTAAAAAAGGCATGACCAGCGCGCTGTTGAGCGCCGGCGCGATTATGCGCACCGCATTTTGTGGACCCTGTTTTGGCGCAGGCGATACGCCCATGCATAACGGATTAAGCATTCGCCACACGACGCGTAATTTTCCAAACCGGGAAGGATCAAAACCGGGGAATGGGCAAATGTCGGCTGTCGCGCTGATGGATGCCCGCTCCATTGCGGCGACGGCAGCCAATGGGGGCGTGCTGACATCGGCTTGCGAACTCGATTGCTGGGAAAACATTCCGCAGTATGAATTTGATGCTTCGCCTTATAAAAATCGCGTTTATCAAGGCTTTATTAAGGGGGCGACGCAACAATCGCTGATTTATGGTCCGAATATTAAAGACTGGCCGGAGATGAGTGCGCTAACGGAAAATATTCTGTTAAACGTGACCTCAAAGATAATGGATCCGGTGACCACCACCGATGAACTAATTCCATCCGGAGAAACCTCATCATTCCGCTCCAATCCTTTAGGGCTGGCCGAGTTTACCCTTTCACGACGCGATCCGGGCTACGTTGGCCGCAGTAAGAAGATTGCCGCTCTGGAAACACTGCGGATGACAGGCGACAACCCTTGCCGTCTGGAGCCGGAGCTTGAGGCGGTTTTTTCTCGGATCCGGCAACTGCCGGGACAGGAAAATGTCACCCTCGAGCAGACGGAGATAGGCAGTATGGTGTATGCGGTTAAACCCGGCGATGGCTCCGCGCGCGAGCAGGCTGCCAGCTGCCAGCGAGTCCTTGGCGGCCTGGCGAATATTGCCCAGCAGTATGCGACCAAGCGCTATCGTTCAAACGTTATCAACTGGGGGATGCTGCCGCTGCAGATGGAGGCGCTGCCGGAGTTTGAAGTGGGCGACTTTATCTATATCCCGGGAATCAAGTCAGCTTTGGAAAGCGATCTGAGCCAGATTACCGCCTTCGTGATTAGCCCTCAGCATCCCGTCAAAGAGATCTCGCTTTATATGGAGGGATTAACCGCATCAGAGCGGGAGATTATTAAAGCGGGGAGCTTAATTAATTATAATAAATTACACTTAACAACCCACCAACATTAAATGATATTCATCGTCAAGATGAATAAGCGGGGATGATATATCATCCCCGTTTTATTTATAGTCGAGATAAAATAACTCACGTTCAAAATTCTTGCTGCTTTACGCTATCGCACGATGGGTTATTCTGGCGTAATCTCTCCGGTACGCAGCCAATACTGGATTGGGCTATGAACAGGGAGAGAAAAATGACGAATGGACAAGCGTATTTTAACGGATGGAAAAAGGGCCTCGATTTTAGCGGAGTGGCCAGCAGGCAGGAGTTTTGGTCTTTTTTGCTCATCAACCTGTTGATTCTTGCCTTGCCGCTGGCGACCTGGTTTTTGGCGGTGCAGCATAACTCTGAGTACGGCGTGTTCATTTTTTTCGCTGTGCCGCTCAGCGGTATTCTGTTACTGCTGATGATTGTCCCGCTGCTGGCCGTTGGCTGCCGCAGGATGCACGATATCGGTCGTTCAGGATGGTGGTTCGCCCTGTGCCTTATTATTCCATGGTTTTTGATCGTCGCACTATGGCTGTGCTGCCTGAAGCCGGCTGCATCTTCTCGCTAAGATAATCAATCATCGCCCGCATTCTGGCGGGCATATGCTTATTGCCCGACCACAGTAGCCACAGCTGGCCGGAATAGCTGCTGATAAACTCCCACTCCGGTAAAACCTGCACAATCTCGCCGCGCGCCAGCGCCTCACGGGCGGTAAACAGCGGCAGGCTACCGATCCCCAGATTCTGCTTCACGGCATCGAGGCGTACGGCGGTGTGGTTGGCGGCGTAGCGGCCGTGGGTCTGGATCGTCTCCGTTTTCCCCCCTCGGCGGAACTTCCAGCGCGCATCGGCGGGCGTTTCGCCAAGGCTGATACAGCTATGATCGCGCAGGTCCTGCGGCGTTCGCGGCTTTCCATATTGCTCCAGGTAGCCGGGCGTCGCGCAGATGACGTGGCTGATGGTCATCAAAGGCTTACCGTGTAGCCCCGGTGAGGGAGTAGGGGTGATACGCAGCGCCAGGTCAATACCGTCATCAATAAAATCGAGAACCCGATCCTCGAGCCGCAGACAGACGTCGACCTGTGGATAGCGGGTAAAAAATTCCAGCATGAGCGGGTGAATGGCAAACCGGCCCACGGCTTTCGGCACGCTTAGCGTGAGCTTGCCCTGCGCCACCGCCTGGGTACTGCTGGCGGAATCGATAGCCAGACGCGCCGACTCCAGCATCTCCAGCGCATGTTCATACACCGTCTTACCGGGCTCGCTGAGGCGTAGCTTGCGCGTTGTACGGTGCAGCAGCTTGCAGCCCATCTCCTGTTCAAGGCGCGAAACGCTGCGGCTGATAGCTGAAGGCGTCGCGCCCGCCTGGCGCGCGACGGCGGAAAAGCTGCCCTGTTCGACAATCTGCACAAACAGGGCGAGGTCGGGCAGTAGGCTCAGATTCATTCGTGCTTCCAGAGCAAAATTGCATTGATGTCAGGCGGGATTATCGCCACCAGTAATATCAATATACTGTCCTGACAGAGAGGAGGACAACCATGACTGAACGCCTTTATTACACCAGCGACGCCACTGAATGCCTGGCGCGAGTCGTCAACTGCCTGAGCGAAGCCGATGGCCGCTATGCCATTGAGTTGGACCGCACGCTGTTTCACCCGCAGGGTGGCGGGCAGCCGGCGGATCGCGGCTGGATTGCCGATCTGGCGGTCGAAGGCGTGGTTTCGCGCGGCGATAGCGTAGCGCATATCGTTTCACAGCCGCTGCCGCCAGGCGAGGTCACGATCCGTATCGATGCCGAAAGCCGGCGGCTTCACGCGCGCCTGCACTCCGCCGGGCACGTGCTTGCCCAGGCCGGCGAGCAGTCAGGCTGGCAGCCGATGAAAGGACATCACTGGCCGGGAGAAAGCCGTATCATTTTTGCCGTGGGGGCTAACGGTGGGCTGCCCGAAGCCAGCGCACTGCTGGAAAAAGTCGCCGCCTGGCAGGCAGAAAATTTACCGCTTCAGGTCGCTTTTGCCGATGGCCTGCGCCAGGTTGGGTTCGGCGATATGCAGAGCTATCCTTGCGGCGGTACGCACGTTGCCAGCCTGTCCGAGCTGGGGAAAATCGTCATTAACCAGGTGAAGATGAAAAAAGGCCAAATTATTGTCAGCTACACCGTGGAATAAGCGCATGAAAGGAGATGCGCGATGAACAGGGCATCTCCTGGGACTTAAATATGCGCAGGATGTTTACCGTGATAAATCCGCTCCGGTCTGCCGACTTTGCCATAGCTGATTTCAGCTTCAAGAAAATCGTTTTTAACCCCCTGCTCAAGGTATCGGCGGGCGGTGGTTTTACTGCTGCCGAGAATACGGGCGAGCGTGTCTGCGGTATGGACCGTTTCCGGGTCGGCGAAAAGCTGTAATACCCGGTTAAAGGTGCTCTCATCAATACCGCGCAGCGGAGAGCCTGCGGCTTCCGTATGCTCTTTTGCCTGGATATTGAACAGGGCGTCAACATGGGTTTGGCTTGCCTGTTCGCTCGAGCGCAGAGAGCTGCGATAGCGGGCAAAACGCTCAAGGGTATGCTGTAATCGCTGATAATGAACCGGTTTAATCAGGTAATCAAAAACGCCCATCCGCAGGGCTTCGCTGATGGTATCCATATGGTTATCGGCAGTGATGAAAATGATGCGCCCTTGATAATGCGTGTTGACGGCGTGGCGGATCAAATCGAGCCCTTTACCATCGGGCAAGAAGTTATCCAGCAGAGTGAGCTGGGGCTGATAGAGGCGAAGCAGCTTTTTCGCGCTTTCCAGTTTATCGGCAATACCAATGACTTCGAACTGGGGAAATTGCTTGATCGTATCCACCAGGATTTCCGCCAGCATAGGTTCGTCTTCAACGATGAGAGTTGTAATGCTATCCATGATGTTCATCTCTGGTCAGGGGGATATAAAGGGTAAAAATGGTGCCAAAAGGAATGTTGTTATCGACGACGATATTACCGCCGGCCTGCTCAACGTAACTGCGAACCAGCCAGAGTCCAATGCCGTGATCGCCGCTGCCGCTGCTGGTGACGCCGCGTTCAAAAATACGATCGCGCAGCGATTCGTCAATTCCACAGCCCTGGTCGGCGATCTCGACAATCGCTTCGTCGCCCTCGCTGTTGATCAGGCATTCGATCTGCCTTGAACCTGTCGGCTGGCGCAAGGTGGCGTTGTAGGCATTGTCCAGCAAATTACCGACGATCGAGATCCACTCATTATGCGAAAGCGACGAGGGTAAGCTCTCAACGTGGCAGGCGGGATCGAATACCAGCTCTATTCCGAGCTCTTTGGCGCGGTAATACTTGCCGATCAGCAGCCCGGCAAGGTGATTCACTTTAAAATTACGGGCAATAAAATCGAGCACCTTCTGGTGGCTTTCAGATTGCTGCTGAATAAGATCCAGCGCGTTGTCATAGCGTTTTAAAAACAGCAGCCCGGCTATGGTGGAGATCAGATTGCGATGCTCGTGCTGCACGGCCCGCAGATTATCCGCGTACTGCTGAACCTGGCTGAGCTGCAGGCTCAGGGTGTTGATATCGTCTTTACTGCGAAAGCTAATGACCCAGCCCTGAGGCTCGCTATTGAGCGTGACGGCCATGCGGCTGGCGATCACTTTAATCTGGTTAAAGGTGACGATTTCGTCTTTTTTATTGGTCTGCGGCGCGTCATAGAAGAATGTCTCCTGAGAGATCACGCTGCTGATGCTTTTGCCAATCAGAATGGTTTCCGGCTGGCTCAGGTTTAATAGCCTCCTTGCGGTTTGATTGATGGCGGTAATTCGGTAGTGGGAGTCAATGGCTATCAGCCCCTCAAAGACCGATTCAAACAGGACGCTCTGCTGGATAAGCAGCTGTGAGAGCTGCTGGGGTTCCATATTCAGCATCTGTTTTTTAATGTGGAGCGAGAAGCGCCGGGCGCAGTAGAGCAGCAGAAGCAGCATGATCGCCATCGGGATCATCAGCGATCCGATTTGCAGACTCAGCCAGTTTTCTAACTGTTCGATGGTGTAGCCCACCGATACAATACCGATCACCTTCCCGGTGCTGTCCTGGATCGGCGACTTGCCGCGTAGTGAAGAACCGAGCGATCCTTTACGCACCGACACGTAGCTTTTAGCGTTATATAGCGCCTCGTCGCTGTCTCCGCCTTCCATCGATTTACCGATCTCCTCTGGATTCACGTGATACAGGCGCCGGCCTTTCGCGTCGCCGACGGTGATATAGGTAGCGTCGGAAAACGAACGCATCGGGTCGATAAGTGCTTTAATGCGCGGTAGATCATGTTTCTCCACCGCGTCAACCAGTTCGGGCATAGCGGAGATCTGCATCGCCTGAATCAGCGCGCGCTGTCCGACCTGGTAATGCAGGCGCTCCTCGGTAATGCTGGTGAGATACCATGACATCGCCAGCATCACGATTGTCGAGGTAAACAGGATCAACAGGAAGATGCGGTTCTGAAACGAACGTCGGGCAAACCAGTGCGTGATTTTTCGGGCAAACATTGGGCGAATTGATATCAAAAGGTTATTTTCTCTTTTTTAGCGGCCGACGGCGCGGAATTGGCCCACAAATTTACTGATTTCAGAACACGTTTAGTCGGAATACGACGTTTTACGTACCTCCGGTTTGGGCTTTGGCGCCGCCTGGGATATTTCCCGGAGGCGGCGCGTAGCGCCTGTCCGGGCTCCCTATCCGCAGACGGCGGTGCATTTGTAGCCCGGATAAGGCGTCAGCCATAATCCGGGAAAGGTAACGGTTTACATCGCCAGCACGTACTTGAGCATCACCCCGGCGGCAATCGCCGAGCCAATCACTCCCGCCACGTTCGGGCCCATCGCGTGCATCAGCAGGAAGTTCTGCGCATCCGACTCCAGCCCCACTTTGTTCGACACCCGCGCCGCCATCGGTACCGCCGACACGCCCGCCGAGCCAATCAGCGGGTTGATTTTGTGCTTACTGCACAGGTTCAGCAGCTTCGCCATCAGCACGCCCGCCGCCGTCCCCACGCAGAACGCAATCACCCCCAGCACCAGTATCCCCAGCGTCTGCGGCTGCAGGAACTTGTCCGCCACCAGCTTCGCCCCTACCGATAACCCGAGGAATATCGTCACGATATTTATCAGCCCGTTCTGCACCGTGTCGCTCAGGCGCTCCACCACCCCGCTCTCGCGCATCAGGTTGCCGAAGCAGAACATCCCCAGCAGCGGCGCCGCGTCCGGCAGCAGCAGCGCCACCAGCAGCAGCAGTACCGCCGGGAACAGAATCTTCTCCCGCTTACTCACCGTGCGCAGCTGCACCATGCGGATTTTCCGCTCCTTCTCGCTGGTCAGCGCCTTCATAATCGGCGGCTGGATTAACGGCACCAGCGCCATATACGAGTACGCCGCCACCGCGATGGCGCCCAGCAGCTCCGGCGCCAGTTTCCCGGAGAGGTAAATCGCCGTCGGCCCGTCCGCGCCGCCGATGATGCCGATGGCCGCCGCCTGCGGCAGGGTGAAGCTGATAATCCCGAAGTAGTTCAGCGTCAGCGCCCCGAGCACCGTGGCGAAGATGCCGAACTGCGCCGCCGCCCCCAGCAGCAGGGTCCTCGGGTTGGCCAGCAGCGGGCCGAAGTCGGTCATCGCCCCGACGCCCATAAATATCACCAGCGGGGCGATGCCCGAGCCGATGGCGACCTTATAAAAAATCGCCAGCACCCCGGCGGAGTAGCCCATATCCACGGCGAGGTCTTCCATCTGCCCCTGCACCGACGGCAGCGCCAGGGCCAGCGCCTCCTTGATGGCATGAACGTCCGGCGTACAGTTAAGCTTCGCCGCAATCACCGCCAGCTGCCCGGCGTCGTGATGGGCCAGCAGGCTCTCCAGGGCGGTCAGCGCCAGCCCGGCCTCGGGAATATTCGACAGCAGCCCGCCGAAGCCAATCGGCAGCAGCAGCAGCGGCTCGAACTTCTTCGCGATGGCCAGCCACAGCAGCAGCAGGCTCACCAGCAGCATGACGGCCTGGCCGCCGCCGAGGTGCATCAGCCCCATGCCCTGAATCAGGGCGTTCAGACTTTCCATTTCCGTTCCTCTTCCTTACGCCAGGGCCAGCAGGGTGTCGCCCACCGCGACCGCGTCCCCGGATTTCACCGCGATACCGCGCACGGTCCCGGCCTGCGCGGCGCGGATTTCGGTTTCCATCTTCATGGCCTCCAGAATCAGCAGTACGTCGCCCTCGGCCACGCTCTGGCCCTCGGTGGCCAGCACCTTCCAGATAGTGCCCGCCAGCGGCGCGGTCACCGGCGTACCGGCGCCTGCCGGGGCGGCAGCCTGAGCCGGGGCGGAAGGCGCCGCCGGAGCGGCCGCTGTCAGCGGGCTGATATCGCCGCCGTCGCTGACCTTCACCACAAAGGCTTTCCCTTCCACTTCCACGGTGTAGACGCCGGAAGCGGCAGCTTTCACCGGAGCGGCGGCAGGTTTTGCCTCTTCCGCCTGCGGCAGCGGCTCAAAGGCCGCCGGGTTATGGCGGTTCTCAAGGAACTTCAGGCCGACCTGCGGGAACAGCGCCACGGTGAGCACGTCGTCGATGGCGTTCTCCGCAAGCGTGATGCCCTTCTCCTGCGCCTGGCGCTTCACGTCGGCTTCCAGCTCCGCCAGCTCCGGCTTCAGCAGGTCCGCCGGGCGGCAGGTGATGGCTTCGGCGCCGTCCAGTACGCGGGCCTGTAATGCCGCGTTGACCGGCACCGGGGTGTGGCCGTACTCGCCCTTCAGAATGCCGGCGGTCTCCTTCGCAATGGTTTTGTAGCGCTCCCCGGTGAGGACGTTAAGCACCGCCTGGGTGCCGACAATCTGCGAGGTGGGGGTGACCAGCGGGATAAAGCCGAGGTCTTCGCGCACGCGGGGGATTTCCGCCAGCACCTCATCCAGACGGTGGGCGGCGTTCTGCTGCTTCAGCTGGCCTTCGAGGTTGGTGAGCATGCCGCCCGGCACCTGGGCCACGAGGATACGGCTGTCGGTGCCCTTCAGCTGGCCTTCGAAGGCGTGGTATTTTCTGCGCACTTCGCGGAAGTACGCGGCGATGCTCTCCAGCTTCAGGATATCCAGCCCGGTGTCATGCTCCGTTCCGGCCAGCGTCGCCACCAGCGCCTCGGTGGCCGGGTGGCCGTAGGTGGCACTCATGGACGAGATGGCGGTATCGACGCCGTCGACGCCGGCCTCGATGGCCTTCAGCAGGGCCATCTCCGCCATCCCGGTGGTGGCGTGACAGTGCAGGTGCAGCTTCACGTCATAACGTTTTTTGATTTCACTCACCAGCTCAAAGGCGGCCATCGGGGTGAGAATGCCCGACATGTCTTTAATCGCAATGGAATCGACGCCGGTTTCCAGCAGCTGTTCGGTCAGGTCGAGCCAGGTCTGCAGGGTGTGAGCCGGACTGGTGGTGTAGGAGAGCGTGCCCTGGGCGTGCGCGCCGTGGCTGCGCACTGCCTGCAGGGCGGCCTGCATATTGCGCGGGTCGTTCATGGCGTCGAAGACGCGGAACACGTCCATGCCGTTTTTGACGGCGCGCTCAACGAAGCGCTGCACCACGTCATCGGCGTAGTGGCGGTAGCCGAGCAGATTCTGGCCGCGGAGCAGCATCTGCAGCGGGGTCTTCGGCATGGCCTTTTTCAGTTCGCGCAGGCGGACCCAGGGGTCTTCGCCGAGGAAGCGGATGCAGGCGTCGAAGGTGGCGCCGCCCCAGCATTCGAGGGAGCCGTAGCCCACGTCGTCGAGCCGCGCGGCGACGGGGAGCATATCGTCGAGGCGCAGGCGGGTGGCAAAAAGGGACTGGTGGGCGTCGCGCAGGACGACATCGGTAATGGCAACGGTCATGGATTCCTCCGTGAATTAAGGGTTAAGGCGGCGATGGTGGTGAATAGCGGCGACAATTACCGGCTTTAAGCGGGCGAAGTCGTCAGCGGGCGCGGCGGCAGGTGTGGCCTTCAGCGCGGGAGCCGGTTCCGGGAAGAAGCGGTTGACGGCGGCGGACATGCTGCGGATGGCGAAAATCAGCAGGAACAGAAACGACAGCACAAAGCCCATGCCGAGGCACATCAGGGTGAAGCCTTCACCCAGCAGAACTGCATCACTCATGAAAAGATCCAAAAGTAAGGGCACGATGGCGTGCCTGAAGGCTAACCAACCGGTGCTTCCGGCTAAGGAGTAGGGTGGATTTCCCGAAGCCGCCCCCGGCTCTGGACCCTAAATAGCACCGCTGTGGTTGACGCTCAAACATCGCCATCGTGCGTGTTGGTTACATCATCATGCCGAACACGATGCTGGCAATGACCAGCACAATACCGCCGCCCAGACGGGAGGAGATTTGCGCATAAGAGATAAGATTCATACGGTTACAGGCAGAGAGTACTTCCAGGTCGCCCGAGCCGCCGCGGTTAGCCATGCACAGACCGGCGGTGATCGCGGATTCAATCGGGAAGAAGCCAATCATCCAGCCGCCGATGGCCGCGCCGATGACCGCGCCCACGACGATCACCGCCGCGATGATGACGTTCGCAAAGGTAATCGCGTCGATAATTTCCTGCAGGTCGGTGTAGCACACGCCGACGCCGACCATCAGTACCCACAGCAGTTGCTTAGAGAAGAAGTCAGACAGGCGTTTAGCGCCAGCTTTAATCTCAGGCGAGCAGAGGCCGGAAGCGTTCAGCGCCGCGACGATCAGCACCATCCAGGCGAAATAGTGGATAGATACGCCGCCAATGCTTGGCAGAATTTTCTTGGCGATAACGTAGGCCAGCAGGAAGCAGGTTGTGGCGAGCACCAGGCCGACGGCCGTTTCGCGATGGGTAATCTGGCCCGCTTTTTCATCATCTTCTACTTTGAAAGAGGCCTTGCGCACCAGCTCGCCTTCGCCGCTCAGCCAGGTGTGCTTTTTACCGATAATATCGAGCAGCGCGGCAAACACGATGGCAAAGATGTTGGCGATGGTCAGGATAGCAATCGCGGTGGAGTAGTACTCTTCACGCGAACGGCCGGTGACGGAGTGATAAATTTCAGATAGCGGCACCGCGCCCGCGCCGTTGCCGCCACCCATAATAGGCAGGACGTACAGCATCATAATGCGGTCGATGGAGATACCGAAGCACAAGCCGATGAGAATCCCGAAGATGGATGCGCCGAGGATCCCCATTAAAATGGTCGGAATATAACCCAGCAGAGATTTCAGCAGCAGCTTACGGTTAACCGAGAGGATTGCACCAGTAATCAATACTGCGATGAATAAGTTCAGGAAGTTACTTTTATCCATCACATTAGTGATCGCATCAATTTCTTTCTGGGTGAAAATGCCTGCATAAACGAAATAGGCGGCCACGAGGAAGATCATCACCGGCGCGCCGCCGATATATTTATTGAAGATCGGCAGGCGTTTGCCAATTTCTCCAAAAACGGCGCCAATAATAAACATGATGGCGAAGCCGCCGACAATGTCGGTCGGCAGGGCATTATAAAAGTGTGAAAGTAGTAAAGTGATTAACGCAAAGGCGTAAAGCGGTAGCGGCATGCCGAAGATTTTAAACCCCAGAATATCGCTAACGCCTTTTTTCTCTGCAGATGGAGCCTGGCTCATATTAGTCATATGACGTCACCCTGTTAAAAAAAGGAATATACACATCATCCTTCAAGCTCCCTCTTTGTTGGCAGCCTTCACTCACCCCAGTCACTTACTATGCGTAAGCTCCTGGGATTCATTCAGTTACCGCCTCGATGCAACTTGAATGATTTTGTGTATTAATGCCGTTAGAAAAAGCAATAATAGGACGGCGGCATAATAATAAATGTACCTCAGGATGATATGTGATTATCTTCACTTATTGGCCGTGTTTTTAATTAATTTAATTGTTTTTATTCTTCTGAATTAATTAACAACATAAAAACCATAAAGCCAATTAAGGTTCGGGGAAAAGTGTGATTTAAATAAAAGAACCGCTATGCGAACGATGGCGAAATACAGCTCGTTTTGGTTAATGAAGCGCAGAAAAATGAATCTGATATTAAAACGCGTCGCGTTGCAAAAAGATCCCCGGCGGCGAGAGGCGATTGACCTCTTTCTTCACCAGCATCAGCTTTCGCTGGAGGTGGACTGCGAAATCGTGATTGTTGCCGAATACCAGCGGCGGATTGTCGGCTGCGGCGCGATTGCCGGCTGCGTGCTCAAATGTATTGCCGTCGATCCTTCGCTCCAGGGGGAGGGGCTCAGTCTGAAGCTGCTGACTGAATTGATGACCCAGGCGTATGAACTGGGCCGTAGCGAACTGTTTTTGTTCACCAAACCCTACAATGCGGCGCTATTTTCCTGTGCCGGATTCTGGCCTATCGCCCGCGCGGGGGATCAGGCTGTATTAATGGAGAATAGCCGCGAGCGTCTGTCGCGCTATTGCCGCCAGCTGACGATGTATCGCCAGCCCGGGGAGAAAATCGGCGCCATCGTGATGAACGCCAATCCCTTTACCCTGGGGCATCATTGGCTGGTGGAGCAAGCCGCTCGCCAGTGTGACTGGCTGCACCTGTTCGTGGTGAAGGAAGATGCTTCGTTTTTCAGCTATCGCGATCGCGTGGCGCTGATTGAACAGGGGATCGCCGGGATCGCCAATGTGACCCTGCATCCCGGATCGGCCTACCTGATCTCCCGGGCCACGTTTCCGGGCTACTTCCTTAAAGATCAGGGCGTGGTTGACGATTGTCACTGTCAGATCGATCTACAACTCTTCCGTGAACGTTTAGCCCCGGCGCTGGGCGTAACCCACCGCTTTGTCGGCAGCGAACCGCTGTGCGAATTAACCCGCCAGTACAACCTGCGCATGCGCCAACTGCTGGAAGCGCCCGGCGACGCGCCGGCCATTCAGGTGGTTGAGCTGGCGCGGGTTGAGAAAGAGGGTGGGCCGATTTCCGCCTCTCGGGTGCGCAGGCTATATCAGCAGCGCCAGTGGTCGGCGATTGCGCCGCTGGTACCGCCGGGAACTCTCTCTTTTCTAATGCATCTGGCGGAAAGCGAACATCAAACCGCCTGATTTACCTCCATAACTAAGGATCAGCTTCTATGGAAATGAAGATTGACGCCCTGGCCGGCACGCTGGAATCCAGCGATGTGATGGTCAGGATCGGGCCGGCTAATGAGCCAGGCATTCAGCTTGAGATCGACAGCATTGTGAAGCAGCAGTTTGGCGCGGCGATTGAACGGGTGGTCAGAGAGACGCTGACGCAGCTTGGCGTTACCCGGGCGAACGTCGTCGTCGATGATAAAGGCGCGCTCGAATGCGTGCTGAAGGCTCGCGTTCAGGCCGCGGCGCTGCGCGCGGCGCAACAATCTCAACCGCAATGGAGCCAGATATGAAACCTCGTCGCAGTATGCTGTTTATCCCCGGCGCCAACGCCGCGATGTTAAGCACCTCGTTTGTGTACGGCGCTGACGCGGTGATGTTTGACCTCGAAGATGCCGTCTCGCTCCGTGAAAAAGATACCGCCCGCCTGCTGGTGCATCACGCGCTACAGCATCCGCTCTATCGGGATGTGGAAACCGTGGTGCGTATTAACCCGCTCAATACGCCGTTTGGTCTCGCCGATCTTGAAGCGGTAGTGCGCGCGGGCGTGGACATGGTGCGCCTGCCGAAAACCGACAGCAAAGAAGATATCCACGAACTGGAAGCGCACGTCGAGCGGATTGAACGCGAGTGCGGACGGGAAGTAGGGAGCACTAAGCTAATGGCGGCGATTGAGTCGGCGCTGGGCGTGGTGAACGCCGTTGAGATTGCTCGCGCCAGCCCGCGCCTGTCGGCGATCGCGCTGGCGGCTTTCGATTACGTCATGGATATGGGCACCTGCCGCGGCGACGGCACCGAGCTGTTTTACGCCCGCTGCGCGGTGCTGCACGCGGCGCGAGTCGCCGGGATCGCGGCTTACGACGTGGTGTGGTCGGATATTAACAATGAAGAGGGGTTCCTCGCGGAAGCGAACCTGGCGAAAAATCTTGGCTTTAACGGCAAATCGCTGGTCAACCCGCGCCAGATCGAACTGCTGCATCAGGTCTATGCCCCAACGCTGAAAGACGTTGAGCATGCGCGGGACGTTATCGCGGCGGCGGAAGAGGCGGAACAGCGCGGTCTGGGCGTGGTATCGCTGAACGGTAAGATGATAGATGGACCGATTATCGACCATGCGCGCAAAGTCGTGGCGCTGTCGGCTTCCGGCATTCGTGATTAAGGAGCAAATAATGAAAGAAACCGTAGCAATGCTTAATCAGCAGTACGTGATGCCGGAAGGATTAGCGCCCTATGCGGGTGTGACGGCGAAAAGCCCGTGGCTGGCCAGTGAAAGCGAAAAGCGCCAACGTAAAATCTGCGCCTCGCTGGAGGAGGCGATTCGCCGTTCGGGCCTGCAAAACGGCATGACCATCTCCTTTCACCACGCCTTTCGCGGCGGCGACAAAGTGATCAATATGGTGATGGCGAAGCTGGCTGAAATGGGTTTTCGCGATCTGACGCTGGCCTCAAGTTCGTTGATCGATGCCCACTGGCCGCTGATTGAGCATATTAAAAATGGCGTGGTCCGCCAGATTTACACCTCCGGCCTGCGCGGTAAACTGGGAGAAGAGATTTCCGCTGGTCTGATGGAAAACCCGGTACAAATCCACTCCCACGGCGGCCGCGCGCATTTAGTACAAACTGGCGAGCTGACCATTGATGTGGCATTTCTTGGCGTGCCCTGTTGCGATGAATATGGCAATGCCAACGGCTTTAGCGGTAAATCCCGCTGCGGCTCGCTGGGTTACGCCAAAGTCGATGCAGAAGCCGCAAAATGCGTGGTGCTACTAACCGAAGAGTGGGTTGATTATCCGAATTACCCGGCGAGCATTGCCCAGGATCAGGTTGATCTGATCGTTCAGGTCGATGAAGTCGGCGATCCGGCAAAAATTACCGCCGGGGCGATCCGGTTGACCAGTAATCCGCGTGAGCTGCTGATCGCGCGCCAGGCAGCCAAAGTGATCGAACACTCAGGCTACTTCAAAGATGGATTCTCTTTGCAAACCGGCACCGGCGGCGCGTCGCTGGCGGTGACTCGATTCCTCGAAGATAAAATGCGTCGCAATGAGATCACCGCCAGCTTTGGTCTGGGTGGGATCACCGGCACGATGGTCGATCTGCATGAAAAGGGCCTGATTAAAGCGCTGCTGGATACTCAGTCCTTCGACGGAGATGCCGCGCGTTCGCTGGCGAATAACCCCAACCATATTGAAATTTCTGCTAACCAATATGCCAACCCAAGCTCTAAAGGTATCGCTTGCGAACGCCTGAATGTGGTGATGCTGAGCGCCCTGGAAATCGATATCGGATTCAACGTTAACGTGATGACCGGTTCTAACGGCGTGCTGCGCGGGGCATCCGGCGGCCACAGCGATACGGCGGCAGGCGCTGATTTAACCATTATCACCGCACCGCTGGTGCGCGGACGCATTCCGTGCGTGGTAGAGAAAGTGCTGACGCGCGTGACGCCGGGCGCCAGCGTAGATGTGCTGG
This sequence comes from Klebsiella sp. BDA134-6, assembly GCF_015601345.1. Lineage (NCBI taxonomy): Bacteria > Pseudomonadati > Pseudomonadota > Gammaproteobacteria > Enterobacterales > Enterobacteriaceae > Klebsiella > Klebsiella sp. BDA134-6. The sequence continues at coordinate 887,507 of NZ_CP064784.1, forward strand.
TAACCGATCACGGTATCGCTGTTAACCCGGCTCGTCAGGATCTGATTGATACCCTACGCAATGCCGGTATCCCATTGATGACCATCGAAGAGCTGCAGCAGCGCGCCGAGCTGTTAACCGGTAAACCTGAGCCTATCGAATTTACCGACCGCGTCGTGGCCGTCGTGCGCTATCGCGACGGTTCGGTAATTGATGTGATTCATCAGGTTAAAAACGCCAGCTAACGCATCGAGGAGGAAGGCATGAGCGAAGTGATAATGAGCCAGCAACGCCCGTTGAGCCGTCAAACGGTGGCGGCGGAGGAGATGGTTTCTCGCGTAGAACGGGCGCTGTTGACCGAAGTTCGCCTGACGCCGAAGCCCGGGCTGGTGGATATTCGTAACGCCGGCGCCCATCGGGATATGGATCTCGCCTCTTTTGAGGCCAGCACGGCGGTTGTCGCCCCATGGATGGAGAAGTTTTTCATTATGGGCCACGACACGGCCAATATCATGCCGGAACAGGTGCTGACTATGCTGCGTCCGGTGGGCATGGCCTGCGAGACGGATATGCTGGCAGCTACCGGCGGGGTGAATACCCATCGCGGCGCGATCTTCGCTTTTGGCCTACTCAGCGCGGCGGCGGGAAGGCTGGTGGCCAGAGGGGAGCCAGTTGAGCAGCATCGGGTTTGCGATCAGGTGGCCCGCTTCTGCCGGGGCCTGGTCGGGCGAGAGCTCTCCTCTCCCGAAGGAAAGAAGGTGAGTAAAGGCGAGGGGCATTTCCTGCGCTACGGGCTATCCGGCGCACGGGGCGAAGCGGAAAGCGGCTTTCGCACTGTGCGCACCCAGGCGATGCCGGTATTCAATCGCGTTATGGCGGAGACCGGCGATACCAATCTGGCGTTATTGCAGACCTTGCTGCACCTGATGGCCTGGAATGACGACACCAACCTGGTGTCGCGTGGCGGGCTTGAAGGGCTGAATTTTGTTCAGCAGCAGGCGCAAAGGCTACTGTGGGAAGGTGGTGTGCTGACTGACGGCGGCCTGGAAGCGCTCCGCCAGCTGGATGATGAACTGATTGTCCGCCACCTTAGCCCCGGTGGCAGCGCCGACCTGCTGGCGGTCACCTCGTTCCTGTCCGGTTTCCCGGCCGGGGAGCTGTTCCTGCACTAATCGCTCGCTTTTATCTCGACGGTTCACCCGGATTGGCCAGCAGAGGGCCGATCCGGGGTTGCGGACCGCGCTTGCTCCTTTCTCCTCACTACTCAACGGCAAATTCACGGCACAATCTTATAGTTTTTACTGATATCGGCGGCAGTTTGTCATAAATTTCTAATTATTGGTGTTTTTGAGTAGCGGCCCATCGATGGGCTGGTTACTCTGAAAACAATTTACGTAGTGTTAACAAAAGAGAATAGCTATGCATGATGCACAAATCCGCGTGGCCATCGCGGGCGCGGGCGGCCGGATGGGACGCCAGTTAATTCAGGCGGTACAGCAGATGGACGGCGCGGCGCTTGGCGCGGCGCTGGAACGCGAAGGTTCGTCGCTGCTCGGCAGCGATGCGGGCGAGCTGGCGGGCGTAGGCAAGGCGGGGGTTGTGGTGCAAAGCAGCCTTGAGGCGGTAAAAGACGATTTCGACGTTTTCATCGACTTTACCCGCCCGGAAGGCACGCTGAACCATCTCGCCTTTTGCCGTCAACACGGTAAAGGAATGGTTATCGGCACCACCGGGTTTGACGACGCCGGCAAACAGGCCATTCGCGAGGCTTCGCAGGAGATCGCCATCGTCTTTGCCGCCAACTTCAGCGTTGGGGTCAACGTGATGCTCAAGCTGCTGGAGAAGGCGGCGAAGGTGATGGGCAACTATACCGATATTGAGATTATCGAAGCGCATCATCGCCACAAAGTGGATGCGCCATCGGGTACGGCGCTGGCGATGGGAGAAGCGATTGCCGGTGCGCTGGATAAAGATCTGAAAGCGTGTGCGGTCTACAGTCGCGAAGGCTACACCGGCGAACGTGTTCCCGGCACTATCGGTTTTGCGACCGTCCGCGCCGGGGATATCGTCGGCGAGCACACGGCGATGTTTGCGGATATCGGTGAACGCATTGAAATCAGTCACAAGGCCTCCAGCCGGATGACATTTGCGAATGGCGCCGTACGCTCTGCTTTATGGTTAAAAGGTAAGAAAAACGGCCTTTTTGATATGCGAGATGTGCTTGAACTGAACTCTTTATAATGATTATTACCCATCGTGATGTGGTTATTGCATTCAATAAGTAATTGATTGCAAGGGGCAATGCTTTATTGCCCTTTTTTATTTTTGGTTGTTTAGATGATTTTCATCGTTAAGCGTTCAAAATAGTACGTTATCTATGTTTTTTTTGTTGTTTTATTGTGAATTTTGACCGTCTGGTCTACTTTTTCGATCCCTGCGCTAAGATTCTACAATCATTCTCTTCCGCAAGCGTTTTCCCAGTCTAGTTAGTTGATCTTTTTGCCCATTAAGACCGATATTGCTGAATAGTCGCCTGAAACAAGATTAAAAATATCCGCTTTAAGTTGACTTTTACCGGCCATCTCTCCAGAATGCCGCCGTTTGCCAAAATTCTGCGGGCAACAGATTTGCATTGATTCAGATCTACATTATGAATTAATATGCAAATAAAGTGAGTGGATATTCTCTGGAGGGTGTTTTGATTAAGTCAGCGCTATTGGTTCTGGAAGACGGAACCCAGTTTCACGGTCGGGCCATAGGGGCTACCGGCACGGCGGTTGGGGAAGTCGTTTTCAATACTTCAATGACCGGTTATCAAGAAATCCTCACTGATCCTTCCTATTCCCGCCAAATCGTCACTCTAACCTATCCCCATATCGGCAACGTCGGCACCAATGCCGCCGATGAAGAGTCTTCTCAGGTACATGCTCAGGGTCTGGTCATTCGCGATCTGCCGCTGATTGCCAGCAACTTCCGCAATACCGAAGACCTCTCTTCTTATCTGAAGCGCCATAACATCGTGGCGATTGCCGATATTGATACGCGTAAGCTGACCCGTCTGCTGCGTGAAAAAGGCGCGCAGAACGGCTGCATCATCGCCGGCGACAGCCCGGACGCGCAGCTGGCGCTGGAAAAAGCGAAAGCGTTCCCGGGCCTCAACGGTATGGATCTGGCGAAGGAAGTTACGACCGCAGAAACCTACAGCTGGACGCAGGGGAGCTGGACGCTGGCGGGAGACCTGCCGGAAGCCAAAGCGGAAAGCGAGCTGCCGTTCCACGTGGTGGCCTACGATTTCGGCGCCAAGCGCAACATTCTGCGCATGCTGGTCGATCGTGGCTGCCGCCTGACGGTGGTTCCGGCGCAGACCTCCGCCGAAGAGGTGCTGAAGATGAATCCGGACGGTATTTTCCTGTCCAACGGCCCTGGCGACCCGGCGCCTTGTGATTACGCTATCGACGCGATTACGAAGTTCCTGGAAACCGACATTCCAGTATTCGGCATCTGCCTCGGCCATCAGCTGCTGGCGCTGGCGAGCGGTGCAAAGACCGTGAAGATGAAGTTCGGCCACCACGGCGGCAACCATCCGGTAAAAGATATGGATAACAACGTGGTGATGATCACCGCGCAGAACCACGGTTTTGCGGTGGATGAAGCGTCGATGCCCGCTAACCTGCGCGTGACCCACAAGTCGCTGTTCGACGGCACCCTGCAGGGCATTCACCGTACCGACAAACCGGCGTTCAGCTTCCAGGGGCACCCGGAAGCGAGCCCTGGCCCGCACGATGCCGCACCGCTGTTCGACCATTTTATCGAATTAATTGAGCAGTACCGTCAGTCCGCGAAATAATCAGGAGTTAAGAGAGCCATGCCAAAACGTACAGATATAAAAAGCATCCTGATTCTGGGCGCGGGCCCGATTGTTATCGGTCAGGCGTGTGAGTTTGACTACTCCGGCGCCCAGGCGTGTAAAGCGCTGCGCGAAGAGGGTTACCGCGTCATTCTGGTAAACTCTAACCCGGCTACCATCATGACCGACCCGGAAATGGCCGATGCCACCTACATCGAGCCGATTCACTGGGAAGTGGTGCGCAAGATTATTGAGAAAGAGCGTCCGGATGCGGTTCTGCCGACCATGGGCGGCCAGACGGCGCTGAACTGCGCGCTGGAGCTGGAGCGTCAGGGCGTGCTTGAAGAATTCGGCGTGACCATGATTGGCGCGACCGCCGATGCGATTGATAAAGCCGAAGACCGCCGCCGTTTCGACGTGGCGATGAAGAAAATCGGCCTCGACACCGCGCGTTCCGGTATCGCGCATACTATGGAAGAAGCGCTGGCGGTTGCCGCTGACGTTGGTTTCCCATGTATCATCCGTCCCTCCTTTACCATGGGCGGCACCGGCGGTGGTATCGCCTATAACCGCGAAGAATTCGAAGAGATTTGCGAGCGCGGGCTGGATCTCTCCCCAACCAATGAACTGCTGATTGATGAGTCGCTGATTGGCTGGAAAGAGTACGAGATGGAAGTGGTGCGTGATAAAAACGACAACTGTATCATCGTCTGCTCTATCGAAAACTTTGACGCCATGGGCATCCATACCGGTGACTCCATCACCGTTGCGCCGGCGCAGACCCTGACCGATAAAGAATACCAAATCATGCGTAACGCCTCGATGGCGGTACTGCGTGAAATCGGCGTTGAGACCGGCGGTTCCAACGTTCAGTTCTCGGTGAACCCGAAAGACGGTCGCCTGATCGTTATCGAAATGAACCCGCGCGTATCCCGCTCCTCGGCGCTGGCCTCGAAAGCCACCGGCTTCCCGATTGCCAAGGTCGCGGCGAAGCTGGCGGTAGGTTACACCCTTGATGAGCTGATGAACGATATCACCGGCGGCCGTACCCCGGCGTCGTTTGAGCCGTCCATCGACTACGTCGTGACTAAAATCCCGCGCTTCAACTTCGAAAAATTCGTTGGCGCTAACGATCGCCTGACCACCCAGATGAAATCTGTCGGTGAAGTGATGGCGATTGGCCGCACGCAGCAGGAGTCCCTGCAAAAAGCGCTGCGTGGCCTGGAAGTGGGCGCCACCGGTTTCGATCCGAAGGTGAGCCTTGACGACCCGGAAGCGCTGACCAAGATTCGCCGCGAGCTGAAAGACGCGGGCGCTGAGCGTATCTGGTACATCGCCGATGCCTTCCGCGCCGGCCTGTCCGTCGACGGCGTTTTCAACCTGACCAATATCGACCGCTGGTTCCTGGTGCAGATTGAAGAGCTGGTGCGTCTGGAAGAGAAAGTGGCCGAAGTCGGTATTACCGGCCTCGACGCCGACTTCCTGCGTCAGCTTAAGCGCAAAGGCTTTGCCGATGCGCGTCTGGCGAAGCTGGCGGGCGTGCGCGAAGCGGAAATCCGCAAGCTGCGCGACCAGTACGACCTGCACCCGGTCTACAAGCGTGTGGATACCTGTGCGGCGGAATTCGCCACCGACACCGCCTACATGTACTCCACCTATGAAGACGAGTGCGAAGCGAACCCGTCCGTTGACCGCGATAAAATCATGGTACTCGGCGGCGGCCCGAACCGTATTGGTCAGGGTATCGAGTTTGACTACTGCTGCGTACACGCCTCCCTGGCACTGCGCGAAGACGGCTATGAGACCATTATGGTCAACTGTAACCCGGAAACCGTCTCCACCGACTACGACACCTCCGACCGTCTCTACTTCGAACCGGTGACGCTGGAAGATGTACTGGAAATCGTGCGTATCGAGAAGCCGAAAGGCGTTATCGTACAGTACGGCGGTCAGACTCCGCTGAAGCTGGCGCGCGCGCTGGAAGCGGCTGGCGTGCCGGTTATCGGCACCAGCCCGGATGCGATTGACCGTGCGGAAGACCGTGAGCGCTTCCAGCATGCGGTTGACCGCCTGAAGCTGAAGCAGCCGGCGAACGCCACTGTGACCGCGATCGAAATGGCTGTCGAAAAAGCGAAAGAGATTGGCTACCCGCTGGTGGTGCGCCCGTCCTACGTTCTCGGCGGTCGCGCGATGGAGATCGTCTATGACGAGATCGACCTGCGCCGTTACTTCCAGACCGCGGTCAGCGTATCTAACGATGCGCCGGTACTGCTGGACCGTTTCCTTGACGATGCGGTTGAAGTTGACGTTGATGCGATCTGCGACGGCGAAATGGTGCTGATTGGCGGCATCATGGAGCATATCGAGCAGGCGGGCGTGCACTCCGGCGACTCCGCGTGTTCACTGCCGGCCTACACCCTGAGTCAGGAAATTCAGGATGTGATGCGCGAGCAGGTGCAGAAGCTGGCCTTTGAGCTGCAGGTTCGCGGCCTGATGAACGTGCAGTTTGCGGTCAAAAACAACGAAGTCTACCTGATTGAAGTCAACCCGCGCGCGGCGCGTACCGTCCCGTTTGTCTCGAAAGCCACCGGCGTACCGCTGGCGAAAGTCGCGGCGCGCGTGATGGCCGGGAAAACGTTGGCGCAGCAAGGCGTGACCAAAGAAATCATTCCGCCGTACTACTCGGTGAAAGAGGTGGTGCTGCCGTTCAACAAATTCCCGGGCGTTGACCCGCTGTTAGGGCCAGAAATGCGCTCGACCGGTGAAGTGATGGGCGTGGGACGTACCTTTGCGGAAGCCTTCGCCAAGGCGCAGCTGGGCAGCAACTCCACGATGAAGAAACAGGGGCGCGCGTTGCTCTCCGTTCGCGAAGGCGACAAAGAGCGCGTGGTGGATCTGGCGGCAAAACTGCTGAAGTTCGGTTTTGAGCTGGATGCCACTCACGGTACCGCGATTGTGCTGGGCGAAGCCGGCATCAACCCGCGTCTGGTGAACAAGGTGCATGAAGGTCGTCCGCACATTCAGGACCGTATTAAGAATGGCGAATATACCTATATCATCAACACCACCGCAGGTCGTCAGGCGATTGAAGACTCCAAGCTGATTCGCCGCAGTGCGCTGCAGTACAAAGTGCACTATGACACCACGCTGAACGGCGGTTTCGCCACCGCAATGGCGCTGAACGCCAACGCGATGGAGAAGGTGACATCGGTACAAGAAATGCACGCGCAGATTAAAAAGTAATCTCATCTGCCACTAATAGCGCCTCCGGTGGCCAACGCCGGAGGCGCTTTTTTTTTTGCGTGGCGCTAAGCCCGGGCGGAATAAAGTGACGCTCCCCGCGGCGCTGAACGCCGATCAAAAATAGAGGGCCTGGCGCTAACAGGCCACTTCGGAGAGTTCTGGTTTTCTCCCTCGGTTCAGTCAGCTAGCCTAAAGTGGTTAGGGTGATAATTAATATGACTTAGAGCCTATCCCAGTAGGCGTTATTGGCGCAGCCAGTTTGGATACGGACAGCGCGGAGAAACCGGAGCGTACACGTAGTACGTGAGGATTTCGAGCACTGCCCAGGTCCAAAATGGCAAGTGAAATAGTCCTAATGGGATAGGCTCTTAATAACGGGAGAGAAACACGATGCAATATAAACCCCTCACTGCTGCTGTTTTCGCCGCTGCCGCGCTTTTTACCGTCGCTGGCTGCTCATCCAATCAGTCGCTAAAAACGACCGACGGCAAAACCATTGTGACCGATGGCAAGCCGCAGGTGGACGATGATACCGGGCTTGTGTCCTACAAAAATGCCGAGACTGGCCGCACCGAGCAGATCAATCGCGATCAGGTTAAATCGATGGATGAACTGGATAACTAAGCGTTCTCCATGGCCCCGTGCGGCGGGGTCATATCTGGCCTCACCTTTGCGCACATCTGACAGCCCCTCATCCTGAATGAGATTTAAATCACACTTATCATTGTAAGCGATTCGATTAACTGTCTACACTCTTGCTGATTACAACAAGAACTAACGCAGGCTAATCAATGATTCTCATAATTTATGCGCACCCTTATCCGCAGCACTCGCATGCGAATAAGCGGATGCTTGAACAGGCAGGAACGCTTGACGGCGTAGAGATACGCTCCCTCTATCAACTTTATCCCGATTTCAATATCGATATCGCCGCCGAGCAGGCCGCGCTGGCCCGAGCCGATCTGGTTATCTGGCAGCATCCGATGCAGTGGTACAGCGTACCGCCGTTGCTGAAGCTGTGGCTGGATAAGGTACTGGCGCACGGCTGGGCATACGGGCACAACGGTATCGCGCTGCACGGTAAATCGCTAATGTGGGCGGTCACCACCGGCGGCGGCGAAAGCCACTTTGATATCGGTTCCTTCCCCGGTTTCGACGTGCTGGCGCAGCCGCTGCAGGCCACCGCGCTGTATTGCGGCATGAAATGGCTGCCGCCGTTCGCGATGCATTGCACTTTTATCTGCGATGATGAAACCCTTCAGGCGCAGGCGCGCCGCTATCGTCAACGTTTAATCGAATGGCAGGAGGCGCACAACCATGGATAGCCATACGCTGATACAGGCGCTGATCTATTTAGGATCCGCTGCGCTAATTGTGCCGATTGCCGTACGTCTTGGACTGGGGTCGGTACTCGGCTATTTAATTGCTGGCTGTATTATTGGCCCGTGGGGGCTGCGGCTGGTCACCGACGCCGAGTCGATTCTGCACTTTGCCGAAATCGGCGTGGTGCTGATGCTTTTTGTCATCGGCCTGGAGCTGGATCCCCAACGACTGTGGAAACTGCGCGCCTCGGTGTTCGGCGGCGGGGCGCTGCAGATGGTCGTCTGCGGCGTGCTGATCGGCCTGTTCTGCATGTCGCTTGGTCTGCGCTGGCAGGTTGCCGAGCTGATTGGTATGACCCTGGCGCTCTCCTCAACGGCGATCGCCATGCAGGCGATGAACGAACGTAACCTGACGGTTACGCAACTGGGCCGCAGCGCTTTCGCGGTGCTGCTGTTTCAGGATATCGCGGCCATTCCTCTGGTGGCGATGATCCCGCTGCTGGCGGCAAGCGGCGGCTCGACGACCTTGGGCGCGTTTGCGCTCTCGGCGCTGAAAGTAGCGGGCGCGCTGGCGCTGGTGGTGGCGCTCGGACGTTATCTGACCCGGCCTATGCTGCGTTTTGTCGCGCGCTCCGGGCTGCGCGAAGTCTTCAGCGCCGTGGCCCTGTTCCTGGTATTTGGCTTCGGACTGCTGCTGGAAGAGGTCGGGCTGTCGATGGCGATGGGGGCCTTCCTCGCCGGGGTGCTGCTGGCGAGCTCGGAGTACCGCCACGCCCTGGAGAGCGATATTGAACCGTTTAAGGGGCTGCTGCTGGGGCTGTTTTTTATCGGTGTCGGCATGTCTATCGACTTCGGTACCCTGGTCACTCATCCGCTGCGGATCCTGATTTTGCTGGTGGGATTCCTGGTGATTAAGTCCCTGATGCTGTGGCTGATCGCCAGGCCGTTAGGCGTACCTCGCGCCCAGCGCCGCTGGTTTGCGGTGCTGCTGGGGCAGGGGAGTGAATTCGCCTTTGTGGTCTTCGGCGCGGCGCAGATGGCCGATGTCCTGGACGGCGAATGGGCGAAGGCGTTGACCCTGGCGGTGGCGCTATCGATGGCTGCCACGCCAATCTTGCTGGTATTGCTGACCCGTCTGGAGAAATCCGCCAGCGGTCAGGAGCGCGAAGCCGATGAAATTGATGAAGAGCAGCCGCGGGTAATTATCGCCGGCTTCGGTCGTTACGGGCAGATTGCCGGCCGCGTGCTGCTCTCCAGCGGCGTGAAGATGGTGATCCTCGATCACGATCCTGACCACGTCGATACCCTGCGTAAGTTTGATATGAAGGTGTTCTACGGCGATGCGACGCGGGTTGACCTGCTGGAATCGGCGGGGGCGGAAAAAGCGGAAGTGCTGATTAACGCCATCGACGATCCGCAGACGAACCTGCAGCTGGCGGAGCTGGCAAAAGAGCATTTCCCACATCTGCAGATCATCTCCCGCGCCCGCGATGTCGATCATTATATTAAGCTGCGCCAGGCCGGAGTCGAAGCGCCGGAGCGCGAAACCTTTGAAGCTGCGCTGAAGTCCGGGCGTATGACGCTGGAGGCGCTGGGCCTCGGCGCCTATGAGGCCCGGGAACGCGCCGACCTGTTCCGCCGTTTCAACCTGCAAATGGTTGAAGAGATGGTGGCGATGGCGGAAAACGATGCGGCTTCGCGGGTGGCGGTGTTCAAACGTACCAGCGATATGCTGACCGGCATTATTAACGAGGACCGCAATCATTTATCGCTGGTTCAGCGTCACGGCTGGCAGGGGACGGAAGAGGGACGGCATACCGGCGACATCGCTGATGAACCGGAGAATAAGCCCTCGGTATAGGGTAAATTAAGGGTGTTACGTTAGCTTTACAAGTAACATTTTGTTTTCAATTTAAATCCTGTTCTGGCGGCTCACGGGGCTTACGTGGGCTCGCCAGCAAAACTTAAAATTTTCTGATTCTTTACCCTTTGCCCAGTCGACGAAGTATTACGCTTTCCGTATAGTGGCGACAATTTTTTGCATTCGGGAATTATTTAATGATCAGTCTGATTGCGGCGTTAGCGGTAGATCGCGTCATTGGTATGGAAAACGCCATGCCATGGAACCTGCCTGCCGATCTCGCCTGGTTTAAGCGCAATACCTTAAACAAACCGGTAGTGATGGGACGTCTTACCTGGGAATCCATCGGTCGTCCGTTACCGGGACGTAAAAATATCGTGATTAGCAGCCAGCCCGGAACCGACGAGCGCGTGGAGTGGGTCAAATCGGTCGATGAAGCTATTGCCGCCTGCGGCGACGTGGAAGAGATGATGGTGATCGGCGGCGGTCGCGTGTATGAGCAGTTCCTGCCGAAAGCACACAAGCTCTATCTGACGCATATTGATGCGGAAGTGGAGGGCGATACTCATTTCCCGGATTACGACCCGGACGAGTGGGAGTCGGTATTCAGCGAGTTCCACGATGCTGATGCGCAGAATTCCCATAGCTACTGCTTCGAGATTCTGGAGCGCCGCTAAAGCTTTCCCCGGTGGCTTAGCCCACCGGGGGACTATCTTCAGGAGGCGATTGCCTCATCCCCATCAAGATTTACCTGCCGGTTTGATGGCTGCGTAAAATATGTCTTATCTTCCCAGCGCAGGCAGGTCAGATCGCCGCCCCAGCAGCAGCCGGTATCCAGCGCGTAAATGCCTTCCGGCGTGCCTTTTCCTTCCAGTGAAGCCCAATGACCGAAAGCAATACTGTACTCGTTGGCCACCGGTCCGGGAATGGCAAACCACGGCTTGAGCGGCGCGGGGGCGTTTTCCGGCGCCTCTTTGGCGTACATATCCAACTGCCCGTTCGGGAAGCAGTAGCGCATGCGGGTAAAGGCGTTGGAGATAAAGCGCAGGCGCGCCAGGCCGCTGAGCTCGTTACTCCAGTTGTTCGGCATATCGCCGTACATCGCGTCGAGGAAGAACGGATAGGAGTCGCTGGCGAGCACGGCTTCCACATCGCGGGCGCACTGTTTGGCGGTTTCCAGATCCCATTGCGGGGTGATCCCGGCATGGGCCATGACCAGCTTTTTCTCTTCATCGATTTGCATCATTGGCTGACGACGCAGCCAGTTGAGCAGATCGTCGGCATCCGGTGCCTCGAGTAGCGATTTCAGCCGATCTTTGGGTTTATTGCGGCTAATGCCCGCAAAGACCGCCAGCAGGTGCAGGTCATGATTGCCCAGGACGATGCGAACGCTATCGCCAAGCTGTTTCACGAAACGCAGCACTTCCAGAGAACCGGGGCCGCGCGCGACCAGGTCGCCCGTGAGCCACAGCGTATCAACCTCAGGGTTAAACTCCACCTGCTCTAATAATGCGATCAGTTCATCGTAGCAACCGTGAACGTCGCCAATAAGGTATGTAGACATTGTTTTAATGGATGAGGGTTGGTACTGCGAGACGGAAAACAGGGACTTCAATGGAGAACGGCGCGCCGTTCACATCGATCATCTCATAATGTCCCTGCATGGTGCCCAGCGGCGTTTCAATGACCGCGCCGCTGGTATATTGATACTCACCGCCAGCGGGAATATGCGGCTGCTCGCCGACAACCCCTTCACCCTGGACTTCGGTCTCGCGACCGTGGCCGTTGGTGATAAGCCAGTAGCGGCCAAGAAGCTGAACCTGAGTTCGCCCCAGATTGCGAATGGTGACGGTATAAGCAAAGACGTAACGCTCTTCTTCCGGAGAAGATTGCGATTCGATATAGACGCTTTGTACCTGCACACATACTCGGGGCGAATTAATCATGGTTAGCTCTCCTTGGTGGGCGCGTTCTCTGATAACCAGTTAGCTAGCTGACAGTACTGCGCCACGGAAATATTCTCTGCGCGCTTCGCCGGGTCGATACCCAGTTCGGTCAGAACCTCAACGCTGAACAGGTTGCCGAGGCTGTTGCGGATCGTTTTCCGACGCTGGTTAAACGCTTCTGTCGTGATACGGCTCAGTACGCGTACTTCTTTCACCGGATGCGGCAGCGTGCGGTAAGGCACCAGACGCACTACGGCGGAATCGACTTTAGGCGGCGGCGTAAAGGCGCTCGGCGGCACTTCAAGTACCGGGATGATCTGGCAGTAGTACTGCGCCATTACGCTTAACCGACCATACGCCTTACTGTTCGGCCCGGCAACCAGGCGATTGACGACCTCTTTTTGCAGCATAAAGTGCATATCGGCAATGGCATCAGTATAGCTGAACAGATGGAACATCAGCGGGGTCGAGATATTGTACGGCAGGTTGCCGAAGACGCGCAGCGGCTGGCCCATGCTCTGCGACAGCTCACCAAAGTTCATGGTCATCGCATCCTGCTGATAAATCGTCAGCTTAGGTCCGAGGAACGGATGCGTTTGCAGACGAGCGGCCAGGTCGCGGTCCAGCTCGATAACGGTGAGCTGGTCGAGGCGTTCGCCAACCGGTTCGGTCAGCGCGGCGAGGCCGGGGCCGATTTCAACAATCGCCTGGCCTTTTTGTGGATTGATGGCCGAGACAATGCTGTCGATCACAAATTGATCGTTGAGAAAGTTTTGCCCGAAGCGTTTACGGGCTAAGTGGCCCTGATGGACTCGATTATTCATTGAGTATTAACAATCATTTTAATGGCGAGATTAAGCGCCGTGATAAAACTGCCGACTTCCGCTTTCCCCTGGCCCGCAAGTTCAAGCGCGGTGCCGTGGTCAACGGAAGTGCGAATAAATGGTAAACCGAGCGTAATATTCACGCCGCGGCCAAAGCCCTGGTATTTTAGCACGGGCAGGCCCTGATCGTGATACATCGCGAGCACGGCATCGGCATGGTCGAGATATTTCGGCTGAAACAGGGTATCCGCCGGCAGCGGGCCGCTGAGATTCATGCCCTTCGCGCGCATCTCTTCGAGCACCGGAATGATGGTATCGATCTCTTCCGTCCCCATATGGCCGCCTTCGCCGGCGTGCGGGTTCAGGCCGCAAACCAGCACGTGCGGGTTGCTGATGCCAAATTTGGTGCGCAGATCGTGATCCAGGATAGTGATGATTTCCCGCAGCAGCTCAGGGGTAATCGCATCGCTTATCGCTTTTAGCGGCAGGTGAGTGGTCACCAGCGCCACGCGCAGCGCTTCCGTCGCCAGCATCATCACCACTTTACTGGCCTGCGAGCGCTCTTCAAAGAACTCGGTATGACCGGTAAATGCGATCCCCGCATCGTTAATAATGCCCTTGTGCACCGGACCGGTAATCAGCGCGGCGAACTCGCCGTTCAGGCAACCATCGCAGGCGCGGGCCAGCGTGTCCACTACGTAGCTGCCGTTGCTGACGTTGAGCACGCCCGGTTCAACCGGTGCGTTGAGCGCGACGTGGAGAAGCGTCAGGGTGCCTGCGCGCTGCGGCGTAGCGGGGGCGGAGGGGTCGTAAGGCAGAAGCGCTAAAGGAAGACCGAGCAGCTTCGCCCGGTCGGATAACAGAGCGCCATCGGCGCAGATCACCAGCTCTACCGGCCAGTCGCGCTGCGCAAGCTGCACAACGAGGTCGGGGCCAATCCCGGCGGGTTCACCGGGAGTGATAACAACTCGATTCATACACTTCATCCTTCAGGCGGTCTCTTACTGGCTGCGCTTCGTCGCCCCCGTCAGAGACCGGGGCGATTTGCTCAGCCGCCTCGATACACCCTGAGTGATGTTGTGTATGAGGCTAATGCGATTAGTTGCTCAGAACCTTCACGTAGGCGCTGGCGCGCTGTTCCTGCATCCAGGTCGCTGCTTCCTCAGAGAACTTACGGTTCATCAGCATGCGATAAGCGCGATCTTTCTGCGCGGCGTCGGTTCTGTCGACGTTGCGGGTATCCAGCAGCTCAATCAGGTGCCAGCCGAAGGAGGAGTGAACCGGAGCGCTGGTCTGGCCTTTATTGAGGCGCAGAATGGCGTCGCGGAAAGCCGGATCGAAGATATCCGGCGTCGCCCAACCTAAATCGCCGCCCTGGTTGGCAGAGCCCGGATCTTCAGAGAACTCTTTCGCCGCTTTGGCAAACGTGGTTTTCCCGCTCTTGATGTCAGCCGCGATCTGCTCCAGCTTCGCCCGAGCCTGATCGTCGTTCATGATCGGCGACGGTTTCAGCAGGATGTGGCGGGCGTGAACTTCGGTCACGGAGATATTCTGGCTGCCGCCGCGCATATCGTTAATTTTCAGGATATGGAAGCCAACGCCGGAGCGTATTGGGCCGACGATATCGCCTTTTTTCGCGGTGCTCAGCGCCTGGGCGAAGATGCCCGGCAGCTCCTGAATCCGGCCCCAGCCCATCTGGCCGCCTTTCAGCGCCTGCTGGTCAGCAGAGTAGGTGATAGCCAGCTTGCCGAAGTTCGCACCGCTGCGCGCCTGCTCAACCACGGAGTTTGCCTGGTCCTGAGCTTCAGCAACCTGCTCAGAAGTCGGGTTTTCCGGCAGCGGGATCAGGATGTGGCTGAGGTTCAGTTCGGTACTGGCGTCGTTCTGATCGCCGATCTGTTTTGCCAGAGTTTCAACTTCCTGCGGCAGAACGGTGATGCGACGACGAACTTCATTGTTACGCACTTCCGAAATAATCATCTCTTTACGAATCTGATTACGGTAGGTGTTGTAGTTAATGCCGTCATAGGCCAGACGGCTACGCATCTGATCCATGGTCATGTTGTTCTGTTTTGCAATGTTGGCGATCGCCTGGTCGAGCTGATCGTCAGAGATCTTCACGCCCATTTTCTGGCCCATTTGCAGGACAATCTGGTCCATGATTAGACGTTCAAGGATCTGATGACGCAGGGTGGCGTCATCCGGCAGCTGCTGCCCGGCCTGGCCGGCGTTAAGTTTTACCGATTGCATCAAGCCATCGACGTCGCTTTCCAGAACAACGCCATTATTGACGACAGCCGCTACTTTATCGACAACCTGTGGGGCAGCGAAACTGGTATTCGCGATCATGGCGATACCGAGAAGCAGCGTTTTCCAGTTCTTCATACTTTTTCCATTTCAATTAACCGCAATTGCGGATTACGTTTTAAACCAGCCACATCACAGGGAGCTCTGGTACGGTAAAATGTTCGAACGCAGCATCTGCTGGGTGCCGAGACCGTAATTGGAGCTCAGGCCGCGCAGCTCAATGTTAAAGCCGAAAGTGTTGTCGTATTTGCTTTCGCTGCTGCTGTTATCCCAGCCGTTGATCTTACGTTCATAGCCGACGCGGATAGCGTAGCAGCAGGAGCTATACTGAACCCCTAACATCTGGTTCGCTGACTTTCTGGTATTCGTGTCGTAGTAATACGCGCCGACGACTGCCCAACGATCGACGATTGGCCAGCTGGCGGTCATCCCCACCTGCGAGATACCATCTTTGTACTGCTTAGCGGTGGAATAAGACGGCAGGGTCGCCTGAATGTATTCCGGGCTCGCATAACGATAGTTAAGTTGTACTAAACGGTTTTCGTCGCGACGGTATTCCACGGTTCCGCTGCCGGTAGCGACGTTATCCAGACGCGTATCGTACTGAATTCCCCCGCGTAAACCCCAGTCGTCGGTGATGCGCCAGTAAGTATCGCCAGCCCATACCAGTGAACCTCGCGTGTCGTTGTTCTCCCAGTTGATGTTGTCGTCACCGGTACGTGCCTCGGTG
Organism: Klebsiella sp. BDA134-6; assembly: GCF_015601345.1. Lineage (NCBI taxonomy): Bacteria > Pseudomonadati > Pseudomonadota > Gammaproteobacteria > Enterobacterales > Enterobacteriaceae > Klebsiella > Klebsiella sp. BDA134-6. The sequence goes on from NZ_CP064784.1 coordinate 903,566, forward strand.
AAATAGTAGATTTGACCAACGGAAATATTAAAACGTTCAACGGCGGCGGCATCATAAACGCGAGATGTGACGCCGGTGGAGACCTGATTGGCGGAAGCTATACGATCGAGACCGCTGTAGGTGCGGTCGCGGAACAGGCCGCTGTAGTCCGATTGCAGCAGCGTTGAGTCGTAGCTGCCGATCTTGCTTTGGTCGCGATAAGGGATATACAGATACTGCATCCGCGGTTCAAGCGTCTGGGTATAGTTCTCCTGCATATCACGCTCGAAAACCATTTTGCCATCGACTTTAAACTGCGGCATCACGCGGTTAACGGAGTCTTTATAATCGGTACCGTTGGCCGCGTTGTAGTCGTCAAGGTTGCTTTGCTGGTAATGGGTTGCCAGCAGTTTGGCCTCAGTATTGATGCTTCCCCAACCGTTAGACAGCGGCAGGTTGATGGTTGGCTCGAAGTGAACGCGCGTCGCTTCCGGCATTCTGCTGTTCGAGTTAACAAAATGCACCGCCTGGCCATAAAGATGGGTATCAAACGGGCCGACATCGTTCTGGTAGTAGTTCACGTCCAGCTGCGGCTCGGCGGAATAGGCATTGCTTGAGTCGCGGTCAAAGACCTGGAACTGCTTGGTCGATACGGTGGCGTCAAAGTTCTGATTAGCGTAGCCGGCGCTGAGTTTCTGCGTGGCGTAGCCATCGGTACTGGAACCGTATTTCGAGCTGAAGTCGTTAAAGTAGTCCGGGTCGCTGACTTTGGTGTAATCGGCGTTGAAGCGCCATACCTGGTCTACGACGCCGGAATGGTTCCAGTAGAACAGCCAACGGCGGCTATTGGAGTCGCCTGAGTGATCGTCCTGGTAGATTTTATCCGAAGGCAGGTAATCGAACTCGATTAAACCGGTTCCTGCTTTGGTCAGATAGCGGAATTCGTTCTCCCACATGACGCCGCCGCGCTTGCTCATATAGTGCGGCGTCAGCGTGGCGTCGAAGTTCGGGGCGATGTTCCAGTAGTAAGGAAGATAGAACTCCGCGCCGTTTTTGGTGCTGTATTTGGCGTTGGGGATCAGGAAGCCCGAACGACGCTTGTCGCCCACCGGCAGCTGCAGGTAAGGGCTGTAAAAAATCGGCACGGAACCGAGCTTGAAGCGGGCGTTCCAGATCTCAGCGACCTGTTCTTCGCGGTCGTGGATAACTTCACTGCCGACCACGCTCCAGGTGTCAGAGCCGGGCAGACACGAGGTGAAGCTGCCGTTTTCTAAAATGGTGTAGCGGTTTTCGCCGCGCTGTTTCATCAGGTCAGCGGTACCGCGTCCCTGACGGCCAACCATTTGGTAATCGCCCTGCCAGACGTTGGTATCTTTGGTGTTCAGGTTCGACCAGGCTTTCGGCCCTTTGAGGATCACCTGATTGTCGTCATAGTGAACGTTGCCGAGGGCATCAACTGTACGCACCGGCTGCGGCTGACCGGCGGCCTGCTGCTGGTGAAGCTGAACTTCATCGGCCTGCAGTCGGCTGTTCCCCTGATTGATATCAACGTTGCCGGTAAATACGGCGTTATCAGGATAGTTGCCTTTCGCATGATCGGCATCGATCGTCACCGGCAGGTCGTTGGGTTTCCCTTCAACCAGAGGACGATTGTAGCTTGGTACGCCAAGCATACACTGCGTGGCGAGATCGGCAGCGAGGCCCTGTTGGCTATACAAGGCGCTGGCAATCATGGTGGCCAGGAGGCTGGGAATACGTTTTTTCATACGTTGTATTTGTTGTTCCGTCATCGTGTGGCAGCGGCTTGCAAACGGTCAGAGCCTAACGTACTCGTCTAAATCGCGCTAGTGTTAATCCTGCCCGTTTACTTCCCGAGCGTTAGGCACCGTGTAGAATGACGAGTATGATAAAGCAAATTATAGGCTATGTCCCACAATTGACCGAGGCGTAAACGCTTTGTAACGTGCGGTCAGATATAGCTTAACTGGCGGCAGAGAGATTGGGGAGTCTATGCAGTATTTGGGTAAAATAATTGGCGTTGCGGTTGCGTTGATGATGGGGGGCGGCTTCTGGGGCGTGGTGCTGGGGTTCTTAGTCGGGCATATGTTTGACCGCGCGCGCAGTCGCCGGCTGAATGTCTTCGTCAACCAGCAGGAGCGCCAGTCGCTGTTCTTCTCCACCACTTTTGAAGTGATGGGGCATCTGACCAAATCGAAAGGACGCGTCACTGAAGCCGATATTCATGTCGCCAATTTGCTGATGGATCGCATGAATCTGCATGGCGAAGCGCGTACCGCGGCGCAGCACGCGTTTCGGGTAGGGAAATCAGATGATTATCCGCTGCGTGAGAAAATGCGTCAGCTGCGCAGCGTCTGTTTTGGGCGTTTTGATTTAATTCGGATGTTTCTGGAAATTCAGTTGCAGGCGGCTTTCGCCGACGGTGAACTGCATCCCAACGAACGTGATGTGCTGTTTGTCATTGCCGATGAACTGGGTATCTCCCGGGCTCAGTTCGAGCAGTTCCTGCGCATGATGCAGGGCGGGGCGCAGTTTGGCGGTGGTTCGCAGCAGCATTCATACGGGCAGCGCGGCGGCAACGCTGGCTGGCAGCAGGCGCAGCGCGGGCCAACCCTGGAAGATGCCTGCAATGTGCTGGGGGTTAAAACGACCGACGATGCCGCTACCGTCAAGCGCGCCTATCGTAAGCTGATGAGCGAACACCATCCGGATAAGCTGGTGGCGAAAGGGTTACCGCCGGAAATGATGGAGATGGCTAAGCAGAAAGCGCAGGAGATCCAGAAAGCCTGGGAGCTGGTTAAAGAGCAGCGCGGCTTCTGAACGACCGGCCTCTCCCGGGCGGGAGAGGCGTCACGATGCGCTGGCGGCGCGGCGGTACATGCGCCGCGGATGGCCTATCTTGCCGTACAGCATTTCCACCTGCAGAAAGCCGATTTCCACGCAGTGCTCCAGATAGCGCCGGGCCGTGGTTTTGCTCAATCCAGCCTCGCTCACCACGTCATCTACCGAAAAGCAGCGCGCTTCTTCGCCGGTAAACAGACTCTGCACCAGCGCCAGCGTTTTTTCTTCAATACCTTTACTGCCGCTATCGGCTCGGTAGTTTTTAGCCTGCAACTGATACAGCGAATCCACGTTCTGCTGGTCGACAATTTTCCATTCGCGCTGCTGGTCGTAGAACTGCACGAACCGTTCAAGGGACTGGCTCAGGCGTTTCCACGACACCGGTTTGAGAATGTAGTCGAAGGCGCCGTTGCGGATCGCCTGGCTACAGGTTTCCATATCGCTGGCGGCGGTGATAAAGATCACCGAGCAGCTAGCGTGGGCCATGCTAGGATCGTTCATCAGGGTGACCCCTTTGCCGTCCGGCAGGTAGTTATCCAGCAGCACCAGCTGCGGCGGCCTGGCATTGAGTATCTGCCGCGCCTGGGCGAGAGAAGCCGCCGTGCCCGCCAGCCGCATACGCGGGTGTTTCTGGATAAGCTCGGCGTGCAGCCGCGCCAGTTCGCTTTCATCTTCAACGATCAGGACATCGACCAGGTCATGATGCATAGTGCGTCTCTTCTTGCGGATGGGCTGGCCCGCTGGCGGGAATAAACAGCGTGAAAATCGCCCCGCGCGGCGCGTTGTCGGCCACTTCAATCGTACCGCCAGCCTGGGTGACATAGCGCTCAATAAGATACAGTCCAATACCGTGATCGCCCCGGGTTTTGGTGGTGACGCCGCGTTCAAAGATATGCTCGCGGATCTCCGGGCGAATACCGACGCCGCGATCGGCGACTTCAATCATTAATTCCCTGGCGTTGAGCTGAATCAGGATCTCTACCGGTTCGTGCGGCAGTTCGGCGCGCTGGGTGGCCTCAATGGCGTTATCCAGCAGATTACCGATGATAGAGATAAGCTCGGACTCTATCAATGATGGCAGCGGGCGGTCGATGCGGCAGGCCGGGTCAAAGCTCAGCTCAACTCCTTTTTCCCGCGCGCGGGCGGCTTTACCCAGCAGCAGGCCGCACAGGGTCGGCGAATTAAAGTGCGAGGAGATAAAGTCCAGCAGCTCCTGGGCATGCTCCGACTGCGCCTGAATATAGCGAATTGCCTCATCATAGTGGCCCATATGCAGCAGGCCGGAGAGGGTCGTCATCCGGTTGAGCTGTTCATGGCGCATGATGCGCAGATTATCAACGTAGCGTTTTACCTGGCTGAGCTGGGCGCTCAGGGAGTTGATTTCATCGCGGTCGCGGAAGGTGATCACCCAGCCCTGGAGCGAATTCTCCAGCATGATTCGCACCCGGCTGGCGAGCACGGTAAGCTGATTAAAACGGCACAGCTCGTCGTGGGTATCGCTTTCGAACATCTCTCCGCCGGCGAAAAACGGCTGCGGGGTAATGACGCTATCGATCGACTTACCGCGCAGCTGGTGCGCGGGCTGGCTCAGTCCGAGCAGGCTGCGGGCGGCGTGGTTTATCACTTCGATACGCCGGTGATGGTCAATCACAATCACCCCTTCGTATATCGACTCCATCATCGCTTTTTGCTGACGCACCAGCAGGCCGATTTCCCGCGGCTCCAGCGAGAAGATTTGTTTCTTAATGCTGCGGGTGAAGTACCAGGAAAAGGTAAACAGCGCGATAAGTAGCAGCACCGCGGCGATGAAGATATTGATGACTTTTGCCAGCGTGATGCTGTCGAGATAGCTGGTGAGGTAGCCGACGGAGACAATGCCAACGACCCGACCCGCGTCATCGAAAATGGGCGCTTTGCTGCGCAGAGAAATACCGAGTCCCCCTTTGCGGATGGTGGTCGTGCTTTTCCCCTCAAGTACCGACTGGTTATCGCCGCCAACCAGCCGCGTGCCGACCCACTCCGGATGGACAGAGTGAAACAGATGCACGCCCCGCTTATCGCCAATGACGATAAAACTGGCGTCGCTGTGGGCGGCGATATTTTGCATAAAAGGCTTTATTGCCAGCGCGTCTTCACGCGCCACCTGCTGACGTAAATCCGGCATCAGCGCGATTTCTTCTGCCTGTATTTTCGCGCGGGCGCTCATTTCCTGATAAAGCTGATGGCTGGCGTCGAAATAGTAATACACGCCCAGCAGCGCAAACAGCACTGAGAAAAAAGCGACCAGCGAAATGAACAGCTTAAACTGAAATGAAACCTTCATAAGTATAATGCACAGTATCAGGGATACGGCAGCGTATCTTTTTTCGCTGCCGGCATCGTGGCTGAGGGAAACCGGTGAACGTCACAAGAGTGTCCGGCAACCACAATTATCCGCTGGCGGGGAATTTATCAAGGTTAATCAGGCGCTGGATTTAAAAACCTTAAAAACCACGGTAATAAATCAGAGCGGTTTCACAATAATAATATACCCGTCATACTTCAAGTTGCATGTGCGTTGGCCGCGTTCGTTCACCCCAGTCACTTACCGGAGTAAACTCCTGGGGATTAATGAGAGGCTCCTGCCTCTCACCGGAGGCCAGCCTTCGGCTGGTCAAATTCGTTCCCGACGAATTTGTCACTCACTTGCCGCCTTCCTGCAACTCGGATTATTTAGGGTATAGAAACCATAAAAACCATAGTGACCATTAAAACTTCTTTTTTAATCTGCCGATCCTCACATTAACTCCGCGCGTGGCCCTCTAACCTGAAAAGTAATAATAACCAGAGGGCTTAATTATGAGCACCACAGACAATGCATTCTCTGCAACCATCGACCCTATTAATACGCCGAAACCCGCGCTTAAGCAGCGCTGGTGGCATATCCTCGATAACTGGAAAGTCGGTATTATCCCGCTGCCGCTCTTTCTGCTGGCCGGCGGCCTGATCGCGCTGGACTGTCTGGGCGGCAAGCTGCCGAGCGATATCGTCGTGATGGTGGCGACGCTGGCCTTTTTCGGCTTTGCCTGCGGCGAATTCGGTAAACGCCTGCCGGTACTCGGCAAGCTTGGCGCGGCGGCCATCTGCGCGACCTTCATCCCTTCTGCGCTGGTGCATTACGGCCTGCTGCCGGAGGTGGTGGTGGAGTCGACCACCAAATTCTATAAGTCGACCAACATTCTTTACCTTTATATCTGCTGCATTATCGTCGGCAGCATTATGAGCATGAACCGCACCACGCTGATTCAGGGCTTTCTGCGGATTTTCTTCCCGATGCTGTGCGGCGAAATCGTCGGCATGGTGGTCGGCGTCGGCGTCGGTACCGCCCTGGGGCTGGAGCCGTTTCAGGTGTTCTTCTTTATCGTCCTGCCGATCATGGCCGGCGGCGTCGGCGAGGGGGCGATTCCGCTGTCGATTGGCTACGCCGCGCTGATGCATATGGATCAGGGCGTTGCGCTCGGGCGCGTGCTGCCGATGGTGATGCTGGGCAGCCTGACGGCGATTGTGATCGCCGGCTGTTTAAACCAACTGGGCAAGCGTTTCCCGCATTTGACCGGCGAGGGGCAACTGATGCCTAACCGCCGCAACGAGACGCACCGCGAAACGCCCGCCGAGGGCAAAATGGAGGTGACGACGCTGGCCTCCGGCGCGCTATTGGCGGTGCTGCTCTATATGTTGGGTATGCTTGGCCAGAAGACCATCGGCCTGCCCGCGCCGGTGGGCATGCTGTTCCTCGCGGTGCTGCTGAAGTTGGTAAACGGCGTCTCTCCGCGCCTGCAGGAGGGCTCGCAGATGGTGTATAAGTTCTTCCGCACGGCGGTGACCTATCCGATTCTGTTTGCCGTCGGCGTGGCGATCACGCCATGGCAGGAGCTGGTCAACGCCTTTACCCTTACCAATTTGCTGGTGATTATCAGCACCGTATCGGCGCTGGTGGCGACCGGTTTCCTGGTCGGCAAAAAGATTGGCATGCACCCGATTGACGTGGCGATTGTCTCCTGCTGCCAGAGCGGCCAGGGCGGTACCGGCGATGTGGCGATTCTGACATCCGGCAACCGCATGAACCTGATGCCGTTCGCCCAGATCGCAACCCGGATCGGCGGCGCGATTAATGTTTCGCTGGGTCTGCTGTTCCTCAGTCATTTTTTGGCCTGATTTAACTTTTTTATAACCGCTAAGTCTGCTTTTTCGTGCTAAATGGCGCAGAAAATATCTGCGCCCCGTCTCCAAAACAGGGATCGTTTAGCGATACAATCAGCGCCATTATTCGCGACTGCGACGGCAGCCTGTCCGCTGCCTTTTATTAAGTGAGGAGAAAAACAAATGTCAGTGGATACTCTCGCCCGTGAGGGCGTAAGCATGGAAGCGCTGCTGGCGGCGAAAGAGCAGCGCGCCGCGCGCCAGGCCGACTGGTTAGCCCATTATCAGCGGCCGGTGATTTCGCTGACCCTGGTGACGCCGGGCGCGGTGAAAGACAGCATTCGCTACCGTAATATGATGGGCGTGGCGCTGCAGGCCTGCGATCAGATGCTGTGGAAACACCGCTGGCAGACGCTGGATCGCCAGGTGCTGTGGCTGCCGACCGGGCCGGAAGCGCTGTGGTGCGTCGATCACGCCGCCAGTGAAATCAAAGCCTTCTGTACCGATCTTGAGCATACTCATCCGCTGGGCCGTCTGTGGGATATTGACGTGATTTGCCCGAAAAATGGTCTGGTGGGCCGTCAGTCAATGGGGGAGAACCAGCGCCGCTGCCTGCTGTGCGACGAGCCCGCGCACGCCTGCGCGCGCAGCCGCCGTCATGACACCGGGCAGGTTGTGGCCCGCGTTGAGCAGATGATTGATGCGTGGTTTGCCCGCGACTGACGCCCGTTTTCCGCGGCATTGATGAGCGAGGAGTAGCCCGGGTGAGCCGCTGGCGGCACGACCCGGGACAGAGATAAACGGTCAGAAGTCGATCGGCGCGCGGAAGGTCATCGAATTACCGAAAGCGGGATGGGTGATGGTCAGCGTTTCGGCGTGCAGCAGCAGACGCGGCGCCATCGCCAGCGCTTCCGGCGACGCATAAAAGCGGTCGCCGAGAATCGGATGGCCCAGCGCCAGCATATGTACGCGCAGCTGATGCGAACGCCCGGTAATCGGCTTCAGGCGCACGCGGGCGGTGTTGTCCGCCGCGAACTCCAGCACTTCATACTCGGTTTGCGCCGCTTTGCCGGTTTCGTAACACACCTTCTGCTTTGGCCGGTTCGGCCAGTCGCAAATCAGCGGTAAATCCACCAGACCTTCCGCTTTTTCCGGGTGCCCCCAGACGCGGGCGACATACTGTTTTTTCGGCTCGCGTTCGCGGAACTGCCGCTTTAGCTCGCGCTCTGCCGCTTTGGTCAGGGCCACCACAATCACGCCGCTGGTCGCCATATCCAGCCGGTGCACCGATTCGGCCTGCGGGAAGTCGCGCTGAACGCGCGCCATCACGCTGTCTTTGTGCTCGTCAAGCCGGCCCGGCACGGACAACAGGCCGCTAGGCTTGTTGACCACCATAATGTGCTCATCCTGGTAAAGAATAACCAGCCAGGGATCCTGCGGCGGATTGTAGTTTTCCATCGCCATATTCGCGTTCCGTTACTGGTGGGTGACGACGATTAAGCGCAGCGCATCAAGACGCCAGCCTGCCTGAGCCAGCGCGTCCATCACCTGCTGACGATTGCTCTCGATAGCCGCCAGTTCATCATCGCGGATGTTCGGGTTCACGGCGCGCAGCGCTTCCAGGCGCGACAGCTCGGCCGTCAGCTTGTCGTCGGCTTCTTTACGCGCGGCGTCGATCAGCGCCTGGGCCGCTTTGGCGACCTGGCCTTCACCCTGCTGTAAAATCGCGTGGACGTCCTGCTGGACGGCATTAACCAACTTACTGCCTGTGTGGCGATTAACCGCGCTCAGCTGACGGTTAAAGCTTTCGAACTCCACCTGACCGGCGAGGTTGTTGCCGTTTTTGTCGAGCAGCATGCGTACCGGCGTCGGCGGCAGGAAGCGGTTGAGCTGCAGATGCTTCGGCGCCTGCGCTTCAACGACGTAAATCAGCTCCAGCAGCAGAGTGCCGACCGGCAGCGCTTTGTTCTTCAGCAGCGAAATGGTGCTGCTTCCGGTATCGCCGGAAAGGATCAGATCCAGACCGTTGATAATCAGCGGATGCTCCCAGGTGATGAACTGTGCGTCTTCGCGGGACAGGGCAACATCACGCTCAAAAGTAATGGTGCAGCCATCTTCCGGCAGACCCGGGAAATCCGGGACCAGCATATGGTCGGAGGGGGTCAGGACAATCAGATTCTCACCGCGATCGTCCTGGTTGATGCCGACGATATCAAACAGGTTCATGGAGAAAGCGATCAGGCTGGTGTCGTCATCCTGCTCTTCAATGCTTTCCGCAAGCTGCTGGGCTTTTTCACCGCCGTTGGAGTGGATCTCCAGCAGGCGGTCGCGGCCCTGCTCCAGCTGCGCTTTCAGCGCGTCATGCTGCTGGCGGCAAGCTTTGATCAGCTCGTCGAAGCCGTCGGTATTTTCCGGGGCGGCGAGATAGTTAATCAGTTCGTTATGCACGCTGTCGTAGACGGTACGGCCGGTCGGGCAGGTGTGCTCGAAAGCGTCCAGACCTTCGTGATACCAGCGCACCAGCACCGACTGGGCGGTTCTTTCCAGATAGGGAACGTGGATCTGAATATCGTGAGCCTGGCCGATACGGTCAAGACGGCCGATACGCTGTTCCAGCAGATCCGGGTTGAACGGCAGATCGAACATCACCAGGTTACTGGCGAACTGGAAGTTACGGCCTTCTGAGCCGATTTCAGAACACAGCAGCACCTGAGCGCCGGTATCTTCTTCGGCAAACCAGGCTGCAGCGCGGTCACGTTCAATAATCGACATCCCTTCGTGGAACACCGCCGCACGGATGCCTTCGCGTTCGCGCAGGACCTGCTCCAGCTGCAGCGCAGTAGCTGCCTTGGCGCAGATCACCAGCACTTTCTGCGAACGGTGGCTGGTGAGGTGGCCCATCAGCCACTCAACGCGCGGGTCGAAGTTCCACCAGGTGCCGGTATCGCCTTCAAACTCTTGATAAATCTGCTCCGGATAGAGCATATCGCGGGCGCGCTCTTCGGCAGTTTTACGGGCACCCATAATCCCGGAAACCTTGATAGCTGTCTGGTACTGGGTCGGCAGCGGCAGACGAATTGTATGCAGCTCGCGTTTCGGGAAACCTTTGACGCCGTTACGCGTGTTGCGGAACAGCACGCGGCTGGTGCCGTGGCGGTCCATTAGCATCGACACCAGCTCCTGACGAGCAGCCTGGGCATCATCGCGATCGCTGTTGGCGGCCTGCAATAGCGGTTCGATATCTTGTTCGCCGATCAGATCGCTCAGCGCGTTCAGCTCGGCGTCGTTCAGTTTATTCCCGGCCAGCAGCAGGGCCACGGCGTCGGCGACCGGACGGTAGTTCTGCTGCTCTTCAACAAACTGAGCGAAATCGTGGAAACGGTTAGGGTCGAGCAGGCGCAGGCGGGCGAAGTGGCTCTCCATCCCCAGCTGTTCCGGCGTCGCGGTGAGCAGCAGAATGCCCGGCACGCGCTCGGCCAACTGCTCAATGGCCTGATATTCGCGGCTTGGCGCGTCTTCACTCCACACCAGATGGTGCGCTTCATCGACGACCATCAGGTCCCATTCGGCATCGCACAGGTGCTCCAGGCGCTGCTTGCTGCGGCGCACGAAGTCCAGCGAGCAGATAACCAGCTGTTCGGTTTCGAACGGGTTAATGGCGTCGTGCTGCGCTTCGGCGTAGCGCTCATCGTCAAACAGCGAAAAGCGCAGGTTAAAGCGGCGCAGCATTTCCACCAGCCACTGGTGCTGCAGGGTTTCCGGAACGACGATCAGAACGCGTTCGGCAGCGCCGGAGAGCAGCTGCTGATGCAGGATCATCCCGGCTTCAATGGTTTTACCTAAACCCACTTCGTCCGCCAGCAGGACGCGCGGCGCGTGGCGGCGGCCAACGTCGTGAGCGATATTCAGCTGATGCGGGATCAGGCTGGTGCGCTGGCCGCGCAGGCCGCTCCACGGCATACGGTACTGTTCGCTCTGAAATTTACGCGCACGATAGCGCAGGGCGAAACGGTCCATACGGTCGATCTGCCCGGCGAACAGACGGTCCTGCGGTTTGCTGAAGACCAGTTTGCTGTCGAGCAGCACTTCACGCAGGGTGACGTTGGCTTCCTGGGTATCGAGGCGGGTACCGGTGTAGGCCAGCAGACCGTTCTCTTCATTAACTTCGTCAACCTGGAGCTGCCAGCCTTCATGGCTGGTGATGGTATCGCCCGGGTTGAACATCACGCGGGTGATCGGGGAGTCGTTGCGTGCGTACAGACGGTTTTCGCCGATGGCGGGGAAAAGCAGAGTCACCATGCGCGCGTCCAGCGCAACGACCGTCCCTAATCCCAGTTCGCTCTCTGTGTCGCTAATCCAGCGTTGACCAAGTGTAAAAGGCATATATGTTCGGCTCTTTAGTTCTTTGATTGCAGGCAATAGTTGATCATCTCCATGGAGAATCGGAGATACGTCAAAATTGGGTCCAGGAATGGAAAGGGCGCTATATTACTGGATGGCGGAACGTTCGTCACGTCCTCCTCACCCTTCATTTTACGGCTTTTGCGCCAGCGGAATGGGTGAGGAAAAATCAAAATAGCCCCAGTTGCCCCGTCACTATTGTAGCAAAATCGTCGTCGACAAAGGGAAGTATTCCTTCGGCGACAGGCTCTAATTGCTTAGAAAGGTAGTGTTCATAATCCAGCGGTGATTGCTGATAGTCCACCGGCTCCGGCCCGCCGGTGGTCCAGACATATTTAATGCTGCCGCGCTGCTGGTACTGTTGCGGCCTGCCTAACCTGACGTTTTGCTCATCAGCGAGCCTGGCCGCGCGCACGTGCGGCGGCACGTTGCGCTGATACTCCGCCAGCGGACGACGCAGGCGTTTACGGTAAATCAGACGATCGTCAAGCTCGCCGTTCATCAGCTTATCGATGGTTTCGCGTACGTAATCTTGATAGGGCTGATGACGAAAAATGCGCAGATAAAGCTCCTGCTGAAACTGCTGGGCCAGCGGCGTCCAGTCGGTACGTACCGTCTCCAGCCCTTTAAACACCATTCGCTGCTCGCCGCCTTCCTGAATCATCCCGGCGTAGCGCTTTTTACTGCCGGTGTCCGCGCCGCGAATGGTGGGCATGAGAAAGCGGCAGAAGTGGGTTTCGAACTCCAGCTCCAGTGTGCTGGCAAGTCCCTCTTTGCTGAGCTCCGCCGCCCACCATGCGTTGACGAAGTCCACCAGCGAGCGGCCGATACCGTTGGCTTCCTCTTCGCTGTGGGCCCGCTTGAGCCACACGAACGTGGAGTCGGTATCGCCGTAGATAACGTCGTAGCCCTGGGATTCAATCAGCGCTTTGGTCTGGCGCATAATCGCGTGGCCGCGCATGGTGATGGAGGAGGCCAGACGGGGATCGAAAAAGCGGCAGGCGCTGGTGCCGAGTACGCCGTAGAAGGCGTTCATAATGATCTTCAGCGCCTGCGACAGCGGCTTGTTTTTATGCTGCTTGGCCTCGTCGCGACCGTGCCAGATCTGCCCGACAATGCCCGGCAGGCAGTGTTTTTCTCGCGAAAAGCGCGCGCCGAGAAAGCCTTCGGTGCTATGAGCGTCATCGGGATGCGCCAGCCCTTCAACCAGCCCCACGGGATCAATCAGGAAGGTGCGGATAATCGACGGATACAGGCTTTTGTAGTCCAGCACCAGCACCGAGTCGTAGAGGCCGGGGCGCGAGTCCATCACGTAGCCGCCGGGACTGGCCTGCGGCGGTACTGCGCCAAGGTTCGGCGCAACGTAGCCGAGCCGGTGCATGCGCGGGAAATAGAGATGGCTGAAGGCGGCGACCGAACCGCCGTGGCGATCAGCAGGCAGGCCGTTGACCGTCGCGCGCTCTAGTAAAAAAGGCATGATCTCGGTTTTATGGAAGATGCGCGTAACCAGCTCGCAGTCCTGCAGGTTGTATGTCGCCAGCGCCGGTTTATCCTGGTGAAAACGGCGATCGATTTCATCCATCCGATCCCAAGGGTTATCAATGGCTTTGCCCTCACCGAGCAGTTCGCGGGCCACCGATTCCAGGGCAAAAGAGGAGAAGTTCCAGAACGCGGATTTCAGCGCCTCGATGCCATCGATAATCAGTCGGCCGTTGGCCTGAGCAAAGAAGACGCCATTTTTAAAACCGTGCTCGCGCCACTCCAGTTCGCTGTTGCCGCGCCCGAGCATCAGCGGGATACGATAGCGCTCGGCGTGCTTTTGCAGAACGCGTAAATCGAACTGCACCACGTTCCAGCCGATCAGCACGTCCGGGTCGTGAGCGGCAAACCAGGCGTTAAGCTTTTCCAGCAGCAGCGGGCGGCTGGCGACGTACTCCAGCGTGAAGTTGACGGCTGGCAGCGAGGCGGGCTCCGGCCCGAGCATATAGACGACCCGCTGGCCGCAGCCTTCAAGACCAATGCAGTAGAGTTCGCCGTGGCGGCTGGTTTCGATGTCCAGCGACACCCATTTCAGCGGCGGACGGTAGTGGGGGTTGGGCTTCATTCGCGCGTTAACCAGCCGCTGGCCGCGCGCCTCGCCTTCCACCCACACCGGGGCGGTAATAAAGCGCTCCATCAGATAGCGCTCCGGCGGGCGAATGTCGCCTTCATATACCGTGATGCCGTTTTCGCGCAGCTTTTTTTCCAGCCGCATCAGCTGGCGGTGAGCGCGGCAGTAGAGGCCAAATACCGGCTGGCGATGAAAATCTTGCAGATTGAGCGCAGCAAGGCGATGGCCGTTTTCGCCCTGCAGCAGGCGTTCAACTTGCGGACGCTGAGATTCGGCAATGAACGCCACGGATTCCTGCGGCGGCAGCGTGACCTCAAGCGGGCCGTCATCAGTCGCCAGCCAGAAAGTCAGTTCGGTGCCCTGTGGGGTATCCCGCCAGTGACGGGTGAGTAAAAAACCTGCTCGTGGCTGCGTCACGCCGTGCTCTCATGAGTCAAAACCAGGCCTGATTATAGCCTGGTTCACGAAATGATGCTGGGGTTTTATACAGGTATAGGCCGGAGGTTGTGTTGCGCGCTGTTTCCCGGATTGCGGCGTAAACGCCTTATCCGGGCTACTCGTCCGCAGAGGGTAGCCCGGCTAAGCGTAGAGCGAGCCGGGACTACTGTGGAGGTTTACTGTCCGTAATAGGCTTTCGCGCCGTGCTTGCGCAGATAGTGTTTATCCAGCAGCGTTTGCTGCATCTCCGGCAGCTGCGGTGCCAGCTGGCGGCAGAAGATACCCATATAGGCGATCTCTTCCAGAACGATAGCGTTATGCACCGCATCTTCGGCGTTTTTCCCCCAGGCAAACGGGCCATGCGAGTGCACCAGCACGCCGGGCATTTGCGCTGGATCGATCCCTTTTTCACGGAAGGTTTCGACGATCACCGCGCCGGTTTCCCATTCGTACTCGCCGTTGATCTCCTCGTCGGTCATCAGACGGGTACAGGGGACCGCGCCGTAGAAGTAGTCGGCGTGGGTGGTGCCGGAGGCGGGAATCGACTGTCCGGCCTGCGCCCAGATGGTGGCGTGACGCGAGTGAGTATGAACAATGCCGCCCAGCGTCGGGAATGCCTGATACAGCAAACGGTGGGTTGGCGTATCCGACGAGGGTTTTTTCTCGCCTTCAACCACTTCGCCGGTCTCCAGGCTGACCACCACCATATCTTCGGCGCTCATTACGCTGTAGTCGACGCCGGAGGGTTTAATCACCAGCACGCCCCGTTCACGGTCGACGGCGCTGACGTTGCCCCAGGTGAGGGTGACCAGATTATGCTTTGGCAGGGCCAGGTTGGCTTCGAGAACCTGGCGTTTGAGATCTTCTAACATACTGTGCTCCGAATTGCTGGCGAGTCAGTTCCCCTCACCCCAAGGGAGAGGGTGAGGGAACGGCCTCTTAGCGTTTTGAACCGTAATACACTTCGTTCCAGCGCAGCGCGTCCTTGAAGGAGGGCAGACGGGTTTCGTTATCAATCACGGTCAGCTCAATATCCTGCAGCTCAGCAAACTGGCGCATGTCGTCGAGGGTTAGCGCATGGCTGAAGACAGTGTGGTGCGCGCCGCCGGCGATGATCCACGCTTCAGACGCGGTGCGCAGATCCGGATGCGCTTTCCACAGGGCGTTGGCGACCGGCAGCTTCGGCAGCTCGTGCGGGGTTTTCACCGTCTCAATGGTGTTCACCAGCAGACGATAGCGATCGCCGAGATCGATCAGGCTGGCAACGATCGCCGGGCCGGTCTGGGTGTTAAAGATGATGCGCGCCGGATCGGCTTTACCACCGATACCCAGAGGCTGGACGTCGAGAATCGGTTTCTCCGCGGTGGCGATGGTCGGGCAGACTTCCAGCATATGCGAGCCCAGAGCCAGATCGTTGCCTTTCTCGAAGTGATAGGTGTAATCCTCCATAAAGGAGGTGCCGCCCTGCAGACCAGTTGCCATCACCTTCATGATGCGAAGCAGAGCGGCGGTTTTCCAGTCGCCCTCGCCCGCAAAGCCGTAGCCCTGCTGCATCAGACGCTGCACGGCGAGACCCGGAAGTTGTTTCAGGCCGTGTAAATCTTCAAAGGTGGTGGTAAACGCGTGGAAGCCGCCTTGTTCCAGGAAGTGCTTCATCCCCAGCTCAATGCGCGCGGCGTCGAGAAGGTTCTGCCGTTTATCGCCGTGGATTTGTACCGCGGGCGTCAGACGATAGCTGCTTTCATACTCATCAATCAGCGCGCTGATTTCGCCGTCGGTGACCGCATTGACGACCTGCACCAGATCGCCCACCGCCCAGGTGTTAACCGAGAAGCCAAACTTGATCTGCGCGGCGACTTTATCCCCGTCGGTAACCGCCACTTCGCGCATGTTATCGCCGAAGCGGCAGACTTTCAGGTGACGGGTATCCTGTTTAGAGACCGCCTGACGCATCCACGCGCCGATGCGCTGATGCGCTTCTTTATCCTGCCAGTGGCCGGTCACCACGCTGTGCTGCTGACGCATTCGGGCGCCGATGAAGCCAAACTCGCGGCCGCCGTGCGCGGTCTGGTTCAGGTTCATAAAGTCCATATCGATGCTGTCCCACGGCAGGGCCGCGTTGAACTGGGTATGGAACTGCATCAGCGGTTTATTCAGGATCGTGAGGCCGTTAATCCACATTTTCGCGGGCGAGAAAGTATGCAGCCACACCACCATCCCGGCGCACTTGTCATCGTAATTGGCGTCGCGGCAGATATGGGTAATCTCATCCGGGGTTGTACCCAGCGGTTTCAGCACCAGTTTGCACGGCAGCTTGGCTTCCGCATTCAGGCTGCTCACCACATGTTCTGCGTGCTTCGTAACCTGACGTAGCGCTTCAGGGCCATACAGATGCTGGCTACCGATGACGAACCACACTTCATAATTATTAAAAATAGTCATTTTTATATCCTTAATGGGTGAGAGCTGCCTGCGATTGCGGCGCGGTTTCCGCCTTTGCAGTCGAAGGGAGATAACGTTGTTCCGCGCTGAGCGACCACTGCTGGTAGCGCTGGTAGAGTTGTTCGAAGCGTTGCGCCTGGGCCGGACGGGGCTGCAGGGTACTTTCCACCTGGCTGGCCATGTTTTCCTGCGCGGCGGGTATATCGCGGTATACGCCCGCAGCGACGGCGGCGAAGATAGCCGCGCCCAGCGCGCAGCACTGATCGGAGGCGACGATTTGCAGCGGGCGATTTAGCACATCGCAACAGGCCTGCATGATCACCGGGTTTTTCCGCGCGATGCCGCCGAGCGCCATCACGTTATTGACCGGGATCCCCTGGTCGGTGAAGCACTCCATAATGGCGCGGGCGCCGAAGGCGGTGGCGGCAATCAGCCCGCCGAACAGCGCCGGGGCGTCGGTGGCGAGATTGAGATCGGTAATGACCCCTTTTAGACGCTGGTTGGCATTCGGCGTACGGCGGCCGTTAAACCAGTCCAGCACGACCGGCAGATGGTCAAGAGACGGATTTTTCGCCCAGGCGTCGGTCAGGGCAGGCAGCAGCTGTTTCTGGCTGGCTTTGATCTGCTCTTTGAGTTCCGGATGCGCTTGCGCCAGCTGCTCCAGTGGCCAGCCGAGGATGCGGCCAAACCAGGCGTAGATGTCGCCAAAAGCGGATTGCCCCGCTTCCATACCGATAAAGTCAGGCACAACGCTACCGTCGACCTGGCCGCAAATACCCTTCACCGTACGCTCGCCGACGCTCTGTTTATCGGCGATCAGAATGTCGCAGGTGGAGGTGCCGATCACTTTGACCAGCGCGTTTGGCTGTGCACCGGCGCCGACGGCGCCCATATGGCAGTCGAAAGCGCCGCCGGAGATGGCGACGGTTTGCGGCAGGCCCAGGCGCGCGGCCCACTCGGCGGTCAGGGTGCCCACCGGGACATCCGCAGTCCAGGTATCGCTGAACATCGGGTAGGCCAGGTTTTGGTTGATAATCGGGTCGAGTTCATCGAAGAAACCGGCTGGCGGCAGGCCGCCCCAGCTTTCGTGCCACAGCGATTTATGCCCGGCGCTGCAGCGGCCGCGACGAATATCCTGCGGGCGGGTGGTCCCGGAAAGCAGCGCGGGTACCCAATCGCATAGCTCAATCCACGACGCGGCGGCCTCGGCGATGGCGCTATCGTGGCGGGTAACGTGGAGGATTTTGGCCCAGAACCATTCACTGGAGTAGATACCGCCGATATAGCGGGAGTAGTCTTCTTTACCCGGCTGGTGGCACAGGCGGGTAATCTCCTCCGCTTCTTCCACCGAGGTGTGGTCTTTCCACAGGACGAACATGGCGTTGGGGTTGCTGGCGAATTCGTCGCGTAGCGCCAGGACGTTGCCGTCGGCGTCAATGGGCGCGGGAGTTGAGCCGGTGCTATCCACGCCGATACCCACCACGGCAGCGCGCTGTTCAGCGCTCAGTGAGGCAAGGACGCTTTTCAGCGCGGCTTCCATCGATTCAATATAGTCGCGCGGATGATGGCGGAACTGGTTGTTCGGGCCATCACAAAACAGCCCCTCCTGCCAGCGCGGATACCACTCGACGCTTGCGGCGAGCTCTTCGCCCGTTGCGCACTCTACCGCCAGGGCGCGTACTGAATCACTGCCAAAATCGAGGCCAATCGCAATTGCCATGCTGTTACTCCATGCTAAAAATCATTCATGGTGAAACAGTAGATATCTGGGCTGAAAACCGTCAGGCTGTATTCGCTAATCTTATGGACTATATTGCTGTGACGTCGCAAAGTGTGACGCCGTGCAAATATTCAATGTGGACTTTCCTGTCGTCTTTATAGACACTTCAGTTATGCGCTAAAAGCGCCTGAATTGTGCGCTGCGCTCAGTTTTAGCCGAGAGGTGGCGGGTTTTAATTCAATTTATAACCCGCGTCGCAGCACGCGCTGTCAGCCAGAGGATAAAATGCAAGGTATGGACAATTGGTGTCCTCAATGTCTCCAGGAGAGCAGAGTTTATGGCCGAAACGCAAAACGATCCTTTGTTGCCGGGTTACTCTTTTAACGCCCATCTGGTGACGGGCCTGACGCCGATTGACGCCGATGGGTATCTGGATTTCTTTATTGACCGTCCGCTGGGGATGAAAGGCTATATCCTGAACCTGACGATTCGTGGCGAAGGGGTGATCAATAACCACGGGGAGCAGTTTATCTGTCGGCCCGGCGACATGCTGCTATTTCCACCGGGAGAGATTCACCATTATGGCCGTCACCCCGATGCTCGCGAGTGGTATCACCAGTGGGTCTATTTCCGGCCGCGCGCCTACTGGCATGAATGGCTAAACTGGCCGACTATTTTCGCCCAGACCGGTTTTTTTCGTCCCGATGAGCAGTGGCAGACGCGCTTTGGCGAACTGTTCGGGCAGATTGTGGAAGCTGGGCAGGGGGCCGGGCGTTACTCTGAACTGCTAGCGATCAATCTCATGGAGCAACTGCTGCTCAGGCGCATGGAGGCCATCAACGAATCGCTGCATCCGCCGCTGGATAATCGGGTGCGCGATGCCTGCCAGTACATCAGCGACCATCTGGCGGACAGTCATTTTGATATCGCCAGCGTCGCCCAGCACGTGTGCCTGTCGCCGTCGCGCCTGTCGCATCTGTTCCGCCAGCAGCTGGGGATCAGCGTGCTGGGGTGGCGGGAGGATCAGCGCATTAGCCAGGCCAAGCTGCTGCTGAGCACCACGCGGATGCCGATCGCCACCGTTGGCCGTAACGTCGGTTTCGAGGATCAGCTCTACTTTTCGCGCGTATTTAAGAAATGTACCGGCGCCAGCCCGAGCGAGTTTCGCGCCGGGTGTGAATAAAAAGTAAAGAAAGTGAAATGATGGCCCGGATTATTAACACAGCCAGTAAACTATACAAACAAATGATGGCTTGACGAAGTATTTACGGCTCCGGAGAATCCGTGCTTCGTTTTTAAACCGGGTACATTATGCAAGCATTGCTGGAACACTTTATTACTCAATCCACGGTCTATTCCCTGATAGCCGTTCTGCTGGTTGCCTTCCTGGAGTCGTTGGCGCTGGTGGGGCTTATCTTACCGGGAACGGTGATGATGGCCGGATTGGGGGCGCTGATCGGCAGCGGCGAGGTTAACTTCTGGCAGGCGTGGCTGGCGGGGATTATCGGCTGTCTGCTCGGTGACTGGATTTCGTTCTGGCTGGGCTGGCGCTTCAAAAAGCCGCTACACCGCTGGTCTTTTTTAAAGAAAAATAAAGCGCTGCTGGATAAAACCGAGCATGCGCTGCACCAGCACAGCATGTTGACCATTCTGATTGGCCGATTTGTCGGGCCGACGCGCCCGCTGGTGCCGATGGTCGCCGGAATGCTCGATCTGCCGGTCGCGAAATTCATCCCGCCAAATATCATTGGCTGCCTGCTGTGGCCGCCGCTCTACTTCTTACCGGGGATCCTCGCCGGGGCGGCCATTGATATTCCGTCCGATGAGAATAGCGCCAGCTTTAAGTGGCTGTTGCTGGGCGCGGCGCTGCTGGCGTGGCTGGCGGCGTGGCTGTGCTGGCGGCTGTGGCGCAGCGCCAAAAATTCCGCCGATCGGTTAACCCGCTTTCTGCCGCGTTCGCGTCTGCTGTGGCTTGCTCCGCTTACGGTGTGCGCCGCCGGGGCCACGCTGGTTTTCACCTTCCGCCACCCGCTGATGCCAGTCTATCTGGAGATCCTACAGAAGGTTATTTTGCGCTAATTCCCAGCAGCGTCGAGGCGCTGCTGTTGCCGCTGAGCAGCGAGGCGGTGTCGCCATCCCAGGCGATTCGTCCCTCAGCCACAACCACCGACCGCGGCGCGATGCGCGCCGCATCTTCTACGCTGTGCGATACCATTAATAGCGTCAGCCGCTGCTGCTGGCAGACGTTGGCAACCAGCGCCAGCATCTCCTGCCTCAGCGCGGGATCGAGCGCCGAGAAAGGTTCATCCAGCAGCAGCACCGGCTGCTTGCGTACCAGACAGCGCGCTAGCGCCGCGCGCTGACGCTGGCCGCCGGAAAGCTCTCCCGGCAGCCGTTCTAGCATCGCGTCGATCCCCATCTGTCCGGCGATGACCCGCAAATGGGCGGTTTGTTCCGGGTTCAGCTTAAGCCCCGGATGCATTCCCAGAGCAATGTTCTGGCGGATTGTGAGGTGGTTAAACAGGTTATTTTCCTGAAACAGCATCGATACCGGACGACGCGCGGGCGGCGTGTGGGTATGAGGCTGGCCGTCGATGTCGATACTGCCGTTGGCGGGAGGCAAAAAACCGGCAATCAGGTTCAGCAGCGTGCTTTTCCCGGCCCCGCTGGGGCCAAGCACCGCGATGCGTTCTCCGCGTTCGACGGAAAGCGTAAAGCGCATCGGCAGATGCTGGTAAAGCCAGGTCACATCATTCAGTTTTAGCATCGCGCCCCGGAAGTTTTTCAATCACGCTAAAGAGTAAAAAGCACAGCAGCAGGAGCAGGAGGGCGGTTACGGCGCCGTCCTGGCTACGATAAGAACCGATCTGCTGATACAGGTAGAATGGCAGGGTACGAAAATCTTCGTTACCAAACAGCGCCACCACGCCGAAGTCGCCAATCGACAGCACGCAGGCGAAGGCCAGCGCCTGGGCCAGCGGGCGCTTTAACGCGCGAAGCTCAACCACCCTGAGACGGGTAAATCCGTGCATCCCCAGCGACTGGCAGAGGGTGCCGTAGCGGGCGGCGATATCGCGCATCGGGTTCTCCAGCACCTTCAGCGCGTAGGGGATCGCCATCAGCGCGTTGGTGAAAATCACGATACCGTCGGCGGACTCGGGCAGGCCCACACTGTTATTGAGCAGCAGGAAGAAGCCGGTGGCCAGCACGATGCCCGGCATAGCGAGGATCAGCATCCCGCTCAGCTCAAGCGCCTGCCCGGCCAGAGGGCGACGGCGGGCGCGAAGCTCGCGGCTGCTCCACAGCAGCATCATGGTCAGGATAACGCTCAAGAGCCCGGCGGCAACCGCGATGCGCAGCGATGTCCCCAGCGCCTGCCACAGCGCGGGCTGATGCAGCACGCGAAACAGATTGCTATTCAGACCGTCAAGTATCACCGCCAGCAGCGGCGGCAGCAGCAGCAAAAGCGCTGCGCCAATCAACGCCATGTCACACAACCGGCTGTACCGCCGGTCGTCGGGATCGCGCCAGCCGCGAATATGACTGGCCCCGATGGCGAGGGCTTTGCTCAGCCGTTGGCTAAGCAGCACCAGCCCAAGGCAGCAGATCATCTGGATCAGCGCCAGCATCGCCGCGCGGCCCGGGTCGTAGTCGAAATTAAGGGCCTGGTAAATCGCCAGTTCGATGGTGGTTGCCCGTGGGCCGCCGCCCAGCGACAGCACGGTTGCAAAGCTGGCGAAACAGAGCATAAAGATCAGCGCCGCGACCGGAGCAATTTGCCTGCGCAGCCACGGCCACTCGACCAGACGGAAGAAAACGTAGCCGCGCATGCCGAGCTGGGCGGCGATTTGCCGCTGCTCGCCGGGGATATTTTCCAGCGTTTGCAGCAGCAGGCGCGTGGCCATGGGCATATTAAAGAATACGTGCGCCAGCAGGATCCCCTGTAGCCCGTAAGGCGAGAACGACCACTGCCAGCCGAAAGCGTTAAATAATTCGGCCAGCCAGCCCTGACGGCCGTAGACGCTAAGGATGCCGAAGACCGCCACCAGCACCGGCAGAATTAAGGTCATTGCGCAAAGGCGCAGCAGCAGCGTTCGCCCGGGGAATCGACGCCGGTAGAGGGCGCGGGCGAGAAATATCGCCGGCAGCACCGAAAAAAGCGCCGAAAGAAAGGCCTGCCAGAAAGAGAAACGTACGACGTGCCAGAGATAGCTATCGCTGATCAGCACGCCCCAGGCCGCTTCCGGCGCGCTGAACCACAGCGCCAGAAAGGCGGCCAGCGCCACGACGACCAGAATGATGGCCGCCGTGACTCCCGGCAGTAGCCAGCCGAAAGCTAGCGGCTGACGGCGCGTTGCCATGCGCTGATCCAGTTCTGGCGTTCGGTAGCCACCTGCTGCGGGGTAAATTCGAGGGTCGTTTGTGGTTTCATCAGCGCGTCAAAGCCTGACGGAAGCGCAACCTGAGTGACCGGATACATCCAGTTGCCGGTCGGGATCGCGTTCTGGAAGCCAGGGGATACCATAAATTTGAGGAATTTTTCCGCCAGCTCCGGCTGTTTGCTGGCTGCAGTGCGGGCGGCAACCTCGACCTGCAGGTAGTGGCCTTCAGCAAAGTTTGCCGCGGCATAGTTCTCTTTCTTCTCTGCAATAATGTGATAAGCCGGGGAGGTGGTATAGCTCAGCACCAAATCGCTCTCGCCTTTCAGGAACAAGCCGTAGGCTTCGCTCCAGCCTTTGGTGACGGTGACGGTTTTCGCCGCTAGCTTCTGCCAGGCCTCCGGCGCTTTATCGCCGTAAACTTTTTGCATCCACAGCAGCAGCCCCAGTCCCGGCGTGCTGGTGCGCGGATCTTCATAAATCACCCGCCATTTCTGCTCGCCCTCAACCAGCTCTTTCAGGCTTTTCGGCGGATTTTTCAGCTTGTTTTTATCGTAAACAAAAGCGAAGTAGCCGTAATCGAACGGGACGAAGGTGTCGTTGTCCCAGCCGCCGGGCACGCTGACCGCGCTGGCCGGTACGCCGCTTTTGGCGAACAGGTTGCTCTGCGAGGCGGCTTCCAGCAGGTTGTTATCCAGCCCAAGCACCACGTCGGCTTTGCTGTTTTTGCCTTCCATGCGCAGACGATTGAGCAGCGAGACGCCGTCTTCCAGCGCCACGAACTTCAGTTCGCAGCCGCAGTCGGCTTCAAAGGCTTTTTTAACCGCCGGGCCGGGGCCCCAGTCGGCGGAGAACGAGTCGTAGGTATAAACGGTGAGCAGCGGTTTGGCAAAAACGGGCGCGGCGACCAGCGCCAACAGCGGGAGTAATTTTTTCAACACTTTGCACCTCAGAAAAAGGGGGGGCAAAGGATTTTGAGTGGGCCTCAAATCCCTTCGCCGGCGTTATCCGGATCAGGTTCGACGGGTATTTTCTCAGCCCATACGCTTTATCTTCGGGTTGCTTCTGCGCTAACCGCGCCTTGAGGCAACTTGAATGAGATTGCGTATGTTTATTAGCACCCCGTTGAGAACGGCAGTTAGTGTAATGATTTTGTCTGCGGACTGAAAGTATTACGG
The DNA here is from genome assembly GCF_015601345.1 of Klebsiella sp. BDA134-6. Classification (NCBI taxonomy): domain Bacteria; kingdom Pseudomonadati; phylum Pseudomonadota; class Gammaproteobacteria; order Enterobacterales; family Enterobacteriaceae; genus Klebsiella; species Klebsiella sp. BDA134-6. Next base: position 927,251 of record NZ_CP064784.1, read on the forward strand.
CTCCGGCGGCGCGAACCACGCGGATTTAAAGTCAAACCAGCCAAGCGTGTTCATGCGTACGCCGCGCATGCTGCGCTGTCCCTGGATCATCAGCCAGTGGTGAATGAGCGGCACTACGGTTTGATTGGCCAGCAGCTTCTGGCTCCAGGTGGCGGGGTTAAGCTCTCCCGCACGCCAGAGGCTTGCGTCCTCCTCCCAGTCGATGGGAATACAGTTGCGAATCAGCGGGACTTCATACAGCCAGGCAAACAGGGAAAAATCGATCGGCAGGGTAAAGTTGGCGCTGTTGAGCCACACGTCGCTGACCGCTTCACCGCGGTGCCACTCCTGGTATTCCAGTTCCTGAATTTCCAGCTTAACCTGATGCTCGGCCAGCAACGTCGCCATGATTCCGCCGATCACGCGATGTTCGACGTGGTCCTGGTAGTAGGTCAGCCTGACCGTTTCCAGGCCCGGCGGTTTTTCGCAGGCGTGGCTGCGCGCGTGATGCCAGCGGGGCAGCAGGCCATAGGCCGGGAACCAGTTACCCTGATAGTGCTCGCCGGCGTGGTAGAGCAGGCTGGCGGGCTGGAACAGATAACTCAGCCACTGGCGTACCGACGCGTTGGCGCCGAGCGGGCTGCGGGCATCGAACAGCAGGTAATAACAACCTTCTTCCAGACGGCTTTCTACCGCTTTCTCGCTTTGCGTGGTGCCCTGTAACGTTAACCCGCCGTTGGGCTCTTCGCTGATTTCCGGCAGGACCCAGACGTTCACTTCATCGATTAGCGCCCTGTAGCCGAAATAGTCGTCAAAGGCGTGAATTTTGAGCTGATTCTGGTTATTGCGCACCACCGAGTAGGGCCCGGTGCCGACGGGGATGCTGGAGAAATTATCCATCGACTGCCACTCGTGCGGCAGGATCATGGCCGGAACCTGGCTTAACAACCACGGCAACCAGCGGTCAGGTTGGGCGAGATGAATATCGAGGGTCCAGGCAGTAGGGGAGTCGATGCGCTCGATATGTGAGAACAGCGGCAGGGCGTTGCTGCGCTGCAGGGAGGTGATGACATCCTCCATCTCCAGTTCGCGTCCATGATGAAAATGAATCCCCGGACGCAGGAAAAAGCGCCAGTGGGTCGGGGTGATCTGCTGCCAATGGTGAGCAATATCGGCCTCCAGTTCCCCATTTTCCTCATTTACCCGAGTGAGAGCGCTAAAAATCTGCCGGGCGATGTGGGTTTCCGAGCGGCGCAGCGCGCTGCCGGGCAGCAAATTTTTCATCGGACGATAGTAGAGCACGCGCAGAATATGCCGTCCCTGACGAAAGCTGCGGCCCAAATGGGAAACCAGCATTTGTCGGACGGCGGCTTTATCGCCAACCAACTGCACCAGCTGATCGATTCTGTCCTGTTCCAGCAGGTCTTCCGCTCGCTGCTGCTGCAGCGCGAGGCCGGTATAGAGAAATGAGAGCTGGGAACGTTTGCCGCGTCCGGCTTCCGCCGCCCAGGTTAGCCAACCGCGCTCCTCCATCATGTTCAGTAAGGTTCGCATATGGCGGCGCGAGCAGCTCAGCATAGTGGCCAGATCGTTGAGCGTGGTCTCCTGCGACTTGCCGTCGCAGCACTGCCACAGGCGGATGAACTGCTGTTGTAAACGACCGGAAGACATAAAAGGGGAACTCCTGATAAAAACTCAGCAATTTATTACTCCCTATATTAAGGCAATAATCAACGCCGATGAAGCGAGGAGGTGGATATGATGAGGTCAACTGCAAAACAGTTCTACCAACGCTACTTTTCTGCGACGCAGGATGCGTCCTGGCTGGCCCGCCTGATGGCAGGAAGACAGCAGGAAATTCTCGGTGAACTGATGCAGTGGGGAGTTACGTCGCAGACCTCTGAACATTGACTTGCAGACATCATGTGTGACTGAGTATTGGTGTTATACTCGTCGTCTTTCAAGCTGCAGGTGCGTTGGCTGCGCCCGCTCGCCCAGGTCACATAGTTATCTATGTTCCCAGGGACTTACGTTCTGGCCGCCTGCCCGCAACTCGAAATCCATAGAGTATAGAATCACCCGCCAGCAGAAAACTTCTGCTGGCTTTTTTCGTTTTCTTCTTCGCGTGTTTAAGGATATTTCATGCTGTGGTTAATGACGATGGGGCGTCGGCTTAACGGCGTTTACGCCGCTTTTATGCTTGTCGCTTTCATGATGGGGATCGCAGGCGCGCTGCAGGCGCCGACGCTCAGCTTATTTCTTAGCCGCGAAGTCGGTGCGCAGCCTTTCTGGGTGGGGCTGTTCTATACCGTTAACGCCATTGCCGGGATTCTGGTCAGCCTGGCGCTGGCTAAACGCTCCGATAGTCGGGGCGATCGTCGACGGCTGATAATGTTTTGCTGCCTGATGGCGGTGGGAAACGCGCTGCTGTTTGCGTTCAATCGCCACTATCTGACGCTGATAACCTGCGGGGTTATGCTGGCCTCCGTGGCGAATGCCGCGATGCCGCAACTCTTCGCTCTGGCGCGGGAATATGCCGATAGCTCGGCGCGCGAAGTGGTGATGTTCAGTTCGATAATGCGCGCGCAGCTCTCGCTGGCGTGGGTCATTGGCCCACCGCTGGCGTTTATGCTGGCGCTGAATTATGGCTTCACCACCATGTTCTCCATTGCCGCCGGGATCTTTGTTATTAGCCTGGTGCTGATCGCTTTTAAGCTACCGTCGGTCGCCCGCGTTGAACAACCCTCGGAAGGGGCCGAAGTGTTGGTGCAGGCCGGAGGGTGGCACGATAAAAACGTACGGATGCTGTTTATCGCTTCCACGCTGATGTGGACCTGCAATACCATGTATATCATTGATATGCCTTTATGGATCAGCAGCGATCTTGGTCTTCCCGACAGCCTTGCTGGGATCCTGATGGGCACCGCTGCTGGGCTGGAGATCCCGGCGATGATTCTGGCGGGCTACTACGTTAAGCGCTGGGGCAAACGCAATATGATGGTGACGGCGGTTGCGGCGGGCGTGCTGTTTTATATTGGTCTGATTCTGTTTCACGACCGCGTTGCGCTGCTGATTTTACAGCTGTTTAATGCCGTCTTTATCGGCATTGTGGCCGGGATTGGCATGCTGTGGTTTCAGGATCTGATGCCAGGAAGGGCGGGGGCCGCGACGACGCTGTTTACCAACAGTATTTCCACCGGAGTCATTCTGGCCGGGGTCATTCAGGGGGCGCTGTCGCAAAGCTATGGGCACGCCAGCGTCTACTGGACGATTGCTGCGATTTCTCTGGTGACGCTGTTTATGACCAGCAGGGTGAAAGATATCTAAGCGTTTTCATTGCCCCGGTATCCTGCCGGGGCAATGTCTGGGGCGGTTATTTCAATTCAATTCTTTTTATATCGCCGATAATAAAAATATAAGCGATAACGCCAACCAGCGCGGTTAAACCGATATAAATCAGCGCGTAGAAAAAATTACCGGTCATGGATATGATGACCCCTATAATTAAAGGGGCAATAATTGATGCCATATTCGCACAGAAGTTAAAAATGCCACCGGTAAGCCCGGCCATATTTTTTGGGGCGATATCAGAGATAAGCGTCCAGCCCAGGCCAACCATCCCCTGACCAAAAAATGCGATCGACATAATAATAATCACCGCGGTATTGCTGTCGACCCAGTTTGCAAGGATGATGCTGCTCGAAAGTAGCAGCCCTGAAATAATCGGCAGCTTCCTGCTAATATTAACCGAACGGGTTTTCTTTAATATTCTATCGGATGTCCAGCCGCCGAAAAATATCCCGATAGCGGCGGCCAGGAACGGCCAGGAGGCGAAGAAACCCACGTGCAGCCACGGTAAGTGGCGCTCGTTGGCCAGATAAGTCGGGAACCATGTCAGGAAGAATACCAGCGTGGTGTTACCGGCAAATTGCCCAAGGCTAGCGCCAATGATTTGTCGGCAGCACAGTAAACGTTTCGCATCAGGCCAGTTGAAAGGGATGTTTTCATTGGCGGCAGCCGTATTTTCTACGCCGATATACTCCAGTTCTGCTTTATTTGCCGTTGTTGATTGATGCGGTTCGTGATAAAACCTCCACCATACAAAAGTAAACGCGATGCCCAGTCCGCCGGTCAGAATAAACAACGTTCGCCAGCCATGATGTTCAAGAATTAAAAAAAGTAGCGGGGAGAATGCGGCCAGACCAATATATTCACCGACGGTGTAAGTTGCCGTCGCGCGGGCGCGTTCATGCTGGGGAAACCATTTACTGACGACTCGGCTATTAACCGGGAAGCAGGGGGCTTCGCTGATACCTAAGCCTAAACGCAGCAGCAGCAGAGACTTTAGCCCGACAGAAAAGCTTTGTAATAAGGTAAAGGTTGACCAGAAGAAAATAGAAAGCGCGTAGGTCAGTTTATTACCAAAGCGATCTAAAAACATCCCGCCAGGAATTTGTGCCAGCGCGTAGGTCCAGGCGAAAGCAGAAAAAACGATCCCCATCATCGCTGGGTCAATATGTATTTCGCTTGTTAACTTGGGAGCAACAATACCTAAAATAGTACGATCGAGATAATTTATCATCGTCCCTATCGATAGTAACATTAAAATTACAATTCGCGTTTTAGTTCGCTTCTGCGTGGCCGACGGCAAAATCGGCCGTTCCTGAGCATCGATCGTCCTCATAGTAATTTCCTTTAAAGTTTAAAATATTTTTGCATGTATTTATGCATGCAGAAATATTCTAATTAAGTATTGACTCTATCGATGAGAAGTCACGCTTTGCTACGTAAACAATATTTGATATAACTCCGGTATTTCTCCCTTTTGGCTCATCATAGATGGCTTGTATGGTATATTAGGTCATTAGTTTTATTCTTATATTATACGAGCAAAAATAATGAACCTAAAGCAACTTTATTATTTTAAGCGGCTGGCAGAAACCGAGCACTACACTGAAGCAGCCTCCAGCCTTTTTATCACTCAACCCTCGCTGAGCCATGCCATATCTGAACTGGAGAAAGAGCTGGGCGTGGCGCTATTCGCCAGGCAAGGGCGCAATATCAAGATTACGCAGAACGGTAAGCGATTTCTTCCCTACGTGGAAGATGCGCTGGCCTCGTTAGAAAATGGCCGCATGACGTTGCAAAAAAATAGCGCAGAGAACAAAGAAAATATACGCATTGCGTTTATTTATACCATGGGGGAGTATGTTGTTCCGCAGTTAATTAATAAGTATTCACTTTCACCATCTCGTCACAATGTGACATTTTCCTTTACGCAGGGCACGTCGTTAACGCTTCTGCAGGAACTCAAGGCCGGGAAAAGCGATCTGGCTATTTGTTCTTATATTGCAGATGAACCAGATATCGATTTTATTCCTATTATTCAGCAAGAATTAGTGGTGGTGACGGCGAAAGATCATCCTCTGGCCAGACTCTATGAAAATGAAGTCGACCTGGTGGAGACAATCCACTATCCCTACATCTATTTTTCGGAAAATAGCGGTCTTCGCCCTTTTATTGATAACGTGTTTATGCAGCAAAAGCTGGTCCCGGATATTGCCTGCTACGTTGATGAGGATACGGCGATGGCGGGGCTGGTCAGTATTGATTATGGGATTGCGATTATGCCGCGAATTTCCGCACTCTCGTATTACAACGTGCATATCATGACGATCAAAAATGCGATTCCACCACGTTATATCTACCTGGCAACGATGAAAGAACGGGTACTTTCTCCCGCTATTCAGTCATTTAAAGATGTCATTATTAATGACAGCCAAAAAATCCGCTAGCAACATCGCCCGGAGGGTGACCCCCGGGCGATGTTTTATCAGGAAAGAATATCCATCAGTTCACGCAGTTGGGTAATGGCGATTTGCCCTGGCGCAGAAGCCTGGCCGACGGTACCGAAGGTCATTGCTGAACCGAACAAACGGCCGGTTACCCGGCTCACGCCGCCGGATTTACCCATCGACATGGTGATTAACGGCCGAGTCGCGTACTTCTCTTTCATCGTCAGGGTTGCCGAGAGCAGGGTCAGGACATCCTGCGGCGACTGCGGCATGACCGCGATCTTCGGCAGATCGGCGCCAAGATCCTGCATGCGGCGCAGGCGGTAGATGATATCTTCCTGAGCCGGCGTTTTATGGAAATCATGATTGCTCATGATAACTTTGACGCCCGCAGCGTGGGCATCGCTCACCAGCGAGCGAATTTGCGCTTCGTCGTTGAACAGCTCGATATCAATCACGTCGGTCAGACCGCTAACGGCCACCCGGCGATTTAGCTCAAAGTAGGCTTCATCGCTGATTTCCGTTTCGCCCCCCTCTTTTTTGCTGCGGAAGGTAAACAGCAGAGGCATCTCTTTCAGCAACTGGCGAATTTCGCCCAGCGCCAGCAGAACCTGCTCAGTTTCTCTGACCTGGGTGAAGTGATCGACGCGCCATTCGATAATATCGGCTCCGGCGGTAGCCAGCTCGCGTGCGTTAGTCTGCAGTTCGGCAAGCGTTTTGCCGATCAGCGGTACGCAGATTAAGGTTTCCCCTTCCTGGAAGGTGATGTTTTTTACTGTTATTGCTTGAGTCATGTTGGTATCCATTATTCTTTTTGTCATTGACCATCAGGCGGTTGCTGCAACATGGGATGTTCTTGCAGCGGCGCGAACCTGAAGCTGACGATAACCGATGTACAGGGCGATCACAAAGCCGACGATAGCGATCAGAAGATCAAACCACATAATGCTGGCGATACCCATCTTCGACAGTTTTGCGGTGATCAACGGGATCGTAAAGCTGGCCAGACTGCCTGCGGTATAAAAGATCCCGGTGGCTTTGCCTTTCCCGTTCGGGAAGCTCATGGCCATAATGGTCGCGCCTATCTGCAGTACGCCGCCGGCGGCGGAGAATCCGATGATAAAGGCGAAGCCGGTAACCACCATTGGCGTCGGGAACAGGCAAACGATCAGCAATGAAATCATCGACAGGAAGGTGTAGACGATCATGGCGACGGCTGAACTAAATACCTCTTTAACAAAGGCGGCGGTGACGAATACGCACGTCAGGGAACCCGCAGTATAGACGCTCAGCAGTTTAATGGCTGACTCATGCGGGATACCGGCAACGAACTCGCCGTACTGCGCTAGCCACTGGCTGACCAGATAAAACGTCGCCATACCGATATAGCCGTACAGGGTAAAGATAACCATATCCAGTTTGCTGGAGTCCGCCTGTGGGGCAGCGGCGGCGGCCGACGATTTTTCTGCGCTCTCTTTTTTCGCCCGATGGTCCGGGAACGGCATTTTTATCAGGTAGATAGCGCTCAGGAGCATCAATGCCGCGGCAATAATAAACGACCATCCGTACCACATATTCGCCCAAATCAGCAGGCTGATAATGAACGGCAGCAGGAACTGTCCGGCAGAGACGAAGGCTTTGATCAGCACATTTGCCCGGCTGGCGGAGTTAGGGAAAGACTCCATCAACGCCGGATAGGTTCCGGAATCGAGGAAGCTGTTTGCCAGACCGGCCATAATGCCGAAGAAGTAGGCCATATAAATGTTTTTCGTCAGTAAAATACCGAGGAAAAACACCAGATAGCTGGCGATGCCGAGATAGATAAAGGGTTTACGGCCAAAACGGTCGGACAGGAATCCTGTGACGATTGTGGCGAGCTTACCGATCCCGAGCGACGAAATGACGATGGAGACGCCGGCAGCGTCGGTTCCCCATTGCGTCTGTAAATTCGCCATATTGAGGGTAATTAATAATACCCCCATGCCATGGATCAGGTAGTTAAGATAGAGCCCAGCTGCCGTTGGGACATATGGATTTTTCATCGCGCCCATCCTTAGAACAGGATACTTTTGATGTGTTCAACCGGCATTTCTTTGCCTGTCCAGATTTCAAAAGCGCGCGCGCCTTGCCAGAGCATCATCCCCAGACCGTTGATGGTGCGGCAGCCTTTTTTCTCGGCCACTTCCAGCAGATAGGTTTTGCGCGGGTTATAGACCACGTCAGATACGATCAGGTCCGGGCGCAGGAAGCTGTCGTCAGGCAGCAGCATCTGGCCTTCAAACGGTTTCATGCCAACACCGGTCGCATTAGTAAGAATGACGCTGCTGTCGATCTCGGCGCGCAGTTTGTCATGATCGTCCAGATCAAACAGGTGGATCGCGCAGTTGGTGTTGTTACGGATTTTAGCGACGGTCTGTTCTGCGTTGGCGAAGAACTTATCTTTGCGGTTGAAGATGGAGATCTCTTTGACGCCGTCCAGCGCGGCCTGGACGCAGAGTGCGGTTGCTGCTCCGCCAGCGCCCAGCACGGTCATTTTTTTGCCGATAATGTCGATGCCCGCTTCTTTAAGAGCGCGCATATATCCGGTGCCATCGGTGATATGGCCGGTCAGTACGCCATTGTCGTTCACCACGGTATTCACCGCGCCAACCAGCTCTGCAGCCGGAGAGAGTTTGTCCAGATACTGGCAAATCTCCGTTTTGTTCGGCATCGAGACGTTACAGCCGCGCAGTTTTAACGCGCGAAAGCCCTGTACCACGTCTTTCAGCTCTTCGTTACCGACTTCGAACGCCAGGTAAACATAGTCCAGCCCCAGATGAGCAAAAGCTTCGTTATGCATGGTTGGCGACATGCTGTGACGAATCGGGGTCGCAATCAGGCCAATCAGCTCGGTATGTCCGGTAATACGTTCTGCCATGATAAAATCCTCAATATGTTAGAAATGGAATTTTTGTCGATTCGCGGTTGCCGAGAGCCCCCATATCTTCGAGGGTATCCAGCACGTTGCGCCCTTCGCGCACGCCATCAATAATTCGCCGGGCCATCAGGCTGTCGCCGATGTTCATTATTTTTACGTTATTGGCTCTGGCCCATTGCTCAATCTCATTGAGACCGGCGGTGTTGGCGCGCATTCCCAGACAGACGAAGCCGTAATCAAAAGGAATGTTGAAGGCGCCATCCGCATTTTTAACGGTGAAATGCGTTGGGGTGACGGCAACCAGCTGCGTACGCATGTGCTGTTCCACGTGATGTTCATCGAGCATGGTCAACATGGCATTTTTAGTAATGATGTCCAGGTCGCGTCCCGGCGCGTCCTGCATCTCGATAAGCACGGCGCTGGCACCGCGCGCGGAGAAGTATTCAATAACGTCCAGACCCACGGCGCCCGCGCCGACGACGGCGATGCGTTTACCCGTGGCATCGGCAAACTGGTCCAGATGATGAATCATGTTGGTAATGGAGAAGACGTTGCCGCCTTCGACGTCGATGTTCTCGCGCAGCCCTTCAATCGGCGGCAGCAGGGGAACTGAGCCGGTGGCGTTGACGATTAAATTCGGGCGCAAAGCGGAAACGGACGCCACGGTGGCGCGCTTGCCGACCTGAAGCATCAGGTTATCGAGGGAGGCGATACGGTTTTTCATAAACTGCGGAAAATCAGCGATACGCTTTTTCTCCGGCAGCAGGGAGATCTCGCTGGCCAGCCCGCCGATGCTGTGTTTCTCTTCCAGCAGCCAGGTATGGCAGCCGACTTCAGCTGCGGTGCAGGCGGCTTCCATCCCCGCCGTACCCGCGCCGATAACCACAACGTTGGTATCACGGATCACGCGCTGCTGTTTGTAAGCGTCGCCGTGGATGATGTCCGGGTTGATCGAACAGCGCAGAGGGCGCGAGCGGGCAATGCGGTGATCCGCGCAGCCAATGTTGCAGGAGATGCATTTCCGCATCAAACGTTCGTTACCGCTCTGAACTTTTTGCACCCACTCCGGCTCGGCGATCAGTCCGCGACCGATGGCAATCAGGTCGGCATCGCCGCTGGCGATAATATCTTCTGCGACTTTCGGGGTACGGATGTTGCCGGCAATCACCGTGGGTTTGTGGAACTTGTCACGTACCGCGCGGGAGAGGTAGCGCTTCCAGCCATCTTCCAGAGACATCTGGTCAATCTGGAAATTCAGGTTGTCGTTTTGCGCCGCGGAGACGTTGATAATATCCACTTTTTCCTGGCACAGTTCGAGGATCCGCAGTGAATCTTCAAGCGTATTCCCGCCCTCCAGGAAATCATCGGCGCTAATACGCAGGCTGACCGGGAAACGCGGACCTACGCAGGCGCGTACCTTATCGACGATTAAGGTTAATACTCTGGCGCGATTCTCTACGCTACCGCCAAATTCATCGGTGCGCTTATTAAACAGCGGTGATAAAAACTGGCTAATTAAATAAGAGTGGCCGGCGTGAATTTCCACGCAGTCGAATCCCGCGCGGCGTACGCGTTCCGCGGCATCACCAAATTTATCGACGGCATGATAAATCTCGTCGTGCGTCATCGGGCGGGGAATATTACCGTTCTTTTTGGATGGGGTGCTTGAAGAAGAAAGCGGCATTTCACCGTTCAGGCGATACGCATAGGCCGACGCGCCAGCGTGGTTTAATTGAATACTGACGCAGGCGCCGTGTTTATGTAAGGTTTCGGTTAATTTGAACAGGCGCGGAATATATTGATCGTTATCGATACGCAGCTGCGTTGTGCCGTTAGAGGCGAAAGGAAAATCGATACAAATATTCTCGATAGTGATGAGTCCTGTGCCGCCCCGCGCCCGTAGCTCATAGTAGTCAATCTGTTCCTGGGTGACTTCACCGTTCAGACTCGCCAGGTTGGTCCCCATTGGCGGCATGATGATGCGGTTTTTTATTGTCATCCCGTTAATGGTCAACGGGGAAAAAAGATGGGGATAGTGGCTCATATGCTCTCTCCACTGGATGCCCGATGGCCGCGATACGGCGATTCTGGCCTGTCCAAAGTTAATATTTCTCTGTGGGGAAAGATAACGAGGCGTTTAATAGAAAAATAATGCTTTTTTTTGCGCGGAGCTATAGCGGGATTCTATGGGATTAACAATCAATTTACATATTCATGGTTTTATCTTAAATATTTCAATCGATTTTTTACTTGTACTTGTGGAATGACACAAAAAGAGTGGGGGAATGATTGAATAGATGCCCAATTGATAATGATTTATATTTTTTACGGATAAAAATTTGTTCTGACAGGGCGACCAAAAATGATATATGTGCGCCAGATCTCATTTTTGCCCGATGAAAAAAAGCCCGAAGCGAAGTTCGGGCTGGGTTATTAGCTGCGGTTCGCCTTAATTCATAAAGGCCGGTAGTTTTTGCTCATAGGCTGAAATAGCTTCTTCGTGCTGCAGAGTCAGGCCGATGCTGTCCAGGCCGTTAAGCATGCAGTGACGGCGGAAAGCCTCAATTTTAAAGCTGTAGGATTTATCGCCAGCTTTAACCACCCCGGCTTCCAGATCGACTTCAAATTTAATGCCGGGCCGAGAGTGGACCAGATTAAACAGCTCATCGACCTGCGCTTCGCTCAGCGTGACCGGCAGCAGCTGATTGTTAAAGCTGTTGCCGTAGAAGATATCGGCGAAGCTGGGGGCGATAACGACTTTAAAGCCGTAATCGGTCAGCGCCCACGGCGCGTGCTCGCGCGAAGAGCCGCAGCCGAAGTTTTCCCGCGCCAGCAGGATAGAGGCGCCTTTATACTCCGGGAAGTTCAGCACGAATTCCGGATTAGGCTGTTCGCCTTTATCGTCCAGGAAGCGCCAGTCGTTAAACAGATGGGCGCCAAAACCGGTACGCGTAACTTTCTGCAGAAACTGCTTTGGAATGATTGCATCGGTATCGACGTTCGCGGCGTCCAGCGGAACCACCAGGCCGGTATGTTGGGTAAATTTCTCTGCCATGATGGTTTCCTTATTTCAAGCTACGGATATCGGCGAAATGACCGGTCACGGCCGCCGCGGCTGCCATTGCCGGACTAACCAGGTGAGTGCGTCCGCCGCGGCCCTGACGGCCTTCAAAGTTACGATTGCTGGTGGAGGCGCAGCGCTCGCCCGGATTAAGACGGTCGTTGTTCATCGCCAGGCACATGGAGCAGCCGGGTAAACGCCACTCAAAACCGGCTTCAATAAAGATTTTATCCAGGCCTTCTGCTTCAGCCTGCGCTTTCACCGGACCGGAACCCGGTACGACCAGCGCCTGAACGCCCGGCGCGACTTTGCGGCCTTTAGCGATCTCGGCCGCCGCGCGTAAGTCTTCGATACGTGAGTTGGTGCAGGAACCGATAAAGACTTTATCAATGGCGACTTCGGTTAACGGCACGCCAGATTTCAGCCCCATATAGGCCAGCGCTTTCTCGGCGCTCGCGCGTTCTACCGGGTCGGAGAATGAGGCCGGATCCGGAATGATGTCGGTAACGGAGATCACCTGGCCTGGGTTAGTGCCCCAGGTGACCTGCGGGGCAATCTCTTCCGCCTGCAGGGTGACAACGCTGTCAAACGTTGCGCCATCGTCGGTGGTCAGGGTTTTCCAGTAAGCGACGGCGTCGGCAAAATCTTCGCCTTTCGGCGCGTGCAGACGGCCTTTGACGTAATCAAATGTGGTCTGGTCCGGCGCCACCAGGCCCGCTTTAGCCCCCATTTCGATAGCCATATTACACAGGGTCATACGGCCTTCCATGCTTAAATCGCGAATGGCTTCACCGCAGAACTCCACGACGTGACCGGTCCCGCCAGCGCTGCCGGTTTTACCGATAATCGCCAGGACGATATCTTTGGCAGTGATACCCGGCGCGGCTTTGCCTTTGACTTCGATCTTCATGGTTTTAGCGCGACCCTGCTTCAGGGTCTGTGTCGCCAGAACGTGCTCGACTTCAGAGGTGCCTATACCGAAGGCCAGCGCGCCGAATGCGCCATGGGTTGCCGTGTGGGAGTCCCCGCAGACGATGGTCATACCCGGCAGGGTGACGCCCTGTTCCGGCCCCATCACGTGGACGATCCCCTGGAAAGGGTGGTTCAGGTCATACAGCTCAACGCCGAACTCTTTGCAGTTTTTAATTAACTCCTGCATCTGGATACGCGCCATCTCGCCGGACGCATTGATGTCTTTCGTCTGCGTCGAAACGTTGTGATCCATCGTGGCGAAGGTTTTACCCGGCTGACGCACCGGGCGTTTATGCGCGCGCAGGCCGTCAAACGCCTGCGGCGAGGTCACTTCGTGAACCAGATGACGGTCAATGTACAGCAGCGGGGTTTCGTTTTGCGCTTCATAAACTACGTGAGCATCAAACAACTTTTCGTATAACGTCTTCGCCATGATTACACCCCTTCAGCGACATAGCGGGCAATGATATCGCCCATTTCATCGGTACTGACCGCCGCCGCGCCGCGCGCTAAATCGCCGGTACGCACGCCTTCTTCTAATGCACGGTTGATCGCATTTTCAATCGCTGTTGCCGCGCTATCGGCATCCAGGCTGTAGCGCAGCAGCAGCGCCAGCGAGAGGATCTGCGCGATCGGGTTAGCGATGTTCTTACCGGCGATGTCCGGCGCGGAGCCGCCTGCGGGCTCATATAAGCCGAAGCCCTGCTCGTTGAGGCTGGCGGACGGCAGCATCCCCATTGAACCGGTGATCATGGCGCATTCGTCAGACAGAATGTCGCCGAAAAGGTTGGAACACAGCAGAACGTCGAACTGGGACGGATCTTTAATCATCTGCATGGTGGCGTTGTCGATATACATATGCGACAGCTCAACGTCAGGATACTGTTTGCTGATTTCGCTGACGATTTCACGCCACAGAATAGAAGACTGCAGCACGTTTGCTTTATCAATTGAGGTCACTTTGTGGCGACGCTTGCGGGCGGACTCGAAGGCGATATGGGCGATACGCTCAATCTCAAAGCGATGATACACCTCGGTATCAAACGCTTTCTCGTGCTGGCCGCTGCCTTCGCGGCCTTTCGGCTGGCCGAAGTAGATGCCGCCCGTCAGCTCGCGGACGCATAAAATATCAAAGCCGTTGGCGGCGATATCGGCGCGCAGCGGACAGAATTCTTCCAGACCCTGGTACAGCTTAGCCGGACGCAGGTTGCTGAATAATTTGAAGTGCTTACGCAGAGGCAGCAGCGCTCCGCGCTCCGGCTGTTCCGCGGGCGGCAGATGCTCCCATTTCGGTCCGCCAACGGAGCCGAACAGAATCGCGTCGGCCTGCTCGCAGGCTTCGACGGTAGTCTGCGGCAGCGGGGTGCCCTGACGGTCAATGGCGATACCGCCCACGTCATGCTGGCTGGTGGTAATGCTCATATCAAAACGGTGGCGAACGGCTTCCAGTACTTTCATCGCCTGGTTCATCACTTCCGGGCCAATACCATCACCTGGTAAAACAGCAATATGGTAATTCTTCGACATTACACGGTTTCCTTATTGTTCTCTTTATTCTGAGCTTTGCGTTGCAACTCTTTTTCGACTTCAGCGGCGCGCCAGATGTTGTTCAGGACGTGAACCATGGCTTTCGCGGACGATTCCACGATATCCGTCGCCAGACCAACGCCGTGGAAACGGCGGCCGTTGTAATTAGCCACGATGTCAACCTGACCCAGCGCGTCTTTACCCTGGCCTTTAGCATTCAGGTCATATTTAACCAGCTCAATCTCATAGCCGGTGATGCGGTTAATGGCTTGATAAATGGCGTCCACCGGTCCGTTACCGTTGGCGGCCTCAGACTTTGTCTCATCGCCGCAGGCCAGCTTCACGGACGCGGTTGCTATATCGCTGGAACCGGACTGCACGCTGAAGTAATCGAGGCGGAAATGCTCCGGTTCTTCCTGCTGTTTGTTAATGAAAGCTAACGCCTCCAGGTCATAGTCAAACACCTGGCCCTTCTTATCCGCCAGCTTCAGGAACGCATCATACAAATGGTCCATGTTGTAGTCGGTTTCTTTATAGCCCATCTCTTCCATACGATGTTTCACCGCAGCGCGACCGGAGCGGGAAGTCAGGTTCAGCTGTACCTGGTTCAGCCCGATAGATTCCGGCGTCATGATTTCGTAGTTTTCGCGATTCTTCAGCACGCCGTCCTGGTGAATACCGGAAGAGTGGGCAAAAGCGCCGGTTCCGACGATAGCTTTGTTGGCAGGGATCGGCATATTGCAGATCTGGCTCACGGTCTGGCTGGTACGCCAGATTTCCTGGTGATTAATGCGGGTGTGCACATTCATAATGTCTTTGCGCACTTTGATGGCCATGATCACCTCTTCCAGCGAGCAGTTACCGGCGCGTTCGCCGATACCGTTCATCGCACCTTCCACCTGACGAGCGCCTGCGTGGACCGCTGCGAGGGCGTTACCGACCGCGATACCCAGGTCGTCATGGGTATGGACGGAGATAATGGCTTTGTCGATATTGGGGACGTGTTCGTACAGACCGGTGATAATGTTGGCGAATTCGAAAGGCATGGTGTAGCCAACGGTATCCGGAATATTGATGGTCGTTGCGCCTGCATTAATGGCGGCTTCAACGACGCGAGCCAGATCGGCGATCGGCGTACGGCCAGCGTCTTCACAGGAAAACTCGACATCGTCAGTGTAGTTACGTGCGCGTTTCACCATATAGATCGCCCGTTCGATAACCTCGTCCAGGTTACTGCGCAGCTTGGTCGCGATATGCATCGGAGAGGTGGCAATAAAGGTGTGAATACGGAACGCCTCTGCGACTTTTAATGATTCCGCCGCGACGTCGATATCTTTTTCTACGCAGCGGGCCAGCGCGCAAACGCGGCTGTTTTTGATTGTGCGCGCAATGGTTTGTACGGACTCAAAGTCGCCAGGGGATGAGACAGGAAAACCAACTTCCATCACGTCAACGCCCATCCGCTCAAGGGCCATAGCAATCTGCAGTTTTTCTTTCACGCTCAGGCTGGCTTGTAACGCTTGTTCACCGTCGCGTAAGGTCGTATCGAAAATAATGACTTGCTGGCTCATGGTTTAGATCCTTGTTCTCTGTCCTGGCGCCTTGCTTGCGAGCATAAAAAAACCCGCGCATTGGCGCGGGTTTTATAGTCTTGCTGGAAGATGACTTAACGATGAACGTCGCCCAACAGCCTACCGCGCAAAATGGATGCGTTTAGTAGTAGTAGGCTGAGAAAGCGAATGCTGCGAATCATTGCGTCATGCTCCAGATGAAATCGTTATGCTTTTAGAGTTACTGGATATGGGGTTTGATGTCAACCCTTGGGTGAAGAAAAGGCCTTTTTACCTGAGAGATGAATTAGCTAATTGTGCTGACAATCGCGCTTTTTTACCGATGATCTTTTTTAGGGTGCCGCGGCATGTTGAGATAATTTCACCATTTGATAATTTTTATTTTCGCTGAAAGCCACAAGGATAGGGCGCTTGGCTGGAATCATATCTTAATGAAATGGCTGGGATTATTTGTTTGCTGAATGCGTCCAAGTTTGTAAGGGGGAATTATCAATGATAATGAAATGTGAATGTTAAGGGCAGCTTAAATCGATATTGTAATAGTGCTTAAATTATAATTAATCGCTGCTGTTATTGTTTATTTTTAATATTTATGGGTACACTTGGTTTTATCAAGTAAACAATATATTTAGGGGGGTTGCGGGTCCGTTCGGCTGCAGATTTTTCGTCGCCACTCATAACCTTGATATATTCCTAAAATTCATCTTTGCTCTTTTGCAAATGTCATATGCATGATAAATGATATTTCAGAATTAATTACTGCACTTTGGCAAAGGGAATTTAGCGTGACAGTGGAGTTAAATATGTTAAAAGAAGATACTGAATATAAACCAACCTCTGAGGTAGAAAACACCAAACCTCAGCTGCGGATGGTCGACCTCAATCTGCTAACCGTATTCGATGCGGTCATGCAGGAACAAAATATCACTCGTGCGGCACATTCCCTGGGAATGTCGCAGCCGGCGGTCAGCAATGCCGTATCAAGACTGAAAGTGATGTTTAATGATGAGCTGTTTGTTCGTTATGGACGCGGCATCCAGCCAACGGCACGTGCTTATCAGCTTTTTGGTTCTGTGCGGCAGGCATTGCAATTAGTGCAGAACGAATTGCCGGGCTCGGGCTTTGAGCCGCTTAGCAGCGAGCGGGTGTTTAATTTATGCGTTTGCAGCCCGCTGGATAACGCATTGACTTCGGTTATTTTCAATAAAGTTGGTGAGATTGCGCCCAACATTCATTTGGTCTTTAAATCGGCATTGAATCAAAACACGGAACATCAATTACGTTATCAGGAAATTGAATTCGTTATTGGCTATGAAGAGTTTCGTCGCCCTGAGTTTGCCTGCGTGCCTTTATTTAAAGATGAAATGGTGCTGGTGGCGAGCCGGAAACATCCGCGTATTTCTGGCCCAATGATGGAAAATGATATTTATCAGGAGGAGCACGCGGTTGTCGCTCTCGAACGATACGCTTCATTTAGCCAGCCATGGTATGACACTGCGGATAAACAATCGCGTATTGCTTATCAGGGGAACGCGATGGTTAGCGTATTAAATGTGGTTTCCCAGACCAACATGGTTGCTATCGCGCCACGCTGGTTAGCCAGCGAGTTTGCCGATAAGCTGGATTTGCAAATATTACCTTTGCCGCTGAAAGTGAATAGCCGTACCTGCTATCTTTCCTGGCATGAAGCGGCAGGCCGCGATAAAGGCCATCAGTGGATGGAAGAATTGCTGGTCAATATCTGCCAGCGATAAACGGTCGCAATACAAACGGGGGCTTCGGCTCCTGCTTTGTGTGACAAAAATCACTAAACGTAGAATTTTATTCTGTTTGCGATTGTCCGCTCCCGGCGCTGTCCGTTAAAAAATGGATGATTTGCTGTAGTTGGTTATTTTCCCCGAGTATTGACTATCATATTTTCTTATCTCCGAAGTTTTTCACCGTGTTTTACCTGCGAACCTTTCTTTTATCCTTTTAATGCCTCTTATGTGCCGACAGTCGCCAATTGCCTGCCCGTTAGCGAGCAGTTATGGTAACGCCATGCAGTCTATTCACCTCACTACGAAGCCATTGCGCTTCGTCATGTGCGAGCGCGCGGAAATCGGATTCCGCTGTCGTTAAAAACAATAAGCCGGGAGGCAAACCATGGAGATGTTGTCAGGAGCCGAGATGGTCGTCCAGTCGCTGGTCGATCAGGGCGTCAAGCAGGTATTCGGTTATCCCGGGGGCGCTGTCCTCGATATTTATGATGCGTTACACACCCTGGGCGGTATCGATCACGTTCTGGTCCGCCATGAGCAAGCTGCCGTTCACATGGCGGATGGCCTTGCCCGCGCAACCGGCGAAGTTGGAGTGGTGCTGGTCACCTCCGGTCCGGGGGCGACTAACGCGATAACCGGTATTGCGACGGCTTATATGGATTCCATTCCGTTGGTGATTCTTTCCGGTCAGGTCGCGACCTCCTTAATCGGCTACGATGCGTTCCAGGAATGCGACATGGTGGGTATCTCCCGACCGGTGGTCAAACACAGCTTCCTGGTTAAGCAAACCGAAGATATTCCTGGCGTGCTGAAAAAAGCCTTTTGGCTGGCGGCCAGCGGGCGTCCCGGCCCGGTTGTCGTCGATTTACCGAAAGATATCCTCAATCCGGCCAAAAAGCTGCCGTACGTTTGGCCGGATACGGTTAGCATGCGCTCGTATAACCCGACAACGTCGGGCCATAAAGGGCAAATTAAACGCGCGTTACAGACGCTGGTTTCGGCAAAAAAACCGGTGGTTTATGTCGGCGGCGGGGCGATTAACGCCCAATGTGAACCGCAGCTGTATACACTGGTTGAGAAGCTGAAGCTGCCGGTGGCGTCTTCGCTGATGGGGCTCGGCGCCTTTCCGGCATCGCATCAGCAGGCGCTGGGGATGCTGGGCATGCATGGCACTTATGAAGCCAACATGACCATGCACAATTCCGACGTGATTTTCGCCGTTGGCGTGCGCTTCGACGATCGTACGACGAATAATCTGGCCAGGTACTGTCCGAACGCGACGGTACTGCATATCGATATCGATCCCACTTCAATATCTAAGACGGTGCCTGCCGACGTGCCTATCGTTGGCGACGCCCGCCTGGTGCTGGAACAGATGCTGGAGCTGCTCGAACACGAGGAGACCCAGCAGCCGCTGGATGAAATCCGTGACTGGTGGCAGCAGATTGAACAGTGGCGCGCGCGTCACTGCCTGCAATACGACACGCAAAGCGGCAAGATTAAACCGCAGGCGGTAATTGAAACCATCTGGCGGCTGACTCACGGCGATGCGTACGTGACGTCAGATGTTGGTCAGCATCAGATGTTCGCGGCGCTTTATTATCCTTTCGACAAACCGCGGCGTTGGATTAACTCTGGTGGTCTGGGGACCATGGGATTTGGTCTTCCTGCCGCGCTGGGCGTGAAGATGGCGCTGCCGGAAGAAACGGTGATTTGCGTGACCGGCGACGGCAGTATCCAGATGAATATTCAGGAGCTTTCTACCGCGCTGCAGTACGAGCTGCCGGTACTGGTGCTGAACCTTAATAACCGCTATCTCGGGATGGTGAAGCAGTGGCAGGATATGCTCTATTCTGGCCGTCATTCGCAGTCCTATATGGAGTCATTGCCCGATTTTGCTCGCGTAGCGGAAGCCTACGGCCATGTGGGAATTCGTATTAGCGACCCGCAGGAGCTGGAAGCGAAGCTAGCCGAGGCGCTGGAGCAGGTGCGTAACAATCGACTGGTTTTTGTCGATGTCACGGTTGACGGCAGTGAGCATGTATACCCCATGCAGATTCGTGGCGGCGGTATGGACGAGATGTGGCTGAGCAAAACGGAGAGGACCTGATTATGCGCCGGATATTATCAGTATTACTGGAGAACGAATCGGGCGCTTTATCCCGCGTGATCGGCCTCTTTTCACAGCGCGGTTATAATATTGAAAGCCTGACGGTAGCGCCGACGGACGATCCGACGTTATCCAGAATGACGATTCAGACCGTTGGCGATGAGAAAGCGATTGAGCAGATAGAAAAGCAGCTGCACAAGCTGGTGGACGTGCTGCGCGTTAACGAACTCGGGCAAGGCGCGCACGTAGAGCGCGAGATTATGCTGGTGAAGGTCCAGGCCAGCGGCTATGGGCGCGATGAGGTAAAGCGCAATACGGAAATCTTCCGCGGGCAAATTATCGACGTCACGCCGTCTATCTATACCGTTCAATTGGCGGGAACTAGCGACAAGCTGGATGCGTTTTTAGCGTCGCTGCGCGATGTGGCCCGTATTGTTGAGGTTGCCCGCTCCGGCGTTGTCGGATTGTCGCGCGGCGACAAAATCATGCGCTGAGCAGCGCAAACTGACGTAAAAATAGCCCGACACCCCCTGTCGGGCTATTTTTTTGCGAAATCGGTGGGAACTGTAGACTAAAGCGGTTGCTGCACTTACTTTTCTGCGCTTAGATGTTATAAAAACGAATCCATACCTGAAGAATGGTTATGTTCTGTACTTATTACCCAAGGGGCAATTGTGAAACTGGATGAAATCGCCCGGCTGGCCGGTGTCTCGCGAACTACCGCTAGCTATGTGATTAATGGTAAAGCGAAGCAGTATCGCGTCAGCGATAAAACTGTTGAAAAGGTGATGGCGGTCGTTCGTGAGCACAACTATCACCCGAATGCGGTTGCTGCAGGCTTGCGTGCAGGACGTACGCGGTCCATTGGTCTGGTTATCCCGGACCTGGAAAACACCAGCTATACGCGCATCGCTAATTACCTGGAGCGTCAGGCCCGCCAGCGCGGCTACCAACTGCTGATCGCCTGTTCCGAAGATCAACCGGATAACGAAATGCGTTGTATAGAGCATCTGCTGCAGCGTCAGGTCGATGCGATTATCGTTTCCACCTCATTACCTCCTGAGCATCCGTTCTATCAGCGCTGGGCTAACGATCCGTTCCCGATTGTTGCTCTTGACCGCGCGCTCGATCGTGAGCACTTCACCAGCGTTGTCGGCGCCGATCAGGACGATGCTGAAATGCTCGGCGCGGAGTTACGTAAATTCCCCGCTGAAACGGTGCTTTACCTTGGCGCCCTGCCGGAGCTTTCGGTGAGCTTCCTGCGTGAGCAGGGGTTCCGTACGGCGTGGAAGGACGATCCGCGAGAGGTGCATTTCCTCTACGCTAACAGCTACGAGCGCGAAGCTGCGGCGCAGCTATTTGAAAAGTGGCTGGAAACCCATCCGATGCCTCAGGCGCTGTTCACGACTTCGTTTCCGCTGCTGCAGGGTGTGATGGACGTGACGCTGCGCAGGGAAGGGAAGTTGCCTTCGGAACTGGCTATTGCCACTTTTGGCGATAATGAACTGCTGGATTTTCTCCAGTGCCCCGTTTTAGCCGTTGCTCAGCGTCATCGCGACGTTGCGGAACGCGTGCTGGAGATTGTGCTCGCCAGCCTTGATGAACCGCGGAAGCCGAAACCGGGGTTAAGCCGCATTCGGCGCAATCTTTATCGTCGCGGCAGCCTGAACCGTCGCTGAGCGCAATACCGGGATTATTCGTAGGAAATTCGCCAGACGGAGACACGTCTGGCGATAATCTGGATAAATGACGTAAAAATTGCAGGGTTAAGCATCTTTCAGACAAATCCTTAATCTTCCTGACATCTCTTTTAATTCTATTCTTAGCGCCATTTATTTAGTGGTTTAATTAACCGATAAAAGGATTAACGTATTTATTTGTATTATTTTGTTACATTCGGCGGGTGAGTTGCTGAATTAACGCCCGTTTCCTCACTATTATGAGTGCCATAAGCGCTATGCCCCGCAGTAAGAGAGCCTCTCCTGCGAAAACTGGTACTGTTAACGGTCATCAGAATGACCTAAAATGCCGCTCGCGTCGCAAACTGACACTTTATATTTTCCCCGCGAAGATATTTTGCTGCTTTAACTGTTACAAGTTTGTTGGTTGTTTTCTTACCGATATTCATAACGTTAATTTGCCTCGTTTGTTGGTTGATTTTTCCTCAGGGCAAATATCGGCTGTAAATAATGGGTTTTTGAGCTCTGTTGGCATTCGTGCTGGCTTGACAAGCTTTTCCTCCGCTCCGTAAACTCCTTCTTGTGGGAATTTGTGGGGTAAAGTGGCGAAAAGGGGTGAGGCTGGCATGTTCCGTGGGGCAACGTTAGTCAATCTCGACAGCAAAGGCCGTCTGGCCGTACCGACGCGCTACCGCGATGGGCTGATCGAGGACGCTTCCGGTCAATTGGTGTGCACCATTGACATCCATCACCCGTGCCTGCTGCTTTACCCTTTGCCTGAATGGGAAATCATCGAGCAAAAATTGTCGCGTTTATCGAGCATGAACCCCACCGAGCGGCGCGTACAGCGTTTGCTTTTGGGACATGCCAGCGAATGTCAGATGGATAGCGCCGGGCGGCTATTAATAGCGCCGGTGCTGCGGCAACATGCCGGGCTGACAAAAGAAGTGATGCTGGTCGGGCAGTTCAATAAGTTTGAGCTGTGGGATGAAACGACCTGGTATCAACGGGTCAAGGAAGATATCGACGCTGAGCAGTCCGCTTCCGGGGAACTGTCGGAGCGCCTGGAGGATTTGTCTTTGTAAAATGATGGAAAATTATAAACACACTACGGTACTGCTGGATGAAGCCGTTAACGGCCTGAATATTCGTCCAAATGGTATCTACATTGATGGTACCTTTGGTCGCGGCGGCCACTCGCGCCTGATTCTCTCCCAACTGGGAGCGGAGGGACGTCTGCTGGCGATCGATCGCGATCCGCAGGCTATCGCCGTCGCGAAAACTATCGATGATCCCCGCTTTTCCATCGTTCATGGTCCTTTTTCTCAGCTGGCCGACTATGTTGGCGAGCGCAATCTAACCGGTAAGATCGACGGTATTTTGCTCGATCTTGGCGTCTCCTCGCCGCAGCTGGATGACGCTGAACGTGGTTTTTCGTTCATGCGCGATGGCCCGCTGGATATGCGTATGGATCCGACGCGCGGTCAATCTGCCGCTGAATGGCTACAAACCGCCGACGAGGCGGACATCGCCTGGGTCATTAAAACCTTTGGCGAAGAGCGCTTTGGTAAACGCATCGCCCGCGCCATCGTCGAACGCAACCGCATCGAACCGATGACGCGCACCAAAGAGCTGGCGGAAGTCGTTGCGGCGGCGACGCCGGTGAAAGACAAATTCAAACATCCCGCGACCCGTACCTTCCAGGCGGTGCGCATTTGGGTGAACAGTGAACTGGAGGAGATAGAGCAGGCGCTAAAAAGCTCGCTCAGCGTGCTGGCCCCAGGCGGGCGGCTCTCAATCATCAGTTTCCACTCGCTGGAAGACCGTATTGTGAAGCGCTTTATGCGCGAGCAAAGCCGCGGTCCGCAGGTTCCAGCCGGCTTACCGATGACCGAAGAGCAGCTTAAAAAACTGGGCGGTCGTGAGTTAAGAGCATTAGGCAAGTTGATGCCGGGCGAAAAAGAGGTAGCTGAAAATCCTCGTGCCCGTAGTTCAGTTCTGCGTATTGCAGAGAGGACGAACGCATGATCGGCAGAGTGACAGAAGCCCTAAGCAAGGTGAAAGGGTCGATAGGAAGCAACGAGCGCCATGCTTTGCCTGGCGTGATCGGAGACGACCTTCTGCGGTTTGGGAAGCTGCCACTCTGCCTGTTCATTTGCATCATTATCACGGCGATTACGGTGGTGACAACGGCGCACCATACTCGCCTGTTAACCGCGCAGCGTGAACAGCTGGTGCTGGAACGCGACGCGCTGGATATTGAATGGCGCAACCTGATCCTCGAAGAGAACGCTCTCGGCGATCACAGTCGGGTTGAGCGGATCGCGACCGAGAAGCTGCAGATGCAGCACGTCGATCCATCACAAGAAAATATCGTTGTACAGAAATAAGGATTATTGCGACGCATGAAAGCAGCGCCGAAAACGCCAAAAGCAAAACGTCAGGAAGAACAGGCCAACTTTATCAGTTGGCGTTTTGCGTTGCTGTGCGGCTGTATTCTGCTGGCGCTGGGCTTCCTGCTGGGTCGCGTGGCCTGGCTACAGGTGATTAGTCCGGACATGCTGGTACGTCAGGGCGATATGCGTTCTCTGCGCGTGCAGGAGGTCTCCACCGCGCGCGGCATGATAACCGATCGTTCCGGCCGCCCGCTGGCGGTGAGCGTGCCGGTAAAAGCTATCTGGGCTGACCCGAAAGAGCTGCATGAAGCCGGCGGCGTGACGCTCGACAACCGCTGGAAGGCCCTGGCCGATGCGCTGAATATGCCGCTGGATCAGCTGGCATCGCGCATCAATACCAATCCGCGGATGCGCTTTATCTATCTGGCGCGTCAGGTGAATCCTGATATGGCCGATTATATCCGCAAACTTAAGCTGCCGGGGATTCATCTGCGGGAAGAGTCCCGCCGCTATTATCCGTCGGGCGAAGTAACTGCTCACCTCATTGGCTTCACTAACGTCGATAGCCAGGGGATTGAGGGGGTTGAGAAGAGCTTCGATAAGTGGCTCACCGGCCAGCCCGGCGAGCGTATCGTGCGTAAAGACCGCTATGGGCGTGTCATCGAAGATATCTCATCTACCGATAGCCAGGCCGCGCATAACCTGGCGCTGAGCATTGATGAGCGCCTGCAGGCGCTGGTGTATCGCGAGCTTAATAATGCGGTGGCGTTTAACAAAGCGGAGTCCGGCACTGCGGTTCTGGTTGACGTCAACACCGGCGAAGTACTGGCGATGGCCAATAGCCCATCCTACAACCCGAACAATTTCGCGGGCACCTCCAAAGATACTATGCGTAACCGCGCCATTACCGACGTGTTTGAGCCGGGTTCAACGGTGAAGCCGATGGTGGTGATGACGGCGCTTCAGCGCGGTATTGTTAACGAAAATACCGTACTGAACACCATTCCCTATCGAATTAACGGCCACGAAATCAAAGACGTGGCGCGCTATAGCGAATTGACCCTGACCGGGGTGCTACAGAAGTCGAGTAACGTCGGTGTTTCCAAGCTGGCGTTAGCGATGCCGTCCTCAGCGTTAGTAGACACTTACTCACGTTTTGGACTTGGAAAAGCGACCAATTTGGGGTTGGTCGGAGAACGCAGTGGCTTATACCCTCAAAAACAACGGTGGTCTGACATAGAGAGGGCCACCTTTTCTTTCGGCTATGGGCTAATGGTAACCCCGTTACAGTTAGCGCGAGTCTACGCAACGATCGGCAGCTACGGCATCTATCGCCCGCTGTCGATTACCAAAGTTGATCCACCGGTTCCGGGCGAGCGCGTCTTCCCGGAATCACTCGTTCGTACCGTTGTTCATATGATGGAAAGCGTGGCGCTGCCCGGCGGCGGCGGCGTGAAGGCGGCGATCAAAGGCTATCGCATCGCCATTAAAACCGGTACGGCGAAGAAAGTAGGGCCTGATGGTCGCTACATCAACAAATATATTGCTTACACCGCAGGCGTTGCGCCCGCCAGCCATCCACGCTTCGCGCTGGTGGTGGTGATCAACGATCCGCAGGCAGGTAAATACTACGGCGGCGCCGTTTCCGCGCCGGTCTTCGGTGCCATCATGGGCGGCGTACTGCGTACCATGAACATTGAACCGGATGCGCTGGCAACGGCTGAAAAAAGTGAATTAGTGATTAATCAAGGCGAGGGAACAGGTGGCAGATCGTAATTTGCGCGACCTTCTCGCTCCGTGGGTGCCAAATGCGCCGGAGCGAATTCTGCGAGAAATGACGCTGGACAGCCGGGTGGCTGCTTCAGGCGATCTTTTTGTCGCGGTTTTAGGTCATCAGGCGGACGGGCGTCGTTATATCCCGCAGGCGATAGCGCAAGGTGTTGCTGCCATTATTGCTGAGGCCAAAGATGAGGCTCATGACGGTGAAATCCGTGAAATGCACGGTGTGCCGGTTATCTATCTGAGCCAACTCAACGAGCGCTTATCCGCGCTGGCCGGACGTTTTTACCATCAGCCTTCGGAGCAATTGCGCCTGGTTGGCGTCACCGGGACTAACGGCAAGACCACCACCACCCAGCTGCTGGCGCAATGGGCGCAGCTGCTGGGGGAAACTAGCGCGGTAATGGGAACCGTAGGCAATGGCCTGCTGGAGAAAGTTATCCCCACGGAAAACACCACCGGTTCGGCGGTTGATGTTCAACACGTACTCTCTGGCCTGGTAGGGCAGGGGGCGACGTTCGCCGCGATGGAAGTTTCCTCTCACGGCCTGGTACAGCACCGCGTCGCCGCGCTGCAGTTTGCCGCGTCGGTCTTCACCAACCTGAGCCGCGATCACCTTGATTACCATGGTGATATGGAGCATTACGAAGCGGCGAAATGGCTGCTCTACTCAACCCACCATTGCGGACAGGCGATCGTCAACGCGGACGATGAGGTTGGTCGCCGCTGGCTGGCGAAGCTGCCGGATGCGGTTGCCGTATCAATGGAAGACCATATTAATCCGAACTGCCGGGGGCGTTGGCTGAAAGCAACCGCCGTGAACTATCACGACAGCGGCGCCACCATTCAGTTTGCCTCCAGCTGGGGGAACGGCGAGATCGAAAGCCGCCTGATGGGCGCCTTTAACGTCAGCAATCTGCTGCTGGCGTTAGCCACTCTGCTGGCGCTGGGCTATCCGCTGGCCGAACTGCTGAAAACCGCCGTGCGCCTGCAGCCGGTTTGCGGGCGTATGGAAGTGTTCAGCGCGCCGGGTAAACCGACCGTCGTGGTTGATTATGCTCACACGCCCGACGCGCTGGAAAAAGCGCTGCAGGCGGCGCGTCTGCACTGCAACGGTAAACTGTGGTGCGTGTTCGGCTGCGGCGGAGATCGCGACAAAGGCAAGCGTCCGCTGATGGGCGCTATCGCCGAAGAGTTTGCCGATATCGTGGTTGTCACCGATGACAACCCGCGTACCGAAGAGCCGCGGGCGATTATCAACGATATCCTGGCCGGTATGCTCGATGCGGGCCATGCCAAAGCGGTGGAAGGGCGCGCGGAGGCGGTGACCAACGCGGTGATGCAGGCGAAAGAAAACGACGTCGTTCTGGTGGCGGGTAAAGGCCACGAGGATTATCAAATTGTCGGCAATCGCCGACTCGATTACTCCGATCGCGTCACCGTGGCGCGTCTGCTGGGGGCGGTAGCATGATTCGCTTGACTCTCAGCCAGCTGGCCGACATCACGCGCGGCGAGCTGCACGGCAACGATGTGGCGATCGAAGACGTCACCACTGACACCCGTAAGGTCACGGCAGGCTGCCTGTTTGTGGCGCTAAAAGGCGAGCGCTTTGACGCTCATGACTTTGCCGAACAGGCTAAGGCTGCCGGCGCGGGCGCATTGTTGGTCAGCCATCGACTGGCCTGCGATTTGCCGCAGGTGGTGGTAAAGGATACGCGTCTGGCGTTCGGCGAACTGGCCGCGTGGGTGCGCCAGCAGGTTCCGGCGCGGGTGGTCGCGCTGACCGGATCTTCCGGAAAAACCTCGGTCAAAGAGATGACCGCCGCGATTCTGAGCCAGTGCGGTAATACGCTGTATACCGCTGGCAACCTGAACAACGATATCGGCGTGCCGATGACGCTGCTGCGTCTCACCAAAGAGCATGACTACGCGGTCATCGAGTTAGGCGCTAATCACCAGGGGGAAATTGCCTGGACCGTTAGCCTGACCCGTCCCGACGCCGCGTTAGTGAATAACCTGGCCGCCGCGCACCTGGAGGGTTTTGGTTCCCTGGAAGGCGTAGCGAAAGCGAAGGGCGAAATTTACACCGGTCTACCGCTCAACGGCATCGCAATTATGAATGCCGACAATAATGACTGGCTGAACTGGCAAAACGTCATTGGCGAGCGTAAAACCTGGCGCTTCTCGCCGAATGCCGCCAATAGCGACTTCACGGCAACTAACGTTCATGTGACTTCGCACGGGACCGAATTTACTCTGCGAACCCCAACCGGCAGCGTTGATGTGCTGCTGCCGCTGCCGGGGCGCCATAACATCGCCAACGCGCTGGCCGCAGCGGCGCTCTCTATGGCGGTAGGCGCGACGCATGAGGCAATTAAAGCGGGGCTGAAAGATCTGAAAGCGGTGCCGGGGCGTTTATTCCCGATTCAACTCACCGATAGCCAGCTCCTGCTGGATGACTCCTATAACGCCAACGTCGGCTCGCTGACCGCCGCGGTACAGGTGCTATCTGAGATGCCGGGCTACCGGGTGCTGGTTGTCGGCGATATGGCTGAACTCGGTGCGGAAAGCCAGGCGTGCCATCGTCAGGTGGGCGAAGCGGCAAAAGCGGCCGGGCTCGATCGCGTATTGAGCGTAGGCTCCTTGAGCGCGGAGATTAGCGGCGCCAGCGGCGTCGGTGAACACTTTAACGATAAAGCGCTGCTGGTAACGCGGCTGCAAGCGCTGCTGTCAGAACATAAAATTATGACCATTTTAGTGAAGGGTTCACGTAGTGCCGCCATGGAAGTGGTAGTACGCGCATTACAGGAGAACGGAACATGTTAGTATGGCTGGCCGAACATTTGGTCAAATATTACTCAGGCTTTAACGTCTTTTCTTACCTGACGTTTCGCGCCATTGTCAGCCTGCTGACCGCGCTGTTCATCTCTTTGTGGATGGGCCCGCGCATGATTGCCCGTCTGCAAAAACTCTCTTTTGGCCAGGTTGTACGTAATGATGGCCCGGAATCTCACTTTAGCAAGCGCGGTACGCCAACGATGGGCGGGATTATGATCCTGACTGCCATTGTTGTCTCCGTTCTACTATGGGCCTATCCTTCCAACCCCTACGTCTGGTGTGTGCTGACGGTTCTGGTCGGCTACGGCATCATCGGTTTTGTTGACGACTACCGTAAGGTAGTACGTAAAGACACCAAGGGGCTGATTGCCCGCTGGAAATATTTCTGGATGTCGGTGATTGCGCTGGGCGTTGCCTTTGCGCTGTACATGGCGGGTAAAGATACGCCAGCGACTCAGCTGGTAGTGCCGTTCTTCAAAGACGTCATGCCGCAGCTGGGCCTGTTCTACGTCCTGCTGGCCTACTTTGTCATCGTCGGAACCGGGAATGCGGTCAACCTGACCGACGGCCTCGATGGGCTGGCGATTATGCCGACCGTATTTGTTGCCGCCGGATTCGCGCTGGTCGCGTGGGCGACGGGTAACATGAATTTCGCCAACTACCTGCATATCCCTTATTTGCGTCACGCTGGTGAACTGGTGATCGTCTGTACGGCGATTGTCGGCGCGGGGCTGGGCTTCTTGTGGTTTAACACCTATCCGGCGCAGGTCTTTATGGGCGATGTGGGTTCTCTGGCGCTCGGCGGCGCGCTGGGTATTATCGCCGTGCTGCTGCGCCAGGAGTTTCTGCTGGTGATTATGGGCGGCGTATTCGTAGTGGAAACGCTCTCGGTGATTCTGCAGGTCGGCTCCTTCAAGCTGCGCGGTCAGCGCATCTTCCGCATGGCGCCGATCCACCATCACTATGAACTGAAAGGCTGGCCGGAACCGCGCGTGATCGTGCGCTTCTGGATTATTTCGCTGATGCTGGTGCTGATAGGCCTGGCGACGCTGAAGGTACGTTAATCATGGCAGATTATCAGGGTAAAAAAGTCGTCATTATTGGGCTGGGTATGACCGGCCTGTCATGCGTGGACTTTTTCATGGCTCGCGGCGTGACGCCGCGGGTGATGGATACCCGCGTTGCGCCTGCGGGACTGGATAAACTGCCGGAAGCCGTTGAGCGCTATGTCGGCGGTCTGAACGAAGATTGGCTGTTGACGGCTGACCTGATTGTCGCCAGCCCGGGCATCGCGCTGGCGCATCCTTCCCTGAGCGCGGCGGCGGATGCAGGCGTAGAAATTGTCGGCGATATCGAACTTTTCTGCCGCGAGGCGCAGGCGCCGATTATAGCTATCACCGGGTCTAACGGTAAAAGCACCGTAACTTCGCTGGTAGGGGAAATGGCGAAGGCGGCGGGTCTGAACGTCGGCGTAGGCGGCAATATTGGTCTGCCGGCGCTGATGCTGCTGGATCCTGAGCGCGAACTTTATGTTCTTGAGCTTTCCAGCTTCCAGCTGGAAACCACTTCGAGCCTGCGAGCGGTAGCGGCGACGATCCTTAACGTCACCGAAGATCATATGGACCGCTACCCGCTGGGGCTTCAGCAGTACCGCGCCGCCAAACTGCGAGTTTACGAAAATGCGCGGGCCTGTATCGTCAACGCCGACGATGCGTTAACCATGCCGGTACGCGGTGCTGACGATCGTTGCATTAGCTTCGGCGTGGACGTTGGCGACTATCACCTGAATCGTCAGCAAGGGGAAACCTGGCTGCGCGTCAAAGGCGAGAAAGTGCTCAACGTCAAAGAGATGAAGATTAGCGGCCAGCACAACTACAGTAACGCCCTGGCTGCGTTGGCCCTGGCTGATGCCGCTAGTTTGCCGCGCGCCAGCAGCTTGAAAGCGCTGACTACATTTACCGGCCTGGCCCATCGTTTCCAGCAGGTGCTGGAGCACAACGGCGTGCGCTGGATCAATGATTCTAAAGCGACGAATGTCGGTAGTACCGAAGCGGCGCTCAATGGGCTGCACCTTGACGGAACGCTGTATCTGCTGCTGGGCGGCGATGGTAAATCGGCTGATTTCACGCCGTTAAGCCGTTACCTGACCGGCGACAACGTCCGCCTGTACTGCTTTGGCCGCGACGGCGCGCAGCTGGCCGCCCTTCGCCCGGATGTCGCTGTGCAAACGGAAACCATGGAGCAGGCAATGCGCCAGATTGCGCCGCAGGTTGTCCCGGGCGATATGGTTCTGCTATCTCCAGCGTGCGCCAGCCTCGATCAGTTTAAAAACTTTGAACAACGCGGCGACGTCTTTGCTCGCCTGGCGAAGGAGTTAGGTTGATGCGTTTATCACTCCCGCGCCTGAAAATGCCACGGCTGAGACTGCCGCGTCTGCCGGGAATGTTTATTTTCGCATGGCTGTTCGCCGCGCTGAAAGGCTGGGTGATGGGCTCGCGGCAAAAAGATACCGATAGCCTGGTGATGTATGACCGGATGCTGCTGTGGCTGACCTTTGGCCTGGCCGCGATCGGCTTCATTATGGTGACCTCGGCGTCGATGCCGGTAGGTCAGCGTCTGGCTAACGACCCGTTTCTGTTTGCCAAACGCGATGGTTTATACATCCTGCTGGCTCTCGGGCTGGCGATGGTGACACTGCGCCTGCCGATGGAGTTCTGGCAACGCCATAGTACCGCGATGCTGATCGCCTCTATCGTCATGCTGCTGATCGTTCTGGTGGTTGGCAGCTCGGTCAACGGCGCATCGCGCTGGATTGCGCTGGGACCGCTGCGTATCCAGCCTGCGGAGTTCACCAAGCTGTCGCTGTTCTGCTACATCGCCAACTACCTGGTGCGTAAAGGCGACGAAGTGCGTAACAACCTGCGCGGCTTCCTGAAGCCGATGGGCGTGATTTTCGTACTGGCGATTTTACTGCTGGCGCAGCCTGACCTCGGGACCGTCGTCGTGCTGTTTGTGACCACCCTGGCCATGCTGTTTCTGGCAGGGGCCAAGCTGTGGCAGTTCATCGCCATTATCGGTATGGGGATCTCGGCGGTCGTACTGCTGATTCTCGCCGAGCCGTATCGTATTCGCCGCGTAACCTCTTTCTGGAACCCGTGGGAAGATCCGTTTGGCAGCGGCTATCAGTTGACCCAGTCGCTGATGGCCTTTGGTCGCGGCGAAATGTGGGGGCAAGGCCTGGGCAATTCGGTGCAGAAACTGGAGTATTTGCCGGAGGCGCATACCGATTTCATCTTCGCCATTATCGGCGAAGAGCTCGGTTATATCGGTGTGGTACTCGCTCTTTTAATGGTATTCTTCGTCGCTTTTCGCGCCATGTCCATTGGCCGTAAGGCGCTGGAGATTGACCATCGTTTCTCCGGATTTCTGGCCTGCGCCATTGGGATTTGGTTTAGCTTTCAGGCGTTGGTAAACGTCGGCGCGGCGGCGGGTATGCTGCCAACTAAAGGCCTGACGCTGCCGCTGATCAGCTACGGCGGATCGAGCTTGCTGATTATGTCGACGGCCATCATGTTGCTGTTACGAATTGATTATGAAACGCGCCTGGAAAAAGCCCAGGCGTTTACACGGGGTGTTCGATGAGCGGTCAGGAAAAGCGGTTAATGGTGATGGCGGGCGGTACCGGCGGACATGTGTTCCCGGGACTGGCGGTTGCGCACCATTTAATGGACCAGGGCTGGCAGGTTCGCTGGCTGGGCACCGCGGATCGTATGGAAGCGGATTTAGTGCCGAAGAACGGCATTGAAATTGATTTCATTCAGATTTCCGGCCTGCGCGGCAAGGGCCTTAAGGCGCAACTGCTGGCGCCGGTGCGCATTTTCAACGCCTGGCGTCAGGCGCGGGCGATTATGCGGCGTTTTCAGCCGGACGTGGTTCTGGGTATGGGCGGATACGTTTCCGGCCCCGGCGGTCTGGCGGCATGGTCGCTGGGGATCCCCGTTGTTCTGCATGAGCAGAACGGGATTGCCGGCCTGACGAATAAATGGCTGGCGAAAATCGCTAAAAAAGTGATGCAGGCGTTCCCCGGCGCTTTCCCGCATGCCGATGTTGTGGGCAACCCGGTTCGCACCGATGTGCTGGCGCTGCCGCTGCCGGAGCAGCGCTTAGTCGGACGTCAGGGACCGATTCGCGTATTGGTCGTGGGCGGTTCGCAGGGCGCGCGCGTGCTCAATCAGACGATGCCGCAGGTGGCGGCGAAGCTCGGTGTTTCTGTCACCATCTGGCACCAGAGCGGTAAAGGCGGTCAGGAAACCGTGCAGCAGGCCTACTCCGATGCCGGGCAGCCGCAGCATAAAGTTACCGAATTTATCGACGACATGGCGGCGGCATATGCCTGGGCCGATGTTGTTGTGTGTCGTTCCGGTGCGCTGACGGTGAGCGAAATTGCCGCCGCTGGTTTACCCGCGCTGTTTGTGCCTTTTCAGCACAAAGATCGTCAGCAGTACTGGAATGCGCTGCCGCTGGAGAAGGCCGGGGCAGCGAAGATCCTTGAGCAGCCGCAGTTCACCGTGGAGGCCGTCGCGCAGACCCTGGCAAGTTGGGATCGCGTAACGCTGCTGGATATGGCGGAGCGAGCGCGTAGAGCCTCGATTCCGGATGCGACCGAACGGGTAGCTGAAGAAGTGAGCGCCGCAGCACTGGCGCGCTAATCGCGGTGATAATCACCGTCCGAATAAAGAAGTTGATGGCGTAAAGAATGAATACACAAGATCTGGCAAAACTGCGTTCCATAGTGCCCGAGATGCGTCGCGTCCGGCACATTCACTTTGTTGGCATTGGCGGTGCCGGCATGGGCGGTATTGCCGAAGTTCTGGCCAACGAAGGTTATCAGATTAGCGGCTCCGACCTGGCGCCGAATCCGGTGACTCAGCAGCTGGCTCAGCTTGGCGCTACGATTTATTTCAACCATCGCCCTGAGAACGTGCGCGATGCGAGCGTTGTCGTCGTTTCCAGCGCAATTTCTGCGGATAACCCGGAGATTGTCGCTGCCCACGAAGCACGTATTCCGGTTATTCGTCGCGCCGAGATGCTGGCGGAGCTGATGCGTTTTCGTCACGGCATTGCCATTGCCGGCACGCACGGAAAAACCACGACTACGGCGATGGTATCGAGCATTTATGCTGAAGCGGGACTTGATCCAACCTTCGTTAACGGCGGTCTGGTGAAAGCCGCTGGCGTCCACGCCCGTCTTGGCCACAGCCGCTACCTGATTGCCGAAGCGGATGAAAGCGACGCTTCGTTCCTGCATTTACAGCCGATGGTTGCTATCGTGACCAATATCGAAGCCGATCATATGGATACCTACCATGGCGACTTCGAAAACCTGAAGCAGACGTTTATTAACTTCCTGCACAATCTGCCGTTCTATGGTCGTGCGGTGATGTGCGTGGACGATCCTGTTATCCGTGAACTGTTGCCGCGCGTTGGTCGCCAGATAACCACTTACGGATTTAGCGATGATGCCGATGTTCGCGTTGAAGATTATCGCCAGCTCGGCGCTCAGGGCCATTTCCGTCTGGTTCGCCAGGATAAAGAAGTCATTCAGGTGACACTGAACGCTCCGGGTCGCCACAATGCGCTGAACGCGGCGGCGGCGGTGGCCGTTGCGACGGAAGAGGGCATTGATGATGCTGCTATCCTGCGCGCACTGGAAAGCTTCCAGGGCACCGGCCGTCGCTTTGATTTCCTTGGCGAATACCCGTTAGCTGAGGTTAACGGTAAAAGCGGCACCGCGATGCTAATCGATGATTATGGTCATCATCCTACGGAAGTGGATGCCACCATTAAAGCAGCGCGGGCGGGCTGGCCGGATAAAAACCTGGTGATGCTGTTTCAGCCACACCGTTTTACCCGTACGCGCGATCTGTACGATGATTTCGCCAACGTACTGACCCAGGTTGACGCGCTGCTGATGCTGGACGTTTATTCCGCGGGGGAAGCCGCTATTCCTGGCGCCGACAGCCGCTCGCTGTGCCGTACGATCCGCGGTCGCGGTAAAGTTGACCCAATTCTGGTTTCCGACCCGGCGCAGGCGGCAGAGATGCTGGCTTCAGTGTTGACCGGCAACGATCTGGTGCTGGTTCAGGGGGCGGGAAATATCGGTAAAATCGCCCGTCACCTGGCGGAAATCAAATTGCAGCCGCAAAAATCGCAGGAGGAGCGCCATGGCTGATAAAATCGCGGTCCTCTTTGGCGGAACCTCCGCTGAACGTGAAGTCTCTCTCAATTCAGGTTCGGCGGTGCTCGCTGGCCTGCGTGAAGCCGGGGTCGATGCACACCCGGTAGACCCGCGCGACGTGGATATTACCCAATTGAAAAATATGGGGTTTCAGAAAGCGTTTATTGCCCTGCATGGTCGTGGCGGTGAAGATGGAACATTGCAGGGGCTGCTGGAGCTGATTCACCTGCCCTATACCGGCAGTGGCGTAATGGCTTCGGCTATCTCAATGGATAAACTGCGCAGCAAATTGCTGTGGCAGGGGGCTGGGCTGCCAGTTGCGCCATGGGTTGCGCTCACGCGTAAACAGTTCAGCGCAGGACTTTCTGCTGAGTTAGAACAGCAAATCGCCGCCCTCGGACTGCCGTTGATTATTAAACCGAGTCGGGAAGGCTCAAGTGTCGGTATGTCTAAAGTCAGCGAAAGTTGCGCATTGCAAGATGCATTGACGCTGGCTTTTCAGCACGATGACGAAGTTCTAATCGAAAAATGGCTCAGTGGGCCGGAATTTACCGTCGCTATCGTCGGAGAAGAAATTTTACCGTCAATACGTATCCAGGCGGCTGGAACCTTCTATGATTATGAAGCAAAGTATCTCTCTGATGAAACGCAATATTTCTGCCCAGGTTTTGAAGATCCCGCGCGCGAGTCAGAAATTCAGGCTCTGGTGCAAAAAGCCTGGGATACTCTTGGCTGTTACGGCTGGGGACGAATTGATGTGATGCTGGACAGCGATGGCCAGTTTTATCTGCTGGAAGCAAACACCTCTCCTGGCATGACCAGCCATAGCCTGGTGCCAATGGCGGCGCGTCAGGCCGGGATGAGCTTCTCGCAGCTTGTTGTACGAATTCTGGACCTGGCGGGGTGATATGTCGCAGGCTGCGCTGAATACGCGGAACCACGAAGAGGAAGAAGAAACTTCTTCGCGTCGAAGTAATGGCTCTCGTCTGGCAGGTATTTTCTTCCTGCTGGCGGTGCTCTGTACCGTGCTGGTCAGCGGATGGATGGTTCTGGGCTGGATGGAAGATGCACAGCGATTACCGCTGTCAAAGATGGTGGTCACCGGTGAGCGTCACTACACGCGCAACGATGATATCCGTCAGGCGATTCTGGCATTAGGGTCGCCGGGCACCTTTATGACGCAGGACGTCAATATAATTCAAAGCCAGATTGAACGTCTGCCCTGGATTAAGCAGGCGAGCGTCAGAAAGCAGTGGCCGGACGAATTGAAGATTCATCTGGTTGAATATGTGCCGATTGCGCGCTGGAATGATCAGCATATGGTAGACGTGGACGGAAATTCTTTCAGCGTGCCGTCAGATCGCACCAGTAAACAGAATTTACCGATGTTGTACGGCCCGGAAGGCAGCGAGAACGAAGTTCTTCAGGGCTATCGCGACATGGGGCAGGTGCTGGCAAAGGATAAGTTCACGTTGAAAGTGGCGGCAATGACCGCGCGTCGTTCCTGGCAGTTGACGCTGAATAACGATATTAAGCTCAACCTTGGCCGGGGTGACACCATGAAACGGCTTCAGCGCTTTATGGAACTCTACCCGGTTCTTCAGCAGCAGGCGCAGACCGACGGCAAACGGATAAGCTACGTTGATTTGCGTTATGACTCGGGAGCGGCAGTCGGTTGGGTACCGGCTCCCGTAGAGGAAGCTCAACAACAACAGAATCAGGCACAGGCAGAACAACAATGATCAAGGCGACGGACAGAAAACTGGTAGTTGGACTGGAGATTGGCACCGCTAAGGTTGCCGCTTTAGTAGGGGAAGTTCTGCCCGACGGTATGATTAATATCATTGGCGTGGGCAGTTGCCCATCGCGTGGTATGGATAAAGGCGGAGTGAACGACCTGGAATCCGTGGTGAAATGCGTACAGCGCGCCATTGACCAGGCCGAACTGATGGCGGATTGCCAGATCTCGTCAGTCTATCTGGCGCTTTCAGGCAAACATATCAGCTGTCAAAATGAAATCGGCATGGTGCCGATTTCAGAAGAAGAAGTGACGCAGGACGACGTTGAAAACGTGGTACATACCGCGAAATCGGTTCGCGTGCGCGACGAACATCGCGTTCTGCACGTTATCCCGCAGGAGTACGCTATCGATTACCAGGAGGGGATCAAAAACCCCGTCGGATTGTCTGGCGTACGTATGCAGGCGAAAGTGCATTTGATTACCTGCCATAACGATATGGCGAAAAATATTGTCAAAGCGGTGGAACGTTGCGGTCTGAAAGTTGACCAGCTCATTTTCGCCGGTTTAGCCGCCAGCTATTCCGTATTAACGGAAGACGAACGTGAACTGGGTGTCTGCGTGGTGGACATCGGCGGTGGTACAATGGATATAGCGGTATATACCGGCGGCGCGCTGCGTCATACCAAAGTGATCCCGTACGCGGGCAACGTGGTGACCAGCGATATTGCCTACGCTTTCGGTACGCCGCCGAGCGACGCGGAAGCCATTAAAGTGCGTCACGGCTGTGCGCTGGGCTCCATCGTTGGTAAAGACGAAAATGTAGAAGTACCCAGCGTGGGTGGGCGTCCACCTCGCAGCCTGCAGCGTCAGACGCTGGCAGAGGTGATTGAGCCACGTTATACCGAATTGCTCAACCTGGTTAATGAAGAGATTCTGCAACTGCAGGAACAGCTGCGTCAGCAAGGTGTGAAGCACCACCTGGCGGCAGGCATTGTATTAACCGGCGGCGCGGCGCAAATTGAAGGACTTGCCGCCTGCGCGCAGCGCGTATTCCATACGCAGGTGAGGATTGGCGCGCCGCTGAACATTACCGGATTAACGGATTATGCCCAGGAGCCGTATTAC
Source organism: Klebsiella sp. BDA134-6 (assembly GCF_015601345.1). Classification (NCBI taxonomy): domain Bacteria; kingdom Pseudomonadati; phylum Pseudomonadota; class Gammaproteobacteria; order Enterobacterales; family Enterobacteriaceae; genus Klebsiella; species Klebsiella sp. BDA134-6. Next base: position 964,739 of record NZ_CP064784.1, read on the forward strand.
TCGACGGCGGTTGGGCTGCTGCACTACGGGAAGGAATCTCATCTCAGTGGTGAAGCAGAAGTGGAAAAACGCGTAACGGTCGGGTCGTGGATCAAACGACTCAACAGTTGGTTGCGAAAAGAGTTTTAATTTTTTAAGAGAACGCAGAAAATTAGCGATCTCAGGCGACAGGCACAACGGAGAGAGAAATTATGTTTGAACCTATGGAACTGACCAACGACGCGGTGATTAAAGTCATCGGCGTCGGCGGCGGCGGCGGTAACGCCGTTGAGCACATGGTGCGCGAGCGCATTGAGGGTGTTGAGTTTTTCGCGGTGAACACCGACGCGCAGGCTCTGCGCAAAACGGCTGTTGGCCAGACTATCCAGATCGGTAGCGGTATTACTAAAGGTCTGGGCGCAGGCGCAAACCCGGAAGTCGGCCGTAACGCAGCGGATGAAGACCGTGAAGCGCTGCGTGCCGCTCTTGACGGCGCCGACATGGTGTTTATCGCAGCCGGCATGGGCGGCGGTACCGGAACCGGTGCTGCGCCAGTGGTTGCTGAAGTCGCAAAAGATTTAGGTATCCTGACCGTTGCCGTCGTGACTAAGCCTTTCAATTTTGAAGGCAAGAAACGTATGGCGTTCGCTGAGCAGGGTATCACCGAGCTATCCAAGCACGTTGACTCGCTGATCACCATCCCGAACGACAAACTGCTGAAAGTACTGGGTCGCGGCATTTCTCTGCTCGACGCCTTCGGCGCTGCAAACGACGTGCTGAAAGGCGCGGTGCAGGGTATCGCTGAACTGATCACCCGACCTGGCCTGATGAACGTCGACTTTGCGGACGTGCGTACCGTGATGTCTGAAATGGGCTACGCCATGATGGGTTCCGGCGTGGCGAGCGGTGAAGACCGTGCGGAAGAAGCGGCTGAAATGGCGATTTCTTCTCCGCTGCTGGAAGATATCGATCTGTCCGGTGCGCGTGGCGTTCTGGTCAACATCACCGCGGGCTTCGACCTGCGTCTGGATGAGTTCGAGACCGTGGGTAATACTATCCGCGCATTTGCTTCGGATAACGCCACCGTGGTTATCGGTACTTCTCTGGACCCGGATATGAACGACGAACTGCGCGTAACCGTTGTTGCCACCGGTATCGGTATGGACAAACGTCCAGAAATTACTCTGGTGACTAACAAACAGGTGCAGCAGCCAGTGATGGATCGTTACCAGCAGCACGGTATGTCTCCATTGACTCAAGAGCAGAAACCGGCCGCAAAAGTGGTCAACGACAATACGCCGCAGGCGGCGAAAGAGCCGGATTATCTGGATATCCCAGCCTTCCTGCGTAAGCAAGCCGATTAAGAATTGGCTGGAAGTTGGGCATCTGCGCTCTTTGTGCTAAACTGGCCTGCCGAATGTGTAGTACACTTCGGTTGGATAGGTAACTTGGCGAGATTATACGATGATCAAACAAAGGACTCTTAAACGTATCGTTCAGGCGACTGGCGTCGGTTTGCATACCGGCAAGAAAGTCACCCTGACGTTACGCCCTGCGCCGGCAAATACCGGGGTCATCTATCGTCGCACCGACTTGAATCCACCGGTTGATTTTCCGGCTGATGCCAAATCTGTGCGTGATACCATGCTCTGTACTTGCCTGGTCAACGAGCATGACGTGCGGATATCGACGGTCGAGCACCTCAATGCTGCATTGGCTGGCTTGGGTATCGACAACATTATTATTGAAGTCGATGCGCCGGAAGTTCCGATTATGGACGGTAGTGCGGCTCCGTTCGTTTATCTGTTGCTGGATGCCGGCATCGATGAACTGAACTGCGCTAAGAAATTTGTGCGTATTAAAGAGACGGTTCGCGTTGAAGATGGCGATAAATGGGCTGAATTCAAACCGTACAATGGTTTTTCACTGGACTTCACCATTGATTTTAACCATCCGGCGATTGATTCCAGTAGCCAGCGCTACGCAATGAACTTCTCGGCTGATGCGTTTATGCGCCAGATTAGCCGCGCGCGTACCTTCGGTTTCATGCGTGATATCGAATATCTGCAGTCCCGCGGCCTGTGCCTGGGCGGCAGCTTCGATTGTGCCATCGTTGTTGACGATTATCGCGTACTGAACGAAGACGGTCTGCGCTTTGAAGATGAGTTTGTCCGTCACAAAATGCTGGATGCCATTGGCGACCTCTTTATGTGTGGTCACAATATTATCGGTGCATTTACGGCGTACAAATCCGGTCACGCGCTGAATAACAAATTGCTGCAGGCTGTTCTGGCAAAACAGGAAGCCTGGGAGTATGTGACCTTCGAGGACGACGCAGAAATGCCGCTGGCGTTCCGCGCTCCAACGCTGGTTCTGGCATAAGTCAGACCCGATAGTAAATTCGACTGGTAACCTGGTACTCTCTCCGGCCAGGGAGCCAGTCGTTTTCTTTTTTATATTCCCGCTGCGCCCTGCTTTGATTTTTAACTGCATTTTTTACGCGTTCGTTCCTTTTTTAAACGTTTTTACCCCGCCTGAGACTTCATTCCTGCTGCCGTGACGACGTATTAATGTTAGTATTTGAACGCAAAATATTTCTTAGGGTTGCTACCAACAAAAGGTAACGTAATTGAGTGGATTGCTGACGCGCTGGCGACAGTTTGGCAGACGGTATTTCTGGCCGCATCTCCTGTTGGGGATGGTCGCGGCTAGCCTTGGCCTGCCTGCGCTTAGCAATGGTCATGAGCATGAGACCGCGTCGCCCGCAAAAACGACGTCCAGCAATCATCATCCTGCGAAAGTCAATTTTTCCCAGCTTGCGCTGCTGGAAGCTTCTAGCCGTCGACCCAATTTCACCGTTGATTACTGGCATCAGCACGCCATTCGTACGGTTATTCGCCATCTCTCTTTTGCGATGGCGCCGCAGACGCTGCCGGTAGCGGAAGAGTCTTCACCGCTTCAGGCGCAGCATCTGGCTCTTCTCGACACGCTTAGCGCGCTGTTGACGCAGGATAGTACTCCTCCTGCCATTGTTCACCTGGCGGCATACACCCCCTCTTTTTCCCACCGCGCGTTTCGCGTCTGTACCTGGATTAGCCAGGTTACCGGCATTCGCGCCGGGCCTCAACGCCTCAGCTAAACCAAAAACGGACCATTCTATTTTTTGACTCCGCACCGCGGGGCGTTTGAGATTTTATTATGCTAATCAAATTATTAACGAAAGTATTCGGTAGCCGTAACGACCGTACGCTGCGTCGTATGCGCAAAGCCGTCAACGTGATCAACGCCATGGAACCGTCCATGGAAAAACTGTCCGACGACGAACTGAAAGGGAAAACTGCTGAGTTCCGCGCTCGCCTGGAAAAAGGTGAAGCCCTGGAGAGTCTGATCCCGGAAGCCTTTGCCGTCGTGCGTGAAGCCAGTAAGCGTGTCTTCGGTATGCGTCACTTTGACGTTCAGCTGCTCGGCGGCATGGTTCTCAACGACCGCTGTATTGCAGAAATGCGTACCGGTGAAGGTAAAACGCTGACCGCAACGCTGCCTGCCTATCTGAATGCGCTGACCGGTAAAGGTGTTCACGTGGTGACCGTTAACGACTATCTGGCGCAGCGTGATGCCGAGAACAACCGCCCGCTGTTTGAATTCCTGGGTATGACCGTTGGCATTAACATGTCCGGCCTGCCTGCGCCGGCCAAGCGTGAAGCCTACGCAGCCGATATTACTTACGGTACCAACAACGAATACGGCTTTGACTATCTGCGCGACAATATGGCCTTCAGTCCTGAAGAGCGCGTGCAGCGCAAACTGCACTATGCGCTGGTGGATGAAGTCGACTCCATTCTGATCGATGAAGCGCGTACTCCGCTTATTATTTCCGGCCCGGCTGAAGACAGCTCGGAAATGTATAAGAAAGTGAACAAGATCATTCCGCACCTGGTACGTCAGGATAAAGAAGACTCTGAGACCTTTACCGGCGAAGGACACTTCTCCGTCGATGAGAAAGCGCGTCAGGTAAACCTGACCGAACGGGGTCTGGTGCTGATTGAAGAGCTGCTGGTAAATGAAGGTATTATGGAAGAAGGCGAGTCGCTGTACTCACCGACTAATATCATGCTGATGCACCATGTGACTGCCGCGCTGCGCGCGCACGTGCTGTTCACCCGCGATGTTGATTACATCGTTAAAGATGGCGAAGTGATTATCGTCGACGAACATACCGGTCGTACGATGCAGGGGCGTCGCTGGTCCGATGGTCTGCACCAGGCCGTTGAAGCAAAAGAAGGCGTTGATATTCAAAACGAAAACCAGACGCTGGCTTCAATTACCTTCCAGAACTATTTCCGCCTGTACGAGAAGCTGGCGGGGATGACCGGTACTGCCGATACCGAAGCGTTTGAATTTAGTTCGATCTACAAGCTGGATACCGTTGTGGTCCCGACCAACCGCCCGATGATTCGTAAAGACATGGCGGACCTGGTTTATATGACTGAAGCGGAAAAAATCCAGGCCATTATCGAAGATATCAAGCAGCGTATCGCCGCGGGCCAACCGGTGCTGGTGGGGACCATTTCTATCGAAAAATCAGAAGTGGTCTCTAATGAATTGACGAAGGCGGGTATCAAGCACAACGTGCTGAACGCGAAATTCCACGCCAGTGAAGCGGATATCGTCGCTCAGGCGGGCTATCCATCTGCGGTGACCATTGCGACCAACATGGCCGGCCGTGGTACCGACATTATGCTCGGCGGTAGCTGGCAGGCCGAGGTCGCCCAGCTGGAAGACCCGACTCCGGAACAGATTGCGCAGATCAAAGCCGACTGGCAGGTTCGTCACGATGCGGTACTGGCTGCGGGCGGTCTGCATATCATCGGTACCGAACGCCATGAATCTCGCCGTATTGATAACCAGCTCCGCGGTCGTTCAGGCCGTCAGGGGGACGCCGGTTCTTCCCGTTTCTATCTGTCGATGGAAGATGCCCTGATGCGTATCTTCGCGTCTGACCGCGTGTCCGGCATGATGCGTAAACTGGGTATGAAGCCGGGTGAGGCTATCGAACATCCGTGGGTGACCAAAGCGATTGCCAACGCGCAGCGTAAAGTCGAGAGCCGCAACTTCGATATCCGTAAGCAGCTGCTGGAATATGACGATGTGGCCAACGACCAGCGTCGCGCTATTTACACCCAGCGTAATGAGCTGCTCGACGTGACCGACGTGAGCGAGACGATTAATAGCATTCGTGAAGACGTATTTAAAGCGACCATCGATGCCCATATTCCTCCGCAGTCGCTGGAAGAGATGTGGGATATTGAAGGCCTGCAGGAGCGTCTGAAAAATGATTTCGACCTCGATCTTCCGCTCAAAGAGTGGCTGGATAAAGAGCCGGAGCTTCATGAAGAAACGCTGCGTGAGCGCATTCTGCAGAGCGCCATTGAAACCTATCAGCGTAAGGAAGAAGTGGTTGGCGCTGAGATGATGCGTCACTTTGAAAAAGGCGTCATGCTGCAAACGCTGGACTCCCTGTGGAAAGAGCACCTGGCGGCGATGGACTATCTGCGTCAGGGCATCCATCTGCGCGGCTATGCGCAAAAAGATCCGAAGCAGGAATATAAGCGTGAATCTTTCTCCATGTTCGCTTCAATGCTGGAATCCCTGAAGTATGAAGTGATCAGTACGCTGAGTAAGGTTCAGGTGCGGATGCCGGAAGAGGTGGAAGCGATGGAGCAGCAGCGTCGTGAAGAAGCTGAGCGTCTGGCGCAGATGCAGCAGTTGAGCCACCAGGACGATGATACCGCTGCCGCGGAGGCGTTGGCTGAACAAACTGGCGAGCGTAAAGTGGGTCGTAACGATCCGTGTCCGTGCGGCTCCGGCAAAAAATATAAGCAGTGCCACGGTCGCCTGAGCTAAGCTTTACAATCTTGAATACCAGGGCGCAGATATCTGCGCCTTTTTTATGGAACAAAGACAATGAAAACGCTGCAAATTTCAGTGGGTATTATCCGTAATTCGCAAGGGGAAATTTTTATAACGCAGCGCGCTGCCGACGCGCATATGGCGAATAAACTTGAATTCCCTGGTGGAAAAATCGAAGCAGGAGAGTCGTCAGAGCAGGCCTTAGTTCGCGAATTGCAGGAAGAGGTCGGCATTACGGTACGTGCTTCCCGTCTGTTTGATAAGCTGGAGTATCAGTTTCCCGATCGTCATATCACGCTGTGGTTCTGGCTGGTGGAAAGCTGGGATGGCGAGCCGTGGGGTAAAGAAGGGCAACCGGGTCGCTGGATTGCGCAGAGCGTGCTTGTTGCAGAGGATTTTCCGCCGGCAAACGAACCCGTCATTACGAAGTTAATTCAATGTTCTCAGATCGGGTAGGGTGCGTCTGCATCCGGCAAATCAGGGCGGGCCTGCACATGCCCGCCCGAAATCCGTTACTCTTTTTCTTCGCTCCAGCCGTCGCTATCTGATAGATCGCTACTGCTCGGGATACGTTTCTCTTCCGCTGCCCATTCGCCTAAATCGATAAGCTGACAGCGCTTGGAGCAGAACGGGCGATACGGGCTCTGCTCATTCCAGACCACAATTTTGCCGCAGGTTGGGCAGTTGACGGTTATCTCTTCGGACATAATGACTCCTTAACAGCAGGCCAGTTCAAAATCAAAACGCTCCGGCACGATGCCATGTTCGCTGTCCAGCGGCATAAAGCGGATGGCAAAGCGGCTCTTGTGGCCTGATATTTGGGGGTAGAGCTGGCTGGCAAGATCCAAACGCAGACGCAGCAGATCGGCATCTTCGCCGTTGTCCTGATAAAAACCGTTCAGGCTGGTCTGCTTACGGAAGGGGGCCGAGTTACGGATGAGATCGAGAATGAGCATCAGCGATTGCGTCAACGGTTCCAGGCTGGCCAGCCACTTACCGACCTGCTCATCACGATATTCCTGCGGCATATGCAGCCAGATGTGCAGCGTCGGAAGATCGAAGCTACAGCAGCCGCCCGGGATGCTCAGGCGTTGGCGTACCAGGGCGATCAGGCGATCCTCTCGCAGGTACTGGCCGATACGTGGCGCCGACATTAACGTACTGCCTGATTGCTTCAGCTGCTGACGGAGTTCGTTGATACGATCCTGATCAACCCCAGGGACTTCCGCCCAGGATTGCAGCTTCCTCTGCTGGCGATCCAGCTCTTTCATCAGATCGGTACGCACTTCACCGCGTTCAAAAACATCTAAAAGGTCGCCGATATTGCGGAAAAAATGCAGCGCATCAGCATGGCTGGTAATGGCGGGATGTACGGCCAGCTGCTGGAGCAAAAACTCAATACGCAGCCAGGTACGCATTTTTTCATTAAGCGGATGTTCAAATAGAACAGGGGTAGACATTACGGTTTTTCCTGTGAGGCGGCCTGCGTTGCCAGCTGTTGATACTTTGCATGCAGGCGGGCGACAGCTGATGCGATGGCACCAGGTGAACCCATATTTTCAATAACATCATCCGCAACGGCAAGGCGCTGCTCGCGCGTGGCCTGAGCGGCAAGAATATGTTCCGCATGTTGTCGGCTGACCCGATCGCGAAGCATCGTGCGCTCTATCTGCGTCTCTTTAGGTACATCAACAACAAGGACGCGATCGGCTTTAGCGGACAAACGGTTTTCGACCAATAAAGGTACAACCCAGAGAATATAAGATGAGGTGGCAAGCTGCATCTGGCGACGCGTTTCCTGCTGAATTTGTGGATGCAGCAGCGCGTTTAGCCAGCTCTTATCCTCTGCATGAGCGAAAATTTGCTCACGCAGAGCACGACGGTTGAGGGTGCCATCTTCATTGAGTATCTGCGGACCGAAGCGTTGAACAATCGCGCTTAGCCCCGGAGTGCCGGGCTCTACTACCTGGCGCGCGATTATGTCAGCATCAATAACGTTAACCCCGAGGTGTGAGAATGCATCGGCTACAGTACTTTTACCACTGCCGATGCCGCCTGTTAACGCTACCGTGTATGCCATACACCTCAATCCTGAAACTGACTACATGCACATTTTTCAATAATAGCGCCGTTATTTACGACGCGACGACGCCACTGCGACAGTTGGTTTATCGGTCTGATATCAACCAATAAAGCGCTGTCACCACCTATTCTGGTTTTTTTGTGCATGCAAATCAAATGGTTAAAAATGATACGCCAGCGATGGGATATCGCAAATTCGCTTTTGGCTATTCACCAGGTAAATTTATACGATTGTAGCGTAAAAAAAGTGAAAATCGCAGTCTTGCGCGGCCATGATTCGTGCGTATGATAGCGTCACTGGAGTTGTGCTCTCACAATAATGCAATTAACCCCAGGAATTCGCACATGCGTATTGAAGAAGATTTGAAGCTTGGTTTTAAAGACGTTCTTATCCGCCCGAAACGTTCTACCCTCAAAAGCCGTTCTGACGTACAGCTGGAACGTGAATTCACTTTCAAACACTCTGGCCTGGCCTGGACTGGCGTGCCGATTATTGCTGCTAATATGGACACCGTTGGCACGTTTGCTATGGCTAAAGCTCTGGCTTCGTTCGGCGTTCTGACTGCGGTACATAAGCATTACAGCGTTGAACAGTGGCAGGCGTTTGTTCAGAGCGTATCGGCAGATGTCGTGCAGCACGTCATGGTCTCTACTGGGACCTCCGACGCGGATTTCGAAAAAACCAAACAGATTCTGATCCAGAACCCGCAGCTTAGCTTCGTATGCATTGACGTGGCGAATGGCTATTCCGAGCACTTCGTGCAGTTTGTCGCGAAAGCGCGTGAAGCCTGGCCGCAGAAAACCATCATTGCAGGTAACGTTGTTACCGGCGAAATGTGTGAAGAGCTGGTTCTTTCGGGCGCCGATATCGTGAAGGTTGGCATCGGCCCGGGTTCCGTATGTACAACCCGCGTGAAAACCGGTGTCGGCTATCCGCAACTTTCCGCCGTGATTGAATGTGCCGACGCGGCGCACGGCCTGGGCGGGCAGATTATCAGCGACGGCGGATGTACTATGCCCGGGGATGTGGCTAAAGCATTCGGCGGCGGCGCAGATTTTGTGATGCTTGGCGGTATGCTGGCCGGGCACGAAGAGAGCGGCGGTACCGTAGTTGAAGAGAACGGTGAAAAATTCATGCTGTTCTACGGCATGAGCTCCGAGTCGGCGATGACCCGTCACGTTGGCGGCGTAGCCCAGTACCGTGCGGCGGAAGGCAAAACCGTTAAGCTGCCGCTGCGCGGCCCGGTTGAAAACACCGCGCGCGATATTCTTGGCGGCCTGCGCTCCGCATGCACCTACGTTGGTGCTTCACGCCTGAAAGAACTGACTAAACGTACGACTTTTATTCGCGTACAGGAACAAGAGAACCGCGTGTTCAACAGTCTGTAATGCCGCTCGCTGGCGCGTTTGCGCCAGCGTTATCCCCCCATTCCGCTAATGGCGTCGCCCAGATGAAAAATGGGTAAATACATCGCCACCACCAGCACGCCGACAATCGTTCCTGTTACAACCAGCATCATCGGCTCCAGTAAGGTGGCCAGATTATCTGCCTGCTGATGCGTCTGCTCGCTATGGTGACGAGCCAGATTGGCCAGCATAGTATCCAGCGAACCCGAAGCTTCACCGGTACGAATCAGCTGTAGACACAGCGGCGTAAATCCTCCGCTGTTGGCGAACGCCTGCCAGATGGGATCGCCGTGGGTAATTTGCCGGCAAACCTGGCGGAGTCTCTGTCGCCACAGCGGACAATTCAGCGTTTCCTCTACGCTTTGCAGCCCTTGCAGAAAGCTGATACCGGCGCTTTGCGTCAATGCGAGTACGGTAAAAATCTGGCTAAGCCGCTGGCCGCATAGCAGTTTGCCAAACACCGGCAGCGTATGGAGCAGCTTCTGACGATACAGTAGCCAGCCTGGCCGCTGGCAAATCAGCCGGTTGAGTATCGCAGGTAAAATTACCAGCGCCGCGAGTAATGGCCAAAAGCGAGTTAGCCCCTCGCCGACGCTCATTACCGCGCGGGTCAACCACGGCAGCGGGGTGTTGAAAGTTTGATATATAGCGGCAAACTCCGGTAAGACGAAGCACAGCATTCCCATGACCACCAGCAGCGCCAGAGTCAAAATAATCAGCGGGTAGCGCAGCGCTTTTTTCACTTTCTCGGTGAGAAGCAGCTGTTCTCGCTGCTGCTGGGCCAGCTCGGCGCAGCATAGCTCCAGTTTACCGGTAAGCTCACCGGTGCGGATCATGGCCAGATATAACGGGGGGAACGCTTCAGGCCATTTTTCCAGGGAGCCTGAAAGCGAAATGCCCTGCGCCAGATCTGCTGCCAGGGTTTGCAGCAACGCTTGCCATTGCGCATTGGGCTGCTGCTGCGCCAGCAGTTCCAACCCCTCAGCCAGCGGGAGGCCGGCCTGAAGAAGGGCCGCCAACTGGCGGATGATTTCACCGCTGTAGCGCGGATGCCAGAGGGCGTTTTGCACGCTACAGCAGCGCAGCGTCAGCGGGATAATTCGTTGTCGCTGTAGAGCCTGCAATGCCTCGGGGCGATTATCCTGCCAGAGCGTTCCCTGGCAGGGAGCGCCCTGGAGAGTGATACCGCGCCAGCGCCACAGTCGTTTAGTCGCCATGCGGTATCCCCAACACGCGTACCACTTCTTCCAGACTGGTCATCCCACGTTCGACGGCCAGGCAACCGCTCTCAAATAGCGTCATCATTCCGGATTCCCGTGCCAGGGACTCGATCTCCCCGGCGCTAAGACCCTGAGTTATCGCCTGCCGTAACGCGGTATTGACGGGTAGCAGCTCAAAGAGCGCCAGGCGACCGTAGTAGCCGTGATAGCAGTGCTGACAGCCCGGAGCCTGCCAGCGAGGAAGCGCCCGCGGCCACAGGCTGTGCGGAACATCAGCCGAACTGCCGGTTTCCCGCCGGCAGTGGGGGCACAGCTTGCGTACCAGACGTTGAGCAACCACCAGCGAAAGCGCGGATGAGATCATCCAGCGCGCAACGCCCATCTGCTGCAGACGAACCAGCGTTTCACTGGTTGAATTGGTGTGCAGCGTTGAGAGCACCAGGTGCCCGGTCTGCGCTGCTTTTATCGCAATTTCAGCGGTTTCCGCATCGCGTATTTCTCCCACCATTACGATATCGGGATCCTGACGGAGCAGGGCGCGCAGTACGCTGTGAAAAGTTAAACCCGCCCGGGGGTTAATCTGCGTCTGATTCATCCCCACAATGGGGATCTCCAGCGGATCTTCAACGCTGCATATATTGACTTCGTCGCGGTTCCGCGCCTGCAGCGCGCTGTATAAAGTGACGGTTTTCCCACTCCCCGTCGGACCAGTGACCAGCATCAGGCCCTGGGGTTGGTTTAGCGCCGAACGGAAGGCGGCAAGCTGCTGGGCGGAGAGCCCCAGCGCCTCCAGGTCCAGCGCTTGTTCGACCTGATGTAGTAAACGCAGAACGATTTTCTCCCCTCCGCGGCAGGGAAGCGTGGCGATCCGAAACGAGACCGGGCGATCGGAGAGCGTGAGGGTGAACTGACCGTCCTGCGGCACCCGGTGTTCGGCGATATCCAGATTGCCGAGCACCTTAAGTCGGGCGGTGATGGGGGCGGCGAGTTCCGCGGCGAGCGGAGCAAGAGAATGGAGGACGCCGTCTACCCGCAGGCGAATTCTCAGGCGATCGTCGCCTGGTTCGATATGAATATCGGATGCGCGCTGGCGCAGGGCTTGTTCGAGAAGGTTATTTACCTGTTCAACGATGCTGGCCGACGCTTCAACAGGTGGGGTGAGTGTTGATATTCCCGGCGTCTGCAGCCGTTTGTCCATCCGGTCCTGGTTCCAGCATTCGATATCAATCCTTTTCTGAGTCGCGAAGCGCAGGGCTTCCATGAGTTCCGGCGCAGGGGCATCGACTACGGCGATGGCAATGGTGTTTTCATCGCTATCGAGCAGCAATGCCTTGTAGCGCTGGCACAGTGGGATCAATTGTTCAGTTTTCATTGCTGCCCTCTCAGTTAAAACGGAACACATCTTCACAGGCCTGCTTAAGTGCGCTATCGCCAGTAATATTGCAAACGCGCTGCCAGCCGGTGATACCGTTAGCGTTATCCCAGGACGGCGTCATGGTGACGCTCAGGCCATTGAGGCTTTCCTGGCCGGTGAGCGTGACAACGCCCGTCGCTACGGTCATAGCGGAGACGTAGCGGGTGGTTGCGGGGGAGGGGATCCCGTTGTTGCCGCCATCGCAGGGGGTTAATCCGCCGTGCTCCAGCGCGCATAGCTCAATGGCGGTACGGAAAGGGACGAAGGTTTGTAGCATGTCGGTAAGCGCCGCTTTTCGCAGGTAATTCTGATACGCCGGAATGCCGATTGCGCTGAGAATGGCGATGATCCCGATGACCACCATGAGTTCGATGAGGGTAAAACCACGTTGTTTGTCCATAAGTTGCTCCTTGTTATCTTCAGGAGCACTTTGCCGGGATTTTTTCAGCGATACGATCCGCAGATTTCGCCTAAGGAAGAAGGGTTCCAGGCTTTTTGGGCCGCTTGCATGGAGGGATTATTGGCATGCGAGTCAGTTCGCAAAAGTGAGCCCCGGCATAAAGTGAAAACCGGGGCAAGGCAATCAACGGAAACGCATAGAGAGGTCGAGGGCGCGCACGTGTTTCGTCAACGCGCCAACGGAGATGTAGTCGACGCCGGTTTCGGCAAATTCACGAATGGTATCGAATGTGACGTTGCCGGAGACTTCCAGCGCCGCCTGACCCTGGGTAAGTTTGACCGCTTCGCGCATCAGGTCGGTAGTGAAGTTGTCGAGCATAATGATGTCGGCGCCGGCTTTTAGCGCTTCGTCCAGTTCTTCAAGAGTTTCGACTTCCACTTCTACCGGCACATCAGGATGAAGCCAGAACGCTTTTTCAACCGCCTGCCGTACCGAGCCGGAAGCGATAATATGATTCTCTTTAATCAGAAAGGCATCGGAGAGGCCCAGACGATGGTTGGCCCCACCGCCGCATAAGACCGCGTACTTCAGCGCCGTGCGCAGACCCGGCAGCGTTTTGCGCGTATCGAGCAGCTGAGTTTTGGTACCCACCAGCAGATCAACGTAGCGGCGGACTTCACTCGCTACCCCGGACAACGTTTGCACGAAATTGAGTGCGGTGCGCTCGCCGGTGAGCAGAATACGCGAAGGGCCTTCCAGCTCGAACAACGGCTGGTTTGCTTTTACTGCATCGCCATCGGCAACATGCCAGGTGAAGTTAACGTCATCGCCCGCAAGCTGAATAAAGACTTCTTCTACCCAGCGTTTACCACAAAATACGCCATCTTCGCGGGTGATCACGACCGCATGCGAGTGCGCGTCCTGAGGCAATAATTGTGCGCTAATGTCGTTATTCGCATCCACTTCGCCGCCTAAATCTTCCCGCAGGGATTGAGCGACGGCATCGGTAATATCAAGATTAATACGCTCCAGCAGCGCGTCACGGCGGCGGTCGGGATTGTAGCGACGAGGCGTCATGATAAAGCTCCAGATAGATAAGATTCAGAAGTGGGAAACATGCTAACCTGAACAACGTTTTTGTACCACATCCGCTTCATTTTGCCGGCGGTTTCAGCTTTTGGCGTTAGTCCGCTGAGCGAGAGGGCGTATGATGCAGGGGATTCGTTGGGCGCGGTGCCGCCATGCATAAGCTAGTAAAAGGAGACTCAACATGCAGTTGAACGGGGGATGGCTGGTCGAGGCGCGTCGGGTACCTTCGCCGCATCAAGATAGCCGTCCGGATAATGAAACTCCCTCTTTGCTGGTGGTGCACAATATAAGCCTACCGCCCGGCGAATTTGGCGGCCCGTGGATTGATGCCCTGTTCAGCGGTACGCTCGATCCCCATGCCCATCCTTTCTTTGCCGAGATTGCCCATCTTCGCGTTTCGGCGCATTGTCTGATTCGCCGCGATGGCGAAATCGTGCAGTATGTGCCTTTCGACAAGCGCGCGTGGCACGCGGGTGTTTCAAGCTATCACGGGCGCGAGCGCTGCAACGATTTTTCGATAGGCATTGAGCTGGAAGGGACCGACGAGCTGGCTTATACCGACGCGCAGTATCAGCAGCTGGCAGCCGTTACCCGTCAGCTTATCCCGCTCTATCCGGCGATAGCTGACAATATCACCGGCCATAGCGATATTGCGCCAGTGCGTAAAACGGATCCCGGCCCGGCTTTTGACTGGGTAAAATTTCGCGCTCTGTTAACCCCGTCGTCAGAATAAGGAGATGCCATGACGTTGTTTACTACGCTGTTAGTCCTCATTGCCGAGCGCTTGTTTAAGCTGGGTGAGCACTGGCAGCTCGATCATCGGCTGGAAGTGCTGTTTCGCCGGTTAAAGCATTATTCCCTGCTGACAACCATACTGATGACGGTAGCGGCTGCGGCGGTTGTGTTTATTATTCAGCGCCTGCTGCAGGGGCAACTGTTTAACGTTCCGCTGCTGGTGTTCTGGATCCTGCTTGGCCTGCTGTGCATAGGCGCAGGTAAAGTCCGCTTGCACTATCACGCCTACCTGAAGGCCGCGGCGCGCGATGATAGCCGCGCCTGCGACGCCATGGCCAGCGAACTTACCCTGATCCACGGCGTACCGCCCGGCTGCGACCAGCGTGAGTATCTGAGCGAGCTGCAAAATGCGCTGCTGTGGATTAACTACCGCTATTATCTTGCTCCGCTGTTCTGGTTTGTGGTCGGCGGGCCGTGGGGGCCGTTAACCCTGATCGCCTACTGTACGCTGCGGGCCTGGCAAACGTGGCTGGCGCGTTATCAGACGCCGCGCCATCGCTTACAGTCGGGTATCGACGGCATTCTGCACGTGGTTGACTGGGTTCCGGTACGCCTGGTCGGCGTGGTGTACGCTTTGGTTGGACACGGGGAAAAAGCCTTACCGGCGTGGTTTGCCTCGCTGGGCGACCGCCACTCTTCTCAGTATCAGGTATTGACGCGTCTGGCGCAGTATTCGCTGGCGCGTGAGCCGCACGTGGATAAAGTGGCTACGCCGAAGGCGGCGGTCTCCATGGCGAAGAAAACCTCGTTGGTGGTCGTGGTGATTATGGCGCTGCTGACCATTTACGGTACGCTGATTTAAGCGCCTGCCCGTTGGCGGGCAGGCAGGACTTTTAATACGTGTCTGCTGCCGGGATGCCGAAATCAGGCATCCCGTTTTCTTGCCAGCGAATGAGCTTCAGGCGCGTATGACGATTTGGATCGTACAGCGGGTCGCCTTCTATTTCGGTGTAGTTACGCGCGTGGTACACCAGCACATCTTCTCTTTCCGGCGTCTGCGTAAAGCTATTGTGCCCGGGCCCATACTGACGATTCTCATAGCTGGTGCGGAATACCGGCTGCGGCGCTTTATGCCAGTTTTCTGGCCGGAGCGGGTCGGCGTTAATGTCTATCCACAGTAAGCCCATGCAGTAGTTTTCATCGGTAGCGCTGGCGGAATAGCTAACGAACAGCTTGTCGCCGTGGAAAAGCACCGCCGGGCCTTCGTTCACCATGAAACCGCGACACTCCCAGTCGAACTCGGGTTTGCTCAACATCACCGGCTTGCCTTTTAGCGTCCACGGGTTTTCCAGCTCAGCCAGATAGAGGTTGGTGTTGCCTTTAATGTCAGGGTCTTTTTGCGCCCACAGGTACCACTGTTTGCCCTGATGACGGAAAGTGGTGGCATCCAGGGCAAAGGTGTCAAACGGCGTTTTTACCTGGCCTTTTACCTGCCATTTACCGGTTAACGGATCGCTGTCCGCGCATTCAAGCGCAAACATACGGTGCTGGAACATCCCCAGTTCATCCAGGTCGTGCGTGTGGGTCGCCGCAAAGTAGATGTACCATTTTTCGTCAATCTCATGCAGCTCCGGCGCCCATATGAGCTGACTCATCGGGCCGCTGTCCGGTTTACGCCAGACGACCACCGGCTGCACGTCGCGCAGGCCTTCAAGAGTTGCGGAGCGGCGGATTTCCAGACGGTCGTACTCCGGCACCGAAGCAATAAAGTAGTAGCTATCCTGATGGCGCAGAATATACGGGTCCGCGCGTTGTTCAATAAATGGGTTTGGCCAGTTTTTCATTACGCTTTCCTTACATGTTCGCCGGTTTTCAGTTCCTGATAGTCATTGAGCTCGCTATAGTTGACCCGGCGCTTCTCGAGGTCAGACTGAATTTGCCTCATAAATTCACGGTTAACCTTCAGCATACGCACCACTCCCGCGGTAATCAGATAGCCGACGCCGGGGATAACGCTGAATAGCAGTACGATACCGTTAATCGCGGATGCGCTTTGCTGTTTCGCGCCGGCATCGTAACCGTACCAGGAGAGGAGAAAGCCAACCATCGCCCCGGCGATAGCCAGACCGACCTTCAGGAAGAACAGGTTGCCGGAGAAGCTGATGCCGGTGATGCGTTTGCCGGTCTTCCATTCACCGTAGTCGTCAACGTCGGCCATTAGCGACCAGTGCAGCGGTGAGGGGATCTGATGCAGAACATTCAGCAGGAAGTAGAGCGCCATGATCATCATGGTGGCGTGCGGGTCGAAGAAATAGAACGCGCAGGAGAAAACGGCCAGTACGATATTGGTCCAGAAAAACACCTGCAGTTTACACCAGCGGTCGGTCAGAACTTTTGCCAGCATACTACCGATCATCATCCCGACCACGCCAAGGCTGATAAACAGCGTCGCGAAGTGGGTGCTTTGTTGCATAACCCAGGTGACGTAGTACATGGTGGCGGCCATGCGAATAAAGCCCGGACAGACGTTGCAAAGCGTTAACAGCAGGATGCGAACCCACTGGTCGTTTTTCCAGACGTCTTTTAGATCTTTTTTCAGCTCGTCGTTGGTCTGGACAGCGGGTTTTACGCGTTCACGGACGGTGGCAAAGCAGAAAAGGAACATGCACATACCGATAAACGCCAGCACGGTCATCGCCATCTGGTAGCCTTTGGCTTTATTCTCACCACCGAACCAGTCCGCCATCGGCAGTAGCGTAAGGGAGAGCAGGAGTGTGGCAATACCGACCATCACGAAGCGATAGGACTGGCAGGCCACGCGTTCCTGCGGGTCATTCGTAATCACGCTACCTAATGAGCAGTAGGGGATGTTAATCGCGGTATAGGTCAGCGAGAGCAGGAAGTAGGTGACGAAAGCATAGATAACCTTGCTATTGTACGTCCACTCCGGCGTGGTAAACATCAGCACGCTGAACAGCGCATACGGGAAAGCAATCCACAGCAGCCATGGACGAAAGCGCCCGTATTTACTGCGGGTACGGTCGGCCATAGCCCCCATAATCGGATCGGTAACTGCATCAATAACGCGTACGGAGAGCAGCAATACGCCTACCAGCGCCGGCGCGAGACCAAAAATATCCGTATAAAAATAGTTAACAAACAACATGATGGCGCCGAATATGATGTTGCATCCGGCGTCACCCATCCCGTAGCCTATTTTTTCTTTAACTGAAAGCTTATTGCCATTCATCGCAGCGATCTCCCCGTGGCGGTATGGAGAGAATTATTAGCCGGGTAATGGACTAATGCGTTGCAGGATAGGGTTAACGATATGGATAAATCGGTTGTCAGGGATAAAATGTGAAGCAGGTAACAATGCACTGTGTCCGCCAACGGCGGGCGGACACAGGTTGTAGAGATGCAGGATTACGCTTTAATGGCGCTGGCGGTTTTCTGTTTAAACAGGTAGCCGACGCCGAGAACGGCAATCCACACCGGGATAAGGTAGACAGAAATCGCCATGCCAGGGGTCATCAGCATGATCACCAGTACTCCCGCCATGAACAGCAGGCAAATCCAGTTACCCAGCGGATACAGCAGCGCCGGGAAGCGGGTAACCACGCCCTGCTGCTGCTTAGCGCGACGGAATTTGATGTGCGCCAGGCTGATCATCGCCCAGTTGATCACCAGGGCGGAAACTACCAGCGCCATCAGCAGACCAAACGCGGATTCCGGCGCGAAGTAGTTTATCAGGACGCACAGCGCGGTGACCACAGCGGAGACGAGGATAGTGTTAACCGGTACGCCGCGTTTATCAACGCTCATTAGCGCTTTTGGCGCGTTACCCTGCTGGGCCAGGCCGAACAGCATCCGGCTGTTGCAGTAAACGCAGCTGTTATACACCGACAGCGCCGCGGTCAGGACCACGATATTCAGGGCGTTAGCGACAAAGGTATCGCCCAGCTCATGGAAAATCAGGACAAACGGACTGGTATCGGCGGTCACGCGGCTCCACGGCAGCAGAGAGAGCAGAACGGCCAGCGAGCCCACATAGAAAATCAGAATACGGTAGATAACCTGGTTAGTGGCTTTTGGAATGCTTTGCTCCGGGTTATCCGCTTCTGCGGCGGTAATACCCACCAGCTCCAGACCGCCGAACGAGAACATAATAATCGCCATCATCATCACCAGCCCGGTGAAGCCGTGCGGCAGGAATCCGCCTTGCTCCCACAGGTTGCGTACGGTGGCCTGCGGGCCGCCGTTGCCGCTAAACAGCAGCCAGCCGCCGAACAGGATCATCGCCACGACGGCGACGACTTTGATGATCGCGAACCAGAACTCCATCTCGCCAAACACTTTGACGTTAGTCAGGTTGATCGCGTTGATGGCGATAAAGAAAATGGCCGCAGAAACCCAGGTGGGAATTTCCGGCCACCAGAACTGGACGTATTTCCCGACCGCGGTCAGCTCGGCCATCGCGACCAGCACGTAAAGCACCCAGTAGTTCCAGCCGGAAGCGAAACCTGCAAAGCCGCCCCAGTATTTGTAGGCAAAATGACTAAATGAACCGGCCACCGGTTCTTCAACGACCATCTCGCCCAGCTGACGCATAATCAGGAAGGCAATAAAACCGGCAATTGCGTAGCCCAGAATGATACCGGGACCCGCGTTTTGGATGACGGATGCGCTACCGAGAAACAAACCGGTACCGATAGCGCCTCCCAGCGCAATAAGCTGAATATGGCGGTTTTTAAGGCCGCGCTTTAGCCGATCGCCATGCTGTTGACCTTCCATCATGAAACCTCGTGTGTGGTTATGGTTATTATGTTTGTCCGCGTCATCCTTCAGGTGACTTCTTCGCTGTCCGTCCCTGCCTGATAGCATAGTCAGCGAAATTTCACTGAGCCTGCGCTCCGTTCTGCCCCGAATGATGCAACGCACATATTGTTGTGTTTGTGTAATTATCAAATTCCGTTGATGTACTTATTTCTTTACGCAAGGCGGAGGGGGAATTCATGAAAAGGCCTTTCGTATCATGGAGAATAGTGATAAGCGCCGCTGAATGCACCTGCTTTATGAAGGGATGATGACGATGCGAGCAAAAAGAAACCATTTGTAAATCACACCTCAATATTCCGCACCTGTCTATTATTTGCTACTTATTCGCTTTCATTGAATTAATATTCACCAATTGGTGAGTTGAATCGGTTCAGATAGCGTAATTTTTCGTTTCTATTACGTTAACGCTACCTCTTTGTGAGTAAACACAACATTTGTGCAAGGTTACATTTTTGAAATGTTATTTCTGTAAGGTTGTTAAAACGTGCCGGGTTTAATGATTTCAATCAAAACCTGTATGGACAGAAGGTGAATACTTTGTTACTTTAGCGATACGAACTATGAATTGGTAAGACCAATTGACTCCGGGCTAATGGCAGAGACAGGGAATATGGCCTACAGCAAGATCCGCCAACCAAAACTATCCGATGTGATAGAGCAGCAGCTGGAGTTTTTAATCCTTGAGGGGACGTTGCGCCCCGGTGAAAAACTCCCGCCAGAACGTGAACTGGCAAAACAGTTCGACGTTTCCCGTCCCTCGCTCCGTGAGGCTATTCAACGCCTCGAAGCTAAGGGCTTGTTGCTTCGTCGCCAGGGGGGCGGAACGTTTGTGCAAAGCCGCCTGTGGCAGAGCTTCAGCGACCCGCTGGTAGAGCTACTGTCCGACCACCCTGAATCCCAATTCGATCTGCTGGAAACCCGTCACGCGCTTGAAGGCATCGCGGCTTATTACGCGGCGCTGCGCAGCAACGATGAAGATCGCGAACGTATTCGCGAGTTGCATCAGGCCATTGAGCGGGCTCAGCAGTCCGGCGATCTTGACGCCGAATCCGATGCCGTCGTCCAGTATCAAATTGCCGTCACCGAAGCGGCGCACAATGTGGTGTTGCTCCATCTACTACGCTGTATGGAGCCGATGCTGGCCCAGAACGTTCGCCAGAATTTTGAATTGTTGTACGCCCGTCGGGAGATGCTCCCGCAGGTCAGCAATCATCGTACTCGCATTTTTGAGGCGATAATCGCCGGGGAACCGGAGCAGGCGCGTGAAGCGTCGCATCGTCACCTGGCGTTCATTGAGGAAATTTTGCTGGATCGTAGCCGTGAGCAGAGCCGTCGTGAACGCTCACTGCGTCGTTTACAGCAACGAAAAGATGAGAACTCCGGTTCTTAAGCGCCATTTTTAGAGCGCGGCAACTAAACGCAGAACCTGTCTTATTGCACTTTTAGTTGTTCAAAATAATTTTGGGTGTATCGCGGCGGCAAGCGCGCGAATCCCCGGGAGCATAGTGAACTATGTGACTGGGATGAGGAAGCGAAGCCAACAAAGAGACAGCCAGAAGTATGAAGAACAAAGAGCGCAATGGGACAGGTTCCAGATTAATCAACGATTAGATAGATAAGGAATACCCCCCATGTCAGAACGTTTACCAAATGACGTGGATCCGATCGAAACTCGCGACTGGCTACAGGCGATCGAATCGGTCATCCGTGAAGAAGGTGTTGAGCGCGCTCAGTATCTTATTGACCAACTCCTTTCTGAAGCCCGCAAAGGCGGGGTGAAAGTGGCTGCTGGCGCATCGACCGGCGGTTACGTAAACACTATTGCCGTTGAAGATGAGCCGGAATACCCGGGGAATCTGGATCTGGAACGTCGTATCCGTTCTGCGATCCGCTGGAACGCGATTATGACCGTTCTGCGCGCATCGAAAAAAGATCTCGAACTGGGCGGCCACATGGCTTCCTTCCAGTCTTCCGCAACCTTCTACGAAGTGTGCTTTAACCACTTCTTCCGCGCACGCAACGAGCAGGACGGCGGCGACCTGGTTTACTTCCAGGGCCACATCTCTCCGGGCGTCTACGCGCGTGCTTTCCTGGAAGGTCGTCTGACTGAAGAGCAGATGAACAACTTCCGTCAGGAAGTTCACGGTAAAGGTCTGTCCTCTTACCCGCACCCGAAACTGATGCCGGAATTCTGGCAGTTCCCGACCGTTTCTATGGGCCTGGGCCCAATCGGCGCGATTTATCAGGCTAAGTTCCTGAAATATCTGGAACACCGTGGTCTGAAAGATACCTCCAAACAAACCGTTTACGCCTTCCTGGGCGACGGTGAGATGGACGAGCCGGAATCCAAAGGCGCGATCACCATCGCGACTCGTGAGAAGCTGGACAACCTGGTCTTCGTTATCAACTGTAACCTGCAGCGTCTTGACGGCCCGGTTACCGGTAATGGCAAGATCATTAACGAACTGGAAGGCATCTTCGGTGGTGCTGGCTGGAACGTCATTAAGGTTATCTGGGGCGGTCGCTGGGATGAGCTGCTGCGTAAAGATACCAGCGGTAAACTGATCCAGCTGATGGAAGAGACCGTTGACGGTGACTACCAGACCTTCAAATCCAAAGACGGCGCCTACGTGCGTGAGCACTTCTTCGGTAAATATCCGGAAACCGCAGCGCTGGTCGCCGACTGGACTGACGAGCAGATCTGGGCCCTGAACCGCGGCGGCCACGATCCGAAGAAAGTCTATGCTGCACTGAAAAAAGCGCAGGAAACCAAAGGCAAAGCTACCGTCATTCTCGCCCATACCATTAAAGGTTACGGCATGGGTGACACTGCTGAAGGTAAAAACATCGCCCACCAGGTTAAGAAGATGAACATGGACGGCGTTCGCTACGTCCGCGATCGTTTCAATGTGCCGGTTGCCGATGCGGATATCGAAAAACTGCCGTACGTGACCTTCCCGGAAGGTTCCGAAGAGCACACCTATCTGCACGCCCAGCGTCAGAAACTGCACGGCTATCTGCCGAGCCGTCAGCCGAACTTCGATGAGAAGCTGGAGCTGCCGACTCTGGAAGATTTCGGGCCGCTGCTGGAAGAGCAGAATAAAGAGATCTCTACCACTATCGCGTTCGTTCGTGCCCTGAACGTGATGCTGAAGAACAAATCCATCAAAGACCGCCTCGTGCCGATCATCGCCGATGAAGCGCGTACCTTTGGTATGGAAGGTCTGTTCCGTCAGATTGGTATCTACAGCCCGAACGGCCAGCAGTACACCCCGCAGGACCGTGAGCAGGTTGCATACTACAAAGAAGACGAGAAAGGCCAGATTCTGCAGGAAGGTATCAACGAACTGGGTGCTGGCGCATCCTGGCTGGCTGCTGCGACCTCCTACAGCACCAACAACCTGCCGATGATCCCGTTCTACATCTACTACTCTATGTTCGGGTTCCAGCGTATCGGCGATCTGTGCTGGCAGGCTGGTGACCAGCAGGCTCGCGGCTTCCTGATCGGTGGTACTTCCGGTCGTACGACGCTGAACGGCGAAGGTCTGCAGCACGAAGATGGCCACAGCCATATTCAGTCTCTGACTATCCCGAACTGTATCTCTTACGATCCGTCTTATGCATACGAAGTTGCGGTCATCATGCACGATGGTCTGGAGCGTATGTACGGTGAGAAACAAGAGAACGTTTACTACTACATCACCACGCTGAACGAAAACTACCACATGCCGGCCATGCCAGCAGGTGCCGAGGAAGGTATCCGTAAAGGTATCTACAAACTCGAAACCGTTGAAGGTAGCAAAGGTAAAGTTCAGCTGCTGGGCTCCGGTTCTATCCTGCGTCACGTTCGTGAAGCAGCGCAGATCCTGGCCAACGACTACGGCGTAGGTTCTGACGTTTATAGCGTCACCTCCTTCACCGAACTGGCGCGCGATGGCCAGGATTGTGAACGCTGGAACATGCTGCATCCGCTGGAAACGCCGCGCGTTCCGTACATCGCTCAGGTGATGAATGATGCTCCGGCAGTCGCATCGACTGACTATATGAAACTGTTCGCTGAGCAGGTTCGTACTTACGTACCGGCCGATGATTACCGCGTACTGGGTACCGACGGCTTCGGTCGCTCTGACAGCCGTGAAAACCTGCGTCACCACTTCGAAGTTGACGCTTCCTACGTGGTGGTAGCAGCGCTGGGCGAACTGGCTAAACGTGGCGAAATCGATAAGAAAGTGGTTGCGGAAGCCATCACTAAATTCAACATCGATGCAGATAAAGTTAACCCGCGTCTGGCGTAAGAGGTAAAAGAATAATGGCTATCGAAATCAAAGTACCGGACATCGGGGCTGATGAAGTTGAAATCACCGAGATTCTGGTCAAAGTGGGCGACAAAGTTGAAGCTGAACAGTCGCTGATCACCGTAGAAGGCGACAAAGCCTCTATGGAAGTCCCGTCTCCGCAGGCTGGCGTCGTTAAAGAGATCAAAGTCTCTGTCGGCGACAAAACCGAGACCGGTAAACTGATCATGATTTTCGATTCCGCCGATGGTGCAGCAGCCGCTGCACCTGCGCAGGAAGAGAAGAAAGAAGCCGCTCCGGCCGCCGCAGCACCGGCAGCCGCCAGCGCGAAAGAAGTTCATGTACCGGATATCGGCGGTGATGAAGTTGAAGTCACGGAAATCATGGTGAAAGTAGGCGACACCATCGCCGCTGAACAATCCCTGATCACCGTAGAAGGCGACAAGGCTTCTATGGAAGTTCCGGCGCCGTTCGCCGGCACCGTGAAAGAGATCAAGATCAACACCGGTGACAAAGTGTCCACTGGATCCCTGATCATGATCTTTGAAGTGGCAGGCGCTGCGCCTGCCGCGGCACCGGCAAAAGCGGAAGCCGCTCCGGCTGCTGCTGCACCGGCAGCTTCAGGCGCTAAAGAAGTTCACGTACCGGATATTGGCGGCGATGAAGTTGAAGTGACTGAAGTGATGGTGAAAGTGGGCGATAAAATCGCCGCTGAACAGTCACTGATCACCGTTGAAGGCGACAAAGCTTCCATGGAAGTGCCTGCGCCATTCGCGGGTACTGTGAAAGAGATCAAAATCAGCACCGGCGACAAAGTCTCCACTGGCTCCCTGATTATGGTCTTCGAAGTGGAAGGCGCTGCGCCTGCCGCAGCTCCGGCTGCCGCGGCTGCTCCGGCACCTGCTGCTGCACCGGCTCAGGCGTCTAAACCTGCTGCGGCTCCTGCTGCAAAAGCGGAAGGCAAATCTGAGTTCGCTGAAAACGACGCTTACGTTCACGCAACGCCGCTGATTCGTCGTCTGGCGCGCGAGTTCGGCGTCAACCTGGCGAAAGTGAAAGGTTCCGGTCGTAAAGGCCGTATCCTGCGCGAAGACGTTCAGGCCTACGTGAAAGAAGCGGTTAAACGCGCTGAAGCCGCGCCTGCTGCTACCGGTGGCGGTATCCCGGGCATGCTGCCGTGGCCGAAAGTGGACTTCAGCAAGTTTGGTGAAGTGGAAGAAGTTGAACTGGGCCGCATCCAGAAGATCTCTGGCGCTAACCTGAGCCGTAACTGGGTGATGATCCCGCACGTTACGCACTTCGACAAAACCGATATCACCGATCTGGAAGCGTTCCGTAAACAGCAGAACGCCGAAGCTGAGAAGCGTAAGCTGGACGTGAAATTCACTCCGGTGGTCTTCATCATGAAAGCCGTTGCCGCGGCGCTTGAGCAGATGCCGCGCTTCAACAGCTCCCTGTCTGAAGATGCACAGCGTCTGACGCTGAAGAAATACATCAATATCGGCGTGGCGGTTGATACCCCGAATGGTCTGGTTGTTCCGGTCTTTAAAGACGTGAACAAGAAGAGCATTACCGAGCTGTCTCGTGAACTGACCGTGATTTCCAAAAAAGCGCGTGATGGTAAGCTGACCGCTGGCGAAATGCAGGGTGGTTGCTTCACTATCTCCAGCATCGGCGGCCTGGGTACCACCCACTTCGCACCG
Organism: Klebsiella sp. BDA134-6; assembly: GCF_015601345.1. Taxonomy (NCBI): domain Bacteria; kingdom Pseudomonadati; phylum Pseudomonadota; class Gammaproteobacteria; order Enterobacterales; family Enterobacteriaceae; genus Klebsiella; species Klebsiella sp. BDA134-6. Next base: position 989,812 of record NZ_CP064784.1, read on the forward strand.
ATTGTGAACGCGCCGGAAGTGGCTATCCTCGGCGTGTCCAAGTCCGCGATGGAGCCAGTATGGAATGGCAAAGAGTTCGTGCCGCGTCTGATGATGCCGATCTCTCTGTCCTTCGACCACCGCGTGATCGACGGTGCTGATGGTGCGCGCTTTATCACCATCATCAACAATATGCTGAGCGACATTCGCCGCCTGGTGATGTAAGCAAAAAGCCGGCCTGACGGCCGGCTTTTTTCTGGTAATCTCTTCTGCGTTTTGAAGTTACCAGCAATAAAGGACAAAATCGTTTGCCGTTTGTTGTTTCAAAATTGTTAACAATTTTGTAAAATGCTTGCGGATAGAACGTCCCGGTGGACATGGGCGTAAAAACAATAGCGTCAGACCCGCCGGATACAAATAACAGAGGTCATGATGAGTACTGAAATCAAAACTCAGGTCGTGGTACTTGGGGCAGGCCCCGCAGGTTATTCTGCTGCCTTCCGTTGCGCTGATTTAGGTCTGGAAACCGTCATCGTAGAACGTTACAGCACCCTCGGCGGTGTTTGCCTGAACGTCGGCTGTATCCCTTCTAAAGCACTGCTGCACGTTGCTAAAGTTATCGAAGAAGCGAAAGCGCTGGCCGAACACGGCATCGTTTTCGGTGAGCCGAAAACCGACATTGACAAGATTCGCACCTGGAAAGAAAAAGTCATCACTCAGCTGACCGGTGGTCTGGCTGGCATGGCCAAAGGGCGTAAAGTGAAGGTGGTTAACGGTCTGGGTAAATTTACCGGCGCTAACACCCTGGAAGTGGAAGGCGAAAACGGCAAAACCGTGATCAACTTCGACAACGCTATCATCGCGGCGGGCTCCCGTCCGATCGAACTGCCGTTCATTCCGCATGAAGATCCGCGCGTATGGGACTCCACCGATGCGCTGGAGCTGAAAACCGTACCAAAACGCCTGCTGGTTATGGGCGGCGGGATCATCGGTCTGGAAATGGGTACCGTATACCATGCGCTGGGTTCAGAGATTGACGTGGTTGAAATGTTCGACCAGGTTATCCCGGCAGCAGATAAAGACGTGGTGAAAGTCTTCACCAAGCGCATCAGTAAGAAATTTAACCTGATGCTGGAAACCAAAGTGACCGCCGTTGAAGCGAAAGAAGACGGTATCTACGTTTCCATGGAAGGCAAAAAAGCCCCGGCTGAAGCGCAGCGCTATGACGCCGTGCTGGTGGCTATCGGTCGCGTGCCGAACGGTAAAAACCTTGATGCTGGTAAAGCAGGCGTTGAAGTTGACGAGCGTGGTTTTATCCGCGTTGACAAACAACTGCGTACCAACGTGCCGCACATCTTTGCTATCGGCGATATCGTCGGTCAGCCGATGCTGGCGCACAAAGGCGTTCACGAAGGCCACGTTGCAGCCGAAGTTATCGCCGGCATGAAGCACTACTTCGACCCGAAAGTTATCCCGTCCATCGCCTATACCGAGCCGGAAGTTGCATGGGTTGGCCTGACGGAGAAAGAAGCGAAAGAGAAAGGCATCAGCTACGAAACCGCCACCTTCCCGTGGGCTGCTTCTGGCCGTGCTATCGCTTCCGACTGCGCTGACGGTATGACCAAACTGATTTTCGACAAAGAATCTCACCGCGTTATCGGCGGAGCGATTGTTGGCACCAACGGCGGCGAGCTGCTGGGCGAAATCGGTCTGGCGATCGAAATGGGCTGTGACGCTGAAGATATCGCGCTGACCATCCACGCTCACCCGACTCTGCACGAGTCCGTTGGCCTGGCGGCAGAAGTCTTCGAAGGTAGCATCACCGACCTGCCGAACGCGAAAGCGAAGAAAAAGTAAGTTTTTCTTTCAGGCAAAATCAAAAAGCGGCTCAGTGAGCCGCTTTTTTTATAGTTGATGTTTAGAACTGTGTCGCCGTTAATAAAAGTGCATACCTTATTAATTCTCAAAAAATAATAACTATATAAACTTATAGGTAGTTAACTATGCGTGAGGTATGCGATGAAAAGACTTTTAACCACCACTCTGCTGGCGGCAACGTTGGCCTCTGGTATGGCCTGCGCGGCGGATGCCGCGATTCCCTGGGCTGATAACAGCGGCGGTACCGAAAGCACCCATATTGCCGCTATGGGCCAGGATTTGAATAGGCAACATCAGCAAATAAAGAAGACCAGCGAAGGCGTATGGGCGGCGAACTCCGGTAGCATCAGCGCTGATGAAGCGGCGTTGACCAGCACTAAACCGGCTTTTGCCGGCTACCCGTCTCTGATGCCCCATCAGGGCTAAGCCAATGTAGTGATATTGCCCGGCAGCGCCATCGCGCGCCGGGCATTTTACTATTGATGGATGGCCTGCCAGCCGGAATCAGGCGAAAATTGAGAAATCGCCAGCGCCTTGCTCTGCGTTTCATCACCTAAATTAGCCTGAAAAACCTCATCATTTTGGTCAACCATAAAGCTCATGATACCGGTTTTTCCCCATTCAACCGGCCATGCCAGCAGGGCGACCCCCTGATTCTCGCCGTCTTTAATTATGCGGAAACGGTAGCCGTGATAGCCCTCGCCGGGTTCTATGGGACTAAATGCCGGTCCTAACGGGCTGGGCGCTTCACCGGGAGCGGTTGGCCAGTAGAGGCCATCTTTCTTGCCATCACTGCTGATAATCTTCTGCGCCCAGGTGTGGTTTAACCGATAGAAATCTTGCTGGGCATCAACGTAAGCATGCATTGCCTGAATGGCTGACAGCTCATTGCGGCCAATGGCGCGAGTCAGGATCTCATCTTCAGCAGCGGCCATGTCAAAACGCCAGCCGCTCTTATCCTGAATTATGGGGATCGGTAGCCGCCATGCTTCCTGACCCACCTCCAGCCAGGCGCTATCCTGTTGCTGAACGATACGATGGCTCACTTTCCAGTCACGTTGAAAGCGATCGACGGCGTCAGGGGCAATGCCATCCGGCGGTAAAAACTGCTGCCAGCTATCGCCGAGCAGCCCGTTGAGCGCTGATTCATCATGCTTGCCGATCGCCTCGACCAGCGCGCTGGCGGCCAGTTCCGGAGAGGTAAACTGCTGTTGAGCCAACGATATAGCGGGTGCCAGGGTCAGGGCCAGCAGAGTCATTGTTAATAATTTTTTCATCTGATTATCCTCAGCGGCGGCGCAGTTCATGATGTTCCGAAAGATGTTCTCTGGCCGCGCTGCGCTGCTCGCTGCTTAAACCTGAGATATGACGGCTCTGCAGGCCACGCTCCTGCTGCGACTGCCAGGAAGGCGAACGGATATCGTTACCGCTCAGGGCATTGGCGTGCAGGTTATTCAACTTCTGCTGACGTTGTTCGGGCGTTGCGGCCCGGACCTGTTCACGGCGCTGTTGCTGCTGCGCTGTTGGATGCTGAATTTGCGATTTTACCGCTTCCCGATGCTGCTGTTGTACGGCGTTATGTGTCACCGCCGGCGTGGCGTCATAGCCGCGATAGTTATTGCGCTGGGTTACCTGATGCAGCTGCTGCGATGCGGCCTGGCGCTGGGCATCTCGGGACGGCGCGCGAGCAAGCGAGTTATCCGCCTTAGCCGCAGGCCCGGTATGCTGCTGTAGCTGAGTCATGGCTGCCTGACGCTGCGCGTTACGATCGACGGGTTGATGTTGGGTAGTGCTAAGCCCGCCGGGAACATTGGTCTGATGGTAATGCTGCGCAATGTTGTTGTTCGGGTACGGAATATTGCCGCGATAGGCCGGATTATGTTGCCAGTTAACGTGATTTCCCGGCAGATTCTGCCCGGTAATATGGTTGAAATTATTGACGTTGATATTGATATTATCGCCGTTGTGCGAGTAGCCGCCGTGATGATCATCATCGTGGTGGTAATCGTCATCGTCATGATGGTGATCGTCATCATCCCAGTCGATGCTGCTGAACAGGGCGTAGGTGGTGGCGACGCCTAGGCTATAGCCAAAACCTTTTACGAAGCTATTGGTGAACTGTTCACCCGGGGGCGGCGGCAGGTAGACCGGCGGGTAGGCCGTGTTAGGCCAGGCGCCGTAAACAACAGAAGGGTTATAGGCCGGCACGTACACCACGTTCGGATCGGTGGATTCGATTTTAATCACCTGGGCGGGGGCGGAGGATGTCACGGCGCTGCTGCTGCGGGAGGTACTGGTCGTCGACGTTGCCGGGGCCGCAGCGTTTGTGGCGGTGATGACTTTCTGCTGCGGCGTGGATTTCAGCGTTCCGGTCTGCTGGGCGATGGCGCGTAAGCGCTGCACCGAATCCATGACGTCCTGCGGCTGGGCGAGAAATGCGTTACCCAGGTTTTCTACCCACGGCGCATTTTCTCCCATTAACGCGAGCAGGGAAGGGAAGGCGACCAGCGATTTTACGCTGGGATCCCAGGGCTGGCTTGCCACCGCTTGTACCGCCGCATCCCCCTTCATTGCAGGATTATCCTGCGACCACTGCACCGCCTGAACGACGTTACTCGGATAGGTCGCAGCCATCAGCACCTGTGACAACAGGTTGTCCGGATAGAGCGCGATTGGCGCGACCCACTGGTCTATCTGCGCGGGGGTATAGGTTGCGGTAACCGGCTGAGCGGCGGCGGTTGCCTGCGCCGTCTGCGCAACGGCGGGGGGCTCTGGAACCGTTTGCGGCTCCCGGCTTTTGACATAGAGCGTACCCGCGGCGGCTAATAGCCCGGCGCTACAGAGCAGCGCGAGAAGATGGGGTTTGAAAGGCAGCGTCATAAGGACTCCCGGCACATAGATTGGCCCGTTTTGACAGAGTATTGTCGAAAAGCGGGGGATTGCCTGAGTATAAAGAGCGCGAATTTGCGTTTTTGATTTTAGTTGGGTTTTTGGACAATTATGTGTAACAGAATTAATTTTATATACCGCTAAATTGACAGAAAACCTGCAATATTCTGCCCTTAACGATTCAGCTAATTTTTAATGTTGCTTTTTTGTAAACAGATTAACACCCCGCCAAAATCCTGCTATGCTGCCGACGCGGTATCGGGCATTTACCCTACAAACTGCTGTCTCACAGGAGCGTGAAGAGAATCGCCTACCGCATTTTACAATGAGAGCGAGGAGAACCGTCGTGCTAGAAGAATACCGTAAGCACGTAGCTGAGCGTGCCGCCGAGGGGATTGTACCGAAACCCTTAGATGCAACCCAAATGGCCGCGCTGGTAGAACTGCTGAAAAACCCGCCAGCGGGTGAAGAAGAATTCCTGTTAGACCTGTTAATTAACCGCGTACCGCCGGGCGTCGACGAAGCCGCCTATGTTAAAGCCGGATTCCTTGCCGCGATCGCCAAAGGCGAAGCAACTTCTCCACTGGTTACCCGTGAAAAAGCTGTCGAACTGCTGGGCACCATGCAGGGCGGTTACAACATTCATCCCCTGATTGACGCGCTGGACGACGCAAAACTGGCGCCGATTGCCGCGAAAGCGCTGTCCCACACTTTGCTGATGTTCGACAACTTCTACGATGTAGAAGAAAAAGCCAAAGCGGGCAATGAATATGCCAAACAGGTGATGCAATCCTGGGCTGATGCTGAGTGGTTCCTGAGCCGTCCTCAGTTGGCTGACAAAATCACCGTGACCGTTTTTAAAGTCACCGGCGAAACCAACACCGATGACCTGTCTCCGGCTCCTGACGCCTGGTCCCGCCCGGACATTCCGCTGCACGCGCTGGCAATGCTGAAAAACGCCCGTGAAGGCATCGACCCGGATCAGCCTGGCGCCGTCGGCCCGATTAAACAAATTGAAGCACTGCAGCAAAAAGGTTTCCCGCTGGCGTACGTCGGCGATGTCGTGGGTACCGGTTCATCGCGTAAATCCGCCACTAACTCGGTGCTGTGGTTTATGGGCGACGATATTCCGAACGTGCCGAACAAACGCGGCGGCGGTCTGGTTCTCGGCGGCAAAATTGCGCCTATCTTCTTTAATACCATGGAAGATGCCGGCGCGCTGCCGATTGAAGTGGACGTAAACAACCTGAACATGGGCGACGTGATCGACGTTTATCCCTTTAAAGGTGAAGTACGTAACCACGAAACCGGCGAACTGCTCGCGACCTTCGAGCTGAAAACCGACGTACTGATCGACGAAGTGCGCGCCGGTGGCCGTATCCCGCTAATCATCGGTCGTGGCCTGACCACCAAAGCGCGTGAAGCGCTTGGCCTGCCGCACAGCGACGTATTCCGTCAGGCGAAAGACGTGGCGGAAAGCAGCCGCGGATACTCTCTGGCGCAGAAAATGGTGGGTCGCGCCTGCGGCGTGGCCGGAGTTCGTCCGGGCGCTTATTGCGAACCGAAGATGACCTCCGTAGGCTCTCAGGACACCACCGGTCCGATGACCCGTGACGAGCTGAAAGACCTGGCGTGCCTGGGCTTCTCTTCCGACCTCGTGATGCAGTCCTTCTGCCATACCGCCGCTTATCCTAAGCCGGTGGACGTCACCACGCACCACACGCTGCCGGACTTTATTATGAACCGCGGCGGCGTATCGCTGCGTCCTGGCGATGGTGTTATCCACTCCTGGCTGAACCGTATGCTGCTGCCGGATACCGTCGGTACCGGTGGTGATTCGCATACCCGTTTCCCTATTGGCATCTCTTTCCCGGCAGGTTCTGGCCTGGTGGCGTTTGCCGCCGCGACCGGCGTCATGCCGCTGGATATGCCGGAGTCGGTGCTGGTGCGTTTTAAAGGCAAAATGCAGCCAGGCATCACCCTGCGCGATCTGGTGCACGCCATCCCGCTGTATGCGATCAAACAGGGCCTGCTGACCGTTGAGAAGAAAGGTAAGAAAAACATCTTCTCTGGCCGCATTCTGGAGATCGAAGGTCTGCCGGATCTGAAAGTTGAGCAGGCGTTTGAATTGACCGATGCCTCCGCAGAGCGCTCGGCTGCAGGCTGCACGATCAAGCTGAACAAAGAGCCGATCGTTGAGTATCTGACCTCCAACATCGTCCTGCTGAAGTGGATGATCGCGGAAGGTTACGGCGACCGCCGTACGCTGGAACGTCGCGTTCAGGGCATGGAAAAATGGTTGGCGGATCCGCAGCTGCTGGAAGGTGATGCGGATGCAGAATATGCGGCGGTGATCGATATCGATCTGGCCGATATCAAAGAGCCAATCCTCTGCGCGCCGAACGATCCGGACGATGCGCGTCTGCTGTCCGACGTGCAGGGTGAGAAGATCGATGAAGTGTTTATCGGTTCCTGCATGACCAACATCGGCCACTTCCGCGCGGCTGGTAAGCTGCTGGACAACCACAAAGGCCAGCTGCCGACCCGTCTGTGGGTGGCGCCGCCAACCCGCATGGATGCCGCGCAGCTGACTGAAGAGGGTTACTACAGCGTGTTTGGTAAGAGCGGCGCGCGTATTGAAATCCCTGGCTGCTCCCTGTGCATGGGTAACCAGGCTCGTGTTGCTGACGGTGCGACGGTGGTTTCTACCTCAACCCGTAACTTCCCGAACCGTTTGGGTACCGGCGCTAACGTCTTCCTGGCCTCTGCGGAGCTGGCGGCAGTCGCCGCGCTTATTGGTAAGCTGCCGACGCCGGAAGAGTACCAGACCTACGTTGCTCAGGTGGATAAAACTGCGGCGGATACCTACCGCTATCTGAACTTCGACCAGCTGGGTCAGTATACTGAGAAGGCTGATGGGGTGATTTTCCAGACCGCGGTATAACGCAATAAGTCAGCGTTGTATATAATCCCTTCAATGCCCGGTGAACATTGCATCACCGGGCATTTTTATTTCCAATCCCTCCGTCCGCGACGCTTTTTTTCTCCCTTACTGCTGCGATAATGACGCTATGGGTACAGTGCAGCGGTGACGCACTGCCCTTGCAGAGGAAAAGACTATGGATTACGAATTTCTGCGCGATATTACCGGAGTGGTCAAGGTGCGAATGTCGATGGATCATGAGGCTATTGGCCACTGGTTCAACGAAGAGGTTAAAGATAACCTTACCCTGCTTGATGAAGTTGAGCAGGCCGCGCGCACCGTCAAAGGTAGCGAACGTTCCTGGCAGCGTGCCGGTCATGAATACACATTATGGCTGGATGGGGAAGAAGTGATGATCCGCGCCAATCAGCTGGATTTTTCCGGCGATGAGATAGAAGAAGGAATGAGCTACTACGACGAAGAAAGCCTCTCGCTGTGCGGTATTGAAGATTTTTTACAGGTCGTTGCCGCCTATCGTGAGTTTATGCAGCAGCGCTAAGTCTGGCGGAGCCTCCGTGCTCCGCCGGGCGTTACACCGCCGGTATATTTCTTGCGTAGTAAATTTCACGCATCTCTTTCCACAGCCGGTCGGTGATGACCCTGCGCTCTTCTTCGGTTAAATCTTCCGGCCTGGTGTGAAACATGTAGTGCTTGAGGTCGAATTCCTTAAGCAGCATCTTGGTATGGAAAATATTCTCCTGGTAAACGTTCACGTCCACCATGTCATACAAAGACTTAATATCCTCGGACATGAAGTTCTGAATGGAGTTAATTTCATGATCGATGAAGTGCTTCATGCCGTTCACATCACGGGTAAAACCGCGAACGCGATAATCAATGGTGACAATATCGGATTCTAGCTGGTGAATCAGATAATTCAGGGCTTTCAGCGGTGAAATGACCCCGCAGGTTGAGACTTCAATATCGGCGCGGAAGGTGCACAGCCCGCCTTCAGGATGGCTTTCAGGATAGGTATGAACGCAGATATGGCTTTTATCGAGATGCGCCACAACGGTTTCCGGTAACGGGCCCGGGTGTTCTGTCTGATCGATAAGCTGCGGATCGATAGGCTCTTCGCTGACCAGGATCGTCACGCTGGCCCCTTGTGGCTCATAATCCTGACGCGCAATGTTGAGAATATTAGCGCCGATAATTGAACAGGTCTCGGACAAAATTTCTGTCAGGCGGTTGGCGTTATAGAGCTCGTCAATATAGGCGATGTAGCCATCGCGCTCCTCTGCCGTTTTCGCGTAGCAGATATCATAGATGCAAAAACTCAGGCTTTTGGTCAGATTGTTAAAGCCGTGCAGCTTCAATTTTTTCAATTTAGATCACCCCCTTACTTAACAGTGGATAGCGCATCCAGTAAATATTGCGGTAAAGCAAATGCCGCCGCGTGAATTGCCGGATTGTAATAACGGCACTTCAGGTTCGATTTATGAAAGCGGGCCTGGATGATTTCGCTGGAAAGGTGGCGAAGGGCTTCGTTGTCCGTGGCCCATGCGAAGGTCATGATGCCGCCGTAATAGGTTGGAATCGCCGCCTGATAGAAGCTCACATCGCTAAAGTAGTGACTGAGTTTACGATGGCTATCGACGGCCTCATCCTGCTGCAGGAAGCTGACGCCGTTCTGAGCGACGAAAATCCCACCAGGATTGAGGCAGCGTTTACAGCCTTCATAAAATGCGGAAGTGAACAGGCTCTCGCCGGGACCGATAGGATCGGTGCAATCGGAGATAATGACGTCAAACGTTTGCGCCGTTTGGTTAACAAAATTGACGCCATCGTCAATGACCAACGTAAAACGCGGGTCGTCGTACGCGCCAGCGTTATGATTAGGCAGATATTGACGACAGAACGAAACCACGCCAGCGTCAATTTCTACCATGGTGATGCTTTCGACATTACCGTGGCGAGAGACTTCGCGCAGCATGGCACCATCGCCGCCGCCGATAATTAACACATGTTTCGCCTGACCGTGGGCCATTAGCGGAACATGGGTCATCATTTCATGGTAGATAAACTCATCACGCTCGGTGGTTTGTACCACCCCGTCCAGCGCCATCACGCGACCAAACGCCGCATTTTCGAAAATGATTAAATCCTGGTGATCGGTTTTCTCATGATACAGAACGTTATCAACGCTGAAATACTGACCAAAATGGTCGTGCAGCGTTTCATGCCACAGATTGCTATCGGCCACGGGCAGATCCTCCTTTGTTAACATCTGTTACACCCATTAAAATGAGCGCAACATCATAGCCAACTATAGAAGATGATGCACGGCGGATATTTCAGCAAATGAGGCGTGGTAAGAAAATTGGGAACGCCTCCCCCGGCGGAAGGCGCAAGGATCAGGGTTTTTTAGCCTGCGGTTCTGCTGCTGTGGCGTCAACGATTCTGAGCGAATATACCATGGTCGCTCCCGGCGGGATTTTAGGCGGCTTGCCCTTGCTGCCGTAGGCCAGTTCGGGAGGGATCACGACCGTAATAGCCCCGTGATTTCCCAGCCGTTTTATGGGGCCAAGGAACAGGGGAGGATAAGATTTCAGGGATTGAGACCACACTTTACCCTCCGCTTCCATATCGTTAATGACTGTTCCGTCGATAAGCGTTTCTTTGATGGTGACGGTAACGATATCGCTATCGAGAATCTTGCCCTTACCGGCATAATCTATGCGGCTGTAAACGCCATCTTTCAATACCACCCCTTTTTGCTTCGCGAACTTTTGCTGATATTTCTTTCCTTCGCTAAGCGTTTGCTGTTCGATCTTCTTCAGGTTCTGAAAGACTTCTTTAGACACATCGAACAAAGCTTTATTGCGCGCTTTCTCATCAAGGGCGATATTTCCGGAAAAAGAATCCTGGATACCCTGCAGTACGGTATCTTTGCTCATTTTTACACCCTGGGAATCCCGGGTGGATAAGAGCTGTAGCACTTCATCACCCATCGATACGCCGATAGCGTAAGCCTGCTGCAGGGACTCTTTGGCAAGGTCGATAGCCGCTGGTTTTTTAGCTTCGGCATCAGCAAGCATGGTCTTTAGCCGGATAATTTCATCTGCGCTGGCCTGCAGTAGGGCTTTGTCTTTATCGGCGGCATCCCCCTGAAGGGATGACTGCTGCTTGCTGATGATAAAGGAATCGAGTTTAGCGGTGAGCGCCTGTTTTTCTACCCCCGCAGCCGCCAGTTTTGCCGTTAAATCCTTTTGTTCCGTTTCATAGGCGGCGAGCTTCTCTATCACGGCTTTATGATCTGTTTCAGACGCCTCTAGCTTCGTTTGTAGCGTCTGCCTGACGGCGTCAGCCGCAGTGAATTTTGCGAGCACTTGCTGTTGAGATAACTCAGCAGCAGCGAGCTTGCTCATGAGCGCTTGTTTGTCTGATGCCGCAGCCGTGAGCTTAGAGGCCGTATCTTGCTTTTCCGCTTCCGCTGCGGCGAGTTTCTTAATCAGCGCCTGCTTTTCAGCGGTTGCCTCAGTCAGCTGCAGCTCAACTTTTTGTTTTGCGGATTCTACTAATACCAGCTTTTTTTCTTGCTGCAGAATTTTATCTTCGGAGGCATTACGTTGGCCCACCTCCTGTTTTATTTCAGCTGCGGTCGTTAGCTCTTCTTCTATTAATCGTTGTTTTTCGGCTACAGCAGTTGCTAATTTTTTCTCAAGCAGCTGAATTTTATCCGTCAGCTCTTTTTGGCTATCTGCTGCGGCATTAATCGTTGCGGGTTTAGCTTCCAGCTGCTGTCGAAGCTGGCGGATAAGTTTATCTTTTTGAGAAATTATTGCAGCCTGACGGGAAATATCATTAGTATTCTGAACGCTTTTTTTATTGGAGGTTTTTGTATTATTGTTTTTTTCCTCAACGGGCTTTACTGGCTCGCGACTTTCTTGCGCCTGCTGCTCTTTAGCGTAATTTAAAAATGCAGGGCCTGAAGCGTCACTGCTTGAACTCGCTGTGACGCTTATCAGCGCATCTTTTTCCGCATAGGCGTTCGGCGATAGCGCCAGCACAAACACTGCTGCCAGCGATACCGAATTGAAGTTTTTAGCTATTTTTCCGTTCATAGCTGAACATTTTCACCACGTTTAACAAGACTATCTATCAGTGCCTTTTCAATATCAGCGCATAGCTTGATTGATTTGAACTGGTACATCGAATCGATCCCCTGTTTTGTCGGTTCAGCCACTTTACTGCGAACAGAATTATATTGGGTTGCAGCACTCAGGAGGGCGGTGAACTCATTACCGAGTTTGTCTGCCTGCTTTGGATTCACTTCTTTCAGAGATTCAAGAGCCTTGCGGCAGGAGTCCAGACGCGCTTGCTCATCGGCGACTCTCTGCTGTTCCGTTTGTTGTTGGCTTAATGTCGTATCAGATAATGGTTTCATTAATCTGGCGGATTGCCTGGACTGTATTGAATTACAGCCGACTAATAAAATGACAGCCACAGGCGCTATGCGTGTAAATAAGGATATGTTCAAGGTTTCATTCCATTGATAAAAAAGGAGTGTTATCGGGCGATAATAGTGTGCAAAAAAGAAGATTGCAATATTAGAGTTTTGTTTTTGGAAATCTATTTTTTATATTTGTTTTATTAATGAATCAAGTGCTTAATGAATTAAGTTTGAATTATCATTGAATTCTATGAATTGAGATATAAATTAAAGCGCGCAGTTAATTGAACCACTATTATTACGGCGCATCATAGCCGTATTCTCACGGCTACCGATTTGTTGAAATCAGGGGGATTATTTCACGTAAGCAAGCAGGCTTAGTGAGTCACGCGCCAGCGCTTTACATTTTTTGGTGGTGGGGATTTTGATTCCGCTGAGGTCCCGGTAGCTATCTTCACCCAGCGCTTTCATATTGAAGCTGTCGTAATTGCTTAAATCCCACTGGTTCTGCTGAGCAAAAAAGACCAGGGCGCGGCGAATCTGCGTGTTAGGCAGATTTTGATAACCGCAGTCGTTCTTCAGGAAGACGAATACTGCCGTTAAATCAGCCATATCCTCCGCTTCGGACTCGCTTAATGCATAGCTATTGGCGGAGAGAGTGAGCAGGCTGCCAAGCACTATTGTTCTGAAAAGCGTCTTCATTTTTTCTACCATTGAATCACGGACGAACAACGTTAGCATACTTCGTTACACTGCGCCGAGCTTTATTCTTACTCTTCTGCTTGACCTTCCTGTTAGGGGAGGGTTTAAGCTCAATTATTCACCAGCAGAATAAAAAGGATGTGAAAATGCAACGTCGTGAGTTTCTTAAACTAACCGCTGCGGTCAGCGTAGCCAGCGCATTGCCGCTATGGAGCCGCTCGGTTTTCGCCGCCAGTCGTCCATCTTTGCCTGTACCGGAGCTACTTACCGCCGACGCGCGCAATCGCATCTCGTTAATCATCCAGGCCGGAAAAACGCAGTTCGGCTCTCATCTTGCGACCACCTGGGGCTATAACGGTAATCTGCTGGGCCCGGCCCTACAGCTTAAGCAGGGTGAGCAGGCAACCATCGATATTCATAACCGGCTGGCGGAGGAGACCACCGTACACTGGCACGGTCTCGAGGTTCCTGGCGCCGTTGACGGCGGTCCCCAGGGCGTGATTGCCGCCGGAGGCTCCCGCACGGTGAGCTTTACCCCAACGCAGCGGGCGGCGACCTGTTGGTTCCATCCTCATCAACATGGCAAAACTGGCAGGCAGGTCGCGATGGGGCTGGCGGGGCTGGTATTGATTTCTGATGCGGAAAGCGAAAAGCTGCTCTTGCCAAAGCAGTGGGGAATTGATGATGTTCCGGTGATTGTGCAGGATAAAAAGTTCACCTCAGCGGGAGAGATTGATTATCAGCTCGATATTATGAGCGCAGCCGTTGGCTGGTTTGGCGATACGCTGCTGACTAACGGGGCACTCTACCCGGAACATGCCGCGCCTCGCGGCTGGCTAAGGTTGCGTCTGCTTAACGGTTGTAATGCGCGTTCTTTGAATTTCGCCACCAGCGATAAGCGGCCCATGTATGTGGTGGCAAGCGATGGTGGTCTGCTGGCTGAGCCGGTGAAAGTCAACGAGCTGCCGGTGTTGATGGGGGAGCGTTTCGAAGTGCTGGTGGATACCACTGACGGAAAACCCTTTGATGTAATTACACTCCCGGTTAACCAGATGGGGATGGCGGTTGCTCCGTTTGATCGGCCGCAGCCGGTGTTACGCGTGCAGCCACTGACTATCCAGGCTTCGGGTAAGCTGCCGGATGTTCTGGCCGCTATGCCAGCGCTGCCCTCTCTTCAGGGGCTTACTCAACGTACTCTGCAGCTCTCTATGGATCCGATGCTCGATATGATGGGCATGCAGGCGCTGATGCAAAAATATGGCGACCAGGCGATGTCCGGTATGGACCATGGCATGATGATGAATCATGGCGATATGGGGAATATGAATCACGGAAACATGAATCATGGCGGCATGGCGCAGATGAAGCACGGTCATCAAAGTTTTGATTTCCATAATGCAAACCGGATCAACGGTAAAGCCTTTGATATGAATGTTCCCCTGTTTGCGGCGGCGAAAGGGCAATATGAGCGGTGGGTGATTTCCGGCAAAGGCGACATGATGCTGCATCCTTTCCATATTCACGGTACTCAGTTCCGTATTTTGTCCGAAAACGGTAAAGCGCCGGCACCCCACCGGAGCGGCTGGAAAGATACCGTCAGGGTGGAAGGCGATGTGAGTGAAGTGCTGGTGAAATTTGACCACGATGCGCCGAAAGAGCATGCCTATATGGCGCACTGCCATCTGCTGGAGCATGAAGATACGGGGATGATGCTTGGATTTACGGTGTAGGCCGTCTAAGCGGGCTCGCTTCGCTCGAAAAGAGAGAGATGTGCCATAGAGAAAAGGCCCGGAAACCGGGCCTTCTTTGTTTACTTCGCGTCGTCCGGTAAAGCATAAGCGACGATATAGTCGCCCATCTTCGTGCCAAATGAACCGTGACCGCCCGCAGAGATGACAACGTACTGCTTGCCATTCACTTCATAGGTCATCGGCGTCGCCTGACCGCCTGCCGGCAGACGTGCCTGCCATAACTTCTCGCCGTTGCTCATATTGTAAGCGCGCAGGTAGTTATCCGCGGTCGCGCCGATAAACAGCACATTGCCGGCCGTCGAAATTGGGCCGCCCAGCATCGGCATACCCATGGTGAACGGGAGCTTAACCGGCATCGGGAACGGCAGGCTATCCTGCGGCGTACCGATACGTTTTTTCCACACCACTTCGTTGGTTTTCAGATCCAGCGCGGAGATATAGCCCCATGCTGGCTGTTTGCAGGGCAGACCAAACGGTGACAGGAACGGGTTGAGCGTGACGCCGTAAGGGACGCCGTACTGCGGCTGAATACCGGCTTCGGTACCGGAACCTTTGGCGTCTTTTGGCTGCTCCATCGGATTACCCGGTCCGCGAGGGATCAGTTTTGATACAAACGGCAGCGCCATTGGGTTAGCAATCGCCACCTGGCGGTTCGGATCGACGGAGATACCGCCCCATTCGAACATCCCCAGGTTACCCGGGAAGACCAGCGTACCTTGTTCTGACGGTGGGGTGAAAATCCCTTCATAGCGCAGCTGATGGAAGATAACGCGGCACACCAGCTGGTCGAACATGGTGGCGCCCCACATATCCGCGCCGGTCAGGTCTTTCTTCGGTCGGAAGCTCAGGTCGGAGAACGGCTGGGTTTTCGCGACGTAGTCACCTTTCGCCGCCCCTTGCGGAACCGGTTTTTCCGGCGCCGGGACGACCAGCTCGCCGTTACGGCGATCGAGGACAAAAATATTACCGGTTTTTGCCGGAGCGTAAATCACCGGCACGGTTTTGCCGTTCACGTCAATGTCCGCCAGCGTCGGCTGAGACGGCATATCCATATCCCACAGATCGTGATGAACGGTCTGGTAGCTCCACGCCAGTTTACCGGTCGTGGCGTTTAGCGCCACGATGGAGCTGGCATAGCGCTCTTGTTCAGGCGTACGGTTGCCGCCCCAGATATCCGGGGTGGTCACGCCCATAGGCAGGTAGACCAGATCCAGCTTCGCGTCATAGGCCGCTGGTGCCCAGGAGTTTGGCGAATTCAGAGTGAAATGATGTTCATCATCAGGAATTGCGTTGGGATCTTTCGCGCCCGGATCAAAGGCCCACAGCAGTTTACCGGTGTTCACATCAAAGCCGCGAATAACGCCTGACGGCTCGCGGGTGGAGAAGTTATCGGTCACGGCGCCGGCGATGACGATTGTCTTATCGGTAATAATCGGCGGTGAAGTGGGTTCATACATGCCCGGCGTGGTGACAGGCATATTGGTTTGCAGGTTGAGAATGCCTTTATTGGCGAAGGACTCACACAGCTTACCGGTTTCGGCATTGATGGCGAACAGGCGGCCATCGTTGACCGGAAGAATAATGCGGCGCGGGCAGTCGGCAACCACTTCCGCCGGCGCGTTATCCGCTTTGGCTTCATGATATGAAACGCCGCGGCAGGTCACATGCTGGAAAGACGGGTCCGCGTTGAGCTGCGGATCGAAATGCCACTTTTCTTTACCGGTGGCCGCATCAAGCGCGAACAGGCGCTGGTGGGCGGTACACAGATAGAGCGTGTCGCCAACTTTAATCGGCGTGACTTCATTGGTGATTTCACCCGGATCGTTAGGCTGCTTGAGATCGCCCGTACGGAATACCCATGCCTCTTTCAGGTTCTTCACGTTATCGGCGTTAATCTGCTTCAGCGGCGAGTAGCGCTGGCCTTCCTGGTTGCGGCCATACGCCGACCAGTCGCCATCGGCCACCTCGGAAATTGGCGCTGCTGGCGTTGCATCAGCGCTCAGCGTACCGTTAACTTCCTGCGGGTCGTTGAAGCCAGCCCAAGTCAGGATGCCGCCGCTAATCAGCAGGGCGACAACCAGCCCGGCAACGGCGCCAGAGGAGGGAATCGGCAGGCGGCGCCAGACAAACGGTAGAATAAGCCAGATGCCGAAGAAGACCAGGATGTCGCTACGCGGAGTCAGCGCCCAGAAGTCGAAGCCAACTTCCCATACGCCCCAGATCATGGTGGCGAGCAGCAGTGCGGCGTATAGCCAAAGCGCAGAACGCTTACCGCGAAACAGCATGACGGTGACGGCCAGCATCACCAGACCTGCGACAGGGTAGTACCATGAGCCGCCAAGAGCGACCAGCCAGGCCCCGCCTGCTAAAAGATATAGGCCACAGAACGCTGCAAAAAGAGCCGTCAGCGTCACGAGTAACCGTGATTGTTGAGATTTTGTTTCTGCCATAGAAGGACACTCGTTTGTTTGTTAATTTTTTAACTGCAATTAATTATAGGATTTAACAAGTGTGATCGGAATCACAAAATGGGCTTTATTAATCACTGCATCGTATATTTCTTTTTGCTGGTATACTGCGTGGCTTGCCGGTCAACGTCGGTGCAATCGCAGCGGAGTTGATGATTTACATTAAGAATCAAATGGTTAGTTTTATGAAACATACTGTAGAAGTGATGATCCCGGAAACCGAGATCAAAGCCCGTATTGCTGAGCTCGGTCGCCAAATCAACGAGCACTACAAAGATAGCGGCAGCGAAATGGTGCTGGTGGGGCTGTTGCGTGGCTCGTTTATGTTTATGGCCGACCTGTGCCGTGAAGTTCAGGTACCGCATGAAGTCGATTTTATGACCGCCTCCAGCTACGGTAGCGGCATGTCTACCACCCGTGACGTCAAAATCCTCAAAGACCTGGATGAGGATATCCGCGGTAAAGATGTGCTGATCGTGGAAGACATCATCGACTCTGGCAACACGCTGTCAAAAGTACGCGAAATCCTCAGCCTGCGTGAACCGAAATCGCTGGCGATTTGTACACTGCTCGATAAGCCAAGCCGCCGCGAAGTGAAGGTGCCGGTTGAGTTTGTTGGTTTTGCGATCCCGGACGAGTTCGTGGTGGGATACGGCATCGACTATGCTCAGCGCTATCGCCACCTGCCATATATCGGCAAAGTGACGCTGCTGGACGAGTAACGCGGAGTTTCTATCCCGGCTTATCCGGGATATTAAGAGGGGCGCGTGAATTACTTGTGATTGACGTGCTTGCTTTTAAGGTTGGAAATTCCATGGCGATAGCGCTGTTCCAGCGTTTCGCGGCTGACGGCGGTCACGTCCAGATCGCGTAACATGCCGTCGTGAATACCGTAGGCCCAGCCGTGAATCGTCACTTTCTGTCCACGCTTCCACGCCGACTGCATAATCGTTGAATGGCCAAGGTTGTAAACCTGCTCCATCACATTCAATTCACACAGCGTATCAAGGCGGCGCTCTTCGGGCATTTCTCCCAGCAGCGAGCTGTGCTTAAACCAGATATCGCGAATATGCAGCAGCCAGTTGTCGATAAGGCCTAGCTCGGTATTTTCAATCGCCGCCTGCACGCCGCCGCAGCCGTAGTGGCCACAGATAATGATGTGTTCGACTTCCAGTACGTCGACCGCGTATTGCACCACGGAAAGACAGTTCAGATCGGTATGAATCACCAGGTTGGCGACGTTACGGTGTACAAACAGCTCGCCAGGTTCCAGGCCGGTCAAACGTTCAGCGGGAACGCGGCTATCGGAACATCCAATCCACAGAAAGCGCGGCTTTTGCGCCTGTGCCAGTTTCTCAAAGAAACCGGGGTCTTCCTCCACCAGCATTTTTGACCATAGTGCATTGTTGCTGATGAGTGTATCTATATCGTTCATGGATGTTTACGGGCCTGTAACCAAGTAAGTGCGTTGCGCTAATATAGGTTAACCTCACATTTTTTAAAACAACCCATCGCGTGTCACGACACGAGAAGAGACATTTAATGACCATTGCTCTGGAACTAAAACAGCTCAAAAAAACCTACCCCGGCGGGGTACAGGCGCTGCGCGGAATCGATCTTCAGGTAGAAGCGGGCGATTTTTACGCGCTCCTGGGGCCGAACGGCGCGGGAAAATCCACCACTATCGGCATTATCAGTTCGCTGGTGAACAAAACCTCCGGTGAGGTCAACGTGTTTGGCTATGACCTGCAAAAGGATGTGGTGAACGCCAAACGCCAGCTCGGCCTGGTGCCGCAGGAGTTCAACTTTAACCCCTTTGAAACCGTACAGCAGATTGTCATTCACCAGGCGGGCTACTACGGCGTTGAGCGCAAAGAAGCCATCGCCCGTAGCGAAAAGTACCTCAAACAGCTCGATCTTTGGGAAAAGCGCAACGAACGCGCGCGGATGCTCTCCGGCGGCATGAAGCGCCGCCTGATGATTGCCCGTGCGTTGATGCATGAACCGAAGCTGCTGATTCTCGATGAGCCAACGGCGGGAGTGGATATTGAGCTGCGTCGTTCGATGTGGGGATTCCTGAAAGATCTGAATGATAAAGGCACCACGATCATCCTGACGACCCACTATCTGGAAGAAGCCGAAATGCTGTGTCGCAATATCGGTATTATTCAGAACGGCGAGCTGGTGGAAAACACGTCGATGAAGGCGCTGCTTTCCAAGCTGAAATCAGAAACCTTTATTCTCGATCTGGCTCCCAAAAGCCCGTTACCGGTACTGGAAGGCTATCAGTATCGTCTGGTTGATACGTCGACGCTGGAGGTTGAGGTGCTGCGCGAGCAGGGGATTAACAGCGTATTTACGCAATTGAGCGCGCAGGGAATACAGGTATTAAGTATGCGTAACAAAGCTAACCGTCTGGAAGAGCTGTTTGTCACGCTGGTACACGATCGGAAAGGAGAATCGGCATGATGCAGCTTTATTGGGTCGCGCTGAAAAGCATCTGGACCAAAGAGATCCATCGCTTTATGCGTATCTGGATCCAGACGCTGGTGCCGCCGGTCATAACGATGACCCTTTACTTTGTCATTTTCGGTAACCTGATTGGCTCGCGCATCGGTGAAATGCACGGTTTTACCTATATGCAGTTTATCGTGCCGGGGCTGATTATGATGGCGGTGATCACCAACGCTTACGCCAACGTCGCTTCATCATTCTTCAGCGCGAAATTTCAGCGCAATATTGAAGAACTGCTGGTCGCGCCGGTCCCCACCCATGTGGTGATCGCCGGCTATGTGGGCGGCGGCGTTGCCCGCGGTCTGTGCGTCGGGATTCTGGTGACGGCGATTTCGCTGTTTTTCGTACCGTTCCAGGTTCACTCGTGGGTATTTGTCGCCCTGACCCTGGTGCTGACCGCCGTGTTATTTTCACTGGCCGGTCTGCTGAACGCGGTGTTTGCCAAAACCTTTGATGATATCAGCCTCATTCCGACCTTCGTGCTGACGCCGCTGACCTACCTCGGCGGGGTTTTTTATTCGCTGACCCTGCTGCCGCCGTTCTGGCAAGGCCTGTCGCATCTGAACCCGATTGTTTATATGATCAGCGGCTTCCGCTACGGTTTCCTCGGGATTAACGATGTTCCGCTGGCCACCACCTTCGGCGTGCTGGTGGTGTTTATCGTCGCATTTTATATTTTGTGTTGGTATCTAATCCAGCGCGGGCGCGGGCTGCGCAGCTAATTTAGCCGTTCATGGCGCTTCGCTGCGCAGTTAAGCGAAGCGCCAGCAAACAATTTTGATTGCCATCACCGATATTTATCGCTTCCCTTGCTAAATTGTTTGCCTGCTAAGGAGGTAGGCGATGTTAGGTTGGGTGATTACCTGTCATGACGAACTGGCGCAGGAGATGCTGGATCGTCTGGAGAAAAAGTTTGGGCCGCTGACGCAGTGTCGGGCGGTTAACTACTGGCGTAATCTCAGCAGCAATATGCTGAGCCGCATGATGTGCGACGCGCTGCACGAGACGGATGGCGGAGAAGGGGTTATTTTTCTGACCGATAAAACCGGCGCGGCGCCTTATCGCGTGGCGGCGCTGATGAGCCATAAGCACACCCACTGTGAAGTGATTTCCGGGATCGACTATTCATTACTGGAAAGTATGTATTTGCTGCGCCAGAACCTGAGCAGCGAAGCTTTCCGACACGCCATTGTCAGCGCTGGAGGCCCGGCGGTGAGCAGCCTCTGGCATCAACAGCAAAAAAATCCGCCTTTTCGACTACTGCATGAGCCGTACGGGAATTAAGCATTGGTATTGATGATGCTTTTGTTACAATGACGGCAGTTCTTGTCTACCGGTTCGATGCGCATGTTTGCCCGAATTCTTGCTTTACTCCTCCTGTTCACGACGCTCGGCGCCTCCGCCAGTCTGTTAAGCCAGCAGGGTGTCCCGGCACGTTATATGCAGACGACCGAAGATGCCGATATCTGGGCGCAGGTGGGCAATCAGGTAGTGAGCGTCGGCAACGTACGTGCAGGACAAATACTGGCGGTAGTACCGACGGCGGCGGATTACTATGAGTTTAATTTTGGCTTTGCGACCGGCTTTATTGATAAAGGCCACCTGGAGCCGGTACAGGGTAAGCAGCGAGTTGAGGACAGCCTGGGCGATCTGCATAAATCCCTGAGCAACCAAAACCTCATGACCTGGAAAGATACGCCAGTATATGATGCCCCCGCCGTTGGCAGCGCGCCATTTGGCACCCTGGCGAGTAATTTGCGTTACCCGATTATCAGCAAGCTCAAAGATCGGTTGAATCAAACCTGGTTTCAGATTCGCATCGGCAACCGGCTGGCGTGGGTGAGCAGCCTTGATGCCCAGGAAGATAACGGCATCCCCATCCTTACCTATCACCATATTCTTCGTGATGAAGAAAATACCCGCTTTCGCCATACCTCAACAACGACTTCCGTTCGCGCCTTCAGCAATCAGATGACCTGGCTACGCGACCAGGGCTATACCACGCTGAGTATGTATCAGCTTGAGGGCTATCTGCGTAATAAAGTGAACCTTCCGGCGCGCTCGGTGGTGATCACCTTTGACGACGGGCTGAAGTCGGTCAACCGCTATGCCTACCCGATTCTCAAGCAGTATGGCTTTCACGCTACGGCTTTTATTATCTCGTCGCGCATTAAGCGCCATCCGCAGAAATGGGCGCCAAAATCGCTGCAGTTTATGAGTGTTTCCGAGCTAAAACAGATTCAGGACGTTTTTGACGTGCAGTCGCATACCCATTTTCTGCATCGGGTTGATGCCGAACGTCATCCAATTCTACTCAGCCGCAGCTATCACAATATTCTGTTTGATTTTGAGCATTCGCGGCGGGCGCTGGCGCAGTTTAATCCGCACGTACAGTATCTCTCTTACCCGTTTGGCGGCTATAACGCCACGGCGGTTCAGGCGGCGAATGACGCTGGTTTTCATCTGGCAGTGACGACGGTAAGAGGAAAGGTAAAACCGGGGGATAATCCGTTCTTATTGAAGAGGCTGTATATATTAAGAACGGATTCGCTGGAAACCATGTCGCGGCTGATAAGCAACCAGCCGCAGGGGTAGATCAGGCAACCTGTACCGGAATGGCTTTTGCCTGGCGCTTCATTTCATTCTCGCCTTCAAAATAGGCCACTTTCGGCTGCCAGGCGCGGGCTTCTTCGTCAGGCAACATAACGAAGCTGGCGATAATCAGAATATCACCGACGCTGGCACAATGCGCCGCCGCGCCGTTAACGGAGATAATTCGCGAACCGCGCTCCGCGGCGATAGCGTAGGTGGAGAAACGATTACCGTTGGTCACGTTCCAGATATGAATAGCCTCGTTTTCCAGGATGCCGGACGCATCCAGGAAATCCTGATCAATAGCGCAGGAGCCTTCATAGTGCAGGTCGGCCTGCGTGACTTTAACGCGGTGGAGTTTGCCCTGCAGCATATTACGAATCATAACGTCTACCTTTAAAGCTTAACGATAACAAAGCGGGCGTGACGTCCGCCTTGAGGAAATTCCTGGCAGTATTGCCCGATTTTTAACCCGTGTCTACCGAGCGAGCGCCACTATCTGGTTGTCGATCAAACGCGCTTCGCCGAGCCACGCCGCCATCAGGATCACCGCGCGCTGGCTGCTTTCGGTCAAATCGAGCAGCGTATCGGCGTCGCGGATCTGGATATCATCGGCGCGGAAGCCTTGTTCGTTCAGCTCCTGCCCGGCAATCGCGATCAACTCATCAAGGTTGCGCTCGCCGGCCGCCAGTTTCTCCGCCGCGCGATTCATCACCTTATATAGCCCTGGAGCGATTTTGCGCTGCTCTGCGCTGAGATAGCCGTTGCGCGAACTCAGCGCCAGCCCATCTTTCGCGCGCATAATCGGTACGCCGATAATCTCGATGTCGTAGCCCATATCCGCGACCATTTTGCGGATCAGCGCCAGCTGCTGGAAGTCTTTTTCGCCGAAGCAGGCGACGTCCGGTTGGATCAGGTTGAACAGTTTGCTAACGATAGTGGAAACGCCGCGGAAGTGGCCTGGACGGCTGGCGCCCTCAAGCATCGTCGACAGCCCCGGGACATCGACGTAGGTCTGGCTTTCGGTACCCTGCGGGTAGATTTCCGCCGCGGCAGGCGCGAAGACCAAATCGACCTTCCGTTTGTTCAGCTTTTCGCAATCGTCCTGCAGGGTGCGCGGATAGCGCGCCAGATCCTCAGCGCGGTCAAACTGCATTGGGTTGACGAAGATACTGGCCACCACCACATCTGCGCTGGCTTTGGCGGTATCAACCAGCTTCATATGGCCATCGTGCAGGTTGCCCATGGTGGGAACCAGCGCAATGCGCTTGCCCTCCTGGCGTAAACGGCGGATATGCTGGCGCAGCAGCGGCAGGGTTTCAATAATCAGCACAACAACACTCCTTAATGGAAACTGTGTTCTTCGCCCGGATAGACGCCGGACTCCACTTCGGCAACATATTGCCGTACCGCGGCGCGCATGTCGCCCGCTGTGCTCAGGAAATTTTTGGCGAATTTTGGAATATGGCCGCCGGTAATACCGAAAGCGTCATGCATGACGAGGATTTGTCCGTCAGTAACGTTGCCTGCGCCGATACCAATCACCGGGATGGTTAACGCCTCGGTGACGCGTTTCGCCAGCTCAACCGGTACGCACTCCAGCACCAGCAGCTGCGCGCCCGCCGCTTCCAGCGCCAGCGCATCATCCAGCAGAACTTGCCCGGCATCGCCGCGGCCCTGAATTTTATACCCGCCGAAGACGTTCACCGACTGCGGGGTCAGACCGAGGTGCCCGCACACCGGTACCGCACGCTCGGCAAGCATTTTCACGGTATCCGCCAGCCAGGCACCGCCCTCGATTTTGACCATGTTGGCTCCCGCGCGCATGACGATGGCGGCGTTCTCAAAGGTTTGTTCCGGCGTGGCGTAAGCCATAAACGGCAGGTCAGCGAGCAGTAAACAGTTCGGCGCGCCGCGGCGTACCGCACGCGTGTGATAGGCGATGTCTTCAACGGTCACCGGCAGGGTGGAATCGTGGCCCTGCACCGTCATGCCCAGCGAATCGCCGACCAGCATCACGTTAATACCCTCATCGGCGAACAGCTTTGCAAAGCTGTAGTCGTAGGCGGTGATAGTGGCGAAGCGTTTCTTCTCCTGTTTACATTTCTGCAGCAGGGCGATTGTGGTCGGTTTCATAACGTTTCCTGATGATGAAAGTCATATTAACCGGCATTCTAACAGCAGCATTCAGGGGGGCAATGGTTTTAGGCAACCGATTACCACGATCGCCGTAATTGTTAAAAACGAAGGGTTATTACCAGAGAGCGGGTTTTTCCGCGCCGAGATTTGCCAGAACAGCCGGTAATGCCGGACCGTCGGGGAAACGCAGGTCGGGGGCGATTTCAAACAGCGGCCACAGCATAAAACCGCGGTTTTTCATATCGTAGTGCGGTACGGTCAGGCGCGGGCTAGTAATCACTTCATCGCCGAACAGCATGATGTCGAGGTCCAGCGTGCGCGGTCCCCAGCGTTCGGCTTTACGCGTGCGGCCCTGATGCAGTTCAATACGCTGGGTGTGGTTGAGCAGCTCTTCTGCGGCCAGCGCGGTTTCCAGCGCGACGGCGGCGTTGAGGTAGTCAGGTTGATCCTGCGGCCCCAGGGGCGGCGTGCGGTAGAAAGAGGAAACCCTTATTACCCGGCTTTCGGGTATGTCCGCCAGCGCGTTAACGGCAGCGTTGACCTGCTCCAGCGGAGAGGCCAGATTGCTGCCAATCGCGATATAGACGAGCGTCATGCGCTACCTTCGCGGCGCGGCGCGCGTTTGCGCGGACGACGGTGGCGGCGGCGCGGGGCCGGATCGTCGCCTAAATCATCCAGCATATCTTTCTGATCCGGCGGCGCGGCGACCTGGAACTCGCCCCACCATTTGGTCAGACGCTGCAGCTCGCTGCTGTTTTCGGCGCCGGCGCGCAGCTCCAGCAGATCGTAGGCGGCGCGGAATTTTGGATGCTCCATTAGCTTCCACGCGCGTTTACCCTGACGGCGGGACATCCGCAGCTGAAGCTGCCAGATATCGCGCACCAGAGTGGTAATACGTTTCGGGATGGCCAGCGTACGGCAGGCCTCGTCCAGCACGTCGTTCATCGCCAACGCGAAGGCATCGTAGTAGGCCAGCCCGCTCTCCTGAGCGATTTTCTGCGCCGTTTCCAGCAGCGGGTACCAGAACATTACCGCGAACAGGAACGCCGGGTTAACGCGCATATCGTTGCGAATGCGGGTATCGGTATTCTTTAGCACCTGGCTGATGATCCGTTCCATTGGACTATCGCCGCGCTCGGTGAAGTAGCGGGTAATGGTCGGGAACAGCGGCTGGAACAGATTATATTCGCGCAGCAGGATATAGGTTTCATAACCGTCGCCGGCCTGCAGCAGCTTCAGGACTTCTTCAAACAGACGCGCCGGCGGCACATCGTGCAGCAGCGTCGCCAGGCGCGGGATCGGCTCGGCGGTCTCTTCGCTGATGCTCATACTGAGCTTCGCCGCAAAACGCACCGCGCGCAGCATGCGCACCGGATCTTCGCGATAGCGGGTTTCCGGATCGCCGATCAGGCGGACGACGCCATCCTGCAGATCTTTCATGCCACCGACGTAGTCGCGGACGGTGAAATCCGCCACGCTGTAGTAGAGGCTGTTGATGGTAAAGTCGCGGCGCTGGGCATCTTCTTCAATCGAACCGAAGATGTTGTCGCGCAGCAGCATGCCGTTCTGGCCGCGCTGGGAGGTGATGCGATCGGTAGTGTGGCCTTCATGATGGCCGCGAAAGGTGGCGACTTCGATAATTTCCGGTCCGAACATCACGTGCGCCAGGCGGAAGCGGCGGCCTACCAGACGGCAGTTGCGGAACAGCTTACGGACCTGTTCCGGAGTCGCGTTGGTGGTGACGTCAAAATCTTTAGGTTTTTTGCCCAGCAGCAGATCGCGTACGCCGCCGCCGACCAGCCACGATTCGTAGCCCGCCTTATTGAGTCTGTACATGACCTTGAGGGCATTTTCACTGATATCTTTGCGGGAAATTGCATGCTGCTCGCGCGGGATAACCGTCATATGTAATTGTTCGACGGCGGCTTCTGCCTCGCGCTCTTCACGGCTTAGCACCTTACGGCAAAAATTAGCGACTCGGGTAAAAATGGTACACCTCGTAGTGTCAGACGGACTTCAGGACAAAAAAATAGCGGCTAATCATAGCTCAGCGGAACGCATTTGAGAATGCTGGATTTGCTCCGGCCGCCAGTTCGCTATCGCGTACTTGAGTAAATCCTCAATACAGAGCGTCTGCCATTCCTGAATGACATCCTGATTAAGAAACGTTAACGCCCGCACAATTTCCGGGCGCGGATCGCCTTCAGGCAGCGCCGGAGCGTGGTTTTGCTTCGACAGTTTATTGCCCTGCGCGTTGAGGGCCAGCGGCAAATGGATATAGTCCGGCGCCTGCCAGCCAAAATGCTGATAGAGCGAAATTTGCCGCACCGTCGGCTCGATAAGATCGGCGCCGCGGACGATTTCGCTGACGCCCTGAAAATGATCGTCCACCACCACCGCCAGATTATAGGCGAACAGCCCATCGCGACGGTGGATAATAAAATCTTCCCGCGCCAGCGGCTCATTGGCGACGAGCGTACCGCGCAGCCGATCGTAAAATTCAAGGACAGGACGCGTTTGCCGCAGGCGCAGAGCGGCGTTTTCCGCGCCGAGGCGTAAATCCCGGCAGTGGCCGTCGTAAATACCGCCAATAGCATGGGTACGCGCGCGGGTGCAGGTGCAGTAGTAGCAGAGGCCCTGCTCGCGCAGCCAGGCGAGGCGCTCGCGATAAGCTTCGTGGCGTTTTGACTGCCAGAGTACCTCTCCGTCCCAGAGCAGGCCGTAGTGTTCTAATTGACGAAGAATGGTGTCCGCGGCGCCTGGGACTTCTCGCGGCGGATCGATATCTTCAATGCGCACGCGCCAGATACCGTTCTGCGCCCGAGCCTGCAGATAGCTGCCAAGCGCGGCAATCAATGAACCGAAGTGGAGTTCGCCGGAAGGTGAGGGGGCAAAGCGCCCGATGTAGTGTGAATCTTTCATGATATGACTAAAACATCAGGGCGGGAGAAAGCTCCCGCCAGAGATGTGCCAGCGAAGTGAATTAGCCTGCCATCTGTTTTTCGCGAATTTCCGCCAGCGTTTTGCAATCAATGCACAGGTCGGCGGTCGGACGCGCTTCCAGACGACGGATACCAATCTCGACGCCACAGGATTCACAGAAACCGAAATCTTCGTCTTCGACTTTTTTCAGCGTTTTCTCGATCTTTTTGATCAGTTTACGTTCGCGGTCGCGGTTACGCAGCTCCAGGCTGAACTCTTCTTCCTGAGCGGCACGGTCTACCGGATCCGGGAAGTTAGCAGCTTCATCCTGCATATGCGTTACGGTGCGATCCACTTCATCCCTAAGTTGATTACGCCACGCTTCAAGAATGCGCTTGAAGTGCGCCAGCTGGGCTTCGTTCATATACTCTTCGCCCGGCTTCACTTGGTACGGCTCCACCCCAGCGATGGAGAGAATACTCAGGGACGATGTTTTACGGTTTTGCCCTTCTTGCATGTTGCTTCTCCTTAACACGCACTATCGATCCCCGTGTTGGGGGAAAAATCAGGCCGCTATAAATAGCAGATGCTTTTCCGGATAGCAATTATCTAAACGTTACACTTGACAACCCTGTGAGGAAAAGCGTATTTGCGCTCGCGACCCGAATACTATTTAGCCGTTTATTTACCGGGGGTTAACACCACGGTAATCGGCTTATTCAGAGTCATCATCTCAGTAGAAAGTTCCGCCTTGTACGCGAGAATTTCCACCCCCTTGTTTTGCGCCTCAATCAATAGCTGTGCGTATCTGGCATCAATATGATGCGCGGGAGAGAAACGGTCGATCGCCGAGTGCAGCACGGCGAACAAAATCACCGCCCGATCGCCCGCCGCCGCCACGCTCATCAGCTCCCGCAGGTGCTTCTGGCCGCGTTCGGTAACCGCATCGGGGAAGTAACCGTATTCCTTTTCCGCCAACGTAACCGATTTCACTTCAATATAGCAGTTTTGTTGGTCATCTGCTTGTAACAGAATATCAATGCGGCTGCTTTCATCACCATACTTCACTTCGCTTTTCAGCGTGTTATAGCCCAAAAGCTCGGGAATATTTCCTGCCAGAATCGCCTCTTTCGCCAACGTGTTAGCACGTAGAGTATTAACACAAATTGTCGCGCCTTCTACGGTTTCGGTTATTTCCCACGTGTGGGCATATTTGCGTTTAGGATTATCTGAAGTCGAATACCAGACGGTATCGCCCGGCGCGGCGCAGCCGGTCATGGCGCCGGTATTGGGGCAGTGAAGGGTCAGCTCGCGACCGTCGGGGGTGACCACATCCGCGAGAAACCGTTTGTAACGTTTAATGAGGGTGGCGGACCGTAGCGGGGGAGTAAATAGCATCAGCTTTCCTTGTCGAAAGGGTAACGTTCCAGCGCCTTGTAGCGGGTACGGCCGCGGCTAAAGCTGGATTCGTAGAGCACAAATTCGTTGACCGCAAACGCCCAGCGAAATCCGGGCGGCGGAATAGGCACCGCGTGGCGCGCGTCGCGCAGCAGGGTGACATGCGGATGAAACGGCTGCGGGCTCTGATAGCAGCCGCTGCGGGCGGCCTGGGCGCGCAGCATATTCGCTAATTGCAGAACCCCGCGCGGCGGCTGACGAGTGCCCAGCCATACCACTCGCGAACGCAGCCACTGCCCGGCATCGTCAAGGGTCAGGGTAAAGCCCGGCTGGCGAATTCGTTCGGCCATTGCTGATAGCGCCCGCTGTTTATCCGCGCTCACTTCGCCAAGAAACGCCAGCGTCAGATGGAGGTTTGCCGCCGTCACCGGTCGACCCGCATCTTCGGGAAAGCTGGCGGCGCGCCAGTGAACGATCTGCTGCTGAACTTCTGCGGGAAGTTCAAGGGCGAAAAACAGCCTTTTCGGCTCGGACATGATAGAGACTCGGTAATGAATTACCGGGATGCTACAATGCTTGCCCGCAAATGTTAACCTCCGGAGCGCTTCGTGTCCTCATTGCCGGTTGCCGCCGTCCTCCCTGAACTTCTTTCTGCCCTGCGGCATGCGCCGCAGGTTCTGCTTAATGCGCCAACCGGCGCCGGGAAATCCACCTGGCTGCCGCTGCAAATCCTCGCGCAGGGTGAAATTAGCGGGCGCATTATCCTGCTGGAGCCGCGGCGGCTGGCGGCGCGTAACGTGGCGCAGCGGCTGGCAGAACTGCTGGGGGAGAAGCCCGGCGAGACCGTGGGCTACCGCATGCGCGCGGAGACCTGCGTCGGGCCGAACACGCGCCTCGAAGTGGTGACGGAAGGCATTTTGACGCGGATGATCCAGCGCGATCCGGAGCTGAGCGGCGTGGGGTTGGCGATCCTCGATGAGTTTCACGAGCGCAGCCTGCAGGCGGATCTGGCGCTGGCGCTGCTGCTCGACGTACAGCAGGGGCTGCGCGACGATCTCAAGCTGCTGATTATGTCGGCGACGCTCGATAATGAGCGCCTGCAGCGTCTGCTGCCGGAGGCGCCGGTTATCGTTTCCGAAGGGCGCGCGTTTCCGGTTGAGCGGCGTTTTCTGCCGCTGCCGGCCCATCAACGGTTTGACGAAGGGGTGGCGATTGCCGCTGCGGAACTGTTGCGTAGCGAGAACGGTTCAATGCTGCTATTTCTGCCCGGCGTCGGAGAGATCCAACGGGTACAGGAGCGGCTGGCGGAGCGGGTGGCGAGCGATGTGATCCTTTGCCCCCTGTACGGCGCGCTACCGCTGAACGAGCAGCGCAAGGCGATACTGCCTGCGCCTGCCGGGATGCGCAAGGTGGTGCTGGCGACCAATATCGCCGAAACCAGTCTGACCATTGAGGGGATTCGTCTGGTGGTGGATAGCGCCCAGGAGCGCGTCGCCCGCTTTGACGCCCGCACCGGGCTCACTCGCCTGGTCACGCAGCGGATCAGCCAGGCCTCGATGACCCAGCGCGCCGGACGCGCCGGGCGTCTGGAACCGGGGATCTGCCTGCATCTACTCGCTAAAGAGCAGGCCGAGCGCGCTGCGGCGCAGAGCGACCCGGAAATCCTGCAGAGCGATCTGTCTTCGCTGCTGCTGGAGCTGTTGCAGTGGGGATGCCAGGACCCGGCCCAGCTTAGCTGGCTGGATTTGCCGCCTGCGAACAATCTGGCTGCGGCCCGACGTCTGCTCACCGACCTTTCTGCGCTGGAAGGCGAGCGGCTGTCGGCGCACGGGCGCAAAATGGCGGCGTTGGGTAACGAACCGCGCCTGGCGGCGATGCTGACCGCGGCGGAGGATGCCGATAGCGCCGCCACGGCGGCTAAACTGGCGGCGATCCTTGAAGAGCCGCCGCGCGGCGGCCATAGCGATCTTAGCGCGGCGTTTGCCCGTCAGCAGGGCAACTGGCAGCAGCGGGCGCAGCAGCTGATGAAAAGGCTGACGGTGCGCGGCGGTCAGCCCGACGCCGACAGAATCGCGGCGCTGCTGGCCTCCGCTTTTGCCGACCGTATCGCCCATCGCCGCGGCCAGGAGGGGCGCTACCAACTGGCTAACGGGATGGGGGCGATGCTCGACGCCGACGATGCGCTGGGCCGCCACGAATGGTTGATTGCGCCACTGCTGCTGCAAGGGAGCGCATCGCCGGACGCCCGGATCCTGCTGGCGCTGCCGGTCGATATTCACGCGCTGATTGAGCGGTGTCCGGCGCTGGCCCAGCGCTCCGATATCGTCGAGTGGGATGAGGCGTTAGGCACGCTGAAGGCCTGGCGGCGCACCTGTATCGGACGCCTGGTGATTAAGACCCAGCCGCTGGCGAAGCCGTCGGAAGAGGAGTTGCATCAGGCGATGCTCAACGGGATCCGCGAGAAGGGGCTGAGCGTGCTTAACTGGACGCCGGAAGCGGAGCAGCTGCGTTTGCGACTGCACTGCGCGGCGCAGTGGCTGCCGGAGGAGGCATGGCCGGCCGTTGATGAGGCATCGCTGCTGGCATCGCTTGAACAGTGGCTGCTGCCGCAGATGGCGGGCGTCCATTCGCTGCGCGCGCTGAAGGCGCTGGACGTGCGTCAGGCGCTGCAAAACTGGCTGCCGTGGCCGCTGCGCCAGAAGCTGGACAGCGAACTGCCCACGCACTATACGGTACCGACCGGTAGCCGCATCGCGATTCGTTATCACGATGATAATCCTCCGGCGCTGGCGGTGCGGATGCAGGAGATGTTTGGCGAGGCGACGACCCCGACCATCGCTCAGGGGCGGGTGCCGCTGGTGCTGGAGCTGCTGTCGCCGGCGCAGCGCCCGCTGCAGATCACCCGCGATTTAGGCGCATTCTGGCAGGGGAGCTACCGCGAAGTGCAAAAAGAGATGAAAGGGCGCTATCCGAAGCATGTCTGGCCGGACGATCCGGCCAATACCGCCCCGACCCGGCGCACCAAAAAGTATTCGTAACCGGAGAGTTTCCGGGTTGCGGCGTAAGCGCCTTACACGGGCTACCGGACCAGCACCGCCCGTAGCCCTGCTAAGCGCAGCGCGAGCAGGGGATATTTTATACCTGGCTCCACAAAAAGATGCCGCCGCCCGCCAGCGCCAGCCAGGGCCCGAAGGCCAAAGGCTGCTGGAACGACTGCCGGGTTATCAGGCGCTGCAGCAGCGTCCAGACCAGGCCGCTGGCGGAAGCCAGCAGCAGCGTCTGCGGCAGCGCCTGCCAGCCGAGCCACGCGCCGAGCGCCGCCAGCAGCTTGAAATCGCCGTAGCCCAGCGCCTCTTTACCGGTCAGCAGACGGAACACCCAGTACACCGACCACAGCGACAAATACCCGGCCATCGCGCCAATGACCGCCTCCGCCAGCGGCGCGAAGGTATCGGAAAGATTGAACAGCAGACCGGCCCACAGCAGCGGTAGCGTCAACCCGTCCGGCAGCAGCTGCGTTTGCGCGTCGATGGTAGCAAGAATCAGTAGAACCGACAGCAGAAGCAAGCCGCCCAGCAGCGGTATGCCCGGAGGTATCAGGTATCCGACCAGCATAAACAGCGCGCCGGTCGCCAGCTCCATCAGAGGATAACGAGGCGAGATGGGTTCCCCGCAGCAGCGCGAACGTCCCTTAAGAAACAGGAAGCTCAGCAGCGGGATATTGTCCCGCCAGGCGATGGGCTCACGGCACTGCGGACAGAACGACGCGGGAAAACAGAGATTGATTCCCTCTGCGTGCGCCATCATCAGCGGTAAACGATGGATAACGACGTTAAAAAAGCTGCCGAACGCCAGTCCGGACAGGAATAAAAAGCCGCCCCAGATTGACGGGTATTGCGCGGCGAACTCGGGTAATAACGCGATGTTTTCGAACATTATTTTTTCTCCTCGGATAGCCACTCTCCTTGCCACCGCCACGGTATACGTCCCTGCTCATCTTTACGGCCGTTTTGCGCGAGCAGCAGCGTCAGCAGTGCCGGAGCCGCCTGACGAGGTTGTAGCGTACCGTTAAACGTATAGCGCCCGTCGGGCGTTAGAACGCCCTGTCCGGTGAGGCTGAGCTGATGGGAGTCCTGGGTCAGGGCGACAGCCAGCGCGCCCGCCGGGGTACAGCTTAATTTGCCGTTGACCTGGGCCAGTTCGAGCGACCCGGCGGGGGAGCTGAGCGCCGCGTCCCGCCACTGCACGGTGCTGGCGGTCATCTGTCGGCAACCGCCGGCGTTAAAGCGGGCCTCGGGCAGCGTCAGCACAACCTGACCGCGGGCCTCCAGCGGTATGCCGGATGCTAACCGCTGGCTGATTAAACGGGCCGGAGCTTCGAGTCGGCCCTCGCGCACCACGAATTCGTTCAGACCGTGCAGCCAGACCTGGCCGCGCAGACCGGAGGGATCGTTAAAACGGATATGCCAGCCGGGAAGCCAGGACGAGAAGCCAAATTCCCAGCGTAAATAGGCTAATTCAACGCCGCGCCAGCTGGCCTGAAGGGCTTCTCCCTTCCACAGGGTGCCTGTTGGTTCGACGAGCCGCGCGCCTTCCGGTAGCGCCAGAGTCAGCAGACGCGCCGGCGCGCTGAACAGCAGCCAGAAGAGATAGATCGCCGCCAGCAGCAGGCCGATAGTGAGTCTATTTTTCATCGCTGCGCTCCAGCACTAGCGTATTAATCGTCACCCAACCGGGCTGCTGCGCCACGGCGGTCACCGCCAGGGTGGCGGTGGTCATCCCCGTCTGACCCAGCGCGTCCAGCCATGCCATCAGCGCCTGGAAATCGGCGGGCTGTACGGTAAGGCTCAGGCGGGAGCCCTGCGGCTGCAGGCGAACGATAGCGATGCCGTGACGGGCGGCTTCGCGCATAATCACCGTCGAGGGTTCTTCCAGCGCGGCAGAAGGTTTCCGCTGGTTAAGCTGACGGAGAAGGGGCGTCTGCTGGCGCATCCACTGCAGGCTGGCCTGCTCCCTGGCCAGCGTTTGCCGCCACTGCGTCTCGCGGTTTTGCCACGGCTGCCATAACGTGTAATAGACCAGGCCGATGAGCAGCGCTACGGCCATCCCCAGCAGCAGATGCCGTTCGCGGCGCGTACGCTGTTGCCATAAGGTGAGCAGGTTATGCATCGTCCCCCTCCAGCGTCAGGCGCCCTTCAATACCGTCGGCGCGCGGCTTCATCTCGCCGGTCTGCACGCGAAACCCCGCCCGCGCCCGCTGGCTGAACTGCTCCATGGCCTGCGAGGAAACGGCGGATATCTCCAGCTGCAGCGCGTTGCGCGCGGCATCAAAGCTCAGCGTCCGCAGGCGGATGCCCGGCGTGTCGTCGATGATTTGCTGCAGCGCGCCGAGCCGCGAGATAAGCGCTGGCCGGGCGCCCGCGTTTTTCATCTCTCGCAGATGCTGCTGCATTTGCTGGCGCGGGTTGACGACGTTCTTTTCCGTTTTGAACCACTGGCGGTAAAAATCACGGCTGGCCTGCACGGCGGCGTCGGCCTGCTGTCCCAGCATGAGATGATCGTGGAGGCGATTACCGCTCCACAGCAGCAGTAGCGCCAGCGCCCCGGCGATTGCCGGGCGCCAGCGTCGTGGCGTCGGCTGCCGGCGGCGTTTAGCAGCAAAATCGCCCTGGCGTAAGCAGATTCTGCGCGCATCGGGATTGGCCGCCGCCAGCGCCAGCAGATCCTGCGCCGGGAGAGGCTGCCACGGCGCGGCGATATCCGGCGGCGGCGAGTAGCAGGCGATGGGCGCGAGGTCTTGCCAGTGGGTCAGCAACGGGTCGAGCCATACGGTTTCCACCGCCATTCCGCCCCACGAATCACAGCGAAACAGCCATTGCTCGCCGCAGCGTACGGCGCTCCAGGCGGTGGGACTGTGTGGTAGGGTAAGGACATCCGGCGTCAGGGCCAGCACGTTCAGTCCGAGCCCCTCGCACCAGGCCTGCCAGGCGCGCATCTTTTCCCGCCCGACCACCGCCACGGCGCAGTCGGTTTTGTGCTGGTGGAGCAGGGCAAAGTGGCTCTCCTCAACCTCCGTCGCCAGCTGTTCTTCGAGTAAAAACCCCAGCGCCTGCTGCGGTCTTCTGCGCGCCCCGGCGGGCAGAGTGACGCGATGAAATGCGCAGTCGCTGGCGGGCACCAGCACCCAGGCCGGATGGCGCTGCGCCAGCAGGCTGAGCGTCCGATCGCCAGCGTCAGGATGCCACTCTCCGGCCTGCGCCGCGTCGCCTGGCGCGGCAAGCCGCCATATCGCCGTCACGGCATCAGGATTGAGGCGAACAATCAGCACGGCGGCGGAAGAGGTATGGTGGTTATTCATCGGCTACCCAATAGATTCCGTAGCGCCGTTGGACGACGCCGAAGGTACGCCCCTGCTTTTGCAAGAGGCTGCGTTGCTGATAGCGGGCGCTGCCCATCACCACGCTAAAGGTGGCGATAAAACGCTCGCTGCGCACCGCCAGCCACGGACGTGCGGCGGCGGTATCGATTTTTTGTAATGTCGGTTGCGACAGGAAGGCGGCGACGCTGCTCCAGCCGGTAGCCGCGCGAGCCTGCAGCAGCTGCCGGGCTTCAGAGACGGTGAGTTCAGCGGGGAAGATCGCCGCCAGCAGCGCGGCCTGAGCGGGCTGCAGGGTATTGACGTTCACCTGCAGCGCATCCTCCGGAAGGGCGCAGACAAATGGCAACAGGCGCTGATAGAGCGCGGCGTCCATCCCGGCCAGCAGACGCAACTCGCTGACGTCCTGCAGCGGCTGATTGCCGGTCAGATAGCCGGGGGATTGCGCCATATAGACTTCGTCTTCCGCGCCGTTCAGTAGGGCCTGGCGATCGTCATCGACCCAGTCGCGCAGGGCGGCGGTCAGCTGTAAGGCGCGCAGCGGCTCGCTGCCGAGGTTCTCCAGGAGTCGGGTAAAGATCTGTGCGGGGTAAGGTATTTCGTCGCTTTCGTCGTCGCCACGCTGGTTAATGGCGTTGAGGTTGAAGCAGGCCTGAGCGTCGGTCATTGTGGCGTAGATCTCGCCGTCATTGACCGTAAAGCGGCGTCCCTGCTGGGCCCAGTTCTGCGCCAGATGGGTCTGGTTCGGCGAGTCGATCGCGTCGCGTTGCAGCAGAGCCGCCGCGAGGGTTTCCGCCCCCAGCGCGTACCATTTGGCCTGCAGGTTATCGAGGGTGGTGGCGGTTTGCTGGTACATCCGCGCGCTGCGCTCGGTCATGGCGCTCGCCAGCACCATCATCAGGGCGAGGATCAGCAGCACCATGAGCAGGGCGACGCCGCGCTGGCGGTTGTTCATCGACTTCCTCCCGGCGTAAGCAGAAACAGTCGGCGGATCTCGCCGTACGGCTCCAGCGTCAGGGTGACTTCCAGCCCCTGCGGCAGCGTCTGCGTCTGCAGCCATTCATCCTGCCAGCGGCCGCTGGCGTAAAAACGCAGGCCAAATGCCCGCACGCCGCGCAGCACAATAGTCACCGTTGGTTGGCTACCGGGCAGCGGGTCCTGCTGCTCGTAGCTCAGACGTTCCAGCTGGCTGTCGCGCAGGCGGTAGCTGACGTTCTGAATTTCCGAACGCGGCAGGAGCCCCAAAGGATTGGGCCAGCCGTTGCGGCTAAAGGCGATCGCCCAGTCGTCGCTGCCGAGCTGAAAGCGCCCGGCAAAAAACAGGCTCGCGCTGTCGCGGCTGCGGCGGGGAATGATTTGGCTAAAGTCCGCCGCCATCTGGCTGAACGTTTGCTGTAACGCCTGCATGCGCCCGCCCTTATCGCGGGTGAGCGTATCGGCGCGCATCACGTTTTGCAGCACCGTGACCGCGGCGACGCTGAGCGCGGCGAGAATGGCCAGCGCCAGCAGCATTTCGACGAGGGTAAAGCCGCTTGAGCGCCGGATCATGGCGACGTCACGTAGGTGCGCAGCGAAGAGATCGCGGTCTTATCGCTTTTGGCGTGGCGGACCTCGACGTCCAGAGCCCGCAGCTGAGGCAGGTCGGTCTCCACCCCCTGCCAGCGAATATGCCAGCTGACGCCTGCCGCCTGCACCGTGGTTTCCGACCAGCTCAGCGCTGGCCAGCGGTTTTCCAACCGGAGCTGTACCAGCTGATTGTCCGCCAGCCAGCTAGCGAGGGTTTTCTCCTCCATGCGTCCCAACTGGCGGGTTTGCTGGAGCGTGGCCTGCATCACCGCCAGCCCGGCGAGAGCGAAGACGACCAGGGCGACCATGACTTCAATCAGCGTCATACCGGACTGCTTTTTCATTGCGCCTCCTGCGCTGCGGGCAGGCTTTCGCCGCGGGCGTTATACGCGATACCTGGCGCCTCGCCGATGGTCAGCCGGAACGGCGTCATCTCCCCGCCGGGAAAGATCAGCACATCGGGATTGTCGCCCGGCGTCCAGGCATCGCCCTGCGGAAAGGCGAGGTTCAGCTTGCCCCCGGCGCTGCTGCCCGAAGTGGCGACGCGTCCGGCGCGCAGCGGCAGCCAGCGATAGCCGCTCCAGCCGTCGTCGGCGGGTGCCGGATCGGCGCCATCGCGGGCCTCCAGAACCAGAAACTGCCAGCGGTCTGGGTGCACCGAGACGCCAAAGAACTGGCCGGTTTGCAGCCCTCGCTGCTGGACAAAGCGCAGCTGCGCTTCAAAGCGCGCCAGCGTCTGCGCCGCGCTATCGTCGCGCGAGGCGGGGAAGGCCAGCAGCACCATGCCCGCGCTGACCCCCATCAGCAGCAAAATGAGCATCATCTCCAGCAACGTAAAGCCGCGCTGTCGCACTATTTCTTCCCGATCGTCCAGTTGCCGATATCGTCATTGCTCTCCGGCACGCCGTCCGGCCCAAGGCTGAAAATATCCACCTGTCCGTGCTGGCCGGGGCTCAGTAGCTGGTAATCGCTGCCCCAGGGATCCTGCGGCAGACGGCGAATATAGCCGCCTTCGGGATAGTTGCGCGCGTGCGGCTCGGCGGATGGCGCGCTGACCAGCGCCTGCAGCCCCTGCTCGGTGGTGGGATAGCGGCTGTTGTCCAGTTTATACATGTCCAGCGCGCCCTCGAGCGCCACAAGATCGCTGACCACTTTTTGCCGGTCGGCCTTTTCCTTGTTGCCCATCAGGTTGGGCACCACGAGGCTGGCGAGCACGCCGAGGATAACAATCACCACCATGATTTCCAGTAAGGTGAATCCGCGCTGTCGTTGCATATTTTTCTCCATTAGAACAATTACATACTCATCAAAGTATTGAGCTGCAGTATCGGCTGCAGGATGGCGAGGACGATAAACAGCACCATGCCGGCCATCGCCACTACCAGCAGAGGTTCAAACAGACTGAGGGCCAACTGAATTTGCGCGCTCAGCTCCCGGTCCTGGTTATCCGCCGCGCGCTCCAGCATGCCGTTGAGCTCGCCGCTCCGTTCGCCGCTGGCGACCATGTAGCGCATCATCGGTGGGAAAAGCTGGGTCATTTCGAGCGCGCGATGGAGGCTGACGCCTTCGCGCACCGCGTCGCTGGCGGCTTCCAGCTGGCGCTTCGCCCAGGCGTTGCTTAACACTTCCGCGCTGATGCGCATCGCCAGCAGCAGCGGAACGGCGCTGGCGTTGAGAATGCTCAGGGTGCGGGCGTAGCGGGCGCTGTTAACGCTGCGCGCGACCCGGCCAATCAGCGGCAGGCGCAGCAGCAGCCGGTGCCAGGCCAGTCGCTTTGCCGGCTGCCGCAGCAGGTAGCGCAGCAGCAGAGCGATGAGCATGGCGGCCAGCAGCAGCCACGGCCCGGCGGCGCGCAGCATATCGCTCATCGCCATCAGCAGGCGGGTGGAAAACGGCAGCGCCTGCTTAAGGTGGATAAACTGATCGACAACCTTCGGCACCACCGTTGAAAGCAGAATCACAATCACGCTGACCGCCACCAGGGTCAGCACGATGGGGTAAATCATCGCCTGCAGCAGGCGGGCGCGAAGCTGCTGGCGCTGCTCAGTGTAGTCCGCCAGCCGGTTCAGCACGCCGTCGAGGTGGCCTGAAGCTTCTCCGGCGGCGACCATCGCGCAGTAGAGCGCGTCGAAGCAATTCGGGTAGCCGCGCATCGCTTCCGCCAGCGAATGGCCTTCCAGCACTTTGCCGCGTACGCCGGCGATCAGCGTTTTCAACTGCGGTTTTTCACTCTGCTGGGCCACCGCGTCGAGCGCTTTTTCCAGCGGGATGGCGGCGGCGACCAGCGTCGCCAACTGGCGGGTGACGAGGGCGAGATCGCGGGCGCCGGTGCGGCGGATAAAGCGCAATGGCCTGCCGCCGCCGGCTGCCGGGTCGATGTCAAGCGCCAGCCAGCCCTTTTCTCGCAATAGCTGGCGCGCGTGGCGGGCGGAGTCCGCCTGCTGGACGCCGCGCCGGGGTTTGCCCTGTTCGTCAAGGGCCTGGTAACGAAACAGCGTCATTTCAGGAAGCCTCCGCGATCGGCTGCTCGGTGACCCTTAGCACCTCTTGCCAACTGGTGATCCCGGCCAGCGCCTTTTCCCGCCCGGCGCGGCGTAGGGTCATATAATCCGCCCCTAGCTGTTGGATCAGCGTCACCTCATTTTCGCCGCGGTGGATAGCCATGCGTACGCGATCGTCCACCAACAGCAGTTCGTGGATGCCGGTGCGTCCGCGATAGCCGGTAAAACCGCACTCGGCGCAGCCCCGGGGCTGCCAGAGCGCCGTGCCGGGGGCGATCTCCATCTGGCGGGCGGCGTCGGCGTTTGCCGGTTCCTGCTGGCGGCAGTGCGGGCAGAGTCGGCGCACCAGCCGCTGCGACATCACCGCCAGCAGCGAGGTGGAGAGCAGAAAAGGCTCCACGCCCATGTCCTGCAGGCGCGAGATGGCCCCCAGCGCGCTGTTGGTGTGCAGCGTCGAGAGCACCAGATGGCCGGTTAACGAGGCCTGTACGGCGATTTGCGCCGTCTCGCCATCGCGGATTTCGCCCACCAGCACCACGTCAGGGTCCTGGCGCAAAATAGCGCGCAGCCCGCGGGCAAAGGTCATATCGACTTTCGCGTTAACCTGGGTCTGACCGATGCCCTCCAGCTCATATTCGATGGGGTCTTCAATGGTCATGATGTTGCGTTCCCGCGCGTCGAGGCGGCTCAACGCGGCGTAGAGGGTGGTGCTTTTTCCCGAACCGGTCGGCCCGGTCACCAGCACGATGCCGTGCGGGCGGGCGATCAGCCCATCTACCTGCTTCAGCAGGGCGGGAGTCATCCCGAGGGTCAACAGGTCGAGATTGACGCTATTTTTATCGAGCAGACGCAGCACCACGCGCTCGCCGTAGCTCGACGGCAGGGTGGAGACGCGCACGTCGACGGCGCGTCCGCCAATGCGCAGCGCCATGCGCCCATCCTGAGGAATGCGCTTTTCGGCGATATCCAGGCTCGCCATCACCTTAATGCGCGAGATCAGCAGCGCGGCGAGGCGGCGCTGGGGGCGCAGGATTTCGCGCAGGACGCCGTCGACGCGAAAGCGAATTTGCAGGTGGCGCTCATAGGTTTCGATATGAATATCCGAGGCTTTCTCTTTGATGGCCTCGGTAAGCATGGCGTTAATCAGGCGAATAATCGGCGCGTCGTCTTCGCTGTCCAGTAGGTCGTCGGTGTCCGGCAGCTCTTCGGCAAGGGTGTATAAGTCCAGCTCGTTGCCGATATCCGCCATCATGCGTCGGGCCTCGGCGGAGTCACGCTGATAGCTCAGCACCAGCAGCTTTTCGAACGCCTCTTCTTCCAGCCGCTCGAGGCGAAACGGCATCGCGGCGACCCGGCGGACTTCCAGCAGCGCCTGCGGCGCGGTAGCGGCGAGGCAGAAAACCTCGCAGCTTTCGCCGTTGCTGAGGAGAATCACGTTGTGCGCGCGGGCGTAGCCGAAGGGGAGCAGCGGGCGTCGTTCAGCGGCGGGGGTCATAGATTGCCTCCCAGATTGAACGCGTCGATAGCGGCGCTGACCTGGCGGAACACGGCGGTATCCTGGCGCGGGTAGATCTCCAGCAGATCCTGATTCAGCATCGCGTCATTGTTCTCTTTGCCGCGCTGTTTGCTCTGGGCGTCATTAAAGGCGGTGTACTGCCCGGATGAGGCCTGACGGTACTCGTCGCGGTCGCGGATCACCGTCGGGCGGATAAACAGCATCAGGTTGCGCTTGGAGACCTTTTTACTGGTGGAACGGAACAGCGCGCCAATGACCGGAATATCGCCGAGCAGCGGTACCTTGTCGGCGGTGTCGGAGACGCTTTTATCCAGCAGGCCGCCGACGACCACCGTCTCGCCGCTGCCGACCAGCACTGCGTTATTGACCGTGCGGGTATTGAAGGTCGCGCCGAGATCCGAACTGGTGCTGGAGGCGGCGTCCGCCACGCTGGAGACCTCCTGTTCAATCTCCAGCAGAACTGAATCGCCTTCGTTGATTTGCGGCTTCACTTTCAGCTTGATGCCGACGGTTTTACGCTCGACGGTATTGAAGATGTTATCGCCGGAGGTGGTTTGCGAGCCGGTGAGTACCGGGACCTCCTGGCCGACGTTAAAGGTGGCTTCCATGTTGTCGAGGGTAACGATGCTCGGCGTGGCGAGAATGTCGTTCTTGGTGCTGCTGGAGAGGGCGGTTAATAGCATCGCCCAGTTGCCCTGGTAGAAGCCGGCGGCAATGCCGTTGAAGGAGCTTAAGGCGCTGGCCAGCGAGCTGCTGACGGTGCCGTCTTTGTTGTACTGGTTGGCCCCGGCGATGGCGGTGGATATCGGCAGGCCGCTATTGGTGAACTGGGTCATTCCGGCATTTTTATTGGCCCACTGGATGCCGAGGTTCAGACCGTCAGCGTCCTGCACTTCGGCGATAATCGCTTCGACCAGCACCTGCGGGCGGCGGATATCAAGCTGGGCGATTACCCGTTCAAGGTCGTTCATCACGTCCGGGGCGGCGGTGACGATCAGGGCGTTAGTCTGGCCATGCGCTTTGATAATGATATTTTTATCCAGCGCCGCCACCGGCTTCGCGGCCTGCTTTTCGCTCTGCATCGTGCTGCTGATGCCGGTCAGCACTTCGACCAGGTCGGAGGCTTTGGCGTATTTCAGGTAGATCACTTTAGTATTGCCCTGCGTCGCCTGCTGGCGATCGAGCTGCTTAATCATGGCGATGATTCGCTGGCGGGAGTTCGGCTCGCCGCTGACCAGTACCGCGTTGGTGCGTTCATCGGCCACCACGTTGGCGACCATCGAGCCGGGCAGCGCTGATTTGCTGGTGTCCTTGTTGAGTTCGGTCACCAGCTTGACCACATCGGCGGCGGAGGCCCAGGCGAGGGGAACGGTTACTACGCTTCGGTCTCCGGCGTTATCGACGCGTTCGACGATGGTTAGCAGCCGTTTGATGACCGCCGCACGGCCGGTCATCAGCAGGACGTTGGAGGGTTCATAGTGCACCACGCTGCCTGCGCCGGCGTTGTCGTTAAGCTGGCGCAGCAGGGGCGCCAGATCGCGGGCGGCGACGTTGGTCAGGGGCACCACGCGGGTGACGACCTCATCGCCAATACCCGGCGCAGCGTCGCTCGCCACCGGCACCGCGGCGGTTTTCGCGTCCTTCGAACGCACCACTTTCAGGACGCCGTTATTCATATTAATCACCGCGAAGCCGTAGACATCGAGCACGCTGAGGAAGAATTGATAATATTGCTCTTCATTAAGCATGTCGTAGCTGCGTACGGTAATGGTGCCGCGCACGCTGGGATCGATAATGACCGTTTTATTCAGGTTTTTACTCACCGTATTGATAAATTCCTGAATGTCGGTGCCCTTGAAGCTCGCGGAAAACTCTTCCGCCGCGGCT
Organism: Klebsiella sp. BDA134-6; assembly: GCF_015601345.1. Classification (NCBI taxonomy): domain Bacteria; kingdom Pseudomonadati; phylum Pseudomonadota; class Gammaproteobacteria; order Enterobacterales; family Enterobacteriaceae; genus Klebsiella; species Klebsiella sp. BDA134-6. The sequence goes on from NZ_CP064784.1 coordinate 1,032,266, forward strand.
GGCCTGAATAACAGTGCGGCGAATATCAGCAGCGTCAGGGAAAATGAGCGGATAACGTTGGCGATGATCAATTATTCATCCCTCAGGGCTAGATAAATATCGTTTTTCTGGCCGTCGCGTTCAACGGTAAGGGTTATTTCAGTTAATTCCGGCAACTGGTCTAATACCTGGCGAGCCTGCTCTTTATCGCGTAAATCCAGACCGTTGAGGGCTATCGCCAGATCGTTTTCCCGGAGACCCGCCTGGCGAAATAGCGCTGGGTCTTTGCCCGGGTTCAGGCGATATCCGCTGAGCTTGTCATTAACCATGACTGGCGAAATATTAAGGTAATGAAGAATATTTTGCGGCTGCGCGCGGAGCTCCTGCGCCAAGTGGCGGGCTGGCGGCGCGGCGCTATTTTTGCTGGCAGCGGGCGGGTCGTTAAACAGCGGGATAGCCTCGTTTCTGCCGCGGTAATTAACAATCAGGCGGTCAGGGAAAATAGCGACAATTTTCGCCTCTCCGCCCGGCGTATTATCGCCAATCACGAGGCTAACCTGTTGATTTCCTTTCATCATTATGGCGATGGCGCGGGACGGGTCGGTGCTGGCAAGCAGTCCGGTAACGCGAAGTTTGAGCGCCGAAACGGGCGCCTGGTCGAGGTTGCCGCCGGGCGCGGAGGCGGGGGTTTTCTCCGCAAGGCCAAACAGCGTAAAGCGCGGCAGCGCCGTTTCCGGGGTAGGGGCTGCGGGTGCCGTCATATCGGCAGAGCTCAATACGTTATCCATAAAGTTTACCGGGATAATTATTTTCCAGGTTAATTGCGCGAGCTGCTGGCAGATAAAAAATAATATGATGGAGGTCACAATATGAGGCGCATATTTTATTATTTTTTTATTTGGTATTGTTAATCTCATCACGGAATTATGCATTTTTATTCCTTTGCTCATTCTATTTCCCTCAACAAAAGGTACCGCCCTACCGATATGGGTGGGGCATTTTTTATTTTTGAGCGTGCTTATTGCGGGAATCTGCGTAGGTCGCGGTGAATCATAAAGAGTTTGGCTATTGTGGTCGTCATTCCCTTTTTATTTTTACTCCTCCGGCCGCCTACGCCCCCGGAGGATGAGTGAATGGATGATTGAACCTAAGAGAGCAAGAATATCTAATTATCGACGCTTTAAAGATATGCTCGTCATTTTTCATGGTGCTGTAATGCACTCTGACTAATTTCGTTCATAGAACACTTCATATAATTAATCAGCATATACCCTAAATAATTCGAGTTGCAGGAAGGCGGCAACGCAGTGAGTCTCCAGGAGCGTACTTAAGTACGTGACTGGGGTGAGCGAGGCAGCCAACGCATATGCAACTTGAAGTATGACGGGTATTAAAGGGACTATCGAATGCTCAGATATACCCGTAATGCCCTGGTTCTGGGATCGCTGGTTTTACTTAGCGGCTGCGATAACGGATCCTCTTCTTCTTCCTCTGGAAATCCCGACACCCCTGGTAATCAGGATGTCGTTGTACGTTTACCTGACGTTGCGGTGCCCGGCGAAGCGGTCACGGCAGTAGAAAACCAGGCGGTCATCCACCTGGTGGATATTGCCGGCATCACCAGCAGTAGCGCGGCGGACTACAGCAGCAAAAACCTCTACTTATGGAACAACGAAACCTGCGACGCGCTGAGCGCGCCGGTAGCGGACTGGAATGACGTCAGCACCACGCCGAGCGGCAGCGATAAATATGGCCCGTACTGGGTGATTCCGCTCAACAAAGAGAGCGGCTGTATCAACGTCATTGTCCGCGACGGCACTGATAAGCTGATCGATAGCGACCTGCGGGTGTCGTTTGGCGACTTCACCGATCGTACGGTTTCGGTGATCGCCGGTAACAGCGCGGTCTATGACTCCCGCGCCGACGCTTTCCGCGCCGCTTTTGGCGTCGCGCTGGCCGAAGCCCACTGGGTCGATAAAAATACGCTGCTGTGGCCGGGCGGACAGGACAAGCCCATCGTGCGCCTCTACTACAGCCACAGCAGTAAAGTGGCGGCGGATGGCGAAGGCAAATTTACCGACCGTTACCTGAAACTGACGCCGACTACCGTCAGCCAGCAGGTCAGCATGCGCTTCCCGCACCTTTCCAGTTATGCGGCTTTTAAGCTGCCGGACAATGCGAACGTTGACGAGCTGCTGCAGGGCGAAACGGTCGCCATTGCCGCCGCAGAGGACGGGATCCTGATTTCCGCCACACAGGTGCAGACGGCGGGCGTCCTGGATGACACCTATGCCGAAGCGGCGGAAGCGCTGAGCTACGGCGCGCAGTTGACCGACGGCGGCGTCACCTTCCGCGTCTGGGCGCCGACCGCTCAGCAGGTGGATGTGGTGGTCTACAGCGCGGACAAAAAAGTGATTGGCAGCCATCCGATGACCCGCGACAGCGCTTCCGGCGCGTGGTCATGGCAGGGCGGTAGCGATCTGAAAGGCGCGTTCTACCGCTATGCGATGACGGTTTATCACCCGCAGTCGCGCAAGGTTGAACAGTACGAAGTCACCGACCCGTATGCGCATAGCCTGTCGACCAACTCGGAGTACAGCCAGGTTGTCGATCTCAACGACAGCGCGCTGAAGCCTGACGGCTGGGACAGCCTGACGATGCCGCATGCCCAGAAGACGAAAGCGGATTTAGCGAAGATGACGATCCATGAATCGCATATTCGCGATCTCTCTGCGTGGGACCAGACCGTTCCGGCCGAACTGCGCGGAAAATACCTTGCGCTGACCGCCGGCGACAGCAATATGGTGCAGCATCTGAAGAAGCTCTCCGCTTCAGGCGTCACGCACGTTGAGCTGCTACCGGTCTTCGATCTGGCGACGGTGAACGAGTTCAGCGACAAAGTCGCCGATATTCAGCAACCGTTCAGCCGCCTGTGCGAAGTGAACAGCGCGGTGAAAAGCAGCGAGTTCGCCGGATACTGCGACAGCGGCTCCACGGTGGAAGAGGTACTGAATCAGCTTAAGCAGAGCGATAGCCAGGATAATCCGCAGGTGCAGGCGCTGAATACGCTGGTGGCGCAGACCGACTCCTATAACTGGGGCTACGATCCGTTCCACTATACGGTTCCTGAAGGATCCTACGCGACCGATCCGGAAGGCACGGCGCGCATTAAAGAGTTCCGCACCATGATTCAGGCGATCAAGCAGGATCTGGGGATGAACGTCATTATGGACGTGGTCTACAACCACACCAACGCCGCGGGCCCGACCGACCGCACGTCGGTGCTGGATAAGATCGTGCCCTGGTACTATCAGCGTCTGAATGAAACCACCGGCAGCGTCGAATCCGCCACCTGCTGTTCCGACTCCGCGCCGGAGCATCGGATGTTTGCCAAGCTGATCGCCGACTCGCTGGCGGTGTGGACCACGGACTACAAAATCGATGGTTTCCGCTTCGATCTGATGGGCTATCACCCGAAAGCGCAAATTCTGTCAGCGTGGGAGCGCATTAAGGCCCTGAACCCGGATATCTACTTCTTCGGCGAAGGCTGGGACTCTAACCAGAGCGATCGTTTTGAAATCGCCTCGCAGATTAACCTGAAAGGTACCGGCATCGGCACGTTCTCCGATCGCCTGCGCGATTCCGTGCGCGGCGGCGGCCCGTTCGATTCCGGCGATGCGCTGCGTCAGAACCAGGGCGTCGGCAGCGGCGCGGGCGTGTTGCCAAACGAACTCGCCAGCCTGAGTGATGACCAGGTCCGCCATCTGGCCGATCTGACCCGTCTGGGGATGGCCGGTAACCTCGCTGATTTTGTGATGATCGACAAAGACGGCGCGGCGAAGAAAGGCAGCGAAATTGACTATAACGGCGCGCCTGGCGGCTACGCCGCAGACCCGACGGAAGTCGTCAACTATGTTTCGAAGCACGACAACCAGACGCTGTGGGACATGATTAGCTATAAAGCGTCCCAGGAAGCCGACCTGGCGACCCGCGTTCGCATGCAGGCCGTTTCGTTGGCGACGGTGATGCTGGGGCAGGGGATCGCGTTCGATCAGCAGGGCTCGGAACTGCTGCGTTCGAAATCCTTTACCCGCGACTCCTACGATTCCGGTGACTGGTTCAACCGCGTGGATTATTCCCTGCAGGATAATAACTACAACGTTGGCATGCCGCGCATCAGCGATGACGGCAGCAACTATGACGTAATTACTCGCGTCAAAGAGATGGTTGCCACTCCGGGCGAAGCGGAGCTGAAGCAGATGACCGCGTTCTACCAGGAACTGACCGAGCTGCGGAAATCCTCGCCGTTGTTTACCTTAGGCGACGGCAGCGCGGTAATGAAGCGCGTTGATTTCCGTAATACCGGTTCAGACCAGCAGGCCGGTCTGCTGGTGATGACCGTGGATGACGGGATGAAAGCGGGCGCCAGCCTGGATAGCCGCCTTGACGGCCTGGTAGTGGCGATTAACGCCGCGCCGGAAAGCCGCACGCTGAATGAGTTTGCCGGTGAAACGCTGCAGCTGAGCGCGATCCAGCAGGCGGTGGGCGAAAATTCGCTGGCAAACGGCGTGCAGATTGCCGCTGACGGCACCGTCACCCTGCCGGCCTGGTCCGTTGCGGTGCTGGAGCTGCCGCAGGGCGATGGCCAGGGCGCCGGGCTGCCGGTAAGCAGTAAGTAAAACCATAACCTCCCGGCCCGCGGGGCCAAAACCCCGGGCCGGGATGGTGTGTCTTGATTAAGGAGAAACCCGTGCTTATTCGCCCGCAAGAGCCGTACCCGCAGTCTGAGCCCCCGGCGGCGGTGGGAAGAATGGTGCAGATCCCCTACGTGACCGTACCGCTGTACGCCGCGCTGCTGATTGCGCTCGGATGGTTCGGCGGCGAGCAGTGGCGGAACAAACCCGAGCCGCAGTCGATGAGGCCGCCGGTAGCCCATGCGGCGTTAGTTCCGCTGAATCAACCTGCGGTCAAAGCTGCCGTGACGCCGGTTAACGCCGAGCCCGAAATTGAGGCTGAACCGGAAATAGCGATAGATGAAGATAACCTGCCGCCTCTGCGCTACAGCGCGCACGTCTACGCCTCGCTGGCGGAGAAACGCAGCATTGTATTAAACGGACAATCCTGGAGGGAGGGCGATTCACCGCTGGCAAACCTGGTTATTGAGCAGATTCAGCAGGATCTCACCGTATTTAGCTTCAACGGTAAAACATTTACCCTCGCGGCGCTGGATGACTGGCCGGGTGGGAAGATTGAGGAGAGTCCGCAGGCGGAATAAAAATTGCGCGAGCGGAATTAAAATAAGCGCTATTTATTGCCGCGCAGGCTATCAATAAAGGGCGCCAGCTGGCGATTAAACTGGCTGCATTTTGTCGCTTCCGGGGTACTGTCCTGCTGGAGTTGTTGATATAGCTGCGTGCTGCGTTGGCTTAAAAGATTAGCGTCAATATTCGCCCATCCGCGCTTTTTACCCACGTTTATTGCCGCACGGTTAATCGCTTCATCGGCGGGAAGATCGCTGCGGTTGCACTTATTCTTCAGATAGCGCGCCCCGGCAGCGACGGAGGCAAGCTGCTCTAGCTGGGCCTGACCGCTCACGGCAGGACTGAGGGTTGTCGGGCGATTTTGCTGACAACCTGAGAGCAGGACGACCGCCATCAGCGGAAATAGAATAAAGTTGCGCATAATATATTAATCGGAAAAATTAATTGGCTGACAGTTTAACAAATATTTATCCGTAGTCATCAGAAAATCTGCCAAATTATATACCCTAAATAATTCGTGTTGCTTAAAGGCGGCAAGGGAGTGAGTCCCCAGGAGCATAGATAACTATGTGACTGGGGGAATGAGCGTAGCCAACACATAAGCAACTTGAAGTATGACGGGTATAAATGTTAAGCGGCTCTCGTTTTTATCATTGTGCGCTTTTAAATTCCTTTTCTTTCATCTGCGTTATTCCTTTTTGCTGGCGGAAATACTATTTTCCGGCGTTGCCGTTCCGCTTTCTTTTGGCGGCATGTAGAAGGATACGGACGGACATGTTTATGTTGTTAAAAAACATAATAATTTCCCTTTTGTTACCTGATGAGCATGTAAAATGCTGGTTAAGAATGTCGCGGTTTAGTGCTATCCTGTATCGCCTGGACAACAAGTACCGTGTCCCGAACTATTCTGTCGATGAAGCCGGTAACAATATGATTTGTATGGTGAATTTTTAAAGTGAAAATCATGCGAGCGACATGATAACGCGTCGCGCAGTTCATAAATGGTCGCCTGAAAGCCAAAACGGTCGGGCGTCAATTTGAGAGATTTCTTCTTTCCCCCAATCGGGGAAACATTGAGAATCAGGCCTTTACGCCTGTAAGTTGCGGAGAAAAAGCATGGCGGGAGATGACCGCGAGCCGATCGGACGGAAGGGGAGACCCTCGCGCCCGGCAAAACAAAAGGTAACTCGTCGTCGGGTTCGGGAAGAGGACTACGATGACGATTACGATGATGACTATGAGGATGAAAAACCGATGCCGCGGAAAGGAAAAGGCAAAGGCGGTAAACCCCCTCGTCGTAAACGCGCCTGGCTATGGCTGCTGATTAAGATTGGGGTTGTCTGCGCGGTGTTGATTGCCGCCTATGGCGTCTACCTCGATCAGAAAATCCGTAGCCGCATTGATGGTAAAGTCTGGGATCTGCCCGCCGCGGTCTATGGCCGGATGGTCAACCTTGAGCCGGATATGCAGATCAGCAAAAACGAAATGGTGCGCCTGCTTAACGCCACGCAGTATCGCCAGGTGAGCGCGATGACGCGCCCGGGCGAATATACGGTACAGGCCAACAGTATCGAGATGATTCGCCGTCCGTTCGATTTCCCGGACAGTAAAGAAGGGCAGGTGCGCGCGCGTCTGACCTTCAACGGCGATCGCCTGGACACCATCGAGAATATGGATAATAACCGCCAGTTCGGTTTCTTCCGTCTCGATCCGCGCCTGATCACCATGCTGCAATCGGCCAACGGCGAACAGCGTCTGTTTGTTAAGCGCAACGGCTTCCCGGATCTGCTGGTTGATACCCTGCTGGCGACGGAAGACCGCCATTTCTACGAACACGACGGCATCAGTCTCTACTCGATTGGCCGCGCGGTGCTGGCGAACCTGACCGCCGGGCGTACGGTGCAGGGGGCGAGTACGCTGACCCAGCAGCTGGTGAAGAACCTGTTCCTCTCCAGCGAACGTTCTTACTGGCGTAAGGCTAACGAAGCCTATATGGCGCTGATCGTTGATGCCCGCTACAGCAAGGATCGTATCCTTGAGCTGTATATGAACGAAGTGTACCTCGGTCAGAGCGGCGATAACGAGATCCGCGGCTTCCCGCTGGCGAGCCTCTATTACTTTGGCCGTCCGGTGGAAGAGCTGAGCCTCGATCAGCAGGCGCTGCTGGTGGGGATGGTAAAAGGCGCGTCGGTCTACAACCCATGGCGTAACCCGAAACTGGCGCTGGAGCGACGCAACCTTGTGCTGCGTCTGCTGCAGCAGCAGCAGGTTATCGATCAGGAGCTGTATGACATGCTGAGCGCGCGTCCGCTGGGCGTACAGCCGCGCGGCGGGGTTATCTCTCCGCAGCCGGCGTTTATGCAGATGGTGCGCCAGGAGCTGCAGGCGAAACTGGGCGACAAAGTGAAAGATCTCTCTGGCGTGAAGATCTTCACCACCTTCGACTCAGTCGCGCAGGATGCGGCGGAAAAGGCGGCGACGGAAGGTATTCCGGCGCTGAAGAAACAGCGTAAGCTGCCGGATCTGGAAACCGCGATGGTGGTTGTCGACCGCTTCACCGGCGAGGTGCGGGCAATGGTCGGCGGGGCGGAGCCGCAGTTTGCCGGCTATAACCGCGCAATGCAGGCGCGCCGTTCGATTGGTTCACTGGCAAAACCGGCGACCTATCTGACCGCGCTGAGCCAGCCGAACCAGTATCGTCTCAATACCTGGATTGCCGATGCGCCAATCTCGATTCGTCTGTCTAACGGCCAGACATGGTCGCCGCAGAACGACGACCGTCGCTACAGCGATAGCGGTAAAGTGATGCTGGTCGACGCGCTAACGCGTTCAATGAACGTGCCGACGGTGAACCTCGGGATGGCGCTGGGCTTGCCGGCGGTGGTCGATACCTGGACTAAACTGGGCGCGCCGAAGAATCAGCTGAACGCGGTTCCGTCGATGCTGCTGGGGGCGTTGAACCTGACGCCGATTGAAGTGGCGCAGGCGTTCCAGACCATCGCCAGCGGGGGCAACCGCGCGCCGCTGTCAGCGCTGCGGTCCGTTATCGCCGAAGATGGTACCGTGCTCTATCAGAGCTATCCGCAGGCGGAGCGCGCGGTGCCGGCCCAGGCGGCTTACATGACGCTATGGACCATGCAGCAGGTTGTGCAGCGCGGTACCGGTCGCCAGCTGGGCGCGAAGTATCCGGGTCTGCATCTGGCGGGTAAAACCGGGACCACCAACAACAACGTTGATACCTGGTTTGCCGGTATTGACGGCGGTCAGGTGACCATTACCTGGGTGGGTCGCGATAATAACCAGCCGACCAAGCTGTACGGCGCCAGCGGCGCGATGTCGATTTATCAACGCTATCTGGCAAACCAGACCCCGACCCCGCTGGTGCTGACGCCGCCGGAAGATGTGGTGGATATGGGTGTCGATGGCAGCGGTAACTTTGTCTGCAGCGGCGGCATGCGTTCGCTGCCGGTATGGACGACCACGCCGGACGCGCTGTGCCGCCAGGGCGAACAGATCCAACAGCAGCAGCTTGAACAGCAACAGGCGAATAACCCGTTTAATCAGTCCGGGCAGCAGCAGCCGCAGCAAAACCAGCAGCAGCAACCGCCGAAGCAGGAGAAGAGCGATGGCGTCGCGGGCTGGATTAAGGATATGTTCGGCAGTAATTAACGATCCGCTTCATCCTTCAAGCCGACGTTTCGTCGCTTAAATGGATGCTGAAATAAAGGCCCCCTAATACCTCAGTATTAGGGGGCCTTTTTATATCGATAAATTAATTAACACCCGCTTAACTCCACACTTACCGTCTGGTTATTTATTCATCCTTTGATATTTCGTCAGGGGCATATTTCTTGCCTTGCCGCGATCGTTTCGCCTATTATGTCAGCCGTTATAATAATAATTCTCGTTTACGTTATCATTCACTTCTATTAGAGATATACCCATGGCGCGTCTTAAAACTGCTCAGCCAAATCACTCGCTGCGTAAACTCGCAGCTGTAGTAGCCACGGCGGTTAGCGGCATGTCTGTTTATGCACAGGCGGCAGTTGAACCGAAAGAAGAAACCATTACCGTTACTGCCGCTCCGGCCCCGCAGGAGAGCGCCTGGGGACCGGCAGCGACCATCGCGGCGCGACAATCGGCCACCGGAACCAAAACAGATACGCCTATTCAAAAGGTGCCACAGTCTATTTCCGTGGTGACCGCTGAGGAGATGGCGCTACATCAACCGAAGTCCGTTAAAGAAGCACTGAGCTATACGCCTGGTGTTGCCGTGGGAACGCGTGGTGCCTCTAATACTTATGACTATCTGATCATCCGCGGTTTCGCTGCTGATGGCCAAAGCCAGAATAACTTTCTGAATGGCCTGAAAATGCAGGGTAACTTCTATAATGATGCGGTGATTGATCCCTATATGCTGGAGCGTGCGGAAGTCATGCGCGGTCCGATTTCCGTACTTTACGGAAAGAGCAGTCCGGGTGGTTTGCTGAATATGGTCAGCAAACGTCCTACAACGGAGCCGCTAAAAGAAGTCCAGTTTAAAATGGGCACCGATAATCTATGGCAGACCGGTTTTGACTTCAGCGATGCGATTGACGAGGACGGCGTTTATTCTTATCGCCTGACTGGTCTGGCGCGCTCCGCTAATGCACAGCAGAAGGGCGCTGAGGAGCAACGTTACGCGATTGCACCCGCTTTTAGCTGGCGCCCGGATGACAAAACTAACTTTACGTTTCTCTCCTACTTTCAGAATGAGCCGGAGACTGGTTACTACGGGTGGTTGCCGAAAGAGGGAACGGTGTCACCGTTACCGAACGGTAATCGTCTCCCAACCGACTTCAACGAAGGCGCCAACAACAATACTTACTCACGTAATGAGAAAATGGTTGGCTATAGCTTTGACCACGAATTCAACGATACCTTTACGGTGCGCCAGAACCTGCGTTACGCGCAAAATAAAGTTTCGCAGAACAGTGTCTACGGCTATGGCATGTGTTCTGACCCACTTTATTCGAGCAACCCAACCACCAGCCCTTGCGCCAGTGTTCCTCAGTCACAATGGGGCCATACGCTGACCCGGCAGTACGTTATTGATAATGAAAAATTACAGAATTTCTCTGTCGATACCCAATTGCAAAGCAAGTTCGCAACCGGTTCAGTAGATCACGTTCTGCTGACTGGCGTCGATTTCATGCGGATGCGTAACGATATCGATTCCTGGTTTGGCTATGCGGGTTCAGTGACGCCATCCGATATCTATAATCTCGATCGCAGCGATTTTGATTTTGGTTCGCACCCAGGGCCATCAGGTGCTTATCAAGTGCTGAATAAACAGAAACAGACGGGTCTTTACGTACAGGACCAGGCGCAGTGGGATAAAGTGCTGGTTACTCTGGGTGGCCGTTACGACTGGGCGAAGCAGGATTCGTTGAACCGTGTTTCCGCTACGCAGAGCTCCAGAAATGATAAACAATTTACCTGGCGCGGTGGTGTTAACTACCTGTTCGATAACGGTATAACGCCTTATTTCAGTTATAGCGAATCGTTTGAGCCAGCCTCGCAGACCGGCGCAAGCGGTAATGTTTTTGCTCCGTCTAAAGGTAAACAGTACGAAGCTGGTGTGAAATACGTACCCAACGATCGTCCTATCGTGATTACCGGTGCCCTCTATCAGTTGACCAAAACCAATAACCTGATGGCCGATCCTGCAGGTTCGCTTTTCTCGGTTGAAGGTGGTGAAATTCGTTCGCGCGGCGTGGAGATTGAAGCCAAAGCTGCGCTTTCAGCTAGTGTCAACGTTGTCGGTTCTTATACCTATACCGATGCGCAATACACTACGGATACCTCCTACAAAGGTAACACGCCGGCACAGGTGCCAAAACATATGGCATCCCTGTGGGGGGACTACACCTTATTTAACGGTCCTCTGTCTGGACTGACATTGGGTACTGGCGCACGTTTCACTGGCTCCAGCTATGGTGATCCAGCGAACTCCTTTAAGGTGGGTAGCTACACGGTTGTTGATGCATTAGTCCGTTATGACCTGGCCCGCGTGGGTATGGCGGGTTCTAACGTGGCGCTTCACGTGAACAACTTGTTTGACCGAGAGTATGTGGCAAGCTGCTTTAATACTTATGGCTGCTTCTGGGGCGCTGAGCGCCAGGTTGTGGCGACCGCGACTTTCCGTTTCTAACCACTTAACGGGCGCGGTTCGCCGCGCCTCTGACCAGGTTCCGTTATGCAGGAAAACATTCCGCACTCCGATACGACGTTTTCACTGGACCGCGTGACCTTCCGCGTGCCCGGCCGAACGCTGCTGCATCCTCTGTCGTTAACCTTCCCGGCGGGAAAAGTCACCGGCCTGATTGGCCATAACGGCTCCGGTAAATCAACGCTGCTGAAAATGCTTGGCCGCCATCAGCCGCCGTCGGACGGGGATATTTTGCTCGACGGCCAGCCGCTCGACAGCTGGGGCAGCAAAGCGTTTGCCCGCAAAGTCGCCTATCTGCCGCAGCAGCTGCCGCCGGCGGAAGGCATGACGGTGCGTGAGCTGGTGGCGATCGGTCGCTACCCGTGGCACGGGGCGCTAGGGCGTTTTGGCGCGGCGGATCGGGAGAAAGTGGAAGAGGCGATAGCGCTGGTCGGGCTAAAACCGCTGGCCCACCGGCTGGTGGACAGCCTCTCCGGCGGTGAACGCCAGCGCGCGTGGATTGCCATGCTGGTGGCCCAGGATAGCCGCTGCCTGCTGCTTGATGAACCGACCTCGGCGCTGGATATCGCCCATCAGGTGGATGTGCTGGCGCTGGTTCATCGCCTCAGCCAGCAGCGCGGGCTGACGGTGATCGCCGTACTGCATGATATCAATATGGCTGCGCGCTACTGTGACTATCTGGTTGCGCTGCGCGGCGGTGAGATGATCGCTCAGGGAACGCCCGAGGCGCTGATGCGCAGCGAAACCCTGGAACAAATTTACGGCATCCCGATGGGGATCCTGCCGCATCCGGCTGGCGCAGCGCCGGTAAGTTTTGTCTATTGATGGAAAACCTCACATTCATCACGCGGCGGCGCCTGCTGACCGCGATGGCGCTGTCGCCCCTGCTATGGCAGATGCGCGGCGCGCGGGCGGCGGAAGTGGATCCGCAGCGTATTGTCGCGCTCGAATGGCTGCCGGTAGAGCTGCTGCTGGCGCTGGGCGTCACGCCCTACGGCGTTGCCGATATCCCTAACTACCGGCTGTGGGTCAATGAACCGGCGCTACCTGACTCGGTGATTGACGTCGGGCTGCGCACAGAGCCCAATCTGGAGCTGCTGACCCAGATGAAGCCATCGTTTCTGGTCTGGTCGGCGGGGTATGGACCTTCGGCGGAAAAGCTGGCGCGTATTGCGCCCGGGCGAGGATTTACCTTCAGCGACGGTAAGCGCCCGCTGACGATGGCTCAGCAGTCGCTGAGCGAAATGGCTGAACTGATCGGTAAGCAGCAGCAAGCGAAACGTCATCTGGCTGAGTTTGACGCGCTGATGGAGAGTCTGCGCCCGCGCTTTGCCCGGCGCGGCGATCGTCCGCTGCTGATGATCACTCTGCTTGATACCCGGCACGTGCTGGTTTTTGCGCAAAACAGCCTGTTCCAGGAAGTGCTCGACCGTTTTGCCATCAACAATGCCTGGCAGGGGGAAACCACCTTCTGGGGCAGCGTCACTGTGGGTATTGACCGGCTGGCGGCATATAAAGACGCTGACGTTATCTGCTTCGACCACGGCAATGCGCGAGAGATGGCGCAGCTTATGGCGACGCCGCTGTGGCGGGCTATGCCGTTCATTCGCGAAGGGCGTTTTCAGCGTGTCCCGGCGGTATGGTTCTATGGCGCGACGCTATCGGCGATGCATTTTGCCCGCGTGCTGGCCGATGCTCAGGGAGGCCCGGCGTGAGATCGCGAATTTCGCCATTGGCGGCATTACTGCTCTTAATTCTCCTTAGCGTGGCTTCGGCGCTAACGCTGTTCAACCTCAACGTGGCGCTGCCGCGAAGCGAGTGGGGACAGGCGCTCTGGCAGCCGAATATCGATAATATTGCCCAGATGCTGTTCCACTACAGCCTGCTGCCGCGGCTGGCGATATCGCTGCTGGTCGGCGCCGGGCTGGGGCTGGTGGGCGTGCTGTTCCAGCAGGTGCTGCGTAACCCGCTGGCGGAGCCGACGACGCTCGGCGTGGCGACCGGGGCGCAGTTAGGCATGACGGTGACCACGCTGTGGGCAATCCCTGGCGTGCTGGCGTCGCAGTTTGCCGCGCTGGCCGGAGCATGCATTGTCGGCGCGCTGGTATTTGGCGTTTCGTGGGGCAAACGCCTCTCGCCGGTGACGTTGATTCTGGCAGGATTGGTGGTGAGTCTCTACTGCGGCGCGCTTAATCAACTGATGGCGATCTTCCATCATGACCAGCTGCAAAGTATGTTCCTGTGGAGTACCGGCACCCTGACGCAGACCGACTGGAGCGTGGTGCAGCGGCTGTGGCCGCAGTTGCTGGGCGGAGCGATGCTAACCCTCCTGCTGCTGCGTCCGCTGACCCTGATGGGGCTGGACGACGGCGTGGCGCGCAACCTAGGTCTGGCGCTCTCGCTGGCGCGGCTGGGGGCATTGACCCTGGCGATTATCATCAGCGCCCTGTTGGTGAATGCGGTGGGGATTATTGGTTTTATCGGTCTGTTCGCGCCGCTGCTGGCGAAGATGCTGGGCGCTCGCCGACTGCTATCGCGCCTGCTGCTGGCGGCCCTGATTGGCGCGCTGCTGCTGTGGCTCTCCGATCAGCTCATCCTGTGGCTGGCCCGGGTGTGGATGGAGGTCTCCACCGGTTCGGTGACCGCGCTGATTGGCGCGCCGCTGCTGTTATGGCTGCTGCCGCGCCTGCGCAGCATTAGCGCGCCGGTGATGAACGGTGGCGATAAAGTGCTGGCTGAACGCCAACATGTGCTGTGGTTCGCGCTGGGCGGGCTGGCTATTCTGCTGCTGGCCATCGTCGCGTCGCTGGCTTTCGGCCGCGATGCGCAGGGCTGGCACTGGGCCAGCGGTACGTTACTGGATCAGCTGATGCCCTGGCGCTGGCCGCGCATTCTGGCGGCGCTGTTCGCTGGCGTGATGCTGGCGGTAGCGGGCTGCATTATCCAACGCTTAACCGGAAATCCAATGGCCAGTCCGGAAGTGCTCGGCATCAGCTCGGGCGCGGCGTTCGGCGTGGTGCTGATGCTGTTCTTGGTGCCGGGAAATGCCTTTGGCTGGCTGCTGCCCGCCGGTAGCCTCGGTGCGGCGGCGACGCTGCTGGTCATTCTGATTGCCGCCGGGCGCGGCGGATTTTCGCCGCACCGTATGCTGCTGGCGGGGATGGCGCTGAGCACCGCGTTTACCATGCTGCTGATGATGCTGCAGGCCAGCGGCGATCCGCGAATGGCGCAGATCCTGACATGGATTTCCGGCTCCACCTACAGTGCGACGCCGGAGCTGGTGGTGCGCAGCGGCGTGATGATGCTGATCCTGCTGGCGCTGGCCCCGCTTTGCCGCCGCTGGCTGACGATTCTGCCGCTGGGCGGCGAGGCGGCGAGGGCGGTCGGTATGGCGCTGACGCCGTCACGCATCGGGCTACTGCTGCTGGCGGCATGTTTGACCGCGACCGCGACGCTGACGATTGGTCCGCTCAGTTTCGTGGGGCTAATGGCGCCGCATATTGCGCGTATGATGGGCTTCCGGCGTACGATACCGCATATGGTGATCTCTGGCCTGATTGGCGGAGTGCTGCTGGTATTCGCCGACTGGTGCGGCCGAATGATGCTGTTCCCGTACCAGATCCCGGCGGGCTTGTTGTCGACTTTTATTGGTGCGCCGTACTTTATCTATCTATTAAGAAAACAGAGCCGGTAGCTTTTCCGCATCGCGATGCCCGGCGGGTGTCGCGATGTTATAAGCCGCTTATTGATTTTCAAAGAGTACAGCACTTCGGAGAGGCATTGCCGGGGCTGAGCAGCCCCGGCAATCAGAGTTACAGCTTCGCGAAGGCGTTACGCGCGGCGGCAACGGTGTTGTCGATATCTTCTTCGCTGTGGGCGATGGACATAAATCCAGCTTCAAACGCCGACGGCGCCAGATAGACGCCCTCTTCCAGCATCAGGTGGAAGAAGCGTTTGAAACGCTCTACGTCGCATTTGACCACGTCCTGGTAGCAGGTCACGGTTGGCGCGTCGGTAAAGAAAATGCCGAACATGCCGCCAACATTATTCACCACCAGCGGAATACCGGCATCGCGAGCGGCGTCCAGCAGACCCTGAGCCAGCTGGTTGGTCAGTTCGGTTAGCGTCTCGTGCACACCGGGCTGCGCCACTTCGCTTAAGCAGGCGAAACCTGCCGCCATCGCGATGGGGTTGCCGGAGAGGGTGCCTGCCTGATAAACCGGGCCGGTCGGCGCGAGGGCATCCATCACTTCCCGACGGCCGCCGAATGCGCCTACTGGCATACCGCCGCCGATGATTTTGCCAAGGCAGGTTAGATCCGGCACCACGCCGTAGTAATCCTGCGCGCCGGCCAGCGCCACGCGGAAGCCGGTCATCACTTCATCGATAATCAGCAGCGCGCCGAATTCGTCGCACAGCGCGCGCAGGCCTGGCAGAAACTCCGGCAGCGGCGGGATGCAGTTCATATTACCGGCCACCGGCTCAACGATGATGCAGGCGATATCCTGCGGGTACTGCTCGAACGCGGCGCGAACCGAGGACAGATCGTTATAGGTACAGGTCAGGGTGTGTTTAGCGAAGTCCGCCGGCACGCCCGGCGAATTCGGTTGGCCGAGCGTCAGCGCGCCTGAGCCGGCCTTCACCAGCAGGCAGTCGGCGTGGCCGTGGTAGCAGCCTTCGAACTTAATGATTTTGTCACGGCCGGTGAAGCCACGGGCCAGGCGAATGGCGCTCATGGTCGCTTCGGTACCGGAGTTCACCATGCGAACCATATCCATGGTCGGGACCAGTTCGGTAACCAGCGCCGCCATTTTGACTTCCATCTCGGTTGGCGCGCCAAAGCTTAAACCGCGTTCGGCGGCTTCAATGACCGCGTTGCGGATGGCCGGGTGGTTGTGACCCAGCACCATTGGGCCCCAGGAACCGACATAATCGATATACGCTTTACCATCAACGTCGTAAAGGTAAGCGCCGTCGGCGCGCTCGATAAACAGCGGCGTACCGCCGACGCCGGTAAAGGCACGTACCGGAGAGTTCACGCCGCCGGGAATAAGTTCACGCGCAGCGTTATACAGATTTTCAGATTTGCTCATTGCCTGGGTCCTGGTTCGTGAAAAATGTTTTGTCGGTTATTCTAAGTTATTCCAGGAAGGTTATATACCCGTCATACTTCAAGTTGCAGGTGTGTTGGCTGCGCTCGTTCACCCGAATCACTTACCAGAGTAAGCTCATCGGGATTCACTCTTTTGCCGCCTTCCTGCAACTCGAATTATTTAGGTATGAAAGTTTTGCCCAATTGAAACAATGGGCTCGCAGCGCATTTTTTTGACGACGGCGCTTGTCCGGTTGGCTAGAATGCCTTTCTTTCTATTTGTATTACTCATCATTGATAATGGCATGAAAGCAGAAAATCCCTCTTCTTCAGCACATCAGTTCGTACGCGTTCGCCGCAGCGATGCCGTGCGTCGGTTGATTCAGCGTGATAAGACGCCGCTGGCGGTGTTATTAATGGCCGCTGTTGTCGGAACGCTGGCGGGGCTGGTAGGCGTCGCGTTTGAGAAAAGCGTCAACTGGGTGCAGAACCTGCGTATTGGCGCGCTGGTAGAAGTGGCTGACCACTGGTTTCTGGTGTGGCCGCTGGCCTTTATTCTCTCCGCTTTGCTGGCGATGGTGGGCTATTTCCTCGTGCGGCGTTTTGCGCCGGAAGCGGGCGGCTCCGGGATACCGGAAATTGAAGGCGCGCTGGAAGAGCTGCGTCCCGTCCGCTGGTGGCGCGTGCTGCCGGTGAAGTTTATCGGCGGGATGGGTACGCTGGGCGCGGGAATGGTGCTGGGACGCGAAGGGCCGATGGTCCAGCTCGGGGGCAATCTGGGGCGCATGGTGGTGGACGTGTTCCGCATGCGCAGTCCGGAAGCGCGCCATACGCTGCTGGCGACCGGCGCCGCGGCGGGGCTCTCCGCTGCCTTTAACGCGCCGCTCGCCGGGATCCTGTTTATCATTGAGGAGATGCGCCCGCAGTTTCGCTACAATCTGATCTCTATTAAAGCCGTGTTTACCGGCGTGATTATGGCCACCATTGTTTTCCGTATCTTCAACGGCGATAAAGCGGTTATTGAGGTCGGTAAGCTCAGCAATGCGCCGGTCAACACCCTGTGGTTGTATTTGATCCTCGGGATGATTTTTGGCTGCATTGGCCCACTGTTTAATACGCTGGTGCTGCGTACCCAGGATATGTTCCAGCGGATCCACGGCGGCAATATCAAAAAGTGGGTGCTGATTGGCGGCCTGATCGGCGGCAGCTGCGGCGTGCTGGGGCTGATTCAGCCAACGGCGTCCGGCGGCGGGTTTAACCTGATCCCTATCGCCGCGGCGGGCAATTTTTCCGTTGGCCTGCTCCTGTTTATTTTTATCGCGCGGGTGATCACCACGCTGCTCTGCTTCTCTTCCGGCGCGCCCGGCGGTATCTTTGCGCCGATGCTGGCGCTGGGGACGCTGCTGGGGACGGCGTTTGGCATGGCGGCGACGCCGCTGTTTCCGGCCTATCATCTGGATGCAGGAACTTTTGCCATCGCCGGGATGGGCGCGCTGCTCGCCGCCTCGGTCCGCGCGCCGTTGACCGGCATCGTTCTGGTGCTGGAGATGACCGATAACTATCAGCTCATTTTGCCAATGATTATTACCTGTCTCGGCGCAACACTATTGGCACAATTCCTCGGCGGTAAGCCTTTATACTCGACAATCCTGCAGCGCACCCTGGCAAAACAAAAGGCGGAGCAGGAAGCCAAGGCGCAGCCGGTCGGCGGGGAGAATACTTGAACGATTTACTCGGGTATTGGATAATGGCTCAAAAGGTCGGGTTATTCTTTAACCGGTCAGAAGTATCAATGGGAGCATAAAATGAGTGATGACGTAGCGTTGCCGCTGGAGTTTACCGAAGCCGCAGCGATTAAAGTAAAAGACCTGATTGCTGATGAAGACAATCCCAACCTGAAACTGCGCGTATATATCACCGGCGGTGGCTGCAGCGGTTTCCAGTACGGTTTTACCTTCGACGATCAGGTTAACGAAGGCGATATGACTATTGAGAAGCAGGGCGTCGGCCTGGTGGTTGACCCAATGAGCCTGCAGTATCTGGTCGGCGGCGCCGTCGATTATACCGAAGGTCTGGAAGGTTCACGTTTTATCGTGACCAACCCGAATGCGAAAAGCACCTGCGGCTGCGGCTCCTCGTTCAGCGTCTAAAGATAGCGCGGCCTCCCCTGAACTCTCCCGCAGAGAGAGGGAGCCAACGCTAAAAACGGTAACGTTAAGGTTACCGTTTTGCTTTTCTTACCGCCCATTCTCATCAAGCGCAAAAGTTGGCAGCTTCAGATGCCAGCGGATTGCCGCCAGCCTGATGACCAGCGTGACCACCATACCTATCATCGCCGCGTTTTCTAACGGAACCTGAAAAGTGTAGTACGCCGTCGCATGCACGATGCCACCAACGATGCAGGCCGTCGCGTAGATTTCCGTACGCAGTATCATCGGGATTTCGCGCGCCAGCACATCGCGGATGATCCCCCCGCCGACGCCGGTGACGACGCCCATACAGACGGCCACCAGGGGCCCGCTATGGGCAATAAAGGCTTTGTTGACGCCGATACCGACAAACACCGCCAGACCAACGGCGTCCAGCACTGGCAGTACCCATTTAGGTAACCGGCGCGGCTGGCGCACCAGCAGGATAGTGAACATGCTGGTAACCATCGCCACCACCAGATCGGTAGGATCTTTAACCCAAAATACCGGGCCGTTAGCAAGGGCCATATCGCGAATGGTCCCGCCGCCCACCGCGGTAACCACGCCTAATACCAGCACGCCGAAAGGGTCCATGCGCAGCTTTCCAGCCAGCAGGACGCCGGAGATGGCAAACACGGCGGTGCCAATAATATCCAGCCAATAGACAAGCATCGTCAGTTCCCACTTATTGTCTATCCCATCAGGTTATTTCATTTGCCAGTTTGACCCTGGTCAGCGCTTACGAACCTCACGTACTGCGTGTACGCTGCGGTTGCTCCGCGCTGTCCTCCAAACTGGCTGCAACAATTGCGCCTGGTGGGATAGGTTCTGAGCACCTGGGTTAGCAGGTGGTTATTTTATCTGCTCGAGCGCAGTACAGAGTTGTTTTGCGGCGAGGATAATACGTGGGCTCGCGCGTTCAAACCAGTCGCCATGTAGCGCAATAAACGAAATTTTTAGCTGATTCTGCCAATAGCGCTCAACGGCGGGAAGTTGACTGGCGTCGCCGGCGATGACAATGGCCTGAGGCTGCCTTGCCAGTACCTGTTCACGGCTCACCTGCGGCCAGGGAACCCGGCTGGCGGCAAAAATGTTTTCTCCACCGCACAGGGTCAGAACCTGATCCTGAATCGATCCTTTTCTGGTGGTAAAGAGCGGGCTGGCGCCGAACTGTAAAAAAACGCGTTTTTTCGGCCCGCTCGCATAGCGGGCTTTTAAGGTCTGGTACTCGTCCTGCATTTTCTGCGCCGCCTGCCGCGCCTTTTCCGGCTGCGGGCTCCACTGCGCCAGTTGGCGAAGCGTTGCGATAATGTCTTCAATGGTCGCCGTTTCGACCCAGATGACTTTTATCCCGAGCGAGCTTAGCTGATTCACCTGACGTTCAGCGTTGCCGCCGCGCCACGCCAGCACCATGTCGGGCTTGAGGGCGACGATGCGTTCCAGATTCATCCCTTGCCAGCTGGAAACCTGCTCTATTTTTGCGGCTTCGGGGGGATAATCGGAATAGCTGCTGACGCCAACCGGCGTAATGCCGGCGGCAAACGCCAGTTCAGTATTGGCAGGAGAGAGCGTAATCACCCGCGGCGCGGCGAAAAGCCACGCCGGGGCGAGCAGCAACAGGACGGCAAGCGCCGCGTTGAGCGACTTAGCCACGGGCCAGGCGCTGCACCAGGTTTTCCACCATCAGGGTGGATTGCTTCGCGGCAACGGCGAGAAACTCGTCGAAGCTCAGATGCGACTGCTGGTCGGCAACGTCAGAGATCGCGCGAACGACAACAAACGGTACACCATAGTTGTGGCAGACGTGCGCGATGGCTGTGGCTTCCATTTCTACCGCGACGGCCTGCGGGAAGTTGTGGCGGATTTTTGCGAGGCCAATAGAACCGTTGATGAAGGCGTCGCCGCTGACGATCAGTCCGCGTACCGCATTCAGGTTCAGCGCCTTGATGCAGGTCTCCGCGGCGGCAATCAGCTTATCATCGGCTTTGAAACCGGCAGGGCAGCCCGGCAGCTGGCCATACTCATAGCCAAACGCGGTGACGTCCGCGTCGTGATAGCGCGTTTCGTCGGAGACGACGATATCGCCGACCTTCAGGGTTGATGCCAGACCGCCCGCGGAACCGGTGTTAATAATCACATCCGGCTTGCAGTGCTCCATCAGCAGGGTCGCGCCCATGGCGGCGGCCACTTTGCCAATACCCGATTTCAACAGAGCGACGTCAATACCCTGAAGCTGGCCGGTGTAGATTTCGCTGCCGCCGATAGTGAGGGTCTGGCGGTTGTCGATTTTGTCGCGCAGAAGGGTAACTTCTTCTTCCATTGCGCCAATAATACCGATTTTCATAGATTTACTCGCGATGTGTGGGTTTTAGCGGCATAGTCTATCATGCGCTTAGAAGGAAACGTTATTGCTCGCTCGGGGGAGATCATGGCTAAGATCGATTTTCGCAACAAGATTAACTGGCGTCGCCGCTATCGTTCACCGCAGGGCGTTGAGACGGAGCGTGAAATCCTGCGAATTTTCGAAAGCGATCGTGGGCGCATCATCAACTCTCCGGCGATCCGCCGGTTGCAGCAGAAAACCCAGGTTTTCCCGCTGGAGCGCAACGCCGCGGTGCGAACCCGTCTGACCCACTCCCTGGAGGTTCAACAGGTTGGCCGCTATATCGCTAAAGAGGTGCTGAGCCGCCTGAAAGAACAGAAGCTGCTGGAGAGCTACGGGCTGGATGAGCTCACCGGGCCGTTCGAAAGCATCGTTGAAATGGCCTGCCTGATGCACGATATCGGCAATCCGCCTTTTGGCCATTTTGGCGAGGCGGCCATTAACGATTGGTTCAGCCAGCGGCTTTTCCCCGGTGATGCGGCCAGCCAGCCGTTAACCGACGATCGCTGCGTGGTCGCGGCGCTGCGCCTGCAGGAAGGCGATAGCCAGCTGAATGAGCTGCGGCGTAAGGTTCGCCAGGATTTATGCTGGTTTGAAGGCAATGCCCAGGGCATTCGCTTAGTGCATACGCTGATGCGAATGAATCTGACCTGGGCGCAGGTGGGCTGTATTCTAAAATATACGCGTCCGGCATGGTGGCGCGGGGAACCGCCGGCCAGCCACAATTATTTAATGAAAAAACCCGGTTATTATTTAGCCGAAGAGGGCTATGTTGCGAGGTTGCGTAAAGAACTTGATCTGGCCCCTTACAATCGCTTCCCATTAACGTGGATTATGGAAGCTGCGGATGACATCTCATATTGCGTCGCCGACCTTGAAGATGCGGTAGAAAAACGCATCTTCAGCGTAGAGCAGCTTTATCAGCATCTCTATGAAGCCTGGGGCGTTCACGAAAAAGGTTCCTTGTTTAATCAAGTTGTCGAAAACGCCTGGGAGAAATCGCGTGCGAATTCTCTTAGCCGGAGTACCGAAGATCAATTTTTTATGTATTTACGGGTAAATACGCTCAATAGGCTGGTACCCTACGCGGCGCGTCGGTTTATTGATAATCTGCCGAAGATTTTTAGCGGCGATTTTAATCATGCGCTGCTGGAGGATGACAGCGATTGCAGTCAATTGCTTGAACTTTATAAAAATGTTGCGGTAAAACATGTGTTTAGCCATCCTGACGTCGAACAGCTGGAACTTCAGGGCTATCGTGTTATTAGCGGTTTACTCGATATTTATCAGCCGTTGCTAAAATTATCGCTGGATGAGTTTAGTCTGCTGGTGGAAAAAGAGCGGGTGAGAAGTTTACCGATTGCATCACGTCTTTTCCAGAAGCTTTCGACTCGTCATCGGTTGGCCTACGTAGAGGCGGTAAATAAAATTTCGCGCAATAATCCGGAATTCCCGGTGCTGGAATATTATTATCGCTGTCGTCTCATTCAGGACTATATCAGCGGCATGACCGACTTGTATGCATGGGATGAATATCGACGATTGATGGCCGTAGAATAAGGGTGAGTTTTGTAAAGACGGACAATAAATTTTTACTTTTACCCAAACTTCATTCCGGAACTTCGCGCTATAAAATGACTCTGATAGTCACCAACACAGCAACTATTCGTTATCTGAAATCGAGATTGAAACATATGAAAAAAACCACGTTAGCAATGAGTGCCCTGGCTCTGAGTTTAGGTCTGGCGTTGTCCCCTCTCTCTGCGAGCGCGGCGGAAACAGCTTCTTCGGCGACTAATGCGCAGCAAATGCCAAGCCTGGCCCCGATGCTGGAAAAAGTGATGCCGTCGGTCGTGAGCATTAACGTTGAGGGGAGCACCACCGTTAATACGCCGCGGATGCCGCGTAACTTCCAGCAGTTCTTTGGCGATAATTCGCCGTTCTGTCAGGATGGTTCTCCGTTCCAAAGCTCTCCGTTCTGTCAGGGCGGCGGGCAGGGCGGCGCGCCGGGTAGCGATGGCGGCCAGCAGCAGAAATTTATGGCCCTCGGTTCCGGGGTGATCATCGATGCCGCTAAAGGCTATGTCGTCACCAACAACCACGTGGTGGATAACGCCACCACGATCAAAGTTCAGCTGAGCGATGGACGTAAGTTCGACGCGAAAGTGGTGGGTAAAGATCCGCGTTCTGATATTGCGCTGATTCAAATTCAGGATCCGAAAAACCTGAGCGCGATTAAGCTGGCGGACTCTGACGCCCTGCGCGTCGGCGATTATACCGTAGCGATCGGTAACCCGTTTGGTCTGGGCGAAACCGTCACTTCGGGGATCGTCTCCGCATTAGGTCGTAGCGGCCTGAACGTTGAAAATTATGAAAACTTTATCCAGACCGATGCGGCGATTAACCGCGGTAACTCCGGCGGCGCGCTGGTTAACCTCAACGGCGAGCTGATCGGTATCAACACCGCGATTCTGGCGCCGGACGGCGGCAACATTGGTATCGGTTTCGCTATTCCGAGCAACATGGTGAAAAACCTGACCGATCAGATGGTCAAATTTGGCCAGGTTAAACGCGGTGAGCTGGGCATCATGGGGACCGAGCTGAATTCCGAACTGGCGAAAGCGATGAAAGTCGACGCTCAGCGCGGCGCCTTCGTCAGCCAGGTGATGCCGAACTCGGCGGCCGCGAAAGCGGGGATTAAAGCCGGTGACGTGATTACGACTCTGAACGGTAAGTCGATCAGCAGCTTTGCCGCGCTGCGTGCCCAGGTGGGCACCATGCCGATCGGCAGCAAAGTCGAGCTTGGCCTGCTGCGTGACGGTAAGCCGGTGACGGTGACCGTTGAGCTACAGCAAAGCAACCAGAATCAGGTTGATTCAAGCACTATCTTCAACGGTATTGAAGGTGCTGAAATGAGCAACAAAGGCCAGGACAAAGGCGTCGTGGTGAGCAATGTGAAAGCGGGAACGCCGGCGGCGCAGAT
Organism: Klebsiella sp. BDA134-6; assembly: GCF_015601345.1. NCBI lineage: Bacteria > Pseudomonadati > Pseudomonadota > Gammaproteobacteria > Enterobacterales > Enterobacteriaceae > Klebsiella > Klebsiella sp. BDA134-6. The sequence continues at coordinate 1,056,364 of NZ_CP064784.1, forward strand.
TGGCCTGAAGAAAGGCGATATTATCGTTGGCGCTAACCAGCAGCCGGTGAAAAATATCGCCGACCTGCGCAAAATCTTTGATGCCAAACCGTCGGTTCTGGCCCTCAATATCCAGCGCGGCGATACGTCGATTTATCTGCTGATGCAGTAATTTCTGACGGTTCGCAAAGCCCCTTTTCTCCTTGCGGAGAGAAGGGGCTTTTTATTTCTTCCGGAGCTTCCCTTTTCGTTCTGTGACATCTTCCACAACTCCATACATCTTGTCCCGCCTTTGTGCGAATGCACAATGCGGCGTGTTGCCAACTCTTTTATGCTGGTCGCCTGCTCACGGGAGGGTTACATGGCTGGCTGGCATCTTGATACCAAAATGGCGCAGGATATCGTGGCGCGTACGATGCGCATCATTGATACCAATATTAACGTAATGGATGCCCGCGGGCGCATTATCGGCAGCGGAGACCGCGAGCGAATTGGTGAATTGCACGAAGGCGCGCTATTAGTGCTTTCTCAGGGCCGCGTTGTCGATATTGATGATGCTGTTGCCCGACATCTGCACGGCGTGCGCCAGGGGATCAACTTGCCGCTGCGTCTGGAAGGGGAGATCGTCGGCGTCATCGGCCTGACCGGCGAACCGGAATCGCTGCGTAAATACGGTGAACTGGTTTGTATGACCGCCGAGATGATGCTGGAACAATCGCGGTTGATGCATCTTCTGGCCCAGGATAGCCGTCTGCGCGAAGAGCTGGTTATGAACCTGATTCAGGCGGAAGAGAACACCCCGGCGCTGACCGAGTGGGCCCAGCGTCTGGGGATCGATCTCAATCAGCCTCGCGTGGTGGCGATGATAGAAGTAGATAGCGGCCAGTTGGGCGTAGATAGCGCGATGGCGGAGCTGCAGCAGCTCCAGACCGCGTTGACCACGCCGGACCGTAATAATCTGGTGGCCATTGTCTCGCTGACGGAAATGGTGGTGCTGAAACCCGCGCTGAATGCCTTTGGCCGCTGGGATGCGGAAGATCATTGCAAACGGGTCGAGCAGCTGATCAGCCGGATGAAAGAGAATGGTCAGCTGCGTTTTCGCGTGGCGTTGGGAAACTTTTTTACCGGGCCGGGCAGTATCGCCCGTTCATACCGCACCGCCAGGACCACGATGATGGTCGGCAAGCAGCGGATGCCGGAGAGCCGCAGCTATTTCTACCAGGATTTGATGCTGCCGGTGCTGCTTGATAGCCTGCGCGGCGGCTGGCAGGCCAATGAACTGGCGCGCCCGCTGGTTCGCCTGAAGGCGATGGATAACAACGGTCTGCTGCGCCGCACCTTACAGGCATGGTTTCGTCACAACGTGCAGCCGCTGGCGACCTCAAAGGCGCTGTTTATTCACCGCAATACGCTGGAATACCGTTTGAACCGCATTTCTGAGCTGACGGGGCTGGATTTAGGCAATTTTGACGATCGTCTGCTGCTGTATATTGCGCTGCAGCTCGATGAGCAGAGATAGAATACCGTTCCCGGCCAGGAGGATTAACGCCGGGAACAGGGCTCAACTTATTTATTGCGGGTCAGTTTTTCCAGATCGGATTCGATTTCGCTGATCTTATTGGTCACCACGCTTTCCAGGTGACGCAGATCGTCAAGGATCTTACGTTTCAGATCGATTTCGGTACGATCGCGCTGACAGATTTGATCCAATTCGTCGATGATATAGCGTAGGTTAGGGCTAATTTCCTGGACTTCTTTATATCCCTGGCCCACGCCGTCGGCGACCACGGTTTTGCGCTGACGCGGATATTTGAATTTGACGCTCTTAGCGAAGAACTCGCCTTTATCCTTCTGAAAGTAGATTTTCAGAATGTCGTTGTTGGCTTCCTGCCGCAGGCTATAGCGATCGATTTCATCAGGATTGGTAATACCAAGACTTTTCAGATTATCGTACATAACGGTACCTTTGATATCATCGTAATCTTTGAATAATTAACGAAAAAATCTATCTTCGCCAGCTTAATATATAAAAAAAGCGGGATGCCTCCCGCTTTTCATACTGCTTAGTCGATGGTACGCAGAAGTTCGTTGATTCCAACTTTGCCGCGGGTTTTGGCATCGACTTTTTTGACGATGACCGCGCAGTACAGGCTGTACTTGCCATCTTTTGACGGCAGGTTGCCGGAGACGACGACGGAGCCTGCTGGAACACGGCCATAGAACACTTCACCGGTTTCGCGGTCGTAGATTTTGGTGCTCTGGCCGAGGTACACGCCCATAGAGATAACGGAACCCTCTTCGACGATAACGCCCTCAACGACTTCGGAACGCGCGCCGATAAAGCAGTTATCTTCGATAATGGTCGGGTTAGCCTGCAGCGGCTCCAGTACGCCACCGATACCGACGCCGCCGGACAAGTGGACGTTTTTGCCGATCTGCGCGCAGGAACCGACGGTCGCCCAGGTATCCACCATGGAACCTTCGTCAACGTAGGCGCCGATGTTCACATAGGACGGCATCAGAACCGTATTGCGAGCGATAAACGCCCCCTGACGAACGGCTGCTGGCGGAACGACGCGGAACCCTTCTTTCTGGAAACGCGCTTCATCATAATCCGCGAACTTCATTGGGACTTTATCGAAGTAGCGGCTTTCCGCACCATCGATAACCTGGTTATCGTTAATACGGAAAGAGAGCAGAACCGCTTTCTTCAGCCACTGATGGGTGACCCACTGGCCGTCAACTTTTTCAGCGACACGCAGCGCGCCGGAATCAAGCAGAGAAATCACCTGGTTAACCGCTTCGCGGGTCACGGTATCCACGTTTGCCGGGGTGATGTCGGCGCGACGCTCAAAAGCGGACTCAATAACGTTCTGTAATTGCTGCATTGTTTACTCTTTCCATTTACTTAAAAAAATACGTTACCCTTTATCGTTTGGATTGAGGGCCTCTGTCAACCGTTGTTGCACTTCTTGCTGTAGCTCATTATTAAGGGCGCGCCGGTCTGCCGTGGCGATTATAAATAAATCTTCTACTCGCTCACCAATTGTCGTAATTCGCGCCCCGTGGAGCGAAATGCCGAGGTCGGCAAACACCTGGCCGACGCGCGCTAACAGACCCGGCTGATCGAGAGCAATCAGCTCAAGAAAGGATTTCCGGTCGGTATGCGTCGGCAGGAAATTCACCTCTGTCGGCACGGAAAAATGCCTCAGCTTCGCCGCCTGACGACGGGGCGCCGGCGGCTGCCAGCTGCGCTGGCTGATGGTCTGCTCCAGGCCCACGCGGATCATTTCGTGCCTGTCGGCGGAAAGCGGGCTGCCGTCCGGCTCAAGAACGATAAAGGTATCCATCGCCATGCCGTCTCGGGTGGTGAAGATCTGCGCATCGTGAACGCTAAGATTACGGCGATCCAGTTCGCCGCAAACGGCAGCAAAGAGGTAAGGGCGGTCCGGGCTCCAGATAAAAATCTCGGTGCCGCCGCGCGTGGCGTGGGAACTGAGCAGGATCATCGGCTTGCTGAGATCGTGCCGCAGCAGATTGCGCGCATGCCATGCGAGCTGGTTTGGCGTATGGCGCACAAAGTAGTTGGCGCGGCAGCGGTTCCAGATTTGGTGCAGCGCCTGTTCATTGATATTTTCCATCCGCAGCAGGGCCAGCGCCTGTAGCTGATGGTGACGCACCCGCTCGCGCATATCCGGCGTGTTTTGCATCCCCCGGCGCAGCTGTTTTTCGGTGGCGAAATAGAGCTCGCGCAGCAGGCTCTGCTTCCAGCTGTTCCACAGGTTTTCGTTGGTGGCGCAGATATCGGCGACGGTCAGGCAGACCAGATAGTGCAGACGATTTTCCGTTTGCACCTCTTCGGCGAACTGCTTAATCACTTCCGGATCCTGAATATCGCGACGCTGGGCGGTGACCGACATCAGCAGATGATGGCGCACCAGCCAGGCGACCAGCTGGGTTTCGCGCGAGTTAAGACCGTGAAGCTCGGCGAATTTCAGCACGTCCTGCGCGCCGAGAATCGAATGGTCGCCGCCGCGCCCTTTGGCGATATCGTGGAAGAGGGCGGCGATAAGGATCAGCTCCGGATGCGTCAGGCGTGGCCACAGTTCCACGCACAGCGGATGGCGGCTACGGGTCTCTTCTTTGGCGAAGCTCTCGAGCTTCAGCAGCACGCGGATGGTGTGTTCATCAACGGTATAGGCGTGAAACAGATCGAACTGCATCTGGCCGACAATATGCGACCATTGCGGCATATAGGCCCACAGCACGCTATGGCGGTGCATTGGCAGCAGCCCGCGGCTTACCGCGCCCTGATGGCGCAGCATACTGAGGAACAGGGTCCGCGCTTCCGGAATGTAGCAAAGCGGCTGCGCCAGATGACGGCGGGCGTGGCGCAGATGGCGAAGCGTGGTGGAGTAAATGCCGGTGATGCTGCTGTTGCGCACCATCGTATAGAACATGCGCAGAATGGCCTGCGGTTCACGGATAAACAGCGTGTCATCGCGCAGATCGATAAGCGTGCCGCGCAGTTGAAAATCATCATCAATCGGCCGCGGCTTCTCATCCTCGGTGAGCGCGAGAATCGCTTCTTCGAACAGTTGGATCAGCATTTGATTCAGCTCGCTCACCCGGCGGGTGACGCGAAAGAAATCCTTCATCATATGCTCAATCGGCTGGTTGCTTTCGCCTTCATAGCGCAGACGGCGGGCGACGCTGAACTGTCTGTCGAACAGCAGGCGATTATCGTAGCGGTTGAGCTCAAGATGTAGCGCAAAGCGAATGCGCCAGAGCTGATGCAGGCATTCATTAAGCTCGTTGCGTTCGGCTTCGGTCAGGAAGCCGAAGCCGACCATTTCATCAAGCGAGGTGGCGCCGAAATGGCGTCGCGCGATCCACTGTAGGGTGTGGATATCGCGCAGGCCGCCCGGGCTGCTTTTCACGTCTGGCTCCAGGTTATAGCTGGTCCCGTGATAGCGCTGATGGCGTACATTCTGCTCTTCAACTTTTGCCGCAAAGAACTTTTCCGATGGCCAGAAGCCGTCGCTGAATATGTGTTTTTGTAGTTCAAGGAACAGCGCGACGTCGCCAATAAGCAGACGCGATTCAATCAGGTTGGTGGCGACGCTGAGGTCCGACAGTCCCTCCAGCAGGCACTCTTCGAGGGTGCGCACGCTGTGGCCGACTTCGAGTTTGATATCCCACAGCAGCGTCAGCAGCTCGCCGACCTTTTGCGCCTGTTCATCGGGGAGCTTTTTGCGGCTCAAAATAAGCAGATCGATATCAGAAAGCGGGTGGAGTTCACCGCGGCCGTAGCCGCCGACGGCGACCAGCGCGATGTCGTTAATTGAACCGAAACCGTACTCGACCCACAGCCGCTGGAGCAGCTGATCGATAAATTCTGTACGTGCTTCAATCAATCTTTCCGCGGCAATACCGCTATCAAAAGCCTCGCCCAGCCAGCGCTGAAAAACGTCGATAAGCGCTTTAATCGTCGCGCAATTGAAATCACTTTTTGGCCACTCGCCCGGATTTTCTGGCTGAGCGTACAGGTCAGGGGGGACAGTATTAGATAGAGAGTTGCTCATTGCGCCACCATAAGAAAGAACTATCGCCCATAAAAAATCGCCGGGAGCGATTTTTAACGTCGCTTGCGGCGGCCCACAGGGTGACGGGCAGGACGCCCGTCATAAAAAATCGCCGGGAGCGATTATTAACGTCGCTTGCGGCGACCCACAGGATGCCCGTCATAAAAAAGCCGGCTGGCGCCGGCTTTTCATCATTCGTTGTGCGAGATTATCGCCGGGATAGTGTCATCCTGGCGTAACGTCAGTATTTCGCAGCCGTTATCTGTCACCACAATAGTATGCTCATACTGCGCAGACAAGCTCCGGTCTTTAGTTTTTACCGTCCAGCCGTCTTTCATGCTGCGGATCTCTTTTTTACCCGCGTTGACCATTGGCTCAATGGTAAAGGTCATACCGGGTTTGAGCACCACGTTGGTTTCCGGAGAGTCGTAATGCAGCACCTGCGGTTCTTCATGGAAACCGCGGCCGATACCGTGGCCGCAGTACTCGCGTACCACGGAGAAACCTTCGGCTTCAACGTATTTTTGAATAGCGGCGCCGATAGCGCGCAGATTAATCCCCGGTTTGACCATTTTGAGGGCCAGATAGAGGCTTTCCTGGGTGATGCGGCACAGGCGCTCGCCGAGAATAGTCGGTTTACCGACGATAAACATCTTCGAGGTATCGCCGTGGAAATCATCTTTAATGACGGTGACGTCAATGTTGACAATATCGCCATCTTTCAGCAATTTGCCGTCGTCCGGGATCCCGTGGCACACCACTTCATTAATAGAGATGCAGACGGATTTCGGGAAGCCGTGGTAGCCCAGGCAGGCGGATACGGCTTTTTGTTCGTTAACGATATAATCGTTGCAGATGCGGTCCAGTTCGCCGGTGCTGACGCCCGGTTTTACGTAGGGTTCGATCATTTCCAGCACTTCGGCGGCCAGGCGGCCGGCAACGCGCATTTTTTCGATGTCTTCAGATGTCTTGATAGAAATAGCCATGGATTGTGTCCAGCAGTGTCGATTTTTTCGACAATAATAGATTATGTCTGAACAATGTTAACAGTCCGGGCGTCCTGCTGCCAAATTGAGAATCATTAGCAGCACGCGACGTCAACAACAGTTGGTTTCCGATCCTGTTTTGTGGTATAAAGCGCGCCGGACTTCTGTTCCATTCTCAGATACACAAGATGGACTGAAGCGACAAATCTCACTTTGTGTAACAACACACACGTATCGACACATATTCCGGGGTGCCCTTTGGGGTCGGTAATATGGGATACGTGGAGGCATAACCCCAACTTTTATCTATAGAGGTTTTAAACATGGCAACTGTTTCCATGCGCGACATGCTCAAGGCTGGTGTTCACTTTGGTCACCAGACCCGTTACTGGAACCCGAAAATGAAGCCTTTCATCTTCGGCGCGCGTAACAAAGTTCACATCATCAACCTTGAGAAAACTGTACCGATGTTCAACGAAGCTCTGGCTGAACTGAACAAGATCTCTTCTCGCAAAGGCAAAATCCTTTTCGTTGGTACTAAGCGCGCTGCAAGCGAAGCGGTAAAAGACGCTGCTAACAGCTGCGACCAGTTCTTCGTGAACCATCGCTGGCTGGGCGGTATGCTGACTAACTGGAAAACCGTTCGTCAGTCTATCAAACGTCTGAAAGACCTGGAAACTCAGTCCCAGGACGGTACTTTCGACAAGCTGACCAAGAAAGAAGCGCTGATGCGCACTCGTGAGCTGGACAAGCTGGAAAACAGCCTGGGCGGTATCAAAGACATGGGCGGCCTGCCGGACGCGCTGTTCGTTATCGACGCTGACCACGAGCACATCGCAATCAAAGAAGCAAACAACCTGGGTATTCCGGTATTTGCTATCGTTGATACTAACTCCGATCCGGACGGCGTTGACTTCGTTATCCCGGGTAACGACGACGCAATCCGTGCAGTTAGCCTGTACCTGAGCGCTGTTGCTGCTACCGTTCGTGAAGGCCGTTCTCAGGATCTGGCTTCTCAGGCGGAAGAAAGCTTCGTAGAAGCTGAATAATAAGGCATACCCTTATTTAGTACCGTGTATAAATAGGGGCCTCTTAGCGGCCCCTTTTTCACTTTCAAATCTGTCTGGTTCCTGGAACCGGGCAGATCACATCTCCCGAGGAATAAAGAATGGCTGAAATTACCGCATCCCTGGTAAAAGAGCTGCGCGAGCGTACTGGCGCAGGCATGATGGATTGCAAAAAAGCGCTGACTGAAGCGAACGGCGACATCGAGCTGGCAATCGAAAACATGCGTAAATCCGGTGCTATTAAAGCAGCGAAAAAAGCAGGCAACGTTGCTGCTGACGGCGTAATCATTACTAAAATCGATGGCACCTACGGCATCATTCTGGAAGTTAACTGCCAGACTGACTTCGTTGCTAAAGATGGTGGTTTCCAGGCATTTGCTAACAAAGTTCTGGACGCAGCTGTTGCTGGCAAAATCACTGACGTTGAAGTTCTGAAAGCACAGTTCGAAGAAGAACGCGTTGCGCTGGTTGCTAAAATCGGTGAGAACATCAACATCCGTCGCGTTTCTTCTCTGGAAGGCGAAGTTCTGGGTTCTTACCAGCATGGCGCGCGTATCGGCGTTCTGGTTGCCGCTAAAGGCGCGAGCGAAGAGCTGGTTAAACAGCTGGCTATGCACATCGCTGCAAGCAAGCCTGAATTCGTTAAGCCGGAAGACGTTTCCGCTGAAGTGGTAGAAAAAGAGTACCAGGTTCAGCTGGACATCGCCATGCAGTCTGGTAAGCCGAAAGAAATCGCAGAGAAAATGGTTGAAGGCCGCATGAAGAAATTCACCGGCGAAGTTTCTCTGACCGGCCAGCCGTTCGTTATGGACCCGAGCAAATCTGTTGCTCAGCTGCTGAAAGAGCACAACGCTGACGTGACTGGCTTCATCCGCTTTGAAGTGGGCGAAGGCATTGAGAAAGTTGAGACTGACTTTGCAGCAGAAGTTGCTGCGATGTCCAAGCAGTCTTAATTTTCAAAAGGAGCCGCCTGAGGGCGGCTTCTTTTTGCGCTTAATGTGTAAATTCAGCCAACCGCTATAGTGGGTACGCTGAAAAGCGACGTACAATGTCGCCAGAATTAACTCATCTCATTCGTTGACAGTCTCAGGAAAGAAACATGGCTACCAATGCAAAACCCGTCTACAAACGTATTCTGCTTAAGTTAAGTGGCGAAGCTCTGCAAGGTTCAGAAGGCTTCGGTATTGATGCGAGCATACTTGACCGCATGGCTCAGGAAATCAAAGAACTGGTTGAGCTGGGTATTCAGGTTGGCGTAGTGATTGGTGGCGGTAACCTGTTCCGTGGAGCTGGTCTGGCGAAAGCGGGTATGAACCGCGTTGTGGGCGACCACATGGGCATGCTGGCAACGGTCATGAACGGCCTTGCAATGCGTGATGCACTTCATCGCGCCTATGTGAACGCCCGCCTGATGTCAGCGATTCCGCTGAATGGCGTGTGCGATAACTACAGCTGGGCGGAAGCTATCAGCCTGCTGCGTAACAACCGCGTGGTGATTCTTTCCGCGGGTACCGGTAACCCATTCTTTACCACCGATTCCGCTGCCTGCCTGCGCGGCATTGAAATTGAAGCCGATGTGGTACTGAAAGCAACCAAAGTCGACGGTGTATTTACCGCCGATCCGGCCAAAGATCCTTCCGCAACCATGTACGATCAGCTGACCTACAGCGAAGTACTGGATAAAGAGCTGAAAGTGATGGATCTTGCGGCCTTTACCCTGGCGCGTGACCACAAACTGCCTATTCGCGTATTCAATATGAATAAGCCTGGCGCGCTGCGCCGCGTGGTGATGGGTGAAAAAGAAGGCACATTAATTACTGAGTAATTCCCGTCAGCGTCAAATACGGGTAATATTCGGCCTTACTTTTTCGGGTTTTTGACCCGATGGTTTTCAACATGTTCTGTGGACGGAATGCTGCGGCTGACCCGTAGCCTGAAAGACGCTGAGCATAAACATGACTATACTTAGCTCACTTTTGCAGTGGGCGACCGTCTGGTCTGTCTGAGACAAGTTTTCAAGGATTCGTAACGTGATTAGCGATATCAGAAAAGATGCTGAAGTACGCATGGACAAATGCGTCGAAGCGTTCAAAACCCAAATCAGCAAAATACGCACGGGTCGTGCTTCTCCCAGCCTGCTGGATGGCATTATCGTGGAATACTACGGCACGCCGACCCCGCTGCGTCAGCTGGCTAGCGTAACGGTAGAAGACTCCCGCACCCTGAAGATCAACGTCTTCGATCGCTCCATGAGCCCGGCCGTTGAAAAAGCGATTATGGCTTCCGACCTCGGTCTGAACCCAAGCTCTGCGGGTAGCGATATCCGCGTTCCGCTGCCGCCGCTGACCGAAGAGCGTCGTAAAGATCTGACCAAAATCGTGCGTGGCGAAGCTGAACAAGCGCGCGTTGCCGTGCGTAACGTTCGTCGCGATGCCAACGATAAAGTCAAAGCGCTTCTGAAAGAGAAAGAGATCAGCGAAGATGACGATCGCCGCTCTCAGGAAGATGTGCAGAAAATGACTGACGCTGCTATCAAGAAAGTTGATGCGGCGCTGGCGGATAAAGAAGCGGAACTGATGCAGTTCTGATTCTCTGCCGACACGCAGGTCTGAGCATTGTCCTGCGTAAAATCTGAAACGCCGTACAGGAGACCGTACGCTCAATTTTCGGGATTGCGTTTAGACGGCTGGCCTTGTAGCCTTTGGCGCCATGTCAAAGGCTCGGCGCCTCCGCTCTATTATCCGATTATTGATGCATAAGGGTTTGCTGGCGGCGTTTTGCTTTTTATCCTGTCTTCATTTTTCTGGACGCCTCATGAAGCAATTAACCATTCTTGGTTCGACCGGTTCTATTGGCTGCAGCACGCTGGATGTGGTGCGCCATAATCCTGATAGCTTTTCTATCACCGCGCTGGTCGCCGGGAAAAATGTCGACCGTATGGTTGAACAATGTCTGGAATTTTCCCCTCGTTACGCGGTAATGGACGATGCGCACAGCGCGGAGCTGCTGCGGGCAAAACTGCGCGAGCAGGGTAGCCGTACGGAAGTCATGAGCGGCCAGCAGGCGGCGGCTGAGGTGGCGGCGCTGGACGAGGTTGAGCAGGTGATGGCGGCGATTGTCGGCGCAGCGGGCCTGGTGCCGACGCTTGCAGCCATCCGCGCGGGTAAAACGGTGCTGCTGGCGAACAAAGAGTCGCTGGTGACCTGCGGTCGTCTGTTTATGGAGGCCGTGCAGCAGTCCGGCGCACGATTGTTACCGGTTGATAGCGAGCATAATGCGATTTTTCAGAGTATGCCGGAAACAATTCAACATAATCTGGGATACGCTGATTTAACCCAAAACGGCGTGGCGTCGATCCTCCTCACCGGCTCTGGCGGCCCCTTCCGGGAAACGGCGATTTCTGAGCTGGCGGCGATGACTCCCGACCGGGCCTGTAAGCATCCAAACTGGTCGATGGGGCGCAAAATATCTGTCGATTCGGCCACCATGATGAATAAGGGGCTGGAGTATATCGAAGCCCGGTGGCTGTTTAACGCCTCGGCGGAGCAAATGGAAGTTCTGATCCATCCGCAATCGGTGATTCATTCGATGGTGCGTTATCAGGATGGTAGCGTCCTGGCGCAGCTCGGCGAGCCGGATATGCGTACGCCGATTGCCCACACGATGGGCTGGCCAAAACGCCTTAATTCTGGCGTGAAACCGCTGGATTTCTGTCAGTTGAGCAATCTGAGCTTCTCGGCGCCGGATTACGGCCGTTACCCGTGCCTGAAGCTGGCCATGGAGGCTTTTGATGTCGGTCAGGCGGCGACCACGACGCTGAATGCGGCAAATGAAGTGTCGGTCGCAGCGTTTCTGAACGGTGATATTCGCTTTACCGATATTGCGGCGATAAATCAGGCGGTGCTGGATCAACAGGCGTTAAATGAGCCGCAAAGTATTGATGAAGTGCTGGCTATTGATGCCATGGCCCGGGTAAGCGCAGGTCAGCTCCTGGCCGCGCGGCGCAAATTCTGATACTCGTTGTGATATTTGTGGGCGCTGTGCTTCAGTGATATAGTCTGCGCCATCCGATCGTTGCATTTTGTTGTGAAAGATTACGGTGGCCGTGGCAAGACACGGCTTTTTTGCGTAAAGCTTTTGGTTGTTCTCTGCGATTGGCCGTAGCTCCGGTACCGGATAAAAATGCGTATCCAGCGCTGACCGGTGGCCCGTGTTTAGTAGCTTAGCTAATCCTTATTATGGACTTAAAACGCGTTATGTTGTCTGCTAATCAAACTGTCAGCGAAATGTTGCCTGCGCATGGGTGCCGTCATGTGGCCATTATTATGGATGGCAACGGGCGTTGGGCAAAACGGCAAGGAAAGATCCGCGCCTTTGGCCATAAAGCCGGCGCAAAATCTGTTCGTCGCGCCGTTTCTTTCGCGGCGAATAATGGTATTGAAGCGTTGACGTTATACGCGTTCAGCAGTGAAAACTGGAATCGCCCGGCGCAGGAAGTCAGTGCGCTGATGGAGCTATTTGTCTGGGCGCTGGATAGCGAAGTGAAAAGTCTGCACCGACATAATGTGCGCCTGCGTATCATCGGCGAGACCACGCGCTTCAACGCGCGTCTCCAGGAGCGTATTCGCAAAGCCGAGGCGCTGACGGAGAACAACACCGGTTTGACCCTGAACATTGCTGCGAACTACGGCGGCCGCTGGGACATCGTTCAGGGCGTACGTCATCTGGCCAAACAGGTACAAGACGGGTTGCTACAGCCCGAGCAAATTACAGAAGAGATGCTGAGCCAGCAGGTCTGTATGCATGAACTTGCTCCCGTAGATTTAGTTATTAGGACCGGGGGAGAGCATCGCATTAGTAATTTTTTGATTTGGCAAATTGCCTATGCCGAACTTTACTTTACGGATGTTCTTTGGCCCGATTTCGCTGAACAGGACTTTGAAGGTGCACTCCATGCCTTTGTTAATCGTGAGCGTCGCTTCGGCGGCACTGAACCGGGCGGCAACAATGCCTGATGGGGGTCACTTTTGCTGAAGTATCGCCTGATTTCTGCTTTCGTCTTAATCCCCGTGGTGATAGCGGCGCTTTTTTTGCTGCCGCCCGCGGGTTTTGCCATCGTTACGCTAGTCGTCTGCATGCTCGCCGCGTGGGAGTGGGGGCAATTTAGCGGCTTCACTTCAACGGCGCAGAGAGTCTGGCTGTCAGTGCTTTGCGGTCTGCTGCTGGCGCTGATGCTATTCCTGATGCCGGAATATCATTATGACGTTCATCAACCGCTGGTTGAGGGGGCGCTATGGGCATCATTTGGCTGGTGGGTCGTCGCGCTGCTTTTGGTGCTGACTTACCCCACTTCAGCGGCTTTCTGGCGCAATTCAAAAACGCTACGTCTGATTTTTGGCGTCCTGACCATTGTGCCGTTTTTTTGGGGCATGCTGGCGCTTCGGGCCTGGCATTACGCCGATGATCATTATAGTGGCGCGCTGTGGTTGCTGTACGTGATGATTCTGGTCTGGGGCGCGGATTCCGGCGCTTACATGTTCGGTAAAATGTTCGGTAAGCATAAGCTGGCGCCGAAGGTTTCTCCGGGCAAAACCTGGCAGGGTTTTTTTGGCGGTCTGTTAACGGCAGCGGTTATCTCATGGGCTTACGGCTGGTGGGCTCATCTGGATGTCACGCCGATGGTGCTGCTGGTATGTTCCATTGTCGCGGCCCTGGCCTCGGTACTTGGCGACCTGACCGAGAGCATGTTTAAACGCGAAGCTGGCATTAAAGATAGCGGAAATCTGATCCCCGGACACGGCGGTATTCTCGATCGTATCGATAGCCTGACCGCTGCGGTGCCCGTATTTGCTTGCCTACTCTTGTTGGTTTTCAGGACGATTTGACGGAAGGTTTTATGCTGAGCGTTCTCTGGAATTTGGCTGCTTTTATTATTGCGCTGGGCGTGCTGATCACCGTCCATGAATTTGGCCATTTCTGGGTTGCTCGCCGCTGTGGTATCCGCGTTGAGCGTTTCTCTATCGGCTTTGGTAAAGCGCTTTGGCGCCGTTTTGATAAGCAGGGAACGGAGTTTATTATCGCCCTTATCCCGTTGGGCGGTTATGTCAAAATGCTCGACGAACGCGTTGAGCCCGTGGCGCCAGAGATGCGCCACGCCGCGTTTAACAACAAAACTGTTGGTCAGCGCGCCGCCGTTATCGCCGCAGGGCCCATCGCGAACTTCCTTTTTGCCATTTTTGCCTACTGGCTGGTCTTCATTATAGGTGTCCCGGGCATTCGTCCGGTCGTTGGCGACATAACGCCCAACTCGATCGCCGCGCAAGCACAAATTGCAAAAGGAACGGAACTTAAAGCGATAGATGGCATCGAAACGCCTGATTGGGATGCAGTACGGATGGCGCTGGTGGCGAAGATAGGCGATCGGCAAACAATAGTTACCGTCGCCCCTTTCGGGACCAATCAACGCCAGGATAAAATCCTCGATCTGCAGCACTGGGCGTTCGAGCCGGATAAACAAGATCCGGTTACCTCGTTGGGCATTCAGCCTCGCAGCGCGCAGATTGATACCGTCCTGGCTGAAGTACAATCTGGCTCGGCGGCGCAGAAGGCGGGTTTGCAAGCGGGCGACAGGATCGTTAAAGTCGATGGTCAACCGTTAACGCAGTGGATGACGTTTGTTAATCTGGTGCGCGATAATCCGGGTAGGGCATTAGTTCTGGACATCGAGCGGCAGGGTAGCCCCTTGTCGGTGAACTTGACGCCGGACACGAAGTCTACCAAAGGCAAAGCTGAGGGGTTTGCAGGGGTCGTACCTAAGGTCATCCCGCTGCCTGATGAATATAAGACAGTGCGTCAGTACGGGCCGTTTGCCGCCATCGCTGAAGCCACGGATAAAACCTGGCAGCTGATGTCGTTAACGGTCAGGATGCTGGGCAAATTGATAACCGGTGATGTCAAACTGAACAACCTCAGCGGGCCGATTTCTATCGCCCAGGGGGCTGGGATGTCAGCGGAATTTGGGCTGATTTATTATCTGATGTTTCTTGCGCTGATCAGCGTGAACCTTGGAATAATCAACCTGTTCCCGCTTCCCGTTCTTGACGGGGGACATCTGCTGTTTTTGGCGATTGAAAAGCTGAAAGGCGGACCGGTATCCGAGCGAGTTCAAGACTTTAGTTATCGCATTGGCTCAATATTGCTGGTGCTGTTAATGGGGCTTGCACTTTTCAATGATTTCTCTCGGTTGTAAGAGAGTTTGTTAGGAAGAACGCATAATAACGATGGCGATGAAAAAGTTGCTCATAGCGTCGCTGCTGTTTAGCAGCGCAACCGTATACGGTGCTGACGGGTTCGTGGTGAAGGACATTCATTTCGAAGGCCTTCAGCGTGTCGCTGTTGGTGCGGCCCTCCTCAGTATGCCAGTGCGTCCTGGCGATACCGTAACCGATGATGATATCAGTAACACCATCCGTGCTCTGTTTGCCACCGGCAACTTTGAGGACGTTCGCGTCCTGCGCGATGGTGATACCCTGCTGGTGCAGGTGAAAGAGCGTCCAACGATTGCCAGCATCACTTTCTCCGGTAACAAGTCGGTGAAAGATGACATGCTCAAGCAAAACCTTGAGGCATCCGGCGTACGCGTAGGGGAATCCCTCGATCGCACCACGCTTGCTGATATCGAAAAGGGGCTGGAGGATTTCTATTACAGTGTCGGTAAGTACAGCGCCAGCGTTAAAGCTGTCGTGACGCCGCTGCCGCGTAACCGTGTCGACCTGAAGCTGGTCTTCCAGGAAGGCGTCTCGGCCAAAATCCAGCAGATCAATATCGTCGGCAACCATGCATTTAGCACCGATGAACTGATTTCGACCTTCCAGCTGCGCGATGAAGTTCCGTGGTGGAACGTGGTGGGCGATCGTAAGTATCAGAAACAGAAGCTTGCAGGGGACCTTGAAACGCTGCGTAGCTACTATCTGGATCGCGGCTATGCTCGTTTCAACATTGACTCCACGCAGGTGAGCCTGACGCCGGACAAGAAAGGCATCTACATCACCATCAACATTACCGAAGGCGATCAGTACAAGCTTTCCGGTGTGCAGGTGACGGGCGACCTGGCGGGGCATTCGGCAGAAATCGAAGCGCTGACCAAAGTCGAGCCGGGCGAGCTGTATAACGGCACCAAAGTGACCAAAATGGAGAATGACATTAAAAAACTCCTCGGTCGCTACGGCTATGCCTATCCGCGCGTTCAGTCCCAGCCGGAAATCAGCGATACCGATAAGACCGTGAAGCTGCACGTGAACGTCGATGCGGGCAACCGTTACTACGTGCGTAAAATTCGCTTCGAAGGCAACGATACCTCGAAAGATGCCGTTCTGCGTCGCGAAATGCGTCAGATGGAAGGCGCCTGGCTGGGTAGCGACCTGGTCGACCAGGGTAAAGATCGTCTGAACCGTTTAGGCTACTTTGAAACGGTTGATACCGATACGCAGCGCGTGCCGGGCAGCCCGGATCAGGTTGACGTGGTTTATAAGGTTAAAGAACGTAATACCGGTAGCTTTAACTTCGGCGTCGGTTACGGTACGGAAAGCGGCGTCAGCTTCCAGGCCGGCGTTCAGCAGGATAACTGGCTCGGTACCGGCTATTCCGTTGGGATTAACGGCACCAAAAACGATTATCAGACCTATACTGAACTGTCGGTGACGAACCCGTACTTTACCGTGGATGGCGTCAGCCTCGGCGGTCGTGTGTTCTATAACGACTTCGATGCTAACGATGCGGACCTGTCTGACTATACCAACAAAAGCTATGGTACAGACATCACGCTGGGCTTCCCGGTTAACGAATACAATACGCTGCGCGCAGGCCTGGGCTATGTGCATAACAAGCTGTCCAATATGCAGCCTCAGGTATCCATGTGGCGTTATCTGAATTCGATGGGTCAGTATCCGGACAACACGAACGACAGAAACTCGTTCAGCGCTGACGACTTCACCTTCAACTACGGCTGGACGTATAACAAGCTCGACCGTGGCTTCTTCCCGACCGAAGGTTCACGCGTCAACCTGAATGGTAAAGTGACGATTCCGGGATCGGATAACGAATACTACAAAGCGACGCTCGATACCGCGACCTATGTACCGATCGATGACGATCACAAATGGGTCATGTTGGGTCGTACCCGCTTTGGATATGGCGATGGTCTGGGCGGTAAAGAGATGCCGTTCTATGAGAACTTCTATGCCGGTGGTTCAAGCACCGTGCGTGGCTTCCAGTCCAATACTATCGGTCCGAAAGCGGTTTATTTCCCAGCCAGCAGTCGTCATGACGACGACAGCAGCTACGATAACGAATGTAAGAGCAGCGAGTCCGCGCCGTGTAAGTCTGATGATGCGGTGGGCGGTAACGCCATGGCGGTTGCCAGCCTTGAGCTGATCACCCCAACGCCGTTTATTAGCGATAAATATGCGAACTCGGTACGTACCTCCGTCTTCTGGGATATGGGTACCGTGTGGGATACTCACTGGGATTCAGCCGCATATGGCGGTTACCCGGACTACAGCGATCCAAGCAATATCCGTATGTCTGCGGGTATCGCAGTACAGTGGATGTCGCCGTTAGGGCCGTTGGTATTCTCCTACGCTCAGCCGTTTAAAAAGTACGATGGAGACAAAGCCGAACAGTTCCAGTTTAACATCGGTAAAACCTGGTAATGATGTTGGCTACAATGGAATGTAAGTGCAGTTGCAGTATAGCGCTGACTATTGGCGATAACTGAGGTTATCGCCTGGCCACGCAAATAACGGTACCCCTGGGTACTCATGGGATGGTAAGGAGTTAATTGTGAAAAAGTGGTTATTAGCTGCAGGTCTGGGTTTAGCAATGGTTACTACCGCTCAGGCGGCAGATAAAATTGCAATGGTTAACATGAACAGCCTGTTCCAACAGGTTGCCCAGAAAACAGGCGTTTCTAACACGCTGGAAAACGAGTTTAAAGGCCGCGCGAGCGAGCTGCAGCGTATGGAAGGCGACCTGCAGTCTAAAATGCAGCGTCTGCAGTCCATGAAAGCGGGCTCTGACCGTACCAAACTGGAAAAAGATGTAATGGCTCAGCGCCAGACTTTCTCCCAGAAAGCACAGTCTTTCGAACAGGATCGCGCACGTCGTTCTAATGAAGAGCGCGGCAAGCTGGTGACTCGTATTCAGAGCGCCGTGCAGAGCGTGGCTAAAGATCAGAGCATCGATCTGGTTGTTGACTCTAATGCCGTCGCATACAACAGCAGCGATGTAAAAGACATCACCGCTGATGTGCTGAAACAGGTTAAATAAGTAATGCCTTCAATTCGACTGGCTGATTTAGCCCAGCAGTTGGATGCAGAATTACACGGTGATGGCGATATCGTCATCACCGGCGTTGCGTCCATGCAGTCCGCGCAAGCGGGCGATATTACTTTCATGGTAAATCCTAAGTACCGTGAACACCTGGCCGCTTGCCAGGCATCTGCCGTCGTGATGACGCAGGATGATTTGCCTTTTGCTCATCGCGCCGCGCTGGTAGTGCGTAATCCCTACCTGACCTACGCGCGCATGGCCCAGATTCTTGATACCACGCCGCAGCCGGCCCAGGATATCGCGCCCAGCGCGGTCATCGATGCCACGGCTAAGCTGGGTAATCACGTCGCCATTGGTCCGAATGCCGTTATCGAATCCGGCGCGATCCTCGGTGATAACGTGGTCATCGGCGCAGGTTGCTTCGTTGGGAAAAATACGAAAATAGGTGCTGGCTCGCGTTTATGGGCCAATGTCACCGTTTACCACAACATTGAGATCGGCGAGAATTGCCTGATCCAGTCCAGCACGGTGATTGGCGCGGATGGCTTCGGCTATGCGAACGATCGCGGCAACTGGGTGAAGATCCCGCAGTTGGGTCGCGTGATCATCGGCGATCGTGTAGAGATTGGCGCTTGTACGACCATTGACCGCGGGGCGCTGGACGACACCGTCATCGGTAATGGCGTCATTATTGATAACCAGTGTCAAATCGCGCACAACGTAGTGATTGGCGACAACACCGCGGTTGCTGGGGGCGTGATCATGGCGGGCAGCCTGAAAATTGGGCGCTATTGCATGATTGGCGGAGCAAGCGTGATCAACGGTCACATGGAAATCTGCGATAAAGTCACCGTCACGGGGATGGGGATGGTTATGCGTCCTATCACCGAGCCAGGGGTTTACTCTTCAGGTATCCCGCTGCAGCCGAATAAGGTCTGGCGTAAGACCGCTGCGCTGGTACTGAATATTGATGATATGAGCAAGCGTCTCAAAGCCATTGAGCGCAAGGTTAATCAGCAAGATTAGTGCTTCATCCAGCCACATTAAATTTTCGGCCTGTTGCATTCATGAGATTGCCGCAGGCCGTGTTATTATTGCCTTTTAGGATATTTGACAGGAAGAGTATTTTGACTACTGACACTCATACTCTGCACATTGAAGAGATTCTGGAACTTCTGCCTCACCGTTACCCGTTCCTGCTGGTCGATCGCGTGCTGGATTTTGAAGAAGGTCGTTTTCTACGCGCAGTTAAAAATGTTTCTGTAAATGAGCCGTTTTTCCAGGGACACTTCCCTGGTAAGCCGATTTTACCGGGCGTACTGATTCTCGAAGCCATGGCTCAGGCCACCGGTATTCTGGCATTCAAAAGCGTTGGAAAACTGGAACCGGGCGAGCTGTATTATTTTGCCGGGATTGACGAAGCGCGTTTCAAACGTCCGGTCGTGCCAGGCGACCAGATGATTATGGAAGTCACTTTTGAGAAAACCCGCCGTGGCCTGACTCGTTTCAAAGGCGTTGCGACGGTTGACGGAAAAGTGGTTTGCGAAGCAACGATGATGTGTGCCCGTAGCCGGGAGGCCTGATACGTGATTGATAAAACCGCCTTTATTCATCCTTCCGCCATTGTAGAAGAAGGCGCCGTTATTGGCGCTAACGTCCACATTGGCCCGTTTTGTATTGTTGGCGCTAACGTCGAAATCGGCGAAGGTACCGTACTGAAGTCTCACGTTGTTATTAACGGGCATACCAAAATTGGCCGCGATAACGAGATATATCAGTTTGCTTCCATTGGTGAAGTTAACCAGGATCTGAAATATGCTGGCGAACCGACCCGCGTGGAAATTGGCGATCGCAACCGCATCCGCGAAAGCGTCACCATTCATCGTGGCACAGTACAGGGCGGTGGATTAACGAAGGTGGGCAGCGATAACCTGCTGATGATCAACGCCCACGTGGCGCACGATTGTACGCTGGGCGACCGCTGTATTCTGGCGAATAACGCGACCCTCGCGGGCCACGTTTCGCTGGATGATTTTGTTATCATCGGCGGCATGACCGCAGTGCATCAGTTCTGCATTATTGGCGCGCACGTGATGGTTGGCGGCTGCTCCGGCGTTGCGCAGGACGTTCCGCCGTTCGTGATTGCTCAGGGCAACCACGCAACGCCGTTTGGCGTCAACATAGAAGGGCTGAAACGCCGCGGCTTCAGCCGTGAGGCGATCACAGCAATTCGTAACGCGTACAAGCTGCTGTACCGCAGCGGTAAAACGCTGGACGAAGCGAAAGCTGAGATCGCCGAGCTGGCGGCGCAGTACCCTGAAGTGCAGACATTTACCGACTTTTTTGCCCGCTCCACCCGCGGCCTGATTCGTTAATGGCTGAATCGCGTCCCCTGACGATTGCCCTGGTCGCCGGAGAAACTTCCGGCGATATTCTTGGCGCCGGTCTTATCCGCGCGCTCAAAGCTCGCATCCCTGATGCCCGCTTTGTCGGCGTTGCCGGGCCGTTGATGCAGGCGGAAGGCTGCGAGGCCTGGTATGAGATGGAAGAGCTGGCGGTGATGGGCATTGTGGAAGTGCTTGGTCGCCTGCGTCGGCTGCTGCATATTCGCGCCGATCTCACCCGTCGATTGACCGAGCTCAAGCCGGACGTGTTCGTCGGCATTGATGCGCCTGACTTCAACATTACCCTCGAAGGTAATCTGAAGAAGCAGGGTATCAAAACTATTCATTACGTCAGCCCGTCGGTATGGGCATGGCGGCAAAAACGCGTTTTCAAAATTGGCAGATCCACCGATCTGGTACTGGCATTCCTGCCTTTCGAAAAAGCGTTTTATGACAAATTTAACGTTCCCTGCCGGTTTATCGGCCACACGATGGCGGATGCGATGCCGCTGGATCCGGACAAAGGCGCGGCGCGCGACCGTCTGGGAATCGATCGTAACGTGCACTGCCTGGCGCTACTGCCGGGAAGCCGCGGGGCGGAAGTTGAGATGCTCAGCGCCGATTTCCTGAAAACGGCGCAGATCCTGCGAGACTCTTACCCCGATCTCGAAGTGGTTGTCCCTCTGGTCAACGCGAAGCGGCGGGAACAGTTCGAGCGTATCAAAGCGGAAACTGCGCCGGATCTTGCCGTACATCTGCTGGATGGGCGGGCGCGCGATGCGATGATCGCTAGCGATGCTGCGCTGCTGGCCTCCGGAACGGCTGCGCTGGAATGTATGCTGGCTAAGTGTCCGATGGTCGTCGGCTATCGGATGAAGCCGTTTACCTTCTGGCTGGCGAAACGGCTGGTTAAAACCGACTACGTATCGCTGCCGAATTTACTGGCCGGGCGTGAACTGGTTAAAGAACTGCTGCAGGATGAATGCCGGCCGCAGGCGCTGGCCGAGGCGCTGAAGCCGCTGCTGGCCGACGGTAAAACCAGCCACGATATGCATGAAACCTTTCGCGCGCTGCATCAGCAGATCCGCTGCAACGCTGATGAGCAGGCGGCGGATGCAGTACTGGAGTTAGCAAAATGATGGAGTTCGTTTACCCGCATACCCATCTGGTTGCGGGAGTCGATGAAGTCGGGCGCGGTCCGCTGGTCGGCGCGGTGGTGACTGCCGCAGTTATTCTCGATCCGGCAAAACCGATTTTGGGTCTTGCCGACTCGAAAAAGCTCAGCGAGAAGCGGCGCCTTGCGCTATTTGATGAGATCAAAGAAAAAGCGCTGTGCTGGAGCCTCGGTCGTGCGGAGCCGCATGAAATCGATGAGCTGAATATTCTACATGCGACCATGCTGGCCATGCAGCGCGCCGTTGCGGGCTTGAGCATTTCCCCTGAGTTTGTTGTTATTGATGGTAACCGCTGTCCGCCGCTACCAGTGCCTTCACTGGCGGTCGTTAAAGGCGACAGCCGAGTGGCGGAAATCAGCGCCGCGTCTATTCTGGCTAAAGTGACGCGGGATGCTGAAATGGCCGTACTGGACCGGGAGTTCCCGCAGTACGGTTTTGCGCAACATAAAGGTTATCCCACCGCTTTTCATCTGCAAAAGCTGCTGGAACATGGCGTAATCGAGCAATACCGGCGCAGCTTTGGCCCGGTGAAGCGCGCGCTGGGCCTGGCGTCCTGAACCGACACGCAAGCAATTAAGTAACGCGGAATCTGAAGATGGCTGAACCACGTTTCGTACACCTGCGGGTGCACAGCGACTATTCCATGATCGATGGCCTGGCGAAAACCGGACCGTTGGTAAAAAAGGCGGCCGCGCTCGGCATGCCTGCGCTGGCGATCACTGATTTTACCAACCTCTGCGGGCTGGTGAAGTTCTACGGAGCGGGGCACGGCGCCGGAATTAAACCCATTGTCGGGGCAGATTTTCACGTCCAGAGCGAGCTGCTTGGCGATGAACTGAGCCAGCTGACGGTACTGGCGACGAACAACGTTGGCTATCAGAATCTGACGCTGCTGATCTCCAAAGCTTATCAGCGCGGCTACGGTGCGGCGGGCCCGATTATCGATCGCGACTGGCTGATCGAATTAAAAGAAGGGCTGATTTTGCTCTCCGGTGGGCGCATGGGCGACGTGGGCCGTAGCCTGCTGCGCGGCAACATGGCGCTGGTGGATCAGTGCGTTGATTTTTACGAACAACATTTCCCTGACTGCTATTTTCTTGAGCTGATTCGCACCGGCCGTCAGGATGAAGAGCCCTATCTGCATGCTGCGGTAGAACTAGCGGAAACCCGGGGCTTACCGGTGGTGGCGACCAACGATGTTCGCTTCCTTGAGCCGGGCGACTTCGACGCCCATGAAATCCGCGTGGCTATCCATGATGGCTTCACCCTCGACGATCCTAAGCGTCCGCGTAACTACTCGTCGCAGCAGTATATGCGCAGCGAAGAGGAGATGTGCGAGCTCTTTTCCGATATTCCCGAAGCGCTGCAAAACACCGTGGAGATCGCCAAACGCTGTAACGTGACCGTGCGTCTTGGCGAGTACTTCCTGCCGCAGTTCCCGACCGGGGATATGACCACCGAAGATTATCTGGTCAAGAAATCCAAAGAAGGCCTGGAAGAGCGCCTGGAATTCCTGTTTCCCGATCCGGATGAGCGGGCTAAACGCCGTCCTGAATATGATGAACGCCTGGACATTGAGCTGCAGGTGATTAACCAGATGGGGTTCCCTGGCTACTTCCTGATCGTTATGGAGTTTATCCAGTGGTCGAAGGATAACGGCGTGCCGGTAGGGCCGGGACGTGGTTCCGGCGCCGGTTCGCTGGTCGCCTATGCGCTGAAAATTACCGACCTCGATCCGCTGGAGTTCGATCTGCTGTTCGAACGTTTCCTTAACCCGGAACGTGTCTCCATGCCCGACTTCGACGTTGACTTCTGTATGGAGAAGCGCGACCAGGTGATTGAACACGTCGCGGACATGTACGGTCGCGATGCGGTATCGCAGATTATTACCTTCGGTACCATGGCGGCGAAAGCGGTTATCCGCGACGTTGGCCGCGTGCTGGGCCATCCGTACGGTTTTGTGGACCGCATTTCCAAGCTGGTGCCGCCTGACCCGGGTATGACGCTGGCGAAAGCGTTTGAAGCCGAGCCGCAGCTGCCGGAAATTTACGAGGCGGATGAAGAGGTTAAAGCGCTGATCGACATGGCGCGTAAGCTCGAAGGGGTCACCCGTAACGCCGGTAAACATGCGGGTGGGGTGGTGATCGCGCCAACCAAAATTACCGATTTTGCCCCGCTTTATTGTGATGAAGCGGGCCAGCATCCGGTTACCCAGTTTGATAAAAACGACGTTGAATATGCCGGGCTGGTGAAGTTTGACTTCCTCGGCCTGCGTACGCTCACCATCATTAACTGGGCGCTGGAGATGATCAACGCCCGCCGCGAGAAGAACGGCGAGGGGCCGCTGGATATCGCCGCGATCCCGCTCGACGATAAAAAAAGCTTCGACATGCTGCAGCGTTCGGAAACCACCGCCGTTTTCCAGCTTGAATCGCGCGGTATGAAGGATCTGATCAAGCGTCTGCAGCCCGACTGCTTCGAAGATATGATCGCTCTGGTGGCTCTGTTCCGTCCGGGGCCGCTGCAGTCGGGGATGGTGGATAACTTTATCGACCGTAAGCACGGTCGCGAAGAAATATCGTACCCGGACGTGCAGTGGCAGCACGAATGCCTGAAACCGGTACTCGAGCCAACTTATGGCATCATCCTGTACCAGGAACAGGTCATGCAGATTGCCCAGGAGCTTTCCGGCTATACCCTTGGCGGCGCGGATATGCTGCGTCGTGCGATGGGTAAGAAAAAGCCGGAGGAGATGGCGAAGCAGCGCGGCACCTTTGAAGAAGGGGCGAGGAAGCGCGGTGTAGACGGTGAACTGGCGATCAAAATCTTTGACCTGGTGGAGAAATTCGCCGGATATGGATTTAACAAATCGCACTCCGCCGCTTATGCTTTAGTGTCCTATCAGACGCTGTGGCTAAAGGCGCACTATCCGGCTGAATTTATGGCGGCGGTGATGACCGCGGATATGGATAACACCGAGAAAGTCGTCGGCCTGGTGGATGAGTGCTGGCGGATGGGGCTGAAAATCCTGCCGCCGGATATTAACTCCGGCCTGTATCATTTCCACGTTAACGACGATGGCGAAATCGTTTATGGTATCGGCGCGATTAAAGGCGTCGGCGAAGGCCCGATTGAAGCGATTATTGAAGCCCGTAATCAGGGCGGCTATTTCCGCGAACTGTTTGATCTCTGCGCGCGTACGGATATTAAAAAGCTCAACCGCCGGGTGCTGGAAAAACTGATTATGTCCGGGGCTTTCGACCGCCTCGGGCCGCATCGCGCGGCGTTAATGAATTCACTGGGCGATGCGCTAAAAGCCGCCGATCAGCACGCCAAAGCCGAAGCTATCGGTCAGGCGGACATGTTCGGCGTACTGGCGGAAGAGCCGGAGCAAATCGAACAGTCATACGCCAGCTGCCAGCCGTGGCCGGAACAGGTGGTGCTAGATGGAGAAAGGGAGACCCTGGGGCTGTATCTGACCGGGCACCCGATTAACCAGTATTTGAAAGAGATCGAGCGCTACGTTGGCGGCGTGCGACTCAAAGACATGCATCCGACCGATCGTGGTAAAGTGACCACGGCGGCCGGGCTCGTTATTGCCGCGCGGGTCATGGTCACCAAGCGCGGCAATCGTATCGGCATCTGTACGCTGGATGACCGTTCCGGGCGTCTGGAGGTGATGTTGTTCACCGACGCCCTGGATAAATACCAGCAATTGCTGGAAAAAGACCGCATACTTATCGTCAGCGGACAGGTCAGCTTTGATGACTTCAGCGGGGGGCTTAAAATGACCGCTCGTGAAGTCATGGATATTGACGAAGCCCGGGAAAAATATGCTCGCGGGCTTGCTATCTCGCTGACGGACAGGCAAATTGATGACCAGCTTTTAAACCGACTCCGTCAGTCTCTGGAACCCCACCGTTCGGGAACTATTCCAGTACACCTCTATTATCAGAGGGCGGATGCACGCGCGCGGTTGCGTTTTGGCGCAACATGGCGCGTCTCTCCGAGCGATCGTTTACTTAACGATCTGCGTGGCCTTATCGGCTCGGAGCAGGTGGAACTGGAGTTTGACTAATACAGGAATACTATGAGTCTGAATTTCCTTGATTTTGAACAGCCGATTGCAGAGCTGGAAGCGAAAATCGATTCTCTGACAGCGGTAAGCCGCCAGGATGAGAAACTGGATATTAACATCGATGAAGAAGTGCATCGCCTGCGTGAAAAAAGCGTAGAGCTGACGCGCAAGATCTTCGCCGATCTTGGTGCATGGCAGGTTGCGCAACTGGCTCGCCATCCACGTCGCCCATACACCCTGGATTATGTCCGCCTGGCTTTCGACGAATTCGACGAACTGGCCGGTGACCGCGCCTACGCTGACGATAAAGCGATCGTTGGCGGGATTGCGCGTCTGGACGGACGTCCGGTGATGATTATCGGCCACCAGAAAGGGCGCGAAACCAAAGAGAAAATTCGCCGCAACTTCGGTATGCCGGCGCCGGAAGGCTATCGTAAGGCGCTGCGCCTGATGGAGATGGCCGAGCGCTTTAAAATGCCGATTATCACCTTCATCGACACCCCGGGCGCTTATCCGGGCGTTGGCGCGGAAGAGCGCGGTCAGTCTGAAGCGATTGCGCGCAACCTGCGTGAAATGTCGCGCCTGAGCGTACCGGTTATCTGTACCGTTATCGGTGAAGGCGGCTCCGGCGGCGCGCTGGCAATCGGTGTGGGCGATAAAGTGAATATGCTGCAGTACAGCACTTATTCCGTTATCTCCCCGGAAGGCTGCGCGTCCATTCTCTGGAAAAGCGCCGACAAAGCGCCGCTGGCCGCCGAGGCGATGGGCATTGTTGCCCCGCGTCTGAAAGAGCTGAAGCTGATTGACTCCATTATTCCTGAGCCGCTGGGCGGCGCGCATCGTAATCCGGAAGTGATGGCCGCCTCTCTGAAAGCGCAACTGCTGGCCGATCTGGCTGACCTCGATATTCTGAGTGAGGAAGAGCTGCTGAACCGTCGCTATCAGCGTTTGATGAGCTACGGCTACGCCTGATTATCGATCTCATTTTTTCTCTAAGGGCCGGATTTTCCGGCCCTTTTTTTATGTGTTGTTGACTGAGATTAGATGAGATGGACAAGAGCTAATGTGATTAGCGGATGATGCCGGTCTCCCCTGAAACTGCAGCAACTGCCAGGTATTGCGAACCGGCAGTCAGTTAACAAGGATAAAGGAGAAATACTATGGCATTGCATAAAACCGTCGCGTTAAGCGCCGTGGCCGCAGGGATCATGTTAAGCCTGGGGGCCGCACAATCCGCGCCGCTGCTTGGCGCAACGGAAGCGATAACTCTTAAGGCGAGCGATCTGACCGCGAAAGAAAAAGCCTTAACCGACTTTCCGCTCATGGCGTCGGTAAAATCATCGATTCAAACGCTGTCTAACAGCGCGGTTGAAAAAATCGAACCGGGTCTGGCGACCAACCCGACCAACGTTAAGCGTGTGGAAAGCATCCTGTCCGAACAGGACTGGGAATATCTGTTTCCGATGCGCGCTGCAGAATATACCTACTCTAACTTTCTGAAAGCTATTGGTAAATTTCCCGCGGTTTGCGGGACCTATACCGACGGACGCGACAGCGATGCCATCTGCCGTAAATCTCTGGCAACCATGTTTGCCCACTTTGCTCAGGAAACCGGCGGCCATGAAAGCTGGCGCGATATTCCCGAGTGGCGTCAGGCGCTGGTGTATCTGCGTGAAGTGGGTTGGGTTGAAGGTCAGAAAGGCGGCTACAACGGGGAATGTAACCCGGATATCTGGCAGGGCCAGACCTGGCCTTGCGGCAAAGATAAAGACGGCGACTACCTGAGCTATTTTGGTCGCGGCGCGAAACAGCTCTCCTATAACTACAATTATGGTCCGTTCTCCGATGCGATGTACGATGGCGACGTTCGTCCTCTGCTGGATAAACCAGAGCGGGTGGCGGATACCTGGATGAACCTGGCGAGCGCGGTCTTCTTTTTCGTTTACCCGCAGCCGCCGAAGCCCTCTATGCTGCACGTCATCGATGGAACCTGGGTGCCAAACGATCATGATAAAGCGAATGGCCTGGTGGAAGGCTTTGGGGTCACCATTCAGATCATCAACGGTGGCGTTGAGTGCGGCGGGGCGGAAGAGAACGCGCAGTCTCTGAACCGTATCGCCTACTACAAAGAGTTCGCAAACTACCTGAAAGTGCCGATTGCCGGTGATGAAGTTCTCGGCTGCAAAAATATGAAGCAGTTCGATGAAGGCGGCGCGGGCGCATTGCCGATTTACTGGGAAGAGGACTGGGGATGGAGCGCCGACACCGCCGACGGTAAGACCAACGCCTGTCAGCTGGTGGGTTACCAGACGCCGTATACCGCCTTTAAAGAAGGCGATTATGCCAAATGCGTCCAAAGCCACTTCAATGTCAACATCATCGATGACAGCGGCCAGGGCGACACCACTCCGCCTGCGCCCGAGGATAATACTCCTGCGCAGGAAACAAACGTGGCGCCGGTTGCCCGTATCACGGGTCCGATCGGCGCTATCGAAGCGGGGGCCACGGTTTCCCTGAGTGCGGAGAGTTCTACCGATGCGAACGGCGACAAGCTTATCTACACCTGGATGTCGCAGGACGGCCAGACTCTCGGCGGGCAGGATAAAGCCGTGATTACCTTTACCGCGCCGACAACCGATCGGGACGCGCAATATGTTGTTAGCCTGACGGTCAGCGACGGTACGTTGTCCAGTACGACCACCTATACCCTGAACGTGAAGGCCAAAGCCGCTTCTGCGGATGAAACGACGGATGGCAAAGACAGCGACACCATCAGCTATCCTTCCTGGAGCAGCACCCAAACCTGGAATGCGGGCGATATCGTCAACAACCACGGTGCGCTTTATCAGTGTAAACCGCTGCCTGAAGGCGCATGGTGCAACGTAGCGCCGACGTACTACGAGCCTGGAGTAGGTATTACCTGGGGCGATGCCTGGAAAGCGCTTTAATAGAGATAAATCCGCCAGTGCTTAGCGCTGGCGGGGTGCTATTATGCTTTCCTTAGGTAAATTCCAGGAGGAAAGCGTGAATATCATTGCGATCATGGGGCCCCACGGCGTCTACTATAAAGACGAACCGATCAAAGAACTGGAAGCCGCCCTGCAACGGCAAGGCTTCCAGACCATCTGGCCGCAAAATAGCGCCGATCTTTTGCAATTTATCGAGCATAATCCGCGGATCTGTGGAGTTATTTTCGACTGGGATGAATACAGCGTTGACCTGTGCAGTGATATTAATCGCTTAAACGAATACCTGCCGCTTTACGCATTTATCAACGCCCATTCGACGATGGACGTCAGCAGTCAGGACCTGCGCATGACGCTATGGTTCTTTGAATACGCGCTGGGGCTGGCGGAAGAGATCGCTACCCGCATCGGTCAATACACCCGCGAATACCTCGATAATATAACCCCGCCGTTTACCAAAGCCTTGTTCAACTATGTGCAGGAGGGAAAATATACCTTCTGTACCCCCGGGCATATGGGCGGCTCGGCTTATCAAAAAAGCCCGGTGGGCTGTCTGTTTTACGATTTCTTTGGCGGGAATACCTTAAAGGCCGACGTCTCTATATCCGTGACGGAACTGGGGTCGTTGCTCGATCATAGCGGCCCGCATCTGGAAGCTGAAGAGTATATTGCCCGCGCATTCGGCGCCGAACAGAGCTATATGGTAACCAACGGGACCTCGACGTCGAATAAGATTGTCGGGATGTATTCCGCCCCGGCGGGTAGCACCCTGCTTATCGATCGCAACTGCCATAAATCGCTGGCCCATTTACTGATGATGAGCGATGTGGTGCCGCTGTGGCTAAAACCGACGCGCAATGCGCTGGGGATCCTCGGCGGTATACCCAAGCGCGAATTTACC
Organism: Klebsiella sp. BDA134-6; assembly: GCF_015601345.1. NCBI lineage: Bacteria > Pseudomonadati > Pseudomonadota > Gammaproteobacteria > Enterobacterales > Enterobacteriaceae > Klebsiella > Klebsiella sp. BDA134-6. The sequence goes on from NZ_CP064784.1 coordinate 1,085,814, forward strand.
CGCGACAGTATTCAGCAAAAGGTGAATGCGACAGGCGGCGCCGGGTGGCCTGTGCATGCGGTGATCACTAACTCTACCTATGACGGGCTGCTGTATAATACCACCTGGATAAAAGAGACTCTCGACGTGCCGTCAATCCACTTTGATTCCGCATGGGTGCCCTATACCCATTTTCATCCGATCTATCAGGGCAAAAGCGGGATGAGCGGCGATCGCGTTCCGGGGAAAGTGATCTTTGAAACGCAGTCGACGCATAAAATGCTGGCCGCGCTATCCCAGGCTTCGCTGATTCATATTAAAGGCAGCTATGATGAAGATACCTTCAATGAAGCCTTTATGATGCACACCTCGACGTCCCCCAGCTACCCGATCGTTGCCTCCATCGAAACGGCTGCCGCGATGCTGCGCGGCAATTCCGGCAGGCGTCTGATTCAGCGTTCAATTGAACGGGCGCTGGATTTTCGTAAAGAGGTGCAGCGGTTACGCGAAGAGTCTGACGGCTGGTTCTTTGATATCTGGCAGCCGGAAGAGGTGGGGGAAGCGCAGTGCTGGCCGGTATCGCCGGGTGAACCGTGGCATGGCTTTCAGGATGCCGATGACGACCATATGTTCCTCGATCCGGTGAAAGTGACCATTCTGACGCCCGGTATGGACGAACAGGGCAACATGGATAGCGAAGGCATTCCGGCCGCGCTGGTGGCGAAGTTTCTGGATGAGCGCGGTGTGGTGGTTGAGAAAACCGGGCCCTACAATCTGCTGTTCCTTTTCAGTATCGGCATTGATAAAACCCGAGCGATGGGTCTGCTGCGCGGGTTAACCGAATTCAAACGCGCTTACGATCTCAATTTACGGGTGAAAAATATGCTGCCGGATCTGTATGCCGAAGATCCGGATTTTTACCGCAACATGCGCATTCAGGATCTGGCGCAGGGTATCCATCGCCTGATTCGCCAGCACCAGCTCTCGCAGCTGATGCTGAGCGCCTTTGACGTTCTGCCGGAGATGAAAATGACGCCACATCAGGCCTGGCAGCGGCAGATTAAAGGCGAAGTGGAAACCATCGAACTGGAGAATCTGGTCGGGCGTATTTCAGCGAATATGATCTTACCGTACCCGCCGGGCGTGCCGCTGCTGATGCCCGGCGAGATGATCGTCGAGGAGAGCCGGGCGGTGCTCGATTTTCTGTTAATGCTGTGCTCTATCGGCCGCCACTATCCGGGCTTCGAAACCGATATCCACGGCGCGAAACGCGATGAAGATGGCGTGTACTGGGTTCGAGTCTTAAAAAATGACTAAGCGCTTGCGCAATAACGAACTGAACGAGTAACGTTGTTGGCTTCAACGGGAGGAGTTTGAGCATGCTGGGTTTAAAACGGGTTCATCATATCGCCATCATTGCGACGGATTATGCAAAGAGTAAAGCGTTCTACTGCGACATTCTGGGGTTCACTCTGCAGGGCGAGTTTTACCGCGCAGAGCGTGATTCATGGAAGGGCGATCTGGCGCTGAATGGCGAATATGTTATTGAACTGTTTTCTTTCCCGTTTCCCCCAGCGCGCCCGAGCCGCCCCGAAGCCTGCGGGTTACGCCATCTGGCATTTAGCGTCGACGATGTTGATGCCGCCGTTACCCATCTTGAGGCGCACGGCGTAACTTGTGAAGGCGTTCGTATCGACCCCTTCACCGGTAAGCGGTTCACCTTTTTTAACGATCCGGACGGTCTACCGCTGGAGATTTATCAGCAGTAATTCTTGTCAGAGCGTGTTCTGCCGGGTAACGTGCCGGACACGCTTTCCTCAGTTAGTGCTCTCATGATGATGATCCCAGATATTGCGCAAACGCTCCGTCCGCATCGCCAGTTTTTGGTGGCCTTTAGCGGCGGCCTGGATTCGAGCGTGCTCTTATATCGCCTGGTTCGCTGGCGCGAACAGGATCCCACCGTTCAGCTGCGGGCGATGCATATTCACCACGGACTCAGCGCGAACGCTGACGATTGGGTGGCGCACTGCCGGAAAATATGTCAGCAGTGGCAGGTGCCGCTTTTGGTTGAACGTGTAGTCCTCGCCGATGAGGGGCTGGGGATTGAGGCCCATGCGCGTCAGGCGCGCTATCAGGCTTTCCGTTCGGCGCTGCTGCCCGGCGAAGCGCTAGTGACCGCGCAGCATCTTGACGACCAGTGTGAAACCTTCCTGCTGGCGCTTAAGCGGGGGAGCGGTCCCACCGGGCTCTCGGCAATGGCCGGCGAGACCGATTTTGCCGGAACGAAACTGCTGCGTCCGTTGCTTAACGAAAGTCGCGACTCTCTGCACCGGTGGGCGATAGCCCATCAGCTCAGTTGGATTGAAGACGAAAGTAACCAGGACGATGCCTACGATCGCAATTTTCTCCGCCTGCGGATTGTTCCGCTGCTTAACGCCCGCTGGCCGCACTTTGCCGAGGCCGTGGCGCGCAGCGCCAGCCTGTGTGGCGAACAGGAACGGCTGCTGGATGAAATGCTGGCAGCGGAGCTGGCAACGCTGGTGACTGAGGATGGCGCGTTGGCTATCGAACCGTTGACGGCCATGAGCGCGCCGCGTCGGGCCGCGCTGCTGCGCCGTTGGCTGGCTGGACTCAATGCGCCAATGCCTTCGCGCGAGGTGCCTGAGCGTATCTGGCGTGAAGTGGCGATGGCGCGCGAGGACGCGTTTCCCTGTCTGCGTCTTGGTCAATTTACCGTCCGTCGCTTCCAGCAGCGGCTGTACTGGGTGAAATATCTCCCCGGCCAGAGCGAGACGGTACTGGCGTGGCCCGATATCGCTAAGCCGCTGCCGTTACCCGACGGCCTCGGTGAACTGAGGCTCCTGCCCTGCGGCCCGTTACGCAGCCCGCGCCAGGATGAAGCGGTAACTATTCGCTTTCGCGCCAGCGGTCATCTTCATATCGTCGGTCGCCACGGTGGCCGCAAGCTGAAGAAAATCTGGCAGGAGCTGAACGTGGCTCCCTGGCGGCGCGATACCACGCCGCTGCTGTTTTACGGCGAAACGCTAATCGCCGCAGCCGATGGTCTGTTTATTACCGTCGATGGGAAAGTTCAGGAAGGTGAAGGCGTGCAGTTGTTATGGATGAAAACGGGCGGCTAAGCCACCCGTTTTGCTTCAGGACTCGCTGACCACTACCGTACCGATTTCCGGATGGCTGAAGCTGGCGATTTTATCCAGGCGTACCTCGCGAACGTCGCCGGCGAGCTCCACGACCAGATACTCGATATTTTTGCGCGAGATAAGATCGTTGGCCTTCGCTTGCAGCTGTTCGCCATCTTTGAGCTCCAGCGCCAGGACCAGATGGTGCTGACAGGCAAGTTCGAGGTTGTCATAATCATCGCAATTGATGGGTTGATAAGTATCATTCATTGACATAATCGCTCACCAGTAAGTTTGCCGCCGCATATGCGGCCTTTTCCCTGACTGACTCAGCAAGGGCCTGATCCGCCGCAACCTCATTCAATACTTTCAACACGCAACCTAGCGCATCCGGTATATACCCAAGGTCCCCGCTGGCTATTTCCGCATACCGCTTGCGTATTAACTCACAATATTTGTCCACATGCCCTCCTGTCAGCGTTCTGACTTAACCGTGGGATGTAAGTTTAAGCCTACGAAGATAAACTCTGTTTAGCAAGGTGACTATACCATAGTCATTTAAGCAATATCAGCAGGATGAAATGGGATCCTGCGATTGCTGACAGCCTTTTGCCGCCAGTTTCGCTACAATGTACGCCATTTTTATCAGGAGTTTCCTCATGGCGCTGAAAGCGACGATTTATAAAGCGACGGTGAACGTGGCCGACCTGGACCGCAACCAGTTTCTGGATGTCAGTTTGACCCTTGCGCAGCATCCGTCAGAAACCCAGGAGCGTATGATGCTGCGCCTGCTGGCGTGGATTAAATACGCCGACGAACGTCTGCAGTTTACCCGCGGCTTGTCTTCTGATGATGAAGCTGAACTCTGGCTGCTAAACGATTATCTGGGCGTTGATCTATGGATAGAACTGGGGCTGCCGGACGAGCGGCGGATTAAAAAAGCCTGCTCGCGAGCGCAAGAGGTCGCGCTGTTTGCCTATAATAGTCGGGCGGCAGAAATCTGGTGGCAGCAGAATAAAAGTAAAATGGCACAGTTTTCAAAGTTGACCGTATGGTATTTAGATGATACTCAGCTGGCGCAGCTCAGTGCTTTTGCCGATCGGACGATGTCGCTACAGGCGACTATTCAGGATGGCGGAATTTGGTTATCTGACGCTAAGAATAATCTGGAAATTCATTTAACGGCCTGGCAAACATCCTCATGATTACGATTAGCCGCAGCGTGACGATTGCGGATGATGAAGTTTCACTTTCCGGGATACGCGCGCAGGGGGCGGGCGGCCAGCACGTTAATAAAGCATCGACGGCTATTCATTTACGTTTTGATATTAAAGCATCGAGCCTGCCTGAGTTTTATAAGGAACGCCTGCTGACTTCCAGCCATCACTTAATTTCTGCCGATGGTGTGGTTATCATTAAGGCTCAAGAATATCGCAGCCAGGAGATGAATCGTGAAGCGGCGATTGCGCGCCTGGTTGCCTTAATACAAGAATTAACCGCAGTACAGAAAAGTCGTCGGGAGACGCGACCGACCAGGGCGTCGAAAGAGCGCCGGCTTGCCTCAAAGGCGCAAAAATCTTCAGTTAAAGCGCTGCGTGGAAAAGTTCGCCATTAAGGGTATGGCGAACCGGTGGAATGGATGATAAGGAATTTACAGTGAAGAAAATCGTGTTTTCAGTGGTGGCGGCCTGTTCGCTTTTTGCCTTATTCGGCTGCAACCATCGTGCGGAGATGGACACGCTACAACCGACACCGATGGAAGAGCTAAAGCCGATGCAGCAGAGCTGGCGCGGCGTGCTGCCGTGCGCCGACTGCGAAGGTATCGAAACCTCACTCTTTCTTGAGAAAGACGGCACCTGGGTGATGAATGAGCGATATCAGGGCGTCAGGCGCGAGCCCTCCTCTTTTGCTTCATACGGTACCTGGGCGCGCACGGCCGATAAGCTGGTGCTGACCGACAGCAAAGGCGAGAAATCTTACTATCGGGCGAAAGGCGACAAGCTGGAAATGCTCGATCGCGACGGTAATCCCATCGAGTCAACGCTGAACTATACGCTGGAGTCCGTCAAAGCCAGCCTGCCCATCACGCCGATGGCGATGCGCGGCATGTACTTCTATATGGCTGATGCCGCGACCTTTACCGATTGCGCAACCGGCAAGCGAGTGGCAGTTACGAATAACGCGCAGCTCGAGCGTGATTATGCCGCAGCGCGCGGAACGGATACTCGCCCGGTGCTGCTGGTGGTCGAGGGGCACTTTACGCTGGAAGCGAACCCGGATTCGGGAGCGCCGATTAAAGTTCTGGCGGTGGATTCACCGGGCAAGTTTTATCAAAAAGAAGACTGCAATTCTCGTTAGTTAATTGAGTCCTACGAGACGGCTTGTCTTGATATAAATTCCCAATTTAAGATGCCCGATATACTGCAATTGTGTTTCGGGCGTAAAGTTTGCCACGTCCCCCTCACGCATATGAAGCAGGTCTGATGGGCTAATCCAGCCCGGTTGAGCCAGGGTCAGCGGGTGTCCGGCCTTCGCGAAGGCATCGCTGACAAACTCAGAACAAAACCACATTTTTTTGTCCCCGGAAACGGCATCGCTAAGCTGAGCTTTGGCCAGACCATTCACGCACTGCTGGCGGAAGTCTTTCGAGAAGGGATTCAGTGAGCAGAGCTGTTTGGTTACCATAAAGGGTACAAATTCAATGATGCCGCGATAGTTATAGCCGCTGTTTCTGTTTTTATAGGCGAAATGTTTAATGCCTGCGGCCTGTTGCGGCGTGAGGTCAGGCGCTCTTAGGGCAAACAGCTTATCGCTGTGCTGCATCGCTTGCTGAAGAGAAACAATCTGCACCCCGGCGCCAGTTGCCTCCGCAACCTGGTTATCACCGATATAGATAGCGACATGGCTAACGGAGGATGTGCTAAATGCACGAATCCCCAGGGACGTCACGCCAATGCTGGAAGAGAAAAGGAGATCGCCGGGGAGCAGGTCTTGTGCGTTAATTTCAGCTAGCGTGGTATTAGCCACTGAGCTCTGGCGCTGAAATTTAACCGCCCATTGCTGCGATGGTGGCTTAATAGCGGAAGCGGAAGGCGTGGATCGGCTGACGTCTAGCGTGCAGGCCGAAAGTAAGAACAATGCGGGAAAAAGCAGGACATGATTTGCCCGTCGTTTAGCCATGATTACAATCCTTGTAAAAAAGAGGCTCTGAAACCAGAGCCTCTTTTGGCGTTAAGCTTTAATTTGTTGTACCAGGTAATTCACGATATCACCGGTTTTAATCAACTGCTTCTCGCCGCTGCGACGATATTTATATTCGATATCGTCGTTGTCGAGGTTACGGTCGCCCAGCACGATGGTGTGCGGAATACCGATAAGCTCCATATCGGCGAACATTACGCCCGGACGCTCTTTACGGTCGTCCATCAGCACGTCGATACCCAACGCGGTTAGCTCAGCATACAGCTTCTCGGCCAGCTCTTGTACGCGGTAGGATTTATGCATGTTCATCGGCAGAATCGCAACCTGGAAAGGGGCGATAGCTTCCGGCCACAGGATCCCGCGATCGTCAAAGTTCTGCTCAATGGCTGCCGCCACCACGCGAGTCACCCCGATACCGTAGCAACCCATCGTCAGGATCTGGTTACGGCCATCTTCACCCTGGACGGAGGCTTTCATCGCTTCAGAGTATTTGGTACCCAGCTGGAAGATGTGGCCCACTTCGATACCGCGTTTAATCAGCAGCGTGCCTTTGCCGTCCGGGCTCGGGTCGCCCGCTACCACGTTACGGATATCAGCCACTTCAGGGGTCGCGACATCGCGATCCCAGTTGATGCCGAAGTAGTGTTTACCATCGATGTTCGCGCCTGCGGCAAAATCGCTCATTGCGGCAACGGTACGGTCAATAATCACCGGAATCGGCATGTTAACCGGGCCCAGAGAACCGGGACCCGCATGCACCAGCGCGCGGATCTCTTCTTCGGTGGCGAAGGTCAGCGGGCTGGCGACCTGCGGCAGTTTTTCCGCTTTCACTTCATTCAACTCATGATCGCCGCGAACCAGCAGGGCAATCAGCGGAGACTTGCTGTCTTCTACCGCTTTTACCAGCAGGGTTTTCACCGTTTTCTCAATCGGCAGATTGAACTGCTCAACCAGCTCGGCGATGGTTTTGGCGTTCGGCGTATCGACCAGGGTCATTTCCTGAGTAGCGGCCGCGCGCGGCTCTTTCGGCGCAACGGCTTCGGCGAACTCGATGTTGGCCGCGTAGTCGGAAGAGTCAGAGAAGATCACGTCATCTTCGCCGCTCTGCGCCAGCACCTGGAATTCGTGGGATGCACTACCGCCGATAGAACCGGTGTCAGCCTGTACCGCGCGGAAATCCAGGCCCATACGGCTGAAAATTTTGCTGTACGCGGCGTACATCGCGTCGTAGGTTTCCTGCAGAGATTCCTGAGAGGTATGGAAAGAGTAAGCATCTTTCATCAGAAATTCACGGGAACGCATCACGCCGAAACGCGGGCGCACTTCGTCACGGAACTTGGTTTGGATCTGATAGAAGTTCAGCGGCAGCTGTTTGTAGGAGCTCAGCTCGTTACGAATCAGGTCGGTGATCACTTCTTCATGAGTCGGGCCGAGCACGAATGGACGTTCGCCACGGTCAGCAATACGCAGCAGTTCCGGGCCGTACTGTTCCCAACGACCACTCTCTTGCCACAGCTCAGAGGGCTGAACTACCGGCATTAACACCTCGATTGCACCGGCGTTGTTCATCTCTTCACGCACGATGTTCTCGACTTTTTTCAGGACGCGCACGCCGGTCGGCAGCCAGGTATATAACCCGGAGGCCAGCTTGCGGATCATCCCGGCGCGCAGCATCAGCTGATGGCTGATAACCTCGGCGTCGGCAGGTGTCTCCTTCAGAGTGGAGAGCAGGTATTGGCTAGTACGCATGTTGTTACGGTTCCATTTGGACGATCGATACAGGCTGGAAGCCAGCCTGACACAAAAAAGTGGTTTAGTTTACCAGTGTGGCAAAGATGCCAAAAGAGAGGAAAATAAAATTAGCGTGGTTCGAGAGAAAAGACTTCAAAACCGGACGAAATCACCCGCCAGCGCACGTTAAAATCCAGCAGCCAGACGGCATAGGTCTTTCCCGGGTTTTCTTCTTTACGATATGCCGGCCGCGGATCTTGTGCCAGAACTTCGCTAATAAACGCCTTAAGGCGGGGATAGCGGTTTTCCAGAGCGAAAAGCTGGGCTTCGGTTTCCGGCGTGAAGCTTACCGCCACTTCCGCCTGCGGCGCCTGCTGAGCGTAGCTCGCGCTGGCTTCCGGCAGCGCTTCGGCAAAGGGCAGGTAAGGTTTGATGTCGACTACCGGCGTACCGTCCACCAGGTCAAGACTGCCTAACTCAAGAACGACGCGCTCTTTCTGGCAGTGAATACCCTTTAGCTCGACCAGCGACATACCGATTGGATTAGGACGAAAGGTAGAGCGGGTGGCGAAAACACCCATCCGCGCGTTGCCGCCGAGGCGGGGAGGGCGTACGGTCGGGCGCCAGCCGCCTTCCATGGTCTGATGAAACACAAACAGGACCCACAGATGGCTGAAGTTTTCCAGGCCGCGTACGGCCTCGGCCTGGTTATAAGGAGGCAGAAGATGTAATTCGCCGCCGCCGTTTTTAACCAGCCCAGGCTGGCGGGGAACGGCAAATTTTTCTTTATAGGGCGAGCGAATAACGCCTATCTGCGCAAACTGAAAATCACTCATTGCGCCGTAACGTTAAGCGCTGAACCAAGGCAGACGGCCTGGCGGTAGCAGCCCGGGGTTCCGCTGGTGACTTCGCAGCGGTGCAGCAGCACGGCATTGGCTTTCATTTTTGCAGCGTTAATCTGCATACGCTTGCGGGCCGTCGGGATATTGGGTGGAGAGTCTTGATTCGAGGCCTGGCAGGATTCACCGGTGACTTCGCCGAGTTCGCGGAAAGGTTTACCCACCAATTCTGTTGCATCGGTATAGATTCTTACCGGGGCCGGACGCGTCGCTTTCGGTTTTGCCGGTTCCGATTTGGCAGGCGGGGTTACGGTGCTTTGTACAGGCTCGACGGGAGATCTGCTTAGCATAGAACAACCGCTTAACATGAGTGCTAACAAACAGACCGGTAAAGCACGCATAGTATTTCCTCAATAAATAATAAAACAGGGCGCTATTGAATCAGGTGCTTGCATAAATGACAAGACGGGCATAAAGCCCGTCCTGAATGATATTACGCTGAGAAAAGATTACCAGCCTTTCACTGCACCGCCGTTAAAGATTTTGTTAGCCGCTTCGTAAACTTCGTCACTCTGGTAAGCTTGAACAAATTTCTTAACATTTTCCGCATCTTTATTGTCTTCGCGAGCGACAATCAGGTTCACGTACGGAGACTCTTTACCTTCCACGAAAATACCGTCTTTTGCCGGCGTTAAGCCAATCTGGCTGGCATAGGTGGTATTGATAACCGCCAGAGCGATTTGCGCATCATCCAGAGAGCGCGGCAGCTGCGGGGCTTCCAGCTCAACAATTTTCAGGTTTTTCGGGTTTTCAATAATATCCAGAGAGGTTGGCAGCAGACCAACGCCTTCTTTCAGTTTGATCAGGCCAACCTGCTGCAGCAGCAGCAGAGAGCGGCCAAGGTTGGTGGGATCGTTAGGAATCGCGACCTGGGAGCCCGGCTGCAGTTCGTCCAGCGATTTGATTTTTTTCGAATAACCCGCAATCGGGTAAACAAAAGAGTTACCTACGGAAACCAGCTTGTAGCCGCGGTCTTTGATTTGCTGGTCAAGATACGGTTTATGCTGGAAGGCGTTAACGTCGATATCGCCTTTGCTCAGCGCTTCGTTCGGCAGAACGTAGTCGTTGAAGGTTACCAGTTCGACATCAAGGCCGTATTTTTCTTTTGCTACTTTCTGCGCGACTTCCGCAACCTGCTGCTCCGCACCGACGATTACGCCGACTTTAATATGGTTAGGATCTTTTTCGTCCTGACCGCAACCCACCAGAGCCAGAGAACCGATTAACGCGCCGACTGCCGCAAAGGTTTTGAAATTAAAGGCCATGTTATTTCCTTCCTGTAAGATTCTGTATTGTGTGTAATGTTATTTGTGAGTCACAGCCCGGACGATACGATCGCCAGAGAATTGAATTAAGTACACCAGAATAACCAGCAGCACCAGTACGGTATTCATTACCGTTGCATTGTAGCCGATATAACCGTACTGATAGCCAATCTGCCCGAGACCACCGGCGCCCACCGCGCCGCCCATAGCGGAATAGCCGACCAGCGTAATGAGGGTAATGGTCGCCGCGTTCACCAGACCCGGCAGCGCTTCCGGCAGCAGGACCTTACGCACAATCTGCATCGGCGTTGCGCCCATGGCGCGGGATGCTTCGATAAGGCCGGTGGGGATCTCCAGCAGGGCGTTTTCAACCATTCGGGCGATAAAAGGCGCTGCGCCGACCGTTAGCGGAACAATTGCCGCCTGCAGGCCGATGGATGTCCCTACGATGACGCGGGTAAAGGGGATCATCCAGACCAGCAAGATAATAAAAGGAATCGAGCGGAAAATATTCACCACCGCCGAAAGCGTGCGGTAGAGTTTTGCATTAGCGGCAATTTGCCCCGGTCGGGTGACGTAGAGCAGAACCCCGACCGGCAGGCCGAGAACAAAACCGAAGAAGCCGGAGACGAAAGTCATGGCCAGCGTTTCCCATACGCCGCGAACCAGCAGCCAAATCATTGGTTCAGACATACCCCAGTACCTCTACTTTTACATGGTGTTCCTGTAGCCAGGCGATCGCGGCCTGGGTATCTTCCTGCGTGCCGTGCATCTCGGTCAGCATAATGCCGAACTTCACGCCACCCGCGTAATCCATCTGCGCGCTAATAATGTTGTTGTTTACATTAAAGCGACGGGCAGTTTCAGAAAGCAGCGGGGCATCAACGGAGTGGCCCGTGAACTCCATGCGCAGCATGGGTACGCTATCGGGAAGAGCCTCAGACTTCAGACGCGCCTGATAATCATCCGGGATATCCAGGTGCAGCGTTGACTGTATAAACTGTTGCGCCAATGGAGTTTTGGGATGAGAAAAGACCTCGCTCACCGTATCCTGTTCAATCAATTGACCGTTGCTGATCACGGCAACGCAATCACAGATCCGTTTGACAACATCCATTTCGTGGGTAATCAGCAAAATCGTCAGGCCCAGACGACGGTTGATATCTTTCAGCAGTTCCAGAATCGAACGCGTGGTAGCCGGATCCAGAGCGCTGGTGGCTTCGTCGCAGAGCAGGACTTTTGGATTGCTTGCCAGCGCACGGGCGATGGCGACGCGCTGTTTTTGACCGCCGGAGAGGTTTGCCGGATAGCTATCGTGCTTATCCCCCAGGCCGACGAGATCGAGAAGCTCGGTAACCCGGCGTTTAATTTCTTCCTTCGGAGTATTGTCGAGCTCCAGCGGCAATGCCACATTACCGAATACGGTACGGGAGGCTAGCAGGTTAAAGTGCTGGAATATCATGCCGATCTGGCGACGCGCGCGCGTCAACTCTTTTTCGGACAGCGCCGTTAGCTCCTGACCGCCCACCTTTACGCTGCCCTGAGTTGGACGTTCAAGCAGGTTAACGCAGCGGATTAACGTACTTTTACCCGCGCCCGAAGCGCCGATGACGCCATAAATTTGCCCGGCGGGAACATGCAGGCTGACATCGTTCAGCGCCTGTATGCTGCGATTTCCCTGCTGGAACACTTTGGTAATCTTCGAAAGTTTAATCATCAGTTATTTATTATCGTTTAGCCGTTTGCCGTGGCATTTTCTTCTGCCGTGTCCAGGCGATGCCTGTCAATGAAATGGATGTTAAGGCATCCAGACGTCTAAATCAATCTGACTCTGTATAATGAGCACTTTCTTGCGTCGGGAAACATGCGATACTACGCGCATTAGCCTTTATCAGGAGCAGACCGGTGGCAATATCAGTACCCGCAATTTTTCTTGACCGTGATGGCACGATTAATGTCGATCACGGCTACGTCCATGAAATCGACAACTTTGAATTTATCGATGGCGTTATTGACGCAATGCGTCAATTAAAGGAGATGGGCTACGCGCTGGTGGTGGTGACCAACCAGTCCGGCATCGCCCGCGGTAAGTTTACTGAAGAGCAGTTTGAAACGCTGACCGAGTGGATGGACTGGTCGCTGGCCGATCGCGGCGTTGACCTGGATGGCATCTATTATTGTCCGCACCACCCGCAGGGAACCGTCGAAGAGTTTCGCCAGACCTGCGACTGCCGTAAGCCCCACCCGGGTATGCTGATCTCGGCGCGTGACTATCTGCATATTGATATGGCTGCTTCCTATATGGTCGGCGATAAAGTCGAAGATATGCAGGCAGCTTTGGCTGCCAATGTCGGCATGAAAGTATTAGTGCGTACCGGCAAGCCAGTCACTCCTGAAGCGGAAAGCGCCGCTGATTGGGTGCTTAATAGCCTGGCGGACCTGCCGGATGCTATCAAAAAGCAGCGAAAATAAGCGTTATGTATAAAAGATGAGCGGTTGAAATAAAATTGTATTTTACCGCTTGTCAGCGCCGAATAACTCCCTATAATGCGCTCCCACTGACACGGCAGATGTGAATCACTTCACACAAACAGCCGGTTGGTTGAAGAGAAAAAATCCTGAAAAACAGGGTTGACTCTGAAAGAGGAAAGCGTAATATACGCCACCTCGCAACGGTGAGCGAAAGCCGCGTTGCACTGCTCTTTAACAATTTATCAGACAATCTGTGTGGGCACTCAAAGTGACATGGATTCTTAACGTCGCAAGACGAAAAATGAATACCAAGTCTCTGAGTGAACATACGTAATTCATTACGAAGTTTAATTCACGAGCATCAAACTTAAATTGAAGAGTTTGATCATGGCTCAGATTGAACGCTGGCGGCAGGCCTAACACATGCAAGTCGAACGGTAGCACAGAGAGCTTGCTCTCGGGTGACGAGTGGCGGACGGGTGAGTAATGTCTGGGAAACTGCCTGATGGAGGGGGATAACTACTGGAAACGGTAGCTAATACCGCATAACGTCGCAAGACCAAAGAGGGGGACCTTCGGGCCTCTTGCCATCAGATGTGCCCAGATGGGATTAGCTAGTAGGTGGGGTAACGGCTCACCTAGGCGACGATCCCTAGCTGGTCTGAGAGGATGACCAGCCACACTGGAACTGAGACACGGTCCAGACTCCTACGGGAGGCAGCAGTGGGGAATATTGCACAATGGGCGCAAGCCTGATGCAGCCATGCCGCGTGTATGAAGAAGGCCTTCGGGTTGTAAAGTACTTTCAGCGGGGAGGAAGGCGATAAGGTTAATAACCTTGTCGATTGACGTTACCCGCAGAAGAAGCACCGGCTAACTCCGTGCCAGCAGCCGCGGTAATACGGAGGGTGCAAGCGTTAATCGGAATTACTGGGCGTAAAGCGCACGCAGGCGGTCTGTCAAGTCGGATGTGAAATCCCCGGGCTCAACCTGGGAACTGCATTCGAAACTGGCAGGCTGGAGTCTTGTAGAGGGGGGTAGAATTCCAGGTGTAGCGGTGAAATGCGTAGAGATCTGGAGGAATACCGGTGGCGAAGGCGGCCCCCTGGACAAAGACTGACGCTCAGGTGCGAAAGCGTGGGGAGCAAACAGGATTAGATACCCTGGTAGTCCACGCTGTAAACGATGTCGACTTGGAGGTTGTTCCCTTGAGGAGTGGCTTCCGGAGCTAACGCGTTAAGTCGACCGCCTGGGGAGTACGGCCGCAAGGTTAAAACTCAAATGAATTGACGGGGGCCCGCACAAGCGGTGGAGCATGTGGTTTAATTCGATGCAACGCGAAGAACCTTACCTACTCTTGACATCCAGAGAACTTAGCAGAGATGCTTTGGTGCCTTCGGGAACTCTGAGACAGGTGCTGCATGGCTGTCGTCAGCTCGTGTTGTGAAATGTTGGGTTAAGTCCCGCAACGAGCGCAACCCTTATCCTTTGTTGCCAGCGATTCGGTCGGGAACTCAAAGGAGACTGCCAGTGATAAACTGGAGGAAGGTGGGGATGACGTCAAGTCATCATGGCCCTTACGAGTAGGGCTACACACGTGCTACAATGGCATATACAAAGAGAAGCGACCTCGCGAGAGCAAGCGGACCTCATAAAGTATGTCGTAGTCCGGATTGGAGTCTGCAACTCGACTCCATGAAGTCGGAATCGCTAGTAATCGTGGATCAGAATGCCACGGTGAATACGTTCCCGGGCCTTGTACACACCGCCCGTCACACCATGGGAGTGGGTTGCAAAAGAAGTAGGTAGCTTAACCTTCGGGAGGGCGCTTACCACTTTGTGATTCATGACTGGGGTGAAGTCGTAACAAGGTAACCGTAGGGGAACCTGCGGTTGGATCACCTCCTTACCTTAAAGAACCTGCCTTTGTAGTGTCCACACAGATTGTCTGATGAAAAATAAGCAGTAAGAAAATCTCTGCAGGCTTGTAGCTCAGGTGGTTAGAGCGCACCCCTGATAAGGGTGAGGTCGGTGGTTCAAGTCCACTCAGGCCTACCAAATTTCTGCTGATGCTGCGTTGCGGCGACACTCGCATACTTTAAGTATGCTTCGTGTCACCCCGCTTTGCCTCAACAGAAATTAAGGTTGATGAGATTTAACTACGATGGGGCTATAGCTCAGCTGGGAGAGCGCCTGCTTTGCACGCAGGAGGTCTGCGGTTCGATCCCGCATAGCTCCACCATCTTTACTGCACACCACAAGAAAACTTCAGAGTGTACCTGAAAAGGTTCACTGCGAAGTTTTGCTCTTTAAAAATCTGGATCAAGCTGAAAATTGAAACGACACACATGTTATGTGTGTTCGAGTCTCTCAAATTTTCGCGACACGACGATGTTTTACGAAACATCTTCGGGTTGTGAGGTTAAGCGACTAAGCGTACACGGTGGATGCCCTGGCAGTCAGAGGCGATGAAGGACGTGCTAATCTGCGAAAAGCGTCGGTAAGGTGATATGAACCGTTACAGCCGGCGATGTCCGAATGGGGAAACCCAGTGCAATTCGTTGCACTATCGTTTGATGAATACATAGTCAAACGAGGCGAACCGGGGGAACTGAAACATCTAAGTACCCCGAGGAAAAGAAATCAACCGAGATTCCCCCAGTAGCGGCGAGCGAACGGGGAGCAGCCCGGAGTCTGAATCAGCTTGTGTGTTAGTGGAAGCGTCTGGAAAGTCGCAGGGTACAGGGTGATACTCCCGTACACTAAAACGCACAGGTTGTGAACTCGAAGAGTAGGGCGGGACACGTGGTATCCTGTCTGAATATGGGGGGACCATCCTCCAAGGCTAAATACTCCTGACTGACCGATAGTGAACCAGTACCGTGAGGGAAAGGCGAAAAGAACCCCGGCGAGGGGAGTGAAAAAGAACCTGAAACCGTGTACGTACAAGCAGTAGGAGCCCACTTGTTGGGTGACTGCGTACCTTTTGTATAATGGGTCAGCGACTTATATTCTGTAGCAAGGTTAACCGTATAGGGGAGCCGCAGGGAAACCGAGTCTTAACTGGGCGTTAAGTTGCAGGGTATAGACCCGAAACCCGGTGATCTAGCCATGGGCAGGTTGAAGGTTGGGTAACACTAACTGGAGGACCGAACCGACTAATGTTGAAAAATTAGCGGATGACTTGTGGCTGGGGGTGAAAGGCCAATCAAACCGGGAGATAGCTGGTTCTCCCCGAAAGCTATTTAGGTAGCGCCTTGTGAACTCATCTTCGGGGGTAGAGCACTGTTTCGGCTAGGGGGTCATCCCGACTTACCAACCCGATGCAAACTACGAATACCGAAGAATGTTATCACGGGAGACACACGGCGGGTGCTAACGTCCGTCGTGAAGAGGGAAACAACCCAGACCGCCAGCTAAGGTCCCAAAGTCATGGTTAAGTGGGAAACGATGTGGGAAGGCCCAGACAGCCAGGATGTTGGCTTAGAAGCAGCCATCATTTAAAGAAAGCGTAATAGCTCACTGGTCGAGTCGGCCTGCGCGGAAGATGTAACGGGGCTAAACCATGCACCGAAGCTGCGGCAGCGACGCTTATGCGTTGTTGGGTAGGGGAGCGTTCTGTAAGCCGTTGAAGGTGGCCTGTGAGGGTTGCTGGAGGTATCAGAAGTGCGAATGCTGACATAAGTAACGATAATGCGGGTGAAAAACCCGCACGCCGGAAGACCAAGGGTTCCTGTCCAACGTTAATCGGGGCAGGGTGAGTCGACCCCTAAGGCGAGGCCGAAAGGCGTAGTCGATGGGAAACAGGTTAATATTCCTGTACTTGGTGTTACTGCGAAGGGGGGACGGAGAAGGCTATGTTGGCCGGGCGACGGTTGTCCCGGTTTAAGCGTGTAGGTGTGTGTTCCAGGTAAATCCGGTTCACTTTAACACTGAGGCGTGATGACGAGGCACTACGGTGCTGAAGTGACAAATGCCCTGCTTCCAGGAAAAGCCTCTAAGCATCAGGTAACATCAAATCGTACCCCAAACCGACACAGGTGGTCAGGTAGAGAATACCAAGGCGCTTGAGAGAACTCGGGTGAAGGAACTAGGCAAAATGGTGCCGTAACTTCGGGAGAAGGCACGCTGATACGTAGGTGAAGTGGTTTACCCATGGAGCTGAAATCAGTCGAAGATACCAGCTGGCTGCAACTGTTTATTAAAAACACAGCACTGTGCAAACACGAAAGTGGACGTATACGGTGTGACGCCTGCCCGGTGCCGGAAGGTTAATTGATGGGGTTATCCGTAAGGAGAAGCTCTTGATCGAAGCCCCGGTAAACGGCGGCCGTAACTATAACGGTCCTAAGGTAGCGAAATTCCTTGTCGGGTAAGTTCCGACCTGCACGAATGGCGTAATGATGGCCAGGCTGTCTCCACCCGAGACTCAGTGAAATTGAACTCGCTGTGAAGATGCAGTGTACCCGCGGCAAGACGGAAAGACCCCGTGAACCTTTACTATAGCTTGACACTGAACACTGGTCCTTGATGTGTAGGATAGGTGGGAGGCTTTGAAGTGTGGACGCCAGTCTGCATGGAGCCATCCTTGAAATACCACCCTTTAATGGCTGGTGTTCTAACGTGGGCCCCTAATCGGGGTTGCGGACAGTGTCTGGTGGGTAGTTTGACTGGGGCGGTCTCCTCCTAAAGAGTAACGGAGGAGCACGAAGGTCAGCTAATCCTGGTCGGACATCAGGAGGTTAGTGCAATGGCATAAGCTGGCTTGACTGCGAGCGTGACGGCGCGAGCAGGTGCGAAAGCAGGTCATAGTGATCCGGTGGTTCTGAATGGAAGGGCCATCGCTCAACGGATAAAAGGTACTCCGGGGATAACAGGCTGATACCGCCCAAGAGTTCATATCGACGGCGGTGTTTGGCACCTCGATGTCGGCTCATCACATCCTGGGGCTGAAGTAGGTCCCAAGGGTATGGCTGTTCGCCATTTAAAGTGGTACGCGAGCTGGGTTTAGAACGTCGTGAGACAGTTCGGTCCCTATCTGCCGTGGGCGCTGGAGAATTGAGGGGGGCTGCTCCTAGTACGAGAGGACCGGAGTGGACGCATCACTGGTGTTCGGGTTGTCATGCCAATGGCATTGCCCGGTAGCTAAATGCGGAAGAGATAAGTGCTGAAAGCATCTAAGTACGAAACTTGCCCCGAGATGAGTTCTCCCTGACCCTTTAAGGGTCCTGAAGGAACGTTGAAGACGACGACGTTGATAGGCCGGGTGTGTAAGCGCAGCGATGCGTTGAGCTAACCGGTACTAATGAACCGTGAGGCTTAACCTTACAACGCCGAAGATGTTTTGGCGGATTTGAGAAGACAACAATTTCAGCATTGATTACAGATTTTCGGGAACGAAAGATTTTACGCTGAGGCAAGGCGGCAAATGAAGTAAAGGAAGGAGCATACTGAGGTATGTGACTGACTTTACGAATGCAGCCAACGCAGCATCGGTGTAAAAGATTCGTTTCTGACAACAGAATTTGCCTGGCGGCGATAGCGCGGTGGTCCCACCTGACCCCATGCCGAACTCAGAAGTGAAACGCCGTAGCGCCGATGGTAGTGTGGGGTCTCCCCATGTGAGAGTAGGGAACTGCCAGGCATCAAATTAAGTAGTAAGCCGGTGTATTAAGCCGGTGGTTACAGAAGTATTCGGTGGAGCGGTAGTTCAGTCGGTTAGAATACCTGCCTGTCACGCAGGGGGTCGCGGGTTCGAGTCCCGTCCGTTCCGCCACTTATTAAAAGCCCTGAGCATTTGCTCAGGGCTTTTTCTTTATCTGTCGTTTAATTATTGCTTTTTTAGCAAAAATCCTCTGCATTTAGCACTCTTTTTCTCAATCTTCTCGTTGGTCATAATTATTCTCGTTAACCGATATGAATGAATAAAGAGGAAAGTCATGACAATCCCTGCATTTGGTCTTGGGACCTTCCGTCTGAAAGATGACGTGGTTATTGCATCTGTAAAAACGGCGCTTGAACTGGGCTATCGCACCATTGATACCGCGCAAATCTATGATAATGAAGCTGCTGTGGGCCAGGCAATTGCAGAAAGCGGCGTTGCGCGCGATGAACTGTTCATCACCACCAAGATCTGGATTGAGAATCTCAACAAAGAGAAGCTGATCGCCAGCCTGAAAGAGAGTCTGCAGAAGCTGCGTACTGACTATGTCGACCTGACGTTAATCCACTGGCCGTCGCCAAACGATGCCGTTGCGGTTGAAGAGTTTATGGCCGCGCTGCTGGAAGCGAAAAAACAGGGGCTAACCCGGCAGATTGGTATCTCTAACTTCACAATTCCGCTGATGGAGCGCGCAATTGCTGCCGTTGGCGCGGAGAACATCGCGACCAACCAGATTGAACTTTCCCCGTATCTGCAGAACCGTAAAGTGGTTGATTGGGCACGTGAACACGGCATCCACATCACCTCTTATATGACGCTGGCCTACGGTAAGGCGCTGAAAGATGAAGCGATCGCACGTATCGCGGCAAAATACGATGCTACGTCGGCACAGGTTATCCTGGCCTGGGCAATGGGCGAAGGTTATGCGGTAATCCCATCTTCGACTAAGCGCGAAAACCTGGCAAGCAATCTTAAAGCTCAGGATCTGCAGCTGGATGAAGACGATCGCCAGACGATCGCCGCGCTGGACTGCAACGATCGTCTGGTTAGTCCGGACGGTCTGGCGCCTGAATGGGACTAATTTAATCCCCATCGTTACTCTACAACCCTGTTACAGCTCCTTCGGGAGCTGTTTTACATGTTCGCTAAGAAAGTCGATAAAGGCTCTGATCCGCGTGCTTACGGCCCTGTCGCTGTAGTAAACCGCACTAAACGGCATTTCAATCGGCAACCGTTTGTCAGCCAGCAGCTCTACAAACGCCCCTTCAGCAAGCTCCTTATCCACCATATAGTCCGACAGACAGGCGATTCCGTTACCGGCCAGGCATAGCTGCTTAAGCGTTTCTCCGCTATTGGAAGATATCTCGCTTTCGATTTCAAGCAGCTGACCATCGCAGCAGGAGATTGGCCATGTATTCAATGAAACGGGTTCGCTAAAGCCCAGACACTGATGATGTTTTAGCTCAGCGACGCTTTGCGGCGTTCCATGGCGAGCAAGATAGTCCGGTGAAGCAATAATTTTGCGGTAGCTATTAAACAATGGCCTGGCGCGCAGGCTGGAGTCGGTCAGCGTGCCGGCGCGGATCGCGACATCGACTTTCCGCTCGATCAGATTGATAAAGGTTTCTGACGAGACCAGCGTAAGGTTCATCTCCGGGTAGCGCTCGCGAAAAGGTCTTATCAAAGGCATCAGGAAATGCAGGATCACCGGCGTTGCGGCATCAACACGTAACAGGCCTCTTGGCGTCGTGCGGCTCTCCAGAAGCTCATTCTCGGCTGCGGCCATTTCCTGAAGCACAACCTGCATGCGACGGAAATAACGCTCCCCCTCTTCGGTCAGGCTTAGCTGACGGGTCGTACGATTAAGCAGGCTCACGCCGAGCTTTGATTCGAGCTTTTTCACCGCCCGGCTGACGGCGGAATTAGCCTGACCTAGTTGTTCGGCTGCGCGACTAAAGCTGCCGCTCTCAACCACGGCGACAAAAATGGCGATTTCTTCTGAGGTAGCTCTCATTATTGCACCTGTGGCAAAATTCTATTGATACTTTGGCTATTTTTGTTATTAAAACACCTCTTCATACTACGTGTCATCTTAATCATGTTGATACGGAGTACATTATGCCGCTGGCGCTACTTGCCTTAACTATCGGTGCCTTTGCTATTGGCACGACCGAATTTGTCATCGTGGGCCTGGTGCCCACGATTGCAGAACAACTTGCTATTTCGCTTCCCTCTGCGGGGCTGCTGGTTTCTATCTATGCACTTGGCGTGGCGATCGGCGCCCCGGTGCTCACCGCGCTGACCGGGCGGATGCCGCGTAAGCAACTGCTGCTGGCGTTAATGGCGCTGTTTACCGCCGGTAACCTGCTGGCCTGGCAGGCGCCAGGTTATGAAACTCTGGTTCTGGCGCGCCTGCTGACGGGGCTGGCGCATGGGGTATTCTTTTCGATCGGCTCGACAATTGCGACCAGCCTGGTACCGAAAGAGAAAGCGGCTTCGGCGATTGCGATTATGTTTGGCGGTCTGACCGTTGCGCTAGTGACCGGCGTGCCTTTAGGTACCTTTATCGGCCAACACTTTGGCTGGCGTGAGACGTTCCTCGCCGTGTCGATCCTTGGCGTCATCGCGTTAATGAGCAGCCTTATTCTGGTGCCGAATAATATTCCTGGACGCATCAGCGCGGGATTGCGCGCCCAGCTGCAGGTTCTGACCCATCCTCGTTTACTGATTATCTACGCCATTACTGCTTTGGGATATGGCGGCGTATTTACCGCTTTTACCTTCCTGGCGCCGATGATGCAGGATCTTGCCGGATTTAGCCCGGCGGCCGTTAGCTGGATCCTCCTGGGTTACGGTGTTTCTGTGGCGGTGGGCAACGTATGGGGCGGAAAGCTGGCGGATAAACACGGCGCCGTGCCTGCGCTGAAGCTGATTTTTGCCGCGTTAGTTGCTTTACTTCTGATCTTTCAATTTACGGCCAGTTTGCAGTATGCGGCGCTGGCGACGGTATTGGTGATGGGCATCTTTGCTTTTGGTAACGTTCCGGGCCTGCAGGTGTACGTGGTGCAGAAAGCGGAGCAGTATACCCCTGGCGCGGTTGACGTTGCTTCTGGCCTGAATATTGCCGCCTTCAATATTGGGATTGCCTTAGGATCGGTGATTGGCGGTCAGACGGTAGAGCATTATGGTCTGACTCAGACGCCGTGGATTGGCGCGCTGATTGTTCTGGTCGCGCTGTTACTGGTGGTTCTCAGCGGGCGGCTCGATAGGCCTCGGCGCCGTGCTAAGGCTCTTTCCGTAGAAGGATAAAGGTTTCTGGCAAATTGCATTGAAAGTGTATACAAAAATCCCTATAACAGAAGAACCAGCTGCAGTCGGGCTGGTTTCCTGTTATCGAGGTTTGATGCCTAAATTGCGAAAGAATACCTATGCCATGCGCTATGTCGCCGGACAACCCGCGGAGAGAATCTTACCTCCGGGGTCGTTTGCTGGTATGACTCCGGCATTTCCGGCCGGGGTACCGTTAAGCTCGGATGAGAAAATCCGCGTTCTGGTGTGGAACATCTTCAAACAACAGCGCGCCGAGTGGAAATCCGTGCTTAATAATTTCGGTAAAGATGCTCACCTGGTGTTATTGCAGGAAGCGCAAACCACGCCTGAGTTAGTGAAATTCGCCACGTCCAACTATCTGGCCGCGGACCAGGTTCCTGCTCTGGTGCTCCCGCAACATCCTTCCGGGGTCATGACGTTAGCTTCCGCGCATCCCATTTACTGCTGCCCTCTGCGCGAACGAGAGCCTATCCTGCGGCTGGCAAAGTCAGCGTTGGTCACCGTTTACCCGTTACCGGATTCCCGTCTGCTGATGGTGGTGAATATCCACGCGGTCAATTTTAGTCTTGGCGTTGATGTCTACAGCAAACAGTTGCTGCCGATTGGCGACCAGATCGCCCATCACAGCGGGCCGGTGATAATGGCGGGCGACTTTAACGCCTGGAGCCGTCCGCGAATGAACGCTTTGTATCGCTTTGCGCGTGAAATGTCGCTGCGCGAAGTCCGCTTCTCTGACGATCAGCGCCGCCGCACTTTTGGTCGTCCGCTTGATTTTGTGTTTTATCGGGGGTTAAGCGTGCACGATGCTTCCGTGCTGGTGACCCGCGCCTCCGATCACAACCCTCTACTAGTCGAATTCAGTCCCGGCAAGCCTGATTAATTAAGGTACATCAGGCCTGCCATGGGGCAGGCCTGCGTATGCATGGTGCTGCCTTTATTACTCAAAAAAAACCGAAGGACAATGCAATGACAACACGCTCTCATCATGACAACGTTGAAAAACAGTTTGGCTCACAGGCCAGCGCCTACCTGAGCAGTGCCGTACACGCTTCAGGGCGCGATCTGCAGCGACTGGCCGAACGGCTGGCGGACTTCCCTCAGGCCCACGTGCTGGATATGGGATGCGGTGCCGGACACGCCAGCTTTGCGGCGGCAGGGCAGGTTGCCCAGGTAACGGCATATGATTTATCCAGCCAGATGCTGGAGGTGGTGGCTCAGGCCGCAAGGGATAAAGGTTTTACTAATATTGCCACGCAGCAGGGCTATGCCGAATCTTTGCCTTTCGCTGATGCCAGCTTTGATGTCGCGATCAGCCGTTATTCTGCGCATCATTGGCATGATGTTGGCCAGGCATTGCGTGAAGTGAAGCGGGTGCTGAAACCGGGCGGAGTGATGATTATTATGGATGTGATGTCTCCCGGTCACCCTGTTCGCGACGTCTGGCTGCAGACGGTTGAGGCGCTGCGCGATACCTCCCATGTTCGCAACTACTCCAGCGGCGAATGGCTGACAATGGCGAGTGAGGCCGGTTTGGTGATAAATCATCTGCTGACCGATCGCCTGCCTCTGGAGTTCAGCTCCTGGGTCGCGCGGATGCGGACGCCAGCGGCGCTGACGGAAGCGATTCGTTTATACCAGGAGAGCGCATCGGCGGAGGTCAAAGCCTATTTTGCCTTGCAGCAGGATGGTTCTTTCACCAGCGATACGATTATGTTTGAGGCCCATAAGGCCATCTAACGCAGAGATAAAACAAAAGGCACCGCATGGGTGCCTTTTTTAATGCCTGCTGAATTATCAGGATTCTGGTCTGTCGCTGTTTTTCACAAACAGCGTCAGCTGATCGCCAGGTTTCAGGTTGCCGGTATCGCTGTTCCAGCGCATCACATCGCGGATGTTCACGCCATGACGTTTCGCAATGCTCGACAGAGAGTCGCCTTTACGTACGCGATAGGTAATGCTATCGCTATTGTTCGCCAGACGTTCCGCGCTGCTGCCTGCGCCAATCACCAGATTCTGACCGACCTTCAGGTTAGAACCGCGAATACCGTTCCACTGCTGCAGATCTTTCGTTGATACGCCGAGACGCGATGCAATGCCGGAGATGGTGTCACCGGAGCGCACCTGGTAGCTGCGGCTGGTCAACGGCTTGTTGTCAGCCAGCAGCGTCGGCTGCACGGCGGCAATATCACCTGAGGCCAAAGATTCACGCAGCTGCGCTGCATGCTTCTGCGGTACCAGTACGTAATTGGGGCCGTTTGCACCCAGAGTCGACCCCTTCACGCCGGCATTGAACGTTTTCAACTTGCTGACGGGCATTCCTGCCATATCCGCCAACTGTGAAATCTCAACCGGACTGTCGAGGCGTACACGCGCCAGGGCACGGCTTTCGTCTGCCGTCGGCAGCCTTACGCCATACCGCTTGCTGTTCTTGAGTATATCGCTCAGGGCCAGCATTTTTGGTACGTATATTTTGGTTTCCTGCGGTAATGACAGCGACCAGAAATCGGTGGGTTTACCCCGTGATTTGTTGGCTTTGATAGCCTTCATTACCCGGCCTTCGCCACTGTTATATGCTGCGACGGTTAACAACCAGTCGCCGTCGAACATTTTGTTCAGACGTTGCATCATGTTTAACGCTGCCGTGGTTGAGGCAACGATATCACGACGCGCATCGTAACTGCGGGTCTGTTTCAAACCATAATTGCGCCCGGTGCTCGGAATGATCTGCCAAATGCCTGCGGCATTGGCGCCAGACGTTGCGTGCGGGTCAAAAGCGCTCTCCACTATGGGTAGTAATACCAGCTCCATTGGCATGTTACGTTTCTTAACTTGCCCGGCTATCCAGTACATATACGGCTCTGCCCGTAAAGTTACATCGTGGAGATAGCTCTTATTTCTTAAGTACTTCTGTTTTTGTTCGCGAATCCGGACGTTTTCCGGAATTCCCATCTTTAGCTCGTCGCCTATCGAAGTCCACAGATCCTGGTCTTGCGCGTAGAAGGTTCCATCATCTAACCAGCGCGCTCGACTTGTGAACTTGCTTGCTTCCCCTTGACTCGCTGCAGAAAGGCTCTGTG
This sequence comes from Klebsiella sp. BDA134-6, assembly GCF_015601345.1. NCBI lineage: Bacteria > Pseudomonadati > Pseudomonadota > Gammaproteobacteria > Enterobacterales > Enterobacteriaceae > Klebsiella > Klebsiella sp. BDA134-6. Next base: position 1,110,570 of record NZ_CP064784.1, read on the forward strand.
CGTGCTGTTGTACGGTGCCATCGTTCTTAGACGCCTGGCACCCCACCAGCAGGACAGAGGCGAGTAAAATCGCTCGTGCCTTCATGTGTGTGTCAATAGTTGCTTAAAAGACGAGCAAGGATAACGGTGAAGTCGGCTGAAGACAAGAATTAAATATCAGAAGTCGTCTTTCTTTGACCTTAACCATGCAAATCGCTGAGCAGAGTGTTGCAAATTTGTTTCTTTGCTAATTTCTTTAATTAAATCAGCATCATCTGTGCGCAGAAATAAATTTATACGCCGCTCATTTTTCAGAATTACGGGGAGTGTTTTTTGGTTTTTTGCACGTAACTCATTAACTTTGTGATAGTAATCATTTATATCCCTATCATGGGGAAGGATGCTCATTGCAAACTTCATATTTGCTAAAGTGTACTCATGTGCGCAACATATTAATGTTTCATCAGAGAGGGCGTTAATCTTCTTAAATGATTGATACATCTGCTCTGCAGTCCCTTCGAACAGTCTACCGCAGCCGCCGGAAAACATTGTATCGCCACAAAATAGATAAGGTGCGCTGAAGAAACAGATGTGTCCTAAAGTGTGACCTGGCGTGGCAAAAATAGAAAATTCACGGCCCAAAACAGAGATGCTTTCTCCGTCCTTGACGATGCGGGTTGTACCTTTATCCTGGGTTTCTGCCGGTCCGTAAACCGCTATAGCCGGAAATTTTTCCCGCAGTTGTTTTACGCCGCCAACGTGGTCGTGGTGATGATGCGTCAACAGGATAGCTTCCGGCTGCCAGCGGTTTTGTTCAATGGCGGCGAGCACTGGAGCGGCTTCGCCCGGGTCGACTATCAGGCAGCGCCCGCTATCTTCACTAAGAACCCAGATGTAGTTGTCCTGAAATGCGGGAATACTGATAAGATTCATAAATTACCTCTAATGCGTAGCGGAAGGTTGCGATGAAGCCGGCAAGGATACCTCAAACAGTTACAGCGCCAGAGCACTGGTCCAGCATGCCGTGGGGCGAATACTACCGCGAATCGCTGGAACGGCAGATGAAGCCCTGGCTCGCTAAATTATATGGCTTTCATTTACTTAAGATTGGCAATCTGAGCGCGGAAATCAATACCGAATCCTGCGCGATTTCCCATCAGGTGAATGTCTCTTTACAAGGAAATCCTGTGCAGGTAAAGGCCGATCCGCTGCATTTGCCTTTTGCCGAGAAGTCGGTTGATGCCTGCCTGCTGGCGCATACCTTACCGTGGTGCAGCGATCCGCATCGACTGCTACGGGAAGCGGATAGAGTGCTGATCGACGATGGCTGGATAATTTTAACCAGTTTTAATCCCATGAGCCTGATGGGGTTACGTAAGCTGGTGCCAGTGTTACGCAATAAGCCCCCCTATAACAGCCGCATGTTCACCTTAACGCGTCAGATGGACTGGCTGGGGGTGCTTAATTTTGAAGTTATGCACTATGGCGGCTATCAGGTCCTTCCCTGGTCGCGCCACGGGGGGAAAATGCTCAGTACGCATCTCCCGGCGTTGGGATGTCTGCAGCTGATTATTGCCCGTAAACGCACTATCCCGTTGACGCTAAACCCGATGAAATCGGGCAAAGCAAAAAAACGGATACCGCAGGCGGTAGGCGCCACGCGTCAGTGGCGCAAGGGGCAGAATTAGCTTTCCGCCTGATAACCGATGTCGTCCCGGGTTGGGTTAGATGCCGCCGCGCGCGCCAGTTCGTCGCAGCGTTCGTTTTCCGGATGCCCGGCGTGGCCTTTAACCCATTCCCATTTGATCTTGTGTTGACCCAGCGCGGCGTCCAGGCGCTGCCAGAGATCGACATTTTTTACCGGTTTCTTGTCCGCCGTCTTCCAGCCGCGTTTTTTCCAGTTGTGGATCCACTGCGTAATCCCCTGACGCACGTACTGGCTGTCGGTACTGAGGATCACTTCACAATGTTCTTTCAGCGCTTCCAGGGCGACGATGGCGGCCATCATCTCCATGCGGTTGTTCGTCGTAAGGTTGAAGCCTTCGCTAAAAGTTTTTTCTTTCCCGCGATAGCGTAAAATCGCACCGTAGCCGCCGGGGCCTGGATTTCCCAGGCAAGAACCATCGGTGAAAATTTCTACCTGTTTGAGCATCTCTGGTAGACTTCCTGTAATTGAAATCGATACGTAAAACGGTAAGTCTGACATAAATGACCGCTATGAGCACTGCAATTACGCGACAGATCGTTCTCGATACCGAAACCACCGGTATGAATCAGATTGGTGCGCACTATGAAGGGCACAAGATAATTGAAATCGGTGCGGTGGAGGTGATCAACCGCCGCCTGACCGGAAACAACTTCCACGTTTATCTAAAGCCGGACCGGCTGGTGGATCCTGAAGCGTTTGGCGTTCACGGTATTGCGGACGAATTCCTGATGGATAAGCCCGCGTTTGGCGATGTGGTCGATGAGTTCATCGACTATATCCGCGGGGCGGAGCTGGTCATCCATAACGCATCGTTTGATATCGGCTTTATGGATTATGAATTTGCGAAGCTGAATCGCGGAATTCCGAAGACGGATACCTTCTGTAAGGTGACCGACAGCCTGGCCCTGGCGCGTAAAATGTTCCCGGGCAAGCGTAACAGCCTTGATGCCCTCTGTTCACGTTATGAAATAGACAACAGCAAGCGAACGCTGCATGGCGCGTTGCTCGATGCCCAGATTCTTGCCGACGTCTATTTGATGATGACCGGCGGCCAGACGACGATGGCTTTCTCAATGGAAGGGGAAGGTCAGCAGCAGGCCGGAGAAATGGGCATTCAACGCGTTGTTCGCGCCGCCAGCAAATTACGGGTGGTTTATGCCTCCGATGAAGAGCTGATGAACCATGAATCGCGGCTCGATCTGGTGCAAAAGAAAGGCGGAAGCTGCCTGTGGCGTGCCTGATTTGCCCGTAAACGCGCTAAAAATAGCCTGATGGGCGATTTTTGCAGCAAGCGATTCAAAAATGAAGAAAAAGCGTTGACGGGGTAGAGGGGAATCCGTAATATTCGCCTCGTTCCCAAGGGAACAGTAAGTGGAGCGGTAGTTCAGTCGGTTAGAATACCTGCCTGTCACGCAGGGGGTCGCGGGTTCGAGTCCCGTCCGTTCCGCCACTATTCAGGAAGCCTGAATCAGCAATGATTCAGGCTTTCGTCGTTCTGGCCCGTGCCGTTTCCTGAGCCAGGCCTTCAGACACGCTTCCATTCCCTCGACAATATGCCGGACTCACGGCGCAGCCTGCATGCCTTGCGCAAACCGCATTGATGGGTGACAGGTAAACTTTATTTGGCTTTATTGCCGGCCCAACGCGCGTTTGCGGCATAAGAAAGGGAGCCCAGGCTCCCCGGGTTTGCTTGCCTTAGTTGAGCGTGAAGGGGTCCGCGTCCTGCCAGGCCGGAAACTTCTCGCGATACTCTTTTAGCGACGTCAGCGAAAGCTCAGCGTCCAGGCGGGTCGCCTGATGCGGCTCAGCCGTGGCGATAATCTCGCCCTGCGGGGTAATTATCCGGCTATCGCCCCGATAATGGTGCCCGTTGCCATCGGTGCCGACGCGATTGCACCCGGCTACATAAGCCTGATTTTCGATAGCCCTGGCGACAAGCAGCGACTGCCAGTGCATTGAGCGTGGGGCGGGCCAGTTGGCAACGTACAGCGCTAAATCGTAGTCGTTATGGTTGCGCGACCACACCGGGAAACGCAGGTCGTAGCACACCAGCGGCAGAATTCTCCAGCCGCGCCATTCAAAAATAACCCGTTCGTTACCCGCCTCGTAATGATGATGTTCATCCGCCATGCGAAACAGGTGTCGTTTATCATAGAAATGGATTTGACCGTTGGGCTCAACTAGCAAAAAACGGTTAACCGGACCGCGGTCCGTTTGTAGCGCGGCGCTACCGGCAATCAGCGCGTTGGTTTGCGCGGCTTTAGCTTCCATCCAGGTAACCACTTCCTCTTGCGATAGCGACTGTTTTGCTGCCTCCATCGCGAAGCCGGTGGTAAACATTTCGGGTAAAACAATGAGGTCACGCCCGGTTATCCCTTCCAGTTGACGATCGAAATGGCGCAGGTTGGCGGGACCATCCATCCACACCAGCGGTTGTTGTAAAAGGGTAATTTTCAGTCCGGGCACGGTGGTGAACTCCAGTATGATGAGAGGAATTATAATGACTTTAACACCATATCAGCCGACGGACGGCTCAGGGAATATTTTGTAAAAGAATGACAGCCCTGGAAATACCTTCCGCTGAATTGTCAGAAAAAAGAGAGGCGGGGAAATCCCCGCCTCGATCGTGATGTGTTTATTTTTTCGTTTTTAAGCCGCTTCGATCTTGCGCACTTTCTCCGGCAGCTTTACCGGGCGGGTCGCCAGTTCATCCGGGGCAAAATCGTCGACGTTTATGCTGCGCAGTCGGCTGGTTTCCGCACGGACCAGGATGTCCGCCTCTTCCTGATTGATTAACCCTTTTGCCAGCGCATTACCGGCCAGTTCATCAAGACGCGTAAACGACAAATTCTTGCCCAGTTCTTTGCACAGTCGCTGGTGGATAGGGTCTGCTGCCATAACATCAAGCAGCGCCTCTTCCAGCAGGCCGACCGGGTTATGCTCGCTCGGCGTCAGATACTGACCGCGGCCGATACGGGAACGCGTCGCGCTCGGAACCTGCAGGATTTTCGCTACCTTATGATCCAGTTTGTCTGAAGGCGCCAGGTAGTGACGCCCGGTCGGGAAGATAGCCACGCGGAGCGCCCCGGCGACCAGACGATTCGGGAAGTTGACCAGCAGATCGTCAATCGCCTGTTCGGCCTGATACAGCGCATCCTGCACGCCCCAGTGAACCAGTGGTAAGTCCGCTTCGTTACGCCCCTCATCGTCATAGCGTTTCAGGACCGCCGACGCCAGGTAGAGCTGGCTCAGTACATCGCCCAGACGTGCAGAAATTCTTTCACGACGCTTCAGACTACCACCCAGTACCGCCATTGAGACATCGGACAGCAGAGCCAGGTTGGCGCTCAGGCGATTCATGTGCTGATAGTAACGACGAGTGGCATCGCGAGTCGGCGTGCTGCTGGTAAGACCGCGGGTCAGGCCCAGCCAGAAACTGCGTACCTTATTGCTGCCCACGTGCCCGATGTGTTTAAACAGCAGCTTATCGAAAGCGTTAACGTCGTTATTCTGCGCGGCCGCCATTTCATCCAGCACGTACGGATGACAGCGAATCGCTCCCTGACCGAAGATCATCATGCTGCGGGTCAGGATATTCGCCCCTTCAACGGTGATGGCGATCGGCGCGCCCTGATAGGCCCGCGCCAGGAAGTTTCCGGTGCCGAGCATAATGCCCTTACCACCGGTAATATCCATTGCGTCAATAATGGAGCGCTGACCACGGTGAGTACAGTGGTACTTCACAATTGCCGACAGTACCGCTGGTTTTTCGCCAAGCATGATGCCGTAGGTAATCAGCGAGGCGGCGGCATCCATTACGTAGGCGTTGCCTGCGATACGCGCCAGCGGTTCTTCGATCCCTTCCATTTTACCGATAGAGATTTTGAACTGACGGCGAATGTGTGCATAGGCGCCGGTAGCCATGGCGACGGATTTCAGGCCGCCGGTGGCGTTTGATGGCAGGGTGATGCCGCGTCCCACGGATAAACACTCAACCAGCATCCGCCAGCCCTGGCCGGCCATCGACGGGCCGCCAATAATGTAATCGATAGGAACGAAAATATCTTTCCCCTGGGTCGGGCCGTTCTGGAACGGAACGTTCAGCGGGAAATGCCGACGCCCAATTTCAACACCGGGGGTACTGGTGGGGATGAGCGCGCAGGTGATGCCCAGTTCCTCTTCTCCACCCAGCAGGCGATCTGGATCGGAGAGTTTAAACGCCAGTCCCAGCACGGTGGCGATAGGCGCAAGGGTGATATAGCGTTTGTTCCAGGTCAGGCGCATTCCCAGCACCTGCTGGCCCTGCCATTCGCCCATGCAGACGACGCCGGTATCCGGAATGGCGCCGGCATCTGAACCCGCTTCCGGGCTGGTCAGTGCGAAGCAAGGAATCTCCTGACCGCGAGCCAGGCGCGGCAAATAGTGGTTTTTCTGTTCTTCTGTGCCGTAATGCTGCAGCAGCTCGCCCGGGCCTAATGAGTTCGGTACGCCGACGGTAATCGCCAGGATCCCGGAGACGCCCGACAGCTTTTGCAGGACGCGAGCCTGCGCGTAAGCGGAGAATTCCAGTCCGCCGTACTCTTTCTTAATGATCATCGCGAAGAAGCGATGCTCTTTCAGATAGGCCCACAGCTCCGGCGGCAGATCGGCCATCTCGTGGGTAATTTCGAAGTCGTTCGCCATACGGCAGGCTTCTTCGACCGGACCGTCAATAAAGGCTTGTTCTTCAGCGGTGAGGCGCGGCTGCGGATAGTTGTGCAGTTTCTGCCAGTCGGGGTTGCCACGAAACAGATCGCCTTCCCACCAGGTTGTGCCAGCGTCAATCGCTTCTTTCTCGGTGCGCGACATCGGCGGCATGACCTTACGGAAAGCGCGGAAGGCCGGGACTGAAATCATGGATTTACGCATCGGCGCAAGGTTGAACGGCAGTAAAACGATCGCCAGCGGAATGAGCAGCCAGATATTCCACAGCCCCGCAGCGCCGAGCGCGGCGGTCCAGACAAGTAAAATTGCGCTGCTGAGCAGCAGATTGATTCGGTGATAGAAGAGCGCACCGAGTAAAGCAACGGTTGCAACAATACTCAAAATCATCATAGAGAAATGCTCCCTGTCTTGTAGGAGGTCTGACCACTTGTGATGATATGGTTGTAGTGGATGTAATTTGTTTTAGCAATGTGTTTACAAAATAATTACAACCTTGCTCACATTGTTGTACGGAAATGCGGCACATAAAATCAAAAGCACAGGGGATTGCATCGCGTGCTGCTTCTCGCTGCGTCGGCTATCCGGTAAACTGCCTGGGTTATCCCACAAATACTGAAGGATTATCCTCATGTACCAGGATCTTATTCGTAACGAACTGAATGAAGCCGCTGAAACGCTGGCTAACTTTCTGCAGGACGAAGCCAACATTCACGCGATTCAGCGTGCTGCGGTGCTGCTGGCGGATAGCTTTAAAGCTGGCGGCAAAGTCCTTTCCTGCGGTAACGGCGGTTCGCACTGCGATGCGATGCATTTTGCGGAAGAACTGACCGGGCGCTATCGTGAAAACCGCCCAGGCTATCCGGCAATTGCGATTTCAGACGTGAGCCATCTCTCTTGCGTCAGCAATGATTTCGGATATGAATATGTTTTCTCTCGCTACGTAGAATCAGTGGGTCGTGCAGGCGACGTATTACTGGGGATCTCCACTTCGGGTAACTCCGGTAACGTAATCAAAGCGATCGAAGCCGCTCGCGCTCAGGGGATGAAAGTGATTACTCTGACCGGAAAAGATGGCGGTAAAATGGCGGGATCGGCGGATGTCGAAATTCGCGTACCGCATTTTGGCTACGCCGACCGCATTCAGGAAATTCATATTAAAGTGATTCATATTCTGATTATGTTGATCGAAAAAGAGATGGTTAAAGCTTAAAAGGCTAGTTTGTTAGCCATTTTGAACCCGGGCAGTGCTCAGACAAAACTCACCGAGTTTTGAACGCCCTTCAGGGCGGGCCGAAGGGGGAGCGTAGCGAATCATCCTCACGTACATGAAGTACGCTCCGGTTTCTGCGCGCTGGCCGTGTCCAAACTGACTGCACCAATAACGCCTTTTATGTTTCAGTAAGTTGTATGAGGTGATCTATGTGCGAACTGCTCGGGATGAGCGCGAATGTGCCAACTGATATTTGTTTCAGCTTTACCGGGCTGGTGCAGCGCGGTGGCGGAACCGGGCCGCATAAAGACGGCTGGGGCATTACTTTTTATGAAGGTAAGGGCTGTCGCACATTTAAAGATCCGCAGCCTAGCTTTCAGTCGCCCATAGCCAAGCTGGTGCAAGAATATCCTATCAAGTCCTGCTCGGTCATTGCCCATATTCGCCAGGCCAACCGGGGTATCGTTGCGCTGGAAAATACTCACCCCTTTACCCGGGAGCTATGGGGACGCAACTGGACTTATGCCCATAATGGTCAACTGGAAGGGTATGAGAATCTCGTGACGGGCAACCTGCATCCCATTGGGGAAACCGATAGCGAAAAAGCGTTTTGCTGGCTGCTGCACAGCATCACCGAGCGCTATCCGGAAATGCCGGGCGATATGGTGGAGGTATTCAGCTTTATCGCCACGCTTGCCGGAGAGCTGCGTGAAAAAGGCGTATTTAACATGCTGCTCTCCGATGGACGCTACGTGATGGCGTTCTGCTCGACGAATTTATACTGGATTACGCGACGGGCGCCGTTTGGCGTAGCGACGCTGCTGGATCAGGATGTAGAAATAGATTTTCAACGCGAGACCACACCGAATGATGTGGTCTCCGTTATCGCCACTCAGCCGCTGACCGGCAACGAAACCTGGAATAAAATTATGCCAGGCGAGTGGGCGTTATTTTGCCTCGGGGACCGAGTAGTTTGACGCGAGCTGCGGCTGCACAACTTCGTGGCTGAGCGGTTTGCTCACCACGTAGCGGCCATCGGCTACCGAAACCACCGGCGGCTTATGCGTCTGCCGGAAGTAGTCGTACCCGGGTTTAAGCTGCTGCCAGAAATCCGCGAAGTAGGAATATTTGTGACGCGCCATGTTGGCATCGGTCATGCGGAAAGGATAAATACTCACCTGAACGTTGGGTTGGCCGAAGACTAACGCGCCGGTGACGAACTGGAAGATTTCATCAATACCGGTATCGGTCATGGCGTAACAGCCAACGGATACGCAGGCACCGTGAATCATCAGATACTTCCCTTCATATCCATGCGCGCGATCGTAAGCGTTCGGGAAACCGATATTGATCGCTTTGTAGAAACGGCTGTCGGGTTTTAGCTGATTGCGGGAAACGTTATAGAAACCTTCGGGGCTCTTGAAATCGCCCTGGCGCTGCTTTGGACCGAGCCCGCCGGAGTAGTTACAGATCCGATAGCTGTCGAGAAGCTGGTATGTTTCGCCCATCTTGACGTAAAGATCGAGCATGCGCTCTTCTTTGAAGATCTCAATGTAGACCGGCGAACCCATGAGCTGCTGTTTGTACTCTTTGCTCATCGGTGTTGTCGAGCTGTTACTGCTAAGTAGCCCTGCGAATGAAACGCACGGCAACAGAAGCATCGCAATAAATAATGCGATTTTGCGCATACTACTTGTTCCTTGATAAAACAAATAACCACATTGCCAGGACGGCAAGAGAGACCCGAAATCAGAGTTTTCTGGTTTTAGAGCGCTCACATTAGCATCACGGCATTTTTTCGCAAGCACGATGTGCCACGTTTACGTTTTAGTTTTCCGTTATAGCGAATATTCAGGTAAAGCGCAGTCAGAACTTTGCGTAATAGCTCGCATTTTAGAACGACTTAATTGCAGTTTGTCTACAGGCGCTGCTCACGAAATGTTACACTTGCTCCGCTAAATACTCAGGGTAAGAAAGGATGCTTCTCTCCCGTCTTGTGAATTATCAGGACTACGATGTTCCTTTCTTCCTCTTATTTTCCATTAATTATGCTGGCCTCGGTCTGATGCCGGGGTTTACGTAACGGATACCTGCTAACGATATGATTAAAATCACGAAAGGGCTGAATTTGCCCATAGCTGGCATGCCATCACAGCAGATTTCTTCGAAGACTGCGGTCAAGCGCGTTGCGCTGTTGGGTGAAGAGTACATCGGTATGCGCCCTTCGATGGCGGTGCGTGAAGGAGACCGGGTACAAAAAGGTCAACTTCTGTTTGAAGATAAAAGAAATTCTGGCGTGCGGTTTACTGCCCCTGCGAGTGGAACCATCAGCGCCATTCATCGCGGCGAACGGCGGGTACTGCAATCGGTCGTTATTGACGTAGATGGCGATGATGCCGTTCATTTTCCCCGCTATGAATTAGCCGATCTTGCCGCGTTGACGCGCGAGGCCGTGCAGCAGCAACTGATGGAGTCGGGGATGTGGACGGCGTTTCGCACCCGCCCTTTCAGCAAAATACCCGCGCCAGCCAGCGTTCCAGCGGCCATATTTGTCACCGCCATAGATACAAATCCACTGGCGGCAGACCCCCAGCCAATCATTCTGGCCCAGCGCGAGGCTTTTGACGCGGGCTTAACCCTGTTGACGCGGTTGACCGACGGTAAGGTCCACGTCTGCCAGGCCAGCGGTGGCAAGCTTGGCGGGCATCCCGTAGGCCAGGTGACCTTCAACCAGTTTGCCGGGCCGCATCCGGCCGGGCTGGTCGGGACCCACATCCATTTTCTCGAGCCGGTTAGCCTGAAAAAGCAGGTCTGGCACCTTAACTATCAGGACGTTATCGCCGTTGGCAAATTGTTCCTTGAAGGGGAGTTGTCTAGCGAACGCATCGTTGCGCTCGGCGGCCCGCAGGTGAAAGAGCCTCGTTTATTAAAGACCTGCTCTGGCGCCAGCCTTGATGAACTGCTGGCAGATGAACTTCTGGATGATGAAAACCGCGTTATTTCTGGTTCAGTCCTCAGCGGAACGCATGCTCAAGGGCCCCATGCTTTTCTTGGCCGCTTTCATTTACAGATAAGCGTCGTAAAAGAGGGGCGTGAGAAAGAGCTGTTCGGCTGGGTAATGCCCGGGAAAGATAAATTTTCCATTACCCGCACCACGCTCGGCCATTTCATGAAGCGTAAGCTATTTAATTTCTCGACGGATACCAACGGCGGTGAGCGGGCTATGGTGCCGATTGGCAACTATGAGCGAGTGATGCCGCTGGATATTCTGCCCACCATGCTGCTGCGTGATTTGCTGGCGGGGGATACTGACAGCGCGCAGGCACTGGGCTGCCTGGAACTGGATGAAGAAGACCTGGCGCTTTGCACCTACGTATGTCCCGGCAAGTACGAATATGGCCCGGCATTGCGCAGCGTGTTAACCCAGATAGAGCAGGAAGGATAAGTGATGGGCTTAAAGAAACTGTTTGACAAAATTGAGCCGCACTTTACGCACGGCGGCAAGCTGGAAAAATACTATCCGCTGTTTGAAGCGACGGCGACGCTGTTCTACACCCCCGGGCAGGTCACGCGCGGCGCGGCGCACGTCAGAGACGCCATCGATCTCAAGCGGATGATGATTCTGGTGTGGTTTGCCGTTTTCCCAGCGATGTTTTGGGGAATGTATAACGTTGGCCTGCAGACTATTCCGGCACTGCATAAATTATACGGTGCTGAGCAGCTGCAGCAGGTTATCGCCGGGAACTGGCACTACAGCATCGCGCAGTGGTTGGGGGTGAACTTCACCGCTGACGCCGGTTGGCTCAGTATGATGACCCTGGGGGCGGTATTTTTCCTGCCTATCTACATCACCGTGTTTCTTGTCGGCGGGTTCTGGGAAGTCTTGTTTGCTATCGTGCGCAAGCACGAAATAAACGAAGGCTTCTTCGTGACGTCAATTCTGTTCGCGCTGATTGTGCCTCCATCGCTGCCGCTATGGCAGGCCGCGTTCGGGATCACCTTTGGCGTCGTCATGGCCAAGGAGATTTTTGGCGGAACCGGGCGTAACTTTCTCAACCCGGCGCTGGCGGGGCGCGCGTTTTTATTCTTTGCCTGGCCGGCGCAAATTTCCGGCGACCTGGTGTGGACTGCGGCGGATGGTTTCTCCGGCGCGACGCCGTTATCTCAGTGGGCAAGCGGCGGCGGTGAATCGCTGGTTAACGTCTCTACCGGTCAGCCGGTAAGCTGGATGGACGCCTTCCTCGGCAATATACCGGGGTCGATTGGCGAAGTCTCGACGCTAATGATTCTCATCGGCGGCGCCATCATCATTTTTGGTCGCGTGGCCTCGTGGCGCATTGTCGCAGGGGTTTTCATCGGTATGGTGGCCACCGCGACGCTGTTTAACTTTATAGGCTCTGATACCAACCCGATGTTTGCCATGCCGTGGTACTGGCATCTGGTGCTCGGCGGTTTTGCCTTCGGCATGATGTTTATGGCGACGGACCCGGTGTCCGCGTCGTTTACGGATAAAGGTAAATGGAGCTACGGCCTGCTGATCGGTGTGATGTGCGTCCTGATTCGCGTGGTCAACCCGGCCTATCCGGAAGGGATGATGCTGGCGATCCTCTTCGCCAACCTCTTCGCGCCGCTGTTTGATTACCTGGTGGTGCGGGCCAATATTAAGCGGAGGAAATCGCGTGGCTGAGAATAAAAGTAACGATAGCATCGGCAAAACGCTGCTGGTGGTGCTGGTGCTTTGTCTGGTCTGCTCAATTGTGGTCGCCGGTTCTGCCGTGGGGCTAAAATCGCGCCAGCAGGAGCAGCGCGCTCTCGATAAACAGCGCAATATCCTGGCGGTTGCCGGTCTGATGAAGCAGGGAATGAGCGCAGATGAAGTGGCTGACATTTTTAAGGCCCATATCTCTCCGCGTTTAGTCGATTTAGCCAGCGGTGAGCTGCTGGATAAAGATCCGGGCAAGTTTAATCAAGCCCAGGCCCTGAAAGACCCTCAGCAGAGCTTACAGCTGGAGGCGAGTCAGGATCCTGCCGGTATCAAACGCCGCAGTAATATTGCCGAAATTTACCTGGTGCGCGATGAAAAGCAGCAGATTCAGGAAGTCGTACTGCCGATTTACGGTAACGGCCTGTGGTCGGTGATGTACGCTTTTGTTGCGCTGGAAACCGATGGCCGCACGGTCAAAGGGATCACCTATTACGAACATGGTGAGACGCCGGGACTGGGCGGGGAAATTGAAAACCCCAACTGGCGCCAGCAGTTCGTTGGTAAACAAGTGCTTGATGATAAAGGGATGCCTGCGCTGAGAATCGTCAAAGGCGGCGCGCGTCCTGGCGACCTGCACGCCGTTGATGGCCTGTCGGGTGCAACGCTGACGTCAAACGGCGTGCAACATAGCTTTGATTTCTGGATGGGCAAACTCGGCTTTGGCCCATTCCTGCAAAAGGTGCGAGAAGGGGAGCTGAATAATGGCTGATTTGGGCGACATGAAAGAAATGAAGCGCGTGCTGGTGGGGCCGCTTATCGCTAATAACCCTATCACTCTGCAGGTTCTGGGCGTCTGCTCCGCGCTGGCGGTGACCACCAAGCTGGAGACCGCTTTTGTAATGACCATCGCGGTGACGCTGGTTACGGCATTCTCCAGCATGTTTATCTCCATGATTCGCCACCACATTCCGAATAGCGTGCGCATCATTGTACAGATGGCGATTATCGCTTCGTTGGTTATCGTCGTCGATCAGGTGCTACGCGCGTTTGCCTATGAGATTTCGAAACAGCTTTCGGTTTTTGTCGGTTTGATCATCACTAACTGTATCGTGATGGGGCGCGCCGAAGCCTATGCCATGAAGTCGCCGCCGTTGGCGAGCTTTATGGACGGTATTGGCAACGGTCTGGGATACGGGGCGATCCTAATCATCGTCGGTTTCCTGAGAGAGCTGATCGGCAGTGGTAAGCTATTCGGTATTACCGTGCTGGAAACGGTGCAGAACGGCGGCTGGTACCAGCCAAATGGTCTGTTTCTTCTGGCGCCCAGTGCGTTCTTCATTATCGGTTTGTTGATTTGGGCGGTGCGCAGCTGGAAGCCTGAACAACAGGAAAAGGAGTAACCGATTATGGCTCATTATATTAGCCTTTTTGTCCGCGCCGTATTTGTTGAAAATATGGCGCTGGCCTTCTTTCTTGGGATGTGTACTTTCCTCGCGGTATCGAAAAAGGTCTCGACCGCTTTCGGACTCGGCGTTGCGGTAACGGTCGTACTTGGGCTGGCGGTGCCGATCAATAACCTGGTGTATAACCTGGTGCTGCGCGACGGCGCGCTGGTGGAAGGCGTTGATCTGAGCTTTCTGAACTTTATTACCTTCATTGGCGTTATTGCCGCGCTGGTTCAGATCCTGGAGATGATCCTCGATAAGTACTTCCCGACGCTCTATAACGCGCTGGGGATCTTCCTGCCGCTCATTGCCGTCAACTGTGCGATTTTTGGCGGTGTCTCCTTCATGGTGCAGCGTGACTATAACTTAAGCGAGTCGATCGTTTACGGCTTAGGTTCCGGCATCGGCTGGCTGCTGGCAATTGTGGCGTTGGCGGGTATCCGTGAAAAAATGAAATACGCAAACGTGCCCGCGGGTCTGCGCGGGTTAGGGATCACCTTTATTACCACGGGTCTGATGGCGCTGGGCTTTATGTCATTCTCCGGTGTGCAGCTATAAGGGCGGAAAGTATGGAAATAATTCTTGGCGTAGTGATGTTCACGCTGATCGTCCTGGTGCTATCGGGGCTGATACTTGTCGCGCGTTCGAAATTAGTGAATGCGGGCGACGTGGTCATTGAAATCAATAACGAAGCGGATAAACAAATTCGTACTCCGGCCGGTGACAAGCTGCTGAATACGCTCTCCAGCAACGGAATCTTCGTTTCGTCGGCCTGCGGCGGCGGCGGCTCCTGTGGCCAGTGCCGGGTGACGGTGAAAGAGGGCGGCGGTGATATTCTGCCTACCGAACTCTCTCATATCACCAAGCGTGAGGCGAGAGAGGGCTGCCGTCTGGCCTGCCAGGTCGCGGTGAAGCAGAACATGAAAATTGAGCTGCCGGAGGAGATTTTTGGCGTTAAGAAGTGGGAGTGTGAAGTTATCTCGAATGATAACAAAGCCACTTTTATCAAGGAGCTGAAGCTGCGCGTGCCGGACGGTGACGCGGTTCCGTTCCGCGCCGGCGGATATATTCAGATCGAATGCCCCTCACACAAGGTTGCCTATGCCGATTTTGACGTTCCGGACGAGTATCGCGGCGACTGGGATAAATTTAACCTTTTCCGCTATGTCTCCGACGTGAAAGAACCAACGTTGCGCGCCTACTCCATGGCTAACTATCCGGAAGAGAAGGGTATCATCATGCTCAACGTGCGTATTGCCACGCCGCCGCCGCAGGTGCCTGATGCGCCGCCGGGGATTATGTCCTCGTATATCTGGTCGCTGAAGCCTGGTGATAAAGTGACGATCTCCGGGCCGTTTGGGGAGTTCTTTGCCAAAGAAACGCAGGCGGAGATGGTGTTTATCGGCGGCGGGGCAGGGATGGCACCGATGCGCTCGCATATTTTCGACCAGCTTAAGCGGCTACACAGTACACGTAAAATCAGCTTCTGGTACGGTGCGCGGTCTCTGCGAGAAATGTTCTATGATGATGAGTTTGAACAGCTTGCGCGGGAAAACCCGAACTTCACCTTCCACGTGGCGCTCTCCGATCCGCAGCCGGAAGATAACTGGACCGGCCATACTGGCTTTATTCATAACGTCCTGTATGAAAACTATCTGCGCGATCACCCGGCGCCGGAAGATTGTGAGTTTTACATGTGCGGTCCGCCGGTGATGAACGCCGCGGTCATCAAAATGCTTAAAGATCTCGGCGTTGAGGATGAAAACATCATGCTGGACGACTTTGGAGGCTGATGATGCTGACAGTATTTGTCGCGACCTTCGTGATTTTCGCGCTGGTTATCCTGGGAATGTCGCTTGGTTATCTGGTCAAGCGCAAAACGCTTCAGGGCAGCTGCGGCGGGATCTCATCGCTGGGTATGGAAAAGGTCTGCGACTGTCCTGAGCCCTGCGATGCGCGTAAAAAACGCATGGCTCGCGAAGCGCAGCGCAAACGGGATCGCATCATTTAAACAGCAGGCCGCCTTATCGCGGCCATTTACGATTTACCAGGTTTTCGCTTTCGCCGGCGAGTCTACCATCACGCCATCGGCGCCCAGTTCGCTTGCCTTACGAAAATCATCGGCACTATTAATGCCGAAGAAGACAACATGGGCTTTGCCCTGAGAGCGGAAACAGTCCATTGCTTCTTTATCCCAGGTGAGGGTTGCAGGCGACACGCCTTCGCCGAGGGTGAACTTCTCCACGATTTCTACCTTGCGTTTCAGCTCCAGACCGTACCAGTAGTCATCGCCCGGCTGTGTGGTTGGCTGGCACTGGTGGCTAAGGGAAATATTAGCCAGTTTCGTTCGCGTTTCGCCCCGGCTGACGAAATGGGGAATAGATTCTGGTAGCGCCGCGATATAGCGGTCTTCGGTGGAATAAACCCGCACGCGCGAGAGGCTATGGGTCGTTTGCAATACTTCACTAAGACGCGAAGCCATAATTGCCGGGTCGGCATCAGGCGATTTAATATCGATGTAAAAGAAGGTCTGTGGCCATTGCTCCAGCACTGATTGCAGCGTTGGAATGGTTGCATTTTTACCGCGCCAGGGGTGAGTTTCACCGCCCCATTTCCATCCCGCGTCCATGCGGGCCAGTTCGGCAGCGCTAAAGCTTGAGATCTTCCCGGTATGGTCAGTCAGGGCGGATAAATCGCTTGGGCGATATAAGACCGGAACGCCATCCTGGCTTAATTGTACCGTTATCCAAATCGCCTCGGCCTTATTCTCCAGCGCCAGTTTTATCGCAGGAAGGGTGTTTTCCGGCGCATCGCCGGTGCCTCCCCGATGAGCAATGAGCTGCGGCGCAGCGCAGGCGCTGCTGGCAATAAGCAAACCAAGCGCAGTAAGTATTGATTTCATGATTGCATTCACCTTATTCATTAATGTAACTATATGAAAAATAAATCATATTTGTTGCATTTTTATGTTGTAGCATGTTTTTTATGGCGAGGGTTTTAAAAAGATTAAATTTCGCCGACTTTTGCTATACTGTACGCATGTACAGTCTAAGGTTTGGCTATGCGTAAGATCATCCACGTTGATATGGACTGCTTCTTCGCGGCGGTGGAGATGCGGGACAACCCGGCACTGCGCGACATCCCTATCGCCATTGGCGGTAGCCGGGTGCAGCGCGGTGTGATCAGTACGGCCAACTATCCGGCGCGTAAATTCGGCGTGCGTAGCGCCATGCCCACCGCCACAGCGCTCAAGCTTTGTCCTCACCTGACGCTGCTTCCCGGCCGCTTTGATGCATATAAAGAGGCGTCGAACCATATCCGGGAGATTTTTTCCCGCTATACCTCGCTAATCGAGCCTTTATCGCTGGACGAAGCATATCTCGACGTTAGCGACAGCGTTCATTGTCAGGGGTCAGCGACGCTGATGGCGCAGGAGATCCGCGAGACCATCCATCGTGAGCTAAATTTGACCGCCTCCGCAGGCATTGCGCCGGTAAAATTTCTCGCAAAAATCGCCTCGGACCTGAATAAACCCAACGGCCAGTTTGTGATTGCGCCGCATCAGGTCGCGGAGTTTGTCAAAACGTTGCCGCTAGCGAAGATCCCGGGCGTCGGCAAGGTTTCCGCCGCGAAGCTGGAAAGCATGGGGCTGAGGACCTGTGAAGATGTACAAAACAGCGATCTGGCAATGTTGCTCAAACGCTTTGGTAAATTCGGGCGGATACTATGGGAGCGCAGCCAGGGGATTGATGAACGAGAAATCAGCAGCGAGCGCCAGCGCAAATCGGTGGGCGTTGAGCGAACCCTGATAGAGGATATCCATGAATGGGCGGAGTGTGAGTCGATTATTGAGAACCTCTATCCGGAGCTGGAACGGCGCCTGGCGAAGGTTAAACCGGATTTGCTGATCGCCCGGCAGGGGGTCAAGCTCAAGTTTAATGATTTCCAGCTCACCACCCAGGAGCATGTCTGGCCCCGATTGAATAAAGATGATTTGATCACCACTGCCCATAAAGCCTGGAACGAGCGGCGCGGAGGTCGGGGAGTCAGGCTGGTGGGGCTGCACGTGACGCTGCTCGATCCGCAACTGGAGCGACAATTGGTTCTGGGGTTATAACAATGCTGAAAATAAGACCGTATGAAGAGCATGATTTTGCCGCGCTATGCGTGATTTTTTTACGGGCGATTAAAGAGACGGCCAGCGCCGATTATTCTCCCCGGCAGATTGCCGCCTGGGCTCAGGTTGATGAAGCCCACTGGCGGCAAAAACTAGCGGCATCATGCGTACTGGTGGCAATAAATGATGCCTCGCCGGTCGGGTTTATTACCGCCGTGGATGACTATATCGATTTACTGTTTGTCTCTCCCGACCATAGCCGCCAGGGCGTCGCCAGCGCGCTGCTCAATACGCTATTGAGGCAGCTTCCTGAGCGCGTTTACACGGTAGAGGCCAGTATTACGGCAAAGCCCTTTTTTGCGCGTCACGGCTTCACGGTTATTCAGCCACAGGAAGTGACGGCGCGCGGTGAACGATTTCTTAATTATTTGATGCGGCGGCAAATCGGCTTGCAATAGATATAACGCCTGATTACTATACGCGCACTTTCACTTATTTATTGACTGCAAAGGAGGTTCACCATGAATACAGATTTCCAGAACATACTTTGCAGGCCTTCCCAGGAATAACTCTCTTTTTGCCCTGGTAACGTCTGCCACATCCTTTATTTATTTTTTATATGGATTGGTATATGGGCAATAATGTTCATTATACGTCTGAAGGTATTTCTTATATTAGTTCAGACGATCTGTGGATCGAAGATTTAGCGATCCAGCAATTACACACGACGGCAAAGTTACCTCACATGCAGCGCGTGGTAGGGATGCCTGATTTACATCCCGGGCGCGGCTACCCAATCGGCGCGGCCTTCTTTTCGCTCGGTCATCTCTACCCGGCACTGGTGGGTAACGATATCGGCTGCGGCATGGCGCTATGGCAAACGGATATCCTCGCGCGAAAATATAATGCGGATAGGTTTGAGAAGAAGCTGTCAGCCATGGATGACGCAGCGGAAGAACGCTGGCTGGATGAACATCTGGCGGAGAATCTGCTAACCCATCCCTGGCGCAGCGCGCTGGGCTCTATTGGCGGCGGTAACCACTTCGCTGAACTGCAGCAGGTGGATCGGGTCATCGATCGCCAGCGTCTTCAGCAGGCCGGTCTGGATGCTCAGCATCTGCTGCTGCTGGTGCACAGCGGGTCGCGCGGCCTGGGACAGTCTATCCTGCAACGCCATATCACGGCTTTTTCTCACGATGGTCTGGCGGAAGACAGTGCTGCGGCTCAGGATTACCTGGCGGAACATCAAGATGCGCTGGCTTTTGCCCGCGTGAATCGGCAGCTGATCGCTACCCGCATTCTGCAACAGGTACGAGCTGACGGACAGAATGTGCTGGACGTCGCGCATAACTTTGTCGAGGCCCGTTCTGTTAACGGACGGCAGGGTTGGCTGCATCGCAAAGGGGCGACGCCGGACGACCGCGGCCTGGTGATTATTCCGGGCTCTCGCGGCGACCACAGCTGGCTGGTTCACCCCGTGGTCAGCGAAGAAACG
The DNA here is from genome assembly GCF_015601345.1 of Klebsiella sp. BDA134-6. NCBI lineage: Bacteria > Pseudomonadati > Pseudomonadota > Gammaproteobacteria > Enterobacterales > Enterobacteriaceae > Klebsiella > Klebsiella sp. BDA134-6. The sequence goes on from NZ_CP064784.1 coordinate 1,129,933, forward strand.
CTGAATTCGCTCGCTCACGGCGCCGGGCGTAAATGGATGCGTACTGATTGCAAAGGGCGCTTATCTGGTAAATACAGTGCGGCACAGCTGGCCCGTACTGAACTGGGAAGCCGGGTGATCTGTCGCGATCGTCAGCTGATCTACGAGGAGGCGCCGCAGGCGTACAAATCTGTGGAAAGCGTATTTAACTGTCTGGTGCAGGCCGGACTGGTTGAACCGATCGCCCGCCTGCGTCCGCTGCTGACGCTCAAAACCAGCGGAGGGAAAGGCGCATGATGTTATTACAACTCTCTTCCGCTCAGGGGCCGGATGAGTGCTGCCTGGCGGTGAAACTCTCGTTGGATCGACTCATAAAAGAAGCTGCAGAGCAGAGGGTTTCCATTACTCTGCTGGAAAGCGAGCCAGGTCGGTATTCTGGCACGCTCCGCTCCGCTCTGCTTTCTCTTGATGGCGACAATGCGTTTGCCTTAAGTGAACGCTGGTGCGGCACGCTGCAATGGATTTTTCCCAGCCCATTCAGGCCGCATCACGGACGTAAAAACTGGTATGTCGGCGTAGGGCGTTTTTCTTGCGATGAACAAAAGCAGTCCGAAGAGATCCGCTTTGAAACGCTGCGCGCTTCCGGACCCGGCGGGCAGCACGTCAATAAGACCGACTCAGCGGTACGCGCCACGCACCTGGCAAGCGGGATTAGCGTCAAGGTGCAGTCGGAACGGAGTCAGCATGCCAATAAAAGGCTGGCGCGCCTGCTGATTGCGTGGAATCTGGAACAGCAGCGGCAGAGTGACGGCGCGGTGTTGAAGTCTGAACGGCGAATGTTCCATCATCAAATTGAACGCGGTAATCCGCTGCGGACGTTTAGCGGGCGTTAATGAGCGAGTCGTTATAAAGAAAAGGCCCACTCTCTGGGGAGTGGGCCTGTGCTGTCTTACTTCGCCGGAATGGATTTCAGCAGCTCGGTCAGCAGCGTCCAGTACTGGCCAACGCTTTCAATGTGAACCTGCTCGTCCGGGGAGTGGGGGCCGGTAATGGTTGGCCCGATAGAAACCATGTCCAGGTCCGGATACGGTTTTTTGAACAGACCGCACTCCAGGCCCGCGTGGATAATCTGGATGTTCGGCGTCTTGTTGAACAGACGCTGATAGGTTTCACGCACCAGATGCATCACCGGCGAGCTGGCGTCCGGCTGCCAGCCTGGATAGGCGCCTTTCGCTTCGGTTTTCGCGCCGGCCAGCTTGCCCAGAGAATCCAGCATGCTGACGACATAATCTTTACCGCTGTCGATCAGGGAGCGAATCAGGCAGTGAATCTGCACGTTATCGCTGGTCATGGTCACCACACCGACGTTCAGCGAGGTTTCCACCACGCCTTTTGCCACATCAGAGTTGCGGATGACGCCGTTCGGCGTGGCGTTAAGCAGGCGTACAAAGGTATCACGAGATTGGGACGTTAGCGCAGGCTGGTCGTTCGCAGCCGATTCCAGCAGTACTGTTAGATTTTTCTCTTTGGCCGCCAGCTCGTTTTTCAGGATCGTCAGGTACTCATTAGCCAGCGCTTTCAACGTATCCGCTTTGTTCGCGGCCACGGCGACTGTGGCGAACGCCTCACGGGGGATAGCGTTGCGCAGGGTGCCGCCGTTGAAATCGACCAGGCGCAGATCCAGCTCTTCAGCATGGCCTGCGAGGAAGCGTGCCAGCAGCTTGTTGGCATTACCTAAACCGACGTGGATCTCGCCGCCGGAGTGGCCGCCTTTGAGTCCTTTAAGGGTCAACTTAAAGCTCTGGAAACCGGCCGGAACGGTTTCACGGGTCAGCGCGAGGTCAGAGGTGAAGTCGATCCCACCGGCGCAGCCCATGTAAATCTCACCTTCTTCTTCGGAGTCGGTGTTGATCAGGATGTCCGCCTGCAGCCAGTTGGCCTGCAGGCCAAACGCGCCGTCCATACCGGCTTCTTCCGTCATGGTCAGCAGCACTTCCAGCGGGCCGTGAACGACGTTATCGTCAGCCAGCACCGCCAGCGCGGAAGCCATGCCGATACCGTTGTCGGCGCCCAGGGTGGTGCCGCGCGCTTTGACCCACTCGCCGTCGATGTACGGCTGAATCGGGTCCTTAGCGAAGTCGTGAACGGTATCGTTGTTTTTCTGCGGCACCATATCAAGGTGCGCCTGCAGCACCACCGGTTTACGGTTTTCCATACCGGCAGTCGCGCCTTTACGAATCAGAATGTTGCCAACCTGGTCGCGTTCCGCGTGTAAGCCTTTTTCTTTTGCCCAGCCCATAATGTGCTCAGCGAGCTGTTCTTCGTGATAGGAGGGGTGAGGAATAGAGCAGATTTTGGCAAAAATATCCCACAGCGGCTGAGGGGATAATTGAGACAGTTCAGACACGATAAGTCTCCTTACAATCACCTGCAAAAGTCGTTTGCAGATCGAGGGGTTAGCAATCAAATACACTACAAGCCCGGGCTTGCGCGATGGGGTTGAGAATACCACTTTCCGTGTACTCTGGTAGTGTAAACCACGTAAAAAGAGTCGCGGTGGCCGCTTAACGCTGGTTTTTAGCGCGTCAGATCTCTATAATCTCGCGCAACCATTTTCCCCCTCGAACATTATTTAAGCCGTATTACACAGGCTGGGACACTTCACATGAGCGAAAAATACGTCGTCACCTGGGACATGTTGCAGATTCACGCCCGCAAGCTGGCAACTCGCCTGCTGCCGGTTGAACAGTGGAAAGGCATTATTGCCGTTAGCCGCGGCGGTCTGGTACCGGGAGCACTACTGGCGCGTGAACTGGGTATTCGTCATGTTGATACCGTTTGCATCTCAAGCTATGACCACGATAATCAGCGTGAACTGACTGTGCTGAAACGTGCGGAAGGCGATGGCGAAGGCTTTATCGTGATCGATGACCTCGTCGACACCGGCGGTACCGCCGTAGCCATCCGCGAAATGTATCCGAAAGCACATTTTGTCACTATCTTCGCAAAACCGGCAGGTCGCCCACTGGTTGATGATTATGTCGTTGATATTCCCCAGGATACCTGGATTGAACAGCCGTGGGATATGGGCGTGGTGTTCGTACCGCCTATCGCAGGCCGTTAATTTCCCGCATAAATGCTAATTACCACGCCCGGTTTTGCCGGGCGTGGTTTTTTTTACCCTTGCGCAGGTTACAATAGCTTCAGTGGCAACATGATGGAGGCTGCACATGTCCCAGGCTAACCTTAGCGAAACGCTGTTTAAACCCCGATTCAAACATCCGGAAACCTCCACGCTGGTGCGTCGGTTTAATACCGGAGCGCAGCAACCGATCCAGTCTGCGCTCAGCGGTAATCACGTTGATCACTGGTATCGATTGATTAACCGTCTGATGTGGATCTGGCGTGGCGTGACGCCGCAGGAAATCCTCGATGTGCAGGCGCGCATCGTCATGAGCGATGCCGAGCGAACCGATCCAGAGCTTTACGATACGGTCGTCGGCTATCGCGGCGGCAACTGGATCTTTGAATGGGCCAAACAGGCGATGGACTGGCAGCAGAAGGCCGGTCAGGAAGAGAATCTTCTGGTAAGCGGTCGTCACTGGCTCCATGCGGCAAACCTTTACAGCATTGCTGCCTATCCGCACATCAAGGGCGATGAGCTGGCGGAACAGGCGCAGGTGCTGGCTTACCGGGCTTATGAAGAAGCCGCCCAGCGCTTGCCCGGCAAGCTGCGAGAGCTGGAGTTCTCCATCCCTGGCGCTGCGCCGATCACCGGTTTCCTGCATATGCCGCCAGGCGATGGGCCGTTCCCGACGGTGCTGATGTGCGGCGGGCTTGACGCGCTACAGACCGATTATTACAACCTGTATGAAAACTATTTTGCGCCGTTGGGTATCGCTATGCTGACCGTGGATATGCCTTCCATCGGTTTTTCCTCAAAATGCAAGCTGACCCAGGATACCAGTCTGCTGCACCAGTATGTGCTGCAGCATCTGGCTAATGTGCCCTGGGTCGATCATACCCGCGTGGCCGCCTTTGGCTTCCGCTTCGGCGCGAACATCGCCGTCCGGCTGGGCTATCTTGAGTCCCAGCGCCTGAAGGCGGTGGCCTGCCTGGGGCCGGTGGTACACGGCCTGTTAGTGGACCCGCTGCATCAGGGGCGGGTGCCGGAGATGTATCTTGATGTTCTGGCTTCGCGGCTGGGGATGCATGACGCTTCCGACGACGCGCTGCGGGTTGAGCTTAACCGCTATTCCCTCAAGGTTCAGGGCCTGCTGGGGCGTCGCTGCCCTACGCCGATGCTCTCCGGTTTCTGGAAGGACGATCCGTTCAGTCCGGAAGAGGAGTCGCGTTTAATCACTTCATCCTCCTCCGACGGCAAGCTGTTGGAGATCCCGTTCAATCCGGTCTACCGTAATTTCGATCACGCTCTGCGGCAGATCGCCCGCTGGATTAGCCATAGATTTAGTTAATATATTGCTAAATTCTATTGATTTGGTAACGTCATAGCATCACTAAAGGAGATCGCAATGACGTTACCGAGTGGACACCTGAAGAGTAAGCTGATTAAGAAATTCACGGCGCTTGGCCCTTACATCCGTGAGGAGCAATGTGAAGACAACCGCTTCTTTTTCGATTGCCTGGCAGTTTGCGTCAACGTAAAACCAGCGCCTGAAAAACGCGAGTTCTGGGGATGGTGGATGGAGATGGAAGCGCAGGCTTCGCGCTTCACCTATAGCTATCAGTTTGGATTGTTCGATAAAGAAGGCGACTGGCGTCCGGTCGCGATTGACGATCCTGAAGTCACTGAAAAGCTCGAAAAGACGCTACGCGATTTTCACCAACGAGCCGAAGCACTATTGGCAACGTTTAACCTTAAGCTGGAGCCCGCCGATGATTTTAGCGAGCCGGTTAAGCTGAGGGCCTAAGTTCCGGCCATTTTTGCCATCCCGCTTTAAAACCCGCTTTTCTATCAGCGTGGGTTTTGTCCCCAGACAAACCTACGCTAATCGCCGTTTAGTACCCGGTATGGCTGACCGACGGCAATCATGCCTGCGGCCAGATCTTTGGTCACCACCGTGCCCGCGCCGACTTTGACATTATCCCCTAGCGTGACCGCGCCAATCACCACGGCGTGGGCGCCAAATTCCACGTTATCGCCAATTCGCGGGCTAGCGCCTTCCCGGCCCTGACTATCGGTCACGCTGCCAATGGTGACGCCCTGGCGCAGGGTGCAGTTCTGGCCAATGACCGTTCCCCGGTTTATCACGATGCAGTGCGGATGATACAGCTTCAGCCCATAGCCAATGTGCGCTCGCCACGGCAGCTCAATGCAAAATAAACACTCGTTAATCACGATATTGAGAATAACGAAGGGGATCCCGCAGATCTTCCACAGAGGATTACGGCTGCGATAGAGCGTCGCCAGACGATAAAGCAGAACCGCGATTTTCGCTTTGATGCCGCCGCAGGATTTGATCTCCCGGCCGACCTGTCTGATAGCCTCAAACATGGTTATTCCTTAAGGTTAAACGAAGCCAGTGAATACCATCCATCACCGGTTTGACCTTCGTTAGCGAGTTGAATACGCGGTTGCCCCTGCTGATTGGTCAGGGCCGTTTGCAGGCGATATTGACCGTCAGGGAGCCCAGTAGGCAGCGCTAGCGTAGCGCGGCTTTGATGAGCTCCAGGCAACCACTGGCGAACGTCATCCGCCGTTTTGATTTGCGTAATGGTATCGCCCGCCGCATTGACTATCCGCCATTGCACAAGCCAGGGGAGATAGGCCGGGGCGACGCCGTCGTTACGCCAGGTGACATTCAGCGTAAGCGGCATGCCGCTACGTACGGGCGTATCAAATTCCAGCTGGCTCACCCGGTAGCGATAGCCGATGCGTAGTAACGCATTATCAACGATATCGCGATACGCCGCCGGCACCGGCCGCGATTTCAGATTCAGGGTACTGGCGTGTTGCGCTAATGCCCAGTCGAAGCTTGCCTGGACCTCTTCACGAGTGTAATGCTGCACGCTTTCCCACTCTGCCATATAGCCGCAAATCTCGAGGCTCACGGGGGCGTGCTGCCAGCCGTCATTAAAACCGCCCCATGCCGCCTGCGCGGCGGCCAGACGTTGAGGATAGTCATCGCGCATGTGGCTCCAGGATGTGGAAAAGTTATGCCAGTCTCCCCAGCAATCCGCGCGCCATCCGGCGCCTTTTTGGCTGGCCCAGGCCAGCGAGTCGCCGCCGCTGATCAACATGATTTTGGGCGTTTTAGGGAAACTGCTGAAGTGCATATCAACGTAGCGATTGAGCTGCTCAGAGGTGTATTTCTCGCGCAATGGCGCCACGTCAGGGAAATTGGAGTTGTGCCATTCTCCCCACGAACCCACCATACCGATATCGACAAATGCGAGCTCCGGATTACCGTCATAATGCGCGCCGAGGGCATTCAGCAGTTTTTGCGCATAGGCGATAAAGGTTGGATCGCTGAGGTCCGGCACAAAGGTTTTACCGTTTTCGACCCATTGTCCCTGAATGCCTTTTTCAATAAGCCAGGCGGGGATTTTCGAGCCCGATTGCGGTTCATCGAGCGCCATAAAACGCAATCCGACGTTCATCGCCGGCTGATGCTGGGCGGCAACGCTGAAGGCATGATCGATCGGCGCAAAATTATAGACGCCTTCCTCGGGCTCCAGATCGCTCCAGTAAAAGCGATCGTATTCAAACCCGGTGTCCGGATACTCTTGCAGAGAGGGTTTCTGGCCATAACCATCGTGGAAACTGGCCACGCCGATCCCTGGGTTTGTTAACAGACCGGTAAAGGCCGGTGGGGTGATAATCGTGCGTTCAGCCAGTACCGCTGCAGACGGAATGATTCCGGCCAGCAGTAGCGCCAAAAAGAGCGCGGCGCGGCGCGGTGAAAAAGAGCTCATCGTTAATTCACTTTGTCGTGGAGGTTCACAAACCATGTCCAGATACCGACGTGGAAGTTCTTAAACACATCGATTCCCAGCGCGGATTTCAGCATATAGAGCGCCAGTAGCACCGCAAGAATCGCGAACAGCACGGCAAACGTAATCGCCAGAGTGGAAAATAGACGCCCGAGCAGCGTACTTTCCCGCGGGATTTTGCGCAGATCGCGACCGCATAAAAAGACCACGAAATAGCGGCGATGCAGAAAAGGAAAACTGTGGCGAAAATCGATGCGATGGCGGGAAGCCAGGCTCGCTCTCACCAGCGCCTGTTCAATACCGCGCTTTTGCTCCGGCGTTAACGAGGCTTCTGTTTCCGGATCAAGCGCGGAATAAAAACGCTCGATGACCAGGTCGGATGTTGATTTTGTCACGGTTGACTCTTATTCGTTAATCGCTGATAGACCTGAGACGTTTTCGCTGCAATGTCCGGCCAGCGGTATTTGGCCATTAACTGGCTGTAATCCGCGGCTTCATCACCGCGCCAGGACTGGAGCTTTTGCGCCAGCGCGGCGACATTGCCCGTCGGAAAATAAACTTCCGCAGGCAGGTCGATCTCCAGGTTGGCGGGGATATCGCTGACGATAACCGGTAAGGACCAGGACATGGCCTCCAGCAGGGCAATAGGCAGCCCTTCATGGTAAGACGGTAGAACAAAAAGCCCGGCCTGTGAGAACAGGGTATGCAGCGGATCGCCGCTAATAAAACCGGTCATGATCGTTCCCGGGGTAGCGGCAGCCTGCTTCTTCAGCCGCTCGCTGTACTCATCAGGATGGTCGGCATCGCCAATCAGCACCAGCGGCAGCGAACAGTTCGAGGCTTTGTAGGCGGCAAGCAGATCGTGCAGCCCTTTTTCTTCGACAAAACGGGCGACGGCGACAATGTATTGCCCGGCTTTCAGCGAATACTGATTCAGCGTGGCCTGTCGCGTTTCTTCGGCGGGAAGCGGCGGTTGGCGCACGCCGTTATAGATCACGTTAGCGTTGGTACGGCCGTGTTTGGTCTTAATGAGCGTATTAATCACTTCCGAGATAACAATAACCTCATTGGCATATTTCACCGCCCATTTCTCACCAAGACGCAGCATCTCTTTCGCCATTTTGCCCCACTTCTGGCGATCGTAGTCCGGGCCGTGGTGGGTAAAAACGACGCGCTTGCCGAGCAGGCGCAGCAGCGGGACCACCAGTCCAGGGCCGACCGCATGAACGTGAACCACATTTGAGCCGTCAAACAGGGTGCTGAAGGCGGCCAGCGTTGAGTGAATAATGGCTTCGAACTTGCGGCTTTTAGGCGCCCACAGGCTTTTTAACCGCACGCCTTTATATTCGCTACGGCGGTAGTCAACGTACGGTGAGCGGGCAATGACGCAGATATCGGCGTGATTCTGTTGATAGATTTCCGGATAGAGATTCTGGCAATGGGTCTCAACGCCGCCCTGTACATTCGGAATACCGCGGGTGCCAAGCACCGTCACTTTTAGCTTCATTTCGCTTCCCCCACGAGCTGCTGATAGAGTTCCTGCAGAACCTGCATATGCCGGGCGAGATCGTATTTATCCTCTAAACGCTGGCGCGCGTTGATGCCCATTTCCCGCGCCTGCTGCGGATTGGCTGCCAGGTTATCCATGATGCGCGCCAGCGCGTCGGCATCCCCGGGTTCCACCAGATAACCATCAATGCCATCGCGGATTTGCTCAGGAATGCCGCCGATATTGCCGCCGACGACGGGGCGAGCGAACGCCATCGCCTCCAGTACCGACATCGAGCAGTTTTCATAATATTCGGAAGGGACGATCACCGCCCGCGCGCCGCGAATCAACGCGTTGAGCGCTTCTCCGTGGCGCATATAGCCGAGAAATTCCGGACCGCTAAAGCGGGCGCGCAGGTCGTTGCCGAGAGGGCCATCGCCGACGATTTTCAGCGGCATGGGCTGCTGCATTTTTTGCTGCGCCAGCGCCAGGGTAGCGACGCCTTTCTCACGGCTCAAGCGGCCGATATAGAGGAAATAATCCCCCGCCGTATCGCCCGGGATCGTGGCGCTGGCATCAATACCGTTGACGATCGTCTCGATCCGCGACCGGGGTAATTTACGCAGCAGCGTCTGACGCATAAATTCGCTGGGAGCGATGATGCAATCGAGCATGGCATAATTTTGCGCGAACTTTTGCCAGTAGGCCTCAAGCGACAGCAGCAGGCTTTTAAAGGTGTCGCCCTGCTGGCAACGATGGCGGAAGGCGTTGCTCACCGAACCGGTAAGACAGTCATCGCAGACGTGGCCATCGCGCAGCATGGTGTACGATGGACAAACGATTTTATAATCGTGCGCAGTCAACACCGTTTTACAGCCAAAGCGTTTGGCGACGCCGATTAGCGCCGGCGTCAGCTGGTGGTAAATATTATGAAAGTGCACAATATCCGGGCGTTGCGCCAGCAGCAACGTATTGAGCTTGTTGCAGGCCTCCGCATTGTAGATAAAGTCGATACCCGCTTTGAGCTTGCCTGTCAGCCCGTGGTTTTGATGGTAGTCCACGTTGTGTACGAAGAAGCTTTCCCAGGGCGAGGGTTTATTTTCTGCATGCTGCATGCTGAAGTCGACAACCTGATAGCCCGCTTGCAGCATGGCGTCTCGCTCCTGGAAAAATACGGTTTCCGCTCCGCCCTTAATAAAAAAGAATTTGTTAACGAATAATATTTTCATGTTCTGTCTGGATATGTTTTGGGTTGGAGACGGTCACGGCGGGTTGTTTCATCGGATCGCGAACGGAGTTCATGAGGCCTCGCACCATACCTGCGGAAAATAACGATAAGTTGATAACGCTCTGTACACCGTCCCGCAGCGACTTATTTTTAATCGCCTTCAGGGCGATAAACGCCAGCAGTGGAAGCAGGGCGATAATAATCAAACCGGGATTTAACGACAGCAGGCAAATAATCAATACCAGGATATACAGCGTGAATATCAATTCGTTGCGAACAATCTTAAGCGCGGCAGGGAAATGCTTTTTCCCCCAGCAGTTGCGTAATAGCTCACCGGGCGCCCATAAAAAACCGTTCTTCCAGCGATAGGTCAACATTTTAAATGTCGGCATGGTATAGGAAGCATGGCTAAAATAGGGCGCAGCGAGGCGGTGGAGTTTATAGCCCGCGGCCTGCAAGCGGATCCCCAATTCGGCTTCTTCATAGCCATGGAGATTAAGGTTAGTCAGATAGCCAATTTTCTCGATTGCCGAGCGGCGATAGAGTCCGCCGCCGCCAAGGTGGTCGGTATCCCCCTGCGGGTAAATAAGATGCAGGCGCTGCTTGCGCGATTTAAACTCATAGTTAGCGGCATCATCCATCTCGACGCTGCCCGCCACGCCAGCGTATTCGGGATGTTCTTCGAGAAAGGCGACGGCGGTGTCGAGAAAACCTGGCTCCAGCTCCATATCGCCGTCCAGCAGCAGCAGATAGTCCCCTTCGCTGAATAACCAGCCCAGCTGGTGGCCTACGCCGCAGCAGCGATCTTTCGCATTATCAAGGCAGACCACCATCGCATCTTTGGCGATGGCCAGCTCCCGTGTATTGTCGGTGGAGAGGCTATCGGCGACGATAATTTGATGCGGATAAGGCTGCAATTGCTTGCGGACGCTGTCGATCGTTTTTTCAATCCCCTGCGCTTCGTTGAGGGTTTTAATGCTGACGGTAATTGATGGCGTTTTATTCATATTGGGTACCGGAGTTCAGACGAACGGAACGATGAATGACAATGAGCGCCCCGAGGGCCAGCCATAATAAAAACTGTAGCATGGGAATGATCATCAGGATCTGACTGTAGGGAAGGCTGAGTAAACAGCCGATGGCAAAGACGTAAAACGCAGGCGCGGAGCTGAGCAGCTGTAAATCTTCATGTTTAAGATCGTAGCGGGAAAAGGTCTCTTTGGGCCGCATGCCGATAAGAATAGAAGCAATCATGGCGATAAATAAGATCACGCCGATAATACCCACTTCCCACAGCATCATGCTTAGCGCGGTGGAGTCGAGTATCAGATGATACCAGGCGCCGATATAGCCTGGAGAGACCGTACTGCCGCTGTTGGTCGCGTTCAGGCCGTAGCCAAATAGCATTCCGCCGGGGCCAAAAAGTTCGTTATGCTTAAGCCAGAAGAAAATAGTAGTAAACCGGCCGAGCTCGCCGCTTTCCATAATGTAGTTAGTATCAAAAATATAACCGAGAGAATCGATAAATACCGAGAGCGCGCTTTTGGTCGGATCCCCGCCGAAGGCCGACGAGTAGTTGGAGGCGAGAATGGTGATAGCGGCAAAAATTAACACCACCATTCCGGCGGCGATTATCATCAACGAGCGCAGGGTGACTTTGCTGATGCCGCTGACGTAAGCGGGCATGATCCACAGCAGCGCCAGTAAGAACGGCGACAGCAGAATCACGAATTTTACCTCGCCGACCACGCAGAGGAAAAAGGCCAGCACGATATGCGCCGCCATCGACTTGAACGAGCAAATACCGTGCTTAAATTCGGACACCTTCAACAGCATAATCAGCAGGCAGAACATCCCCATGGCCGCGGTATTGCCGCCGCCCATCGGGTCGCCGCCAAACGTGCCGACCACCGAATCCCATTTTTCATCCTCACCGCGCAGGGCGACGCGTTTTGGCACCACCACCAGCACCTGATAGATAGCCAGCGGAAACTGGACGTAGAACAGCCAGTAAAAAAGCTGAGTCAGGCGATGCAGCTGCGACTCGCGAAACATACCAAGCAGCATGCAAAACATCACCAGCGACAAGGCCAGTTCGTTTTTAAAACCGACGATGGCGGTGACGATACCGGATTGTAAAACGGTGGCGCAGAGGCTGAGGATAATAAAGGTCAGATACAGCGCTAGCACCACCTTCTCGCGCGAGCTGAGCGCCAAAGGCTGCTGCCGGCTTTGCATCATCAACAAAACCACCATGACCAGCACCATGAAAAACGGAAGCCATAATACGGCGACAACGCCGGTGAAATACTGCACCGTGCCGCAGAAGACGATGGTCGTCAGCGCGAATATTTCCAGATAGCGACCGGTGTTTAGCTGCATATTTTCTGCTCCTGCCGGGAGAGCTGCAGCGCCCGCTTATTCATTTTCAACAGAATGAACAGATAGCGAATGCTGGTAAGAACAGAGAAAGTCAGCAGGGCAATTTCATAGCTTTGGCCCAATTCAGGTAGAGCGATAAAAGCGACGATAATGATCAGCAACTGCTCTATCTGAATGCGTAAAAAATAGCGTTTAGAACCAAAGATAAGCTCGATAACGGTCAGCGGACTGACGGCCAGGGCGGCGAACAGATAAGGCAGCATATAGCGTGAGGTCGGGATCGAATTGAGCCACTCCTGGCTGAAACCCAGGCGCATGACCAGTGGATAGAAAATCCAGATCCCAAGGATACAGATCAGCGCCGCGGCCATCAGCAGCAGGCGAATTTTTTTGTATTCCGCATAGTTAAAGGTGTTGTTACGAAAATCCATCGACCATTTTGAAAAGATGGAATTGCGCACCGCGTTACCGACAATCATCACCGGTGATAAGCAGAAGCGGCTCACCACCGAGAAATAACCCGCGACCAGCGGTGAAAACCAGACGTTAATCAACATTGTCGGCAGATTGTTGCTGGCCATCGCCAGCACTTCCGCACTACCGACGCGGCTGAGATGCTGCCAGTGCTGGCGCGCGAAAAGACCGTTCGCCCGCGGTGAAAAGTGTGCCGGTGTCAGGGTGCTGAAGCGAAACAAGCGCAGCAGGCAGAGGCTGAGCAGCAGCAAAATGCCCACCATCCAGGCAATATAGAACAGCGTGGTATTCGGCATCGCCAGCAGGGCTATTGCCACCACCAGCGATACGGCGATGCGCTGAAAGGTGAGGAACGGATAGTTACCGCCGCGCAGCGAGAGGTTCTCGGCGATCAAAACCAGTGCATAGCCGAAGGTGAGCAGATAGAGAAACACAATATTGAGATGGAACATCAGTCCCGTGACCACTGCCCAGGGGAGCGCCAGGAGCAGGCTTTGCAGCAGGCAAAATACCACGTTCTGCCCCAGTTCATGCTCTTCCTGGCGCGGGATCAGCAGCTGCGACGCAAAAGTGCAAACCTGAGCGCCAATCAGCACGTTGCTGTAGATCATCGCGTAGTGCCCGACTTCCGCCATGCCGTAGCGATGGGAAATCAGCCATACAGAGAAGGCGCCGATCGCCTGCGAGAGGACCGAGGAGCTGGCGATTGAAGAAATACTCTTAATTAAGTTCATAATCGCTACTTCGGTGAAATCAGTTCGCCCATGCCGCGCTCGGGCAGGCGTTTGCCCTCCTGCGTCTCCAGGTTCTCTTCTTGCACCCGGTTAAGCATGGTGGCGACAGGGGTTGGCGCGGCGGCTTGCAGACGATTTTGCGCATCGCGGATGCGCGACGCCTGCTCGCCAGCGTTGACCACCAGCAGGCTGATATCGACGTGCGGCGCCAGCAGCAGGGCGTCCTGGGCCAGCCCGAGCGATGGCGCATCAATGATCAGATAATCGTAGGTCTGCCGCAGCGTGGTCAGCAGCGCCGGGAGCTGTTGCGAGGTGAACAGCAGCAGCGTCGAGTCGTTCAGTTCGCCGCGCGGCATAAAATCAAGATTGTCGGCCAGAGAGACGACCGCCTGCGACGTGGCGCAGCGGTCATCAAGACACACGCTGAACCCTGTTTTATGCTGAGGATAGCGCGCGGAGAGCCCTGCGCTTGCGAGATAATCTATATCGATAAGTAAGGTTTTGCCTGACTTAGCGGCGGACCACGCCAGCATTTCGGCAATCAGGCTGCTGCCGGCATGGGCCTGTGCCGAGGTCACCAGTATCGTCCCGCTATGATTATTCTGGCCGAGCAGCGCCAGGCGCAGGCTGTGGAGCATATCGGCATACAGCAGGTTCTGGAACGTCAGCTGCGCGCTGTTCACCTGAGGTAATAGCGGAAACTCACCGCTGCCATCAAGGCCCGTTTTGGCTTTGAGTTCGCTGATGCTGTTCACCGTTTTATCGAGCGCGGTGCTGACTATCAGGTACATGATGTACAGTGCGAGCGCCATCAGGGTAGCCATCACGATAAGCAGACCGCGCTGCGGTTTAGAGGGAAGATTTGGCGGCACTGCGGCATCGTAGATCACTTCATCAGGAACCGAAAAGCTCTCGGAGAGCTTCTGCTCATTCGCCCGCTGATACAGCGATTTATACAGCTCTTCAGTTTTGTTCAGCGCGGTCATCATGGTGTTGTATTTGTCGCGCTTGGCGCCCAGCGCCTGAAAGCCGGCTTTCTGGTCGTTGAGCATCTTCTGATAGTGCTGCTCATCGTCCAGCGCAATCTGATACTGCTGGCGTAAGCCGTTAAGCAGTTCCCCCAACACCTGGCCTATCTGCCCGTTCACGACCTGCAGTTGGGCCTGAGCCTGAAGATATTTCGGATGCTTAGGGCCATAGTGTTTCGCCGCTTCCGATAGGTTACGCCGGGTCTGGATTAGCGCGATGCGCAAATCCTGAATCTGCGGATGGCCGGAAATTTCCGGCAGTGAGATGATCGCTTCCGGCGGTTTCCCCTGCTGACGGCGCACTTTGTCCCATACCGTTTGCGCTTTCAGACGGCGCTGGGTGGCGTCGGCAAGATGGTTAATCACGATGCCCAACTGCTCGGTCTCGTAGCCATCCATGCTGCGGAAGGTCAGCAGGCCATTCTTTTTAAGAAAATCATCGATGTCGGCTTTCTGGCGATCGAGCTTATTGCGCAGATCGTCCATCATTTTTTCGTTCCAGCCCTGGGCCTGGAGCAGGATTTTCTGCTTCTGCGCCAGGCTGTAATCGATAAACGCCTGCGCCACGCCGTTGGCGATATCGGCGGCTTTTTGCGGCGATTTTGCCTCCATCGAAACGGAAACCAACTGCGTGGTGCGCACGCCGGAGATGGTCAGGTTTTTTTGCAGGGCGCGCACGGCATTATTGACGCGCGCGGCCTCATCAAGCTTATCCCCGCCGTTAAATTCCGGGTCCTGATCCAGCTTTAGCGCTTTTACCGCGGCTTCCAGTACCACGCGGGAGCCCATCAGCGCGTATTTGGTTTCATAGTAATCGCTGCGGGTGGAATCGTAGTTTTCCAGCCGCGGCAGGGGAGTGACGTCCTGCGACTGCGCTTTAAACAGCACCGTCGCGGTTGCGGTATAGCTGGATGACATAAAGCGCGTCAGGATCCACGACGCCGCTGCCGCCACCACGACCACCACCAGGCACCAGATCAGCTTGTGCTTAATTTTGTTGAAGTAAGGCGTGAAGTCGATAAAGCCTTCTTTCTTTTTTCCATTTTCAACTAATGAAATAGCCATATCAGAAGAAACTCATGCCAATGATGATGGTATCTCCAGCCTGTACGGAGGAGTCGGCGGCGACGTTTTCCAGCAGTTTACCGCTGCGAAACTGACGAATGCGGATGTCATGGCGATCGGCGCGATCGGTAAATCCACCGGCCAGCGCAATGGCTTTTTCAGCGGTTAAGCCCGGTTCCCAGGCGTAACCGTCCGGTTTTTTGACTTCGCCTAACAGATAAATTTTACGGTATTCGGCAATGCTCACGGTCACCATGGGCGCCTGTAGATAGTTACCGCGCAGCTTATCGGCAATTTCGTTGCCGACCTGTTCCGGCGTTTTTCCTTTCAGCATCAGGGAGCCTATATAAGGATAATCAACGCTGCCGCTATTATCGATTTTTACGCGCATAGTGAGATCCTGCTCGCCGGAAACCGCGATATTGATCTCATCCCCCTGGTCCAGATGATAAACGGCATCCGGCGGCGTTCGGATCGTCTGCGGCGGCGCTGAACAGCCCGCCAGCCATAGCGCCAGAAGAGAAACCATCACCCGTTTTCCATAGTTAAGGATCATATTTGTACCTGCGTCATAAAAATAACGGCCGAGTCGTTGTAGCCCAGCGTGCGCTCGACCTCATGGTTATAATCCGGGCCAATATAAAAGGCATCTTTTTCTTTATTAGAATGCATCGTGTTCCATTGCAGCTTCAGCTGAAAATTAACGGATGGACGGTAGTCGTAGTTGAAGGTGAGCGACACGAGATTTGATTGATCTTTGCGTCCGTTGGTCTGGTGTTTGTAATCCTCTGTAATATAAGAGTAATCAACCAGAGTGGAGAATCTGTCGACCAGCCAATGGTGCTCATATCCCACACCGAAATTTGATACCAGAATATAGCCGCCGGAGTCGGTGGGATCTTTTATTCGTTGTGAACTGTGTAAGTTGAGCTTTATCTGTTCAAGCGGTTTCCAGTCGGCGTTAATATCCCAGTTCAGGCCGTTGAACCCCTGTGAGTCGGGGTTATGGATGAAATCTTTATATAGCCAGGCGACGTTACCGTTGATCTCGGTCTTGCCGGAAAGGCGATTTTTCATGCCGACCAGCAGATAATATTCATTACTGTCTTTTAACGGGTTGAGCTCATAGCGACGCTGGTTGGTAATAAAACTGTAGCGATAGCGCAGCGTTTTGGCTTTTTGATCAAAAAGTTCGGCGACCAGGCTGTTTTCATGCCACTCCTGATCGTGCATGTAGTAATGAAAGTCGGCGCTGGCGTCCTCAATGCTGTCGAGATTGCGAAAGCGCAGCTGCTTATGCATTAGCGCAACTTCTGCTTTGCCGCGCCCTTCCGGGGCGCCGTAGCTATAGCGCAATTCGCTGTTAAAGAAGCGCGTGGCGATAGGCTGATTAATGCCAAATTCTTTAAACTGCTCGGGGAGAAAACCCTCGGTGGTATCGCGGCCGCGCTCTTCATGGCCGAACGTTTCATCGAGATCCAACGACAGCCCGTGCATGCTGCCGAAGCGCCACTTGCCGTTAAACATAAAAAAATGGTTGTCGCGGTTATCTGCGCTATCGCTGGCGTAGCGGCGGTAATCGCCGGAGTACATCAGTAAATAGCGGTCCTCGTAGCGCTCGCCGATGGCTTTAAAAATCGGCTTAACACCTTGATAAGCTGAGCCGATTTCATTCCCGCCGTAGCGTTGCCAGGTCACGTTGTCATTGTAACCGACGTCATAACCCACCTGGCTCTCGAAATCGATGCCAGCCACACCGGTATGGGGTTTTGCCTGCAGGTCAGCCCATGCGTAAGGCATCGCCAGCAAACCTGCGAGAAAAGTGAGTTCAGAACGCATTCTTCCCCACAAATCCGCGGAAAAACGTTAAAAACACAATCTTGATGTCCAGCAGCAGCGACCACGACTGAATATATTCCAGATCGTACTGAATGCGTTTTTCCATTTTATCAATCGTGTCGGTTTCGCCGCGAAAACCGTGTATTTGCGCCAGCCCGGTAATGCCGGGCTTCACTTTATGGCGGATCATGTAATTTTCCACCAGCACGCGATACTGCTCATTATGCGCGACCGCGTGAGGGCGTGGACCCACAATCGACATGGTTCCCTGCAGCACGTTAAAAAACTGCGGCAGTTCATCAAGCGAGGTTTTTCGTAAAAAGGCGCCGAAGCGGGTAATGCGCGGATCGTTACGCGTCGCCTGGGTCACTACCGCGCTGTTTTCCATCACGCGCATGGTTCTGAACTTCCAGACGGGGATCTGTTTACCGTTCAGGCCGTAACGGTTTTGTTTAAACAGCACCGGGCCCGGCGAAGTTAGCTTAATGCCGATCGCCACCGCCAGCATGACCGGCAGGCTGACCAGGGTAAAAAAAGCGCCAAGCACGATATCTTCAATACGCTTGAGTACCGCGCCTTCACCTTCGAAAGGCGATGTAAAAATGCTGATTGTCTGAATATTGCCGAACATCCGCAACTGAGAAATATGTGAGCTGTAGGAAAAGAGGTCCGGCACCAGGAATACGTCCACGGTGGTGTCGGAAAATTCATTCAAGAACTGGCGAATACGCTGCTGGGCGACCATCGGCAGGGCAATATAGACTTCATCGATTTCTCCGGCTTTCGCCAGCGCCAGCAGGTCTCGTGAGTTGCCTTTTTTCTCAATGCTTAGCAGGCGACTGTCGCGCTGAACGGCGCGATCCTCAAAGAAGGTTATATCAATCCCGTCGTGGGTATACTCCTTAAACAGCGCCTGCTCGATGGCCAGCCCGGCTGGCGTTATGCCTAAAATAGCTACCTTGAGTCTGGATTTGAAAAAATAGCGGCTGGTGATAACGCGAATAAGAAACATGCTAATAAATATGGCCATCGAACACAGCACAATAATTTCAGCTAAGCGCACCGCGTTTGTGCTGGCGTGATTGTTCAACAATAGTTCGGCGCTTACGAATAATAAAAATGATAACAAGCCGCTTATACTGACGCTGAAAAACAATTTAGTTAATTTTTTTAAATATTGTCCCTTGAACTGACCGGAATATAACTGAAAGTGTTCATTAGCCCGGATAAAAATCAGAGAATATATGATTCCCAGGAACAGAGAGGCCGTTGAGGGTTCGACGAAAAAGTATTTTAAATAAGCGAAAATGAACAGGTTGACGGCAAAAAAATCCAGTAACTTCATCAGCTTACTATAGCGGGCGTTGTAAATTTTAATGGTGCTATCCGTCATCTTTTTGCTCGTTTTATAGTCAATAAAATGATGTCCTGTCCTTCTCTAGAGCTGAATTTATGTCTATGAATCTATTCAAAAATTAAGCTTTAGCTTGGCGTTGATTATTGTAGCCTACGATTAATCTTATGTCGAACATGCCCCGGACTGAGGGGAGATAACTTTTCCTTCCGGGCAATAATACTTTTATCATGATCTTAAGCATAAAGAAGGACGATTACGGTTAAATAGGGGGAGACCCGGGTGGCAAACTAACGGCCGTCCTGGCGACATTTCCTGGCCGATCCGTACTCGAGCGTTAAAAAATCCGCGCCAGCGGAGACTGGCGCGTTTATCGGCTAAAGACCAATACACATATATTTGATTTCTAAGTAATCCTCAATGCCATACTTCGAACCTTCGCGGCCGAGACCGGAAGATTTCACGCCGCCGAACGGGGCGACCTCGGTAGAGATAAGGCCGGTGTTAATCCCGATAATGCCGTACTCCAGCGCCTCGCCGACGCGAAAAACGCGGCTCAGATCGCGGGCGTAGAAATAGGCCGCGAGGCCGAACTCGGTGTCGTTGGCCTGAGCGATGACATCCGCTTCATCTTTAAAGCGGAATAGCGGGGCGAGGGGGCCAAAGGTCTCTTCTTTCGCCACTTTGGCGTCGCCGGGGACATCCACCAGAATCGTTGGCTGAAAGAAATTACCGCCCAGCTCATGGACTTTCCCGCCGGTTACTACCCGCGCGCCTTTGCCCAGCGCATCGGCGATATGCTCCTGCACTTTAGCGATCGCTTTCTCGTCAATCAGCGGCCCGATAGTGACATTCGGCTGTAGACCATCGCCAATTTGCAGCTTACTGACCGCCTGCTGAAGCTTTTCGGCGAAGCGATCGTAAACCCCATCCTGGACGTACAGGCGATTGGCGCAGACGCAGGTCTGTCCGGCATTACGAAACTTGGAGGCCAACGCGCCTTCGACGGCCTTATCCAGATCGGCGTCGTCAAAAACGATAAACGGCGCGTTGCCGCCGAGCTCCAGCGAGACCTTCTTGATATCTTTCGCGCACTGTTCCATCAGCTGGCGGCCAATTTCCGTCGAGCCGGTAAAGGAGAGTTTGCGCACTAACGGGTTGCCGGTGAGCTCACCGCCGACCTCGCTGGCCGAACCGGTAACGACGTTAAATACCCCTTCGGGGATCCCGGCGCGGTTGGCGAGCTCCGCCAGCGCCAGCGCGGAGAACGGGGTCTGGCTGGCGGGCTTGAGCACCATCGTGCAGCCAGCGGCCAGCGCCGGGCCCGCCTTGCGGGTGATCATCGCCGAGGGGAAATTCCACGGGGTGATAGCGGCGGTCACGCCGATCGGCTGCTTAATCACCAGCAGCCGCTTATCAGCCTGATGGCCGGGAATGGTGTCGCCGTAGATGCGTTTGCCCTCTTCCGCGAACCACTCGATAAAGGAGGCGGCGTAGCTGATTTCACCTTTTGCTTCCGCCAGCGGTTTTCCCTGTTCCAGCGTCATCAGGCGCGCCAAATCGTCCTGATGTTCCATCATCAGCTCAAACCAGCGGCGCAGGATGCTGGAGCGTTCTTTGGCGGTAAGGGCGCGCCATGCGGGCAGCGCGCGGGCGGCGGCATCGATAGCCTCATGGGTTTCCCCGGCGCCCATTTTGGGCACGCTGCCCAGCTGCTGGCCGTTGGCGGGGTTCGTGACCACAAGGGTCTCTTTGCTGCTGGCGTCGCGCCAACGTCCATTAATCATTGCCTGCTGGCGAAAAAGGGTAGGGTCGTTAAGTTGCATGGTTGCGTCCTGTCTTAATCTGTTTTAGCAGTGAATGCGTCCGGCTCGGCGGGGGCTGCCATCGATTGATACTCCCGGCAGACCCAGCGGCGTCAAACATCTGTCCCTGCTTAGTGTAGTCGAACGCGTTCAGGAAGCCGGGGGTTCTACGGCTGCAATAACCATCATTAATTTACGGTTATTTGAACTGGCGGTACGTTATTGTGCAAAAAATGCGGTATTTTTTATGCTCAACTGGCAAGAAAGGAGCGCTCTATGTCACAGCAAGAAAGGTTTTGTCAGGCCTGTGGAATGCCGATGTCCGCCGAAGGTGCGAAAAGCGCAAGCGACGATTATTGCGCTTGGTGCTGCGATAGCGAGGGGAAGCTTAAGTCATGGGAAGATGCCGTCTCCGGCCTGGCTGAGTTCCTCGATTCCTGGCAGAAGGTCGGGCCCGTGGAATCACGCAAGCGGGCGATGCGTTATTTAACCGCCATGCCCGCGTGGGCCCATAAAGCGGAAGATTAACCGGCTGCCCGGAGCCAAAAACTCCGGGCTTTTAACGTTATCAGAACTTCCAGGAGACGCTGCCGACGATGCTGCGCTCCGCGCCAAAGTAGCAGTAGGAGAGCGAGTTACAGGCGGCAATGTAGCTCTTGTCGGTCAGGTTATTGACGTTCAGCTGGGCGCTGAGGCCTTTAATTCCCACCTTCGACAGGTCATAGCCAATCGCCATATCCACCAGCGTATAGGACGGTAGAGTGTGCGTATTCAGGCGGTCGCTGGTAATGCCATTGACGTAGCGCATACCGGAACCCAGCGTCAGACCATCCAGCGGGCCGCTTTTCACATCATAGCTCAGCCAGGCGCTGGCCTGATTGCGCGGCGCGTAAACGGCACGCTTACCTTGCTCTTCAGGGCTGCTTTTCTTATAGCGAATGTCGGTGTAGGTATAGGCGGCCTGCAGGCGGAAGCTGTCCGTTAGCTGGCTAATCGCTTCCAGCTCCACCCCTTTCGACTCAATTTCACCAATCGAACGATACGGATCGGTCGGCTCTTCTTTGGTGGCGATATTGGTCTGATTGATGCGGAATACCGAGGCGCTGAACTGGCTATTCATTCCTTCCGGCTCATACTTCAGCCCGGCTTCCCACTGCTTGCCTTTCATCGGATCCAGCACGTTGCCGTTTTCGTCGGCGAAGCTGGTGGGCGTAAAGGCGGTGGAGTAGCTGATGTACGGGGCAAACCCGTTATCGAACAGATACAGCAGCGCGGCGCGGGTGCTGAAGTTGTTCTTATCCAGATCGCTGCGCGTTTGATTGAGCTTATCGATATTCGACACGCTGACCTGGTCGTAGCGCCCGCCGAGGGTGAAGCGCCAGCGCTCCCAGGACATCTGATCCTGCAGATAGTAGCCGGTCTGACGCAGCTTGTGCTTCTCGCGGCTGTACATGGTGATGTAATCCGGCTTCGCGCCGTAGACCGGATTAAAGGCGTCGATGGCCGGAAATGCGCCATAGTAGCCGGTAGTGTCGTTGCTGCGGTCCTGATAGTCGATCCCCATCAGCAGGCGATGGTTGACGGCCCAGGTATCGACGCTGCCGTCGAGCTGGTTATCAAGGGTGATGGCGTTCATCTTTTCGTCCGAGCCAGAATAGCCGCGGTTCAGCTCGCTTTCGTTCAGCCAGCCCGCGGCATAGACCTGATTCAGCTCGACTTTGGTGTGCAGGTAGCGCAGCTTCTGCCGCACCGACCAGCCGTTATCAAACATATGCTCGAAGTTGTAGCCGACCATGTTTTCGCGGCGGTCATACTTATCGTAATCATCTTCGCCCTCAAAGAAGGTGTTAGCGATTTTTTTACCGTAGTGCGGTACCACGGTGCCTTCATAAGGGAGGCCAGAGTGGCTGCCGCCTTCCGGGTCGCGATGCAAATAGGCCATTAAATCAAGCCGCGTCTGGTCGGTGATGCGCCAGGTCAGGCTGGGCATAATCGCATAGCGCTGCTCTTTTAAGGTATCAAACTGTGAGTCCGCATAGCGGGTCATGCCGCTTAAGCGCGCCGCCACGCGATCGTTATCGTCCAGCGCCCCGGTGACGTCAAACGCCGCCCCGCGCTGGTTGTTATTCCCGGCAAACAGCTTGATTTCACCGCCGGGATCGAATGAAGGTTTACGCGAGGTGAGGGCGACGATGCCGCCGGGCGAAGAGCGGCCGTACAGCACTGAGGCCGGGCCGCGCACCACTTCGATATTTTCGAGGAACCACGGATCGACCACCAGCGAGCTATGGGAGTTGGTATCGCCCATCATTTTCAGGCCGTCAAGATAGACGTTATCCAGGCTGCCGTCGGAGAAGCCGCGCAGGACGATATAGTCAAAGCGGTTGGAGGCGCCAATCTGGTTGCTGTAAACCCCGGGGGTATAGCTCACGGCCTGGCGGACGCTGATTGCGCCCTGTTCTTCAAACTGCTCGCGCGTGATAATCGACACCGACTGCGGCGTCTCAATATCCGGTGTGGCAATTTTGGTCGCGCCGCTCTGCATCTGCGAAGTGACCACGATGGTTTCATTCTTAGTTGTTTCCTGGGCCAGCAGCGGGAAAGCGACGCCGCCGGTCACCCATCCTACCAGTAGCGCCAGGCGAGTTTTCGCAAACATGAACATCTCCAAAGGCATTTCTAATTGTTAATAAGAATTATTACCTTTTTGATGCTCTCTATAACTATGCGCAATGCCAGGATACGTATGCGCGCTGCCAAAGCCGCTGACTATTTTTCGCAAAAAGAGGAAAAATGGATTAGCCCGCCTTTTGCACATCGCAGGGCGAGATGCCGTAGCGCCGACGAAAAGCGGTCGAGAAGTTGGTGGCGTGCTGATAGCCCGACATCCAGGCCGCCTGCTGTACGCTATAGCCCTCAAGCAGATAGCCTCTTGCCCGTGCCAGGCGGCAGTCGCGCAGGTAGTCGAAGACCGAGCAGCCGTATGCCTGGCGAAACTTACTGCGTAAGCTGCTGGAGCTCATCGCCGCCCGCTGGGCCAGCTCGTTCAGGGTGTAGTCGTTTTCCGGCGCCTGTTCCAGCAGGCGGCGAACCCTTTCCAGCCGCTGCCGTTCGCCGCCCGCCGGGGCGATATGCTTCGTGCTTTCGTCCTGGCATACGCTCAGCCCGTGACCAAACAGCTGAAGAATCAGCCCCTCCAGCATCAGCTGGCGGGAAACGCGGCCAGGCGAACTCTGCTGCGCGTACTCTAGCCCGCTCAGCAGAAAACCCGGTATCTGCCAGATCAGCGTTGGCGTCTGGCATCTTTCCCATTCGCGCATCAATGAATTGAGCAGGCCGTCGCGCCACGCGCCGTCCGGGTAGAGTCCGAGGGAGAGCGTACGTAGTCGACTGTCGGCATCGTGGCGGGCGCGCATCGTCTGCTGTTCGCTAAGACGCGAAGTGAACGCCATCCCGGAACGGACGAGGTGCTGCTCCCCGTTGAGGGTCAGGGCGACACAGCCTTCCAGCACCACCAGCATATAGAGCGGGCTGCTGTGGCGGGAGGTGGTCTCATAGGGCTGCAACACGTGAACATCAGAATGGGTGACGCACATTCCGCAGGGCAGCGTCATCTCTTCCACTTCTCCCCGCAGCACAGGGCTGGCGTACGAGGGCTCTGGCGTTTGCCGCAGCAGCGGGAAGCGGTAGTCGATACCGTATCGTTCACCAAACGCCATAAACTCGCTGACGGAGAACGTTTTTCTCGGCGCCTGGCGGGCGGGTTCGTTGTGCGTCGTTGTCTTGTTCATGCGGTTGTCGGCACCGGAGAGGGGGCGTCATCAGATAGGGTAACTTTACCATTACGCGGGCAGAGCGACAATAAAATGAGAATCATTATCAATGATTGCGGCGTCGCGGCAAGGGGCGCGTGGATGGGCGATGTCCGCGCGCTTGTAGAAGAGGTCAGGCGTCCGCGTTGTCCAGCGGCCAGGAGTCAAAAAGGTAGCCGTCGAAGTAAATATCGTCGACGTTGGAGAACTCCAGCAGGCGCCGTTTAACGTTTTCCAGATGTTGCCACATGGCGAGCTTGGCCGCCCGGGCGTCTTTTTTGATTAAGGCGGCGAGGATCCGTTTATGATCCACCAGCCACTCCTGGCGGTAGTGAGTATCGCCGAGATGGCGGTGCAGCTGGATCCACATGGGATTATTCTCCCGCCACTGCCATGACTGGCGGAACAGCTCTACCAGCATACTGTTATGAGTCGCTTCGGCGATGGCGAGGTGAAACTGCATATCGCCGCTTTCGGAGCCGCCCGGCGCGCTGCTGGCCAGTTCGCGCTCTTCCAGCTGTAAGGCCTGGCGCATTTTGATGATATCTTCCCGGGTCGCCTGCAGGGCGGCAAACTCGGCGATATTGCTTTCCAGCAGCTGGCGGGCCTGCAGCAGTTCAAACGGACCGGCGTCATTGCAGTGGTTCATGTCCGCGCTCTCCGCCGCACCTTCTCCGGCGGCGTTATCGAGCACGTAGATCCCGGCGCCGCGGCGCACTTCGATCAGCCCTTTAATTTCCAGCATGATCAGCGCTTCACGAACTACGGTACGGGTGACGTCCAGCATCTCGGCGATCTCGCGCTCCGGCGGTAAGCGATCGCCGGGGCGATAGGGCGTCTTGATGATCAGATCGCGGATCAACGCGCCGACTTCCTGGTAGGGTCTGTGCTGAGAAGTTTGTGATTTCATGATGTTATGTTGTGAGATGCGATAGCCCGGTGGCTGACTATAGCATCTGGCCGCCGGGTTGGCATCTCTCTGCGCTGAGAGAGGGAAAACGGGTCAACCACGCTGTTGTTCAGTTGACCCGTGACAGGGAGAGGTGATTACAGGCCGGCGCCGAGCGTCGCCACGCACGCGCGGGCGCCGCGTTCGCACAGCTGCTGGTACGCCTGCGCCACCGCCGCCACGAAATCGCTGTTGTCCGGCAGATCGTGGGCAAAAATTCCGCTTAGCGCTAGCAGCGCCGGGACGCGTTCCGCGCCCTGATAACGCTGGTTGATCGATTGGATATCCGCCAGCAGCGGGTCGACGACATCAATCGGCTGCCCCTGTTCGTCGATCGCCTGGGTGTAGCGCATCCAGCCCGCCACGCCGAGCGCCAGGTGACGCCAGCTGCTGCCGTTTTGCAGATGCAGACGGATTGGGTCAAGCAGGCGCTGCGGCAACTTCTGGCTACCGTCCATGGCGATCTGCCAGGTACGATGGCGCAGAGACGGGTTGCTGAAGCGGGCAATCAGCAGGGTGGCGTAGGCCTGAAGATCGGTGCCTTCCGGCATCGACAGCGTCGGAGCCTGCTCCTGCATCATCAGGGCGAAAGCCGCTTCGCGGTATGCCGGGTTGGTCATGGTCTCGGCAATGGTTTCATAGCCGCCGAGGTAGCCAAGATAGGCGAGGAAAGAGTGGCTGCCGTTGAGCATCCGTAGCTTCATCATTTCAAACGGCACCACGTCTTCAACGAACTGGGCGCCGACTTTGTCCCACTCCGGGCGGCCGTTGACGAAACTATCTTCAATCACCCACTGGCGGAACGGTTCGCAGGCGATAGCGCACGGATCGTAGACGCCAAGCTGGTCGGCAATCTCCTGTAGGGTTTCGGGCGTCGCTGCGGGCACGATGCGGTCAACCATGGTGCACGGAAAGGTGGCATGGGCTTCAATCCACGCCGCCAGCTGCGGGTCGCGCGCCTGGGCCAGGCCAAGCACCGCCACTTTCGCCACGTGGCCATTCTCGCGGACGTTATCGCAGGACATCACCGTAAAGGCCGCAAGCCCCTGCTCGCGGCGCAGGCGCAGCGCTTCGACGATATAGCCTATGGCGGATTTCGGCGTCGCCGGATGGGCGAGGTCGTGTTGAATCAGCGGGTTGTTGAGATCGAGCTGGCCGCTGGCCGCATCGGTGCAGTAACCTTTTTCCGTTACCGTCAGGGAGACGATAGCCGTGTGCGGGCGCGTCATGGCACGCAGTATGCCCTCGCAGCCGTCGATTTCCGGATGCAGCGCCTCTTTCATCGAGCCGATAATTTTCAGCGCGGTGCTGTCAGCGCCTTTCTCCGCCACGGTATAAAGCAGATGCTGATTTTTCAGATTCTCAATCAGGACACGGTCGTTGCCCGGCATCAAGTTGACTTCGCAGATGCCCCAGTCGCTGTCGCTGGTTTCCAGCAGATGATGGGTGTAAAGCGCTTGATGCGCGCGGTGAAACGCGCCGCAGCCCAGGTGTACGATGCGGGATTCCAGGCGAGAACGATCCCACGCAGGGCGTGTAACCGGCAGGTTGCTGTCGGCAAGGGTGGCAGTCATAGCAAACTCCAGGATGGGCCGCAACAGGCGACCGAAGGGATAAAGGCGGGGCGCTGTCGGCCCCACCAGTCAGGAATTAGCGGCTAAAAAAAGCGCGCTGAATCGCCAGCTCAACGCCGCGGACCTCAGCCAGCCCTTTCAGGCGCCCAATCGCGGAATAGCCGGGGTTGGTTTTCTTTTTCAGGTCGTCGAGCATCTGGTGGCCGTGGTCAGGACGCATCGGGATAAGATCCTCTTTGCCTTCCGCTTTACGGCGGTGCTCTTCTTCAACAATCGCCTTCACCACTTCGTACATGTCCACGTCGCCATGCAGATGCGCGGCTTCGTGGAAGGTTTTCGGGTTCTCTTCGCGCAGCGTAGATCGCAGGTGGGTGAAGTAAATGCGCGGGCCAAACTGCTTAATCATATCAACCAGATCGTTGTCGGCGCGGACCCCGTAGGAGCCGGTGCACATGGTAAAGCCGTTCGCCATGCTGTTCACCGTATCAACCATCCACTGCATATCTTCAATGGTCGAGACGATGCGCGGCAGGCCGAGAATCGGGCGCGGCGGATCGTCCGGGTGTACCGCCATACGTACGCCAACCTCTTCGGCGACGGGGATAATCGCCTTCAGGAAGACGGCGAAATTCTCGCGCAACGCGGCTTTATCGATATCTTTATAGGTCGCAAGGTGCTGGCGGAACTGGTCGAGGGTATAACCCTCTTCCGCACCCGGCAGACCGGCGATGATGTTGCGGGTCAGGCGCGCTTTATCTTCATCGCTCATGGCGGCGAAACGCTGATTCGCCTGGGCGACTTCTTCGGCGGTGTAGTCCGCTTCCGCGCCCGGACGCTTGAGGATATGCAGCTCAAAGGCGGCGAATTCAATCTGATCGAAGCGCAGGGCTTTGGAGCCATCCGGCAGGACGTACTCAAGGTCGGTACGGGTCCAGTCGAGGACCGGCATAAAGTTGTAGCACACGGTGCGAATACCACACTGGGCCAGATTGCGCAGGCTCTGCTGATAGTTAGCGATCCACTGCGCGTAGTTGCCGGTATGGGTTTTGATCTCTTCGTGAATCGGTACGCTTTCGACCACCGACCATACCAGGCCGGCTTCTTCCACGATGGCTTTACGCTTGAGGATCTCGTCAACCGTCCACACTTCGCCGTTCGGAATATGGTGCAGGGCGGTAACCACCCCGGTCGCGCCTGCCTGACGGACGTCAGCTAAAGTGACTGGATCGTTAGGGCCATACCAGCGCCATGT
The DNA here is from genome assembly GCF_015601345.1 of Klebsiella sp. BDA134-6. Lineage (NCBI taxonomy): Bacteria > Pseudomonadati > Pseudomonadota > Gammaproteobacteria > Enterobacterales > Enterobacteriaceae > Klebsiella > Klebsiella sp. BDA134-6. The sequence goes on from NZ_CP064784.1 coordinate 1,157,851, forward strand.
CTGTTCCATGCTTAACCTCTTCACGTTGTTGACCTGCTTCAGGCCGCTGCTTTGATGGGAGCGTCGGTTCCGGTCAACCATCGTAACGGAGGAGAAACCAGACGATATGGCGTATAAGTTCCTCCAATTGGTCGAACAAGTCAACCGTGTAAGGTGAATTGGTAAACCAAAATGTGATGGAGATTCGCTAATGGCATAGGTGAAGGGCCCGACGTCATTTCAGACCCGTTGAGTAGCGCCTATAGATCCTGCTGAAGCTCAGAAAGGTATAGGGCCCCGCGCGTCATGCCTGTATAAATGGTTAACCAATGGCGTCAACATGTCGACCATAAGCGCCAGGAAGCGTACGGGCTCGCTGCAGATCACACTTTTTGACTATAACGATTTCCATATAAAAACTGCGTGTTATTATTTCGCTGGTAAATACCTTTTCAACTCTCACCGAGGCTTTGATGCTGGAGAATGTCATCATCAGATAATCAGCTTCCCGACCTTTTCAGGCCGGACTGGTTATCGCTGCGCTTAAACCTTACGCGAACACCTGCGGGTGTTGGCTCGTTTTTACGCATGATGATTAACAGGTTTCTTCAGTATGAATCTATCCCGTCAGGAACAACGTACCTTACACGTTCTCGCTAAAGGTGGCCGGATCGCGCACGTTCGCGATACATCAGGCCGCGTCACCTCTGTTGAATGCTACAGCCGCGAAGGGCTCCTGCTCAGCGACTGCACGCTCGCCGTTTTCAAAAAACTCAAAACCAAAAAGCTGATTAAGTCCGTCAACGGACAGCCCTACCGCATCAATACCACCGGGCTGAACAACGTCCGCGCACAGCTGGACAATCGCTAAGGAGCCTCTGATGACAAACCACAGCTTCACTTTTCATGTCGCCTCTGAAGGCGATACCGATGACATTCTCAATGTCGAAACCCGGGCTTTCGGCTACAGCAAAGAGGCCAGGCTGGTGGCCTCTTTGCTCAACGATGAGAGCGCCTGCCCGACGTTATCGCTGCTGGCCAGGCATAACGGAAAGGCGGTTGGGCATATTTTATTCACCCGGGCGATGTTCAAAGGGGAGCCGGACTCGCCGATGATGCACATCCTTGCTCCCCTGGCGGTGGTGCCGGAATACCAGGGCGCGGGCGTTGGCGGAGCGCTTATCCGGCACGGCATTGAGCAGTTGAAAGCCATAGGAAGCCAGACGGTATTTGTTCTGGGCCACGCCACTTACTACCCCAGGCACGGGTTTGAGCCATGCGCGGGAGATAAAGGCTATCCGGCGCCTTATCCGATTCCCGAGGCGCATAAAGCCTGCTGGATGCTACAGCGGCTTTCGTCTCAGCCGCTGGGGCGAACGGGCCAGATACAGTGCGCCCGGGCGTTAATGAAACCCGAGCACTGGCGCGAGTAATCAATAAGGAGATGATGATGACTATTGGCACGATTATTACAGGTTCCAGGCATATCACGTTGTCATCCCAGGAGCGCAAAATCCCCTGGGATGAACCGGCGTTTAGCCAGCGTATGCTGGAGAACCATCTGTCGCAGGAGCACGACTGGGCCAGCCGCAGGCAGGCGGTTATAGAACAACAGGTGGCGTGGATTGCCGGACAGCTGCCCGCCGGCGCCCGCATTCTCGACCTCGGCTGCGGGCCGGGTCTTTACACGCGCCTGCTGGCCGAGCGCGGCTTCTGCTGTACGGGCGTGGATTTTTCACCAGCGTCGATCGCCTGGGCCCGGCAGCAGGCGCAGGCGGCCGGGCTTGATATTGTCTATCACCAGCAGGACGTTCGCGACTACGCGCCGGAAACACAGTTTGATTTCATCATGATGACCTTCGGTGAACTGAACGTGTTCAGCGCAGCTGAGGCTCGCTCGCTGGTCAACCGCTGCGCGCAGTGGCTGGTTCCGTGGGGAAAGCTGCTCATCGAGGTTCATACCTATGCGGAAGTTAAACGTCAGGGAATGGCCGAGCCCGGCTGGCAGCGCTGTCCGCAGGGGCTGTTTCTGGATATTCCGCACCTGCTTCTGACCGAGCACGCCTGGGATCCGGCGGAGCAAACCAGCTCCACGCTGTTCATGGCGATTGAAGAGAGCGGCAAGGTGACGCGTTTCGGTAGTCAGATGACCGCATGGCGTGATGATGCTTATCTCGATCTGCTGCGTACGGCGGGTTTGACCACCATTACCCGTCCGGATGAGGCGGAATGGCCGGTCAGCGAAACCTTTGCCGGTAAGCTGTACGCGCTGCTGGCCGAAAAAAACGTTCCCGGTTCTCTTTCCGCAACACCCATAAAAGGAATTCAACCATTGGATATCCCACGTATTTTCACCATTAGTGAAAGCGCTCACCGCATCCATAACCCGTTTACGCCGGAAAAATATGCCGCCCTTGGCCGCGTGCTGCGGATGAAGGCCGGAACCCGCATACTCGACCTCGGCAGCGGATCGGGGGAGATGCTCTGTACCTGGGCGCGCGATCACGGCATTCGCGGCATCGGCGTCGACATGAGCGCGCTGTTCAGCCAGCAGGCTAAGCTGCGGGCAGAAGAGCTCGGCGTTGCTGACCGCGTGATGTTTATTCACCAGGACGCCGCCGGTTATGTGGCCGAGGAAAAATGCGACATCGCCGCCTGCGTGGGCGCGACCTGGATCGGCGGCGGCGTCGCCGGGACTATCGCGCTGCTGAGCAAAAGCCTCAAGCCCGGCGGTATGCTGCTGATCGGCGAACCGTACTGGCGGCAGGTACCGGCAACGGAAGAGATAGCACAGGCCTGTGGCGCCTCTTCGCTCGCCGACTTTCTGACGCTTGCCGATCTGGTCTCCTCTTACGATGCGCTTGGCTATGACCTCGTCGAAATGGTACTGGCGGACCAGGAAGGTTGGGACCGCTACGAAGCGGCGAAATGGCTCACCATGCGCCGTTGGTTAGAGGAAAACCCCGATGATGACTTTGCGTCAGAAGTCAGGGCGGAGCTGACGATGGCGCCAAAACGCCATGCGACTTATACGCGTGAATACTTTGGCTGGGGCGTGTTTGCGTTAATCAAGCGGTAGTTGAAAGACCCGGCATAGCAGGAAGGCTATGCCGGGGTATCGCGCTTAATGTTGCGGATGTTCTTTAATAAACAATGTCTGTACGAAGAAAATTGCCCCAAAAGTGATAATCAAAGCGACTCATGGCGTGAAGGGATGAGTCATCCGTAAGCTCTGCAAAAAGCGAATGAACTTCGTGCGGAATGATGGCGGACTCGCCCATCGACGATCCGCCTGTAAGCAAGTTTGAAGAGCATATGGCCTGGTATAACAGAATTTTTCTCCCGTCCAGGCAATAGCATTGACAGCATCGTCTGTAACGTTACACTAAACCGTTGTAGTGCATAATTTATAATAAGATGGCAGCGTTGACCGTTATGCCTGATGCCATTCATTCATTGCCGTAAAGGAGAGGTATGGCGAATATTCGTGATGTCGCAAAACACGCAGGCGTATCCGTGAGCACCGTATCCAATGTGCTGAACGGTCGTACCGATCAAATGCGGGCTGAAACGCTGACTCGCATCCAGCAGAGCATGCAGACGCTGAACTACTTTCCGAATCGTGTGGCGCAACAGTTAAAGACCGGCCAGGCCAAAATGATTGGTTTACTGGTGCCATCGATAGTTAATCCGAGTTTCGCGGCGCTGGCGCGTGAAGTGGACCTGGCAGCGAAAGAGCGGCACTATCGAGTACTGATTGGTAATACCTATCGGCAAATCGAAGAAGAAGAAGCATTTCTGGATGATATGTTCTCCCATGGCGTTCGGGGGATTATCGTCGCCGCATGCGATATCGAAAAACCGCATTTTGCTCGCGCGGTAGAGCAGGGCATGGTGATGGTGAACTATGATGGCCGTATGCCTGCGCGGGCACAGACGGGTAATTTTTCCCTCGACAGCATCTCAATGGACAATATTGCTGCGGGGCGAATGGCCGCAGAACATCTTATCGCGCAGGGGTGTCGTCGTCTGGCGTTTGCCACCGTGGCCGGAATGACGCCGAGCCGCGCACACAAAATAGAAGGGTTTCTTTGCGCGGTAAAAGAGCAGGGGTTATACCGCGATGGGATGATCGTGGAAGGACAGGCGATGGCGGCCTATGGCGACACAGAAATGACAGAGCTGGGGCGCGCGCTGGCGTTAAAAATCAGCCAGCAATCCAACCTCCCGGATGGTATCGTGGCGATTAACGATGCGCTCGGTATCGGACTGATGACCGGCCTGCACCAGGCGGGAATCAATATACCCCAGCAAATATCTATTGTAGGCATCGATAACATCTCACTTTCCGGGCTGATTTTCCCAGGGCTCACTTCTATCATGCCGCCGCTGAAAACGATGGCAGAGGTGATGGTAGACCGATTGATTATGCGGATAGATAACGCATCTATCCCGCCTGCCGAGTTTTTATTCCCTCCATCGCTGGTTTCCCGGCAATCTGTGCGTAGTGCAGATACCTGAGGTTAGTACGACAAGAGAAGAACAGCCTGTTCTTCTCTTTATTTCATACCAGCGTTGGGGCGACAGTCAGCAGAATATTGGCGAAGCGGCGCGTTTCACCGGAAGCGATGACCAGGATCGTGTCCGACGTTTTCGCCTGTAAATAAAATGCATTGCGCTCAACATGTTCAAATTCGATAGTTGCTGCTAGCAGGCTCCGATACTCACGCTCGATAGTATTATCGAAATCCGCCGGACTATTCATCAACGTAGCTTTTTCAACATTTATATACTGGAGGATTTTCTCGAGAATAATCACGCTACCAATCAGTCCCGGTGAAAAATTAAGCCATATAATACGTGCCTGCGCGGAGGTATTGGTTAAAAAAGAGTAGTTAGCGTCAGCGATTAAAATGTTCGCCTTATGCCCGCATTGTGCCAGTGCCTGTAATAAATCAGGATGAATAATATCTGCCTTGATCATATACCCTACCTTTTATACGCTGGCGGGTATGCATACCCGCCATATTTTTAAGCCCGATAAACCCCGCCATTGATATCGATGGTCGCGCCGGAAACAAAACCACCATATTCGGACGCGAGGAAGCAAATGACCCTTGCCACATCTTCCGGCGTGCCCGCCCGTCCCAGAGGGATCTCCTGAATTGTCCGATCGGCTGAGGCCTGGGTCGTATGCTGGTTATGAAAACGCGTTCCCAGAATTAACCCTGGCGCAACGGCATTAACGCGTATGCCATATTCACCTAATTCCGCGGCCAGCGAGCGTGTCCATGTCAGTACGGCACCCTTGGTAGTGGAATAAACCAGAGAGCCGGCATGCCCGCCAGAACGTCCGGCCAGGGAAGCCAGGTTAACGATACTTGCGCCCTCAGGGGCCGCTTTCAGCCAGGGCAGCGCCTGTTGGGTGACGTTCATCATCGTTGTCATATTCACATCGATAACTGTACGCCAGAAATGCGGTTCAATCTCTCCCAGCCATTTGCGGGCAATAATACCGCCGACGTTATTGACCAGAATATCAATGCCTCCCAAAAATTCCGCCGCATTCGCCACGCAGCGTGCGGCATCTTCCTCATTGGTTAAATCAGCGAAACCGCAGGCCGCGCGAGAACCCTGCTGTTCGGCTAAAGCGATTAACTCCTGTGGGCCCTCTTCACCACTGAAATAATGTATATAAATATCACATCCGGCCTCGATCAGTTTTCTCGCACTCTCTTTGCCAATACCTTGTTCGGCACCGGTAATAAAGGCTTTCTTACCCGTTAATATTCCCATTGTATACTCCCGTTATACAGCGTTAGACGGTGCCAGATTTTTTATCTGGCATGGTGTTAGCGTTTTATTTGCATGGGTGTCCCTGCCATCTGAGCGTGGCAAATAGCAGGATCTAATAATTAATAGCCGGCGAGCCCTGGCAACCAGGTGGTTAAAGGAGGGGCCATGGCGACAATAATGATGCCGACAAAAACCACCGCCAGATATTTCGCCATGGGTTTAATCACATGTTTCATCTCCACGCCGCAAATAGCGCAGGTGGTATATAACCCCAAGCCGATAGGCGGGGAAAACAAGCCAAAACCCATCGCCATGATCATCACGATGCCAAAGTGCAAGGGATTAAAACCAAGCTGAATGGCAATAGGCACCAGGATGGGAGCGAAGATAATCAGCGCTGGCGCGCCTTCGAGAACTGCGCCAAAGATAATCAGAATCACAATGGTTAATATCAGGAACAGCCAGGCACCTTGCTCCATACCAATTCCGACCAGCAGTTCAGCGATCTGCTGGGGGATCATTTGTATCGTCAGGGCATAGGACAAGCTGGTAGCGCAGGCCACGATGAACAGTAAGACACCCGACATCGCTGCAATATCAACAAACATTTTTATCGTCGCTTTCAGCGTCAGCTCACGAAACGCCAGTCGGCCCACTACAATGGCGTAGATGACGGCAAAAGCTGAAATTTCCGTTGATGTGGCAATCCCCATCATCACTCCGCGACCAATCATGAATATCATAACCAGACCGACGGCGGCGCCGAGATAAAGCTGGGTGCGCGGGCGCAATACCGGGTACGCTTCGCTGACGTTGATTTTCCCGCCAAAGCGGTTGGCGGCCACCATTAACAGCACCAACAGGCAGGCTGCCGGCACCAGACCGGCGATAAACAGCGCGCCGATAGAGATATTGGCGACGAACCCCATTACAATCAGGTTCACACAGGGTGGAATGGTTTCTGCCATTACCGCAGATGCAGCAAAGACCCCGGCGGCCTCTTCACCGTCTTGTTTCGCCCGGCGTACTGCGGGCATTAACACGCCGCCTACTGCTGCCACATCTGCCAGCTTTGAACCCGAGATGCCGGAGAAGAAGGCCATCGACAGCACGGTTGTCATATTCAGCCCGCCGCGAAAGCGCCCCATGCCACGCACAATAAGCTCCACCAGACGCGTTGACATGCCGTTGATTTCCATCGCCGCACCGGCAAGTAAGAAGAATGGAATTGCCAGCAGGACAAAGTGATCAACGCCTGCCGCGACCTGCTGTGAAAAGAAAACAAACGGCAGGGAAGGGTCGCAGATAAAAAATACCATTGCCGACATGCCGAGCGTGAAGGCAATGGGCACACCGGCCAGGATGCCTAAGACAAAGCAAATCAGCATGAGTCCGGCAGCCGCGCTGGCTGGATCGGCCATCAGCGAGAGTTTCAGATACCCCAGTGCCGCCAGCGCCAGGATCCCCGCACCGCTGAGCAGAACGATCTTCGCACGTTCGCGTAGGGCATGTTCCAGCGCAGCCACCATCATCACCACGGAGCCGATCAGGACCGGGATCACATAGATGGTTTGCGGTAAGCCCGTTTCGGTGGTTTGTAGCCGTGCAGCCTGGACGAGATCGTAGCTGGAGATGACCAGGCCGACGGAGACCAGGAACAGGATCCAGCGACTGGCATGCACGACATACGGTCGAATGGCATCAGGTAGAAAGCGCAGGAAAAGATCGACGCCAATATGTCCTCCTCTGCCGGTTGAGGTGGCGACACCAAAAAAGACCAGGGCAATCATCAGCGCGCGCGCCACCTCTTCCGCCCAATGAATGGGCGAATGCAGCGCATAACGCCAGATAACGGAAGCAAATACCACCAGGACGTTGATAAATAATACCAGCGCTCCGGCCCAGGAGGTGAAGCAGGTTAGGCCTTTGCTTATCTGCCCCAATAGCGTCAACAAAGTATTTTCATCCTTTGTTTTCATAGAGATATCAGCCATGATGAACTCCTCACATGGTTTATAGCTATATCGTCGTCCCGGCTGAACCGCGTGGGCGACGCTCCCCGACTTATGGTTTAGCGCTCAACGCCGTAGCGCTGAACTCATCCATCATCGGTTTTAAATCAGGATATTTATCAAGGAAGGTTTTCCAGATGGGCTGTACGGCGTGCGCAAAGTAAGCGCGATCGGTTTCCCGGAAGGTCACTCCTTTAGCCTGGAGGTTTTTAATCGCCTCAAGCTCTTTTTGACTGGCCTGCTGACGTTCGTACTCGGTGGCTTCTTTTGCCGCGGCCAGCACGTCTGCGCGTAAGGGTTGCGGAATTTGCTCGAAGCTTTTCTTGTTCATGGCAATCATCAGCGGGTTATAGCTGTGGCGAGTCAGTGTACCGTTTTTGATAATTTCATAGTATTTGCTGGCGTAGATGGTTGGGGCATCGTGTTCCACTCCGTCGATAACGCCCATTTGTAGGCTGGAGTAAACTTCCCCGCCCGGCATGGGAATGGCAACGGCACCCATGTGATTTAGCGTGGCGATAAAGTTGGGAACCGGCAGCACGCGGATTTTCAGGTTTTTTAAATCCGCCGGTTTTTCAATCACCTTTTTGGTATACACGTTACGTGCGCCGAGGTTATAGCCATAGCCCAGTACCATAACGTTTGCTTTATCCATCATCAGGCTGGAAAGCTTTTCGCCGACTTTGCCATCCAGTGCTTTTCCGACCTGATCGTAATCTTTAAACAGGTACCCCAAATCAAGAACGCCAATTTCGGGTACCAGCGTCGCCCAGATTGAAGTGCCTGAAATCATCATGTTAATGGCGCCGATTCGCACCTGCTGAGTGGCATCAGCCTCTTTGCCCAGCATCGCGTTTGCGAAGTAATTGAGCTTAATCTGGCCTTTTAACCTCTCGTTTTTATTGATATTTTCCTGGAAACGGTTGAACCAAATATAGTGTGCGGAAGAATCATCAGCCGGCAAAGAAGAGTACACACGAAAATTGATGGCGGCCTGTGCTGAAGCGGTCAGCGCACTACCAGCTATGAGTGCGGTACCGAGGCAAGCGAATGCCAGAAAAAGTCTGGCGGAACGAAGCAGTTTTGTTTTCATCATGATTATCCTTTCTCACAGTGTAGGGGTCGCGATAAGGCTCTCTGGCATGGCTAAATCAGCCAGTAGGTTTAACGAAAAAGGGGTGTTTCTTTCTTCTGTAACGTTTTAGTGTAACGTTACAGACGCTAACGGACTCATTCTGCAAATGCAAGATGCTTGCTATATCATTGGGAGTGATATGTGAATTTTGTGGCGGGTATCGCTAATTTGCCAAGGTGTGTTACAAAATGGAAATGAGGATTCCACTGTTTAGTCACTGTTTAGTTGAGCTGGCCCGCTATTGATATATACGGGTAGGCGGTAGCTCCTGATAAGCAGTCGATGCGCAGCGCCGCGCGAGATGCCTTTGCTTGATTTATCCTGCCATGATTTGCAAGATATCAGCTTGGTTATTCGGGAAAATTATCATGAAGCTTAAAACAGCCTAATTTTTCGCTACTATCCCATGTGATTTAAAAAGTCAGGAATACGTTTAACTTCGTCTTTCGATACTCAGCAGAAATCTGATGTCTGACTCAATTTGCATCCAGAGAAAAAGGAGTGCGATGATTTCTTACCACACTCCGCATTTATTTGGCCATCCCGTCGGGTCTGGACCCAATACCCGGCGCTTAAAATTGATAAAGTAAGCCCATATTTTGATTGTTCGCCATTGTTGCTTATTCTGATTAGTCCTGACGGCGGCCGCCTGTTTTATCAGAATTTAACGGTCACCTGATTGCCGATCACCCACGCGTTTTTAATCTCCTCGCTTCCTCCCGGATGGGCCAGCAGCTGCAGGTTAGGGCGCACGGTCAGCCATGGCGTCGCGCGAAAGCTATAATGCAGCTCTGCGGCATACTCGGCTCTGCGAACCGGAACATACAGTGGGTTATCATAATCATCGATCCCCCGCATCTGGTTCAGGAGCTGAGCCCGACGGGCGACTCTGTCGTTGGCGTGCATTTTACTGACGCCGAAGCTGATAAAGTCCTGCGGACGGCTGGCGAAAGGGCCTTGATAAATGGCGCCTGCCTGCATCTGATAGTCCATTGTCGCCGTATCTTTATCATTCATTGCCAGATGCCCGAAAAGGCTAAGGCCACGTTGGCGCTGGCTGCTCGAGTAGGTCAGCTGCTGGACGATATAGAGATAACCTCCGTAGCGGCCGTCGTGTCGCCGGGCGGCCTGGTGGGTGATAACATAGGGGTCGCCATTGTCATCATCCAGCACATCGTTGGCCTCCGCCGTGTTGTACCATCCCCCGAGTTTCCAGATGCCGGGGAGTTTTGCCGCGCCGAGGGTGGGTGAGTATCCCAGTTCAAAAAGGTACATGTACCCCAGATGCCCGGTTCCATCGAGCTCGAAACTTCCGTGGCGGGTGGCGTAGTTAGGATTGTACTGAAACGCCCCGGCCTGGACGTAAAGCGCTGGGGCAGGGCTGTATTTGACGCGGCCACCCCACTGGCCTATAGGGGTGTTATACCAGACGCCGCTGCCGTGTCCGGCTAAAGAACCGCACAGCGACAGGTTTTGAAAAAAGCAGCCGTTGTTATCAAAATCCTCTCCTGGCGGCATCAGGCCCACCTTGATATCCAGCTTCTTCTCCCACCCGATTTTTTTGAACCAAAACTGCGTCGCGTGCCATGTTTGACCCCGGCCATAGTTGCTCTGAACACCGGAGCCTATTACCGGCGCGCGCGGATCCTGAAGGCGATCCTGAGTCAGATCTCGCCCATTACGATTATTCACCGACGCTTTAAATTCACCGTCGCGAATACCTAAAATCTTTTCCAGATCCATATCTATGCCGAGAATATACTGGTCGCTGTAGCGCAGGGTTTTATCGCGATCGTAACCGCCGGAAACATTCGTGGCCGTCATCGCGCTATATTCCAGCGTAAAATCATAACCATGACGGCGCAGATCCGTCCGCATGCCTCCCCACTCTCCGGTCATGTTTTTTGCTGTTGGAGAAAAAAGTGTATCGTTGGCCAGAGCCAGTAAAGGGTAGAGAAATGCCAGCAGCATCGTGCCGCTTTTAATGAGTGTGTTCATGTTTTTCACCGCCCGTTGATGAGCCAGGTCTATGAAGTGTTCCCGATAAGGCGCAGCTGAATCAGCCGACTAGCCGGCCTCCTGTCAGAGGTGGCTCCGCGATTGCCGGAGCCACAGGCCGTCTATGGCGACAGCTCTTCTAATGATTTCCCTTTGGTTTCAATGGCAAAAATCCACGTAATCAAGCCGCCAATCAGTGCGATGACCGCGAACGTGACAAACACAAAACGGATCCCGAAGCCGCTGACGATAAACCCGACCATTAATGGGCCAATGGATGACCCCGCGCGGAGCCATGCGCTGGAGTACGCGGTGCCAATAGCGCGCAGCCGGGTGGGATAAAGCTCAGCCGCGTACAGATAAAGCGAGAAGGCGATGGTCTGAAGAATGGCGTAGGTCATGCTGCCCAGAATCAGAATTTCAACGGCGGATTTCGCGCCCAGAACAGAAAGCGTAATCAGCGGAACGACGGCCAGTAAAAAGGCCCATGTGTACCAGCGCTTGCGCCCGACGCGGTCGATCAGCAAGGCGCAGATCACCGAAGCGACGACGCCGCAGGAGGAGGTGATCCAGCCGTAGGCCAGACTGGTATCGAGGGAGAGATTAAACCAGGTTTTGTACAGAGTCGGGAACCAGGTGATCATTCCATTGTTGACGCTGTAAACCGTCAGCCACAGCCCCCACAGCATAAAGGTGCGGGATTTATAAATACCGCCGAAGAGGGCCTTAACCCCTTCCGGAGCCGCTTTTTGCACCGCGGGGGCTTTTATTTCAGGTTCGGGCAACGTCATTCCACGCCTGATGACTTCAGATTCCAGCGTCGATACGACGTTGTCCGCTTCCTTCAGCCGACCTTTTGAAGCCAGCCAGCGCGGTGATTCAGGCATCAGCCAGCGCAGTGGAACGGTCAGCGCTGAGGGAACTAAGCCAATTAAAAACATGACCTTCCATCCATAGATAGGCACAAGAAAATACCCGACCAGACCGGCAAACATCATGCCGATAGGGAAAATCACCTCATACAACAAAAAGAAACGCCCGCGCTTCTTTGCTCCGACAAATTCATTGATATAGGCGCTGGCAACGGGAACTTCCGCACCGATACCCACCCCCTGTAAAAAGCGAATAACAAGAATTGACCAGCCGTTCCAGGCAAAAAGGCACGCCGCATCCATCAGGACGAACATGATGATGGTGATACGCAATACGCCGATACGGCCTATTTTTTCCGCCAGCGAGCCGAAAAATAGGGCGCCGCACAACTGACCCACGTAGCTGGCCGCAATAATAAGACCGACAAACGTCGGCGTGAGGCCCCACTCTTGAGTAAGCTGGGGAAGCGCAAAAGCGATAGCAATAATGGTATAGGCATCGAAAAACGTTGATAAGCCGACGATAACGCGGATCGCCTTCAGCCGCCGGGTGATGGGCAGACGTTCCAGTCTTGCCAGCAGCGCGTCCGGGGTTGACGCCGTTCCGCTGGCAACGGCGTAATCTGAAGCAATGGCCTGAGTTGACATAGTATTACCCTGTTAAACGTTGTCTGGGGCATACACGTAAAATTCTGAATAACAACAGGGCAACGAACCCTTATTCATCGACGTGCTGCATATAATGCTGTCCTGATGTGTTTATGATAACGTTACTGCAATCGATTTCATTTGCAGCTAATCCTTTGCTGGATTCGTCGCTAAGTCAATTACGCCTGTTGTATAAATGTCGAGCAGTTCACAATCTGAAAAAACTCACGCGCAAAAAGGCGAAGCGGCGAATGCAAAGCAAAATGGATAAGAAATGTGAATTAACGACCAGCCGAATGAACCAGGCAAAGTGAAGCACCATTCCTTTTGTCCGGACGAGGTTTGACGTAAGATCCTTTAACCCCACGGTTTGCACGATGGTATCCGTTGAACGGGCAACACGGATTTTTACCCGCATTGATGAGTTGGAGCAGCAGATGGATCAAGAAAGTGAACTGAACGATTTGCCGGAAAAAAAGCTGGCGACAATGCGGGATGTTGCTCGCGCCGCGGGCGTTAGCGTCTCGACCGTTTCACGGGTACTCGATGAAAGATTACCCACCTCGCGCAGCGCCTCGGCAGATAAAATTCGCCAGGTTGCCCGAGAGCTGGGCTACCGTCGGGACTATGTTGCTTCCAGCCTGCGGCGCGGCGATACCGGGACGCTTGGCGTCCTGGTTCCCAGGCTAACCGATGCCGTCACCGCCATGCTTTTCGAAGAGATAGCCAGGGCCGCAGCCAGACGGGGTTATTTCGCGATTGTAGCGACCTGCGGTGATAGCAAGGAGCAGGAGAAAAACGCCGTTGAGTCGCTGCTGGATCGCCGCGTGGATGGGCTGATCATGTCCACCTGCCGGCTGGACGATCCGTTGCCGCAAGCCCTGCGTGAACGAGACGTTCCCCACGTACTGGCGCTGCGTACCGACGGTTTTAGCCCCTCATCGGTGGGCGACGATGAGCTTGGCGGCTATCTGGCAACCCGGCACCTGATTGATTTAGGTCACCGCGATATTGGCCTGATTGGCGGCCCTGATTTTGCCTCCAACGCGCGCAACCGGCGTAAGGGCTTTGAGCGGGCAATGCAGGAAGCCGGGCTCCGGATCGAAGCGGACTGGTGCTGTCATTCAGATTTTAACATCGCCTCGGGAGAGCAGCAGGGAATGAAAATTCTCAGCCAGCCTCACCGCCCAAGCGCGCTGTTTGCCGTCAATGACGAACTGGCGATTGGCGTCCTCGCGGCCGCGCACCAGCAGGGCCTGGTGATTGGCGAAGATCTCTCGCTGGTGGGATACAACGATATTCCGCTGGTGAGCAGACTGCCCGTGGCGCTGACTTCGGTCAGAACGCCGCTGGAGCATATCGCCAGCAATGCGGTTGATATGTTATTGAATCCAGAGATAAATAATAATATGCGGATTACCACGCCTTCCCTTATTCCCCGTAAGTCTACCTCGTCTCCACGTAAATAATCCGCCAGCGATCCTTCCCGGCTTTCCTGGAGAAAGCGGGGAGGGTTGAATTTTGTATAACGGATCTCATCCCGGATGCAGATTGCTGTTTAGTTTGTGATCTGCGTTGCATTTTTAACCAACGTGGCGTTGACGGTTTTATTTTTGAGGTTCAATGTCAATTACGTGAAAACGATTGCAGAAACGATTTCACTTCCGTTTCAAATAATCGCTTAACCGTAAACAAATGCTTACTCATCAAGGGGATATTTATGATTAACATCGATCTGAGAGGTTTGACTCCGGCTCCGGTTACACCATTCACTCGCGATGGACGCGTAGACTATGATGCCATTCAGCGCCTTGGTAACTGGCTCGGCAGCATCGACGGCGTGAAAGGTCTGGTGGTTCTGGGACACGCGGGGGAAGGGACTTTTCTGACCCAGGAAGAGCAGGCGAATGTGATCCGCGCATTTGTGAAGTCGGTGGATGATAAGCTTCCTATCATTGCCGGTATCACCGGGGAAGGGACCGAAGTGGCTGCGCTGGAGGCGAAGCGCGCCGTTGCCGCCGGGGCATCCGCAGGTTTGCTCTATCCTTCTCACGGTTGGCTGCGTTTTGGCTATCAGGATGGCGCCCCCCAGGATCGCTACCGCGTGGTGTATGAAGAAAGCGGCCTGCCGCTGATTCTTTTCCAGTATCCGGATGTCACTAAAGCCACCTACAACCTGAAGACCCTGCTGGATATCTCCGCGCAGCCTGGCGTATTTGCCATGAAAAATGGCGTACGTAATATGCGCCGCTGGGATACTGAGATTCCGGTGATCCGTCGCGAACGTCCTGATCTGCAAATCTTAAGCTGCCACGATGAATACCTGCTGCATACCGCGTTTGATGTGGATGGCTTCCTGGTCGGCTACGGTAATATCGCGCCTGAGCCGTTAATTGAAATGATTAAGGCGGGTAAAGCGGGCGATTACGTTAAAGCGCGTCAGCTGCACGATCGTCTGCTGCCGGTGACCAAAAGCGTCTACCATCGCGGTTCTCACATGGAAGGCACCGTGGCCCTTAAGCATGCGTTGGTTGCGCGAGGGATCCTTGAACATGCCACCGTTCGCTCTCCGCTGCTGCCGCTCGAAAATGGGGCTGAAAAAGAGATCCACGACGCCATGCGCGCCGCTGAGTTGGGCCGCGTTCGTTAATTCATTCTGAGTCAGTTGTGAATCCGCAATGCAGAAATAGGCCTTACTGTATTGCGGATAATCGGTTACTTCGCCCCGGTATCATTTCCTTCTCTTCATCATCACGTCGGGGCTTTCACCTCTGTCTATTCCCAAGGTGATTTATGAAACTATTAAGCTTTCGCGTTAATGATAAAAATAAATATGGTCTGGCGACCGCCGATGGCGTCATCGATCTGCAGGCGCTGTTCCCTCAATATGGCAGCCTGCTTGAATTTTTGCCCCACCTTCATCTGCTTGATGCTCTGCCGCCGTCCGCGAAAAAAACGCATTATTCCTTCAACGAGATTGCTTTCCTGCCGGTCATTACTGAACCGAAAAAAATCATCTGCGCTGGGGTGAATTATCGCGATAAAAACGTTGCGGGGAACGAGAAGCTCGCGAATCCTGTGCTATTCATCCGCTTTGCGGATTCGCAGACCGGGCATCTGGCGCCGCTCCTCAAGCCGGAATGCAGCAATGAGTTTGACTATGAAGGCGAAATGGCGCTGGTGATCGGCCGTGGAGGGCGCAATATCCCAGAGCAGGAGGCGCTGCAGTATGTTGCCGGCTACAGCTGCTATATGGATGGCTCCGTGCGCGACTGGCAGCATGCCTGCTTTACCGGCGGGAAAAACTGGCCTGCAACGGGCGGCTTCGGCCCCTGGCTGGTGACGGCGGATGATATCCCCGACCCGCAAAATCTGAATATTACCACCCGTCTCAATGGTCAGACGGTGCAGCAGGATAATACGGGCAGCATGTTGCATTCAATCGCCGGGCTTATTGCCTATATCAGCACCTTCAGCGCGCTCTCTCCGGGAGACGTGATCCTGACCGGCACCCCCGGCGGTATCGGAAAAAAACGTACGCCGCCGCTCTTTATGCAGCCCGGGGACAGGGTGGAAGTTGAGATTGAGCAGATCGGATGTCTGATTCACACCGTGTGCAGCGACGCCGCTGTATCGCGATAAATTGTCGTTCACCGGCAGGTGACATCCAAAGATATGGTGAGCGCGCGTTTGCCCGGCGGCCATGTCATCTTGCGAAGGGTTAATGCCGGACAGGGAGCCGTGGAGGCAATATATGATATTGGTCCAGTTTCTGGTGGTGCTGCTGTTTCTGTACATCGGCATGCGGGTTGGGGGGATCGGCGTAGGGTTTGCCGGCGGCGCTGGCGTGATTGTGCTCAGCGCGCTCGGCGCGACGCCGGGCGATATGCCGATGCTGGTTATCGTGTTTATCATGGTGGTGATCGTGGCGATTGCCGCCATGCAGGAGGCCGGCGGTATTGAATATCTTGTTGACCTCACCGAGCGGCTGCTGCGCCGCTATCCGCGACTGTTAGTCATCACCGCGCCGCTTTCCACCTGGCTATTAACTATGATGGCCAGCACCGGGCAGGTCTCCTTTGCCTGTATGCCGGTTATTGTCGGCGTGGCGAAAGAGAACAATATAAAACCCACCCGCGCGCTTGCTCTCTCCGTCAGCGCGTCTTTGCTGGGGATTGTGGCGTCGCCCATTTCCGCTGCGGTGATTTTTTTCTCGGGGATACTGGAAAAAGGGCATGACGGCTGGGGCTATATTGAGCTCATCGCGGTATCAATACCGTCCACCTTTCTTGCGCTGCTGGTTACCTCCGTTTTTTACCTGTTCTGGGACAGAATCCGCCAGCAGGATCGGCTCAATGACAATCCGGTGCAGGTTAAGGCACGGACTGAGCGGGCTATCCCGCCCTACGCCGGCCGTTCGGTGCTGATCTTTATCGTTGGGCTGGTTGCGGTTCTGGCCTATGCGATTGTCACCAGTCCAAAGTTAGGGCTGATTGCCCATCCGGTCATGAGCAGCGGGCAGGCGCGGGTTGGGGTAATGATGGGCGTTGCGCTGCTGATTGTGGTGTGCTGCCGGGTTAACGTACACAAAGTCCCGTCCGGCTCGGTGTTTAAAACCGGGATGACCTCCTGCATCTGTATCCTTGGCGTCGCCTGGCTGGGTTCCACCTTTATGGACAGCAATCAACAGTGGCTGCAAAGCGCGGTCTCGTCACACTTATTGGATTCGCCCATTATGTTGGCGCTCATTATTATGGCCGCGTCATGTTTCTTGTATTCGCAGGCGGCTTCAACAAAAATTTTATTCCCTGCCGCGCTGAGTATGGGCGTTGCTCCCGGTATCCTGGTCGCCTGCTTTCCGGCTACGGCTTCTCTTTTTATTTTGCCAAATTACCCGACGTTACTGGCAGCGGTAGAGCTGGACGATACCGGCTCCACCAAACTGGGCCGACATATTATTGATCATCCTTTTCTACTGCCTGGCCTGGCATCGGTGCTGCTTTCTATTCTCTTCGCCGCGGGGCTGGCTTTTTTGATTCGGTGAATCACGCCAATCCGGCCTGCGATAGGTTGGGGAGCAGGCCGGTGATTATCTCTAAAACATGGCGAAAATTGTCACGTTTATTTGAGGGGGCAGATGAGCCGTTTTCAGGGAGTGATTATTCCCGTGCTGGTCAGAGTGATTGAAAAACCAAATAGAAATCACCGCTCAGGCAGGGCCTCCGGTTGGTGAATCAAAATCCGATTCGTCGGCAGCCACTAAGAGCGGGCCTGGCGAGGCAAACAGGCGCTAAATTTTTCATCCGCTTCATCAAGGACGGCCTGGTGATTGTCCAGGGTCCAGCAGGGAAATTCTCTTGCCAGCCTTTGAGCTCGTTCGCTGTTTGCCGGGAACAGAAACACCTGGGCGCCCGTTTCCGCCTGAAAGAATCCTGCGATCAGTTTTTCGCTTAACGCATCAACGCCCAGAACGCCTATTCTTTTCATCCCTACTCCCGGTACGCGCATGAAAGGCGGCGAGATGACGCTCCGCCACGATAATATCCGGTCTCCGGCGAAGCAGGTCGGCCGCCCCAAGTCCGGCGTGGGCCTGGGCCATCCACGAGGCACTTCTTTGCTGGACGGCAGGCTGAGAATGATATTGCTTTAAAAGCGGTACATCGGGACGATGATAATCCGGCCCGACGGCACAGCCCGCCAGTAAGCCGGCCGTTACGGCCAGGACAAGCCTACCCAGGAGAAACATGATGTGCCTTGAGTCAACATTTCTTTGTGACTATATTACAAATTGGTCACAAGTTTTCAATCGAGGCCTTCTGGGCTAAGCTGGAAAAATGACAAAATTCACAAATGCATACTCCTCGCGGGGGCCGTCGGATCATTGCGTCCGCGATCGGATTGTGGAAGCCGCTACGGAGCACTTCGGGTATTTCGGCTACGAGAAGACCACCGTGTCAGATCTGGCGAAAACGATTGGTTTTTCAAAAACCTATATACAAATTCTTCGATTCAAAACAGGCGATTGGAGAAGCCATTTGTGCTAACAGGCTGGCGAAAATCTCTGTGGTCGTCTATGACGCGATTGCCGATGCGCCTACCGCCTCCGAGAAGCTGAGGCGTTTATTAAACGCGCTGATCGAAGCCGGTAACGATCTGTTCTTTCACGATTGCAAGCTTTATGACATTGCTGCCGTTGCCTCCCGGGAGCGCTGACCTTCCGCCGCCGTCTATCAGCAGCAGCTGCGTCAGCTGATACAGCACGTCATTCAGGAAGGCTGGCAGGCAGGGGAGTTTGAACGCAAAACCCCGCTGGATGAGACTGCGGATGCCATCTGTCTGGTCATGCAGTCTTATATTTGCCCTTTACAGCTGCAATTTAACCTCGATACCGCACCCACTGCGGCCATACTGCTGTCCTCATTAATACTCAAAAGTTTTGCAACCTGAATGTGACCATTGACTTAATTGGTCACATGAAAGAGTATGGTTCAACTGTCCTGTCAAAATGATTAAGGAACTCCATGCTCAGGCTCAAATCCGCCTCTTTTGCCGTTTGCCTGCTGCCGTTTGCCCTCGCGGCCTGCGGTGACGTTTCCGGCACAGACGATCCCCGCACTCAGCCTCCTCTGGTCAGGTCTGCGACCATAGTGAGTGCGATGGATGCCTCCCGCGCATTTACCGGCGTTGTTGTCGCCCGGGTTCAAAGCGATCTCGGTTTCAGAGTGCAGGGCAAAATTCTTGAACGTCTGGTCGATACCGGCCAGAACGTCAAGCGCGGCCAGCCGATGATGCGTCTGGATCCCGCGGACCTCGGCCTGCAGGCACAGGCTCAGCAACAGGCGGTCGCGGCCGCACGGGCCCGAGCAAAACAAGCTGCGGCGGATGAGGTGCGTTACCGCGGTCTGGTCTCGACAGGGGCGGTGTCGGTATCGGCCTACGACCAGATAAAAGCGGCCGCCGATACGGCCAAAGCTGAACTCAATGCGGCTCAGGCCCAGGCGAATGTGGCGCAAAACGCGACGGGCTACGCGGTGCTGCTGGCTGACGCAGACGGCGTGGTCATGGAGACTCTGGCTGAACCCGGTCAGGTGGTTAGCGCTGGTCAGCCGGTGGTTCGTCTGGCTAGAGCGGGCCAGCGTGAGGCCAGCGTGCAGTTACCCGAGACGTTACGTCCGGCTCCTGAAAGCGAGGCCGAGGCCATGTTGTACGGCACCGGTAAACTGACGGTCCCGGCGAAACTGCGTCTCCTTTCCGATGCGGCCGATCCGGTAACCCGCACCTTCGAGGCGAGATATGTGCTTGAAGGGGCGCTGGCGAATGCGCCGCTGGGATCCACCGTAACGCTGCACATTGCAGACGGTAAATTACCGAACCAGGTGATGCAGGTACCATTAGCCTCGCTCTACGATCCGGGTAAAGGGCCGGGCGTCTGGCAGATTTCAGGTCAGCCAGCCAAAGTGTCGTGGCGGTCCGTTCAGGTGCTGGGATTGAGTGATGATGTGGCGCAGGTATCCGGTAACCTCCAGCCTGGCGAGAAGGTGGTCGCCCTCGGGGCGCATCTGCTGCATGACGGTGAGGCTGTACGCATGGCTGTACAGAACGATGCCCGCGTCGCCGGGAGTCGGCCATGAGCGACGGCAAATTCAATCTTTCAGCGCTGGCTGTTCGCGAGCGTTCCATCACCCTGTTCCTCATTATTCTGATTACCGTGGCCGGGGTTCTGTCATTTTTCGAACTGGGGCGCGCGGAAGACCCGCCGTTTACCGTCAAGCAGATGACGATTATTTCTGCCTGGCCGGGCGCTACCGCGCAGGAGATGCAGGATCAGGTTGCTGAACCGCTTGAAAAGCGAATGCAGGAGCTCAAGTGGTATGACCGTAGTGAAACCTACACCCGACCCGGTCTGGCTTATACCATGCTTTCACTGCAAGACAGCACGCCGCCTTCACAGGTGCAGGAAGAGTTCTATCAGGCGCGCAAGAAGCTCGGCGATGAGGCCAAAAACCTGCCGGCAGGCGTTATCGGACCGATGTTCAATGACGAATTCTCCGACGTCACCTTCGCGCTCTTTGCGCTGAAGGCGAAAGGAGAGCCGCAGCGGCTACTGGTTCGCGATGCGGAATCGCTGCGTCAGCGTCTTCTGCACGTGCCGGGGGTGAAGAAGGTCAATATTATCGGTGAACAGGCCGAACGCATCTTTGTTTCGTTCTCGCATGACCGGCTGGCCACGCTGGGCGTTTCCCCTCAGGATATTTTCTCCGCCCTCAACAGCCAGAACGTACTGACACCCGCTGGCTCGATTGACACCAAAGGACCGCAGGTCTTTATCCGCCTGGATGGCGCTTTTGACAAACTGGAGAAAATCCGCGAAACCCCCATTGTTGTTCAGGGCCGGACACTGCAGCTATCGGACGTGGCGACCGTTGAGCGGGGCTACGAAGATCCGGCGACCTTCCTGATCCGCAATCAGGGGGAAACGGCGCTGCTGTTGGGCATCGTGATGCGGGACGGCTGGAACGGACTGGATCTGGGGAAGGCGCTGGATGCGGAAACCGCCAAAATTAATGCGGGTATGCCGCTCGGCATGACTCTGACCAAGGTCACCGACCAATCGGTCAACATCAGCTCCGCCGTTGACGAGTTTATGATCAAGTTCTTTGTCGCGCTGCTGGTGGTGATGGTGGTCTGTTTCGTCAGCATGGGGTGGCGCGTGGGCGTCGTGGTCGCCGCTGCCGTACCGTTAACGCTGGCGATTGTCTTCGTTGTGATGGAGGCTTCCGGCAAAAACTTTGACCGTATCACCCTGGGCTCGCTGATCCTGGCGCTCGGGCTGCTGGTCGATGATGCCATCATCGCCATCGAAATGATGGTGGTGAAAATGGAAGAGGGCTACGACCGCATAAAAGCCTCCGCCTATGCCTGGAGCCACACCGCCGCCCCGATGCTCGCCGGTACGCTGGTCACCGCCGTTGGTTTCATGCCTAACGGTTTTGCCCAGTCCACCGCCGGCGAATATACCAGCAATATGTTCTGGATCGTCGGTATCGCCCTTATTGCCTCCTGGATTGTCGCGGTGGTGTTCACGCCTTATCTGGGCGTGAAGATGCTGCCCGATATCAAAAAGGTAGAGGGGGGACACGCAGCGATTTACAACACCCGTCATTACAATCGTTTTCGCCGATTGCTGGGCTGGGTTATCGCGCGCAAGTGGATCGTGGCGGGTACTGTGATAGCCGTCTTTACGGTTGCGATACTCGGCTTAGGGCTGGTGAAAAAACAATTTTTCCCCACCTCCGACCGTCCTGAGGTACTGGTTGAAGTGCAGATGCCCTATGGCACCGCTATTGAGCAGACCAATGCCACCGCGGCGAAAATCGAAGCCTGGCTGAGAAAACAGAAAGAGGCAAAAATCGTCACCTCCTACATCGGGCAGGGGGCGCCGCGTTTCTTTCTGGCCATGGCCCCCGAGCTGCCTGACCCGTCATTTGCGAAAATAGTCGTGCTGACGGACAACCCGGAAGCCCGCGAGGCGCTTAAGTTCAGATTGCGTGAAGCGGTGGCCGGTGGACTGACGCCCGAGGCGCGCGTGCGCGTGACCCAGTTGGTGTTTGGCCCGTATTCACCCTATCCGGTGGCTTATCGCGTCATGGGGCCTGATCCTACCACGCTGCGCGAAATCGCAGATAAGGTGGAAAAAGTGATGCAGGCCAGTCCGATGATGAGAACCGTCAACACCGACTGGGGGCCGCGGGTACCGGCGCTGCACTTCACGCTCAATCAGGATCGCCTGCAGGCGGTGGGGCTGACCTCGAATGCCGCCGCGCAGCAGCTTCAGTTTCTGCTTTCAGGCATTCCAATCACCTCAGTACGGGAAGATATCCGTTCGGTACAGGTCATGGGACGCGCGGCGGGGGATATCCGGCTTGACCCGGCAAAAATAGCCGGTTTTACCCTGGTGGGGGCTGCCGGGCAGCGCATTCCGCTGTCTCAGATTGGGGAGGTTGAGGTGCAAATGGAAGAGCCGGTTATGCGCCGTCGCGATCGTATTCCGACCATAACTGTCAGGGGAGATATAGCCGAAAATCTGCAGCCGCCGGATGTTTCTGCCGCCATCACGAAGGCGCTGCAGCCGGTCATCGATACGCTGCCGGCCGGATACCGCATCGAGCAGGCGGGTTCGATTGAAGAGTCCGGGAAAGCCACCAAAGCGATGGTGCCGCTGTTCCCTATCATGATTGCCATGACGCTGTTGATTATCATCCTCCAGGTGCGGTCGATGGCGGCGATGGTGATGGTCTTCCTCACCGCGCCGCTGGGGCTGATTGGGGTGGTGCCAACGCTGCTGCTCTTCAACCAGCCTTTTGGCATCAATACCCTCGTCGGGCTGATTGCGCTGTCCGGCATTCTGATGCGCAACACCCTGATCCTGATAGGCCAGATCCATCACAACGAGCAGGAGGGGCTGGCGCCCTTCCATGCGGTGGTGGAGGCGACGGTGCAGCGTGCCCGGCCGGTATTGTTGACGGCGATGGCGGCCATACTGGCGTTTATCCCGCTGACGCACTCGGTGTTCTGGGGGACGCTGGCCTACACGCTGATTGGCGGGACCTTTGGCGGCACCATTATCACGCTGGTGTTCCTGCCCGCCATGTATGCCATCTGGTTCAAAATACGTCCTGATACGCAGAAACCTGCGGAACCGCAGGCTGCAGTTTGACCGTGACGGACTACAGAAGAGGTCGCCAGACGACGTTCCGGCGGCCCTGAAAATATCGACCCGAATGATGAGGATTGGACTGACCCCACCCCGGCAGACGATTCTGTCTAAATATAAATCCATACTGGTTCTAATAGCGGTCCATTATACCAGGCAATATTTACTTGCGAAAATTATGATAAAACAAGGTATTCTTATTTTTTGAATTTTAAGGGCGTCGTTTCAGTATGGAGTGATAGATGTTGGGGAAATAGAGTTTAATAGGAGTGATGTTAATGCACTACACAAATAAAAGAAACAGTTGTTTATATGTAAAGCAAGCTGATTCAACCTATAAA
This sequence comes from Klebsiella sp. BDA134-6, assembly GCF_015601345.1. Classification (NCBI taxonomy): domain Bacteria; kingdom Pseudomonadati; phylum Pseudomonadota; class Gammaproteobacteria; order Enterobacterales; family Enterobacteriaceae; genus Klebsiella; species Klebsiella sp. BDA134-6. Next base: position 1,181,346 of record NZ_CP064784.1, read on the forward strand.
CAGAATGATGGGGCTTTTTATTATTTGTTGGGACTGAATCCAGGAAAATATTGGTTGTATTATGATTTAAGAACATAATCTAGAAGGTTTCTCTGAGGTAGTCATCTATCCCTGGGAGGTCAATAGAGCCGGCCTCCCCTTAAAATAGAAGGTGAAAATAAGCTATCTGTGATGGATGAATGCTAGAGGGAAAGCGAGCAATTGTTAAGTAGATCACAATTTTCAAACGACTCAAAATTTCCCGTTGTCAAATTCATATTAAATATGTATTAATATGTGAATTGATATACAGGCGTGTAACTGCAAGAGCAGGCAAGACCTGAGTGCACTTTCGAATTCATTTAGATTCGAAAATGTCCTCGGGTCTTTTTTTTTGGTTTTTTTGGGCTTTATTCATGAAACGAAAATAAAAGTTTAATCTTCATTATACATTTCATTGGTCTCTCAATTAATTATTGAGCAGGGAACGTCTGCTCGTTAGTTTTAAAAATTGCTGAGATATGTCTGGGTGGGGTGAATATGTTTTATTTTGAGAGGAGAAAATTATGTGTTCATAAAATAAATTTCAGTGCGCCGGTGAAAAAGGACTTAATCTTTTATAGCTATACACTATATCAAAATTCTGATGAAGACATTTTGCTTGTTAAACCAAAGCGATATAAATAGGTACCTGGTGCCACTAATATCTATGAGCACTTAAAACATCTCTAAACAAAGTATTTAGTTTATGCGCGAGTGTAACTAAAGAGGGTTTTATAATGAAAAAAAGAGTTTTGTTTATTTTTATATCCGTAATATGCAGCAACTCACATGCTCAAAGCCTAACAATGGAAGAACGCATTGCTATACTTGAAAAAAAATTGCAAGAAAATACAAAAGAACTATATGATACCAGGGCTGAGTTAAAAAAATACAAGCTCAATGATACTGGGTTTACTAAACCAATGTATGCAGAGAATCAGGTATTAGTCAAAAATGTAGACATTACTACCTCCGAAAAAAAGACCATACAAAAAGATGCGGTGAGTAATGATTTGACGTTGAAAGATATAAGTAACTTTGTAAAAAATGATATTGGTTTTTCTTATAATGGTTACTTCCGGTCCGGTTGGGGAACTGCAAACCATGGTTCTCCAAAGGAGTATGCGATTGGTTCACTTGGTAGGTTTGGCAATGAATATACATCCTGGTTTGATTTACAACTAAAACAAAAAGTCTATGATTTGGATGGAAAAACCGCACACGCAGTTGTTATGCTGGATGGTAATGTCGGTGAGCAATACAGCAATGCTGTGTTTGATAAAAATTCAGAGAGTAACTTACAGTTTTCTGATATCTATCTCACAACTAAGGGTTTCCTGAGTTTTGCTCCAGAAGCCGATTTCTGGGTAGGTAAGCACTATCTGCCTAAATATGAGATACAGATGCTTGACTGGAAAAGTATCAGAACTGAAAGTGGCGCAGGGCTCGGTATAGAAAACTGGAAAATTGGCCCAGGAAAATTCAACGTTGCTGTTGTGCGCCAGGATCTGAACGCACGCGCGCTTGATTACAAAACATCAGGAAATTCACTACAACTCAATACTAACGCTCTGGATATTCGTTATCGCGAAATTCCATTATGGGATAAGGCAACACTGGAACTCAATGGTCGCTATAATATGGCGAATAAATCAGACGTTGTTAAGTCAGGAGAGTCTGATGGTCAGTATTATCAAGTAAAAGATGCATGGCTGGCGGCTGCGATTTTAAGGCAGAAATTTAAAACTGGTGGGTATGGAGAATTAACACTACAGGTTGCCGATAATTCTATTGCCAGTTCATTTGCAAAAATTTCAGGAGCAAATCCAACATATGGAAATGGTGACTATTATTATGGGAATCACACGAATGGAAAGGCATTCAGAATTATTTCCCAAGGAGAGTTTTATCCCTCCGAGGACACTATAATGGCACACGCTCTGGTTTATTCAAATGGCCATGATATATTCAGCTATGATACCGGCGCCCATACTGATTTTCAAAGCTACCGAAGTGTCATACGACCTGCTTATATCTGGGATAAATTCAATCAAAGCGGTGTTGAGCTTGGATGGTTTAGACAAGACAACAAATCACAAGGACAAACATTTAGTGAGTCCGGTTACAAAACAACGTTATATCATGCACTCAAAATTGATACGTCAATCTTAACCTCAAGGCCGGAAATTCGTTTCTATACAACTTACATCAGAGCAAATCAGACTGAACTCTCCAATTTTAAATTCAATGATAATAAGAAAGACCAATTTTCGATTGGCGCTCAGGCTGAGGTGTGGTGGTAACTATGTTGAAAACTAAATTATCATCATAAAATCAATTAAGTAATGAGTTGTCGTTTTTTTAGGGTATAGATAATCAAGTTGTTCTTACTAAATGTTATTAAACGAAGGGAGTGCAACTGCCGGCATTTTTATGCAGTAAGTATCTACAAGGGGCATTATGTTATAGCTGTCACATTTTCATAAAACATGGTTTAAATTTGTTGTCTGTAACTATGTATAGAGTATACTGTCAATAGATATGTAGTACAGGCGTGTCACTGGTAATGCAGGCAAGACCTGAAACTCTCCCCCCTTTTTCGGGGCAAGAGTTTCGGGTCTTTTTTTTTGCTCATGGGGCAACTTATGGATCATCTAAATACTGGGCGTACAATTCTTGAATTAGTCGGTGGAGTAGGAAACATCGAACACCTCGAACATTGCTCAACCAGATTACGACTAAGCTTGTATGATAACTCTAAAGTGGAGGTATCTGAACTCAAAAAAATGCCTGGGATAATGGGGGTCGTGACAAATGTGCAGTGTCAGATTGTCATTGGCAAAGACGTTGTAAAAGTGTTTGATGCTATTAAATCATTGATGGGTAATAACTCTGCCGAGAAACAGAAACCTGTTATCAAAAAAAAGTGGAGTGCCTGGCTGATTGATTTTGTTATCAGTATTTTCCAGCCGCTCATTCCTGCTATTGCAGGTGGTGGTGTGCTGAAATCTCTTCTGATCATCATGGACATGGCCGGATGGCTCACGAAGGACAGTTCTACTTATAAAATCTTGGATTGCATTGGAACCGCACCGATCTATTTTTTACCCTTACTTATAGCAATCACTACTGCGAATAAGCTTAAAGTGAATTCGTTAGTCGCATTAACAGCTGTGTCAGTCTTGTTGTTGCCCACGTTTACTACATTGGCAAAACAAGGGGCAACGTTAATGACGTTTGATATTACGAATGTCTCCTATGCGGCACAGGTATTTCCGGCAATACTTTGTGTGATTTTCTATGCACAAACTGAATCTCTTTTTAATCGTTACACACCTAATGCGTTACGCGGTTTTTTATCACCAATGTTATCGCTGGTCACAACAGTTCCTGTAACACTACTTATCCTTGGGCCTTTAGGTTTTGAAATGGGCTCTTTATTAACCCAACTGATTCTTTGGATGCATGGAAAATTTGGGTTCATCGCCACAGGATTACTGGCTGGCGGGTTACCATTTATTGTGGCTGCAGGAATGCATAAACCTTTTCTTCCTTATGCCATAATGTCGATGGGCCAAACCGGTAAAGAATCTTTATATAATCCAGCTTCCCTGGCACACAATATAGCTGAAGCAGGAGCCTGCTTTGCGGTTTCTCTTAAAAGTAAAAATAAAATGTTTAAAGGTACTGCACTTTCCTCCGGAATCTCAGCCCTCTTTGGTATTACTGAACCTGCACTGTATGGTATTACTTTACTCCATAGGCCTGTGCTTATTTCGGTGATGATAGGTGCAATGATCGGTGGGGCTTTCATGGGATTTACGATGGTCTCAGCTTACGCAATAGTAGCTCCGAGCCTTGCCAGCATCTCAATATTTGCTTCCCCGGATAATCCAACTAGCTTGATGTATGCAATCATAGGTGCTCTGATTTCTTTCAGCATGGCGTTTTTATCAACATTATTCTTTTGGAAAGAAAAGACGGCGACTCTGCCCTCTGATGAGGAAAAATCTAGTTTTGAGGATCCAGCGGCCATCGCTACTTCAAAATCAGTGAATGAATTTTTCTTCACCAGTCCGGTTGAAGGGAAAATAATCCCGTTAACGGATGTAAACGACGATGTATTTTCTGCAAAAATCATGGGCGATGGTATCGCTATCATTCCATCTGTCGGAGCTCTATATGCACCTGCCGATGGCGTTATAGAGCATGTGTTCGAAAGTGGCCATGCAGCAAGCATGATAACTGACCATGGAGTTGAGGTCATCTTTCATATCGGAATTGATACAATACAAATGAACGGAGCAGGCTTTCACCCGCAAATTACCGATGGCCAACGGGTTAAGGCTGGTGAGCTATTAATCGAATTTGAGATTGATAAAATCATTAAATCGGGTTACGACCCAGTCGTAGTAATGGTTGTTACAAATAGCGAACGTTTTAAGATGAAACCGTCAACCGAGCAAACCGAAGCAACACATCAGTTAAATATTCTTTCATTAAAAGAGGCTTAATCATTATGTCAAAATCTATTCTTCCCGAGAATTTTTTATGGGGTGCGGCCATTGCAGCGAATCAGGCAGAGGGAGCATGGAACGTTGACGGAAAAGGCCCTTCTGTTGCAGATGCAGTCGCCTATAAGGCTCATTTGAGCACAAGCGATTATGCCGGCCATATGTCCGTATCTGATGAAAACGTTAGCGATGCGCTTAAAGGTGAGAACGATAAAAATTATCCTAAACGCAGAGGTATCGATTTTTATCATCGCTATAAAGAGGATTTATCTCTTTTTGCCGAAATGGGGATAAAAGTACTCAGGGTATCAATAGCCTGGTCAAGAATCTTCCCTACAGGTGAAGATGATCAACCAAATGAAAGTGGTTTACAGTTTTATGAAAATATGTTCACTGAGATGCGCAGACTTGGCATCGAACCACTCGTTACGCTATCACACTATGAAATGCCATTAGTATTGAGTGAGAAATATAATGGCTGGGTCCACCGAAATGTTGTTGATGCGTTTCGGCGCTATTCAAATGTGTGCTTTGACCGTTACAAGAATCTGGTCCGTTACTGGTTAACATTCAATGAAATTGATAGCATTCATCGGCACCCCTTTACGACTGCAGGTGTTCGTGAAGAAAAAAGCTTACCAGGAGAAAGTACACAGGATATTTATCAGGCATTGCATCATCAGTTTGTTGCTTCGGCGTTAGCAACAAAGGACTGCCACGAAAAAATACCTGGTAGCCAGGTGGGATGCATGCTTACCAAGTTAACTACCTATCCTCTGACTTGTCATCCTGATGACGTGGAGGCTACTCTCAAAAAGAATTTAGAAAATTATTTTTATTCGGATGTTCAAATTAAGGGAGAATATCCACCGCTAATTAAGCGGGATCTCGAATTACGTAACATAAAGATAAAAATGCAGCCGGATGATTTGGATACGCTACGACGCTATACTGTAGACTTCCTTTCATTCAGCTATTATATGTCCATTACTGAATCAGTCCAGCCCGATGCAGAACGCACTGCAGGAAATACTATCATGGGTGTAAAAAACCCACATTTGCCTGCATCTGAATGGGGTTGGCAAATAGATCCCGTTGGGCTCAAAATATCGTTGCTGGAACTCTATGATCGATACCAAATTCCGTTATTTATTGTTGAAAATGGATTCGGTGCGAAAGATACAGTAGTTGATGGGAAAATTCATGACGATTACCGCATTAATTATTTTCGTGCGCATTTCGAACAGATGATTGAAGCTGTTAAAGAAGGTGTTGATTTGATAGGATATACAAGTTGGGGCACGATTGATATCATCAGTGCTGGAACATCGCAAATGACCAAACGCTATGGTTTTATATATGTAGATCAAGATGACGAGGGGCATGGTTCATTGAATAGATTACGCAAAGATTCCTTCTACTGGTATCGTAAGGTCATTGCGACCAACGGAACTGATTTAGGTTAATCATTTGTTATCGCGGGAATTGTGATGAAAATTAAAAAGTCCTTAAATAACAGTATGCTGCTTGCTGTTAATGATGGAAAAGAGATTATACTTTTTGGCAAAGGCATTGGTTTTAATTCCAAGCCGGGCACAATGGTCGACTTGAAAAATGTTGAACAGGTATTTATCCCTTTAAATACGCTTAAAGCGCAGCATTACTTGTCCTTGACTGACACAATTCCCGCAGTTTTTTTTGAAATTACGCATGAAATAGTCAAGTTAGCTCAAGCGCATTACAATGAAAAGCTTAATACAGTGTTGCTATTTACATTGGCAGAGCACTTGCATTTCGCGGTTGAACGCTGTAAGGCAAATGTTAACATTGCGAATAAACTCACTTGGGAGATAAAAAGGTATTATCAGAAAGAATATAATATAGGTGAGTTAGCAAGAGATATGGTATCTGCTAAATTTTCTGTAAATCTTCCTGAAGATGAGGCTGTACATATTGCTTTTCACATTATTAATGCAAGTTCCCAATGTGATGAGACTAATGCGCATAAGCAAGTTGAATTAGTGAATAGAGTTGCCGAAATTGTTCGCTATAAACTTAATAAAAACATTGATATCAATTCAATTCACTACGCCAGATTTATTACACATTTAAGGTACTTCGCTGAAAGAGTCTTAAGTAATAACATTGAATTAGAAGAAACTGATGATTTCTATAATGAATTAATTCGCTTCCATCCAAGAGCTATGGTTGTTGCAGAAGCAATTCGTGATTATATAAAAAATAATTACGCTATATTTATTCCAAACGACGAGCTTACCTGGTTAGGGATACATATCAGTAAGCTAAGTAAATATTCAATTTAGTATTGTTGGCTGAATTTATCTATTGGGAAGGTGAGTGTGGTAAGTCATTGATATCGCGGTGTTAAAATTGTTATGCTCTTCACTGTAGAACTGCTCTGCTACACATTGATTAACATACCGCGATATTAGTAATGCCTTGCTGCACATTCGACTTTATGACTTACGACGCGAAGATCCACGCTCATTCCATGTCCAACCAGCCAGCTAGTTGAATCAAAATCATACATGCAATTCACCTCATCAAGTCTGCTTTAAAACTCTACTAATTAGGTACTGTGAAGAGTATCACACGGAATGGTCCGGGAATTCCGTCACCAAAGCTATTTGCCAGAAGCTTGACGGTTGCACCGGTGCATTGATGCCTGAATGCGCCATTACTTATTCAACGGCAGACATGCTCCAGGACACTCTGCCCGTTGGCGTTGCAATTCTTACTTTCATAGTTAATCAGCCCATGCTGGTCCAGCTGAATTTTTTGTGTGATATCCCATCGAACGCGGATGAATAATAGAAGAGGCTGCTGAGTTGCACTTCCATCCAGTCTAGTGACGCTCGCTGTATAAATTACTGGCCGCCTGTGCTGCGAATAAAACGATAAATCTGACGTTCTGGATGAATGTATTGTTTCGCATTAGGTGGATGATTAGGTAATATATTATGCTGATTTTTCGAAATATATTGCAAAATTGTATGGACCGGAAACGGCCATGCGAATGACAGGTCTGACTGAAGACAACCAGGCAGAGACCTGCTATTCAATATTTTTTCCTGGTTGCCCGGCTATCAGCGAATACTGGTAGGGGAGGTAGGCGACCCTGCGCCTGATGTAGCGATTAAACAGCTTTCTCACGATTATGACTGGCATAAGCGGGGGGCATTATCCTTGCACCAGAGATAATAGAAGCGCCTGAGCAGCTCTTGTGGCCAGACTGGTTCGCCGGGCATCTCGGCCATTTCCAACTCTTCTCCGCGCTGTTTGAGGCAAGCGGCCATAATATCCCAGGTAAATTCCGGGTGGAACTGCACCGAATACGCCGTGTCGCTATAGCGCAGAATCTGGCAGGCGTCACGGGCGGAAAAAGCCATCACGCTGGCACCATCCGGCGGCCGTAGCACGGTTTGCCGGTGAGAAAGCCAGGCCGCGAAGCGACCGGGAAATGTCGTTAGCAGTGGGGCCGTACTGTTTTCGGCGATCTGGATCAGCTGAAGCCCGTGTTCGCTCCCCAGCGGGTTATCCGCAACCAGGCCTCCCAGTGCGTGGGAAATTAGCAGGTGGCCATAGCACACGCCCAGTAGTGGCAGGTTCAGGGCGTGGGCGCGTCGTATCCATTGCGCAGTCTCCTCGCTCCACGCTAACCGGTCGGTGACCATCGCCCAGGAGCCGCTGATGATGGCGCCGCAGATTGTGTCGATAGCGGGCAGGGGCTCCTGGCGATCCGGGTGAATAACCCGGTACTCCCCGCGGGATAAGGCGAGCGCCTGAACGAACCATTGGCTTTGCTCGCCAGCCTCCTCGCGGATTATCGCCGGCGGATCGCCCATTTGAATAATCGCCAACGGCCTGGCCATCTTAGTCCTGCAGATAAAAGTCGATGCTGGAGTTCAGTACCGGGCGAATAATCCCCGTCTGTACCGCAAAGTCGCCGAACGCCACATCATGGTTAGCCGCCTGCGCCCAGGCGCTCAGCAACGCGTCAAGGTCGCGGATAATCTCTTCAAGTGGCTGGTTCTCTTTATAGAGGCGAGGAATACGCGTTCCCTCGCGGTTGCCGCCGAGGTATACGTCATAGCGGCCCACGGCGCGGCCGACGAGGCCGATTTCGGCCAGCATCGCCCGGCCACAGCCGTTCGGGCAGCCGGTGACGCGAAATATCACGTCCCGATCGGCAATCCCGTTACGCATTAAGATAGCGTCAAGGCGATCGACTATGTCCGGCAGCACGCGTTCGGCCTCGGCCATTGCCAGCGGACAGGTGGGATAGGAGACGCAGGCCATCGCGCTTTTTCGCTGCGGCGATACCGTGTCATCAATCAAGGAATAGCGCTGTGCCAGTGCGTCAATCTGAGCTCGGTTGCGCTCGCTGACGCCGGCGATAATGATATTTTGATTGGGGGTTAAGCGAAAGTCACCGTCGTGGACGGCGGCGATGGCGGCCAGGCCCGACTTGAGAGGCTTGCCGGGCTTATCAATCAACCTGCCGCTGGGGATAAACAGGGTGAGATGGTGCTTACCGTCGATCCCTTCTACCCAGCCGATACGATCGCCGCGACTGCTGAAAGCGTAAGGCCGCAGCGGTTGGAATGCCATGCCTGCTCGCAGCTCGACTTCCGCTTTAAATACCTCAATGCCGAGTCGATCGATAGTATATTTAGTTTTAGCGTTGCGTCGATTTGCGCGGTTTCCACGGTCTCTTTGGGTGGCGACAACGGCGGTGGCAACCGCCAGCGTAGCGTTCAAAGGAATATACCCCAGCTCTGTCGCCAGGCGCGGATAGGTGCTCTGGTCGCCGTGGGTCATCGCCAGGCCGCCGCCTACAAGCACATTGAAGCCCGTCAGCTGTCCATTCTCGCCGATAGCGATAAAGTTAAGATCGTTGGCGTGCAAATCGACGTCGTTTTGCGGTGGAATGACCACCGCGGTTTTGAATTTGCGCGGCAGATAGCTGTTGCCCAGAATGGTCTCTTCTTCCGGCTGCGCGATCTTTTCACCGTCCAGCCAAACTTCGGCATAGGCGTTTGTTTTCGGCAACAGATGCTCCGATATCTTTTTAGCCCACTCGTAAGCCTGATGATGAAGCCCGGACTCCACCGGATTTGAAGTACACAGTACGTTACGGTTGACGTCGCCCGCCGTCGCCCGCGAATCGAGACCCAACTGATGCAATAGCCGATGAACCGGCTTGATATTACGCTTTAGCACGCCGTGCAGCTGCAGCGCCTGGCGGTTGGTGATGCGGATGCTGCCGTAAAGCGTATGCTGCGACGCAAACTCGTCGATCCCCAGCCACTGCTGCGGGCTGATGATCCCGCCAGGTAAACGCACCCGCAGCATCACCGTATGCAGGGGTTCTAGCATTTGCGCCGCTCTTTCCTGGCGAATATCGCGATCGTCCTGCTGGTACATGCCGTGAAAGCGGATCAGCTGAAAGTTATCGCCGAGAAATCCGCCGGTTAATTCGTTATGCAGATCTTCTTTAATCGTGCCGCGCAGAAGTTGGCTCTGCTGTTTTAATCGTTCATTATCTGAAAATTTATCATTGCTCATTATAGTGTTCTCAAATATGTGCAGGTTAATTCACCCAAAAATACCAGTGGATTACATCACAGCAGATCCTTAACCAACATGAACAGTTAGTTTGTTAATCGATATAACAGTTGTTATAACCGCTGGTTCTAATTAATAATTATTCGTCCTGAGTCATTTTACCGTTATACGTTAGTGATTATTTTGCTAATTGCTGAGCGCCCCACGGGGGGCATCAGGGAGGCAGTGATATTGAGGCTACCAGCGCGCGCAATGATTTATTTTTTATACGCTGCGAGCGCTGGTAGGCTATACAAGGCAGGCGTGGTGTGGATATAGTGCTGGATCTGGTCGACAAACGCATGTTTACTTTTGAAATTATATTTAAGGTAGGCCGAGTCGGTATCCTCAATCCCGAGAATGATATCCATTATTGCATATTCAATTTTTTTATTGCTGATGAATTTGTTGACAGTCACTCCGGTTTGTTTTTTAAAAATGCGATGCACATATTGCCGGGAAACCTGCAGATATTCAGAGATATCATAAACTGAAATGTTATTATTTATATTTTGATAAATGTACTGTATGGCGAAATTCACCAATGCCTGGCTATTGGATATTATGCTGTCGGAGAGTTGAACCTGGTGATGCATAGATACTACTTCTTTTTTGACTATATCTTTTTTATCGTAGACGATTTAAAACGGAACGAAATATACAATATAGTGGTTTTTATGGATAACAGTATTATGAGTGCCGTGATAATCGATATTTCAGCGCAGGCGGTTTGTCGGCGTCATTTCCGCTCGCACAGCAGGGCACGGCATGAAGCATGGCCGATCGCAATCAGCCATGCTGCGGCAGGGGTGAGCTAAACGATTTCGTTCATCTGCTGATAATTCTGGCCGTGAAATTGCTGAACGGTGGCGTTGTCCCGGCACTGTTGGCTGTAACGGCCGGGGGGACTCCTGTGATGCGTTGAAATGCGCGATTAAACGCGGCTTGGGATTGATAGCCGACTCGTTCCGCGGTCTGCGTCAGGCATACGCCGCCGGCGATGTGCTGGCAGGCCAGGGTCACGCGGAACTTTGCTAAGGGTTTTGGTATGAGGATTAGAGACGCTGGCGGCGTCTTCTGGCTTCAAAGGAAAATCTGTACAGGGTTGAGCCTGGTAACTACCTGCCCATATGTTGTACGATACCAAAGCCAGTACAACACACAGGCGTTTGGATGTGATTTTAGAAGATACAATTTCTTGGGTATTTTAACCTAAGTTATTGATTTTCTTAGAGAGTGCCGATAATAGGAGTCGAACCTACGACCTTCGCATTACGAATGCGCTGCTCTACCAACTGAGCTATATCGGCCCTGCAAGACGTGCTGACGAGCGTAAGCACGGGATAGAAGGTTAAAACTAAGTGGGTGATGCGTCAATGCCCTTGCGAATCAAACGGCTACTTTTGCATCACCCAATGAGCATTAAGCACGAATGGTATCGTCGCCGAAACCAATCCACTTATAGGTCGTCAGGGCTTCCAGCCCCATCGGGCCGCGCGCGTGCAGCTTCTGGGTGCTGACCGCCACTTCCGCGCCGAGGCCGAACTGGCCGCCGTCGGTAAAGCGGGTAGAAGCGTTGACGTACACCGCCGAGGAGTCCACCTCGTTGATAAAGCGGTTCGCATTGCCCAGGGTACGCGTCAGGATGGCGTCGGAATGCTGGGTGCCGTGCTCGCGAATATGCGCCACCGCTTCATCCTGATCGGCCACCACCTTCACGTTCAGATCCAGCGACAGGTACTCGTTGTCATACTGCTCCGCTTTCACCGGCTCTACGCTGGCCGGGCCGTTTTGCAGCGCGGGCAGGGAGGCCGCATCGGCGTGCAGGCTGACGCCGCTTTCCGCCATCTGCTTGCTCAGCGCGGGCAGGAAGCGTTCGGCGATATCCTGATGTACCAGCAGCGTTTCGACCGAATTACAGGCGCTCGGGCGCTGCACTTTGGCGTTAACGATCACTTTCAGCGCTTCGGCAACGTCAGCGGAGTGGTCGATATAAATATGGCAAACGCCGATACCGCCGGTGATCACCGGGATCGTCGACTGCTCGCGGCATAGCTTGTGCAAACCTGCGCCGCCGCGCGGGATTAGCATATCGATATACTTATCCATCTTCAGCATCTCGCCGACCAGCGCGCGATCCGGACTCTCAATCGCCTGCACGGTGGCAGCCGGTAAGCCGCACTCCTGCAGCGCCTGCTGAATCACTTTCACCGTGGCGGCGTTGGTGCGCCAGGTCTCTTTGCCGCCGCGCAGAATCGCCGCGTTGCCGGTTTTCAGGCACAAAGAGGCGACGTCGACGGTCACGTTCGGACGGGCTTCGTAAATCACGCCCACTACGCCCAGCGGCACGCGGCGACGCTCGATACGCAGGCCGCTGTCCAGCAGGCCGCCGTCGATCACCTGACCGACCGGATCAGCCAGGCTGCAGACCTGACGAACATCGTTAGCAATCCCGGTCAGGCGAGCCGGATTGAGCGCCAGGCGATCGAGCAGCGCTTCGCTCAAACCGTTGGCGCGCGCTTCCGCCAGATCCTCAGCGTTAGCCCGCAGAATCGCGTCGGTCTGCGCTTCAAGATAGTCGGCAATCTTTTCCAGCACCTGGTTCTTTTCGCGGCTGGAAAGCTGCGCGAGTTTATACGAGGCCGCTTTGGCAGCAATGCCCATTTGTTCCAGCATTTTCAGCTCCTTAACGGATAATCATGTCGTCACGGTGGACGGCGACCGGGCCGTATTCATAGCCCAGAATGGCATCGATCTGCTGCGAGTGCTGCCCGGCGATGCGGCGCAGCGCATCGCTGTTATAACGGCTGACGCCGTGGGCGATATCGCGGCCTTCAAGGCTGCGAATGCGGATCACTTCGCCGCGCGAGAAGTTGCCGGTGATGGTTTTAATCCCTTTCGGCAGCAGGGAGCTGCCGCGTTCGAGAATGGCCTGGGTCGCACCGGCGTCCACGGTAATTTCGCCCGCCGGCGGCGCGCCGAAAATCCAGCGCTTGCGGTTTTCCAACGGCGACTCCTGGGCGTGGAAGCGGGTGCCAACGGAAACCCCCTCCATCACGTCGCCAATCACGCCCGGACGGCTACCGGCGGCGATGATCGTGTCGATGCCCGCGCGGCAGGCGACATCGGCGGCCTGCAGCTTGGTGCCCATACCGCCGGTACCTAAACCCGATACGCTGTCGCCCGCGATCGCGCGCAGGGCGTCATCGATACCGTACACGTCTTTAATCAGTTCGGCCTGCGGGTTGTTGCGCGGGTCGGCGGTGAACAGTCCCTGCTGATCGGTCAGCAGCAGCAGTTTATCGGCGCCCGCGAGAATCGCCGCCAGCGCCGAAAGATTATCGTTATCGCCGACTTTAATCTCGGCGGTGGCCACGGCGTCATTTTCATTAATTACCGGCACGATGTTGTTATCCAGCAGCGCGCGCAGGGTATCGCGGGCATTAAGGAAACGCTCGCGGTCTTCCATATCGGCGCGGGTCAGCAGCATCTGGCCGACGTGAATGCCATAAATAGAAAACAGCTGTTCCCACAGCTGGATAAGACGGCTCTGGCCAACCGCCGCCAGCAGCTGTTTGGACGCGATGGTCGCGGGCAATTCCGGGTAGCCGAGGTGTTCACGTCCGGCGGCGATCGCCCCGGAGGTCACTATCACAATTCGGTGGCCCATCGCGTGCAGCTGTGCGCACTGGCGCACTAATTCAACGATATGGGCGCGGTTCAGGCGGCGGGATCCGCCCGTTAAAACACTGGTGCCCAGTTTTACCACCAGCGTCTGGCTATCACTCATGATTCTCTGCCGTTCAAAAAGGAGTTTCGATATCGAATTGATGTTGTAACAGGAGTCAGCCCGCTTGCCAACACCTGGCGTGGTGGACGAACCACTTCATTGCGCGGATCGGGCATTCTGGCGGGGAAACGTGACACATTCATGACGGAAATAATTAAATACGCTTTTTTATCAAAAGTTCCATGTTGTCATAAATTTTTAATATTAGAGCGTTAAAAAACCTGCAGTTTTTGACAGGGCTTCCGCCCGGAATTGATTAGCGCGTATAAATAAATCACCAGGACTAGATAATGAAAAAGAGCTCACTGGCATTAATGATGATGGGTCTTATTGCTTCTTCGGCTACCCAGGCGGCAGAAGTTTATAATAAAAACGGCAATAAACTGGACGTCTACGGCAAAGTCAAAGCGATGCACTATATGAGCGACTATGACAGCAAAGATGGCGACCAGACCTACGTTCGTTTCGGCATCAAAGGCGAAACGCAGATTAACGACGATCTGACCGGCTACGGCCGCTGGGAATCAGAGTTCTCCGGCAACAAAACCGAAAGCGACTCTTCGCAGAAAACGCGCCTGGCGTTCGCCGGGGTGAAAGTTAAAAACTACGGTTCATTTGACTACGGTCGTAACCTCGGCGCGCTGTACGACGTCGAAGCCTGGACCGATATGTTCCCGGAATTCGGCGGCGACTCTTCCGCGCAGACTGATAACTTTATGACCAAACGCGCCAGCGGCCTGGCAACCTACCGCAATACCGACTTCTTCGGCGTGGTGGATGGCCTGGATATGACCCTGCAGTACCAGGGCAAAAACGAAGGCCGTGAAGCCAAAAAACAGAACGGCGACGGCTTTGGCACCGCGTTAAGCTATGACTTCGGAGGCAGCGATTTCGCCGTCAGCGCGGCCTACACCAGCTCCGATCGTACGAACGATCAGAACCTGCTGGCCCGCGGTACGGGTAAAAAAGCGGAAGCCTGGGCGACCGGCCTGAAATATGACGCCAATAATATCTACCTGGCGACCATGTACTCCGAAACCCGCAAAATGACGCCAATCAGCGGCGGTTTTGCCAATAAAGCGCAGAACTTTGAAGCCGTGGCGCAATACCAGTTCGACTTCGGCCTGCGTCCGTCCCTGGGCTACGTGCTGTCAAAAGGCAAGGATATTGAGGGCGTGGGAAGCGAAGACCTGGTCAACTACATTGATGTTGGCGTGACCTATTACTTCAACAAAAACATGAACGCCTTTGTTGATTATAAAATCAACCAGCTGAAGAGCGATAATAAGCTCGGGATCAACGATGACGATATCGTCGCTGTCGGTATGACCTACCAGTTCTAAGACTGATCGACAATAAAGCCGCCGTGGTAACAGGGCGGCTTTATTATTTGTGATTAACGGTTTTTCGCCAGGTGCAGATTATCGTTATTCATCGTGATCTGCGCGTTATATTCCTTCGGCAGACGGCGCGCCTGGTAGAATACCGATTGCCAGTACGGATTATCCAGCGAAGAGCGCATCACGCCCTGGCTGGTGGAAGCGTGAAGGAAATTACGGTCGGTATCATAGAAGCCGACGTGCATGCCGCCTTTAATTCGGAAGAAAACCAAATCCCCCGGCCGTAGCTGGCGCGGACTCACGCGCTCACCCATGTGCAGCAGTTCGCGAGTGGTGATGCGCTCCATCGGCAGGTTAAAGCGATCTTTGAGCGTACGCCAGACAAACCCGGAGCAGTCGACGCCGCTTTGCTCCGTCCCGCCCCATTCGTAGGGCGTTCCCTCCCAGGTATGCATCTGATCGTGCAGCGCGGCGATCACCGGGATCAGATCGTCAGAACCTCCGTCAATGGTCGAGTGGCTACTCTGGGCGGCGGTTTTATGCGGTTTCGATGAGGATGAACATCCTGCCAAAAGCAAAAAAGGAACAAATAATAGCGCGTGAGAGAGTCTGGGCTTCATATCATTGTTTTTCGTCACTGAAAACGGGCCGTGATATTTTATAGCCGATTCGCTACGGCCTCAGAATGACCAAACGCAAAATTTACGAAACCTTACGTAAATAATATAGGCCGGTTCGCTGCGTGAGAATTAACGCTGATTATTTATGGCAAAACCGAACCCGCCATATTAATAATTTTTTTCTCCTTGAAACAATATTTCACAAATATACGGATGCTGGACGTTCCTTCTGCTTCCGTGCTGGGTGAAAAATCCTCATCATTCCGCCATTGCGCCGCCTGGCTGCGCTCCAGTACTTTTGTAGCCAAAAAGAGAGAGTGGGGCGGCCAATGCATCTGGATTTTCGCCAACTGCGCAACTTTGTGGCGCTAGTTGAATACGGCAGTTTTAATCGCGCGGCGGAGGCGGTGTGCCTGTCGCAGTCGGCCTTCAGCCGCAGCATTCAGGCGCTGGAGCAGAGCGTCGGCCATCCGTTATTCGATCGTCAGAGTAAGCTACCGACGCTCACCCTGCACGGGCAAAAGCTGCTGCCCTACGCCCGCCGCTTTCAGGAGCTGAACGTGGAGCTCAGCAGCCAGCTGCGCGAAGCGGACGATGCGCAAAACGGCGAGGTCGCTTTTGGCTGCGGCCCGGCCCCTGCCGCGAGGCTGATTCCGGCCGCCGTCGGCGGGTTTCATCGCCTTTTACCGCAGGCGAGGGTGCGCTTTCAAATCGATAACTGGCTGGCGCTGCATCAGGCGCTGAACTCCCAGCTTTACCCTTTTGTGGTCGCCGACAGCTGGCAGGCCGAGCTCGACCCGCAGCTGCGCGTGCAGCCGCTCAGCCCGCAGCGCTGCTTTTTCGTCTGCCATGCCGACCATCCGCTGGCCAAACAGGGGCCGGTCTCTATTCAGGCGATGCTGCGCTACCCCTTTGCGGCGCCCTATTTGCCGCCGGGCGTGCGCAAGGTGCTGGCGACCCTTAGCCAGCAGCAGGATTTTACCCCGGCGATTCAGTGTGACCATATCTACGCGCTGCTTGCCACCCTCGCGCAGACCAACGCGATTAGCTTCGCCAGCGAGGACGGCTTCGCGCTGTGCCAGCACAGCCATCGGCTGGTTAAGCTGGAGCTCAGCGATCTGCCTGAGGAGTGGCGGCTGATGCAGACCCGGTTTGCCATTATCTCTCCGGTTCACGCGGCGCAGCCGCCGCTGGTGGAGAAGCTAATTGAGATTATTCTTCATACCGATCGTCAGCATCAGCTGCAGCTGCTGGTGCAGGAGGAGAGCGGTTAACCGGCGTTTTTCGCCAGGCCTTTGGCATCATACTGCGGCCAGCGATTTTCCAGCCGCAGGGATTTCAGCGCCTGCTCGACAAACTGGCCGTCCACCCACTGGCTGACGTCAAAAGCGCTGCGGATCAGGCGTCCCGATTTCGCCTGTTCGACGCTAAGGCTAAAGCTGTCGGTCAGGAAGGGGTCGATACGCGGCGAGGTGGTAAAGTTCAGATCCTGCGGCTGCAGCTCTTCGAGAAACAACGCCTGCGGGATCTGGCTCTGCTGCGCCATCTCGGCGGACCAGGCGTCGCGATTGGCCGGGTCGCTGATTTCCGCGGCGTTCTTCACCAGTACGTTAATCATCTGCTGGGTCGCCTGCGGCCAGGCGTCAATAAACGTCTGCGTGCCGAGGAATCCCGCCTGAGTCGTGTTCTGACGGCCGGAATCGCCGCTTTTGACGACCACATCAATCTTATCGCCACGCAGCGCCAGCAGCGAAACGCCGCCCCACACCGCATCGACGCGACCGGCCGCCAGCGCCGCTTTGCCGGCGTTCCAGTCGAGGTTGATTACCTGCAGGCTACGCTCATTGAGGCCGACGGTTTGCAGCGCGCGGTCAAAGGCCAGCTGGTCCGCCGTGCCGCGATATACCGCCACCCGTTTGCCTTGCAGATCGGCCAGCGTTTTAATCCCCGAGGCTTTGGTCACCGCAAGGTAAGATTCCGAGCCGCGGCTGCCCAGCAGCAGGCGCGTCGGCAGTCCGTTGGCTTTACCGATAATCGCCGCCAGATCGCCGAGGTAGACAAAATCCAGCTGGCGGTTGGCTAACGCTTCATTTACCGCCGGGCCAGCGCCTTTGAAAAACTGCCACTGCACTTCTACGCCCTGCGGTTTAAACGTTTCTTCCAGCTGGTGGCGGATAAACGCCATGCCGACCGGACCCTCAATAAAGGGTTTACTGCCTGCGCTCTGGTCCGGCACGCCGATGCGAATGGTGCGCAGCGCTTCGGCCTGGACGCTTGCAGCCAGGCCGATAACCGCCGCCAGCGCCAGCAAGGTGCGGCTAAAAAATGCTTTCATCATAACGTATTGCTCCCTTGAGTTTTTTCTCACCCTAAAGAGCCCACGGGCCGCGTGTTAAATGCTTTTATTCGCCAAGCTTGGGTGAAAAAAAGCTAAATCAGACGCCGCGCGGCCGGCAGGCTCAAATGCATTCGATGCATCGGGATTATTCGCCTTACGCAATGGCGGCGAAGGGGAAGTCACGTTTTGATAGCGACATAACTTGCCGAAAAGTGGACCGATATGTCGCAGATGATCTTAAGAACCGATGCCCCAGCCAGGCCGGGCTTCAGGCTTAACGGCTGGCCGTGGCTACTGCCAGCGTTGCTGCTGCTGCTGTGGTACGTCGCCGCTCGCGAAGGATGGATGCCGGAGCAAATTTTGCCCGCGCCGTCGGTGGTTGCCGATACCGCGCTATCGCTGCTGAGCGGCGACCTGCTGGCGCAGTGGGGATTCAGCCTTCAGCATCTGGCGCTTGGCCTGCTGTTGGGGGCCACTGCCGGCACGCTGCTTGGCGCGCTGTTCGGCCTGGTCCCGGCCGCCGCGCAGCGCGTGGAGCCGCTGTTCTACGCCCTGGCGCAAATCCCGACGCTCGGCTGGATCCCGCTGTTTATGGTGCTGTTCGGCATTGATAACGGCCTCAAGCTGGCGGTTATCGTCAAAACCACCGTGGTGCCGATGACCATTAATACGCAGCAGGCGGTGGCCGGCGTGCCGCTGACCCTGAGCGAAGCCGCAAGGGTGATGAACTTTTCCCGCTGGCAGCGGCTGCGCTGGCTGGTGATCCCGGCAAGCCTGCCGGGCTGGTTTACCGGCCTGCGTCTGGCGCTGTCCCAGGCTTGGGTATCGCTTATCGTCGTTGAACTGCTGGCTTCTTCGGAAGGCATTGGCTACCTGATGGTCTGGGGCCGCCAGCTGTTTCAGCTGGATATCGTCTTCGTCACCATTGCGGTGGTTGGCCTGAGCGGCATGCTGATGGAGTGGGCGGCGAACCGCGCCTGTGCCCGGCTGGTGTTCTGGCCGCAGCCAGCCGCCGGACGCCTGGCGTGGAAACCGCAGGCCAGCTGGCGGGCGCTGCAGCTGCCGTTGGTCCTGCTGGCGCTGTGGCAGCTGGCAAGCTCGTGGGGCTGGATCGATGGCGCGTTGTTCTCTTCGCCGCTGGCGGTGGCGGCGCGTTTTATGCAGGGCGCCCTGAGCGGGGAGCTGACCGCGGCGATGCTGGCAAGCCTCGGGCGAGCCTTTGTCGGCGGCGCGCTGGGGATTGCGGGGGGCCTGCTCTGCGGACTGCTGCTGGCGCTGCGCCCGCGCGCCGGGCAAATTTTCACGCCTACGCTCAACGTGCTGCGTCATATCGCCCTGTTTGCCTGGCTGCCGCTGCTGACCGCGTGGGTGGGCAACGATAACGGCGGCAAAATCGTTTTTATCGCGCTGGCGTCGTTCTTTCCGATGTTCTTCAGCACCCTGCAGGCCGTGCTGCAGCGCAACCCGCAGCTCGATGAGGTTGCCAGAGTGCTGCGGTTAGGTGAAGTAGCGCGCCTGCGCAGGGTCATTCTTCCCGGCGCGGCGCCGGGGATCTTCGCCGGTCTGCGGCTGGCGCTGATTTACGCCTGGCTTGGCAATATCGGCGCGGAATATTTCATGTCCTCCGGCGTCGGCATCGGCAGTCTGATGATCAATGCCCAGCAGCTGCTGGATATGCCCACCATTCTTTGCGGCATGGTGCTGGTCGGTATTACCGGCGCGGCGCTGGATAAAGCCGGACGTTTACTGGAAATGCGCGCCACCCGCTGGCGTCAACAGGAGCAGCTATGACCTCTTCGACTCTGGTCTCTTTTCGTCACGTGCGTAAATCCTGGCAACAGGTGACGGCGCTACAGAATTTCAGCCTGGATATCGCCGCCGGTGAACTGGTGGCGCTGGTGGGCAGCAGCGGCTGCGGCAAATCGACGCTGCTGCGGATGCTGGTAGGCCTTGAGTCAGCGACCCAGGGCGAAATTCGCATTAACGGCGAGCGGGTCACCGGCGTGGGCAAAGAGCGCGGCATCGTATTTCAGGAGCCGCGCCTGTTTCCGTGGCTTAACGTGCTCGACAACGTGATGCTCGGCCTGGCGGATGAAAAGCTCAGCCGGGCGGCGAAGCGCCAGCGGGCGCTGGAAATGCTGGAACGCGTGCAGCTCAGCGAATTCGCCAACGCGTTGCCCGCGCAGCTCTCCGGCGGGATGGCCCAGCGGGTGGCCATTGCCCGCGGCCTGGTGGCCCGTCCGCAGATCCTGATGCTCGATGAGCCTTTCGGCGCGCTGGATGCCCTGACGCGCCACACTCTGCAGCAGGAACTTTTACAGATTCACCAGCGCGCGGGAACCACCACGCTGCTGGTGACGCACGATGTGGAAGAGGCCGTCGCTCTGGCCGACCGGGTCGTTGTGCTCTCGCCGCGTCCGGGGCGGATACGGGAAGTGGTGAGCCTGGCGCTGCCCCATCCGCGCCAGCGCGATGATGCTTCGTTTAGCGCCGCCTGCCGCCAGATTCGCAACCTGATTACCTCTGCCTGATTCTTTTATTTAAGGAGCAATATATGGGATATCCTTCCGTCTACCCGACCGGCGCCACCCTCTACGATCCGTCGCGCGCCTGGAGCGGCTACACCCTTTTCCAGGCCACCGAACACGGCGCGGTGCTGGTGGATATGAACGGCCGCGTGGTGCGCGAATGGCCTGAACTGCACGGGTTTCCCAATAAAATCCTGCCCGGCGGCGCGATCCTCGGCCACAGCGGCGAGCGCGACCCGCGCTACGGTATGCAGGATATGCTCGACCTGATCCAGGTGGACTGGGAAGGCAACGTCACCTGGAAATTCGATCGCTACGAGCAGGTGAGCGATCCGGGTAATGAAACGCGCTGGATGGCGCGCGCGCATCACGACTATCAGCGCGCGGGTAACCCGGTGGGCTACTACGCGCCGGGGCTGGAGCCGCAGGTGGATGGCGGCAATACCCTGATCCTCGCCCACACCAATCTGGTTAATGAAGCGATTTCCGACAAGCTGCTGCTGGACGACACCATTATTGAAGTTGACTGGCAGGGCAACGTGGTGTGGGAGTGGCGCTGCAGCGACCATTTCCACGAGCTGGGTTTCGACGACGCGGCGCGTACCGCGCTGTACAACAACCCGAATATGCGCGCCAGCGGCGGCGGTATGGGCGACTGGATGCATATCAATTCGATGTCGGCGCTGGGGCCGAATAAGTGGTATGACGCCGGCGATGCGCGTTTTCACCCCGACAATATTATCTGGGACGCCCGCGAATCCAACATTATCGCCATTATCGACAAACAGAGCGGCAAGATCGTCTGGCAGCTGGGCCCGGACTACAGCAAGCCGGAGCTGAAGCACATCGGCTGGATCATCGGCCAGCACCATGCGCATATGATCCCGCAGGGGCTACCGGGCGCGGGTAATATCCTGATTTTCGATAACGGCGGCTGGGCCGGATACGGCGCGCCGAATCCGGCATCGGCGGACGGCGTGAAAAACGCCTGGCGCGATTACTCCCGGATCCTGGAGATCAATCCGCTGACCCTCGATATCGAATGGCGCTACTCGCCCTATGAAGCAGATCTGCCGCAGCCGACCGATTCGTACCGCTTTTACAGCCCCTATATCAGCAATATGCAGCGCCTGGAAAACGGCAATACCCTGATTAACGAAGGATCGAACGGGCGCATTTTCGAAGTGACCCGCGACCACGAAATTGTCTGGGAATATATTTCGCCGTTCTGGGGCAAGACCCTGAACAACAATATGGTCTATCGCGCCTACCGCATTCCCTATGGCTGGATCCCGCAGCTGGCGCAGCCGCAGGAGACGCCGATTGCGGCGGTGGATGTGCGTACCCTGCGCCAGCCTGGGGCGGCGGGGGCCGGTCCGGCGCAGAGCGTGGTGCGGGTGGCAGGCGTGAAGCCGTACAGTAAAAGTGCCGATGCGCTGTGCGTGGCAACTGATAACGATACCCTGCGCCGCAGTCCGAAGCTGTTCCGCGTCGCGGAAAGCGCGTTCACGCCGATAAGCGCGGCGAGCGAGCTGGAGAGTGAACGGCCGGTGCTGCTGTTCGTTGGCGCGGAACGCTGCGTGCACTGCCGCAAGCTCTGGCAGCTGCTGGCGCATGAGAAACTCAGCTCGCGAATTGCTCAACTGGATACGCGTTATCTGGATGCCGATCGGCATCAGGCGCTGGCGAGCGACCTCGGCGTGCGCGGTCTGCCGACGCTGCTGCTGATTAAACCGGGACAGCCGGCATCGCGTGCGCCTGCGCAGCTCTCGGTGGACACGCTGTTTGACTGGCTGAATCGCGCAGCCGGGTAATCCGCGACTACGGCGGACTGGCGTGTGCCGGTCCGCCGTTTATCTGACGGATAAACGCCAGCGGCGAATAGCCCATCGCTTTGCGGAACATCGCGGTAAAGGCAGCCGGATACTCATAGCCCAGACTTAGCGCAACTTCGGTAATCGAACGTCCCTCACGCAGCGCCGTCATGGCGTACATCAGGCAGGCCTGCTGGCGCCAGTCGCAAAACGCCATCCCGGTCTCGCGACGAAACAGACGATTAAACGTGCGTACGCTCTTACTCAGCTTTTGCGCCCACTGCTGCGGCGTACTGCGGATACTCGGCTGGCGCTGAAAATCGCCGCATAACGCCGCGAGGCGGCTGTTCTGCGGAAGCGGCGTAAACATCGGCAGCGGCGCGGCGGCGCGCAGTTCATGGAGCAGCAGCGTAATCAGAGCGGCATCGCGCCCGCTCTCTTCATACAGCAGCGGTAGCCGACAGGCGGCCAGCAGCAGCTGATGGGCCAGCGGAGAAACCTGTAAGACTTCGCAGCGCTCGTTTTCCCGCGGGGCGTCCCGCGCGTCAATATACAGGCTGTGGGTGCTGACGCCGGGCATCCAGACGCGATGAGGTTTCGTCGCCGGGATCCAGACCCCGCTGAACGGCGGTACCAGCCACTGGCCGTCGTCCGTTTCGACCTTCATTAATCCGTTCATGGCGTACAGAAACTGCGCCCGGCGGTGGCTATGCCGCTCCAGAAGGGTGTTGGGCGGATAGTCGCTGCCCAGCGCCAGTACCGGGCGAGGAAGATGGTCGACGTCATCAATCGCAACGTTGCGCATAAGTGTAGCCCTGGCTGAAATTCGTAATAGATTGGCTTTAAAGCGTAAGCCGGCCATCGCCTTATTCTATATCGTTACCTCCTTTTGTGGAGGCGTTCCAATGAGCGACTGGCTTTTTCTGTGCGGCATACTTTCCGGCATCACGACCTGGCTCTTTGGCTTCGGCGGCGGTTTCGTTACTGTCCCGCTGCTCTATTTACTGGCGACCAACGGGTGGGGAGCGCAAAGCGCCGTCGGGCAACAGGCGATGCAGATCGCCGTCGCCACCTCGGCGCTGGTTATGCTCTGTTCCGCGCTGCTGGCGACCTGGCGGCACGCGCGTACCGGTATCCTCCGCTGGCGCCGCTTATGGGCGATGCTTACCGGCATTGCCGTGGGCGGAACGGCGGGCGCGATGCTGGCGCTTCAGGTGAACGGGGAGTGGATCCGCTGGCTGTTCGTTATCTACCTACTGGCGACCATTATCGATTGCTACTTTCGCGCCGGATTTATGACTCCGCCGTCCAGCCGGGTGGTGCCGACGGCGCCCCATGAGCTGACGGTAGGGGGCGTCATTGGCCTGATCGCCTCTTTTCTCGGCGTCGGAGGAAGCGTGATGACGGTTCCTTTAATGCGCCGTCGCGGCGTGCTGATGTCTGAAGCCGCGGCGATGGCCAACGTCCTGACCCTGCCGCTGGCGGCAACGGCGACGCTCACCTGGCTGTTGATGGCGTGGCTGTCGCCGGTGGCGCTGCCGGCTGGGTTTGTCGGCAATATCTGGCTGTCGGCGGCGGCGCAGCTGGTGGCGGGAAGCTGGCTGGGATTAAAAATCGCCTCCCGCTGGCTGGCGCGTTTACCGGATCGCTGGCATGTGCGAATTTATCCGCTATTGCTGATAGCGGTGCTGCTGGTCATGAGCTTGTGGGGATGAGGAGGGAAGCTACCTCGCCGCGTATCTGCCCGGGCGACCGCTCAGCACAATGCCGTGGAGGCGTAGCCCGGGTAAGCGTAGCGCGACCCGGGAAAACCCGCACTGATGCGTGAATCCCGGCGCATTCCCCGAGTCACGCGCTGTCTTGTAAATTTTTCGTTAACCATGCTAATGTTTATGCACGTTAACTAACAGGTGACCCCCGTGACGCATAGCGCCATCTCTGGACATTTCCTCTCCTGCGCTGATTTATCGGCGGGCCGGATGGTATCATCGCGTCGTCGCCTGTATTCCTGCGCCTGCCCTCCGCCTCCTGAATCCGTGGTAACCGGGGTCTGACCTCCGAACTTTATGGTACTCGTTGATAACGCGTACCGACCGCAACACATTCAGGATCTGGAACACATTTATGCATTCTCGATACGCTTTGCTCGCCTCGCAGGCGACAACGGCAACCTTTGTCCTGCTGTGGGGCAGCGCCGCGATTTTTACCCGCTGGGGGCTGGACAACGCATCGCCGATGGCGCTGCTGGTTTTCCGTTTTCTGATAGCCCTGCTGGCGCTGCTGCCGCTCGCTATTTTGCGCAAACGCTGGCTACCGGCGCGCGGGACGCGATTGCAGGTCATCATCAGCGGACTGATGCTGATTGGCGGCTATTCTGTCTGCTACTTTGAAGCGATGGCCCACGGCGTGACGCCGGGGCTGATTGCCACCATCATGGGCATTCAGCCGATTCTCACCCTCTGCGTCGTTGAGCGGCGGCTGCAGGGCATTCGGCTGCTGGGCCTGCTGCTGGCGCTGGCGGGGCTGGTTCTGCTGGTATGGCGGAGCCTGGCGGCTTCGCAGATGGCGGTCAGCGGCATTATTTTTGCCCTTGCCGCGCTGCTGCTGATGACCTTTGGCGCCATTTTGCAAAACCGTAGCCGCCAGGCGCCGGTTGACGTTCTGCCGCTACAGTATCTGGTTAGCCTGCTTTTGTGCTTATTTATGGCGCCGGTGAGCGGTTTTTATGTTCACTTTAGCGCAGGCTTTATCATCCCGGTGCTGTTCCTTGGCCTGCTGATTTCGGTCGTGGCTCAGCTGCTGCTCTATCGTTTGCTGAGCGCCGGGAATATCGTTAACGTCACCAGTCTGTTTTATCTGGTGCCGGTGATTACCGCGCTGCTGGACTATCTAATGCTGGGGAACCGACTCCCCTGGGCGGCGGTTGTCGGTATGGCGGCGATCCTTGGCGGAATTATGCTGGTGTTTCGCGCGCCGAAAGTTAGCGCCGCATAGCCAATGACCCGGGTATTTCTCCCGGGTCATTCTGCTGTCATTTTTCTTGCGCATGCTCTCGCGAGACGCCGTGGCCGATAAGGGAAAATAAACGATGGGTAAAACGCTGACCATTTTCGATCTGGATAATACGTTAATTAAGGGAGACAGCAGTACGCTGTGGAGCCGCTTTATGGTGCGCGAGGGCTGGGTAAACGATCTTGATTACCTGGCGCGGGAAGCGCGACTGATGGAGGACTACGACCGCGGCGAAATGAATATCGCCGATTATGTCGCCCTGATTCAGGCACCGCTGATTGGCGTACCAAAGCAGGACGTAGACGCGCTGCTGGCGCGCTGCGTACGCGAAGAGGTTATGCCGCGCGTGTATCCGCAGGCGTGGGATTTGATTCGGACTTTACAGGCGAAGGGCGAGCAGATGCTGGTGATCTCGGCGTCGGTCAGCCTGCTGGTACAGGCGGTTGCGGCGGAGCTGGGCATCGAGCAGGCGCTGGGAATTGACGTCGTAATGTCCGACGGTGGCGATAGCGGCGTGATTGCCGGTACGCCGAGCTATCAGCAGGGGAAAGTCGTGCGCCTTCAGCAGTGGCTGGCAGCCCATCCCGACTATTCGGGCGAGATAACCTTCTACACCGATTCAATCAACGACCTGCCGCTGTGCCTGCATGCCGATCGCGTACGGCTGGTCAATCCGTGCCCGCAGCTGGCGGCGGCGAACGCGCAGCACCGGTGGCCGGTGCTGACGTGGCGGCTGTGATTTTCCCCCGGGCGGCGGCGTAAACGCCTTACCCGGGCTACTTTTTCGTGCCGGTTGGGTAGCCCGGACAAGTGCGCAGTACCGTTTCCGGGAAAAAACTAATCAGCTTTAAACAGCGGCACCGCGCTGCCGCCGATATAGCGGCGGCGCAGCCAGGCGGACAGCGTATCCATCGCCATCACCACCGCCACCAGCAGCAGGGTAATAAACATCACCACGTCCCAGTTCCACAAGCGCATATTTTCCGCATAAATCAGGCCGATGCCCCCCGCGCCGACAAAACCGAGTACGGCCGCGGAACGGGTATTCGATTCAATCTGATACAGGCTGAGCGCCAGAAATGTCGGAAAAGACTGGGTAAAAATGCTGAAGCGATGCTTCTGCAAACCGTTCGCCCCCACCGCCGTCAGGCCGCGTCCCGGCGAACGGTCAACCGCCTCATGCCCCTCGGCATACAGACGGCCCAGCAGCCCGGTATCCTGCATGATAATCGCCAGCACCCCGGCCAGCGGCCCGAGCCCTACGGCGCGGACGAAAATCAGCCCCCAGATAGCCATATCGATGCCGCGCAGCACGTCGAACAACCGGCGCATCAGCAGGGCGATGATCCCCGGAACAACGCCGCGCATAATGTTGCGCGCCGCGAGAAAAGAGAGCAGTAGGGCGATAACCGTCGCGGTAAGCGTCCCGGCGAAAACAATCGCCAGGGTAATGGCGATTTGCGTGAAGTAATAGCGAAACGGCCAGTTGAAAAAGTCGTGCCAGACGAACATCCGCAGTAGGTAGCGACCCATCTGCTGCAGCCCGGCGGCGAGCTGCCCGCCGCTGATGCCGAACTGCATAAAGAACCAGACATAATAGAGCACGCTGGCCAGCGCCAGCAGGCCGACATAGCGCAGATAGCGCCCCTGGGCCTGATATAAATGCCGATGCTGGCGGCGGCTGGCGGCGATATCCGGTTGTTTTTGCCACTGACTCATTTTTTCCCCTCCAGAACCCACTGCCGCAGGCGGCCGGACAGCATATCCAGCAGCGATACCACGATAATAATCAGCAGCAGCGTGATGCTGACCTGATCGTAACGATCCAGTTTGATGTTGGTCATCAGCTCCTGGCCGATGCCGCCCGCGCCTACCAGCCCGAGGATCGTCGAAGAGCGGAAGTTAATTTCGAGCCGCATAAAGCCGTAGGAGAGAAAAATGGGTTTCACCTGCGGCCACAGGGCGAAGCGAATACGCTGCAGATGCGACGCGCCGCAGGCGGCCAGACCGCGCACCGGTTTATCCTGGGCGCTCTCCACCGCTTCATAGAACAGCTTGGTCAGGCTGCCGATAGTGTGCAGCATCAATGCCAGAAAGCCCGGTATCGCCCCGATACCAAAAGCCATCACGAAAATGACCGCCCACGCCAGCTCCGGCATGGTGCGCAGAAAAGCCACCAGCACGCGGACGGCAACCCGCAGCGGGGCAGGGGACCAGGCGTTGCTGGCGGCAACGAACCCCAGCAGGGTGGCTATCGCCACCGCCACCAGCGTGGACGCCAGCGCCAGCTGCAGCGTCTCCCAGATCAGCGGCAGCTGTATCGGCAGACGATAGCCCCAGTAAGCCAGCGAACCTTTGGTATGCGAATCGGCAAACAGGTCGGCGACGCGCAGCGTCGGCAGCGTCTCAAACATGTAATCGAAAAAGTTGGGCAGCGAGTGCCAGATAGTAAAGAGATTAAACTCGGCCATGCTGCCGGCGGCAAAATAGAGCGCCAACAGCAGCAGGGATCCGCTCAAGGTATCGCGCTTTTGCCGCGAGCGGACCTGCTGGTAATAGCGTTCGAATTCGGTATGGGTGTTATTCATGCGTCGTGGTGTCTTCAACGAGTCGCCGCTGCCCGCGATAGCCAGCGGGCGACGGCGTCAGGGGCGGGATTAACGCGCGCTAACCAGTTCGCGTTTCATATCGATGATCTGCTGAAAATCAGCCACGCTTCCCGGGCCGATGTGCTGAGTACCGCCCATCGCCTTGATAAAGCAGGCGTGATCGTCAGTATCGAGCTTTTTAATCGCGGTAACGACTTTGGCCTTAAAGTCCGCCGGCAGGGCATTGCTGACGAGGATCGGACCGTTCGGGATCAGCGGCGATTGCCAGATAATGCGAATTTGCTTCATCAAATCCGGGTGATCCATGCGAATCAGGCGGTTAAAGGCGCCGACGCTGTAGCCGCTGTTATAGTCGCCGACCATGGAGGTCCAGGTCACCGCGCCGGCAAACTGGCCGTTCAGCACCCCCAGAATGTCCTGCTCGTGACCGCCGGAGAAGGTCACGCTGGAGAAGAAGTTATTGTATTTGTTATCCGAGGTGCCGCCGAACTGCTGTTTAAAAGCGTGGTTCGGAATTAAAAAGCCGGAAGTGGAGTCCGGGTCGGCGAAGCCAAAGGCTTTGCCCTTCAGATCTTCTAACTTTTTATACGGACTGTCGGCTTTGACAATCACCACCGAGTGATAGCCGCGGGACTGGTCTTTATCATCTACGGCAATCCCGACAATATCGACGGCCTTAGGATTGTTAATATAAACCGAAGCGTATGATGACGGCGACATGCTTAATACGACGTCAACTTTTCCGCCCAGCAATCCCTGAATTACACCGGAGTAGTCGGAAGAGTTACGCAACTTCGTATCGACGTTCAGTTCTTTATCGAGGAACTGTTTAACGCACTGGTTATCACCAATTTGCTGCGTTGCGTTTTGGCCGCCAAGGATGCCCAGATTTAATTCCTTCGGCTGTTCAGCAGCGCCTGCCTGCCACGCCATCATAATGCCTGCAACCGCTGCGGATAAACGAACTGCGCCAGTGATGTACTTTTTCATTATTTTGCCCGTGTGAGTGAAATTTAATGCAATTGGCTAATTTCATCGCCGTACAGCTGGTGCAGAATTTCCTGATTCAGCTGTGCGGGATGGTCGTCAAAAATAATCTTGCCCTTGGCCACGCCGATAACCCGCGTGCAATATTCACGCACCAGCTCCACCGAATGCAGGTTTACCATCACGCTGATGCCCTGTTCGCTAATTTCGCGCAGGACATTCATAATTCGCTGCGTATTTTTCGGGTCAAGAGACGCGACTGGTTCATCGGCCAGTAAAATACCGGGGTTTTGCATTAATGCCCGGCAAATGGCCACGCGCTGCATCTGGCCGCCGGAGAGGTTTTCCGCCCGCTGTAGCGCTTGCGGCAGCATATTCATCCACTCCAGCAGAGAGATCGCGCGGGCGCGGTCGGCGTCGGGGAAGACTTTGAATAAGGATTTCAGGGTTGAGGTCTGGCTCAGGCGCCCCAGCAGCACGTTGGTCAAAACGTCGAGGCGCGGGACCAGGCAGAAATCCTGAAAGATCATGCCGCACTGGCTGCGCCAGGCGTTTAACGCGCGGCCTGACAGCTTTGATACGTCCTGCGGCGTCCCCACTTCCGGGAAGCTCAGGATCTCGCCGCCGCTGGCGCTATGGGTGCCGTTCAGCAGGTGCAGAAGCGTCGATTTACCGGCGCCGGAACGGCCAATCACGCCAACCAGTTCGCCCGCATGAAGATCGAAACTGATGCTATCCAGAACGGTTTGCTGCGCGTTCCAGGATTTGCTCAGGTTACGTACGCTCAGGACCTTGCGCTGCCGGTCGGTATAGGGGGGCGTAAACGGTTGAAAATCGGTTTCTGCAACCGCAGCCAGAGAACTGTTCATAAATGCGTCCAGGTTCGTCAGTCAACTGGGCACTATTAATGGTGTTTTATATGACTGTCGGATGACAGTAAGACGAACAAATAGTGAACGGACGCAAGATTTGAGGTAGCGGGTGGCGAAAAAGTCCGACAGCGGTCACACTTTTGTATCCACAAGCGGGAATCCGGTCAGGGTCTGCTACCTTTAATACGCTTTGGCAATGAGATTAATAATGATACGTATTTCCTCTGATAAATATAATGCGGTGTATGCGATATTTGCAGGGGAAATTTACCGCCTCGGGCGCAAAGGCATCATTCAGGATGTTCGTGCCTGGCTTCTTTCTGAGTCGGTTTTACCGAATAGTTAATCTTTTCGTGCTTGATTACGATTGGCCTCGATAAATTTTTAGTCGGCGACCAGGCCTTTTGTGCGGAGTGTAATTTCATTATTTACGCTAGTTAATGGAATTAACCACTGATTTTGTGTTGTTTATTGGTATTATGTTCTTATTTTTTGAATTTGTTCGACTTTTTTGCATTTCCGAATGAAACCCTCGTTAAGAATAGTCTTAACCAGTAATGGCTAAGATCCTGGAACATATAATATTCACTTAAGAATCCCCGTACGCAATGCTAATAACCATATGAAAATAAATGCTTTTTGTGTTTAACTCAATATTCTTATTTTTATTGTTTTGGCTTAAATTGACCTGTTCGGTAATTAGCACTCTGAGCACTTATTGACACACATGGAGAAAAATCCTAAATTTGATAACACAAGAAACAAGCAAGTCATTTAGCGTTCTTTGTCTCAAGCAATACTATTTTGAGTTTTAGGTTAGATATATTAAAGAGGGAATTTGCTGACTTAGACTTTGCAGGCCTGGGCTATCAGCAGTGTTGTGATACGTTCAAGATTTCCAGGACTATGGGGTTTAACTTTATATGGATTATAAATATTCTTTGGATCAGTGCATCTGGCCAGCGCATGACAGTTATTTTCTTAAAGGACTCGCTGAGCTAATTATTGATATCGATAACTTAATTTACCTGTCACTTGAAAAGGTACGCCGGGAATTTGTATTTATTAATCTTAGCGCCAGTTCGCTGAACTATTTTATCCGCCGCGATAATGAGTGGCTGGCTGAAATGAAAGGAAAACAGATCGTATTAATTGCCGCAAGGCGCTCGGAAGCGTTGGCCAATTATTGGTATTACAATGGCTCTATTCGGGGCGTAGTTTATGTCGACTTAGCGAAAGATATTCGTCAGGAGCTGGCATACGTTATTAATGGTCGTTTTCTACGCAAAGATATAAAGAAAGACAAAATTACCAACAGGGAAATGCAGATAATTCGTATGACGGCGCAGGGAATGCATCCAAAATCTATCGCCAAAATTGAAAATTGTAGTGTGAAAACGGTTTATACCCATCGGCGAAATGCCGAGGCAAAACTGTATTCAAAGATATATAAGCTCGCGCTGTAATTAGTAATGGACGTAATTTTTAAAATTGTGCACCAGGTCGTAACCCCAAAATAATTTGTGCCGCAATAAATATTATGCGGCCTGAATTATGGCGGGAAATGCACACAGACGTGGGACATCAGGTCCCTTAATAAACTCAGGATGAAAAAGCTATGAAAAAAAAGGTTCTTGCAATTGCTCTGGTAACCGCGTTTGCCGGTATGGGTGTCGCTCAGGCAGCTGACGTTACTGCTCAGGCAGTCGCTACCTGGTCCGCAACCGCCAAAAAAGACACTACCAGCAAGCTGGTGGTGACTCCGCTGGGCAGCCTGGCTTTCCAGTATGCCGAAGGGATTAAAGGCTTTAACTCACAGAAAGGCCTGTTTGATGTGGCTATCGAAGGTGACACCACCGCGACCTCATTCAAACTGACTTCTCGTCTGATCACGAACACTCTGACTCAGTTGGATACCTCTGGTTCAACCCTGAGCGTGGGCGTTGACTACAACGGCGTTGCGGTCGAAAAAACGGCTGACACCACCATGATCGACACCGCTGCGGGCACCCTGGGCGGCAACCTCAGCGCGCTGTCTAACGGCTATAACACCGCTGGCCGCACCACCGCGCAGGACGGTTTCACGTTCTCCATCATCAGCGGCACCACCAATGGTTCTACGGCTGTCACTGACTACAGCGCCCTGCCGGAAGGTATCTGGAGCGGTGACGTCAGCGTACAGTTCGACGCGACCTGGACCAGCTGATCCTCTCGTAGCACAAGGCAGGGGGAACGTCCCCCTGCCTTATTTCACGGACTGAATTCATATGAAAAAACACATTCTGGCCATCAGCCTGTTGCTCAGCACAATGACGCCAGCCCTGGCGCTGGATGTGGGCGATATCTCTTCATTTATGAACAGCGAAAGCAGCACGCTGAGTAAAGAGATCAAGAACACGACCGACAGCGGTCGCTTAATCAACATCCATATGGAACGCCTCTCTTCGCCGCTGGATGGCGGTAAGGTGATCCCGATGGATAAGCAGGACGAGATTTTACTGACCCCGGCTAGTCTGCTGCTGCCCGCGAAGGCCAGCGACGTGATCCGCTTTTTCTACAAAGGCCCGGCGGATGATAAAGAGCGCTATTACCGCATCGTCTGGTTCGATCAGGCGCTCAGCGATGCCCAGCGCAATGGCTCGACCCGCAGCGCGGTCGCCACCGCCTCGGCACGCATCGGCACTATCCTGGTGGTGGCGCCAAGGAAAGCAAACTTTCGCTATCAGTACGCCAACGGCACGCTGGTCAATACCGGTAATGCGACGTTGCGCATTCTTGCCTACGGCCCGTGTCTGAAGCCGGCTGACGGTAAAGAGTGCAAGGAAAATTACTTCCTGATGCCGGGTAAAGAGCGTCGCTTCACGCGCGTGAACGTTGCGGACAAAAAAGGACGGGTTGCGCTCTGGCAGGGCGAGCAGTTTGTTCCCGTGAAATAGACATTTCTTATGACGGATCAACATCATGGCTCAACCAGGGATCGCTCCAGGATTAAAAACACTCTTTGCCTCCGGCATGGTCATTTTGCTGGTTCCATTTAGCGTCACTGCCGCCTCCGACAAAGTACAGCAAATCGGCGGCGTGATTATCCCCCAGGCCTTCAGCCAGGCGCTGCAGGACGGAATGAGCATTCCTCTGTTTATTCACCTTGAAGGCAGCACCGGCACCCAGGACGATCAGCGGATCGGCAATGCCTTTATCTGGCTGGATAACGGCGTGTTGCGCGTACGGCAAATTCAGCTGGAAGAAAACGATAATAACGCCACCGTCAGCGATCAGACCCGCAAACAGCTCACCGCGCTGGCCAATGAAGCTTTCAGCAAAGAACTCAACATTAGCCTCACAGATGATGCGCAGCTACAGCTCAGCCTGCGCCAGCTGCTGCTGCAGCTGGTGGTGAAAAAAGAGGCGCTGGGTACGGTACTCCGCTCGCGCAGCGAAGATATCGGTCAGTCCAGCGTCAATACCCTCAGCAGCACGATGAACTATAACCTCGGGGTCTATAACAACCAGATGCGTAACGGCGGCAATAATACCTCCAGCTATCTGTCGTTGAACAACGTCACCGCGCTGCGCGAGCACCACGTGGTGCTCGACGGCTCGCTGTACGGTATTGGCTCCGGCAATCAGGACAGCGAAGTCTATAAAGCGATGTATGAGCGCGACTTTGCCGGTCACCGTTTTGCGGGCGGGATGCTGGATACCTGGAATCTACAGTCCCTTGGCCCAATGACCGCCGTTTCGGCAGGGAAAATTTACGGCGCTTCCTGGGGCAACCAGGCCAGTTCGACGGTATTTGATAACAGCCAGTCGGCCACGCCGGTGGTCGCCTTTTTACCCGCCGCCGGGGAGGTCCATCTGACCCGCGACGG
This sequence comes from Klebsiella sp. BDA134-6, assembly GCF_015601345.1. Taxonomy (NCBI): domain Bacteria; kingdom Pseudomonadati; phylum Pseudomonadota; class Gammaproteobacteria; order Enterobacterales; family Enterobacteriaceae; genus Klebsiella; species Klebsiella sp. BDA134-6. The sequence continues at coordinate 1,215,288 of NZ_CP064784.1, forward strand.
GCGCCTGATGAGCGTGCAGAACTTTGCCATGGGTAACCACGAAGTGGACACCCGCGGCCTGCCTTATGGGATTTATGATGTCGATGTTGAAGTGATTGTGAACGGCCGGGTGGTCAGCAAGCGTACCCAGCGGGTCAATAAATTGTTCAGCCGCGGACGCGGCGCCGGCGCGCCGCTGGCCTGGCAGTTCTGGGGCGGTAGCTTCCATATGGACCGCTGGTCCGAAAGCGGTAAAAAGACGCTGCCGGCAAAAGACAGCTGGCTGGCGGGCGCATCGGCCTCCGGGTCGCTCAGCACCTTAAGCTGGGCGGCGACCGGCTACGGTTACGATAACAACGCCGTCGCCGAGACGCGCCTGACCCTGCCGATCACCGAGTCCATTAACGTGAACCTGCAGAATATGCTGGCCAGCGACAGCTCCTGGAGCAGCATCGGCAGTATCAGCGCCACGCTGCCCGGCGGCTTTAGTTCGGTGTGGGTCAACCAGGAAAAAACGCAGATTGGCGACCGGATACGGCGCAGTAATGCCGACAACCGGGCTATCGGCGGCACGCTGAACCTCAATTCACTCTGGTCAAAGCTGGGTACCTTCAGCATCAGCTATAACGACGACCGCCGCTATGACAGCCACTACTACACGGCGGATTACTACCAGACGCTTTACACCGGCTCATGGGGATCGCTGGGCCTGCGCGCGGGCCTACAGCGCTTTAATAACGGCGACAGCAGCGCCAGCACCGGGAAATATATTGCGCTCGATTTCTCGTTGCCGCTCGGCAACTGGTTCAGCGCCGGGATGACGCACCAGAATGGCTACACCATGGCCAACCTGTTGGCGCGTAAACAGTTTGATGAAGGCACCATCCGTACCATCGGCGCCAACGTTTCGCGGGCGATTTCCGGCGACACAGGTGATGATAAAACCCTCAGCGGCGGCGCGTATGCTCAATTTGATACCCGCTACTCCACCGGCACGCTGAATGTGAACAGCGGCGTGGATGGCTATGTGAACACCAACCTGACCGCCAACGGCAGCGTGGGCTGGCAGGGGAAAAATATCGCCGCCAGCGGCCGCACCGACGGCAACGCCGGGGTGATTTTCAAAACCGGCCTTGAGGATGACGGCAAGCTGAGCGCTAAGGTGAACGGCCGTATTGTTCAGCTCTCCGGCAACCGTAATTACCTGCCGCTGTCGCCGTACAGCCGCTATGAAGTGGAGCTGCAGAACAGTAAAAACTCGCTCGACAGCTACGACATCGTGACCGGGCGTAAGAGCCAGCTGACCCTTTATCCGGGCAACGTGGCGGTGATTGAGCCGGAAGTGAAGCAGATGGTGACGGTCTCCGGGCGTATCCGCGCGGAAGACGGCACGCTGCTGGCCAACGCGCGCATTAATAACCATATCGGTCGTACCCGCACCGATGAGAACGGTGAGTTTGTGATGGACGTGGATAAAAAATATCCCACCATCGATTTCAGTTACGGTAAAAACCAGAGCTGCGAAGTGGCGCTGGAGCTGAGCCAGGCGCGCGGCGCGGTGTGGGTGGGCGATGTGGTCTGTAGCGGCCTCTCCACTTATGCCCGCACGCAGCAGACAGGAGAAGGTAATGAAAGCTAAATGGCTGGCATGTTTAGTGATGTTCACGGCATCGCTGAGCGTGACGCGGGTCAACGCAGCGGTCACCAAAACCACCTGGCCGGATGCGGCGGCCATGCAGTTTGTGTTTGTCGAAAACAACTCGGATGATAACTTCTTCGTCACCCCCGGTGGGGCGCTGGACCCGCGAATGACCGGGGCCAACCGCTGGACGGGGCTGAAATATAACGGCTCGGGCACTATTTATCAGCAGAGTCTGGGATACATCGATAACGGCTATAATACCGGTCTGATTGCCAACTGGAAGTTTGATATGTGGTTTGATAACTCCCCCACATCTCATCCGTTACAGGGGCTGCGCTGTATCAACTGGTATGCGGGCTGCGATATGGCCACCAGCCTGATTCAGCCGCAAACTACCGACGCCAGCGGTTTCTATGGCGCGACGGTAACCAGCGGCGGGCAAAAGTGGATGCATGGCATGATGTCCGATGCTTTCTACCAGTATCTGCAGCAGATGTCGGTGGGCAGCAGCTTCTCAATGACCATTAACTCCTGTCAAACTTCTGTTAACTATGACGCTACCAGCGGCGCGCGTTGCAAAGATCAGGCTTCAGGTAGCTGGTATGTACGTAAAGTCACCCATACCAAAGCGGCAAACCTGAAGCTGATTAACACCCATGCGCTGGCAGAAGTGTTTATCAACAGCGACGGGGTTCCGACGCTGGGCGAAGGCAACGCCGACTGCCGTACGCAGACGATTGGCCCCCGTTCCGGTCTGAGCTGCAAAATGGTGAACTACAATTTGCAGCATAATGGCCTGAGTAATACCTCAATTCATATTTTTCCGGCGATCAGCAACTCGGCGCTGGCCTCCGCGGTCGGAAGCTACGATATGCAGTTCAGCCTGAATGGGAATTCATGGAAACCGGTGAGCGGCATCTCTCAGTACTACACGTTTAATGAGATGAAATCATCTGACTCGGTTTATGTATTTTTCTCCAGTAACTTCTTTAAGCAGATGGTCACGCTGGGCATTAGCGATGTGAATACCAAAGACCTGTTTAATTTCCGTTTCTATAACACCACCTCGCCGGAGTCAGGCTGGTATGAGTTTTCCACGTCCAACACGCTGATTATTAAACCGCGCGACTTCAGCATCAGCATTATTTCCGATGAGTATATCGCAACGCCGACGCGCGAGGGCTACGTGGGCACCGGCGAGCCGTCGCTGGACTTTGGCTATATTGTCACCACCAGCGGCAAAACCGCCGCCGATGAAGTGCTCATTAAAGTGACCGGGCCAACGCAGGCGATCGGCGGACGTTCATACTGTATTTTCACTTCACCGGACGGTACGTCGAGAGTGCCGTTCCCGGCGACGCTGGCGTTTACCACCCAGACAGGGGCTATCAAAACGTATGACGCCGGATGTGATGATACCTGGCGCGATATGACCGATGCCCTGTGGTTAACCACGCCGTGGACGGATATTTCCGGCGACGTGGGACAGATGGACAAAACGACGGTGAAGTTTTCCATTCCGATGGATAACCCGATATCGTTGCGCACGGTGGAAGATAACGGCTGGTTTGGTGAAGTGAGTGCTTCAGGAGAAATTCATGTTCAGGCGACGTGGCGTAACATTAACTAATTTGCTGCGGATGCTTATCTGTCTGCTGTCGCTCGGATTGGCGACCGCGGCACAGGCCATCTCGGTCGGTAATTTAACTTTCTCGCTGGCGGCGGAAGATAATTTCGCGTCTAAACGGGTCATTAATAACAATAAAAGCGCCCGCTTGTATCGGGTCTCTATTGTCGCTATTGACCGTCCCGGCGGCAAAGAGGTGCGCTCCCGTCCGGCGGACGGCGAGCTGCTGTTTGCCCCGCGCCAGCTGACCCTTCAGGCGGGGGAGAGCGAATATTTTAAGTTTTACTACCACGGCCCGAAAGATAACCGTGAGCGCTATTACCGGGTCTCCTTTCGTGAAATACCCACCCGCAATTACGTGATGCGTAATCAAAGCGGGACGGAAGTGAGTATGGATCCAGTGGTGGTAGTGGACACAATCCTGGTAGTACGCCCGCGCCAGGTACAGTTTAAATGGGCCTACGATCGTGCGGCGGGTACCGTCAGCAATACCGGGAATACCTGGTTTAAGCTGCTGATTAAGCCCGGCTGTGATACGACGGAAGAGGAAGGAGACGCATGGTATTTACGGCCGGGGGACGTTGTCCGCCAGGCCACGCTGCGCCAACCGGGGAACCACTACATCATCTATAACGATAAATTTATTAAAATGACCAAAGACTGCCCGGTGAAGTAACCGGGCAGCTTTTTTCGCACTTCGTCGCTAAGCCGCGCGCCCGGCATACCGGCGATTCGCCAGCAGGCTCAGGCCGCAGCACAGCAAATAATAAACCGCGCCGGTAAAGACAAAAATCGCCAGTGGGTAAATCTGCACCCGGTTATTCACCTGTCCGGCGACGGTGGTCAGTTCAGGCACGTTGACGATAAACGCCAGCGAGGTGTCTTTGAGCAGGCCGATAAATATCCCAACCAGCGACGGCTGAACGTTGCGCAGAGCCTGCGGCAGCAGAATCAGGCGCAGCGTCTGTCCGGGGGCAAAACCCTGGGTCAGCGCCGCTTCGTACTGCCCGCGGGGCAGCGATTGCAGGCCCGCCAGCACCGAGTGCATCACCGACGCGGCGGTAAACCACGCCAGCGCCACCGTGACGGTGACAGCGCCCGGTAGATCGCTGCCGGTGAGCATGGGTAGCAGATACCACAGCCAGAAAATCACGAAAATCAGCGGGATGCCGCGAATAATCTCCGCCCACAGAAATAATAATCGCCGCACGATGCCGCCGTAGCGCCAGGCGATACCCGCCAACAGCACCCCGCCGGGCAGCGCCAGCGCGGCGGCGCCGATAGCCATCAGCAGCGTTAACACCACGCCGCCGGGAATACCGTCCGCCAGTCGTCCCCACAGCAGATAGTCGAGGTTATCGACAATCACCGCCAGATTAGCGTTCATACCCGGCTCTCCTTTGCTGATTTTTTCCCGGGCCGAGACGCGTCAGCGCCACGCCCATCACCACGCCAAGCGCCAGATACAGCGCGGTGCCGATGGCAAAGGCCTCCAGCGCATGCGCGTTGTAACTCTCAATTTGCCGCACCTGATAGGTGAGTTCGGCAAAGCCGATGCCGCTCGCCAGCGAAGAGAGCTTCATCAGATTCAAATACTGGCCGATAATCGGCTGCCAGGCGTTTGCCAGCCCCTGCGGCAGCAGAATGTGGCGCAACTCCTGCCAGGGGGTAAACCCCTGCGACAGCGCCGCTTCCCGCTGACCGTGGCTAACGGCGCGCAACCCGGAAGCGATCTCTTCGATCAGAAACGCCGAAGTAAAGACCCCAAGCCCCCACATGGAGCAGAGAAACTCCGGCGTTAGCCACCAGACGTTGCCCGGCAGAATCGACCAGCTGTGGTCGTCGTTAATAAAATCGCGCGCCCCCAGCGGCAGCAGATTCCAGGCGGCAAAATACCAGAACAGCAGTTGCACCAGCAGCGGCGTATTGCGGAACAGCGATACCCAGGCCGCCACCAGCCAGCGTCCGGGCCGGCCGCCCCCGAGACGCAGCGCCAGCAGCAGGATAGCCAGCACGGTCGCCAGAATCATCCCGGCGACGCTGACCCAGACGGTGGTGAGAAAGCCGGAGATTATCCATTGCAGCGGCTGTCCGCTCAGCACGCCATGCCAGTCAAGATGCGGGATCACGCCTCACTCTCCTGGTGCAGCGGGTCGAGCACCTTCTGCAGGAAACGGCGGGTGCGGGCGTGCTGCGGTCGGGCGAAAAACTCGGCCGGCGGCGCGACTTCGAGAATATCGCCGCCGTCGATAAACACCACCCGATCGGCAATTTCGCGGGCGAACTGCATTTCGTGGGTCACTACCACCATGGTGATCCCGCTGTGGGCCAGGGTTTTCATCACCTGCAGCACTTCGCCGATCATCTCCGGGTCCAGCGCCGACGTAGGTTCATCAAATAGAATAATCTGCGGCGAGGAGGCGAGGGCGCGGGCGATTGCCACCCGCTGCTGCTGGCCGCCGGAGAGCTGGGCCGGCATCTGCCCGGCTTTATCCGCGAGGCCAACCTGGCTGAGCAGCGCCAGCGAGCGCTCGCGGGCGGCGCTTTTGCCCCAGCCGTGGACGCGTTCCAGCGCGAGGGTGATATTCTCCTGCGCCGTCAGGTGGGCGTAGAGATTAAACTGCTGAAAGACGAAGCCGACCCGGCTGCGCAGTTGGCGCAGGGCGCTGCCGGTAAGCTGGCGCGTCGGTTTGCCGTCGATCAAAATCTCGCCGCCGCTGAGGGACTCCAGCTGGTTGATCAGGCGGATCAGGGTTGATTTACCCGAGCCCGAAGGACCGAGGATCGCCACCACTTCGCCGGGTTCAACCTGTAAATTTACGCCGTTCAGCACCCGATGATCGCCGTAGCTTTTGGCGACATCGCGGAACTCAATGCTGGCGCGCTGCAGATGCGAAAAATCCGCGGACGATGCCGCGGAGCGTGAAAATAGAGCCGATAACATAATCTTTTTTCTGCTTATTTAGCTTCGATAGTAAAGGCGCGCGGCTGCGGGGTTTTGGTGCTCAGGCCAAACCAGACGTCGTAAATTTTTGCCGCTTCACCGGATTTTTCCAGCTTAACCAGCTCGTCATTTACCGCTTTCAGCAGGGCCGGTTCGCCTTTCTTCACGCCGACGCCAATCTCTTCTTTGCTCAGCAGATCGGGGATGATTTTGAAGTTGGCCTTGTCCGGCGCTTCCGCCAGCAGTCCAGCGAGGATGGTGCTGTCCTGAGTAATGGCCTGCACGTTGCCGTTGCGCAGGGCGGTCAGCGCCAGCGGAATGTCGTCATAGGAGAGTACGCGCGATTGCGGGAAACGCTGATGCAGCGCCTGTTCGCCGGTGGTGCCTTTTACCGCGCCGATGCGCGCTTTGCTGTAATCATCAAGCTTATCCGGGGACTTCGCCGGGACGAGGAACTGCTGGCCGGTCACGAAGTAAGGCGTTGAGAAATCAATCACCTGGGCGCGCTCCGGGGTGATGGTGATATCGGCGACGATCAGGTCGGCCTTACCGGACTGCAGCAGCGGAATACGGTTGGCCGGGTTGGTGGCGACCAGCTCCAGCTTAACGCCGAGAGATTTCGCCAGCGCTTCGGCGAAGTCCACGTCGTAGCCGACGATTTTATGCGTTTTCGGGTCTACCGAGCCGAACGGCGGGTTGGCGTCGAAGGTGGCGACTTTGACCACGCCGGCGGCTTTGATATCGGCTAATTGATCGGCCTGAGCCTGCGCGGCGAGCACCAGCATGCCCAGCGCCAGCGCGATTTTTGTTTTTGCAATGCGCATGGTTATTCCCCTGAATCCCTGTTTTGTTTTGTGTTTATCACGCTCCCACAAATCGCCCGTCGGCGGCAAAGAAGAAAAAGTTCTTATCTATAACGAAAAAGAACTTAACAAAATTGTGGATATTGTTTACCCGTTCACGGGTAACGGTGAGGCATTTTCTGCGGATTGAGAGTGAACGGAACCCTTGCGCACAGAATTACAAATCAGGCTCCGGCAAACGCTGCGGGTCCTTCCCAGCCTGCGCTGCGCTTGGTTGGGCTACGGGGCCTCAGTCGTCTGGGGTCGTGTAGCCCGGATAAGACGTTTGCGTCGCAATCCGGGAAAGGCCGCAATATGCATCCCACAGAATTACAAATCCGGAATTGATATTTCCCGTCCGTCGTCAACTGTGGTTGAAATAGACCCAGGCAAAAATGCTTCCCGACGGAGGAGAAAAATGAAAGTGGCGCTGTGGCAACGCATAACGGGCTGGCTGGCTTCTTTATCTGGATCTGGCGGAGAAGCCGGGCAGCAGGATACCCAACGCATTATGGAGGCAATATTACCGGTCGCCAGTCTCTATGGAATTGAACTTGGCAACGTAGAAACAAGGTGGTTTCGCCATGATAAAACATACTGAGCGGCGCAGGACGCGTGAAGCCTACTGGAACGAGGTGTGCTTTGTGTAGCGCGAGGCTGTTTGCGGTTGCGGCGACGCAGGAAGCGATGCCGCAGCCCTGAACAGCTTTATCCTCCAAGATACATCCGCTTAATCTCCGGATTCGCCAGCACCTCCGCCGCCGGACCAGAGAGCATAATCTTCCCATTTTCCAGCACATAGGCGCGATCGGCGATGGTCAACGCCGCTGTGGCGTTTTGCTCCACCAGCAGCACGGTAATATTCTCCTCCCGGAGCTGCTTAATCGTCGCGAACAGCTCACCGACAATTTTCGGCGCCAGCCCGAGGCTTGGTTCATCGAGCATCAGCAGTACCGGCTCGCTCATCAACGCTCTGGCGATGGCCAGCATCTGCTGCTCGCCGCCGCTCATGGTCCCCGCCATCTGGGTACGCCGTTCTTTCAGCCGGGGAAACAGACTGTACATGCGATCGCGCAGGCGGGGAAAGCCGGCGAGATTGTTGTAGGCCCCCATGCGCAGGTTTTCTTCGATGGTCAGATTGGTGAAGATGCGTCGCCCCTCGGGCACCAGCGCCAACCCCTTACGCACAATCTGGTGCGTCTGGCTGCGGGAAATATCCTCGTTGAGAAAATTGACCCGCCCGGTAGAGCGCACCAGGTTGACGATCCCGTTGAGGGTGGAGGTTTTTCCCGCGCCGTTGCTGCCGATTAAGGTCACGATCTCCCGGTCGTGAATATCAATATCCACCCCTTTCAGCCCCTGAATCACGCCGTAAAATACTTTTAACTCGCGCGCGCTAAGCATAACGAACGTCCCCCAGGTAGGCGGAAATGACGTCCGGATCCTGAATGGCTTCGGACATCAGGCCGCTAAACAGCGGTTTGCCGTACTCCAGCACCATCACCCGCTCGCACAGCTTGTTAACGAACGGCATGTCGTGCTCAATCAACAGCACGCTGAGCTGGTAGTCGTCACGCATACGGAAGATCAGATCCGCCAGATCTTCCGTTTCTTTCGGGTTCATTCCGGCGGCGGGTTCGTCGAGCAGCAGTAATTTTGGCGACGTCGCCAGCGCGCGGGCGATCTCCACCTTACGTTGGTTGCCGTAGCTGAGGTTGGTGGCCTGCACGTCGGCGAAATGGGCGATGCCGATGTCGTCCAGAATCGCCATCGCTTTGGCCTTTGCCGCCCGCTCGGCGGGAAAATAGCGGCCAATATGCAGCGCTGCTTCCAGCAACGAGTAGCGGCTGGCGCTGTCGAGGCCGACCATCACGTTTTCTAATACCGTCATTGAGTTAAACAGGCGGATGTTCTGAAAGGTGCGGGCGATCCCGGCGTTGACCACCCGGTTCGGCTTCAGCCCTTTTAGCGATTTTCCCGCCAGGGTCACGCTGCCGCTGGTCGGTTTATAGTTGGCGGTAATCACGTTAAACATGGTGGTTTTACCCGCGCCGTTCGGGCCAATCAGACCAAAAATTTCCGCCTCGTCGACGTGGAAACTGACGCTGTCGATGGCCCGCAGGCCGCCGAACTGCATGGTCACGTCCTGTACCTCTAAAATGACCTTATTTTGCGCCATAGCCGCGACCTCTTTTTCCCACTTGCCAAATCTCTTTTTTGCCCAGCAGACCTTCGCGAGCGAACAGCATGATGATCAGCAGCAGCAGCGAGAACACCACCATCCGCAGGCCCGGATACGCGCCGAGATCGTGACCGAAGAACTGGAGCGGCTGGTCGAGAAAGCGCAGCCACTCGCCGCTGCCGACCACCAGCACGGTACCGAGCAACGCGCCGGTGGTGCTGCCCAGGCCGCCGAGCACGATAATAATCAGCAGCTGAAAGGTGAGCATAAAGTCGAACAGGCCCGGCGAAATGGTGGTCAACAGCGAGGCCAGCAGGCCGCCGCCGATCCCTTCGAAGAAGGCGCTGGTGGCGAAGGCGCAGGTTTTAATGCGAAACGTGTTCACCCCCATGGCGATGGCTGCGTCTTCGTCGTCGCGCACCGCTTTCATCATTCGCCCGTACTTCGACCACACCAGCTGCAGAATCATCCCGGTCGCCAGCAGGGCGAACAGCCCGCACCAGAACAGCAGATGCGGCTGTTGCGGGATGTCGTTGAGGCCAATCGCGCCGTTGGTGATCTGCGGGTTGTTGATAGCGAGGATTTTAATGATAAAGCCGAAGCCGAGGGTCACAATCGCCAGGTAGTCGCCGCGCACGCGGAAGACCGGCAGGGCCAGGCACACCGCCAGCGCTGCCGCGCACAGGCCGCTGATCAGCAAGGCGGGCAGGAAACCGGCGTGCAGCACGAGGATCCACGGGCTGGGCGCGGCCATCTCAAACATATCCAGCTTACTGTCGCTGGAGAGGATCAGCAGGGCGGTGACGTAAGCGCCGACCGCCACAAAGCCGTTGGGCTCCAGCGACAGCTGCCCGGTCACGCCGTTGATCAGGTTGTAGCTGACCGCGAGGATCATAAAGACAAAAATGGTACTGATGACGCGAATAATGTAGTCGTTGAAGACGACGTTGATCCCGGCCAGCAGCGCGATGCAGAGAACAATAATGACCAGGTTGCGCAGCTGCGCCCCGGCGGTAGTCGTAGCGTTGAGCATCAGAAACGGCTCCTTTCCAGACGTTCATCGCCCATAATGCCAACCGGGCGGAACAAGAGGACCAGAATCAAGAACATAAAGGCAAAGGCGTCTTTGTAGCCGCCCAGCTCGGGAAAGAGGGCGACCGCCACCACTTCGGTAAAGCCGAGGATAAAGCCGCCGAGCACCGCGCCGGTGACGCTGCCGATCCCGCCGAGTACTGCGGCGGCGAACGCCTTCAGGCCAATCAGCACCCCCATCAGCGGATCGATGGTGGGGTAGCTGATGGAGTAGAACACCCCGCCCAGCGCCGCGAGGCTGCTGCCGAGGGCGAACACCAACGAGATAATGCGGTTGGCGTCGATGCCCATCAGGCGCACGGTATTGACGTCGAAGGCCACCGCGCGTATCGCCATCCCGTAGCGGGTACGGTACAGCAGCCAGAGGATCGCCAGCAGCAGCAGGACGGTGATCAGCGGCACGATCCACGCCACGTTGGTGATAATCACGTCGCCAAAGGCGCGGGTGTTGTTGAAAAAGTCCGGTGCGGAAAAGAAACGCGAGCTGCCGCCAAACAGCACGTTGAACAGGTTTTCGAGGAAAAAGCTGACGCCGATGGCGGTGATCAGCATTGAGATTTTGGAGGCCTGGCGCAGCGGGCGATAGGCCACCCGGTCGATCAGCATCCCGAACAGGCCGCACAGCGCGAGGGTCAGGAAAACGGCTACCCCGAAGGGTAGCCCAATGGAAGAAAACAAAAACAGGGTGGTAAACGCCCCGACCATCATCACGTCCGCATGGGCGAAGTTGATCAGGCGCAGCACCCCATAAACCATCGTATAACCGATGGCAATCAGGGCGTACATGCCCCCAAGGCTCATTCCATTGACCACTTGCTGGAGAAAAATGGCACCATCCATCTGATATCTCTCTTATTTTCCCTAAATAATTCGAGTTGCAGGACAAAACGGTTAACCGTTTTGAACAGTGCTTGCGCTGGCCCCGTAGGGGCGAGGCTCATGGATGAGCCGAGTAACACAGCCAGCGCACATGCAACTTGAAGTATGACGGGGTTAAGGATTAACCACGGTACGAAACGCCAGCTTGCCATCCTTCACTTCGTTGATGACCGCGCTGCGGATAGCGTCGCCGTTTTGTAACGTCAGCGTACCGGTCACGCCCTGGAAGTCCTTAGTGGCGCGAATTTTTTCGTTAACGCAAACCCGGTCGTGCGGGTCGCTGCACTGGTTCATGGCGTTGATAATGACGTTATAGGCGTCCGCCGCCATCGCGCCCCAGGTGTGGGTCGGCTGCTGGTATTTGGCTTCCCAGGCTTTAATAAACACCTCGCCCGCTGGCGTTTGCTCTTTGGCGTTAGGTGAGTAGTAGTCGGTGGTCATATAGCCGTTGACCGCGTCTTTACCGACGTCAAAAAAGACCTGATCCGCCGCCAGTCCGTCGCCGCCGACCACCGGTTTGCTCAGCCCCAGCTGTTTAGCCTGTACGGCGATGAGCGCCCCTTCGGTGTAGTAAATCGGCATATAAATCATGTCGACGTTCTTCGCCTTCACGCTGGCCAGCTGGGCCTTAAAGTCTTTGCTGCCGCCGGGGGCCTGAACTTCGATAGGTATGGTGCCGCCATTTTTCAGGAACTGCGTGCGGAAGGCCTTCGCCAGACCGACGGAGTAGTCGTTGCTGCTGTCGAAAACGATGGCGGCGGTTTTGGCCTTCAGATCGCGCGAGGCGAGGTTAGCGCCGACCACGCCCTGGAAGCTGTCGGAGAAGCAGACCCGGCTGACGTAAGGATGGTTGCGGGTGACGCGGTCGTTGGTGGCGGTTGAGGAGACCAGCGGCGTTTTGCTGTCGTCGGCGATTTTGGTCATCGCCAGGGTATTGGAGGAGGTGACTTCGCCGATCACCGCGTCGACTTTATCGCTGGAGACCAGGCGCTGCATGGCGTTAGCGGCTTCGACCTTGTCGCTCTTATCGTCAATCACGATAAGCTTCACGGTGTCGCCGTTTTTTAACGTCGGCGTAATGCTCTGGATAATATCCAGTCCTTTTTGCGACGGCTGACCGTAGCCGCTCAGCGCGCCGCTCAGTGGCAATACCACGCCGATTTTAATTTCAGCCGCCTGCGCGCTGCTGGCACCGACCCACGCGGCAACCAGCGTGGCCATTAAAGACGCTTTCCCGGAAAACTTGTTCATTGCTACCTCACCGTCGGTCGATTATTTATCTTTAACCATCAATGACTGCATAACATTGAGACATAATTCACCAGGATATCCGGCGAATTATTGGCTGTTATGTTGAATAGATAACGAGATATATTTAATGCGCAGAATTACCTTACAACGTCCGTTTCGTTTTTACTCATGCAATATTCTTATTACCTGCAGGAAAGGGCATAAGGCTGATGAAAATACTGTTTTTAGTACGGTGAGCGCATTTTGCCAGGTGGCGGCTGACGCCTTACCCGGCCTGGAAAATCCGCAATTTCAGCGCGCGCCCGAATATAATATCCAGGTGCGCTCGATAATATTAAAAATCTATTCTGCTGTTCGCGTGACTTATTATTTTAACTGGCTCAACGGTTTTATTTTTCCATGCAGCGCCGGATTATCGCTTTCATCTTTCAGGCGCACTCCGGTAAGCCGCCGCAAAAAGGCCTGCTCCAGTAGCCAGGCCAGCTTAAAAGCGGCGGCATCAAAGCTCAGCCCTTCCGGACGGATATTAGAAATACAGTTGCGCTCCGACTCCAGCCGCTGGCGATGCGGCTGCCAGGTTAAATACACCCCGAGGCTGTCCGGCGAGGAGAGCCCGGGCCGTTCGCCAATCAATATCGCCACCGCTCTGGCCTTCAGCGTTTCGCCTATATCATCGCCCAGCGCGACCCGCGACTGGTGCGCCAGCACCACCGGGGCCAGGCTCAGGCCGAGGGTTTTCAGATAGGGCAGCAGGGCGCGAATCAGCGGTACCGCCTGGCGCTGCACGGCGTACGACGACAGCCCGTCGCCAATCACCAGCAGCAGGTCGGCGGGGCGCGCGCCGCTGGTGGCGAGGTCGGCGCGGCTCTCTTCGTTCAGCTGTCGCCCAAGATCCGGGCGATTCAGATAGACATGGCGATCGCTGGCGGCGCTGCGCACGGTCAGCGTCGACAGCCCCAGTTCCGCCAGCGGCTGGACTAACTGGTCGCTGGCGAAAGGCTGGTGAATCGCATCGCGCGCCCGGGCGTGGGCGAGGCCGAAATTCAGCACTTCGCGGGTCGGCAGGCTGGCGCCGCTGCGCCCCAGCGCAATCCGCGCATCGGTAAATTCACGCAGCGGGTTCCAGGCGTCGGGAGGATTCATACCGGTTCTCCTTGCGGCAGGACGGAAAGCAGCGGATGGCGGGCATCGGTCAGACGCAGCGCGCCGTGGCGGTCAATAATCTGCATCTTCGTCAGCCAGTCGGCGAACTCAGGCGCATGCTGCAAGCCCAGCAGTCGGCGGGCGTAAAGGGCATCGTGGAACGAGGTGCTTTGGTAGTTGAGCATAATATCGTCAGCCCCCGGAACGCCGATCAAAAAGGTCAGCCCGGCCGCGCAGAGCAGCGTCAGCAGGGTATCCATATCGTCCTGATCCGCTTCGGCGTGATTGGTGTAGCAAACGTCGCAGCCGATGGGCAGCCCCATCAGCTTGCCGCAGAAGTGATCTTCCAGCCCGGCGCGGATAATCTGCTTACCATCGTACAGATACTCCGGGCCGATAAAGCCCACCACCGTATTGACCAGCAGCGGCTCAAAATGGCGGGCGACGGCGTAGGCCCGGGCTTCGCAGGTCTGCTGATCAACGCCGTGATGGGCGTTGGCGGAAAGGCAGCTGCCCTGGCCGGTTTCAAAATACATTACGTTGTTGCCCAGCGTGCCGCGGTTCAGGCTAAGCGCCGCTTCCCGCGCTTCCTGCAGCAGCGCCAGATTAATGCCGAAACCGCTGTTGGCGGCTTCGGTACCAGCCACCGACTGGAACACCAGATCCACCGGCGCGCCGCGCTCAATCAGCTGCAGGGTGTTGGTGACGTGGGTCAAAATGCACGACTGAGTGGGGATGGCGAAGCGCTGAATAATATCGTCAAGCATATGGTTTAGCTGCGCCAGCACTGGCAGGCTGTCGCTGGCCGGGTTAATGCCGATCACCGCGTCCCCGGCGCCGTACAGCAGGCCGTCGAGCATGCTGGCGGCGATGCCTTTCATATCATCGGTCGGGTGATTGGGCTGCAGGCGCACGCTCAGGCGCCCCGGCAGGCCGATAGTGTTGCGAAAACGGGTCACCACCCGGCATTTGCTGGCGGCGAGGATCAGATCCTGGTTACGCATCAGCTTGCTGACCGCAGCTGCCATCTCCGGGGTGATAGCCCTTGCGACCTCGCGCAGCGCTGCCTCGTCGGTGGCGTCATCGAGCAGCCAGTCGCGAAAATCGCCGACCGTCAGATGGCGAATCGCCGCGAAGCCCCGACTGTCGTGGGTATCGAGGATCAGGCGGGTCACCTCATCCTGCTCGTAGGGAATCAGCGGATTATCGAGAATCTCGGTGAGCGGAACCTCCGCCAGCGCCATTTTGGCCGCCATCCGCTCTTCGGCGGAGCCGGCGATAACGCCCGCCAGCGCGTCGCCGGAACGCGCTGGGGAGGCCTTCGCCATCAAGGTTTTCAGACTATCAAAGCGCCATACCTGGCCCGATAGCGTGGTTTTATACATGTGTCGCCTCCTCAGGAGACCGTACGCAGCTGCGGATCCACCGCCGCGCGCTGGCGGGCCGCTGCGGTCTTGCGAAACCACAGGTAGCCGCCGAGCATCATGGCGGCGAAAATCAGCGCCAGCAGCGTGTTGTACCAGACCATCGCCACCAGGCAGAGTACCGCCATGGCCAGGGCGAAGGCCGGCGCCCACGGATAGAGCGGCGCGCGGAACGGTCGAATCAGCTTCGGCTCGCTGCGGCGCAGTTTAAACAGCGCCGCCATCGAGGTGATATACATAACAATAGCGCCAAATACCGACATCGTGACGATACAGGCGGTCAGCGGCATCCCGCTAATGGTGATCAGCGAATCGGAGAAAATGGCGGCGATGCCCACCACGCCCCCGGCGAGGATCGCCAGATGCGGCGTGCGGGTGCGGCGGTTCAGCGTCGCCAGGTTGGCGGGGAGATAGCCCGCGCGCGCCAGCGAGTAAATCTGCCGCGAGTAGCCCATGATAATCCCGTGGAACGAGGCCACCAGGCCGAAGAGCCCCAGCCACACCAGCATATGCAGCCAGCCGCTGCTGTTGCCGACCACCATTTTCATCGCCTGCGGCAGCGGATCGTTAATATTGGCCAGGGTTCGCCAGTCGCCCACGCCGCCGGCAAAGATCATCACGCCGATCGCCAGCACGGTCAGAGTCAGGATGCCGCCGCCCAGCGCCCGGGGAATGGTGCGCTGCGGATCTTTAGCCTCTTCGGCGGCCATCGATGCGCCTTCAATCGCCAGAAAAAACCAGATAGCAAACGGGATGGCGGCAAACATGCCCGGTAGCGCCAGGCCGCTGAAGCTCTCCGCGCCCGCCCAGCCGTTAGCGGTAAAGTGGCTCCAGGAGAAACCCGGCGCGACAACGCCCATAAACACCAGCAGTTCGAAAATCGCTAATAACGTCACCACCAGCTCAAAGGTGGCGGCAATGCCCACGCCGAGAATATTCAGCGTCATAAAGATGATGTAGGCGCCGCAGGCCACCCATTTGGGGTCGAGCGCCGGAAACTGCACGTTAAGGTAGGCGCCGATGGCCATGGCGATGGCGGGCGGGGCGAAGACGAATTCAATCAGGGTCGCGAAGCCGGCGATAAACCCGCCGGTCGGGCCAAAGGCGCGGTAGGCGTAGGCAAATGGACCGCCCGCATGCGGAATGGCGGTGGTCAGCTCGGTAAAGCTAAAAATAAAGGCGCAGTACATCGCAGCGATGGCCAGCGCGACGATCATAAAGCCCAGCGTCCCGGCCTGGGACCAGCCGTAGCTCCAGCCAAAATACTCTCCGGAAATAACCAGCCCAACGGCGATCCCCCATAAGCGGAAACTGCCGAGCGTTCTTTTTAGCGTTGTGGTTTGCTCTGTCATGTTCGTTGCCTCGCCAGATAAAGATATCGGGAGGGTTGCAAAGAGAATGCCAGGGCATACCACCGATAAACGCGGCGGTTTACGCCAACGAGGATCAAAAAAGGGGCAGACCGCAACCGGCGGGAGAGCCGCCGTGGTGCAGTTGCCCGCAAATGTGGCGTTGCTGGTGCACGATGGCGCCAGCATCTTTTTTACGCCATCGCGCCAGGTCGCTTTGCAATTTAGCAGTGGTCGCGGTATAAGGAATCTCTTACTTGGATGTTTAGATGTCTATACGCCCATGAGGTCAAATGCAAACAACACAACAACAAGGTGGGCAGCTTAAGCGCACCATGAAGACCCGCCACCTGATCATGCTGTCGCTGGGTGGCGTTATTGGCACAGGGTTATTCTTTAATACCGGCTATATCATCTCCACCACCGGAGCGGCGGGTACGCTGCTGGCCTATCTGATTGGCGCGCTGGTGGTCTGGCTGGTGATGCAGTGTCTGGGCGAACTCTCGGTGGCGATGCCGGAAACCGGGGCGTTTCACGTCTACGCCGCGCGCTATCTTGGCCCGGCGACGGGATATACCGTCGCCTGGCTTTACTGGCTGACCTGGACCGTGGCGCTTGGCTCCAGCTTCACCGCTGCCGGGTTCTGCATGCAGTACTGGTTTCCGCAGGTGCCGGTATGGGTCTGGTGCGTGGTGTTCTGCGCGGTTATTTTCGCCCTCAACGTTATCTCTACCCGCTTCTTTGCCGAAGGTGAATTCTGGTTCTCGCTGGTGAAAGTGATCACCATTATTGCTTTTATTATTCTCGGCGGGGCGGCGATCTTCGGCATTATTCCGATGCAGGATGGCTCGCCGGCGCCGGGGCTGCGCAATATCACCGCCGAAGGCTGGTTCCCGCACGGCGGTCTGCCGATCCTGATGACCATGGTGGCGGTCAACTTCGCCTTCTCCGGCACCGAGCTTATCGGCATTGCGGCCGGGGAAACGGAAAATCCGCATAAAGTGATTCCGGTGGCCATTCGCACCACCATCGCCCGGCTGATTATCTTTTTTATCGGCACCGTCTTCGTGCTGGCGGCGCTGATCCCGATGCAGCAGGCGGGGGTAGAGAAAAGCCCGTTTGTGCTGGTGTTCGAAAAGGTGGGGATCCCCTACGCGGCGGATATCTTTAACTTTGTGATCCTGACGGCGATTCTGTCAGCGGCCAACTCCGGCCTCTACGCCTCCGGGCGGATGCTGTGGTCGCTCTCCAATGAAAACACGCTGCCGGCCTGTTTTACCAAATTGACCAAAAACGGCGTGCCGCTGACGGCGATTTCGGTGAGCATGCTCGGCGGCGTGCTGGCGCTGTTCTCCAGCGTCGTGGCCCCGGATACGGTATTTGTCGCGCTGTCGGCGATTTCCGGCTTTGCGGTCGTGGCGGTATGGCTGAGCATCTGCGCCTCGCACTTTATGTTCCGCCGCCGCCATCTGCAGCAGGGGAAGGCGCTAAGCGAACTGCACTACCGCGCGCCGTGGTATCCGCTAGTGCCGGCGCTGGGATTTGTGCTTTGTCTGGTGGCCTGCGTGGGTCTGGCGTTTGACCCGAGTCAGAGGATTGCGCTGTGGTGCGGGATCCCGTTCGTGGCCCTGTGTTATGGTGCGTATTATCTGACTCGTTCACGGAAACTCACCCAGGAGCCTCAACATGTCGCAGAATAATCCGTTAACCGCCCTCCTTGACGCAAGGCCCTTTATCCTGCTGGACGGCGCGATGGCGACAGAGCTGGAAGGGCGCGGCTGTAATCTTGCCGACAGCCTGTGGTCGGCGAAAGTACTGGTCGACAATCCGGAGCTTATCCGCGAAGTTCATCTCGACTATTTCCGCGCCGGTGCGCAGGTGGCGATCACCGCCAGCTATCAGGCGACGCCGGCGGGCTTTGCCGCCCGCGGGCTGGATGAAGCGCAGTCGAAAGCGCTGATCGGCAAAAGCGTCGAGCTTGCCCGTAAGGCGCGGGAGGCGTATCTGGCGGAAAACCCGCAGGCGGGCGCGCTGCTGGTTGCCGGTTCGGTCGGGCCGTACGGCGCCTACCTGGCGGACGGCTCGGAGTATCGCGGCGATTATCTCCGCAGCCATGAAGAATTTCAGGCGTTTCATCGTCCGCGCGTTGAAGCGCTGCTCGACGCCGGGGCCGATCTGCTGGCCTGTGAAACCTTGCCCAACTTCGCCGAGATTAAGGCGCTGGCAGAGCTGCTGACCGCCTATCCGCGCGCGCGGGCATGGTTCTCGTTTACCCTGCGCGATGCGCAGCATCTCAGCGACGGCACGCCGCTGCGGGAAGTGATTGGGGTGCTGGCAAACTATCCGCAGGTGGTGGCGCTGGGGATTAACTGTATCGCGCTGGAAAGCACCACCGCCGCGCTGGCGCATCTGCATAGCCTGACGGCGCTGCCGCTGGTGGTTTATCCTAATTCCGGGGAGCACTATGATCCGGAGTCCAAGACCTGGCATCACCACGGCGAAGCCTGTGAAACGCTGGCGGGATATTTACCTCAGTGGCTGGCGGCGGGGGCGAAACTGATTGGCGGCTGCTGCCGCACGACGCCGAAGGATATTGCCGAACTGAACGCACGGCGTTGAGTTTGCGCCGGGTAGCGGCTGATGCTTTACCCGGCCTACAACGTGCACGAACCGTAGGCCGGGTAAGCGCTACCCGGCATCAATCACCCAGCATCCGCTAACACAAACATCCCGTACGGATGGATTTCGAGATAATAGTGCTCGCCGACGTCCGGCTGCAGACGGGTGGCGTTAACCTGCAATAAGATCTCCTGCCCGTGCCACTCTACCGTCACCTCATACTGCGGCCCCATATAGGCCACGTGGCGGATCGTGCAGCGCTGGCTCTCCTCGCCGCGATCGCTCAGGGTGATCGCCTCCGGGCGGACGCCGACGCTGCCCTCGCCGTAGGCGGCAAAATGCGGCGGCCTCGGCAGCCGATAGCCATAAATATCGACGAAACCCTCGCTGAAGGCGGCCGGGAACAGGTTGGCGTCGCCCATAAAGCTCGCCATAAAGCGCGATGCGGGTTGGCGGTAAAGATCCTGCGGCGAGCCGATCTGCATGATATGCCCCTTATTCATCACCAGCACGGTATCGGAAACCGCAAAGGCTTCGCTTTGATCGTGGGTCACGTACAGCGAGGTAATATCAAACTGCTTTTGCAGTTCGCGGATCTTGTCGCGCATGCTGCGCCGCAGGTTGGCGTCGAGGTTACTTAACGGCTCATCAAACAGCAGCACCTTCGGCTTGAGGATCAGGGCGCGCGCCAGCGCTACGCGCTGCTGCTGGCCGCCGGAGATCTGATCGACATAGCGGTCTTCGAATCCTTCCAGATCGACCATCGCCAGCGCCTCTTTCACCCGTGCTTTGACGTCGCCGCGCGGCACGCCGAGCATTTTCAGACCGTAGCCGACGTTGTCCCCCAGCGACATATGCGGGAACAGGGCATATGACTGAAACACCATACAGATATCGCGCTGCTGAATGGAGCGATGGGTGACGTCTTCACCGTCGATGTAAATCTGCCCTTCGCTCGGTTTTTCCAGCCCGGCGACCAGGCGCAGGATGGTGGTCTTGCCGCAGCCGGAAGGGCCGAGCAGCGTCACCATTTGCCCCTGTGGGATGGTGAGATTGATATTGTCGATAACCATGTTGCTGCCGAATCGCTTGGTGACGTTGCGCAGCTCAACAAAATTTTTCTGACTCATAGAGCGCTCCATTACGCCTGGTTTTTGGCTTTTGAACGGGAGATACGCGCTTCCCCGATCAGCCAGTCAAAGAGGAAAATAATCGCCAGCATCACTACGATCAGAATCGATCCGTAGGCGATCGCCACGCCGTATTCGCCGTCTTCCACCCGGTTGAGGATATAGGCGGTAGCGACGCGGGTGTCCGGCGTCACGAGGAACACAATGGCGCTGACGGTGGTAATGGCGCGCACAAAGCTGTAGATCAGCGCCGAGAGGATCGCCGGGCGCAGCAGCGGTAGCAGAATGTGCGTGATGGTGCGCAGAGAACCCGCGCGCAGGCTGAGCGAGGCTTCGTCGAGCGATTTGTCGATCTGGCCTAAACCGGCAATGCCTGCCCGAATGCCCACCGGCACGTTACGCATCACCATCGAGATAATCACTATCGCCGCCGTTCCGGTGAGGTACACCGGCGCGCTGTTAAAGGCGAGAATATAGGAGACGCCCGCCACGGTGCCCGGCACCGCGAAGCACAGCATGGTGGTGAACTCGATGGTCTTTTTGCCTTTAAACTGCTGACGCACCACGATCCAGGCGATCAGCAGGCCGAAGGCGGCGGTGATCGGCGCGGCGATCCCGGCATACAGCAGGGTATCAAGCAGCGAAGGCCACGCACCGTCGCTCATCCCCTGGCCGAACAGCTTGATGAAGTTATCCAGCGTCAGGGTGTAGTCCACGCCCCAGTTAACGGTAAAGCTGCCGTAGAAAATGCTGCCGTAGAGCAGGGCGTTAAAGGCGATCCACACCGCCAGAATGGCGATCACGCTCCACACCAGGGTCACCGGCAGCGGCTGCACGTCGCCGCGATAGGACTTGCCGGAAACCGTGACGTAAGAGCGCTTGCCGATCCACATATACTGAATGCAGAACACCAGCAGCGAGAACAGCAGCAGGAATGCGCCGAGGGTACTGGCGGCCTGATAATCGAGCTGCGAACCGGTGATATAGAAGTAGATTTGCGTCGCCAGCACGTCGAAGTTGCCGCCGAGCACCAGCGGGTTGCTGAAGTCGGCCAGCGACTGAACGATGACGATTAAAAACGCGTTCGCCAGCGCTGGTTTCAGCAGCGGGACGAAGACGCCATTGAAGGTCTGCCAGCGGCTGGCGCGCAGGGTGTACGACGCCTCCTCCAGCGACGGATGAATGGTCTTAATCGCGCCGTCGAGGATCATAAACGCCATCGGGGTGAACGCCAGCACCTGCGCCAGCCAGATGCCGGTAAATCCGTACAGCCAGTTGGTGTTGGTTAAGCCGAACCAGTCGACCATCAGTTCGGTGACGTAGCCGGAACGGCCCATCATCAGGGTAACGCCGAGGCCGACGACAAAGGGCGGGGTGACGATTGGCAGAATCGAGAAAATGCGGCCGATAATCGCGCTGCGCTTCGCGATGCGGGTGGTGTAAATCGCCAGCACCAGACCAAAGAAAGTGCAGCCGATGCCTACCGCAATCGACAGGGCGATGGAGTTGAGGATCACCTGGACAATATGCGCCTGCGACAGCACGGCCATAAACGCCAGCGGGGCAAACTCGCCGGCGTCGTTGGTGAACATCGGGATAAAAATGGCGATGCTCGGCCAGACGATAAAGACGCCGATTAACGCCACGATGGTGACCAGCGAACCAATCACAAAGCGGTCGCCGCCCAGCCATTCCAGGCGGGTGAGCGCCAGGGTCATGATGGCCCCCAGCGCGACAAACAGCACGATGGTGGCGTAGCCTAACCCGCGGCCTTCCACGGTGGCGCTGACGACAATAAACGCCATACATAAAAATGCCCAGCCGGCATCAAGATAGTGGCGGCTGCGCTGCTCTCGTCTGGCTTCCTGCCATGGACGAATCAGCAGCAGGCTCGGCAGCAGATACCACAGCCAGCTGATATTGAACTGTGACCAGCCGTAGGCCGCGAGAATTTCATCGCGCGTGGACTCCAGCAGACCGTAATCCAGGCTCCAGCTCGGCAGCAGGGCGAACGCCAGCCAGCCGAATAAAACCCAAAGGAATATCGCATCCCGCTTTTTCACGGGATGGAGTGCAAGTGTGTGTGACATAAGTTTTCCGGTGTTGTATGTAGGCCCGGTAAGCGTGAGCGCCACCGGGCATTAACCGCAAAATGTGGGCTTATTTACCCATCTTCACTTCGCTAACCCATTTATTGATGAGCGCTTTACGCACGTCCGTTGAGCCGTATTTATCCATGTCGTAGTTGATAAGCTTCAGGTCGTCGAGCTTCAGCGAGTTCGGCGAGGTTTCGGCGGTGGTGTTGGTCAGGATCTGATAAGACTTACCTTTCTTCCACGCCAGCTCCTGGGCCTCTTTCGACAGCACCCAGTCGACGAACAGCTTGGCGTTGTCGAGGTTGCGCGCGCCCTTCAGAATGCTCACGCCGCCAATTTCGTAGCCGGTGCCTTCGCACGGCGAGATCAGCTCCAGCGGCGCGCCCTGTTCTTTTTCCAGCGAATAGTCGTGCAGGAAGCCGATGCCGATGGCCGTTTCGCCGCGGGCGGCGTTGCGCGCCGGGGCGATCCCGGATTTCGTGTACTGGGAGACGTTAGCGTTGAGCTGTTTAAGATAATCGAAAGCCTGATCGTCCCCCCACAGCTGGGCGAAGGTCGCCAGCGCGGTGTAGGCGGTACCGGAGCTCTGCGGGTCGGCGATCTGGATTTCGCCTTTGTATTCCGGTTTGGTTAGATCCTTCCAGCATTTCGGCACCGGCAGGTTTTTCTCTTTCAGGCGCTGGGTGTTAACGCCGAAGCCGAGAATGCCGACGTATACCGCCGAGGAGTAGTTGCCTTTCAGCTTCGCCGGATCGCGGAACTGCTCCATGACCTGCGTAAGATTCGGCGATTTATAGGGCTGCAGCAGGCCCATTTCGCCGGCCTGGGACTGCGGATCGAGCGTGCCGCCGTACCAGACATCCGCCTGCGGGTTTTTCTTCTCGGCGTCAACCTTCGCCAGCGTGCTGCCGGAGCCATTGCGAATAAACGAGGTTTTTACGTCGTATTTTTCGCCGAAGGCTTTGGTTTCCGCCTCACACATTTCGTTGGTGGCGCTGCAATAGACCACCAGACGACCTTTGGCGTGCGCCGCGCCGCTTAACGTCGCCAGCGCAATGCCGGAAGCAATCAGGGTTGTGACCAGCGTTTTTTTCATTATTTTATCCTTTGAGCAGCAGAGGTAGTAATGCTCGCCATCAGCAGCGGCATCAGTAATAAACCCATCAGTACCGCGGCGACGGAGAGTAAACTGAACATCCCCGACCAGCCGTAGCGTTCAATGACCAGCGACAGAGGCCAGCCCGCCAGCGCTGCCCCCAGATAGGCGAACAGGCCGAGAAATCCGCTGATGGAGCCCGCCGCCGCTTTGTGTCCGCACTCCACTGCCGCGAGGCCAATCAGCATTTGCGGGCCGAAAACGAAGAAGCCCACCGTAAAGAAACAAACCGCCAGCAGCGCGTAGTGGTGCACCGGCGCCAGCCAGAGCGCGGCGACGGAGACCATCAGCCCCAGCGTGAACAGTAAAATCATCGGCGCCCGCTGGCCGCTGAACAGCAGATCCGAGCCCCATCCGGCGAACAGCGCCCCGAGCAGACCGCCCGCTTCAAACAGCATCACCGTGGCGTTGGCGCTGAGCAGATTGACGCCGTGGCTCTCCGTCAGCCAGATGTTGCCCCAGTCGTTGAGCGCGATGCGGATCAGGTAGACCAGCACATAAGAGACGCCCAGCAGCCAGATCATCGGATTCTTCAGCATCGTGGTGCGCAGCATTTGCCACAGCCCCATCGGCGGGCTTTGCCGCTCCTGGCGTAGCTCCAGCGGGTCGTTACGCCAGGCGCCCACCGACGGCAATCCCTCTTCGCGGGGCGTTCCTTTCAGCTGTAGCGTTAACCAGATGCCTGATGCCATGCTGATCATCCCCGGTGCCAGCATCGCCGCCTGCCAGCCCCACCAGTGGGCGGCAAAGGCGCTAATCAGCGGGATAATCGCTCCGCCGATATTGATCGACATATTCCAGCAGCCCCACCAGAAACCGCGTTCGTTGCGCGAGTACCAGTGGGTTAGCAGGCGGGCGCAGGGAGGCCAGCCCCAGCCCTGAAAAAATCCGTTCAGCGTCCAGACCGCCAGCAGCAGCGTCAGCGACTCGCCGAAGGCGAACACCACGTTCAGCAGACCGGTGGCGAACAGGCCCGCGCCCATAAACCAGCGCTGTCCGTGGCTGTCGTGCCACAGTCCGGCGGCAAACTTTGACAGGCCGTAGGTCAGATAAAACAGCGACCCCAGAAGGCCGATATCGCCTTTATCCAGCCCCAGATCCGTTTGCAGCGCCGGCAGAACGTAGTTGACGCTTTTGCGCGTCAGGTAAAACGCCGCATACCCGATGACCATGTACATCAGCAGCTGCGGACGCAGCGTTCGGTAATGGTGATTAATGTCGGTTGCTGAGCGTGCGTGCATAGCCGTCTCCGTTTTGCTGACTATATGAAAGTGAAATCGAAAGAGGATGAGAGAAAGTCCGGAGTGACTAAGACTTTTTCCTGGTTAGCCGGCTGTTTGTTGCAAATTTGTGGGCAAGTTAACAATTACGCGTGTGCCGCGCTGCGACTCCAGCGTCAGTTCTCCGCCGAGGGCGCTGACCCGTTCGCGCATGCCCTGAATGCCGAAGCCGGCCATTTGGTCGGCGCGAAGGCCGATGCCGTTGTCTTTTACCTCCAGGCGCAGCAGCGCGCCCTGCTGAAACAGGGCAATGGCGACCTCGCTGGCGTCGGCGTGCTTACAGACGTTGTTAAGCAGCTCCTGAAGCAGCCGATAGAGGGTGAAGCGCACCGTTTCGCTCTCCGGCGTGGCGGTGAGCCGGTAGTCAAAGCGGCAGCGGATACCGCGCTCGGCAAAGGCAAACTCATTGAGCAGATGGTGCAGCGCCTCTTTAAACGACAGCTCATCGAGGGCCGGAGGGCGTAGCTGGCGCAGCAGCTGGCGGGTGGAGTGGTGGATGCGTCGGGCGAGATCGTTAATCTGACTGGCGGCGGCCTGGGTTTGCGCCGGATCGCGCGCCCGCTTCACCAGCTGCGACTGGATCTGAATGGCGGTGATGTTCTGGCCGATTTCGTCGTGTAGCTCGCGCGCCAGGTTTTTGCGCGTATCCTCTTCGGTATGGATCAGCTTTTCGGCCAGCGCCCGCCGCGCCGCCAGCTCCGCTTCCAGCCGCTGGCGGTAGTGGTGCAGGTTTTGCGCCAGGTGCTGCTGGCGGCTGATGGCAATGCCCAGCCCGATGCCGAGCAGCGCCTGGGTGGCCAGAAAAATCTCCAGCTCCACCAGATTGCTGAATCCAACGCCAACCTGGCGGGCGATAGTAATCATCATGCTGCCCAGCAGGCCGGAGAGGACGCCGCCCTGCCAGCCGAACTTCCACGCCATCACCACGTTAGGCAGAAATACCACAATCAGCAGCAGGCGCTCGATTTCCGGCGACAGCACCATTTGTGTGCCGATACCGATGATAAAGAACAGGCTGCACCAGATGATCAGCGAGGTGCGCAGCGGCGGATTGTTGGTATCCAGCCCCAGCAGATGGTAGCGGTGCTGCTGGCGCAGGAATTCAAAGATCAGATAGACAAACGGCGTCAGCAGCACCCCGCCGGTAAACGAGGCCAGGCCGAGCATCATCGCCGGGCTTTTCACAAACGGCGACAGCAGGGCGGTGTTGAGCAATGCGCTGGCGGTAACCGTCGCCAGCAGCAGCGTCAGCCGCTGCCAGTAAAGGGGAAAGCGGTGCCAGAACTGTTGGGCGATGCCGGCGGGAAGCAGGCCGATCAACGGCGCGGCCAGCAGAAGATAGCCGTTCAGCAGCTGTTCGCCGTGCAGCCAGAGCAGCATCAGCACCGGAGGCAGCGCCAGCGCGGGCCAGTAGCGGCGAGAAAGCAGGATCAGCAGCGCCAGATAGACGCCGTGCGGCAGGAACAGCGCCGCCTGCTGGCCGTTCTGGGTCAGATAAAACCCGAGCGTCCACAGCATTAGCCAGCCGCTTCCCCAGGCCAGCACGATGAACAGCGAAATCACCCCGTGACGAAGGCTGCGCGACATTAATGACCCGCCAGCAGCTGGTGGTCGAGGGCGAAATGGACCAGATCAATGGTGCTGTGACACTGCAGTTTTCCCAGCACGTTGGCACGATGGACGTGTACCGTCTTGTGGCTGAGCTCGAGCTTAAAGGCGATCTCCTTGACGCTGTCGCCTTTAACCAGCAAATCAAACACTTCGCGTTCACGCGGGGTCAGCACTTCCAGCACCTGCGCCGGTTGTTCTCCGCCACGCAGCGCCCGCAGCGCATCGGCGCACAGGTAGTGTCCGCCCATACCGACGGAACGCACCGCCTGGACCAACTCTTCCGGGCCGCAGCGTTTGGTCAGATAGCCGCTGGCGCCGGCATCAAGCGCGCTCTGTACGAAGGTGGGGGTGTCGTAAATACTGAGAATAATGGCGCGGAATTGCGGCTTTTGCGCGCGCAGGCGCTTCAGCAGGCTCAGGCCGTTCTCATCCGGCATGGCGATATCCATGACCGCCACGTCGACGTCGTCACGCAATAATGCCGGCCAGGCTTGCGCCGCGCTGCTGAACTGGCCAGCCACCTCGAGATCTTCTTCGAGGCTGAGTAACTGCGCGAAGCCTGAACGCACCACCACATGGTCATCGACCAGCACCACTCGAATCATGTTTCTTCTCTCTTAGCGCATCATGGTTCTATGATGCCTGCCGCCGCTGCGCTGGCAATCAATCAGGCGCAGTTATGCAATGAATGTAACAAAATCGCAATACACTTCATCCTTCAAGCTGCCTCTTTGTTGGCTTCGTTTGCCCGCCCCGGTCACTGACTTATGTCAGCTCCCGGGGACGAACAACCTTGCCGCCTCGATGCAGCATGAATGATTTTGTGTATAAGCATTGCCGATTTTTTTCTAAAAACGCTTTGTTCTTAGCAAGAATTTTTAATTACTTCATCAAACGCATCGCGCCGGAAATACTGCACCCATAACAACTATGGGAAGCAGACACTATGGCACTATCATCGCGTATCACACTCATTGCCGCGCTGGCGCTGGCGGCATTTCAGGCCCAGGCGGTCAACGTTACCGTGGCGTATCAGACCTCCGCTGAGCCGGCGAAAGTCGCCCAGGCGGACAACACCTTCGCTAAAGCCAGCGGGGCGACCGTCGACTGGCGCAAGTTTGACAGCGGCGCGAGCATCGTGCGGGCGCTGGCTTCCGGTGACGTCCAGATCGGCAACCTCGGTTCCAGCCCGCTGGCGGTCGCCGCCACCCAGCAGGTGCCGATTGAGGTGTTTCTGCTGGCTTCAAAGCTCGGTAACTCCGAAGCGCTGGTGGTGAAGAAGAGCATCACCAAACCGCAGGACCTGATCGGCAAACGCATCGCCGTTCCTTTTATCTCCACCACCCACTACAGCCTGCTGTCGGCGCTGAAACACTGGGGGATTAAACCGGGCCAGGTACAGATCCTTAACCTGCAGCCGCCGGCGATTATCGCCGCCTGGCAGCGCGGTGACATTGACGGTGCCTACGTCTGGGCGCCAGCGGTTAACGCGCTGGAAAAAGATGGCACGGTTCTCACCGACTCGTCGCAGGTGGGCAAGTGGGGCGCGCCGACGCTGGACGTGTGGGTAGTACGCAAAGACTTTGCCGAAAAGCATCCTGACATCGTCAAAGCCTTCGCTAAAAGCGCCATTGACGCGCAGCAGCCCTATATCGCTAACCCGGACGAATGGCTGAAGCAGCCGGAAAACATCAGCAAGCTGGCGCGCTTAAGCGGCGTACCGGAAGCCGACGTGCCGGGGCTGGTGAAAGGCAATACCTACCTGACCGCCGCCCAGCAGGCGCAGGAGCTGAACGGGCCGGTGAATAAAGCCATCATCGATACCGCGAAGTTCCTTAAAGAGCAGGGCAAAGTGCCCGCCGCCGGCAGCGACTACAGCCAGTACGTCACCGACCGTTTTGTGAAGTAAAAGGAGGTCATGATGCTGCAAATCTCGCATCTTTCCGCCGATTACGGCGGTAAACCGGCGCTGGCGGATATCAACCTGACGCTGGACAGCGGCGAACTGCTGGTGGTCCTGGGGCCCTCCGGCTGCGGTAAAACCACGCTGCTGAACCTGATTGCCGGATTCGTGCCTTATCAGCACGGCAGCATCACCCTCGAAGGCCTGCGGGTTGAAGGGCCGGGCGCCGATCGCGGCGTGGTGTTTCAGCACGAAGGGCTGCTGCCGTGGCGCAACGTGCAGGATAACGTCGCGCTCGGGCTGCAGCTGGCCGGGGTCGACAAAACGCAGCGCCGGGCAACCGCCGCGCGGATGCTGAAAAAAGTGGGCCTTGAAGGGGCGGAGAAACGCTTTATCTGGCAGCTCTCCGGCGGCCAGCGTCAGCGGGTAGGCATTGCCCGCGCGCTGGCGGCAAATCCGCAGGTGCTGCTGCTCGACGAGCCCTTTGGCGCGCTGGATGCCTTTACCCGCGAGCAGATGCAAACCCTGTTGCTTAGCCTGTGGCATGAGACCGGTAAGAAGGTACTGCTGATCACCCACGATATCGAAGAGGCGGTGTTTATGGCCACCGAACTGGTACTGCTCTCGCCGGGGCCGGGGCGCGTGCTCGAACGGCTGCCGCTCGATTTTGGCCGCCGCTTCGTCGCCGGGGAATCCTGCCGCAGCATTAAATCGGACCCGCGGTTTATCGAACAGCGTGAATACGTCCTCAGCCGGGTGTTTGAACAACGGGAGGCTTTCTCATGAGCGTGGTCATTAATGACAAACCGCGTCAGCGGGGACTGAAGTGGCGCTGGCCGCTCTCGCGTCAGCTCAGTCTGAGCGTGGCGACCCTGGCGGTACTGCTGGCTATCTGGTGGGCCGTTGCCGCCCTGCAGCTGATTAGCCCGCTGTTTCTGCCGCCGCCGGGACAGGTATTGCAGAAACTGATCGCTATTGCCGGTCCGCAGGGCTTTATGGACGCCACCCTCTGGCAGCATCTGGCGGCGAGCCTGACGCGTATCGTTATCGCGCTGCTGGCAGCGGTGCTGCTCGGCGTACCGGTAGGGATCGCCATGGGGCTGAGCCCCACGGTACGCGGGATCCTCGACCCGCTGATCGAGCTTTATCGCCCGGTGCCGCCGCTGGCCTATTTACCGCTGATGGTGATCTGGTTCGGTATCGGCGAGACCTCCAAGATCCTGCTGATCTACCTGGCGATATTCGCGCCGGTGGCGATGTCGGCGCTGGCGGGCGTGAAGAGCGCCCAGCAGGTGCGTATTCGCGCCGCGCAAGCTTTAGGCGCCAGTAAAGCGCAGGTACTGTGGCTGGTGATCCTGCCCGGCGCGCTGCCGGAGATCCTCACCGGACTGCGCATCGGGCTTGGCGTGGGCTGGTCGACGCTGGTGGCCGCGGAGCTGATTGCCGCTACCCGCGGGTTAGGTTTTATGGTGCAGTCCGCCGGTGAATTCCTCGCCACCGACGTGGTGCTGGCCGGCATCGCGGTGATTGCCATCATCGCCTTTTTACTGGAACTGGGGCTGCGCGCGCTGCAGCGTCGCCTGACCCCCTGGCATGGAGAAGTACAATGAGCGAACGTTTAAGTATCACCCCGCTGGGGCCGTATATTGGCGCGCAGGTATCCGGCGTCGACATCACCCGCCCGCTGAGCGACAACCAGTTTGAACAGCTGTATCACGCGGTGCTGCGCCATCAGGTGGTGTTCCTGCGCGAGCAGAACATCACTCCCGAGCAGCAGCGCGATCTCGCCCTGCGCTTTGGCGACCTGCATATTCATCCGGTCTATCCGCACGCGCCCGGCGTGGATGAGATTATCGTGCTCGATACCCACGACGATAACCCGCCGGATAACGATAACTGGCACACCGATGTTACCTTTATTGAAACGCCGCCCGCCGGGGCGATACTCGCGGCAAAAGAGCTGCCTTCAACCGGCGGCGATACCCTGTGGACCAGCGGCATTGCCGCGTATGAGGCGCTCTCCGCGCCCTTGCGCCAGCTGTTAAGCGGCCTGCGCGCGGAGCATGATTTTCGCAAATCGTTTCAGGAGTATAAGTATCGCAAAAACGAAGAGGAGCATCAGCGCTGGCTAGAGGCGGTGGCGAAAAATCCACCGCTGCTGCATCCGGTGGTGCGCACCCATCCGGTGACCGGGAAGCAGGCGCTGTTTGTCAATGAGGGCTTTACGACCCGCATCGTCGACGTGACGGAGAAAGAGAGCGAGGCGCTGCTGAGCTTCCTGTTTGCCCACGTCACCAAACCGGACTTCCAGGTACGCTGGCGCTGGCAGCCGAACGATGTGGCGATTTGGGATAACCGCGTCACCCAGCACTACGCCAACGCCGATTACCTGCCGCAGCGGCGCATTATGCACCGGGCGACGATTCTCGGGGATAAACCCTATTACCGGGCGGGGTAATGCTTGTAGCCCGGCCGCGCGCCGTGGAGAACATAGGAAGCGGTATTGCACGTGGCTTCCCGGAGGCGGCGCTTAACGCGCCTTGTCCGGGCTACCGGTCCGCAGAAAGCTGTAAACCCGTAGCCCGGCTAAGACGCAATGCGCCGCAAGCCGGGAAAAGGCTTTTATGCCGATTTTTGCGCGTCCAGATGTACCCCAATATAGCGCTGATAGCGGTTGGCCTTCAGATAGGTCAAGTCCACCAACACTAGCCCATCCACGCAGTTGTTGAAATCCGGGTCGCTGCCAAAATCGATAAACTGTACGCCGCCCGGCTCGCAGACTTCCGAATACTGCTTATACAGCGGCGGGATCGCGCAGCCGAGGTTGCCGAGCAGAGACTTCAGCCGCGCCAGGTCGTCGTTGTAATCTTCTCCGCCAAACTGCGCCAGCACATCGGGCAGCGAGGCCGGATAAGGGCGGCGCGACTCCGCCAGCGGATGCGTCGCCGGGAACCACAGTCGATAGAACGCGACCAGCAGATCGCGCGCCGACGGCGGCAGCCCGCCGGAAATCGACACCGGGCCGAACAGATAGCGATAGTGCGGATAGCGCGCCAGATACGCGCCGATGCCGGACCACAGGTAGTCCAGCCCGCGGCGGCCCCAGTAGCGCGGCTGGATAAAGCTGCGCCCCAGCTCAATGCCGTGTTGCAGAATATCGTCCATCCGCGCGTCGTAATGAAACAGGCTATAGCTGTAGATACCTGTCAGTCCGCGCTTTGCCAGCTGCATTGCGGTTGGCATAAAACGGTAAGCGCCGACGATCTCAAGATCTTCCTCATCCCACAGAATCAGATGCAGATAGTCGTCGTCATAGCCGTCAACGTCGCGTCGTTTGCCGCTGCCTTCCCCCACCGCGCGAAAGGCGATTTCCCGCAGGCGACCCAGTTCGCGCAGTATCGGCGCATCTTCCTGGTCGCGGCGCTGCCAGAGATAAATCACTTTGCCATCCGCCGTGCGCCCCAGGGTTTCCGCCCGACCCAGTTCGCGCTTGAGCAGGGCGCGGTCTTCGGGACGGGCGATAGCGCTTTCGCTTGTAAATACGCCCGGCATGCCTTTTCCAAGCAGTTCCAGATGGTGATAGCAGCGCTCGGTCAGCTCGCGCGTAGAGCGCTGGGGATCGAACCAGCTTGACCAGGCAATTTGTTGGCCGAAATTAACCGGCAGGCTGCCGTTGCGGCGACGAAACATTTGTTGCATCAGCAGCAGCAGCGGCAGGCTATCGGAAATCAGCGTGCTGGCGTAAAACAGCGCGCTGTTGCGCGCGCGGATCCACGCCGGCAGCAGCGGGGCGCGATATTTCGCCGCCAGCTTAATAAACCCAGAGTGCCATTTTTTATCGCGAATGCCGCGCCGGGTGAGGCGTGAAACTTCACCCGCCGGGAAGAAAATCAGCACGCCGCCGTTTTGCAACTGCTGGTCCATCTGCTGCAGCGCCGCTTTGGCGGTTCGGCCATTGATATTATCGACCGGAATAAACAGCGAGCTCAGCGGTTCAAGGTGGGTCAGCATGCGGTTGGTGACCACTTTAACGTCGCGGCGCACGCGGGACACCGCGTAGAGCAGGGCCAGGCCGTCAAGCGTACCGGTGGGGTGGTTGGCGATAATGACCAGCGGGCCATATTCGGGGATTTGTTCGAGATCGTGCGCCGGGATAGCACAGCGGATATTAAGATGTTCGAGCACCTGTTCGACCGTATCCAGTCCTTTCAGGTGATGATGACGCGCGGCAAACTGCTGAAACTCTTCCTCATGCAGGAGCTTTTTCAGCACCTTTTTCTGCCAGGGGGCTGGCTTTGCCTGAGGCCACAGGTCATCGATAACATTGTCGAGACTAAACATAGCGGCACCTCCTCCGTCCTGCCCAGACAGTAGAAGGCGCAGATGTCGCTCAGATTACAGTTGAGTGAAGATTTGGGATTGGCGGGAGTGGGTAGCCCGGACAGGCGCGTAGCGCCGCCTCCGGGAAGGCCACAGGTGAAAAGTTGCGAACGCTTTTCCAGATTGATCTCCGGTTTCTTGCCTTTCGGTCTCTCCCTCTTTTAACCTGGGGAACAGGCAAATATCTTCGGCAGGGAGCATCCGATGGTCGATTATCGTCGTTATTACCTCAAGGGTGGGAGCTGGTTTTTTACCGTCAATTTACGCGACAGAGAGAGTCGATTTCTGGTTCAGCATATTGATGCGTTACGACAGGCGGTGGCAATAGTCCACAAACAGAAACCTTTTCATATTGATGCTTGGGTGGTGCTCCCCGAACACCTTCATTGCGTCTGGACCTTACCTGACAACGACAGCGATTTTCCATCGCGCTGGAGAGCAATTAAAAAGCATTTTTCAGGTTTAACAGGCGCGCATGACGTGTGGCAACCGAGATATTGGGAACACGCCATTCGCAACCAGAAGGATTACCGAAGCCATGTTGATTATATTTATATCAATCCGGTTAAGCACGGGTGGGTAAGGCAGGTACGGGATTGGCCCTATTCAACCTTTCATCGCGATGTAAGCCGTAGTTTGTATCCTGTTGATTGGGGTGGGGAGGTGAAGGAATTATTGTGCGGCGAGCGTTGTTAAAATGATTTCCCGGAGGCGGCGCGCTGCGCCTGTCCGGGCTACCAACCCACAGATAGCTGTGAGCCTGTAGCCCGGTCGTATAGCCGCGACCGGGGAACGGTAAGAGCCGAATTAACGCAGGATTTTCTTTTCGGCCAGATCGAGAGCGAAGTAGCTGAAGATCAGATCCGCGCCGGCGCGTTTGATCGCGCCGAGGCTTTCCAGCACCACTTTCTCTTCATCAATAGCGCCGGCCTGGGCGGCGAATTTAATCATCGCGTATTCACCGCTCACCTGGTACGCGCCGAGCGGCAGGTCGGTGCGCTCGCGCAGATCGCGCAGGATATCGAGATACGGACCGGCCGGTTTGACCATCAGGCAATCGGCGCCCTGTGCTTCGTCCAGCAGCGATTCGCGAATCGCTTCGCGGCGGTTCATCGGGCTCATCTGATAGGTTTTACGATCGCCTTTCAGCGCGGTACCCGCGGCTTCGCGGAAAGGGCCGTAGAACGATGAAGCGAACTTGGTGGAGTAAGACATAATCGCCGTATCGGTAAATCCGGCGGCGTCCAGCGCCTGGCGAATGGCCTGCACCTGGCCGTCCATCGCCGCGGAAGGGGCGATAAAATCCGCGCCAGCGGCAGCGGCGACCACCGCCTGCTTACCGAGGTTGGCAAGGGTTAAATCGTTATCGACGCCGTGGTCGCACAGCACGCCGCAGTGGCCGTGGGAGGTGTATTCGCAGAAGCAGGTGTCGGACATCACGATCATCTCCGGCACCGTCTCTTTACAGATACGGGACATGCGCGCCACCAGGCCGTTTTCATTCCAGGTATCGCTGCCAACGGCATCGGTATGATGGGAAATCCCGAAGGTCATCACCGAACGGATACCGGCGTTGGCAATGCGCTCGATTTCGCGCGCCAGGTGTCTTTCCGGAATACGCATCACGCCGGGCATGGCTTCGATGGCTTTGTAATCGTCGATTTCTTCTTCAACAAAGATCGGCAACACCAGGTCGTTCAAACTCAGTGTTGTCTCTTCAAACATGGCGCGTAGCGAAGCGGACTTGCGCAGGCGGCGTGGGCGAGTAATTAAATCTGTCATGGTTTGCCTGATTTTGTGAAATGAGAAAAGCGAGTTTACCTCAATTGGCGGCGGGATGTTTCGCCAAAACGATCCTTATCTATCGTCGGCAAAACATCCCACAAGGCTACTGGCTGGCGGTTTCAATCCCGGGACGGTCGCCGCTTAATTCGCTGACCAGCTCGTTGATCCCATCGCTCATGTTGTTGAAACGCGTCAATGAAGAGCGGGTCACCACCACGAAGGCGCCGACGTTAGCCTGCGGGTTCATCGCCATGTAGGTGATAAAACCGCCGCCGCCGCCGGTTTTCTGAATAATGCCCGGCTGGCCGTTCTTCGGCTTCATGTAGACCCAGCCGAGGCCCAGCGCATCGGCTTTGCCCGGCACGTCCATCCCGATCACCTTCGTTAGCTGGCTGCGTTGATAAATCAGCGTCTGCATCCGGTCCGCCTGCTGCCCGCGGGTGAAGAAATCGGAAGAGAGGAACTGCTGCATCCAGCGCATCATATCGCCAGGCGTGGAGTAAACGCCGCCGCTGCCGATGGCCGCCAGGGTATTGTTGCACGGGCTGGCCCCTTTCTCCGGGATCATCAGGCGCCGGCACTGATCGGGAGAAGGCGTAAAGGTGGTGTCTTTCATCCCTAGCGGGCGGGTGATCTGCTCTTCAAACAGCTGCGGCCAGGGCTTGCCTGCGGCGGTAGAGAGCGCATCGGCCAGTAAATCGAACGCCAGATTGGAATAGGCGGCCTGCGAACCCGGCGCGGTTTTTAACGTTGCCGTGGAGAGCCAGTTCCAGCGCTGCTGGCGCGTCGGCCAGACGAACACCGGACGATGCGCCGCGCCGCCGGGCTGTTCGCGCGGCAGGGCGCTGGTGTGCGTCGCCAGATTCACCAGCGTGATGGGTGCTCCCTGGTATGTCGGCACTCGCGCGCCCGGCGGGGCGTATTTGCTCAGCGGATCGTTGAGCTTCACCACGCCCTGGTCGAGAAGTTTGACCAACATTTCGCTGGTCATTAGCTTGCTCAGGGAGGCGATGCGAATCACTGAATCGAGCTGCGGGTGCTCATTATTGCCCGGGCGCGTTTCGCCGAAGCTGCGGAATACGCGCTGGTTACCATCGATAACCACCAGCGCCATACCGATCGCGCCGCTGCCGTAATAGATATGGTTAGCGTAACGGTCGACAACATCCGCAGCGAATTCCGGGTCGACGCTCGGCTGCGCGGCCTGGGCCGATGTCAACGACGCCGCGCACAGCGCAGCAAAAATGAGCAGACTACGTTTCAACGGGGGCATCCATCATGGTGAAGAAAAATATAGAGCGTATTTATACTACGAAGCGCCGCCGAGCAAAGCGCTAATAACGCCATTCTGTGCGGAAAAACGTAACCTGGCGTAAAAAAACCTTTTTTAAGCTTTCGGATAGCGGCTTTCGCCTGCGGGCGCGTATGATGATCGTTTTGGCTTAAGATGGGTGGCAAGAGACGATGGCGGCGAAACGGGTAGTGATGGTAGTGGATATGCAAAACGGCGTTTTCGCGACGCCGCGTATTGAGCGCGAGCGCTGCGCGGCGCAAATTAACCGCCTGATAGATGCCGCGGATACCGTTATCTTCATCCAGCACTGCGAAGAGGGTGGTCTGGAGGAGGGGAGCGAAGGTTTTGCGTTGCTGCCCGAACTGCATCAACCCGCTGGCGCACTGTTTGTGACCAAGACCGCCTGCGATGCCTTTTACCGCACCCGCCTGGAAGCGGTGCTGCGCGAGCATCACATCACGCAATTTGTCATTTGCGGCTGCGCCACCGACTACTGCGTAGATACCACCATCAAAAACGGCGCCAGCCGGGGCTATGCGATTACCGTCGCTGAAGATGCCCATACTACCGCCAACCGCCCGGCGGCGCAGGCCGTCACCCTGATCGCTCACTACAACGAGGTGTGGCGTACGCTGACCGTTCCGGGCAATCCTTTACAGGTGAAATCGACAGAAACAATTCTGAACGGATGGTCGGCGAACTAAGCCGCTGATATCCGGTCTCATCATCCGCCCACTTTGCTTCGCTGCGACGACTTTGCGGCGGGCGTTTTTGTGGTACACAGCACAGCAAAACGAGAAAGAAGTTAGCAGGAGAGCATGATGTTTAAATCCTTTTTCCCCAAACCGGGGCCGTTTTTTATTTCTGCCTTTATCTGGTCGCTGCTGGCGGTGATCTTTTGGCAGGCGGGCGGCGGCGACTGGCTGCTGCGGGTCACCGGCGCATCCCAGGATGTGGCGATTAGCGCGGCGCGCTTTTGGTCGCTCAATTACCTGGTGTTCTACGCGTTCTACATATTCTGCGTGGGCGTTTTCGCCCTTTTTTGGTTTATCTACAGCCCCCACCGTTGGCAATACTGGTCGATCCTCGGTACCTCGCTGATTATTTTCGTCACCTGGTTTCTGGTGGAGGTCGGGGTGGCGATCAACGCCTGGTACGCCCCGTTCTACGATCTTATTCAGGCCGCGCTGGCGACGCCACATAAGGTCAGCATTAACCAGTTTTATCAGGAGATTGGCATCTTTCTCGGTATCGCGCTTATCGCGGTGATTATCGGGGTGATGAACAACTTCTTCGTCAGTCACTACGTTTTCCGCTGGCGTACCGCCATGAACGAACACTATATGGCGCACTGGCAGCATCTGCGCCATATCGAAGGCGCCGCGCAGCGTGTGCAGGAAGATACTATGCGCTTTGCTTCCACCCTGGAGAGCATGGGCGTCAGCTTCCTTAACGCGGTGATGACGCTTATCGCCTTCCTGCCGGTGCTGGTGACGCTCTCCGCGCACGTCCCGGATTTACCGATTGTCGGCCACCTGCCTTACGGTCTGGTGATTGCCGCTATCGTCTGGTCGTTAATGGGCACCGGCCTGCTGGCGGTGGTGGGGATCAAGCTGCCCGGGCTGGAGTTTAAAAACCAGCGCGTCGAGGCCGCCTATCGTAAAGAGCTGGTGTACGGCGAGGATGACGCCAACCGCGCGACGCCGCCGACGGTGCGTGAGCTCTTTGGCGCCGTGCGCCGCAACTATTTCCGCCTCTATTTCCACTACATGTATTTCAATATCGCCCGTATTCTTTATCTGCAGGTGGATAACGTTTTCGGTTTGTTCCTGCTGTTTCCGTCGATTGTTGCCGGTACGATTACGCTGGGCCTGATGACCCAGATAACCAACGTCTTTGGCCAGGTACGCGGTTCGTTCCAGTATCTGATTAGCTCCTGGACTACGCTGGTTGAGCTGATGTCCATCTATAAACGTCTGCGCAGCTTTGAACGTGAACTGGATGGCAAAGAGCTGCTGGAAGTGACCCAAACATTAAGTTAACCATCGCAAGGAAGAAATATGGCCGTAGCATCATCTCGTTTCGTTTCGCTCACCCTGACGCTAGTGGCCGGGATGGTTCTCAGCGCCTGTTCCAGCAAGCCGGAGCCGGAGTTGAAAAAGGGGGAAAAGGCGATTGATGTTGCCGCGGTGGTGCGGCAGAAAATGCCCGCCAGCGTGAAAGATCGCGAGGCCTGGGCGCAGGCCATCGCCAAAACGTTTGCCAGCCAGAAGCTGGCGCCGACGGAAGAGAACGTCTGTTCGGTGCTGGCGGTGGCGCAGCAGGAGTCCAACTATCAGGCCGACCCGGCGGTGCCGGGGCTGAATAAAATCGCCTGGCAGGAGATAGACCGCCGGGCGGAGAAAATGCACATCCCGGTTTTTCTGGTGCATACCGCGCTGAAAATCAAATCGCCCAACGGCAAAAGCTATAGCGAACGCCTCGATAGCGTGAAAACCGAAAAGCAGCTGAGCGCGATTTTCGATGATTTTATCGGTATGGTGCCGATGGGGCAGAAGCTATTCGGCTCTCTGAACCCGGTGCATACCGGCGGCCCGATGCAGGTCAGCATCGCCTTCGCCGAGCAGCATACCGACGGCTATCCGTGGAAAATCGACGGTACCGTGCGCCAGGAGGTGTTCAGCCTGCGCGGCGGCCTGTGGTTTGGCACTTACCATCTGTTGAACTATCCGGCGAACTACAGCGTGCCGCTGTACCGTTTTGCTGATTTCAACGCCGGATGGTACGCCAGCCGCAACGCCGCGTTCCAGAACGCCGTCGCTAAAGCGACGGGCGTGAAGCTGGCGCTGGATGGCGATTTGATTCGCTACGATAGCGACGAGGCCGGAACCACCGAACTGGCGGTGCGCCGGTTATCCTCGCAGCTGGCGATGAGCGATGACGATATCCATCGTCAGTTAAAGAAGGGCGATACCCTGGCGTTTGAAGAGAGCGATCTTTATAAGCAGGTGTTTCGTATTGCCGATAAAAAAGCCGGTAAAACGCTACCGCGGGAAGTGCTGCCGGGCATTCAGCTTGAGAGCCCGAAAATCACCCGTAATCTGACGACCGCCTGGTTTGCTAAACGCGTTGATGACCGGCGGGCCAGCTGTATGGCGCGCCGTTAGCGGCGGCTGCGCCAGCGGAAAATCAGCCCTGGTATACCAATTAATACGCAGCCTGCCAGAAAGGGAATTAGCCCGAACAGGGTACCGACCGTCAGGCTAATCTCGACCCGCGGGCGGCTGCTGTCCTGCATTTGAATCAGATGCTCAAACACTCCCGGCGCGTGGATCAGCATACTCAGCATTTGCGCACCGGCCCAGAAGCAAAACAGCACAAACAGAGCATAAGCGATGTTGCTGCTGGTGATAGAGCCCCTCTTTTTGCCGCCGTTGACGGTCTTTGCAAAGGTGAACTCTGCCATATTGACCTCCATACTTCACCTGCCTGCCGTTTTTTCTACGGCTACATAGAGGTTTATTCTGGCAACGAAGGAGATATCTCAGTATCAGATTGCTGGTAATTTCCGCCCAGGAATATTCCTGATTTGATCGGGTTGTGAGTTTGCTACAAATTTGTGAAATTTAGACCGATATCGCAATGTGCGACAATTCTCAACGCAGCTACAGACCCGCGGTGGCGGCTATGCGAAGATGCTTTTTTTGTTGTCGGAGTGGTTATGAAGCTCACTGAAAAAATTCGCCGCGATTGGCACTACTACGCGGTTGCGCTGGGGTTAATTTTTATTATGAATGGCGTGGTCGGGCTGCTCGGCTATGAAACCGAAGGCTGGCGTTCTTACGCGGTTGGGCTGGTGACGTGGGTGATTAGCTTCTGGATCGCCGGGTTTATTATTCGCCGCCGCCCGGCAGAGGAAGTGTAAAGTGAGAGAGGCCGCGTGAGATGTGCTTTCCCGGCGGCGGCGCTGGCGCGCCTGTCCGGGCTACCCGACCGCAGGCCCTGGTGAACCCGTAGCCCGGCTAAGCGCAGCGCGAGCCGTGGAGTGTGGCGAGCTGATACATCAACCCCGCACACTCCCCGGATCGCGGTGTAAACGCCTTACCCGGGCTACCGCCGGCAGACGACGGTGAACCCGTTACCGGGATTAATTCATCGATGTTTTCAGCGCGCGATCGGCGGCGTGACGCTCCAGCGCCAGTTCAATCAAGCGGCTAATCAGGCTGGTGTAGTCCAGACCGCTGGCCTGCCACAGCTTCGGGTACATACTGATATTGGTGAAGCCCGGCAGGGTGTTGATTTCATTAATCACCACGTCGTTATCGGCGGTCAGGAAGACATCGACGCGCGCCATGCCGCTGCAGCCGAGGGTCTGGTAGGCGCGAACGGCGATCTGGCGAATTTTATCGTTGACTTCGCTGTCAATGGCCGCTGGAACCACCACCTTCGCCCCCTGATCGTCAATGTACTTGGTATCGTAGGCGTAAAATTCGCTGTTGAGGACGATTTCGCCACAGGTGCTGGCCTGCGGATTATCATTGCCCAGCACCGCACACTCGATCTCGCGCCCTTTAATCCCCTGCTCAACCACCACTTTATGGTCAAATTCGAAGGCCAGTGCGACCGCCTGCTGATACTGCTCTTCGTTGTTGACCTTGCTGACGCCTACCGAGGAACCCTGGTTCGCCGGTTTAACAAATAGCGGCAGGCCTAGCTTCGCCTGCACGTCTGCAAAACTCACCTGATGACGGTTGGCGCGGGTCAGGGTAATAAAAGGCGCAATCGACAGCCCGGCATCGCGCAGCAGACGTTTGGTGACGTCTTTGTCCATGCAGGCGGCTGAGCCGAGGACGTCGGAACCGACGAAGGGCAGGTTGGCCATCCGCAGCATGCCCTGCAGAGAACCATCTTCCCCAAGGGTGCCGTGAACAATCGGGAAGATCACGTCAATGGCCGCCAGCGGCTG
The DNA here is from genome assembly GCF_015601345.1 of Klebsiella sp. BDA134-6. Classification (NCBI taxonomy): domain Bacteria; kingdom Pseudomonadati; phylum Pseudomonadota; class Gammaproteobacteria; order Enterobacterales; family Enterobacteriaceae; genus Klebsiella; species Klebsiella sp. BDA134-6. The sequence continues at coordinate 1,255,862 of NZ_CP064784.1, forward strand.
GCCGCTATCGGCGTTAATCAGCTGCTGCGCTTCGCGTCCGGGAATTTGCGCCAGCGTAATATCGGACGGGCGCAGGGCAATATGGGCGGGGTCCTGCGGATTGAGCAGATAGTTGCTGGCGTCGTTGATATGCCATTGCCCCTGCTTATCAATCCCCAGTAAAACGACGTCGAAGCGCGTGTTATCGATCGCTTCCACGATATTTTTCGCTGACTGTAGCGATACTTCATGTTCTGCCGACTTACCGCCGAAAACGATCCCAACCCTCATCTTAGCCATTTCAACTTCCATCATGATTACATCAAAGGGCATAACATAGCATGTGAAACAGCCGCCTGGCTGCCATAATATTCACCGGGTAAAGCATTGGGAGGCAGCGCGTGAAAGGAAAAGGGCTTATCGTTCTGTTGGCGCTGCTGGCGGCCGGATATTACGGCTATCGTTATCTTCCGGCGCACTATAACCCGCTGGCGCCGCTGCGCCTGGAGGATCCGCCGGGGTTCATCACCCACTATAAGCTGCGGCGACTGACCCCCGCGCAGTGCGCCGGCCTGCTGAAAGAAGCGAATCAGCGAAATCTCATCACCAGCCAGCCGGTGGCCGATAGCGGGGGAGAGTGCCCGCTGCAAAACGTGGTTCGGGTACGCGATTTTGGCGCGGTAAAGCTCAGCAGCAGCTTCCTCGCCAGCTGCCCGCTGGCGTTGAGCAGCGCGCTGTATCTACAACAGCAGGCGAAACCGCTGACCCACCGGATGCTGGGGCAGGAACTCCGCCAGGTTGACCATTTTGGCAGCTATGCCTGCCGCAATATTTACCATCGCCAGAACGCGCGGCGCAGCGAACACGCTACCGCGGAGGCGCTGGATATCAGCGGCTTTCGTTTGGCCGATGGCCGCCGCATCAGCGTGCTGAAAGGGTGGCCCGATGCGCAGTATCACCCCTGGCTGCAGGCGTTACTGACCGGCGGCTGCGGCTATTACGGTAACGCTTTAGGGCCGGACTACAACGCGGCTCACGCCAACCATTTTCACCTCGGCATGCGCGGCCAGGGATTCTGTTTCTGAGCATATCTCGCTGTCTTACGCGCTTTTCACCACGAAATTGTTCGTCATAACGAAATCACATGTCATAAAACACCAAACTCTCTGCCAGCGCACCTCTGGTAGTACGTCGGATGAGGGAAATTGCTAAGCTAGATAATAATTGTCGAAAAACTAATGAATACGCGTAGTTATGGAATCCTGGAAGGTTAATCTTATCTCCGTCTGGTTTGGCTGTTTTTTTACCGGACTGGCTATCAGCCAAATTCTCCCCTTTTTGCCGCTGTACGTTTCCCAACTGGGCGTGACCTCGCATGAAGCGTTATCCATGTGGTCGGGGCTGACCTTTAGCGTCACTTTTCTGGTGTCGGCGATTGTCTCGCCGATGTGGGGGAGCCTCGCCGACCGCAAAGGGCGCAAGCTGATGCTGCTGCGCGCCTCGCTGGGCATGGCCATCGCCATTTTACTCCAGGCGTTCGCCACCAACGTCTGGCAGCTGTTTATCCTGCGCGCGGTGATGGGACTGACTTCCGGCTATATTCCCAACGCCATGGCGCTGGTGGCGTCTCAGGTTCCGCGCGAGCGTAGCGGCTGGGCGCTGAGCACGCTATCGACGGCGCAGATCAGCGGCGTGATTGGCGGGCCGCTGCTCGGCGGTTTCCTGGCCGATCACGTCGGTTTGCGCGCCGTATTTATCATCACCGCGATTTTGCTGACCGTAAGCTTCCTGGTGACGCTATTTCTGATTAAAGAGGGCGCCCGTCCGCAGGTCAGCAAGGCGGAGCGGCTGAGCGGTAAGGCGGTGTTTGCCTCGCTGCCCTATCCGGGGCTGGTGATCAGCCTGTTTTTCACCACCCTGGTGATTCAGCTTTGCAACGGATCAATCGGCCCGATTCTGGCCCTGTTTATCAAGTCGATGGCGCCGGATAGCAATAATATCGCCTTTCTCGCGGGGATGATCGCCGCCGTGCCGGGCGTGTCGGCGCTGATTTCGGCGCCCCGTCTGGGGAAACTGGGCGACAGAATCGGCACCTCGCGAATTCTGCTGGCGACGTTGTGCTGCGCGGTAGTGATGTTCTTTGCCATGTCGTTCGTTACGACCCCATTCCAGCTTGGCGTCCTGCGCTTTCTGCTCGGTTTTGCCGATGGGGCGATGCTGCCGGCGGTGCAAACGCTTCTGCTCAAGTACTGCAGCGACAGCGTCACCGGGCGTATTTTCGGTTATAATCAGTCATTTATGTATCTCGGCAACGTAGCCGGGCCGCTGATCGGCGCGTCGGTCTCGGCCATGGCCGGTTTCCGCTGGGTGTTTATCGCCACGGCGATTATTGTTCTGATCAATATCTGGCAGCTGGCCATCATGCTGCGCCGCAGCCGCCGTACCGCGGCGTAATCCCTTCTTCTTCTGCCTGGCCGGTATTTGCATCACAGCGTCAATGCCGGCCTTTGTATTCCTTAATCTTCAAATGTATCACCGATCACAAAACGATCATTTTCCCTTCTCATCCTCTTCTATTCTTAACTGTTACGCGTATACAGTTACGCGTAACAGTTATTGAAAAAGAGGTTATATGCGAAATTTATTCGATTTGTCAGGGAAACGCGCGCTGATCACCGGCTCCGCTCAGGGGATAGGCCATCTGTTGGCCGGCGGCCTCGCCGAGTACGGCGCGGAGATAATCATTAACGACCGGACGCAGGAAAGAGCGGACCAGGCGGCGCAGGTGCTGGTGGCGCAGGGCTTTCGCGCGGTAGGGGTCGCCTTTGACGTCACCCAGGCGGCGCAGGTCGAGCAGGCGATAGCCCGCATCGAAGAGGAGGTCGGCGCCATTGATATTTTAATTAATAATGCCGGGATCCAGCGGCGTTTCCCTTTTACCGAATTTCCGGAGGAGGAGTGGGACAACGTTATTGAGGTCAACCAGAAAGGCGTTTTTCTGGTATCGCAGCAGGTGGCGAAATATATGATGAGCCGCCGCGCGGGAAAAATAATTAATATTTGTTCGATGCAGAGCGAGCTGGGACGTAAAACAATTACGCCTTATGCGGCCTCAAAAGGGGCGGTTAAAATGCTTACCCGCGGTATGTGCGTTGAGCTGGCCGAATATAATATTCAGGTTAACGGTATCGCGCCGGGATATTTTGCCACCGAGATGACGACCGCCCTGGTCAACGATGAGGCGTTTTCCGCCTGGCTGTATCAGCGCACGCCGGCGGCGCGCTGGGGAAAACCGGAAGAGCTGATTGGCGCCGCGGTGTATCTGGCTTCGTCGGCGGCAAACTTTGTTAACGGTCATTTGCTGTTTGTGGACGGCGGAATGCTCGCCGCTGTCTGAATCACTTCGCCTCCTTCAGGCAGCAGCGTGCCCGTACTGCCTGAAGGACGGCGTATTTAACCCGTGTGAAGATATTAATATCTGAGGATTGCTTATGCATATGCTCGCGAAATTACCCGCGCGTCGCTGGTGGTATTTAATGCCGATTATATTTATTACCTATAGTCTGGCCTACCTTGATCGCGCGAATTATGGTTTTGCCGCTGCGGCGGGAATCGAAAGTGATTTAGGTATTACGAAAGGAACGGCGTCGCTGATTGGCGCATTATTTTTTCTCGGTTATTTCTTTTTTCAGGTTCCCGGCGCGATATATGCGGTAAAACGCAGCGTGCGAAAAATGATTTTCTTTAGTCTTATTTTATGGGGATTCTGCGCGGCGGCTACCGGGTTCGTCAGCAATATTCCGATGCTGATGGCGATTCGCTTTACGCTTGGTGTGGTTGAGGCGGCGGTGATGCCGGCGATGCTGATTTATATCAGCAACTGGTTTACTAAAACCGAGCGTTCACGCGCCAATACTTTTCTGATCCTCGGGAACCCGGTGACGGTGCTGTGGATGTCTATCGTTTCCGGCTATCTGATTCAGGCGTGGGGCTGGCGCGAAATGTTCATCATTGAAGGCATTCCGGCGGTACTGTGGGCGATATGCTGGTGGATACTGGTGCGCGATAAACCGTCCGAGGTTTCCTGGCTGAACGCGCAGGAAAAAGAGACCCTGCAGAAGGTGATGGACAGCGAGCAGAGTCATATCAAGCCGGTGCGCAACTACGGTGAAGCGCTGCGCTCGCGCAATGTGATTATGCTCTGCGCCGTGCATGCGCTGTGGAGCATCGGCGTATACGGCTTCATGATGTGGATGCCGTCGATTCTGAAAAACGCCGCGCAGATGGATATCGTGGCGGTGGGCTGGCTGGCGGCGGCGCCGTACCTGGCGGCGATTATCCTGATGCTGACGGTCTCCTGGCTGTCGGATAAGTTCCAGAATCGTAAATTGTTTATCTGGCCGCTGTTGCTGATTGCCGCTATCGCCTTCTTTGGCTCGTGGATGGTGGGCAACCAGGCGTTCTGGTTATCCTACGCGCTGCTGGTTATTGCTGCGGCCTGCATGTATGCGCCCTACGGGCCGTTCTTCGCGCTTATTCCTGAACTGCTGCCGCGCAACGTTTCCGGCGTATCGATGGGGCTAATTAATAGCTTCGGCGCACTCGGCGCTTTCCTTGGCGCGTGGCTGGTGGGGTATCTGAACGGTATCACCGGCGGGCCGGGGGTATCCTATACCTTTATGGCCGTCGCGCTGTTGTCGTCCGTTGTGCTGATGTTCAACGTGCGCGCTAACCCGCAATCTTCTTCCCCGGCGGTGGCAAAAAGGGTTGTCGGCTAACATAAACCGCCGCTGCTGTGGTAAGGTTCTCTGCGAGCACATAAGTCGTTTGTCGTAGAGAACCTGATGAAAAACAACCGGATGACATTGCAGGATATCGCTAATCTGGCGGGGTTGAATAAAATGACGGTCAGCCGTTATTTACGCGACCCCGGCCAGGTTTCTGAGCGCAGCCGCGAGCTGATTTCAAAGGTTATGGAAGAAAACAACTATATCCCTAACCGGGCACCGGAAATCCTGCTTAACGCCCGCAGCAAAACGATTGGCGTGCTTATTCCTTCCTTTCGCAACCAGATTTTTGCCGATGTGCTGGCCGGCATTGAGTCGGTGACTTCCGCGCATCAGTACCAGACCCTGATTGCCAACTATGAATATGACCCGCAGCGCGAAGAGCGCGAGGTGCTCAACCTGCTCTCTTATAACATCGACGGGCTGATTTTGACCGGCAAGCAGCACAGCGATCGCATGGTGCAGTACGTGCGCGCCAGCGGTATTCCCGTCGCTGAACTGATGGACTTTGGCGGTCAGCAACTGGATATCCAGGTGGGCTTCGATAACGAAAAGGCGGCGTGGGACATGACCCACGCTTTTCTTGAGAGCGGAAAACGGGCGATCGCCTTTTTTGGCTCCATGGACGATCCCCGCGATTTAAGCCGTTTTCACGGCACTGAACTGGCGCTGGCGGAGCACGGTCTGAAGGCGTATCACATGGCGCCGAAGACGATCTCCTCGGTTGCGCTTGGTCGGCAGATGTTTCTGCAGATGCAGCAGTCGCGCCCGGATATCGACGCCATTTTTTGTACCAACGACGACCTGGCGGTGGGCGTGCTGCTCGAGTGCCAGGCGCAGGGGAAAGCCGTCCCGCAGGAGATTGCCATTGCCGGTTTTCACGGCCTCGAAATTGGCCGGGCGCGGTTACAAAAAATAGCCAGCGTCATTACCCCACGTTATGACATCGGTAAAACCGCGAGCGAAATACTTATTGCGCGCCTGGCCGGTAAAGACGCACCGGACAGCGTTAATCTGGCCTACCAGATATATTATGGCGATACGTTATAGTTATCGATAGAATAGCGATATTCCATTTTATTCTTATTTGTTAATTTTGGTTATGACGCTTATTAATCCCTCGTTGAGTAAATTCCTGGGGATTGGCAATGAGCAAAACGTTTCGCTTGTTATTCATTGACGTGTCGATCCTTTTTAAAAAATAATGGTGGAAACCGACGGCTAATCTATGACATAAATAGCAGACTACGGACCTCGCATAAGGATAAAGCGCTGTGAAGAATCTCATTGCTGAGCTGCTGGTTAAACTCGCCCAAAAGGAAGAAGAATCGAAGGAACTGACGGCACAGGTGGAGGCCCTGGAAGTGGTGGTGACCGCTCTGCTACGCCATATGGAGCAGGGTGCCCAGCAGGCGCTAATCAGCGATATTGAGCAAGCCATCGACGAGGCCAGCCCCGGCCCGCTGGTCGACGACCGCGATACCCAGCTATTGCAGCAATATATAAAGAAGCTGTTACGGCATCCTCGTAGTTAGTTTTGTGACAAGGTATGGATGCTGTCATTTTACTGTCACATCGCTTTTATACAGTCTCCCTCGTTTTGTTTTTTAAAGTATTTTTTACATGGAGACGATAAAAGTGAAATTAAGCGCCTTGTTTATTGCCCTGATACCTCTGCTGGGCTCCCCGATTATTCACGCGGAAACAACAACCGCACCGGTTCTGGAAAATCGTGCCGCGCAGGGCGATATCACCACGCCGGGCGGCGCGCGTCGTTTAACCGGCGACCAGACCGAGGCGCTGCGCGCTTCGTTAATCAATAAACCGGCTAAAAATATTATTTTGCTGATTGGCGATGGAATGGGCGATTCAGAAATTACCGCCGCGCGAAATTATGCAGAAGGGGCTGGCGGTTTCTTTAAAGGCATTGACGCGCTGCCGCTGACCGGCCAGTACACCCATTATTCACTGGATAAGAAAACCGGCAAGCCGGATTATGTCACCGACTCCGCCGCTTCCGCTACGGCCTGGACTACCGGCGTGAAAAGCTACAACGGCGCGCTAGGTGTGGATATCCATGAAAAAGATCATCAGACCATCCTTGAACTGGCGAAAGCGGCCGGTTTAGCTACCGGTAACGTCTCGACGGCGGAACTGCAGGACGCCACGCCGGCTGCGCTGGTAGCGCACGTCACTTCGCGTAAATGCTACGGTCCGAGCGTAACCAGTGAAAAATGCGCCAGCAACGCGCTGGAAAAAGGCGGTAAGGGTTCCATTACCGAGCAGTTGCTGAACGCCCGTCCGGACGTGACGCTGGGCGGCGGAGCGAAAACCTTCGCTGAAACCGCGACGGCCGGCGAATGGCAGGGCAAAACGCTGCGCGATCAAGCGGTAGCCCGCGGCTACCAGATCGTCACCGACACCAGCTCGCTGGCCGCCATTAGCCAGGCCAATCAGGACAAACCGCTGCTCGGTCTCTTCGCTGAAGGGAATATGCCGGTGCGTTGGGAAGGCCCAAAGGCGTCTTATCACGGCAATATCGATAAGCCGGCGGTGACCTGTACGCCGAACCCGAAACGTGACGCTTCGGTGCCGACGCTGGCGCAGATGACCGAGAAAGCCATCGATCTGCTGAGCAGCAGCGAGAAGGGCTTCTTCCTGCAGGTGGAAGGTGCTTCTATCGATAAACAGGATCACGCGGCGAATCCGTGCGGTCAGATTGGCGAAACCGTCGATCTGGATGAAGCGGTACAGAAGGCGCTGGAGTTTGCCAAAAAAGAGGGCAATACCCTGGTTATCGTCACCGCCGACCACGCTCACGCCAGCCAGATTATCCCGGCAGACACCAAAGCCCCAGGCCTGACGCAGGCGCTGAATACCAAAGACGGCGCGGTGATGGTCATGAGCTACGGCAACTCTGAAGAAACGTCGATGGAGCATACCGGCACCCAGCTGCGTATTGCCGCCTACGGCCCGCACGCGGCCAACGTGGTGGGGCTAACCGATCAGACCGACCTGTTCTATACCATGAAGGCCGCACTTAATCTGAAATAACCTGAAGCCGGTGACGAATTTTCGTTACCGGCTGGTTTTTTCTCCATCAGCGACCAGACTTACAGAGATCCACTCATAGAGGATGGTGCGATGAAAATAACATTACTTGTGACCCTACTTTTTGGCCTGGTATTTATGACAGCGGTGAGTGCCGCGGAAAAAGAGTTAACCCCCCAGCAGCAAAAGATGAGCGTGTGTAATAAAGAAGCGTCGTCGAAGTCGCTGAAAGGGGATGAGCGTAAAACGTTTATGAGTAGCTGCCTGAAGAAAGATGGCGCCACGCAGGACGGTAAGGGGCTAACGCCTCAGCAGCAGAAAATGCGCGAGTGTAACGCTCAGGCGACCCAGCAGTCTCTGAAAGGAGACGATCGCAGCAAATTTATGAGCGCCTGCCTGAAAAAACAGGTGTAAAAAATAAGCGGGTGAGGGAAACCTCACCCGCTATGCGTTATTCGCTATTCCAATCAGGAACGGCTGAGCTTCTCTGACTTCTCCATGCATTTCACCATCGCTTCGATGACGGACGAGCGGAAGCCTTTCTCTTCCAGCACGCGCACGGCTTCGATCGTGGTGCCGCCCGGCGAGCACACCATATCCTTCAGCGCGCCCGGATGCTCTCCGCTCTCAAGCACCATTTTAGCGGAACCCATCACCGCCTGGGCCGCGAATTTATAAGCCTGAGCGCGCGGCATTCCGCCAAGCACGGCGGCATCCGCCATGGCTTCGATAAACATAAAAACGTAGGCCGGCGCGGAGCCGCTGACGCCAACCACCGGGTGAATCATGGGCTCCGCAATGATTTCCGCCTGGCCAAAGCAGCGGAAGATGGTCAGGATTTCTGCGGTTTCTTCGGCGCTCACCAGCGCGTTCGGCGTGACCGACGTCATCCCCGCGTTGACCAGCGAAGGCGTGTTGGGCATCGCGCGGACTATTTTGCGATCGTGGCCCAGGGCGCGCGCCAGCTGATCGAGCGTCACGCCCGCGGCGATAGAAACCACCAGAGAGTCTTTATTCAGGCTGGAGGCGATGTCGCTGAGGACTTTAACCATCACGCCCGGCTTCACGGCGCCAAAAACGATATCCGCCACCTGGGCCACTTCCTGCGCGCTTTGCGCCGCATTAATGCCGTACTGGTCGTGCAGGGCCGCCACTTTGTCCGGCGACGGGGTGTAGACCCAGATTTGACCCGGCTGAACCTGTCCGCTGGCGATTAGGCCGCCCAGAATGGCCTTGCCCATATTGCCGCAGCCGATAAAGCCGATTTTCTTCTCCATCACCAATCCCCTTTGCTTGTTTTATCGTTAGCTACATAGCTTATCATCTTGTTGCTTTCGCGGAAGGCAAAAGCAGGTGACAATACGGTATCTCTTTTTGGTCGACAGGAGCCGCAATGGCTATTTGGGTTGATGCGGACGCGTGTCCGAACGTCATTAAAGATATTTTGTTCCGCGCCGCAGAGCGCACGCAAATCTCGCTGACGCTGGTCGCTAACCAGCCGCTGCGCGTCCCACCGTCGCGCTTTATCCGCACGCTGCGCGTGGCGCAGGGATTTGACGTGGCGGATAACGAAATCGTTCGTTTATGCGAGCCAGGAGATCTGGTGATTACCGCCGATATTCCGCTGGCGGCGGAAGTGCTGGAGAAAGGCGGGGCGGCGCTGAATCCGCGCGGAGAACGCTACAGCGAGGCGACTATTCGCGAGCGCCTGACGATGCGCGATTTTATGGAAACGATGCGGGCCAGCGGTGTGCAGACCGGCGGCCCGGATAGCTTATCCCAGCGCGATCGTCAGCAGTTTGCCGCCGCGCTGGAGAAATGGCTGCTAGAGGTCAAACGCCCGCAGGGTTAAACCCAGCTGTCGTCGTCGCTGCCAAAATCATCGTTGCCAAAACCGGCGTCAAAGTCGGAGTCATAGTCGTTGTTGTCGGCAAGGAACTGCCCGTCATCCTGGCGGAAGGTATCGTCAGCGACGCTGCTGTCCTGCGCCTGGCTGAGATCCGGCTGCGGTTTATCTTCGATAATATTGACGATCTCCTGCGGATGCGAGCCGCTAAACATATTGGTCAACATATTGCCCAACACTACGCCGCCCGCGACGCCTGCCGCCGTTTGCAGCGCGCCGGCCATAAAGCCGCCGCCGCTGCGCGAGGCCTGAGGCGCGTAGTTCTGCTGTTGCGCCTGTGGGGCGTACTGAGGCTGGGCGCCGGCCTGCTGTCGGCCATACTGCTCTGCGCCAGGAATCGGATCGGAGCCGCGAGACTGCCCGCCGCCAAACAGGCCGGAGAGAAACCCGCCGCTGCTTGGCTTCGCAGCCTGAAGCTGGGTGACCTGGCTTTCCAGCGCCTGAATACGGTCGTTAAGCTGTTTGATAGCCGCTTCCTGAATCAAAATTGTCTGCGCCATATAGTAAGGGGCGAACGGCTGCTCTTTGATGTGCCCGGCAATCCGCTCCTCAGCGCTGGCATCGCGCGATGCGCTGCGGCTCTCGGCCTCTTTTAACCGGGAAAACAGTCCATCAATAAGGCGTTGCTCTTCAGATTGCATACTACATACCTCTGTCATACTGATTGATTAGCTTCAGATTCGCTCCGAAGGACTCGTCTTGTAAATATGCGGCAGCGTAAAGCTGTGCAGAAATGTGTTACTGTTTACGCCAGACTGCGAACAAAAAATAACTTCTGTACAAAAGTAAAGCTGGCATAACACTAGATGCAATGATAAGTTTACATTTAAAGCCCTTTCTAATACTAAGGTGAAAGGGTTTGTAGATGGTGTGTAACGTTTATTTTACGGTTGGCGTCAGGTAAGTTTGCGGTACCATTGTTTTTCTTTTCGCTTTCATTTATCCGCAGTACGCGGAACCAAGGGGTCTTCGGTAATGACACAGCTAATATTTCTTGTCGGGCCTCGCGGCTGCGGTAAAACGACCGTCGGTCATGCGCTGGCGAAAGTTCGCAACTTTAAGTTCGCCGACACGGACCATGAGCTGCAGGAGCATGAGCAGCGCACGGTAGCGGCGATCGTCCAGCAGGAAGGCTGGGAACGCTTTCGTGCTCTGGAAACGCAGGCGTTAGAAAGAGTCGCGCAACCCGCAACCATCATCGCCACCGGCGGCGGCATTATACTCAGCGAATATAACCGTCAGTTTATGCGGGAGAATGGCGTAGTGATCTATCTTGAGGCTTCGGTTTCCGCGCTGATAGACCGTCTTGAAGCCTATCCGAAGGCTGAACAGCGCCCGACGCTGACCGGAAAGCCCATCCGCGAAGAAGTGGGTGAAGTGCTGGCGCAGAGAGAAGCGCTATATCGCGCGGCCGCGCATCATATTATTAACGCCACCGCGTCGCCGGATGAGGTCGTGGAACAGATTATGACGACCGTATGCGGTGCGAGCTATACCAGTTAAGACTTTACCTGGGGAAAACGGATCGGCAGCGCCTATACTTTAAAGCTCTTAAGGTAAAAAAGGAAACGCTATGCCGACCAGACCTCCATATCCAAGGGAAGCGCGTGTTGTCGCCGTTGAAAAAGGCCCGCAGGGCCAAACGGTCACCTGGTATGAACTGCGCGCTGACCATCCGACGCCAAACTCCCTCATCAGTGAACACCCTACTGAACAGGAAGCGCTGGACGCCAAACGGCGCTACGAAGATCCTGACAAATCTTAATTTCCCATTCATGTCCGGGATTGGCTCTGAAAAGGTCGCTACCGGACATGCATCACATTTTTAATTTATTAACCGTACTAATGATTACCTAAGTCACGGATTTTCTGGTGCGTTTTGACGCTTTTGGAATCTTTACATTCCAAAATAGCCGTAATCTGCTACGCTTCTCGACGGTTGCTTTGGTCACCAGGGGGCAGAAGTCGTCAAGAGAAGCCTGTTTTGAAACAGCGGTTGTGAAAAGGTACATGATATGAGTAGTGCATCGATGGCAATTTTGACCATTGGGGTAGTACCGGTGGCGGAGATGTTGCCGCTTTTAACTGAACATATCAGGGAAGAACAGATCGACCACGTTAGCCTGTTAGGCAAAATGGCGCGCGAAGAGGTAATGCGGGACTATGGCATTGAGCCCGGCGATGAGATGCTATTGACCTTGCTTAACGACAATGAAATCGCCCAGGTCTCGCGGCAGAAGGTTGAACGTGATTTACGTAGCGTCATTGCGGTGCTCGATAAACAAGATTACGACCTGATATTACTCATGAGTACCCATCCCTTTCGCGGATTTACGGCGAATAATGCGATCCTGCTTGAGCCGCAAAGAATTATCCCGCCGCTGGTTGCCTCGATTGTTGACGGTCATCAGGTAGGGGTCATTGTTCCGGTCGAAGAGATTTTGCCGCTGCAGCGGGATAAATGGCAGGTGTTAGAAAACACCCCGCTGTATGCCATCTCCAACCCGGTCAGCGGTAGTAAAGAGAATTTACTGGCCGCCGGCAGGGAGCTGATTGAGCAAGGCGCAGACGTACTGATGCTGGATTGTCTTTGCTACCACCAGCAGCATCGAGACATATTACAAAAGGCGCTGGATATCCCGGTTCTGTTGTCAAATGTGCTGGTTTCGCGACTGGCGGCAGAACTATTAGTTTAACCTGATATATCGCGTTAATTTTACGTGACAGGTGCAAGGAGCGCCCCCTATATTGTGCCTTCAACACAAGATCATAAGGGCGAGTTTATGCTTCAAAGCAATGAATACTTTGACGGAAAAGTAAAATCTATCGGCTTCACCAGCAGCAGCACCGGCCGTGCGAGCGTGGGCGTGATGGCGGAAGGGGAATATACCTTTGGCACCGCGCAGCCAGAAGAGATGAGCGTAGTCAGCGGCGCGCTGAACGTACTTCTGCCGGGGGAAACCGAGTGGAAAGTCTACGCCGCCGGGGAAGTATTCAACGTTCCGGGGAATAGCGAGTTTCATTTGCAGGTGGCTGAGCCGACGTCTTATCTTTGCCGCTACCTGTAAAGTCAGCTTCCTTCCTGCGCTGGCAGGAAGGAATTTACCGCCAGATTAGCGCTGCGCTTCGCCGCCTAACCCTTCCACCAGATTCTGTATCAGCGCGGCCAGTTCGCCGGTCATCAGAATAAAGTCCGCATCAAAACGCTGAGCGAAATCTTCCCGATCGATATCTTCATTCTGGTCCCGCAGTTCGTCGCAGAACTTCAGGCGTTTAATCGAACCATCATCGCACATTAAGAACTGAATGCGCTGCTGCCAGTCGAGCGCCAGCTTGGTCACGACCTTACCGGCTTCAATGTGCACGGCGATCTCGTCGCTGACCAGATCCTGTTTTTTCGCGCGGATCACGCCGCCGTCTTCCAGCATCGCTTTTAGCTCGGCTTCGTCCAGTAGCTGGAAGCCCTGGGCAACGGTACCGGAGCGCACCCACTCGGTTAGCGTCAGTTCGATCGGGGTTTCCAGCGCCAGCGGGACCACCGGCAGCGAGCCGAGGGTTTTACGCAGTAGCGCCAGGGTATCTTCCGCTTTTTTGGCGCTCGCGCAGTCCACCATGATTAGTCCGTTGACGGTATCGATCCACATCATAGTCTGGCTGAAGCGGCTGAAGGCGCGCGGCAGCAGAGAGTGCAGAACCTCATCTTTCAGCGAATCTTTTTCGGTCTTTTTCAGCTTGCGGCCCTGCTCGGCTTCCAGCTTGAAAATCTTTGCTTCCAGCGCCTGTTTGATCACCGGAGACGGCAGGATCTTCTCTTCTTTACGCGCGCAGATAACGATCTGGCCGTTTGACGTATGCGTCAACGCGTCGCTGTGCGATCCCATCGGCGGTACCCAACCGGTTTTGGCCATATCCTGGCTGCCGCAAGGGGTAAAGGTCAGCTCGGCCAGCTGTTTTTCCATCTCCTCGGCGCGCAGGGAAATGTCGCGGCTGAGACGATAAACCATTAAATTTTTGAACCACAGCATGATAATTTCCACGGCTTAGTCGTTAAATCCAGCGGGCATGATAGCGAATTGTCGCTATGCTTGCATTGTTAATCGGGGGAGGAATTCACGGTGCGCATTGGCATTGATTTAGGCGGGACCAAAACGGAAGTCATCGCGCTGAGCGACCAGGGAGAGCAGCTATTTCGTCATCGCCTGCCTACGCCAGGGGGCGATTATTGCCAGACGATAGAGACAATTGCCTCGCTGGTTGAGATGGCCGAGCAGGCCACCGGGCAGAGCGGCACGGTTGGCATCGGCATCCCCGGGTCGATTTCGCCCTATACCGGCGTGGTCAAAAACGCTAATTCAACCTGGCTCAACGGTCAGCCGTTTGATAAAGACCTGAGCCAGCGTCTACAACGGGAAGTGCGTCTGGCCAACGATGCCAACTGCCTCGCGGTGTCGGAAGCGGTAGACGGCGCGGCGGCCGGGGCGCAAACGGTGTTTGCGGTGATTATTGGCACCGGCTGCGGTTCTGGGGTGGCGCTTAACGGACGCGCCCACATAGGCGGCAACGGTACGGCGGGCGAGTGGGGGCATAATCCGCTGCCGTGGATGGATGAAGACGAACTGCGCTATCGCGCTGAAGTGCCGTGCTACTGCGGCAAGCAGGGCTGCATTGAAACCTTTATCTCCGGCACCGGCTTTGCTACCGATTACCGTCGGTTGAGCGGGCATCCGCTGAAAGGCAGCGAGATTATGCAGCGCGTCGGCGAACGGGATCCGCTGGCGGAACTGGCGCTGAGCCGCTATGAGACGCGGCTGGCGAAGTCGTTGGCGCACGTGATCAACATCCTCGACCCGGACGTTATTGTGCTTGGCGGCGGAATGAGCAACGTTGACCGGCTGTATCAGACGGTGCCGAATCTGCTAAAACCGTGGGTCTTTGGCGGCGAATGCGAGACGCCGATTCGCAAAGCGGCCCACGGCGATTCCAGCGGCGTACGCGGCGCCGCCTGGCTGTGGCCGCTGTAATCATCAACCCGCTGCGCGGCCTGAACGGCGCAGCGGGTAGCGGTTGATTACCGCTCCGGGATCTCCTCCAGGCCGTAGTAAATCGACAATCCCCTTTTTTTACCCTCCTCAATATCCAGGTCCGCTCCCCGGGATTCGCCCGGTATGCGCAAAATTGCATCGCAGCGGCTAATTAAACGGTGAGCGACGGGGTAGAGATACTCTTCGCTAATCGCATCGCCAATTTCTTTGGAGCCCGCCGCTTTAGCAACGGGTAACGCCAGCCATTCGCCGACCACGGGAATATGCCCTTTCTGGTAAACGCGTAGCGCAACCTGGGCCATATTGTGCAGATTAGCCTCGATAAGTTCCGCGCGATTGTCGGTGCCGCTGCGTACCGGGCCGGCGATCAAAATAAGTAAACTTTGCATATTTAAGACCTTCTTGATGCGTGAATGGGAATGCTATTGAAGGCTTCC
Organism: Klebsiella sp. BDA134-6; assembly: GCF_015601345.1. Lineage (NCBI taxonomy): Bacteria > Pseudomonadati > Pseudomonadota > Gammaproteobacteria > Enterobacterales > Enterobacteriaceae > Klebsiella > Klebsiella sp. BDA134-6. Next base: position 1,271,064 of record NZ_CP064784.1, read on the forward strand.
TTCCCGTTGTACGTTCCGTCATAGACAATTTTCGATGCATGAGTTTGCACGAAAATAAATGAAAATGGCCGTTTATAGGTTAACAGATAAACTATCATGCACTTTCGTGCATAATCAAGATTATTCGTGAATTGTTTGGCAATGATTACTGCGCCGGGCAGCTGGAAGCACGTCATTTCTCAGGAGGCGGCGATCTCTCCCGGCGGGGAGAGATCTTCAGGTAAGGAGCGGAGGGAGGGAATTACTCAACGGCGAAAGCTTTATCGAGGCGGCTATAGCCCAGCCCGTTGATTTTTTTAACTTTAATTTGCACAGGAATGCGCTCTTTCATCGCCTCAACGTGGCTGATGACGCCGATAATCTTGCCGCTGGCGTTAAGCGCGTCCAGCGCATCCAGCGCGGTATCCAGGGTTTCGCTGTCCAGCGTGCCGAAACCCTCATCGAGGAATAGCGAGTCTATCCGCGTCTTATGGCTCACCAGATCGGAGAGCGCCAGCGCCAGCGCGAGGCTCACGAGGAAGCTCTCGCCGCCGGAAAGCGTCCGGGTATCGCGCACCGCGTCTGCTTGCCAGGTATCGACCACCTCCAGCTCCAGCGCGTCGCTGGCTTTGCGTTGCAGCAGATAGCGGCCGTGCAGGCGGTTAAGCTGATGGTTGGCCAGCCATACCAGGTTATCCAGCGTCAGCCCTTGCGCAAACTTACGGAATTTGTCGCCCTCTCTGGAGCCGATAAGCGAGTTCAGCCACCCCCAGTCTTCCACTTCCCGGGCCGCGTGTTCCATCTGCTGGCGTAACGACTGCTGACGCTGCTGGTTTTCGGCATTCTGCTTCAGCTGCTGGCGAATCTCTCCCTGGCGGGCGCTGTTTTCCCGCAGCAGCGCAGTCAGTTGCTGAAGCTTTTCTTGTAGCTGTTCAGGCGGCTGGTCGATGTCCATGTCCGCCGGCGGCTGCTGGCTGTGGTTCACCAGCGCCTCGCGGGCTCGCAGCGCCAGCGCCTGATTCTGCTGGAGCGCGCTTTCCAACGTCTGCTTCAGGCGTTCAAGGCCCTGGCGCGTCTCTTCATCGAGCAGGGCGGCGAGAAACGCCTGCCGATCGGCGAACGGGCTGGCGGCCAGCGCTGCGCTGAACTGCGCTTCGCTCTCTTTCAGCTGTGCCTGCTGCTGGCTTTCCTGCTGTCCCAGGGTTTGCCACTGGCTCTGGAGTGCGAGGCAGTCGTCATGGACCTGACGCCAGCCGTCCAGCGGCGCGGGTTCCGCCGCTAATTCCGTTTCCGGCAAAGCCTCCAGTAGCGGAGCCAGCTGTTGGATCTGTTCCTGAAGGGCGAGCAGTTCATTCTGTTTGGCCTGCCAGCCGCGGGTCTCTTCTTCCCGCTGCGCCAGCCAGCCAGCGGCCTGCCCGACAGCCGGTAAGTCCAGCGCAAATGCGCTCAGCTCCGTCGCCAGCGCGGCGCTGCGCTGCGCTTGTTCCCGCTGTAGCTGCTGGAGCTGCTGCTGGCACTCCTGCTGCTGAGCCTGCCAGGCCAGACGCTGCTGATGCTGATACAGCCGCTGTTCATGCTCCTGTTGCGCGTTTAGCCAGCCCGGAATGTCATCCTTTGGCGTCAGGTCGATATTTAATCCGGTGATGGTCTCATGCCAGCGTGATGTAAGCGCTTGCTCCTGCAGCAGAAGCGATGCTTTCTCAGCGACCTCTTTTTGCTGCTGCTTGATCAGAGCGTCAAGCTCGCCGCGCGCCTGCGCTCCGGCCTCCGCCAGCTGCTTAACTTCGCGCTCCAGCGCATCGCGCCGCGCCTGGTTTACGCCGGGAACCAGCGCCTGATATTCGGCGACGGCCGGATGCTGCGCGGAACCGCAGAGCGGGCAGGGTGAGCCAGGCTGCAGGCGGGCTCGCTCCGCCTCAAACCCGGCAATGCGGGCTTCCATTTCGCAAAGGGCTTTCACATCGCTGAACTGCTGATTCTTTTCTTTATAGGCCTGACGGCGCTGAGCCAGGGTGGCTTCCAGCCGTTCCTGCTCCTGCTTACTGGCCTGCCCGGCGGCATCAAGCTGCGATAACCGTTGGGCCAGCGGCTGCAGCTGACCATGCAGCGCAGCGAGCTGCTGACGCAGAGCGCGGGCCGCAGCGTGCTGCGCGAGTCCGGCGCTAACCTGTTCGGCATCCAGCGTCAGCCCGGCGGCCGGCAGTTCGCCCAGCCTGCGGTGGGTTTCCGCCAGGCGCTGTTGGACCGCGGATTGCTGCTGCGTATCGCGAGCCTGCTGCTGGAAAGCGGCCCGCCAGCCCGCCAGCGCGTTGCCCCAGAGCTGAAAGCGGTCATGCTCTTTAAGCCATGCGGACAACGCTTGTTGACGGCTGTGAAGTTGCTCAGACTGCTGCCGGGCGGCGAGGCGAATACCCGCCCGCAGCCGCAATCGTTCATGTAAGCGAGTATTTACTTCTTCTCTCTGGCTGCGGGTTTGCGCCAGCGCGGCGGTTTGCTCCTGCTGACGCGTCCACTGCGGGCGCAAACGCTCCGCCGGCTGGGAATTTAACAGCGCGCTAAGCTGCGGCTGGACCTGCTCCAGCGCAGATTGCGCTTCGCGTAGCGCGGTTTGAGCCTGCAGATCTTCTGCCGTCAGTTCTTCACGGCGTATTTGCCACTGACGGGCATTTTGCAACCGGGTTTGTTCGCTAACCTGCTGTTTTTCTTCAGCAGTAAGCGCTTGCAAACTTTGCTGAAGCGCCTGCTGTTGCTCCTCGCTCAGCAGCAGGACGCCGGAGGCCTGCGCCTGGATTTTTTCCAGATCGACGCGGGCCTGCTTATGTTTTTCAAAGACCTGGGCGGAAATCTGTCCGTAAATTTCGGTCCCGGTGAGCTCTTCCAGCAGCTCGGCGCGCTCCTTCGGTTTGGCGTTGAGGAAGGCGGCGAACTGCCCCTGCGACAGCAGCATTGAGCGGGTGAAGCGGCCATAGTCCAGACCGGTGAGCGAGGCGGTCAGTTCCAGCTTATCTTTGACCTTATCGGCGAGGATTTTACCGTCCTCGCAGCGCGCCAGCTCGACGCGCGGAACCTGTAAATTGCCGTCCGGCTGGTTTCGCGCCCGGTTCTGGCTCCAGAAGGCGCGGTAGGCGATGCCTTTGACCTCGAACTCCACTTCCGCCAGACATTCGGCGGTGTCGCGGGTCATCAGATCGTTTTGCGATTGCGACACGCTGCTCAGGCGCGGCGTTTCGTGATAAAGCGCGAGGCAGATAGCGTCCAGCAGGGTGGTCTTGCCGGCGCCGGTTGGCCCGGTAATCGCGAACAATCCGTTGCTGGCAAATGGCTCAGCGGAGAAATCAATTTTCCATTCGCCTTTGAGTGAGTTGAGGTTTTTCAGGCGTAAGCTGAGAATTTTCACAGGCGATCCTCACCGTTGAGACTATGCAGCGTTTCATTAAAGAGCTGTTCCAGGCGCTGCTGCTGCGCCTCTTCCAGCGTTTCCAGCGCCAGACGGCGGGCGAAGACCTCCTCGACCTGCAGCTCGCTGAGGGTGACCCGCTGAACGCCCGCCAGAATGCGATCGCGCTGGCTGCGGCTGCGGCGCACCAGCAACACTTCTACCGGCAGTGTTTCGGTCTGGGCCTGGATTTTCCTTTGTATATCATGCATATATTCATCGCTGGTGATTTCGATATCCAGCCATGCCGCGGACCGCTGGCCGTTATTCTGCCATTGGTTCAGCTGAGCGCTAACGCTGGCGAAATCGCCCTTTAAGACCGCCAGAGGCTGGGTGATGGGCACGATCAGCGGCGTGACGTCCGCCAGGCGGCCAGCGCTAAAGGTCACCAGATTGACGCTTTTGCTTTTCCCGGTCTCGTCAAAGCTCAGCGCAATTGGGGAGCCACTGTAGCGAATATGCTCGCAGCCGCCGACCACCTGCGCCCGGTGAATATGGCCGAGCGCGATATAGTCGGCAGGCGGAAAGCGGTTCGCCGGGAAGGCGTCGAGGGTACCGATATAAATTTCGCGGACCGCGTCGCTTTTGCTGGCGCCGACGGTGGTTAAATGGCCGCTGGCGATAATCGGCAGCGCCTGGTTGCCGCGCAGTTCGCAGGCCTGCTGGTATTGCTGTTGGTAGTAGTCGCTGATGGCATTGAGTAACTGCTGTTGCTTCTCGCCGCTGGAGTGCCCGGCCTGGCTGGTCACCAGCTCACGAGGACGCAGGAACGGTACCGGGCAAAAAACCGCCCCCGGGGTACCGTCGCGTAACGGCAGAATAAAGGGCGCGTGGCCGGCATTGGCCACCACCGTGGTTTTAAGGAACGCAAGAATGTCGCGCGACTCGTTGAGGGTAGCGACCGAGTCGTGGTTTCCCGCCAGCACCACCAGCCGACAGCCGGTCTGCTGCAGCTGAACGACAAAGCGGTTATACAGCTCGCGCGCGTAGCTCGGCGGCGAGCCGGTATCAAAAATATCGCCCGCGACAATAATGGCGTCAACATCATGCTCCTGCGCGCTGGCCAGCAGCCAGTCGAGAAACGCCTGATGTTCGGCGGCGCGACTTTTGCTGTAAAAATTTTGCCCGAGATGCCAGTCAGAGGTGTGAAGGATGCGCATAGTTGTTCCATAGCGAAAAAGCGTAAGCGGCATTATATACCCGTCATACGTCAAGTTGCTTATGTGTTGGCTACGTGCGCTCACCCCAGCCACCTGGTTACCAGGGGTTGTGGGGACTGACGCCCTTGCCGCCATTAAGCCACGTGAATTATTGAGGGGATAATGCTGTTCTTCGGTGAGTTAAGTCCGTGTCACAATTCGAAATCCGCGTTCATCTGGCGGTCATTTTTTTCATAAATCTGTCATAAATCTGACGCATAATGGCCGCGCACTTCTATACTGATGGCTAAAAAATACAGGGTAAATAATGGCGAGAAGAATTCTGGTCGTTGAAGATGAAGCTCCAATCCGCGAAATGGTTTGCTTTGTTCTGGAGCAAAACGGCTTTCAGCCCGTCGAGGCGGAAGATTTTGACAGCGCGGTCAATCAGCTCAATGAACCCTGGCCTGATTTAATCCTCCTTGACTGGATGCTGCCGGGTGGGTCGGGTCTGCAGTTTATTAAACAGCTCAAGCGTGAAGCGATGACCCGTGATATTCCAGTGGTGATGCTGACCGCCCGCGGCGAAGAAGAAGATCGCGTCCGCGGCCTGGAAACCGGTGCGGATGATTACATTACCAAGCCATTTTCCCCGAAAGAGCTGGTGGCGCGCATTAAAGCCGTGATGCGGCGAATCTCGCCGATGGCGGTGGAAGAGGTGATTGAAATGCAGGGCCTGAGCCTCGACCCTTCTTCACATCGCGTGATGACCGGCGAAAATCCGCTGGATATGGGGCCGACGGAATTTAAATTATTACACTTCTTCATGACGCATCCGGAGCGGGTCTATAGCCGCGAACAGCTGCTGAATCACGTCTGGGGCACCAACGTTTATGTAGAAGACAGAACGGTAGACGTGCATATACGCCGTCTGCGCAAAGCGCTGGAACATAGCGGCCATGACCGGATGGTACAAACGGTTCGCGGTACGGGATATCGTTTCTCCGCCCGTTTCTGAATGCTGACAGGAGTGTGAACCGTGCTGGAACGGCTGTCATGGAAAAGGCTGGCGCTTGAGCTTTTCTTATGTTGTATCCCGGCCCTGATCCTCGGGGCGTTTGTAGGTCATCTGCCGTGGTTTTTATTGGCGGCAGTGACCGGCCTTCTTATCTGGCATTTCTGGAATCTGATGCGCCTGTCGTGGTGGCTGTGGGTCGACCGCAGCATGACGCCGCCGCCGGGTAGCGGCAGTTGGGAACCCCTGCTGTACGGTCTGCACCAGATGCAAATGCGTAATAAAAAGCGCCGCCGTGAGCTAGGAAGCCTGATTAAACGCTTTCGCAGCGGGGCGGAGTCTCTGCCGGACGCGGTGGTGCTGACCACCGAAGAAGGCGCGATGTTCTGGTGTAACGGCCTGGCCCAGCAGATCCTTAATCTGCGCTGGCCCGACGATAACGGGCAGAATATCCTCAACCTTCTGCGCTATCCTGAATTTGCTAATTACATGAAATACCGCGACTTCTCCAGGCCGCTCAATCTGGTGCTGAATAATGGCCGCCATCTGGAAATTCGTATGATGCCCTATAGCGACAAACAGCTGCTGATGGTGGCGCGCGATGTCACGCAGATGCACCAGCTGGAAGGGGCGCGGCGTAACTTTTTCGCCAACGTTAGCCATGAACTGCGCACGCCGCTGACGGTGTTGCAGGGGTATCTGGAGATGATGCAGGAGCAGGTGCTGGAAGGTGGAACGCGCGAAAAAGCGTTACACACCATGCGCGAACAAACCCAGCGTATGGAAGGCCTGGTGAAGCAGTTGCTGACGCTGTCGCGCATTGAAGCTGCGCCGGTACTGGCGATGAACGATAAAATCGACGTGCCGATGATGCTGCGGGTCGTCGAGCGCGAGGCGCAAACGCTAAGCCAGCAGAAGCATGAGCTGCATTTTTCGGTCGATGACTCGCTTAAAGTGCTGGGCAATGAAGAACAGCTGCGCAGCGCGATTTCCAACCTGGTGTATAACGCGGTCAACCATACGCCAGCGGGAACGGTGATTACCGTAACCTGGCAGCGGGCGCCGCACGGCGCGTTGTTTAGCGTCGAGGATAACGGGCCGGGGATCGCGCCGGAGCATATTCCGCGGCTGACCGAACGTTTCTACCGGGTGGATAAAGCGCGCTCGCGGCAAAGTGGCGGCAGCGGTCTCGGACTGGCGATTGTTAAACATGCCGTCAGCCATCACGATAGCCGCCTTGAGATCGAGAGCGCGGTCGGCAAAGGCACCCGCTTTAGCTTCTTATTACCGGAACGTTTAATTGCCAAAAATTAAACCCGGACGGGTGAGTGTCAGCATTCCTTGCCAATGACCAGCTTCGGCTGGTCATTTTCGTTTGCAGCGCCATAACAGCTGCATAATTAACGAGCGTTAGCTGCTTTTTTGTTCGCATGATAAGCCAGATGTTTTCTATCATTCTGGCTAATGATGCTATTCATTAAAATAGAGTTAGCATAATCATCTGCTTTTGCGATCCCTCCTTGCTTTAAAACGTTATAAGCGTTTAAATTGCCCCCCTACGGTCGCAGACAGACTGTTTTTGCGTGGTAATACAAAAAACAATTCTTTTCCACGCCGCTTTGGGAGCATATCCCGCTGAGTTTACTGACAATGGCCGCTGTATCATCCCCAGGGGAAAGGCGCGGTATTAATCCGTTTTTACAACACCACATCCACAGGCTGTAATGAATTTATGACCCATCAGTTAAAATCTCGCGACATCATTGCGTTGGGCTTTATGACCTTCGCGCTGTTCGTCGGCGCAGGCAATATTATCTTTCCTCCGATGGTTGGCTTACAGGCCGGCGAGCACGTCTGGACCGCGGCTATTGGCTTTCTGATTACCGCCGTGGGTCTGCCGGTGCTAACGGTCGTGGCGTTGGCTAAGGTCGGCGGCGGCGTAGAGAGCCTGAGCACGCCGATTGGTAAAGTCGCCGGTATTCTGCTGGCGGTGGTCTGCTATCTTGCCGTTGGGCCGCTGTTCGCGACTCCGCGCACCGCCACCGTCTCTTTTGAAGTGGGGATTGCGCCGCTGACCGGCGACGGTCCGCTGCCGCTGCTGATTTATAGCGTTATCTATTTTGCGCTGGTGATCCTCGTTTCGCTCTATCCGGGCAAGCTGCTGGACACCGTGGGGAATTTCCTCGCGCCGCTGAAAATTATCGCCCTGATTATTCTCGCCGTTGCGGCGATCGTCTGGCCTGCCGGTCCGCTGAGCCACGCGATGGAAGCCTACCGCACCGCGCCGTTCTCTAACGGTTTCGTCAACGGCTATCTGACTATGGATACCCTGGGCGCGATGGTCTTTGGCATCGTGATTGTCAACGCCGCGCGTTCCCGCGGCGTGACCGAAGCCCGCCTGCTGACCCGCTACACCGTGTGGGCTGGCCTGATGGCCGGCGTGGGCTTGACGCTGCTGTACCTGGCGCTGTTCCGTTTAGGTTCAGATAGCGGCACGCTGGTTGAGCAATCCGCTAACGGCGCGGCGATTCTCCATGCTTACGTTCAGCATACTTTCGGCGGCGCGGGAAGCTTTATGCTGGCGGCGCTGATCTTTATCGCCTGTCTGGTGACGGCGGTGGGCCTGACCTGCGCCTGCGCGGAGTTCTTCGCCCAGTACCTGCCGTTCTCCTATCGTACGCTGGTCTTTATCCTCGGCCTGTTTTCGATGGCGGTCTCCAACCTCGGTCTGAGCCACCTGATTCAGATTTCGATTCCGGTGCTGACGGCTATCTATCCGCCGTGTATCGCACTGGTTGTATTAAGCTTTACCCGCGGTTGGTGGCATAATTCGTCCCGCGTTATCGCCCCGGCAATGTTTATCAGCCTGATGTTTGGTATCATTGACGGCATTAAAGCGTCGGCGTTTGCAGATATTATGCCGTCCTGGACCGCGCGTCTGCCGCTGGCGGAGCAGGGTCTGGCCTGGCTGATGCCAACCGCCGTGATGGTGATTCTGGCCGTTATCTGGGATCGCGCAGCAGGACGTCAGGTGACTTCCAGCGCGCACTAACCGACGCTTTACACAGGTGTTTAACCACGGGACTTCAGGTCCCGTGGTTTTTTGTTTTTTTGGTCACCCTCCCTGGTGCTTTGCCCACGCGAAGGTCAGAGGAGAAAAACGGCATGGAACACGATGGAAAGTAGTAACAAGCTTAAGCGCGGGCTAAGTACCCGGCATATTCGCTTTATGGCGTTGGGGTCGGCAATCGGTACCGGCCTTTTCTATGGTTCGGCTGACGCGATTAAAATGGCGGGTCCGAGCGTTCTGTTGGCTTATATTATCGGCGGCGTCGCGGCCTACATTATTATGCGCGCGCTGGGCGAGATGTCGGTGCATAATCCGGCCGCCAGTTCGTTCTCGCGCTACGCGCAGGATTACCTTGGCCCGCTGGCGGGCTATATCACTGGCTGGACCTACTGTTTTGAAATTCTGATTGTCGCCATCGCCGACGTCACGGCCTTCGGCATCTATATGGGCGTCTGGTTCCCGGCGGTACCGCACTGGATTTGGGTGCTCAGCGTGGTGCTGATTATCTGCGCCGTCAACCTGATGAGCGTGAAGGTCTTCGGCGAGCTGGAATTCTGGTTCTCCTTCTTCAAAGTCGCCACCATTATCATCATGATCCTCGCTGGTTTCGGCATCATTATCTGGGGTATTGGCAACGGCGGGCAGCCGACCGGCATCCACAACCTGTGGAGCAACGGCGGCTTCTTCAGCAACGGCTGGCTGGGGATGGTGATGTCGCTGCAGATGGTGATGTTCGCCTACGGCGGCATTGAGATTATCGGTATTACCGCCGGCGAAGCGAAAGATCCGGAGAAATCCATACCGCGCGCCATTAACTCGGTGCCGATGCGTATTCTGGTGTTTTACGTGGGTACGCTGTTTGTAATTATGTCTATCTATCCGTGGAACCAGGTCGGGACCAACGGCAGCCCGTTCGTCTTAACCTTCCAGCATCTCGGCATCACTTTTGCCGCCAGCATCCTGAACTTTGTGGTGCTGACCGCTTCGCTATCGGCGATTAACTCCGATGTCTTTGGCGTAGGGCGTATGCTGCACGGCATGGCGGAGCAGGGCAGCGCGCCGAAAATGTTCGCTAAAACCTCACGTCGCGGGGTGCCATGGGTGACGGTGATGGTGATGACCATCGCGCTGCTGTTCGCGGTCTATCTTAACTATATTATGCCGGAGAACGTTTTCCTGGTGATCGCCTCGCTGGCCACTTTCGCCACCGTCTGGGTGTGGATTATGATCCTGTTGTCGCAGATCGCCTTCCGTCGCCGTCTGCCGCCGGAAGAGGCGAAGGCGCTTAAGTTCAAGGTACCCGGAGGGGTAACGACCACGGTGATTGGCCTGCTGTTCCTGGTCTTTATTATCGGTCTGATTGGCTACCACCCCGATACCCGCATCTCGCTGTACGTTGGCTTTGCGTGGATACTTCTGCTGCTGATTGGCTGGCAGTTTAAAACCCGCCGCGAGCGAAAGCTGGCGAAAGCGTAGTCATTTGCTTCTCTTCTTGCCGGATACGCACAGGCTATCCGGCAAGCGATCCCTCCACCCCCGCCATCCTCCCCCAATAATTCTGCCGATGATGAGTCATACGCCAGTACGCTGTGGCAAGGTGTGCCCATTCTGCAAAGAGAGGAATAACAATGTTGAAGGCATGGCACCTCCCGGTTGCTCCGTTTATCAAGGAACAGCAGGAACGACTGATGATTACGCTATGGTTGAGCGGCGACGATCTGCCGCCGCGGGTGACCCTACGCGCGGAAGAGGATAACGAAGAGCTGTCGCTGCCGATGCACCGCCTGCGGCAGGCGCCGTATCCGGGCGTGGTGGCGTGGCGCGGGGAAATCAACCTCGTCAATGGGCAGCCGCGTCGGCGCTACAGCTTCAAGCTGCTGTGGGCCGATCGTCAGCTGTGGTTCACGCCGCAGGGATTCAACCGCTTTCCGCCGGCGAGGCTGGAGCAGTTTGCGGTCGATTTGCCAGACAGCGGGCCGCAGTGGGTGGCCGATCAGGTGTTTTATCAAATTTTCCCTGACCGTTTTGCCCGCAGCCAGTCCCGCGAAGCGGAACAGGATGTAACTTACTACCACCACGCCGCCGGTCACGATATTGTGCGTAAAGCGTGGGATGAACCGTTAACCGCCGAGGCGGGCGGCTCCACCTTTTACGGCGGCGATCTCGATGGTATCAGCGAGAAGCTGCCGTATCTGAAGCAGCTTGGCGTCACGGCGCTGTATCTCAACCCGGTGTTTGTCGCTCCCAGCGTGCATAAATATGATACCGAGGATTACCGCCGCGTTGATCCGCAGTTTGGCGGCGATGCGGCGCTGCTACGCCTGCGTCACAACACGCAAAAAGAGGGGATGCGTCTGATCCTCGATGGCGTGTTCAACCATAGCGGCGATTCGCATGCCTGGTTCGACCGCCACCAGCGCGGTAGCGGCGGCGCCTGCCATAACGCCGATTCGCCGTGGCGCGACTGGTATAATTTTTCCCCCGAGGGCGTTGCCCACGACTGGCTGGGATACGCCAGCCTGCCGAAGCTGGACTACCGTTCGTCGACGCTGATCGATGAAATCTACGGCGGGGAAGATAGCGTGGTGCGCCATTGGCTGAAAGCGCCATGGAGCATGGACGGCTGGCGCCTGGACGTGGTACACATGCTGGGCGAAGGGGGCGGGGCGCGCAATAACCTGCGCCATATCGCCGGCATTACCCAGGCGGCGAAGCTGGAGCGGTCGGACGCTTTCGTGTTCGGCGAGCATTTCGGCGACGCGCGCCAGTGGCTACAGGCTGACGTTGAAGACTCGGCGATGAACTACCGCGGCTTCACCTTCCCGCTATGGGGCTTCCTCGCGAACACCGATATCTCCTACGATCCGCAGAAAATTGATGCGCAGACCTGCATGGCGTGGATGGACAACTATCGGGCCGGGTTGTCGCACCAGCAGCAGCTGAGGATGTTTAACCAGCTCGATAGCCACGATACCGCCCGCTTTAAGTCTCTGCTGGGTAAAGATGTCGCACGCCTGCCGCTGGCGGTGGTGTGGCTATTTAGCTGGCCGGGCGTGCCGTGCATTTACTACGGCGACGAAGTGGGCGTGGACGGCAATAACGATCCGTTTTGCCGCAAACCGTTCCCGTGGGATCCGGCGTTGCAGGATGGCGATCTGCTCGACCTGTACAAGCGGATGTGCAAGCTGCGTAAGGCCAATCAGGCGCTGCGCTACGGCGGCTGCCAGGCGATTTATGCCGAAGATAACGTGGTGGTGTTCGTGCGCGTCTATAAGCAGCAGCGCGTGCTGGTGGCGATCAACCGCGGCGAAGCCAGCGAGGTAGTGGTAGAGGATTCGCCGCTACTCGACGTCAACGGCTGGCAGTTGAAAGAGGGCGTCGGGGAGCTACACGACGGCGTGCTGACGCTACCGGCGATCTCCGCCAGCGTCTGGTTTAGCCGCTAGTCGTAGAGCTGGCCCAGGCTTTCACTTTGCAAAATGGCCTCGCGCCACCAGCGCTGGGCCAGCCCGTCGTTGCCGCTTCGCCAGGCCATATAGGTGATATCTTTCTCACGGCAGGAGATAACGGCCTTTTCGACTAGCTCGCCTTTTTCCAGCCACGGCCGGGCAATATGGCGCGGTAAAAAGCCGCAGCCCAGCCCGGCGCGCAAGAGTTCGACTTTACTGGCGAAATCATCCACGCGAATTTGCGGCTGTTCGTCGAGCAGGTTACTGTTGAGCGGATGGCAGTAGCGGGCGCTGTCGCTGATGACCACCGCGCGATGCAGGCTGAGCTGCTTGTTGGTCAGCGGTTGGGTGGTTTCCGCCAGCGGATGCCCCGGCGCGATGACGAAGATATTGTCCATGGCGCCGAGCATTTTCCACGACCATTCGGCGGAGGTCGGTGGTTCATTGATCGCCCCGAGAATAATATCCGCGCCGTTGTGAGTGAGCTCTTCCCACGAGCCCGCAAGGGTATGGTGGGTAAAGTTAAGGCGGGTTTGCGGGTGCTGGGCATAGAACGCGTCGATCAGCGGCAGCAGCGCGCTGAACGGGAAAGAGTCATCCAGGGCGATAGCCAGATCCCGCTCCCAACCGGCGCTGAGCTGCACCGCCTGCTTTTCCAGATCTTTGGCGGCATTTAGCAGCAATCGGCCTTTCTCCAACATCATTCTGCCGGTATCGGTAAATTTAGCCCGATGTCCGGAGCGATCCAGCAGGGTGATATTCAGATCGTTTTCCAGCTTTTGAATCATGTAGCTCAGCGCGGCAGGGGTTTTAAATAGCGATTCTGCGGCGGTGGCAAAAGAGCCATGTTTGTCCAGCGCGTCGAGAATCAACAGGACATCAAGGTTCAGGCGCATGCGTCAGCTTCCGGTAAAAAAGAGTGCCCCCGTTTTACCGGAGCGTCCTGTTCAATTCCAGTGAATAATTTAGAACGGTTAACCGTAAAAATTTGATAAACATAATTTCGCGCATCTTGTAATGGTTAATTGAATAACCATAACTTTTCGCTTTGGAAATAAATCAGAAAAAAATCTTTAATAACTCGTTAGAAATTACTGACTATACTCATCATGCTTTATCAGTCAGGATCCAGACAGCACAACGGAAACGGTAGTATCTTTTTAACTCATTGATTAACAGGATATGTTATGTCTATTCGTGAACTGATCGATCCCTCAAACTCAGCGCTTATTTTTATTGACCACCAGCCGCAAATGTCTTTTGGCGTGGCCAATATTGACCGTCAGACTCTCAAAAATAATACGGTGGCTTTAGCCAAAGCGGGTAAAATTTTTAATGTTCCGGTGATTTATACTTCCGTAGAAACTAAAAGCTTCAGCGGTTATATCTGGCCGGAACTGCTGGCCGTGCATCCTGATGTGAAACCCATTGAACGTACCTCGATGAACTCCTGGGAAGATGCGGCTTTTGTGGCCGCGGTAAAAGCCACCGGGCGTAAAAAATTGATTATTTCCGCGCTGTGGACGGAAGTTTGCCTGACCTTCCCGGCGCTGATGGCGCTGGAGGCAGGCTATGAAGTTTACGTGGTGACCGATACCTCCGGCGGCACCTCGGTTGATGCCCACGAGCGCTCAATTGACCGTATGGTGCAGGCCGGCGCGGTGCCGGTGACCTGGCAGCAGGTGCTGCTTGAGTACCAGCGCGACTGGTCGCGTAAAGAGACCTATGACGCGGTAATGGATCTGGTGCGCGAGCACAGCGGCGCCTACGGGATGGGCGTGGATTACGCTTATACCATGGTGCACGGCGCTCCAGAGCGTAAAGCTTAAATACACTTCATCCTTCAAGCTGCCTCTTTGTTGGCTTCGTTTGCCCGCCCCGGTCACTGACTCATGTCAGCTCCCGGGGACGAACAACCTTGCCGCCTCGACGCAGCGTGAATGATTTTGTGTATTGGCATCATCCTTCAGCTGCCTCTTTGTTGGCTTCGTTTGCCCGCCCCGGTCACTGACTCATGTCAGCTCCCGGGGACGAACAACCTTGCCGCCTCGACGCAGCGTGAATGATTTTGTGTATGGTCATGTATAGCTAATGGCGGCGGACAACCCGCCATTCCCTGAAGCAAGGAACTCTTAATGGCGCAACAGAAATCGGTGACCCTGGTGATCAGCCATGTGCTCGACCCGGAGCATGGCCAGCGGTATGAAGCGTGGCTGGGCAAAATTATGCCGATTGCGGCAGAGTTTCCCGGCCATCTTGGCGCAAACGTCATTCGTCCGGCCCCCGGGCAGAATTTATGGAGCGTGATTATTCGCTTCGACACCATTGAGCATCTTTATGCCTGGACCCAGTCGGAGACCCGCCGCCAGCTGGTGGCGGAAATTGCGCCGCTGCTAAGCGAAGGCGATCGTACCGAAGTCCGGACTGAACCGGCCTTCTGGTTTACGCCGCCCGCGGCGAACGTGCGCCAGCCGCGACGCTGGAAGCAATTTTTAATCACCCTGCTGGTGATTTTCCCCAGTACTAACCTGGTGCCGTCGATAACCGGAATACTGTTGCCCTCGCTGAAGGGAAGCCTGTTGCTGCATCTGATCAATGATGCCTGTGTGGTCGCGCTGGTGGTCTGGTTCTGGATGCCCATCGTGACCCGTCTGTTTGCTGGCTGGTTAAAGAAAAACTGAGCCAGCCTCCTGAAGGAGTGCGTTATGTCGCAAACTGCCACACTGATCCTGACCCACGGTCGGGTTCATACTCTCGATCGTCAACACCCTCTGGCCGATGCGGTGGCGATCGCTGACGGTAAAATTCTCGCCGCCGGTAGCCACGATCGTATCATGAGCTTTGCCGCTGAAGGGACGCAAATTATCGATCTTAAAGGCCATACGGTGATCCCCGGCCTGAACGACTCCCATCTGCACTTGATCCGCGGCGGTCTGAACTACAATCTGGAGCTTCGCTGGGAGGGGGTTCCCTCGCTGGCGGACGCGCTACGGATGCTAAAAGATCAGGCCGATCGCACGCCGTCGCCGCAGTGGGTGCGGGTCGTCGGCGGCTGGAGCGAATTCCAGTTCGCTGAACGGCGGATGCCGACGCTGGAGGAGCTTAATGATGCGGCGCCGGATACCCCGGTGTTTGTCCTGCATCTGTACGATCGCGCATTGCTTAACCTCGCGGCCCTGAAGGCGGTGGGCTACACCAAAGAGACGCCGGATCCGGCGGGCGGCGAGATCGTTCGCGACGGCAACGGTAATCCTACCGGCATGCTGATCGCCAAACCCAACGCCATGATCCTCTACTCGACGCTGGCCAAAGGGCCGAAGCTGCCGCTGGAACTTCAGGTCAACTCAACGCGACAGTTTATGCGCGAGCTGAATCGTCTGGGGCTGACCAGCGCCATTGATGCCGGGGGCGGTTTCCAGAACTACCCGGAAGATTATGAAATTATTGAACAGCTGCACGCCAAAGAGCAGATGACCGTGCGGATTGCCTATAACCTGTTTACCCAGCGGCCTAAGCAGGAGCTGGAAGATTTTGAGCGCTGGACCGATATGCTCAAGCCGGGACAGGGCACCGATTTTTACCGCGCCAACGGCGCCGGGGAGATGCTGGTTTTCTCGGCGGCGGATTTCGAAGACTTCCTCCAGCCGCGTCCGGATCTGCCGGAAGGGATGGAAGATGAGCTGGAGCGGGTGGTGCGCCACCTGGTTGAACATCGCTGGCCGTTCCGCCTGCATGCCACCTATGATGAATCCATCAGCCGGATGCTCGACGTCTTCGAGAAGGTGAATCGCGATATTCCGTTCAACGGTCTGCACTGGTTCTTCGATCATGCGGAAACCATCACCGAGCGCAATATCGAACGCGTTAAAGCGCTGGGCGGCGGCATTGCCGTGCAGCACCGTATGGCTTTCCAGGGCGAATATTTTGTCGACCGCTACGGTAAAGATGCGGTCAAACATACGCCGCCGGTGGCGAAAATGCTCGAGCTGGAGGTTCCGGTGGGGCTGGGGACGGATGCTACCCGCGTGGCGAGCTACAATCCGTGGACCGCGCTCTACTGGCTGGTTTCCGGCCGTACCGTCGGCGGGATGGCGATGTATGACGACAGCAACCGCCTGCCGCGCGACGTGGCGCTGGAGCTGTGGACGGCGGGAAGCGCGTGGTTTTCCAGCGAACAGGGTAAGAAAGGGCGGATTGAACAAGGCCAGCTTGCCGACCTGGTGGTGCTCTCCAAAGACTATTTCAGCGTCGCGGAAGAGGAAATCAAGGGGATCGAGTCGGTGCTGACGGTGGTGGACGGCAAGGTGGTGTACGCCGCCGGACACTTCTCGCCGCTGGCGCCGCCGCCCATTCCGGTGCTGCCCGAGTGGTCGCCGGTGGTGAAGGTTCCGGGTCATTACCGTTCCGCGCCGCCGACGGCCGCGAAAATCGGTGCAATCGTGCAGATGCACCAGTGCTGCGGCAGCTGCGGCGTACACGGGCATCAGCATGATATTGCGCGCAAATCGTCGATACCGGTTGCCGATGAGCAGGCATTCTGGGGCGTGCTCGGCTGCTCCTGCTTTGCTTTTTAGCGCGACGGGCGCTTATCAGTACCGGTAGGCCAATGAGAGCATCAACGCCCTCATTGGCCTTTTTCATTTTCTCGGATAGCGCTGATAAGACAATGTGTGTCATTCTGCTCCCTCTTCAAACAGTGAAGGTGGGAACATGGACGATCTACTGATCTTTGGCGCCGTGATTTTATTCTGCGGGCTGGTGGTTGGGCCGCTCGTCGCGATTGTCGCTCTCAGGCGCAGCGCGGCGGTCCGTTTTGAGCTGGCGGCTTTGCAACGTCGGGTTGAGGAGCTTGAGCGATGCGGCGTCGCGCCTGCGGCAGAGACCACCGCCTTCGCGCCGACAACGCCAGAAGCCGCTATCGCTGCTGACGCGATGACGGTGAAGCTCAGTGAGCCTCGACCGGAGCCCGTGGCTGAAGCCATCGATCCGTGGCGCGCGCAGCCAACGCCGCAACCGCAGCCAGAGCAAAAGGCGGCCTCTTTCCCCGAAAGCAAGCCATCTTCCGCCTTTGGCGGAATAATATCGTCACTGGCAGGCTGGTTTATGCAGGGCAATCCGCTGGCGAAGCTCGGGATCCTGCTGCTGTTTCTTGGCCTCTCCTTTCTGCTGCGCTATACCGTGGAACACGCTCTGTTCCCCCTCGAATTACGTCTGGTCGCGGCGGCGCTGTTCGCGGTCGTCCTGCTGGCTGTCGGATGGCGATTGCGGCATAAGCAACCGGTGTACGCCCTGATCTTGCAGGGTGGGGCAACGGGCGCGCTCTATCTCACCGTTTTTGGCGCCTTTCGCCTGTGGCAGATGCTGCCGATGACCCTGGCGTTTGCGCTGTTGGTGGCGATCTGCGCGGCGAGCGTTGGGTTGGCGATTGTGCAAAAAGCGCTCAGCCTGGCCATGCTGGCGAGCCTTGGCGGTTATCTTGCGCCGCTGCTGCTCTCTACCGGCGGCGGCAGCCATGTGGCGTTGTTCTCCTTCTATCTTCTGCTGTCGGTCGGCATTCTTGCCATTAGCATCCGCCAGCACTGGCGCGAGCTTAATCTGCTTGGCCTGCTGTTTACCTTTGGCGTTGGCGGCCTGTGGGGGCTGAATGAGTATCGGCCAGCGTTTTACCTGAGCTGTCAGCTGTTTTTAATTGCCAATACGCTTATTTTTGGCGTGTTGAGCGTGGCGCTGTCGCTGCGGGCGCAGGAAAAAGGTCGTCAGATTATTGACGGCGTGCTGCTGTTTGCGCCGCCGCTGGTCGGTTTTGGTATGCAGTACGCCATTACCCGGCATATGGAATACGGCCCGGCGCTTAGCGCGCTGGGCTACGGCGGTTTCTATCTGGCCCTTGCCTGGCTGGCGCTGCGTCGCTACCCCTCTTTAGGGAAGCCGCTGGTGCTGGCGGCGCTGGCGCTCGGCGGCGCCTTTACCACGCTGGCCATCCCGCTGGCGCTGTCGGCTCGCTGGACTGCGATGGCCTGGTCGCTGGAAGGTCTTGGCATCCTCTGGCTGGGCGTGCAACAGCAGCAGCGGCGCATGAGTTACAGCGGTACGGCGTTACTTGTACTGGCAGTTGGCAGCGCGCTATGGGCGCAGGCGAATGGCGCCACGCCGCTCTCTTTGCTGCTGATTTTCGCCGTACTCAGCCTTAGCTGGCTGGTTGCCGCCTGGCTGTGGCGAACCGTCCAGGTGCAGGGCAGTTGGGGGCTGCTTATCGGCGGCCTGTTGTTCTGGATGGTGGCGCTTGTGGGCGCATCGCAGCTGGCGGTGAGTAAAGACACGCAGATTGTCTTTGGCGTGCTGGCGGCGCTGGCGGCGTCGGTGTGGTGCTGGCGCGCAGCCGCCGCGCGCTTAGCCTGGCAAGAGCTGGATGCGAGCAAATGGCTGCTGTGGCCAATGATGCTGATGGTGCTGTTTTACCAGCTGTCCCAGCAGCAGATTTTCGCTGCTGGCTGGAAAAATCTGGCCTGGTGCGCGGCGCTACCCGCGGCGGCGGCCCTGCTCTGGCGTGATGGGCATTCACTGCCGCCGCGCCTGAGTAAGCTTGCCCACCTGTCGCTGTTGTGGATGATTTTGCTGGCGCTGGCAATGGAGCTGTTTTGGTTTACCCTGGATTTGCCGTGGGGCATGTCGGCCTGGGCGAGCGGATTAATGATGGCGGCGGGCGGGATGCTGATTTTCCTCGTCTCGGAAGCCGTTCATCGGCAAGTGTGGCCATTCCGGGTATGGCCTGCGCTGTATGCTTCTCAGGCGATGATACCGGTGGCGGTGGCGCTGGGATGCCTGTTAATGCTGACGAATGTGCAGGATGGCACAGTCTACGGTCAGACCTATTTGCCGCTGATTAACCCGTTGGAAGAGGGCGCCGCTTTTGCGCTGCTTGGGCTGACGATATTTTACCGCGTTTCGCGGCGTTATTTTCCGCTGCAGCTATCGGTATGCCGCCCCTGGCCCGTCGTTGCTTTGCTGGCGCTCGGCTTCTGGTGGCTGAATGGTCTGCTGCTGCGCGCCCTGGCCTGGTACGGCGAGGTGGCCTGGAGTATCGAGCCGCTGTGGCATTCGCGTTTAATTCAGACCACTTTCGCGCTGGTCTGGACGCTGGCAGCGCTGACGATCATGCTGCGCGCGACGCGGCGACTTTCCCGCCGCGAATGGCTATGCGGCGCGGCGTTGTTAGGCGTTGTCATTGTGAAACTCATGCTGGTGGATAGCGCAGGCGGCGGCGGGCTGGCGCGGGCTGTTGCGTTTATCGGCGTGGCGATTTTGGTGTTGATCGTCGGGTATTTTTCCCCGTTACCGCCCAAAGCAGGAGAAGAAAAATGAAATGGATGAAAGCGGTGTTATGCGGCGTGCTGCTGGGCGTGACGGGCGCGGCTGTCAGCGGCAATGAAGCGCGAGAAAAACCACTGGATTATATGCAGGGGGTGATGCTGGAAACCAGCGGCGCGTCGCCCTGGTATCGCGTCGAGCTTTCCCCGTTGCTCTATCAGGGGACGGCATGGCCTGATTTGCGCGATGTGCGGGTATTTAACCATCAGGGAGATACGGTACCGTTCGCGCTGCAGGTGCAGAAGGCGCAACCCGTTACGCCTGAAGCGATGACGCTACGGCTTTTCCCTCTGCAGATGTCGCCGGTTCCGCCGCGTGAAGAGGGGCGACGCGGCGGAGAGTCGCTGGTCCTGCGTTCAACAACGGGGATCGAAATTCACCTGGAAACCGATGATGCGAAGGCGCTCGGGCAGAGCTATTTACTGACGCTGCCGGCGGATAAGACGGACGCTTTCGCGCTGGCTCAACTGCGGCTGAACTGGGAATCGTTGGCGGCTAACTGGCAGGGGAAAGCGTCGCTGTATTCCAGCCGCGATTTGAAGTACTGGCGCTCTGTTCAGGAGGATGCGCCTCTTATGGATCTGACGCGCGATAGCGATCGTTTGAAAATGGACACCATTAGCGCTGACCTGACGCTCTCCGCGGACGGGAATCGTTACCTGCTGCTGATCCTCGATGCGCAAAGCAAGGCGCCGGCGTTAAATAGCGTGACGGCTCTGGCGGAACGCAGAGAACCGGAGTCTACGCGCATTGAGCTTGATGCTCAGGCGGACAGGGTTTCAGATGAGGAGGCCGTTTGGCGCTGGGCCCGGCCTCAGCCGCTGACTTCGCTCAGAATATCGCTGGCAGGCGAAGGGGTTCTACCGGTCGAGCTTGCCTGGCGCAGCGGCGAAAATGAGCCCTGGCAGCCGCTGACGAAAACCGTGCTGTATCAGCTGGACGGCAAGCGTTCGGACGATATTCCTCTGTCAGGTCAACCGGTTGAAGCGGTTCGCATGAAGACGATTAATGCCCGCTTATCGGCGTCGCTGCCGGCGATAAGCGGCGCGCGCGATAAATACCAGCTGGTCTTTAATACCCAGGGAAAAGGGCCTTATATGCTGGCCTGGGGAAACCGGGCGGCGCAAAAGGCAGATGTCGCCCTGGACATGCTGATCCCGCCGTCGCTGCGTAAGACGCAGTCTGTGAATGATCTCCCTCTGGCGGTCGCGCAAGAAGACGTCATGCTGGGCGGCGAAGCGCGGTTAACGGCGACGTCTGCTGCCGAGCAGCAAAGCAGCTGGAAAACGCTGCTGGTATGGGGTGCGCTGATATTTGGCGTCGTTGTGCTGGCGTTGATGGCGTGGCGCATCTGGCGTGAAGTGAAAAAAAGCGGCTCCGTATAAAACAAAAAAGGCTCGCGTCTGCGAGCCTTTTGCCGAACGTACGCCGATTACAGGCTGGAAACGTTCTCGGTCAGGTATTTAGCCACGCCTTCCGGAGAAGCGGCCATCCCTTCTTTTCCTTTTTCCCACTGCGCCGGGCAAACTTCGCCGTGCTCTTCGTGGAACTGCAGCGCGTCAACCATACGCAGCATTTCGTCGATGTTACGGCCCAGCGGCAGATCGTTAACCACCTGGTGACGAACAACGCCGTTAGCGTCGATCAGGAAGGAACCGCGCAGGGCAACGCCTTCGTCCGGATGCTCGATACCGTACGCTTTCTGGATTTCGCGTTTGATGTCAGCAACCATCGCGTATTTAACCGGGCCGATGCCGCCCTGGTCTACTGGGGTGTTACGCCATGCGTTGTGGACGAACTCGGAGTCAAAAGAAACGCCAACCACTTCTACGCCGCGTTTCTGGAATTCTTCGTAGCGCTTGTCAAAAGCGATCAGTTCAGACGGGCAAACGAAGGTGAAGTCCATCGGCCAGAAGAACAGAACGGTGGCTTTACCGCTGGTGTGCTGTTTGAAGTTGAATTTCTCAACGATTTCGCCGTTACCTAAAACAGCTGCCGCGGTGAAGTCCGGAGCCTGACGAGTAACCAGAACCATATGATTCTCCTGTTAATACTAAGGTTAATTGGAACGCAACGCGGGCAAGTATAGGGAGCGGTGCGGAGGAACTCAACGTGACGCTGACAATCGATGAGATAGGTTTTGTCTATCAATCGTTATTTAAAAGCGCTTTTCAGAATAGCGTTTTCTGAAAAAAGCGCAATCTTTTACAGTTCGCGTTTTTTCGCCTGCGCCATCATCTGCGGGTAGAAGCGCCAGAACTGCTCCTCCAGCCGGTCGTAGTGGGTATCCAGATCCTGCCAGGAATCGCGCAGGGCATCCAGCCGCGGACGGCGGCTGGCCATCCCGTTCAGCACGCGCTGAATAAACTCCATATCCCGATAGCGTTCAAGCCAGCGCTCAGACCAAAGGTATTCGTTGAGATTGACAAAACGCGGCGGAGAATCGGGCAAAATAAACGTGACCTGGGCGTGGGCGTAGCGGACAAACTCCGGCAGCGGCAGTTCGGGCGACAGCTGCGCCCAGTGGCGTGACAAGAAATGGTCCCACATCACGTCCAGGGTGATGGGCGCGACCCGGCGCGTTTCGGGGCGAAACCACCCTTTGGCTTCGGCGACTTCGGGCAGGTTATCCGTCAGTACATCGATCCGCCGGTGCATAAAGATGCCCTCTACGACGTCAGCCGGCCATTCGCCGGCGGGGTCGCCGCGAACGAAATCGGCCAGTAAATTACCGGAAAGGGAGCTGTCAGCGAGATGGGCAAGGTGCAGGTGTGCGAGAAAATTCATGCGATTCGTTATCCGGATACGGCTAGTTGTTGCAGCGAAGAGGTGTGAGCACTAGACTAAGCCGCCTGTTTTTAAGTCATGAGTATATGCCATGCGCGTCGCCGATTTCTCCTTTGAATTACCCGAATCCCTGATTGCCCACTATCCCATGCCCGAGCGCAGCAGCTGCCGCTTGCTGTCATTAGACGGGCCGACGGGCGCGCTGACGCACGGTACTTTCACCGATTTACTCGACAAGCTCAACCCAGGCGACCTGCTGGTTTTTAATAATACCCGCGTGATCCCGGCCCGCCTGTTTGGTCGTAAAGCCAGCGGCGGCAAGATTGAGGTGCTGGTCGAGCGTATGCTCGATGATAAACGTATTCTGGCACATATTCGCGCGTCTAAAGCGCCGAAACCCGGCGCCGAGCTGCTGCTTGGCGACGATGAGAGCATTAAAGCAACGATGGTTGCACGCCACGACGCGCTGTTTGAAGTGGCTTTCGACGACGCGCGCAGCGTACTGGATATTCTCAACGCTATCGGCCATATGCCGCTGCCGCCGTACATTGAGCGTCCGGACGAAGAGGCCGACCGCGAGCTGTATCAGACCGTATATAGCGAAAAACCGGGCGCCGTGGCTGCGCCCACCGCCGGCCTGCACTTTGACGAGCCGCTGCTGGCGAAGCTGCGCGAAAAAGGCGTTGAGATGGCGTTTGTTACGCTACACGTCGGAGCGGGGACCTTCCAGCCAGTGCGCGTAGACAGCATTGAAGACCACATTATGCACTCTGAATATGCGGAAGTGCCGCAGGAGGTGGTCGATGCGGTGCTGGCGGCAAAAGCGCGCGGGAACCGGGTGATTGCGGTCGGGACGACCTCGGTGCGTTCGCTGGAAAGCGCGGCGCAGGCGGCGAAAAACGATCTGATTGAGCCCTTCTTCGGCGATACGCAGATTTTT
Organism: Klebsiella sp. BDA134-6; assembly: GCF_015601345.1. Lineage (NCBI taxonomy): Bacteria > Pseudomonadati > Pseudomonadota > Gammaproteobacteria > Enterobacterales > Enterobacteriaceae > Klebsiella > Klebsiella sp. BDA134-6. The sequence goes on from NZ_CP064784.1 coordinate 1,294,247, forward strand.
ATCTATCCGGGCTATCAGTACAAAGTCATTGATGCGCTGGTGACCAACTTCCATCTGCCTGAATCCACGCTGATTATGCTGGTCTCCGCGTTTGCCGGCTATCAGCACACCATGAACGCCTATAAGGCTGCGGTAGAACAAAAATATCGCTTTTTTAGCTACGGGGACGCGATGTTTATCACGTACAATCCGCAGGCTATTTTTGAACGTGTCGGGGAATAAGTCCGCGATGCGCGTGTTTAACGTCAGACTGTTTTTCTGACGCAGGAGTGATAATGAAATTTGAGTTAGATACTACCGATGGTCGCGCGCGTCGCGGCCGTCTTGTGTTTGAGCGCGGCGTCGTTGAAACGCCAGCGTTTATGCCGGTCGGCACCTACGGTACCGTAAAAGGAATGACGCCGGAGGAAGTTGAAGCGACCGGCGCGCAAATCATCCTCGGCAATACCTTCCACCTGTGGCTGCGTCCGGGCCAGGAAATTATGAAGCTGCACGGCGACCTGCACGACTTTATGCAGTGGAAAGGGCCGATCCTCACTGATTCCGGCGGCTTCCAGGTCTTCAGCCTCGGCGATATTCGCAAGATCACCGAACAGGGCGTGCATTTCCGCAATCCGATCAACGGCGATCCGATTTTCCTCGATCCGGAAAAATCGATGGAGATTCAGTACGATCTCGGTTCCGATATCGTGATGATCTTCGATGAATGCACGCCATACCCGGCGGACTGGGATTACGCTAAGCGTTCGATGGAAATGTCCCTGCGCTGGGCGAAGCGCAGCCGCGACCGTTTTGACGGTCTGGGCAATAAAAATGCGCTGTTTGGCATTATTCAGGGCAGCGTTTACGAAGATTTACGTGATATCTCTGTTAAAGGTCTGGTAGAGATTGGCTTTGATGGCTACGCTGTCGGCGGTTTGGCTGTCGGCGAGCCGAAAGAAGATATGCACCGTATACTGGAGCACGTCTGCCCGCAGATCCCGGCCGACAAGCCGCGATACCTGATGGGCGTCGGTAAGCCGGAAGATCTGGTCGAAGGGGTGCGCCGCGGGATCGATATGTTCGACTGCGTCATGCCGACGCGCAATGCGCGCAATGGCCACCTGTTCGTCACCGACGGCGTGGTGAAAATCCGCAACGCGAAGCACAAGAGCGATACTTCGCCGCTGGATGCAGAATGTGATTGCTACACCTGTCGCAACTATTCACGCGCTTACTTGCATCATCTGGACCGTTGCAACGAAATATTGGGCGCGCGCCTCAATACCATTCATAACCTTCGTTACTATCAGCGCTTAATGGCTGGTTTACGCAAGGCTATTGAAGAGGGTAAATTAGAGAGCTTCGTGACCGATTTTTACCAACGTCAGGGTCGAACCGTTCCACCTTTGAACGTTGACTAATTTTAATAATGAGGGAATTTCAATGAGCTTTTTTATTTCTGATGCGGTAGCAGCAACCGGTGGCGCGGCGCAGGGTAGCCCGATGTCTCTGATCCTGATGCTGGTGGTGTTTGGTCTGATTTTTTACTTCATGATCCTGCGCCCACAGCAGAAACGCACCAAGGAACATAAAAACCTGATGAACTCCATTGCCAAAGGCGATGAAGTACTGACCAACGGCGGCCTGGTTGGGCGCGTCACTAAAGTCGCGGAAAGCGGTTACATCGCTATCGCGCTGAACGATACCACTGAAGTGGTTATCAAACGTGACTTCGTAGCTGCCGTTCTGCCGAAAGGCACCATGAAGGCGCTGTAATTACCCATTTTCCCTAAGGGAACTGCCGTGTTAAACCGTTATCCTTTGTGGAAGTACGTCATGCTGGTCGTCGTTATTGTCGTCGGCTTAGTGTATGCGCTTCCCAACCTGTATGGTGAGGATCCGGCTGTTCAAATCACTGGCGCGCGCGGCGTCGCCGCCAGTGAGCAAACGCTGATCCAGGTCCAGAAAACACTACAAGAAGAAAAAATTACCGCGAAGTCTGTGGCACTGGAAGAGGGCGCAATTCTTGCGCGCTTCGACACCACTGATATCCAGCTGCGCGCGCGCGAAGCGCTGATGGGCGTGCTGGGTGACAAATACGTCGTGGCGCTTAACCTTGCTCCGGCAACCCCGCGCTGGCTGGCGGCCCTTTATGCCGAGCCGATGAAGCTGGGTCTTGATCTGCGCGGCGGCGTGCACTTCCTGATGGAAGTCGACATGGATACCGCGCTGGGCAAACTGCAGGAACAAAATATCGACAGCCTGCGCAGCGAACTGCGTGATAAAGGCATTCCTTACGCGACCGTGCGTAAAGAAGACAACTACGGCCTGAGCATCGCTTTCCGCGACAGCGCCGCGCGCGACCAGGCTATCTCCTACCTCAGCCCTCGTCACCGCGATCTGGTTATCTCCACTCAGGGCAGCACTGGCCTGAAAGCCGTGATGACCGACGACCGTCTGAAAGAAGCTCGCGAATATGCCGTTCAGCAGAACATCAATATCCTGCGTAACCGTGTAAACCAGCTGGGCGTTGCCGAACCTCTGGTTCAGCGTCAGGGCGCCGACCGTATTGTGGTTGAACTGCCGGGTATCCAGGACACCGCGCGTGCGAAAGAGATTCTCGGCGCGACCGCGACCCTGGAATTCCGTCTGGTTAACACCAACGTTGATAGCGCCGCGGCGGCCTCCGGTCGCGTTCCGGGCGACTCGGAAGTGAAATATACCCGCGAAGGCCAGCCGGTTGTGCTGTACAAGCGCGTCATCCTCACCGGTGACCACATCACCGACTCGACGTCGAGCATGGATGAGTACAACCAGGCGCAGGTTAACATCTCCCTGGATAGCGCTGGCGGCAACATCATGTCTAACTTCACCAAGGACAACATCGGTAAACCGATGGCGACCCTGTTTGTGGAGTACAAAGACAGCGGTAAGAAAGATGCCAATGGTCGTGCGATTCTGGCGAAAGAGGAAGAGGTGATTAACATCGCCAACATCCAGTCTCGTCTGGGTAACAGCTTCCGTATTACCGGCATCAGCAACCCGACCGAAGCGCGCCAGCTCTCCCTGTTGCTGCGTGCAGGCGCGCTGATTGCGCCGATTCAGATTGTTGAAGAACGGACCATCGGTCCAACCCTCGGTATGCAGAACATCAAGCAGGGCCTGGAAGCGTGTCTGGCCGGTCTGGTGGTCTCCATCCTGTTTATGATCTTCTTCTACAAGAAGTTCGGCCTGATTGCGACCTCTGCGCTGGTGGCTAACCTGGTGCTGATTGTCGGCATTATGTCTCTGATTCCGGGGGCGACGCTGACCATGCCGGGGATTGCGGGGATCGTCTTAACCCTTGCGGTGGCGGTCGATGCGAACGTTCTGATTAACGAACGTATTAAAGAAGAGCTGAGCAACGGGCGTTCCGTGCAGCAGGCGATTGACGAAGGTTATCGCGGCGCGTTCAGCTCCATCTTTGATGCCAACATTACGACGCTTATCAAAGTCATTATCCTGTACGCGGTCGGTACCGGTGCCATTAAAGGGTTTGCGATTACCACCGGTATCGGTATTGCGACCTCAATGTTTACCGCTATCGTCGGCACCCGTGCCATCGTGAACCTGCTGTACGGCGGCAAGCGCGTTAAAAAGCTGTCTATCTGAGGAGTGCGTTGTGGCACAGGAATATACTGTTGAACAATTGAACCACGGCCGTAAAGTCTGGGACTTTATGCGCTGGGACTACTGGGCTTTCGGCATTTCAGGTTTTCTGCTGATTTTGTCCATCGCTATTATTGGCGTGCGCGGGTTTAACTGGGGTCTGGATTTCACCGGGGGTACGGTGATTGAGATTACCCTCGAAAAACCTGTCGATATGGACCAGGTGCGCCAGTCGCTGCAGAAGGCGGGCTTTGAAGAGCCGCAGTTGCAAAACTTCGGTAGCAGCCGCGACATCATGGTGCGTATGCCGCCGGTGCATGACGCCAACGGCAGCCAGGAGCTGGGCAGCAAGGTCGTTACCGTCATTAACGAATCAACCAGCCAGAACGCGACGGTCAAGCGTATTGAGTTTGTGGGTCCGAGCGTTGGCGCCGATCTTGCGCAGACCGGCGCGCTGGCGCTGATCGCCGCGCTGGTGTGTATCCTGATCTACGTCGGTTTCCGCTTTGAGTGGCGTCTGGCGGCTGGGGTGGTTATCGCGCTGGCGCACGACGTGGTGATCACCATGGGCGTGCTGTCGTTACTGCATATCGAGATTGACCTGACCATCGTGGCCTCGTTGATGTCGGTGATCGGCTACTCGCTGAACGACAGTATCGTGGTATCTGACCGTATTCGTGAAAACTTCCGTAAGATTCGCCGCGGTACGCCGTACGAAATCTTTAACGTGTCGTTGACGCAGACGCTGCACCGTACCTTGATCACCTCCGGGACGACCTTGATGGTTATCCTGATGCTGTATCTCTTCGGCGGGCCGATTCTGGAAGGCTTCTCGCTGACCATGCTGATCGGCGTCTCCATCGGTACGGCTTCTTCTATCTACGTCGCGTCCGCGCTGGCGCTGAAGCTGGGCATGAAGCGTGAGCACATGCTGCAGCAGAAAGTCGAGAAAGAAGGGGCGGATCAGCCGTCAATTCTGCCGTAAGGGCATTGGCGTGTTGATAAACGAATCCCGGTCGCAAGGCCGGGATTTTTTTATTACAGCCGCTCGGATTTTGGTTACTCTCCGGTATCAGCGTTAAATGACATGGAGAAATGCCGATGGCTGTCGTAACTCTTTCCACCGTTCCTCAACCCCCTCTCTGGCGCGATGTGCCTTCCGTTACCCTCGATGACGACACGCTGCGGCAGCGCAAAGCCAAAGTACTGGCGAGGATGCTGCAGCGCGGTTTAGACACGCTTATCGTCTATGCCGATAAAGAGCACGGCGGCAATTTTGAGTATCTCACCGGCTTTATTCCCCGTTTCGAAGAGGCGCTGCTGGTGCTGCATCGGGACGGCGAGGCGGTGCTGGTGCTGGGCAACGAGAATCTCAAGCTCGCAGGCTATGCCCGGCTGGAAAACCGGGTCATTCACGCTCCGTGGTTTTCGCTGCCTAATCAGCCGATGGATACCCGCAAAACCCTGGCTCAGTTGCTCCAGGAGGCCGGCGTCGCCGCGGGAAAAAGTATCGGCCTGGCGGGCTGGAAGCTCTTTACCGGCGCGGCTGATGACCGCTCGCAGATGTTCGATCTGCCGGCATTTATCGTTGACGCTCTTCGCCAGACCGCCGGGCCGCAGGCGAAATTAAGCAATGCCACCGGTATTTTTATCGATCCGGCAGAGGGGGCGCGAATCACTAATAATGCCAACGAGCTGGCGCATTATGAGTACGGCGCTAATCTGGCTTCTACCGCGATTTTGACCGCGCTTAACGCCATTGCGCCGGGTAAAACGGAAAAGCAAATCGGCGCGCTGCTGGCGGCGGAAGGGCAGCCTAATAGCGTGGTGATGATTGCCGCCACCGGCGATCGCTTTGCCTGGGCGAATCTCTATCCGGGCGATAAGGTCATTCAGCGCGGAGATAAATTCTCGCTGACCACCAGCTTCAAAGGTGGCCTGAGCAGCCGCGCCGCTTACGTGGTGGCCGATGAGCGAGAGCTGGCGCCGGAAGTCGCCGATTATCTTGAGGTGGTGGCGAAGCCCTACTTTAAGGCGGTGGTTAACTGGCTGGAAAATCTGCGCATTGGCATGCGCGGCGGCGATATGTATGCGCTGATAGAACAGGTGTTGCCGAAGGCGGAATATCACTGGCACCTCAATCCCGGGCATCTGGTCGCGGATGAAGAGTGGCTCTGTTCGCCCATTGGCCCCAATTCAGCCGCCACCCTGCAAAGCGGGATGATATTGCAGATCGACATCATTCCTTCCCGCGCGGGCTACGGCGGCGCAAGCATTGAAGATACCGTGGCGCTTGCCGATGGCCCTTTGCGTCAGGCGCTGGCGCAGCGCTACCCTCAGCTCTGGCAGCGTATTGTCGCCCGCCGCTTGTACATCGGCGAGCAGCTTGGCATTGTGCTGCCTGAAGAGGTGTTGCCTTTTTCCAGTACCGTGGGGTATCTGCGCCCGTGGCTGCTGAGCCGCGAGCGCGCGCTGGTGTGCGCACCCTACTGACACAATGCTGTCAGTAGGCCTGTCATACACTCCTCCTGAACCCAAACAATGGACAGGAGGATGTATGAACAACGTAATTAACTGGTTTGAGATTCCGGTGGTGGAGATGGATCGTGCCGTGGCGTTTTACGAGCCGGTGATGCAGGTGACGCTGCGTCGGGAAAAAATGGATTGCATCGAAATGGCCGTTTTTCCGTATGAGGACCCGGCTCCCGGCGGCGCGCTGGCAAAGTTCGATGGCGTTAAGCCCTCCGATCAGGGATGTATTATCTATCTGCATACTGACAATCTGGCGGCCACGCTCGATCGCGTCAACTCGGCGGGCGGAAGCTGCGTGTTTGGCCCCCTTGAGCTGGCGGACGATATCGGCACGATTGCCCTTTTTAATGATAGCGAGGGTAATCGGATTGGCCTTCACCAACCTGCGTAAATGAGACAACAGAAATGAGCCGACGCGCCGACCGCCTTTTTCAAATCGTTCAGATCCTGCGCGGTAGGAGATTAACGACCGCCGGACTGCTGGCCGAGCGGCTTGGCGTATCGGAGCGCACGATCTACCGCGACATTCGCGATCTTTCGCTCTCCGGCGTCCCGGTTGAGGGGGAGGCCGGAAGCGGCTACCGGCTGCTGGCGGGCTACGACCTACCGCCGCTGATGCTGACAACCCAGGAATCGGAAGCGCTGGTAGCCGCTATTCGGCTGCTGCAAACCTGGGGCGGCGCGTCGCTATCCCTGGCGCTGGAATCGGCGCAGGAAAAAGTGCTGGCCATTTTGCCTGCCGAGAGCCGGCGCAAGGCGGAGCAGTCGCGGCTGTTTGCTCCCGACTTTGGCGCTCAGGGCTATAGCAAAGATCAATTTGATTTAGTGCATCGGGCAGTTTCCGCCCAGCAGGCGCTGGCGCTGCACTACCGCGATGAAGCGGGAAAGGTATCGCAGCGTGAAGTGCTGCCGCTGGGGCTATTTTTCTGGGGCGAGCGCTGGCTGCTGGTGACCTGGTGCGAGCTGCGGGAAGATTATCGCTGTTTTCGCCTCGACCGCTGCCTGGAAATTTCCGCAACCGGGCGTCATTTTAGCGAACGAGCCGATCGCTCATTGAGTGATTTTTTACGTAAGGTGAGATGCGAAGAGCGCTAGCTTTTTATATTTTCCCCGGCGTATTCGCCGGGGAAAATTCGCGCCGATTAGAAGTTGTAACCAACCACGAAGTAACCACCCCAGCCGGTCGAGCGAACGTTAAAGTCGCCGTCGCCGAAGTTCAGCTTCGCGTCGTCAGCCCACTGGCCGCCGTTGTGGAAGTAACGCGCCACGACGGAGTAGTGCCAGTGATCGTAGTTCAGCGCCAGGATATGGCTGGAAGCAATGGAGTTGCTGGTGCGTGAATGCTTACCGTTCAAATCATAAGAGTTGTCATCGCCCAGATCGGAGCCCCAGTCAAAGTTGGTGAAGCCGATATAGCTCAGTGAACCGCCCCACAGGTCGGTCAGCGGCACAAAGTATTTTACTTTGAAGCGGTAGCCGTCCCACTCGTTCTCGTTAGACGCGCCATAGTTTTGCCACTGGTATTTCGCATAGACGTTCAGCGACAGGCTCATCGGCAGGCCGGTATCGATATCGGTACCCAGACCCATATACCAGGTGCTCTGACGACCGGACTTGTTGCGGCCCATGTCGTAGATGTAGTTGTTGGCGAAATACCACTCTTTAAACGGGCCGAAGCTGAGGTCGGTACCGGTCAGTTTGTCGATAGAGAAGCGCGGCTCAATTTCCATAAACAGCGGCGAACCGTGGTTCCAGATGCCTTTCGCGTTGGTGTTACCGCCGAAGAAGACCGGCGCATCCATATAGCCATAGAAATCAAACCAGTCTTTCTTGGCGAACGCTTCATATTCCAGATAAGTATCGTTACGGATCTGTGGCCCAAAACGAGTGTGGTAGCTACCCACCACGTTCACACTCTGGTGCCACCAATCAGACAGATATTGCGGTTTGTCGTTTTCTGCCGCGCTGGCAGAGAAAGATGCGGAGAGCGCCAGAGCTGCGCCGGCGGCCAGTAATGTTTTTTTCATAATGATGCCACTGTTTAAATTAAGCCTGAAGGCGTTAAAAGAAGCGCCGAAGCGTTTCTAAATATTTCGTATTTCTGTGGCGTCTATTATAGGAATCATTGCTCACAAAAATATGTGTTGTTTCACATAACGAACATTAACGTAATCGATTGCGTTCACGATTTTATGCATTTCTTGACGGAATGCCACTGAAATTCATAAATCCTGTCAATTTTTAGTGAACTGAATGGAAAATCTGTAAGTGGATTGGCGCGAGAGGGGAAGCCGGATGTTCGCGACACCCGGCAGAAGGGAGTTACGGCAGGTTTGCGGGCTGGATATCGTGGATGCGGACAAAGCCAACCTGCTCGGGCGTTACGCCATTCAGGCGCAGCGGAATATCGACATCGCTCGGCGCCAGAACGCTTGCCGGGGCGCTAATCAGCTGATTTTGCACGTTAACTTCCTGATAGCTATCAGTGGTGCCGCTGATCTGCCCCGAGGCCACCGTCGCGCTAAAGGCCGGCAGCGGATCGTTTGATTCACCCTGGATGCGCAGCGTCAGGCGGGTACCGTCGCCATCCTGAGTGATATTGAGCAGAGACATGCGCAGGGTACCGATCTGGCTTTTCAGGCGGGCCGGCGTTTTCGCGGCCGGTAGCAGATAAACGCCGCTGCTCGATTTCGCATTCAGCACGTTTTGCTGGGTGATTTTGACCGTCTGCTGATTGAGTTGGGTCATCTCTTTGCTCAGCGTGCTCACGCTCTGGTTCATCTGGCGGATTTCGCTTTGCTGCGCGCAGGCGCTGAGGGTGAAAATGCTACCCACAATGGCCAGTTTTAAATAACGTCTTGTCATAGTTGGGATTCCGTTAACAGAGGATGCTTAATGGTAGATCGTTCGGATAATCGCACTATAGATCCTTTGTCTCAAAAGCTCTTTCTTTGTTGTCGGGTCACTTCGCGGTAAACTACCCGTTAGTTTAACTACATGTCAGGACGCGCCATGCATTGCCCTTTCTGTTTCGCCGTAGATACCAAAGTTATCGACTCTCGTCTGGTGGGCGAGGGCTCTTCCGTGCGTCGTCGTCGTCAGTGTCTGGTCTGTAATGAACGCTTTACGACGTTTGAAGTGGCGGAACTGGTGATGCCGCGGGTCGTAAAAAGTAACGACGTGCGCGAGCCTTTTAATGAGGACAAACTGCGCAGCGGAATGCTGAAAGCGCTGGAGAAGCGTCCGGTCAGCTCGGACGACGTCGAGATGGCGCTTAACCACATAAAAACCCATCTGCGCGGGACCGGCGAGCGCGAAGTGCCGAGTAAAATGATCGGCAACCTGGTGATGGAGCAGCTGAAAAAGCTCGATAAAGTCGCCTACATCCGCTTTGCTTCCGTCTACCGCAGCTTCGAAGATATCAAAGAGTTCGGCGAAGAGATCGCCCGCTTACAGGACTGAGCCCATGCAGGACGAAATGTACATGGCGCGAGCGCTGAAGCTGGCCGCGCGCGGACGCTTCACCACTCACCCCAATCCGAATGTCGGCTGCGTGATCGTTAAAGATGGCGAGATCGTCGGCGAAGGTTTTCACTATCGCGCCGGCGAACCGCACGCGGAAGTGCACGCGCTGCGCATGGCGGGCGAAAAAGCGCAAGGCGCGACGGCGTACGTCACGCTGGAACCCTGTAGCCATCACGGTCGTACGCCACCGTGCTGCGAAGCGCTGATTGCCGCGGGAGTAAGCCGTGTGGTAGCGGCGATGCAGGACCCGAACCCGCAGGTCGCGGGGCGTGGTTTGTACCGTTTACAGCAGGAAGGGGTAGACGTCAGCCATGGGCTGATGATGAATGAAGCCGAAGCGCTGAATAAAGGCTTTCTTAAACGCATGCGCACCGGCTTTCCTTATATCCAGTTAAAAATGGGCGCATCGCTGGATGGGCGTACGGCGATGGCCAGCGGGGAGAGCCAGTGGATCACCTCGCCGCAGGCGCGGCGCGATGTGCAGCGCCTGCGCGCGCAAAGCCACGCCATCCTGACCAGTAGCGCGACGGTGCTGGCGGATGACCCGGCGCTAACCGTACGCTGGGACGAGCTCAACGCCGACACTCAGGCGCTGTACCCGCAGGAAAACCTGCGTCAGCCTCTACGCATCGTTATCGATAGTCGGAATCGCGTCACCCCGCAGCATCGCATCGTGGAGCAGGCAGGTGAAACGCTATTTGCCCGTACCCGAGAAGATGAACGCCAGTGGCCGGAGAGCGTACGCACGCTGCTGGTGCCGGAGCATAACGGTCGCCTGGATCTGGTTGTACTGATGATGCTGCTGGGCAAACAGCAAATGAATACGATTTGGGTGGAAGCAGGCCCCACCCTTGCCGGCGCGCTGCTCGAGGCCGGGCTGGTGGACGAGCTTATCGTCTATATTGCGCCTAAACTGTTAGGCAGCGATGCGCGCGGATTATGTGTACTGCCGGGGCTTGAGAAACTTGAGCAAGCACCCCATTTCAAATTCAATGAGATACGTCATGTAGGCCCGGATATTTGCCTGCATTTAGTGAACGCTTGATTTCCCCGGACAAAAGGGAAAGCAGTGCGCCGATTATTATGATAGAATCCGCCCCCCTTGCGGGGCCAAATGAACTGAACCCGAAGGAAGAGTATGAACATTATTGAAGCTAACGTTGCTACCCCGGACGCTCGCGTCGCCATCACCATTGCGCGTTTCAACAACTTTATCAACGACAGCCTGCTGGATGGCGCGATTGACGCCCTGAAGCGTATTGGCCAGGTCAAAGATGAAAACATTACCGTTGTTTGGGTTCCAGGCGCGTATGAGCTGCCGCTGGCGGCTGACGCACTGGCGAAAACCGGTAAGTATGACGCGGTGATCGCGCTGGGTACCGTTATCCGTGGCGGCACTGCGCACTTTGAATATGTGGCTGGCGGTGCAAGCAATGGCCTGGCGCACGTCGCTCAGGACAGCGGAATCCCGGTAGCCTTCGGTGTTCTGACCACAGAAAGTATTGAACAAGCCATCGAACGCGCTGGCACCAAAGCCGGTAACAAAGGCGCTGAAGCAGCGCTGACCGCGCTGGAAATGATTAACGTATTGAAAGCCATCAAGGCCTGATTTTTGTAAGGGGAATTCCGTGAAACCTGCTGCTCGTCGCCGCGCCCGTGAGTGTGCTGTCCAGGCGCTTTACTCCTGGCAGTTGTCCAAAAACGACATCGCTGATGTCGAATACCAGTTCCTGGCGGAACAGGATGTGAAAGATGTAGACGTTCTGTATTTCCGCGAACTGCTGTCCGGAGTGGCGACTAACAGCGCGTATCTCGACGGCCTGATGAAGCCGTATCTTTCTCGTCTGCTGGACGAGCTGGGTCAGGTGGAAAAAGCGGTGTTGCGTATCGCACTGTTTGAGCTGTCAAAGCGTAGCGATGTACCGTACAAAGTTGCGATTAACGAAGCCATCGAACTGGCGAAAACCTTTGGCGCTGAAGATAGCCATAAGTTTGTCAACGGCGTGCTGGACAAAGCTGCCCCGGTAATTCGTCCCAACAAAAAGTAAACTCCAGGGCCGGTTTTTGTAGAGTCTCACTCTTGCAAACCGGCCTTATTCTTTTCTTTTTCTGAGGCATAACGTATGGCATGCGGCGAATTTTCCCTGATTGCCCGTTATTTTGATCGCGTAAAAAGCGCTCGTCTTGATGTTGAAACCGGCATTGGCGACGACTGCGCGCTCCTGAACATCCCCGAGAAAAAAACGCTGGCAATCAGCACCGACACCCTGGTGGCGGGAAACCATTTTTTACCCGATATCGACCCTGCCGACCTCGCTTATAAAGCGCTGGCGGTCAACCTGAGCGACCTGGCGGCAATGGGCGCTGAACCGGCGTGGTTAACCCTGGCCCTGACCTTGCCGGAAGCGGACGAAGCCTGGCTTGAAGCCTTTAGCGACAGCCTGTTTGTGCAGCTCAACTATTATGATATGCAGCTCATTGGCGGCGATACCACACGCGGACCGCTGTCGATGACGCTGGGTATCCACGGCTTTGTGCCGACGGGACGCGGCCTGAAGCGTTCCGGGGCGAAGCCGGGAGACTGGATTTACGTCACCGGCACGCCCGGCGATAGCGCCGCGGGTCTGGCGATTTTGCAGGATCGGCTGCAGGTTGAAGATGACGCCGACGCGGATTATCTCCTGGCGCGTCATCTGCGTCCGCTACCGCGGGTTCTGCAGGGGCAGGCGCTGCGCGATTTAGCGAATTCCGCCATCGATCTCTCCGACGGCCTGATTTCCGACCTGGGGCATATTCTTGACGCCAGCGGCTGCGGCGCGCGCGTCGATCTCGATGCGATGCCGTTCTCGGATGCGATGCTGCGCCAGGTTGAGACGGAACAGGCGCTGCGCTGGGCGCTCTCCGGCGGTGAAGATTATGAGCTGTGCTTTACCGTGCCTGAACTCAATCGCGGGGCGCTGGACGTGGCCCTTGCCAATCTCGGCGCGCGCTTTACCTGTATTGGACAGATACTTCCGCAATCGGAAGGTCTGCAGTTCATGCGGGAAGGTAAGCCCGTTACGTTCGATTTTAAGGGATACGATCATTTTGGCGCGGAGTAGAGATGCGGCGAAAAGCCGCCTGAAGATGAGCAATCCCTGGCATCTGCTGGCAACGGGCTTCGGCAGCGGCCTTAGCCCGGTAGTTCCCGGCACAATGGGGTCGCTGGCGTCGATCCCCTTCTGGTATCTGCTGACGTTACTCCCCTGGCAGCTCTATTCGCTGGCGGTGATGATGAGCATCTGCATTGGCGTCTATATTTGCCACCGTACGGCGAAAGATATGGGCACCCACGATCACGGCAGCATCGTCTGGGATGAGTTCGTTGGGATGTGGATTACCCTGATGGCTTTACCGACGATGGACTGGCAGTGGGTCGCCGCCGGCTTTGTGATTTTTCGCATCTTTGATATGTGGAAGCCGTGGCCTATCCGCTGGTTCGACCGCAATATTCACGGCGGGATGGGGATCATGGTCGACGATATCGTCGCCGGGGTGATTTCCGCCGGGGTGCTGTACGTGATTGGCCACCACTGGCCGATCGGTCTTTTCTAAATAAAATCCGGCCCGCCCCTGGGAAATCGAGCAGGCAGGCTTTCCCGGAGGCGGTGGTGAACTCGTCGTCCGCAGATGCTGGTGAACCTGTAGCCCGGCTAAGCGCAGCGCGAGCCGGGAATCAGGTAGGGAACCGTGCGTTACTTGAACCCGACGATCGGGTGCGGTTTATACGGCGTCTCCAGCTTTTCAATCTGCTCCGGCTTCAGCGTTAAATCGACCGCATGCAGCAGCTCATCCAGCTGCTCCTGCCTTGAGGCGCCGATAATCGGCACGGCAACGCCCGGTTTACTCAATAGCCAGGCCAGCGCGACCTGGGCGCGGTTGGCATCAAGTTCTTCCGCGACTTCAGCCAGGTTTGTCGCAATCTGTTCATCATTCTCATCCATGGCGTTGTAGAGCGATTTACCGACTTCATCTGATACCAGACGGGCGGTAGTTTCCCCCCACGGACGCGTCAGGCGGCCACGCGCCAGTGGGCTCCACGGCATCACCGCGACGCCTTCACGACTGCACAGCGGCAGCATCTCTTTTTCTTCTTCACGATAAATCAGATTGTAGTGATCCTGCATGGTGACGAAGCGGACCCAGTTATTCTGCGTCTGCAACGCCAGCGCTTGGGCAAACTGGCGGGCATGCATCGACGATGCGCCGATATAGCGGGCTTTACCCGCCTTGACGACGTCGTTTAGCGCTTCGAGGGTTTCTTCAATGGGCGTGGTGTAATCCCAACGATGGATCTGCAGCAGATCGACATACTCCATGCCGAGGCGACGCAGGCTGTCGTCGATGGAACGCAGGATCTGCGCGCGCGACAGCCCCTGCGGCAGATCGCCCACCTGATGGTAAACCTTGGTGGCGACGATAACGGAATCGCGTCGAGCGTATTCGCGCAGCGCGCGCCCGAGGATCTCTTCGCTGCTGCCGTCAGAGTAATTATTAGAGGTGTCGAAGAAGTTAATGCCGCCTTCGAGAGCGTATTTTATCAGCGGACGGCTACTCTCTTCCGGTAAGGTCCATGCATGGTTACCGCGGTCCGGTTCGCCAAAGGTCATGCAGCCGAGACAGAGTCGGGAAACGCGGAGATCGGTATCGCCAAGAGGGATGTAGTGCATAGTGCGCTCCTGCTACGGGTAAAGGGTATCCTTTAAGCATAGCAGGAGCGGTGACGGCAATTATGCCAGCCAGGCGTGGATTTTGGCTTCGATGCCGGCGGCGTCCAGGCCGAGGTCGGCATGCGCTTCTTCCTGGGTTCCCTGCGGGATGAAGAAATCAGGCAGGCCGAGATTCAGCACTGGAACCGCGCGGCGGCGCGACATCAGCAGCTCGTTTACGCCGCTGCCGGCACCACCCATAATGGCGTTCTCTTCCAGGGTGACCAGTACCTCGTGTTCTGCGGCCAGCTGTAGCACCAGCGCTTCATCCAGCGGTTTGGCAAAGCGCATATCCACCAGGGTGGCGTTAAGCTTTTCCGCGACTTTTGCCGCCTGCGGCAGCAGCGTGCCGAAGTTCAGAATCGCGATTTTTTCGCCTTCGCGTTTCACCACGCCTTTACCGATAGGCAGCGAAGCCAGCGGTTCAAACGCCGCGCCGGTACCGGAGCCGCGCGGATAGCGCACCGCGCTCGGGCCGTCGTTGTAGTGATAACCGGTATACAGCATCTGGCGGCATTCGTTCTCGTCGCTCGGGGTCATGATAACCATATCCGGGATGCAGCGCAGGAAGGAGATATCAAACGCGCCCTGGTGAGTTTGCCCATCTGCGCCGACAATACCCGCGCGGTCGATAGCGAACAGCACCGGCAGCTTCTGGATGGCGACATCGTGAATCACCTGGTCATAGGCGCGCTGCAGGAAGGTGGAGTAAATCGCCACCACCGGCTTATAGCCGCCAATTGCCAGACCGGCGGCAAAGGTCACCGCGTGCTGCTCGGCAATAGCCACGTCGAAATACTGGTCGGGATATTTTTTTGAGAACTCGACCATCCCCGAGCCTTCGCGCATCGCTGGCGTAACGGCCATCAGCTTGTCATCTTTCGCGGCGGTTTCGCACAGCCAGTCGCCAAAGATTTTCGAGTAAGAGGGCAGGCCGCCGCTGCTTTTCGGCAACACGCCGCTGGTGTGATCGAATTTCGGCACCGCGTGGAAGGTGATCGGGTCTTTTTCGGCGGGCTCATAGCCGCGGCCTTTTTTAGTCATAATATGCAGGAACTGCGGCCCTTTCAGGTCGCGCATATTCTTCAGTGTATTAACCAGACCGATAACGTCATGACCGTCCACCGGCCCAATATAGTTAAAGCCCAGCTCTTCAAACAGCGTCCCCGGGACGACCATCCCTTTGATATGTTCCTCGGTGCGTTTGAGCAGCTCTTTAATCGGCGGAACGCCGGAGAAGACCTTTTTACCGCCTTCGCGCAGCGTGGAGTAGAGCTTGCCGGAAAGCAGCTGAGCCAGATGATTGTTTAGCGCGCCAACGTTCTCGGAGATCGACATTTCATTGTCGTTGAGTACCACCAGCAGGTCGGGTTTAATATCGCCAGCGTGGTTCATTGCTTCAAACGCCATTCCCGCGGTTATCGCCCCATCGCCAATCACGCAGACCGCGCGGCGCTGCTTATCTTCTTTGGCAGCGGCGATGGCTATCCCGATGCCGGCGGAGATGGAAGTAGACGAGTGGCCGACGCTCAGGACGTCATACTCGCTTTCTCCGCGCCACGGGAAGGGGTGCAGCCCGCCTTTCTGGCGGATGGTGCCGATCCGATCGCGGCGTCCGGTCAGAATTTTATGCGGGTAAGCCTGGTGGCCGACGTCCCAGATTAGGCGATCGAAAGGGGTGTTATAGACGTAGTGCAGCGCCACGGTCAGTTCTACCGTGCCGAGGCCGGAGGCAAAGTGCCCACTGGAACGGCTGACGCTGTCCAGCAGGTAACGCCGCAGTTCGTCGCACAGTTTCGGCAGGCTATCTTTCGGCAACAAACGCAACTCCTGGGTGGAATCCACCAGCGCCAGGGTCGGGTATTTGGCAATATCAAAACTCATCAGAGACTCATTTATTGTTTATTTATCACGCTGAATTATGTAATTCGCGAGCGCTTCCAGTGCCGTGGTATCCAGAGATTGCGCAGCCAGCTCAGTTAACGACCGGCGGGCATCGGTAATCAGGTCATGGGCCTTTTTCCGGGCTTGCTCAAGTCCCAGAAGGGCGGGGTAGGTACTTTTGCCCAGCTGCTGGTCGGCTCCCTGACGTTTGCCAAGGGTGGCAGTATCCCCTACCACGTCGAGAATGTCATCCTGGACCTGGAAGGCGAGACCGATATTTTCGGCGTATCGATCGAGAGCGGGTAGCGCCTTACGCCCGGCTTCACCTGCGCTCAGCGCGCCCATTCGTACCGCGGCGCGAATTAATGCGCCGGTTTTATGGCGATGAATACGCTCCAGCGACGCCAGGTCAACCTGATGGCCTTCCGCTTCCAGATCCAGCGCCTGACCGCCGCACATGCCAGCGATGCCGCTGGCCTGCGCCAGTTCGGAAATCATCGCCAGGCGATCGCGATCCGGCACTTCAGCCATGGGCGCATCGCTTAGTATAGAAAACGCCAGCGTTTGTAGAGCGTCTCCGGCAAGAATTGCGTTCGCTTCGCCGAATTTAATATGGCAGGTCGGCTGGCCGCGGCGTAAATCGTCATCGTCCATCGCCGGGAGGTCGTCGTGCATCAGCGAATAGGCATGAATGCATTCAACGGCGGCGGCAGGGGCGTCCAGCGTAGCGCGGCTGACGCCAAACATGTCGCCGGTGGCGTAAACCAGGAACGGGCGCAGGCGTTTGCCGCCTAATAATGCGCCATACTGCATGGCTTCAACCAGCGGAGTGTTCTGAAAAGGCTGCGGGGCGATAAAACGGCGCAGCGCTTCGTTAGCCTGCTCAACGCACGCCTGTAGCTGTTGCGGGAAGTCCATTTATTCAGCGTCCGGCGTGAAAGGAGTAAGCGGCGCGTCTTCGCTATCCGCCAGTAGAATTTGTACGCGCTGCTCGGCCTGCTGCAGCTTTGCCTGCCCCTGGCGCGCCAGCTGGATCCCGCGCTCAAATTCGCCGAGCGCTTCTTCTAACGGCAGCGCGCCGCTTTCCAGACGATTAACTATTTGCTCCAGCTCGCCCAGGGCGGTTTCGAAGCTGGCCGGGGCCTCATTTTTCTTTGGCATAGTGAATATAGACTCTTGTAATGTCTCGATGGCTATCAATATGGTAACGAAGTCGCGCGGTTAATCAAATAACGCGCAATGCCAGGTGAAAAGCGCCCAATAGTGGTATACTCCGCGCCCTGGATGCAGACGCCGGTTGCGCCTGTACAACTTTTTATGCTTAAAGCCCCGTCGGGCTTGCCAACGAATAGTGTCGCCATGAAGTTTATCATTAAATTGTTCCCGGAAATCACCATCAAAAGCCAATCTGTGCGATTGCGCTTCATTAAAATTTTAACCGGGAACATTCGTAACGTTCTCAAAAACTACGATGAGACGCTTGCCGTCGTTCGTCACTGGGATCATATCGAGGTCCGGGCGAAGGATGAAAATCAGCGTCCGGCCATTCGTGACGCCCTGACCCGTATCCCGGGTATCCACCATATTCTGGAAGTCGAAGACGTTCCTTATACTTCCCTGCACGATATTTTCGAGCAGACGCTGCCGCTGTGGCGTGAAGCGCTGGAAGGTAAAACATTCTGCGTGCGCGTTAAGCGTCGCGGTAAGCATGAGTTTACCTCAATCGAAGTGGAGCGCTACGTCGGCGGCGGCTTGAACCAGCATATTGAAACGGCGCGCGTAAAGCTGACCGACCCCGATGTGACGGTTAACCTCGAGATCGAAAACGATCGTCTGCTGCTGGTGAAAGGGCGCTACGAAGGTATCGGTGGTTTCCCTATCGGCACCCAGGAAGACGTGCTGTCGCTGATTTCCGGCGGTTTCGACTCCGGCGTCTCCAGCTATATGCTGATGCGCCGCGGCTGCCGCGTGCATTACTGCTTCTTTAACCTCGGCGGCGCTGCCCATGAAATCGGCGTGCGTCAGGTTGCGCACTATCTGTGGAACCGCTTCGGCAGCTCGCACCGCGTGCGCTTCGTGGCGATTAACTTCGAGCCGGTGGTGGGCGAGATCCTGGAGAAAGTCGACGACGGTCAGATGGGCGTGGTGCTTAAGCGCATGATGGTGCGCGCGGCGTCAAAAGTCGCCGAACGCTACGGCGTGCAGGCGCTGGTTACCGGCGAAGCGCTGGGACAGGTCTCCAGCCAGACGCTAACCAACCTGCGCCTGATCGACAACGTCTCGGATACGCTGATTCTGCGTCCGCTGATTTCGCACGATAAAGAGCACATTATTGACCTCGCGCGTGAAATAGGCACCGAAGATTTTGCCCGCACCATGCCGGAATACTGCGGTGTTATCTCGAAGAGCCCGACCGTGAAAGCGGTGAAGGCGAAGATCGAGGCGGAAGAAGAGCACTTCGATTTCAGCATTCTTGATAAAGTGGTGGCGGAAGCGAGCAATATTGATATCCGCGATATCGCTCAGCAGACCGAGCAGGACGTGGTGGAAGTGGAAACCGTTAGCGGTTTTGGCCCTAACGACGTGATCCTCGATATCCGTTCTATCGACGAGCAGGACGATAAGCCGCTGAAGGTGGAGGGCGTGGACGTCGTTTCGCTTCCTTTCTATAAGCTGAGCACCAAATTTGGCGATCTCGACCAGAGTAAAACCTGGCTGCTGTGGTGCGAACGCGGGGTGATGAGCCGCCTGCAGGCGCTGTATCTGCGCGAGCAGGGCTTTGAAAATGTGAAGGTTTATCGCCCCTAGTTTCTCAGGAGCAAGGCGCAATCATCAAAAACGGCAACCCAGGGTTGCCGTTTTGCGTTTATTCGTAGTAGTTATAAATACCGGCCGCCATCACCAGTTGGGAGGCGACTTCATGCGCTTTTTCGCGTCCAACCAGCAGATCGATCATCTTGAGGGCGAAATCAATAGAGGTTCCCGGCCCCTGACTGGTGAGCAGCTTAACGCGAGCATCCCAAACGACGCGCTTATCCTGCCACTGCTCGGCGGGGATTTGCTCTTTCAGGGCCGGAAACCCGGTCATATTGCCAATGGGGAAGAGGTTATGCGGTACCAGCACGGTCGCCGCCGCGGCGCAAATAGCCGCTACGATGCGCCCGGAAAGATGAAACTGGCGTACTGTTTCAACCAGCAGCGGGCTGTCGCGAAAGTACTCCGCGCCTTTAATGCCGCCGGGCAGAACAAGGATATCGAAATCGCCGTCGGCCACTTCCACCAGCGGCGCATCGGCCAGCAGCTTAACGCCGCGTGAGCAGACGATAGTCAGGCTGCCATCGCCGGCGACGCTGGCGGTGGTGACCTTTATCCCGCCGCGAACGAGTAAATCAATGGTGGTGACCGCTTCGGTCTCTTCGCTACCAGGGGCGAGGCAAATCAGTGCCGACGCGCTCATATTCATTCTCCTTACGCTTTACCAGTTCAAACAGGCGGGTATTCTCAGGTACGGCGATACCGTGGGCTCGGGCGCGTTTTAACAGATAACCGGTGATATAGTCGATTTCCGTATGGCGCTGGGCGAGAATATCCTGCAGCATAGAGGAGGTATTTTCTGCCGTACTTTCAATAACCTGATGTACATAGAATAGCAGGTTTTCCGGTGAGGTATGCATCCCCTCGCGATCCATCACCGCCGCAACTTCATAACAAATCGCGGCGACCTCCTGCGGGTATTCGCGTAAATCGCCGTTCTGACAGTTTTTTAACGCCGTCAGCGGGTTAATGACACAGTTTACCGCCAGCTTGCTCCAGGTCGCGGGGTAGATATTGTTATGCCAGGCGACGTCGGGCAGCACGCCCTGCAGTACATCGGCGAGATAGCTATAATCCTCAGGATAGGCTTTCGCCGGGCCAATATGGCTGGTGCCGTTGGCGACGTGGACGATCACGTTGCCGTCGCGGCGGGCCGCCTGCGTTGTCGAAGCCAGTAGCAGCGGCTGCTTGAGGGTCTTAAGCTCGTCAACGGTACCCATACCGTTGTGCATGAGCAGAACAGGTACTGACGACGGCAGAATGGCGCTCAGGTTTTTTACCGCGTTAGAGACCTGCCAGGCTTTGAGGGTGACCAGCAGCAGGTCGCTGCTGGCGAGAAAATCAGGATCGTTAGCGGTAAAAGATTCATTAAACACGCTGCCGTCGGTTTCAATCACATTGACACTACAGAATGGCTGTGGGACGCGTAACCAGCCCTGGACTTCATGTCCGTGTTTGAACAGCGCAGTTAGCCATAACTGTCCCAGTGCACCGCATCCGAGTACGGTTACTTTCATTATTCCTCCTCACCTGTGAGTGCTGCATCAGGTGCTCATGGCTAAAGTATAGCGTTATCAGTTATCCTTTCGGGATAACAAGTTGAGTTATGTCGCGTTGCGGGTATTATGCAACGCAAAAGAAACGGAAGGAGAGGAAAAGATGCCATCTTTCGATATTGTCTCTGAAGTCGATCTTCAGGAAGTTCGAAACGCCGTAGAGAACGCGACCCGTGAAGTTGAATCGCGTTTTGATTTTCGTAACGTCGAAGCGAGCTTTGAGCTGAACGAAAAAAACGAGACCATCAAGGTCCTCAGCGAGTCTGATTTCCAGATTAACCAACTGCTGGATATTCTGCGCGCTAAGCTGCTGAAACGCGGAATCGAAGGCAGTTCTATTGAGGTGCCGGATGAGTTCGTGCACAGCGGTAAAACCTGGTTTGTCGATGCGAAGCTGAAGCAGGGCATTGAAAGCGCGACGCAGAAAAAAATCGTCAAGCTGATTAAAGACAGCAAGTTGAAAGTACAGGCGCAGATCCAGGGCGAAGAGATTCGCGTCACCGGTAAGTCTCGCGACGACCTGCAGGCGGTTATGGCGCTGGTGCGCGGCGGTGATTTAGGTCAGCCGTTTCAGTTCAAGAATTTCCGCGATTAGTCAGCATGTTCAGATAGTTTGCGCTTATCCGGCTCATGAGACCGGATAAGCCGCAGCTCATTTTCACTCACATTCTTAATCATGACTTTTAAATGTGAAATAAATGAGTTCAACTACACAATAATATTCACTTCAATTAATCAGTCCCCTCTCAGCCTTCAACTGGGCCCTGTTCTCAGGTATCAAACCCGCGTATCGAGTATGATTGGCAAGCGGTACAGAGTACGCCAGTTGCATAATGCTGGCGATAGGCAGCAAGGTTATGTCTTTAAACTTGCATTCAAATTTATAATTCATGTTCTGCCATGCTAACTCCTCAGTAGCCTATTCATTTACTTATTAGCGTTTTTATCGATTAAAAAGTCGGTTGGATTATTGGATACTCACTATTTTTCCGCTATGTAAAATTTGTACGATCGGGAAATATGAAGCTTTTTTATTCATCGTGATTATTATTTTCCTGGTTTTTATTATTATAATTTAATGTTCAACAACACATTGTATAGGGGGGCAAAGTGATTTCAGCAGAGTAATACTAACATCTGGATGCTTACAAGATTTCTCACTCTATTAATCTTGTGAAATGAGTTTTCTAGCGAATAGTACCTGGGTGAATGGTGATTTTATCTGAGGTTGAGATTTAAACCCAACAAAATCAAAGAGTTGGTGAGTGTTTTTAGACGGTGTTATTCCTTTGATTTGCAGGAGAAAAGAGTCATCACAGAGTCGAGGATGGTAAAACCCTGAGGATTATTTTTCAGGAAATATTCATTTTTGATCTTAGTCATGAAATTCTGGAAGTTAATATAATGGGTGATAATTCACTTTTATTTATAAAACTATTCGGGGAAAGTATAGCGAAGTCAGTAAAGTGTTGTATGAAATCGCTGTGGCCGATAAGGATAATATAAGCGGCCTTAACGATAAGGTGCAGTACAGGTATAAGCTTAAACGGGTAACAACCTCTGTAGAGGATGAATTTCGTAATTTCAAATTATAATCCGCAATACGTTTTGCTTAAAAAACATTAAAGTTTATGCTTCATATATTTCATAAATCATATTGGCTACTTTATACAAGATGTTGATGAATTGAATGTGATTTACACTCAAGGATCGGTACGCAAATTAGTGTACTAAAAATGGCCTAATGTGAATGATAATGCTGCACATTGTGTAATTCCATTAGGCCGTGCTCTATCAATACTATCTGAAAAGGTTTATATGAAACATTACGCGAATAAAAAGAGAATGCTAAAATTAAATCCTCTTGCTGCTTCTATATTACTGCTTTTGCCGGTAATAGCCCATGCTGATATCTCAATTATTAATGGGAACGTCACGTTAGCAAACGGTGTTCCTGTTGTGAATACTAAAGAAGCAAATAGCAAAGGTCTTTCACATAACGTTTATGAATCACTGAACGTGGGCAAAGAAGGGGTTATTTTCAATAACTCCGCCAGCGCCGTGCAAACGACACTGGCGGGGCAGATTGAGGGTAATGCTAATCTCGCGGGTGGAACCGCGAAAGTTATTTTGAACGAAGTAACTTCAAAAAATGCAAGTACCATTAACGGGATGATGGAAGTGGCAGGCGACTCAGCTCATCTGATTATTGCTAACCCAAATGGGATTACCACCCAAGGGGGCGGTTTTATCAATGCGGAAAAAGGGACGCTGACGACCGGTAAGCCAAATGTAAAAGATGGTGCATTAACAGGTTATACCGTGAAGGGCGGCAATATTGCCATTGGTAACTTCCAGAGCGAATCACCTACAGAAATTTTAGCCCGTAGCGTCAAAGTGAATGGTAGTCTGAGGGTTGATGAGCTATCAGTCATCGCAGGCAATAACGTTATTGATGTCGATGGTTCTATCACCGGCGCAGTGGAGGCCATCGATAAAGCAGCTTCCTATGGCGTGGATGTCTCTAAACTCGGTGGTATGTATGCCAACCGTATTAATTTGATTAGCACTGAAGGCGGCGTTGGGGTACGTAATGAAGGGACTATAGCCGGCGGTGCCAGTGGTCTTAATATCACTAGCAACGGTAAGCTAATAAATAACAGCGCTATGATCCAATCTAGTGGCGACATCGCTGTAAATACTAATGGTGCTCTGGATAATATAAGCGGTAAAATTAACAGTGGTAGAAGTATTACAATTGAGACTGCTAAAAACAGCATCAATAATACCAACGGGGGTAATATTTCAGCTGCATCAGACATCAACATTCTAAGCGGTGCACTGGATAATGCCAATGGTAAGATAGCGTCAGGAGGAATGTTAGCGGTTAATACCAATAATAATAAACTAAACAATTCTGGGATAAGCAAAAATGCTGGTATCGAAGCTGCCATTGTACTTATCGAGAGCGGAGAGCTCAGCAATAGTAATGGCCAAATGCATGGCAATTATATCAGTCTGAAGAATAGCTCTATGAACAATAACTCTGGTGTTATTGATTCCTACGGAAACGTAGAGGTTGATAGTGCTGGTAACATTGAAAATATAACTGGATTGATTCGGTCCAGCGTAGCCGATGTAAAAATAAAAACTACTAAAGCCGTTAAAAATAATAATAATAAATCACTCGATCCGGCCGGTGTAGAAGCCAAAGGAATAATTTCTGGACGCGCAACAGAGATCACTGCAGATTATATTTTTAATAATGCTGGAACAATCACCTCAGCAGGTGATATTAAATTAAAGACGGCTCGAGATATCGATAACTACCAGGGAAAAATGGAAAGTAGTCAGAATATCTCAATCGAAGGACGTGAACTGCGGACCAGCCAAACAGGTATCACTGGTGTAAAAGGTATTAATATCGAGCTTAGCGACAAATTTGATAGCCGTCTTGCTGTGTTAACTTCTACCGAGGGTGACGTATCTGTTAAAGCTAACAAAATTATTAATGACAGCTCATTGATTCTCGCCAAAAATATCAACGTTGAATCAGGTTCATATCTGGACAGCAAGTATTCAATGATGGTCTCCGATGAAAATTTGACGTTAAAGGCGGAGGGCGATATTAATGTGAGCGCTAGTAATATGTTCGGTCCTTACGCAGGACAATATTTAGGTTTCATGAACCAGGAAGGCGGCGTAATAGCTGGTAACAACCTGAATATTAGCGCAAAAAACGTCAACAATACCTCTGGGCGTATTGTCTCTCAGTCGGGAGATGCAAATATTAACCTTTCCGGTACCCTGACAAACAACAAAGGGCAGGTGGTTGCTAATTCCGGCAAAATGAACATCGCTGCCAAACATGTTGCTGCGAGTTATTCAACTATTTACAGTTCAGGCGACATGAATATCAATGTTGACTCTCTGTCTTTAGACGGTAATGGATCTATCGCTAAAAATACTGCAACTGGTATTATTTCCTCGGATAGAGATATTTTCATAAATGTTAATGGTGATTATTTCAATAATGGCTGGATTAGTGGGAAGAGGGATGTGACTGTAAAAACTACCGGCTATTTAAGAAATTCTCATACCATTAATGCTGATGGTAATCTGAACGTTAGTGGATACACTGTTGCTAACAATAAAGATATCGTTTCTGGTAAGCTATTGACGATTACTACCAATACTGATTTGACTAACAATGCAAATGGTAATATCACTGGGTATACTACCAGGGTCGATGCGAATAATATCTCTAATATGGGTAACCTGGTTGCTACATCGCAATTGAATTTGAATGTCGCAAATAATATCTACAATTATTTGAATATGTATACCGAAGGAAAAGCAGTAATCAATGCCAAAAAAGTTATTAATACTGGTTTTTGGGCCGTCTTTGGAGGGGCTCAGGGGATTCAGACAGATGCAAATATAACAAATATATTTGGCACTGTAGTTGGTAAATAAATAGAACGCTAAATATAAGGTAAAGGCAGCAAGGGATTGCTGCTTTTATCTGTTAGGATACGAAATGGATATTCGATATATTTTCAGTACGGCTCTGATATTAATGATCTTCAGCTCAAAGACATTTGCAGATATGCCGTTAGGGCGTATGATAAAAGAACAGCAGAGTAATGATAATACATCAATCAAAGAGCGGAAGATTGAAAAAAAAGATGTTTTTTCGCAAGCCGTAGAGAAAACAGCGGTGGATAGTGACTTTCCACCAGAGATGCCTTGCTATAATATTGATGAGCTTGTTCTCGAAAATGATTTCCTTGACGATCTCTGGATACATAAAATAAAAAAAAGAGTCGCCGGTATGTGTTTGGGGGTCAATGGGTTACAAAAAGCAGCTGTGGTTTTGCAAGATCACTTTATTAATTCTGGGTATATAACAACCCGAGTCGAAATACCTTCTCAGGATCTTTTAACTAAAAAACTAAAGTTAAGAGTTATTCCCGGGAAAATATCAAAGGTTATCATAGCTGATAATGATATAAGTACATGGGGGTTGCCCTTTAAAGAAGGTGATATTCTGAATATCAGAGATATTGAGCAGGGTTTAGAAAATATACAGAGGACGCCTTGGGTTGATGTAAAGATAAATATCATACCTGGCGTTAACAATGGCACCAGTGAAGTAGAAATCAAACCTCAGCGTACTAAAAGATGGAATTTAAGAACAACATATAATAACTTTGGTGACAAAAGTACTGGCACCCAACTCTTAGGGACAACTGGTTATCTTTATAATCTAACGAAATCTAGCGATCTTTTTTATTTGGCCGGTACGAGTAGTCAGACAGGTGGGTATAAAAATGTTAGTTCCTACTATAGTATTCCTTTTGGATACTCTGAATTAAGCCTTTTTTATAGTAGAAGTAAATCAAAACAGAGTATTGATATTGGTTACTATGATTTTGACTATGTTGGTGAGACCAAGTACTTTAGTCTCAAGGGAACAAGGATGCTGCATCGTGATTCGAGCTCAAAGCTTTACGCCAGTGCAGAACTCATCAGACGCAAGTATGATTATACATTAGGGGGAGAGGAATTAGTTTTACAAAAGCGCGATATGAGTAATTTGAAATTCGGAGTAAACTATAAGAAAAATTTTACCGGGGCCGTATTAGATTCTAGTTTAAGCTGGCAACGTTTTATCAAAGCATTAGGAAGTACAGAAACGCCAGATATGCGTAACGGAGATGTGAGTCGCCAGAGTCAGATCATGAATCTGAATGTGAATTATATAAAATGGCTCACTTCAGTACCGGTTAACGCTTATTATGAACTTAATCTCGGTGTACAGTATACACCGGATAATCTTACTCTACAGGATCAGCTTACTATAGGCGACCGATGGAGTGTTCGTGGCTTTGATGATAGCGGAGGAATCTATGGTAATAAAGGATTCTATATACAGAATACGCTCAATATTATTACTGGTTATAGAAACATAACTCCCTATTTTGGTCTGGATTATGGCCAAATCATCGGTAAGGTCCCGGTACAAGAGATTGAGAGTAAAAAAATAATGGGCGGAATAACAGGTTTAAAAGGAGTTGTTTATGGTTTGGAGTACGATTTATCATTATCGAGTCCTTTTGTCTACCCCGGAAATTTAAATGTGGATAAGTATAAGGTTAAGTTCAACTTTAATTATCAACTATAACTATTGTAGCGATAAATCATGCGTGTTGGCACGGATATTGTTGAAGTGGAAAGAATTACTAAAGCCTTAATGAATAGCAATTCATGCTTTTTACAGCGAGTGTTTACTCATGCTGAGATTAATAAAATTAATCCGCACAACCCCGATTATGAGCGTGCTTCGGGATTCTGGGCGGCAAAAGAATCAATTGTCAAAGCAGTGGGTTATGGGTTTAGCAATAAAATCCGCTTTCATGATATTGAGGTCACGCATGATGAATATGGAAAGCCTGAATTTTTGATATCCGGTAGACTTAAGGAAATCCTCAATGAACAAGGAGTTCTTAATATCTCTTTAAGTATTTCTCATTGCCGTACTCATGCAATCGCGGTGACCATTCTTTGTTAATTAAGGTAATCAATATAAATGTATAATTATAATGATCTCGTTGATAAAACCGTATTAGTCACTGGAGCCAGCGGTGATATCGGTCACGCCATTTGCGGCAAGTTTCTTGAGCAAGGATGCGTCGTTTATGCTCTTTACTGTACAAATAAGGCACAGCTAATTGAGCTTCAAAAACATCATCCTGCAGGAACAAAACTGCATCTTCTGCAGGGAGATCTATCAAATCAGGAGGATGTATCGGCCATATGTGCACAATTATCCAGAGATAAGGGGAAACTGGATGTCTTAGTGAACAATGCAGGAATAGTGAAAGATAGCCTCTTTGCTGCTATGAGTTTTGATGATTTTAGCTCTGTTATTAATATGAATCTTCTGGGGCTCTTTCGCTTGACTAAAGAGGTCTTGCTTTTGTTACGTTCGGCCAATAATCCTACGATTATTAACGTTGCATCTATTGCTGCTCTTGTTCCGAGTATTGGTCAGGTTAATTATAGCGCCTCCAAAGGTGCCATTTTAAGTTTCACACGGACGCTGGCTGCTGAGCTTGCGCCGCGGGGGGTACGAGTAAATGCCGTTGCGCCGGGAATGATTGAATCAAAAATGGTTAAAAAAGTGTCTCGTACGGTAGTGCGTGAAGTCACTAATTCAATTCCGCTTAAGCGCCTTGGTAAATGTGAAGAAGTTGCAAATACTATCGTTTATTTGAGCTCTTCTGCTTCCAGTTATATTGTCGGACAAACCATCGTCATCGATGGTGGCATGGTTATGCGGTGATATATGTCCAAATTTAAGATCCCGACGAAAGTCTTTCTGGCTATGGGTGGGTGGCGCCAGCCATTGCTAATGGTGGATAGAATAGATGATTTTAAGTATGGCGAGAATGGATATGTTAAAGTGACAAAGCATGTCACCTATAATGAACCGTATCTTCTTGGCCATTTTCCTGAAGATCCTATCATGCCCGGTGCTATTATTTCAGAGATATTTGGACAGGCTAGTGAATATTTATCTTTTTTATGTGATATTTGCGATATTTATCAGCTACGCACTGGGAGAGAATTCCGAACTCTGCGTGATATCCATACATGGATAGATCAACCTGATCTACTTGAAGTTATACATATGCGTCGGGCGCAGGTACGTGGAGTACTGGCTGCGCAAAATTTGAAGTTTAAAGCCTCAGCTTATCCTGGGGATACTATTGAAGTAGTAAGTAAACTCGCGTTTTCTGATAATAATGGCTTTAAGCATTATTCGGTAATTGCCAATGTAGGAAAGAAAATTATTAGCCAGGGCACCATTATCAATTTTCGGGAAGTGTTATAATTTATCGTAAGGGAATATTATGACTGACATTAATGAGAAGATCGACCAAAGAAAATCAATACTTGTGACTATAAAAGCGGAGCTTATTCATCGGCTTAATATTCAACGTGAGGAGCATCAAATTGATGACGATACTCCACTATTTGGCAATGGATTGAAGCTTGACTCTGTAGATGCGACGGAGGTTATCGTCATGCTTGATAAAGCTTTTAACATTCAAGTACAGGAGGGCGATGATCCTTCATATATGAGAAGTATTAATAGCCTTGCGTCATTTATTATTCAGAAAAAACATTCCTGATATCAATAATGTTAATTTATAAAGGTGTTTTATGAGCTCGCTTTTCGATTTACATTTAAAAAGTAATGCTGTGATGGGAAATTATAACAACCGGAGCATACCTTCTTCCTATCATGATATTTTAGATGAATATAAAGCGGTGAGAGAAAATGCTTTGCTGGTTGACTATTCTCATATGGCAATTGTTAGCGTAACAGGCGATGATGCATGGATCCTGGTAAATCATATTGCCTCTGCTGACATTTCAATTGTAAGAGATGAACAAGGCATTTATTCACTCGTCTTGAATGACGACGGGACTATTCTTGGTGATATGTATGTGCTATGTACAATGGATGGTTATTATATCCTGTCTGAAGATATTTCTGTTGCCAGGATTATAGAAGTCCTTAATATAGCAGCGGCAAAATATGATGATTTAGGTATTCAGGAGATCCCGGAAATAAAATCCATGGAAGAAGATGACTGGGGTGCTATCATGCTTGAAGGCCCATATTCCTGGGAGTTGATGTCCGAGATCTATGGATATGATATCATCGGTCTTCCTTATTGCGAATATATGAATACTGACGATGGCTTAATTGTCTTTCGCTGCGGTAAGCATGGGGAGTTTGCCTATCAGGTGATTGGCCCTCAAATTTTGCTTGTGGAGCTATGGGTTAAATTACAAAAACTTGGAACTAAGTACTTACTTAAAACTGGCGGCTTAGATTACCAGCGTATAGTTCGTGTAGAAAACCCTGGTTGGGATAAAAGCATTTATGCCGAATATTCAACAAACCCTGTCGAATTACAATTGCAGTGGGCTATCCAGTATGACAAGGAAGATTTCAATGGTAAAGCTGCTGCAGAGCTGATGTCTGCCCAGACTACTGCTCGTAAAGTCGTTGGTATTGTTCCGTGCGTTAATTGCGCGTCGCTTAGCAAGGGTGATAAAATCCTGGTTAATGGACAGACTGTTGGGCTTGTGATTAATGCCGTATATTCTCCTGCTGCGCAAAGTTGGATAGCGTTGGCGTTTATTAATAATCCTTATGCACTATCAGATATAGACGGTTATACAATAAAAACTGCTTATGGTGATATTGCGGCAAAAACCAAAACCTTACCTTTTATATATAACTTTAGTTTGCTGGTTAACCCAACAACGCATAGTTATATTGACCTATCAAAGGCAAAAAGTGTTTTATAAAGCTTAGATAGTATTAAGGTTAACTAGCTAACCAGCGGTCGTTATTTTTTTTGTTGTTTAAATCAAGGGTTTTCCGGATATTATGAAAACAAACAGGAAAAGAGTAGTTATCACCGGGATGGGCATTCTGTCATCTCTTGCGGATAACATTGAAGATTTCAGGCTAGCGCTGTTACAGAAGGAAAATGGTATTACAGATAGCGTGCGTTTTTCGGAATGGTTTAAAAACGCACGGGCGGCCGAAGTACTACATGATATCGACTGTTCTGAATTATCTGAGGAGATTATCGCTTCGCTCGATAATGCTGCGCTGTGGGCATATAAGGTTGGTAGGGACGCCTTGATACAGGCCGGCCTGGTAAACAGCCATCGTTGCCTTGATGAGATGGGCTTAATTGTTGGTGTTTCCTCTGCAGGTACTGAAGCCTTCCTGCCATTTTTTGAGCAGCGAATTCAAGATTTTTCCTTACGTAAGGCGTTGTACTCCGGTGGCTTCTCTTCCTGTTGCTCCAGCGTTTCGACATTGTTAGGACTGAAAGGTGGGGTCGAATTGGTTGCAACGGCCTGTACCGCGAGCCCTAATGCTGTAGGTATGGCATTCGATTTTATTCAGAATGGTAAGAGTAGAGCGATGCTGGCAGTTGGGACGGAACCGATCTATTTACCGACCTTTGCTGGATTTTATGCACTCAATGTCATGCATCCCGTATCCTGTTCACCTTTCTCCGGCCAATCCGGTATGTCAATTGGCGAGGGTGCGGGGGCTATTGTACTAGAAGAGTATGAACACGCCATTGCACGCGGCGCTACCATCTATGGCGAGATTCTTTCTTATGCCACATCCTGCGACGCTTACCACGAAACAGGGCCCGATCCGCGAGCCAGCGGCGCAGTACAGGTTATGCTAAAGGCCATGGCTAATGCGGGGATTACACCTGATCAGGTTGATTATATAAATGCGCACGGCACCGGTACTGAAGCTAACGATCAAATCGAAACGTTGGCGATGAAGAAAGTATTTCGCGACATTAAAAATATTCCGATCAGCTCTACTAAATCCTACTTTGGCCATAATATTGGCGCTGCCGGAATCGTTGAACTTATAGCTTGCCTGGTAACTTTGCCTGACCAACAGGTTCTACCCACCCTTAATTTCACTGAGGCACGGCCTAACTGTGATCTGGATTATGTCCCGAATGAGTTCCTGAAAAAAGATATTAATATCTTTATGAAGAATAACTACGCATTCGGTGGTAACAACTGCTGCATGATCGTTAGCACCAGGCCAGGGTCGGTTCCGGTTACTTCATATGAGGCCAAAAGGGTAGCGATAACTGGCATAGGGGCTGTATCCGCTATTGGGCATCGTATCAATGAAATACTTACGAATATTAATGAAATTGAAAGCAGTGCCGTCGAGCTTGAGAAAATTATTTTCCCTCAAGATGTATTAAATGAAGCTGAAGATTTGTTGGATGTTTTAATAAAGAGCAGACAGTTTGAGGAGCTTTTTGGGGAAAATTATGGCATCGCCCGCCATGAAGTTTCGCATGAACCAACCACCTTTAAAACTTTCCAGGTCAAAGGGCTTGAACCGCGTAAACACCTGCGCCGTTTCGATTCGCGTAAGGCTACTCGCGGCGGCACCTTTGCCCTAATTGCGCTTACGGAAGCACTAAATATGGCTAAGCGACGTATTAAGCGTGATGGAGAAGAACTCGGTCTGATTATGGGCATGGCACGTGGTCCACAAGAGACGACTTATAAATATTTGCAGAGCCTTAAGCCAGACCCTGGAAAGGTACGCACGTCGGAGTTTCCTGGCTCATTGATGAATGCGATTGCAACTTTTTGCGGTATTTCTGAAGGGGTAAAAGGTTACACCACTACTCTTGCAACCGGTGAAAATGCGGCTCTTGGTGCATTAACATATGGTTATGAAATCATTCGCCAGCAGCTTCAGCCGCAAGTTATTGTCGGGGGCGCTGATGAGTATTTCCCTTCAATGTCTCTATATATGGATGCTGTGACGCAGAAGATCCTCGAGGCTTCTGAAGTCAGTGACTATCAGGTCTATGCTAAAGAAGTGAAGGGTTACGTACCTGGTGAAGGTGCGTGTATGTTAATGCTCGAAGATCCGTTGGATGCGGTTGCACGTGGTGCAGAAGTTTTAGCGGAAGTTGTCGGG
Organism: Klebsiella sp. BDA134-6; assembly: GCF_015601345.1. Classification (NCBI taxonomy): domain Bacteria; kingdom Pseudomonadati; phylum Pseudomonadota; class Gammaproteobacteria; order Enterobacterales; family Enterobacteriaceae; genus Klebsiella; species Klebsiella sp. BDA134-6. Next base: position 1,326,517 of record NZ_CP064784.1, read on the forward strand.
TATGGTAAATCATGCAATAACAGTTATTTTGATGTTACTCAAATTGATGAAAAATCCAGCGCAATGGCGTTAGCCATCGAACGCGCGCTTAATGATGCAGGAATCAATGCCAGAGATATCGATTTGGTATGTGGTACTAGCAATGGAAGCATCGAGAATTCAACAATCGAGTTGAATGCTATACATGAATCATTTCGTCAGGTTAATCCAGCAGTCCCGGTAGTTAACTACAACGCCTTTTTTGGCTTCGTGGCTTCGTGCTCAGGCTTGTTGAACCTGGTCATACTTCTTGATTGCATTAAAAAGCAGGCAGTTCCGGCTATACCTTATACCAGCGAGTTTAATGATCAACGTATAAATTTTGTGCATCAGCCTTTGAGTATCAAAATTAAATACATATTGCTAGTAGGGGCTACGGAAGGCGGAAACTACTACGCAATTATTATCAAAGGATAATACGATGGACAGGAAGTCTATTATATCAGGCTATAGCGTTCATTTACCATTTGCCGATGATAGTTCACAGCTCATTGCAAATCTGAAACAGGGAAAGAGTGTGAAAACTTCACCTTGGTTCAAGTCGAATGATGAAGCTATTAAGTGTGGGCTTCGTAATAATGTCAATGTTGCAAAGATGGAATATAGCAATGATAGTATTCCTGAATTACTCTATCGCCTTATTGATGAGGCCTTGAAGCAGTCAATGCTGGATGTGAGTTGTCTTCGAGAAGATAATATCAGAGTCTATACTACTGGTATAGGGCCTCGAGTTGATGTTATCGATTATCATTCTTTCACTACTTATAATGACATTGAAGATCTCGCGCTGACTCCTTCAATAACAAATTTATGCGTCAAAAATATGTCTCAGGACATAATCGCAGCGCTTTTGGCTAAAAAATATTGTTTGAGGCATCTACCACCTAATATTAATTGCACCAGTAACTCCGGGCTTACAGCCGTGCATTTGGCAAGTCAGGCAATTGAACGCGGTGGTATAGAGCTTGCGCTCATTATTAATATATCTCAGATAAAATCCCAAGATATTTGGTTTCTCTCAACTCAATCAATGTTGGATACAGATATCGTTCAACCGTTTGGTGTAAATAGTAAAGGGGTGATCTTTGCTGAAGGTTATAGCGTTATGCTACTTGAAAGTGACCTCCATCGCCAGGCCAGACAACTTGTTGGTGGAGTGAGTATCAAGACTACTTATAAACAGATTAATGCCAGTAGAAGTAACGATGTTTACTGGCAGAGTACTTGTATATTAAAACTAGTCAATAAACTATTGAATGATACGAAAGTTAAAATTGAGGATGTGTGCGCGTTTATCCCTCATGGTAATGGTACAGCGTTCAGTGACAGCATTGAAGCAAAAGCTATTGCTATTCTGGCAGGGGGGGATACGCTACCAGTCCTCGCTTACAAAGGGCAAATAGGTTATACCGCCACTGGTTCTGGATTGGTAGATTTAATAATTGGTCATTATACAATTAGTTGTCATGAGCTAATAAAACCGGTAATTAATGAACCTATTATTAATGATATAGCACGCCACTTTCTTACCGGGCCGGGGGTAATAAAACATAACAAAAACTATTTACTTAAAACCGGCTTAGGGGTAGATGGATCGATTATCACAGCATTGCTGTCCAATACCGGCAGGGAAGCTAGCTAAATGGATGATGTTATGCATTTATTATCATGGTCTCTTATTGAGCCAGAGGCACCTTTATTTTTATACAGTCCCAGTTGGCTTAATGTTTGGGAAGCACATTCCTATAATATGGCCTTGAAAAATACTGATGCAAATAGCTGGGCTTTTAAGCGATTTGGTACTCGCACAGATGCCTATGTTAAAGAAGTAGTGAACAGAACTAATTACATGGCGTATATCTCGGCGTTAGAAAAAGTATGCGATGCCGCAATGCAGACGTTATCCCAGAAGGAACGTATGCTATTGATGAAATCACGAACCGCCTTCATCTATGTTGACTCATGGGGAGAAGCGGCTAGCTTTGAATATGATATTAGTACGCTGCATTTATCTACTATTGATACGCTACCTAAAAACTTAGTAAAAAAATTTTCTGTAGATAATGTGACTTGTAAAATCCGCGGGGAAAAAAATGCGCTGATTCAGGCAATGCGTCTGGCACAGGACTATTTAAACTGGGATGTCTTTGATTTTGTCATTATTTGTGGTGGTTATCGTTCCATACCATTGTTAGCTTTTACCGCAGCAAATATCACCCCCCGGCGTAAAACGAAAAAATCGCGAAACATCCCTGGTATGAATTTATCCATTGAACGCGTAGGATGTTTTATTTTTAGCCAGACTACCGGTGACCTAAAAATAAACTGTGGACCCTATTTGAGTACAGACTTTTCTCGGTATGATAAATATCATGAATCAGATATTGATTTGATCGCATTTTCTGGTGAAGACTGTTCAATAACGCCGTTTTTTAACAATTCTGTAAAATTACTTGATCTTGAGAAGAAATATGGTTTCAGTGGCTGTATAACACCAGCTTTAAGCTGGTGTTATATTTTTCAGCACGCATTTAATGGCGGTCGCATGAGAACAATCTTACCTGACTGTAATAACGGCGTTAGTTATTTTGATACCTGGTATTAACCGTGAGGCAACAATGAGAACTAATATTAAAGAATTGCCAGATATTTCATTGTGTGGTGTTTATAAAAATTACGGAATGGATGAGAATGAGGTTGTCGCGCTTAAAAATATTAACATTGATATAGCTGCTGGAGAATTTATGGCTTTATGTGGGCCTTCTGGAAGCGGCAAAAGTACATTGCTAAATATATTGTCCGGAATTGATAACCCCTCAGCGGGGCATGTTATTTTTCTCAATAAAAATATGAATGCGTTGTCAGAGAGAAATCTGGCAGCAATTCGTAGTAAACATCTGGGATTTATTTTCCAGTTCTTTAATTTAATTCCAGTACTTAATGTATTTGATAATGTTTTTTATCCATTGATACTAAATGGCCATTTTGATGCCAGAACGGCAAAGGAGCGAACCCTCCATTTTCTGAATAGCGTGGGATTATCCGATCTGAGACATCGGAAACCGGGGCAGCTATCTGGCGGACAACAACAGCGTGTCGCCATAGCAAGAGCACTTGCACATGAACCTCAGATTGTCGTTGCAGATGAACCTACGGGAAATCTTGACCAGGCGACGGGAGACGCAATTCTGGATCTTCTACTAAATATCAATCATCAAACAGGCACCACTTTTATCATCTCGACCCATTCTACTCAGCTAACTGAGCGCGCGCGACGAGTGGTGGAAATCCGTGATGGAGAATTAGCTTATGATTCATATAAATAATTTATTCAGGTTACTATGCTTGAGCCTGTCTATGATTGTAGTATCCGCCACTGCTGCCGCCTCTTATGCGCCTGTAGTAGAAAGCATACTCCATAATGGGTTTCCAACTCAGCCTGAGGTGTTAGCAAAAACAACCCAATCTTTATCCGATGAGTTCAAAGAGACAGGGAACATTGCTTCGCTGGTTTTTTACGCCTACGGGATGTTGAGACAAGCAAATTATTTTGTGGGTACTAATGATATTATTAAGGCTTCTGAGTACGCAAAAACAGGTTTCTTTTATCTCGATGAAGCTGTGGATTTAAATCAAAACCAACCACTTATCAGATATCTGCGTGCTAAGGTCGATGCGTACCTACCTGCAGATTTGGGACGTTGCGTCATTACTCTCGAGGACAGCGACATACTATTAAAACAAAAATTAAGTAGTAGAATTCGAGATAACGTCAATGATATGCGTTACAGAGCACTTTATAACTGTAAACTATATCAACAGGCAAGCCAATTATTATCAATGTTACAGGCGCATAACCCAAATAAAAAAATTGATATGTATTATAACGGTTCATCTAGTTGGGATCTTGACGAAGTTACGCAAATTATTAATCCCTTAGCGAGGGTCAAATAATGTCAATGGATATGGTTTTCGTAAATGGTTTTGTGATTATAATTTTTTTATTTCTCATCTATTGTGTCATTTTCCGCTTTCGTGATGCCAGGTTTTCTTTTTTGAATTTATTAAGGCATCGCAGAAGATCTTTGTCGACGACGTGTGCGATAATTCTTGGCGGTGTGGCCATTTTTTTATATGGCGGTTTCATTAGTTATTCTTTCTGGATTCTCCAGCAGCAAATAATCCGAACAAATATTGGTCATGTACAAGTGTATAATAAGGGGTATTTTGATACTGCAAATAAGAGTAAATACCTTATCAATAATTATGCTGATCTAAAGCATGATATGATGAATAACTCTTCGCTTGCTGGTGATATATCGACTCTTTCGGGGCAGCTTGAGTTTACAGGAATTATTTCTCAATATGAAAATGAAACCTCAAGCTATTTTTCTGCTCAGGGGGTTGAGCCTTTACCTGCCCTGAAATTAGGCGCCTTTGATAAAATAATATTGGGTAGTGATTTATCTCGCGTAAAACGTAATGAAACAACAATAGGTAGTGGGCTGGCAAAAACGCTTGCCGCTGGTTATGGTGACTGGCTTGATGTTATGGTGGTTAACACGTCAGGTGGCCAGGGAGCTTTATCGTTAAAATTGCGTGGGATATTTGAATCCGGTATTAAAGATTATGATGATGTAGCATTGAAAGTTCCGCTAGATACAGCACAAAGGATTATGGGCACAGATGGTGTGAGTAAAGTGCTTATATTACTGAATAATAATAACGTTGATGCATTTATGGTCAAACTAAAAAAATATATTACTGACAATAATTTGCCGCTGGTTGCAAAGGACTGGAAAGAAACATCTATTTTTTATCAACAGGTTGAGGGAATGCTCTCAGGTATATATTTTTTTATCAAACTTATTGTGGCGCTGATTGTCGTATTTATGATTGGTAATTCAATAACGATGAATATCGCTGAGAGAACGCGTGAAATAGCCACCCTGAGAGCTATTGGTCTGGAGGCCTCCCATGTGACATTATTATTTTGGCTGGAAGGCATTTTTATCGGCGTGTTTGGTGCCATAGGGAGTCTTGTGGTGGGATATTGTTTGGCTGCGATGATCAATGTTTATGGGATTGCTATGTCGCCATCCCCCGGCCAATCGGTAGGTTATACCGCATTTATTAAGATCGATAATGTCGAGCTTTTCTGGACTACGCTGGTTTTACCGATTTTAACATCAGCTCTTGCGTCTATTCTTCCTTCGTATCGTGCATCACGGCTCAATATTTCTGCTGCGTTTAAATATTCCTGAGGGATGAATATGAAACACCTGAAATGGCGCTTGTTTATTTTTATTGCTTTTTTCTCTTCGTCCTATTCAATAGCCGAGACTCTGGCGCTACAGGCCACGGATATTATACGTTTGGCCGATGATATTCGTTCGCCTAATGTACCTTTCCGCTATATGGTAACGGTTCTTGAATATAAAGAGGGTGGCGAACAACCGGAGAGTAAACAAATTCTCGATGTGTCAATGCGTTTTATGAAACCTGAAAATGGCTCGCGGGCAGATGCACGTTCTTTAGTTCGATTTGTTTATCCTCCACGGGATAAAGGGAAGATTATGCTCTCTGATTGGTACGAACTCTGGTTTTATACACCTGATCTGCGAAAACCTATACCTATTTCACCGGCACAAAGACTGAGTGGCCAAATTTCAAATGCAGACGTTATCGTAACTAATTTTGAGTACGCCTACGATTCTATAATCGAAGGCACTGAATCTTGCGGACAGAAAGTCTGTTACAGACTATCACTGAAGCGTAAATCGGATAAGGTAACTTATCCAAAGGTGATATATCTGGTCGAAAAAGGAGAGGATTTCAGGCCCTATCAAGCATCTTATTACTCCCTTGACAACCAATTGCTCAAAAAAGTCTTATATAGGAATTATCAGCAGATTTTAGGGAAATATCGACCATCTGAAATTGTTGTACAGAGTACTAGATATGCTAAAGGCTATTCAGTGATGAAATATAGTAACGTCAGACTTGAAACATTACCTGAGTATTTCTTCACGAAAGAGGCGATGTTAAGGGGGGGGCAATGAAAATATCTCTCCCGGTCCTTATTCCTTTTTTTACTTTTGTTTCTACCTGGGTTCATGGACATTGCCTGTCCGGGAGTGAGTTGAAAGATAATATGGATATTACTTTGACAGAGCAGATTTCATATGTAAATAAAGAGCCGTCAATTTGGAAAATTGATGGTCGCAATCCGTACACAACCAACAACGTTTATAATGATGTTGCGTTAGGTATAAAAGGCCAGTGCGAACTAATAGATAATAACCTCAATATGGATTTTTCATTTTCTTCCTTAGGTTATTATGCGATTCGCAGCCCAGGAGCTTTTGAAAAAGATAAAAATCATGCAAGAATATTGATAGATCAACTGCGTTTTACCTATGCTTTATCTGATACAACACGACTTGAAGGTGGGAAGCTGCGACCTTCGAAGGGGGCGTTTTTCTTAAAATCCCCTGCTACACTGCTGACAAATTATTATTCCGGCTTTAAAGCCACTCGGATTTATGGGCCAGCAATGGAATCAGCTTATAGCGAATCTTTTTGGGGTGCCACATTATCCAAAGAGTACCAGGAGTATAATTTTTTACTTACAGTAGCTCCCCGATTCAGCAGTATCGATAAGTACTATGAATCATCAGGTAATTGGTCTGCAGCACAGCGCTCAAATAGCGAAGAGCGCTACCTATTAAGCTATAATGATTACCGCCTGGCTAACCATCGGCTGTCCGCTAATCTATTATTAGGTGATAATTCGGCATTTTCATTATCAGAAATATATAATTATACATCACAGTTTTTAATTAATGCAGAGTTTTCCTGGCATAAAGGCCAGCAGTGGCGCCACTTCTCAACCGATAAAAAAGAGGCTGTACTGGCTGGTGTTTTTCCATCCTCACTCTATTCTGCGGAGGATAAACAAGGCGTTGAGTTTGCGCTTGGTGGGCAGTATACGACAAATAGCTTTAGCGTATTCGGTTTAGAGTACTATTTTCAGAGTGAGGGATATTCGAAAAAGGCCTGGCAGGATCAAATTGATTTCATTCGCTTGATGGGGTACAGGACTGGCTACGATTTTTTAGATCGGGCGTTTGATAATTATAAGTATCTTATGGCCTCAGAAATTAGTAATACTTCAAATAGAGGCATGCTGTTATCCAAACATTATTTTAATACCTATTTTAGTCTGCATAATAATGACCAGTCTACTTTGCAACCCTATACAATGATAAATATAACGGATGGAAGTGTATTGTTTGGCGCCCATTTTATTAAACCCTTGCAAGGTAAGTGGGCGCCGCTTGAGTTATATTCCGGTGCATACAGCTCATTGGGAAGTTCTGAATCAGAGTTTGCTCTTTTTGGTGAAACCTTAAGCATTTATGTCGGTTTTAAATACTACCTATAAGGATATTTTATGGTATCACAGCTATCAACACGTCCTGTCGCTCTTATCTTTGCAGGCCAAGGTAATCCTGTTATTGGAATGGGGGCTGATTTATGGGATCTGAATGCAGTGACAAAGAATATTTGGGATTGCGCTAGCGACATTACCCAAATGGATATTCGTCGTCTATGTGAGCGCGGGCCGATGAATCGCCTGGTCCAGACAACAGCTCAGCAAGTTGCCGTTACGGCTATTAACGTGACGCTCCATTGTCTCTGTCTTGAAAAAATGACCAATTTGTCAATCGTGGGTTCTTGTGGGCATAGCGTTGGCGAATACAGTGCGCTTTTCGCTGCGGGTGCATTTAGCCTGGAGGCACTTTTTAAGATGATACAAACCCGTTCAAACATTATGAATGATTTAAGTAAAATTCATAAAGGAACTATGCTAGCGGTTAAGGGGGCGGATTTTAAAACCTTAACTAATATGATTTCTGCATCTGGGATACCTGTGGAAGTGAGTTGCGATAATAGCTGTCGTCAGCAGGTTATCGGCGGCGCAACCGCTGACCTGGGGCGCATATCACATATTCTGAACGGTGCCGGTTTGGAGGTGGTTAAGTTGGGGGTTAGCGGAGCATGGCATACATGTTTAATGACCGATGGTGTGCAGTTGATGCGAGATTTTTTGCAAAAAATCGATATTCGTTCACCTAAGCACAGCGTGCTGATGAATGTTACCGGACAAGCAGAATTTCTTCCCGAACAGATCAAAGAAAATCTGGCTTTACATCTGACTCATACAGTGCAATGGACAAATTCTATTACGGCTCAATTAAATAATTCTCAGCCGGTAACCTTTCTGGAGTTCAGCAATAAAGCCTATTTAGGACAACTACTTTATGACTTCCGGCGTTTAACGCCAGACAATATCGTGCATTGTAGAAAACTGATTGGCTTGTAATGGAGATGCTATGATCCCGGACTATTCAAAATTTACTCGTTATCAGGATAAGCGAGTGATTATTTATCTTTACCTTTTAACTGTTTTTTTACTTTTTCTTTTCTGGAAGAACAATGGTTATATCTTACTGCTGAGTAATATATTGAGCCTGAGCATCATCCTGGCATTAATTGTATTTTCTTTTATTTACGAGCTGAAAAATTACTGGGGATATAAATGTGTCATGCAACATATTGATTTTTCTTGCTTCCAGGGAAAAACCATATCATCGCATGAGGCCTTTTTGTGGCATCCGGCGGTCGTCACCTTCGCATGCTTTGTGATGTTTTATCTTCTCATTACGGGCTGTCTGTCGTTTATGTCATCTGTTCATGCACTACTTTGTATTGCATTTATTACCCCATTTACTATTTACCTGGCATTTAATTTTGCACGTTATAGCTATGTGAAGCGAATGAAGGAGTTAACTGTTCAAAAGGTAGTCTGGAGGAATCTTCATCATTACGTCTGTTTCAATCTTTTTATCACCTTTTTAATGAATAGCTTGATAGTAAGCCCTTTGGCAAATCAGGATGATTTTTCTTTGGCCGATGGTTTTTTTTCAGCTAGACTAATAATAGCGATGTTTATTCTTTGTGTTATTGTTTTATTCTTAGACATGATCTTCATACGCCCGTCGAAACGCTACATTTTTCTCGGAAGATTGTTCCTGCGGGAATTTGATTTCCATCTATCAAAGTCAATACCCTGGCCATGGCTCTATAATAAAGCAATATGGCTTAGATTATTCTTGGTTTTAATCATTCAATTTTTTTGGATAATTTCGCTCAATGTGATTTTGGCATTTTCTGGTTTTAAGATTTGTTTTGTAATTTATTTTTTATCCAGCTCTCTGCCTTCGTTTTTTTATTTCTACTTTCATGCTTACTGGCATTGGCATAATGATTATATCATCGCATGTGATATGTATTTTCGTTGTGATCGAATTCAACGTTAAAATGTAACCAGAGTTACTGAGGAGATATGCACGATAGCACTGCACATTACAGTCTTGAATGAGAGGGCTCGGATTATATGGAACTACATATTTGAGTATTAATCGGAACAGACGTGTTGTTGAATGGATAAAGCCAGTCAGTTTCCTGACTGGCTTGTTTTTTATTTCTGTAAAGAATAGACCACGTCGCCCCAGCCCGTCGCTGCATCATAGGCGAAGTTTGACCAGATACCTGATTTTTCATACATCATTGAATTGAAGTGATCTCCCAGAATGCTCCCAATACTGGATGGGGAGCCGCTTAGTAAGTTGCTGAATATATCCAGAGAGGTTTCCACCGCCGTTTTGGCAACGGTCAGGGAGCCATCAATACCGACTTTAATCAGACCAAATGCTGATTGAATAGTGAAATCAACTAGTGCACAAGGCAGGTCAAAGAGGCCAGCACCCGAGATATTTTCCATTTCATATTGTGTTAATTCTTTCATTTTTTATTCCTGTGATATGACTATTTACAATTACTTAGTTGCGGGCATGCAGAGTAAACCCTCGTAAATATTAACCAGAGACCTGTTGCGATAATAGTGAATATTCAAATGAATCGGTAATTCATTATGAATCGTTAGCGTGATGATAAATTTGCGCTTCCAATCAAAATACTAAATAATTGAGTTTTTATAATTGATTAGCTTTATGTTTTATGGCTATTAATTCACTATCAATCTTTTATCACTTTTACTGAAAGTGGTGACTATGTCCCTTTTTTTATTGTGAATATTAAAATTTATTTTGCGGAAGTTGTGAATTCACAAAGTGATGCTATGTTGTCGTTTGTGAATGGCTGTATTCTGCTATCCATTAGAATAAGCTATCTATAGTTGAACATAGTTTTCTTCGTTCTAACATAGATACTCCCGCAGTCAGCACATGCTTATCATTTCCAATGCTAATAAAACTACTTTTGAAGGTTATCTCCTGGCCAGGGCAACTTAATGGTTATAATTCCAGGGGACTTTGCGGAGCTGGTATCCTCCCGGTGCGTTTATTACGATGCTTCTCATGCCGCTTTCTGCTTGTTTGTCGAGGATTCATAGTGGGTTGAAGTGATAATTTGAAGCGTAGCGCTAGCTTTAAGGCGATGAGAAGGATAACTCATAACCAACGCTTAAAGCAGCGAAGATAATTGGGAGGGGAGACCGTAACGCAAGCTTTTGCCAGTACGCAACAGGGACAATCACATAAGTGACGTATCATGTCCCTGACTGCTTAACCACCTTATATGGGAGCGGTCTGAACTGCTCCTTGTTTAATCACCTGCTCAATCTCAAAGCGGTTAGTAATCTTACTGTCGATTTTGATATACACCGAACGTTCGTTGCTAACTACAAGTACCTCTTTAACTCCTGCTTGAGCCTGTAGACGTTGCTGTAGCATTTCATCCGCCATCACATCGGCAGGGATCTCGACACGCAGACTGCTAACGTACGGCGGCTCGCTCATGGTGCTGGCCACCAGCAGCCACAGCATCGCCAGCAGGGCGCCGAGCAGGAAGACGGTTTGCGAATCAAAAAAGCCATCCACCCAGCCGCCGAGCGCTCCGCCGATGGCCACGCCGAGGAACTGACTGGTAGAATAAATTCCCATCGCAGTGCCTTTATAGCCGGCCGGTGATTCTTTGCTGATTAACGACGGCAGCAGCGCTTCCAGCAGGTTAAACGCGAGAAAAAATAGCTGAACGCCGGCAACCAGTTCCCAGAAATAGCCTCCGGCGCCCCAAAGTACGATTTCAGCAATCAGCAGGATGGCGACGCACAACAGGAAGACGCGTTTCATTTTGCGCTTCACTTCGGCGTAGATAATAAATGGTACCACCGCCACAAATGAGACCAACATGGTGACCAGATAGATTTTCCAGTGCTCGGCGGCGGGGAAACCGGCGGCTTCCAGTTGTCCCGGCAGGGCGACAAAAGTCGACATCAGCATGATATGCAGGCACATAATACCGAAATTGAGCTTCAGTAGTTTTGGCTCAGCAAGGACTTTGCTGAAGCAGCCCTTCACCATGCCAGACTCGCGGTTCAGCACGTGATTCTGGCTGTTTGGCACTACCCACAGCGTTAGCAGGATCCCGAGCGTCGCCAGGAAGGCGATCATCCAGAACAGGGCGTGCAGGCCCAACTGGTGGGTAACAATAGGCCCGAGAACCATTGCAATAGCAAAGGTGATGCCAAAGCTGACGCCGATAAACGCCATGGCTTTAGTGCGGTTCTGCTCGCGGGTTAAATCGGAAAGCAGCGCCATGACCGCGGCGGCAATCGCCCCGGAACCCTGCAGAGCGCGGCCAAGAATAATGCCCCAGATAGAGTCGGAAAGCGCCGCGATAACGCTGCCGATGACGAAGATTAACAGGCCGCCGACGATCAGCGGTTTACGCCCAATGCGGTCGGAAAGCAGTCCGAAAGGAATCTGGAATATCGCCTGGGCCAGCCCGTAAATGCCGATTGCCAGGCCGATAAGGGCCTCACTTGCGCCCTGTAACGCCATGCCGTAAGTGGTCAGAACCGGCAGAACCATAAACATGCCGAGCATGCGCAAAGAGAATACGGTCCCCAAACCCCAGGTCGCGCGCAGTTCGCCTGGCGTCATTTTATTATCGTTCATTACCACCTCAATATAAAAACTGCGCCTAGTGTAGTGGGGGGAAACAGAAGCGTAAATAAATGTTTGTTTAACAGATATTACGACTGTGTTGCATGATGAGGTGAGTACGGTAGGCAGAAAAAAACCAGTGGAGGAGCCTCCACTGGTGTGCAGAGATTAATGGCAGTTAAAGTCAACCCACTGGCCGCCCGCGTCGGCGGATTTGACACACTGCTCAACCCAGTAAACGCCGTGCAGGCCGGCTTCGACGTCCGGATACCAGAAGGTCTCGAGGAACGCCCGGTCCCCGCGATCCATGGCGTCGATGGCGATGGCGTAGCGGCGATAGAGGTTGGCCCACGCCTCGAACAGCCCTTCAGGGTGACCGCCGCCAATGCGGTCGTCCGCCAGCGCCTGCTGGCTGAGATAGGGCATCCCACGCTCGAGGACGCGGGCCGGTTCGCCCTGTACCTCATAGCTGAGCTGATTTGGACGCTCATCCCACCATTCGATGCTGGCTTTTTCGCCAATGACGCGGACTTTTTGCGAGTGCATTGCGCCGCTGTTGACCGCGCTGGTCCACAGTGAACCAACGGCGCCGTTGTTATATTCCATCAGCACAAAGGCGTTATCTTCCAGCGGCGCGCGGGATTTGACGAAGCTTTGACGCGCACACATCAGGCGGGTGATGCTCAGATTCGGCACCATCGTCTCGGCAATAAATAGCGGGTGGGTCGCCAGATCCCCCAGCACATAGCTAGGGCCGGCATATTTTGGCGTGACCCGCCAGCGGGTGGATTCAGCCTGCAGCTCAACGGCTTCATTATGAAAACCGTGGGCGAACTGCATATTAATAATGCGGATCTCGCCGAGCATCCCTTCCGCTATCATCTGTCGCGCCTGCTGAATCATCTGGTGCCCGGCATAACCGTATGTGACGCCGATAATTTTATTCTGCTTTTTGCTCAGCGCCAGCAGCTCGCGCGCTTCATCGGCGGTGAAGCACAGCGGTTTTTCGCAAATAACGTGCAGTCCGGCTTCAAGCGCCGCTTTAGTGATAGCGAAGTGAGTATTGTTCGGCGTAGTCACCGATACGGCTTCAATGCCGTCAGGGCGTTTGGCCTCCTCCGCGAACAGCGTTTGATAATTGGCATAGCAGCGTTCAGGAGCGATGCCGAGCTGCTCGCCGAATTGACGGCCGCGCTCGGCATCGATATCAAGCGCGCCAGCGAGCAGAGTAAAGACGTTGTCGCGAAGCGCCGCACAGCGGTGGCTGTAGCCAATCTGGCTGGTTCCGCCGCCGCCGACCATGCCCCAGCGCAGGGAGCGGGATAAGGGTTTCATGCCGTTTAACATGATGGTGCACTCCTCAATGATAGAGATACTACGGATTTCAGATGTTCTTCTGTATTCCCGCGCTCGCCGAGCGCGGGCCTGGTTCTAAGGTTTTACATCTCGCCACGCGCTTCGCGTTCTTTCAGGTCATGCATGATCTGCGGGTATTGCTTATCCAGGCGGTAAAACAGCAGGGTGATAATGACGACTATCCACAGGAAGAAAGAACCGTAGAGATAGACGTGGTTAATCATGTCGATAGCGCTTTGCGGCTGAACGCCGGATCCGCTGCTGGAGCTGACGTAACCCGCCATGCTCAGCAGGCCGGAGATAACCGCGGCGGCAATACCTGCACCGAGTTTCGTCCCTACGGAACCGGCGGAGAAGATCATCCCTTCCTGTCTGACGCGCGTTTTCCACTGGCCGAATTCGACGGCATCGCCGCAGAAGCCGAACAGCACGGCATTCAGCGGGGCGAAGCCAATACCGCGAATAATCGCGTTTGCCAGCGCCCAGTGGTAATCATCAGAGTTAAACATAAACAGCACCTGGCCGATGGTCGCCAGCACAATGCCGCAGAGGGCAACGTTGCGTTTACCGTATTTACGGATAGGCACTGAGCTCAGGAAGGTGAAAATAATAATGCACGCGGTTTCGGCAACGAAAATGGAGCTATAGAAGGTATCATCGCCGAGCACGTAGCGGCAGTAGTAAGGCAGGGCGATCCCTACCACGGTGTAGTACACGCTTTGTGCGGTCCACAGGATTGCGCTGGCCCAGAAGTACTGGTTACGAAAAAGCGCGGAAAGCTGGGTTTTTACCGGTACGTTTCCCTGTTTCTCTCGCGCTTTGATGACGACCTTCTCTTCGCATTTATAAAAGCAAAACAGCAGCAACAGCAGCGCCAGAAAAGCCCAAATAGACATGGTTTTGATCCACGCCGCCTGATCGTCGCCAAAGTACTTCACCAGCGGCAATGTGCAGGCAACGGCGAGAATACGACCAAAAGGCGACATCGACATTCGGGTGATGCTGAGCATATCCCTTTCCCAGGAGGCGCGGGTCATCATCGCGGAGAGGCTGCCATAGGGGAGGTTGATGGCGGTATAGCACACGGTGGTGCAGAAGTTATAGGCGACCAGCAGATAGAGAAACTGCAGTGTGCCAGTGGTCTGCGGGACGGTGAACAGTAAAATTGCCGATACGGCGTAGGGCACGCTCATCCACAGCAGCCAGGGGCGTGATTTACCCCAGCGAGAGTTCGTGCGTTCCACCATCAGGCCCATGATGACATCGGAAACGCCATCAAACAGACGTGAGATCAGCATCACCAGGCCAACGGTGGCGATGCTGATGCCGACATAGTCGGTATAAAAGAGGGTTAAAACTGTGCCGATCATGCCGAAAACGACGTTACAGGCGGTATCACCGCCGCCGTAAGCGATTCGGGTAGCCCAGCTTAGCTTATCGCCGCGTGCTGCCGCGGGAGAGAGAAGAATCTGCTGTTCACTCATGGTCAATTCCTTTGTCTGGAAGGACAAGTCAGGACCTCTGCGCCAGTTCCACCGGCACGACCTTATCCTGAATATCAGCCAGAACATAAGGAAATATTTATTTCATTTCAATGTTTGTTTGGAATTTAATTTCTGTATATGCGAGGCGGATCGAAAAACCGTAAAAATTGAGCCGTAAATTTTTTGGCTACAGCTATCAAGTCATTCTGATTGATAAGGTTATTAAGTGTTTTTCTGAACGATATTTGATTTGTTTATTGTATGGGTTTAATGATTTTGCGCTGTGGTTTTGTGAAGTGAATCGATACTGCACGGTATTTTCATTTTTCATTATTCATTTAAATGAAATTAATTTTTCTTTTTTGGCAGGCGTGTTTTTGAAACACGCCTGCCTTAGCATCACCGTTTAAAATGTACTTCTGACGGGCGTGGTTGAAGCGGTGGCTTTTGCCGTCGGACCAGCCGCGAAAATACCTTTGGCCGCCAGCCCGACGACGGTAATCGCGGCGGGAATGCCAAGGATCAGGAAAACGCTTTCGAAGCTGATATTCAGCGCCAGCATTTCCGCTCCGGCAAAGGCGCTCAGGATCGCGCCCATGCGGCCAACACCGTGCATCCAGCTGGAGCCGGTAGCCCGCGCTTCGGTAGGATAGTAGCGGGCGGAGAGCGCGTTCATGCCGGTATTGGCGCCGTTTAAGCAGGCTCCGCTGATAAATGCCAGCAGGCAGATGAGCGCAAAGCTTGCCGCGGCATAGCCCATTGCCATCGTAAACAGGCCGCCAACCGCGTAAATCAGTCCGAGAGCCCGATGGGGGTTGATCCGGTCCATCAGCCAGCCTGCAAACAGCGAGCCGATGGTTCCGCCCGCCTGGTACATTGCGGTCATCACCGCCGCCTGGCCGACCGTTAAGCCGACTTCTTTTACCAGCGTCGGTAGCCAGCTACCGAGGAGATAGACCAAAAAAAGCCCCATAAAGTAAACCAGCCAGAGCATCATCGAACCGAAGCGATACTGGTGGGAGAGAACGATGCGCATGGCATTTGCCTGGACGGGCTGGGCCGGTAAGCTGAACTCTGCCTCATCGGGAATTTGTCCCGGATAGAGGCGCTGCATAATCCGCCGAATACGTTCAGCAGGCGCGCGCTTAACCACCAAAAAACGCACCGATTCCGGTAACAGCCAGATCAGGACCGGAGCGAACAGCAGCGGGAGGATCCCGCCAAGCAGCATCAGCGAGTGCCAGCCAAACTGCGGGATCAGCCAGGATGCAGAGAAACCGCCCGCTGCCGCGCCAAAGGTGAAGCCGCAAAAAATAATCGTAATCAGGAACGAGCGTTGACGCTCCGGCGCATACTCTGACACCAGGGTGCCGATATTCGGCATGGCGGCGCCTAACCCCAGCCCGGTCAGAAAACGAAAGACCATCATCTGCTCAATATTTTGTGAAAGGGCGGTGGCGATGGTCCAAAAGCCGAAGAAGAAGACGCTATTGATGATAATTTTCTTCCGTCCCAGCCAGTCGGCGAGGGGGCCGGAGAAAATAGCGCCCAGCGCCAGGCCTATCAGCGCGGCGCTGATGACAAAACCGAGCTCGTGGTTGCTTACTCCCCATTCCTGCTTCAGCGTTGGGGCGATAAATCCCATGATGGCGATATCAAAGCCGTCCAGCGCGATAACGCAGAAGCCTAAGAACACCACCAGCTTCTGAAAGCGGCTGAGCGGATTGGCGTTGATTAACTCCCTGACGTCCAGGCGTTGAGTCTGTGTCATGGGACTCTCCTTATGCGCAAGGGCGCAGGTAGGACTGCGCGGCGTTAAACAGCAGCTGAGCGCGAGCGAGCGCCGGCAGCGCCCCCCGAGCGCCGCTTAGCGGAACCTCGATGGATACCGGTAGCGTGGCCGGAAGCGCTGCCATCAGACCGTGCAGGTCGAGTCCGCCTTCACCGGGCACCTGGCGCGCGGCGCGCGCCTGGTAAATCAACTCTTGCTCGTTAGCGGGGGATTGCGCTAAGGCATCGCAAAGCTGCATATAGTTGAGGCAATTTTGCGGGAGCGTGGCGAGGGTCGAAAGGGATTCGCCTGCCCGCCAGAAGTGAATGGCATCAATTAAAATACCGATATCGCTGCGGCCACTGACGGCGATCAGCGCCTGGACTTCGGCGATGGTGCGCAGGTGGGTCCATGGCATAGGCTCCAGGTTCATGGTTAAACCATACTCCTGGCCGGCTTCGGCCAGTTGGGCGAGATTTTCCGCACTGCGGGCCCGGTTATCATCGTTGCCGGCGACTAAAACCTGCTTCGCGCCAAGGCGCGCGGCGGTATCAAGGAACAGCCTCAATCGGGTATTCAGGGCAAAATCCGGCGTCAGGCGGACAATCTCAACGTCGGAAACGCGAACGCCGGTTGCCATCAGCGCCGCCAGGGTATCGCGAACGGCGGGGGTATCGCCGAGCATGGCGTAATCCGGATCCGACGGGGTTGCGGGAAGCAGGCGCAGGCCAACGTGAGTGAAGCCGGCCTGGGCCGCAATGCGCACCTGTTCCGGTGGTGGGACATCAAGTAGGGTAAGCGCGGCGAGTGACAGGGTTCGCATGTTCATGAAGGACTCCAGTACAGTTGCAGGTTGTTGTTATGCGTATTGCCGTCCCTGGTGGAATGCTTTTACTGAGTTGTTTTATTTATATTTTCTGCCAGGTTTTTTCCGACCAAATAACCAAAGGTCATCGCCGGACCCAGCGTGATACCGCCGCTGGGATAGAATCCCCGCATCACGCTCGACATGTCGTTGCCGACGGCGAAAAGCCCCTGAATCGGCTGCTGCTGCGCGTTGAGAACCCGCGCATTTTCATCGGTGATTAATCCGCTGAAGGAGCCCAGCGAGCCGGGCAAAATGCGTACCGCATAAAAAGGCGCATGGCTGAGCTTCCCAAGCGTTGGGTGCGAAGAGCGACTGGCATCGCCCTGCGTGCGGTTGTATGCCGATGCGCCGCGCTGAAAATCCTTATCCTCGCCCTGGTCTACAAAGTCGTTAAACCGGGCGATCGTTTCCGTTAGCTGTTGCGGATTCATGGCACAGGCTTTTGCCAGCGCTTCCGGCGTTTCGCCCGTCTGCAGATATCCGGTCCTGCACCAGGCCTCTGGGGTAAACGGGAAGGGGCGAGCATGGCCCAATCCGTAGCGCCGCAGCGCCCGGCTGTCGGCAATCAACCACGCCTGCGGCGTGTCGCCCGGCGGCGTCGCCTCCAGCAGCGCGGCAATAAAATCATGATAAGAGTCGGCCTCATTGGTGAAGCGTTTGCCGTTGGGCAACACGGCAATAAAGCCGGGTTTCGCGCGCTCAATCAGATGCGGAAAGGGGAGCTGCACTCCGCTGGCGAGGGTAACACGCGACACTGGCGCCCAGGCCATGGCGTGCCTGAGCGAATGATCAAACTGGCCGCCGACCGTTTCGCCGAGCCGAATGCCATCCCCCTGATTCCCCGGAGGCGCGGCGGAAAAGTGGCCGTAGCCGCTGGCGGCGTGCGGCACCTGTTCGGCCAGACGCTGCCTGTCGTGGGGAAAGCCTCCGCAGGCGAGGATCACCGCACCGGCGCGAACCTCCAGCGCGCCGCTGTCGCTACGTACTATCGCGCCCGTAACGCCATTGTTGTCGGTGAGCAGACGTTCTACCGGCGCGTTAAGCTGAAAATTCACACCCGCATCCAGCGCCGAACGCAGGAGGCGGGCGACCAGCGCGTTGCCGTTAACCAGATGCTGTCCGCGGCCGGCGCGCAGCCGCTGCCAGCCGTGACGCAGCAGGCGGCGGGTGGCGTACAGCGCCGAGCGCGCTGAGCGGGTGGCGTTAAAAAAGTGCGCCATATCCGTACCGCCGGCAATGCCCATCCCCGCGAGGCTGATGGTCTCCAGCGGAGGCCGCAGGCGATGTAGCCAGTCGCCCAGCAACCGCCCGTCAAAAGGCTGTGCCGTGACTGAGCGGCCGCCCAGCGCAGCGCCTGGCGAAGCGTGAAAATCAGGCATTTTGCTGCCGGAGAGAAACTGCACGGCGGTGCGGCGGCGGAAAAAGTCGATCATCTCCGGTCCGTACTGTAAGTAAGCGAGCAGACGCGCATCGGCAGGCTCACCGTCCATTTCATGGCGTAAATAAGCGAGCGGCGCGTCGGGTTCTTCTTCAATACCCTCCTCACGCGCCAGCGGATTACGCGGGATCCACAGCCAGCCGCCGGACCAGGCGCTGGTGCCGCCAATGACCGACTCTTTCTCTGCAACAAGCACGCTGGCGCCGCCGAGCGCGGCGGTGACGGCGGCAGAGAGCCCCGCAGCGCCGGAGCCGACGACCAGAACATCCACGTTCATCTGCCCGCTCATAACTCTCTCCTTATTGCAGTGGTGAAAAATCAGTGGGGCGCAGAAGCACCGACTCCAGGCGCTCGACGGCGGCCAGCTCGCGGTTTTTGCGCGAGAACGTCAGCCAGCGTTCGTCCTGCGCCATACGCGCCCGACGCACCAGGCGATCGTCGAGGCTCTCGTAGGCCCAGATATGTACCACCTGATTGACCACGCCAATTTCGGTAAAGAAGAAACCGATGAGCTTACCGAGATGCTCGGTTTGCACGGCGTAAGCATCGCTTTTGTACAGCGCCAGCCAGTCGGCCATTTTCAACGGATTGATGGTGTAGGTGCGTTTTTCATAGATCATGATCTTCTCCTGTTTACAGTGCGTGTTGTTGCGCCATATGGCTGGCTGAGAGATAGCCGAAGGTGAGCGCCGGGCCGAGCGTAATGCCGGGGCCGGGATAGGTTCCGGCCATCATCGAATCCATATCATTACCCACGGCGTAGAGGCCTTTAATCGGTTCATCCTGCTGGTTAATCACCTGAGCATCGGCGGTAGTGACCAGGCCGCGTGAGGTACCGAGATCGCCGGTATAGAGGGTGACGGCATAAAACGGCGCGCGGGTCAGCGGAGCGTTACAGGCGTTTGGCCGGTGGCCAGGGTCGCCCATCGCTCGGTTATAGCTGTTGCCGCCTTTGGTGAACGCCGGGTCGAGGCCCTGAGCGGCATCGCGGTTATAGCGAGCCACCGTTTCAGCGAGCGTATGCGGATCCAGCCCGAGCCGCTGCGCCAGTTCAGGCAGCGTATCGGCCTTATGCAGATAGCCCGCTTTCACCAGCGCGTCATTATTGACCGGGGCAGGGCGCGCCAGGCCGAGGCCGTAGCGCTTCATGGCCAGGGCATCGCAAATCAGAAAGCAGGGGGCATTTTCTGCCCGGCTTTGCATGGCGCTGGCGAAGTGGTGATAAGAGTTAGACTCGTTCACGAAGCGCACCGCGCGCTGGTTGACGGCAATCACGCCGGGTTTGGCGCGATCGGTGACCAGATGAGGGAAGCGCTCTTGCGTGCCGTCGGGATGCTGTAAAACCGAGACCGGCGCCCAGAAAAAGTTAGACGGCAAGTCAGCCCCTTCCCGTGCATTGACCGCGGCGGCAAGGCGCAGCGCGGCGCCGTCGTTGGCGGCGGGGGACATGGTGTAGTGCTCGCGGGTCTGGGGGCGATAGCGTTCAGCCAGCTTGCCTGCGGCAAAACCTCCTGCTGCCAGCACCACGCCGCAGCGGGCTTCAAGAGCCTGCTTTTGACCCTCGTGCTCAATTTCTACGCCGGTCACCTCGCCATTGTGTTCGCTCAGCGAAAGCACGTTGACGTTGAGCCTGAGCTGCATGCCTTTGCGAAAGGCGAGCGTCGCCATGCGGGCGATCAGCGCGTTGCCCATCGCCAGGCGGGTACCGCGATGGTACCTCAGGCGATCGCGACCGTAGCGCAGCAGCAGTCTGCCGCAGTGCGCGAACGCGCTAAGGGAGCGGCGCATATCGAGAAAGTGCTGGATATCAACCCGGTTAACCATCATCCCGCCAAACAATAGCATTCCCGGTGGGGGAGAGCGGAGGTCGCGAAAATGCTCACCCAGCTCCCGCCCGTCAAACTCCACCACCTCCAGCGCCCGTCCGACATCAACGGCGCCGGGCTCATCCGGGTAATAATCTGGAGAGAGCGGGCGCAGGTTATATTTCACTGCCCCCTCTTTTTCCAGAAACGCCAGCGCCTCGCGTCCCGAAGCGATAAAGGCATCTACCAGATCCTGACGATAATAAGGCTCACCGATAATCGTCCGCAGATAGGTTTCGATTTCCTGCGGGCTGCCGCCTGCTGCCTTTTTCCGCGCCTGATCGCTGTCGTGGATCCACACCGCGCCCCCGGAAATGGCGGAGGTGCCGCCAAACTGCGGAGCTTTTTCCAGCATCAGCACCGACAGTCCTTTACAGCAGGCGGTCACTGCCGCGGCAAAGCCTGCGGCGCCGCTGCCAATAACGATGACGTCCCAGCTTTTCATGCCGCCGCTCCCTGTTCCTGCGCAATGGCGCCGATGAACTGCCCCATCAGTTTCATCTGCGCCAGCGCCATCTCCGGCCCGGTCTGGATCGTGCAGCCGCGATCCCGGGCGAAGTCGAGGAGCGGGGTGATAACCGGGGCGGTAACCACGTCCGCGACATGCGCTGATACCGGGAGTGTTTCCAGCAGCGTTTGCGGCAGCGGTAACGGATCGAAACCGGCCATTCCCGCCGGGGAACCGTTCACCAGCAAATCCAGGCCGTTGAGCCTAGCGGGCAGATCGGTAAGGTGAACGTGCGGAAAATGCGTCGCCAGTCGGTTATGAAGCAGCTGGAGCGTGGCGGGATTCTGATCATAAAGCGCCAGTTGATGGATGCCTGCTTCGCAAAGCCCCCACGCGATAGCGCTGCCGACGCCGCCGCAGCCGGAGAGCAGCCCCTTTTTACCGGCGGCGCTAAAGCCGTGCGCCTCTGCGGCAAGCTGAAAACCGACGCCATCGAGCATATCGCCCTGTAAACGGCCATCGGCCAGCTTACGGATGACGTTAATGGCATTGAGGTGCTGAGCTCGCGGTGTTAACTCGTCGACCAGGGCGGCGGCCCGCTGTTTGTGTGGAACGGTGACCAGCACGCCGCTCATGTTGTGCCAGCCGCGCAGCGTCTTCAGATAGTCAGCAACGGCTTCCGGTGCGATATCCACCGGGATCATGACGCTGTCCATCTGCTGGTCTGCAAAGTAGCGGTTGAAATTCTCCGGCGATTTAACCTGGGTAATCGGGTGACCGATGACGGCGACGACCTGAGTGAATCCACTGACCATTTCAAACCTCATTTTGTTAAATGAATGTTGTGAAAGTATTTCAGCGGAAGCTGAGAGCGACAACGCAGAATTCGACCATACTGGTTGTTAATCGCACCACCACTGCGATAATCGCACTAAACCGATCTAATTGTTGCGAAAGTGTGAACAAGTATGCAAAACCAGATTCATCCCCGCGATCTGATCGTCGGCCTGCAAAAGGGGCTGGCGCTGATCCAGCTATTTTCAAAAGAGCATCCGCGGCTCACCGTGCCGCAGGCGGCGAAAATGAGCGGCCTGACGCAAAGCGCCGCGCGGCGGTTTTTCCTTACCCTGCTGCACGAGCGCTACCTGCAAACCGACGGACGTTACTACTGGCTGACGCCCAAAGCGTTGAGGCTGGGGCAGGCGTATGTTGATTCAGCGCAGTTCCCGCGCATGGTACGGCCGATCGTTGAGTACATCGCCAGCCGGACGGAAGAGCACGCTTCGGTGGGGGTGATAGATGATGATGAGCTGGTGTATATCGCCCGCAGTAAGCATACGCCGTTTAACTCGACTTCAGTACGCCTGGGGGAGAGGGTGCCGATTTACTGTACCGCTGGTGGTCGGCTATGGCTGGCGTCGTTAGCGGAAGCCGAGTGTGAGAATGTATTGCAACGGATCAAACGCGAACAGCGCACGCCCTATACGGTAACCGACGTTACGACCCTGCTGGAGAAGATCGCCCAGGTGCGCCGCCAGGGATATGCCGCGATTGAGCAGGAGTTTGAAATTGGCATGCTAGTGCTGGCCGTACCGCTGTCAGACCGGGAAGGGATCTACTGGGGAGCGCTGAGCTTAACCAGCCATCAGTCCAGAACCTCGATTGAGGCCCTGTGCCGCGATCATCTGGATTTGCTTTATAGCGCTCAGGCAATGCTGGTGGGGTAGTCAGAGAGAGGGCAGGTGGGTACCTGCCCGATGTATTATGCTTTAGCGGTGTCGATAAAGCCGTTCCAGTCTGCACCAGCGTTGTTCACGAATGTTGACCAGCTGTTTGCCGCGGTGTTGACAAAGCCATTCCAGTTATTGGCGCCGTTAGTAACAAAGGTATTCCAGTTGGTTTGACCAGCAACAAACTTGCCAATTTCAACGGTGCTGTCGATCACGAAGCTTGCGAATGCAGCTCCTGAGGTAGCGACAAAAGAGCTGAATCCCAGCCCGGAATTGACCACAAAATCGGTAAAGCCGGTTGCGGCGCCAACTAAATTAAAACCACCAGAAACGTACTCCATTTCGTTAAATGTTAATTCTTTCATTTTTATTTCCTTATTAAACGGGATAAGTGAGCACAAGCTCACCGCGAAAGACTAACACCGCTAAATAGAGATAAACCAGATGGTGTTCCGGCCAGGGCTATGATTTTTATATGATTTTTCTATGAACCTAATGAGTTGAGAAGGAAGGTAACTTCGATAGATATGAACGAATGGAGGGAGTTGATTTGCATAATATGAATCAGAAGAGTGAAGGGGGGATAAAGAAACGGCTCCCGGTCTTGCAAGCGGGAGCCGTTCGGCAGGTGCTGATTAGGGTTTTATCTAACCATAGTCAGTAAATTATGTGAATCCGGGACCATAAAGTCGACGGACATCATCACCGACAGTGCGGTAATGGCCACGATGGAAAAGACGAACAGCTTACGCGCCCAGACTTTATCATCCGCCACTTTGTAACCGCGCAGCGCCATTCCGAGCCACCAGACGCTCACTGCCGCAGCGACAACCAGATATTTGTATCCGGCGTAGCCGCCCAGAGAGAGCATCAGGGTCGCAACGGCGAAAGCGATGATGTAAACGGTGATATGGTTTTTCGCCACAGAAATGCCTTTCACTACCGGCAGAACAGGAATATTCGCCGCCTGATAATCCTTGAAGCGGAAAATCGCGATAGCGTAAGAGTGAGGCATCTGCCACAGGCTAAAAATAGCCAGCAGAATAGCGGCGCCGCTGTCAAAATCACCGGTCACCGCACAGTAGCCAATCACCGGCGGCGCAGCGCCGGAGAGAGAACCAATCAGTGTGCCGTAGACGGAGTGGCGCTTCATATACAGGCTGTAAACGCCGACA
The DNA here is from genome assembly GCF_015601345.1 of Klebsiella sp. BDA134-6. Lineage (NCBI taxonomy): Bacteria > Pseudomonadati > Pseudomonadota > Gammaproteobacteria > Enterobacterales > Enterobacteriaceae > Klebsiella > Klebsiella sp. BDA134-6. Next base: position 1,350,726 of record NZ_CP064784.1, read on the forward strand.
TAAACCACAAACCCCATCACCCCCAGCCAGCAGGCGAGGGGGTTGGCGCCAAACCACAGCAGCATGAAGCCAGCAATACCCAGCAGGGTGGCGTATACCAGCGAAGCTTCTGGCGAGATCAGCCCTTTGACCAGCACCCGGTTTTTCGTCCGTTCCATCTTACGATCGATATCACGGTCGATATAGTTGTTGAAAACACAACCCGAGGCGACCACCAGGGATACTCCGAGGAGCGTCCAGATGAAAAGCGGATAGTCTATGTGGCCCTTTGAGGCCAGCAGGAAACCGCCAATCACGGAGATCAGGTTGCCAAAAATAATGCCTGGTTTCGTTACTTGCAGGTATTGCTTAAACATACTCGCCGCTCTTAGTGCATCATCATGTTGTAGTTCAGGTTCCACATAATCCAGATGGAACCGACGACTACGATAGCAATGATGATTACGGTGAAGATAAATGCGGTCAGGTTCCAACCTTCGTCCGATTTACTGTTCATGTGCAGGAAGTACACGAGGTGTACCACAATCTGCACAACTGCAGTGACCAGGATGGTTCCCAGAATAGCCGCATGCGATGCGGAGCCACTCATCACCATTGCAAACGGGATAACCGTCAGAATGATCGACAGGATGAACCCCGTCATGTAGCTCTTCACGCTGCCGTGAGAAGCGCCGCTATGATCGGTAGAATGACTCATTACATCGCCCCCATCAGATAAACAACAGAGAACACGCAGATCCACACGACGTCCAGGAAGTGCCAGAACAGACTCAGGCACATGATACGGGTACGGTTAGTGTTGGTCAGGCCACGACGAGAAACCTGTACCATCAGCACCGCCATCCAGATCAGACCAGAGGTTACGTGCAGACCGTGGGTACCGACCAGCGCGAAGAACGCTGACAGGAAGCCGCTGCGATCCGGACCCATACCTTCAACAATCAGGTGATGGAATTCATAGAGTTCCATTGCGATGAACCCTGCCCCGAAGAGGAAGGTCAGCGCCAGCCAGGAAACCACCTGGCTCTTGTTGTTTTTGTACATGGCGATAGCCGCCATGCCGTAGGTGATGGAGCTGAACAGCAGCAGCGCGGTTTCAACCAGAACGAACGGCAGTTCGAAAATATCTTTACCGGTCGGCCCGCCTGCCGTGCCGTTCACCAGAACGGCATAGGTCGCGAACAGAGTGGCGAAGATAATGCAGTCGCTCATCAGGTAGATCCAGAAACCGAATACCTTCATCGGTCCTGTATCATGGTGCCCGTGTTCGTGCGCGTGGGCGTTATGCGCAAGAGTATCAGTTGCCATTTTTCAGCCCTGCTTTGTTAATCTCATCGAAATGCTGATTTTCCAGTTTTTCGACTACTGCAACCGGCACGTAGTAATCCACGTCCTCGTCAAAGCTCTTAATAATCCAGGTCGCCAGAATGCCGACGAAGCTTGCAATCGCCATCCACCAGATGTGCCAGATCATTGCGAAACCAAACACCGTTGCGAAAGCAGCAATAACGATGCCCGCGCCGCTGTTTTTCGGCATATGAATCTCTTCATAGCCAGCCGGTTTCTTGTACGCGTCGCCTTTCTCTTTCATTTCCCAGAACGCGTCACGCTCGTGAACCACAGGAACGATAGCGAAGTTGTAGAACGGCGGAGGAGAAGAGGTTGCCCACTCCAGCGTACGGCCGCCCCACGGGTCGCCGGTCAGGTCACGGTTCTGCTCGCGATCGCGGATAGACACGTAGAACTGAATCAGCTGGCAGAGGATACCGCAGGCGATCAGCGCCGCACCGCAGGCTGCAACAACCAGCATCGGGTGGAACTGCGGGTCAATCTGCTGGCTCAGGCGACGGGTCATACCCATAAAGCCGAGCACGTACAGCGGCATAAATGCGACGAAGAAGCCGATGATCCAGAACCAGAAAGCGCGTTTGCCCCAGGTTTCGTTCAGGGTGAAGCCAAAGGCTTTCGGCCACCAGTAGGTCAGACCTGCGAAGCAACCGAACACTACGCCGCCGATGATGACGTTATGGAAGTGCGCGATCAGGAACAGGCTGTTGTGCAGCACGAAGTCTGCGCCCGGTACCGCCAGCAGAACGCCGGTCATACCACCTACGGAGAAGGTCACGATAAAGCCAATCGTCCACAGCATTGCTGAGTTGAAGACGATGCGGCCCTGGTACATGGTAAACAGCCAGTTGAAGATCTTAACCCCGGTTGGGATAGCGATGATCATGGTCGTAATACCGAAGAAGGCGTTTACGTTCGCGCCCGCACCCATAGTAAAGAAGTGGTGCAGCCAAACGATGAACGACAGAACGGTAATACACACTGTTGCCCATACCAGCGAGGTGTAGCCAAACAGACGCTTACGCGAGAAGGTCGCTGCGATTTCGGAGAAGACACCGAATACCGGCAGAACCAGAATGTACACTTCCGGATGACCCCAGGCCCAAATCAGGTTGATGTACATCATCATGTTGCCACCCATATCGTTGGTAAAGAAATGGGTGCCCAGGTAGCGGTCCAGGGTCAGCAGCGCGACGGTGACGGTCAGAATTGGAAAGGAGGCGATAATCAGGATGTTGGCGCACAGAGATGCCCAGCTAAACACCGGCATCTTGAACATGGTCATGCCAGGGGCACGCATCTTGATAATCGTTACGAAGAAGTTAATACCGGTAAGCGTTGTACCAATACCGGATAGCTGGAGAGCCCAGATCCAGTAATCGACCCCGACTCCCGGACTGTACTCAATTCCCGACAGCGGCGGATAGGCCAGCCAACCGGTCTGCGCGAATTCACCGACGCCCAGAGAGAGGTTAACCAGAATCACACCCACAACGGTGAACCAGAAGCTCAGGTTGTTAAGGAAGGGGAAAGCAACGTCGCGTGCGCCGATCTGCAGCGGAACCACCAGGTTCATCAGACCGATAACAAACGGCATCGCTACGAAGAAGATCATGATAACGCCGTGGGCGGTAAAGATCTGATCGTAGTGGTGAGGCGGCAGGAAACCTGCTTCCCCGGCCGAGGCCAGCACCTGCTGGCTACGCATCATAACGGCGTCAGCAAAGCCACGCAGCAACATAACGATTGCTACGATAACGTACATGATACCGAGACGTTTGTGGTCAACCGAAGTCAGCCACTCGTTCCAAAGGTAGGACCACTTACCGAAGTAAGTGATGGCTGCCAGAAGCGCCAGTCCCCCAATGATAATTGCAGCCACCGTAACCACAATAATGGGTTCATGGTAGGGCACTGCATCCAGTGTAAGTTTTCCGAACATCGTTTTCTTCCTCGGCCCCTTAGTGAGCGGTTTCCGCGTGGCTCATGTCCATGCCTTCCATTCCTTCGTGCGCTGCGTGCTCGCCCTCCGGTTGGGTCATATCCATGCTCTTACCGTGAGACATAAATTTGTTAACAACATCTTTAAACAAATCCGGTTTCACGTTAGAGAAGTATTCCACTTTGTTGTATTCGCTAGGCGCAGCCAGTTTGTCGAATGTTTCCATGGAGTCCATGGTATTCGCAGACTGTTTGGCTTTCGCTACCCACTGATCGAAGGTTGCACGATCCGGCGTGGCGATAGCTTTGAACTTCATTCCAGAGAAGCCCGGGCCGCTATAGCTGGCGGAGATACCGTCGTAAGTACCAGCTTCGTTCGCGATGAGGTGCAGCTGAGTCTGCATCCCGGCCATTGCGTAAATCTGGCTACCTAAACGTGGGATAAAGAACGAGTTCATCACGGAATTGGAGGTCACTTTGAAGTGTACCGGTACGTTCGCCGGGAAGGCGATTTCGTTGACGGTAGCAATACCTTGTTCCGGATAGATGAAGAACCATTTCCAGTCCATCGAAACGACTTCGATAGTGATGGGTTTTTCATCGTGAGCAAGCGGTTTGCTCGGCTCTAATGCGTGAGTTGTTTTCCAGGTCAGAACGGCCAGGAACAGGATGATCAGGATAGGAACCGTCCAGACCACGGCTTCAACTTTGTTGGAGTGTGACCAGTTCGGGCTATACTTCGCATCTTTATTGCTCGCACGATACTTCCAGGCAAATCCTACTGCCATCAAGACGGCTGGAATAACGACGATCATCATCAGGCCGAAAGCCGTCAGAATCAGAGAGCGTTGCTCCAGTCCAATCTGTCCTTTTGGGTCGAGGAGTGCAGAATCACAACCACTGAGTAATACAGTGCCTGCGATTAATGACATCCATCCCAAACTTTTATTGTATTTCCTAAGTCTCATTGAACGACCTCAATTCCACGGAATCTGGTGGCGCTTAAAGTGTACGGGCATTTTACGGGAAGGTTGCATTACTGTAAACATAGTTGGAGCTGTGTCTGTTCTATGTTAGCGGCTTCTGCTTGCCTTGTCACATATGTTACGGAGTGTGACATTATCGCTTGCAAAGCTTGATTTACGCGGGATTGATAACGAAAGGGATAAGAACCAGGGGGTTTATAAGAGAATGAGCATAACCATCTGCAAAACAACACAAATAATTAACAATTAATTATCAAATAAAAGACATCATAAAAGCGGAAAATAAAACCAGTAAAGCTGAATCGTTTAAATTATTTAAAGATTCGCATAAAAATTGTCAATAATTTCCAGAAATCTAAAACGCACAAAACAACAAACTCAGTAGTCTAAATATAAAATCGTTAATAAGACGTTATAATTACCCATGGTAATTACAACGTCCAATAACGTTTCTGTAACGATTAAATCAGCTCGGTTTTGCGTAATGCCAGGTAGTCAAGGAAAGCGCCGAGTAAAATACCCGCAACGGCGGTGAGTACGGCGATCTCCAGCAGGCCCGCGAGGAAGGAGAAATTGGTGTAATCCAGCGCGTTCAGCACCAGCAGCAGTAGCCATATCGCCAGCATCAGGCAGCCAACCGCCAGAATAATTAAGGCCAGCGCGTAGATCTGAGGAAAGAGCGTGCGCGGCATAAAACTCTCTGACCGCTGGGTGTGTTCCAGGGTACGCCTGCAAATTAACAGCAGCAAAATACCCGGCACAGCGGCAACGACGGAAAAGAGATAGAAGGCCGGCCAGCCGTGAGCCTCGACGAACCAGCCGGCGATGGGGCCGACGTAAACGCGCCCGACGGCGGAAAGCGCCGAGAGCAGGGCAAACTGGGTGGCTGAAAAGGATTTGTTGCACAGCGTCATCAGCAGCGCGACGAACGCCGCGGTGCCCATTCCGCCGCACAGGTTTTCGAAAAATACCGCCGTCGCCATGGAGAAAAGGTGCTTATCGGTAATGGATAGCAGCCAATATCCGGCGTTTGATATCCCCTGCAGCACGCCAAAAATCAACAGTGCGCGGAATAAGGTCAGGCGCTGCATGAGCACGCCGCCGTACAGGGCGCCGACAATCGTGGCGAACAGGCCGAGCGTTTTATTGACCATGCCCACTTCGCCGGCGTCGAAACCGACGCCGCGAATCAGAAAGGTGGTGGTCAGGCTCATGGCAAAAGCATCGCCAAGCTTATAAAGGACGATAAGCAGCAGGATAAGCCAGGCGTTATTGCGACCGAAGAAGTCTCGAAGCGGCGCGGCAACCGCCTGTTCCAGCGTTTTCGGCACCGGAATGACATCGCTGGGGTCCGGGGCCAGCAGCGTGGCGATAATGCAGGGGATCAGCAACGCGGCCATCAGCCAGTACATTCCCTGCCATCCTAGCCAGCGGTCGGCCAGCCATAGCGCCAGCCCGCCGGAAACCAGCATCCCCAGACGATAGCCCAGCACGCTGATTGCCGCGCCGGTGCCTCGCTCTTCCGCGGCCAGCACGTCAGTTTTCCACGCGTCAAACACAATATCCTGAGACGCGGAACAAAAGGCGATGACGACCGCCAGCGCCGCCATCCAGCGCAACTGCGTGGAGGGTTCAAGGAATCCCATCGCCGCAATAGCAATCAGTAACAGAAACTGGGTTGCCAGCAGCCAGCCGCGACGACGGCCGAGAAACGGCGGCGTGTAGCGGTCCATCAGCGGCGACCAGAGGAACTTAAAGACGTAGGCCTGGCCGACGAGAGAGAAAAAACCGATGGTTTTCAGATCGATATTTTCAACGGTCATCCACGCCTGCAGCGTGCCTGAGGTCAGGGCGAGCGGTAATCCAGACGCAAAACCAAGGATCAGCAGGATCGCTGATTTTGGCTGCGTAAAAATGCGTAAGTAATGATTGGACATGTCTTGTCGTGCAGACCCGACGCGGGGCCGGGTCTGCAACTTAAATTAACGAGCGTTTTGCTTGATAAAATCGTGAATGCTGGTGTCCTGCGCCATATCGCTAATGGTATCGGTCATAACGCTATTAACCGCATCGGCGATATTCTTGTTCGAGGCCTGAAATGCGCCTTCAACAGAGTAGCTGGCACGATAGTTTTTGGTCATCTTGTTGCCGTTGGCGGCGGTGGCGATGATGGCGATATCGGCTTTGGTGGCGATGTTGTAACGCACGTTGCCCTGTGACACGTCGGCGTACAGTTTATTGACGATAATTTGCAGGTCAACGGCGCCGTTCGGACCAATCATATAGCCGCGGGAGGTCATCTGTTTCTCGAGGACTTCCTGCAATAAGAAACGCAGGTCGCGGGAGGCGGTCAGCGTAACCTGTTGGTTATCGCGAGTGACTTTCGCCAGCGCCTGATCCGGACGCTGATCGGCGCCGTTAATGCTGACGGTCACGCCCATCAGACTGGGATCCTGCTGCGGCAGGGTAATTTTCGGTGATACATCAATAGTGGTCGGCGGAGTGGCGCATCCGGCCAGCATAAACAGCGCGACCAAAGGCAAAAGAATTTTCTTAAACATGTTCAGGGTCTCAACGCATGGGAGTAGTAATGAGGACAATTCCCGCCATCATAACATCGCCAACGGCAAGGGGAAGTGGCAACGCATGTAAATTCATCGTCTTGTGCGTTTTCTGTCCTTGCAGCATCGCATATCGCAATTCAGATGGGGCTTTCAGGATACCAGACCAGTAAAGCCGATACTTTTGCATGAAAATATCAGAGGAATGCCAATTTTTTGTTGTTTTCGCCCAATGGAAGCGGTAAAAGCGGCTAACATTTAAAGGGAATGGCGGCAATACAGCGTTGTCGGAGGAGAAAATTCATGATGATACGTGAACAGATCGAAGCAAAACTTAGGGCAGCGTTCGACCCGGTGTATCTTGAAGTCGTGGATGAAAGTTATCGCCACAACGTTCCTGCGGGCTCTGAAAGTCATTTTAAAGTGGTGTTGGTGAGCGATCGCTTCCTTGGCGAGCGTTTTCTTAATCGTCACCGTATGATTTACGGAACGTTGACTGAGGAACTATCAAGCACCGTGCACGCTCTGGCGTTGCATACCTACACAATCAAAGAGTGGGAAGGGCTACAGGATACCGTCTTTGCTTCTCCTCCTTGTCGCGGGGCTGGGAGTATCGCGTAGAAATCGCATTTGCAACCGCTGGAGCTTTTCCAGTATGTTGCGTGAAGATTTATGAGAAAACGGCCTGCGGGCCGTTTTGTTTTGCCTGGAAAATGTGCAGCTTGCGCTTTTTTACAGGCAAATTTGCTCGGGAAATGTGAAAAAAGCCGCAGCAGTGGGCGACAACCGTTCTCGACTCACAAAAGTGATGCCGCTATAATGTCGCGTCTTTTATTATGAATGTCTTCGGGATGATTCTGACGACAGGGAATGTGTTTCTGATTTGAAGAGGGCATCCCGGTTCTGCGAAGCAACCTGTTCGCGCTTCCAGAGTTGACCGAGCACTGTGATTTTTTTGAGGTAACAAGATGCAAGTTTCAGTTGAAACCACTCAGGGCCTTGGGCGCCGTGTAACGATTACTATCGCCGCTGACAGCATCGAGAATGCTGTCAAAAGCGAGCTGGTCAACGTAGCGAAAAAAGTTCGCATTGACGGCTTCCGTAAAGGCAAAGTGCCGATGAATGTTGTTGCTCAGCGTTATGGCGCATCTGTTCGCCAGGACGTGCTGGGTGACCTGATGAGCCGTAACTTCGTTGACGCGATCATCAAAGAAAAAATTAATCCGGCCGGCGCGCCGAACTATGTTCCGGGCGAATACAAGCTGGGTGAAGATTTCACCTACGCGGTCGAGTTCGAAGTTTATCCGGAAGTTGAACTGCAGGGTCTGGAAGCGATCGAAGTTGAAAAACCGGTTGTTGAAGTGACCGACGCTGACGTTGACACCATGCTGGATACTCTGCGTAAGCAGCAGGCTAACTGGAAAGACAAAGACGGCGCTGTTGATGCCGAAGATCGCGTTACCGTTGATTTCACCGGTTCCGTTGACGGCGAAGAGTTCGAAGGCGGCAAAGCTTCTGACTTCGTACTGGCGATGGGCCAGGGTCGTATGATCCCGGGCTTTGAAGATGGTATCAAAGGCCACAAAGCTGGCGAAGAGTTCACCATCGACGTGACCTTCCCGGAAGAATACCACGCTGAAAACCTGAAAGGTAAAGCGGCTAAGTTCGTTATCAACCTGAAGAAAGTTGAAGAACGTGAACTGCCAGAGCTGACTGAAGAGTTCATCAAGCGTTTCGGCGTTGAAGATGGTTCCGTAGCCGGCCTGCGCGCTGAAGTGCGTAAAAACATGGAGCGCGAGCTGAAAGGCGCTGTGCGTAACCGCGTTAAATCTCAGGCTATCGAAGGTCTGGTTAAAGCTAACGATATCGATGTTCCAGCTGCGCTGATTGACAGCGAAATCGACGTTCTGCGCCGCCAGGCTGCTCAGCGTTTCGGCGGTAACGAGCAACAGGCTCTGGAACTGCCGCGTGAGCTGTTCGAAGAGCAGGCTAAACGCCGCGTTGTTGTTGGCTTGCTGCTGGGCGAAGTGATTCGTACCAACGAGCTGAAAGCTGACGAAGATCGCGTGAAAGGCCTGATCGAAGAGATGGCTTCCGCTTACGAAGATCCGAAAGAAGTCGTTGAGTTCTACAGCAAAAACAAAGAGCTGATGGACAACATGCGCAACGTCGCTCTGGAAGAGCAGGCTGTTGAAGCCGTGCTGGCGAAAGCTAAAGTGTCTGAAAAAGCCACTTCCTTCAGCGAACTGATGAACCAGCAAGCGTAATTTCGCCGCAAGGTTTAAGGTTTGAGTAAAAACCCGTTGCCGAAAGGCCGCGGGTTTTTTTATTGCAATGATAGCCTTAGGATACGTGCGAAAAGGCGATTTCAGTGATAGCGTTACGACAAAAGATTGTTATGCTTGAATTAAGGCAACGTCATCCCCATAACCGGGAGACGTAACCGCAGCGGTATAACCATGCGCCGTAATGAAGCGTGCATCAATGCACTTCTGCCCGATGGCAGAAATTCTGGCTGATAATCCGTCCGTAAGGTTACAATCAGTGCAGCGGTTTTTTTCAAATTAATCCAGGAGACGGAAATGTCATACAGTGGCGAACGAGACAACTTTGCACCCCATATGGCCCTGGTGCCGATGGTCATTGAACAGACCTCACGCGGCGAACGTTCATTTGATATTTACTCCCGTCTGCTCAAGGAGCGCGTCATTTTTCTGACTGGCCAGGTAGAAGATCACATGGCTAACCTGATCGTGGCGCAGATGCTGTTTCTGGAAGCGGAAAACCCGGAAAAAGATATCTATCTGTACATTAACTCTCCGGGCGGCGTGATTACCGCCGGGATGTCGATTTACGACACTATGCAGTTCATCAAACCGGACGTCAGCACTATTTGTATGGGGCAGGCGGCTTCGATGGGCGCCTTCCTGCTGACCGCTGGGGCTAAAGGTAAGCGTTTCTGTCTGCCGAACTCCCGCGTGATGATTCACCAGCCGCTGGGCGGCTATCAGGGCCAGGCGACGGATATCGAAATCCACGCCCGCGAAATCCTGAAAGTGAAAGGCCGCATGAATGAACTAATGGCACATCATACTGGTCAATCCCTTGAGCAGATTGAGCGTGATACCGAGCGCGATCGTTTCCTGTCTGCCTCAGAAGCAGTGGAATACGGCCTCGTCGACTCCATTTTGACTCATCGTAATTGATGCCCCGGGCGCAAGGGGGCCGCTATACTTGTTTGTAAGAGGGCGGCACAACGCTTTCCAGCGGTTTGCGCCTGAGAATGGCATTTGCGTCGTCGTGTGCGGCACAAAGAACTTAATAAGAGGTTTGGACTCATGACAGATAAACGCAAAGATGGTTCGGGCAAACTGTTGTACTGCTCTTTTTGCGGCAAAAGCCAGCATGAAGTGCGTAAGCTAATCGCCGGGCCATCCGTGTATATCTGCGACGAATGCGTTGATTTATGTAACGACATCATTCGCGAAGAAATTAAAGAAGTCGCGCCGCATCGCGAGCGCAGTGCATTGCCGACTCCCCACGAGATTCGCCACCATCTGGACGATTACGTTATCGGCCAGGAGCCGGCGAAAAAAGTGCTGGCAGTGGCGGTATACAATCACTACAAACGTCTGCGCAATGGCGACACCAGCAACGGCGTTGAACTGGGTAAAAGCAACATTCTGCTGATCGGGCCAACCGGCTCCGGTAAAACGCTGCTGGCGGAAACGCTGGCGCGCCTGCTGGATGTGCCTTTCACCATGGCTGATGCCACCACCCTGACCGAAGCGGGTTACGTGGGTGAGGATGTGGAGAACATCATCCAGAAATTGTTGCAGAAGTGCGACTACGACGTGCAGAAAGCCCAGCGCGGTATCGTCTACATTGATGAGATTGACAAAATTTCCCGTAAATCGGATAACCCGTCGATCACCCGCGATGTTTCCGGCGAAGGCGTGCAGCAGGCGCTGCTGAAGCTTATTGAAGGTACCGTGGCCGCGGTTCCGCCGCAGGGCGGGCGTAAGCATCCGCAGCAGGAGTTCCTGCAGGTTGATACCTCTAAAATCCTGTTTATCTGCGGCGGCGCGTTTGCCGGTCTGGATAAGGTCATTTCCCACCGTGTCGAAACCGGCTCCGGCATTGGTTTCGGCGCGACGGTTAAGGCGAAGTCCGATAAAGCCAGCGAAGGTGAACTGCTGTCCCAGGTTGAGCCGGAAGATCTGATCAAGTTTGGTCTGATTCCTGAGTTCATTGGCCGTCTGCCTGTGGTGGCGACCCTGAGCGAGCTGAGCGAAGAAGCGCTGATTCAGATCCTCAAAGAGCCGAAAAACGCCCTGACTAAGCAGTATCAGGCGTTGTTCAGCCTTGAAGGCGCCGAGCTGGAGTTCCGCGACGAAGCGCTGGACGCTATCGCTAAGAAAGCGATGGCGCGTAAAACCGGTGCTCGCGGCCTGCGTTCTATCGTTGAAGCCGCGCTGCTCGATACCATGTACGATCTTCCGTCAATGGAAGACGTGGAAAAAGTGGTCATCGACGCTTCGGTTATCGATGGTCAGAGCAAGCCGCTGCTGATTTACGGCAAACCGGAAGCGCAGCAGGCGTCTGGTGAATAATTAACCAGTTTGCTCAAGCAGTTAACAAAAAGGGGGGATTTTATCTCCCCTTTTATTTTTCCTGCATTCCCGCCGTTGAATGTATGGAATACATCCCCATATACTGGTTTACATATTAACGGCGACGCGTCGTTGAATTGCGTCGTCGGCTACCTGGCGGACTTTAAACTAAGAGAGAGCTCTATGAATCCTGAGCGTTCTGAACGCATTGAAATCCCCGTATTGCCGTTGCGCGATGTGGTGGTTTATCCGCACATGGTCATACCCCTGTTTGTAGGGCGGGAAAAATCTATCCGTTGTCTCGAAGCAGCCATGGACCATGACAAAAAAATCATGCTGGTTGCGCAGAAAGAAGCCTCGACGGATGAGCCGGGTGTAAACGATCTTTTCACCGTCGGGACCGTGGCGTCTATTTTGCAAATGCTGAAGCTACCGGACGGGACTGTGAAAGTGCTGGTCGAAGGTTTACAGCGTGCGCGCATCTCTGCGCTGTCTGATAACGGCGAGCATTTTTCGGCGAAAGCGGAATATCTTGAATCGCCGGCGATTGACGAACGCGAGCAGGAAGTGCTGGTTCGTACCGCCATCAGCCAGTTTGAAGGCTACATCAAGCTGAACAAGAAAATCCCACCGGAAGTGCTGACGTCGCTCAATAGCATCGACGATCCGGCGCGTCTGGCGGATACCATCGCTGCGCATATGCCGCTGAAGCTGGCGGACAAACAGTCCGTGCTGGAGATGTCCGACGTGAACGAACGTCTGGAATATCTGATGGCGATGATGGAGTCGGAAATCGATCTGCTGCAGGTTGAAAAGCGTATTCGTAACCGCGTGAAAAAGCAGATGGAGAAATCTCAGCGCGAGTACTATCTGAATGAGCAAATGAAAGCCATTCAAAAAGAGCTCGGCGAGATGGATGACGCTCCGGACGAGAACGAAGCGCTGAAGCGTAAGATCGACGCGGCGAAAATGCCGAAAGAGGCAAAAGAGAAAACCGAAGCGGAACTGCAAAAACTGAAAATGATGTCCCCGATGTCGGCGGAAGCCACCGTCGTTCGCGGCTACATTGACTGGATGGTGCAGGTACCGTGGAACGCCCGCAGCAAGGTTAAAAAAGACCTGCGTCAGGCTCAGGAGATCCTCGATACCGATCACTACGGCCTTGAGCGCGTGAAGGATCGTATTCTTGAGTACCTCGCGGTGCAGAGCCGTGTTAACAAGCTCAAAGGGCCGATCCTGTGCCTGGTTGGGCCTCCGGGGGTAGGTAAAACCTCTCTCGGCCAATCTATCGCCAAAGCAACCGGACGCAAATATGTGCGTATGGCGCTGGGCGGCGTGCGTGATGAAGCGGAAATCCGCGGTCACCGCCGTACCTATATTGGCTCAATGCCGGGCAAACTGATCCAGAAAATGGCTAAAGTGGGCGTTAAAAACCCGCTGTTCTTGCTGGATGAGATCGACAAGATGTCTTCTGACATGCGCGGCGATCCGGCATCGGCGCTGCTCGAGGTGTTGGATCCGGAACAAAACGTGGCCTTTAACGACCACTATCTGGAAGTGGATTACGATCTCAGCGACGTGATGTTCGTTGCGACCTCTAACTCCATGAATATTCCGGCGCCGCTGCTGGATCGTATGGAAGTGATCCGCCTCTCCGGCTATACCGAAGATGAGAAGCTGAACATCGCCAAACGCCATCTGCTGTCAAAACAGATTGAGCGTAACGCGCTCAAGAAAGGCGAGCTGACGGTGGATGATAGCGCGATTATCGGCATCATTCGCTACTACACCCGTGAAGCGGGCGTGCGTGGTCTGGAGCGCGAAATCTCGAAACTGTGCCGCAAAGCAGTGAAACAGCTTCTGCTGGATAAGTCGCTGAAACACATCGAGATTAATGGCGACAACCTGCACGATTTCCTTGGCGTGCAGCGCTATGACTATGGCCGTGCGGATAGCGAAAACCGCGTAGGTCAGGTGACCGGCCTGGCGTGGACGGAAGTGGGCGGCGATCTGCTGACCATTGAAACCGCCTGCGTTCCGGGTAAAGGCAAGCTGACCTACACTGGTTCACTGGGTGAAGTCATGCAGGAATCCATCCAGGCGGCGTTGACGGTGGTTCGTTCACGTGCGGATAAGCTGGGTATTAACTCAGACTTTTACGAAAAACGTGATATTCACGTTCACGTGCCGGAAGGCGCTACGCCGAAGGATGGTCCAAGCGCCGGTATCGCGATGTGCACCGCGCTGGTTTCCTGCCTGACGGGTAATCCGGTACGCGCTGACGTGGCGATGACCGGTGAGATTACCCTCCGTGGCCAGGTATTGCCGATTGGTGGTCTGAAGGAAAAACTGTTGGCCGCGCATCGTGGCGGCATTAAGACTGTTCTGATTCCTGATGAAAATAAACGCGACCTTGAAGAAATTCCGGATAACGTTATCGCTGATTTAGATATCCATCCGGTAAAACGAATCGAGGAAGTTCTGGCACTTGCGCTGCAGAACGAACCGTTTGGAATGGAAGTCGTCACGGCAAAATAGTGATTTCGCGCAAATAGCGCTAAGAAAAATAGGGCTGGTAAGTAAATTCGTACTTGCCAGCCTTTTTTTGTGTAGCTAACTTAGATCGCTGGCAGGGGGGTCAATTACAACTCTGTTGTAAGGGCATGACAGTCCTGATATAACTGCTGCGCGGTCGCGCCACGAAGGATTCTGGTGCGATATAAATTATAAAGAGAGGAAGAGAACAGTGAATAAATCTCAACTGATTGACAAAATTGCTGCCGGTGCGGACATTTCTAAAGCCGCAGCTGGACGTGCGTTAGATGCTTTAATCGCTTCTGTTACTGAATCTCTGCAGGCTGGAGATGACGTTGCGCTGGTAGGGTTTGGTACTTTTGCTGTTAAAGAGCGCGCTGCCCGTACTGGTCGCAATCCGCAAACAGGCAAAGAAATCACCATTGCTGCTGCTAAAGTACCGGGTTTCCGCGCAGGTAAAGCGCTGAAAGACGCGGTAAACTGATCGACTTCCCCACTGGGGTCTGTGACGAAGTACAAGGGCGCATCGCAAGATGTGCCTTTTTTATTTGCCAGAATGCGACTTAATGTGAGTTTATACGCACTTGTGGGCTGACAATCACCCCGTTTTCTTGTCAAAATACGTCCTCACGCGCGGCGGCCATCACATGCTATGCTGCGCGAGCTAAAGTCATCTACAGCGGAGCGTTGTTACACCATGATGGACAACCTACGCACGGCCGCCAACAGCGTCGTGCTCAAGATTATTTTCGGTATCATTATCGTCTCGTTCATTTTGACCGGGGTGAGTGGTTACCTGATTGGCGGTGGCAACAACTATGCCGCAAAAGTTAATGACCAGGAGATTGGTCGCACACAGTTTGAGAATGCCGTTGCCAGCGAGCGTAATCGCATGCAGCAGCAGCTTGGCGACCAGTTCTCAGAGCTGGCGGCTAATGAAAATTACATGAAGACCATGCGTCAGCAGGTGCTGAACCGTCTGATTGACGAGGCGCTGCTCGATCAGTATGCCCGTGAGCTTGGTCTCAGCATCAGCGATGACCAGGTTAAGCAGGCGATCTTCCAGACCCAGGCTTTCCAGGCGGATGGCAAATTTGATAACGAGCGCTTCAGTCGTATCGTTAATCAGATGGGGATGACGACGGATCAGTACGCGCAGGCGCTTCGTAATCAGCTGACGACTCAGCAATTGATCAACGCCGTAGCCGGTACCGACTTTATGCTGCAGGGCGAATCCGACCAGCTGGCGGCGCTGGTTTCTCAACAGCGCGTCGTCCGTGAAGCAACTATCGACGTGAACGCGCTGGCGGCGAAGCAAACCGCTACCGACGATGAAATCAACGCCTTCTACCAGCAGAACCAGGCGCGTTTTATGGCCCCGGAGCAGTTCCGCGTAAGTTATATCAAGATGGACGCTGCGAGCATGCAGGAAAACGCCTCTGACGAAGAAATTCAGTCATGGTACGACCAGCATCAGGATCAGTTCACTCAGCCGCAGCGTAACCGCTACAGCATCATTCAGACCAAAACCGAAGCGGATGCCCAGGCTGTGCTCGATGAGCTGAAGAAAGGCGCAGACTTCGCCGCTCTGGCAAAAGAGAAATCAACCGACATCATCTCTGCCCGCAACGGCGGCGACATGGGATGGATGGACGATGCCGCAACCGTGCCGGAGCTGAAAGAAGCCGGTCTGAAAGAAAAAGGCCAGCTTTCTGGCGTGATTAAATCCTCCGTGGGTTTCCTCGTTGCCCGTCTGGACGACGTTCAGGCTGCGCAGGTTAAACCGCTGGCTGAGGTTCGCGATGATATCGCGGCGAAAGTGAAGCAGGAAAAAGCGCTGGATGCGTACTACGCGCTGCAGCAGAAAGTGAGCGACGCGGCGAGCAACGATAATGAGTCGCTGGCGGGCGCCGCCCAGGTTGCCGGTCTGAAAGTGGTTGAAACAGGTTGGTTTGGCCGTGACAGCCTGCCGCAAGAGCTGAACTTCAAGCCGGTCTCTGAAGCTATCTTCAACGGCGGCCTGGTTGGCGACAACGGCACGCCGGGCAGCAACTCCGATATCATCACCGTTGACGGCGATCGCGCGTTTGTTCTGCGCATCAGCGAGCACAAAGCGGAGGCGGTTAAGCCGCTGGCGGATGTGAAAGCGCAGGTAAGCGATATTGTTAAGCGCAACAAAGCGGAACAGCAGGCAAAGCTGGATGCTGATAAGCTGCTGACGGCCCTGAAAGAGGGTAAAGGCGATGAAGCGATGAAAGCCGCAGGCCTGAGCTTTGGCGCGCCGCAGACGCTGTCACGCACCGGTCAGGAAGCGCTGAGCCAGTCAGTCTTTGCGTTACCGTTGCCGCAGTCGGGTAAGCCAAGCTACGGCGTGGGCTCCGATCTGCAGGGCAACGTAGTGCTGCTGGCGCTGGAGGAAGTGAAAGCGGGTACGATGCCGGAAGAGCAGAAAAAAGCGATGATTCAGGGGATCACCCAGAATAACGCCCAGATCGCCTTCGAAGCGCTGATGAGCAACCTGCGTAAAGCGGCTAAAATTAAGGTCGGCGACATCATCGACCAGCAACAATAATTTCGCGCTGCTTCGCAAAAGCAAGTAACGTGATGTAATCCTCAAAGGCCGCTTTCGCGGCCTTTTCCATTTCTGCATTTTGCCTTTTGTACTCTTTTTCCCTCATCGCTATCGTGCTCTTGCTGTCAACAAACAAGGAGATAACAGCATGAAACGAGGAATGAAAACGCTTATTGCCGCAGTACTGGTTTGTGCGGCGGCGGGGAGTCAGATAGCGCAGGCGGCGCCCTCTGCGGGTAAAGCGTCGTCGACGGTAAAGGAGAGCGTGCAGTCGCCGCAGGCAAAAGCGCCGGATGGGTTAAACGCGGCCGACAGTGAGGGCACCAGGGTGAGTATTAATCACGCCAGTGCGGAGGAGTTGGCTAAGGCGTTGAATGGCGTCGGTCTGAAGAAAGCGCAGGCTATCGTGAGCTATCGCGAAGAGTACGGGCCGTTTAAAACCGTTGACGACCTTAAGCAGGTCCCCGGTATGGGCAACTCGCTGGTAGAGAGAAATCTGTCACATCTGAAGCTGTAAATTTTCAGCGGAAGTTTGCACAGTTGTTATTATTTGCCAGAATGAAGAGGTTACACCAGTGGTGTGACCTCTGACCTCAAAACAACAATTAGAGATAAGGCATTCGCGCTATGCAGACTCAAATCAAAGTTCGCGGCTATCACTTGGATGTATATCAGCACGTCAACAATGCGCGTTATCTGGAGTTTCTCGAAGAGGCGCGTTGGGATGGTCTGGAAAGCAGCCCGGCCTTCCACTGGATGACCGAGCGCAACATCGCTTTTGTGGTGGTGAATATCAATATCAACTATCGCCGACCAGCGGTACTGGGCGATGTGTTAACCGTCACCAGCAAGCTCGAAAAGCTCAATGGAAAAAGCGGGACGTTAAGCCAGGTGGTTACCCTCAATCCTAACGGCGAAGTGGTCGCCGATGCGCTTATCACCTTTGTCTGTATCGATCTTAAAACCCAGAAAGCGCTGCCGCTGGAGGGCGAACTGCGGGAGAAGCTGGAGCAGCTTGAGCCGCGCTAACTGGCCAGCCGGAGGGAGATGTCCCGGAGGCGGTGCTGCGCACCTGCCGGGGCTACACGTCCCCCGGCAGCCTGCGCTCCGGCAGCCCGGGCAGGCGCATCGCGCCGTCCCCGGGGCGAGGGCGCAGAAAGTTGCGGAATTTCCCCGTAGGCGCTGCAGCGTATCTGACCGGGCTAATCGCCTTCGGCCGCCAGCGGGGCTATTGCGCCGCCGGGAAGTAACCGCTTACTGGAGCCCGGTTTTTTGCTTCATCACCGTCATCACGCCAACCTTATCGCCAAGATAGTGGCTCAGGCCGTTGGCGCGTAGATTACAGGCGGCGCACTGCCCGCAGCCGTCGCCTTTAATGCCGTTATAGCAGGTCAGGGTTTCATGGCGCACTAGCTCTAACTGGCCCCAGTAATCGGCTAAGGCCCAGGTCTCGGCTTTGTTAAGCCACATCAGCGGCGTCTCGAAGCGAATATCTTTCGCCATTCCGAGGCTGACGGCATGGTGCAGCGCTTTCACAAACTCGTCTCGGCAGTCCGGATAGCCCGAAAAATCGGTCTCACAAACGCCGGTGATAATAGCTTCTGCCTTAACCTGATACGCGTAAATCGCCGTCAGGGTTAAAAACAGAATGTTGCGACCGGGGACAAAAGTATTGGGGATGCCGCTGGCGTCCGGCTCGTAATCCGGAATCGGAATGCTATCGCGGGTCAGGCTGCTGACCGCCAGTTCGTTAAGCAGCGTGACATCAAGGACCTTATGGGCGACGGCCCCCAGTTTTAGCGCCAGTTCGCGAGCAACGTCAATCTCCGCGCGGTGGCGTTGGCCATAATCAAAAGTGACGCAATGCACTTCATCATACTGTTGCAGAGCCTGCACCAGGCAGGTCGTCGAATCTTGTCCTCCGCTGAAGACAACTACGGCGCGTTTCATGATAATTCCTGACAATCGAAGTGAGGCGCATATGGTAGCGCCTGATGAGCGCGACCACCAGCTCTGTCACGGCGCTGAGGCCGGTAGCCAGGCGCTGGCGAAGTCAAACCAGCCTCGCGCGTTGAGTCGTAGCCCATTAACCCCCGGCGGTGCGCTGATCCGATAATTATAATTGAACAGTGGGGTCATGATGGCATCATCCATCAATCTGTCAAAGACGTTGCGCAAAGCTTCGCTGCGGCTGCGCTCGTCCGGTAGGGCCTGAACGGCATCCAGCGTCGCCTGAAGATGTGCATATTGCGCCCCGGTCAACAAATTAGGCCACAGCGCGTCGCAGCGTAGCCACTGCTCCAGAGCATAGACCGGCGCTTCGCCGATCAGGCGGTCGCCCATCATCAGGTCTGCTTTCGCAAACTGCTCGCAGCCATCCCAGTTTTTTGCATCATGAAAAATAATCGTCAGCTCGCAGCCCAGCTCTGCCAGTCGTTGCCGAAGCTGCTCCGCCATGGCGTGTAGCTCTACGGGAAGATGATAGAGCAGGGTAAGCCGTTCAGGCAGAGGGGTATCATGATTTTCAGGCCCCTGCGGAATAGACCAGCCCGGCAATACTTCATTGCTGGGCGCGATCAGATCCTCATCCAGCGGTAGGGTTTCTAACAGAGTGGAGCGATGAATCAGCGAGACCAGCCTTTGCGCCTGCGCTTTGTTAAGACGAGGGCTTTGGCGCAGCGTTAGATAGCAAAAACCGAGGCTAATACTGTTGCTGACCTGACGTAGTCTGGTCAGCTCGTCAGGATCGCCAATGGTTATCTGTACCGGATGACGACAGCTGGTGCCCAGATCCTGCTCGAACAGCTGCGGCGTGATCCAGAATTCCACGGCCTGCAGCAGCGGGTGAGTGAGATGATAGCGCTGATGGTTTTCCAGCCGTACCAGGTCCGGAGTAAATAATTTCAGGCGAAATGGTCCGCTGCCGATCGCCGAATTGTCCGGATGCGCCAGCACGCTGCAGTAGCTGGCAAGGCGGAACGGTAGCCAGTAATCGGCGCGATGCAGGGTGATAGTCAGACACTGGGAGTGGGGGATGTTAATCTCGCTAATACTGGCGAATAGCTTACGCAGTGAGGGTAGCTGCAGTAGCATCAAAAGCCGCTGCTGTAGCTGAGAGGTTTTAATCGGATCGCCGTTATGCCAGAACAAGGTTGAACGAATATAAAAATGCCAGCGCAGACCGTCAGGCGATACTTCCCAGTGATGGGCTAAATCGCCTATTGGACAGGTACTGCGCGCATCAAATCGGGTCAGGCCGGAAAATATCTCCCCGGCCAGGTGCTGTTCCGCCCTTCCCGGCATAAAACCCGGGCGTAGCGGCTCCAGTGGGCGGTAATAAGGAATACGCAGGGTTGGCGTATCGTTCTGCCATTGGCCGCCGAGAAAGGGGGAAAGCAGCGCTTTAAGCTCCACCGGCGCAAGCTGGGCCAGCTCGAGGGCATTTTGCTGCTGCCCTTTATTCAACGCCTGTTCCATCATTTCGTTGCGCAGCGTTTCCGGCGCTTTATAAAACTGAAGCAATCCGCGCTTTCCACGACCGGAGCTGGCTTGCCAGCTTAGCCAGCCGGATTCTTGCGCCTGGCGCAGCAGGGTACGGATATGGCGTTCGCTGCAAAAGCAGCGTCCCGCCAGCTCGCCGACGGTAACCTGCTGCGGCTCGCCCGAGGAGGGTTCCCAGAGCCGCTGGTACTGATGGAGACGGTTTAATAGCCTCATATCTGTTTAATCCTGCGCTATATTCGTAAACCCGGAACAATAAAATTCATCTATTCACTATTACTTCCGTATATCTCAGGCGATACTGCAACACAAGCAAAATCCACCACCATTGGGGAGCAGGAGATGGCAAGACTGGCTGCATTTGATATGGACGGTACGCTACTGATGCCGGACCATCGTCTGGGAGAAAAAACGCTGTCGACGCTAAAACGTCTGCGCGAGCGCGATATCACCCTGACTTTCGCCACCGGCCGTCATGCCCTGGAGATGCGCCACGTTATTGGCGAGTTTTCTCTGGATGCGTTTTTAATTACCGGCAACGGGACGCGCATTCACTCTCTGGAGGGCGAAGAGCTGTATCGCCGCGATCTGGCCCCCGATGTGGCGGAAGAGGTGCTGCACAGCGCCTGGGAAACCTCGGCCAGTATGCATTTCTTCAACGACGGCGGCTGGTACACCGGGCAGGAGATTCCCGAAATTTTGAAAGCGCACGTTTTTAGCGGTTTTCGTTACCAGCTGTACGATCCAAAGCGGATGCCGGCGCATCAGGTTACGAAAATCTGCTTCTGCGGCGATCATGACGATCTGCGGCGGCTGCGGATCCAGCTGAATGAAGCGCTCGGCGGCCGGGCGGATCTCTGTTTTTCAGCGATGGATTGTCTTGAAGTTTTGCCCGGCGGCTGTAACAAAGGAGCGGCTCTGGCGGTACTAAGCCAGCATCTTGGCCTGACGTTGCAGGATTGCATGGCGTTCGGTGACGCCATGAACGATCGGGAAATGCTCGGCAGCGTTGGCCGGGGGATGATTATGGGCAATGCGATGCATCAGCTGAAAAATGAACTTCCGCATCTACCGGTTATTGGCGACTGCCGTCATCAGGCCGTTTCCCACTTTTTGACTCATTGGCTGGATAATCCTGATCTTCCTTATTCCCCCGAATAAAGAGACCCTGCCAGCAAGCCAGATATCCTGTGATATCTGGCTTTTTTTATTTTGCTCGCAGCATGTCGGCGATCTGTGCCTGCCACGGGGAAATATCGCCAATATTGGCCGTCACCCACTGCGGATTGTAGTAGCTCTCCAGATAACGTTCGCCGCTGTCGCACAGCAGCGTAACGAGGGAGCCGCTGCGCCCCTCCTGGCGCATCCGTACGGCCAGTTGCAGTACGCCCCACATATTGGTGCCGGTTGATGCGCCGACTTTACGCCCGAGCAGCGTTTCCAGCCATAGGGCAGTGGCGACGCTGGCGGCATCCGGTACCCGCAGCATCTCATCGACCACATCGGGAATAAATGAAGGTTCAACGCGCGGGCGGCCAATACCCTCAATTTTGCTACCGACCGGGCTGCGCAGGCTGGCGTCGCGGCTTTGCCAGTAGTCCAAAAACACTGAGTTTTGTGGGTCAACCACCATCAGCTGCGTATCGTAACCCTGACTACGAATGTAGCGGCCAATGGTTGCTGAGGTACCGCCGGTGCCCGCGCTCATCACGATATACGACGGCTGCGGGTGCGGCTCATGGCTCATCTGACGGAAGATACTGTCGGCGATATTATTATTTCCCCGCCAGTCGGTCGCCCGTTCGGCAAAGGTAAACTGATCCATATAATGCCCGTTCAGCTCTCGAGCCAGAGTCTCGGAGGCGGCATAGATTTCGCAGGCGCTATCGACAAAATGACAGCGGCCGCCGTAGAACTCAATTTGTTCAATTTTACGTTTTGCCGTACAGGAAGGCATCACGGCGATAAACGGCAGGCCTAACAGACGGGCGAAGTAGGCTTCGGAGACGGCGGTCGAACCCGAAGAGGATTCAATAATCGTCGTCCCTTCTTTAATCCAGCCGTTGCACAGACCATAGAGGAACAGCGAGCGGGCCAGACGATGCTTCAGGCTACCGGTTGGATGGGTGCTTTCATCTTTCAGATAGAGCTGGATCCCAGGGAACTCCGGGAGCGCCAGACGAATCAGGTGCGTATCGGCGGAACGCTGATAATCGGCATTAATTTCACTAATCGCGTGTTTTATCCAGGCGCTGTTCATCTCGGTTTCCTGTTTGTCATTTTGTGCCCAGCTTAGCGGAATTCGAAGGAAAAATTGTTGCCATTTAGCCTTTGAATTACAATTAATGGAGTAAATTTTTCTCCTGAGGTGAGTAATGTTAGATAAAATTGACCGTAAGCTGCTTTCTTTACTGCAAACCGACTGTACCCTCTCTTTGCAGGCGCTGGCTGATGCCGTTAATCTGACCACCACACCATGCTGGAAGCGCCTGAAGCGTCTGGAAGACGAAGGTATCCTGCGCGGGCGAGTCGCTCTGCTGGATGCGGAAAAGGTCGGGCTTGGGCTGACGGCGTTTGTGCTGATTAAGACTCAGCACCACAGTAGCGACTGGTATTGCCGCTTCGTCAGCGAGGTCACCCAGATGGCGGAGGTTCTCGGTTTCTGGCGTATGGCGGGGGAGTATGACTACCTGCTGCGGGTCCAGGTTGCGGATATGAAAAGCTATGATGATTTTTATAAACGCCTGGTAAACAGCGTACCGGGGCTCTCGGATGTCACTTCGAGTTTTGCCATGGAACAGATAAAATACACGACAGCCTTGCCGATTGATTAACGGCATCAGCCGCTACGAATTACACACTCAGGATTTAACTGCTTGCGATTATTTGCTCAACTTAGCTGGTATTTCCGCCGGGAGTGGCGCCGTTACCTTGGCGCTATTGCTCTGCTGATCGTGATTGCCATCCTGCAACTGGTGCCGCCAAAGGTGGTGGGCATCGTGGTTGATGGCGTCACAAAACAACATTACACCGCGGAAAAGGTGTGGATGTGGATTGGCCTGCTGGTCGTTATTGCGGTGATGGTATATCTGCTGCGCTACGTCTGGCGGGTGCTGCTTTTCGGCGCTTCTTATCAGCTGGCCGTCGAACTGCGTGAGGATTTCTATCGCCAGCTCAGCCGCCAGCATCCGGCCTTTTACCTGCGCCATCGTACCGGCGATCTGATCGCGCGGGCGACCAACGACGTGGATCGGGTGGTATTCGCCGCTGGCGAAGGAGTGTTAACGCTGGTGGACTCCCTGGTGATGGGCTGCGCGGTGCTGATCGTGATGTCGACGCAAATCAGCTGGCAGTTAACCCTGCTGGCGCTGCTGCCGATGCCGCTGATGGCGCTGGCGATCAAACGTAACGGCGATGCATTACACGAGCGTTTTCGCGTCGCTCAGGCGGCGTTCTCCAGCCTTAACGACCGCACCCAGGAGAGCCTCACCAGCATCCGCATGATCAAAGCCTTTGGTCTCGAAGATCGACAGTCGGCGCTGTTTGCCGCCGATGCCGCGGATACCGGCGCCAAAAATATGCGCGTGGCGCGCATCGACGCGCGCTTCGACCCGACGATTTATATCGCCATCGGTACTGCTAACCTGCTGGCCATCGGCGGCGGCAGTTGGATGGTGATCCAGGGCAGCCTGACCCTTGGACAGCTCACCAGCTTTGTGATGTACCTTGGCCTGATGATTTGGCCGATGCTGGCGCTGGCGTGGATGTTTAACATCGTTGAGCGCGGTAGCGCGGCCTATGCGCGCATTCGCACCATGCTGGAAGAGGCGCCGGCGGTGAACGACGGCAGCGAGCCGACGCCGGAAGGCCGCGGTACGCTCAGCGTCGCCGTGCGCGAGTTTATCTACCCACAGGCGAATAAGAGCTCGCTGGAAAAGGTCAACTTTACGCTACAGCCCGGGCAGATGCTGGGGATTTGCGGGCCGACCGGCTCCGGCAAGAGCACTATTCTGGCGCTGATTCAGCGCCACTTTGACGTGACTGAAGGCGATATCCGCTTCCACGACGTTCCCCTGACCCAGCTACAGCTCGATAGCTGGCGCGCCCGCCTGGCGGTGGTTAATCAGACACCGTTCCTGTTCTCCGATACCGTCGCCAGCAACATCGCCCTTGGTAAACCGGACGCCACGCAGGAGCAAATCGAGCACGTTGCGCGGCTTGCCAGCGTGCATGAGGATATCCTGCGCCTGCCGCAGGGATATAACACCGAAGTCGGCGAGCGTGGCGTGATGCTTTCCGGCGGGCAAAAGCAGCGAATTTCCATCGCCCGCGCGCTGCTGCTGGAGGCGGAGATTCTGATCCTTGATGATGCCCTGTCGGCGGTGGATGGTAGAACAGAGCACGAGATTTTGCATAACCTGCGGCAGTGGGGAGAAGGGCGGACGGTGATCATTAGTGCCCATCGCCTGTCGGCGTTGACCGAGGCCAGCGAAATTCTGGTAATGCAGCACGGGCATATTGCCCAGCGCGGTCGCCATGAGGCGCTGGCGGCGCAGCCGGGCTGGTATCGGGACATGTACCGTTATCAGCAGCTGGAAGCGGCGCTGGATGATGTCCCGCTGGAAGATGAGGAGATCACCGGTGCGTAGTTTCACTGAACTCTGGCCGACCTTAAAGCGCCTGCTGGCCTACGGCTCCCCGTGGCGTAAACCGTTGGTGATTGCCGTTGCCATCATGTGGGTTGCGGCGGTGGCGGAAGTCAGCGGTCCGCTGCTGATCAGCTATTTCATCGACAATATGGTGGCGAAGAACTCGCTGCCGTTGAAGCTGGTTTGTGGTCTCGCCGTAGCCTATATCGGCCTGCAACTCCTTGCCGCTGGCCTGCATTACTGCCAGGCGTTGCTGTTTAATCGTGCGGCGGTCGGCGTGGTGCAGCAGCTGCGCAGCGACGTCATGGATGCCGCGCTGCGCCAGCCGCTCAGCGAGTTTGATACGCAGCCGGTCGGGCAGCTCATCTCACGGGTGACCAACGATACCGAAGTCATTCGTGATCTGTACGTGACCGTGGTGGCCACCGTACTGCGGAGCGCCGCCTTGATTGGCGCGATGCTGGTGGCGATGTTCAGCCTTGACTGGCGGATGGCGCTGGTGGCTATCGCTATTTTCCCGGCGGTGCTGATCGTGATGATGATTTATCAGCGCTACAGCACGCCAATCGTCAGACGGGTCCGCGCCTGGCTGGCGGATATCAACGATGGTTTTAATGAAGTGATTAACGGCATGGGCGTTATCCAGCAGTTCCGCCAGCAGGCGCGTTTCGGCGAGCGGATGCGCGAGGCCAGTTATGCGCACTATCTGGCGCGTATGCAAACTCTGCGTCTTGATGGCTTCCTGCTGCGTCCGCTGCTAAGCCTGTTCTCTTCATTAATTCTCTGCGGCCTGCTGATGCTGTTTGGTTTCAGCAGTAGCGGAACGATCGAAGTCGGGGTGCTCTACGCCTTTATTAGCTATCTTGGACGACTGAACGAGCCGCTGATCGAGCTGACCACCCAGCAGTCAATGCTGCAGCAGGCGGTCGTCGCGGGCGAGCGCGTCTTCGAGCTGATGGATAAACCGCGTCAGGCGTGGGGTGAAGATAGCGAGCCGCTGCGCAGCGGAGCAATTAGCATCGATCATCTCTCTTTTGCCTACCGCGACGATAGCCTGGTGTTGCAGGATATTAATCTCGATATCCCGTCCCGCAGCTTTGTAGCGCTGGTTGGCCATACCGGGAGCGGTAAAAGCACCCTGGCCAGCCTGATGATGGGCTACTACCCGTTAACTCAGGGAGAGATTCGCATCGACGGTCGGCCGCTTTCTTCCTTGAGCCACAGCGCGCTGCGTCAGGGGATTGCGATGGTGCAGCAGGATCCGGTGGTGCTGGCTGATACCTTCTATGCCAACGTTACCCTCGGTCGCGACATTAGCGAAGAGCAGGTCTGGGAGGCGCTGGAAGCGGTCCAGCTGGCAGATCTGGCCCGTGAAATGGAAAAGGGGATTTATACGCTGCTGGGCGAGCAGGGGAATAATCTCTCCGTTGGTCAGAAACAGCTGCTGGCGCTGGCGCGGGTGCTGGTTGATACGCCGCAGGTGCTGATTCTTGATGAGGCGACGGCCAATATTGATTCCGGTACCGAGCAGGCGATTCAGCAAGCTCTGGCGCGAGTGCGTGAGCACACGACGCTGGTGGTGATTGCGCACCGCTTATCGACCATCGTCGAGGCCGATACGATCCTGGTGCTGCACCGCGGTCAGGCCGTAGAGCGCGGAAACCATCAGCAGCTGCTGGCGGCCAAAGGCCGCTATTGGCAGATGTATCAGCTGCAGCTGGTTGGCGAAGAGCTGGCGGCCAGCTCGCAGGAAGAGTCGCTGATCGCCTGATGCACCATAATCAGGCAGTCGCGATAGCGCGGCCTGAGGTGGTGCAAAAACGTCACACATTGCGCACTGAAATGGTGCAACTTTAGCCGAAAGAGCCAATTTGCCGCTTCGTTTCCAGCGAATTCTTCACCTTCTCCCTCAAAAAGGGCCGCCTGGCGGTCCTTTTTCATTTCTGGCATAGCCCTTGCTTTAGTAGATACGTGTTAGCTGCGGCCATTACCGAATTCTGACTGGAGGGGACTTATGAAGCTGGTTACGGTGGTAATCAAACCATTCAAACTGGAAGACGTGCGTGAAGCATTGTCTTCAATGGGTATTCAGGGCCTGACGGTCACTGAAGTTAAAGGGTTCGGCCGTCAGAAAGGCCACGCGGAGCTCTATCGCGGCGCCGAATACAGCGTCAATTTTCTACCGAAAGTGAAGATTGATGTCGCGATTGCCGACGATCAGTTGGACGAAGTCGTCGATGTCATCAGTAAAGCGGCGTATACCGGAAAGATTGGCGACGGCAAAATCTTTGTCGCCGAGCTGCAGCGCGTGATTCGCATCCGTACCGGCGAATCTGACGAAGCGGCACTGTAACTTTCAGACCACACAGTGATGGGGAACGAAACAATGAAGATAGCAACAATGAAAACAGGTCTGGGAGCGTTGGCTCTTCTTCCGGGGCTGGCGATGGCCGCACCGGCGGTAGCGGATAAAGCCGACAATGCTTTTATGATGATTTGCACCGCGCTGGTGCTGTTTATGTCGATTCCGGGCATCGCGCTGTTCTACGGCGGGCTGATCCGCGGTAAAAACGTTCTCTCCATGCTGACTCAGGTGATCGTGACTTTTGCGCTGGTCTGCGTGCTGTGGGTGGTTTATGGCTACACGCTGGCCTTCGGCGCTGGCGGCAGCTTCTTCGGCAACTTCGACTGGGTACTGTTGAAAAACATTGAACTGAAAGCGCTGATGGGAAGCTTCTATCAGTATATCCACGTTGCCTTCCAGGGCTCCTTCGCCTGTATTACCGTTGGTCTGATCGTCGGTGCGCTGGCGGAACGTATTCGCTTCTCGGCGGTACTGATTTTCGTCGTGGTATGGATGACGCTCTCTTATGTGCCGATTGCGCACATGGTATGGGGCGGCGGTCTGTTGGCCACGCACGGCGCGCTTGATTTCGCCGGCGGTACGGTGGTTCACATCAACGCCGCGGTAGCGGGTCTGGTGGGTGCCTATATGATGGGCAAACGCGTTGGTTTTGGTAAAGAAGCGTTCAAACCGCATAACCTGCCGATGGTATTCACCGGCACCGCGATCCTCTACGTTGGCTGGTTCGGCTTTAACGCCGGTTCTGCAAGCGCGGCGAACGAAATTGCCGGTCTGGCGTTCGTAAATACCGTGGTGGCAACGGCGGCAGCAATCCTGGCGTGGACCTTCGGCGAGTGGGCAACCCGCGGTAAACCGTCTCTGCTTGGCGCCTGTTCAGGTGCGATTGCCGGGCTGGTCGGCATCACTCCGGCGTGCGGCTACATCGGCGTCGGCGGCTCTCTGATTGTCGGTATCGCTGCGGGCCTGGCGGGTCTGTGGGGCGTCACCGTACTGAAACGCTGGCTGCGCGTTGATGACCCGTGCGATGTGTTTGGCGTACACGGCGTCTGCGGTATCGTAGGCTGCATCCTGACCGGTATCTTCGCCGCGACTTCTCTGGGCGGTGTCGGTTACGCGGAAGGCGTCACCATGGGCCATCAGGTTCTGGTACAGCTGGAAAGTATCGGTATTACCATTGTCTGGTCCGGCGTTGTCGCTTTCATTGGTTACAAAGTTGCCGATATGACCGTTGGTCTGCGCGTACCGGAAGATCAAGAGCGTGAAGGGCTGGACGTAAACAGCCACGGCGAAAACGCCTACAACGCCTGATAAATTGCGTTATCTCCAGAAGCTGCAGAGCCTCCCCAAGGGGAGGCTCTGTTTTTTTATGTATTGCGATTACGCATGACGCCTTCCTGCACAGTGGAAGCTACCAGCGTGCCGTCCTGCGTATAGAATTCGCCGCGCACAAAACCGCGCGCGCTGGAGGCGGAGGTGCTCTCAACGCTGTAAAGCAGCCAGTCGTTGATATTGAACGGACGGTGGAACCACATTGAGTGATCGATGGTGGCGACCTGCATGCCGGGCTCCAGAAAACCGACGCCATGCGGCTGCAGGGCGACGGGCAGGAAGTTAAAATCCGAAGCGTAGCCTAACAGATACTGATGGATGCGGAGATCTTCCGGAACGGCGCCGTTGGCGCGGATCCAAACCTGACGCGTCGGTTCTGCAACGTGGCCTTTCAGGGGGTTATGAAATTCGACCGGGCGAATCTCCAGCGGTTTATCGCAGAGAAATTTCTCTTTAACCTGCGGCGGCAACAGATGGGCCAGTTTGCGGGCGATATCCGTTTCGGAGGGGAGGGCGTCCGGAGCGGGCGCCGCGGGCATGGTTTTTTGATGTTCATAGCCGGGTTCTGGCGCCTGGAAAGAGGCGGTCATATAGAAAATCGGCTTCCCGTTTTGAACCGCCGCCACCCTGCGGGCGCTGAAGCTATTGCCGTCGCGCAGGACTTCAACATCATAGATGATGGGTTTCTGGCTGTCGCCGGGACGCAGGAAGTAGCTGTGAAACGAGTGAATCAGGCGTTCTGCGGGGACCGTCTCTTTTGCTGCGTATAGCGCCTGGCCAACCACTTGACCGCCAAAGACCTGACGCAATCCCAGATCCTCGCTCTGACCGCGAAACAATCCCTCTTCAATTTTTTCCAGATTTAACAATGCCAGCAGATTGGTTAATGCCTGACTCATAGTGACCCTCAATCAATGATGACTGCTTTGCGCAGCGCGTTATTGAGGCAAAGTATAACCTGGAATCGCAAGTGGTCCGATGGGTGCAATAATCTGAATATGGGCTCTTTTCCAGGAAGAGATCTGAGATCTGTGCCACACTTATTTACGATACTAATGTCCTGTCCCCGATTGTGGCTGGATGTACTCCTGTTAAAGAAGGGATGAAAAGGAGAAAAGAATGAAATTTGCCTATATGTTAAGTGCCTTAGCCGTCGCGGCTACGTTGTCTGCCTGTGCGAACAATCACAGCAGCAATGCAGCGAACCAGGCTGCGCCCGATCCTTACGGCATTGCCTCACTAAGCTCCTCGCAGCAGCAGCCTAACGTTTCCGGGACCATTAATATTCGACAGCGCGTGGCGTTACCGCCGGATGCGGTGTTAACCGTAACCTTGTCGGATGCGTCCCTGGCCGATGCGCCAGCGCACGTGCTGTCGCAAAAAGCGGTAAGGACTGAAGGGAAGCAGGCGCCATTTAACTTTGTTCTGCCTTACAACCAGGCGGATATTAAGCCTAATGCACGCATCCTGTTAAGTTCAGCGATTACCGTCAACGGTCAGCTGATGTTTATTACCGATACCGTGCAGACGGTGATTAATCAGGGCGGCAATCGCGCCGACCTGCTGCTGGTACCGGTCCAGCAAACCGCGGTACCGGTGGCAAATACCAACGTTCCCGCCGCGCAATAACCCCGACTATGCCCCTTTTCAGGGGCATTTTTTTGCCTTTAATAAATCCAGCGGTAATGCTGCAGGTCAATATGACCGCTGCCTGAGACCTGGACTCCCTCCGCAAGGAGCGCCTGGCGTTGGCGCTGCAGATCTGGTCCGGTAAGCGAGATATCGCCGTGGCGGTTGACGACCCGATGCCAGGGAAGATGGGACCCTTCAGGCAGACGCTTTAAAACCCCGCCGACCTGACGCGCCGCGCGCGGTGAACCAGCCAACTGAGCAACGTCACCGTAGGTAGCAACGTACCCCTCTGGGATCGAGGCGACTATCTGCCAGACTCGCTGCGGAAAAGTATCGTGAGAATCCATGGTACGTCCTGCTGCCGGTAAAGGCTCAGGATAATCGTTGTACGACGGGCTGTACAGATAACGGCTTAAGCCGTTTTAATGACGGTAAATTCCAGTGCCAGGCCAAGCACCTGCATGCCATGGACATTCTCATTCGGCGTATTGGTCAACAGGGTTTCAAGAAACTTCAGGCGTTTTGACTGAGCGTTGATCACCAGTTTTGCGCGCATGGCCGGAAGCTTAAGCGTTGATATTGGATAGACCACGCGACCGCTGACTTCGATAGGGAGTTTACGTAATTCAATGTGCTGGAGGACGCCGACGCTAGAGTAGAGCAGCGCGACCGGGGTGACGGCAAGTAGCGGATTTTGGCTAATGGTCACAAAATCAAGAAGCAGATCCGGGCGCAGAAAGTTTAAACCGCGGAAGGAAACGGTGACTTCGTCGATTGGCGGCATCGCCAGGGTAGTGATTAAACGCGGTGATTCACTCATTCAGATACCATGGTAAAAAACATTCAATTTATAGCGAACATTATGGATGTTGAGAGGCGTTTGTGCTGAGAGTACGCTCGCAATCTCCTCTCAGGGACGGGAGAATTTACGCTAAAAAGCCGCGATATCGCTCTGACTACGCGACTTTGCGCAATAAACCAGCACCCAATCGGCGGCGGCTTGCAATTCAGGGGTTCAGCAGGGATAATGCGCCAGCGCGTTAGGTAACTAGCGCTCTCAATGGGGGCTCTGTTGGTTCTCCCGCAACGCTACTCTGTTTACCAGGTCAGGTCCGGAAGGAAGCAGCCAGAGCAGACGACGTGTGTGCCGGGATGTAGCTGGCAGGGCCCCCACCCATTTCAGCGTGCCCCCAGCGCTCTGTGCAGCCAAAAAGCGACTTCGCTGATCCCTTCATATTTAATATCCACAAATAAAGTGTGTATTTTTTCAGTTTCTAAAACATCTATTTTTTATGCCAAAAATTCGCTACGTCATAAAATTGAAATTTAACTGAAATATTAATGTCATCTTTATGTCATATATAACGTGCAGATTATTCATGGGAAAATGTTGTTAGATATAAGCTAAAAATATATCTCTGGATCAGCATGTTAACTTCGTGTATTAATTATATGATGATTTTATTTCACGGGAAGCGTGACTATGACCACTGTAGTTCTGAACGTAAAAATTGATGGCGAGTTAAAAGAAAAGCTGCGTCAGTATGCGGAAGAAAATAACGAAAATCTAGGAACGGCTACGGAGAAACTGCTACTCCTGGCCTTTCAGGCAGTGGAATCGGCAGACGAGGCGGGGGTTTCGGAAGAAGATATCGATAGCCAGCATACCGAAGAGGAAGCGTCTCCATTAACCCCTAAAGAAATCAAAGCATTACGTAAAATTCTGAAGAAGAGAAAATGAAACAACAACTCTCTACAGCCAGCAACTATAGCGAAGCCTGCGACATGCTGCGTTCCGGCTACGTCAAGCACGTACGCCTGAACTGGAATATCGGTAGCGATGAGTTTTTTCGCATTGCCTCCGATTGGTGTGACACAGGTGCAAAAATTAAAAAAGATGAAGACGGCTTTATTATTTCTCTGAAAGGGTTTCCGATCCCGCGTCAGCATTAATGAAACTATTTCAATTTTGTCATCGGGCTGACACGTCAGAAAGACAAAATTGAACGGCAATTTTATAAAAACATCTCATATGCATCACGGATGATGGTTTTTGACGGGCTGGCTCCAGCCCGTCGATATTTTATTAGATGATTTTCCTCAGACGAAAGTTCTCCTTCTGCTCCGTAAGACTATGCCATAGCGGCTGCAATGTATTAAACGCGCTGCGTAGTTCCTCATCCGAAAGAGTAAAGGGCAAACGCAGATAGCGATCAAACGCGCCGGCCAGACCAAAGCGTGTGCCTGTCCCGATGTGAATTCCGCGGCTTTCAGCGCGAACGGAAAAGAGCGTCGCCAGCATGCCGGGTAATTCAACCCAAAAAGAGAGTCCCCCTTCCGGCGGAGTGAAGCGCCAGTGGGGAAAATATTCCGCCATTAGCGCCCCGCACATGTCCCTGCGGGTCGCCAGCATGGCGCGGCGTGACGGCAGCAGTCTGTTCTCATTCTCAAGTAACCAGCAGCAGGCCAGCTGTTCCAGCAGTGGGGAACCGAGATCGAGAGAGTCGCGTGCCTGAACCAGCGAGGCAATGGTTCGTGAAGAGGCGCGGATCCAGCCTATGCGAAGACCGCCCCAGAAGCTTTTTCCTGCCGAGCCGATGGTTATCACCGGGGCATCGGGATTAAACGCCGCTAAAGGCGGCGGCGGCGGGGCGTCGTACCATAAATCTACCATCGTTTCGTCTACCACCAGCGTGGTGCGGCTTTGCGCGGCGATATCCGCTACCCGCTGGCGCGTGGCGCTATCCATACATCGGCCGGTAGGATTATGAAAATCCGGCATCAGCCAGGCCAGGCGCGGAGCCGTTTGGGCGATCGTTGCCGCCAAACCGTCGCAATCCCATCCCTGCTGCGGTAACGCAACGCTAACCGGACGGCATGATGCGCCCTGAATTGCGCTAAGCGCCATGGGATAAGTTGGCGCATCCACCACCACTCGATCGCCGGGCCCGGTGAATAAACGCAGAACCAGCGCAAAGCCGCTAAGCGCCCCGTTGACAATCATCACCTCATCGCTGCGGGTTGGCAGCCCGCGTTCGCTATAGCGGCGGGCGATAGCTTCGCGCAGCAGCGCTAGCCCTTGTTGATCGTAACCGGTATTGGATAAATGCTCAGGCATAATCTTCAGGGCCTGGCTGTAGGCCTGATGGATCTCGGGTCCGGCGCTCAGGGCGGCAACGGCCAAATTCACCGAGAGCGGGTCCGGTTTTTGGGCTGACGTTTCCACCGGACGCTCCGGCAGGGCGATCCGCGAACCGCTTCCCTGGCGGCTATAGAGATAGCCCTCCTCCCGCAGTTGCCCGAGCGCGCTGGCAACCGTGGTGCGGCTGATATTCAGGGCTGCCGCCAGTTCACGTTCGCCCGGCAGGCGGGTTTCCAGCGCCAGGCGGCCATCGAGGATAAGCAGGCGCAGCGCTTCCGCCAACTGACGCCAGATAGGCGTACGAGAGGTGGACTCCTGCCAGTTGCCGAGCAGCCGTACCAGCGATTGTGAACCAAAGCGACGAGATGACATAGCAATCCACTTTTTAAAAACTGGCCATTAATTATCAATCCATTTTTGCTGATGATGGGGGAGATCGCAATTGTCTTGAGGTGAAAAATGGTACGTCGCTTGCTACAACTTTATATTGGTCTGGTCCTGTACGGCGTGTCGACCGCGTTATTTGTTCACGCCAATCTGGGGGCCGACCCGTGGGATGTTTTCCATTTAGGGATCGGCAAACAGTTTAATCTGGATTTCGGCACGGTCATGATCCTGACGGGAGCGGCAGTGTTGCTGCTGTGGATCCCGCTGCGGCAAATGCCTGGGCTGGGGACGGTAAGCAACGTCATTGTGCTGGGGCTGGCGGCAAACGCGACTCTGGCCGTGCTGCCGCCGTTTGATTCATTGGTGGCGCGTAGCTTGCTGTTGGTTGGGGCTATCGTTCTGAATGCGCTGGCGACGGGGATGTATATTGGCGCGGGTTTCGGTCCAGGGCCGCGCGATGGGTTGATGACCGGCCTGCATGCCCGTACGGGATGGTCGCTGCGCGGTATTCGCACCGCGATTGAAGTTTCGGTTCTGCTGATTGGCTGGATGATGGGCGGCAAGTTTGGCGTGGGAACCGTACTCTACGCGTTAACTATCGGTCCGCTGATCCAGCTGTGCCTGCCGTGGTTCCATCAGCCAGCCGCGCGTAAGGCTCTGGCGAAACCCGGTGAGGCTATTTCCTGATTTTACGCTGTTATCAGGCCTGGCGACTAAACTTATCAATTCAGATACGGCCGGATTCTCCGGTCGTACTGTTCACTTCGGAGATCAGACTCATGAAGTATGTTGATGGTTTTGTCGTTGCCGTACCGGCGGAAAATAAGGAGGCATACCGCGAGATGGCAGCAAAGGCCGCGCCATTATTTAAAGAGTTTGGCGCATTACGTGTGGTCGAGTGCTGGGCGGATGATGTCCCGGATGGCAAGCAGACCGATTTTCGCATGGCGGTGAAAGCTGAAGAGGGTGAAGAGGTAGTGTTCAGCTGGATTGAGTACCCCTCTAAAGAGGCTCGCGATGCCGCCAATGCCAAAATGATGGCCGACCCGCGAATGAAAGAGTTTGGCGAAAATATGCCCTTTGATGGAAAACGAATGATATACGGCGGCTTCGCCCCGCTTCTGGATGAATAATTCATCTTTGCCATCCCCATCGTTTGTGGGGATGGCGATAGACGCGTTACAGATGGCCCCAGCCATGCAGCAGCATATAAAAACCCACCACCATAATCAGGGTGCCGGAAATCCACGGCGCTTTGCGCGAGAGATCGTTCAGCCCGGGCCAGCGGTTGGCTACGTGCTTCAGGCTCAGCGCGGCAATTGCACCGGAAGCCACCAGAGTGAGCGCCAGCCCAACGCTAAACCCCAGCACGAGGGTTGCGCCCAGCGAGAACTTTTTCAACTGCAGGCAAATAAGCAGCACGGTTATTGACGCTGGACAGGGAATGAGTCCCCCCGTCAGTCCAAACAAGACGATCTGCCCGGTAGTGACCTGTTGCCCGTTAAAGCGGCGATTGATCTCTTGCGCATGTGCGCGCTGATGGGCGTCCTGCCAGTCATCGGCGGCAACCAGCGGATGTTGATGAACGTGGGGATAATGTTCATGCGGATGGTGGTGGTGATGCTCATGCTTATGTTCGTGTTCGTGTTCGTGTTCATGCTTATGTTCATGTTCATGTTCATGTTCATGGTGATATGAACGAGATTCGCGCCAGGTACGCCACAGCATCCAGCAGGCAATCAGTACGATAAGGCCCCCTGAGATCAGCTGAAACCAGGGTTCCGACGTTTGTGCATTCCAGCCGCGGCCGAACCACAGGCCTGCCATGGCCACCAGCCAGACCACCGCGGTATGCGATACCGTCGCCGCCAGCCCCAGCAGCACCGCCTGCTTTAATGTTCCGCGCACCGCCACGATAAATGCCGCCATCATGGTTTTTGAGTGCCCGGGCTCAAGACCGTGCAGCGCGCCCAGCAGAATCGCGCTGGGAATAAATAGCCAGGCGTTGCCCTGCTGCAGGAGTGAAGCGAAATCGTTCATAACGTGATCCCTAACTAAAAAGTGCTTGTATGCTACTCCCCCCCAGTACATAAATACTACCCCCCAGTAGAAAAATACTCCGGGGGAGTAGGGCATGTTATGCTGTTCTGATTGCATACAAGGGTCGTTAGTGGAAACGATCGATTAATCAAATAGTGGATCGCGAAATGTCACATACCGTTCGTCACAAGAAGATGTTATTGACCCGATTGAAGAAAATTCAGGGGCAAAGCGCCGCGCTGGAAAAAATGCTAAACCGCGAACATGAATGCGCCGAGGTTTTACAGCAGCTGGCTGCAATTCGCGGTGCGGTAAACGGCATGATGATGCAGGTTATCCAGGGGCATTTAACGGATCACGTCGTTAAAGAGCCGGAGGAGGGCCAGCGCGAAGCTGACCTTGATGTAGTGATGCAGGTAATAAAATCCTATCTGAAATAGAGTCAGACGTGAGCAATACCGGAGGGCGCGGAATCCGCCTTCAGGTTATTCTCAGCCCAGAGGATAAATGTCTCCTTTGGCAGCGCCTTACTATAAAGCCAGCCCTGGGCATACTGCACGCCATGCATACGTAGCCAGTCGCGCTGGCTTTCGGTTTCGACGCCTTCTGCGACGGTCGCCAGATTGAGCGCTTTCGCCATTTCAATAATGTGCGGCGTCAGCAGTTCATACTCCAGCGTATCGACAAACGATTTATCGATTTTCAGGGTGTCTACGTCCAGTTTTTGTAAATAGCTCAGGCTGGAGTAGCCGGTGCCGAAGTCATCGATGGAAATACGGTGTCCGGCCTGACGATAGCCGGCGATCACCGGTAAAGTGGTTTGCGGGTCGACAAAACCGCGCTCGGTGATTTCCAGAATGATCTGCTGAGCGCTGATGCCCCAAAGCTGAAGCTGCTCTTGCAACAGGAGCGGCAACTTTGGCGAGCGCAAATCATCAACCGACAGGTTTATCGAAATGTGTATCTCCGGACGCCGGCGCAGCCAGTTACCGAGATCGGCAAAAATTTTCCGTACAATATCTTCGGTTAAGCGCGTTATCAGCCCGGTTTGTTCGGCAAGCGGAATAAAAATATCCGGCGATAAAAAACTTCCATCGGGCTGCCTCCAGCGAGCAAGCGCCTCCGCGCCGACGATCTTTCCACTCTGCAACGAAATAATAGGCTGGTAATAGACCTGAATGGCATGGGAATTCAGCGCATCAAGCATCCCATTACGCGGCGAGCGCAGCCTGCGCAGCAGGCGAAGCAGCAGAAATGAGGCCAGAAGGCTGGTGAACAGACCAATCGGCAGCCACAGCATCAGCTGCTGATGTAGCTTATTCTGCAGCGGCAACGTCGAGGACCAGGTGACGATAGCCAACCCCAGTTCCGGGATACGATGAAGACGATAAACGGTGCTATTGAGGGTTAAGGTTTCGGCATTCTGATGCTTAATTTTCTCCCAGACGTCAGCGTTGAGTGGTTTACTGCTGATGATGATTTGATCGCGTTTCGTGCCAAACAAAAGGGTGTGAATTTCTTCATGGCCTAACGGAATGACATCGATAAACGACACAGGATCGATCATCACCACGTGATGCTCGCTGCCCATAGCCGTCATTTTATGTTTCAGTCCCAGGTCGCTAACCGACGTCAGCCAGGTACGGTAGCCATCGGCAGTGAGATGGTCGGGAGTGGGAAAGGTGGCCGACACCTGGTGCTCTTCAAGAGAGGAGCACTGCGGAATACCCTCGCGTAACCACAGCACTTCCTGAATGTAACGGTGGGTATAGGCGATCCGTCGCATAGTGAGCAGATGCTCCGGGCTGCAGGTCGTGGCCGTATGCGCATCTGCTTCTTTCAGCGCCTCTCTTGCCTGATCGGCAACCTGCTGAACGCGCGCCAGCACGCGGACGGAAAAGTTGTCCAGCTCGCTATAAAACTGCTCTTTGGCCTGCTGCGTTGCCAGCCAGATGCTCAGCGCGACCGGCAAGATAATGGCAAGTATCAATACCCCTGTAACCAGACTCACCTGATGCCGGGTCGTCATGAGTATTTCCTTATTTTATGGAGGGGTTCGATGAGTATACGCGAAAGATAAAAAGGGATTCACCACGCGGGATAAAAAGGCCCGAATCGCAAGATAGCAACGAATTCGGGCTAACAGTGGATGAACCGCGACGCTCAAGGCATGAAGCGTCGCGGAGAAAAACGAGGGCTGGTATGCTGACAATAAGCGTTGTCAGCACAGACTCATATTCTAAAGCGCAATCATGACAATCAGATGTTGCGTTTAATGAGCGTCCGGCGCGGCGATGTCGGCGCTAATCCGCAGGTCATTTTCGTCGAAGACCATGCAGTAGCGATCGTCGAACGCGACGCTAATTTTCTGCCAGGGACGGAAATGAACGTCGCCGGGCAGCAGAATTTTGACATTATCGTGGCCATAGCACTGACCGAACAGATAGGTGTTGTTACCCAGTCTCTCGACGACTTCACATTGAAATTCAACCACGGTGCCAATATTCACATCAGTTGAGAGATGTTCAGGACGAATACCGAGGGTAACGGTAGCGCCGGGCTGCAGCGGCGATGTGGTGATATTGAGCGTCAGATTATGGTCTTGCGCCATCTTCACACTAAGCTGGCCCGGCTGCCATGCGGTGACCGTCGCGGGCAGGAAGTTCATTTTCGGCGAACCGATAAATCCCGCAACGAACTTATTGACCGGGTTGTAATACAGCGACATCGGCGAACCCATCTGCTCAACTTTGCCGTAGTTCATCACCACGATTTTATCGGCCAGCGTCATCGCTTCAACCTGATCATGGGTAACATAAACCATGGTGGTTTTGAGTTCATGATGCAGTTTAGCAATATGCAGACGCATCTCAACGCGCAGCTCAGCATCAAGGTTGGAGAGGGGTTCATCAAACATAAACACCCGTGGATTACGCACGATGGCGCGACCGATCGCCACGCGCTGACGCTGGCCTCCGGAAAGCTGTTTAGGTTTACGATCCAGCAGATGAGAGAGCTGCAGCGTTTTCGCCACCATTTCAACCTGGCGGCGAATTTCATCTTTTGGCACTTTATTCACCTTCAGGCCATAGCCCATATTTTCCGCCACGGTCATGTGCGGATAGAGTGCATAAGACTGGAATACCATGGCGACGCCGCGATGGGCGGGAACAACGTCGTTCATGACCTCATCGCCGATCAGTACTTCACCTTCGCTCACCTCTTCGAGACCGGCAATCATTCGCAGTAGCGTCGATTTACCGCAGCCGGACGGGCCGACGAAAACTGCAAATTCGCCATCTTCAATATCAAGGTTTACCTGATGCAGCGTCACTGTACTGCCGAACCGTTTGGTGACATTCCTCAGTCGTATATTGGACATCAACATTCCCCGGGTTAGTAGCCGTTTTTGCCGTTGGGATTTGGGCTGTGACGCGCTATTTGTATAACGTGTAACAATTCAGCCGAGCGATGCTCAACGACACTAAAATCATGCAGTGACTATAACTTCCAGAGTTTTAGCACCCTATATCGATGTTTCATTTCTGCAATCACGATCACACAACTGGCAGCTTTCAGTAGTTTTGTCAGCATTCAAAGCGTACCGTATAACAAATCAAAAATAACGGCAGATTTCTTTATGAATCACCGTTTATCAGTTAAATGAAAGATTTTCGGAAGTCACATCGCCCAATAAAAACCATTAAATTGTTATACCTTCACATGAGGTTGATAATGAAAAAGAACACTCTTGCTGCACTGATCCTTACTACTCTGGCTGCCGGGCAGCTGGTGAGCCTGCAGGCGCACGCGACCGGACAGCTCAACGTCTGGGAAGACATCAAAAAATCCGACGGCATTAAGGCCGCGGTAAGCGATTTTGAAAAGCAGTTCAACGTTAAGGTGAACGTGCAGGAAATGCCGTATGCCCAGCAGCTGGAAAAGCTGCGCCTTGATGGCCCGGCGGGCATTGGCCCGGACGTGCTGGTGATCCCTAATGACCAGCTAGGCGGTGCGGTCGTCCAGGGGCTGCTGTCTCCCCTGACGCTGGACCAGGCGAAGCAGGAGGCCTTTACGCCGGCATCAATCAACGCTTTCCATATGGATAACGTGCTTTACGGCGTACCGAAAGCGGTGGAAACCCTGGTGCTGATTTACAACAAAGACCTGATCGACAAGCCGCTGGATAGCCTGCAGGCGTGGTTCGACTATTCGAAGAAGCAGCGCGAAGAGGGTAAGTACGGCCTGTTGGCTAAGTTTGACCAAATTTATTACAGCTGGGGCGCCATCGGTCCGATGGGCGGTTATATCTTTGGCAAAAACGATAAGGGCGGCTTCAACCCGCAGGATGTCGGCCTGAATAAGCCCGGTGCGGTGGAAGCGGTGACTTTCCTGAAAAAATTCTACACCGACAAGGTATTCCCGGCGGGGATCCTCGGCGATAACGGGCTGAACGCCATCGACTCGCTGTTTACCGAGAAGAAAGCGGCAGCGGTGATTAACGGCCCATGGGCCTTCCAGCCGTATGAAGCGGCAGGCATTCATTATGGCGTCGCGCCTCTGCCGACGCTGCCGGATGGCAAACCGATGAGCTCCTTCCTCGGTGTGAAAGGCTATGTGGTCTCGACGTGGAGTAAAGATAAAGCGCTGGCGCAGCAGTTTATCGAGTTCATCAACCAGCCGCAGTATGTGAAAGCGCGCTATGTCGCCACCGGGGAAATCCCGCCTCTGAAGGCCATGATTGACGATCCCCTGATTAAGAATGACGAAAAGGCCAGCGCGGTGGCGGTTCAGTCAGCGCGGGCGACGGCGATGCCGGGGATCCCGGAGATGGGCGAAGTATGGGGCCCGGCGAACGCCGCGCTGGAGCTTAGCCTGACCGGTAAACAGGAACCGAAGGCGGCGCTCGATAACGCAGAGAAGCAGATCAAGATGCAGATCGAAGCCATGCAGGCCAGCAATCAATAATCCGGTGATGTAACAGAACGGGAGGGCCGTCCTCCCGTTTTCAGAAGGAGTCGTGTGTGATTATCAATCCCAGCGAAAATATTGCCGAAGCGCGCGGCGCAGGACGCCATGCGTGGTGCGGCCTGTTGCTGGCTATCGTGCCGGGTTTTGGGCAGTTTTATCACCGCCAGTGGCTGAAGGGGATTGTCTTCCTGGCGCTGCTGAGCAGTTTTATGAGCATTTTCTATGACTTTCTCAGCGAAGGCCTGTGGGGGTTATATACCTTAGGCGAGGAAGTCCCGCGGGATAACTCTATTTTCCTGCTGGCGGAAGGGATAATCAGTGTACTGATTATCGCATTCGGTTTGTTGGTCTATTTCCTCTCGCTGCGCGACGCCTGGGTTAACGGCAAAAAGCGCGATGAAGGCGTGGCGCTGAATAGCGTACGCAAGCAGTATCAGATGCTGCTCAGCGAAGGGTTCCCGTATCTGATGATCACGCCCGGCTTCATACTGCTGGTGTTTGTGGTCATCTTCCCGATCCTGTTTGGTTTTGCTATCGCCTTTACTAACTACAATCTCTATCACACGCCGCCGGCGAAGCTGGTGGATTGGGTGGGATTCAAAAACTTCATCAACATCTTCACATTATCCATCTGGCGTTCGACTTTCTTTGATGTATTGCAGTGGACGGTGGTGTGGACGCTGCTGGCGACGACCCTGCAGTGTACTGTCGGCGTGCTGCTGGCGATTTTGGTCAATCAGAAAGATCTGCGCTTTAAGCCGATGATCCGTACAATTTTCATTCTGCCGTGGGCGGTACCGGGATTCGTGACGATTCTGGTTTTTGCCGGTATGTTCAATGATTCATTCGGGGTGATTAA
Organism: Klebsiella sp. BDA134-6; assembly: GCF_015601345.1. Classification (NCBI taxonomy): domain Bacteria; kingdom Pseudomonadati; phylum Pseudomonadota; class Gammaproteobacteria; order Enterobacterales; family Enterobacteriaceae; genus Klebsiella; species Klebsiella sp. BDA134-6. The sequence goes on from NZ_CP064784.1 coordinate 1,392,156, forward strand.
CAACGCCATTTTGTCCTTCTTTGGCATCAGTCCAAAGGCGTGGCTGACCGACCCGTTCTGGACCAAGACGGCGCTGATTATGATGCAGACCTGGCTGGGTTTCCCGTTTGTTTTCGCCATGACCACCGGCGTCCTGCAGGCGATCCCGGACGATCTGTATGAAGCGGCCACCATGGATGGCGCCAGCGCGTTTACCCGCCTGCGGACCATTACTCTGCCGCTGGTACTCTACTCCATTGCGCCGATCATCATCACCCAGTACACCTTCAACTTTAACAACTTCAACATCATCTACTTGTTCAACAACGGCGGGCCGGCAGTAGCCGGGTCGAATGCCGGTGGTACGGATATTCTGGTGTCGTGGATCTACAAATTGACCATGTCGTCTTCGCAATACGCCATCGCGGCCACCATCACGATCCTGCTGTCGATTTTTGTCGTCGGCCTGGCGTTGTGGCAGTTCCGCGCCACGAAATCCTTCAAAAACGACGACATGGCGTAAGGGAAGCAACATGGCTAAATCACCGAGTATTAAACGCGAAAAGTGGATTCGCCTGTCACTCACCTGGCTGGTGGTCATCTTTGTATCGACGATCATTATATACCCGCTGGTCTGGACGGTAGGGGCGTCGCTGAATGCCGGGAACAGTCTGCTGAGTACGTCGATTATTCCTGAAAATCTGTCGTTCCAGCATTACGCGGATCTGTTTAACGGCAATGTGAATTATCTCACCTGGTACTGGAACTCGATGAAAATCAGCTTCATGACTATGGTGTTGACCTTATTCAGCGTGAGCTTCACCGCCTATGCGTTTTCGCGCTTTCGTTTCAAAGGGCGGCAGAACGGGCTGATGCTATTTCTGCTGTTGCAGATGATCCCGCAGTTCTCGGCGCTGATTGCGATCTTTGTTCTCTCTCAGCTGCTGGGGCTGATCAATAGCCATCTGGCGCTGGTACTGATCTACGTGGGCGGCATGATCCCGATGAATACCTGGCTCATGAAGGGCTACCTGGACGCGATCCCTAAAGATCTGGATGAATCTGCGCGGATGGATGGCGCCAGCAGCTTCCGCATCTTTATCGAAATCATTATGCCGCTGTCGAAGCCGATACTGGCGGTGGTGGCGCTGTTCTCGTTTACCGGCCCGCTGGGGGATTTCATCCTTTCCAGCACCATTCTGCGTACCCCGGATAAGTACACGCTGCCGATCGGCCTGTATAACCTGGTGGCGCAGAAAATGGGCGCCAGCTACACCACCTATGCGGCGGGCGCGGTGCTGATTGCCGTGCCGGTAGCGATTCTCTATCTGGCGCTACAAAAATACTTTGTTTCCGGCCTCACCTCTGGCAGCACAAAAGGATAACCCCATGAAAAGATTAACACCCGCGTGGCTTGCTGTTTCTCTGGCATGCTGTTTCTCCGCCAGTACGCTGGCAGCGGACGCGCTACAAACCAGAGCGTTTAGCAACATGCCCGCTGATTTTATTAAAGGCGCGGATATCTCCACGCTGCTGGACGCGGAAAAGCATGGCGCAAAGTTTTTTAACCACCACAATCAGCAGCAGGATCCGATCGCGATTCTGAAGGCCGACGGCGTGAACTATGTTCGCCTGCGCCTGTGGGTCGATCCAAAAGACGCCCAGGGTCAGCGCTACGGCGGCGGCGATAACGATCTCGCGGCGACGCTGGCGCTGGCGAAGCGGGCAAAAGCGCAGGGGATGAAGCTGCTGCTTGATTTTCACTACAGCGATTTCTGGACAGATCCCGGCAAGCAGTTCAAGCCGAAGGCATGGGAGAAAATGGATTATCCGCAGCTGAAAACCACTATTCATGACTACACCCGCGACACGATCGCCCGTTTTAAGCAGGAGGGCGTACTGCCGGATATGGTGCAGATCGGCAACGAGATCAACGGCGGTATGCTGTGGCCGGAGGGCAAAAGCTGGGGGCAGGGTGGCGGCGAGTTCGATCGCCTGGCGGGGCTGCTTAACGCCGCCATCGATGGCCTGAAGGAAAACCTCACCGCCGGTGAGCAGGTTAAAATTATGCTTCATCTGGCCGAAGGCACGAAAAACGACACCTTCCGTTGGTGGTTTGATGAAATCAGCAAGCGTAACGTGCCTTACGACATTATTGGTCTGTCGATGTATACCTACTGGAATGGACCGATTAGCGCGCTGAAAGCCAATATGGATGATATCAGCAAGCGCTATAACAAAGACGTGATTGTGGTAGAGGCCGCTTATGCCTATACCCTGGAGAACTGCGACAACGCCGAAAATAGTTTCCAGGCAAAAGAGGAAAAGGATGGCGGTTATCCCGCCACCGTACAGGGGCAATATAATTATATTCACGACTTAATGCAGGCCGTTGCGGATGTTCCAAACCATCGTGGTAAAGGTATTTTTTATTGGGAGCCGACGTGGATTGCCGTACCGGGAAATACCTGGGCGACACCTGCCGGAATGAAATATATCCACGATGAGTGGAAAGAGGGTAATGCCCGGGAAAATCAGGCGCTGTTTGATTGCCAGGGGAAAGCGTTGCCGTCGATGAAGGTATTTAATTAATTATTCAGCTTTAAACTTCAGGATGTTTATTATGAAAAAATTTGCGCCTTTGAGTCCGAAGGTCAATGCGCTATTGCATGGCGCCGACTATAATCCGGAGCAGTGGGAAAACTATCCCGATATTATTGATAAAGATATTGCCATGATGCAGCAGGCAAAATGTAATGTCATGTCGGTAGGGATATTTAGCTGGGCGAAACTTGAACCTCAGGAAGGCGTATTTGAGTTTGGCTGGTTGGACAGTATCCTGGATAAACTGTATGCCGCCGGAATACATGTCTTTCTCGCGACCCCAAGCGGCGCACGCCCGGCCTGGATGTCGCAGAAATATCCTCAGGTCCTGCGCGTCGGTCGCGATCGGGTGCCTGCGCTGCACGGTGGGCGTCACAACCACTGTATGTCGTCGCCGGTCTATCGTGAGAAAACCCTGAAAATTAACACCCTGCTGGCGGAGCGCTATGCGCAGCATCCGGCGGTGCTGGGCTGGCATATCTCCAATGAGTATGGCGGCGAATGCCACTGTAGCCTGTGCCAGGAGCGTTTCCGTGACTGGCTGAAAGCGCGCTATGAAACGCTGGATAATCTCAATCATGCCTGGTGGAGCACTTTCTGGAGCCACACCTATAGCGACTGGTCGCAAATTGAATCTCCGGCTCCGCAGGGGGAAGTCTCCATTCATGGTCTGAACCTTGACTGGCATCGCTTCAATACCGCTCAGGTGACGGATTTCTGCCGCCACGAAATTGCGCCACTGAAAGCGGCGAATGCTGAGCTGCCGGTGACAACCAACTTTATGGAGTATTTCTACGATTACGACTACTGGCAGCTGGCGCCGGCGCTGGACTTCATCTCGTGGGACAGCTACCCCATGTGGCATCGCGATAAAGATGAAACCACGCTGGCCTGCTACACCGCCATGTATCACGACATGATGCGCAGCCTGAAGGGCGGAAAACCGTTTGTCCTGATGGAGTCCACGCCGAGCGCGACTAACTGGCAGCCGACCAGCAAGCTGAAAAAACCGGGAATGCATATTCTCTCTTCTCTGCAGGCGGTAGCGCACGGGGCCGACTCGGTACAGTATTTCCAGTGGCGTAAGAGCCGCGGTTCGGTAGAGAAATTCCATGGCGCAATTATCGATCACGTCGGTCACCTGGATACGCGCGTGGGCCGTGAAGTGACAAAGCTTGGCGAGATGTTAAGCCAGCTGCCGGACGTGGTGGGCTGCCGGACGGATGCGAAAGTGGCGATTATCTTTGACCAGCAAAACCGCTGGGCGCTGGATGATGCTCAGGGGCCGCGTAATCTCGGGATGGAGTATGAAAATACCGTCAACGAGCACTATCGTCCGTTCTGGGAACAGGGGATTGCGGTAGATATCATTGATGCCGACGTCGACCTGAGCGCTTATCGGCTGGTCATTGCCCCGATGCTGTATATGGTTCGCGACGGCTTTGCCGAACGCGCCGAGGCGTTTGTGGCCAACGGCGGTCATTTAGTTACAACATACTGGACGGGGATTGTTAACGAATCTGACCTATGCTATCTCGGTGGCTTCCCGGGTCCGCTGCGCAAGCTGCTGGGCATCTGGGCGGAAGAGATTGACTGCCTGAACGATGGCGAACGTAATCTGGTACAGGGGTTGGCGGGCAATGAAGGAGGTTTGCAGGGACCGTATCAGGTACGCCATCTGTGTGAACTGATCCACGCCGAAACGGCGCAGCCGCTGGCGACCTACCGCGATGATTTTTACGCGGGAAGACCGGCGGTCACCGTTAATCACGTGGGTAAAGGTAAAGCCTGGCATGTCGCTTCGCGCAACGATCTGGCTTTCCAGCGGGACTTCTTCAGCGCCATAAGTAAAGAGCTGGCGCTGCCGCGCGCGGTGGAGGCCGATTTCCCGCCGGGCGTGGTGGCGACCGCGCGCACGGACGGTGAGACTACCTACGTGTTCCTGCAAAACTACAGCGCGCAGCAGCAGCAGGTGACCTTACCGCAGGGCTACCAGGACAGCCTTACCGGCACGGACTTGAACGCGCCGTTGACCTTAAAAGCGTGGGATTGCCGCATCCTCAGTCGTCACGCGTAATTTTTCTCTATCCGCGCCTGCTCCTGCGAGCAGGCGTTTTTTTATCTGCTTATCAGGAGCTTATTATGGTGAGTTTAAAATCCTTTCTGAATTACTTCTCCCAGTCGCGTCCGGCGGTAACGTTAAGCCCTGGGGAACAACAACAGATTGAACGTTTAATTCAGGCTTTCGGCGGCGAGGCGAATATTGTCAACGTTGACGCCTGTATCACCCGCTTACGCGTCACGGTGAATAATCTGTCGATTGTTGACTCTCAGGAGCTACAGCAGCAGGGAGCGCTTGGCGTTATTATCCTTGGGCAGCAGGTGCATGCTATTTTCGGTAAACAGTCGGATGCTTTGCGTCAATTACTTGACGAACACTTTGCCAGCCGTAAATAAAATAAAACGGGATAACGCAATAATGGGTTATCCCGAAAAGAAAACAAAGTATCAATGGCAATAATCATTACCGGAGGGTAATTAACGACCTTACAGCTGGAGATAAAACAGTTAAATGACGACTACCACCAGGCTTCGACCTGTACACCAAAGTTCCACGTGTTATTGGCTGTTTGATCTTCGAAAGGTTTACCATTTTCTGAGTCATTCAGATACGAAGCGAAAATACGCAGTTCCGGGCGAGACATAAAGTCAGGGCCATCGGCCAGGCCCAGCGCGATGGTATATTTCTCACCAGCCTGCTTATAGTCTGTATTGTTCTTGTAGCTATCTTTTTGGTAAAAACCGCCCACTTCGCCAATCAGGCGTACGTATTCCGTGAATTGATACTGTCCGCGAGCCACCAGCGACAGCATGCGCGTTTTATCCGTGTAATCGGTGATGTTGTCCGCGGATCCCCAGGTCAGAACGTGGTTAATAGAGAATTTTTCGGTAATCGGAATTAAACCGGTATTGATCACCCGATAGCCGGTGGCGTCATTGACGTAGTTCCACATGTCATACCAGCCGCCGCCCTGGGAAACCATGTTCTGCGCCAGCCCTTTGTTTGCGTACTGCAGCACCGTTTTGTTGTAACCGCCCAGCATATCCTGGCTGATTTCACCGGTTAGCATGACGCCGTTTTCTGCATCATACAGGCCGCCGTAGGAGTCCTGCTTTTTGGTGGTGTTAGGCATCGCATAGTCGATACCAAATTCGGTCCACGACCCGGTCCATGGCTTCCAGCCTGCGTAGCGCAGGTCAAGGTAGTTAATATTCACGTTGCTGTCGCCGTCGACGCGGTAGTCGACGTCATTCGCATCACCGCGGATCCAGGCAAATGAGACGGCGCCAGGGCCGAGGGTATAGTTTTCTATCCCGGCGCCGGATCCGGAAATGTTCCAGTATTTGGTATCAATGATGTGCAGATCGTGGCGCTGGTAGTAGCGTTTACCGCCCCAAATGACCGCGTTCGGATCGCCCGGGACCAGCCCTTTAATTTGCAGGTTGAGCTGGCGTAGGCCGAACTGCGCATCATCATCGAGCGTGGTTTCGTTATCGTTCGAACCGTCAGAAACCATGCTGACCATGCTATCGAGATAGAAGCTCACGTCATTCTTCTTGTAGACCTCCGAGCCCAACTCCAGCTCGCCGTAGGTATCGGACTCGTTACCCAGACGGCCAATTTTGTTTTTTTGCCATTCGGCCTGACCGCCGTCGCCGGAGACCCCAACCCCGGCGCGCATATAGCCATGAAAATCGATACCCGGAAGCGTGGCGGAAGCAGCAAACACGGATGGTGAAATCAGCGCAGCGGCCAACGCAGCGGAGAGTGTGCGCAGCGTAGTGTTCATGTCTATCCTCTTATTTTTTGTATTACGTTCACATAACCGGTGTTATAAAATCCCTAAACCAAAATACAGGCAATTGAATGATCGCTATAGTGTGATTAACTGCAAATAAATTAGCGGGTTTTGTTACAGGTGGTGAGTCTATTCACAATTTGTTGTATTGTGAGCGTAATACTTTTAATGTTGATTGTTGTTCGAGGAAGGCGGCAATGAGCGTTTTTTTACATTGCCCCTGTTACAATCCAGGGATAACAACATAAGGAACCGGACCATGAAGTCTAAAAGCGCGACCTTAGAAGACGTTGCTCGCCATGCGGGCGTCTCCTATCAGACCGTGTCCAGGGTACTCAACAAATCTGCTAATGTATCCAAAGCCACGCGCAGCAAGGTGGAGAAATCCATTGAGGAGCTGCGTTATGTCCCAAACCGCCTGGCGCAACAGCTGGTAGGCAAGCAAAGCCGTACCGTAGGTCTGGTTACGATCTCCCTCGCATTGCATGCGCCTTCTCAGGTGGCCGCGGCGGTTAAACGCTATGCGAATGTGGAAGGTTATCAGGTACTCATTTCAATGATCGATGAGAGCGTCAACCAAAGCATTCAAGATTCCATTAATGAACTTAAATCTCAGCTGGTGGATAAGGTCATCATCAACGTGCCTCTGGAGACTGATCAGGCTCAGAAAATTGCCGCTGATAACGATGATATCGTCTGTCTTTTTTTAGATGTCGATCCCTATAGCTCCGTGTTTAACGTTTCGTTTAATCCGGCAGACGGCACCCGAGCCAGCGTCAAATATCTCTATGAAATGGGGCATCGGGAGATAGCGCTGTTGGCCGGTCCGGAAAGCTCGGTATCGGCCAAATTGCGTTTGAAAAGCTGGATAGAAACCCTCGAAGGTTATGGGCTACAGCCGGTCACGGTGATTCGCGGTAACTGGGATGCGCAGAGCGGCTATGCCGGCGCGCTGCAAATGTTGCGAGAGACGCCAAACTTTACCGCCGTTTTGGTGGGTAACGATCAGATGGCGCTGGGCGTGCTTAGCGCGTTTCATCAGCATCAGGTACCGATCCCGGGGGAAAAGTCGGTTATTGGTTATGATGATACCTATGAAAGCTCGTTTTTTTACCCGGCGCTAACCACCGTTTCGCTGGATCTTGACTTACAAGGAAAAGAGGCCGTTCGGCGCCTACTCGATAGCGGCGATAACGAAACCTCCCATACTTCTTCAATTCTTCCGGCCCGTCTTGTCGTGCGCCACTCTACCGGGGCGAAAACGGAGCCCGGCAAAAACCTGCAGTCTATTGCCGAACAGCTCAGGGCCCTGGCGCATCAGCTGAGCCCTTAATCCGTAACGGGCGGCCTGCGCCGCCCATAATCCTTCTTATTCTCAGGGTTGATCTTTAGATTCGCACGGCGTACGATATTGTTATGTTATAACGTAATGATTGAGGTCGCTATGAAACCCAATATTCATCCGCATTATCGTACGGTGGTTTTTCACGACACCAGCGCTAACGAATTCTTTAAAGTCGGTTCAACGATCCGCACCGAGCGTGAGATTGAGCTGGATGGCGAGACGTATCCCTACGTCACGCTCGACGTCTCCTCCAAATCGCATCCGTATTACACCGGTAAACAGAAGGCCTTCAACAATGAAGGCAGCACCGCTCGTTTCCGCCAGCGCTTCGGCGGTTTTATTGATGCGAAAAGGAGCAAATAATGCAGGTACTCAACTCATTGCGTAGCGCGAAACAGCGCCATCCGGATTGCCAGATCGTGAAACGAAAAGGGCGGCTTTACGTTATCTGCAAAAGTAATCCCCGCTTTAAGGCCGTACAGGGTCGCAAGAAAAGACGTTAACGGAAGCTCTCCAGCGTCCGTAACTGCTGGCCATCGGCGCTAAAGTTGTCGGCGGCCAGCCATTGCCGCATTGCTCTATGAATCTGCGGCCACTCTGAATCGATAATCGAAAACCAGTCGGTATCGCGGTTGTGGCCCTTTATCACCAGCGCCTGACGAAAGCGTCCCTCATACTGAAATCCCAGCCGCAGCGCCGCCCGGCGTGAAGGCTCGTTCAGGCTGTTGCATTTCCACTCGTAGCGACGATAGCCGAGCGTATCAAATACGTAGTGCATCAGTAGCGAGTGGGCCTCGGTTGCCATCGCCGTCCGGCTCAACAGAGGCGAAAAGTGTACGTGGCCGACTTCAACAACGCCATTTTTGGCATCAATTCTCATCAACGCCAGTGAGCCAACGGGCTGGTCTGTCAGCTGATCTATCACGGCATAGTGAATGGGGTCGGCCTGCATGGCCACGCTCTCTATCCACGCGCGATATTCCTCGACGCTGTTATCCGGCTCTCGCAGCAGCCACGTCCAGCTTCGGGTGTCCGGGGCTAAGCGATGGGCATCAAACAGCGCGCTGGCGTGCGTGGAGCGCAATGGCTCAAGCCGGCAAAGGCGACCTTGCAGATTCAATCTCTCGGGGTGCTGACGAGGCTGCCAGTCGGGCAGGGCAGCGCCAACGGGTTGATCGAATTGATTAAGATGGCTCATGGGGGGTTCCTTTGTGGGTGAATGCCATGAGATTAAGCCCTTATTGGTTCCATAAAAAGTGCCATAAGAGTATGTTTATATGGTGCCACGAGGAGCGGTGATGAATATTCCGGATGATGCTTTTTTTACTTTACTCGAGCAGGCCCTATGCGGTAGAGGAAGTGAAACCCTACAGCGAACCCTCTATCAGCAACTGCGCGAGGCTATTTTGCAGGGCACGCTGGCGGGCGATAGTCGTCTACCCGGTTCGCGCGCCATGGCGCAGCATCTGGGGCTTTCGCGCAATACCATCAACAGCGCGCTGGAGCAGCTGGCAATAGAAGGATATCTATTGCGTAGTCGTCAGGGAACGTACGTCGCGCCCTTGAGGTCTCAGGGAGAAGAGGACATTGAGGCGCGCGTTATTGTGCTTCCTGAATATTTACAGGGATTGCCGGCAGCAATTCACCGGGATTCGCCCGCGTTGCTCTTTACGCCGGGAATGCCTGCGGTGAATTACTTTCCACTTTCCATCTGGCGTCGGCTGCTCGATCGGGTACTGCGCGAAGAGGGCAGCACATTACTGGGCTACGGCGATGCGCAGGGAGAGCTCGTACTACGAAAAGCCATTGCTCGCCACCTCGCGCTCTCCCGGGGGATCCGCTGCGAAGCCAGCCAGATAGTGATTACAGAAGGGGCGCTGGAAGGCGTCGATTTATGCACGCACCTGCTGAGCGTAGCCGGCGATATGGCATGGGTGGAAGAGCCCGGGTATCCGGGAGCAAAAAGCATATTTCTCAAATCAGGTCTTCATATAAAGGGTGTACCGGTTGATCGTGAAGGAATGCGTTTAGATACCTCTGCTGATAGCAAAGCGCCGCGATTGATCTTTACTTCACCTTCACATCAATACCCCTGCGGAGCCGTGATGAGCGCCGGGCGACGACTGGCGTTACTGGAATATGCCCGCCGGCATGATTCGTGGATTATCGAAGATGATTACGACAGCGAATTTCGCTATAGCGGTGAGCCCATTCCGGCCATGCTGGGGATGGCCAGGCAGGCGCCGGTGGTTTATCTGGGGACATTCAGCAAAACGCTATTTCCGGCGCTGCGCATTGGCTTTATGGTTATGCCTCCCGCGCTGGCGGAGGCTGCACGAGGCGTCATTGGTGCGCTATTACGCGGCGGGCACCGGGCTGAACAGAAGGCGCTGGCGTTGTTCATTGAAGAGGGGCACTACGCACGTCATTTGGCCGCGATGCGCCGTTTGTACCGCAAACGCCAGCAGCACCTGCGGGACGTCCTGGCTCAAGAACTTAACCATCCTTATGAACTCTTTGGCGGAGGGGGAGGATTGCACCTGACCGTCGCTATCGACAACATGGATGACCAGGCGATTGTGCAGCAGGCCCGGCGCTTTCAGTTGGCGCCCGGGGCATTAAGCCGTTTTTATCTAGATGTAAAAACGGCGCGAAGCGGCTTGGTTCTGGGCTACGGAAATACGTCCGCCTCACATTTCATTGCTGCGGTACGGACGCTCAATCGTCTTATTGCGCAGAACCGACGCGAGTAAGAGAAAACACATCGTAAAATGAGAGGTCGCCTTTGGTGGCGATCATTTTTTGTAGCTGCGCCTTTTGCTCGCGATCGACGCGTGGCGATTGCAGAATACGCTCGAGAAGTTGTTCAGGGACAAACCGGGTGTTATACCATTCGCCGTTGTAGCAAACGCGGAAATCAAGAACGTCGATATCTTCATAACGATAGCGTGGATAGACGTCAAAGAAGAAGAAACCGTTTAGCAGAACAAATAAAACAATTAACAGCCAGACAGAATCCACCAGCGTTTCGGAACGAAGCATCACAATAAGCGTGGCCAGGAAAGCCGCGTACATGGCGACAAAAAGCCATGGGTGGTTGCGAATAAAGCTAATGCTAAAACGCGGACGGTTGTCGCGTTTCTCTTTCACATTAAGTTCATCAATGGTGCTCTTCAGCAGCCGCTGTATTTCTGTCATCTTATTCCCCAAATTCTGCCATGAGCCCGTATGCAGGCGTGACAAATCGGGCTCAGCCTGAGGGCTATTTTATGTTGCGTAAATCTATGGGGAAAGTAACAGATTGGTTGCAGAAAAGCATAACAGTTACCGTTTTTCGCTCTCCAGCATTTTGATAATCTGTGCCGGGTTTCCGCCGACGACGGCGTTGGCGGGCACATTTTTCACTACCACGGAACCCGAAGCCACCACGGCATTATCGCCGATAGCCACGCCAGGATTAATTACTGCCCGCCCGCCAATCCATACATTGTGCCCAATGGTGACGGGTTTTCCGTACTCTTGACCACTATTGCGGTCGACGGGGTCAAGGGGATGCGTGGCGGTATAAATATGTACGCCCGGCGCCAGCATGCAGTTATCCCCAATATGAATCGGACAGACGTCCAGCATGACGCAATCAAAGTTCGCGTAGAAATTTTTGCCGAAGGAGATATTGTAGCCGTAGTCGCAGCGAAAGGTGGGTTCGATATACGCATCACTCGCGTGCCCAAGCAGTTCAGACAATAATGCTTTTCTTAATTCATGTTCTTCAGGCGCCGAATGGTTGTAGCGGTGCAACAGTTGCCTGGCCCGCAGGCGATCGGCTTTCAACGTGGCGTCACCTGCCAGATATAGTTCGCCGGCAATCATTTTTTGTTTCTCTTCACTCATGGACGCTTCCCTTATTTCCTTATCGTCAGGCCGCCATAGTATAAAAAGAAACCGGTTTCATCTTTGCATTAAGCCAACATCTGTGAGCACAGTCACACTTATTCTCATCACCAAAGCGGGGTGTTTTCGACACGAGATGTATGACTTTCATTTGAAATAAACTAGCGGATAAATTTCCAGACTGAAGGTGGGATCTTGTCATACAGTTTATTCATCGTCAGCTCAGCAAGACGATGGTCGGCCGCTGAGTAAAATACCGCCAGTTCATTATCGGAAAGTTCATATTTATTTTTTTCAATTACGCGCTCCAGCGTATCAATTGTCTGACAGCGTCGTAAGCGCATCAAATAGTCTATTTTGGTTAATGTTTTATCAGACATAAATCCACCTTTTGATTGTAATAATACTAACAAGAAAGACTGGCCGGGTTTTCCCGACTGGCGTTGACAAAGCAGCGGAATAACCGATTGCCAGATTTGCGCCATTTCTGCAGATCCGCACTGTTAATGCCGTAGTTGCTGAACAAGACGAAAGTGTCATCCAGATATTCGTCAATCTGAGTAATCAGCTTATTATCCTCAGCATACTTAATTTTATAATTAAGCGCGAACGCGGCAATGTGCTCGATCAATTCATTAAGTTGAAGATTGACAGCCGAAGTTGGGTCATTAACCCAGCCGTGGTTGCTCTCTTCCAGGTTTGCAAGACAGTCATGATACAGGGTTTCGCAGAGAAATTTAAGCTGCGCAATATCATGTCTTTTTGGCGAGTATTCGTCCATAACGCATCCCCTTTTGAGTGGTTTAAACGACCGTTGTGGGATGAACACGACTAACAGACCTGACACATACATTGTAATCTTGCTGTTTAACTATAATCCACTCTTAAAAAGATTTCATCGTGCTATTACGAAAAATTACAATTATCAGCGTCCATTTATCTTCAATGCCTCGGTCTTTATTATATCGTGCCGTTAACCCGATCGGTAAAAATGAATACTGACCTTATATTTCATCAAGTTAGCCGCTGCGTTTTGCCGTTATACGAAGACAACCATACATAAAGTCAGTGATTGAGAATATTCTGAGTTAGGGTGAGCGGGAAGGAAAGTCGCAGAGAAAAACGGAGATAAGCACCACGACTCATCATTAAATATTATATCTCAGGTTATAAAACAAACAATAACAATCCGTGCGCTTTAAATCAGGGAAAAGAAAAGGGCCGCGTATGCGGCCCTGTGAAGAGAGATTAATGATGCTCAACCGGATGGCTGTGCTCAATATCCTCATTTTTCTTACTAAAGCGGCGACGGACTACCACGAAGAACACTGGCACGAAGAAAATCGCCAGAACCGTCGCGGTCACCATCCCGCCCATTACGCCAGTACCAACGGCGTTCTGCGCGCCGGAGCCTGCGCCGGAGCTGATAACCAGCGGCATGACCCCAAGGATGAACGCCAGCGAGGTCATCAGAATCGGACGCAGACGCATACGAACGGCTTCCAGCGTTGCTTCAATCAGACCTTTGCCCTCTTTATCCATCAGATCTTTGGCGAATTCAACGATTAGTATCGCGTTCTTCGCCGACAGGCCAATGGTCGTCAGCAGACCAACCTGGAAGTAAACGTCGTTGGTCAATCCGCGGAAGGTGGCAGCCAGCAGCGCACCCACAACCCCGAGTGGAACGACCAGCATTACCGAGAACGGAATCGACCAGCTTTCATACAGCGCAGCCAGACACAGGAAGACGACAATCAGCGAGATGGCGTACAGCGCAGGTGCCTGGTTGCCTGACAACCGTTCCTGATAAGACATGCCGGTCCAGTCATAGCCAATGCCTGCAGGCAGTTTACCCGCCAGCTCTTCCATCAGGTTCATCGCTTCACCGGTACTCTTACCCGGTGTCGCCTGGCCGAGGATTTCCATCGATGGCAGACCGTTATAACGCTCCAGACGCGGTGAGCCGTATTCCCAGCGTGAAGTCGAGAAGGCGGAGAAGGGCACCATCTGTCCATCGCTACCGCGTACGTACCAGTTACCGATATCTTCCGGCAGCATACGGTATTTCGCTTCAGACATGATATACACTTTCTTCACACGACCGCGGTCAATGAAGTCGTTGACGTAGCTACCACCCCATGCTGCGCCAAGCGTCGTGTTAATATCGCTGATAGAAACGCCAAGAGCCTGCGCTTTTTCCTGATCGATATCCACTTTGAACTGCGGAGTATCTTCCAGACCGTTTGGACGAACGCCGCTTAAGACATCAGGATGCTGCGCAACCATACCAAAGAGCTGGTTACGAGCCTGAGTCAGTTTTTCATGGCCTAACCCTGCCTGGTCGATCAGCTGGAAGTCAAAGCCCGTTGCGGTACCCAGTTCAACAATTGCCGGCAGGTTAAAGGCGAACACCATTGCGTCTTTAATCTGTGAGAAATAGCCCATTGCGCGCCCGGTAATCGCTTCAACTTTGTTCTCTTCGCCTGGACGCTGACTCCAGTCCTTCAGAGAGACGAACGCGATGCCGGTGTTCTGCCCACGACCCGCGAAACCAAAGCCGTTAACGGCGAATACCGATTCAACGTTATTTTTCTCTTTGGTGAGATAGTAATCGGTCATCTCATCCAGAACCTTCTGGGTACGCTCCTGAGTTGCGCCCGCAGGCAGCTGCGCCATGCTCAGGAATACCCCCTGATCTTCGTCCGGCAGGAACGAGCTTGGCAGACGAACGAACAGCCAGGCCATGCCGACAACGATGATCAGGTACAGCACCAGATAACGACCGGTGCTGCGCAGGATGTTGCCTACGCTATCGGTGTAGTGATGCGTGCTCTTATCGAACATACGGTTAAACCAACCGAAGAAGCCGGTGGTTGCGCCATGGCTGCCTTTTTGGATGGGCTTCAGCATCGTGGCGCAGAGCGCCGGGGTCAGAATCAATGCCACCAGTACCGACAGCGCCATTGCGGAAACGATGGTGATCGAGAACTGACGGTAAATCGCACCGGTAGAACCGCCGAAGAAGGCCATCGGGATAAACACCGCGGAAAGCACCATCGCGATACCCACCAGCGCGCCCTGAATCTGGCCCATTGATTTACGCGTGGCTTCCTTCGGCGGTAGTCCTTCTTCGGCCATCACACGCTCGACGTTTTCCACCACCACGATGGCGTCATCCACGAGCAGGCCTATGGCGAGCACCATACCAAACATGGTGAGCGTGTTTATCGAGAAGCCGAACAGCGCGAGGATAGCGAACGTCCCCAGCAATACGACCGGCACGGCGATAGTCGGAATCAGCGTTGCGCGGAAGTTCTGCAGGAACAGATACATAACCAGGAACACCAGAATGATTGCTTCGATCAGCGTTTTCACCACTTCGTGAATGGAGATCTGCACGAATGGGGTGGTGTCATACGGATAAACAATCTTCAGGCCTGAAGGGAAGAAAGGCTCCATTTTCTTCAGTTCGGCACGAATGGCGTTGGCAGTATCCAGCGCGTTCGCGCCGGTTGCTAATTTAATACCCAGACCAGATGCGGGCTGACCATTAAACTTCGCGATAACGTCATAGTTTTCACCGCCCAGCTCAATCTTCGCGACGTCGCGCAGACGCACCTGGGAACCGTCCTGGTTGACCTTCAGCAGAATATTGCCGAACTCTTCAGTATTGGTTAAACGGGTCTGCGCCACGATGGAGGCGTTCAATTGCTGACCTTTCACCGGCGGCGTACCGCCTAACTGTCCTGCTGCAACCTGGGCGTTCTGCGCTTTCAGGGCGCTGATAACGTCAACCGGCGTCAGCTGGAAGTTATTAAGTTTGTTCGGATCCATCCAGATGCGCATGGCGTACTGGGAACCAAACAGCTGGACGTCACCGACGCCGCTGGTACGGCTAATCGCATCCTTCATGTTGGCGGCGACATAGTCAGAAATGTCATCCTGATTCATGGTGCCGTTGGTATTGATAACGCCGACAACCATCAGGAAGCTGCTGGAGGCCTTTTCAACGCTGATACCCTGCTGCTGAACTTCTTGCGGCAGCAGCGGTGTCGCCAGCGCCAGCTTGTTCTGCACCTGTACCTGGGCAATATCCGGATCGGTACCTGATTCAAAGGTTAGCGTAATGGTTGCTGTACCGGTGGAGTCGCCATTGGAAGACATGTACATCAGGTGATCGATACCGTTCATGTTCTGTTCGATAACCTGGGTCACGGTGTTCTGCACGGTTTCAGCATCGGCACCGGGGTACATGGCTGTAATGGAAATTGCCGGCGGCGCAATCGTTGGATATTGCGCTATCGGCAATTTGAGGATCGACAACCCCCCAGCCAGCATGATGATAATGGCGATCACCCACGCAAATATGGGGCGATCGATAAAGAAATTAGGCATGTCTTAACGGCTCCTGTTTAAGTTAAGACTTGGTTTGTTCTGACTGAGCGTTGCCTGCGGCTTGCTGTTTATCGTCAGAAACGACTTCCTGCGCTTTAACCTGTACGCCTGGTCTGACTTTCTGCAGACCGGTGATGATGACGCGATCGCCCGTTTTCAGCCCTTCGGTGACCAGCCATTTATCACCGATAGCCTGAGTGGCGGTAATCTGGCGAACTTCAACTTTATCACCTTCGCCGACAACCATAGCGCTGGCATCGCCACGTGGAGTGCGGGTTACGCCCTGCTGAGGAACCAGCAACGCATCAGGATTTACACCTTCTTCCAGACGTGCGCGGACGAACATGCCGGGCAGCAGAGTGTGATCCGGGTTCGGGAAAATAGCGCGCAGCGTAATAGAACCGGTTGTCTGGTCAACGGTGACGTCAGAGAACTCCAGCGTACCGTTCTGCGGGTATTTCAGACCGTCGTTGGTGACCAGTTCAACCTTCGCTTTACCGTTTTCCTGCTGCAGCTTGCCGTTGGCCAGCTCTTGTTTCAGACGCAGGAAATCGTTGCTCGATTGCGTCACGTCAACGTAGATAGGATCCAGCTGTTGCACGGTCGCCAGCGCGGTGGTTTGCCCGTTTTGCACCAGAGCGCCTTCCGTGACGGCGGATTTACCAATGCGGCCGGAGATTGGCGAGGTGACTTTGGTGTAGGCCAGATTAATGCGCGCGGTTTCAACTGCAGCTTTGGCGGCGACCACGGCGGCGTTGCTCTGCTGAGCCGTCGCCACGGCAGTATCGTAATCCTGTTGGCTAATGTACTTAGTGCCCAACAGTTTCTGATAACGTTTAACCGTCAACTGATCCATATTTGCCGCCGCCTGCGCTTTGGCTAAATCGCCTTTCGCGCTTTCATACGTGGCCTGATAGGTCGCCGGATCGATTTGATAAAGAGATACGCCTGCCTGGATATCGCTCCCTTCAGTGAAGTTACGTTTAAGAATAATGCCACTGACCTGAGGACGAACTTCCGCAACGCGATAAGCGCTGGTACGGCCTGGTAGTTCGGTAGTAATTTGTAGAGGAGCGGATTTGAGCGTCACAATACCGACTTCCGGCATTTGCTGGGCCCCTTGCTGAGCCGGTTTGTCGTCACATCCTGTTAGCGCTAAGCTGCCTGAGAGCATCAGAACGACCGCCAGAGGCGTTAACCCTCTGTTTTTGTTCATATGTAAACCTCGAGTGTCCAATTTCAAATTGTTCAGTGGCTCAATCGACCACAAACCCACTGCTGTGTTTCTATTATGGTCATGCTATGGTACATACATTCATAAATGTATGTAAACGTAACCTCTATAAACTCATCGACCTATGGCACGAAAAACCAAACAACAGGCGCTTGAGACCCGGCAACATATTCTGGATGTTGCTCTGCGTTTGTTTTCGCAGCAAGGGGTATCATCCACCTCGCTGGCCGCAATTGCAAAAGAGGCCGGTGTGACGAGGGGCGCTATCTATTGGCATTTCAAAAATAAATCAGATTTATTTAATGAAATATGGGTACTTTCAGAAGCCAACATCAACGATCTCGAAGTTGAGTATCGGGCAAAATTCCCCAACGATCCACTGTCAGTTGTCAGAGAGATCTTAGTGTATATCCTTGAAGCAACTGTGACAGAGGAACGCCGCCGCCTGATGATGGAAATCATCTTCCATAAATGTGAATTCGTCGGTGAGATGGTCACGTTGCAGGAAGCACAGCGAAGTTTATGCCTTGATAGCTACGATCGTATCGAACAAACATTAAAAGAGTGCATTGCGGCGAAGATGCTGCCCGCGAATTTATTGACCCGCCGGGCGGCGATTTTAATGCGCAGCTACCTTTCTGGCCTGATGGAAAACTGGCTGCTGGCGCCCAACGCCTTCGATCTGCGAAAAGAAGCGCGGGCTTATGTCGAAACGCTGCTTGAAATGTATCAATTTTGTCCCTCCCTACGCGGTTGTGAAGAACGGGAAGCTTAAGTCTCCTTGCGGGCATCAGGAACATTTTTCCTGCTGTCCGCCGCTATTCGCGCGATAACAGAAGTGCTATTCTTCGCGCTGCGACGATCCCCGGTATTCTCCGGCTTTTGCAATCACTCATGTTAACACTATGCTGCATACTATCCGTTGGCGAAACGCCATATCCGCTGTTGTTCTTACCCTGATGTTTTTTATCGGCTGTATTAGCGTTAACCCGGCGCTGGCGGCTGATTTACCTGAACGTTCTGAGGTCCAAAGCCAGCTCACGATGCTGAGTAAGCAAAAGGATCTGACCCCGCAGGACAAGCTGGTTCAGCAGGACCTGACCCAGACCCTGGAAACCCTCGATAAAATCGAACGCATTAAGACGGAAACGACGCAACTGCGTCAGCAGGTGACTCAGGCGCCAGCGAAAATGAATCAGGCTATCGATAGCCTCAACGCGCTAAGCGATGTACCCGATGATGAGGCGACGCGTAAAACGCTGAGCACGTTATCGTTACGTCAGCTGGAAGCGCGCGTCTCCCAGACGCTGGACGATTTGCAAAACGCGCAGAACGACCTGGCAACCTACAACAGCCAGCTCGTTTCTCTACAGACGCAGCCGGAACGCGTGCAGAATGCGATGTATTCCGCTTCGCAGCAGCTGCAGCAGATCCGTAATCGTCTGAATGGCACCTCGACGGGCGAGGAGACGCTGCGTCCTACCCAGCAGAATTTACTGCTGGCGCAGCAGGCTCTGCTGAATGCGCAGATAGACCAGCAGCGCAAAAGCCTGGAAGGCAACACGGTGCTGCAGGATACCCTGCAAAAGCAGCGTGATTACATCACCGCCTACAGTAATCGCCTGGAACACCAGCTGCAGCTATTGCAGGAAGCGGTGAATAGCAAGCGCTTGACGCTGACGGAAAAGACGGCGCAGGAAGCCGTGTCCCCGGACGAAACGGCGCGTATTCAGGCCAACCCGCTGGTGAAGCAGGAGCTGGATATTAACCACCAGCTTAGCGAAAGGCTTATTTCAGCGACGGAAAATGGTAATCAGCTGGTTCAGCGCAATATCAAAGTGAAGACCTGGCTCGATCGCGCTTTGCAATCCGAGCGTGACATAAAAGAGCAGATCTCCGTGCTGAAAGGCAGCCTGCTGCTGTCGCGTATCCTTTATCAGCAGCAGCAAACGCTGCCCTCTGCGGAGGAGCTGAGCGATATGACGAACCGCATCGCTGACCTGCGCCTCGAGCAGTTTGAGGTTAACCAGCAGCGTGATGCGTTGTTCCAGAGCGATGCGTACGTCGCGAAGTTGGAGGAGGGGCATAGTAGCGAGGTGAATTCCGAGGTGCATGACGCGCTTCTCGAGATCGTTGATATGCGCCGTGAACTGCTCGATCAGTTTAACAAACAGCTGGGTAACCAGCTGATGATGGCGATTAACCTGCAGATCAACCAGCAGCAGTTAATGAGCGTGTCGACCAACCTGAAAGCCATTCTGACGCAGCAGATTTTTTGGGTAAACAGCAACCGTCCGATGGACTGGGAATGGGTTAAATCCTTCCCGGAAGCGCTGAAAGGGCAGTTTAAGGCGATGAAAATCACCGTAAACTGGGAAAAGGCCTGGCCTGCGGTATTTATCGCTTTCCTTGCCGGGCTGCCGCTGCTGTTGATCGCTGGGCTTATTCGCTGGCGTCTGCAGTGGCTTAAAGCGTATCAGGCGAAGCTGGCTTCACAGGTGGGGCAACTGCGCAATGATACTCAGCTCCACACGCCGAAAGCGATTCTTATCGATCTGATCCGCGCGCTGCCGGTGGTGCTGCTGATTCTGGCCATTGGTCTGATTCTGCTGACGATGCAGCTGAATATCAGCGATTTGCTGTGGGCCTACAGCAAGAAGCTGGCGCTGTTCTGGCTGGTGTTTGGCCTGTGCTGGAAGGTGCTGGAAAAAGACGGTGTGGCGGTGAGCCACTTTAATATGCCTTCGCAGTTGACCAGCCACTGGCGGCGGCAGATTGTCCGCGTAAGCCTTGCCCTGTTGCCGCTGAATTTCTGGTCCGTGATGTCGGAGCTGTCGCCGCTTCATCTGATGGATGACGTGCTCGGGCAGTTTGTGATTTTCCTCAACCTGCTGCTGATCGCGGTGCTTGTCCTGCCGATGTGCCGCGAGAGCTGGCGCGATAAAGAATCCCACAGCCTGCGCCTTATTACGGTCACCGTGCTATCGATTGTTCCTATCGCCCTGATGGTGCTGACGGCAACCGGCTACTTCTACACCACGCTGCGTCTTGCCGGCCGCTGGATTGAAACCGTTTATCTGGTGATGCTGTGGAACCTGCTCTATCAGACCGTTCTGCGCGGCCTGAGCGTGGCCGCCCGGCGTATTGCCTGGCGCCGTGCGCTGGCGCGCCGTCAGCATCTGGTTAAAGAGGGCGCTGAAGGGGCCGAACCCCAGGAAGAACCGACCATTGCCCTGGAGCAGGTTAACCAGCAAACGCTGCGTATTACGATGCTGGTGATGATTGCGCTGTTTGCCGTGCTTTTCTGGGCGATTTGGTCCGATCTGATCACCGTCTTCGCCTATCTCGACAGTATTACGCTGTGGCATTACAACGGTACGGAAGCCGGCGTCAGCGCCGTGAAAAGCGTCACCATGGGCAGCCTGCTGTTCGCGATTGTCGCGTCGATAGTCGCCTGGGCGTTAATTCGCAACCTGCCGGGCCTACTGGAAGTGCTGGTGCTATCGAGACTCAATATGCGCCAGGGGGCGTCGTATGCGATTACGACCATCCTTAATTACGCCATTATTGTTATTGGCGCGATGACGGTATTTGGCTCGTTGGGCGTCTCGTGGGACAAACTTCAGTGGCTGGCAGCCGCCCTGTCGGTTGGTTTAGGGTTTGGCCTACAGGAGATCTTCGGTAACTTTGTTTCCGGTTTGATTATTCTCTTTGAGCGCCCGGTGCGTATTGGCGATACGGTGACCATAGGCACCTTCTCCGGTACCGTCAGCAAAATCCGTATTCGCGCCACGACCATTACCGATTTTGACCGTAAAGAGGTCATTATCCCGAATAAGGCCTTCGTGACGGAACGCTTGATCAACTGGTCGCTATCCGACACCGTCACCCGCGTGGTCATCCGCCTTGGCGTGGCCTATGGTTCCGACCTGGATAAGGTTAAAGAAGTGCTGCTCCAGGCCGCGCATGAGCATCCGAAAGTCATGCAAGAGCCCGCGCCAGCGGTCTTCTTTACCACCTTCGGCGCCAGTACGCTCGATCATGAACTGCGCCTGTACGTGCGTGAACTTCGCGATCGCAGCTACGCGGTGGATGAGCTTAACCGCGCTATCGATCGTTTGTGTCGCGAGAACAGTATTGATATTGCCTTTAACCAGCTTGAAGTTCATCTGCGCAATGAGAAAGGCGATGAAGTCACAGAGGTGAAGCGTGATAAAGGCGGCGATGCCTCGCCGACGATGGGCTAAGCATAATGGGGCGGCGGGGATGCCGCCCCGCAGGTTTTAATGGCTGAGCGAGGAGAGTTCTTCCTGGCTCAGGCCGGTCAGCTCCATCACCATCTTTGGATCCAGCCCGCTGGCGAGCATTTTCAGGGCAATGCTGCGCGAGTTTTCTTTACGCCCCTCCAGCCTTCCTTCTTTTCTACCTTTTTTACGACCTTTCTCTTCCAGCCATTCGGCAATCGTCATCATGAGCTCCTTGTGCCTGGGCGACTGCTTCGCCAGTTCGCGAATGAGTGGCCTGGGTTTTTCCGTGGATCCCGCCTGCAGCATATAGCGGATTAAGGTATTGATCTGATTTTCCGTCAGATATCCTTGCGCCAGTAGCGTAATCAGCATGGGTTGCAGTTCGGCCAGATCGCGCTGGCGGATATGCTTTTGCAACAGTTCCAGCATCGCCATACGCTGGTGGCGGAGGATGTGATTATCTGGCATAACGGTCAGGTCCACCAGCGGAAAATCGCCGCCGTACAGCGCGCCGGCAAGCTCAGGATGGTCAAAAAGTTGGTGCTAGCTGCGCGTATGTGGCCAGGGGCTGACGGTGCCGTGATAAAACAGGATTGGGACCACCAGCGGCAGCGTCTCGTGGCCGGCGTCAAGGTGGCGCTGCATGGCCGCCAGCGTATAGCGCATCAGGCGAAAAGCCATCAGCTTATCCGGCGAGCTTTGGTGTTCAATCAGCGCGTAGATATACCCAGCCCCGTGCCTCGTTTGCAGGGAATAGAGAATGTCGGAGTAGCTGGATCGCAGGTCCTCTTCGATAAGGCTGCCGGACGCCAGCTGCAGCGTATTGAGATCGCAGATACTTAAAAACGGCGCGGGAAGGTAAAGCTGTAAAAAGTCGCGAGCGACCTCTTTCTGGGTCAGCATTTGACGAAAAATGGCATCGTGCGGCGTACGTGAGAATCTTTCCATGAGCATCTATCCGTTGTGGTAAAGGGCAGGCGATGACTCTGCCACCCCTACCGATCCGCCAACAGACTACTCAGGCGCGTTTTGCGAGGCTTCTTCCGCACTTTTTACTTTGTTTTCATAGTCACGACGGATAACTTCCAGCGCGGCTAGCACGGTTTGCGCTGGGACTTTATTTTCCTCAAGCAGCATAATTAAATCGACCGCCAGCTTGATCTCGTCAGGCGCATTTTCCAGCGACATACTTCTACCTCCAGTTAGCGTGTTAGGCGGGCCAGCCTGTTTTCAATTTTTTCCAGCGCATCGCGACAGCGGGCGAGGCGCCCGGTATAGGCTTCAACTTCCTTTGCCAGCCGTTGCTGATCATCAAGGCTGATGGCTTGCGCCAGCCGTCTCTGGCGATCGTTGCGCATGGCCAGCAGGCGCCGTTCATACTCCTGATGCTGTATCCGTCGCCGCTGCCAGCGGCCAAGCGTTGGCGACGCGCTATCCCAGGCACGTAATGACCAGGTCGCCGTTTCCCGGCTAATTGCGGCGATTTGGGCCACAAGCTGTTCCGCCAGCCAGGCAACCTGCGCCAGCTGCTGGTGCTCGACCGCTTGTTTTAATTCCGTAAAGCGACTTCTGGCTTCATCAAGATAAGCCTGCATCTGCGTGCTTCGGGTTCGGAACAACTGGCGATCGAAACGCGGGCTGAGGGTCGCGTGATTCGCCATCGGCGCTACCTGATCGGCCAGTTCCGCAAGCTGATTTTCCAGCGAATGTAAAAGCCGGGTGGTTTTCAAATAACTCCTCCATCCCCTGATAAGCAACTGTGCTACATTAGCGTTATCTTCTTGATAACGATTCGCATTATGCCACGTATTATTTTGATCATCATTGGCTGGCTGTCGGTGGCGTTG
This sequence comes from Klebsiella sp. BDA134-6, assembly GCF_015601345.1. NCBI lineage: Bacteria > Pseudomonadati > Pseudomonadota > Gammaproteobacteria > Enterobacterales > Enterobacteriaceae > Klebsiella > Klebsiella sp. BDA134-6. The sequence continues at coordinate 1,415,558 of NZ_CP064784.1, forward strand.
GGAACGCTGGGCGTTTTTTTACCGCTACTGCCGACGACGCCGTTTATCCTGCTTGCCGCCTGGTGTTTCGCCCGCTCGTCGCCGCGCTTTCACCACTGGCTATTGTACCGCTCATGGTTTGGCGGCTACCTGCGCCACTGGCAGCAATACCGTGCCATGCCGCCAGGCGCTAAGCCGCGGGCGGTGGTGATGATTTTACTGACCTTTGCTATTTCTCTATGGCTGGTTAATCTTACCTGGGTGCGCATCTTTCTGCTGATCGTTCTGGCCTGTCTGCTGATATTTATGTGGCGCATTCCGGTGGTTGATGCAAAGCAACAAAAGCACTGATGCGCAATAATGATGGTTGCAATTGTCGCTGACAGCCAGTAAATTCTGGCGTTTTCGAGCGCGGGTAAGCCTGGTCAAAGGTTAAACAAAAGTTTCCTTGGCCCATTTTGCATGTCCGCGAGTAATACCGTTTTAATCAGGCATAAACTTATGACCGCAACAGCACAGCAGCTTGAATATCTGAAGAACAGCATCCAAAGCATCCAGGACTACCCGAAACCTGGCATCCTTTTCCGTGATGTCACCAGCTTGCTGGAAGACCCAAAGGCCTATGCGCTCAGCATTGAACTGCTGGCCGAGCGTTATAAAGACGCGGGTATTACCAAAGTGGTGGGCACCGAGGCGCGCGGCTTTTTGTTTGGCGCACCGGTTGCGCTGGCGCTGGGTGTAGGCTTTGTTCCGGTACGCAAGCCGCGTAAGTTGCCGCGTGAAACCATCGCGGAAAGCTACGAGCTGGAGTACGGCACCGATCAGCTGGAAATCCATGTTGATGCCATTAAAGCAGGCGATAAGGTGCTGGTGGTTGACGATCTGCTGGCGACCGGAGGCACCATCGACGCCACCGTGAAGCTCATCCGTCGTCTGGGCGGTGAAGTGCATGACGCGGCCTTTATTATCAATCTGTTCGATCTGGGCGGCGAGCAGCGCCTGGAAAAACTGGGAATCAACTGCTATAGCCTGGTCCCTTTCCCGGGCCACTAAGCATTTCCCGCCACATAGCCTCGCTGATTGAGCGGGGCTGTGATAGCATGACCCCTCGTGATTTCACCTTCCAGCGTTTCAGAGCCAGCCCATGAGTTATCAGGTCTTAGCCCGTAAATGGCGCCCACAAACCTTTGCTGACGTCGTCGGCCAGGAACATGTGCTGACCGCACTGGCGAACGGCTTGTCGTTAGGGCGCATTCATCACGCATATCTTTTTTCCGGCACCCGCGGCGTGGGTAAAACCTCTATCGCGCGTCTGTTGGCAAAAGGATTAAACTGCGAAACCGGCATCACCGCCACGCCTTGCGGCGTCTGCGATAACTGCCGTGAAATAGAACAGGGGCGCTTTGTCGATCTGATCGAGATCGATGCCGCCTCGCGTACCAAAGTCGAAGATACCCGCGATCTGCTGGATAACGTTCAGTACGCGCCGGCCCGCGGCCGCTTCAAGGTCTATCTGATCGATGAAGTCCATATGCTTTCGCGCCACAGCTTCAACGCGTTGTTAAAAACGCTGGAGGAGCCGCCGGCGCACGTTAAATTCCTGCTGGCGACGACCGATCCGCAGAAGCTGCCGGTGACCATTCTTTCCCGCTGCCTGCAGTTTCATCTCAAGGCGCTGGACGTCGAACAGATTCGCCATCAGCTGGAGCATATTCTCGGCGCCGAGCAGATCGCGTTTGAACCGCGCGCGCTGCAGCTGCTGTCGCGCGCAGCGGACGGTAGCCTGCGCGATGCGTTAAGCCTGACCGATCAGGCCATTGCCAGCGGCGATGGTCGTCTGACGGCAGAATCCGTCAGCGCCATGCTCGGCACCCTTGACGACGATCAGGCGTTATCGCTGATTGAGGCGCTGGTGGCTGCCGACGGCGAGCGGGTTATGGCCGGTGTGAATGAGGCTGCCGCCCGCGGCGTAGAGTGGGAGGCCTTGCTGGTGGAGATGCAGAGCCTGTTGCACCGTATTGCGATGGTTCAGCTCTCGCCGTCGGCGCTGGGAACGGATATGGCCGCGATTGAGCTGCGCATGCGCGAGCTGGCGCGGACGGTGCCGCCAACCGATGTTCAGCTGTACTATCAAACGCTACTGATTGGCCGCAAAGAGCTCCCGTACGCCCCGGACAGACGAATGGGGGTTGAGATGACGCTTCTGCGTGCGCTGGCTTTCCATCCGCGTATGCCGTTACCGGAACCGGAGGCGCCGCCGGTGCCGGCCATTCAGGCCGCACCCGTCCAGCAGGCCGTTCCAGAATCCGCGCCGCCGCCGCCGAATTTGCCGCAGACCACTAGCCAGGTGCTGGCGGCCCGCAGCCAGCTGCAGCGTAGCCAGGGAGCGCCCACCCCAAAAAAGAGTGAACCGGCAGCCGCTTCTCGCGCGCGGCCGGTGAATAACGCTGCGCTGGAACGACTGAGTTCGATTACCGAGCGCGTACAGGCGCGTCCGGCTGCGGCTGCGCTGGAAAAAGCCCCGGCGAAAAAAGAAGCCTATCGCTGGAAATCAACGACGGTTGTTGAAACCGTAAAAGAAGAAGTGGCGACGCCAAAGGCGCTGAAAAAAGCGCTGGAGCATGAAAAAACGCCGGAACTGGCGGCGAAACTGGCAGTCGAAGCGGTCGAGCGCGATAGCTGGGCGGCGGAAGTCAGCCAGCTCGCGGTGCCAAAACTGGTGGAGCAGGTGGCCCTTAACGCCTGGAAAGAGCAGGAGGACAATCGCGTCTGCCTGCATCTGCGTCCGAGCCAGCGTCACCTGAATTCGGCGGGTGCGCAGCAAAAGCTGGCGGAAGCGCTCGGCATTTTGTACGGTACGCCGGTTGAATTGACCATCGTGGAAGATGATAATCCCGCGATGCGAACGCCGCTTGAGTGGCGGCAGGCAATTTATGAAGAAAAGCTCGCGCAGGCGCGTGAAGCGATTATTGCGGATAATAACATTCAGACCCTGCGTCGATTCTTCGATGCGGACCTGGATGAAGAGAGTATTCGCCCCATTTGATTGCAAGTCTGACTTGCGGTCAGCATCCTTAACGATGACTTACTGAGAGAGAAGCCTATGTTTGGTGGAAAAGGCGGTCTGGGTAACCTGATGAAGCAGGCCCAGCAGATGCAAGAAAAAATGCAGCAGATGCAGGAAGAAGTGGCCCGTCTGGAAGTGACCGGTGAGTCCGGCGCTGGGCTGGTAAAAGTCACCATCAACGGCGCGCACAACTGCCGTCGCGTTGAGATCGACCCGAGCCTGCTGGAAGACGACAAAGACATGCTGGAAGATCTGGTGGCCGCCGCGTTTAACGACGCCGCCCGCCGCATCGAAGAAACGCAGAAAGAAAAAATGGCGTCCGTATCCGCCGGTATGCAGCTGCCGCCAGGCTTTAAGATGCCGTTCTGATGCAGACCAGTCCGCTGTTAACGCAGCTTATGGAAGCACTGCGCTGCCTGCCGGGCGTCGGCCCGAAGTCGGCGCAGCGCATGGCGTTTACCCTGCTGCAGCGTGACCGCAGCGGCGGGATGCGCCTGGCGCAGGCGCTAACGCGCGCGATGTCGGAAATCGGCCACTGCGCCGATTGCCGCACCTTCACCGAGCAGGAGGTGTGCAATATTTGCAGCAACCCTCGGCGCAAGGAAAACGGCCAGATTTGCGTGGTAGAGAGCCCAGCGGATATCTACGCTATCGAGCAGACCGGGCAGTTTTCCGGTCGCTACTTTGTGCTGATGGGCCACCTGTCGCCGCTTGACGGGATTGGGCCGGATGACATTGGGCTCGATCGTCTGGAACAGCGTCTGCGTGACGAATCGATGCAGGAAGTGATCCTTGCGACCAACCCAACGGTGGAAGGAGAGGCGACGGCGAATTATATCGCCGAGCTCTGCGCGCAGTATGGCGTAGACGCGAGCCGTATCGCCCATGGCGTTCCGGTTGGCGGCGAGCTGGAAATGGTTGACGGCACGACGCTGTCCCACTCTCTAGCCGGGCGGCATAAGATTCGTTTTTAATCAAACGGAGGCGCTTTTCGGGGCCTCCGCTTGAAAACCTCTCCCTCTGTCCCCATCTCACCCTCAACGGTTTTTTTACCATTAACAATGGCATTGTTGAGGTTGATTTAGATGAAAGGACAAGAAACTCGTGGTTTTCAGTCAGAGGTCAAACAGCTTCTGCACCTGATGATCCATTCTCTTTACTCCAATAAAGAAATTTTCCTGCGTGAGCTGATTTCCAACGCCTCCGATGCGGCCGACAAGCTGCGCTTCCGCGCGCTGTCCCAGCCGGATCTGTACGAAGGCGACGGCGAACTGCGCGTGCGTGTTTCATTTGATAAAGACAACCGCACCCTGACCATCGCCGATAACGGTATTGGTATGAACCGCGATGAAGTCATCGACCATCTCGGCACCATCGCGAAGTCCGGCACCAAGGCGTTCCTTGAGTCCATGGGCTCTGACCAGGCGAAAGATAGCCAGCTGATTGGTCAGTTCGGCGTAGGTTTCTACTCGGCGTTTATTGTCGCCGATAAAGTCACCGTCCGTACCCGCGCGGCGGGCGACAGCGCCGAAAACGGCGTATTCTGGGAATCCGCTGGCGAAGGCGAATATACCGTTGCCGACATTAACAAAGCCGATCGCGGTACCGAGATCACGCTGCACCTGCGCGAAGGCGAGGATGATTTCCTCAACGACTGGCGCGTGCGTTCGATCATCAGTAAATACTCCGATCACATCGCGCTGCCGGTAGAAATTGAAAAACGCGAAGAAGTGGACGGCGAAACCGTGATCTCCTGGGAGAAAATTAACAAAGCCCAGGCGCTGTGGACGCGCAATAAGTCGGAAATCAAAGACGACGAGTACAACGAGTTCTACAAGCATATTGCCCACGATTACAGCGATCCGCTGACCTGGAGCCACAACCGCGTTGAAGGTAAGCAGGAGTACACCAGCCTGCTGTATATCCCGTCGCAGGCGCCGTGGGATATGTGGAACCGCGATCATAAACACGGCCTGAAGCTGTACGTGCAGCGCGTCTTCATCATGGATGACGCCGAGCAGTTTATGCCCAACTATCTGCGCTTCGTTCGCGGCCTGGTCGACTCCAACGATCTGCCGCTGAACGTGTCGCGTGAAATTCTCCAGGACAGCAGCGTCACCCGCAATCTGCGCACCGCGCTGAGCAAGCGCGCCCTGCAGATGCTGGAAAAACTGGCGAAAGACGACGCGGAAAAATATCAGACCTTCTGGCAGCAGTTTGGCCTCGTGCTGAAAGAAGGCCCAGCGGAAGATCAGGCTAACCAGCAGGCCATCGCCAAACTGCTGCGCTTCGCCAGTACCTATACCGACTCCGCCGCGCAGACCGTGTCGCTGGAAGAGTACGTCTCCCGCATGAAAGAAGGGCAGGAGAAGATTTACTACATTACCGCCGACAGCTACGCCGCTGCGAAGAGCAGCCCGCATCTGGAACTGCTGCGTAAGAAAGGCATTGAAGTGCTGCTGCTTTCCGATCGCATCGACGAGTGGATGATGAGCTATCTGACCGAGTTCGACGGCAAGCCGTTCCAGTCGGTGGCGAAAGCCGATGAGTCGCTGGATAAGCTGACGGACGAAGTGGATGAAACCACTAAAGAAGCCGAGAAGGCGCTGGAGCCGTTCGTTGAGCGTGCCAAAACCCTGCTCGGCGACCGGGTGAAAGAGGTTCGTCTGACCCATCGTCTGACCGATACGCCGGCCATCGTCACCACCGACGCGGATGAAATGAGCACCCAGATGGCGAAACTGTTTGCCGCTGCGGGCCAGGCCGCGCCGGAAGTGAAGTACATCTTTGAGCTGAACCCGCTGCATCCGCTGGTAAAACGCGCGGCGGATACTCAGGACGATACGCAGTTCGGCGAGTGGGTTGAGCTGCTGCTCGATCAGGCGCTGCTGGCCGAGCGCGGTACGCTGGAAGATCCGAACCAGTTTATCCGCCGTATGAACCAGCTGCTGGCGTCGTAATCTTTACCCTCACCCTCACTCTCTCCCGGCAGGAGAGGGCCGGGGTGAGGGTATCAAACCGCACGCTACGTAAAATATCTCACCATTAACCGTTTCAGCCGCCCCGCCTTCCTTGAGCCATCCGCGTTCTGGTGGTATGGTTTAGCGTTTTTTGAAAAATTGAATCAACTTTTGAGGGGATTTTCGTAATGCGTATTATTCTGCTTGGCGCTCCGGGCGCGGGTAAAGGAACTCAGGCTCAGTTCATCATGGAGAAATACGGTATTCCGCAAATCTCCACCGGCGACATGCTGCGTGCCGCGGTGAAGTCAGGCTCCGAGCTGGGCAAACAGGCGAAAGATATTATGGACGCCGGTAAGCTGGTCACCGACGAACTGGTTATCGCCCTGGTTAAAGAGCGTATTACTCAGGAAGATTGCCGCAATGGTTTCCTGCTGGACGGCTTCCCGCGCACCATTCCGCAGGCTGACGCCATGAAAGAAGCGGGCATCACCGTGGATTACGTGCTGGAATTCGACGTTCCTGACGAACTGATCGTTGACCGCATTATCGGCCGTCGCGTTCACGCAGCTTCCGGCCGCGTTTATCACATTAAATTTAATCCGCCGAAAGTTGAAGGCAAAGACGACGTGACCGGCGAAGAGCTGACCACCCGTAAAGACGATCAGGAAGAGACCGTGCGTAAGCGTCTGGTTGAATACCATCAGATGACGGCGCCGCTGATCGGCTACTATCAGAAAGAAGCAGAAGCGGGCAACACCCAATACGCGAAAGTCGATGGCACCAAAGCGGTGGCCGACGTTCGCGCTGAACTGGAAAAAATCCTCGGTTAATTCCGTTAGTTCTCATCCCGTCGCGGCGGGATGAGAACTCCTCTCATTTTACCTTTTTCTATGATTGGTTCCGTTTAGCGCCATTTCAGCTACAATTGTCAGCGATTCAAATGGTTAAGAGGCGGTAATGCATCAGACGAAAACAGGTATCTTATTAGCCAATTTAGGCACTCCCGATGCGCCCACGCCCGACGCGGTAAAGCGCTATCTACGACAGTTTCTTAGCGATCGGCGCGTGGTGGATACCTCCCGCCTACTGTGGTGGCCGCTGCTGCGCGGCGTGATACTGCCCCTGCGCGCGCCCCGGGTCGCTAAGCTCTATCAGTCCATCTGGATGGAAGACGGCTCGCCGCTGATGGTCTATAGCCAGCAGCAGCGGCAGGCGCTGGCTGCGCGGCTTCCGGATACGCCGGTGGCGCTGGGAATGAGCTACGGTTCGCCGTCGCTGGAGAGCGCGGTTGATGAGTTGCTGGAGCAGGGGGTGGATCACATCGTGGTGCTACCGCTTTATCCGCAATACTCCTGCTCCACCGTGGCGGCGGTGTGGGATGAGCTGGGGCGTATCCTTGCCAAAAAACGCGCGATCCCCGGAATTTCTTTTATTCGCGACTACGCCGATGACGTGGACTATATTCACGCGCTGGCCGCCAGCGTGCGCGCGTCCTTTGCGGTGCACGGCGAGCCGGATTTACTGCTGCTCTCCTATCATGGCATCCCGCAGCGGTATGCCCAGCAAGGGGACACCTATCCTCAGCGCTGTCGCGATACCACCCGTGAGCTGGTTTCAGCCCTGGGGCTGCCGCCTGACCGGGTGATGATGACGTTCCAGTCGCGCTTTGGTCGAGAGCCCTGGCTGACGCCCTACACCGACGAAACGCTGAAAATGCTCGGTGAGAAAGGGGTGAAGCATATTCAGGTTATCTGCCCCGGCTTTTCCGCCGATTGCCTGGAGACGCTGGAGGAGATCGCGGTGCAGAACCGGGAAATCTTCCTCGAAGCCGGCGGCCAGCAATATGAGTACATTCCGGCGCTTAATGCGGACACCGCGCATATTGAAATGATGGTCAACCTGACGGCGAAATATCGCTGATCGCGCGTGCGGCGGGGAGTATGCTACTATTCCCCGCTTGTTCACTGTCAATAAATCGCCACTATGAAATTTCCCGGTAAACGCAAATCCAAACACTATTTTCCCGTCAACGCTCGCGATCCGCTGCTGCAGCAAATTCAGCCGGACAATGAGTCTAACGTCGCCTGGGTGGTTGGTATCGATCAAACCCTGGTCGATATCGAAGCGAAAGTGGATGAGGCGTTTATCGTACGCTACGGCCTGAGCGCCGGGCATTCGCTGGTGATTGAAGATGATGTCGCCGAAGCGCTGTATCAGGAACTGGTTCGCAACGACCTGATTACCCACCAGTTCGCCGGCGGCACCATCGGTAACACCATGCACAACTACTCGGTGCTGGCGGATGACCGTTCGGTTCTGCTTGGCGTCATGTGCAGCAATATTGAAATCGGCGGCTACGCTTACCGCTACCTGTGCAACACCTCCAGCCGTACCGATCTGAACTACCTGCAAGGGGTGGATGGGGCGATTGGGCGCTGCTTTACGCTGATTAGCGACTCCGGCGAGCGCACCTTTGCGATCAGCCCCGGGCATATGAACAAGCTCCGTCCGGAAAGCATTCCGGAAAGCGTGATCGCCGGCGCTTCCGCGCTGGTGCTGACCTCCTATCTCGTACGCTGTAAGCCGGGCGAGCCGATGCCGGACGCGACGATGCAGGCCATCGCATATGCGAAAAAGCACGATGTACCGGTGGTTCTGACGCTGGGCACCAAATACGTCGTCGCCGATAACCCGGCGTGGTGGCAGACGTTCCTTAAAGAGCACGTTTCCATTCTGGCGATGAATGAAGAGGAGGCGGAGGCGCTGACCGGGCTGTCCGACCCGCTGCTGGCTTCCGACAAGGCGCTGGAATGGGTTGACCTGGTGCTGTGCACCGCCGGGCCTGCCGGGCTGTATATGGCCAGCTTTACTGAGGATGAGGCTAAGCGCAAAACGCAGCATCCGCTGCTGCCGGGCGCGATTGCCGAGTTTAACCAGTATGAATTCAGCCGTGCGATGCGCCATCAGGATTGCGAAAATCCGCTGCGTATTTATTCGCATATCGCACCCTATATGGGCGGGCCGGAGAAGATCATGAATACCAACGGCGCGGGAGACGGCGCGCTGGCGGCGCTGCTGCACGATATTACCGCCAATAACTATCATCGCAACAACGTGCCGAACTCCAGCAAGCACAAGTGCAAGTGGCTGACCTATTCCTCGCTGGCACAGGTGTGTAAATACGCTAACCGCGTGAGCTATCAGGTGCTGAACCAGCATTCGCCGCGCCTGACCCGTGGCCTGCCGGAGCGTGAAGACAGCCTGGAAGAAGCTTACTGGGATCGTTAAGAGTCCGGATAAAGCTGGCCCCGGTCAACCGGGGCCGAAACATTAACCGGTAATAAGCTCGCCGGCTGGCGGCGTTTCAAGCAGCTGCAGCATGGCGCGGGCGATTTCCCGTTCGCCCATCACCACCTGGTTAGCGCCGCGTTCGACGATATATTCCACCTCATCGTCGTAATGCGCGCGCGCGATGATCTCGATATTCGGGCATTTTTCTCGCGCGGAAGCGACGATTTCACCGGCCTCGTAGCCGTTAGGAATGGTCAGCAGCAGCCAGCGGGCGCAGTCCAGATGCGCCAGATTCATAATCTCTTCATTGGCGGCGTTGCCTAATACCGCGCGAATACCGCGTGCGCGCAGTTCGTCTACGCGAGTCCGCGATGTTTCAATCACCACCAGCGGAACGCCCTGCGCCATCAGTTTTTCACCGAGCAGGCTCCCGACGCGGCCGAAACCGACCAGCAGCGCATGGTTACAGATATCGACGGGGATCTGTTTCTCTTCTTCAAGCACTTCTTCGAGAGTCTGTTCATCCAGCGTCTCGGTTTTATCGAGGTATTTTTCCAGTAGGGTAAACAGGACCGGGTTGAGCATGATGGAGATAATGGCGCCGGCAAGCACCAGGTTCTGCCCGGCCTGCGGCAGCAGATCCAGCGCCATTCCCAGACCGGCAAGAATAAAGGCGAATTCACCGATTTGCGCCAGACTGGCGGCAATGGTCAGGGCAGTGCGCGGCGAGTGGCCGAACATCCGCACCAGGAAGAAGGCGGCAGCCGATTTACCGAAAATGATGATAGCCAGCGTCGCCAGTACTGCCAGCGGCTGCTCGAGCAGAATCATTGGGTCAAACAGCATTCCCACGGAGACAAAGAACAGCACGGCGAAGGCGTCGCGTAGCGGCAGCGTATCGTGGGCCGCGCGATGGCTGAGTTCGGATTCATTGAGCACCATACCGGCGAAAAAGGCGCCGAGGGCGAAGGAGACGTCAAATAGCTCAACGGCGCCAAAAGCGATACCGAGCGCTAACGCCAGTACCGATAGGGTAAACAGCTCGCGCGAACCGGTTGCCGCGCTGCGCGACATAATCCACGGCACCAGGCGGCGGCCCACCAGCATCATAATCGCGATAAAGGCGACGACTTTGCCGATGGTAATACCCATATCAAGGGCCAGGGAAGCCAGACCCACGTCGCCTTTCTCCGTCATGCCTGCGACCGCTGGCAGCAGCACCAGCGTCAGCACCATCACCAGATCTTCAACAATCAACCAGCCGATGGCGATTTGTCCCCGCTGGCTATCAATAAGCTGTCGTTCTTCCAGCGCGCGCAGCAGCACCACGGTACTGGCGGTAGAAAGACACAAACCAAAGACGATGCCGGTCATTAACGACCAGCCCAGCATGGCAGAGAGCGCCATACCCAACAGCGTCGCCACGGCTATCTGGGCGATAGCGCCCGGGATGGCGATGGCCTTAACCGCCATCAAATCTTTTAAGGAGAAATGCAGACCCACGCCGAACATCAGCAGGATCACGCCAAGCTCGGCCAATTCCGGCGCCAGCTTGGTATCAGCAACAAAACCCGGGGTAAAAGGTCCGGCCAGCACGCCCGCTAATAAATATCCCACCAGAGGAGAAATACGTAGCTTATTGGCAATCATGCCGAGAATAAAGGCGAGCACAAGGCCGCCGACAATGGTGGTGATTAGCGGTGTTGCGTGGTGCATTCCGTCTCCTTGCAGTGGTGAGCTGATCCATTTTCGGCACAAAAACCAAAAAACCGAATAATAGTTTATGACACTTTTAGCGGTTTTGTTTATGAATAATCGTTGAATTTTGCAGAAAAATGCAATTGACGTGCTAAAAAGCACGGAGCGCAAAATGGCATCAGCTTATGCGGGGTAATGCTGGTGGAGTAAGGGATTGTGGCAGCCAAAGTTACACTTTGGCTGCCGAAAAATCAGGACTTTTGATGGTTGTTAGGTAGAAATATCGTCAGGATGCCGATAAGAGGCAGGAAAGCACAGATTTTATAGACCAGTTCGATACTGGTATGGTCAGCTAAAAGCCCCAGCACCGCGGCTCCAAGGCCGCCCATGCCAAAGGCGAAACCGAAAAACAAACCAGAAACCATGCCGATCCGCCCCGGGAGGAGCTCCTGGGCATAGACCAGAATAGCGGAAAAGGCCGATGCGAGGATAAAACCAATAATCACCGTCAAAATGCCGGTCCATTCCAGCGATGCATAGGGTAAAACAAGGGTAAATGGCGCTACGCCAAGGATAGAGCCCCAAATAACATATTTACGCCCAATCTTGTCGCCAACAGGCCCTCCAATCACCGTTCCTGCTGCGACGGCAAATAGAAAGGCAAACAGGTGGAACTGGGCATTTTGTACCGATAATCCGAATTTTTGCATCAAATAAAAGGTGTAATAGCTGCTGATGCTCGCCATATAGAAATATTTCGAGAAAATCAGCATTAACAGGATGCTAACCGCCAGAATGACTTTATTTTTCGGCAGCGGATTAACAATGGCCGCTTTCGGTTTACCTTTGTTCAGACGGTGCTGAGCGGCATACCAGCGGCTGATCTGCGCCAGCACGACAATCGCCAGCAGCGCCGCCAGGACAAACCAGCCAACGTTCCCTTTGCCGTAGGGGGCGATAATCAGCGCCGCAAGCAGCGGCCCCAACGAGCTGCCGAAATTGCCGCCGACCTGGAATATCGACTGCGCCAGGCCATGGCGCCCGCCGGAGGCCATGCGCGCCACGCGAGAAGACTCCGGATGAAAGACCGACGATCCGGTCCCGACCAGCGCTGCAGCGAGCAGAACCATGCCAAAGCTTCCCGAGATTGCCAGCAGCACCAGACCGCTCAGGGTAAAGCACATGCCAATCGGCAGCGACCACGGCATCGGATGTTTGTCGGTCAGGTAGCCGACAACAGGCTGTAGTAGCGATGAGGCCAGCTGGAAAGTGAGGGTGATCATCCCAATCTGCACAAAGGTTAGTGAGAACTCGGCCTGGAGCAGCGGGTAGATAGCCAGAATAAGCGATTGGATCATATCGTTCAGCAAATGCGAGAGGCTGATAGCCCCGAGAATGCGAAACGAGGTGCGTGCTTTTTGCGGCGCAGCAGCAGGGCCGGATAAGGGTTGTGCGGTCTGATTCATTGCCATAGGTTCGCTTAAGTGTTTTTTATAGAGGATGCAGGTGGAATTATTATCTGCCTAACATACCTGCCGCTAAGGTTTGAAGGAAGTCGCAATTCTGAAAACATATTTGTCTAATCCGCTAACTCGCTATACTTTCGGCACTTGTTACTTTGTCAGGGAGAGAAATATGCACCTTATTAAGCGAGGCGTCGCGCTGGCGCTATTCACCGCGGTATCGCTGGGGAGCCTGTCTGCTCAGGCTTATGAGCAGGATAAAACCTATAAAATTACCATCCTGCATACGAACGATCATCATGGCCACTTCTGGCGCAGCGACTATGGCGAATACGGGCTGTCAGCACAAAAAACGCTGGTGGACGGCATTCGCAAAGAGGTGGCGGCCGAGGGCGGCAGCGTGCTGTTGTTATCCGGCGGTGATATCAACACTGGCGTGCCGGAATCCGACTTGCAGGACGCGGAACCCGATTTTCGCGGGATGAACCTGATTGGCTATGATGCGATGGCAGTCGGTAATCACGAGTTTGATAATCCCCTTAGCGTACTGCGTCAGCAAGAAAAATGGGCGAAGTTCCCGTTCCTCTCCGCCAATATTTACCAGAAAAGCACCGGTGAACGTTTGTTCAAGCCGTGGGCGCTGTTCAAGCGCGGCGGACTGAATATTGCGGTTATCGGCCTGACGACCGACGATACGGCTAAGATTGGCAATCCCGAGTTCTTTACCGATATCGAGTTCCGTAAGCCGGCGGAAGAGGCCAAACTGGTTATCCAGGAACTGCAGCAGAACGAAAAACCGGATGTGATTCTGGCCACTACCCATATGGGACATTATGACAACGGCGCCCACGGCTCTAATGCGCCTGGCGACGTTGAGATGGCGCGCAGCCTGCCGACGGGGGCGCTGGCGATGATCGTTGGCGGTCACTCGCAGGATCCGGTATGCATGGCGTCGGAGAATAAAAAGCAGGTGGATTATGTCCCGGGCAGTCCGTGCGCGCCGGACAAGCAGAACGGTATCTGGATCGTGCAGGCACATGAATGGGGTAAATATGTAGGCCGCGCCGACTTTGAATTCCGCAACGGTGAAATGAAGCTGGTGCACTATCAGCTGATCCCGGTCAACCTGAAGAAAAAGGTCACTTACGACAACGGCGAGAGCGAGCGCGTGCTTTATACGCCGCAAATCGCCGAAAGCCCGCAGATGCTCTCTCTGCTGACGCCGTACCAGAATAAAGGCAAAGCGCAGCTGCAGGTGAAAATCGGTAGCGTGAACGCGCATCTGGAGGGCGATCGCAGCAAAGTGCGTTTTGTGCAAACCAATATGGGACGTCTACTGCTGGCGGCGCAGATGGCGCGGAGCAATGCTGATTTCGCGGTGATGAGCGGCGGCGGGATACGTGACTCGATTGAAGCGGGCGATATCACCTATAAAGACGTGATGAAGGTACAACCTTTCGGCAACGTGCTGGTGTATGTCGATATGAGCGGTAAGGAAGTGACGGAGTATCTGACCGCAGTGGCGCAGATGAAGCCCGACTCCGGCGCCTATCCGCAGTTTGCCAACGTCGGTTTTGTGGCCAAAGACGGCAAGCTTAACAATTTGACCATCAAAGGCGAACCGGTGGATCCGGCGAAGACTTACCGTATGGCGACCCTGAGCTTTAACGCCACCGGCGGCGACGGCTACCCGCATATCGATACCAGGCCCGGCTATGTGAATACCGGCTTTATCGATGCCGAAGTGCTGAAAGAGTATATCCAGAAAAACTCACCGCTGGACGCGGCGGCCTATGAGCCGAAAGGCGAGGTGAGCTGGCAGTAACGTCCGAGCGACTCCCCGGTGGCGCTGCGCTTACCGGGGCTACAGGTCTAAGCGGTTGTGGATTTGGTAGCCCGGACAAGGCGCGTCAGCGCCGCCTCCGGGAGTGTCCTCTGACGAAAAACCGTCAATTAATCGCGCCGCGCGATATCGGCGAATTTCGCTGCAAGGATCTTCGCCAGATCGCTGGCTGCCAGTTCAATATCCAGGCCACGTTTGCCGCCGGAAATAAAAATGGTGGCGAACGCCTGGGCCGGCGCATCTATCACCGTCGGCAGACGTTTTTTCTGCCCGAGCGGGCTGATACCGCCCACCAGATAACCGGTGACCCGCTGTGCGACCATCGGGTCTGCCATATCGACTTTCTTAGCGCCTAAAGCCTTCGCCACCTTTTTCAAATCCAGTTGACCCGCTACTGGCGTAACCGCGACGGCCAAATGCTTCATGTCGCCGTTAACGGCGACCAGCAGCGTTTTATAGACCTGCTCGGCGTTGAGCCCCAGCTTACGCACCACCTCATCGCCAAAATTGGTTTCGTGCGGATCGTGATCGTAGCTGTGGATCTGAAAAGTTATTTTGTTTTTTTCGAGTAATTTTACGGCGGGAGTCATCGTTATCCTTCTTACCAACCGATTTAACGTGGCATAAGCATACGCCCGACGGCTGTCTAAAAAATAGTATCATCTTGCGCAATAGTGTTGGCAGTGATGGTCACTTTGAGCGACAATCAGACGATCCGGGGCGCGAACCCCGGAATAATAATAATGATGAAATTCCTCTTTGACGGGCCAATAGCAATATTGGCCATTTTTTTACGTCAGCATATCCGGCAGATTCCCTTCCCCGTATAAATGTAGCGCCCCGACGGCAACCACGTAGCGCCCTGGCGGCAGCGCCAGCAGCGTTTCGCGCCAGGCGAGGTTGCGCTGGTGCATCAGCACATCATATAGCGACTGGCTAAAGGTGGTTGGCAGCGAGGTTGCGCCCGTTGACGGCGGCTGCTCCAGCCACCAGCCGATCATCACCTGTAGCAGACGCGCATTCGTGCGCCAGTGGGTGAGGGTATCCTCCAGCAGCGCCAGGCCGCCGTCGGGCAGATCCCGCAGCAGCGCTATCTGGCTATCGGCCCCCTCCAGCTCCATCACGCGGATATGGCTCTCGCGCGCCGCCATCAATAGCTGATAATCAATGCCGTAATCCGCCCTGAGTCCCAGTTTTTGCGCCTGAGTCGCCTGCAATACCATCGCCACCTGCCACAGCGGCTGGCTGTCGAACAGCGCGATGGACAGCCCCATTTCTCCCGCACGATCTTGCAGTTCAGCAAGCTGGGATGGGCTCAGGCGTTCCGCCAGCGGGGGACAGGAGGGGAGGTTGCTGAATGGCGTTTCGCTGCCGCTAATATCCGCTTCCACAATCAGCGCATCGGCCTGGCGGATCTTTTTTAACAGCCGGGCGGGCGGCGGCGACATGTCGCGGGTGCCCATATGAATACTGCCGACCAGGTGCAGATAGCGCTCGCCGGGGAGGGTGATATCCAGCGCGGGCCAGGAATAAGACGAGCCGACGGCGGCTTGCCACAGCATTTTTATTCGGTTTAACAGGCCCATACGTGCTCCATGAAGTGAAGGCTTCATGCTAGCGCGTATGGGATACAACATCTACTCTTTCGGCTTAAAGCGCAGCAGACGGTTGGCGTTGCTCACGACGGTAATTGAAGAGAGCGCCATGGCCGCGCCCGCCACCACCGGGTTGAGCAGCGTTCCGGTCAGCGGCCACAGGATCCCGGCGGCAATCGGAATGCCCAGCGAGTTATAAATAAATGCCCCCAGCAGGTTCTGCTTCATATTACGCAGCGTGGCTTTGGCGATGTCCAGCGCATCGGCGACGCCGTTCAGGCTATGGCGCATCAGGGTGATAGCTGCCGTCTCAATGGCGACATCGCTGCCGCCGCCCATGGCGATGCCCACATCGGCCTGCGCCAGCGCGGGCGCATCGTTGATACCGTCGCCGATCATCGCTACCTGGTGCCCCTGGCTTTGCAGGCGCTTAATCGCATCGGCTTTACCGTCCGGCAGCACCCCGGCAATCACCTCATCAATGCCCGCCTCTTTGGCGATAGCGTTGGCGGTGGTGGGGTTATCTCCAGTCAGCATCACCAGCCGATAGCCCTGGCGGTGCAGCCTGGCTAATGCCGCCACGCTATCTTCGCGCAGCGGATCGCGGATGGCGAACAGCGCCGCCGCCTGACCATCCACCGCCAGCAGTACCGGCGTCGCACCCTGTGACGCCTGGGCGGTCATGTCGTCTTCTATTTCAGCCGTTGCAATCTTGTGCTCAGTCAGCAGCGCCTGGTTGCCGAGCAGAAGACGGCGGCCTTCGGCTTCGCCGCTAACGCCCAGCCCGCGCAGCGTGCGGAAATTATCTACCGCAGGCAGGCGTTGGTCTGCGGCTTTGTCGAGGATGGCGCGCGCCAGCGGGTGGCTGGAACCTTGCTCCAGAGAGGCCGCCAGACGCAGAGCGGTGGATTCATCCATAGCGGTAAAGGTTTTTATCGCCACCACCTGCGGTTTACCCTCGGTGAGGGTACCGGTTTTATCGAAGACCAGCGTATCGAGGGTGCTGGCGCGCTGTAGCGCATCGGCGTCGCGTACCAGTACGCCGTATTCCGCCGCGCGACCCACGCCGGAGATAATCGACATCGGCGTCGCCAGCCCCAGGGCGCACGGACAGGCGATAATCAGCACCGTGGTGGCGATCACCAGGGTATAGACAATTTGCGGCGCCGGGCCAAAAAAGTACCAGATCGCGGCGCTGAACAGGGCTATCGCCACGACCGCCGGGACGAACACGGCAGAGATTTTGTCCGCCAATTGGCCGATTTCCGGTTTACTGCTTTGCGCCTGGCGCACCATGCGGATAATGCGCGCCAGCGTGGTTTGACTGCCGACGGCGCTGGCGGTAAACAGTACGCTGCCGTCCTGCACCACGGTCCCGGCATGAACGGCGTCACCGTCGCCTTTTTGCTGCGGTACCGGCTCGCCGGTGAGCATCGCTTCGTCGAACCAGGCTTCGCCCTGGCTAATGACGCCATCGACCGGTACGCGATCGCCGGTGGTCAGGCGCAGGGTCATTCCCGCCTGAACCTCCGCCAGCGGCAGATCTTTTTCGCCTTCGTCGGTGACCACCCGCGCTGACGGCGGGGTTAAATCGAGTAGTTTTTCCAGCGCTTTCGAAGAGCGCTGACGCGCGCGGGCTTCCAGCATATGGCCGAGGTTAATCAGACCGATAATCATCGCGCTGGCTTCATAATAGAGGTGGCGCGCTTCCATCGGAAACCACTGCGGCCACAGGTTGACGCTCATTGAATAGAGCCAGGCGACGCCGGTACCCAGCGCCACCAGCGTATCCATCGTCGCGGTGCCGTTTTTCAGGCTTTTCCACGCGCTGCGGTAGAAATGGCCGCCGGCAAAGACCATCACCGCCAGCGTGACAACCCCGATAGCCAGCCACAGGGAGCGGTTATCATCGCTGACCATCATGTTGTCGCCGATCATCCCCCAACCCATCACCGGGATACCGACCAGCAGGGCGACGATAGCCTGCCAGCGGAAGCGCTTCACGGTGGCGACGGCGGTTTCCTGCTGGCGCTCGCGGCGTTCGAGGTCATCTTCGATGGCTTCCGCGCCATAGCCCGCTTTCTCTACGGCCTGGACTAATTCTGCGGCGGACGCGCTGCCCATCACCAGCGCAGTGCGTTCCGCCAGGTTAACCCGCGCCTGTGAGACGCCCGGCACCGCGGCGAGCGCGTTTTGAACCCGGGATACGCAACTGGCGCAGCTCATGCCGTTGATCAACAGCTGCTGGCTGTCATCTTCGTCACGGGCTGCCGGAAGCTCAGAGGTGGCCGCTGTCAGTGCTTCCGGCGGGATTGATGATTCTGCCAGCGGTTTAGCCTTTGGGTGGCTGAGCTCCGCGCCGTATCCGGCCTGTTTAATGGTCTCAATCAGCGCTTCCGCGCTGGCGCTGCCCGTCACGTGAGCTTCGGTAACGGTCACTTCCGCCTGCTCAACGTCGGGACGTTGTTCCAGGCTCTCTTTTACCCGTTTAACGCAGTGGCCGCAGGAGAGGCCATCCAGCGCAAGGTCGATAGTGTTAGACATAAATAACTCCTGAATAATTTCCGGTTAATGATTGACCGAACACACTCTTTCATCGAGTATTAGCAAGGTTAAACCTTCCAGCAAGGGGAAGGTCAAGGGGGAAAGATGAATATTAGCGATGTGGCGAAAAAAACCGGCTTAACCAGTAAAGCGATCCGTTTTTACGAAGAGAAAGGGCTGGTGACGCCGCCGCTGCGCAGCGAAAACGGTTACCGCAGCTACAGCCAGCAGCATCTGGATGAACTGACTCTGCTGCGCCAGGCGCGCCAGGTGGGGTTTAATCTGGAAGAGTGCCGTGAGCTGATATTTCTGTTTAACGATCCGTCGCGGCACAGCGCCGACGTGAAACGCCGGACGCTGGAGAAAGTGGCGGACATTGAGCGCCATATCAGCGAGCTGCAGGGCATGCGCGCGCATCTGCTGGCGCTGGCGGACTCCTGCCCCGGCGATGACAGCGCGGATTGCCCGATCATCGATAATCTCTCGGGCTGCTGTCACCGCAAGGCGCAGGCTTAACGCCGCGCCGGATTGAGCATAAAGACCACCGTGCCGCGGTAGTAGGGAGAGTCATTCAGCTGCATTTCCGCCTGCCGATCGCGACTGCCGTTTTGCACCAGCCCGAGTTTGAACGGGATACGCAGCCGGCTGAGCGCGGGGAGATAGACCTGATAATTCGCCACCGTGTGGCGTCCTTGATAGCTTTGCACCACCAGTTCATCAACCGCAAGCGCGTTCAGGGTGGCAATATCGCCGGTTTTAGCCCAGTCCAGCAGGCCCGTTACCCCTAGCGCGAACTCTGGCGGCAGTTGCTGGCGTAGCTGTTGCAAAAACTGGGCGTAGTCGACGAGCTGATATGTGGCTGCGTCAAAATCAACCTGCAGACCAACCACCTGATTGCCAGCCGCCCGCCAACGCTGCATCAGGCGTACGATCCGCGGCACAATCGTCTGCGGCACATCAAGTGTGGTAAACCGGACGGTAAGCCAGATTGCGGGAAACGTCAGGCGGCTGACCGGCAGGCCGAGGCGCTGGAATATGACCTCGCCCGAACGCGTCAGCACCTCGCCCTGATGCAGATACACCGTCTGGGCGTTCTGCAGATCGTTGCTGGCTTTTACCCCGGACCACAGCCAGAAGGCGGAATGCTGGCGCGCATCCACGTGCTCCGCCGCCTGCGCTGACCCGGACAGCAGCGCGATTACCAGTAATATTTGAGTTTTTGCGCCCACGGGCTTCCCGGATACTGCGTTTTCAACTGCGTGAACCAGCCCTTACGCTGCAGCTTTTCGACATCTTCGCCGCCACATTCGTTGCTGCCGGAGGGGGCGTAACAGAGAATCGCCCGATAGAGCGCATAGCTTTTATCTTCCGGCTCCGCTTTCGGCGAGGTGATAATCTGCTGGTAATAGCGTTGGCGATCGTACTGTCCCAGAGGCTGCTGGCGGTTGATGGCGGCCTCAAGCATGTCGTTGCCGGATTGGTCTTTCCACAGATCAACATGCGTCTGCGTGGTGCGGAAGAACTCGCCCAGGCAGTTAAGCGCATGGGCGTCGTCGGCGTTTTTACTGAGCACGTTGACGGTGTCATCCAGGCTGCGGCAGGCATAACCGGCTTCGGTCGCCTCGCCATCCCAGTCGAAGCTGCTAAGGTTGACGTCGTTAAAGGCCTCGCTGATTACCGGCTGGGTAATGGCGGTGGCGAGCTTTTTGTCGTTCAGCCAGTCGCTGAAACGACTTTCCGTGAGGTCCCGCACCAGCAGCGTATGCAGAGCGATAGTACGTTCTTCGTTATTGGGACCGTTGGCCGCCTGTTGGCGTAGCAGTTCAGGCGAGGCCTGGGTTTTCAGCACTCGGGAGCGAAAGCGTAGATTGGTCACCGGGCTATCGGCGGCAAAGATAGCCGCTGCGTTACCGCTGTAGACCAGCGTTGCCGCCAGTTTTGCCTGGATATACTGCTGTTGCTCGGGGTTTTGGCTAAGTTGTAGCAGCTGCCGCCAAAAATCGCGCGCCGCGGGCCACTGTGTTTGTCCCATTAGCGCTTCGCCGTAGAGGACCTGTTCGCTGAAGGCGAGAATATCATTCGACGGCAGCGTTTTCGCCGGCGTGACAGCCTGCAGGATGGCGGCATCGTTGCCCGTCGCGTTCCACAGCTGCAGCTGCAGGTCGCGCCACAGCGGCAGATTTCCGCTCTTCTCAAACGCCGCTTTGCTGGCGTCAAGCTGTGCCTGGGTTAAGGTTGGCTTATTATCAGCATTCAGGCGCAGGGCGCGGAGAAGCTCGACATAGCTGACCTGAGGGGCGTCCGGGAATGCTGCCAGAACGGGTTGCGCGTAGAACGGCATGCCGAAGACATTATCATATTCACTCACCAGTCTACGCAGTTTCCCGGCGTCGGCAGCCTGCCGGAAGGCCTGCTCATAGAGTCCGGCCAACTGAGGCCACGCCTGGAGATACCAGTTAATGCGGCGCAGCATATTGCGCGCGGAGTCGGCATAAAGCCCTGCGGGCCAGCGTTGCAAATAGGTTTGTGCTTCTTTTTGCGCCTGTGCGGCATCATCACGATTGATGCGTGCAATATCAAAATCGCCATACTGTCCGACGCTGTTCTGGCTACTTTTGTTGAGCGCCGTGCGCATCAGCATATATTGCACGGTCTCGGTCAGCCAGGGCTGCTGACTCTCCAGCAACAGGGTGAAATCGTGGGTCGCGGCGGTGTAATTGCCGCCATAGAAGTGGGCGATGCCGGAAAGGTAATAAGCGAATAAGTCGGCGTCCGCATCTGCCGGGAAGCTATTGAGGATATCAGCGACGGCGGTGATATTGGCGCCATAAAACAGTTTCAACCGCGCCAGCGCCAGGTCATGACGCTGCTGCGGAGTTAGAGAGGGCGCGGCGAGCAGGGCGGCGTTGAACTGGCTGACGGCGGCAAGGGTGTTGCTGACAAAGCGGTTTTCCAGTTCATAGTCGGATGTTCCCAGCCGTTCAGCCGAATTGGCTGGCATGACCTGCGCGGGGTCGATATTCAGCGCCGTCATTTGTTGAATGAAGGTTTCATCTTCGCGTTGCGCCGGCGGCGCGGAGGGCGGCGGCGCGCTATCCCACTCAGGATGCCAGGCGAAGTAAACATCGCGGGTACGGCTGACATCAGCGGGAATGGCCTGAACGGGCAGGGCGAAAGATTTCGCTTCGCTCAGCAGGCGCAGCAAGTTGTCGCGCGAGTCATTTCCCGGCGTCAGTACAGGTTCGCCTTTTAACAGGCATAGCGGGTCGCTCCACGAGCAATCTTCGATATCAGCAGAAGCAAATGCCTGAGCGGCTGACGCGAGCAGGGCGCAGAGCGAAAGGGTAAACGTTGTCTTCCTGACCATGACGGATGTCCTGTGGCGTGATTATTGCGATACGACTCTTATATGTAGGGTTATGCCTTCGATGGCGACCACTTCAACCTTGCTGCCCGCAGCGAGGTCGTCATCGGCAATGACCGGCCATGAACTGTCGCCCACGCGGACGTGTCCGCGGCCGTTAACCAGCGCCGTTTCCAGCGTAAAGCGGCGGCCAAGCAGCTGTTGCCCGCGCTGATTAAGCTGAGCGTCCGCCGGCTTCTGGCGCTTAACGCGGTTACGCAGCCAGCGCGACCATAGCCAGGCCGCCAGCAGGGTCAGCACGGCGAACAGCGCGCCCTGCCACTCCCAGCTCAACGGCAGCATCCAGACCAGCAGCCCGGTCACGACGCCGGCAATGCCGCTCCACAGCAGATAACCGTTGCCGCCGAGCATTTCCGCCGCCAGCAGCAGTCCGCCGAGGCTGAGCCAGAAAATATGCGGGTGGGCGAGAATTAGCGCGATCATGATTTTTTCTGCGCGCCAGCGCCTTCTTTAAGCAGCTCGCCGATCCCGGCGATAGAGCCCATCAGGCTGCTGGCGTCGAGCGGCATCAGCACCACTTTACTGTTGTTGGCCGCGCCAATTTGCTGCAGCGCATCGGTATATTTCTGCGCGACAAAGTAGTTGATGGCCTGAATGTCGCCGGAGGCGATAGCGGATGAGACCATCTGCGTAGCGCGCGCTTCGGCTTCCGCGGAACGTTCGCGCGCCTCTGCCTGTAAAAACGCCGACTGACGCTCGCCTTCGGCTTTGAGGATCTGCGACTGCTTCTCGCCCTCGGCTTTTAAAATTTCCGCCTGACGTATCCCTTCAGCCTCGAGAATATAGGCGCGCTTCGTCCGCTCGGCTTTCATCTGGGCGTTCATTGAGGCGATAAGCTCAGCCGGCGGGCGTACGTCGCGGATCTCAACGCGGGTGATTTTGATGCCCCACGGGTTGGTCGCTTCATCGACAATATGCAGCAGACGGGTGTTGATGCTGTCGCGCTGGGAGAGCATTTCGTCCAGCTCCATCGAGCCCAGCACGGTACGAATGTTGGTCATGGTCAGGTTGATGATCGCCAGCTCGAGGTTGCTGACTTCGTAAGCGGCCTTCGGCGCGTCGATGACCTGAATAAAACACACCGCATCAATGGTGACGTTGGCATTATCGCGGGAGATGACTTCCTGCGAGGGGATATCGAGCACCTGCTCCATCATATTAATTTTGCGCCCGATACGATCCATAAAGGGCACCACCAGGCTCATACCCGGCTGCAGCGTTTGCGTATAGCGGCCAAAGCGCTCTACCGTCCACTGGTAGCCCTGAGGAACGATTTTTACCGCCGCTCCGACGATAACCAGCGCGACGAAAATAAGAATGGGGATAAAAATCAGCATCAAAAACCTCCTGTCTTGTTGCCTGTTGATGCGCCGGGAGAGTGGCGCGCGTTTAACCAGAGTATATCTTTCCGCGCATCCGGGTGAAAGAAAAGTGGAGTAAACTAGAGGCGTTGTCGAAAAACTGGGAATAATAATGACCGAAAGTAACGCTATTTTGCGCCTGGAGAACGTGGGCTTTAAGGCCGATGGGGTGACCATCCTTAATGAGATTAGTTTTCAGCTCAGAGCAGGGGAATTTAAGCTGATTACCGGACCTTCCGGCTGTGGAAAAAGCACGTTATTAAAAATAATCGCTTCGCTGCAAAGCCCCACCGCGGGAAGCATTTTCTTCGCCGGTAAAGATATTAATGACTTAACGCCGGAAACCTATCGCCAGCAGGTTTCCTACTGCGCGCAAACCCCGGCGCTGTTCGGTGATTCGGTGTATGACAACCTGGTCTTCCCGTGGCAGATCCGTCAAAAACAGCCGGATCCTAAGGCGCTGGTTGCCGATCTTGCCCGCTTCGGTCTGGCGAAAAATACGCTGGAAAAATCCATTAACGAGCTGTCAGGCGGGGAAAAGCAGCGCGTTTCGTTGATTCGCAATCTGCAGTTTTTACCGCAGGTGCTGCTGCTTGATGAAATAACCAGCGCGCTGGACGAGAGCAATAAAAAAAATGTGAATGAGATTATTCACCGCTATGCGAGCGAAAAAAATATCGCCGTTCTGTGGGTGACTCACGATAGCAATGAAATTGCCCATGCGGATGAAGTGATTACGCTCCAGCCTGCCGGCGGCAAAGCGCAGGAGGAGCAAAAAAATGAACGGGCATAATATTACCAACGAGTCGTTGGCGCTCTCGATGGTTCTGGTGCTGGTGGCGATTGTGGTTAGCTACCGGGAAAAGCTGGCGCTGGAAAAAGATATTATCTGGAGCATTTGTCGGGCGATTGTACAGCTGATTATCGTCGGCTACGTGCTGAAATATATCTTTAACGTTAATCACGCCGTGCTGACGCTGCTGATGGTGCTGTTTATCTGCTTTAACGCGGCGTGGAATGCGAAAAAGCGCAGCAAATATATCGACAAAGCCTTTGTTTCTTCGTTTATCGCGATAACCACCGGCGCCGGGTTAACTCTGGCGGTGCTGGTTTTTTCCGGGTCGATTGCGTTTGTGCCGATGCAGGTCATTCCGATCGCCGGGATGGTGGCAGGCAACGCGATGGTGGCGGTCGGGCTGTGCTACAACAATATGGGGCAGCGGTTTAGCAGCGAGCAGCAGCAGATTCAGGAGAAGCTGAGCCTGGGCGCAACGCCGAAGATGGCTTCCGCGAGGCTGATCCGCGATAGCATTCGCGCCGCGCTGATCCCGACAGTGGATTCAGCGAAAACGGTAGGGCTGGTGAGCCTGCCGGGGATGATGTCGGGGCTGATTTTCGCCGGGATTGATCCAGTAAAAGCGATTAAGTACCAGATTATGGTGACGTTTATGCTGCTCTCTACCGCCAGCCTGTCAACGATTATCGCCGGGTATCTGACCTACCTGAAGTTCTTTAACGCCCGCCATCAGCTGGTGGTGACGCAGCTGAAAAAACGCGCGTAAGCGTTCCCCGGGTTGCGGCGTAAACGCCTTACCCGGGCGACAAGATCATCCAGTCTGTAGCCCGGCTTAGCGCAGCGCGAGCCGGGGGCTTTACGATTAATAAAGCAAAGAGTAGAGCTGGCGGCGGTACTTCGCGGCCAGCGCGTCGCCGGTGCCCAGCGCGGA
The DNA here is from genome assembly GCF_015601345.1 of Klebsiella sp. BDA134-6. Lineage (NCBI taxonomy): Bacteria > Pseudomonadati > Pseudomonadota > Gammaproteobacteria > Enterobacterales > Enterobacteriaceae > Klebsiella > Klebsiella sp. BDA134-6. Next base: position 1,440,513 of record NZ_CP064784.1, read on the forward strand.
GAGGATCTCCTGGAGCATTTTGCGCACTTCGCCGTTTCCGGCGCCTAAATCTTTTTGTAGATGGCTGAATAGCAGCGCCAGCGCCTCTTCGTTACGCCCTACCTGATGCAGCTGTAATGCCAGCTGGGAGGCCAGCGCCGCGTCTTGCGGGTTCAGCTCAACCTGCTGCTGCAGCTGCTGAATTTCCGGCGTGTCGGCGGCTTTTTTCAGCAGCTCGATTTGCGCCACCAGCCCCTGATAGCGGGTATCCTGATCCTGCAGCGGCACGGTTTTCAGTACGGTTTCCGCCTCATCGGAACGGTGCAGGGCAATCAGCGTTTCCGCCAGCAGCAGGCCAATCTGGCTCTCCTGGTTCGACAGCTGCCAGGCATCTTTCAGCAGCGGCAGGGCTTCGGCGTAGTTCTCTTCCTCCATCAGCGCCAGCGCCTGCTGCGCCTTGAGCTCCTCTTCGCGCGGCAGGAACTTATCCAGCAGCGCGCGAACCGCTTCTTCTGGCTGCGGGCCTTCGAATCCGTCGACCGGCTGACCGTTCTGGAACAGGTAAACCGTAGGGATAGCGCGCAGGCCAAACTGTGAAGCCAGCATCTGTTCGGCGTCGCAGTCGACTTTAGCGAGGGTAAACAGGCCGTTGTACTGGGCGGCCAGGCTCTCCAGCACAGGCGTTAGCTGCTCGCAATGTTGGCTGCGCGCGGACCAGAAATAGAACAGTACCGGCGTCGCAGCGGACTGCTGCAGCGTCTGGTGTAGGTTAGCTTCGGTAATATTGACGATATTCTGTGCGGACATGAGCAAGTCTCTTTAATCGATATTTGTATAGATATATGGGGACGGCGGCAGGTGCTTCAACTCAGCCCTGGATAATTTTGTCCATCGCGCGGGTCGGCAGCAGCCGCTTAAGCAGGGCGACCGCGTGCGTCACCAGGGTTACCGGATAGCGCAGTTTCGGTTTATCGCTGACAAAAGCATGGCGCACTTTTTCCACCACCGCTTCCGGCCCGAGAGTAAAGCGGGCGGCGATACCGGGATTTTCCACCGGCTTGTCGGCCTGGGTCTGATTGACGTTGTTGGTGAAACGGGTGCGGATGGGGCCCGGTTCAATCAGGCTGACCTTGATCCCGCTGTGACGCAGCTCCATGCGCAGCGCATCGGACCAGGCCTCCAGCGCGTATTTACTCGCCGCATAGGCGCCGCGGCCGGGGCTGGAGATGATTCCCATCACCGATGAGGTCATCACGATACGCCCCTCGCCGTGCGGCTCCATGGCTGGAAGCAGCAGCATCGTTAGCTGATGGGCGCCGAAAAAGTTAGCGGAAAACTGCTGCTCCATCTGCTGGCGGCTGATGGTCGGCAACGGGCCGTAGACGCCGTAGCCCGCGTTGTTAAACAGGCCGTACAGGCGGTTGTCGGTCAGGGCAATCACCTCGGCGGCGGCGCGCTCAACGCTCTGCGGATCGTCAAGATCCAACATAACACCGGTCAGCCCCAGCTCCTGCATCCGCGCGACATCTTCCGCTTTGCGGCAGGCGGCCAGCACGTTAAAGCCCTGGCGCTTTAAATCAAGGGCGCTTTCAAGACCAATTCCGCTGGAACATCCTGTAACTAAAACCGATTTTTGCATAACTTTACCTGCGAATGACTCGCTGTTATCAGGAGTCATGATTAACTAAGGGAGCCAAACGCGTCGCCATCCAGTCGGCGATAAACGGCTGGGCGTCGCGATTAGGATGAATTCCATCGTCCTGCATCCACTGCGGTTTCAGATAAACCTCTTCCATAAAAAAGGGCAGCAGAGGAATATCAAACTCTTTGGCCAGTGCCGGGTAGATTGCGCTAAAGGCTTCATTATAACGGCGGCCATAGTTGGCGGGCAGGCGAATTTGCATCAGCAGCGGCTGGGCGTTCGCCGCTTTGATATGCTCAATAATAGTGCGCAGCGTCTGTTCCGTCTGCTGCGGGGGGAAACCGCGCAGTCCGTCGTTACCGCCGAGCTCCACCAGCACCCAGCGCGGCTGATGCTGCTTAAGCAGGGCCGGCAACCTTGCCAGCCCCTGCTGCGAGGTATCGCCGCTGATGCTGGCGTTAACCACCGGCGTTTTGGTCTGCCACTTATCGTTAAGCAGCGCAGGCCAGGCGGTATTGCCCGCCATGCGATAACCGGCGCTCAGACTGTCGCCGAGAACCAACAGCGTGTCGGCCGCCATCGCGCGGCAGGTAAACAGGACCAGAAACAGGAAAGGCAAATGCCAGCGGAAAACATACTTGAAGTTCATCATCTTAAGAAATCCGTCGGTCAGGGTGAGCATCAGCTTTCCATCCTTACCGGAGTTGAGCTGGTTGTCAAACAAGGGCAAACCATCGCCCTGATTGGCGAGTCGGGTTCCGGTAAGTCGACGCTGCTGGCGATCCTCGCCGGTCTGGACGACGGCAGCAGTGGAGAAGTCTCGCTGCTCGGCAAGCCGCTGCATCAGATGGACGAAGAGGCGCGGGCGAAGCTGCGCGCAAAGCACGTCGGCTTTGTGTTTCAATCCTTTATGCTGATACCCACCCTCAATGCGCTGGAAAACGTCGAGCTTCCGGCGCTGTTGCGCGGTGAAAGCGACAGCCAGAGCCGCGGCAGCGCCCGGGCACTGCTGGAGCAGTTGGGGCTGGGCAAACGCCTGCATCACCTGCCGGTACAGCTCTCCGGCGGCGAGCAGCAGCGGGTCGCGCTGGCGCGCGCGTTTAACGGCCGCCCGGAGCTGCTGTTCGCCGATGAACCCACCGGCAACCTCGACCGCCACACCGGGGATAAAATCGCCGACCTGCTGTTCTCGCTGAACCGCGAGCACGGCACTACGCTGATTCTGGTGACCCACGACCTGCTGCTGGCGGCGCGCTGCGACCGGCGGCTGCGGCTGGTAGATGGCCAGCTGCGGGAGGAAGCATGATCGCCCGCTGGTTCTGGCGCGAATGGCGCTCGCCGTCGCTGCTGATCGTCTGGCTGGCGCTAAGCCTGGCGGTGGCCTGCGTGCTGGCGCTGGGCTCGATAAGCGACCGCATGGAGAAAGGACTCAGTCAGCAGAGCCGGGAATTTATGGCCGGCGACCGTACGCTGCGTAGCTCGCGCGAAGTCCCTGGCGCATGGATTGACGAAGCGCGCCGTCTTGGCTTAACCGTCGGCGAACAGCTGGGCTTCGCCACCATGACCTTTTCCGGCGATACGCCGCAACTGGCGGACGTCAAAGCGGTTGACGATAGTTATCCGTTGTATGGTCAGCTGCAGACCCAGCCGCCGGGGCTGAAGCCGCACGCCGGCACCGTGCTGTTGGCGCCGCGATTAATGGCGCTGCTGAATCTGAAAACCGGCGACACCATCGACGTGGGCGACGCCACGCTGCGCATTGCCGGGGAGGTGATACAGGAGCCGGATGCCGGATTTAACCCCTTCCAGATGGCGCCGCGGCTAATGATGAACACCGCCGACGTGGCGAAAACCGGCGCGGTACAGCCAGGCAGCCGCGTTTCCTGGCGCTATAAGTTCGCCGGTACCCCACAGCAGCTGGCGGACTACGAAAAGTGGCTGTTGCCGAAGCTGGGGCCTGAACACCGCTGGATCGGCCTGGAGCAGGACGACAGCGCGCTGGGTAAATCGCTGGAGCGCTCGCAGCAGTTTTTGCTGCTGTCGGCGTTGTTAACGCTGCTGTTGGCGGTCGCCGCGGTGGCGGTGGCGATGAGCCATTACTGCCGCAGTCGTTACGATCTGGTGGCGATCCTCAAAACCCTCGGCGCCGGGCGGGCGCAGCTGCGCAAGCTGATTGTCGGCCAGTGGCTGATGCTGCTGGCGATGGCGGTGGTTGCCGGCGGGGCGATGGGCGTCGGGCTGGAAAATATTCTGCTGGTGATGCTTAAGCCGGTGCTCCCGGCGGCGCTGCCGGCGGCGAGCGGCTGGCCGTGGCTGTGGGCGATCGGCGCGATGGTGGTGATTTCCCTGCTGGTCGGGCTGCGACCCTATCGACTGCTACTGGCGACGCTGCCGCTGCGGGTACTGCGCCAGGATGTCGTCGCTAACGTCTGGCCGCTCAAGTTCTATGTTCCCGTGGTGTGCTTGGTCGTGGTGGCGCTGCTGGCGCTGCTGATGGGCGGCAGCCCTCTGCTATGGGCGGTGCTGGCGGGCGCCGTGGTGCTGGCGCTGGTGTGCGGCCTGGCGGGATGGGGCGTTCTGTGGCTGCTGAAGCGTTTGACGTTAAAAGCGCTGCCGCTGCGTCTGGCCGTGAATCGTCTGCTGCGCCAGCCGTGGTCTACCCTGAGCCAGCTGGCGGCCTTTTCGTTGTCGTTTATGCTGCTGGCCCTGCTGCTGGTGCTGCGCGGCGATCTGCTCGATCGCTGGCAGCAGCAGCTGCCGCCGGAAAGTCCTAACTACTTTCTGATCAATATCGCGCCGGAGCAGGTGGTGCCGGTGAAAACCTTCCTTGCCGAACATCAGACCCGCGCCACTGAGTTCTATCCCATCGTGCGCGCCCGCCTGACGCAAATCAACGGTCAGGCGACGGAAGGCAATAAAGATGAAGCCCTGAACCGCGAGCTTAACCTCACCTGGAGCCGCGAGCGGCCGGATCATAATCCGCTGGTGGCCGGAAGCTGGCCGCCGAAAGCGGGCGAGGTCTCGATTGAAGAGGGGCTGGCGCAGCGGCTGGGCGTCAAGCTCGGCGATAGCGTGACCTTTACCGGGGATACTCAGGAGTTTAGCGCGAAGGTGACCAGCGTGCGCAAAGTTGACTGGGAGAGCCTGCGGCCAAACTTCTTCTTTATCTTTCCGCAGGGGGCGCTCGACGGGCAGCCGCAAAGCTGGCTCACCAGTTTCCGCTGGGATAACGGCAACGGGATGCTAACGCAGCTCAACCGCGAATTCCCCACCGTCAGCCTGCTGGATATTGGCGCGATTTTGCAGCAGATTGGCCAGGTGCTGATTCAGGTAAGCCGCGCTCTTGAGGTGATGGTGATTTTGGTCACCGCCTGCGGCGTTTTGCTGCTGCTGGCGCAGGTGCAGGTCGGAATGCGCCAGCGTTATCAGGAGCTGGTGGTCTGGCGCACGCTGGGAGCCGGAAAGGCGCTGCTGCGCACCACGCTGTGGGCGGAGTTCGCCCTGCTGGGCGTGGTGTCCGGCGTGGTGGCGGCGATTGGCGCTGAGGTGGCGCTGGCGCTGCTGCAAAGCAAAATCTTTGACTTCCCGTGGTCTCCGGACTGGCGGCTATGGGTGATGCTGCCGCTCTGCGGGGCGATACTGCTCTCGCTGTGCGGCGGCTGGCTGGGGCTGCGTCTGCTGAAAGGGAAGGCGCTGTTCCGCCAGTTTAGTCAGGGATAGCATGAGTTATGTTGCCCGGGTAAGGCGTTAGCCGCGACCCGGGGTTTTCACCCGGCTCGCGCTGCGCTTAGCCGGGCTACCGTTTCACAGCTGTCTGCGGGAAAGTAGCCCGGGTAAGGCGTCAGCCGCAACCCGGAGTTTTCACCCGGTTTGCGCTGCGCTTAGCCGGGCTACCGTTTCACGGCTGTCTGCGGGAAAGTAGCCCGGGTAAGGCGTCAGCCGCAACCCGGGGGACTCGGTACGGATGCGAGTGGCTATTACAGATGACCGTGGTTCAAGACGGTGAGCGGCTCGTTGACGTCGAAGATTTTGCAGATAACGTCATCCACGCCGAGAGATTTCAGGCGTGCGGTATGCTTGCTGAGATAAGCGAGCGCGGTTTCTTCATTCGCAAAAAGATAGATCCCGCCCGCCTCCTGATTCTTTTCGCTTTCCGTCCAGACCTTCCAGATAAACCCCGGTTCCTGATTGATAGACTCGGCCAGCTCCACGAGCTGGCGGGACATCTCGCTGCCGAAGGGGCCATTAAAGGCAAAGTGCAGCTGCAGTAGTTTTTTCGACATAGTTCCTCCATGGATGATGTTTGCGCGGTAATAGACCATTTTAATGCCATGGCGATGAAAAGATAACCACAGTTTTTTTAAGGGCACGAAATGGTAAGTCACTGATTTTTAACCGCACGAAACATTAAAAACTCAACAACACGCCATACTCAATCGCAGTTAATATTCAACTGGAAAATATAAGGTTGCTTATTAATCAAGGAAACAGTATGGCTCATAAAATAAAAGCGCTGGCGATAACGATCGGCGCAGCCCTGGCGTTAACCTCTTTTGCATCCCAGGCGGAAATAACGCTTTTAAAACAAGATCCGCAGGCAGGCGATCCGTTAAGCCGGCTTAATTTTACCGTCGGCGGGAGCATCCGTCCCCAGTTCAACATGATGTCCGGCGACGGAGACAAAGGCTCTTATAAACGTAACGGTTTTGACGGCGGCACCCGTTTCCGCTTCGCCGCCGACTACTATCTGTTCGATGATATTAGCTGGATCAGCTACTACGAGCTGGGCGTCAATATTCCGGCGCTCTTCGACTGGGATAACCACTACGCCGAAGGCGCGAATAACACCAGCCGCCGCATGCTCTATACCGGCCTGAAAAGCGATACCTGGGGGACATTAACTTACGGTCAGCAGAACAGCGTTTATTACGACGTGGTGGGGGTAAAAACCGATATCTGGGATTACGACATGATAGGCCAGGCGCCGGGTAACGGCATTAACGGCGACTACGATGGCTCCTATCGCTCACGCAATATGCTGAAATACAAGAAAACCGTTGGCGATGTCGATCTCTACGCTTCTTACTTATTCGAAGACAGCGAATATCTGCCGGGCAACGGCCTGCGCTACAAGCGTAAAGGCGGCGGCTCCATCGGCGCCGATTACCACATTATGAAGGATCTGACCTGGGGCGCCGCGTGGAACTATACCCGCGCCGATATGCGTAACCCCTCCAGTTCGGACAGCAAATCATATGACCAGAATATCGTCGGTACCGCGCTAAGCTGGATGCCGGATAACTGGACCTTCTCCTTCGGCGGCGGCTGGTATCAGAACTTCCTGACCACCAAAAAAACCGATGTTCATAACTACTTCGCCGGCGATGCCTGGGGTATTGAGTATTTTGCCGGTTATAAATTCCCGATTGGTCAGTATGCGGTGAAATCTATTCAGCCGTACTTTATGGGCGACCGCCTGCAGTACGTGAACGGCCGCAACTATCAGCGGATTGATAACGGCGTCGGCGTGAGCTTCCAGCTGGATTATGGTTTCCGCGTCGATTATGAACACGTCTTCACGTCGAGCACCGATAACCTGGGCGATATGAATCTGGTGCGTCTGCGCTACGACTTCTAAGCGCAGACACTTCCCCGGTGGCGCTGCGCTTACCGGGGCTAGAGGTTCACCGCCGTCTGCGGACCTGTAGCCCGGCTAAGGCATTTACGCCGCAAGCCGGGACAAGGAAGGATGTGACTATTGCGCCAGCCAGTCGGCGACGTCCTGCCAGCTGCCGCGAAAAATAATCTTCTCCGCTTTTTTGCCGAGCTGGTAGCGGTACATTGGGTCGTAATACTCGTTCAGCAGGGGAACCAGCCAGCTGAAATGCGCTTCGGTGCTGGCGCTGCGCTGCTGCTCCAGCAGAGCTTCATCAAGCCTGGCGGTGAGCTGGGCAAAACGCTGTAACCCGAGGCGGCGGCGGATAGCGAACAGGCCATGGTGCAGATATTCGCTATATGCCTGCCAGCCTTGCTCTTCGCCGTAGGCCGCCATGAAATCGCGATGCATCCGGGTAAAATACTCTTCGCGCAGCCGTTCAAGACGGATGGCGAACGGGTCTTCCACCACCGCCAGCGGCGACTGGGCCATGCGAAGACGCATACATTCCGGCAGGTGATTGGCGCCGATCATATGCCCCTCATCTTCCAGCACCCAGCGCGTCTGCCGCTCTGACTTTTTGAGCATCGCCACGGCAAGATGATTTTCAAAGGTTGCCTGCTGATACTGCTCCTGCAGGGTACGGCCAAATGAAGACCCGCGATGATGGGCGAGGCCCTCGAGATCGATGCCGTCGGGCTGGGTGCAGACCAACTGGGTTTTACCGTTACCGGTACAGCCGCCAATCAGCACGATAGGACGCTGCACCAGCTCTTCGGTAAGCTGAATAGCTGCCTGGCGCAGCGCTTTATAGCCGCCGGCAATCAGCGGGTAATCCACGCCAGCGTCCTTCAGCCACTGCTGCACAATATGCGAACGCTGGCCACCGCGGGCGCAGCACAGGTAGCCTTCGGGATAACGCGCGCAGGCCTCTTTCCAGGCGGCGAGGCGGCGGGCGCGAATCTCACCGTTCACCAACTGATGGCCCAGCGCAAGGGCGGCTTCCGGACCCTGACGCTTGTAGCAGGTGCCAACGGCGGCGCGCTCGTCGTCATTCATCAACGGTAGGTTGACCGCCGCGGGCATGGCGCTTTGCCTGAACTCGACCGGGGCGCGTACGTCAATCAGCGGCGTATCGCTGGCGAGAATCTGCCGAATATTCTGTGGGACTAATTCCATCATTTAAACCGTTAAGCCATCCAGACGCGTCGCTCGACGCGATAATCCTCCTATTGTACGCGGTGAGCGACAGGCTGAATTGATTTTTCACGGTGTATCGCTGAATAGCGTCAGAAATCCCTGGATTTCCGGGGCCGAATGGCCGAACAGCGAGGCGATATCCTGCACCGCTTTACCATGATGATCTTTGCGCCAGGCGAGGCTCAGAGGAGAGGGGGGGCGCATCGCCGGGATCTGCCGGGCAATCAGCTCACCGCGAGCGATAAGCGGCTGGCACAGCGGCTCGGGTAAAAAGCCGATGCCGACGCCAGCGATATGCGCCGCGATTTTAGTTTCGATATCGGGAACCACAATCTCTTTTTGCCCCGGCAGACGCCAGGCGACGCGCTTGGTCAATCTCCGGGCGCTGTCCTCAATATTGACCGCAGGGTAGCGACGTAGCTGGGCCTCCGATAGCGGATCGCTTTGCTGGCCGAGCGGGTGATGTGGTGACATCACGAAGAGCCAGGACACTTCGCCCAGCGGGGTGACCGCAATATTTTCGCCTAACGATTCGGTGCCGGTAACGCCAATCGCCAGCGAAAAGTCATCATGCAGAAGCGTATCCCAGACGCCCATATAAATTTGTCGCGAAAAGTGAAACTGCGTAAAGGGGTAACGTTGGCTGAGCCAGGCCAGCAGCCGGGCGATGGCCTGCGGGTCATACATCAGGTTATTCACCACAATATTGACCTGGCGCTCCACGCCGTCGTTTATCTGCTGTAGCTCGCCGGGCATACTGTCAATCCAGCCAAGCCACTCTCTGGCCTGCGCCAGCAGGTGCATCCCGGCCGGGGTCAGCAGTACGCTGCGCGTGGTGCGGGAAAAGAGCGCCACGCCGGTGTTATCTTCCAGCAGTTTGATGCGATAACTAATGGTGGCGGTGGTTTTATAGAGTTTTTCCGCTGCTCTGGAGAAGCTGCCGGTCTCCGCGACGCTGACAAAGGTACGTAGTGTTTCGGGGTCTAGCATCGCTATATTCCTCGTAATTTAATAATTCCCCCATGATTTTTAAGTATTTTTTCATAATAGCCATTTCAATTATGTGGCTTAAATCAGGTTTTGGAAAATTATTCCAACTTATAGTTGATACCACTTTGAGATGGCCATGAATTGACCGGTACATCTTTCACCCTCAAGGTATGAGGAGGGGAACGGTTTTTAATGACTAAGGAATATGCAATGAAGCTTGAAGTATTGCCGCTGACGCGCGAAGCCTTCCGCCCCTATGGGGACGTTATCGAAACGGAAGGACATGATTTTTTCCATATCAATGAGGGCAAAGTGCAGCGTTTCCACGATCTGGCCATGGTGGAAACCCTGCAGCAGGAGCGCACGCTAATCAGTATTAACCGCGCCCAGCCGGCGGCGCTGCCGATTGTCGTCACCGAGCTGGAGCGTCATCCGCTGGGCACCCAGGCGTTTGTGCCGATGAACGGCGAAGCCTTTGTCGTGGTGGTCGCGGCAGGAGGCGATCAACCGGACATGACTACGCTGCGCGCGTTTATCTCCAATGGCCGTCAGGGGGTCAATTACCACCGTAACGTCTGGCATCATCCACTGTTTGCCTGGCAGAGCGAAACCGATTTTTTAACCGTCGATCGCGGCGGAAAAGATAACTGCGATGTGGCGGAGATCCCGACCGTGGAGTTGAGCTTTGCGTGAGGTTGCACGTGACGCTATCGATTATCTTGCATAACATGTGGGCGCTTACACACTATTTATGCTCAGGTTTTGAGCCGGAGATAATCGAGGTATGACAGAAGTGAGAAGGCGGGGAAGGCCGGGCCAGCAGGAGCCTTCCGCGCAAAAAGGCGCCCAGGCGCTGGAGAGAGGGATCGCGATACTGCAATACCTTGAAAAGAGCGGCGGCAGCTCGTCGGTCAGCGATATTTCCCTTAATCTGGACTTACCGTTATCGACCACCTTTCGTCTGCTTAAGGTGCTGGAAGGCGCGGATTTTGTGTATCAGGATGCGCAGTTAGGCTGGTGGCACATCGGACTTGGCGCATTCAATATCGGTTCGGCGTACATCCACAACCGGGATGTTTTATCCGTCGGCGGACCCTTTATGCGCCGGCTGATGCTGATGTCGGGCGAGACCGTCAATGTGGCGATTCGCAACGGCAACGAAGCGGTGCTGATTGGCCAGCAGGAGTGCAAGTCGATGGTAAGGATGTGCGCGCCGCTCGGTAGCCGACTACCGCTGCATGCTTCAGGCGCCGGAAAAGCGCTGCTGTATCCGCTGTCGTCGGAAGAGCTGGTGGATGTCATTGTGAAGACCGGACTGCAGCGGTTTACGCCGGCGACGATCGTCGATTTGCCGGTCCTGCAGCGGAATCTGGATGAGGCGCGAGCCTGCGGCTACAGCATTGACCAGGAGGAGCACGTGACAGGATTAAACTGTATTGCTTCGGCGGTTTACGATGATGTGGGGTCCGTGGTGGCGGCGATTTCGATTTCCGGGCCGGCGTCCCGCTTAACCCCGGACCGTTTTATCAGCCAGGGAGAGCTGGTAAGGGAGACGGCAAGGAATATCAGCACCGCGCTGGGACTCAAACCCCAGGCTGATTGATAGCCGAACCGACCCGCTCTGCGGAGCGGGACTTTTTTGGTTTTATTAAAATTTGGAAAATTTTTCCAATATAGCGAGGTAGTAAAAAATGGCAAAAATGAGAGCCGTCGACGCGGCAATGTATGTACTGGAAAAAGAAGGGATTACAACCGCATTTGGCGTGCCCGGCGCGGCGATTAACCCGTTCTATTCGGCGATGCGCAAGCACGGCGGGATCCGTCATATTCTGGCCCGACACGTGGAAGGCGCGTCTCATATGGCGGAAGGCTATACCCGCGCCACGGCAGGCAATATCGGCGTATGCCTGGGAACATCGGGCCCGGCGGGAACGGATATGATCACCGCGCTGTACTCCGCCTCCGCCGACTCCATTCCTATTTTGTGCATCACTGGCCAGGCGCCGCGCGCGCGTCTGCATAAAGAAGATTTCCAGGCGGTCGATATTGAGTCCATCGCTAAACCCGTCACTAAGATGGCGGTGACCGTCCGCGAAGCGGCGCTGGTGCCGGGCGTGCTGCAGCAGGCATTCCACCTGATGCGCTCCGGTAGACCGGGGCCGGTGCTGATCGACCTGCCTTATGATGTCCAGGTCGCGGAAATCGAATTTGACCCTGAGCTGTATGCGCCGCTCCCGGCGTATAAACCCGTGGCGACGCGTCCGCAGATCGAACGCGCGCTGGCGATGCTGCTGATGGCGGAGCGTCCGGTGATTGTCGCCGGCGGCGGGGTGATTAATGCCGATGCCGCAGCGCTGTTGCAGCAATTTGCCGAAATTACCCATGTACCGGTGATCCCGACGCTGATGGGCTGGGGCTGTATCCCGGATGACCACGAGCTGATGGCCGGAATGGTCGGCTTACAAACCGCGCATCGCTACGGCAACGCCACGCTGCTGGCCTCCGACCTGGTATTTGGTATCGGCAACCGCTTTGCCAACCGTCATACCGGTTCGGTCGAGAAGTACACCGCAGGTCGTAAAATCATCCATATCGATATCGAACCGACGCAGATTGGCCGCGTACTGTGCCCGGATTTAGGCATCGTGTCCGATGCGAAAGCGGCGCTGACTCAGCTGGTGGATATTGCGCAGCAGATGCAAAAAGAGGGCCGCCTGCCGCGCCGCGAGCGCTGGGTTGCCGAGTGTCAGGAGCGCAAGCGTACGCTGCTGCGTAAAACCCACTTCGATAACGTGCCGGTCAAACCGCAGCGCGTTTATGAAGAGATGAACAAAGCCTTTGGCCGCGACGTGTGCTACGTCACCACCATCGGCCTGTCGCAAATCGCCGCCGCGCAGATGCTGCACGTGTTTAAAGATCGCCACTGGATCAACTGCGGTCAGGCGGGGCCGCTGGGCTGGACGCTTCCTGCCGCGCTGGGCGTTTGCGCCGCCGACCCGGAGCGCAACGTGGTCGCGATCTCCGGCGACTTCGACTTCCAGTTCCTGATTGAAGAGCTGGCGGTGGGCGCGCAGTTCAATATTCCTTACGTCCACGTGCTGGTAAACAACGCTTATCTGGGCCTGATTCGTCAGTCGCAGCGCGCGTTCGATATGGATTACTGCGTCCAGCTGGCGTTCGAAAATATCAACTCTAGCGAAGTGAACGGCTACGGCGTCGATCACGTCAAAGTCGCAGAAGGTCTCGGCTGTAAAGCCATTCGCGTCTTTAAACCGGAGGAGATTGCGCCCGCCTTTGCGCAGGCAAAAGCGTGGATGAAACAGTATCGCGTGCCGGTGGTCGTGGAAGTGATCCTTGAGCGTGTGACCAATATTTCGATGGGCAGCGAACTGGATAACGTAACGGAATTCGAAGATGTAGCCGATAGCGCCATCGATGCGCCAACCGAAACCTGCTTTATGAAATATGAATAAATGAGGTGAAACTATGTTGCGCTTCTCTGCCAACCTTTCGATGTTATTTGTGGAATATGATTTTCTGGATCGTTTTGAGAAAGCAGCGGCCTGCGGTTTTCGCGCCGTTGAATTTATGTTTCCGTATGATTATGCGCCGGAGGTATTAAAACAAAAGCTGAGTGATAACCGGCTGGAGCATACCTTGCATAATCTACCCGCTGGCGACTGGGCGGCAGGGGAGCGCGGCATAGCCTGTATTCCCGGTCGCGAAGCGGAGTTTCGCGAAGGCGTTGACGCCGCGATCCGCTACGCTAAAGCGCTGGGCAATAGCAAAATCAACTGCCTGGTCGGTAAAACTCCGGTGGGCTATCGCGAAGATCATATCCGCTCCACGCTGGTGGCTAATTTACGTTTTGCCGCCGCCGCGCTGGCCCAGGAGGGGATCCTGCTGCTGATTGAGCCGATTAATTACTTCGATATGCCGGGGTTTTATCTGAATACCACGCATCAGGCGCTGGCGCTCATTGATGAGGTCGGCAGCGATAATCTGAAAATCCAGTACGATATTTATCATATGCAGCGCATGGAGGGTGAATTAACCCATACGATGCAAACTTATGCCAACCGAATTGGTCATTTACAGATTGCCGATAACCCGGAACGCGGTGAGCCGGGAACTGGAGAAATTAATTACGATTATCTTTTTAAATTTATCGATAAATCAAATTATGACGGTTGGGTCGGCTGCGAATATAAACCGCTGACGACCACTGAAGCGGGCCTGACATGGTTTAATCGCTACCGTTAATTTTTAATTTATCTTTGGGCAGTATTTATTATTCCATTTCCAGGAAGGGATAACTATTGCTCAAATATACCCGTCATGCTTTACGCAGCAGATGTTCAGGGTATAAATCGAAACAGAAATTTTGAGAGGAAAGGTATGAAACTGGGATTTATTGGTTTAGGTATTATGGGCACTCCGATGGCGCTCCGACTTGCCAAAGCGGGCCACGCGCTGCATGTGACCACCATCGGTCCGGTTGCTGAAGAACTGCTCAAGCAGGGCGCGCAGCATCTGGCTACCGCAGAGCAGGTCGCGGAGCAGTCGGAGATTATTTTTATCATGGTTCCTGATACCCCACAGGTCGCCGACGTTCTGTTTGGCGAACACGGCTGCGCCAGCGCGGCGCTGAAGGGCAAAACCATCGTCGATATGAGCTCTATTTCGCCGATTGAAACCAAGCGTTTTGCGCAGCAGGTGCGGGATTTGGGCGCAGATTATCTGGATGCGCCAGTATCCGGCGGCGAAATTGGCGCGCGTGAAGGTACGCTCTCTATTATGGTCGGCGGCGACGAAAACGTGTTTGCTCGCGTGAAGCCGCTGTTTGATATTTTGGGTAAAAACATCACCCTCGTCGGCGGTAATGGCGACGGGCAGACCTGTAAAGTCGCCAATCAGATTATCGTCGCGCTGAATATTGAAGCGGTCTCCGAAGCGCTGGTTTTCGCGTCTAAAGCCGGCGCCGATCCCGCTCGCGTGCGTCAGGCGCTGATGGGCGGCTTCGCCTCCTCGCGTATTCTGGAGGTACATGGCGAAAGAATGTTGAACCGGACGTTTAATCCCGGTTTTAAAATTTCCCTGCACCAGAAGGATCTTAATCTGGCATTGCAGAGCGCGAAAGCGCTGGCGCTTAATTTACCGAATACGGCAACCTGTCAGGAGCTATTTAATACCTGCGCCGCCAACGGCGGTGGCGAATTAGATCACTCGTCTTTAGTTCAGGCGCTTGAATTAATGGCGAATCATAAAATATCGTAATGAGAAAATGCTGCCGATTCCGGCAGCATTTTTTAAACCTCACGGGTGAATTTATGGATACTATCAATAAAACAGGTATCGACTATTGGAAGAAAATAGTCGTGGTAATGAGTCTGGGCTGGGTGGCAATATGGATTTATCGTACCGTATTAACGCCTATTTATCCGGAAATTCAGGCGTCCTTAGGCAACGTCAGTAACGCTGAAATTGGCGCGATAGCCAGCTTCTATTTTCTTGCCTACTGCGGAATGCAGATCCCCTGCGGTATTCTGGTTGATAAACTGGGGCAGAAAATTATGCTGATGTGTGGTTTCTCGCTGTTCATTATTGGTACGCTGAGTATTGCTAATGCGGGAAATCTGACGCTGATTTATATCGGCTCGCTGCTGGCTGGTGCCGGCTGCGCTTCCTTCTTCAGCTCCGCCTATTCGCTCTCCTCGGCCAACGTGCCGCAGGAGCGTCGGGCGCTGGCTAACGCCATTATCAACAGCGGCTCGGCCATCGGGATGGGGATTGGCCTGATTGGCTCAAGCATTCTGGTCAAAAGCATGCATATGGCCTGGCAAAACGTGTTGTTTATTGTCGCCGCGATCCTGGTGGTGATGCTCTGCGTGTTTACCCTGGTGATTCGTCGCAAGCGGAAAGAGCCCGCCGTAGCGGAAAATAAAAATAACGCCTCGGCATCATTCCCGTCGGCAGAAGAAAAATCGGCGCCGCTGTTTTCGCCGCTGCTGTGCAGCGTCTACTTTCTCTATTTCTGCACCTGCTACGGCTACTACCTGATCGTCACCTGGCTGCCTTCTTATCTGCAGACCGAACGCGGCTTTGACGGCGGCGCCATTGGTTTTGCTTCCGCACTGGTGGCAGTGGTCGGGGTGCCGGGCGCGCTGTTCTTTAGCCATCTTTCGGATAAATTCCGCGACAGTAAAGTTAAAGTGATTCTCGGGCTGGAGATTGTTGCCGCGGCAATGCTGATGTTTACCGTTCTGTCGCCGAATACTACCATGCTGATGATCAGCCTGGTGCTGTATGGACTGCTCGGTAAAATGGCCGTTGACCCGATTCTTATCTCGTTCGTTTCCGAGCAGGCGTCCGCAAAAACATTAGGTCGTGCCTTTAGCCTGTTTAATTTCTTTGGTATGAGTTCAGCGGTTGTTGCCCCGACGCTCACCGGTTTTATTTCTGATCTGACCGGGTCAAAAGAAATTAGTTTTGTGATGTCTGCCGGGCTAGTTATTACCGGAACGATACTGTTTGCATTGATTACCTTGCGTAAGAACAAAATACAGTCAAAGACAATCCCAGTATAATAAAAAATAAAAATTATTAATTTGTTGTTCCACATAGCTAAACCTACAAACGTAATCCGATGCGTATTAAGAGGGAATTATGGAACAAGCTCAAGACCTGTACAAATCCAGAGGTTATAGCGACGATCTATTACCAAAATTAGAATCGCAGCGTAACTGGAAGACATTTAACTATTTTACCTTATGGATGGGATCCGTACACAACGTACCTAATTATGTGATGGTTGGTGGTTTTTTTATTCTCGGACTATCAACGTTTAGCATAATGATGGCAATAATATTGAGTGCTTTTATTATTGCCGCGGTTATGGTGTTTAATGGCGCTGCCGGAAGTAAATACGGCGTACCCTTCGCTATGATTTTAAGAGCCTCCTATGGGGTGCGCGGAGCGTTATTACCCGGCCTGCTCAGAGGCGGTATTGCGGCGATTATGTGGTTTGGTTTGCAATGCTATGCCGGCTCTCTGGCATTCCTGATCTTATTAGGCAAACTGTGGCCTGCGTTTCTGACCCTTGGCGGTGATTTTAAGCTGCTGGGGCTGTCGCTGCCTGGGCTGATCGCCTTTCTGGTCTTCTGGCTGATTAACGTCGGCATTGGTTTCGGCGGCGGAAAAGTACTCAATAAATTTACCGCCATCCTCAACCCCTGCATCTACATTGTCTTCGGCGGCATGGCTATCTGGGCTATTTCGCTGGTCGGGATTAGCCCTATTCTGGACTATTTGCCAACCGGAGTGGCAAAAGCGGAGCATACCGGCTTCTTGTTCCTGGTGGTCATCAATGCGGTCGTTGCCGTCTGGGCGGCGCCGGCGGTCAGCGCCTCGGATTTTACCCAGAACGCGCGTTCGTTTCGCGAGCAGGCCCTGGGTCAAACGCTTGGTCTGGTCGTAGCTTATATTTTGTTCGCGGTGGCCGGAGTGTGCATTATCGCCGGCGCCAGTATCCATTATGGTATGGACACCTGGAACGTGCTGGATATTGTGCAGAAATGGGACAGCCTGTTTGCTTCTTTCTTTGCGGTGCTGGTGATATTAATGACCACGATCTCCACCAACGCCACCGGTAATATTATTCCGGCAGGCTATCAAATCGCGGCAATTGCGCCGACTAAATTAACCTATAAAAACGGTGTACTGATCGCCAGCATCATTAGTCTGCTGATCTGCCCATGGAAATTAATGGAGAATCAGGACAGTATTTATCTTTTTCTCGATATTATCGGCGGCATGCTGGGCCCGGTTATTGGCGTAATGATGGCGCATTATTTTGTCGTTATGCGTGGGCGGATTAATCTTGATGAGCTGTATACCGCAGCTGGGGATTATAAATATTTCGATAATGGATTTAACGTTACCGCATTCCTGGTCACCATCATGGCGGTGATTTTATCGCTCGGCGGAAAATTTATTCCGCTGCTTGAACCGTTCTCCCGCGTGTCGTGGTTTGTTGGCGTTATCGTCGCTTTTGCCGCATACGCGTTACTAAAAAAACGGGCGCTGCCGAATAATATTTCGCACCCGGACGTTGTGAGCTGATTTTCTTATCAAGAGGAAGCTTTATTTCAGGGATGAAGCATCAATAGCCAAAGCCATTGCTGGTACAGCCCACGCGGCTGCAAGCAGAAATATGGCGTGTATACCTACAAGGAGTTTTATATGTCTTTTGATTTAATCATTAAAAACGGCACCGTTATTCTGGAAAACGAATCGCGGGTGGTGGATATCGCGGTTGCCGACGGCAAAATTGCCGCTATCGGTGAAAACCTGGGCGAAGCGAAACAGATCATGGATGCCGCGGGCCTGATCGTTTCGCCGGGGATGGTCGATGCGCATACGCACATCTCTGAGCCGGGTCGTACCCACTGGGAAGGATACGAAACGGGTACCCGCGCGGCGGCAAAAGGCGGCATCACTACGATGATCGAAATGCCGCTGAACCAGCTGCCGGCTACCGTCGATCGAGAGACCATTGAGCTGAAATTCGACGCAGCGAAGGGCAAACTGACCATCGATGCCGCGCAGCTTGGCGGGCTGGTCTCCTATAACCTGGACCGACTGCACGAGTTGGATGATGTGGGCGTGGTGGGCTTCAAATGCTTTGTCGCCACCTGCGGCGATCGCGGGATCGACAACGACTTCCGCGACGTCAACGACTGGCAGTTTTTCAAAGGGGCGCAAAAGCTGGCCGAAATGAAGCAGACCGTGTTGGTGCATTGTGAAAATGCGCTGATCTGCGATGAGCTCGGCGAAGAAGCAAAAAGAGAAGGCCGCGTGACGGCACATGATTATGTTGCGTCGCGTCCGGTGTTCACCGAAGTCGAGGCGATCCGCCGCGTCCTCTATCTGGCGAAAGTCGCCGGTTGTCGCCTGCACGTATGCCACATCAGCAGCCCGGAAGGGGTCGCCGAAGTGACCCGTGCGCGTCAGGAGGGACAGGACGTCACCTGCGAATCCTGTCCGCACTACTTTGTGCTGGATACCGAGCAGTTCGAAGCGATTGGCACCCTGGCGAAGTGCTCTCCGCCGATCCGCGACGCGAAGAACCAGAAGGGAATGTGGGAGAAGCTGTTCAACGGCGAAATAGACTGCCTGGTGTCCGACCACTCTCCGTGCCCGCCGGAAATGAAGGCGGGCAATATCATGCAGGCCTGGGGCGGGATTGCCGGTCTGCAGAGCTGCATGGACGTGATGTTTGATGAAGCGGTGCAAAAGCGCGGTATGCCTCTGCCGCAGTTTGCTCGTCTGATGGCGACCAACGCCGCCGATATTTTCGGCCTGAAGCAGAAGGGGCGCATTGCCCCGGGCAAAGACGCCGACCTGGTGTTTATTCAGCCAAACAGCAGCTACGTCCTGCAGGCGGAGGACCTCGAATACCGGCATAAAGTCAGTCCTTACGTTGGCCGTAAGATTGGCGCGCGTATCACTAAAACCATCCTGCGCGGCGAGGTGATTTATGACATTGAGCAGGGCTTCCCGCAGGCGCCGAAGGGGAAATTTATCCTTAAGCATCAGCAGTAACGGGGAACCGTTGCATTCCCGGACTGCGGCGTAAACCTCTTATCCGGGCTACGAACCTGACGTCGCGCGGGTTTTGTAGCCCGGGTAAGGCGCAAGCCGCGCCCGGGGCATAACCTACTTCGTTCAATGTTTAGCGTCTGTTCAACGTCAGGCGCTTTGTCAGGATTTTATCATGGTGGTATTGCCGCTAAATCAACGAAACACCCTGGCGGGATTTCAATGGTTCTTCTTTATCTTCTGCAACACCGTCGTGGTACCGCCAACATTACAGTCTGCTTTTCAGCTCCCCGCCAGCGCGCTGATTACGCTTACCCAATACGGTTTTATCACCACCGGGCTGGCGTGCCTGGCGCAGGCGCTGCTGGGCCACCGTCGCGCGATTATGGAAGGCCCAACGGGACTATGGTGGAGCACTATTCTGACCGTCACCGTCGGCGAAGCCGCGCGCGGCACCCCGTTTGACAGCATTGCGGCCAGCCTGGCGGTCGGTATATTTCTGTCGGCGATATTCACCATCATCATCGGCGTGAGCGGCATCGGCCATCGCCTGGCGAAGCTCTTTAGCCCGACGGTCATGGTCTTTTTTATGCTGCTGCTCGGCGCGCAGCTGACGACTATATTTTTTAAAGGCATGCTCGGGCTGCCCTTTAGTTCGGCCCAGGCCAGCGTGGGCATTCAGCTGGCGCCGTTTAGCCTGGCGCTGGCGGTAATGATGCTGGTGCTGGGGATGATTATTTTTCTCCCGGACGGCATCGCCCGCTACGCTCTGCTGACAGGAACCCTGGCGGGATGGGGAGGCTGGTACCTGCTGTTTCGCACGCCGCCCGCCACGGCCGCTTCCGGCCCGATTCACTGGCAGTGGTTTCCGCTTGGCTACGGGGGGGCGTTACGTCCAGGTATTATTTTGACGGCGCTGCTGGCCGGGCTGGTCAATATTACCAATACCTACGGCGCTATTCGCGGTAGCGACGTTTTTTATCCCGAGCAGGGCGCCAGCAATAGCCGTTACCGGCGCAGCTTTATTATCTCCGGATTAATGACTCTAATAACGGTTCCGCTCAGCGTGGTGCCGTTTTCGCCCTTTGTTTCATCGATAGGCTTATTAACCCAAACCGGAGAAACCTCGCGCCAGCCGTTTATTATCGGCTGCCTGTGCTGCCTGCTGGTTGGGCTGTTTACGCCGCTGACCCACTTTTTTACCACGCTGCCTCTGCCGATCAGCAGCGCGGTCATGCTGGTCTCATATCTCCCATTGTTATATTCCAGCTTATCGTTCAGTAAACAAATTACCTTCACCGCGCGAAATATCTACCGGCTGGCTCTGCCGCTCTTTATCGGCATTTTTCTAATGGGGCTGCCGCCAGTTTATCTCCAGACGCTACCTCTGATAATCCGACCGCTGTTAGGCAACGGCTTATTAATCGGCGTGCTGCTGGCGGTAGTGATGGAAAATCTCATTCCCTGGGATCGTATTAAGTCATGACAGCAAAAAGGATGAACAATGAAAATTATTATTGCACCGGACTCTTTCAAAGAGAGCGTCAGCGCCAGCCGCTGCGCCCAGGCGATAAAGGCGGGCTTTGTCTCAATTTTCCCGCAGGCGGATTGCGTCTGCCTGCCGATCGCCGACGGCGGCGAGGGGACGGTTGAGGCAATGGTTGAGGCCACCGAGGGCAAAATGGTGATGCTGCCGGTGATGGGGCCGATGGGCAATTTTGTCGGGGCGTTTTATGGCCTGAGCGGCGATGGGCAAACCGCATTTATTGAGATGGCGGCGGCCAGCGGGCTGATGTTGGTTCCCGCCGGGGAACGTAATCCTCTGCGGGCCACCAGCTACGGCACCGGCGAGCTGATTCGCCACGCGCTGGACGCTGGCGTTCGCCATATTATTCTCGGTATCGGCGGCAGCGCCACGGTGGATGGCGGCATGGGCATGGCCCAGGCGCTGGGGGTGCGCTTTCTGGATGAGCACGACGAGAGCGTCGGCCTCGGCGGCGGGGCGTTACAACGGTTAGCAAAAATAGACCTAAGCGGCCTCGAGCCGCGCCTTCATGATTGCCGGATTGAGGTGGCCTGTGACGTTGATAATCCGCTGCTCGGCGAACGCGGCGCGGCGGCGGTTTTTGGTCCGCAAAAAGGGGCCTGTTTAGAAATGGTTGCCGTTCTGGAGCGCGGGTTACAAAACTACGCTCAGGTACTGCTGGCGGCTACCGGTCAGGATGTCGCGGCGATGGTCGGCGGCGGCGCGGCCGGAGGAATGGGCGCGGCGGCCCGGGTTTTCCTTAACGCTACGCTGAAATCGGGCATCGATATTGTGCTGGAAGCGGTTCATCTGGAGGCGGCGTTGCGCGATGCGGACCTGGTGATCACCGGCGAAGGACGAATGGATTCACAAACCGTTGGTGGCAAAGCGCCGGTTGGCGTGGCGCGGATTGCCAAAAAGCACGGCATTCCGGTTATCGGTATCGCCGGCGTGCTGGGTGACGGCGTTGAAGCGGTGCATCAGCACGGTATTGACGCGGTCTTTAGCATTCTTCCCGCGCTGGCGCCGTTGGCCGAGGTGCTGGAGCGCGGCGAGCACAACCTCTACGCCTGCGCGCGCAATATTGCCTGCGCCATCAAGCTTGGGCAGAACATGCCTGGCTGAATAAAAAATGCCACGGTTCTCACCGTGGCAAAATCCAACATAGCTAAACAAAAAAGGTGAATTTAATCAGTGACAATCAGATCTCAACGTCGCGGTTGCAATCTTTCGAGTAGATATAGCTGAACGCTTCGCGCCCAACGCCGTATCCCGCCTGCAGTGAATAAGCGCCCATAAAGATATAGTCGCCTTGCTTCACCGGCACCCAGTTGTTGTCGAGGTTATATACCCCCTGGCCGGAAAGAATATAGGCGCCGTGCTCCTGCACGTGGGTTTCGATATAACCGTGGCTGGCCCCTGGCTCGAAGGAGAGAATATGCATGTTCATATCGAAGCCCAGCTCTTTTGGCAGGAAATCGATCAGGATAACGTCTTCCATTCCTTCATACTGAATCCGCTCCAACTGGCTGACGTTGCCGGTAACCAGATAAGGGGCGTGATTCTCAACCGCAATATAGCGGCGCTTGTAGAGAAACAGCTGGCTGTCGCCTGAGTAGTTATTGATGAAGGTGACCTGCTCGCCCGGCGGGCAGTAAATATAGCCGCCTTTGGTTAGTGGGAAGCTTTTGCCTTGCGCCCCGGCGGTGATTTCACCTTCAATCACATACAAAAAGGTCTCAATCCCTTCGCCGCCGAAGCCGCTTTGATTGCCGCCGTTTTCATGCAGCGTGACCAGATAATCGACAAAGCTGGCGCCTAATTTCGGCGTCGACAGAATGGTCACATCGCAATGAGCAAAACCCGGAATGATGTTTTTGACCAGACCGTCCGGCGTCAGCAGCGCATAATTGCCGTGGCGCACGATGGAACGGCTGGCCAGTAAATCATCGCGATAGCCAACCACATTATTTAAATAACCCATTCTCTTTTCCTTATTCAGTCCAGGCCAGTTGATACAGCATTAAGGCGAGCGTTTTCACGCCTTCCGCCAGATCCTCGATATGCGTACTTTCCGCCGGGTTATGGCTGATACCATTGATGCTCGGCATAAATATCATGCAGGTCGGGAAGCAGGGGGCGAAAATTTGCGCGTCGTGGCCCGCGCCGCTGTGCATCACGCGGAAATTGACCTTCTCTTTCTCACAAAGCGCGGTGAGCTGGGCGACCAGCTTTTTATCCATCGGAACCGGGGCCTCATCCATCCACAGGTCGACCTCAATGCCAATCTCCATTTCCTGGCAGATCCGCCGCATATCGGCTTCAATCACTTCCGTAAATGCCGTTAACTCAAGGGCATCGGTGTGGCGGCAGTCCATGGTGAAAACCGTTTTACCCGGCACCACGTTAACGGTATTCGGCTGCGGGTCGACTTTACCGAAGGTGAGTACCAGCGGGTCGCCGTGGGCCTTTGCTTTGGCAATAGATTCGCAGCAAATGCGGCTGAAGGCCTGAACGGTGTCGCGGCGGTAGCCCATTGGCGTCGTGCCGGCATGGTTAGACTCGCCGTTGAGGGTGATGGTGTAGCGCCGCTGTCCGACGATGGCGTTGACCACGCCGATGGACTGCTTGTTGGTTTCCAGAACCCGGCCCTGCTCGATATGCAGTTCGACGAAGGCTTTAATATCCCGGCGCGGTGCCAGCGGGGCGGCGGGCAGAGTGAATCCGCACTGCTTCATGGCTTCAACAAACGCCACGCCTTTGGCGTCCTTAATCTCGCGCACGTCTGCCGGGTTAGCGATACCGACGATATTTTTGCTGCCCCAGAAGACGTAAGGAAAGCGGCTACCTTCTTCTTCCGCTAGCGCCAGAACCTCGACGGTACGCAGCGGCGCGCCGTAGGTCTCTTTTAGCCAGCGTACCGCCAGCCAGGCCGCCAGCGCGCCGAACTGACCGTCAAGATTGCCGCCGTTGACGACGCTATCAATATGCGAACCGCTGAGGATAACCTCATCGGGAAAGCGCGTGCCGGGCAGTCGGCCATACAGGTTGCCGACTTCATCAAAGCGGGTTTCCAGGCCGCTCTCGCTCATCTTTTGTTTGAACGCCTGCTGCGCCTGCAGCCATTCCGGCGAATAGAGCAGACGGGTCAGGCCTCCGGTCGGGTCGGCGCCGAAAGAGGAAAGCCAGGGCAATGTTTCTTCAATTGCCTGTCGAAAATAATGAGCCATACGCAACTCCTGTATTTTAATTTATTGAGCAAACGGGGAATGGGTTTCATAAGAGCGGTGATATAAAGCGTCAGAAAGCAGATAGTCATAAATCTCATCCACGATCTCGATACCGTTGACGGCGCTGTTTTTCTCATTGATATCCAGGTTCTGCCCCGGGTAATAAACCTGATTAAATCCGGGCGCTGGCGTAATGGCGTTTAATTCACGCATGGTGTCGCTAATATGCTGGCGGAATAGCGCGCTGGAGGAGAAAAATGCCGGGTTGATGACGATATGCAGCTGGCCCAGCTCGCGTCCCTGGCTCAGGTTTTCGTACATCGAACTGACCTGGCGGCCGAAGGGCAGGCTGAGCAAAATGCCGGAGAGGACGTCGATCATCATCATCAGGCCGTAGCCTTTCGGGCCGGCTGCCGGAAGCAGGGCGTGAACGGCAAAAGGATCGCTGGTCGGCGCGCCGTTTTTATCCACCGCCCAGCTATCGGGAATGGTTTCATGGCGCGAGCGGGCGTCGAGAATTTTTCCCCAGGCCTGCACCGTGGTGGCCATGTCGAAGGTGATGATATCATCGCCCACGCCGGGCGCGGCGAAGGCCAGCGGATTGGTGCCGTAATAGATTTCCGCCCCGCCAAACGGTACGACCATCGGGTCTGACTGACATAGCGAAAGCCCGATAAACCCGGCGCGGGCGGCCTGCCGGGTGAAATAAGAGATGGCGCCGCTGTGGCCCATGCGCCGAATGCCGACCACGGCCACGCCGTTTTCCTCGGCTAATGCTATCGCGTGCTCCATGCCCATTTTGGCGGCGACCTGACCAGCGGCGTTATCGGCATGCAAAATACCGCTGCAGGGGCCGGTTTTTTCAAAGGTAAAGTTGGGTTGACGGTTAGTTCCGCCTTTTGAAATACGTTCCGCATAATATTCAACGCGTACCGCGCCGTGCGAATGAATGCCTCTTGCATCGGCATAAACCAGCACATCGGCAATAATATCCGTGTGATGACGAGTAAGCCCTGCTGTGTTCAGCTTATTAGCAATAAGCTGATGAAGTGTTTCCCGACTGACTTTCATCTGTCTTCCTTTTAACGACGGTGTAGAGCCTGACTGACCAATAAAATACGGGGAAAATAAACTTAAATTGTGATCTGTATTGGTAAATATATAGTGTTAGATTTTATTTAATAATCACTATAGATTTATCAGAAATAACCCCGTCAATCTATTCGTTAAAAACCCCCTGCTAATGTACTGGGCTTTATTTAAAAACGTTGTGTAATAAATTTGATGTGATTTTGGTCACGCCGACGGCCACGTTATCTCGTTAGCCTGATTGCAGATTATCCATGCTCATTCAATTGCAATGGGTGCAATTATTGGGGAGTTATTATGATCCATGCCTTTATTAAAAAGGGCTGTTTTCAGGATTCAGTCAGCTTAATGATTATTTCGCGCAAGCTGAGCGAGTCGGAAAATGTCGACGATGTTTCGGTGATGATGGGGACACCGGCAAATAAATCGCTGCTGGAAACCACCGGCTTTTGGCACGACGATTTTGCCGCGGCGACGCCGAATGATATTTGCGTGGCGATTCGCGCCGATTGTGCGGATGCGTCGGTGACGGAAATGATTATCGCCCGTCTTGATGAAGCTCTGGCCGCCCTGGCGCAGGGGAGCGGGCAAAGCCAGAGCCTGAGCGTGGTTCGCCGCTGGCAAAGCGCAACGCAGAAGCTGCCGCAGGCCAATATGGCCTTAATATCCGTTGCCGGGGAGTACGCCGCGGAGCTTGCCCATCAGGCGCTCAGCAGCGAGAAAAACGTGATGATCTTCTCCGACAACGTCACGCTGGAAGATGAAATCGCCCTGAAAACCCGCGCCCGCGACAAAGGGCTGCTGGTGATGGGGCCGGACTGCGGCACCGCCTCGATCGCCGGCACCCCGCTGGCTTTCGCCAACGTCACGCCGGACGGCAATATCGGCGTAATTGGCGCGTCCGGTACCGGTATTCAGGAACTGGTCTCGCAGATTGTGCTCGGCGGCGAAGGGATCAGCCATGCGATTGGTCTTGGCGGTCGAGACCTGAGCGCCGAAGTGGGCGGCCTCAGCGCGCAAACGGCCCTGGAAATGCTGACCCATGATGAGCAGAGCCAGGTGCTGGCTTTTGTTTCTAAGCCTCCCGCCGAGGCGGTACGCCTGAAGGTGATTGGCGGCATGAAGCGCAGCGGTAAACCGGTAGTCGCGCTATTCCTCGGCTATGTGCCAGACACGCTGCGCGATGAAAACGTCTGGTTTGCCCGCACGCTTGACGAGGCCGGGCGTCTGGCCTGCCTGCTGGCGCGGGTCGTGCGACACCAGCAATCCCTGCCTGCGGCAACGGGCATGCAGATTCGCGGTTTATATACCGGCGGCACGCTGGCGGCGGAATCCGCCGGACTGCTGGCTGAACGGCTGCGCATCGCCCCCGATGCGCATCATCCGCAGGGCCTGATGCTCAACGCGCAGGGCCACAGGGTCGTCGATCTCGGCGATGATTTTTACACCGTTGGCCGCCCGCATCCGATGATCGATCCCTCTCTGCGCAACCAGCTGATTGCCGAACTCGGCGAGCAAACTCAGGTAGGAGTACTGCTGCTGGACGTGGTGATTGGCTATGGCGCCACCGCCGATCCGGCCGCCTCGCTGGTTGAAGCATGCCTGCGGGCCTGGGCGGTCAGGGACGACAGATATCCGCTGCACGTTATCGCCACGGTGACCGGGACCGAAAGCGATCCGCAGGGCCGTTCCCGTCAGATTGCCGAGCTTGAAGATGCGGGGATCGTGGTGGTCGATAGTCTCCCGGAAGCCACTTTGCTTGCCGTCGCACTGATTAGCCCGCAGCGCAAAGCCGCGCCGACCCCGCGCGCCAGCCTGCTGGACGGCGTGGCGGTGATTAACGCCGGCCTGCGCAGCTTTGCGCTCGATTTACAGTCCGCCGGAACGTCGGTTGTTCACTACCAGTGGGCGCCGATCGCCGGGGGAAATAAGAAACTGGCTCGTTTATTAGAACGTTTGCAATAAGAGGTCTCTATGTTTACATCAGTGGCGCAGGCCAATGACGCAGTAATAGAACGAATTCGTAATGCACGCCCGCACTGGCTGGATGTGCAGCCGGCGGGTTCTCTGATTGAAGCGCTAAACAAGAACAGAACGCTGCTCCATGCCGGGCCGCCGATGCGCTGGCAGGAGATGACCGGCCCGATGAAAGGAGCCTGCGTTGGCGCATGCTTATTTGAAGGCTGGGCGCAGGATGAAAAGACAGCCCACGCTATGCTCGAATGCGGCGAAATCTCTTTTATTCCCTGCCACCACGTGAACGCCGTGGGGCCGATGGGGGGGATTACGTCGCCGAATATGCCGATGCTGGTGGTGGAGAACATCGCCGAAGGCAACCGCGCGTATTGCAACCTGAACGAAGGCATTGGCAAGGTGATGCGTTTCGGCGCCTACGGCGAAGACGTGCAGCAGCGCCTGCGCTGGATGCGCGATGTGCTGATGCCGATCCTTAGCGCGGCGCTGAAACAGATGGAGCGCGGTATTGACCTGACCGCGATGATGGCTCAGGGCATCACCATGGGCGATGAGTTCCACCAGCGCAATATCGCCACCTCCGCGCTGCTAATGCGTACGCTGGCGCCGCATCTGGCACGGCTTAATATCGACAAACAGCAGATTGCTGAAGTCATGGATTTCCTCGCCATTACCGATCAGTTTTTCCTCAACCTGGCGATGGCCTACTGTAAATCCGCGATGGATGCCGGGGCGCAAATTCACGCAGGCAGTATCGTCACCGCGATGACCCGCAACGGCGATATGTTCGGTATTCGCGTCAGCGGGCTGGGCGATCGCTGGTTTACCGCGCCGGTGAATACGCCGCAGGGGCTGTTCTTTAGCGGTTTCTCTCAGGAACAGGCCAACCCGGATATGGGCGACAGCGCCATCACCGAAACCTTCGGCATCGGCGGCGCGGCGATGATCGCGGCGCCGGGGGTGACCCGCTTTGTCGGCGCTGGCGGAATGGAGGCGGCGAAATCCGTTTCGGAGGAGATGGCGGAAATCTTCCTCGAGCGCAATATGCAGCTGCAGATTCCGGGCTGGGATTTCCAGGGCGCCTGCCTTGGGCTGGATATTCGCCGGGTGGTTGAAACCGGTATTACTCCGCTCATTAACACCGGGATCGCCCATAAAGAAGCGGGGATCGGCCAGATTGGCGCCGGGACCGTCAGAGCGCCGCTGGCCTGTTTCGAGCAGGCGCTGGAAGCGCTGGCGGACGAGCTGGGCGTGAGCTGAGGTAGCGCGATGGAGAGGATTCGTCCGCTGATAGGCAGCGTTGATGCGCCGGATCATCGCCAACCGTGGCGAACCGGCGGCCTCTGGCGGCGCACGATTAACCTCTATGTTGAAGGCGGCGCGCTGCTGACGCTGCATCATCGGGGGCAGGGGGTGAGCCCTGGCGGATGGGTTGTTCGCCATGGTGATTTTATCCGGCTGCACGCGGCGCTGCGGGCGGGAGCGTCGCCGATAGCGCGGAATGACGGTATTCAGGTCGGCGATCTTTTGCTGATGCCGCCGCGCAGGCGCTGCTCCCTGTGGCTCCGCCGTCAGCCTAACGGCGCCGACCTGCCGACAGCGCTAGTAAATCGTCCGGAGGAGACCGGGCTGTTTGGGCCGCTGTCGCAGGCTATCGATCTGCCGCAGCAGCCTGAGCTGCGGCAGCTGCGCCACTGTTTTGCCTCCGCGCTGGCCGGCAACGCCGTCGACTGGCGCCTGTGGTTGGGCAAGGGACCAGGCCTGACGCCGAGCTTGGACGACATGCTGATCGGCATGATGCTGGCGGCATGGCGCGCGGGGCGAATGTTACCCTGCGGCGGAAGAGCTTTTTTCCGCGCCTCCGGCGATCTGCACGCGGCCACCACCCAGGTGAGCGTCAACTATTTACGCTACGCCAGCATGGGACGTTTCGCCTCGCCGCTGATGCATTTTGTACACGCTCTGCAACGTGGACGACGAATTGAACCCGCCGTCGAAGCTCTGCTGGCGATGGGGCATACCTCCGGCGCCGACACGCTACTGGGATTCTGGCTGGCGCAACATCTTATCTAAGGACTTTTTATGAAAACGCTGGTTGTTGCCCTTGGCGGCAACGCTTTATTACAGCGCGGGGAAGCGCTGACCGTAGAAAATCAGTACCGCAATATCGATAGTGCGGTTCCCGCGCTGGCGCGTCTGGCGAAAAACTACCGGCTGGCCATTGTGCACGGCAACGGGCCGCAGGTGGGGTTGCTGGCGCTGCAGAATCTGGCCTACGGCGACGTTGAGCCCTATCCGCTGGACGTGCTGGTCGCGGAGAGCCAGGGCATGATTGGCTATATGCTGGCCCAGCGCCTGGCGCAGGAATCACCCATGCCGCCGGTGTCGACGGTGATGACCCGCATTGCGGTAGCGTCAAACGATCCGGCCTTTTCGACGCCGGAGAAGTTTATCGGTCCGGTTTACGATCCGGAGCTGCAAAAACAGCTGGAAGACGAATACGGCTGGAGGATGAAGCGCGACGGTAAATATCTGCGTCGGGTGGTGCCTTCGCCGACGCCGGTGAGGATTGAGGAGAGCGAGTCGATTGAGCGCCTGCTGGGCGAGGGGCACGTGGTGATATGCTGCGGCGGCGGCGGAATTCCGGTGCTTGAGAACGGGCAGGGCGCAGAAGCGGTCATCGATAAAGACCTCGCCGCCGCGCTGTTGGCGGAGCAGATTGATGCCGATGGCCTGGTGATCCTGACTGACGCGGATGCGGTATATGAACATTGGGGCACTCCCATGCAGCGACCGATCCGCGAAGCGACGCCGGAAGAGCTGGCGCCTTTTGCCCGCGACGACGGCGCGATGGGACCGAAAATCGCGGCGGTAAGCGGCTACGTGCGCCGTCGGGGCAAGCGGGCGTGGATTGGCGCGCTGTCGCGCATCGATGATACTCTCGCCGGGCTGGCGGGAACCTGCATCAAGCCCTGATGCACAGGCGAAATCAAGCGACGTGCAGACGCTGAAATTTCCTGCGCTCTTTCCACGGTGGCGGCGCCAGGGAGTCGTGCGGTTTGCGGATTTGGTTGAATGGCTACGGGGCGAATGAATGTTGGTCTGGTAGCCCGGCTAAGGCGCAGCGCGCCGCAAGCCGGGATAAAGGAGAGAGGATTACGCCAGCTGCGCCTGCGCCCAGACGATGCCGCTGGCGTATTCCGGCGGCAGCAGCGGCTTCAGCGCTTCCAGCGTCGCGCTCAGGCGGTCGGTATCGCTGTCGGTCAGGTTCAGGTGGCCGACTTTACGACCCGGACGCACCTCTTTGTCGTACCAGTGTAGATGCACCAGCGGCAGCTTCAGCCAGTCATAGTTCAGATCGGTACCGATCAGGTTGATCATGACCGACGGGCTGTTCACCACCGGCGGCGGCAGGGGGAGATCGGTGATCGCCCGCAGATGCAGTTCGAACTGGCTAATCGACGCGCCGTTCTGCGTCCAGTGGCCGCTGTTGTGCACGCGCGGCGCCAGTTCGTTAATCAGCAGGCCATCGGCAGTGACGAAACACTCCATCGCCATCACGCCAACGTAGCCCAGCTCATTCATGATCGCCGTCAGCATCTGTTCCGCCTGTGCCTGCTGGCGGGCGTTGGCCTGCGGGAAAGCGACGCTGGCGCGTAAAATACCGTCCTGATGCAGGTTGCGGGTCAGCGGATAGAAGACCGTGCTGCCGTCCCGTGCGCGGGCGCCAACCAGCGATACCTCGCCGGAGAAATTAATGCCCTGCTCAACGATACACTCGCCGTAGTTATCCTCCGGCAGCTGCGCGGTTTCATTTTCCCGCAAACGCCACTGGCCGCGGCCATCGTAGCCGCCGACGCGGCGCTTAACGATAGCCAGCTCCCCAAGACGGGCGAATACCGCCGGCCACTCGCCTTTATCCGCCAGAAGCTGCCACGGCGCGGTAGCGAGCGCCAGCTTATCGAACAGCTGCTTTTGCGTCAGACGGTCGGCGATAATCGGGAAGACGTCGCGGTTAACAAAGGCGGAATGACGCGCCAGCTCGCGGGTCAACGCGGTTTCCGGCCAGCGTTCAATCTCTGCGGTGATCACGCTTTGCTGTACCGGCACCGCTTCCGGGTCGGCTTCCAGACCAACCGGCCAGACCGCAATACCCAACGGCTCGCCGGCCTGACGCAGCATACGGCCTAGCTGGCCGTTACCGAGAACGCAAACCTGTTTCATGCCGCACCCCGCGGGTCCGGGTTATCCAGCACGTCATCGGTCTGCGCCTGGCGCCAGGCGCTGAGGCGCTGGTGCAGTTCGGCATCATGCTGGGCAAGGATCTGCGCCGCCAGAAGGGCGGCGTTAGCGGCGCCGGCTTTACCTATCGCCAGCGTGCCAACCGGGATGCCGCGCGGCATCTGGACGATGGAGTAGAGACTGTCAACGCCGCTCAGCGCCGCGCTCTGCACCGGTACGCCTAACACCGGCACCAGCGTTTTCGCCGCAATCATGCCCGGCAGATGCGCCGCGCCGCCAGCACCGGCAATAATCACCTGAAAACCGTTTTCTTCCGCGCCTTCGGCGAAGCTGAACAGTTTATCGGGCGTGCGGTGGGCGGAGACCACTTCGACATGGTACGGAACGTTCAGGGCATCAAGGATTTCTGCGGTAAACTGCATGGTAGCCCAGTCGCTTTTGGACCCCATCACGATGGCGATACGCGCCGAATTATTGCGGGAAGACATGCGTCTTAAAACTCCTGTGGGTGTGTTGCACACTGCTTTAGAGGCCACAGAGAATAGCATGAACTTCCGACAAGGAAAACGGTTGCGTGCGCATGGCTAGCCGTCTTATGTCTCGTCGTCACTGGATGAAACTCGTCGGTTATGAGCGGCGGTGGCGCAGGCAAAAAAGTAAAAACCAGCGCCAGTCCCAGGGCGGCATGAGATAGTGCCTGCCGGGGGCTAGAAAGGAAAATGAATCAGCTCAACATCT
This sequence comes from Klebsiella sp. BDA134-6, assembly GCF_015601345.1. Taxonomy (NCBI): domain Bacteria; kingdom Pseudomonadati; phylum Pseudomonadota; class Gammaproteobacteria; order Enterobacterales; family Enterobacteriaceae; genus Klebsiella; species Klebsiella sp. BDA134-6. Next base: position 1,472,378 of record NZ_CP064784.1, read on the forward strand.
TCTGGGGTCACTTTGACCATAGAGCCTTCGTGATGCCAGGCGCCGAGCACCACCCGATACGCAGTTTTGCCGTTGGCTTCCAGGGAATGGACGGCAGGGCGGTGCGTATGCCCGTGAATCAGCCACTGGACGTGATGTTTCTCCATGACGTCAACTACCGCCTGCGGATTGACATCCATAATCGCCATCGACTTGCTGCTGTTGGCCGCTTTGCTGTCGGCGCGCATTCTGGCGGCGATACGGCGGCGGATAAACAGCGGCAGGGCCAGAAACAGGCGCTGGATCCACGGGTTGTGGACTTTCGCGCGAAATGCCAGATAGCCCGCGTCGTCGGTGCAGAGGGTATCGCCGTGCATAATCAGCACTTTGCGTCCATAGAGGTCGAGAAGCTTTTCTTCCGGCAGCAGGGTCATGGCGCTTTCGCGGGCAAAGCGCTGACCGACGAGAAAATCGCGGTTGCCGTGGAGGAAGTAGCAGGGGACGCCGGACTCAGCTAACGCTTTAAGCGCAGCGGCAATTTGCCGATGCAGCGGGTTCGGATCGTCATCGCCGATCCAGGCTTCAAACAAGTCGCCGAGGATATACAGGGCGTCAGCCTGGCGGGCTTCCCCGTGTAAAAAACGCAGAAAACCGGCGGTAATCGCCGGTTCTTCCGTTTGCAGATGCAAATCTGCAATAAAAAGCGTCGCCACGAATTATTCGCTGACGGTAACGCTTTTGATCACCACATCTTCTTTCGGCACATCCTGGTGCATGCCGCTGCGGCCGGTGGATACCGCTTTGATTTTGTCGACCACGTCCATACCTTCAACGACTTCTGCGAATACGCAGTAGCCCCAACCCTGCAGGCTTTCGCCGGAGAAGTTCAGGAAGTCGTTATCGGCGACGTTGATGAAGAACTGCGCGGTGGCGGAGTGAGGCGCCTGGGTACGGGCCATCGCCAGCGTACCGCGGGTGTTTTTCAGACCGTTGTTCGCTTCGTTCTGAATAGGGGATTTGGTGGTTTTCTGATTCATACCCGGCTCAAAACCGCCGCCCTGAATCATGAAGCCATTGATAACACGGTGGAAAATAGTGTTGTCGTAAAAACCTTCACGACAGTAGTCCAGGAAGTTTTTAACTGTTTCCGGCGCTTTGTCGTCAAACGTCTTGATTACGATATCGCCATGATTGGTGTGGAAAGTAACCATTTTTGCATCCTGTTCCGATGATTGTGGTGCCTGCACCCGGAGTCGGGTGAGATATAGGGGGCTGTTATAGCATAACCGCGGGGCTGGATCACCTTGCAATGTGTGCTGCTTCGGGGTTGAATTAAGGTTAGAATACGCGACTTACATCCACACACGTCTACACGGAATCTTCGATGTTAAAAATTTTTAATACACTGACGCGCCAAAAAGAAGAATTTAAACCTATCCATGCCGGGGAAGTTGGCATGTACGTGTGTGGTATTACCGTTTACGACCTCTGTCACATCGGCCATGGCCGTACCTTCGTCTCATTCGATGTGGTTGCGCGCTACCTGCGTTTCCTGGGCTATAAGCTAAAGTACGTGCGCAATATCACCGATATCGACGACAAAATCATTAAGCGTGCTAATGAAAATGGCGAAAGCTTTGTGGCGCTGGTGGATCGCATGATTGCCGAGATGCACAAAGATTTCGACGCGCTGAATATCCTGCGCCCGGATATGGAGCCGCGCGCTACCCACCATATTGCGGAAATCATTGAGATCACCGAGCAGCTGATCGCCAAAGGCCACGCGTATGTCGCCGATAACGGCGATGTGATGTTCGATGTACCGACCGATCCGAACTACGGTCAGCTGTCGCGTCAGGATCTCGACCAGCTGCAGGCCGGCGCGCGCGTTGATGTTGTCGACGTCAAGCATAACCCGATGGACTTTGTGCTGTGGAAGATGTCGAAAGAGGGCGAGCCGAGCTGGCCGTCGCCGTGGGGCGCGGGCCGTCCGGGCTGGCACATTGAGTGCTCCGCGATGAACTGCAAGCAGCTGGGCAACCATTTTGATATTCACGGCGGCGGGTCGGATCTGATGTTCCCGCACCATGAAAACGAAATCGCTCAGTCCACCTGCGCCCACGACGGCGAGTACGTGAATTACTGGATGCACTCCGGGATGGTAATGGTTGACCGTGAGAAAATGTCAAAATCGCTGGGCAACTTCTTCACCGTGCGCGACGTGCTCAAGTTCTACGACGCGGAGACCATTCGCTACTTCCTGATGTCCGGCCACTATCGCAGCCAGCTGAACTACAGCGAAGAGAACTTAAAGCAGGCCCGTTCCGCGCTGGAGCGTCTGTATACGGCGCTGCGCGGAACCGATAAAACCGCAGAGCCGTCCGGCGGCGAGGCGTTTGAAGCGCGCTTTATCGAAGCGATGGATGACGATTTCAACACCCCGGAAGCTTATTCGGTGCTGTTCGATATGGCCCGTGAGGTTAACCGTCTGAAGACCGAAGATACCGCCGCGGCCAACGCGATGGCGGCGCATATGCGTAAGCTCTCTTCGGTGCTGGGTCTGCTCGAACAGGAGCCAGATGCGTTCCTGCAGAGCGGCGCGCAGGCGGACGACGGGGAAGTGGCGGAAATCGAGTCTTTGATCCAGCAGCGTCTGGACGCGCGTAAAGCGAAAGACTGGGCGGCGGCGGATGCCGCGCGTGACCGTCTGAACGAGATGGGCATTGTGCTGGAAGATGGCCCGCAGGGTACCACCTGGCGCCGGAAGTAGTCTCATTCTCTCTTTTTGCCGGGGGTGTCCCCGGCATTTTTTTGCCCATACCCAGGCCAGTACACCCGACGCTGACCGTCGTGTTTAATGTCCTGGATGGGGATAAAGTAAAGGCGCCAGTTGCGGCGCCTTGACTTTTTACTCGGTAACGGTAACGCTCTGACCTTCAAAGCTGACCGTTTGGCCAGCGACGATTTTGCAGCGCTTACGGGTTTCGACCACGCCGTCGACTTTGACCAGACCGTCGGCAATGGCGATTTTCGCCTGCGCACCACTTTCGCTCCAGCCTTCCAGCTTCAGCAGGTCGCAAAGCTCAACGTGCGGGTGTTTGCCTAAAGAAAAATTCGTCATCTCAGGCCTCCTGAATATCGTGATACTCTTCGCACGCCTGCAGCGTGTTCTGAATAAGGGTGGCTACGGTCATCGGGCCGACGCCGCCGGGAACCGGAGTGATGTACGACGCGCGCGCGGCGGCATCTTCATAAACCACATCGCCAACCACTTTGCCGTTTTCCAGGCGGTTAATCCCGACATCGATCACGATCGCGCCTTCTTTAATCCATTCGCCCGGAATAAAGCCCGGTTTACCGACAGCCACGATCAGCAGGTCGGCATTTTCGACGTGATGACGCAGGTTTTTGGTAAAACGGTGAGTGACGGTGGTGGTGCAGCCAGCCAGCAGCAGCTCCATACTCATCGGGCGTCCGACGATATTGGAGGCGCCAATAACCACCGCGTTCAGGCCGTAGGTATCGATATTGTAACGCTCAAGCAGCGTGACAATCCCACGCGGGGTACACGGGCGCAGGCGCGGCGCGCGCTGGCACAGACGACCCACGTTATAGGGGTGAAAGCCGTCAACGTCTTTGTCCGGAGAAATGCGCTCGAGGACTTTGACATTATCAATGCCGGCGGGCAGCGGCAGCTGAACCAGGATGCCGTCAATAGCCTTATCGGCATTCAGCGTGTCGATAAGTTCCAGCAGCTCCGCTTCGCTGGTGGTTTCCGGGAGATCGTACGAGCGGGAGACGAAGCCTACCTCTTCACACGCTTTGCGCTTGCTGCCGACATAAATCTGCGATGCCGGGTTGCTGCCGACCAGTACGACGGCCAACCCTGGGGCACGAAATCCGGCCGCAACGCGCGCCTTCACTTTTTCCGCAACCTCAGAGCGTACCTGCTGCGCAATCGTTTTACCGTCAATAATTTTTGCTGCCATCAGAGAGAGGATTCCATCTGTATCTTTACGAAAGGGGGATGACGATATTTTGTCAGAAGCCAGCCTCGCTGTCAGTCTTCGTTTAAGATTTTATCTTGCTTTGACGCGGCGGCGGCTGAAAAACGGGCCTGACCGCGCCGCGAGCGGAGCCAAAAAGAGCCCGGGAGCCGAAGAAAAGTTAACGTGCAGAAACATAAGGTTGGATAAACTTTGTACTGCTTTCGCAGCATAAGCCGCCAACCTGTGCAGGGAAGCGCAGTTTCGCGGCAAAATACATTGACTCATCAGGCGTGGACCGTATAATTCCGGCGATTGCACATCACGAAGCTCGCTTCTCAATGCGCCCTTAGCTCAGCTGGATAGAGCAACGGCCTTCTAAGCCGTAGGTCACAGGTTCGAACCCTGTAGGGCGTACCATTTAAACTCAAAAAGTTATCAACTTCCTCCTCTCGCTGATGTTTTCTCATGTGACACATTTGGGACATCTTCTGCAAAGACCGAGTCAATTTGCCTTGCGCGTTCCGTTAAATGGTGAGGCGCCAGTTGGGCATAACGGTGTACCATTTCGATGCTTTCCCGGGACATCAAAAAAACACAATAGTTTGGCAAGAGATCAATATGTAGATAATACGAACACAGAATGTGTATATCTATGTAAGATCATTATATTCAATTGGTTAAAAAGGAGTTGGTGATTAATGCCATTAAAAATACATAATGACATTATACAATTCTAACCAGAGCGATAAAAACAACAAAAAATATTACTAACCAGTGCAATAAGGGGAAACGAAGTGGATGACGCTCTCTGGCGCTAACGCTTTGATACACTAAATCATTGCTTAATAAAAAGAGGCAGTTATCTTTTTTCAAAGAAACTACAGGCGGATCAACATGATGAGGTAAAAAATGTACACACCTGATGCAATGAAGCTATCAGATAAAAAACATATTTTTGATTTTATTGACGCTTATAGCTTTGGATTAGTCGTTTCGCCTTCCCTCAATGCCAGTCATCTTCCTTTTATCCTCGATCGTAGCTCTTCATCGCAGGGAATTCTTCTTTCCCATATGGCGCGTGCGAATCCACTCTGGAAAGAATTTGACGGGCAGAGGGTGCTCGCCATATTTCAAGGACCCCATAGTTATGTTTCCCCTACCTGGTATCAAACCGCTCCCGCGGTTCCCACGTGGAACTATACTTCCGTTCACTGCTATGGCAACGTAAGCCTTTTATCTGTCGATGAATTACGCATTGTGATGGAAGCGTTGGTCCATAAATTTGAACCGACGCTTCAGGCGCAGAAAGAAATTATGCCCAGGACGTTTATTGAAGGGAAATTGAAAGGTATTATTGGATTCAAAATTGAAATTGAGGAGCTTCAGGCCAAAGAAAAGCTTGGGCAGCATCGTTCTCAGGCCGATCAGCGAGGAACGCTGCAGGGGTTAATCAACAGCCAATCTTCAGAGTCGGTTGCGCTGGCTGACTATATGCTTAAGGTGAAGAAAGGCATTGGCGCTTGAAATTTAGCTCTCCGATCTAATATTTATGTCGGAGGGGAGCGCCTATAATGTATGTCATATATTAAATAGTACTATCCTGGCATGTCTGAAGACGTGCTGTACGCCTGAAGCAAAGGAAATGATATTGCGTCATCAATGAGCCCTAAAATAACATAAGCAACACCGTCAGTTTTAACAGTAGCAAAATAATCAAATAAAATAATCCTCAGAGATTGATAAAGATCGCTTTTAAATTTATAAACAATGGTGTTGAAGGAACGGTGCCCCTTTATCGGGGCGTTTTAACCAATTCCTTAACGGAGAGAAAATCGATAGCCCTGAGTGATGCCCTTTGCGGGGAAGATTTTGTTTTTACAGGCGACCGGATCAAGTGGGTTAAGGATGTATTAGGGTGAAAAGTATGTCTCTTCGTTCATTGCAGGCGCTATGCCTGACCAGCTTTTTTATTGCCGACGTTCGCGATGGGCTCGGGCCTTTTCTGGGGATTTTCCTGACGCAACATCACTGGCGACCGGATGACATCGGTCTGTTGATGACCGCGGGCGGCGTTGCCGGATTGCTGGCGACGCTTCCCGCAGGGTTCATCACCGATGCTTCGCGGAACAAGCGTCTTATGCTCGCGATACTGTGCATCATGATTACCGGGACGACGCTGCTGCTCTGGTTCAGCCAGGGCAGCAGCGTCGTCGCCATCTCGCAAATCGTCAGCGGCATATGTGCGGCATTTATTGGCCCGCTTATTACCGGGATCACTCTGGGGCTGACGGGGCAAGATGGCTTTAGTACCCAGATGGGTAAAAATGAGGCTTTCAACCATGCGGGTAATTTTACGACCGCATTGATTGCCGGCGGGATCGCCTGGCGCTGGGGTATTGGCGGTATTTTCATCCTGATGGCCTCGACCATGTTGCTCACGCTCTTTGCCCTGACGGCAATTCGTCGTGATGATATCGACAACGCTCGGGCGCGCGGGCTTGAAACGACGGACTCCCCCCAGATACCTGACTTCTCGGTGCTGACCAAAAACAGGGCGCTTTTAATTACTGGGTTGACGCTGCTGCTTTTTCATTTAGCGAATGCCGCGTTGCTGCCCATGCTCAGTATGCGGATCGCTGCGGCGCCAGGCGCGATCAATCCCGGCCTGTATGCCGCGGCGACGGTGATTATTTCCCAGTTGGTGATGATCCCGGTGGCCATCTGGACCGTAGGTCGAATCGATAAATATGGGTACTGGCGACTGATTATGCTGGCTCTGCTGATCATGCCAATCAGGGCTGCGCTGGCGGCAAGCACGGCGGCACCGTGGATGATGGTGCCGGTGCAAATACTGGACGGCTGCGCCGCAGGGGTACTGGGCGTAGTGGTGCCGAGCTTTATTGTGGCACTGCTGCGCGGCAGCGGGCACGTCAATGCTGGCCAAAGCGTGGTAATGCTAATGCAGGGGGCCGGCGCGGCGATGAGTCCGGCATTGACGGGAATGATTGCCGGTTATTACTCCTTCGCGACGGCGTTCAGCGTGCTGAGCGTTATCGCTCTGGCGGCGCTGCTTATCTGGTGGCGCAGCGCGCCGACGCTCTCTGCGCCGGCTTTTATGGCGACGAAATAATCAACTAAAGTAAGGCTTAAAGAGGGCTTTAATCTTAATCGATATCAGCCGATTTTAAGCCTGTGATAAACCTCGCCGCCGGGAACGCCATTACTTCGTTGCACCCTCAAGAATAACCTTGTCATTCTCTTCACGGGTAATGCTCTGCTGATGAAGGCTGTCGGCGAGCATCACATCATTGACGGCGAAAAATTCCCAGGCCTGCGGCGTGTTGGCGAAGGTTACCTCATCGAACTGGCTGTCGTGCAGGAAGGAAATACTGGTCGCTTTGGTGTTACGGAAGCTGACGTTGGAGAAACGTAGATTCTGATGATAGGCGTCGCGAGGGTAGGTAATACCAAACGACTCCGCCATTTCGGCTACCGTCATGCCATCAATCAGAATACTGTGCTTAGCCGAGGTACCATCGACGGTCACGTCCTGCACCTGAACGTCGCGGAACTGCGCGGGTTCGTCGGCAGGGGTTGTATCGTTCACGTCGGCGCTGTATTTGATAGTAAAAACAAACGGCTCTTTGGCGATATCTTTCATCGCGTTATGACGGAACAGCACATCCCGCACGCCGCCGCCGTAGTAGGGGCGGCTCTTCATACGCAGACCAACGTCGGTCATATACATGACGTTATCCTCGGCGCGAACGTTTTCGATCCACGCGCCGGTATGGCTACCCGTCACCACGGCGCCGTGGCCTTTACGGAAATAGTTATTAAAAATCCACGCCCCGCTTTGCGGCTGCTGATGAAAAGTTTCCGCGCCTTTACCAAACCCGGCGGCAAAATTAACGCAATCATCTCCAGTATCGAAGAAGTTATTGAAGACCAGCGCGTTTTTACTATTGCCGAACTCGACGCCGTCGGCGTTATTGCCGTCAAAGGTCTGATGCACAAGCCCATTCAGGGTAATATTTTCTGATTCCAGCGCCATTACCCCGTGAAAAGCGGGGTTACGGATCGTCAGTCCGGCAAGGTAGAGATTTTGCACGCCGCGCAGGGTCATCAGGCTGGAGCGGCGGTTTTTATAGGCGCTATTGCTTTCAATCCCTTCCGCAATAGCCGCTTCGGTCTGGTGCTTTGCCAGAATACCGTCCGCGCCGACTTTTTTGGCATTGCTGGCCCGGTACTGCGGCAGCGCGTTGCCCAATTCGTCGCTAATTGTCGCATCGCCGCCGTTTTTGACGCCGCGGGTCCAGCCGTTGCCGTCAATCGTGCCTTTACCAACGATGCGAATATTACGAAACGTTCCGGCCGGAGACTCGCCCTTGTCGTCCGCTTCCAGCACGTTAATTAATGACGGCGGGCGGCGGGGCTGCGGATGATCGCTGTAGGGATAGAGGGAGTAGCCTTTTTCCAGCGGATACTGGGCCGGATCGTCCGAACCCAGCAGGGTGGCGCCAGCGGCAATCTCCAGGGTCATATCGCTATGCAGGAAGAGCGCGCCGGTTTTGAATTCGCCGCCGGAAATCAGAACCTTGCAGCCCTGAGGATAGTGCGTGACGGTACAGCTATCGATGGCCTGCTGCAGCGCCTGGGTATTCAGCGTTGTGCCGTCACCCTTCGCGCCGAATGTGCTGGCTTCGATGATGTGCGGCGTTTTGCTGGTGCGCGCCTTAATCACTGCGCTATCCGGGGACTCTTTGCCATCGGCGTAGACTGCGCGGACCGTAAAGGCATACTCCGTATCCGGCTGCAGGTTGGTGGCCGTAAAGCTGCGCAGATCGATTTTCTGCTGCCAGCCGTCGCTGGCGATCCGCTGATAGAAGTTATCAATATAGGGCTTTGCTGGTGAGAAATGGTTTTGATTTTCACGCGCCAGGCCCAGCCGCTCGCCTTGACGATAGACGGCGTAGTCCACCACCTGCTCGGTCTCGGACTCCGGTTTTTCCCAGACCAGCACCAGGCTATTTTCATCGGCTGACAGTATCGGAACCATGACATTTTGTGGCGCGGAGGCGGGCGCCTCGTGCTGGTTATCGACGGTTCCGCCGCTGTCATTACAACCGCCTGCGAGCCCGGCTAGTGCGATTGCCAACCCCAGCATGCCGCGTGCAGGTCTGAAGCTATTGCGCATAGATTTTCCTTAATGTCATATTTTATGGAAAAATAAAATTTAAATTCATTTAAAATAAAACGACATTTTATATTTATATGGAAAAATAAACGCGAGTCAGTTCAATCTTTCAGCAGGCGAAAAAAAATCTTAATCGGGTAAGCAAAGGCGGACTTCACCGCCCGGCTTTCCTTTTACTGCGCAGAATCATCGATACGATAACCGCGCGAAGTCGGTACGATATGGGCAAACCCCGACCCGCCAAGATGCATACCGGCAATCAGCAGATTTTCGCTGGCGGCCTGGGCGAGAATCGCTTCCCGCGTCGCTCTGGCCTGTACGGGATCGCAATCAAAAGCGATAGCGGCGGCGGGTTGTGCGGCCTGAATATGCGGAAAGTGGACGATATCGCCCCAAATCAGCAGGCTTTGTCCGGCGGCGTCAATGCGAAACCCGCTATGGCCCGGCGTATGTCCGGGTAACCAGACCGGATGGATACCCGTGACGACTTCACGATCCTCCAGAAACCCGAGGCGCCGGGACCACGCGTCCAGGGTGCGGCGGGCGAGAGCGAAGTTTCGCTGACCCCGCGCATTGGTCCGGTTTAGCATGGCATCGTCCTGCCAGTATTCGGCTTCCAGAGGGTGCAGATAAAGACGGGCATTGGGATAGCGCGGCGCGCCGTTGGCATCCAGCAGGCCGCCAATATGATCCGGATGAGCATGGGTCAGCAGGACGGTATCAACGTCGTCTGGCGCACTCCCCACCGCACGCAGACTGGTTTCCAGCACGCCGCCTCCCGTCCCCGCGTCGACCAGAATCGTTCTTCCCCGGCCGCGGATAAGATAGCCATTAATGTCGATATTGCCGGGTTCGATGACGCCCGCATCGCGCTGGATTTGTGCGGCATCATCGCTATCGATGCCGGACAGCAGCGCCAGGTCGGCGGCCATGCTGCCGTCGCTAAGGGCAGTCACCTGAAAATCGCCAATCTGGCGGGAGATAAAAGATGGATTGCGCATAAAAACCTCTTAGCATGCTGCAGGCTGTTCTTCAGCCGGGCTTTGTAGCTGACCGGCCATGGGTTCATAAAGCCAGGCTTTGTCCCGCCCCGCAAGCAGCATGGCTTCCCGGCGCGGCAGAACGTACGCCACGCGCTGCGGCGGGTTGTTATCCAGCCCGGCGGCCGGAAGTTTTGTCGGCTGATATCCCAGTTCCGACTCAACGAAGTCCAGCGGCTCCGGGCTCAGCAGTAGAACATCACCCTCAGCGACGGCAGGGAACACCCCGCTGTACCGATACAGGTTTCGCCGCCAGTCGCGAATATGCGCCTGCCAGCGTGCAAAGTTGCCGCCGCCTTTATGGCGATACTCTTCACTGGCGAGGGTGTCAGCATCCTGGATAGTATGAATGGCAAGATAGGCCGGGCAGCCGGAGGAGAGCGCCCGGAAGCGCTGCGAAGCGCGGAACCCGCTGACGGAAACCAGCGCCGGCAGCTTGTGCTGGCTGTAAAACCTGTTCCAGCCGGCTTCGCTTACCGGGTCGGCGTAGCTACACTCAACGATATATAACATGGGCTGACCTCTGCATGATGGCGTGTGATATTGACATTTGATCATGCTACGTTGGGTAATAAGCCCTATAAAACGATATTATTTCATCACTCAATGACATTTTGTCATTAATGAAAAATCCAGCAGAGGTGGCCATCGTGCGAAAAAAACTCCCCAGCAGCGCCTCTTTGCAGGCCTTTGAGGCCGCCGCCAGGCACGGTAACTTTGCCCGCGCGGCGGAAGAGCTGTCGCTTACCGAAGGGGCGATCAGTCGGCAAATCGCCCGTCTGGAATCGCTGTTGAACTGCAGGCTGTTTGAGCGGACGGGGAGCCGGGTACGGCTGAATCCTAACGGCGCGCGCTATGCGTACCATGTGCGCGAAACGCTGGAGCGCCTTGAACGGGACACTCAGTATCTGATGGGGGCCGCGGACGGCAGCAGAAGCCTGGAAATCGCCGCGCCGCCGACCTTCGCCAGCCGTTGGCTCATTCCCCGGCTGGGGGATTTTCAGCGCCAACATCCGGATATCACGCTGAATATCGCGGTCAGAACCGACCCGTTTATCCTCAGCGGCAGCGGTTTTGACGCGGCGGTTCATTTCGAGCATCCCGCATGGGCCGGAATGCGTATGCAGTTTCTGTTTGAAGAGAGGCTGGTACCGGTATGCCACGCCGGGCTACTCACGGGGGAAGATCTCATCAGCCAACTGAACGCTCTGCCGCGAATTCATCGACGGCAGAATCCCGACGCCTGGCAGCGCTATGCTGAAGAGTGCGGGATCGCGCTGGATAATCCGGCTCAGGGGGTGCGCTACGATCTGCATGAGATGGCGATAGCCGCCGCGCTGGCCGGGCAGGGCGTTGCGCTGGTGCCCCACGTATACGTCGAAAACGCGATCGAAAACGGGCTACTGGCTGCGCCCTGGCCGCAGGCTCGCAGTCTGAGCAAGCGCTTTTGCCTGGTGAAGCCGCTGGAAAACGGCGTCAACGAATCGGCGCTACGGGCGTTCGAGCAGTGGCTGTTGACGCAATAAGGCCCGGGCGCGGGCCGTGGACGCGTTAAGCGCAGCCTCAGGCGTGGGATAAAAGCGGGAACATCAGCTTATTCTCTTTGAAGATATTTTCTTTTTGTCCGTAGATAAACAGAATATCTTCGCCTTCGATTTTCTCATACTCGCCGCTCCGATTCTCTTTGGGGGTAAAGCCGAGGATAGCCTGGTACGTATTGTCATCGGCGAGCTGGTTGATAATGGCCGACAGGGAGCGGCCGCTGTCGCAGAAAATATCGAAACAGATCAGCGCCGGACCGTTTTGCATAGCAATCGCGATCGCCTGGTTTTTCTCGGAATAATAGACGAAGTGCTTCATAAAGGCGGAGCAGTAGAACATCAATAAACCGAAGTTATCCTGTACCCGCAGCTGTGAAAACGGATTCGATTTTTGATAATAGCGCTGCAATAGCGCAACGTCTTCCGGCCGATCCATATCGAGCTTGCGGAAGTCGCCCGCTGTCGGTACTACCGGCATAATATACTGATGTTCATCGGTGCGCTCGAAGCCGAATTTCGGGTAAAAATCAACGGTTGTCGGGTTAGCAAACAGGAAGAAGGCGTCTGCTTTATCCTGCCAGTCCGCCAGAATCTCATTCACAAGCTGCCCGGCGAGGCCCCGATTGCGATGATCGATGTCGGTCATTACGGTGCCGATTTGGATATAGCGGCGGGGTTCGTCCTGCCAGATCAGGTCGATAATATTGGCAGAGGCGTTAGCAATCACTTTATTGTTGCTCACCAGGGCGTAGGGAATATAGGCGTCGGTCCAGTAGCCTTTGCGGTACCACTCTTTAAAGGAGAGATCGAAGGTTTTAATCGCCAGATCAATGAAGCTCTTTCTTAACGCGTCATCGTGCACAATTTGTTTAACTAATTTCCAGGTCATCGTCGACATTCCTTACGCTGCGGGTGAGGCACTGTTTTCGGCCATCTGTTCGGCGGTCCGATCTCTGTCGGGCGACCTAAAAATAGCATATCCCCGCGGATGGGCGACGATTGTCGCGCCTAAGCCTTACTCAGGTCACACAATCCAGGAAAATCGCGCGAAAAAAGGTAAGCTTTCGCACCCTTAAGAAACATTGCCGTGAGGCAAAAAAACGCCTTTAGCAAATGAAAGTTTGCCAGTCATCGAAAACGAAGATGAATATATTGCGTTCATGGTCATGACCCCTATCATTAATAGGTAGGGTAAATGTGATATCATCGCGCCTTTCCCGTTTCGTCCTGGGGCTCTTTTTTATGCAACAACCTGTTGTTCGCGTTGGAGAATGGCTGGTTACTCCCTCTGTTAACCAAATTAGCCGCAAGGGGCGTCAGCTAACTCTCGAACCGCGCTTAATCGATCTTTTGGTTTTCTTTGCCCGTCATCCTGGGGAAGTACTCAGCCGGGATGAGCTCATCGATAATGTCTGGACCCGCAACGTTGTCACCAGTCACGTCGTCACGCAAAGCGTCTCCGAGCTACGTAAGTCGCTGAAAGATGGCGACGACGGCAGCCTTGAATATATCGCTACCGTACCCAAGCGCGGCTATAAGCTGACGGTGCCGGCGATCTGGTGTACGGAAGAGGGGGAGGAGCTGACGCCGGTTATCCCCGCAGAAACGCCAACGGCCGGTTTTGCCGCGCCGTTGCCCTCCCCGCAGCCCGATACGCCCGCGCCGGTCGGAGCAGCGGTGGTGAAGCCGGAAAAACGCAAGCGGCTGAGTACGTTTATCGTCTGGGGGCTGTTTCTGCTGGCCCTCGCGAGCTGCGTGGCACTGGTGGCGTTATCGACCCTCGAGTCGCGCCCGCCGGTCACGAAAACGCGGCTGCTGCTCAACCCGCGCGATGTTGATATTCACCTGCTCAGCGGCAGTACCTGCAACAACTGGTCATCGCAGCACTCCTATGCCATCGGTCTGGGAAGCCTGATTACCACCTCGCTGAACACCTTCTCCACCTTTATGGTGCACGATAAAACCAACTACAACATCAATGAGCCGAGCAGCTCCGGTAAAACCCTGACCATTGAGTTCGTCAACCAGCGGCACTATCGCGCGCAGCAGTGCTTTATGTCGGTGAAGGTGGTGGATAACGCCGACGGTTCGACCATGATGGATAAGCGCTACTTTGTCACCAGCGACAACCAGCTGTCGATTCAGAACGACCTGCTGAGCAGCCTGTCAGAGGCGCTGAAGCAGCCGTGGCCGGCGCGGATGCAGGAGATGTTAAAGCAGTATCAGCCGTCGCAAAGTATCGTGCTTACCCATTTCTATCAGGCGCATCAGCTATTAATGAACGGAGACGTTGATTCACTCGGAAAAGCCAGTAGCCTGCTTGCCGACGTGAATAAACAATCGCCGGACTTTACCTATGCCTGGGCGGAAAAGGCGCTGGTGGACGTATTACGCCATTCTCAGCAGCCGCTGGATGATAAACAGCTTGCCGATCTTTACAGCGAAATAACCCGGGTGGGTAATATGCCGGGGATTAAAGACATGGCAATATTTTATCAGATTAAAACGGTAGATATGCTGGGCAAAGGGAAAGTCGATGAAGCCTACAGCGCGATTAATACCGGTATTGACCTGGAAATGTCGTGGATGAACTATGTGCTGCTGGGTAAAGTCTACGAAATGAAAGGGCAGAGCCGGGAAGCTGCCGATGCCTATCTGACAGCATTTAATTTACGTCCGGGAGAGAATACATTTTACTGGATTGAAAACGCGGTATTCCAGACCTCCGTAACCCGCGTGGTTCCGTATCTCGATAACTTTCTCGCTTCAGAATAAGTAAACCCTCATCATGGCCATGGTTTTGGCCGTGGTGAGGTTAAACTTATGTTTCTCATGAGCGTCTCTGTTGTTATATTTTATATCCTTTCCCTGCCTGTTTGTAACACATTTTCAACACAAAGATGTGTTTATAAGTTAATGTAATTTATTAATATTTATCTTTTCCTGATCTCAACATGTCATCCTGATATGTTGCGCAAAAAAGGTCAAAATATCATTTGTCTGATGTTTGCAGTTATTTCACTTTATCTTTAGGACTTATCTCGTACTAATCCGTAATCTAATTGGCAGTTGGTCGGGTCAATAAAAGGTTCATCATCATGATCTGTACCTCCCAAATAAACTTAGGAGAAAAGCAAACATGAGTTCTGCCAAGAAGATCGGGCTATTTGCCTGTACCGGCGTGGTAGCCGGTAATATGATGGGGAGCGGTATTGCATTATTACCTGCGAACCTGGCGAGTATCGGTTCTATCGCCATTTGGGGTTGGGTGATATCTATTATTGGCGCGATGTCTCTGGCTTATGTATATGCCCGTCTGGCGACCAAAAACCCGCAGCAGGGTGGCCCTATTGCCTACGCCGGCGAAATATCCCCGGCGTTCGGTTTTCAGACCGGTGTGCTTTATTATCACGCTAACTGGATCGGTAATTTGGCAATCGGCATTACCGCCGTCTCTTATTTATCAACATTCTTCCCTATTTTAAATAACCCGGTACCGGCAGGTATTGCCTGTATTGCCATCGTGTGGATATTCACCTTCGTGAATATGCTCGGCGGCACCTGGGTAAGCCGCCTGACGACTATTGGTCTGGTGCTGGTGCTTATTCCGGTCGTAATGACCGCAGTGGTCGGCTGGCACTGGTTTGACGTTGCCACCTATCAGGCAAACTGGAACACCTCAGCCACGACGGATAGCCATGCGGTGGTGAAAAGTATCCTTCTCTGCCTGTGGGCCTTTGTCGGGGTAGAATCTGCCGCCGTCAGTACCGGGATGGTGAAAAACCCGAAACGTACCGTACCGCTGGCCACCATGCTGGGGACCGCGCTGGCAGGTATCGTGTATATCGCCGCGACCCAGGTCATCGCCGGTATGTACCCTGCGTCTGAGATGGCCGCGTCCGGCGCGCCGTTTGCTATCAGCGCATCGACTATCCTTGGCGGCTGGGCTGCGCCGATGGTTTCCGCCTTCACCGCCTTTGCCTGCCTGACTTCTCTCGGTTCGTGGATGATGCTGGTCGGCCAGGCCGGCGTGCGCGCCGCTAACGACGGCAACTTCCCGAAAATCTACGGTGAACTGGATAAAAACGGCAACCCGAAAAAAGGCCTGCTGCTGGCCGCGGTGAAAATGACCGTCCTGATGGTGCTGATCACCCTGATGAACTCCACCGGCGGGAAAGCCTCCGACCTGTTCGGCGAGCTGACCGGTATCGCGGTTCTGCTGACCATGCTGCCTTACTTCTACTCCTGCGTTGACCTGATTCGCTTCGAAGGCATTAACGTGCGCAACTTCGTCAGCCTGATTTGCTCCATCCTCGGCTGCGGGTTCTGCTTTATCGCCCTGATGGGGGCAAGCTCCTTCGAACTGGCCGGCACCTTTATCGTCAGCCTGATCATCCTGATGTTCTACGGCCGCAAAATGCACCAGCGTCAGAGTAACGACGGCTCCGCTGATAGCAGCACCGCCAGCGCGCATTAATCCGTAACCCTATTCCTGAGGCTCCTTCCATCACCTGTCACGACGTGGCGGGAGGGGCTTTCTTTATCTGGAGATTTGACTATGAACGTTATCGCAATCATGAATCACATGGGTGTTTACTTCAAAGAAGAGCCCATCCGTGAGCTGCATCGCGCCCTCGAACGCCTGGACTTCCGTATTGTCTACCCGAACGACCGTGACGACTTATTAAAACTGATCGAAAACAATGCGCGTCTGTGCGGTGTGATCTTCGACTGGGATAAATACAATCTCGAACTGTGCGAAGACATCAGCAAAATGAACGAATATATGCCGCTGTACGCCTTTGCGAATACTTACTCAACCCTGGATGTGAGCCTCAACGATCTGCGCATGCAGGTTCGCTTCTTCGAATATGCGCTGGGTGCGGCGGAAGATATTGCTAACAAAATCAAACAGAATACCGATGAGTATATCGACACCATTCTGCCGCCGCTGACCAAAGCGCTGTTTAAATACGTGCGTGAAGGCAAATATACCTTCTGTACCCCAGGCCATATGGGCGGTACCGCGTTCCAGAAAAGCCCGGTCGGCAGCATCTTCTACGATTTCTTTGGTTCCAATACCATGAAATCCGATATCTCGATTTCGGTTTCTGAACTCGGTTCCCTGCTAGATCACAGCGGCCCGCACAAAGAAGCGGAAGAGTACATCGCCCGCGTCTTCAACGCGGAACGCAGCTATATGGTGACCAACGGCACCTCCACCGCCAACAAAATCGTCGGCATGTATTCCGCCCCGGCCGGTAGCACCGTGCTGATTGACCGTAACTGCCATAAATCGCTGACCCATCTGATGATGATGAGCGACATTACGCCAATCTACTTCCGTCCGACCCGTAATGCCTACGGCATCCTCGGCGGTATCCCGCAGAGCGAATTCCAGCACGCGACGATCGCCAAACGCGTAAAAGAGACGCCGAACGCGACCTGGCCGGTGCACGCGGTGATCACCAACTCCACCTATGATGGTCTGCTGTACAACACGGACTACATCAAGAAAACCCTGGATGTGAAATCCATCCACTTTGACTCCGCGTGGGTGCCTTACACCAACTTCTCGCCGATTTATGAAGGCAAATGCGGGATGAGCGGCGGCCGCGTCGAAGGGAAAGTGATTTACGAAACGCAGTCCACGCACAAACTGCTGGCGGCGTTTTCTCAGGCATCGATGATTCATGTGAAAGGCGACGTAAACGAAGAAACCTTTAACGAAGCCTACATGATGCACACCACCACTTCTCCGCACTACGGCGTAGTAGCCTCGACGGAAACCGCGGCGGCGATGATGAAAGGCAACGCCGGTAAGCGCCTGATTGACGGCTCTATCGAACGTTCAATTAAGTTCCGTAAAGAGATTAAACGCCTGAAAGGCGAATCCGACGGCTGGTTCTTCGACGTCTGGCAGCCGGAACATATCGATGGCGCGGAATGCTGGCCGCTGCGCTCCGACAGCGCGTGGCACGGCTTCAAAAACATCGATAACGAACACATGTATCTCGACCCGATTAAAGTCACGCTGCTGACCCCGGGGATGAAGAAAGACGGCACCATGGATGATTTCGGTATTCCGGCAAGCATCGTGGCGAAATATCTCGATGAGCACGGCATCGTGGTCGAAAAAACCGGTCCGTACAACCTGCTGTTCTTGTTCAGCATCGGTATCGACAAAACCAAAGCGCTGAGCCTGCTGCGCGCGCTGACCGATTTCAAACGCGCGTTCGACCTGAACCTGCGGGTGAAAAACATGCTGCCGTCGCTGTACCGTGAAGATCCTGAATTCTACGAAAACATGCGCGTTCAGGAACTGGCGCAGAATATTCACAAACTGATTGAGCACCACAACCTGCCGGACCTGATGTTCCGCGCGTTTGAAGTGCTGCCAACCATGATGATCACGCCGTACGCCGCGTTCCAGAAAGAGCTGCACGGTCAGACCGAAGAGGTGTATCTCGAAGAGATGGTGGGCCGCGTCAACGCCAACATGATCCTGCCGTATCCTCCGGGAGTGCCGCTGGTGATGCCGGGTGAAATGATCACCGAAGAGAGCCGTCCGGTGCTGGAATTCCTGCAGATGTTGTGCGAAATCGGCGCCCACTATCCGGGCTTCGAAACCGATATCCACGGCGCCTATCGTCAGGCGGATGGTCGTTACACCGTTAAAGTGCTGAGAGAAGAAAACAACAAATAATCGATGCACAACAGGGAAGTGGCTTGCCACTTCCCTTTTTCACGCTGCAAGGAGAACACATGAAAACACCCTCACAGCCGCGCGCGATTTATTACATCGTTGCGATCCAAATCTGGGAATATTTCAGCTTTTACGGCATGCGTGCCTTACTCATCCTCTATCTCACCCATCAACTCGGCTTTGATGACAGCCACGCCATCAGCCTGTTCAGCGCCTACGCCTCCCTGGTGTACGTCACTCCTATTCTCGGCGGCTGGCTTGCCGACCGCCTCCTCGGCAACCGCACGGCGGTGATTGCCGGCGCGCTATTAATGACGCTTGGCCACGTAGTGCTGGGCGTCGAATCCGATTCCACCTGGAGCCTGTACCTCGCGCTGGCGATCATTATCTGCGGCTACGGCCTGTTCAAATCTAACATCAGCTGCCTGCTGGGCGAACTCTACGCCGTTGACGACCCTCGCCGCGACGGCGGTTTTTCGCTGCTGTACGCCGCCGGGAACGTCGGCTCCATCGCCGCGCCTATCGCCTGCGGGCTGGCGGCGCAGTGGTACGGCTGGCATATCGGCTTTGCGCTGGCGGGAATCGGTATGTTTGTCGGCCTGATGATTTTCCTCAGCGGCAGTCGCTACTTCCGCCACGCGCGCGGCGTCGATAAACAGGCGCTGCAGGCGGTGAAATTTGTGCTGCCGACCTGGGGCTGGCTGGTGGTGATGCTCTGCGTTGCGCCGGTGTTTTTCACGCTGCTGCTGGAGAATAACTGGTCCGGCTACCTGCTGGCGATCGTCTGCGTTTTCGCTGCCCAGATGGTGGCGCGCATTATGGTCAAATCGCCGGAGCATCGCCGCGCGCTGTGGCAAATCGTTCTGCTGATGCTGACCGGGACTCTGTTCTGGGTTCTGGCGCAGCAGGGCGGGAGTTCAATCAGTCTGTTCATTGACCACTTTGTTAATCGTCGCCTGGTGAATATTGAGGTGCCGACTGCGCTGTTCCAGTCGGTTAACGCCGTGGCGGTGATGGCGGCGGGCGTCGTGCTGGCGTGGCTGATGCGGCCGGAAGGCGCGACCCGCTCGGCGCTGCGCGTGTGGCTGAAGTTCGCCTTTGGCCTGGTGCTGATGGGCTGCGGCTTTATGCTGCTGGCGCTTAACGCGCGCCATGGCGCGGCACAGGGGCAGGCATCGATGGGCATGATGGTGGCTGGCCTGGCGCTAATGGGTTTCGCCGAGCTGTTTATCGACCCGGTGGCGATGGCACAGATTACCCGCCTCAATATGCCCGGCGTCACCGGGGTACTGACCGGGATTTATATGCTGGCCACCGGTGCGGTAGCCAACTGGCTGGCGGGCGTGGTGGCGCAGCAGACCACCGAGTCGCAAATCAGCGATACGGCGATTGCCGCGTATCAGCACTTCTTTGCCCAGATGGGCGAATGGACGCTGGGCTGCGTGGCGGTGATTGTCGTCGTCGCCTTTGCCGCCGCGTTCAGCGTCGGTAGGCGTCGCGCTGCCGCCGGTGAGCTTCCCGGCGGCGGCGTCTAGCCCCGTCTGGCGACAGGTGCGGGTTACCGGGATATCTCCCCGGTCGCGCTGCGCTTACCGGGGCGACAAAATCGTGCTGCCTGGTAGCCCGGCTAAGGCGTTTACGCCGCGAGCCGGGGATCGGCAGCCCAACAGCGGAGCGACAAGCCGCTCCTTGCACCCTTTACGGAACAGGAGGAGGATATTTTGGCGGGCGCGGAAGCCGAAGACAAAAAATCGTTAGTGAAACGATGGTTGAGTGAATTCAGCCGGAAGTGAAACCAGGTTCGTTAAGATTGTTCTTTGGCGTCGACGCCGGAACAGGCCGCGCTAGAGAGTGACCTGGTTCAATTATCGAAGCAAGTTTGCAAGCAGGGTTATGAGGAACCAACATGTCTGAACAACAAGCACAAGGTGCCGATGAGGCAATTGACCTTAATAATGAATTGAAAACCCGTCGTGAAAAACTGGCCGCGCTGCGCGAGCAGGGCGTGGCGTTCCCGAACGACTTTCGCCGTGACCATACTTCCGACCAGCTCCATGCGGAATTTGATGGTAAGGGAAACGACGAGCTCATCTCTCTGAACGTCGAGGTCTCGGTCGCGGGCCGTATGATGACCCGCCGGATTATGGGCAAAGCCTCCTTTGTCACCTTACAGGACGTCGGCGGCCGCATTCAGCTGTACGTCGCGCGCGACGATCTGGCGGAAGGCGTCTACAACGAACAGTTTAAGAAATGGGATCTCGGCGACATCATCGCCGCCCGCGGTAAGCTGTTCAAAACCCAGACCGGCGAACTCTCCATTCACTGCACCGAGCTGCGTCTGTTGACCAAAGCGTTGCGCCCGCTGCCGGACAAGTTTCACGGCCTGCAGGATCAGGAAGCGCGCTATCGTCAGCGCTATCTGGATCTGATCTCCAACGAAGAGTCGCGCCACACCTTCAAGGTGCGTTCGCAGATCCTGGCGACCATGCGTCAGTTCATGGTCGCGCGCGGCTTTATGGAAGTCGAAACGCCAATGATGCAGGTGATCCCCGGCGGCGCCTCCGCGCGTCCGTTTATCACCCATCACAACGCGCTCGATCTGGATATGTATCTGCGCATCGCGCCGGAGTTGTACCTGAAACGGCTGGTGGTCGGCGGCTTCGAACGGGTGTTCGAAATCAACCGCAACTTCCGTAACGAAGGTATCTCCGTGCGCCATAACCCAGAGTTCACCATGATGGAACTCTATATGGCGTATGCGGATTACAAAGATCTGATCGAACTGACCGAATCTCTGTTCCGCACGCTGGCGCAGAACGTACTGGGTAAAACCGAAGTGCCGTACGGCGATCAGGTGTTCGATTTCGGTAAGCCGTTTGAAAAACTGACCATGCGCGAAGCGATCAAGAAATACCGTCCGGAAACCGAGATGGCGGATCTGGATAACTTCGATGCGGCAAAAGCGCTGGCGGAATCCATCGGCATTCACGTTGAGAAGAGCTGGGGCCTGGGGCGTATCGTCACCGAAATATTCGACGAAGTGGCGGAAGCGCATCTGATCCAGCCGACTTTTATCACCGAGTATCCGGCGGAAGTTTCGCCGCTGGCGCGCCGTAACGACGTGAACCCGGAAATTACCGACCGCTTCGAATTCTTCATCGGCGGACGGGAAATCGGTAACGGTTTTAGCGAGCTGAACGACGCGGAAGACCAGGCCCAGCGTTTTCAGGATCAGGTCAACGCCAAAGCGGCGGGGGATGATGAAGCGATGTTCTACGACGAAGACTACGTCACCGCGCTCGAGTACGGCCTGCCGCCGACTGCCGGCCTGGGTATCGGTATCGACCGTATGGTGATGCTGTTTACTAACAGCCACACCATCCGCGATGTGATCCTGTTCCCGGCAATGCGTCCGCAGAAATAAATCATGCAGAAACCAGGCCCCCTTATTTATTTAAGCCGGGGGCCTTAATTTCGACCCGTTTATCCCGGCGAGCGATATGGCGAATAAGCTTACTCCGGGCACCTTATGTGCTATAACAGCGCGCATAAAAAACATAAGGTGTTAATTAAATGAAAAAAATAAAATTAATTGTTGGCGGCGTGATCTGTGCAAGTTACTTATTAACGTCAGTATTATCAATGGCAAGTGATAATATAAACAGCAATACCATTCATTTTGATAAAGGCAGCAACGGCACGATAATAAAAAGCACCGTGACCGGCGACGATGTTAATGACTATACGCTGGAGGCGAAAGCCGGCCAGATGATGCATATCGGTATGAACAGCCAGTGGCCGCATCCCTTTTTTAATGTGATTACCCCGGATAATCACGCGATTTTTAACGGTTCGATGAGCGGCGATATTTTTGAGCAGCGTCTGGGTGTCAGCGGGAAATATACGGTGCGGGTATATCAGATGGGCGGCGCGCGTGATGAAGGGAAAACCAGCGCCTATGCGCTGACGTTTAAAATTACCGACTAATATTTGGCGGCTGTCTATTCAGGCTGTCCCGGAGGCGATGCTGCGCATCTGTCCGGGCTACCGGATCGCAGACGGTGGTGAACCCGTAGCCCGGGCAAGGCGCGTTGAGCGCCGCCCCCGGGAGCAGAGCGCAGAGTGGCTGAATGTTCCGGAGGCGATGCTGCGCATCTGTCCGGGCTACCGGTCCGCAGATGGCGATGAACCCGTAGCCCGAACAGCGCAGCGCTACCGGGAAAACAAAGCGCAGAGTGTTGCAGCACGAACCTGTTCCCGGGCTACAGCCCTTCGGTCACGATTTTCGCCGCCGCGGCTAGCACCTCTTTGCGGCTTTTCGCATCCTGCTGCGGTTGGGTAAAATAGGTCACTAGCACCAGCGGAGCATGATTTTCCGGCCAGATCACCGCGATATCGTTGGTGGTGCCGTAATCTCCGCCGCCGGTTTTATCCCCGACCGCCCAGCTTGCGGGCAGGCCTGCACGAATGCTTTGCCCGCCGGTGGTATTGCCTTTCAGCCATGTCACTAACTGGGCGCGCTGCTGTTCGCCCAGCGCATTGCCCAGCGTCAGCTTACGCAGACTTTCGGCCATCGCCAATGGGGTGGTGGTATCGCGCTTATCACCGGGAATCGCGCTGTTCAGCGCCGGCTCCATCCGATCGAGACGAAAAGTAACGTCACCGATGCTCTGGGCGAATGCGGTGACTTTTTCCGGCCCGCCAAGGTAACCGATAATCTTATTCATCGCGGTATTGTCGCTATACTGCAGCGCCGCAGCGCTGAGTTCCGCCAGGGTCATTCCGCTTTGCAGATGTTTTTCGGTAATCGGGCTCCAGACCACTAAATCCGATTTTTTAATCTCCAGCCTTTTATTCACCACATCGGGATGGCTTTCGCTCTGTTTTAACACCGCGGCGGCGGCCATCACTTTACCGGTGCTGCACATGGCAAAACGTTCGTCGCCGCGATAGAGGGTCTGCGAATCATCTGCCGTGTTAATCAGCGCCACGCCCAGCCGACCGCCGGAACGTTTTTCTAAATCAGCCAGCTTCTGCTGGAGAGTATCGGCACTGGCCCATAATGAACCGCTCGCCAGCAGTAGCGGAACGGCGGCGGCCATCAGGGCGCTTTTACGCCACGAACTTTTCAACATCTCTGACTCCTTGATAGTGATGAACTGCCCGGACTATCCGCGACTCCCGCGCGTTTGACAAGCACTATGTCGATGATGGAATTCCATCATAAATTCGTTATTCGTCCTCCTCTGCGCCTGCTTATAGTGTCTCTCCCCGGCAAAATAAAATCAGGAGCCGCTATGTTCCCGTCACAGTTACCAAAACCGCGCCATCCCGCCGCCTCGGCGATCCCCTCGCTGCGTTGGGCCATTATTGGCCCCGGCTGGATTGCCGAGCGCTTTGTGAAATCGTTAAAAGAGCTCAGCCACCAGCGGGTGGTTGCCGTCTCCTCGCGCACGCAGCAAAAGGCCGACAGCTTTGCCGCCCGCTGGGGGATCCCGCAGGCTTACGCTCAGGTGGATGAGATGCTGGCGCGCCCGGATATTGACGCGGTATACATTGCCACCCCGCATAACCACCACTTTCCCGACGGGTTGCGGGCGCTGCGGGCGGGCAAACATGTGCTGATTGAAAAGCCGTTTGCGCTGAACCGGCGGGAAGGCGCGGCGCTGAAAGCGGAGGCCATGAAGCAGGGGACGCTGGCGATGGAGGCGATGTGGTGCGACTACGCGCCGAAGTATGACGTGATTCGCCAGCTGCTGGAGGACGGCGTACTGGGCGATCTGCACACGCTGCTCGCCGATCACGGCGAGTTCTTTACTCCGGATCATCGCATTTTTAATGCCGATCTCGCCGGCGGGCCGATGATGGATCTCGGCAGCTATCTGACCTCATTCTGCGTGATGGTTGGCGGCGTGCCGCAGGACATTATCGCCCGCGGGCGTCCCGCCCAAAGAGGCGTCAACGGGCAGATTTCGATGCTGTTTAACTGGGAAAAGGGCCTCCAGGGATTATTGAACACCACCCTGTTCAGCAACACGCCGGGCGGCGCGGTGGTGGCCGGGCGCGATGCGACCCTTACCCTCGACGGGCAGTTCTACGCGCCGGGGAATTTTACTCTCGCCGCCAGTCAGGGCGGGCAGGTGCTGCGCTGGGAGGAGCCGCGCAACCGCTACGACCAGCTGTTTTATCAGGCCGAGCATTTTGCCTGGTGCGTCGGTCAGGGGCTGACGGACTCGCCGATCCGCCCGCTGGCCAGGGTACTGGAAAACCTGAGCGTGATGGATGAAGTGCGGCGGCAGATTGGCGTGGTATTTAACGAAGAGCGCTAAGTGAAGCGGCCCCGTATGCCGACCGCATACGGGGCTTTTTTACGCCAGTGGTTCAACGCTGACAAATTGTCCCTGCTGCAGCGAGAGCACAGCGGCTTCGGCGATGGCCTGCGCCCGCAGGCCGTCCAGCAGCCCCGGCAGGTCCGCCACCTCTTCTCCGCCTAGCGAGCGGACAAAAGCATCCAGATGCGCGTAGTACGACCCCTCGACGCGGCTGAACCAGTCCGGGTAGAGGCCGGGCTGAATGCGGCGCTCTCCCTGCCACAGCGTGACGCCGCGCGTTGTCTGACTGCCGGACTCCAGCACGCCATCCGGGCCAAGCAGGCTAATGCGCTCATCGTAGCCGTGGCCGGTGCGCCGGGTGTTGTCCAGCTGCGCCAGCGCGCCGCCGCGCATCCGCAGCATCAGAATGGAAGTATCGACATCGTCGAATTCAGCAATTTCCGCCAGCGCCAGCGCATCTCCCATGGCGGCGACGGTTGTCACTTCATCGCCGGTAAGAAAGCGCAGCAGGTCAAAGAAGTGAATCGCCTGGTCGCGCATCTGGCCGCCGGAGCTGCGCAGATATTCCAGCGGCGGCATAACCGATGCCCGACACACCATCTGCACCAGTTCAATTTTGCCAATCACCCCGGCCTCGATCTCCCGGCGCAGCTGCTGGTGGCTGGCGTCGAAGCGGCGGTTAAAGCCAACGGTCACCGGTACCCCGAGCGGCAGCACTTTCTCGACGACCTCGCGGGCGCGGGCCAGCGAAAGATCGATAGGCTTTTCGCAGTAGATCGCTTTCCCGGCGCGGGCGGCGGCCTCCAGCAGCGCCGCGTGTGAAGGCGTCGAGCTGGCGATCAGTACCGCGTCAATGGCGTCACTACTGATGGCCTCGGCGACGGTTACCGCCCGCGCGCCGTAGCGGGAAGCCAGCGCTTTCGCCCGCTCGGGGTCGGCGTCAGCCACCATGGACAGAACGGTTCGCTCATGGCGAGCGAGGCTGGCGGCGTGAACCTGGCCGATAAAACCGCTGCCCAACAAGGCAAAACGAATGCAGGTCATTTTTTTCTCCAGAAAGAGGGATTCAGCGTTGCCAAAGTAATCCGTTTGCTACACTGACCGACACAGGCGTTTTGATGGATTTCCATCATGGGGAAAACGATGAAAAGCATGTCGCTGGAGGCGCTGGCTAAACGGATTGGCGTGGGGGTAGCAACCGTTGACCGGGTGCTTAACGAACGCGGCGGCGTGTCGCCGGAAACCACGCGCAGGGTGCTACAGGCCGCTCGGGAAGCCGGGCTGAAGCGCATTCTGCCGGAAGAGCGTCGTCTACCGTGGCAAATAGAAGTGTTTCTCAGCGGTAACGATTCGCGCTTTTTCACCCGCCTGACGCAGGATTTCGCCGACGTGGCGGATAGTCTTGGCTATCGCCGACTGACGCTGCACCGTACGCTGGTGGCGGAGTCCGCGCCGGAAAAGCTGGCGAAAAGCATTATCCGCAGCAGCAAAAAACGCCATGCGCTGATTGTCTTTGGCAACGAACATCCGCTGGTCTACGAGGCTTTGCGCCAGTGCCGCGAGGCGAACGTGCCGGTGATTACGCTGGTTACCGATCTGCCCGGGGCGCAGAGGCTCTGCCACGTCGGCATCGATCAGCAGCAGGCTGGCCGCACCGCGGGCAGGATGATGGGATTAATGGCGCATCGGCCTGGAGAAGTGCTGATGCTCAGCGGACGCCAGGACTTCAGCGCCCATCGTTTGCGTATTCAGGGATTCCGCGAGGTGATAACCCAGCGCTTTCCGCATCTGCAGCTCGGCGATGTGCTGGCGGGGGAGGACAACCGGCAGCGGATCGACCGCCTGCTGGAAGAGGCCCTGCGCCGCAACCGCGACGTGGTGGGCATCTACAATACCGGTCTGGGCAACACGCAGGTGGCGCAGGCGCTGTCTCGCCACCGCCGCTACGGCGAGTGCTGTTGGATCACCCATGAACGTTACCGCACCACCCGTGAACAGCTGGCGCAGGGCGGAATGGCGTTGACGATCGATCAACACGTCCATCAGCATGCCCGCCTGGCGGTGGAGCTGGCCCTGCGTCACCTGGAAACCGGCTACCAGCCGCATCTCTTTAGCGACGGCAAGGTCGAATTTATCCTTTACAGCGCTGAAAACGTCGACTGAACGTTCGCGGTCCGCGTAACAATATCTCCTTTTACACCGTATCTGATACCCCGTTTCAAACCGCTATCGCTATCGCCGCGCCGCGTGGCAAACCGTCGCCTGCCTCTCATTTTTTGCGCGTTTATGCGTCAATGTTAGATGTGTGTCAAAGTTCTGTTAACACGTGGTTTTAAAATTTTCATTTCAGTTATTTACTTATAAAAGTTTCATATGAGTTTTTAATGAAATAAATGGTCTGGAATTTTTCTTACGCGGCAAATGGACTGATGTTTCAAAAAACCATTTTAAAACAACTGAATTTTGTGATTTCGATCACCCCTGAAAAATGCGCCAGCGCGTGGGTCGTTTTTTCGAAAAGCTGAAAAAGCAGGCGCTTAGCGCACGATTAATGAAACTATTTTTTCATTTTACCTTACCTAACCGATGCACCTGAAAATAAAGGATCAACTATGAACATCAAGAAAACGGTTGTTGCCTCTTTGATAGCCTGCATGCTGCCAGCGGTCGTGATGGCGAAAGATATTTCGGTCGGTGTTTCGATGGCGCTATTCGATGACAACTTCCTGACGATTCTGCGCACCGCAATGCAAAAAGAGATGCAAAAAGACGGCGTTAAGGCGCAGGTGGAAGATGCCAAAGGCGACGTCTCCCAGCAGCTACAGCAGGTACAGAACTTTATTGGTCAGGGCGTCGACGCGATTATCGTCAACCCGGTGGATACCAACGCGGTCAAACCGATTATGGACCAGGCGACCAAAGCGGGCATTCCGCTGATCTTTGTTAACCGCCGCCCGCAGGCGCAGCTGACCGACAAAATGGCCTACGTCGGCTCCGACTCGGTGCTGGCGGGGCGCTTACAGATGGAAGCGTTAGCCAAAGCGATGAACGGCAAAGGTAACGTCGCCATTCTGCTCGGCGACCTGGCGAATGAATCGACCCGTGACCGCACCAAAGGCGTCGAAGAGGTGGTGGCGAAGTACCCGGATATCAAAATCGTGCAGAAGCAGACCGCTAAATTTACCCGTAACGACGCCGTTGACGTGGTCAGCAACTGGATGACCAGCGGCGAAGATATTCAGGCCATCGCCTCCAACAACGATGAAATGGCGATCGGCGCGCTGCAGGCGCTGGGTAAAAACCCGAACCATATCCTGATTGCCGGCGTGGACGGGACGCCCGATGCCCTGCAAATGCTCAAAAACGGCAAAATGATCGCCACGATTTTCCAGGATGCCAAAGGGCAGGGCGAAGGCGCGGTGGATGCCGCCATTAAGCTGGCCAACGGCGAGAAAGTGGAAAAGGTCATCGACGTCCCTTACCAGCTGATCACCAAAGACAACATGGCTGAGTTCGTCAATCGCAACCAGAAATAGTCGCTCAGGGTACGGAGGTGAAGTATGAACGCTTTTGCACTTGAAGCCGAAGGGATCAGCAAATTCTTCCCCGGCGTGAAGGCGCTCGACAACGTCTCATTACGCGTGCGCCCGGGGACGGTGCACGCGCTGATGGGCGAAAACGGCGCCGGAAAATCCACGCTGATGAAATGCCTTATCGGGATCTACCGTCCCGATAAGGGCGCGATCCGCGTTAAAGGGGAGCCGGTCCAGTTTCAGGATACCATGGACGCGCTGCGCTCCGGGATCTCGATGATCCACCAGGAGCTGAACCTGGTGCCGCATATGACGGTGGCGGAAAATATCTGGCTCGGCCGCGAGCCGATGAAATACGGTTTTGTCGATCATCGCCAGCTTGCCCGGCAGACGCAGGATCTGCTGGATAAACTGAATATCCGGCTATCCGCCGACCGGCTGGTGGGAGAGTTAAGTATCGCCTCCCAGCAGATGGTGGAAATTGCCAAAGCGGTTTCGTGGAACGCGGATATTGTGATTATGGATGAGCCGACCTCGGCGTTAACCGAGAGCGAAGTGGCGCATCTGTTTACCATTATTCGCGATTTACGCCAGCAGGGAAAAGCCATTATTTATATCAGCCATAAAATGGATGAGATTTTTGCGATTACCGATGAGATCAGCGTATTTCGCGACGGCACCTGGGTCGGGAGTAAACAGACGACTGAGTTTACCCGCCAGTCGCTGATTACCCAGATGGTCGGCCGGGAGCTCACCCAGCTCTTTCCCAAGTTCAACAACGCCATTGGCGAAGAGGTGCTGACCGTCCGCAACCTGTCGCGCAAGGGGGCCTTTCACGATATCAACTTTAGCGTACGCCGCGGCGAGATCCTCGGCGTGGCGGGGCTGGTGGGGGCCGGGCGCAGCGAAGTGATGGAGAGCCTGTTCGGCATGGAGAAAGCGGATAGCGGCGAAGTGCTGATTGATGGGATGCCGGTCAATATTGATTCACCTTCAACGGCGATTGAGAAAGGGATGGCGCTGCTGACGGAAGACCGGAAAAAGTCCGGGCTGTTTCTCGTGCTGTCGGTGCTGGAGAATATGAGCATCGTTAAAATGCCGGAATATATCGGTAAAACCGGCTTTGTTCAGCACCTCAAAATGGCCGAAGACTGCATGGAGCAGATTCGCCGCCTGAATATTAAAACCCCCACCATGGATCAGATTATTAATAACCTCAGCGGCGGTAATCAGCAGAAGGTACTGATTGCCCGCTGGCTGCTGGCCCAGCCGAAAATACTGATTCTCGATGAGCCGACGCGCGGAATCGACGTCGGGGCGAAAGCGGAAATTTACCATCTGATCAGCGAGCTGGCCAACCGCGGCGTGGCGGTGATTATGGTCTCTTCAGAATTGCCTGAGATTCTCGGGATGAGCGATCGGGTAATGGTCATGCATGAAGGGCGTATTACCGGCATCCTCGATAAAGAGGACGCCGACCAGGAAACCATTTTGTCGTTGGCATCCCATTGAGGCACAGAGAATGAGCAATATGAAAATAACGGCGACCCCGATCACTGAGAAACCCTCTTTCTTTGGGCAATTACGCCACCGGCTGCCGAAAGATACCGGGATATTTATCGTCATGCTGGTGATTGCCCTGACTTTTGAAATTGCCGGCTGGTACGTCCGCGACCAGTCCTTTTTATTAAACACCAACCGTTTGATATTAATTGTTTTACAGGTAGCGATTATCGGTATTATCGCCGTCGGGGTCACCCAGGTCATTATTACCACCGGCATTGACCTCTCCTCCGGCTCGGTGATCGCTCTCGCCGCCGTGGTGGCGGCAAGCCTTGCGCAAACCTCCGATAGCCTGTCGCCGATGTTCCCGTCGCTGGTTAATATGCCGGCGATTATCCCGATTGGCGCCGGCATCGGCGTCGGCCTGCTGTGCGGCTTAACCAACGGCTTTCTGGTGACCCGCACCGGCATCCCGCCGTTTATCGCGACGCTTGGGATGATGGTGTCGGCGCGCGGTCTGGCGCAGTATTACACTCAGGGCAACCCCATCAGCTTCTTATCCGACAGCTTTACCGCCATCGGCCAGGGGGCGATGCCGGTGATTATTTTCTTCGTCGTCGCCGCGGTGTTCCATATCGCCCTGAAGCATACCCGCTACGGTAAATACGTTTACGCTATCGGCGGTAACATGACGTCGGCCAAGGTCTCCGGTATCAACGTGAATAAATACCTGGTGATCGTCTATGCCATCGCCGGGGCGCTCTCCGGCCTCGCGGGCGTGGTGCTGGCGGCGCGCGTCAGCAGCGGGCAGTCGAGCATGGGCATGTCCTACGAGCTGGATGCTATCGCCGCGGCGGTTATCGGCGGCAGCAGCCTGATGGGCGGGGTAGGGCGCATCACCGGGACCTTAATCGGCGCGATGATCCTCGGCCTGATAAAAAGCGGGTTTACCTTTGTCGGCGTCGACGCCTACGTGCAGGATATTATCAAAGGCATCATTATCGTCGCGGCAGTGACTATCGATATGCGCCGCAACCGCAAAAAGCATTGATCGGCAATAGCCCACGGCCTTTACTGCCGTGGGCCATGTCGCGTTTACGCCGCGCCGCAAGCGGGCTCATCCGCGGCAAGACGTAAACTGTTGAGCAGCACGTTCGCCCCTTTCTCCGCCCATTCCGGCAGAATGTTCTCCGCTTCGTTATGGCTAATCCCCTTCTCGCAGGGAATGAAAATCATGCTGGCGGGCGCGACCTTGCTGATATAGCAGGTATCATGCCCGGCGCCGGAAACGATGGTTCGGGCGCTGTAGCCCAACGCTTCCGCCGCCCGCTGGCTGCGCGCCAGGCATCTGGCATCAAAGGCAATGGGCGCGTAATCAAAAATACGCTCGACGTTTGCCGTCACGCCGCGCGCCGCCAGCGCTTCTGCGGCGCGATGCAGCGAGAGCTCCATCGCTTCCAGCGCCGGGGTTTGCGGATGACGAAACTCGACGCTGCACGCCACGCCTCCCGGCACCACGTTGCGCGAGCCCGGTATGACCTGCGCCATGCCGATAGTCGCGCGCCCGTCGGGATGGTGGGCGATACCGATTTGCTCCACCGCCAGCGCCAGCTCGGCGAAGGCGGTCAGCGCGTCGCGGCGGCTGCCCATCGGGGTGGTGCCGGCGTGGGCGGAAAAGCCCTCGAGGGTGATATTGAACCAGCGCTGGCCCATGGCCGCGTGAACAAGGCCGATATTAACGCCTTCTTCTTCCAGAATCGGCCCCTGTTCGATATGTACTTCGTAGCAGGCGTGGAGCGGGAAGGCGGCGGCCGGACATTCCCCGCGATAGCCGATAGCTTCCAGCGCCGCGCCAACGCTGATGCCGTCGCGGTCTACACGGGCGAGGGCGAAATCTTCGCTAAACTGCCCGGCCCATACGCCGGATGCCAGCATCGCCGGGGCAAAGCGCGCGCCCTCTTCGTTGGTCCAGTTCACCAGCACGATATCGCGTTCGGTCTCAATGCCGAGATCGTTCAGCGTGCGCAGCGCCTCCAGACCGGCGAGGACGCCGTAAATGCCGTCATAGCGGCCGCCGAGCGGCTGGGAGTCGACGTGGGAACCGGTCAGCACCGGGGCTAACTGCGAATTTTTACCGGCGCGGCGAATAAACATATTGCCCATGCTGTCGACTTCGCAGGGAAAGCCGGCTTCCCGCGCCCACTGGCGCAGCAGGTCGCGCGCCTGACGATCCTCTTCGCTGAGCGCCAGCCGGGTCACGCCGCCCGCGGGCGTGGCGCCGAGCAGCGCCATCTCGTTGAGCGTCGACCACAGACGTGCGCCGTTGACGGTTATCATGACTTGTCCTTTTGCACGCGATAGCGGAAGTCGCAGCACTTACCGCCCTGCATGATGGTGGTGGTGCGGGTCAGCTCCACGTCCGGCGCATAGCCGACGATAAATTTATCGTCGCGGGCGCAGGAGAGCAGGTGGCCAATCTCGCCGAGGCCCATTTCGTGGTACATCTCGGCGTAGCGGCAGCGGTTCACGTTGTAGTTATACTGCTGGTCGTCGGCGTCCAGCACCGTGACCTCCAGGGCGTTATCTTTCTCCCACAGATACTGCAGCGCGACAAAGCTGCGAATATCCGCGCCGTCAGGCTCCTGGCGGGCAAACGCTTTTCCCGCCTCAATGGCGGCGTTTTCAATGGCTTCGCCGATGACCGCCTGGGCGCGAGCCTTACCTATCTCGCGCACCAGGATGGCGTAAATCGGCTTGATTATTTCTGCTTCAATTTTGCGGCGGGCGAGAATGCCCAGCTCGTTATTATCACTCATCACATTGCCTCACTGCGTTACTTCGTTGTTGCGCCGCCGAGTACGGTTTGCGGCTGCCATTTGCCGTCGACGACTTTATAAACGGTAAAGGTTGGCGATTTCAGGTTGCCCTCTTTATCAAAGGCGATTTGTCCGGTCACGCCAGCGTAATTAATGCCGCGCAGGGCGGGCAGATAGTCGGCGGGATCGACGGAGTCGGCTTTTTCCATCGCCGCGACCAGCACGCGGGTGGCGTCATAGGCGAACGGCGCATGCAGCTCGATATGGGTGTGATAGCGCGACTGATAAGCCTGCTCGAAGGCTTTACCGCCCGGCATCTGCTCAACCGGCAGTCCCGGCTCCAGCGCCACCACGCCGTCGCCCTCTTTTTGCGCCAGCTGGAGGAAGGTCTGGCTAACGAAGCCGCCTGCGCCCATCAGGGTGGCGTTCATGCCCAGTTGTTTGATGCGGCGCGCCAGCGGGGCGGCCTGACTATCGACGCCGCCAAAGAAAATCAGGTCGGCGTTTTTGCTGCGGATCGCGGTCAGCACGGCGCTGAAGTCGACGGTTTTGTCATCGACGTACTGGCGGTCGACGATGTTGATTCCCTGCGCTTCCAGCGACTTAATAAATTCATCCGCCAGCCCCTGGCCGAAGGCGGTACGGTCATCGATAACCGCGATGCGTTTGGCCTTCAGGGTTTGTACCGCGTACTGTCCGGCAAACTGTCCGCCGTCATCGTCGTGGCCCATCACGCGGAAGCTGGTGTCGAAGCCCTGTTTGGTGTAGGCGTGCCCGGTGGCGACCGGCGCGACCTGGGCGATGCCCGCATCATGATAAACTCGCGCAGCGGGAATGCTGGTGCCGGTGTTCCAGTGACCGACGACGCCCGCGACGCCGCTGTCCACCAGACGCTGGGCGACGGCAACGGCGGTGCGTGGGTCGGACTGATCGTCTTCCGACTGCAGCTTGAAGGTTACCGCCTTGCCGCCGATGGTCGGATGCTGCTTGTTGATATCGTCAATCGCCAGCTGCGCGCCGTTTTCCAGATCCTTGCCGATACGCGCGGAAGGGCCGGTGAGCGGGCCTGCCAGGCCGATAATGACGGTTTCGCTGGCCGCGGACCACGCGGCGGATGAGGCAAAACCACTGAGCAGAATAGCGGCGCTGAGCGCACTGATTTTTACTGTTTTCATTGTTTTTCCCTGATGCTGGTTGTTTGTTAAACGGGCATTTCGCCCAAATAAATCTGTGCAATACGGTCATCGGCCAGCAGCGTCTGCGACGGACCGCGCTCGACGATGTTGCCGCTGTCCATCACCCAGGCGCTGTCGGTAGCCTCAAGAGCCAGGCGTGCGTTCTGCTCAATCAGCAGCAGCGCGACGCCGCGCTGGCGCAGGGTGGCGATGACGCGAAAAATGTTCTCGACCATCAGCGGCGCCAGGCCCATCGACGGTTCGTCGAGGATCAGCAGACGCGGCTGGCTGAGCAGGGCGCGGTTAAGCGCCAGCAGCTGCTGTTCGCCGCCGGAGAGCAGCCCCGCCAGCTGATGCTGACGTTCGCCAAGACGCGGAAAGTTTTCGAAAATGGCGCGCATCTCCTGTTTGACCGCCGCCCCGTCGCGACGCAGCCACGCGCCCATTTGCAGGTTTTCCAGCACCGTCATGCGTGCGAAGATTCCACGACCTTCCGGCACCATCACCAGCCCTTCACGCAGCAGGGATTCGGCCCGACGTTTGCGTATCGGCTTGCCGTTAAACAGAATGTCGCCGCTAAAGGGTTCCAGCCCGGTAATGGCGCGGACGGTTGAGCTTTTGCCCGCCCCGTTGGCGCCGATAAGCGTGGCCTGCTCACCCTCTTTCACGCTGAAAGAGACGTCGCGCACCGCCTGGATGCCGCCGTAATGAACGCTAAGCTGGTTGACGGTTAATAAATCAGACATGGGCACTGCCTCCCAGCCAGGCGGCGATCACCGCCGGATCGCGGCGTACGCTATCCGGCGTGCCGCTGGTTAACGTTTTGCCATAATCCAGCACCATCAGGCGATCGCAGATCCCCATTACAAGCTTGACGTCATGCTCAATCATCAACAGCGTTTTGCCGTCGTCGCGAATGCGCAGCAGCAGTTCGCCAAGGGCTATCTTCTCGGCGGCGTTCATCCCGGCTGCCGGTTCATCCAGCGCCAGCAGGCGCGGTTCGGTGGCCAGCGCGCGGGCAATCTCCAGCCGCCGCTGGTGGCCGTAGGCGAGGTCGCAGGCGCGATAGTGGGCGAACTGCGCGATGCCGGTATAGTCCAGCAGGTGCCAGGCCAGCTCGCGGGTTTGCGTCTCCTCGGCCCGGGCCCGTTTATGACGGGAGAGCGCGGCCCACAGGCCGTTGCGGGTGCGGACGTGGCGGCCCACCATAACGTTCTCCAGTACCGACATGTTGTTAAACAGCCGCACGTTCTGGAAGGTGCGGGCGATGCCCGCGGCGGTCACTTTCTCAATATTGTTCGGAAAATAGGCTTCCCCGCCGATAGCGAACTCGCCGCTGTCCGCCGGGTAAAGCCCGGTAATCAGGTTAAAGCAGGTGGTTTTCCCTGCGCCGTTGGGGCCGATCAGGCCGTAGATTTCACCCTGATTAATGCTCAGCGATACGTTGTCGACCGCCGTCAGACCACCGAAACGCTTCGTCATATGGCGTACGCTTAACAGGTTCATGCTTTCGCTCCTTGATGTCGCGCGGGCCAGATGCCCTGAGGGCGCAGCAGCATGACCAGCACCAGCGCCATGCCGTAGAACAGCTGGCGCAATACTTCCGGGTCAATCAGCACTTCGCCAAACAGCGCCTGCTGTACCGGCGCCGCCTGGCTGCGCAGCAGCTCCGGCAGCGCGGTCAGCAGCACCGCGCCGAGGATCACGCCGGGGATATGCCCCATGCCGCCCAGCACTACCATCGCCAGGACCGCAATCGACTCCTGCAGGGTAAAGGATTCCGGCGAAACAAAGCCCTGAAATGCGCCGAACAGCGCGCCCGCTACGCCGCCGAATGAGGCGCCGATAGCGAAAGCCAGCAATTTGTAGTTACGCAGGTTAATGCCCATCGCGCGGGCGACGTCTTCATCCTCGCGGATCGCGTGCCAGGCCCGGCCGATGCGCGAATGCTGCAGCCGCAGGCAGACGAAAATAATTGCCACAATCACCAGCATCAGCAGGTAGTACCACAGCCACAGCGCCGGGACTTTAAAGCCAAACCAGTGATAAACGCCGCTAAACTTGAGGCCGAACAGATTCAGCGAATCGACCCCGGAAATGCCTTTTGCGCCGTTGGTGATGTTGACCGGACGGTCGAGGTTGCGCATCAGGATGCGGATAATCTCGCCGAACCCGAGGGTGACGATGGCCAGATAGTCGCCGCGCAGCTTCAGCGTCGGCGCGCCCAGCACGATACCGCAGCCTGCCGCCACCAGCGCGGCCAGCGGAATAATCACCAGCCAGTAGATGTGCAGGCCGTCCGGAAACCAACTATTCAACATCGGGAAGACGTCCAGCAGATGCGGTGAGGCCAGCAGTGCCGCCAGATACGCGCCCACGGCATAAAAGGCGATAAAGCCCATATCCAGCAGGCCGGTATAGCCGACCACAATATTTAGCCCCAGCGCCAGCATAACGTAGAGCAGGGCGAAGTCGATGACTCGCACCCAGTAATTACCGCCGAGCTGGCTGGCGACCATCGGCGCCACCAGCAGCGCGCAGACGAACAGGGTCATCCCGGACCAGAAGCGGCGGGAGACGGCAGGCGTATCGAGTTGTGCCATTGTCATGATTTTTCTCCTAAGCCCGGTGCGCGACGCGTTCGCCGAGCAAACCGGCCGGGCGGAAGACCAGCACCAGGATCAGCACCATAAAGGCGAAAATATCCTGGTAGTTGCTGCCGAAGACGCCGTGGGTCAGGTCGCCGAGATAGCCCGCCCCAAGGGATTCGATAAGGCCCAGCAGCAGGCCGCCGATCATCGCGCCGCGAATATTGCCGATGCCGCCGAGTACCGCGGCGGTAAAGGCTTTAATGCCGGGTAGAAAGCCCATGGAGAAACCAGCGCTGCCGTAGTTGCTGGCCATCATCACGCCAGCCAGCGCGGCGAATACGCCGCCGATGGCGAAAGTGAGGGCGATAATCGCGTTAGGGTTAACGCCCATTAGCGTAGCGATGCGTGGATTTTCCGCTACCGCGCGCATACCGCGGCCTAAGCGGGTGTATTCCACCAGCAGCCACAGGCCAAGCATCACCGTGAGGGCCAGCGCGACGGTGACGATACCGGTGACGGTAACGAGAGCCGGAGGATGCGCTGCGCTGCCGTGGGTCACGGCGATCGGGTCCATCGGCAGGATCTGCGGGAACATCAGCGGATTGCGCGACCAGACGATCATCGCTACGGTTTGCAGCAGCACCGAGACGCCGATCCCGGAGATCAGCGGCGCCAGGCGCGGGGCGTTGCGCAGGCGGCGGTAGGCAAAGCGTTCGACCGCCATCGCCAGCAGGGCGCAGACCGTCATGGCCAGCAGCAGCGCCAGCCCGAGCTGCGCCAGCGGCGGCAGAGTGGGGAAATGCGCGTTCAGGGCGTGCATCCCGGAAAGGGTGGTCAACGCGCCGACCATCAGAATGTCGCCGTGGGCAAAGTTAATAATGCGCAAGATGCCGTACACCATGGTATAGCCGAGCGCGATCAGGGCGTAGATGCTACCGAGCATGACCCCGTTGATGATTTGTTGTATGAGTGTGTCCAACTGATTGTTCCGACAAGATGCTCAAATAATCGCTACCATCCAACAAATGAATTAAATTGTAAAATACGCATATATTCTTTCTTATTATAAATATGTTGTTAGATATCTTTATGATTTCTAACATAATTTAATAGTTCATCGGATAGCGAAATGCGCTAAGAAAATCAACATAT
Source organism: Klebsiella sp. BDA134-6 (assembly GCF_015601345.1). NCBI lineage: Bacteria > Pseudomonadati > Pseudomonadota > Gammaproteobacteria > Enterobacterales > Enterobacteriaceae > Klebsiella > Klebsiella sp. BDA134-6. Next base: position 1,509,932 of record NZ_CP064784.1, read on the forward strand.
GAAAAAAACAGAACAATCAGCGGGGCCGGTTAGCTGGTCGGAGAGTACGTTGGCCAACGATCCGCCGCTGCGGGCAGTGCGCGCCTTCGAGGCGATCGCACGCCTCGGCAGCGTGACCCTGGCGGCGCAGGAGCTGGCGATATCGCCCTCGGCGGTTAGCCATCAGCTCAAGGTGCTGGAGGGCTATTTGCAGATCCCGCTCACCGAACGGCAGGGGCGACGGCTGACTCTCAGCCAGCAGGGGCGGGAGTATTACCGCTCGATCCGCGCGGCGTTTAACGTACTGCGTCAGGCCACCGAGCATCTCGTCGAGCAGGTGCAAACCCAGCAGGTGACGATCAGCCTGATCCCGCTGTTTGGCATGGGCTGGTTTATTCCCCGCCTGCCGTCGTTCGTGCACGCGAACCCGCATACCGAAATCAACGTGGTTTACGCTAACCACCGCAACTATCTTAGCGACGCTTCCGATATGTCGATCCGCTTTGGCAACGGTCACTGGGTGGGCTATCAAAGTGAAAAGCTGATCTCCGGCAGAATGGTGCCGGTATGCAGTCAGGCTTTTCTCCGCCTCCATGGGCATATTGATACCCCGGAACAGCTGTTGCAGATGCCGCTGCTGCACGACGAGGAGCGCACGACCTGGAATCAGTGGTTTGTGCAGCAGGGAGTGAAGCGCCCGCCGCGCTCGACCGGGCCGCTGTTTGAGGACGGCCTGCTAACCCTGGCGGGCGTACAGGCCGGGCTGGGCTGTGCGCTCATGCGCGAGCCGCTGATCGCTCCCTATCTGAAGAGCGGCGAGCTGGTGAAAATCTTTGATGCGGCAATTGATGATGGCCGGGATTATTATCTCTGCGTACGTCAGGATAGCGAGATGACCCCCAACGGTAAACTATTGCAGAGTTGGCTACGCCAGCAGGCCCTCGGTTGATATTTAGTTAAGAATTTACTTAAGCCAGCTCACACTTTTGTTCGGTCGCCATTGTCATTACGCAGGGGCGCTTAGATAATCCGCCGAAATAACCCATTTTTATGATGGCGTGCTACTGCGAAAGCAGGCAAGACCAAAATAGAAATGCTCTCCCGCCAAGGGGAGCGTCTCTGTTTTGGTCTTTTTTTTTTGCCCCAACACCAGGGAACACTATGAACTATAACGAAACAGCAGACAAAATCCTCCACGCGGTGGGCGGTGCGGAAAATATCCGCATGCTCACCCATTGCGCGACCCGGCTGCGCATGGAGTTCAACGACCGCGCAAAGGTAAACGATGCGCAGATTGGCACCCTCCCCGGCGTAATCAGCGTGGTGGAGAAGGGCGGCCAGTTCCAGATTGTGATCGGCAACGAGGTGCAGCAGGTTTATCGGCGGCTCAATAAGGCGCTGCCGGAGAAAAAAGGCCCGGCAGGCGGCGATAAAAATGCGAAGCCGGCCGGCATCGTCGCACGGATTATCAGCGTTATTTCGACCACCTTTACCCCGGTGATCCCGGCGATTACCGGCGCGGGGATGATTAAAGCGCTGTTGGCTATTCTCAAGCTCACGGGGGTGATTAGCGAAACCAGCTCGACGTATCAGCTGCTGAATATTATTGCTGATGCGGCCTTCTTCTTCCTGCCGGTGCTGCTGGCCTACGGGGCGTCGCTGAAGTTTGAATGCAACCCCATTCTGGCGATGACCCTCGCGGGCGTGCTGCTGCATCCGGGCATTGGCCAGATGCTGGCGGCCGGTAAAGCGGTCGATTTTGTTGGCATCAACGTCCTGCTGTCCGATTACGCCGGTTCGGTGCTGCCGATTATTCTGACCGTGTGGCTGATGTCGTGGGTGGAGCTCTTTGCCGAAAAAGTGTCGCCATCGATTATCAAGTTTTTCGTTAAGCCGATGCTGATCCTGCTGATTACCGCGCCGCTGGCGCTGGTGGTGGTCGGCCCGGCGGGCATTTTGCTTAACGATCTGGTCGCCGCCGGAGCGGGCGCTATCGACCGCCACGCCAGCTGGTTGATCCCGATGCTGATGGGCACCCTGCAGCCCTTCCTGATCATTACTGGTACCGCCTGGGCGATGACGCCGATCGCCACCGGCCAGCTGAGTAAAAGCGGTTACGAGATGATTAACGGACCGGGGATGCTGGCGTCCAACGTGGCGATGGGGGCGGCGACGCTGTGCGTGGCGCTGAAAACCAAAAATAGCAACCTGCGCCAGCTGGCCTCTTCATCGGGCTTTACCGCGCTGCTGGGGATCACCGAACCGGCGCTGTACGGGGTGCTGCTCAAGTTCCGCCGCGTGCTGATTGCCGCGATGATCGGCGGCGGCTGCGCCGGGGTCTACGCCGGGGTGAGCGGGCTGGTGCGTTACGCGTTTGTCTCGCCAGGCCTCGCGGCGCTGCCGGCGTTTATCGGCGAAAACCCGATGAACATCGTCCATGCGCTGGTGACCTGCGCGATCTCCATCGTGGTGACCTTTACCCTGACCTGGTTTATCGCCTTTAAAGATACGCCTGAGGATCAAGAAGAGGTCAGCGAGGCGCCGCAGCCTGCGGTGAGCCCGAAAAGCGAAGGGGGGACGGAAGTATTCAGCCCGCTGCGCGGCCAGGTGGTGGCGCTCAGCGAAGTGAACGATGACGTCTTTTCCGGCGGTCTGCTGGGCGAGGGGCTGGCGATTCGTCCCGAGGAAGGGGTACTGCGCGCGCCGTTTAGCGGCACGGTGATGATGTTCCTGCCCTCCTGCCACGCCGTTGGCCTGCAGAGCGACAGCGGTCTTGAGCTGCTGATCCATATCGGTATCGACACCGTTAATCTTAACGGCCAGCACTTTAGCTCTACGCTGAAGGTGGGCGATAAGGTGGAAGCCGGACAGGCGCTGATCCGCTTTGATATTCCCGCCATCGAGCAGGCCGGGTATGACCTGATTACGCCGGTGATTGTGGTCAACGGTGACGAGCAGCACTCGCTGCGCCTGACCGCCGCCGCACAGGTCGATTACGGCGAGCAATTGATGGTGCAATCCGCTAAGGAGGCGCAGGCATGATTTATCAAAAGAAAGCGCAGTTCCCGGACGGTTTTCTGTGGGGCGCGTCCACCTCGGCCTATCAGGTCGAGGGCGCGTGGAATGAAGAGGGTAAAGGCCCCTCGGTGGTCGATATGCTCAGCCATCCGTCGGGAACGGCGGACTTCCGTATCGCCAGCGACCACTATCATCGGGTGGAGGAAGACGTCGCGCTGATGGCGCAGATGGGGCTGAAGGCTTACCGCTTTTCGGTGGCCTGGTCGCGGGTGATACCTGACGGCGACGGCGCGGCGAATCCGGCCGGGCTGGCCTTTTATCACCGCCTGATCGACGCCCTAACGCGCCATGGCATCACCCCCATCGTCACGCTGTACCACTTCGACCTGCCATGGGCGCTGGAGCGAAAAGGCGGCTGGCTGAACCGCAAAACCGGGGAGGCGTTCGTGCGCTATGCCCGGCTGCTGTTCAGCGAGTTTGCCGATAAAGTTGCGCTCTGGCTGACCATTAACGAACAGAACACCATGATCCTGCATCCCGGCGCGATTGGCGTGCCCGCCGATCGCGAACTGCCGGACAAGAAAGCCCTGTACCAGCAGAATCACCATATGATGCTGGCCCAGGCGCAGATCTTCGCCCTGTGCCACCGCGAATTCCCCGGGCTGCGCATCGGCCCGGCGATAAACACTACGTCGATGTACGCCGAAAGCTGTAAACCGGAGGACGCCGTCGCCGCGCATAACTGGGAGACGCTGCGCTGTTGGAGCTTTTTGGATGTGGCGGTACATGGCCGCTACAACGCCTTAGCGTGGGCGTATTTACTGGACCGCGGTCTTGCGCCGGAAATGCAGCCAGAAGATGCGTTGATTTTGCAGCAGGGACGGCCGGATTTTATCGCCATTAACTATTACTCCACCGCCACCATTGCCGCCAGCCGGGGTGATGGCGGCGACGTTGCGCCCCGCGCCGGGGACCAGCAAATTATGCTGGGCGAAGAGGGGGTTTATCGTCCGGCGGAAAACCCGTGGGTTGGCAAAACCCCCTACGGCTGGGTGGTTGATCCGGTGGGGCTGCGCCTGACGCTGCGTAAAGTGTGCGAACGCTACGGCCTGCCGATTCTGATTAGCGAAAACGGCATGGGCGCGCCGGATAAGCTGGAGCATGACGGGACGGTAAATGACGACTATCGCATCGCCTTCTTACAGGCGCATATCGAGCAAATGCGTCTGGCGATAGCCGACGGCGTCGAGCTGATGGGCTACTGCCCGTGGGCGGCGATTGACGTGGTCAGCACCCATCAGGGATACGCCAAGCGCTACGGTTTTATTTATGTCGATCGCGGCGAGGATGACCTGAAGAGCCTGCAAAGGATCCGCAAACGCAGCTTCTGGTGGTATAAGGATGTCATCGCGCAAAACGGCAACCACGACGAGTCGCAGAGATGATTGTTCAGAAGGTGCTCAATAATAGCCTGGTGCTCTCTATGGATGACGATAGCAGGGAGGTTATCGTCATGGGGAAAGGCATTGGCTTCAACAGCAGACCCGGGGATGAGATCGCCCCGGAGAAGATTGAGAAGCTGTTCGTGACTCAGGCGCTCGGCGCCCGCAGCGGCTATCTTGAAGCGCTCTCCGCCATTCCGGACGAGGTGATCGAAATGGCGGCGATGATTATTTCCCGCGCCAATATGCAGCTTGCCAGCAAGGTTCGCGAGCAGATTTTCTTTACCCTCGCCGACCACTTGACCTTTGCCATCGAGCGCAGCCGCAAAGGGATCGCCATTCAAAATCGCCTGCTGCCGGAAGTCAGGCGTTTTTATCCGCAGCAGTTCCGCGTCGCCAGCGAGGCGGTGACGATTATTCGCCAGCAGTACGGGATTGAACTGCCGGAGGAGGAAGCCGGGAATATCGCCTTTCATCTGGTAAACGGCCAGAGCGAGGGCGACGACGTGGCGCAGACCATGCAGTCGGTGAAGATGCTGAAGGATATTTTTAATCTCGTGCAGTATCACTTTAAACAGCAGATAGATACCGACTCGATTAACTACTCGCGTTTTCTGGTCCATATGCAGTTTTTCCTCCAGCGTTTACAAGAGGGAGAGCTGGACGGCGCGCGGGACAGTTTTCTGCTGGTGCAGGTGATTAAGGCGTATCCGGAGGCGTACCGCTGCGCGCTGCTGATCCGCGATTACGTCAAAGCCCAGCTCGATATCACCCTCGGCGGCAACGAGCTGCTGTGGCTCACCGTTCATCTGGTGCGGATCGCGGGCCTGGATGCGTGAATCACCGATGCCGAAACTGCAGCGTCGCCGGCAGGTAGCGCTGTAGCGGCTCGGGCGTATTGCCGTCAATCAGTTGGCTGATTAAATCGTAGCAGTGCCAGGCCAGTTGGCGGTTGTCCTGCTGGACGGTATCAATACGCAGCGATAGCGAATCGTAGAGATAGTGATCGTCAAAACTTGCCAGGTGGATGTCTGAATCCAGCAAATGGTGCTGGCTCATATAGCGCAGCACCCCTTCCAGTAGCCCGCAGGCGGCGGTAAACAGCGCCTTTGGCGGCCGACCCAGACGCGCACAGAGGGCGGCGAACATCTCATAGCCGGAGCTGGGATGGTAGTTGCCGTTGATCACCCACTCCGGGCGCAATTCAATACCCGCCTGGTCCAGACCCTGCGTAAACCCGGCCAGACGATCTCGGGAGGGCGACAGACGCGGCTGCCCGCCTAAAAACCAGAACTCATCGCGATGCTGAGGCGCGATGCGGGAAATCAGCTCCGCCGTCGGGGTAATTGAATCGGTCATCACCAGCGGCAGGGCGCTTTCATTAGGGCAGCGGTCAAACAGCACCACCGGCAGCTGTTCGCTGAGCTTCAGGTAGTCGGCATCGCTGTGCATACAGGAGGCGACGATCAGCCCGTCGACCTGGCGGGCAATCATGTTATTGACCACCATGCTCTCCTGACCGGGGTTTTCGTCGGTACAGGAGATCAGCAGCTGGACGCCCGCTTCGCGGCACAGCATCTCCAGCTCATGGGAAAAGACCGCAAAGCCGTAGTTGGTGATCTCCGGCACCACCAGGCCGATGGTGTGGCTGCGGTTATCGCGCAGCGAGCGGGCGTGAATGCTCGGCTGATAGTGCTGCTCGCGGGCAATCGCCAGCACGCGCTCGCGCGTCTCCTGCGCTACGCGCAGCTCTTTGCCACGCCCGTTGAGCACCAGGCTAGCGGTCGCTTTGGAAACGCCCGCCAGTTCGGCGATATCTTTAATGGTTACGCGTTTGGTTTTCATTACGACGCCATGAGCCTGAAAGCAAAACGCTTATTCTATCATGCATGTTCGCAGCGGCCAGTAGCAGAATGCATCCGGCGCGCTGCCGGAGAAAATCAGCTGCGACGGATAATCCGGGAAGCAGCGGCTGCTCATTACGCCTTCGCCGTCGTTAATGAAAATTTCCACGCTCGACCGATCGATGAAAATCCGCAGCGTGCGGACCTCGCCGCGCCAGTAGCGATAGTGCATCTCGTCGCTGGCGAGGCTGCGTCGCGCCAGACGGATACCGCTGGCGTTGCGCTCAAGGGTTAACGCGCCGCCGAAATCAAGGCTTAGCGCGTCGTCGACGGCGGTTTGCAGATTGATTTCCATCGGCGCCAGCGGTAGGGCGTTCCCCGACCAGCCGTGCGCTTCCCCGCGCAGGGCGGTCAGCTCGCGCAGCGGACGCTGGTAGAGCTGACCGTCGATAAACTCCAGCTCGCGCAGGCAGGTCATCTGATGGATCCAGCCATGAGCGAGCGTTGGCTGAAGCATCTCTTCGCCGTCCGGGACGCCCATCCAGCCGACCAGCAGGCGGCGGCCATCGCGGGTGTGCGTAGTTTGCGGGGCATAAAACTCAAATCCGGCGTCCAGCTCGTGCAGCTCGCCGTGTTTGAACGCAGCGCGTTCGTAGTCGACATCGCCGCTCATCCATACCGCCGGATAGGTATTGAGGAAACGCTCTTCTTCACGAGCTATCCCCTGCGGGCAGCAGATCAGAATATGCTGGTCGCCGAGCGGAAACAGATCCGGACACTCCCACATATAGCCCGCGTCGCTCAGGCCGTTAATGCCGTCGCCGGCGATTTCGCCCTCGCTGCGCCACTGATGAAGGTCCGGGGAGCTGAGCAGCAGCACCTTACCGCGCTTTTGCCGATCCTGCGCCCCCAGCACCATGTACCAGCGGTCTTGATGCCGCCAGACTTTCGGGTCGCGGACGTGGCCGGTATAGCCCTCCGGCAGCGGCAGGACCGGACCGAGCTTAGTGAAGGTACCGTCGGCGTTTTCCGTCGCCAGGCACTGCCACGCGGTTCGGCCGCCATCATTGAACTTCACGTTGCCGGTGTAGCACAGGGTGAGCGTACCGTTGTTATCCACCGCGCTGCCGGAGTAGCAGCCGTTGCGGTCGTACTCTTCATCCGGCATCAGCGCAATAGGCTCATGCCGCCAGTGCAGCAGATCCGCTGAACTCCAGTGCGCCCAGCATTTGAACTTATGATCGCAGGCGAGCGGGTTCCACTGGTAGAACAGGTGATAGCGCCCGGCAAACTCGACAAACCCGTTGGGGTCGTTCATCAGCCCTGTGACTGGCGCATGGTGCCAGCGGGGATAGTGGCTATCGGCCAGCGCGCGCGGCTGGCCCTGCATAACGGCCTGCAAAATCGCAGGCAGACGTGATGGAAGTGACATTATTCAGCGTCCGTTTTGTATTTCAGCAGCAGAGAGACGACGAAAGCGACGCCAAAGGCGATGACCATGCCGATAATGTAGTTCAGCAGCGAGCTGGCCTGCACGATGGCCATGCCGGGAATCGCCGTCAGGCCGACTGCGCTCATATAGACGTGCACGGACACGACCCACGCGCCGCCCGCCGCGCCGCCGATCAGCGCCGCGATAAACGGCTTCATGAAACGTAAGTTGATACCAAAAATCGCCGCCTCGGTGATGCCCAGCATAGCGGAAAACGCCGAGGGCAGCGCAATGGCTTTGATTTTGACGTCTTTGGTTTTAAACCATACCGCCAGGCAGGCGCCGCCCTGGGCGACGTTGGCCATAGACCAGATCGGCAGCAGGAAGTTGACCCCGATGGACGGGTTGCCCAGCAGGCCGGCTTCGATGGCGTGGAAGCTGTGGTGAATACCGGTAATGACGATAACCGAATAGAGACCGCCAAACAGCAGTCCGGCCAGCCAGCCGGCATGGCTAATCAGGGTACTCAGGACAAACGAGATGCCGTCGCCGAGCGCGCGACCGGCCGGGCCGATAATCAGTAGGGCGATAAAACCGGAAATAATCACCGTCAGGAATGGCGTCAGGATCAGGTCCAGCGCATCGGGGATCGCGCGACGCAGCTGCTTCTCAACGATACTCATAAACCATACCGCCAGCAGCACCGGGAACACCGTCCCCTGATAGCCGATCATGGCGATCTCGAGGCCGAAGAAGTTCATGGTATGGAAACCGGCGGCCACGCCCCAGGCGTTAGTCAGCGCCGGGTGGGTCAGAATGCCGCCGAGCGTCGCGCCGAGGTAGGGATTACCGCCGAATTCGCGGGCCGCGGTAAAGCCAATCAGGATCGGCAGAATGATAAACGCCGCCGAGCTGCACATATCCAGCATGATGTAGAGGGCGTTGCTCGGGTCAACCCAGCCGTAGGTTTTGACCATTCCCAGCAGGCCCATCAGCAGGCCGGAGGCGACGATTGCCGGGATAATCGGCACGAAGATGTTCGACAGCAGGCGCGCGATACGCTGGAAAGGATTAAGCTTTTTCGCCGCGATGTCGGCGGCTTCCGACTTGCTCGATTCGCTAATTCCTGCCGCCTGAATAAAGGCGGCGTAGACTTTGTTCACCACCCCGGTGCCGAAAATAATCTGCATCTGCCCGGCGTTACGGAAACAGCCCTTAACCCCTTCAATTTTGCCGATGGCCTGCTGGTCGGCCAGCGAATCATCGACCAGCACCAGCCGCAGACGCGTGGCGCAGTGCGCGGCGCTGGCGATATTTTCCTTGCCTCCCAGAAGCGGAAGCAGCGAGCGGGAAATCTGTTCAAAATCCATAGTACCCTCTGAATGCGTAAAAATTTTCGTGTTGTCGTCCCGTGTTCACGGGGGCGCAGTTTCTGCGTCGTTATCCTGTCCGGGGCGACAACGCGCGCGTAGCCGCCCCGGATGTTCCTGTCGTCAGACGTTACCCGTCAGAACCAGGTTTCCATCTGCATACCGAACGACCATTCGCCGCCCGATTTAAAACCACTGCTGCCCAGCGCGTCGTCGCTGGCGTAATTATTCAGTTTTTTGCTCCAGTCCATCCACGAGGTATAAAGGCGGATTTCAGGACGGCTGAAGAAATCACCGATACTGCCGACCTTAAAGGTCGGGGCGAAGGTGAGCTTGTAGAAGCTACCGTTCACCGCATGGCGATCGTTATAACCTTCAGGTTTAAGATCCATATACTGGTAGCTGCCTTCGTAAGCGAGAGCGAAGTTCTGGTTGATCTCCTGGATTAGACGCATGTTGAGCGTTGCCCACTGATAGCTGTCGCCCTCGGCATAACGATCTTTACTGCTTTGCGCCAGGATAGCCGGGGCGATAAACCAGTTTTTGCTGAGCGGCGTGGTGCCGTAGCTGGCAAAGCGCCAGGTGTTGGCCCCCGAGCGTAACGCGCCGTCAGAGCCGATGCCTTTAACTTCCGCGCCCAGGCCGTGACCGTAGAGCAGGGCGGTTTTGCTGGTGCCTTCACGCAGGCCGTAAAAACTGTCGTTATGCAACCCGAGCAGCGCATGGGTCCCGGTATTTGCCGCATCGCCTTTGACCGGATTACCGTTGGTATCCTGACGTTCATCGTTGTCTTTTGCCCGCATCCCGCTGACCATCACCTGCACCGGACCGATAAAGTTGTTCATGCTGACGATATAGTTCTGCACGCTGTTGCTCGAATCAGCAATATCGCCGAAGTTGCGTCCGTAGAGAGAGAAGTTACTGCGAATGCTATCGTTCCACCTGACGTCGTAAATACCGCCCCCGGTACCGGCGAGGAACACAACGTCAGAGTCAATCCAGTGAATATCAAAGTTGTCGCGATCGAAGCGTTTCCCGGCCCACAGGGTGGATCCTTTAAACGGCCCTTCGAAGGCAGGCAGGTTGCCCAGTTCGACGAAAGCCTGGCGAACGTTCAAATCACTGGTGCTCGCCGTCCAGTCGTTATAATTGGTTTGTCCGTCGGCGACCATCACTTTGAAGCGGGTCGTCGCGCCATTATCCAGGGTCTGCTTATGTTCAAGATTCATTTCAACATAGGTATCGGCCTGGTTTCCCAGACGGCCGATAGCCCCGCCGGTTTCCCCCGCTGGCGTCATGTAGGCGCCGGATTTGGTGCTGGCGGCGGAATCATTCATTATCACGCCGGAGCGGGCGTAGCCGTGAAACTCAAAGCCGCTTTTCTCATCGGCTTTTTTCTCAAGTTTGGCGGTACGTTGAACCACTTCCTGCGTCGTGTCCTGATTTTTTTGCTGCTGGGTGGTCAGCTGCTGGACTTTTTTCTCCGCTGACTCGGCGCGGTTTTCCGCGGTTTGCGCTCTGTTTTCCGCCTCCTGCAGGCGTTTTTCCAGCGCGACCAGGCGGGCTTCTATACTGCTGAGGTCCGTTTGCGCGTGGGCTGAGGCGGCGCCGGTTAGCAAAGCGATAAGGACCGCGAGTGTGCTTTTTTTATACATGCTGGTTGCATCCCGAAAGTAAAATTTGAAAATGTTGTTTTTTGCTAAACCGGTTTAGGCGCTATGTTAAACATGAGCCTTAACATTTTGAAATGGATTTTGCTAAACCGGTTTAATAATTGTGATGGATGCAACAAAGTGGGCCGCGCACGACGGCCTGAACAATCAAAACTGGCGATTAAGGTCGCGCTGGTATGGCAGAGCGGTCATCGCGCCTTTCGCCGTTGTCGCCAGAGCGCCGCAGGTTTGCGCCAGCGTCAGGGTGGGTTCCAGCCCTTCGATATCCGTCGGCATCCCTTTGGCGGCAAGGCTTGCGAGCAGTCCGGCGACAAAAGCGTCGCCCGCGCCGGTGGTGTCCACGCTGACCACGGGCTTGGCGCTGAAATGGGTAAACTGCTGCTGGAAAGCGGCAAGCACGCCCGCTTTGCCCTGGGTGACCAGCAGCAATTCAGGCTGGTAGCGCGCGGTGATGCTGGCGATGCCTTGCGCTAAATCATCACTTCCGCTGATGAATACCAGTTCCTCTTCCGACAGCTTCACCACGTTGGCCATGCGCAGGGCGCGATCGAGGCAGGCGTGCAGCAGCTCCTGATCCTGCCAGAGGTCCGGGCGGATATTGGGGTCAAAGCTAACCCGGCCGCCAGCTAGCTTGATTTTCTCCATAGCCGCGAAGGTGGTGCTGCGGCTGGGCTCGGCGCTAAGCGCGATAGAGCAGACGTGCAGCCACTGGTTGGCGGTAAACTGCGGCAGGTCTTCTTTCGCCAGGAACAGATCCGCGCTTGGGCGCACCATAAAGGTAAAGGTGCGTTCGCCCTGATCGTCAAGGTCGACCACGACGGTGGAGGTTCGGTGCTCGCCGTCGAGGCGCATGTGGCTGACGTCGACCAGCTCCTGCTGCAGCGTGTGGCGCATAAAGCGGCCAAACGGGTCGTCACCGACGCGCCCGATAAACCCGCTGATGCCGCCAAGACGGGCGATACCTACCGCCACGTTGGCCGGCGCGCCGCCGGGGCAGCGCAGCAGGCGGCCTTCGCTCTCCGGCAGCAGGTCAACTACCGCATCTCCCAGAACCCAAACTTTTGCAATCATGCTGAAAAATCTCCATAGCTAAACTTAGTTAAACCGTTTTAGCACATTAAAGCATAGCGACAGGATCAGGGGAACGTTACGGGCGGAAAAGTGCGAACCAGGGCATAAAAACGTGAGCTGGTTGGCAAAAGATTGATGATTCGGCCAGGCGGGAGGGGCTGCCGGTGGCGACGGGTGATATGGCGGCGAAACGCGGTATGCCGGAGAGGCGCAGCGCGCTGCCTCCGGCAAAGCCCAGGCAGAGAAGGGCTCTCAGGGCTGATGTTCAACGCCGAGCCTGCTCAAGCTCCCGCCGCCAGACCGTCGATAATCACCTGCATCACACCCTGAGAACAGGGCTCGATGCGCCCGCGCACGCCGTAAACCGCCGCCAGAGCCTGCGGGGTAATCACCTCGGCCGGCGCGCCGTCCCCCTGCAGTTGCCCCTCTTTTAACATCAGCACGTGATCCGCATGGCGCAGGGCGATATTGATGTCGTGAACCACCACCAGCGTGATGATGTTGCGCCTCCGCGTCTCCTCACGCACCAGATACATCACGTGAAATTGATAGTTTAAATCCAGCGCGCTAAGAGGCTCATCCAGCAGCAGGAGGGCCGGTTGGCGAATAAGCGATTGCGCCAGGCCGACGAGCTGCTTCTGCCCGCCGGATAGCCGGTCGAGGTAGCTCAGCGCCAGATGTTCAATGCCTAGCTGGCGCAGTAGCGACATCACCTGCGCCTGATTCTCCGGGCTGTGCGCTCCTCCGGCGGCGCGTTGAGCGACAATAATCGACTCCAGCACCCGCAAGTGCACGCCGGCGGGCAGCGTCTGCGGCAGGTAGACCACTTTTTCCGCTCGCCGGGCAAAGGGGAGGGCAAGCAGATTCTCACCGTCCAGCGACAGCTCGCCCGCGGACGGCCCCAGCCCGGCCATCGCCCGCATCAGGGTGGATTTTCCGCTGCCGTTGGGGCCGAGCAGCGCGGTGATTTTACCGCGCTGCAGCCTCGGTACCGTCAGGTCGCGGATCACCTGGCGTCTGGGATAACCGGCGCTGAAATGGGTCAGCGCCAGTCCGGATACAACCTGGCTCATACGTGCCCCCGATGACGCAAAATGATGCTCAGGAAAAAAGGCACCCCCACCAGCGAGGTCACGATGCCAACCGGAATTACAGCGCCGGGGATCAGGTTTTTTGCCGCAACCGAAGCCAGCGACAGGACGAGGGCGCCGATTAACGCGCTGGCCGGCAGGTAAAAGCGGTGATCTTCGCCGAAAACCAGTCTGGCGATATGCGGCGCTACCAGGCCGATAAAACCGATTGGGCCAACGAACGCCACCGAAATCGCCGAAAGAACGCTGATGCGCAGCAGGGTGGTCAGGCGCAGGCGGCGCACGTTGATGCCGAAACTGACGGCCCGGTCTTCGCCGAGGCGCAGCGCGGTCAGCTTCCACGCGCTGCGCATGGATAGCGGCATGACGACCGCCAGTATCGCAAACAGGATCCCCACCTTTTGCCATGAAGCGCGGTCAATGCTGCCCATCGTCCAGAACACCAGCCCCTGGAGGGTATCTTCGTTGGCGACAAACTGCAGCATCGATACCAGCGCATTGAAGGTAAACACCAGCGCGATGCCGAACAGAATGACGCCGGAGGTGGCGACCTGTGTCCAGCGCGTAATGCCGTCCAGCAGCAGCGCCGCCAGCAGGGCGAAGATAAAAGCGTTGGCCGAGACAAACCACTGGCCGGGAATGCCGGGAATACCCATCCCCAGCACGATAGCCAGCGCCGCGCCGAAGGCCGCCGCCGATGAGACGCCGAGCGTAAACGGGCTCGCCAGCGGATTGTTAAGGATGGTCTGCATTTCAGCTCCGGCGAGGCCGAGAGCCAGGCCGACGACGACGGCCATCAGCGCATAGGGCATGCGGATATCCCAGACGATCGCTCGCGTTCCGGCGCTGGCGCTGCCCGGGTCGGTAAGAGTTTGCCAAAGCGCCTGCAGCGACAGACCCGATGGCCCCATGACGAAGTCGAGCAGCAGCGAGGCAATAATCAACAGCGTCAGCAGCAGCAGCATGATGGCACGGCGGCGCACAATGTGACGATAGTTTGCCATGACGTCACGGCTATCGACGCCAAACGCGACGATATCGGATTCAGAAGAGAGACTCATGGCTCATTACTCACCTTGTTGCCAGGAAAAAACAAACGGCAGATCGGGCAGGGTGGTGAAATGACGAACAATGTAGTGCCAGCTGTCGTCAGGGTTGAGGCCGCTGAAGGTCTGGGGATAGATATCCTTCGCCAGATACGCCATACCGACGATATTCCACGGATGGTTATAGAAGTGGTGGTAAATGCCGTAAGCGCGTTTTGCTTCGATCGTCGGGATGTTGCTCACGCCGGTGCGCGACAGCAGCCGCTCCGCCTGGCGATTGACCTCCTGGGGATCGGCCTGTAAACCGAGCGGCAGCACCTGGCTATTCCCGCGTTTTGAACCGGTCATAATATAGGCATCCGGCTTCATGCTAATCACTTTTTCCAGCGACACAAATCCGGAAGCGCCCGGCAGCAGCTGCGAACCGATATTGTTCGCGCCGACGGCTTCGACCAGACCGCCCCAGCCGTTGTGGCCGTGCGTGAAGCAGCAGGCATCGCTATTACCCGCCAGCGCCTCGACAAAAACGTTAGCCTTCGGGGGGATGTTCGCGGTTTTCTGGCGGATGGCGTCCAGTTGCTGACGGTAATAGTCGGTATAGGCTTTGGCGTTTTCTTCACGGTTAAGGACTTTCCCCAGCAGATCGATACTCGGGGCGGTGTCTTTGCCGGGGTTGATTTCATAATCGACGAACAGCACGGGAATATTCAGCGCGCTGAGCTTGCTGATGACACCGCTCTCCTCCAGCGCGGGCTTCGCGCGAAGCTGGGCGATCATCAGGTCAGGCTGGCGGGAGATGACGCTCTCAAGGTCAACGTTGCCCTTATCGCTAAAGCCCATATCGAGGATCTGAGCGGATTGCGGCCACTTCTCCTGCAGCATTTTCCAGGTATTGATGTCCTGTTTTCTGGCCAGGTTATTCCATGCCACGACGCGCCTGAAAGGGTTGTCGCGGTCGAGCAGAGCCATGGCCATAATATCGCGACCATCCTGCAGGATAATGCGCTGTGGCTCATGCTGGAGCGTAATCGCGCGGCCGTCGAGATCGGTGACGGTGAGCGGATATTGCGCGGCAAAGCTTAAGAGAGGAGTGGAAATCAGGGCAGTAAGGATGAGCGAACCTACTGATTTTATTGCCATAATATGCGTTCCGTTTGCTAATTTATAAATATAATGATTCTGAGAATTATTCTCGTGTAAACATAAACGGCAAGTATATCAACGGCAAATGACTTAAAATGTAACAAATTTGTTGGAATTTATTCGAGCATCCAGAAGTGGGACGCGGCAGACCAAAAGTCGATAGAAAAGTCTGAAATCAGTTTTAAGAACAATCCCTAAAGCCAGACGGCAAAATCTTGTGCCATGCTAAATGCGACTCATAACATTAAGTTCGTTAGCGAGAGAGGATATTATGAAAAAAGCAATGATTGCATTATCGGCGATTCTGGTAGCAGCTCCTGTTTTTGCTGCAACAACGACACACGCAACCGACGATACCGTCGCGGCGGCCCATGAAGGGGCGAACACCGCGAAAGAAAAACTGCACGAGGCCCAGCACCAGGGCGAAGAGCAGCAGCTTAAAGCCAAACACGCGGCTGAAGGCAAAAGCGACAGCGTAGGCAGCGAAGTCAGCGAAGGCGCGCAGAAAACCTGGAACAAGACCAAAGAAGGGACTGAGAAGGGGTGGAACGCGACTAAAGAAGGCACCGAAAAAGGCTGGAATAAGACCAAAGAGGTCAGCAAAGAAGGCTGGGATAAAACCAAGCAGGGTGCTGAAGAGCTAAAAACTAAAGTCACTGAGTAATCACTGACTCTTTGCTAAAAAAGGCCGCGAAAGCGGCCTTTTTTGTTATTTAGCGCGTATTGTTCAGCCTCGGGATAATATTTTTAACAGGTGATAATGCTATCCCCAATGAAAATCGATCCGGCTTGCAGTATACCCGGGAGCAGAGTAAATCCTGTGGCTGGGTTAAATGAGCGCAGCCAATAAAAATGCGCCTTGAAAGACTAAGCGGATATGCCAGGAATTGTCCTGGTTATATTACTACTCACTATTCCTCCACATTTTCCTGGTACAAAGGAAATATATCAGGAGGTGTATTATGAAAAAAATTCTTTCACTGGCGATTATTTTATCTTGTGCTTTGACTTCCGTCTCCTGGGCGGATGGTCCTGGCGGCAACAACCACGGTCAGCAGCAGGTCTGGCAGCAAGACGCCGGCCGGGGCGGCCCGGACGGTAACCGTCAACAGGGGCCGCAGGCCAACAACCATCAGGGTAACGGCGATAACCGTGGCCCGACGCATGGTGACAAGGGGCCGCAGGGTAACCCTCATCAGGCGCGCCACGAGCGGGACCACTTCGCGTGGAACGGCCATGATTTCCGCAAAGGTCAGACGGCCCCGGAACGTTTTCGCGGCAATGATTACCGGATAAACGACTGGAACGATCGCGGATTACCGGCACCGCCACGCGGGCAGCACTGGTCCTATATTGACGGTAACTATGTGCTGATTGCCGCCGCGACCGGGATTATTACGTCGATCCTGATCAACGGCGCGCTGAGCCACTAACTTTTTTACTTAACCTCGCCACCGCTTCCCCCGGAGGCGGTGCCCCGGGCTACCGATTCCCCCGCGTCTGAGGGATGGTAGTCCGGCTAGCCTGGCGCTATCGGGCGATGCCCGCTCGCCCTTGTTTTCGCTTCAAATCCGCGCAAAAACTGCAAAGTTGAAAATATCATCCATGCGCCTCTTCTTTGCTGTTTTATCTGCTTATTTAGGCTTTATAAATGTGTATTGTGCTTCATGGTTAATAAAAAGCAGAGAATGTAAGAAGTACCCTGGTTCAGGCGTTAGTAAAAGACGTCCGCTTCGCCTTTAAATCGCTATGAATAAATCAGATGAAAACCCCGCGTGGAATAAGAAATCCTGCTTGCAATAAACCCTTAGCACGTTAAGTTATTAAAGCTTTGCATCTGATTCTATTCCCGGAGACCGGCATGACCGACTGTGTAATTCCTGAAATTAAAGCCACCGAAGATGAAATGATTGCGATCCGTCATTATTTACACGCCAATCCGGAATTAAGCCTGGAAGAGTTTAATACCAGCGAGCTGGTGGCCGGAAAACTGACCGAGTGGGGCTATATGGTGACCCGCGGGCTGGCGAAAACCGGGGTGGTAGGAACGTTAAGCAAGGGCGATTCGCCGCGTACTATCGGCCTACGCGCCGACATGGACGCGCTGCCGATTTTCGAAGCGACCGATCTCCCCTGGGCCAGCACCGTGGCCGGAAAAATGCACGCCTGCGGCCACGATGGCCATACCACTATTCTGCTGGCGGCGGCGAAATATATCGCCTCGCCGGCTTGCCAGTTCAACGGCACGGTACACCTGATATTCCAGCCTGCGGAAGAGGCGATCGGCGGCGCGGATTTAATGATTAAAGACGGCCTGTTTGAGCGCTTCCCCTGCGAGCGCATCTTCGGCCTGCACAATATGCCGGGCCTGCCGGTGGGGAAACTCGGCTTTTACGCCGGTAATTTTATGGCCTCGGCGGATACGGTAAAAATCACTATTACCGGCTACGGCGGCCACGGCGCGCACCCCGAGCGCACCGTCGACCCCATTGTGACCGGCGCGGCGCTGGTGATGAATCTGCAAAGTATCGTTGCCCGTAACGTACCGCCGGGCGAAACCGCGGTGGTCAGCGTCGGCACTTTCCAGGCGGGTATCGCCTCCAACGTCATCCCCGAGAACGTGGTGATGGAGCTGAGCGTGCGGGCGATGAAGCCGGAAATCCGCGACCTGCTGATTAAGCGCATCAAAGAGCTCGCTGATTTTACCGCCAAAAGCTACGGCGCCAGCAGCGAGGTTGAGGTTTTTGACTCTTATCCGGTGCTGACCAACAGCGGCGAGGAGACCGAGTTCGCCAAAGCGCTGGCGCTGGAGGTCTTTGGCGAGGAGGGCGTACTGGAATCCATTTCGCCGATGAACGCCAGCGAAGATTTCGCCTTTATGCTCCAGAAACGCCCCGGCTGCTACTTCCTGCTGGGCAATGGTGAGAAAGGCGGGAAGGGCGGCTGTATGGTGCACAACCCCGGCTATGACTTTAATGATGACATTATTTCCACCGGCGCGACGCTGTTCGCCCGGTTAGTTGAAACACACTGCCGTTGATCTCTGGAGTCCGTAAATAATGAAAAAATCTCTTCTGCTGTGGGTCGCGCTGATGGCCTCAACTTCAGCTCTGGCCGCAGAAAATAAGGAAATTCGCTTTGGCGTCGATCCCACCTTCGCGCCGTTTGAATGGAAAGATCCGCAGGGTAAGCTGGCGGGTTTTGATATTGACCTCGGCAACGCGATTTGCGCCCAGCTGCAGGCGAAGTGCGTGTGGGTGAAAAGCAACTTCGACGGCATTATCCCGGCGCTGAAGGCGCGTAAGTTCGACGCGATCCTCTCCGGTATGTATATGACCGAGAAGCGTAAAGAGCAGATCGGCTTTAGCGACAAGCTGTACAACGGCCCGGTGTTCCTCGTGGCGCGTAAAAACACCCTGGCCGGAAATACCGTCGAACAGCTGAAGGGGAAAACCATCGGCGTAGAGCAGGGCTCGGCGCAGGAGACTTACGTTAACCAGCACTGGCGCACGGCGGGGATCAATATCGTCGCTTATCAGGGGGCGGATCGCGTGGTTCAGGATCTGGAGTCCGGGCGTATTGACGGCGCGGTGTTGTCCGGGATGATGGCCGACTACAGCTTCCTGCAGCAGCCGCAGGGTAAAGATTTTGCCTTCGTTGGCGGTCACTTGAAGGACGACAAGCTGTTCGGCGCCGGCGCGGCGATTGGCCTGCGCAAAGAGGACGATGCCCTGCGCCAGGAGATTAACGGCGCGATAGCCCGCATTCTCGCCGACGGCACCTATAAAAAGCTCGCCGGGAAATATTTTAGCTTTGACGTCTATTCCGGGACATAATGTTGTTATGCATTCAGCGGGCACGGATAGCCCGCTTCAAGCTTCCTTTTCTTACTATCATTTCTGATCCTTGGCATTTCTTGAAAGGACACAGAATATAAGCATTACCCTATATAATTTGCGTTGCATGAAGGCGACAAGAGAGTGACAAATTCGTCAGGAACGAATTTGACCAGCCGAAGGCTGGCCTTCGGTGAGAGGCAGGAGCCTCTCATTAATCCCCGGGACCTTACTCGAGTATGTGACCGGGGTGAACACGCGAAGTCAACGCACAGGCAACGTGAAGTATGACGGGTAAATAAGGAGTGAACGGCATGATGACACGTCCCTTGGGCAAAACCGGATTTTCCATCGCCCCGCTGGTGTTTGGCGGTAACGTTTTTGGCTGGACCATCGATGAAAAAACCAGTTTTGCCATTCTTGATGCGTTTATAGACCACGGCTTCGATGCTATCGACACGGCGGATGTTTACTCCCGCTGGGCGGACGGCAACCAGGGCGGCGAGTCTGAAACCATTATCGGCCGCTGGCTACAGGCGCGGCCAGGCATGCGCGATAAGGTAAAGCTCTTCACCAAAGTGGGTTCCGATTTAGGCCTTCCCGGTCATAAAGGGTTGAAAAAAGCGTGGGTCCAGCAGGCGGTGGACGACTCCCTGCGACGCCTGAATACCGATTATATTGACCTCTATTTCGCCCACTGGCCGGACCCGGAAACGCCGGTCGCCGAAACCCTCGACGCCTTCCACGCCCTACAGCAGGCGGGGAAAATCCGCGCCATGGGCGCCTCGAACCTCGATGCGCAGCAGCTTTCGAGCGCGCTGGAAGTGTCGCGCAAAAGCGGTCTGCCGGCCTGGCAGGTGCTGCAGCCGGAATACAATCTTTATCATCGCTCGGCTTTTGAGGGCGCGCTCTGCGACCTGTGCATCAGCCGCGATATCGGCGTGGTGACCTACTACAGCCTGGCGTCCGGCTTCCTGACCGGCAAATACCGCCAGCAGTCCGATCTGGCGCAAAGCCAGCGCGGGGGCGGCATTGGCAAATATCTCAATCCGCGCGGGCTGCGTATTGTCGATACCCTGGTTGAAGTGGCGGAGCAAAGCGGCGCTAAACCTGCCGAAGTCGCGCTGGCCTGGCTGATGAGCCGCGACGGCGTGACGGCGCCCATCGCCAGCGCCACCAGCCTCGCTCAGGTGGAGAGCTTTGCTCGCGCCGCTGCACTGACCCTGAGCGCCGACCAACAGGCGCGTCTGGATACCGCCAGCGCGTAGTGATTGAGGCCGGAGCCTGTCGGGTTCCGGTCTTTTGTCTCGCCGCGTTTTGTTGCGCACGCTTCCTCACCTTCAGCCCAAACCACTGCGGCGAATCCCTTTCACCGAAAATGAAACGTTTTTCCAGACGGCAAAAGCCAGGCTTGATTACGATAAGATAATGAGTATAGTTCTCATTCTTCTTCTTGTTTGCGATTTTATCAGGAGATAACCTGCGTACGTCGCGGGCTCACAGGTAAACGGCGAAGGCACTGGATGGGGCTCACAGGCGCAAGACCGGAAACGCGAATTTCGGCGGCGGAGTCACTATCGGATCGTTGATTTTGTTCAGGACTGATCTTATGAAACGCACTCTCCCGGCGCTGGCCGTCTCTGCCAACTTAAGCGGCCGCGCCGCACCGGCTTTCCCACTGCGGAAAACGCTGCTGGCGTTAACCATTGGCGCTATCTCCCATTCGGCAACGGCGGCGGAAAACGTCGCCGAACGCCAGAAAAGCGAAGAAACGATGGTCGTTCAGGCCTCATCCGCCAGCGATTTTAAAGCCGGCGGCGATTTGGTGGTGCCCGCCTATCTCGATGGTCAGATAGCCAACGGCGGCCGTCTTGGGATGCTCGGCGAACAAAACGCGATGGACGTTCCGTTTAGCATCATCGGCTATACCTCGAAGCTTATCGAGGATCAGCAGGCGAAAACCATCGCCGATGTGGTCAGCAACGATGCCGGGGTTCAGCCAGTGCAGGGCTACGGTAACTACGCCGAGACCTACCGCATTCGCGGCCTTAAATTTGACGGCGACGATATGACCCTGAGCGGGCTGGCGGGCGTGGTGCCGCGTCAGGTGGTGGATACCGCCATGCTTGAGCGGGTCGAAATTTTTAAAGGTGCCAACGCGCTGCTTAACGGTGCGGCCAGCTCCGGCGTCGGCGGGATGATCAACCTGGAGCCTAAGCGCGCGGAAGATACCCCGACCGCTCGCGTGGGCGTCGACTATACCTCGGATTCTCAGGTCGGCGGTACGCTGGATTTGGGCCGCCGCTTTGGCGACGACAACCAGTTCGGCGCGCGGATGAATCTGGTGCACCGCGAAGGCGAGGCGGCGGTGGAGAGTGATAAGCGCAGAACCACGCTGGCCTCCATAGGGCTCGATTATCGCGGCGAACGGATGCGCAGCTCGTTTGACTTTGGCTATCAGAAAAAAACCTTCCACGGTAGCCCGATGGGCATCAACATTTCGGGCGTCGATTTTATTCCGCACCTGCCGGATAACACCCACAACTACACGCAAAAATGGGCTTATAGCGATATCGAAAATGAGTTCGGTATGCTGAGAATGGAATACGACATTGTCGATAAATGGACCGCCTACGCCGCTCTGGGGGCGCAGCATGCCCATGAAATCGGTCTCTATAGCGCCTCGAAGCTGATTGACCGGGCGGGCAACGCCACGGCGGGGCGCCTGGACACCAACCGCTATATGGATACCGCCAGCGGCATGGCCGGGATACGCGGCGAATTCGCTACCGGTTTTGTGTCGCACAAGGTCAACGTCGGCTATTCGGCGAAAACCCAGAACGACAAAACCGCGTGGCGGATGTCGAAGGCGGCGGATAATCCGCCGGTGAATATCTACGATACCCGTCCGGTTGCGCCCCCGGCGAACGCTTCCTTCGGCGGCGACTATGACGATCCGCTCACCAGCGGCCGTACCCGTTCCCAGGGCTGGCTGCTGAGCGACACCCTCGGCGTGCTGGACGATACGCTGCTATTCACCGTCGGCGCCCGTCATCAGAAAGTGGTGGTGCGTAACTACGATAAAGTCACCGGCCTGCAAAGCGATGCCTGGGACAATAGCCGCTGGATGCCGGCCTATGGCGTGGTCTATAAGCCCTGGCAGGTTCTCTCTTTATACGCTAACCATACCGAAGCCCTGCAGCCGGGCAGCAATGCGCCAACCTCCGCCGCTAACTATGGAGAAAGCGTCGGAATTATTCACTCGAAACAAAACGAAGTCGGGATGAAGGCGGATTTTGGCCGCATTGGCGGCTCGCTGGCGCTGTTTGAAATTAAAATGCCGTCTGCCTTCCTGGATAGCCAGAAACGCTATGGCCTTAACGGCGAGCAGCGCAATCGCGGCGTGGAATTTAACGTATTCGGCGAACCGCTGTACGGCCTGCGCCTTAACGCCAGCGCGACCTGGCTGAAAGCCGAACTGTCAAAAACCAAGGATGGCGTCAATGATGGTAAAACAGCCATCGGCGTACCGGGCTTCTACGCGGTGCTTGGCGCAGAGTATGACATCAAACCTATCGACGGCCTCACCGCCACCGCACGCCTCAATCACTCGGGTTCGCAGTATGCCGACCAGGCGAACAGCAAGAAGATTGATAGCTTCACGACCCTGGATCTCGGCGTGCGCTATCGTCTGGCGCTTAACGAGAACCAGAATCAGATGACGGTACGCGCGGGCGTCGATAACGTGACGGATGAGAACTACTGGTCCGGCGCGGACGACAGCGGAACCTATCTGTTCCGCGGCGAACCGCGCACGTTCAAGGTTTCGGTCGGCTACGAATTTTAAGGCAAAACCGCAGGAGCGGGCAGGGCGGCTCGTTTCCTGCGGGTTGCGACCGGCCCGGCTTAGTGTTAAAAGGTGCCCCTTCATATAAACACACAGGGGATCGACGTGAAAGACGCGTCAACGTCGTCGGATGCCGTAGAGGAAAGCGGCCCGACGCTTCATCGCGGTTTACAGAACCGACATATTCAACTTATCGCCCTTGGCGGCGCCATCGGTACCGGCCTGTTTCTCGGCATCGGGCCAGCGATTCAAATGGCGGGACCGGCCGTACTGATCGGCTATGCCGTCGCCGGGATCGTCGCCTTTCTGATCATGCGCCAGCTGGGTGAAATGGTCGTCGAAGAACCGGTTTCAGGCTCCTTTGCCCACTTTGCCTATAAATACTGGGGCCCGTTCGCCGGTTTTCTTTCCGGCTGGAACTACTGGGTGATGTTCGTGCTGGTGGGGATGGCGGAGCTGACCGCCGCCGGGATCTATATGCAGTACTGGCTGCCGGACGTGCCGACGTGGATCTGGGCCGCCGCGTTCTTCCTCATTATCAACGCCGTAAACCTGGTGAACGTGCGCCTGTACGGCGAGGCGGAGTTCTGGTTCGCGCTGATAAAGGTGCTGGCGATTATCGGCATGATTGGCTTTGGTCTGTGGATGCTGTTCGGCGGCCACGGCGGCAGCAAAGCGGGAATCGATAACCTATGGAAACACGGCGGTTTCTTCGCCACCGGCTGGCACGGCCTGATTATGTCGCTGGCGGTCATTATGTTCTCCTTCGGCGGACTGGAGCTTATTGGCATTACCGCCGCGGAGGCCCACAACCCGGAAAAGAGCATCCCGAAAGCGGTTAACCAGGTGGTATACCGTATTCTGCTGTTTTATATCGGTTCGCTGGTGGTTCTGCTGGCGCTCTATCCGTGGGTGGAAATCAAATCCGACAGCAGCCCATTCGTGATGATCTTCCATAATCTTGACAGCAATGTGGTGGCTTCCGTGCTGAACTTCGTGATTCTGGTCGCATCGCTGTCGGTTTATAACAGCGGCGTTTACTCGAATAGCCGGATGCTGTTTGGTCTGTCGGTGCAGGGCAATGCGCCGAAGTTTCTCGCCCGCGTCAGCAAGCGCGGCGTGCCGGTTAACTCCCTGCTGCTTTCCGGGATTATTACCTCCCTGGTGGTGGTGCTTAACTATCTGTTGCCGCAGAAAGCCCTCGGCCTGCTGATGGCGCTGGTGGTAGCGACGCTGCTGCTGAACTGGATCATGATCTGCCTGGCGCACCTGAAATTCCGCGCCGCCCAGCGGCGCAAGGGGCGCGAGCCGAAGTTTAAAGCTCTGCTGTCGCCCGGCAGTAACTACGTCTGTATCGCCTTTCTGGCGCTGATCCTGGTGCTGATGTGCACCATCGACGGGATGCGTCTGTCGGCGATTCTGCTGCCGGTGTGGATCCTGTTCCTGTTTGCGGCCTTTAAAACCCTGCGCCGGAAGGCGTAGCGCGCGATCGCCCCGCCGTCCGGCGGGGTATCATTCCTTTTATTGTGATCTTCTTCGCGCTTAGCGTATTTTGCCCGCGATCTTCTTTTTGTAATCGATTACTTTTCATTTGAGGGTATTTGTAATCGATTACTTTTTTGAGGGCGGTCGAAATGATCACAACAACCGAAGGTCGTGAAACTCCCCGCGCAACGCACCGTTTTCTGGTGCCGCGGCTGTCGTTAATGATGTTTATGCAGTTCTTTATTTGGGGAAGCTGGTCGGTCACGCTGGGGCTGGTGATGACCCGCTATGAGATGTCGCTGCTGATCGGCGATGCTTTCTCCGCCGGGCCGATTGCGTCCATTCTTTCGCCATTCGTACTGGGCATGCTGGTCGACCGCTTTTTCGCTTCGCAGAAGGTGATGGCGGTAATGCACCTGGCCGGGGCGGTGATTCTGTGGTTTGTTCCGCAGGCGCTGGTGGCGCAAAACGGCGCGCTGCTGATCGGCCTGCTGTTCGGCTACACTCTGTGCTATATGCCGACGCTGGCGTTGACCAATAACATCGCTTTCCACAGTCTGGCGAACGTCGATAAAACCTTCCCGGTGGTGCGCGTCTTCGGCACCATCGGCTGGATCATCGCCGGTATCTTTATCGGCGTGACGGGGATTTCCGATACCACAGGGATTTTCTCTGTTGCGGCGCTCTGTTCGGTGGCGCTGGCCATTTATAGCCTGACGTTGCCGCATACGCCGGCCCCGGCGAAAGGCACCCCGGTACAGTTTCGCGACCTGCTGTGCGCCGACGCCTTCGCGCTGCTGAAAACGCGCCACTTCCTGATTTTCTCCCTCTGCGCGACGCTGATTTCGATTCCGCTGGGGACCTACTACGCCTACACCGCGTCTTATCTGGCGGATGCCGGTATCGCGGACGTCAGCACCGCGATGTCTTTCGGCCAGATGTCAGAAATCTTCTTTATGCTGGTGATCCCGCTGCTGTTCCGCCGCCTCGGGGTGAAATACATGCTGCTGATCGGCATGGCGGCGTGGTTCGTGCGCTACGCCTTCTTTGCGCTGGGGGTCAGCGAAGAGGGGCGCTTCCTGCTCTATCTCGGCATCCTGTTGCATGGCGTCTGCTATGACTTTTTCTTTGTTGTCGGCTTTATCTACACCGACCGCGTGGCCGGTGAAAAGGTGAAGGGCCAGGCGCAGAGCATGATCGTGATGTTCACCTACGGTATCGGCATGCTGCTGGGGTCGCAGATTTCCGGCGCGCTGTATAACCATCTGGTGGCAGGCCAGAGCGTACCGCAGGCGTGGGTCGCCTTCTGGTGGATCCCGGCGGTGGCCGCAGCGGTCATCGCCCTGATTTTCCTTTTCTCTTTCCAGTACAACGAGAAAGAGCCGCGTTAATGTTTGGGAGGTGGTATGAAAACAATCAAGGGGCCGGGCATTTTTCTGGCGCAGTTTATCGGTACGCAGGCGCCGTTTAATACCCTGGAGGGCCTGGCGCAGTGGGCTGCCAGTTTGGGCTATCAGGCATTGCAGATCCCCTGCAACCATCCGGCGATTTTCGACGTTGAACGTGCCGCCGCCAGCCAGACCTACTGCGATGAGGTGAGCGGCAAGCTAGCGGAGCATGGCCTGGCGATCGGCGAGCTCTCTACTCATCTTGAAGGGCAACTGGTGGCCGTTCATCCGGCTTATGATAGGGCCTTTGACGCGTTTGCGCCCGTCGCGCTGCGCGATAACCCGCAGGCGCGCCAGCAGTGGGCGGTCGAGAAAGTGCGCCAGGCGGCGGTGGCGTCTGCGCGTCTGGGGCTGAAGGCGCACGCCACCTTTTCCGGGGCGCTGGCGTGGCCCTATTTTTATCCGTGGCCGCCGCATAATCAGCCGCTTCTCGATGAGGCTTTTGATGAGCTGGCCCGGCGCTGGCGGCCGCTGTTGGATGTTTTCGACGAACAGGGCGTCGATCTCTGTTACGAAATCCATCCCGGCGAAGATCTGCATGATGGCGTGACCTTTGAGCGTTTTCTGCAGCGACTCGATAACCATCCGCGCTGCAACATACTTTATGATCCCAGCCACCTTCATCTTCAGCAGATGGATTACCTGGCCTTTATCGATATCTACCACGCGCGGATCAAAGCGTTTCACGTCAAAGACGCTGAATTCCGCCGCAGCGGGCGCAGCGGGGTCTATGGCGGCTATCAGAACTGGCCGCAGCGGGCGGGACGTTTTCGTTCGCTGGGCGACGGGCAGATCGATTTCAAAACGATTTTCAGCAAGCTCACCGAGTATGATTTTGACGGCTGGGCGGTGCTGGAGTGGGAGTGTTGCCTGAAGGACGCGGAAGTCGGCGCGCGCGAAGGCAGCGAGTTTATCCGCCGCCATATCATTCCGGTCTCCGGACGGGCGTTTGATGATTTCGCCGCAGGCAAGGAGGGAGGAGAATGATTCAGGTCGGCATTATTGGCTCCGGGTTTATCGGGCCGGCGCATCTGGAAGCGCTGCGCCGGGTGGGCGATATCGAGGTGGTGGCGCTGTGCGATGGTTCGCTGGAAGTGGCTCAGCAGAAGGCGCGCCAGCTCAACGTGGCGCACGCCTACGGTAGCGTCGAGGCGCTGCTGGCGCATCCCGGATTGCAGGTGGTGCATAACTGTACGCCGAACCATCTGCATGCGCGGATTAACCGACAGATCCTCTCCGCCGGGCTGCACGTCTTTTCGGAAAAACCGCTCTGCATGACCGCGGAGGAGGCCCGTGAGCTGGTGGCGCTGGCGGAAAGCGCCGGGGTGGTTCATGGCGTCAGCTTTGTTTATCGCCAGTTTGCCATGGTGCAGCAGGCGGCGGCGATGATGCGCAACGGCGACGTCGGAAGGCTGTTTGCAGCGCACGGCAGCTATTTGCAGGACTGGATGCTGCTGGAGACCGACTATAACTGGCGGGTCGATTCGGCGCAGGGCGGCGCCTCGCGGGCGGTGGCCGACATTGGCTCCCACTGGTGCGATACGGTGCAGTTTATGACAGGCCGTCGCATTGTCGAGGTGATGGCGGATCTCTCTATCGTCTGGCCAGCGCGTAAAGCGCCCGTCGCCGGGGATGCGACCTTTAGCCAGCATCGCGATGATAGCGCGTATGAGGCGCGGCCCGTCGATACCGAAGATTTAGGATCGGTACTGTTCCGTTTTGATGACGGCAGTAAGGGCTGTTTTACCGTTTCGCAGGTCAGCGCCGGGAGAAAAAATGGCCTGACGGTGGAGATCAACGGCAGTAACTGTTCGCTGGCATGGGAGCAGGAGATGCCGCAGCGGCTGTGGGTGGGGCATCGCCAGCGGCCAAACCAGCTGCTGAGCGACGATCCGAGCCTGATGCTCGGCGAGGCCGCCGCCAGCGCCCACTTCCCCGGCGGGCATAACGAAGGCTGGCCCGATGCGTTTAAAAATATGATGCTGAGCTTTTATCAGGCGGTGCGCGCCGGCGAGATGCCGCCTGCGTCGTCGCAGCGTTTCGCCTCTTTCTATGAGGGGGCGGATGTGATGTACATCGTTGATGCGATAGTGAAAAGCCATCAGCAGCAGCGCTGGGTGCAGGTGGAAAGATAAGCAGAAGGCGCGGTGCGCATTTTGCGCACCCGCTGTATTATTTCACGCCAAAATAGCCGTCGAGATAGGTCCCGGACAGTTCATTACCAAACAGCACGGCGTCTTTATTTTCCATCTCGTTGTCCCATTTATCGCTGACGTTGCCGGTAAATGCGTGCTGGGTTTTTGTGCCCTGCGCCACCTGCTGCCTGATGGCGTCGGCAGTACGGCGGGCGTCGCTTTCGCTCATCCCCGACTTTCTGTCCTGCTGCCCACGGGCATAGATGTCGGTAAAGTTCGGCAGATTTAAGCGGTAGTTTTCCTGACGGTTACTCACGAAGTTACCACCGACGAAATCGCTGCGGTGTGAGACAAAATAGTAAGCGTGGCGTTCCGGGGAAGATTTTGAGGAGGTACAGCCGGAAAGGGCGGCAAGCGAACAGCCAAGCGCGATAAACGCCATTTTTAGTTTCATTGATATCATCATCCATAATTATTAGAACAGGTACACCGATCATTCGGCTACAGAACAAAACGGTTAAGTATGTCTGTACGGTAGCACCTGAAGACCCATGAATCCAAGGGTCTTCAGGCAGCATTTTTTAGATCTGCGCCAGTCCACCATCAACGTAGTCTGGTGGTTGCTGACAGCCCCTCGGACCTTATCAGCGGCAATATCGGCTGCGCGTATTTATCGACTGGCTGGCGGAGGCATTTCCGGCTGCGGTAAAAGGGGACTAGATGAAAGGAACCAGAAAATTATGCAGCGTGTGATTATAAATCAAGTAACAATAAATATTACGCTTACTTATAATATGGGGGATATATTTTGCTATATATAATATGACATGGTTAAATTCAGTGGGTATTTTATTAAAATATTTAATGAAATGTGTTAACGTTATTTTCTCTAAGGGCTTGAATTATAGATTAGTCTTTTATTTTCTATATTTATAGTAAATGTAATAGCAGCAATTTTTTTGTTTATAGTATGTTTGGTATTACGTCTGTATCTTTTTGAAAATATTTTTAGCCACTCAAGAGGTAAATGTAATGCCGGCAGGTAACCGTGAGATTAAATGTATGGCGTGTGGTTTAAACTGCCCTATTGAAGCGGAAGATAAAATTGAACGTTCTCTTTGTGGAGAGAGAAAATTTTCAGTATGGCCGGATAAAAATTATTTTTTTAAGCGAGCGGTCAATGATTTAGTTTTTCGTGAACTCACCTGTTTTTTGCCTGAAGGAATGGTGGTGGTGGACTTCTCCCTCGACAATATTTTGTATTTTCTGCATGAGGGATGGGCCGAAAAACTGCAGGAGACCGGGCTGAAGATTATTTTACTCGCGGATAAAAGCATGCTGCCCATGGCTAATTTTTGGATGCTGCGCTCCGGATTACTATGGTCGGTGGTGGAAGTCAACGATAGCTTAAGTAGCTTAATCAAGAAAATAAAACGCATCATGCTGGGGCGAAATCTTCGCTGCCGGCGCACACCGTCGCTGACGGAGCATGAAATGAAGACGCTACGCCTGCGGGCGGACGGGCATTCCAGCCAGGATATCGCCCGCATCATGGCGTGCGATACCCGCAGCGTCTACCGCTTTCAATACTCTTTATGCAAGAAGTTCGGCGGGCTCAATCGCCTGCACGAGCTGCGCTTCAGGCATAACATACCCGCGCTGGATTAGCAGCGGTTAACCCGGCGAATCCATGAAACAGCCGTTGCCTAATTTATGATAACGTCCTAATGCGACAATATATTTCCTGTTACTATTTTTCGCTTCGGGACCTGTCCAGCTCTCTCCTGGCAGCATATAAAATTGCGTTGAACTTTCATCGTCACCATTGCAGCCTTTCTGCAGAATGACTCTAAAATAGGTGTTGCCGGTATTTTTAATAGTGCCTGTAGCTTCGTTAATTTCATACTGGAATCGGGTCTTACGCGGGCGAACGATGAGAATC
Source organism: Klebsiella sp. BDA134-6 (assembly GCF_015601345.1). Taxonomy (NCBI): domain Bacteria; kingdom Pseudomonadati; phylum Pseudomonadota; class Gammaproteobacteria; order Enterobacterales; family Enterobacteriaceae; genus Klebsiella; species Klebsiella sp. BDA134-6. The sequence continues at coordinate 1,539,734 of NZ_CP064784.1, forward strand.
GTGCTCATCGATACCGAAGGGACAACATCCATTTTTTTCTGATCCAGACGCCAGGGAAGAACCATAACGGGCGTCTCCTTAAAGATCACCCGATAATAGCGCTCAACGTCATCTTTTGGCCCCCGGTAATAGAGTTTAAAATATTCCTGACTATTGGCCTGTACGGTGAACTGCAGCGGCGACCAGACCAGATCTTTATCCTGACCGGTCACTGGTCGCTCATCGCCGTTGCCCGGCCGGGAGATTTTATACGCAGATATAGTATATAAATTGTTGCTTTTAGTATCATTGACGATTGGCCGGGAGATAAAATCTTTACTGCCATCCATATCATAGATAATTGAGTCAAAGTACACCGCGGAAGCGGGCTGAATACACAGCCCACATAATCCGATGAGTAGGATTTTATTCATCACAGCCCCCGATCCACGCCGACCCACGTGGCGGTCACTTTTACATCCCCGGTGGCGCTGACGGTACCCATCCAGTCATGGCCATCGGTGGTGAACTGTGAATGCGGGTCATCCATCGGAAACAGCAGTTTCAGCGTGGTGGTAAAAAAGAAACCATCGTTGACGTTGGCGTTCCAGGCCGTCTGTACCCAGGCGGCGTTGGTCATATCGACAGGATTCTCACCGCAGCTGTTGCGCACTCTTACCGCTTTACCGGCGGCGGACGTCCATTCGAGGTAGGCCGGGACAGGTACTTTTAGCGTCTCGTCCGCTGAGGTAAACAGGCAGTACGGAAGACCATACATGTTGATGGCGTCGCCAATCACCTGGGCGGTGATACTGTCGGCCTGACGCGACGCGGAGGTAGTGACTTTATACTCAAAGGTGATGGGCTCTTCGCTACCGATCTTGCCGGATGCTTTTGGATGAGCGCTCCCGTCGCTGGCGATAATGCTGATGCCGTATTCCCGTGGGACAATGTTAATTAATGTTGATGGCGTAAACTGATAATAACCCGATTGCGGGGTAACGGAGTTATCAAAATAGAAGGTAAACAGCGCATCCTTGTTGGTTAAATCCGCGCCTGCTTTGAGGACTTTTTGGAAAAAGGCGTTGGACAGGAATACGTAGACGTACTCGCCTGATGGTTTGAAGACCTTGTTATAGGTGCTGACCGTACCAAAATTGGTCCAGCTTGCGCCATCACCGCTGTATTTTACGTCAGACGAAGAAGGAGAGAATCCCAACATCGCCGTGTCGATAACCATCCGGAAATCAAGTGAGGTGGTGAGGGTTTTAGTCTCCTGAAAGCTGTAAGAAACCATTTTACAAATGATCCCTGAAGCGCTTCCGACCACGCCCATCTGGCACAATTCAGAGCCGAGGTTGACGCTTGGCGTACCATCGCTGGCAATCCATACTTCCGCCATCGCTCCGGTACTGTTCAAGGCCAGATGCGAGACCTTTTCGAGATTCATCGTGTAGTAAACCCACTTTCCTCCGCTGGGGAGATCTTTACAGCGAACGCCGGAAGCAAAGTCATAATCGGCTTTGGAGTCCATGTAGCAAAGATTAAGCTGCAAACTATCGATGGTTCCCACCGGCCGATCGCGAAAATACTCATAGGCCGACTGGCTAAGCACTCCGGCACCGTAGTAACCGTTCGCTACGCTGTTGCCGGACATCGCGTGATAGTAACCGTCTTTGTCGAGAACATCGGCAGGGATAATGCCGGAAGCCGGGCAGTTTGCTCCCGTGGACATGCAGCGAAGCCCGAGAAACGGTTGGTTAATGGGGGAGTTGTCGATCCACAGATCAAAATAGCGGTTACTGTAACTCCAGCCCGAGTTGCCCATATATCCCAGACTACGCTGGTTCGTTTTATATTTTGTCCAGATATTGGCCCCGGTGAAGCGTGGGGACAGGGCGCTGGTGGTGATGAAATATTCATCATCGACATCGTTGTCGATAAACATATAGGTGTTGCTGCCGCTCCCGTCGTTGGTAGCGGTAAGTGCCATAGCCGGCGCGGCCAGCAGCCAGCCGGCCAGCAGCATGATGGCCTGGGGTTTAATAGACATTCTTAACATCTCCCGTCACTGATGCCGTTTGTTGTTGGATCTCACAAGGGATCTCACCGACCCATACGGCGCCTTTCGCCTCTGTCAGATCCAAATCCACTTCGCAAATGCCGCCGAATTTATCGACCAGGGTAATCACCGGATAGCGCTTATCGACGTCCATGGCGAACTCGCCGAGTTCGTCGGTGCGCGTTTTACCAATGTGGTTGTGTATATCGGCGTTGGCGTAGTAACCGCCGCGGCGATCTTTCACCCGGCCAAAGACGGTGACCAGCTGTTTGACTTCCGGGTTAATCACGCTGACGTTGCCGGGATAGAGCACGACTTTGTTACGTCGGCCGTTAACGATGTCGACGCTGTCTTCCGAATTTTTGTCGTTCATCAGTTCCACCTTATATTCCGCGTAAGGCGGAAGACTGATGAAGTTGCTTTTGCCGGTCAGCGGGTAGTTCTGGCCGTTGATCTGCGCCATCATCCTGCCCTTACCGCTGAAATTGGTATTCACTACCAGGCCTGCGGTTTGTGTGCCTTTGCCGACATAGACATTTTTTTCCGTCCAGGCCACGCTTCCCTGCGAGCTCAGGCTGTAGTTTGAACTGTGCTGCGATGAGCGGCTAACGGAGACGGTGCCAGCGTTATATTTGGTGTTATAGCTGACGTAACCATTGGCGGCGTAATCGTCTGAACGATAACGGCTATCGTCATTTTTATTTTGTTTAATCTGCTTCGAAACCGATGCTCCCACCTGGGTAATGGCGCTGTTGTCAAAGCTTTTGCGCAGCGTGGCGTTCGCCAGCATGTTTCCGTTTTGGCTGGACACACCGGTGCTTAGCCAGGTGGAGAAGGGGATAGAGACGTCAATATTGACGTACTTATCGCGCAGATTTTCATGGTTGTTGTACTGATAGTTCTGAATACCGACGCGTAACGTAACGGTTGCGTAGCGATTAGCTAACAGGGATTGATCGTAATCGACGTTGGTATAGGTGCTCCCGGTATATTTGTTATTGGTGCGGCTGACGCTCAGCGTACCGAGGAACGGCGCGATTTTACGCAGGTTAGCGTTGGCGCCGACGGTCACGTAGTCGTTTTGCTGCATCGGTAGCGCGTTACCAATGGAACTGTACTGGCGCGACCCCCACAGGTTGCCGTATCCGTCCGGTAAACTCATATTGAAGGTGGAGGTACTCTGCCAGCTGCCGTCGGTAGCGAGCAGCCCCTGCTGGTTAAAGCTGAACGCGTTGTTGAAAATCACGTTCGCTTCCGTTTCATTGACGCCGTTATTGTCAAAACCGTAGAGCGTGGTTTTCAGATTCACGCCGGAAAGCCAGGGTTGGCTGGTTGCCGCGGCGATCCCGGCTATCCACGTATTCCGTGTGCCATAATTGATGTTGTATTTATGGCGATAGTCCATCTTGTTGTATTCGAGGCTGCCGCCGAAAGTTTGCCATGAGAGATCGCCGGTCACGCTCGATTTCCGGGCGAACGTTTTATTGATGTTCGCCGTCCGGCTGCTGACCACGCGTCCGTTTACGACCACCTGTATATCAACGTTGTAGATGCCAAACGGCAGGCGCGACGTATCGAGCTCGTAGCTGCCCATCGAGAAGTTTTGAATGCTGAGCAGTTTGCCGTCACGATAAACATGCACTTCGCCGGCGGCCGGCAGGAACACCGTGACGGGCACCAGAGCTAGCGTATTGTCCTGCGTTTGGGAACTGCTTTTATTGCCATAGCTAATGCCGTAAATACGGCTGGAGTTCAGGGCGCTCATGCTGGCGATCGATTGCAGATTCCAGGTATCCACCATCCCCATTGCGAAGCGGCGTCCCTGATAGTCACGCTCGTACATCGAGCGATACAGTTTACCCTGCTGGTTGCCGGTACCAATCCCGTACAGGGAACCGTTAAAATTCAGATGGTGCTCGCGCAGCGACCAGGTATTGTCCAGCGTCAGATAGCTGCTGGCGCTATCGGTATTCTCATATTTGTTGTAATAGCTCCCCATCGAGTAATTCAGCACGCTCGAGAGATTCTGGGCAGTGGATTCCCCAAGCATATTGGTACGCGGCAAAATAGCGGCCTGCATGGCTGCCCGGTTAACCGTCAGCTCAAGATAAAAGGAACGCGTATCGAGTGAGAGAGAGGCGTCTTTGTTGATATAAACGCGCTGACCGTCGCCGATGCTTTTGTCCTGCATCTCGTTGAGCAATGATTTTATCTGAGGTGATAATTCGGTTCGTTCCGGCAGATCGCTGAGCGCGATCTGGTTCAGGCGAAACTCATTATCCTTGATGGTAAGGATGGCATCAGCGATTTTTTGCTGGCTGCGTTGGGTACTATTATCGCCTTCATAACGAATAAAAACAGGGACCGACATGCCCTGGTATAACGCGTTAGCAAATACCGAAGGAATAACATAGTTACTGACTTTAACTGGCGCTGTAGCATTAGCTGCCCATCCCTGGTTTACCGTAATTAATAATCCAGCGAACAACGTCCCTTTGACATAACCAAGATTATCCATAATGTTACTCAGTTTACATTTATATATTGCTCACCGTGCCATATTCCAATTCGCGTTTTTTTGTTGGTGAGATCGGTATGCTTTATTCTTACGCTAACACCAGGCATGACATAATAGCGTTCACGGCAGCCTTGCCCCTCATCCTTCGCTTTATCGCGACAGGGCCCGTAGGAGATAACGCGGAATGAAGCGTTACCGGTATTGGTTACCGTGTCATTATCGCGACGATAGTCAAATCTTTCTTCACGCGGCGCGACCACCAGAATCGTACCAATAATGGCAGAGGTCGTTGCCTCGCCCTGTTTTTTCTTTTTACTGGCTTCAAACTCGGTCACCGGCTCATCGGTCCAGGATATGCGATAATAACGTTCCTGGTTATCCTGAGGTCCTTTGTAAAAAAAACGAAAGTTCTCTTTAGCATTTCCGGGTAATATCAGACTGGCTGGTGTTGATAATAATTCCGATCTGCTCGCCATCGGGATAACCTTGCCGCCGGCCATAGGCGATGAGATACGCTCCACGCTGACGCTAACGTAACGCGCCGTATCGGTGGTATTAATGATTTCTTTTGCCAGAGTCGAGGCATCCGGCCTCATTATAGAGGTGACGTCCCCGACATTAATGGCATGGGAGGAGGGCGTCACGGTGAATAAAAAGAGAGAGAGTAATAATGGATTCAGTTTCATGGCGCATCCTTATAAGGAGGCCGAAGCCTCCTTGTCATACCGGACAGGTGTTGGCTACACCTGATTAGATAGTCCATTCCGCGTTGAACTGAACGCGAACGTCGCCGCTCCAGTAACCGTCGGTTAAATCTTTGAACTCAGCGGCGGTGCTGCCGTCAGAAGTCGCGGAGTCGATAGTGAAATCGAAGTTACCCTGAGTGCTGACGCGATCGGCGCCTGCGAAGGCGGTCGCGACAGCCAGCGCATCCAGACCCGCGGAGATGTTGTTGGCGGTATCAATCATCGTTACCGGGGTGGTTTTGTTCAGCGCGTTGCCGTTCCAGCTCACACCAACGGCCAGAGTAGAGGCGTCAGTGGTACGGCTCAGGGTGTTGCTGACGATCTGAGAGGTCAGCGTGAAGTCAGTCGCGCCAGACTGGCCCTGGATAGTGATATCAAAAGCGCCTTTCTGGGAGTTAAACGCTTTAATCCCTTCAGCGTACTGGAAGTTCAGGGATTTCAGCGGAGTGACAACCAGCGCGCTGGTGGTGTCTTTCGTTGCGCTAGCATCCCAGCTTGCAGTGGCGGAAGTAGTCACGTTAGCCATTGCGTTGGAAGAGATAAGAGCCGCAGCCACAACACCTGCTAATACGATTTTTTTCATTTTAAATTTCCTGAGAATAATTAAGTTAGTTCCATTTATGGAGTTATTGCTACAAATACTGATAATGACTTTATCCAGATAGAATAATGTTTAACTTCCCTCTGCCTCCCATCTTATTCTGCAAGCTGAGCTTGATTGCGTAAATTCTCTTTTCTGCCATTTGCAATTCTTTTGCTATCTCTTTAACCGACTTCTCGGCAAGTAAAAGATCGAGAACCAACACTTCCTGGTCGCTGAGTTTTTGACGGTAACCTCGTCCATCTCTTTGACCGAGAAACGAAAGCTGTATTTTCTTTTCAATCTCGTCTCGGGTATCGCTGGTGTTGATAATCGAAATTATCTGCTGACAGCGGTGTTTCCAGTACAGCGCCAGCGGCTGTGCTAATCTGTCGGCAATCAAAACTATCCGCAACCCTGTTTTAATCAGATATTCAATCCATTTTTCATTGGTGAATAATCTGATGTTGTAGCGAGAAAAATCAACAAAAATAAATCCAGAATTAGAGAAGTTGTAGTGCTTGCTAATTAAAAAACAATGCACACCATTTTTTAAGTAGATGTTTTTATCGGGCCATACGCAATAGTGAGTTTCAATGCAGTTAATCGATTTAATCGTAGGTCGTGGATAGATTTCGCATTGATACTGACAGCTAATGCAGTATACCTTCTCATATTTCTGAGGAGCCATATGTCGATTTATTTCCCTATATTGCATCATCCTATCGTTCAATGATGTGGCTATATTATGGCTAGTTAATAAATGTGACAACTTTAATTTCTGAAGAGTTATATAGATGAGAAATGTGTAAATTCTTAATGTCAAAAATTGCCTGAATCTAGACTAACTTACTATTATGAATAAGAAAAATCTTAAGGTGCAGAATTTTATGTCGATCGCTCTTTAAGAATTATCCATGATGACCAGGAATTTTCTCGCTGAATGGGGGAGAATTGGTTAAAAAAAAACAGCACAAAAGGTCAAAAAAAATGCTATCGCATCGTTGTTTGTTAATTTTGTGTTTTTATTTTGTTTTATTTCGTGGTGTTTATTCTGTAATGGCATGTTTTTCGTAAGGGAAAGTTGCGATGTTTTGGATTATGGGGGATAGGATTGTCTGGCCAAATATGATCTGGTGTACAAAAGAGGGCGTTTTAAGAACTAAACGCGTCGGCATTTGAAGAGGAGCGAATCAGAAGGATGTGCTAAATCTTAACAGGAGATGCGGGCAACTGATCTCGTGGAAGTGGGGCGCTTCAGCCTGAACTGGCTCTGCCTGCAAGCCGCCGCAACGCCACCGGAACGACGGCACCCTGGATTTTGACTTGCAGGCAAATGAGGCCATACTTTCGATGCGCCCCGGGCGCTTACGCCCCTTTCAGCAGAGGAAGCAGGTGATTCTCGGTAAGAGGAGCAAGCTTAATATGCCGATCCTGGCCCGGCGTATACCAGATAACTTCTTCTATTTCTGCCGTTGGTGTAAAGCTCGCTCTGTTGGTTGCTATTTGAAAGATATCCGCTGAGACCGTATGGCCCGGCTCGTTTGCCGCCGTATCGGTGAAGCGGCCTACCGGGACCAGTTCTTCAGGTGAGACGAGGAAGTTGAGCTCCTCTTCGAGCTCGCGGATCAACGCTGCTTCCGGGACCTCCCCGATTTCAGGCTTTCCACCGGGTTGCATAAAGTACTCCGTCCCTCGTTTTCGTACTAAGAGACAGCGTCCTTGACCGTCGGTGATCATTGCCGCTGCGATGTTAATATTTTTTATTGTGTTCAAGAGATACCCCAGTTATATGCCGATGACGTTCAACGGCCAGCGTACGTTTCGCCTCTCGCGAAACAACGCCGACGCTATCATGATAGCGACCTTAGCGTGCTAATCAATCCCGTCGATTCTTGCAAAACCTGCTGACGGCGCGGACGGGGCTCATTTATGATAGCCTGCGAAATATAACGTCTATGCGGGAAGTGCAGCCTCTATGTCAATTCAGAAAATCGCTCGCCTGGCGGGCGTCTCGGTGGCGACGGTATCGCGGGTACTGAATAACAGCGATACCGTTAAAGCGAAGAATCGCGAACGTGTGCTGCAGGCGATCAAAGAGAGTAACTACCAGCCTAATCTGCTGGCCCGCCAGCTGCGAACGGCCCGCAGCAATATGATTCTGGTGATGGTTTCGAATATCGCCAACCCCTTTTGCGCCGAGGTGGTCAAGGGCATTGAAGAAGAGGCGGAAAAGAACGGCTACCGGATCCTGCTGTGTAATTCAGGTTCGGATTTAGCCCGTTCAACCTCGGGTCTGCAGCTGCTCTCCGGCAAAATGGTCGACGGCATCATTACGATGAACGCGCTCTCCAGCCTGCCGGAACTCACCACCATGATCGGCGACGCGCCCTGGGTTCAGTGCGCGGAATACGCCGATAACGGCAGCATCTCCTGCGTCGGCATCAACGACGTCGACGCGGCGCAGGGCGCCGTTTCCCGGCTGGTTGACGCCGGGCGTAAACGCATTGCTTTAATCAACCACGATCTCAGCTATCGCTACTCGCGCCTGCGCGAGCGCGGCTATAAAAGCGTACTGCACGTTCGCGAACTGGCGTATCAACAGGTCACCTACGCCAGCGATCTGAGCGCCGCCGCCGGTAAACAGGCGATGGAGACGCTGCTGGCGCAGGAAGAGCAGCCGGACGCGGTGTTTGCCGTCTCCGATTCGCTGGCGGCGGGCGCGCTGCGGGCTATCGCTCAGGCCGGGCTGCGGGTGCCGGAAGATATCGCGGTGGTCGGTTTTGATGGCACCGAACTGGCCGAAGTGGTATCGCCGCAGCTGACCACCGTGGAACAGCCTTCGCGCGAGATTGGCCGCACGGCGGTGACGCTATTAATGAAGAGAATCGATAATCCTGACGCCGCCGTTGAGCGGGTGATGATGGACTGGCGCGTCATTTCCCGCGCCAGTACCTGAGGATATTACTGAGTAAACGCGCCCGCCAGCGAACGAATATCGTTGCCGGTGGGGGACTGATGGATCCGCAGGCCGAATTCGTCAACCACGGCATAGACGTGATCGAATATATCCGCCTGGATGCTTTCATATTCCGCCCACACCACGGTGTTGGTGAAGCAGTAAATCTCAATCGGCAGGCCGCTGGCGTCCGGGGCCAGCTGGCGCACCATTAGCGTCATATCTTTGCGGATGCGTGGATGATTACGCAAATATTCCTGCAAATAGGCGCGGAAGGTGCCGATATTGGTCATCTTGCGCTGATTCAATATCGATTGATCGGCGGCGTTCTGCTGGTTCCACAGGCTGATTTCCTGATGACGAGAATCCATATACGGCTTCAGCAGTCTGGCCTGAATTAAGCGCTGCTGCTCCTGTTCATCGAGAAAATGAATGCTGGTGGTATCGATATTCAGGCTGCGCTTAATCCGGCGACCGCCGGATGCCGACATGCCGCTCCAGTTTTTAAACGAGTCGGAAACCAGCGACCAGGTGGGAATCGTGGTGATGGTATTATCCCAGTTGCGCACCTTCACCGTGGTCAGCCCAATGTCGATAACCGCGCCGTCGGCGCCATATTTCGGCATCTCCAGCCAGTCGCCGAGTTTGAGCATATCGTTGGCGGAGAGCTGGATCCCAGCGACCAGGCCGAGAATCGGGTCTTTGAATACCAGCATCAGTACCGCGGCCATCGCGCCGAGCCCGCTAATCAGAATCGCCGGCGACTGGCCAATCAGTAAGGAGATCACCAGAATGCCGACAATAATCGCGCAGACCAGCTTAATCCCCTGAAATATGCCTTTAAGCGGCAGCTGAGAAGCGGTGGCGAATTTCTGCGATAAATTGAACACCACGTCCAGCAGCGAGAAGAAGGACAGCATCGCGTAGATCATCACCCACAGCTGGGCGCAGGTGGTGAGGATTTCCGCAGCCTCGCTGCCTTTTTGCAGCCACAACACCGCCTGCACGTTGACGATAATCCCCTGCAGGGTGAAGGCCAGACGATGAAAGAGTTTGTTCTGCGTAATAATTTGCAGCCATAGGTGACTACTGGCCTGCGCCCGCTTTTCGAAGGTGCGCAGCACCACTTTGTGCAGAATAAGGTGAACGACAATCGCCGTCAGAAAAATAATGCCGAAAATAATAATGAGTGAGGTGGTGGGGGTAATTTTGATGCCTAATGCGGCGATTTGCGATATTAATTCCTGCATAACGTCTCCTTTACATCCAGCGGTTATGATGACCGCTGGATGTCTATTATGCAAATAGCAGGTTACGCGAATGTGATTATGAGGTCGCTACCGCCGGACGGACGTTAAGGTGATGGCGTAGCCACAGCGCGATGGCGCCCAGTACCAGCATCATCACCACTTCCACCGCGAGGAAATCGATCAGCGCCCGTGGATAGTCACCGCCGCTGCGCTGGGCGAGGGCTAAGAATAGCGACCCGAGAATCGCCGGACCCAGACCCAGCGTCGCCTGTTGCAGAGTGCTGAGAATCGCGCTCCCGGCCCCGGCGTCGCAGGCGCTGATATCGCGCATCCCAATACGGTAAAAACTATTGACGATCAGGGCCTGCCCATAGCCGATAAGCGCCGTAGACGGGACCAGCGCCAGGGTGGCGGTGTGGACACCGAGACGATAAAAGGTCGCGCTCAACAGCAGCAGGCCGACAATCTGCACCGCCAGACCGATCAGCAAAATGCGTCCCATGCTGTAGCGGGCTATCAGTTTCGGCGCGTACAGCGCGGAGACGAAGTAGGCCACACCGAGGGCGATAAAGCTGTTGCCGGACTGCCACGGCGCCATCCCCAGACCGGCCTGCATGGTCAGCGCCATGCAGAACATGAACGCGGACCAGGCGCTGAAAAAGAGCAGGGCGATGGCCATGCCAAAGCGAATGCTGGTGAGCTTCAGCAGGCGAGGCGGTAAGAGCGGCTGCTCGCCGCGCTGCTGTTTGCTCAGCGCGCTGGCCCGCATCCAGACCAGCAGAGGCAGCACCGCAGCCAGCATCAGCTGCAGCGTCCACGGCCAGTGCAGTTCCGGCCCCAACGCCATCGGGAACAGCAGGCAGCAGAGGATCAGCGCAAGGCTAAAGGTGCCCTGCCAGTCGATGCGCGAATGCGCTTCGCGCCGGGTCTCCGGGACGTATCGCGGACTGAAAGCCAGCACCAGCAGGCAGATCGGCACGTTAATAAAGAAGGCGTTGCGCCAGCCTAAACCGGCGATATCCGCCGACACCAGCCAGCCGCCGCCCATCTGACCGACGATAAAGGCGATACCGCCAATGCCGCCGTACAGGCTGATGGCCCGGGCGTGGGCTGTGCCTTTCAGGGTGACATGCAAGGTAGCGAGGATTTGCGGCACGATCAGCGCCGCACCGGCCCCTTGCACCGCGCGCGCCGCCAGCAGCGTATTGATGGAGTTCGCCATTCCGCACAGCAGGGAGGCGACGCCAAACATCGCCACGCCCCACATAAACAGACGACGGCGGCCATAGTTATCGCCAAGCTTGCTGCCCATCGCCAGGCAGACGGCAAAGGCGACGCCGTACAGCGCGACGATCAGCTCAAGCTGAGTGGCGCTGGCGTTAAGCGATTGGGTAATGGAGTCCAGCGCGACGTTGGCGATCGAGGTATCGATCAGCGGCAGCATCTGGCCGGTCAACAGAAGGAATAAACCGGCGCGGCCGGGTGAAACAGCAGACGAATTCATCGGATCTCTCCATTGCGTCATTCAGCGGATAGCCGTAGCATCACCGATAAATTAAACGGGTACCAGTTCCTGTCTATACTGGTATTGGTACTACCATGCTGGAGGTTTTATGACGACCATGCCGCAACGTGAATTGACCATCGCCGCGCCCGATGACGGCCGCAAACAGCTGGGGGCGTTTCTGCGCGCCCGCCGCGAGAGCCTCGACCCGCAGCGCCTGGGGTTGCCCCGCGTTGGCCGGCGGCGCACGCCGGGCCTGCGGCGGGAAGAGGTGGCGATGCTGGCGGACGTCGGCGTCACCTGGTACACCTGGCTGGAGCAGGGGCGGGAGGTCAATCCGTCAGCGGCGGTGCTGGTAGGGGTGGCGAATGCGCTGCAGTGCAGCCCGCTTGAGACCCGGCATCTGTTTGTGCTGGCCGGGCTGACTCCGCCTGAGGCCACTCAGGTGACGGTATGCGAAGGTATCAGCCCCGGCACCCGGCGGATGCTCGATAGCCTGATGCCGCAGCCCGCCAGTATTCAGAATCCCGGCTTTGATATTGTGGCCTGGAACGACAGCTTCTGCCGCCTGATGGGCATCGATTTCGCCACCATCCCGGAGGAAGATCGCAACTGCATTTATCTGTACCTGACCAATGAAACCTGGCGCAGCCGTATCGAGAATCGTGACGTGCTGGCGACGTTTGTCTCCTATTTCCGCGCGGCGATGGCGGAGCACCGCGGCGATCCGCTGTGGGAAAATAAGCTGGCGCGCTTTTTCGCCGCGTCGGCGGAGTTCGAGGCGCTCTGGCATCAGCGCTATGAGGTGCGCGGGGTGGAAAATCAGGTGAAAAACTTTAACCATCCGCAGCTCGGACGCTTCAGCCTGCAGCAGATGTACTGGTACTCGGCCCCGCGCAACGGCTCGCGCCTGCTGGTCTATTTGCCGATGGATGAAACGGGCGAGCAGGCGCTGGCGTGGCTGGATAAACATTAACGACAGGGAATGCTTATGAACATAGCCTGAAAAGAGCAGCGCATTATTCAGCGTACGCTCAACGCCTGGCGGTCATTGGCCGCTATGCGAAGCGCATCTGGCACGCGAGAGCGGTAGATAAGGTGGGGGGATGCTGGCTACAAAATACTGCGGGCTATCCCCGGGGCGGCGCTTGACGCGCCTTACCCGGGCTACGGGTTCCCACAGTGTGTAATTTTGTAGCCTGGATAAGGCGACGGCTGCAATCCGGGGATTATCCTGACGTAAAAAAAACCAGAGAATTAAATCTCGGTAATGGTCGTTGCCTGCGGCAGGCGTGATTTCGGCAGCGTCGCGTTGAAGTCTTCGACGCTATGATGGCCGACCGGCACCACCACCAGGCTGGTGTAACCCTGGGCTTTCAGGTCGAATTCGGCATCGAGAATCGCGAAGTCGACGCCTTCAATCGGCACGGCGTCCAGACCCATGGCCGCGACGCCCAGCAGGAAATTGCCGACATTGAGATAAACCTGCTTCGCCATCCACTGATCGTCGTCGTGCAGCTCTTTGCGGTGCATATCGGCAAAGAAGGTGCGGCCTTTATGGTTTGCCGCTTTGGCTTCGGCGTTCGCAAAGCGGCCATCGGCCTCTTCCTGATCGACCACGCGCTCAAGCCAGGCGTCGTCCATTGCGGTTTTGGCGCAGAAAACCACCACGTGGGAGGCATCAAGAATTTTACGTTCGTTAAACACGTAGGTGCCGCTCGCCGCTTTGGCGACGCGCGCTTTGCCTTCATCGCTGCTGGCAACGATAAAGTGCCACGGCTGGGAGTTGGTGCTTGACGGGCTGTACTGCAGCAGCGTTTTCAGGTTTTCCGCCTGCTCGTCAGTTAGCTTTTTAGTGGCGTCAAAGGCCTTGGTGGAGTAGCGCTTTAAGGCAACCGATACGATATCCATACTCTTCCTCACTGTTTACAACCCCTTGCGGGTGCGTTTCGTGAAGGAAGAGTACAGCGATGACGGAAAAAAGATAAGGGGCAAAAATGCGATAACACTTATCGCGCAGCGCTGAAAATCACCGCGGGCGCAGCCGCTGCTGCTCTTTTTTGCTGAGTTTATCGACGATCAGGTTCCACGAATCATCGATCAGTTCCGCCAGCAGAGCTACGCTAATATCTTCGCCGGGAACCACGGTGATCCAGTGCTTTTTGTTCATGTGATAGCCGGGCTCAATGCTGCGGTAAATCGCCTGATGAAGCAGCGATTTCTGCGGATCGCACTTCAGGTTGACCAGCGCGCGGCCGCGAACCGTCGCGGTCAGCATAAAAATCCGCCCGCCGATTTTAAACACATCGTACTCCGGGCCAAACGGCCAGCAGTGCTCGGTAAAGGGAAGCTCCAGCGCGATACGATGCGCGTGGTCATGCAGCGAGCGGGGGTCCATCAGCTATTGTCCTCGGCAAGCGCCTGCCACATGGCTTCAAAGCCGAGTTCGACAAAACGCACGGCGCGTTCCGGCTCGTGGCAGGCGTATTCAATGGTGGTTTCGGCCAGCGAAAGAAACAGCGCATCGCCAAAGGTGCGGTATTCTTCGGATTGAAAAACGGGCTTGATGGAACGCTGGCACAGTTCATTGAGCTCGGGAAACATCTCTTTGACGCGGTTGCGGGTTTCGTCGGTGATCCTTTCACTCAGCGCCATCCGGCGAATCGCTTTATGCTCCATGGGATTACGCACGCCCCAGCCGATATAGCTGTTCCAGATATTGCGCGTGTTCTCTTTCGACTCGGTCTCGTTCGGATTGAGACCCGCGATCATTGTCTTAACCAGGTCTGCTTTTATAGTCAGATAAAGCTCGTTGAGCAGATCGTCCTTGGTGGCAAAGTAGCGAAACAGCGTACCCTCGGCAACCCCGGCGCTGCGGGCGATGGCGGAAGTTGAGGCGGCGATTCCCGATTGGGCAAAGGCGGCGGTTGCGGCCTCCAGTAACGCTTGCTTTTTATCTTCACTCTTAGGACGAGCCACTACACTTTACCTCACACATGATAAAACCACGATCTAAGCATGCCTGACATGGGCACTGCAACGCTGTCTGTCAAAATTTGAAAATCGTCTTGACGACTTTCAGCTTCTTCCTAATAATGAGTGCTTACTCACTCATAATCAAGCCTTATAACAAAAACCTCCAGGAAGGAGGATTTCGCCAGGTCAGGATATGAACCGTGTCACTTTCAGCGTGGTCGCCATCATGTTATTAGCGTCAGCAACAACTTTGCCGTTTGTGTTAAATGCCGGATTTGGTCAGGCGCCGCAGGGCGCGCAGCTCAGCCTGGTGGAGCAGTCGCCGCACTATCACGACGGTCAGTTTCACAATCAGCTTCCGACGCCTGGCTTTACCGGGCAAAAAAATATGCTGGCCGCGTGGTGGGAGTTTCTGGTCGCCAAACGTGAAAATGCCAGACCTGCACAGCCGCTGCCGCTGGTGAACACCGATCTGGCGGGCTTGCCGTCAGGGCAGGACGTGATGGTCTGGCTCGGTCACTCCTCCTGGTATCTGCAGCTGGCGGGCAAACGCATCCTGATTGATCCCGTATTTAGCAACTATGCCGCGCCGTTCTCGTTTATTAATAAGGCCTTCGCCGGGGATTACCCGTGGCACGCTGAGGGCATGCCGGATATCGACCTGCTGATTATCTCGCACGATCATTACGACCACCTCGATTACGCCACCATCAAAGCTCTAATGCCGAAGGTCAAGCGCGTGGTGACGCCGCTGGGCGTGGGGTCGCACCTGCGCTACTGGGGAATGGAGAGCGCGATAATCAGCGAGGCGGACTGGAATCAGTCGGTGCAGGTGAGCGATGAGCTGACGGTACACGTCCTGCCCGCGCGCCACTTTTCCGGCCGCGGCCTCAAGCGCAACCAGACCCTGTGGGCCAGCTTTATGTTCGTTACCCCGCAGCAGAAAATTTACTACAGCGGCGACAGCGGCTACGGACCGCACTTTAAAGCCATCGGCGAACAGTTTGGCGAAGTGGATTTGGCGATCATGGAAAACGGTCAGTATGACCAGGACTGGAAGTACATCCACATGATGCCGGAAGAGACGGCGCAAGCCGCTGACGATGTTCATGCACGCGCGGTGCTGCCGGGTCACGCCGGGCGCTTCGTGCTGGCAAAACACACATGGGACGATCCGTACAAAAGGCTGGCGGAGGCCAGCACAGGGCGACCGTGGCGACTGCTGACGCCAATGTTGGGTGAGCCGGTTTGGGTCGCCGATAAAACGCAATCATTTAACGCCTGGTGGCGCTAACGATGAGAGTGGTTCAGGAGGAGAGAGGACATATGACTATTTCCGCTCAGGTCATTGATACAATCGTCGAGTGGATTGATGATAATTTGCATCAGCCGCTACGTATTGACGATATTGCGCGCCACGCCGGTTATTCGAAGTGGCATTTGCAACGACTGTTTTTACAGTATAAAGGGGAGAGTCTGGGGCGCTATATCCGCGAGCGTAAGCTGCTGCTGGCGGCGCGCGATCTGCGCGATACCGATCAGCGGGTCTACGATATTTGCCTGAAATACGGTTTTGACTCGCAGCAAACCTTTACCCGCATCTTCACCCGCACGTTTAACCTGCCGCCGGGCGCCTACCGTAAAGAAAATCACAGCCGCGCGCACTGAAAACGTCCGCCGGGGGAAGACCGGCGGACGTTTTTCTTACCAGGCGTAGTTTACTGTCGCCGTCACCGTCCGGCCAATGCCGTAGAAGCAGGCGCTATCGCTGGCGCAGGAGGCCACGTATTTGGTATTGGCGAGATTGTTGACGTTGAACTGTACTTTCGCCCCTTTCAGGCTTGAATTCAGCTCGCCTAACTCATAGCTGACCATGGCGTCGTACAGATCCACTGCTGGTACCTTAAACGTGTTTTTCGCATCGCCGTAGCTGGTGCCGATATAGCGTACGCCAACGCCCGCAGTCAGGCTTTTTAACGCGCCGTCCGGCAGGGTATAGCTGGTGAACGCCGAAGCCATATGGGTCGGAATGCGTGCCGGCGTTTTCCCTTCGGTACCGACGACAGTGGTATTGACGGTTTCCGCGTCGGTGTAGGTGTAAGACGCGATCAGATTGAGGTTATCGAAGACCGTCGCGTGCGCTTCGGCTTCAACGCCTTTTGAGCGCACTTTACCGCTGTTCTCAAACCACCCGGCCGCGCTGTTGTAGGTCGCGACGTTGCTTTGCGTCAAATCGTACAGCGCGAGGGTCATTAACGCGTTTGGGTTAGGCTGGTATTTCAGACCCACCTCAACCTGTTTGCCTTCGCTGGGATCGAACGGTCCGACGCCCGGCGCGCGGTTGGTTTGCAGGTTAGGTTCGAAGGAGGTGCTGTAGCTGATATAGGGGGAAAGACCGGAATCAAAGGCGTACAGCAGGCCGGTGCGCCAGGTGAACTTATTATCATTCTGCTGGGTGCTGCTGGCGTCGGTAAAATCGGTGGTGCGTACTTCCGCCCAGTCGTAGCGCCCGGAAACTAACAGTTCCCAGTTTCGCCAGCTCAGCTGATCCTGAACATACACCCCAGCCTGGTCGAGATTTTGCTGTTCATTAGTGGCGGGACTGAAAGCGCTTTCATCGACGTTAACCCCGTAGGTCGGGCTGCGCCAGTCGATATCGTACTGCGAGCCGCCGGCCCGACCAAGATACTGCTTATCCTTACTGGTTTTGTAATCCACACCGCCAATCACCGTATGCGCCACCTGACCGCTGGCGAACTGCGCTTCAAGCTGGTTATCGATGCCAAACTCATCGGTCTGGCGCTGTTCATGCTGGGCGCGGCGGGAGAGTACCGAGCTGTTGGCGGCGCTGGTGGAATAAACCAGGTAGCGATACTTCTGTTTAATGGTGGCGTAACGGGCGTTCTGGCGCAGAGTCAAGGTATCGTTGAGCTGGTGCTCAAATTCATAGCCAATCATCGTTTGTTCACGCCACGACTGGTTGTAGTTGGGATCGCTGACGTTAAAATCGCGCGGAATATAGCTGCCGTCGACGCTTTCCACGGTACCGTAACGCGGCAGGAAGTTACGGTAGCCGGCATCCGGATCTTTCTGATAGCTGGTTAACAGGGTAAAGCGCGTGGCGTCATTAGGATACCAGGTGAGGGCGGGAGCGATAGCCATCCGCGTCTCTTTATAGTCATCGATCTGGTTATTCTGGGTGCGGGCGATCCCGTTCAGGCGATAGAGCAGGTGGCCGTCATCGCTCAGCGGACCGCCAATGTCGAAAGCGCCTTCGGCGAGATGGTTATTACCGGTACGGAACTGCACCTCATGAATCGGCTGGCTGGTCGGGCGTTTGCTGGTCATGCTAATCAGCCCGCCGGGGTTGACCTGCCCAAACAGCACCGAGGCCGGGCCGCGCACCAGTTCGACGCGCTCCAGCAGCCACGGATCGAAAGTGCCGGTTTGCGACGAGGCGGTGGCACCATAGCTCAGGCCATCGAGGAATTTGGGCACGTAGCTGAAACCGCGTACGAATACCTCGTCGTTGCGGTTAGATGAACCGCGGTATTCGGTAAAAACGCCCGCGCTATAGCGCAGCGCCTGTGAAACCGAGGTAACGTCCAACGCCCGCATTTGATCGCGGGTGACCACCGATACCGACTGCGGCGTTTTGACGATTTCCGCGGCGGTCTTTGTTGCCGACAGCGTTTTTGTTGCCACTATTCCCTTCAGCGGCGCGGTGGGATCCTCGCCGCTGGCGGCGGTGACGACGATCGTTTCCTCCGCCGCCAGCGCCGGCCCGCCAAACAGAGATGCCGCCACGCCCGCGGCCCAGAAAGCTTTTATCTTATTATATTTAAACATGTTTATTTTTTATCCTTGGTTGAATCGCCATCAAAAAACGCCCGCGTCGAGGGGGAATCGACCGGCGGCTAACATTAACGGCGTTAATGTTATTGCAAATAGTTATTGTTTGCATTAGCGTTATTAACAAATTCTTACAAGGAACTATCGGCTAATGAAGACGGCGTGGAGCGGCCTGCTGATTGGCATGAGTACCCTACCGGCGGCGGCAATGAACTGCGAATCTCCCTCGTTACAGGGTGAACTACAGGGGAAATTCGACGCCAGCGGCGAGGTCTGTTTTGACCTGCCGACATTGGGCGAGAACTACGTCGCGGCGACCCTCTCCGGCGTCACCGATGCCCGACTGCTGGATGACAATAACCGCCGTCTGCGCACGCTGCTGGCGGGCGGTCCGGCGGACGGCGAGCAAACCCTGCTATTTTCTCTGCCGGTAAACCGCGCCTCCTCGCTGGTGCTGCACGGCGAAGAGGGGGCGCGCTGGCGCTTTCAGTGGCAGATGCGGGAAACCACCGCGCTGGCCAAAATTCAGCCGCTGGATCCGGTCAGCCCGCGCCTGCAGCGGCTAAAGCGTGAACTGGCGGCGGGAGGTTCAACGACGCATTTCTGGCAGGAGCGCGAGCGGGAAGGGACGCCAATGGTGGAACCGGTGGACGCCGGCCATAAGCGGGTAACTTTCCTGTGGCGCGGGGCGAGCCGCAACGTGTTTATTCTGGGTTCGCCGGCGGGGGATCACGATCCGCTGTTTCGCCTCGGGGATTCTGACGTCTGGTTTCGCAGCTACGTGGTGCCCGCCGATACCCTCATGCAGTATAAGCTGGCCCCGGACGTGCCGCAGGTAAACGGCAGCGCGCGGGAACAGCGGCGGGCAATTCTGGTCAGCGCCCAGGCTGACCCTCTCAACCCGAACAGTATCAATGCCGCCCACGACCGCTGGAATCGCCACTCTCTGCTGGCCCTCAACGCCGCGCGTTTTTGCACCGCCCAGCGTATGGCGCAGCCGCTACGCTACGGAGTCTTAACCCGCCATCAGCTGCGCAGCGACTTTCTGCAAAATACGCGGGAAGTGCTGATTTATCGCCCGCGGTTGCCGCAGCCCGCGCGCTGGACCCTACTGCTCTTTGACGGCAAAACTTACCAGCACGAGTACCGCCTCGCCAACGTGCTGGATGCCCTGATCGCCAGCCATCGGCTACCGCCGATCAACGTGGTGTTTATCGATAGTCTCGATCATTCGCGACGGGCGAAGGAGCTGCCGCCAAATCCGCACTTTGCCGATTTTATGGCCCATGAGCTGCTGCCGTGGCTGCGTCGTCAGGGACTCAGCCTGAGCCGGCAAAAAACCGTGGTCGCCGGCTCCAGCTACGGCGGGCTAGCCGCATCCTGGGTAGCGCTGCGCTATCCGCGACAGTTTGGCAACGTATTAAGCCTGTCCGGGTCATACTGGTGGGCACCGCAAGGGGAGGAGGCCAGCTGGCTGACCCGCCAGTACCAGCAGTCGCCGCGCTATCCGGTGCGCTTCTGGCTGCAGGCGGGGAAATTCGAAACCAGCGGGCCGGACGGCGGCATTTATGCCAATACGCGTGAATTTGAGCGGGTGCTAAAAGAGAAGGGGTATACGGTGAGCTTCCATCCCTCATCCAGTGGCCACGATTACGCCGCGTGGTGCGAAGCGCTGGTCAGCGGCATGCGCGACCTGGCTGGCTTAGCGTTCAAGGGAAAACCAGCGACGCCAGACCCAGCGCAGCAGCAGATATTCAACCGCGCCCAGCGCTAAAAACCACAGGCAAAAGATCAGGGTATAAAGCTGGTTGAGATCCATCAGATGGAATGTCGCAACCAGCTTTTGCGCCAGCGTCAGGCCCAGAGAGGGCGCCGGCAACAGCAGGCAGGAGAGCAAAGCCAGCAGCAGAATGCCGGCGGCACTGAGGAGCGTTTCTAGCGGATGTTTCATTATTTGTTAATCATCAGTTAAAAACATATTGTCCGGTAAAAAGAGAATTAATGCAATATCGTTTCGTACGTAATCATAATACGCATTGGATATTATATTTAAACGTCCTCAATTATTCCCTTGTTAATTATTTTGGTAATATTTGTGATTAAGTTAATTACATTGCAATGTAAATTAACGTCATTATTATGCCAGCGCTTTTACAAAAGTATAGGTGCTATATCCCACCAAAGTAGCGATGATAATAGCCAGCAGGATGTACAGTAGCAGACGGCGTCCGCGGTAGATTCCAAACATAGTAGACCTCGTTTAGTTTTGGTTTATTAATATTCTGCAATAGTTGATTTATAGAATTAACTTACCACAAATTTTGTATTTGCGAGAGATTAAATATTGCGCAAGCTTAAATTATCTCCGCTGTTTAAAATTTTTCTCATTGGCCCGGAATGATTCCAGGCTTTCCGCCTCACGGAATTTTAAGGGAGATATATTTTGACCAAAACGATCAAAACTAATAATACCACCCCATCAGGGGATGCTGCGCCACGCCGCGCATATCAGCAGACGGTTGATGCGGTGCTGGCGCAGAATAAAAGCCATGCCAACGGCCTCAGCGCCGCCGAGGCCGCCGAGCGTTTGAAGACCTTCGGCCCCAACGCCTTGCCGGAGAAAAAAGGCAAGCCGGCCTGGCTGCGCTTCCTTGCCCACTTTAACGACGTCCTGATTTTTGTCCTGCTGGCCGCTGCCGCGCTCACCGCGGTCATGGGCCACTGGGTCGATACGCTCGTCATCCTTGGCGTCACGGTGATCAACGCTCTGATTGGCCATATCCAGGAGAGCAACGCCGAAAAATCGCTGCAGGGCATCCGCAATATGCTCTCCAGCGACGCGCGCGTGCAGCGCGGCGGCAAGCATGAAACCATCCCGACCCGCGACCTGGTGCCGGGCGATATCGTGATACTGCGCGCAGGTGACCGCGTGCCTGCCGATATGCGCCTGATTGAGAGCCATAATCTGCGGGTCGAAGAGGCGATTCTGACCGGCGAGTCGACGGTGGTGGATAAAACCACCGACGCGCTGGAAGGCGAACTGCCGCTGGGCGACCGCACCAATATGCTCTTCTCCGGCACAACCATCAGCGCCGGCGGCGGCGTTGGCGTGGTGACCGCAACCGGTCAGGAGACCGAGCTCGGCCACATCAACCAGATGATGGCGGGCATTGAGAAGCACCGCACGCCGCTGCTGGTGCAGATGGATAAGCTCGGTAAAGCGATTTTCGTTATCATCCTGGCGATGATGGCCGCGCTGTTCGTCTTCAGCCTCGCGCTGCGCGACATTCCTCTCGGCGAGCTGCTGCTCTCCCTGATTAGCCTGGCGGTGGCCGCCGTGCCGGAAGGCTTACCGGCGATTATCTCGATTATTCTCTCTCTGGGTGTACAGGCGATGGCGCGTCAGCGGGCGATTATCCGCAAGCTGCCGACGGTGGAAACCCTGGGCGCCATGACCGTGGTGTGCTCGGATAAAACCGGCACCCTGACGATGAACGAGATGACCGTCAAAGCGATCATCACCGCCGACTGCTGCTACCGCGTCGAGGGCGACAGCTACGAGCCTCAGGGTAACATCTGCCTGGAAGGCAGTAACGAGCCGGTGCAGATTAAAGCGGGCAGCGTGCTGGAAACCTATTTGCGCACCATCGACCTGTGTAACGACAGCCAGATGATTCAGGACGAGCGCGGCCTGTGGGGCATTACCGGCGGGCCGACCGAAGGCGCGCTGAAGGTGCTGGCGGCGAAAGCGCAGCTTGCGCCCGTCGATGCCCGCCTGGTGGCGAAGATACCGTTCGACTCGCAGTATAAGTACATGGCGACCCACCAGAAAATGGGCGACGTCGAGCAGGTGCTGATTACCGGCGCGCCGGACGTGATTTTTGCCCTGTGCCGCCAGCAGTTGAGCAAGCAGGGGGCGGTGCCGTTCGAGCCGCAGTACTGGGAAGAGGAGATGGCGCGCTTTGCCCGTCAGGGCCTGCGTATGGTCGCCGCCGCCTACAAACCGGCGAACGTCGGCAGCACCACGCTGACCCACGACGATCTGCGCGAAGGTCTGGTGTTCCTCGGCATTGCCGGAATGATGGACCCGCCGCGTCCGGAAGCGATTGACGCTATCCACGCCTGCCAGAACGCGGGGATCCGCGTGAAGATGATTACCGGCGACCACCCGCAGACGGCGATGAGCATTGGCCAGATGCTGGGGATCACCAACAGCCGCCAGGCGATGACCGGCTATCAGCTGGAGCACATGGACGACGCCGAGCTGGCGAAAGCCGCCGTTGAGTACGATATCTTTGCCCGTACCAGCCCTGAGCACAAGCTGCGCCTGGTGAAAGCGCTGCAGGATAACGGTGAAGTGGTTGGCATGACCGGTGACGGCGTCAACGACGCCCCGGCGCTGCGCCAGGCCGACGTCGGGATCGCCATGGGGATTAAAGGCACCGAGGTGACCAAAGAGGCCGCCGACATGGTCCTCACCGACGACAACTTTGCCACCATCGCCAGTTCGGTCAAAGAGGGGCGTCGGGTCTACGACAACCTGAAGAAGACCATTCTGTTCATCATGCCGACCAACCTGGCGCAGGGGCTGCTGATTATTATCGCCCTGCTGGCGGGGAATATCATTCCGCTGACGCCGGTGCTGATTCTGTGGATGAACATGGCCACCTCCGCCACGCTCTCCTTCGGCCTCGCGTTTGAAGCCGCCGAGCGCAACGCCATGAACCGCCCGCCGCGTAAAACCGGCCAGCACGTTATGGACGCCTTCGCCGTCTGGCGCGTCGCCTTCGTCGGCACGATGATTGCCGTGGCTGCCTTTATTCTTGAAGCCTGGCTGGCACCGCGCGGCCACAGCCCGGAGTTTATTCGTACAGTCCTGCTGCAGATGCTGGTTACCGCACAGTGGGTGTACATGATTAACTGCCGCAGCAGCGACAGCTTCTCGCTCAACATGGGGCTCCTGCGCAACAAAGGCATCTGGCTGGTGAGCGGCGTGCTGCTGCTGATGCAGCTGGCCATCATCTACGTACCGGTGATGCAGACGATGTTTGGCACCGAAGGGCTGCCGCTGCGCTACTGGTTCATTACGCTGGTCATCGGTATCGCGATGTTCCTGGTGGTGGAAGTTGAGAAGCGCCTGACCCGTCGTTTCCGTAAAACCGCGTAGCGTGACTGACTCGCCCGGCGTCCCTTCTCCTGCGGGGAAGGGACGCCGCATCGTCGTAAGGAATTCCCCATGAACAAGATCATCCGCTCCGCCCTGCTGGCCTGCGGCCTGGCAGGCTACGCGCTCGCCGCCGCCGCCGCGCCGGCCGTTCCGGTCCGCGTCGTCACCGTGGAACACGCGCCGCACGCCGGCGAACGGCAAATCTCCGGCCGCGTTGAGGCCATTCACTCCGTCGATATTCGCGCCCGCACCGAAGGAAAGATTGTGCAGCGCCACTTCCAGGATGGGCAGTACGTCAACCAGGGCGATCCGCTGTTTACGCTGGATGACGCCCAGCCGAAAGCCGCACTGGCGCTGGCCCAGGCTGAACTGAAGAGCGCCCAGGCGTCGCTACGCCAGGCCCAGCAGCTGCTGAGCCGCTACCGGCAGTTGATCAATAACCACGCGATTGGCCGCAACGACCTTGATACCGCGCAGATGCAGCGCGATGTCGCCGCCGCCGCCGTGGAGCAGGCCCGGGCGCGCATTGCCGCCCAGCAGATTACGCTCGGCTACACCCGCATTACCTCGCCGGTCACCGGGCGCGTCGGCCATAGTCCTTTTCACGTCGGTAGCCTGGTGAACCCTGCCAGCGGGGTACTGGCCGATGTGGTCCAGCTCGATCCGATTCGGGTGGTGTTTTCGCTGGATGAAACCGCCTTTTTCGCCAAAGCGGGGCAGCACACGGATATTGCCGCGCTGAAGGAAGCGTGGCTGGCGCAGGTGGATGTCGATGGACGGCGTGAAGACGGGGTTGTGACCTCCGTCGATAACCGTATTGATAGCCGCACCGCCAGCGTGGCGCTGCGCGCTGAATTCGCTAACCCGCAGCACCGCCTGCTGCCCGGCGGCAACGTCACCATTTTCTTCCGCCCGCGGCAGCTTCAGGAGAGCCCGATGATCCCTGCTTCTGCGCTACGGCAAGATGCGCAGGGCTTTTACAGCTGGGTACTGACGGCGGACAACACCGTGACGATGCGCCGCTTGACCCCCGCCGGTCAGCATGGCCAGAGCTTCGTGGTGGCCGATGGCCTGAAAGCGGGGGAGCGCGTAGTGACGGAAGGCGCCCAGCGCCTGCGTGACGGCGCGGCCGTTCAGCTGCTGAGTGAATAAGGGAGAGGCGATGCTCACATTTTTTATCCGTCGTCCGCGCTTTGCGATGGTGATTGCACTGCTGATGACCTTTGTCGGCGCGGTCTCGCTGAAGCTGATCCCGGTCGAGCAGTATCCGCAGATTACGCCGCCGGTCATCAACGTCAGCGCCAGCTGGCCGGGCGCCAGCGCGGCGGACGTGGCGGAAGCCATTGCCGCGCCGCTGGAGACCCAGCTCAACGGCGTCGACCATATGCTGTACATGGAGTCCACCAGCTCCGATGAGGGGACCTACAGTCTGAGCCTGACCTTTGCCGCCGGTACCGATGCCGATTTAGCCGCGATCGACGTGCAGAACCGCGTGTCGCAGGCGGTGGCGCAGCTGCCTGCCGACGTGCAGCAGAACGGCGTGCAGGTGCGCAAGCGGGCAACGAACCTGCTGATGGGGGTGAGTCTCTATTCGCCGCTCGGCACGCTGTCGCCGTTGTTTGTCAGCAACTACGCCAGCACTCAGGTGCGCGAGGCGCTGGCGCGTCTACCTGGCGTCGGGGAAGTGCAGATGTTCGGCGCGCGCGACTACAGTATGCGCATCTGGCTGCGCCCCGACCGCATGAACGCGCTGAATATCACAACCGACGATGTTGCCCAGGCGCTACGCGAGCAGAACGTGCAGGGCGCGGCGGGGCAGGTGGGGACGCCGCCGGTTTTTAACGGCCAGCAGCAGACGCTGACCATCAACGGTATCGGGCGACTGAGCGACGCCGCCGGCTTCGGGCAGATTGTGGTTCGCAGCGGCGACCGCGGCCAGCTGGTGCGCCTGTCCGACGTGGCGACCATCGAGCTGGGCGCGCGCAGCTACAGCTCCGGCGCGCAGCTCAACGGCAAAGATTCCGCCTATCTCGGCATCTACCCGACGCCCACCGCGAACGCTCTGCAGGTCGCCAGCGCGGTACGCGCTGAGCTGACCCGGCTGCACGCGCGTTTCCCGGCGGATCTCACCTGGGAAGTGAAGTTTGATACCACCCGCTTTGTTGCGGCGACGATCAAAGAGATCGGCGTGTCGCTGGCGCTGACCCTGTTGGCGGTGGTGGTGGTGGTCTCGCTGTTTCTGCAGAGCTGGCGGGCGACGCTGATAGTCGCTCTGGCGATCCCGGTATCGCTTATCGGCACCTTCGCCGTGCTCTATGGGCTGGGCTACAGCGCCAATACCCTGAGCCTGTTCGCAATCATTCTCGCCCTGACGATGGTGGTGGATGACGCCATCGTGGTGGTAGAGAGCGTGGAAACCAAAATGGCGGAGGGACTGGCGCGCGGCGCGGCAACCGCCGAGGCGCTGCGGCAAATCGCCGGGCCGGTGATCGCCACCACCCTGGTGCTGCTGGCGGTGTTTGTGCCGGTAGCGATGCTGCCGGGGATCGTCGGCGAGCTGTATCGCCAGTTCGCGGTGACCCTATCGACGGCAGTGACCTTGTCGAGCGTGGTAGCGCTGACCCTGACGCCCGCGCTGTGCGCGCTGCTGCTGCGTCCGCGGCCGCAGCAGCCAGCCGCCATCTGGCGCGGTTTTAACCGCGGTCTGGATAGGGTGCGCGATGGTTACGGGCGTCTGGTCGGGAGGATGAATCGTCGCCCCTGGCTGGCGCTGGCGGCGACAGCGGCGGCGGCCGGGGTGGTGGTGTTTAGCTTTACCACCATGCCGAAGGGGTTTCTGCCGCAGGAAGATCAGGGTTATTTCTTTGCCAGCGTACAGCTGCCCGAAGCCGCCTCGCTGGAGCGTACCGAAGCGGTGATGGCCCAGGCGCGCGAGCTGCTGAAACTGAATCCGGCGGTTGAGGATGTGATTCAGGTGTCCGGTTTTAATATTCTCAACGGTACCAGCGCTTCAAACGGCGGATTTATCTCGGTGATGCTGAAGGACTGGCACCAGCGGCCGCCGCTGGAGGCGGTGATGGAAAAAGTGCAGGGCCAGCTGATGGGGTTACCGGAGGCGACAATCATGACTTTTGCGCCGCCGACGCTGCCGGGGCTGGGCAACGCCTCCGGGTTTAATTTACGCATTCTGGCCCAGGCCGGACAATCGCCGGCGGAGCTGGAGCAGGTGACGCATCAGGTGCTGCGGACGGCTAACCAGTACCCGCAGCTGAGCCGGGTATTTACCACCTGGAGCAGCAACGTGCCGCAGCTGACGCTCACGGTCGATCGCGACCAGGCGGCCCGGCTGAACGTACCGGTGGCGAGGATTTTCAGCAGCCTGCAAACCGCGTTTGGCGGCACCCGCGCCGGCGATTTCAGCATCAACAATCGTGTCTACCACGTGGTGATGCAAAACGAGATGCAGTGGCGCGAGCGAGCAGAGCAGATAAGCGAGCTGTACGTGCGCAGCGACAGCGGCGAGCGGGTTCGCCTGAGTAATCTGGTGACGATTACGCCGACGGTGGGCGCGCCGTTTATTCAGCAGTATAACCAGTTCCCGTCGGTATCGGTGAGCGGGTCGGCGGCCGAAGGCGTCAGCAGCCGGACGGCAATGGCGGTGATGGAGCAGATTTTACAAGCGAATCTGCCGCACGGTTATGATTACGCCTGGAGCGGCATTTCCTGGCAGGAGCAGCAGACCGGTAACCAGGCTGTGTGGATTGTGCTGGCGGCGGTAGCGATGGCGTGGCTGTTCCTCGTCGCCCAATATGAGAGCTGGACGCTGCCGGCGAGCGTGATGCTGTCGGTGCTGTTCGCCATCGGCGGGTCGCTGCTGTGGCTCTGGTGGGCCGGGTACGCCAACGATGTGTACGTGCAGATAGGCCTGGTGCTGCTGATCGCGCTGGCGGCGAAAAACGCGATTTTGATCGTCGAGTTTGCCAGGGCGAAGCGCGAAGAGGGGATGTCGATCGTCGACGCCGCCCGCGAAGGGGCGACCCGCCGCTTCCGCGCGGTAATGATGACGGCGGTCTCTTTTATTATTGGCATTGTGCCGATGATGCTCGCTACCGGCGCCGGAGCGCAGAGTCGGCGAATTATCGGCACCACGGTGTTCAGCGGCATGCTGGTGGCGACGGTAATCGGCATTTTGTTTATTCCTTCGCTGTACGTGCTGTTTCAGCGCCTGCGCGAGTGGGTCCACCGCCGGATGTAGGTGGGCTGGGGTTTGGTGTCTGGAGATGTGCTGCGGGTTTGGTAGCCCGGACAGGCGCGGTAGCGCCGCCTCCGGGACGGTGTGGTAGGGGTTCCGTTCACTATTATTCCGCAGAAAATGTCTCACCGTGGTAGGTGAACGGGTAAAGGGGGAGAAAACCGTCTCCCCCTTTACAATCCCCGCGGTCCCGCAAAGAAATCGGTGCTGCGCACTGCGCTCACCTCCCGGACCTCAGCCTGCGGTCGGCTCAACTCGACATCCCTGTCTCGATTCGCCTCTGTCCGCCATCCCTGGCGGCCAGCCCTTGTCTTCAGGCCTCCGGTTCGCCGATTTCAGCGGGCACCAGGGCATCGCTGCATATCACGTTGTTTCAGAGACATATCCGCAGCGGCATGAAAATCTCCCGGAGGCGGCGCGTTGCGCCTGTCCGGGCTACTCTTCCGCAGACGGCTGGAAACCCGTAGCCCCGGTAAGCGCAGCGCCACCGGGGAAATCGGCTGCAGAATATTGCCGGGTTGCGAAACACCCCCGGAGACGATGTTTTGCCGATTACCTGCTCTCTACCGCGATCATGGTGACGAACGGATGGTACTGCCACGGCACGCTGCCGCCTTTCTGGTACATCTTCGAAATGGTGCCGTCGAGATAGAGCATCTGGCGCACGTTGAGCTTCGACTGCGCATAGCAGGCGAAATCGTAGAAATTGGTTTCGCGCGCGCTGAGCATAAAGACCACCTTGCCATCGCCGGTGATGCCCACGCCGTTACGCAGTTTGCGCGAGCTGGCGGACGGCTTCAGCCGCCAGTTGATCTTGCCGTTTTCAATCAGCATTGGCCCGGACTGCACGGCGTAGCGGATAGCCGGCGATGGCCTGAATTTATTGATGCTGACAATCCCCGCGTTTTGCCCGCGCAGATAAAAGACCCCGCCGGGACGAATAAAAAAGTTGCCACCGCCGGAGGCGCGGTTAAGTGGGGTCAGCTGCCTGCCATTCTCGATATACAGCCCCAGCGGCGCGTAAGCTTTATCATAAATTCCGCCGTTCATCGCCATCTGTACCTGCCCGTCGCGGTTGATATCCCCCAGCAGCGAGCGCAGCGATCCCCAGGCTTTACCGTCCTCATTCTGCCAGTACATCACGATGCGTTCGCGATGCGGATCAACGGTATAGCTTTGCAGCGTCAGGGACGGGTCGGTCAGCGAGCACTTCCCGCTGGCAAAGGCGGGCAGAGATAACAGCAACAGCGGCAGAAGCGATGACAAGCGCACGGCGGGGTTCCAGACAACCAAAGAGAGCGTGCAGTATAGCGTTTTATCGCCGCTACGCCGTCCAGATTTCGCAGTGCTTTTGTACCAGCCCGATCAACGAACCGCCATTGGCGACAAATTCGCGCATCTGCTGCGGCTCGCTGCGATTCTGCTTCGCCTGGCGCACCATCGCCTCCAGCGCGCTGCCGGCGTTGAGCTTATGGGCGCTGGGCGCCAGCTTATCCGCCAGCTGTAAAATCTCTTCGCGCAATGTTCGCTGTTCGCCGCTGTTCACATCGGTATTGATCCCGTCGAGCCCATAGCGGCAGGCCTGATAGCGGTTGAAGGGGTAGAGCAAATAATCCTCGGGCAGATGCTTAAACGGCCGCTCCGTCAGCAGCCAGCAGGCGATGATCTGGATAAAACCGGCGATATTCACCGCCTGGCTAATCGTCAGCGGCGTATCCATCACCCGGACTTCGACGGTGCCAAAGCGCGGGCTGGGGCGAATATCCCAGTGCAGATCCTTCATGCTATCGATCATGCTGGTATAGCTAAGACGGCGAAACAGACCGGTAAAAGCCTGCCAGTTATTGACCCACGGCATCGGGCCGTTATCAGGATAGGCGGCGAAAAGATTAAGCCGCGAGCAGGCAAAGCCGCTATCGGTCCCGTCGAGCCAGGGCGATGCCGCGTTCAGCGCGATAAAATGCGGTACGAAGCGCGACAGGCCGTGCAGAAGATAAATGGCATCATCGCCGTTTTGACACCCCACGTGCACGTGCTGGCCGAAGATCGTTGCCTGCTTCGCCAGATAACCAAAGTGCTCGACGGTTTTCCGGTAGCGCGGGCTATCGCTGATCTGCTGGCGCTGCCAGCTTTGAAACGGATGCGTTCCACCGCCGCAGATTTTCACATGATGGCGGGCGGCGGCACGAAGCACCGCCTGCTGAACCGCGCTCAGCTGCGCCGTCGCCTGGTGGATATCGCGGCAGACGCCGGTGGCGATCTCCAGCATGCTTTCGGTAATGTCATGCTTGGCCTCGCCCGCTTTCAGCGTGCCCTGCACCTCGTCAATCAGCGCGGAAGAGTCCTGGCTCAGATCGAAACCCGGCGGGTTGACGACCTGGAGCTCAAGCTCGATACCGAGGGTAAATGGCTCGGAGCGGTGAAAATCAGGTAACGGCATGGCGACTCCCTCTTTCTCTTTATCAGAAAGTATAGAAGACAACGTCTCAAACTGATGATTTGTCGGACATTATGAATTTAATTTATAGAAAATAACGCCACGTGATTATCCCTTTAAAAAGAAAGTAAGGCTGGTGCAATCCTGCAACAGAATTCCCGCCGGTGGTGCAAAAAGATAAGGTGATTATATTTTTTCGAGTAAAATCATATGGATGTTATAAGTCATTCTTATTTTATAAGCCATTTCACACTTATTTTCCGCGCATTCAGAACTGGTATGTATCTTGCCTGTTAAATAGCGACTTTTATTTAACAGGGACAATGTGATGCTGAAGACAAAATTACTTTCGCGTAAACGCCATCTCGCCGTTGCTGTTAGCGGGGCATTGGCGCTGTTTGCCTCTGTGCCGACTCAGGCTTCAACCCTGCGGATCGCCATGACCGCCGCCGATATCCCGTTAACCCTCGGACAACCCGATCAGGGTTTTGAGGGCAACCGCTTTACCGGCATTCCGCTTTACGATGCCTTAGTTGAATGGGATTTGTCGCAGGGAGAGAAACCCAGCGGCCTGGTGCCGGGGCTGGCGACCGAGTGGCACGTTGACCCGCAAAATCAAAGCCGCTGGATTTTCACCCTGCGTCCGGGGGTTAAATTTCACGATGGTTCTGCGGTCAACGCCGATGCCATCGTCTGGAACGTGGATAAGGTGTTGAATAAAGCCGCGCCGCAGTACGCGCCCGGCCAGATCGGCAACACGCTGTCGCGCATGCCGACCCTCACCGGCGCGGAAAAGATTGACGACCATACCGTGGCGCTGACCACCTCCGAACCGGACGCGCTGCTGCCGTATAACCTCACCAACCTGTTTATTGTTTCGCCGACCGCGTGGCAGAAGCTGTACGACGCGGTGCCGTCCGGCACCGGCGATACCGCCGCGCGCAGTAAGCAGGCGTGGACCGAATTCGCCGCCCACGCGGTGGGCAGCGGTCCGTTCAAAATGGAAAAACTGGTTCCCCGCCAGCAGCTGATCCTCGATAAAAATCCCGACTACTGGAACAAAGATCGTATTCCGCGGGTGGATAAAGTGGTGCTGATCCCGCTGCCGGAAGCCAACGCCCGCACCGCGGCGCTGCTCTCGAAGCAGGTGGACTGGATCGAAGCCCCGGCCCCGGATGCGGTTGATCAAATTAAAGCCCAGGGCTTTAAAATCTACGCCAACACCCAGCCGCACCTGTGGCCGTGGCAGTTCTCCTTTGAAGAGGGCTCGCCGTGGAAAGATATTCGCGTGCGCAAAGCCGCCAACCTGTGCCTGAACCGCGCGGAGCTAAAAAGCTATCTCGGCGGCTATATGACCGAAGCGACCGGCGTCTACGAGGCTGGCAGTCCGTGGCGCGGTAAACCCACCTTCCAGATCAAATATGACCCGGATACCGCCCGCAAGCTGATGACCGAAGCCGGCTATAGTGCCGGGAAACCGCTGCACGTCACGGTCGCCACCTCGGCCTCTGGCTCCGGGCAGATGCAGCCGCTGCCGATGAACGAGTACATTCAGCAGAGCCTGAAAAGCTGCTTCTTTAATGTCGATATTAAAGTCAACGAATGGAACACCCTGTTTACCAACTGGCGCCTCGGGGCGAAAGATCCCTCCGCGAAAGGGATCGATGCGATCAACGTCAGCGCCGCGGTTAACGATCCCTATTTCGGCATGATCCGTTTCTCTACCGCGAAGGCCTTCCCGCCGGTGGCGACCAACTGGGGCTACTTCTCGACCCCGGAAACCGAAAAGCTGGCGGCGGCGGTAAAGCACGCGTTTACCCCGGCCGAAATGGATAAAGCCGCCGGTGAACTGCACGCCGCGCTGGTCGATCAGGTGCCGTTCCTGTTCGTCGCCCACGATGTCGGACCAAGGGCGATATCGCCAGCCGTCACCGGTGTGGTACAGCCGCAAAGCTGGTTTATCGACCTTAGTCTGGTGAGCAAAAAAGAGTAATCGACACGGGAGCAAGAGATGATCAATACGCTGCTATATCGCATCCTGCTGGCCGTCCCCACCATGCTCGGGGTGGCGGTGATCTGTTTTATGCTGGTGCAGATAGCGCCGGGCGACCCGCTGGTATCGGTGATGCCGCCGGACGCCTCGGAATCGCTGCGTCAGACCTTAATGCAGGCCTACGGCTTTGATAAACCACTGCCGCTGCAGTTTGTGCACTGGCTATGGCGGGCGCTGCACGGCGATTTGGGGATGTCGGTCGCTACCGGGCGTCCGGTCATCGATGAGGTGATGACGGCGGTCACTTACTCTCTGCGTCTGGCGCTGCTGGCGACGGCGATCGGATTTGTGCTGGGCAGCCTGTTTGGTTTTGTCGCTGGTTACTTTCGTAACAGCATTATTGACCGTCTGGCCTCGGTGCTGTCGGTATTCGGCGTCAGCGTGCCGCACTACTGGCTGGGGATGCTGCTGGTCATCGTTTTTAGCGTCAAATTCGCGCTGCTGCCGGCGACCGGCGGTGGGCCAATCGGCGAGGTGGGCTGGCAGTGGAACTGGGAACACCTGCAGTTTATGCTGCTGCCAGCCTTCACGCTGTCGGTGATCCCGACCGGCATCATCGCCCGCACCGTTCGCTCGCAGGTGGCGGATATTCTCAGCCAGGAGTTTATCGTCGGCCTGCGCGCCCGGGGGCTCAACGAGTCGCGGATCTTTCTGCACGTGGTGAAAAACGCCGCGCCGACCGCGCTGGCGGTGATGGGACTGCAGGTTGGCTATCTGATGGGCGGCTCGATTCTGGTGGAAACCGTTTTCTCCTGGCCCGGTACCGGTCTGCTGCTGAACACCGCCATTTTCCAGCGCGACCTGCCGCTATTGCAGGGCACCATCTGGGTACTGGCGCTGTTCTTTGTGCTGCTCAATCTGCTGGTGGATATTCTGCAAACCAGTCTCGACCCGCGAATTAAGAGGAGCTAACGATGGTGGATACCGTGACGACCAAAGGCATTGCCGTCGCCGCCACGACGGTGGCCAGACAAGGCTACTGGCGCGGCGTGTTTCGCCGCTTGCTGCGCGACCCCGGGGGCGTATTCGTTGGCGCGATCATCCTCGTGCTGTTGACGCTGGCGCTGTTCGGTCCCTGGCTTATCGTCAAAGACCCGTATCAGACGTCGATGTTTTTACGCCTCAAGCCGATCGGTACCGACGGCTTCCCGCTGGGCTCCGATGAGCTCGGGCGCGACATGCTATCAAGGCTGATTCTTGGCACCCGGCTATCGCTATTTATGGGGATTGTCCCGGTGGTGTTCGCCTTTTTTATCGGTGGGGCGATCGGCATTATCGCCGGCTATGCGGGGGGGAGAACCAATACCCTGATTATGCGCACCGTGGACGTGTTTTACGCCTTTCCCTCGGTGCTGCTGGCGATAGCGCTCTCCGGCGCGCTGGGGGCGGGCATCGGTAACGCGCTGCTCTCGCTGACCCTGGTGTTCGTGCCGCAGGTGGCGCGTATCGCCGAAAGCGTCACCGCGCAGGTACGGCATATGGACTACATCGACGCCGCCAGGGCCACCGGGGCCAGCGCGTTCACCATTATTCGCGTGCAGGTGCTGGGCAACGTGCTGGGGCCGATTTTCGTCTTCTCCACCGGACTCATTTCGGTGTGCATGATCCTCGCCTCCGGGCTCTCTTTTCTCGGCCTTGGGGTTCGCCCGCCGGAGCCGGAATGGGGGCTGATGCTGAACACCCTGCGTACGGCGATTTATACCCAGCCGTGGGTGGCGGCGCTGCCCGGCCTGATGATTTTTATCACCTCCATTTCGTTCAATATCCTCGCGGACCGCCTGCGTGCGGCAATGGCGATTAAGGAGTAAGCGATGCAACCCTTTATCAATATCGACCTCGGCGGACCGGCGCAGCCGTTGCTGAAGGTCAACAACCTGCTGAAGCATTTTCCCGCTGGCGGCGGCAAAGCGCGCGAAGTGGTGCAGGCGGTGGACGACATCAGTTTTTCGGTGATCAAAGGCGAAACCCTCGGCGTGGTGGGGGAGTCGGGCTGCGGTAAATCCACCACCGCGCGGCTGCTGATGCAACTGCTCAAACAGGATAGCGGGGAGCTGATCTTCGATGGTCTGGAGGTGGGCTCATCGCGCCTGCCGATGAAAGCGTATCGCCGCCAGGTGCAGATGGTCTTCCAGGATAGCTACGCCTCGCTCAACCCGCGTATGACCATGGAAGAGAGCATTGCCTTCGGCCAGCGGGTACACGGCGTCAGCGCCAAAGAGGCCAGCGAATACGCCCGCTATCTGCTGGCGCACGTCGGCCTCGAACCGGAACGTTTTGCCCACCGTTATCCGCATGCGCTCTCCGGCGGCCAGCGCCAGCGCGTGAATATCGCCCGCGCGCTGGCGATGAAGCCCCGACTGGTGATCCTCGACGAGGCCGTCTCGGCGTTGGATAAATCGGTGGAAGCCCAGGTGCTGCAGCTGCTGCAGGAGCTGAAACGGACGCTGGCGCTGACCTATGTGTTTATCAGCCACGATCTGCACGTGGTGCGCTGGCTGTCGGACCGCATTCTGGTGATGTATCTCGGCGAGGTGGTGGAGATTGGCCCGGCGGAGCAGCTGTTTACCGCCTCGGCTCACCCCTATACCCGGGCGTTGTTAAGCTCGATGCCGTCGATGGACCCGCATAATCGCACCTTAACCTCTGCGCTGAACGGCGATCCGCCCAGCCCGATTTCGCCGCCTTCCGGCTGCCGCTTTCATACCCGCTGCCCGCACGCCAGAGCGGTGTGCGCCGAGGTGAAGCCGACGCTGCAAAGCGTCGGCGAGGGGCACCAGAGCGCCTGCCTGATGGCGCAGCCCGCGTCACCCTGGCATCAAAATATCGCCATTCAGGAGGTCAGCCATGTCGCATGAAGCTTACGTCCATATCCGCGACCTGCGGGTTGAGTTTCGCCGCGACGGCCAGACGGTCAACGCGGTCAACGGCGTCTCCTTTGATGTGCAAAAGGGCGAGGTCATGGCGCTGATCGGCGAATCTGGCTCCGGGAAAAGCGTGACCCTGCGCGCCCTGATGCGGCTGCATCCGCCGAAAAGCAGCGTGCTTTCCGGCACCCTGAAGGTCGGTGAGGACGAGGTGCTGACCATGAATGCCGGGCAGCTGCGGCGCTACCGCGGCGCGCGCTGCGCGATGATTTTCCAGGAGCCGCTGTTGGCCTTTGACCCGGTCTATACCGTGGGTCAGCAGATCGTCGAAGGGTTGCGTCGCCATGAAGGCCTGTCGCGCCAGGCGGCGCGAGAGCGGGCGCTGGAGGCGCTGCGCCAGGTGCGTATTCCGAGCCCCGAGCGGCGGCTGGATGCATACCCGCACGAGATGTCCGGCGGGATGCGCCAACGGGCGATGATTGCCCTCGCGCTCTCCTGTAACCCGCAGCTGCTGTTGGCGGATGAGCCGACCACCGCCCTTGATGCCACGGTGCAAATCCAGATCCTGATTCTGCTGCGCGAGCAGCAAAAGCAGCGCGATCTGTCGATTATATTTGTGACCCACGATATCGGCGCGGCGGTGGAGATCGCCGACCGGGTGGCGGTGATGTACGCCGGGCGCATCGTCGAAGAGGCGTCGATTGAGGAGATTCTGTATCGTCCGCGCCATCCTTACACCCAGGTGCTGCTGGGCAGCCGTCCGAAAGAGGGACTGAAAAAGGGCGATGCGCTGCGCTGCATTCCCGGCTCACCGCCGGATCTCTCGCGCCTGCCGCCGGGCTGCGCGTTTGCCGAACGCTGTCCGCACGCGCGTCCCGCCTGTACGCAAAGCCAGCCGGCCACCGAACAGGCCGGGCCGCGTCACGTGGTGAGCTGCCATCGCTGGCGCGAGCTGAGCTCGTCCGTTGAAAACCAGGCGCTTTACGCCTGAAGCCAGGAGAAAAACACGATGCAGGATGACCTTCGCGCGTTTATGCCCTATCCGCCGCATCCGGTGGCGCATGCGCTCAGCGGGCCGCTGAGCGGGTTAACCTTTGCGGTCAAAGATCTGTTCGACGTGGCGGGCTACCCGACCGGCGGCGGCAATCCGCATCTGCTGGCGCTATCCGGGATTAAAAACCGCACCGCGCCGGTGGTGCAAACGTTGTTAGATAACGGCGCGCGCTTTATCGGCAAAACCCATACCAGCGAGCTGGCGTATTCGATGAGCGGGCACAACGTTCATTACGGCACCCCGCGCAACGGCGCCGCGCCGAATCATATTCCCGGCGGCTCTTCGTCCGGTTCGGCGTCGGCGGTATCGAACGAAGTGTGCGACTTTGCCCTCGGTACCGATACCGGCGGCTCGGTTCGGACGCCGGCGAGCTACTGCGGACTGTTCGGCCTGCGTCCGACCCACGGCCGTCTTTCCCTCGACGGCTGCCAGCCGCTGTGCGCTACCATGGATACCTGCGGTTTCTTTGCCCGCTCGCCGGAGGTCTTTTCCGCCGTCGCTGCCTGTCTGTTTGCCGATGAACGCGCGGATCTGAGCGGTGTTCGGCTGGCCTGTCATGATGGGCTGTTTTCCCGCCTGCCGCTGCGCAGCCAGCAGGCGCTGCAGCCGGTTCGCCAACGGCTGGCGCGCTTTTTCGGCGCGGTAACCCCGCTCACCGCGCCGCTGCCGGACGTGGACGATATCTATCTCGCCTTTCGCCAGATACAGGGCTATGAAGCGTGGCAGGCGCAGGGCGAAACCATTGAGCGCTACGGCCTGCAGCTAGGGCCGGACGTCCGCGAGCGCTTTTTTTGGGGCAAAGCGGTCACCCGCGCGCAGTTTGACGCCGCCTGTCAGCAGCGCGAGCGTTTCGCCGCCTGGTGGGACGCGCAGCTGGGCGATGCGGTACTGGTGATGCCGACCGTTCCTGACGGCGCGCCGCTGCTGACGGCGCAGGCCGAGGAGATAGAGGCGGTCCGCCGCCTGTCCCACGACCTGCTGTTAATTTCCGTGATGACCCAACGTCCGCAGGTGACGCTGCCGGTCGCCCAGACGGGCGGTCTGCCGCTGGGGATCTCATTTTTAGGGCCGCGCGGCAGCGATCGTCTACTGGTTGAGCTTGCCGCCGCGTTTATGCAAGGAGACCGAAATGAGCAGTGATGTCCTTTTTACCCCGATGACCGAAACCACCGACTGCCGGATTAACGGCGAACGCCTGTGGAATTCGTTGATGACGCTGGCGGAAATCGGCGCCACGCCGAAGGGCGGCTGCTGCCGTCTGACGCTGACCGATCTTGATCGCCAGGGACGGGATTTGGTGATTAGCTGGGCGCAGGCGGCGGGGATGTGCGTCACCGTCGACAAAATCGGCAACGTCTTTATGCGCCGCGAAGGGCGTAATCCGGCGCTGCCGCCGATTGTCTCCGGCAGCCATATTGATACCCAGCCGACCGGCGGCAAATTTGATGGTAACTATGGCGTGCTGGCGGCGCTGGAGGTAGTGCGCACCCTGAACGATCGGGATATCGAAACCGAAGCGCCGATTGAAGTGGTGTTCTGGACCAACGAAGAGGGATCGCGCTTTGTGCCGGTGATGATGGGTTCCGGGGTATTTGCCGGGGTTTTCCCGCTGGAAACCATCTATGCCGCGCAGGATGCGGACGGTAAAACCGTGGGCGAGGAGCTGGCGCGCATCGGCTATATCGGCAGCCAGACGCCGGGCGATCATCCGATTGGCGCCTACTTCGAAGCGCATATTGAACAGGGGCCGATTCTGGAGGATGAAGAGAAAATTATCGGTATCGTGCAGGGCGTGCTGGGGATCCGCTGGTATGACTGCGTGGTGACCGGCCAGGAATCCCATGCCGGACCGACGCCGATGCGCCTGCGCCAGGATGCGCTGCAGGTGGCGACGCGTATTATGCAGGAGGTTGTGGCGATCGCCGGGCGCAGCGAGGAAGGGCGCGGTACGGTAGGGAGGGTGCAGGTCTATCCAAACAGCCGTAACGTGGTGCCGGGGGAGGTGACGTTTTCGATTGATATGCGCAATCTCAGCGATGCGCTGGTGGATGAGATGGACCGTCAGCTGCGGGCGTTTATCGCCGACGTTGAACGGGAGAGCGGCCTGAAGGTAGCGCTGAAAGAGGTGAGCCACTATCCGGCCGCGCCGTTCCACCCGGATTGTCAGGCGGCGATTGCCGACGCCGCGCAGCGTCTTGGCTATCCCGCGCGGGAGATTGTCTCCGGCGCCGGACACGACGCGGTGTATATGAGCTACCTGGCGCCAACCGGGATGATTTTTATCCCCTGCAAGGATGGGATCAGCCACAACGAAATCGAGTACGCGTCGCCGGAGCACGTTGAGGCCGGCGCGAACGTGCTGCTGCAGGTGATGCTGCAGTACGCGCGGGTAGTATAAACGACCGTCCTCCCCGGTCGCGCTGCGCTTACCGGGGCTACGGGTTTCCAGCCGTCTGCGGGGCGGTAGCCCGGGTAAGGCGTTTACGCCGCGCCCCGGGATTTCCGGGCCCGGTGCCTGAGGGAGGCAGTTTGGGTAGCCCGGACAGGCGCGCAGCGCCGCCTCCGGGAGATTTTCATGCAGCAGCGGATATATCTCTGAAACAACGTGATATGCAGCGATGCCCTGGCCCCCGCTGAAATCGGCGAACCGGAGGTCCGAAGACAAGGGCTGGCCGCCAGGGATGGCGGACAGAGGCGAATCGAGACACGACAAAATTGCCTGGAGCAATTTTGAACAGCGCTTGCGCTGGCCCCGTAGGGGCGAGTCCCAGGGATGGGACGAGTAATGTCGAGTTGAGCCGACCGCAGGCTGAGGTCCGGGAGGTGAGCGCAGTGCGCAGCACCGATTTCTTTGCGGGACCGCGGGGATTGTAAAGGGGGAGACGGTTTTCTCCCCCTTTACCCGTTCACCTACCACGGTGAGACATTTTCTGCGGAATAATAGTGAACGGAACCCCTGCACGCTTTCCCGGAGGCGGCGCTTACGCGCCTGTCCGGGCTACAAGGGCAATATTAGCGCCCACCTTCGGGAACGACTTTAGCGGCCAAATTTGCGCGAACCGATAACGCACAGAATCACGCCCAGGGTTACGTTCAGCATCAATGGGCTGACGGTTTCGTGCAGCAGCGCCGCCGCCAGGCCAAGCCCGAAGAACGGCTGTAAGAGCTGGAGCTGGCTGACGGCGGCGATACCGCCAGCGGCCAGCCCTTTATACCAAAAGATAAAGCCAATAAGCATACTAAAAACCGACACGTAGCCGAGCGCGGCCCAGGTCGATACCGACAGGGCGCTCCATGATGCTGGTTGGGTTATCCACGAGGCAACCAGCATAAAAGGCAAGGCGATAATCAGCGCCCAGCTAATCACCTGCCAGCCGCCGAGCTCCCGGGTCAGCTTCGCGCCCTCCGCATAGCCCAGGCCGCAGACGATCACTGCCGCCAGCATCAGCAGATCGCCGCTGAGCGACGCCGCCGCGTTTTGCGTCAGAGCGAATCCCACCACCAGCAGGCTGCCAATAACCGAAAAGATCCAGAAAGCGCGACGCGGACGCTCGCCGCCGCGCAGCACGCCAAAAATGGCCGTCGTCAGCGGCATAAGCCCGATAAAAACGATCGAATGTGCTGAAGTGACGTGCCGCAGCGCCAGCGCCGTGAGCAGCGGAAAACCGATCACCACCCCTGACGAGACAATCGCCAGCGGCATAAGCTGCGACACGCGCGGGCGTTGTTGGCGAAAGCCGACAACCAGCACGATGGCCAGCAGCCCGGCGATGGAGGCGCGCAGAAAGGTCAACAGAAAAGGGTCCATCTCCAGCACCGCCAGACGCGTCGCGGGCAGCGAACCGCTAAAAATGATGACGCCCAGCAAACCATTAAGCCATCCGGACCATGGCCCCGGCGCCGTGTTATGAACCGCTGAATCTACCACGCTAACCTCGCAATATTGGCTGTGCAGTGCCCGCTTGAGCAATGTCTGAAGCGATGGTAGTGTCCTTAATCTAATACAATCAAATTATTGTCATAGATACATTCACCGATGAAAGCCCGATACAAAACCATTGTCGACAGCTACGCGCAGGCGATTCATCGCGGACAGCTGCCGGCCGGCACCCGCCTGCCGACCCATCGTACCCTTGCCGCCGACGAACGCATCTCGCTGGCCACGGCCACCCGCGTTTATCGTGAACTGGAAGCAATGGGGCTGGTCAGCGGTGAAACCGGGCGCGGCACCTTCGTACGGGATATCTCGCTGCCGCCGGGGCACGGCGTCGATCAGCAGGCGGTGGCGGGCGATGTAGTCGATCTCAACTTCAACTATCCTTCGCTGCCGGCGCAGGGGGATGCGTTGCGCGAGGCGCTCAGGCGGCTGGCGATGGCGGGGGATATTGAATCTCATCTGCGCTACCAGCCTCATGCCGGACGGCTCTCCGAACGCGAAACTATCGCCCGCTATTTGACCGGTAACCGCTTTGCGCCTGACGCGGAAAACGTGCTGATCGTCAGCGGCGCCCAGCACGGGTTGGCGGTGACCGTGATGGGTCTTCTGCGCCCCGGCGATGTGGTGGCGGTTGATGCGCTGACCTATTCGGGCTTTAAGGCCCTGGCCGCGCTTTATCATCTGGAACTGGTGGCGATCCCCTGTCGCGCAGAGGGGCCGGATCTGCAAGCGCTTCACCTGCTGTGCCGGCAGCGGCGGATACGGGCAGTTTATACCATGCCGACGCTGCACAATCCGCTCGGCTGGGTGCTCACTTCTCGCCAGCGGCAGGCGCTGACGGACCTCGCGCGCCTGCATGACCTGCTGATTATTGAAGATACCGCATACGCCTGGCTGGTCGGCAATCCGCCGCCGCCGCTGGCCAGCTATGCGCCGGAAAGAACGGTTTATATCGCCGGTTTTTCGAAAAACGTTGCCACCGGGCTACGCGTGGGGGCGGTAATTTGTCCACCCTACTATCGGCAAGCGATTGAGCGTGCTATACGGGCGACGACCTGGAATACGCCTTCGTTGATGAGTTCACTGATCTGCGCCTGGATTGACGATGGGACGGTTGCGCGTTTTGCGGCGCAGAAGCGACGGGATGCACGGCTGCGGCAGTCGCTCGCGCGTGAGGCGCTCGGCGCGCTTCCCGTTGTGAGCCATCCGAGTTCGTACTTCCTCTGGCTGCCTCTGGGCGAGGAGAGCCGGGCCGATCGGCTGGTGAAAATGCTGATGGATCGCCACATTTCCGTGTCGACCGCCGAACCATTTTGCGCTGCCGCGAACGTGCCGCAGGCGCTCCGCATCGCCCTGGGTTCGGTTCCCCTGGATAGCCTGCGCGCGGCGCTGGTCCAGGTTCGCGAAGCCGTGGAGTATGAGCAATATCGCTAGCGTTTCGACGACGAGCGATGAGGTGACTGGTTAGTCACTTTTTATGGGGTAAATGGCGGGTTAATAGTGTTGAAATAAATGTTTGTTTTTTATTATTATGATTTGTAAGGTTAATTTTAAATTTGATGACAATTTAAAATTGTTACGGTAGTGTACATAAAACATCAAGTACGGTTGTGCTGTTGACGCTGAGCAAGCGCACGTCCTGAAGATACGACGTTGTTAATCATTTCAGGGGCGGAGCCGCGCCCTGTTCTGTACAGGATCCTTTTTCAATGCAGCAGCTCTACCTTTATATACTGATCGCCAGCCTGACCATTGCCAGTCCCGGCCCCGGTGTACTCCTGACGCTGACCAACACGCTGAATTATAATCTGCGTAATGCGATGGCGGGGATTATTGGGGTGGCGGTGGGGATGGGCGTCATATCGATTATTGCTGCCAGCAGCGTTGGCGTGATTATTACCACCTCTCAACTGACGTTGTTGATAGTCAAGGGGGTTGGGGCGGCCTATTTGATCTATCTGGGTGTAAAGCTCTTTCGCTCGGTGCCCCGCGCGCTGAATCAACCTCTCTCTTCTTCCGATATAACGATGCCTTCCGCCAGTCAGCGGTTTCGTCAGGGAGTACTGGTGTCGTTGTTCAATCCCAAACCCATTGTGTTTTTTATGGCGCTGTTCCCCCAGTTTATTCATCCGCAGCAGCCCTTTATTCCGCAGTTCAGCGTGCTGTCGATAACCTTCTGTATTCTGGTGGTTGTCATTCATTCACTCTACGGCCTTTTCGCACACAGCGTAAAAACGAAAATGTCGTCCGGAAATGCCTTCGTTAAGCTGAATAAAACTGGTGGCATCGTCTTTATGTGTTTTGCCGTCGGTCTCATTGTATCCGCCGTTCATCCTTATTTGTCGCTATCATCGTGAGGGCGCCGCGTTAAGGCAAGGGGCCTTGCGTTCACCCCATCTGCGCCAGCTGGCCACGCAGCACCTCCACGCCTTGTTCGATAGCGTCAGGATTAATGGCGTGAAACCCCATCCGAAAGAAGTTAGCCGGCGGCGCGTCGCTGAGAAAATGCCGCGCGCCGGGCTCAATCAGTACCCCGGCGTGGGCGGCGCGCCAGGTCAGCTGCTGGGTGTTGATTTGCTCCGGCGTGGCCAGCCAGAACGCGTTGGCGTGTTCGCTGCCGGGGATGATTTGGCACTCCGGCAGATGCTGCTGCAGCGCGTTGTTGAGCCGGTCCCAGCGCTGGGCCGAGTCGTAATGGTAGCGCCGCAGGTGGGTTTCATAGTGGCCCTGGGCGAGGAAATGGGCCATCTGATACTGAATATTGGTCGGCGGATGACGGTACACCAGCCGGCGCAACGCTCGGGCTTCATCAATCAGATCCGGGTCAGCGACCATAAAGCCCAGCCGCAGGCCTGGCGATAGCGCTTTTGACAGGCTGCTCACGTAGATGACTCTACCGCAGCGATCGCTGGCCTTCAGCGCCGGCAGTGGGTTGAGCATAAAGTTACTTTCAGAGTCGTAATCGTCCTCAATAATCACCGCGTCATGGCGAGCGGCATGCTCCAGCAGCTGGCTGCGCCGCGCCTTACTCATCGCCACCCCGGTTGGCACCTGGTGTCCGGGCGTCACGTAGTAGTAATCGCAGGAGGCGTCATTCAGGACGATCCCCTGTTCATCCACCGGATGCGGCACGATATCGGTATCGGCGAGCAGAAAGGTGTTAATAGCCTCGCGAAAACAGGGATTCTCCACGCCAACGCGCGTGCTGGATGACATCAGCAGGCGCGTCAGCAGGTAAAGCGCGTTTTGCGAACCGAGGGTAATCAGAATCTCGTCCGGCGCGGCGACAATGCCGCGCTTGGGCAGTACCCGGGTGCGGATCTGCTCAATCAGCATCGGCACGTCCTGATCGATATGATCCACCACCCACGCCGGGTCGCGCACGCCGCCGTGCAGCCAGTTCGCCGCCGAACGCCAGGTCGCCAGCGGAAACTGGCGGGTATCCGGCTGACCGTAGATAAACGGATAGCGGTAGTTCATCCAGCCGGCCGGTTTCAGAATCGACTCCTGCTGGCTGGGCGTGATTTGCAGCCGCGTGCCCCAGCGTGGTGCAGAACGCTCATCCTGGGGTGCAGTTTCTGGCGCGGCGGCGGGGTTGGCGTGCTGATAATCCGGGTGCAGGTAGTAACCGCTGCGCGGACGGCTCAGCAGATAACCTTCGTTAACCAGGCCCTCAAAAACTAGCGCCGTGGTGTTACGCGAGACCCGCAGCTGGCTGGCCAGCTGGCGGCAGGAGGGGAGCGGCGTGTCGGCGGAAAAAATGCCGCCCAGAATGGCGTTAATCAGCGTCTCGCGCACCTGCTCCTGCAAACCGCGGCGCGGGTCGAAATCAACGTGTAACAGGTGTCGGATCATGCCAGGCTCCTTACTCAAACGCTCAGTACAGGAACTGGAGCAAATTCCATACCACCCTGAGAATGACTGACACATCCGCGCGGTGAATCTGGCTCTATCTGGAAATTAAAAACCGTCCCTACAGTGAGAACCGACCCCATCAGGCTATTTTATTTGCCATTTTGGTCCTGGGCAGTGCTCACACTCCTCACGTACGACGTGTACGCTTCGGGTGTTCCGCGCTGTCCGTGTCCAGACTGGCTGCAAGAATGTACGCCTGATGGGATGGCTCTAAAAACGTATTCATCAGTCGCGGTTCGGAACTTCCGTCGGCACATATTTTGCAAAACCTTTTCATGTTCTGGAATGAACACGTCTGGCGAATTAATTAGGGGTGAATTAATGAACAAATCATTAGGTTCAATTTGTCTGGGCGCCATCATGGCGATGGCCTTTTCTTATCACGCAGCCGCCGCGGATCTTCCGGCAATAGAAAAATCCGGCACCCTGAAAGTCGCGACCGAAGATGATTACGCGCCTTTTAACTTTATGAATAACGGCCAGGCGGATGGCTTTAACAAAGATATGCTCGATGAA
Organism: Klebsiella sp. BDA134-6; assembly: GCF_015601345.1. Taxonomy (NCBI): domain Bacteria; kingdom Pseudomonadati; phylum Pseudomonadota; class Gammaproteobacteria; order Enterobacterales; family Enterobacteriaceae; genus Klebsiella; species Klebsiella sp. BDA134-6. The sequence goes on from NZ_CP064784.1 coordinate 1,584,355, forward strand.
TTACGTAAATACGCGAAATTCAACGTCGACCAGAGCATTCTGCCGTGGACCGGATTATTGGCGGCGGTGTCTACCGGGCAATACGATATGGCGTTAACCGGCGCAGTGATTACCGATGATCGTCTCAAGGTTTTTGATTTCACGCCGCCGTGGGCGTCAGCGCAGCACTATTTTGTTAAACGCGCGGGCGATAATTCTCTGAACACTATTGCCGAACTGAGCGGGAAAAAAGTGGGCGTCCAGGCGGGCAGCGCGCTGCTGGCGCGGCTGCCGGAGCTGAAAGCGATGCTGGAGAAAACCGGCGGTAAGCTGGGGCCGGTAGTGGAGTATCCCTCCTATCCTGAAGCCTACGCCGACCTTGCCAACAAACGGCTGGACTACGTGATTAACGTGGTTATCTCGGTCAACGATCTGGCGAAGGCCAAGCCGAAGGTGTTCGCTAAAGGTCTGGCGGTATCCGGCCCGGGCTATATGGCGTGGCCGATCCCGAAAAACTCGCCGCAGCTGCTGGCCTATATGACCAAGTTTATGAACCACATGAAGGAGACCGGCAAGCTCGCGGAACTACAGAAAAAGTGGTTTGGCGAAACCTATGACGATCTTCCTGACGTGCCAATCACCAGCCCGGAACAGTTCCATAAATTAGCCGGTCTGTAATGGGTTCTGCGGCGGGAAACCGCCGCCTGTTTAGGTGAAGGAGGGCTTCATGGATGCAATTTCCTGGCAGTTACTGATTGAAGGCGCATGGACGACCCTCTGGATTTCGGCCATCGCCATTGCCTTTGGGGTAGTGATTGGTCTGCTGATCGCCCTGGTGCGCATGCTGCGTATCCCGGTTATCGATCAGCTGCTGGTGATCTATATCAGCCTTGCCCGCGCGACGCCGCTGGTCACGCTGGTGCTGTTCCTGTTTCTTTCTCTGCCGACCGTCGGGATTAACCTCGATAAAAACGTCGCGGCGATTGTGGCGCTGACGCTCAATACCTCGGCCTTTAACGCCGAAATCTGGCGCAACGCCTTTCGCACCTTCCCCCGCGAACAGCGGGAAGCGGCGGAGTCGGTAGGAATGCGTCGCTGGGCCTACTTCCGCTATATCATGCTGCCGCAGATGTGGATTGAAAGCCTGCCCGCGCTGGTTAACGAGATGTCGTTCCTGATCAAGGGTAGCCCGGCCATTGCGGTGATTGGCGTGGTGGATTTGACGCGCGTCACTAACCGAATTTCTTCGGTCACCTATGAACCTCTTTCGCCAATTCTGGCGGCGGGTCTGCTGTACGTGGTGATTATTGGCCTGCTGCTGAAACTGCAGGGGATGGCCGAGCGTAAAGCGAAACGTCTGGCGCGATAAATACAGGAGGTACTATGAATCAGTGGGCCGTTATCTGGTCGGTGCGCGACAGCTTTATTGCCGGTTTACTCGCCACCCTTGAGCTTTTTATTACCGCGGCTATCGCCGGATTAATTATCGGCGTGGTCCTGTGCTATTTAACCGAATATCAAAAGAAAACGCTTAACCGGCTTATTATTGCCTTTGTCAGCTTAATGCGGGCGATTCCTTTTTTGATTCTTGCCTATTTGCTCTATTACGGGCTACCGCAAGTTGGTATTAGTATGGAACCGTGGACCGCCGGCCTGATCGCCTTAATTATCTACCATGGCGCCTATTTCTTTGAGATTTTGCGCAGCCAGCGCCGGGTATTTTCCGGCGGCTATATCGAGGCCGCGGTGGCGCAGGGATTTTCGCGCTACAAAATATTCCGCCGCATTATTCTGCCCAATATTCTCTCTTCAGCGCTACCGCTGATGGGCAATCAGCTGATTATCTGCCTGAAAGATACCGCGTTTCTCAGCATTATCACCGTCCAGGAGATAACCGCTGCGGCTAACAGCGTGCAGGCCACTTATTTTATCCCGTTTAACGCTTTTATCGTCGCGATTGGGCTCTACTGGGCGATCAGCATCCTACTGGAGCTGCTGATTAAGCGTCTGAGCGCCTGGGGAGTCAGAAGAGGAATGAGTCATGTCTGATACCACTGCAGTAAGCGTCAAAAACGTCTCTAAACAGTTTGATAACATTGAAGTTCTTCGTGATATCAACCTGACGGTAGAGAAGGGGACCGTGGTGAGCATTCTCGGCTCGTCGGGGTCGGGTAAATCGACGCTGCTGCGCTGCATGAACTGGCTGGAACAGCCGGATCGCGGCGAGATCCGCATCAGCGGCCAGCGGCTGGGTATTGATGAGCATAATGGCCGGGCGATGTCCCACCGCCAGCTATCGAAAATCCGCGAGCGGGTTGGCATGGTGTTCCAGAGCTTTAACCTGTGGCCGCACCTGACGGTGCAGCAGAACGTCAGCGAAGCGCTGCTGCACGTGAAGGGGATGAAGCGTGATGAAGCGAAAACCATCGCCATGCAGCAGCTGGAGAAAGTGGGGATGGCGCATAAAGCCGACGTTTATCCGATTACGCTCTCCGGCGGACAGAAACAGCGGGTGGCGATTGCCCGTTCGCTGGCGATGTCGCCGGAGGTCATTCTGTTTGATGAGCCGACCTCGGCGCTGGACCCCGAGCTGGTCAACGAGGTGCTGGGCGTGATGAAGGCGCTGGCCGCCGAGGGCTACACGATGGTGGTGGTGACCCATGAGATGGATTTTGCGCGCCAGGTCTCGGATGAGGTGGTGTTTCTCGAAAAAGGGTTGTTGATAGAGAAGGCGCCGCCGGAGAAGTTTTTCACCAATCCGGATTCCGAACGCGTCAGGCAGTTTTTGCAGAGCAGCCGCTAAGCATCAGCGGTCAATCTCCCCGGTGGCGCTGCGCTTACCGGGGCTACGGGTTTCCAGCCGTTTGCGGGGAGTAGCCCGGGTAAGGCGTTTACGCCGCGACCCGGGATTTCCGGGCCCGGAGCCTGAGGGAGGCAGATTGGGTAGCCCGGACAGGCGCGGCAGCGCCGCCTCCGGGGGATTTTCCGTCAGCTGTTGGTATCTTTCTGAAACTATGGGACACGCCGCGATGCCCTGGCCCCCGCTGAAATCGGCGAACCGGAGGACCGAAGACAAGGGCTGGCCGCCAGGGATGGCGGACAGAGGCGAATCGAGACAGTGATGTCGAGTTGAGCCGACCGCAGGCTGAGGACCGGGAGGTGAGCGCAGTGCGCAGCACCGATTTCTTTGCGGGACCGCGGGGATTGTAAAGGGGGAGACGGTTTTCTCCCCCTTTACCCGTTCACCTACCACGTTGAGACATTTTCTGCGGAATAATAGTGAACGGAACCCCTGTACACTTTCCCGGAGGCGGCGCTTGACGCGCCTGTCCGGGCTACCGGGCCCGGGCGCGGTGTCTGATACAACCAAACCTTAATCCCGATCGATGGCGAACGGCTGCCAGGCCTGACGCACCGGCATCACTTCGACCCGGTTGATATTCATATGGTCCGGCAGCGTGGCGATATAAAACATCTGTTCGGCAATATCCCGCGCGCTCAGCGGTGTGGTGCCGCGATACAGGTTGTCCGACGCCGCCTGGTCGCCTTTGGTGCGCACCAGGGTAAATTCCGTCTCGGCAATACCCGGCGCGAGATCGGTCACGCGCACTCCGGTCCCGAGCAGATCGCAGCGCAGGTTATAGCTGAACTGCTTCACGAAAGCCTTGCTGGCGCCGTAGACGTGGCTGCCGGGATAGGGCCACTGCCCGGCGATAGAGCCGATATTGATGATGCTCGCCCCCGCGCCGTGGTTAATCAGCGTCGGCAGCAGCGCGTGGGTCACGTTAACCAGCCCGGTGACGTTGGTATCGATCATCGTTTTCCAGTCGTCCAGATCCACTTTCTGCGCGGGCTGCGGCGACAGCGCCAGTCCGGCGTTGTTAATCAATGTCGTGATATCGGCGAACTCAGCGGGCAGCGCCGCTACGGCCGCGGCGACCGCATCGCTATCGCGCACGTCGAGTTCGATAATGTGCACCGGTACCTGCGAGGCGTGCTTGTCCTGTAACTTCTTTAGCCGCTCAAAACGGCGTCCGCTCAGCACCAGCGACCAGCCCGCATCGGCGAAGACCTGCGCCGCCGCTTCCCCAAAACCCGAGGTCGCCCCGGTAATAAACACCACTTTGCTCGTTGCCATTTCATTCTCCTGTGCAGGTTGTCGCTCCCACTATAGAAACCCTTCGCGCGCGGGCACAGGGCCAGTCGGCGCGCGGCGATGTGACACGGTGTCACATCATTTTCGCCTGACTGGCTCTATCCGTTTCTCCTCTGAACGGCCAATGATGAGGCCAACAACAACGACATGAGAGAGGGCAGGGTATGAAGCTGGCACTACAGAACGATGTAGCGATAAGCAATGATGAAGTTCGGCAGCTGGATCGCGCTTATGTGTTTCATTCATGGTCGATGCAGGGCAATTTACATCCGCTGGTGATCGCCGGGGCAAAAGGCTGCGAGCTGTGGGATTACGAAGGCAATACTTACCTCGATTTCAGCAGCCAGCTGGTCAACGTCAACATTGGCTATCAGCACCCTCGCGTACTGGCGGCGATGAAAGCCCAGCTGGAAGAGCTGGTGACTATCGCGCCCGCCACCGCCAACCTCGCCCGCGGCGAAGCGGCGAAGCGGATTGTCGAGCTGGCGCCGGAAGGTTTTAGCAAAGTGTTCTTCACCAACGCCGGCGCCGATGCCAACGAGAACGCCATCCGTATGGCGCGGCTCTATACCGGGCGCGATAAAGTGCTCTCCGCCTATCGTTCCTATCACGGCAATACCGGCAGCGCGATTGCCGCCACCGGTGACTGGCGGCGCGTGCCGAACGAGTATTCGCGCGGTCACGTTCACTTCTTTAACCCCTATCTCTACCGCAGCGAATTTAACGCCACGACGGAAGAAGAGGAGTGCCAGCGCGCACTGGCCCATCTGCGGCGGATGATCGAATGTGAAGGTCCGAACGCGATTGCCGCGATTCTGCTGGAGTCAATTCCGGGGACCGCCGGGATTCTTGTCCCGCCGGAGGGCTATATGCAGGGCGTGCGGGCGCTGGCCGACGAGTTTGGTATTGTGCTGATCCTCGATGAAGTGATGGCCGGTTTTGGCCGCACCGGGAGCTGGTTCGCCTTCGAGCAGGACGGCGTAGTGCCGGATCTGGTGACGTTCGCTAAAGGGGTTAACGCCGGCTACGTCCCGGCCGGCGGCGTGCTGATCAGCGAGCCGATCGCCCGCTACTTTGATGACCATTTCTTTGCCGGGGGGCTAACCTATTCCGGTCATCCGCTGGCGATGGCGGCGATTGTCGCCACCATTGACGCGATGAAAGAAGAGAAGGTGGTGGAAAACGCGGCGACCATCGGCAATGAGGTGCTGCGTCCGGGGCTGGAAGCGCTGGCGGAGAAGCACGCGATTATCGGCAACGTGCGCGGCCGCGGTCTGTTCCAGGCGCTGGAGCTGGTCAGCAGCCGCGAACATAAAACGCCGCTGGGCGCGGCCGATATGGCGGCCATTAAAGGCGCGTTGACCGAAGCCGGCCTGCTGGCGTTCGTCGTGGAAAATCGCATTCACGTGGTGCCGCCGTGCACCATCAGCGCCGAACAGGTGACAAAAGGGCTGGCGATTTTTGATGCGGTATTCGCCCGCTTCGCGAGCCTGGCGAAGTAAGAGGATGATTTCCCGGGTCGCGGCGTAAACGCCTTACCGGGCCATCCACTCGTAGCCCCGCTAAGCCTCGCGCAAGCGGGGCTGATTTTCATCCCATCTTAACTCAGTCGCTTATTCTGCCAGCATCTTCCTGCAATCCGGGTTTCTTGATATAACAACCTGATAACACTACGGGAGAGATAAGCGTGCCGGAAATCAATGAATTTGGTCAGCAGGTCAACGATCGCGTGCCGGGCTGGCAGGGCGCGGGGCTTCTGCGCCGCACGGCGTTAAATGGCCGCTTTTGCCGGCTGGAGCCGCTGGATACCGAGCGGCACGCGGCGGATCTGTTTGCTGCCTATGCCCTCGGCGATGACAGCGACTGGACGTGGCTGGCCAGCAACTGTCCGCAGAGCGTGGAGTCAACGGCGCACTGGATCACCGGCAAGGTCATGGACGACGGGCTGGTACCGTATGCGGTTATCGATCTGCACGCCGAGCGGGCCGTCGGGCTGGTCAGCTATATGGCGATTGAACGGGCGATGGGCACGGTGGAGATTGGCCACGTCACCTGGTCGCGGGCGATGAAAAATACGCCGCTCGGGACCGAGGCGGTATGGCTGCTGCTGCAAAATGGTTTTGCTCACGGCTATCGTCGGCTGGAGTGGAAGTGCGACTCGATGAATCTCGCCTCCCGCCGCGCCGCCGATCGGCTGGGGTTTACCTGGGAAGGGCGTCTTCGCCAGAGGATGGTGCGTAAAGGACGCACCCGCGATAGCGATATGCTGTCGATTATCGATAGCGAATGGCCCGCGCGCGATGCGGCGCTGCGGGCGTGGCTGGCGCCGGAGAACTTTGATGCTGGTGGACGGCAGATAAAGCGGCTGGAAGATTTTCGTTGAATTCAGGCCGTGCGCGATGAGTCGCCCGAATAAGCGTAGCGCAATCCGGGAAAATCGCGGTCAGGCCGGGTGAGGCGACGCCGCCACCCGGCATAGATCGTTTAGCGGCGAACCGGCGCATCCCCGGCGACATAATAAGTCGCGGTACTGCGCGGCAGCGGCTGGCGGCCGCGAATGGCATCGGCCATTTTTTCGCCAATCATAATCGTGGTCGCGTTAAGGTTGCCGGTAATAATCTGCGGCATAATCGAGGCGTCGACCACGCGCAGGCCTTCCAGCCCGTGAACCCGACCTTCGCCATCGACCACCGCCATCTCGTCGTAGCCCATTTTACAGGTACCGCAGGGGTGGAAGGCGGTTTCCGCATGGTTGCGCACGAATTCATCCAGTTCGGCATCGCTCTGGCACTCAATGCCCGGACTGATCTCCCGGCCGCGATAGTTATCGAGCGCCGGCTGGCTCATGATTTCACGGGTGATGCGAATGGCGTCGCGGAACTCCTGCCAGTCCTGTTCATGCGACATATAGTTGAACAGGATCGCCGGATGCTGGTGCGGGTCGCGCGATTTCAGACGCACGTGCCCGCGGCTCGGGGAGCGCATGGAACCGACGTGGCACTGGAATCCGTGCTCTTTTACCGCGTTTGAACCGTTGTAGTTAATCGCTACCGGCAGGAAATGGTACTGAATATTCGGCCACGCAAACGCCTCGCGGCTGCGGATAAATCCGCCCGCTTCAAACTGGTTGCTGGCGCCAATGCCGGTCCCGCCGAACAGCCACTCGGCGCCGATTTTCGGCTGATTCCACCACTGCAGCGCCGGGTAGAGCGACACCGGCTCTTTACATTCGTACTGCAGGTACATCTCCAGATGATCCTGCAGGTTCTCGCCGACGCCGGGTAGGACGTGAACCAGCGGAATATCGAACTGGCGCAACAGTTCCGGGTTGCCGACGCCGGAGCGCTGCAGGATCTGCGGCGAGGCGATAGCGCCCGCGCAGAGCAGCACTTCTTTATTGGCGGTGGCTTTTGACGGTGCGGCGCTGTCGCCCTCCAGCCATTCGACGCCGACGGCGCGCTTGCCGGCAAAAATAATATGATCGGTCAGCGCGTGGGTGCGAATAGTCAGATTGGGACGCGCGCGGGCCTGGTCGAGATAGCCGCGCGCGGTACTGGCGCGGCGTCCCTGCGGCGTCACGGTACGATCCATCGGGCCAAACCCTTCCTGCTGATAGCCGTTGAGATCGTCGGTGCGGGGGTAGCCGGCCTGTACGCCGGCTTCAATCATCGCGTGGAACAGCGGATTATTGCCCTGCTTTGGCGTGGTGACGCTGACCGGGCCGTCGCCGCCGTGGTAGTCGTTGGCGCCGATATCGCGGGTTTCCGCTTTGCGGTAGTAGGGCAGGCAGTCGAGGTAGCTCCAGTGCTCCAGCCCCGGCGCCGAGGCCCAGTTGTCGAGATCCATGGCGTTGCCGCGGATATAGCACATGCCGTTAATTAACGAGGATCCGCCGAGGCCCTTTCCGCGTCCGCACTCCATGCGGCGATTGTTCATATGCGGTTCAGGCTCGGTCTCGTAGGCCCAGTTATAGCGCCGACCCTGGAGGGGAAAGGCCAGCGCGGCGGGCATCTGGGTGCGGAAGTCGAAACGGTAATCCGGGCCGCCCGCTTCCAGCAGCAGGACGGTGGTATCGGGATCTTCCGTCAGTCGTGTCGCCAGTACGTTGCCGGCGGAACCGGCACCAATAATAATGTAGTCAAACTGCAAAAATGACCTCCTGGTTAAAATATGGATTGAAACTGACCCATCTCAACCTGGATGGATTTTATCTGGGTGTAGCTGTGCAGCGTCTGCACGCCGTTTTCGCGGCCAATGCCGGAGTGCTTGTAGCCGCCGACCGGCATCTCCGCCGGGGATTCGCCCCAGGTGTTGATCCAGCAGATCCCGGCCTCCAGCCGATGAATCAGGCGATGGGCGCGGTTTAAATCCGGGGTGACGACGCCGGCGGCGAGGCCATATTCGGTGGCGTTGGCGCGGCGGAGGGCCTCTTCTTCATCGTCGTAGCTCAGAATCGACATCACCGGGCCGAAGATCTCTTCGCGAACGATGGTCATCTGGTCATCGCAGTCGGTAAACACCGTCGGGGCGACCCACGCGCCGTGGTCGAAGCCTTCGCCTTTCAGCGCTTCGCCGCCGCAGAGCAGGCGCGCGCCTTCTTGCTTACCGGTCTCGATGTAGCGCAGCACGTTATCGCGATGCGGAAAGCTCACCAGCGGCCCGAAGTTGGTGCCTTCAGCGAACAGATCGCCGGGGCGGATACGCGCCACGCGCGCGAGGATTTTCTCTTCAAACGCCGCTTTCAGGCGTGCCGGAACGAATACCCGGGTGCCGTTGGTGCAGACCTGGCCTGAACTGTAGAAGTTAGCCATCATCGCGATGTCGGCGGCGAGGTCGAGGCTGGCGTCTTCGCAGACGATCAGCGGTGATTTGCCGCCCAGCTCCATGGTTACTTCTTTCAGTGAAGAAGCGGCGGCGTTAGCCATCACTTTTTTGCCGCTGGCGACGCCGCCGGTAAAGGAGATTTTGGCGATGTCCGGGTGCTCGGTGAGATACTGACCGGTTTCGGCGCCCGTGCCCGGTAGCACATTAAACACGCCTGCCGGCAGGCCCGCTTCGCGGTAGATCTCCGCCAGCTTCAGAGCGGTGAGCGGGGTAACTTCACTCGGTTTGAAGATCATCGCGTTACCGGCCGCCAGCGCCGGGGCCGATTTCCACAAGGCGATCTGGATCGGGTAGTTCCAGGCGCCGATCCCGGCGACCACGCCCAGCGGTTCCCGGCGGGTATAGACAAATGCGCTGTCGCGCAGCGGGATTTGGCTGCTTTCCAGCGCCGGGATCAGGCCCGCGTAGTACTCCAGCACATCCGCGCCGGTGACGATATCGACGGCGGCGGTTTCGCTCAGCGGTTTGCCGGTATCGAGGGTTTCCAGACGCGCCAGTTCGTCGTTGCGAGCGCGCAGAATATCTACCGCTTTACGCAAAATGCGCGAACGTTCCATGGCGCTCATCGCCGCCCAGATTTTTTGCCCTTTTTGGGCGCTTTTTACCGCCCGGTCGACATCTTCGCGCCCGGCGGCCTGGACGGTCGCCAGCACTTCCCCGTTGGCGGGGTTAATCGTCTCGAAGGTTTTACCGCTGGTGGCGGATACATAACCACCGTCGATGTAAAGCTGCTGTTCGGCCATTCGGGACATGGGTCCTCCATTATTGAGAAGTCGGTGGCAGGTATTGGCTGATGAAGTGCTCGGCGAGCGTTTCGGCGCGGGCTTTATCCAGCGGTTTACCGCTCAGCGCCGCGCGTAGCCACAGCCCGTCGATCAGCGCGGCGAGACCGTATCCGGCCTCCTGCGCCTCTTCGCGCGGCAGGGCGCGCTGGAATTCATAGACGATATTCGACAGCAGTCGTCGGCTGCTGACCTGCTGCAGGCGATAGAGCATCGGCTGATGCATGCTGCTGGCCCAAAAGGCGAGCCAGGCTTTCATCGCCGCGCTGCTTATCTGGCTGTCGTCGAAGTTGCCCGCCACGATGGCGCGTAGGCGTTCCTGCGGGCCGGCGTCGGGCAGGGCGTGCAGGCGGCTCAATACCGCCTGGCGCAGCTGGCCGGTGATATCGCGCATCGTCGCTTCCAGCAACCCGTTCTTATCCTTGAAATAGTGGCTGATGATGCCGGTCGATACGCCAGCCCGTCGGGCGATCTGCGCGACGGTGGCATCGTGCATTCCCACTTCATTGATGGCGGCCAGGGTGGCGTCAATCAGCTGCCGCTGCCGTATCGGTTGCATCCCCAGTTTGGGCATTTCGTAGACTCCATTCATCAGCTTTGTTTATCTATTAAAGCGGTTTTTGATTGGACGTTCAATATAAAATGTGTCTTAATTGTTGCGGATTTTTGTTTTAATAGTTGCAAAAACAGTAAGGAGAATGGATGACAGACCTTTCACCGAGCAGAGAAAAGGACAAAATCAATCCGGTGGTTTTTTACACTTCCGCCGGACTGATTTTGTTGTTTTCCCTGATGACTCTTTTCTTCAGCGATTTTTCCGCGGCCTGGATTGGCCGTACCCTGAACTGGGTTTCCCGCACCTTCGGCTGGTACTATTTGCTGGCCGCGACGCTCTATATTGTGTTTGTGGTGTGCATCGCCTGCTCGCGTTTCGGTTCGGTGAAGCTCGGGCCGGAACACTCGAAGCCGGAATTTAGCATGCTCAGCTGGGCGGCAATGCTGTTCGCCGCCGGTATCGGCATCGACCTGATGTTCTTCTCCGTCGCCGAGCCGGTGACCCAGTATATGCAGCCGCCGGAAGGGGCGGGGCAGACCATGGAGGCGGCGCGCCAGGCGATGGTGTGGACGCTGTTTCACTACGGGCTGACCGGATGGTCGATGTATGCCCTGATGGGGATGGCGCTGGGATACTTTAGCTATCGTTATAATTTACCCCTGACCATCCGCTCCGCGCTCTATCCGATCTTCGGCAAGAAGATTAATGGTCCGATTGGCCACAGCGTGGATATCGCCGCCGTTATTGGCACCATCTTCGGTATCGCCACCACCCTCGGGATTGGTGTGGTGCAGCTAAACTACGGCCTCAACGTGCTGTTTGATATTCCGGATTCGCTGGGGGCGAAAGCGGCGCTGATCGTACTGTCGGTGATCATCGCCACTATCTCGGTGACCTCTGGGGTGGATAAAGGCATCCGTATTCTTTCCGAGCTTAACGTGGTGCTGGCCCTCGGGCTGATCCTGTTCATCCTGTTTATGGGCGACACCGAGTTTCTGCTCAACGCGCTGGTGCTCAACGTTGGCGACTATGTGAATCGTTTTATGGGCATGACCCTTAATAGCTTCGCCTTCGATCGGCCGGTAGAGTGGATGAATAACTGGACCCTGTTCTTCTGGGCGTGGTGGGTGGCGTGGTCGCCGTTTGTCGGCCTGTTCCTGGCGCGTATTTCACGTGGACGCACCATTCGTCAGTTTGTGGTGGGAACGCTGATTATCCCGTTCACCTTTACCCTGCTGTGGCTGTCGGTGTTCGGCAATAGCGCGCTGTATGAAATCATCCACGGCAACGCGGCCTTCGCCGCCGAGGCGGTCGCCCACCCGGAGCGCGGCTTCTATAACCTGCTGGCGCAGTATCCGGCGTTTACCTTTAGCGCTTCGGTGGCAACCATTACCGGCCTGCTGTTCTATGTGACCTCCGCGGATTCCGGGGCGCTGGTGCTGGGTAACTTCACCTCGAAGCTGAAGGATATCAACAGCGATGCGCCAAACTGGCTGCGCATCTTCTGGTCGGTGGTTATCGGCCTGCTGACCCTGGGGATGCTGATGACTAACGGCATTTCCGCCCTGCAGAACGCAACGGTGATTATGGGGCTGCCGTTTAGCTTCGTGATCTTCTTCGTGATGGCGGGGTTATATAAGTCGCTGAAGGTTGAGGATTATCGCCGCGAGAGCGCCAACCGCGACACCGCCCCGCGACCGCTCGGCGTGCAGGATCGCCTGAGCTGGAAGAAGCGCCTGTCGCGGCTGATGAACTACCCCGGCACGCGCTATACCCGCCAGATGATGGAGACGGTGTGCTTCCCGGCGATGGAAGAGGTGGCGCAGGAGCTGAAGCTGCGCGGCGCTTACGTCGAGCTGAAAAGCCTGCCGCCGGAAGAGGGAGACAGCCTTGGCCATCTTGACCTGCTGGTGCATATGGGCGATGAGCAGAACTTTGTTTATCAGATCTGGCCGCAGCAGTACGCCATTCCCGGCTTTACCTACCGGGCGCGCAGCGGGAAGTCGACCTACTATCGTCTGGAGACCTTCCTGCTGGAAGGGAGTCAGGGCAACGACCTGATGGACTACAGCAAAGAACAGGTCATTACCGATATTCTTGACCAGTACGAGCGTCATTTGAACTTTATTCACCTGCATCGCGAAGCGCCGGGCAACAGCGTGACCTTCCCCGGAAAGTAGGCCGTCTAAACGTTTTCTGAAAAAGGGATTTAGCTGGTTAAATATACAGTGAATTGCGCAGGGAAGCGTATGATGACGGCGGGTGCCTGAGGCTTTCTGCGTTCAGGCTTAGGTGAGGATTCAGAAAGACGAAGCCTCAGGAGATGTTCCCATCAACCTGAGGCCTACAATCCAAACCTAGCACGCTGGATAGTAGCCTCTTCTTCGCATGGAGGCAACGAGATGCTGACAAAATACGCCCTGGTGGCAATCATCGTGCTGTGTCTGACAGCGCTGGGATTGACGTTAATGGGGCGCGACTCGCTGTGCGAGCTGAGCATCAAAGAACGTAGTATGGAGTTTAAGGCCGTTCTCGCTTACGAAACGAAGAAGTAGCCGGTATGCGGGGAGCTATCCCCGCTTATCCGCAGGCTGGGTAAGGCACCTTAAGGCACCTTTTTTCTGCTTATGGGGCAGGATGGACGGCGAGAGAACATCGACCGGTTAAAACAATCGCGCCGCCACCCTGCATACTGCTTCGCCGGTCGCTGCCAGTATATTGACATCCATACCGGTATTCGGTCCGTTCTACCAGCAGACAAAACCACCATCAACCACCAGGTCAACGCCGGTACAGAACGATGCGGCATCGCTGGCGAGGAACAGCGCCGGGCCGGCCATCTCCTCAACCTTCGCCATACGCTGGATCGGCGTCTGGCTTTCGAATTCGCGAGTCTGATGAACCATCTCAGGCCGGGTGTTCATCGGCGTGGCGGTATAGCCGGGGCTGATGGAGTTGACCCGAATCCCTTTGCCAATCCACTCCATCGCCAGGCTTTTTGACAGGTGGATCACGCCCGCCTTGGAGCAGTTGTAATGGGCCTGATCGAGGCCGCGGTTAACGATAATGCCGGACATCGAGGCGATATTAATAATCGAACCGCCGCCCGTTTCCTGCATCAGTTCGGCTTCCGCTTTACAGGAGTTCCATACGCCGGTGAGGTTAATATCGATCACCCGCTGCCACTGCTCGGTTTCCATCTCCAGCGCCGGATTGGCGTTGGCGATACCGGCGGCGTTGACGGCGATATCAAGGCGGCCAAAGCGGCTTTTTGCCAACGCCACCCCAGCGCGTAAGTCGCTAAGCTGGCGCACATCGCCGGTGTAGAAACAGGCCTCGCCGCCGATGGCTTCGATATTTTTTACGGTTTCGGCAAGGCCGCCATCTTCGCGGAGATCGAAGCAGACGACCCGAGCGCCCGCGCTGGCGAGTCCGTAAGCAATCATTTGGCCGATGCCGCTGCCCGCGCCGGTTACAAAGGCCACGCGGTCCTGCAGATTAAATAGCTGTTGGGCAAAATCTTTTGCGATCATAGTTATCACTCTCTGAATAAATATCCTGCGGCACGCCAGGTGACCAAACCGTGCCGATCTGTAGCCCGGGTAAGGCGTCAGCCGCAACCCGAGGAAACAGCCCAACTACGACATAATCAAGCCGCCGTCGATATTGATGGTCTGCCCGGTGAGATAACGCGCATCATCGGAAGCCAGGAATGCCACCAGCCCGGCAACGTCTTCCGGTTTGCCGGCGCGCTTCATCGGAATGCCTTCGACCCACTCCGCCATCAGCTCGCCTTTACCGTAGCGCTTCTGCTCGGTGCTGAGGATTTCGCCCCAGACGCGATCGTTGTAGTCCCACATCTCGCTCTCGATAATGCCCGGACAGAAGGCGTTGACGGTGATATTCCACGGCGCCAGCTCGTGGGCCAGGCTCTGGGTGATGCCGATCACGCCCATTTTGCTGGCGGCATAGTGCGGGGTGTAGATAAACCCCTGGCGGCCCTGGCCGGAAGAGGTGTTGATCAGGCTGCCGTGGTTCTGTTTGACCATATATTTGGCGGCCTCGCGGCAGCACAGCCAGACGCCGGTGGTGTTAACTGCCAGCACTTTTTCAAAGTCGGCTTTTGGCATGCGATCGTAATAGTCGATGGTGATCACCCCCGCGTTCTGGATAGAGACGTCGATGGCGCCGAAACGTGCCGCCGCCTGCTCGTACAGCGACTGCACCTGCGCTTCATCGGTGACATCAACCTGTAACGACAGGATATCGGCCTGATAGCGCTGGCGTAAGGTTTCCGCCGTTTCGTGGACGCGCTCGGCGTTAGAGACCATCACCAGATTCGCGCCGTCGCGAGCAAAGCGCTCGGCAATACCGGCGCCAATTCCGCGGCAGGCCCCGGTGATAACCACCGTTTTATTTGTGAAATTTCTTTGCATATTTTTCATCCCTTATAGAGGCCGGGCGGCAGAGCGTCCGGCGGGGTAATAAAGACGTGATTAACTGGTGGCTCCTGCCGCAGCCAGCTTCTCCTCATGACGACGCATCAGGATGACTTTGTTCTGCAGTTTTTGCTGGAACTGGTCGACGACGACGGCGGTGACGATAACCACGCCCTTAATGACCATCTGCCAGAAGTCGCTGACGCCCATCATCACCATGCCGTCGGCGAGGAAGACGATGACGAACGCGCCGATGATTGAGCCGGTCACCCGACCGCGACCGCCCGCCAGCGCGGTTCCGCCGAGCACGGTGGCGCCGATGGCATCCATTTCGAACATATTGCCGGTCATCGGGTGCGCGGTTTGTAGCTGGGAGGCGACGATAAGGCCGACGAACGCCGAGCACAGGCCGGAGAAGGCGTAGACGAAGATTTTTGCCTTAACGATAGGCACGCCGGCCAGACGAGCGGCGGATTCGTTACCGCCGATGGCATAGATATAGCGGCCCAGCGGGGTTTTGGTGGTCAGCCAGTAGCCCAGCAGCAGGAAGCCGATCATCAGCCAGATTGGCAGATAAATGCCCATCAGCGTCCCGGATCCGAGGGTGGAAAAACCGGTGTTGCCCAGCGCTTCCATGCCGTTAAGGTTCGGGTAGGTGCTGCCGTCGTTGAACAAGAGCGCCGAGCCTCTGGCGACATACATCATGCCCAGGGTGCAGATAAAGGGCGCAACGCCGAAGCGGGTGATGACCGCGCCGTTCACAAAGCCGACCAGCACGCCGAAGAGCGCCACGCAGAGGATCACTTCCGGTACGTTGAAGAAGATAACGCTGCCGTTCCATAAGGGCAGGCCGCTGGTTAACAGCGCCCCGGCCACCATGCCGCAGATGCCGGCGACGGCGCCGACGGAGAGGTCGATACCGCCCGTCAGGATAACCAGCGTCATGCCGATGGCCAGCAGGCCGGTGATGGCCACGTGCTGGGTCATAATCAGCAGGTTAGATGTGGTCAGGAAATTCGGTACCATCACGCTGAAGAACGCGATAACCAGCAGCAGAGCGATAAACGTTCTGGCCTTCAGCAGGTACATATAAATCATATATTTCTGGTTCATGATGGGTTCCAGCCTGATTAATCTTGAGGTGTTGAAGCCGCGATTAATTTTTCGCGGGTCACCGCATGACGCGGTAAATCGGCAGTAATCCGGCCGTCGGCCATGACCAGGATGCGATCCGCCAGCGCCATCACTTCATCCAGCTCCGATGAAGAGAACATCACTGCCAGACCCTGCTGGGCCATTTTGCCGATCAGGTGATATACGTCGGTTTTCGCGCCGACGTCGATACCGCGAGTGGGCTCGTCGAGAAACACCACCTCCGGCTTCGTCATCAGCGCTTTGCCGAGCACCACTTTTTGTTGGTTGCCGCCGCTGAGCGAGGTGATAGGCAGATCGGGGTCGCTGACCTTGATCGCCAGTTCGCGAATCATCTCTTTGACGCAGGCGATTTCTTTCTGCGGATTGAGCCACTTCCACGCCCGGCGAAAGCCCTGCAGGCTGAAATCAGAGAGGGTCATATTCGATTGAATCGACATCATCTGCACCACGCCTTCGCCCTGACGGTCTTCGGGCACCAGCGCCAGCCCTTTTTTAAGCCGCGCCTGGAACGGCGCCTTGTCGATATTTTCGCCGTTGAGATGGACGTTCCCGCTCTGGCAGGGCATCAGACCGACCAGGCCTTTAAACAGCTCCGTGCGTCCGGCGCCGAGCAGGCCATAGATGCCGATCACCTCTCCCTTACTTAAGGTAAAGGTCACATCGTTGAGCTTATAGCCGCCGCTGGAATGAAGCGCCGTCAGACCTTCAACCGCAAGCACCGCTTCGCCTTTCGGCGCCGGCCGGTAGTCGAAATGTTTTTTCTTATCGCCGACCATCTGTTCGATAATCCACGGAATACTGGCGTCGCTGACCTCGCGCTCGCTGATAAAGCGCCCGTCGCGGAAAATGGTGATGTGGTCGCCAATTTCCATTAGCTCTTCCAGACGGTGGGAAATATAGATGATGGTGACGCCGCGACGTTTAAGCTGCTCAATGACGTTAAACAGGATTTTGACTTCCGACTGGCTGAGCGCGGAAGTGGGTTCATCCATAATTAATACCCGGGTGTCTTTTGAAAGCGCGCGCGCAATTTCTACCAGTTGCTGATGGCCGATGCCTAATTCGCCGAGTTGGGTGTAGGGATCGACATCAAGCTCCAGCCTTTCCAGTAATGATTTGGCTAACTCATATTGATATTTTTCGTTAATTTTCCCTTTTTGAAAGAATTCGTTAGCCATAAAAATATTATCCATGACGTTCATATTCGGGAATAAATTTAACTCCTGAAATATGATGCTGATTCCCTGCTTTTCCGCCTGGTGCGTCGAGCTAAGGGTCACCGGAGCGCCATCAAGAATAATTTGACCGGACGAGGGTGTTTCAACGCCAGCAAGCATTTTCATCATGGTGGATTTACCCGCACCATTTTCACCGATCAGAACGTTTACTTTATTTCGATAGACCCGGTAATTCACGTTATCTAAGGCGACGACGCCCGGATAAACACGGGATAATTCGCGGGTTTCGATAATAACTTCAGAGTCGACTGGTTGGGAATTGACGAGTTCTTGCCGCTGCATGTTATTGTCCTCCCAAACGAACAATTTTTGCTGGCGTAATATCAGGAATGTTCTGTGGAATATCCCAGGCCGAGAACACGCCGTACACCTGTACCGCTTCGCCGGTTTTCACTTGCGCCGTCTGGATCATTTTTACCGCGTGTTCGTTAATCTTCCGGCTATATTCGCCAAACAGCACCTGATCGTTAAAGTCCTGATAGCTGGAGCCCTGATAGCCGTCGCGTAATAATGTGCCGCGCAGCGTCGGGCCAATTTGCACCACCACGTTGCCGCCGTGGGTATCCTCAATCGTCATTTTTCCGCTGCGCGAAGCGGAATCAATTTTGCTGATATTGCCTTCGACTTTGACGTAAAACACGCAGGGGTTTTCGTCCTGAGCGCGATAGCCTAACGCTTTGCAGGCGCTATCAATATCTTTCGCCGCGCGCAGGGCGGTCATAAGCTCGGCAACGGGGCGAGCTTTAGCCACAACCTGGGGAACCAGCTGGTCTTGCCATGTCCGATCGATATCCGCCATATGCGGATTGGGCGGAGATTTAAGATCGGCCAGCTCCTGCTGAGAGACGATACGACAGCCTCCGAGCGCGAGAACGACCAGCATCAGCGAGATTTTTTTATACATAATACGCTCCTGTGCGCCCCGGACGGGGCGCAACAACCCGAAATCAGGATTTGATATTGAAGTCCTGCACTTTGTCTGCATTGTCCTGAGTAATCAGAATGCCGCGGAACATCACGCGCTGCTTGGCCGGTTTTTCACCTTTTTGCAGGTAGTTATCGAGGTCGGTCACCCCCTGAGCGGCGATGGCCTGTGCCTGAAGCATCACGGTGGCCTGCAGGGTGCCGGCTTTTACCGCGTCGCGTTCATCGTTGCTGCCATCGATACCGACCACCACCACATCGTTACGATTCGCCGCTTTCAGCGCGGCAATGGCGCCAAGAGCAACGGGACCGTTGCCGCAAATTACGCCTTTAACATCGGGGTGCGCCTGCAGAATACTGTCCATAATGCGCTTGCCGTCGATTAAGGTGCCCTTCGCGTCCTGTTTAGCGACGCTGACCATATCCGGGTACTGGTCAATCACCTGGTGGAAAGATTTAGAGCGGGTCACGCAGTTATTATCTGCAAGGTTACAGGTCAGTTCGGCATATTTTCCTTTTTCCGCCATTTTCTCGACAAATACGTTGGCGACTTCAGAACCGGCCTGGAAGTTATTGTGGGTAATTTGCTCCAGCGCGATATCATCGACAGGAATTTCGCGATTGATTAAAACCACCGGAATACCCGCTTTCTTCGCTTTTTCAATGGCGGCGACGCTGGCGGTGGAATCGGCGTTATCCAGAATAATGCCCTGAACTTTTTTACCGATGGCGGTATCGATCAGCTCATTCTGTTTTTTGACATCTTCGCCATGCGACAAAATGGTGGTCTGGTAGCCCAGCTCTTTGGCTTTTTCGCTGGCGCCCTTGGCTTCAGAGGCGTAATAGGGGTTATCCAGCGAGTTAACCATGATCATAATGGTGCCTTTTTCTGCCGCCTGGGCAGCGAAAGAAAAGGCGGTCAGGGTGGCTGCGGTTAAAAGCGTTAAACGTAATTTCATGACAATTTTCTCTCTTGGTTGTTATTGTCGGGTACGGTGAAACAACGTAAGGCCTGCAAATCGAGTTTATGGGCCGGGGGTCTCCTTTTGTTGATAATTAAGAGCCTATCCATTAGGGCTATTTTACTGGCCATTTTGAACGCCCTTCAGGGCGGCCCGGAGGGCGAGCATCGCGAGTTAATCCTCACGTACTACGTGTACGCTCCGGGATCGAAGCGCTGTCCGTATTCAAACTGCCTGCGCCAATAACGCCTACGGGAATAGGCTCTAAGGTGCGTCACGCGTTCGATTCCCTGGTGGGCGTCAGGCGGACGTTGCCGGTTTCCATAATGTTCTGTTCACCGCATGGCGCCACTCCTGCCATCTCTTCTGCAGGCGCTGGTGGCGGGCCATATCGGGGATAAATTCGCTGTGTTCGGTTAAAAAGGCTTTCAGGTCGGTGACCGTTCCCGGATTCAGGGCCTTGCGCGCAAGGAGGGCCGCGCCAATCGCCGACAGCTCGGCAACGTCGCTGCGCATCACCGGGCAGCCAAGCAGGTCAGCCTGATACTGCATTAACCAGTCGTTCTTAGTCGGGCCGCCGTCGACCATCAGCGCCGTTAAGTGGAAGTCGTCCTGCTGGCGCATCGCCACCACAACATCGGCAATTTGATAGGTAATGGATTCCAGCGCGGCGCGAATCAGATGGGCGCGCTTGACGCCGCGGCTCAGGCCGCAAATCACGCCGCGGGCGCTGTCATCCCACCACGGGGCGCCCAGGCCGGTTAACGCCGGTACAAAATAGACGCCCAGCGTGGAGTCCACGGAGGCGGGCAGGGTGTTGAGTTCATGCGCCAGTTCAGCATCGGAAAGTTCGCTCAAGCCGGTGCTGTCCGCCATCCACGCTACGGCATCGCCGGTATGCGGAATATTACCTTCGAGTCCGTAGGTGATGCTGTCGCCGTCGTGCCAGGCGATGGTGGTGGCCAGCGCGTCGATATCGCACTGTGCGGATTTTACCGGCGCCATCACCGATGACCCCGTACCGTAGGTGGCTTTCACGCAGCCGAGTTCGCCCAGCGCGTGGCCAAACAGCGCGGCGTGGGAATCCCCGACCATCGCCATCACCGGAATACCGTCTGGGATAGCGTTCAACCCCCGGGTATAGCCAAACAATCCGCTGGAGGGCTTGATCTCCGGCAGCGCGGCGCGCGGGATCTGGAACAGCGCCAACATGTCGTCGTCCCACTGGCCGGTTTGCAGGTTCAGCAGCTGGGTACGCGCGGCATTGGAGTAATCGCAGTAGAACGCATCGCCCTGGGTTAAGTTCCACAGCAGCCAGCTGTCGATAGTGCCGAGGCAGATTTCTCCGCGCTCAGCCAGCGCGCGCCCCTCATGAAGAGATTCCAGCAGCCAGCGCATTTTCGAGGCCGAAAACAGAGGCGCGATCGGCAGGCCGGTCACGGCCTTGATTTGCTGCTCTTTATCGCTGTGGCGCAGTTCATCGCAAAACGCGGCGCTGCGGCTGCACTGCCAGGTGATCGCGGCGTTAATTGGCTTACCGCTCTGGCGATACCAGCCGATCGCGGTCTCGCGCTGGTTGCTGATGGCTAATGCCGCGACGTTTTCTGCGCCAACGTGCGCTACCGCTTTCGCGATAACCGCCAGCGAAGCGTCAACCAGGACTTCTCCCGACTGCTCGACCCAGCCTTCACGCGGCGTCTGGATCGCCAGCGGCTGAGAGAATTTCACCACGACCTGGCCGCGGCTATCGAGTACGACGGCTTTGGCATTGGTGGTGCCTTCGTCCAGCGCAATGATGAACTCTTTACGTGTTGCCTGCATTAGGTAGTCTCCTGAGTCACACTTCGTCCTGGCGCGGAGGGGGAAGTCGGTATTCCTCTTTATCGCATTGCTTCTTAGCAGGCCATGATGTGACAATTCGTTTTCACTTTTTTAATCACTGAATATATATTCGATAGTGATTATTTATTTGTTACCTTAGCCAGAAACTTCCCGTCGGGCTACCGGAAAAGTTATCAATTGTGCTGGCAATCACACTTATCCGTTTGGTGAAGCTTCCGGATGTCGGAGGAAAAGAGCGCGGTTGGATGGTTATATACGATTGAAATATAAAAATTTATTGCCTAAGCCTTTACGCCTGAAGGAGAGCGTAAAGGCTGTGGGAAAGTGTTTGAGTGAGGAAATTACCCGGCGATAAGCAGCCTGGCCGTTGGATAATCGGTGATCAGAACATCGATATAACCGCCCGAAAGCGCGCCTTTGATAGCCGCCACCTTCTCGCTGCCACCGGCAAGGGCCACCACGTTAGGGCACTTCTTCACCTTCTCCAGCGCCATGCCGATCACAGGATCTTCATCATCGCGCAACACCGCCTTGCCGTTTTTATCGTAGTAGTGCAGGCAAATGTCGCCCACGGCGCCGCGTTCCGCCAGCACCTGGAGCATATCTTCGTGATAGTAGTTACCGGAAGTTTTGAGCAGCTGCGAAGGCTCAAGGATGCCAATTCCGACGATGGCGATATCGACTTCGTCGAAGCGGGCAATGACGTCGGCGACATCTTTGCTGGCCACGAGGCGATTTTTCTCCTCAGTGGAGCCTTCAATGCTCTGGGAAGGGAGTAGCCAGGCTTCACAGTTCAGATGCTGCGCCAGGGTCTGGGTCAGGATAGTCGCCTGCACGTTACCATTTGGGCCCACGCCGCCAAGCAGTTGAATCACGCCGTTGGCCTTCAGGTTTTGCGCGTGAACCTCATCAACCATTGCGCGGATAGTCGAACTCCATGAAGAGACGCCGATCAGATCTTTCGGCCGCAATCGCGTTTCCAGATAGTGGGCGGCGGCGGAACCGATGGCGCGCTTGATGGTGTGATCGTTGGCGTCGTCTTCGGTATCCACGACGATGGCCTGTTTAATTCCGTAGCGATCCTCGAGGCCTTTTTCAAGATTGAGGAAAATATTCGATGGCTGAACAACGCTGATTTTGACCACGCCCTCTTTTTGGCAGCGGGCGATCGCTCGGGAGATAAATGACTGAGAAAGCGAGAGAAGTTGAGCGATATCGGACTGCTTTCGTCCTTCAAGATAGTAGAGCGTGGCAATCTTAACTAATAGCCGTTGTTCATCCTGCTTAGCCATATATTTCCCCGAAAATCATTTACGTGCAGCCATTATGTTAGAGCTCATTATCATACGCGAAAAGAAAAGACAGTTAAGTGTGATGGATATCTAACTTTCGCCAATCCTCAAAATCAGCGATGGACAAAAACAGAACAGTAGCCGCATAATTGAATAAAGAGTCGTTAGTGAATATATATTCATAGCGATTTCAGGTCAACTGAAAAGTGTCCGGGTGACGTTACGCCCGGTGGTAAGGAGGCAGAATGTTCCTGAGTATGATGCAGCGGCGTAAGTCTTACGATGCGTTGCCTGGGGATGTCTGGTTTTTTTAGTCCCTGACGGAATAAATATTCCAAGTTGAAAATAAATTCAGAGGTATTAAATGAATCCCTATAGCTATGATGTCCAGGCACTCGAGCGCAAAGCCCGCGCCGTACGTCGCCATATCGTCAGATTGAACGCCAACAGCCCTGCGGGCGGGCACACCGGCGCCGACCTGTCGCAGGTTGAACTGCTCACCGCGCTCTATTTCCGCATTCTGAACGTCGCGCCGGAGCGTCTTGCTGACGATCAGCGCGATATTTACATCCAGTCGAAAGGCCATGCGGTGGGCTGCTACTACTGCGTGCTGGCCGAGGCGGGCTTCTTCCCGGTTGACTGGCTGGACACCTATCAGCATGCCAATTCCCATCTTCCCGGTCATCCGGTTCGTCAGAAAACGCCGGGCATTGAGCTCAACACCGGCGCGCTGGGCCACGGTTTGCCTGTTGCGGTGGGGCTGGCGCTGGCGGCGAAAAAAAGCAACAGCTCCCGCCGCATCTTTTTAATTACCGGCGATGGCGAACTGGCGGAGGGCAGTAACTGGGAAGCGGCGCTAGCCGCGGCGCACTACGGCCTTGATAATCTGATCATTATTAATGACAAGAACAATCTCCAGCTGGCGGGGCCGACGCGCGAAATTATGAATACCGATCCGCTGGCCGACAAATGGAAGGCCTTCGGGATGACGGTCACCGAATGCCAGGGCAACGACATGGCCTCGGTTGTCGCGACCCTGGAAGGGCTGAAGCAGGAAGGTAAACCGAACGTCGTTATCGCCAACACCACGAAAGGCGCCGGTATTTCCTTTATCCAGGGGCGCCCGGAGTGGCACCACCGGGTACCGAAAGGCGAAGAGATTGCACTGGCACTGGAGGAACTGAAAGATGAGTAATGCAGAACACCTGGCGAGCGTGATGGTTCAGGCCTTTATTGATGCGGTTGACCGCGGCGTCGATCTGGTGCCGGTCGTCGCTGACTCCACCTCAACGGCCAAAATCGCGCCGTTTATTAAGCAGTTCCCCGGTCGTCTGGTGAACGTGGGCATCGCCGAGCAGAGCATGGTCGGGACGGCGGCGGGTCTGGCGCTGGGGGGGAAAGTGGCGGTCACCTGTAACGCCGCGCCGTTCCTGATTTCCCGCGCTAATGAGCAGATTAAGGTCGACGTTTGCTACAACAACACCAACGTTAAGCTATTTGGCCTTAACGCCGGCGCCAGTTACGGACCGCTGGCCAGCACCCATCACGCGATTGACGACCTGGCGGTGATGCGCGGCTTCGGCAATATCCAGATTTTCGCCCCGTCTTCGCCGCGCGAATGTCGACAGATTATCGATTACGCCATCGGCTATCAGGGGCCGGTCTATGTTCGTCTTGACGGTAAGGCGCTGCCGGAACTGTATGACGAAAGCTATCGCTTTGTGCCGGGAGCGGTCATCACGTTGCGGGAAGGCGAGGATATCGCGCTGGTCGCTACCGGATCGACGGTGCACGAAATCGTCGATGCCGCGCAGATGCTGGCCGATGCGGGGATTCAGGCCAAAGTGGTGAGCGTGCCGTCTATTCGCCCTTGCGATACCGCCGCGCTGCTGGCGGCCCTGAAGCCGTGCAAGACGGTGATTACGGTGGAGGAGCATAACGTCAACGGCGGCCTTGGGAGCCTGGTGGCGGAAGTGCTGGCCGAAGCCGGCGCGGGAATCCCCCTCAAACGTCTGGGGATCCCGGATGGCGAGTATGCGGCGGCGGCGGACCGCGGCTGGCTGCGTAAACATCACGGTTTCGATGCCGCATCCGTCGCCGAACTGGCGCAGAAAATGCGCTGATATCAGCGAGTGGCAAGCGCGTGCCCGGTGATACCGGGCCTGCAACAAATGTGCAGCGAGAGGATAGCGCGGTATTCGTAGGCCGGGCAAGGCGGTAGCCGCCGCCCGGCAGAAATGCGGGTATGGTGCTGAAAGCGGGTTGCCATCCGTCTCCGGTTGTCGCAGCGGCGCGTCTTTTATGGCGCGCAGAGCGTGATGACGCAGTCCCCTGCCTTAATCCACTGTAGCTGATACTCCCCGGCGGAGAGCCGAAGCCGCAGGTTTCCTTCCTTTATATATGTAACCTCAAAGTCGCTGAAACCTATCCTGGCCTGGATCGCCGAATGGCTGGCCTTAAACGCGCTCTCTTTTGCCGAAAACGCCAGCGTCAGCGCCAGCTCAGGCGGCAGGCCGCTGGCGTCCAGCCGTCTTTTTTCCGCGCTATTGATGATGCTGCTTTCCAGTTCCGCCGCCAGCGAAGGCACCATGACTCGTTCGATATCAACGCCGACCGGCCCGGCGGAGACAACCGCCAGCGCGCTGCGTTCGCAGTGGCTGATGCTGCCGTACCACGGCGCGGGCCACAGGGGCTGGCGTTGGTCACCAATGGCAGGCACCTCTTTTTCACCCACTTCCCGCAGCGCGTAAACCGCGGCGATACGCCCGGCGAGATGCTCGGACTGCCGCTTGCGGACGCAGCCGCTTAACCGGGCATGATGCGGGAGCCAGAGGAGGTCTTCAGGCTGGAAGGTCAACGGGTCGAAATCCACCCGCTGCAGCGAGTGACCGGCAAGTTGAATGATCGAGTGTTGGATGTGCATCAGGCGATGTTAACAGATTCTCCCTTCCGCCCTCTATGGGAAGAGGGCGGGGGAACGGTAGACAATCAGAAGTGGGTATTGACGCTCATATACCAGGTGCGGCCTGATTCGTTATAGGTATTGGCGCCCGCGCCAGCCATATAAGAAACATCGGTCAGGCTACCGGTGGTTTGCGCATTACCCGCGCGCCAGTGGCGCTTGTCGAAGACGTTATCCACGCCGCCGGTCAGGCTGACGTTTTTGGTCACATCCCAGGTGGCGCTCAGGCCAACGATGCTGTACGGGCTGACTTCGTCCGTTTCAGAACCCTCCGCCGGTTGACCTTTGTAGTTATATTTCTTCGGCTGCTGCTTGCCGTACCAGGTGAAGGTCGACTGTACGGAAATATCCTCCTGAATCTGCCAGCTCAGGGTAGAGTTCAAGGTGTATTCCGGAATAATCGACAGACGATCGCCGGTTTCCTTGTTTTTACTTTGCAGCATATAAGTGATGTTATTGGTCCAGTTCACCGTTTCGCTGACCGGCACGTTCAGGGTGCCTTCCAGACCTTCAACCACCGCTTTCGGCACGTTTTCCCACTGATAGATATCGGTTTTGACGTTACCTTTCGACGTTTTTGCAATCGGCGCGTAGCCCGCTTCGATTTTATCGCGGTAGTCGTTGCGGAACCAGGTCACCCCCGCCAGCCAGCCGTCGCGCTTAAACTCAAGGCCAATCTCTTTGTTGATGCTGGTTTCGGCTTTCAGGTCATCGTTACCCATC
The DNA here is from genome assembly GCF_015601345.1 of Klebsiella sp. BDA134-6. NCBI lineage: Bacteria > Pseudomonadati > Pseudomonadota > Gammaproteobacteria > Enterobacterales > Enterobacteriaceae > Klebsiella > Klebsiella sp. BDA134-6. The sequence goes on from NZ_CP064784.1 coordinate 1,610,249, forward strand.
ATGTAGCAACCGGTGCCGTTACCGCTGGCGTAGCAGCCCTGGCCTTTACTATAGAGAATATAGTTCGGGTTAGTTTGGTACAGGCTCGGCGCTTTGTAGGCGCGGGCGATGCCCATTTTTAACGTGAAGTCATCCCACAGACCCTGAGACAGGTTCAGCGACGGGCTCCAGTTGTTGCCGACGATCGTGTGATGATCGAAACGCAGCGCCGGCGTCAGCATGGTGGTGTCGGTCAGCTCCACGTTATCTTCGGCAAACAGGGAGAAGATCTCGGCCTTCGAGTACGGGCTACGGCCGGTGCTGTCATAGCCGTCGATATCGCCGCCCATAAAGGTCTGGGTATTTGACGCCAGATCCTTCATCCGCTGCTGATTCCACTCGGTGCCCAGCGTCAGGTTCTGGTTGAACACCAGATCCAGAGGAATGTTGACTTCGCTGTGCAGCATCACGTCGGCGAGGTCGATATCGCTGAACTGGTTGCTGTTGAAGATACCTTCCGTGCCGCCCGCCAGACCTTCGCCTTTACGCGAGTTACGGGTACGTTCGTACTGGGCCCAGTTGCTGGTGGTCACGCCGTTATCCCAGCCGCCGTTCCAGGTGACGGAGTAAGTCTGGCGATAGAGGCGGTTCGTCTCTTTACCGTAGTTCTCTTTCACCAGATCGTTGGTATTGGTGTTCTGCGTATCGCCCGCGTAGAGGTTGCCCTGACGGCTGTAGCCGGATTCAAACTCCAGCGACTGCATCGGGGCGAAATCCCAGCGCACGACGCCGTTAATGTTCTTATTTTTCACCCCTTCGCGCCCGGCAGGCATGGTATTGGCATAGGCGCCGGTACGCTCGGACTGATGTCCGTCGTTGATATCCCAGGCATCGGCCTGGGTTTTGTCGAGGTTGCCCAGCAGGCGGAAGCTGAAATCGCCGCCCAGCGGGCCACTGAGGCTAAAGTTGGTGCGTTTAGTCGAGCCTTCGTCTTTATGCTCCGGGGCGTTCATGTAGGTATTCCATGAACCGTGCCATTCGCCGTCGCTCTTCTTGGTGATGATATTGACCACGCCGCCCGCCGCGCCGTTGCCGTAGCGCGCGGCCGCCGGGCCGCGAATGACTTCAATACGTTCGATCAGCTCCGGCGGTACCCATGAGGTATCGCCGCGGGTATCGCGCTCGCCGCGCCAGCCCAGACGTACGGAGTTGCGGCTGGTCACGGGCTTGCCGTCAATCAGGATCAGGGTGTTTTCCGGGCCCATGCCGCGAATATCAATCTGGCGATTGTTGCCGCGCTGGCCGCTGGTGGAGTTGCCGGTCAGGTTAACGCCGGGCATGGTACGAATAATTTCCGACACGTCGCGGGCGGGCGGGCGTTTACGAATTTCGTCCGCGGTAATGGTTGAAACGCCGGGGGCCTGCAGGTTCTGCTCGGCGGCGGTGACGACCATGGTTTCATCAGCGGCTGCGGCTTTGCTATCGGAGGCCGTTTCCGCCGCGCTCAGCGGAAAGGCAGCCCCGTAGATTCCCAGATTGACCAGCAAGGCCAGGGATTTGATCCTGTTATTCATTGTCATTCCTGCTTTTCGTCGCCGCCTTCCCCAAAGGCCCTTCCCGTCGGGAGGGGAGGCGGAATCAATAGTGCCGGTAGAGGGCAAAGGCATTCCGTCGCTGGCTAAATGAGCCCTCTCTGACATGTTTATTTTTGAAAGACGCGCTTCCCACAGCGCGCTAATACGCTATTGCAAATGAAAATAGTTATCAATAATATTATCAATAAATATTGCGTTTATTAATGCGTTTGTTGATAAATGTCACGATAAACATAGGGTTGAAAAGGAATGCATAAGACAGGATGCGACGACTGGTGGCGCACTATCTCCGGTCCGCAAATAGAGGCCGTGGACGACGCGTATCGGGTGACCTTCTGGTGGCGCGATCCGGCGGGCGACGAAGCCTCTTCGGCAACCCGGCGGGTGTGGATTTATATTACCGGCGTGACTGACCATCATAAAAACGCCGTGCCGCAAACGCTGCAGCGCATTCCCGGCACCGATGCCTGGTGCTGGCAAACCACGCTTTCTCCCACCTGGCGCGGCAGCTACTGCTTTATCCCTTCCGCGCGCGACGACGATTTTTCTCCTCAGCTTTTTAACGGCGACAGCCCGGACCGCGCGCTGCTGCGCGAAGGCTGGCGCAAGCTGCTGCCGCGGGCGATTGCCGACCCACTTAATCCGCAAAGCTGGAAGGGCGGGCGCGGTCACGCGGTCTCCGCGCTGGAGCTGCCGGAAGCCCCTGAGCAGCCGGGCTGGGCGCTGCGCGATGAGCCTTATCAGCCTCCGATCTGCATTGAGTGGCGCAGCCAGCGGCTCGGTAACCGCAGACGAATATGGGTTTACGCCACCGGCGACGCGCAGCCGCAGCAGCGCCCGTTGGCGATCCTGCTCGACGGCCAGTTCTGGGCCGAAAGCATGCCGGTATGGTCGCCGCTGGCGGGCCTAACCCGCGAAAAACGGCTGCCGCCGGCAGTTTATCTGCTGATTGACGCGATTGATAACTCACACCGGGCCGCAGAGCTGCCCTGCAATGACGCGTTCTGGCTGGCGGTACAGGAAGAGCTGCTGCCAATGGTTCACCGGCTAGCGCCTTTTAGCGATCGCGCCGATCGCACGGTGGTGGCGGGGCAGAGCTTTGGCGGACTGGCGTCGATGTTCGCCGCCCTCTACTGGCCCCAGCGCTTTGGCTGCGTGCTCAGCCAGTCCGGCTCCTACTGGTGGCCGCATCGCGGCGGCGCGCAGACGGGCCTGCTGGTTGACCGCCTGAGCCGCGGCGAATTACATCCGCAAGGGCTACGTATCTGGCTGGAAGCCGGTATTCGCGAGCCGATCATTTTTCGCGCTAACCAGGCGCTGCTGACGCATCTGGAACAGCAGACGATTTTCTGGCGTCAGGTTGACGGCGGGCATGATGCGCTGTGCTGGCGCGGCGGGCTGACGGCGGGGCTCATCCAGCTGTGGCAGCCTTTATGCCGTGACGAGTAGCAAACCGCGCTTTAGGAGGAATTTGACATGCAATTCAGTAATCCCTTCGACAATCCACAAGGGCAGTTTTACATCCTGCGCAATGAGCAGCAGCAGTACAGCCTGTGGCCGCGCCACTGCGCGCTGCCGCAAGGCTGGTCGGTAGAGTGCCCGCCGCAGTCGTTAGAGGCGTGCAACGCCTGGCTGGCGGCGAACTGGTCTACCTTGAGCCCCGCCCACCATGCGTCCTGAGGAGCCGATAATGACCACACGTTTACCGCTGGTTGCGGCGCAGCCTGGGATCTGGATGGCGGAGCGCCTCTCGACGCTGCCCGGTGCCTGGAGCGTCGCCCACTATGTTGAGCTGCGCGGCGATATTGACCCGGTCCTGCTCGGGCGGGCGATTATCACCGGGCTGTCGCAGGCCGACACCCTCAGCATGCGCTTTTGTGAAGATAACGGCGAAGCCTGGCAGTGGGTCGATGAACATCGCATTTTTGCCGAGCCGGACTGTCGGGATCTGCGCGCGTTGAGCGATCCGCACGCCGCGGCGTTGGCGCTGATGCAGGCCGACCTCGGGCAGAATCTGCGGGTGGACGGCGGTAATCCGCTGGTCTGCCATCAGCTGCTGCGGGTAGGGGATAAGTGCTGGTACTGGTATCAGCGTTACCACCATTTGCTGGTCGATGGCTTCAGCTTCCCGGCCATTACCCGCCAGATCGCCGCAATTTATCGCGCCTGGCAGCGCGGTGAAGATACGCCCGCCTCGCCGTTTACGCCCTTTGCTGAGGTGGTGGAAGAGTACCAGCGCTATTACGGCAGCGACGCCTGGCAGCGTGACAAACGGTTCTGGCAGGCGCAGCGTCAGGCGCTGCCGTCCCCGGCCTCGCTGTCGGACGCGCCGCTAGCGGGAAGGGCGACCAGCAGCGATATCTGGCGCATGAAGCTGGAGGCGGATGCCGGCGTCTTTAGCCGGCTGGCGGCAAGTGCGCCGCAGTGCCAGCGCGCGGATCTGGCGCTGGCGCTGACCGCCCTGTGGCTGGGACGGCTGTGCAGCCGAACGGAGTATGCCGCAGGCTTTATTTTTATGCGTCGTATGGGCTCCGCGGCGCTCACCGCCACCGGTCCGGTGCTCAACGTTCTGCCGCTGGCAGTCACCATTGACGCCGGGGAAACGCTGCCGGAGCTGGCCGCGCGTCTTGCCGGACAGTTGAGGAAAATGCGCCGCCATCAGCGCTATGATGCCGAACAGATTGTCCGCGACAGCGGCAAGGCGGCGGGCGATGAACCACTGTTTGGCCCGGTGCTTAATATTAAAGTTTTTGATTATCAGCTAGATATCGATGGCGTACAGGCGATAACCCATACCCTGGCGACCGGTCCGGTCAACGACCTGGAGCTGGCGCTGTTCCCGGATGAAGCCGGTGGCCTGTCTCTGGAGGTGCTGGCCAATAAGCAGCGTTATGATAAACAGACGCTGGGCAACCATATCGCCCGACTTTCCGCGCTGCTGGCGCAGTTTGCCGATAATCCGGCCCTGCGCTGCGGCGACGTGAATATGCTATCGGCGGCGGAAGCGGAGCAACTACGGCGGGTGAACGCCACCGCCGTCGATCTGCCGCTCACCACCCTGAGCGCCCTGGTGGCGGAGCAGGCGGCGAAAACCCCGGATGCCCCGGCGCTGGCGGACGGCCGCTGGCAGTTTAGCTACCGCGAGATGCGCCAGCAGGTGGTGGCGTTGGCTGAACAGCTTCGCGCGCGGGGCGTCAAACCGGGCGATAGCGTGGCGGTGGCGCTGCCGCGTTCGGTATTTCTGACCCTGGCGCTGCACGGCATCGTTGAAGCCGGCGCCGCCTGGCTGCCGCTGGATACCGGCTATCCCGACGATCGTCTGCGGATGATGCTGGAAGACGCCCGGCCGTCGCTGTTGATTACCTCTGAAGATCAGCGGGCGCGCTTTAGCGATATCCCCGGACTCGAAAGCCTGTGCTATCAACAGCCGCTGGCGGCGGCGGATGCCGCGCCGCTGGCGCTCTCGCAGCCGGAGCATACTGCCTATATCATCTTCACCTCCGGCTCGACGGGGCGACCGAAAGGAGTCATGGTCGGGCAAACCGCCATCGTCAACCGCCTGCTGTGGATGCAGGACCACTATCCGCTCACCGCCGATGACTTGGTGGCGCAGAAAACGCCGTGCAGCTTTGATGTATCGGTATGGGAGTTCTGGTGGCCGTTTATCGCCGGCGCGCAGCTGGTGATGGCCGAGCCGGAAGCCCATCGCGACCCGCTGGCGATGCAGCAGTTCTTCGCCCGCTACGGCGTGACTACCACCCACTTTGTGCCGTCGATGCTGGCGGCGTTTGTCGCTTCGCTGGATACGGAAAATGTCGCGTCCTGCCAAACCCTGCAACGAGTATTTTGTAGCGGTGAAGCGTTGCCGACAACGCTGTGCCGGGAGTGGGAATCACTGACCGGCGCGCCGTTGCATAACCTGTATGGACCGACGGAAGCGGCGGTGGACGTCAGCTGGTATCCGGCCTGCGGGCCTGCTCTGGCGGCGGTAACCGGCGCCAGCGTGCCGATTGGCTGGCCGGTATGGAATACCGGATTGCGTATTCTGGATGCATCGATGCGCCCGGTACCGCCGGGCGTGGCGGGGGATCTCTACCTGACCGGCATTCAGCTGGCGCAGGGTTATCTCGGGCGTCCCGATTTAACCGCCAGCCGCTTTATCGCCGATCCTTACGCGCCGGGCGAGCGCATGTACCGCACCGGCGACGTTGCCCGCTGGCTGGATAACGGCGCGGTCGAGTATCTCGGGCGCAGCGACGATCAGCTAAAAATCCGCGGCCAGCGGATCGAACTTGGGGAAATTGATCGCGCAATGTCGGCGCTGCCGGACGTTGCGCAGGCGGTGGCTCACGCCTGCGTCTTCAACCAGGCGGCGGCGACCGGGGGCGATGCCCGCCAGCTGGTGGGCTATTTGGTTTCTGAATCCGGCCTGCCGCTGGATACCGAGGCGCTTAAAGCGCGGCTTGGCGAACAGTTGCCGCCGCATATGGTGCCGGTGGTGCTGATTCAGCTGCCGGCGCTGCCGCTGAGCGCCAACGGCAAGCTGGATCGCAAAGCGCTGCCGCTGCCGACGCTGAGCCGCGTAAGCCGCGGTCGTCCGCCGGAGCCGGGCGTTGAAACCACCGTTGCCGCAGCGTTCAGCCAGCTGCTGGGCTGCGAGGTGAACGATATCGACGCCGATTTCTTCGCCCTCGGCGGCCATTCGCTGCTGGCGATGCGTCTGGCGGCGACGCTCGGCCGCGAACTGCAACGCCAGGTGACGCCGGGGCAGGTGATGGTCGCTTCTACCGTTGGCAAACTGAGCGCGCTGCTGGCATCGGATCTCAGCGATGAACAGGCGCAACGGCTGGGCTTCGACGCGATCCTGCCGCTGCGCGAGAGCGAGGGCCCGACGCTGTTTTGCTTCCATCCAGCCTCCGGTTTTGCCTGGCAGTTCAGCGTGCTGGCGCGTTATTTAAACCCGCGCTGGTCGATCGTCGGCATTCAGTCGCCGCGACCGCACGGACCGATGGCGACGGCGGCGGATCTGGATGCGGTCTGCGAGCATCATCTGCAAACCCTGCTTTCGCAGCAGCCCCACGGCCCCTATTATCTGCTGGGCTATTCGCTCGGCGGCACCCTGGCGCAGGGAATTGCCGCCCGCTTACGCCAGCGCGGCGAAGCGGTGGCGTTTCTCGGCCTGCTGGATACCTGGCCGCCGGAAACGCAGAACTGGGCGGAGAAAGAGGCCAACGGTCTGGATCCTGAGGTGCTGGCGGAGATCGCCCGCGAGCGCGAGGCGTTTCTTGCCGCTCAGCAGGGGCAGGCTTCCGGCGAGCTGTTCCGCGTGATCGAGGGTAACTACGCCGACGCGGTGCGCCTGCTGACCACCGCGCACAGCGCGAAGTTTGACGGTAAGGCGACGCTGTTTGTGGCGGAGAAAACCCGTCAGCCCGGGATGGATCCGCAGAGGGTCTGGAGGCCGTGGGTCGGTGAGCTGGAGGTATTTAGCCAGGATTGCGCCCACGTGGATATTATCTCCCCGCAGGCCTTTGAGGCGATTGGCCCGGTGCTCAGGGAGATATTGGGGCAGGTATAGATGAACTCCCGGGTTGCAGATGGTGGTGAACCCGTAGCCCGGTCAGCGAAGCGCCACCGGGGAAGCAAACCGCAGAGCATTTCAGACCTGGCACATTTCCCGGAGGCGGCGCTTGACGCGCCTGTCCGGGCTACCGGCCCGCAGAAGGCGGTGAACCCGTAGCCCGGCTAAGCGTAGCGCGAGCCGGGAGTCTCTACTTTCGACCCAGCGGCACCACCAGCGGCGTATGTGCCACCGGATCTTCAATAATCGTACAGCGCAGGCCGTAAATCTTCTCGATCAGCGCCGCGTTGACAATCTCCTTCGGCGCGCCTTCGGCGACGATTTTACCCTCGCGCAGTGCAATCAAATGGGTAGCGTAGCGGCAGGCCTGGTTTAGATCGTGCAGCACCGCCGCCAGGGTATAGCCCTTCTGCTGATTCAGCTCGCTTAGCAGCTCAAGCAGGTCGATCTGATGGCTGATATCCAGCCAGGTGGTGGGCTCATCGAGCAGCATAATCGCCGTCTCCTGGGCCAGCACCATGGCGATCCACGCCCGCTGGCGCTGGCCGCCGGAGAGCGTATCGACGCTTTGTCGCGCCAGATCGGTAATACCGGTGGCCTTCATCGCCCTGCTGACCGCCTCTTCATCCTCTTTGCGCCAGCGGGTAAATAGCGGCTGGTGCGGATAGCGCCCGCGGGCCACCAGCTCATGGACCGTAATATCCCCCGGGGTGGTGGCGTTCTGCGCCAGCAGGCCAATGCGTTTGGCAACCTCTTTACTGGCGTAACGCTGGATCTGCTCGCCGTCGAGATAAACATGACCGCTGGCGGGCGTCATCAGGCGGCTCAGAGTGCGCAGCAGCGTCGATTTACCACAGCCGTTGGGGCCAATAATGGCGGTAAAGTGGCCGTCGGGAATGGTGACGTTCAGCGATTCGGCGATGGTTTTTTTGCCGTACGCCAGGGTCAACTGGTCGCCGCGCAAACGGGAGGTTACAGCGGTCATTTTTTGCGGGACTCCTGAATTAACAACCCGATAAGGTAGATGCCGCCAATGCTGACGGTCACCACGCCCACCGGTAACTGATAGGGCATAAACAGACGCTGCGCGCAGTAGTCAGACAGCGCCAGCAGCAGGGCGCCGCATAGCGCCGCCTGCGCCAGCCCCCAGCGGGCGGTACCGCTAAGGCGCCGCGCGATATGCGGCGCCACGAGGGCGATAAACGAAATCGGCCCGGCGAGCGCGGTAGCGGCGGCGGTCAGCACCACCCCGACCAGCATCAGCAGCAGCCGCGAGCGTTCAACCCGCACGCCCAGCGCGCAGGCGGTGTCGTCGCCCATCTCTAGCAGCCGCATACGCCGCGCCAGCAGCGCCCCGCACGCCAGCATCAAGAGAATCAGCGGCGCGGAGGGCCAGGTTTTCCCCCAGGTCAGACCGTTAAGCGAACCGGCATACCACAGCCCGGCGGAGAGGGCGGTTTCCAGCGAAGCGCGCAGCAGCAGCCAGGTGTTGAACGCCACCAGCATGGCCCGCACGCCGATGCCGATTATAATCAGGCGAAAGGTCTCAATGCCGTTGCGCCACGCCAGCAGCCAGACCACCAGCGCGGTGAGAATACCGCCAACCATTGCCGCCATGGCGATAGCCGCCAGGTTCTGGCCGAACATCACCATCGCCACCAGCACGCCGCTCCAGGCCCCGGTGTTGAATCCCATCACGTCCGGGCTACCCAGCGGGTTACGGGTCAGCGACTGGAAAATCGCGCCGCTGACGCCAAGGGCGGCGCCGATCAGCAGCGCCATCAGCACGCGCGGCAGTCGCCACTCGGTCACCACCAGGGTGACGTTACGCGGCGCATCGCCGAGCAGCGCGGAGATAACCTGCTCAACGCTTAACGGCACCAGGCCGCTACCCAGCCCCCACAGGGAGACCAGCACGCTGGCGACCAGCAGCAGCAGACAGCTCAATATCAGGCGACGAGAAGGCGCAATCACATGCCACCTCCGCGCGGCTGGCGGCGCACCAGCCAGATCAGCACCGGCGCGCCGATAAAGGCGCTGACCACCGAAACCCGCAGTTCGCCGGGCACCAGCAGGCGCCCCAGTACGTCGGCAAACAGCAGCAGAGCGGGGGTCGCCAGCAGGGTCACCGGCAGCGACCAGCGATGATCCGCGCCCACCAGCCAGCGGGCCATATGCGGCATCATCAGGCCGATAAAGGCGATCGGCCCAACCACCGCCGTGGCGCTACCGCACAGGACCGTAATCGCGAGCAGACCAATAAGCTGAGTCCGCGCGACGCGGCTGCCGAGGGCGGTGGCCGTATCGTTACCGAGGCTCAGGCTGTTTAAGGCACGACTCAGCAGTAGGGTCACCAGACCGGCCATCAGCACCGGGATTAGCACAATTTTCAGGGTTTGCAGGGTGCGCACGTCCAGCGAGCCCGCCTGCCAGAAGCGCAGTTGGTCATAGACGTCAGGATTAAGCAGCGCGATACCGCTGGAAAGCCCTTCCAGCACCGCCGCCAGGGCGACCCCCGCGAGGGTCAGACGCACGGGGCTAAGCTGTCCGCCGCCCTGGCTGCCGGTAAAGGCGACCAGCAGCGAGGCGCCGAACGCGCCGCAAAAGGCCATCAGCAGCTGCTCCTGCGGCGAGGAAAGGCCAAACAGCGCCGCGCCGAGCACGATAGCGAAGCTGGCGCCGGAGTTGACGCCAAGGATCCCCGGGTCCGCCAGCGGGTTGCGGGTCAGCGTTTGCATCAGCGCGCCGGCCAGACCCAGCGCGCCGCCGGCCAGCAGCCCGGCGAGGGTTCGCGGCAGCCGGGCATCAAGGACGATGGTGCAATCGGCGCTCTGGCAGGTGCCGGTGAAGGCATCGAGGACGACGCTAAACGGTAGGGGTTTGGCGCCGATCAACAGGCTGAGCGCAACGGCGATGATTAAAACGATTAAAAGACCCGGCACGGCAAAGGCGCGCGCCGCGGTCGTGGAACACGACATGGCTTACATCCCTGGCATGATAATGATAGTAATTATCGTTATCGATTCTATTCAGTTATGTTAGCATGTGCACCCATAAAAATGGTATGGAAAATAATAACAAGGCGCTGTCATGAACCGACAATCCTGGCTGCTGAATCTCAGCTTGTTGAAAACTCACCCGGCCTTTCGCGCCGTCTTTATCGCTCGTTTTATTTCAATCCTGTCGCTTGGCCTGCTGGGCGTGGCGATCCCGGTGCAAATCCAGATGATGACCCATTCGACCTGGCAAGTGGGGCTGTCGGTGACCTTGACCGGCGCTTCAATGTTTGTCGGTTTGATGATCGGCGGCGTGCTTGCCGACCGCTATGAGCGCAAGCGTTTGATCCTGCTGGCGCGCGGCACCTGCGGGATTGGCTTCGTTGGGCTGTGCCTGAACGCCATGCTGCCGGAGCCGTCGTTAATCGCCATCTATCTGCTCGGTATCTGGGACGGTCTGTTCGCTTCTATTGGCGTGACCGCGCTGCTGGCGGCGACGCCGGCGCTGGTTGGCCGGGAAAATCTGATGCAGGCCGGGGCGATCACCATGTTGACGGTGCGGCTGGGCTCGGTGATTTCGCCGATGATTGGCGGTCTGCTGCTGGCAACCGGCGGCGTGGCCTGGAACTATGGCCTGGCGGCGGCGGGAACCTTTATCACCACGTTGACCCTCCTGCGTTTACCGCTGCTGGCGCCGCCGCCGCAGCCGCGCGAGCACCCGCTGAAATCGCTGAACGCGGGGCTGAAGTTTCTGTTTAACAGCCCGCTTATCGGCGGCATCGCGCTGCTTGGCGGCCTGCTGACGATGGCCAGCGCGGTGCGCGTGCTCTATCCGGCGCTGGCCGGAAGCTGGCAGATGTCGGCGTCGCAGATTGGCCTTTTGTATGCCGCGATCCCTCTCGGCGCGGCGCTCGGAGCGTTGACCAGCGGGCAACTGGCGCAGACGGCGAGGCCGGGCGTGCTGATGCTGGCGACCACCGTCGGCTCGTTTGTGGCGATTGCGCTGTTCAGCCTGATGCCGGTGTGGGAGCTGGGCGCGCTGTGTCTGGCGCTGTTTGGCTGGCTGAGCGCGATAAGCTCGCTGCTGCAATATACGCTGATTCAGACCCAGACCCCGGAAAATATGCTCGGGCGCATCAACGGTCTGTGGACCGCGCAGAACGTGACCGGCGATGCGATAGGCGCGGCGCTGCTCGGCGGACTGGGCGCGATCCTGACGCCGGTGGCCTCGGCGAGCGCCAGCGGTTGGGCGCTGGTGATTGTAGGCGCGGTGCTGGTGGGGCTGTTACGCGAACTGCGCCGCTTTCAGCGCCCGGAAGTGGTCAGCGAAAGTTAACTCCGCTGGGTTTCCCGGCGGCGATGCTGCGCATCTGTCCGGGCTACGCTTCCCCAGCGGTCTGCGGTCCTGTAGCCTGGTCAGGCGCTTTGCGCCGCCCCCGGGAGATCGGCTTAGGCAAAGAGAGCTGCTAAACGCTGCAGCACCAGAACGGCGCTGTAGTAATCCAGGCGGAAGGTTTCCGTCCCTAGCGGATAAACGCGTTTGCCTTCGACCGCTGGCAGATGCGCCAGCAGCGGGTTGGCGTCAATCGCGTCGGCGTCCTTTTGGTCGCCGGCGAACAGGAACAGGCTCTGGCCATTAAGCCCGGCGGCCAGATTCTCCCCGCCCAACTGCACGATATCATGACGTTTTCCCTGGCTCTGGCTGGCATGCAGCCCGCCGGGCAGGTCGGCGAGGGTAAAGCCTAACTGCTCGAGCAGCTGTCCCTGAGCGGATTCTTTGGTCCAGATATTGGCGCTATGGGCCGTGGCGGTATAGACCAGCGCGGTGACCGGCTGCGGCGGCAGCTTCATTTTCTCTTTCAGCGCCGCTAGCTTTTTATCAAACTCCGCGATTCTCTCCGCCGCCTGTTTTTCGTGGCCGGTAATCTCCCCCAGTTGGGTCAGCAGGGCCTGCCAGCTTTTATCATCGTAGTTAATGATAAGCGTTGGAGCGATGGTGGAAAGCTGGTCGTAGAGCGTCATCGCTGAATCGCCGCCGGTGGCGCTAATCAGAATCAAATCCGGCATTTGCGCGGCGACGGCCTCAGCGCTCGGTTCGCCAATATAGAGGCGTGAGAGCTTGCGCGCTTTCGCCACCTCGCTCCATTGGCGCAAAAAACCCTGGCCATCGGCGACGCGGTTATTGGGCGTCGTGGCCCCGCTGGCCACCACCGGCGCGTCAATCGCCAGCAGCGAGCCGGTCAGCGTCACGCTGGTGGAAACAATGCGCAACGGCTGGCTTTCCAGCGTATGTGTTCCGCGGCTGTCGGTAATCTGTCGTGGCCAGTCTGCCGCCAGCGCTGAGCTAATACCTAAAATCGCCAGGCCGCTGGCGAGGAGGGTACGGCGGCAAAAGGTGGAGAAATTCACGTATTCGCATCCTGATTGAGTGGTGATAAATGCTTCTCATTTTCAGCTTTGCGCCGCGTGGATGCAAGTCTATACCCTAATAATTCGAGTTGCAGGAAGGCGGCAAGTGAACGAATCCCGATGAGCTTACTGTAGTAAGTGATTCGGGTGAGCGAACACAGCCAACACACCTGCAACTTGAAGTATGACGAGTATAAGTCGCACAACATGCTACCTGTACGGTTGACATAAAGCGCAATACCTTTTAGGTTAGCCAACCAAAATATAAATGATAATTATTCGTAATATCTTTATCGTTTTTGGAGGATGATATGGAAACGTCTTTGGCTGAGGAAGTTCGGGAGAAAAAAATGACCCTGCCGCCGGAAAGCTTCTTCTTTATGTCGCCGTACCGCAGTTTCACCACCGCTGGCTGCTTTAGCCGATTCTCTCATCCCGCCGCCGACGGCGATGATCCGAACGGAGAGTTTCAGCAAAAAATGGCCGCTGCTTTTAAAGCGGCGCGAACTGCCGGGATCGCCAGGCCGGTGATGGTCGGCGCCATTCCGTTCGATACCAGCGAGCCCTCCGAGCTGTTTATCCCCGCGAGCTGGACAGCATTCTCCCGCACTGAAAAGCAGCACTCCGCGCGCTATGCGTCGGGGCAAAATCCGATGGATGTCGTGCAGCGCCGGGAGATCCCCGAGCAGGATACCTTTATGGCGATGGTGGCGCGCGCGGCGGCCCTCACCGCGACGCCGGAAGTGGACAAGGTAGTCCTGTCGCGCCTGATTGATATCACCACCCGCGAACGAGTCGATAGCGGGGCGCTGCTCGAGCGCCTGATCGCCCAGAACCCGGCCAGCTTTAACTTCCACGTGCCGCTCTCAGACGGCGGCGTGCTGCTGGGCGCAAGCCCAGAGCTGCTGCTGCGTAAAGAAGGCGCGCATTTCAGCTCTCTTCCGCTGGCCGGTTCTGCCCGCCGCCAGCCGGACGATGTGCTGGATCGTGAAGCAGGGCACAGGCTGCTGGCGTCGGAAAAAGACCGCCATGAACATGAGCTGGTGACTCAGGCGATGAAGGCCGTATTAGCGCCGCGCAGCAGCGAACTCTCTCTGCCGGACTCTCCGCAACTGATCACCACGCCGACCCTGTGGCATCTGGCGACGCAGATTCAGGGTACCGCGCTGGCAAACGAGAATGCCATGTCGCTGGCCTGCCTGCTGCATCCGACTCCGGCGCTGAGCGGTTTCCCGCATCAGGCGGCGAAACGCCTGATCGGCGAACTGGAGCCGTTCGACCGCCAGCTATTCGGCGGCATTGTCGGCTGGTGTGATGATGAAGGCAACGGCGAGTGGGTAGTGACCATCCGCTGCGCGCGCCTGCAGCAGCGCACCCTGCGGCTATTTGCCGGCGCAGGTATCGTTCCGGCCTCTTCGCCGTTGGGCGAGTGGCGCGAAACCGGCGTCAAATTGACCACCATGCTGAACGTATTCGGCTTGCAATAAGGGACGATGATGATCGAATTTACCCGCTGGCCGGAAGCGTTCGCGGCCCGCTATCGGCAAAAAGGTTACTGGCAGGATCTGCCGTTAACCCATCTGATTACCCGTCATGCGGAAAACGACGCCCCGGCGATTATCGACGGCGAAAGAAGCTACAGCTATCGTGAATTCAACCACCTGGTGGATAACCTCGCTTCCTCGCTGCAGCGTCTTGGCCTGAAGCGCGGCGAAACGGCGCTGGTGCAGCTGGGCAACGTCGCGGAATTCTATATTACCTTTTTCGCGCTGCTGCGCATTGGCGTGGCGCCGGTCAACGCGCTGTTCAGCCATCAGCGTAGCGAGCTGAACGCCTACGCCGCGCAAATTGAACCCGCCTTACTGATTGCCGACCGCGCACATGCGCTGTTTGCCGATGATGATTTTCTTAACGCTTTTGTTACGCAACATCCGTCGGTACGCGTGGTGCTGCTGCTGAACGACGACGGCGAGCAGAGCCTGACGGCGGCCATTGAGCGCACTGACGATAGTTTCGTTGCGCATCCGACGCCTGCCGACGAAGTGGCTTTTTTCCAGCTTTCCGGCGGCAGTACCGGGACGCCGAAGCTCATTCCACGTACGCATAACGACTACGACTATAGCATTCGCCGCAGCAACGAGCTGTGCGGCGTGAGCGCCGAAACGCGCTACCTGAACGCGCTTCCCGCCGCCCACAACTACGCGATGAGCTCGCCGGGTTCATTAGGCGTGTTCCTCGCGGGCGGCGTGGTGGTGTTAGCGCACGATCCGAGCGCGACCCTCTGCTTCCCGCTGATAGAAAAGCACCAGATCAACCTGACCTCGCTGGTTCCCCCCGCGGTCAGCCTGTGGCTACAGGAGATCCATGACGCCGGCAGCAATGCTCAACTGCAATCGCTGCGACTGTTGCAGGTGGGCGGAGCGCGCCTGTCAGCGACCCTCGCCGCGCGCATTCCGGCGGAAATCGGCTGCCAGCTGCAGCAGGTCTTCGGCATGGCGGAGGGGCTGGTGAACTATACCCGCCTCAACGACAGCCCCGAGCGCATCATCAACACCCAGGGCTGTCCGATGTGCCCGGATGACGAAGTGTGGGTGGCCGATGCCGACGGTAATCCGCTGCCGCGCGGCGAAGTCGGACGCCTGATGACCCGCGGGCCTTACACCTTCCGCGGGTACTACAAGAGCCCGCAGCATAATGCCGAAGCCTTTGATGCCGAGGGCTTCTACTGTTCGGGCGATCTGATTTCGATCGATGAAGCGGGCTACATCACCGTGCAGGGGCGGGAAAAAGATCAGATCAACCGCGGCGGCGAGAAGATCGCGGCGGAAGAGATCGAAAACCTGCTGCTGCGCCACCCTTCGGTGATCCACGCGGCGCTGGTCAGCATGGAAGATAGCCTGCTCGGTGAAAAAAGCTGTGCGTATCTGGTAGTGAAAGAGCCTCTGCGTGCGGTGGCGGTGCGCCGCTTCCTGCGTGAACAAGGGGTCGCAGAATTTAAACTTCCGGACCGCGTGGAGTGCGTTGATGCGCTGCCGCTGACGCCGGTGGGCAAAGTCGATAAAAAACAATTACGTCAGTGGCTGGCTGAACGCAAGCTGGGCTGAAGGAGAAGACAGAATGGCAATCCCAAAATTACAGGCTTACGCGCTGCCGGAAGCCAGCGATATCCCGGCGAACAAAGTGAACTGGGCATTTGAGCCGTCCCGTGCCGCGCTGTTGATCCACGATATGCAAGAGTATTTCCTCAACTTCTGGGGCGAAAACAGCCCGATGATGGAGAGAGTAGTGGCCAACATCGCCGCCCTGCGCGAGTTCTGCAAACAGAACCATATTCCGGTCTTTTACACCGCTCAGCCGAAAGAGCAGAGCGATGAAGACCGCGCGCTGCTGAACGACATGTGGGGACCGGGCCTGACCCGTTCGCCGGAACAGCAGCAGGTGATTGCCGCGCTCGCACCGGACGACAGCGACACGGTGCTGGTGAAATGGCGCTACAGCGCGTTTCATCGCTCGCCGCTGGAGGAGATGCTGAAAGAGGCGGGGCGCGATCAGCTGATCATCACCGGCGTTTACGCCCATATCGGCTGTATGACCACTGCGACTGACGCGTTTATGCGCGATATTAAACCATTCTTTGTCGCTGATGCGCTGGCCGATTTCAGCCGTGAAGAGCATCTGATGGCGCTCAACTACGTGGCGGGCCGCTCCGGTCGCGTGGTGATGACCGAAGAGCTGCTGCCGCTGCCGGCATCGAAAGCGGCGCTGCGCGCGCTGGTGCTGCCGCTGCTCGATGAATCCGATGAACCGATGGATGACGAAAACCTGATCGACTACGGCCTGGATTCGGTACGCATGATGGCGCTCGCCGCGCGCTGGCGTAAAGTTCACGGCGATATTGACTTCGTGGTGCTGGCGAAAAACCCGACCATTGATGCCTGGTGGGCGCTGCTTTCCCGCGAGGTGAAATAATGAATGGACTCGATTTTCACGGCCAGACCGTGTGGATCACCGGGGCGGGCAAGGGGATCGGCTACGCCACCGCCCTGGCGTTCGTTGAGGTCGGCGCGCAGGTAACCGGCTTCGATCTGGCGTTCGACGGTGAAAGCTATCCGTTCGCCACCGAGACGCTGGATGTCGCCGACGCGCGGCAGGTGGCGCAGGTCTGCGGTCGCCTGCTGGCTGGCATTGAACGGCTGGATGTGCTGGTCAATGCCGCCGGCATTTTACGGATGGGGCCGACGGATGCGCTGAGCCTGGAGGACTGGCAACAGACCTTCGCCGTCAACGTCGGCGGGGCGTTTAACCTGTTCCAGCAGACGATGGCGCAGTTTCGCCGCCAGAAGGGCGGGGCGATTATCACCGTGGCTTCCGACGCCGCACATACCCCGCGTATCGGCATGAGCGCTTACGGCGCTTCGAAAGCAGCGCTGAAGAGCCTGGCGCTGACCGTCGGCCTGGAGCTGGCGGGCAGCGGGGTACGCTGTAATCTGGTTTCTCCTGGCTCGACCGACACCGACATGCAGCGGACGCTGTGGGTCAGCGACGACGCTGAACAGCAGCGTATTCGCGGCTTCGGCGAGCAGTTTAAGCTGGGCATTCCGCTGGGCAAAATCGCCCGTCCACGGGAGATTGCCAATACCATTCTGTTCCTCGCCTCCCCTCACGCCAGCCACATCACGCTGCAGGATATCGTGGTGGACGGCGGCTCGACGCTGGGAGCATAAATGGCCTGGAAACGTCAGCTGACGCTGGATGCGCTTAATGCGACCAGCGCGAATACGATGGTGGCGCATCTGGACATCGTTTATACCCGGCTGGAAGAGGGGGTACTGGAGGCGGAAATGCCGGTCGATGCGCGAACCCATCAGCCGTTCGGGCTGCTGCACGGCGGCGCCTCCGCCGCGCTGGCAGAAACCCTCGGTTCAATGGCCGGATGGTTGATGACCGAAGAGGGGCAGTGCGTAGTAGGCACCGAGCTCAACGCCACTCACCACCGGGCGGTTTCCAGCGGTAAAGTGCGCGGTGAATGTCGACCGCTGCACCTGGGGCGTCAGGGCCAGAGCTGGGAAATTGCGGTGTTCGACGAGCGGGGGCGCCGCTGCTGCACCTGCCGGCTGAGTACGGCGATCCTCGGCTGAGGAATAGCCTGTTCCCGGGTCGCGCTGCGCTTACCCGGGCTACGGGTAACGCGCCGTCTGTGGTTCCGGACAACTCACCGTCGTCTGCGGTGTGCTTCCCCGGTGGCGCTGCGCTGACCCAGGCTACGGGCTCACCGTCATCTGCGGACCGGTAGCCCGGGTAAGGCGTTTACGCCGCAACCCGGGGATACGCCGGGATGAATGTATCGGTGCGTTTTCTTCCCGGGTCGCGCAGCGCTTACCCGGGCTACGGGTTCATCATCGTCTGCGGACCAGTAGCCCGGACAGGCGCGTCAAGCGCCGCCTCCGGGAAACAGACCGCGATGCAGTTACAGATTATCCTCTCCGTTTTCATCTCTTTTCCTGCCAGAAGTGATCTCGCTTGCAATGTGAGATAAATCCTTGCCGTCAGGCGACATCCGCAACGTTTCAAAGTTGTTAAAATTCACATTATGTTCTAGAAACAACTTGTAACATCCTGATTACCCTACAGTGGAACACAATGATGAATAATTCAGGGAAATACCTCATCTGGACACTGCTCTCCGTTATCGGAGCCTTTGCCCTGGGCTATATCGCGCTAAACCGGGGTGAACAGATCAACGCGCTGTGGATTGTCGTCGCGGCAGTCTGCGTCTATCTGATCGCCTATCGCTTCTACGGCCTGTATATCGCTAAAAATGTACTGGCGGTCGACCCGACGCGCATGACCCCGGCGGTGCGTCACAACGACGGCCTCGACTACGTTCCGACCGACAAAAAAGTGCTGTTCGGCCACCATTTTGCGGCCATTGCCGGCGCGGGGCCGCTGGTCGGCCCGGTGCTGGCGGCGCAAATGGGCTACCTGCCGGGAATGATCTGGATTCTCGCGGGCGTGGTGCTGGCCGGGGCGGTACAGGACTTTATGGTGCTGTTCGTCTCCACTCGCCGCGACGGACGTTCGCTCGGCGAACTGGTGAAAGAGGAAATGGGCCCGACCGCCGGCGTACTGGCGCTGGTGGCCTGCTTTATGATCATGGTGATTATCCTCGCGGTACTGGCGATGATCGTGGTGAAAGCGCTGACCCACAGCCCGTGGGGGACTTACACCGTAGCCTTTACCATCCCGCTGGCGATTTTCATGGGGATCTATATTCGCTATCTGCGCCCTGGGCGCATTGGCGAAGTGTCGGTGATTGGCCTGGTGATGCTGGTGTTCGCCATCATTTCCGGCGGCTGGGTGGCGGAAAGCCCGACCTGGGCGCCGTGGTTTGATTATACCGGCGTGCAGCTCACCTGGATTCTGGTGGGCTACGGCTTTATCGCCGCCGTGCTGCCGGTCTGGCTGCTGCTGGCGCCGCGCGACTACCTCTCCACCTTCCTGAAAATCGGCACCATCGTCGGCCTGGCGATCGGTATCCTGATCATGCGTCCAACGCTGACGATGCCGGCGCTGACCAAATTTATCGATGGCACCGGCCCGGTGTGGAGCGGCAGCCTGTTCCCGTTCCTGTTTATTACCATCGCCTGCGGCGCGGTTTCCGGCTTCCATGCCCTGATCGCCTCCGGCACCACGCCGAAAATGCTGGCCAATGAAGGCCAGGCCTGCTTTATCGGCTACGGCGGCATGCTGATGGAGTCCTTCGTGGCGATTATGGCGCTGGTGGCGGCCTGTATTATCGACCCGGGCGTCTATTTCGCGATGAATAGCCCGATGGCGGTGCTGGCTCCGGCGGGCGTGACCGATGTGGTGGCGTCGGCGGCGCAGGTGGTGAGCAACTGGGGCTTTACCGTGACGCCGGATACCCTTAACCAGATCGCTCACGAAGTGGGAGAGCAGTCGATTATCTCCCGCGCGGGCGGCGCGCCGACGCTGGCGGTAGGCATGGCCTACATTCTGCACGGTTCGCTGGGCGGCCTGATGGATGTCTCCTTCTGGTATCACTTCGCCATTCTGTTCGAGGCGCTGTTTATCCTGACCGCGGTGGATGCCGGTACGCGCGCGGCGCGCTTTATGCTGCAGGATCTGCTGGGGGTGATAAGCCCCGGCCTGAAGCAAACCAGCTCGCTGCCGGCGAACCTTCTCGCCACGGCGCTGTGCGTGCTGGCCTGGGGCTACTTCCTGCATCAGGGCGTGGTTGACCCGCTCGGCGGCATCAACACGCTGTGGCCGCTGTTTGGTATTGCTAACCAGATGCTGGCGGGGATGGCGCTGATGCTGTGCGCGGTGGTACTGTTTAAGATGAAGCGCCAGCGCTATGCATGGGTCGCGCTGCTGCCGACCTCATGGCTGCTGATTTGTACCCTGACCGCAGGCTGGCAAAAGTCGTTCAGCACCGACACCAAAGTCGGCTTCCTGGCGATTGCCAACAAGTTCCAGGCGATGATCGACAGCGGAAATATTCCGCCGCAGTACACCGAGTCGCAGCTGGCGCAGCTGGTGTTTAACAACCGTCTGGATGCCGGGCTGACCATCTTCTTTATGGTGGTGGTTGTGGTGCTGGCGCTGTTCTCGATTAAGACCGCGCTGGCGGCGCTGAAAGAGGACAAACCGACGGCGAAAGAGACCCCGTACCAGGCGATGCCTGCCGATGCCGATAGCCTGGTGACCCAGGCGAAACGCGCTCACTAAGCCATCACGTTATCGCCCCTCTTCGAAAGAAGGGGGGCGATTATGAGAGTTGAAAATGTTTGATACCCTTTCGAAAGCAGGAAAATATTTAGGCCAGGCGGCGAAAATGATGATCGGCGTCCCGGATTACGACAACTACGTGGAGCATATCCGCGCGACCCACCCCGAGCAAACGCCGATGACCTATGAAGAGTTTTTCCGCGAGCGTCAGGACGCGCGCTACGGCGGTAAAGGCGGCGCGAAGTGCTGTTAACCCTCTTTCGGCAGATACAGGCTGATCTGCTCCTGCGTGCAGCCGTAAATGGCCGCCAGCTTTTCGCGGGTGCGCTTTTGCGGGCGGGAGTCGATAGCTTCTAGCTGGGAAACCGCCGACTGGCTAATCCCGAGCTTATTGGCCACCTCCTGCTGCGACAGGCCGCGCAAAATGCGCCACGCCGCCTGCAGGCTGACTTTCTCACGATGCATGATGTCGCAAACGCTATCTGGTAATGGAACGCTGTCATATTCATCGGATTCGTAGGGGATGTCTTCCCACACATCCTCTTGCTCATCATCGTATTCCGCCATTTTCAGGCGCATCTGGAAGTATTCGTTATAGGGGATCACCACATACTGTGGATTGCCCTCGTCATCCTTAATGAGTTGCACTGCCATAATGCGTTGCCTCCTCGTGAAGATAGGTTGTTGAGGTTCTGCGTTTTATTGCTACGACATAGCAGCTTTCAGATATCCCCTCAAACTGAGTGAAGATGATTCGATAATCACCTACACGCAATCGATAATGATCTTGGACGCCGGCTGCTTGAGTTTCTTAATGTCCGGAGCCGGTGCATTTTTATCATCCATGGCTCGTAGCTTTTCTTTGATTCTCTCCTGATAGCGGGAATCAATTGCGGCGAGCTGCTTTTCTGCACTTTTTGACCAAAAAACGATCATCCTGACCTCCACTTTAAGTCAAAGCTCTTTATAAGTAAATAATAAGATTATAAGTAAATTTTAATTTTCTTATAGAGGACCATAGCGTAGATTTAAGGCAGGATAAAGACGGAAAAATCAGCTTTGCGAGGCGGCTCGAAAGCGCCTCCGCCGGGCGGCAGAGGCGAATAAAACGGAGATTAACCGACGAAACGTTCGACCTTTTCAAACGCCGCGCGCAGGGTTTCGGCATTCAGTTCAACCGGCAGAAAATGGATGGACTCCACCGGGCGCAGGGTATGGGCAATTACCTGATCCAGCTGTTCGCGATTCTTGATATCCACCTCCAGCGCCGCCAGCGTGGTCGGCAGGTTAAAGCGCTGATACGCCTGCACCAGCTGCGCCAGCACCTCGTCCTGGCCGAGCAGGGCGCTCTGGACCAGAATGCCGTAGGCGACTTTGGTCCCGTGAAGATACTTCTCGGTCTGCGGCAGCACCGTCAGCCCGTTATGCACGGCATGGGCGGCGGCGACGCGGGTATAGCGCTCGCCCAGCCCGCCGACCATACCGCCGCCGGCGATGATCGCATCCACCACGTCGCGAAAAGCCTGGGTCAGCTCGCCGCGCTGCTGGTCGGCCAGCGCCGTTTCGCTGCTTTCCAGCAGCACATTGCGGATCGCCAGCGCGCCGTTGATACCCAGGCGCACGGTGAGCGGCAGCGTCTCCGGCTGCGGAGCCAGCACCACCGCTTCATACCATTTCGCCAGCGTATCGCCGATGCCCGCCAGCAGGTATTCCGCCGGCGCGTTAAGAATAATGTGCGGCTCCACCAGCACCAGGAAGTTGGCGTCGTCGAAAATCTCGAACTGCAGCGCCTGACCGGCATCGTTATACCACACCGACAGTGGCGTCCACGCCGCGCAGGTAGCGGCGATGGTGGGGATGACCACCACCGGCAGGCCGAGGCGACGGGCCAGCGCCTTCGCGGTATCGAGCAGCGCGCCGCCGCCAACGCCAATCACCACCGACCGATCGTCGCCGGATGCGCGGGCCAGCTCGCTGACGTCGCTTTCGCTGCAGTGGCCTTTAAATAATATTTTTTTGGCGCCAGGCGCGTTAAACGCTGCCGGCAGAAAAGCCTGCGCGCCCGCGATAGCCCGCTCGCCGTAAACCCACACCGCGCGTGAAAGCTGTTCTTCGCTGTAAAAATCCTGCAGCCGGGCAAGGCTGCCGGGATGGGAATAGTAGTTGGCGGGGCCGGGGACCACGCGGATATCGCTGTGACTCATCAATGCTGTCCTTGTGCTGTTTCGCTAACCCGATGTTATGTCTGGACATCCGGATGGCTAATATTATTTCGCTTTAACTTATGCCTTTTATGCATTTGTCAGTCAAGGGCGGCTATGAAAAATTCGTTAAATCAGAACATTAATCGACAGGGTGCAGGGGATGACCGGCAATCGCCTTGAGATGCAAAATATTAGCCTGGCCTTTTCCGGCTTTCGGGCGCTGAGCAACGTGTCTTTTACCCTGAAGGGGGGGTCGGTGCACGCACTCACCGGCGCCAACGGCGCAGGTAAGTCAACGCTCATGGCGGTGCTGTGCGGCACGCACGCCCATTACGAAGGCGAAGTGGTGATTAACAATCAGCCGGTAAGCATTCGCTCGCCTCGCGACGCCAAACAGCTGGGGATTCACCTGGTGCAGCAGGAGGTTGACGTCGCGCTGGTCCCGGGCCTGAGCATCGCGGAAAACATCATGCTCGACAGGCTGGCTGAACCGGGGCTGGCTTTTCGCTGGGGGCGGCTGCGCCAGCTGGCGCGCGAGGCGCTGGCCCAGCTTGACGTCAGCCTCGATGTACGCCGCTCCATCGACAGCTGCACGCTGGCGGAAAAGCAGCAAATTCTGCTGGCCCGCGCGCTGTCGCACCACTGCCGCTTTCTTATCCTCGATGAACCGACCGCGCCGCTGGACCAAAACGAAAGCGAGCGCCTGTTTGCGGTGGTTCGCCGCCTGCAGCGGCAGGGCATCGGTATCGTGTTTATCTCGCACCGCATTCATGAATTAAACGCGGTTTGCGACACCCTGACGGTGCTGCGCGACGGCCGGCTGATTGAGAGCGGGCCGATGGCCGATCTGAGCGGCGAGCAGATCGTCGAAAAGATGCTCGGCCATGAGCTGAGCGATATCTTCCCGCCGAAGCGGCCGCCGCATAGCGATGAGGTGCTGTTACAGGTTGAAGGGCTGCACGACGAAGGGCTGCTGCAGGATATCTCGCTGCGCCTGCGCAAGGGGGAGATTCTGGGGATCGCCGGGCTGGCGGGCGCCGGGAAAACCGAGCTGTGCAAGGCGCTGTTTGGCGCCAGCAAAAGCCGGTTGACGCGCGGCGAGCTGAATAGCCAGCCGTGGCGACCGCGCGACCCGGCGGATTCGGTGGCGCGCGGTCTGGCGCTGGTGCCGGAAGAGCGGCGCAAAGAGGGCATTTTTATCGAAGAGCCGGTGGCGATGAATCTGGCGGTTAGCGCCGACAGCAGCTTCTCTCGCTGGAGTCTGTTTGGCCATCGTCAGGCCTGGCGCTGGGCGGAAGAAGTGATCGCCCGGGTGGGGATACGGACGTCGGGTCCGGCGCAAACCTTGCGCCGTCTCTCCGGCGGCAATCAGCAAAAGGTGGCGATTGGCAAATGGCTGCGCGGCAACGCCAACGTCCTGATTTTCGATGAGCCGACCAAAGGGGTCGACGTCAAAGCCAAAACGGATCTTTTCAACGTGATTGACGGCCTGGCGCGGGAAGGCAAAGGGGTGATTTACGCCTCGGGCGAATTCTCCGAGCTGGTCGGGCTGTGCGATCGCATCTGCGTGCTGTGGGACGGGCGCATCGTGGCGGAAATTCCGGGCGCAGAGGCCCGGGAAGAGAACATTCTTTATTACTCCACCGGAGGAGCAGCAGCGTGAGTAAAGCCCTGGCAGTGAACGCGACGGTATCGGGCCGTCAGCGATTTTTCGATTTTCTCTACAAATGGGGCATGTTGCTGACCGTCGTCCTGCTGATCGCCGTTTTTGGCCTCGCGTCGGACAACTTCCTCGACCCGTTTAACATCATCAACATCCTGCGCTCCATCGCCATCGTGACGGTGATCGCCATCGGCGTGTCGATATCGCTGACCATCGGCGGCTTCGATTTGTCCGTAGGCTCCACCGCCTCGCTGGCCAATGCGCTGGTGATTTCGCTGTTTGTCTGGCACGGCTTCGGCACCACCGAGGCGATTGTTGTCACCCTGGCGCTCTGTACCTTAGTGGGGCTGTTTAACGCGTTTCTTATCGTGATCCTGCGTATTCCCGACATGCTGGCGACGCTTGCCAGCCTGTTCGTGATTCAGGGCGTGGCGATGACCTACAGCTATGGCGGGTCGATCACCGAAAATATGGTGCTGCCGAGCGGCGATATGGCGGAAGGCGCGATCCCGGCGGCGTTCGGTTCGCTGGGGCAGGTGCCGACGATAGTGATCATTATGCTGGTGGTGACCGTTATCGCTCAGCTGGCGCTCTCTTTTACCACCCACGGGCGGCGGATGTACGCCATCGGCGGCAACCCGGAAGCGGCGCGCCTCTCCGGCCTGCGGATCACCCGTTATAAGGTGGCGGCATATGTGATCGCCTCTCTGCTGGCGGGGCTCGGCGGCATTCTGCTGGCTTCGCGTATCGGCTCGTCGCAGGTGAACGCCGGCGGCGGCTACCTGATGGATGCGGTGGCGGCGGCGTGGATTGGCTTCTCGCTGGCTGGTTCAGGTAAACCGAACGCGCTCGGTACGCTGGTGGGGGCGGTGATTCTGGGCGTGCTCTCCAACGGCCTGGTGATGCTCTCGGTGCCGTACTACGCAATGGACATTATTAAAGGGCTGGTGCTGGCTGGCGCACTCGCACTGACTTATTTTCAGCGCCGTACCTAAAATTTTACCCGTCATTCTTCAAATTGCAGGTGTGTTGGCTGCGTTCACTCACCCGAATCACTTACTTATGTAAGCTCATCGGGATTCGTTTACTTGCCGCCGTCCTGCAATTCGAATTATTTAGGGTAACAAAAAGGAAACACTATGAAAAAGATAACGTATTCACTCATCGCACTGGGGTTGTTCAACGCGACGGCAGCTTTTGCTGAAACTCCGACGCCGCTTCCGGCGGCGATTGCCGAACATAGCGGGCCGATTCGCATCGCGGTGATCCGCAATCTGGGCTCCGACGATAACACCACCCAGTTTGTCTCCGGGGCGATCCAGGAGGGGAAAAAGCTCGGGTTTAAAATCAGCACCTTCCTCAGTAACGGTGATGATGCCAAATTCCAGGACTTCGTTAACCAGGCGATTAGCCAGAAATACGACGGCATTATTCTATCTCAGGGACGCGACCCCTACGCCACCGCGCTGGTGAAAAAAGCGGTAGACGCCGGGATCAAAGTCTCGGTCTTCGATACCGCGGTAAACGGCGAGATCCCGGGCGTTACCGTTACCCAGCAGGATGACGCTTCGCTGACCGAACTCTCCTTTGGCCAACTGGTGAAAGATTTCAACGGCAAAGCCAACATCGTCAAACTGTGGGTCGCGGGTTTCCCGCCGATGGAGCGCCGCCAGGCGGCCTACCAGACGCTGCTTAAACAAAACCCCGGCATCAAAGAGCTGGAGTCCATCGGCGCGGTCTCTTCCGACGTGCAGGGCGATACCGCCAACAAGGTCGGCGCGATCCTGGCGAAATATCCGAAAGGCAAAATTGATGCTATCTGGGGAACCTGGGACGCCTTCAGCCAGGGCGCGTATAAAGCGTTGAAAGAGAACGGCCGCACCGAGATCAAACTCTACAGCATCGATATTTCCAACCAGGATCTGCAGCTGATGCGCGAATCCGGCAGTCCGTGGAAGGTGAGCGTGGCGGTGGATCCGAAGCTTATCGGCGCCACCAACGTGCGCCTGATCGCCAATAAGATTGCCGGGGAACCGACGCCTGCGACCTACGACTTTAAAGCGGCGGCGATCCCGCAGGCGCTGCTGGCGGCGCAGCCGGGGGCGGTGAACGTCGCCTCGCTGGGTAAAATAATCCCGGGCTGGGGCCAGACCGAAGACTTTATCGCCCCGTGGTTCGCCACTCTCGAAGCAAAGAACAAATAACAACTACCCGGTAGCGCTGCGCTTACCGGGCAACAGGAGGTTGCGTGACTGCGTTACCCACACCAGAATACAGCCGCAATATGCGGCTGATCGGGCATAGCGATCAGGGGGGACGCCCGGACGGCGTCCAACTGATGGTCCATCGTGGTTTTGCCTATATCGGCCATATGGTCTCGCAGGGTTTTTCCGTGGTGGATGTGCGCGACCCGAAAAATCCGCAAACGGTCAATTACATCGCTGCGCCGCCGGGTACCTGGAACGTCCATTTACAGGCGCACGACGATCTGCTGCTGGTGATCAACGCCCGGGATCTGTTCGCCGATGCCCGCTTCGCCGACGAGAAGGTTTACTACACCCGTTCGGTGGGCGAGACGGTCAGCGACGTACGGGATAAGGGCTGGAGCGCCGGACTGCGGATCTTTGATATTTCGGTTGCGGATAAACCGCGTGAAATCAGCTTCCTGTCGCTTAACGGCATCGGCATTCACCGCATCTGGTACGTCGGCGGACGCTGGGCCTACGTCTCCGCGCTGATCGACGGTTTTAGCGACTACGTTTTCCTCACTATCGACCTGGCCGATCCGCGTAAGCCGGAAGTCGCCGGGCGCTGGTGGCTACCGGGAATGAATCTGGCGGCGGGGGAGACCGCGCAGTGGCCGGAGGGCAAGCGCTATGCCCTGCATCACGCGATTATCGCCGGCGACACCGCCTACGGCAGCTGGCGCGACGGCGGTCTGACCCTGCTTGATGTGCAGGACCGCGCGCATCCGAAGCTGATCAGCCACCGTAACTGGAGCCCGCCGTTTGGCGGCGGCACCCACACCGCGCTGCCGCTCCCGGATCGGGATCTGCTGGTGGTGCTTGATGAGGCGGTGCTGGATAACCAGCAGGACGGCGAGAAGCTGATCTGGCTGTTTGATATTCGCGACCCAACAAACCCGGTGAGTATTTCGACTTTCCCGCAGCCGGATGAGACCGACTATGTGGCGAAAGGGGCGCATTTCGGCCCGCATAACCTGCATGAAAACCGTCCCGGCAGCTTTGTCAGCTCAACGCTGATTTTTGCCACTTACCAGAATGCGGGCGTGCGGGCTTACGATATATCTAACCCTTATCGACCGGTGGAAACCGGGGCGCTGGTGCCTGCCGCACCGGTAAAAATGATGGATACCCGCCCAGGCCGCCCGCGGGTGATCCAGTCCTGCGACGTCTTCGTTGATGCGCAGGGCATAATCTACAGCACCGACTATAACGGCGGGCTATCGGTGATTGAGTATCTGGGGTAGGGGATTGTGGGTTGTTGCCTTCCCGGGTTGCGGCGTAAACGCCTTACCCGGGCTACCGGACCACCGATGGTGGCGAACCCGTAGCCCGGCTAAGCGCAGCGCGAGCCGGGAAAGGCTGGCCGGAGATTCAACCGTACTGACGAATTCGCGCAATCAGTTCTTCGACATTGTCGAGACGGTCAGCAATGAGAATAAGCGCTTTACCCAGCGTGATGGCGTGGCGCAGGCATTCATAGCGCATGGCTTCGTCCTGGATAGTATCGATATCCGCCACGTGCGACAGCCCGACGCTGCGGCGAATCAGTTCGGTGCCGCAGAAGCCCACCGCGTCTGCCCAGACTTTCTTCAGGAACATGGAAGCATAGCCGGGCCAGGCCAGCGCGGCATCACGGGATTTCTCCGCCGCCAGCGTCTGAAAACGCTCGGCGAAGGTTGTCCAGAACTGCTGAATATCGCTGAGGCGCTGTTCGCGAGCCGCAGCGGCATCGCGAATGCCCAGATGGCCTGGCAGACCGCAGTAGTTGAGCAGCAGGTTGCCGATGGCGGTACCGATATCGAAGCCTATCGGGCCGAAAAAGCCGAACTCGGCGTCGATGGCCTTAAAGCTGTCCTCGGCGACGAAAATCGAGCCGCTGTGGATATCGCCATGCAGCAGCGCTTCGGCATGGGAGAAGAAGCGGTGCTTGAGCGCGGCCACCGCCAGCTTCAGCTGCGTATCGTCGCGCAGGGCGGCGACATCGGCTTCCAGCGCGGCTGGATAGCTGTTGCGCTCGTGAACCTGATACGGGTCGTTGAAAAACAGATCCTCGGTGATTTCGCACATCTCGGGGTTAATAAACTGCGCCACCTGGGCTTTTTTCTCGTGAGGATGCAGATAAAAGTCGCTGGTGTGGAACAGCGCCTGGGCCAGGTATTCCCCCAACTGGCTGGCGGCCTGCGGGTAGTAAACGTTGTTAATCAGCTCGCCGCGCCAGATGCGGTGATCGGAGAGGTCCTCCATCACCATCACCGCCAGCACGGGGTCGAAATGCACAATCCGTACCGTGTGCTGCGGGCAGTGCTGATAGTGAGCCACCAGGGTTTGCGCCTCAAGGCGGGCGCGATCAAGGGTCAGCGGCCAGGATTCTCCCACGCAGCGCACGTAGGGCAGCGCCTGCTTAACGATGATCCGGCTCACGCCCTCGGTATCGAAAATTTTAAACACCAGGTTGAGGTTACCATCGCCCACTTCCTGCGCGGACACCAGTTCTGACGGGTTTTCGATACCGCCAAATTGTTGGGCGTAAGCCACCGCATCGCTGGCCGTGAAAGTATGGTATTGCGACATTGCCTCGATCCTCAAAATTCTGATTAAGCCGTTCAGACGTCTATACTTCTGGATTCCATCCTGACACAATGTGATACAACAACGCAACAGGGATTTAACTAAATGCAGACACTACAGACCACCAGCCTGCGGGTAAGCGAAAATCAGCTCTTTATTCTTGACCAGCAGGCCTTACCGCAGGAAAAACGCTGGCTGGCGGCGGATAACGTGGCGCTGCTGGTGGATCATATTCACGCCCTGCGGGTGCGCGGCGCGCCGCTGATTGGCCTGTCGGCGAGCCTGTTGCTGGCGCTGCTGGCGCAGCGCGGTCTGACCCGCGATGCGCTATCTCAGGCGCTGGAAACGCTGCGCGCCGCGCGGCCGACGGCGGTAAACCTGATGAATAATCTGGATCGCATGAAGCAGGCGCTGGCGGAGGAGCACTTTCCGCAGGCGCTGGAAGCGGAAGCGCTGCGTCTGATCGCAGAAGATAAACAGCTTTGCGCCAGCATCGCCGAGGCGGGCAGCGCGCTGGTGACGCCGGGCAGCCGCCTGTTGACCCACTGCAATACCGGCGGCCTGGCGACGGCGGGCGTCGGCACCGCGCTGGGGGTGATTGCGCTGGCGCATCAGCAGGGAAATGTGGTCAACGTCTGGGTGGATGAAACGCGCCCGCTGTTGCAGGGCGGACGTTTGACCGCCTGGGAGCTGGGTGAGCTGGGCGTGCCGTACCGGCTAATTACCGATTCGATGGCCGCCAGCCTGATGGCGCAGGGCCAGGTCGACGCGGTTTGGGTGGGCGCTGACCGTATTGCCGCCAACGGCGACGTGGCGAATAAAATCGGCACCTATTCGCTGGCGGTGCTGGCGAAGTATCATCAGATTCCCTTTTACGTGGCCGCGCCGCAGACCACCCTGGACCGCCATTGCCCGAACGGCGCGGCGATTCCGATTGAGCAGCGGGCAGCCGCCGAAGTGACCGGCGTCGCTGGCAGCTTTGGCGCGGTACAATGGGCGCCGAGAGAGGCCGCGGTGTACAACCCGGCCTTTGACGTCACGCCCGCATCGTTAGTCAGCGGCTGGGTGCTGGACAGCGGCGTGGTGACCCCGGAGCAGGTCGCCGCCGGGGCGTTCAAGCCAGAAAAGGCCTGAACCTGAGCGAAAAAGGCGAAGCGACCTCACTCGCTTCGCCTTCAACTTATGGCAGCGCCATTTCTACCGCCGGAGCGGACTGCCGGTCGATATGCTTGCCGAGCGCCGTCAACGCCGCCTGGTAAGGGCACAGCGTTCCGACGTCGGTGGTCTGACAGCCCGACTGACGCCACTCCTGGCGCAGCATTGGATGCTGGCTATCCGGCATTTGCAGGCGGCGTAAATCGTCCAGACTTTGCGCCTGGAAGTAGACGCGCAGGTAGCGTTTCCCGCTGTGGGTATCGCGCCAGCGCTCGAGGACCAGGCTGCTGCCCGGCGGGATGTTGCCGCGGCTGTACCCCGGCAGCTGCCAGCTAAAATCCATCAGCGTACGCACCATGGCGATATTGGTATCGTGTGCCACCAGCAGCAGCCAGCGTACGTTTGGCGTGGCGCCTTCTTGTACCCCTTCCAGCATCGCGTTAAGCAGAATCGAGCCGCGTTTTTGCGCGGTATAAAACACGTCGTTGCTCAGATCGTAGTTTTCCGTCAGCAGCGGCAGCAGGGCGGTGATCTGGCTGGCGCGGGTAATATGGTCCCACGCCAGCTGGCTGAGGGGCAGGTTTTCGCTCCACCCCAGGCGCAGCGTCTCGACCATATTGGCCATTACGCTCAGACCGCTAATCGACGTTTTGCCGCTTTTGCTCTGCTCCACCTGCCACGGTAGATCAAACACCGGGCAGGGCTTATCGGGTACGCAAACCGCGTTTTTCAGCAGTTGAATAGCCGGGGCCAGCGCCTGCCGACGCTGGGCCAGATCGCCGGCCTTCTTCTTCACCTCCGCCAGCTGGCGGGCGGGATCGGGTTGCGTGGCGGCAAATTTATCGGTCTGAAACAGCGGGTCGGCGTCGCCGCTGACGTGATGAATCATCACGCCGCAGCCGGGAAATGCGCCGTCCACCAGCGCCTGGGCGGTGGCCCGCGTGCGCTGCAGGGGGCTGGCGCGAACGTAAATTTCCCCGTTCGCCGGACAGCCCGCCGTCAGCAGACCGAGCTGGCGATAGCGCGCGCCTTCATCGCGCCCTTTATTGACGACGGCGGCATAGCCGTGGCCGGTGAGCTCGCCGTCGTGGGTGGTCCACTGCGTCCACGGACGCTGGGTCGCGGCTTCGATGGCCTCCCGGTTGCCCTCCGTCGGCGGACGAATGCCGTGGCGGCTGAGTTCAACCACCTTTTCCAGCGCATACTGCGTGGCGGCATGGCCCGGTGCGGCCAGCAGCGGCAGAGCGCAGGCAAGCAGCAGGCGTAGCAAAACCTGATGTCGTACAGGCATCATAAAATCTTCCTTATAAGTTAAAAGGTTATGACGAGAATGAGGTCTGACGTTCTATCGCGTGTCGCCTGGCGACAATCGCGGCGGTGGTAAAACAGAATAGCGCGGACATCAGGCCGGTGCCTACCCAAAACAGCGACAGCGTACTGAAGTCATACAGCGTTTTGCCGTTTTCGATCATCGAGGTTTTATCGATGATGATGCCGGTGAGAAACTCGCCGAGTCCTGCCCCCGCGTAGCTGGCGATACCGATGGTGCCGAGCGCGGCGCCCGCCGCTTTACGCGACGAAATATCGACGGCGATCAGGCCGCCAAGGAAGCAGGTCAACGCCCCGATAGTGGCGCCGAAGATAATCATCGCCAGAATATCGGTGTAGTAGCCGTGCGGCGACCAGAGCATCAGCGCAAAGCCGGCGGTATTGAGCAGGCTGATAAAGCCGGCCATCACGCTGCGGTTGCGCGGGAAGAAACGGTCGGAGAGCATCCCGGCGATAATGGTTCCGGCGATACCTGCGATGGCGTTGACCCCGATAATCCCGGACGCTTCGAGAGTAGAGTAGGCTTTATCCTGTTCGAGGAAGAAGATCCCCCATGAGTTCACCGCGTAGCGGTCGATATACATAAACGCCGAGGCCAGCGCCAGCGTCCACAGGGCCGGGTTGCGCAGCGCCAGCAGCTGGTTTTTAAACACCGAGCCGCGGGCTTCCGTCTCCTCCAGCGGTTCGTCGCGAATCACGTTGATTGACGGGAAGCCGCAGCTTTGCGGCGAGTCGCGCATAAACAGCAGCATCAGCACCACCCCGGCGGCGCCGAGCGCGGCGGTCGACAGGTAGCCCATCTGCCAGCCGAACCCGGCAATCACCGCCGCGATCACCATATAGGTCATCGCTTCGCCGATATTATGCGCCGTCGACCAGATGGCGTAAAAGGTGCCTCGTTCTTTACAGCCGTACCAGCGCGCCAGCGATACCACGCAGGGGCCGACGCCCATCGACTGCGCCCAGCCGTTGATCCCCCAGAAGATAGCCAGCAGCATGGCGTTGCTGGTCATCCCCATCATCAGGTTCATCCCGGCGCTTAGCAGCAGCCCGAGGCTCATATAGCGCACCACGTTGGCATGATCGGCGATAAAGCCATTGACCAGCTTGCCGATGGCGTAGATGAAAAACAGCGTTGAGCCGATCATGCCCAGCTCCGTCGGGGTAATGCCGAGCTCCACCAGCGCGCTTTTGGCGACGGTGAACGACAGCCGACAAACGTAGAAGGTGACGTACGCCAGGGTCATGGTAATAAAGGTTTGCCAGCGCACGCTGCGAAAGCGCTGCTCATCGAACTCTCCGCCCGCTTTGGGCGGCGAAGCGCGAAAAAATGCGATAATTCTTCCAGACATAATGGTATCTCCGAAGGTCGGAGGCCTGACTGATTAGTGTGGTTCGTCCATGAGGTTTAACCCGTCATACTTCAAGTTGCATATGCGTTGGCTGCGTTCGTTCACCCCAGTCACTTACCAGAGTCAGCTCCTGGGGATTAATGAGAGGCTCCTGCCTCTCACCGGAGGCCAGCCTTCGGCTGGTCAAATTCGTTCCCGACGAATTTGTCACTCACTTGCCGCCTTTCTGCAACTCGAATTATTTAGGGTTGATTGTCGTTGTGTAGAGTACATAATCAGATAAAGCCTGACCCGATACGGGTTAAGGTAGTGGGTGACAAAGCATGTTTTTTAATTGTGGGTAGAGCGTCTTGCTGGCCAGCAGCAGCGGGTTGCCGTGACGAATCCCGTCGTTTGCCAGATAGTCGTTGCTAAGGCCGCCCGCTTCGCGCATCAGCACCAGCCCCGGCAGTCCGTCCCATGGGTTCATATGCGGTTCGTAGTAGCCGATAAGCCTGCCCGCCGCCGCCCAGGCGCTCATCAGCGCTCCGGAGCCGTTGCGGATAAACATCCCGCCGTCGCTCAGCAGCGCATCAAGGAAGGGCAGAAAGACCGCAGGCGTCACGCGGTGCGACGTGCCGACGCCCATCACCCCCTCTTTGACCGTCGCCGCCGGATGCGGCGCGATGGGCGTATCGTTAAGCCATGCGCCCTGGCCTTTCAGGGCGTGGAACAGCTCGCGGTGGTTGGGGTCGTACACCACCCCGATAACCGGTTCGCCGTCGGCAAGGATGGCCAGCGACAGGCACCAGGTGTGCAGGCCGTTAAGAAAACAGCTGGTGCCGTCGATAGGATCGACAACCCACAGCACGCGCGCGTCCGGCATCTGCGTCCCGCTCTCCTCGCCGAGAAAACCGTCCTGCGGGAAGGCGTCGGTAATGCGCTGCTTAACAAACGCTTCGACCCGCTTATCGGCGACGCTGACCACATCCTGCAGGTCGTCGCCTTTATGATCCACCGCCAGCCGGTCGCGTTGCTGATAGTATTCGAACGCCAGCTCAGCGCCGGCCTTCGCCAGCTCGCAGGCTAAACGATAGCGGGCCTGCAGTTCATGTAATTCCAGTGATTTCATCGTAACTCCCTATTTTTGCACACGTGTGCAATTTACCTGAAAAAAACAGCCCCGAAGGGCAAAATGAGTGTGGATGGATTAAAAGAATTATTCTGTGATCGCTCCGGCATAAAATGAATTTTTCATTTCGCGCTTTGACGAACGATCAGTTTCACCGGTACTTCACGATGGCGTGACGGCAGGCTGAATTTGGCGATCCTCGTCACCAGCAGATCCACCGCGTGGTGGGCGAGCAGGGCGGTATTCTGCTGCACGGTAGTCAGCTGATAGGGCTGCCAGTCCGCCTGCGGGATATCGTCGAAACCGATAATTGCCGGCAGCGAAGCCGTGGGGTTGTCCGCCCGCAGGCCGTCCAGGGCGCCGAGCGCCAGCATATCGGTGGCGCAGAATAGCGCCTGCAGACGCGGATGCGCGGCGAGCAGCTGCCTGGCGGCGGCAAATCCCGCCTGATAGCCGCTGCTGTCGCAGAAGTGCGCGGCGATCTCCATGCCCTGGCTATGGGCAACAAACGCTTCGTAGCGCTGGCGGGTGCTGAAGTTATCCAGACTTTCGCCGATAAACCCGGCCTGGCACCACCGGCGCTGGGCACACAGCTCGGCCACCAGCTTCGCCCCCTGCGCGTTGTCGCTGCACACGCGGTCGCAGCCGGCCAGCTCGGCGTGGCGGTTGATAAGGGTTACCGGGATTTTTCGCTCCAGATACTCCTCCGCCAGCGACAGCGGCGGCGCCCCGGAGGTGATAATGACCCCCGCGACGTGATAGCTCAGCAGCTGCCTGAGCGACGGGGCGAGCTGCTGCGGATCGTCGGCGTTCATCAGTAGCGGCATAAAACCGTTGAGCGCCAGCTGGTGGACCAGCGGCGACAGCAGCTTGCTGCGGAACGGGTTATCAAACCCAGCGGTGACGATGCCAATAAAGTTGCTGCTGCCGGTGTTCATCGTGCGGGCGATGATATTCACCTGATAGCCCAGGGTTTCCGCCGCGGCGAGAACCTTCTGGCGGGTTTTTTCCGCCACCGATGCCCCGGGCGTAAAGGTACGGGAAACCGCGGAACGGGAGACGCCAGCGAGCCGGGCAACGTCCTCTGCCTTAATCCATTTTTTTTCGCTCATAGTATCAGGGTACGGGTTATCCTCAGTGAGCCCGCGCCGACGCTGGAGCCCATGGCCGGCACGGAAAAAGTCGTTAAAAGGTACCACATAAATCCCCGGGCGAGCAGTGGGTTGACGCGGCATCGCGACCGCGTCAACTTCAGGCTTATGCCGGATAGCGAATCTGCTCCGCCTGACGCTGCAAAATGACCTTGCCATGTCGAATGGAGGTCAGCACTTTGGCCTGGCGGCGCAGCGCGTCATAGTCGTCTTCCGCATCGAGGATCAGCAGGTTCGCCGGGCGTCCTTCGGCAATGCCGTAGTTGTCGCCGAGGCACAGGGTGCGGGCGCTGTTCTCGGTAATCAGATCGAGGCAGCGCTGCAAATCTTCGTATCCCAGCATATGGCAGATATGCAGCCCGGCGTCGAGAATGCGCATGATGTTACCGTTGCCCAGCGGGTACCACGGGTCCTGAATGGAGTCCTGAGCGAAGCAGACGTTGATCCCGGCGCGGTCCAGCTCCGCCACCCGCGTCACGCCGCGGCGTTTCGGCCAGCTGTCGAAGCGACCCTGCAGATGAATGCTTTCGGTCGGGCAGGAGATAAAGTTAATGCCCGAAGCTTTGAGCAGGCGGAACAGCTTCGAGCAGTAGGCGTTATCGTAAGAGCCCATGGCGCAGGTATGGCTGGCGGTGACCTGCGCGCCCATGCCGCGCACCCGGGCCTCTTCCGCCAGCACTTCCAGAAAGCGCGACTGCGGGTCGTCGGTTTCATCGCAGTGCACGTC
Source organism: Klebsiella sp. BDA134-6 (assembly GCF_015601345.1). Taxonomy (NCBI): domain Bacteria; kingdom Pseudomonadati; phylum Pseudomonadota; class Gammaproteobacteria; order Enterobacterales; family Enterobacteriaceae; genus Klebsiella; species Klebsiella sp. BDA134-6. Next base: position 1,646,064 of record NZ_CP064784.1, read on the forward strand.
CACCAGGCAGCCGTGGCGCTCGGCCAGGTCCATCAGAAAAACCAGCGAGCTGACGCCCTTATCGCGGGTATTTTCATAGTGCGGAATGCCGCCCACCACGTCGGCGCCCATTTCGATGGCGCGGGTCATCAGTTCGCGTCCGCCGGGAAAGGACTCAATGCCCTCTTGCGGAAAGGCGACGATCTGCAGATCGATAAGATGGGCCGCCTCCTTTTTCACCCTCAGCATCGCCTCAAGGGCGGTCAGGGAGGGATCGGTGACATCAATGTGGGTACGCACGTGCTGTACGCCGTTGTCGCGCAGCATGCCGATGGTTTTCAGCGCCCGCTGGCGCGTATCTTCGACGGTGACGCTCGCTTTGCGCTGGCTCCAGCGGGCGATGCCCTCAAACAGAGTGCCGCTCATATTCCACTCCGGCTCGCCCGCCGTCAGGGTGGCGTCAAGATGGATATGCGGCTCGACGAATGGCGGGATAACCAGCTTTTGTTGGGCATCGATATCGCTGGCGCCAGCCACCTGCGCCGCCGCCTGCGCGGTAATGCTTTTAATCACGCCGTCCTGTAAGTCGAGGGTATAGAGCGCTTCTTGCTGGCGCAGGCGCGCGTTGATAATTTTCATGGTTGTTCCCGTAAATGGTTTTGCGACATACGCCAGATCGCTAAGGCGACCGAGGCGTTGAGATGAAATTGCGGATGGCTGACCGGATAGCCGGTCAACTTTTCAATACGCTGAATACGTTGATGCAGCGTGTTACGGTGAATGCCCAGCCGCTCGGCGGCCCTGACCACGTTGCCGCTCTCCTGAAGCAGCGTTTCCAGGGTCTCCATCAGCAGCCACGGGCTTTTGCGATCCGGCTCAATCAGACAGCCGAGGGTGTCGTGCATAAAGTCGCTCAGCAGGGCGGGGTCGCTAACGGCGGAGAGCAGCTTGATAAACCCCAGTTGCTGGTAGTCGCTGATGCGCTGGGCCGGACGCAGATTATCGCTAAGATCCAGCGCCTGACGCGCTTGCGATAGCGCGCGCTGATATCCCTGCAGCTGCTGCACCGGCGCCGAAAGGCCGCACAGCAGCGAAAGCCCGTCGTCGCCCTCCGCCAGCGCAATCAGCCACGCCTGGAGCCACGTTTTCTGCTGATAAAACTCACCGTCTTCATCCGGCAGGAGGAAGAGAAACATATTGCTGCGCTCGACCAGAGGGAAGGGGTTGCCCTGCTGATTGAGCTGCTGCTGCAGGCGCTGGCGCACGGTGCGGCGGGCCTGCTGAAGCCAGGCTTCGGCCTGCTCCGGCGGAAACTGGCGAAACAGACGCGGTATCCCCTCAAGGCGCAGCGCCGCCACCCGCAGCGGACGTGTAAAATCCAGCTGCTGGTGGAGCGCGCGCTGATGCAGTATTTGCAGGTCGGGGTAGTCGCCGGTTAACAGCTGCAGCAGAATATCGCGCTGCGATTGCAGGGCGTTTTCGCTGCGTACCAGTGCGGTACCGATGCGTTCGGTCACGATCACCATTTTCAGCAGATAGGGCTGTTCGATTAGCGGAATGCCCAGCGCGTCGGCCAGCGCGATCAGGCGCGGCGGGATCGCCTGAATATAGACGTCGCCGGTGAGGATCACCATGCCGGCGATCCCGCGCTGTTTGCCTTCCATCAGCAAATGAATCAGGTTGTCTTCATCGCGGGGATGGTTGATCCCGGTGATAAATACTAGCTCCCCGCCCATGATCCATTCGGCGATATTTTCATTTTCCGCCACGTAGTACCAGCGAACCGCCAGCTGCAGCCCCTGCTTACCGGCGCGCAGGCGCATGGCGGAGAGCCCCTCCAGGGCGAGGATTTCGCCGACCGTCAGGCTCACGGCTACTGCTCCGCGACCGAATCAGCGGCGGGCTGGCGTTTGCTCAGGCGAGTCAGCGCGATATAGGCCAGCGCGGACACGCTAATGCCAACCAGCGGGGCGATCCACGGCGACAGGTAAGCCACCACCGCGCCCACGGCGTAGGCGCTCAGCCCCAGCCAGTTAAAACGCGGCAAACGGGCGGTGTGCAGTAGCGGATAGCGGCCGCCGCGATAAAACCAGTAGTCGGCGAGGATCACGCCGCCGATGGGCGGAATGATGCTGCCCAGCAGCACGAGGAAAGGGATCAGCATTTCATACATACCGCCAATGGCCAGCAGAATGCCGACCCCGGCGGCAACCACGGTCAGGGTGCGGCGACGCTCGCTGCGCAGCAGATGGCAGGCCGCCGCCGAAACGTTGTAGATCGTCGGTCCCTGAATCGTCAGCAGGTTGAGGCACAGCATCACCACCGCGGCGACCGACAACCCCTGCAAAATCAGCACTTCCACGATATCGGCCTGCTGGTAGACGATGGCGCACCAGGCGCCGGCGATAATCATCAGCCCGTTGCCGATCAGGAAGCTGCTCATGCTGGCGACGATGGCGGTGCGGCTGGAGTTAGCCAGCCGCGTCCAGTTCGTCGCCTGGGTCGCGCCGCTGGCAAAGGTGCCGAATACCATGGTGATGGCCGCCGACCAGGTCATGGTTTCGCCCGGTTCGATTTTGGTCATCGCCTGCCAGCCGCCGGCATGATGGGCGGCGAGATACATCGACACCACCAGCAGAATAAACATCAGCGGTACCGACACGCGCGACAGCGCATCCAGCCCCTTATAGCCCACCAGCGCGGTGACGCAGAACAGGATGCCGAACAGGATCATCAGCGGAATGGTTGTCGCCTCAGGAAGGGCGAGGATTTTGACCAGCGAGATGGCGACCGTCGCGGTCCCCCAGGCGTACCATCCCAGCTCGGCGAAACCGAGAATAAAATCGGCGAGCTTGCTGCCGATTTCACCGAAGCAAAAACGGCCCATCAGCACGGTATTCAGCCCGCTGCGCGCGGCTATCCAACCGAGCGACGCGGCGTACAGGGCCAGCAAAAAGTTACCGATGACCGCAATCCACAGCAGGTTAACGATGGAGAAAGAGACGCCAAGCTTGCCGCCCGCGAACATGGTGCCGGTAAAAAAAGTAAAGCTGAACAGAACCATCGAGATGGAAAATACGCCTTTACGCCCGGATGCGGGCGCTTCGACGAGCGGAAAATCATTGCTGTTTGACATGGTGGAACCTCTGAGTGGCTATCCGAAAAGCGATGGCAGAGGAGTAGCAAGAGGTGTGCCAGAAAAAGCGAGGCAGGGGTAACACAATGAAGTGGGCAGTGTGCACATAAAATGGCGTTTTTTAGCCGATGTTTGCCATAAATGTGTGCACAATGACATGTTTTGCACCGCCGTGGAGCAGGGGAGTGCGCTATTGCACGCATTCCTGTCGGCTGGCACCTTACCCGACCTGCGGGGAGGGCGGAATCGACAAATGATGCCAATTTTGCGCCATTTCCCGGCGGCACGATCCCCCATCTTTTTGACCACCTGTAGCCGGTAATTTTGGCGTCATGAAAATGCTCAGTTGTATTGTTGTTAAAAACAGTAATTTCATATGCTTTTCTGATATAACCATTATCAATGTAAGTCTTTCCTGAAATATTGTTCGCTTACGTCGGCGGTGTTAGTATCGGGTAAATAGCCATTTAGACGGCTAAATACAACATCGCTAAACTAAGGAACTGCTATGTGGCAAGAAAGACTCGCGCAACTGGTCACCACCTGTCACTGGATCGGCGCGAAGGGCTGGGCGCCGGCCACCGGCGGCAATATGTCGGTGCGTCAGGATGAGACCTGGTGCTGGCTCAGCGAGTCGGGGCGCGATAAAGGCAGCCTGACGACGGAGGATTTCCTCCAGGTGGAGATCGCCAGCAACACAGCGCCTTCCGGGCGTAAACCCTCCGCTGAAACCGGCCTGCATACCCTGGTGTATCGCCTGTTCCCGGAGGCGAACGTGGTTCTGCACGTGCATACCGTCAACGCCACCGTGCTGTCGCGGATTGAAAAAAGCGCCACCCTGGCGCTGCAGGGTTATGAGATGCAGAAAACCCTGACCGGCCAGCACAGCCATCTCGATACCGTGCCGGTCGCTATTTTTGATAACGACCAGGATATCGATGCCCTGGCGGCGCGCATTGAAGATTATGCCCAGACCCACCCGCTGCGCTACGGCTTCCTGCTGCGCGGCCACGGCCTGACCTGTTGGGGTAAAGACATTCACGAGGCCCGTCGCCAGCTCGAAGGACTGGAGTTTCTCTTCGAATGCGAGCTGATGCGCCGCCGCTACGAACGTGACTAATTTCTCTTCACTAACGGGTCAGGCATGGATTTTTATCTCGGAATCGATATCGGCACCTCGCGTGTGAAAGCGGTGCTGTTTGATGAACGCTTTCAGGCGTGCGCCAGCGCGGCGCAGAACACCGGTCCTCTGCTGTCGGCCAACGGTGACGCCGAGCAGGATATGGCCCAGCTGTGGCAGTCGGTGGTAGCGATTTTACGCGATATCGCCCGGCATCCGGCGCTGCAAAACGGGCGTTTACGCGCCATCGGCCTCGCCGGGCAAGGCGAAGGGGTGTGGCTCAGCGACGCCGAAGGCGAACCGGTCGGGCCGGGCATTCTGTGGAGCGACACCCGCAGCCGCGATCTGATGAGCGAACTGCTCAGCCGCCCCGGCTTTGACCGCCGTTTCTTTGACGATACCGGCACCCACCTGCAGCCTTGTAACACCAGCATGCAGCTATGCTGGCTCAAACATCACCAGCCAGAGCGGCTGGCGGCGGCCCGCTATCTGTTTTTCGCCAAGGACTGGATCCGCTTTCGCCTCACCGGCGTCGCGGCGCTGGATCTCACCGATGCCAGCACCTCTTTGCTGAATCAGCAGAGCGGGAAGCTATCCACGGTGGTGCTCAATGAGATGGGTCTGGCAGATTTACAACATCTGTTCCCGCCGCTACTGGCGCCGGACGCACAGGCGGGCGCGCTGCGTGAAGAGGTCGCGGCGCTCACCGGGCTGCCTGCGGACACGCCGGTGGCAGCTGGTGCGCTGGATGTTTGCAGCGCGGCGCTGGGCTGCGGCGCGGTCAACGACGGCGATATCTATACCATTCTCGGCACCACCTGCTGCACCGGCATCGTCTGCCACGGTCGCCAGACGGTCAACGAGGGGACGCGCTACGTCACCCATACCGAAGCCGGCAGCTTTATTAACCTTTTTCCGATGCAGGCCGGGACGCCGAACATCGACTGGCTCCAGCAGCAAATCTCGCTTGAGCCGGATTTACGGCAGCTGGAACAGAACATCGCCAGCGTTGAACCGGGCAGCGGCGGCGTCTTCTGGCAGCCCTACCTCAACGGCGAACGCGCGCCGTTCTTTAGCCCTGAGGCGCGGGCCGGTTATTTCGGCATTAGCCAGCACACCACCCGCGCGGAGCTGCAGCGGGCGGTGTTCGAAGGGCTGGCCTTCGCCATCGTCGACTCGCTTCAGGGCTACCCGCAGGGCGGCGAACTGTACCTGACCGGCGGCGGCGCGGCTTCGGCGACCTGGCTGCAAATTATTGCCGACTGTACCGGCAGAACGGTGGTTTCCAGTCCTTTCAACGAACTTAGCGCGCGCGGCGCGGCGATTCTGGCGGCGCGCAGCGTCGATGCGCTGACCCGTCATCCGGCGCTGGAACAGACTCGCTATCGGCCCAATCCGCAGGCGCACAGCCGCTATGTCGCGCTCTATCCGGTTTACCGCCTGCTGCGCGAGCAGATGCTCCCGGTGTGGCAGGCCCGCCGCGAGGCGCTTCAACATATTTCTCAGGAATAACGCATATGAAAATTGTTTTTACTGCCGAGCACGCCGGCGACCTCAGCGCTTTTCAGCAACTGGGCGAACTGCGGGTGGAAGGCTGGGCGCTGGGCAAGCCGAAGCTGAGCGCAGGCCAACTGATCGAACTGGCCCACGACGCCGAGGTGCTGGTGACCAGCTACGATGAGGTGACGGAAGCGGTGATCGCCGCCTGCCCGCGTTTACAGGTGATCGCCTGCACGCGCGCCAATCCGGTGAACATCGATACCAAAGCCGCCCAGGCGCGCGGTATCCGCGTGCTCTATACGCCGGGGCGCAACGCCGACGCTGCCGCCGAGCTGACGCTGGGGCTGATGCTGAGCCTGGCGCGGCATATTCCGCAATCCCACGCGGCACTGAAGCGCGGTGAATTCACTCACGCCGAGAACGCGGCCCAGGCTACCCAGAGCGGGCTGCGCCGCGATGTGGTGTGGGACGTCAGTCCGCAAAGCCCGTATGAGGTGTTTAAAGGCAGCGAGCTGCGCAACAAAACCCTGGGGCTGATCGGTTACGGTAATATTGGCCGCCGGGTGGCGCGTATCGCCCGCGCCTTTGGCATGGCGGTACTGGTGGTGGACCCGTTTGTCGCCGCTGAGGATATCAACGAACCGGGGTTGCAGAAGACGACGCTTGAAGGGCTGTTCCGCGAGGCGGATATCGTGAGCCTGCATCTGAGCAGCGGCCCGCACAGCGATGGGCTGGTGAACGCGCAGTTGTTGAATAGCATGAAGCCGGGCGCGCTGTTGATTAATACCTCGCGCGCGGCGGTGGTGGATGAGGAGGCGCTGATTCACGCGCTGCGCCACGGCCCGCTGGGCGGTGCGGCGCTGGATGTCTACCATCGCGAGCCGCTGTGGCGCGATCATCCTTTCGTTACCGAGTTTGATAACGTGATTATTACTCCGCATATCGCCGGGGCGACGCGGGAGAGCATTGCTAAGCATACGGCGATGATTGCCGCCGATCTCCAGCGCTACGTCGCCGGAGAGCCGCTGCTCTATCAGTGGCGTTAAGCCGCGCTTGCCGCCGCGCAATGCGGCGGCGAAGCTTGTTATCTACGACGGTGGGTCGCCATAAACTCCTGCGTATGCTGCCAGTCAACCACGCCGGCATCCGATCCCATGCCGGTCGCCACCAGGGCGGCGACGGCGGAAGCCACCTCGCATGCCTCTTTGACGCTTAGCCCACGGGCCAGCGCGGCGATAAAGCCGCCGCAGTAGCTGTCGCCGCAGCCGGTAGTATCTACGGCATCGACCCGGTACGGCGCGATATGCTCGACGGCGCCGTCGCGGGTCAGCAGCCAGGAGCCGTTCTCGCCGTCCTTCAGAATGCAGGTTCCGACGCCAAGCGCAAAGAAGAAGCGGGCGATCGCTTCCGGCTGGGTCTCCCCGGAGAGATACGCCGCTTCTTCAAGGGAAGGCATAAAGTAGTCCACCGACGGCAGCAGCGGGCGCAGCAGATCCAGGGTGCGCGCGTCGGGGGCGATTAAATCAAAGCTGGTGGTGACGCCGCGGGCTTTCGCCGCCTGTAACAGCAGCGCGCTTTGCCCACTGTCCATCGCCGCCAGCAGGCCGCTGCCGCCGTGGTGCAGAAAGCGGCAATCAAGGATCGCGTCAAACTCCTCTTCGCCGACGAAAAGGGCATCGGAGGCCCCCCGACAGTGCAGCGCCGGGCGCTCGCCGTTGGGGCGGATGGGCAGGATCGTCGCCGATGTTTCCTGCTGCGCGGTGCGCTGGATCAGCGAGCAGTCGATCCCCAGACGCGCGTAGCTGGCGAGGATAAAATCGGCTTTTTCATCTTCGCCGAGGCAGGCCACCGCGGCGGTGCGAATGCCCAGTTTCGCGGCGTTAATATTGGCCCCGGCGGCGGTTCCGGCGGGGTTAAGTCGGATCTGTTCGATAAAGGCTACCCCGCCGCGCGGCGGGATGTCGATGACCGGGCGACCGGCGATATCAAGAATAGTCAGGCCGACAAAGACGGCGTCAAAGGTTGCCATGAGAGCTCCGCTTAACGATGGGTCTGGCGCAGACGCGCCTGCCAGAAGGAGAGGGCCAGCGCGACCACCAGAATCACGCCAACCAGCGCGTCTTTCACCAGGTAGTTCAGCCCCATCAGGTTCAGGCCGTTATCTATAATCGCGAGGAACAGCACGCCGCCGAGGGTGCCGGCGATGCTGACCCGACCCAGCCGGTTGAAGGCGGTGCCGATAAAGACCGCGGCGATGGCGTCCATCAGGTAGGCCTGACCGGCCAGCGGCGTAAACTGACGCAGGTTGGCGGAGAGAATGACGCCGCCGACGGCGCACAGCGCGGAGGCCGACACCAGCACCCACAGCATGGTCCGGCGGTCGCGGATCCCGGCGATCCGCGCCGCTTCGCTGTTCTGACCAATAGCGCGCACGTATTTGCCGAACAGCGTACGTTCGGTAATCAGCCAGGCCGCCAGCCACAGCGCCAGCACGATCACCACCGGCGTTGGAATACCGGCGATATTGCCGACCGCCAGATCGTGATACTCCGGCGCCATCCGGCGGTAGGAGATAGAGCCGCCGCCGTCGGTATAGATGCGTTCGGCGCTGCTGGCGATAAACCAGGTGCCGAGGGTGGCGAGGAACGGACGAATCTGGCAGACAAGGATCAGGAAGGCGTTCAGCAGGCCGATAATCACCCCGCCGAGCAGCGCGCAGCCCACCGCTGCCTGCCACGGCAGGTGCCAGGTTTTGAGCGCCACCAGCGCAAAGGCAGCGCCGAAATCAAGCGCGACGCCGACGGAGAGGTCAATCGCCCCGGCGCTAACGATAAGGGTCATCGCCATCGCCACGATCAGCAAAATCGCGCTGCCCTGCAGCAGATTGGCCCAGTTATCGAAGGTCAGAAATACCGGGTTCGCCCAGCCGAACAGGGCAATCGCCAGCAGGGTAATGCCGCCGAATCCCGCCCGAGAAAGCCACGCCAGCGGGGTGCTGCCGGTTTGACTCGTTGATGGGGTCTTGAGCGTCATCTGGCTCATCAGTTGCCTCCTTTATGTCTGACCGCCGACGCCGCCAGCACCACGAGGATCAGGCCGCCTTTGATCGCGCCCATCCAGAAAATATTCACCCCCAGCAGGCCGAGCCCGTTTGAGAGCGCGTTGACCAGTACCGCGCCGAGCAGCGCCCCCCAGATGGTGACCACCCGACGCCGCGAAAACGCCGCGCCGATAAAAGTAGCGAGGACGGTTTCCAGCAGCAGCGGCGTCGCCGTGCCGCTGGAGCTGCCGGAGCCCTGGCTGAGCAGCGGTAAAATCGCCAGGCCGGCGGCAATGCCTGCCAGCAGCCAGACGATAATGGTCAAACGGCGAACGTTGAGCCCGCTCATCTGCGCCATATCGCGGTTACCGCCCACCGCCTGTAAATGCTGGCCGAAGCGGGAGTGGTGGAGCAAAAACTGAAACAGCGCGAAGACCGCCAGCAGATAGATAAGCGGCAAGGGAATGCCGAACAGATCGTTATCGCGAAAAGCCACCATCAGCGGGTCGTTTACCGCGATGCGCCGCTGGCCGGTCAGCAGGTCGGTCAGTCCGGTGAAGGCCACCGAGGTTGACAGGGTCGCCAGCAGCGGCGGCAGACCCGCCGCCAGCACCAGCGTAGCGTTGACCGCGCCGCAGGCCAGGCTCACGGCAATCAGCAGTATAAACAGCGCCAGGTACGGGGTGTTCCACTCGGCCATGCCGAGGCTGAGCAGCGCGACGCCGAGCACCGCGATGGCGGGCAGCGACAGGTCGATGCCGCCGGAGACCACATCATCGCCGCCGACGGCAATCACGCAGACCAGGCCGAAGCAGAGGATCGCCAGAGGCACGCTCTGCACCAGCATCATGCTGATATTTTGCCAGCTTAAAAAGAAAGGCGACTGCAGGCTGAGCCAGACCAGCAGCGCAAAAAAGAGAATCAGGGGAAATTTTTCGATAAGCGTCGTGATGCCCGGAAGGGGGCGGCGCTGGATACCTGCACTCATACCTGTTGTTCCTGTCCACCGTTAATCGTCACCAGCAGCGCGTCCAGCGTCAGCCCGCGGGTCGGGAGATTAGCCACTAGCTCGCCGCGCCACATCACCAGGATGCGGTCGCAAAGGCCCAGCAGCTCCGGCGCGTCGCTGGATGAGACCAGTACGCCGCGACCGCGATCCGCCAGCTCGCGGGTACGCTGATAGATATCGCTGCGCGCGCCGATATCCACCCCGAGGGTGGGTTCATCGAGGATGAAAAGCCGCGCATCGGTGCCCAGCCAGCGGGCGAGAATCGCCTTTTGCTGGTTGCCGCCGCTCATAAAACGCACCGGCAGTTCCGGACGGCCGGGGCGGATGGCGAGCTGTTCGATCCAGCCGCGCGCTTTATCCAGCGCTTTGCCGCGATGTTCCCAGCCGAAAGTGGCGGTCTCCGGTAGCGAGGCCAGATTGATATTGTCGGCGGTGGAGAAGGGGAGAATCAGCCCCTGATGGCGACGGTCGCGCGGCACAAGGGCTAGCCCGGCGCGGGTAGCCTGATACGGCGTCCGCAGCCGCTTCGCCTGGCCGTCGATGCTAATCGTGCCGCTGCGGGGGCGGCGCAGCCCGTAAAGCAGATCGACCAGCACGTCGCGCCCGGCGCCCAGCAGCCCGGCGATGCCGACGATCTCTCCCGGCTGAATATCAAAGCTAATATCGTGCAGCTGCTGACCGTCGCTGAGATGGCGAACCGACAGCACCGGCGCGGCGGCATCGACCTGATGAGCGCTGCTCTGGCGAGGGGTATAGAGCTGTTCAATGTCGCGACCGACCATCATTTTAATCAGCGCGTCGGTATTCTGCAGGAGCTCCCGGTCGGGATAGCCGACGACCTCGCCGTTACGCAGCACCGTACCGCGATCGCAAAGGGCGGCGATTTCGTTGAGATAGTGGGAAATATAGAGGATCGCGATCCCCTGCTCGCGAAGGCGCAGAATCGCTGAGGAGACCAGGCTGGCCTCTTGCGCCTCCAGCGGCGCGGTGGGCTCATCGAAGACCACCAGCTTTGCCGCGCCGTCGATCAGCGCCCTGGCGATTTGCACCAGTTTGCGCTCGGCGAGGCTGAGGTCGCGGATCAGGCGGCGGGGATTGATGTCCAGCTGCCAGCTGTCGCGGAAAAACGCCTCGGTCGCGGCGTTCATCCGCCGCCGGTCCAGCGCCCCCCAGCGGGTGCGATACTCCTGGCCGAGGAATACCGATTCCGCCACGGTAAAGTGCGGGATCAGGTTGAGCTCCTGGTGAATAACGCGGATGCCCAGCGCTTCAATCGCCGCGGGATTGCCGAGCGGCAGCGGCTCGCCGTCGAGCGTGGCGTTGCCGCTATCGGCCCGATAGACGCCAGCGAGGATTTTTATCAGCGTCGATTTTCCTGCGCCGTTCTCGCCGATCAGGCCGTGAATTTCACCGGGGTTCAGAAGCAGCGTGACCGCATTTAATGCAGTCACGTTGGCAAAGCTTTTGCTGATCTGGTTCATCGCCAGGCCAGCGGCGGGGGTCGCCCCGCCGGAGGATTGAGTGATCACTGCAGTTCGCCATATCCTAGCTGTTTGTAGACCGCTTTCGCCTCTTGCGGACCTTTCACCGGGACCACCGGAATAAAGGTTTGCAGGGGCAGCTTCTGTTTGTCGAAGTAGCGCGCGACGTTATCGGCAGAGGTCTGGCCAATCAGGTGCGGCTGCTGGGCGACGTTGGCGACGAACGGGCTGCCCGGTTCGGCCATGATCTCCAGCGTTTCCGGGCCGGCGTCGATGGCGGTGACTTTCACGTCTTTATCGCGTCCGGTCTCTTCCAGCGCCTGGACAATACCGATTGCCGGCTGATCCCAGCAGGCCACGTGAATTGCGTCGAGCTTACCTTTCGGGTACTGGCTCAGCAGTTCGAGGGTTTTCTTCCGCGCGTCTTCCGGGGAGTTGGCAAACTGTTCGGCCAGCTCCGGCTGAATAATATGAATATCCGGGTAATCTTTAAGGACATATTTCCACTGGTCGTAACGAATGCCGCAAATACGCAGGGAGCTGGAGAACGCGTTAAATACCGCGACGTTGCCTTTGCCACCCAGCTCATCGGCCATATAACGACCAATGGTCGATCCCAGCGTGTAGTTATCGGAGGTGGTGTTATTGACCGAATATTTCGAAACGTGGTCTACGGTAAATACCGGAATGCCGGCATCGCGCAGCGCTTTGAATTTAGGCTCAACGGCGCTGTCGCCCAGAATGCTAATTACCGCATCAACCTTACGCGACAGTAAAATATCGTGGTTATTCGCATGAACCTGATTATCGCGGCCGCCGTCGACGCCGATCACCTTACCACCCAGTTTCTCTACCTCTTCGGTCGCACCCTTATAGGCTTCACGATCCCAGAAGTGCTGTGTGCCGACCACGGCGACGCCGATGGTTTTTCCCTGAAGCGATAGCGTCTCCGCCGCCAGAGCGTTAACGGAGGCAAGCGAGAGCATGCCCAGCGCGAGGGGCAATAATTTATTTTTCTGCGACATTCTTATTATGGTCCTGTAATGGAGGTGGCTGCGGAGCCGTAGCATGACAATAACAACTACACAACCTCAAATACAAAATATGTCTAAGTTATATCAACAATGTTATATCGCAGATTTGCCTGAGGAAAACGTAAATTTGTCATCTGCAACCTGAAAATATTTCATGATGCAGTTTAATCCCTTTTTATTTTGTGGGCTTAATTTGCTTGCAACTCTTATTTAATCAAAACAATATTGCTGCTTAATTAGTATTAATGCATATCTTAAATATATCGTATTACGCAATAATCTTAAGCCATTTTAATTGGTAAACGCTTTTAAGGCAGTAGATTGTATGGCGACAGGGCTTTTAAATTTATTATTCCTGCGATTTATTATAGCGGCCGTTAGCAGGTGAGAAAAAACCACATGAGAAAACAACATAATCTGACCGTAATGCATTGGGGAACCTGGCAGGTACAGGCACGTGACGGCAACATTGAGGCGGTGACGCCGGTGCCGTGGGATAAAAATCCCTCACCTATCGGACAGTCGCTCCCGGATGCGGTCACCAGCAAGACGCGCATTCGCCGTCCGGCGGTGCGCGCCGGCTATCTGCAAAATGGTCCGGCTTCCCGCGAGGGGCGAGGTAAAGAGCCGTTCGTGGAGGTGAGCTGGGAGGTGGCGCTCGATCTGCTGGCGCGCGAACTGAATTCGGTCAAAGCGCGTTGCGGCAATGAAGCGATTTTCGGCGGTTCCTACGGCTGGGCCAGCGCCGGGCGTTTCCATCACGCGCAAAGCCAGCTGCATCGCTTCCTTAAGTGCTTCGGCGGCTATACCGCCAGCACCAATACCTACAGCAGCGCGGCGGGTGAGCGCATCCTGCCGCATATTCTCGGTCCGCTGAGCCCGCTGCACCGCCAGCATACCCACTTTTCCGAGCTGGCGCGCGAGTGTCAGCTGTTCGTCGCCTTCGGCGGCCTGCCGCTGCGTAATGCGCAGGTCAACGGCGGCGGCGCCAACGACCATATGCTGAAATACTGGCTGGAAAAGATGCAGGCGCAGGGGACGCGCTTTATCAATATCAGCCCGGTACGCAACGATCTGAGCGCCGTGGAGAGCGCAGAGTGGTTTGCGGTTCGTCCGGGGACCGACACCGCGCTGCTGCTGGCGCTGTGCTACGTGCTGATTAATGAATCCCTTTACGACAGCGCTTTTGTCGCCAGCCATACCGTGGGCTTTGCGCCTTATCGCGCCTACCTGATGGGGGAGCGCGATGGCATCGCGAAAACGCCGGAGTGGGCGGCGGCGATAATCGGTATTGAGGCGCAGCGGATTGTCGCGCTGGCGCGCGAGATGGCGAGCCTGCGCACGATGGTCAATATCTCGTGGTCGATTCAGCGGGCGCGCCAGGGCGAACAGGCCTACTGGGCGACGGTGGCGCTTACCGCGCTGCTGGGGCAAATCGGTACGCCGGGCGGCGGGTTAGGATTTGGCTACGCCTGTACCAATCTGGCAGGAGCGGCGCGGAAAGCCTTTTCCGGACCGCGTCTTCCTGCCGGGGATAACGCCGTGAACAGCGTGATTCCAGTGGCGCGTCTCTCCGATATGCTGCTGCATCCGGGTGAAGCGTACGAGTTTGACGGCCAGCATCTGCGCTATCCCGATATTCGCCTCGTCTACTGGGCGGGCGGCAACGCGTTTCATCATCATCAGGATCTTAACCGCCTGTGCGAAGCCTGGCGGAGGCCGGAAACGGTAGTCGTACACGAGCAGTTCTGGACCGCGCAGGCCAAATTTTCCGATATCGTTTTGCCGGCCACCACTTCGCTGGAGCGGGAAGATATCGGCAGCGGAGGCCACGACGGCTTTATGATCGCCATGAGCGCGCAGATCCCGCCGGTGGGCGAAGCGCGCGATGATTACGCCATCTTCTGCGATCTCGCCGAACGGCTGGGGTTCGCTGAGCGTTTTAGCGAGGGGCGCGATGCCGGGCAGTGGCTGCGGCAAATCTACGAAGCGTCGCGGCCGCGCGCGCAGGAAGAAGGGATCGCGTTGCCGTCGTTTGACGCGTTCTGGCAGCAGGGAGTGCTGGAGTATAGCGCGCCGGAAAAACCGCAGGTCTTTTTGGCGGATTTTCGCGCCGACCCGCAGCGCTATCCTCTCGCCACGCCGTCCGGCAAGATTGAGCTTTTTTCAGAAACCATCGCCGGTTTTGGTTATCGCGAGTGCCCAGGCCACCCGTGGTGGGATGAGCAGGAGGCGGAGCGGCAGCGGCAGGAGGCGGCGCGCTGGCCGCTGCACCTGCTCTCCAGCCAGCCGCGCACCCGTCTGCATAGCCAGTACGATCACGGCAGCGTGAGCCGGGCGACGAAAATTGAGGGGCGAGAGCCGCTGTGGATGCACCCTCAGGATGCGCAGGCGCGGGATATTCGCGAAGGCAGCGTGGTCAAGGTTTATAACGCCCGTGGCGCGATTCTCGCCGGCGTGCACCTGAGTGAGCAGATTTTGCCGGGGGTGGTGCAGATGTCGACCGGCGCCTGGTACGATCCGTTGGATCCGAATGAAAAGGGGTCGCTGGATAAGCACGGTAATCCCAACGTGCTCACCGAGGATCGCGGCAGTTCGCGACTGGGGCAGGGCTGTAGCGCTCAGAGCTGCTGGGTGGAAATTGAGCCATGGCGCGAGGCGCTGCCGCCGGTGACCGCTTTCGATCCGCCGAGGTTTATTAGCGCTTAGGCGCAGGGAATCGCCGGGCGGCGGCAGGCGCCTTGCCCGGCCTACAGGATCATCGCCGTCTGCGGGTCGAGTAGCCTGGACAAGCGCGTTACGCGCCGCCTCCGGGAAAGCGCCTTGAGAGCGATGATAAGCCTGCTCACCCCTTGAATCGCGGCATTACGCCAGCCGTGGGTAGGCGCTGGCGATATCGTCGCCGGTAAACTGGGCTATCCAGCCTTCCGGGTTGTCGAAGATGCGGATGGCGGTGAAGTTGGGCTCAGAGCCCATATCAAACCAGTGCGGCGTGTGAGCGGGAACCGAAATCAGGTCGTTCTTCTCACACAGGACCTGGAACACCTCATCGCCAATATGCAGGCAAAACAGCCCGGCGCCCTCGACGAAGAAGCGCACTTCGTCTTCCCCGTGGGTATGCTCGTTGAGAAACTTTTCCCGCAGCGCCTCTTTTTGCGGATTATCCGCGCGCAGGCTGATCACGTCCCAGCTCTGATAGCCTTTCTCTGCCACTAGCTTATCAATCGCATGCTGATAGGCGGCAATGACCGTTTCTGCGGTTGGCGCCGCGCCTAAATCACGGTCGGCCTGCCAGCGCTCGAAACGGACGCCTTTGGCATTGAGCTGCTGCTGGATCTCTTCGGCGTCAGTGCTGTGCCAGAGCGAGTTTTGCGGGTCTTTCACGGAAAAAATGGTTAATGCGCTCATGCTGGGATCTGCTCCGGATGAATATCGTCAAAACGCTGAACCTGCGGATGGTGGCTGGCCGGGTCGCGGTCGCCGCGCACCAGCTGTAGGGTGCGGAAACCGGCCTCTTCCGCGGCATCCAGCTCCTGATGAATATCGGAAAGGAACAGGATGGCGGCAGGAGGCTGTCCCAGCTGCTCAGCAATGTTGCGGTAGGACTGCGCTTCACGCTTGGCGCCTACCAGGGTATCGAAATAGCCGTTGAACAGATGAGTAATATCACCTTCATCGCTGTAGCCAAATAACAATTTCTGCGCTGCAACGGAGCCTGAGGAATATACATATAAATCAATACCCTGTGACCTCCATTTTTCCAACGCCGGCAGAACATCCGGATACAGGTGGCCGGTAAAGTCGCCATGAACGTAGCCATCGCGCCAGATAATGCCCTGCAGCGCCTTGAGGGCAGTCGATTTGCGGTCTTCATCCATAAAGGCGAAGAGGGTCGCAATCAGTTCTTCGGCGCCAGCCGCCGGCTGGGCGATCTCTTCGCGCAGGTTATCGAGAATGGTCTTCACCGGCTCGACAAACTGCTGAGCGGTCACGAAACCGGCCAGGCGTTCGCGGGCGTACGGGAACAGAACGTTGTGGACGAAGCGAATGTCGCTGGTGGTGCCTTCAATATCGGTCACGATAGCGCGGATCATGAGTTCTCCAGAGTGAGCGGTAGGTCGTGCTGACGGTGGCGTTGTGCTGATAGCTGTTTTTCAATCATAAGCGAAATAACGTTATCATTTAGACGTCTAAGCGTCTTGATTGCCAAATATTAACATCGTGTTATAGTGGCTTCAACAACAGCATCACAAACGGTACAAAAAGAATGAGCAATAAGCCACTGATTCCTGAGAGTAAACTCCCCTCACTGGGCACGACCATTTTTAGCCAAATGAGCGCCCTGGCCCAGCAGCATCAGGCAATAAACCTGTCGCAGGGGTTTCCGGATTTCGACGGCCCACGCTATTTGCAGGAGCGACTGGCGTATCATGTTGCGCAGGGAGCCAATCAGTATGCGCCGATGACCGGCGTAGCCGCGCTGCGCGAAGCCATCGTCGATAAAACCGAAGAGCTGTACGGCTACCGTCCCGATGCCAACAGCGACGTGACCGTGACCGCCGGAGCGACGGAAGCGCTGTATGCGGCGATTACCGCCCTGGTGCGCGCCGGCGACGAGGTTATCTGCTTTGACCCAAGCTACGATAGCTATGCCCCGGCGATTGAGCTGTCGGGCGGCGTGCTGAAGCGAATTGCCCTCCAGCCGCCGCATTTTCGCGTTGACTGGCGGCAGTTCGCCGCGAGCCTCAGCGACAAAACTCGACTGGTTATACTCAATACGCCGCACAACCCGTCAGCAACGGTGTGGCTGCGGGAAGATTTTGCCGCGCTATGGCAGGCGATCGCCGATCGTGAAATCTACGTGCTTAGCGATGAAGTTTATGAACATATCTGCTTTGCTGCTGAAGGGCATGCCAGCGTGCTGGCGCATCCGCAGCTGCGCGAACGGGCGGTAGCGGTTTCTTCATTTGGCAAAACCTTTCATATGACCGGCTGGAAGGTCGGCTACTGTGTAGCGCCTGCCGCCATTAGCGCGGAGCTGCGTAAAGTGCATCAGTATCTGACTTTTGCCGTCAATACGCCCGCCCAGCTGGCGATTGCCGATATGCTGCGTCGCGAACCGGAGCATTACCGGCAGCTTCCGGCGTTTTACCGCGAGCGGCGGGATCTGTTTATTGATGCGTTGCGTTCCAGTCGCCTGGAAATTTTGCCCTGCGAAGGGACTTATTTCCTGCTGGCGGACTATAGCGCCGTCTCGGATCTGGATGATGTCAGCTTCTGCCGCTGGTTAACCACCGAAATCGGCGTCGCGGCGATCCCTCTGTCGGTGTTCTGCGCCGATCCGTTCCCGCATAAGCTGATACGCTTGTGCTTCGCCAAACAGCCAGCAACGCTGCTGGCTGCGGCGGAACGACTGTGTCGTCTGTAATTATTTAACGGTCCACGCCTGAGAAAATTGACGATCGCCGAACATCTCTACCAGACCGTTGATTTGCTTCAGGCGCAATACTTCGTCTGAATCCATACCTAACTCTTTGCCGATTTTAGTATCGGACCAGCCGAGATGCGCCAATTCCTGGACAATTTCCGACATCGCATGAATCTGATGCCGCCCGCGCGCCCGGTTGTGGCGAATGGTCGCGGCCATTAGAGAATCACGCTTAGCGCCGTTGCTTTCCAGGCAGGCGATGGGCAGGTAGCCTTTCAGCCGTTTTTTCAATGTCGCTTTGCCGCTGGCCAGTTCATGACGATGAAAACCATCGATAATGGCGTAGCGCTCCTGCTCCTGTTTCAACACCACAACGGGTTGCGTGAAGCCGTCCGTTTCCAGCGAGGTGAATAACAGGCGCTTTTCAGGCGGCGCAAGGTTATTTGGGTTGTAATCATTAGGCAAAACGTTTTCCTGTTTGACCCACAGCACGCAATCAACCGGTTGTGATTTGAAAGGACTATATTCATGCAGAGTCTGGCGAAAGGCGTTAAGCGCAGTAATCTTTTCCTCTTCATCTTCCAGCGATTGCAGATAGCGTTCAATAGCCTGGATTAATTGTCGTTGCATAGTATTCCCCATTGCTGGCGCTTTTTATTCATACGCTCGCGATAGCGTTTATATTGATGAGATTTGGTCGGACTAAAAGAAAGCTGGCGGCACCAGTAATCATTATTCAGGAGAACTTTGCAGATGCGCCGCCATGAGGGGATATCTTTGGAACCAATGTCCGCCGGTTGTGTATCCGGTATATCCGCCATTCCCTGCTTCTGATACCAGTGCAGATAAACGGCGATTTTATTGCGATAGTGTTCCGCCGTTTTCTCCGGCATGCTATCGAGCAAGAACAGGGCATAGCTTTTCCACGTGTGCTGTTCCGGCTTATCCAGCTTTCGATGACCGTAGAACTGATTATCGTGACCGGCGTAGACCCCGCCGCAGTGGACGCCGCTGACGCGCTGGCACATGGCGGCCCAGCGTTCAGGTTCCAGCACATGGTAGAGCCACAGTCCCTGGCGCTGTTCCGGGCCAAAGGGTTCGCAAATGCGCATATAACGCAGCGGAACGCCCGCCTGATACATCAGGTTATAGAGTGGGTTATAGGACAGGCCGCTTTTACCAAACCAGGTCCAGATATCGGCGGTTTTCCAGTCGTAGATAGGATAGATGTACCATGCGTGACCGCCCGGCGCTGAGGTGGTCCAGGGCTTATCGTCGGCAAAGCGAAGCTTACGCTGCGAGGAGATGGCGATAAACCGATTAAGCGATTCATCGGCACGGATGCCGACCATAACTGCCGCAGGACGGTTTTGCGAAAACCAATCGGCAAATTCGCGGACGAACGTTTCAAAGCTCATACCCGATTGATAAAATGGGAAATAGCCCGGATCGGTAATCGCGTCCTTCGGTGGTTGACGCACCCAGCGCGCGCCGGGTTCCCAGCACTGCCATTCGGGGTTGTATTGGGTCAGCGAGTTTTGCGTGGTGAGGGGCAGCGCCACCCAGAAAAATTGCTCAATAACGTCACGATACTCTTCGCGCATCCTTTCGCAATGCGCAATGGTGCAGGAAAACTGCGCTTCCCAATCAACAAACAGGACGCAAATCTTTTTGCCTGTATGGCGGGCATGCTGCGCAGTGAGGTGCAGCATGGTCGTTGAATCTTTACCGCCAGAAAAAGAGACGCAAATGCGAGAGAAGTTATCCATTACCCATTCTATTCTCTGCTGACTGGCCTGCAGAACGGACTCTGGTAATGGAAGTTTTATAAAAGACACAGCCATTATTCCTTTAATGCGAAAGATACTGTGTACTTATATCATATTCTTTTCGTAATCAAGAGATTAGTTATTATTCATTAATTTAATGAAAATTATTTTAATTATTCACCGATATTATTGTTTTCGAAATTGTCGATGAATCTTGCAAACTTGGGGTCATCAAGGTTTACCCGATTATAGATCATGTAAATACTGACGGAGGGGATCTTAAATGGCACGTTGATAACTTTAAATTTATTCTGGAAACTTATATATTCCAGAATGCACGTCGGTACAAAACCGATTAAATCAGTCTGTTGAATAATATTAAGGATGGCGGTGTATGAATCGCTACTGAAAGCGATTTTTCTATCAGCAAGAATGCCTGCAGCCTGGTTTTGAAAGGATTTAGTTCCCTGATCGTTAGACAGATAATAGGTAAAGCGTTCCTGCAGTATGGCTTTTGTCGTGGTCAGCGATGCCAGCCTGGGATGGTTTTCATTACACACCAGCGAAATGTCCATCTCCTGGATGCGCTTACAGACGGTAGCTCGCGATATTAGCGGCAGAGTGCTGAATATCAGGTCGGCTTTACGGTAGGATAGCAAGCTTTCTACCGACTCTCCTGATGCCAGCAGATCGTGATGCTCAACGTGCAGGTTTGAATCATTTAATAGCATATGAATCAAATTAGTTGTTTTAGGGGTAATAAAAAGCTGCGGGGCATAAACCACAAGACGTTTCTTTAATTCAGAACGGTTGGTCAGATAGATAGTTTGTTCTAATTGATTCAGGTTTTTTTCGAGATGATGATGCAGATTAACACCTACCGTAGTCGGCGTTATCCCTTTACCTGAACGAACGAATAGTGGGTCATTTAGCTGGGTACGGAGACGCTGAAGTGACTGACTGACGGCAGAGGGCGTAATAAATAGCGTTTCCGCCGCTTTGCTGATACTTAAATGCTGGTAAATGCATTCAAAAATAACGAGTAGATTCAGATCGAATTTCTTGAGATCGTAAAGGTTAGCCATTTTCAACGTCCTGTTAAGCTGGCAGTAAGAAAAATAGATTATAATATGTTTTCATTATATTTGTTTGGTGAATGTTCGTTCTTAATTATTTAATGCTCGTGTCGTCGTTAAGTTTATCTAAATATATACCACCGTCGCGCATTCCGCCAGATCCTTTTGTTTACTGCAACGCCAGAGACGGAAGGACGTTTATGAAGTCTGGCTTTGCCTCCTTCATAATCTGTAGTTTTTCTTTATCCGCAGCCTCATTGCGTGTTGAATCCTTCTTTCGTTATTCATAAGGTCAATTGCTGATATGACGTTGGCACCGGGATAGCTTATCAACCGGTGAGGGGCATTAAGACGCTTCGTTTGTGCTGGGTGGAAAAAGGCCCGATCGTAGAAGCCGGGGATTCAGATCCGCATGAACAGGGGGGGATAGAGTGAAGCCCAGCAAAATCAAAGGTAAAAGTCATGGCTGTGGTAAAACCTATTACAGCCATAGGTAAGACCTGACGCCGCGTGGATTGCCCTTTCGTTCAGCGGGTGATGTAATCGCTGAGCTGTTACATTAAGGTGTAGAGCGCAACACATTGCCAGCTACTGGCGCTGAACCTACCTGCGGGTGTTTCAGGTAACGGGGCCGCCTGCGAGGGCGGCCTTTTTACTTTTCAGCGCATATAATGCGAAACGCGGTAGCGGTTTGCCATCGCGTTGACAGGTTCACAAAGTTGTCTTGTTTCGGTTGTTAGATAACGCTTATTGATTCGATAATGCAAACGCATTGGTCGAGTCAGGAAAAATTCGTTAACTTAGACCTCAACGAAAACACGGAGGAAGTATAGATGTCCTTAATTAATACCAAAATCAAACCTTTCAAAAACCAGGCGTTCAAAAACGGTGAATTCATCGAAGTAACCGAGAAAGATACTGAAGGCCGCTGGAGCGTCTTCTTCTTCTACCCGGCTGACTTCACTTTCGTTTGCCCGACTGAACTGGGCGACGTCGCAGACCATTACGAAGAACTGCAGAAGCTGGGCGTAGACGTGTACTCCGTCTCTACCGATACCCACTTCACCCACAAAGCGTGGCACAGCAGCTCTGAAACCATCGCCAAAATCAAATACGCGATGATCGGCGACCCGACTGGCGCCCTGACCCGTAACTTCGACAACATGCGTGAAGATGAAGGTCTGGCAGATCGTGCAACCTTCGTTGTTGACCCGCAGGGTGTTATCCAGGCTATCGAAGTTACCGCTGAAGGTATCGGCCGTGACGCGTCTGACCTGCTGCGCAAAATCAAAGCAGCTCAGTACGTAGCTTCTCACCCAGGCGAAGTTTGCCCGGCTAAGTGGAAAGAAGGCGAAGCGACTCTGGCTCCATCCCTGGACCTTGTCGGCAAAATCTAAATTTCCGTCGTCTTTCACGCCATAGCTGCGTTGGCGTCGCCTGCTCACCCCGGTCGCTTACTTCAGTAAGCTCTCGGGGATTCTCAGGCTAGCCGCCTTGCTCTGACGCGAAATACTTTGGAAATGACTTCAGTCATGGGCGCACCGGCGCCCATTTCATTCCAACACCATGATGCAAGCGTATTCAGGCTGCCTGGACGAGGCCGCTTGCATGATGATGTTTTAAGCCCAGGAGATAAAAATGCTCGACACCAACATGAAAACCCAGCTCAAGGCCTATCTTGAGAAGCTGACTAAACCTGTTGAGCTGATTGCCACGCTGGATGACGGCGCTAAATCGGCAGAAATCAGGGAACTGCTGGCTGAAATTGCTGAACTGTCAGATAAAGTCACCTTTAAAGAAGATAACGGCCTGGCGGTGCGCAAGCCGTCATTCCTGATTACCAACCCCGGCTCCAGCCAGGGGCCGCGCTTTGCCGGTTCTCCGCTGGGACATGAATTCACCTCTTTAGTTCTTGCTCTGCTGTGGACCGGCGGCCATCCGTCAAAAGAAGCCCAGTCCCTGCTTGAGCAAATCCGCAATATCGACGGCGATTTTGAATTCGAAACCTACTATTCGCTTTCATGTCATAACTGCCCGGATGTGGTTCAGGCGCTGAACCTGATGGCGGTACTGAACCCGCGTATCAAGCACACGGCGATTGACGGCGGAACGTATCAAAATGAAATCACCGAACGCAACGTGATGGGCGTACCGGCAGTATTTATGAACGGTAAGGAATTTGGTCAGGGCCGCATGACGCTGACTGAAATCGTGGCTAAAGTGGATACGGGTGCGGAAAAACGTGCGGCGGAAGAGCTGAATAAACGTGAAGCCTACGATGTCTTAATCGTCGGCTCCGGCCCGTCCGGCGCAGCTGCAGCCGTTTACTCCGCGCGCAAAGGCATTCGTACCGGCCTGATGGGCGAGCGTTTTGGCGGCCAGGTGCTGGATACCGTGGATATCGAAAACTATATCTCGGTACCTAAAACGGAAGGCCAGAAGCTGGCTGGCGCATTAAAAGCGCACGTTAGCGAATACGATGTTGATGTTATCGATTCCCAAAGTGCCTCAAAACTGATCCCTGCTGCGGTTGAAGGCGGTCTACATCAGATTGAAACCGCCTCCGGTGCGGTGCTGAAAGCGCGTAGCGTGATCATTGCTACCGGCGCGAAATGGCGTAACATGAACGTGCCGGGTGAAGATCAGTATCGTACCAAGGGCGTAACCTACTGTCCGCACTGCGACGGCCCGCTGTTTAAGGGCAAGCGCGTGGCGGTGATCGGCGGCGGTAACTCCGGCGTGGAAGCGGCAATCGATCTGGCAGGCGTTGTTGAACATGTCACTCTGCTGGAGTTCGCGCCGGAAATGAAGGCCGATCAGGTTTTGCAGGATAAAGTCCGCAGCCTGAAAAACGTCGATATTATCCTGAACGCGCAGACCACAGAAGTGGTGGGCGACGGCAGCAAAGTCACCGGCCTGCAGTACCGCGACCGGGTGAGCGGCGATGAACATCACGTGGCGCTGGCGGGGATCTTCGTTCAGATAGGTCTGCTGCCGAATACCAACTGGCTGGAAGGCGCGATTGAACGCAACCGCATGGGGGAAATCATCATTGATGCGAAATGTGAAACCAACGTGAAGGGCGTTTTCGCTGCTGGCGACTGCACGACCGTTCCGTATAAACAGATTATTATCGCCACCGGCGAAGGTGCGAAGGCGTCGCTGAGCTCGTTCGATTACCTGATTCGCACTAAAACTGCATAATTCATAATAAAGTAAGACTCAACCTGCACAGTAAAGAGGCTACCCTTGGGTAGCCTCTTTTTTTAGCATGCTGGAGTTACCTGACCACCATCACCGGAATATGGGCATGACGAATCACGCTTGAGGCGTTGGAGCCCAGCAGGTGCGTGCTGATGGAAGGATTGCGGGAGCCAATCACGACCACATCGGCTTTTATTTCATTGGCCAGTTCATTGACCATATCGCGCACGTTGCCAAAGCGGACGTGCATTTTGATTCGCGACGGGTCAATGCTGAAATGTCCAGCCATTGTTTTCAGGCGCGTTTCTGCTTCATGCTGCAAATGCTCTTCAAAGCGGCGCAGGTCGGCGGTAAAACGACTCATCGTGAAGCTTGAAGAACCGGGTAGTACGTGGAGAAGATGGATAACCCCGTCCTGCTGGGCTAAAAACTCGGCATGGCGAACGGCTTTATCGCTTAACTCCATTTCAAAGACATCAACGGGCATAATGATTGTTTTATACATATGCATTCCTCCTTGTTCGTCTGCTTTTATATCAACACATTATAGGAAAGTATTGTGCCATTCAGGTCGCAAAATTGTCAGAACGGCTGGAGTGCGGCGTAAAAGTTTGTCAAATGAGAAGTGAAGAGTGAAAAGTTCAGAAAGAGGATGTGGATACATCCTCTGGATAAAGCGTAAACGCCTCAGGCAGGAAGGGGGTTAACGGTGGAAATCGCCAGCGGCTTCCGGCTGATAGAGCAGTTCCAGCACTTCAAGATGCGTTGAGGTGCCGCCCGGTAATTCCCAGTGAATCGCGCTGCCGACTTTTAGTCCCAGCAGGGCGGCGCCGACCGGGGCCATAACCGATAGCTGAGTGGCGCTATCCGTTACCTGGGCCGGGAAAACCAGGGTGCGGATACGCTCTTCACCGGTTGTTAAATCGCGAAACCTGACCTGGCTATTCATGCTGACAACATCATGCGGCATGGCTTCCGGGGCCAGCATTTGCGCGCGGTCAAGCTCGTCATTTAGCGCGTCCGCGACCGGCGAGTTGGCGAAAGCCGGTTGCTCCAGCAGCCTGTCGATGCGCTCTGCGTCAAGTTCATTAATGATGATTGCGGGTCTGGTCATCTCATACTCCATGTTATCCAGGAACCTGTCCGTAAAAGAAAACCCTCACCGAAAATGGCAAGGGTTAATGTCCTCTCATCATACTGAGACTTGCTGGTGGTTTGAAGTGATTAAACGCACATTCATTAACGAACGATAGCTAAGTCGTATAAAACCTAGCCGGCTTTATCCAGCAGAAATTGCTTACCGCAGTTCCCCGGATGGGGCTGAGGTAAGAATGAGTTAGCGGATAAAGGGGCATTGATAGCCGCGGCTTTGATGGAGATTTGCATCTCAGTCAGATAGGCGGGGTTGCCGTTGCAGGTTAACTTGAACGCCTTAACGTTCTGTTTTCCATAGGCCTCAGCGACCGCGGCGTTGAAGTCATCCCGGCTAACGGTTTGCCCGTAATGTTTGGCCAGGAAAGCGCCAAGGGGGCCTTGCTTAATTTCGCCGTTCAGGCGCACCATGGCGCCGAAATAGTTGTCAGGATCAAACCCAAAGCAAACGCCATGCTTGGCGTATTCATAACGTTCAAGACATGAGTTGCCGCCCGAACCCGGCATGACGCCGTTAAGTTTATTCGCCATTTCCAGCGATAGACCGGTTTCCGCCGCCCGACATTTTTGCCCGGCTTTCGCTTCCGGCATATTGGGGACAGGGCGGGTCGCGCAGCCAAAACGCATCCAGCGGCGCTCGTCCACTCCGCGCGCGGCAATGGATTTTGGCAGACTCGGCCACAGGCCGTGAACGGTCAGGAAATCGGCTTTATTGCTGCGATCTTGCTGCAGGCGACACTCTTCCGGCTCGCCGCGGTTTCGGTCTTGCATACTTTGGCAGAACCCCGTTTGCCAGGAGAGAGCCAGCACGTAGCGATCAAAATCACCGTATTGCGTGGCGATCAGCGGATCCGCGCTGACCTGGGCGGCACTAAGCAAAAGGGCAATGGCGACGAAATCCTTCCTGAACATTTTTATTCCTGATGACAAATGGTCATTGATAACATTGCGTTATTAAAGCATAAAAAAGGCGCCAACAGGCGCCTTTTCACAGGGGGTCACCGTTAGCGGATTGCGCTGCCGGGAACCAGCACTTCGGTGGCGATAATAACCACTAGCAAACCCACCAGAACCGGGACAGAGGTCCGTTTTACCACCTCGAACGGTGATATTTTTGCCATCCCGGCGACAGCGACCACCACGCCGGATACCGGCGAAATGGTTCGTCCAAGGTTAGACGCCTGCAGCATCGGTATCGAAAGATAAGCCGGGTTGATACCGGAAGAGTGCGCCAGCTTCGGGATCATCTCAACGAAAGCATAGAAGGGGGCGTTACCGGAACCGGTGGTCATGGCCGCCAGCATGGTCAGAATGACCAGCACCAGCATCAGAATAATGCTGGCGGAGCCGAACGACGTGGCAATAGAAATCAGACCGTTAATAAAGCCAATGGTACTCAGCCCCTGAGCAAAGACGCCGGCGGCGACCAGCAGCATCACCACTCCGGCAAAAGCGTCAGCCATGCCGCGATACGCCGCTTCCAGGCCGTTAAACACATTTTTGGTGTTAAAGCCGCGGCAGAATTCCAGAATCGCCGCCAGCAGCATGCAGAGAACCAGAATGGTGATGATATGCAACTCCGGGCCCCATTTGCCGTCGAAAATCAGTACCCCAACGATCGGCGTAAACGGCAGGATGGCGTAGAAAGCGGGAGCAGTGGTGGTTATTTCGTTCACATCGAGCATTTCATGGACGACGTTTTCTTTTTTATCCAGATAACGCTGCCAGAAAAAGTGAGCGATCGCCATGCTGATGATAGCGACAATTGAGATGGGCAGCGTGGTTTTAAAGGCAAAGTCAATCAGCGGCATTTCGGCGGCCTTAGCGGCCAGCACGACATCACCGGAGGTCGGTGACAGAATAATCGCCGCCGGAGAGGCGCAAATAGCGGCGGCGGCACCGCGGCTGATGCCAACGTTGACCATGACCGGGAACAGCGTCGCCATCAGCAGCACCCCAAGACCGGTTGCCGAGGAGACGGCCAGCGACATCAGGCAGGCAACGAAATACGCGGCGATCATCAGTAGATAGGGTGAGTTAATGAAGCGCAGCGGTTTTGACGCCAGCTTCACCACCATGTCATTGGCGCCGATGTGCGTCATATAAGTCGCGAACCCGCAGAGCATCATGATCATCATGCCGAGGTCGCCGCCGCGGCTCATAAGCAGTATCTTGATATATTCAACAATATCGGTGGCGGAGTAACCGGTGCTCTTTGCGTCGCCTGGTAAAATCTTATGCCCCATTAGCGCACTGGCGATGAGTAATACTAAGCCACCGACGAATAGCACGCCGGTGGCTGAATAGCCTTTAATGATGTAGCGGGCGACGCCCACAATGACCACAATCCCAATCAGGATCTCTACTAGCGTAAGCATTCTTTTACCCCTAAACCATTAATCCAAAGAATCTGCTGATAAATAAAGCGAAGGAAAAATTAAGTGAGCGAATGTGCCTAAAAAACGGGCGAAACTCGCTGATGCAAATCAATAAATCGATGAGAATCTCTCGCTGACGGTACAAGGCCGGCATAGTTAAACGTTAGCTAAGAGGGATTTCAGATTTTTTGTACCGGGCAAATCAAGAGTTTGCCTAATTCCGTTAAGGTAGTATTAAGTTTATCTTTGCTATCTTACTCCGCTTTAAAAATGATACTGGTAAGAGAAAGTGTTAATGCGACGTCGATTTATTGGATTTTTTCTTGGATGCCTGGGCCTGCTGCTATCATCCACCTCCGCTAATGCATCGTTCAGCTCGACGCTTCGCGACGGCTACAACACGCTGAGCGATAACGTCTCGCAGACGTGGAATGAGCCTGAGCACTACGATCTTTATATCCCTGCGGTGACCTGGCATGCCCGTTTCGCCTACGATAAAGAGAAAACGGACCGGTATAACGAACGCCCGTGGGGCGCCGGCTTCGGGGTCTCGCGCTGGGACGATAAAGGAAACTGGCATGGCATCTATCTGATGGCCTTTAAAGACTCTTATAACAAGTGGGAGCCTATCGGCGGCTATGGCTGGGAGAAGACGTGGCGTCCGCTGGCGGACGATAATTTCCACTTGGGTCTGGGCTACACGCTTGGCGTGACGGCGCGTGATAACTGGAACTATATCCCTATTCCGGTCGTGCTGCCCCTGGCTTCCATCGGTTACGGTCCGGCAACATTCCAGATGACCTATATACCCGGTACCTACAACAACGGTAACGTTTACTTTGCCTGGGCGCGCATTCAGTTTTGATGCGAATTTTGATAGCCATAAAAGAGATAAGCGGACTGTCTTGTGGAAAAACAAAGACTAAAGTGAACCCTGTACAAAAAGATAGAGACTTTTATCACTTTTTAGCAAAGTTGCGCTGGACAAAAGGTACCACAATTGGTGTACTGATACCCGACACAGTATTAGTGTCGATTTTTTCATATAAAGGTAATTTTGATGTCTAAGATTAAAGGTAACGTTAAGTGGTTTAATGAGTCCAAAGGATTCGGTTTCATTACTCCGGAAGATGGCAGCAAAGATGTATTCGTACATTTCTCTGCAATCCAGTCCAACGGTTTCAAAACTCTGGCTGAAGGTCAGCGCGTAGAGTTCGAAATCACTAACGGTGCCAAAGGCCCTTCTGCTGCAAACGTAATGCCTATCTAAGCAACGCGTCAGTAGAATATAAAAACCCGCTCGTGGCGGGTTTTTTTTTGCCTGCGGTTAGCGGCTGGCGGCATGAGAGAACAGCCAGAACGCAGCGGCAGTCATGGCAAATGAGCCTAATAAGTTGACGAGTACGTTGAGTAACGCCCAGCTAAGGCGCCCTTGCTGCAGGAGAAACACCACCTCGGCGGAGAACGTGGAGAAGGTGGTCAGCCCGCCGCAAAAGCCGGTGGTGATAAGCAGCTTCCACATCGGATCGATATCCGTCAGGCGATTAAACCATGCCAGCCCTGCGCCGATAATAAAAGCCCCCAGCAGGTTAGCGGTGAGCGTACCAATGGGGATAGCATGATGCATGGGGTTAAACTTCATACCCAGCCACCAGCGCAAAACGCTGCCGGTGCCGCCGCCAAGAAACACAGCAAAAAGGAGTTGCAACACGGTCATTCCCTGTTTATTGATTGAGACTAAACTTCGAGTGTAGCGCGCGAAAGGCCTTACTGGCTACGACTAACCTGACGGGAGAGAAAAGATGCTTGTTGCTGCCGGACAATTTGCCGTAACGCCGGACTGGAGTGAAAACGCGCAGACCTGCGTCAGTATGATGCGTCTGGCCGCGGAGCGGGGGGCATCTCTTCTGGTTCTGCCAGAGGCGTTGCTGGCGCGAGACGATAACGATGCGGATTTGTCAGTTAAATCCGCCCAGCAGCTTGATGGCGACTTTTTACAGCTCTTGCTGGCAGAGAGCGAAAATAGTGCGTTGACGACGGTGCTGACCCTGCATATCCCTTCCGGCGAAGGTCGAGCGACGAATACGCTGGTGGCCCTGCGTCAGGGGAAGATTGTGGAGCAATACCAGAAACTGCATCTCTATGATGCGTTCAATATCCAAGAATCCAGGTTGGTCGATGCCGGGCGGCAAATTCCGCCGCTGATCGAAGTCGATGGGATGCGCGTCGGGCTGATGACCTGCTACGATTTACGTTTCCCTGAACTGGCGCTGTCGTTAGCGCTCAGCGGTGCGCAGCTTATCGTGTTGCCTGCCGCGTGGGTAAAAGGGCCGCTGAAGGAACATCACTGGGCGACGCTGCTGGCGGCACGAGCGCTGGATACCACCTGCTATATTGTCGCCGCAGGAGAGTGCGGGACGCGTAATATCGGCCAAAGCCGTATTATCGACCCCTTAGGGACAACGCTTGCCGGGGCGGGAGAGCGACCGCAGTTGATTTTTTCTGAACTTTCAGCTGATTATATCCAGCAGGTACGCGAGCGCCTGCCGGTGTTGCGTAATCGCCGCTTTGCGCCACCGCAATTATTATGACGTTTTTTTAAACAAGGCTTGATTCACCTTGTTACAGATTGCTATTGTGTCCGCGCGTCAAATAGCCGTTAATTGTATGCGTGTATGATGGCGTATTCGCAGCTTGTATTAGAGAAGAAGGTTAGCTATGGGTGAGATTAGTATTACCAAACTGCTGGTAGTCGCAGCGCTGATTATCCTGGTGTTTGGTACCAAAAAGTTACGCACGCTGGGTGGAGACCTGGGCTCGGCTATCAAAGGCTTTAAAAAAGCCATGAACGATGACGATGACAGTGCGAAGAAGACCAGTGCTGAAGAAGCGCCGGCACAGAAGCTCTCTCATAAAGAGTAATTCGCGACGAGTTTCCTGATAGAGGAGGCTCGCTACCGACGGGGCTAAACCGCGTCGGCAAAGAGGCCGCAACGTTAACGCTGCGGCCTTTTTTATGTTAAATGTATATACATTGGTCTAAAAAGATGCAACCAACTGTTACCGCGTTGGGCTTTTTCTCAGGAAAAGAATGCATTGGCAGGATGGACCGCAGCGCGAAAAATATCACGCCGCGGTTGGGAGGGGTTACTTCACTTCCATGCCTTTGGCCTGCAGGTCGGCATGATAGGACGAGCGAACGAACGGCCCGCAGGCAGCGTGGGTAAAGCCCATGGCCATCGCTTCGGCTTTCATCTCTTCGAACTCATCCGGGCTCACGTAGCGCTGTACCGGCAGGTGATGGCGGCTCGGCTGCAAATACTGGCCTAACGTCAGCATGGTGACGCCATGGCGACGCAGATCGCGCATCACTTCTACGATTTCAGCATTGGTTTCGCCTAAACCAACCATCAGGCCCGATTTCGTCGGGATCTCTGGATGTGCTTCTTTAAAGCGTTCCAGCAGCTTCAGCGACCAGTTGTAGTCGGCGCCAGGGCGTACCTGGCGATACAGGCGCGGCACGTTTTCCAGGTTATGGTTAAACACGTCCGGCGGCGTCGCCTGGAGGATTTCCAGCGCGCGATCCATACGGCCGCGGAAGTCCGGTACCAGGGTTTCAATTTTAATCGTCGGGCTTTTTTCACGAATCGCTTTGATGCAGTCGGCAAAGTGCTGAGCGCCGCCATCGCGCAGATCGTCCCGATCCACGGAAGTCACCACCACATAGCGCAGCGCCATATCGGCGATGGTTTGCGCCAGCTTCTGCGGCTCGTTGGCGTCCGGCGTAACCGGGCGACCGTGGGCAACATCGCAGAACGGGCAACGACGGGTACAGATGGCACCCAGAATCATAAAGGTTGCCGTTCCGTGATTAAAACATTCCGCGAGGTTAGGGCAAGAGGCTTCTTCGCACACGGAGTGCAGGCCGTTCTTACGCATCGCTGCCTTAATCCCCTGGATACGGGACGAGTCAGCCGGAAGTTTGATTTTCATCCATTCCGGTTTTCTGAGCAGAGCTTCACGCTCAGTTGCCACGTTTTTCACCGGGATAAGGGCCATTTTATCGGCATCGCGGTATTTAACACCGCGTTCCATCACAATGGGTTTACTCATAGCGTGCGTGTTCCAGTTGCGAGTGACGAAGGAAAGCGAATCAATTCAAGTAAATGTTGCATTTATCAACTATTTTTGAATTAAACGCAGGCAGTATATCATTGATACGGGGGATAAAGCAGCCTGCTGGCCGGCAAATTGTAAAATAGTTGTTGTTTTATGCTTTTCCCTCACGTGCTTTATCGACTAAAAAGCCTGGCGAATCGTCTCAACGATCTCTTTCAGCAAGGGCTCCTTCGCGCTGAGCTTGTTATAGTGCAGCGCAATATCAATTCTTTCTTCCCGCAGAGGCGGAAAATCGATCATTTTTAAGGGCCAAATCTTCTCGACCAGCGAGAACATTCCGGACGTGATTAGCCCCAGCATATCGCTGTCGTTGACCAGGGCTGCTTGAGTTAACAGATTGTAGCTGCTGAACCCATAGCGACGTTCGCCGAGATGCTCATGCAGGTGGCGCAGGATCGTCGTATAGCGCTGGCCTTCAGGCTGCAGAAGCGCGAATTCATATTGACTGAGATTTGCTGAGGTTGCCGGCAGCGTCAGGGCCGGATGCCCTGCCCGGCAGAAGATATGTACGCTATCCTGAAATAGCACATGGTGCGTAATCCCCTGCCCGCTGTGGGGGAAACTGTCAACCAGCAGGTCAACCTGACGCTGGTTTAACTGGCTGGCCGCGTCGGTGATGGCGACATTGTGCAGCAAAATCTGGGGAAAGACGCTCCGCAGCTGCCTGGTGATAACCGGCATGATCAACGCGCCAATAGCCGGCGAGGTAGCCACGGTTATCACCCGCTCGCTCCGGGTATTCCCGGTTAAATCCAGGGCGTTAAGAAATGCCTCCATACCCTGGCTAATATGCTTATGAAGATGCGAGGCATAAGCCGTTGGCGTTACGCCCTGGCCCTTGCGGATAAAAAGCGGGTCAGGGAAGAGGGCGCGCAGTTTGTTGATGGACTGACTAATCGCAGAGGGCGTGATATTCAGTATTTTGGCCGCGTTGACGATACCTTTATGGACGTAAACCGCTTCAAAAATAGTGAGTAAATTGAGATCGATATTACGCAGAATGCGAAACATATGCCGATCGTGGCGATCGTCAAGGCGTTCGGTTGGTTCTGTCTGAGAGTTATTTTCGTCCACTCTATATTTCCGCTAGTGATGATTAGCACCATTATAGCGGTCACAATTATTTTATTAGTGATAATTGATTGCAAAAATAAAGACTTAATCCAGGCGGATGTAAAAATGTGACGTCCCGCGTTCACGGGACGTGATAGCTAGCAAGATTGAATATATTCCGCCGGCGGATCGTTTAGTAAAGCCAGCAGATTGGCGGCGAGGCGTGGCGCGACGGTATCCGTACGGGCATCGGGCCGCCACTGGCGCATCTGCGTCATCTCCATTCCGGCATAACCGCATGGGTTAATCCTGAGGAACGGTGACAGATCCATGTTGATATTCAGCGCCAGACCGTGGAATGAGCAACCTTTGCGGATGCGCAAACCCAGAGAGCAGATCTTCTGTTCGCCCACGTAGACACCGGGCGCGTCTGCCCGCGGATGCGATTCAATACCATACTCCGCCAGGGTGTTAACGACGGTTTGCTCTAAAAGAGTCACCAGCTCACGCACGCCCAGCTTGCGGCGTTTAAGGTTCAACAGAACGTACATCACCTGCTGTCCGGGGCCATGATAGGTGACCTGTCCGCCGCGATCGCTCTGAATAACCGGTATCTCGCCGGGGACCAGAACATGTTCAGCCTTTCCGGCCTGACCCTGCGTGAACACCGGGTGATGCTCCACCAGCCAGATTTCATCCAGGGTGGCATCGTCGCGGGTATCGGTAAACTCATGCATTGCCTGCGAGACAGGTTCGTAAGGTTGCAGGCCGAGCTGGCGGATGAGGATTTTATTGTGCTGCAAAACAACGTCTCCGCAGAGAGAGAATGACTTGAGTGGGGGAGTATATCACAGCGAGAAAGACCCGGCGCAGGGCCGGGTCGGGGGAATAGATTTACAGTACCATCCGTACGATTTCAATATTGCCCAGTTCTTCATACAGGGTTTCTACCTGCTCAATGTGGGTTGCATTGATGGTAATAGAGACTGAGTGGTAGTTGCCTTTGCTGCTGGGTTTTACCGTCGGAGAGTAATCACCTGGTGCATGGCGCTGTACCACTTCAACCACCTGGTCAACCAGCTCCGGCAACGCCTGTCCCATTACTTTGTAAGTAAATGGTGTAGGGAATTCAAGCAGTTCGTTAAGTTTGGTTTTCATGTCAGCTCCGGTGTTACAACAAAAAATAATAACTCCCACGACGTGTGGGAGTTATCAGGATATCTAGTATATGGGGATGTAAATCACACTTTCAAGTGGTCGATTTTTAACCAAACCAGTGATGGAACATTAACTTAATGTAATCAATGATTTTGCCGAAGAAATTGCCTTCCTGGATTTCCTGCAACACGACTAGCGGGCGCTGATCGATCGTTTTGCCATCCAGTTGGAAGTTAATCGTGCCGACCACCTGATTTTTCTGCAGCGGCGCGTGCAGTTCGGCGTTATTCAGCACGTAGCTGGCTTTCAGATCTTTCATGCGGCCGCGCGGGATAGTCAGATAAACGTCTTTATCCACGCCGAGAGAGGCGCGATCGCTATCGCCGAACCAGGCGGGTTCAGAAGCGAACTCTTTAC
Source organism: Klebsiella sp. BDA134-6 (assembly GCF_015601345.1). Taxonomy (NCBI): domain Bacteria; kingdom Pseudomonadati; phylum Pseudomonadota; class Gammaproteobacteria; order Enterobacterales; family Enterobacteriaceae; genus Klebsiella; species Klebsiella sp. BDA134-6. The sequence continues at coordinate 1,680,177 of NZ_CP064784.1, forward strand.
CGGCTTTAATTGGGTTAACGGTTTCGAAGAAGCGGAAGCCCCAGGTCAGCAGCTTTTTGCTTTCGGACTCGCGGCCTTTAAAAGTACGGCCGCCCATTACGGCGGAGATCAGGCGCATCTGGCCTTCGGTTGCGGAAGCCACGAGGTTATAGCCCGCTTTGTCGGTATGGCCGGTTTTAATACCGTCGACGTTCAGGCTGTTGTCCCACAGTAGCCCGTTGCGGTTGAGTTGGCGAATACCGTTGAAGGTAAACTCTTTTTCTTTATAGATGGTGTATTCGTTCGGGACATCGCGAACCAGCGCCTGGCCAATAAGCGCCATGTCGCGCGCAGAACTGAATTGACCATCGGCATCCAGGCCGTGAACGGTCTGGAAGTGGGTATTTTTCAGGCCAAGGGCGTTAACGTAGTTGTTCATCAGGCTGACGAAGGCATCCTGACTACCCGCGACGTAGTCGGCCATCGCCACGCAGGCGTCGTTGCCGGACTGCAGGTTGATACCGCGGATCAGCTGGGATACCGGCACTTGCATACCCGGTTTGAGGAACATCAACGAGGAGCCTTTAAAGACCGGGTTGCCGGTCGCCCATGCGTCGTTACCCACGGTGACCAGGTCGGACTCTTTAAACTTGCCCGCTTTCATGGCCTGACCAATCACATAGCTGGTCATCATCTTGGTCAGACTTGCCGGGTCACGGCGGGAGTCGGCGTTGTTTTCTGCCAGTACTTTGCCTGAGTTGTAATCGATAAGAATCCAGGATTCGGCGTCAATCTGCGGGGCGCCTGGGATCATAGTTTTGATATTCAGGTCATCGGCGCGGGCAGCGGAGGACAGCGCTGCCACGGAGAGCGCCGTAACGAGTAAACGAGCGGTAAAAGAGGTCTTCATGGTCTGAACAACGGCATCCGTGATGGAGTTAAAAAAGTGCCTTACTATAACAAACGCATTACGAACCAGCATCCGACATTGCGCACGACTTTGTTAATGACTTTGTCATGCGCAACGAGCAGGGGATGCGGGTGCGATGCCTTTAGTTGGCGCGAGTAATAAATGACTGCAGCTGAGCTTCGCTTTGCAGACGCTGTTGGATCGTGCTGGCCTGCGCTTTGCTGCTGAATGGGCCGAGCTGAATCCGCCATACCGCGCCGTTTTGCGTGACGCGGCCCGGGACGGAAAATTGCTGGCTCAGACGCTGCTGGTACTGCTGGGCGCGCGATTGATCGCTGACGGCACCGACCTGCACGACGAAATCACCGCTGGCGGCTGCGGCAGGCGTCACGGCGGCGGTGGCGGCTACGGCAGGCGCCACGCTGCCTTGCACTGAACCCGGCGCGGTAACCGGGGCGGTTTGCACGACAGGCTCGCTGCCTTCCAGCACGCCGTTATTCAGCGGCGTCGGCGCGCCGAGGAAACCGCCGCTGTTAACCGGAGCGCCGGTAGTGTCTTCCGGCTTCAGGGTTGAGTTACTGATGGCGTGCACGTCAGTTTGTGCGGGTTGACTCATCCCCGCGCTGTTATCGCCGTCAAGATTCGGGCGGGCAGGCAGGGCATAGGTCTGTTTGGCCACCGTCGTACATGCCATCCCCGGACCGGAAAGCGAGCCGTCCGGCGCGACGACGATCGGATCGATGCGCACTTTGGTGTTATTCGAGGTATTCAGACGATCGGCCGAGGCGCGCGACAGTGAAATCACGCGATCGTTACCGTAGGGGCCGCGATCGTTGATACGTACTACGATCATGCGGCCGTTCGCCAGGTTGGTGATCCGCGCGTAGCTTGGGATCGGCAGCGTGGGATGGGCTGCGGTAAGCTGTGTGGGATCGAACGCTTCTCCCGATGCGGTCAGGTTGCTGTTAGGCTCGGCGTCGTAGATAGCTGCGAAGCCCGCTTGGGTGAAGTTAGACGGATCCTGAACGATTTTATAGCTTTTGCCATCACGTTCGTAATCCTGATTCGCCGTTGCGTTAGGCGTTTCATACTGCGGATCGGCGCCGCTAATTTCCACCGTCGGGCCATTGCAAACGGCCGGCTGTGGAGTGCTGACCGTTTTTTGTTGAACGTCTTCACCCGAACATGCCGCCAGCAGTCCTGCTGCTATGCAGATCCCCAGCCATTGCTTACGCATCGCGAACCCCTTACACGCTTTTCGACAACATTTTTCTGTGAGTATGGATCGACATAACGATACCAAACCCGGCCATCAATACGATTAGGGCAGAGCCCCCGTAGCTGACCAGCGGCAAAGGTACCCCCACCACCGGTAAAATACCACTTACCATACCAATATTTACGAAGACATAAACGAATAAAATCAACATTAAACCACCGGCCATGACCCGGCCAAAAGTGGTTTGCGCCTGGGCGGCAATCCACAACCCGCGCATGATCAGCAGAATATAGAGCGCCAGCAGGATCAGTACGCCAATCAGTCCCAGCTCTTCCGCCAGTACGGCAAAGATAAAGTCGGTATGGCGTTCAGGCAGAAACTCCAGCTGCGACTGGGTGCCATGCAGCCAGCCTTTCCCGCGCAGCCCGCCGGAGCCGATGGCGATTTTTGACTGAATAATGTGGTAACCCGCACCGAGCGGATCGGTTTCCGGGTCGAGCAGCATCATTACGCGCTGGCGCTGATAATCATGCATCAGGAAGAACCAGAGGATCGGAATAAAGGCGGCGACCAGCACCACGGCGATACCGATCAGACGCCAGCTGAGACCAGACAGAAAGAGCACGAACAGGCCGGACAGAGCGACCAGAATCGAGGTCCCGAGGTCAGGCTGCGCGGCGACCAGCAGCGTGGGCAGGAAAATCAGCACCAGCGCGATAGCGGTATTTTTCAGCGATGGCGGGCAAACATCGCGGTTGATAAAGCGCGCCACCATCAGCGGTACGGCTATTTTGGCAATTTCCGACGGCTGGAAGCGGACGATGCCGAGATCCAACCAGCGCTGTGCCCCTTTAGAGATGGCGCCGAAGGCATCAACCGCCACCAGCAGGATAATACAGAAGATATAGAGATAGGGTGCCCAGCCCTCATAGACCCGCGGCGGAATTTGCGCCATGACGATCATGATAACAATCCCCATAGCGATCTGGCCGATTTTACGCTCCATCATGCCCATGTCCTGACCGCTGGCGCTCCAGATAACCAGCGCGCTATAGGTCAGCAGCGCCAGCAGGATAAGCAGCATGGTGGGGTCGAGGTGGATTTTATCCCATAGCGATTTTTTATTCGGATTATCAGTCATTATTGATCCTCCCCAGCCGTTACCGCCGGGTTTTCACTCGGCAGGTTGGTGTTGTTATCGCCCAGCATTATATGATCGAGAATCTGACGCATAATGGTACCGACTGCCGGACCTGCGCCGCCGTTCTCAAGAATAATGGCAACGGCAACCTGGGGGTTGTTGTAAGGGGCAAACGCCGTCATCAGTTTATGGTCACGCAGGCGTTCAGCGATTCTGTGCGCGTTATAGGTCTCGTTGGCTTTCAGGCCGAAGACCTGAGCGGTACCCGACTTGGCCGCAATTTTATACGGCGCGCTGGCGAAGTATTTATGCGCGGTACCGTTGCCGCGGTTGGCGACGCCAAACATACCGTCTTTGGCGATCTCCCAAAAACCAGAGTGGATATCGCCGACCGGCGGTTCATGGGGCTGAACCCACGGCACCGGTTTACCGTCCTCTACCGTACTCTGCAGCAGGTGCGGCACTTTTACCACGCCATCGTTAATCAGGATCATCAGCGCCTTGTTCATCTGGATAGGCGTCGCGGTCCAGTAACCCTGCCCGATGCCGACCGGAATGGTATCACCCTGGTACCACGGTTTCTTGAAGCGCTTGAGCTTCCATTCGCGGGTCGGCATATTGCCGGAGCGCTCTTCCGCCAGGTCAACGCCGGTATAGTGGCCATAGCCGAACTTACCCATCCACTCCGACAGGCGGTCGATACCCATATCGTAAGCAACCTGATAGAAGTAGGTATCGGCCGACTCTTCCAGCGCTTTGGTGACGTTCAGATGGCCGTGGCCCCATTTTTTCCAGTCGCGGTAGCGCTTATCCGAGCCGGGGAGCTGCCACCAGCCGGGGTCAAACAGGCTGGTGTTGCGGGTAATAACTCCGGCGCTGAGCGCCGACACGGCAACGTAAGGTTTAACCGTTGACGCCGGGGGGTAAACGCCCTGGGTCGCGCGGTTGACCAGCGGTGTATTAGGATCGTTAAGCAGCCCGGAGTAGTCTTTGCTGGAAATACCGTCAACGAACAGGTTGGGGTCGTAGCTTGGCGTCGAGACCAGCGCGAGGATGGCGCCGGTACGCGGGTCTGTGACCACGACCGCCGCGCGACTGCCGGCCAACAGCGTTTCAATATACTGCTGTAGCTTCAGGTCGAGCGTTAAATAGATATCGCGCCCGGCCTGTGGCGGAACCTCTTTTAGCTGGCGAATTACCCGGCCGCGGTTGTTTACTTCAACTTCTTCATAGCCGGTCTGCCCGTGCAGGACATCTTCGTAATAACGTTCGATCCCCAGCTTGCCGATATCGTGCGTGGAGGCGTAGTTAGCCAGCTTTCCCTCTTTATCCAGGCGATCGACGTCTTTATCGTTAATTTTGGAGACGTAGCCGATAACGTGGGTCAGAGCGGAATTATAGGGATAGTAGCGGCGCTTATAGCCTTTGACTTCCACGCCGGGAAAACGGTACTGGTTAACCGCGAAACGGGCGACCTGCACTTCACTGAGATTGACTTTCACCGGAATGGAGGTAAAGCGGTGCGAGCGGGCGCGCTCTTTTTTAAAGTTCGCTACATCGTCATCGGTGAGATCGATAACGTCGCGCAGCGCATCCAGCGTTTGCTGAACGTTGTCGACCTTCTCCGGCATCATTTCCAGCTGGTAAATCGTGCGGTTGAGCGCCAGCGGCGTGCCGTTGCGATCGTAGATAATGCCGCGGCTCGGCGGAATAGGGACCAGCTTGATGCGGTTTTCGTTCGAACGCGTTTGATAGTCGGTGTAACGCACAATCTGCACGTTATAAAGATTGGCGATCAATACGCCGGTAAGCAGCAAAATCCCCAAAAAAGCGACCAGCGCCCGGCGCACGAACAGCGAGGATTCAGCCGTATAGTCGCGGAAAGAATTCTGTAATTTCATTCGCTGCTTAGTCTACCCTGGTCATCATTACTCACGGTGGTAAGGGTGGTTGGTGGTAATGCTCCACGCCCGATACAGACTCTCGGCCACCAGTACGCGAACCAGAGGGTGAGGTAAGGTGAGCGTTGAGAGCGACCAACTTTGTTCCGCTGCCGCTTTGCAAGCGGGTGAAAGGCCTTCCGGGCCGCCGATGAGCAGACTGACATCCCGGCCATCCTGTTTCCAGCGTTCCAGTTCGCGCGCCAGCTGCGGCGTATCCCATGGCTTCCCCGGAATATCCAGGGTGACGATGCGGTTTTTGCCTGCGGCCGCCAGCATCATTTCACCTTCTTTTTCAAGAATTCGCTTGATGTCGGCATTTTTACCGCGTTTTCCGGCGGGGATTTCCACCAGTTCGAACGGCATATCTTTTGGAAAACGGCGCAGATATTCGCTAAAGCCGGTCTGAACCCAGTCCGGCATTTTGGTGCCAACGGCTACCAGGTGCAGCTTCACGCGTTAACTCCAGAGTTTTTCCAGCTCGTACAGACGACGGCTCTCTTCCTGCATGACGTGAACCATAACGTCGCCGAGATCGACGACAATCCAGTCCGCGGCGACTTCGCCTTCAACGCCCAGCGGCAGCATACCGGCGGCGCGAGACTCTTGCACTACGTGGTCGGCGATGGACATAACATGGCGCGTAGAAGTGCCTGTGCAGATAACCATGCAATCAGTGATGCTGGATTTGCCATGAACGTCAATGGCAACGATGTCCTGACCTTTCAGGTCATCAATTTTGTCGATAACAAAATCCTGGAGTGCTTTACCCTGCAAGAGTTCCCCCTGGGTGTGTGAAGAGTGATAATAATAAACAGCCTGACAGTATACCCGAACTGGTAGCAAAGTCGGGATAAATGTCGATAAATGGGCGGTTAAGGCCGCTATCATCCCATCCATCGCCGATGTTTGCATCGCCATTTTTGTAAAACAATTTCTGCAAAGTTCAAATGGTAAATGCAGCCTGGCTGCGGAGAATAACAGCCTGCTTTGCCCTGTCAATGGTCTGCGCGCAATTCTTCTTCCGCCAGCCAAACTGCCCGGCTATTCAGCACGCGCAGGGTAGTGAAATCGGGCTGTAGATCGACAAGGCTCCACGCGCCATGCTCGATGGGGAAGTGCCACATCGCCGCATCCGGCATACTCAGAAGTTGAGCGATTAACAGGCTAAGAACGCCCTGGTGGCCGACGATCAGCAGATGATCAAGTTCCTGGTGCTGAGGGAGAGTGGCGGTGAAGCTGGCGACACGTCTGGCGAACGCCTGAAAACCTTCACCGTTAGTGGGCGCCGCATGCTGCCAGTCGGCGCACCACGCGGCGTAGTTTTCCGCATCTTCATGCTGTAAATCGCGATGGTGGCGCATTTCCCAGTCGCCGAAGAACATTTCATTGAGTTCGGCGAAGGACTGGCGAGGGACGTCACGGTCGCCAAGCAGCAGGCTGGCCGTGCGCTGGGTGCGCTCAAGTTCACTGCAAAACACGCGCTGAAAAGGAACGGCCTGCAGCCGCTTTCCCAGCGTTTGCGCTTGTCCGATTCCGCGTTCGGTTAAGGCTGTGGGAGCATGCCCGCTATAGAGGCCCGCGACGTTAGCTTCGGTTTCGCCATGACGAACTAACCATAACTTCATGATGACCCTCTCAAAAGGAGTCTATGAGACTCTCCTTGTTGTAAGGCTAGCAGTAGAGCTTCTGCTCATGGATATAGTCGAGCACGGTTTCCGGCAGCATGTCCGCGCAGGACTCGCCAGCTTCAAGACGCTGGCGAATCAGGGTGGCAGAGATATCAAACCACGGCGTTTCGGCCAGGTAGATAACGCCCGCCGGGCTGCTATGCAGCCGCTCGACGTCATGAGTGAGATGTTTGTCCAGCCATTGCTGATCCTGCTCGCACGCCATGGTCAACGGATAACCCGGGCGTCGGCAAACGATCAGATGTACGTTATCAAGAATGCTTTCATACTCGTGCCAGGTGGTAAAGGTGAGCAGTGAATCCTGGCCAATAATAAACGCCAGGGAGCGTTGTGGCCCTTGCTCCTGGCGCCACTCGCGCAGGGTTTGCGCTGAATATGACGGCGTGTCGCGCTTAAGCTCACGATCGTCGAGGATAAACAGAGGTTTATCGGCGATGGCGAGCGCCAGCATATGCCTGCGTTGGTCGCTGGTGGCTTCGGGCTGCGGGCGGTGCGGCGGCACATTGTTGGGCACGATGGTGACTTTATTGAGGCCGATAAGGTTGGCCAGAATTTCCACCGGTTTAAGGTGACCGTAATGCACCGGATCGAAGGTGCCGCCATACATCGCCTGTAACTGAGTCATATCAACCATCAATAAAAACGTCTGCCAGCGCTTTATGGCAGAGCAATAAAGAGAGACTTTCCAGCTCGGGCCATATGGAGTGCCCGTAATCCTGCTTGAAGGTGAGCTCCGCGCGGGCCAACAACGTGACAGCCTGACGCAGCTGATCGGCGCTAAGGCGGGCCAGCGCGTCGCTGACCAGCTGGCGGCGGTTTTGCCATACGCGATGCTTGTCAAACAGCGAACGCAGCGGCGTATGGGCCGATTGCCGCTTCAGGTTGACCAGCAGCAGCAGTTCGCGTTGTAGGGTGCGCAGAAGGATAGCGGGCTCGCTGCCTTCCAGACGCAGCTGTTGCAGAACGTGGAGAACGCGCTTGCTTTTACCGGCCAGCAGCGCATCCACCCAGTGGTAAGGTGTGAAATGCGCGGCATCATTCACGGCCTGCTCAACCCGCGGCAGCGTCAGTTTACCATCCGGCCACAGCAGCGAAAGGCGCTCCAGAGCCTGCGCCAAAGCCAGCAGATTACCCTCATAGCAGTAGCACAGTAGCTGGCTGGCCGCGTCATCAAGCTGCAGATTATTCTGCTTTGCGCGCGCGGCGAGCCAGCGCGGCAGCTGGGCATATTCCGGCGTCTGGCAGCTAACCTGCACCGCCCGGCTGGTTAGCGCCGTCATCCACGCTGCGTTCTCCTGCGTTTTCGTCAGCTTATTACCACGAACGATCAGCAGTAAATCGTCATGCAGCATGCCGACGAGCGTCGCGAGCTGTTCGTTAATTGCCGCATTAGGGCCATTATCGGGCAGGATCAGCAGCAGCGTCTGGCGGCTGGAAAACAGGCTCATGGCCTGACTTAACGAGAAGAGGGCAGGCCAGTCGGTACTGGCATCAACGGTGGCGGTGTGGTGTTCGATAAAGCCCTGGGCTGCGGCGGCTTCGCGGATGGCGTCCTGGCTCTCCTGCAGCAGCAGCGGATCGTTGCCAAGCAGTAGATAGGCCGCGCGCAGCCCTTCAGTGAGCTGCGCGCGGAGCTGTTCCGGGTACAACCGAATCATCAGTTACCCAGCGTAGTGGAGACGCGATTGCCGGAGGTGGAAGCGGCTGGGGTCGTGGTGACCGGCTTCTCATCCTCTTTGGTGGCTTCGACATCCGCAACGTGTACGCTCGGTAGTTTACGGATCAGCTGCTCCGCCGCTTTGTCGTACATTTCCTGAACGATCATGTCCTGCTCAGCATCTTTCGCTAACGCCGCCTGTGGGTTATCGAAGAACGAGCGGTAGACTTTGGTCGTGATGGGATAGATATCATGGCCTGGGATCAGGACGCTGGCATTTACCGTCATTACCATTTGATATTCCGCAGTACGGCCGTCCTGGAAAATAGACGCCGTATCTTTCTGAATGGACGATGTCTCCAGACGCAGGGAAGGAATATCCTTGCGCAGCGTACTGCTATCGACCAGTTCAACCCCGTTCAGACGCAGCTGATTACGGACGGCACGACTTAATGGACCATTAGGATCGCCCGACTGGAAGATCATGGTTTTCATTGCGGTCGGAACCTGCGTAGTGCTACGCAGGTGCCAGCCACAGCCGGCGGTGATTAACACCGCCAGAGATAACAACAATGTTGCCAGATATCGCACGCTTCCTCCTGCGCTTAGCCAACGACCAGATTGAGCAGTTTACCCGGAACGTAGATCACTTTACGTACGGTCACACCGTCGAGATATTTCGCAACCAGATGCTCCTGACCCGCACGTTCACGAACCTGCTCTTCGGTTGCATCCACCGCAACGGTAATTTTACCACGAACTTTACCATTTACCTGGACCACGACCAGAGTGGTGTCTTCAACCATTGCGCTTTCGTCAGCGACCGGCCACGGCGTGTTGTCAATATCGCCTTCGCCACCCAGCTCCTGCCACAGGGTAAAGCTGGCATGCGGAGTGAACGGGTTGAGCATACGAACCACGGCCAGCAGGGCCTCACGCATCAGCGCGCGATCCTGTTCACCTTCCTGCGGCGCTTTCGCCAGCTTGTTCATCAGCTCCATGATCGCCGCAATCGCGGTGTTGAAGGTCTGACGACGGCCGATATCATCGGTCACTTTCGCGATCGTTTTGTGCACGTCGCGACGCAGCGCTTTTTGATCTTCGCTGAGGCTGGCAACGTCCAGCGCAGCGGCTTCGCCCTGAGAGGTATGTTCGTAGACCAGTTTCCAGACGCGTTTCAGGAAGCGGTTCGCACCTTCCACGCCGGATTCCTGCCACTCAAGCGTCATGTCGGCCGGCGAAGCGAACATCATAAACAGACGCACGGTGTCCGCGCCGTAGCGTTCAACCATTTCCTGCGGATCGATGCCGTTGTTTTTCGACTTGGACATCTTGCTCATGCCGGTATAGACCAGCTCGCGGCCCTGCGGGTCGAAGGCTTTAACGATACGGCCCTTTTCGTCGCGCTCGGTAGTCGCCTCTTTCGGCGACACCCAGTTACGCTCGCCGTTCTCGCCAACGTAGTAGAAGGCGTCCGCCAGCACCATCCCCTGGCAAAGCAGCTGTTTAGCCGGTTCGTCAGAGTTCACCATGCCTGCGTCGCGCATCAGCTTGTGGAAGAAGCGGAAATAGAGCAGGTGCATAATGGCGTGTTCAATCCCGCCGATATAGATATCGACCGGCAGCCAGTAGTTCGCCGCTTCCGGGTCCAGCATACCCTGGTCGTACTGCGGGCAGGTGTAGCGCGCGTAGTACCAGGAGGACTCCATAAAGGTGTCAAAGGTATCGGTTTCGCGCAGCGCCGGCTGACCGTTAACGGTGGTTTTCGCCCACTCCGGATCGGCTTTAATTGGGCTGGTGATGCCGTCCATCACGACATCTTCCGGCAGAATAACCGGCAGCTGATCTTCCGGCGTCGGCATCACGGTGCCGTCTTCAAGAGTGACCATTGGGATCGGCGCGCCCCAGTAGCGCTGACGGGAAACGCCCCAGTCGCGCAGGCGATAGTTCACTTTACGTTCGCCGACGCCAAGAGACGCGAGCTTATCCGCGATGGCATTAAAGCCAGCTTCATGATCCAGGCCGTTGAACTCGCCGGAGTTAAACAATACGCCTTTTTCGGTCAGCGCTTGTTCGGAGAGATCGGGTTCTGAGCCATCAGCGGCCAGGATAACCGGCTTGATGTTCAAACCGTATTTGCTGGCAAATTCGTAGTCGCGCTGATCGTGACCCGGGACGGCCATAACCGCGCCGGTGCCGTACTCCATCAGCACAAAGTTTGCCGCCCATACCGGGATCGCTTCGCCGGTCAGCGGGTGAATGGCTTTGTAACCGGTATCGACGCCTTTTTTCTCCATGGTCGCCATATCGGCTTCGGCAACTTTGGTATTACGGCATTCGTCGATAAAGGTCGCCAGCGCGGGGTTATTGGCTGCAGCCTGCTGCGCCAGCGGGTGGCCCGCAGCGACGGCAAGGTAGGTGCAGCCCATAAAGGTGTCCGGGCGGGTGGTATAAACGGTCAGCTTGTCGGCGTAGTCGTTGACGTCAAAGGCGATCTCGACGCCTTCAGAGCGGCCGATCCAGTTGCGCTGCATAGTTTTAACGGTGTCAGGCCAGTGATCCAGGTTATCCAGATCGTTCAACAGTTCGTCAGCGTAGGCGGTGATTTTAATAAACCACTGCGGGATCTCTTTACGCTCGACTTTGGTGTCGCAACGCCAGCAGCAACCGTCGATAACCTGTTCATTCGCCAGAACGGTCTGATCGTTCGGACACCAGTTCACCGCGGAGGTTTTTTTATAGACCAGCCCCTTTTTATACAGCTCGGTGAAGAACTTCTGCTCCCAGCGGTAGTATTCCGGGGTGCAGGTGGCCACTTCACGGCTCCAGTCATAGCCAAAGCCCAGCTTTTTCAGCTGGTTTTTCATGTAGGCGATGTTGTCGTAGGTCCACGGCGCCGGCGCGGTGTTGTTTTTCACCGCCGCACCTTCCGCAGGCAGACCAAACGCATCCCAGCCGATAGGCTGCAGGACATTTTTGCCCAACATACGCTGGTAACGGGAAATCACGTCACCGATGGTATAGTTGCGCACGTGGCCCATGTGTAGTCGACCAGAAGGATAGGGAAGCATCGACAGGCAGTAATACTTCTCTTTGCTCTCGTCTTCGGTAACTTCAAAGGTACGCTTCTCGTCCCAGTGTTGCTGGACTTTTGATTCTATCTCTTCCGGGCGGTATTGCTCTTGCATGGCAGCCAGTGGTCCTGTTTTCAATACAGCTACAAAATGTAGCCAATGGATGTGTTATTTCAGATCGGCATAGCATAGCCCAAACGCCAACGTCAAAACAGCCTTTCACGCACTTACATAGATGAAAGCGGTAGAGAAAATTTCGCGACTCTGTGGCTTGGCTTGCAGAGCAATCTGTAGATAACGTCTATCATTAGAAGAAGTTAACCACACCGGAGGCGAAAAGATGGACAAGGTTGCTCAATTCTACCGAGAGCTGGTGTCGACGCTCAGCGAGCGGTTACGCAACGGAGAACGCGATATTGACGTGTTGGTGGAGCAGGCCAGGGTCAAGATTAGCCAGTCGGGCGAGTTAACGCAGAGCGAAATCGAGAACGTGATCCGCGCTGTCAGACGCGATCTGGAAGAGTTCGCGCTCAGTTATGAAGAGAGTCAGGATGAGCTCACTGATAGTGTCTTTATGCGGGTGATCAAAGAGAGTCTGTGGCAGGAACTGGCGGATATTACCGATAAAACACAGCTTGAGTGGCGCGAGGTGTTTCAGGATCTCAGCCATCACGGCGTCTATCACAGCGGCGAAGTCGTGGGACTTGGCAATCTGGTGTGCGAGAAGTGCCACTACCATCTGCCGGTTTATACGCCGGATGTGCTGCCGCATTGCCCAAAATGCGGGCACGATCAGTTCCAGCGCCGGCCATTTGAGCCGTAGGGATACGACTGAGAGCGATAAAATTCGCGGAGATTTTTGCTTACACGTTTAATCAGTTAGAAGGTCAATATAAAACGCGTTAATATATTGACCTTCTATTTAAAGGGCTGGCTAACTCTTTATCACTATGCGTAAAAATGCTGGCGCCGAAGAACCAGCATAAGATTTTTTTTAGAAAGAGACGCTCATCTTCATTGACAACTTCATGTTAATTGATGGTGTTAATGGTCGCGATTTTAAACTGCTGAGTGCCGCCCATTTCATTGGCGTATTTATGGGATGAGTTTAAAAACAGATTAGTCGTGGATATAGTGCCTTTGCCACAGGTTGCCAACCCCAGGAAACCGCAGCGGTAACCGCCATTAATCACTTTTTTAGCCGACATGGTTAAAGTGCCGCCAGCTCCTATGTGAGAACGGTTAGTAATATTACCGTGATTTTGTGTATCCAAAGTCATGTTTGTTGAACTTAAAATTTCGCCTTCATTGTAAAGATCGTTATAGGTTTTAATTAAAACATTATCACGGCCAACAATCGTACCATAGTTGTTGGTAACGTCATTTTCGATATTGATATTGTGTCCACCAATATATCCTTCATTCTTTAGCTGGTAGCTCTTTGTTACCAACGTTGATGAACCGTGCAGTTGACTATTTTTTTGTAGCGTCAGGGTACCTTTAGTTTGAACAGTTGCGTTGTCACCGGCTATATAGCCTGAGTTGATGATTTCTCCGGATGTCAGGCTATCATTTTTTTTTGCCTGAATGAGGAGGGTATCATAACCGTAAATATTGCCGGTCACTTTAAGGGCGTCTCCGCCAAAGGTTACCGTAGTGTTTGTAGCTCTGGTAGAGCCCCCGTTTTCAATGTTACCACCCGCGGTCACGACTAATTGGTTATCTGACAGCAGATTGGATCCATAAGTGGTTTTCAGGTTGCCATCCGCCGTAACGTTTAACGCGGCACCGCCGCTTAAGGTACCTGTATTTTCGATATTCCCTGACGCCTTGGCTAACAGCTGACGAGTCGTGGAAATAGTCCCATTATTGGTTAAGGAACTTAGCGAGTTGATCACAGTTGTATTTGTTGTTGATATATTACCAGTGTTTTTTAAATTCCCTACAGATACTATCTGAGTGATAATACCGTTGCTGGCGATAGAGCCTTCGTTGGTGAGTGAACCTAAGCTAGTCAAGGAGAGGCCAGAGTTAGCAACAATCGCACCTTTATTTCGTACGCCAAAACCTAAATTATTGCCAACCATGGTAATGCTATTGGCTTTGATGCCGCCCAGATTACTAATGTCGATACTGTATTCAGGGAATAAGGTCTGCAGCGCCGTCGCAGATTTACCTGCCGGGGTCATTGCACCTGAGCCGTTATCAAAGGTAAAGTTTCCAGCGCCTACTATCGCGTTCTTCGCATTAATCGCACCGTTAATGGCTATTGCATCGGCGAGGAGAACAGCGTAGCTATTGCTGGCATTCATTCCGTTTTTTTCGATGGACAGTTTACCACCGGTAACGTTATAGCTGGCGATAGCGCCAGTATCGGAAAGTGTCACTTTCCCTGTCGTTAAAACCGCCTTATTGGTGTTGATAAAGCTACAACCTGAGCAGGAAATACCATTGGGGTTAGCAATAACAACATCAGCTCTTTGACCCGCCACTTCAATAAATCCGTTCAGCGAGCTTGCGCGGTTTGAGGTGACTTCATTAAGAATAACAGAAGCGCTATCGTTAGTAAGATTGTTATTTTTCGCAATATTGCCCAACGTCGCGTGGGTGAGATCGCTGGCGCTATTGTTAAGAACGACGCCATTACTATCAACATTAAACTCACGATACATATTATGTGAGACACCGGCGGCATTGGGTTTTTCAATATCAATAACCTTGGCACCTGATAGATGGGTATAACTATTCGGGTCGGCATAAACAAAGCTTGAGCTTAAAGCTGCTGCTAGTGCAACATAGGATAATTTGAATTTAAACATTTAACTGAGTCCTTTAAAAATAAAAAAAATTAACCGGTTATTTGAAAAAATGACTTTAATACCTCCATTGTAAAGAAAATCCCATGCTGACAGGATCGGTATGAAAACCGTTTGGTTTTGCCAGCGGCGTTCCTATGAATAAATCATACTGAGTGGCAATGATGCTTCCGCGCACTCCGGCAGTGGCGCCAGAGATGACTTTGCCATTTTCGTACTGCTCGGTTCCTGTAATGCGGCCAATATCCAGGCCTAAGTAGAGCTGCCGATCCGGAGTTGGCATATCCCAAATAAAATCATTGCGCCAGTACCAGCCCTGGTTTCCTGAAAGCGTTCTTTCACCGTCAAAGCCACGTACTGTCCAACGATTACCAATATTGAATTGATTATCTGCGGACAAGATATCGGGGCTGACCTGGATATTAATATGCGGCGCATAGCTGAATTTATCCCCCGTTGATTCAAACTTCATTAAAGCTTGAAGATCGGCGTGGATAATGCGCGAAAGTTTACTGTACAGACCTGCTTTTTCTTCAGGTGTAGGGGTGGAACTAAGCCAGGGAAGGCTACGCTGTACGCCCAAACTGGCATCTAAAATAGTGTTGGTAAAGTACCGTTGGTGGTGCGCGGTAATATCCCAGGCAGGATTCTGTTTGCGCATAACGCCGATTTCGCTGCCGCCAAAATAATAATGTGATGTGCTTTTTGATATACGCGCATCAATTGTTGTTTTTTGCTTGCGGGTATGTGAAAGTAAACGTGATAAGGTTGCGCTGGCATAATCATTTTTACTTTTATATTCAACGGTCGAGTATCTACCATTAAACTGCTGACGATATTGGCTTTGTGAACCGTAAAGATTGAGTGACCAAAATCCAAAAGGAAAAGAATAATAGAGGCTATTATTCTGATTGCCATCGTTATGTTGATTAAACTCGACATCGCCGCCGACAGAGACATAGAGGATGTCATTTAGCGTCGTCAGGTCATAAAGATAAATCGCGGCACCTGCCTGGTATCGCCCGCTGGTACGGCTTCCTGCATCATCCAGCCAGGCGCCTACCTGCCACTTTTTTGCCAGATGCCGTGTGAGTTGAATATCGCTTTCCGCATTTTTTTTACCGGGTAGGATTTTCATCTGCGCCGATGAACCGGGTAAACGTTGTAAGTTAGCCATCCCTTGTTCAAGTTCAGTTAGCTGCAGAATATCCCCGGTTTTGGCGGGTATCGCGTTCCACAGACTGGTTGTCGCGCTGTTGCCTGCAGTCCAACTTATATTACCGATATAACCATAGGTCAGAGTGATGCTCAGAATACCATCGTTCAGAGATTGGGAAGGAACATCAATAAGGGAAGTGATATATCCCCGGGCAATGAGTTCATTTTGCAATGTTGTGGTGAGTAGACGTATGCCTTCAATACCCAGACACTTTTTTTCTGCTTGCAGGGCTATATTGCCGAGTAGGCTACGGGTCAGTTTGTCGTCAGCGGAAAGAATTTCAACGTGGTTGATATATCGGCAGGTTGCTTCCAGTGGGAAGACGAGTTGATATTTCCGCGATCCCGTACCTGATGATTGATACTCCTGCTGTGCTGGCGCCAGTGCGCTTTGGCGCGCCTTATCCTGTTCGACCTGATTGGTATTGCTAATCGATAAGCTCGCCATTGTTGATGCGGTTAGAAAAATATAAAAAGAGATGGCGGTGACCAGTATTTTATTATTCACGAAGCAATATCCATTTGTTTCATTCGTCCGTTATACCCTTATAAAGGATGTTTAGTGTTCATAGAGTAGGGTTAACGAAGTCGGGTTCTCAACCTCAATAATAATTTTATTTTCTTAAAATCAAAACAAAACCGCTAATGCTACTCAGTGTCGTTGTAAAAACCGCGATATATTATCTATGCCGGATTATGTAATCCACGAGGTAAAGAGTGAA
The DNA here is from genome assembly GCF_015601345.1 of Klebsiella sp. BDA134-6. Classification (NCBI taxonomy): domain Bacteria; kingdom Pseudomonadati; phylum Pseudomonadota; class Gammaproteobacteria; order Enterobacterales; family Enterobacteriaceae; genus Klebsiella; species Klebsiella sp. BDA134-6. The sequence continues at coordinate 1,696,544 of NZ_CP064784.1, forward strand.
TTTTTGTTGAATTGAGGATTTCAGGTCGTGAATTATTTGTCGTGAGGCGGGATATATTTATGCCACGCATTTGATAATAGCTAAGATTTTACCCGGACTATGGATGGAGAGGGATGGGGAATAGATAAAAGGCGTGTACGGGAGCGTACACGCCAGAAGGTTAGTGGAGGATCTTGGCGAGGAAGTCTTTGGCGCGATCTGACTGTGGATTAGCAAAAAACGCCTCTTTATCCGCGTCTTCGACAATTTTTCCTTCGTCCATAAAGATCACCCTATTGGCGACCTTACGCGCAAAGCCCATTTCATGGGTGACCACCATCATGGTCATCCCTTCATTCGCCAGTTCAACCATCACGTCCAGCACTTCGTTGATCATTTCCGGGTCAAGCGCGGAAGTGGGTTCATCGAACAGCATGGCGATGGGGTCCATACACAATGCACGAGCGATGGCCACGCGCTGCTGCTGCCCGCCCGAGAGCTGAGCGGGGAACTTTTCTGCATGAGCGGAAAGCCCTACGCGTTCCAGCAGCTTAAGCCCTTTTGCGCGTGAAGCGGCTTTATCGCGATTGAGCACCTTAACCTGCGCCAGCGTCAGGTTATCGATAATCGACAAATGCGGGAACAGTTCGAAGTGCTGGAATACCATCCCGACGCGAGAGCGCAGCCTGGCCAGGTTAGTCTTTTTATCGTTAACCGTGGTGCCGTCGACGATGATTTGACCCTGTTGGATTGGCTCCAGACCGTTGACGGTTTTAATCAGCGTGGATTTACCCGAGCCTGATGGTCCGCAAACCACCACCACTTCGCCTTTTTTCACTTCCGTGGAGCAATCGGTCAGCACCTGAAAGTGACCATACCATTTTGAAACGTTTTTCAGGGTAATCATTACACAGTCCTTTTCTTCAACCAGCTGACCAACAGCGATGCGCTGAGACTAAATACAAAATATACGGCGCCTGCGAACAGAATCATCTCTACCTGGGTTCCATCACGTTCGCCGATCGTGGAGGCGGTACGGAAGAAGTCGGCCAGGCTCAGGACATAGACCAGCGAGGTATCCTGGAACAGCACGATGCCCTGGGTGAGCAGCAGCGGTACCATGGCGCGGAAGGCCTGAGGCAGAATCACCAGCTTCATGGATTGCCAGTGGGTCATGCCCAGCGCCAGCGCAGCGCTGGACTGGCCGCGAGAGATACTCTGAATGCCGGCGCGAATAATTTCCGAGTAATACGCCGCTTCAAACATGGAGAAGGCGATCATCGCTGAAATCAAGCGGATATCGGTTTTCGGCGACAGACCAAGCACGTTCTGCAGGAACCCCGGAACAATCAAATAAAACCACAACAGTACCATCACCAGCGGAATGGAGCGGAAGACGTTAACGTAGGTTTTGGCAAACCACGCCAGCGGCAGGAAGCTCGACAGGCGCATAACGGCCAGAATCGTCCCCCAGACAATCCCGATAACAATCGCGGTCACGGTAATTTTTAAGGTAATAACCAGTCCAGCCAGCAGGTACGGCATGGACGGAATAATGGAACTCCAGTCAAAATCGTACATTATTTACCCCCCATATTGCCCGGCAGGCGGACCTTACGTTCGACTACGTACATGATCAGCATAATAACGGCGTTGATAAACACGTAGGCCAGGGTGATAGCGGTAAACGACTCCCAGGCATGGGCTGAGTAATCCAGCAGCTTGCCCGCCTGTGCAGCCATATCGGCAAGTCCGATGGTGGAGGCGATGGCCGAGTTTTTCACCAGGTTCATCATTTCTGAGGTCATCGGCGGCACGATAACGCGATAGGCATTAGGCAGCAGAACGTAGCGGTAGGTTTGCGGTAAGGTCAGTCCCATCGCCAGCCCGGCGTTTTTCTGCCCGCGCGGCAGGGACTGGATGCCGGAACGAACCTGTTCGCAGACGCGTGCGGCGGTAAACAATCCCAGACAGAGCATCGAGGAAACGAAGAACTGAATATTGGGATCCAGCTCGGACTTAAACCACATGCCAATGTTTTCCGGCAGCAGTTCAGGCACCACCAGATACCAGGTGAAAAATTGAACGATAAGCGGAACGTTACGAAAAAGCTCAACGTAACAGGTGCCGATAGTCGACAGCAGACGGTTCGGGACCGTACGGAGAATACCGAAGAGCGACCCCACAAAGAACGCGATAATCCAGGCCGTTACCGACAGGGTGACGGTGACCTGAAAACCACTCCACAGCCAGCCTAAATAGGTGGTGTTGCCGAACGGGGCCTGTTGCAGGAATATCCCCCAGTTCCAGTCTATTGACATAAATGACTCCTGGAAAAAAAAGGGTAGCAGCGCTACCCTCGAAGATTGTTGCTCAGCCTGTTTCGGTATTCGCGGCCGCTGGGGAACGACCAGCTGCCGTATAGTCTGTCCGCGCCGTGGCAACAATCGGGAGGGCAGGATTCCCCGCCCTTTGTTTTTTTAATTAGTTAAGAGCTTTGTCGTTAGGTGATTTGAACAGCGCTTTCATTTCGTCAGAGAGTTCAAAGTTCATATTCAGATTCTTTGGCGGAATTGGATTTTTAAACCACTTATCGAACCATTTTTCGGCTTCACCGGAGGTCTGGACATGGGCAACCGTGTCGTCCACCAGCGTTTTGAACTGTGGATCGTCTTTGCGCAGCATGCAGCCATAGGCTTCCTGAGATTGAGCGGTACCGACAATCTCCCAATTATCCGGTTTCTTCGCTTTCGCACGTTCGCCCGCCAGCAGCGCGTCATCCATCATAAAGGCCACCGCGCGACCGCTTTCCAGAGTACGGAAGGAGTCACCATGATCTTTTGCGCTGATAATACGCATATTCATTTTTTTCTCGTCGTTCAGCTTGTGCAGCAGAATTTCCGAGGTGGTGCCGGAGGTGACGACGACGGCTTTATCCTTCAGATCCGGGAAATCTTTAATCGCGCCGCCTTTTTTCACCAGCAGACGGGTACCGACAACGAAAATGGTGTCGGAGAAGGCTGCCTGTTTTTGACGCTCAAGGTTATTGGTGGTGGAACCGCATTCGAAGTCATAAGTGCCGTTTTGCAGCAGCGGAATACGGTTTTGTGAGGTTACCGGGATCAGTTTGACCTGCAGATCCGGTTTGTTCAGCTTCTTCTTAATGGCATCAACGATCGCGTTCGAGTAGTCCTGAGAATAGCCGACGACCTGCTGCTTGTTGTCATAGTAAGAGAACGGAACGGATGATTCACGGTGACCGACGACGATAACGCCGTTTTTGGCAATTTTATCCAGAGTGCTCTGGCCAGCGGTGGATGCTGCATCTTCTGCATGCGCCGCACCGGCGGTCAGTCCCATGACCAGCATTGCTGCGGCCAGTTTACGTAATTGCATATCCGACTCCTTATCCTCAGCGCCATCAGACGCTATTGATACCCATTGTGAATGTGTGTGCTTTTTTATTGCTGCCGTCTTTGCGTGCAGCATTTGTATGTGTTTGTTAGCATTTAGTTTGGCTTAATGTAAAGATTTTGCTCTTATATTGTTGATATTTGCGAAGCGCACCGCACCATTTAAAGGCAAAAATCCCCCATTGCACCAAAATAGCGCAGCAGGGCGATCGGTGGTGGTGCAACCAGGTTGTACCCTCAAGGATCGCGCTACTACATCAATTTATTAAGCAATGGTCGTGCCAAAATGGACAAGAAGGAGAGGTGACCGCGGCGACGAATGCCGCCGCGGGAGAAGCAATTAGCGACGGCGCTGGCGCAGGCTCATCAGCAGCGCCGCAAAGCCAAACAGCGCGGTTAACGCCCACAGCGGCCAGTTCCCTGTACGCGCGTACGGCGTCAGTCCTGAAGTCGGGGTCACTTTAGTGGTCAATACGGCGCGGGTGAACTGCGGGATCATCTCCTGTATTTCACCGCGTGGGCCGATGACCGCGGTAATGCCGTTATTGGTGCTGCGCAGCAGCGGACGGGCCAGCTCCAGCGCGCGCATCCGCGCCATCTGAAAGTGCTGCCACGGACCGATAGATTTGCCGAACCACGCATCATTAGAGATGGTTAACAGAAAATCCGTATCCGGGCGGAAGTTATCCCGCACCTGCTCGCCAAGAATGATCTCGTAGCAAATAGCCGCCGTCAGACGCATATTATGCGCAACCAGCTGCGGCTGCACGTAAGGCCCGCGGCTGAAAGAGGACATCGGCAGATCGAAGAACGGCGCCAGCGGACGCAGAATCGATTCCAGCGGCACAAACTCACCAAACGGCACCAGATGATTCTTGTTGTAGCGATTCTTTGAGTCGTAGCTGTACGGGTTATCTTTGCCCAGCGTAATAATGGTGTTGTATGTATCGTAGCGATTCTGCGCGTTCAGGCGCGCGTCGACGATACCGGTAATCAGCGAGCTGTTTTTCGACCGCATCAGATCGTCCATCATACTCAGGAAACGCTGCTGATTGATTTCCAGATCGGGAATCGCGGACTCCGGCCAGACGATCAGCTGCGATTTACCCATGTGCGGTTGGGTGAGATCCAGATAGGTTTTCAGGGTGTTGAGCAACTGATTCTGGTCCCATTTCATCGCCTGGGGGATATCGCCCTGTACCAGCGAAACCGTGGTTGCGCGTTCCGGCAGCGGTTGATACCACTGAATATAGCGAAGTGGGAAGGGCAGGGCGAACAGCACGACGGCGGCGATCAGCGGCTTCCAGTTACGCTGCGCGATAGCGAGTACCAGTAGGCCGCTGACGAGCATCAGCAGGAAGTTAATCGCCTCAACGCCCATCACGGGAGCCAGGCCTTTAAGCGGGCCGTCGATTTGACTGTAACCGAATTGCAGCCACGGGAAGCCGGTGAGCACCCAGCCGCGCAGAAATTCGCTGATTTGCCAGACCACCGGTGCGGCGATGGCCACGCGTATCCAGCTGGTTTTCGGCCACAGGCGCGAAAGAATACCGGCGAATAACCCGGTATAGAGGGAGAGATACGCGGCCAGCAGAATCACCAGGAAAACGTTGACCGGTCCGGGCATGCCGCCGAACTGCGCGATACTCACGTAGACCCAGTTTATACCCGAACCGAATAGCCCGAGTCCCCAGAAATAGCCAATCGCGGCGCTTTGTAAAGGGCGGCGGTTGAGGGTTAAACCCTGCAGGCCAATTAGCGAAATAATCGCCGCAGGCCAGAAGTCATAAGGTGAAAAAGCCAGCGTTCCGCTGGCTCCGAATAGCAGCGCCAGCAGCAGGCGTACGCGCTGGCGTTCAATAAGAGAGGCAAATACCATTTAGGTTAATCGTCCCGTTGGATTAGTCTTCCAGCTTCGGCTGCGGGGCATCATCAGGAAGCTTTACATGTACCTGAATAATACGTCGGCTGTCAGCCATTGCGACCTTGAATTGGTAACCATCAATGTCGATAGACTCGCCGCGGGCAGGCAGATGACCAAACGCCTGCATCACCAGGCCGCCGATGGTGTCGACCTCTTCATCGCTGAAGTGGGTGCCGTACGCCTCGTTGAAGTCTTCAATTGAGGCCAGTGCGCGCACCGTCCACGTATGGCGGCTTAGCTGACGGAAATCGATGTCTTCCTCTTCGTCGTATTCGTCTTCAATTTCACCGACGATCAGCTCAAGGATATCTTCAATGGTCACCAGACCCGAGACGCCGCCAAACTCATCGATAACGATAGCCATATGATAACGCTGGGAACGGAACTCCTTCAGCATGCGGTCGACCCGCTTGCTCTCAGGCACGACAACCGCCGGGCGCAACACTTTTTCCATGCTGAAGGCTTCAGCATCGCTGCGCATAAACGGCAGCAGATCTTTGGCCATCAGAATCCCTTCAATGTGATCTTTATCTTCGCTGATCACCGGGAAACGCGAGTGGGCGGATTCGATGATCACATCGAGGCACTCGTCCAGCGTCTGGTTGCGTTTCAGGGTAATCATCTGCGAGCGGGGGATCATGATGTCGCGGACGCGCTGGTCGGCGATATCCATTACCCCTTCGAGCATATCGCGCGTATCTTCGTCGATAAGGTCGTTTTGCCCGGAATCACGGATCAGCGCCAGCAGTTCGTCACGATTTTTGGGTTCACCGTGAAAGAGCTGGCTGAGTAACAGGGAGAAGAATCCCTTTTTGCTGTTTACTGTGTCGCTACTGTGTGAATTGTCGTCGCTCATGGCGTCGTATGGGTTCTCATGTTAGTTAAATAGTCGCTCGTCACGCGTATACTCAGCGCCCGGCATAGCGGCCAGTCGCCGGCAAAGCCGGCAACGGGTTATTCCTTCTCGGCAATGTACGGATCCTCATAGCCCAGAGCAAGCATTATCTCTGTTTCGAGGGATTCCATCTCCTCCGCTTCTTCGTCGATGATATGGTCATAGCCCAAAAGATGCAGGCTACCGTGGACCACCATATGCGCCCAGTGCGCTTCCAGCGGTTTACCTTGCTCTTTCGCTTCCTGTTCAACCACCTGACGGCAGATAACCAGGTCGCCAAGCAGCGGCATTTCGATACCCGGCGGGGCTTCGAACGGGAAAGAGAGCACGTTAGTTGGCTTGTCCTTCCCACGATAGGTCAGGTTTAGCTCGTGGCTTTCCGCTTCATCAACCAGGCGAATCGTCAGCTCCGACTCTTCCTGAAACTGCGGGATAACGCTATCGACCCAGCGCTGAAACAGGGCTTCATCCGGCATTCCGCTGTTATCTTCGCAAGCCAGCTGTAAATCGAGAATGACCTGACTCATTTATGCTCCTGTTCCTGGGCTTCGCGCTTGCGCTCGGCGGCCAGTTCTGCTTTACGTTTCTGGTCTGCTTCTTCCCAGGCTTCATAGGCGTTAACGATGCGGGCGACCACCGGGTGGCGCACGACGTCTTCGCTATGGAAGAAGTTGAAGCTGATCTCATCGACTTCCGCCAGCACTTCAATCGCGTGGCGCAGGCCCGATTTGGTGCTGCGCGGCAGGTCAATCTGCGTGACGTCGCCGGTAATGACCGCCTTAGAGTTAAAGCCGATACGGGTCAGGAACATTTTCATCTGTTCAATGGTGGTGTTCTGGCTTTCGTCGAGAATGATAAACGCATCGTTCAGCGTACGGCCGCGCATATAGGCCAGCGGCGCGACTTCAATCACGTTGCGCTCAATCAACTTTTCGACTTTCTCGAAGCCGAGCATCTCGAACAGCGCGTCGTACAGGGGACGCAGATACGGATCGACTTTCTGGCTTAAATCGCCGGGCAGGAAGCCCAGTTTTTCGCCAGCCTCAACCGCCGGACGGGTCAGAAGAATACGGCGGATCTCCTGACGCTCCAGCGCGTCTACCGCGGCGGCGACCGCCAGGTAGGTTTTCCCGGTCCCGGCAGGGCCGACGCCGAAGGTAATGTCGTGGTCGAGAATATTGGCGATGTACTGCGCCTGATTCGGCGTACGCGGCTTAATCACGCCACGCTTGGTTTTGATATTGATGGCTTTACCGTAGTCCGGTACGCTTTCGGCGCTCTGCTCCAGCACGCGGGCTTCTTTGATCGCCAGATGAATTTGTTCCGGTTCAATATCCTGAATTTCGCCGCGCATCGGCGCGGTATCGACGTACAGACTGCGCAAGATATCCGCCGCAGCGGTGACGCAAATCGGCCGACCGGTCAGTTTAAAGTGGTTGTCACGACGGTTAATCTCGATGCCGAGACGGCGCTCCAGCTGTTTAATATTGTCATCAAACGGGCCGCACAGGCTCAGCAAACGGGCGTTGTCCGCGGGCTCAAGGGTGATTTCGCGAGTGTCTGTATTCAAGCTGTTCCTCTTATACATAGATAGCCGGAAGGTAGCCGGTCAGGAAATTATTCACGTCATCGGAATATGGCGCAAGCATCGCTATAGATATTGGGTTCAGGAGAGGAAATACAAGGCCTGCCGGAGCCGGCAGGCCTGAACGGATTATGGCTGGTAGATACCGACGCCAAGATCGTTTTCTTTACGAGTGCGGGCAATCACCGACTCCGGGGTTTCCGCAATGCGCAGACCCATTTCGTCCTCGGTGCGCACCACTTTACCGCGCAGGGAGTTTGTCCAGACGTCGGTGATCTCGACATCGACAAACTTGCCGATCATCTCAGGCGAGCCTTCGAAGTTCACCACGCGGTTATTTTCGGTGCGGCCAGACAGCTCCATAATGCTCTTACGTGAGGTGCCTTCCACCAGAATGCGCTGCACGGTGCCGAGCATACGGCGGCTCCAGGCCATCGCCTGCTGGTTGATGCGCTCCTGCAGAATATACAGACGCTGTTTCTTGTCCTCTTCCGGTACGTCGTCGACCATATCGGCCGCCGGCGTGCCCGGACGCGCGGAGAAGATGAAGCTGTAGCTCATATCGAAATTCACATCGGCGATCAGCTTCATGGTTTGTTCGAAATCCTGCGTGGTTTCGCCAGGGAAGCCGACGATGAAGTCGGAGCTGATCTGAATATCCGGACGCGCCGCGCGCAGTTTGCGGATAATCGCTTTATATTCCAGCGCCGTGTGGGTTCGGCCCATCAGGTTCAGCACGCGGTCGGAACCGCTCTGCACCGGCAGGTGCAGGAAGCTGACCAGCTCCGGCGTATCGCGGTAAACCTCGATGATATCGTCGGTGAACTCGATGGGATGGCTGGTGGTAAAGCGGATCCGGTCGATACCGTCGATCGCCGCAACCAGGCGCAGGAGATCGGCAAAGCTACCGCTGGTGCCGTCATAGTTTTCCCCGCGCCAGGCGTTCACGTTCTGCCCGAGTAGGTTAACTTCACGTACGCCCTGAGCCGCAAGCTGGGCGATTTCAAACAGGATATCGTCGCTTGGGCGGCTCACTTCCTCACCGCGGGTATAAGGCACCACGCAGTAGGTGCAGTACTTGTTGCAGCCTTCCATGATGGAAACAAAGGCGCTTGGGCCTTCGGCGCGCGGTTCCGGCAGGCGGTCGAATTTTTCGATTTCCGGGAAGCTGATATCGACGACCGGGCTGCGGTTGCCTCGTACCGAGTTGATCATTTCCGGCAGGCGGTGCAGGGTCTGCGGCCCAAAAATAATATCGACATAGTGGGCGCGCTGGCGAATATGGTCGCCTTCCTGAGAGGCCACGCAGCCGCCAACGCCGATGATCAGGTTGGGATTCTTCTCTTTCAGCAGCTTCCAGCGTCCTAGCTGATGGAATACTTTTTCCTGAGCCTTCTCACGGATTGAGCAGGTATTGAGCAGCAGCACATCCGCTTCTTCCGCCACTTCAGTGAGTTGATACCCGTGGGTGGCATCCAGCAGATCGGCCATCTTTGATGAATCGTATTCGTTCATCTGACAGCCCCAGGTTTTAATATGGAGTTTTTTTGTCATCGACTTGCTCATGCTTAATTAGGTATACCCAAAGTCAGCGTCTTCACCGGATGTTGCTCTGCAATGTGAAGGGTGACGGATATAAAGCCAGGATTGCAGGGCGCGTATTGTAATGCTTTGACCGCGCCCTGACCAGTACGACCGTAATCACCACAAGCCGAATAAAAATCCGGTAAACTGAGGGGATTCGGGTTTAAGGATAATAGCCATGACAATTCATGCAACAGATGTCGTTATCGTCGGCGGCGGGATGGTTGGCGGCGCCCTCGCGCTTGGCCTGGCGCAGCAGGGCTTTACGGTGACGGTCATTGAAAAAAACGCGCCTCCGGTTTTCGATGCTTCTTCACCGCCTGACGTACGTATTTCGGCAATCAGCGCGTCATCGGTAGGGCTGCTGAGAGGCCTCGGCGTCTGGGACAGCGTGCGGTCCATGCGCGCCCATGCGTACCGCCAGCTAGAAACCTGGGAGTGGGAAAGCGCCCATGTTGTCTTCAACGCCGCGGAGCTGAAGCTGCCGGAACTGGGTTATATGGTGGAGAATAACGTTCTGCAGCGAGCCCTGTGGCAGGCGCTGGAAGCCCATGAACGCATATCGCTGCAGGTGGGGACATCGCTTCAGGAGATGCGGCGTGGAGAAACGTACACCTCCTTAACGCTGACCGACGGCAGCCAGCTTGATGCGCGGCTGGTGGTGGGCGCGGACGGCGCCAGTTCGCAGGTGCGTCAGCTGGCCGGAATCGGCATCCACGCGTGGCAGTACCAGCAATCCTGTATGTTGATCAGCGTACAGTGTGCGGACGATCCCGGCGACAGTACCTGGCAGCAGTTCACTCCGACGGGGCCGCGCGCGTTTTTACCGCTGTTCGATCATTGGGCTTCGCTGGTGTGGTACGACGCGCCAGCGAGGATCCGTCAGTTGCAGGGAATGAGTATGGCTCAGCTACAGCAGGAAATTACTCGCCACTTCCCGTCGCGGCTGGGAGAGATTACGCCGCTGAGCGCGGGCGCTTTCCCGCTTACCCGCCGTCACGCATTGCAGTATGTTAAGCCGGGGCTGGCGCTGGTGGGCGATGCTGCGCACACCATCCATCCGCTGGCGGGGCAGGGGGTTAACCTCGGCTATCGCGATGTCGATGCGCTGCTCGATATTCTTGGCAGAGCAAAAGCGCACGGTGAGGAGTGGGCCAGCCTGCCGGTACTTAAGCGCTACCAGACGCGGCGTCAGGCGGACAACTTTATTATGCAGTCGGGAATGGATCTGTTTTACGCCGGATTTAGCAACGATTTGCCGCCGGTGCGTATGCTGAGAAATATTGGGCTGATGGCGGCCGAGCGCGCCGGCGGACTGAAGCGTCAGGCGTTGAAATACGCGTTAGGTTTATAACGAGAACGACCCCGGCTTGCAAAGGTGAGGCCGGGGTGCGGAACGGTAATGTGCATAGCGTAAACGCCAAAAAGCAAAAAGCTCGCCGAAGCGAGCTTTTTGCTTTTGTTGGCTGGGGTACGAGGATTCGAACCTCGGAATGCCGGAATCAGAATCCGGTGCCTTACCGCTTGGCGATACCCCAATTTTACGTTGACCATTTCGTACCGGGGTCAAACCGGTGGCTTAGTGCCTGGAGATACTCCAACGGGTGCGCACACAGCGTGAGCGACTTTTGAAATTGGCTGGGGTACGAGGATTCGAACCTCGGAATGCTGGTATCAGAAACCAGAGCCTTACCGCTTGGCGATACCCCAACAATTTTTTTGGATTTATCGAACTGAATCAATAATTCCTTTGTATGGTGGCTACGACGGGATTCGAACCTGTGACCCCATCATTATGAGTGATGTGCTCTAACCAGCTGAGCTACGTAGCCAAAATCTTACTCTTTTTTCGATGGCTGGGGTACCTGGATTCGAACCAGGGAATGCCGGTATCAAAAACCGGTGCCTTACCGCTTGGCGATACCCCAATACCGTCGCGGTGAACCGCAAACATCGAAAATATGGCTGGGGTACCTGGATTCGAACCAGGGAATGCCGGTATCAAAAACCGGTGCCTTACCGCTTGGCGATACCCCAACAAAAACCTTTTACTGCCAACGCGAAAGAGTAAATGGTGCGGGAGGCGAGACTTGAACTCGCACACCTTGCGGCGCCAGAACCTAAATCTGGTGCGTCTACCAATTTCGCCACTCCCGCAAAAAAGATGGTGGCTACGACGGGATTTGAACCTGTGACCCCATCATTATGAGTGATGTGCTCTAACCAGCTGAGCTACGTAGCCATCTTTTTTTCGCGTTACCTTATCGGCGTTGCGGGGCGCATTATGCGTATTGAGCCTTGAAGCGTCAACCCCTTTTTCATCGAAAATGGGCTGAACGTAACTGTTTGGTTAGGTTGCGAACAGCGTGGCGCAATAATCGTCAATTATTGGTTATTTATCGTTTTTAACGGCTTAAATAAGGCACAAAACAAAAACGGACTCCGCAGAGTCCGTTTTGAAAACAGCGCCGGTTAGTAGGCCGACTGGTGTACGCCAACCGCGCGTCCCGACGGATCGTTCATTTTTTTGAAAGATTCGTCCCACTCAATCGCTTTTGCTGAAGAGCATGCGACGGAAGGGCCGCCAGGCACGCATTCAGCCGCGCTTGGAACCGGGAACAGCTCTTCGAAGATCTCACGGTAGAGATACGCTTCTTTCGATGATGGCGTGTTGTACGGGAAGCGGAAGCTGGCGGTTTCCAGTTGCTGATCGGAAATTTGTTCAGCGGCCACTTCTTTTAAAGTATCGATCCAGCTGTAACCTACGCCATCAGAGAACTGTTCTTTCTGGCGCCAGGCGACGCTTGCCGGCAGGTAAGATTCAAAACATTCACGCAGGACATGTTTTTCCATTTTACCGTTGCCGCACATTTTGTCCTGCGGGTTGATACGCATTGCCACGTCGAGGAATTTCTTATCCAGGAACGGCACGCGCGCTTCAACGCCCCATGCGGACATCGCTTTGTTGGCGCGAGCGCAGTCAAACATATGCAGCGCCTGCAGCTTGCGTACGGTCTCTTCGTGCAGCTCTTTAGCGTTTGGCGCTTTATGGAAATAAAGGTAGCCGCCAAATACTTCATCAGAACCTTCGCCAGACAACACCATTTTGATGCCCATCGCTTTGATTTTACGCGACATCAGGTACATCGGCGTTGACGCGCGAATTGTCGTCACGTCGTAGGTTTCAATGTGATAGATAACATCGCGAATCGCGTCCAGGCCTTCCTGCACCGTAAAGTGGATTTCGTGGTGAACGGTGCCCAGATGGTTAGCCACTTCCTGCGCGGCTTTCAGATCGGGCGCGCCTTCCAGACCGACGGCGAAGGAGTGCAGCTGCGGCCACCAGGCTTCTGATTTTTCCTGATCTTCGACGCGGCGCGCGGCATATTTTTTGGTGATGGCGGAAATCACCGATGAATCCAGGCCGCCGGAGAGCAGGACGCCGTACGGGACATCGGACATCAGGTGGCTTTTCACCGACTCTTCCAGCGCCTGACGCAGTTCATTTTTGTCCGTGACGTTGTCTTTGACGGCGTCATAATCGAACCAGTCGCGCTGATAGTACTCGCGGATTTCGCCATCTTTGCTCCACAGGTAGCTGCCTGCCGGGAACTCTTTAATCGTACGGCATACCGGAACCAGCGCTTTCATTTCTGAAGCAACGTAGAAGTTGCCGTGTTCATCGTGACCCATATACAGCGGGATGATGCCGATGTGGTCGCGACCAATCAGATACGCGTCTTTTTCGCTGTCGTAGAGAGCAAAAGCAAACATCCCCTGCAGATCGTCGAGGAAGTCCGGACCTTTTTCCTGATACAGCGCGAGGATAACTTCGCAGTCGGAACCGGTCTGGAACGCATAGCGGTCGCCGTATTCCGCGCGCAGCGCCTGGTGGTTGTAGATTTCACCGTTAACGGCGAGGGCGTGAGTTTTTGCAGCGTTATACAGCGGCTGCGCGCCGGCGTTCACGTCGACGATTGACAGGCGTTCATGCGCCAGGATGGCTTTATCACAGGCATAGACGCCTGACCAGTCCGGGCCGCGGTGGCGCATCAGGCGGGAAAGCTCCAGTGCCTTTTTACGCAGTTCACCCGCGTCAGTTTTAATATCCAGTACGCCAAAAATCGAACACATAGCCTTCTCCGTTACCCTGTCTTGTTTGATGTTGTGCAGGCTTCGTCTAAACGCGAAGCCTCAGTGCATGCTTTAGAAAATGCCGTAAAGGGGCGAAGGGCGCAAGGGGTTTACGCCAGCAAAAGAAAATAATGCAATTGTGATTGTCGAATAGTGAAAAAAGAGTATGTTTTGAGCGCTTTTGTTGATGAATATTCAGTAATAGTGCTTTTCTTTTAGATAAAAGCGTTCAGAAGAGGCTTGGAAATAAGAAACCACGTCGCAGGACGTGGTTTTATTTAGAAAATATCGATTTCCGCAACCGATGGATAAATCCAGGACGGACGGAACGGCATGCTGTCGATATCGTCGAGCGTGGCAACCCCGGAAAGCACCAGAATGGTTTCCAGACCGGCCTGGAAGCCCGCCAGAATATCCGTGCGCAGGTTGTCGCCGACGATAACCGTTTGTTCCGAATGCGCCTGCATTTTATTCAGCGCAGAGCGGATAATCCATGGGCTTGGTTTACCGACGTAGAACGGCTTACGGCCGGAGATTTTTTCAATACCGGCGCACAGCGCGCCGCAGGCCGGGTAATAGCCGCGGCCGTGCGTATCCGGGTTAGTTGCGATAAAGCGCGCACCGTTGGCGACAAAAAACGCCGCCTTATGCATCATTTCCCAGTTAAAGGAGCGGGTCTCACCGACGATAACGAAATCAGGATTGACGTCAGTGATGGTAAAGCCTGCTTTATACAGTTCGTGAATCAGCGCGCCTTCGCCAACCACATAGGCTTTTTTGCCTTCCTGACGGCGCAGAAAATCGGCAGTGGCCATCGCTGAGGTATAAAAGGCGGTATCAGGAACATCGATTCCGGCGGTCGCAAAGCGGTTCGCCAGGTCCTGGCCGGTCTGCGAAGGGTAGTTAGTCAGCATCACCAGCGGCATCTCTTTTTCGAGAATGCGCTTGATGAATTCGGCGGCGCCCGGTACGGCCACATTGTCGTGCATCAGCACACCGTCAATATCACAAATTACGTTTTGAATGGTCATGGACTGTCCGACATCGTTAAAGAAAGGCGAAACTATAAAGCGGCTTTAGCTTTCCAGCAAACGCTGGAGCAGGATCCCGTTAAGCATCGCACGCTTGACCAGGGCAAAAGCGCCGATGGCAGAACGATGATCGAGCGTAGAACGGACTACCGGCAGATTTTTACGAAATGCCTTCAGCGCCTGGGTGTTAATGCAGCCTTCAATAGCCGGTAACAGCACTTTTTCCGCCTCGACGATCTCACCGGCAATCACCACTTTTTGCGGATTAAACAGGTTAATGGCGATGGCGATAGTTTTACCCAGATGACGGCCAACGTGCTCGATCACCTCGCAGGCCAGCGCATCGCCTTTATTCGCGGCTTTACAGATCGTTTTGATCGTACAGTCATCGAGGGGGATCTTGCTCTGATAACCCTGCGCCAGCAGATGACGAACCCGATGTTCAATGGCGGCGTTGGCGGCGACGGTTTCCAGACAGCCGAAGTTGCCGCAGTGGCAGCGCTCACCCAGCGGGTCGACCTGGATATGGCCGATTTCCCCGACGTTTCCGTTACGGCCAATAAAAATCCGGCCGTTGGAGATGATCCCCGCACCGGTCCCGCGGTGTACGCGCACCAGAATGGAGTCTTCACAGTCGTGGCTCGCACCAAAGTAGTGCTCCGCCAGCGCCAGGCTACGAATATCGTGGCCGACATAGCAAGTGACTTTAAAGCGTTTTTCCAGCGCTTCAACCAGCCCCCAGTTCTCCACCTGAATATGCGGCATATAGCGAATGACGCCGCTTTCCGGATCGACCAGTCCCGGCAGGATCACCGAAATGGCGATTAGCTCGCGGATTTTGCGCTGACAGCTCTCCATAAAGGAGGCGATGATGTTGAGCAGGGCGTGTTCCAGCGTTTCCTGGGTTCTTTCCGGCAGCGGGTAGTGCTCTTCTTCGAGGGTCTTACTGCTTAAATCATAGAGCGTCAGGGTAGCGTCATAGCGGCCAAGACGTACGCCGATGGCGTGAAAGCTGCGGGTTTCGGCAACAATCGAGATGGCGCGGCGGCCCCCGGTGGAGGCCTGCTGATCGACTTCTTTGATCAGTCCGCGTTCAATAAGCTGACGCGTAATTTTGGTTACGCTGGCAGGGGCAAGCTGGCTTTGTTCCGCAATCTGGATACGCGAGATGGGGCCGTGCTGATCGATGAGCCGGTAAACGGCAGCGCTGTTCAGCTGTTTTACGAGATCGACGTTACCAATTTGAGCTTGTCCGCCTGCTGTCATACTTTTACTTACTCAGTGACGACCTCGTTACCATTAACGATGGTCTTGGTGATTTTATAATCGCGGGTGAATGCGGTCAGGTTAGCGACCATCCCCGGGGCAATGCTGCCTAACTGTTTGTCTACGCCAATGGCGCGGGAAGGGTAGAGCGTCGCCATACGCAACACTTCATCCAGCGCAATGCCGCAATGCTCAACGAGGTTACGCACCCCTTCAATCATGGTCAATGAAGAGCCGCTGAGGGTGCCGTTCTCATCTACGCACAGGCCGTTCCGGTAGTATATTGTTTTACCAGCAAAAATGAACTGCTCAATATTGGCACCCGCTGGCGCCGTTGCGTCGGTAACAAGACACAGCTTGTCGCCTTTCAAGCGTTTAGCGAGGCGCACGTTAGCGTAATCGACGTGCAGGCCATCGACGATGATGCCGCAGTAGACATCCGGCTCGTCGAAAATCGCGCCAGCCAGGCCCGGCTCACGACCGGTAATATACGGCATGGCGTTAAACAGATGGGTGGCAAAGGTAATCCCGGCGCGGAAACCGATTTTCGCTTCTTTTAGCGTCGCGTTGGAATGACCGGCGGAGACGATGATACCTGCGGCCACCAGTTTGCGAATAACTTCTGGTTCTACGCGTTCCGGCGCGAGAGTGATTTTGGTTATCACATCCGCGTTTTCGCACAGGAAATCGACCAGCGCGGCGTCCGGTTTACGGACGAAATCCGGGTTATGGGTGCCTTTTTTGACAATATTCAGCCACGGACCTTCAAGATGCAGGCCCAGCGCCTGGTTGGGATGCTTTTGCAAATACTCGCGCATCACGCGGACACCCTGTTTCATCAGGTCATCGCTGGCGGTAATGAGCGTGGGCAGATAGCTGGTGCAGCCGGAGCGTTCATTCGCCTTCTGCATAATTTCCAGCGTTTCAACGGTGACCGCATCCGCCGTGTCGTTGAACTGCACGCCGCCGCAGCCGTTAAGCTGGACGTCGATAAAACCGGGGGAAAGGATCGCACCATTAACCGAGCGCTGTTCGATCCCGGTGGGCAGCTCAGTCTGCGGACAGATACGTTCGATAAGGCCATTGGCGATAACAATCGCATGGTCATCCAGAATTTCATGACCGGTATAAATCCGGCCTTGGGTTAATGCATACATTACGACCCCCGGTTGTCAAAAATGGTTGTCCCGCAGGGTCTGCTGCGGGACGAGACTACATTACAGACCTTTGATATTTTCGGCTTCTAATTCGTTGAAATATTTCAGTGTCTTAACTTTCAGTTCCATAGTGGATGGCTCATCGCAGACGACAACCGCTTTCGGGTGCAACTGCAGACAGGTGATGGTCCACATATGGTTTACGTTGCCTTCCACCGCCGCCTGCAGCGCCAGCGCTTTCTGATGACCCAGCACCAGAATCATCACTTCTTCCGCGTCGAGCAGCGTGCCTACGCCAACGGTCAGCGCGTATTTAGGCACCTGGTCAACATCACCGTCGAAGAAACGGGAATTCGCTACGCGAGTATCGTGGGTCAGGGTTTTGATGCGTGTGCGTGAAGCCAAAGAAGAGGCAGGTTCGTTAAAAGCGATGTGGCCATCGTTACCCACGCCGCCCATAAACAGGTGGATTTTACCGTAAGAACGAATTTTTTCTTCATAGCGACGGCATTCTGCATCAATATCCGGCGCGTTACCATTCAGCAGATTAATATTTTCCGCCGGGATATCAACGTGATCAAAGAAGTTGCGGTGCATAAAGCTATGATAGCTTTCCGGGTGCTCTTTCGGCAGGCCAACGTACTCATCCATGTTGAAGGTGACAACATGCTTAAAGCTAACCTGGCCTGCTTTGTGCATCTCAACCAGGGCTTTATAAGCGGTTAGAGGCGTGCCGCCGGTGGGCAGACCGAGGACAAACGGACGGTCCGCAGTCGGTTTGAACGCATTGATGCGGTTAACGATATGCCGGGCAGCCCATTTACCGACTTGTTCAGCTGTTACCAGGGGGATCAGTCTCATTGTTCACCTCTATAGTTAAATTAGAACCTGGCGGATTGGCGCCAGCATACTATTAAGAGTATCGCAGCAACTGCGCCGACCGGGGTCAATCCGTGTTGATTTTTTGAATGATAAAATAAGTTTTCATTGTTAGCCAGTCAAAGACGGAGGTGAATACGATATTTGGTGACTATTGTCACAAAAAATACCCATTTAATTTGCGAGACGAATTAATTTTTCAGACACTTTGCAGGTAAGTTAAAAAATTAACCAGGTTACACAATAATAAAGTGGCTTTAATGAGCCTTATCGGGGTCTCATAGGGGGAATAAGATGAATATTTTAGGTTTTTTTCAGCGACTCGGTAGGGCGTTACAGCTCCCTATCGCAGTGCTACCGGTCGCGGCGCTCCTGCTGCGATTCGGTCAACCGGATCTGCTTAACATTTCGTTTATCGCCCAGGCGGGCGGGGCAATCTTTGACAACCTGGCGCTGATTTTCGCTATCGGCGTCGCATCCAGCTGGTCGAAAGACAGCGCCGGCGCCGCAGCGCTGGCGGGGGCGGTAGGTTACTTCGTTTTGACCAAAGCGATGGTCACCATCAACCCTGCCATTAACATGGGCGTGCTGGCGGGTATCATTACCGGTCTGGTCGGCGGTGCCGTGTATAACCGCTGGTCAGGTATCAAACTGCCTGACTTCCTGAGCTTCTTCGGCGGCAAACGCTTTGTGCCCATCGCCACCGGCTTCTTCTGTCTGGTGCTGGCAGCCATCTTCGGCTACGTCTGGCCGCCGGTGCAGAACGCCATCCATGCTGGCGGTGAATGGATTGTGGGCGCGGGCGCGCTCGGCTCCGGTATCTTTGGTTTCATCAACCGTCTGCTGATCCCGACGGGTCTGCATCAGGTGCTGAACACCATCGCCTGGTTCCAGATTGGTGAATTCACCAACGCTGCTGGCGCCGTGTTCCACGGTGACATCAACCGCTTCTATGCGGGTGACGGCACCGCGGGGATGTTCATGTCCGGCTTCTTCCCGATCATGATGTTCGGTCTGCCGGGTGCGGCGCTGGCGATGTATTTCGCGGCCCCGAAAGAGCGTCGTCCGATGGTTGGCGGTATGCTGCTGTCGGTCGCGATCACCGCGTTCCTGACCGGTGTGACCGAGCCGCTGGAATTCCTGTTCATGTTCCTGGCGCCGCTGCTGTATCTCCTGCACGCCATCCTGACCGGTATCAGCCTGTTTGTTGCGACGGCGCTGGGTATCCACGCGGGCTTCTCCTTCTCTGCAGGTGCCATCGACTATGTTCTGATGTACAGCCTGCCGGCAGCCAGTAAAAACGTCTGGATGCTGATTGTGATGGGCGTTGTGTTCTTCGTTATTTACTTCCTGCTGTTCAGCGCGGTTATCCGCATGTTCAATCTGAAAACGCCGGGTCGTGAGGATAAAGTGGATGACGTGGTCACTGAAGAGGCCAACAGTAATACCGAAGAAGGTTTAACCCAGCTGGCGACCAACTACATCGCGGCGGTCGGCGGTACGGATAACCTGAAAGCGATTGATGCCTGTATTACCCGTCTGCGTCTGACCGTGGCGGACTCTGCGCTGGTTAACGATGCGGCCTGTAAGCGCCTCGGCGCTTCCGGTGTGGTTAAACTGAACAAGCAGACCATCCAGGTTATCGTGGGCGCGAAAGCGGAATCCGTCGGCGATGAAATGAAGAAAGTGGTTGCCCGTGGCCCGGTTGCTGCAGCGACTGCAGCGTCTCATAGCGCACCCGTAGCCGCTCAGGCTGTTAAACCACAGGCTGTTGCTAACGCGAAAACCGTTGAAGCGCTGGTTTCGCCGATTACCGGCGACATTGTGGCGCTGGAGCAGGTACCTGATGAAGCCTTCGCCAGCAAAGCGGTCGGCGACGGCGTGGCGGTTAAACCGACCGATAAGATTGTTGTTGCGCCGGCGGCAGGTACCGTGGTGAAGATTTTCAACACCAACCATGCCTTCTGTCTGGAAACTGAAAACGGTGCGGAAATCGTCGTCCATATGGGCATCGATACCGTCGCGCTTAACGGCCAGGGCTTTAAACGCCTGGTGGAAGAGGGCGCGGAAGTGAAAGCGGGTGAGCCGATTCTGGAACTGGATCTTGAGTTCCTGAATGCTAACGCGCGTTCGATGATTAGCCCGGTCGTCTGCAGCAACAGCGACGACTACAGCGCGCTGGTTATCCAGGCAACCGGTAAAGTGGTTGCTGGCCAGACACCGTTGTACGAAATTAAAGGCAAATAAGACTCCTGAGTGGCGTTTATGCCTCAGCGGCGCAGCGAAAGCTGCGCCGCTTTTTTTTACCGCAAACACCCCCATAATCTCCTTCTGATCGCTATTTTGCGTAACTAATAGTTGTCTCTACGCCCTGCTTGTAAGATCATGTGCCGTTATACGTTGTTTACGCTTTGAGGAACCCACGATGAGTGAGGCAGAAGCCCGCCCGACTAACTTTATTCGTCAGATCATTGATGAAGATCTGGCTACTGGTAAGCACACCACCGTTCATACCCGTTTCCCACCGGAACCGAACGGCTATCTGCACATTGGCCACGCGAAGTCTATTTGCCTGAACTTTGGCATCGCCCAGGATTACCAGGGCCAATGCAACCTGCGTTTCGATGACACCAACCCGGTGAAGGAAGATATCGAATATGTTGAGTCGATTAAAAACGACGTGCAGTGGTTAGGTTTCCACTGGTCCGGGGATGTTTGCTACTCGTCTGATTATTTCGATCAGCTGCACCAGTATGCGGTTGAACTAATTAATAAAGGCCTGGCCTACGTTGACGAACTGTCAGCAGAAGAGATCCGTGAGTACCGCGGCACGCTGAAAGAGCCGGGTAAAAATAGCCCGTACCGCGATCGCAGCGTGGAAGAGAACCTGGCGCTATTTGAAAAAATGCGTACCGGCGGATTTGCCGAAGGTAAAGCCTGCCTGCGCGCGAAAATCGATATGGCTTCTCCGTTTATCGTGATGCGCGATCCGGTGCTGTACCGCATTAAGTTTGCCGATCACCACCAGACCGGAAGCAAATGGTGCATCTATCCGATGTACGACTTCACCCACTGCATCAGCGATGCGCTGGAAGGGATTACCCACTCGCTGTGTACCCTCGAGTTCCAGGACAACCGCCGCCTGTACGATTGGGTGCTGGATAACATCAGCATTCCCGTGCATCCGCGCCAGTATGAATTCTCGCGCCTGAATCTCGAATACACCGTGATGTCCAAGCGTAAGCTGAATCAGCTGGTGACTGAGAAGCACGTTGAAGGCTGGGATGACCCGCGTATGCCGACCATTTCCGGTCTGCGCCGCCGCGGCTACACCGCTGAGTCTATCCGCGAATTCTGCAAACGCATCGGCGTGACCAAGCAGGACAATACTATCGAGATGGCGTCGCTGGAATCCTGCATTCGTGAAGATCTGAACGAAAACGCCCCGCGCGCGATGGCGGTTATCGACCCGGTTAAGCTGGTTATCGAAAACTATCCGCAGGGCGAAAGCGAAATGGTGGCCATGCCGAACCATCCGAACAAGCCGGAGATGGGCAGCCGTGAGGTGCCGTTCAGTGGCGAAATCTGGATCGATCGCGCCGACTTCCGTGAGGAAGCGAACAAGCAGTACAAGCGTCTGGTGCTGGGTAAAGAAGTTCGCCTGCGTAACGCCTACGTAATTAAAGCGGAGCGCGTGGAG
The DNA here is from genome assembly GCF_015601345.1 of Klebsiella sp. BDA134-6. Lineage (NCBI taxonomy): Bacteria > Pseudomonadati > Pseudomonadota > Gammaproteobacteria > Enterobacterales > Enterobacteriaceae > Klebsiella > Klebsiella sp. BDA134-6. The sequence continues at coordinate 1,718,091 of NZ_CP064784.1, forward strand.
AAAGATGCGGAAGGCAACATCACCACTATCTTCTGCACCTACGATGCCGATACCCTGAGCAAAGATCCGGCCGACGGTCGCAAGGTGAAGGGTGTGATTCACTGGGTGAGCGCGGCGCACGCGCTGCCGGTAGAAATCCGCCTCTACGATCGTCTGTTTAGCGTACCGAACCCGGGCGCGGCGGAAGATTTCCTCGCGGTGATGAACCCGGAATCGCTGGTGATCAAACAGGGATTTGCCGAGCCGAGCCTGGCGCAGGCGCAGGCGGAAAAAGCCTACCAGTTCGAGCGTGAAGGTTATTTCTGCCTGGATAGCCGCTATGCCACCGCAAGCCATCTGGTGTTTAACCGCACCGTCGGCCTGCGTGATACCTGGACGAAAGTCGGCGCGTAGCTACTCGCCATCATTAAGAACGCCGCTTACTGCGGCGTTTTTTTTATTCAGAATCAGCGAATTAAATTACCATATTTTCGCGATGCGAATTAATCTTGTTTACAGATTGTAATAAGCGTTATTTTTAATCCTTCCTGTATATCACCTGAAATCAGCTAATCGCTTTCATTTCCATTTGTTTTCTCTGTTTTTGCAAGCACTTCCACGCTAAACGTGTGATGTCTAAGACTGAAACATAAAGACATAAATTATGTGCGCTTTGTCATAATCTTCATCTTTGCTCGGCAAAAGAGATTGATAATTCGCGTCACGAAAAATAGTCTATACCCAGTGGTTATGCGAATTTTTACCGCACCACTTTTTAAGCTGTCTTATTTTATTTTTTTGCGCGTTGCCTTTGGTAACCGCACTTTTAAAACGTCAAAGAGGATATGCATATGCGTACGTTTAGTGGCAAACGTAGTACGCTGGCGCTGGCTATTGCCGGTGTCACAGCCCTGTCAGGATTTGCAATGGTGCCGGATGCAAAAGCAGAAGGGTTCATTGATGATTCAACGTTAACCGGCGGCATCTATTACTGGCAGCGTGAACGCGACCGTAAAGATGTGACCGACGGTGATAAATATAAAACTAACCTGTCGCACTCCACCTGGAACGCCAACCTCGACTTCCAGTCCGGCTATGCCGCCGACATGTTCGGTATTGACGTTGCTGCCTTTACCGCCATCGAAATGGGCGAAAGCAGCGAGAGCGGTCACCCGAACGAAATCGCTTTCTCCTCGCGCAATAAAACCTACGATGAAGACTATTCCGGCGATAAGAGCGGGATCAGCCTGTATAAAGCAGCCGCAAAATTTAAATTTGGTCCGACCTGGGCGCGCGCGGGCTATATTCAGCCAACCGGCCAGACGCTGCTGGCGCCGCACTGGAGCTTTATGCCGGGGACCTATCAGGGGGCTGAAGCCGGTGCGAACTTTGACTACGGCGATGCGGGCGCGCTGAGTTTCTCCTATATGTGGACGAACGAATATAAAGCGCCGTGGCACATTGAGATGGATGAGTTCTACCAGAACGACAAGAAAACCAAGGTGGATTACCTTCACTCTCTCGGCGCCAAATATGATTTTAAAAACGATCTTGTGCTGGAAGCGGCGTTTGGTCAGGCACAGGGTTACATCGACCAGTATTTTGCCAAGGCCAGCTATAAGTTTGATGTTGCAGGCACGCCGTTAACCACCAGCTATCAGTTCTACGGCACCCGCGATAAAGTCAGCAACGGCGGGGTTAACGACATCTATGACGGCACCGCGTGGCTGCAGGCATTGACCTTTGGTTATAAGGTTGCCGACGTTCTGGACCTGCGTCTGGAAGGAACCTGGGTTAAAGCTGATGGTCAGCAGGGCTACTTCCTGCAGCGTATGACGCCAACTTACGCATCGTCTAACGGGCGACTGGATATCTGGTGGGATAACCGTTCGGACTTCAACGCCAACGGTGAAAAAGCGGTGTTCTTCGGCGCGATGTATGACATGAAGAACTGGAACATGCCGGGCTGGGCCTTTGGCGCATCCTACGTTTATGCCTGGGATGCAAAGCCGGGGAGAATGTCCTCGCCTGATGCGTACTACAATCCGGATAAACGCCTGGAAGAGTCCGCCTATAGCCTGGATGCCATGTACACCGTTCAGGAAGGACGCGCGAAGGGCACGCTGTTCAAACTCCACTTTACGCAATACGACAACCACTCCGATATCCCAAGCTGGAGCGGCGGATACGGCAACATCTTCCAGGATGAGCGCGACGTGAAGTTCATGGTTATCGCTCCGTTCACCATTTTCTGATGCCACTGCGGCGGGAAAAACCCGCCGCAATTTCCCGAGGTTCATGATGAAAAAGCTAATACTTGTCGCCTTTATGGCAGCAGGTCTGGTTGCCTGTTCCCAGTCGCCAGCGCCTAAGGAAGACTCAAAGTTAAAAGATGCCTACAGCGCCTGCATTAATACCGCAGAGGGCAATCCGGATAAAGTGGAAGCCTGTCAGAGCGTATTGAACGTGCTGAAGCAGGAGAAACAGCATCAGCAGTTCGCGACCCAGGAAAGCGTGCGGGTGCTGGATTATCAGCAGTGCATCCAGGCGCGGAAAACCGGTAACGATCAGGCTGTAGAGGCGCGCTGCGACCAGATCTGGAAAGAGATCCGTAGTAACAATACGCCGCGTTAAGCCTGACTGAGGCGGGCAACGGGCGGAGCGTAAACTCCGCCCGTTGCTATTTTAGCGTGGTATTTCTGCCGGCTGGTAGCCGCGGCTCAGGCGTACGAAGAGCATCGCGGTAGCGGCCAGGCCGCATAGCGCGGCGCACATCAGCCACCAGCCCGGCGAACTTTTATCGCCCGTTATCTCTACCAGCGCGGTGGAAATTGCCGGCGTCAGGCCACCAAAGATCGCGGTGGCGAGGCTAAAGGCCAGTGAAAAGCCGACGGTACGGACGTAGACCGGCATCACTTCCGTCAGGGCGGCCACCATCGCGCCGTTATACATACCAAAGAAGAATGAGAACCAGAGCAGGACCAGCGTCATGCGGGTGAAATCCGGCGCGGCGGTGAGCCAGTTCATTACCGGCCAGGTCGTGAGCAGCGCCAGCAGGGTAATGCCCATCAGCACCGGTCGACGGCCTATTTTGTCAGAAATTGCCCCGCCGATCGGTAACCAGATAAAGTTAGAGATGCCGACCAGCATGGTCACCAGCAGACTGTCGCGGGCGCTCAGGTGCAGCACGGCTCTCCCGTAGGTTGGGGTATAGACGGTAATAAAGTAAAAAGTGGTCGTGGTCATCGCCACCAGCAAGGTCCCCGCCGTGATGATGCGCCAGTTTTTGACAATTGTGCTCAGAATCTCTCGCGTATCAGGACGATGTTTACGCTGCAGGAAGGCTTCGGTTTCTTGTAACGAACGTCGCAGCACAAAAATCAGCGGAATGATCAGACAGCCGATAAAGAAGGGAATGCGCCATCCCCATTCGGCGATCTCATCGTGGCCAAGCGTTTCGTTCAGCGCGTAGCCAATCAGCGCCGCGACGACGATAGCCACCTGCTGGCTGGCGGATTGCCAGCTGGTGTAGAACCCCTTGTTCCCCGGCGTGGCGATTTCCGATAAATAGACCGATACGCCGCCGAGTTCGACGCCCGCCGAGAAACCCTGCAACAGCCGCCCGACAACCACCAGAATGGGGGCGAGAATGCCGATGGTTTGATAGCCGGGAACCAGCGCTATCAGAAGCGTCCCGCAGCCCATAATCGCCAGCGTCACCATCAGTCCTTTACGCCGTCCGATCCTGTCAATATAGGCCCCCAGCACTATCGCGCCGATGGGGCGCATCAGAAAGCCCGAACCAAACACGGCGAAGGTAAGCATTAACGCCGCAAACTCGCTCTCCGCCGGAAAGAACGTTCTGGCGATGTAGGTGGCGTAAAAACCAAACAGAAAAAAGTCGAACTGTTCGAGAAAATTACCGCTGGTCACACGGAGGATGGCGCCAAAGGTACCGGCGCGCGATGAGGGGTGCGTCATAGGGTTTGCTCTCCATTGTCTTTATCTTGTTTTTATAGAGGTAAGAGGGGGCTAGTCGCCTGCGACTGCCGCCTGTTTTCCGCGCCGTTTCTCAATCGCCCACTTGAGTAACGCCGCACAGCGATAAAATCCGTGGGCAAATTTTCCGTAAGGAAGGGTTAAAAACAGCGCCATCACCACGCCGAGATGAATGGCAAGCAGAATGCCCATCCACGAGGTGTCCCGTCCCGCCAGCAGGGTGAGACCGGTGAAGCTGGTCAGCAGCAGCAGCAGGATAAAGGCGCGATCCATCGGTTTTTGCCGCGGGTCGCCGTGCAGCGGTGAGCGGCGCAGGTTCAGCCATAGCAAACCCGCCGGGCCCACCAGCAGGCCGATGCCGCCGAGCGTACCCAGCACAACCGGTACGCTGAAGAACGGGTAGGGGGCTTCCCAACCGGCGATATAGTGATAACCCGTAGCCACCACGGTGGCGGCGAAACAGAGTAGAAAACCGTAGAAGGTAAAGTGATGGAAACGACGGCGCATCAGGGTAAACGCGTCATCAGCCTCGTTGCAGCCTTTACCGTGCCCGCCGTCGAGATACTTCAGCGTGAGCGCATCATGTGAGGCTTTAGCGATGTCTATGGCCTGGGGCTGACCCGGCGAGATCTCGCGCCAGAAACGGATCACCCCGGCCATCAGTAACCCCATGGCCAGCATGAAGACCGTGCCAAACATCCACGCCAGCAGGTTATGGGGAAAAATCTGGTAAAAATCTCCTGCCAGCGGCGGATGTAGCAGAGAGCCTTTGAGCCCCATCGCCAGCAGCAGAAAGAGGATCAACCCACCGACCAGCGCCAGCGCCGTGGTCACGCCGGCCCGACGATACAGGCTGCCGAAAGCCGCGAGCTGGGCATAATGTTGATAGGTTTCCAGCCGCACTTCCGCCATCGCCTTCGGGACATTAATGGCAAACTCGTGCAGCGGCGCGTACTGGCAGGCATGTAGACAGGCGCCGCAGTTATGGCACAGGTTAGCCAGATAGTTTATATCCGCTTTACCAAAAGCCAGGCGCTGGGTCATCGCCGGAAATACGGCGCAAAAACCTTCGCAGTAGCGGCAGGCGTTACAGACCTGCATCACTCGTTCGACTTCCGCTTCCGGCTCGGTGATGATTTGCGCGTCAATGATCAGCTTTTCAAGCGACTTCATGGTGTCTCTCCTGCAGTGCCGCGCGGGCGGCTTGTTGGCCGGCAATGCGGCCGAATGTCGTCCCGATGGACATGCCCACGCCGGCGGTATAGCCTTTGCCCAATACGTTGCCGGCCATCATCTCACCGGCAACGAACAGGCTACGGCTCGGCTTGCCCGCAAAATGGACGGCGGCGTGTTCATTGACGTAGAGCCCCAGGTAGGTGAAAGTGATCCCCGGTCGTAGGGCATAGCCGTAGTAAGGCGGCGTATCGATGGGCCGCGCCCAGTGGGTTTTCGGCGGCGTCAGGCCGGATGTCGCGCAGTTATCAAGGCGGGTATGATCGAACTGGCCGGGCGCGCAGGCGGCGTTGTAGCGGGCGATAGTTTGCGACAAGCGCTCCGCGTCCAGCCCCAGCTGGCGAGCCAATTCTTCGATGGTATTGGCCTGGGCGCCGGGGAAAACGGGCGGCATAAAGTGGCCGATCGCTTTGCTGTCGATAATCGAGTAACCGATTTGGCCGGGCTGGTGGGCGACCAGCCTGCCCCAGATGGCATAACGTTTGGGCCAGAAATCTTCCCCTTCGTCATAAAAGCGCCCGGCGTCACGGTTGACGACCACCCCCAGCGACACGCAATCCACGCGCGTACAGATCCCGCCATCGTACAGCGGCGCCCTGGCGTCAATGGCGACGCAGTGGGATTGCGAAGGATCGCCGATGATGTCAGCCCCGGCGTCAATCATAAATTTGAGTAACACGCCCTGGTTGAAGCGGGTGCCGCGGATGAGAAAGTTATCGGCTGGCCATTCGCCACGCTCATTCTGTCCCCATGCTTCTCGCAGCCACTCGCGGTTAGATTCAAATCCGCCGGCGGCGAGGACGCAGGTTTTGGCGACGATCCTTTCTTCGCCCGCCAGCGCAGCAACGAATTCGCCATTAGATAATTCGAGCGCCTGTACCGGCGTGTTGTAGCGGATTTGTACGCCCATCTGCTCCGCGCTGCGGTAATAGGCGTTGACCAGGGCTTTGCCGCCGCCCATAAAAAAAGCGTTGGTGCGGGCAACGTGCAGGGCGCCGGAGAGCGGCGGCTGAAAGTTAACGCCGTGCTGGCGCATCCAGTCCCGGCATTGCGATGAGGTGCGGATCACCAGGCGCGCCAGCGCTTCGTTGGTGTTACCCTCGGTGACGCGCAGCAGGTCCTGCCAGTACTCTTCTTCCGGATAGCTGTCGATTAAAACATCCTGCGGAGCATCGTGCATACAGCGAAGATTCCGCGTGTGCTGAGAGTTTCCGCCTCGCCATTCTCGCGGCGCAGCCTCCAGCAGCAGCACGGACGCGCCGGCTTCCCGGGCGGTTAACGCGGCGCATAGCGCGGCATTGCCGCCGCCAATCACCAGTACATCCACCATTTTTGGCTCCATTACGCTTTGCTTGATTGTTAAATTTGTAATGGAAATGTATGTGTTTTGGCCGTGAGAACGCTATGGCGTATTGCTAAAGGGGGGTTTAGTGCGCGTAAAGGCTGGCGCCGGGCCAGCGGCCTGACTCCACGAGCTGACGCATGACTTTCGCCAGTATTACCCGCGCGGCAAGGCCCGCTGGGGTCAGTTCATCATCTGAAAGGCTGACGAGAAAGTTTGGCCGACTGAGTATTGGATTCTCGACGCCGATCACTCTCAGGGACTCGCCGTCGAGATGGGAAATCGCCGCCCCCGGTTGCAGCGTGGCGCCCAGTCCGTCGCGGACGGCGCGCATCAGCAGGGCCAGACCGTCGATTTCAGCCACCACATCAACGTTGAGGGCGTGCTCCTGGCAGATTGCTTCCAGCCTGCCGCGCAGTCCATGCCCCAGGCTTGGCATTATCAGCGGGATAGCGGCCAGCTGGCCAGGCGAGATGCTCGCTTCGGGAAGGGGGGCCAGCACGTCATGGGTGCCAAGCAGAAACAGACGCTCCTCGAGAATAGGCCTGGCGCTCCAGCGCACAAGCTTCTCCTTCTGAAACACGATAGCTAAATCAAGCTGGCGGGTGTTGATCATGCGTTCCAGATTACCGGAGAGGCTCTCGACCAAATGCAGGCGGACGTCGGCATAGCTTTCGCGCATCGCGTGAATAAAAGGGACCCCAAGCACAGAGGCGGTGCTGGGGGCCATACCGACGCTGACGTGGCCGGAAAGGCGCGCCTCGCGCGCGGCGAGAACCGCATCGTCGGCGTGACGCAGCGCGAGCTGCGCCTGGGAGTAGAAGGCGAGACCAGCGCTGGTCGGCATTACGCCGCGCGAAGTCCTCTGCAGCAGACGGATGGCGAGTTCGTTCTCAAGGCGCGCCATCTGTTGGCTCAGCGCGGAGACGCCGATATTCAGATCAAGCGCGGCGCGGCCCATACTGCCGGTTTCAATAATGCGGACAAAATAGCGTAGCTGGCGAAGCTCCATGTCGACTCTCCGTACACGTCAGGATGTACTGACAGTAAACGTATTGCAGCGTGAGAGAAAGAGGCAGCAAATTCCGGGCAAAAAAAAGCCAACCTTCAGGTTGGCTTTTTGCGGGATACGATGCGGTGATTATTTCTCTGCCGCGTCGTGGGCATGTTCATCTTCGCGGCAGTCGCCTTCCGCACAGTGACCGTACAGGTACAGGCTGTGGTTGGTCAGGCGAATACCGTGCCTTGCGGCAATTTCACGCTGGCGCGCTTCGATGGAATCATCGCTAAATTCGATCACTTTGCCGCAGTCGAGGCAAATCAGGTGATCGTGATGATGCTGCTGCGTCAGTTCAAAAACGGATTTACCGCCTTCAAAATTATGACGGGTGACGATGCCGGCGTCGTCGAACTGGTTCAGTACGCGGTAGACGGTGGCCAGGCCAATCTCTTCACCCATATCAATCAGGCGTTTGTATAAGTCTTCCGCACTGACATGATGGTTATCCGGTCCTTGCAGCACTTCCAGGATTTTTAATCTCGGAAGCGTCACTTTCAGGCCAGCTTTCTTTAATGCGGTATTGTTGTCAGTCATGCGGAATCTGTCCTGTTGCTAAACGATCTACTTCCATCAGCGGAAGTAATACAGAGAATCACCCGATGTAATGCGTCTCATTATAGAACTGCCATGGTGAAATGAAAACTGCAAGCATCGGGCCTTGTATGCTGTCAAAAACGAGGCACTCGCTACAAAGTGCTTCACGCGACCCCGTTAAATCAGAGGACATTGTACAGATATGTGATTAAAAGTTAAAAACTTGTAGCTATAACTTTGATTGCTTTTATCTATCAATTCGACGAAATCTGATGATTTCGTCGTTTAGACTCAGGCATTCTTGATTTCTTCGAGGTGCAGCTCTTCAGAAATCTGTTTTACCCATTTTTCCACGCGTTCGTTAGTCAATTCTGGCTGACGATCTTCGTCAATGGCCAGGCCAACAAAGTGATCGTCATCGGCCAGGCCTTTAGAGGCTTCAAAATGGTAGCCCGCGGTCGGCCAGTGGCCAACGATAGTTGCGCCGCGCGGTTCGATGATATCGCGGATGGTACCAAGCGCATCGCAGAAGTATTCAGCATAGTCTTCCTGATCGCCACAGCCAAATAGCGCGACCAGTTTGCCGTTGAAATCGATCTCTTCCAGCGTCGGGAAGAAATCGTCCCAGTCGCACTGGGCTTCGCCGTAGTACCAGGTCGGAATGCCGAGCAGCAGGATATCGTGACCTTCCAGATCCTCTTTGCTGCTTTTGGCAATGTCGTGAACATCAGCAACATCTTTACCAAGCTGCTTTTGGATCATTTTTGCAATATTTTCGGTGTTGCCGGTGTCGCTGCCAAAAAAGATGCCGATGATTGCCATGAGTAAAATAACCTCTTGAAACTTAATGATGTGGTAGTGGCATAATGCCCGCAGATAGGGGCAATGATAGCAGAACAGAGAAGGACGCGGAAACAGCAATCACGCCCAACTGCACACTCTGCTACATGAAAGCTTATTTTTTGAGGGTTTTAGGCTTTATCCTGGCCGCGCAGGGCCGCCAGCTGGCTCATCAGCATCTCTTCGATAAGATCGCTGCGGTTCATATTACGGGCTTCCGCCAGCTCATTAAGCGCATCGACCGCATCGGCATTCAGCTTTAGCTCCACGCGCTTAAGACCGCGACTCTTGTCGCGTTTAAGCTGATTGCGTTTGTTGATGCGCAGCTGTTCATCACGCGAAAGCGGATTGGTTTTCGGTCTACCCGGCCGACGCTCGGTTGCGAACAAATCTAATGTCGTACGGTCCGTTTGTTCTTTTGCCATGATTCAGAGTGACTTCGGGGGAAACAAGCTATCGGGCATAGCCGACGCAGACAGCGCGCCATAATACATCAGGCGACGGGCTGCGCCAACGACCGCGGGCATTAAGCCGCGCGGTCGGGCAGATTTTAGCCAGTCAGGCGGCGATAGAGGTTAAATAACGACGAATTGCGCGGATCACGGCCTCCGGTTTTTCGGCATGCACCCAGTGCCCGGCGCCGGCGATAACGTGCGCACGCGCCTGGGGAAACTGCGCCAATAGTGCGTCACGGTATGCGTCGGTGACGTAGGGGGAGTTACCGCCGGGGATAAACAGCGCCGGATGTGGCCAGGCCGGAACGGTTTGCCAGCCGACGATATTATCGTACTGCTCCCACAGCACCGGTACGTTAAACCGCCACTGGCCGTCTACGAAGGACTTCAGCAGAAACTGAATCACGCCCTCTTCGTTAAGGTGCTGACGCATGACTGCCGCCGCCTGTTGGCGCGTTGCGGCGCCCGCGTCGGTGACGGCGTTGATGGCGGCGAAGATTTCATCATGACGGCGAACCTGATAATCCACCGGGGCGATATCAATGGCGATCAGGCCCGCGATGCGCTCCGGCGCCAGCGCGCTCAGCGCCATCACCGCTTTACCGCCCATGGAGTGACCAATAAAGGTAGCTTTCTCAATCTGTGATTCATTGAGAGTATCAAGCAGATCCTGGGCCATCGCGGCATAGGTCATTTCCGGCGAGCGCGGCGAAAGACCGTGGTTTCGCATGTCGACCTGTAAAATATCGCGATCGTGAACCAGGTCGCGGGCGAGGATCCCAAGGTTATCCAGGCTGCCAAAAAGGCCGTGGACCAGGACGATAGGGGGATTATTGTGCGGATTCTGTGCAGATTGCGCTCGGCTATTTAATTTCATGGCAAAGTTCTTTTTTTCGCTCCGTCGGGTTAGGGTATTATGTTGGACATTCTGCCATCCGGCTGCAAGACCCGGAAGATTTCCGAGTTTTACCGCCATCCTGGTTTGACGCTATCCGCGGTTGGGATTTGACCCTATAATCCCGACAACTTGTATTCAGAAAAAGATATCGCACTGGATTAAGATGAAAACAATTGAAGTTGATGATGAACTCTATAGCTATATTGCCAGCCATACCAAGCATATTGGCGAGAGCGCATCCGACATTTTACGGCGTATGTTGAAGTTTTCCGCCGTTTCCCAGCCTGTCGCACCGGTAGCGAAAGCCGCTCCGGCCCCTGCGCCAACGCCTGCCGCTGAAGTGAAGCCCGCTAATCCTCTGAAAGATAAAGTCCGCGCGATGCGTGAGCTGCTGTTATCTGATGAGTACGCTGAACAAAAGCGCGCGGTAAACCGTTTCATGCTGGTTCTGACTACCCTCTACTCCTTAGACAGCAAAGCGTTCGCGGAGGCGACCGAGTCCCTGCACGGCCGCACCCGCGTTTATTTCGCTGAGGATGAGCGCACGCTGCAGAAAAACGGTAATCAGACGAAACCTAAGCAGGTTCCTGGTACACCGTGGTGGGTCATTACAAATACCAATACCGGTCGCAAATGCAGCATGATCGAACATATCATGCAGTCTATGCAGTTCCCTGCGGAATTGATCGAAAAGGTTTGCGGTACAATCTAGTTAATTAACTTTTGCACCAGAAGGATCAGGCAATGGCAATCGATAAGCGCGCGGGTCAACCTGCGCAACAGAGTGATTTGATTAACGTCGCCCAGCTGACTGCCCAGTACTATGTGCTGAAGCCGGAAGTCGGCAACGCGGAACATGCGGTGAAGTTTGGCACCTCCGGTCACCGCGGCAGCGCGGCGCGCCACAACTTCAACGAGCAGCACATTCTGGCGATTGCTCAGGCAATTGCGGAAGACCGCGCGAAGAACGGGATCGCCGGCCCATGCTATGTCGGGAAGGACACGCACGCACTCTCCGAACCGGCTTTCATTTCCGTACTGGAAGTGCTGGCGGCAAACGGCGTTGACGTCATCGTTCAGGAAAACAACGGCTTCACCCCGACGCCGGCGATTTCCAATGCGATTCTGGTGCATAACAAAAAGGGCGGTCCGCTGGCTGACGGTATTGTGATCACGCCGTCCCACAACCCGCCGGAAGACGGTGGTATCAAGTACAATCCGCCAAACGGCGGCCCGGCGGATACCAACGTGACCAAGGTTGTCGAAAATCGCGCCAATGAACTGCTCGCTGCCGGTCTGCAGGGCGTCAAGCGTATTTCTCTTGATGCGGCGCTGGCCTCCGGCCACGTTAAAGAACAGGATCTGGTGCAGCCGTTTATTGAAGGGCTGGCGGATATCGTCGATATGGCGGCGATCCAGAAAGCCGGATTGACCCTCGGCGTTGACCCGCTGGGCGGCTCCGGTATCGAATACTGGAAGCGTATCGCTGAGCATTACAACCTCAATCTAACCATCGTCAACGACCATGTCGATCAGACCTTCCGCTTTATGCATCTCGATAAAGACGGCGCAATCCGCATGGACTGCTCCTCCGAGTGCGCGATGGCGGGCCTGCTGGCGCTGCGCGACAAATTTGACCTGGCCTTCGCGAATGACCCGGATTACGACCGTCACGGTATCGTCACGCCGGCCGGGTTGATGAACCCGAACCACTATCTGGCGGTGGCGATTAACTACCTGTTCCAGCATCGCCCGCAGTGGGGCAAAGATGTCGCTGTGGGTAAAACCCTGGTCTCCTCGGCGATGATTGACCGCGTGGTTAACGACCTCGGCCGTAAGCTGGTGGAAGTGCCGGTCGGCTTTAAGTGGTTTGTTGATGGTCTGTTTGACGGCAGCTTCGGCTTCGGCGGCGAAGAGAGCGCGGGCGCTTCGTTCCTGCGCTTTGACGGCACTCCGTGGTCCACCGACAAAGACGGCATCATCATGTGCCTGCTGGCGGCGGAAATCACCGCGGTCACCGGGAAAAACCCGCAGCAGCACTACGACGAGCTGGCAGAGCGCTTCGGCGCGCCGAGCTACAACCGTCTGCAGGCCTCCGCGACCTCTGCCCAGAAAGCGGCGCTGTCTAAGCTCTCTCCGGAAATGGTCAGCGCCAGCACCCTGGCGGGCGACCCGATTACCGCGCGTCTGACCGCGGCGCCGGGTAACGGGGCGGCGATTGGCGGCCTGAAGGTGATGACCGACAACGGCTGGTTCGCCGCGCGTCCTTCAGGTACCGAAGACGCCTATAAAATCTACTGTGAAAGCTTCCTTGGCGCTGAGCACCGTCAGCAGATTGAGAAAGAAGCGGTGGAAATTGTCAGCGAAGTGCTGAAAAACGCGTAAGTGACATGATGATAATCAGGCCCTTTTCAGGGCCTGATTTTTTTCGCAGGGATAGCGATGAAACTGGAACAAAAAAACGTTTTTTGGTTTTGGGGCGGGATGGATCTCTTTTATCTCTTGCAGTTTATTGGCTGGAACATCTACCACCAGCGAGTGCCACTTTACGACGATATCCTCTCCTTTTTACCGCTGCTGCAAACCTGGGGCTCCGCGGCCGCCTGGCTGTTTTCACTTCATTTTATTCTGACTGTCAGTATTCCCGCGTCGATGATTCTCTTCTGGCGCCAGAGCCGCTATGCGCCATGGCTGGCCTATGCGCAGACGCCGCTGCGTCTGGCCTTTATGCTCCCGTCGCTTTCGCTGGTGGTCTGGCTGGCACAGGCGATGGCATTTAAAAGCGCGGCCTTCTTTATTGCTCTGCTGCTGGTTTCAGAAGCGGCAAAAGTCGTGACGTTATGGCGATGCCGCAAGGTTTGACCTTACGTGTTATCAAGACGACACAGGGTTGCCGGGTATTACGCTGACTGAATCGGGCATAAACGGGTATTATAGCTTTGACCGGGTTTGCCCGTTTTAGTGAATATGCTGCTAAAGCAAACGAACAATCACGGCTAATTCTGCGATTTTAATCACAATTTTATTCCATCCAAAATGAAAGTTACCTGATATATATGATCAACTTCAAACTAAAAAAAGCTAAAAACTTGTTTTGATTTTGTATGATTTATGTCACTTACTGATATGGACGATTTTGTTATATTTATGTCATTAAATCCTGAATGCTTTCTTGAGAACGTCTATGTTACAAGTGAAACGTCATTCATTAATTGTGGAATATGTCGTAGAAAAAGGATGTGCCAGAGTTAATGAACTCTCACAGATATTTGGCGTATCTCCAGAAACTATTCGTCGAGATTTAACCTCGCTGGCGAAAAATAAAAAAATAGTTCGCAGTTTTGGCGGCGCAATGATTTCTGAAAATAACGCATCATTTTTAGCTGCCGATACGCCGACAAATCACGGGAACTTTGTCGATAAAGCCGAGGCCTTTATTAAGCGTACCAAAGAGCAGCCAGAACGTAAGATGCGCATCGCTAAAGGTGCGCTGCAGTTTATTCATGAGCATGAGTGCATTATCATGGATAATAGCAGCTCCTGCTGGTTTTTAGCACGCCAGCTGCCTGACATCGAGCTGACGGTGATTACCAATTCTTTGAATATTATTCAAACCTTAGCCTGTCGTAAGAAAATAAGAATAGTCAGCGTTGGGGGTGAATATTCTGAGCGCCACGGTGATTTTCACGGTCCGGTCGCCGAGTTCATTATCAACAACTTTAAGGTCAATAAGCTGTTTTTTTCTTGCCAGGGGCTCGACGCCGGGCTGGAAATAAAAGACAGCAATGAAGTTAACGTCCGGCTGAAGCAGGAGATGCTCAAAGTTGCCGATCAAAAAATCCTGATGGTCGATAGCAGTAAGTTTGAACGCTATTCACTCTATAAAATATGCGATCTGGCGGATATTGATGTGTTGATCACTAACGAATTACCAGCTGATATCTATCGCCAGCACCAGGTACATATTGTCGAGACTAAATAGCCGTTCTGCCAGATATTTTACAGGCATTATTATTTAATAGTCCTTGTGCCAAATGGAGGAGTATTGCGCTAGCAATACTATTCCTCTTCATTATTTATCCGAAAAAGAGGTTTACGATGGAACAATTACCTGAAGGTATGAAAGCGGTTGTCTGCCATGGCCCCCAGGATTATCGCTTTGAGAAAATTCCCCGCCCGGTCGCCAAAGAAAAGGAAGTGGTTATTAAGGTTGACGGGTGTGGAATCTGCGCCGGCGACTGCAAGGCCCAGGACGGCGCGCCGATGTTCTGGGGCGATAATCCGTGGGTAAAAACACCGGTAGTACCCGGCCATGAGTTTTACGGTCGGGTTGCCGAGTTAGGCCCGGGCTCCGCTGAAAAATATCAATTAAAAATTGGCGATCGCATCCTGGCCGAACAGATTGTCCCCTGCCATGAATGCCGTTTCTGTAAAACCGGAAAATACTGGATGTGTGAAACCCATGATATTTACGGCTTCCAGAAAGATGTCGCCGATGGTGGTATGGCTGAATATATGCGTTTCTCCGAACGCGCGATTATTCATAAAATTCCTGAATCATTAAGTGAAGAAGATGCTGCGCTGATCGAACCTATGGCCTGCGCAATCCATACGGTACGCCGCGGAGATATCGAACTGGATGATGTGGTTGTTATCGCCGGCGCTGGGCCGCTGGGGCTGTGTATGGTACAGGTCGCTCATCTGAAAACGCCGAAGAAACTGGTGGTCATCGACACGATGGACGACCGCCTGGCGCTGGCGAAAGCGTTCGGCGCCGACGTGGTCATCAATGCGGCGCAAGAGGACGCCATCGCTATCGTAAAATCCATGACCGATGGCTACGGCTGCGATGTGTATATCGAAGCGACGGGTGCCCCCATTGGCGTGACCCAGGGTCTGGAGATGATTCGTAAGCTGGGACGCTTCGTTGAGTTCAGCGTGTTTGGTAAAGAAACGACCGCCGACTGGTCGATTATTGGCGACCGTAAAGAGCTGGATATCCGCGGCGCGCATCTGGGACCTTACAGCTATGAAATCGCCATCGATCTCTTTGCGCGCGGTCTGCTGACCGCCAAAGGCGTGGTGACGCATTTCTATTCTATTGATGAATGGAAAGCCGCTTTTGAGATGGCTAAATCGCTCGATTCCATTAAGGTCGTCATTAAGCCATAAAAATTTTTAACTAGTTAAGTTCGCCATTTTTAATTATTACGCTAATGACCGTCGATGGCTGTTCATTAAATACTGCATTTCAATCATGGGGATAACTGAGATCAATATCGGTGGCTTCTGGCTATCCGTCAGCGGTGGATTTATTGCTCAGTATATCAGGCAGCATCCGTACCATGAAAACGCTGATAAATAATTTTTATTTCTCAGCGCATTACTCAATAAGGAGATAGTGAATGCCTGTAAAATTTAAGACTAAAGCAATACTCTCAGGACTTCTTGCGATGAGCCTGGTTGCCTGCGTTAATGCCAAACCTTTGACTATTGGTATGTCGTTCCAGGAATTGAATAACGAATATTTCGTCACCATGAAAGAGTCGCTTGAGCAGTCGGCAAAAGATATTAATGCCACCGTCTATACAGCGGATGCGGCGCATGATGTCTCCAAGCAGATTAGCGACGTTGAGGATATGCTGCAAAAGAAAATAGATATTTTGCTGATTAACCCAGCTGATAGCGTCGGTGCGGAAACCGCCGTACTGGCCGCTAAAAAAGCCGGCGTGGTGGTGGTGGCGATAGATGCTCAGGCTAATGGTCCGATAGATTCTTTTGTCGGCTCAAAAAACTATGATGCGGGCTTTATTGCCGGGGAGCACTTAGCCAAAGCGCTGGGTGATAAAGGCAACGTAGCGATTCTCGACGGAATTCCGGTAGTGCCTATTCTGGAGCGTGTGCGCGGCTTTGAAGATGCGATGAAAAAGCATCCCAATATTAAAGTGATTACCAAACTGAATGGTAAACAAGAGCGCGATACCTCCATGAGCGTGACGGAAAATATGCTGCAATCTAACCCGACGCTCAACGGTATTTTTAGCGTGAATGATGTTGGCTCACTCGGCGCTCTGGCGGCGATTCAGGCATCAGGACGCGATGTGAAGCTAGTGAGCGTTGATGGTTCCCCGGAAGCGGTCGCTGAAATTGCTAAAGGTAATACGCCGTTTATTGCCACCGCCGCTCAGTTCCCGCGCGATCAGCTGCGTATTGGTTTAGGCATTGCTCTGGCCAAACATTGGGGCGCGAATATTCCTAAGGAGATCCCTGTTGATGTGAAGCTTATCGATAAAACCAACGCCAAAGATTTCCACTGGTAATCGCCTTATTACGCCACAGCGGCTCTCGCTAATTCAGGTGAGCCGTGCCGGATTCTTATTAAAGTATGGCTCGCTATTTTACCGAGCCATTATGGAGCGATGTTTATGCCCAGCTTACTGGAAGTCAAAAACGTCAGTAAAAGCTTCCCCGGGGTCAAGGCGCTGGATAATGTCAATATCACCCTTGGCCGAGGGGAGGTGCATGCTTTATTAGGTGAAAACGGCGCGGGTAAATCGACGTTAATGAAAATCCTTTGCGGGATATATCAACCTGACGCCGGTAATATTTTTATTGATGGTAAGCAACAGCATTTTCATAACTATCGTGACGCGATTGCCTGCGGCGTAGGGATTATCTTTCAGGAGTTTTCTCTTATTCCCTATCTGAACGCTTATGAGAATATTTTCCTTAATCGCGAAAAGGTAAATAGTTTTGGCCTGTTAGATCGTAAAGCGATGCGCCGCGAGGCGTTGCGGATTTTTAAAGATCTTGGCGTGACCCTCGATCCCGATGAGCAAATTTGCCATCTCAGCGTCGCCGAGCAGCAGTTTGTGGAAATTGCCAAAGCGCTGTCGCTGGATGCGCGAATTCTCATTCTGGATGAGCCCACTGCGACCTTAACCCCGAGCGAAGCGGAGCATCTTTTCCGCGTGATGCGCGATTTAAAGGCCAAAGGCGTCGGGATGTTCTTTATTTCTCACCATCTAGAGGAGATATATGAGATCTGTGACAGCCTGAGCATACTCCGCGACGGCAAATATATCGGGTCGGCACAGGTCGACAATATCGATATCGCCGAGATGATCCAGATGATGGTCGGCCGTGAAGTGGAGAATATCTATCCCGAACGGCGGACGCTGGCGCATGATGACATACTACTAGAGGCGGAAATTCAGCTTACCGAAAGTAGCCAGGTCAATCGGCTGACGCTGCGCAAAGGGGAGATCTTAGGCCTCGCTGGGCTAGTGGGATCGGGACGTTCCGAAGCGATCCTGGCTCTGACCGGCGCGGATAAATGCTTCAAAAAACGCGTCCGCCTGGCCGGAAAAGAGGTGACGATAAAATCCACCGACCGGGCTCTGCGTCTGGGCATTGGTCTGTTGCCGGAAAGCCGAAAAACGCAGGGGCTGGTGCTGCCTTTTTCGGTCAAAGATAATATCTGGCTTAACAAACACGCCTGCCAGTTCTCGCTTATCCGCGATAACGAAGAGCGCCTGACCGCCGAGCGCTTAATTAGTCACGTTGGCGTGAAAACGCCGGATGCCGGGACCGCGGTGGGAACGTTGAGCGGCGGTAACCAGCAGAAAGTCGTTATTTCCCGTTGGTTGAATCATGATGTCAATATTCTTATTTTTGACGAACCGACTCGCGGTATTGATGTCGGAGCGAAATCAGAAATCTATCAGATTATGCGCGACCTCACCGCCCAGGGTATTTCAATAATTATGATTTCATCTGAGCTACCAGAGGTGATTGGCGTTAGCGACCGGGTGATGGTTTTTCGCGACGGTAATATCGTTGCCGAACTCGAGAGCGACCAAATCAATTCCACAGTGATTATGCTGCACGCTGCCGGTAATATTATTTAGGGAGTATTAAATGAGTAATGAAAACGTGTCATTAGCGCCCGCCGCATCTCCTGATAAAAATAAAAAGATGCTCCATGGTTTATTAAAAATGCCCGCGTTCCTGCCGTTTGTTGGTCTGGTACTCCTGTTCTCCTGTATGGCTATTTTTAATGACTACTTTTTAACGGTCGATAACTTATCGACCGTCGCCCGTCAGGTCTCGATTAATGCCATCATTGCTATTGGGATGACCTTTGCCATCCTGACCGGCGGGATCGACCTCTCCGTCGGCGCGGTCATGGCCCTGGCCGGTACCCTGATGGCGGGATTAATGAAGTACTACGGTTTAGATCCGTGGTTAGCCATTCTTATCGGCCTGTGTTCTGGCGTCGCCTTTGGCGCGCTGAACGGCTTTTTAACCGCCTACGGTAAAATGCCGCCGATTATCGTGACCCTCGGGGCAATGATTATTGCGAAGGGGCTGGCGCTAATCTATACCGGCGGCTATCCCATTTCCGGCTTACCGGATTCATTCGCTTTTTGGGGCCGCGAATATCTGTTCGGTATTCAGGTGCCTATTATTCTGATGGCGGTTTTATATCTCATCTTTTATATCGTCCTGAATCATATGCCGTTTGGTCGCTATGTTTATTCCCTCGGCGGTAATGAAGAAGCGGCGCGTCTGAGCGGCCTGCGGGTGAAATATTATAAATTGCTGGTTTACGTGATCAGCGGCTTTACTGCCAGTTTTGCCGGTCTTATTTTCACCTCGCGGGTGATGAGCGGCCAGCCGAATGCCGGCGTCGGATTTGAACTGGATGCCATTGCCGCAGTGGTACTCGGCGGGGCATCCATTGCTGGCGGTCGCGGAATGATTATCGGCACGCTGATTGGCGCCATGATGCTCGGCGTACTGAATAATGGTTTAAACCTTCTTGGGATCTCACCCTACGTTCAGTACGTGGTGAAAGGGCTTATTATTTGGGGCGCCACCTTTATTAGCTCAGCCAGACGTTAACTTATTTTAAATATGAGGCGAAGGGATATGAATTTTATCGGGGTTGATATCGGTGGTACGGTCACCAAAGCCGGTATATATAATGAGTTAGGGCAAGAGATTCACGTGGCGTCGCAATATGCGCAGGTATTATCTGAGCAGCCGGGCTTTACTGAGCGGAACATGCATGAACTATGGGACACCGTTTGTCGCGTGATAAAAAAAGCGCTGTATGAAAGCCAGGTGCCGCCGCTAAGCATCGGCGGGATCGGTTTCTCCTCGCACGGCAAAGGGCTCTACGCGATTGACAAAAAAGGCGAACCGGTGCGCAACGGGATTATCTCATCCGATACCCGGGCGCTGGCGTTTGTCAAAAAATGGTATCGCGAAGGTATAGACAAGCTGGCATACCCAAAAGGATTGCAGCAGCTGTGGACCGGACATCCGGTATCGCTACTGGCGTGGCTGAAAGCGCATGAACCGGCCAATTATGACAAGATCGATGCCGTTTTAATGGTGCACGACTACGTTCGTTTCCGCCTGACCGGCGAGGCGACGGCGGAGATCACCAATATTTCCGGCAGCAATTTTTATAACCAGTTTACCGCCCGCTATGACCGCGACATGATGGCGCTGTTTGGCATTGAGGAAGTGGCGGATAAAACCGCGCCGGTGGTGAACTCGACGGACTGCGTGGGCCACATTACCCTGCAGGCCTCGCTGGACTGCGGTTTATGCCCGGGGACGCCGGTTTTCGGCGGCTTTTTCGACGTGGTCGCCTCCGCCGTCTCCTCGGGCATTGATCGGGCGGATACTCTGAGCGCGGTGGCCGGAACCTGGAGTATCGCCACCTCGGTGACGGATAGTATTATTGCCAGTGACTTTCCCTACATCTGGGGGAAATACTGCATTCCGGGCAAATATTTCGTTCACGAGGGCAGCCCCACTTCGGCGAGCAATCTCTCCTGGTTTGTGAAGCAGTTTTTCCCTGACGATGACCGCTGCTACGACCATTTCGAAAGCTGGATCGCGCAAGATACCGACAGCAACCTCATTTTTTTACCCTATTTGTTCGGTTCCAATCTGGCGATGGATCTGCCCGGCGCGCTGGTGGGCCTCGCGGGGCATCATACGAAAAAGGATATTATTGCGGCCATCTATCGCGGGATCGTTTTTTCTCACCTGGTGCATCAGGACCGCATTATTGAACTCAATCGGGATATTCAAAAAATTCGCTTTACCGGCGGGCCGAGCCAGTCGAGAGGCTGGACGCAGATGTATGCCGATGCAGCCAATCTTCCGCTGGAAGTGGTAGATATCGAACAGGCCGGCTGTCGAGCCGCCGCGCTGTGCGCGGCGGCCGGTAGCGGAGCCTATGCTAACTTCAGCGAAGCGATTGCCGCCACGCAGCCCGAGGTGGTCTGCTATCAACCCGACGGCAATCGGCATCAGCAGCTGCGCGAAGGCTACGCCCGTTACTTAGCGGTCGCGCAAAGCCTCTCCAGGGCGACGGGAGCGGCGCAATGAAACCCAGACTTGGCATCTACGAAAAAGCGCTCCCCACGGCGCTGGACTGGCCGAAACGCTTCGAAATGGCGGCCGGCCTGGCGTTTGATTTTATCGAAATCTCCGTTGACGAAAGCCCCGAGCGGCAGGCCAGGCTGCACTGGAATCGGGGGCAGCGGCTGGCGTTCGTGGCGGACAAAATCAACAGCGGCATTGATGTGCCGAGCATGTGCCTCTCCGCGCACCGCAGCCATCCCTTTGGTAGCGTCAATCGCGATACACGGCTCAAGGCGCGGGAACTGATGCTGGATGCGCTGGATTTTGCCAGCCATGTCGGGATCCGCAACATCCAGCTGGCAGGCTATGACGTCTATTACGAATCCTCTTCGGCGCAGACCCGGGAATACTTTATTGAGGGCATCAACTGGGCGGTGGCCGAAGCGGCGAAAGCGCAGGTGATGCTGTCGATGGAAATTATGGATACCGCCTTTATGAGCAATATCTCCCGCTGGCTGGATCTCGAACGTAAGGTTTGCAGTCCGTGGTTTTGCGTCTACCCGGACGTTGGCAACTTAAGCGCCTGGCAAAACGACGTTCCCGAAGAGTTGAGTAAGGGCATTCATAAAATCACCGCCATTCATTTGAAGGATACCCAGCCCGTTTCGCACGCTTCGCTGGGGCAGTTTCGCGATGTGCCATTCGGGACCGGCTGCGTCGATTTTACCGAGATATTTCGCACGCTCTCGGCGCTGAACTATCGCGGCGCCTGGCTGATTGAGATGTGGGCAAAAAATGATGGCCTGGATAGCCAGCGAATCGCCGAGGCGAAAGCGTGGCTAACGGATAAATACCAGCAGGCGTTTCGTCCGCCCCAGTATGAAGGCATTGCGAATTCAGGAGTGAAGTATGTTGGATAACCTCAAGCAGGCGGTTCTTGATGCCAATCTGGCGCTGCCGAAATTTAATCTTGTGACCTTTACCTGGGGTAACGTCAGCGGTATCGATCGCGAGGCCGGGCTGGTGGTGATCAAACCCTCCGGCGTGGAATATGCCGTGATGACGGCCGAGGATATGGTGGTGGTGGAGCTGGCGACCGGCAGGGTGGTGGAGGGGCGCTATAAGCCCTCGTCGGATACGCCGACCCATCTTGAGTTGTATAAGGCGTTTAGCGGCGTGGGCGGAATTGTGCATACCCATTCGCGTCACGCGACGATTTGGGCGCAGTCGGGCAGGCCGCTGCTGGCGATGGGCACCACCCACGCCGACTATTTTTATGGGCCGATCCCCTGTACCCGCCCGCTCAGCGATGATGAAATCCGCGGTGATTATGAAACCAATACCGGTCACGTGATTATCGAAACGCTGGGCGCGCAGCATACCGATCCGCTCAGCGTACCCGCCGCGCTGGTCCACGGCCACGGCCCATTTGCATGGGGAAAAGATCCGGCGAACGCGGTGCATAATGCGGTGGTGCTGGAGGAGATTGCCTATATGAATATGTGGACCCGTCAGCTGAGCATTGACGAACAGCCGGTCTCTACGACGCTGCTGGATAAACACTATTTGCGTAAACACGGGGCAGGGGCCTACTACGGACAATAATCGCCGGCATTCCCCGGATGGCGGCGTAAACGCTTTATCCGGGCTACCGATTTATAGACGACGACGGGCCTGTAGCCCGGTTAAGCTAAGCGCGAGCCGGGGATCCGCTAAGGCATAAACCGGTAGCCGATCCCGGTTTCGGTCAGCAGATGTTGCGGGCGCGCCGGGTCGGCCTCCAGCTTCTGTCGCAGATGTCCCATATAGATCCGCAGATAGTGGCTGTGTTCCACCGCGTTCGGCCCCCAGACCTGGTTGAGCAACTGCCGCTGGGTCAGCACCTTTCCGGGATTATTGAGCAGTACCGCCAGCAGGCGAAATTCAATTGGCGTCAGATGGATCTCTTCGTCGCCGCGAACGATGCGGCGGGAGGGGATATCGACTTCGACATCGGCAAAACGCACCAGCGGCTCATCGGCCTGGGCGCCGGCATGGCGGCGCATTGCCACCCTCAGCCGCGCCTGCAGTTCACCGATACCAAAGGGTTTGCTGAGATAATCATCGGCGCCGGCGTCAAGCGCGGCGATTTTGTCCTGCTCTTCGGTGCGCGCCGAGAGGACGATAATCGGCATCTGGCTCCACTGGCGAACCTCGCGAATAAACGCGTTACCGTCACCATCGGGCAGGCCGAGATCGAGAATGGTTAAATCCGGCTTGCGGGTCGCGGCTTCGATCAGCCCGCGCTGCAGCGTTTCCGCTTCAAATACGCGCATGCCGTCGGCTTCCAGCGCGGTGCGCAGAAAGCGGCGGATAGCATGCTCATCTTCGATGATCAGAACGTTAATCACATTTCCTCGGCTAACTCTTCCAGTTCAGGGGGCGCTTCTCTCGGCAGTGTAACACGGAAACAGGCGCCGCCTTGCGGGCGCGTCGCGGCGCTAATCGTTCCGCCGTGCACCTCAACGATCGCCTGGCAAATCGCCAGGCCCAGACCGACGCCGGGGATCGCCGACTCTTTATTACCGCGGGCGAATTTATCAAAGATAGCCTGTTCCTGCCCGGCAGGAATACCCGGTCCGTTATCCCAAACCTCAAGCAGCAAATTGTGCGTGTCGACATGCGCGGTAATGCCGATTTGCGCCTCTGCTCCCGCGTACTTCACCGCGTTTTCCAGCAGATTAATCAGCACCCGTTCAAATAGCGGCCCGTCGACGTGAACCAGCAGCAGCGGGTCCGGCAGTGCGAGCTGAATATGCCGGCCGCCAAGCCCCGGCTCCAGCATACGCAGCGAGCTACCGACCACCTCTTCCAGCGTTAGCCACTCTTTATGCAAATTAAAGCCGCCGGATTGGATCCGCGCCATATCGAGGA
The DNA here is from genome assembly GCF_015601345.1 of Klebsiella sp. BDA134-6. Classification (NCBI taxonomy): domain Bacteria; kingdom Pseudomonadati; phylum Pseudomonadota; class Gammaproteobacteria; order Enterobacterales; family Enterobacteriaceae; genus Klebsiella; species Klebsiella sp. BDA134-6. The sequence goes on from NZ_CP064784.1 coordinate 1,741,733, forward strand.
GATTATTCACCAGCCGGGTGGTGTTGAGCACGTGCTGGCGAATCTCATTGGCCTGCGGCGCGTGTTTCGACCCTTCGCTGGCGAGATCGAGCGTCAGGATTTCCGCCTGGCCGAACAGCACCGTTAACGGCGTCCGCAGATCGTGGGACAGTGCCGCCAGTAGCGAGTTACGCAGGCTTTCTCGTTCGCTGTTCAGCCGCGCCTGCTCTTCGCTGGCGGTAAGCGTCAGTCTCTCCAGCGCGCTGGCGACCAGCAGGGTGAAGGTTTCCAGCAGGCGCTGCTGTTCGGGGATCATCAGCTGGCGCAGGTTGGCGGGTTCCACAACCAGCAACCCCCAGGTGCGGGCGGCGCTTTTCAGCGGCAGGATTTGGTACGGCACGCCGGGTAGCGTATCGGTACCCGCGCCGGCGGGCTGTCCCTTATCGAAGCTCCAGCGGGCAATGGCGTCATCCCAGGTGATGGCCGCCGTTTGCTGAGTTAGCGGAGAGAGCTGGTTTGTTTCATTGGGCAGCAGCAGCTGGCTGCGCGCCTGAAACGTCGAGGCGATAAAGCGCTCGCTGGTGGCGGCCACATCCTCACGGCTGCGGCCCACCGCCAACGCTTTTGACATTTCATACAGATGCCGGGTGCGCTGTTCGCGATAGCGCGCCACCCGCGCCTGGTAGCGTACGCCGGCGGTGAGATTGCCGATAAGCAGCCCGACGGTGAGCATCACGCTAAAGGTCAACAAATACTGCACATCGGAAACCGCCAGCGTGCCGCGCGGCGCGACAAAAAACAGGTCGAAGCTGACCACGTTAATCACCGTCGCCAGCACTGACGGCCAGCGGCCGTACAGGAGGGCGATAATCACCACGCCGAGCAGATACAGCATCACCAGGTTGGCGGCTTCAAAAGCCATCAGCCACTGCATGGCGACGACGGTTATCACCGCGCACAGAGCGATGGCGACGACGCATCCCTGGAGCTGCAAACGCCATTTTTCCATTGCGGTCCGGCCATCGCTGGCGCGAGCGGGCAGGGGAGCGGCCTTTTCATCCAGCGCGATCACTACCAAATCGAGGTCCGGCGCGTGGCGGGCCAGACGATCGGCGAAGCCGCTGCGGTCCCACCAGCGCCTTTTTTGCTGGCGGCCAATCACTATCTTGCCGAGATTATGTTCGCGGGCATAGTGCAGAACGGCCTTCTCTTCAGAAGGATCGGCGAGGGTGGCGGTTTCCGCTCCCAGCTCCTGAGCCAGCCTGAGCGCGGCGAGGATCGCCCGCCGTTTCGCTTCCGGCAGGCGATGCAGAGAGGGGGTTTCTACATACACCGCATGCCAGACGCTCCCCAGCCTGGCCGCGAGGCGGGCAGCGGCGCGAACCAGCTTTTCGCTGCCAGTGTTGTGGCCGATGCAGAGCAAAATGGCGTCACGGGTGTGCCAGACTTTTTCCTGTCCCTGACGATCGCGCCAGGCGCGCATTTGCTCATCGACCCGATCGGCGGTACGGCGCAGCGCCAGCTCGCGTAGGGCGATCAGGTTGCCCTTGCGAAAGAAGTTCTCAATAGCCCGCTCGGCCTGGCCGCCGATATAGACTTTCCCTTCATTGAGCCGCTGGCGGAGATCGTCGGGAGGCAGGTCGACCAGTACCACATCGTCGGCGGCGTCGAAGAACGGATCGGGGACGGTTTCACGGACCTGCACGCCGGTAATGCCGCTGACGACGTCGTTCAGGCTCTCCAGGTGCTGGACGTTAACGGTGGTAAACACGTCGATGCCAGCTTCCAGCAGCTCTTCGACGTCCTGCCAGCGTTTAGGATGACGGGAGCCGGGCGCGTTGCTGTGCGCCAGCTCATCGACCAGGATCAGCGCCGGGCGGCGGGCCAGCGCGCCGTCAAGGTCAAACTCTTTAACGTAGCGCCCGCGATGGGAGAGGCGGCGCTGGGGCAGGGTACTGAGCCCTTCAAGCATCGCCGCTGTCTCTTTACGCCCGTGGGTTTCCGCCACGCCAATCAGAATATCCAGACCCTGGGCGCGCAGCCGCTGCGCTTCCGCCAGCATCGCCCAGGTTTTCCCCACCCCTGCGCAGGCGCCAAAAAAAACCTTTAGCTTACCGCGATGCGGGGCGGCGGTGTGTTGCAGCAGGCGGTCAGGGTCCGGACGCAGCGGCTCGTCACTCATTTCACTTATCCTTCAGGGCATCCAGCGACATATTCAGCTGCAGTATATTTACCACAGGTTGGCCGAGAAAGCTGAGCAACGGTTTTTGCGTTGCCTCGTTGACCAGCTGCGTGACCTGCTCCACGCTCAGCTGCCGGGCTTTGGCGACGCGCGGCGCCTGCCACAGGGCGGCGGACGGGGTCAGACTGTAATCCAGTCCGCTCGCCGAGGCGGTGACCAGCTCCACCGGAACCCTGGGCGTGGCGTCCGGGTTGGCGGCGCGCAGGGCCTGCACTCGTTCGCTGATGGCTTTATCCAGCGCCGGATTGCTGGCGGCGAGGTTGCTGCCGCCGGATGCCAACGGATTATCCGGCATCTCCGCCGTGGCGGAAGGGCGCCCCTGGAAATAGCCCGGCGCGGTAAAGTTCTGCCCGATAAGGCTTGAACCGCGCACTTCGCCGTCAATCCTTAGCAGCGAGCCGTTGGCCTGCTGCGGGAACCACCACTGCCCTAGCGCGGTGGTTAATAGTGGATAGACGCCGCCGGTAAGCAGCGTTAACAGAATAAACAGCACAACAGCAGGACGAATCAATGACATGGTTTTTTCCTCACATCAGCCCGGTCAGGGTCAGTAACAGGTCGATCGCTTTGATACCGATAAACGGCACCAGCAGTCCGCCCAGGCCATAGACCCACAGGTTGCGGCGCAGCATCGCCGAAGCCGTCAGCGGCTTATAGCTCACCCCCTTCAGCGCCAGCGGGATCAGGAAGATGATGATCAGCGCATTAAAAATCACCGCGCTCAGGATCGCCGAAGAAGGCGAATGCAGATGCATCACGTTAAGCATCGCGAGCGGCGGATAGACCGCGGCAAAGGCGGCCGGAATAATGGCAAAGTACTTCGCCACGTCGTTGGCGATACTGAAGGTGGTTAATGAACCGCGGGTCATCAGCATTTGTTTACCGATATGCACGACCTCGATCAGTTTGGTGGGGTTGGAGTCCAGATCCACCATATTACCCGCCTCTTTCGCCGCCTGGGTACCGGAGTTCATCGCGACCGCGACGTCGGCCTGCGCCAGCGCCGGGGCATCGTTGGTACCGTCGCCGGTCATCGCTACCAGCCGTCCTTCCGATTGATACTGGCGGATCAGCGCCAGCTTGGCCTCCGGCGTCGCTTCGGCGAGAAAGTCGTCCACGCCCGCTTCCGCGGCGATAGCGGCGGCGGTCAGGCGGTTATCGCCGGTGATCATCACCGTTTTAATCCCCATTTTACGCAGCTGGGCAAAACGCTCTTTGATGCCGCCTTTGACGATATCTTTTAGCGAAATAATCCCCAGCACCCGCTCGCCTTCGGCGACCACCAGCGGCGTGGCGCCAAGACGCGCCACCTCTTCAACCTGTTTATCGACATCGGCCGGGAAGTGGCCGCCGTTAGCCTCAACGTGGCGGCGAATGGCATCCACAGAACCTTTGCGGATCATTCGCTGGTCAATGTTAATCCCGCTCATCCGGGTCTGGGCGGTAAATGGCACGAAGGTGGCGTGCAGCGATTGCAGATCGCGCTCGCGCAGATTAAAGCGCTGTTTTGCCAGCACCACGATGCTGCGGCCTTCCGGCGTTTCATCGGCCAGCGACGACAGCTGGGCGGCGTCGGCAAGGGTTTTCTCTTCCACGCCCTGCGCGGGCAGGAACGCTGAAGCCTGGCGGTTGCCGAGAGTAATGGTGCCGGTTTTATCCAGCAGCAGAACGTCGACATCGCCCGCCGCTTCAACCGCGCGTCCGCTGGTGGCAATCACGTTCGCGCCGAGCATGCGGCTCATCCCGGCGACGCCGATCGCCGACAGCAGACCGCCGATAGTGGTGGGGATCAGGCACACCAGCAGCGCCACCAGTACCGTCACGCTGACCGCGTTACCGCTCCAGGCGGAGAAGGGCCAGATGGTGGCGGTGGCCAGCAGGAACACCAGGGTCAGGGCGATAAGCAGGATCGTCAGGGCGATTTCATTCGGCGTCTTGCGGCGCTGGGCGCCTTCAACCATGGCGATCATCCGGTCAAGGAAGGTTTCGCCGGGATTGACGCTGCAGCGGATCACCAGCCAGTCGGAGAGGATACGCGTCCCGCCGGTCACCGAGGCGAAGTCGCCCCCGGACTCACGGATAACCGGCGCGGATTCGCCGGTAATGGCGCTTTCATCCACCGATGCGCCGCCTTCGATAACTTCGCCGTCGCAGGGAATAATATCTCCGGCTTCGACCAGCACCACGTCGCCTTTACGCAGATCTTCAGCGGGCACGTGGTCAATTTGCGCATCGTGCTGCGGCGCGCGCAGCTTACGGGCAAAGGCGGTCTTTTTGACCCCCTTCAGGCTGTTGGCCTGCGCTTTACTGCGGCCTTCGGCCATCGCTTCGGCGAAATTGGCGAACAGGACGGTGAACCACAGCCAGAGACTAATGGCGGCGGTAAAACCGGCGCTGCCGGCGATATGCCCGCTCGCCATGGCGATAGCGAGCAGGGTGGTCAGCAGGCTGCCGATCCAGACGATAAACATCACCGGGTTACGCCACTGTACGGCAGGACTCAGTTTTTTCACGGCGTCCAGCAGCGCCTGGCGCACCAGCGTCGGCTCCAGCAGGGCTAATGATTTGCGACTCATAACAGGTTGCTCCGCAATCGCTTAAAGTAAGGAAAAGTGTTCCGCCAGCGGGCCGAGTGCCAGCGCGGGAATAAAGGTCAGGGCGCCCACCAGCAGTACGGTGCCAATTAGCAGGCCGATAAACAGCGCGTCGTGGGTGGCGAGCGTACCGCTGCCGGCGGGCTGTATTTTCTTGGTCACCAGCGAACCGGCAATGGCCATCACCGGGACAATGACCGCGAAGCGGCCAACCAGCATGCAGAACGCCAGCAGCAGGTTCCAGAACGGCGTCGCCGCGCTCAGGCCGCCAAAGGCGCTGCCGTTGTTGTTGGCAGCGGAGGTGACGGCGTACAGCACTTCGCTAAAGCCGTGCGGTCCGGGGTTGAACATACCCGCGCGCCCGGCCTCGGTCATCATTGCCAGCGCCGTGCCGAGCAGCACCAGCGTCGGGGTTACGAGGATCGCCAGCGCGATCATTTTCATTTCGCGGACGTCGATCTTTTTGCCGAGGTATTCCGGGGTGCGGCCAATCATCAGACCGGCGATGAAGACCGCCAGCATGACGAACAGCAGCATGCCGTACAGGCCAGAGCCCACGCCGCCGAAGACCACTTCACCTATCTGCATCAGCCACATCGGCACCATCCCGCCCAGGGCGGTAAAGGAGTCATGCATGGCGTTGACCGCGCCGCAGGACGCGGCGGTGGTGACCACGGCGAACAGGCTGCTGGCGAGAATGCCGAACCGGCTCTCTTTGCCTTCCATATTCAGGCTGCTATCGGCGCCAAGGCTCAGCAGATGCGGGTTACCGCGCGTCTCCGCCCACATCACTACCGCCACGCAGACGATGAAGATCAGCGCCATCGCCCACAGAATCGCGCGTCCCTGACGGCGGTCGCCCACCACCTCGCCGAAGGCGAAGCACAGCGCCGCCGGGATGAGAAAGATCGCCAGCATCTGGACCAGGTTGGTCAGCGCGGTGGGGTTTTCAAACGGATGCGCCGAGTTGGCGTTGAAGAAACCGCCGCCGTTGGTCCCCAGCATTTTTATCGCTTCCTGCGAGGCCACCGGCCCCATCGGCAGCATCTGGCGTACGCCTTCAAGGGAGGTAAATCCCTGATTAGGCGCAAAACTCTGCGGTACGCCCTGCTGAATAAAGAACAGCGCAATCAGCAGCGAAATGGGCAGCAGCAGCCAGAGAGTAATGCGGGTCAGATCGACCCAGGCGTTACCCAGGGTGCTGACCTTCTGCCGGGCGTAAGCGCGGGTGAGGGCAAAGATCACCGCGATGCCGGTGGCGGCGGAGAGGAAGTTTTGCACCGCCAGCCCGGCCATCTGGCTAAGGCTACTCATGGTGGCTTCACCGGCATAGGCCTGCCAGTTGGTGTTGCTGACAAAGCTCACTGCCGTATTCAGCGCCAGATCCCATGACAGACCGGGCAGATGCTGCGGGTTAAGCGGCAGCGAACCCTGGAACATCAGCAGCGCGAACAGCGCCGCCAGACCCAGCGCGTTAAACAGCAGGATAGCGAATAAGTATTGATACCAGTTCATCTCCTGCGAACGAATGCCCGCCGCCCGCCATAAACCGCGTTCGATACCGGCCAGGCCCGGTAGCGGGACATCATTGATCATCGTCGCCAGCGCCGTGCCCAGCGGACGAGCCAGGATCATCAATAGCAGAATAAAGCTCGCGATGAGCAAAAATCCTTGAGCGGCCATCAGAATGCCTCCGCGTGTGTCAGGGCATAAACCAGATAAACCAGCAACAGGAACACCAGCGCTACGCCAGCGATTACGCCTGCAGTCACAATCCACCTCCGGGTGTATTTTCGATTTACGAGGAGAATAGGCAGTCGGGCGCAAAGATTTCGCAAAAATCAGCGACGGGGGTGTAAAAAAAATATAAAAATACCAAGCCCACAATTTAACTAATGGTTAGTATTAATTTAACTTTTTTGTAACTGAGTTACCGGATGAATGTAAATAAAGGCTAAATAGGTGCTTTTTAGTGGTCGGATGAGTAGTAAAATTACAGCCAAAGCGGTACTATTTTAAGCAGAGAAACATTGTAACTTTTCCGGCTTTGCTTGCCGGCCTGACAAAGGGGAGAGAAATTATGGCGTTGTACAAAACTTATCCTGCTCATATCATCTTTGCGCGTCGCGCTTTCGCCGTGACGGCTGGCGTGCTGGCGCTGCCGGTAATGCTGTTCTGGAAAGACCGCGCGCGTTTTTACAGCTGGCTGCACCGTGTGTGGGCAAAAACCAGCGAACAGCCGGTATGGATGGCGCAGGCGGAAAAGGCCTCCGCAGATTTTTATTAACCTTTGCAGATGGCCGAACGGCTAAGCCTGCTGAAGCGCAGGCGCTGCGCCTAAGAATTTTGTTATCAATCACGCCGCCGGTTTATCCGGCGGTTTTTTTTTGCCCGGAGTGGCTTACACTTATTAACCTCCCGCAGGCTAAGCCGGGGGGATAGCTGTTTAGACGTCGTATATATCCATTTTAATGATGAAAGGAATGTTATGGCCACCCATCTGGTCTGGTTTCGCGCGGATTTGCGCATGCACGATAATCTGGCGCTCGCTGCCGCCTGCCGCGACCCCCATGCAAGGGTGCTGGGGTTGTTTATCGCCACGCCAGGGCAATGGCGCCAGCACGGTATGGCGGCGCGCCAGGCGGCATTTATCGTTAGCCATCTTCACAGCCTGCAAGCGGCGCTGGCGGAAAAGGGGATCCCGCTGCACGTTGAACAGGCGGAAGATTTTGCCGCCAGCGTAAAACTGCTCGCCAGCTTCTGCGGACAGCAGCAGGTCACACATCTGTTTTACAACTATCAGTACGAAATTAACGAACGCCAGCGCGATGCCGCGGTGGAAAAAACCCTGACCGGAGTGACTTGTCAGGGTTTTGATGACAGCGTCCTACTGCCGCCAGGCAGCGTACTGACCGGCAATCGCGAAATGTATAAGGTGTTTACGCCGTTTAAAAATGCCTTTCTTCGCCGTTTACAGGAAGCGCTGCCCGAGTGCGTCGCCGCGCCGAAAGCTCGCGCGTGTGGCCCCATCGCTGCCGTGTCTGATGTGAAAATAGACTATCCGCAGACGCCCTTCGACGGCGAGCTGTTCGCCGCGGATGAAAAAAGCGCTATCGCCCGGCTCCGCGGTTTTTGCCAGCAAAAAGCGGCCGATTATGAACAGCAGCGCGATCTTCCCGCCGTCGAAGGAACCAGCCGGCTGTCGCCATGCCTGGCGGTGGGCGCGCTCTCGCCGCGCCAGTGTCTGCACCGTTTGCTGGTTGAGCAGGCGCGGGCGCTGGATGGCGAAGCCGGGGCGGTATGGCTCAACGAGCTTATCTGGCGCGAGTTTTACCGTCATCTGATGGTTTACTACCCAAACTTGTGTAAAGGTCGCCCTTTTATCGACTGGACCGATAACGTGGCGTGGTTGGATGATAAATCCGCGTTTCAGGCCTGGCAGCGCGGACAGACCGGCTTCCCGATTGTTGACGCCGCGATGCGTCAGCTCAATGCGACCGGCTGGATGCATAACCGCCTGAGGATGATTGTCGCCAGCTTCCTGGTTAAAGATCTGCGTATCGACTGGCGGCTGGGCGAGCGCTACTTTATCGAACAGCTTATTGATGGCGATCTGGCGGCGAATAACGGCGGCTGGCAGTGGGCGGCATCCACGGGTACCGATGCCGCGCCCTATTTTCGTATTTTTAACCCGACGACCCAGGGAGAACGCTTCGATAAAGCGGGGCGGTTTATTCGTCACTGGCTGCCGGAGCTGGCCGGAGTGCCAGAGAAAGCGGTGCATCAACCGTGGCTGTGGGCGGAAAAGCAGGGCGTAAGGCTGGATTATCCGCGCCCGATTGTTGACCACAAGCAGGCGCGGCTGGAGACGCTGGCGGCCTGGGAGGCCGCCAGAGAACTTAAGACTCCATCGCCAGGCGACGAGCCCTGATCTTAACGGAGTGATACAGCCAGATCGCCAGCACCAGGCCGACGCAGGCTAGCGCGCCCCAGGTTATCTGGCTGAACACCTCAATGTAGGCGTTAATCGAGTAGTTGATGGCCCCGGCGGCGTCGAACGACCCCTGCGAGGTCTGGTCGGCAATCACCCCCGCCAGATAGTTGGCGATAGCGCCGGAGAGCAGCATATAAATGCCGGTCAGCACGCCGGTCACGCCGGGGATCTGAATGCGGGTGATTTGCGACATCGCTACCGGGTCGATAAATAGTTCGGCAAAGCCCATCACCGCCAGACCTAATACCATCAGCGGCATCGAGGAGTGGCCATAGGCGGCTGACCAGCGGGCGCTGAGGGTCAGGATGCAGAACCCGGCGCTCATCAGGCCGAGGCCCAGCGCGAATTTGCCCCAGATACGTACGGTACGGTTGCCGTTGATATTCTCTTTCACCAGCCACGCCAGCACCACTCCGCAGAGCATCACCGCAAAGGCGTTGACCGACTGGAACATCGCGGTCGGTATTTCATAACCCATAAAATGCCGATTAACGAAACGGTCGATGTACAGGCTGATGGAGCTGCCACCCTGCTGCGCAAAGGCCCAGAACAGTAGACTGAAGCAGGTGAGCACCATAATCAGCCGCAGATCTTTACGCTGCCCGGCGGTCTCCGCGCGCAGGTAGATCCGCGTCAGTACCGCCAGACCGATAACTGTCGCCACAATCAGCGCATAGACCGACCACTCCTGCCAGAACAGCACGGTGATTAGCAGCGGCGCGGCGATCAGCAGCACCAGCAGCCAGCCCCAGTTTGGTAAAACAAAGCTCCGCGCCCGCAGCGCTTCGCGATTGACGCCCCGGGTATGGCGGAAATGGCGGTTGCCGCTGAGGAAAATGACCAGCCCGGCGATCATGCCTACCGCCGCCAGCGCAAAGCCCATCGCCCAGCTGTACTCCTCCTGCACGTAGCCGCAGGCGATTGGCGCAATGATAGACCCGACGTTGCCCGCCGCGTACATCAGCGAAAAACCGCCGTCGCGGCGCGGGTCGGTGGGTTCATACAGTTCGCCGAGAAGGCAGCTGACGTTGGATTTAAACAGCCCGTAGCCGCAGACAATAATCGCCAGCGACAGGTAGAGAAAGATGGGGGCGATTTCGCTCGCGCCGAGCACCAGATGGCCGATGGCCATCAACAGCGCGCCGAGCATCACCGCCATGCGGTTGCCCAGCAGCTTATCCGCCAGGAAGCCGCCGAGAATCGGCGTAACGTAGACTAAAGAACAGTAGGCGCTGAACAGCGCATAAGCATGATTATCGTCATACTTGAGCTGATTGGTGAGATAAAGAATCAGCAGCGCGCGCATGCCGTAAAAGCTGAAGTATTCCCAGATTTGCAGCGCGACGACGTAATAAATCGCCCGCGGCTGTGAGGATTGTGTGTTCATGTAATGCTTTGTCCTGCCATAAAAAAAGAAAGTCGATTTTTCTGCATGAATAACTATCAACTAGTGATATTCATGGCGTTATAGGCTTTCTGGTTATTTAATATGCTGTAATAGTGCATAAATATACACGAATGCGCGCTGGAGGGAGTAGACAAATTGCGGGATTTCGCGAAAAGTCAAAATGGACGGCGAAGCGGCAGAACTATCGACTGACCGGGCGGATACCGTTATGTTATCCCTCTGCATAGAATAATGACCTGGTGGAGCGGCAATGAAAAATAGTGAACTGGAACAACTGATTAATGAAAAGCTGAACAGCGCGGCCATCAGTGATTACGCCCCCAATGGGCTCCAGGTGGAAGGGCGCGAGACGATACAAAAAATCGTCACCGGCGTAACCGCCAGCCAGGCGCTGCTGGATGAAGCTGTGCGCCTGGAGGCCGATGCGGTGATTGTCCATCACGGCTATTTCTGGAAAGGTGAATCGCCGGTGATCCGCGGCATGAAGCGCAATCGCCTCAAAACGCTGCTGGCTAACGACATTAACCTCTACGGCTGGCACCTGCCGCTTGATGCCCACCCGGAACTGGGCAATAACGCCCAGTTGGCGTCGCTGCTCGGCATCAACGTGATGGGCGAAATCGAGCCGCTGGTGCCGTGGGGCGAACTGTCAATGGCGGTATCGGGCCTGGAGTTGGCTTCGTGGATTGAAGCGCGGCTGGGACGCAAACCGCTGTGGTGCGGCGACACCGGGCCGGACAAAGTCGTCCGCGTGGCGTGGTGCACCGGCGGCGGCCAGAGCTTTATCGACAGCGCCGCCCGCTTTGGCGTCGACGCATTTATTACCGGTGAGGTTTCAGAGCAAACCATCCACTCGGCGCGCGAGCAGGGGCTGCATTTTTACGCTGCCGGGCACCATGCTACCGAGCGCGGCGGAATTCGCGCGTTAAGCGAATGGCTAACGGAAAATACCGAACTGGACGTCACGTTTATTGATATCCCGAACCCGGCCTGATGAACGGAGGCAAAAGTGCAGCGAGCGCGTTGTTATTTGTTAGGTGAAACGGCAGTGGTACTGGAGCTTGAGCCGCCGGTATCGCTGGAAAGTCAGAAGCGGATCTGGCGGTTAGCCCAGCGTCTGGTAGGCCATACTGAGGTGGTGGAAGCCATCCCGGGCATGAACAACATTACCGTGATATTGCGTAATCCGCAGCAGACGGCGTGGGATGCGATTGAACGCCTGCAGCTCTGGTGGGAGGAGTGCGATACGCTCGAACCGGAGTCGCGGCAGGTTTCGGTCCCGGTGGTTTATGGCGGCGAATACGGACCGGATCTGGGGGAAGTTGCCCGCCATAGCGGCTTGAGCGAGAAGCAGGTGGTTGAGCTGCATTCGTCGGTGGAGTACGTGGTGTGGTTCCTCGGCTTCCAGCCGGGCTTCCCATATTTCGGCGGCCTGCCGGAGCAGCTGGCGATGCCGAGACGGGCGGAGCCGCGCCTGCTGGTGCCCGCAGGGTCCGTCGGTATCGGCGGGGCGCAAACCGGAATTTATCCGCTGGCGACGCCCGGTGGGTGGCAGTTGCTGGGGCGTACACCGCTGGCGCTGTTTGATCCGAAGCGCAAGGAGCCGGTGTTGCTGCGTTCCGGCGACCGGGTGCGTTTTGTGCCGCAAAAGGAGGGCGTATGTTAAAAATTATCCGCGCCGGAATGTATACCTCGGTGCAGGACGGTGGGCGTGAAGGGTTGCGTCAACTGGGCATCAGCCGCTGCGGCGCTATGGATAAGCCGGCGCTGGTCACCGCTAATCTGCTGGTGGGGAACGGCGCCAACGCCGCGGCGCTGGAGATAACGCTGGGCCAGGTGGATATTCAGTTTGAGCGTAACGGCTGGTTTGCGCTGACCGGCGCCGCCTGCGAGGCGAAGCTCGATGGCGAGCCGGTATGGGTGGGCTGGCGAACGGCGGTCAAGGCCGGGCAGCATCTGGTGCTCAAGAATCCCCAGCACGGCGTGCGCAGCTACCTGGCGGTGGCGGGGGGAATTGCGGTACCGAAGGTGCTGGGTTCGCGCAGCACTGACCTGAAAGTGGGGATTGGCGGCCTGGAAGGGCGACGCCTACAGGACGGCGACCGGTTGAAGCTGGGGAAATCGGATAAGCAGTTCCGCGGGCCGCGCGGCGTGAAGCAGCTGCCCATCGGCAACCGCATCCGCGCGCTGCCCGGGCCGGAGCACCAGGAGTTCGATAGCGTGTCGCAGGACGCCTTCTGGCGCTCGCCTTGGCAGCTTAGCCCGCAGAGCAATCGCATGGGCTACCGCCTGCAGGGGCAACCGCTGAAGCGAACGACCGATCGCGAGATGCTGTCCCACGGTCTGCTGCCCGGGGTGGTGCAGGTTCCGCATAACGGCCAGCCCATCGTACTGATGAACGACGCGCAGACCACCGGCGGCTATCCGCGGATTGCGACCATCATCGAAGCCGACATGTATCAGTTGGCGCAGATCCCGCTGGGACAACCGATCCACTTTGTTCCCTGTTCCCTGGAGGAAGCGCTGAAAGCGCGCGCCGACAGGCAACGTTACTTTGAACAACTGGCATGGAGACTTAACGATGAAGATTGATTTAAACGCCGATCTCGGCGAAGGCTGCGCCAACGATAGCGCGCTGCTGCAGCTGGTCTCTTCCGCCAATATCGCCTGCGGTTTCCATGCGGGCGATGCGCTGATGATGCTGCAGTGCGTTCGCGAAGCGCTGAAATATGGCGTCGCGGTGGGCGCGCACCCCAGCTTTCCCGACCGGGAAAATTTCGGCCGTACGGCGATGCAGCTGCCGCCGGAGACGGTTTATGCGCAAACGCTGTATCAGGTTGGCGCGCTGGCGGCGATGGTGCGCGCGCAGGGCGGCGAGCTGCGGCACGTCAAGCCGCACGGTATGCTGTATAACCAGGCGGCAAAAGATCCGCAGCTTGCCGACGCTATCGCCAAAGCGGTATATGACGTTGACGCGGGTCTGGTGCTGGTTGGCCTGGCGGGCAGCGAGCTGATTCGCGCCGGGCAACGTTATCAGCTGACAACTCGTCAGGAGGTCTTCGCCGACCGCGGTTATCTGGCGGACGGCAGCCTGGTGCCGCGCACCCAGGCTGGCGCGCTGATCGAAAGCGAAGAACAGTCGTTGGCGCAAACTCTGGAAATGGTGCAGCACAGCCGGGTGCGCAGTATCACCGGCGAATGGGCGCACGTAGTGGCGGAAACCGTCTGCCTACACGGTGACGGCGAGCACGCGCTGGATTTTGCACGCCGTCTGCGCGCGGCGTTTGCCGGACGCAATATACAGGTCAGTGCGGAAGTAGAAGAATAAAAACAATATTATCAATCAATTAACATTAGACAACAACTCACAACAACATACAGGATGTAATTATGGGAGAGTCATTATCTCTCTGGCCACTGATCGGTATTGCCGCGATCGTGGTCGGATTTGTTCTGCGTTTCAACCCGGTGCTGGTGGTTATTGTCTCCGGGATCATCACGGGTCTGACGGCGCATATGCCGATCGCGACCATTCTGGAGAAGCTGGGCGAAGGATTTCTCAATACCCGCAACCTGCCGTTTATTCTTCTGCTGCCGCTGGCGGTGATTGGCCTGCTGGAGCGGCACGGCCTGAAAGAGCGCGCGCAGACGTGGATCGCGAAGATCCGCAGCGCCACTGCCGGTCGTTTGCTTATCGTCTATCTGTTCGTGCGTGAAGTAACCGCGGCGATGGGCCTCACCAGCCTGGGCGGACATCCGCAAATGGTGCGCCCGCTACTGGCGCCGATGGCGGAAGGGGCGGCGGAGAAAAACTTTGGCGCCTTGCCTGGAGAGGTCCGCTATCGTCTACGCGCGATGTCGGCGGCGACCGATAACGTTGGCCTGTTCTTCGGGGAAGATATATTCGTTGCCTTCGGGGCGATTATCTTTATGCATAACTTTATGCTGGAGTCGGGGGGCATTCAGACTGAGCCGCTGCATATTGCCCTGTGGGGGATACCCACGGCGGTATGCGCCTTCCTGATCCACTCCGCCCGCCTGTGGCGCCTCGACCGTCATCTCCAGCGCGAGCTGGACAAGGTTAACGCCGGTCAGGCGAAAGGCGGTGCAGCATGAATTTTCAGCAAACCTGGCTGTACTGGTTGGCGGGCGTTGTCCTACTGTTGGTAGCAGTGATGTCATGGCGCGATAAGGCCAATCCGCGCAGGCTGACAACCGGCCTGTTCTGGGGACTGTATGGTCTGGTGTTTCTGTTTGGCGACTGGACCTATGAGCTGGTTGGCGACAAGCGCACCGTCAATATCGGCGTTGGCGTGGTGGTGGTGGTACTGGCGCTGATCGCCGGTTTTGGCGGCGTGCGCCTCGGCCGCTATCATCAGCGCTCGCAGGAAGAACGTACCGCCAGCGCCGCGCGTCTTGGCAACCGGCTGTTTTTCCCGGCGCTGGCGATACCGGTGGTGACGGTGATCGGCGTGCTGCTGTTTAATAATCTCCCCTCGCTGCAGGTCGCTATCTTTGGTCCGGGCAATCACGCCACGCTGATCACGCTGTTTTCAATGACCGCAGGTACGCTGCTCGGCCTGGTGATGGCTATCCGCATGACCCATGAAACCGCGGCGCAGCCGTTGCAGGAAGCTCGTCGCCTGCTGGATTCAGTGGGCTGGGCGTTTATTTTGCCGCAGATCCTCGCGGTGCTCGGGCTGCTGTTTACCGCCGCGGGCGTCGGCAATAGCATCTCCTGGCTGACCCAGCACTATCTGGCGGTAGACAGCCGGTTTATCGCCGTGGCCGTCTATACCCTGGGTATGGCGCTGCTGACGATGGTGATGGGCAACGCTTTCGCCGCGTTTCCCATCGTGACGGCGGGTGTCGGGATCCCGATTCTGGTGCTGCAGCACGGCGGTAACCCGGCGGTGATGGCGGCAATTGGCATGTTCTCAGGCTACTGCGGGACCCTGATGACCCCAATGGCGGCGAACTTCAATATCGTCCCGGCCGCGCTGCTGGAGCTGCCGGATAAAAATGCGGTGATCAAAGCCCAGGTGCCGACCGGCGTTATGCTGCTTATCGTGAACGTATTTTTGCTCTATTTCCTGATGTTCCTGTAAGGAGGGATCATGGCTGGCGTACTGATTACCGGTTTTGAACCGTTTGGCGGCGAAGCGGTTAACCCTTCGTGGGAAGTGGTAAAGCGGCTGGACGGCGCTATCATCGCCGGGCAGCCGGTGGTGGCGCGGCAGCTGCCGTGCGTCTTTGGCGAAGCCCTGACGGCGCTGAACGCCGCGCTGGAGGAGCTGAAACCTGTCTTAACGCTGGCGATTGGCCAGGCGGGCGGTCGCGTCGATATCACCGTTGAACGCGTGGCGATCAACGTCGATGATGCGCGGATCCCGGACAATAAAGGCCAGCAGCCGATCGATGTGCCGATCGTTGCCGGAGGCCCGGCGGCGTACTTTAGCACGCTGCCGATCAAAGCGATCGTGACCGCCCTGCGGAGCAAAGGTATCCCGGCGTCGGTATCGCAGACGGCGGGAACGTTTGTCTGTAATCACGTGATGTATGGCCTGCTGCATAGCCTGCGTAACGGCAGCGGCGCGAAGGGCGGCTTTATCCATATTCCGTATTTGCCGGAGCAGGCTGCGGCTCACCCTGGCGAAGCGAGTATGGCGGTAGACACGGTGCGTGCGGCGCTGGAAACGGCTATCGCCGTTGCCCTGCAGCAGGACGGAGACGTGAAAGTCGGCGGCGGCGCAACGCATTAACATAAGGATAAGATTATGCCGGAAGGTCCGGAAATTCGCCGCGCGGCGGATAGCCTGGAAGCGGCGATTAAAGGCGAACCCCTAACCGGGGCGTGGTTCGCCTTTCCGCAGTTACAACATTATCAATCTCAGTTGGTCGGCCAGCGAGTGACGCACATTGAAACTCGCGGTAAGGCGCTGCTGACCCACTTCTCCGGCGGGCTAACGCTGTATAGCCACAATCAACTTTACGGCGTCTGGCGGGTGGTGGACGCGGGGTCGCAGCCTGAAACGACGCGCGTTCTCCGCGTTAGGCTGCAGACCGCGCGCAAGGCGATTTTGCTCTATAGCGCCTCTGAGATTGAGATGCTGACGCCCGAGCAGCTCGCCCGCCATCCGTTTTTGCTGCGGGTCGGGCCGGATGTACTTGATATGCGCCTTAGCGTTGAACAGGTCAAAGCGCGGCTGCTGACGGCGAAATTCCGTAACCGCCAGTTCTCCGGTCTGCTGCTGGATCAGGCGTTTCTTGCCGGATTAGGCAACTATCTGCGGGTGGAGATCCTCTGGCAGGTGGGGCTGACCGGGCGGCATAAAGCCTCTGAACTGGATGAGAAACAGCTCGATGCGCTGGCGCAGGCGCTGCTGGAGATCCCGCGCTTGTCCTACAACACCCGCGGTGTGGTGGAGGAGAATAAGCACCACGGCGCGCTGTTTCGCTTTAAGGTTTTTCATCGCGAAGGGGAGGCCTGCGAGCGCTGCGGCGGAATTATCGAGAGGACCATGCTGTCGTCGCGGCCGTTTTACTGGTGTCCGGGATGTCAGCAATAAAAAAACGCGCCAGAAGGCGCGTTTTTTGTCGTAGCGATAGCCGACCTAGCGGGCGATATCGTTTTTGAAATCGCGCTTTTCGTAGCCGGTATACAGCTGACGCGGACGGGCTATTTTCATGCCGTCGCTGTGCATTTCGTTCCAGTGCGCAATCCAGCCCACGGTACGCGCCATCGCGAAGATAACGGTAAACATGGAGGATGGGATGCCCATCGCTTTGAGGATGATACCGGAGTAGAAATCGACGTTAGGGTAAAGTTTCTTCTCAATGAAGTACGGGTCGTTAAGCGCGATGTGCTCAAGCTCCATAGCCACTTCCAGCAGATCGTCTTTGGTGCCCAGCTCTTTCAGCACTTCATGGCAGGTTTCACGCATAACGGTGGCGCGCGGGTCGTAGTTTTTGTACACCCGGTGGCCAAAGCCCATCAGGCGGAAAGAGTCGTTTTTGTCTTTCGCGCGACGAACGAATTCCGGAATGTGTTCAACGGAGCTGATCTCTTCGAGCATCTTCAGCGCCGCTTCGTTGGCGCCGCCGTGCGCCGGTCCCCACAGGGAGGCAATGCCCGCTGCGATGCAGGCAAACGGGTTCGCGCCGGAAGAGCCGGCGGTACGCACGGTGGAGGTCGAAGCGTTTTGTTCGTGGTCGGCGTGCAGGATCAGGATACGGTCCATCGCGCGTTCCAGAATCGGGTTCACTTCATATTTTTCACACGGCGTGGAGAACATCATATTCAGGAAGTTACCCGCGTAGGAGAGGTCGTTGCGCGGATAAACGAAAGGCTGACCGATAGAATATTTGTAACACATTGCCGCCATCGTCGGCATCTTGGAGAGCAGGCGGAATGCGGCGATATCGCGATGGCGTGGGTTATTCACATCCAGCGAATCGTGATAGAACGCGGCCAGCGCGCCGGTGATACCGCACATAACGGCCATCGGATGTGAATCGCGGCGGAACGCGTGGAACAGACGGGTAATCTGTTCGTGAATCATAGTGTGGCGAGTAACGATTGTTTTGAATTCGTCGTACTGGGCCTGAGTCGGCTTCTCACCGTTCAGCAGGATGTAGCATACTTCCAGATAGTTGGAGTCGGTTGCTAACTGATCGATCGGAAAACCGCGGTGCAGCAGGATACCTTCATCACCGTCGATAAAGGTGATTTTAGATTCGCAGGATGCGGTTGAGGTGAAACCAGGGTCAAAAGTAAATACGCCTTTTGAACCAAGACTACGAATATCAATAACATCCTGACCGAGCGTGCCCTTTAGCACATCCAGTTCGATAGCAGTATCACCACCCAGGGTGATTTTTGCTTTAGCATCAGACATTTATGGTCTCCTTAGCGCCTTTATTGCTTAAGACTGCCGGGTGGTGGATTTGCATTCGGCCCGTAGCAGATGACGTTACCAGTTTGTTATGTTGCACATCGCTCTGCGTCGCGAAAAGGGCAGGGTACAGAGCAAGGGCGCTTGATGGTACGTCTTCAGCCTACGATGAAACAACAGCAAATCAGCGTTTTAGCAGCCCGAATATTATAAAACTATATACCACTAATAACTGTCCTGATTACATCGGTCAATACTCTCTCACTGTTGCATAACTTATTCTCAGGTAAAAGAGTGACCCCATAACTTTTGCGTATTATTGCATTTATCTGGTAATGGTTGTAACAATAATGTTTAATATTTGTCAAATCAGATGATTAAAAATTAAAAATATGTTGTTATCGTGACATTGATCACTGTTCGGGAGAAAACCCGACAAACTATATGTAGGTTAATTGTAATGATTTTGTGAACGGCCTATACTGCCGCCAGGTCTCCGGAACACCCTGCAATCCCGAGCCACCCAGCGTTATTTTGTCACGCTTTAACTCCTGGAAAGGCGTTTTAACATGACTTTTAGTTATAGATAAGGACGCTGTCTGACCCGCAAGCAGACCGGAGGAAGGAAACAATAAGAACAGCATGTGGGCGTTATTCATGGTAAGAAATGTGAAAAAACAAAGACCTGTCAATCTGGATCTGCAAACGATCCGGTTCCCAATCACGGCGATAGCGTCCATTCTCCATCGCGTATCCGGAGTGATCACCTTCGTGGCGGTCGGGATTCTGCTTTGGCTGCTGGGCACCAGCCTTTCCTCTCCCGAAGGTTTTCTCACTGCGGCATCCATTATGGATAGCTTCTTTGTGAAGTTCATCATGTGGGGCATCCTGACCGCGCTGGCGTATCACGCGGTAGTCGGTATCCGCCACCTGCTGATGGATTTTGGCTATCTTGAAGAAACCCTCGAAGTAGGGACACGCTCCGCCAAAATTTCTTTTGTTATTACTGTCGTGCTTTCACTTCTCGCAGGAGTCCTCGTATGGTAAGCAACGCCTCAGCACTAGGACGCAACGGCGTACATGACTTTATTCTGGTCCGCGCTACCGCTATCGTTCTGACCCTCTACATCATCTATATGGTGGGCTTCTTTGCCACCACCGGTGAAATTTCATGGGAAGTCTGGACGGGCTTTTTCTCCTCCGCGTTCACTAAAGTCTTCACCCTGCTGGCTCTCGTTTCCATTCTGATCCACGCCTGGATTGGGATGTGGCAGGTGTTAACGGACTACGTTAAACCACTGGCTGTACGCTTAATTCTGCAACTGCTGATCGTTGTTGCGCTGGTGGCTTACGTTCTTTATGGATTTGTTGTGGTGTGGGGTGTGTAATGAAATTGCCTGTCAGAGAATTTGATGCAGTTGTGATCGGTGCCGGTGGCGCAGGTATGCGCGCGGCGCTGCAGATTTCCCAGAGCGGCCAGACCTGTGCGCTGCTCTCCAAAGTTTTCCCGACCCGTTCCCATACCGTTTCCGCGCAGGGCGGGATCACCGTCGCGCTCGGTAATACCCATGAAGATAACTGGGAATGGCATATGTACGACACCGTTAAGGGGTCGGACTACATTGGCGATCAGGACGCCATCGAATATATGTGTAAAACCGGCCCGGAAGCGATTCTGGAGCTGGACCATATGGGGCTGCCGTTCTCCCGTCTCGAAAATGGCACGATTTATCAGCGTCCGTTCGGCGGCCAGTCGAAAAACTTCGGCGGCGAGCAGGCGGCACGTACCGCTGCGGCGGCTGACCGTACCGGTCACGCCCTGCTGCACACCCTTTATCAGCAGAACCTGAAAAACCATACCACTATTTTCTCCGAGTGGTACGCGCTGGATCTGGTGAAAAACGCCGATGGCGCGGTGGTCGGTTGTACCGCTCTGTGTATCGAAACGGGTGAAGTGGTTTACTTTAAAGCCCGCGCCACCGTGCTGGCGACCGGCGGCGCAGGCCGTATTTACCAGTCCACCACCAATGCTCATATCAATACCGGCGACGGCGTGGGTATGGCGATCCGTGCCGGCGTTCCGGTGCAGGATATGGAAATGTGGCAGTTCCACCCGACCGGTATCGCCGGCGCGGGCGTTCTGGTGACAGAAGGCTGCCGCGGTGAAGGCGGCTATCTGCTGAATAAACACGGCGAGCGCTTTATGGAGCGTTATGCGCCGAATGCGAAAGACCTGGCGGGTCGTGACGTGGTGGCGCGTTCCATCATGATCGAAATCCGTGAAGGTCGCGGCTGCGACGGTCCTTGGGGCCCGCACGCCAAGCTGAAGCTTGACCATCTGGGTAAAGAGGTTCTCGAATCCCGTCTGCCGGGTATTCTGGAACTCTCTCGTACCTTTGCTCACGTCGACCCGGTGAAAGAGCCGATTCCGGTTATCCCGACTTGCCACTATATGATGGGCGGTATTCCGACCAAAGTGAGTGGCCAGGCGCTGACCGTCAACGAGCAGGGCGAAGACGTGGTGATTCCGGGGCTGTTCGCGGTAGGCGAAATCGCCTGCGTATCGGTACACGGCGCGAACCGTCTGGGCGGCAACTCGCTGCTTGACCTGGTGGTCTTTGGTCGCGCGGTGGGTCTGCACCTGCAAGAATCTATCGCCGAGCAGGGCGTACTGCGCGACGCGACGGATGACGAGATCGACGCTTCGCTGGAACGTCTGAACCGCTGGAACGGCAACCGCAATGGTGAAGATCCGGTCGAAATCCGCAAAGCGCTGCAAGAGTGTATGCAGCATAACTTCTCGGTATTCCGCGAAGGGGACGCGATGGCGAAGGGCCTTGAGCAGCTGAAAGCGATCCGCGAGCGTCTGAAAAACGCTCGTCTGGACGATACTTCCAGCGAGTTCAACACCCAGCGCGTTGAGTGTCTGGAGCTGGATAACCTGATGGAAACCGCTTACGCCACTGCAATGTCTGCGAACTACCGTACCGAAAGCCGCGGCGCGCATAGCCGTTTCGACTTCCCGGATCGTGATGATGAAAACTGGCTGTGCCATTCCCTGTATCTGCCAGAGTCGGAATCCATGACGCGTCGTAGCGTCAATATGGAACCGAAGCTGCGTCCGGCATTCCCGCCGAAGATTCGTACTTATTAATGCGGAGACAGGAATATGAAACTCGAGTTTTCAGTTTATCGTTATAACCCGGACGTAGACGATGCTCCGCGCATGCAGGACTACACCCTCGAAGCGGAAGAAGGTCGTGACATGATGCTGCTGGATGCGTTAATCCAGCTGAAAGAGAAAGATCCGTCGCTGTCGTTCCGCCGCTCCTGCCGTGAAGGGGTATGTGGTTCTGACGGTCTTAACATGAACGGGAAAAATGGTCTGGCGTGCATCACGCCGATCTCCGCGCTGAATCAGCCGGGCAAGAAAATTGTTATCCGTCCGCTGCCAGGATTACCGGTTATCCGTGATTTGGTGGTAGACATGGGGCAATTCTATGCACAATATGAGAAGATTAAGCCTTACTTGTTGAATAATGGGCAAAATCCTCCGGCTCGCGAGCATCTGCAGTCGCCAGAGCAGCGTGAGAAACTCGATGGTCTGTACGAGTGTATTCTCTGCGCATGTTGTTCAACGTCTTGCCCGTCGTTCTGGTGGAACCCGGACAAGTTTATCGGCCCGGCAGGCCTGCTGGCCGCGTATCGCTTCCTGATCGACAGCCGCGATACCGAAACCAGCGAGCGCCTCGAAGGGCTGAGCGATGCTTTCAGCGTATTCCGCTGTCACAGCATTATGAACTGCGTCAGTGTGTGTCCTAAGGGGCTGAACCCGACGCGCGCCATCGGCCATATTAAGTCGATGCTGCTGCAGCGCAGTGCATAAGTAACCCGGTCTGTCCCGGATGGCGCTAGCGCTTATCCGGGCTACCAAAAGCAGTAGCCCCGGCAGCGTTCGCGCCGCCGGGAAATGAATACCCTAAATAATTCGAGTTACAGGACAAAACGGCTAGCCGTTTTGAACAGCGTTTGCGCTGGCCCCGTAGGGGCGAGGCCGAAGGCCGAGTCACGCGGCGACGCCGCGAATCCCCAGGAGCTTACTCAAGTAAGTGACTGGGGTGAGTGAGGAAAGCCAACGCACATGTAACTTGAAGTATGAAGGGGATGGCAGGAAATCTTTAAAAACCGCCAAATATGTACCAGTAATCAAGGCGTTCAGAGCGAGGTAAGGCGGCAACTGAACGCATCCCCGGGAGCATAGTGAACTATGTGACCGGGGTAAGTGAAGGCAGCTAACGCAACCGCAGCCTGAACGCCGAAGATTAATGGCAGTTTTTAAAGGTTCCTTAGCGGACGAAACCACAACTCATCCGCAACAAGTGAACCCCGGCACGTACAACTTCTGTGCGTGGTAGTTTCTACGGCGAAATAAGCATATAAATGCTTAAGGGATCACGATGCAGAACGGCGCAATGAAAGCCTGGCTGGACTCTTCTTACCTCTCTGGTTCGAACCAGAGCTGGATAGAACAGCTCTATGAAGACTTCTTAACCGATCCTGACTCTGTTGACGCCAACTGGCGTTCTATGTTCCAGCAGTTACCTGGCACCGGAGTCAAACCGGATCAATTTCATTCCAAAACGCGTGATTATTTCCGCCGCCTGGCGAAGGATGCCTCGCGTTACACTTCTTCGATTTCCGACCCTGACACCAATGTGAAGCAGGTTAAAGTCCTGCAGCTCATCAACGCATACCGCTTCCGCGGTCACCAGCATGCGAATCTCGATCCGCTGGGACTTTGGCAGCAAGAGAGAGTGGCGGATCTCGATCCGGCTTACCACGATCTGACCGAGGCCGATTTCCAGGAGATCTATAACGTAGGCTCTTTTGCCATCGGTAAAGACACGATGAAGCTGGGCGATCTGATCTCCGCCCTGAAGCAGACCTATTGCGGCTCCATTGGCGCGGAATATATGCACATTACCTCTACCGAAGAAAAACGCTGGATCCAGCAGCGTATCGAGTCGGTAGCGGGCAAAGCGAGCTTTAGCGCCGAAGAGAAAAAGCGCTTCCTCAGCGAGCTGACCGCGGCGGAAGGCCTGGAGCGCTACCTCGGCGCGAAATTCCCGGGCGCTAAACGCTTCTCGCTGGAAGGCGGCGATGCGCTGATCCCGATGCTCAAAGAGATTATCCGCCACGCGGGTAAGAGCGGCACCCGCGAAGTGGTGCTGGGCATGGCGCACCGCGGTCGTCTGAACGTACTGGTCAACGTGCTGGGTAAAAAACCGCAGGACCTGTTCGACGAATTCGCCGGAAAACATAAAGAGCACCTCGGTACCGGTGACGTGAAGTACCACATGGGCTTCTCGTCCGATATGGAAACCGAAGGCGGTCTGGTGCACCTGGCGCTGGCGTTTAACCCGTCGCACCTGGAAATCGTCAGCCCGGTGGTTATCGGCTCCGTACGCGCGCGTCTCGATCGTCTTGACGAACCGAGCAGCAACAAAGTGTTGCCGATCACTATTCACGGCGACGCCGCGGTTACCGGCCAGGGCGTGGTTCAGGAAACCCTGAACATGTCCAAAGCGCGTGGTTACGAAGTGGGCGGTACCGTACGCATCGTTATCAACAACCAGGTTGGCTTCACTACCTCCAACCCGCTGGATGCGCGTTCTACCCCGTACTGCACCGACATCGGTAAGATGGTTCAGTCGCCGATTTTCCACGTCAACGCCGATGACCCGGAAGCCGTGGCTTTCGTGACCCGCCTGGCGCTGGATTTCCGTAATACCTTCAAACGCGATGTCTTCATCGACCTGGTGTGCTACCGCCGTCACGGCCACAACGAAGCCGACGAGCCGAGCGCGACCCAGCCGCTGATGTACCAGAAAATCAAAAAGCATCCGACCCCGCGCAAAATCTACGCTGACAAGCTGGAAGCCGACAAAGTCGCGACGCTGGAAGACGCTACCGAGCAGGTGAACCTCTACCGCGACGCGCTGGATGCTGGCGAATGTGTGGTGCAGGAGTGGCGTCCGATGAACATGCACTCCTTTACCTGGTCCCCGTACCTTAACCACGAGTGGGATGAGAGCTACCCGGACAAAGTTGAACCTAAGCGTCTGCAGGAGCTGGCGAAACGCATCAGTACGGTGCCGGAAGCCGTTGAGATGCAGTCGCGTGTCGCGAAAATCTACGGCGATCGTCAGGCAATGGCCGCCGGTGAGAAGCTGTTCGACTGGGGCGGCGCGGAAAACCTCGCCTACGCTACGCTGGTAGATGAAGGCATTTCGGTGCGTTTGTCCGGCGAAGACTCCGGGCGCGGGACCTTCTTCCACCGCCATGCGGTGATCCATAACCAGAAAAATGGTTCAACCTATACGCCGCTGCAGCACGTCCACAACGGCCAGGGCCATTTCAAAGTCTGGGACTCCGTACTGTCGGAAGAGGCGGTACTGGCGTTTGAATACGGCTACGCTACCGCGGAACCGCGCACCCTGACCATCTGGGAAGCGCAGTTCGGCGACTTCGCTAACGGCGCGCAGGTGGTTATCGACCAGTTCATCAGCTCCGGCGAGCAGAAGTGGGGCCGTATGTGCGGTCTGGTGATGCTGCTGCCGCACGGCTATGAAGGTCAGGGGCCGGAGCACTCCTCCGCGCGTCTGGAACGCTACCTGCAGCTCTGCGCCGAGCAGAACATGCAGGTTTGCGTACCGTCCACGCCAGCGCAGGTTTACCATATGCTGCGTCGTCAGGCGCTGCGCGGTATGCGTCGCCCGCTGATCGTGATGTCGCCGAAATCGCTGCTGCGTCACCCGCTGGCGGTGTCGAGCATGGACGAACTGGCTAACGGCACCTTCCAGCCGGCAATCGGTGAAATCGACGATCTCGACCCGAAAGCCGTGAAGCGTGTTGTGCTGTGCTCTGGTAAGGTTTACTACGACCTGCTGGAACAGCGCCGCAAGAAAGAGCAAAAAGATGTCGCTATCGTTCGCATAGAGCAGCTCTACCCGTTCCCGCACCAGGCGGTACAGGAAGCGCTGAAACCGTATGCGCACGTGCATGATTTTGTCTGGTGCCAGGAAGAACCGCTCAACCAGGGCGCGTGGTACTGCAGCCAGCATCACTTCCGTGAAGTGATTCCGTTTGGGGCCTCTCTGCGTTATGCAGGCCGCCCGGCCTCCGCCTCTCCGGCGGTAGGATACCTGTCCGTTCACCAGAAACAGCAACAAGATCTGGTCAATGACGCGCTGAACGTCGATTAATTAAAGGATACATAATGAGTAGCGTAGATATTCTGGTTCCCGACCTGCCTGAGTCCGTAGCTGACGCAACGGTTGCCACCTGGCATAAAAAACCGGGCGATGCGGTTGTTCGTGACGAAGTGCTGGTAGAAATCGAAACTGACAAAGTGGTACTGGAAGTACCGGCTTCAGCGGATGGCATTCTGGACGCGGTCATTGAAGACGAAGGCGCCACCGTGCTTTCTCGTCAGATCCTCGGCCGCCTGCGTGAAGGCAACAGTGCGGGCAAAGAGTCCGGCGCGAAAGCCGATGCCAAAGAGTCTACTCCGGCCCAGCGCCAGCAGGCTTCTCTGGAAGAACAGAACAACGATGCGCTGAGCCCGGCGATTCGCCGTCTGCTCGCGGAACATAGCCTCGACGCGGCGGCCATTAAAGGCACCGGCGTTGGCGGCCGCCTGACCCGCGAAGACGTAGAGAAACATCTGGCGAACGCTCCGGCAAAAGCTCCAGCCCCGGCGGCGGCCCCCGCTGCTGCTGCTCCGGCTCCGCAGCTGGGCCACCGTTCTGAAAAACGCGTGCCGATGACTCGTCTGCGCAAACGCGTTGCCGAGCGTCTGCTGGAAGCGAAAAACTCTACCGCCATGCTGACCACCTTCAACGAAGTCAACATGAAGCCGATTATGGATCTGCGTAAGCAGTATGGTGACGCGTTTGAAAAACGTCACGGTATCCGTCTGGGCTTTATGTCCTTCTACGTGAAGGCGGTGGTTGAAGCGCTGAAACGCTATCCGGAAGTGAACGCCTCTATCGATGGCGATGACGTGGTGTACCACAACTATTTTGACGTCAGCATGGCGGTCTCCACGCCGCGCGGCCTGGTGACCCCGGTTCTGCGCGATGTCGACCTGCTGGGCATGGCGGATATTGAGAAGAAAATTAAAGAGCTGGCCGTAAAAGGCCGCGACGGCAAGCTGACCGTAGACGACCTGACCGGCGGTAACTTCACCATTACCAACGGCGGCGTATTCGGTTCTCTGATGTCCACGCCGATCATCAACCCGCCGCAGAGCGCGATTCTCGGAATGCATGCCATTAAAGATCGTCCGATGGCGGTGAATGGTAAGGTCGAAATTCTGCCGATGATGTACCTGGCGCTCTCCTACGACCATCGTCTGATCGACGGACGTGAATCGGTAGGCTATCTGGTCGCGATTAAAGAGCTGCTGGAAGACCCTACTCGTCTGCTGCTGGACGTGTAGTCAGCAAGAGTATTACCTACCGTAGGCCGGATAACACGCGCTAGCGCCGTTATCAGGCCTACAGGTTTATAATTATTCCCTGAAGGATGGACTGAACACATGAACTTACATGAATATCAGGCAAAACAACTCTTTGCCCGCTATGGCTTACCGGCGCCGGTGGGTTATGCCTGTACTACTCCGCGTGAAGCAGAAGAAGCCGCTTCAAAAATCGGCGCGGGTCCGTGGGTAGTGAAATGTCAGGTTCACGCTGGTGGCCGCGGCAAAGCGGGCGGTGTGAAAGTAGTTAAGAGCAAAGAAGACATTCGCGCATTTGCTGAACACTGGCTGGGCAAACGCCTGGTGACCTACCAGACAGATGCAAACGGCCAGCCGGTTAACCAGATCCTGGTGGAAGCGGCGACCGATATCGATAAAGAGCTGTACCTCGGCGCGGTCGTTGACCGTAGCTCCCGTCGTGTGGTCTTCATGGCCTCTACCGAAGGCGGCGTGGAAATCGAAAAAGTGGCGGAAGAGACCCCGCACCTGATCCACAAAATCGCCATCGATCCGCTGGCGGGTCCGATGCCTTACCAGGGCCGTGAACTGGCGTTCAAACTGGGTCTGGAAGGAAAACAGGTTCAGCAGTTCACCAAAATCTTTATGGGTCTGGCGACCATTTTCCTTGAGCGCGACCTGGCGCTGATCGAAATCAACCCGCTGGTGATCACCAGGCAGGGCGACCTGATTTGCCTCGATGGTAAACTGGGCGCTGACGGCAACGCGCTGTTCCGCCAGCCGGATCTGCGCGAAATGCGCGATCAGTCTCAGGAAGATCCGCGTGAAGCTCAGGCGGCGCAGTGGGAACTGAACTACGTCGCGCTGGACGGCAACATCGGTTGCATGGTGAACGGCGCGGGCCTGGCGATGGGCACCATGGACATCGTTAAGCTGCACGGCGGCGAACCGGCTAACTTCCTTGACGTTGGCGGCGGCGCTACCAAAGAGCGCGTCACCGAAGCGTTCAAAATCATCCTCTCTGATGACAACGTAAAAGCGGTTCTGGTTAACATCTTCGGCGGTATCGTACGCTGCGACCTGATTGCCGACGGCATCATCGGCGCGGTAGCCGAAGTGGGCGTTAATGTCCCGGTAGTGGTTCGTCTGGAAGGTAACAACGCCGAACTGGGCGCGAAGAAACTGGCTGACAGCGGCCTGAATATTATTGCAGCGAAAAGTCTGACGGATGCAGCTCAGCAGGTTGTTGCCGCAGTGGAGGGGAAATAATGTCCGTTTTAATTAATAAAGATACCAAGGTTATCTGCCAGGGCTTCACTGGTAGCCAGGGTACATTCCACTCTGAACAAGCCATTGCTTACGGTACGCAAATGGTTGGCGGCGTAACGCCGGGCAAAGGCGGTACCACTCATCTGGGCCTGCCGGTGTTCAACACCGTGCGCGAAGCGGTAGAAGCGACCGGTGCAACCGCATCCGTGATCTACGTTCCGGCGCCGTTCTGCAAAGACTCCATCCTGGAAGCTATCGATGCGGGCATTAAACTGATTATCACCATCACCGAAGGTATCCCGACGCTGGATATGCTGACCGTGAAGGTGAAGCTGGACGAAGCGGGCGTGCGCATGATCGGGCCGAACTGCCCGGGCGTGATCACCCCAGGCGAATGCAAAATCGGCATCATGCCGGGCCACATTCACCAGCCGGGTAAAGTGGGCATCGTTTCCCGCTCCGGTACCCTGACCTATGAAGCGGTTAAGCAGACCACCGACTACGGCTTCGGCCAGTCCACCTGCGTGGGCATCGGCGGCGACCCGATCCCGGGATCTAACTTCATCGATATCCTGAAGCTGTTCCAGGAAGACCCGCAGACCGAAGCGATTGTGATGATCGGTGAGATCGGCGGTAGCGCGGAAGAAGAAGCGGCCGCTTATATCAAAGATCACGTGACCAAACCGGTTGTCGGCTACATTGCCGGCGTGACCGCGCCGAAAGGCAAACGTATGGGTCACGCGGGCGCCATCATCGCGGGCGGCAAAGGCACTGCGGACGAGAAATTCGCGGCGCTGGAAGCCGCAGGCGTGAAGACCGTTCGCAGCCTGGCCGATATCGGCGAAGCGCTGAAAACCGTAATTAAGTAATAAGTAAAAAAACAGCCCTGACTTTCTGCATGGTTAAGGGCTGGTCCAATTTCGACATGGTTGGCCATCTGATGATGGCCTTTTTTTTTGCCCGTAACTCAGCTTTCCGCCAGTGCTTTCAGCCAACGAATTCCGCTTTCTGGCGAGGTCAAGACCGGAACCGGCGGAGTGGGTAGCTGCTGTAATACCCGGGCCATTGAGGCCTGTGCCAGCATGACCACATCCGCCTGGCTAAACGCGGTTTTTAGCCCGTCGGCGACAATCCGGTCATGGGTATCCATCTCTCCTGCCAGCAGCGCGTGAAAGGCCTCTTCCATTAATATGGGGGTAACGGCGCGCGGCTTACCGCTCTCCTGTATTTTGCGCTGGACGTAATCCAACGTCGGCTTTAGCGTGGTCGCTACGGTTGCCAGCACGGCGATACGCTCACCTTTTTCAATCGCTTCTTTGACCATCGCGCTGTCAATACGGGCGAGCTGGAGCGGCGTCAGAAACTGGCACTGTTCCACCGCCGTGCCAATAGAAGAGCAGGCGGTAATAAAAATATCGCAGTCCGCTTTTTCGGCAATATGCACGTAGTCGGCGATGCGGGCGGCAATATTCGGCGTTACCCCTCCGGCCTTCATGACCTGCTTGATCATGGATTCTTCCACCAGATGCATGACTTCCACTTCCGGCATGATATCGGCAATCAGCTGCTGCATCATCGCGAGCGTCGCTGAACTGGTGTGCAACATAGCGATCTTTTTCATTGGGTAATCTCCTCGAGCAAATTTTCCGCGACGGCCAGCGCCGCGTCGTGATCTTCCTGTGCCGATAGGCCGCCTACCGCGACGGCGCCGAGACATTTCCCGTCGTACAGAAGCGGGATCCCGCCGGGCAGGGCGGTAAAACGCGGATCGGCAAAGTAACTGATGTCCAGCTGCTCTTTTTGCAGGCGCTGTAAAAATGCCAGGGTGGTACAGCCGAGGCGACTGCTGGTACGCGCCTTGCGCTGAGTAAGTTCAATGGTTAACAATTTGGCATTGTCCATGCGTGCGAAGCTGAGCAGTTCCCCGCTGGCGTCGCACACCGCTACGCTTAGCGGGCGCTTTGTATAGCAGGAGTCAGCGAGGTCAAGCGCGAACGCTACGGCGCGTAAAGCCTGCTTCAGAGTGAGAGTCGTCATGGTGATTATCCTTTTGAAAGATGTTCAGAAACGGATTGAGCGGGATTTTTCGCGGCGGCCTGCGCCTGTCGGGCGTCCTTTTTGCGCCAGTAGTTCGCCAGCAGCGAGCCGCTGACGTTGCCAAGCGGAGTCATCACCGCGGAAGCAAGGCCCACCGTTGCCAGCTTGCCCATCGCGGCGGCAAGCCCCGATGCCATTCCGCCGTTTTGCAGTCCGACTTCAAAGGCCACGGTACGGGCGGACTGTACGTCCATGCGGAAGATCCAGCGACTCATCAGATAGCCAATCAGGAAACCGCCGAGGTTATGCATCAGCATGGCGAAACAGAGCAGGAAGCCGACCTGCACCAGGTTGTCGCGTCCCGCGGCGGCGGCGGTGGTCGTGAAGAAAATAATCCCTATCATCGAGATGGTCGGCATGATTTTCTTAATACCCTCAACGCGACCGTACAGCCAGTTGTAAAACAGCGCCCAGACGAGACCGCCAGCCACGAAGTTGACAACCACGGCGTACATTTGCGCTTCGGCGCCGGCGCTGGCGAACAGCGTGTTCCAGCCTCCGAAGCTCATATACAGCAGCCACAGGGCGCCGAGTCCGGCCAGTCCTTGCACAATACGACGGCCGCGTATGCTGGCGTAGGTTTTCAGGTAATCGTGTAAGATCGCCGCGCCGATAGGAATGAGCACGATTTTCACCACGTCCATCACCATTGCGGTCAGCTGAATGTCGATCATCGAGCCCGCCAGCAGGTTAACCCACAGCGGCGTCATCACCGTGGCCGCTAGGGTTGAAACCGCCGCTATCGATACCGCCAGCGCCAGGTTAGCGTTGGCGATGTAAACCATCACCGTCGAAGAGAGACCGCTGGGACACGCGCCAATCAGCAGGATGCCCACCGCGACTTCCGGCGGAAAGTTGAAGACCAGGGTAATGGTCAGGCCGAGCAGGGGCATAATGACAAAATGGCAGAAGGTACCGATAAACACCGCCCACGGCATTTTGGCGACATCGATAAAATCCTGGATCGTCAGCTTGGTGCCCATGCTGAACATGGTGGCCTGGATGACCAGGAAAACAATCCATTTATGGGTGATGTTAAAGCCGCCCCAGACGATCAGATCCGTAGACCAGGTCATCGCGGCAACGAAACCGGCGATGATCCACAAGGTAAACTGATAACTGCGTAACCCCGGCCAGTATCCTGCTCCCGCCGCAAAACCGGCGGTGAACATTACCAGCCCAGGCTGCCAGATCGCGGGTGAATGCATCAACGCACCTACCGCCGCCAGGGCGGCGCCGGCGATGCTGACGCCGAGACCGGTTTTGTGAATAACAGTGGTCATAGTCATAGCGAAATGTCCTTTCTGTTGTTATTGCTGCCGGGGTGGAATAGATAACATTTGCCGCGCAATATCGGGCGTGGCGACTTTCTTATCCATGCTGCGAATCAGGGTGGCGAGTTTGGCGACCTGCTGATAGTTATTGTGGGCTTTTTCTTCCGCGCTTAAATAATAGCTATCCTCAAAGCCAATTCGAACCTCGCTGGCGCCCATAGCGACCGCGGCAGCGATAATATCGAAATTCTTTCTGCCAAAATGCGTTATTCCCCATAAGGCCTCGCGGGGGAGCATACTGCGCATGGCAATTAATGCATCAACCGTGGCGGGGGTACTACCGCGATGCCCCAGTACAATATTAAACAGCATCGGTGTTTTGAATTTAATATTTTCCTGCAGAGCAAGGATGTTATTAATCATGCCAATTTCGAAAACTTCAAACTCGGGAATAATGTTATGGGTGATGATTTGTTTTGCACAATATTCGACGTCCGGACCGGGATTAAAGTAAACGGCATCGCCAAGGTTAACGGAGCCGACGTTAAGCGATGCCATCTCCACCCCTGAGCAGGCCAACGGCGCGCAGCGTTCGGCGATGGACAGCGAAGAGACTCCGCCGGTAGAGGCCTGAATTATCAGGTTTGAGTGGCGTATTACAGGGTCGATTGTGGCCTGAAAATCGACGGTGTCCGGCGTCAGACGCCCCTGCTTATCACGGACGTGCAGATGAACGATTGCCGCGCCATATTCCACGCTGGCGAGTATTTCCTGCGCCAGTTCTTCGGGTATGACTCGAGGGCAATCCGCGGCAACGGGTGCCAGCGAGATAATAACGGTATCCGACATGTTTTCCTCCGGTACAGAGAGATTAAAATTCCAGGTAAGGCGTTATCCAGCGTAATGATTCGGGGCCTGATGTTGACGGTTGATATTCACAACCAATCCAGCCCTCATAGTTCATATTTTTAATAAAATCGAATAACCATGCTTCATTTAATTCGCCGGTCCCAGGTTCATGGCGATAAGGAACAGAAGCAATTTGAATATGTTTGATAAGCGTAAAATAGCGTTCAATATTTTTGGCGACGTTGCCGTGAATTTTCTGGCAGTGATAAATATCAAACTGTAAACCGATATTGTCCCTGGCAACCTGGTGAATGATTGTGGCGGCCAGCGGAAAGCTATCAATAAAATAGCCGGGCATATCCTGCGAGTTTAATGGTTCAATCAGCACATCTATTCCCGCGACAGCCAGCACATCGCAGGCGATACGCAGCCTGTTGCGCAAGAGCTCAAGCTGGGCCTGATGCGTCAGAGTGTCGCAGCGCAACCCCGCCATAACGTGAACCCGGCGGCAGCCCAGCGCCGTGGCATAATGACGAGCCAGCTCCAGACTGCGATGAAACTCCTCTTCGCGCCCGGGTAGCGCTGCCAGCCCGCGTTCACCCTGAGACCAGTTGCCTGCAGGAGCGTTCATCAGCACCAGCGGAAGAGACGTTTGCCGTTGCGCCGCCTGCAGCTGTTCTAGCGGGTGTTGCCAGAGAAACAGCCCTTCAATGCCGTGAAAACCGGCCGCTTTTGCCGCCTGGAAACGTGCCGCTATCGGTAAATCGGTAAATAGCCAGTCGAGGTTAGCCGCGAGCTTCAGCATGATGCTCTCCCTCCCGGCTATCTACCAGATGCAGCTTCACGCCCTGGCTGGCAATAGTATGTTGCGCATCTTCCGGTAGCCGGTTATCAGAAACAATATCGGTTAACTGCTCCAGCCCGCAGATATGGAACATGCCGTATTTCCCAAATTTGCTGCTATCGCAGACCAGTACCCGACGCCGGGAAACGGTGAGCACCGCCTCCTTGACCGAGGCTTTCCCTTCGCTCGGCGTTGACATTCCGCGTTCGGTATCCCACGAAGAGGAGCTCAGAAACGCCACGTCAATATTAATGGTGCGAAGAAAGCTGGCGGCGCTTTTGCCAATGCTTGAGCGGTTGCGCTGATCCACCAGGCCGCCGGTGTGATAGAGCGTGATATGCGGCATATCCATCAGGTAGTGGCTGATGGAAAAGTCGTTGGTGACGACCGTCAGGTTAAAACAGCGGCTGGCGGCCACCGCTTTCGCCACTTCAAACAACGAGGTGCCGGCATCGAGGTAGAGCGTTTGACCCGGCTCGATAAGCATCGCCGCCAGCTGGCCCATTTTGCGTTTTACATCATGATGCAACTCCGCTTTTTCCCGCCACGGCAACTCGGATTTAAGCAGGTTATTAAGCTTCACGCCGCCGTTAATGGCGATAACTTTGCCTTCTTCTTCCAGCAGCTGAATGTCGCGGCGTACCGTCATATGCGACACGCTCATCAACTCCGCCAGTTCATTGAAAGAGGCGGCGTTTTTTTCATGCACGTAGCGGTAAATAAAGTCGCGCCGTTGTTCCGGGATCATCATCGCACCTCAGGCCTGTCGGGATTGTTCGAGTTCGGCCACCGCTGCTTCTGAGAGCGGGACATAGCCGAGCGGTTTTAAGGTCAGCCAGATACGGGCGCTGTCTTCCAGTTCCTCGGCGTTAAACACCGCCTCGCGCAGCGAGCGACCGCTCACTACCGGCCCGTGGTTAGCCAGCAGCGCCGCCGTATGGTCTGCGGCGATTTCACTGAGCGCGCTGGCAATGCCCTCGTGTCCGGGTTTGAAATAGGGCAGCAGCGGCAGCCGTCCGACGCGCATCACGTAGTACGGCGTTAACGGCGGCAGGCAGTTTTCCGGCGTGGTGCACGGTAGACAGGAGAGCGCGGTCAGCCACGGAGAGTGCAGATGTACTACGGCCCCGCAGGAAGGCCGGTGGCGGTACCACGCCAGATGCATAGGGACCTCTTTGGACGGCTTATCGCCGCTGAGATGCGCGCCATCGGCATCCAGTCGACTCAGGGTGGCGGCCTGCAGTTCACCCAGACAGGAATTGGTTGGGGTCACCAGATAGCCGCCATCCGCTAGCTTCACGCTGAGATTACCGGAACCGCCGCTGCTGTAGCCGCGCATAAACAGAGAGCGCCCATAGTGGACCAGTTGTTCGCGGAGTTGGTGTTCACTCACCGGATTCATGATGGATACTCCTGGGCCGTAAAAAAGAAATCTTCGTTGCCAAAATTGCCTGACTTCAGGGCCAGCGCCAGGCCGGAAGAGAAGACCCAAGGCACGCCCGGCGCGATTGCTCTGCCGACGGCCAGGCGCTTCACCTCTAGCGCTTCCACGACGGTGCCGGAGGTTTCTCCGCCAGCGACAATAAAAGTATTGATGCCTGCGGCCAGGAGTTTGGCGCTCAGCCGGGCGAAAGTGCGTTCGATTGCCCGGCTGGCGGCCTGTTCGCCATATTTCTGCTGAATGCGCTGTAGCGCCTCTGGCGGCTGGGTGGCATAAAGTAGCGGTGCGAGCGGGTTGCTGACATGCGCCATCGCCCAGGTAGACAGCTCATCGCTGTAGCTTTCGCTATCCGACAGGCAGCGGGCAACGTCAAGCAAACAGGATGCCGCCTGGGCTTTATAGCGGTTGACCTGGCGGTTACTCATCGCCGAACAGCTGCCGGAGAACACGACCGCTCTGACGGGAGAGGGAAAGCGGTGCGGCGACGCGACAGGATGACCGCCAGCGATAGCGGCCAGCGCGCCGCCGAGACCGGAACCTCCGGCCAGTAGCGGATATTCCTGCAGCGCCTGAGCCAGGGTATGGAGATCGGTGTCATCCAGCGTATCGACAATGACGTGGCGCGTCCCTTCAGTCTGATAGCCTTCTAAGGCGTAAGTGACCGCTTCCACACCGCTGCGAATCGTATTGAGAGCGATGTGCCCAACCGCGCTGGCCGTCTGCGCGGCCAGCAGGCGCGGTATGCTGGCATCGGTCATCGGATTTAGCGGATGTTTTTCCATACCGGATTCGTTAAGCAGTACCCCGTTCACAAACAGATGGCCGTGGACCACCGTGCGCCCATTTTGCGGCAGGGCGGGGCAGTGAACGATTAGCGGGGCCTGAATGTCGTTCATCAGCGCATCGCTTACCGGGCCGATGTTGCCCGCCGGCGTGGAATCAAACGTTGAGCAATACTTGAAATAGATCTGGCGGACGCCGACGTTTTGCCTTAGCCAGCGGGCGCAGGCCAGGGACTGGGCGACGGCCTGTTCTGCCGGTAAAGCGCGGCTCTTCAAAGAGATGACGATAGCGTCAACCTCTTCGTTCCAGCACTGAGTGATATCGGGCATACCGGGCAGAAGCGCGACTCGCCAGCCCTGTTCAGTCATAAAGCTTGCTATATCCGTTGCGCCGGTAAAATCGTCGGCGATAACGCCAGTAGTGACGGCCATGGATCCACTCCGTTCAAGTTGTTTTCACATTGAACCTATTATTCAGGAGGGCATTTCACATTCACATGATGATTCTCACAAACAGCAACATCACGAAAATGCATGAAATTTGCCTAATTAATTGAAATATAATAGTTAATTCTTTATCGGCCAGAAATTTATGCTCACAGCTTTCTGTGAAGATTCGTTAAAGTTTGAGAACGCTGGTCGCCTGAGCGCGGGCCGCTCTTTAGCATCGTCTTCCTGAACCGGCGTAACGGTTGTGCATTTTGATCATATTCATCTGTTTAAATGAGATTATTTTTTGCGTCAGTCATCATCCTTTTTATCCGCAATATTTTGCATATTAACTGCTTGCAAAAGCTTACGGAGAATAAGATGGCGGAAAATAAAATGGATAATCGCATCGTTTTTTTTAGCTCGTTAGCAGATGTTTTTTCCCGGGCAACGGGGCTGGCGGCGACGGTAATTAACGGATCAGACGATCGCTTACCCGATTGCTATGCGGGTGCAGAGTTCTTTTCCCTTCCGCTGGTTCAGAGCAATAAAATATGTGGGTATATTATTTTTGACCATCGAGCGGCAACCGATAATAATCATCGCTCGGCGGCGATAAGGCTACTGCATTTCATCGTTAGTCATTACTCAGCGGTGGAAGAAGCAGAGGAGGAAGGTGCGAGCCTGGCGCGACAAAAGAGCACTTTTTATTATGCGCAAAAATCGCCGCATGAAATAAAACTGGTGGCTGCTCTGCGCTATATTGATGAACATTTATATGATGAGCTGTCTCTGGAATCTGTTGCCGCCCATGTTTGTCTCAGTGCTAACTACTTCAGCCGTTTTTTTAAAAAGCGTCAGGGCGTAAACTTTAAGGTGTGGGTCAATCAGAAGAAAATGCAGCGTGCCGGAGAGTTGCTCGGTGACCCGGCTAATTCTATAGACAGCGTGGCGCGTAAGCTTCAGTTTGCGCAAACCAGCTACTTTTGCCGGGTGTTTCGCGCTGCTCACCGCACTACTCCTCAGTCGTTCCGCGAACGGAACCTCTGGAGATCTTCACCTCGCATCGGTTAACCTCGTATTCAGGTAATACAGATTTTTCCTGGAGCACTCATAATGTGTGCCCGATCGCGGAATTTTTCAATTATGCCCATGGCCATGTAATTAATTCCCATCGGCTCTCTTCATGTCTTCGCTAATAAACAAGTTAACGTGAAAAAATATTGACAACTTAATGCTTTTAATTGCGCATCAATCACGTTGTTTAAATTGTGTTTATTGTAGCGCCTGGGTATCATTGGTTATTATTTGATCGATTATAGTATGCATTAATCATGGAATAGATCAATGACATCTGAGGGTAAAATAAAATATAACACTCGGGGCTAATCTGATGTCCTTGCGCGCTTTTTTTATCTATTAAACAATTTTTGCACGGCGTAAATGGAAGACGTTATGAGAGGAAAAATACCCAAAACTGAATTACTGGTGACCTTTGAGGTTGTGGCTCGCCACGAAAGTTATACCCGGGCAGCGGAAGAGTTGGCTTTAACACAAAGCGCCGTGTTCCGACAAGTCACGGCGCTGGAGGATTTCCTCCATACGTCATTATTTAACCATGCTAAAAAAAGGATTTTTTTAAATGCGGCTGGCAAGCATTATTTGACTATCGTTAAGGAAACGCTTAACAAACTGGAGCGTGATACCAATTCGATTATGACATGGCAACCGACGGTGCAGGTTCTTGAGCTGGCCGTCAACCCTACCTTTAGCACCCACTGGCTAATCCCCAATCTGCGCGAGTTTAATAAATTACATCCGGGCATTATCGTTAATATTCATTCGCTGGCGAATATTGGCGATTTTCTTAGTCGCGAGTACGATGCCGCCATTATGCGCGAGGATTTTTGCTCTCCGTGGGCGGAGGTTGAGTATCTGTTCGAAGAGGAAATTCTGCCGGTGTGCGGCTGCGGGCTGTTGCCCGAACCCGGGCAGAAGCTGGCGGTGGAGGAGCTGCTGAGCGAGTTTCCGCTGCTGCATCAAAGCACGCGAATTCACGGCTGGCAGGAGTGGTTTGCGTTATCGAACATCACCAGCCCTCAGATCAACATTGGTCCGCGTTTTGACCTGCTCTCGATGCTGATTGCGGCGGTGCGTTCGAACCTGGGGGTTGCGCTGCTGCCGCGTTTTGCTATTCAACATGACCTGGATAGCGGCGAGATGGTGATCCCCTGCGATGTGCCGATTCGTACCGGAAACCGCTTTATTATGACGTGGCAGGAGGATAAAACGGAATCCCGGCATCTACAGGTATTCCGCGAGTGGCTGCTGCAAAAATCGGTGGTGTCGGCTGCCTGACGGCGTTTTGCAGAGAACTGTGAGCCCGTAGCCCGGTCAGCGCAGCGCCACCGGGAAGAAACCGCGCCGATGTATCAGGCCGGGCACATTCCCCGGAGGCGGCGCTGGCGCGCCTGTCCGGGCTACTGGCTCGCAGCCGACGGTGAACCGGTAGCCCGGCTAAGCGCAGCGCGAGCCGGGTAAAACTACCAGTCAATTCCTACCTGCGCCTGAATGCCCTTGTCAAAGGCATGCTTCACCGGACGCAACTCACTGACCGTATCGGCAAGCTCAAGCAATCGGGCGTGGCAGCCGCGGCCGGTGACAATCACGTTCTGCCCAGGCGGACGATTGACGATAGCGTCAATCACTTCCTGTGGATCCAGATAGTGATACGCCAGCATATAGGTGAGTTCATCCAGCACCACCAGATCGTAGCCCGGGTCGGCCAGCATCCGCTTGCTTTCCTGCCAGACGGCCGACGCCGCTTCAATATCCGCCTCCCGGTTTTGCGTTTCCCAGGTAAAGCCGGTCCCCATAATGTGAAACTCTACGCCGAGCGGTTGCAGAGTGTTGTATTCACCGTTATCCCACTGGCCTTTGATGTACTGCGCGACGCCGACGGTTTTACCATGCCCGACGGCGCGCGTTGCGGTGCCAAAGGCGGCAGTGGATTTGCCTTTACCGTTGCCGGTAAAGACGATCAGAATACCTTTTTGCTCTGTAGCCGCCGCCACGCGGGTATCAACCTGCGTTTTCAGCTTTTGCTGGCGCTGACGGTGGCGGTCAGGATTTCCACGCGCGTGCATAAACCCTCCTTAATGCCCCGCCGGACAGGTTGCGCAGCGATGCTGCTGCTCGAACTGGCTGAAGAAGTTATTACCCTTATCGTCAACCAGCACAAACGCCGGCAGGTTGTCGACTTCCATCATCCATACCGCTTCCATCCCCAGCTCCGGATACTCAAGGCAGCGTAAACTTTTCACATACTGCTGCGCCAGCAGGGCCGCCGCGCCGCCAATACTGCCGAGATTAAAGCCGCCGTGTTTATGGCAGGCGTCGGTTACCTGCTGGCTGCGATTGCCTTTGGAAAGCATGATTAGACTACCGCCTGCCGCCTGAAAAGCATCGACATACCCATCCATGCGTCCGCCGGTGGTCGGGCCGAGCGAGCCGCAGGCCAGATTATTCGGCGTTTTCGCCGGGCCTGCGTAGTAAACGATATGATTGCGCATGTACTCCGGCATCGGCTCGCCGTGATCGAGGCGCTCTTTGATTTTGGCATGGGCGATGTCGCGGGCGACGACAATCGGACCGCTCAGCGACAGCCGGGTGCCCACGGGCAGCGTTGACATCTCGCGGAGGATGTCGCGCAGCGGCCGGTTCAGATCGAGTCGAACGGTCTGCGCCCCGTTTTCGATACGCTGAGAATCAGGAATAAACTTGTCCGGATTATGCTCCAGCTTCTCCAGCCAGATGCCGTGTTTGTTGATTTTGGCTTTGATGTTCCGGTCGGCGGAGCAGGAAAGCGCCATTGCGATAGGGCAGGAGCCGCCGTGCCGCGGCAGGCGAATCACGCGAATGTCGTGGGCGAAGTATTTGCCGCCAAACTGTGCGCCGATGCCGAACTCGCGGCTGGCTTTGAGCAGCGCTGCTTCCAGCGACGTATCGCGAAACGCCTGGCCCAGTTCGTTTCCGCTGGTGGGCAGATTGTCGTAATATTTTGTCGAAGCCAGCTTCGCCACCTTCAACGCCTGGTCCGCCGACAGGCCCCCCACGACAAAGGCGATGTGGTACGGCGGGCAGGCGGCGGTGCCCAGCGCCTTCATTTTTTCAATCAGAAAGGCGGTGAGTTTTTCCGGCTGCAGAATAGATTTTGTTTCCTGAAATAGCGCGGCTTTGTTCGCCGAGCCGCCGCCTTTATTAACGATGAGGAATCGGTATTCACTGCCCGGCACCGCGCTGATATCAATCTGCGCGGGCAGGTTGGTCTGGGTGTTGACCTCGGTATACATATCAAGGGGAGCATTTTGCGAATAGCGTAAATTGTTTTCCTGAAAGGTGGTGTAGATGCCCTGACTCAGAGCTTCCGCGTCGTTACCGCCGGTCCAGACGTTCTGGCCTTTGCTCGCGACGATGGTGGCGGTCCCGGTATCCTGGCAGTTTGGCAGCACGCCTTTTGCTGAGACTTCGGCGTTGCGCAGCAGCTGTAGCGCAACGTATTTATCGTTGCCGCTGGCCTGCGGGTCGTGCAGGATGCTGGCGATCTGCTTTAAATGCCCGGCGCGCAGGAAAAATGAAGCCTCATAAAATGCCTGCTGAGCCAGCAATGTTAACGCCTCCGGCGCAACCTTGATAACCTCTTCCCCATCTAACTCTGTCACTTTAACATGTTGATTCGTTAGTAATTCATATTCGGTATTATCGTTACTCTGAACAAAAAGTTCCTGCCAGACAAAGGGTTTCGACATTTTACTTCTCACTATTTCGCTATAAAGAGATTGGCCTGCGTCGCATGCGCGACATACTCGATGGTCTGCTGGGCGCGGACGCTGTTACCGGCTGCATCCAGCGGAGGGGAGTAGACGGCGATAGCGTATTGCCCGGGAACGACGGCGACCATTCCGCCGGCAACCCCCGATTTCGCCGGGATACCGACGGTGTAGAGCCATTTGCCGCTGCCGTCGTACAGTCCGGCAATCGCCATTTCCGCCAGCACTTGCGGGACGTAACGCTCATTAAGCAACTGCTTGCCGTTGAACGGCGATTTGCCCTTATTGGCGAGTACGACCCCCATTTTGGCGAGCTGCTCGACGGTGATATCCACTGAACACTGGCGGGTATAGATTTCAACGGCTTCCTGAGGGTCGCCATAAAAGCTGTGGTATGAATTCATCAGCATCGCCAGCGCCTGGTTATGCTGGTTGGTCTCCATTTCGGATTGAAATACCGGCTCATTAACGTGCAGCGAACTATCGGCCCAGGCGTTGAGGTTGTTGAGAATGTTGTTCCAGCGTTCGGTTTTGTCTTTCGCCGCAATCAGGCTCACGGTACTCATGGCGCCGGCGTTGACTAACGGGTTCTCTGGCGCGCCTTGCGTGAGCTCCACGGCTAAACCGGAGTTGAAGGGCAGGCCGGTGGCATTGGCGCCAAGTTTATCCAGCACCTCCTGCGGCCCGCGCTGTTCCATCGCCAGCGCCAGGGTGAAGACTTTGCTCAGGGATTCCATCGGAAAGGCTTTTTTCACGTCGCCGGTCTGGTAAATTTTGCCTTCGACCGTGGCGAGCGTAATGGCGAAATTATCCGGGCTATAGCTCGCCAGAGCAGGGATATAGTCGGCGACTTTACCATCGTGGTTGCTCTTATATTTCTGATGCGCCTGCTCGATAATACTGGCGTAGTCCGGCCCGCTTTGCGCCTGCGCGGCGGCGCCAAACAGCAAACTGGCGGTTAAGATGCAGGCACCGAAAAATTTTACGTTCATGGTGTGTCCTGTTGGGATGATTGGAGGGAACCGGGCCGGACGTATCCGGCCTGGGGCTCATAGCCATTTTGCTGTCAGGACATCGCCACTTCGGACGTTTCGCTGGCAGGGCGCTCCTGTTCCGGTTTTTTGACCGGGGCGGTACCGCGGCAGCCTTCACCGTAATGCTCGCCTTCCCAGCGGCCAACGATGGCGGCGCCCATGGCGTTACTCATTACGTTGGTGGCGGAGCGACCCATATCGAGGAACGGATCGACGCCCATCAGCAGAATCAGGCCCGCTTCCGGAATGTTGAACTGGTTCAGCGTCGCGGCGATAACCACCATTGACGCGCGCGGTACGCCTGCCATCCCTTTGGAGGTCAGCATCAGGATCAGCAGCATGGTGATCTGCTCGCCCATGCTGAGATGGACGTTGCAGGCCTGGGCGATAAATACCGTGGCGAACGAGCAGTAGGCCATGGAACCCACCAGGTTAAAGGAGTAACCGATGGGCAGGACGAAGCTGGCGATTTTTGAAGAGACGCCGAATTTTTCCAGCTTATCGAGGGTGCCAGGGAAAGCGGCTTCTGAGCTGGATGTGGTGAAAGCCAGCAGCGCGGGCTCGAGGATCGCTTTGGTCAGACGGCTGATGCACGGTCCGACAATCACCGTCGACAGGCCAATGAGGATCGCCCATAGCATGCCCAGCGTCAGGTAGAACTCGCCCATAAAGATCCCGGCGCTGACCATCACGCCCAGACCGCGTTCGGCAATCAGTCCGGAGATGGCGGCGAAAACGGTCAGCGGTGCGAACAGCATCACGTATCCCGTTAGCTTCAGCATCACGTGGACCAGCGAATCGAGCACCTTCACAATGGGCTCGGCTTTTTCGCCGATCGCCGCCAGGCTGCAGCCGAGGAAAATGGAGAACACCACGATTTGCAGAATTTCGTTGCGCGCCATGGCATCAACGATGCTGGTTGGCACCGCGTGCGAGATAAACACTTTCAGCGTGAAGGGTTCGGACTGAACGGCGGCCACGGCTCCGGCATCGTGGGGGACAAAGTTGATCCCCGCGCCTGGCTGGAACAGATTGACGATCACCAGGCCCAGCGCAATCGACAGCAGCGAGGCGCAAATAAACAGGAAAAAGGTTTTAGAGAATATACGCCCGAGCGTTTTCGCATCGCCCATTTTGGCGATGCCGACTACTAGCGTGGATATTACCAGCGGGGCGATAATCATTTTTACCAGGCGTAAAAATATAGTGGTAAAAATGGAGATATCCTGCGCATAGGATTTTGCTGTATCTACTGATGCCATATTATTAATGATCACCCCGGCAATCATGCCGAGTATCAGGCCTAATATGATCATTTTGGTTAAACTTATTTTTTTCATATTTACTCCATCGGAACAGGGTTAGTCGGTGAAGGGGTGTAGGGCGGCGTACGCCTGCGCCAGCTAACAGCGCAGACGTACGCCTGTGGTGACCAACCGCATAAATTGTCTGGAATACAGTGATACAGCGAAATCCTGTACCCCAATGGATGTTGTTGTATTTTTATATCCGTTGTCTTTCAAGCTGCATTTTTGTTGGCTGCTTTTGCTCATCCCAGTCACGTAAGGATGTACGCTCCTGGGGATGAATGAGGGACATCCATGTCCCTCACCGAAGGCAGCCTCCGGCTGTTCAAATTCGTTCCTGACGAATTTGTCTCTCAGTTGCCGCCTCAACTCAACTCGAAATCTATTGGATATAGAATTAGAAATCGAACTCAATACTTAATAGCGGCGCATGCTGCTGAGCGCCATAAACATCATTGTCTCCGACGTTGCCGGAAATAATATGCCGCGGCATGACAATTTTTACCGCGTTGGCCGGATCGAACCAGACAATACGATGAATAAAATCAGGCTTCACGTTGTATAAACCAGCAATGAGCTGCGGGGTTAATAGTTCAGAACGTTTTACCCGCTGATAATCCTCCCGGGTTTTAAATAAAATATCTAAAACCAGTTCGTACGGTCCGGCGTTTTTGGAACGGATCACCTGCGCCAGTGAGCATAGGGATTGTTTCATGCCTGAACTCCTTCTGGCGTCACCTGTTCGATATGGAAGTCAAAGCGCAGCGCGTCGCTGGCTTCAATCAGGTGATAAATTGAGAACTCATATACCGGGCCGCTCTGAATATCGGACGGCGAGAACGGGAAGGCGAGGTTGCCCGCGGTGGCAATGCGGTTTTCATAGCCGTAGTGCAGCAGGGTAGAGCGCACCAGCGAGCAGACGCTGTTGGCGATATCCTGGGTCGGCGCAACCACATCGAGCAAAATGCCCAGTTCATGCCCGGCGGTTTTCATCGGCTCGTGATTGCCCATCACGCCGTTTTTTCCATACAGATGGAAGGTCATGCGGATGCTGTCATCGTTCAGGGAGAGGTTGCGTGCGACGCTGGTCTGTACCTCTTCAAGAATATTATCGATTCCGGCAATCATGATCGGGTCGCGCGTTCCGGCAATGGTCAGGCAGCGGAAGCCGACCCGCCGCGCGCCTTCCAGCTTCAGCGCGTACGGTGTCGTTTCATGACGAGAACCGCTGACGTAAACCTCGCCCTCGTTGACGGCTTTAAAGGTGCATCCTTTCAGGTTCAGCACCCCGC
Source organism: Klebsiella sp. BDA134-6 (assembly GCF_015601345.1). Lineage (NCBI taxonomy): Bacteria > Pseudomonadati > Pseudomonadota > Gammaproteobacteria > Enterobacterales > Enterobacteriaceae > Klebsiella > Klebsiella sp. BDA134-6. The sequence continues at coordinate 1,785,792 of NZ_CP064784.1, forward strand.
CCGGACCGGGCAGGAAGTAGGGATCGGACTTCTCGTACAGCGTATGCGCCGCCGCGGACGTTTCGGTAAACTTACGCTTTGGATTGAACGCCTTCAGCGTAAAGCCGTTGTCGTCGATGATCCCCATCGCGCAGTCGGAGCCGGAGCCCGGCGTGGCGGCAATGGCCGCGCATTCGAGGATCTTGCCGCAGTGCAGAGCAAGTCCTTCATCAAAGCCCTGCATGATAGGCAGCGCCGCGAAGCAGGCCGGATCGTACGCCCGCCCGCCCAGTACCACCTGGGCGCCGGCCTTCAGCGCCCGCTGGAAGGGTTCGATCCCCATCTGGGCGACGATATAGGTGCTCTCTTCGATGGCCTCGTGGGTCAGCTCCGGCACAAAGTCCAGGGCGGTGATTTTGCCGTTATCCAGCGCCTGATGAACGATCGCTTTATCGACATCAGACGGGATCAGCGCCATGGAGAACGACAGATGTTCTTCCTGCGCAATCTCATGGATTATCTGCCGGCACCACTCCAGATGCGGCGCGGCGCCGGATCCTCCGGCGGTGCCGATCACCACCGGGATATTGTTTTTCACGCCGGCCACGATCATATAGCGCAGATCGCGTTTCACCCCGGCCCGGTCGGTAAAGGGTTTGCCTGCCCCCAGGTAGTGGGGGCCGGGATCGGATGAACCGGCGTCAACGGCAATCAGATCCGGCGACTCCTCCATGGCTTTACGAAAGCTCTCTTCCGGGAAGCCGTAGCCGAGGATTGCCGTCGGCGATAAGATTTTAAAGGTACGAGCCATCTCTTAATCCTTAGCCTGCAACAGCGCGATGGTGCGGTTCATTTCGTTAAACACGATGTTGAGACCTTCGTCGAAGCCCATCCCCGGCTTGATCAGCATGCGCATCGGACGCGCGGCCAGCGCGACGTGAACGCAGGTGCGGGCGCTGATCTCGGTTTCGTTACAGGTACCGCCCTGATAGGCTTCCATCGCGTGTTTGTTGCAGTACAGCACCGCGTCCACGATGTTATGAATGCCGCCGAGATCCGGAGTTTTGATCTGCACCATGTGGCAGCTGCCGGCATCGGTAAAGTCAACAATATCCTGGTAGGTGTTACACCACTCGTCGGCGACAATTTTTACGCCGGAACCGAGGCGGGTCAGCTCTTTGGTAATGGCGGTCAGCATGCGGATCTGGTCCGGTTTGTTACCCGCATCCACCGGGCCCTCTATATAGAGCGGCAGACCCTGCGCCTCTTTCTCCAGGCTGGCGATATAGTCGGCGCAGCGAACCGGGTCCATATCGAAAATCAGGCCGATGGTGCCGTATACGTCGATATGCAGCGTTGGGCGATAGCGGGGGCTGGCGCGCAGGCTCAGGATGCGATCGGACAGCCAGCGCACGTACTCACGCAGCTTTTCGCCTTTCAGGCCCAGCTTCTCTTCGACGTTGTTGATCAACGCATGCGGCAGGACGTCAACGCCCTTGAGGATCATTTTGTCCACGGCGATGTAGCGATCGTCGCCGCTCTGACCAAATAACGGAATCGCTTCCGGGATGCAGGGCAGCTGCCATTCGTCGCAAACCACCTCCGCCTTCAGGCGACCGCTGGCCAGCGCGGTCGCATCAAGCAGCGCCTGGGAAAGACCGTAGCGGACGGCGGTATGCAGCAGATGGCCGTCGATGCGCAGCTTGTCGAAGAAGCGGGCGTTCGGCAGGAACGTATCGACATCGCGACCTTCCAGCAGCGGTTTAATATGATCGTTGAGGAACGGGATAAAGTTCTCCGCCAGGAACAGCGGGTCGCGGCCGCCCGCGCCCGAGTACTGTACGGCGGCACAGTCGCCGACCGCCACCGCGCCGTTTTCCAGAATCAGCTGGACGGACACGCATTCACCCGCCTGGCGTACCGAGGTGAAGCCTGGCGTTACCGGAGCACCGGTATAAATGAATCCATCATGACCCGCGCCGTTTTTAATCGCCTGCTGATCGTCAAAATAGAATGAAGAGTAGCCAGCGGTGAAAAGGGCCTGTTTAATTTTCATTATGGTCTTCCTATTAATTTACTGTGGGATACCGCGTTAATGTCATCAACAACCATCTGGAATGAGGGTTTACGTCCTTCAAATTGCGCGCGCTCGGCGACGTAATCATGGTGCAGGGCGAGGATGTCTTTCGGCAGCGGTACCGCGCCGGCTTCAAGCACGCGGATAGCGCCGGAATTGTCGCGAACTGGCAGAATTTTGCCCGCGTTGCAGGAGGCCGGCGCGAAAGGCACGTCCAGAACGCCCGCCTCGAAGGCCAGCACCGTACCGCGGGCGATATCGCCGTTGCCCAGCTCGAATACTTTCTTCAGTACCGCGCGGACTTCGCTTTTAATCAGTTCCACTTCTTGATCAACGGCGGCGCAGGGCGGGAATTTCTGATCGCTGACCATATTGAGCATCTGGCGGGATGCCCTCAGCCCTTGCGCGTTGGCCGCCGCGGTGGGAATACCGAACGCTTCGTGCGGGCTCTTGGTGATCACTTTGGTGGCGCCGGACATCCCGGCCACCGCCGCGCCCCAGGAGATAATGGCGAATGCTTTCGATTCATCTTCCGGAAAGCCGCCCATCCACTGGTGGAAGACGGTACTCAGCTCATAATCGTCGAAACCGTAATTGCCGAAATACTCGTGGGAGAGCTCGCGAAGAGATCGAATGGCTGCGATGTCCTGGGTCAGGCTGCCGACCTGGCCGTAGCCGACGGTGATCGACTTGACGCCCTGTTCCAGCGCCAGCAGGCCTTCGATAATCGCCACCGCGTGGGACATAAACGGCGGGATCAGGGTTCCGGTCAGCGGGCCGAACGGTTCGCGGTTAATGCGGATACCGTGTTCTTCATACAGGCCCATCAGGCGGTCGCAGTACTGCCAGTCGCGAATCGACTTTTCCAGGGTGACGCGCTTGGCATAGGGAATGTTGTAGGAGATACCGCCGCCTTCGTAGCTGGTAAAGCCGCTGGCCATGGAGATTTCCGCCAGCAAACGCGCGTCCGGCGTACCGTGGCGTACCTGGACCGGTTTTTCCAGCGCTTCAGTCATCCGCCGGCAGGCCGCGACGCCGTGGTTAACCACCGGCAAACCGTTCAGTTTGGAGGTTCCCGCTTCGATAGATTTCTGGATCCCGACCGCCGCTTCTTCATAACGGTTGAGGCGGGTATAGGCATCGATGGTGCTCGGCAGCAGATCGCACTCTTCCTGCAGGGTTTTGAGCAGCGCAATGTGTTCATCCATCAGCGCCACGCCCGCGCGCGGCTGGCTCAGGGTTTTACCTTCCTGGTCGGCCTTCAGCAGAGCGTGAGAAAAGCGTTTTTTCTCAGGAATGGTTTGCTGGTACTTCACACCATCTTCGAAGTGCTCAACGTCCTTGCCGGTATGCCAGGTCTGTAATACCTGATGCCGCTCGGTCATGAATTCGTCATGGGTTAATTTTTTATTTCGAAGTTCCATTCGTAGCTGCCTTCATTTATAGGGTTAAACAGTGAATGCTGGTGCGAGCGGCGAGCTCGGGGTAGAGCCTGGCAACGTTTGCCAGCAGCGGAAGCAGGCCTTTTGCATCGCGGTAATAGTCAAACCGGGTCGGTAAGAGAATGCGTCGGCCGTCGTCATCCAGTTCGCGATATTTTAGCCAGCTCTGGATGTCGAAGCGGCTGGCGCGGGAGAGCCATCCGCCGGAACCCACGACTTTGCGCACCGTGGTCAGATCGCGGCCCATCTGTAAATCGACGTTGCCCACGCAGGTGCACACCTGCTTTTTGGTGCCCGCGTGGCGTTCGCTGGCGTAGCCAACGCACAGCCCGGCCAGCACGGTGTCGAAATATTTTTCTTCCTCGTTGGCCGGCAGGTAATCCGGCTGCGCGACCAGATGGCGTAAATAGCCGTAAAAGGCTTCCAGACGCTGGGGCTGGTGGGTAAACACCGCGTTCACCAGCTCCCGGGTACTTTCACCGACCACGACCGCCGAAACGCGCATGCCGAGATCGCCTTCCACCGTCCGTTTCACAAATGGTTCCGGCACCCCGTGCAGAACGGTATCCGGGGAGAGCGTGTTGGCGCAGGCTGAGTAGACGTCGGTGGTTGCCCCGCCCATGTCAATCAGCATGAACTCTTTCCACGCGCTGTCGTAATGGCTGATGGTTTTCACCAGCTCGTAGACGGTCCACGGCGTCGGCATCGGTTCTTCGCCGGTTTCAGCGACGATAACGTCCAGCCCTTTGCCTTTGACGATGCGGGATAAGAAGACATCGCAAATCGCCTTGCGGGCAGCGTACGGATTCGGGTGATCGAGGTCGGGCAGAATATTGTCTACCGTAGTCAAATCTTTGTGGCCGAGGATGGCCTGAACCTCGTCCTGAATATCGCGGTTTCCGGCATAGATAATGGCGCAGTCAAGCTTTGACTCCGCCAGCGCGTGGGCGTTGGCCAGGCCGTAGCTCTCCTCGCCGCCGTCGGTTCCGCCGGTAAACAGCAGGATATCCGGCGGTGTGGCTTCCAGCTCCTGGATATCATGACGGTTGAGTTTGTAGGCGTAGTATTGGGCTATTTTGGCCCCCGCTGAATGGGCGGTGACTTTCGCTGATTCCAGGGTAATAGACGGCACCAGCCCCATCGCCGCGACGGCAAGGCCGCCTTTTGCCGATGAAGAGTATTTCAGCGTCACGTCACCGCGGTTCAGCAGCAGGCGCGCATCGGCAACGTTAAGCACCTGGTTCAGGCTGGCAAAAAAACCTTCCGCCAGGTGATGGGTAGTGGTCGGGGTCAGAACGTGGTTTACCAGCGTCAGCTCATCCCCCTCCTGTGCGAAGAGGGCCGCTTTGGTCCACGTCGAGCCGATATCGACAGAGACGGTTTGCATCAGATAGCCTCTTCCAGACACTGCTGCTCAACGCCGTGGCGCAGGTTAATGTCGTTCGCCATCAGCTGGCAGACGTCTTCCAGATCGTGGCTTGGGGCAAAGACGCGATTGAAACCCATCTCTTTGAATTTGGCCTCGACGTCGGCAAAATCATGTTTACCCACCACCAGGTTGCCGCCAACGTACAGGAGGATGTCGCCGATACCGCGCTCGATGCAGCGTTCGCGCAGCCCCAGGCAGTCGATGTCGCCGTGGCCGTAAATAGACGACACGACGATGGCATCCGCACCGGTTTCGATAGCGGCATCAATATATTCATCCTGACTGACCATCACGCCCAGATTGATTACGCGAAAATCATGGGCAGTAAAAACGCGGTCCAGGACTTTGTTGCCTACTGCATGGCAGTCAGCACCAATGACGCCAATAACAAGTGTTGATTTCTTCATGGGTAATCCTCTGTAAGGCTGATGGTATAAAAATAAAAACGACTTTCTAATATTTGCAGCGTTGAAGATGGCCGCCTGTTAATAGGGCTGGAGTGTCTGTGGTTCGCCCAGGGGAAGCAATTGATCTATTTTCAGAATATCTTTCAAAAAACTCTCGTTTTTGATTTTTCTTGAAAAATTTCTTTTATATCAAATGGTTAATTTTTAATTCACTGTCTGGGTTTATTTCCGTTTGAATCCTGATAATAAATATATTGCGATGTTTGTGAGCAAGGTCTTATTTTATATTTCGCCTTGATTTTTCTTTCGCTAATAAGCGATGAATACACTTCTTTAAATTTTTCTGTGAGCGTAGTAACGGAATTTATGTGCTGGTTTTTATATGTGGCGCGGGCGATTTGTTAGATTAAAGATATAAAATAGTGATTTGTGCGTTTTATATTTCATTTTTGTTGAGGAAAGAGGGGCCGGCAAGCGCCTCATGGCGAGGGTAAAAGCGCGATGTAAGTGATGCCGCGAAACAGGAGGGCGCTTTGCATCACCAAAAGAAAAAAGAGGAGCAGCGCTGCATTTACTTGATAATGAGATAGTTGCGCAGTTGTGTTAATCGAAAGTAAACGCAATGATAAATCTAATAAGGAAAAAATTTATGACATTAACTTGATAAAAAAAATCTGTGAGCTACGCGGCATTATCGACTGATAGCCACATTTACGTGGTCAGCGTTAATCTCATTAAATTCCTCTTAGCGACGAAATAAATGGACTATCATTTTCAGTAACCGATGATACTGTTGAAAAACATGTTGTTAACCTAACGTTTACCTGTGAGGTACACGGTATACATAATTAACATTTAAAATGAAAATTGATTTAAATCAATGTTTAAAACTTGGAAAAGAACGCGAAAAGGAGTTAAATTGTCGCGGATCAAATTGACCGAAATCTGGTATTTTCGCTATAAATTGATCGCTGTCGAAAACTGCAAATTTATCACAATAAAAACCTATTTATTGTAAGGGTTTTGCAGCGTAATATAATCACGGGATCAATTTGGGTGTTTTGTTAACATGTTTGTAACTTTTCAGTGCTTCCGTTTTCTTGAAAGAGAACACGGGCGTAGCGAGAAGAAGCAAATAAATTTGTATTGGGGCATGCGTGTGACCCTTTCTAACGGGGTTCACTCTCGGAGTCTTCATGCGATGAGCAAGGAGTCATGATGTTAGATATAGTCGAACTGTCGCGCTTACAGTTTGCCTTGACCGCGATGTACCACTTCCTTTTTGTGCCACTGACGCTAGGTATGGCGTTCCTGCTGGCCATCATGGAAACGGTCTACGTCCTTTCCGGCAAACAGATTTATAAAGATATGACCAAGTTCTGGGGCAAGTTGTTTGGTATCAACTTTGCTCTGGGTGTGGCAACCGGTCTGACCATGGAGTTCCAGTTCGGGACTAACTGGTCTTACTACTCTCACTACGTGGGCGATATCTTCGGTGCGCCGCTGGCCATTGAAGGTTTGATGGCCTTCTTCCTCGAATCTACCTTTGTAGGTCTGTTCTTCTTCGGTTGGGATCGTCTGGGCAAAGTTCAGCACATGGCTGTCACCTGGCTGGTGGCGCTGGGCTCCAACCTGTCGGCGCTGTGGATCCTTGTCGCTAACGGCTGGATGCAGAACCCGATTGCGTCGGACTTCAACTTTGAAACCATGCGTATGGAGATGGTCAGCTTCTCCGAGCTGGTTCTGAACCCGGTCGCTCAGGTTAAGTTCGTTCATACCGTGGCGTCAGGCTACGTGACTGGCGCGATGTTCATTCTTGCCATCAGCTCCTGGTATATGCTCAAAGGCCGCGACTTCGCTTTTGCCAAGCGCTCCTTCGCTATCGCAGCCAGCTTCGGTATGGCGGCGATTCTCTCCGTTATCGTTCTCGGTGATGAATCCGGCTACGAAATGGGAGACGTCCAGAAGACCAAACTGGCGGCTATCGAAGCAGAATGGGAAACTCAGCCTGCTCCGGCGGCCTTTACCCTGTTTGGTATTCCTGACCAGAAGGCGCAGGAGAACCGCTTCGCGATTCAAATCCCTTACGCGCTGGGCATCATTGCGACCCGCTCCGTGGATAAACAGGTTACCGGCCTGAAAGACCTGATGGTTCAGCACGAAGAGCGTATCCGTAACGGGATGAAAGCGTACGCGCTGCTGGAGCAATTGCGTGCCGGTTCAACCGACCAGGCCGTGCGCGATCGGTTTAACGACGTGAAGAAAGATCTTGGCTACGGTCTGCTGCTCAAGCGCTATACCGACAACGTCTCTGACGCGACGGAAGAGCAGATTGCGTTGGCGACCAAGGATTCTATTCCTGCCGTTGCGCCGCTATATTTCGCCTTCCGTATCATGGTGGCGTGCGGCGTACTGATGCTGTTGATTATCGGTGCCTCCTTCTGGAGCGTGATTCGCAACCGCATTGGTGAGAAAAAATGGCTGCTGCGTGCCGCGTTTTATGGTCTGCCGCTGCCGTGGATTGCCGTTGAATCAGGCTGGTTTGTTGCCGAGTATGGTCGCCAGCCTTGGGCTATCGGTGAGGTGCTGCCAACGGCTGTCGCGAACTCGTCGCTGACCGCAGGCGACCTGATCTTCTCAATGGTGCTGATTTGTGGCCTGTACACGCTGTTCCTGGTGGCTGAATTGTTCCTCATGTTCAAGTTTGCCCGTAAAGGACCAAGCAGCCTGAAAACCGGTCGCTATCACTTTGAACAGTCCTCTGCGGCTATTCAGTCGGCACGCTAAGACAGGAGTCGTCAAATGATCGATTATGAAGTATTGCGTTTTATCTGGTGGCTGCTGATTGGCATTCTGCTCATTGGTTTTGCTGTCGCCGATGGCTTCGACATGGGGGTGGGGATGCTCACCCGTTTCCTCGGTCGTAACGACACCGAGCGTCGAATTATGATCAACGCCATTGCCCCGCACTGGGATGGAAACCAGGTGTGGCTGATTACCGCCGGCGGCGCGCTGTTTGCCGCCTGGCCGATGGTCTACGCCGCCGCGTTTTCCGGCTTCTATGTAGCCATGATCCTGGTGCTGGCGTCTTTATTCTTCCGCCCGGTGGGTTTCGACTACCGCTCGAAGATTGAGGACAACCGCTGGCGCAACATGTGGGACTGGGGCATCTTCGTCGGCAGCTTCGTGCCGCCGCTGGTGATTGGCGTGGCGTTCGGCAACCTGCTGCAGGGCGTTCCGTTCCACGTTGATGAATATCTCCGCCTGTACTACACCGGTAACTTCTTCCAGCTGCTGAATCCGTTTGGCCTGCTGGCCGGTATTGTCAGCGTGGCGATGATCCTGACGCAGGGCGCGACCTACCTGCAGATGCGTACCGTGGGTGAACTGCACCTGCGCACCCGCTCCGTTTCTACGGTAGCGGCGCTGGTGACGCTGGTCTGCTTCGCGCTGGCGGGCGTTTGGGTCTACTACGGCATCGACGGTTATGTGGTGAAATCGGTGATGGATCATACCGGCCCGTCTAACCCGCTGACCAAAGAAGTCGCGCGTGAAGCCGGTGCGTGGATGGTGAACTTTAATAACATGCCGGCGCTGTGGGCGATTCCTGCTCTGGGCGTGGCGCTGCCGCTGCTGACCGTCATCTCGACCAAAGCGGACAAAGGCGCGTGGGCGTTTCTGTTCTCCTCATTGACGCTGGCGTGCATCATTCTGACTGCCGGTATCGCCATGTTCCCGTTCATTATGCCGTCAAGCACGGCGATGAACGCGAGCCTGACCATGTGGGACGCGACCTCCAGTCAGCTGACGCTGAACGTGATGACTTACGTAGCGATTGTCTTCGTACCGATTATTCTGGCCTACACCACCTGGTGTTACTGGAAAATGTTCGGTCGCATTACGCGCGAAGACATCGAAAAGAACACCCATTCGCTGTACTAAGGTAAGGAGCTATATATGTGGTATTTCGCATGGATTTTGGGAACGCTTCTTGCCTGTGCCTTTGGGGTGATTACCGCGCTGGCGCTCGAACACGTGGAAGCGACCAAAGCAGGTAAAGAAGAACACTGATGAGTATTATCGTGATGCGATATACGAAATCATTCGGGTTGCATCGTGGCGGCAAGTCTGTGAATCCCCAGGAGCTTACGCAAGTAAGTGACTGGGGTAAGCAGGCGTAGCCAACAAAGAGGCGACGTGAATGATAAAGTATATGTATGCGATAATGGACAAGCGCCCGTTAAGGGCGCTTTCCTTATTGATGGCGCTGGCTTTGGCGGGCTGCATCTTCTGGGATCCGTCGCGCTTTGCGGCCAAAACCAGCGAGCTGGAAATTTGGCACGGTTTCCTGCTGATGTGGGCGGTTTGTACCGGCGTTATCCACGGCGTGGGCTTCCGTCCGCGCGCCATTCACTGGCAGGGAATTTTTTGTCCGCTTATCGCTGATATTGTGCTCGTTTTGGGCCTGTTCTTTTTCTTCTTTTGAATAAGAAATCTCTGTTAACCATATGGGCTTGCATAAGCCCATAAAAATTTACTCCTCGTTTACTTTCCCCCATTCCAAACCACGATTCCCGCGCGTATAGTAGCGAAGTTTGAAAGCACTAACCTTTTGTTGCATTACCGGGATGTAAAGTGAATACAACGCTGTTTCGATGGCCGGTTCGGGTCTATTATGAAGACACCGACGCCGGTGGTGTGGTTTACCACGCCAGCTACGTCGCTTTCTATGAAAGAGCACGCACAGAGATGCTGCGCCATCATCACTTCAGCCAACAGGTTTTGCTGGCTGAACGAGTTGCCTTTGTGGTTCGCAAAATGACTCTCGAGTATTTTGCGCCCGCCAGACTCGACGACATGCTCGAAATTCAGACGGAGATAACCGCAATGCGCGGTGCTACTCTGGTTTTCACGCAGCGAATCGTCAACGCCGAGAACGTCGTTTTGAATGAAGCCGAGGTTCTTATCGTGTGCGTTGATCCACTCTTAATGAAGCCTCGTGCGCTTCCCAAGTCTATTGTCGCGGAGTTTAAGCAGTGACTGAGATGAATATCCTTGATTTGTTCCTGAAGGCGAGCCTTCTGGTTAAACTTATCATGTTGATTTTAGTTTGTTTTTCCATCGCCTCCTGGGCCATCATTATTCAGAGAACGCGTATCCTTAACTCGGCGTCACGTGAAGCCGAAGCGTTTGAAGATAAGTTCTGGTCCGGTATCGAGCTTTCTCGCCTGTATCAGGAAAGCCAGGGCCGTCGCGATAATCTGACCGGTTCGGAACAAATTTTCTACAGCGGTTTCAAAGAGTTTGCCCGTTTGCATCGTGCGAACAGCCATGCGCCGGAAGCGATTGTCGAAGGGGCATCGCGCGCGATGCGTATTTCGATGAACCGCGAGCTGGAATCCCTGGAGACCCACATCCCGTTCCTCGGTACGGTCGGCTCTATCAGTCCGTATATTGGTCTGTTCGGCACCGTTTGGGGGATCATGCACGCCTTTATCGCGCTGGGCGCGGTAAAACAAGCGACGCTGCAAATGGTGGCGCCGGGTATCGCAGAAGCGCTTATCGCAACGGCAATTGGTCTTTTTGCCGCTATTCCGGCAGTTATGGCCTATAACCGTCTGAACCAGCGCGTGAACAAACTTGAGCTGAACTACGACAACTTTATGGAAGAGTTCACCGCTATTCTGCACCGTCAGGCGTTTACCAGCAGCGAAAGCAATAAGGGGTAAGCCATGGCCAGAGCACGTGGACGCGGGCGTCGCGAACTGAAGTCCGAGATCAACATCGTTCCGCTGCTGGATGTCCTGTTGGTGCTGCTGCTGATCTTTATGGCGACAGCGCCGATCATTACGCAGAGCGTAGAGGTCGATCTACCGGACGCAACGGAATCGCAGGCGGTGAAAAGCAATGATGAGCCGCCGGTGATCGTTGAAGTTTCCGGTGTCGGACAGTACAGCGTGAAAGTTGGCCCGGAAACGCTATCGCAGCTGCCGCCGGAACAGGTTATTGCGGAAGCCAGGCGTCGACTTGAGGCGAATGAGAAAACGGTGTTCCTGATCGGCGGCGCTAAAGAGGTGCCATACGATGAGATTATTAAAGCGCTTAACCTGTTGCATAGCGCAGGGGTTAAATCGGTTGGCTTGATGACCAAGCCGATCTAATCGCTCGCAATATGCACGCCCGCCAGCATGTCGGCTTTGGGACAACAGCGTCTCGTGGCCAACGTCATATAACGGGAACAGGCGAACAGTTTTTGGGAACCGATAGTGTCAAAGGCAACCGAACAAAACGACAAGCTTAAACGAGCGATCATAGTATCAGTCGCGCTGCACATCGTATTGATAGCGCTGCTGATCTGGAGTTCGTTTGACGAGCATCTGGATGCTTCTGCCGGTGGCGGCGGGGGGTCCTCTATTGATGCGGTAATGGTCGATCCGGGGGCGGTTGTGAAGAATTATGACCGCCAACAGCAGCAGCAGGCCAGCGCCCGACGCGCCGCCGAGCAGCGTGAAAAGCAGGCTCAGCAGCAGGCGGAAGAGCTACGTGAAAAACAGGCCGCCGAGCAGGAACGGCTGAAACAGCTGGAACAGGATCGTCTGCAGGCGCAGGAAGCGGCTAAAGAGGCGAAAGAGCAACAGAAACAGGCGGAAGAAGCCGCGGCGAAAGCTGCCGCAGCGGCCAAAGCCAAAGCGGACGCACAGGCGAAAGAGGCGCAGGAAGCTGCCGCCAAAGCTGCCGCTGACGCGAAAGCGAAGGCCGATGCTCAGGCGAAAGCAGCCGAAGCGGCCGCGGCGAAAGCAGCGGCGGATGCGAAGAAACAGGCAGAAGCGGAAGCCGCGAAAGCGGCCGCGGACGCGCAGAAGAAAGCCGAAGCCGATGCGGCGAAGAAAGCTCAGCAGGAAGCTGAGAAGAAAGCGCAGCAGCAGGCAGAGAAAAAAGCGCAGCAGGAAGCGGCGAAACAGGCTGCTGCTGAAAAAGCCGCCGCCGAAAAAGCGGCGGCAGCCAAAGCTGCAGCAGCAGAGAAAGCCGCCGCGCAGAAAGCTGCTGCTGAGAAAGCGGCAGCCGACAAAGCCGCTGCAGCGGAAAAAGCCGCCGCCGAGAAAGCCGCGGCAGCCAAAGCTGCAGCAGCAGAGAAAGCCGCTGCGGACAAAGCGGCGAAAGCCGCCGCCGCTAAGGCTGCCGCCGCGAAGAAAGCCGCTGCGGCCAAAGAGGCCAATGGCGTTGACGATCTGCTCGGCGACCTGAGCTCCGGTAAGAATGCGCCGAAAACCGGAAACCCATCAAAAGGGAGTGGTGCTAATTCAGGCAAATCCTCTTCCGCTGGGGCGGCAACCGGCGCAGAACTTAGTGGGTATGCAAACCAAATTACGGGGGCAATATCCAGGAATTTCCATGACTATAAGTCATATATCGGAAAGCAGTGTGTTCTTAGATTGAATCTAAATCCCGATGGATCGCTGATTGGTATCACATCCGAGGGGGGGGATGAGGCTCTATGTACAGCAGCTAAGACTGCGGCAAGATTAGCTAATTTACCTAAGCCTCCAAATGATGCGGTCTATAATGCAGTAAAAAATAATCAGCTTGTTGTGAAATTTATTCCGCAATAGAGCATGGTTTAACAAGTAGTTTTGTGTATTTGAGTTTGTTAACATTCTGCTAAATTATCGTGGGCTTTCCGCCTGGATAAGGGAGATATGATGAAGCAGGCATTACGAGTAGCATTTGGTTTTTTAATGCTGTGGGCGGCAGTGCTGCACGCAGAAGTACGTATCGAGATTACCCAAGGGGTCGACTCGGCACGCCCAATCGGCGTTGTGCCGTTCCAGTGGGCGGGGCAGGGGGCTGCGCCGGAAGATGTGGGCGGTATCGTGGCGGCTGACCTGCGCAACAGCGGCAAGTTTAACCCGCTCGATCGCTCGCGTCTGCCTCAGCAGCCAGGTAGCGCTCAGGAAGTGCAGCCGGCGGCATGGTCTGCGCTGGGCATTGACGCCGTCGTGGTGGGGCAGGTGACGCAAAACCCTGACGGCTCCTACAACGTGGCTTACCAGCTGGTTGATACCGGCGGCGCGCCGGGCACCGTGCTGGCGCAGAACTCATTTAAAGTCACAAAACAGTATCTGCGCTATGCCGCGCATGCTGCCAGCGACGCCGTATTTGAGAAGCTGACCGGCATCAAGGGTGCCTTCCGTACCCGTATCGCCTATGTGGTACAGACCAACGGCGGCCAGTTCCCGTACGAACTGCGCGTATCTGACTACGATGGCTACAACCAGTTCCTCGTTCACCGTTCCACCCAGCCGCTGATGTCTCCGGCCTGGTCTCCGGATGGCGCGAAGCTGGCCTACGTGACCTTCGAAAGCGGTCGTTCTGCGCTGGTTGTGCAGACGCTGGCTAACGGCTCCGTTCGTCAGATTGCTTCGTTCCCGCAGCACAACGGCGCGCCGGCGTTCTCGCCGGACGGCAGCAAACTGGCCTTCGCTCTGTCGAAAACCGGTAGCCTGAACCTGTACGTGATGGATCTGGGCTCTGGTCAGATTCGTCAGGTGACCAACGGTCGTAGCAACAACACCGAACCAAGCTGGTTCCCGGATAGCCAGAACCTGGCCTTTACTTCCGACCAGGCGGGTCGTCCGCAGGTGTACAAAGTCAATATTAACGGCGGCACGCCGCAGCGTATTACCTGGGAAGGTTCACAAAACCAGGATGCTGACGTGAGCGCTGATGGTAAAACTATGGTAATGGTAAGCTCGGCCGGTGGTCAGCAGCACATTGCCAAACAAGATCTGGAAGCGGGTGGTGTGCAGGTTCTGTCATCAACGTTTTTAGATGAAACGCCAAGTCTGGCACCTAACGGCACTATGGTAATCTACAGCTCTTCTCAGGGGATGGGATCCGTGCTGAATCTGGTTTCTACAGATGGGCGTTTCAAAGCGCGTCTTCCGGCAACTGATGGACAGGTAAAATCACCTGCCTGGTCGCCGTATCTGTGATAATAAATAATTGATTATTAAAGGAATCAAAGAAATGCAACTGAACAAAGTGCTGAAAGGGCTGTTGATCGCTCTGCCGGTTATGGCAATCGCGGCGTGTTCTTCTAACAAGAACGCCAGCAACGACCAGAGCGGTGAAGGCATGCTGGGTGCCGGCACTGGTATGGACGGTAACGCTAACGGCGGCAACATGTCTTCCGAAGAGCAGGCTCGTCTGCAGATGCAACAGCTGCAGCAGAACAATATCGTTTACTTCGATCTGGACAAATACGATATCCGTTCTGACTTCGCTGCAATGCTGGACGCGCACGCAAACTTCCTGCGTAGCAACCCGTCTTACAAAGTGACCGTAGAAGGTCATGCGGATGAGCGTGGTACGCCGGAATACAACATCGCTCTGGGCGAGCGTCGTGCTAACGCCGTTAAGATGTATCTGCAGGGCAAAGGTGTTTCTGCTGACCAGATCTCCATCGTTTCTTACGGTAAAGAAAAACCTGCAGTACTGGGCCACGACGAAGCGGCTTATGCCAAAAACCGTCGCGCCGTACTGGTTTACTAAGAGAATTGCATGAGCAGTAACTTCAGACATCATCTGTTGAGTCTGTCGTTACTGGTTGGCATAGCGGCCCCCTGGGCCGCTTTTGCTCAGGCGCCAATCAGTAGTGTCGGCTCAGGCTCGGTCGAAGACCGCGTCACTCAACTCGAGCGTATTTCCAATGCGCACAGCCAGCTTTTAACCCAACTCCAGCAACAACTCTCCGATAATCAGTCCGATATTGATTCCCTGCGCGGTCAAATTCAGGAAAGCCAGTATCAGCTGAATCAGGTTGTTGAGCGCCAGAAGCAGATCCTGCTGCAGATCGATGGTTTGAGCAGCGGCGGCGCAACGGGAGCGCAAACCCAGACGTCAACGGGCGATCAGGGGGCTGCGGCTAGCGCGCCAGCGGCTTCGTCAGGCGCTCCGGCGTCAACCGGCGACGCCAACACCGATTACAACGCGGCTATCGCGCTGGTGAAGGATCCTGCCCGCCAGGACGACGCCATGGCGGCTTTCCAGAACTTCGTCAAAAAGTATCCTGATTCAACCTACCAGCCGAACGCCAACTACTGGCTCGGTCAGTTGAATTACAACAAGGGTAAAAAAGACGATGCGGCGTACTATTTCGCTTCCGTGGTGAAAAACTACCCTAAATCCCCGAAGGCGCCCGATGCGATGTTTAAAGTCGGCGTTATCATGCAGGACAAAGGCGATACCGCAAAAGCGAAGGCGGTTTACCAGCAGGTGGTCAGTAAATTTCCTGGCACTGATGGGGCCAAACAAGCGCAAAAACGCCTTAACGCACTCGGATGATTATGGCATGACCAGAAATCGCATCATTTCTGGTCTTGTCGCATGAATCCTAAGCAGTTAAGCGATCTTTATCTAAATTGTTGTTGCGCTGAATTCTGAAATCAGTAATATATGCCGCCGTTGCCAAGGGATATCGAACAAGCCCAAAGCGGCGAAAATAGCGGGTCGTTAGCTCAGTTGGTAGAGCAGTTGACTTTTAATCAATTGGTCGCAGGTTCGAATCCTGCACGACCCACCAATCGTTCTGGTGGAACGCGATAGTAAAACGTGAAGGATAACGTTGCGTCAGCAACGGCCGTAGGGCGAGGCGAAGCCGAGTCATCCTGCACGACCCACCGCGAAAAGATGTATCCAGCGCAGTATCGGGTGATTAGCTCAGCTGGGAGAGCACCTCCCTTACAAGGAGGGGGTCGGCGGTTCGATCCCGTCATCACCCACCACTCGGGTCGTTAGCTCAGTTGGTAGAGCAGTTGACTTTTAATCAATTGGTCGCAGGTTCGAATCCTGCACGACCCACCAATTTAACATCGAACTCAGATGTTAAGCGTGAAGGATAACGTTGCGTCAGCAACGGCCCGTAGGGCGAGCGAAAGCGAGTCATCCTGCACGACCCACCAATTATGAATTGGTGACGAGTAAAGAATATTCAGGAAGTACCCGAGCGGGTCGTTAGCTCAGTTGGTAGAGCAGTTGACTTTTAATCAATTGGTCGCAGGTTCGAATCCTGCACGACCCACCAATGCTTAGGTGAGCACTGGTAGCAAGCGTAAAGGATAACGTTGCGACAGCAACGGCCCGCAGGGCGAGGCGAAGCCGAGTCATCCTGCACGACCCACCATCCTGAATCGTTCCAGTTAGCAGTAAACCCGCAAGGGGTCGTTAGCTCAGTTGGTAGAGCAGTTGACTTTTAATCAATTGGTCGCAGGTTCGAATCCTGCACGACCCACCAATGTAAAAAAGCGCCCTAAAGGCGCTTTTTTACTATCTGCGATATACAAGATTCGAACCTGCCGCAGGTTTGAGTCGAACGAAAAGAGACAACGGAGCCGCCTGCGGCGACGGCCCGAAGGGCGAGCGAAGCGAGTCATCCTGCACGACCCACCAATGTAAAAAAGCGCCCTAAAGGCGCTTTTTTACTATCTGCGATATACAAGATTCGAACCTGCCGCAGGTTTGAGTCGAACGAAGAGAGACAACGGAGCCGCCTGCGGCGACGGCCCGAAGGGCGAGCGAAGCGAGTCATCCTGCACGACCCACCAATGTAAAAAAGCGCCCTAAAGGCGCTTTTTTGCTATCCAGCCTTTGCTTAAATTATTACAACCATCCCAAGCTGCGCCATTTCACTTAATCGTTGTACGCACCGTAGGCGCCGCTAGCATGGGCCGGTAGCCCGGATAGATGCGCAGCATCGCCTCCGGGAAATGCTCCCTGAGGGGCAAAATTCCTCACGACATTTTCCCCACAATCGGCTATCTTGTTTAGCATATAAAACACCATGGCCGACTAATACCTCTCTACAGGCATTATCACGGTCTGAAAGTTAAGCCAGCGAAACGAGACTGCAAGATGAGCGTAATGTTTGACCCGGAAGCGGCGATTTATCCTTTTCCTCCGAAGCCAATGCCGTTAAACCGCGATGAGAAACACTTTTACCGCGAAAAAATTAAACGCCTGCTGCGCGAGCGCGATGCGGTGATGGTGGCTCATTACTACACCGACCCCGAAATCCAGCAGCTGGCCGAAGAGACCGGCGGTTGTATCTCCGATTCCCTGGAGATGGCGCGCTTCGGCGCCCGACATTCCGCCTCAACGCTGCTGGTTGCCGGCGTGCGCTTTATGGGAGAAACGGCAAAAATCCTCAGCCCGGAAAAAACCATCCTGATGCCTACGTTGCATGCGGAGTGTTCGCTCGATCTGGGCTGTCCGATCGAGGCGTTTAGCGCTTTCTGCGATGCTCATCCGGATCGTACAGTCGTGGTCTATGCCAATACTTCAGCGGCGGTTAAGGCGCGCGCCGACTGGGTTGTGACGTCGAGCATCGCCGTGGAACTCATTGAGCATCTTGATAGCTTAGGTGAAAAAATCATCTGGGCGCCTGACCGTCATTTAGGCAGCTATGTGCAAAAACAGACCGGCGCCGATGTGCTGTGCTGGCAGGGCGCCTGTATAGTTCATGATGAATTCAAAACTCAAGCGCTGGCAAGAATGAAGGCGCTTTATCCCCAGGCCGCGGTGCTGGTTCACCCGGAATCACCGCAGGCGATTGTTAATATGGCTGACGCTGTGGGGTCGACCAGCCAGTTGATCAATGCTGCAAAAACGCTGCCGCACAAGCAGCTCATCGTCGCCACCGACCGCGGCATTTTCTACAAAATGCAGCAGGCGGTACCGGAAAAAGAGCTACTGGAAGCGCCCACGGCAGGCGAAGGAGCAACCTGCCGGAGCTGCGCGCACTGTCCGTGGATGGCGATGAACGGCCTGCAGGCGATTGCTGAAGGGCTGGAGAAAGGGGGAGTTCAACATGAAATTCACGTTGATGAGCAGTTGCGGACCGGGGCGCTGGTTCCGCTAAACAGAATGCTCGATTTTGCGGCTACACTTCGGGGATAGATCATTACTGCGTCACAGAACGCGCTGGAGATAAGATGGATTTTTTTAGTACGCAGAACATATTAGTGCATATACCTATCGGCGCCGGGGGATATGACCTGTCGTGGATTGAAGCGGTCGGCACCGTCGCTGGCCTGCTGTGCATCTGGCTGGCGAGCCTGGAGAAGATCGCTAACTATGCCTTCGGGCTGATCAACGTCACGCTGTTTGCCATTATCTTTTTTCAGATCCAGCTCTATGCCAGCCTTCTGCTACAGATCTTTTTCTTCGCGGCCAACGTCTACGGCTGGTACGCCTGGTCGCGGCAAACCAGTGATAACCAGGCGGAACTGCAAATCCGCTGGCTGCCGCTGCCGAAAGCGTTAGGCTGGCTGGCGGCCTGCGTGGTGGCGATTGGCCTGATGACGATATTTATTAACCCGGTGTTCGCGTTTCTGACACGGATTGCCGTGGCGCTGATGCAAATTCTGGGCCTGCAGGTCGCTATGCCGGAGCTGCAGCCGGACGCATTCCCGTTCTGGGACTCCTGCATGATGGTGCTCTCCGTTGTGGCGATGATCCTGATGACGCGCAAATACGTCGAAAACTGGCTGCTGTGGGTGATGATTAACGTCATTAGCGTGGTGATTTTCGCCCTGCAGGGCGTTTATGCGATGTCACTCGAATACCTGTTGCTGACATTTATCGCGCTCAACGGCAGCCGCATGTGGATTAACAGCGCGCGTGAGCGCGGTTCTCACGCGTTTTCCCGTTAATGGTGGTGATGATGTCCATGCCCGGCGTGCGTCATGTTCAGACGGCACTCCGGGCCTCTACAGGGCTGATACTCCATCTGTACCGTAATATGTTCAATCTCATACTTATGCTCCAGGAAGTTCAGGATCCGGTCCAGAAGACCGTCGTGATCGTGCGGCGGTACCACCTGCACGTGTAGCGTCATCATCGTTTTTTCTCCTACCAGCCAGGCATGAACGTGGTGTACGTCGCGAACTTCCGGTATCGAGCGGCGCAAATCGCGTTTTAATGCGTCGACGTTAAGCGAACGCGGCGCGCCCTCCAGCAGTTCATTGACGCTCTCCTGCAGCAGACGCCAGGCGCTGCGTAGAACCAGGCACGACACCAGCACGGACAGAATAGGATCGATAGGCGTCCAGCCGGTGGTGAGGATCACTATCGCGGCAATAATGGCGCCAACCGAACCGAGCAAATCCCCCAGCACATGCAGGGCGGCGGCGCGCACGTTGAGGTTGCGCTCCTCACTGCCGCGATGCAGGATCCAGAAGGCCAGAATATTGGCCAGCAGCCCGGCAACCGCAATAACCATCATCGTTTTACCGGCAACAGGCTGCGGATGATGAAAGCGCTGAATGGCCTCCCAGACAATGAGGATCGTAATGACCACCAGAGCAATGGCATTGAGAAATGCCGCCAGCGTGGTTAGCCGAAGCCAGCCAAAGGTATGTTGCGCATTTGGCGGCCGACTGGCGAAACGCACTGCCAGAAAGGCGAACAGCAGCGCTGCCGCGTCCGTCAACATATGTCCGGCATCGGCCAGCAGCGCCAGTGAACCTGAAATGAGTCCGCCTGCTACCTCAACCAACATGAACCCGGCAGTGACGCAAAACGCCAGCAGTAGCCGACGGGCATTTTTATCTTCAGTGGGTTGCGCAGAATTATGCGAGTGTGGTTGCCCCATGGTGCCTTCCCTACATTATTATTTTGATGATTACTTTATGACATGATTCCCTTTTTGGGGTGAATAAAATGAAAAAAGGAGAGCCTTAGCTCTCCTCCCTGGTGTTCGGCACTCAGCTTACTGGGTCGTACCGTCGGTTTTCGTCGCGTCGTCCTGACCGACCTTTTTATCAGTATCCGGACAGCGGCCATCTTTGCACATTGAGTTTTTGTGCACTTCATCGCTCGACATGCCGTCATGATTCATGGTCGAGCCGTCAGGGTGGAGCATGGTGCCGCCGGTATCGGTGGAACCAGAGTTGATTTTACCGTTGTCGACGTTGTTTGGTGCCACGTTTTCACGCGCATCTGGGGCGACCTGGCCGGCGTCAGCTGCTGCATTCGCTTGCCCGTTATTCGACTGTGCCCCGGTATCGGCGGCCAGTGCCGCGCCGCTGGCCAGACCCAGGGTTGCTGCGAGGAGAAGACTGGTTAGCTTGTTCATTTTCATTGGATGCTCCTGTTATATCGATTTATCGGATTACCTCTTCCAATAGTGCATTTGCCGGAGGTTCCACTCGTTGTGGTTAAAGCTTCGGTATTAGCGAACGGCATTAATATATAATGCTGAATGCTAAAGAAAATTAAGTTCTAACAGTTAAAAATTATAGCTCGTGGCCATTATTCCGCGACTTTATGGTGTTTTTTAGCCTATTTCCAGGAATATTCTGCCGCTACTGTAAAATCACGTTTACACTTTTTGAGCGAAGAGATAGATTGGAGGGATTGCAATTAACTAGATAAGTATGGCAACGCTGGAAATAAGATGAATTATCAGAACGACGATTTACGCATTAAAGAGATCAACGAATTATTACCTCCCGTTGCGCTCCTGGAAAAATTCCCTGCTACCGAAAATGCCGCCAATACCGTTGCGCATGCGCGCAAAGCGATCCACCAGATCCTGAAAGGTAACGACGATCGGCTGCTGGTCGTGATTGGCCCGTGCTCCATCCACGATCCGGCGGCGGCGAAAGAGTACGCCGAACGCCTGCTCAAGCTTCGCGAGGAGCTTAAAGGGGAGCTGGAAATCGTGATGCGCGTTTATTTTGAAAAACCGCGCACCACCGTGGGCTGGAAAGGGCTGATTAACGATCCGCATATGGATAACAGCTTCCGCATCAACGATGGCCTGCGGATCGCGCGCAAGCTGCTGCTGGATATTAACGACAGCGGTCTGCCCGCTGCCGGGGAGTTCCTCGATATGATCACCCCGCAGTATCTTGCCGACCTGATGAGCTGGGGCGCGATTGGGGCGCGTACCACTGAGTCACAGGTGCATCGCGAGCTCTCTTCAGGCCTCTCCTGTCCGGTAGGCTTTAAAAACGGCACTGATGGCACCATCAAAGTCGCGATTGACGCTATCAACGCCGCCGGCGCGCCGCACTGTTTCCTGTCGGTGACCAAATGGGGGCATTCGGCGATTGTAAATACCAGCGGTAATAGCGATTGCCATATTATCCTGCGCGGCGGTAAAGAGCCGAACTACAGCGCCCAGCACGTGGCCGAAGTGAAGGTCGGTCTGGCGAAAGCAGGCCTGCCCGCTCAGATCATGATCGATTTCAGCCACGCCAACTCCAGCAAGCAGTTTAAAAAGCAGATGGAGGTCGGCGCAGACGTATGCCAGCAGGTTGCCGGCGGTGAGCGGTCGATTATGGGCGTGATGATCGAAAGCCATCTGGTGGAAGGCAATCAGAGTCTCGACAGCGGCGAGCCGTTGGTCTACGGCAAAAGCATTACCGATGCCTGCATCGGTTGGGAAGATACCGATACGCTTCTTCGTCAGCTGGCGAATGCGGTAAAAGCGCGTCGCGGTTAAGCTTTACGCCAAGTGTCAAAATAAAAAAGCGTGGATATCTCCACGCTTTTTTTACATCCGGCGAAAATTACTTCGCTTTACCCTGGTTCGCAACGGCAGCGGCTTTCGCAGCGATTTCGTCGGCATTACCCAGATAGTAATGTTTGATAGGCTTGAAGTTCTCGTCGAACTCATACACCAGCGGTACGCCGGTCGGGATGTTCAGTTCGAGGATCTCTGCTTCCCCCATATTGTCGAGGTATTTCACCAGCGCGCGCAGGGAGTTGCCGTGAGCGGCGATAATCACGCGCTCACCGCTTTTCAGACGCGGCAGAATCGTTTCATTCCAGTACGGTACGACGCGGTCGATGGTCAGCGCCAGGCTCTCGGTCGTCGGCAGTTCAGCGTCGGTCAGTTTTGCGTAGCGCGGATCGTGGCCCGGATAGCGCTCGTCGTCTTTAGTCAACTCCGGCGGCGTTACCGCGAAGCCGCGACGCCACTGCTTAACCTGCTCATCACCGTATTTTTCAGCGGTTTCAGCTTTGTTCAGACCCTGCAGCGCACCGTAGTGACGCTCGTTCAGTTTCCAGGATTTCTCAACCGGCAGCCAGGCCTGATCCAGTTCGTCCAGCACGTTCCACAGGGTGTGGATGGCGCGTTTCAGCACAGAGGTATAAGCAAAGTCGAAGCTGAAGCCTTCTTCTTTCAGCAGCTTACCGGCCGCTTTTGCTTCACCCACGCCTTTTTCAGACAGGTCAACGTCATACCAACCGGTGAAACGGTTTTCGTTGTTCCATTGGCTTTCGCCGTGACGAACGAGTACCAGCTTAGTTACAGCCATACACTTACTCCTCAATACACGTCATCCTTCGCGCCGCTTCATCGTTGGCTACGTTTACTCACCCTGACGACATAGTTGACTATGCTCTCAGGATTCGCTCCAGTGCCGCCTTGATGCGACCCGAATGCGGTAGTGTATATATTTATTGATTGATAACTATTCTCATTATATTGCCGTGATTTACCTCACGGCAATGCTTATCCCTAACCATAGCGAAAATAGTCGCTCAGTGTAAGGTGCTTGTAAAACAGAGGTTATATTTTTGTCTGTAAGTGGCGTAATTTTCAGCGAAAGGATAAAAAAAGCCCTCCATCGGGAGGGCGGGGGGGTTATAGCGCAATAAACTGATATTCCGTCAGGCTGACGTACTCTTCGCCGGGGCGTAGCACGCAATCCGGCTGCGGCCATTCCGGATGGTTTGGCGAATCCGGCAGGAACTCGCTCTCCAGGGCCAGGCCTTGCCAGTCGTCGTACGGCTGCGCCGTGCGCGACGGCGTACCGGCGAGATAGTTGCCGGAGTAGAACTGCAGGGCCGGCGCGGAGGTATAAACCGTCATCTGCAGCTTTTCATCCTGCGACCAGACGTGAGCCGCCGGTCTGCCGGCATCGCCCAGCGCCTGGAGCAGAAAGGCGTGGTCGTAACCTTTCACTTTCTGCTGGTCTTCATCGCGCAGGAAATCGTCCGCCAGCACCTTCGGCGTGCGGAAATCGAAGCTGGTCAGGGTGACGTTTTGCAGATCGCCTCCCGGAATGCCATCGCTCTCGACGGGCAGGTAAACATCGGCCAGGATTTGCAGCTTATGATTACGCACGTCGCTCTGCACGCCATCCAGGTTAAAATAGACGTGGTTGGTCAGGTTCACCGGGCACGGTTGGTCAACGGTGGCGCGATACTCGATGGCGATCCGGTTATCGTCGGTCAGGCGGTAGTCTGCCGTTGCCGTCAGATTGCCGGGAAACCCCTGATCGCCATCGCGGGATGAGAGTGAAAACAGCGCGTGACGATCGTCGGCGCTGACAATCTGCCAGCGGCGCTTGTCAAACCCTTCCGGACCGCCGTGCAGCTGATGCCCCGCCTCGTTGGAAGGCGTCAGATTGACGGTGTGGCCATCAAGGGTAAAGCGGCTGTTGGCAATACGGTTAGCGTAACGGCCGACGGAGGCGCCGAGATAGGCGGCCTGTCGGGTATAGTCGCCAGGGTTCGCGCAGCCGAGCAGCGCTTCGCGTACGCTGCCGTCAGCCAGCGTCACGCGCGCGGAGAGCAGCGTCGCGCCCCAGTCCATCACCGTGACCGTCATGCCTGCGTCGTTACGCAGGGTAAGAAGATTCCACGGCTGGCCGTCCGGCGCCAGCTCCGTTGTTGGGTTTAGCATTGTCCAGCTCCCTGAGACGGTTTGCAGACGTAGAAGGTCTCTTTGATACCGGTTTTCGCTTCATACTCTTTGGCAACGGCCTGCTGTACGGTATCGACCAAATCTTCCGGCACCAGCGCGACGATACAGCCGCCGAAACCGCCGCCGGTCATGCGTACGCCGCCTTTATCGCCGATGGTCACCTTGACGATGTCCACCAGGGTATCAATCTGCGGGACGGTGATTTCAAAATCATCGCGCATGGAAGCGTGAGATTCCGCCATCAGTTCGCCCATCCGCTGCAGGTCGCCTTGCTCCAGCGCCACGGCGGCTTCTACGGTGCGCGCATTCTCGGTCAGCACGTGGCGAACGCGTTTGGCGACCACCGGGTCAAGCTCGTGGGCGACGGCATTGAATTCTTGCAGAGTCACATCGCGCAGGGCGGGTTGCTGGAAGAAACGCGCGCCGGTCTCACACTGCTCGCGGCGGGTGTTGTACTCGCTGCCGACCAGGGTGCGCTTAAAGTTACTGTTGATAATCACTACCGCCACGCCTTTCGGCATCGACACCGCTTTCGTTCCTAAGGTGCGGCAGTCGATCAGCAGGGCATGATCTTTTTTACCGAGCGCGGAGATCAGCTGGTCCATAATGCCGCAGTTGCAGCCGACGAACTGGTTTTCCGCTTCCTGGCCGTTCAGCGCGATCTGCGCACCGTCGAGCGGCAGATGGTACAGCTGCTGGAACACGGTGCCGACGGCGACTTCCAGCGAAGCCGAGGAGCTTAACCCTGCGCCCTGCGGCACGTTGCCGCTGATGACCAGATCCGCGCCGCCGAAAGCGTTATTCCGCTGCTGCAGGTGCTTGACCACGCCGCGAACGTAGTTCGACCACTGCTGGGTGTCGTGGCTGGTAATCGGCGAGTCGAGAGAGAATTCATCGGTCTGATTGGCGTAATCGGCGGCAATCACCCGGACGGTACGATCGTCGCGCGGCGCACAGGCGATGACCGTCTGATAATCAATGGCGCAGGGCAGTACGAACCCGTCGTTATAGTCGGTATGCTCGCCGATCAGGTTAACGCGGCCTGGGGCCTGGATAACATGACTGGCCGGATAGCCAAATTTCTCAGCAAACAGGGCTTGGGTGTTCTCTTTCAGACTCATGGTTATACTCCGGATTCGCGAAAATGGACGTCGCTCACAGCGCGCAGACGTTCGGCAGCCTGCTCGGCCGTCAGGTCACGCTGGGTTTCGGCCAGCATTTCATAGCCGACCATAAATTTGCGCACCGTCGCGGAGCGCAGCAGCGGCGGATAAAAATGCGCGTGCAGCTGCCAGTGATTATTCTCTTCATCGTTAAACGGCGCGCCGTGCCAGCCCATCGAGTAGGGGAATGAGCACTGGAACAGGTTGTCGTAACGGCTGGTCAGCTTTTTCAGCGCCAGCGCGAGGTCGCTGCGCTGGTCGTCGGTTAAATCAGTCAGGCGCTGTACGTGCGCTTTCGGCAGCAGCAGCGTCTCAAAGGGCCACGCTGCCCAGTAAGGGACCACCGCGAGCCAGTGTTCGGTCTCGACGACGGTGCGGCTACCGTCGGCTAATTCGCGCTGGGCGTAATCCACCAGCATCGGCGCGCCGTGCTCGGTGAAGTACGCTTTTTGCAGACGATCTTCGCGTTCCGCCTCGTTAGGCAGAAAGCTGTTTGCCCACACCTGGCCATGCGGGTGCGGGTTGGAGCAGCCCATCGCCGCGCCTTTATTTTCAAAAACCTGCACCCACGGGTAGGTTTTTCCAAGATCGGCGGTCTGCTCCTGCCACGTTTTAACCACGCCTTCCAGCGCCTCAACGCTCAGTTCTGGCAGCGTTTTGCTGTGATCTGGCGAGAAGCAGATGACCCGGCTGGTGCCGCGGGCGCTCTGACAGCGCATCAGCGGGTCGTCGCTTTCCGGGGCGTCTGGGGTATCGGTCATCAAAGCCGCAAAGTCATTGGTAAAAACAAACGTACCGGTGTAGTTCGGGTTTTTGTCGCCAGTGACGCGGGTATTACCCGGGCACAGGAAACAGTCCGGATCGTGCGCGGGCAAACTCTGTTTTGCCGGCGTTTCCTGCGCCCCTTGCCAGGGGCGCTTGGCGCGATGTGGAGAAACCAGAATCCACTGCCCGGTTAACGGGTTATAACGACGATGTGGATGGTCGACGGGGTTAAATACGCTCATGAAGGTTCCTTAGTCTGGATAACCCTGCGGATGACGGGACTGCCAGTGCCAGGTATCCTGCGCCATTTCGTCAAGGTTGCGCGTCACGCGCCAGTTCAGCTCGCGATCGGCCTTTTCAGCGTCCGCCCAGTAGGCCGGGAGGTCGCCTTCGCGGCGCGGCGCGAAGTGGTAGTTAATCGGTTTGCCGCAGGCTTTGCTAAAAGCGTTGACCACGTCGAGCACGCTGCTGCCGACGCCTGCGCCAAGGTTATAGATATGCACGCCGGCTTTATCAGCCAGTTTTTCCATCGCCGCGACGTGGCCGTCGGCCAGGTCCATGACGTGAATGTAGTCGCGCACGCCGGTGCCATCTTCGGTTGGGTAGTCGTTGCCGAATACCGCCAGCGATTCACGACGGCCGACTGCGACCTGCGCGATATACGGCATCAGGTTGTTCGGGATGCCCTGCGGATCTTCACCCATATCGCCCGACGGATGCGCGCCGACCGGGTTGAAGTAGCGCAGCAGCGCGATGCTCCAGTCCGGCTGCGCTTTTTGCAGGTCAGTCAGGATCTGCTCGACCATCAGCTTGCTTTTACCGTACGGGCTCTGCGGAGTCCCGGTCGGGAAGCTTTCGACATAAGGGATTTTTGGCTGGTCGCCATACACGGTGGCGGAGGAGCTGAAAATAAAGTTTTTTACGCCCGCGGCGCGCATGGCGGAAACGAGTTTCAGTGTGCCGGTTACGTTGTTGTCGTAGTATTCCAGCGGCTTGGCGACGGATTCGCCGACGGCTTTCAGGCCGGCGAAATGGATCACCGCTTCAATAGCGTGATCGTGAAGAATTTCCGTCATCAGCGCTTCATTACGAATGTCGCCTTCGACAAAGGTGGCGCTTTTCCCGCCGAGACGTTCAATGATCGGCAATACGCTGCGTTTACTGTTGCAGAGATTGTCGAGAATAATCACTTCGTGTCCCTGCAATAGCAGTTGAACGCAGGTGTGACTTCCAATGTAACCGCTACCACCTGTAACCAGTACTTTCATGATTCGCTCCAATAGGCTTATCGTGTGAGAAGAAGATAGCATACCAAAGAAGCCAAAAGTGTGACACAGGCCAAATTGGTGGAATCGTTTACACTAAAACTTTCAATCCGGCCGTTTTGGTTTTTTCATTGTAAAAACAGGGTGATGGTGTGAGTGATAGCTATTATTCTGAAAAAATCAGGGATCCGCAGACCCCTGTACAGGCTTAAATTTGCAGCGGCCCCTGCTGGTAAGTGTAACCGTCTCCACTCCTCACAAAGGCCAGACGGTGGGTAATGCAGTCCGGGGCGTCTTCGGCGTGGTGGGAGACAAACAGCAACTGCGTCGCCCCTTCGCTAATCAGCACATCGACAAAGCGACGCACCAGCTGACGGTTGAGCGGGTCGAGCCCCTGCAGCGGTTCATCGAGAATCAGCAGGGTCGGGTGTTTGACCAGGGCGCGGACGATCAGCGCCAGCCTCTGCTGCCCCCAGGAGAGGCTGTGGAACGGCGCGTCGGCGGTGCGTTTGTCGATACCCAGAATATCCAGCCAGTTTTGCACCAGCTTGTGCTGCTTATCGGAAACGGCCTGGTAGATGCCAATCGAGTCGAAGTAGCCCGAGAGAATCACGTTACGCACGTTGGTGCTGACGCGGTATTCAAGGTGCAGGCTGCTGCTGACGTAACCAATATGTTTTTTGATATCCCAGATGGTTTCACCGCTGCCGCGGCGGCGGCCGAACAGGGTCAGATCGTTACTGTATCCCTGGGGATGGTCGCCGGCGATCAGGCTGAGCAGCGTCGATTTACCGGCGCCGTTGGGGCCGACGATCTGCCAGTGTTCGCCGGGATTGACCGTCCAACTGAGGCGATTGATGATCGGGCGGTCGTTGTATGAAACCAGACCGTCGTTCAGCACGATGAGCGGCGCTTTGCTGTCCAGCGCAAGGCGCGCAGCCGGGGCGTCGGGTTCCGGCAGCGTCATGCCGTCAAGCTTTTCGCTATGCGCGAGCTGGGCAATCAGCGCTTGCTGTAGCAGGGTCTGCTTTTCGCCGGTTTCGCTCAGCACGCAGTCCGCCAGTACCCCGGCATACTGCACGAACGCCGGGATCTCGTCGAAACGATTGAGCACCAGAACAAGGGCGATACCTTCTTCGTTCAGCGTGGCCAACATCTCGGCGAGCTGCTGGCGCGAGGCGACATCGAGGCCGTCGAACGGCTCATCGAGGATAAGCAGGTCGGGATCGCCCATCAGCGCCTGGCACAGCAAGGTCTTGCGCGTTTCACCGGTAGAGAGGTATTTAAAGCGGCGCTCGAGCAGGTGGCTAATCGCAAACTGTTCAGCAAGGCGAGCGCAGCGGAAGGGGTCTTTAAACTCATCCTGGATAATTTCCGCCGTCGTGCGCCCGGTATCTTCTTCTCCTGGGCTGAGCAGATCGGTGTTGTTACGTTGCCACTCATCACTGACCAGCTTTTGCAGCTGCTCAAAAGAGAGACGGGTGATGCGCGAGAAGGTGCACTCGCGCTGCCCGCTTAGCAGGGTCAACTCGCCGGATAGCGCCCGCGCAAGCGCCGACTTCCCGCTACCGTTGCTGCCGACGAAAGCCCAGCTCTCGCCAGCCCGCACGCTGAGGTGTTCAATATTTAACGTTTTGGTATCGCTAAGACGAAACGTGCCTTGCGAAATTTGCAACAATGACATTGTGTATCCCACTTTTTGCAGCGATGTACTTCAGGGATACGTCTTCGCGAGCGCAATGTCAATGGCGTTAGCACAACGTGGCAAGAATGATGCGATCGGCGTTAAAATATGCTATCGCCTGCGCCCCTTCCGCCAGATCGCGCGTCTGTTCCAGCGGCAGGGTGGCGCAAAGGCTCTGCCCATCCGGGAGCGCCATGAGCACTTCGCACTGCTCCGCCCCGCGTTCGATGTGGGTGATACGTCCGGCCAGCTGGTTGTCCGCCTGTTTCGCCAGGGCTGCATCCTGGGTCATGCCGACCCACGGCGCTTTGAGCAGCACTAATACTTCCTGGCCTTCCGCAAGGCCCAGACGATCGGCGCTTTGGGCGGTAATGGCGACTTTAAAGCGGGTTTGCCCATCGGCCAGCAGGACTTCAACGTGCTGCTGGACCTGCTGATGGTCGCGGCCGGTAATAGTGCCGAACCACTGGTTGCGCGCGCTGGTCTGTAGAGAGAATCGCGAAATAGCGGCCAGCAGGCTGTCGAGGGGAAGGGCATCATCATCGCTCAGGACATCGAACGCTTTCTGCTGAATCTGCGCCAGCAAGTCGTAAAGCTGAATCAGCCGCTGCCCGTAGCGGGTGAGGACCGCGCCGCCGCCGCCTTTGCCGCCGGTCACACGGTCAACCAGGGTCTGCTCGCTGAGCTGATTCATCTCATTTATCGCATCCCATGCGCTTTTATAGCTGATGCCCGCGTTTTTTGCCCCCTGGCTAATCGAGCCGGTCTGGTCAATCTGTTTCAGCAGGGCGATACGGCGGGGATCGGCAAACAGGCGCTGCTGTAATTTGAGGGTAAGAAGGATTTCAGCCTGCATAATCATATCCTGATGAAAAAGAGTATTGTGACCGATAGCGGTCATCTTGCAAGGTGCATCTCTCACGGTGTCCAGTGAGGCACCGCACAAATGGGGCGTGTTTTTCCGGCTGAATTAGTTACAATAAACTATTCGTACTTTCTGGAGCCAACCATGTTAGAGCTATTGAAAAGTCTGGTTTTTGCCGTAGTCATGGTCCCTGTGGTAATGGCGGTCATCCTGGGGCTGATTTATGGGCTGGGCGAAGTGTTTAACCTCTTCTCTGGAGCCGGTCATAAAGACAGCAGACCGCAAAACCACTGATTTTCCCCCGCGCCCGGTTCTCCCGGGCGTTTTTATCTGTCCCCCCTCAATTGAGCCGTTACTGATTACCCCTAATTTTCGCTGGGAAAATCTTAGCGCTATCGTTATATTGTCTTCTACATAACGAACCGACGGGAGTTTCTGATGACAGGTCAATGGTTTCGCTTTATTGCTGGAGCAACGTTAACGCTTTCCGTTGCGGGCCACGCGCTGGCGGAAGAGGGCAAGGTGACGGTTTTTGCCGCGGCATCGCTCACCAACGCCATGCAGGATATCGCTAAAGAGTATAAGAAAGAGAAGAACGTCGAGGTTGTCTCTTCGTTTGCGTCTTCATCGACCCTGGCGCGACAGATTGAAGCGGGCGCGCCGGCGGATCTGTTTATCTCCGCCGACCAGAAATGGATGGATTACGCGGTGGAGAAAAAAAGCATTGATACCGCATCCCGCGCGACGCTGCTCGGCAACAGCCTGGTGGTCGTGGCGCCGAAGGCCAGCGCTCAGGGCGATATCAGCATTAATGATAAAACCGACTGGACCAGCCTGCTGAAAGGCGGTCGTCTGGCCGTTGGCGACCCGGCGCACGTGCCAGCCGGCATCTATGCGAAAGAAGCGTTGCAAAAACTGGGGGCCTGGGAGACGCTGTCGCCGAAGCTGGCTCCTGCGGAAGACGTGCGCGGCGCGCTGGCCCTGGTTGAGCGCAGCGAAGCGCCGTTGGGGATCGTGTACGGCTCTGATGCGGTCGCCAGCAAGGGCGTAAAAGTTGTCGGTACCTTCCCGGAAGATTCGCATAAGAAAGTTGAATATCCTCTGGCAATCGTCGACGGGCATAAAAATGCCGCGGTCAGCGCGTTTTATGACTATCTAAAAGGGCCGGAAGCTTCCGCCATCTTTAAACGTTACGGATTTACTACCCACTAATGTTCTTAAGCGATCCTGAATGGCAGGCGGTACTGCTGAGCCTGAAAGTCTCCTCCCTGGCGGTGGTACTGAGCTTGCCTTTTGGCATCTTTTTTTCCTGGCTGCTGGTTCGCCGGGATTTTCCCGGTAAAGCGCTGCTCGATAGCATCCTCCACCTGCCGCTGGTATTACCGCCGGTGGTGGTGGGGTATCTCTTGCTGATCGCGATGGGAAGACGGGGTTTTATCGGCAGTTGGCTGTATGACTGGTTTGGTCTGAGCTTTGCGTTTAGCTGGCGCGGCGCGGTACTGGCGGCGGCGGTGATGTCCTTTCCGTTGATGGTGCGTGCCATTCGTCTTGCGCTGGAAGGGGTCGACATCAAACTTGAGCAGGCGGCGCGTACCCTGGGCGCTGGGCGCTGGCGGGTATTTTTCACTATTACGCTACCGTTGACGCTACCCGGTATTATCGTCGGCACCGTGCTGGCCTTCGCCCGTTCTTTGGGCGAGTTTGGCGCCACCATCACTTTTGTCTCCAACATTCCAGGCGAAACGCGCACGATTCCTTCGGCAATGTATACCCTGATTCAGACTCCCGGTGGGGAAGGCGCGGCCGCGCGTTTATGCCTGATTTCGATTGCGCTGGCGCTGGTATCGCTGCTGATTTCCGAATGGCTGGCCCGCCTTAGCCGTCAGCGGATGGGGAAATAATCATGCTCGAACTCGATTTTAGCCAGACGTTGGGCACCCACCGCCTGCAAATTCGCGAGACGCTTCCCGCCAGCGGCATCACCGCGGTTTTCGGCGTTTCAGGCGCGGGTAAAACCTCGCTGATTAACGCCATTAGCGGCCTGACGCGCCCGCAGCAGGGGCGCATCGTTCTTAACGGCAGAGTGCTCAATGATGTTGAAAAACGTATCTGCCTGGCGCCTGAAAAACGCCGCATTGGCTACGTTTTTCAGGACGCTCGCCTGTTCCCGCATTATAAGGTGCGCGGCAATCTGCAATATGGCATGGCGAAGAATATGGCGGCGCAGTTTGACAAGCTGGTGGCGCTGCTCGGCATTGCGCCCCTGCTTGACCGCCTGCCGGGCGGTCTCTCCGGCGGAGAAAAACAGCGGGTGGCGATTGGCCGGGCGCTGCTTACCGCCCCGGAACTGCTGCTTCTGGATGAGCCGCTGGCGTCGCTGGATATCCCGCGCAAGCGTGAACTATTGCCCTATCTGCAGCGTCTGGCGCGCGAAATCAATATCCCGATGCTGTACGTCAGCCACTCTCTGGATGAGATTCAGCATTTGGCGGATAACGTCCTGGTGCTGGAAGCGGGGAAAGTCAAAGCCTTTGGTTGCCTGGAAGAGGTGTGGAGCAGCAGCGTAATGCATCCCTGGCTTCCCCAGGATCAGCAAAGCACTATCCTGAACGTAACCGTCGCCGCTCAGCATCCGCGGTATGCCATGACCGCGCTGGCGCTGGGCGATCGGCAGATATGGGTCAACCGGCTCGACAGGCCGCAGGGCGAAAGCGCGCGGATCCGCATTCAGGCCTCGGACGTTTCTTTGGTGCTGCAGCCCGCTCAGCAAACCAGTATCCGCAACATTTTGCCCGCGCAGGTCATGCAGTGTATTGAAAGCCATGGCCAGGTTGAGGTCAGGCTGGAGATTAGCGGCCGTACGCTATGGGCGCGCATCAGCCCCTGGGCTCGCGATGAGCTGGGGGTTGTCCCAGGCCAGCGGCTGTATGCGCAGATAAAAAGCGTGTCGATAGCCGCCTGATTACAACAGGTGGCGATAGATGTAGTCGGCGATGCTGGTGGTCTCGTTTTCGCCGATCACGACGTTGGCGCGCGCTTTGACGTCCTCCACCGCGTTGCCCATCGCCACGCCGATACCGGCGGCTTCCAGCATACTGAGGTCGTTATAGTTGTCGCCGAAAGCGATAACATCCTGCATCGACAGCCCCTGCGACGCGACCCACTGGGCCAGGCGTTTACCTTTGCTATTGCCTTCCCGGGCAATATCCACCTGATCGTGCCACGACCATTCGCACTCCAGACCCAGCGTCTGGCCAACATGTTGGGCAAAGCGCTGCAGTTTTGCGGTGTCTTCATCAGTCAGGGCGAATTTCCACACGGCCTTGACTTCACGGGCCGCCTGCGCCAGAGAATCGACCTGAGTGAACACCGGACGCTGCTCGACGGGCAGCGACTGCGCCCAGTTGGCGGTGCGAATCACGTGCCCGGTCGGCTGCTCATAAAGCATGGCGTCATCGACGTACATCAGGCCGTGAATCGCGTGCTCGTTCAGCATTTCCGTCAGGCTCAGGGCTTTGTCAACCGGCATAGGATCGGACTCCAGAACCTTTTTTGCATGATAATCATACAAATAAGTGCCATTACAGCAAATTGCAGGTGTATCCAGAGCCAGCGCCTGATAAAAAGGATGGATAGCGACGTGATGTCGACCGGTGACGACGATGATTTGATATCCCGCGTCTTTGGCGCGTGCCAGCGCGTCGAGTGAGGCGGGGAGAATGGTTTTTTTGCCGGTGAGTAGGGTGCCGTCTAAGTCCAGGGCAATCACGCGTGAGGTCATGTGTTGTTTCCGGTTAATGATGAAAAGTTAGCAGGCTATGATGGTACACCGCTGCGCCATTCGGGCAAACTTTTCAGCATCTACCGCTAAAGAGCCGATACACTTGATCTTTCAGGCTGCGAGGAGGCAACCTGAATAGCATGGTGTATGCATATTGTATTTTTCAGGGTGCCATTAATCTGAAAAATGAAATTTCCACGTGCAGTGAGGAAGGAGTATTCATGAAACAAACCGTTTATACCGCCAGCCCGGAAAGCCAGCAGATTCACGTCTGGGATCTGGATCTTGAGGGGAAACTGACCCTGGTGCAGGTTGTTGATGCCCCGGGCCAGGTACAGCCGATGGTGGTGAGCCCGAACAAAGAGTTTCTCTACGTCGGCGTGCGTCCGGAGTTTCGCGTACTGGCCTACCGCATTGCGCCCGATAATGGCGCCCTGACTTTCGCTGGCGAAGCTCCGCTGTCGGGTAGCCCAACGCATATTTCTACCGATCATCAGGGGCGTTTTGTGTTCAGCGCTTCCTATAACGCGGGCTGCGTGAGCGTTACGCCGCTGGTGGA
This sequence comes from Klebsiella sp. BDA134-6, assembly GCF_015601345.1. NCBI lineage: Bacteria > Pseudomonadati > Pseudomonadota > Gammaproteobacteria > Enterobacterales > Enterobacteriaceae > Klebsiella > Klebsiella sp. BDA134-6. The sequence continues at coordinate 1,819,929 of NZ_CP064784.1, forward strand.
CGGCCTGCCGCGAGAAGCGGTGGCGGTGGTTGAAGGTCTGGAAGGCTGCCACTCGGCAAATATCTCTCCGAATAATCGCACCCTATGGGTACCGGCGCTGAAGCAGGATCGTATCTGCCTGTTTACCCTGAGCGACGACGGTTTCCTCGCAGAGCAGGAGCCGGCTGAAGTGACCACCGTTGAAGGCGCAGGCCCGCGTCATATGGTGTTCCATCCGAATCAGCAATACGGCTACTGCATAAACGAACTGAATAGCTCCGTTGACGTCTGGGAGCTGAAAGATCCGCACGGCAAAATCGAGTGCGTGCAGACCCTGGACATCATGCCGCCTGATTTTGCCGGCGTGCGCTGGGCGGCGGATATCCATCTGACCCCGGATGGCCGTCACCTCTACGCCTGCGATCGTACCGCCAGCATTATCACCATCTTCAGCGTCTCGGAAGACGGCAGCGTGCTGTCCATCGAAGGTTATCAGAATACCGAGACCCAGCCACGCGGCTTTAACCTCGATCATAGCGGCAAATATCTGATCGCTGCCGGTCAGAAGTCCCATCATATCGCGGTGTATGAAATCGAAGGCGAGCAGGGGCTGCTCCAGGAAAAAGGGCGCTATGCCGTAGGCCAGGGCCCAATGTGGGTGGTGGTAAACGCTTACTAAGCCGGCGTGTTTGACAAAAACCTCGCCGCGGCGAGGTTTTTTTACGCCTGACGAAAGGGCTACTTCACCCGCATACGATACTCAATCATGCCGCTTTTTTCCGCAACCCAGTTATACAGACGCTGGCCCCGAAGGTTGGTCTCATGCGTATGCCAGTACAGGCTGGCGGAGTGGCGTTTTCGCGCCTGCCGTTGAACATACTCAATTAATTGTTTACCGATATGCTGACCCCGGACGTCCGGATCAACGAATAAATCTTCCAGATAGCAATAGTCGCTTTCGGCCCAGGTGGAGCGGTGGAAGAGATAATGAACGAATCCAACTATCTTCCCCTCACGTTTTGCTACGGCGCAAAACATCGGTTCGACCGGATTTAAAAACCGACTCCAGGTTAGGCGCGTCACCTCCTCCGGAATGTCGACGCGATAAAACGTCTGGTAGCTTTTCCACAGCGGCAGCCACTGGGCAAAGTCGTTATCAGCTGCGGGGAGGAGGGTGATTTGCCCGTGATTAATGTCGCTATTTTGGCTATTCATGGCGGTTCCTTACTTTTATAAACCGGGATGGTCTTTACATGCCGCTATGGTAGGCGCTCTTATGGTTCCTAAAAAGTGACACTTTATGTATATTCATAGGATCCACTTTTAGCTTACCGATCGCCATTACCGCTATGCCAAAACCTATTGCACCGCTGTTTCAGGAATTGTTGCTCCCGCGCGGCGTTATCAAAGATCAGCTGTATCACGCCCTGCGTAACGCGATTCTGGATGGGCGCTTAACGGCGGGTTCAAAGATCCCCTCCAGCCGGGCGCTGGCTGAGATGATGGCGATCTCGCGAAACTCGGTTATTGCCGGTTTTGACCGCCTGGTGGATGAGGGCTATCTGGTCACGCGCAAGGGGGCGGGCACCTTTGTTTGCGAGCATATTCCGGATAGCGTCATTAGCGAGTATGAATCGTCGCCACAGCCGGAAACGGCAATGGCCGCCGTTGGCCCGCTTAATCCTGACGTTGCCGCATTGTTGCCATCATGGTCTGAAAGAGAAGGGAGTGGTGAAATGCGTCAGGTTTTTGCCGTCGGTATCGGCTGTACCGATCTCTTCCCGCATGCGTTATGGGGGCGGCTGCTGGGGCGCGTCTGGCGGCAATCGCGCCGTGAGTTGGGGGCGCACGCCACGGCTTATGGATATCTACCTTTACGACAGGCGATTAGCCACTATATTCAGGCCACGCGCGGCGTAAATTGCCATGAAGATCGGGTTATTATTGTCAATGGTATTCAACAGGCGCTGGCCATTGCCGCTCAGGTTTTACTGGAAAAGGGCGATGAAGTCTGGCTCGATGATCCCGGCTATAACGGCGCGCGCGGCGCATTCGCCGCCCGGGGAGCGATGGTCCGGCCCGTTCGCGTTGACGGTGAAGGCATGGATATTCAGGATGGAATACGCCATTACCCGCAAGCTAAGCTGGTCTATACCGCGCCGTCGCATCAATTCCCGCTCAGTGGAACCCTTAGCCTGCCAAGAAGGCTTGCTTTGCTGGAATGGGCGCAAGCCAATCGGGCCTGGATATTTGAAGATGATTACAACAGCGAATTCCGCTATGCCGCCCGCTCTTTACAGGCATTGCAAGGGTTAGATAAACATCAGAGGGTTATCTATTCCGGCACCTTTTCTAAGATGATGTACCCCGAGTTTCGTCTGGGTTTTTTAGTGGTCCCTGAGCATTTGCGCGAACAGTTCGCCATAACGAAATATTACACCGATCTCTGTAGCGGATATCTGGAACAGGCCGTTCTGGCGCGTTTTATCCACGAGGGACACTATGCCAGCCATGTTCGTCGTATCCGTAAAGCCTGTTTTGAGCGAAAAAGCGCGCTGGAGGCGGCGATTGAACGCTATTTTGCCGGGCGTATGCGGGTGCATCCAACGGATTCGGGAGTGCATATCGTCTGCTGGTTAGCAGATGGTCTGAAAGCAAAAGAGGTCGTCGCTAAGGCGCGCCAGATCGGCTTAGGCGTGCAGACTTTTGCGCGATATTGCCAGCGGCCGATGTCGCGCGAGGGGGTTTTATTCGGTTTTGCCAACCATCCGCCAGAGGTGCTGCTCGACGGCGTTCGCCGCCTGGCCGGGGTGCTGTAGCGCAGTGATATCGGCGGTCTTTTCCACGGAATGAATAACGTTGATTACCGGGCTAGCATACTTATGTTGATTTAAAACTCGCCCCATCCAGATAATTCATCTGATGTCAGGTGGCGAGTTTTAAAAAAATGACACCGCGCGAGGATTTAACATATACCCACCGCTTTGGTAAAAAATAATCCTTCGATTCGCGTTATGCGACTTCCCTGTTTAATGCGGAGCGGTTAATAAATTAGATATCATCCATTGTATAGCTTACGACGATTTCCAGCGTTTTGCGAATGACGTCCGCGGTTACCACGTCGCTGGTGGTCTCGAGAGCGGTAATCAACCAAAGAATAATTGCCTTGTTGCTGAGATGTCCCTCAGACTCAAGAATACTGCTAATAGCCAGCGACATAACCGCGGATTCATCAATCAGCCTATCGCCTGCATTGCGGAAATATTCAGAGAGTGCGTTATCGTTCAGGCCAGCGTAAATATCCGGTTGTTGATGTATAGTTTGTCTCATCATATTCTCTACTGTGTTAGTTAAACGATTGACCGCGAAGGGTCAGTGAATTTTATTTGTACCAGGCCGCGAGGGAGAACCTAATAAAGTCGTTTGTTCTGCCCAATTATTTTTAGCGTCTGAAGTACCCAGAGTTATTTTCTTACCACGGCGAGATACCCTATTACTGATTTCCTCGATAATATGCCCAAGGGTGTTCCGCCGCTTTGTATCGACTTCTCCCGCCTGCATGGCCTGGAGTTTATCGATCAGCGCTTGTTGACTTATAGGTCCCTTACTTTTGAGTAGGGATAAGACCGCTTCTCCAATCAGTAAATCTATTAATGGATCATAATCATCGTTGTTCATAACTGTATCTCTGATCATCGTCATCTCCATGACTGGGAATTTAGTCGCAAGCCGGTAATCGGTGTCAGATTCTGGCCCATCCCTTATATTTCCTCATTCAGTAACGACTCAAATCACCAGATAGCCGGAGGAACTTTTATCACTGGTTCTCGAACAGGAGGCCGATCAGCGTTTGATAATGGATCTCTTCTTCAAACCCAGAAGCGACTTCGAGGCGAGCCAACAGTTTTGTACACAGGGATTTGCGATTAAGGTTCCGTCCTTCATTGAGGATATCCATCACTATCTGCCCTAACGTTTCCTGCTGCGAAGGCAGTGAAGCTTTATTAAAGTAGTGGGCAATAGCGTTAGCCGTGTCAGGAATGTAACCGTTCTGCTGCATATGTGCTCCTGTCAGTTCAATCATCAGTAAACTTGCGATTAAAGTTATACAATGATTGCTAACTTGTACATAAAAAATGAAGAAAAAATGTTATTTTTTTTAATGTTTTTTATAACAATTTGATTTTAAATGTTTTTTTTATCTTTTTTGTTGTGAGGGGAGCGCCAGCGTAAGATGTACGTCTTGTACAGGTGTGCCGTCAGGTAAGAATCGCAGTGAAATGAGTCGGTTAATGCAAAATATTTGTTAGGAAGACCGGTTGTTTTACAGGATTTATTGCAGTGGAACTGCTACTGTAATATCTCATTAGTTTTATCTCTTCTGTCGGAAATTTCATGCTCACTACCATCATTTATCGCAGCCATATCTGCGACAACGTGTCAATTAAATCGCTTGATAGCATGGTTGCTGAAGCAAATGTAAAAAATGGCCAGGAAGACGTGTCGGGGATTTTGCTTTTTAACGGCACCCATTTTTTTCAATTATTAGAAGGGCCTGAAGAGAAGGTTGAAGGAATTTATCGCCGTATCTGCACAGACCCGCGGCACCATAATCTTGTTGAACTGCTCAGGGATCATGGTCCGACGCGGCGCTTCGGCAAAATAGGTATGGAACTCTTTGATTTACGAGAGTATGACCGCGATGAAGTGCTGCAAGTTGTGCTGGATAAAGGCACAACGAAATATCAACTCACCTATGACGACAGAGCGCTCCATTTTTTCCGTACCTTCGTGGAAGCAACGGAAAAGGAGAACTATTACGAGATTCCTGCGGCCGAAAGCTGGGATTTTGTGACGGAAGGGGAAGCCTCGTATCCTGATACTCCGCTGGCGCGGGCCGAGTGCAGTTTCGCGTTCCAGCCGGTTATCGACCCGTTTGCGAAAGAGATCGTCTCCGTGGAAGCGCTGCTGCGTACCCCTTCTGGCGAATCGCCGGCAGTCTATTTTGATGGGCTGTCACGAGAGGAAATGTACTCAACGGACCTCCTTAGCAAGCGTATTGCATTTGCCATGGCGGGCCGTCTGCGCCTGCATGGACGCACTCTGTCGATTAACCTGCTACCGATGACGTTGGTAAATATTTCCGGGGCCGTCGAATTTCTGCTGGCGGAAATTGAATCCAATGGTTTGATTCCAGAACAAATTATCGTCGAGTTCACCGAGAGTGAAGCCATTTCCCGCATTGATGAATTCACCGATTCCGTGCGAAAGCTTAAGTCCGCAGGAATTCGCGTAGCGATCGATCACTTTGGCGCCGGATTTGCCGGGCTTTTGCTGTTGGCCCAGTTTCAGCCGGACCGCATTAAGATTAATCGCCAATTGGTTAAGGATATTCATAAGCACGGCCCAAAACAGGCCATCGTGCAGGCCATCATTAAATGCTGTAATTCGCTGGAAATCGCCATTTCAGCGGTGGGCATTGAGCAGCCGGAGGAGTGGATGTGGCTGGAGTCCGCGGGTATTATCCATTTCCAGGGAAATTTATTTGCCAGGCCGTGTCTGGGGGGAATTCCTGCGGTAGCATGGCCTGAGAAAAAAACAGCGTGGGAGCTGCTATAAATTTTTTTCTGCGGCGGAGTGCATGTTTACGTAAAAAAAACGTAGCGAAGGGTAAAATAATCATTCTTTTTTGACCTGTACATTGGCGTCCGACCTGTTTATTTTAACTGTACAAGAAAAGTTAATTGTACAATCCGGCTAAATTAGTTAATTTAGTCGGGAAAGTATTTTCAGGTAGAGGGCGCTAATGGCACATTACAGCATCGGCGAAGTTGCCGAACGTTGCGGAATCAACCCTGTGACTTTGCGTGCATGGCAGCGGAGATATGGTTTGCTCAAGCCGCAGAGAAGTGAGGGTGGACACCGCCAGTTTGACGAGGAGGACGTTCAGCGCATTGAGGAAATCAAACGCTGGATCGATCGGGGGGTTTCGGTTGGCAAGGTTAAGGCGCTACTGGAAGGCCAGCACCCTGAATCGCACGACGCAGGCGTTCTGCTCCAGGAAGAAATGATGTCTCTTCTGCGCCTTGTACAGCCTGCGAAATTACGTACCCGCATCATGTCACTCAGCCATGAATATCCCGTAGATAAACTTATTGACCAGCTTTTCATCCCGGTGCGCAGCAAGCTCAATCTCGATCAGAACACTTCCCTGGCCATCATAAGCATGCTGGACGGTATCCTGATTGATTGCGTGGCGCTTATTCTTGCGGAGTCGCGTAAAAAGGTGGGTAAAGAGACCCTGCTGGTAGGCTGGGGAAATGAAGATCGTACCCGGGTGTGGCTGGAAGCGTGGCGTTTATCGCAGCGCGCCTGGCATGTCAACGTGCTGGCAGAGCCGCTTGACTCTCCCCGCCCCGAGTTATTCCCCGGTCAGCATATTTTTGTCTGGACCGGCCGCGCGCTGACCCCTTTGCAGGCAGAATTACTGAGCCACTGGCAAAGCCAGGGCTACACTATCGAGTTTCACGGAGAGTAAGCGTAAGAGAGGGTTAGCAGCGGAACATTTTTAGAGATGTTATTCCGCCGCTTGTCTTCCCGAACCAACACCTGCCTGGCCGTTCGGTAACTGTCAGAAATTGAGCTGTGTCCAGGCTTTAAATGTTTCGCTGCGGCTAATATTAAAAAAATCTGTCCGGCCCGAGCAGCCAAGTTTTTTAATTAAGGTGAGGCGAATTTGATAAATTGTTTTAATATGTAAATTCAGGGACTTCCCTATATTCACCATCGCCTCGCCATTGTTCATCAGACGAATCACTTCTTTTTCACGGCTGGTGAAAATAATATTTTCTGATTCTCTGTCAGGCTTCTTGCCGAACAAGGTAGGGCGGAGAATAAAAGATTTTATCTCAGCCGGCGTTGCGCGTGCAGGAATTCTGTACATCGGCAGCTCGCTTAGAAAGTTTAAATCATTGCCATCGGTGAGCAGGACAAAACGAACTCTTTTGCGATCATAATGATGATTGAGCACCGCATAATAGTTATCGCTGGTGAAAAAGACATATTTTCCATGGAAACAGCCTGGTGATAACGAATCCAGTATCAGCTGTAATCCTTGACGAAGAAGGTTATTGTTAATCCAAAGATCGTAATGATTAAAAAAGTGACCTTGCTTGTCGTTGTTCATTTGTCCTCCGAGGCAGAAATGTTAATGCAGGCTTGATTTAACAAATCATATATCACGCTTAATGATGACTTTTGGCACGAAGCATATGCAGCGTTTGGATATATAAGTCGGCGAGAATTTCATTTTTTTCGATATTCAGGCGATGCTGCACTTCAACGATTAAACGATCGTGGCTAACGGTTTCATTCTCCGTCTGGGCCTGCACCATATGTTCGATATTTTTCAGCAAAGCAGAGTTCGCAATAAACTCTGCGGGAATTGTGTTTTTAGTCTGCATAGTATATCTCGAGTCATATTAGGCAATTAATCACCAAACAAAGATGTGGCTAGCCATCATCTTTGCGATACGGTTCTTCACCATCCCCAAGGAAATGGTGGGCATTTTTTTAAATCATAAGAATGCTGTAATGCAGGATTTTAAACTTACGTAATAACTATAGTCACGATTTTCAGGATGTACAATTTTTACGAATTAATTTTGTACATTTAGTTTATTTTTTTTAAATAATTCTTTAATTTATTGTTTTATATGAATATTTTATTGTAAAGATAATGCAGAAAACTTGTACAGAACGGCGTATGTGCAGGAATAACCTTCATGATGAGGGGATAGTGGTGAAGAAGAAGGAAGGGTACAGCGGGAAGAGAAAGAGACAAAGGGGGAAGGGCTCCCCCTTTCGGTTTGAGCGTTATTGCTTCGGTTCTGCGACGACAAAGCTTCCCACGCCGCGGTTGTTGTATTCCCACATGCGGTTGAAGTTCGTGTCGTTCAGGTTCCGCTGCGTGTTGCCTTTGGCATCCGCGGTACCAGTGTTGCCGCTAAACGGACGGTTTGAACCGACGGCATCAGCCCACGGTTTGGCAACATTAAAGCCTTCATTAATGACGCTATCGCGAATCACGACCTGCCCGTTGGTGTTGCCGTCAACGTCCAGAGAACGACCCAACTGCGCGACGTTATCGCCGGAAGCGGTAAAGCGGCTGTTCACTGCGAGGAAGCCGTAGGTCACGCTCTTCAGGGTCGCCGGAGCAAAGACGTAACCCTCTTTCTGGGTGCGTGAGTTGACCACGCGGAAGTCGGTATTATCGAACACCACCGCCCCACGGCCGGAAACGATGTCGACATCGCCTTCTATATAGCTGTTGCTGACCAGCGTACGGGTCTGACGGTTATCCTGCAGGCGGTTTTGTACGCCGCTGTTGGTCACGAAAAAGGTGTTCTGGCGGCCAAGAATGTTCACGTGGTTAATCTGCACCCGATCGCCATCGCTACGCAGCGCCACGGCCTGGTGGGTACCCGCGTCAACGCTGTCGCCGAGGTTGTTGGCGATAGTCAGGTTCTGCAACTGGAGATCGTTGTTCTGCGACCAGAAAACCGCTGAGCACATCACGCCAACGGTAGCGGTACGTTTGTTCTGGCAGCTGTCGTACATATACCAGGCCGGTTTACCCGGCATATATTTACCGCCCGGGTTGACCTGGTGACGCCAGGAGACCGGATCCATTTCTGAGTCAATTGCGGCGCTGATTTTAACGTCAATCGGCTTCTCGCCGGTGCCGTACAGGGTCAGCGCGCCGGGTGCCGCCGGCACGTATACGGTGCCGGCATATTCGCCCGGCATAATGGCGATAAACTGGCGACGATTAGAATGGCGGGTAATCGCTGCATCCACCGCGGCCTGAATGGTGGTGTGGGTTACCCCTTGGGTACCCGCAGGCCCAACGACAAAATCCGGCTGCGCCGGAAGGCTGATGGCGGACGGCGTCCACGCAGCAGCGTTCGGATCGAGAGACTGGAAATAGCTCGCCGGTAAAAAGTTCTTCGCCTCATCGGCGGTTAAAACAGGACGAGAGGCCGTGCCCGGCGCAGTCTGCGTGGAGGGTTGTTGATCGGCAGGCGTCGAACTACAGGCGGACAACGTCACGCCAAAGGCCAGCGCCAGCGCCAGGCGGGAAACGGAATATGTGTTCATATTGCTCCGGGCAAGAATAAATTAAGGGGATAAGTCCTTTAAAGCCTGCTGTTTTATACCAACTTAAGCGAAACGGGAAGATGTAGCGAAAAAAAGTTGCTTCCTTTACATAGCGAGCGGCTGGAATGGATCGCTTTTGATCACAAATAAATAACATTCGCCGCTGTCGGGTTGACATTTTTCGCGGAATCAAAATAAATGTCTATACAACCCATGACAAGTTGACGGCTATGACACACCTACCTTCCGAACGCGTAATCTGGCGAAACGTCCGCCTGGCCACGCTCGATCCTCGTTCCTCTCAGCCTTACGGGCTGCTGGATTATCATGCGCTGCTGGTACGCAACGGACGTATCGAAGCCATTGTGCCAGAAGGCCAGGCGCCCGCAGGGCAGAGTATTGACCTTGGCGGCAGACTGCTTACGCCGGGGCTAATAGATTGCCATACGCACCTGGTCTTTGGCGGCAGCCGGGCGCAAGAGTGGGAGCAGCGCCTCAACGGCGTCTCCTACCAGACCATTAACGCCAACGGCGGCGGTATTAACGCGACCGTGCGGGCTACCCGCGACAGCAGCGAAGCCGAACTGCTGGCGCTGGCCCGACAGCGGCTGGCTCGTCTGCTGCGCGAAGGGGTCACTACTCTCGAGATCAAGTCCGGCTACGGGCTGGATCTCGCAAACGAACGTAAAATGCTGCGGGTTGTACAACAGCTTGCCGCGGCGCATAGCGTTGAGATTTCCCCCACGCTGCTCTCCGCCCACGCCACGCCGCCGGAATATAAAGGCGACCCGGACGGTTATATTAATCTGGTATGTGAAACCATTCTTCCCACGCTGTGGGAAGAGGGGCTATTTGAAAGCGTTGATGCCTTCTGCGAAAACGTTGGCTTTAGTCCGGCGCAAACGGAAAGGGTTTACAGCACGGCCCAGGCTTTGGGTATTCCGGTAAAAGGGCACGTCGAGCAGCTCTCTTCGCTGGGCGGCGCTGAATTGGTGAGCCGCTATCACGGTCTTTCCGCCGACCATATCGAATACCTGACGCCAGAAGGCGTGTCGGCGATGAGTCGCAGCGGCACCGTGGCGGTGCTCCTGCCCGGCGCGTTCTATTTCCTTAACGAAACCCGCAGGCCGCCGGTTGAACTGCTGCGTGAATATCAGGTCCCGATGGCGGTGGCGACGGACTACAATCCCGGCACCAGCCCCTTTGCCAGCCTGCATCTGGCGATGAATATGGCCTGTGTGAAATTTGGCTTAACGCCGGAGGAGGCGTGGGCAGGCGTGACGCGTCATGCGGCGCAGGCGCTGGGCCGCAAGGCGAGCCATGGCCAGCTGGCGCCGGGCTTTGTTGCCGATTTCGCTATCTGGGATGCGGAGCATCCGGTGGAGATGGTTTATGAGCCCGGGCGCAGTCCGCTCTGGCAGCGGGTCGTTCGTGGAGAAATCGTATGAAGCTATGGCAACCTACCCCCGCCGCGCTTTGGCAGGGACGCGACGACAGCGCGGAGGCGGCCAACGCACTGCGCCTGTTTCAGACTATCGTCCGGGCCGAGCGTTTTGAGCCGGAGAAGCTGGCTGGCGAGATTGCCCTGCTTGGATTCGCCTGTGATGAAGGGGTTCGGCGCAATAAAGGGCGCACCGGCGCTGAAATGGGGCCGGAAACCCTGCGCCGGGCACTGGCAAATATGGCCAGCCATGATGGACACGACCGCTGCGTGGATATGGGGACTATCCATGTGGTGGACGACGCGCTGGAGGCGGCACAGCAGGCGCTGCGCGAAGCGGTAACCGCCTGCCAACGCGCGGGCAAGCGTACGCTGGTCCTCGGCGGCGGGCACGAGACGGCCTTCGGCCACGGCGCCGGGGTTCTGGACGCGTTCCCGGGGGAGGAGGTCGGCATTATTAATCTTGATGCGCATCTGGATTTACGTATCGCCGACCGGGCCAGCTCCGGTACGCCGTTCCGTCAGCTGGCGCTGGCCTGCGAAGCGCAGCGGCGCGCTTTTCATTACGCCTGCATCGGCGTGAGCCGCGCCGCCAATACCCAGGCGCTGCTGGACGAGGCCGCCCGCCGCGAGGTGACGATTATTGAAGATCTCGATGTGCTTACCGCTTTCGAGGCGCGAGCGATCCCGGAGATCGCGCGAAATATCGCCCGCTACGATCGTCTGTATCTGACTATCGATCTCGACGTGCTGCCCGCCAGTGAAATGCCCGCCGTCTCCGCGCCTGCCGCGCTCGGCATCCCGATGGCCATGCTGCTGCGCATCGTCGAGCCGCTGTGCCGCAGCGGTAAGCTCCAGGCGGTGGATTTGGTGGAGTTTAATCCGCAGTACGATATTGATAGCCGTGGAGCCCGCACGGCAGCCCGCCTGGCGTGGCAAATCGCCCATTGGTGGCGGTAGCGATTCGGTATATTCTGGACGTTTCGCCGCCCATTTGCACAAGGAAGCCCGGCCATGTTCTCACCGCAACCTCGTTCCGCGCCTGCGCCATTCTATGAAAAGGTGAAGCAGGCTATCAGCGAAAAGATCCACAGCGGCGTCTGGCGTCCGCACGATCGCATTCCTTCGGAGGCGGAACTGGTGGCGCAGTTTGGCTTTAGCCGCATGACCATCAATCGGGCGCTGCGTGAACTGACCGATGAAGGCCTGCTGGTGCGATTACAGGGGGTAGGGACGTTTGTCGCGGAGCCGAAAGGGCAGTCGGCGCTGTTTGAAGTGCGCAGCATCGCCGAAGAAATTGCTTCGCGCCGCCATCAGCACCGCTGTGAAGTGCTGCTGCTGGAGGAAACGCAGGCCGACTTGATTCAGGCCGCGGCGCTGAACGTGGCCGCCGGTACGCGGATTTTCCATTCGCTAATGGTACATTTTGAAAATGACGTCCCGGTACAGATTGAGGACCGCTGCGTCAACGCCGCCGTGGTGCCGGACTATCTGCGTCAGGACTATACCGCCACCACGCCCCACGACTATCTGTCGCTGATCGCCCCGCTGACCGAAGGGGAGCACATTGTCGAGGCGGTGCAGGCAACGGCTGAGGAGTGCGCGCTGCTGCATATTCACCCGCACGACCCCTGTCTGCTGATCCGCCGCCGCACCTGGTCCACTACCCATATCGTCTCCCACGCGCGCCTGCTTTTCCCCGGCAGCCGCTACCGTCTGCAGGGCCATTTTGCGTCCTGATCTCCCTGCGCGTCAGCAAAACGTGATTGCTGACGCAATATAACAAAAATGTATCATTTGTGTTAAATCCTGGCTTGCGCATGCTTGTATAGACAAGTATATGTATCTACGTACACAACGTTAATTGTCAGGAGAACCCCCCCCGATGTCGCAAAGCAAATACCGCCAGCAGGACGTCCGTGCACCGCGTGGCACGACGCTAAATGCGAAGAGCTGGCTGACCGAAGCTCCGCTGCGTATGCTCATGAATAACCTTGACCCGGATGTCGCCGAAAACCCGCATGAGCTGGTGGTGTACGGCGGTATCGGGCGCGCGGCGCGCAACTGGGAATGCTACGACGCCATCGTGAAGGCGCTGAAAAACCTGGAGAGCGATGAAACCCTGCTGGTGCAGTCCGGTAAGCCGGTGGGCGTATTCAAAACCCATGAAAATTCGCCGCGGGTGCTGATCGCCAACTCCAACCTGGTGCCGCACTGGGCAACCTGGGAACACTTTAACGAGCTGGATGCCAAAGGGTTGGCGATGTACGGTCAGATGACCGCCGGCAGCTGGATCTATATCGGCAGCCAGGGCATCGTGCAGGGCACCTATGAAACCTTCGTTGAAGCCGGCCGCCAGCACTACCAGGGCAGCCTGAAAGGACGCTGGGTCTTGACCGCCGGTCTGGGCGGCATGGGCGGCGCGCAGCCGCTGGCCGCGACCTTAGCGGGCGCCTGCTCGCTGAATATTGAATGCCAGCAAAGCCGTATCGATTTCCGTCTGCGTACCCGCTACGTTGACGAACAGGCGACGTCGCTGGATGACGCCCTGGCGCGCATCAAAAAATACACCGCCGAAGGCCGGGCGATCTCTATCGCCCTGTGCGGAAACGCGGCCGACATCGTGCCGGAAATGGTCAAGCGCGGCGTGCGCCCGGATATGGTGACCGATCAGACCAGCGCCCACGACCCGCTGCACGGCTATTTGCCGAAAGGCTGGAGCTGGGAAGAGTACCAGGCGAAAGCCGAGTCAGACCCGCAGGGCACTATCCTGGCGGCGAAGCGCTCAATGGCCGACCACGTGCAGGCGATGCTGGCATTCCACGAAATGGGCGTGCCGACGTTTGACTACGGTAATAACATTCGCCAGATGGCCCAGGAGATGGGCGTTGACAACGCGTTTGCTTTCCCCGGTTTTGTACCCGCCTATATCCGCCCGCTGTTTTGCCGCGGCATCGGCCCGTTCCGCTGGGTTGCCCTGTCCGGTGACCCGCAGGACATCTATAAAACCGACGCCAAAGTAAAAGAGATCGTTAAAGACGATAAGCACCTGCACCACTGGCTGGATATGGCCCGCGAGCGTATCAGTTTCCAGGGACTGCCGGCACGTATCTGCTGGGTAGGTCTCGAATGGCGGCAGAAGCTGGGGCTGGCGTTTAACGAAATGGTGCGCAGCGGTGAAGTCTCCGCACCGATCGTCATTGGCCGCGACCACCTTGACTCCGGCTCCGTCGCCAGCCCGAACCGCGAAACGGAAGCGATGCGCGATGGTTCCGACGCCGTTTCCGACTGGCCGCTGCTCAACGCCTTACTGAATACCGCCAGCGGTGCGACCTGGGTGTCGCTGCACCACGGCGGCGGCGTCGGGATGGGCTTTTCGCAGCACTCCGGTATGGTTATCGTCTGCGATGGTACTGATGAGGCGGCCGCGCGCATCGCCCGCGTCCTGCACAACGATCCGGCGACCGGCGTGATGCGTCATGCCGATGCAGGTTACGATATCGCGATTGAGTGCGCGACAGAACAAGGTTTGAATCTTCCGATGGTGGCAGCAACGCAGGGGCACGCTAAATGAACGCTTTAACACTGATTCCGGGTCAACTCAGCCTGTCGCAGCTGCGCGACGTCTACAGCCAGCCGCTAAAGCTCGCCCTCGACGAAAGCGCGTTCGCGGCGATTGATGACAGCGTCGCCTGCGTTAACGCCATTCTGGCGGAAGGTCGCACCGCCTACGGTATCAACACCGGTTTTGGCCTGCTGGCGCAAACCCGCATCTCTACCGAAGACCTGGAAAACCTGCAGCGCTCGCTGGTGCTGTCGCACGCGGCGGGAGTAGGCGAACCGCTGGATGACGACCTCGCGCGTCTGATTATGGTGCTGAAAATTAACAGCCTGTCGCGCGGCTTTTCCGGGATTCGCCTGAGCGTGATCCAGGCGCTGATTGGCCTGGTCAACGCGGGTGTGACGCCGTGGATCCCGGCGAAGGGATCGGTCGGCGCTTCCGGCGACCTCGCGCCGCTGGCGCATATGTCTTTAACCCTGCTTGGCGAGGGGAAAGCGCGGGTGCGCGGCGGGGAGTGGCTGCCGGCGACGGAAGCGCTGCGTAAAGCCGGGCTGGAGCCGATTACTCTGGCGGCGAAAGAGGGACTGGCGCTGCTCAACGGCACGCAGGCCTCGACGGCATTTGCCCTGCGCGGCCTGTTCGAAGCCGAAGATCTGTTCTCTTCTGCGGTGGTCTGCGGGGCGTTAACCACCGAGGCGGCGCTTGGATCGCGCCGGCCGTTTGACCCGCGCATTCATGAAGCGCGCGGCCAGCGCGGGCAGATTGACGCCGCGGCGCTCTATCGCCATCTGCTGACCGACGACAGCGCCATTTCCCAGTCGCATCATAACTGTACCAAGGTGCAGGATCCGTACTCTCTGCGCTGTCAGCCGCAGGTGATGGGGGCCTGCCTGACCCAGCTTCGCCAGGCGGCGGAGGTGCTGCTGGTGGAAGCCAACGCGGTATCCGACAACCCGCTGGTATTTGCCAGCGAGAACGACGTGATTTCCGGCGGTAACTTCCACGCCGAACCGGTGGCGATGGCGGCGGATAATATCGCGCTGGCGATTGCCGAAATTGGCTCGCTGTCGGAGCGCCGCATCGCCCTGATGATGGACAGCCATATGTCGCAGCTGCCGCCGTTCCTTGTGAAAAACGGCGGCGTCAACTCCGGCTTTATGATTGCCCAGGTGACGGCGGCGGCGCTGGCCAGTGAGAACAAAGCGCTGTCGCATCCGCACAGCGTGGACAGTCTGCCGACCTCAGCCAACCAGGAGGACCACGTTTCCATGGCGCCGGCCGCCGGGCGTCGCCTGTGGGCGATGGCGGAAAATACCCGCGGCGTGCTGGCCGTTGAGTGGCTGGCTTCCGTACAGGGGTTGGATATGCGCGAAGGCCTGACCAGTAGCCCGCTGCTGGAAGAGGCGCGACACCTGCTACGCGAACGGGTAACCCATTACACCGAGGATCGTTTCTTCGCCCCGGATATCGAAAACGCCATTGCGCTTCTGGCGGCGCGTCATTTGACGCGGCTGCTGCCCGCCGTGCTCTAAATCATCGCTGTTCTCTGTACCCGCGCCGGGGGGATCGCTTCTTCCCGGCCACCCTACACGCATATTTGTCGTCGTATAAAAACTATCAGGACACTTGCATATGCAACAACAAAACAAGCCACACCTGCTGCGCGGGCTGAACGCCCGGCACATTCGTTTTATCGCCCTCGGCTCCGCCATCGGTACCGGGCTGTTTTACGGCTCGGCATCGGCGATCAAAGCCGCGGGCCCGGCGGTACTGCTGGCCTATCTGATCGGCGGCGCGGCGGTGTTTATCGTGATGCGCGCGCTGGGGGAAATGGCGGTACGCAACCCTGTTTCCGGCTCCTTCAGCAGCTACGCGCGCCAGTATCTTGGTCCGCTGGCGGGGTTTATCACCGGCTGGACCTACACTTTTGAAATGGTGATCGTCGCCCTCGCGGACGTTACCGCTTTCGGCATCTATATGGGACTGTGGTATCCCGATGTTCCGCGCTGGATTTGGGTGCTAAGCATTATCTTTTTTATCGGCGCCATGAACCTGTGCAGCGTGCGCGTTTTTGGCGAGATGGAGTTCTGGCTGTCGCTGATCAAAGTGGTGGCGATTATCGCCATGATTGTGGCGGGCGGCAGCATTATTTTCTTCGGGTTCGGTAATGCTTTCCCGGCAACCGGGCTGGAGAACCTATGGAGCCACGGCGGCTTTGCCCCTAACGGCTGGGAGGGGATTATTGCCTCGCTCGGTATCGTGATGTTTGCCTTTGGCGGCGTCGAGATTATCGGCGTGACCGCGGCGGAAGCGAAGAATCCGCAGAAGGTGATCCCGCAGGCGATCAACACTATCCCGCTGCGTATCGTGCTGTTCTATGTCTGCACCCTGGCCATTCTGATGGCGATATTCCCGTGGAATAGCTTCGGCGAGCGGGGCAGTCCTTTCGTGCTGATTTTTGAGGGTCTGGGTATTCCTGCGGCGGCCACCATTCTGAATATCATCGTCATCAGCGCCAGTATTTCGGCGATCAACAGCGATATTTTCGGCGCGGGGCGCATGATGTACGGTATGGCGAAAGAGGGGCTGGCGCCGAAGAGCTTCCAGCGTATCGCCAGCAACGGCGTGCCGTGGATGACGGTGGTGGTGATGGGCGTGGCGCTGCTGGCGGCGGTGGTGTTGAACTACCTGATGCCGGAGCAGGTGTTTGTGCTGATCGCTTCGCTGGCGGCCTTCGCGACGGTGTGGGTCTGGGTGATGATCCTGCTCGCCCACTTTGCGATGCGTCGCGGCCTGTCCGCGGAAGAGCGCGGCAATATCGCGTTCCCGGTGCCGTTCTGGCCGGTTGCGCCGCTGCTGACGCTGCTGTTTATGGGGCTGGTAATTGCGGTGCTCGGAATGGTGGAAGAGACGCGGATTGCGCTGATCGCCGGTCTGGTGTGGCTCGGACTGCTGACGGCAGTGTGGTTTGCGCGGGTGCGCAAAAACGCCGTGCTGGCGATGACGGAGTCGTGATTGTTTTGGTTTTCCCGGGTGCGGCTAACGCCTTACCCGGGCGACCAAATTGCATGAACTCGTAGCCCGGATAAAGCGTTTACGCCGTAATCCGGGATCGTTAGCTAAACAGGGCGCTAATCGACGCGCTGCCGAGGCTGTGGAAATGGACGTTAAAGCCTACCATCGCGCCGCTTGCGCCCTCATCGACGTCAATCTTTTCGACGTCCAGCGCGTGGACGGTAAAGATATAGCGATGGGTCTCGCCCTTTGGCGGTGCCGCGCCGCCGTACCCGGCCTGGCCAAAATCGGTGCGGGTCTGTATCGCTTCTTCGGGCAGTTCCGCCTGCCCGGAGCCCGCTCCCTGCGGTAGCACGCGGGTATCGGCCGGCAGGTTGGCCACCACCCAGTGCCACCAGCCGGAGCCGGTCGGCGCATCGGGATCGAAACAGGTCACCACAAAGCTTTTGGTTCCGGCCGGGACATCGTCCCACGCCAGATGCGGCGAAATATTATCGCCATCGTAGCCCATACCGTTGAAGACATGACGATTGGGCAGCTTCTCGCCATCCTGCAAATCATGACTGATTAATTTCATCGTCTCTCCTCGCATTAATTCACTGATTAGCAAAGAAGTGTAGCGCGTGAGGCGCGCCTTTACCGTCGCTTATTCGCTAAAAAATGTTTCATCCTGAACAGCGATGTTAACCGCCCGCGTCAGGCGGCTTAGCTGTGCCGGCGTAATGATGTACGGCGGCATCAGGTAGATAAGGCGCCCGAACGGGCGGATCCACACGCCTTGCTCGACGAAAAAGCGCTGCAGAGCGGCCATGTTGACCGGCCGATGCGTCTCGACCACGCCAATGGCTCCCAGCACCCGCACATCGGCAACCTGCGCGGATTCGCGCGCCGGCGCCAGCTCGGCGTTGAGCTGCGCTTCAATGGCCGCCACCTGCTGCTGCCATTCGCCGCTTTCCAGCAGGCGCAGGCTCTCGGTCGCCGCCGCGCAGGCCAGCGGGTTGCCCATAAAGGTCGGGCCGTGCATAAAGCAGCCGGCTTCACCGTCGCTGATGGTTTCCGCCACCTGACGAGTGGTGAGGGTGGCGGAGAGCGTCATGGTGCCGCCGGTCAGCGCTTTGCCGAGGCACAGAATATCCGCCGCGATAGCCGCGTGCTCGCAGGCGAACAGCTTACCCGTTCGGCCAAAGCCAGTGGCAATCTCATCGGCAATCAGCAGAATGCCTTCCCGATCGCACATCTTGCGGATCCGCCTGAGCCACTCGGGATGGTACATCCGCATGCCTCCCGCCCCCTGGACAATCGGCTCGAGGATCACCGCGGCGATTTCATGACGATGGGCGGCCATCAGCCGGGCGAACGGCACGATATCCCGCTCATCCCATTCACCGTCAAAGCGGCTTTGCGGCGCCGGGGCGAAGAGGTTATCGGGCAAATAACCCTGCCACAGGCTGTGCATTGAGTTCGCCGGATCGCAGACCGACATCGCGCCGAAGGTATCGCCATGATAGCCGTTGCGGAAGGTAAGAAAGCGTCGGCGCGGGTCGCCCTTCGCCTGCCAGTACTGCAGCGCCATTTTCATCGCTACTTCAACGGCGACGGAACCGGAATCGGCGAGGAACACGCACTCAAGGCTTTCCGGCGTCATCGCCACCAGCTGGCGGCACAGGGCGATCGCGGGAGGGTGAACGATCCCGCCGAACATCACGTGCGACATCTGCTCAATCTGCGCTTTCATCGCCGCGTTCAGCCGCGGGTGGTTGTAGCCGTGAATAGCCGCCCACCAGGACGACATGCCGTCAACCAGCTGCCCGCCGTCGGCGAGGGTCAGCTCACAGCCGTGGGCGGCCACGACCGGATAGACCGGCAGCGGCGAAGTCATTGAAGTGTAAGGGTGCCAGATGTGGCGCCGATCGAAAGCGAGATCGTCCGTTGTCATAATCGACTTGTAAACCATTTTGAAAACATTTAGGTTTACGAGTATAAACCGAACCAACAATTAACAAAACCCTTGGGAGAGGCTAATGGCTCACCACCTCCGCTGGACAATGTCGCAAGTTACTGAGTTATTTAATAAACCCTTTCTGGACCTGCTGTTTGAAGCGCAACAGATCCATCGCCAGCACTTCGACCCGCGCCAGGTTCAGGTCAGCACGCTGCTGTCGATTAAGACCGGCGCCTGCCCGGAAGACTGCAAATACTGCCCGCAAAGCGCGCGCTATAAAACCGGCCTCGAATCCGAGCGCCTGATGGAAGTTGAACAGGTCCTGGAGTCGGCGCGACAGGCGAAACAAGCCGGTTCAACCCGCTTCTGTATGGGGGCGGCGTGGAAGAATCCGAACGATCGCGATATGCCGTATCTTGAGCAGATGGTGAAAGGGGTGAAAGCGCTGGGGCTGGAAGCCTGCATGACCCTCGGTACGCTCAACGATAGCCAGGCGCAGCGCCTGGCCGGCGCCGGTCTGGATTATTACAACCACAACCTTGATACCTCGCCGGAGTTCTACGGCAATATCATCACCACCCGCACCTACCAGGAGCGCCTTGATACCCTCGACAAGGTACGCGATGCCGGGATTAAAGTGTGCTCCGGCGGGATTGTCGGGCTTGGCGAAACGGTTAAAGACCGCGCCGGGCTGCTGCTGCAGTTGGCCAATCTGCCGACGCCGCCGGAAAGCGTGCCGATCAACATGCTGGTGAAGGTTAAAGGCACGCCGCTGGCGGACAACGACGACGTGGATGCCTTTGATTTTATTCGTACTATCGCCATTGCGCGCATCATGATGCCAACCTCGCACGTGCGTCTTTCCGCCGGGCGCGAACAGATGAACGAACAGACCCAGGCGATGTGCTTCATGGCCGGAGCGAACTCGATTTTCTACGGCTGCAAGCTGCTGACCACGCCAAACCCGGAAGAGGACAAAGACCTGCAGCTGTTCCGCAAGCTGGGCATTAACCCGCAGCAGACCGCGGTGCTGGAAGGCGATAACGCCCAGCAGCAGCGCCTGGAGCAGGCGCTGATGAATCCGGATACCGAGGAATATTACAACGCGGCGGCGCTATGAGCTGGCAGCACCGTATCGAGCTGGCGCTGGAGGAGCGGCGAGCGGCGGATGCCTTGCGCAGTCGCCTACCGGTGACGCTGGGCGCAGGACGCTGGCTCAGCCGCGAAGGACGGCGCTGGCTCAATTTTTCCAGCAACGATTATCTTGGCCTCAGCCAGCATCCGGCTGTCGTCAAGGCCTGGCAGCAGGGCGCGGAGCGCTACGGCGTCGGCAGCGGCGGCTCCGGCCACGTCAGCGGCTATAGCGAGGCGCACCGCGCGCTGGAGGAGCAGCTGGCCGACTGGCTGGGCTATCCGCGCGCGCTGCTGTTTATTTCCGGCTTTGCTGCGAACCAGGCGGTAATTGCCGCGCTGGCGGGCAAAGAGGATCGGATTGTCGCCGACCGTCTCAGCCACGCATCGCTGCTGGAAGCCGCCAGCCTGAGCCCGGCGCAGCTGCGACGCTTTCAGCACAATGACTGCCGCCATCTTGACGAGTTGCTGGCGAAACCGCTTACTGGCCAGCAACTGGTGGTGACCGAAGGCATTTTTAGCATGGACGGCGATAGCGCGCCGCTGGCGGAGGTTTGCCAGGCGTCGCGGGTCGCGGGCGCGCTTCTGCTGGTTGACGACGCGCACGGTATCGGCGCGCTCGGCGAAGAGGGGCGCGGCAGCTGCCATACGCAGCAGATACTCCCGGATCTGCTTATCGTCACCTTCGGTAAAGCGTTTGGCGTCAGCGGCGCGGCGGTGCTGTGCAGCGAGGCGCTGGCGGATTATCTGCTGCAGTTTGCCCGCCATCTGATTTACAGCACTGCCATGCCCCCGGCGCAAGCGGTGGCGCTGAGCGCCGCGCTGGCCGTGATTCGCAGTGACGAGGGTCAGCAGCGGCGGGAAACCCTAGCCGGCCATATCGCCGACTTTCGCCGGGGAATGTCCCACTATCCCGGTGAACTCACCGATTCTGGCAGCGCGATTCAGCCTCTGATCGTCGGTGATAACGCGCGCGCGCTGCGGCTGGCGGCGCGTCTGCGCGAGGAAGGCTGCTGGGCGACGGCAATCCGCCCGCCGACGGTCCCCGCCGGCAGCGCGCGGCTGCGCCTGACGCTGACCGCCGCGCATAAGTCTGCCGATATCGCTCGCCTGCTGGAGGTGCTGCATGACGGCGGTGAATAAGCGCGCCATCGCGGCGGCGTTTGGCCGCGCGGCGGGGCATTATACCCAGCACGACGAATTACAGCGTCTAAGTGCCTCTCTGCTGCTGGAACAGCTGGATATCAAGACCTTTCCTGAGGTGCTGGACGCGGGCTGCGGCCCCGGCAGCATAAGCCGTTTCTGGCGCGATGCAGGGAGCCGGGTGACGGCACTGGATCTTTCCGTCGACATGCTGGCGGAAGCCCGCCGCGGAAACTGCGCGCACCGCTACCTGGAGGGCGACATCGAAGCGCTGCCGCTGGCGGACGGTAGTGTTGACCTGGCGTGGAGCAATCTTGCGGTTCAGTGGTGCGACAATCTCGCTACCGCCGTTGATGAGCTGTCCCGGGTGGTACGGCCCGGCGGGCGCGTCGCGTTTAGTACGCTGCTGTCAGGTTCTTTACCTGAGCTCAATCAGGCCTGGCGAGCCATCGATGCGCGGCCGCACGCCAACCGTTTTCTCAGCGAGCAGGCGGTGCGCCAGACGCTGGCCGGTCGCCGCGCCAGCGGCCACGTCCACGCCATCACGCTGCCGTTTGCCGACGCGCTCAGCGCGATGCGCTCGCTTAAAGGCATTGGCGCGACCCATCTACACCACGGGCGCGGCGCGGCTACGCTCAGCCGCGGCAAGCTGAGGCAGCTTCAGCTCGCCTGGCCGCAGCAGCAGGGCCAGTGTCCGCTGACGTATCATCTTTTCACAGGAGTTATCGAACGTGATTAAACGTTTTTTCGTTACCGGCACCGACACCGAGGTGGGTAAAACCGTCGCCAGCTGCGCTCTGCTGCAGGCGGCCAATCGCGAAGGATTTAAGAGCGCGGGCTACAAACCGGTGGCTTCCGGCAGCGAATATACGCCGCAGGGTCTGCGCAACGAGGATGCGCTGTCTTTACAGCGCAATAGCCGGGTGGCGCTACGCTACGAGCAGGTCAACCCGTTCACCTTTGCTGAGCCGACGTCACCGCATATTATCAGCGCCGAAGAAGGGAGGCCGATCGACGCCGCCGCGATCTCTGCAGGCCTGCGCGGTCTGGAAGCGCTGTCTGACTGGCTGCTGGTGGAAGGGGCAGGGGGCTGGTTTACGCCGCTTTCGCAGACGCTGACCTTTGCCGATTGGGTACGGGAAGAGCGGCTGCCGGTGATTTTAGTGGTCGGCGTTAAGCTGGGGTGCATCAACCATGCGATGCTTACCGCTCAGGCGGTGCTTCAGGCCGGGCTGCCGCTGGCGGGCTGGATAGCCAATGATATCCAGCCGCCGGGCAGGCGCCACTCTGAGTATCTGGCGACGTTGAAGCGCGTACTGCCCGCGCCGTTGCTCGGCGAGATCCCGTGGCTGGCGAATGCGGTTCAGCGTGAGGATCTGGGACAGTATCTCGACCTCAGCGCGCTGGATCGGGCGTCATCCACTTCGCCAGCAGTGGAGTATCCAGTTGGTTAACGTCGCCCTGAGCGACGCTGCGTCCGCAGTGCAGTAGACAGAAACGATCCGCCACCCGGCGAATAAACGGCAGATGCTGTTCGGCGATCAGCACCGTCAGGCCAATATCGCGGTTCAGACGCATCAGTAAATCCCCAAGTTTGTGCAGGAAACGCTGGCCGCCGCCGCGTGAGGGCTCGTCGAGGATCAGCAGGCGCGGGCGGGTTATCAGCGCTCTCGCCAGCGCCAGCTGGTACTGGTCGTCGGCGGTCAGGGTAATCCCTTTACTTTGCCGCAGAGCGTACAGCTCGGGAAACAGATCGTAAATCTCTCCGGCGACCGCTGATGCCGGTTCACCGCCCGCCGCGAGGGCGATGTGCAGATTTTCCTCGACGCTCAGCTGTGAAAAAATCCGTTTATCCTGCGGGACGTAGCCAATGCCTATGGCGCTGCGCGACTGCGCGGAGAGCGGCATCAGATCATAGGGCGCCGATCCGCCGTCCTGCCAGGTCATACTGCCGCTGGCCACCGGCAGATGGCCGGTAATGCAATTGACGAGCGTGGTTTTACCCATCCCCTGAAGCCCCATTACGCAGGTGCATTTACCGGGCCTGAGCTCGAGGTCGACATTCCACAGCGTGTGCTGGCTTCCGTAATAGTGATTCACGGCACGTAGACTCAACATAGACGTTTTCTCCTTTCCTGGGATAGCAGGCGACAAGAAGATTCTGCAAATCTCTTGCCAGGAAAAAGAACTCTCGGTATTTGCTGGTCTATACAGGTGCTGCCGGGCGAAAGCGGATCGGCCTTGCACTTTCCCGGTGCCCGCGCGCTGAAACGTGGTGCAAAAATCTCGCTACTCTTCGTCGATAAACAGCAAAAAAAATTCAATTAATTTTTTTCGCGGCGGGTTTTGCCGAGGCGATCGGTTTTGTGCGGGTGGCACGGGTCATGGGCTGCAGACAGTTATCCACTATTCCTGTGGATAACCTTGTGCATTAGAGTTAGAAAACTTGCGGTAAGCTAGAGAGTACGCGGCCTGCGGGCGAATTGGCGCGAAACCCGTCTTTTATTAAATTCTATTAAATATCAATTGATTAGATAAAAGCAATGCCTGTAAGAAAAGTGTCACCGGCTGCCATAAAACATTCATCCCCTCGCTTGACAAATGTTAAATGACAATACTTTTTGGGGATAACCCTACAGAGTGGCGGATTATCCCGTAAAGCGCTTTTTATTTGCCCATGTTGGCGGTAAAAAGCGCCAATTAGCCCGGATACGATAATAGGGTACTGGCTTTATATCCAGTGTTTTTTATTGGCAAAAGCTGAGCTGACGAGTAGAATTAAACACCTGCCGTTCAACCCTTCTTCAGGTTCTGATTGATGAGTAAACCGTTCAAGCTGCATTCTGCTTTCCGTCCCTCCGGCGACCAGCCGGAAGCCATTCGTCGCCTGGAAGAGGGGCTGGAAGATGGCCTGGCGCATCAAACGCTGCTCGGGGTAACCGGCTCAGGTAAAACGTTTACCATCGCCAACGTTATTGCTGACCTGCAGCGCCCGACGATGGTGCTGGCGCCGAACAAAACCCTGGCGGCGCAGCTTTACGGCGAGATGAAAGAGTTCTTCCCGGAGAACGCGGTGGAGTATTTCGTCTCGTACTATGACTACTACCAGCCGGAAGCCTATGTGCCAAGCTCGGACACCTTCATCGAGAAAGATGCGTCGGTGAACGAACACATTGAACAGATGCGTCTGTCGGCGACCAAAGCCCTGCTGGAGCGTCGCGACGTGGTGGTGGTGGCGTCGGTCTCCGCTATTTACGGCCTGGGCGACCCGGACCTCTATCTGAAGATGATGCTGCACCTGACGGTGGGCATGATCATTGACCAGCGCGCTATCTTGCGCCGCCTGGCCGAGCTGCAGTATACCCGCAACGATCAGGCCTTCCAGCGCGGTACCTTCCGCGTGCGCGGCGAAGTGATTGATATCTTCCCGGCGGAATCTGACGACGTCGCGCTGCGCGTTGAGCTGTTCGATGAGGAAGTTGAGCGCCTGTCGCTATTCGATCCGCTGACCGGTCATATCGAGTCGACGATCCCGCGTTTCACCGTCTACCCGAAGACCCACTACGTCACCCCGCGCGAGCGTATCGTCCAGGCGATGGAAGAGATTAAAGTGGAGCTGGCGGAGCGGCGTAAGGTGCTGCTGGAGAACAACAAGCTGCTGGAAGAGCAGCGCCTGAGCCAGCGTACGCAGTTCGACCTCGAAATGATGAACGAGCTGGGCTACTGTTCGGGGATTGAAAACTACTCGCGCTACCTGTCGGGCCGCGGCCCGGGCGAGCCGCCGCCGACGCTGTTTGACTACCTGCCGGCCGATGGTCTGCTGGTGATTGATGAATCCCACGTTACGATCCCGCAAATCGGCGGCATGTACCGCGGGGACCGGGCGCGTAAAGAGACGCTGGTGGAGTACGGTTTCCGTCTGCCGTCGGCGCTCGATAACCGGCCGATGAAGTTTGAAGAGTTTGAGGCCCTGGCGCCGCAAACTATCTACGTGTCGGCGACGCCGGGGGCCTATGAGCTGGATAAATCCGGCGATGAGGTGGTGGATCAGGTCGTCCGTCCTACGGGGCTGCTGGATCCGGTTATCGAAGTGCGTCCGGTGGGCACCCAGGTCGACGATCTACTCTCGGAAATTCGCATCCGCACCGCGATCAACGAGCGCGTGCTGGTCACGACGTTGACCAAACGGATGGCGGAAGATTTAACCGAATATCTGGAAGAGCACGGCGAGCGGGTTCGCTACCTGCACTCGGACATCGACACCGTGGAGCGCATGGAGATTATCCGCGACCTGCGCCTCGGCGAGTTTGACGTTCTGGTGGGCATCAACCTGCTGCGTGAAGGTTTGGATATGCCGGAAGTCTCGCTGGTGGCGATCCTTGATGCTGATAAAGAAGGCTTCCTGCGCTCTGAACGCTCGCTGATTCAGACCATTGGCCGCGCGGCGCGAAATATCAACGGCAAAGCGATTCTCTACGGCGATAAAATCACCCCGTCGATGGCGAAAGCGATCGGTGAAACCGAGCGCCGCCGTGAGAAGCAGCAGGCGTACAATGAAGAGCACGGCATTGTTCCGCAGGGGCTCAACAAGAAAGTGGTCGACATTCTGGCGCTTGGACAGAATATCGCGAAAACCAAAACCAAGGGGCGCGGCAAGTCCCGCTCACCGGTTGAGGCGGATACGGTCGCCCTCACGCCGAAGGCGCTTCAGCAGAAGATTCACGAGCTGGAAGGGCAGATGATGCAGCACGCGCAGAACCTGGAGTTCGAAGAGGCGGCGCAAATTCGCGACCAGCTTCACCAGTTGCGCGAGCTGTTTATCGCCGCTTCGTAGCGGAGTAATCGCCCGGGCCTTACAGGTCTTCGGGGTGATGGACGGGATGTGTTGTTCGCATGTCGGGTAAGGCGCTAGCCGCCACCCGACAGAAAAGCGGGCCCTGCGACAAAACGAGGTGGCCGGAATGCTTTGGTTATTTATTGCCCCTCTGTCGCGATTTTCCCTGATGCTTAATGTTGGCTTAATCTTGTTTGGCGAAACTATCCTCACTTTACTGAGGATAGCGCCATGCAAAAATTAACCTTCCGCGAATACCTGGCAGTCACCTGCGCGTTTGTTATTGTCGTTGCCTTTTTCCATCAGTGGGTGCTGACGTTCTGACGCGAAGCTTTAGGGAAGAGTACCCAGGCGCGAACGCCGGGGCCGGGCTGACGGTTATGTAAAAAGAACTGCGCGTCGTGCAGCTGGGCGATGCGGGTGACGATGCTTAACCCAAGACCAATACCGCCGTAGCGGCTGTCCATGCGAACGAACGCTTTGCTTAATTCACCGCTTTTCGCCTCATCGATTCCCGGGCCTTCGTCTTCGATCGCCAGAATTGGCGTTGGGCCGGGCGCTATCGACACTTTAATCGTCGACCCCGTCGGGCTATAGCGATGGGCGTTTTCCACCAGATTTCGCAGGATTACCTGCACCAGCGTGGCGTCGCCCGAAACCACCGCTTCACCCTCTTTTTCGCTGAACACCAGCTTTTGCTGGCGCTGCTGCAGCATCGTTTCGAGCTCGTCCTGCAGCGGCTCGAAAACATCCTCTTTTAGCGCAACCTGCTGATAGCTACCGGCGGAGAATGACTGGCCGACGCGCGCCAGCTGAAGCAGTTGAGAAATGCTGTTGGTCATTTGATCGAGACGCTGTATCAGCGGGTCCACGCTAACGTTGTGCACTTTCGCCAGCAGCTCCAGGTGCAGACGCAGCCCGGCCAGCGGCGTGCGTAGCTCATGGGCGACGTCGGCGGTAAACAGACGCTCGCGATCGAGGGTTAAATTCAGGCGGGACACCAGCTGATTAATCGCGGTGGTCACCGCGGTGACTTCAGGAACCGATTCCTTCAGCGTGATAGGCTGCAGATTGTCCGGGGTGCGGCTTTCCAGCTCAAGCTGCAGTCTGGAAAGCGGCCTGGTGATTTTTTTAACCGCCAGCAGGGAAATATACAGCGCCAGGCCAATAATCAGCAGGCTCGGGATCAGCAGGCTGGCTACCGCTTCGCGAACCTCGTGCTCAATATGCTTCTGATTGTTATGCCCTTCGATGGCGCTGGCGACCAACAGCTGTATCTGTTCCTGGCTTTCATGCCACAGCCAGAACACGCTGATGAGCTGACAAACGGCCAGAATAACGCCAATTGTCAGCAGCAGCCGATGACGCATAGTCCAGTTTTCACTGACAAAAAAAGCCATAGCGTTATTCGGTCTCCGCGTTATCAACCAGCATATAGCCAAAGCCCCGAACGGTGCGGATGCGTGATTTGCCGACTTTATCGCGCAGATTATGGATATGCACCTCCAGCGTGTTGGTGGCCGGTTCGTTGTCCCAGCTGTAAATATCGTTATAGAGAATTTCGCGATGCACCGGGCTGCCCGCCTTCATCATCAGACGAGAAAGCAGGGCGTACTCTTTGGGGGTTAAATCCAGAGACTGTTCGCCGATCCAGACCAGTCGCCGGGTGACGTTCAGGCGTAAATTGCCGACGGTCAGTTCGTTATCGCCCTGATTGTTGTGACGACGCAGCAGGGCACGAATGCGCGCGTTAAGCTCTTCCAGCGCAAACGGTTTAACCAGGTAGTCATCCGCGCCGGTATCCAGGCCGCTGATGCGGTCATCCACGGTATCGCGGGCGGTGAGGATCAGCACCGGCTGGCTGAACTTCTCCCGTCGCATGCGCGCCAGGAAGTGCAGGCCGTCCTCATCCGGCAGGCCGAGGTCGAGGACCACCAGGCTATAGTGATTGCTGGCCAGAGAGAGCGCTGCTTCGTGGGCGGTTGACACGCCGTCGCAGACGTAACCCTCGCTTTGCATCGCCAGGATTAATCCCTGTAACAGGAGCGCATCGTCTTCAATGACTAAAATTTTCATCGGCCTGCCTCTCTACATGGCGTTAAGATATCGTCTGTTGCCTGGTACTCGCGGGTGCTGACCCCGAGCAGACCGAGCAGGGTGGAGAAGAGATTATCCTGCGAATACGCTTGCGTTTTCGCTTTTTGCTGCAAACACTGGCTGGACACGCCATAGCGCTGTTGATAATCCGCGGACAGCCACAGCAGCATCGGGACGTGTTTTTGCGTCTCCGGCGCGATGGACCACGGCAGCCCGTGCAAATATACCCCATCCTCGCCAAGCGACTCGCCGTGATCCGACAGATACACCAGGCTGGTGGTAAATTTATCCTGCTTTGACTGGAGTAATTTTATCGCTTTGTCGACCACATAATCGACATACAAAATCGTATTGTCGTAGGTATTGGTGAGCTGCTGCTGGGTACAGCTCTGAATTTCGTTGGTATCGCAGGTCGGCGTAAACTGTTTAAACTGCGCCGGATAGCGATTGTAGTAGGTCGGACCGTGGCTGCCGATGGTGTGCA
Source organism: Klebsiella sp. BDA134-6 (assembly GCF_015601345.1). Classification (NCBI taxonomy): domain Bacteria; kingdom Pseudomonadati; phylum Pseudomonadota; class Gammaproteobacteria; order Enterobacterales; family Enterobacteriaceae; genus Klebsiella; species Klebsiella sp. BDA134-6. The sequence continues at coordinate 1,848,716 of NZ_CP064784.1, forward strand.
GAACAATAATCCCGTCCTGCTGAAGATTGTCGATATAGCTATCCAGGTTATGGAACAGCACCTCATCGTAGCACTCGCCGTCGATGCACTGGCCGCTCAGCTTGAGATCGGTGACGTTCTGGTGCGGCACCCGATCACAGGCCCCTTTACAGCCGCCGTCGTTATCATTCCACTGCACCTGAATTCCCGCCCGCTGCAGGATATCCAGCACGCCTTCCTGGTGGTGCGCCAGCTCTTCATCATAGTGGGCGCGCGGCATATTAGAGAACATGCACGGCACGGAAACCGCGGTTGCGGTGCCGCAGGAAGTGGTGTCGGGGAAATAGATAACATTATCCTGTTTCAGGCGCGGGTTGGTCTCGCGGGTGTAGCCGTTCAGGGAAAAGTTGGCCGCCCTTGAGGTTTCGCCTAATACCACGATGGTCAGGTTTTTCCGCGGTCCGCTGCGCATCTCCGGTTTCTGAACCGCGTCTTCGCCAATTTTGACCAGCGGAAGATTGTCCATTCTGTTATGCGCATACCATGAATTCACCGCCACAATGCTGTTTGACGGGCTCAGGGACTTCACCAGCTCTTTGTTATTGCGAAACAGCGAGGCGTAATCCTTATAAAAAAATGCCGCGACCAGAATAATCAGCAGCGCTGAAACCACGATGCTCGCCAGCCTTACCGCCACGCTGCGCCACAGGGTGGCCGGTTTGCGGATTTTAACCCACCAGGCCGCGACCACCGCCAGCACGCCGGTGAGACCCAGTATCAGGACCATTCTGCCTGAGAGAAGCGCAAAGCTTTCGGCGGGCGTAGTATCAAGAATATTGGTGATCATCGCCCGATCGATAATCACCCCGAAGGTCCAGATAAAATACTGGGCCGAGGCGCTCAGCAAAATAAACAGGCTGATGACGAGGCGGTCAAGCTTCAGGAACGACGCTATCGTGGTGATGATATTCATCACGCTGATGGCCACAATCGGCATACTGAGGAACACCAGCCAGTTGTGCAGACCGTTGACCGGCAGCAGGGTAAACGCCTGGCGATAGAAAGCGATATTCAGCACCAGACCGATATAGCTGGCGAAAAGAATCAAATAGACCGTACGGTTAAGCATTGGCCGGCGTAAAGAAAATAACGACATAGCGAACGTCCACATAAAGAGATGTTCGCTATGCTGCCCGTTTTTTTTTAAGACAACCTTAAGATTTTAAGCCAGCCTGATTTTGTCCCGACAATAAGCCTGTTTTGAGGATTAGCCTAATGCCTGAATCGCTTTATCCAGCGCGCGGCGTAATAGCTGCCGATCGTGGCGGTAGGGCACATCGCTGGCGTCCAGGGGCGTCTGAATGACGACCCGATTTTCAATCCCTGCGACATCGGCCTTCGGGCCGACAACTAGCGCGTCAATCACCCGTTTACCGATCTGCTTTTCCATAATGGCCACTCTGTCCGCCAGCGTCAGGCTGGCTGCCGGGCTGTGCTCTTTGCCCAGGTTATCGATAAATACCATCGGCGCGGGCGTGCGGCGTAGCGCCTGCGCCATCTCATCGAGGAGCAGAATCGGCATCAGGCTGGTATAGAAGCTGCCGGGGCCAATCAGGATTAAGTCGGCTTCGGCGATGGCTTCTATCGCTTCGCGAGTGGTGGGGACCGGCGGCGAGAGCATAAGCTCGCGCGGCACGCTGGCAAGCTGATCGATATTCACTTCGCCGTAGACTTCATGCCCTTCGTGGTCAATAGCCATCAGATCGACCGGTTGTTCCGACATCGGGATCAGAAACGCGTCAACCTTAAGGAGATTTCTGATCAAATTGATCGCTTCAAGCGGCCGGACGCTCAAGTGATCCAGCGCCTTAAGCATCAAATTACCGAGGTTATGCCCGGAAAGTTCGCCGTTGCCGCTAAAACGGTACTCAAACATCGCTGACGCTACGCTAGGTTCGGCGATAAGTTGATTAATACAGTTGCGCATATCGCCCCAGGCGATGCCGCCTTCCGCGCGACGAATGCGTCCCGTAGAGCCGCCGTTATCGGTGGTGGTGACGATGCCGGTAAGGCGTGAACCGAGCGAAGAGAGGGATGACATCACCCGGCCCAGGCCGTGCCCGCCGCCGAGAGCCACAACGCGATCAAGATCGGCGAAAGTACGATTGCGCATAAAAATCCTTTATAACAATTAATCGGGCTCACAGTAACCGATCTACCCCTAAAAGACGATGGGCGGGACCTGACAAACTGACCGACATCAATGCAAAAGCGTGGTTTTTAGCTATTCTGTAGCGAAAATGCGCGATCGTAGCGATATGTAATTGAATATATAACGAAATCGGAAATGGCGAAACCGTTATTAAAGCGCTACTATCGGCATAACCCGTTAACACTCTAGCCTCTGTGCCTGTGTCAAAAGATATGGTGCTTTGGCCGTGACAACTTCGGTTGCCACCAGGGCGCGGAAAGAAATGACCGCGTCTCCCGTATTTGGAAAGGTGTCTATGGCTTCACAGCTTACCGATGCATATGCGCGGAAGTTTTACTATCTGCGCTTATCAATTACCGACGTCTGCAACTTTCGTTGCACCTACTGCCTGCCCCATGGCTATAAGCCCGGCGCCGTCACCAATAATGGCTTCCTCAGCGTCGATGAGGTTCGTCACGTCACTCGCGCATTCTCCGCCCTGGGGACGGAAAAGGTACGCCTGACCGGCGGTGAGCCTTCGCTGCGTCGCGATTTTACCGACATCATCGCCGCCGTGCGGGAAAATCCCTCCATTCGCCAGATTGCGGTCACCACCAACGGCTACCGGCTGGCGCGGGATGTTGAAAGCTGGCGCGATGCCGGGCTGACGGCGATTAACGTCAGCGTGGACAGCCTCGATGCGCGTCAGTTTCACGCCATCACCGGGCAGGACAAGTTTCGTCAGGTGATGGACGGCATTGATGCCGCCTTTGCCGCTGGCTTCGAAAAAGTGAAGGTTAATACCGTGCTGATGCGCGACGTTAACCATCACCAGCTCGACACCTTTCTGGCGTGGATCCAGCCGCGCCGCATTCAGCTGCGTTTTATTGAATTGATGGAAACCGGCGAAAGCAGCGATCTGTTCCGCCGCCATCATATCTCGGGCATGGTGCTGCGCGATGAGCTGCTGCGCCGCGGCTGGATCCATCAGATCCGCCAGCGTAGCGACGGCCCGGCGCAGGTGTTTTGCCATCCGGACTATGCCGGGGAAATCGGCCTGATCATGCCTTATGAAAAAGATTTCTGCGCCACCTGCAACCGCCTGCGCGTCTCTTCCGTGGGTAAATTGCACCTGTGCCTGTTCGGCGAAGGCGGCGTCGACCTGCGCGATCTTCTCGCCGATGAGCAGCAGCAGCCGGCGCTGGAGGCGCGCATATCCGAGGCGTTAACGCACAAAAAGCAAACTCATTTCCTGCATCAGGGCAACACCGGTATTACGCAGAACCTGTCGTATATCGGCGGATAATTCATTTTAAGGAGCGATCAGATGAGCCAGGCCAGCGCTGAGTTTATCCCGACCCGTATTGCTATTCTCACCGTCTCCAGCCGACGCGGCGAAGAGGACGACACCTCCGGCCACTGGCTGCGCGATGCGGCAGAGGAGGCAGGCCATGTCATCGTCGATAAGGCGATTGTGAAAGAGAACCGCTACGCTATTCGCGCCCAGGTATCGGCGTGGATTGCCGGCGATGAGGCGCAGGTGGTGCTGATTACCGGCGGCACCGGCTTTACCGACGGCGACCAGGCGCCGGAAGCGCTGCTGCCGCTGTTTGACCGCGAAGTCGAAGGCTTCGGCGAGGTGTTCCGCATGCTCTCATTCGAAGAGATCGGTACCTCGACCCTGCAGTCCCGCGCTGTTGCCGGGATCGCCAACCGTACGCTGATTTTTGCGATGCCTGGCTCAACCAAAGCCTGTCGTACCGCGTGGGACAATATTATTGCGCCGCAGCTCGATGCGCGTACGCGTCCGTGCAACTTTATCTCTCACCTTAAGAAGTAATTTATGTCACAGCTGACCCATATTAACGCCGCCGGCGAAGCGCACATGGTCGATGTTTCGGCGAAAGCGGAGACGGTTCGCGAAGCGCGCGCCGAGGCCTATGTTGAGATGCAGGCTACGACGCTGGCGATGATCATCGACGGCAGCCATCACAAAGGCGATGTCTTCGCCACCGCGCGCATCGCCGGGATCCAGGCGGCAAAGCGCACCTGGGAGCTTATTCCGCTGTGCCATCCGCTGATGCTGAGCAAAGTTGAGGTCAATCTGCAGGCGCAGCCCGAGTATAACCGGGTGCGCATTGAATCCCTGTGCCGCCTGACCGGGAAAACCGGCGTTGAGATGGAAGCGTTGACCGCCGCCTCTGTCGCCGCGCTGACGATTTACGATATGTGCAAAGCGGTACAGAAAGATATGGTGATTGGCCCGGTGCGCCTGCTGGCGAAAAGCGGCGGCAAGTCCGGCGATTTTAAAGTGGAAGATAGCCATGATTAAGGTTCTTTTTTTTGCTCAGGTGCGTGAACTGCTCGGCACCGATTCCCTGACGCTCGATCCGCACGGGCTTTCCACGGTTGAAGCCGTTCGCCAGCAACTGATCGCCCGCGGCGACCGCTGGGCGCTGGCGCTGGAAGAGGGCAAACTGCTGGCGGCGGTAAATCAGACGCTGACCACCTTCGATCATCCGCTGGCGGCCGGTGATGAAGTGGCGTTTTTCCCGCCGGTTACCGGAGGATAAGATGACGCAGACGCGTATTATCGTCAGCCATGACCGCTTTAAGGTCGGCGACGAATACCCCTGGCTGGCCGAGCGCGATGAAGACGGCGCGGTGGTGACCTTTACCGGTAAGGTTCGCAACCACAACCTTGGCGACAGCGTGAAAGCGCTGACCCTTGAGCACTATCCGGGGATGACTGAAAAATCGCTAGCGGAAATCGTTGAGCTGGCGCGCGAGCGCTGGCCGCTGGGGCGGGTCACGGTGATTCACCGTATCGGCGAGATGTGGCCCGGAGAAGAGATTGTTTTTGTTGGCGTCACCAGCGCCCATCGCGGCAGCGCGTTTGCGGCGGGGGAGTTTATTATGGATTACCTGAAAACCCGCGCGCCGTTCTGGAAGCGCGAGGCGACGCCGGAAGGCGAGCGCTGGGTTGATGCGCGAGATAGCGACCGTGAAGCGGCAGAACGCTGGTAGTGTGGTACGCTTAGAAGATAAATTTCGTTAATCAGGAGACAGTCATGGATAGATATCCTCGTTCCGGGGCGATCGTACAGGGTCGCAGCGGACTTCAAACTTTTATGGCGCAGGTGTACGGCTGGATGACGGTCGGGCTACTGCTCACGGCGTTTATCGCGTGGTTTGCGGCCAACACCCCTGCGGTGATGATGTTTGTTTTTTCCAGTAAAATAACCTTTTTCGGCCTGATCATCGCTCAGCTGGGGCTGGTATTCGTGCTCTCCGGCATGGTGCAGCGGCTGAGCGCGGGAATGGCGACCACCCTGTTTATGCTCTATTCGGCGCTCACCGGGCTAACGCTTTCCAGTATTTTCATCGTTTATACCTACTCGTCGATTGCCAGTACCTTCGTGGTGGCCGGCGGGATGTTTGGCGTGATGAGCCTTTACGGCTATACCACTAAACGCGACCTGAGCGGCTTCGGCAACATGCTGTTTATGGCGCTGATCGGTATCCTGCTGGCGTCACTGGTTAACTTCTGGCTGAAGAGCGAAGCGCTGATGTGGGCGGTGACCTACATCGGGGTTATCGTATTCGTCGGTCTGACCGCCTATGACACCCAGAAGCTGAAAAACATCGGCGAGCAGATTGACGTTCGCGATGCATCAACGCTGCGTAAATACTCGATTCTTGGGGCGCTGACGCTGTATCTGGACTTTATCAACCTGTTCCTGATGCTGCTGCGCATTTTCGGCAATCGTCGTTAACTCGTTCCCGAAGGCGATGCTGCGCATCTGTCCGGGCTACTGGATCTCAGACGGTGGTGAACCTGCAGCCCCGGTCAGCATTCGCGACCGGGGCTTTTTTTACTTTTCTCCCGCCAGCTTGCGCTGGTTTTTCTCCCGCAGATGTTTCGCCCGACTCTCCAGAATCAGGTAGCCGATGGTCGCCAGCAGCAGCGGCAGGAAGTAGTACAGCGCGCGGTAGGCGAGCAGGGCGGCGATAATCGCGCCGCGCGAAATCTCTTCCCCGGAAAGCATGGCGATAAACACCGCCTCTAGTACGCCAATGCCTGCCGGAATATGCACGATAACCCCCGCAATGCTGCTGACCAGCAGTACGCCGAGCACGAGGAAATAGTCCACCTGCGGCCCCAACAGCAGCCAGATAATCGCCCCCATCGCCATCCAGTTCAGGCTGGAAACCGCCATCTGCAATATCGCGAAGCGCCAGGACGGCAGAACCAGCCGCTGACCTTTTATCGTCAGATGGCGCTTTTTAGCAAAGGCGCAGGCCCACAGGTAAAACGCGGAAATCAGCAGTAAAACGACGCCCAGAATTTGCAGCGACGACTGGCTGATATACCAGCGATCGGGAACCTTCACCATACCGGAGCTAAAAATAATGCCGCCGAGCAGAATATAGCCCAGCCAGTTGGTGGTAATGCTCAGCGAAAAAATTCGGGTAATGGTCGCCCCGCTCAGGCCGAGGCGCGAGTACAGCCGATAGCGCATACCAATCCCACCCACCCAGGTACTGAGCGTCAGGTTAAAGGCGTAGCAAATAAATGACACCAGCATTACCTGGCGTTTAGCCAGCTTGTGGCCGCAGTAAGCGCGCCCAAGCAGATCGTAGCAGCCATAGATCAGGTAGCTGGCGATAACTAACCCGATGGCGCTGAGCAGCGCCATACGGTTGTAATCGCGAATCACTTTCCACACGTCCTGCCAGTCAATTTTCTGGGCGTAGACCACCAGCAGAACGACGACGGCGATAAAAAAGAGCACCGTCAGGATTTTTTTCGCCATCCGCCAGCGAGGGTGAGATTTCGCCATCAGGATTTCACCTCCTGATTTTCCGGGTCTACGCGATCCTGAGTTTCAATCTCCGGCTGTACCGGGGGCTGAACCCGCGACAGCAGCGGCGTATGGGCCGGTAGCCATCCGACCCAGGCAGGGAAGTGGCGCAGGAAGTGGAACGCCAGCACGCTAATACCGAGCCGCCACCAGGTGCGTTTCGACAAAATGCGCTTATCGACCTCGCGGCAGTCGTTAAGGATTAAGCCATTGAGATTATCGCGCAGCGTCTGGTTAAACTCGCGGTCGTGAATCACCAGATTAGCTTCCAGATTCAGCGACAGGCTGAGCGGGTCGAGGTTGCTGGAGCCGACGGTGGCCCAGTGGTCGTCCGCCAGCGCCACTTTGCCGTGCAGCGGACGGCGGCGGTATTCGAAAATCTGCACGCCGCCTTTAACCAGATAGTGATAGAGCAGGCGCGCGCCGAATTTGACAATGGGAATATCCGGTTCGCCCTGCACGATAAGCTTGACGCGCACGCCGCGTCGGGCAGCGTTGCGCATGGCGTGCAGCAGGCGATAGCCGGGGAAAAAGTAGGCGTTGGCGATAATCACTTCCCGGCGGGCGGTGGTCAGCATCTTCAGATAGTGACGTTCAATATCGTCACGATGATCCTGATTATCCCGCCAGATAAACAGCGCCTGGGCCTCGCCGGGGTTGCGGTTGATTTCAGGCTTATGCCGACGCCGCTGCCACCAGCGGCGGGTCGCCTCATTGGTGGGCAGGTTTTCCAGTTCAAATTGCAGGATATCGAGCACCACCGGTCCTTCGACCTGCACGGCATAATCCTGTTTGGCCTCCGGACCGTAATCGGTCATATGCTCGGCGGAGTAGTTAATTCCGCCAACGAAGGCGGTTACGTCGTCGATCACCACGATTTTACGATGCATGCGGCGGAATAAATTAGTGCGCATGCCGAGCAGTCGCGGGCGCGGGTCGTAGTAGCGAAAAATCACGCCAGCCGACGTCAGCTCGCCCACAAAGCTTTCGCTCAGATCCGGCGAGCCGTAGCCGTCCAGTAACACCTCGACGCGGACGCCGCGCTGGGCCGCTTTTAACAGAACGGCATGGAGCTGTTTGCCGACGTCATCTTCAAACCAAATAAAGGATTCCAGGATCACCCGCTGCTGCGCGCGACCAATGGCGGCAAACAGCGCCGGATAATAGTTATCGCCATTTTCTAATAGCCGAATGCGGTTTCCTTCCTGCCAGCTGCATTTCACAGATGTATCTCCACGCTAAGCGGTGCATGATCGGACAAATGACGCCACTGTTTTAACGCCAGCGCCTTTGGCTGGCTGGCATAGGCGTTTTTTACGTAGATGCGGTCGAGGCGCAGCAGAGGGAAGCTGACCGGGAAAGTTCGCGCCGGACGCCCTCTGGCGCGGGTAAAAATCTCCTCCAGCCCGGCCTGGGTTTTAAGCTGGCGGTTAGCCTGCTGCCGCCAGTCGTTAAAATCACCGGCCACCACTACCGGTTCGCCCGCGGGTAAACCGTTCACCCACTCCGCCAGCATCGTCAGCTGGGCCTGGCGCTGATGAGAACGCAGCCCCAGATGCGCGCAGATCACATGGATAGCGATCCCGCTTTCCGGCGGCACAATGCGGCAGTAAAGCAGCCCGCGCTTTTCGCTGTTGCCCACCGAAACATCGAGATTTTGATAATGTTCAATGGGAAAGCGGGAAAGTACCGCATTGCCGTGATGTCCTTCCGGATAAACGGCGTTGCGGCCGTATGCGTAATCGCTCCACATGGTATCGGCGAGAAACTCATAGTGGGTGGTATCCGGCCAGTTTTCGATATGCAGCGGATGAATTTCGTGCGCCCCCATCACCTCCTGCAGGCAAACAATGTCGGCGCTGACGCTGCGCACCGCTTCGCGTAATTCGGGCAAAATAAAGCGGCGATTGAACGCAGTAAAGCCTTTATGGGTGTTAATTGTCAGCACGTTTAACGAAAATCGCGGCATTTGTTCGTCCTTATTTCTCTGGGCAATGTCACTTTCCTGTAGGAAATAGTGTAGTAGAGGTCACAAAAAGATGCGGTGATACGGAATTTTCCGTAAAGTGCGGTACTCTGAGTAGCAGAGAAAAATCCTTCAGGAGAGAAGCCATGAAGTGGCAACAACGTGTACGCGTCGCAACGGGTCTTAGTTGCTGGCAGATTATGTTGCATCTACTGGTCGTGGCAGTACTGGTGATGGGTTGGATGAGCGGCGCGCTGGTGCGCGTCGGATTAGGTTTGTGCGTACTGTACGGCGTCACGTTAGTGTCGATGCTGTTTTTGCAGCGCCATCACGATGAGCGCTGGCGCGACGTCGGTGATTTCCTTGAGGAACTCACCACTACCTGGTACTTCGGTACCGCGGTGATCGTGCTGTGGCTGCTGTCGCGTGTACTGCACAATAACCTGCTGCTGGCCCTCGCCGGGCTGGCAATACTGGCAGGTCCGGCGGTGGTTTCACTGCTCGCGAAAGATAAAAACAGATACGCTAAATCGTTCGGGCTACAACAAGGCGGCAACGCAGCGAATCCCCAGAAGCATAGATAACTATGTGACTGGGGGAGCAAGGCGAGCCAACGCAGTTGTGGTTCGAACGATGACGAGTATTACGCGATCTTTCTTCGGAACATCGCATACGCCGCTGAGCCGGTGGTGGCCGCTATGACCAGTAGCGGCCACAAACTCCCCCACACGATTTCCAGACTCGCATCCTTCAGATAGATCTGCTTGGTGATATCGGTGAAATGACGTATCGGGTTTACCCACGTCAGGTTCTGCAGCCATACCGGCATATTCTCCACCGGCGAAACGTAGCCGGAGAGCAAGATCGCCGGCATCATAAAGACGAATACGCCGATAAACGCCTGCTGCTGCGTGGAGCACAGCGACGAAATCAACAGGCCGAATCCTACCAGCGACAGGCCGTAAACGATCATCGTGAAGTAAAACAGCAGCAATGAGCCGGCAAACGGAATTTGATAGGCCCAGATGCCAATCCCCAGCACGATGGTTGCCTGCAGGGTAGCGACGATCAGCGCCGGGACCGCTTTACCGATAAAGATTTGCCAGGTTGCCAGCGGCGAGACCAGCAGTTGGTCGAGCGTGCCCTGTTCGCGCTCGCGGGCAACGGAGAGCGAGGTGACGATCATAACGCCGATGGTGGTGATCATGGCGATCAGCGACGGCACCACGAACCATTTGTAATCGAGATTCGGGTTATACCAGTTGCGCACCACCAGCTCGCTATTGTTCGGTTTAGTTTTACCTTCCAGCAGGTCCTGCTGATAGTTTTTGACGATCTGCTGGAGATAGTTCGCAGCAATTTGCGCGCTGTTAGAGTTGCGCCCGTCCAGCAAAAGCTGGAGCGGGGCGGTCTGGTTGGTGTCGAGGTTGCGCGAAAAATCTGCCGGGAAACGCACGACCAATAGCGCTTTTTGTTCATCGATAGTTGGTCTTATTTCCTGCGGGCTTTTCAGTAGCAGAACGTGGGTGAAGGCTTTGGCGCGGGCGAAGCGCTGGGTCAGTTCCACGGCGTGCTTGCCGTTGTCTTCGTTATAGATGGCAATGGTGGCGTTCGTCACCTCCAGCGTGGCGGCAAAGGGGAACAGCAGCACCTGGATCAGCACCGGCATAATCAAAATCGCCCGCGTCTGCGGCTCGCGCAACAGCGACTGCAGCTCTTTGCGGATTAACGTCCATAAGCGATGAAACATCTTATATTCTCTCTTTATGCTGCTTCGTATCCCCGGACTGCGCTGCGCTTATCCGGGCTACCCGTTTGTCAGCCTTTGTAGCCCGGGTCAGGCGTTCGCTAATCCAGACGCCGTTTGGTTTTCAGCCACGTCAGGCCAATAAACATTACCGCCGAGGCGATTAAAAACATCACATTCACCAGCAGCACCACCGGGATATTGCCCGCCAGAAACAGGCTTTGCAGGGTGCTGACAAAATAGCGCGCCGGGATCACGTAGGTCACCGCGCGGATTATCGCCGGCATGCTGTCGATCTGAAAAATAAACCCGGACAGCATAATTGACGGCAGGAACGCGGCGTTCAGCGCCACCTGCGCGGCGTTAAACTGGTTGCGGGTAATGGTGGAAATCAGCAGCCCCATTCCCAGGGTGCTCAGCAAAAACAGGCTGGTGATAAAAAACAGAATCACCAGCGAACCGCGAAAGGGCACGCCGAGAATAAACACCGCCACCAGCATACACAGCAGCATCGCCAGCATGCCGAGGAAATAGTAGGGGATCAGCTTGCACAGCAGCAGCTCGGCGCGGGTAATCTCGGTCGACAACAGCGCCTCCATGGTGCCGCGCTCCCACTCGCGGGCCACCACCAGCGAGGTCAGGATCGCGCCGACCACCGTCATAATGATGGTGATCGCGCCGGGGATAATAAAATGCTGGCTGATCGCGGCCGGGTTAAACCAGTAGCGCGTCTGCACGTCGATTAGCGGCTCGAAGGTTTCGCCGCGATCTTCCGCCCGCTGCTGCTGCCAGATTTGCCAGATGCCTTCGACGTAGCCCTGGGCGAAGTTAGCGGTATTCGGTTCGCTGCCGTCAGTGATGAGCTGGATCGGCGCATCGTCGCCGGGGCGGGCCATCTTGCGGTCGAAATCCACCGGAATGGTTACCAGCGCGCGAATGCGTCCCGCCTGCATCATCTGCACCAGTTCCTGGCGGTTATCGCTGATGGTGGCGTCGATATAGGGGGAGCCGGTCATGGTATGGACAAAATCCAGCGCCTCTTCGCTCTGCTGTTCCAGCAGCACGCCCACCCGCAGCTTGCTGGAGTCGAGGTTAATCCCGTAGCCAAAGATAAACAGCAGCAGCAGGGGGATGACCACCGCAATCAGCCAGCTGCTGGGGTCGCGGACAATCTGCCGCGTCTCTTTCACGCACAGGGCGCGCACGCGCCGCCACGATAGCAGTTTAGCGCTCACCGGCGTTCTCCTTATCCCAGTCGTGAATGAGGGTGATAAACGCCTGCTCCATCGTCGGGTCGGGCTGTTTATCATCCGCCGCCAGCGCCTTCAGATCGTCCGGCGTGCCGCTGGCGATCAGCTTGCCGTGATAGACAAGGCCGATACGATCGCAATACTCCGCTTCATCCATAAAGTGGGTGGTGACCATCACCGTCACGCCTTTATCCACCATGCTGTTGATATGCAGCCAGAATTCGCGGCGGGTGAGGGGATCAACCCCGGAAGTGGGTTCATCAAGAAACAGGATATCCGGCTCGTGCATCAGCGAGCAGGCCAGCGCCAGGCGCTGCTTATAGCCGAGCGGCAGGTCGTCAGCGGCCTGCCGGGCGATGCTTTTCAGGCCAAATGCCTCGCTCATGCTGGCGATTTTATCGTTCTGCGCCCGCCCGCGCAGGCCGTACACCCCGGAGAAGAAACGCAGGTTCTGCTCAACGGAAAGGTTGCCGTAGAGCGAGAACTTCTGCGCCATATAGCCCAGATGCTGACGCGCCTTGCCGGAGCTGACTTTCAGGTCCATGCCCAGCACCAGCGCTTTACCGGAGGTGGGGACCAGCAGGCCGCACATCATCTTAAAGGTGGTGGACTTGCCCGCGCCGTTAGGCCCAAGGAGGCCGAAAATCTCCCCGCGCTTGACCTGAAAATCAACGTGGTCGGTGGCGGCAAAATCGCCGAATTTCTTGGTCAGGGTCTGCGCTTCAATCACCGTGTCCTCATGGGAGCCTTCCACGGTGTGGATGATGTTGCCCAGCGGCGATTCGGCGGTCCCGGCGCCGCCCAGCAGGTCGATAAAGGCGTCCTCAAAGCGCGGTGCGGTTTCGGCCACCTCGAGCGGCGGCATACCGTTAGCGTTCTGGACTTCACTGATGTTGGCCTCTTTTTTAAGGATCAGGCGTACCGATTTACCCTGAATTACGCCATCGCTGACCTGCGGCAGTTTCAGCGTCCGCTGGAGCAGACGGCGATTATTCTCCTCGCCGCTGGAAATCAAAAAGCTGCGTCCGGCCATGGTCTGCGTCAGCTCTTTTGGCGCGCCCTGATAGAGCAACTGGCCCTCGTTCATCAACAGCACGTCCCGGCACTGCTCGGCCTCATCAAGATAAGAGGTGCTCCAGAGGATCAGCATTCCGTCGCCTGCCAGTTCGTGCACCATCTGCCACAGTTCGCGGCGAGAGATGGGGTCGACGCCGACGCCGGGTTCATCAAGCAGCAGGACTTTCGGTTCGCCGACCAGGGTGCAGGCCAGACCAAGTTTCTGCTTCATGCCGCCGGAAAGCTTGCCCGCCAGCCGGCCGGTAAAGGGGCCGAGGGAGGTAAATTCCAGCAGCCTGGCGAAGGTTTTTTCCCGCGCCTCGCCGGTCACGCTGCGCAGATCGGCGTAGAGCGTCAGGTTTTCCATTACCGTCAGATCTTCGTACAGGCCGAATTTCTGCGGCATATAGCCGAGCACTGCGTGCAGGGCGCTATCGTCGGCAATCGGGTCGTAGCCGATCACCGTTGCGCTGCCTGCGTCAGCTTTCAGCAGCCCGGCGAGCATGCGCATCAGGGTGGTTTTTCCGGCGCCATCCGGGCCCACCAGACCGGTCACATAGCCGGAATGAATAGTGCAGTCCAGCGGCGCGACGGCCGGGCGGTCCATGCCGGCAAAGCGCCGGGTCAGGCCGCTCAGCGTAATGACGTCCTCGCTCATTGGCCGTTTCCGTGACTGAAGGTGACGGTGACCGGCATCCCCTGGCGCAGCGCGTCGTCGGCATCGGTGACCACAATACGCAGGCGATAAACCAGATCGGTGCGCAGGTCCGGCGTCTCCACGGTTTTTGGCGTGAATTCAGCGGTAGGGGAGACGAAGCCGATTTTGCCGCGGTAGGGTTTATCCGGGCGACTATCGGTGAAAAGCAGCACTTCGCGACCCGGCTGGGCCTGGCCAAGATTTTTTTCATCGATATAGGCGCGTACCCACACCGGATGGGTTAACGAGAGCGTCATCACCGTGCCGCCGGCGCTGAGCATGCTTCCCGGTTCGACGGCGCGGGTCATCAGCGTTCCGTCGGACGGCGAGATCAACGTGGTATCGTGCAGATCCAGCTTCGCCTGCGCCAGCGCGGCCTGCGCCTGCTCAAGGCTGGCTTTGGCCTGGGCGATTTCCTGCGGACGATTCCCCGCGCGATACTGGCGCAGCTTATCCTGCGCGGACTTCAGCGTCGCCTGGGCCTGATCGCGCGAGGAGCGGGCATTTTCCAGGTCGTTAGCGGAGATGGCGCTGCTTTTGCGCAGCCCCAGCTGGCGTTGGTAAAAGTTCTGCGCGTAGTCGTAAGCCGCCTGCGCCTGGTTGACCGCGGCGGCGGCCTGGGCAATCTCTTCCGAACGATACCCCGCCATCATCAGGTCGTACTGCGCCTGGGCGGTGGACACGTTGGCCTGCGCCTGTTGGAGCGCGTTCTCGTACGGCGCGCGGTCCAGCTCGCCCAGGGTCTGTCCGGCTTTAATCGCATCGCCCTCGTCGACGCTGAGCGACGCCAGCCGCCCGCCCACGCGGAAGCTGAGGTTGACGGTACGAATATCCACGTTGCCATATAGCGTGAGCGCTTTCTGCTGGCTGCTCTGGTACCACCACCAGCCTCCGCCAATGACAGCAGCCAGCAGGAGAAGCAGCACAACGACGATGAGCGGTTTTTTCATGACTCCAGACTCCTTTGCGATAATCCTTCCAGAACGAAATCAATATGGCAGGTGATAACCTCAATAATTTGCGCGGTTTTGTCCCGATCGAACTCGGCCCAGCCCGCGCGGCGTAGTACCGTTTCCCGTCCAAGGCGAAAAGCGAGAACTTCGCCCAACAGCGCGTGGGTGTGAAGCACCATTTGCGTGCTGTCGGCGTTCAGGCCGGTATAGGCGGCGATTAAACGTGTCAGGTAGCAGTGTAGTGGAGCAATCACCTGATCGTGGATGAGCCGGTAGGCCGGCGTCGGCGACAGCTGCTCGCGGGAGATGAATTTGCTCAAATTGACGGTGTCGTCCTGGGTCAGCAGCAGGATCATATTCTGGCAGGCGCCAAGTATCAGGCTGCGCATCGCGGCTTTATCGGGCACAGGCTCAGTGAACAGCGCTTCCGCCGCCTGCGCGTGGGGGCGGAAATTGTGTTCGATAAAATCAGCGATCCACTGGGCGCAGGCGAGGTAGAGATCGTCTTTGGAACCAAAATAGTAGGTGATGGCGGCGATATTTTGCCCGGCCTGGGCGGCGATATCGCGGGTCGTGGCATGCAGGCCGTATTCGCCGAACTGGGCGATTGCGGCGGCGATAAGCTGGCTTTTCGCCTGCTCGCCCTTGCTGGTAATAGGAGTTGTTGTCATCGCGCTGGAAAAGTTAATCAATCGATTGATTAACTCTAGGCCCAGGTTTGCGGTTTGTCCACCGTTTGCTGCTAGATATGAAATCCTTCGTGGCTTAGCTCTTCGGCAACCCAGTTAAAGAAGATCTTCACTTTCTCTTTTTGCTCATTCGGGTGCGGTAAAACGAAGTGATGGGCATTAACCGGCATACTGACGTCGCGGCTAAAGACGGGTTCCAGGTGACGTTGACGAACGCTCTGCCCGGCCAGCAAATTACTCTCAAGAATAACCCCCATCCCCATGCGCGCGGCCTCGATACTCATATAGGAGCGGTCAAAATTAAAAATAAAATTTTTATTCCAGCCGCGAACCTTATGCCACGACAGCCAGTTGCTCCAGCCGATCAGCGTGCTATCGGAATGAATAAGATCGCACGCCAACAAATCTTCAATGGACTGAACGTTGCGCCCGGCTAAATAAGTCGATGAGGTGAAGGGCAGCATGCGTTCGTTTTTTATGGTCTTGACCACCAGGGTCGGCCACTGTGAGAGACCGTGGCGAATATCAATATCAATATTATCGCGGGAGAACTGAATGCTTTCATAAGAACAGGTCAGGCTAATTTTAAGCTCCGGCCATGCCTGGCGAAACTTATTAAGTCGGGGCATCAACCACAATAAGCCAAAGCTCGGCGCTGAATGAATCCGTAAATAATCCTGGTGAATATCATTAATCACCTGGTTAGTGGCCTGACCAATAATATTTAAGGCTCCGGAAACTTCTTTAAGATATTTTTCACCAATGGTGGTTAAGACCATTCCTTTACTGCTGCGGGAAAATATCTTCTTTCCCAGATACTGTTCCAGGCTGGCTATCTGATGACTGACTGCTGAAGCTGTAATATTGAGATTCTCTGCTGCCAGGTTCAGGCTGCCGGTATCGGCCACTTCAATAAATGCCTGAATATTGCGTAAGGATGGCATCGGCAAGCTTTTATTTGGCAGCGGCTGGTTCATGATTTCCTCCGGTGAGTGGAATAATTAGGGTGATTTATTTACTCAAAAAACAGTACATCCAGCGGTTATCCCATAAAATGACGGTCAGGATAGCATAGCCGGGAAATAACACATGGCGTAATCCGTGATGAACTTAACAGTTTTAAATGTGAAGCTCTCGAAAAAAAATAATTGACAGGAATTTGAATGCAGTCACGAAGCAAATTTTTCTCAGTCATAATTGAGGTTTTTTGAATACCCTTTCTTTTTGGGATTGTTATATTGCAAGCACAGGCCTGATAACAAGGCGCGATGCGGTAAGGTTCGCGACAAAAAGCATAAAAATAAAGAGGATACCCTATGTCACGTATAGATACTGTGGTCTGTACTGACGCCAGGAAAACAAAATATCGTTTTGTGGTTTTGACGATGATTTTCCTGGTGTATGCCATAAATTACGCCGACAGAACGAATATCGGTGCGGTACTGCCGTTCATTATTGATGAGTTTCATATCAACAACTTTGAGGCCGGTGCCATCGCCAGCATGTTTTTCCTGGGCTACGCGGTCAGCCAGATCCCGGCCGGCTTTTTCATTGCCAAACGCGGCACCCGGGGACTGGTCGCGCTGTCGATTTTCGGCTTTTCCGCTTTTACCTGGCTGATGGGCACCGTGAGCTCGGTGTTTGGCCTGAAGATGGTGCGGCTGGGACTGGGGCTTAGCGAAGGGCCATGTCCGGTAGGCCTGGCTTCAACCATTAATAACTGGTTCCCGCCGAAAGAGAAAGCCACGGCAACGGGCGTCTACATTGCCGCCACCATGTTTGCGCCGATAATCGTACCGCCGCTGGCGGTATGGATCGCGGTAACCTGGGGTTGGCGGTGGGTCTTTTTCTCCTTTGCGATACCGGGGATTGTGGCGGCGGTGGCGTGGTACCTGTTGGTTAAGTCAAAACCCGCAGAGAGCGGATTTGTTTCGCAAAGCGAGCTGGAAGAGATTAACGCCGGGCGTGAAAGCGATAAAAACACCGTACGGCAAAATATATTAATTGCCGATTGCTTTATCTGGCTGGATAAATTTATTCGGGTGAAAAAGCTTACCCCTATTGATACGGCGAAAGGATTATTTACCTCGAAAAATATTCTTGGCGACTGCCTGGCTTATTTTATGATGGTTAGTGTGCTGTACGGATTATTAACGTGGATCCCGCTGTATTTGGTTAAAGAACGCGGGTTTGATGTAATGAGCATGGGCTTCGTGGCAAGTATGCCGTGCATTGGCGGTTTTATAGGCGCGATTGGCGGTGGATGGATTTCGGATAAGGTATTAGGCCGGCGACGTAAACCGACAATGATGTTTACGGCGATTTCCACCGTGGTCATGATGCTCATTATGCTAAATATTCCCGCGAGCACCTGGGCGGTCTGTGTCGGATTATTCTTCGTCGGTTTATGTTTGAATATTGGCTGGCCGGCCTTTACCGCCTACGGTATGGCCGTTTCGGATAATAAAACCTATCCGATCGCCTCTTCTATTATCAATAGCGGCGGTAACCTCGGCGGATTTGTTGCCCCGATGGCTGCGGGCTTTTTACTCGATAAAACCGGCAGCTTTAATTCTGTATTCACCTATTTTGGTATCTGCGCCGCAATAGGTCTGGTGGTGATTCTCTTTCTCGATGAACCACAATAACGGAAATATATCCTGTTAATTAATCTGACGTCATGTCATGGAGTGAAAATATGTTATTAAAAGATAAAGTCGCCATTATTACCGGCGCGGCCTCGGCACGCGGTTTGGGTTTTGCCACCGCCAAATTATTTGCTGAAAACGGCGCCAGCGTGGTCATTATCGACCTCAATGGCGAAGCCAGCAAAGCGGCAGCCGCGGCCTTAGGCGAAGGCCATCTTGGCCTGGCGGCGAACGTTGCCGATGAAGTTCAGGTTCAGGCGGCGATGGAACAGATTCTCGCGAAATATGGCCGGGTCGATGTGCTGGTGAATAATGCCGGGATTACTCAGCCGCTGAAGCTGATGGATATTAAGCGCGCCAACTACGACGCGGTGCTGGATGTCAGCCTGCGCGGCACGCTGCTGATGTCGCAGGCGGTTATTCCGACGATGCGGGCGCAAAAATCGGGCAGCATCGTCTGTATCTCTTCGGTTTCCGCCCAGCGCGGCGGCGGTATCTTCGGCGGCCCGCACTACAGCGCGGCGAAAGCCGGGGTGCTCGGCCTGGCGCGGGCGATGGCGCGCGAGCTTGGTCCGGATAACGTCCGCGTTAACTGCATTACTCCGGGGCTGATTCAGACCGATATCACCGCCGGTAAGCTGACCGACGACATGACGGCCAATATCCTTGCCGGGATCCCGATGAACCGCCTTGGCGATGCGGTGGATATCGCGCGCGCCGCCCTGTTCCTCGGCAGCGATCTCTCTTCCTACTCGACCGGTATCACCCTGGACGTGAATGGCGGCATGTTAATCCACTAAGCGAGGCAAGCAGATGAAAATCACAGAATTACAAAAAGTTGCCGCGGCGGCGTGGCGTATCCGCCGCTATGCCCTGCAAATGGGCGAGGTTCAGGGACAGGGCTACATCGGCCAGGCGTTAGGCTATGCGGATGTGCTGGCCACTGCGTTCAGCCACGCGATGCGCTACCGCCCGGAAGAACCGGAGTGGGAAGGGCGCGACCGCTTCCTGCTCTCGCACGGCCATTACGCCATCGCCTATTATGCGGCGCTACTGGAAGCGGGAATTATCCCGCAAGAGGAGCTGGAGACCTACGGTTCCGACGACAGCCGCCTGCCTATGTCGGGTATGGCGACCTATACGCCTGGAATGGAGATGTCCGGCGGCTCGCTGGGGCAGGGGCTCTCCATTGCCGTCGGGATGGCGCTCGGCCTGCGGCAGAAGCGCAGCGCATCCTGGGTTTATAACTCCATGTCGGATGGCGAGCTGGACGAAGGGTCGACCTGGGAAGCAGCGATGTCGGCGGCCCACTACGGCCTGACGAACCTGATAAACATCGTTGATGTGAACAAACAGCAGGCGGACGGCGATTCGCGCAAAATCCTCGGCTTTGAGCCGCTGCATGAAAAATGGTCCGCCTTCGGCTGGTACGTGCAGCGCGTGGACGGCAACGATCTGGCGGCGGTGATTACCGCCTTCGACAACGCGAAAAATCATGCGGGCAACCAGCCGCGGGTGATTTTATGCGACACGCTGATGGGCAAAGGGGTGCCGTTCCTGGAAACCCGCGATAAGAACCATTTTATCCGCGTCGATGCCGACGAATGGCAAAAGGCGATTGCGGTGCTGGACGCCAACAAACCGGAAGGAGTGCTGTAATGAGCCAGAGTAAACCACGTTTAAAGACGTCAGCGATGATCGCCTCTATTGCTGATGAAGGCCAGGCGACCGTTTCCGCCCCGTTTGGCGTCGCGCTATCGAAGCTGGCGGCGCAGCGCCCGGAAATCGTCGGGATGACCGCGGATCTGTCAAAGTATACCGATCTGCATATCTTCGCCCAGGCCTTCCCGGATCGCTTCTTCCAGATGGGGATGGCGGAGCAGCTGCTGATGGCGGCCGCCGGAGGAATGGCGAAGGAGGGATTTATTCCCTTCGCCACCACCTATGCCGCTTTTGCCACCCGCCGCGCCTATGATTTTATCCATCAGGTTATCGCCGAAGAGCATCTGAACGTGAAGATCTGCGCGGCGCTGCCGGGCCTGACCACCGGCTACGGGCCGAGCCATCAGGCAACGGAAGATCTGGCGATTATGCGAGGCATCCCCGGCATGGTCATCGTCGATCCCTGCGATGCGCTGGAGATAGAGCAGGCGGTACCGGCGATTGCCGACCACAGCGGTCCGGTGTATATGCGTCTATTGCGCGGTAAGGTGCCGCTGGTGCTCGATAAATATGATTATCAGTTTGAGCTGGGCAAGGCGAAGCTGCTGGAGGACGGTAACGATGTGCTGATTATCTCTTCCGGGCTGATGACCATGCGCGCCCTGGAGGCGGTTGAACAACTGCGGGCCGATAATATCAGCGCTGCGGTGCTGCACGTACCCACCATCAAACCGCTCGATGAAAAAGCGATCGTTACGCAGGCGTCGAAGCCCGGTCGTCTGGTGGTGACCGCGGAAAACCACACGTCGGTTGGCGGGTTAGGGGAGGCGGTTGCCGCGTTGCTGATGCGCAAAGGCGTACGCTGCGAACTGGATACCGTCGGTTTGCCCGACGAATTCCTGCTGGCCGGAGCGCTTCCGACGCTGCACGACCGCTACGGCATTTCCACCGCGAAGATGGTCGAAAAAATTAAGTATCGCCTGCGTTAGTGGTTTTCGCCGCCGCGTTATGCGGCGGCGCTCGTTATCGCCAGGACGGGGAGCAGTGGTTTGTTAGCCAGAGGATTCTTTTCGGCAGATTTTATGCGGTTCATCACAAAATCTGCTAGACTGCGCAGCTTCATGGCATTGTGGTTTTTGCCATCTCTTTCGCAATAATCTCCCTGAAAACTACGCCTGTGAAGGGCCGGGGCGGTTCGGAGTTGTTATGTCTTTTGATTCCCTTGGCCTGAATCCTGAAATCCTGCGCGCCGTCGCTGAGCAGGGCTACGTTGAGCCAACCCCTATTCAGCAGCAGGCCATCCCGGCGGTATTACAGGGTCGCGATTTGATGGCCAGCGCCCAGACCGGTACTGGTAAAACGGCGGGATTTACGCTGCCTCTGCTTCAGCACCTGGTCCAGAAAGAACCGCACGCTAAAGGCCGTCGTCCGGTACGCGCGCTGATCCTGACCCCCACGCGCGAGCTGGCGGCGCAGATTGGCGAAAACGTGCGGGATTACAGCAAATACCTTAATGTTCGTTCGCTGGTGGTGTTCGGCGGCGTGAGCATTAACCCGCAGATGATGAAGCTGCGCAGCGGCGTCGATATCCTGGTGGCAACGCCCGGCCGCCTGCTGGATCTTGAACATCAGAACGCCGTGAGCCTGGACAAAGTTGAAGTGCTGGTGCTGGATGAAGCCGACCGTATGTTGGATATGGGCTTTATTCACGATATTCGCCGGGTACTGGCGAAGCTGCCGGCGAAGCGCCAGAACCTGCTGTTCTCCGCAACCTTCTCCGACGAGATTAAATCGCTGGCGGAAAAGCTGTTGCATAATCCGCTGGAAATTGAAGTCGCCCGCCGCAACACTGCTTCTGAACAGGTGAGCCAACTGGTGCATTTTGTCGACAAAAAGCGCAAGCGCGAGCTGCTGTCGCAGATGATCGGTGAAGGCAACTGGCAGCAGGTGCTGGTCTTTACTCGCACCAAGCACGGCGCTAACCATCTGGCGGAGCAGCTTAATAAAGACGGCATCCGCAGCGCCGCCATTCATGGCAACAAGAGTCAGGGCGCGCGTACCCGCGCGTTGGCTGACTTTAAATCCGGTGGCATTCGCGTGCTGGTGGCGACCGATATCGCCGCGCGCGGTCTGGACATTGAAGAGCTTCCGCACGTGGTGAACTACGAGCTGCCAAACGTACCGGAAGACTATGTGCACCGTATTGGTCGTACCGGTCGCGCCGCGGCAACGGGCGAAGCGCTGTCGCTGGTCTGCGTAGATGAACATAAACTGCTGCATGATATCGAACGCTTGCTGAAAAAAGAGATCCCGCGTATCGCCCTTGCGGGCTATGAGCCGGATCCGTCGATCAAAGCCGAGCCGATTCAGAACGGTCGTCAGCAGCAGCGCGGCGGCGGCCGTGGTGGCCAAAGCCAGGGCCGCGGCGGCCAGGGACAAGGTCGCGGTCAGCAGTCCGCCCCGCGTCGTACCGATGGCGAAGCGCCTAAAGCGCGAACTCAGGACGGTAAACCTCCTCGCCGTCGTCGCCCGCGCAAACCCGCGGCGGCTGAGTAACCCTATCCCGTCATTCCTGCGGGCATAGCCGCGAACGCGCGGCCATGCCCCGGATGGGTTATCCGGGTAAGGCTCCTTGCCCGGCATGCTCTTCGCTCACGTTGAACCTCGAGCGAGATTCCAGTTTGCTCAGAAAGACATTCCTCCCGATGGCTAAAAAATGGCACAATAGTGGCTGTTTATACAGTATTCAGGTTTTCTCATGGCTTTGACCGCAGCGCTGAAAGCGCAAATCGCCGCCTGGTATAAGGCGCTTCAGGAACAAATTCCTGACTTTATTCCCCGTCCTCCGCAGCGGCAGATGATCGCCGATGTGGCGAAGACGCTTGCCGGGGAAGAGGGGCGGCATCTGGCGATAGAAGCTCCGACCGGCGTCGGCAAAACCTTGTCATATCTGATTCCCGGTATCGCCATTGCCCGAGAAGAACAAAAAACGCTGGTGGTCAGTACCGCCAACGTTGCTCTGCAGGACCAAATCTACAGCAAAGACCTACCATTGCTGCGCAAAATCATTCCCGACCTGCGCTTTACCGCCGCCTTTGGTCGCGGGCGCTACGTCTGCCCGCGTAACCTGGCCGCCCTTGCCAGCACCGAGCCCACGCAGCAGGATTTACTGGCCTTTCTTGATGACGAACTCACGCCCAACAACCAGGCGGAGCAGAAGCTGTGCGCGACGCTGAAAGCGGATCTCGATAGCTACAAATGGGACGGCCTGCGCGATCATACCGATAAAAACGTTGATGATTCATTATGGAGCCGCCTGAGCACCGACAAAGCCAGCTGCCTGAACCGTAACTGCCACTACTACCGCGAATGCCCCTTCTTCGTCGCCCGCCGGGAAATCCAGGAAGCGGAAGTGGTGGTGGCTAACCATGCGCTGGTGATGGCGGCCATGGAGAGCGAAGCGGTGCTGCCGGAACCTAAGCATCTGCTGCTGGTGCTGGATGAAGGTCACCATCTTCCGGAGGTGGCCCGCGATGCGCTGGAAATGAGCGCGGAAATTACCGCCCCGTGGTACCGCCTGCAACTGGATCTTTTTACGAAGCTGGTCGCGACCTGCATGGAGCAGTTTCGCCCTAAAACAACGCCGCCGCTGGCCAATCCCGAGCGCCTGAATGGGCATTGCGAGGAGCTCTACGAACTCATCGCCTCCCTGAATAACATCCTCAATCTGTACATGCCGGCCGGGCAGGAGGCGGAGCACCGCTTCCCGATGGGAGAGCTACCGGCGGAAGTGATGGAAATCTGCCAGCGGCTGGCGAAGCTTACCGAGACGCTGCGCGGTCTGGCGGAGCTGTTCCTTAACGATCTGGGCGAAAAAACCGGCAGTCACGATGTGGTACGTTTGCACCGGGTTCTGCTGCAGATGAACCGCGCGCTGGGGATGTTTGAAAGCCAAAGTAAACTCTGGCGGCTGGCATCGCTGGCGCAGTCCTCCGGCGCGCCGGTGACCAAATGGGTTACCCGCGACCTGCGGGACGGCCAGTTGCATATCTGGTTCCACTGCGTGGGGATCCGCGTCAGCGATCAGCTGGAGAGGCTGCTGTGGCGCAGCGTTCCGCATATCGTCGTCACCTCTGCGACGCTGCGTTCGCTGAATAGTTTTTCGCGTCTGCAGGAGATGAGCGGGCTGAAAGAGAAGGCGGGAGATCGCTTTGTGGCCCTGGACTCGCCCTTCAACCACGTCGAACAGGGCAAAATCGTCATTCCGCAGATGCATTATGAACCGCTTATCGATAACGAAGAGCAGCATATTGCCGAGATGGCCGCCTATTTTCGGGAGCAGGTCGAGAGCAAAAAGCACCTCGGCATGCTGGTGCTATTCGCCAGCGGAAGAGCGATGCAGCGCTTTCTCGAACACGTTACCGATCTGCGCCTGCTGCTGCTGGTTCAGGGCGATAAGCCTCGCTACCGGCTGGTCGAGCTGCATCGCAAACGCGTAGAAGGCGGCGAGCGCAGCGTACTGGTTGGGCTGCAATCCTTCGCGGAAGGGCTGGATTTAAAAGGCGAGCTGTTAAGTCAGGTGCATATTCATAAGATTGCTTTCCCGCCGATAGACAGCCCGGTGGTGATTACAGAAGGCGAATGGCTCAAAAGCCTCAACCGCTACCCGTTCGAAGTTCAGAGCCTGCCCAGCGCGTCATTCAACCTGATTCAGCAGGTTGGCCGCCTGATCCGTAGCCATAGCTGCTGGGGAGAGGTGGTGATTTATGACAAACGCCTGTTGACCAAAAACTACGGTAAGCGCTTATTGAATGCATTACCCGTATTTCCGATAGAGCAGCCAGCCGTCCCTGAGGTTATAGTAAAAACTAAAACAAAACAGACGCGTCGCAAACGGCGTTAGCGGTGCAGTGTCGACGATGTGAGAAGCTCAGAGGAGCCTGCAATGGACTACAGCAAAATCATTAAAGAAGTCGGGCGCGGCAAAAACCACGCCCGCGACCTTGACGTGGAGACGGCGCGCGCGCTCTACTCGCGAATGCTTAACGGCGAGGTGCCTGAGCTCGAGCTCGGCGGCATTCTCATTGCCCTGCGCATTAAGGGAGAAGGTGAAGCGGAGATGAAGGGCTTCTATGAAGCGATGCAGAATCATACGATGAAGCTGACGCCGCCGGTCGCTAAACCGATGCCGATAGTGATCCCCAGCTACAACGGCGCGCGCAAGCAGGCCAACCTGACGCCTCTGCTCGCCGTGCTTCTGCATAAGCTTGGCTTCCCGGTGATTGTTCACGGCGTAAGCCACGATCCCACCCGCGTGCTGACGGAAACGATTTTTGAACTGATGGGGATCCCGGCGACGCTTCAGGCAGGCCAGGCCCAGGCGCGGTTAGACAGCCACCAGCCGGTTTACGTGCCGGTCGGCGCATTTTGTCCGCCGCTGGAAAAACAGCTGGCGATGCGCTGGCGCATGGGGGTGCGTAACAGCGCCCACACGCTGGCCAAGCTGGCGACGCCGTTTGCTGAAGATGCGGCGCTGCGCCTGTCGAGCGTTTCGCATCCTGAATACGTTGGCAGGGTGGCGAAATTCTTTGCCGGGATCGGCGGCCGGGCGCTGCTGATGCACGGAACCGAAGGCGAAGTTTACGCCAATCCGCAGCGCTGTCCGCAGATCAGCCTGATTGACGCGGCCGGTACGCGGGTGGTTAACGAACGTCAGGATGGCGCAGCGGAGCAGGCGCTCGTCTTGCCGGCGTCAAAAGATCCCGAAGTGACCGCGCGCTGGATCGAGCGCTGTTCTGTAGGGAGCGAGCCGTTGCCGCAATCGCTGAAAATTCAGCTGGCCTGCTGTCTGGTGGCGACCGGCGTCGTTTCCTCTCTGGAGCAAGGGCTGGCGAAGGTGGCTGAGAGCTGGTAACCGTATCGGCAGGCAAAAAAAAGCCCGTCCAGTGGCGTGGACGGGCAAGGCAAGGGTATTAAAGGATCTTACAGGGTTAAAACAGTGGCATTACAGAGTGTTGCTACAGGAAATCTGGCGATTATTTATAGATAACCGCGGTACCGCTCAGTTTGTTGTTGCTGTTAGCGGAGGTAATGCTATAGCCGGTCGCGCCAGCGGCCTCTGCTTTTTCAGCCAGTTTGGCTTCCAGTCCATCCAGCGTCGTCGCGCCTTCAGCAGAAACCACACCGATTTTGTTCATGCTCTCTGCCTGAGCCGATGTTACCGGCTGAGCGGCGAACGCGCCGAAAGACAGAGCGGAAAGGGCGATAGCGGCAGCAGCGTATTTGATGTTTTTCATAATTAATCTCTCGCAGGTTGTTCTGTATAGGGGACGATGTTCCGTCGATGTGATAAGTATCACGGTTTTTAGCGGGAGATAAAATCGAAGGAAATTAACAATCTCTATCTAATTTTTTGAATGATTATTAATTTATTGAATATTAATAAATTATTTAAGCCGCTGGCGGCGAAACAGGTTGCGGCGGCGTCCAGCAGGCTGGAAGGGCACATTTTGCCACTCCGTTTGCCAAAAAACGTGCGCGAAAAGTTAATGCGATATGCGGTAATGAACGGTAAACATCGGTCAGCGAAGCTGGCTGTCTTTGGATCCTCTGCGATTATATCCCGAAAATGTATTGTTATGTAAATCTTTCTCCTGTTGGCATTTAACGCAGTATTTGACTCCCGCCACCGCTCGTCGGCGCGCCTCAGGAATCGGCTCTCCGCATTCTTCACAAAATTTGTTGCTTTCCCCCGATGACAGCTCATTTCGCGCCCGGGCTATCGCGTCGTTGATGGTGCTGTCGATCTGTTCCTGCACCGCGTCATCATTTGCCCAACCTGATGCCATAGTTCACCTCGCTATCTCGTCTCTCTTTAGTATAGAGAATATGGGGGTAAAAAATGAGCAGGCAAGGTTCAGATCTCTGACCATTCGCGCAGCAGGTTATGGTACAGATTAAGCAGAGATAGCACTTCGTCGCTTTCGCCGTGGCGGCTTTTTAATTTCTGAATATTGCCATCCAGTTCAAACAGCATACTGCGGCGTTTATCGTCACGGATCATTGACTGAATCCATAAGAACGAGGCGACGCGGATGCCTGAGGTCACCGGGGTGACGCAGTGCAGGCTGCTCGAAGGATAGAGCACAAGGTCCCCGGCCGGGAGCTTAACCGCGTGCTGCCCGTAGGTATCGTTGACGACCAGCTCACCGCCTGCGTAACTTTCCGGAGCGCTTAAAAAGAGGGTGGCGGAAAGATCGGTGCGCATCCAGCCGCCCTGCGCCAGGCTGCGCACCGCGCCGTCGACGTGGAAACCATAAGTTTCGCTCTGCTGGTAGCGGTTGAACAGCGGGCTGGAAATGGCCTTCGGCAGCGCGGCGGCAAAAAAAAGCGAACTGCGGTTTAGCGCCGCCAGCACGTTGCCCTGAAGCTTGGCGTAGAGGTTGCTGCGGGTGTCCACCTGCTGATTATTTTTGACCTGAGCGCCCTGGTCGCCGGTCGTCACGCGCCCGTCAACCCATTCCGCCTGCTGAAGCTGAGCGGTAAAATCGTCCACTTCCTGAGGGGTGAGAACGGCGGGAATATGGTACATCATCGTTTTATCTCCTGAGAAAACGGGGCGTTGCCGCCCCGCCGGTGATCAGAAATGCATATTGGCGGTGAGCAGGAAGGTCCGCGGCTCGCCCGGGTGATAACGGTAGCCGCTCTTGTTAATCGAGGCGACGTAGTCGGTATCAAACAGGTTATAGACGTTCAGCTGCAGGTCGAAATTACGGTTAATGCGGTAACCGACTTTAGCATCGGCCACCCAGTAGCCTTCGGTATAGGAAGGCGTGCCGACCGCACCGTCGCTGCCGCGATGCATGCTGCCGACGTATCGTGCGCCGGCGCCGACGGCGATCGCATCGGTGGCCTGGTACTGGCTCCAGAGGGTAAACGCGTGCTCTGGCGTATACGGCAGCGCGCTGGTGCCATCCTGGGCGGTGTTCGCGCCTTCACGAACGCTGGCATGCTGTTGGGTATAGCCGCCAATTACCTGCCAGTCAGGGGTGATGTTACCGGCCAGCGAAATCTCATAGCCTTCAACGCGCTTCTTACCGTACTGCGAATAGCTGCCGTCATCGTTCTGCTCGACTTCGTTTTCAATATCGGTGCGAAAGAGGGCGGCGGTCAGCAGCAGGTGTTTATCCATCAGCTCCCACTTGGTGCCGAGCTCGCTGGTTTTGGCCTTCTGCGGTTTAAAGTCGGTTCGGTTGGCGCTGCTGCCGGTGCCGCTTTGCGCGAGGGTAAAGTTGCTGCCTCCCGGCGGCTGCTGGGAAACGGCGTAGTTGACGTAGAGGTTGCCGTTATCGGTCAGGTGGTACAGCGCGCCGGCCTTCCAGTTCACCAGATTACCGCTGGTTGAGGTATCGACGGTGGTGACGGGAGTATTTTTCGCGACCCCGGCCGGGCAGGCGATGGCACCGCGTCCGGTACCGCCGCACAGGCTGGCGCTATCATATTTGGTCTGGTAATTGTCCAGACGGATCCCGCCGTTAAGTTCGAAGTCCTGGGAAATTTGCAGGGTATCGAAAGCATAGATGCCGAAGGTATCCGTTTGTCCGTTGGCGTTGGCGCCGCTGCGGTTCAGGCCGCCGATGGAGATGTCGCTGTTCGGATGGTAAATATTCACCGCCGGAGGCGTGAGCGGATATACCCCGTAGTTGGTCTGGGTTTCACGGGTGAACTCCACGCCGGTGCTGACGTCATGTCCGATAGCGCCGGTGTAGAACTTCGATGTCAGGTTAGTCTGGTTGGTCAGGATCTTGTTGCTGGTGTCTTTGGTATTCGCCAGGCGCGACCAGGTCCAGGTGCCCACATCGTTGGGGTTTGGCTGGGTAATGTTTGACGCTCCGCCCATCACCGCGGTCATCAGATAATCTTGCTTCACGCGAGACCAGCGGGTGGTATTGCGGATCGTCGTCGTGTCGCTCAGGTCGTGCTCGAAACGCATCGTCACAGTATCGGTCGTGGAATCATCGTAGTCGGAGTCGGTGCCGTAGAAGTTGCTGGTGGCGACCTTGCCGGAGTGATTCAGCGCCGAGGTGCCGGCGTTGGGAGCAGAATAGCCCGGCAGCCCGATGGTAGGGATGCCGCCGTCGGGGGTGTTGTGCTGGGTCACGTGCAGATAGTTAAGGTAAAGGCGGTTCTCGGTGCCGAGACCAAATGCCGCTGATGGCGCGACGCCGTAACGCTCGTTTTTCACCTTGTCCCGGCCCGCGTCGTGGGTTTTCTCGCCCATCAGATTCAGACGCACCGCACTGGTTTCGCCAATGGCCTGGTTAATATCCAGCGTGCCGCGTCGGAACCAGGCGCTGCCAGCGCTGGCGGAGGCGTCGATACCGGAATCGAGGCGCGGCTGTTTGCTGATCATATTGATCGAGCCGGTCGGCGCGCTGCGCCCATAGTCGGAGCCTGAAGGTCCCTTGATGACTTCGACCTGTTCGGTATTAAACGTATCGCGGCTGACGCTGCCAATATCGCGGATACCGTCGACGTAAATGCTGTTGGAGGTGTCCGCACCGCGCATGTAAATGGCGTCGCCGGTGGTCGAGTTGCCGTTTTCACCAGCAAAGAAAGCGCCGACGCCGGGAACGTTTTTCAGCGCGTCGGTGAGGTTAGTGACCCCCTGATCCTTCATCACCTGCTCTGAAACCACGGTAACCGTTCGCGTGGTGTCGGCGATCGGCCGAGAAAATTTTGGATCGGCGGAGCGGGTCGGCGCGTAAAGCGATGGCGTCTGCGCTTCGACCACCAGCGTTTCTCCACTATTATTTTCAGTGCTATCCGCTGCAAGTAGCTGGCCGGTCGGAGAAAGACTCAGACATAAGCCAGTGAAGAGAGTGAGCGAGTTAAAACTGCTGAACGGCAAATTGTTATTTTTTTCCATTTCAATAAGTGACTTATCGTTTTAATTAGGCCATAACGACCGCAGACGAAGCGTTGCTTCGCCCCGACCACTGCAGGTGTTTTTTACAAAAGCAATGATTTTGATAATGATTGTGATAATCATTATCAAAAACGAACGAATTTTTATCACTCATTTATAAAAAAATAAATACATTTATTTACATTGACTGCAATTTTTCTACATAAAGCGTACGGGGGAGCTTAAAGCGGGGAAACGGAAATCAGCAGCCCGGCATGGGCAACGGAGAGATTGCCGGCCGGGAAGTAGGCTTAGCGGGCGTCCGGACGAATAAGATCAAAACGCAGGCTTTCGTCGATGCCGTAATAGGCGCTTGGTCCTCCGGCGCGCAGGATCGGCTGGGCTTTGGCGGTCTGGTAAATTCCGTCATCCAACAGCGATTCATCGATGTGCACCGCCACCACTTCGCCCAGCACCAGCCAGGTGTCAACCGCTTGCCCTTCGGCGGTGTTTAACTGGATGCATTGCGAGAGACGACACTCGAAGTTTACCGGGCTTTCGGCGACCCGCGGCGCGCTGACGATGCGGCTGGGAGCGGCAGTCAGCCCGGCGCGGATGAATTCATCTTCGTTATGGGGGAGGGTGGCGGAGGTTTCGTTCATCGCGACCGCCAGAGGGCGGGTGGCCAGATTCCAGACGAACTCTTTTGTCTCAACAATATTCTGCACGCTATCTTTCCAGCCGCTGCTGGCAAAACCAATAATGGGCGGCCGATAGTTAAAGCAGTTGAAAAAACTGTAGGGGGCGAGGTTACGCTGGCCGCTGTTATCAACGGAAGCTATCCAGCCGATGGGCCGCGGCCCGATAATAGCGTTCAGCGGGTCGTGAGGCAGCCCGTGTCCGTGCGAAGGTTGGTAGAAGTACATACGACACCCGTGACAAAAAAAGAGATATCCAGACTCACTTATTTACCGCGCCGCCGTCAACGGGTATCTTACGCGGCTGTTCAAAGGAGATTGCCATGAAAGCCCAGAAACCGGGGTTACACCCGCGTAACCGTCACCAACAACGCTACGACCTGCCCGCGCTGTGCCAGGCCCACCCTGAGCTACAGGGCTTTATCACCCTTAACCCGGTGGGTGAGCAGACCATCGACTTCGCCAATCCGCTGGCGGTGAAGGCGCTGAATAAAGCGCTGCTGGTGCACTTCTACGCGGTGAAACACTGGGATATACCAGATGGCTTTCTCTGCCCGCCAGTGCCGGGCAGAGCGGATTACATCCATCATCTCGCCGATCTGCTGGCGCTGGATAGCGGGACCATCCCGGCCAACGCCAGCATTCTCGATATTGGCGTTGGCGCAAACTGCATCTATCCGCTCATCGGCGTGCACGAGTACGGCTGGCGCTTCACCGGCAGCGAAGTGAACGCCGAGGCGTTCGCCAGCGCCCAGGCTATCGTCAACGGTAACCCAGGCCTCGCTCGCCAGATCCGTCTGCGCCGTCAAAAAGACGCCAAAGCGATTCTGAGCGGCATTATTCATAAAAATGAGACCTACGACGCGACCCTGTGTAACCCGCCGTTCCATGATTCTGCCGCCAGCGCGCAGGCGGGCGGTGAGCGTAAACGTCGCAACCTGGGGCTGGGCGAGGAGAGCGTGCTGAACTTTGGCGGCCAGCAGCAGGAGCTGTGGTGCGAAGGGGGCGAGGTCGCTTTTATTACGCAGATGATTAAGGAAAGCCAGCAGTTTGGCCGTCAGGTGAAATGGTTTACCTCGCTGGTTTCTCGCGGCGACAATCTGCCGCCGCTCTACCGTGCGCTGACCGACGTCGGTGCGGTGAAAGTGGTGAAAAAAGAGATGGCCCAGGGGAATAAGCAGAGCCGCTTTATCGCCTGGACCTTTATGGACGAAGCCAAACGCCGTCGGCCTTTATAACGTCGGCTCGGTGGGAGCCGGCGGTCCCACCGGCGCTGGCATCGGCAGGACCTGGTAAGTTTGTACCGGCGCCCGCACGCCCGCGAGGTCAAAGTGTCGTTTTACCTGAGTATCAAGGGCGAAACGGACCGTCCACTGCTTCAGCGGCAGAGTAGTAAAGGTAACGCGAAGGGTGAAAGCGGTGTTGCTTAAGCCCACCAGCCCGGCGAAAGAGGGCTCGCCAATGATCAGCCCGCGGATTTCTTCCTGCGCCATCACTTCCGCGACCGCGTCTTTCAGCGCCTGGTTGGCCTTATCCAGATCTTCTTGCCGGTCAACATCATAGTTGGCCACCACCGAGCCGATACCGCGCACGAAGTTGGCGAAGGTGGTTATCGAAGACCATGGAATAATATGATAGGCGCCGGTATCCTGGCGTACGCCGACGGAACGAATCGACATGCGCTCCACCGTTCCGGTTAACGGCCCAATCGTCACGAGGTCGCCGGTGTTCATGCCGTTCTCAAACTGGATAAAAATCCCGGTAATAATGTCTTTGACCAGGGTTTGCGCGCCGAACGAAATCGCCAGGCCCAGCGCGCCTGCGCCGGCCAGCAGCGGGGCAATATTCACGCCCACTTCCGAAAGCAGGATCATGATAGTAATGGTGCTAATGACCACCGCCAGCGCGTTGCGAAACAGCGTCAACAGCGTTCGGGCGCGGGCGCTGGGTAGCGGGCGGCCGTGAATATCCGATGCCAGCCGGTTCTCAATCAGGCTGGCGAGCAGCGTCCAGCCAATCGCCGAGAAGAAGAGGATCAGCGCGATACGAATCAGCACATCCACCGCTTTTTGCCCGCTGCCGTTATGCATCCACTGCCAAAAATCGAACAGGCCCCACGCGCTGAGCAGCAGCATAATCGCCACGCAGACCGTTAATATCCGCGCAGCTTTCAGCGAGGCGGAGATCCAGCCGTTAAGCCGTTTTTGCAGTTCAGGATAGTTGCGCTGAGTTTCCGGCGACAGGGTGATGGTTTTCGCAATCCAGCGCGACAGAATACCGGAGACCAGCGCGGCGGCGCCGATGATGGCCAGGCTTCGCAGCGTCGCGCCCATCATAAATTTCAGGCTATTGCCGGGGTCGAACAGCGAGAAGAAAAACAGCACGATAAAATAGGCGCAGGCCAGCCAGTGCCAGATCAGCGCAAAGGCGCGGATAAACAGGCTAAAGAAGGCCAGCGAGCGGTCGGCGAGATGGATGAGTCCCTGGGTAATCAATTTCTTATTGTGAAATATCAGATACAGCGCCCAGAGCGTAATGCACAGCATAATCATCACGTTGGCCAGCGCGCCAAACTGTACGTTGACCTGGTTGGAGATAATTGGCACCGCGACGATGAGCCCGTAGCCAATCAGGCTGCTCAGCGCGCTGAGGCGCAGGTTCCAGTATTTCGCCGCTTCATCGCTGAGGTTGAATGGCCGTAGCTCCGGGATGCGCGGGCAGAAAATAAGCCGCAGAATGGCCTTGAAAAATTCAATCAGCGCGAAGGCGTTGAGAAACAGGCTTTGCTGGAAGGCGATAGTGGGATTATTACCGTTCAGGCGATCGCTTAAAAGCTGGCCCACGAAGAGGGTGAGCGCCAGCAGAAGCAGGTCGAAAATAAACGCGCCGGCGATGGTTGCAGGTAGCTGAAGCCAGTTGCTGCGGTCGCGGTTTTTATGCCGTCCCCAGTGACCCATCTTGCGATATAACGGCAGGGCCGCCAGGCGTACCAGCCACCAGAACGCAAAGACCAGGCCCGCCAGCAGCAGGAAATGCCAGGCGGCGCTGGTGAAGGTTTGAGAATTAAACGCTTTGTGCGGAGAACCGGTGATGTTGCGCCACAGCTGGGAAAAACGTGACGAGAGCTGTTCACCGTATTCGCGGCTGATCTGGGTGACGTTCTCCAGTACCGTGGTCTCGTCTTTTATTTCCGGCGGCGTCAGCTTCGGTGTGCTGTCCGGCGGCGGCGTGGCGGCGGCTTTCCGCAGCTGATCGATAAGCTCTTGACGGGCATCGGCGTTTTCAAGCACGTCGGCCAGCGCGCCGTAGGCCGCTTTCTTCTGCGCCAGATCGGGTTCACTACTGCTGGATTGGTCCGCTGTGCTTGCCGGAACGCCGGGCAGCGTCGCGGCCCAGAGCGGAGCAGTGAAGAGTAGGGCAAGCAGTAACAAAATCCGCGACACAGGCACCTCCATTGCATCTCAAACCAATAAGTATAGAAGGTGAGATCCGCTGAGCGAGGTTGGGATGATTCTGGAAAGCGGCCCTCCCGCGAAGGGAGAGCCGGGGGGATATGTTTTACCAGCTGTATCGGACGTTGAGGCTGCCGTTAAGGTCATCGTAATGATTGCTGCCTTTCTGACCCGTCACCATTCCTGTTACGCTCCACTGATTATTGAGATTCACCTCAATTCCCGCTTTGAGTTCGGCGCGATTTGCCGGTAAATCCATCTGAACGTCAGTATGATTAAATGCAACGGAGATATCATCGTTGGTATGCAACCAGTTGACTTCCGCAAAGGGTTGAATGACAGAGGTGCGATTTTTATATAGCTTGCCATCCACGCGCAGACCGAGGCGGGAGGCCCAGCTGCTGCTGCTTTGCCCATCAATACGCGTTCTTCCCTTGTCGACAACGGTATCAGCAGAATAATTCTGCCAGATGATTTGCGCCTGTGGCGTCAGGCTAAACTGATGCCCCTCTTTCAGAGGAACATCGTATCGATATCCCGCTTCCAGCGAGGCCGTATGGGTGTGGGAATCATAGTCCGTTGAGCCAATATCCCCGTTTTTCACTGTGTTACTATACATCCCGTACTGGTACCAGCTGTCAATGTATAGCCCTCGGTGCGTTTGGGAATCGGCAAACCAGGTCGAGTAAATGCCTACGTTGTACCCGGAAACGTTGCCGCTGGCTGACAGTTGACTGCCATCCATACCTCGATTACCGGTACTGTCAGTGTCGGCATTGATATAGCTGCCCATAATGCCTGTGACCAGGCTTTGTTCACTGTTATCCCAGGCGAGTATGTCCCCGCCTATCTGGATTTGAGAGTAGTTGTTGTTAATATCAACGTTGCCGCTAACGGCCTGGGAATCGGCACGTCCAGCTTTAAACCGCATCCACATATTGCCATTAGCGGTTCGAAGCTGACTGCCTTCGCGATCGTAAAGCGTTTGCATTTGCAAGTTGCGTACCATCCACTGATTACCAAGATATGCCCCTATATCAGCGCGATATTGATGCGAACCTGATGGGGTGGTATCGCCATGGTTACCCTCATCAGGCTTAACCGGGTCGACGTTGCCGTCATTGCCGTCATCAGGCTTAACCGGGTCGACGTTGCCGTTGTTGCCGTCATCAGGCTTAACCGGGTCGACGTTGCCGTTGTTGCCGTCATCAGGTTTAACCGGGTCGACGTTGCCGCTGTTGCCGTCATCAGGTTTAGGATCTACAGGTGCGTTTGATTGCGAGCGTAGATACCAGTCTCCGGTATCCTTGTACAAACGGTATTCATACAAGCCAATTTGGACCTGATTTCCCTGGGTGAAGACACCGTTTGAATTTCCTGAAATGTCAATTAATTCAATACCTTTATTCGTCAATTCACCCTTGCCATCCACGTTAGTGATATAGACGGTAGAATTACCGTTTGAATCACCGGAGATCGTCAGTTTATCGGTTAACGAGTTATCGCCACCTAACCGGGTATTGAAAAAGAGGTTGCCGTTATTGCCGGTATAGTCGCCATTGATGGTCAGGTTGTTGCCAACCTCTCCGCTTTTGCTCATGGCAAGATTGCCGCTATTAAAGACGTTACCATTAACAATGCCGCTACCGCCGAAACGAGCTGCTGATGCGATGTTAATTTTTTGCTTACTTCCAGCGGAGCCAATTATTCCGCTGTTTTCCAGCCATAGGGTGCCCTCTTTAACGTGAGTATCACCGCTGTAGGTATTGGCCGCGGAGAGAATCAACGTACCGTCGCCCAGTTTAGTCAGTGATTTCCCATCCCAGCCGCTGCTATTGGTTGAGGACAGCGTATTTGTGACATCATCGAGATGATTATGTACTGTAAATTCGCCGTTCGCTGCACTTAGCGTAAAGGTTCCGTGCGCATCGGTTGCGGCATTGTGTTTATCTGCATACCAGGAAAGTGCAGTGACTAACTCATATTGCGCTTTATTGTCAGGATTAATTCGTCCATCTAGGGTTAAAAAGTCGGTTTCTTTCGCATCTATTCCGGCAACGGTGAAATTATTGAAGTCTCCGTTGATTTCATTTTCTGCGCTAATAAGCGTAAAGGTGTATGGCGTGGTTATTAAAGAATTATTAATATTACCGATGCCACTAATATTCAACGCCCCATTAAGGCTGCTGTAGCTTGTGACAATAACCGGTTCACCAACGCCGTGATTCAATTGTATGTTGAGTACGCTGCTGTCGGTGAGCATTAATTTCTCGGCATAAAGAGAACCAGAAGCGGTATTGAGATTAATGACACCAGCGTTAGTAAGATTACCGATCGCGGAATCGCCGTGAACATTCCAGAGGCTGGTTTTGTCCAGGTCGACCGTGACATTGCTGTTTCCGGCCTGAATAGCACCGCTCAGGGTACTGTCATTTTTGGCGCGGAATATAACGTTATTCCAGTTGTTCTCATTAACCGTCAGCAGATTTGCAGCACTGACGTTTTGCAGATTATCCACGGTAATATCTGCGGCACCTGCATTGACATAAAATGCACTTCCGTCCTTTGCTGTGGCGGCAACGCTGCCGCCGGTGATATTTAGCGAATTGACCTCATCGTCGTAATAAGCATATGACGAATCCAGATAATAGGCCGCGCTATCGCCAGTTATCTGGCTATTCGTTAATGATGCCGATGCCGAATTCCAGCTTTTGTCCAGTAATACACCAGATGCTCTATTACTGAACACATTTAGATCATCACCCGTAAGTGTTCCTTTGTCACTGATTCTGAGTCCATGGGCATATTTTCCCTGAGTTTCTATCGATATCTGTTTTAATTCAACATCTGAATGGTAAACATCGATTCCGTTAGCATTATTTCCAATGGTTTTAATGCTTCCGCCCGTTACCGTAATATGACTGCCTTCCCGGGAGTATATTCCGGCAGCAATAGAACCTGAGGTCAATATATCGACATCATTAAGTAATATTTTGGCAAAATATGCATAGGTTGCATGAGCCTCGTTACCTGAGGTTTCCAGATGAGAATTATTTATGGTGGTTTGGCTTGTATTGTCAGCTTCTAATCCATAAGCAAATTCACCGTGAGTCAGTACGTCAATATTATCCAGATAAACATTCGCATTATCCAACGCAATTCCATAGCCATGATCGCCAGACGTGGTCACTTTACTGTTTACTAAGTGAATATCACCACTGTTGGTAAACAGTCCCAAAGCGTTATCACCTTTAGTTGATATATTGACATTGCTGAGTTGCAAAAGAATATTGCTGCTGTTTCTGACTCCATCAGAGTAGTTTCCGCTAGTCTGTATGCTGCTATCACTCATGACGATATTTCCACGTGAGAATAATCCATAAGACCACTCACCCGAGGTAGATATTGTGACGCTGTTCAGGTCGATTGGGCTATCCACATCCCCAGAATAGATACCATTAGCATAATCACCTGTGGTTGTAATACTGCCACCTGTAGTATTGATAGAGCCATTGAAGCTTGCTGACAAGCCGTCAGAATTGTTACCCGAGGTTAAAATCGTCACGTCTTTCAGCGTAACTACACTGTTGTTATAGGATGTTAGTCCATGTGAATATATTCCTGCAGTGGCTACGCTACCGCCTGTCATTGTAACATGAGCGCCATTGTTGGCTGATAGCGCAGTACTCCAGTCACCTGCCGATGAAACAGATACGTTATCGAGGTCAATGATGCTTTCTGATGAAGATGCAAGGACGCTGGTTGCTGAATATCCTTCAGTGATGATACTGCCGTCCGTCAGCGCAATTTTTCCACCATCATAGGCAATCAGACCGCCAGCCCGGTCCCCTGCTGTCGTAATCGTGACATCATTGAGGGTGGCTATGCTGTTAACATCAGAAGTAGATACTGCAAACGAATTTTCACCTTGGGTAGCGATTGAACCGCCGCTGAGGGATATCTGGGCTCCTGAAACTGCGGTCACCGCCGATGAGCTATTGCCCGCGGTGAGTATTGACCAACCCTGATTATCAAGCGTTAGGCTACTATTGGCTCCGTCAATGTATATGCCATTAGTTTGCGAACCTGAGGTCCTGATCGTGACGACACCCTCGTCACTGATAACAATTTCCTCATTACCCCAACCCCATGCTGAGATTGCAGTTGCTCCTCTGCTATTGGGATCGTGGTTGCTGGAAAGATAGGTTCCGCTTAATTTATATTCACCAGAATTATAAGTTGTAAAAGTGCGGTCTTCCGCCAGGGCGACGCCAGACACGCATAAAAATGATGCCGCCAGAACGTTGATTCGGGTATGGCTGAGAAGGCGTCCATTACTGCTGGCAAATTCCGGCGCGACGACAAACATATTACGTGTAGCGCTCCAGACGATATTAAAGCTTCGGTTCATAGTTCATCATTCCCTAATAAACGGTGCGGCTAAGAAAAGCTGTTTAGCTATAGAAGCATGATATTTTTACTTTTTATTGTGAAATGATTTTGTTTTTGATGCTCATCACAAAAAGAATATGAATGCTTTTGCGTCATGCTGAACTGAAGAGGGGGGAGTCGGTGGAGAATGCAGGAGCGAAAAGTTTATAAAGTGATAATTATTGGCGAAGAGCACACTTCATATATCCACGGTGTAGATAATAGCTATTCAATGACTCTTGGTGTGGATGAGTTTAATAACTCCGGGTTATCATATTTAATAAGAATAATATCAATTGATCCCTTGCACGTTTGTCTTTCTTAACAGGAGAGGAGACTTTCTCAACGCAGTGATTCTGGAAAGCGGCTCTCCCGTGAAGGGAGAGCCGGGGGGCATCAGGCTACGTGCTGCAAAAACTCGCGCAGGCGCGGGCTGGGCGGGTTATTCACCAGCATCTGCGGATCGCCATCTTCCGCAATGCGCCCTTTATCGATAAAAATCAGGCGCGACGCCACTTTTTCTGCGAAGCCGATTTCGTGGGTAACGATAACCATGGTCATGCCTTCTTCGGCCAGATCCTGCATCACTTTCAGCACTTCATGACGCAGTTCAGGGTCAAGCGCGGAAGTCGGCTCATCAAACAGCATCATTTTGGGTTTAACCGCCAGCGCCCGGGCAATGGCCACGCGCTGCTGCTGTCCGCCTGAAAGCTCAGAAGGGTAGTGGTGCGCACGTTCCGCGAGGCCCACTTTCGCCAGCAGGTCTTTCGCCAGTTTTTCCGCCGCCGCTTTATTGGCGCCGCGAACGCGCAGCGGGCCGAACATCACGTTTTCCAGCGCCGTCAGGTGCGGGAACAGATAAAACTGCTGGAACACCATACCGGCTTCCTGGCGAATCAGCCGCTCGTCAACCTTCGGGTCGTTGACCTTCAGACCGTCGACGATCAGATCGCCGCTGGTAATCTCTTCAAGTTTGTTAATACAGCGCAGCAGGGTCGATTTACCGGAGCCGGACGGCCCGATAATCACCACGACTTCGCCCTGGTTGATCTTCAGATCGATATCATGCAGCACCTTGGTTGGACCAAAGTGCTTGGAAACGTTTTTAAATTCAATCACAGGATTTTCATCCTTCTTTCAAGACGACGCAGAACAAAGCTCAGCACCAGGGTGATGATCAGATAGATAACCGCAACGGCGCTCCAGATCTCCAGCGCGCGGAAGTTACCGGCAATAATTTCCTGGCCCTGGCGGGTCAGTTCGGCCACGCCGATGACGATAAACAGCGAAGTATCTTTGATGCTGATAATCCACTGGTTGCCCAACGGCGGCAGCATACGGCGCAGCGCCAGCGGCAGGATCACGTAGCGAATGGTTTCCCGACGAGAGAGGCCCAGCGCGAGGCCGGCTTCGCGAAAGCCTTTATGGATCGACAGCACCGCGCCGCGGGTGATTTCCGCAATATAGGCGCCGGAGTTGATCATAATGGTGACCACCGCCGCGGAGAACGGGTCGATACGCAAATCGCTAAACGCCATGGGTAGAGCGAAGTAGATGAACATCACCTGCACCACAATCGGGGTGCCGCGGATGATTTCGATAAAGACCAGCGCGATGTGGTTGGCAATCCAGCCGCCGAAACAGCGGGCAAAACCGGCCACCAGACCGATTATCAAACCGCCGACCAGGCCGAGGACCGAAATCCACAGCGTCATTTTGGCGCCTTCCAGCAAAATAGGAATGGCGGGCCAGATGGCACTCCAGTCAAACTGCATAATGTGTTCCTGTTACCGTCTCGAAAACAGAGGAATACCCTCTGAGAAAACTATTCAGGCCTGCTGAGGGGGTAGCCCGGAGTGCTCCAGGTCTACCAGACCACAGCTGGCCTGGAAGAGATAATCGCTAATTATTATTTGGGTTCAGTACCGAACCATTTTTTATAAATTTCGTTGTAGGTGCCGTTCTCACGCAGCGTTTTCAGTGCGCCGTTCACTTTTTCACGTAGCTCATCGCTGCCTTTCGGGAAAGCGATACCGTAGTTTTGCGCTTCCAGCGATTCGCCTACCGCTTTGAACTTGCCGTTGCCCGCAGTTTTGATGAAGTAAAGGATGTTTGGCGTATCGTGGAGGACCGCATCGGCACGACCGGTGCCCAGTTCCATATAGGCGTTATCGATGTTCGGGAACTGGCGCAGATCTTTAGTTTTGATATTCGCTTTTGCGTAATCGACGGAACCGGTGCCGCCTTTCACAGCAACCACTTTACCGTTCAGATCCTTGACATCCTTAATATCATTGTTATTGGCGTTGACCATGACCAGCAGGCCGCTTTTGTAGTAGCCGTCTGAGAAGTCGATGGCTTTTTTACGCTCGTCGGTAATGGTGATCCCCGCCAACGCGAGATCGATGTTTTTGGTTTGCAGCGCCGGAATAATGCCGCTGAAGTCCATTGGCTTCAGGGTGTAATCGAGCTTAAGCTCTTTTGCAATCGCTGCCCACAGGTCAACGTCGAAACCAACATACTTATCGCCCTGCTTAAATTCGAACGGAACAAACGCCGTATCGGTCGCAACAACCAGTGTTTTATCAGCGGCGTGAGAAGAAACCGCAAAAGCCAGGGTCAGTGCAGCCAGTGAAACTTTAAATACAGACTTCATAGCATTTCCTTTTTTATCCACGGGACGATCCCCTGCGAGAACAAGTTGCCTTATGAAAATATCATGCCAGTTTTACAACCTGTTGTTTTATAACAACCAGGATGAATCCTGTTGCACAATTTTGATAACGGACAACATTAAATGCACCAATATGGGGCGTTACTTTGGTGCATCATAAGAGCATCGCATAACACGAGCATTTTTAGCGCAAACCCTGATGTTAAAACAATCTCGGCGTAACGATTGTGTGAGGTGATTATTACAATTGATTTACTTTTGCACGTATTTTGAACATTCTCATGCACTGAGGTGGTGCGTGGCGGGGGGGGGGTAAAAAAAGCCGCCAGCGTGGCTGACGGCAATTGGCGTTACTCGATATTGGCTTCGATGAACCACAGGAATTTATCCAGGTCGCGGGAGGCGGCGGTGAAGATATCAGCGGTGTCTTCATCTTTCGCTTCGTCGATGGCTTTACGCACATCGTTGGCGACGATGGCATAGCGGTCGGCCAGCTCTTTCAGATGGTCCTGGACGCTATGGATATCCAGCGGGTAGCTTTTCAGCGGGCTTTTGCTATTGATGACCTGAGTGGTACCCAGCGCTACGCCACCAAGCTGTACGGCACGTTCTGCCATCGTATCAAGGTGGTCGACGAGCGCAGTGCGGAAGCCGTCCAGCATCTCATGAACGGCAATAAAGTTTGCACCGCGCATATTCCAGTGAGCCTGTTTGGTAATCAAAGACAGGTCAATGAACTGGATCACCTGGCGATTCAGCAGCTCAACGGTCGCTTTCTTCGCGCTATCAGCGACGTCGTTACGGGTATAGAGCAGATTCGTTGCTTTAGTTTTAACCAGTTTTGCGGTACTCATAGTGTCATATCCTCTTGATATTTGTACTCGTCATACTTCAGATTCGAATTATTCGGAGCGTCTCATCCCAATAACTTGCGGAATTAAGTATAGCAACGGATTTGAGCTTTGCAGCGGAGGTAGTCTCTATCGGTCTGATAGCGCAGGGCTGTTAGTCAGAAAAAATAGTTTATAAATTAAGGAGATGATTAATTTTCTCGTCAATCAGCTCCTTTCCGCTAGCTGATGTCGACCTTCTGTATCTTCGTTTCCCGACGCATTGTCAGCGTGGATCCCATCGAGGCAAGAATAATCGCCCCCAGCGCCAGCGTTTGGGTCGCGGTTAGCGTTTCGCCAAGAAACACCATTCCGGAAAGTGCGGCGAGAGCCGGCTCCATGCTCATCAGGGTGCCAAAGGTCTTGCTGGGCATGCGGGTCAAGGCAACCATTTCCAGAGAGTAGGGTAGCGCGGTTGATAAAATGGCGATCCCGAGCCCCGGTAGCAGCAGTCCCCACTGAAATAGCGTATCGCTGGCCTGCATCATCCCCATCGGCACAAAGACCACCGCGGCGATTAGCGACCCCATGGCAACCGTTGCCGGGCCATGCTCTTCTCCGGCGCGCTGGCCGGTCAGAATGTAAACCGCCCAGCAGGCGCCCGCGCCGAGCGCCAGCAGCGCGCCAACGGGATCGATCTGCGCCACGCTTTGTCCCAGCGGCAGCAGGAACCATAGCCCGAGCACCGCCAGCGCCACCCAGACGAAGTCGAGGGGACGGCGGGATCCAAACAGCGCTACCGCCAGCGGCCCGGTAAACTCCAGCGCGACGGCGACGCCGAGCGGAATGCGTTGAATCGATAAATAGAACAGGTAGTTCATCGCGCCAAGCGACAGGCCGTAGAGGAGCAGCGGCAGACGCTGCTCCGGGGCAAAGCGCAGGCGCCAGGGTTTGAAGATGACCACCAGGATTAAGGTACCGAGCGCCAGGCGCAGGGCGGTAACGCCTGGGGCGCCGACTAGCGGGAAGAGAGATTTGGCCAGCGAGGCGCCGCTCTGGATGGAAATCATGGCGATTAAAATAACCAGTATCGGCAACCATGCCGGTACCTTACGAGACGAGCCGGGCATCCTTTCTCCTGTCAATTTTGTCAAATGCGGTAAAGGTTCCAGTGTAAT
Source organism: Klebsiella sp. BDA134-6 (assembly GCF_015601345.1). Lineage (NCBI taxonomy): Bacteria > Pseudomonadati > Pseudomonadota > Gammaproteobacteria > Enterobacterales > Enterobacteriaceae > Klebsiella > Klebsiella sp. BDA134-6. Next base: position 1,891,589 of record NZ_CP064784.1, read on the forward strand.
TGAATTACCCCGCGCCGGTTGAGCTAATGTTGAAAAAAAGGGTCTTAAAAGCAGTACAATAGGGCAGGGTGCGAAGATAATTTCACCACCAGATTAGGAATAATCTGGATACACGTCTGGCGATTTATGAGCCTTAATAGGAGTATATTTGTAAAAAAGGTTTGTTTTCCAGTTTGTTATAGAAACGTAGAAACCTTTGGTTACATGAAAAAGTACGTTAGACAATGTAAAGTGAAAAGAGTTTCCCAAAAGTTTTTGTTATATTTAAAGCTTAGGACTTATTAGAAACACATTTGAGGTGGTTATGAATAAAATTGCACGTTTTTCAGCACTGGCCGTTGTTCTGGCTGCATCCGTAGGTACCACTGCTTTCGCTGCGACTTCTACCGTTACCGGTGGCTACGCGCAGAGCGACATGCAGGGTGAAGCGAACAAAGCAGGCGGTTTCAACCTTAAGTACCGCTACGAGCAAGACAACAACCCGCTGGGTGTTATCGGTTCTTTCACCTACACCGAAAAAGATCGTTCTGAATCTGGCGTTTACAAAAAAGGCCAGTACTACGGCATCACCGCAGGTCCGGCTTTCCGTCTGAACGACTGGGCTAGCATCTACGGCGTAGTAGGTGTTGGTTACGGTAAATTCCAGGACAACAGCTACCCGAACAAATCTGACATGAGCGACTACGGTTTCTCTTACGGTGCTGGTCTGCAGTTCAACCCGATCGAAAACGTTGCCCTGGACTTCTCCTACGAGCAGTCTCGCATTCGTAACGTTGACGTTGGCACCTGGATTGCTGGCGTAGGTTACCGCTTCTAATCACTTCGGTGATATAAAAAATCCGCCTCATGGGGCGGATTTTTTTTGCCTGCTGTTTATGCGTCTACGTTAATTGATAGTGAATGCGTCGGTACCCAAATGGGTATAGTCCACTTTCTTCAGCTGGAAGTTGGTGATGTAGGTTGGGCCAGCCTTTTGTTCAGAGATGAAACGATAGCGCGGGGCAATCTCCTGAGCGCTGATGCCGGTCCACTGGGAAAAGAAGCTGAGGAAGTCGTTGGCGGAGCGCCGCGCTTTAATGACCTTATGCGCTTTATCATCGCTGGAGAGCACCATAAACGGTACCTGGAAATTCTGCTGATACTTATCGTCGTGCGCCAGGTACTGTACCTCTTTCCCGCGCTCTTTAAATGCCAGACCGTGATCGGAAAAATAGGTCATCGAGAAGGTTTCGCCAGAATTTTGTAGCTGAGTATAAAGATTGCTCAGCAGCGTGTCGGTTTGCGTCATGGTGTAGAGATAGCAGGAAGTCTCTTTCGACTGAACAAAAACCGTGTATTTCCCTTTGGTGCGATCGCAGGCCTGCGGATGTGAGCCCATTAAATGCAGGACAATCAGCTGCGGCTGGGTACGGCGGGTGGCCAGCACCTGTGCGGTCAGCGTTAAGAGCTGCTCATCCTGGGTATTTTTATTAGCCTCGAAATCGCCGTTCTTGAGGAACTGAACTTCATCCGCGCGTTTGGCAATACTGGCAATCGCCGTATCGTATTCGCCAATTTGCCCCTGATTCGAGAACCACCATGTCTGAAAACCGGCGCGGTTGGCGAGGGTCACAAAGTTATCCTGAAACTGCGGCTTATTGTCGACCACCCGGTTGAGGGTTAAACCGAGCGACTTCTGCGTTGAACCGCTGGCGGCAACGTAGTCATTGAACAGATAGCCTTTTACTGAACTGGCGAACGGGGTGTTGTCCCAGTGGCCGCCAAAGGCGCCGAGCGCATCGCGACGGGCGCTCTCGCCAATCACCACCACATACAGATGATACTTCGGCTTCACCGCCAGTACATGCCAGCTATCTTTCATATTGGCGAGCTGCGCCATTCGCGCCTGCTCATCCAGCACTTCATTATTATTCACCACCACATCTTTAACGAAGCGGACGGCGGGATAGCCGGTATCGATAACCTTAAAGACGCCGCCCCAGGCGAGGTTTTGCACCGGCTGGAGAAAGAAAATCGCGGTGCAGAACAGCAGCCCCAGCGTATCCATTTTCCCCCAGCGCGCCGACGTCTCCGGCTTGCGGCGTACGGCAATGACGCCGAGCGCAAAGATAAACACGGCCAGCAGATAGTTGTACCACGGGAAAATAGTCAGGATCTCGGTGGACTCTTCGAGGTTGGTGGCATGCAGCGCCAGCAGCGTATTGAAGTTGGGCGCGCCGTAGGCCTGGCCAAAAGGGTAGTACATGGCCGCCAGCAGCGAATAGACGCCGACCAGCACTTTTTGCGCGCGCGGAAAGCTGCGCCACAGAAGATGCAGCACGCAGGTAAAAGCAACGGTATAGAGCAGGCTAAAGTCGTAGCCCAGCGCCAGGTTAATAAACAGCGATTGTAAAAAATAGAATCCTGTCCATGGGTTCAGTACCAGTCCGCGGGCGACCAGCGTTTCTTTCAGCGTGACATTCATAGTAAACAATCAAAAAAGAGCCATGTGCGTCCCCTGGCATCAAGGGGTAAAACCTGCTGGACAGTGCGTGAAGAGGGTATCTGCGAGCCGCAGTAGTGGCAGGGCTGACAAAAGATAGGGCTTGCAAATGTTAAGGTCAACTATCCATAACGGATTGTTTTGGGAGAAAGCTTACAAAACTTGAAAAAAGTTGCTGAAGCGCTGAGTAATCAGCCAGTCTGGCAGGGAAATATGACAGAAAAATGAAGCGGCGTACCGCGACGCCGCACTAGTTGTTGGGTTTATCCTGTGGGGGTTTGCCGTTGATCAGATCGCACAGCATACCGACAAGCATTAACCGGACTTTAAAAGGAGAATGAGTAAACACGTTTAAGCACCTCTTGAATTCATTCATAACGACCTCCTGTAACTTCGTCCTTCGCTCCTTGAAGGATGTGTGTATTACGTACAGATATAGCACAGGCTATATTTTATAGCTATGGCTAAAACGTTAATTTTTTGTTCTCCGTGCGCGATCCATTACAATAGGGATCCTTTTATATGATGCTTGATGCGTCACAGGAATGAGGAAGCACAATGAACCGTCGCGCAGGTAAGCCAATAACAAAAAAAGTGACGCAGCTAGTGAATGTCGAAGAGCACGTTGAGGGATTTCGTCAGGTGCGCGAGGCGCATCGTCGGGAGCTGATTGATGACTACGTGGAGCTGATCTCCGATCTGATTATGGAAGTAGGAGAAGCCCGTCAGGTCGATATGGCCGCGCGTCTTGGGGTGTCGCAGCCAACGGTTGCGAAAATGTTAAAAAGACTGGCCAGCGTCGGGTTGATCGAACAGATCCCCTGGCGGGGGATCTTTTTAACCCCGGAAGGCGAGAAGCTGGCCCATGAAAGCCGGGAACGCCACCAGATCGTCGAAAACTTTTTACTGGTGATCGGTGTTAGCCCGGAGATTGCTCGTCGCGACGCCGAAGGGATGGAGCACCATGTCAGCGAAGAGACGCTGGCAATGTTTAAACAGTTTACCCTCAAGCAGGGGTCACTGGGAGAATGAACCTCGTCTTTGTTCAGTCGCTGATCCGCGACCGCTTTTTACATCTGCTGTTGATTATTGGCGTTGTTTTAAGCTTCTTTGTTCCGTTTGCTCCCGCCGCCTGGCTTCACGCCATTGACTGGCATACGATTATCACCCTTAGCGGGTTGATGCTACTGACCAAAGGTATCGAACTGAGCGGCTATTTTGACGTAATTGGCCGCAAAATGGCGCGCCGCTTTGTGACCGAACGCCAGCTGGCCATTTTTATGGTGCTGGCGGCCGCGCTGCTTTCCACCTTCTTAACTAACGACGTGGCGCTGTTTATTGTCGTACCGCTCACGCTGACCCTGAAAAAATGGTGCGCCATCCCAACAAGCCGGTTAATCATTTTTGAAGCGCTGGCGGTGAACGCCGGGTCGTTGTTAACACCTATTGGAAATCCGCAAAACATTCTTCTTTGGGGGCGCTCAGGCCTTTCCTTTCCGGCCTTTATCGGCCAGATGCTGCCGCTGGCGGCGGCGATGATGATCACCTTGCTGGCGCTGTGCTGGTTCTGTTTTCCCGCGAAGCGTCTCAACTATCAGAGCAGCGATAAGGCGCCATCGTGGCAGCCAACGCTGGTCTGGAGCTGTCTGGCGTTCTATCTGGTCTTTTTGATCGCCTTAGAACTGAAGCAGGAGCTGTGGGGACTGGCGCTGATCGCGTTGGGTTTTCTGCTGCTGGCGCGGGCGGTGATTATCAACGTCGACTGGACGCTGCTACTGGTGTTTATGGCGATGTTTATTGACGTTCACCTGCTGATCCAGCTTCCTGTTCTACAGCATGCGCTCAACGGCGTCGGCCAGCTCTCGGCGGGAGGATTGTGGCTGACCTCGATTGGCTTGTCGCAGTTTATCAGTAACGTCCCGGCGACCATTCTGCTGCTCAATTACGTTCCGCCCTCAACGCTGCTGGCCTGGGCGGTTAATGTCGGCGGGTTCGGCCTGCTGCCAGGCTCGCTGGCCAATCTGATTGCGCTGCGAATGGCCGGCGATCGCCGTATCTGGTGGCGTTTCCACGTCTATTCCCTGCCCATGCTGCTGTGGGCGGCGCTGGTGGGGTATGGATTGCTGCAGTTCTGATTTTTAGAGAATTGGGCAAGAAACGGACAGAAACGCCACATTCGCGCTCTCCTTTTCCGGGGTATAACTTTATTCACGATGGTGAATCACCCTGATTGAAGGAGAGTTCTATGCGTTATCAAAAATTGGGCCATACCGGCCTTTTTGTCTCTGAACTGTGCCTGGGCACCATGACCTTCGGCGGTGAAGGCGGCCTGTGGGGTAAGGTAGGTCAGCTACGCCAGGCGGAGGCTGAGCGGCTGGTGGGCAGCGCACTCGATGCGGGCATCAACTTTATCGACACCGCAAACGTTTATTCGGAAGGGCGCTCGGAAGCGATTACCGGCCAGGCGCTGAAGAATCTGAAAGTGCCGCGTGAAAATGTCGTGGTGGCGACCAAAGTGTTTGGCGAGACCGGCACCGCAGGCGTGAACTCGCGCGGCAGTTCGCGCTATCACATCATCGGCAGCGTGAAGGAGAGTCTGCGTCGCCTGCAGCTCGATCATATCGATCTCTATCAACTCCATGGCTTCGACCCGGCGACCCCCATCGAGGAGACGCTGTATGCGCTGGATAATCTCGTGCAGCACGGCCACGTCCGCTATATCGGCGTGTCGAACTGGGCGGCATGGCAGATAGTCAAAGCGTTGGGAATATCCGAACGACTGGGGCTGGCGCGCTTTGCCTCGTTGCAGGCTTACTACACCATTGCCGGGCGCGATCTGGAGCGCGAGCTGGTGCCAATGATGCAGAGCGAAGGTCTGGGCCTGATGGTCTGGAGTCCGCTGGCGGGAGGGCTGCTCAGCGGTAAGTACGATCGCGACGGGCAGTCGGCGAGCGGCGGCCGTCGTCAGGAGTTTGATTTCCCACCGGTGGACAAAGCGCGGGCTTTTGACTGCATTGATGTGATGCGTGAGATTGCCGATGCGAAGGGCGTTTCGGTGGCGCAAATCGCGCTGGCCTGGTTGCTTCATCAGCCAGCGGTAAGCAGCGTGATTATTGGCGCGAAGCGTGCAGAGCAGCTCGCCGAGAACCTTGCGGCAACCAGCATTACCCTGAATGATGATGAACTGGCACGGCTTGATGCGGTCAGCACGCTACCGCGAGAGTATCCGGGCTGGATGCTGGAGCGCCAGGGAGAATACCGTCGCGACCAGCTCGCACAGCAGTAATTTCCGTTCTTGCACGCCGGATCGTCTGTTTCGCGATCCGGCTTTTTTATCCGCTGCGCTCACAAAAAACGATCCCTGAGTTTGCCCGAAAATAGGATTTCGTTTATATGACTAGTCATGAAATTTATATGACTAGTCATAGGTGCGAGCGATGAACAGAACACTGGCGGCAGATTTTCTATGGGGTAACTCGGTTTCCAGCATGCAAACCGAGGGAGCGTGGAATGAGGGTGGTAAAGGGATGTCGGTTTACGATATCCGCCAGCCGGCGGAATTGACTTCTGACTGGAAGGTGGCGACCGATTCGTACCACCGCTACCGGGAAGACTTCGACCTGATGCAGGATTTGGGCATGAACTGCTATCGTTTCCAGATAGCCTGGAGCCGCGTTTGCCCGGAAGGCGACGGTGAGTTCAATGAAGAAGGTATCGCCTTTTATCACCAGTTTATCGATGACCTGATTGCCCGCGGCATTGAGCCGATGATCTGCCTGTATCACTTCGATATGCCGCTGTCGCTGGCTGAACGCTACAACGGTTTTACCGACCGTCGGGTGATGGAAGCCTTTATTCGTTACGGGCAGAAGATGATCGACTGCTTTGGCGACAAGGTAAAGTGGTGGCTGACCTTTAATGAACAGAATCTCTACCATATGCCGGACGCGTTTCTGATTTCTGGCTACATGCGCGGCGAGAAGACCCTGCGCGAGCTGTATCAGATCCAGCACCACGTGATGATGGCCCATGTGCACCTGACGCAGTATCTGCACCAGGCGAAGCCACAGTGCCTGATGGGCGGCATGCTGGCCCACGCGCTGGTTTATCCGGCGACCTGTAAACCGCGTGATATCCTTTGCGCCCAGCAGCTCGACGAGTTTTTAAACCAGAATCTGCTGCGCGCCTTCGCCGGGGAGGGCTACAGCCCGGAAGTCATGCACGTTGTCGCCCGCGAAGGCTTTGCGGATATTTACCGCGCAGAGGATCTGGCGCTGATGGCGCAGGTCAAAATCGACTATCTGGCCTTTAGCTACTATGCCAGCAAGGTTCTCGACAGCGACCCGATCCCGCCGGGTACGCCGGTGAACCACTACATGCAGTTTGGCGATAAAAAGAATGACTTTCTGCAGGCCACCGAGTGGGGCTGGCAGATTGATCCGCTGGGTTTTCGCACCATCATTACCCGCTACTACAACGACTGGCGTCTGCCGGTCTTCCCGATTGAAAACGGCATCGGGGTGATTGAGTCCTGGGACGGCGAGAACCCGATCGCTGACGATTACCGCATCGCCTATCATCGCGATCATATCAACGCCATGAAAGAGGCGATATTTGAGGACGGCGCGGAAGTGGTTGGCTATCTGGGCTGGGGGCTGATCGATATCCTTAGTTCGCAGGGCGATATGCGCAAACGCTACGGCGTTGTCTACGTGAACCGTGAAAACCACGACCTGAAGGATCTTAAACGCGTTCCGAAGAAAAGCTATGCCTGGCTAAAACGGGTCATTCGCAGTAACGGCGAAGAGATGTAACGGCGCCTCGCGCGGGCAGATGGTATATTCTGCCCGCCAGTCGCTATCAGCAACGTAAAAGGATCGGGGAATGACGGCCAAATATCTGAGTATCGCGCGGGAAATCAAAAAACGTATCATCAGCCAGCAGTATCCCGCCAGCGCGCCGTTACCCGACCAGTTCGCGTTAGCGGCGGAGTTCAGCACCAGCAGGATGACCATCCAGCAGGCGATGCGTCAGCTGATTGTCGAAGGCCTTATCTACACCCGTAAGGGGCAGGGAACCTTCGTGCGCAAAAATTTCCTCCAGCTTTCGCAGTGGGAACTGCCCGGTAGCGACTATTTTGGTGCCACCAAAACCTGGGAGCACTTAGGGGAAGTGGCTAGCCGGGTGATTCGCTTCGAGCTGCGCTTTCCGACGGAAAAGGAGCAAAGTTCGTTACTGATTGACGCCGATGCCCCGGTCTATGATTTTGTTCGCCTGCGACTGCTTAACGAGGAACCGGTGTCGCTGGATCTCACCGTGATGCCGGTCGCGCTGGTGCCCGGCCTGAATAAAACGCATCTCGAAGGCTCAGTGTTTCGCTACCTGCAGGAGACGCTGGGGCTCAAGATGATGGGATCGTATCGGGTGGTGCGGGCGATGAAACCGCAGGCGCTGGACAGGGAGCACCTCAACTGTGAAGCGAGCGATCCGGTGCTGGAGGTGGAGCAGGTGATTTATCTGGAGGACGGTACGCCGCTGGAGTATGCCCATTGCCACTATCGCTACGATCACGGCGGAATTATTCTGGTGAATAACGGATAAAAAAAGGGCGGGCACCGGGCCCGCCGCTCTGCGCGATGTGCTGTTAGTTCAGACGCACAGGCATACCGGAACGGTTCTGGATCGCCTGATCGACCACGCTCTGGTCTACGTCAGTCTGGCTGGTAATCGCCTGTACGGATTTGGTCAGGTTAATCGGTACGATCTCACCGCCCTGGAACTGCTCTTCAGTGGTGGACAGCGGGTTGTGAACTTCAATGAAGCGGCTGCCGTCAGGCTCGGTAGTGGCTTTTACCGGCTCATCGATAAACTCTACGCGGGTGCCGACCGGCACGTTTTCAAACAGGAATTTAATATCGTCGTTACGCAGACGCACGCAGCCGTGGCTGACGCGCAGGCCGATGCCGAAGTTGGCGTTGGTGCCGTGAATAGCGTACAGGCGGCCGATATACAGCGCGTACAGGCCCATCGGGTTATCAGGGCCGGCCGGAACAACGGCCGGCAGCGGTTCACCTGCTGCGGCATATTCAGCGTGCATTTTGGCGGTAGGCGTCCAGGTCGGACCGGCTTTTTTACGCTCAACTTTGGTTACCCAGTTGATTGGCGTGTCTTTGCCGAGCTGGCCGATACCGATCGGCAGCACGATGACGGTGTTGGTGCCCTTCGGATAGTAGTAAAGGCGCATTTCCGCGCTGTTGATGACAATACCTTCATGCACGGTGTCCGGCAGGATCAGCTGCTGCGGGATATTCAGCACGGTGCCGCCTTTCGGCAGGAAGGTGTCCACGCCCGGGTTGGCTTCCAGCATGTTGGATAAACCCATCTGGTATTCGGCGGCGAAATATTCCAGCGGCTGCTTGTTGCCTTCCGGAATGGTGATCACCTGGTTCTGGCCAATCAGACGGCTACCGTCGGTAGGCAGAGGGTAGGTTACAGCAGAAGCTGTGTTGCAAAAGCCCACGATGGCGAAGGCTGCCGCGAAGAGTGTTGATAATTTCATAATCTTTATGTCGTGGGCGATATTAATGCCGCACAGGCCTTTGTCAGTTTAAACAGGAAGTCGATGGGAGCGCATTATATGTGCTTTCCGGCAAACAGGTAAATGAGATGTGTACGAAATCACATTTTTTTCCTGTGACCGTGAGTGTAGCCCGTCAACGCTGGCCCTGCAGACTAAAAACGGGAGGGGGTTACCCCTCCAGAAGCCGTGCCTGGAGCGCTTCTCGCGCCTGCGGCGTGAGCTGATACTCTTTTTCCAGCCAGGCATCGACGCTGGCGTAACGTTCATCAATGCCGGAAAGCGCGGCGGCAAGGTAAGATTCATGCACCGTCATCATTTCCGCCAGGTTTTGCCGGCCGCGGGCGGTCAGCTCATTGCCGAGGGATTCGAGCAAAAAATCCTCGACCTGCGTCAGCATGCCCTGGGTGAGCAGGTACTCCTCCATCACCGTGTGGCGATCGCAGCCGAGGGCGAACAGCGTCAGCGCGCAGCCCACGCCGGTACGGTCTTTCCCTACCGCGCAGTGCTGCAATAGCGCGCCATCGAAAGGCTCCATCAGCCAACCGGCCAGCTGGCGATAAGCAGCGTTATTGAATGGCAGCTGGCGATAGAGCTCCAGCATAAACTGCTCGCCGTTAAGGGCGTTTAACGTGGCGGCGTTGAGCTCGGTGACTTTGGCGTTAACGTCGCGAACGTGCGGATTCGCGGGCGCGTTGAGGTAGCGAGCCGCTTCGTTCAGCTTATCAGGGCTACGATTCACTTCTCCCGGATCGCGATAATCAATGACCCGGCTAAGGGGGATTGCGTCCAGGTGGGTGAGGTCATCGGCCGTCATCATATGCAGCGAGCCGGAGCGGAATAGTTTTCCGGCCCGCACGCGGCGGCCGTCGGCGGTACGCTGGCCGCCCAGGTCACGAAAGTTGATACCGCCCTGCAGCGATAAGAAAGCCGGATGGCGGGAGAGTGTGGTCATAGGTTCCTTCCAGATTAAGGTAAAAAAATTACGCATTAAGCAGTGTAACCGCGCAATATGACACGACCCTAACACAAGCGTCATTGATGATTTTATAACGCCCCGTGAAAAGTGAAGCATTTGCTGGCATAATGTCTGGTTCATCACACTTCTCATTCTCTATTTTCAGGATAACCCCGTGCTAGTATCCAGCAACGTCACCATGCAGTTCGGCAGTAAGCCGCTGTTCGAAAATATTTCCGTCAAATTTGGCGGCGGCAATCGTTACGGCCTGATTGGCGCCAACGGTAGCGGCAAGTCCACCTTTATGAAGATCCTCGGCGGCGATCTTGAGCCGACGCTGGGCAACGTCTCCCTCGACCCGAACGAGCGTATCGGTAAGCTGCGCCAGGATCAGTTTGCATTTGAAGAGTTCAGCGTACTGGATACGGTCATTATGGGCCACGGCGAGCTGTGGGAAGTGAAGCAAGAGCGCGATCGCATCTACTCCCTGGCGGAGATGAGCGAAGAAGACGGCTATAAGGTGGCTGACCTTGAAGTGCTCTACGGCGAGATGGACGGCTACTCCGCTGAAGCGCGCGCCGGCGAACTGCTGCTCGGCGTCGGCATCCCGGTTGAACAGCATTACGGCCCGATGAGCGAAGTGGCTCCCGGCTGGAAGCTGCGCGTGCTGCTGGCGCAGGCGCTGTTCTCCAACCCGGATATCCTGCTGCTTGATGAACCGACGAACAACCTGGATATCGACACCATCCGCTGGCTGGAGCAGACCCTCAACGATCGCGACAGCACCATGATCATCATTTCGCACGACCGTCACTTCCTGAACATGGTTTGTACCCACATGGCGGATCTGGATTACGGCGAGCTGCGCGTTTACCCGGGCAACTACGATGAGTACATGACCGCGGCGACCCAGGCGCGTGAACGTCTGCTGGCGGATAACGCCAAGAAAAAAGCGCAGATTGCCGACCTGCAATCTTTCGTGAGCCGCTTTAGCGCCAACGCCTCTAAATCTCGCCAGGCGACCTCGCGCGCCCGTCAGATTGACAAAATTAAGCTGGACGAAGTGAAAGCGTCCAGCCGTCAGAACCCGTTCATTCGCTTTGAGCAGGATAAAAAGCTGTTCCGTAACGCTTTGGAAGTGGAAGCGCTGGCAAAAGGCTTTGACAACGGTCCGCTGTTTAAAAACTTCAACCTGCTGCTGGAAGTGGGGGAGAAGATCGCTATTCTGGGCGCCAACGGCGTGGGTAAATCCACAATGCTGAAAACCCTGGTCGGCGATCTGACGCCGGATAACGGTACCGTTAAATGGTCCGAGAACGCGCAGATTGGCTACTACGCGCAGGATCACGAATATGAATTCGAAAACGATCTGACGGTATTTGAGTGGATGAGCCAGTGGAAACAGGAAAGCGATGACGAGCAGGCGGTGCGCAGCATCCTGGGCCGACTGCTGTTCAGCCAGGACGATATCAAAAAGCCGGCGAAAGTGCTCTCCGGCGGCGAAAAAGGCCGTATGCTTTTCGGTAAGTTGATGATGCAGAAACCGAACATCCTGGTGATGGACGAACCGACCAACCACCTGGATATGGAATCGATCGAATCGCTGAATATGGCGCTGGAGATGTATCAGGGAACGCTGATTTTCGTTTCTCACGACCGTGAGTTTGTGAGCTCGCTGGCGACCCGAGTCGTTGAAATTACGCCGGAGCGCGTGATCGACTTCACCGGTAACTACGAAGATTATCTGCGCACTAAAGGTATCGAATAATTTTCTGTTGCTTGTCCCGGATTGCGGCGCTGCTGCGCCCTATCCGGGCTACCGGCCCGCAGACGGCGATGGACCTGTAGCCCGGGCAAGGCGCGTCAAGCGCCGCCCCCGGGAGCCGTTAGCAGAGTGGCTGAATTTCCCAAAGGCGCTGCTGCGCCTTATCCGCACTACACCCGCCACTCGCTCCTTTCTTCACCGTTCACCAGCAGCCTGCGTTTTTCCCCCGCCGGCAACGACACCTTCAGCGCTTTCCACGCCGGACGATAATCGCCGCGCGCCTTGACCTTCAGGTTAATGCTGGCGCTATCGCAGACCATTTCCCATTCCACCCACAGCGCATTGCCGTTCCGGTAGCCCCAGCTTTCGCCGTCGTCTTCAAACAGCAGGCCGCGACAGGTCCCCATGCCCTTCAGCGGGAACAGCTTCAGCTCGCGATTATCGTCTGTTTGCGCATCGACGTGGCGGACGCGCTCGCTCAGCGGCAGGCCTGCCCCGGCGCGAACCAGCAGGGGCAGTTTTTCCAGTGGCGCATCAAGGGCTATCCACTGGCCGCCCGCATACCACTGGTGGTTGTAAAAATCGTACCAGCCGTCCTGGTTTGCCGGCAGCCACACGCGGCGCTGACGCGCGCCGGGTTCGACGACGCTGGCAACCAGCAGATCGCGACCCAGCAGGAAGTCGTCGCATTCGGCAAACGTCTGCGCATCGTGTTCGTGATCGAGGAAGGTCGGGCGCAGCATCGGTTCATCGTCGGCGTGAGCCTGCCACAGCAGGGTATAGAGGTACGGCAGCAGACGATAGCGCAGCTCAATGGCTGAACGGATAGCTGGGGTGACCTCCGGGTACATCCAGGCTTCGTTGACCGTCTGGTCGTCATTCCACGAGTGAATGGTAAAGCGCGGATGCATAACGCCGTTTTGTACCCAGCGCACGAACAGCTCCGGGTCCGGTTTATCGCCAGAGAAGCCGCCGACATCGTGTCCGACGTTGAACAGCCCGGACAAGCTCATTCCCAGCCCCATCCGGGTGTTGTAGCGTAGCGTGTCCCAGTTGGTGCGGTTATCGCCGCTCCAGGTCTGAACATAGCGCTGCATCCCGGCGCAGCCGGAGCGAGAGATCAGATACGGGCGTTTCTGCGGCGCAAAGCGCTGCTGAGCCTCCAGCGACGCGCGCATCATCAGCAGCGGCATCACCGGGCGAATATGTTTGATAGCAATTTCGTGGCCGAATCCGTGACAGCGGGCTTCGCCGTCCCAGACTTCATACTCGTTATTATCGTTCCACGTAGAGTCGATGCCCATCTCCAGCAGCTGGGTCGTCACGCCTTCCTGCCACCAGGCGACAGTTTGCGGGTTGGTAAAGTCGAGATGCGACCCTTCGTCATCCCAGAAGCTGGAACGCTCGGGAGCATCAGCCTGTGAATCGCGGATAAACAGCCCGCGCTCCGCGACCTCGTGATAGCGCGGATGGTCCTGCAGCAGGCAGGGCTTAATATTGGCCGCCAGCTTCAGTCCGGCATCGTGGAAGGCCTGGCTCATCACCTTCGGCTGCGGCACCTTGTCGTTGTTCCAGTTAAAGACGTAGCGCTTGCCGTCAATCGAGGTATAGCCGGAAGATAGCTGGAATGAATCGCACGGAATGGCGTGTTCATCGCACAGGCGGATGAAGTTCATCAGCTGGTTTTGCGCATCCGGCGCGTCGGTGTAGTGCATCGTCGAACCGCTGTAGCCGAGACTCCATTTCGGTCCGAACAGCGTTTTGCCGGTCAGGCGGACGAACGCTTTGGTGATATCCAGTACCCGTTTGCCGGAAAAAAGATAGTAATCAATGTCTCCCGCTTCCGCCTGCCAGCGGCGATAGGCGGTATGGTAATTATCGATTTCGTTGCCGAGATCCAGCCAGCAACTGCTCAGGTTGTCGTAAAACAGACCGTAGCTGACATCGCTACGCTGCGCGATGGTAAACGGAATATGCTTGTACAGCGGGTCGGTGCTCGCCGCGTTATAGCCCATGGCGTCGAGGTTACGCATCTCATAGCGTTTACCGTTACGCTGCAGATCGCCGGCTTTTTCGCCCAGACCATAGAAGCGTTCGTCTTTGCGTCGGCTCAGATAGTGGGCAACGCCGTCGCCGTGCGCATTCGCCAGGTAGGCGCTGGTGGGGCGGTCGTTAACCAGCGGCTGCCACTCGCCAGCTTCATCGCGATAACTCCATTCCAGCCACAGCGGCTGGTGGACGGTGACGCGCAGCTGGTCGGTGGCGATGCTCAGGGTATCGCTATGCTCCGTGAGCTGCCAGGCGGGGAGGCTAAAGCCGTTCAAATCTTCGCGCGGGCGTCCTTCCCACGGCACGTCCTGCTGGGGAGCGATACTCCAGGTGCGATCCAGCGCCAGCTGGCCGTGCCGCTTTAGCAGCACGCGGAACATATTCTCTTCCAGCACGTACAGACACAGGGTGTGCTGGCCGTCTACGAGCAGCTCAACGTGGTGGTCCAGCAGTTGGTGTAAGGTCCAGTTTTTCAAAGTCTTCATTTTTTACATCCACTCTCAGGCGCGTTTTGCGCGACGTTCAGCAATAAATGCCACCAGGAATACCGCGCCAATCAGGTCAAAGAACCCCATGGCGATAAATAGCGGGTTGAAGCCGATTTTGTCGGCGGTGACGCCAATCAGCAGCGAGAATAGAAAGCTGGCGATCCAGGCGGCGGAACCGCGCATCCCGTTCACGGTCGCCATCTGTCCTTTATCGAACGACTCCACCACCAGCGCGCTGAGCATGCAGGAGATGATCTGGTGGCCGAAGCCGCCAATTGAAATCAGTACGATGGTGATATAGGGATCGCGGGTAATCGCCACGGTGGCGAGCGAAATCATCAGGAAGGCGCCGGTGACGGAGCTGGCGACCACCGAGTTCACCCGCGAGCAGCCGAACCAGCGGGTATACAGTTTGGTCAGATAGCCGCTGGCGACGCTGCCGAGGTCGGCCGCCAGAAACGGCAGCCAGGCAAACATGGCGATTTGTTTTAAATCCATGCCGTGCTCTTTCGCCAGGTAGAGCGGTACCCAGAAGCTCAGCACCGCCCAGGCGGGCTCAGCCATAAAGGCCGGAATGGCGATACCGTAGAAGCGCTTGTTTTTCGATACGGTTTTCAGCGCGGTAAAGAAGGGCAGTTTGACCGGCGGCGCTTCATTGTCCTGCTGGATAAGCGCCAGCTCGGCTTTGCCGAGGTTAGGGTGTTTTTCCGGGTTATGATAGAACGCCCACCACAGTACGACCCATGCGAGCGCCAGCGCGCCGGTGAACATAAATGCACCCTGCCAGCCGAACGAGGCGTGCGCGAAGTAGATAATCGGCGGCGCCAGCATGGCGCCGATGGAGAAACCAACCCCGGCCCAGCCTGCCGCGATTGGGCGTTCGGATTTAGGGAACCACTCGCCGAGTGTTTTGGCGTTAGCTGGCGTCGCTGCCGCCTCAGCGCCGCCCATGAAAAAGCGCAGAATCGCCAGGTGCAGCCAGCTCCCCGCGCCGGCATGGGCGATGCAGGCGATGGCCCACAGCGTGGCGCAGATCATAAAGCCGAGCTTGAGACCAATGACGTCGATAAGCCAGCCGCAGAGTGGCTGAAAAATGGTATACGCCAGCTGAAAAGCGCCGACGATCCACGAGTACTGTTCAGTGGTAATACCGAGAGAGGTTTTTAATTCCGGGGCGATAATCCCCAGCGAATTGCGCGTGATGTAGTTAACGGTGACGCCGAGCAAAAACAGCACCAGCATCCACCAGCGCAGGTTCTTCACTATGCGGCGTGATTTACTGACCGCCATATCGTTATTGAGGCCTTGGCTCATAGAACTCTCCACGAGACATGTAGTAGGGAAAATTGACCAACCCGCTTGCTGAGTTGTCGCTAAAATTTTCTATTTCGTTGTTTGTTAAGGTTGATGTCTCGACACTATTGGTTGACTAATATCAAAGGTGTTGGACCAATTCAGGCTAAGGGAGAATGCGAGCGGACAATAGCGACAATTCTGCAAATATTTTCATGGGACGATCCAGATCGCAGTATGACATCGCCAAATCGCTTAAAAATATTCACATTCTCAATATGAAAATTTTTTCATGAGCAAAGTAGAGCGCGATCACAAAATGGACAAAAAGCTAAAAGTGAGCGAAATCGCGGCGCGTACCGGGCTGTCGGTGAGCACGGTATCGCGGGTGCTGGCAGGGAAAGCGAATACCAGCGCCAGGGCTCGCCAGAGGGTACTGGAGTGCGCCCGCGAGCTGGGCGTGATGGAGGGGATCGCCGCCGGGCGAATGCTGCTCAACAACCTCGTGGTATTTGCCCCTCAGCGCGCTTTCGATGAACGCACGGATATTTACTACTATCGGGTGATTCAAAGCATCAATAGCGCCCTTATGCCGCATGAGGTACACCTGCGCTATTGCGCGCTGGAAGAGAACGACAGCGATGCCAATTTGTTTTTGCAGCGCATGCATGAAGCATCGACCCAGGCCGCTATTTTATTGGGTATCGACGATCCGCATATTCACGATCTGGCGGCCGATCTGGCGAAGCCCTGCGTGATGATCAACTGCCACGACGCCGGAATGCGTTTACCCTCCGTCGCACCGGATCATCGGCTGATCGGCCAGTTCGCCGCCCGGTATCTGTTTGAGATGGGGCATCAGGCGATCATGAACGTGATGTGCCTGCGTCGCTATACCATGGAGCTGCGTCTGCTGGGCATTAAGCAGGCATGGCGGGCGCGGAATCTCCATTTCGTTGATGGCAGGGATTTACTCGCCGTGGCCAACTTCAGCGCCAGGGATACCGAGGAAAAAGTCGGGGAGTGGCTGGATCAGCGCGGCGACGGCCCACTGCCGACGGCATTTCTGGTGGGCGGTGATTTTATGGCGGCAGGCACAATCGCCGCTTTACAAAAACGTGGTTTGCGCGTCCCGCAGGATGTTTCCGTCATGAGCATCGACGGCTTTAACCTGGCGGCGATTCAGGATGTACCGCTAACTGCCGTCCACGTCCCGCGCGATGAATTAGGCGTTGAAGCGGTACATTTGCTACAGCAGAGGCTGATCCGTCCCGATGCGCCGCACGGCGCGTTACTCCTGCATGGCACGCTGGCGGTACGTGATTCGGTGCGGCGGATACGCGCCGGTAACCGCCGTACCGCCGTTGAAGCTAAGGGGCTATATGACGATTAATTCGCCATCCCCAACGCGCGCTTACCGTGGATGTTTAAATCGTCCGGCGTGAAACGACCTTCCCAGCTGGCTTCATAATCCTCGCGCGGGAAGTCGCCCGGAGAGGCGCCGTGCGCCAGCGCGACTTTGACCTTCTGCGCGTAGGCGAGGTTTTTCTCACACATTGGCGCGGCGGGAATATACATCACGTTGCCCCAGCCCTGCTGATTTTCCACCGGCGCGACCGAGTGGATCACGTCGCAGTGCCACCATACCGAATCGCCCGCATTCAGCGCCGGAATAGAGCTTAAGGCTTTGATCAGCAGCGGGTGCCATTTTTCCGAAATCGGCAGCACCTTACCCGGCGCGACGCCGCACAGTTCATCATCCGGGACATCATCGAGCAGCGGACGCAGCAGCACATAAGCCATCGCTTCCGGGATCGGCACCACGTGCAGCAGGCCCTGATCGGGGATCATATCGGAGAGCGCGGTCCACCCCTGGAAGGTGCGGAACACCGAGCATTTGGTGGTGTTGTCGACCGTATACTCTTCGACTTCGGTGCGGTGCGCCGCGTCCCACGGGTCGTAAGCATCAATGTTGCCGTTAAACACGTCGGCAAACACTTTCTGATAGGCCGGCAGCAGCCAGCGCTCCAGGGCGCCGGAATCGGTATGCGCCCCCAGACCTTTCGAGGTGGTCCCCGGCGGGCGGCGGCGAATGCGGTCCGGGTAGATGACGCTGACATCCGGGTCGAACCATTGCTTGCCGTCGCGGTTAAACGTCCACAGACGGTTGAGGAACGACTGCACGGCAGCCATTTCATCGCTCTGTCGCGCCTGCATCTGCGCCTGGGACCAGTAAATTGGATAGATTTCCGGCCGTGATGCCTCCAGCGAGCCGAAAAAGGTATCGCCCGGGCCTCTGTAGACGTCATCAAAATGGTTGCGGTCGAGATAGTCGAGCATTGAGTTATCCCACGCCAGCGCCCGTTCACGAGAAAAATGGCCCTTGATGACCGCGCAGCCGCGACGCTTGATGAGCTCGCGCTGGGCCTCCGTGACCTGGCCACGCGCAATCGCCTCGAACGGGATTATCGGCCAGACGTCCTGGCCGCTGGCTTTAAGGGCGTCAATTTCTTCCAGACGCGCGGCGATACGCGCGGTCAGCCGATCGAACACCGCCTGTACATCGCCAATTTGCGCCCGCAGCTCCTGCTTGATCTGGCGGATAGCCGCTTTAGGATCGGCAGGTAAAGTTTCACTGGTATGGGTAACAGCCATGATGACCTCTCATCTTTCATTCGAAAGTTTTAAATCTTACATATGATAATTTAAGTTAAAATTAAGTTAATGCAAGTTTAAAATTATGCAGAGGTGCACAAAACGGGAAGCCGGGGCGGTCAACCCCGGCGCGGCGTTACTGATTGAAGGGGGCGGCGTGGTCGAGGACGGCCTGAATGACGTTCAGCGCGCCGTCGTGGTTGTTATCATCGGTGGCAAAACGCGACACCGCCTTGATGCTTTCGGCGGCGTTGGCCATCGCGAAAGAGTATTTCACCAGCTTGAGCATTTCCGTGTCGTTCGCGCTGTCGCCGATGGCCACGCACGCCTGCGGCGAGATGTTCCAGCGCTTCAGCAGGCGGCTGATGCCGTTGGCTTTATGCAGGCCGGGGATAATCAAATCGACGAAGCCGAAGCCGCTGGTGACCGGCTTCATAATGCCGTCCAGCGAGACGTGCAGTTTGTCGATAAGCTGCGGAATTTCGCTATCCGGCAGGTTAAGCGAAAACTTAAACAGCTTATCGTCGATGCCATGGTAGTTGCTAATACGCTGCAGACGATGGTAGTGCTTTGACATCAGCGCGACAAAGGCGTCGGGCGCGCGATCGCTGACGTAAGCGCTTTCGAGGCCGCAGGCGACAAAGTTGAGCTGCGGATCTTTGAGCAGTTCGCCAATTACCACCTGGGATTCATGACGGGTAAGTTCGCCGTGGAACAGCTGTTGACCGTGTTCGTAAACCAGCGCGCCGTTCTCGGCAACAAAGGAGATTTGGTCGCGGATTTCCGGAAAAAAAGAGATCAGCTGGTAGTACTGGTTGCCGCTGGCGACAACGAATTCAATACCCTGCTGCTGGAGTTGCGCGAACTGCGCAAGAAAACGCGAGCGGTCATACTGCTTGGCGTCATTGAGAAAAGTTCCGTCCATATCGGTGACGATAACTTTAACGGTCATAACACATGCTCCTGGCTTAACTTCGACCAGTAACATTCTAATTACAATGTGATGGGGAGCACAAATTTATTTCGAATGAAAGTTTGCATTCACCGATGTGCAGGAGAAAACCCCGGGTTGCGGCGTAAACGCCTTACCCGGGGCTCCGGCCCGCAAACGGCTAAGAACCTGTAGCCCGGCTAAGCGTAACGCAAGCCGGGGATGTTAGTTACAGCGTATGCTCGGTACGGGCGATAATATCGTCCTGAGCATCCGGCGACAGGGCGGTAAAGAACGCCGAGTAACCGGCCACGCGGACCACTAAATCACGGTACTGGTCGGGGTGTTTCTTCGCTTCCAGCAGCGTCTCGCGCGACACGATGTTGTACTGAATATGCCAGCCTTTGTGCACCTCGAAGAAGGTGCGCAGCAGCACCATCAGTTTCTGCTTATCCGACGCGTTCTCCAGCGTGGCCGGGTTCAGCTTCTGGTTAAGCAGTACGCCGCCGAGGATTGAGCCGGTCGGCAGTTTACCCACCGAGCTGATCACCGCGGTCGGCCCCAAGTGGTCGGTACCGGAGGCCGGGCTGGCCCCTTCCGCAAGCGGCGAGTGCGCTTTACGGCCATCCGGCGTCGCCATAGTCTGCGCGCCAAACGGCACGTTAGCGGAGATGGAGGAGGTACCGGCGTAATAGTTGCCGCCGATCGGGCCGCGGCCGTAGCGCGGGTTATGATACAGCTTCAGCTCGTCAATATAGGTCTGGTAGGCGCGAGCCAGCAGCATATCCACGCTGTCTTCATCGTTGCCGTATTTCGGCGCGCCGTTGATTAAGCGCTGGCGCAACTGCTCGTGGGTCAGGCCTTCGAAGTCTTCAGCCAGCGCCTTTGCCAGCGCCTGCTGGCCTATAACGCCCTGATCGAACACCAGCTTTTTCACCGCCGCCAGGCTGTTGCCAAGGTTAGCGATGCCGACCTGCAGACCGGAAACCCAGTCATATTTCGCGCCGCCCTGCTTGATGCTCTTCGCGCGCTCGATACAGTCATCAACCAGCGCCGAACAGAGAATATCGTGCACGTTCTCCTCCAGCATGGTGTCGACCACGTACTCAATCTCGATAGATTTGCGCGTGTAGTAGCGGATCTGTGTATCCCAGTCGGCCAGAACCTGTTCGAAGTTGTCGAAGTTACCTTTTGACAGCGCATGTTCCTGCGGTAGGAAAACCTGGCCGCTGGTGGCGTCGCGGCCACCTTCCAGGGTTGCCAGCATGACGCGGGCGAAGTTGATAAAGCTCATCCCGGTGCAACGATAGCCCCATTTGCCGCCGACGGCGGTTTCGATGCAGCCGATAGCGGCATAGTCGTACGCGTCCTGCGGCTCAATGCCGAGTTTGATAAATTCAGGAATAACGATTTCATCATTGTTGAACGCCGGCATGCCGAAGCCGCAGCGGATCACCTGCACGCACGCGTCGAGGAAGTCGTTGCTCATGCCCGCGTGGTAGCGCACGCTGAGGTTAGGCTGCGTCGAGCGCAGGCGACCGCAGGATTCTAGAATCGCGTAGGAGAGCGGGTTCACTGCATCTTGCGCTACGCCGCCCACCAGATTCTGGCCGCCGATGGTGACGTTCTGGTACAACGGGCTACCGGCGGACGCCTTAGAGTGCGAGCCGGAGCGAATTTTGTTCACCTCAAGCAGCTTCAGCCAGCAGCAGTGCAGCAGCTCGATGGCGTGTTCGCGATCCAATGATTGTGCCAGCTCAACGTCGCGGCGGTAGTAAGGGTAGAGATACTGGTCCATGCGGCCGAAAGAGACCGAGTGGCCGTTGGATTCGATCTGCAGAATCAGCTGGATGAAATAGCACAGCTGCAGCGCCTGCCAGAAGGTCTTCGGCGGCTCGTGGGCGATGATATCGCAGTTTTCGGCTATCGCCAGCAGTTCGTCGCGGCGGGATTCGCGGATCTCCGTCGCGGCCATGCTGCGCGCCAGCCCGGCGTAGCGCTTACAGTGTTCGCTGACCGCTTCCAGCACGATATCAATGGCTTTGAGGAACTGCTCGCCGTGCAGATCTTCAAGCACGGTCAGGTTAATGCGCGAACGGCGCTCGGCGACTTTCGCTCGCATGCCGTCGAGGCCTTTTTCCAGCAGCAGCGGATAGTTGACCGCAAGGTGAGCATCGCCGGAGGTCATATTGCCTTCCGCTTTGATAATGCCGGTCGCCAGCAGCGCTTTTTGCTCGTCGGTAAACATGCCATAGCAGCGATCCTGTACGGTTTGACCGCGCCACCACGGGCACACTTCGTGGAGCACACGTTTGTTCTCTTCGCTAACGGCAAAACCGGCGCCGGGGCGATCGGCGAGGTCGTCGATCTCTTTTTCGATCCAGCTTACGGTGTATTCCGGGAAGATGGGCGCCGCGCGAACTTCGCTGGCCTGGTTGCCGACAATCAGTTCATCGTGCTTAATCCAGATCGTGCGTTCCGCCAGGTGATGAGCCAGCGCCAGCGCGCGGCGTACCGGGATCGGTTTATCCAGGTGCTGCTGATAGGCTTCGGTATAGTGCAGGGCGCGCTCAGTACAGACCGGCGGCTTAACGATATGCACCAGCGCCATTTTATGCGCCTGAATGCGCGGGCTCAGAGTATCCAGTTTCAATGTTGTCATAGGGTTATCCTCGTAGAGTCGCCGTTAAACCTTTGCTCTGAGCATAGTGCTGCGCGAAGGCGAGCAGCTCGGGGGCAGCAAGCGGTTTGTCCGGAGCGGTATAGGGCTGACTGAGTAATTGGTATTTATTCATTCCTAACGTGTGGTACGGCAGGAAATGGATCTCGCCGACCTTTAAGCGGTCAGCGGCAAAATCGGTAATGGCGGCAATATCGCTTTCGTTAGCGTTAAAGCCCTGGATCAACGGCACGCGAATGATGATTTTCTTTCCGGCCTGCGCGACGCGCTGCAGATTATTCAGCACCCGGCGGGCGCTGCCGTCCGTCCACTGCTGGAAAATCGCTTCGTTAACGTGCTTGAGGTCGGCGAGAAACAGGTCGATAAACGGCAAAGAGGGCTCAACGTATTTCCACGGCACGTGCAGACAGGTTTCGACCGCGGTGTGGATCCCCGCGTTGTGGCTGGCCTCAAACAGCTGTCGGGCCAGCCCGGGATTCATAAACGGCTCACCGCCGGAAAGCGTGACGCCGCCGCCGCTGCGATCGTAGAATGGCTTGTCGCGCAGTACCGTGGCCATAATCTCGTCGACGCTTTTCTCTTCGCCGCACACGGTTAATGCCGTCGTCGGGCAGCAGTCGCGCAATTTGCCGATATGCGCATCGGTGAGCTTTTCGCGGTGGATAATCAGACCGTCCAGCTTGCGGGTAATCACCTCCGGCGCAGCCTGCTGGCAGAGGTCGCAGCCGTCCAGGCAAAGGCGGGCGTCATACAGCAAATCCGCCGTGCGGGCGCGGCTTTCCGGGTTCTGGCACCAGCGGCAGCCCAGCGAACACCCTTTGAGGAAGACGACAGTGCGGATCCCCGGGCCGTCATGGGTTGAATAACGCTGAATGTTGAAGATCATGATTCACCCTCTTATTTGCATATGAAGATTAAATTACTTTCGAATGAAAGTTGCATTGATATAAATCAACAAGCACAGCGAGGGGGAGAAACGGAGGCGAAAAAGTCTCGGCGGGTCACAAAACGTCCGGCGGCGGTGCCGCCGGAAAAGGGTCAGGGCGTACCGCACACCTCGCAGTGAGGGTTTCGCGGCAGCTTCATTTCGCGGAACTGGCAGCGCATGGCGTCGTACATCACGATTTTGCCGGTCGCCGGGCTGCCGTAGCGGGTCAGCAGCTTAATCGCCTCCATCGCCTGTAGCGAACCAATGGTGCCAACCAGCGGCGCCATGACGCCGGCTTCGACGCAGGTGAGGGCGTTGTCGCCAAACAGGCGGCTCAGGCAGCGGTAGCAGGGTTCATTTTCCTGATACGTAAAGACGCTGATTTGCCCCTCCATGCGAATCGCCGCGCCGGAGACCAGCGGCGTTTTATGGCGGAAACATCCGGCGTTGAGCTGGTTACGGATCGCGACGTTGTCGGTACAGTCGAGCACCAGATCGTGGGCGGCGATTTGCGCCGCCAGCGCCGCGTCTTCCAGCCGCGCGTTGAGCGCCGTGAGCTGAACGTGGGGATTAATCCGCGCCAGCGCGGCGCGGGCGGAGTCGACCTTCGGCTGGCCGATGGCGGCGTCGCTGTGCAGGGTCTGACGCTGAAGGTTGGAGAGCGAGACGGTGTCGAAATCGAGCAGGGTTAGCTGGCCGACGCCTGCCGCCGCCAGATACTGCGCGGCGGCACAGCCCAGCCCGCCGAGGCCGACGACCAGCACGCGGGAGGCTTTCAGCTGCTCCTGACCGTCAAAATCGAAATCGCGGAGAATAATCTGCCGGTTATAGCGCAGCATCTCCGCATCGCTCAACTCCACGCTCATTACAGCCCTCCGAACAGATGATTAAACGGCTCAACGTCCACCCATTCGCCCGCTTCCACGCTGCCGCGCTCGCGCTCCAGCACGATAAAGCAGTTGCCGAGGCTGAATGAACTGAAGATATGCGAGCCCTGGTGACCGGTGCTGCTAACCACCAGCTCGCCGTCCGGGCCGCGTTGCAGCACGCCGCGTTGAAAATCGAGGCGGCCCGGCGATTTCTTCAGGCCGGAGGCGGCGCGCACGCGCAGGCGCATCGGCTGAGCTTGCCCGACGTTGCCGGACAGCTTCGCCAACAGCGGCTGAACCAGCTGGTAGAAGGTCAGCGTTGCGGAAACCGGGTTGCCCGGCAGGCCGCAGAACCAGCTGTGGCTAAGCTTGCCGAAAGCGAAAGGTTTTCCCGGCTTGATCGCCAGCTTCCAGAAGCCGATTTCCCCCAGCTCTTCGAGAATCGCTTTGGTGTAGTCCGCTTCGCCGACGGAAACGCCGCCGGAGCTAATCACCACATCGGCCTGCTGGTCAGCCTGAATAAAGGCTTCGCGCAGTTTAGCCGGGTCGTCGGGAATAATGCCGAGGTTAATCACTTCGCAGCCCAGCTCCTGCAGCATCAGGTGTACCGCCAGGCGGTTGGTATCGTAAATTTGCCCATCGGCCAGCGGCTGGCCCGGCAGCTGAAGTTCATCGCCGGTGGAGAACACCGCCACCCGCACTTTACGCACCACGTCAACCTCGGCAATGCCCAGCGAGGCGATGACCGGTAGCTCGGCGGCGGTCAGGCGTGTTCCCGCGGGGAAGACGACCGCGCCATGGGCGATATCTTCGCCGAGACGACGGATATTCTGCCCGCTTTTCACCGGGGCGATAAAGCGAATCCCGTCATCGGTTTGTTCGGTCTGCTCCTGCATGACCACCGCGTCGCAGCCTTCCGGTACCGGCGCGCCGGTCATAATGCGGATACAGGCGCCTGCCGGCCAGACGCCGTTATAAGGTTGACCGGCGAAGGCCTTGCCCGCTACCGGCAGCGCTGCGCCGTCGGCGAGATCCGCCAGGCGTACGGCGTAGCCGTCCATTGCCGAGTTATCAAAACCGGGCACGTTGAGCGGCGAAACGAGATCATGGGCGGTTACGCGCGAAAAGGCCTGCAACAGCGGTACGGTTTCCGTCGCATTCAGCGGCGTAATACGAGTGAGCATCTGGGTCAGGGCTGTGTCGAGCGGCATCAGTCCGGCGGTAAAATCCATGTGTTTCTCCTGCGGGCAAACATCGAAAACGCCTATTATGGCAGAAAAGAGGGGCGGGCTATATCCCACCAGGGGACAAGCTTTACATCATCGTCCGCTCTTTCTATATTCAAAAATTGTATAGGACAGTCAGCACGATAATGATATTTATACACTTTATCGGTAAGGAACGGCGTAATGGGTAAGGCGGTTATAGCAATTCACGGCGGGGCCGGGGCGATTAGCCGCGCGCAGATGACGCCGGCGCGTGAGCGGGAGTACGTAACGGCGCTGGCGGCGATTGTCGATAGCGGACAAAAAATGCTGGCGGCCGGGGCCAGCGCGCTGGATGCGGTAACTGAAGCGGTCCGGCTGCTGGAGGAGTGCCCGTTATTTAACGCTGGTATTGGCTCGGTATTTACCCGCGATACCCGCCATGAACTCGATGCCTGCGTGATGGATGGTTGCCGCTTGCAGGCCGGCGCCGTCGCGGGAGTTCAGCATTTACGTAATCCGGTGCTGGCGGCGCGCCTGGTGCTGGAACAGAGCCCGCACGTGCTGTTGATTGGCGAGGGGGCGGAAGCGTTTGCCGCTACCCACGGTATGGAACACGTCGATAACAGCCTGTTTTCGACCCCCGAGCGCTTGCTGCAGCTGCGTCAGGCGCAGGAGGGCGGCGATATCGTGCTCGACCACCACGCCGCACCGCTGGATGAGCGGCACAAAATGGGCACCGTCGGCGCGGTTGCGCTGGATCTGGCGGGTAACCTCGCGGCGGCGACGTCAACCGGCGGTATGACCAATAAGCTGCCGGGACGCGTCGGCGATAGCCCGCTGCCGGGGGCGGGCTGCTATGCCAATAACGCCAGCGTCGCCGTTTCCTGTACCGGCACCGGCGAAGTGTTTATGCGTACGCTGGCGGCCTACGATATTTCGGCGCTGGTGGAGTACAGCCAACTTAGCCTGCAGGAGGCCTGCGAAAGGGTGGTGATGGAGAAACTTCCTGCGCTGGGCGGCAGCGGTGGCCTGATCGCCGTCGACCGTGAAGGCAACGTGGCGCTGCCGTTTAATAGCGAAGGCATGTACCGGGCCTGGTGTTATGCGGGTGATACGCCCACGATTGGTATTTATCGCGAATAAGAGGAAAGGGCGTTGCCGCATAGTCAAGAAATCGATGCTAATGATGTTCTGCAGGTGCGCGGCCTGAACGTCGCGTTTAGCCAGCAGCCGCAGGCTTTTTCCGCCGTTCGCGACCTGTCGTTTACCCTGCGGCGCGGCGAGACGCTGGCGATTGTCGGCGAGTCCGGCTCGGGGAAATCGGTAACGTCGCTGGCACTGATGCGCCTGCTCGATCGGGCGGTCAGCGAAGTGCGCAGTGATGCGCTGCTGCTGCGTCGTCGCAACCGGCAGGTGATTGAGCTGAGCGAACAGTCTGACGCCGATATGCGCGGCGTGCGCGGCGCGGATATGGCGATGATCTTTCAGGAGCCGATGACCTCGCTGAATCCGGTCTTCACCATCGGTGAACAGATTGCCGAGTCGATTCGATTACATCAGGGCCTGAAGCATGATGAGGCCCTGCGCGAAGCGAAAAAAATGCTCGATCAGGTACGCATTCCGGAAGCGGAAGCCATGCTGTCGCGCTTTCCGCATCAGCTTTCCGGCGGTATGCGTCAGCGGGTGATGATCGCCATGGCGCTCTCCTGCCGTCCGGCGGTGCTGATTGCCGATGAACCGACGACCGCGCTGGATGTGACTATCCAGGCGCAAATTTTGCAGCTGATCGCCGTTCTGCAAAAAGAGATGTCGATGGGCGTTATCTTCATTACCCACGATATGGGCGTGGTGGCCGATATCGCCGACCGCGTGCTGGTGATGTATCGCGGCGAAGCGGTGGAGACCGGCAGCGTGGAGGAGATTTTCCGCGCGCCGCAGCACCCATATACCCAGGCGCTGCTGGCCGCGGTGCCGAGGCTGGGCGCGATGCATGGCACCTCTCTGCCGCGCCGTTTCCCGCTGCTGAACCAAAGCCCGTCGCCAGAGGAGCAGAACACTGTTGTGGCCGGGGATCCGATCCTCAAAGTTCGCGATCTGGTCGCGCGCTTCCCGCTGCGCAGCGGCATTCTCAACCGTATTACCCGTGAAGTGCATGCGGTCGAAAAAGTCAGCTTTGATTTATGGCCCGGCGAAACCTTAAGCCTGGTAGGGGAGTCCGGCTGCGGTAAATCGACCACCGGACGGGCGTTGCTGCGTCTGGTGGAAACCCAGGGCGGCAGCATTACCTTCAACGGTCAGCGGATTGATACGCTGACGGGCGGTAAGCTTCAGGCGCTGCGTCGCGATATCCAGTTTATTTTCCAGGACCCTTACGCTTCCCTCGACCCGCGGCAAACGGTGGGCTATTCGATTATGGAGCCGCTGCGCGTGCACCGCCTGCTGGAGGGAGATGCTGCTCGTGAACGTGTCGCCTGGCTACTGGAACGTGTCGGACTGGAGCCGGAACATGCCTGGCGCTATCCGCACGAGTTTTCCGGCGGTCAGCGCCAGCGCATTTGTATTGCCCGCGCGCTGGCGCTCAATCCAAAAGTGGTGATTGCCGATGAGTCGGTATCGGCGCTGGACGTGTCGATACGCGCGCAAATTATCAATCTGATGCTCGATTTGCAGCGCGAGATGGGCATCGCATTTCTGTTTATTTCCCATGACATGGCGGTGGTTGAGCGCATCAGCCACCGCGTGGCGGTGATGTATCGAGGGCGCATTGTCGAAATTGGCCCACGCCGCGCGGTGTTTGAAAACCCGCAGCATCCCTATACCCGTAAACTGATGGCCGCTGTTCCGGTGGCCGACCCTGCGCATCGTCGTCCGCAGCGCGTGCTGCTCTCCGACGAGCTGCCGGGGAATATCTTCAGACGGGGCGAAGAGGGGGTGAGTACGCCGTTACAGCAGGTTGGGCCAGGGCACTTTGTCGCCAGAGAGTCCGCCGCCGACGTGCTGGCACGATAACAACGACATCCATAATGCAGCATTTCAGGAGAACAACATGACTCAACGCGTTTCAGGCAAATGGCTGTTGGCGCTGGGCGTCGCTTCGGCGCTGGCAGCGACGCCGGCTTTTGCCGCAAAAGATGTGGTGGTGGCGGTCGGTTCTAACTTTACGACCCTCGACCCCTATGATGCTAACGACACGCTGTCGCAGGCGGTGGCGAAGTCTTTCTATCAGGGGCTGTTCGGCCTGGATAAAGAGATGAAACTGCATAACGTGCTGGCGGAAAGCTATACCGTTTCTCCGGACGGGCTGGTTTATACCATTAAGCTGCACCCGGGGGTGAAGTTCCAGGACGGTACCGAGTTTAATGCCGAAGCGGTCAAGGCCAACCTCGATCGCGCCAGCAATCCGGAAAATCATCTCAAGCGCTATAACCTGTATAAAAATATCGCCAGCACCGAGGCGGTTGACCCGACGACGGTGAAAATTACTCTCAAACAACCTTTCTCGGCGTTTATTAATATCCTGGCCCACCCGGCGACGGCGATGATTTCTCCGGCGGCGCTGAAGAAATATGGTAAAGAGATTGGTTTCCATCCGGTCGGCACCGGCCCGTACCAGCTCGACACCTGGAATCAGACCGACTTCGTTAAAGTGAAGAAGTTCGCCGGTTACTGGCAGCCGGGGCTGCCGAAGCTGGACTCCATTACCTGGCGTCCGGTCGTGGATAACAATACCCGCGCGGCGATGCTGCAGACCGGCGAAGCGCAGTTTGCGTTCCCGATCCCCTACGAGCAGGCGCCGCTGCTGGCGAAAAACAGCAAGCTGGAGCTGGTGGCCAGCCCATCAATTATGCAGCGCTATATCAGCATGAACGTGACGCAGAAGCCGTTCGATAACCCTAAAGTGCGCGAGGCGATTAACTACGCCATCAACCGTCAGGCGCTGGTGAAAGTGGCCTTTGCGGGCTATGCCACTCCGGCGACCGGCGTGGTGCCGCCGTCTATTGCCTACGCTGAAACCTACAGCGCCTGGCCGTACGATCCGGCCAGGGCCCGCGAGCTGCTGAAAGAGGCCGGCTATCCCAATGGATTTAGCACCACGCTGTGGTCGTCTCACAACCACAGCACGGCGCAGAAAGTGCTGCAGTTTACCCAGCAGCAGCTGGCGCAGGTGGGCATTAAAGCGCAACTGACGGCGATGGATGCGGGCCAACGCGCGGCGGAGGTGGAAGGTAAGGGGCAGAAAGAGAGCGGCGTACGCATGTTCTACACAGGCTGGTCGGCGTCGACCGGGGAAGCGGACTGGGCGCTGTCGCCGCTTTTCGCGTCGCAAAACTGGCCGCCGACCCTGTTTAATACCGCTTTCTATAGCAATCCTCAGGTCGATAAAGATCTCAACGACGCGCTGAAAACCACCGATGCGCAGGAAAAAACGCGGCTGTATAAGGACGCGCAGGATACTATCTGGAAAGAGTCGCCGTGGGTGCCGCTGGTGGTCGAAAAACTGGTCTCAGCACACAGTAAAAATCTGACCGGATTCTATATCCAGCCGGATACCGGATTTAGCTTTGAACAGGCGGATCTTAAGTAGATAGCTGTGGGTCCCCGGGCGCAGGCTGCGGGGACTTCGCGCAAGGAGAAGCATGCTCAATTATGTGATTAAACGCCTGCTGGGGCTGATCCCCACGCTGCTGATTGTGGCGGTGCTGGTGTTTCTGTTCGTGCATATGCTGCCCGGGGATCCGGCGCGGCTGATTGCCGGGCCGGAAGCTGATGCTCAGGTGGTGGGAATGGTGCGCCAGCAGCTGGGGCTCGATCGGCCGCTGCACGTGCAGTTCTGGCACTATATCAGCAATATTGTGCAGGGGGATTTCGGTACCTCGATGGCCTCGCGTCGCCCGGTAAGCAGCGAAATCGCTAGCCGTTTTATGCCGACATTCTGGCTGACGCTCGCCAGCATGAGCTGGGCAGTGGTGTTCGGGATGGCGGCGGGGATCGTGGCGGCAGTCTGGCGCAACCGCTGGCCGGATCGCCTGGGGATGGCGCTGGCGGTGACTGGGATCTCGTTCCCGGCGTTTGCGCTCGGCATGCTGTTGATGCAGGTCTTTTCCGTTGAGCTGGGCTGGCTGCCGACGGTGGGCGCGGACAGCTGGCGCCACTATATTCTGCCTTCGCTGACCCTGGGCGCCGCGGTGGCGGCGGTAATGGCGCGCTTTACCCGCGCCTCGTTCGTTGATGTCCTGCATGAAGATTACATGCGTACCGCGCGGGCGAAAGGCGTCAGCGAAACGCTGGTGGTGCTCAAGCACGGCCTGCGCAACGCGATGATCCCGGTGGTGACCATGATGGGGCTGCAGTTCGGCTTTTTGCTCGGGGGGTCAATCGTGGTGGAGAAGGTCTTTAACTGGCCAGGCCTCGGACGTCTGCTGGTGGACTCGGTGGAGATGCGCGACTATCCGGTGATTCAGGCGGAAGTCCTCCTGTTTTCGCTGGAGTTTATTCTTATTAATTTAGTGGTGGACGTGCTGTATGCCGCCATTAATCCAGCTATCAGGTACAAGTAAGGTGCGATTGCTCAACTGGAGAAGACAAGCGGCTATCAACGCGATGCCGGGGATTAAACCCGGGCAGATACGTACCCCATGGCACGAGTTCTGGCGGCGGTTTCGCCGTCAGCCGGTGGCGATGGGGGCTGGGATATTTGTCCTGCTGCTGATCGCGGTGGCGATCGTGGCGCCGTGGATTGCGCCGTTCGATGCGGAAAACTATTTTGACTACGACCGACTCAACGACGGCCCGTCGATGATGCACTGGTTCGGCGTTGATTCGCTGGGGCGGGATATCTTCAGTCGGGTGCTGGTGGGGGCGCAGATCTCGCTGGCCGCAGGGGTACTGGCGGTATTCATCGGCGCGACCATTGGCACCGTACTTGGACTACTGGCCGGATACTACGAAGGCTGGTGGGATCGCATCATTATGCGTATCTGTGACGTGCTCTTCGCTTTCCCGGGGATTTTGCTGGCAATTGCGGTCGTGGCGGTAATGGGAAGCGGAATGTCGAACGTGATTATCGCGGTGGCGATCTTCTCGATCCCGGCATTTGCGCGTCTGGTGCGCGGTAATACCCTGGTGCTTAAGCAGCAGACCTTTATTGAGTCGGCGCGCAGCATTGGCGCCAGCGATGCCAACATCCTGTTTAATCACATCTTGCCCGGAACGGTATCGTCGATTGTGGTCTACTTTACAATGCGTATTGGCGTGTCGATTATCTCCGCCGCCAGCCTGTCATTTCTGGGGCTTGGCGCGCAACCGCCGACGCCGGAGTGGGGGGCGATGCTCAACGAAGCGCGGGCGGATATGGTGATGGCGCCGCACGTGGCGCTGTTCCCGGCAATCGCGATTTTCCTGACGGTGCTGGCGTTTAACCTGCTGGGTGACGGACTACGCGATGCGCTGGATCCGAGGATAAAAGGGTAGGCGTTCGAGGATTGCGCAGCCCGGACAGGTGTCCGGGAAAGCACTCCGCACGTTAATCCTGTGCGGTTTTGTCGTCCGGATAAGGCGCGCGAGCGCCGTTATCCGGGATACGGTCAGCGGGCGAAATTAAACCCGGCTGCCCCACAGATCGTATTCGTCGGCGTGTTCGACTTTCACCCGCACAACGTCGCCCGGTTTGACTTTACTCTCACCGTTCAGGTACACCGCGCCGTCGATTTCCGGCGCATCGGCCATGCTGCGGCCAATTGCCCCTTCTTCATCCACTTCGTCGATCAGCACCATAATTTCGCGACCGACTTTCTCCTGCAGGCGCTCGGCGGAGATCTGCTGCTGCAGCTGCATAAAGCGGTTCCAGCGCTCTTCTTTCACCTCTTCCGGTACCTGATCCGCCAGTTCGTTGGCGGTTGCGCCTTCAACCGGGCTGTATTTGAAGCAGCCGACGCGGTCGAGGCGAGCTTCTTTCAGGAAGTCGAGCAGCATCTGGAAATCGTCTTCCGTTTCGCCCGGGAAGCCGACGATAAAGGTCGAACGCAGGGTAAGTTCGGGACAAACTTCACGCCACTGCTTGATGCGCGCCAGCTGGCGGTCTGCGGAGCCCGGGCGTTTCATCATTTTGAGAATACGCGGGCTGGCGTGCTGCAGCGGAATATCGAGATAAGGCAGAATTTTACCTTCCGCCATCAGCGGGATCACATCATCAACGTGCGGGTACGGATAGACGTAGTGCAGGCGTACCCAGATACCGAGCTTCGCCAGCTCTTCGCACAGGCTAACCATGCTGGTTTTGACCGGCATACCGTTGTGGAAGCCGCTGCGATGTTTGACATCAACGCCGTAGGCGGAGGTGTCCTGAGAGATTACCAGCAGCTCTTTGACGCCGGCGTCGGCCAGGCGTTTGGCTTCCGCCAGCACTTCGCCAATCGGACGGCTGACCAGATCGCCGCGCATGGACGGGATGATGCAGAAGGTGCAGCGATGGTTGCAGCCTTCGGAAATTTTTAAGTAAGCGTAATGACGCGGCGTCAGCTTCACGCCCTGTTCCGGCACCAGGCTCAGGAATGGGTTATGTTTAGGCTTCGGCGCGTAGTGATGGACGTGTTCCAGCACTTGTTCATAGCTGTGCGGCCCGGTAATTTCCAGCACCTTCGGATGCACTTCGCGGATCTGATCTTCTTTTGCGCCCAGGCAGCCGGTGACGATCACTTTGCCGTTTTCTTTCAACGCTTCGCCAATCGCTTCCAGCGACTCCTGCACGGCGCTATCGATAAAGCCGCAGGTGTTAACGATAACCATATCAGCGTTATCGTAGGAGGGAACCACGTCATATCCTTCGGTGCGCAGTTCAGTCAGGATACGTTCTGAGTCCACGAGATTTTTCGGGCAGCCCAGAGAGACAAAGCCGATCTTCGGCTGATGGGTGACATTGCTCATAGCTTAAAAAGTGTTCAATTATTGGGATGGTCAGGGCAGGGATTCTACAGAGATCGGCGGAAAGTTTATACTCCTTTTCTTGTTAGCCCGGCGATATCCGTGTTTCTTTTTATAGGGATGATTATCCAGATTGTTAATCAAAATAAGGGGGTTATTCACCCATTATCTCGGCAACCGGGGGAAGTCGGTTTAGATCTGGTTTAACCTGAAGCGGTAAAATAGCCGCTGCTTTTCGTCTTTATTTTTTATCAGGTTTCCCATGTTTAAAAAGTTGGGTGGTTTAGTCTGCGCGCTGTCCATGATTAGCACGACGCCCGTTTATGCCAACGAGATGGCGTTATATTCGGTCAATACCGGTTCATTTGTCTATCATATGACCGGTAATCACGGCCAATATAATGAAAAATTCAACAACCAGTTTTTTTCCGTTGAGCGTAAGCTGTCTGCGGATTCAAAGTACAGCGCGTTGGTCGGGACCATGAAGAATAGTTTTGCCGACCGCTGCCTCTCTTTGGGTGCACGAAGAGACTGGTACGCGGGGGCAAATGGCTGGACGTTCAAGGGCGTCTATGCCTATACCGGCGAGTTCTTCTTTAAAGCCTTTCGCGATTGCGGCGATTCAGGCACTTATCGAACGGCAAAGAAACTTACTGGCGTCGGTTTCTCTCCCTATATTTACCATGGCCTGCAGTACAATTTTACCGATTATTTCGGCGTCGAAACGGGCATTATCGTCCCGGCTATATTTGTGATGAGCGTACAGTGGAGTTTCCGTTAATTCGCCCGAAAGAGGCTTCCGGGCGAATGTTGCTTAATGGCTTTGCGCCACGCCTGCGCCTGGCGCAGCCCCCGGCGCGGTCGGTTCTCTATTATCGTGCAGCGTAAATACCGAGATGAGCGTAAACAGTCCGGCGATGCCGCCCAGAATATAATAGGTATGCGCGAAGCCGATGGTATCGTACAAATACCCGGCCAGCGGCGAGTAAATGGCCGTGGCGATAGAGGCGACGAACAGCACCAGCAGGTAGACCGTCGACGAGAGCTTGTTGTCGAAGTTGGCGGCGATAAATTTAAACACCGACACCAGAATCAGCGGTTTTTCCAGCGCATGCATCATTTTTACCGCGCCGATCCACACCGGACCCAGCGGAATCGCGGAGCCGACGATACGCACCGACATAATCAGCCCGGCGATGATCAGCGCCCACTTCGCGCCGGTGCGGTTTACGAACCACGGCATCAGGCATAAAAACAGAGTCTCGCCGCATACCTGAATGGAGGCAAGAATGCCGTACCAGCGATTGCCTTCCTCCGGCGTCGGGAACTGCAGAGAAAAATACTGGGCGAACTGCTGATCGTAGGTGTCATAGATTTGCGTGACGAAAAGGGTGAAGACCAGCAGCATCCAGAACTGGCCGTTCTTCGCCAGCTCCAGGGCGTGCGAAACTTTCAGCGCACTACTTTTTTGCATTTCCGCTTCGGTTAGTTCGATTTTGGTCATCATAAAGCAGATCGCCGCGATAACGATGGCGACGCTGGCCAACCAGAAGGCGAGGTTCGGATTGCTGTCGATATATTTGCCGACGATCCACGCGGCTGCGGCCCAGCCTAACGATCCCCACATCCTGACCCGGCCGTATTCGAACTGGTAGCGCCGCGAAATTTTATCAATATACGAATCGATAACTCCGCAACCGGAATTGAAAATAATCCCCAGGTATACCCCGCCAAGCAGCGCGCCCAGCCAGAAGCTGTGCACCAGCAGTGGCGCATACAAATAAATAAAGAACGGGCCTACCGGCAGCAGCATCGCGACCAGGATCCAGATCAGTCGTTTTTTCAGGCCGAACTTATCGGAAATAAATCCGAAGAAGGGCTGCATCAGCAGGGCGATAAAGGCGTTGACCGAGTAGAGCAGGCCGGTTTTGGTTGCGCTAATCCCGAGATGCTGAGTGGTCCAGATAACGAAGAACGCCATGGTTGAGGACCAGGCGAAGAGGTAGAGGAAATCGAAAAGACTCAACAAGATATAGTTTCTTTTGCCGGGCGTAATCATTTCAGTTCCTTCAAGCGGTAGCGGTAAAGGTAACAAACAGGATCGATCTGCTTGCTGTTTTTATTCAATGTTATACGTAATACATTTTATGAAGTGATATGACACCTGACGGCATTTTATGGCAATGTGCATTGCTCTAATATGTGATCATTACTGCAATAAATAATTTCATCATCGAGATTTTAAAGGGTTTTTGTTTTGAGAGCGTATTACATTTTCGATCGTTGGTCATTGAGATCGCAGGCGAGAATTTTAATCGTCGTTGTAACATTGTAAAGGATGTTAATGACCTGAGAATTATTGATCTGCCTCATCGTTTTGTACAAAAAATAACCATATTATGGTTGTGGTAAAGGACGACAGAGGAGGATCTGCGATGACCGTTGACAGACTGTATCGTAACCTGATGAATAAGCTCATTAATGCCAACATTGATCTCGACGCTTATTTGCAGCTACGTAAGGCAAAAGGCTATATGTCAGTCAGCGAAAACGACCATCTACGTGATAACTTGTTTGAACTGTGCCATGAAATGCGTCAACACGCGCCGCGCCTGCAGCACGCCGTCGCACCGGAGGAAAAGGATGCCCTGCGGCTGGCAGGCGAGGCCGTCGCTTCCGCAGCGGTCTGCCTGCTGAGCGGACATCATGACTGCCCTTCCTACATCGCTGTCGACGTAGATAAGCTGGAAAGCTGTCTGGCGGTATTGCGGCTAAATATTCATAAATTGAATGATTCTCAGCCCATTACTCACGCCTGAAATCAGGGGGAGCCTGCTCCCCCTGATTAATGTTATGTAAAAATCCCTTCCCGTTTTCCCTCGCTGGCTACCCTTATCGCATTGCTGACAAAAGGAGTATGCCATGCGCCAGACCCTTACCCTGATCGCCCTTATCACGCTGTTGTTGCCAACGGCAAGCCTTGCCGCCCGGGAGCGCGTAGAGGTGTTGCAGAACCAGCTTGAACACCCATGGGCGCTGGCCTTTCTTCCCGACGACAGGGGGATTCTGATTACCCTGCGCGGCGGCGAGCTCCGGCTGTGGCAGCGGGCTAAAGGCCTCGCGCCTGCGATTTCGGGCGTGCCGCAGGTCTGGGCCAACGGACAGGGCGGTCTGCTGGACGTGGCGCTGGCCCCGGATTTCGCCCAGTCGCGCCGGGTCTGGCTGAGCTACGCCGAAGGCGGAAGTGACGGCAAGGCCGGGACCGCCGTAGGTTACGGCCGACTGAGCGATGACCTCCAACGCCTGGAAAATTTCCAGGTAGTTTTCCGCCAGCAGCCGAAGCTCTCAACCGGCAATCATTTTGGCGGACGGCTGGTGTTCGACGGCCTCGGTTATCTGTTTATTGGACTCGGGGAGAATAATCAGCGTTCGACCGCTCAGGATCTTGATAAGCTGCAGGGAAAAGTGGTGCGGCTAACGGCTGATGGCAAGGTCCCGGATGATAATCCTTTTGTCGGCCAGGCCAGCGTCAGGCCTGAAATCTGGTCTTACGGTATACGTAATCCACAGGGGATGGCGATGAACCCGTGGAGCGATACGCTGTGGTTAAATGAGCACGGGCCGCGAGGCGGGGATGAGATCAATATTCCGCGAAAAGGCAAAAACTACGGCTGGCCGCTGGCGACGCACGGCATTAACTACAGCGGCCTGCCGATCCCCGAAGCCAAAGGCAAAACGGCGGAAGGAACCGAAGCGCCGCTGTTTGTCTGGGAGAAGTCGCCGGCGGTGAGCGGTATGGCGTTTTACGACGCGCAGACCTTCCCACAGTGGCGTCACCGGCTGTTTATCGGCGCGCTGAAGGATAAATCGCTGATTGTTCTCAAGGTTGACGGCGATAACGTCACGGAACAGGAGCGGATTCTGGGCGATCGCGGAAAACGTATCCGCGATGTGCGCGTTGGACCCGATGGTTATCTGTATGTGCTAACCGACGAATCCAACGGCGAGCTGTTGAAGGTGAGCCCGGCGGGCTAATATCAGGTGACCGGGATCATCACCACGTTGCGCCAGGCCTGGCGCTGGTTAATTTGCTGATACCAGCGCTGCAGGTGCGGGCGCGGTTGCCAGGTTTTAACGGTTTCCAGCAGGTTATAAATGAACGGCGCGACGGCGATGTCGCCGAGGCCGAAGGACTTGCCTGAGAGCCACTGATGACGCGACAGTTCATCATCCAGAATGGCGAACAGCTTTTCGCAGGCGGCAATTCCGGCTTCAATCGCGGCGGGGTCGCGTTTTTCCGGCGGGGTTCTCACCAGCCCCATTAAAATCGGCCGATGGGCCGGCGAGAGCGAGCCGTTTGCCCAGTCCATCCATTTCTCGCCCTGAGCGCGTTCGGCGGGCGACTCCACCCACAGGCGATCCTGACCATACTGCGCGGCCAGATAGCGGATAATGGTGTTTGATTCCCAGAGCACGATATCGGTCGTCTCATCTTTCAATAGCGGTACCAGCCCATTGGGATTCATGGCCAGATAGGCCGGATCGTGATTCAGACCGAACTCCAGGCCTGCCAGAATTTGCTGATACGGGAGGTCGAGTTCTTCCAGCACCCAGCGCACTTTCTTCACATTGGTCGAGTTGTTTCTGCCCCACAGCGTAATCATATCCGCTCCTGCTTTTTATTAAGCCGCCGTTGCGGCGTAGTGAGCATTCATGTTGGAATAAAGTTAATATTTAGGCAACCGCGATCAAAAAAATTGCGCTGTTTGCAGCACCGGGCGAGGTTATTGCGTAAACTTTAAAAACTTTACCAACTCGCTGTTTCTTTAAGGTCATTTGTACGCTTTACTCACCGGCTGCTGCGGCGCCGAACGAGTGTGGCGGCATATTTTTGTTTGGAAAGGATACTTGGGTGGCTCTTATGACGCATGATGCTTTTTCCCTTCGCGGCCTCGCGGCAGGCTGCGCGCTTTTATTTCTCGTTGCGCCTGCGGTGCAGGCTGCAGAACAACTCCCCGATGCGCCATCCATTGACGCGCGAGCCTGGATCCTGATGGACTATGCCAGCGGCAAAGTGCTCAGCGAAGGCAATGCCGATGAAAAACTCGATCCGGCGAGCCTGACCAAAATCATGACCAGCTATGTTGTCGGCCAGGCGTTAAAGGCGGGTAAGATTAAGTCGACCGATATGGTGAC
The DNA here is from genome assembly GCF_015601345.1 of Klebsiella sp. BDA134-6. Taxonomy (NCBI): domain Bacteria; kingdom Pseudomonadati; phylum Pseudomonadota; class Gammaproteobacteria; order Enterobacterales; family Enterobacteriaceae; genus Klebsiella; species Klebsiella sp. BDA134-6. The sequence continues at coordinate 1,929,588 of NZ_CP064784.1, forward strand.
CATCGGGCGTGACGCGTGGGCAACCGGTAACCCGGCGCTGCGCGGCTCATCGGTGATGTTCCTTAAGCCAGGGATGCAGGTGTCGGTCGAAGATCTTAACAAGGGCGTTATCATTCAGTCCGGCAACGACGCCAGCATCGCGATCGCCGACTACGTGGCGGGCAGCCAGGACGCGTTTGTCAGCCTGATGAACGGCTATGCGCAGAAAATGGGCCTGACCAACACCACCTTTATGACCGTGCACGGTCTGGATGCGCCGGGTCAGTTTAGTACCGCCCGCGATATGGCGCTGCTCACCAAAGCGATGATCCATGACGTGCCGGAAGAGTATGCGATCCATAAAGAAAAAGAGTTCACCTTCAACAAAATCCGTCAGCCGAACCGCAACCGTCTGCTGTGGAGCACGAACCTCAACGCAGACGGCGTGAAAACCGGGACCACCGCCGGGGCGGGCTACAATCTGGTTTCTTCCGCGACGCAAAACGACATGCGCCTGATTGCCGTCGTGCTCGGCACCAAAACTGACCGCATCCGTTTTAACGAATCAGAAAAACTGCTGACCTGGGGTTTCCGCTTCTATGAAACCGTAACGCCGATTAAACCCGATGCCACCTTTATTACCCAGCGCGTCTGGTTTGGCGATAGCAGTGAAGCGAAGCTGGGGGCGGGCGAGGCCGGTTCCATCACGCTGCCGAAAGGTCAGCTGAAAAACCTCAAGGCCAGCTACACCCTGAATGATACGCAGCTGACCGCGCCGCTGACCAAAGGGCAGGTGGTCGGCACCATCGACTTCAAGCTGAATGATAAAACCATTGAGCAGCGGCCGCTGATTGTGATGGAAGCGGTAAACGAAGGCGGTTTCTTTAGCCGGATGATCGATTTCGTGCTGATGAAACTGCACGGCTGGTTCGGCGGTTGGTTCTCTTAAAATACAGGCCGCGCCCTGCGGGGCGCGGTTAGTAAAGCAGTGAAATCTGTTTTTCCTTCGCCAGCGCGAGCAGATCGTCATCCGGACACACGTCGCTGGCAATCACGTCAAATTGCGATAAATCCCCCATCCGCGCCGGGCGAACTTTACCAAATTTACTGTGATCGACGACCAGCACATGGTAGCGCGCGCTTTTCATCGCCCAGTGTTTGACCGGCAGCTCTTCCAGGTTAAAACAGGTCGCGCCCTGCTCGTAATCGACGCCCGCGGCGGAATAAAACGCGATGTCCGGGCAAAGGTGGCTCAGCGTATCCTGCAAGCTCAGCGGTTTAAAAATGGCGTTGCTGGCGTGGAACTCGCCGCCGCACAAAATCGCGCGGCACTGGGGTTTTTCCTGCAAGGAAAGAAAGGTATTGAGCGAATAGCAGACCCCGGTAAAGGGCAGGGCGCTATCGATGGCGTCGATGATCCAAGGCGTGGTGGTCCCGCAGTCAAAAAAGGCCATCTGGTGGGGCTCAAGCAGCTTAGCCGCATGGCGGGCTGCGCGGCGTTTTTCATCCACAAGGCGTGTTTTTTGATCGCTCAGCAGATAGTGCGTTGCGCTGCGCGGCTCCAGAACGATATAGCCGCCCAGCAAAACGACCGGGCCGCTGTGGCCGTTGAGATCGCGACGAATGGTCATCTCAGACACGCCAAGCAGGGTGGCCGCTTCTTTTAGATGGAGTTTATCACTGCGCTTGAGTGCCTGAATAAGCTGACTGATGCGTTCGTCACGACGAGTTTCCATATTCCCTCTAAGCTGAAAGCGCCCTGCATTGACAGGGCGTCAGCGGCGATTTTACCTGCCGGAAGAGGCTTAGTCACGCGCAGGAATCGGGCGCTGCCGCAACTTTACCGGCTGGTCAGGAACGTCTATTCGCGCACCCAGCCTTTACGAATCGGCAGCGAAAAGAACAGTCGGTACAGCCGCTGCAGATGCTGATAGAGGGTTTTTCCGCCGCTTTGCCACAGCAGTTGGGCGCTGAGGCAGGCGATCATCGCGGTGAGCAGCCCGCCCAGCATGTCCATCGGCCAGTGCACGCCGAGGTAGACCCGGGACCAGGCAATCGCGCAGGCAAGGGCGAACAGCAGCGCTCCCGACCACAGGCGGTGCCAGAACATAAAGGCCAGCGCAAAGGTAAAGCAGATCGTGCCGTGATTGCTCGGGAAGGAGTTATTGGGCGAATGATGCAGGAAGTTATAGCCAATACCGGCGGCAAACGGACGGTCATGCGGAAAAAACACGCCGAATATCCACGAAAGCGTCAGGCTAATGGCTAATGCCATCATGACCTTAAAGACTAACTGCCGCTGGTTTGGACCCCAAAGCCATAAGGCCAACACCAATAATGGCACCATAATTATCAGGTCTTTGGCGATAAACGTCGCGATTTCAATCGCCCACCACGGCGACGCGGGGGTAGCGTTGAGGAATGCAAACAGCGAGTAGTTAATATTTTCCAGCATACATCCAGGCTCTTGGGTCCGTTAGCAACAAGCCGCCTACCTTAAAAAACGGTGGCGATAAGGTAAAGCAGTATTGTCTTAATTATCAGTTTGTTATGAATGAAAGTGTGAGTGTGGCTTCGTTAACAGACTGAGTAAAGGAGTATATAGCCTGTAATCTAATTGAAACATAAACGAAATACATACAGCTGGATTTTGAATGGTTGCTGGCGATGCGCTATCTGCGTGGCGATATTTTGCTTTATCGCTCACAATTCGCTATCTCCCCGCGACGACTTTCATTAAACTTTGCGCGGTTTTATTTAAATAAGAGATTTCATGCATAATTCTTCGCTTTCAGGCAAACGCCTCGGACGTCAGGCGCTGCTCTTTCCGCTATGCCTGGTGTTATACGAATTCGCCACCTATATCGGCAATGACATGATCCAGCCGGGCATGCTCTCGGTGGTGGAAGAGTTTGGCGTGGGCAATGAGTGGGTGCCGACCTCAATGACTGCCTATCTGGCCGGCGGTATGTTTTTGCAGTGGCTGCTGGGGCCGCTTTCGGACCGCATCGGCCGCCGTCCGGTGATGCTGACCGGGGTGGTGTGGTTTATCGTGACCTGCCTGGCGACGCTGCTGGCGCAGACTATTGAGCAGTTCACGCTGCTGCGCTTTTTGCAGGGCATCAGCCTGTGCTTTATCGGCGCGGTCGGCTATGCGGCGATACAGGAGTCTTTTGAAGAGGCGGTGTGCATCAAGATCACCGCCCTGATGGCCAACGTCGCGCTGATTGCGCCGCTGCTTGGGCCGTTGGTGGGGGCGGCCTGGGTTCATCTCCTGCCGTGGGAGATGATGTTTGTCCTGTTTGCCGTGCTGGCCGCTATTGCCTTTTTCGGGCTACAAAAGGCGATGCCGGAAACTGCCACCCGCATGGGCGAGAAGCTATCGGTAAAAGAGCTGGGGCGTGATTATCGTGAGGTGCTGAAAAACCTGCGCTTTGTCGCCGGCGCGCTGGCCACCGGTTTCGTCAGCTTGCCGCTGCTGGCGTGGATTGCCCAATCGCCGGTGATCATCATCAGTGGCGAGCAGGCGACCAGCTACGAATATGGCCTGCTGCAGGTGCCGATTTTTGGCGCGCTGATTGCCGGGAACCTTGTGCTGGCGCGCCAGACTTCACGCAAAACGGTGCGCTCGCTGATTATTCTCGGCGGCTGGCCGATTATGATCGGCCTGCTGATCGCCGCCGTGGCGACGGTGGCGTCGACGCACGCGTATCTGTGGATGACCGCCGGGCTGAGCGTTTACGCCTTCGGGATTGGTCTTGCCAACGCCGGGCTGGTGCGTCTGACGCTGTTTGCCAGCGAGATGAGTAAGGGGACGGTGTCGGCAGCGATGGGGATGCTGCAAATGCTGATCTTTACCGTGGGTATCGAAGTCAGCAAGCACGCCTATGAGTCTGGCGGCAGCGGGCTCTTCAGCTTGCTCAACCTGCTGAGCGGGGTGCTCTGGCTGGCGATGACGGTCTACTTCCTGAAGGATAAACGCGTGGGCAACGCCCTCGAACCGCAGTAACCTTCAAATGCTCTGCTGCGACGTGACGCGCCGCAGCAGGCGCTGCCTCAGGCGAACGGCGCTTCGCGATTCAGTACTTTATCAATAATATGCAGCACGCCTTCTTCGTTATTGTGCGGGGCACGGTAGCCGGCGACGGCCTTCACCGGCGCGGCGGCGTTGGCCATCGCGAAACCGAATCCGGCGTGCTGCAGCATTTCGATATCATTGCCGCTATCGCCAAACGCCACCACTTCATGGTTCTCGATGCCCCAGCGTTCCTGCAGGATGCGCAGTCCGTTGGCTTTATGCACCCCGGGAATAATCAGGTCAATGCTGCCGTAGCCGGTGGCGACCGCGGTCACCATATCGCCAAGCGCGGCGTGCAGCTTCGGCTGAATCTGCGGGATCAGCTGGTCCGGCACGTTGAGTCCGAATTTCAGAATTTCATCATCAGCAATATGATTAAAATCGTCGACCATTTCGAGGCGATGATAGTACTTCGCCGCGACCGCTTTCAGCTCATCGTTATAGCGGTTGAGGGTGTAAGCGCTGCGCTTACCGCAGGCGATAATTTCAATGTTGGCCAGCGTCTGGAGATGGTCGATAACGGTATTGAAATGTTCCTGCGGCATCCGGCAGTTAAACACGTCCTCGCCGGCGCTGACCACCCAGCCGCCGTTTTCGGCGACAAAAGCGATTTCGTGCGCCACCTCAGGGAAGAAGGAGATGAGCTGGTAATACTGGTTGCCGCTGGCGACGACGAAGCGGATGCCCTGCTCACGCATCCGCGCATACTGGGCGAGGAAACGCTGACGGTTATAGGTTTTGGCATCGCTCAGAAAGGTGCCATCCATGTCTACCGCAATCATTTTGATGCTCATTAACTGTTCTCCATCACGGGTTCAGATTGTGGCTTCGCTACCGCGCGGGCGACGATGGCCGCGACCAGCACGAGTGCCAGCACCACCATCATGGCGCTGCGCAGGCCGAAGTGTTCGCCGAGGAAGCCCAGCAGCGGCGGCCCGACGAGGAAGGCGAGGTAGCCGGTAATCGCCACCACGCTGACGCGCTTCGGCGCATCGGGGCCGGTGTCACTGGCGGCGGAAATGGTCAGCGGGAAGCCCAGCGACGCGCCGAGGCCCCATAATAGTACGGAGAGACCGGCGACCCACGGGTTGTCGACAAAAATAATCAGGCCAATACCGAGCGCGCCCATCACCGCGCTGGCGCGTACCACCGTCACCCGGCTGTAGCGGTCAATAAACCAGCCGCCGGTAAAGCGGCCGAGGGTCATGCCGAGGGTGAAGCCTGCGTAAATCAGCGAGCCGGAGGTCGGGCTGAAGCCGTGGCCGTCCACCATCAGCAGCGGCAGCCAGTCGTTGGCGGAGCCTTCGGCAAAGGCCATGGCCAGGACGATTACGCCAATCAGCAGCAGCTGGGCATCGCGCCAGATCGGCTGGCCTTTGCCTTCATGGCGCGCCGCTTCCGCCGCATTTTTGCCGGTGCCTTCAGGAATCGCGCGAATGGCGATAGCAATGGGGGCGACGGCCACCAGCGCCGCCAGCAGGATGTGCGGCGCGGCGGGCAGGCCGAAGCCGGTTACCGCCATGCCAATCCCGGCGCCGACGAGCGTGCCGAAGCTGTAGAAACCATGCATCATTGGCAGGACGGTTTTATTCATTTCGCGTTCAACGGCGGCGCCTTCGACGTTAATCGCCACTTCCGCTGAGCCAAAGCTGGCGCCGAAGATGGCTAAGCCAATGGCAAACAGCACCGCCGATGTGAACCATAGCGCGGCGCTGAGCACAAGCATACCGACCACCGCGCACGACATGGTGGCGCGAATCACTTTACGGGTGCCGAATCGATTGACCAGCCACGCTGAGCAGAGGATGCCGCTCATCGAACCTATTGAGAGTCCAAATAATACAATCCCCATTTCCGCCGTCGATAGCGCGAGCAGATCGCGAATCGCCGGCGTGCGGGTGGCCCATGAGGCCATGAGTAATCCGGGGATAAAAAAGAACATGAAGAGCGCCCACAGCCTTAGCTGAAGGGCTCTGCGTGAGGTTTGCGCTGTCATCCGTAAATGCCCGAGAGTGAAGAGATGCAGACAACAGTAGCAAGGTTGTGTACATTTGTACATCCAGGTTGCTTGCTGAGGAATGCTTTTTTATTGACCTCTATGATTCGATTCAGCCTGAGGCATATTAAATGAAAGAGGAAAAAGTATGGCCCGTCGACCAAACGACCCGCAGCGGCGGGAGCGGATTTTGCAGGCGACGCTGGACACGATCGCGATACACGGCATTCATGCGGTTACGCACCGGAAAATCGCCACCTGCGCGGGCGTGCCGCTGGGCTCGCTGACCTACTATTTCAGCGGCATTGAGGCGCTGGTCGAAGAAGCGTTCAGCCTGTTTACCGGCCAGATGTCGGCGCAGTATCAGCAGTTTTTTGCCGATGTGCATAATCGCCGGGAGGCTTGTGACGCCATTGCCGAACTGATTTTTAGCGCCCAGGTCACCACCGCGCGCAATATGGAGCTGATGTATCAGCTGTATGCTTTTTGCAGCAGCCAGCCGAATTTAAAAGCGGTCATGCAGAACTGGATGCTGCGCAGCCAGCAGACCCTTGAGCAGTGGTTTGAACCGGCCACGGCCCGCGGGCTTGACGCCTTTATCGAGGGGATGACGCTGCACTTCGTGACCGACAGAGCGCCGCTATCAAGAGAAGCGATTCGACTGATGGTCGACCGACTGGCGGGGGAGTGAGCTGGGAGCAGAAAACAAAAAACCCATCAACCTTGAACCTAAATGGCGGGGTTGATGGGCTCCACAAAATGGGGACATCAAAGAAAAGCAGTGGCACTACTTATGACTGATGCCAGCAAAAAAAGTTCTGCGTATACGCGTTTTTTTTCTGAAAAGTTTACTGTAGCCCCGGCCAGATGATGACAATCAGCGTACCCGCCAGGGTTAACAACACGTTAGCGATAGCGTAGGTCCCCGCGTATCCCAGCGCCGGAATATTGCTGCGCGCGGTATCGCTGATGATTTCCATCGCCGGCGCGCAGGTGCGGGCGCCCATCATGGCGCCGAAGAGCATTGCGCGGTTCATGCGCAGTACGTACGCGCCGAACAGGAAACAGATAACCACCGGCACCAGGCTGACGATAAGGCCTGCCGCCAGCATCTGACCGCCGACGGCGCCGAGGCCGTTATTAATGCCGGCGCCGGCGCTGAGCCCCACGCCGGCCATAAATACCATCAGGCCGAACTCTTTCACCATATTCAGCGCCCCCTGCGGGATATAGCCGAACGTCGGATGGTTGGCGCGCAGGAAGCCGAGCATGATGCCGGCAAATAGCAGACCGGCGGCGTTACCGATGCCGAAGCTGAACGAGCTGAACTGGAAGGTGATCATGCCGATCATCAGGCCAACGATAAAGAAGGCGCAGAAGGCGAGCAGATCGGTTACCTGGCTGTGGATGGAGATAAAGCCGATCCGATCCGCGACGGTTTTGACGCGACGCGCGTCGCCGCTAACCTGCAGCACATCGCCTTTGTTGAGCACGACGTTGTCGTCGATCGGCATTTCGATCTGGCTGCGGATAACGCGGTTTAAGAAGCAACCGTGATCGGTAAGCTTTAGCTGCGCCAGGCGGCGGCCGACGGCGTTGTGGTTTTTGACCACGATCTCTTCGGTGACGATGCGCATATCGAGCAGATCGCGGTCGAAGACTTCTTTGCCGTTACGGAAGCTTGGGTCGAGGCGGGCGTGGGCATCCGGATAGCCCACAAGCGCGATATCGTCGCCCATCTGCAGCACCGCATCGCCGTCCGGATTCGCCAGAATGCCGTTGCGGCGGATGCGTTCAATGTAGCAGCCGGTCTGGCGGTAAATGCCTAGCTCGCGCAGGTTTTTGCCATCAGCCCATGCCACCAGCTCCGGGCCGACGCGGTAGGCGCGGATCACCGGCAGGTACACCTTACGCCGGGAGTCGGTATCGAGGCCGCGCTCGCGGGCGATTTGCTGGGCGCTGGTCTGCAAATCCTGATGCTGCAGCTTCGGCATATAACGGGCGCCGACGATCAGGCTGACCAGGCCAACCAGATAGGTCAGGGCATAGCCGAGACTCAGATGATCGAGCGAAAGGGCTAACTGGTCGCTGGGCAGACCGAAGTGGCGCAGCGTATCTCCGGCGCCAACCAGCACGGGGGTAGAGGTCATGGCGCCGGCGAGCATCCCTGCCGTCAGGCCGATATCCCAGCCGAATAGCTTACCCAGCCCCATGGCGATCAGCATCGCGCTGCCGACCATCACCAGCGCGAGCATCAGGTAATTTTTCCCATCGCGAAAAAAAATAGAAAAAAAGTTAGGTCCCGCCTCCACGCCGACGCAGAAAATAAACAACATAAAGCCGAGATTGAGGGCGTCAGTGTTAATACTGAAATGCTGCTGCCCTAATAATAGGGAAACGACTAAAACGCCAATGGAATTACCAAGTTGTACCGACCCGAGACGCAGTTTCCCGAGGCAGAGTCCTAATGCTAGTACAACGAACAATAACAGGATGTAATTCCCGTTTAACAAATCTGCGACGTTTATATTCACGAAAGCCAACTTCTCATTTACTAGTAAGTTGTTGAAGGAAATGGTTATTTGGTCTAAGGTTGGTCCAGTGTTCGCGTTGTCCCGAACGCTATTCTGGCATCCCGTTATAACCAGCAAAATATAGTCGACAGTTTAATCCTTCCTGGAGGCTGCGGCTAGTAACAATCGTTTTTACATTGACGGGATCTTTTATTGGCATGGATTGCCAGAATCTTTATCTGACTGGGCGAAGTGGAAGTTGGTTAGAGGCAAAATCAGGAGGATGTCGTGAAATCTGAGCGTGCTTGGGCCGGTATTATCTGTGGGTTCTTTCTATTTATTGTGGTTTGTTTGTCACTACTGTTACATATGAAAGGCGCCTTTCGGGCTACCGGTAACCCTGAGCTCGGGCTGCTGTTCTTTTTGCTACCCGGTGCGGCGGCAAGCTGCCTTTCTCCCGGACAGCGGGTCATTCGTCCGCTTATCGGCGCGATGCTGGCTGCGCCCGTCTGTCTGGTGGTCATGCGGCTTTTCTTTGTGACCCAGCGTTCTTTCTGGCAGGAACTGGCGTGGTTATTTAGCGCGGTATTCTGGTGCGCGCTGGGCGCGCTGTGCTTTTTGTTCATTTGCGCCTGGCTTGATACCAGACGCAAACACTCGTCAGAGGAGTGAGCTGTCTCAGGCGAACAGGCCGAGATTCTCTTTCGCCCAGGCTTCAAAGTCAGTGCAGCCGCCAATGTGCTTCTGATCGACAAAAATCTGCGGTACGGTTTCTACCGGTTTACCCACGGTTTTTTCCAGATCGGCTTTGCTGATACCTTCTGCGTGAATATCAATGTAGCGATAGTTAAAATCATCGCGCTCATTGCTCAGTTTTTCCGCCAGCTCTTTGGCGCGAACGCAATAGGGGCAGCCTGGACGACCAAAAATTACCGTAAACATAGTCTCTCTCCTTAAACCTCAGCCGGATGGCGAATGGCGGGTATCATGCCGCGTTATGTCGACGAGGGAAAGAAGGTTCTGCCTTTTGCTTCGATGGCTTAAGGCTATGTTTGTTAAATACTCTGCTGATGAAACCGCTATACTGGCCTGATACGCGACCCGTTTTTGCCCGGGAGCGTGCATGATTTGGACCGGAGGAGCGTTATGCGATCGCCCGCTGCATTACCCACAAGCATTCTGGTAGTTGAGATTATCGGCATGGTGCTGTTGACCCTGGCCTGGCTCTCGCTCAACCAGTACGTCAGCCTGCCCGCGCCGTTTTCCAGCCCGACGGCGGCGCTGCTGATGATCTTCGCGGGGATCCTGCTGATGCTCCCGGCCGCCGTGGCGTTAATCTGGCGCGTGGCGCAAGTCATTGCCCCGCAGTTGACGCACACGAAAACCCCACCTTCCTCATTGCCTGACAGAGAAAAACGAGATGACGCCGACCATTGAGCTGCTGCGTAGCCACCGTTCTATTCGCCATTTTACCGACGCGCCGATAAGCGACGAACAGCGCGCTGCGATTATTGCCAGCGCGCAGGGCGCTTCCAGCTCCAGTTTTTTACAATGTTCCTCAATTATTCGCGTTACCGACCCGGAAATACGTCAACAGCTGGTCCCGCTGAGCGGCGGCCAGCAGCACGTGGCGCAGGCCGCGGAGTTTTGGGTATTCTGCGCTGATTTTAACCGCAATCTGCAAATCTGCCCGGACGCTCAACTGGGCCTCGCCGAGCAACTGCTGCTGGGCTGCGTCGATACCGCTCTTCTGGCGCAGAATGCGCTGGTGGCGGCGGAATCCCTTGGGCTGGGCGGTGTCTATATCGGCGGCCTGCGCAACAATATCGATGCGGTGACCGAACTGCTTAAGCTCCCGCAGCACGTACTGCCACTGTTTGGCCTGTGCCTTGGCTGGCCGGATGATAATCCGGAAGTGAAACCGCGCATGCCGTCGGCGATGCTGGTGCATGAAAATCACTATCAGCCGCTGGATGAGACGGTCCTTGCGGAATATGACGAGCAGATAGCGCAGTATTATCTCTCGCGCGGCAGCAACACGCGTCGCGATACCTGGAGCGATCATATCCGCAGGACTATCGTTAAAGAGAGCCGTCCATTTATTCTGGAATATCTGCATAAGCAGGGATGGGCTACGCGCTGATTGCGTGTAAACTGCCCCCGGTCTGACGTAAGGAAATTCCGCAGGTCAGCGCTCATTGACTACCAAAGGCCCGCCGGAGCGGGTCTTTTCGCAGAGGTGCAGGGTGAAAATTGCCATATTATCCCGGGATGGAACGCTTTATTCATGTCGACGCCTGCGTGAAGCCGCGCAAAAACGCGGACATCAGGTGGAAATCCTCGATCCGCTTTCCTGCTATATGAACGTCAGTCCGGTGGCCTCATCGATTCACTACAAAGGCCGCCAGCTCCCGCATTTTGACGCCGTCATCCCGCGCATCGGCACGGCGATTACCTACTACGGCACCGCGGCGCTGCGTCAGTTTGAACTGCTGGGCAGCTATCCGCTCAATGAGTCCGTCGCTATCACCCGCGCCCGCGATAAGCTTCGTTCGCTCCAGCTACTGGCGCGTCAGGGAATCGACCTGCCGCTCACCGGGATTGCCCATTCGCCAGACGATACCAGCGACCTGATCGCGATGGTTGGCGGCGCGCCGCTGGTGGTAAAGCTGGTGGAGGGCACTCAGGGCATCGGCGTCGTACTGGCCGAAACGCGGCAGGCGGCAGAGAGCGTCATTGATGCTTTTCGCGGTCTGAATGCGCATATTCTGGTGCAGGAGTATATCGCCGAGGCGAAAGGCCGGGACGTGCGCTGCCTCGTGGTGGGCAATGAGGTCGTGGCGGCGATTGAGCGGCGGGCGAAGGAGGGAGATTTTCGCTCTAACCTGCATCGCGGCGGCGTAGCGTCGGTGGCGTTTATCAGCGAGCAGGAGCGTGAAATGGCCATCAAGGCCGCGCAGACGCTCGGGCTGGACGTCGCTGGCGTTGATATTCTGCGCGCCGCGCGCGGTCCTCTGGTGATGGAGGTCAATGCTTCTCCTGGCCTGGAAGGGATTGAAACCACTACCGGCGTCGATATCGCTAGCAAAATGATCGCCTGGATCGAACGGCAAGCCACGCCCGGATTTTGTCTGAAAATGGGCGGATAATTCCCTTTCACGACACCGTCATGGAACAGGACGCTTTTTTTGCGTAAGCTATGGCGTCGCATTTTTCACAGTAAGAGGTCACAGGTCATATGGATTCACTGGTCGTTCCGGGTCTTGATACATTACGTCAATGGCTCGACGAATTGGGCATCAGCTTTTTTGAGTGTGATTCCTGCCAGGCACTGCACCTGCCGCATATGCAAAATTTCGAAGGCATTTTTGATGCCAAACTTGACCTGGTGGATAACGTGGTGCTTTTCTCTGCGCTGGCTGAGGTGAAACCCTCCGCGCTATTGCCGCTTTCCGCCGATCTTTCTGCGATTAACGCCAGTTCGTTGACGGTCAAAGCTTTCCTCGATATTCAGGACGATAATCTGCCGAAACTGGTGGTGTGTCAGGCGTTGACCGTCGGCGTCGGCGTGACCCTCGACCAGTTCGCGTGGTTTTTCCGCCAGAGCGAAGAACAGATTTCTATGGTTATCCTTGAGGCCAGCGCCAATCAGGTGCTGTATAAGTCCGAGGAAGAAGAGCCGGCGGCTGAGAATATTCAGTACCATTTTCTTCACTAAGCCTGTCGAAAAATAGCGCAGCCACTGCCATGGCGGCTGCGTATTACGTGCTTTTATTCTGCTATTAACCTTCCTGCAAAGAATTTTTCACCGCCATTCTGCCGCTTTCGGCTTATCACATAGACCCTTATTGCATAAAAAATTGATAAAAGCCGTTTTTTTACCTGGGGTATAGCCTCTTATTCTGGCTACAGTTATTCTGACGCTGCTTCCAGTTGCGGGCAACCATTCCGGGAGAGGTCCTCTCTCCTTTTCTTAGGCAATGAAAAAATATGCATGATTATTGCATGCGAACAAGTGCGTATATTCAGCCCGCTTGTTAACGGGCATTGAGAAGGAATAAGAGATATGACCGCCTTTGGTAAAAAATGGTTAACAGGTCTGGTTACGGGTGCGCTGATGGCCGTTTCTGCCGGTTCGCTCGCAGCCGAACAAAAAACCCTGCATGTTTATAACTGGTCTGATTATATTGCGCCGGATACGGTGGCGAATTTTGAAAAAGAGACCGGCATTAAAGTGGTGTATGACGTCTTTGATTCCAACGAAGTGCTGGAAGGTAAGCTCATGGCGGGCAGCACCGGTTTTGACCTTGTGGTGCCGTCGGCGAGCTTCCTTGAGCGCCAGCTGGCGGCAGGGGTTTTCCAGCCGCTGGATAAGAGCAAACTTCCCAACTGGAAAAATCTCGATCCGGAAGTGCTGAAGCTGGTAGCGAAGCACGACCCGGACAATAAATACGCGGTCCCGTACCTGTGGGCGACCACCGGTATTGGCTATAACATCGATAAAGTGAAAGCGGTGCTGGGCAAAGATGCGCCGCTGGACAGCTGGGATCTGGTGATGAAGCCGGAAAACCTGGAGAAACTGAAAAGCTGCGGCGTCTCTTTCCTGGATGCTCCGGAAGAGATTTTCGCTACCGTGCTGAACTACCTCGGCAAAGATCCTAACAGCAGCAAAGCCGACGATTACACCGGCCCGGCCACCGACCTGCTGCTGAAGCTGCGGCCGAATATTCGCTATTTCCACTCCTCACAGTACATCAATGACCTGGCGAATGGCGATATCTGCGTCGCTATCGGCTGGGCGGGCGACGTATGGCAGGCGGCTAACCGGGCGAAAGAAGCGAAGAATGGCGTTAATGTTTCCTACTTTATTCCGAAAGAGGGGGCGCTGGCGTTCTTTGACGTCTTCGCGATGCCAGCCGATGCGAAAAACAAAGATGAGGCTTATCAGTTCCTCAACTATCTGATGCGCCCGGATGTTATCGCCCACATCAGCGATCATGTCTATTACGCTAACGGCAATAAAGCCTCTCTCCCGCTGGTCAGCGAAGAGATCCGCAATAACCCGGCTATTTACCCGCCGGCTGACGTCTTCGCCAAGCTGTTCACGCTGAAAGTCCAGGATCCGAAAATTGACCGCGTGCGTACTCGCGCATGGACGAAGGTGAAAAGCGGTAAGTAATTCTCCGTGAGTTGTAGGCCGACGATGCCTCGCGCTGTCGGCAACAGGCGCACCGCGATGGTGCGCCTGCACCATGATTTGATTTCTGCCGGAGAACACCCCGTGAATGATGTGATTCCTCGCCCGCAGGCGAAAACCCCTAAAGCGCTGACCCCGCTACTGGAAATCCGTAATTTAACCAAATCGTTTGACGGTCAGCACGCCGTCGACGACGTCAATCTCACTATTTATAAAGGCGAAATTTTCGCTCTGCTGGGCGCATCCGGCTGCGGCAAGTCAACCCTGCTGCGCATGCTGGCAGGTTTTGAACAGCCCACCGCCGGACAGATTGTCCTGGATGGCGTCGATCTGGCGCGGGTGCCGCCGTATCAGCGGCCGATTAATATGATGTTCCAGTCCTACGCGCTGTTTCCCCATATGACGGTTGAGCAGAATATCGCCTTTGGCCTCAAGCAGGACAAATTGCCCAAGGCCGAAATCACCAGCCGGGTGCAGGAGATGCTGGCGCTGGTGCATATGCAGGAGTTTGCAAAACGTAAACCGCATCAGCTCTCCGGCGGCCAGCGTCAGCGCGTGGCCCTGGCCCGCAGTCTGGCGAAAAGACCGAAACTGCTGCTGCTTGATGAGCCGATGGGGGCGCTGGATAAAAAGCTGCGCGATCGGATGCAGCTGGAAGTCGTCGATATTCTTGAGCGCGTCGGCGTCACCTGCGTGATGGTGACCCACGATCAGGAAGAAGCGATGACCATGGCGGGGCGTATCGCCATTATGAACCGCGGTAAGTTCGTGCAAATCGGCGAGCCGGAGGAAATCTATGAACACCCGACCACCCGCTACAGCGCGGAGTTTATCGGCTCGGTCAACGTCTTTGAAGGGCTGGTGAAAGAGCGGCAGGAAGATGGCCTGGTGCTGGACTCCCCGGGCCTGACCCATCCGCTGAAGGTCGATCCCGATGCCTCCGTCGTTGATAACGTCCCGGTGTGGGTGGCCCTGCGCCCGGAAAAAATCATGCTCTGCGAGGACCCGCCCGCGGATGGCTATAACTTCGCGGTGGGCGAGGTTATCTATATAGCCTATCTCGGCGACCTGTCTATCTACCATGTGCGCCTGAAAAGCGGGCAGATGCTGAGCGCTCAGCTGCAGAACGAACATCGTTACCGTAAAGGGGCGCCAACCTGGGGTGATGAGGTGCGTTTATGCTGGGATGCCGATAGCTGCGTCGTGTTGACGGTGTAAGGAGAGGGCGATGAGTACATTAGAACCCCCGTCAGGCGTAAATAAACCGGGCGGTTTTGCGCTATGGCTGGCGCGACTGCAGATGGCCCACGGGCGCAAGCTGGTTATTGCGCTGCCCTACGTGTGGCTGATCCTGCTGTTCCTTCTGCCGTTCCTGATTGTTTTTAAAATCAGCCTGGCGGAGATGGCGCGGGCGATCCCGCCGTACACCGACCTGCTGGAGTGGGCCGACGGTCAGCTCACGTTGACGCTGAATCTCGCGAATTTCCTGCAGCTCACCGACGATCCGCTCTATTTTGAAGCCTATCTGCAGTCGCTTCAGGTGGCGGCGATCTCGACGTTCTGCTGCCTGCTGTTGGGGTATCCGCTGGCGTGGGCGGTGGCGCACAGTAAGCCATCGACGCGAAATATCCTGCTGCTGCTGGTGATCCTGCCGTCATGGACCTCGTTCCTGATCCGCGTCTATGCCTGGATGGGGCTGCTGAAAAGCAACGGCGTGCTCAATAACTTCCTGCTGTGGCTGGGGGTCATCGACCAGCCGCTGGAGATCCTGCACACCAACCTGGCGGTCTATATCGGTATTGTCTACGCCTATCTGCCGTTTATGGTGCTGCCGATCTATACCGCTCTCACGCGTATCGATTACTCGCTGGTTGAGGCATCGTTGGATTTGGGCGCCCGACCGCTGAAGACTTTCTTCCAGGTCATCGTTCCGCTCACCAAAGGCGGGATTATTGCCGGGTCGATGCTGGTGTTTATTCCGGCGGTCGGGGAATTCGTTATCCCGGAACTGCTGGGCGGCCCGGACAGCATTATGATTGGCCGCGTGCTGTGGCAGGAGTTCTTCAATAACCGCGACTGGCCGGTCGCCTCGGCGGTGGCGATTGTGATGCTGTTGCTGCTGATCGTGCCGATAATGTGGTTCCACAAGCATCAGCAAAAACAGGTGGGGGAACACGGATGAATAATTTGCCGGTAGTCCGTTCGCCGTGGCGAATTTTAATACTGCTGCTCGGCTTTACCTTCTTGTATGCGCCGATGCTGATGCTGGTGATTTACTCGTTCAACAGCTCAAAGCTGGTGACGGTATGGGCCGGGTGGTCGACACGCTGGTATCGCGAGCTGTTTCATGACGATGCGATGATGAGCGCGGTAGGCTTAAGTCTGACCATTGCCGCCTGCGCCGCGACGGCGGCGGTGATCCTCGGTACCATTGCCGCGGTAGTGATGGTGCGTTTTGGCCGCTTCCGCGGTTCAAACGGCTTTGCTTTTATGATCACCGCGCCGCTGGTGATGCCCGATGTGATTACCGGCCTGTCGCTGCTGCTGCTGTTTGTGGCGCTGGGGCATTCCATTGGCTGGCCGTCGGATCGCGGCATGCTGACCATCTGGCTGGCGCACGTCACCTTCTGTACCGCGTACGTCGCGGTGGTCATTTCATCGCGCCTGCGTGAGCTTGACCACTCTATTGAGGAGGCGGCGATGGATCTGGGCGCCGCGCCGCTGAAGGTCTTTTTCGTCATTACGCTGCCGATGATTATGCCGGCGGTGGTCTCCGGCTGGCTGCTGGCCTTTACGCTGTCGCTCGACGACCTTGTCATAGCCAGCTTTGTTTCCGGACCAGGGGCGACGACGCTGCCGATGCTGGTCTTCTCCAGCGTGCGCATGGGGGTCAACCCGGAGATTAACGCCCTGGCGACGTTAATCCTCGGCGTGGTCGGGATTGTTGGTTTTATCGCCTGGTATTTGATGGCCCGCGCGGAAAAGCAGCGGGTGCGCGATATCCAGCGTGCAAGAAGCGGCTGAACCACCTAAAATCTGCAATAGAGTTAACATCGGCGCCGCACTTGAGGCGCCGTTTTCATGGAAGACTTTACGTTGGGATTGTTTACTAAAACGCGTTCGTCTCATGCTCGTCTTAACGTTCCTGCGCTGGTGCAGGTGGCGGCCTTCGCCATTATTTTAATCCGCGGCCTGGATTTGCTGATGATCCTCAATCAGCTTGGCGTTCAGGGAATCGCGGATTTTGTCCATCGCAGCGTGCAGACGTGGGCGCTCACGCTGGTGTTTCTCTCAAGTCTGGTGCTGGTGTTTATTGAAATCTGGTGTGCGTTTTCGCTGGTAAAAGGGCGCAACTGGGCGCGTTGGCTGTTCTTGTTGACGCAGATTATCGTGATTGGCTACCTGTGGGCCGCGTCATTGGGCTACGGTTATCCCGAGCTGTTTAGTATTGCCGGGGAATCGAAGCGCGAAATCTTTCGCTCCCTGGTGCTGCAAAAACTACCGGATCTGCTGGTGCTGGCGATGCTGTTTGTGCCGGCCCCGTGCCGACGCTTTTTCCGTTTACAGTAACGGTGATACAATCCCCGCCCCTGTTTTTTTGAAGGTCTTGTTATGCATTGCGCACTTTATGACGCGGGCCGCTGCCGCTCCTGCCAGTGGCTGGAACTGCCGGTATCCCAACAGCTCGCCGATAAAATGGCCGATCTGCGCGCGCTTCTCGCCGATGCGCCCGTCGCTGAATGGTGCGCACCGGTTTGCGGGCCGGAAAGCGGGTTTCGCAACAAAGCGAAAATGGTGGTCAGCGGTAGCGTGGAGCGCCCGCTGCTCGGGATGCTGCACCGTGATGGCGCCCCGGAAGACCTGACCGACTGCCCGCTTTATCCGCAAAGCTTCGCGCCCGTCTTCGCGGCGCTCAAGCCGTTTATCGCCCGCGCTGGGCTCACGCCCTATAACGTTGCCCGCAGGCGCGGAGAGCTGAAGTACATTCTGCTGACCGAAAGCCGGCTCGACGGCGGTATGATGCTGCGCTTTGTCCTGCGTTCGGAGACCAAGCTTGCCCAGCTGCGCGCCGCGCTGCCGGCGCTGCAGGCGCTGCTGCCGCAGTTGAAAGTCATTACCGCCAATATTCAGCCGGTACATATGGCCATCATGGAAGGAGAGCGGGAAATTTTCCTTACCGACCAGCAGGCGCTGGCGGAAAATTTCAACGGCGTGCCGCTGTGGATCCGCCCGCAAAGCTTCTTTCAGACCAACCCTGTGGTAGCCAGCCGTCTGTATGCCACCGCTCGCGACTGGGTGCGTCAGCTGCCGGTCAACCATATGTGGGATCTGTTCTGCGGCGTCGGCGGCTTTGGTCTGCACTGCGCCACACCGGATATGCGCCTGACCGGGATTGAAATTGCCCCGGAGGCGATCGCCTGCGCGAAGCAGTCGGCGGCAGAGCTCGGCCTGCATAACCTGCATTTCCAGGCGCTTGATTCCACGCAGTTTGCCACCGGCGAAGGCGAGATCCCGGATCTGGTGCTGGTGAATCCGCCGCGTCGCGGCATCGGCGACGAGCTATGCGCGTATTTAAGCCGTATGGCGCCGGAGTTTATTATCTATTCCAGCTGCAGCGCCCGGACGATGGCGAAAGATATTGCTCGCTTGAGCGGTTATCGTATTGAGTGCGTCCAGCTGTTCGATATGTTCCCCCACACCGCCCATTATGAGGTGCTGACCCTGCTGGTTCGCGAAGTATAAACAAAATGTGAACTCTTCAGGTGCTGAAGATCGGGTAAGCTTGGCTAATCAGAACGTAAGAATAGCGGAGTGCTGCCGGTGGCAAAAAAAATCCTGTTGGTTGAAGATGATGAAGATATCGCCGCGCTGCTGCGCCTGAATCTGCTGGATGAGGGCTATCAGATAGTCCACGTGGCAGACGGGGCGCAGGCCCTGCGCCTGCTGGAAAAAGAGCTTTGGGATGCGGTGATCCTCGACCTGATGCTACCGGGCGTCGACGGTCTGGAAATTTGTCGCCGCATTCGTCAGCAAACCCGCTATCTGCCGGTGATTATTATCAGCGCTCGCGCCAGCGAAACCCAGCGGGTACAGGGGCTGGAGATGGGAGCGGATGATTACCTGGCCAAACCGTTTTCGATTCTCGAACTGACCGCCCGGGTTAAAGCGGTGTTCCGTCGTCAGGAGGCGATGGGGCAGAATCTGCTGATGGATGTCGGTCGTATCGTTAGCCATGGTTTAAGCATTGACCCCTTGTCGCGCGAGGTTAAGCTGCGCGGCGAGACGGTGGATCTGACCCCGCGTGAGTTCGATCTGCTCTACTACTTTGCCCGCCATCCGGGGGAGGTCTTTTCCCGCCTTGAGCTGCTCGATCGGGTGTGGGGCTATCAGCACGACGGCTATGAGCATACGGTCAATACCCATATCAACCGCCTGCGTACCAAAATTGAGCGCGACCCGGCGGAGCCGGACATCATTCTGACCGTCTGGGGAAAAGGCTATAAATTTGCCGTGGAGCGCAAAGAGGCGCAGCCATGATCCGCCGTCTCAGCCTCAGCCAGCGCCTGGCGCTGGTGTTTACCTCACTGCTGCTGCTCTGTGCCATAGCCGTTTGTCTGATCCAGCTGTACAGCAGCGCGCAGTACGGCAATGTCATGGTCCAGCGTCTCTCCGCCGGGCTGGCGCAGCAGATCGCCGCCCGCGAGCCGCTGCTGGACGCTCAGGGGCAGGTTGATCGCCGGATGCTGAAGCCGCTTTTTGACCGGCTGATGACCTTTAATCCCAGCGTGGAGCTGTATCTGCTTTCGCCCGACGGCGAGCTGCTGGCCGACGCCGCGCCGCCGGGGCATATTAAGCGTCAGCGCATCGATCTGGCGCCGGTGCAAACGTTTCTTTCCGGCGGCGCCTGGCCGGTGTACGGCGACGATCCGCGCAGCCTTGATAAGCAAAAGGTGTTTAGCGTCGCGCCGCTGCGCCAGGACGGCCAGCTGCGCGGCTATCTCTACATTATCCTGCAGGGTGAAACCTTTAATGAACTGGCGGCGAGCGCCTGGCAGAAAACCTTGTGGAGCCTGCTGCTGTGGACTCTGCTGCTGGTGGCCGTTCTCGGCGGGCTGGCTGGCTGGCTTGCCTGGTTCTGGGTAACGCGCCCGGTGCGTCAGCTCACCGCGCTGGTGGCAACCGACAGCCAGGACAGTATTCATGCGATCAAGGCGCTGGCGGCGCAAACCCCGGAGGCGAACCCCGGAAATGAAGTGGCTGTGCTGCATAATCGCTTTATTGAACTGGCCCGCCAGATTGCCGGGCAGTGGGATCGTCTGGCTGACAGCGATCGTCAGCGGCGGGAATTTGTCGCCAATATCTCCCACGATTTACGCACGCCGCTTACCTCTTTGCTGGGATATCTGGAAACGTTAAGCCTGAAGGCCGATCGCCTGACGATGGAGGAGAATAAGCAGTATCTGAATATCGCCCTACGTCAGGGCAACAAAGTCCGCCATCTGTCTCAGCAGCTTTTTGAGCTGGCTCGCCTGGAGCACGGCGGGATTAAGCTGCAGCCGGAAACCTTCGTACTGGCCGAGCTGGTGCAGGATGTGGCGCAAAAATTCGACCTGCCAATCGCGACGCGCAATATCGGTCTACGGCTGGAGCTGGCCACCGGGCTACCGCCGATAACCGCGGATCTCTCGATGATTGAGCGGGTGCTGACTAATCTGCTCGATAACGCCATTCGCCATACGCCGGAAGGCGGGCTTATCCGCCTGGCGGCGCGTCGCTCAGGACCGGAGTTTATCGTTGAGGTGGCCGATAGCGGGCCGGGCATCGGCAGTGAGCTGCGGGCAACGCTGTTCGAAAGGCCTTCGGTGCTGGAGCCTGGCGCGCAAAGCGCATCACGAGGAGGATTGGGGTTGATGATTGTGCGACGGATGCTGCAGCTCCACGGCGGCGATATTCGCCTGCTTGATGCGCCGGTAGGGGCCTGTTTCCAGTTTACCCTGCCGGTGTAAGGTTGCGGATTGGCCGATTGGGATACCGGTTTACCGCCGTCCGCTAACCGGTAGCCCGGGTAGGGCGTTTACGCCGCAACCCGGGGAATGCACTGGGAGTGATGCTTCGGTGCGGCTGCTTCCCGGGCCGCGCTGCCTTGACCGGGCTACGGGACCACGGCTGTCTGTAGGCCGGTAGCCCGGACAGGCGCGTGAAGCGCCGCCTTCGGGAAATGCTTACTCCGGGAACCACTGCTTGCTGATTTTGTCGTAAGTGCCGTCGGCTTTAATCGCCTTCAGCGCGGCGTTCAGTTTTTCCAGCAGCGCTTTGTTATCCGGGCGTACCGCAATGCCGAGGCCGGTGCCGAAGTACTGCGCGTCGGTCACTTTTGGCGTCGCCGCGCCCAGCTGCGGGTTGGTTTTCAGCCACTCGTTGACCACGGCGGTATCGCCAAACACTCCATCAATACGACCATTTTTCAGGTCGATAAACGCATTCTGGTAGCTATCGTAAGCCACGGTTTTCACCTCAGGATGTTTATCCTGGAGGTATTTCTGGTGCGTGGTGCCGTTTTCCATCCCGATGCGCTTGCCTTTCAGATCGTCAAAAGAGTGGAAGGCATCTTTCTTCGAGATAACCAGCGCGGAGTTGGCGTAGTACGGGTCGGTAAACGCCACCTGCTTGCTGCGCTCAGGGGTAATATCCATACCGGAAATGACCGCATCATATTTCTTAAATTTGAGCGCCGGGATCAGGCTGTCGAAAGCATGGTTGGTAAAAGTACACTCGGCTTGCATCTGTTTGCACAGCGCGTTCGCCAGGTCGATATCGAAACCGGCGATTTGGTTATTGGCGTCCATGGATTCAAACGGTGGGTAAGTTGCGGAAACGCCAAAGCTGATTTTTTCTGCGGCAGCGGCGCCAAAGGCGAAAGAGCTAAGCAGTGCGGCCATAACTAACTTTTTCATTGTGGAACTCCCGTCGGTCAATCTTATGATGTTGTGCCGTGTCTGCGGCTGGGTCTAACAATGCCATCAAATGAATTTGTATTCAATAAAGATGAATGATTATTTTTATTAATTTAAAAAAAGACGGATAATTCAGTGAACTTATCCGTCTTGGTCTGGCTACTTATGCGATTTTAATTACGTCGCTCAAACGCCAGCGCTTTATGTTCAATCAGGCGCATCAGCAGCGTCAGCAGGCCGTTGACCACCAGGTAGACAATACCGGCGGCGCCGAACACCATCACATCATAGGTACGCCCATAGAGCAGCTGGCTGTGACCCATCACTTCCATCAGGGTAATGGTGTAGGCCAGAGACGTACTCTTGAACACCAGCACCACTTCGTTGGAGTAGGAGGAGAGGGCGCGTTTAAAGGCGTACGGCAGCAGGATCGCCAGGGTATCTTTCTTGCTCATTCCCAGCGCGCCGCAGGATTGCCACTGTCCATCCGGGATGGCGCGAATGGCGCCATGAAACAGCTGCGTGGTATAGGCGGCGCTATTGAGAGAAAGAGCGATCAGCGCGCAGAGCCAGGGCTCGGAAATCAGATGCCAAAGTACCGGATACTCCTGCAGCGACGGGAACTGTCCCGGGCCGTAGTAAATCAGGAAGATCTGCACCAGCAGCGGCGTGCCGGTAAACAGCGTGATATAGCCGCGCACGATCCACACCAGCACCGGCGTTTTTAGCGTCAGGATAATGGTAAAGATCAGCGACAGAATCAGCGCCACGACGATAGAGGCCGCCGTCAGCGTCAGGCTGGTATGCAGCCCTTTTAGCAGTTCGGGTAAGTAATCAAGCATCAGCCCGGTCTCCGTTCGAAGCGCGTCGCACGCTGGTCAATACGTTTCAGGATGTATTGACTCAACAGGGTGATGACCAGATAGATTGCCGCCGCGATGATATACCAGTTAAACGGCTCCTGGGTACGGGTGGCGATGCTTTTGGTTTGCAGCATCAGGTCGTTGACGCTGATCAGGCTCACCAGCGCGGTATCCTTCAGCAGCACCAGCCACTGGTTACCGAGACCCGGCAGCGCGTGACGCCACATTTGCGGCATCACTAAGCGAAAGAAAATAGCGGCTTTCGATAGTCCCAGCGCCTGGCCGGATTCCCATTGCCCTTGCGGAACAGCCTTTAGCGCTCCGCGCAGGGTCTGCGATGCGTAAGCGGCATACAGCAGAGAAAGCGCGATAGCTCCGCAGAGGAACGGGCTGACGTCAAAATTTTCAATCTGCATCTGTACCGGGATCTGCACAAAGCCGAGATTGATCGTAAAGCCGTCAGAGAGGGTCAGCAGCAGCTGTGAGGAACCAAAATAGATAAACAGAACCACCAGAATTTCCGGTAGTCCGCGTAAAAGGGTGACAATGCCGGTTGCGAGCCAGGCGACCGGGCGCAGCTTCACCGACTCGAGGACGGCAAACAGCATCGCCAGCACCAGGCCGATGATCAGGGCGCAAACGGCAAGGCCGACGGTCATCCCGGCGGCGCTTGCTAATGGAAAAAATTCGTTCATTCAGCGTTACTTCTGGAACCATTTGTTATAGATAGACTGGTAAGTCCCATCGCTTTTTACTTTTTCCAGCGCAGCGTTAAATTTCTGCTGCAGTTCGGTATTGCCCTGGCGTAGCGCAATGCCGAGACCGGTGCCGAAGTAGTCTTTATCGGTAACCTTGTCGCCCACCGCGGCCAGCTTCGGATTGCTCTTCAGCCATTCGGTCACTACGGCGGTATCGCCGAATACCGCGTCAATACGGCCGTTCTGCAGGTCCAGCTTCGCATTCTGGTAGCTGTCGTAAGGAACGGTAGTGATTTCCGGGTGTTTGTCGGTGATGAATTTCTGATGAGTCGTGCCGTTCTGCACGCCGACTTTTTTACCCTTCAGGGCATCAATGCTGGTGAATTTACCCTGCTGGCCGACGAACAGCGCAGAGTTCTCATAGTATGGGGTGGTGAACAGCACCTGCTTTTCACGCTCAGGAGTGATGTCCATCCCGGCCATGACCGCATCGAAACGACGGAACTTCAGGCTGGGGATCAGGCTATCGAAGGCCTGGTTGGTAAAGGTGCAGGTCGCATCAATTTCTTTACACAGGGCGTTCGCCAGATCGACGTCAAAGCCGACAATTTTGTTATTGGCATCGATCGATTCAAACGGAGGGTAGGAAGCCTCGGTGGCGAAACGAATGGTCTGGGCTGCGGTAGCGGAGAGGCTCATGCCCGCAAGAAGAGCGGCAATCAGTACTTTTTTCATCGTCATTTCCCCGAAAACATCAATGTGAAAGATAGTTTTTAAACGCGTCGGTCTGCGGATGCGCAAAGCAGCCTGCATCACCTTGTTCAACGATATGGCCATTTTCCATATAGACCACGCGGCTGGCTGTTTTGCGCGCCACTTCCACTTCGTGGGTGACGATAACCTGCGTAATGCCGGTTTCAGCCAGTTCGCGGATAATACTGACGATCTGGGCGGTGATTTCTGGATCGAGCGCTGCCGTGGGTTCATCGAACAGCAGAACCTGCGGTTCCATCATCAGGGCGCGGGCAATGGCCACACGCTGCTGCTGGCCACCGGAAAGATGCAGCGGGTAGCGATCGCTATAGGGTTTCAGGCGCAGACGTTCGAGCAGCTTTTCAGCGCGGGCTAAAGCCTGATCTTTGTTCAAACCGAGCACGCGGCAGGGAGCTTCAATCAGATTTTGCTGCACGGTCAGATGCGGCCACAGATTGTACTGTTGGAAAACCATACCCACGTTCTGGCGCAGCTCGCGAATGGCTTTGTCAGAAGGCGCTCTGGTAAAGTCGAAATGATTTCCGGCGATATGCAGCGTACCGGAACGCGGCATCTCCAGCAGATTGAGGACGCGCAGCAGCGAGCTTTTACCGGCACCGCTTGGGCCGAGCAGCACCAGCGTTTCCCCCTGCGGGCAATCCAGCGTGATGTCGAACAGCGCCTGGTGCGCGCCGTAGAAGCAATTAATGCCGTTTAATTTAATGCTCATCTGGGCAGTCTGATACATATAGCAATTGAGGCCGCAAATAGTACCTTTGGCAGAATAGTTATGCAATATTTATGCGTTAAAAGTTAAATGTAAACCATGTTTACATTTAAATTTAGCACAAAATATGGCTTCGTGAAGGTGGGAGAAGTCAATGTCGGCATTACCAGCGGAAATGCCGACATTTTACCGGGGTTATTTCATTCGGCCTGAGCGGACTAGTGCCCAGATTAGCGTTTTTCGAGACTCTGACGCAGGGAGCCCGCCGGCGCATGGGCGTTGTTGCCGAGGTAGCGCACGTCATCCACGGCCCAGCACTGGCCTTCCTGAATCATCAGCACTTCGTCTTTCCAGCTTTGAGTGCCCTGTTTCAGCTCCACGCGCAGGGGAATATTGCGCGCGTCGCGATTAGGGATGGTCGAGGCGCTGGCGACATCGGCACTGTCGGCGGGCGTTGTGCTGCTTGAGAACAGGTTTGACTGCAGCAGGGCGTTGTTAGACGGGTCCTGACGCGCGTCATTCAGCAGTTTTGCCAGACCGTCACTCAGGTACGGACGCAGCGCGGTTAAATCGCTGTTGCGATGCTGCACCTGATAGTCATAAAACTTCTGCGCCACGTCATCCGGGCCGCCTTCGATGCAGGGGCCGCTGCGGGTGCCGTTATCTTTGTAGGCAGGCGTGACGGTAGTACAGGCGCTGAGCGCCAGCGCGCAGGGGAGGAC
Source organism: Klebsiella sp. BDA134-6 (assembly GCF_015601345.1). Taxonomy (NCBI): domain Bacteria; kingdom Pseudomonadati; phylum Pseudomonadota; class Gammaproteobacteria; order Enterobacterales; family Enterobacteriaceae; genus Klebsiella; species Klebsiella sp. BDA134-6. The sequence goes on from NZ_CP064784.1 coordinate 1,955,069, forward strand.
TAATGCAAGAACTTTGTAGCGCATGATGATTTCCTTATGAGCTCACTACGTTAGAATATCTGTACAAGCATAGTGTATCAGATAGGGATTGTGCTTGACCCTGAGAGCTAACGCATTGAACGCTAAAGAAGGAGTTTGAACATGCAATTTTCAACTACGCCAACCCTCGAAGGTCAACCCATCATCGAATACTGCGGCGTCGTCACCGGGGAAGCGATTCTCGGCGCCAACGTATTCCGCGATTTTTTCGCCAGTATCCGCGACATCGTCGGCGGTCGTTCCGGCGCCTATGAAAAGGAGCTGCGTAAAGCCCGTGAAATCGCCTTTGAAGAACTGAGCGAGCAGGCGAAGGCGCTGGGCGCCAATGCGGTGGTCGGCATTGATATTGACTACGAAACCGTCGGTAAAGATAGCAGCATGCTGATGGTCAGCGTTAGCGGCACTGCGGTGAAGACCCGCCGATGAGAATTTGCCGGGCAGGCGTCCTGCTGGCGCTGCTGCTGGCGGGCTGCGCGACGGAAAAGGGCATTATCGATCGCGACGGCTATCAGTTGGATACGCGCCACCCGGCGCAGGCGGCTTATCCGCGCATCAAAGTATTGGTGATCCACTACACCGCCGATGATTTCGACGTTTCGCTGGCGACGCTGACGGATAACCAGGTGAGCTCTCACTACCTGATCCCGGAGATACCGCCGCTGCACGGAGGCAAACCGCGGATCTGGCAGCTGGTGCCGGAAGAGGATCTGGCCTGGCATGCGGGCGTCAGCTTCTGGCGCGGCAGCACGCGTATTAACGATACCTCGATTGGTATTGAGCTGGAGAATCGCGGCTGGCAAAAAACGGCCGGGGGCAAAAGCTTCACGCCGTTTAATCCGGCGCAAATTGACGCTCTGATCCCGTTGGCGAAAGACATTATCGCCCGCTACCATATCGCGCCGCAGAACGTGGTCGCCCATGCGGACATCGCCCCGCAGCGTAAAGACGATCCGGGGCCGCTGTTCCCGTGGCGCAGGCTGGCCGAACAGGGAATTGGCGCATGGCCGGATGCCCGGCGCGTGGCGTTTTATCTGCAGGGGCGCCCGTCATACGAGCCAGTCGACGCCGCAGCGCTGCTGGACGTGCTGTCTCGCTACGGCTATCAGGTGACGCCGGACATGACCCCTGCGCAGCAGAAGCGGGTCATTATGGCTTTCCAGATGCACTTCCGCCCCGAGCGCTGGGACGGGGTTGCTGATGCCCAAACCCTGGCGATAGCCGAAGCGCTGCTGGAAAAGTATGGCCGGGGTTAATAGTGCAGCTTACCGTGGTCCTTCAACCAGGCGGCGGTACGGATAATGCCCTCATCCATCGTGACAACCGGCCGGTAGCCTAGCTCCTGCTGGGCGCGGGAGATATCAAGGGTGAAATCAAAGTTCAGCTTAGAGACGCCGTAGTGGGTAAAGGCGGGCTCTTTAGCTGACTTATTGCCAAAGCGCTCCATGCTGCGGGCAATAATATCCAGCATCGGGTAAGGGACCGAACGGATGCGGCACTTTATTCCCAGCTCATCAATGAGTTTCTGTACGATGCTGTGCAGGGTTTGCGGTTCGCCGTTAGTAATGTTGTACGCGCGGGCCGAGGGCAGGAGGTCGCACTGGGGCTGGCTGGCGAGCCACATCGCGTGTACCGCGTTTTCATAGTAGGTCATATCCACCAGCGCGCTGCCGCCGCGCGGCAACAGAACGCTGCCGTAGTGCTGCATCATTTGCGCCAGCCGTGGGATAAACACTTTATCATGCGGACCAAACAGGCTCTGCGGCCGCAGGATCGTAAAACGGGTATTCGGGTTGGCCTGCGCCAGAAGATGGATCACATCTTCACTTGCCGCTTTGCTGCGGGCGAATTCGTTGGCGAAACGCTGCGGGCGAAAATCTTCCTTAACATCGCGATGATGGTGATAATCAAAATAGAGCGACGGTGAAGAGATGTGCACGAAGTTGCGCACGCCCCAGGCAACCGACCACTCGCCGAGACGGCGAGTCGCGCGGACGTTAGCTAAATCGAAGGCCTGTTGGGTGCCCCACGGCGAGGTAAAGCTGGAACAGTGCCACAGGGTGTCGATACCGGCGAGCATCACTTTGGCCTGTGAAGAGACCAGCTCGGTTAAGTCCGCAGGGACGAACTCTGCGCCCATTTTGCTCAGAAGCTTACCCATCGCTTCGTTTCGCCCGGTCGCTCTGACGCTAATGCCCCTGTTACGCAGATATTCCACCGCGTTGCGGCCCAATCCGCTGGTCGCACCGGTAACCAGTACCTTCATATCGATCCACTGTTAAACAAAAGAATTTCGTGCGCATTTTTCCGTGATTCTGACTGTGATGCAATGAGAATCATGAAAGAATTCTGCACCTATACTCTATTTGATGGTGATTTGCTCCGCCAGGTGCGCGATGCGTCGCGCCATACCGCGAAAAATAAACAGATGCGCCGGGATCATCAGCAGCCAGTAGAAAAGCCCCGGCATACCGTGCGGGTGCCACCAGGCGCGCACGTCCAGCTCGCGATGATCGCCTTTATCGCGCAGGGTAAAGCTCAGGCGGCCAAGGCCGGGCGCTTTCATGCCGAATAACAGCGTCAGCTGCTTTTCCGGTTCGACGATAATTACTTTCCAGCTGTCTACCGCATCGCCGGTTTGCAGATACGCCTTTTCCGGACGACCTTTTGCCAGCCGATGACCGACCAGCAGGTCCATCGCCCCGCGCGTTTTCCACAGAACATTACCGAAGAAATAGCCCTCTTTGCCGCCGATTTGGTTGACCACCTCCCACAGCGCGGCAAGGCTTGCGGAAGTGTTAACGGTATAGCCCGCCTGTTTCGGGTAGTAGCCGTACTCTGGCCGCCAGCGGGCGAAGGCCTGCGCATCGTAGCCCCAGTCGCTGGAGTTCACCAACTGCTCCTCTTCTTTAAGCGTGCGGCGCACCGCCTCATCAAATGCGATAAGCGGTTGAGGAATTAAGGCCCGCAGGGCGCGATCGTCGGCGATCAGATCGTGCTTTAGCCCCTGAATCAGGGCTTTGGCCGTGGTTGGCGGCACCGAGGTAATCATGTTAAGAAACCACACTGAAATCCAGCGGGTCGGGAAAGGGATGGGGATCAGCGGGCGTCGTTTGCCGCTGACCGCCATAAAGCGGATAAACTGCTGCTGATAGCTTAACGTTTCCGGCCCGGCAGCTTCAAATACCCGATGCTCGTGGGACGGATGGTCAAGCAACCGCAGCAGATAGTAGAGCAAATTTTCCAGCGCAATCGGCGTAGTACGCGAACGTACCCAGCGCGGCGGCGTCAGCACCGGCAGGTTGTAAACCATATCGCGCATCACTTCGAAGGCGGCGGAACCGGCGCCGACGATAATGCCGGCGCGAACTTCCGCCACCGGGACGCCCGATTCGCGCAGCAGATCGCCGGTGATCTGGCGAGCGCGCAGATGATCGGATTGCTCCTGCTCCGCCACTTGTAAGGAACTGAGAAAGATGACTTCGTTCACCGGTGTTTCGCGCAGCGCGTCGCGAACGTTGAGCGCGACCTGCCGCTCGTGGCGGATAAAGTCGCCGCCTTCGCCCATCCCATGCACCAGATAGTAAAGAGTGTCAGCCTGCGCCAGCAGGGCGGGTAGCGTGTCCGGCTGGTTTAAATCGAGCGAATAGCACTCGACGCCGGGGAGATGCTGCTTTTTAAGCCTGTCGATATGGCGTGCCGCCGCCAGAACGGTGAAGCCCTGCTCGCTGAGTCGTTTCACCAGATGCTGGCCGATATAACCGCTGGCGCCAAGCACCAGAATTCGCTGCGACACGCCGGACTCCTTAACGGTTTAAAAATGCCTGCCAGTGGTTAACTACCTCGGCGAGCTGCTGACGGTTAACGTCAATATGCGTCACCAGGCGCACGATGGGCGAGGCGTTGATCAGCACCCCGCGTTCGCGCAGATACTCGCCCAGCGCGGCGGCGCGCTCTTCACCAACGCGAACAAACAGCATATTGGTATCATGACGTGTCACCTCGGCGCCAACGGCGCGCAGCTGCTCCGCCATCCACGCGGCGTTGTCGTGATCCTCTTTTAAGCGCGCGACGTTGTTCTGCAAGGCATACAGGCCAGCAGCCGCCAGAATCCCGGCCTGACGCATTCCGCCGCCGACCATTTTCCGCCAGCGGATCGCGCGGCGAATATACTCTTCGCTCCCCACCAGCAGTGAGCCTACCGGCGCGCCGAGACCTTTGGACAGACAGATGGTGAAAGAATCGCAGTATCGGGTGATATCGCGCAGCTCGCAGCCGTAGTCCACGACAGCGTTAAAAATACGCGCGCCGTCCACGTGCAGCCCGAGGCCGCGCTGGCGCGTAAATTCCCAGGCTTCTTTCAGATATTCACGCGGCAGCACTTTGCCGTTATGGGTATTTTCCAGCGACAGCAGGCGGGTGGGCGCGAAATGAATATCGTCCGGTTTGATTTTGGCCGCGACTTTGTCCAGAGGCAGGGAGCCATCCGCTGCGGCGTCGATGGGCTGCGGTTGGATGCTGCCAAGTACGGCCGCGCCGCCGGCTTCATAGAGATAGTTATGCGCGCCCTGGCCGACGATATACTCTTCGCCGCGCTGGCAGTGGCTGAGCAGGGCGACCAGGTTGGCCTGGGTGCCGGTGGGCAAGAAGATCGCGGCTTCTTTGCCCGCCAGCTCGGCGGCAAAGCGCTGGAGTTCGTTAACGGTCGGGTCATCGCCATACACGTCATCCCCAACCGGGGCGGCCATCATGGCTTCCAGCATGGCGCGGCCCGGGCGGGTAACGGTATCACTGCGTAAATCAATCATGTCATATCCTTGTACACTTCATCTTTCGCGCAGCCTCTGCGTTGACTGCACCCTCAAACCCCGGTCACATAGTTATCTATGCTTCCGGGGATTTTCGAGCTTGCCGCCTTGAAGCACCACGAAAGATTTTGTGTATGAATTGAAAAGGATATTTTTACCTTAGCCAGTTGGTTTTCGCCAGTTCAATAACCTCGTCGCCGCGGCCGCTGATAATCGCGCGCAGCATATACAGGCTGAAACCTTTGGCTTGCTCCAGCTTGATTTGCGGCGGCATCGCCAGCTCTTCACTGGCGACGACCACATCCACCAGTACCGGGCCATCGGTAGCGAAAGCGGTTTGCAGCGCTTCATCAACCTCTGACGCGCGCTCAACGCGTATGCCCTTGATACCACACGCTTCGGCGATGCGGGCAAAGTTGGTGGCGTGCAGCTCGGTGCCGTCTGTCAGATAGCCCCCGGCCTTCATCTCCATCGCCACGAAGCCCAGTACGCTATTATTGAAGATAACGATCTTCACCGGCAGCTTCATTTGCGCCAGCGAGAGAAAATCCCCCATCAGCATGCTAAAGCCGCCGTCGCCGCACATTGCCACGACCTGGCGGTCAGGTGCCGTGGCTTTTGCGCCGATGGCCTGCGGCATGGCGTTGGCCATTGAACCATGGTTGAAGGAGCCGAGCAGGCGGCGCTTGCCGTTCATCTGTAGATAGCGCGCGGCCCAGACGGTCGGCGTACCCACGTCACAGGTAAAAATGGCGTCCTCGTCGGCAAAGTGGCTAATGCGCTGCGCCAGATACTGCGGATGAAGCGTTTTGTCGCTGGGCTTGGCCAGATCGTCGAGCCCTTTACGCGCGTCGCGATAGTGTTCCAGCGCTTTATCGAGGAACTTGCGGTCGGTTTTCTCTTCGAGAAGCGGCAGCAGCGCGCTGAGGGTGGATTTGATATCGCCTACCAGCGCCATATCCACTTTACTGTGGGCGCCAATACTGCCGGGATTGATATCAATCTGAATGATTTTGGCATCCGTCGGATAGAAGGCGCGATAGGGGAACTGGGTGCCGAGCAGGACCAGGGTGTCGGCGTTCATCATGGTGTGGAAGCCGGAGGAGAAGCCAATCAACCCGGTCATCCCCACATCATAAGGATTGTCGTATTCAACGTGCTCTTTGCCGCGCAACGCATGAACGATAGGCGCTTTGAGCTTCTCGGCGAACGCCACCAGCTCTTTATGCGCCCCGGCGCAGCCGCTACCGCACATCAGGGCGATGTTGCTGGAATAGCGCAGCAGCTGGGCCAGCTTCTTCAGCTCTTCTTCCGCTGGCGTCACCTGCGGCAGCGGTGCGTGATACCAGTGGCTGCTGGCGCTTTCCGGCGCGGCTTTTAGCGCAACGTCACCGGGGAGTACCACTACCGAGACGCCGCGGTTAATTACGGCTTTGCGCATGGCGATGGCCAGCACCTGCGGAATTTGTTCCGGGGATGAGACCAGTTCGCAGTAGTGGCTGCATTCGCGGAACAGCTCCTGCGGGTGCGTTTCCTGAAAATAGCCGCTGCCGATTTCGCTGGAAGGAATATGGGCGGCGATAGCCAGAACCGGAACGTGATTGCGGTGGCAGTCGAAAAGGCCGTTAATCAGGTGTAGGTTGCCCGGCCCGCAGGAACCGGCGCAGACCGCCAGTTCGCCGGTAAGCTGGGCCTCCGCTCCGGCGGCAAAGGCGGCCACTTCTTCGTGGCGCGTGGGCATCCAGTCGATGGTCCCCATGCGGTTCAGGCTATCGCTTAAGCCGTTAAGAGAATCCCCGGTTACGCCCCAAATACGTTTAACGCCAGCCTGTTCAAGAGTTTTGGCAATGTATGCCGCCACGGTTTGTTTCATGGTTCTCCATCTCCTTTTTGTGATAACGCTTACAAGCTTAGATGAAACTGCCGGTTACGCTCGCTTTCACCCCTCATTTTCCTCTGGTTTTTTTCAGCGAAAACTCCGCATAATCTGTGCTCACATAAAGTGGTAAACAGGAATCATTTCAAATGGTTAAATCGCTGTTAAATGCTGTTAATAAACTACTGTCTCATGACGATTTCGGCAAACTCTTGTTACGACTTGCCGTCGGCGGACTGATGCTGTTTCACGGATTACACAAGCTATTTGATGGCGTAGGGGGAATCAGCAATATGCTGGTAGCAAAAGGATTGCCGGGTTTTATCGCTTATGGGGTATTAGTGGGCGAGGTGGTTGCGCCTTGCCTGCTGATCCTGGGAATTCTTACCCGTCCGGCGGCGCTGGTGCTGGCTTTTACGATGGTCGTCGCCTGGCTGATGGTCGGCACGGGCAAAACCTTCGCGCTGGATGCGGTCGGCGCGTGGGCGATTGAGAGCCTGGTCTTTTTTTTCGTGGGTGCGCTGGCGGTCGCTTTTTTGGGAGCGGGGCGCTATACCATCGCCGGAAATTCGGCCTGGCGGTAAAGAGAGCCGGATGGCGCTGCGCCATCCGGCAGTTGATGGTTAAGCCAGTACCAGATCCCCCTGCGGATGGCAGGAGCAGGCCAGCACGTAGCCTTCAGCGATTTCCGCATCGGTTAACGTCATGGTACTGCTGACGGTATATTCGCCGGAAACTACTTTCGTTTTGCAGCAGCCGCAGACGCCTGCGCGACAGGCAACGGTAACCGGCACTTTGTTACTTTCCAGCGCCTCGAGCAGCGTGGCGCCGACCGGCGCATAGAACGCTTTCGCTGGCTGCAGTTTGGTGAACTTCATGCCGCTGGTAGCGGCCTCGGCTACCGGCGTAAAGAACTCCTCTTTGAAGAAGCGCGTCACGCCCAGCGCTTTCACTTCCTGCTCAACCCACGCCATATACGGCGCCGGGCCGCAGGTCATCACGGTACGCGATGCCAGATCCGGCACGCTTTGCAGCAGTTCAGTCGTTAAACGTCCTGCCACAAAACCGTGGGTGGCGTGATTTTCCGCCACCAGCGTCACCGGATACTGACGCCATTCCTCAGCGAAAATGACATCCTGGGGGGAACGCACGTTAAAAATCACCTGCACATCAGCCTGCGGGCGATATTTCGCCAGCCAGCGACGCATTGACATGATCGGCGTAACGCCGCAGCCAGCAGCCAGCATCAGGAACTTATCTTCAGCCTTATCTTCACAGGTAAATTCACCCATGGCATCGGACAGCCAGATATAGTCGCCGCGCTTCACGTCGCGGGTCAGCCACTGTGAGCCTGCGCCATCGTCAATCCGACGGATGGTCAGCGTGATGTACTCGCTTACTCCCGGCGTCGATGAAATGGTGTAAGCACGCAGCGTCTCCGCTGAATTACGTACGCTAACCAGTGCATACTGCCCGGCACGGTACGGATAATAGTCGTGGCAGAGCAACGAAATTGTCCGGACATCCGGCGTTTCCTGATGGATGTGATGAACCTGCATCCGCCATGGGCACTGATGAGTTGGCAAAGTCATACTTTTACTCCTTACGCGCTCAGCAGCTGCTTCATGTCTTCTTCAACGGTGGTCACCGAACGCAGACCGAATTTCTCGTTGAGAACGGCCAGCAAGTCCGGCGTGAAGAAACCTGGCGCCGTCGGGCCGGTGACGATGTTTTTCACGCCCAGCGAGAGCAGGGTCAGCAGGATGACAATCGCTTTTTGCTCGAACCAGGAAAGGACCAGCGATAGCGGCAGGTCATTGACGCCGCAGCCCAATTTTTCCGCCAGCGTGACCGCCAGGATGATGGCGGAGTAAGCGTCGTTACACTGACCTGCATCGACCAGACGCGGCAGACCTTCGATATCGCCGAAATCCAGTTTGTTGAAACGGTACTTGCCGCAGGCCAGGGTCAGGATCAGGCAGTCATCCGGTACGCTGGTAGCGAAATCGGTGAAGTAGTTACGTTCGCCGCGCGCCCCGTCGCAACCGCCCACCAGGAAGATATGACGCAGTTTTTCACGGCTCACCAGGTCGATCAGCGTATCAGCCGCGCCCAGCAGGGTCTGACGACCGAAGCCAACGGTGATCAGGTGCGGGATCTCGCTGTATGGGAATCCTGCCATTTGCTGCGCCTGGGCGATAACCGGGGCGAAATCTTCGCCTTCCAGATGATTCACGCCCGGCCAGCCGACGATGCTGCGGGTCCAGATACGATCGTCATAGGCGCCGACGGTTGGGTCGATGATGCAGTTTGAGGTCATGACAATCGGGCCAGGGAAGCGGGCGAACTCGACCTGCTGGTTTTGCCAGCCGCTGCCGTAGTTACCGATCAAATGTTTGAATTTACGCAGTTCCGGGTAACCGTGCGCCGGCAGCATTTCACCGTGGGTGTAGACGTTAACCCCGGTACCTTCGGTTTGCTCCAGCAGGTTGTACAGATCTTTCAGGTCATGGCCGGAAATCAGGATGCATTTGCCTTCGGTCGCTTTGACGTTGACCTGAGTCGGGGTGGGGTGACCATATTTGGTGGTCTCGCCGGCGTCCAGGATGCTCATCACCTTAAAGTTCATCTGGCCGATTTCCATCGAACATTCCAGCAGCGCGTTCATATCGGCAGGCCAGGTACCTAGCCACGCCATGATTTTATGGTATTGGGCGTAGATGGCGTTGTCGTACTGACCCAGAACGTGCGCGTGCTCCATATAAGCCGCAGCGCCTTTCAGGCCGTACAGGCACAGCAGGCGCAGGCCGAGAATGTTCTCGCCGATGGCCGCTTTGTCTTTGTTCGGGGTGAATTCCGCCGCCTGGCGCTGCAGGTCGCCCAGATCGTCGCTCGCCAGCTGCAGATCGGCCATCGGGTTGTTAACCGTCGCGTGGGCATCAATGTTCAGGCACTGGGCTTTCAGCGCTTCACGCAGGGTGATGGCCTCGCGGGCGTAGCCAACGATACGCGGGGAGTCGAAGTTAACGTTGGTCAGCGTGGAAAAAAAAGCACGCGGCGCGAAGCTATCGATGTCGTGGTCGATGATGCCGTATTCGCGGGCTTTAAGCGCCCATGCGGAGAGGCCCTGCAAAGAAGCAATCAACAGATCCTGCAGATCGGAGGTTTCGGCCGTTTTCCCGCACATACCCTGCGCGTAAGAGCAGCCGTTCCCTGCCGGGGTACGGATGGTTTGTTCACATTGCACACAAAACATGGTCACACCTTTTTTAAAGTTATATTTAAGATACATGTTTAAGGTTATGCCCGAGCGCGAGAAGAGAAAAGGTATTTCTGATACAACTTACAGGGAGATTGATTTAGCGCAAAATTGGCGGCAGGAGACTACCGCCAGGTAGGTATTAAGCGGAGAAGAAAGCCATCAAGATGGGCACCAGCAGACTGAGGATGAAGCCATGAACGATGGCCGCCGGCACAATCTCCACCCCGCCTGAACGTTGCAGTACCGGCAGCGTAAAGTCCATTGATGTCGCGCCGCAAAGGCCTAGCGCCGTTGAACGGCTGCGGCGCACCAGACCAGGGATAAGCATAATCGCCAGCAGCTCGCGGGCAAGATCGTTAAAGAATGCCGCGCTGCCAATCACCGGGCCATAGGATTCGGTCAGCAGGATCCCGGAGAGTGAATACCAGCCAAAACCGGAGGCCATGGCCAGACCGGTTTTTAGCGGTAGGTCAAGAATAAAGGCATTGATGACGCCACCCAGTAATGAACTGACCATCACCACCACCGCGACAATCATGCCGCGGCGATTAAGAACGATTTGCCGCAGCGTCATGCCATTATTACGCAGTTGAATACCGATGAGGAACAAAAGGAAAATCAGCGTATATTCGCTGGCCTCGGTGGCGTGTTGTAAAAAAGAGAGACCGCTTAGACCAATCAGGAAGCCAATAAGCACCACGCCGCATAGCTGAAGGGATTCCAGCGCCATTGCCAGACGCGAGGGTAATCTTTCCTGACGATGATGATTTTGCCAGGGCATTTTCTGTTCAAGCCACATCAGGGCGGCAATATTGCACAGCATAATAATAACGACGCTGACCGCCGCATAATGAAGGATCGCCAGGAGGTTGCTGGCCAGATTATCCATGAAGGCCAGGCTAATTCCCATAAAGAAGAGAATAACGTAGACGATCCAGCTCAGAAGTCGCGTAATGAGTTTAAGGGCTGATGGCCGATGAAGAGGAATAAGATAGCCTATGACCAACGGCAGCAGAATGATTAATAGTCCCGAAAACATGAACGACACGATCCTTGCAGAGTGAAAATAGCGTCACTGACACTACCCAAATCGCCGGACTGAGTAAAGTAGTCGAAAAAAAGAAAGGCCCGGCGATACCGGGCCTCAAGAGAATAGTGGGAGCTTAGCTGCGTTTTTCCAGCAGGGTGCGGTAGAGCACGCCGCCGAGAATGCCGCCGATAATCGGCATTACCCAGAATAGCCACAGCTGCTGCAGCGCCCAGCCGCCCTGGAAAATCGCTACCGCGGTGCTACGCGCCGGGTTTACCGACGTGTTGGTGACCGGAATGCTGATCAGGTGAATAAGCGTCAGCGCCAGGCCAATGGCGATAGGGGCGAAGCCGGCAGGGGCGTTTTTATCCGTGGCGCCGTGAATAACCAGCAGGAAGCCGCAGGTCAGGACAATCTCAATCACAATGGCGGAAAGCATGGAGAAACCGCCCGGAGAATGTTCGCCATAACCGTTCGATGCGAACCCGCTAGCGGCGGCGTCGAAGCCCGCTTTACCGCTGGCGACAACATACAGAATAGCGGCGGCGATAATACCGCCGACGACCTGGGCGATAATATAACCAATCACCTCTTTGGCCGGGAAACGACCACCCGCCCATAAACCTAAAGTCACCGCCGGGTTAAAATGCCCGCCGGAAATATGGCCAACGGCATAGGCCATGGTTAATACGGTTAAACCGAAGGCCAGCGCGACGCCGGCAAAACCAATTCCCAGCTCCGGGAACGCTGCAGCCAGAACGGCGCTGCCGCAGCCACCGAATACCAGCCAGAATGTACCAAAGCATTCTGCTGCTAATTTTCTAAACATAACCACCTCAATAAAAACGTAAACGAGCACGAGTTTTCGTGCCGGCCTTTATTTTCGCCACAAAGAATGACGACTAGAATAAAGCGACGCTATTCTAGGGACGATCGCTACTCTGGGACCAGTTAAATAAATTGATGTAATTTGATATAGAACAATGCGCTGGGATTCCTTTTTATATGGGAATTTTTAAAAGTGTAGAACAAAAATGATTAAAAAAACGACTTTTGATGATGAATGCGTTTCTCAATTAAGTAAAATATCTCGCATCACATTCCGGCTCTTCACCCCATAGCGATTCATAATACGCCTGTGGTGTCATGTTGATGCTCACCTCGCTATACTGCTGATAACTGAAGGATATAGTCGCCACCGAGCGGAGGGCATATGCATCTTGAGCGCGTCGAAATAGTCGGTTTTCGCGGTATTAACCGTTTATCGTTGATGCTTGAGCAAAATAACGTGCTGATTGGCGAAAATGCCTGGGGTAAATCCAGCCTGCTGGATGCCCTGACGCTACTCCTGTCGCCGGAGTTTGACCTTTATCATTTTGTTCGGGAAGATTTTTGGTTTCCGCCCGGCGATATTCAGGGGCGCGAGCATCATCTGCATATCATTTTGACCTTCCGTGAAAATGAACCCGGCCGTCATCGGGTACGACGCTATCGCCCTCTCAGCAACTGCTGGGTGCCCTGCGACGACGGCTATCAGCGCGTTTTCTATCGCCTCGAGGGGGAGCTTGCTGATGACGACAGCGTAATGACCCTGCGTAGCTTTATTAATGGTGAAGGGGAAGCGCTGGAGCTTGACGATATTGATGAACTCGCCCGTCACCTGGTGCGGCTGATGCCGGTTCTGCGGCTGCGCGACGCCCGCTTTATGCGACGGATCCACAACGGCACTGTTCCGCATTCGCCGCAGATCGAAATTACCGCGCGCCAGCTTGATTTCCTCTCCCGAGAACTGGTGCATCATCCGCAAAATTTAACCGATGGGCAGATCCGCCAGGGGCTGTCGGCCATGGTGCAATTGCTGGAGCACTATTTTGCCGAGCAGAGCAGCGCACAGTCGCGTCATCGCCTGATGCGCCGTCATTCACATGATGAACAGCGCAACTGGCGCTACCTGGACATCATTAACAGGATGATCGACAAGCCCGGCGGGCGCAGCCATCGGGTGATTTTATTGGGACTGTTTTCTACGTTGTTGCAGGCGAAAGGTACGGTGAGACTCGATCGCGATGCGCGGCCGCTCTTGTTGATTGAGGACCCGGAAACCCGTCTGCATCCGATTATGCTTTCTGTAGCCTGGCATTTGCTTAATTTACTGCCGCTGCAGCGGGTGACGACGACGAACTCTGGCGAACTGCTGTCATTAACGCCCGTCGAGCACGTTTGCCGGCTGGTGCGCGAATCTTCACGGGTATCTGCCTGGCGGCTGGGTCCCGGCGGGATGAATGCCGAAGACAGCCGGCGCATCGCTTTTCATATTCGCTTTAACCGCGCTTCATCGCTCTTTGCCCGCTGCTGGCTGCTGGTCGAAGGGGAGACCGAAACCTGGGTTATCAACGAGCTGGCTCGCCAGTGCGGCCACCATTTTGATGCAGAAGGGGTGAAGGTGATTGAGTTTGCCCAGTCGGGATTAAAACCGCTTATCAAATTCGCCCGGCGAATGGGTATTGAATGGCACGTGCTGGTGGACGGCGATGAGGCCGGGAAGAAATATGCCGCCACCGTTCGCGGGCTGTTAAATGACGACAAAATGCTTGAGCGCGACCATCTCACCGCGCTACCGGCGATGGATATGGAGCATTTTATGTACCGCCAGGGCTTCGACGATGTTTATCATCGGGTGGCCCAGCTGCCGATGAATATTCCCATGAATATGCGGCGGGTGATCACCAAAGCGATCCACCGTTCGTCAAAACCGGACCTGGCGATTGAAGTGGCGATGGAGGCCGGGCGTCGCGGGGTTGACGCCATTCCGGCGCTGTTGAAAAAAATGTTCTCCCGCGTGCTATGGCTGGCGCGCGGGCGGGCGGATTAGCGCCGACCGCCGTTTACCTCTCTCTGCCGGGAACTCTCCCGGCATGCCTTGATCCGCGCGACCTTCAACTTTGGTTAAACAAAAATTAAGCGCAGCTAAAAATGCGCGTTATTCTATTGCCGCATTTAGATAGAATTGTTGCGGGTTCTGCGGGTTAAAACATCAGGAATTTTTATGAAATTAAATGGAAAGCGCAGGAAAGTATGGTGGCTGCTGGCGATTGTCGTACTGGCCCTCGCCGTCTGGGGATGGCGAATTCTGAATGCGCCGCTGCCGCAATATCAGACGCTGGTTGTACGCAAAGGCGACCTGCAGCAGAGCGTGCTGGCGACCGGTAAGCTGGATGCGTTAAAAAAAGTTGACGTCGGAGCCCAGGTTAGCGGACAGCTAAAAATGCTGCGCGTTGAGATTGGCGACAAAGTCAAAAAAGATCAACTGCTGGGGGTTATCGATCCCGAGCAGGCGGAAAACCAGATTAAAGAAGTTGAAGCGACGCTGATGGAGCTGCGGGCGCAGCTCAACCAGGCCCGTGCGGAGCGTAAACTGTCTGCGGCGACGTTGGCCCGCCAGCAGCAGCTGGCGCAGCGCCAGTTAGTCTCTCGCCAGGACCTCGATACCGCCGCGACTGACTTAGCGGTCAAAGAGGCGCAAATCGGTACGATTGAAGCGCAGGTCAAACGTAATCAGGCTACCCTGGATACGGCCAAAACCAACCTCGACTACACCAAAATTTTGGCACCGATGTCAGGGGAAGTGACGCAAATCACTACCCTGCAGGGGCAGACGGTGATTGCCGCCCAGCAGGCGCCGAATATTTTAACCCTAGCCGATCTCAGCACTATGCTGGTGAAGGCGCAGGTCTCGGAAGCGGACGTGATTCACCTGAAGCCGGGGCAAAAAGCCTGGTTTACCGTGCTGGGCGATCCGCTGACGCGCTATGAAGGGACATTGAAGGATATCCTGCCGACACCCGAAAAGGTCAATGACGCGATTTTCTACTACGCCCGTTTTGAAGTGCCGAACCCGCAGGGCATCCTGCGTCTGGAAATGACCGCCCAGGTGCATATCCAGCTCTCGGAAGTGAAAAACGTCATCACCATCCCGCTGAGCGCGCTGGGTGAAGCCATCGGCGATAACCGCTACCACGTGCGTCTGCTGCGTACCGGTGAAGTTAAAGAGCGTGAAATCGTTATCGGCGCGCGTAACGACACCGATGTGGCAGTGGTGAAAGGGCTGGAAGAGGGGGATGAAGTGATTATCGGCGAAGGTGCGGCCGGAGCGGCGAAATGACGGCGTTACTGGAACTGCGTGATATTCGCCGCAGCTATCCTTCTGGTGAGGGCAACGTTGAGGTGCTGAAAGGCATTACGTTGAGCATTGCCGCAGGAGAAATGGTGGCTATTGTCGGGGCGTCCGGCTCCGGCAAATCCACGCTGATGAATATTCTCGGCTGTCTGGACAAACCGACCGGCGGTACCTACCGGGTCGCGGGAACGGACGTGGCTCGTCTCAACGGCGACGAGCTGGCGCGCCTGCGGCGGGAGCATTTCGGCTTTATTTTCCAGCGCTATCACCTGCTATCGCATCTGACCGCGGCGCAGAACGTCGAAGTTCCGGCGGTTTATGCCGGCGCGGAGCGTAAAGCGCGTCTGGCCCGGGCCCATGAGCTGCTGATTCGGTTGGGACTGGGCGACAGAGCTGAATATCAGCCTTCGCAGCTCTCCGGCGGCCAGCAGCAGCGGGTGAGTATCGCCCGCGCCCTGATGAACGGCGGGGAAGTGATTCTCGCGGATGAGCCAACCGGCGCGCTGGACAGCCGCTCCGGCGAAGAGGTCATGGGGATCCTTCACCAGCTAAAAGCGCAGGGGCATACGGTGATTATCGTCACCCATGATCCGCAGGTGGCGGCCCAGGCAGAACGGGTCATTGAAATACACGATGGTGAAATCGTGCGTAATCCGCCCGCGCTGGGGTCCGCCCACGGCGGCGTACTGCGTCAGCGTACGGCGGCTGAGCCATCGGCGTGGCGTCAGTTCAGCAGCGGCTTTCGCGAAGCGCTGGTTATGGCCTGGCGCGCGATGGCGGCGAATAAAATGCGTACGCTGCTGACGATGCTCGGGATTATTATCGGTATTGCCTCGGTGGTGTCGATTGTGGTGGTGGGCGATGCCGCGAAGCAGATGGTGCTGGCCGATATTCGCGCTATCGGTACCAATACCATTGATGTTTATCCCGGCAAGGATTTCGGCGATGACGATCCCCGCTATCAGCAGTCTCTGAAGTACGATGACCTGTTGGCTATTCAGAAACAGCCCTGGGTCAGCTCGGCGACCCCGGCGGTATCAAAAAGCCTGCGTCTGCGGGCTGATAACATTGACGTTGCCGCCAGCGCCGAGGGCGTAGGGTCACAGTATTTTAACGTCTACGGCATGACCTTCAGCGAAGGAAATACCTTTAACGAGCTTCAGCTAAATAGCCGCGCGCAGGTGGTGGTGCTCGACAGTAACGCGCGTCGACAGCTGTTTCCGCACAAAGCGAAAGTGGTGGGTGAGATCATTCTGGTCGGCAACATGCCGGCGACGGTGATCGGCGTCGCGGATGAAAAACAGTCGATGTTCGGCAGCAGCAAAATCCTGCGCGTCTGGTTACCCTATACCACGATGGCCGGGCGGGTGATGGGGCAGTCGTGGCTGAATTCCATCACCGTGCGGGTGAATGAAGGTTATGACAGCTCGATTGCCGAGCAGCAGCTGTTGCGTCTACTGGAACTGCGTCACGGTAAGAAAGATGTTTTCACCTGGAATATGGACAGCGTCTTGAAAACGGCGGAACGGACCACACATACATTACAGCTGTTTCTGACGCTGGTGGCGGTGATTGCGCTGGTGGTCGGCGGAATTGGCGTAATGAACATTATGCTGGTCTCAGTCACCGAGCGCACGCGGGAGATCGGTATCCGTATGGCGGTCGGTGCGCGGGCCAGCGATGTGTTACAGCAGTTTTTGATCGAGGCGGTGTTGGTTTGCCTGGTCGGCGGGGCGCTGGGCGTCACGCTTTCGCTGCTGATCGCCTTTGTTCTCCAGCTGTTTTTACCCGGCTGGGAGATCGGTTTTTCGCCGTTGGCGCTATTGACCGCATTTTTATGCTCCACGCTGACTGGGGTGCTGTTTGGCTGGCTACCGGCGCGCAACGCGGCGCGTCTGGACCCGGTAGACGCCCTGGCGCGCGAGTAGCGATAAAAAAATGCCAGTCAGAAGGACTGGCATTTTGCTGGCGGGATGTACACAATGAAGCAAAAGAGTTATGCGGCTGTTTCTGTTTCTTCAGCTTCAACAGGGACAATCACGCTGGCGTGGTTACCTTTTGGCCCCTGGTGAACATCAAACCGAACCGCTTGTCCGGCTTTTAGCGTTCTGTAACCATCCATCTGGATGGTGGAGTAATGGGCGAAAATGTCTTCGCCGCCGCCCTCAGGGCAGATAAAACCGAACCCTTTGGCATTGTTGAACCACTTAACAGTACCCATTTCCATACTTCGACATCCTTCGTAAATCTTATAAGTAAGATGGAATGAACCGGTAGTGGAGTGACGAGTTGTTCATTTGCTCGCCAACTCTCGCCACTACAATTTAGAGAAATCAGGAAATGCGTCAAGCGATTGACGCTGGGGGACGGTGAAAAATGCGTCAAAATTTGAAGCAGTTAACGCTATTGCCGGGGAATGTGACAGACGTCGCGGATGGAAGTAATAGATGATAATTATCTATGATCTATTGTAGATTTGTGATGTGCATAGCCTCTGGTCATCGACAGGCCACCGCCTGTTGGCAACAGCAACCGATGATGAACACTGACGATGAGTAAGAGAGACTGGTTGGACTTCGATCAGCTAGTAGAGGACGAAGTTAAGGATGCGCTTAAACCGCCATCTATGTATAAAGTGATATTAGTCAATGATGACTACACTCCAATGGAGTTTGTTATTGACGTGTTACAAAAATTCTTTTCTTATGATGTTGAACGTGCAACGCAACTGATGCTGACGGTTCACTATCAAGGTAAAGCGATTTGCGGGGTCTTTACCGCCGAAGTCGCCGAAACCAAAGTATCGATGGTGAACCAGTACGCAAGGGAGAACGAACATCCGTTGTTGTGTACGCTAGAAAAAGCCTGAATGCAGGCAATAAACTTGGGGGAGGTGCCTATGCTCAATCAAGAACTGGAACTCAGTTTAAACATGGCTTTCGCCAGAGCGCGCGAGCACCGTCATGAGTTCATGACCGTCGAGCACTTGTTGCTGGCGCTGCTTAGCAACCCTTCGGCCCGCGAAGCGCTTGAAGCGTGTTCAGTGGACCTGGTCGCGCTGCGTCAGGAGCTTGAAGCCTTCATCGAACAGACCACACCCGTACTGCCTGCAACGGAAGAAGAGCGCGATACTCAGCCGACGCTGAGCTTCCAGCGCGTCCTGCAGCGTGCCGTTTTCCACGTCCAGTCTTCCGGCCGCAGCGAAGTGACTGGCGCCAACGTTCTGGTCGCGATTTTCAGCGAGCAGGAGTCTCAGGCGGCCTATCTGCTGCGTAAACACGAAGTCAGCCGACTTGATGTAGTGAATTTCATCTCTCACGGTACGCGTAAAGACGAGCCGAGCCAGTCTTCCGATAGTAGCGGAAGTCAGCCAGGCAGCGGCGAAGAGCAAGCAGGCGGGGAGGATCGTATGGAAAACTTCACCACCAACCTCAACCAGCTTGCCCGCGTAGGCGGTATCGATCCGCTGATCGGTCGCGAGAAAGAGCTGGAACGCGCTATTCAGGTTCTGTGCCGCCGTCGCAAGAACAACCCGCTGCTGGTGGGGGAATCCGGCGTCGGTAAAACCGCTATTGCTGAAGGGCTTGCCTGGCGTATCGTGCAGGGCGACGTGCCGGAAGTGATGGCCGATTGCACTATCTATTCGCTGGATATCGGTTCGCTGCTGGCAGGCACCAAGTATCGCGGCGATTTTGAAAAACGCTTTAAAGCGCTGCTCAAGCAGCTGGAGCAGGACACCAACAGTATTCTGTTCATCGATGAGATCCACACCATTATCGGTGCGGGGGCGGCTTCCGGCGGGCAGGTCGATGCCGCTAACCTGATTAAACCGCTGCTTTCCAGCGGTAAGATCCGGGTAATCGGTTCGACAACCTACCAGGAATTCAGCAACATCTTTGAAAAAGATCGTGCCCTGGCGCGTCGTTTCCAGAAAATTGATATCACCGAACCTTCCGTGGAAGAGACGGTGCAGATTATTAACGGCCTGAAGCCGAAGTATGAAGCGCACCACGATGTCCGTTACACCGCGAAGGCGGTACGTGCGGCGGTGGAACTGGCGGTGAAATACATTAACGATCGTCATCTGCCGGATAAGGCGATTGACGTGATTGATGAAGCCGGGGCGCGTGCGCGCTTGATGCCGGTGAGTAAACGTAAGAAAACGGTTAACGTGGCGGATATTGAGTCCGTGGTAGCGCGGATTGCGCGCATACCTGAGAAGAGCGTTTCCCGCAGCGATCGCGATACGCTGAAAAACCTCGGCGATCGCCTGAAAATGCTGGTCTTCGGCCAGGATAAGGCGATTGAGGCCTTAACCGAAGCGATCAAGATGGCGCGCGCCGGGCTTGGCCATGAGCACAAACCCGTCGGCTCTTTCCTGTTCGCCGGGCCTACCGGGGTCGGTAAAACCGAGGTTACCGTACAGCTGGCGAAGTCGCTGGGCATTGAGCTGCTGCGTTTTGATATGTCCGAATATATGGAACGTCATACCGTCAGCCGCTTAATCGGTGCGCCTCCGGGTTACGTCGGTTTCGATCAGGGCGGGCTGCTGACCGATGCGGTTATTAAGCATCCGCACGCGGTGCTGCTGCTTGATGAAATTGAAAAAGCGCATCCGGACGTCTTTAACCTGCTGCTGCAGGTGATGGATAACGGGACGCTGACCGACAACAACGGCCGCAAAGCGGATTTCCGCAACGTGGTGCTGGTGATGACCACCAACGCCGGGGTGCGTGAAACCGAGCGTAAATCCATTGGCCTTATTCATCAGGACAACAGTCCGGATGCGATGGATGAGATCAAAAAGATCTTTACGCCGGAATTCCGTAACCGTCTCGACAACATTATCTGGTTTGATCACCTGTCTACGACGGTTATCCATCAGGTGGTGGATAAATTTATCGTCGAGCTGCAGGTTCAGCTGGATCAGAAAGGCGTCTCTTTGGAAGTCAGCCAGGAAGCTCGCGATTGGCTGGCCGAGAAAGGCTATGACCGGGCCATGGGCGCACGTCCGATGGCACGGGTAATTCAGGACAACCTGAAAAAACCGCTGGCCAACGAGCTGCTGTTTGGCTTACTGGTTGACGGCGGCCAGGTAACGGTGGAACTGGACAAAGAGAAAAATGCGCTGACCTACGACTTCCAGAGTGCGCAGAAGCACAAACCGGAAGCGGCGCATTAAGTTTCTGGTACCCAATGACAAAACCGGCCTCAGGGCCGGTTTTTTTATCTGCGCGCTTTTAGTTGTAAATGACGTAGAAATGAAAAGACCGGGAATTATCCCGGCCTTCAGCATCTGGCGCGCTAAGCGCGAAAACGATCAGCGACTACGGAAGACAATGCGGCCTTTGCTCAGGTCGTACGGGGTCAGCTCAACAGTCACTTTGTCGCCCGTCAGAATGCGGATGTAGTTTTTACGCATTTTACCGGAAATATGCGCAGTTACCACGTGACCGTTTTCCAGTTCTACGCGGAACATAGTGTTAGGCAGCGTATCAAGTACGGTGCCCTGCATTTCAATATTGTCTTCTTTGGCCATCTAGTCCTCTGGGGTATCACTACCGTAGTTTTGAACCGGCAAGATAATGCCGAAGTTCAGCAAGTATGTAAAGTTTTACGTCAAATCGCCGAAGTAGTTTTGGCGCATTACCCGTGATTCACGCGGATAAACCGGGTGACAGGCGCAAACGTAAAGGGGGAGTGACAGAACAATGGGTGTTATCTGACTCTTATTATTCCCAAACGGCGGCGGGGCAACGGGCAGAAGCTACTCTACCGCGCAATTATAACATCCCAACAAAAAATGTGCTGAAAACATTTACGCTTCTCCTGCAAATAGCACCCTCGGTACCCAGAATAGTTCCGGTAGACGATAAGTCCGCAGCACGGAGAGATAGTCGAGGTAATCGCGGCGAGGAATTTCCACTGCGCCCAGCGACGCCGTATGCTTATTCAGCACCTGACAATCGATTAATTTTCCGCCATCCTGTGAAAATACCTTGCTAAAGACCAGCAGCGCGGTTTTAGAGGCGTTTTCGGCACGGCTGAACATCGACTCTCCGCAAAACAGCGCGCCCTGCGCAACGCCATACATTCCACCGACTAAAGCATCTCCCTGCCACACTTCAATAGAATGCGCATGTCCCAGCTCGTGCAGCTGATGGTAGGCCTGAACGATTCCTGCCGTTATCCATGTTCCCTCATCGCGATGGTCGGCGCAGCCCTCGATAACCTGACCGAAGGCGTGATTCAGCGTGACGCGATAAGGCGAGCGCTGATGGAAACGCTTCATACTGCGGCTGAGATGAAATTTCTCTGGCCACAGTACCGCTCGCGGATCGGGGGACCACCATAAAATAGGATCGCCGGGTGAAAACCACGGAAAAATACCGCGCTGATAGGCCATCAGTAGCCGCGCCGGGCTAAGATCGCCGCCCAGCGCCAACAGGCCATTAGGTTCACGTAAAGCGCCTTCCGGGGAGGGGAAAGCGATGGAATGATGAGAGAGCTGAACCAGCCGCATTTTTACCTCAACGCATCAGGCAATGATTCAATAGTAGCCTACAGACGCTGCTTAAACTGGTAGTAACGCCCCTGTTCAGCCAGCAGTTCTGCGTGACTACCTTGCTCAATAATCTTCCCGTTGTCCATGACTATTATCTGATTAAAACGCGCCAGTCCACGCAGACGATGGGTCACCATTAATACGGTTTTTTCACGCATCACTTCTGCGAGTAAATCAAGGATTTGGCTTTCGGTCGTCGCATCGAGGCCTTCAGTAGGCTCATCAAGCAGCATGAGCGGGGCGTCGTGAAGCAGGGCGCGGGCGATAGCCAGTCTGCGCAGTTCGCCGCCGGAGAGCTGACGGCCGCCTTCGCCCAGCCAGCTATTCAGGCCGCTATCGTCCAGTAATTTCGCTAAACCGACGCGCTCAAGCATTTCGGCAAGCCGGGCATCGCTGGCGTTCGGGGAAGCCAGCAGCAGGTTATCGCGCAATGTGGCGCTGAACAGGTGCACTCGCTGCGGCACGACGCTCATCGCCTGACGCAGCGTTGCTTCGTTTAGCTGCGCCAGCGGCTGATCGTTGAGTAATATTTCGCCTTCCGCCGGATCCCATGCCCGGGTCAGCAGCTGCAACAGGGTTGATTTACCGCAGCCTGTGCGCCCCAGAATGGCGATATGTTCCCCGGCCTTAACCTGCAATGAAATATTTTCCAGCGCAGGGGAGGGCTGCTGAGGATAGCTGAAGGTAACCTGATTTAAGCTCAACGAGACGCGATCCAGCTTCTGGTCTTTGCCCTGAGCGAAGCAGACTTCCGGCTCTTGCTCGGTGATTTGCGTGATGCGTTTTGCGGAAGCGATCACCTGCCCCAGATGCTGAAATGCGCCAGTAACCGGCGCCAGCGCTTCGAACGCCGCCAGCGCGCAAAAGACAAACAGCGCAATCAGCGCCCCTGGCTGAGTATCGCCGCCAACGCCCGCGGAGGCGAGCCACAGCATAGCGATAACCGCAATACCGCCAATCAGCAGCATCAGCGCCTGAGAGAGCGCGGTCAGTTCCGCCTGGCGACGCTGCGCATCCAGCCAATGCGCTTCTGTTTTTTCCATTTGCCGCCGGTAGCGATCGCTGGCGTTGAACAGCATGAGCTCCGCCTGTCCCTGCAGCCATGAGGTTAACTGCTGGCGATACTGTCCGCGAAGCCGGGTCATGCTTTCACCAGCGGGTTTGCCGGCGCGATAGAACAGCGGCGGCATCACCAGCAGGGTGAGCAGCATAATACCGCCGAGGGTCAGGGCCAGCGTGACGTCCAGCACGCTCAGTCCCACGGTGACGACCAGGATCACCACCAGCGCCCCTACTAGCGGCGATATAACGCGTAGATAGAGATGATCCAGGGTATCGACATCGGCAACCACCCGGTTGAGCAGCTCGCCCTGTCGAAAACGCGCCAGTCCGGCGGGGGAGAGCGGCAGCAGCTTGCTAAAGGTAAAGACCCGCAGGTGCTGCAGGACGCGGAAGGTGGCGTCATGACTGACCAGACGCTCAAAGTAGCGGCCTGCGGTGCGAATAATCGCCGCGCCGCGTACGCCGGCGGCCGGCAGCATATAGTTAAAGCTGTAGATGCCCGCTACGCCAACCACGGCGGATGCCGACAGGAACCAGCCCGACAGCGTTAATAGGCCAATACTGGCCAGCAGCGTCACGATCGCCAACACGATACCGAGCAGCAACAGCCATTTGTGTCGTTTGTAGAGCGCCAGGTAAGGCCACAATGCGCGCATTTAAATCTCCTCCTGACGATGGGCGAGTAGGGTCGCGAAAGGACCGCCTGCGGCCGCCAGCTGCGAATAACTGCCTTGCTCAACAATTTGACCATCCTGCATAACCCAGACGGCATCCCAGTTCGCCAGGCCTTCCAACTGGTGGGTAACCATCAGCGTGGTTTGCTGTGTTGACGCATTGGTCAGCGCCTGCATCACCCGCTGTTCGCTATGCGCGTCAAGGCTGGCCGCTGGTTCGTCCAATAGCAGCAGACGACAGGGCACCAGCAGCGCGCGGGCGACGGCGACGCGCTGGGCCTGCCCGACCGACAGATGACCGGCCTGATCGCCAACAGGCGTATTAATACCCTGCGGCAGAAGGGTGAGGAACTCGCTGACCCAGGCTTTATCCAGCGCAAGCTGCAGTTGGGATTCGGTAGCATCAGGGCAAGAGAGCAGGACATTTTCGCGCAGCGTCGCCGCGGGCAATTGCGGATTTTGCCCAACCCAACTCAGGAGACGGCGCCAGCGGTCGGCGTCCAGGCTCTTTAACTCAACGCCATTGACCCTGAGAGAGCCATCATAGGGAAGAAAACCGGTTAACGTATTCAGCAGCGAGCTCTTGCCCGAGCCGCTTTGTCCAACCAGCACCACACGTTCCCCAGCGCGTAAGGAAAAACTCAGCGGTCCGGCCAGCACTTTTCCTTCGGGAGATTTAATCAGCACGTCGCGAGCTTCAAGGCTTACCATTACGTCATCGCTTAATGCCTTTTCCCCACGCTCTGCCTGCGCCAGCGGCGTTTCCATAAAGGTCTTCAGGCTATCAGCGGCGCCAATAGCCTGCGCTTTAGCATGATAAAAGGTGCCTAAATCGCGCAGCGGCTGGAAAAACTCGGGGGCCAGAATCAGGGCGAGGAAACCGGACATCAACGTCACCCCGGCGCCGTAATGGCCAAAGTTGAGCTCTCCCAAATAGGAGAAGCCAAAGTAAACGGCGACCAGCGCAATAGAGAGCGAGGTGAAAAATTCCAGTACCCCGGAGGAGAGAAACGCCAGGCGCAGTACTTCCATGGTCCGCTGGCGGAAATCCTGAGAGGCTTCGCGTATGTTGTCGGCCTCTGCTTCACCGCGATGAAAAATTCGCAGCGTTTCCATACCGCGCAGGCGATCGAGAAAATGGCCGCTCAACCGCGCCAGAGCGAGAAAGTTGCGTCGGTTGGCATCGGCCGCACCCATCCCAACCAGCGCCATAAACAGCGGAATAAGCGGGGCGGTGCCCAGCAGAATAAGCGCCGCAGCCCAGTTGACCGGGAAAATAGTGATGACAATCAGCAAAGGGATAGAGGCCGCCAGCGTCATCTGCGGCAAATAGCGAGCATAGTAATCATGCATATCGTCGATCTGCTCAAGGATCAGCGTGGCCCAGCTACCGGCGGGTTTCCCCTGTATCCAGGCCGGCCCCGCTTGCTGTAAGCGATCCAGAACCTGACGGCGGATCTCCAGTCGGATATGTTGACCTGCCTGAAACCCCACTTTTTCACGCAGCCAGACCACCCAGGCGCGAAGTACGAAGACCAGCACCAGTAGCGTAAAGGGCAGCAGCAGCGCCGTCGCGGGGATATTTTCCATAATCATGCGGTGAAGGATCCTCGCCAGGAACCAGGCCTGAGCAACGATCAACAGGCCGCTAACGACGCCCAATACTCGGGAAATCATCAACCAGCGACGGGAGATAATGCTTTGATCTTTTAACCAACGGGTTAACTCTTGTTGACGGGTTTTATTCATTGCGCGCTTAGCAGGTGTAGTTATGAGTTTTTTGGGCACGGCAATGTTACAACGGGGCAAAAATAAAGGCGACTTTTCGTCGCCTTCTTTACCTTTGTTACTGACTTGTAAAGATTATTTGCAAGCGTCGGCTAAACCATCCAGATAACGCTCTGCATCCAGCGCAGCCATGCAGCCTGTGCCGGCAGAAGTAATCGCCTGACGATAGATATGATCCATCACGTCGCCAGCGGCGAAAACGCCCGGGATGCTGGTCTGGGTGGCGTTGCCGTGGATGCCGGACTGAACTTTAATGTAGCCGTTTTCGAGCTCCAACTGACCGGCGAAAATTGCCGTATTCGGGCTGTGGCCGATTGCCACGAATAGCCCCGCAACTTCGAGGGATTCCACGTTGTCAGCATTTTGCGTATCGCGCAGACGCAAGCCGCTTACACCCATCTGGTCGCCGGTCACTTCTTCCAACGTACGGTGGGTGTGCAGCACGATATTGCCGCTCTCCACTTTGTCCATCAGGCGTTTGATAAGGATTTTTTCCGCGCGGAAGCCATCACGACGGTGGATCAAATGAACTTCGGAAGCGATGTTAGACAGGTACAGCGCCTCTTCAACAGCCGTATTGCCGCCGCCGATCACCGCGACCTTCTGGTTACGATAGAAGAAACCGTCGCAGGTCGCGCAGGCAGAAACGCCGCGGCCCTTAAACGCGTCTTCCGATGGCAGACCCAGATAGCGCGCTGATGCGCCGGTAGCGATAATCAGGGCATCGCAGGTGTATTCACCGCTGTCGCCCATCAGGCGGAACGGACGGTTTTGCAAGTCGACGCTGTTGATATGATCGAAAATAATTTCGGTTTCAAACTTGGTGGCATGTTCGTGCATGCGTTCCATCAGCAGCGGTCCGGTCAGATCGTTAGGATCGCCTGGCCAGTTTTCCACTTCAGTGGTGGTGGTCAGCTGACCGCCTTTTTCCATTCCGGTAATCAGTACCGGCTGCAGATTTGCGCGCGCTGCGTAGACCGCAGCGGTGTATCCCGCAGGTCCAGAACCAAGAATAAGCAGTTTACTGTGTTTGGCCGTGCCCATGAGATCCTCATAATTTATTGGCATACATGAGCTGGATTGTAGGGAATTTGTTGGCGTAAAAAAAGAGCGTGGCGGTTTTGTTAACGATATGTGCAATAGAAGATGCCGATTAATTGGCGATTTAACGAACGAAGAATATAACTAATTCTACTGTTAGCGAGACAATTATAAGAGGAAAACATGAGAATCAACCGGGGAGGATAATGAATATCTGGCATCTTGTACTAAAAATCGATGTTTTGCTTTGACAATCCCCTGTGCTTTTGCGAAAACATTCATGGAAGAAGAAAAGCAGTGTTTCGCGTGTGGCGAATTTTCATGCACGCAAATGCCATTTTTATCCGGGTTAGCGAAATCTACGCATGGTGTGGACAGACGCCATGCGTGATGTCGGTGGCTGCCGTCAGGCAACGGGCTTCTCACGTACCCCTGGGTTACCCAATGTCGTACGGGTGATAACAGGATGGACTCTGGCAGTGAAGGCTCAGAGTCGGAACAGGAGTAGGGAAGGAATACAGAGAGACAATAATAATGGTAGATAGCAAGAAGCGCCCTGGCAAAGATCTCGACCGCATTGATCGTAATATTTTGAATGAATTGCAAAAAGACGGGCGTATTTCCAACGTCGAGCTTTCTAAACGGGTGGGACTTTCTCCGACGCCTTGCCTTGAGCGCGTGCGTCGACTGGAAAGACAGGGTTTTATTCAGGGCTATACAGCGCTGCTCAACCCGCACTATCTGGATGCATCACTTCTGGTATTTGTTGAGATTACTCTGAATCGTGGCGCGCCGGATGTGTTTGAGCAATTTAACTCCGCTGTGCAAAAACTTGAAGAAATTCAAGAGTGTCATCTGGTTTCCGGGGATTTCGATTACCTGTTGAAAACCCGCGTACCGGATATGTCAGCGTATCGTAAATTACTGGGCGAGACCTTGCTGCGCCTGCCGGGCGTAAATGACACCCGTACCTATGTGGTGATGGAAGAAGTCAAGCAAAGTAATCGTCTGGTAATCAAGACGCGCTAACACGGAACAGGTGCAAAATCGATGTAGTTTGATTACACTCCTGTTAATCCATACAGCAACAGTGCCGGGGAGACCCGGCACTGTTGTCCGTTTTAGCCGAAGGCAGGAAACAGCCTGATACCTGGAGAGCCTTTCTTGAGCCAGGAATACACCGAAGACAAAGAAGTCAAATTCACAAAGCTAAGTAGCGGGCGCCGACTCCTTGAGGCGTTACTCATTCTTTGCTCCCTTTTTGCCATCTGGTTGATGGCGGCCTTACTCAGCTTTAATCCCTCGGATCCTAGCTGGTCACAAACGGCGTGGCATGAGCCTATTCACAATATAGGTGGGACGCCGGGAGCCTGGCTCGCCGATACGCTATTTTTTATTTTTGGCGTAATGGCCTATACCATTCCGGTCATCATTATCGGTGGCTGTTGGTTTGCCTGGCGTCATCAGGAAAACGACGAGTACATCGACTATTTCGCCGTCTCGCTGCGTTTGATTGGCGCGCTGGCGCTGATCCTCACGTCCTGCGGTCTGGCGGCGATTAACGCGGATGATATCTGGTACTTCGCTTCGGGCGGGGTGATCGGCAGCTTACTGAGTACTACCCTGCAACCGCTGCTGCACAGCAGCGGCGGCACAATTGCGCTGCTCTGTATCTGGGCCGCAGGACTGACGCTGTTTACCGGCTGGTCCTGGGTTAGCATTGCTGAAAAACTCGGCGGCGCGATCCTTTCTATTCTCACTTTCGCCAGTAACCGTACCCGTCGTGACGACACCTGGGTCGATGAAGGGGAATATGAAGAAGATGAAGAAGAATATGAAGATGATGAACCTGCGAAGCCGCAGGGTTCTCGACGCGCGCGGATTTTACGCAGCGCCTTAGCTCGCCGCCAGCGTCTGGCTGAGAAGTTCTCTAATCCGATGGGGCGTAAGACCGATGCGGCGCTATTCTCGGGTAAACGGATGGATGACGCCGAAGACGAGGTCCAGTACAGCGCCGGCGGTGCGCCTGTTGCCGCTGACGATGTGCTTTTTTCTGGCTCCAGCGCAGCGCGTCCGGCAAATGCTGATGATGTTCTGTTCTCCGGCGTCAGTGCGGCACGTCCCGGCGATTTTGACCCCTACGATCCTCTGTTAAACGGTCATAGCATTGCCGATCCGGTGGCTTTGGCCGCGCAGGATACCGCTGCGCCGCAGGCATGGTCTGAACCGCGGCCAGGGTATGAGGCTCCGCCAGCCTATCATCAGGAACAGGCCCCGGTACAGCAGCCAGCATATCAGCCAGCACCGGCTTACCCGCCGCAGCATGTGTACCAGCCGGAACAGGCCCCGGTACAGCAGCCAGCGTATCAGCCTGAACCGGTTTACCACCCACAGCATGCCTATCAGCCGGAGCAGGCGCCTGCTCAGCAGCCCGCTTATCAGCCCGAACCGGCTTACCCGCCGCAGCATGCCTATCAGCCGGCGCAGGCTCCTGTTCAGCAGCCTGCTTATCAGCCCGAACCTGCTTACCCGCCGCAGCATGCCTATCAGCCGGAGCAGGTTCCTGTTCAGCAGCCCGCTTATCAGCCTGAACCGGCTTACCCGCCGCAGCATGCCTATCAGCCGGAGCAGGCTCCTGTTGAGCAGCCTGCTTATCAGCCTGAACCGGCTTACCCGCCGCAGCACGCGTACCAGCCGGAACAGGCCCCGGTACAGCAGCCTGAGCCTTACGCCGCCTCCATTGAGCCTGAGCCTCCGCAAGAGGAGGTGAAGCCTCAGCGTCCGCCGATGTACTACTTCGAAGAAGTGGAAGAGAAACGCGCGCGTGAACGCGAGCAGCTTGCCGCATGGTATCAGCCGATTCCGGAGCCGGTCAGTCCGGTTGCGACAAAACCGATCTCGCCTCCGCCTGCTCCGGCGGCTGATGTTGCCGCGGTGAGCGCGCTGGCGTCTGGCGTCCATCAGGCCACCGGGGCGGCCTCTGCTAGCGCCGCCGCGGCATCTGCCGCATCCAGCGCCGCGCCGCTGTTTAGCCCGGCGTCGGGCGGTCCGCGAGCGCAGGTAAAAGAGGGCATAGGCCCGAAATTGCCGCGTCCAAACCGCGTTCGTGTGCCCACGCGCCGTGAGCTGGCTTCCTATGGCATTAAGCTGCCTTCGCAACGGTTGGCTGAAGAACGTGCGCGTCAGGCAGAGCATCAGCACTATGATGACGATGCGCTGACGGACGAGGAAGTAGCAGAGCTTGAGCAGGGTGAGCTGGCGCGTCAGTTCGCGGCTGCGCAAAATCAGCGCTATGGCGATAGCTACGCTGCGGAAGAGGATGATGTAGACGAGGATTCTGCCGCTGAAGCCGAACTTGCTCGTCAGTTTGCCGCTTCCCAGCAGCAGCGCTACGCCAGCGAGCAGCCGCCGGGATCGCATCCGTTCTCTGCGGCGGATTATGAATTCTCACCAATGAAAACGTTAGTTGATGATACGCCGAGCGAGCCTGTCTTCACGCCGTTGCCGGAAGTACAGCAGCCTGCCCCGCAGTATCAGCAGCCTGCCCAGCATTCGCAGCCCGTACAGCAGCCGATGCCGCACCCGCAGATGCCTCAGCCGCCGCAATATACGCAGCAGCAGGCTTATCAATCCGTACAGCAGCAGCCTGTTCACCATCAGCCGATGCCGCAGCAGGCTCCTGGCAGCTATCCGCAGCAGCAGGCTCCGCAGCAGCCGATCCCGCAGCCGCAGGAAAGTCTCATTCACCCGCTACTGATGCGCAATGGCGACAGTCGCCCGTTACAGAAGCCGACGACGCTGCTGCCCTCGCTTGACCTGCTCACGCCGCCACCGGCTGAAGTTGAGCCGATCGATACCTTCGCCCTTGAGCAAATGGCGCGTTTGGTTGAAGCTCGTCTGGCCGATTTCCGCATTAAAGCCGACGTGGTGAACTACTCACCAGGCCCGGTCATCACCCGCTTTGAGCTAAACCTGGCTCCAGGGGTAAAAGCGG
Source organism: Klebsiella sp. BDA134-6 (assembly GCF_015601345.1). NCBI lineage: Bacteria > Pseudomonadati > Pseudomonadota > Gammaproteobacteria > Enterobacterales > Enterobacteriaceae > Klebsiella > Klebsiella sp. BDA134-6. The sequence continues at coordinate 1,985,382 of NZ_CP064784.1, forward strand.
CGCGGATTTCCAACCTGTCGCGCGATCTGGCGCGCTCACTGTCCACGGCGGCGGTCCGTGTGGTGGAAGTTATTCCGGGTAAACCTTACGTTGGCCTGGAGTTGCCTAACAAAAAGCGCCAGACCGTTTACCTGCGCGAAGTGCTGGATAATGCCAAATTCCGCGATAATCCTTCACCGCTCACGGTGGTCCTCGGTAAAGACATCGCGGGCGAACCTGTCACCGCCGATCTGGCGAAGATGCCGCACCTGCTGGTGGCGGGTACTACCGGTTCCGGTAAGTCTGTTGGGGTCAACGCCATGATCCTGAGCATGCTTTACAAAGCGCAGCCGGAAGATGTGAAGTTCATCATGATTGACCCGAAAATGCTCGAGCTGTCGGTCTATGAGGGAATACCGCATCTGTTGACGGAAGTTGTGACGGATATGAAAGATGCGGCCAACGCTTTGCGCTGGAGCGTTAACGAGATGGAGCGCCGATATAAACTCATGTCCGCGCTAGGCGTACGTAATCTCGCAGGTTATAACGAGAAGATTGCCGAAGCCGCGCGGATGGGACGACCCATTCCGGATCCTTACTGGAAGCCCGGCGACAGTATGGATGCGACGCATCCGGTACTGAAAAAAGAGCCTTATATCGTGGTGCTGGTCGACGAATTTGCCGACCTGATGATGACCGTCGGCAAGAAAGTGGAAGAGCTGATTGCGCGTCTGGCGCAGAAAGCGCGCGCTGCAGGTATCCACCTGGTGCTGGCGACCCAGCGACCGTCGGTTGACGTTATCACCGGCCTGATTAAAGCCAACATCCCGACGCGTATCGCCTTTACCGTATCGAGTAAAATTGACTCGCGGACCATCCTTGACCAGGGCGGCGCGGAGTCTCTGCTGGGGATGGGCGATATGCTCTACTCCGCGCCTAACTCGACGATCCCGGTGCGCGTGCACGGCGCTTTTGTACGTGACGAGGAAGTTCACGCTGTCGTCCAGGACTGGAAGGCGCGCGGGCGTCCGCAGTATGTTGATGGCATCACCTCCGATAGCGAAAGCGAAGGCGGCGGTGGTGGCTATGAAGGTGGTGAAGAGCTCGATCCGCTGTTCGATCAGGCCGTCAACTTTGTGACGGAGAAACGTAAGGCCTCCATATCCGGGGTGCAGCGTCAGTTCCGTATTGGTTATAACCGCGCCGCGCGTATCATTGAGCAAATGGAAGCTCAGGGTATCGTGAGCGAGCAGGGTCATAACGGTAACCGTGAAGTGCTGGCTCCGCCGCCTTTTGAGTAACCGCAAAGTTGGGTAAATAAGTGAAAATCAGCCTGTTCTGCTGTTTTACCGCCGTTGGCCGTTCTACATTAGCAGCAGATCAGGCTCCCGCGTCGGGAGTGACGCACATTAAGGAATAACAATGAAAAAACTCGCAATCACCTGTGCATTACTGTCCAGTTTTGTCGTCAGCCAGGTATGGGCGGACGCCGCCAGCGATTTAAAAAGCCGCCTTGATAAAGTGAGCAGCTTCCACTCCAGCTTTACGCAGAAAGTGACGGACGGCAGCGGCAACGCCGTGCAGGACGGGCAGGGAGACCTGTGGGTCAAGCGACCAAATTTGTTCAACTGGCATATGACCCAGCCGGATGAAAGCGTGCTGGTTTCCGATGGCAAAACGCTGTGGTTCTACAACCCCTTTGTTGAGCAGGCTACCGCCACCTGGCTGAAAGATGCGACCAGCAACACGCCGTTTATGCTGATTGCCCGCAACCAGGCCAGCGACTGGCAGAACTACAACATTAAGCAGAACGGCGATGATTTTGTTCTGACGCCGAAAAACGGTAGCGGCAATCTGAAGCAGTTCACCATTAACGTGGGTCGTGACGGCACGATTCATCAGTTCAGCGCCGTGGAGCAGGACGATCAACGCAGCAGCTATCAACTGAAGTCGCAACAAAATGGTGCCGTGGATGCATCTAAGTTCACCTTTACGCCGCCGCAAGGGGTTACGGTGGACGATCAACGTAAGTAGAGGCGAACGTGAGCAATCTGTCGCTCGATTTTTCCGACAACGCGTTTCAACCCCTGGCCGCACGCATGCGGCCAGAAAATTTAGCGCAGTACATTGGTCAGCAGCATCTGCTGGCGCCGGGTAAACCCTTACCGCGGGCGATTGAAGCCGGTCATCTGCACTCCATGATCCTTTGGGGGCCGCCAGGGACGGGGAAAACCACGCTGGCTGAGGTGATTGCGCGCTATGCCAGCGCCGACGTTGAACGTATTTCAGCGGTGACCTCCGGTGTTAAAGAGATCCGCGAGGCCATTGAACGCGCGCGACAAAACCGCAACGCGGGTCGCCGCACAATTCTGTTTGTCGACGAAGTGCACCGTTTCAATAAAAGCCAGCAGGATGCCTTTCTGCCGCATATTGAAGACGGAACCATCACCTTTATCGGCGCGACGACGGAAAACCCCTCCTTTGAACTCAATTCCGCGCTGTTATCCCGCGCGCGCGTCTATCTGCTGAAGTCGCTGACCAGCGATGATATCGAGCAGGTGCTCAACCAGGCGATGAGCGATAAAACGCGCGGCTACGGCGGGCAAAATATCGTTCTGCCGGACGAGACGCGTAAGGCCATCGCCGACCTTGTCAACGGCGATGCGCGCCGGGCGCTGAATACCCTGGAAATGATGGCCGATATGGCCGAGGCCGAGGCCTCCGGCAATCGCGTGCTGAAAGTTGAACTGCTGACTGAAATTGCCGGTGAACGCAGCGCGCGTTTCGACAACAAAGGCGATCGCTTTTACGATTTAATCTCCGCCCTGCACAAATCGGTTCGCGGCAGCGCCCCGGACGCCGCCCTTTACTGGTACGCGCGGATTATTACCGCCGGCGGCGATCCGCTCTACGTAGCGCGCCGTTGTCTGGCGATTGCGTCGGAAGATGTCGGCAATGCCGATCCGCGCGCGATGCAGGTTGCGATCTCCGCCTGGGACTGCTTTACCCGGGTCGGACCGGCGGAAGGCGAGCGAGCGATTGCTCAGGCCATTGTTTATCTTGCCTGCGCGCCGAAAAGCAACGCGGTCTATACCGCGTTTAAAGCGGCGATGGCCGATGCCCGCGAACGGCCCGATTACGACGTTCCGGTACATTTACGCAATGCCCCAACGAAGTTAATGAAGGAGATGGGCTACGGGCAGGAGTATCGCTATGCCCATGATGAACCGAATGCCTACGCCGCCGGAGAGCAGTACTTCCCGCAGGAAATGGCGCAAACGCGCTATTATAAGCCGACAAACCGGGGGCTGGAGGGCAAAATAGGCGAAAAGCTCGCCTGGTTAACCGAACAGGATCAAAATAGCCCGATAAAACGCTACCGATAATTGAGGCGTTGCGGTAAGGTTGTCACACTATTTCCGTGGTCGCGCTCTGCGGCCATTTTTCTTTATTAATTCGATAAGCACAGGATAAGCATGCTCGATCCCAATCTGCTGCGTACCGAGCCAGACGCAGTCGCAGAAAAACTGGCACGCCGGGGCTTTAAGCTGGATGTAGATAAACTTCGCGCTCTGGAAGAGCGTCGTAAAGTTCTGCAGGTTCAAACTGAAAACCTGCAGGCGGAGCGTAACTCCCGATCGAAATCCATTGGCCAGGCGAAAGCGCGCGGGGAAGATATTGAGCCATTACGCCTGGAAGTGAACAAACTCGGCGAGCAGCTTGATGCCGCTAAGACCGAGTTGGACGCGCTGCTGGCTGAAATCCGCGATATCGCGCTGACCATCCCTAACATTCCGCACGATGACGTTCCGGCCGGCCGCGACGAAAATGACAACGTTGAAGTCAGTCGCTGGGGTACGCCGCGCGAGTTTGATTTTGACGTTCGCGATCACGTGACGCTGGGCGAAATGCACGGAGGGCTGGATTTTGCCGCCGCCGTGAAGCTGACCGGTTCTCGTTTTGTGGTCATGAAGGGCCAGCTGGCACGTCTGCACCGCGCGCTGGCGCAGTTTATGCTGGATCTGCATACCGAACAGCACGGCTACAGCGAAAACTACGTCCCGTATCTGGTTAACCAGGACACGCTGTACGGTACCGGCCAACTGCCTAAATTCGCCGGCGACCTGTTCCATACCCGTCCGCTTGAAGAAGAAGCCGACAGCAGCAACTACGCGCTGATTCCGACGGCGGAAGTTCCGCTGACCAACCTGGTGCGCGATGAAATCATTGATGAAGACGATCTGCCGATCAAAATGACTGCGCATACGCCGTGCTTCCGCTCTGAAGCCGGATCCTATGGCCGCGATACCCGCGGGTTGATCCGTATGCATCAGTTCGACAAAGTCGAAATGGTGCAGATTGTACGTCCGGAAGATTCCATGGCGGCGCTGGAAGAGATGACTGGCCACGCCGAGAAAGTGCTGCAGCTGCTGGGTCTGCCGTATCGTAAAGTGGCTCTGTGCACGGGCGATATGGGCTTCAGCGCATGCAAAACCTACGATCTTGAAGTGTGGGTACCGGCGCAGGATACCTATCGTGAGATCTCTTCCTGCTCTAACGTTTGGGATTTCCAGGCGCGTCGTATGCAGGCGCGCTGCCGAAGCAAGTCTGACAAGAAAACTCGCCTCGTACACACGCTGAACGGTTCTGGCCTGGCGGTTGGTCGTACGCTGGTCGCGGTGATGGAAAACTATCAGCAGGCGGATGGTCGCATTGCGATCCCGGAAGTCCTACGCCCATATATGCGCGGCCTTGAGTTTATCGGCTGATTTTTCGACTCTTTTCTCAAAAGCGCCTGCGGGCGCTTTTTTTTTACCCCCTTCTTGATACCGGGCAATAATCGACTTCTCGATTACGCAGATACTCCCTTTGGATTAACCAGCATAAAAAACTAATAAAGTCTAATTTCGCTATATATCAAACTATATAGCGGATTTAAGTTAATTGTGAGCAACCAAAGCGAGTATCTATGAAAACCAAAACCCCCGATGCTTTACTGGCTGCCGAGGTGAGCCGGCGTGGTTTAATGAAAACCACGGCGATTGGCGGGCTGGCAATGGCCAGCAGCGCTTTTACCTTACCCTTCACGCGCATTGCCTACGCTGCGGATAGCCTGAGTCCCGCCAGCGAAACCGTTACCTGGAGCGCCTGTACGGTTAACTGCGGTAGCCGCTGTCCGCTGCGGATGCATGTTGTCGATGGTGAGATCAAATATGTAGAAACAGATAATACCGGCGATGATAGCTACGACGGCCTGCATCAGGTTCGCGCCTGTCTGCGCGGCCGCTCGATGCGTCGACGCGTCTACAACCCGGACCGCCTGAAATATCCGATGAAGCGCGTAGGCAAACGCGGCGAGGGCAAATTCGAGAAAATCAGCTGGGAAGAAGCGTTCGATACTATCGCCAGCAATATGCAGCGCCTGATAAAAGAGTACGGCAATGAGTCCATCTATCTGAACTATGGAACGGGTACCCTCGGTGGAACTTTGACTCGCTCATGGCCACCGGGAAAAACTCTGATTGCCCGCCTGATGAACTGCTGTGGCGGCTATCTCAACCATTATGGCGACTACTCCACAGCGCAAATCGCCGCTGGCCTGAACTACACCTACGGCGGCTGGGCCGATGGCAATAGCCCGTCGGATATCGAAAACAGCAAGCTGGTGGTGCTGTTTGGCAACAACCCCGGGGAAACCCGGATGAGCGGCGGTGGGGTAACCTATTACCTGGAGCAGGCGCGGGAGAAATCCAACGCCAGGCTGATTATTATCGATCCACGCTATACCGACACTGGTGCCGGACGCGAAGACGAGTGGATCCCTATTCGCCCGGGAACCGACGCCGCGCTGGTCTCCGCGCTGGCGTGGGTGATGATTACCGAAGACCTCGTTGACCAGCCTTTCCTCGACAAGTACTGCGTAGGCTACGACGAGAAAACGCTGCCGGAAGGCGCGCCAGCCAATGGCCACTATAAGGCGTATATTCTCGGCCAGGGCAAAGACGGTATCGCGAAGACCCCAGAGTGGGCGTCGACGATTACCGGCATTCCCCAGGCGCGTATCGTGCAGCTGGCGCGCGAAATCGCCAGCGCTAAACCTGCCTATATTTCTCAGGGATGGGGTCCGCAGCGCCATGCCAACGGCGAGCTGGTTTCCCGCGCGATCTCCATGCTGGCGATCTTAACCGGCAACGTCGGGATCAACGGCGGGAATACCGGCGCGCGTGAAGGCTCTTACTCGCTGCCGTTTGAGCGCATGCCGACGCTGGATAACCCGGTTGAAACCAGTATTTCCATGTTTATGTGGACCGATGCGATTGAGCGCGGAGCGGAAATGACCGCACTGCGCGACGGCGTGCGCGGCAAAGATAAGCTTGACGTCCCCATCAAAATGGTCTGGAACTATGCCGGTAACTGCCTGATCAACCAACATTCAGAAATCAACCGTACCCATGACATCCTCCAGGATGACAAGAAGTGCGAGATGATTGTGGTCATTGATTGCCATATGACCTCGTCTGCGAAATATGCCGATATTCTGCTGCCGGACTGTACGGCTTCGGAGCAGATGGATTTTGCCCTCGATGCCTCCTGCGGCAACATGTCCTACGTGATTTTTGCCGACCAGGCCATCAAACCACGTTTTGAGTGCAAAACCATCTATGAGATGACGACGGAGCTGGCGAAGCGCATGGGCGTTGAGCAACGCTTCACCGAAGGCCGCACTCAGGAAGAGTGGCTGCGTCACCTCTATGAGCAATCCCGTAAAGCGATCCCGGCGCTACTGCCGTTTGATGAATTCCGCAAGCAGGGGATCTTCAAACAGCGCGATCCGGAAGGCCACCACGTTGCCTATAAGGCTTTCCGCGAAGATCCCGCCGCCAATCCGTTAACGACGCCGTCAGGGAAAATTGAAATTTACTCTGCGCAGCTGGCGGAAATCGCAGGGACCTGGGAGCTGAAAGAAGAGGATGTTATCGACCCGCTGCCGATCTACAGCCCTGGGTTTGAAAATTATGACGATCCGCTGGCTAAAAAATATCCGCTGCAGCTGACCGGCTTTCACTACAAAGCCCGTACTCACTCCACCTACGGCAACGTTGACGTGCTGAAAGCCGCATGCCGTCAGGAGATGTGGATCAACCCACTTGATGCACAGAAACGCGGTATCGCCAATGGCGATCGGATCCGCATTTTTAACGATCGCGGTGAAGTGCATATCGAAGCCAAAGTGACCCCGCGGATGATACCGGGCGTGGTCGCGCTGGGTGAGGGGGCCTGGTATAACCCGGACGCCGGTCGCGTGGATCAGGCTGGCAGCATTAACGTGCTGACCACCCAACGCCCATCGCCGCTGGCGAAAGGTAATCCATCGCATACCAACCTCGTCCAGGTTGAAAAGCTGTAAGGAGTAACCGATGACAACTCAATATGGATTTTTTATTGATTCCGCCCGTTGCACCGGTTGCAAAACCTGCGAACTGGCATGCAAAGACTACAAAAACCTCACGCCGGAGGTGAGTTTCCGTCGTATTTACGAATACGCGGGCGGCGATTGGCAGGAAGATAACGGCGTCTGGCAGCAGAACGTGTTTGCCTATTACCTCTCTATCGCCTGCAACCATTGTGAGGATCCGGCCTGCACCAAAGTTTGCCCGAGCGGGGCGATGCATAAACGTGAAGATGGCTTTGTGGTCGTGGATGAAGAGGTATGTATCGGCTGTCGCTATTGCCATATGGCCTGCCCGTACGGCGCGCCGCAGTACAATGCGACAAAAGGTCATATGACCAAATGCGACGGCTGCCACGAGCGCGTAGCCGATGGCAAAAAGCCGATTTGCGTAGAGTCCTGTCCGCTCCGCGCGCTTGATTTTGGCCCGATTGAAGAGTTGCGTAAAAAACACGGACAGCTGGCTGCCGTTGCGCCGCTGCCTTCGGCCCACTTCACTAAACCAAGTATTGTGATTAAACCTAACGCCAACAGCCGTCCGTGTGGAGATACCACCGGCTATCTGGCTAACCCGAAGGAGGTGTGAGATGGGGAGTGGATGGCATGAATGGCCGCTGATTATTTTCACGGTCTTTGGTCAGTGTGTAGTGGGCGGCTTTATTGTACTGGCTCTGGCGCTCATGAAAGGAGACTTATCGCGTGAACAGCAGCAGCGCGTGGTGGTGAGTATGTTTGGCCTGTGGGTGCTGATGGGCGTAGGCTTTATTGCCTCCACCCTGCATCTTGGGTCGCCAATGCGCGCGTTTAACTCGCTCAATCGAGTAGGGGCCTCGTCGCTCAGTAATGAAATCGCCAGCGGGGCGCTTTTCTTTGCTGTCGGAGGTATTGGCTGGCTTCTGGCGGCGCTCAATAAGCTACCGGCGGGACTGCGTCATCTCTGGCTGGTTATTACCATGGTGCTGGGGGTTATCTTTGTCTGGATGATGGTCCGCGTCTATAACACTATTGATACGGTCCCCACCTGGTATACGGTCTGGACGCCGTTGAGTTTCTTCTTGACGATGTTTATCGGCGGTCCGCTGCTGGGGTATCTGCTGCTGCGCGTTGCGGACGTTACCGGATGGGCTATGCGCCTGTTGCCGGCGGTGACCCTGCTGGCGCTGGTGATTAGTGCGATCGTAGCGCTAATGCAGGGAAGCGAGCTAGCGACAATTCATAGCTCCATCCAGCAAGCTTCCGCGCTGGTGCCGGACTACGGCGCGCTAATGGCCTGGCGTCTGGTTGCGCTGGCGTTGGCGCTGGTCTGCTGGATCGCCCCGCAGCTCAAAGGCTATCAGCCCGCATTGCCGATGCTGGTGCTGGCTTTTGTGTTGATACTGGTTGGCGAGATGATCGGCCGCGGCGTCTTCTACGGCCTGCATATGACCGTAGGGATGGCAATCGCCAGCTAACGCCCTTTATCGCGCCAGAATAATGCTTTCTGGCGCGATAAAAAGTGCTGTCGATTCATGAAATATTTCTACCGATACTCCCACCTCATTTTCCTAATAAATTAATAAAAACAATGGAATAATATAAACAACTATTCTGTTGTCGATCCGCTGGATAAAAAACTTCTATCGTACGCCCGCAAACCGCGTCACGCCTGATTTCAGGTGGATTGACAATGTTTACAGCAGTGGCATGATGCGCACGAAATCTGAACTCCATCACGGTTTATATCCATGACCATCTACACCCGGCCAGTGCAAATGTTGCTCTGTGGCCTGCTTCTGTTGACCCTGGCGATAGCGGTTTTAAATACGCTCGTCCCGCTTTGGCTCGCCCATGAAAATATGCCGACCTGGCAGGTCGGAATGGTAGGGTCGTCCTACTTCACCGGTAATCTGGTGGGGACATTGCTCGCCGGATGGGTGATTAAGCGTCTGGGTTTTAATCGTAGTTATTATCTGGCATCCATTATTTTTGCCGTGGGCTGCGTTGGTCTCGGCATTACGCTTGGCTTCTGGAGCTGGTTCAGCTGGCGCTTTATTGCGGGCGTCGGCTGCGCGATGATTTGGGTGGTGGTGGAGAGCGCGCTGGTCTGTAGCGGCACTTCGCGGAGCCGCGGTCGCCTGCTGGCGGCGTATATGATGATTTATTACGTTGGCACGGTGCTGGGCCAGTTAATGGTCAGCAAACTGCCGACTGATTTGATGAGCGTCCTGCCGTGGGTGACGGCGCTGGCTCTGGCGGCCATTCTGCCGCTGCTGTTTGCTCGCGTGACGACTCAGGGCGATGAGCCGCACGAACCGGCGCGTATCTGGCCAATGTTAAGGCTGCGTCAGGCCCGTCACGGGGTCAATGGCTGCATTATTTCCGGTATCGTGCTCGGTTCGCTGTATGGCCTGATGCCGCTGTGGCTTAACCACCAGGGCGTCAGCGATTCCGGCATCGGCTTCTGGATGGCGGTGATGGTGAGCGCAGGCATCGTTGGGCAGTGGCCGATTGGTCGGCTCGCCGATCGCTACGGCCGCCTGCTGGTTCTGCGCGTTCAGGTGTTTGTGGTAATTCTCGGCTGTCTGGCGATGTTAAGCCAGGCCGCAATGGCGCCTGCGCTATTCGTGCTGGGCGCTTCCGGCTTCACGCTCTATCCGGTCGCTATGGCCTGGGCGTGCGAAAAAGTGGAGCGCCATCAGCTGGTGGCGATGAACCAGGCGCTGTTAATGAGCTATACCGTGGGCAGCCTGCTTGGGCCAACGCTGACCGCGATGCTGATGCAGAATTTCTCTGACAATCTGCTGTTTATCATGATAGCCAGCGTGTCCTTCATCTACCTGCTGACGCTGCTGCGCAAAGCGGGGCATCATCCTACGCCGGTGGCTCACGCCTGATTTTGGTCGAAAATAGCCAGGAGAGATGTCCCTGGCTATCGATTAATGCGAAGCGAGAAGCGCTTCAAACTGGGCCTGATTGTGGATCTCGGTGAATCGCCGTAGTCTCTCCCCCTCATCCAGCCAGCAGACTAACCGCTGGATAGTCTGGATATGCTGTTCGCTATCAGCCGCCGCCAGTACGACTATCAGCCGAATGCCGGGATGCTCCGGAAAATCAACGGCCTCGCGACAGCAAAGCAGCGAAAGCGCGCTGTTTCTGCTCAGCACTCCGGCTTCCGGACGCGCGTGCGGTAGCGCAAACCCCGGGCTCAATATATACCAGGGACCATCCTGCTCCGTGGCGCTGATAATAGCCCTGGCATAGCCTCCGGTGATTTTTCCCTGCTGCTCAAGCGGTCGACAGGCGAGCTGAACGGCGCTGCGCCAGTTCAGGCTGTCGCTGGAGAACTGACAGGCGGAAAATAGCGTCTCTTCCATATATATTCCCTTTACGCGCGAGCTGACCGGCTCGCCTGGTGGTTAGCGTAGAGCGGCAAATAACGCTTCTCCTGAGATGCCGTATTTCGCTTTTAGCTGCCTGCTATTACCCGACTCGGTAAATGTGTCCGGCGTTCCCAACCGAGTGAGGCGGGCCGGATGCGCCTTCTGCGCCAGGGTTTCCGCGATCAGTCCGCCGAGACCGCCGTTTACCGTGTGATTTTCAAGCGTAGCGATAAGCGGGCAGCCTTCAACCAGCTGATAAAATGCCTGCTCGTTAAAGGGCTTGAGGGTTGCAACGTGGATAAGCTTGCCCTTTTTGCCACTGGCAAGCAGCTTTTCATAGCCATCGGTAGCCTGCTCCAGCACCGTCCCTTCAAACAGAATCGCGAAATCGGCGCCGCTATCGGCGATGGCGGCGATATCGCTGACCCGCGGAACGACGCTTTTATCGCGAATCGGCATCGGCTCGCGCGCCACGCGAATATAAACGGGTCCCTTTATTTTGGCCGCTTGCTCAAAGGCTTCGGCGATTTCTTCCGCATCTGCCGGGGTCAGGACGGTTAACCCCGGAAGGATGCGGGTCAGCGCTAAATCCTCCAGCGCATGGTGTGAAGCGCCATCCGGGCCATCGTCCATACCGGGGTGGCTACCGACGAGTTTAATATTGGCTTTGGCATAGCACGCCTGCCGCAGCTGGGTCCAGGCGGTACCGGTTACGAACATGGCAAAGTTGACGTAGAAGGGCATAAAGCCCTCTAGTGCCTGGCCGACCGCGAAGCTCATGGCGGAACCTTCCGCAATGCCCATTTCGAAAAAGGCCTCAGGATAGACGGCCTGAAACTGGTCGGTACGGGTAGAGCTGGCTAAATCGCTGTCGATGACAACGACGGGATAGCCTTTTTCTTTAAGGTCAATCAGGGCATTACCGATCTCATCACGGGGCGCTTTCATCACTGTAACTCCTCCATTGCCTGCTGAAATTGTTCTTTACTCGGGGTTTTTGAGTGCCAGTCGCCGTTGTTTTCCATATAGCTGACGCCGGAACCTTTGGTGGTGCGCGCTACGATGGCGACAGGTTTACCTTTCAGGTGGCGGGATAGCATCAGGGTATCGGCAACCTGATGCATATCATTGCCGTTGTGCAGTTCCAGTACATGCCAGCCAAAGCTGCGGATTTTGTCCGCCAGCGGCTCGAGGTTAACGACTTCATTGACCGGATCGTGGGAAGAGAAGCCGTTGTAATCGATGATGGCGACCAGGTTATCCATTTTCATATGCCCGGCCTGCTGTAGCGTCTCCCAGATTTGGCCTTCATGCATTTCACCATCGCCAACGATGGCAAATACCCGGTGCGGATCGTTGCGCCGCTTTTTGGCGGCCGCCATACCAAAAGCAATCGACAGCCCCTGACCCAACAGTCCGGTTGTCGCATCGACTTCCGGCAGTGACTTAATGCTCGGGTGCCCCTGCAGGCGCGAGTTGATCTGCCGGAACGTAGAGAACTCGCTACGATCGATCTTCCCTTTTTGATACAGCATGGCGTACTGCGCGGCGACAGCGTGGCCTTTACTCATCACCACGCGCGAGCGGGGGGAGGCGGCCAGATCGACTTCCTGGTAATAGAGCCAGGTTAGAATGTCGATTATCGATAACGCCCCGCCCGGATGACCAATTCCGGACTCGTAAATCATGGTGACGATCTCGCGGCGGGCGGCAAGCGCGTGGGATTTCAGTTCATCAATGTTCATGTTCATTCCTTCTTAGGGCAGCATTTTACCGATGTAGTACACGACCAGACCCAGAGCGACGAAGTCGGTTTCCGGGAAGCTGGTGCCTGAAAGACCGACGGATTCCATAATCGGGTAAATCAGCGCCGGGCCGATGCCAATCAGGATCCCGGTGATGAAGCTCCCGGCAATCGCGCCTTTCCAGCCGCCGGAGGCATTGCCAAACACCGCTGCGGTCGCACCAATGAAGAAGTAGGGGATGGCTACCGGGATAATCACGGTCTGGCCAAGGATCGCCAGAAAGCCCATCACCACCAGCCCGCCGATAAACGAAGAGATAAACCCCAGCACCGTGGCGGTCGGGGCGTAGGGAAATACCACCGGACAATCGAGCGCGGGTTTGGCGTTAGGGATAAACTTTTCCGAGATGCCAAGGAAGGCCGGAACAATTTCTGACAGCAGCAGGCGTACGCCGGTAATAATGATGTACAGCGAGGCGGTAAAGGTCAGCGACTGAAAGAGCGGGTAAACCAGCCAGTGCATCCCGCCGGCCGCAGCGGTGACCGCGGCTTTCCCGGCGGCGAGCGCGGCGATGTAATAGAAAATGCTTACCGAGATCGACACCGAGACGATGTAGTCTTTAAAGATCCCCAGCCAGCCGGGGAGATTCAGCTTTTCGGTAGACTGTTTAGGGTCGCCGACTTTTGAGCCGATCCAGCCGGATGCGGCGTAGGCCAGGGTGACGTAATGCCCCATCGCGATCTCATCGTTACCGGTAATTTTTCGCATCCACGGCTGCGCAATAGCCGGATAGAGGCAGGCGGCGAGACCCAGCAGTATGGAGCCGACAATGATGGTCGTCATGTCGCTGTAGCCCAGCGCCTTCAGCGTTACGGTAAGCAGCGCGGAGAGATAAAGATTATGTTGCCCGGTAAGAAAGATGTATTTAAACGGCGTCACGCGGGCAAAAAACAGGTTCCAGCCAAAACCAATCACCATGATCAGCGACACGCACATGGCGAATTTGGTTTGCGCCAGTCCGGTTAGCGCTTCTGCCAGCGGCATGACGCCCTTCAGGCCAAATCCATCGCTGAATAAGGTCTGAAAGTTACCCAGGGAAGTGACTGCCAGACCGGCGCCGCCGGCAAAAACCAGAAAGCCGACGATGGTTTTGAAGGTGCCGGAAAGGACTTTTTCAATCGGCTTGCGTTGGATTAACAGGCCGATTAATGCAATAAAGCCAACTAAAAGTGGGGTTACGCCCAGAATGTCGAATACAATAAATCTGAGGAAATCCATATTGCCTCCGGGAGAGGTTAGTTGCTTTGAACGATGTCGGTGAGCGCAGACTCCATCTCTTCACTGTTCATCAGGTCGGTGATGCCGACCGCTCTGAATCCGGCGGCTTCGACTTCGTCGGTGAGATCGCGCATAGTGATGACAAAATCAATATCTCGCCAGGTGCGTAAGCCTGAGAGGACGTCATGTTCCAGCTCGATATCCCAGCCGTGTTTGTCGATGATTTTTTGGGCTTTGATTTTGAGCATTAAGGAGCTGCCCATACCGGTACGACAGACTATGAGACCTTTCATTCGATGTTCTCCTGCGTGTAAAAATAATTATTTTTATTTATTTGTGTGAGATAATAATTATTATCTTTACCGCAGGCCGAAAGATGTGATTGTGATTGCATTTTGAGCAAATAGGGCAAAAAATGAGCCATATAGACAATAACTTGTTGATTAGCATAAGAAATGGAGCTTCAGGACTAAGCCCGATACTGGAGAAAGTGGGCCGTTTTATCACGGAAAATCCTGACTTTGTGATGCGTCACACGATTTCAGAACTGGCCGACTCCATTGATACCAGTGAGGGGAGCATCACCCGTTTTTGTCGGGCCTTTGGTTTTAAAGGTTTCTCGGATTTCAGAACGGCGCTGGCGATGGAGCAGGGCGCCGCGCGCTCGGAAGACAGCGCTAGCAACGAGAGCGAAGAGATTGCGCCGGTGCTGGCGAGCATTCGCGACAGTAATGCCATTGTCGATAGCCAGGAGCTGAAAGCCGCGGCTGACTGGCTTAACTCCCTGAACAGCATTGCTATCTATGCCGTGGGCACGGCGGTGCCGGTGGCGTTATTCCTGCAGATGAATTTAATCAATATGGGTAAGGCAGCCAGCTTTATCGATCGCTCCTATCCGGCGGCGATGCCGCTGCTGGCTGACAGTCAAAAAACCGGCATCATCGTCGTTCACAGCGAACAGGCATCGGCGGATATGATGCAGGCCCTGTCGCTGGCAAAGCAGCAGGGCGTTAAAATTTTGTCGCTGACCCGCGGGACGTTTGCGCCGCTGGCCCGTTTATCTGACTGGAATCTTCAGGCGGCGGTGGCTTTACAGGGGGAAGGGGAGTCGGGGTTTGCGGAAATCGCCGGCGCAATGATGGTGGCCGACCGGATCCTCAGCGCGCTGGAAGAGCAGGATGAACGCTATGCGGAATACCGAAAAGCGCATCAGAAGCGCATTTTCTCGATTGAGAGCGTGGCGAATAAGCTGTCGGAATATTTTATGTCCTGACGCTGATTTTGTTGGGGAAACACCCGGTAGCGCAGTCTCTACCGGGCGGGGATTTTAGTACATCACTTTATGACCGTACTGTTCCAGAATGCCCTTCACGCGTTCCATGGTCTCTTTCTTCGGCGGATGGACGCCGTCCAGCTTGTACTCTTCGCCCATGGCTACCCATTTGTGCTTGCCCAGCTCGTGGTACGGCAGCAGTTCGATTTTCTCGACGTTGCCCATGTCACGGGTAAACTCGCCCAAGCGATGTGCGGAATCGTCGTCGTCGGACCAGCCCGGAACCACAACGTAGCGGATCCAGACGTTGATGTTTTTGTTTGACAGATAGCGGGCAAACTCCAGCGTCCGATGATTAGAGACGCCGACCAGGTTCTGGTGAATCTCATCATTCATTTGCTTGAGATCGAGCATCACCAGGTCGGTGACCTCCAGCAGTTCATCAATAACCGGATCGTAGCGGCGCACAAAGCCGTTGGTATCGAGACAGGTATGAATACCTTCTTTCTTACAGGCGCGGAACCAGTCGCGAACAAATTCGGCCTGCAGGATAGCCTCGCCGCCGGATGCCGTCACGCCGCCGCCGGAAGCGTTCATAAAGTGGCGATAGGTCACCACCTCTTTCATCAGCTCTTCAACGGTAATCTCTTTGCCGCCGTGGGTATCCCAGGTATCGCGGTTGTGGCAATAGAGGCAGCGCATCAGGCAGCCCTGGAAGAAGGTGATAAAGCGAATCCCCGGGCCATCGACGGTGCCACAGGATTCAAAGGAGTGAATGCGACCAATTGTTGACATTGCGGTGATATCTCCGAATTTGGCCCATCCGGGGCCTATGTAGATGCACAGCTCAAAGGCTATGTCGAGTCTGTTTTGGCTGTTATCCATAAAGTATAGACAGCAGACAAAAGAGACTGGGGCAGGATGATATTGCTAAAAAGGCCCCACTTGCGTGGAGCCTTTATTGTACGCTTTTTACTGTACGATTTCAGTCAATACCATTACATGGTCTGAGTGAAGGTACGAGTAATAACGTCCTGCTGCTGTTCTTTAGTCAGGGAGTTAAAACGTACTGCGTAGCCGGATACGCGGATGGTCAGCTGCGGATATTTTTCCGGGTTTTCCATCGCGTCGAGCAGCATTTCGCGGTTCATAACGTTGACGTTCAGATGCTGACCGCCTTCGATGGACGCTTCGTGGTGGAAGTAACCATCCATCAGGCCGGCGAGGTTAGTTTTACGAACTTCGTCGTCTTTACCCAGCGCGTTCGGCACGATAGAGAAGGTGTAAGAAATACCATCTTTCGCGTAAGCAAACGGCAGTTTTGCAACGGAGGTCAGAGAGGCAACAGCGCCTTTCTGGTCACGGCCGTGCATCGGGTTAGCACCTGGTCCGAACGGAGCGCCAGCGCGACGACCGTCAGGGGTGTTGCCGGTTTTCTTACCATACACAACGTTAGAGGTGATGGTCAGAACGGACTGAGTCGGGATAGCGTTGCGGTAGGTGTGCAGTTTCTGAATTTTCTTCATGAAACGTTCAACCAGGTCAACGGCCATATCATCGACGCGAGAGTCGTTGTTACCAAACTGCGGGTATTCGCCTTCGATTTCGAAGTCGACAGCCAGACCGTTTTCGTCACGAATCGGTTTGACTTTCGCATATTTGATTGCAGACAGGGAGTCAGCCGCAACGGACAGACCTGCGATACCACATGCCATGGTGCGGATAACATCACGGTCGTGCAGCGCCATCAGGGAAGCTTCGTAGCTGTACTTGTCGTGCATGTAGTGGATGATGTTCAGCGCAGTGACGTACTGTTTAGCCAGCCAGTCCATGAAGTGATCCATGCGGTCCATCACTTCGTCGAAGTTCAGAACGTCGCCTTTGATCGGTTCAGATTTAGGACCAACCTGCATTTTCAGTTTTTCATCAACGCCGCCGTTGATTGCGTACAGCATGGTTTTCGCCAGGTTAGCACGCGCGCCGAAGAACTGCATTTGCTTACCAACAACCATCGGGCTTACGCAGCAAGCGATAGCGTAGTCATCGTTGTTGAAGTCAGGACGCATCAGGTCATCGTTCTCGTACTGCAGAGAAGAGGTATCGATGGACACTTTCGCGGCGTATTTTTTGAAGCTCAGCGGCAGTTTTTCAGACCACAGAATGGTGATGTTCGGTTCCGGAGACGGCCCCATGGTGTACAGGGTGTTCAGGAAACGGAAGCTGTTTTTGGTGACCAGAGTACGGCCGTCAACGCCCATACCGCCGATAGATTCTGTTGCCCAGATCGGGTCGCCAGAGAACAGTTCATCATATTCAGGGGTACGCAGGAAACGAACCATACGCAGTTTCATGACCAGGTGGTCAATCATTTCCTGTGCGTCTTGCTCGGTGATTTTACCGGCTTTCAGGTCACGTTCGATGAAGATGTCCAGGAAGCTGGAGGTACGACCGAAGGACATTGCCGCGCCGTTCTGAGATTTTACGGCAGCCAGGTAACCGAAGTAGGTCCACTGGATAGCTTCCTGAGCGGTGGTAGCAGGACCAGAGATATCGCAGCCATATTTAGCCGCCATTTCTTTGATCTGACCCAGCGCGCGGTGCTGTTCAGAGATTTCTTCGCGCAGACGGATGGTTGCTTCCAGATCTTCGCCGTTTTCCAGTTTCTCTTGCAGAGAAACGAACTGAGCGTATTTGTCTTTCATCAGGAAGTCGATACCGTACAGCGCAACGCGACGGTAGTCACCGATGATACGACCACGGCCATAGGCATCCGGCAGACCGGTCAGAACACCAGATTTACGGCAGTTCAGGATGTCTTTGGTGTAAACGTCAAACACGCCCTGGTTGTGAGTTTTACGGTATTCAGTGAAGATTTTCTTCAGCATCGGGTCCAGCTCGCGATCGTACGCTTTGCAGGAACCTTCTACCATTTTGATGCCGCCGAACGGGATAATCGCGCGTTTCAGCGGAGCTTCAGTCTGCAGACCAACGATTTTCTCGAGACCTTTCTCGATGTAGCCAGCGTCATGAGAAGTGATGGTGGATGCAAGGGAAGTATCAAAATCAACAGGCGCGTGAGTGCGGTTTTCCTGTTTAACGCCTTCCATTACGGTGTCCCACAGCTTGGTGGTCGCGTCAGTTGCGCCAGCCAGGAAGGACTCGTCACCTTCGTACGGGGTATAGTTTTTCTGGATGAAGTCGCGGACGTTGACTTCGTTCTGCCAGTCACCTTTCGCAAAACCTTCCCAGGCTGTGGCTAACTTTTCATTAAGCTCGGACATGTAACACCTACCTTCTTAAGTGGATTTTTTATTTACTGCCTGAAACAACCCTTAGTGATGGTCGTCGCCACGCAGGTAAATGACCCAGTATGTCAACCCAACCAGCAGACCACCGCCGATGATGTTCCCGATAGTTACCGGAATCAGGTTATCAGTGATGAAGTTCATGACGGTCAGGTGAGAGAAACTTTCCGGAGTTGAACCAACTGCGGTCCAGAATTCCGGGCTTGCAAAGTCGCGGATAACGATACCCAGCGGGATCATAAACATGTTCGCGATACTATGCTCAAACCCGCTGGCAACAAACATTGCCACCGGTAAAACCATAATCATGGCTTTATCCATCAGGCTACGGCCGGAGTAGCTCATCCATACCGCAAGGCAGACCATCAGGTTTGCCAGGATACCCAGGCACACGGCTTCAACAAAAGTATGGTGCATTTTGTGGTCGGCGGTTTGCAGAACGTTAAGTCCCCATTGACCGTTGGCAGTCATATATTCGCCTGAAAGCCACATCAGCAATACAAACAGTAAGCAACCAATCAGGTTACCAACATAGACGTTGAGCCAGTTTTTCGCCAGTTGACCCCACGTGATTCTTCCGCTGGCTTTCGCGACAACGATAAGAACGGTTGAGGTAAACAGGTCGGCACCGCAAATAACGCAGAGAATCAAACCCAGTGAGAAGCAGATGCCTCCAATCAGTTTGGCAACCCCGAATGGCATCCCGGCCGTGCCGGTTGTCGCGGTAATATAGAAAACAAAAGCGATAGAGATGAAGACACCTGCGGTGATAGCCAGATAAAACGTCTTTATCGGATGTTTTGTCGCTTTATAGACACCTGCTTCTTCGGCGACTTTCGCCATGGCAGCAGGGAGTAAAAGATCAAAAGGGTTGTCAGCTTTCACACTAACTCTCTCTTTATGTAAGTTGGCGGTGAGATACTAACAAAGCATTATAGAAGGGAATTTGATGTAGATCATATCCTACCGGAACTATAGGCCTTTTTAGTGTGTGGATTTGCATATTTGTTGAGTTAACTTTTTGTTTTTTAATGGAAAAATAAATTTTAAAATTTACAAATAATGTTGATTGTTTTCATTTTACCCCCGTTTTTCGGTTAATTAAAATGGGGTATTTTTATTAAAATTAACAATATTTGCGGTGGGATTTTATTATTTCTCACTACTAATTAACTTTATGGCTACAACTTGGCTTTGGGGTTGCGGAAAGCATAAAAAACGGGGGCCTTTACTGGCCCCCATCATAGGGTTATTGCGGCGGTAAAGTGCGCTTATTTACCCCAGAATGCTGCTTTTGCGCGCTGCAGCTTTTCGTAAGCTTTCAGCAGCGACTGATGAGCCGGGAACGCAAGCAGATCGCTGTCCACTGCCTGCAGGCCATAGAACGGCGCTTCTCCGCTCAGCGCGGCGCTGGCGGCTTCTACGGCATCGGCGCCGTACATGCGTACAAAAGCGTTCAGATACTGCAGCGGCTGACGCTCCTCTTCCTGGCTCAGCAGCAGCAGGGTTTGCAGGCAGCGGTAGTAATTGGCGCGCTCGGCGCTAAAGATGGAGGCGTTGAACTCCATCGTCCACTCGGTCCAGATCAACGCCTGCTCGAGATCGCCGCCCGCCAGCGCCAGCATTGCTTTCAGCTCGCCAATGCGCAGGGTATACCAGCCGTTGTCTTTACCGGTCGCCAGACCCAACAGTTCGCGCACGCGGGTGAAATCATCGAGGCCTTCATCGTCCATTTGTTCGATAAGCGCTAAATAATCCTCTTTTTCCCACTCGCTTTCCGGCAGGGAAAGAATCGTTTCCCGCAGAGGCGCGCCCATGCTGTTATTCGCCAGCCAGAGGTCTTCTGCCGGATAGATATCAGACATGCCAGGTACAATGATGCGGCAGGCGTAGACGCTCAGGTGTTCGTAATCAGCGATGTAAACTTCTTTATCTTCTTGTTTAAAGATAGCCATAAGAGTGGCGAACTCTTCATCCGTGGTCCCGGAGAAGTTCCAGTCCACGAACGGATAGTCGGCATCCTGTTTAAACATATCCCAGGAGATCAGGCCGCTGGAGTCGATAAAGTGCGTTTCAAGGTTCGCATGTTCGGCGACTTCTTCATCATCGAAGGTTGGCGGCGTGAAGACGTCGAGATCTTTCAGGCTGCGGCCCTGTAGTAGTTCGGTAACGGTACGCTCCAGCGCCACGCCGAAATCGGGATGCGCGCCGAAAGAGGCGAAACAGGTGCCGTTAGCCGGGTTAAAAAGCACGACGCAGATAACCGGATATTTGCCGCCGAGCGAACCGTCATAAGCGAAAATCGGGAAGCCTTCGGCCTCCAGCTTATTGATCGATTCTACTACGCCCGGATAGCGCGCCATCACTTCCGCAGGGATCTCCGGCAGGCTGATGCTCTCGGCGATAATGCGGTTCTTAATATGGCGTTCAAACACTTCCGAAAGCCCCTGAACGCGGGCTTCGTTGCGGGTGTTGCCCGCGGACATCCCGTTAGAAACGTACAGGTTGCCGACAATATTCATCGGAATATAGACCGTTTCACCATCAGACTGACGGGTGAACGGCAGGCCGCAGACGCCGCGCTCGTCATTACCAGACTGTAGATCGACCAGCATACTGGCGGTTAACTGCTCGTCAGGATCATAGAACGCGCGCAGGCGAGCATCCAGCAGGCCTTCCGGCACTTCATCATCGTCGGTTAACGGGAACCATTTTTCATTAGGGTAATGGACGAAAGGGCCGTTCGCGATGGTCTCGCCCAGCCAGAAATCGGCAAAGAAATAGTTAGTTGAGAGGCGCTCAAAGTACTCACCGAGCGCGGAGGCCAGCGCGGCTTTTTTGGTGGCGCCTTTACCGTTGGTGAAGCACAGGGCGCACTCTTTATCGCGGATATGCACTGACCAGACGTGCGGTACCGGGTTGAGCCATGAGGCCTCTTCAATATCAAATCCGAGGTCGAGCAACTTCTGCTGGAAGCGAGCGATGGAATCTTCCAGGGCGGCATCTTTGCCGGGTATAAATGTTTGAGTCATGGCAGTCACTTTTATCGTACGTAAAGCGCGCAATGATACGGGTTTTAGATGACGGGTGCTATCTCCATCGTCTGGCTATGCTTATGTCACTCAATAACTGTTCAGGCGTTAATCATGAAGACATTTGACTGGCATCGTATGGCACTGGATAAAGTGCCCGTGGAATTTTTGGCCGAGGTGGCATTACGGAGCCTCTACACCTTCGTACTGGTATTTATTTTTCTCAAGATAACCGGGCGGCGGGGCGTTCGTCAGATGTCTCTGTTCGAAGTCCTCATCATTTTGACTCTCGGTTCGGCCGCGGGCGACGTCGCATTTTACGATGACGTCCCTATGCTACCGGTACTGGCGGTTTTTATCACGCTGGCGCTGTTGTATCGATTGATTATGTGGCTGATGGGGCATAGCGAAAAACTGGAGGATCTGCTTGAAGGTAAGCCGATTATTGTTGTGGAAAAAGGCGAGCTGGCCTGGGAGAAACTGCAGGCGGAAAACATGACCGAATTTGAATTTTTTATGGAACTAAGAACCAGCGGGGTTGAGCAACTGGGGCAGGTGCGGCTGGCTATTCTGGAAACCAACGGCCAGATCAGCCTCTATTTCTATGAGGATGATGATGTTAAAGCCGGACTCTCCATTCTTCCTTCTCGCTTTACCGAGCGTTTTACCACTATACCCCGGGACGACGAGTATGCCTGCGTCCGCTGCAGCGCAATCCTTACGCTACGAGCCGGGGATAAACAATTATGCCCTCGCTGCGCAAATGCAGAATGGTCGAAGGTCAGCCGGGCAAAAAGAGTCACCTGACAGCAATTATGTCGGTTTTATGACGTCAAGCTGGCAGATTCTTTTGTGTGAGCGAGACCGCATTTCCCCGACGCTCAGTTTTAGCCATTGCGGTGTGTGTCACTGAATGATAAAACCGATAGCCACAGGAATAACTTATGCCCGCGACGGTTCGCGGGTAAATAACATAGCAAGTGGTGAGGGGAAATGGCTCAGGTCTATAACTTCAGTTCAGGCCCGGCAATGCTGCCGGCGGAAGTACTCAAACTGGCACAAAAGGAACTGTGCGACTGGAACGGTTTGGGGACGTCGGTGATGGAAATCAGCCACCGTGGTAAAGAGTTCATTAAGGTGGCTGAAGAAGCGGAACAGGATTTTCGCTCCCTGCTCAATATTCCTTCCAATTATAAAGTTTTATTCTGCCACGGCGGCGGTCGCGGACAGTTTGCTGGTATCCCGCTGAACCTGCTTGGCGATAAAACCGTTGCCGACTACGTCGATGCCGGCTACTGGGCGGCCAGCGCGGTAAAAGAAGCGCATAAATACTGCACGCCGAACGTGATCGACGCCAAAATCACCGTTGACGGCCTGCGCGCGGTTAAGCCGATGAGCGAGTGGCAACTGACCCCGGGCGCTGCCTACCTGCACTACTGCCCGAACGAAACCATTGACGGTATTGCCATTGAAGAAGCGCCAAACTTTGGCGACGATGTGGTCGTCACGGCGGATTTGTCATCGACGATTTTATCTCGTGAAATTGACGTTAGCCGCTATGGCGTGATCTACGCGGGCGCGCAGAAAAACATCGGTCCTGCAGGACTGACGCTGATTATTGTGCGCGAAGATCTGCTCGGTAAAGCCAGTGTAGCCTGTCCATCGATTCTGGATTACTCCATTCTCTCCGCCAATGACTCCATGTTTAACACGCCGCCGACATTTGCCTGGTACCTGTCAGGTCTGGTGTTTAAGTGGCTGAAAGAGCAGGGCGGGGTTGCCGTTATGGATAAAATTAACCAGCAGAAAGCCGACCTGCTCTACAGCACCATCGATAACAGCGGTTTCTATCGCAACGATGTCGCTGCGGCGAACCGCTCGCGCATGAACGTGCCGTTCCAACTGGCGGACAGCGCGCTTGATAAACTGTTCCTCGAAGAGTCATTTGCCGCCGGTCTGCATGCGCTGAAGGGCCACCGCGTCGTGGGCGGCATGCGTGCTTCCATCTATAACGCTATGCCGTTGGCGGGCGTGAAGGCGCTGACCGACTTTATGCAGGACTTCGAACGCCGTCACGGTTGATCGCTGTCGTGTTTTTCATCCCCGCAGCCGCTCTGCGGGGTTTTTATTCTGTTTGTTTGAGAGTTGAGTTTAATGGAATCCCTGACGTTACAACCCATCGCACGCGTAGATGGCACGATTAACCTGCCCGGGTCCAAGAGTGTCTCTAATCGTGCCTTGCTGCTGGCGGCTTTGGCCCGTGGCACTACGGTGCTGACCAACCTGCTGGATAGCGACGATGTACGCCACATGCTGAATGCCCTGAGCGCACTGGGAGTTCATTATACCCTGTCTTCCGATCGTACCCGCTGTGAAGTCATCGGCAACGGTGGCCCTCTGCAGGCGGCTGAAGCATTAGAACTGTTCCTCGGTAATGCCGGAACGGCGATGCGTCCGCTGGCGGCTGCGTTATGTTTAGGCCGTAACGATATTGTGCTGACCGGCGAGCCGCGAATGAAAGAGCGGCCGATTGGCCACCTGGTTGACGCGCTGCGTCAGGGCGGGGCGCAGATTGATTACCTGGAGCAGGAAAACTACCCGCCGCTGCGTCTGCGTGGCGGTTTCAGCGGCGGCCAGGTTGAAGTGGACGGCAGCGTATCCAGCCAGTTTCTGACCGCGCTCCTGATGACCGCCCCACTGGCGCCTCAGGATACCGTCATCGCGATTAAAGGCGATCTGGTTTCCAAACCCTATATCGATATCACGCTGCATCTGATGAAAACCTTTGGCGTTGAGGTTGAAAACCAGTCTTACCAGCGCTTTATCGTGCGTGGCAATCAACACTACCGCTCGCCGGGCGACTACCTGGTTGAAGGCGATGCCTCCTCGGCATCCTACTTCCTCGCCGCTGGCGCGATCAAAGGCGGTACGGTGAAGGTCACCGGTATTGGCCGTAACAGCGTACAGGGCGATATCCGTTTTGCCGATGTGCTGGAAAAAATGGGCGCAACCGTCACCTGGGGCGATGACTACATTGCCTGCACTCATGGTGAACTGAACGCCATCGATATGGATATGAACCATATTCCGGATGCGGCGATGACGATCGCCACGGCAGCCCTGTTTGCAAAAGGCACCACGACTCTACGCAACATCTATAACTGGCGTGTCAAAGAGACTGACCGTCTGTTTGCTATGGCCACGGAGCTACGTAAAGTGGGAGCAGAGGTTGAAGAGGGGGAGGATTACATCCGCATTACTCCACCTGCGAAGCTTCAGTTTGCTGAGATCGGCACCTATAACGACCATCGTATGGCAATGTGCTTCTCGCTAGTGGCGCTTTCCGATACGCCAGTCACCATCCTTGACCCGAAGTGTACGGCGAAAACGTTTCCGGACTACTTCGAGCAGCTGGCGCGAATCAGTACGCTGGCCTGAGTAACGCGCGTTTAAGGTAAAAACGCCGACCATCGTGTCGGCGTTTTTTATGCCTGCTTGTCGGGCGGGAATCTAAATGCTAGCCTTGGCTGCTTGTAAATGCAGGATTTATAAGCATTTATTATGGTAATCAATGGATGATTGATATGAAAAATACAAAATTAATGCTGGCTTTAGCGGTTTCCGCCACGTTGTTGGCAGGTTGTAAAAATATGCAGGGGATGGACGCCAACGCCCTCGTAAGTTCAGGGATGACGGCCTATAAAGCGGCAACGCTTTCTGACGCTGAAGTCAAAACGCTTTCCGACGATGCCTGTAAGCAAATGGATAGCGAAAATAAAAAGGCCGGTGCTTCAAGTAAGTACACTAAACGCCTGAATAAAATTGCCAAAGCGTTAGGAAATAATATCAATGGAACCCCGGTAAACTATAAGGTTTACATGACATCAGACGTCAACGCCTGGGCAATGGCCAACGGCTGCGTCCGCGTCTATAGCGGCCTGATGGACATGATGACCGATAATGAAGTTGAAGCGGTTCTGGGCCATGAGCTGGGCCACGTAGCGCTGGGACATTCGCGCAAAGCGATGCAAACCGCGTATGCGACTATTGCCGCGCGCGATGCAATTTCATCTACCAGCGAAGCGGCTGCAAGCTTGTCTAAATCGCAGCTGGGCGATATCGCTGAGGGGATGGTTAACTCTGCTTTCTCCCGCTCTCAAGAGTCGGATGCTGATGATTTCTCCTACGATCTGCTGAAAAAGCGCAACATCAGCACTCAGGGGCTGGTGGGAAGCTTCGACAAACTGGCCAGCCTTGACGCCGGCCACAGTAAATCTCTGTTCGATTCACACCCGCCTTCAGCTGAACGCGCGCAGCATATCCGTGACCGTATCGCTGAAGATAAAAAGTAAAACTGCGTTATCTTCCGGGCTGATACTCCATCAGCCCGCTATAATTGCACAATTCTTCCGCATTAGATTTCCACTTATCCGTAATTTAAAAGCAATACTCACTTTCCGTCGTAGAGATGCGTATAATGCGCGGCGTTTATATATTTATGCGCCTTGCTGAAGGAGAAAAAGATGACGGCAACAGTTCCGGTAATCACCATTGATGGGCCTGGCGGTGCGGGCAAAGGCACGTTATGCAAGGCAATGGCAGAAACGCTGGGCTGGCATCTGCTCGATTCTGGGGCGATTTATCGCGTGCTTGCTCTCGCTGCGCTGCATCACCATGTTGATGTGGAATCCGAAGAGGCGCTGGTGCCGCTGGCTGCGCACCTGGATGTTCGTTTTGTCTCCACTGACGGCAGCCTGGAAGTGGTGCTGGAGGGAGAGGACGTCAGCGCTGAAATTCGCACGCAGGATGTTGCCAACACGGCATCTAAAGTGGCTGCCTTTCCGCGCGTGCGTGAAGCGTTGCTGCGTCGTCAGCGGGCCTTCCGCGAATTGCCTGGCCTGATCGCCGACGGGCGCGATATGGGAACTGTCGTATTCCCTGATGCGCCAGTGAAAATTTTCCTTGACGCCTCCGCGGAGGAACGTGCTCATCGCCGCATGCTCCAGTTGCAGGAGAAGGGCTTTAGTGTTAACTTTGATCGCCTTTTATCCGAGATAAAAGAGCGCGACGATCGCGACCGCAATCGTACAGTCGCGCCCCTGATCCCGGCTGTCGATGCTTTAGTTCTTGATTCAACAGAACTAAACATTGAGCAAGTGATTGAAAAAGCGCTACACTATGCGCGCGAAAAACTGGCTTCCGCTTAATCGTCTTATCGATAAAGCACAACAGCCTCCGAATTATAGCAGTACCCCCGCAGCAATGGAGTGTTAGCGGGTATGTTAAACAACCCCATCCGGCATGGAGCCAGGTGGACGTTAAATATGAAACCTGAAGATTAAACATGACTGAATCTTTTGCTCAACTATTTGAAGAATCCTTAAAAACAATCGAAACCCGTCCGGGTTCCATCGTTCGTGGTGTTGTTGTTGCTATCGACAAAGACGTAGTACTGGTTGACGCCGGTCTGAAATCTGAGTCTGCCATTCCGGCAGAGCAGTTCAAAAACGCCCAGGGCGAGCTGGAAATCCAGGTTGGTGACGAAGTTGACGTTGCTCTGGATGCAGTAGAAGACGGCTTCGGTGAAACCCTGCTGTCCCGTGAGAAAGCTAAACGTCACGAAGCTTGGATCACGCTGGAAAAAGCTTACGAAGACGCTGAAACTGTAGTCGGTATTATCAACGGCAAAGTTAAAGGTGGCTTCACTGTTGAGCTGAATGGTATTCGTGCGTTCCTGCCGGGCTCCCTGGTAGACGTTCGTCCGGTGCGCGATACGCTGCACCTGGAAGGCAAAGAGCTTGAATTCAAAGTCATCAAGCTGGACCAGAAACGTAACAACGTTGTTGTTTCTCGTCGTGCCGTTATCGAATCCGAAAACAGCGCAGAGCGCGATCAGCTGCTGGAAAACCTGCAGGAAGGCATGGAAGTTAAAGGTATCGTTAAGAACCTCACTGACTACGGTGCATTCGTTGATCTGGGCGGCGTTGACGGCCTGCTGCACATTACCGATATGGCATGGAAACGCGTTAAGCATCCGAGCGAAATCGTAAACGTTGGCGATGAAATCACTGTTAAAGTGCTGAAGTTCGACCGCGAACGTACTCGTGTATCTCTGGGCCTGAAACAGCTGGGCGAAGATCCGTGGGTAGCTATCGCTAAACGTTATCCGGAAGGTACCAAGCTGACCGGTCGCGTGACCAACCTGACCGACTACGGCTGCTTCGTTGAAATCGAAGAAGGCGTTGAAGGCCTGGTTCACGTTTCCGAAATGGACTGGACCAACAAAAACATCCACCCGTCCAAAGTTGTTAACGTTGGCGATGTAGTGGAAGTTATGGTTCTGGATATCGACGAAGAACGTCGTCGTATCTCTCTGGGCCTGAAGCAGTGCAAAAACAACCCATGGCAGCAGTTCGCGGAAACCCACAACAAGGGCGACCGTGTTGAAGGTAAAATCAAGTCTATCACTGACTTCGGTATCTTCATCGGCCTGGACGGCGGCATCGATGGCCTGGTTCACCTGTCTGACATCTCCTGGAACGTTGCAGGCGAAGAAGCAGTTCGTGAATACAAAAAAGGCGACGAAATCGCAGCAGTTGTTCTGCAGGTTGACGCAGAGCGTGAGCGTATCTCTCTGGGCGTTAAACAGCTCGCAGAAGATCCGTTCAACAACTGGGTTGCACTGAACAAGAAAGGCGCAATCGTAAACGGTAAAGTTACTGCAGTTGACGCTAAAGGCGCAACCGTAGAGCTGGCTGACGGCGTTGAAGGTTACCTGCGCGCTTCTGAAGCTTCCCGTGACCGCGTTGAAGATGCAACTCTGGTTCTGAGCGTTGGCGACGACGTTGAAGCTAAATTCACCGGCGTTGATCGTAAAAACCGCGCAATCAGCCTGTCTGTTCGTGCGAAAGACGAAGCTGATGAGAAAGATGCAATCGCAACTGTTAACAAACAGGAAGATGCAAACTTCTCTAACAACGCAATGGCTGAAGCTTTCAAAGCAGCTAAAGGCGAGTAATCTCAGTCTTTCGGGTTACAACAACCTGAATTATGACGAGTTTACTTGACAGATTGCGGGATTCGTCCTGTAATCAAGCACAAAGGGCGGCTACGGCCGCCCTTGTTTAAGCTGTTAGCTAATTTTGCCTTGAAGGAAACCGGAGGAATAATGACCAAGTCAGAATTGATAGAAAGACTTGCCAGCCAGCAATCTCACATTCCTGCGAAAGCAGTGGAAGATGCTGTTAAAGAAATGCTGGAGCATATGGCCTCAACGCTTGCTCAAGGCGAGCGTATTGAAATCCGCGGTTTCGGCAGCTTCTCTCTGCATTATCGAGCACCTCGCACCGGGCGTAACCCAAAGACTGGCGATAAAGTGGAACTGGAAGGTAAATACGTTCCCCACTTTAAGCCGGGCAAAGAATTACGTGACCGCGCCAATATTTACGAAGAGTAAGTTTCGCCGATTGGCGACAACCTACTTAAACGTTAAAAAAGCACCCTCGGGTGCTTTTTTTATGCCTTTAAATCTCTCTTTGAAGCTACCTCGCAAAACCCAGGTCCTTTTGCACCAGAAAAGTAAATTCTCTGGATAGCGCGATGCAGTTTCTCGCCGTCCTCAGAGACAGCCTTCCTGTTTAGCGTAACACTCCCTCTGACAGGGAGGTGCTCATGCGTTTACCACAACTTGCGGGCTGCGTGATTATCGCAATCCTGCCGCTGCTCTGGTTGCCCATTCTGCCCGGGCGGTGGGTTACCTGGGGGTTAATGGTCCTGGCTCTACTCATTGCGCAATGTCGATGCAGACCTGCGCAATACGCGGCATTGATAACGCTGTTTTTTGTCTGGGGAGTGCTCAGCGCCCGCCAGACGCTATGGCCGACAGAGAGGTTAACGGACAGAAATCTGCGGGTTGAAGTTGAGCTGACAGCAACGGACGGGCAGACAACGCATCAGGGCAAAATTATTCGTCTGGATGGGCGGCGGCTGTTTCCTGCTCCGGGGATTAGCCTCTACGGCAACTATCTGCCAGAAACGCCCTGCGCAGGCCAGGTTTGGGCCATGACGCTGCGGGCGCGTCCGGTCCACGGTCAGCTCAATGATGGTGGGTTTGATAGCCAACGCTACGCATTATCGCAGCATCGTCCGTTAACCGGGCGCTTTATCACGGCTGAAATCCGGGAGCGGAACTGCAGTTTGCGAGCGCGTTATCTGGCTTCGCTGAATCACACCCTGGCCGCGTTGCCATGGCAATCGGTGATGCTAGGGTTAGGCATGGGGGAGCGTCTGGCGATACCGCGCGAGATAAAATCCCTGATGCAGGAAACCGGCATATCGCACCTGATGGCGATTTCTGGCTTACATATCGCGCTGGGGGCTTCTCTGGGCTGGTTGCTGCTCAGGGGCGCGCAATTCTTTCTCCCGTGCCGCTGGCTTGGCTGGCGAGCGCCGCTGCTCGTTGGCCTGGCGAGCGCGATATTTTACGCCGGGCTGACCGGCATGCAGCCGCCCGCGCTGCGCACCTGCGTTGCGCTGGCTGCGGGCTGCGCGCTAAGGCTATCCGGAAAACGCTGGTCGCAATGGCAGCTATGGGTCTGCTGCATTGGCGCAATACTGTTTGCCGATCCGCTGGCGATGTTATCCGAAAGCCTCTGGCTCTCCGCGTTCGCCGTAGCGGCGCTTATTTTTTTGTATCAACTGGCGCCGATGCCGGGCGGCAAAAAGAACTGGCTACTGCGTCAAAGCCTGGCGTTATGCCACCTGCAGATCGGATTGATGTTCCTGCTCGCTCCTCTACAGATTGCTCTGTTTCACGGTATAAGCTTAACGTCGGTGGTCGCCAACTTTATCGCCGTGCCTCTGGTGACCTTTGTCGTCGTCCCGTTGATCCTGGCTGCCATGTTTTTACACCTCTGCGCGCCGTCTATCATTGAGATGGCGGTCTGGCAATCAGCGGACAGGATCCTGGCTGCCTTATTCTGGTTATTACGCCAGCTGCCGCCCGGCTGGCTGGGGCTCGACGCTCGCTGGCTTGGGATAAGCATAGTGCCGTGGCTGGCGTTGATCGTCTGGCGATTTCATGCCTGGCGGACGGCGCCCGCATTTTGCTTAACCTGCCTCGTGCTGCTGAGCAGGCCGTTCTGGCGAAGCGCCTCAGTTGACGAATGGCGAGCCACTATGCTGGACGTAGGGCAGGGGCTGGCGGTGGTCATTGAACGTCAGGGCGCAGCGTTTCTCTATGACACCGGGCTTGCCTGGCCTGATGGCGACAGCGGCCAGCAGATTATTATCCCTTGGCTACGCTGGCATCATTTGCAGCTGGAGGGGATCGTTCTCAGCCACGAGCATCTCGATCACCGCGGTGGGCTCAACTCAGTGTTAAAAGCATGGCCGCAGACAGAGGTGCGAAGTCCGTTGGGCTGGGCTGGTCATTTAGCGTGCCGGCGCGGGGAAACCTGGCAGTGGCGAGGCTTAACCTTCCGCGCGCTCTGGCCGCTGCCCGGCGCGACAAAAACGGGAAACAATCGCTCTTGCGTGGTGCGAATTGATGACGGGAAGTACAGTATTCTGCTGACCGGGGATATTGAAACGCCGGCGGAGCTGGCGATGATTAGCCACTACTGGCAGCATCTTGCGTCTACACTTATCCAGGTTCCGCACCACGGCAGTAATACCTCGTCAGGGATAGCCCTGCTGCGGAGCGTTGGCGGCAAGGCGGCGCTTGCTTCCGCTTCCCGCTATAACGCCTGGCGTATGCCATCAACGAAAGTGATTCAGCGCTACCGAAATCAGAGTTATCAATGGTTCGATACGCCGCATCAGGGGCAAATTACGGTTGTTTTTTCCCCGGACGGCTGGCAAATCTATGGCTTAAGGGATCAAGTTTTACCTCGTTGGTATCATCAGTGGTTTGGCGGGAAGGCGTAGAACGGGTAGAATATGCGGCTATTTCAACACAAGCTGGTTTATTGAATGCAGAACGATAAAGATCTTTCCACGTGGCAGACCTTCCGCCGACTCTGGCCGATTATAGCGCCGTTTAAACCCGGGCTAATCGTTGCAGCGGTAGCGTTAGTGCTTAACGCGGCTAGTGATACCTTCATGCTATCGCTTCTTAAACCGTTATTGGATGATGGTTTTGGTAAAACGGATCGCTCCGTGCTGATATGGATGCCGTTGGTGGTGATCGGGTTAATGATTCTGCGCGGCATTACCAGCTACGTTTCAAGCTACTGTATTTCTTGGGTATCCGGCAAAGTCGTGATGACGATGCGCCGTCGTTTATTCAGCCATATGATGGGGATGCCGGTTGCCTTTTTTGACAAACAGTCCACCGGAACGCTTTTATCGCGTATTACCTATGATTCTGAGCAGGTCGCGTCTTCCTCCTCCAGCGCGCTGATTACCGTTGTGCGTGAAGGCGCATCGATTATTGGTCTGTTCGTCATGATGTTCTACTACAGCTGGCAACTGTCGGTCATTCTGATCGTGCTGGCGCCGATTGTGTCTATTGCTATTCGCGTGGTATCGAAGCGTTTTCGTAATATCAGCAAAAATATGCAGAACACCATGGGCCAGGTGACGACTAGCGCAGAGCAGATGCTGAAAGGGCATAAAGAAGTGCTGATGTTTGGCGGTCAGGCCGTCGAAACCAAACGTTTTGATAAAGTCAGCAATAAAATGCGCCTGCAGGGGATGAAAATGGTCTCCGCGTCGTCAATTTCTGACCCGATTATTCAGCTGATCGCCTCTCTGGCCCTGGCTTTCGTGCTCTATGCTGCCAGCTTCCCGAGCGTGATGGAGACGCTGACGGCCGGGACTATCACCGTTGTTTTCTCCTCGATGATCGCGCTGATGCGCCCGCTGAAGTCGCTGACTAACGTCAACGCGCAGTTCCAGCGCGGGATGGCCGCTTGTCAGACGCTTTTCGCTATCCTTGACTCCGAGCAGGAGAAAGATGAAGGCACGCGGATTATCGAACGTGCGAAGGGCAACCTCGAATTTAAAAACGTCACCTTCAGATACCCGGGACGTGAAGTCGCCGCGCTGCGCAATATTGACCTGAATATTCCTGAAGGGAAAACCGTGGCGCTGGTAGGGCGCTCGGGTTCGGGTAAATCGACCATCGCCAGCCTGATTACGCGTTTCTACGATGTCGATGATGGGCAGATCTTGCTGGACGGCCACGACCTGCGTGAATACACCCTGAGCTCCCTGCGCGATCAAGTTGCGCTGGTGTCGCAAAATGTTCATCTCTTTAACGATACCGTAGCGAATAACATCGCCTATGCGCGTACCGAAGAGTACAGCCGCGAGCAGATAGAAGAAGCCGCTCGTATGGCTTATGCCATGGACTTTATCAACAAAATGGACAATGGCCTGGATACGATTATCGGTGAAAACGGCGTGATGCTTTCCGGCGGCCAGCGTCAGCGTATCGCAATCGCTCGCGCCCTGCTGCGTAACAGCCCGATCCTGATCCTCGACGAAGCCACATCGGCGCTGGATACCGAATCCGAACGCGCGATTCAGGCCGCGCTGGACGAACTGCAGAAAAACCGCACCTCGCTGGTTATTGCCCACCGTCTGTCGACGATTGAGCAGGCTGATGAGATCGTGGTGGTGGAAGATGGCCAGATCGTTGAACGCGGTAGTCATACCGATCTGCTTGAGCACAAGGGCGTCTACGCTCAGCTGCATAAGATGCAGTTCGGCGCATGATTGCTCGCATCTGGTCCGGCGAGTCGCCATTATGGCGGCTGCTGCTTCCGCTCTCCTGGCTCTATGGCCTGGTGAGCGGGTTGATACGGCTTAGCTATAAACTGGGCTGGCGAAAAGCCTGGCGAGCGCCGGTGCCGGTCGTGGTGGTGGGTAACCTGACCGCAGGCGGCAATGGTAAAACGCCGGTTGTCGTCTGGCTGGTGGAACAGCTCCAGCAGCACGGTATTCGCGTTGGCGTCGTTTCTCGCGGCTACGGCGGTAAAGCGGCGAGCTATCCGCTGCTGCTTAATCCGAATACCCGCACCGGGGAAGCGGGGGATGAGCCGGTACTGATTTACCAGCGTACCGGCGCGCCGGTTGCCGTCTCGCCGGTACGCAGCGATGCGGTACAGGCCCTGCTCGCCGCTCACGATCTTCAGCTTATCGTCACTGATGATGGCCTACAGCACTATAAGCTGGCACGCGACAAAGAAATTGTGGTGATTGACGGCGTGCGCCGTTTTGGCAATGGCTGGTGGCTGCCTGCCGGCCCCATGCGAGAGCGCGCTTCGCGGTTACGCAGCGTGGATGCGGTTATCGTTAACGGCGGTCTCGCCCGTCAGGGAGAGATCCCGATGCAGCTTCGCCCCGGGCAGGCGGTAAATCTGCTGACCGGTGAACGCCGGGATGCGGCGGCATTGGGTAACGTGGTGGCGATGGCCGGAATCGGCCACCCGCCGCGCTTCTTCGCCACTCTTGAAAGCTGCGGCGTCAGGCCGGTAAAAACCGTCGCCTTAGCCGATCATCAGGCATTGGCGCCGAGCGCAGTTGCCGCTCTGGCGACGCTGCAGCAAAACCTGCTGATGACCGAAAAAGATGCGGTGAAGTGCCGCGAGTTTGCTCAGGCAAACTGGTGGTATCTCCCGGTCGACGCGATAATGACTGATGAACGCGCGCAGCGGTTGCTCACTGATTTAATTACGCTGGCGCAACGCTGACTTTGACCATCACCGCTTGCGCCGGAACCCTTAACGGAGAAGCTGCATGCCGGTATTGTCCCTCTCGCTCAAAGAAGCCCGCCATCTCCACCTTGCCGCACAGGGGCTGCTAAAAAAGCCCCGTCGCCGCGCAAAGCCCGGGGATATTCTGCAGACCATTAAGCAGATGTCCCTGCTGCAAATCGATACCATCAACGTTGTTGCGCGCAGTCCTTATCTGGTGCTGTTCAGCCGCCTCGGCCACTATCCGCAGCGCTGGCTGGACGAGGCGCTCCGCGCCGGTGAGCTGATGGAGTATTGGGCGCACGAAGCCTGCTTTTTACCGCGCAGCGACTTTTCGCTGGTGCGTCACCGCATGCTGACGCCCGATAAAATGGGCTGGAAATATCACCAGGCATGGATGACCGAGCACGCCGAGGGCATTCAGGAGTTGCTGGCCCATATTGCCGAAAATGGCCCGGTTCGCTCGGCCGACTTCGAGCATCCTCGCAAAGGCGCCAGCGGATGGTGGGAGTGGAAGCCGCATAAGCGCCATCTCGAAGGCTTATTCACCGCCGGTGAAGTGATGGTTATCGAGCGGCGTAATTTTCAGCGCGTTTACGATTTGACGCATCGTGTCATGCCTAACTGGGACGATGCGCGAGACGGGCTATCTCAGGAGCAGGCCGAAGCCATTATGTTACGCAATAGCGCTCGTAGCCTGGGGATTTTTCGCGCGCAGTGGCTGGCGGATTATTATCGTCTGCGTCAGCCCTCGCTACCGCTGCTGCTGGCGAGTTGGCAGGACGAGGGTCTGGTGGTGCCGGTTAACGTTGAGACGCTGGGCGAAATGTGGCTCCACCGTGATGCCCTGACGCTGCTGGAGTCCTCTCCCGCCGGTAGGCTCGCCGCAAGTCACAGCGCCGTGCTTTCGCCTTTCGATCCGGTTGTATGGGATCGCAAACGAGCTGAACAGCTGTTTAGCTTTACCTATCGGCTGGAGTGCTATACCCCCGCGCCGAAACGGCAGTATGGCTATTTCGTATTACCGCTGCTGCACCAGGGAAGACTGGTTGGCAGAATGGATAGCAAAATGCACCGCAAAACCGGCGTTCTGGAAATTATCGCCCTGTGGCTGGAGGAGGGGGTAAAGGTGACGTCCGGGCTGGAGAAAGGGCTTAAACGTGCAATCGATGATTTTGCCCTCTGGCAGGACGCCACGCGAGTGTCCTGCGGACGGCTACCTCCGGCGCTTTTTGCCGGCCTGCAACAGGGTTGGGAAATTGACGCCGCCTGAGCCCACGTGTGGTATGCTGCTGAAGAATCTATTCGGTCCATCTGGAGGAATCATGGATCACCGTTTACTTGAAATTATCGCCTGTCCGGTTTGTAACGGTAAGCTGTATTACAGCCAGGATAAGCAAGAACTGATCTGCAAACTTGATCGCCTGGCTTTTCCGCTGCGTGAAGGCATTCCCGTACTGCTGGAAACCGAAGCCCGCCCGCTTCCTGTAGAAGAGAGCCAGTCATGAGTTTCGTGGTTATCATCCCCGCGCGCTTTGCTTCTACCCGCCTGCCAGGGAAACCGCTCCAGGATATCAACGGCAAGCCGATGATTGTCCATGTTCTGGAACGCGCTCGCGAATCCGGTGCCGAGCGGATTATCGTTGCTACCGACCATCCGGACGTGGCACGCGCGGTGGAAGCCGCCGGTGGCGAAGTCTGCATGACGCGTGAAGATCATCAGTCCGGTACCGAACGCCTTGCCGAGGTGGTCGAAAAATGCGCCTTCAGCGATGATACTATCATCGTTAACATTCAGGGCGACGAGCCGATGATCCCGCCAGCTATCGTGCGTCAGGTAGCCGAAAATCTGGCGGCAAGTACGAGCGGTATGGCGACCTTAGCGGTGCCAATCCACGATGCGGAAGAAGCGTTTAATCCGAATGCGGTGAAGGTTGTGATGGATGCTGAGGGCTATGCGCTCTACTTCTCACGCGCCACCATTCCGTGGGATCGCGACCGTTTCGCCAAATCCCGCGAGACTATCGGTGATTCGCTGCTGCGTCATATCGGTATTTATGGCTATCGCGCCGGATTTATCCGCCGCTATGTGAGCTGGACGCCGAGCCCGCTGGAGCAAATAGAGATGCTCGAGCAGCTGCGCGTGCTGTGGTACGGCGAAAAAATCCATGTCGCGGTGGCGAAAGTGGTTCCCGGTACAGGTGTCGATACACCGGAAGATCTGGAGCGCGTTCGCGCGGAGCTGCGTTAATCCCCCCATCCCCTCCGCGAGGAGGGGATATCCCCAGGCCGTTATTCCATACTTTTTTACGTCAATTTTGATCTCACCCGATGACAACCCCTGCGCAGGCGCTCATTATGAAACCGGTAGTTTTCATAGGGGTAATCAGAAATGGAACAGTTGCGTACCGAGCTGAGCCACCTGCTGGGTGAAAAACTAAGCCGCGTGGAGTGCGTCAGCGAGAAACCCTCGTCGGCGCTGTGGTCGCTATATGATGCACAGGGAAACCCAATGCCGCTGCTGGCGCGCAGCTTTACGACGCCGGGGATA
Source organism: Klebsiella sp. BDA134-6 (assembly GCF_015601345.1). NCBI lineage: Bacteria > Pseudomonadati > Pseudomonadota > Gammaproteobacteria > Enterobacterales > Enterobacteriaceae > Klebsiella > Klebsiella sp. BDA134-6. The sequence goes on from NZ_CP064784.1 coordinate 2,022,055, forward strand.
GCGCGGCAGCTGGCGTGGAAAATATCGACCCTCGCGCGAAGCGGCACCGTGCGTATGCCGGTTGTCTACGGCGTAATGACGCATGAAGAGCATCCCGGCCCCGATGTTCTGCTGATCGAACGGCTGCGCGGCGTCTCGGTTGAAGCCCCCGCACGTACGCCAGAGCGCTGGGAGCAGCTGCAGGAGCAGATCGTTGAAGCGCTGCTGGCCTGGCACCGCCAGGACAGCGGCGGCTGCGTCGGGATGGTCGATAGTACTCAGGAAAACCTCTGGCCGTACTGGTATCGCCAGCGTGTGGAGGTGCTATGGAGCACGCTGAATCTTTATCAAGATACCGGCCTGACGATGCAGGATAAACGCATTCTGTTCCGCACCCGCGAATGCCTTATGGATTTGTTTAAAGATTTCAATGATAACTGCGTGCTGGTACACGGTAGCTTCACGCTGCGCAGCATGCTTAAAGATCCGCGCAGCGATCAGCTGCTGGCGATGGTAGGGCCGGGCATGATGCTCTGGGCGCCGCGGGAATATGAGCTATTCCGTCTGGCCGATAGCGGTCAGGAAGAGGAGCTGCTGTGGCACTATCTCCGGCGGGCGCCGGTGGCGGAAGCGTTTCTCTGGCGGCGCTGGCTGTATCTGCTGTGGGACGAAGTGGATAATCTGGTGAATACCGGGCGCTTTGACCGCACCCGGTTTGATCTGGCGGCAAAATCAATCCTGCCCTGGATCGCCTGAGGATCCTTTCAGCCATTGCCAGATACGGCCTAACGCTTCGTAACCCACCCGATCGCTATGCATGAGCCAAACGGGCGAAGGGATTGCCCGTTCCCATGGGTTGAGCGGTGACTCAATCGCCAGCTGGTTAGCCGGTGCGGGCAGGGGGGTTAGCCCGGCGCGGCGAAAGAAAATCATCGCCCGTGGCAGATGCGAAGCGGAGGTAACCAGCAGGAACGGCGCATCGCCTATCGCCTCCTTCACCACGGCGGCTTCTTCTTCGGTATCTTTGGGTTTATCCAGAACGATGATTTCGCTGCGCGGTATCCCCAGGCTCTCGGCAACTCTGGCCCCGGCTTCCGCCGTGCTGACCGGATTCGTTTTTGCCGCGGCGCCGGTAAAAATGAGTTTCGAGCCCGGGTTTTCATACCACAGGCGGATTCCTTCCGTCAGCCGTGGCAGACTGTTGTTGATGAGATTTGAGCTGGGGGCCCAGCTCGGGTTCCAGGTGTAGCCGCCGCCAAGCACGACGACATACTGCACGCGCTTTTCATCTCTCCACGTCGGGTATTTATCTTCAATCGGCTTTAGCAGGCTATCGGCTACGGGTTGCAGGCTCAACAGCAGTAACAGTAGCCAGCCGAGGCTGACGCAGAGCTTGCCGGTGCGCTGGAAACGGCTAAACCACAGAAGCGCAATCCCGAGTGCAATCAGCAACAGCAGCAGGGGAAGCGGCAGCAGCATACCGCCTAAAACCTTTTTCAGCGTAAAAAGCATGCCATACGGTTCCTTTTTTAACCATCTAACCAAAGATATACCCGGATCTTACAACAGATCGCTTCATTCTCCGCGCGGGTATGACAAAATAGCGGCTTTGTGTTGGCGTGTGGAGTCACCCGTGCAGGATCGTAATTTCGATGATATTGCTGAAAAGTTTTCGCGCAATATATATGGCACCACCAAAGGCCAGCTGCGGCAGGCGATCCTCTGGCAGGATCTGCAACCGCTGCTGAAGCAACTGGGACCAGGGCCATTGCGAGTTCTTGACGCGGGCGGCGGCGAAGGGCAGACGGCGATCAAAGTGGCGGAAATGGGCCATCACGTCACGTTATGCGATCTTTCCGGTGAAATGGTGGCTCGCGCCAGGCAAGCGGCTGCCGATAAAGGTGTGATCGACAACATGCATTTTGTACAATGCGCGGCTCAGGATATTGAGCAGCATTTGGAAAGTCCGGTCGATCTGATACTGTTTCATGCGGTGCTGGAATGGGTAGCCGAACCTCAGGCGATGTTGCGTACGCTGTGGGCGATGCTACGTCCCGGCGGCGCGTTGTCGCTGATGTTCTACAATGCTAACGGTCTGTTGATGCACAATATGGTCGCCGGAAATCTCGACTATGTGCAAATCGGCATGCCGAAAAAGAAAAAACGCACGCTGTCGCCGGACTATCCGCGCGATCCGCAGCAGGTTTACGGCTGGCTGGAAGAGATTGGCTGGCAGATTACCGGTAAGACAGGCGTACGGGTGTTTCATGATTATCTGCGTGAAAAACACCAACAGCACGACAAATTTGCGGCGCTGCTGGAGCTGGAAACGCGCTACTGTCGCCAGGAGCCGTATATTAGCTTAGGCCGTTATATTCACGTCACCGCGCTTAAGCCGCAGATGCAAGGATAAACTATGAGTGAATTTTCCCAGACAGTCCCCGAACTGGTTGCCTGGGCCAGGAAAAATGATTTTTCTATTTCGCTACCGGTCGACAGACTCTCTTTTCTGCTGGCGATCGCCACGCTGAACGGCGAGCGGATGGAAGGGGAAATGACCGAGGGAGAACTGGTGGACGCGTTCCGCCACGTGAGTGATGCGTTTGAGCAGACCAGCGAAACCATCAGCCAGCGCGCCAATAATGCCATAAACGATATGGTGCGCCAGCGTCTGCTGAACCGCTTTACCAGCGAAATCACCGAGGGTAATGCTATTTATCGCCTGACGCCGCTGGGCATCGGGATCACCGACTACTATATTCGCCAGCGCGAGTTCTCCACCCTGCGCCTGTCGATGCAGCTCTCCATCGTTGCCGGCGAACTCAAGCGCGCCGCCGATTCGGCAGAAGAGGGCGGCGATGAATTCCACTGGCATCGCAACGTTTTCGCCCCGCTGAAGTACTCGGTAGCGGAAATTTTTGACAGCATCGACCTGACTCAGCGGATCATGGATGAGCAGCAGCAGATGGTGAAAGATGATATTGCTCAACTGCTGAACAAGGACTGGCGGGCGGCGATCTCCAGCTGTGAGCTGTTGTTGTCGGAAACGTCCGGTACCCTGCGCGAACTGCAGGATACCCTGGACGCGGCGGGCGATAAGCTGCAGGCAAACCTGCTGCGTATCCAGGACTCGACCATAGCGCGCGACGATCTGAATTTTATCGATCGTCTGGTGTTCGATCTGCAAAGCAAGCTGGACCGCATCGTCAGCTGGGGCCAGCAGGCGATTGACCTGTGGATCGGCTACGATCGCCACGTGCATAAATTTATCCGCACCGCCATCGATATGGATAAAAACCGCGTCTTCGCGCAGCGTCTGCGTCAGTCGGTGCAAACCTACTTCGACGCTCCATGGGCGCTCACCCATGCGAATGCCGATCGTCTGCTTGATATGCGCGATGAAGAGATGGCGCTGCATGATGAAGAGGTTACCGGGGAACTTCCGGCGGATTTGGAGTACGAAGAGTTTAATGAAATTCGCGAACAGCTGGCGGCGCTGATTGAAGGACAGCTGGTGGTCTATAAAGAGAAGGGACTACCGCTGGATCTTGGCCTGGTCGTTCGCGAATATCTGTCGCAATATCCGCGCGCACGCCACTTTGATGTCGCGCGCATTGTGGTCGACCAGGCGGTACGTTTGGGCGTAGCGCAAGCAGATTTCACCGGACTGCCGGCAAAATGGCAGCCGATTAATGATTACGGAGCCAAGGTACAGGCGCATGTCATCGACAAATATTGAACAAGTGATGCCGGTTAAACTGGCGCAAGCGTTGGCTAATCCGTTATTTCCGGCGCTGGATAGCGCCCTGCGCGCGGGCCGCCATATCGGTCTCGACGAGCTGGATAATCACGCATTTTTAATGGATTTTCAGGATTACCTGGAAGAATTTTATGCTCGCTACAACGTCGAGCTGATTCGCGCCCCGGAAGGATTTTTCTATCTGCGTCCGCGGTCGACCACGCTGATCCCGCGCTCGGTGCTCTCCGAGCTGGATATGATGGTGGGTAAAATTCTCTGCTATCTCTACCTCAGCCCGGAGCGCCTGGCGAATGAAGGCATCTTCACCCAGCAAGAGCTTTACGACGAGCTGCTGACCCTGGCGGACGAAGCCAAGCTGCTGAAGCTGGTCAATAACCGTTCGACCGGCTCCGACCTTGACCGCCAGAAGTTGCAGGAAAAAATGCGCGCTTCGCTCAACCGCCTGCGCCGCCTTGGCATGGTGTGGTTTATGGGCCACGACAGCAGCAAATTCCGCATTACCGAATCGGTGTTTCGCTTTGGTGCCGACGTGCGCGCCGGTGACGATCCGCGCGAAGCCCAACTGCGTATGATCCGCGACGGTGAAGCGATGGCGCTGGAAAATCGCCTGCAGCTCAATGATGAGAATGAAGAGAATCAGCCGGATAGCGGGGAGGAAGAGTAATGATTGAACGCGGTAAATTTCGCTCGCTAACGCTGGTTAACTGGAACGGTTTTTTTGCCCGGACTTTTGATCTTGATGAATTAGTGACCACGCTTTCCGGTGGTAACGGGGCCGGTAAATCCACGACCATGGCCGCCTTCGTCACCGCACTGATCCCAGACCTGACGCTGCTGCACTTCCGTAACACCACGGAAGCAGGTGCCACCAGCGGCTCGCGCGATAAAGGCCTGCACGGTAAGCTGCGCGCTGGCGTCTGCTACTCGGTGCTGGACGTGATCAACTCCCGCCACCAGCGCGTGGTGGTCGGCGTTCGCCTACAGCAGGTGGCCGGTCGCGATCGTAAAGTCGATATCAAGCCGTTTGCGATCCAGGGCCTGCCAACCTCCATCCAGCCAACCCAGCTGCTGACCGAGACCCTTAACGAGCGCCAGGCGCGCGTGGTGACGCTCAACGAGCTGAAAGATAAGCTCGAAGCGATGGAAGGGGTGCAGTTCAAGCAGTTTAACTCTATTACCGAATATCACTCGCTGATGTTCGACCTCGGCGTGGTGGCCCGTCGCCTGCGTTCGGCTTCGGACCGTAGCAAATACTATCGCCTGATCGAAGCCTCGCTGTACGGCGGTATTTCGAGCACCATCACCCGCTCGCTGCGCGACTACCTGTTGCCGGAAAACAGCGGCGTGCGTAAGGCCTTCCAGGATATGGAAGCGGCGCTGCGTGAAAACCGCATGACGCTGGAAGCCATCCGCGTGACGCAGTCGGACCGCGATCTCTTCAAGCATCTGATCAGCGAAGCCACCAACTACGTTGCCGCCGACTATATGCGTCACGCCAATGAACGACGCATTCATCTCGACAAGGCGCTGGAATATCGCCGGGATCTGTTCACCTCCCGCGCTCAGCTCGCGGCGGAACAGTATAAGCACGTCGATATGGCCCGCGAACTGCAGGAACATAACGGCGCGGAAGGCGATCTGGAAGCCGATTACCAGGCCGCCAGCGACCACCTGAACCTGGTACAGACCGCGCTGCGCCAGCAGGAAAAAATCGAGCGCTATGAAGCGGATCTTGATGAACTGCAGATTCGCCTCGAAGAGCAAAATGAAGTCGTCGCGGAAGCGGTTGACCTACAGGAAGAGAACGAAGCCCGCGCCGAAGCCGCCGAGCTGGAAGTGGATGAGCTGAAAAACCAGCTTGCCGACTATCAGCAGGCGCTGGATGTGCAGCAGACTCGCGCGATTCAGTACACCCAAGCGCTGCAGGCACTGGAGCGGGCAAAAGCCCTCTGCCATCTGCCGGATTTAACGCCGGAAAGCGCCGACGAGTGGCTGGAAACGTTCCAGGCGAAAGAGCAGGAAGCGACGGAAAAAATGCTGTCGCTGGAACAGAAAATGAGCGTGGCGCAAACCGCGCACAGCCAGTTTGAGCAGGCATACCAGTTGGTGGCTGAGATCAACGGCCCGCTGGCGCGTAATGAAGCCTGGAACGTGGCGCGCGAACTGCTGCGCGAGGGCGTTAATCAACGCCATCAGGCTGAACAGGCTCACGGACTCCGCAGCCGCCTGACCGAGCTCGAACAGCGCCTGCGTGAACAGCAGGAGGCCGAACGCCAGCTCAATGAGTTCTGTAAGCGGCAGGGCAAACGCTACGATATCGACGAGCTGGAAGCCCTGCACCAGGAACTGGAAGCCCGCATCGCGTCGCTTTCCGATAGCGTCTCCTCCGCCAGCGAACGGCGGATGACCCTACGCCAGGAGCTGGAACAGCTGCAGTCGCGGACGCAAACGCTGATGCGTCGCGCGCCCATCTGGCTGGCGGCGCAGAACAGCCTTAACCAGCTGTGCGAGCAGAGCGGCGAGCAGTTTGAGTCCAGCCAGGAAGTCACCGAATATCTCCAGCAGCTGCTGGAGCGTGAACGCGAAGCTATCGTAGAGCGCGATGAAGTCGGCGCCCGCAAGCGCGCTATCGATGATGAAATTGAGCGTCTTAGCCAGCCGGGCGGTGCGGAAGATCAGCGCCTGAACGCGCTGGCGGAACGTTTTGGCGGCGTACTGTTGTCGGAAATCTACGATGACGTGAGTCTCGATGATGCGCCGTATTATTCTGCGCTCTACGGTCCTTCCCGCCACGCCATTGTGGTACCGGATCTGTCGCTGATTGCCGATCAGCTGGAAGGTCTCGAAGATTGCCCTGAAGATCTCTACCTGATCGAAGGCGATCCGCAGTCGTTTGATGACAGCGTATTCAGCGTCGATGAGCTGGAAAAGGCGGTGGTTGTCAAGATTGCCGATCGCCAGTGGCGCTATTCACGTTTCCCAACGCTGCCGCTGTTTGGTCGTGCCGCCCGCGAAAGCCGCGTTGAAACGCTGCACGCCGAGCGCGAAAGTTTGTCCGAGCGCTTTGCGACGCTGTCGTTTGATGTTCAGAAAACTCAGCGCCTCCACCAGGCCTTCAGCCGCTTTATCGGTAACCATCTGGCGGTGGCCTTTGAGGACGACCCGGAAGAAGAAATCCGCAAACTGAATACGCGTCGCGGCGAACTGGAGCGGGCGCTAACCGCCCATGAGAGCGATAACCAGCAGAACCGGGCGCAGTATGAGCAGGCTAAAGAGGGCGTATCCGCACTCAATCGCCTGCTGCCGCGTCTGAATCTGCTGGCCGATGACTCGCTGGCCGATCGCGTGGATGAGATCCAGGAACGCCTTGACGAAGCTCAGGAAGCCGCTCGCTTCGTGCAGCAGCATGGGAATCAACTGGCAAAGCTGGAGCCGATCGTTTCCGTTCTTCAAAGCGACCCGGAGCAGTTTGAACAGCTGAAAGAAGATTACGCATATTCGCAGCAGACCCAGCGCGACGCGCGTCAGCAGGCGTTTGCGCTGACCGAAGTGGTGCAGCGTCGCGCCCACTTTAGCTACTCTGATTCCGCAGAGATGCTTAGCGGTAATAGCGATCTGAATGAGAAACTGCGCCATCGCCTGGAGCAGGCGGAAGCGGAACGCGCCCGTACCCGCGACGCGCTGCGTACCCACGCCGCGCAGCTTAATCAGTACCATCAGGTGCTGGCATCGCTGAAAAGCTCGTATGACACCAAAAAAGAGCTGCTCAACGACCTGCATAAAGAGCTTAAGGATATTGGCGTACGCGCCGATGCCGGAGCCGAAGAGCGCGCCCGCCTGCGCCGCGATGAGCTCCACGCTCAGCTCAGCAATAACCGTGCGCGCCGCAATCAGCTCGAAAAAGCATTGACCTTCTGCGAAGCGGAAATGGATAACCTGACCCGCAGGCTCCGCAAGCTGGAGCGCGATTACTGCGAAATGCGCGAACAGGTGGTCAGCGCCAAAGCGGGCTGGTGCGCGGTCATGCGCCTGGTAAAAGACAACGGCGTGGAGCGTCGCCTGCATCGTCGCGAGCTGGCTTACCTGTCTGCAGATGAGCTGCGCTCAATGTCGGATAAGGCGCTTGGCGCGCTTCGTCTGGCGGTCTCGGATAACGAACATCTGCGCGATGTGCTGCGTATTTCTGAAGATCCGAAACGCCCGGAGCGTAAAATCCAGTTCTTTGTCGCCGTTTATCAGCATCTGCGCGAGCGTATTCGCCAGGATATCATTCGCACCGACGATCCGGTGGAAGCGATTGAGCAGATGGAGATCGAACTTAGCCGTCTGACGGAAGAGCTGACCAACCGCGAGCAGAAGCTGGCCATCAGCTCCCGCAGCGTGGCCAATATTATCCGCAAGACTATCCAGCGCGAGCAAAACCGTATTCGCATGCTCAACCAGGGGCTGCAGAGCGTCTCCTTCGGCCAGGTTAACAGCGTGCGTCTAAACGTCAACGTGCGGGAAACCCACTCGATGCTGCTGGACGTGCTGTCTGAACAGCATGAACAGCATCAGGATCTGTTCAACAGCAATCGTCTGACCTTCTCGGAAGCGCTGGCAAAGCTGTATCAGCGCCTGAATCCACAAATTGATATGGGGCAGCGTACGCCGCAGACCATCGGTGAAGAGCTGCTGGACTACCGCAACTATCTGGAGATGGAAGTGGAAGTTAACCGTGGTTCCGACGGCTGGCTGCGCGCGGAATCCGGTGCGCTATCGACCGGTGAGGCTATCGGTACCGGGATGTCGATTCTGGTAATGGTGGTACAGAGCTGGGAAGATGAATCCATGCGTCTTCGCGGTAAGGACATTTCGCCGTGTCGTCTGCTGTTCCTTGATGAAGCGGCGCGTCTGGATGCCCGCTCTATTGCGACGCTGTTCGAGCTCTGCGATCGTCTGGAAATGCAGTTAATTATCGCGGCGCCGGAAAATATCAGTCCGGAAAAAGGCACCACCTATAAACTTGTGCGTAAAGTCGTGAATAACCACGAGCACGTACACGTGGTGGGACTGCGTGGCTTTGCGCCGCAGCTTCCCGAAACGCTGCCGGGAACGGCAAACGCTTCGTAAGAGGGGCGCTAAGTAGCCAAAGGGCGACACGATGTCGCCCTTTTTGTTATCCGTTACTGTATTTTAGGATTGTATAATCTTTTAACTTCTTTACATTTGGGAAGGCAAAAGCGTTTTCGTCTTCATATACTGAAAGTAAGCCCCAATTTAGCGGGCAGCAATGTGTTAACAGGGGGCAAGGGATGTTGCTAAAGAAACGGTATGGTCGTCAATTGTCTGCGCTCAGTTTGAGCCTGGCTTTTGCATTTGCTCCACTGTTCAATGTCCAGGCCGAAGAGCCTGAAGTTGTACCATCGGATAGCGCTGCAACCATCAGCGAGCTCTCTTCCGCGTTGAGCCAAAGCGCGAACCAATCTGCGACGGTCGCCAAAATGGTCGGCGAGCAGGCGCTTCCTGCCGAGGCGGCGGCAAAAAGCCGTGCCGATATTCAGGCGGTGCTGCCGTCCGGTTATCAACCCGTATTTATGAATCCGCTGGTATCGCTGTATGCGGCCAGGGATATGAAACCGATGTGGGATAACCGCGAGGCAGTGCAGGCGTTTCAACAGCAGCTGGCTGAAGTGGCTATCGCCGGGTTCCAGCCGCAGTTCACCACCTGGGTTGAGCTGTTGACCGACCCGGCAGTGAATGGTCTGGCGCGGGATGTTGTTCTTTCTGACGCCATGATGGGCTATCTGCATTTTATTAGCGGTATTCCGACTCAGGGCAACCGCTGGCTGTACGGCACAAAACCGTATGCGATGTCGACGCCGCCTCTGTCGGTCATTAACCAGTGGCAGGTGGCGCTGGATAACGGTTCGCTGCCGCAGTTTATTGCCGGGCTCGCCCCGCAGCATCCGCAGTATGCCGCAATGCATCAGGCGCTATTAGCGCAGGTTGCCGATTCCCGTCCATGGCCGCAGCTTACCAGCAAGACGTCGCTGCGCCCGGGCGAATGGAGCAATGATGCCGGCGCGCTGCGCGAAATTTTACAGCGCACCGGTATGCTGGATGAATCGGCAAAGATTGCTTTGCCGGGCGATGAGGCAGTGAGCCCATCTGCCGGGAAAAAGGCCAAAAGTAGCGGCCGCGGCGTTTACGATCGCCAGTTAGTCGAGGGCGTTAAGCGCTTCCAGGCCTGGCAGGGACTGGGCGCTGACGGCGTGATTGGTCAGGCGACCCGCGACTGGCTCAACGTTTCTCCCGCGCAGCGTGCCGGCGTACTGGCATTGAATATTCAGCGTTTGCGACTGCTGCCGGGTAATCTGGCGACCGGCATCATGGTGAATATTCCCGCCTTTTCGCTGGTCTATTACCAGGACGGCAGTCAGGTGCTGGCATCACGGGTTATCGTTGGTCGTCCGGACCGCAAAACGCCGATGATGAGCAGCGCTCTGAACAATGTCGTGGTCAACCCACCGTGGAACGTGCCGCCGACGCTGGCGAGAAACGATATTCTACCTAAGGTGCGCAATAACCCTGGCTACCTTGAGCAGCACGGTTATACGATGATGCGCGGCTGGAATAGCAAAGAGACAATCGATCCTTATCAGGTCGATTGGGAAACGATAACCGCGTCGAATCTGCCGTTCCGCTTCCAGCAGGCTCCCGGGGCGCGCAATTCGCTGGGGCGCTATAAATTCAATATGCCAAGCTCGGACGCGATCTATTTGCACGATACGCCAAATCACAATCTGTTCCAGAAGGACGGGCGCGCGTTGAGCTCCGGATGCGTACGCGTCAATAAAGCCTCTGAACTGGCGAATATGCTGCTGCAAGATGCTGGCTGGAATGACGCGCGTATTTCAGATGCGCTTAAACAGGGCAACACCCGCTACGTTAATATTCGCCAGAATATCCCGGTTAATCTCTATTATTTGACTGCGTTTGTCGGCGCTGATGGACGTACACAATATCGAACAGATATTTACAATTACGATCTCACCGCGCGATCCAGCGCACAAATTCTACCTAAAGCTGAACAATTAATCAGATAAATGAAGTAGTTCAACGGATTTGGCTGTCCTACCTGTGTGTGAAAACGGGCCTTGCACGCTGCAAGGCCCGAGTTTACTGGGGTTAGGCTACCTTGACGTTGGCAATAATGCCCGGTAAGGTGCCTTTCGTGCGCCAGAAGTGCATATACATATAATCCTGCAAAGGCGCTGTGGCAGTAAGCAGCCCATTCTCTATAGCTGATATTTATTAGCCGTAGGGGGGAGCGCGCTGGCGGCCAACGGGCGGATTGCGGGAAAAGTATATTACGATTCATTTACCTGTAGACCTGATTATCATGGACAAATTTGACGCTAATCGCCGCAAACTGCTGGCGTTAGGTGGAGCCGCGCTCGGTGCTGCTGCCATTCTGCCTGCGCCGGCATTTGCCACCCTCTCGACCCCCCGACCGCGTATTTTGACGCTGAACAACCTGCATACTGGTGAATCACTCAAGGCGGAGTTTTTCGATGGCAGAGGCTATATTCAGGATGAATTAGCAAGACTTAATCATTTTTTCCGTGACTATCGCGCGAATAAGATTAAATCCATCGATCCCGGTTTGTTCGATCAACTCTATCGTTTGCAGGGATTACTTGGCACCAACAAGCCTGTCCAGCTTATTTCCGGTTATCGTTCTGTTGATACCAATAATGAGCTTCGTGCCCGCAGCCGAGGGGTAGCGAAACACAGCTACCACACTAAAGGCCAGGCTATGGATTTCCATATTGAAGGCATTTCGTTAAGCAATGTTCGCAAAGCGGCGTTATCTATGCGCACAGGTGGTGTAGGATACTACCCACGTAGCAACTTTGTGCATATTGATACCGGGCCGGTACGGCACTGGTAACGAAAGGAGCCTCATGAACTATCGTATTATTCCGGTTACCGCGTTCGCGCAGAACTGTTCTTTAATCTGGTGCGAACAAACCAAACTGGCGGCGCTGGTCGATCCCGGCGGTGATGCTGAGCGAATCAAACAGGAAGTCGCGGCGGCAGGTGTTAGCCTGATGCAGATTCTGCTCACGCACGGTCATCTCGATCACGTTGGTGCGGCGGCAGAGCTGGCACAACATTATGGCGTGCCGATTATTGGGCCGGAAAAAGAAGATGAGTTCTGGCTGGAAGGATTACCGGCACAGAGCCGGATGTTCGGTCTGGAAAATTGCCAGCCGCTGCAGCCGGATCGCTGGCTGAACGAAGGCGATACGGTCAGCGTGGGGAATATTTCCCTGCAGGTGCTGCACTGCCCAGGCCATACGCCGGGGCACGTGGTCTTCTTCGATCCTGCTTGCCGATTGTTGATTTCTGGCGATGTGATTTTTAAAGGCGGAGTAGGGCGTAGCGACTTCCCTCGCGGCGACCATAATCAACTGATCGATGCGATTAAACGCAAGCTGTTGCCGCTGGGCGATGACGTGTCGTTTATTCCGGGTCATGGACCGATGTCGACCCTTGGCTATGAGCGTCTGCATAACCCTTTCCTGCAGGATGAAATGCCGGTCTGGTGACCGGAGTCAGAATGTAAAAAAGGCCGCAAATGCGGCCTTTTGTTTGCCCTGCGCTGAGGTTACAGCACGGCGACAATCGCTTCGCACAGCGGCGCCATGTTGTCAGGCGTCATACCGGCGACGTTTATACGTCCGGACGCCACCGCGTAAATCCCGAACTCTTCACGCAGACGCAGCACCTGATCTTTTGTCAGACCGCTGAACGAGAACATCCCGTTTTGCTGAATGATGAAAGAGAAATCGCGGCTGGCGCCTTTTTCCTGCAGAGTATTAACGAACAGCAGGCGCATACGCTGGATGCGTTGACGCATGTCGGTCAACTCTTGTTCCCAGATAGCGCGCAGCGCGTCATTGCTGAGAATCGTCGCCACTACCGAGGCGCCGTGAGCCGGCGGGTTAGAGTAGTTAGCGCGAATGACGGACTTCATCTGGCTGAACGCGCGGTCTACCGTTTCCTGGTCCGCGGCAACCAGCGTGCAGGCGCCTACGCGCTCGTTGTACAGGCCAAAGTTCTTCGAGTAGGAGCTGGAAACCAGCAGCTCTTTATGCAGCGCAGCAAAAGCGCGCAGGCCTTCCGCGTCTTCTTCCAGACCGCGGGCAAAGCCCTGATAAGCGAAGTCAAACAGCGGCAGCCAGCCTTTTTCTACCGACAGCTGCGCCAGCTGTTGCCACTGCTCAAGCGTCGGATCGATACCGGTAGGGTTGTGGCAGCAACCGTGGAACAGTACCACGTCGCCGGCCTGGGCTTCGTTCAGGCTGGCCAGAAGACCGTCGAAGTCGAGTTTGTGGTTAGCGGCGTCGTAATAGGTATATTCGCGTACTTCCAGGCCGGCTGAATTGAATACACTTTTATGGTTCGGCCAGGATGGGTTGCTCACCCAAATACGTTTTGTATCGGTGTTCTTCGCCAGGAAATCGGCAGCGACGCGCAGGCCGCCTGTACCGCCCGGCGTTTGAGCGGTGCGGGCGCGTTTATCATTGATAATTGCGCTTCCTTTCCCAAACAGAAGCTCCTGGGTGCAGCGGCCAAATTCGGGGATACCATCAATGCTCAGGTAATTCTTAGTGGTTTCATTTTCCAGCAGATACTGCTCTGCTTTTTTCACGCTAGTCAGGACCGGTGTTTTACCCGTTTCATCTTTATAAACACCAATTCCAAGATTAATTTTTGTTGGGCGGTCATCGGCACGAAATAGATCGGCCAGGCCCAGAATTGGGTCGGCAGGGGCGGCGGTAATGTTCTCAAACATGACGAGGTTCCATTGTGATTACTGAAGGGAAATCCGCTATCAGGTTAACGGGAGTTATGTTAATTGCCAACCGTTTGCGACAAAAAGCGAGAAGGTTTTTGAAAGTTACGATCTTCCTCTCAGGAACGCAGAAAAGCAGGACCGAAGTCCTGCTTTTTAGGCATATCACGAAGGGGTGTACTGCAAATTAGAACTGGTAAACGATACCAACCGCTGCCTGATCGTCGGTCGCGACTTTCGCAGCACGGGTGTAGTCGTTGTCGTCCAGCTGGTTGAATTTATACGCAGCGTAGACGTTCATGTTTTTGTTGAAGTAGTACCAGGTACCCACTTCGACGTATTTAACCAGGTCAGCATCGCCGCCTGAGAAGCCAGCGCGAGAGCGCAGGTCTTTACCTTTAGTCTGTACGTAGCCGATGGACGGACGCAGACCGAAGTCGAACTGATACTGAACGACGGCTTCGAAGTTCTGAGTTTTGTTGGCGAAGTAGTTGCCTTCGTTTTCCGGCGTCATGTTGTAGGTCTGAGAGTACATGACCGCAGCGTAGACGTTATTCGCGTCATATTTAGCGGAGGTTGCCCATGCTTCAGCTTTTTCGCCCTGACGGTCAGCTTTCTGATCGCCGCTGCGGTTGGAGTTAGCATAGCCTGCAGACAGCGCAACGCCGTTGTCAAACGCGTAGGTTGCCGCGGTGCTGAAGCCGTCGCCGTTTTGTTTCTTAACATCACGACTAGAAGCGTCATTTTTACCCTGGTACTGCAGCGCGAAGCTCAGACCGTCAACCAGACCGAAGAAGTCAGAGTTACGATAGGTGGCTACGCCGTTGGTACGGCCGGTCATGAAGTTGTCGGTGTAGTTCCAACCGTCGCCGCCCCATTCAACCAGCATATCGGTTGCCGCTTCGACGTCGTAGATGGCGCCATAGTTACGACCGTAGTCGAATGAACCATATTCACCGGCTTTTAAGCCTGCGAAAGCCAGACGAGTTTTGGTGGTCTGTTTACCTTCAACATTGGACGCATCCATGTTGTATTCCCACTGACCGTAGCCGATCAGCTGATCGTTGATCTGGGTTTCGCCTTTCAGGCCGATACGGGCGTAAGTGGTATCATCGCTGCTGGTGTCGCCGTTGGTGGTCCAAACGTGCTCGCCAACCATTTTCCCGTAGAAGTCCAGTTTGTTGCCGTTCTTGTTATAGATTTCTGCAGCGTTAGCTGCACCGGCTACCAGCAGGGCAGGAATTACCGCTGCCAGAATTTTGCGCTTCATCATTATTTATTACCCTCATTTATATTTTTTTATGAACACTTGCCACTGCCGCCAATAAGTTTCGTCAATAAAAATTTACGGAACTATTGATGATAGTTTGGTGTCTGGAGGCATCTTTCCATTCAGAACAACGTTTCGCTAGCCTGAAAATGCTACCAATATCGCATATGAGTAACAAAAGGAAATTCTATGTAACTAAATGTGTATTTTTGGGAACTTTGTGAACTCAATCAACATTCCGGTCCCGTTTGCTGACAAAATCGCCTTTCTTTATATATCTATATGAATTAATTATGAATAATTTAGATAAGAGAGGGTTTGTGCATTTTGCATCAGCATTTTGCTTTATTTTTATTCAAATCTTGTCGTTGCAAGTTGTGCTGCGCGTGGTTAAAAAACGAGCAATATAATCAGCGTGTTTGCCAGTTTATGAACAAAAGGTGCGGTTTTAATTAGCGCTCACTAATGAAATAGTGCGTAACATAATTGTGAATCATGTTGGTTGATGTTTAAGTTTCCTGATATTCATTAACGTAAATTGACATAAAAAAAGGCCAGCTTGCGCTGGCCTTTGACAAAAATTGCAGAAAAAAATCAGAATGTCGCGTTACGCGGAGTCCGCGGGAACGGAATGACGTCACGAACGTTCTGCACGCCGGTCACGTAAGCGATCAGACGTTCAAAGCCCAGACCGAAACCAGAGTGCGGCACGGTGCCGTAACGGCGCAGGTCGCGATACCACCAGTAGTCTTCTTTATTAAGACCCATTTCCGCCATACGCGCGTCAAGCACGTCCAGGCGTTCTTCACGCTGGGAGCCGCCGATGATTTCACCGATGCCCGGTGCCAGCACGTCCATAGCAGCGACGGTTTTACCGTCTTCGTTAAGGCGCATATAGAACGCCTTAATATCTTTCGGATAGTTTTTCACGACAACCGGCGCTTTAAAGTGCTCTTCCGCCAGATAGCGTTCGTGCTCGGAGGAGAGATCCACGCCCCAGTAGACCGGGTTTTCGAACTGCTTACCGCAATTTTCCAGAATAGTGACCGCGTCGGTGTAATCAACCTGGGCAAAATCAGCGGAAACAAAACGCTGCAGGCGGTCGATGGCGTCTTTATCAACCCGTTCGGCAAAGAACTGCATGTCATCCGCGCGCTCTTCGAGAACGGCTTTGAAAACGTACTTCAGCATCGCTTCTGCCAGACCTGCCACATCGTTCAGGTTAGCAAAGGCGACTTCCGGCTCCAGCATCCAGAACTCCGCAAGATGGCGGCTGGTGTTGGAGTTTTCCGCGCGGAAGGTCGGGCCAAAGGTGTAGATTTTAGACAGCGCGCAGGCGTAGGTTTCGCCGTTCAACTGGCCAGAAACGGTCAGGAACGACTCTTTGCCGAAGAAGTCTTTATCGAAATCGACTTTGCCCTGGTCGTTGCGCGGCAGGTTTTCCAGATCCAGCGTTGAAACGCGGAACATCTCGCCGGCGCCTTCAGTATCGGAAGCGGTAATCAGCGGAGTAGAAACCCAGAAGAAGCCCTGCTCGTCGAAGAAACGGTGCAGCGCCTGCGCCAGCGTATGGCGAACGCGCGCCACCGCGCCAATCAGGTTGGTGCGCGGGCGCAGGTGGGCAACTTCACGCAGATACTCAATGCTGTGACGTTTAGCCGCCATCGGATAAGTATCCGGATCTTCAACCCAGCCGCTGACTTCAACATGGCTAGCCTGGATTTCAAAGCTCTGGCCCTGTCCCTGAGACGCCACGACTTTGCCGGTTACCACGACCGAACAGCCGGTGGTCAGGCGCAGGACTTCCTGATTGTAATTGGGAAGAGAATTACTAATAACGGCCTGTACAGGATCAAAGCAGGAACCGTCATAGACGGCGAGGAAAGAAAAGCCAGCTTTAGAATCTCGGCGGGTACGCACCCATCCGCGCACGGTGACTTCGCTGTCAACGGCAACGCGGCCCTGGAGTACGTCGGCTACAGGCACAACGCTCATAATAGTCTCTCTTGTTAGTCCAATAGAAAAATCTGTATTCCCCTTCAGCAGGGGGATATCTATGTTACCTGTCATCTTCCATCAGACAAGTAGATTTCGCACAAGAAAGGGGGCTTTTAGGAAATAAATAAGGAGATCGCCTTCTTTGCTGTGTGAGAGCCTGATATTAAGAGGGATTCGTTCATCGCGATTATCCCATGCGGGGCGAACGGGATTCTTAACGCTTGATAACGTCTCGGGGTGATAAGCGGAGGCGAATAAAAATGCGCCCGTTTTGGCGGACGCATTTTGTCTTTATATGACCTAGCTGGCTTTTTTAACCGGGGGGAGATCGAAGGCTTTGCGCAGAGCGCGAACGAACGCTTTGTCGTGGCAAATCGTTTTACCCGGGCTGTCAGAAAGTTTGGCGACAGGCTTACCGTTGCACTCCACCAGCTTGATAACAATATTCAGCGGCTTCACCTGAGGAATATCGCAGGTTAAACGCGTACCGATACCGAAGCTCAGGTTCACCCGCGAGGAGAAGTGGCGATAGAGATCGACCGCTTTTGTCAGGTCGAGATTATCGGAAAATACCAGCACTTTGCTCAGCGGGTCGATGCCCAGCTTTTTGTAGTGGGCGATAGCCTTCTCGCCCCATTCCACCGGGTCGCCGGAGTCGTGGCGCAGCCCCTGATAGCGGGTCGCAAACTCCGGTCCGAAATCGCGCAGAAAAGCGTCCATCGTAATGCAGTCGGTCAGGGCAATCCCCAGCCGATCCGGGTACTCTTCCAGCCAGGCCGCGAGGGCGGCGCGTTGGCTGCTTGCCAGGTTCGGGCTGATCTGCTGATGCGCCTGGAACCATTCGTGCGCCTGAGTTCCCATCGGCGTCAGATTCAGACGACGTGCCAGATCGTAATTGCTGGTGCCGGTGAACCAGGGTTCCTGCTGAAGACGCTCAACAATGGCCTGCTGCACCTCGCGGGAGAAGCGGCGGCGGGTACCGAAATCCATCAGGCGGAAGCCCGACATATCGATATCAGCCGTGAGGCGGTTAAAGTCAGTCAGCTTATGCTCAAGGGTATTCAGCGCGAGATCGACGCTGACTTCCGGCGAGCGATAATGATGCACCAGCTCGCTTATCACCGCCAGCAGCGGAACTTCCCACATAATAACTTCAAGCCAGGGCCCGGAAAGGCGGATATTCAGCTTGCCGTTGTCATTGATGACGGTAACCTGGCGCGGGTCGTAGCGGAAGCCGCGTAGCCATTCGAGATAGTCTGGCGCAAAGAAGGGCAGGCTCGACAACCAGTGATATTCATCGTCCTGTAGCCTCAGGTCGCGCATCGTCTCAACCTGCTCGCGAATCGCATCGGCGTAGATGCCGAGCAAATCATCCCCACGGCAGCGGAACTCCGCCGCAACCTGTACATCATTGTAGCGGTGGAAGACAGCCTGCTGCATGTGCAGCTTATAGGCATCCGTATCAAGCAACGAGTGCAGTACAGGAGAAGTGAATTGGGTCATGGTGCGCAGTAGCATCCTCTCACTGGAGCGTTTCCATCAAAACCAAAGCGGTAAAAAGGAGGCGGAGTATACCTGTAATACCCGACTCTGTCCCGCGGCGACGGCTGATGGCGACGCAGACGGTCATTTGCGAGGCCTAGTTTAATATATTGAACACGCATCACACCACAAGGTTTGCGCCTGGTCGAGCGCATTTCGTGCCTCTTGTGTTATCAAAATGTAGCAATTTTTATGTTTAGCATTGAAAAGATGAAGATTCTGCATAGCGAGATTTGCGCAACAGGAATAGACTGAGTCGACACTTTACAGGACACGCTAAAGGTTTTTTATGACACAACAGCCCCAAGCCAAATACCGCCACGACTATCGTGCGCCGGAGTATCTGATTAGCGATATCGATTTGACCTTTGACCTGGATGCCGCGAAAACCGTAGTGACGGCTGAGAGCAAGGTCTCCCGCCAGGCGGCTACGTCTGATGTGCCATTGCGTCTGGATGGCGAAGACCTGACGCTGGTCTCTCTTCAGGTTAACGGCCAACCGTGGAGCGACTACAAAGAAGAAAATAACCAACTGGTCATTAGCGGTTTACCGGAACATTTCACCCTGACCATCGTCAACGAAATTAGCCCCGCGGCGAATACCGCGCTGGAAGGACTGTATCAGTCCGGCGAAGCGCTGTGTACCCAGTGCGAAGCGGAAGGCTTCCGCCATATTACCTGGTATCTGGACCGCCCGGACGTTCTGGCGCGCTTCACCACCAAAATCATCGCCGATAAAGCAAAATACCCGTTCCTGCTCTCCAACGGTAACCGCCTGGCCCAGGGCGAGCTGGAAAACGGCCGCCACTGGATCCAGTGGCAGGATCCGTTCCCGAAACCGTGCTACCTGTTTGCGCTGGTGGCCGGCGATTTCGACGTCCTGCGTGATACCTTTAAAACACGTTCGGGGCGTGAAGTCGCGCTGGAGCTGTACGTTGACCGCGGCAACCTTGACCGCGCGCCATGGGCGATGACCTCGCTACAAAATTCAATGAAGTGGGACGAAACCCGCTTTGGTCTCGAGTACGACCTCGACATTTATATGATTGTCGCCGTCGACTTCTTCAATATGGGCGCCATGGAGAACAAAGGGCTTAACGTCTTTAACTCCAAATACGTACTGGCGCGTACCGATACCGCGACCGATAAAGACTATCTGGATATCGAACGCGTCATTGGTCACGAATATTTCCATAACTGGACCGGCAACCGCGTTACCTGCCGCGACTGGTTCCAGCTTAGCCTGAAAGAGGGCCTGACCGTTTTCCGCGATCAGGAGTTCAGCTCCGACCTCGGCTCACGCGCGGTCAACCGCATCAATAACGTACGCACCATGCGCGGCCTGCAGTTCGCCGAAGACGCCAGCCCGATGGCGCATCCGATTCGCCCGGACAGCGTGATTGAGATGAACAACTTCTACACCCTGACGGTGTATGAGAAGGGCGCGGAAGTGATCCGCATGCTGCATACTCTGCTGGGCGAAGAGAATTTCCAGAAAGGAATGCAGCTCTATTTTGAACGCCACGACGGTAGCGCCGCGACCTGTGATGATTTTGTCCAGGCGATGGAAGACGCTTCCAACGTCGATTTGTCCCATTTCCGCCGCTGGTATAGCCAGTCCGGTACGCCGATTGTCACCGTTCATGACGACTACAATCCGGAAACGGAGCAGTACACCCTGACCATCAGCCAGCGCACGCCGCCGACGTCAGAACAGGCGGAGAAGCTGCCGCTGCATATCCCGTTCGATATCGAGCTGTACGATAACGAAGGCAAAGTGATCCCTCTGCAGAAGGGCGGCCATCCGGTGCATCACGTACTGAACGTGACCCAGGCGGAGCAGACTTTTGTTTTCGATAACGTCTACTTCCAGCCGGTACCGGCGCTGCTTTGCGAGTTTTCCGCGCCGGTGAAGCTGGAGTATAAATGGAGCGATCAGCAGCTGACCTTCCTGATGCGTCACGCGCGGAATGATTTCTCCCGCTGGGACGCGGCGCAGAGCCTGCTGGCGACCTATATCAAACTCAACGTCAACCGTCACCAGCAAGGGCAGCCGCTGTCGCTGCCGATCCACGTCGCCGATGCGTTCCGTGCGATTCTGCTGGATGAGAAGATCGATCCGGCGCTGGCGGCGGAGATCCTGACCCTGCCTTCGGCAAATGAAATGGCGGAGCTGTTTGCGATTATCGATCCGATCGCCATCGCCGCGGTGCGCGAAGCGCTTACCCGCACGCTGGCGAAAGAGCTGGCGGACGAGTTCCTGGCGGTTTACCACGCCAACAAGCTCGACAGCTACCGCGTTGAGCATGCCGATATCGGCAAGCGTTCTCTGCGTAACACCTGCCTGCGCTATCTGGCGTTTGGCGATGCCGGACTGGCGGATAAACTGGTTAGCGCGCAGTATCATCATGCGGACAATATGACCGACGCGCTGGCGGCGCTGGCGGCGGCCGTAGCGGCTCAGCTACCGTGCCGTGATGCGCTGATGCAGGAGTATGACGACAAATGGCACCAGGACGGACTGGTCATGGATAAATGGTTTATCCTGCAGTCCACCAGCCCGGCGGATAACGTCCTGGAGACGGTTCGCGGCTTGTTGAATCATCGCTCGTTCAGCATGGGTAACCCGAACCGCGTCCGTTCCCTGATCGGTGCCTTTGCCGGCAGCAACCCGGCGGCGTTCCACGCTGAAGACGGTAGCGGCTATCAGTTCCTGGTCGAGATGCTGACTGAACTGAACAGCCGCAACCCGCAGGTTGCTTCGCGTCTCATTGAACCGCTGATCCGCCTGAAGCGCTACGACGAGAAGCGTCAGGCGCTGATGCGCGGGGCGCTGGAGCAACTGAAGGGGCTGGAGAATCTTTCCGGGGATCTGTTCGAGAAAATCAGTAAAGCGCTGGCGTAACAGTGACGTGATTTCCGGCCAGGGCGCAGCTGCGCTGTGGCCGGATGTTATAAAAACGACGACGGTTCAGCCGTGTCTCGCTAAGCGCGGCGCAGACTCGTTCTTGCCGCGCTGCATTACCCGATTCAAAACTTCCGCTTCCAGTTCGCCCAGCTTCGGCGAACCCGTGCGCCGCGGACGTGGAATGTCCACCAGCAGATCCAGCCCTATCTTCCCCTCTTCAATCAGCAAGACGCGATCGGCCATCGCCACCGCCTCGCTGACGTCGTGAGTGACCAACAGGACGGTAAATCCATGTTCCTGCCACAGCGAGACAATCAGATCCTGCATCTCCAGGCGGGTGAGCGCGTCCAGCGCGCCCAGCGGTTCATCAAGCAGCAATAATCCGGGGCGATGAATTAACGCGCGAGCCAGCGCCACGCGCTGCTTTTGCCCGCCGGAAAGCGCCGCGGGCCATTCACCGGCGCGGTCTTCAAGGCCGACGCTTGCCAGCGCCCTGAGCGCGGCCTCGCGCCACTGACCTTTCAGCCCGAGGCCGACATTATCGATCACCGTTTTCCACGGCAGCAGGCGGGAATCCTGAAACATCATCCGGGTATCATCCTGGATTTGCGCCAGCGGCGTCGAACCCGCCAGCAGCTGTCCGGCATTGGGTTTTTCCAGCCCGGCAAGCAGACGCAGCAGGGTGCTTTTACCGCCGCCGCTGCGCCCGACCACCGCGACGAATTGCCCGGTGGGAATATGAAGCTCGAGTTCATTCAGAATCGTCTTGCTGCCGTAACGCTTGCTTACGCCGTTAAGCAGCAGTGGGATCCCCGGATTAAGACGCGCGGTGGTCATGCGTTGGCCTCCTGAAGGTGATAGGCCGGATTCCAGCGTAGCCAGACGCGTTCAAGCAGCTGGGCGCTGAAGTCGGCCAGTTTGCCGAGAATAGCGTAAAGAATAATGGCGACGACCACGACATCGGTCTGCAGAAATTCGCGGGCGTTCATCGCCAGGTAGCCGATACCGGCGTTAGCCGAGATGGTCTCGGCCACGATTAGCGTTAACCACATCAGGCCGAGCGCAAAACGGATGCCGACCATAATTGAGGGCAGGGCGCCGGGCAGGATCACATGGCGGAACAGAGCAAAACCCGATAAGCCGTAGCTACGAGCCATCTCGACCAGTCCCCGGTCAATGTTTCGAATACCGTGCCAGGTGTTGATATAAATCGGGAACATGGTTCCCAGCGCCACGAGGAAGATTTTGGCGCTCTCATCGATGCCGAACCATAAAATCACCAGCGGAATCAGCGCGAGGTGCGGCACGTTGCGCAGCATCTGAATGGAGGTATCCAGCAGGCGTTCGCCCCAGCGCGACAGGCCGCTAATCAGCCCGAGAACCAGGCCAATAGAACCGCCGATGCTGAAACCAATAAGCGCCCGCCATGAGCTGATAGCCAGATGCTGCCAAAGCTCGCCGCTGGCGGAGAGCGTCCAGAAGGCTTTTAGCACTCCTTCCGGCGACGGTAAAATACGAGTCGATAGCCAACCGACGGAGGAGGCGAATTGCCAGACGATCACGCTGCCGACCGGCAAAAGCCAGGGGGCTACGCGGATCAGGAATTTTTGCGAAAGCGTCGCCATAGAGTGTTCCTTTATTCTTGACCGTTTTGCCTGGATACGGGCATCAACGCGGGATTTTTAAACATGCGCAACCTGCTGTAAATTTTTCAGCGCCGGCGCGCGGCTGCTGGGACGATGCAGCGCTTGCCAGAAGGTTTCCAGCGCCTGGTCGAGGCGACCCTGCAGATTCGGGGTAAATTGCGGTTTATGCTGATAATCCGTGACCTGACTATCATCAGCAAAAACGCCGTGCAGGATCTCCTGAGCTTTCAGCGCGTTGAGTACCGGTTTTAAGGCGTAATCCACCGCCAGCATATGGGCGATGGTTCCGCCAGTAGCCAGCGGCAGAACGATTTTTCCCTCCAGCGCGCGCTCCGGCAGCAGGTCCAGAAGCGTCTTTAACGCACCAGAAAAAGAGGCTTTATAGACGGGGGTCGCGATGATCAGCCCATCGGCGCCGGCAAGCTGTTCATTCAGCGCATGGAGGGCGGGGTTATCAAAGCGAGCGTAGAGCAGGTCTTCCGGGGCAAAATTCTGCAGGTGCCAGTGGCAGACTTCAATATCCGCCGCGGAGAGCGTCTCTCTGGCATATTCCAGAAGCGCGCTGGAGCGGGAAGGGTAACGCGGGCTGCCCGCAAGTGTGATGACTCGCATACTCACTCCTTATAACTAAATATTCGCATTTATCTATAATTGATAACATTTAGCTGCAGTGTGACAGAGCGCTTTTATTTCCCTAAATGATTTATCCGGCGTTGGATTGTCAGAAAGTGCATAACGAGTGGGAGAAAGGTAAACGTTTGCGTCGGAGATGAGATTTTTTGTCGTAGGTCAATTCCCTTTCAGGGGTGGATCGCACATAATACGCCCCCGGTTTGCACACCGGGAATCCAGGAGAGTTCATGTACTACCCCTTCGTTCGTAAAGCCCTTTTTCAGCTCGATCCTGAGCGCGCTCATGAAGTCACTTTTCAACAATTACGCCGTGTTTCGGGTACCCCGCTGGAAATGTTGGTTCGCCAGAAGGTGCCGACAAAACCGGTGACCTGTATGGGGCTCACATTTAAGAATCCGCTGGGCCTGGCCGCCGGGCTGGATAAAAATGGCGAGTGCATTGATGCGCTCGGCGCGATGGGTTTTGGTTCCATTGAAATTGGCACCGTGACCCCACGCCCGCAGCCGGGCAACGATAAGCCAAGGATCTTCCGCCTGGTCGATGCTGAAGGGTTGATCAACCGCATGGGCTTTAATAACCACGGTGTTGATAACCTCGTTGAGAACGTAAAAAAGGCGCATTTTGACGGCATTCTGGGGATTAATATCGGCAAGAATAAAGATACCCCGGTAGAACAAGGTAAAGATGATTATCTGATTTGTATGGAAAAAATCTATGCTTATGCCGGCTATATCGCCATTAATATCTCTTCGCCGAATACCCCAGGCTTGCGTACTTTACAATACGGAGACGCGTTGGATGATTTGCTCTCTGGTATTAAAAATAAGCAACGTGAGCTACAAGAGAAGCACCAGAAATATGTTCCTGTGGCCGTAAAGATCGCACCGGATCTTTCCGTCGAAGAATTGATCCAGGTGGCGGACAGTTTAGTCCGGCATAATATAGATGGCGTGATTGCCACCAATACGACTTTGGATCGATCGCTGGTACAGGGGATGAAACATTGTGATGAAACCGGTGGGCTTAGCGGACGTCCTTTGCAGCTAAAGAGTACGGAAATTATCCGTATGCTGTCTGCGGAATTAAATGGCCGTCTGCCCATTATCGGAGTCGGCGGTATTGACTCGGTGATTGCCGCCCGGGAAAAGATAGCCGCCGGAGCGACGCTGGTGCAGATTTATTCCGGATTTATTTTTAAAGGTCCGCCGCTGATTAAAGAAATTGTTACCCATATCTAATCTTTTCCCCTTCTGATACTTCACCAGGGCTTTATTTATAGCCCTGGTTGTTTTATATTCCTTCATTGTTGCTTATTTAAACATTTTAGTCTTTTCTTAATTTTGGAAATATTCTGTAGCAGTTTACCTGTTAATTACAGATGGAAGTGGAAGAGGACGGGGGTAGAAATGCGGATCAAACCTGACGATAACTGGCGCTGGTATTATGATGAAGAGCATGACCGCATGATGCTCGATCTGGCTAATGGTATGTTATTCAGGTCGCGTTTTGCCCGCCGAATGTTGACGCCCGACGCCTTCGCGCCTTCCGGATTTTGCGTTGATGATGCCGCGCTCTATTTTTCCTTTGAAGAAAAATGCCGCGACCTCGAATTAACAAAAGAACAGCGTGCAGAATTAGTGCTTAATGCGCTGGTCGCCATTCGTTTTCTCAAACCGCAAATGCCGAAAAGCTGGCACTTCAATACTCATGAAGAGAGCTGGCAGCCCGGCGTTGGCGATGCCGCCAGCGCATGGCTCAGCGATACCGGCCAGCAGGTCAATCTGTTGGTGGTTGAGCCCGGCGAAAACGCCGCGCTATGCCTGTTAGCTCAGCCCGGTCTGACGCTTGCCGGCCGCGTGATGCAACTGGGCGATGTGATTAAAATTATGAACGACAGACTGCAGCCAGCGCCAGGTGTCGCCAGCTACAGCCTGGGCCAGGCGGTTTAAGGCGTCAGCCTCACCGCGGTTTTCGGTACGCAGCTACAGCACAGAATAGTGCCATCGGCGGCTACCGCGTTTTTCTTCAGCGCGCTGACTTCCCCTTCTTCCAGCCGGATGCGGCAACTGCCGCAGATTCCTGCCCGACATGAGTAAGGAATGCGAATTCCCTGTTGTTCCAGCTGCTCCAGCAGTATTTGCTGATTATTACCGGTAAAGCTCACTCCCTGCCAGACTATTTCTACCGTCGCGTTCTGCTGCGCTTCAGGTGCCGGCGTATTATCACTCTCGCCTGCGCCGTAGGCCTTCGCCGGGCCGCGGGCCAGCACTTCTAACTCATCGCCCACGCGGATTACGCCGCTATTTCGCGCGATCAGGTTCAGGCCGAAATCGACATCGCCGTTATCCAGCGCCGTGCGGAAACTCTGCAGCGTGCTTAAGGGCTCGCCGGCAGGATGCTTTTGCCCGCGCTCCGGGCTGACGGTCGTCAATACGCAGCGGCTGCACGGTTTAGCGACATCAAAAATGACCTCGCCAATGCGCAGCACTTTCCACGTATCCTCCTCCCAGGCGGCCGCGCCGGTCACCAGAAGATTCGGGCGAAATTGTTCTATGCTTACGCTGGCCGGGCAACGTTTTTGCAAATCGCGTAGTGAAGCCTCATTGGCCAGCAGGTAGGGAAAACCGTCGGCGAAGGAGAGGGGCACGGCATCGTGACGTTGCACCCTGCGGCTGAGCTGCGGACTCAGCCAGCGGAGCTGAACGCTGCGGTTAAAGAATCCGCTTAGCCACTGGTTGACCGCGGATGGGGCAATCAGGGCGGTAAAGTGGTTACCCCAGACTTCGGTAGGCTCCTGCTGCGTCGAGAAATCGCTGAAGCGGACCACCGCGCTGCTGCCGTCCGGCGCGGTCAGATGCAGACCATCATGGAGCGGCGCCGGAATAAACTTGACCATTTGCGGAAACTGACGGGCGGTGATGAAGGTGCCATCGGTTTCCGTCACCATAAAGATACGATCGAAGGCTAGCCCGCTGATATCTGCATAAGCGTGGCTGAGCCCAATTCCCCGCATTGATTTGACGGGATGAACGAAAAGACGCGAAAGGGTGACCATACGCTGCCCCTGGCTTTAAAAATAAGCCTTTAACTTTATGACATAGGGCGCATATTGGCTATAATGCGCACCAATTTTCTTTTAGTAAAAGTGACGATATGAATTCTCTGTTTGCCAGTACGGCTCGTGGGCTGGAAGAGCTGTTAAAAACTGAACTGGAAGGGCTGGGCGCGGTGGACTGCCAGTTGGTCCAGGGCGGGGTCCATTTTCAGGGAGATACGCGGTTGCTGTATCAAAGCCTGATGTGGAGCCGGCTGGCTTCGCGGATTATGCTGCCGCTGGGGCAGTGCAGCGTCTACAGCGACCTGGATCTGTATCTTGGCGTACAGGCTATTCCATGGACGGAGATTTTCACCCAGGATGCCACTTTTGCCGTGCACTTTAGCGGGCTGAACGAAGAGATTCGTAACAGTCAGTACGGGGCGTTGAAGGTTAAAGACGCCATCGTAGACAGCTTTACGCGTAAGAATCTGCCGCGTCCCAACGTCGATCGTGAAAACCCCGATCTACGAATTAACGTCTGGCTGAATAAAGAGACCGCGCATATTTCCCTGGATCTCAGCGGCGAGGGCTTGCACCTGCGCGGCTACCGCGATGGGACCGGCATGGCGCCAATCAAAGAAAACCTGGCCGCGGCGATAGTGATGCGTTCCGGCTGGGCTACGGGTACGCCGCTGCTCGATCCGATGTGCGGATCCGGTACGCTGCTGATTGAAGCGGCGATGCTGGCCACCGATCGTGCGCCGGGTTTACACCGTGGTCACTGGGGTTTCGGCGGCTGGGCGCAGCATGACGATGCTATCTGGAAAGAAGTGAAAGCCGAAGCGCAAACCCGCGCCCGTCAGGGACTTGCGGCGTATGAATCGCGCTTTTACGGTTCCGACGTTGACGCCCGCGTTATCGAACGCGCGCAGCGTAACGCCCGCCGAGCCGGTATTGGCGAACTGATTACCTTCGAAGTGAAAGACGTTGCCCAGCTTAGCAACCCACTGCCGAAGGGCCCTTATGGCACGGTGATTAGCAACCCGCCGTACGGCGAGCGTCTGGAGAGTGAACCGGCGCTGATTGCCCTGCATAGCCTGCTGGGGCGGATCATGAAAAACCAGTTTGGCGGCTGGAACCTGTCGCTGTTTAGCGCCTCGCCGGATCTGCTGAGCTGCCTGCAGCTTCGTGCTGATAAACAGTTTAAAGCGAAAAACGGCCCGCTCGACTGCGTACAGAAGAACTACCATCTTGCGGAAAACGAAGGCGGCAAAACCGCTATGCTGGCGGAAGATTTCGCCAACCGTCTGCGCAAGAACCTGAAAAAATACGAGAAGTGGGCGCGTCAGGAAGGTATTGAATGCTATCGCCTGTATGATGCCGACCTCCCGGAGTATAACGTCGCTATCGACCGCTACGCCGATTGGGTGGTGGTGCAGGAGTATGCGCCGCCGAAAACCGTTGATGCGCATAAAGCCCGCCAGCGCCTGTTTGATATTATTGCCGCCACCATTGCCGTACTGGGGATTGCGCCGAACAAGCTGGTACTGAAAACTCGCGAACGGCAGAAAGGTAAAAACCAGTATCAAAAAATGGGCGAAAAGGGTGAGTTCATTGAGATACAGGAGTATAACGCGCGTCTGTGGGTCAACCTGACCGACTACCTGGATACCGGGCTATTCCTCGACCATCGTATCGCTCGCCGCATGCTGGGCCAGATGAGTAAAGGCAAAGACTTCCTCAACCTTTTCTCCTACACCGGCAGCGCCAGCGTCCATGCCGGCCTTGGCGGCGCGCGTTCCACGACGACGGTCGATATGTCACGTACCTATCTTGAATGGGCTGAACGTAACCTGCGCCTCAATGGCTTAACCGGCCGCGCGCATCGCCTGATGCAGGCCGATGTGCTGGGCTGGCTGCGGGAGACGACCGAGCAGTTCGACCTGATCTTTATCGATCCGCCAACCTTCTCCAACTCCAAGCGTATGGATGATGCGTTTGACGTTCAGCGCGACCATTTGCGCCTGATGACCGATTTAAAACGTCTGCTGCGTAAAGGCGGCACGATTATGTTCTCGAACAACAAACGCGGTTTCCGTATGGATCATGACGGGCTGGAGCAACTGGGCCTGAAGGCGCAGGAGATCACGCAAAAAACGCTGTCTCAGGATTTTGCCCGCAACCGTCAGATTCACAACTGCTGGCTGATTACCGCAGCCTGAAAGGAATAAAGAATGTCTTTAATTAGTATGCACGGCGCCTGGCTCTCTTTCAGCGATGCGCCGCTGCTGGATAATGCTGAACTGCATATCGAAGATAACGAACGCGTCTGCCTGGTAGGGCGCAACGGTGCGGGTAAATCGACCCTGATGAAGATCCTCAATCGTGAACAGGGTCTTGATGACGGGCGCATTATCTATGAACTGGATCTGGTTGTGGCACGTTTACAGCAGGATCCGCCGCGTAATGTAACCGGCACCGTTTACGACTTTGTGGCCGAAGGGATTGCGGAACAAGCGGCTTATCTCAAGGGCTATCACGATGTTTCGCAGCTGGTGATGACCGATCCGAGTGATAAGAATCTGAACGAACTGGCGCGTCTTCAGGAGCAACTGGATAACTTAGGCCTGTGGCAGCTCGATAGCCGCATTAATGAAGTGCTGGAACAGCTCAGTCTCGATCCTAACGCCGAGCTCTCCTCGCTTTCCGGCGGCTGGCTGCGTAAAGCGGCCCTTGGCCGCGCGCTGGTCAGCGGGCCGCGCGTGCTGCTGCTCGACGAACCGACCAACCACCTCGATATTGAAACTATCGACTGGCTGGAAGGTTTCCTGAAGATGTTCAAAGGCACTATTATTTTTATTTCGCACGACCGTTCCTTTATCCGCAATATGGCGACGCGCATTGTCGATCTCGATCGCGGCAAGCTGGTCACCTATCCGGGTAACTACGATCAGTATCTGCTGGATAAAGAAGAAGCGCTGCGCGTGGAGGAATTACAGAACGCGGAGTTCGATCGCAAGCTGGCGCAGGAAGAAGTGTGGATCCGCCAGGGGATCAAAGCGCGTCGTACCCGTAATGAAGGGCGCGTACGGGCGTTAAAAGCCATGCGTCGCGAGCGCGGTGAGCGCCGTGAAGTGATGGGCAGTGCGAAGATGCAGGTCGAAGAGGCCGCGCGTTCGGGCAAGATCGTGTTCGAAATGGAGAACGTCAACTACCAGGTTGATGGCAAGGTGCTGGTGAAAGATTTCACCGCCCAAATCCAGCGAGGTGACAAAATTGCGCTGATTGGCCCGAACGGCTGCGGCAAAACCACGCTGCTAAAGCTGATGCTCGGTCAACTGCAGGCGGATAGCGGACGTATTCACGTGGGTACCAAGCTGGAGGTGGCTTACTTCGACCAGCACCGCGCGGAACTTGATCCGGATAAAACGGTGATGGATAACCTTGCGGAAGGTAAACAGGAAGTGATGGTGAACGGCAAGCCGCGCCACGTCCTGGGCTATCTGCAGGACTTTATGTTCCATCCGAAACGCGCGATGACGCCGGTGCGCGCGCTGTCGGGCGGTGAGCGTAACCGTCTGTTGCTGGCGCGTCTGTTTCTCAAGCCCAGTAACCTGTTGATTCTCGATGAACCGACAAACGATCTGGATGTCGAAACCCTGGAACTGCTGGAAGAGCTGGTTGACGGCTATCAGGGAACGGTGATGCTGGTTAGCCACGACCGTCAATTTGTTGATAACACGGTAACGGAGTGTTGGATCTTCGAAGGCGCGGGACAAATTGGTCAATACGTTGGCGGCTATCATGACGCACGCGGTCAGCAGGCCCAGTATCTGGCGAAAAAGCAGTCGGTTTCTAAAAAGACTGTTGAAGTTGCTCAACCGAAAGCAGAAAGTGTCAAACGCGCTGCCAGCAAACTAAGCTATAACCTGCAGCGCGAGCTGGAACAGCTGCCGCATAAACTGGAAGAGCTGGAAGCCCAGCTGCAGAATTTGCAGGAGCAGGTTGCCGACCCTTCTTTCTTTGGGCAATCGCATGACCATACGCAGCAGGTGCTTGCGCAGCTGAGTGAAGCGGAGCAGGCGCTAGAAACCGCCTTCGAACGCTGGGAATATCTCGAAGGATTAAAAAACGGCGCGTAAGCTGAGGAGTTTTCATGTGCGATCATCATCATGCTGCGCGGCATATCCTGTGTCGACAATGTGATCTGCTGGTGGCTTTGCCGCAGCTGGAGCATCGCCAGAAAGCTACGTGTCCGCGTTGCGGAACGACATTAACAACGTCATGGGACGCTCCCCGGCAGCGTCCCACAGCCTACGCGCTGGTCGCGTTGTTCATGCTGCTGCTGGCCAATCTGTTTCCCTTCATCTATATGAAGGTTGGGGGGATCAGCAGCGAAATTGAGCTACTGGAAATTCCAAATGTGCTGTTTACCGAGGATTACGCCAGCCTCGGGACTTTCTTTTTACTGTTCGTACAGCTGGTGCCGGCATTCTGCCTGGTCACTATACTGCTACTGGTCAACCGGGTGAGCATGCCTTCCGGGTTAAAAGCCTTTCTGGCGCGGATCCTGTTTCACCTTAAAACCTGGGGGATGGCGGAGATCTTCCTCGCCGGAGTACTGGTTAGCTTCGTTAAGCTGATGGCATACGGCGATATCGGTATCGGCCTGAGTTTTATTCCCTGGTGTATGTTCTGCCTGTTACAGCTGCGAACGTTCCAGTGCGTGGATCGCCGCTGGTTATGGGATGATATTGCGCCAATGCCGCCGATTAAACAGCCGTTGAAAGTCGGCGTTTCCGGTTTGCGCCAGGGTCTACGCTCGTGTTCATGCTGCACGGCGGTTTTGCCCGAGGATGAGGCTGTTTGTCCACGCTGCGGTACCAAGGGAACCGCCCGGCGTAAAAACAGCCTGCAGTGGACGCTGGCGCTGCTGGTGACTTCATTGATCCTCTATATGCCCGCCAATATTTTGCCGATCATGATTACCGACCTGCTGGGCGATAAAATGCCCTCCACTATTATGGCGGGGGTGATCCTGCTATGGAGTGAAGGATCGTATCCGGTTGCTATGGTGATATTTATCGCCAGTATTATGGTGCCGACGTTAAAGATGATCGCCATTGGCTGGCTATGCTGGAACGCAAGCGGCAAGGGAGATCGCGACTCGGAGCGCATGCATCTGATCTATGAAGTCGTCGAGTTTGTTGGCCGCTGGTCAATGATTGATGTGTTTGTTATCGCAGTCCTCTCCGCGCTGGTACGCATCGGTGGATTAATGAATATCTATCCGGCGATAGGAGCTGTGATGTTTGCGCTGGTCGTAGTAATGACAATGTTTTCGGCCATGACGTTTGACCCTCGTTTATTGTGGGATCGTGAGCCAGATTCAAGCCATGAGGAAAGACTGCAGCATGGAAAATAAGAGCGGAGAAGCGAAGGTGCAAAAGGTGAAAAACTGGTCACCGGTGTGGATCTTCCCGATAGTTACGGCGCTCATTGGTGCCTGGATTCTTTTTTATCACTATAGTCACCAGGGGCCGGAAGTGACCCTGATTACGACTAACGCTGAGGGAATTGAAGGGGGGAAAACCCGGATCAAAAGCCGCAGCGTTGATGTCGGCGTGATTGAAAGCGCAACGCTGACGGATGACCTGACCCACGTGGAAGTTAAAGCCCGGCTGAATTCAGGCATGGAAAAACTGCTGCATCAGGATTCGGTTTTTTGGGTGGTTAAACCGCAGGTCGGTCGTGAAGGGATTAGCGGTCTGGGGACGCTGTTATCCGGCGCCTATATCGAACTGCAGCCCGGTACCAAAGGTTCTGTCCCGTCGCAGTATCCGCTGCTGGATTCACCACCGTTGGCATCCCCTGATGCTAAAGGTATTCGCATCCTGCTGGAAAGCAGCAAAGCGGGTCAGCTTTCACCCGGCGATCCGGTGCTTTTCCGCGGCTATCGCGTAGGTTCAGTTGAAACCAGCACTTTCGATGCGCAAAAACGGAACATTACTTATCAACTGTTTATCAGTGCGCCTAACGATCGGCTGGTAACCAATAACGTGCGCTTCTGGAAGGATAGCGGTATTGCGGTGGATCTGACCGCTGCCGGTATGCGCGTTGAAATGGGATCGCTGTCGACCCTGTTTGGCGGCGGCGTCAGCTTTGATATTCCCGAAGGGTTGCCGTTAGGTGAGCCGGTGGCGAATAAAACCGAATATCATCTGTTTGACGACCAGCGCAGCATTCAGGATTCAGTGTTTACTCAGCATATTGACTACGTGATGTTCTTTAAAGATTCGATTCGCGGTCTGCAACCCGGCGCGCCGGTTGAGTTCCGCGGTATACGCCTTGGGACCGTGGGTAAAGTACCGTTCTTTATCCCCGGTCTGAAGCAGAGCTTAAACGATGACTATCGTATTCCGGTCGAAGTGCGGATTGAGCCTGAACGCTTGATCAATCAATTAGGCACCGATCCTGACATTCGTAAGCATATCGATGATCTGATGAACCGTGGACTGCGTGGTTCACTTAAAACCGGTAACCTGGTCACCGGGGCGCTGTATATCGATCTCGACTTCTACCCGAAAGCGCCAGCGCGCGGCAAGTTCCAGGAGTTTGGCGGATATCCGATTATTCCAACCGTGAGCGGTGGCCTGGCGCAGATCCAGCAGCGGCTGATGGATGCGCTGGATAAGATTAATAATCTGCCAATTAACCCGCTGCTGGAGCAGGCAACCAGTACGCTGGCGCAAAGTGAAAAAACGATGCAGCACGTACAGGCGACGCTGGATAGTCTGAACAAGATAACGTCAAGTCAGTCGATGCAGCAGCTACCGGGCGATATGCAGAATACGTTGCGTGAACTTAATCGTAGTATGCAAGGCTTCCAGCCGGGATCTGCGGCATACAATAAGATGGTTGCGGACATGCAGCGTCTCGACCAGGTTCTTCGCGAACTGCAGCCGGTACTGAAAACGCTCAATGATAAGAGCAATGCGCTGGTATTTGAGGCGAAGGATAAAAAAGATCCACAGCCGAAGGGAGCGAAATAATGAAGAAATGGCTAATAGCGGCGGCGGTATGCGCGCTGACGGCATGCAGCAGCGGCGGCGAGAGTAAAACTTACTATCAGCTTCCGGTGGCGCAGGGAGGCGCGCAAAGCGCCGCCCATCAAAGCAAAAATTTGCTGTGGGTTGAGCAGGTTAGCATTCCAGATTATCTGGCCGGTAACGGGATGGTTTATCAGACCACCGATGTTCAGTATGTGATTGCCAACAACAATCTATGGGCTAGCCCGCTCGATCAACAGCTGAGAACAACGCTGGTGGCGAACCTTAGCAACCAGCTACCGGGATGGGTTGTCGCTTCTCAACCGCTGGGTAGCGAGCAAGATACGCTGAACGTATCCGTTAGTGGTTTTCACGGTCGTTACGATGGCCGGGTAATCGTCAGCGGCGAGTGGCTGCTGAAGCATCAAGGGCAGCTGATCAAGCGGCCGTTCCATATTGAGCTTAAGCAGCAAGAGGATGGCTACGACGCGATGGTGAAAACGTTAGCTCAGGCCTGGACTCAGGAAGCAACCGCGATTGCCAGCGAGCTTAATCGTCTGCCATAAGTAAAATTCATAAGAGTAAAAGGCCGCTGCGAGAATGAAAATCGCAGTGGCTTTTTGTTTGTCTCATCAGATTGTTACTTGTGCTGGTTCACAGTTTTTGTACAAACGAACTTTCATGTAGCTCACAAATATGACAATGGCGTGAATTTTGCGCATTGACGCTATCTCTGATTCGCGGTATTCGTTAACCGTGGTTGCGCATTAAGTGACCATTGTTTTCTTTTCCACCAGATCAAAGAATGAGGGAAACGAGGCATGAAGAGACAAAAACGAGATCGCCTGGAACGGGCACATCAGCGTGGGTACCAGGCCGGTATTACCGGAAGGTCGAAGGAAATGTGTCCTTACCAGACCTTAAACCAAAGGTCTTATTGGCTAGGAGGCTGGCGAGAAGCCATGGAGGACAGGGTACAAACTGCCTGACTGTCTCTTTAAAAAAGAAGCCTCCGCTGCGCGGGGGCTTCGCCTTTTCTAACGGGTCACTGCTTATCAGAATGCGGAAGTGTCCTGGAACAGGCCCACTTTCAGGTCGGTTGCGGTGTAAATCAGACGACCGTCAACCAGCACTTCGCCATCCGCCAGGCCCATAATCAAACGACGGTTTATCACGCGTTTGAAATGAATACGGTAGGTCACTTTCTTCGCCGTTGGCAGTATCTGGCCAGTGAGCTTAACTTCACCCACGCCTAATGCACGGCCTTTACCTTCACCGCCTAACCAGCCCAGGTAGAAACCAACCAGCTGCCACATGGCATCCAGACCCAGGCAGCCCGGCATTACCGGGTCACCAATGAAATGGCAACCGAAGAACCACAGGTCCGGGTTAATATCGAGTTCTGCCTCAACATAACCTTTGTCATAGTTACCACCGGTTTCGCTCATTTTGATGACGCGGTCCATCATCAGCATACTTGGTGCCGGCAGCTGGGGGCCTTTTGCACCAAATAGTTCACCACGACCAGAGGCAAGAAGGTCTTCTTTTGTATAGGATTCGCGTTTATCTACCATGTTTTCAGTAAGCCTTATTTTGAGTTCGGGACGCAGGATAGCTAACACGTGTACGCTGAACAAGTCCGATCAGTTCGAACCTGAACCGCCTAACCAGCGTAGCGGCCACGGAAAGCGATGACGACTCTCTTGCTGTGTCGCCTGCGCAATTCGTTCCTGAATGGTTTGCCGTAAAGTTTGTCCTTCGCCGTCCCAGAGCAACTGGGTCAGAATGGGCAGCGCTTCCGACACGTCATCGACTGCCCATATAAAGAACTGCTCATCCGCAACGGCCTGCTGCAGTTCTTGTGCCAGGCTCAGATGACGAACGTTGGCGGAGGGGATGACGACGCCCTGTTTGCCGGTCAGCCCACGCTGTTGGCAAATAGCGAAGAAGCCCTCAATTTTCTCGTTGAGCCCGCCAACCGGCTGTACGCGACCAAACTGATCGACAGAGCCGGTAACGGCGATGCTCTGATTAATCGGTACATTGGCCAGCGAACTGATTAGCGCGCACAGTTCGGCCATGGAGGCGCTATCGCCATCCACTTCGCTGTAGGACTGCTCGAAGGTCAGGGAGGCGGTGAAGGGAAGCTGTTGTTCGAGCTCCAGCTCGGACATCAGAAACGCCTGCATGATCATCATGCCTTTTGCGTGAATGTTGCCGCCCAGCTCGGCCTTGCGTTCAACGTCGATGAATTCGCCGTCGCCAATATGCACGACGCAGCTGATACGCGAAGGCTCGCCAAACGCGCGAGGGTGACCCGGAAACTCAATGACAGAGAGTGCGTTGATTTGTCCTACGCATTCGCCTTCGGTTTCGATCAGGATCTGCTCCTGCAGGATTTCATCCTGGATGCGCTCAGCAAGATAGCCCTCGCGCCACAGACGACGCTCCAGCATGGTTTGTATCTCTTCGGCGCGAATCTCTTCACCTTCACAGAACGCGGCGGCTTCTCTAAGCTGGCGGGCAATCCAGAGAACGCACAGCGGCAAAGTTTCCTGATCGCCGGTATAACGCGCGCCTTCCTGAATCAGCAGCGGCCAGGCGTTAGCGGACAGTCCCGGAAGTTCAAGCTGTTGAGCATTTTGCCAGACCCACTGGCACCATTGCTTCAGCGTATCTGCATCAGCAATTTGCAGGTTATCTTCATATTCGCTGTAGATAGCCTGCGCAGAAAGCTCGGGTTCCATCTCCTGGAAATCAGCCAGGGATTCCCGCTCGCCCACGAGGATCACTTTCAGGCTCAGGGGCATAGAAGGGATGCTCACCGGAAGAGGGCGAGACTCATCGAATGACAGCCAGTCAAAACGCTGGCGGGCCACCATGTTTTTTAGCCGCATCCACAGTAGGGGCTGAGCCAGTAAGGCGCGCAGGGAGAGAATCAATACGCCGCCGTTGGCGCGATGGACCAGACCGGGTTGTAGGGTGATTTCACCATTAAACTGGCGCACGCAGCCAAACAGCTGTTCTGCTTCGATCCAGTCAGCGGCTTCTACCGGGGCAACGCTGGCGAAATTATCTTCAGCAGTGTGCGCCGGCGTAAGAGAGATTTTTCCGCCATCAACCTGATAGTGAACGCCACAGAGTGTTGCTGCCGGTTGATGTAAAGTTCGGGTTTCGTTAGCTAACCATTGCAGGTACTCCGGTTCTTCCGGAATTTTAACCAGCATAAATGGCGAAATGGCTGGAGTGACCAGTAGCTGCTCCAGGGCATAAAAGAGACGGGGTTGCAGTTCGCCTGAGAGGGATTCCTCTGCGTGCCCCAGGTCGGCTTGTGCAAACAGCGCCTGATAACTTTCCGTATCAGGAGCAAGGTCGTTTCGGGTAAGTTTCGTAATGGTCAAAGTCGCTGTTTTTTAGTCAGATGTAAAACGCGCGATTATACATTATGCGGCGTCTGAGCACACGGGGGATTGCGATTGTCGTGGTGATAACGAATCTACCAACATCACTAAAGATGATTTATTCTCAGCACATCAGGAAAAAACTGATATCCTGAAATGAGTTACACGGTCACATTGAGATCGCAATGAAATATCAACAACTGGAAAATCTTGAAAGCGGCTGGAAATGGACTTATCTGGTAAAAAAGCATCGGGAAGGTGAGCTTATTACCCGCTACATTGAAGCCAGCGCTGCGCAAGCCGCGGTCGATGTATTACTGACGCTCGAAAATGAACCCGTGCTGGTGAATACCTGGATTGAGCAGCATATGAATCCAGAGCTAGTGAACCGCATGAAGCAGACTATCCGCGCTCGACGTAAGCGTCACTTCAACGCGGAGCATCAGCATACGCGTAAAAAGTCTATCGACCTTGAATTCGTGGTCTGGCAGCGCCTTGCAGGTCTGGCGCAAAGACGGGGTAAAACGCTGTCGGAAACTATCGTGCAGTTAATTGAGGATGCTGAGCATAAAGAGAAGTATGCCAGCAAGATGTCCAGCCTGAAGCATGATTTGCAGGTGCTGCTAGGTAAAGAGTAGCGATGCTGGCGCCGGGATTCTGCTGTTTTTTTGAATGCGGAATTTAAGCCAAAAAAAACCCCGCATTGCGGGGTTTTTTATTGACGATATAACTTAAGCCTGCGGCTGAGTTACGACGTCTTTGTAGCCTTTAACTTCGATCTCTACGCGACGATCCGGACCCAGGCAGTCAATCAGAGCTGCACGAGCTTTCACGTTGTCACAGGTGTTGCCAGTAACCGGGTTGGATTCACCCATACCGCGAGCGGAGATTTTGCTAGCCGGGATACCTTTGGATACCAGGTAATCAACAACGGACTGAGCACGTTTCTCAGACAGCTGCTGGTTGTAGGCATCGGAACCGATACGGTCGGTGTAGCCCAGAACAACTGCGGAACCGTCTTTCGGGTCCATGTTGCTCAGCTGGGTATACAGCTGATCCAGAGCCTGCTGGCCTTCTGGTTTCAGAGTAGATTTGTTGAAGTTGAACAGAACGTCAGACTTCAGGGTGAAGTGCTTGGTAGTCACTTCTGGAGCCGGAGCCGGAGCCGGAGCTACAACCGGAGCAACATCGTCCTGACCGAAACGGTAGGAAACGCCCAGGCTCAGCATGCCGTTATCAGGACGGGTACCAACGGTGCCAGCGTCGCCGATGTTGTTAACCCACTGGTATTCCAGACGGGTTGCGATGTCACGAGTAACAGCCCACTCTAAGCCGCCCGCGAATACCGGAGATACGCCAGTGTCGTGTTCGCTACGGGAAACGCCGGTAGAAGCGTAGTTACCTTTGGAGTCTGCGCGCCAAACCATACCACCCAGACGGGTATAGATATCCAGATCGTCAGTGATCGGGTAACCCAGTTTAGCAGTCAGCTGAACGCCCTGAGCTTTGAAAGCGCCATTGTCAACGCTGCCTTTATAAGCCATACGGCCCAGCCAGTCGTAGCCCATTTCAAAACCGAGGTACGGGTTAACCTGGTAACCACCAAACGCACCAGCACCCAGCTGATCGTTACGGGTCGGGCCGTTGTTGCCCTGGAAACCGTTACCGTAGAAACCGGTGTCGTGATACTGGGACCAGCCCAGTTTAGCACCTGCGTACCAGGTGTTATCTTTCGGAGCGGCCTGCGCTACGGTAGCGAAGCCAGCCAGTGCCACTGCAATCGCGATAGCTGTCTTTTTCATTTTTTGCGCCTCATTATCATC
The DNA here is from genome assembly GCF_015601345.1 of Klebsiella sp. BDA134-6. NCBI lineage: Bacteria > Pseudomonadati > Pseudomonadota > Gammaproteobacteria > Enterobacterales > Enterobacteriaceae > Klebsiella > Klebsiella sp. BDA134-6. The sequence continues at coordinate 2,060,948 of NZ_CP064784.1, forward strand.
CAAAATTCGCCATGAAGGTTCAGAAGACCTCACGGTTAAATCCTTCACCCGGGGCGTGACTTGTTGTTAACTATGCTGATACATGCAGCGTAAGCCGATCACCCCTGGCGATGTAAAGTCTACAACTTAGTTCGAAACTTACAAGTGTGAACTCCGTCAGGCATATGAAAAAAAAGGGTTGTGTACGCTATGTTTAACAAATACGGTTGAACTTATTCGGGGCAAAAAAAGTCGCGAAGCCGCATCAGACAAGCATTTTAACAAAAATGCCCATCAAGAAAGCCCATCTCGCGTCAGGGCAAAAAAAATTCCAGGATTAATCCTAAACTCGGTTAATGATACAGGTTTGAGTGAATTTTTAGCCCAGAAAGTTGTCTGCCTGGCTGATCGTTATTTCTTACCGGGCGCATGATAAAGCCCATTGCGTGACCCTCTTCTGCAGCGGCAACCAGTCGCTCATGTTCCTCAATGCTCAGTTCTTCTGATAGCCAGCCAATAACGACGCTATAATTTCCGGTGCGCAGTGAGCGAACCATTGACTCCAGGGTATTAGCGGGGGAGAGCTGGCTGATCTGCATAACCTTGGACAGCGGTAAACCGGATGACTGCACCCATTCACGGCTTAGCTTCTGCCGTGGAGTCAGCCAGAGCTGCCAGCGTGACTGCTGACCAAGCTGCTGTAATAAAGGAAGCAATAGTAGCTGCGTCATCATAGGCTGATCTTCTCGATAGACTATTTCACTGATCAGCCCGTTAGCTGGCTGTTCGGCAGCGTCATGAGAGCGACGACGTACTGAAGTAGAAGTCAGTGGTGAACGATTTGCGTGAGCTGATGTAAACATAGTCTATCCCGCCTGTGGCTTACTGTATGCATATACAGTATATGCGGCAGGGTGAAAGATCAACACTATTTTCTCTGTTTCTGGATGAAATTTGTACATCTCTGGGAATAAGCAAGTGCCGATAGCGTCGGATGTCAGCGCGTACATAATGTGAATTCATCGTTGTTGCGCTTTTTACCTGGATAAATTCTTCTCACAAATGATGATGTTAACCGTATACGAGTGACCAGAGATACCCTCCACTTTGTGCTCTAATGTGATTAATATTAATTAAGCATTTTACTTTCCCTGCTTTTGACTTCATCAAAAGGCTATTTTCTGAAAGCCGCTCGCAAAAAAACAAGCTGATTAAAATAAAGAGATAATTCATGTTGCCGCATGAAGAGAAGTCACTTATTTTCTTTATTAACGGATCCGTTAGCAAATTTATGTCTTATTTACATGATTAACAAAGGAATAATCATGAAGAAACTTGTATGTTTTAGGATCCATCAGTTTCGGGCATGTTTGTCTCCATTAGGAAAAATAAGCTGTCGGCCCTTATTTGGTGGCTATAGCCTGGCGATAGATAACACCGTATTTGCCATGATGGCCGAGGGGGAAATCTATCTTCGGGTCTGTGAACAGAGCGCGGAGTACCGCGTGGCGCATAAAAACCCGCTTTTGAAGATGCAGAAGAATGGTCGTCTGGTCGCGCTGAAGTATTATCATATTGATGAAGGGCTTTGGCAGGATAGCAAAATGCTTTTTCATTTATCAGCGCTGTCATTACAGAGCGCTCGCTATGAAAAACATCGGCAGCGGCATTCAGGGAGATTGAAAAATTTGCCAAATATCAGTTTTCACATGGAGCTACAGTTGATTAATTCAGGCATCACAGATGAATTAACGCTGCGTAAGATTGGGGCCAAAGAAGCCTGGCTGAGGTTACGGAAAATGAATAAAGCGTTAACGGTTAATATTCTTTATTGTTTACAGGGAGCTATTGCTGGCGTACATGCAGCCACGCTCCCGACGCAACAGCGTCAGGAGCTTGAGGAGTGGGCGGCGGAACAAATGCAGGAGAGGGAGGCCTACTCAGGTTGAATCTCAACCTGTCGCTGTAGCCGACAAATCTCTGGCAGCAGCGCCAGTAGCAGCCCGATTTGTTGAAGTACCAGCGGCTCCTTGCTCTCGGCACGGGGGTCGAGATGCTGTATCCGGGTCTGCAGGCTTGATAGAGCTTGCTGTACCCGTTGCTCATCGGCCGGCGAGTGGTGCAGCGCGTCATCAACATAACAAACGGCATCGTCCAGCAGCGCCAGGATATCTGGCGTTGTCAGCTTTTCCCTGTGGGCGCCCAGGGCTGAAATATAGCTGGTAAAAGTGTGGTTCAGGCACAACAAACGAAAAGCGGTTTCTCGAATTTGCGAGCCCGCTCTTGGTTCAGTTGATAAGTTTGAGACTACTGATGCCAATTCACCGTCCCTGTTGTGCGCTACTCTTCGCGCAATGCGATAGGCAAGGCGGTTGTCGCGTCCCTGATGATATTGCTCAAGTATGGCGTCTAAATACCGGCAGTTAGCGTTGATTGCTTGTTCGAGTACTCGCGGCAGATTGCGGAATTTCCAGTCAGGCCAAATAAAGCTGACAGCGGCCCAGGCGATAGCGCAGCCGATCAGCGTATCAAATATACGCGGTAGGGCGACTTCAAAACCTTCACCCAGGAGGTTGAAGCAAAGCAAAACCAGAAGGGTAATGAACATTGTGGCATGGGCGTACTGCACATTACGGAAAGCGAAGAACAGCACGCCGGTCAAAACAATTAAAAACAGCTGGCCTTCAACGGATGGAACGAGAAGCAGCACCGGGAGACCTATCGCCACGCCGATAAGGGTACCGATTATCCTTAACGCCAGCCGGTGGCGAGTCGCGTTATAGTTTGGCTGGCAAACAAACAGGCTGGTCAGCAATATCCAGTAACCATGATTCAGCCCGGTCAACTGGATAAAAGCGTAGCCAGCGCACAGGACCAATGACATTCGAACCGCATGGCGAAACAGGGCGGACTCGGGGGACATATTACTGCGCAAGCGCAGCCAGACATCGCCAAAACCGCCAGGCTGGTCGTCAGCCAACAGGTTTTCCGTGTTGTGACTGAACTGCGAGGTGGTCTGGACAGATTCAATTGTCGCCAGCTGGGCGTCAATTGCGCGTAGGTTATTAAGCAAAAACCCTAATGCCTTGATCTGGTCCGCCGGCGCGCCGCTGGCCTTTACACGATCGAGCGCGGCGTCAAGGTGCATAAAAGCGCGCTCAAAGTGAGTATCGTGAAGGTAGGGCTCGCGCTGCAGGATGGCTCGGGACAGTTTCTGGCATGCCTGCGCCTGCATTGACAGCATGCGCTGAAAGCGGAACATCACGTCACTGTAACGAAAGCGATCGCGCAGCGTTTGGTATTGAATATGCGAAGAGCTAGCGCGTTCGTGGATGTCCTGCGCCACGAAGTAATACTGCAGGGTGCGACGGGTTCCGCGCTGACCGCGATCCCCGCGCAGGCGCGTCAGCAGGGAAACTTTGGTCTGATTTAGGGTTGTCACTAGCTGACCGTTGGCTATTGCCAGGTCATACAGAGGCGCCTGGCTTTCATCTTCAATATCCGGATCGAACAGGCGCGATTTAAGTTCCAGATAGTGCGCTAACTGCTCGTAGCTGCGTGCAAGGTTGTCCTGTAGGGGACGGATGGGGAAAATAAGATGCCCTGCGAGGGTGAGTAAGTTGTACCACACCGCCCCGGCCAGCAAAAACAGCGGCTGGAGATACCAGTGGCTATAAAGCGTTACCCCCAGCATGGTATAGATGGCGATTAACAAGGCGCCAAAGGCAATTGTGGCATAGCGCTGGCCCAACCCACCGAGCAAAATAAAGCCGATGGTAGAAACGGTTAATCCTGCTGCGAATAACCAAGGCCAGGGGAAGAGCAGTTCCACCGAGGCCGAAGCAATAAAAAAGCACACGAGGGTAATGGCCAGATTACGCAGACGTCCTGTCAGGCGGTCATCAAGGTCGGTCAGCGCCGCTGCCACGACCCCAAGCGTTAAAGGAATCGTGAGTTTTACTTCGCCAAGCCACCAGGGAAACGCGGTCGTGCCGCAAAGTGCGATAAAAATCCTGATGTTATATAACCAGGCGCTGTTCCGGGTATAGCGGCGTAGCAGGGGGGTGAGCATTTCTGTGTTCCATTCAGTTACTGAAAGCGGCGGCGCGCATTGGCTTCACGCGCAGCACGAGCAGTCTCGACGGAGACGACTCGACGGCCTACTGGCCATAAAGCAATAGCGGCGATTTTGAAATTGGCGATGCCAACTGGAATGCCGATGATGGTCAGGCATTGTGCGATGCCACAAAAAATGTGCATCAGGCATAGCCACCAGCCAAAGAAAATAAACCATAAAATGTTCAGTAGTGTCCCACCCGCGTTTAGCAGGCTATTCTTTCCCTGAGGATCGAGTTCATCAACATGAACGGCTTCATTACCATAGGGTAGAAGAGAGAGTTTTGTTATCTCCCAGCAGGAGCGGGTGAGAGGTAGCGTAAAGATCAGCACGATGCTGACCAACGTCGCCAGAAGCCAGCCGAGCGTGGTGGCGAATCCGCCAAGGATAAAGTTTAAAATATTCAGAACGGTACGCATAAACCCTCTGTTTAATTCCGTGGATAATAAGGCCCGGCCATTGTAGCGTTTTTTACGCTGGAGCACCCGGTCGCTGGCGGTTAAACTTAAAAACATCCAACCTGATTGAAATTCGACATTATATGGAACTTAGAGCGACAACATTGGGCAAGCGCATGGCTCAGCATCCTTATGATAGGGTGCAACTTCTTAATGCCGGAGTAAAGGTTTCCGGTGATAGCCATGAATATCTTATACCTTTCAATCAGTTATTATCAATCCATTGCAAGCGTGGTCTGGTATGGGGGGAGCTGGAATTTATCCTGCCGGGCGAGAAAGTTGTGCGTTTGCATGGCACCGAATGGAATGAAACCCAGCGTTTTTACCATCATTTGAACACGCTCTGGCAGCAGTGGAGCGCGGAAATGAGCGATATCGCCGCTGATGTCCTTCGCCAGCAGCTGGCTGACGTGGCGCGTTCCAGCGCAGAGGGGAAATGGTTGACGCGTCAGCAGGTGAGCGATATCCAGCGTAAAATCCGCCATGCGCTTGGCGGATTACCTGTACCAACAGCCCGTCTTGACGCTTTCGATAACTGCCGCGAGTTATGGCGGCAATGTCAAAGTTGGTTGAGCAACACCGAGAAAGCCAGGCTCGAGCATAATCAAACGTTTACTGAATCAATGCTGGAACAATACTGCGGCTTTTTTGCCGCGGTAGAATCATCGCCGCTGAATCCGGCTCAGGCGCGCGCAGTCGTAAACGGCGAGCGTTCGTTATTAGTTCTGGCAGGCGCCGGAAGCGGTAAAACTTCCGTGTTAGTGGCGCGCGCTGGCTGGCTATTGACCCGTGGCGAAGCGGCGGCCGAGCAGATTCTGCTCCTGGCGTTTGGTCGACAAGCCGCGCAGGAGATGGATGAGCGCATCCGCGAGCGTCTGGGAACTGAAGAGATCTCTGCGCGAACTTTTCATTCCCTGGCTCTGCATATTATTCAGCAGGGCAGTAAAAAAGCTCCGACGATCAGCAAGCTGGAGAACGACAGCGCCGCACGGCAAAAACTTTTAGTCCAGAGCTGGCAGCAGCAGTGCCAGGAGAAAAAAGCGCAGGCGAAAGGCTGGCGACTGTGGCTGGAAGAAGAAATGGACTGGCAGATCCCGGAAGGGGATTTTTGGCAGGATAAAACGCTGCAGCGTCGTATCGCCAGTCGCCTTGACCGCTGGGTTAGCCTGATGCGTATGCATGGCGGCTCGCAGGCGGAAATGATTGCTGGAGCACCTGAAGAGGTACGCGATCTTTTTGGCAAGCGCGTCAAGCTGATGGCCCCTTTGCTAAAAGCGTGGAAAACGGCATTAAAAGATGAAAACGCCGTCGATTTTTCCGGCCTGATTCATCAGGCGATTAATATTCTGGATAAGGGGCGCTTTGTCAGCCCGTGGAAGCATATTCTGGTAGATGAGTTTCAGGATATTTCCCCGCAGCGGGCGTCCCTACTCGCCGCGTTACGTCGGCAAAACACACAGACTACGCTGTTTGCCGTTGGCGATGACTGGCAGGCTATCTACCGTTTTAGCGGTGCTCAGCTCTCTTTAACAACAGCCTTTAATCACTATTTTGGCGAAGGAGATTGCTGTGCGCTGGATACGACGTACCGATTTAATAGTCGGATAGGAGAGGTCGCCAACGGGTTTATCCAACAAAATCCGCATCAGTTAACGAAACCGCTAAACAGCCTTGTCGCAGGGGACAAAAAAGCGGTGACGTTATTAGCGGAGGACAAACTCGACGATCTGCTTGATAAAATGAGCGGTTATGTCAAACGAGAACAGCGGATTTTATTGTTAGCTCGTTATCATCATTTGAAGCCGGTGGCGCTTGAGAAAGCCGCCACGCGCTGGCCGCATCTGCAGCTCGATTTTATGACTATTCATGCCAGCAAAGGGCAACAAGCCGATTACGCCATTATTCTTGGCCTTAAGGAGGGGGATGATGCGTTTCCCGCACCGGCACGCGAGTCGATTATGGAGCAGGCGCTATTACCGCAGCCGGAGGATTTTCCCGATGCCGAAGAGAGGCGGTTACTGTATGTCGCCATCACCCGCGCACGTCTGCGCGTATGGTTATTGTTTAATAAAGAACAACCTTCTCCGTTTGTTGAAATGTTAGAGGCGCTGAGTGTCCCGGTAGCAAGAAAACCATAATGACTGGCGGCATGGCCGCCAGCGGGGCTTATTTCAGACGCTCTGCAAGGTAGCGTTGATAATCAGGGATCAGGATATCAACAGGGTCGTTGAAATGCGGGGACTGGATAATAAAGTCGGCGGTTGAAACGTTGGTGGCGACGGGGATATTCCATACCGTCGCCAAACGTAATAACGCTTTCACATCCGGATCGTGCGGTACGGCATTCAGCGGATCCCAGAAAAAAATCAATACATCGATTTTACCTTCTGAAATCAGCGCTCCTACCTGCTGATCGCCGCCCATGGGACCACTTAGCATCGCCTGTACCTCCAGCCCGGTCGCGCGTGATACCAGATTTCCGGTCGTTCCTGTCGCCGATAGCGTGTGTTGCGCCAGCAGTTGCTGGTGGCGCTCGACCCATTTCATCAACATATCTTTACAGTGATCGTGTGCAACCAGCGCAATATGCTTGCGCGCTGGCAAGGTACGTGTTGTTAGTTCCATCATTTCATTCCACATTTTGGCCTGTAGACAGATTACTGGAAGTGACTGTTGCTGCAAGCGTCGGGATGAAAAAATTTGACGCATCTGCAGGTCAGGACTCATGCGGGTTCATCCGGATTAGCATACACTTGGGCTAAATAGCAGGAGGATGATGATGAAAGAAAACGATATCGTAGGTATTTTGACCTCGACGCGGACTATCGCCCTGGTGGGGGCAAGTGACAAACCTGATCGCCCAAGCTATCGGGTGATGAAGTATCTTCTGGAGCAGGGATATCACGTTATTCCCGTTTCCCCTAAGGTTGCGGGTACCACGCTGCTGGGGCAAAAAGGGTATGCCACGCTTGCTGACGTGCCGGAAAAAGTGGATATGGTCGATGTTTTCCGTAATTCGGAAGCGGCCTGGGGCGTTGCCCAGGAAGCGGTGGCTATCGGTGCGAAAACGCTTTGGCTACAGCTGGGTGTAATCAATGAACAAGCGGCTGTTCTCGCCCGAGACGCCGGTCTAAACGTGGTGATGGATCGCTGTCCGGCGATTGAGATCCCTCGATTGGGATTAGCCCGATAAACCTAAAACCCCGCCTGACGGGGTTTTTTATTATCAATATAAATTAAGTTATTTAGGGACAGTATTTTAATTAAAACTACATCGAAACGTTTCTTTATTTAAAAATAAAGCGCATTATCTTTGTGGATTTAACGGACACCTTCCTGGCTTTATCTCCCTTATTACGAAAAATCTTCTCCAATAGATAATTTATTTTTTATAAATAACCCCTGGTAAATACATGGGGAACGGCGATAATTTTTTTGAATCTTTCAAAAATGTTTGTTTTTTCTTGTGTGATTTTTATGATTAATATCACGGAAATTTTTCACCTGGTACTTAAATGGAGGTTTAACGATATGAGAAATGTATTATCCATGATTTTATCTTCATTGTAATAACCGTGAGTAACGATTTTAATTATAGCCTTAATTAACATTTAAAAATGTAAGCTTATTATTTTAAGTGATTGTAATTTAATGTTTTTTATTTATTTCAGAATGTAAGGTTTCTGTTTTTATTTAACCTTGCGGGACGCCAGGAACTGGTATATCTAATAAGGTGCATAATTAAGAATTATCTCATACCTCTGACTGCGTCTTCATCTCAAGGGTGCAACCTGATGAAAAATATAAATGTGACAGTGAAAGAAACAGGTGTTGAATACACCGTTGATGGCAATCAAATTAATCTCAATACGCAGTCAGTGGTTGTCCTGCACGTTAAGCGTGAGGATATAAGTTCGTATACCCGCCAAGGTAATGATCTTGTTCTAAAACTCCATAACGGTGACACCGTTACAATTAAAAACTTTTTCGTTGTGGATGAACATGGACAGCACAGTGATTTGGTTCTTATGGATGATGACACTGGCGCATTATGGTGGTTGGAAGGAGCGGGTACTGATGGAGCACACTATTCGCTAATTAGCGATCTCTCTGAAGTCATTGCGACCGGTGGCGCAGGACAAAGTATTGCTGGTTGGGTCATGGCGGGCGCAGCTTTGCTGGGCATTGCGGCGATGTTCGCCGGCACCTCAAACAAAGACCACCACTCTTCGGTTTCTGAAAGCGATTCAGATGCTGACAGTGATTCAGACTCCGACAGTGATACGGATGCTGACAGCGATTCGGATAGTGATTCCGATTCTGACAGTGATTCCGACTCGGATTCAGATTCGGATAGTGATTCCGATTCTGACAGTGATTCCGACTCGGATTCAGATTCAGATAGTGATTCAGATGCTGACAGCGACGCGGATAGTGATTCTGATGCTGACAGCGACTCCGATACTGATACCGAGCTACCCACCGCGGCACAGAACATAGCAGTCATTGACAATGTGGGCCCCATCACTGGTGTGCTGCATTCTGGAGATATCACTGACGATACGACCCCAGAGATTAAAGGGACGGCAGAAGCTGGGGCAACAATAACGATTTATGACGGAGATACCATACTGGGTTCTGTCGTCGCGGATGAAAATGGCAACTGGAGCTTCACGTTACCGGAGCTGAGCGAGGGGTCTCATAGCCTGAGCGCGACGGTGACGGACAAAGCCGGCAACGTCAGCGAGCGTTCGCCGGCGTTTGAGCTGACGATAGATACCACTGCGCCCGCTGCCAGCATTCCGCAGGTAACTGACAATGTTGCAGAGCACACCGGCCAGCTGCAGAGTGGGGATCTGACCAACGATGCGACGCCCACTCTGAACGGCACGGCGGAAGCGGGAGCCACGGTGACGATCTATGACGGCGACACAGTGTTGGGCACAGTGGTTGCCGGCGAGGATGGACGCTGGAGCTTCACGCCAGATAGTCTGGACGAAGGCACCCACAGCCTGAGTACTACGGTAACGGACAAAGCCGGGAACGTCAGTGAAAGTTCGCCGGCGTTTGAGCTGACGGTAGACACTATAGTGGACCCGGTTAGCGATCTGCAGGTAACTGATAATGCAGGAGAAGACACGGGCACGCTGAACAGCGGTAGCGTAACGGATGATGATACGCCAACCCTGAGTGGCACGGCGGAAGCGGGTGCCACGGTCACAATTTATGACGGTGATACCGTACTGGGCACCGCAATTGCGGGTGTTGACGGGAACTGGAGCTTTACTCCTGAAGCACTGGAGGAAGGATCCCATAGCCTGAGCACCACGGTGACCGATCTGGCCGGCAACGTCAGCGGACGATCCCCGATATTTATATTAACTGTCGATCTTACCGATGACACCGACTCCGACAGTGATTCGGACTCCGACAGTGATTCTGATTCGGACAGCGACTCGGATAGCGACAGTGACTCCGATTCGGACAGCGATTCTGATAGCGACAGCGACTCCGACTCTGACAGCGACTCCGATTCTGACAGTGACTCCGATTCCGACAGCGACTCCGATTCTGACAGCGACTCTGACTCCGACAGCGATTCCGACTCTGACAGTGACTCGGACTCCGACAGCGACTCTGACTCCGACAGTGACTCCGATTCCGACAGTGATTCGGATTCCGACAGTGATTCTGATTCTGACAGCGATTCTGATTCTGACAGTGATTCGGACTCAGACAGCGACTCGGATTCCGACAGTGACTCCGACTCCGACAGCGATTCGGACTCCGACAGTGATTCTGATTCTGACAGCGATTCTGATAGCGACAGCGACTCGGATTCCGACAGTGATGCTGACTCTGACAGTGATTCAGATTCGGACAGCGATTCAGACTCTGATAGCGATTCGGATTCCGACAGCGATTCGGACTCTGACAGCGACTCCGATTCTGACAGCGACTCAGATTCCGACAGCGATTCGGATTCCGATAGCGATTCGGACTCGGACAGCGACTCGGATTCTGACAGCGATTCGGACTCTGACAGCGACTCGGATAGCGACAGTGACTCCGATTCCGACAGTGATTCAGATTCTGACAGCGATTCGGATTCAGACAGTGACTCGGACTCCGACAGCGACTCGGACTCTGACAGTGACTCCGATTCCGACAGTGATTCAGACTCTGACAGCGACTCCGACTCGGACAGCGACTCGGACTCCGACAGTGACTCGGATTCAGACAGCGATTCGGATTCTGACAGCGACTCGGATAGCGACAGTGACTCCGATTCCGACAGTGATTCTGACTCTGACAGCGATTCCGATTCTGACAGCGATTCCGATTCTGACAGCGATTCCGATTCTGACAGCGACTCCGATTCTGACAGTGATTCCGACTCTGACAGCGATTCGGACTCTGACAGCGACTCGGATAGCGACAGTGACTCCGATTCCGACAGTGATTCAGATTCTGACAGCGATTCGGATTCTGACAGCGACTCGGACTCCGACAGTGATTCGGACTCTGACAGTGATTCGGACTCTGACAGCGACTCCGACTCTGACAGCGATTCGGACTCCGACAGTGACTCCGATTCCGACAGCGACTCCGATTCTGACAGCGATTCCGATTCTGACAGCGACTCCGATTCTGACAGTGATTCCGACTCTGACAGCGATTCGGACTCTGACAGCGACTCCGACTCTGACAGCGATTCGGACTCCGACAGTGACTCCGATTCCGACAGCGACTCCGATTCTGACAGCGATTCAGACTCCGACAGCGACTCTGATGCTGACAGCGACTCGGATAGCGACAGCGATTCCGACTCCGACAGTGATTCTGACTCTGACAGCGATTCTGATTCCGACAGTGATTCGGATTCAGACAGTGACTCGGACTCCGACAGCGACTCCGACTCCGACAGTGACTCTGATTCTGACAGCGATTCTGATAGCGACAGCGACTCGGATTCCGACAGCGACTCCGACTCGGACAGCGATTCCGACTCCGACAGCGACTCCGATTCTGACAGTGATTCGGACTCCGACAGCGACTCCGATTCCGACAGTGATTCAGATTCTGACAGCGACTCCGATTCTGACAGTGACTCGGATAGCGACAGCGATTCCGATTCTGACAGCGACTCGGATAGCGACAGCGACTCGGATTCCGACAGCGACTCCGACTCGGACAGCGATTCCGACTCCGACAGCGACTCCGATTCTGACAGTGATTCGGACTCTGACAGCGATTCCGATTCTGACAGCGATTCGGACTCGGACAGCGACTCGGATTCTGACAGCGATTCGGACTCTGACAGCGACTCGGATAGCGACAGTGACTCCGATTCCGACAGTGATTCAGACTCTGACAGCGACTCCGACTCGGACAGCGACTCGGACTCCGACAGTGACTCGGATTCAGACAGCGATTCGGATTCTGACAGCGACTCGGATAGCGACAGTGACTCCGATTCCGACAGTGATTCTGACTCTGACAGCGATTCCGATTCTGACAGCGATTCCGATTCTGACAGCGACTCCGATTCTGACAGTGATTCCGACTCTGACAGCGATTCGGACTCTGACAGCGACTCGGATAGCGACAGTGACTCCGATTCCGACAGTGATTCAGATTCTGACAGCGATTCGGATTCTGACAGTGATTCGGATAGCGACAGCGACTCTGACTCGGACAGCGACTCGGACTCCGACAGCGATTCCGATTCCGACAGTGATTCTGATTCTGACAGCGACTCGGATAGCGACAGCGACTCGGATTCAGACAGTGACTCCGACTCCGACAGCGACTCCGACTCCGACAGCGATTCGGACTCCGACAGTGATTCTGATTCTGACAGCGATTCTGATAGCGACAGCGACTCCGACTCGGATAGCGACAGCGACTCGGATTCCGACAGCGACTCCGACTCGGACAGCGATTCCGACTCCGACAGCGACTCCGATTCTGACAGTGATTCGGACTCTGACAGCGATTCGGACTCTGACAGCGATTCGGACTCTGACAGCGATTCGGACTCTGACAGCGATTCCGATTCTGACAGCGATTCGGATTCTGACAGTGATTCGGATAGCGACAGCGACTCGGATTCGGACAGCGATTCAGACTCTGACAGCGATTCGGATTCCGACAGCGACTCCGACTCTGACAGTGATTCGGACTCCGATAGTGACTCGGATTCTGACAGCGACTCGGATTCAGACAGTGACTCCGACTCCGACAGCGACTCCGATTCTGACAGCGATTCGGACTCCGACAGCGACTCGGATGCTGACAGCGATTCGGATTCTGACAGTGATTCGGATAGCGACAGCGACTCGGATTCGGACAGCGATTCAGACTCTGACAGCGATTCGGATTCCGACAGCGACTCCGACTCTGACAGTGATTCGGACTCCGATAGTGACTCGGATTCTGACAGCGACTCGGATTCAGACAGTGACTCCGACTCCGACAGCGACTCCGATTCTGACAGCGATTCGGACTCCGACAGCGACTCGGATGCTGACAGCGACTCGGACTCTGACAGTGATTCCGACTCTGACAGTGATTCAGACTCTGACAGCGATTCGGATTCAGACAGTGATTCTGATTCGGACAGTGACTCGGATAGCGACAGCGACTCCGATTCTGACAGCGACTCGGACTCCGACAGCGACTCCGACTCCGACAGTGATTCGGACTCTGACAGCGACTCTGACTCGGACAGCGATTCCGACTCTGACAGCGACTCGGACTCTGACAGCGATTCCGATTCCGACAGTGATTCTGATTCGGACAGCGATTCCGATTCCGACAGTGATTCGGATTCAGACAGTGACTCGGACTCCGACAGCGACTCTGATAGCGACAGCGATTCGGACTCCGACAGCGACTCCGATTCGGACAGTGATTCAGATTCCGACAGCGACTCCGATTCCGACAGCGACTCGGATAGCGACAGCGACTCGGATAGCGACAGCGACTCCGATTCGGACAGCGACTCCGATTCCGATAGTGATTCGGACTCGGACAGCGACTCGGATTCTGACAGCGACTCCGATTCTGACAGTGACTCGGATTCCGACAGTGATTCCGACTCTGACAGCGATTCTGATAGCGACAGCGACAGCGACTCCGACTCTGACAGCGATTCCGATTCCGACAGTGACTCCGATTCCGACAGTGATTCAGATTCTGACAGCGATTCGGATTCAGACAGTGACTCGGACTCTGACAGTGATTCGGACTCCGACAGCGACTCTGACAGCGATTCCGATTCTGACAGCGATTCTGATAGCGACAGCGACTCCGACTCTGACAGCGATTCGGATTCTGACAGCGACTCGGATTCCGACAGCGACTCGGATGCTGACAGCGATTCCGATTCTGACAGTGATTCTGACTCTGACAGCGATTCCGATTCTGACAGCGATTCGGACTCTGACAGTGACTCGGACTCCGACAGCGACTCGGACTCTGACAGCGACTCGGACTCCGACAGCGACTCGGACTCTGACAGCGACTCGGACTCCGACAGCGACTCCGATTCGGACAGTGATTCAGATTCCGACAGCGACTCGGACTCTGACAGTGATTCCGATTCTGACAGCGATTCAGACTCCGACAGCGACTCCGATTCGGACAGTGATTCAGATTCCGACAGCGACTCCGATTCCGACAGCGACTCGGATAGCGACAGCGACTCCGACTCGGACAGTGACTCGGATAGCGACAGCGATTCCGATTCTGACAGCGACTCTGACTCGGACAGCGACTCGGATAGCGACAGCGACTCCGATTCGGACAGCGACTCAGATTCCGACAGCGATTCGGATTCCGATAGTGATTCGGACTCGGACAGCGACTCGGATTCTGACAGCGACTCCGATTCTGACAGTGACTCGGATTCCGACAGTGATTCCGACTCTGACAGCGATTCTGATAGCGACAGCGACAGCGACTCCGACTCTGACAGCGATTCCGATTCCGACAGTGACTCCGATTCCGACAGTGATTCAGATTCTGACAGCGATTCGGATTCAGACAGTGACTCGGACTCTGACAGTGATTCGGACTCCGACAGCGACTCTGACAGCGATTCCGATTCTGACAGCGATTCTGATAGCGACAGCGACTCCGACTCTGACAGCGATTCGGATTCTGACAGCGACTCGGATTCCGACAGCGACTCGGATGCTGACAGCGACTCGGATTCCGACAGCGACTCCGATTCCGACTCTGACAGCGACTCCGATTCTGACAGTGACTCGGATTCCGACAGTGATTCCGACTCTGACAGCGATTCGGACTCTGACAGTGACTCGGACTCTGACAGCGACTCGGATAGCGACAGCGATTCGGATTCTGACAGCGACTCGGACTCCGACAGTGATTCGGACTCTGACAGTGATTCGGACTCTGACAGTGACTCCGATTCCGACAGCGACTCCGATTCTGACAGCGACTCTGACTCGGACAGCGATTCCGACTCCGACAGTGATTCGGATTCAGACAGTGACTCGGATTCGGACAGCGACAGCGACTCTGACTCCGACAGTGATTCTGACTCCGACAGCGATTCCGACTCCGACAGTGACTCTGATTCCGACAGTGACTCCGATTCTGACAGCGACTCCGATTCTGACAGTGACTCGGATTCCGACAGCGATTCCGATTCCGACAGTGATTCTGACTCTGACAGCGATTCGGACTCTGACAGTGACTCGGACTCCGACAGCGACTCGGATTCCGATAGCGATTCCGACTCGGACAGCGACTCGGATATTCCGCAGGCCAACGCGGATACCAATACCGCACTGATATCGGAGAACCATGACAATCTCGATGGTGTAAACGGTACGATTACCCAGTTGACTGGCGTGAACTTGCTTGGCGTGGTTGATGTTTCGCTGCTTAGCGGCAACAACTTTGACTTTACCGTCGCGAGTGGAACCACTCAGGATGTGGTGCTGGATATTTCCGGCGGGACAACGCTGAGTTCGGCGGCACTGATCAATACGCTGCTGCTTCTGCTGGGCGGTACCGATACCTTCCAGGCCGATCTCGCGGTGGTGAATACGGCGACCGGTGAAGTGGTTGCGTTGGCGTCGAATGCGGTGACTATCACGGCGGGAGGCGTCAGCCTGGATTACAGCGGCGGCGCCAGCTTCAGCGATCTGCCGGAAGGTAACTATACGGTGGTGATCTCGTCGCCGACGAATACCGGACTGCTGCCGACGCTGGTGAACTTCCTGGCAAATATCAGCGTAGTGACTGCGGTGGATGTTGCGGTAACCGACTCCGTAGGATACGAATCCGCGATTATCAGCGGTAACGTCCTGCAGACGGATGCTGGCGGGGATGTTGGTGATATTGGTACGGGTATTACCGTGACCAGCATCATCGCGACTTCGGTGCCGGGGGCAGCGGCGGAAACGGTTAGCTCAGGTGGAACGATCGTTGAGGGCGCCTACGGTACGCTGGTGATCTATGCCGATGGTTCTTACACCTATCATGCGACCGGGGACGCTGATTCTGTCGGTCAAACGGAGGTCTTTACCTACACCATTACGGATGCGGATGGCGATACGGCTACCACGACGCTAACTATCAATATTGGTCTTGCTGATGATACGGATAGCGATGCGGATTCCGACAGCGACTCCGACTCTGACAGCGATTCCGACTCCGACAGTGACTCGGATTCCGACAGTGATTCTGATTCGGACAGCGATTCAGACTCTGACAGCGACTCGGATTCCGATAGCGATTCGGATTCAGACAGTGATTCGGATAGCGACAGCGACTCGGACTCGGACAGCGATTCTGACTCTGACAGTGACTCGGATTCCGATAGCGACTCCGATTCGGACAGTGATTCTGATTCCGACAGCGACTCGGATTCGGACAGCGATTCTGATTCCGACAGCGACTCCGACTCTGACAGCGATTCCGACTCCGACAGTGACTCGGATTCCGACAGTGATTCTGATTCGGACAGCGATTCAGACTCTGACAGCGACTCGGATTCCGATAGCGACTCCGATTCGGACAGTGATTCTGATTCCGACAGCGACTCGGATTCCGACAGCGACTCGGATTCGGACAGCGATTCAGATTCTGACAGCGATTCGGATTCAGACAGCGACTCGGATTCGGACAGTGATTCTGACTCTGACAGTGACTCCGATTCCGATAGCGATTCGGATTCCGATAGCGACTCCGATTCGGACAGCGATTCTGACTCTGACAGTGACTCCGATTCCGATAGCGATTCGGATTCGGACAGTGATTCTGATTCCGACAGCGACTCGGATTCGGACAGCGATTCTGACTCTGACAGTGACTCCGATTCCGATAGCGATTCGGATTCCGATAGCGATTCGGATTCCGATAGCGACTCGGATTCGGACAGCGACTCGGATTCCGATAGCGACTCCGATTCGGACAGCGACTCGGATAGCGACAGCGACTCGGACTCCGATAGCGATATCGAGGCCATCCCCGATAGCAACAGCCCGGACGTTGTCGCGCTGGAAGGTAACCTGAACAACGTCAGCGGTACCAGCGGCCAACTGGTTGGCCTGACGTTACTCAGCACCGTCGATGTCTCGCTGCTGTCGGGCAATAATCTGCGCTTTAGCGTGGGTTCCGGAACCGTTGAAGATATGACGGTATCGGTGAACGGCAACTCGCTGCTGACGGCGAGCGGATTGCTGACCACTATCGTCAACCTGCTGGGGGCAGGAAATACCCTGACAGCCGATCTGTCGGTGGTAAATACGGCCACCGGCGAAGTCGTGGCGATTGCCGAAAACAGCGTCAATATCTCGGCGAGCCTGCTTGGCGGACTCTCCTATAACGGCACGGTCTCCTTCGCCAATCTGCCGGCGGGTGACTACACCATGATTATCTCTGCGCCGGAAAGTAACGGCCCCCTGGTATCGTTGATCAACGCGCTGGCGGCGGCCCAGGTGGCAAGCTTTGTCAACGTGGACGTGACGGATTCCGTTGGCTATAGCGTCGGCGCCATTGAAGGTAACGTGCTGGATACCACCGCCAGCGGCGATATGCAGGATAGCGGTCAGGGCATCTCGGTCACCAGTGCGGTCTCGGACTCCGTCGACGGATCGACCCCGGTTACCGTGACCAGCGCTGGCGTCAATATCACCGGGGCTTATGGGGTACTGACGATTCACTCTGATGGCAGCTATAGCTACCAGTTGACCAAAGGCGGGGCCGCTATCGGTCAATCGGATGTCTTTAGCTATACCATTACTGATGAAGCGGGCAATACCTCGACGACTAACCTGACGATTAATATCGGCGGCAACATCGAACCGGCGCAGGCCAATCCGGATGCGCAGGAAACGGATCTGACCGCGACGTTCGATACGCTCAACGGAGAAAGCGGTACCGTTGGCCAACTTGTCGGCGTCTCGTTACTCGGTTCCGTCAACGTTGGTTTGCTCAACGGCAATAGTTTTGACTTTGATGTCGCCGCCGGCGCGAACGAAAAAGTGCTGCTCACTGTCTCGGGGAGCACTGGCCTGAGCCTGGGCGCGGCCCTGAGCACGTTGCTGAGCCTGCTGGGCGGCGCATCGTCCTTTACGGCGGATCTCTCAATCGTCGATAAGGCGACCGGCGAAGTGGTGCAGGTTCTGACCAACGCCGTCAATATTAATGTTGACGGACTGGGTCTCAGTCTGGACTACAGCGGCGGCGGCTGGTCCTCAATGTTACCTTCAGGATCGTACACGGCGGTGGTCTCTTCACCGAATACCGGCGGCCTGTTGGGCGCGTTGCTGGACCTGAACCTGGGCACCTTTATCAACGTGGAGGTCACCGACTCTGAGGGCTATCACACCGACAGCCTGACGGGTAACGTCCTGCAAAGCGATGGCGACGGCGATGTGGCGGACACCGGGGTAAATATTAAGGTGACCAGCGTTACCGCCACCTCGGTAACCGACGCCGATCCGGTGGCGGTCACCAGCAGCGGAACGACGATAGCCGGTGCCTGGGGATCGCTGACCATCCATAGCGACGGTAGCTATACCTATCAGCCTTATGGCGGAGTGAATAGCGTCGGCCAATCGGAAGTCTTTACCTACACCATAACCGACAGTCTGGGCCACACGGCGAGCACGACGCTGACGTTCGATATCGACAGCCCGGCTTCGCTGGCGGTGAATGACGTGGTTGCGCTGAACGTGGCAACGGCGCTGGCAACGGTGAATGTTCCAGCGATTGACACCTCTGGACTGAACACAAGCGGTAAGTCGAGCGGGAGCGGAGTATCAGCGAGTAAGTTGATTAACTTTAGCGTGGGAGCCGATCGTGAAATGGATACCCTCTCGGTGAAAGTGAACTACACCGCGAGTGGCTCGGTGGTCAACACCGTCAGGATTGACAGCACGGTCAGCATTTATCACGTGCTCACCGATGGCAGTAAGGTCCTGGTATGGCAAGGGACGCCGACAGAAAATTTGACCACGATTATAGGCGCAACAGCTAGCGCTACGGATACGCTAACGTTAACGGGTGTGGCATTGAGTGAAGGAAATTACGAGATGGTCCTTGCTTCGAAAGCCACCGCCACTCTGGATACTTTCTTAACGCCAGCGCCGAATTATACGGTTGGAGCTTCTATCGCCGGTACAACGTTCGACACCGCCACCCACTATACGGTGGCCGGAACCAACGTCAGCGGGAATATCCAGAACGGAAACAATTCAGGCGGTACGGAAGATTTCCATGGCGTACTGTATGCCTCATACACCGTCGCCGGACATACTTCCACTGGCAGTGCCGAATCCTGGACCTTCAACAGTAATGGCAGTATCACCACCAGCAACGGTAGCGCAGTAACCGGAAGCAGCGTCACAATTTACGGTGACTATGGCACCCTGACGATGGCGAATAATGGTTCTTATACCTACAGTCTGAAGGCAGGGATGGATGTGTCGACAATCACGCACAAGGAGGTGTTCGCCTACACGGTAAACGACAGCAATGGCGTTTCTTCCGCGGCGACGCTGACCATCGATCTGCATCCGCAGATGACCGGCAGCGTGAACGGCGACGATGTCCACAGCACCGCTTATGACGATACCTTCACCCTGGGTATCGGGGCCGACACGGTGGTTTACAACCTGCTGGCCGATGACAATACCGGCGGTAACGGCAGCGATACCTGGAAGGATTTCTCGGTTGCGCAAGGGGATCATATCGATGTGTCTGCGCTGCTGGTTGACTGGGATGGGAACAGCAGCAGCCTGGGCAACTATGTGACCCTGAGCTACGTTGGCAATAACACGGTGGTATCCATCGACCGCGACGGCGGGGCCGGAGACCATCAATCAACAACCTTAATTACGCTGGAAGGGGTGCATATCAATTCGCTCAACGAGCTGATTGATACGAATAACTCCAACTAACTGGCGTTATAACGCTGACGGCGCAGGGAAGCGCCGTCGAGGTTATTTCATTGCGGAGGAATGAATCGGTCAGTGAACCGGGAGATAGCCGACTATCATTTAATAAAAATAATGATGCGGGAATGATTATATCCGTTTTTTCAGTACGTGTTTTCTGAAGGGTAAATTTGATGCGTCTATTTAAACAAAAAAGGAATGTCATAACCTGCGGCTATACAGCCCTCTTTATTTCTTTCAATCCGGCATTTTCTGCTCATGCGGAAAATTCATATTTAATGCCGAATGATATTAGCAGCCAGCGCTTAACTGATAGCCAACAGGTCGCGGGGTATAATGAGGATATTATTAATAGCCAAAGCCGAATATCCGGCCCGTTGGATATTAAAAAAGCGGTAAAGAATGCGGTGAACTGGCATCCGTCTATAACCCAGGAGGTGAGTAAACTCCAGGAGATGGCGCAGAAAGTCGACGTGGCGAAAGCCAAATATTACCCGCAAGTTAGTGCGGGTATGAATAATGGTTATAGTAATACCTATTCTGATGCCGGATATACGCCATCGCTGGTGGTGTCGGTATCGCAAATGCTGTACGACTTCGGCAAAGTGTCCAGCTCGGTCAGAGCCGCAGACTCCGGCGTTGCCCAACAGCAGGCTACCGTCATGCTGAGCATCGATCAGGTCGCTCATGACACCGCGGCGGCGGTAGTCCAGGTTCAGGGCTATCAGAAGCTGGTGGAAATCGCCAAAGCGCAGGTCAATTCGCTCAAACAGATTGGCGATCTTATTCGCCAGCGCAACGATGCGGGGGCGTCGTCTTTATCGGACGTCGTGCAGACCGATACCCGCGTGGAAGGCGCACAATCCACGCTCCTGCAATATCAGGCGGCCCTTGAGCGCTGGAAAGCCACGCTCGCGACCTACATTGGCATCGGCGGAATCGCCACGGTAACGGATGACGTCCCGCAGGGGATGGATGCCGCCTGCGCGGTAGCCAAAATCGATTATCGCTCAGTGCCTGCGGTATTAGCGGCGCTGGCCCAGGCCGGTCAGGCGCAGGCGCAGCTGGATAACGCCAATGCGCAAATGCTGCCGACGATTTCCCTTGAGCCGGAAGTTACCCACTACCTCAACGATAACTACGCCAACAGCGCGGTGCTCAATAAAACGCAATATTCCGCCTGGGTTAAAGTACAGATGCCCATCTATCAGGGCGGGGCGATGACCGCCTCCCGCGACGCCGCCCAGCAAAGCCTGGCGGCGGCGAATGCGGCGATCAAAACCGCGCAGCTGGACGCCAGCCAGAAACTCAACGCCTCGCGCGATGAAGCGGTTAATCTGGCTCAGTCGTTGGGTATTCAAAAGCGCCAGCAGCAGCTGGGCGAACAAACCCGGGCGCTGTATCAGGATCAGTACCTTCAGCTCGGTTCGCGCCCGCTGCTGGATCTGCTCAACGTCGATCAGGAAATTTACCAGGCCAGATTTAGCCAGGTCCTGACGGAATCGCAACTGCGCTCCCTGGAGCTGGACTGCCTGTTCAGCACCGGCAAGATGCGCACGGTGTTCGCGCTGGAAAAACAAAATATCCAGGGCGTGGAGATCCGCCCATGACCTCACAAGATGAACGCGCCGGGATACCGCATCTGATCGACTGGTCCAATGCGATAGCCTTTATTGCCAACCACTATCGACAAAGCTTTTCGCCCGGAACGCTGCATGCCGCCGCCGAATGGGCGACGCAGAAAACCCTGCCTGAGGCGCTCCGGCACCTGGCGCGCCACGCCGGGCTAAACTGCCAGTTTTTATCCGCCGCCGATCAGAAAATGTCGGCCTGGCGGCTACCGCTAGTCATCCAGCTTCGCGACGGCCAAATCGCCGTGGTTGAAAGCGTTGACGTCAATAACGCCGTCGGGGTGCGGTTTGTGAAGGAGCTCGCGCTGCTCAG
Source organism: Klebsiella sp. BDA134-6 (assembly GCF_015601345.1). Classification (NCBI taxonomy): domain Bacteria; kingdom Pseudomonadati; phylum Pseudomonadota; class Gammaproteobacteria; order Enterobacterales; family Enterobacteriaceae; genus Klebsiella; species Klebsiella sp. BDA134-6. Next base: position 2,082,889 of record NZ_CP064784.1, read on the forward strand.
CTACTGCCCGCTGGAAACCCTGCTGCCGGAAATTGAAAAGACCATTGCTTTTCGCCCGGCGGCGCCGGAAAGGGATATTCGCACCGAGAGCTATCTGGCCCGTTTTCAGCCGGACTGGCTGCGCAAAATTGTGCTGAAAGATATTCGCCCCTATATGCACGTGATGCTGGCGTCTTTTGCGATAAACGTTCTTGCGCTGAGCGGTATTCTGTTTTCGATGCAGGTTTACGATCGGGTGATCCCGGCGCAGTCTTATCCCACGCTTTATGTTCTGTTCAGCGGCGTATTGCTGGCGGCGGTCTTTGCTTTTGTGCTGAAAATTATGCGCGGGCACGTCACGGATCTGCTCGGCAAACGCGGGGATATTCGCGTTTCTGACCGGGTCTTCGGCCACGCGCTGCGCCTGAAAAACAGCGCCGTGCCGCGCTCGACGGGGAGCTTTATTTCGCAAATCCGCGAGCTGGAGCAGGTGCGAGAAATGATGACCTCGACGATGATGACCATCGTGGCGGATTTACCGTTCTTTCTCCTGTTTCAGGTGGTGCTGTTTATTGTCTCGCCGTGGCTAAGCTGGATTGCGCCGGTGGCGACGGTCCTGATGATCCTCCCCGGCCTGCTTTTGCAGCGCAAGCTGGCGGCGCTGGCCAATAAAAACCAGCACGAAAATACCTTGCGTAACGCCATCCTGGTGGAAAGCATCCAGGGATTGCAGGACATCAAAATGATGCAGGCGGAAAGCCGTTTCTTGCATCAGTGGAATAGCTATATCGCGATTACCGCCGAGTCAGGGGTCAAAACGCGCAGGCTCACCCACGGCCTGGTCAGCTGGGGAATGTCGGTGCAAAACCTGCTGTACGCCACGGTGGTGGTGGTCGGCGCGCCGCTGGTAATTAATGGCGACATCACCACCGGGGCGATGGTGGCGGCATCGATGCTATCGACCCGCATGGTGGCGCCGATGACCGCGCTGTGCGGGGTTCTTGCGCGCTGGCAGCAGGTGAAAACGGCGAAGGCCAGCCTCGATACGCTGATGGCGCTGCCGGTCGAAGGGGGGCAGGACGAACCTCGGGTTCATCGCGCCGTGCTGCACGGCAACTACGAGTTCCGCCAGGCGGAATTCCGCTATGGCCTTAACGACGCCGCCATCCCGCTGCGGATTAACCAACTGTCGATAAAAGCCGGGGAGAGAATCGCTATTCTTGGACGAATCGGCGCCGGTAAATCGACCTTACTGCAGGCGATGATGGGCAACATCGAGCTGGTCTCCGGCGAGCTGCGGCTGGATGATTTAAGCCTGCCGCAGATCGATCTCGCGGATATTCGCCGCAACGCCACCTTGCTGACCCAGGAAGCACGGCTGTTTCACGGCACCCTGCGCGAGAACCTGATCCTCGGGCGTCCGGCGGCGACGGATGATGAAATCTTCTCGGTGCTTACCCTGTGCGGCGCGCTGGAGTTCGTGCGCAAACTGCCCCTTGGTCTTGAACACGTCGTTATGGAAGGCGGACTGGGGCTGTCAGGCGGCCAGCGGCAGTCGCTGCTGCTGGCCAGAACGCTGCTGCGCGATCCGAACATTATCCTGCTCGATGAACCGACCTCGTTTTTCGACGAGCGAACAGAAAAAGCTTTTGTGGAACAGCTGGCGCAGTGGGCCGGTGAGAGAACGATGATTATCGCCACGCACAAAGCGGCGGTGCTCAATATCGTTGATCGGATCCTGGTTATCCAGGACGGGCAGCTGGCGCTGGATAAACCCAAAGCGACGGTCTTTGAACAAGAGAAAGCCCGCGGCCAGGTGGTGAATATATGAGTAAATTTCCCCTGCTGGCCGACAATGACCCGGTGGCGCTGCTGCCGGAGAGCGAACAAGACGAAGCGCAGATCGTAAAATCGCGACGGCTGATTCTCCTGCTGGCCGTGATGCTGCTGGTGGGCGGCGTCTGGGCATGGTTCGCGGTACTGGACGAAGTCTCAACGGGCACCGGGAAAGTGATCCCCAGCTCCCGCGAGCAGGTGATACAAACCCTCGACGGCGGTATTTTAACCGAGCTGAACGTACGGGAAGGCAGCAAGGTACAAGCCGGACAGGTCGTGGCCCGTCTCGACCCCACCCGCAGCGAATCTAATGTTGGCGAAAGCCAGGCGAAATATCGCGCCTCGCTGGCGGCGAGCATTCGTTTAACTGCCGAAGTCAACAATCAGCCGCTGGCGTTTCCCGACTCCCTGAAAGCCTGGCCCGCGCTGCTGGCCGAAGAGACTCGCCTCTACCATAGCCGCAAGGAGCAGTTGAGCAAATCGACGCGCCAACTGGATGAATCGCTAAAACTGGTCAATAGCGAACTGGCCATCACCGAAAGGCTGGCGAAAACCGGAGCGGCGAGCAATGTTGAAGTGCTACGTCTTCGCCAACAGGTCGCGGATATTAGCTTTAAAAAGATTGATCTTAATACCCGCTATTTTGTTGACGCACGTGAACAGCTGTCAAAAGCCAATGCCGACGTGGCCAGCCTGGCGGAAGTGATTAAAGGCCGCGCCGATTCGGTCACGCGCTTAACCGTTCGTTCGCCGGTTCAGGGGATCGTAAAAAATATCAAGGTCAACACCATTGGTGGGGTTATTGCGCCGAACGGCGAGCTGATGGAAATTGTTCCGGTAGATGGCCGATTATTAATTGAAGCGCGGATTTCACCGCGCGATATCGCTTTTATTCATCCTGACCAGCAGGCGCTGGTGAAAATTACCGCCTATGATTATGCCATCTATGGCGCGCTTAACGGCGTGGTGGAAACCATATCGCCGGATACGACCCAGGACGAAGCTAAACCCGATATTTACTACTATCGGGTGTTTATTCGTACTGACTACGATTACCTGGAAAATAAAAGCGGTAAGCGCTTTTTAATCGGCCCGGGAATGATTGCCACCGTTGATATTAAGACCGGGGAAAAAACGGTCATGGATTATCTGGTCAAACCGTTTAATCGGGCAAAAGAAGCATTAAGGGAACGTTAATCAATGTGCGAGCTCCTTATCGGCTACTGGTCACCGCCGTTTGCGGTCCGGTAGCCCGGACAAGACGCGTCGAGCGCCGCCTCCGGGGAGTGTGCCGGGCAGAGACATCGCCGCAATATCTAAAACCGGTTTGTTTGCAGTCTCTGATAATAATTTTTAAACATTCAACGCATTCTTGAATAAACGGAGAGGGAAAGATGGCGCTAAGTGACTTACTGCAACAAGCCTGCTTTCAGGCGAAAAAATTAAAATCCACCGTATTGCCCTCTGACTATCCGGCATGGGTCATTTTCTTTAGCGTCAGCGATGGAAAATCACGCGCGCATACTCATATCTCCAGCGGAACCAGCTTCGATCTCGCGTGGCTGGCAGGGGCCAGAGCGCTACAGGAGTGGCGTAAAAAACAGGACAGCGAACCGCAGTGGTTACGGATTGACCTCGTGGACAGCGTTGAAAAGCTCAGCTGGCAATCCCTCAACGAAAAATTCATGGTCACCAAGCGTAACTATTTTCGCTTTGGCCTTGCGTTTGATCCGCAGTTTAATTGCGCAATGCTTGAGCAGGAAATTACCGGTAACGCGCTGCTCTACGACGGGGATAACGGCGTCGTGGCGCCGAATAGCGTCAATCTGGAAAACTATGCCCAGCGGCGGTTTAAGCAGACGCTGAGCTGGCCGCAAGATCCGCAGCAGCCGCTCTGGCGTTTTAAAACCCAGGGCGTCTTCTGCGATCGTTTTGGGACAAAAGTGATTGAACATACCGGACGGGGTTCCGGCTATCGCGTCATTGGGGAAGAGTGGCAGGACGAGTGCCTCGCCGAGGTGATTAAAAAAGGCACCGATTATCTGGCCCGTCAGGTAAAGCAAGATGGCCTCTACCATTATGGCTGGTTTCCCTGTTTCGATCGTCCTGTCCGCTCCTATAACGCGCTGCGCCATGCCAGCTCGACCTATTCGCTGATCGAGGGCTGGGAGGCGACGCGTCAGTCGTCGGTTCGTCAGGCGATAGACCGCGCGATTGCGTACCTGGTTAACACGCTGATTGAAGTACGGACGCTGGACGATGGCCGCGAGGCGGCGTTTCTCTGCGACGTGGGCGATGAGATCAAGCTCGGCGGCAACGCCGTCAGCATCCTGGCGCTGGTGAAATACACCGAAACGACCGGAGACCGGCAATATCTGCCGCTGATGGCGCAGTTGGCGACCGGCATTGCCTTTATGCAGGATCCGCTCAGCGGCCAGTTTGTTCATGTATTAAATAGCCGCGATCTGTCGCTAAAAGCCAAATTCCGCATCATTTATTACGATGGCGAAGCGGCTTTTGCCCTGATGCGCCTGTACGGCCTGACCAACGCGCCGCAGTGGCTGGAGATGGTGGAAAAAGCCTTCGCCTATTTCATTAAAAATAAACACTGGCAGCATCACGACCACTGGCTGAGCTACTGCGTGAATGAATTAACCCGCTTTCGCCCGCAAGAGAAGTACTTTCGCTTTGGCCTGAACAACGTGCGCGATCATCTTGATTTCGTGCTGCATCGCGTCACCACCTATCCCACGCTGCTGGAATTAATGATGGCGGCGTCTGAAATGGTGACCCGCCTGGACGCCTCGCCCGAGCATCGCCATCTGCTGGCGGATTTTGACCAGCAGAAGTTCTGGCAGGCGCTGGAGGCCCGCGCCCGCTATCTGCTGAACGGCTTTTTCTGGCCCGAGCTGGCGATGTTCTTTAAAAATCCCGCGCGGATCGTCAACAGCTTCTTTATTCGCCATCACAGCTACCGCGTGCGAATCGATGACGTCGAGCACTATCTTTCCGGCTTTATCGCCTACCAGAAATACCATTTAGCGGCAAAAAAGCCGCCGCTCCAGCAGGACGACGCGCCGCCGGCGAATAGCGCGACCCCCGTGTTTCTGCTGGAGACCCTGCGTGACGTCGGCAACGGTATTGAGGTGGCGGCCATGCGCAGGGCGAAGCTGTTCACCGAACATCTGGGCACCGTACCCTGGCTGATTACCGCGACGTGGAATCCCGAACTCTCCACGGCGGTTAAGGCGCTGAAAGCCCGCGGCGCACTGCCCGAAGAGGTGCCGGTTTATAACCTGTATACGTGGCTAAGCGATTGTCTTGAGATGAATGCGATCTCTGCGCTGGCGCCGCTGGTGGGCAATATCGAGCTCAGGCATGCCGTGAATCCCACCGCGGATCTACCGGTGGGTAAACACAACTTCCTGCTGCGTCCGCAGGGGAGAATCATCGAAGACTATATTGATCGCGCCGGCAATATTCTGCTGCGCAAAAGCTTTGACGAAAAAAAAGGCAACGTGCAGCTAAGCCATCTTGAAATCGCTCTGGCGGGAGGGGAGGTCAAACGCTTTGCTCAGGAAGAGGCGTTTTATGCGTGGATGCTGGAAACCCGGCTGGCGGAAAAAGGGCGCTGGCACTTTATCGTCGATAAAAATAAAACGTGGAAAAGCTTCGTCTGCTCACGGCCCGCCCAGCGTATGGCATGCACGCTGAGCGCGATTATTCACTCCCATCATCAGTTGTCTAACGGGGCGCTGAAAAGCTCATACCGGCATATCCTGGAACAGCCGGAACTCGTAGACCAGCTGATTGTCCTGACTGATGAACAGTGGCAGGACCTGCAGCAGGAGGGATTTCCGGCCGCCCGGATGGCGGTGATCCCCAACCATCTTGATAACGGCGCTATACCGGCGAATCCGCAGAAGACGCCTTCGCAAACGGTCATTTACCTGGCGCGCTACTCGGAAGAGAAACAGCACGCTTTACTGCTGAGCGCGTTTCGTCAGGTCGTGAAGGCGATCCCTGACGCGCAGCTGCACACTTATGGGGTAGGGCCGCTGCGGCGCAGCTTAAGCGCGCAGGTGGCGGAGTGGGGGCTGGAGCATGCGATCCATATCAACGGTTTCACCTCCGACATCGCGCTGGCACACAAGACGGCCTGCTGCACGGTGCTTTGTTCGACTCAGGAGGGGCAGTCCATTTCCGCCGTCGAGGCGATGGCATACGGTACGCCGTTAATTAGCTTCGCCATTAAATATGGCCCGCGCGACATCCTGCAGGACCGGCAGGCGGGAATTCTGGTGCCATGCGGCGATGAGGACGCGCTGGCGGCGGCGATGATCAAGGTCATCTCCGACCAGACGCTACAGCAAAGTATGCAGCAGGCCGCGCTGCGCAACGCGCAACGTTACTACGCCAGCGCGATCGCCGGACGCTGGGCGGCATGGCGGCAGGCAAGCGAACGTCTGCTGGATACCGGAACGGAGCAGGCGAGCGGGCTGGAAAAAAAGCGTCATCAGGCGGCTAACGTTGGATAACCATCAGCGCCTTTTCCCTTTGCCCGGCCCCCTGGAGCGGTGATGAGGCGAGTCATCACGCTGCTGCTGGCGTCCTGCTGCAGTTCGCCGCTGTTGGCCAGCGATATCGTGCAGGTTTCGCGCTGCGTTCCCGGCTCCCTGCTTCATGAGCACCGCCTGGAAAAAACGCACGTGGTGGATGACTTTCACATTTACTACAGCCTGCAGGGCAAAGATGCCCTGCGATATCCGCAGGATAGTACCGGCGATGGCGTGCCGGACGTCATAAAAGATATTGGTCGTCAGCTACAGGCGGCGCAATATCTCTACACCTCGCTGCTGGGCCTGCGCTCGCCGCTACGGCAGAAAATTTATGCCCAGGCCCGACAGATTAACCTCTATCTGCTGGCGCTACCTAAAGGTCATGGCCTGGCCTTCGATCGCGTGGCGGCAGAAACGATGAGCGATGGAACGGCGCTGCCCTGCGGCTTAAAAATTGTCCTCAACGCCGGGCTGCAACCCGCGCGCAACGTTACGCCAGCCCATGAATTATTCCATTTATACCAGTATGGTTACGCGGTTTTTAAACAGAAATGGTACCTGGAGGGTATGGCGCGCTGGATGGAAAATGCCTTCAGACCCGCTGAGAAAAGAATCGCGCCGTCAGCTGAACTTCCTGCTTGCGAGAGTAACTTTTCTCGTGGCTATAATGCGGCGGCCTTCTGGGCTAGCTACGCACAGCACGCTTTCCCGGCGATAATCTTGCCGAATAAGGTGCTGGCATATCGCTATGTTGATGGCAGCCCGGTGTTTAAACTCCAGTCGCTGCCAGGGGGAGAGATGCTGCGGCCATTTTTTCAACAGTTAGCGCAAAGCAGTGCAGGTATTTCCCGCGAAATGAAGCTGGCTAATACCCGCTGGACTGAGAAACAGCAGCGTGACGGACAGTTCAACAGTCTGATTTGCCAGGCCCTGGCAGATACCGTAATAAAATGACAGGCAATAAAAAACCCGCAGCGCGGGTTTTTAGATCAGTTACGCAGCCTTGGAGCCTGGAGCTGCTGACGGATCGTTCTCGCCAGCTCATCCATTGAAGGTTGTTCAGGGTGTTCGTCGCTGGGCTCGCTGCTTAGCTGCGCTTCTGCAAGATAAGTGTGAATCGGCTGGCCATCATCGTCCTCCATCACCACGTGATACCAGGGTGCAAGACGCAGTTCGTCGTTAGCGGCGATCTCGTCCTCTTCCGGCTCCGTGAGCGAGTACTCTGGATCGACATCGACGATCACGCCCAGGTAGCCCAGAAGCGTGTGGCGAACTTGTTGGCCGATACCGAATTTGCTGGCTATCATAAGCACCTCCCGGGAGACATGATTACCTGCTATATGCGGGCCGATTCTCCATTTTTCAAGTTACATGATGCGGCAAGCAAACCCTTTCAGATACAGCCCTTCCGGGTAGGTTGCTATCACCGGATGATCGGCAGCCTGGCGGAACTGTTCTATAAATTGTACATCACGTCCGGCATCCAGGGCGGCATCGGCAACGATTTTCTGAAATAAATCGGTAGTCATCAGGCCGGAACAGGAGAAGGTCAGCAGTACGCCGCCGGGATTCAACAGCTGAATCGCCAGCATGTTGATGTCCTTATAGCCGCGGCAGGCGCCCATCAGCTGGCTTTTATTTTCCACAAACTTCGGCGGATCCATTACGATAACATCGAACTTTTCCCCGGCGTCGCGATATTTACGCAGCAGCTTGAAGACGTCGTCGCGGATGAACTCCGCTTTTGACAGATCCAGCTTATTCAGCTCAACGTTCTGTCTGGCGACGTCCAGCGCCTCCTGGGAGGTATCAACGCTGACAACTTGGCGGCAGCCGCCCATCAGCGCGGAGATGGCAAAACCGCCGGTATAGGAGAAGCAGTTCAGCACGCGCTTATCGGCGACGTAGCGACGCGTCGCCAGACGGCTGTCGCGCTGGTCAAGGTAATAGCCGGTTTTATGGCCGCCCTGAATGTCTACCAGCAGCTGCATACCGTGCTCGGTAATCGGCAGCAGGGCAGGCGGCAGCTCGCCGACAACCGGCCCCTGCGCCAGCTCCAGCCCCTCTTTTTTACGCACCGCAACGTCGCTACGATCGTAGATAGCGCAGTTCGGGAACAGCGTTTGCAGCGCGCTAACAATCGACGCCCGCTGGTATTCGGCACCGGCGCTCAGCAGCTGCAGAACAAAAAAGTCGCCAAAACGGTCGATGGTCACGCCCGGCAGACCGTCGGATTCACCGGCTATCAGGCGATAGCTATCAAGCCCGTCGCGTGCCGCCAGCCACTCGCGCCAGGTTTGCGCCTGCTGAAGACGACGCTCAAAAAAGGCGTTATCAATGGCTTCATCGCGATCGAAGCTCCAGACACGGGCGCGGATCTGCGAAGACGGCGAATAGGCGCCGCGGGCCAGCCATTTTCCCTGCGAATCAACGATATCGATGGTCTCACCTGAACGGGCTTTACCTTCCATCCGGGCGACGGCGCCGGAGAAAATCCACGGATGGCGACGCAGCAGGGATTTCTCGCGTCCTTTGGTTAACACTAAGCGGGGGAAAATGGAGTCTGTCATGGGGCTACCTTTAAGCAACGGGAATGTCGGCACCGAAAAAATGGCGCGTAGGTTAGCACAAGTGGCTGAGGCAAGCACCATTCCACCGGTATCGACAGGTGAGCGTTTCGGCACAAAACGCAGGCGCTTTGGCACAATAAAAATCACGCCGGGATCTTACAGTATTTCCTCACCTGACGGAGGAAAATACGATGAAAACAGGATTGAAATTCGCTGCCGCGATAATGGTCATGATAAGTGGAACGGCGATTGCCGCGCCGTTTAGCGTCAGCAGCGCGGATATGCGCGACGGCCAGACGCTGGCGCAGACGCACTGGTTTGGCGGTTTTGGCTGCACCGGCGGCAATATCTCACCGCAAATCGCCTGGCAAAATGCCCCGGCAGGGACCCGCAGTTTCGCGGTGACCGCTTACGATCCTGATGCGCCGACCGGGAGCGGTTGGTGGCACTGGACGGTGGTGAATATTGCCCAACAGGTGACAAGCATAGCCGCTGGCGCCGGAGACAAAAATAACGCTAAACTGCCTGCCGGGGCGGTACAGGGGCGCAATGACTTTGGCTATGCGGGCTTTGGCGGTGCGTGTCCGCCGGCCGGGGATAAACCGCATCGCTACCGCTTTACGGTATGGGCGCTGGATACCCCGACGCTGCCCATTGATGGCGACGCCAGCGGGGCGTTAGTCGGTTTTATGTTGCATAGCCACGCCATCGCCAGCGCGCAGATAACGGCGATGGCCGGAAGATAAAATAAGGGCAGCCTGATGCGGAACATCAATTTTCACCATAACGCGTTAACGGCGGCGGAAATTACCACCCGACGATTATGCAAATTGCACCGCGTCACGCTGTTCTCACCTGCGATCTGCCGGGTAAACCGCGGCAGCAAAGTGATTGTACAGGGCGTCAGCGAGATGCTGGCAACGCCGCAGCAGCTGATTATTTTGCCCGCCGAGGTTGAGCTCGAGGTGATTAATCAGCCGGAAAACGGACTGTTTTGCTCCGATCTGCTCTCATTAACTCCGGAACTGCTGGCGGATTTTAAGAATCACTATATGAGCGAACCGCAGGCTGGCCGCCTGACGTCGCTTTGCGCGCCGCTGGGGGCGGAACTGTCGTTTATGTGGCAAAGCGTGCTGCAGGCGGTACGGGAGGGGCTCAGCGGCGAACTGCAGCATCATCAGGCAATGGGACTGCTGCTGGCGCTGTATCAGGCCGGATACGCCGGACCGCTGCTCAACGAACGGCGCGAAGACATAACCGGCCAGGTCAGGCAAATTATTATGCTGTCGCCTGGCGATGCGTGGAGCGTAGCGAAAGTGGCTAAGATGCTGTTTCTGGGGGAGTCGACGCTGCGCCGCCGTTTGCAGCTGGAGTCCCGCAGTTTCCGCCAGATCGTGGAAGAGGTCCGTATGGCCTACGCGCTGGGGCAATTACAGTCGACGTCGCGACCTATTGGCGACATTGCGCAAAGCAGCGGCTACCTGTCAGGCTCGCGCTTTAGCGCCCGTTTCCGCCAGCACTATGGATTATTACCTAAACATGTACGCTGACGGAATTTGCTATCCTCTGTAGTGAGTCATTGTCCGGAAAGGAGAGAGAATATGGCAACGGTTTGCACGATGGCGTGGGTATACGGCTCCGTTCAGGGCGTCGGGTTTCGCTATTCGACCCAGCGCGAGGCGCTGCAGCTTGGATTAACCGGATACGCACGCAATCTCGACGACGGCGGCGTGGAAGTGCTGGCCTGCGGAGAGGCTGAACAGGTGGAGAAGCTTATCGCCTGGCTGAAAGCCGGCGGGCCGCGCAGCGCGCGAGTTGACAGGGTTCTGACCGAGCCCCATCAGCCCACCAGAGAGTGGCAAAAATTCGCCATTTTGTATTAGATGCACTTTACCGGCTTGGGCAGACCGGCGATTTTTGTCGCCTGCTTAGCCGGGCCTTTCGGAAACAGGCGGTAGAGATAGCGGCTGTTGCCTTTTTCTTCGCCGAACTTGTTCGCCATCGCCTTCACCAGCATACGAATCGCCGGTGAGGTGTTGAATTCCAGATAAAAGTCGCGCACAAAGCGCACCACTTCCCAGTGTTCAACGGAAAGGCTGATGCCCTCCTGCTCGGCGATAACGGCCGCCATCGCTTCGTTCCACTGGGTTGTGTCCTTCAGATAGCCTTCGCTATCGGTCTCTATTTCATTACCGTCAAAGATAAACATGATTCTTCACATACCGCTGAAAATGGCGGCAGTGTAGCAAAAAATAAGGCCCCGCATAAGCGGGGCCTCAGAACAACCGGGGAGAGAATTAGTCTCTGCTGGCGAAGCCAAGGATGCTCAGCAGGCTGACGAAGATGTTGTACAGCGAGACGTACAGGCTAACGGTCGCGCGGATGTAGTTGGTTTCACCGCCGCGGATGATATTGCTGGTCTCAAACAGAATCGCGCCTGAAGAGATGAGGATAAACACCGCGCTGATGGCCAGATGTAGGGCCGGCAGCTGCAGGAAAATGTTGGCGACCATACCGATCAGCACGACCACCACGCCCGCCATCAGCATGCCGCCGAGGAAGGACATATCTTTACGGGTGGTCAGCACGTAGGCCGAGCAGCAGAAGAACACCAGTGCGGTACCGCCCAGCGCCAGGCCGATTAAGTCTCCCATGCCCGCAGACAGGTAGGCATTAAGCATTGGCCCCAGGATATAGCCCAGAAAACCGGTAAAGGCGAACGCGGAAATGATACCCGTTGGCTTATTCGCCGTTTTATAGGTCAGGAACATCAGGCCGTACATACCGACCAGCGTCAGAATCAGACCCGGAGAAGGCAGCATCAACACGGTGCTGGCCGTTGCCGTAATGGCCGAAAATGCCAGCGTCAGGCTAAGCAGGAAATAGGTGTTCCGCAGAACTTTGTGCGTGCTAAGCAGCGATGAACGGTCACGCGACGATGTAATGATACGATCCATGAGTCACTCTCTTATGACAGATGTAATTAATAACGAAGCATAAAAAAATCAAGGCCGAAGCCATAGTGCTTTTACCCATCTTTACTCAAGGGCTATGGGCTGAATGCAGCATTTAATTCCAGAAAAACAAAAATACACAGTATGTTTATTTGTTCGCCTTCGGAAGTCAGATCGAAATCTGATAACTCACTGAAAAATATTGCGTTATAGCCATTCTGCGGCTAACTCTGGAGAGGGTACAAACGAAGCGTAACAAAGGCAAGGGATATGAAATCACAACAATATAAGCACATCACACGCGTACTACTGACCATCGGCCTGTTCTCCATGGCTATTCCGACGCTGGCCGCTCAGGTGCCGCCGGGAACGGTGCTGGCCGAGAAGCAGGAGCTGGTCAGAAATAACGGCAGCGAGCCGTCATCGCTGGATCCGCATAAAGTGGAAAGCGACGTTGAAAACAACATTATCAGCGATCTTTTCGAGGGGCTGGTCAGCGTATCGCCAACAGGAGAGATTGAGCCCCGGCTGGCGGAGAAGTGGGAGAATAAAGACAACACCGTCTGGACGTTCCACCTGCGCCCCGGAGTGACCTGGTCCGACGGTACGGCGATTACGGCGCAGGATATCGTCTGGAGCTGGCAGCGTCTGGTGTCGCCGCTTACTGCGTCCCCTTACGCGAGCTACCCCGGCAATATGCATATCGTCAACGGCGCAGAGATAGCGCAGGGCAAAAAAGCGCCCGAGACGCTGGGCGTCAAGGCGCTGGATGATGCCACCCTTGTGGTGACCTTAACTCAGCCGAATGCCGCGTTTTTGGCGATGTTGGCGCACCCGTCTCTGGTTCCGCTCGATAAAGTGCTGATATCGCGCTACGGCGACAAGTGGACCAAACCGGAGCATATGGTGACCAGCGGGCCTTATAAGCTGTCGCAGTGGGTGGTGAATGAGCGCATTGTGGCCGAACGCAATCCGCGCTACTGGGATAACGCGCATACGGTCATCAATAAGGTGACCTACCTGCCGATAAGTTCTGAAACCGCCGACGTCAACCGCTATAAGGCGGGAGAGATCGACATCGTGTATACGGTGCCGATTAATCAGTTTGCCCAGCTCAAAAAAACCATGGGCGATCAGCTGGATGTTTCACCGCAGCTGGCCACCTACTATTACGAATTCAACACCACCCGGCCGCCGTTTAACGACTCCCGCGTACGACGGGCGCTCAATATGGCTCTCGATAAAGACATTATCGCGGAGAAGGTGCTGGGGCAGGGACAGCGTCCGGCCTGGCTTATCAGCCAGCCTGACATCGGCGGGGTAGAGCTGCACAATCCCGAGTACGCCAACTGGCCGCGCGATAAGCGTATCGCCGAGGCGAAAAAGCTGCTGAGCGAGGCCGGGTATAACGAGTCACACCCGCTGGTCTTTAATCTGCTCTATAACACATCCGAATCTCACCAGCGAATTGCCATCGCCGCCAGCTCGATGTGGAAAAAGAATCTTGGCGTGGAGGCGAAGCTGCAAAACCAGGAGTGGAAGACCATGCTCGACACCATGCATACGCATAATTTTGACGCCGTGCGCTACGCGTGGATCGCTGACTACGACGATGCAGCGACGTTTCTCAACAACTTCCGCACCGGCGACAGTGAAAATACCAGCCAATACAGCAACCCGGCCTACGATGAGGCGCTGCGCAATGCGGCAAAAGCTTCTGACACGATGGCGCGGGGCAAGTTCTACCAGCAGGCGGAGGATTTGTTAGGGCAGGATGTCCCGGCGATTCCGGTCTACCACTATGTGCGCACCCATCTGGTCAAGCCATGGGTAGGCGGATTTACGCCGGATAAGCTGGGGTATTACTACAGCAAAGATATGTATATCAAAAAACATTAACCCGCAGAGGGCAGTTTGCGCTGAAAATCTGCGCAAACTGCCTGAATTTCAGACGAATAACGAGTTTTTGTTTAATTTTAAGGCAGTTGAATAAATTGGTGCTTTACAGCCGGAACAGAGGTGTTTATAGTGCGCCTCATTGGAAGCGTGGCCGAGCGGTTGAAGGCACCGGTCTTGAAAACCGGCGACCCGAAAGGGTTCTAGAGTTCGAATCTCTACGCTTCCGCCAAATATAAACCCCGAGCTATTAAATAGCTCGGGGTTTTTCGTTTTATACGCTTTCTGTTGCGCCATTATCCAGATTAAGCGTTGATGCAGCGCCCGCGTAGGTAAACGCTGCCTCAACCTGTCCCTAACGCAGCTGCGCGCAGGCTTCGGCAATCCGCTGACAGGCCAGCGTCAGCAGCCCATCTTCTACCGCGTAGGCAATACGTAAATACCCCGGCATGCCGAACGCGGACCCGTGTAACACGGCCACCTGAGTGTGTTCTAACAGCCAGTTCGCCAGCCCGCTGTCGTCGTAGAGGGTTTCGCCGCCAGGGGTCACCCGCCCAATAAGCTGCTGGCAGTTGGCAAAGACATAGAATGCGCCCTGGGGGATGCAAGCGCTCAGGCCCTCGGTGGCGGCAATCATCCCCAGCACCTGCTGGCGACGTTTATCCAACCTGTGCAGCCAGCCGTCGAAGAAATCCGCCGAATGGTTAAGGGCCGAGACCGCCGCCGCCTGTGAAATACTGCTGGGATTGGACGTGCTTTGTGATTGCAGGATCTGCATGGCGGCAATCAGCCACTGCGGCCCACCCGCATAGCCCAGACGCCAGCCGGTCATGGCGTGGCTTTTGGACACGCCGTTCACCGTCAGCGTGCGGGAAACCAGCTGCGGCGCGGCCTGAGCAAACGTGGTGAACGGGGTATTGTCGTAACGCAGCGGCTCATAAATGTCGTCGGCCATCACCAGCACCTGCGGGTAGTCCGCCAGCACGTCTGCCAGCGCGCGCAGCTCCGGTTCGCTGTAAATCGCCCCGGTCGGGTTGCCCGGCGAATTGAGGATCAACCAGCGCGTTGACGGGGTGAGGGCTGCGGCCAGTTGTTCCGGCGTCAGCTTCCAGCCGTGTTGTTCATCACAGGGCACAATCACCGGTTCACCGTCGGCCAGAGAGACCATATCCGGGTAGGAGACCCAGTAGGGGGCGGGAATAATCACCTGCTGCCCGACGTCCAGGGTTGCCAGAAAGGCATTGAAAATGAGCTGCTTGGCGCCGCTCCCGGCGATGATCTCCTCCGGGCGGTAGTGCAGCTGGTTGTCGCGCGCGAACTTGGCGGCAATCGCCGACTTTAACGCTGCGGTGCCGGAAACGGCGGTATACTTAGTCTGGTGATGTACGATAGCTTCAATGCCCGCATAGCTAATATGGGGCGGGGTAGCAAAATCCAGTTCCCCTTCGCCCAGGTTGATAACCTGCTTGCCTGCGGCTTCCAGTACCCGTACCTGGTCAGAAATGGCCGCGGTTGGAGAAGGCCGTACGGATCGCATACGACGGGCGATTTGACTGTTATTCATAAATCCTCTTTTGTATCTAATGATTCAATTAATACAATTAGGTACCCAACATCAGCAGGAAACTCGCCGTGTCACCGATCTATATTCTCGATAACAGCTCCGCCCCCGCCCGCTACGGTATCACCGCCAGCCTGTGGGCCAATCGTCTTGGGTTGCCCCTATGGAGCCTTCGCCCCAACTTCGCCGGGGATATGCCCGATAGCCACCAGCACGTTATTCGTGCAGGGTACTGCGTGACCAGCGGCCTCTGGCGCAGCGATACGCTGCGTGAAGAGGTGCGCGATATCGCCCGCCTGCCGTCATCAGACGTCGTCATTGTGCTGGCGTCCTCGCAGGCGTCGCTTATCGCCGACCTGCCGGGCCAGCGGCTTTACAGCGATGACAGCCGCCATCGCCTGACGCTCAGCGACGGGCAACACACGCTGTTAGATCTCACCGCCGACCGCTATGGCCGCTGGGATAGCGGCGTGTCGTCGTCTGCCGGCGCGTCCTTGCGCATCGCGTTGATTGGCCGCGAGGCGGACCACCGTCTGGTCTATCCCGCCACGCTCGGCTCACTAGGCGATGCGGCGGCGTCCCTTGGGCTGAACCTTGATGTCCATTTCTTCGCGCCGGTCAGTCTGTCCGCTGGGTTACACGAACTTCACCTCTTCCAGGGCGTAGTGCTGCCTGGCGGTTCGTCCATGGCGGCGGTCAACGGACAAATCCGCGTGGCGGAACAGACCCTGGCCCGCGGGCAGCCAACGCTGGGGCTGTGCCTGGGAATGCAGAGCATGATGACCGCAGCCGTGCGCCGTAGCCCGGGTTTCGAATCGGCCATTCCCGCGGAAGTCGCCCCCGATGAAGCTCTGCACAGCTTTGTTCCCTTTGCCGATGGCCGTCACCGCTGCGGCGTATTTCCTTTTTCCTCGGGGCTTATCCCCGGCGATATCCGCGAAATGCACTACAACCATCGCTACTGCTTTAACCCCGACTTATTGCCAGCGCTGTCTCCCGGCGGGGTCCGCGTGAGCGCGCAAAGCGACGGTATAGTGCAGGCCGTTTCCCAGCCTGAGCTGCCGTTCTGGCACGGAGTTCAGGGGCATCCGGAACTGATGTCCCGCCCGGATGCGCCCCATCCGCTGTTCGTCGCCTTCCTACAGGCGGCGCTTAACGCGCCAGCGTAACTCCGCTGCGACGGTCGCTGGCAAGCGCCTGCATGACGCGGGTCAGCTCTGCCAGCGCCGCGTCGCCGATCGGTTTTAACGGTGCGCGTACGGTGCCGCCGTTAAAGCCGCGCAGCGCCATCGCCGCTTTCACCAGCTGCGGCTGACCGTGTTTGCGCGCCAGCGCCCGATACGCGTACCACAGCTGATGCAAATCGCGGGCGGTGGCGGCGTCGCCCCGTTCCACGGCGCGGAAGGTATTGACGATCAGCTCCGGCAGCGCGCCGCTGTTGGTCGTGCTGATGCCGTCAAATCCGGCCATCATCGGCCCGAGGAAAGCCAGATCGGAGGCGCAGAATAAACGTAAACGCCCGCGCAGGCGGTTGGCAATCTGGTCGATGGCGGTAGGGTTGAGATCGCCCTGTTTGATGCCAACCACGTTCGGGATCTCTGCCAGCCGTTCCAGCAGCGCCGGGGAGAGGGTAATGCCGATACCCGGCGCGTTGTACACCAGAATGCCGGTTTTAGATAACGGTGCCATCTCATTGAAGTAGCTGACGATCTGTTCGTCAGTGATTTCGCTAACAAAGGGCGCGGTGACCATCGGCAGGCCACCCAGCTCGCTTGCCAGAACGGTCAGCTCGCGGGCGTCGCGCGGATCGGAACTGGCGCTGCATAGCATCACCGCCACGCGGTCATCCACGCAGGCCATCACTTCATGAAACAGTTCGCGGCGTTCTTCGACGGTCATTACCGGGAACTCGCCGTAGGTGCCGCCAATCAGCAGGCCGTCATAGCCCAGACCAATCACGCGTTCGATGTTTTCACGCAACGCCGGGTAGTCGATCGCGCCGCTGGCGTCGAACGGGGTGACGGTAATGTTGAAAATACCGCGCAGGCGTTCACGGCACTCATTGATATCTTTCATCTTTCTTTCCTTACAGCAGTGTTAATGGGCGAGCCAGGGAACCCAGCTGGCGATATCCGGTTTCAGTCACCACCACGGTTTCGCTGACGCCGACGGTGAATTGACCGTAGATACGCAGGGCCGGCGGGATGTGGAAGGTCATGCCAGGCTGCAGCTCGGTGGTGACGCCGCTGTACAGGCTGAGAATGCCGCCTTCGCCCCAGTCCGGCGCGAAGGCGATACCGATGGCGTAACCGGTGCGTTTTTTGAAGTTTTCGGTGAATCCGGCGCGGTCGATCACCTTCTGGCAGGCCAGGTGCGGCGCTTCGCAGGTGGCGCCCGGACGAATGGCGTCGAGGGCGGCCTGCAGGGCTTCCTGACAAACTTTTTCCATTTCGATGGCGATAGCGGGCGGCCGGCCCAGCCAGGCGGAGCGCATCATCGCGGCGTGGTAGCGATCGTGGGCGGCGGACATCTCCAGGAAGACCGGGTCGTTATCCTGCATCACCCGACGTCGCCATGTGCCGTGCGGCACGCCGCTGCGCGGGCCGGTCGAGACCAGCGGTTCCATGCCGACATACTCGGAACCGGCGGCAATGGCGGCCCCCATCATCGCCGAGACCAGCGCGTTTTCGTCTGCGCCGCTGCGAATCGCCGCCATTCCGGCGCGCATACCCGCATCGACATAGCGCGCCGCGGCGGCGATTTTTTCCACCTCCGCAGCCGATTTCACCGCGCGCAACGGTTCGATGACGCCAGCCGTATCGGCAATAGCGCCGAGCTTAGACTGCAGGGCTTCATAGACGGCAATCGGCAGGAACCAGCCGCGTTTATCCAGCCCAATGCGCTTATTGAGCCAGCCGCGCTGTTGCAGCATGCCCACCAGAAAATCCACCGGGTTATCGCCATCCTGGTAGATGGCGGCGTCTGAAATAAAGGTGTTGGCGATAAAGTTAAAGTATTCGAGCTGGCGAATCACAAAGACCGGATCCCCTTCTACCGGCAGCAGCAGCGCCTGAAAGGTGTAATAGCCCGGTGTTTGCTGACCGGTAAGCCAGAAAATGTTTTCCGGTCCGGTCACGATCATCACGTCCACGCCCGCGCGGCTTAAGCGTTCGCGGGTACGTCGAATGCGCTGCGCATATTCGTCGGCGCGAAAGGCGGACTCGCTGCCCTGAATCACATTGTTAACATCTTGCATCGTTAAACTCCTGGAGTAAGTTGGCCCGCGCGGCATCGAACTGCACGCCCAGACCGGGAGAGTCGTTAACGGCGACCATGCCATTGCGGTATTCCAGCCCGCAGACGGGATCGTCGGTTAATCCATCGGCGCCATACAGTTCGGCAAATGCCGGTTGCACCACACGGCACAGCTGGAGCGCGGCGGCGGTGGCGGCATGGCCTTCATTCATCTGACCAATCATGAACGGCACGTCGGCGAGCCGCAGACGGTTGGCGGCGACAAGCGTCGGAGCGAGGCCACCCAATTTCACCAGCTTGAGATGCCCCCATAGCGCGCCTTTGGCAGCAATCAGCCGGGTAATGGCTGCGTCGCTATTGAGGCTTTCGTCGAGCATGATCGGGATGCCGTAACCGTACAGTTCCGCAAGCTGGCTGTCGTATACCGGGCTTAACGGCTGTTCGATATAGCTAAGATTCAGCTCTTGCAGAGAGGGGAACGCCGCGTGAGCCTGCGCCAGCGACCATTGGCCGTTGACGTCAATTGCCAGCGAAATCTGCTGGCCAAACCGCAGACGCAGCCTTTGCAGGCGGGCCAGGTCGGTGGCGAAATCCGCTACGCCCGTGCGTAACTTCAGCTCGGTGAAACCGCGATCGACATAGCGCTGCGCCTGCTCCAGCATCCGCGACTCGCTGCTCCAGAACAGGGTTTGATTGGTGCGCCAGGCGGGCAGGCCCGCTTGCGCCCCCAGCCAGGCGGCAACGCTTACTCCCTCCTGCCGCGCCAGCAGATCGTGCAATGCCATATCCAGCACCATGCGTGACGGCGGCAGCAGCGTGTGGTCCTCATCATCCAGCGCGGCAAGTAGCGCCGCGGGCTGCCGGCGCCAGTCCCAACGGCTGAGGATTTGAAGCAGGTTGTTCAGCACCTGCTCTTCGCTATAGCCATGCAGGTAGCGAATATTGAGCCGTACTTCGCCAACCCCCGTCACGCCCTGGTCTTCCAGACGCAGCCAGACCGTGTCGAGCGCCGTCACCGGGCCAGAGGCGGCGGTATGCAGCGTCACACCGATATAATGCAGCTCTCCCCGAAAGAGCTGCGCTTTCATAAACCGGGCTCCGGCGGCAGCATGGCGAGCGCAATATCGAGATAGATATCTGCCGCGGCGATAAACTCATCGACGGGGACGAATTCATCGGGCTTGTGCGCCACGGCCAGCGAGCCGGGGCCAATGACCACGCCCTTTGCGCCCAGCGAACGGAAATGCACCAGATCGCAGCCGCCCTGAAAACCAAACGGGCCAGGCTCGCTCTGTCCGTGACGGCGGCAGGCGGCAAGGCTTTGCTCGACAATGGCTTCGCTGCTGTCGGTTTGCGTCGCGCCACCGGTGGTGGGCTGCCAGGCGATAATTTCGGCTTCCACGCCCGCATGAGCGTACGCGTGGTCGAGTAGCTGTTGCAGTTCGGCCTTGACGACCTCTTCGTCTTCACCCGGGACCATGCGGCGGTCAAGCAGTAGCTCACAGCTGTCGGGCACCACGTTGTCCGCATGCCCGCCGTGGATGCGGGTCACCGTCAGGCTGGCGTTACCGACCAGATCGTGGCAGCGGCAACGCACCTGCTGGTGGTGGGCCTCTTCAATCAGCCCTAAAAGGCGCGCGGACTGGTAAATGGCGTTAACCCCCAGCTCCGGCGTGCCGGAGTGCGAGGTGACGCCTTTTACCCGCACGCGAGGACGCAAGCTGCCTTTGTGAGCGGAGAAGGTCGCATTCGATGTCGGCTCGCCAATCACCGCGAAATCAATCGCCGGAGGGTTATCACGTACGTAGAATTTCGCCCCTTCGCTGGCGACCTCTTCATCGGCGGTGAACACGCCCATCAGCGTGCCGGACCAGCGCTGACGGTTGGCGGCCAGCAAACGCAGGGCTTCAACCATCGCCACCAGCGGGCCTTTGGCATCGCAGGCGCCGCGCCCGTACAGGCGCCCATCGCGCTCGGCGAGCGTGAAGGGATCGCTGGTCCAGCCGCTGCCCGCCGGAACGGTGTCGATATGGGTGTTAAAGGCGAAGCACGGCCCCGGTCCATTGTGCAGGACGGCGATAACGTTGGTCCGCCCCGGCGCGTATTCGCTAAAGGAGAGGTCGAATCCGGCGGTCAGCAGCCAGCCTTCCAGACATTCGGCGGCTTCACGCTCATGGCCCGGCGGATTCTCCGTATTGATGGCAACCAGCGTCGCTAAGTCTTTTTTCATACGCGCGCTGTCAACCTGGTAACTGGACATAGGAACTCCGTGGTTAATGTAATATTTGCGTCAGGAAGCGCTGCGCGCGGTCGCTGACGTGGCCGGCGAAGAAATCGCTGGTGCTGGCGCGATCGATAATTTCGCCGTTTTCCATAAAAAGAATGTTGTTAGCGGCCCGGCGGGCGAAGCCCATTTCATGGGTCACCACCATGCTGGTCATTCCTTCTGCGCTGAGCTCTGCCATCACTTCCAGCACCTCGCGGATCATCTCCGGGTCGAGGGCTGACGTGGGTTCGTCGTAGAGCATCAGCTCGGGCTTCATCGCCAGGGCTCGGGCAATTGCCACGCGTTGCTGCTGGCCGCCGGAGAGCTCGTCCGGAAAGTGGTCCGCGCGTTCGTTGATGCGCACCTTCGCCAACAGGTTGTCCGCCAGCGTGCGGGCATCAATGCGGTTCATCCCCAGCACCGTCATCGGGGCCAGCATGATGTTTTCCGCCGCCGTCAGGTGCGAGAACAGCTCGTAGTTCTGGAACACCATGCCAATACGCTGCCGCAGTTTGTGCACCGGCACTTCGCCGCGGCTGATGTGCTGGCTGGCGAAGAACACGTCGCCGCTGTCGGCAGGGGAGAGCATGTTGACGCAGCGTAGCAGGGTGGATTTCCCCGAGCCCGATGGCCCAATCAGTACCACGGTTTCCCCGCGCTGCACCTCAAGTGAGCAGTTCTTGAGCACGGTCTGGCGGCCAAAAGTCTTATCAATGCCGATCATCTCCAGCAGCGGTTTCTCGCTCATGGTTCCTCCCGGGCGGGTTTTGGTAATTTAAACAGGCGGTTCAGCCGCTTCTGGCTTTTGCTGCGGCGCTGTTTGGGATCCAGCACGCTTTCCAGCCACGACTGGAAGACCATAAACAGGCTGGTGAGCAGCAGGTAATAGATGCCTGCGGCGCATAGCGCTTCGAAGTAGCGGAAGCTGGCGCTGGCGGTCTGGTTGGCGACCAGCAGCAGTTCCTGAACAGCGATAACCGAGACCAGCGCGCTCGATTTCAGCATGCTGATCATCTGGTTACCCATCGGTGGCAGAACGATGCGTGCGGCCTGAGGCAGCACGATTTTTCGCATGATCTGCCCGTTGGTCATACCGAGCGCCATGCCGGCGGTGCGCTGGCCGCTTTTTACGGCCTGCAGGCCAGAGCGCAGAATTTCCGCCATGTAGGCGCCTTCATTAAGCGAAAGCGCCAGCACTGCGCAGGTAAATGCGGAGAAGCGTAAGCCGAAGCCTGGCAGCACGTTGTAGACAAAGATTATCTGGAACAGCACCGGCGTCCCGCGAAACAGCCACAGGTAGAAAAAGGCCAGCCCTTTCCCGGCGCGAAACGGCGCTTCCTGCAATAGCGCCAACACCAGGCCCAGCACCACGCCACACAACAGTGAGCAGAGGGTAATCAGTAGCGTCATCCAGGCACCCTGAATAAACTCGGGTGAGAGGAAGTACTGCCACATAAGTTCGATCGACATAGCGTTCTCCGGTTAATGGCGAGACGGGTTAGAAAAGAGCAACGGAATCAGGGAAGTTCCATTTCTGTATCAGTTGCTTGTAGGTGCCATTTTTGACGAGGCCCTGGAGACCTTTTTCCAGCAGAGCCTGGGTTTCGCTATCGCCTTTACGCACGGCAAACGCGATGTGGGTATCTGCCTCGAACTCATCGCCAACCGCTTCGAACATGCCCGCTTTTTCGGTTAGCAGGGCGACGGTCCCCGGCGTGGAGAGGAATTCAGCATCGGCGCGGCCCTGGGAGACGGCAACGGCGGAGTCGGTAGCGGCGGGGAAGGTCATGACGTTAATGGCCGGTTTTTTGGCGTCCAGACAGCGCTGGTTGTCTGCCCGGGCCTGGCTCTCTTCGATCCCCCCGAGCGTTACGGCGATATTTTTACCGCAGAGGCTCAGGTCGCGTCCGGTGATTTTTGCCGGATTACCTTTGCTCACCACCACGCGGCTGCCGATCTTCAGGTAGGGCACGAAGTCGACCTGCGCGGCACGGGTCGGGTTGACGTACATGGCGGAGTTGATGATATCGAGGCGTTTCCCTTGCAGTGCTGGGATAAGCCCTTTGAACTCCATCGGCATCGGCGCAGGCGTCAGCCGGATCTCTTTGCTTAGCGCGTTAATCAGGTCGATATCGAAGCCGGTGAGCTTGCCCTCTTTCACAAATTCAAAAGGCATAAACGTCGCCGCCGTGCCGTAGGTCAACTTGCCCGGGGCGATGGTTTCCACCGCAGCATGGCCCACCAGCGGGAGGGCGGTCAGCGCGAACATCAAGGTACGCACGTGGCGAAACAGTAAAGAATTGCTGGACATAGTCGTCTCCTGGTTAAGGTCTAAATTGAATTTAATGTGTCAATAAATACAATTGTACATGTGAAGAAAGCGTCTCATCCTGGTGCATATTGCACGTTAATCGTGCAGTCCTTGCTTTGTTTTGCTGCAATTTGTTGTGCATGATATTGTATATATCGACCACAACAATGCATTTCAGGGAAGCGTTCTCCATGCAGCCTGACTCCACTGCGAGCAGTCGCCGGATAGCCCGGCAAATACTCGACCTGATATCTGAAGCAAAATTCGATCCAGGTCATCATTTACGCGAGCAACATCTTGCCGATGCACTGGGGGTTTCGCGTACGCCGGTGCGCGCCGGGTTAAAAGAACTGACCCGAATGGGGGCGGTTGAAGCGCGTCCAAACCAGGGATTTTTCCTGCTTAAACGCAGCAATGAGCTGGAGCTGCTGGAGATTGAGCAGTCCAAGAGCAATGACCAGAAGCTCTACGAACAGCTGGTCCATGACCGTATTGCGGGCGTGCTGCCGGAATCGTTTACCCAGACTGAAATCAGCCAGCGCTATGAAGTCGATCGCGGTGTGCTGACCCGTACACTGGTGAAGCTATCGGAGGATGGTCTGATTGCGCGTAATGCGGGGCACGGCTGGCGCTTCCTGCAAACCCTCAACTCTGATGTCGCCCTGCGCAACAGCTACGGTTTTCGCCTGATGATTGAACCGACGGCGCTGCTGACACCTAACCTGCATGTTGACAGGCAGATGCTTAAACGTCTGCGCGCCCAGCATCTGCGCCTTATTACCCACCCGGACATTACGCAGGTTCCGGCAAAAGAGATTTTCGAAACCGACGCTGCATTCCACGAGTTGCTGGCGGAAGCCAGCGGCAATCTGTTTGTGCTACAGGCTATCCAGCAACAAAACCGGCTGCGCCGTTTGCTGGAATTTGGCAGCTATCACAATAAGCGCCGCGTAAAAGAGTGGTGCGAAGAGCACGTTGCTATCATCGATGCCCTGCGAGAGAACAAGCAGGAACAGGCGGCGGAATTGATGAGAAAACACCTGCAATACGCGTTTGACCAGGTCAATGTCAAAAACGGTCGCGCATAGCTGGCATCGCTCTTGCACATATTGCTTCTGAAAATACAATCAGGAGCATTTATGGATTTGCAGATACAACAACGAGTGGCGCTGGTGTGCGGGGCCGGAAGCGGACTTGGGCAGGCTATTGCCCTTTCGCTGGCGCAGGAAGGCGTGAGAGTGGCGGTCACCGGCCGCAATGCTGATAAACTGGCGCAAACGGTGGAGCGTATTACCCAGACGGGCGGCACTGCCCGCGCCTGGCCTTTGGATCTGGCCGCCCCGGAGCGGTTCGATACGGTGATTGCCGATATTCGCCAGCAGTGGGGCGATATCGATATTCTGGTCAATAATTCCGGTGGCCCGCCGCCCGCATCGGCGCAGGGGACAGGTGGCGCAGTCTGGCAACAGCAGTTTTCAGTGATGGTCGCCTCGTTGATTCAGCTCACCGATAAACTCCTGCCCGCCATGCGCAGCCGCGGCTGGGGACGCATTATTACCACCACGTCATCCGGCGTGATTACCCCCATTCCTGGCCTCGCCCTGTCGAACGCGCTGCGCATGAGCCTGCTCGGCTGGTCGAAAACTCTCGCCAGTGAAGTGGCTGGCGACGGCGTGACGGTGAATGTGATGGTGCCTGGGCGCATCGCCACCGACCGCGTGGGGCAGCTGGACGCACTCAGGGCGCAACGGGAAAACAGCAGTGCGGAAGCGGTCGCCGAAAAGAGTCGTATGAGCATTCCGGCCGGGCGCTACGGTGAACCGCAGGAGTACGGCGCCGCCGCTGCGTTTCTGGCAAGCCAGCCTGCCAGCTACATTACCGGGGCGGTGATTCGGGTTGATGGCGGATTGATCGGCGCGATTTAGTCACGGAGAATGCGTCATGCCGGTCGGTTTCGCAGCGGACCGGCATGACGGCTTATCAGCCGCTCCGAATTGTTTATTTTGCAGGCAACGAAGTCCATCTCTACAAATTTAACCCGCAGGTGTTGGGATCGGGTCTGAATACGATAAATTTTCTGATTAAACTTTTATTCTTCCTGCGTTGTTAAAGCGGAATGATTCACCATAAAAAATGCGCAAAGCGCGAGCAGTACGGCCCCAGCGGTAAGTATCCATCCGGCGTGGTGAAAAGCGGTTAAGCTCCCATTAGTCGGAGCGAATTGGAGGTAGCTCGCGGTAATCAATGCCGTTCCCGCCATCGCGCCAATACGCTGGAGGATGTTAAGAATAGGCGCGGCATCAGCGACATGACGGCTGCCAGCCATCGCCATGCCCGCTGCCATAGCGGGTACCGTCGCCAGGGCTAAACCGAACCCTCTGACGGCGATTGCGCCACCCACAAGCGTATAGTGACTCTCCGCATCAATCATCCCCAGCGGCAGGGTGGCAAATGCCGCGAGTAAGCCGCCCACGATCAGCACCGCGCGTGGCCCCAACTTATCAGAAAAGTAGCCTGCCACCGGAAATCCTATCGCCGAACCGATTAACTGAGGAGTAAGAAGCAAGCCCACTTCAGCCAGTGTTTTATGGCAAACGTCGCGGAAATATAAAGGAAGCAGGAACTGCCCGCCAAAATTCACCGCGCCGCCGATAGTCATCAATATGGCAGATAGAGCGAAGCCCCGATGTTTGAAAAGCCCGAGATGAAGTAAGGGGGATTCAATGCGCAAAGAGCGATAAATAAACAAGCAGGTGAACAGGGCGCCCACGCTGAGCATGATGGCGTTCCAGCCATATTTGCCGCTATTCAGGCTGAGCTCTTTCATGCCTTCCATCAGTATCGGCAGGCTGCAAAAGACCAGCGCCAGCCCCAGCCAGTCCAACGAGAGAGGCCTGTCATTTTTTATGGTCGGACGGGGAAGCAACTTCCATCCGGCAAGATAGGCACACAGGCAGAAGGGCACGGTGATCCAAAATAACCCTCGCCATCCGCAGCTTTCAAGCAGGAGTGCGCCAAGCGATGTCCCCAATAAGGGGGCAATGACGATGGCGACGCCAATCGTGCCAATGACCCGCCCCAGGCGTTCGCGTCCGACGACCAGACCAAGAATAGTTTGCCCCGCTGGTACGAGTAATCCGCCTGCCAGACCTTGCATTATCCTTGCGGCAAGCAGCACCTCGAAACGTGGGGAAAGGGCGCAAACTGCCGAGAAGATCGCAAATAACATCAGCCCATAGAGCCAAAGCTGCGTAGCGCCAAAGCGTCTGACGGCCCAGGCGCTCAGCGGAACGCCTGCCGCAAGGGCCATAAGATACGCTGTTGCTATCCATTGTATTGCCGAGTCCGGCACCCCCAGGCCGATGGCCATGGCGGGCAGCGCCGCGCTGAGCATCGTTGATGAAAGCATGGTGGAAAAAGCTCCCAGCGTGATAATGGCTGCCTGCATCCACAACACTGGCGGTATGGCATTTGTCGGTCGCGGATGGGTTGTTTCCTTGACCAGCTTGTCTTGATGGATATTCATAAAAAGCCCCCTAACAGACGATAAGCGAAGAAATCTATCATTGATCAATTTATCTATCATTGATAGAGTAATTTGCATTAAAGTTTCCGTCAGGCGCCGGGGTCAGACAAAATGTCTCTTCACAGGCCGCTGGCACGGGTAAATGGATTAACAACAGGATCAATATCATGGCGAAAATTCAACGAGATCAGGTGATTGAGGCAGCATTAGCTCTCTTGGATGAAGTCGGTCTGGAAGCGTTGACGACCCGTAAACTGGCACAAAAACTGGGCGTGGAATCCGCGACGTTGTACTGGCATTTCAAAAACAAGGCCAATTTGCTGGAAGAAATGGCTTCAGCTGTTTTAGCCAAACACCATGCGCTAGCTGTGCCCGAAGAAACTTCGGAATGGACAAGTTGGCTGGCGGATAACGCACGTAGTTTCCGCCGCGCTCTGCTCGCCCATCGGGACGGCGCTCTGTTACATGCAGGGACTTCGCCGACCCGGGTGGGAGGAGAAACCTTTTATCCAAAGCTGGTTTATCTTGTCCGAGCCGGTTTCAGTGAGGCTGAAGCCGCAATGATATTACTTGCGATTAGCGAATATACTTTGGGGTGCGTATTAGAGGAACAGTCGCGAACGTACGGTAATGATAATAAAAAGTTATCAAAAATACCGGCAGAAATTTCCCATATCGAATCGTTGGTCAAGCCACATTCGGATACCGCTTTTGAGTATGGTCTGTCTTTGATAATTAAAGGATTATCAATGCCATCAGCTTAATATTGTGCTTATTACAACACGATTAGCATCAGAGGCTTTAGCAAAAATTACCACAGAACCACCTTGATAATACCGGGAGAATGCATAAGGAGGAGACCCCATGTTTATTTCTGAATCCGTGATCGCCGTTATCATTGATTGGATCGACGATAACTTACATAAACCACTGCGTATAGAACAGATAGCTCACTACTCAGGCTATTCAAAATGGTATCTGCAGCGTTTGTTCCTGCAATATAAAGGAGAGAGCCTGGGGCGCTACATTCGTAATAAAAAGCTGGATTCAGCTGCCCGAGATTTACGCGAGACCGATGAGAATATTTACAGTATTGGTTTGCGCTACGGCTATGACTCGCAGCAAACTTTCACCCGATTATTTACCCGGCATTTCCATTTGCCGCCCGGTGAATATCGCAAGAAAAACAAAACAACCTATTACGTCCCGGGCAAAGCTGAATTTTAATCTCCTTTCCGATAGCCCTGGCCAAGCCGCCGCAGATAACTCGATGCGAAGAGATTTATCAATAAATAGAAAAGCAGACAGCGCCGAAAATACAAAACCTCCTGTTCTTTGGGTAACCATGGGGAACGGCGCGGAAAAAGCCGCGCCTTGTGAGTTATCAGGAGGTATTTGGTCAGCAGGGCGATTAATGGTAGGTGGGAAGCCAGTCGCCATGCGCGTCAATCAATTCGTCGCACAGCTTGCGGGTGTCATCGATCGACAGTTCGGCGGAAGTGTGCGGGTCGAGCAGAGCGGCATGGTAGATAGCTTCGCGCTTGCGCGTAACCGCCGCCTCGACGGTCAACAGTTGGGTATTGATGTTGGTACGGTTCAGCGCCGCCAGTTGCTCAGGCAAGTTGCCGACGTAGCATGGCGTGACGCCCTGGCCATCCACCAGACAAGGGACTTCGACACAGGCCTCGGAAGGTAAGTTAGTGATCAAACCGGTGTTGAGCACGTTACCGCCAATTTTATAGGGCCGATCGGTTTCCATCGCTTCGATGATATAAGACGCGTATTCATGGGTACGGCTATGGGTCAGGCTGGTGTCATGGGTCAGCGCCACTTTCTGCTGCTGCCATTGTTCAATCTGCTCAATACACCGGCGCGGATATTCATCCAGCGGAATATTGAATCGTTCAATCAGTTCCGGGTAGTTGCGTTTGATCCAGTAAGGCATGTATTCGGCGTTGTGCTCTGACGATTCGGTGACGTAATAGCCGAAAGTTTTCATGATTTCATGGCGCACCATATCATCATGCTTGCCCTGCAGGGCGCTGGCCCGGCGCTTAATTTCCGGGTACAGATCCTCGCCGTGGCGGCGAATGTCCAGCAGCCAGGCCATGTGGTTGATACCCGCGATATGAAATTGCACGTCGTCGGTTGGCATATCCACGCTTTTCAACAGCGTTTCAGCGCAGACCTGAACGCTGTGGCAAAGTCCGACCGTTTTCACCTCCGTATGACGCAGCATAGCGCCGGTTATCGTGGCCATAGGATTGGTGTAGTTCAGTAACCAGGCGTTCGGGCAGACGGCTTCGATATCCCGCGCGAAATCAAACATTACGGGTATGGTGCGCAGTGCGCGGAAGATACCGCCAATTCCCAGGGTATCGGCAATCGTCTGCCGGAGACCATATTTTCTCGCGATAGTGAAGTCGGTAATGGTGCAAGGGTCGTAGCCGCCGACCTGGATGGCATTCACCACGTAATGGGCGTTTTTCAATGCCGCGCGGCGATTCTCAACGCCAAGGTAAGCGGCGATCTTCGCTCTGCCCGCATTGGTATTGCTGTTGATATTGTTCAACATGGCGAGTGATTCATTGAGACGCGCGCCGTCGATGTCGTACAGTGCAATCTCCACCTCCTTCAGCGTCGGGGTCGCCATAATGTCCCCGAGTACGTTTCTGGCGAAAATGGTGCTGCCCGCGCCCATAAATGTCACTTTAATCATGGTATTTCTCCGTTCCTGCTGTTTTCGTCAGGCAGACTGTACGCTGCGGCGTGACCCGGAAATATGGCTAAATGTGATATTGCTATGGCGAAAAATGATGTCGCAAAGAAAGTGTGAGCCAGCTCTGAATCTGACTGAACCGGGGGACTTTACTGGCGGTATCTCTGATAATGTGAGGGGAAAAAATCGCGAGTTACTGATGCACAAGACTTTTACTCTCAATCATACCGACAATATCGAATTGAACTTGTACCAGTACGGCGAGGAGAGTTGTCATAAGGGGCACCGTTATGGCCCCGCTGTCCGTCAGCATTATCTATTTCATTATGTGATAAGTGGAACCGGCACCTTTTACAGTGAATCCGGCGCTTTTCCTGTCGTCGCGGGGGAGGGGTTTCTGATCCACCCCCATGATGTGACCACCTACTGCGCGGATAAAAAAGATCCCTGGCATTATATGTGGCTTGAGGTCGATGGGCTGATCGCCGCCAGAATTTTCGCGGAGTGCCATCTGAGCCGGCAATCGCCAATTTACCGACCCAATCTGAATAATGACAACCTCAGCGCCCTCGGCTACCTGCGGCACATTATCGAACATGGCGATGAACACCGGCTGAAGGTGCAGGGGCTGTGCTATCTCTTCTTTTCGACCTTAATCAGCAATACGCATGATCACCGGGCTCCTCTCCGTGATGACAAGACCAGACACCTGCAAAAGGCGATCAAAAAAATTGAAAATCGCTACCACGAACCTCTGACCGTTGAGAGCCTGGCCGCATACTGCAATATCAACCGTAGCTACCTTTGCCGGTTGTTCAAAAGCGCCTACGGTATAGGTCCCAAGGAGTATTTGCTCAATTTTCGTATGAGCATCGCCGTCAGCCTTCTCAAAAACAGCAATACGGCGATTAAAGTTGTGGGTATTTCCGTAGGCTATGAAAATCAGCTGCATTTTTCTAAGGCTTTTAAGAAAATGCACGGCGTATCTCCGGCTAAATGGCGGCAAAAATACCTTTCTGAACAGCAGCCGGCGACGTGACGTTTACCGCTTATTTACCTCTGTGGTGTGGTTGAAATAAAGTTTTATCGGGGGGAGCCGATGCTTTTGTTGGCGGACGATTTTGTCTGATACAATTTTATATGACCTTGCATCAAGCGAAATTGTGGCTGAATGATAAAATGGTCACTATTTGTCAATCAAAGACCACCGCGTTAAGCTAACAGAATGACTAAAAAAATGAACGTACCATCAGCACGTGGCCCGCTCGATCACAGCGTCCGGGAGCAAATCGTCAACGCCGCATTTGAGCATTTCGGGCATTACGGCTACGAAAAAACCACCGTAGCGGAATTGGCTAAATCTATCGGTTTTTCAAAGGCCTACATCTATAAGTTTTTCGATTCCAAACAGGCTATCGGCGAAGTGATCTGCGCTAACCGCCTGGAGACGATCATGACGGCGGTACTTGCAGCGGTGGCGGATGCGCCATCAGCCAGCGAAAAATTACGCCGCCTGTTTCGCGCGCTCACCGAAGCGGGAAGCGAACTGTTTTTCCACGATCGTAAGCTCTATGACATTGCCGCCGTCGCCTCCCGGGAGAAGTGGCCATCAACGGAAAGGTATGCGGAACGCCTGTTAAAGCTGATTGAAAGCATTGTTGTCGAAGGCAGGCAGGCCGGCGAGTTCGAGAGGAAAACCCCTCTTGACGAGGCAACCTATGCGATATACATGGTGATGTGCCCCTTCATTAACCCTGTTCAGCTGCAGTTTAACCTTGAAGCGGCGCCGACGGCAGCGGTCATTCTCTCCTCGTTGATTCTAAGAAGCCTGGCCCCCTGAATGATAACCGCTCTTTTTTTTGGTCACTGGTCTGAGTATGCGGGAGCTGATTAAGCGTTTCCCATGCTCAGGCTTTTTGCCGCTTGTCGTCTGTGCCGGGATTTGATGGCCCAGCTGAAGCATTTTTTACTGACCTTGCGATGCATATCTACTAAAGAAAAGCGTAAATCATCAGTAGCCAGAGTAGGGCGCCGACGATAATCATCATTTTCAGAAGGACATTGCTGGCCGGGAAAATATATACCGGCGGCAGGGCGGAGCGCCTGGCCTTAATGAGTAAATAAGGCGGCAATAATATACTCCATAGCACCAGTGAAATGCCGGCAAAGGCGAGAGCAGATAAAAATCCTTGTGGGGCGAAAATACAGGCCAGAGCAGGAGGGAAATAGGTCAGAAATATTGCCAGCGGGCGCGATCCCCGGCGGCTGATTTTATTCAGTATATCCTCAAGATAATCACTCAAGCCGATTGAGGCCGACATCAGTGAGGCTAAAACGGCAATACACCCAAAGGAGACCAGCGTCAGGCGGGTCGCCGAGGTGGTCTGGTGGATATTAAGGGCGGTAATGAAGGCCCCGATGTTCCCGCCCTGGTCGCTGACATGCTGGATCGCCTGAGGCGTGAGCGCGCCCATGGTCAGCGTCAGCCAGAAAGCGTAGACGATCAGTGAAACCGCAAAGCCGTAATAGAGAGAGCGGGTAACCGCGCGATGATTATCCAGTCTGTACATTCTGCTCAGGGAGGGCACGCTGCCATGAAAGCCAAAAGCGATAATACAGACCGGCACGATCGGCAGGTAATACCCGAGCGGCGTGCTGGCGGAGATGTCGAACAATCTGAGCGGCTTTACGCCACCCGCGGCACCGGCGAACAGCAGAAAAAACAGGGTGAACTTGGCGGCGATAAGGCCGGAGAGGATATAGCCGGGTAATCTGCCGCCTGCCCACAGGATCGCCGAGGTCGTCAGCGACAGCAGTATTATCGGCAGCCAGCTGCGGCCCCTGGCATCGGGCGGTAAGAGATCGCGCAATATTGACGCGGCGCCTGAGATGTACGCGTAGGTCAGTAGGTAGAGCACAAAGCAGAAGGCTACCCCGATGATAACGCTGGCGGCGGGGCCGAGCAGCGCGCTGGTGAAAGTATGAAAGCTGGCGCCGGGAGGAAATCGCATCGTGATGTCAACGAGGATTAGCCCCGTCATCAGCATCAATATGCCCGTTGCCGAGAGGATCAGCAGGCCTTTTAAAAACCATACGTGGACGAACGCGATCGGCAACGCGAACATGCCGCCGCCGATAATGGTCGCCACCATGAGAGACGTTCCGCGCAGAGGGAACCCTGTTCCTTTCATATGAATGAGTGTCCGTAAGCGGCCTGACGAAGCAGGCCGGCAGCAGCTATTTATTTCGTGGCTTCAGCCAGTGATTCTCTGAAGTTTCGATAGAAGTCGTCGATTTGCCCGCTCTCGTGGAGAGCTGATAAAGCGCAGCGCAAAATGGCGTGCCCTTCTTCAACGGTCGGATACATCGCCACGGTCGTCGCGAAGCCGCGATCGTGCAGCTTTTTGCACATCGTGATGGCGAGATCTTCGTTACCAATCAGGATCCCCCGAATCGGCATCGTGGTACCCCGGTTTACGATTTCGGTCTTGCCGAAAACTTCGTCAAAATAGCGAATGACATTCTGTAACTTCTCCTGGCGGGCAGCGACGGTGCCGTCCAGGTGGAGGTCGGCGGCGGCTACGCAGGCGGCAATCCCTGGCAATGACGGCGGTCCGCCAAAGGCGTAGGTTGTGCCATAGGTCTTAATAAAATTGATGGTTTCTGCGGCGTGACAGGCGATATATCCGCCGTGCGAGCCAAAAGCTTTAGACAGCGATCCGGCGATAATAATACGCTCGTCAAGCCGATGGCCTAGGCATGCCATCACATATCCCGAACCGTAGTCGCCGTAGATAGAGGTGCCATGCGCATCGTCTATATATGCGTAGCCGTCATACTGATGCGCCAGGCGGACAATCTGCGTGACCGGGGCGACTCCGCCCATGGAGCCTACGCTGTCTGATACCGATATCGGCGTCAGTCCCTGGCTGGCGGCATAGCGAAAGGCCTCTTCGATCCGCGGCGTATCCTGGAAATCAATTCTGACGACGTCCCCGAACTGCTGTAAAAGACCACGGTTGATTTGCAGCGTCGCGTGGGCGGTCTTCTCCATAATAAAATAGGGTTTTTTACTGAACGTAAAATGCGGCAGCGTCCCGGACGCCAGCAGCGGTAATACCGCGATATGGCAGGGCGTCACCGCGTTGAACGTCAGGGTATGAGCCCCATGCATGATTTGATTCAGTCGCGCTTCCAGCTGCGGGAATAGATCGACTTTTACCCGCGTTCTGGCGACGGAAACCTGCACGCCAAAACGCTCAATCGCGTCGATAACCGCTATTTTCAGCGCCGGATGAGTCTCCAGCCCAAGATAGGAGCATGAGACAAACTCCACCATTTTTCTGCCATCGTCGAGGGTAATGACCTTGCCATCCCTTTTGGCTACCACCAGTTCATTAATATGTTCAGAGAACACCCTGGTTTGATATTTTAGCGATCTATCTATTTTCCTTTTTTGCCAGTTTTCCATTGCGTTACCTTCATTGTCGTGACTACCAGAAGAGATAAAATTGCCAGCGTTAACGTGCTCGTGCCGAGGGTTCTGTCAAACCCCAGGCCGGTGTCTGTGAGTTTTACAGCGAAATAGCTGATGGCGCCGGCGCAGACTGTTTGAATAAAACCGGTGACCGATGCCGCAATACCGGTTTTAGTACCTTTGATTTGCAGTGCGATAAAGTTGGCGGTCGGGTAATAGGCGCCAAGGCTGAAATTAAAAATCATCGATCCAGCGATGCATAATATGAGTGAGTGGCTACCGATAATAAATGGGGTGACCGCCAGCGCATTGATGATAAACAAAATCCAGGGGTTATTTATGCGCTCAAATTTTGAGAACTGATTGCCAATAATAAAAAACAACACGGAAGCGGAAAACAGCAGCGAGTAGTGCATTGTGCTCAGCCCAAGCTGCTGCATAAAAATGGCCGGCGACAGCGAGATATAGCAAAACAGCGAACTCAGGATCAGCGAAACCAGCAGCGTTCCCTGGATAAATGCCGGCGTGATAAACCCGGAAGAAGAGGGCGCCGCAGCGCTATCGCGATGCCCAAGGCGGCGCGGAGACAGCAGGAGGGTAACGACGCTAAACAGGGCCATAACGAGGAATATATGGTTCCAGCTCAGATGGCCGAGGATTGCGGCGCCGGCCAGCGGCGCAATAAGCGGAACCACCGCGCTGGCGGAAGAAATATCGGAAAGGGCGCGCTTGAGCGTCAGGGGAGAAAACGTCTCTTTGGCGATGGCTTTAGACAGAACCGGTCCTGCCCCGGCGCCCACGGCCTGTAATGCTCTGCCGGCCAACAGCATTGATAAACTATCGGCCATAAAACAGAGGAGGCTCCCCGCCAGGAAAAGCAAAAAGCTGGCCGTCAGCACGCGTAATTTACCCAGCTTTTCGCCGATAAACCCTGATAATAATTGGCTACAGGCGTATATCACCAGAAAACCACTAATGGTTAACTGAATAGATGAATAATCGCTGTGGAACGCTTTTTGTAACAGAGGTAGCGCCGGCACGATCATATCTGTCGCCAGCGCGGAAACCGATGCGGCGAGAATAAGGTATAAGTATATCCTGAGCATGTTAAACTCTTCGGTTAATATTGATTAAAACGTGGCGTTATTATTTTTAATGCGGTGCTGTTTTTTTAGCGAGTGAACAAATAGCGATCCCGGTCAAAATTAGCAGCGTGCTCAGTAAGTGATAGAGGTGCGGCTGGGTGTGTAAAAACAGAATGCTTAATATGCCGCCAGATAGCGGAATAATATGGGTATAAATTTCCCCGCGAGTGGCGCCAATGGCCGCGATGCCTTTATTCCAGAATAAGTAGGCTAGCCATGAGGGGAAAATAACCAGGTACGCCAGTCCGGTCAGGAAAGCGATATCGTGGTACGAAGCGAATGAGGTCGCGGGATGCCGCCACAGCCAGAAAATCACCACCGGAAGCAGAATAAGGGCACCGAGAAGCGAACTGACGGCGACGAAAGCGTTGGCGGGGATACGACGATCTTTGTTACGTAACAGAGAGCAATATACCGCCCAGCTCAGCGCGGACCCCATTGCCCACAGATCGCCCTGGCTAAAGCCTTTTAGCCCCTCAGCGTTGGTCAGATTGCCGTGCAGAAGCAGCAGCAGGACGCCTGCGGTGCTAAAAAGTACCCCCCACCAGTTACGCGCCGACACCCGGTCGCGGAAAATCAACCGATTAATAATAAGCACCATGCAGGGGGTCGCAGACATGTAAATCGCTGCGTTCAGCGCCGAAGTCGACTGCAGGCCAATATAGAGAGTTAAGGGAAAACTTACCTGCCCGCACAGCGTTAAAATCAGCAGCGTTGGCGCATTTTGGCGGAACAGCAGGCGACTGTCGCGGATTTGCCGCTGATAGAGCAATACCAGCAGTATCGCGGTCAACGCCCATCTCGCTTCGGTCATCAGGATCGGGTCCGCGCCCTGAACGAGAATATGCCCTACGACATAATTCCCTCCCCAAAACAGGGCCGCCAGCGTGAGTAACAGGTAAGGCATGCTGATTCCTTGCATCGCTTCGAACTGTACTAAATGGTAACTTTATTTTTTTTAATATATCAATTAAATTTTATTATTATTTTGGTTTTTGATATTTTTTGTTTAAAAAACAAATAATTAAAAATTTGTTACGCATGTGCAAAAAATCTGATTGCAGCATATATATCTGTACGATAACGTATCTATACCATGCATTATACAGGGATAAATCGATGCGTAAGACAGAAAATGGTTTCACCGGGAATGAACAGCATTCCGCAATGGCCAGGCTCTCTCTGGATGACATGATTGACCAGCTTCTCCACAGCAACGCGCTTTCACTAAAACTTACGGCCAATCCGCTACTGGCCGACAGAGTCTGGTACCTGACCGAAAACACCTGCATCAAAGCTTTTACCGCCAACGATCCGCAGGCTAAAAAGCGTGCCCACGGCGCGCTGTTTAAACTGTACCAGGCATGGCTGGCGGAGCCGCTATCGGCAGCGGCAAAAAACCAGTTCCATCCCTTGCTCTGCGGGATTAGAAGCTACATCGAGTCAGAATGGCTACGGGTGGAAAAAAAACGGTTCGCATTCCCGATACCCGCGCTTAACGCCGGCAATATCGTTGAGGAACTTCGTGACCTCTGTCAGAAACACCCGGCCTCGCACCATCCTCTGTTTGATTTTCTCGCTGCTTCTGCTTCCGTTACGCAAATAGACTATTTCTTCAAAAGCGATAGCGCGCTGAATCTGCTGTTTTTCGATCTGGTGGCAATGGGGCTGGTCGGTTCTCTGCCTGAAACGCGCGCAGAGATTGCCCAGAATCTCTGGGATGAAATAGGCCAGGGCAGCCAGGAGATCACGCACGTTAATCTGTATAAGGATTTACTGAAGCGAAGGGATATTGCGTTGCCTGAAAACCATTTTGCCCATCTGTACGACTGGCAGGGGCTCGCTGGCTACAACGCGTTTATGTTGGGTGGCGTTAACCGTCAGCATTACTACAAATCGCTTGGCGTCATGGCGATGACGGAACTGTTGGATCCGCCGCAGTACCAGAAGCTGGTGGCAGGATGCCGCCGTATCGGGCTATCGGATCGCGACGTCCATTATTACTCAGAGCATATCGAGGTTGATATCGGCCATGCGGATGGATGGCTGAATAACGTTATCGTACCGATCGGCAATAAAAATCCGGCTGCGCTGGAAGAGGTCTACTCTGGCGCAGCGCTGCGTCTTCAGACTTGCTGCGATTATTACGATTGTCTGCTGGAGGCGTTACGCACGCTCGCTGACCGCGAATCAGAGGGTGCCGCCCTCTGAATAGATAAGCGCTTTCGCCGCGCTCCAGGCCGTTATTCCGGGAGGGATCTCCCGGCACTCCGATGACTCGGCCTGTTGGGCGGCAATCGCGCCATCAATCAGCATAAGCATCATCATCGCCACCCGTTCCGCAGGCTCTGGTTTTAATAGCCCGATGAGGATGTCGCGGAAAAACTGGTAGAGGCGCGATTTAAACTGTGAACATATCGTTCGGATAGCGGGAGACGAGGTCCCGTATTCAAACAGGGCGCGGGTGAACATGCAGCCGTGAAAATCCGCACAGGTGAACCAGTTATTGTAGTATTCAAAGACGGCAAATAGCTTCTCACGCCCCGTGGGCTTATCCGCGGTAATGTCCTGCAGCGCCTGCATAAACTCACACTCTTTCTGCTGTAAAATATCAAGAATGAGCGCCTCTTTATCCGGATAGTAGCGGTAGAACGTCATTTTGGAGATGCCCGCGTTCTCCGAAATTCGGTCAATACTCGGCGACTGATACCCCTCTTTGTTAAACAGGGACATAGAATGGCGGATAATTTCCGCTTGTTTTGGCTTCATACTGTTTCCCGTTGAAGGTAGTAATACAGAGGGCTCTGGTAGATAGCAGTCAGCAGTTGATATGTCGGGCGGGCATCGCAACGATGCAGACGCAATGTTATCCCGGTACCGATATCCATGCCCCAGCGGTGGGCGGCATGAGTGAACGCGTTAACCCATCAAAAACGTACGTCGATTCTTACATCCGGCCTCGAAAAAAGCAAAAATCCTCAGGCCATCTCAGTTGCGCATGAAACAGAAATACGCAGGCGTCGCCATTTCATGCCCTTATGCCCTTCACCTTGCGCTCGGGACGGATAAAGGGAGGCCGGGTAGAAGTTAGCATCCCCCCCGAACAGGGGGTGATGTTTTTGTGACACAAGTCATAAAATAACGCTCGGTTATTGTGATGTTACTTGCAGTCAATGGATTTGAATTTAAATCGACCCGCGCTATCTCTGCGGGTTTTTTTTCGTCCGGCGATTGTCGGTGGGCGGCGACTCCACCTGCTGTAAATAATCCTGATACCAGCCGCTGATGCATTGGGTCACGGGATTTTCGTTGAGGTCGAAGCGCCTGCCGTCGAGCCTGCTCACCGGGGTAATACCTGCCAGCGTTCCGGTGACAAAGCTTCGTCAGCAGTGAATGCTTAGACAAGGCTAAAGGATCTTTCCTGCACGCCGATGCCCTGCCGGCGCGCCAGCGACAAGATCGTGCGGTGGGTAATACCGTTAAAGCAGTACAGGCCGTGTGAGGTCCACAGTTTGCCCCGGCATACGAGAAAAAATTGGTGGAGTGGCAGCTGGCGACGAAACCATGAGGGTCCATCATCAGCGCTTCATCTGCACCGGCAATAGCGTCTGAATCTAGTGCAGGCGGCTGTGGGAATTAAGACGCAAATCGAAGAAATCCGGCGCGCTGGTACGATAGGTCGAGGTGAACAAGGCATGGCCTCGCCGTTTGGCCTGTTCATCAACAACCTTATATTCCGCTACGCAGACGATAGTAGCGCCACCGAGGATAAAGCGCGGGTCCTGATTTGGCGTGAGCTTTTTGCCGCGGGTGACCATGAGTCGCAGAGGGCGCCGTCCGTCATACCGTTGATCTTCAGCGTGTTGTACATCATATCGGTTAGCTCATCACGACTATGGCCGAGCCCCACTTTTACATCTGCGTGTGGGCAATGCGTATCTATGAATTTTTCCTGGCATATTTTTACCCTGATGAGAAAGTCATTTCTGAAAACAATGTATTACGCGAACACGATGACGGAGTTTGTTATCAGTGCATTATTGTTCTTCTGGTTTAACTCATGCCCGAACGTTATTTACTGATACCTAAGCTGTTTAGCTTAATCATGGCGTGTTGCACAGATTATTGATAACTCAATACGCTATCGTTCTAAGGTGGTTTATTCCTGTCGCCGAATTTAAAAACACCGAACGGGTGGGAGTCATGGCTTGCGGGGTTGTTAAAAGTATCACTTCTGACCGGCAGGCTCATCAAAGAGCGGCAATATTTGCCCGACGAGCGTCCCGGCCTGAGAATGATATCGCCGTGCCCCTTACGCAGCGTCTGGCGATAGAGTGCAGAAGATGAAAACGGCTTTAGCGGGTAAATTTCCCTATCCACGGGCTGCTTGTATCCTGTGACCAGAGTTGTAATAGCATCTCCCTGAACTTTTCCGCTGCAGGGCTAAGCGCCGTTTCTCTGCGCAGCACGAGACCGAGCGTGCGGCGAATAACCGGCTCAACGAGTGGACGGCTGACAAGAATGTGATGCTCATCGGTCGGCATGGCCAGACTGGGAACCACTGCCACGCCAAGCCCTGCTTCTACCATACCCAGCGATGTCGACAGATGCCTGACCTCATAGAACCAGTTGGGCTTCCAGTCCATATTCTCCAGCGCTTGATCGATCAGAGAGCGGTTACCGCTTGAGCGTCTAACGCCAATAAGCCTGAAGTTGGCCAGGTCTTCCCACAAGATCAGCGACTTCTGCGCCAGTTCGTGATCCCGTCGGCAGGCTAATACGAAAGGCTCATTGACCAGCGGCGAGAAATCAATATTGGGATGTGTGATGTTTATCATGTTTATGCCGAAATCTGCGTCACCGTTTAAGACAGCTTCAAGACAATCGCTGGCGCTGTGCTCGAGGATTCGGATACGGATATTGGGATAGTGGTTGTTATAGTCCCTGATGACGGAGGGGAGGAAATAGAACGCTGCGGTGGGGAGACAGGACAGGGTGACGACACCGCTTTGATGAGTGGCCATTTCTTTAATACTCAGGATTGAGCTTTCATAAAAATCTATTAAATTCTTTGCCTTAGGTAAAAACTCTCTGCCTACAGCCGTGAGTTTGATGTTTCTGGTTGTCCGTTCAAATAGCGTAGCTCCAAGCTGCTCTTCAAGTTTTTTGATCCGCCGCGTTAACGCCGGTTGGGATGTGTGAAGAAAATGTGATGCTCTTGTGAAGCATCCAATTTCTGCAATTTTAACAAACGCTTGTATACCTTGAAGATCGTGCAGCATAAGATTTCACTCCAGACTTTGTCGCGATGCAAACACACTAACCTAACCGCTATTTATACGCAAAACGTATTAATGGTTGGTTTTATTGGCATTAGCATTATGTATTCGTCTGT
Organism: Klebsiella sp. BDA134-6; assembly: GCF_015601345.1. Taxonomy (NCBI): domain Bacteria; kingdom Pseudomonadati; phylum Pseudomonadota; class Gammaproteobacteria; order Enterobacterales; family Enterobacteriaceae; genus Klebsiella; species Klebsiella sp. BDA134-6. Next base: position 2,123,338 of record NZ_CP064784.1, read on the forward strand.
GGAATCCTGACATTGCTCTTATCAATGCGTGAAACGAGAAACATAATGTTAAAGATTCCTTGTGTACTGATGCGTGGCGGTACTTCGAAAGGCCCGGTGCTTCTGGCCAGTGATTTACCGACAAAAATTGAAGAACGCGATGCTGTGCTGCTGGGCTTAATGGGCGCGGGTCACGAACTTGAAATTGATGGTATTGGCGGCGGCAGCCCCCAAACCAGTAAAGTCGCTATTGTTAGCCCCTCGGACAGTCCGGATGCTGATGTTGACTATTTATTTGTCCAGGTGATGGTCAACGAGCGTCGCGTCGATACCACGCCCAACTGCGGTAACATGCTCTGTGCCGTAGGACCCTTTGCGATTGAAAAAGGCCTTGTTAAGGCGCAAAGTCCGGTGACGACAGTGCGAATTCGCAACCTGAATACCGGTACGCTGGTAGATGCGGAAGTACAAACGCCGAATTTTTATGTCAACTATGAAGGCGATACGCACATTGATGGCGTTCCGGGCTGCGCCGCGCCGATTGGCCTGACTTTCCTTAACTCCGCTGGATGCAAGACGGGAAAGCTGCTGCCAACCGGTAACGTCGTCGATGTGATTGATGATGTGGAAGTCACCTGCATCGATATGGCGATGCCGATGGTGCTGATTAGGGCAGAGCGGATGGGAAAAAGAGGAGACGAATCACCGGCCGACCTTGATGCTGACAGCGCCTTTATGACTAAGCTGGAAACGATTCGGCGTAAGGCGGGTGCGAAAATGGGGCTGGGCGATGTTGCCGATAAAGTGATCCCAAAACCGGTTCTGCTGAGTGAACCCGGCGCAGGCGGGACTATCAGAGTTCGTTATTTTATGCCTCATACCTGCCATAAATCTCTGGCTATCACGGGGTCTATCGGCATAGCAACGGCCACCATAATTGAAGGGTCGGTAGCCCATCACATTGTGGCCGATCAGCCCAGGACGCCGTATACCAATATAATTAATATTGAACATCCAAGCGGGAAAATTTCCGTATCTTTACTTAAAGAGGGAAATGACATTGAGAAAACACGTGCCGCAGTGATTAGAACCTCCCGTAAATTATTTGAAGGCACGGTTTGCGTCCCGGAATATGTTTTAGCGGAGGAGTTATAAATATTTTATATCATTAATGCGATGAAGTACTGATGTCCTCTAGCGTGTAGTTGCTACATAACTCTGTACCTAAAAAAATAATGTCGAGGATTTTATGGCTATAACCCATACGAAAGATAACCAGCTTAATTCTGCTCCCGTCAAGGTCAGTAATTATATTCGGATCATCCTGGCCCTGGCGCTATCCGGCCTTGCAGAATTAGCCTCACTTTTTTTTATTCAACCTCTGTTACCGGTTCTGGCCGTCGAATATGATGTGCCGGTTAGTCAGGTGAGTATCATTCTTTCTGCAGAAACGGCGCTTCTGGCGATAGGATTATTATTCACCGGGACGCTGTCCGATCATTACGGCAGAAAAAAATTAATTATCGTTTCGCTGCTACTTGGCGGACTGCTGACGATGCTCTGTCCTCTTGTCGAATCATGGGCGATGCTGGTGGCTCTGCGTGCGGTCATTGGTCTGGCGCTCAGCGGTATCGCTGCTGCCGCAACCGCCTATATCAGCGAGGAGGTCGCGCCGGTGGTGGCTGGGGTGGTCACTGGATACTTCGTCTTTGGTAACTCGATGGGAGGGATGTCCGGGCGTATTGTGGCCAGCCAGCTGATCGACCATATCTCAATAAACACCATTTTCTATGGTTTTGCGATCAGCCTGATTTTGGTTGCTTTGCTGGTTAACTTTTTGCTCCCGACGTCTCGGAACTTTAAGCCAACGCAAAACCTTAACGTTCTTCGTGTAGTGAAAGGCGCTGCATCTCACTTTAAAAATAAAAAACTGGCGTTAGCTTTTGTGATTAGCTTTATCATTTTTGGGGTATTTACCTCTCTCTATAACTACCTGGCTTTCTTCCTGAAAGGCGAACCGTTTCATATTTCTCCGGCGAATGCGGGCCTGCTCTCCTTTAGCTTTGCCTTGAGCTTTTTCACCGCCCCTCAGGCGGGACGCCTTTCCGCAAAATACGGCAGTATGAGAGTCCTGCGCGCGCTGTTTGTAATGATGGCGCTGGGAATGTTGCTGACTTTAACCTCTAACGTCGTCACCTTTATTATCGGCGCGGTTGTTTTTACCGGCTGTTTCTTTGGTTGTCACTCCATTGGCTTAAGTTGGGTAAGTAAAAATGCAACGCATGCACGAGGCCAGGCCGTCGCGCTGTATCTGTTCTTCTACTACATGGGCGGCTCAGTGATTGGTTTCGTGAACGGTTTTGTTTTCCACTCTATGGGCTGGCAGGGGATGACGGGATTCATTATTGCGCTACTGGCCGTGGGTGCGGTGGTTGCAACGTATTTGTCTTCCAGCGAAACAAAAGCCATGGTTCCGGTTGAGTCTTAAATTCTTTGTAGCGAAGTAAATTACTCACGTCATATCCAATGGCGTGAGCAAAGAAATTCAATGTTAGTAAGGTGTCATCATGAAATTAGCAAGCTATGTTCATCATGGTCGTAAGAGTTATGGAATTTTGACGGAGACAGGCATTATTGACCTGGGTGGCAAAATTGGTCATCAATATAGTACGCTGAAGGACTTGTTGCAGTGGGGCGCCATTGAGATTGCCGGGCAGTATGTTAATTATCCGGTCGATATTATGATGGCTGATATTACTTTTTTACCCGTTATTGAAAGCCCTGGGAAAATTATCTGCGTCGGTATGAATTATGCGGAAAAAAGAAAAGAGTTTTCTGAAACCAACGATGCACCGACCCTTTTCGTTCGTTTCCCTGACTCGCAAACCGGGCATGCAACGCCGATATTAAAACCCGCGCTATCTAATGAATTTGATTATGAAGGCGAACTGGCCGTTATTATTGGCAAACCGGGTATGAATATCGAGACCGACGCTGCCCTGAGCCATGTTGCCGGCTATAGCTGCTATATGGATGGATCGGTACGCGACTGGCAGCATGCCTGGTTTACCGCCGGGAAAAACTGGCGGCAGACCGGCGCATTTGGGCCCTGCCTGACAACCGTTGATGAAATACCCGATCCCCACCGCTTGTCTATTCAAACCTATTTGAATGGCATCATGGTTCAGAATGATTCGACGAGCAATATGATCCATAAAGTCGCCGATCTGATTAGCTATATCAGTACATTTACTGCTCTCAGCCCCGGCGATGTCATTATTACCGGCTCCCCAGGCGGCGTCGGTAAAAAAAGAACCCCCCCTCTCTTTATGCATCAAGGCGATCGGGTCGAGGTGGTTATTGAAAATATTGGTCATCTCATGAATACGATTATCGAATCAAAACCGCAGCACGAAATGCAGATGTCGTAGTCTCCGCAGGCTCGGGCAAGATTATTTTTTGACGCCCATTAAGGTATGGGCAGGAGAAACAAGATGTACACCGACCAAACGCTAGAATTCGAGAAAGTGGAAACTAGCAACGGTACCTTCAGAGAAGAAATCATTCTCTTTCTGAAGAACAATGGATTAGGTATCGACGGCGACATTGAGCAATTTGTTGTCGCACGCTGTCAGCGGCAGCTGGTTGCCTGCGCCGGGCTTGCGGGGAATACGTTAAAATGCATTGCGGTTGCCAGAGAATGGCGTGGCACAGCGTTAGGCCTGAAAATCATTCATGAAGCGGAGTTGCAGGCTATTCAGAACGGCGAACATCAGCTTTTTCTTCTGACGTGTCCGGATAATGTGCGGTCATTCCAGGGATGCGGATTTTATCCTTTGGTCACACTCGATAACAGAGCGACGCTGATGGAAAATTCGCCGGTTGGCATCCATCGCTACTGCCGTCAACTGCGGGGCCAGCATTTGGTGACCGCCGTAAATATCGGCGGGATTGTGATGAATGCAAATCCCTTTACGTTAGGGCACCAGTATCTGATTGAGCAGGCGGCGAAAGCGTGCGACTGGCTACATGTCTTTGTCGTTGAGGAAGATCTGTCCACGTTTTCTTTTCGGCAACGGTTTGCCATGGTTCAGGAGGGTTCACGGCACCTGCCAAATATTACTGTTCACCCTGGCTCAAAATACATTATTTCTCGAGGAACATTTCCCGGTTACTTTCTCAAAGAAAAACAAATCATTAATGAGGTGTATGCCGCAATAGATTTGCTTATGTTCCGCCGTTACATTGCTCCGGCTTTAAATATTAATCAGCGCTTTGTTGGCACTGAACCCTTTTGCAAGGTGACCGCGCAATATAATGATGCAATGCATCACTGGCTGGAGGATGAGATGACAATACCTGCCGCCAGTATCAAGGTGAATGAGATTCAGAGGATGACCGATATTAATAATCTTCCCATCTCCGCCTCTGCGGTCAGGAAATTATTAAATCACGAAGATATGCACACCGTTAAAAGTATGGTGCCAGCGACTACCATGCCTTATTTATATAAATGGTTATCAGCGAATCAATCAAAGCAGCCCGATTTGGATATGGTCGATGCTTAATAAATAATTGTTCAGGATATTTATATGAAAATATTACATGCGGCAATCGCCGGGACGCTCGAATCCAGCGACCTGGTTGTCAAAGTCAGCCCCTACGATGATGGGCTCGATATAACTATCAACAGTGAAGTGTACAAACAATTTGGTGAACAGATTACGGCAGTGGTCAATGAAACACTTTCCATATTAAACGTTACGCAGGGCCAGATTATTGTGGAGGATAAGGGCGCGCTGGACTGTGTTATCCGCGCCAGAATGCAGGCGGCGATTTTACGGGGAACGGCCAGCAACGAAATTGCGTGGGAAAAATTATGATGAAAAAATTACGTCGCAGCATGCTTTTTTTACCGGGTTCAAGCGCCGCTATGCTTTCAACCGCCTTTATTTATAAACCCGATTCAATCATGTTTGACCTGGAAGATGCGGTCTCGTTGAAAGAGAAAGACAGCGCGCGGCTGCTGGTGTTCCATGCGTTACAGCATCCTATGTATAAAGATATTGAAACCGTTGTCAGGATTAACCCGCTGAATACGCCGTTTGGCTTAAAAGACCTCGAAGCGGCGGTGCGCGCCGGCGTCGATGTTATCCGTTTACCCAAAACCGATACGCCGGAAGATATTTATCAGCTTGAGCGTGAAATTGTGCGTATTGAAGAGAGCTGCGGCCGTCCGGTGGGCTCTACGCAGCTCATGGCGGCGATTGAATCGGCGGTGGGCGTCATTAATGCCGTCGCTATCGCCAGGGCATCTCAACGCCTGATGGGAATTGCGCTGGCGGCGTTTGATTACGTCATGGATATGCAAACGGAACGCGGCGACGGTACCGAGCTGTTTTACGCGCGCTGCGCGGTATTACATGCGGCCCGTGGGGCAGGCATTGATGCGTTTGACGTGGTCTATGCCGATATTAATGACGAGGCCGGCTTTTTGAAAGAAGTGGATTTGATTAAGCGTATGGGCTTTAACGGTAAGTCGCTTATTAATCCGCGGCAGATTGAGATCTTACATAATGCCTATGCCCCCACTCAGGAAGAGGTTGATTACGCGGAGCGTGTTATTGCCGCGGCCGAAGAAGGGGAGCGTAGCGGACTTGGGGTGATTTCACTGAACGGCAAAATGATTGACGCGCCGATCATCAACCATGCCCGGGTGGTTATTGAACGCAAAAATGCCTCCGGCATCCGTCAATAATCTCCATTCAGTCACCAGCAACAGGATTTAACTATGAATCAATTAACAGAAGTCCTTCATAATATATCCGGCGCCCAGCACCAATATGAGGTATTTTCCGGCGCAAATACCCATACGCCCTATCTTGCGGATACCCGGCAAAAATATCAGCGCAAACTTTTCGACACGCTGGATGAGGTTTTATCGCGCTGCGATTTACGCGATGGGATGACCGTTTCATTTCATCACGCCTTCCGCGAGGGTGATAAAGTGATTAACTACGTTATGACCCGGCTGGCGGAAAAAGGCTTGCGAGGGTTAACGCTGGCGTCAAGTTCCCTGATGACCTGCAACACGCCGCTGATCGAGCATATTAAACAAGGCGTTATTAGCAAAATCTATACCTCCGGGATGCGCGGTGAATTAGCGGATGCGATTTCACACGGCCTGATGGAGGAGCCGGTACAGATCCACTCGCACGGCGGTAGGGTCAATCTGATTGAAAAGGGTGAAATTAATATTGATGTCGCGTTCCTCGCGGTCTCCTGCTGCGACGAATATGGCAATGCCAGCGGCAGCGGCGGCAAATCCCGATGCGGTTCGCTTGGCTACGCGATGGTCGATGCAAAATATGCCCGCAAAGTGGTTTTGCTGACGGAAAGCATCGAACCGTTCCCCTATATGCCGGCCAGCATTATTCAGGATCAGGTTGATTATATTGTCAAAATCGACAGCGTAGGCGACCCGGCGAAAATCAGCGTTGGCGCCGCGCGCGTGACCAGCAATCCGCGAGAGCTGATGATCGCGCGGTCTGCTGCGGACGTCATTGAGCATTCCGGTTATTTTCGCGATGGCTTTTCTCTGCAAACGGGATCGGGCGCGGCGTCCACCGCCTGTACGCGATTCCTGGAATCCCGCATGAGGAAGCACAATATCGTCGCCAGCTTTGCCTTAGGCGGCATTACCGGCAGCATTGTCGATCTGCATGAAAAGGGACTGATTACTAAGCTGCTGGATACACAAAGTTTTGATGGCGCGGCGGGGGAGTCGCTGGCGAAAAATCCGCACCACGTTGAAATCTCGACCAGCGTTTACGCCAACCCGGCGGCGAAAGCCGCCTGCTGCGACCGCGTGGATATCGTCATTTTAAGCGCGCTGGAAATTGATACGGATTTTAACGTCAACGTACTGACCGGCTCCGACGGCGTGATGCGCGGCGCGTCGGGCGGACATTGCGATGTCGCTGCGGCGGCAAATTTAACTATCGTGGTCGCGCCCCTGATCCGCAGCCGTATTCCCACCGTCGTCAGGCACGTCACAACCCGCGTAACGCCGGGAGAGAGCATTGACGTGCTGGTCACCGACCACGGCATTGCCGTGAATCCTGCCCGCCCGGAAGTCAAAGAGAGGCTGACGGCGGCCGGTTTGCCGGTTGTTGATATCGAGGCGCTTTATCAGACATCGCTGGTGATTTCTGGCGAACCGAAACCGATCGAGTTTACCTCGCGCATTGTCGGCGTCGTGCGTTATCGCGATGGCAGCGTCATTGACGTGGTAAGGCAGGTGAAAGAATGATCGACGAAACGACAAACGCTTCCTGCGCCTCTATCACCCTTGAGGAAGTCCTTAAAGCCAGAGAAGCGCGCGCGAGTGTACAACAGGCGTGGCTGAGCCGCTTTGAACAACCGATGGTATCCACCACGCTCGTCTGGCCCGGCGAGGTAAAAGATACGCCGCTTGCCCGGCAGGTTATGGCGCAGGCGACGCACGCGTTCAGCCAGCTGCTGCGGAAACATCGCTGGGACGTTTCCAGGCACGAGGTTAGTTTTCAGCCCACCGGGCCCGAAGCGTTCTGGTCCATAGCGGCGCCTGCCTGGATGATCAAGCACGTGACGGCGCATCTTGAAGATCATCATCCTCTCGGGCGTCTGTGGGATATCGATGTCTTTTGTCCCACATCCGGATTAATTAAGCGCAGCGCGATCCGACAGCCGATGCGCAGATGCTTCATTTGCAATGAGGCTGCCCACGTCTGTTCCCGTATGCGCCGCCATTCTCAGAATGAACTTGCGCAAGTGATTGAGGATTTAGCCTATGACTACTTTCGCGGTGAACGCTGAACGGGCTGAGCAACGGGAAAGCATTGCCTGGCTGGCTGCCGAGGCGATGTATCGGGAAGTGAGATTAACGCCAAAGCCCGGGCTGGTTGATGGCGAGAACAATGGCTCGCATCGTGATATGAACATCGCGCTGTTTATGGCCAGTATTCGCGCCGTCTCGCCCTGGTTCCCCCGCTTTTTTGCGCAGGGAGTGGCGACCGCGGATTTGCCTGCCCCGCAGACGCTATTAGCGATAAGGCCCACAGGACTGGCCTGCGAACAGGCGATGTTCAACGCCACGGGGGGAGTCAACACCCACAAAGGCGGCATTTTTTCCCTCGGCCTGCTGTGTGCCGCCGCAGGGCGCCTTGTTAAGCGCAACCAGATGCTTAGCCAGCGCAATTTGTGCCGGGAAACCAGTGCGATGTGCGCGGGCCTGGTTAGCCATGAACTGAAAAAAAATGGCCTCGCCAAAACCAAAGGCGAGCATATTTTTCAGCGCTTCGGGTTTAGCGGCGCGCGGGGTGAGGCGGAGAACGGTTTTTATACCGTCAGGCAGTTTGGGCTGCCCCAGTGGCAGAAAGCGCGGCGGGAGGGGCTACCTGAGCAGGATGCGCTGCTCAGAATGCTGCTGGCCCTGATGGCCTTCAACCCCGATACCAATGTGGTGTCCCGGGGCGGGCTAAGCGGCCTGCAGTATGTGCAGCGCTATGCAAAACGCATTCTGAAGATGGAACACCTGGCGGGTGAAAAGCTCAGAAAAGCGCTGAGACACATGGATAAGGCGTTGATTGATAGAAATCTCAGCCCTGGCGGCAGCGCGGATCTCCTTGCCGTTGGCTGGGTACTTTCCCATTACCCGGCCTGACGGGCGGTACTGAACGTGGAGAGGAAAGCTTAATGACTACCCAACGTCTGGAACAGCTGCGCGAAAAGTTGACGATTATTCTGGTGCCGGGCCTGCGAGACAGCGATGAACATCACTGGCAAAGCTATTGGAGTCGTCGTTTTCCGTATTGGAAGCGGATAAGCCAGCGGAACTGGCTGGAGCCGGATATTGATGCCTGGGTGTCCGCTATCCGTCGGGAGCTGGCTACCTGTCAGCTCCCGGCTGTGCTGGTCGGGCATAGCTTTGGGGCGCTCGCCGCATGTCGCCTGATTCAGACACAAAAGGTGAATATAGCGGGTATCGTCATGGTTGCGCCTGCGGAGCCATCGCTCTTCGAACTGGACGAGGCGGTACTTCCCGAGCGTCTGCGGACGTCCAGCCTCATGTTTGCCAGCCGAAACGATCCGTTAATGACCTTTAAGCGAGCGCAGTACTGGGCGGAATGCTGGGGAGGACGTTTAATCGATCTGGGTGACGCCGGGCATATTAATGCTGAGTCCGGATTCGGCGACTGGAATTATGGTCTGGAGCAGTTAGCAGAATTTTGTGAAGGGCTACCGCAATTTATTAAAACTTAATGTTACCAACCGAATATCGCGATTACATAAACAACCTTCAGATAAATAACTTCTGAAACGGAGAGCATATGTTAGAAGCTTATAATAAGCATGTCGATGAACGTGCTGGAAAAAATATTCCACCGAAGCCGTTAACCGCTGAGCAAACGCAAGAGTTAATTACATTACTGACCAGCAAGACCTGCGAAGATAAAAATGCCCTTGTTGAGCTGTTAGCGCATCGCGTGCCGCCGGGCGTCGATCCGGCGGCGAAAATTAAAGCCGATTTTCTTTATCAGCAGATTAAAGAAGAAAACCCTGCGAGTATTATTGCGCCTCAGCAGGCTATTGAACTGCTGGGCACCATGCAGGGCGGTTATAATGTTCAACCGCTCATCCACTTACTGGACGATCCCCGCTGGGCCAGCAGCGCCGCGGAACAATTAAGCGCTACGCTGCTTATTTTTGAAAAATTTAAGGATGTGGAAGAAAAGGCGAAACAAGGAAATACCTGGGCGCAAAAAGTGCTTCAGTCATGGGCCGACGCCGAATGGTTTTTACGTCGCCCGGCGCTGCCGGAGAAGATCACGCTGAAAGTATTTAAGGTGCCGGGGGAAACCAATACTGATGATTTGTCGCCTGCGCCCGAGGCGTGGTCACGTCCGGATATTCCTCTGCATGCGTTGTCCATGTTGTGTCATCCGCGCGACGGCGTCAGCCCGGATGAACCGGGAAGCCGTGGGCCGATACGGCAGCTAGAGCAGTTAAAAAAAGAGGGCTACCCGCTGGTCTACGTCGGAGATGTCGTTGGCACAGGCTCTTCCCGAAAATCGGCAACTAATTCTATTTTATGGCATCTTGGCAACGATATTTCATGGGTGCCGAATAAACGAAGCGGCGGCTTTGTTTTTGGCGGAAATATTGCGCCCATCTTTTTTAATACGCTGGAAGATTCCGGCGCGCTGCCGCTTGAAATGGATGTTTCCGCGCTATCAACGGGAATGCTGATTGATCTCTATCCGTATCGCGGAGAAATTTGCGAAGCCCACAGCCAGCAGCCTATCACCTCATTTTCCCTGAAAACGGACGTTCTGCTTGATGAAGTGCGCGCCGGCGGGCGCATTCCGCTAATTATTGGCCGGAGCCTGACGGCCAGAGCGCGGCAATCACTGAACCTTGCGCCCTCCGACGTTTTCCGCAGGCCGAAAGCGCCAGCATCCTCCGCCGCCGGCTTTACGCTGGCGCAGAAAATAGTGGGAAGAGCCTGCGGCGTTGCCGGGATCCGACCAGGACAGTACTGCGAGCCGCGAGTCACTACCGTCGGTTCGCAGGATACTACCGGAGGAATGACGCGCGATGAGCTTACCGATCTGGCCTGCCTGAGTTTTTCCGCTGATTTGGTTATGCAGTCTTTCTGCCATACTTCAGCCTATCCCAAGCCGGTTGATGTGAAGCTGCATGAAACGCTGCCTGAATTTATCAGCCGCCGGAACGGCGTGGCGCTGAAGCCGGGGGATGGCATTATCCACTCCTGGCTTAACCGTATGCTAATTCCTGATACCGTAGGGACCGGGGCGGATTCTCACACCCGTTTCCCGCTTGGCATCTCTTTCCCCGGTGGCTCCGGGCTGGTGGCCTTTGCTGCGGCAACGGGCATTATGCCGCTGGATATGCCGGAGTCCGTACTGGTCCGTTTTACGGGAGAGATGCAGCCGGGGATAACCCTGCGCGATCTGGTGCACGCCATTCCGCTCTATGCCAGAAAGCAGGGATTACTGACGGTGGAGAAAAAAAATAAGATCAATATCTTCTCCGGGCGTATCCTGGAAATCGAAGGACTCGGCATGCTGAAAGCGGAGCAGGCCTTTGAACTGGCTGACGCCTCGGCCGAACGCTCCGCAGCGGCATGCGTGCTGCGTCTGGAAGAAGAGAACGTGGCGGAATATCTGCGCTCCAATGCCACATTGCTACGCTGGATGATTAATCAGGGTTATGAAAATGCCGCCACGCTGGCGCGGCGAATTGCGGAAATTGAGGCGTGGCTGGCGAATCCGTCGCTGCTGGTGGCCGATGAGAACGCCGAATATGCCGCGGTGATTGAGATCGATCTTAGGGAAATTACCGAACCTATCGTCTGTGCGCCGAACGATCCGGATGACGCCCGGCTGCTGTCGGAAGTCGCGCGTACGCCGATAGATGAAGTCTTTATTGGCTCCTGCATGACGAATATTGGCCATTTCCGCGCCGCCGGTAAAATTATAGCCGACGCCCGCGAGATACCCGCACGGCTGTGGCTGGCTCCGCCGACGAAAATGGATGCGCGTCAGCTTGCCAGTGAAGGGTACTTTAATCAGTTCATAAAAACGGGCGCCAGAATCGAACCCGCCGGCTGTTCGCTGTGTATGGGGAACCAGGCGCGGGTACGTCAGGGCAGTTCCGTTGTTTCAACATCGACTCGTAACTTCCCGAATCGTCTTGGCACCGATGCGAACGTTTTTTTAGCGTCGGCGGAGCTGAGCGCCGTGGCGGCGATGATAGGGAAAATGCCGACCGTTGAACAATATTTCTGGCACATGGATAAAATCAAAGCAACAAGGGACGACATTTATCGTTACCTGAACTTCGATCGGCTGCCAGAGTATCAGTCAACGAATAATGAAAAAAATATTATTAAAACATTTGCTGGCTAATTCTTTACTGCATTAAACAATAACGGTGAATAGCTCACTTGTTCAGCGGAAGCTTCAGAAGAATGAGGCTTCTGCTTTTAACGACACGGATTGTAGCCGAGGTGAAGCATGTTGAAGTCCAAGCTAATAAAAATAGCGGTGCTTATTTTTATTATTATATTAGCTATAATAATTCCACCCCCCGACGGATTGACGAAAGAAGCCTGGATACTGGCCGGCATCTATCTGGCGTCCATTATAGGGCTGGTGAGTAAGCCTTATCCTGAGCCCGTGATTATGATGTCGGCGGTAGGCTTGTCATGCTTAACGGTGGCAAGATTTGATGACTCTCCCGTCAAGTCAATGGATGTACTGAGCGGTTTTTCCTCGGGAACGACATGGTTGGTATTTAGCGCGTTTACTTTGAGCGCCGCTTTTGTCACTACCGGGTTGGGGAAACGTCTGGCGTACTGGTTTATTTTAAAATTTGGTGGGACAACCCTACGGCTAGGGTACGTCACGGCGCTGTTGGATCTAATGTTGTCACCGGCGACGCCTTCTAACACTGCGCGCGCCGGCGGCGTCGTATTCCCGATTATCAATAGCATTGCCCTGGTGTTAGGTTCGACGCCAAAAGAGAGTCCGCGTCAGGCCGGACGTTACCTGATGGTGAATGTGTATATGGTGACTAAGACCACCAGCTATATGTTTTTGACCGCGTTTGCCGGAAATGCCTTAGCGTTACAGTTAATTTCCGATATTTTTCATATTCGCATAAGCTGGGTAGGATGGGCTCTGGCGGGGGTACCGCTTGGGCTATTGATGTTAACTGTTATTCCTTATATCACCTACAAAATAGTGCGCCCGCAATTAAAAGAAATAGACAATATAAAAATAGCCACTGCGGGCCTGAATGAATTGGGTGCCATCAGTTCGAAAGAGAAAGGGCTGATCGTCGTATTTATTTCCGCGCTCTCAGGCTGGATATTTTCTCATTATCTGGGGCTGAATGAATCCTCCGTTGCGGTGATCGCCATGGCTGGCGCTTTGCTCGCGAATGTTATTTGCTGGAATGATGTGCTGCAAAATAAGGGCGGCTGGAATACGTTAATCTGGTACGGCGGCATTATTGGACTGAGTGCGACCTTAAGCAAAGAGGGATTTTTTAAATGGCTTGCCGCCTTTATGTCCGCGCATCTGGATTTCCTCGGCGCCGGTAACACGACCATTGTGATTATTGTTTTTTTAAGCATCATCGTGCGCTATTTATTCGCCTCCGGCGGTGCATACGTCGCGGCTATGGTTCCCGTCTTCGCTACCGTCGGACTGGTTACCGGAACGGCGCCTGCGCTGCTGGCGCTCGCGATCCTGTTTTCTAACTCTTACGGGGCTGTATCACGCACTATGGTGGTGCCGCCGGGCCGATTATTTTTGCCGCCGGTTATAATGATATTAAATCCTGGTGGTTAACCGGGACCATAATAGCGTTATTAACTTTTCTGGTTCATATGGTTGTTGGCATTCCGTGGTGGGGCTTTTTGATTCAGCACGGAATACTTTGAGGCCGGCCTGCATTTTTATTTGAACCTGGCGGCTCGCGACATAACGAAAAAACCCCGACATGATGTCAGGGTTTTTGAACTGGCGTGACTCCATCATCGGCAGCGAAGCTGAAATCTACGCCAGTGAATAAAGCGCAGCTTAGATGGCGTAGACGTTACCCGCTGAAGGGCCTTTCTGGCCATCTTCAATGGTGAATTCGACTTTCTGGCCTTCGTTCAGGGTCTTAAAACCGCCGCTCTGGATAGCCGAAAAATGTACAAACACATCTTTGCTACCGTTGTCCGGGGTGATGAAACCAAAGCCCTTCGACTCATTAAACCATTTTACTAAACCAGTCATTTTATTAGACATTGATAATACCTCAACATATCTGAGCCTTACGGCGAAAAGGTTTCGCACAGAATCTAATTAATAACGATAAGGAGACTCAAAAGGAAGAATTATCAACGGATAACACTTGAGATGAGGACTGCTTTACTAAACCGCTTTATTATGTCTGTGTACTTAACCGACTAATCATTAGTCACATACTTCACCGCGGATAGCAAGACTTATTTCAATTGATATGGCCGGGACGGAGAGTAATACGGAAAGAGGGGGAGTGATTCGCCAGCGCCTTGTTGAGGGTTTAATGATAATAACTATCATAGTTTCATTGGGTTAACTAGATTTTGGATTACGATAACGTGGATGAATCTGGAGGGGGTATTTTTTTATTTTTGCGAACAGGCTCATGCGGTGGTGAAGCCATATCATGCGTCGCAGCGCGATAAATTTAAGGCCATTTCTCATTATTTTATCCCCAGTGGGGCATCTGGATGGCTAAAATTTAATTTGCTTATGAATGGTATTCATGCATTAATGAAATTATTAATTCGAAAAAAACGCATGAGCTTAAAAAATTTATCGGCCGTTCTCATTACCAGGCGCTATCGCTGATACCCCCTTTCTTTTGAGTCCATACGTTTAATCCGACACGTTTTCTGTCAATTACCTGATGCGCAACTGGAGTCAGTATGTCCTCAAGAATTAAAGGTCTGGTCAAGTGGTATAATGAGTCGAAGGGATTTGGTTTCATTTCACCTCTCGATGGCGGCAAAGATATTTCGGTCCATTGCACGGCGCTTCGTGGGGATAATTTTAATACCCTGTTTGAAGGCCAGAAAGTTGAATATGCTGTACTCCATAGAGACGACAAAGGTCCTGCTGCTACCCATGTTATACTGTGCGATAAATAACGATTTATAGCGTTACGGCCGCGATAGTGAAAGCCGTGTTGGCGATATCGCGACGGCCTGTCTCTGGATTATTCCTCTCTTATTCCATGCCCTGTCCCTGAGCACCACGACCGTCGCGTCGCGTACGGTTTTTCTTATCCGGCAATGCGGCAGAAATGCGTTCGACGGATTCTGGAAGCGAGTACAATTCACCGGCTTTCAGTCAGTATTTAAATCCGATGACAGGGGATGGTGATGGTCAGACGCTTTGTGGTGTGTTTCTTCATGCTGTGCGCATTCTCAGTCCATGCCGCTAACGGCGGTAATGGCGGCGACGGTGGGAATGGGAATAACTCGGATGGGGGCAATGGCTCTGATGGCAGCGCGACCGCGTCTGGACGCCCTGGGTGTCCGGGCGGAACGCAGCCTGACTCGTCCGGAAAATTTTATCTCCCGGGCACAAAAGAACCGTGCAATCCGGGCAGGCAGGATGCAATGAAAAGCGCGCGCCATTAGCCAGCCGCTTTTTAGCGACTGGCCAGAATAATGGATGACGACCAGACCGCCGACGAGTGAGGCAAGCGAGTCTAAAGCGCGGCGACATACTTCCCCTTAACGCGGCGTAAAACCCATCCTGTCGTTCCGGCAACGCTCGTACCAACCTCGTGCTATTTAATATGGCGCGGGGTGTTTTCCCCTTTCCGACGTTGTTCAATGCACCGCGTAATCATCACGAAAAAGACGGGGACAAAGAAGATAGCCAGCACCGTTGCGCTTATCATGCCCCCGAAGACGCCCGTTCCCAGGGCATGCTGTGTCGTGTCGCTCGCTCCGCTGGCCAGCATCAGCGGTACGACGCCTAATGTAAATGCCAGCGAGGTCATGAGTATTGGGCGTAAGCGCTGGGTTGAGGCGAGTAATGTTGCATCCACCACGTTCATTCCCTGGCTCATCAGTTGTCTGGCAAATTCCACAATCAAAATCGCATTTTTAGCGGAAAGGCCAATCAGGGTTATCAGGCCCACTTTAAAAAAGACATCGTTGGTCATATTCGCCACCGTCACGGCCACAACCGCGCCGAGCAGGCCGAGAGGAACCACAAGCATTACCGCGAAGGGAATCGACCAGCTTTCATAGAGTGCGGCCAGCACCATAAATACGACCAGCACCGAGAGTATTATCAGCCCCGGCAGCTGTGACGCGGACTGCTTTTCCTGTAACGAACTCCCCGCCCATTCTCCGGCGAAACCCGCCGGCAACGGGTCCGCCAGCCTCTCCATCGCCCCTATTGCGCTACCCGTGGACTCGCCCGCGGCGGCGCTTCCGCTAATGCGGATGGCCGGATATCCCTGATAACGATTGAGCTGCTGTGGGGCAACGTTCCAGGAGAGCGTCACAAACGTCGCCAAAGGAAGCATCTGCCCCGAGCGGTTCTTCACCGACAGCGTCAATAACTGCTCCGGTTGCATACGGTAGGGCGCATCCGCCTGAACGATCACCTGTTGAACCCGGCCATTATTGGTATAGTCATTGACGTAACTGGAGCCCGTTGCGACGGAAATCGTTTGATTAATCTCATCAAACGATACGCCCATCGCTTCCGCTTTTTCCCTGTCGACGTTAAGCATCAGGCTGCTCCCTTCAGGGAGCCCATCGATATAGACATCGTTCAACAGGAGACTCTGGTTCGCACGCTTTACCAGCTCATCCGCTGCCTTTTTCAGGGCCGGATAGCCCTTGCCGCCACGGTCCTGCAAATACCAGGTAAACCCGGATGAGGTCCCCATGTCGGAGATAGCCGGAGGGAGCAGGCTCATCGTTACGGCATCGGGAACGCTTTCCATACTGCGTTGAATATACTCTGCTTCACCCTGGGCGGTCGCGCCCTCGCGATTTTTCCAGTCCTTCAGGGTGGTGAAAGCCATGGCTGAGTTCTGCCCCGAGCCTGAAAAGCCAAATCCCAGGATCATGATGTTGCTTTCAACGGCCTGCCGCGCGGCGATTTCATCTTCAAATCGTTGTACCACTTTAAGCGTACGCTGCATCGTGGCGTCGGAAGGGAGCTGGATCGACGACATAAAGTAACCCTGGTCTTCATCCGGTAAAAATGACGAAGGTAATGAGGATAGACCGGCATACAGCGCGAGACAGAGCGCGGTATACAGCAACATCATGCGTCCGGTCCGTTTCAGAACAAACCCGAGCCCGGAGGCGTAAAATGAGGCGAGGCGGTCAAAACGGGCGTTAAACCATGCGGAAAACCTGCCGCCTTTACTCCGGTCAGGCTGATGAGGCCGAAGTAACGTAGCGCAAAGGGCAGGGGTGAGCGTCAGCGCCAGGAATGCCGATAATAAAATGGACACCGCCATAGAAATGCAGAATTGCCGGTAAATAATCCCTACCGACCCGTCGGCAAAACCCATGGGAATAAATACCGCGGTCAGCACCAGTGTAATACCCATAATGGCTGGGGTGATTTCGCTCATCGCTTCCCGCGTGGCCTGCTTCGGGGAGAGCCCCTTTTCTTCCATGAGGCGCTCAACGTTCTCCACAACAACAATAGCGTCATCAACAATGATGCCGATTGCCAGCACCATGCCGAACATGGTCAGGATATTGATGGAATAGCCGCTAAGCAGCATCACCGTTAAGGTGCCCAGTAGCGCCA
This sequence comes from Klebsiella sp. BDA134-6, assembly GCF_015601345.1. Classification (NCBI taxonomy): domain Bacteria; kingdom Pseudomonadati; phylum Pseudomonadota; class Gammaproteobacteria; order Enterobacterales; family Enterobacteriaceae; genus Klebsiella; species Klebsiella sp. BDA134-6. Next base: position 2,140,716 of record NZ_CP064784.1, read on the forward strand.
CCGGGGCCACGATAGCAGGTATAAACGTGCAGCGGATTTTGTGCAGAAACAACAACATAACGAGAAACACCAGCACCATTGCTTCGGCAAATGTTTCCACCACCTTCAAAATAGAAAGCTTCACAAAGGGGGCGGTATCAAACGGAACCGTGAACGCCATTGCTTCAGGAAGCACGCCTGAAAGCTCTGCGAGCCGCGCGCGGACCCCCGATGCCGTGCCGATCGCATTTGCGCCGGGAGAGAGCTGAATAGCGGCAGCCGTGGCGGGAACGCCGTTTTCTCGTATGCCAAACGCATAGCTTTGTAACCCAGACTCCACGCGCGCAATATCAGCCAACTTTAGCCGTGCGCCAGTCACCTCAGATTTTAAGGTAATGTTGCGAAACGCCTCAACGGATGAGAGCTGACCTTTAACGGTTATCGGATAAGTAACGGCCTGCTGCGGCGTTGTTGGTTCATCTCCCGTTCTGCCGGGAGAAACAATCACGTTTTGTTGGCCGACAGCGGTCACGACGTCCGTGACGGAAAGCCCGTAACCGTGGAGCTTTATAGGATCCAGCCAGATACGCAGCGCTTTTTCCCCGCCGAAGAGCTGAACTTTGCCAACGCCAGGGACGCGGCGCAGCTCATCGATCACATTGCGGGCAAAATAGTCGCTTAAATCAGCCTCCTGATACTCTCCCGTCGGGGATTTTAACCCCACCATCATCAGAAAGCCGGAATTTGCCGCCTCAACCGTTATACCATTTTGCCTTACCGCCTGCGGTAAACGCGGCTCGACGATTTTAATCTGGTTTTGCAGATCCATCTGCGCGAGCTTAATGTCCGTTCCCGGCGTGAAGGTTACCGTAATGGAAGCCATTCCGGTGGTATCGCTGGTGGATTCAAAATAAAGCAAATTATCCACGCCAGAAATCTCACGCTCGATAAGTGAAACAACCGACGTATTCATCACGTCCGGGCTGGCCCCTGGATAGCTGAGCGAAATAATAATGCCCGGCGGTGCGACGGCAGGATATTGCGCAACCGGCAGGCGCGGAATGGACAATATTCCCGTCAGCACGATAAACAGCGCGACCACCCAGGCGAAAATAGGACGTTCAATAAAAAAGTGCGGCATCAGATAGACATCCAGTCAACAAACAAAAAGGTCAGTAAATTCAGGATGACCGCTCGGTTTCCCGGGGCCTATCCTCCGGTAAACTCGCGCGATAGCGTCATCCGGGCGGCAACGTTCGAGCAATTGTCTCCTGCGCGAATGGCATATCTCGCGATCCGGCCAGAACGAGGTCGAGGAGGAAGAGGCGAAGTCTAAATGCGCGATGTTGACCGCCAATGGCCGATTTATGGAGGGAGTGTGTATGTGTACTCCCGGTTAACCTTATGAGCGCGGCTACCGCACTCTGCTTAAGAGGGCTATCTTTCTCATGGCGTAAAATCAAATCATCCGCATCAATAAATACACCGGGGAACCGCAGAAAACGATCAGCAAAAAACACTCATAATAAAAGACAATATCATATATGCCGGGTGTAATATTCAAAAGAATATTAAATACAACAATGCTATAAATAAATATTAATACCAGCCAGAAGACGATAATCGCTAATTCTCTTAACGCGCCAGGTTTCTTTTGGAATATAAACGCCAGGACTGAGAAGGTGATACTGGCATCGACCAATGGCGATGACAGCGTCGTGGAAGCTACCTTTTCATCAATGGCATGCACCAGGTATAACCATAAATAAAGTAACGCCCATGCTGTCAGGGAAAATATAAAGGCAGCGAGAACTTTTTCACGACGAATATTACTTAAGCTTTCCATAATGTTTTCTCTGACAGGGGCCCACATCAGTTGTCTGGCGAGCTGAATTCACAGGCGTGCGTGTCACACTCACGCTTGCACTTTTCTTCCTCGATGATGGATTGTCGCAGCGGTATGTTGATTGTTTATTTCGTGATTGTGTAGCCAGTATGGAGACGCGTTCCGCGTGCTTTATATCGGCAGGAAAAAATGCGGTGTGTGCAACTTTTTAACTCCGGGCTTGTCACATTGCTTTTAACCGGAAAAATATTCGCTCGCGGCAGGTGCCTGAGATTTGGTTGTAGAACCTTTAAACAAGTACGGCATAAAATCTTTTTAAGATAAAATAAAATCTATTATCGGTAATGTGGAAACTAAAATGAACAAAAGCAATCTGATAATTATCGCCGAGGATGACGATGAAATTGCCGCTATTCTGACAGGCTATTTACATCGGGCGGGAATGAAAACCTGTCGGGCGGAGGACGGCGAGCAGGCGATCAATCTTACCCGTCTGCATAAACCGGACCTCGTGTTACTGGATATCCATCTACCCGTTTATGATGGCTGGAACGTGCTGACGACCTTACGCAAAGAGACTAACGTGCCGGTTATCATGGTGACCGCGCTTGACCAGGATGTCGATAAACTGATGGGACTGAGGCTCGGCGCAGATGACTATGTGATAAAACCGTTTAATCCCTCCGAGGTGATCGCCAGAGTGGAAGCGGTACTCCGCAGAACCCGGCCGAATGCCGAAGTCGCCAATTCAAGGCCATTGAGATTGCCGTTTCTGACAATCTATCCCGATGAATTTTACGTGGAAATTACCGTCGAGAATAAGATTGTCACCCCGGTGTTGACCACCACCGAATTTAAGCTTTTGACCTACCTGGCGCGCAGTCCGCGAAAGGTGTGCTCACGCGAAGAGTTACTGGATGCCTGCCTGCCCGAGGGGGATTCACTCGATCGAACCGTTGATAGCCATATGAGTAAGCTGCGGAAAAAGCTTGAACACGCGGGGCTCAAAGGCATCCCGGAGAGCATCAGAGGAGTGGGCTATCGGTTAGGTGAGAAAAAATGAACAAAGAAACGATTCTGAGCCGTCAGATATTGACCTATATGCTGTCGTTAACCTTCATTATTATCGCTATCGCCGTGGTGGGCTCTTATCTATTTTATAGCTTCTTGATTGATTACCTGCCGGGAGGCGCCGTCTCCGGGAGCGAAGATGATATGACCTTGCTGGACTGGCTGTGGATCACGATAGCTTCAGTCACCAGTCTGGTGGTATCGCTGTTTTTTACCGTTAAACTCTCCGCCAGAATATTGACGCCGTTAAATGCCGTCGCCCAGAGCCTGAAACAAATTTCGCAGGGCAATCTTGGCGCACGAGCGTCCGGCACCAGCTCTCAGCTGGGCGAGATTAATAATCTTGTTAATGATTTCAATGAAATGGCGGAAAAACTGCAGACCCTCGATGTTCAGAGGAACCTGTGGAACGCGGCCATCGCTCACGAACTCAGAACCCCCGTCACTATTCTGCGCGGAAGGCTTCAGGGGCTGGTAGAAGGGGTATTTGAGCCAGAGCCCGCGCTATTCAGAAACCTGCTGAGACAAACGGAAGGCCTGACTAATTTAATTGAGGATCTGCGGGTCGTGAGTTCCTCCGGCGGCGCCGGTTATACGCTGACGCTCAGTGAGGTCGATCTCGAAGCGACGATTACCAGCGCGCTTGACACTTTTTTACCGGAGTTTCGCAGCAAGCAGTTCACCCTTATCACTGAACTCAAGCAGCAGTTGTGCGTTTGCGATCCTTTGCGTATGACGCAGTGCCTGACGGTGCTGTTCGATAATGCGTTAAAATATTCCACCTCCCGAACTTTGCTGATAAAGAATGGAACCTCTGGCAAAGAAAATTATATTCTGGTTCAGGATCGTGGTCCCGGAATCCCTGAAGAACTCCAGCGGTTGTTATTTGAACCTTTTCAGCGCGGAGAATATGCCAGACATATTAATCCTCAAGGCTGCGGATTGGGATTATCGGTCGTCAAAGCGATTATGCTCGCTCACGGCGGTAGTGTGAGCTATCGGTTGTCACGAGAAAATCACTCGATTTTTAAATTATCATGGCCTGTCAACCTGCCCTGAGAAAACAGGCTCAATTGAGCCTGTTTCTGGAGACATCAGTGCCACATGTCTCCGAGTTTAGCATCCCATATCGCCGGTGTGATATTAAGTTTACCTCGCTTCGGACTTAATGTTATTTCACTGAAATAAATTTCATTTTCTTTTAGCATCAGGTCGACACGACAGTAATCAATCTCTTTTGCCAATTCCTGCGCGGCAGTGACGGCGCGATGAAAGGATTCGGGTTCAGGAACCGGCCCCAGTGTGTTTGGATATTCCATCTGAAAAGGCTGCAGCCGCCACGATCTGTCATAGACATTAATATATTCGCGCCCCTGTTTATCGGTGAAATCAGCCTCCACAAAGCAGGCTACCCCATGAAAACAATGTATTCTTAACATCTCAGGCGTAACGTTTTTATCTCGGTCAGAAAATAAGTCGATAAACATCTCACAGAGAATAACCGGGGCAATATGCTTATATTGCCACTCTCGGGTTGTGTAATACATATTCTTTTTAAGCGCCAGCTTGAGTCGGTTTAAGGTATTGGCTGGATTAAAATTGTCTCTGTCGCTGCATATAACGGTGCTGCCGCAGTCATGATTGCACTTCAACACGAATTTCGCCGGGAGTCTGCTAAAATCAATATCCTCTGCGCGCTGGTAAACGCCAATTAACGGTATCACCTGCACAAGCTGCGTTCGTGTGAGGACATATTCTCTGACCGCCAGTTTGTCGGCCAGCAGAGTATAAAGGGCGTTATGATCGAAGACGAGGCGGTGGCATATCTTCTCACTCAGCGTGATGGGTTTTTTGAGATTAGCAAAGGTTTGTGACGTTTTGTTGAGTTTGGCAGTATGAAAATAAAGATCCGAAGTCATCATTCCCCGGTATTTTCTGAATAAGTATTCGACGTATTTAAGAGAGTAGTTCAGCTTGTTCATGGTTCCTCCTGAGCGTAATGAACATTCTGACGAAGGAGGATTGAGTGATATTGTTCAGATTATGGAGTGGAGATGGAGCAGGCTGGCTGTGACCAGCCCTGGCGTGAAATCAAACGCGTTCGCGGCTGGCGCCAGTAAGAACCGGCTTTTAGTGAATCGGAAAAATACCGTTGATACGGCAACGCTGGGTGGTCACAACAGCGCGTCAGAGGGTTGTCAGTTTTAACTTAAATAAGGATATCGGTATGAGTCAGATGGTACGAAAAAATTACCCCGAACTGGGCGAGGTCAAGGCGCCCTATGTCCATTCGGTTAAGCACGGAAACACGCTCTACATTTCAGGGCTCACCGCGTTCGGCACCCGGGCGCAGCGCGACGGTATTGCCGCCCAGGCGGAGGAGATTTTTATGCAGATACGAACCGTTGCCCGCGCCGAAGGCATTGATTTTTCGTCTCTTATCAAAGTCACGATCTTTATCACTTCTTTTGATGAGATCGGCGAGCTGCGCAAAGTGCTTTACCGGAATTACGGCGATCACCTACCCGCCAGCTCGCTCGTAGAAGTCAGCCGTCTGTTTTCTGCGGATCTCAAAATTGAAATTGAGGCGATATTCGGCCTGTGAGCCCGTGTTTATTGCCCGGGCCGCGGTCTGCGCCGCCGAGCAGACTCAATCAATTTATTTGAAGCATTCGGTTAAACAAACGATATTTATTCTCACCTGGTTATGCGTAGAGTAGAGGCATAATGTGGCAGACACGTTTTTCATTATGCGCCATCTGCCGACGACTTCCCTGCAACCCAGGACACCCACGTCATGAAAAAGATTGGCTTTTTATCATTTGGTCACTGGACGCCGTCGCCGCAGTCCGGGACGCGTTCGGCCGCTGACGCGCTGCTGCAATCCATCGATCTGGCCGTTGCCGCCGAAGAGCTGGGCGCGGATGGCGCCTATTTCAGGGTGCATCATTTCGCCCGCCAGCTCAGCTCGCCGTTCCCCCTGCTGGCAGCGGTCGGGGCGAAAACCAAACGTATTGAAATCGGCACCGGCGTGATCGATATGCGCTATGAAAACCCGCTGTATATGGCCGAGGATGCGGGCGCGGCGGATTTAATCTCCGGCGGCCGTTTACAGCTGGGTATCAGCCGCGGCTCGCCGGAACAGGTGATCGACGGCTGGCGCTATTTTGGCTATGTTCCCGGCGAAGGCGAAAACGAGTCGGACATGGCGCGCCGCCACACCGAAGTGTTGCTGGACGCGCTGCGCGGAGAGGGGTTTGCGAAACCTAACCCGCAGCCCATGTTCCCCAACCCGCCGGGCCTGCTGCGGCTTGAGCCTTATTCTGAAGGGCTGCGCGAGCGAATCTGGTGGGGCGCCGGTTCGAATGCGACGGCAATGTGGGCGGCAAAGCTGGGGATGAACCTGCAAAGTTCGACGCTGAAAGACGATGAAACCGGCGAACCGTTCCATATTCAGCAGGCGAAGCAGATCCGCGCCTATCGCGAGGCCTGGGCAGAAGCGGGCCATACGCGCACGCCGCGGGTGTCGGTCAGCCGCAGCATTTTCGCGCTAATGAACGATCGCGACCGGATGTATTTCGGTTCAGGCCGTGACGAGAGCGATTCGATAGGTTTCCTCGACGAGAAGACCCGCGCCATTTTTGGCCGCAGCTACGCCGCAGAGCCGGAAAAGCTGGTCGAACAGCTGAAGCAGGACGAGGCGATTGCCGAAGCGGATACGCTGTTGTTGACGGTGCCGAACCAGCTTGGCGTGGAGTATAACGCCCACGTGATTGAGTCCATACTGAAGCACGTTGCGCCGGCAATGGGCTGGCGCGACGCATAAACCCGCGCTGAGCGACGCCCCGCACGCGCGGGGCGAAAGGGTTTTACGCTGCGACCTTCGGCTGTAGCTGATAGATCCAGGCGGTCACGCGCTGACCGTCTTCCGTGGTAACGTCCACGGCAACGCGATCGTAGCCTTCTTCAAACGCATCCAGCATTGGCCAGTGGGCGCTAAGATTCGCGGACAGGAACAGGTAGCCGTTGACCCGAGGCCCGTTGTTGTCGAGCACGATCCCCGGAAAATCCGCGGCTGCTCCCCAGCCGCGTTCATAAAACAGACCCTTCACATAGCCGGGCAGCCACTCTCCGCCAATGTTGTCCATAATATGGGCATTCGAGTGGCCCGGACGCAGCGTACCGTAGACAAATAAGCGTTCCATTATTCCTCATTCATTCAAACGTTGAATGCCCGGAAGGGCAGCGTAAGACTAAAAATACGCAGTCAGGCTTGGGTTAGCAAGGCGCCCCGCGGGACGCCCGCTCTTCATCAGGGCTCGGGCCCGAACATCTCCACCAGCTGCTTCTTATCGGGCATGCCGATCACCTGCTGGAGCTCGTTTTGTTCATTCATGTAATAGATAGCCGGCGTCGCGCTGGCGCCCAAATCATCCATCAGCTTTTGGTTATGCTGAAGAAGAGTAAAGGTTTCCCGCGGCGTCACGCCGTCAAAGCGCGGGATTTTTTTGCCGCCAGAGAGTTCATACTCTTGCCAGGCGGCTACCGGATCTTTGGCATTCAGGATTGCCGTGGCGTAGCGGCCGCTTTTCGGGTTGAGAAAGGCAACCAGTAGGGTATTCAGCTGGACCTTACCGGCTTTTACCCACGGCTGCGCCGCTGACCAGAACGTCTTACAGTAGGGGCAGAACGGATCGGCGAAGACAATCACTTTTCTGGCAGCGGAATCAGCGCCTTCCTTGAGCGGCCGGGCATCGTTCAGCTTTTTCCACATTTCGCGGCCTAGCGGGGTATAGATCGCTTCTTTAAAGTAGCCCTCGCTGAGGTTTTGCCCTTTATCATCGTAAAGATACCCGGAAATAACGTGCTTCCCGTCCGGCGTCAAAAACAGGGTCACCCCCATATCCTGATACTGACCGACCCAGCCTTTCACGCCGCCGGGGGAATCTATCTCCTTAATAATTTTAATCCCTTGCTGTTCACCAAAATTTTTAACTATCTGGGGGATCGCCCCCTCGGCAAGCGCCAGGCCTGGCATCATCCAGGCCGCCAGCAGTAAAAAGTATTTCATCATATCGCCTCGCAATGCAGGGGGATCGCTCCCCCTGACGTGGGTTACTGTTTTTTCAGCGCGTCGCCGATTGTGGCATCAAATTGTTCCCAGGGGATCCAGCCTGAGAGCATCTCATCGCCGATAAGCGTGGCCGGCGTTCCCTGAATGCCAAGCTTTTCGGCGACAGCAAAGCTGCGCTTAATCGTCTCCAGGCTTTGCGCATCCGGCTGAGCCACAATGACTCCCGCCTTCTTCTTCGCCTGCTCAATGCTGGCACTGTCGTGATACCCCTTTTTCGCCATCAGGATATGGTTAAATTTAACAAACTGTGCAGGATGCGTGCGCCACAGGGTGAGCGCATCCCTGGCCGCGGTCATTGAGCTTTCGGAGCGCCAGGGCAGAAACTTAAAGATCACCGCAACATCCGGGTATTTTTCCACAATTTTCTCCAGATAGGGGTCAAACTTTTTACAATACGGGCAGTTATGATCGGTAAAGACGACCAGCGTCAGCTTCGGATTTTGCGCGCCGATTCGCGGTGAGTTGGGATCGTGAAAGAGAAAATCGCCGTCCTGCGACAGCACCTGCTTTAGCGATTCCTGCCCGGCCTGGGCATTCTGCCGATCGAGTTTTTCGGCCGCGGCGATCAAAATTTCAGGATGGCCGATGAGCGTCTCCTGAACCAGTTCCTGCACGCGGGCCTCCTGTGCCGGCGTAAGGGGCGAAGACGCCGCAGCCGTCAAAGATGCCGGGAGGAGAGCGAGGGTGAGCAGCGTTTTTTTCATCGTTAATTTAACCTTTGGCATGATTGAGGGCGTTGAGGACGGTTTGTTGATCGAGCAGCGGCGGCAGTATTTCTACCTGCGGCTGGCCCGGACCGTAGACCTGGTTGAAGGGAATGGCGTAGCGATTTCGGCTCTGCAGGAAACGGGCGATCGGCTCAGAAGGCTTGCTCCAGTCGCCGCGCAGCGCCACGACATCGGGCTGAGCCAGCGCGCGGATGATCGCGGGCTGATTTAACACCCGGTGTTCATTCACTTTGCACGTTACGCACCAGTCGGCGGAGATATCGATAAACACCCGTTTGCCCTCAGCCCGCGCGCTGCGGATGGCCTCCTCGCTGAGGGGGTGCCAGCGAATTTGCTGAGCGTTAGCCTGCGGCGACGAGACGGTGGAACCCTGCGCCAGCAGACCGCGAACCTGAAAACCGCCATACGCCGCCAGGACGATAACCACCAGCCAGAGGGCGGGAGTCGTTCGCTGATGGGCGACTAACAAGGCGATCAGGGCCGCTACGGTGAGAGCCAGCGCCATCACGCCGCTGGCGGTCTCGCCGAGGTGAACGCCGAGCAGCGTCGCCAGCCAGAAGCTGGAGGCCAGCATCATGACGCCAAGCGCCATTTTCAGGGTGTTCATCCAGCGGCCGGGGCGGGGGAGCAGGCCGGCGGTTTGCGGGAACAGGGCGACGAACAGCCACGGCGAAGCCATCCCCAGCCCGAGCACCATGAAAATCAGCCACAGCTCATGAAGCGGAGCGGCAAGCGCGAAAGCGACGGCCGTGCCCAGAAAGGGGGCCGAGCAGGGCGTTGCCAGCAGCGTGGCAAAAACGCCCTCGCAGAAACTCCCCGCTATCCCGGCGCCGCCGGCGGTCGCCATCCGGCTAACGGCAGTCGAGGGAAGCAGCATCTCGACTATCCCGAACAGATTCAGCGCGAAGAGAAAGGTGACGGCAACCATTACGCCGATAAACCAGGGATTCTGGAACTGGATCCCCCAGCCCAGTGAAGCGCCGGTGAGCTTGAGCATCGTCACCATCAGCGCCAGCAGGGCAAACGAGGTCAGGATGCCCGCGCTGGTGGCCAGAAAACGTAGCCGGACCGGGCCCCGATCTGCCCCAGCCTGCAGCACCGCGCTGAGCTTCATACCCATCACCGGCAACACGCAGGGCATCAGGTTAAGGATGACGCCGCCGAGCAGCGCGAAAAGCACTATTTTCCCGAGACTAACCGTCGCCGTTGGCGCGAGATCCGCACCAGTGATAAGGTTCATCTGCTGCGCTTTTTCGCCATTTGTCAGCACCAACGACAGCGCTTTTCCCGCCAGCGTGGCAGGTATTTCTCCCCATTCATCGGTGACCGGCACCGTCACCTTCAGGCGGTCGCCCTCGGCGCGTACGTCCGGATCGCCGGCCACAATCCCACCGTCCATCGGGTCAAAATAGATCCCGGGATTTTTCCATCCGCCGGTCGTGGTCGCGGTGATGACCAGCTGGCTACCGACAAGATGCGCGGCGACATCGTTCGTCACCCCGTTATCCACCGGGACGGCGCGCATGGCCCGGGCAAAGGCTTCCCGGAACTCGCCGTCTGCGGGCTGATTGAAATCGAGACGCAGCCGATAGTCGGTCAGCAAACAGACGTTGCTGCAGGTCGACAGCGTGAGCGTGCCTTCCAGCACGTCGCCGGGCGCGGCGGCGATCGTTATCGGGATCGCTACCCGGTCGTGATAGCCCTGGGTCGTCAGGCCGGAAATCTTGAATCTTGACGGGGCAGGCCAGTACCACCGCGCCCGTTCGCCGTTGTTCCAGATTATTTGCGGGGCGACGCCGCCTTCACCCGGCGAGCGCCAGTAGGTTTTCCAGCCGGAAGCCAGCTCAATAGAGAGCAGTCCGTCGATCCGATCTTTGCCTTTTTCCGCCTGAAAGCGGATCCGGGCGTGGTCGTTTTGCGGGGATGTCAGCCATCCTGTGTCCGCCCCGTGGGCAACGCCCGCGCAGGTCAGCACCAGGAAGACGAAGCCCCTGAAGATATTCAGCATTTTTTTCTCCGTGAATTTAAAAAACTAATCGTCTAAGAACGATTTTTTCATTCACGGAAAACGCAGTTTTTGAGATGTATTCGCAGCGTGGGAGGCCGGACGGGATCGTCCCGGAAAACCACCGGACGGCCTGCGGCGAGCAGCTGAAGCAGGGCAAGGAATAAAATAACGGCCGGTAACGCGCCATCGAAGAAAAGCGGCTGCGCGCAGAGCAGGGATTTGGCGCTCAGTTGACAGGGCGAAGGCCCTTGCTCAGCCTCCTCTGAAGAGGGCTGCTTGGCCTGCGCGCTGAGAGCGCTGTCCTGCGCCTGGGCGCTGGCGTCCGCCAAAAAATGGTGCAGATAGGCCGCCCGCTGAACAAGGCAGAAAGCCATGACGAAGCAGGTGAGTATCAAAAACCATTTACCAGGGAGTCGACGGTTGCGCATAGGGTACCAGGACATTTCAGAACCCGGGGATCATAAACAATCCTTATCAATGCACAAGAGGCTGGCGTGTAAGGTTTTGTCTGCATCCTCAAAGGTGACCCGCATCGGCGGCGCAGAGAAGGGGGATCCAGATATTTCGTGCATTTATATTATTTACACCGCCCATTCAACGGGCTAGTATGCGCGTCGCTAATTGGTATCGGCACGCCACTGCTGAACTTTGCTGATTAGCACCTGACCGCCATTAGCTCATCTGGAAGAGCGAACGACATACGTTGTAGGGAACGGGGTTCGAGGCCTCGATGGCGGCCCAATATCGACTTAGTACGTTAACAGAGTGCTTCCCGCTTCCGCACAATTTTTATTTCGCCCAGCGCCCTGGTCTCCTCCCGGCTATTGCTGCTTATACGTGACTATTTCCTGCGAAATCATTTCTATTCTTTAGCCTCTGTGAGTCACAGAAGGTTATTATCCGGTTTTAGCCCCCCCCTTTGCGGCAAAGGAATATCAGCGTCCTGCCTGCTTCTCGATTTAGCTAAGTCCAGTCGATTAATTTTAATGAGAATTTACTTATTAGGATTAAGTCGCGTATTTTTCAGAAATTTCATCACTTTTTATATGGTATTCTCCGTTGTTCAAGGAGTGAACGAAGGAAAAATGAATGCTTTACCGCTATGCCGTTTTCTCCAGAAAACATAATACGTTTCATATTCTTCTGCTGTTTACCATTTTGATAATAAGTTTCATACATTTGAGCGTGCTGCTGGAAACCGATAACACATGGCTGCTGGGGCCGATGGTGATTTATCTGCCCATTTTTTTCCTTTGGCGAAAAGTCTCAGTGTTACGCAGCAGAATCGCTGATTAATGTGCTGGTGGAGTTCCCTACATGAGTGAAAATACAACATCTAAGCCAACCTCTGAACCGAAAGTCCTGCAGCCGGTATTGCGGAAAGTCGACCTCAACCTGCTGACCATTTTTGATACTGTCATGCAGGAACAAAGCCTAACCAAAGCGGCGCAAACGCTGGGCATGTCTCAGCCTGCGGTCAGCAGCGCGGTCTCTCGCCTGAAGGTGCTGTTTAAGGATGAACTGTTTGTCCGCAACGGCCGCGGCATTAAACCGACAGAGCGCGCCTTTCAACTCTTTAGCTCGGTTCGACGCGCGCTATCGCTGGTGCAAAATGAGCTACCGGATACGCTTTTCGATCCGCTGGACTGCGAACGTCTCTACAACCTTTGCGTCTGTAGCCCGCTGGATAACTATCTGACGCCGCTTATTTTTAACAAAATAAGTGAGATTGCGCCCAGGGTCAGTCTGTCCTTTAAATCTTCGCTAAGTCAGCAGGTGACAAATCAGCTGCGCTATCAGGAGGTGGAATTTGTACTCGATTACAACAAATTCAATCATCCGGAATTTACCAGTATCCCGCTGTTCCATGACCGGATGGTGCTGGTGGCCAGACGCAACCATCCGCGTATCGCATCGCCGCTGAGCGAGGAGGATATTTATCGCGAGCAGCACGCCACCGTCGCGCTGGATCGCTACGCCTCCTTCAGCTATCCCTGGTATAGCTCTGAAGAGCAGCGGGCGTGCGTCGCTTTTCACGGTAATGCGATGGTCAGCGTGTTGAGCGTCGTGTCGCAAACCAATATGGTGGCTATCGCGCCGGAATGGCTGGCGAAAGAGTTTGAAGAGCAGTTTGCGCTACAGCTGCTGCCTCTGCCTTTAGACATGGACAGCCGTACCTGCTATCTTTCGTGGCATGAAACGGCGGGCCAGGAGAGAAGCCACCGCTGGATGGCGGAACTGTTGATAAAAATTTGCCAGCGCTAAACAGACCTGAAGAAATGCCTGGTAAGACGCCAGGTATTTTATTATTAACGCTCAACTCCTCCTCTGAAAACTATTTAAGCTACCTCGCTTTACTCTTGTTCATCAGACAATGATGACCGGATGAAATACGCTGTATTACTAAAATTAACCCGCCAGAATTTCATTAAAATATCTCTTTGCAGAAAATCGCGCATTTGTCCGGCAGAGCCAACCGGCGGTTTCTATACCCAATAGATGTCGAGTTGCTTCGAGGCGGCAAGGGAGTGACAAATTCGTCGGGGACGAATTTGATCAGCCGAAGGCTGGCCTCCGGTGAGAGGCAGGAGCCTCTCATTAATCCCCAGGAGCTTACTCAAGTAAGTGACTGGGGTGAACTAACGTAGCCAACAAAGAAGCAACTTGAAAGACGACGGGTATATACTCTTATTATCCAGCCGGGCCGACGCCTGAATCAGGGGATGATGTTGATGCGCAGAAAAATGATGAAGCCTGCGGTGGCCGCCGCCGCCCTGTTGATGTCTTCTACGGCCCTACGAGCGGATGAAATCAATCTTTATTCGGTGAATACCGGCTCCTGGATTTACCATCTGTCGAACAACCACGGGCAGTACACCGAAGGCTTTGACAACCAGTTTGCCTCCGTTGAGCGCAAGTTCTCCGAAGATTCTCAGTACAGCCTGCTGGCCGGAACGATGAAAAACAGCTTTGACGATCGCTGCATCGCGCTGGGGGTACGCCGCGACTGGGCCTCGCTGGGCAACGGCTGGGTATTTAAGGGAATTTATGGCTACGTTGGCGAGTTTTTCTTCTCGGCCTTTGAGCACTGCGGCGACCATGGTTCTTACAAGGATTTTAAAGATGCGACCGGTATTGGCTTTTCTCCCTATATTTACCATGGTTTTCAGTACAACTTTACCGATTATTTCGGCGTGGAAAGCGGAATTATTCTTCCTGCCGTCTTTGTGGTGAGCGTGCAGTGGAGTTTTCGCTAACGCAGTGGCGAAAACCCGCCCGCAGTGGGGTTTTGAAGGCAGTGTAAAATAAACTTAAGCTGTCTTAAGGTTATTTTAATGTTCATCGCGGCAGCTATTTTTTTATAGCATTTTCCTCGCCTGTTGCCGCCCGCGCGCAGTATATTTCTCTTTTTTAATTAGATGGTAATTGTTTGCATTATCATTCACATTTCTCTGTGATTTAATCCTTGCCGGCCGGCTGCCAGTTACCTTTTGCCCACCTCTATTAAGGATTAGCGTATGCGTTTTCGTCTGGTGTCTTATTGCTCCGCTGCATTGATGGCTTCTTCCGCGTTTATTGCTCCGCAGGCGTTGGCGGCGGCCAGCAGCGACGGGATTGTGGTCTACAACGCGCAGCATGAAAATCTGGTTAAGTCCTGGGTTGACGGTTTTACCAAAGAGACGGGAATTAAAGTGACGCTGCGGAACGGCGGCGATAGTGAGCTGGGGAATCAGCTGGTGCAGGAGGGGACGGCATCCCCGGCGGATGTCTTTCTGACCGAAAACTCCCCGGCGATGGTGCTGGTGGATAACGCGAAGCTGTTTGCGCCGCTGGCGGCCGAGACCCTTCAGCAGGTCGCCCCGCAGTACCGCCCTGAGCACGGCCGCTGGATAGGCATTGCCGCTCGCAGCACCGTATTCGTCTACAATCCGGCGAAAATCAGCGAAGCGCAGCTGCCGAAGTCGCTGATGGACCTGGCGCAACCGCAGTGGAAAGGGCGCTGGGCCGCTTCGCCATCCGGCGCGGATTTCCAGGCCATCGTCAGCGCGATGCTGGCGCTGAAAGGCGAGCAGGCCACCCTGGCGTGGCTTAAAGCGATGAAAACCAATTTTGTGGCCTACAAGGGCAACAGCACGGTGATGAAAGCGGTGAATGCCGGTCAGATTGATGGCGGCGTTATCTATCATTACTACCGCTTTGTCGATCAGGCGAAAACCGGCGAGAACAGCAAAAATACCCGTCTCCACTATTTTAAAAACCAGGATCCTGGCGCCTTTGTCAGCATTTCCGGCGGCGGCGTTCTGGCCTCCAGCAAACATCAGGAACAGGCTCAGGCCTTTATCAAGTGGATCACCGGCAAGCAGGGGCAGGATGAGCTGCGCACCAACAACGCCTTTGAATATGCCGTTGGCGTTAACGCCGCATCCAACCCGAAGCTGACGCCGCTGCAGGCGTTAGAGGCGCCAAAAGTTGAACCGTCTTCGCTGAATAGCAAAAAAGTGGTCGATTTGATGACCCAGGCTGGCCTGCTGTAATCGTCCGTTAAAGTGAATACGCTATGTCTTCTCTGAGTTTCGCGCTCGGAAAAAAAGCCCAACGCCTGCCCGAGCGCAGGCGTCCTGCTTTTCCGATGATCGCGTTAGCCGTTCTGTTTTCTCTACTGGCGCTCTTGCCGCCGGGTTTTGTTATTGCCGTAGGGGTCGATACCGGCTGGGAGACAATCCAGGCGCTGGTCTTTCGCCCCCGCGTCGCCGAGCTGTTGAGCAACACCCTGTGGCTTATCGCGCTGACGGTACCGCTGTGCATTGTGCTGGGCGTTGGCCTGGCCTGGCTGACGGAGCGTACGCTGCTGGCGGGGCGGCGAGTCTGGTCGGTGCTGGCGGTTGCGCCGCTGGCGATCCCGGCCTTTGTACAAAGCTACGCCTGGGTCAGCGCGGTGCCGGCAATGCACGGCCTGTCTGCCGGGGTTTTTCTCTCCCTGTTGGCCTATTACCCGTTTATCTATATGCCGGTTGCCGCCGTTCTGCGGCGGCTGGACCCAACGTTGGAAGATGTTGCCGCTTCATTAGGTACGCCGCCGTGGCGGATCTTTTTCCGCGTGGTTTTGCCGCAGCTCAGGCTGGCGATATGCGGCGGAGCGCTGCTGGTGGCGCTGCATCTGCTGGCGGAGTTCGGCCTCTTCGCGATGGTCCGTTTCGATACATTTACCACCGCTATCTATGATCAGTTCCAGTCAACCTTCAGCGGCCCGGCGGCAAATATGCTGGGCGGGGTGCTGGCGCTTTGCTGCCTGGCCATTTTGCTGCTGGAAGGAGCATCGCGGGGGAAGTCGCGCTATGCCCGCATCGGTTCGGGCGCCGCGCGCGAACAGCAGCGGCAGCCGCTGAGTCGGCTGGCGGCGATCCCTCTCCAGCTCGCGCTGCTGACGCTGGTGATGCTGGCGCTGGGGATACCTCTGATGGTGCTTTGCCGCTGGCTCTGGCTGGGCGGCGTGGAAAACTGGATGAGCGCCGACCTGTGGCTCTCTCTGCGGCAAACGCTGCTGCTCGGCGCGGTGGGCGCGCTCCTTACCACCGCCTGCGCAATTCCCATCGCCTGGCTGGGCGTTCGCTATCCGCAGCCTCTTTTTCGTCTGCTGGAAGGGTGTAACTACATGACCAGCTCGCTGCCCGGCATCGTGACGGCGCTGGCGCTGGTGACGGTCACCATTCACTACGCGCGCCCCATCTATCAGACCGAGGTCACGCTGCTGCTCGCCTGGCTGCTGATGTTTATGCCCCGGGCGCTGGTTAACCTGCGGGCCGGGATCGCGCAGGCCCCCGTCGAGCTGGAAAACGTCGCCCGCAGTTTAGGCCGCAGCCCCGGCCGGGCGCTGTGGAGCGTCACCATGCGGCTGGCGGCGCCGGGCGCGGCGGCGGGGGCGGCGCTGGTGTTTCTCGGCATCACCAATGAATTGACCGCCACGCTGCTGCTCTCTCCGCTCGGCACCCGCACGCTGTCAACCGGCTTCTGGGCGTTGACCAGCGAAATTGATTATGTCGCCGCCGCCCCTTACGCGATGCTGATGATTCTGCTTTCGCTGCCGCTGACCGGCATTCTCTATATTCAGTCGAAAAAAATCGCAGGCCTGTAAATGCTTGAACTCTCCTCAATCTCAAAATCTTTTGCCGGTACGCGGGTGCTCGAAAACCTCAATCTGACGGTGGCCGCAGGCAGCCGCACGGCGATTGTCGGCCCCTCCGGCTCCGGTAAAACCACGTTGCTGCGGATCCTGGCGGGTTTCGAAACGCCGGATAGCGGGCGGATTGTTATGCAGGGGCGCACGCTGTTTGCGCAGGGGACATTTATTCCCGCCCACCTGCGCGGGGTGGGCTACGTGCCGCAGGAGGGCGCGCTGTTCCCCCATCTGAACGTCGCGGACAATATCGCCTGGGGGCTCGATGGCAGTCGCCAGGAGAAATACCAGCAGGTGGCGGCGCTAATGGAGAGGGTCTCGCTGGACAGTCAGTTGGCGAACCACTGGCCGCACGAAATTTCCGGCGGTCAGCAGCAGCGCGTGGCCCTGGCGCGCGCGCTGGCACAGCGGCCCGCGCTGATGTTGCTGGATGAACCTTTTTCCGCCCTCGATACCGGACTGCGCGCGGCTACGCGTAAAGCCACCGCTGATTTACTGGCGCAGGCCGGTATCGCGTCGATTCTGGTCACCCACGATCAGAATGAAGCGCTCTCCTTTGCCAGCCAGGTCGCGGTGATGCGTCAGGGGCGCTTTGCCCAGGTTGGTACGCCGTATGAGGTCTACAGTCACCCGGTTGATGAAGAGACCGCGCTTTTTCTCGGCGATGCGCTGGTGCTGCCCGCCGAACTGCGCGGCGGCCGAGCGCGCTGCGCGATAGGTGAAGTCTTAACCGACAATCCGCAGGCCGTCGGCCAGGGAAGGGTGATGCTGCGCCCCGAGCAGCTGGTTATTTCTCCCTGCCGGGCGGATGACCCGCAGCTTACCGTACGCGATGTGGACTTTAGCGGCCATCTCTCCACGTTAACCCTGACGCTGCCCGGCCAGCGCGAGCCGCTGCTCGTTAAAACCGTCAGCCGGCAGTTATGGCGGCCGGGGGCAGCGGTACGTATTGAGGTGGTGGGCGAGGCGCGAGTTTTCGCCCGCTAGCGGCGCCGGGCTATAAATCAATGCACAGATTCGCCGACCGGCTGCGCGAGCAGCACAGGGCGATCTGCTGCGCGCTGGCGGATTTCTCCGCCTCCGACTGTACGGTGTCGCGATGATCGACAACCCCTTCGATAACCGGCGTCAGGCAGGCGCCGCAAATCCCCATTTCGCAGGAGAGCGGGACGGCGACGCCGTTTTCCTGGAGCACCTGGGCGATGGTTTTATGCGGGGGCACCGGCCACCGCTCTCCCGAGGACGCAAGCGTCACGTTAAAGGTTTCTCCCTCCCCAGCGCCGGCTGGCGCAGCGGTGGGCTGAAAGGCTTCGCTATGGATCTGCGTTTCCGCCCAGCCCCGTTCCATGGCCGCCCGACGCGCGGCGACCATAAATCCCTCAGGTCCACAGAGATAAATCGGATATCCGGTATGCGTCTTGTTCAGCGCGGCGGCTAAATGTTGCCGGGCGCTGTCTCCTTCGCAAGAGCTGTGAATCACCACGCTTTCGGCGCTGAACCGCCGCTGCAGTTCGCGGACAAACGCCCCCTGCGCGCGGTTTTTCAGGTAATAGTGCAGGGTAAACGGCACGCCTTCCGCCTTAAGCCTAAGCGCCATCGCGTACAGCGGCGTAATTCCGATCCCGGCCGCCAGCAGCGTCACCCGTTCCGCCGTACGTAAAGGAAACAGATTGCGCGGGGGAGAAATCAACAGCGTCTGGCCGGGGCGCAGCTGCTGGTGGATATAGCGCGAGCCGCCGCGAGATGCTTTCTCCAGCGCCACGCAGATCAGGTAGCCGTCGTCAGGATCGTCCGGGCCGGTCAAGGAATACTGGCGGATAATGCCGCACGGCAGATGTACGTCAATATGCGCGCCGGGCTGCCAGGCGGGGAGCGGTCGGCCGTCCTGCGCCACCAGCCTGACGGCGAGGCTCTGGCTACCCTGGCGCCAGATGCCGTCAACGATAACCTCTACTACATCGCTCATGATGGCTCTCCACTTAAACGAGGAAAAAGTCGCCGAAGCCCATTTTTTTCAGCCCGCGGCGATAGGCGATGGAGCTGCGATCGGCGGGGATATGCGCTTCGAGCGTTAAATCCAGCGGCAGTCTCTCCGGGCGCTGGGTCTCCACCATCAGGCGATCTTCCTCAAAGACGCGCAGGTTAAAGGCGTGAACATCCTCTACCGGTACGTGCAGATCGAAATTACGCGCGATGGGCGCGAACATCCGGGTGATCCGTGAGGAAACCGGCGAGGCGGCGTTCATAATCACCAGCCGGGCCTCCCCGGGAAAATGAATCGTCAGGGTGGCGGTAAACGGCAGATGCATCTCGAAATGGCGCAGCCACTGAAAGCCTTCCGGCGCGCGAAACTCGGAGCTGGCGGGATAGTTGCCGACCGAACTCCAGTAATCGGCGATAAAACCAAACGGCGTCTCCTGCGGGGTGTAGTTTGGCACCACCTGGTTATCCGGGTCGGCGAAGGTATCGGTGTGGATCCAGGCGAAATGGGCGACGTCCAGAAAGCCCTCGACCTGGCGGCCCGCAAAGCCGTTGACCTCAAAGGCCGGGCAGTTGATTTGCTGAAAGCCGTCGTCGTGCCAGTGCGGCATCACCGGCAGCGGCATCGGGTTCTCCGGGTCGAAGGCCATGCAGGTCCAGATCAGGCCATAGCGTTCCTCAACCGCAAAGCTGGTGAGGTTGAGCTTCGCCGGTACCGGCTGGTCGGGGCTGGACGGGATACGGTTACAGCGGCCATCTTCGCCGAAGCGCAGGCCGTGGTACGGGCAGACGATCCCTTCTTCGTCGTGAAAACCGAGCGTCAGCGGCACGCCGCGGTGGGGACAGACGTCGCGAGCGACCACCACCTGGCCCTTGATACGATAGATAACCAGCTGTTCATCAAGCAGGGTGGCTTTTACCGGCGCGGGGCCGATATCGCAGGCGCGGGCGACGGGATGCCAGCATTTCGCCAGGCGCAGCCAGTCCTCGGGCTCAAAGGTGCAATGGGCGGGCGGGGTGGGTTGTGGTTTGTTCATGGCTTCTCTTCCTGCTCACAAAAACATTTGTTTAATTGTTGTGAGTTTATTGTTGCCATATTAGGGTGTTGACATCCATCAGCAAGAATTCACCCAGCCGTTGCAAAAAAGAGAACAGGTTACCGATGAGCCCATTTTCACGTTTCGCTATCTATTTTGCCGAAGTTGCCCGCAGCGGCAGCCTGCGGCGAGCGGCGGAAAAGCTGCATATTTCCGCTTCGGCCATCAACCGGCAAATTTTGCAGGCGGAAGAGGCCTTTGGCACGCCGCTGTTTGAGCGCCTGCCGGAAGGGCTGCGCATGACCACCGCCGGGGAGCTGCTGTACGACAATCTGCTGCGCTGGCAAAAGGAGTTTCATCTGACGCGGCAAAAGTTTGATGAGCTGCAGGGGCTGAAGCGCGGCAGCGTTAGTCTTGGCATGGTGCAGGCGCTGGCGGAAGGGAGCTTTGCCGGCGCGCTGGCGGACATTATCGCCAGCTGGCAGTGGCTGGAGCTGAATCTGCAGGTGGCGGATAGCCATACCATCAGCCAGAAGGTGCGGCAGGCGGATCTCGATTTCGGCCTGATTCTGGATCCTGAAGGCCAGGCGGGGCTGAGCGTGCTGGCCTTTGCCGAGCTGGAGATGGGCGCGGTAATGCGCCCGGATCATCCTCAGGCGCAGGCCGCGATGCTGTCGCCAGGGGAGCTAAGCGAGGAGCGGCATATTGTCCCCGGCGCGCCGCTGATCGTCCATGATCGGGTCGCGATGCTTTATCGCCATTATGATTTTGCTCCGGCCAACAGTATTAGCTGTAACGATATCCGGCTGATCAAATCGCTGGTGCTGAAAGGCGGCGGCGTGACGATTCTCAGCCGTCTGGACGTGCTGGAAGAGGTGAAGCTCGGGCAGCTGGCGTTTGTCCCGCTACGCAACAAGCTGCTGCGCCCGCTCACCCTGGCCCTGTGCGCCGCGCCGTCGCGCCAGCTCTCCCGCCCGGCGCAGATGGCGATCCAGAAGCTGACCGCCGTGATGGAGGAGATGCAGGCCGGGGCTGCGGGTTCACTACCATCTGTTGGCCGATAGCCCGGCTAAGGCGTTTACGCCGCGAGCCGGGAAGGGCGCCGATGCCAACATTTTTACCCCAGCGGGCCGCCCTGAATGGTTTCGCACAGGCCGTTGATAATCCGCTCTCCGGTCTCGGTTTCCAGCTCTTGATACCAGGCTTGCGTCAGCGCCATATCTTTACCATGGGTCACATCGCAGCGTTTCCGCGCCTTCAGCACCAGGTCGCGGACCCGATCGCAGCGCAGCGCTTCGTACTGGCGCAATACCTCGGCGATGTCGCGGCTCTCGCGGAACAGGTCTCCCAGCACCACCGCATCCTCCAGCGCCGCGCAGCCGCCCTGGCCGATATCCGGCGTGGTGCTGTGCCCGGCATCGCCCAGCAGCGCTACCTTGCCGCGAACCAGCCGCGCAAAAGGTTCAATATCATGGATTTCAATACGGTTGGTGGTCTGCGGATCGAGGGCGGCGATCAGCTTCTGCACCTGCGGCGCCCAGCCGCTAAAGTAGCGGCTGAGATCCGCCCGTAGCGTGCTGCGATCCTCGGCCAGCCCCGCCGGCAGCGGAACATCAAAGAAAAAGTAAAACCGGCCATCGGAGACCGGCATCAGCGACACCCGTTTCCCCTCGCCGACGAAAGTGGTCCACTGGTTGCCCGGCGCAATCGCTTCATCAATCTCTACCAGACCGTTCCAGTTAACGTAACCCGCGTAGCGGCGCTCAGGGGTATAGCCGAGCACGTAAGGACGCAACGCCGAATGGCTACCGTCGGCGGCAATCAGAAAATCTCCCTCTGCCATCGATCCGTCGGTAAACCAGACGCGAACGCCGTCGGCGTGTTCTTCGCAGCGGGTGACGCGTTTACCAAACTGCACGGCGTCGCGTCCCCAGAAGGCGAGCATCTCGCGCTGCAGTTCAGCGCGGGAAACCGGACAGGGGCGGCCGCCGGTACGCTCTACCAGCGGAGCGAGGCTGAACTGGGTCAGATCCTCCCCGCGCAGATAATCCTTATAAGCGAGAAAATGCATCGGCCCGCCGTAGTTCTCAATAATATCGCCCATACCTAAATGCTTCATGCACTTCACGCCGTTCGGCCAGATGGAGATGGCCGCGCCCACCGGTTTGATTTCTTTCACCGCTTCAAAGACTTCGCAATGGATACCTGCATTTTTTAACCCCACCGCCGCGCTCAGGCCGCCGATTCCGCCGCCGATAACTAATGCTTTCATTTGCTTCTCCTTTACATACGTCGTGATTGGCTTGAGCAATTTGCGTACCACTTTGGCGCAGGCGCGGATTTCGCCGATTCGGCCTCCCCGCCATCGTGCGGTTGCACAGTCGTGGTGCGTGATGGGGGTTTTGTTGCCTTTTTATGAATCAATAATTTCTATATTGGGAATGTAGAATCTAAAGTTTCATTACGGTGGCCAGCCCGGGCGCACAGGTGTTAACCCGGTAGATGATTTATCTCTTTGTAAAACAGAGGAAAAATTAAATGTTGCGCAAGTGTGAGCGAATTTGGCCTGTTTTGTGCACCCGTTCCCGCACGCTTATTCGCAACGGGATGAAACGACCATGTCAGATGAAAAAAACGGCGGCTTACTGTACGGCCTCGAGCAGCGGATACCGCCGCTTCCGGCTTTTTTTAGCGCTTTACAGCACGTACTCGCCGGGCTGGTGGGCATTATCACCCCACCGCTGATTATCGGCGCGGCGCTGGGGCTGGGGGAGTGGCTGCCCTATTTGATCAGCATGTCCCTGCTGGCCTCCGGCATTGGCACCTTTTTGCAATCCAACCGCGTTTGGGGGATCGGTGCGGGCATGATCTGTATGCAGGGCACTAGCTTTGCGTTCCTCGGCGTCGCCATTGCCGGCGGTATGTGGGTAAAAGGGCAGGGTGGTACGCCGCAGGATATTATGGCCATGCTGTTTGGCGTCAACTTCGTCGCCGCGCTGGTGCCATGCCTCGTCAGCCGCTTTATTGAACCGCTGAAGCGCATTTTTACTCCGGTGATTACCGGTAGCGTGATAGCGCTGATCGGCATTAGCCTGATTAAAGTCAGCGTCATCAACTGGTGCGGCGGCGAGCAGGCGAAAGCGTTTGCCAGCATGAGTAATATCGCCCTCGGCGCGGGCACACTCGGGACCATCGTCCTGCTAAGCTGCGCGAAAAACCGCTGGCTGCGCCTCTCTTCAGTGGTGGTGGGGATTGCCGTCGGCTGCGCGGCGGCGGCGCTGAGCGGATCGTTCCAGCTTAAAGGCGTCGGCGATGTCTGGTTCCGCTTGCCGCAGCTGTTTCCGTTTGGTTTTCAGTTTAACAGCGCGATTTTTCTGCCGATTGCGCTGGTGTCGCTGGTCTGCATTCTTGAGGCGGTGGGGGATCTGACGGCTAACTGCCTGATCTCTCAGCAGTCGATAGATGACGAGGCCTTCCGTTCCCGGCTGAAAGGCGGCATTCTTGCCGATGGCATAAGCTGCATGGTGGCGGCGATGCTGTGCGCGTTCCCCAATACCACCTTTGCGCAAAACAACGGCGTGATTCAGATGACCGGCGTCGCCAGCCGCTACGTTGGCCGCTACATTGGGGTGATTTTGATTTTGCTGGGACTGTTTCCGCCGTTCGGCGAGATACTGCGCCAGATCCCGGCGCCGGTGCTGGGCGGCGCGACGATGGTGATGTTTGGCTGCGTTGTGGCGGCAGGGATCCGCATTATCACCCAGAAACCGCTGACCCGCCGCGATATGCTGATCGTTGGCCTGGCCTTCGGTTTTGGTCTTGGCATTGAGGCAGTCCCGGCGTTTCTGACCCACTTCCCGCCGATCGTGGGTAACCTGTTCGGCTCTGCGGCGACCAGCGGCGGGCTGGTGGCGATTGTCCTCAATCTGATTATCCCGGAAGAGAAACCGGCCGCGGCGGCGGCCACAAGGAGCACCGATGATCGCGCTGAATCACTTTAACCAACTGAGCGGCGAAGAGGCCGTTTCCCTGCTGGCGCCCTGCGTTGCCGTTGCTGGTTGGGCGGCGGCGCTCGCCGCCGGCCGGCCCTGGCGCAGCCGCGCTGATTTGCTCAGCGCCGCCGAGCGACTGATGGCGGCGTGGGGCGAAGCGGAGCTGACCGAGGCGCTAAGCGCCCATCCGCGTATCGGCGAAAAGCCCGCCGGGTCTCAGGCGCACGCGGCGCTCTCGCGTCAGGAGCAGGGAAGCGTTGATGAGCGCGATGCTGCGCTGGCGCTGGCGCTGAAAGAGGGCAACGCCCGCTACGAAGCGCGATTTGGCCGGATTTTTTTGATTCGCGCGAAAGGGCGCAGCGGGGATGAAATCTTAGCGGCGCTGTCGCGTCGCCTGCAAAACAGCGATCGCGCAGAAGTTCAGGACGCGTTAGCGCAGCTGCGCGAAATCACCTTATTAAGACTGGAAGGAGCAATTGGCGAATGAGTACCTTAAGCACCCATATTCTGGATATCTCTACCGGCCGACCGGCGCAGGGCGTGAAGGTTGTGCTGGAGCGCGAAGGCGCGCTGATTGCCCTCGGGACTACCGATGAGAACGGCCGCATTGGCGAACTCGGCGCCGGACCGCTGGCGATGGGGCGTTACCGGTTGAGTGCGGAAATTGGCGAGTGGTTTACCGCCAGCGGGCGCGAGACGCTCTACCTGAGCGCGCAGATTGATTTCGCCATCCGCGAAGCGGCTGGCGGGCACTATCACTTACCGTTTTTAATCGCTCCCGGCGGCTGGTCCACCTATCGCGGCAGCTAAATTTCCCAGGAGGCGGCGCCGCGCGTTCAATGTCATTTGTCCTCTGGTAGCCCGGGTAAGGCGCTTGCGCCGCGACCCGGGAAAGGGACTACTGCGCAGCTGCATCCCCCCACACGCGCTCGCCGTTTACCCACGTCTCGCTGATATTGCGTTCATCGCCCAGGGTCATCAGCACGAACAGCTGCTCATAGATATCCTTGCAGCGCCCGCTGCGTAAGCGCTGCAGCGGCGTGACCGCCGGGTCGATAACCACAAAATCGGCCTCTTTGCCGGGTTGGAAATTGCCAATCTTCTCATCAAGGCGCAGAGCGCGCGCGCCGCCAAGGGTCGCATGGTAGAAGGCTTCACTGGCGCGAAGGCGATAGCTTTGCAGCTGGCTGACCTTATACGCCTCGCCGAGGGTGCGCAGCATACTGAACGTGGTGCCCGCGCCAACATCGCTACCGATGCCCATGCGCACCTTGTTCTGCCAGCAGACCGGTAAACGAAACAGCCCGCTGCCGAGGAACAGGTTCGACGTTGGGCAAAAGGCCAGCGCTGAACCGGTTTCGTGCAGGCACTGCCACTCGGCGTCCGCAAGGTGAATGCCGTGGGCAAACACGCTGCGCTCGCCGGTCAACCGATAGTGATGGTAGACGTCGAGATAGTGCTCATGCTCTGGCCACAGGCTTTTTACCCACGCCACTTCGTTGAGGTTTTCGCTCAGATGGGTGTGCAGCCAGGTATCGGGAAATTCTTCCCGTAGCTGCCGCACCGCCGCCAGTAGCTCCGGCGTCGAGGTCGGCGCGAAGCGCGGCGTAATGGCGTAGCCGAGGCGGCCGCGCTGGTGCCAGCGTTCAATCAGTTCGCGGGTTTGCCGGTAGCTCTGCTCCGCGCTTTCGCTCAGATAATCGGGCGCGTGGCGATCCATCATCACTTTCCCGGCGAGCAGGCGCATATTCAGGCGCAGCGCTTCGTTAAACAGGGCATCCACCGATTCCGGATGCAGTGTACAAAAAACCAGCGCGGTGGTGGTGCCGTGGCTCAGCAGCTGGTTGACAAAAAATTGCGCGATCTCGGCGGCGTAGTCGGCATCGGCAAACTGGCTCTCCACCGGAAAGGTATAGGTGGTGAGCCACTCCAGCAGCTGCTCGCCAAATGCGCCAATCATCTCGGTTTGCGGATAGTGGACGTGGGCATCGACAAACCCCGGCAGCAGCAGCTTACCGCGCAGGTCGCGATAGCCCTTCTGCGGGTGCAGGTACCTTTCGCCCTCCTGCCATGGCAGGAGCGCCTGAACGCGTCCGTCGCGAAGAAACAGCACGCCATCCTCCAGATAGCGCGCATGGCGGGCGATATCGTCAGCGCTCTCGGCAACGGCGGCGATATCGAAAAATGCGCCGCGAACTGCGGCATGGTAGTCAAACATCATAGCTGCCCTGTGGGTTAGCGAAAGGATAGGTTGATTCAGCAAGAATAATGCCAGTTTGCGCAGGCGAAGAGCCGCCGCGACGTGACGCCGCGGCGGGGGGACGGGGTTACTCTTTCTGGGCGAGGGCGCTGAAACCGGCCGTCGCGCCGACGAGCTCGTCGCGGGCAATCCAGCGGTAGGCCACGCCGCTCAAGAAGACGCCAATAAACCAGCTAAAGTTGGCCACTTCGTGCAGGGCCGGAATAAAGCTGATGACCAGACCAATAGCGACGGAGGGTATCAGGGCGGCGATCGCTTTCGGGTTAAAGCCGTTGCGGTACCAGTACTGGCCCTTTGGCGTGTCGTCAAACAGGTCGTTGACGGAAACTTTACCGCGCTTAATGATGTAAAAATCCACAATCAGGATGCCGAACAGCGGGCCGATAAACGCCCCCAGCACATCAAGGGTGTAGTGGATAAGCTCCGGCGAATTAAACAGGTTCCACGGCGTCAGCAGAATAGACCCCACGGCGGCAATCATCCCGCCGGTGCGGAAGCTGATTTTCTGCGGCGAGCAGTTCGAGAAATCGAACGCCGGGGAGACAAAGTTGGCCACGATATTAATCCCGATGGTGGCGGTGATCATGGTCAGCAGGCCAATGGCGACCGCCAGGTCGTTGCCCACGCGGCTCACGGTCTCAATCGGGTCGGTGATCATGCGGCCAAACAGCGACTGCGTGCCGGAGACAATCACCACGGTCACGATGGAGAACAGCAGGAAGTTAAACGGCAGGCCCCAGCGGTTGCCGCGGCGGATATCACCCATGCTTTTGCCGTAGCGCGAGAAATCGCCAAAGTTGAGCAGCGGGCCGGAGAAGTAGGAGACCACCAGCGCGGTGGCGGTGATCATCTGCCAGGTCTGCTCCCCGGCGCTCAGCGACTTACTGGCGAGGGTGAAGGAGATCCCGTCAAAACCGGTTTTGTATACAATCCAGCCCGCCAGCGCCAGCATCACCACGTAGACCGCCGGGCCGGCGATATCGATAAAGCGCTTGATGGCGTTCATTCCGTGCCAGAACACCATCGCCTGCAGCAGCCACATGGTGGCGAAGCAGAGCCAGCCCAGATGCGACAGGCCGAGGAAGCTGGATGCTGTGAGCGTCGATAGCGATGGCCAGAACTTCAGTAGCACTAGCATCAGCGCGTTGGCGGCGAGATAGGTCTGAATGCCGTACCACGCGAAGGCGATAAGCCCGCGGATCACCGCCGGGATATTGGCCCCAAACACGCCAAACGCCTGACGACAAATGACTGCGTAGGGCACGCCCGCCATCTGGCTGGGCTTCGCCACCAGGTTGGCGCACAGTTGAACGATGCAAATCCCCACCAGCAGGCACAGCAGCACCTGCCAGCTCGCCAGCCCGAGCGTAAAGAAGCTCGCCGCCACCACGTAGCCCCCCATGCTGTGCACGTCCGACATCCAAAAAGAAAAGATGTTGTACCAGCTCCAGTTCTGGTCGCGCGTCGGCGCCAGATCCTCATTGCAAAGTCGCGGACTGTATCCAGCGTGGGGATCAGCGGCCTTAACCTGATGCGTATTTTGTTGATTTGGCATGAAACCTGCTCCTGTAAATGAACACCCGTTTAAATGGATTGCTGAGGCTGTTGCAGGATTTAGGCCAAAGTAGTTATTTTTGTATGCAAGAATTAAATTTTATGTATACGATCCGATATCAAAAAGTAAAAACCGGAGTGGTGAATGAGCAACCAACATCGTCTGCAGGCCGCGCCAGAACTGCAGGATAAAGACGAATCCATCTATCAGGCGCTGATGACCGCGATCGTCGAGCATCAGCTGCCGCCGGGGAGCAAACTGCCGGAGGAGGCGCTGGCGGAAGTGTTCGGCGTAAGCCGTACCGGGATCAGAAAGGTGCTGCAACGACTCGCGACTGTGCAAATGGTCGCCCTGACGCCCAAACGTGGTGCACAGGTCGCCAGCCCGACGGTAGAAGAGGCGCAAGAGATCTTCCGCACCCGCGCGCTGCTGGAGGTGGCCAACCTGCCGGATGTGCTGGCCCGCTGTCAGCCGCCGCACCTCGCGGCGCTGGAGGCCATTATCCGTGAGGAGCAGCAGGCCCATGAACGCTATGACGGCCCGGCGGCGATCCGCTACTCCGCCGAGTTTCATATTCAGCTGCAGGCGATCTCCGGCAATCAGGTGCTCACCGAGATGGTGACCCGCCTGAGCCAGCGCTCTTCATTAGTTATCGCAGCGTGGGGATCGCCGTGGCGTCAGGGCTGCCGCTGCGACGATCACGAACGGCTTGTCCAACTGCTGCGCGACAAGGCGCTGCAGCCGCTGAGCGATGCGTTAAGTCACCATTTTGAACATATCGTCGCCAGCCTTTGCTTTGAGCGTTCTGGCGTGACCCTACCTGATTTTGCCCGGCTGTTTGCCGGTTATAAGGAGCCGTAATGGCCGCTGTTTGTATACAAGTCATCAACCCCAACACCAGCCTGGCCATGACGGAAACCATCGGCGCCGCCGCGCGGGCGGTCGCCGCGCCGGGAACCGAGATTCTGGCGGTCTGCCCCCGCGAAGGCGTCCCATCGATAGAGGGCCACTTTGATGAAGCCATCGCTGCCGTGGGCGTGCTGGAGCAGATCAACGCCGGTCGCCAACAGGGGGTCGACGGGCACGTGATCGCCTGTTTTGGCGACCCCGGTCTGCTGGCGGCGCGCGAGCTGGCGCAGGGGCCGGTGGTGGGCATTGCCGAAGCGGCGATGCATATGGCGACGCTGGTGGCCACCCGTTTCTCCATCGTGACCACGCTGCCGCGCACTCTGATCATCGCCCGTCATCTGCTGCATCAGTATGGTTTTCATGACCACTGCGCGGCCCTGCACGCCATTGATTTACCGGTGCTGGCGCTGGAGGACGGCAGCGGTGTGGCGCAGGAGAAGGTACGCGCGCGCTGTATTCAGGCGCTAAAAGAGGACGGCTGCGGGGCCATCGTGCTGGGCTGCGGCGGGATGGCGACGCTGGCCCAGGAGCTGACTCGCGAGCTGCGCGTACCGGTGATCGATGGCGTCAGCGCGGCGGTCAAAATGGTTGAGTCACTGGTGGCCTTAGGCCTGTCGACCAGCAAGCACGGCGATTTAGCTTTTCCCGAAACCAAGGCGTTGAGCGGCAAATTTCAGGCATTAACCCCGTTTTAAATTAAAGAGGTGGCAGATGGCATTTTTGACAGAAGATTACCCGCGCGACCTGCGCGGCTACGGCGGACAGCCGCCGCACGCCCGGTGGCCGAACAACGCGCGCATCGCTGTGCAGTTTGTGCTGAACTACGAAGAGGGCTCGGAAAACCACGTGCTGCACGGCGATGCCGGTTCTGAACAGTTTCTGTCCGATATTATCGGCGCCGCCAGCTACCCTGACCGGCATATGTCGATGGACTCTTTGTATGAGTACGGCAGCCGCGCCGGTTTCTGGCGCATCCATAATGAGTTCAGCAAGCGGGGACTGCCGCTGACCGTGTTCGGCGTCGCCATGGCGCTGGCGCGTCATCCCGAGGTGGTCGAGGCGATTAAGTCGGCGAACTATGACGTGGTCAGCCACGGCTGGCGTTGGATCCATTACCAGAATATGCCCGTCGAGCAGGAACGGGAGCATCTCAATAAAGCCGTTCAGGTGTTAACCGATCTGTTTGGCAAGCCGCCCACCGGCTGGTATACCGGGCGCGATAGTCCTCAGACCCGCCAGTTGGTGGTGGAGCACGGCGGTTTTGATTACGACAGCGATTATTATGGCGACGACCTGCCGTTCTGGAGCGAGGTGGCGTGCGGCGACGGGACGCGTAAGCCGCACCTGATCGTGCCTTATACTCTCGATGCCAACGATATGCGCTTTGCCACCGCCCAGGGGTTTAATACCGCCGAGCAGTTTTACACCTATCTGAAAGACAGCTTCGATGTGCTGTATGAAGAGGGGGCCAGCGCGCCGAAGATGATGTCCATCGGTATGCACTGCCGCCTGCTGGGACGACCGGGCCGCTTTCGCGCGCTGCAGCGTTTCCTCGATTATGTGCAGCAGCACGACCGGGTCTGGGTCTGCACCCGTCAGCAGATCGCCGAACACTGGCGCGAGGTTCATCCGTTTAGAGGGTAAAATCGTTCCCCGGGTCGCGCCGCAAGCGGCTTACCCGGGGTACTGGCCTGCAGGCGCGAGTTAACCCGTAGCCCGGGTAAGCGCAGCGCAACCCGGGGGATACCGGGAAAGGCGCGGGGCTTAACTCATCAAACTGACCTGGGCGGCGACGATGCGCCAGCCGAAGGGGAAACGCACCCAGGTTTGCTGCTGGCGGCCAATGCGTTCGCTGCCATCGCGGGTAAATTCGGTGCTGCACACCGCGTAATCCTCGCCGAAGGTGGTGATGGTGGTATGCCGCAGCTCGCGCTGCAGGCCGGCGGCAGGACGGGCGGCGCGAAAGGCGCGGATTTCGTCGATACCGTAGAGATTTTCGCCGGCCCCCAGCCGCACCGTGCGCTTGTCGTGCCAGAACAGCTCATCCAGCACCGCGATATTGTTGCTGACCAGCGCTTCCTCATAGCGGTAAAACGCCGCCGTGACCTCGGCGAGGATCCGCGGGCGATTAATATGCTCTTGCGTCATCATGCTGCTATCTCCAGGGGGCGGGCGTCGGTCACGCCCGTCTCTTCCAGCGCCCGCGCGACCCGCAGACAGGCTTGTTCATTAAAAGGCGCGGCAATCAGCTGCAGGCCGATCGGCTGCCCGCTCGCCGTGCGCAGCGGTACGGTGACCACCGGTAGACCAAGGAAGGAGATGGGCTGGGTCAGCATCCCCATACTGGCGCGGATCGGCAGCGGCTGGCCGTTGATCTCCATGGTCTGCGCGCCGATGAGCGTCGCGCTGCACGGCGTGGCCGGGGCGATCAGCACATCCGCATGGGCGAACAAGGCTTTAAACGCCTGCTGCGCGTGGCGGCGGAAGCGCTGGGCCTGAAGATACCAGGCCGACGGGATCATCGCGCCCGCCAGCAGGCGCTCGCGTGAGTTCGGCTCAAAACGTTCGGGCTGGCTACGCAGCGCGGGCAGGTACTGGTTGCCGCCCTCGGCGGCGCTGAGAATAAACGCCGCCGAGCGGGCCAGCTCCGCCTCCGGGAAGATCAGCTCCTCATGCGCCGCCAGCGCCCCGGCGACGCGAGCGACGGCCGCACGGGCGTCGTTATCGCACCACGTTGTAAAATAACCGCCGAGGGTGGCGCAGCGCAGGCCTTCGAGCCCGCGCGACAGCAGATTCGCCGTGCGCTCGCTGGCCTTGTCGGCCTGAAAACCATCGCCCGGATCGCGACCCTGCAGGGCATCGTAAACCGCGGAAAGGTCGCTGACGCAGCGGGCAAACGGACCGATATGGTCGAGGCTGGCGACGAAAGGATGGCTTCCGGAACGCGACAAGCGGCCAAAGGTCGGCTTCAGGCCGAAGATCCCGCACAGCGATGCCGGGACGCGAATGGATCCGTTGGTGTCGCTTCCCAGCGAAAAATGCACCAGCCCGGCGGCCACCGCTGCCGCCGACCCGCCCGAGGAACCCCCGGCGATCCGCGAGAGATCGTGCGGATTACGCGTCGCCCCGTAGTGGCTGTTTTCGGTGGTAAACCCGTAGGCGTAGGCATCCATATTCAGCATCCCGGAGAGCAGCGCGCCCGCGCTGTGCAGCTGGCGCACCGCCCAGCTGTCGGCAACGGCAGCGGGGCGATCGCTCAGCAGCTGGGCCCCGGCAAGGGTCGTGTGTCCGGCGACATCGAAAAGATTTTTCACCGCATAGGGAACGCCTGCCAGCGCGGGCAGGGGCTTTTTTTCCCGCCGCAAGGTATCGATATTCTCCGCCTCAGCGAGCATGCGTTTTTCGCTGACGTGGGTCCAGGCGTTGATCTGCGGGTTAACCCGCGCGATGTTCTCCAGGGTGTGGCGGGCGATCTCTTTGGCGCTGAGTTCGCCGCTGGCCAGCGCGCGCTGGATTTCGTGAATCGTCATTTCAGGCAGCTTCATGCTTTATAAACTCCGGCGATTTCGACGCGATCGTCGAGGGGAAAGGCCAGCAGCGGCCCGGCCATGGCGGCAATGCGGCTAAACTGCACCCTGAGCTCTGCGCGCCGCGCATCGTCCAGCTCCAGCGCCAACAGCTGTTCCATTTGCGTGAGGTAAGCGTCCCATTCGTTGTGCGGTGTGTTCATCATCAGCTCCTAATATCCGGCGGCGGAGCCGTTGCTGCGCGGATCGCTGGCCCCCTCGAACAGACCGTTGGGGTGGCGAACGATCGCCCCGGCGTGGCCCATGGCTTCGCTGAAATCGGCCAGCACTTCAACGTCGTGCCCCAGCTGACGCAGGCGGGCAACGCATTCGGCGCTGAAGCGGCCTTCCAGCTTGAGCGAGTCGGAAGTTTGCCCCCAGGTACGTCCCAGCAGCCAGCGCGGTCGGGTGATGCTCTCCTGCAGCGGCGCGTTTTGCAGCACGTAGCGGGTGAAAATAGCGGCCTGGGTTTGCGGTTGGCCGTCGCCGCCCATGGAGCCGTACACCATCACCCGGCCATCGTTCAGCCTTGCGGCGGCGGGGTTGAGGGTGTGAAACGGCTGTTTGCCGGGCGCCAGCGCCAGCAGGTGGCTCGGGTCGAGGCTGAAAGAGGCCCCGCGGTTCTGCCAGACAATTCCGCTCTCCGGCAGCACCACGCCGCTGCCGAATTCGTGATAAAGGCTTTGAATAAAGGAGACCGCCAGTCCGCTTTTATCGATAACCCCCATCCATACGGTATCGCCAGGGCCTTTGCCCGCGCCCCACGGAGCGGCCTGCTGGTCGTCGATGTTATCCGCCAGCGGTTGCAGCGCCGCCGCTGCCAGCAGGCTCTGGATATCGACATCAAGGTGACGCGGATCGGTGATATGCGCGTCGCGTAGGCCGAAGGCCAGCTTGGTCGCCTCAACAATGCGGTGGATGGTCATCGCATCGTCGGCCTCGGCCATCGCCAGCCGGTCGGTGATGCCGAGAATGGCCAGCGAAACCAGCCCCTGGGTCGGCGGCGCGAGGTTCCACAGTTCCCCGTGCTGATGCTCAAGCCTGAGCGGCAGCGGGCGGCGGGCGCGATGCTGCTGCAGATCGCTGAGGGTCACGGGCAGTCCATACTGTTCCATGCCGCGGGCCAGATGCTCCGCCAGCGGCCCGCGATAAAAGCTGTCCAATCCTTCCTCGCTTAGCCGGCGCAGGGTGCTCGCCAGCGCCGGCTGCAAAAAGCGGCTCCCGGCTTTCGGCGGCTGGCCGTCCACCAGAAAGGTTTCGGCGAAGCCGGGCTGGTCGCGCAGTTCACTGAATTTCCCGGCGGTGGCGCTGGCCTGCGAGGCGGTAACCGGGATGCCGCTTGCGGCGTAGCCGATGGCGTCTTCCAGCAGCCGCGACAGCGGCAGCGATCTTCCGCTTAACTCGCGCGAAACCTTCAGCGCTTCTTCCCAGCCGCTGACGGTACCCGCCACGGTGAGGGCCGCCTGTGGACCCCGGTGGGGGATCTGCGCCAGGCCGGCGTAGGCCTGCGGCGTCGCCAGCGAGCCCGCCGCGCCGCTGGCGTCAATGGCGATGGGGTCGCCTTCGGGCGGCACGATAAGCCAGAAGCCGTCGCCGCCGAGGCCGTTCATATGCGGATAAACCACGGCGATGGTGGCGGCGGCGGCGACCATCGCTTCTATCGCGCTTCCGCCTTCGCGCAGAACCGCCAGCGCGCTCTGGCTGGCCAGATGATGGGGCGCGACCGCCATCCCGTGGGCGGCAACATGACTTTGCATGGGGTGTCCTCAATTAACCAAATCGTCCGAGAGGGTTGCAAAAGCTGTTCCATGTCTGAACGTAAAGTTTCAATCGCTGCTGGTGAGGGGCGTTTTTTGTCGAACTGGCATGCATTATGAAAGACGTTAACGGTATAGTGCGGTGAAACGAAAGTTACAGAGGTCTTATGCAACAGCTTGATGAACGACTAAAAGAGCAGTACCCGTCTTTATCGCCGCAGGAACAGCGGGTGGCGGATTTTATTTTCGATCATTTTGATGACCTGATTAGCTACAACAGCGCGGAGCTGGCGCAGCTTAGCGGGGTATCGAAAGCCACGGTCAGCCGGCTGTTCAAGCGCCTGGGCTATGAGAAATATAAAGATATGCGCGATGAGCTGCGCACCCTGCGCCAGAGCGGAATGCCGCTGACCGATAATCGCGATGCAGTGCAGGGCAACACGCTGCTGGCGCGCCATTATAAACAGGAGATGGCCAACCTGACCCAGTGGGTTAACGCCCTTGATGTCCAGCAGTTCGCCGAGGCGATTCAGGCGCTGGTGAGCGCCCGGCGTATCGTGATTATCGGCATGCGCAATGCTTATCCGGCGGCGCTGCATTTGCGCCAGCAGCTTTTACAGGCGCGCGGGCAGGTGCTGGTGCTGCCGCAGCCGGGACAAAGCTTAAGCGAGGAGCTGGTAGATTTAACCGCCGACGATGTGGTGGTGGTGATGGCATTTCGCCGCCGTCCGCGAATTATTCGCCCGCTGCTGCAGCAGCTACAGAGCAGCGGTATTCCGGCGCTGCTGATGTGCGAACCGCAGGCCCACGGCCTGTTTCCGCTGGCGCGCTGGCAGCTTTGCGCGCCGCTGGATAGCGTATCGGCCTACGATAGCTACGCGTCGGTCAATAGCCTGATCAATCTACTGTCGAACGCATTTCTGCACGAAATTCTCGATAAAGGCCGCCCGCGGATTCACGATATTGCCACCCTCTATCAGCAGCTGGACGAGCTGGAACAACGATAATGGGGCGCCAGCGTGGTGCCTTGCATGGTTTTGGTGCGATAAAATAATGAGGAAACGCGCAGTCGTTTCCTCTTAATTCCTCACTTTCCCTTGTTTTACCTCTGTTTAGCCAAATGCCGGGCTAACACGATGCGCGGCGATTTATCTGGCACATTAGTTGCAAAAGTGACTTTAAAGAATCTTTTGTTTCATGCTAACGTAACGGGTAAACATCATGAAGAAACTGTTGATCGCACTGGCCGGGGCCGCTTGTCTGTTAACCAACCTCTCGGCGGCGAAGGCTGACCAGCTCCAGGATATTGAAAAGCGCGGCACGATCCGCATTGCGGTGCCGCAGGATTTTCCGCCTTTTGGCTCGGTGGGTACCGACCTTCAGCCGCAGGGCTACGACATCGATATGGCGCGCTACCTCGCCAAACAGATGAAGCTCAAGCTGCAGCTGGTGCCGGTCACCAGCGCCAACCGCGTGCCTTATCTGCAAACCGATAAGGTGGACCTGGTGATTTCCAGCCTCGGTAAAAACGCCGAGCGCGAGAAGGTGATCGATTTCAGCCGCGCCTACGCGCCGTTCTTCCTCGGCGTATTTGGTCCGAAGGGCGCAGAGCTGAAAGATCCGGCGGCGCTGAGTGGTAAAAGCGTTGGCGTAACCCGCGGCGCGGTGGAAGACATGGTACTGACCAGCGTGGCGCCGAAAGAGACGCAGATTAAGCGCTACGAGGACAACAACACCACGCTGTCGGCGTATCTCTCCGGCCAGGTGCAGTACGTCGCGACCGGCAATCTGGTGGTGGCGGCCATCTCCCGGCAGAACGCTGACAAAGCCCCGGTGCCGAGCTTTATGCTGAAAGACTCGCCGTGCTTTATCGGCCTGAAGAAAAATGAACCGGCCCTGAAGGCGAAAGTGGATGCGCTGATTGAGCAGGGCGTAAAAGACGGCACCCTCAACGGGCTGTCCGAGAAGTGGCTGAAAGCGCCGCTGCCTGCCAGCCTCGGCGCGTAAGGTTCGGGCATGACGGAGCAACTTCATTTCTCTGAGCTCTGGCCGCACTGGCCGGAGCTGCTGGCGGGGCTGTGGGTGACCATTCAGCTGACCGTGCTGGCGACCATAGGCGGCCTGACGATTGGCATTTTCGGCGCCGCCGTTCGCAGCGGACGTCCGACGTGGTTCAGCCGGATATGGGGCGGGTATGTCGAACTGATTCGCAACACGCCGTTTGTGGTACAGCTGTTTTTTATCGTCTTCGGCTTACCGAATCTGGGGCTGAAGATGACGGCGGGCGAGGCCGCGCTGCTGGCGATGGTGGTGAACCTCGGGGCCTACAGTACTGAGATCGTGCGCGCCGGTATTCAGGTGACGCCGAAAGGGCAGTGGGAGGCGGGGCGCGTGCTGGGGCTGACCCGGGCGCAGACCTTCATTCAGGTCATTCTGCCGCCCGCGCTACAGCGCATTTATCCGGCGCTGGTGAGCCAGTGCATCATCGTCATGCTCGGTTCGTCGGTGGTGTCGCAGGTCTCTTATGAAGAGTTGACCTTTGCCGCCAACCTGATTCAGTCGCGCACCTTCCTCAGTTTTGAGGTCTATCTGGTGACGACAGGGATTTATTTAGCGCTATCGATAACGATGCGTCAGCTGCTGCTGGCGGCGGGACGTAAATGGCTGGGGGTACAGGCATGATGACCACCTTTACCGATTGGGACATTGTCCGCAATCTGCTGCTGGCCGGGCGCTGGACGGTGCTGCTGTCGCTGGTGGCGTTTCTCGGCGGCGCGTTGGTGACTCTGCCGCTCCTGCTGCTGCGCATGACCGGCGGGCGCCAGGTAAAACGCCTGATCCGCGGCTATATCGAACTGTTTCAGGGGACGCCGCTGCTGATGCAGCTGTTCCTCGCCTTTTTCGGCGTGGCGCTTTTCGGCATCGACGTTTCGGCGTGGACCGCGGCCTCGCTGGCGCTGACGCTGTACACCAGCGCTTTTTTGCTCGATATCTGGTTCGGCAGCATTCGCGCCCTGCCAAAGGGGCAGTGGGAAGCCTCGCGTTGTCTGGGGCTGAGCTTTGGCCAGACGCTGTATCGCGTCGTCGCGCCACAGGCGCTGCGGATCGCCATCGCCCCGACGGTGGGGTTCGCTGTGCAGGTTATCAAGGGCACGGCGCTGGCGTCGATTATCGGCTTCGTCGAGCTGACCAAAGCGGGCACCATGCTGACCAACGTCACCTATCAGCCGTTTAAAGTCTTTGCGCTGGTGGCGCTGGGCTATTTCATTCTGTGTTATCCGCTGTCCCGCTACAGCCGTTATCTGGAGAACAAATTCAATGCCTCTCATCACCATTAATCAGATGCAGAAGTATTACGGCGATAACCACGTGCTCAAGGGCGTCGATCTGGATATCGATATGGGCGAAGTTATCTCGATTATCGGCCGCAGCGGGTCCGGAAAAAGCACGCTGCTGCGCTGCATCAACGGGCTGGAAGGCTATCAGGAAGGCAGCATTAAGCTCGGCGGGATGACCATTACCGACCGCGACTCGCAGGCGCGTGAGATCAGCCGCTCTATCGGCATGGTGTTCCAGAACTTTAATCTGTTCCCGCATATGACGGCGCTGGAAAACGTGATGCTGGCGCCGCGTCGGGTGCTGAAGAAGAGCGCCGCCGAGTGCCGTGAACTGGCCCAGCGGATGCTGGAAAAGGTCGGATTGGGCGACCGGCTCGATTACTACCCGTCCAGTCTCTCCGGCGGCCAGCAGCAGCGCGTGGCGATTGCCCGCGCGCTGGCGATGTCGCCAAAAGTTTTACTCTGCGACGAGATCACCTCGGCGCTGGATCCGGAGCTGGTGGGCGAAGTGCTCAAGGTGCTGGAGCAGCTGGCGGCGGAGGGCATGACGCTGATTCTCGTGACCCATGAAATGAATTTTGCCCGCGAAGTGGGCGACCGCGTCGTATTTATGCATCAGGGACGCGTCTGGGAGCAGGGCGACAGCAAAACGCTGTTCGCCAACCCGCAAACCAGCGAACTGAAGCAGTTTATTTCCTCCGTGCGCGGCCTCAATCAATAAGGACTTAAAGATGGATATCTCCCAGTTTTCGCAACTCAACCCACCGTCGCGCCTGCTGATGGGGCCCGGCCCGATTAACGCCGACCCGCGCGTGCTGCGCGCCATGTCGAGCCAGCTGATCGGCCAGTACGACCCGGCGATGACCCACTATATGAACGAAGTGATGGCGCTGTACCGCGGCGTATTTCGTACCGAAAACCGCTGGACGATGCTGGTGGATGGAACCTCAAGGGCCGGGATTGAGGCGATCCTGGTTTCGGCTATTCGGCCGGGCGACAAGGTGCTGGTACCGGTATTTGGCCGCTTCGGCCATCTGCTGTGCGAAATCGCCCGCCGCTGCCGGGCGGAAGTGCATACCATTGAAGTGCCGTGGGGCGAAGTGTTCACCCCGGACCAGGTGGAAGATGCCATCAAACGTATTCGTCCGCGTCTGCTGCTAACGGTGCAGGGCGATACCTCGACCACCATGCTGCAGCCGCTGGCGGAGCTGGGGGAGATCTGCCGCCGCTATGACGTCCTGTTTTACACCGACGCCACCGCCTCGCTGGGCGGCAACCCGCTGGAAACCGACGCCTGGGGACTGGATGCGGTCTCGGCTGGGATGCAAAAATGCCTTGGCGGCCCGTCCGGCACCTCGCCGATTACCCTCAGCGCGCGCATGGAAGAGGCGATTCGCCGCCGCAAATGCGTGGAAGAGGGGATCCGCACCGATGCCCACCGCGACGGCGACGAGGAGATGATCTACTCCAACTATTTCGATCTCGGCATGGTGATGGACTACTGGGGGCCGGAGCGCCTTAACCACCATACCGAGGCCACTACCGCGCTGTTCGGCGCCCGGGAATGCGCCCGCCTGATCCTCCAGGAGGGGCTGGATAACGGCATTGCCCGGCATAAGCTGCACGGCGATGCGCTGGTTAAAGGCATCCAGGCGATGGGGCTGGAGACCTTCGGCGATCTGAAACACAAGATGAACAACGTGCTTGGCGTCGTCATCCCGCAGGGCATCAACGGCGACCAGGCGCGCAAGCTGATGCTGGAAGATTTCGGCATTGAAATCGGTACCTCATTTGGCCCGCTGCACGGCAAGGTGTGGCGGATCGGCACCATGGGTTATAACGCGCGGAAAGATTGCGTGATGACTACGCTCAGCGCCCTGGAGTCGGTGCTGAACTACCTCAAATTCCCGACCATCCAGGGCGCCGCGATGCAGGCCGCGTGGGACCACTATCGCAGCGAGCGCGCGCAATGAGTCAAACACAACGCCAGCAGGCGGATATGCAGCAGGCCGCGGCGCGAGTGATGGCCCGCGCCGACGAGCTGGCGGCGATCAGCGAAACGCCGGATGCCCTGACCCGGGTTTATCTCTCTCCTCAGCATCTTGCGGCAAACCAGCGGGCGGCGCTGTGGATGACCCAGGCCGGGATGACCGTCTGGCAGGACAGCGTCGGCAATATTTGCGGGCGCTACGAGGGAGAGCAGGAGGGGGCGCCCGCCATCCTGCTGGGGTCGCACCTTGATACGGTGCGCAACGCCGGGCGCTATGACGGTATGCTCGGCGTCCTGACGGCGATCGAGGTGGTGGACAGCCTGCATCGACAGGGGCGTAGGCTGAAAAAGGCGATCGAGATTGTCGGCTTTTGCGATGAAGAAGGGACGCGTTTCGGTATTACGCTGCTCGGCAGCCGCGGGCTGACCGGCACCTGGCCCGAGAGCTGGCTGGCGCAGACCGATGCAGATGGCGTCAGCGTGGCGCAGGCGATGGTGCTGGCCGGGCTGGATCCGGCGCGCATTCACCTGGCCGCCCGCAGCCAGGAGGAGATCGCCGCGTATCTGGAACTGCATATCGAGCAGGGGCCGTGCCTGGAGCAGGAAGGACTGGCCTTAGGCGTAGTGGAAGCGATTAACGGCGCGCGTCGCCTGAACTGCCGCTTTACCGGCGAGGCGGGACACGCCGGGACCGTACCGATGAGCCATCGGAAAGATGCGTTGGCCGCGGCCGCCGAGTGGATGGTGCTGATAGAGACGCTGACCCGCGAACAGGGCGGAAACCTGGTCGCCACGGTGGGGACGCTGCGCTGCGCGCCCGGCGCGGTTAACGTCATTCCCGGCGAAGTGACGCTGACCCTCGACATTCGCGGGCCGAACGACCAGCCGCTGGATGCGCTGCTGGATACGCTGCTGATGGAGGCGCAGGTCATTGCCTCCCGTCGCCAGCTGCGGTTCAGCGCCGAAGAGTTTTACCGGATTGCCGCTACCGCCTGCGAAAGCGGATTGCAGCAGGTATTGAGCGAAGCGGTGCAGGCGGTGCAGGGGCGTTCGCTAACGCAGCCGAGCGGCGCCGGGCATGACGCCATCGCCATTGCCGAACGCTGGCCATCAGCGATGCTATTTGTGCGCTGCAAAGGCGGCATCAGCCATCATCCCGCCGAGTCGGTCACCGCCGACGATGTGGCGCTGGCGATAGACGCCTATTCGCGCGCGGTGTCGGCGCTGGATGTCGGGAAGTAAGCGCCGGGCGGTCCGGCGCTGTGTAAGTGGAGCTGTCCCGTCGCGGAACGGTCCCCCACCGGTGGCGGTGGGGGACCGTTTTATTTTTTGCCGTTCGGTTTGAGCTGTTCACCGGGTTTAAGGCGGAATAGCTCGTCATCGCGGGTGGAGTAGCGAACCGTTCCGTCAGCCAGTCGATAAGCACCCTCGGTGAATCCCGCGCCGTTCAGGAACGGCGCCACCGCTTCTGGGGTGTTGCGGAAGGCGGCTTCCAGGGCGAGAAGCGCATAGGGGGCGATACTATCGATACTGGCATATTCGGCCTCAGGATCATCGACAAAAAAGCCGTTGATGCGCTGGTTTTTGATGATGTTAGCGCTGATCCGATCCGCCAGCATCAAATAGTCCTGCTGCCCGGTGGCCTGCCACAGGTCGATAAGCGCGAAAATCGCATACGGCTGATGATTCTCCGTTTGGCTGTTCAGCCTGCGGTTCGCGCCGCCAGGTTCGCCAATATCACCCAGTCCCTGGCCTTTGGCGATACCGCGGGCGACTTTCCAGATGGCATGATCCGGTTCAAGCGTCCAGGCGCGAGCGTAGGAGAGAAGAAATTCATTTCCTGCCGGATAGGCTTTCAGCACCGTGCCTTTTTTACCGTAATAGCCGTCGCGTTTTAACACATAGCCGGAGAGGTCCGTGCCGTTGGCCAGCAGAGGGCGGAAGGTATTGTTCTGCTCATCGTAAGCGTAGGTCGCGAAGGCCTTGAGGCCATCAAGGGTCCATTTTTTGAGATCGTCGCCGGCTGTGCCCAGCGATTTGGCCAGGGCAAGCTGCATCAGCGCATTTTCTGAGTAGAGCGTGCTGGTCCGGCCCTTCAGCAGCATATTGCCTTCCAGCGCGTCCGGGCCCAGTTCGGGACCAAACTGACGCTGCGCACGGTCGCCGTATTTCGAGTGCGTGTCGCTATCATCGGTGGTGTCGGCGCGTTTTAGCGGTTGGGTAAACTGGTAGACGCCCAGTCCGGTTTTCTTATCTCGCGGCAGTACATACTGTTCGGCCAGACGCTTCGCCCACGTCAACGCGCCTGCGTCGCCATCGTATTTATAGAGCAGCGATGCGGAGTAGATAAGGTCGTTGCCGGCATTGAGAAAGCTCAGGCCTTTGGTGGCGAAAAACGGCGGCTGTTGCTCAAAATCACTTTGCCAGAGCGCGCCCATCGCTTTGCCGTACTCCCCATGACGGCTGGTTTCCAGCGTTTTCCAGTCGTAAACATGGGCATTCCAGAACGCTTTGATAAAGCGCGCGGTGGCCTTGTCATCGACGGCAAACATCATGTCGTAATAGGGGTACGCGTTTTTAAGTTCATGGACCATCTCCTTTTCGCTTGGGCCTTGAGGTTGCAGCGTTTTCAAATCAACAAAGCGATGCCCTCCCCACAGCAGCAGCCCGCTGGCGTCCTGATAGTGGTCAAAGTAGTAGCGAATATTCTCCGCGACCCGCTGCTTATATTTTGCTTCGCCGGTCAGGTTGCTTAACCCTACCAGCACCCGCATCAAATTTTGCTGGGCGGAGAAGTTCGACAGTACGGTAACTTTACCGTCCGGAAAAACCCACTCCATTTGCTTGCCGGTGCGAGGATCCACGCCGTTTGCCAGCAGAGGAGAGTGATGGCCGTACCGATCTCCCGCTTTATCCAGCACGACGTCGGCGAACTGCTTTACGCTGCTCAGCCGCGCGTTCTCCTGGGCGCCAGCACTCAGCGAGAAGAGACTCAGTGCGCCCAATGCCAGGGTGATTTTTGCAATCTTCATTATTTTCCTCTTAATGAAAATAAGGGTTTAATGAAACCCTTATTTATTATCTGGCTGACAGGAAGTTATCAGAAGGAGTATTTCACACCAACGCGATAACGCGTTTGGCGTTCATCGGTGGCTTTACTGCCGGAAACGTTGCCGATGGCCATATAAGGGGACCAGTTTTTATCGAATTTATAGGTCAGCTTAAAATCATGGGTCCAGTCGTAGCTTTCGTTATCCGCTAAAATAACCCCGGCGGAGTTGGCTTTTTTATAGTCCAGTTCATAATCGAGCTGATAATCTTTGAGGAATTTCCAGGAAATAACGCTGGTCAGATTATAACCGTTCTCCGAGGTATCTTTAGATGTACCGATATTGCCTGAATTACGCTTGTAGTAAGGGCGGTAGCGCAGTGAGGCGCTGAGGTCATCCGTCAGGTTGGCTTTGCCGCGCAGATAAGGGCGGTAGTTGTTTGAAGACGAACTGGTATCCAGAGAGAAGCCAGGCTCTATCTGAAAGGTTTTATTTATTTTATGCACATAGCTCGCCACCACTTCGGTGCCGTTACTGACGGTTTCATCATAGGCTTTATTTTTATCCTGCGAACCTTTCCATTTCCCTTCCAGCGACAAGCCAAAACCATTAGCAAAACGGTGCGACATCAACAGTCTGTCTTTATGATTAT
The DNA here is from genome assembly GCF_015601345.1 of Klebsiella sp. BDA134-6. Taxonomy (NCBI): domain Bacteria; kingdom Pseudomonadati; phylum Pseudomonadota; class Gammaproteobacteria; order Enterobacterales; family Enterobacteriaceae; genus Klebsiella; species Klebsiella sp. BDA134-6. The sequence continues at coordinate 2,183,743 of NZ_CP064784.1, forward strand.
TGCCGGCTTTGTCATTGGTTTCATGACGATAATCAAACGTCACCGCGTGGGCAGCAATACTGATAAAAGGAATCGTGACTAATAATAATGAGCGAAACATAGGGTGCCTCTACTTTTTATATTTTCCAAAGGTACAAGAAATTACCTGCCGTAAAGCAGGCAGAACGATACACATTAAATTATTAGATGGTGGTGTGGTGCCGGGTGCCTCCCGGTGAATCAGGCGCTGACTTCCTGATTCGTCAATAAAAACGAAACGTAGATGAGGGTATTCCTCCATTCAGCATGACCCCGCCGCTTAGGGGGATTCACCACACATTATTCTTTATTCCCTGATGATGACTAACTCACACTGTTTGTAATTTTATTGAAAATAACTTTTACACAAAATGAAATGATGTTTTGAGATCGAGATCTGAATATTAAAAAGAGAGAATAAATATTTTTTATGTTATTTATAAAGATAATCCTAATTATGTATTTTTCATTTTTATCATGGAGTTACATATTATTTTGTGGTTTTTTGACGCTTTTTTATACCTGAATTTAAGGCTTTATTTGAACTGGCGGTAATCGTATTCCTATATTTTTAAATGCTCATTTTGTTAAAACTTAAAAATACTCTGATAGTTTCAATGGTTAAACCGAAGTCAATACTTCCGATTCCTTTAACCTAAACGAAAGCTAAACGGAAAAGATTGCGCTATTGATCTGCCAGACTGACGACATAACACTCTCAGAAAAGTATCCATATGGAAGGATAATAAAAGACAGTAACCTCGGGACTTCAAGATGACTATTCATGGAAAGGATCGTGTATTTATTTCTGGCGTAGAGACTCTATTGCAGGAACTGAGCGATGGCGCGGATGCAGGGTTAAGCAACTGTGTGTATGTCACCTGCGGGATGGATATCCAGGAGATTTATGCTTTGTTCTTTCGCCATCCGCCGGAGCACTACGCCATCTTCATCACCTCTGAGCGCCATTTTGAGGCCATTAACCGGCTGTTTCCAGGCCTGCTAAAGCTCTGTTTGTCAGAGAGGTTGACGGTTGAAGAACTGCGTCAGGCGTTAAAAGTGATGGGCCTGTTTTCGGCCCAGAACCAAAGCGTTGCTTATCTGCCCGATACGTTTAATTTTACCCACGCCGAGCAACAGATCATGAGGCTCAGTTTACGCGGCCATTCTCTGGATGATATTGCCCGTATCCGCGGGGTCAGTCCGTCCACGGTCAGCGTCCAGCGTACCCGGCTGATGAAGCGTATGGGGACCAACAGCCTGCAGGAGCTCTGTTCCCTCTATGCGGCTATGCGTACCCAGCGACCACCGCTGTCCGGCTAAGCTCTATCACTAACAAATACGCGCGTCCGCGGATAAAAACGAAAGGTCACCGCTGCAGCGCGCCGCCGGCATCGGCCTTGAAGAAAAGCTGGCCAACGCTGCCTGAATAGACGCCAGGCGTGGAATCGGGCGAAATTTACTATATCATTATGAACCCACGTACTAGTTTTGAGGTTCAAATAATGACGTTTTCCACCCTTGCCGATGTCAGAAGTCAGATCGATTCGATTGATAGCGAACTGGTGAGCCTGATTGCTCAGCGCGCTGAGTGTGTTCAGGCCGCCGCCGCATTTAAAACAGACCACGCAGCCGTACGCGCGCCAGAACGCGTGCAGCAGGTTATTGATCGGGTTCGCGAGAAGGCGGCTGCGGCAGGGTTGCCCGAAGTGATTATTGAGAAAGTGTATCGGTCCATGATAGACGCCTTTATTGAGTATGAGCTTGAGCAGCATAATCAGCTACAGCGGCAAAACAGGTGATATGGGTTGCTAACGGTTGGTCGGGTAAGCGAGCCGCGCAATATTCCCGTACCGCGAAGGGGGCAGTTAGCCTCACTCTGACCCCCGGTGGTCTGTTAAGCCATTATTCCCACGCTCTGATTGCCAGAGCCGCGATATAGAGTCCGAATCCCCAGGCCAGATGCGTGAGCACGCTGAGCAAGCGAGCCAGCGATGGGCGAGGTGTTTGCGACGCCGCGATGCCAAAGCCCAATGCGGGCTGAAGAATGATGAACGGCGCAAATAAGGTTAACCCGCCTGCCAGCAGGCCTAATGTAAGCGAGGGGGCGTCCAGCCAGACGGCGCCGCTCAGTAGCAGAGGGACAAAAGCAAAAGCGATCCCGGTCAGGTAGTGAAATACCCAGCCGGTAAGCCTCTCCCCAGCCATTTCCGGCGTTGAGATGATGGTGCGATGGCAGAGCTTTCTTCTGGCTAGCCATAATATCCAGCGACCGACCAGGGCATAGTTCAGCGGCGGTATCTTGAGGATGTATTTTTGACACCATGACCACAAATCCATGATCAGCGTCGCGCCAATACCCGTTATGACAGTTTTAACAACAATAATCGTATCCAGGGTGTACTCCTTTTCCAATCAATGACAGGCTGGTAGCCAGTGTGCAACTTAAAGCGAGGTTTAAGTCAATGATGAAAGCGCTGGATATCCGACAAATTGCCGACCTCTCCGGCGTTACACCCTCAGCATTGCGTTATTACGAAAAAAAGGGATTAATTCAGCCTGTTGGTCGTAATGGTTTGCGAAGGCAATACCATGAAAATGTGCTCAATAAGCTGCAGCTCATTGCGCTGGGGCAGGCGGCAGGGTTTACGCTGGATGAACTCGCCGCGATGTTTGGTTCGCAAGCCGGGGTCACGATTGACCGGGGGCTGCTCCTCCAGCGTGCGAAAGAGATTGATGCTACCGTGCGCAAGCTGCAGCTGTTAAGCCGCGGGCTAAAGCACGCAGCGCGCTGCACGCAGCCGGAGCATAGGCATTGTGAAGAGTTCAAAAGAGTGGTGGCGAAAGGGTTGAGGCTGGTTGGCTGATTAATTACTTCAGACTGTGATGAGAGCATAATAATGGACAAAAATTTTACACCTGAGCAAATCGAAATCATTAATCGCGTGGTTTTTGCGCGCGTCGAACAAATGAAAGAGCAAGTGACTGACCTTATTACTCAGACAGAGCGCGATGCGCACCAGCAGCTGGCGGATTGCGGGATTGATATGACCGATTTCTCTCCGGCTAATCAGCACTTTCTTATGATGACAATCGTCCAGGCGCTGATAGATCGGGTGCACGGCGGCGACAGGGCCCTTGCCCGGAAGATAATAACCATGGAGGCGAAGAGACTGAACGTCAGCGTTTACGTTGAAGCTGATAGTTCGAGATAGCCTTGAGGCTGAGTCTGCGGCGGACCAGAGCGTTATAAACTGCGTCAGCACTGCCTTATTTGCATAGCGGAGTCCGCCCCTTCAGCATCGGCCATCGGGCTAAAAATGGAAGACCGCTCCCGGAGTCCAGAAAAGGCCTTTCCCCCAGCACCGATTGCCACATCCTCGTAGCGTTAACTCTTTATTATTCGCGCCACTGACTTCGTCGCCATGGATTGGTAGTAGGTTGGAACATTCCGCGGGGTCAGGCCACTCTCTTCTGCTCGCTGCTGCGCATCGTCAGGCATCGCGCCTTTACAGTTCGCGCAAACGCTTTCCGCTGTTATGCTAACACCCTGGCAAGCCGCGCTGTAAAGAGACCTGACCATGGCCGAACGCGAAAAAAACATCCATATTCAACCCTCGTCTTCTATTTCCCGAACCCATATCTTTCCGGCGCTGCTGGCGATCGCCGCCGTAACGGGCCTGTGCGCGTTCGTCTCGCCGCCGCTGGGGCCGTGGCGCGTGATTTTGTCTAATCCCGGTATGTATATCGATCTTCTGGCGCTGCTTTTTCTGCTGTTTATGCTCTGGAGCTCAACCAAGGTGCGCATGAACCACGTGGCGGTCAACTGGGTACGCTACGGGCTGCTGCTATGGATTGCCGGAGGCACGTTCGATCTGATGGACGAAATCTTCCGCCAGCCGCGCTGGATGGGATACTACTGTGAAGATCTGCTGCGTCTGACCGGCATGCTGCTGAGCGCGGTCGGGGTCTACAAAATCATCGAGCGCATCAATCTTCTGTACGTCGACGCGCGTTCTCAATCGCTTAAGGATGAGCTGACTCAACTACCAAACCGCCGTTTCTTTATCGACACCGTCCGCGAAAAGGCGGGGAATACGCAGGCGCTAATGATTGTTGATATCGACTACTTTAAGAAAATTAATGACACCTACGGCCATCTGGTGGGGGACGAAGTGCTGTTTGCCCTCGGCAAACAGCTGGCAAAACTCACCAGCGATAAGGTGCTGCCATCGAGGATTGGCGGCGAAGAGTTTGCCATTATCGTTGATGGCCTGTCGGCGCAGGAAGTGGATGAACTGGCGCACTCTATTCTGCAAAACGCCCGGGCAATCCTGATTAACCACGACAACCCGCTGTCGATTAGCATTGGCGTTGGCCTGCGGCATCAAGACGAGCCGCAGAATCAGTTTATTAAAAAGGTTGATGACGCGCTCTATAAAGCAAAAAATAATGGCCGCGGGCGGGTTGAATGGGCCGTGTGAACTATCCCTGCTGCGCGCTGCGGCAGTGGCGGCGATATTCGGACGGCGAGCGCTCGGTATAGCGTTTAAACACCCGGCAGAAATAGTTGCTGTCGACGAACCCGCAGTTGTGGGCGATCTCTTTGACCTTGAGGTCGTAACCGCGCAGCAGCTTTTTCGCTTTTTCCAGGCGCACGCTGGTGAGGAATTCATTAAAACCGACGGAGCCGGATTTCTGGAATATATGCGACAGGTAGTTGGGCGTAATATGAAAGCGCTTCGCCACCGACTCGCGGGTCAGCGGCTGGCTGAGATGCTCTTCGAGATAATCCTGTACCGCCAGAAAGAGATCGCGGCTGCGGCTGACGCGCATCTCCAGCCCGACCAGCTGCTCAAGGCAGTGGCTCAACAGGGCCGCGACCACCAGCCTGGCGGTGACTGGGTCCGCCTGCAGGCAGATTTCATTGAGCGACAGCAGCAGGTAGGAGCCCACGCGCGGCCCCAGGCGGGCGACATTCTGCTTTTCCGTGCGCAGCTGCCTGCCGTCCCAGTGTTGAACGCAAAACCCGAGCTTCTGGCGGCCAAACAGAATGCTTAACGTCGACGCCGGCGCGGTCCATTCCGGCAGCGTCCATTTACCCGCCTGAACGTAGAGTACCTGCGAGGCGGAGAGCATCGTCTCCGACAGCGGAAGCCCGCTCTCCTTAAGCTCACCCTCGAGCACAATTTCCAGCCGTGGAAAGGGCACCTTAAACGCCAGCGCGGGCTCGGAGATATCCGGGTCGGGGAACCTGACGTGCAGATTATCTTTCTGATTTACTAAACGATTTAAAATATCCGCCAGATCGTCAATCATTCCGTATGCCTTAGAAGAGAGCAATTATCCTGTTGATTATAATCTATTTTATCTATACGGGTTTGTTCTGTATCAGGCGACTTCACTAATGATGGCCCTGCAGGAAGGGGGAAAAAGCTGGATTTTGATGGCCATCACACTTTTCCCTGCCGCGTACGCTTGTCCAGTTTTTCGTAGTTTTGGCCTCATGTATTCCCGCCCGCCGCAGATTAGAGTTTGTTTTGTGTTATCGATAAGTTAAGGAATATAAATATGGAACAACAATCTGCGGTTTATCTGGATGCGCTGGGGGCGAACGTTACGTTGAGCCCGACAATGAAACAGGAGCTGGATACCCTGGGCTACACCGTCGTGCATAACGTGGCGGACGCGGAGTGGCTGGCGGCGATGCGTACGCTTATCGACGCCATCGTCGAGAGGGAGGGCGATAATCTGGCGATGGAGCACCACCAGGAAGCGACGGCAACCCGCATCGCCAACCTGATTAACAAAGGCGCGATTTGGGAAAAGGTCTGGTCCCACCCGCTGATTCTCTCCGCCTGTCGGCATGTTTTTCAGGGGGATTTTAAAGTCTCCAGCCTGAACGCGCGGGAAGCGTTGTTTAACGGCGGCCATCAGCCGCTGCATGCGGACTGGAAAAAGCCGCGTCCCGATTTTCCGAAAGTGCATCTGGTGAATACCATCTGGGCTATCGATGACCTGAGTGCGGAAAACGGCGCGCCGCGCATTATTCCCGGTACCCATCTTCGCCCGGAGTTGCCGGAAGAGGTGCTGGACGATCCAGAGCTGGCGCATCCTGATGAGGTAGTGTTCGCCGCGCCGGCGGGTAGCGTGATGATTTATAACGCCCACGCCTGGCACGGCGGGACGCGCAACCGCGTTGGCAGCAGAAGGCGCGTGCTGCACGGTTTATATATCGACAGAGCGGATACCGCGCAGCAGGATCAGCAACGCTGGCTGACGCCTGAAACCGCCAGCCGCCTGACGCCCGCGCAGAAATGGCTGCTGGGGGTGGCGTAAAAATCGCATGGAATTATAGCTCCGGTAAGCGCAGCGCGACGGGGGGAGGCCTGAGCGGGCGCAGTGCTATTTCCCCGGGCCGCGGCGCAAGCGCCTTGCCCGGGCTACAAAACGGCAAACGGCGGTGAACCTGTAGCCCTGGTAAGCGCAGCGCGACCGGGGGAGGCCTGAGCGGGCGCAGTGCTATTTCCCCGGGCCGCGGCGCAAGTGCTTTGTCCGGGCGACAAAATCACCGACGCCCTCAGGGGAGCTCGATATAAACAACCGGTTTTTTCATAATGCATTTCACCGCCTCGACAATCTGCTGCGGCTGCAGCAGAAAGGTTTTAATGCTGGTCTTAATGGTGCGGATGCCGTTAAAACGCTGGGCATCGTCAATTTCAATATCCGTCACCAGCAGAACGACATCGACGTGGGCAATATCGTCAGCCGTGATTTTGTTCTCCACCCCCAACGCGCCCTGGGTTTCTATTTTGATATTCCATTTCTCCTGGTGGCCGACTTTTTCCAGCCGCTCGGCCGCCATATAGGTGTGAGCGACGCCGCTGACGCAGGCCGTGACGGCAACGATATTGAAATCCATAGCATCCTCCAGGCGTTATCCGCCGATGGTCACGCTAAAACCGGCCTGTTCGGCCAGCGTCTTGAATGGTTGAATCTCAGATTCCGCAGGAGCTTTAATCATCGACATCGACCATGTTTTTCCCAGTAAGTGATATTTGGGTTCGCCGTACTGATGGAACGGCAGAAGATGAATTTCGGGCAGCTTAAAGGGGGCCAAAAACGCCAGAATCTGACGGAAATTCGCGTCATTCAGCGTGAACCCCGGAATCAGCGGCACTCGGGGTATCACGTGAATATGCGCTTCCACCAGACGGGCGAAGTTGTCCAGCACCCGTGGCATATTCATCCGCAGCTGCTCTCGGGCCAGCGCTTCATCCATGATTTTCAGATCAAACAGCACTTCGTCGCACGCCTGCGCCAGCGGAAAAAAACGGCTAAAGGCGCTATCGCCCGCCGTTTCAATCGCCGTTCTCACTCCCCATTCGCGCAGGCGGCGCAGAAAACGCGCGGCAAACTCGGCCTGCATCAGTACCTCGCCGCCCGACAGGGTAACGCCGCCGCCGGAGGCGCGGAAGAAGACTTCATCCTTCAGCACCTCTTTAAGCAGATTATCCAGGGTGACGTCGCGGCCAATCTGCTCCCACGCCCCGGAGGGACACTCGACCACGTCCTGCTGGCAGCGGGAGCAGCGCAGGCACTTGCTCTCCCGGCGCACGGTCTGAATTTTCGGCGAGATCGATTCCGGATTGGCGCACCACGGGCAGGTGTGCGGGCAGCCTTTAAAAAACACGACGGTACGGATTCCCTGACCGTCATTCAAAGAGTAGCGCTGGATGTTAAAAATGCGCGCCTTATCGGCGCGCGTTTCCATCACCTCACAGCTGATGCGCGGTGCGGCGGATAATGTCATCCTGAATCTCCTGCGACAGCTCGACAAAAAAGGCGCTATAGCCGGCGACGCGCACCACCAGACCGGCGAAGTCCTGCGGCCGCTGCTGGGCTTCGCGCAGGGTGTCGGCGTTGACCACGTTGAACTGAATATGCTGTAGCTTCAGCTTGGTGAAGGCCTGCAGAAAGTCGGCCAGCTTGTTGAGGCCGCTGTCGCCGGCAAGGGTCGCCGGGGTGAATTTGACGTTCAGCAGCGTCCCGTTGGAGAGCAGAAAGTTATCCAGCTTGCTGACCGACTTGAGCACCGCGGTCGGTCCCTGCACGTCCTGGCCAAGCATCGGCGACAGCCCGCCGTCCGCCAGCTGCTCCCCGGCCAGGCGTCCGTCCGGCGTCGCGCCAACCACCGACCCTAGCGGTACGTGGGCGGAGACGGTATAGGAGCCCGGCGTGAAATGACCGCCGCGCGGGTTCTGGTAACGCTCAACCTCTTTGCAGTAGAAGCGCAGCAGATCGGCGCTGATGTTATCCACTTCATCGATATCGTTGCCGTATTTCTCGAAGCGGTTGATCAGGCGCGCGCGGATCTTTTCGCCTTCCGGCGTCTGGAAGTTGGCTTTCAGCACCGCGATCAGTTCGGCGAAGCTCAGTCGTTTTTGCTCAAACACCATCCCTTTGAGCGCGTGCAGCGAGTCGCTGAGATTGGCGATGCCGATGCCCTGCACCCCGGAGAAGTTATAACGCGCGCCGCCTTCGGTGATATCCCGGCCGTGCTGCACGCAGTCTTCAATAAAGGAAGAGAGCAGGGGAACCGGCGCCCAGTCGCGGTGGCCGATATCGCAAATATTGCTGCCTTCGACCATCAGCTTAATGTAATAGCGAATCTTGTCGCGGATTTGGTTAATCAGCCCATCCCAGGTGATATCAGGATTGCTTTCGTTTTCCAGCATCACGATTTCCATCACCTTCAGCAGGTTAAACATGGCGATATCGTGCAGGCCGTAGGTGCGCCCCGGGATCGACAGCTCAACGCAGCCGACCACCGAGTAATCCCGCGCGTCTTCCAGCGAGACGCCGCGGTTGAGAAACGCCGGGATCACCACTTCATCATTAAAGATTTGCGGAATACCGGTACCGAGGCGAATGGTTTCGGCGGTTTTGCGCAGGAACGGACGGTCGATCAGCTCGTTGACCCGCACGCCGAGGTTCGGCTGCGGCAGGCGCACGTTCTGGTAGGCGTCGAGGGATAAAAACGACAGGATATTGACCGCGCTGCGCCCAGTCTCGGTCAGACCGCCGAGCAGGGCGGTATAGCCGGTTGGGAAGCCTGCAAAGTAGCGCGCGCTGCTGGTGGAGCGCAGCAGGACGATATCGTTGCACTTCACCCACAGCGACTCCAGCAGCTCCTGAAGAAACTGCGGATCCTGGCCGCGATTTAATGAAGCCTGATAGTACGGCAGCATGTACTGGTCAAAGCGCCCCAGTGAAATGGAGCTGGCGTTGGATTCATACTGCAAAATGATGTTCATATACCAGAAGAGCTGGCAGGCCTGCCAGAAATCTTCCGGCCGGTGCAACGCGTTATGGCGGGAAATTTCCGCGATGGTCTCCAGCTCTTTGCGCCGCTGAACGTCGACGCAGCCGGCGGCCATGTCATCGGCAAGCGCCGCATAGCGCAGAATATGGCGCTGGGAGGCTTCCAGCTGGATCTGCACCGCCTGATAAAAACTGTTCTGCGGGTGCTGCTTATTTAGCGCCTTAAGCTCTGCCACCAGCGCGGCGAGGCCGTTTTCCAGCAGGCGGGGGTAGTCGATAATGATATGCCCCTGGCCTTTGTCGGTTTGGTTAACGCTAAAAATCTGTGTGCTGACGGCGGCCTTCACTTCATCGGTCATCTGGCTGTTGATGAAGTCCTTCATTGAGCGATTCTCCCAGTAGGGGAACAGCTCTTCGCGGTAGATGCGCTTGTCTTCTTCGCTGATGGTGAAGCGGTCCTGTGGGCGGGTCGGGAACTGGTCCAGCTCCTTAAGCAGCCAGTAGGGATCCATCTCCGGCGACATAATCCCGGCGCGCGGTTTGATCGTGCGGTTACCGGCAATCAGTTCATCATCACGAATCGAAATCTGCACATGGTCGAGAACCCATGCGGTCGCTTTCGCCCGGCGGATCATCACGGGCTCCCCCTCGGTCTGTTTATGGCTGGCGGTGTAGAGCAGGGCCCGCTCGAGGGAGATTTCGCGCGGGTTGGCGAACAGACGATCTTTTAAGCGTTGAGTGCGATTGGTCATGACAAACTCCATGTTATTTTGCGGGGCGCAGGCCGCGCCCCGTGTATTCAGTCAGGCATTTTGTGAAAGGTGGCTGTCGATTTTGTTCATAATGGCTTCGGCGCGCTTCACGGCGTCGCTGATGTTGACGCGCACGATGGTTTTACCGGCAAAACGCTCTTCGAACTTGATGCCAATATCTTTGGTCAGAATCACCATATCGGCGCTGGCGACGTCTTCCGGGGTCAGCTCGTTTTCGATGCCGATGGAGCCCTGAGTTTCTACTTTGACCTGCCAGCCTTTAGCTTTAGCGGCGCTCTCCAGGGATTCGGCGGCCATATAGGTGTGGGCGACGCCAGACGGGCAAGCGGTAACGGCGATAATTTTAGTCATACAATATTCCTTCCAGTGTCTCAGTTAATTTCGAAATCAAGATCCATCTCGTCATCGGCTTTGGCGTCAGACGTTTTCTTTTTCGCCAGGGCCTTGAGCAGGATGACGCAGGCGGCGCTGACGATGGCGCCAACCGCGAGGCCGGCAATAAATCCGCCTTTTCCTTCAACGACCGGCAAAACGATAAGCCCGCCCCAGCCGGCATAGCACTGGGCGCCGAGCAGCGCGGCGGTCACGCAGCCAGCAGCGGCGCCAATCATGTTGGCCGGGATAACGCGCAGCGGATCGGCGGCGGCGAAGGGGATCGCGCCTTCGGTCACGCCTACGCAGCCCATCACCAGCGCGGCCTTACCGGTTTCACGCTCTTCCGCGGAGAAGTATTTACGTCCAATCAGCGTTGCCAGGCCCATGCCCAGCGGCGGCACGGCGATGCCGACGGCGGCGATGGCCACCACGCTGTAGACGCCCTGGGAAACGCAAATCAGCATGAAGGCGTAGGCGACTTTATTCACCGGACCGCCCATGTCGAAGGCCAGCATCAGGCCCATAATGATGGCGAGAATCACGATACTGCCTTCGCGCATGCCCTGCAGCCAGCCGGTCAGGCTGGCGGTGAGCGCGCCAATCGGCTCACCGAGGCCCCACATCATGATCCCGGCGGTAATAAAAGTGCCGATAATCGGAATAACGAAGATGGGCATCACCGAGCGCAGCACTTTGTGCACCGGGATCTTCTTCAGGTAGTAGACCACCAGCCCGCCGATGATCCCGGCAATCAGCGCGCCGAAGAAGCCGGCGCCGAAGCTGTTGCCGACCCAGGCGCCGATGGCGCAGGGGGCCAGCGCCGCGCGGTCGGAAATGGAGTAGCCGATATAGGCTGCCAGAAACGGCACCATCAGCGTCAGTCCGGCCACGCCGATATCAAACAGTTTTTTCAGGTTAGGGTCAGTGGCGGCATCGGGCACCGCGCCCTTGCCGTACAACATGACGGAGACTGCCAGCAAGATCCCACCGGACACGACAAACGGGATCATATGTGAAACCCCGGTCATGAGGTGCTGGCGTGTATTTTTTAATATTTGCACCAGTTCATTCATTATTTTTCTCCTGAGCGCTGCGTGGCCCGTGACTGAGTTGATGTCTCAACATTAGAAAAAGGGCGGCGCATAAAATAGTAGAGAAAAAGTGCATTTACTGGATATTTGTAAGACGAAAAGAAAATTGCGATCCACCTCAAATCTTAGTCCTGGCGGCTTTCTGACGACGTTAATGGGGGGATTTGTGACCACGAGCATAAAAAAGAGTCTGGCATACAATTATCCAGTAATTACCACTTTTATCGCGTAGTGGCGGGCGACTTCTTTCTTTACCTTTTGGCTAATACGCATTATTCAGGAGGAAGGCGATGGCTCTGGTAATTGAATTCATATGTGATTTGCCCAACGGCGTACATGCGCGCCCGGCAAGCCTGGTCGAAACGCTGTGCAATACTTTTTCGTCTTCGGTCGAATGGTTAAATATCCGCACGGAAGGGCGCGGGAACGCGAAAAGCGCGCTGGCGATTATCGGCACTAATACCTTAAAGGGGGACCGCTGTGAGCTGATCGTCAGCGGGGAAGACGAAGAACAGGCGTTCACCGCGCTGTCGGCGTTTATCCGCGACGAATTTCCGCACTGCGATGCGCCGCTGCCGACGGTGGAACAAATGGACGTTCAGCCGGTTCCTGAATCCCTCTCGCGCCTTAATCCCACGCTGTTTCACGCCTTACCGGTCTGCGCCGGCAGCGCGGGCGGCAGGCTTACCCATCTTAAGTCCCTCGATCTGCGCGATTTAGGCGCGCTACCGGCGGCGGGCGGCACCGAACAGGAGCAGGCGGCGCTCGATAAAGGGCTGACCCTGCTGGTAAAAAACATTGAGTTTCGCCTGCTGGATAACGACGGCACCGCCAGCGCGATCCTGGAAGCGCATCGCTCCCTGGCCACCGACGCCTCGCTGCGCCAGCATCTGCTGGGCGGGCTGCTGAGCGGCCTGAGCTGCGCCGAGGCGGTGGTCGCCACCGGGGAGCATTTTTGCGCCCAGTTCAGCGCTTCCGGCAACGACTATTTGCAGGAGCGCGTGCTGGACGTCCGCGATGTCTGCTTCCAGCTGCTGCAGCATATCTACGGCGAAGCGCGCTTTCCGGCGCCGGGTAAGCTGACGGAAGAGGCCATCTGCCTCGCCGATGAGCTCACTCCCAGCCAGTTCCTTGAGCTGGATAAAACCCTGCTGAAAGGCCTGCTGCTGCGCAGTGGGGGCACAACTTCACATACGGTGATTCTCGCGCGTTCGTTCAATATTCCCACCCTGGTGGGTGTCGATATGGAGGCGCTGCTGCCGTGGGTCGATCGGCGAGTGCAGATTGACGGTAACGCCGGGCTGGTGGTGGTGAATCCTGATGAAGCGGTGGCGCGTTACTATCAGCAGGAGGCCTGGGTGCAGGCGCAGATCCGCCGCCAGCAGCAGGCCTGGCTGGATAAAGAGGGGCGTACGGAAGACGGTATTCGTCTGGAAGTGGCGGCGAATATCGCCCATTCGGTAGAGGCGACGGCGGCCTTTAACAACGGCGCACAGTCGGTAGGCCTGTTCCGCACCGAAATGCTCTATATGGACAGGCCCAGCGCGCCGTCGGAAAACGAGCTCTACAACATATTTTGCCAGGCGCTGGAGCCGGCCAACGGGCGCAGCATTATCATCCGCACCATGGATATCGGCGGCGACAAGCCGGTGGCCTACCTCAACATTCCGGCGGAGAACAACCCGTTTCTCGGCTACCGGGCGGTACGTATTTACGCAGAGTATCAGGCGCTGTTCCGCACCCAGCTGCGGGCGATTCTACGCGCTTCGGCGCACGGCGCGCTGAAAATCATGATCCCGATGATTTCCTCGATGGAGGAGATTCTGTGGGTGAAGGAGCAGTTGGCGGATGCAAAGCAGTCGCTGCGCAGCGAACATATTCCGTTCGATGAAAAGATCCCGCTGGGCATTATGCTCGAGGTGCCGTCGGTGATGTTTATCATCGACCAGTGCTGCGAAGAGATTGATTTCTTTAGTATCGGCAGCAATGATTTGACCCAGTATCTGCTGGCGGTGGATCGCGATAACGCCAAGGTGACGCGCCACTACAACAGCCTCAATCCGGCCTTTTTGCGCGCGCTGGATTACGCGGTTCAGGCGGTGCATCGCCAGGGTAAATGGATCGGCCTGTGCGGTGAACTCGGGGCTAAAGGTTCCGTGCTGCCGCTGCTGGTAGGGCTGGGGCTGGATGAGCTGAGCATGAGCGCGCCGTCGATCCCCGCGACCAAGTCGCGTCTGGCGCAGCTTGACAGCCGCGCCTGCCGTCAGCTGCTTAACCAGGCGATGCAGTGCCGTACTTCGCTGGAGGTCGAGCACCTGCTGGCCCAGTTCCGTATGACCCAGCAGGACGCGCCGCTGATTACCCCTCAGTGCATTACGCTGAACAGCGACTGGCGCAGTAAAGAGGAGGTGATTAAGGGCATGACCGACAATCTGCTGCTGGCCGGTCGCTGCCGCTATCCGCGTAAGCTGGAAGCGGATCTGTGGGCCCGCGAAGCGGTGTTTTCCACCGGGTTAGGGTTTAGCTTCGCTATTCCGCACAGTAAATCGGAGCATATCGAGCAGTCGACCATCAGCGTCGCCCGTCTGGCGCAGCCGGTAGCGTGGGGCGACGACGAGGCGCAGTTTGTAATTATGCTGACGCTGAACAAACATTCGGCGGGCGATCAGCATATGCGTATTTTCTCGCGGCTGGCGCGGCGCATTATGCATGCGGAGTTCCGGCAATCGCTGGTGACGGCGCAGAGCAGCGAGGCGATCGCGGCGCTGCTGCAGCGCGAACTGGAGTTGTAATTCGGTCCGGAGCATCTCCCCGGTGGCGCTGCGCTTACCGGGGCTACGGGTTTCCAGCCGTTTGCGAAACGGTAGTGGGGAGTAGCCCGGACAGGCGCGTCAAGCGCCGCCTCCGGGAAAGCGTGCAGGGGTTCCGTTCACCGCTATCCCGCAGAAAATGTCTCACCGTGGTAGGTGAACGGGTAAAGGGGGAGAAAACCGTCTTCCCCTTTACAATCCCCGCGGTCCCGCAAAGAAATCGGTGCTGCGCACTGCGCTCACCTCCCGGTCCTCAGCCCGCGGTCGGCCCAACTCGACATCGCTGTCTCGATTCGCCTCTGGCCGCCATCCCTGGCGGCCAGCCCTTGTCTTCCGACCTCCGGTTCGCCGATTTCAGCAGGCACCAGGGCATCGCTGCATATCACGTTGTTTCAGAGGCATATCGTAGCTGCACGAACATCGTCCCGGAGGCGGCGCTGCCGCGCCCGTCTGGGCGATCTACTGCCCGGCAATCGCCCGACAAATCGCCTCGCCCACCTGCTGGGTGGAGGCGCTGCCTTGCATATCCGGCGTCTTCGGTCCGCTGGCAATGGTCTGCTCAATCGCCGCCAGAATACCGTCGTGGGCGGCCTGGTAGCGCGCGTCCCCGTTGCCGAGGAAGTCGAGCATCATCGCGCCGGCCCAGATGGTGGCAATCGGGTTGGCGATATTTTTGCCGTAGATATCCGGCGCCGAACCGTGCACCGCTTCAAACAGCGACGGAAAGGTACGGTCCGGATTGAGGTTTGCCGATGGGGCAATGCCGATGGTGCCGGTACAGGCCGGGCCGAGATCGGAGAGGATATCGCCGAACAGATTAGAGCCGACCACCACGTCAAAACGCTCCGGCTGCAGCACGAAGCGGGCGCACAGAATATCAATATGCTGCTTATCCCATTTCACCTCAGGGTATTCCTGCGCCATCGCTTCAACGCGCTGGTCCCAAAAGGGCATGCTGATGGCCAGACCGTTAGATTTGGTCGCCGAGGTCAGGGTTTTGCGCGGGCGGCTTTGCGCTAATTCAAAGGCGTAGCGCAGAATACGGTCAACGCCGCGGCGGGTAAATACCGACTCCTGAATTACCACTTCATGTTCGGTACCCGGATTCACATGCCCGCCGAGGGCGGAGTATTCCCCTTCGGTATTCTCGCGCACCACGTAAAAATCGATATCGCCGGGCTGTTTACCCGCCAGCGGGCAGGGGACGCCGGGGAACAGGCGCACCGGACGCAGGTTGACGTACTGGTCAAATTCGCGACGGAACTTCAGCAGCGAGCCCCACAGGGAGATGTGATCCGGCACGATATCCGGCCAGCCGACCGCGCCGAAGTAGATCGCATCAAATGTTTGCAGCTGCGCGCGCCAGTCGTCGGGCATCATGGCGCCGTGTTGCGCGTAATAGTCGCAGCTGGCCCACTCAAAATACTCGAAGCTTAACGCCAGCCCCCAGCGTTCGGCGGCGGCCTGCAGCACACGGACGCCTTCCGGCAGCACTTCTTTACCGATGCCATCGCCGGGGATGGCGGCAATACGTAAGGTTTTATTCATCATTGTTCTCAGTTTCAGGTAAGGGAAATTGACTTCATCTCTATCCTATAATTGACTGATTCATAATTAATCCCGCCAACTGGTGAAACATAAAACACGAATCATGAATAATCTGCCGCTGCTGAACGATTTGCGCGTTTTTATGCTGGTTGCCCGCCGCGCCGGTTTCGCCGCCGCCGCTGAAGAGCTGGGGGTCTCTCCGGCTTTCGTCAGCAAGCGCGTGTCGCTGCTGGAGCAAACGCTCAACGTCCAGCTGCTGCACCGCACCACCCGACGAGTCGCTATCACCGAAGAGGGGGAGCGCATCTACGAATGGGGGCAGCGCATCCTGCAGGACGTCGATCAGATGATGGATGAGCTCTCCGATGTGCGGCAGGTACCGCAGGGGACGCTGCGGATTATCAGCAGCTTTGGCTTTGGCCGGCGAGTAGTCGCGCCGGCGCTCTCCGAGCTGGCCCGTCACTACCCGCAGCTGGAAATCCGTTTTGATGTCGCTGACCGGCTAGTGGATTTAGCCAATGAAGGGGTCGATCTGGATATTCGCGTTGGCGACGATATCGCCCCCAACCTGATTGCCCGCCAGCTTGCCAGCAATCACCGCATCCTCTGCGCCTCGCCGGCGTTTGTCGCCCGCTATCCCCGGCCGAGACAGCTAAGCGATCTCGCCGCGCTGCCCTGTCTGGTGATCAAAGAGCGCGACCGGCCCTTTGGCGTCTGGCAGCTACGCGATAAAGAGGGTGAGCACGCTATTAAGGTGACCGGACCGCTGTCGTCAAACCACGGCGAAATCGTCCATCAGTGGTGCCTCGAGGGGCAGGGGATCGCGCTGCGCTCATGGTGGGACGTCAGGGAGAATATTGCCAGCGGCAATCTGCTGCATCTGCTGCCGGAGTACTATCAGCCCGCCAATATCTGGGCGGTATACGTCTCGCGGCTGGCGACCTCGGCCAAAATTCGCGCCACCGTGGAGTTTTTGCGCCGCTACTTCCAGCAGCGCTTTCCGCAGCAGTACGACGAGGCAACATTGCCGACGGCAGGCGCCGTCGGCCGGGGGGATTAAACGCCCAGGCGATCGCGCAGGCTGTAGTACGCCGCGCCCATGGCGGTAAACGGAATGCGCAGGCTGCGCCCGCCGGGGAACGGATAGTGCGGCAGCCTGGCGAAGGCGTCGAAACGTTCGGCGTCTCCGCGCAGCAGCTCCGAAATCAGCCGTCCGGCGAGGTGCGTACAGGTCACTCCGTGGCCGCTGTAGCCCTGCATATAATAGATATTGTTATCGAGACGGCCAAACTGCGGCATCCGCGAGAGGGTCAGCAGGAAGTTGCCGGTCCAGCGGTAGTCTATTTTTACCCCCTGCAGCTGCGGGAAGGTTTTCAGCAGCTTCGGCATAATCAGTCGCTCAACGTCGTCCGGATCGCGTGCGCCATACACCACGCCGCCGCCGTACAGCAGGCGGTTATCGGCGGTCAGACGGTAGTAATCCAGCAGGTAGTTACAATCCTCCACGCAGTAGTTTTTCGGGATCAGCGAGCGCGCCAGATCCTCAGCCAGCGGCGCGGTAGTGACCACCTGGGTGCCACACGGCATGCTGCGCTTCGCCAGCTCCGGCTCGAGCTTATCGCCGAGATAGGCGTTACCGGCGACGATCACGTAGCGGGCGGTGACCTGCCCGCGTTCGGTGGTCACCACCGCAGGGCTGCTGTGCTGAATGCGGGTGACCGGTGATTGTTCGTAAACCCGACCGCCGTTCATCCGAATGGCGTCCGCCTCGCCAATCGCCAGGTTCAGCGGATGAATATGGCCGCCGCTGTGGTCCAGCAGGGCGCCGGCGTAGCGGTCGCTGTCCACTTCGCGGCGAATAGCGCTGGCATCCAGCAGCTCCAGCTGGGTATTGCCGTAGCGCTCCCAGTTCGCCTTCTGCTCTTCCAGCGTCTCCAGCTGTTTATGGTTCAACGCGACAAATAGCCCGCCGGGGCGATAGTCGCACTGGATTTGATAGCGTTGGATGCGCTCGCGAATAATGTCGCCGCCTTCAAACATCATGCTGCCGAGCATCTTCGCGGCGTCCGGGCCGTAGGTTTTCTCGATAACGTCGATATCGCGGCTATAGGAGTTAACCAGCTGGCCGCCGTTCCGCCCGCTGGCGCCGAAGCCGATGCGCGCGCCTTCAAGCAGCACCACATCGTAGCCCATTTCGGCCAGATGCAGCGCCGATGAGAGGCCGGTATAGCCGCCGCCGACGATGCAGACGTCGCAGCTGATTGATTCGTCCAGCGTCGGGAACGGCTCATAGCGGTTGGCGCTGGCGGCATAATAGCTGGTGGTATGTTCGCTCATGATTAAGACTCCAGGGCAATCCAGATAGTTTTCAGTTCAGTGAATTTTTCCAGGGCGTGCAGGGACTTATCGCGTCCGTTACCGCTCTGCTTATAGCCGCCGAACGGCACGGTCATATCGCCATCGTTGTAGTTGTTCACGAAGACGGATCCGGCTTTCAGACGGCGGCTAACGCGGTGAGCGCGGGAGAGATCGCGGGTCCAGACCGCTGCGCCGAGGCCGTAGCGGCTATCGTTGGCCAGCGCCAGCGCCTGCTCTTCGGTGTGAAAGCGGGTCACCACCAGCACCGGGCCGAAGATCTCCTCCTGGCTGAGCGGGGAGGCGGGGTCGACATCGACGAAGATGGTCGGGCCGACCGCCGCGGGCCACGGATTTTTACGTCCATCCAGCAGCAGCGTGCTGTGCGCCTCGCCGGCGCGAATGAAGCTATGGACGCTATCGGCATGGGTGTTGTCGATTAGCATGCCCATGGTGGTATTCGGGTCGAGCGGATTGCCCGGCTGCCAGGCTTTTGCCTGCTCTTTTAGCAGGTCGAGAAAGCGGTCGGCGATGCTCTCCTCAAGCAGCAGACGGGTACCGGCGATACAGACCTGGCCCTGATTGTAGAAAATACCGCCGGCAGTCGCGTTGACCGCTTTTTGCAGGTCCGGGCAGTCGGCAAAGACGATATTGGCGCTTTTACCGCCCGCCTCCAGCCAGACGCGCTTCATATTGCTGTCGCCCGCGTCTTTCAGCAGCTGTTTACCGGTGCGGGTGGAGCCGGTAAAGGTAATCACTTCGACGTCCGGATGCAGCGCCAGCGCCTGACCGGCTTCATGGCCGAAACCGCTCACCACGTTAAATACGCCGTCCGGCAGTCCGGCCTGTTTTGCTAAGCCCGCCAGACGCAGAGCGGTAAGGGGGGATTTTTCCGACGGCTTAAGCACCACGCTGTTGCCTGACGCCAGCGCCGGGCCAAGCTTCCAGCAGGCCAGCAGCAGCGGGAAATTCCACGGCACTACCGCCGCAATCACGCCAATCGGTTCGCGAACGATCATGGCCAGTTCGTTGCCGCTGGTGGGGGCGACTTCGCCGTAGACTTTATCGATAGCTTCGGCATACCAGCGAATCGCGCGAGCGGCGCCGGGGATATCGTCGCGCAGGCTGTGACGGATCGGTTTGCCGGTATCGAGGGTTTCCAGCAGCGCCAGCTCTTCGCGATGGGCGTCCATCAGGTCGGCGAATTTATGCAGCACCGCTTTGCGCTGGGCAGGAGACGCCTGCGACCAGTCGCCGCGATCGAAGACGCCGCGGGCGGCCTGGACCGCGCGATCGACGTCGGCCTTTTTGCCGCGCGCGACCTCGGCGAGCGTCTGCTGGGCGGTAGGGTCGACGGTGGCGAACACGCTATTATCGGCGGCGGCGCTGTATTCGCCGTTAATAAATAACCGCGTTTCAATCGTCAATTCGCGTGCTTTTTGTTGCCAGTAAGCCAGGTTGTGAAAATCCATCATGACTCCTTAATGACATAATCGGAAAAATAAAAAAGTGGTGATTTCAGACCCTCAGGGCGTAGGGCGTCCCCGGGGTTGAGTACCGTTTAAATTGCCCGTTAACGGGCGTAAATTATCCGGGGCCAGCGGAATACGTTTTTCCGCATCGCGCAAGGTGAACTGCGTTTTCTTCGCGCCGCCGGAATAAACTCCGACGGTGCAGGCCTGAAGAAAGCCTGAGAAAACCTCAGGCTAAAAAATCAGAATGTGGTGGGAGTATGGGCGCTGATGATTCGGCAGATACCCGCCGAGGTGTTGCTGAAGCTATGCGGTATGCCGGTGTTAATGGCATAGCTTTGCCCAGCCACCAGGTGATACGTCTGACCGTTAATGGTCAGCACGACTTCACCCTCCAGTATGGTGCCTATCTCCTCACCCTGATGCTTAATCCTCTCCCCGGTTGTGGTTCCAGGCTGGTACGTTTCAAAAATCATCGCCAGCGTGCGGTTCGGATTGCCATTGTGAACCAGTTTCATCGACACCCCCTGACTGCCGATTTCAATCAGATCGTCCTGATTGATAACCACCTGAGGTTCAGCCGGTTTTTCTGGTTCAGAAAAGAATTCCGAGAGCGACAGCCCGTAGACTTTCAGCAGCTTTTGCAGCGTACTGATGGCAGGACTGACTTTGTCCTGTTCTATGGTGCTGATGGCACTATGTGTTAACCCAGACAGTTCGGCGGCACGACGCTGTGAGAGACCCAGCTGTTGGCGGATCTCTGACAGACGTTTCCCTGGCGCCAGTCCGTCATCGCTCATATTTGCATTTCCTTAACGGTAGTGGTCAGAGTCGCTGTTTTTCAGCGACATATACCCGTCATACTTCAAGTCGCTTGCGCGTTGGCTTTGCTCGCTCACCCCAGTCACTTACTCCAGTAAGCTCCTGGGGATTAATGAGAGGCTCCTGCCTCTCACCGGAGGCCAGCCTTCGGCTGGTCAAATTCGTTCCCGACGAATTTGTCGCTCACTTGCCGCTTTCCTGCAACTTGAATTATTTTGGCTATAGCTCTGACAGGCGGTGATAAAACCCTCAAACAACATTCGCGACAGGGCGTATTCGCTACTGTTCCATTCAGGATGCCACTGCACGCCGAGGGCGAAAGGATGGTCGTTAACGCTGACCGCTTCCGCCAGCCCGTCGGGAGAACGCGCCTCCACGCGCAGCCGTGGACCCGTGGTTTTCGCTCCCTGTCCGTGTAACGAGTTTACCCAAAACGTGTTGCAGCCCGGTATTAACTGAGAAAGTAATCCTCCTTCCTGAACCTGAACTTCATGCGAGGGCGCATATTGCTGCTCGACGGGAAGTTCGGGGTCCTCGCGGTGCTCAAGAAGCTCAGGCTGCTCGAACAGACGACGATACAGAGTCCCGCCGGTGGCGACAACAAGTTCCTGTAGTCCACGGCAGATGGCGAAAATGGGGATGCGCCTTTCGAGCGCGGCGTCGATCAGCGCCATGCTCAGAAGATCACGCCCGGGATCGGCGTCAGGCTCATCGCCGTTTTCACCATAGAGGTGCGGCTGTACGTTACTCGGGCTGCCGGGCAGATAAATGCCGTCCAGTTTTGGCAGTAGCGCGGAAAGCAGTTCCGGCTCCGCCAGCGCGTGCGGCAGGGCAATCGGCACGCCGCCGGCGTTAACAATCGCGTTCAGATACTTCTCTTGCAGAGTCTGGGTCTGGTGACCCTTAAGCCTGTTTCGACACATCACCACGCCAATAACTGGCTTGTACATTATATTTTCCATGATCGCCCTCACAAAGTGGACTAAATTATGACCGGATTAGCGGGTAAAACGGCCATTTCGTTCAATATTTTCTCAATCTAGCAGTGGATATAGCCCTTTGCAAACTTAATTTAACATTTGACAAACAATTTGTTTGCATACACATTCCAATAGTGGACATTATATTTAACAGTGCCATTCAGGGTCCGAAACTAAACAACGGCGGTGAATCATGGAAACTAATATCGTAGAAGTTGAGAATTTTGTTCAGCAGTCGGAAGAGAGACGGGTCAGCGCATTCACCTGGGAAGTGAAGCGCTACCTCGAGCGTTACCCCAATACGCAATACGTAGATGTACTGTTAACCGACCTGAACGGCTGCTTCCGCGGTAAGCGGATCCCGGTGTCTGGCCTGAGCAAACTGGAGAAGGGCTGCTATTTCCCGGCTTCGGTGTTCGCGATGGACATTCTCGGCAACGTGGTGGAAGAGGCGGGACTCGGCCAGGAGATGGGCGAACCGGATCGCACCTGCGTACCGGTGCTGGGAACCTTAACGCCGTCGGCGGCGGACCCGGAATACATTGGTCAGGTTCTGCTGACCATGGTTGATGAAGATGGCGCTCCCTTTGACGTTGAGCCGCGGAACGTTCTTAACCGGCTCTGGCAGCAGCTGCGCCAGCGCGGGCTGTTCCCCGTGGTAGCGGTAGAGCTGGAGTTCTATTTACTTGACCGCAAGCGCGACGCGGAAGGTTACCTGCAGCCGCCGTGCGCGCCGGGAACCGGCGATCGCAATACCCAAAGCCAGGTTTACTCCGTCGACAACCTCAACCACTTTGCCGACGTGCTGAACGAAATCGATGAGATCGCCCAGCTTCAGCTGATCCCCGCCGACGGCGCGGTGGCGGAAGCCTCTCCCGGTCAGTTTGAAATCAACCTCCACCATACCGATAACGTGCTCGACGCCTGCGATGACGCGCTGGCGTTAAAACGTCTCGTGCGTTTAATGGCGGAGAAGCATAAGATGCACGCCACTTTTATGGCCAAACCCTATGAAGAGCACGCCGGTAGCGGGATGCATATCCATATCAGCATGCAGAACAACAAAGGCGAGAACGTGCTGGCGGACGCGGACGGCGAAGATTCCGCGATGTTAAAACGCGCGCTCGCCGGGATGATTGATCTGATGCCGGCGTCGATGGCGCTGCTGGCACCGAACGTCAACTCGTATCGTCGTTTCCAACCGGGAATGTACGTGCCGACCCAGGCGTCGTGGGGGCACAACAACCGAACGGTGGCGCTGCGCATTCCGTGCGGCGATCGGCACAACCACCGCGTCGAATATCGCGTGGCCGGGGCGGACGCCAACCCGTACCTGGTGATGGCGGCGATTTTCGCCGGCATCCTCCACGGTCTGGATAATCCGCTGCCGTTACAGGAAGAGGTGGAAGGCAACGGCCTTGAGCAGGAGGGGCTGCCGTTCCCGATTCGCCAGAGCGATGCGCTGTGGGAGTTTATGCAAAACGATCACCTGCGCGAACGGCTTGGCGAACGTTTCTGCCACGTTTATCACGCCTGTAAAAACGACGAATTACTGCAGTTTGAGCGGCTGATCACGGAAACCGAAATCGAGTGGATGTTGAAAAACGCCTGATTGCCGCCCCGCAGGGGGCAGCTTAGCGTTATCACGAGTAGCATCATACGGCCTGAGCGGAGCCTGGTCGGACGTTTTTGCTGGGAGCCCAGCCATTCCCGGATGCCGCGTTAAGGAGCGCAGGCGGCAACGGGGCTTCAGTTAACGACACAGTGTGTAACGAGGTAGGAAATGATGCAGATGTTTAAATATCCGCAGGGAGAAGGGGGCCGTCATGGCCGCATGGAGTGCGCCGCCACCGCTCGTCGGTTCTTTTTACCTTTTGATTTGCCATTAACCCCGTTGCGAAGCAGGTTGGTTTCCCGGTCTCTACGACCGCAAACCCGGATGTGCAGCGGGGGAAATGGCCATGGCTATTAACACCTCTCTCGATAACGCCTCTGAAGCGGGCAAACCACGGCTGCGTAAGTCTCTCAAGCTGTGGCAGGTGGTGATGATGGGCCTCGCCTATCTGACCCCGATGACGGTTTTTGATACCTTCGGCATCGTTTCCGGCATTAGCAACGGCCACGTTCCGGCCTCCTATCTGCTGGCGCTGGCCGGCGTGCTGTTTACCGCCATTAGCTACGGTAAGCTGGTACGCCAGTTTCCGCAGGCGGGATCGGCGTATACCTACGCGCAAAAGTCGATCAGCCCGCACGTCGGGTTTATGGTGGGCTGGTCTTCGCTGCTGGATTATCTGTTCCTGCCGATGATCAACGTTCTGCTGGCCAAAATTTATCTTTCCGCGCTGTTTCCGGACGTGCCGCCCTGGGTATGGGTGGTGACGTTTGTGGCCATTCTGACCGCGGCGAACCTGAAAAGCGTCAATTTGGTGGCGAACTTCAATACCCTGTTCGTGCTGGTGCAGATCTCAATCATGGTGGTCTTTATCGTGCTGGTGGTGCAGGGGCTGCATAAGGGGGAGGGCGTCGGTACCGTCTGGTCGCTCCAGCCGTTTATTAGCCAGAATGCGCACCTGATCCCGATTATTACCGGGGCGACGATAGTCTGCTTTTCGTTCCTCGGCTTTGATGCGGTGACGACCCTTTCCGAAGAGACGCCGGACGCCGCGCGGGTGATCCCGAAAGCCATCTTCCTGACCGCGGTCTACGGCGGGGTGATTTTTATTGCCGCCTCGTTCTTTATGCAGCTCTTTTTCCCCGATATTAGCCGTTTTAAAGACCCGGACGCGGCGCTGCCGGAGATCGCCCTCTACGTCGGCGGCAAGCTGTTCCAGTCGATTTTCCTGTGCACCACCTTTGTGAATACCCTGGCGTCAGGCCTGGCCTCACACGCCAGCGTTTCGCGCCTGCTGTACGTTATGGGCCGTGATAACGTTTTCCCGGAGCGCATTTTCGGCTATGTCCATCCAAAATGGCGGACTCCGGCGCTGAATGTGATCATGGTGGGCATCGTCGCGCTGTCGGCGCTGTTCTTCGACCTGGTTACCGCCACGGCGCTAATTAACTTTGGCGCGCTGGTGGCGTTCACCTTCGTTAACCTGTCGGTGTTTAATCACTTCTGGCGGCGTAAGGGCTTTAACAAAACCTGGAAAGATCGCTTTCACTACCTGCTGCTGCCGATGGTCGGCGCGCTGACGGTGGGCGTTCTGTGGATTAACCTGGAGGCGACCTCGCTGACGCTCGGTCTGATATGGGCGGGGCTGGGTTTACTGTATCTGACTTATCTGACCCGCCGCTTCCGTAAGCCGCCGCCGCAGTTTGACGGGGCCAAAGCGGAACAGGCCTGGGAATCGTAACGATTTTTAACTCACACATAAAGGCAGGCCGGCGAGCCTGCCTTCTTTTTTTCATTCTCGTTTGAAATCAGGCAGTCGGGGAGAAATAGCAGGGGCAGAAGGTAAGAATAGTGAGGATGAATTATTTCTTTTTCTTATGGGTTGGCAGCTGTGCGGAGCGCCGATCCTTGACATAGGAGACCAGGCTGTAGATGGCTACTCCCAGCAAAACCACCGCGACGATAAAGAGCAGGATACCTGACATAGATTAACCTAATGTTATGTTTAACATGAAGAAAAAATACCGTGATATCGGGATAATAGCATCGGGATATTTCTTAAAGATGACCCGATGAATCAGACGAGAATAGACTGCCAGCAATGCACTGAAATTATTATTTACATGAATAAATGTGAAGAGTAAAGCGCGATGATGGTGAAAAAATGAACGAGTAACACTCGGTTAAGCGAATTTACAGACGAGCGCGCGACGGGCTGCTACCCTTGGCCCGCTAAATAAGGGGTGAGAGTAACAAATGGTTAATAAGCAAATCATCGCTGTTGTTGGGCCGCTGCTGGTTCTGACGTCATTCAATAGCCTGGCCGAACCCGGGAACCCGTCAATTCGCGAACGTATTGTCGATCAGGTTTTAAAACCCTGCGAAGGTAAAAAAGCCGGCGATAAAGTGCTGATCGTCGACCATCGCGGCGGCAAGCATGAAGCTATCTGTACCCTTGCGGCGGTGCCGCTGCCGGAGTAACGCCATCCCTCTGATTTCACTCTTCCTGCGTCATGGCGGAAAGCGTAATTCTTTCCGCACTTTGCGAGCCATTGCCCGGAAAAATGTCATAAATTTGTCACAATTAAGGCGATGATAATCACTGACTGAGGGTTAAGGGATGAGAAAAAGTCTACTCGCCGCCGCCGTGGCCGGCGTTGTCTTACTGTCCGCTGGCGTCCAGGCGCAGGAGCAGGCCGCACCGGAAGGGTATCAGCTTCAGCAGGTACTGATCATGAGCCGCCATAACCTGCGCGCGCCGCTGGCGAACAACGGCAGCGTGCTGGAGCAATCCACGCCGAAATCCTGGCCGGAGTGGGATGTTCCCGGCGGTCAGCTGACGACCAAGGGCGGGGTACTGGAAGTCTATATGGGGCACTATATGCGTGAATGGCTGGCGCAGCAGGGGCTAGTGACCAGCGGCGAATGTCCGCCAGAGAACGCGGTCTACGCCTATGCCAATAGCCTGCAGCGTACCGTCGCGACCGCGCAGTTCTTTATTACCGGCGCGTTTCCCGGCTGCGGGGTGACGGTGCACCATCAGGAAAAAATGGGCACCATGGACCCAACGTTTAATCCGGTGATCGTCGACGATTCCGCCGCTTTCAGCGAAAAGGCGGTGCAGGCGATGGAGAAAGAGCGGCAGGGGATGCAGCTGGGCGAAAGTTATAAGCTGCTGGAGGCGATAACCGACTACCGCAATTCTCCGTCCTGCAAAGAGAAACAGCAGTGCTCCCTGAGCGAAGGGAAAGATACCTTTAGCGCCAAATATCAGCAGGAACCGGGCGTTTCCGGGCCGCTTAAGGTCGGTAACTCGCTGGTTGACGCCTTTACGCTGCAGTATTACGAGGGGTTCCCGAAAGACCAGGTCGCCTGGGGCGAAATCAAAACCGATAAGCAGTGGCAGGTGCTGTCGAAGCTGAAAAACGGCTATCAGGATAGCCTGTTTACTTCCCCTGAAGTGGCGCGCAACGTGGCTAAGCCGCTGGTGAAATATATTGATAACGCGCTGGTGGGCGATGCGGCGAAGGCGGCGAAAGTGACGCTGCTGGTGGGACACGACTCCAACATCGCTTCGCTGCTGACGGCGCTGGATTTTAAACCCTATCAGCTGCATAACCAGTACGAGCGCACGCCTATCGGCGGCAAGCTGGTGTTCCAGCGCTGGCATGATAACGGCGGCAATCGTGATTTGATGAAGATTGAGTACGTCTATCAAAGCACCGAGCAGTTGCGCAATGCCGATGCGTTAACCCTGCAGTCGCCGCCGCAGCGGGTGACGCTGGCGCTGAACGGCTGTCCGGTCGATGATAACGGCTTCTGCCCGATGGACACCTTTAAAAAGGTGATGGCCGAGGCGACAAAATAACAGAGCATAAAAAACCCGGAGCAATCCGGGTCTTACTGCCGATGTTTAGCCTGGTCTTGTAGCCCGGACAGGCGCAACGCGTCGCCTCCGGGAAGCTCATGCAAGAATTCCCGGAGGCGGTACTGTGTACCTGTTCGGGCTACACGTTCTTGCGTTCGATAGTTTGTTCGCCCCAGAACAGGGAGTCTTTGTCCGTTTTAGCGAAGGCGAGGGGCAGGACTTCATCGCTGCCTTCCTCCCAGATTTTCTCCGCCAGCTTTTCATCGTAATGGGCTAATTCAAAAATCGCCTCGGCAATTTCAGGAGACGTATTGCGCAGACTTGCCCACTCACCGACGCGATGGGCCTTTGCTTCTTGATTCGGCATGCTTTCCTCCTGCTGAAGATTAACCGTGTAGTTTTACTGCCAGGCCCGCAACGTGCTCTCCCTGATAACGGGCAATCGCCAGCTCCTCTTCGCTCGGCTGACGCGAGCCGTCGCCGCCGGCGATGGTGGTGGCGCCGTAAGGCGTACCGCCGCGAACCTGCGAGACATCAAATAGCTCCTGGGCGCCGTAGCCGATCGGCACAATAATCATCCCGTGGTGCGCAAGGGTGGTCCAGGTTGAGGTAATGGTTTGTTCCTGGCCGCCGCCGGTGCCGGTTGAGCTGAACACGCTGGCCAGCTTGCCGTACAGCGCGCCGGATGCCCACAGGCCGCCGGTCTGATCGAGGAAGGTGCGCATTTGTCCGGACATATTGCCGAAACGGGTAGGGGTACCAAAGATGATGGCGTCGTACTCCGCCAGCTCCTGCGGCGTGGCGACGGGCGCGTTTTGCGTTTTCCCGCCTGCTTTGGCAAAAACCTCTGCCTGCATGGTTTCCGGTACGCGCTTCACGACCACTTCAACGCCATCTACCTTGTTTGCCCCTTCGGCGACGGCATGCGCCATGGTCTCGATGTGTCCGTACATAGAATAATAAAGCACCAGAATCTTAGCCATTTGCATCACTCCTCGGTTGCGTTATGTGCCAGCCAGTTGACTGGCTATCTTTAAAGATAAGACTTGTGGCGAAGAGTGCAAATGCAACAATCATTTATTTGATTTATAACAAAATTGCAAAAAACGAGGGCTGTTGCAAAAAGATACATCTTTAGTGGCGCCATTTTAGGCTGTCATAAGAGCCGCTTAGCGCGCGCCCGGCGTAATAGCAGCAGTTCTTATACAAAATCTATTTCAGAATGTGACGATATCCCTCCGACGCGGTTTTCCTTCGCTAACCTTAAAAGCACGTGATACGCAACCCGTATCGCGGAGGCCTGAGCCTCGTGTTTCACCTAATGCAGCATGATGTCTAACCTAAATGGAGGTCAGTAATGGCAAACCATCGTGGCGGTGCCGGCAACTTTGCCGAAGACCGTGAAAGAGCATCAGAAGCAGGTCGTAAAGGTGGCCAGCACAGCGGGGGGAATTTTAAAAACGATCCTCAACGCGCATCCGAAGCGGGTAAGAAAGGGGGTAAAAACAGTCATGGCAGCCGCGAAAGCTAGCGTCCCCTGATTGTTTGCTGATGGGGGTTAATCTCCCGGGCCCGACCCCATCACCCTCGCCGCCGACGTCACGTCGGCGGTTTTTTTGTCTCTTTGCAGCTGCCGTTGAGCGGGAGGAACGCCCGGCTCACCGCGTAAACGCCTTAACCGGGCTACGGGTTTACCGTTGCCTGCGGACCGGTATCCGGGGCAAGGCGCGTTAAGCGCCGCTTCCGTTAACGGGTCTTCAGGCGTCGCACGCTTTCATACCGGGGTGACGTTGGTTTGCCCGGCCTCACGCGGACGGCGGTTAAGCAGAGCGTGCAGCAGGATCGCGCCGAAGGTGGCCGTACCGATCCCGCCGAGGGTGAAGCCGCCGAGAGAAAGCGCGAAATCGCCCGCCCCCAGCACCAGCGTCACCGCCACCATAATCAGATTCGCGTTCTGACTCAAATCCACGCGGTTCTGCACCCAAATTCGCGCGCCCGCGACGGCAATCAGGCCAAACACCACAATCGATGCGCCGCCGATCACCGGTCCCGGAATGGTATGGATCAGCGCGCCGAATTTCGGTGAAAATCCAAGCAGCATCGCAATCAGCGCCGCCGCGACGAACACCAGCGTTGAGTACACTTTGGTGACCGCCATTACGCCGATATTCTCCGCGTAGGTGGTCACCCCGCTGCCGCCAACCGAGCCGGAGAGCATCGTTGCCAGTCCGTCGCCGACGAACGCCCGCCCCATATACGGGTCCATATTGCGTCCGGTCATCCCGGCCACCGCCTTCAGATGACCGAGATTTTCTGCCACCAGAATCACCGCTACGGGGGCGATCAGCATCATCGCCTGGCCGTTAAAGGTCGGGGCGGTTATCTGCGGCAAGCCAAACCACGCTGCCTGCGCAAGCAAGCTAAAATCCAGGGGCTTGCCCAGCCCGAGGCCGTTGGCCAGCAGCGCGTAGAGCGCGCAGGCGATAATCAACCCGACGAGGATCAGCAGCCGCTGCAGCATTCCGCGGGTAAACACCGCCACCAGACCGATGCACAGCACAGTCAGCACCGCCATCCAGCCGTCAAATGGCGTCGCTGATACGCTGCGCACCGCGATTGGCGCGAGGTTAAGACCGATCGCCATGACTACCGCGCCGGTGACTACCGGCGGCATCAGCCGCTCGATCCAGCGGGTGCCGATTTTCATCACCACCAGGCCAATCAGGGTATAAACCAGTCCGCAGAGAATAATCCCGCCCAGCGCGACGCTGAGGTGCGGGTTAAGCCCCTGGCCGTTGAAGCCGGTGACGGCGATCACCACGCCGACGAAGGCGGCGCTGGAGCCCAGGTAGCTCGGCACGCGCCCGCCGGTAACCAAAAAGAACAGCAGGGTGCCGACGCCGGACATCAGGATCGACAGATTGGGATCCAGCCCCATCAGGATTGGCATCAGAACGGTTGCGCCAAACATCGCCACCGCGTGCTGCACGCCCATCACCACGGTCTGCCCGACCGACAGCCGTTCATCGGGAGCGACGACGCCGGAGGCGGCGGAGGGGGAGGTTAACTGCCAGCGAGGAAAATCGAAGAGAGCCATGATGAGATCCTGGGTTTAGGGTTAACAGGCTGGACGCATCAGCGTGTGGTAGCCGCGGTCGAACCACATCAGTCCGCGCGGTTCCGGATGGCGTACAATCGCCGCCACTTCGCAAAACAGAATGTCATGAGTCCCGACGCTGACGATCTGGCTGATGCGGCAGTCGAAGCTGACCAGCGCCGCTTCCAGACGCGGGCAGCCGGTCGCGCCGGTTTGCCAGTCGGCGGCGGCGAAGCGCTCCGCCATCGGCGTTTTACCGCCGAAAACGTTCGAGAGTTCTTCCTGGCCAGCCGCCAGGGTGTTGACGCACAGCGCCTGGTGCTGGCTGAAGATCGGCCACACCGAGGCGGAGCGATTCAGGCAGACCAGCAGCGTGGGCGGCGCGTCGGTGACGCTGCAGACTGCGCTGGCGGTAAAGCCGGCGCGGCCAGCCGGACCATCAGTGGTGATAATGTTCACCGCCGCCCCGACGTGGGCCATGGCGTCGCGAAAGCTTTGTTTATCGGCAAGAGACATACGGGCTCCTTATGCCAGCTGGCAGGCATTATCAAACGGCAGACGCGGCAGGCGGCCGTACAGCTTGCCGGGATCGCCGTAGCCGATATTGATCAGCAGGTTGCTCTTCCAGGCGCCGTCGGCAAAAAACGCCGCATCGACTTTGTCGCGGTCAAAGCCCGACATCGGGCCGGTGTCCAGGCCCAGTGCGCGGCAGGCGAAAATCAGGTATGCCGCCTGCACTGAGCTATTGCGAAAGGCGGTTTCCTCCGCCATCTGCGGGCTGGAGGTAAACCAGCTGCGGGCGTCGCCGTGGGGGAACAGCTCCGGCAGCCGATCGTAAAATGCGCGGTCCCAGGCGACGATAGCGGTGACCGGCGCCTGCATGGTTTTCTCGACATTGCCGCTCGACAGGGCCGGGCGCAGCTTCGCTTTGCCTTCCACCGTGCGCACGAAGACGATGCGCGCCGGGGAGCAGTTGGCGGAGGTCGGCCCCATTTTCAGCAAGTCGTAGACTTCACGCAGTTGCTCGTCGCTGACCGGCTTATCCAGCCAGCCGTTGTGGGTTCGGGCCTCGGTAAACAGCGCGGCGCAGGCGGCCGGGCTAATGGCTTCGCTCATAGGTTCTCCTGGGGGACGGGCAGCATCGCGGCCAGCCCGTCGCATAAAATAGGGTTAAAGGTGGCGGTATCGGTGACGTTGCAGGCGTGGCCGCCCCAGGCCATTTCCGCCAGCTGGCTGCCGGGGATTGCCGCCTGAAGCACCCGGGAGCAGGAGGCCGGGACCAGCAGATCGTCAGCGGCGCTGATAATCAGCGTCGGACAGGTTATCGCTGCCGCCCGGCGCGAAAAGTCGGCCTGCTTGAGGGCGTTCAGCCTCTTCAATAGATTCTCTTTGCCCT
This sequence comes from Klebsiella sp. BDA134-6, assembly GCF_015601345.1. Classification (NCBI taxonomy): domain Bacteria; kingdom Pseudomonadati; phylum Pseudomonadota; class Gammaproteobacteria; order Enterobacterales; family Enterobacteriaceae; genus Klebsiella; species Klebsiella sp. BDA134-6. Next base: position 2,215,284 of record NZ_CP064784.1, read on the forward strand.
GGAAATGGCTGATGGCGAGCGCGTCTTCGGCCTCCAGCCGCGGCAGGCGCGAGGCCATCCACTCCGCCGGGTAGAGGAACAGCGGCTGCGCCTCCACCCATGCCTGCGCGCCGCCCGCGTGCAGCAGGCGTTCGCGTACCAGGAAGCAGCGGCGGGTATGCGGGGAGAGCGTCAGCCAGCCATTTACCAGTACCAGGGCGCTTATCGCTGCGGGATAGTCCAGCGCCAGCTGTAGGCCAATTAGCGCGCCCAGGGCGTGGCCGACCAGCGCAAAACGTTCGATTCCCGCCGCCTGCAGCGCCGCGTTAAGCTCCTGCGCCATGGCCGCCATGCTGTAGCCTGTCGGCAGCGGGCCGCCGTTTTCGCCGGTGCCGTTATGGTCATAGCTCACCAGCTGATAGTGCGGTTCGAGCGCCGCCCGCTGCGGTAGCCAGTAGCCGCCCGCACCGCCGAGCCCGGCGCTCAGAACCACCACCGGCGCGCCCGGATAAGGCGCCGGGGAGATGTTCAGCTTCATCATGCCGGTTTCCCGATATGCGCGACGGTCGCTATCTCCACCAGCGCATCGGGCTTCACCAGCCCGCACTGAATGCAGAAACGCGCCGGTTTGTCGCCGGGGAAGAACTCCGCGTAGACCTCATTAATCGCGGCGTAGTTTTTCCAGTCGGTGATAAAAATGCTGTTGAACGTCACATCCGCCATACTGCCCCCCGCCGTCTCGATAACGCTCTTGATGGTTTCCAGCACGTGGCGGGTTTGCGCCTTTGGGTCGCCGATATACACCACGTTGTTTTGCTTATCGAACGGCAGGGTGCCGGAGACGTAAACCACGCCGTCGGCCAGCGTGCCCGGGACAAATGGGGCGATAGGCGTGGTGGTGCCTGGCGGAATAATCACCTGTTTAGGCATAACGTTTCTCCTCGGAAAAGGCGCGCGGCGCGGCGGGCTCAAGGGCGGTACAGAAGCTGGCGACATCGCTGACCCAGCCAAAGAAGGTTTCAATATTGAACAGCGCGGCCTGCTGGGCGAACGCTGGACCGGCCTGATGGGTGGCGTCCTCCAGCACGATGCCGAAATATTCGAGGAAGAAGCCGTCGCGCAGGGTTGATTCCACGCAGACGTTGGTGGCAATACCGGTAAACACCAGATGGCGGATGCCGCGGCTGCGCAGGATACTGTCGAGCGCGGTGTTAAAGAAGCCGCTGTAGCGCGGTTTCGGCAGCACGATATCGCCTGGCAGCGGTTTCAGCTGATCGACCAGCTGGTAGTCCCAGCCGCCTTTTGCCAGCAGCTTACCCTGCAGCTCCGGGTTCTTACGCATGGTTTTCAGCGCGTTGGATTTATGAAAATTCGGCGAGCCGGGGCCGCCTGCTTCTACGTACTGGTCGTCCCAACCGTTCTGGAACCAGATAATCAGCATCCCGGCGGCACGCGCGGCGGCCACGGCGAGGTTGATATTGTCGATAACCGGTCGGGTGGCGGAAACGTCAAATCCGGCGAGGTCGAGATAGCCGCCCTGGCTGGCGTAGGCGTTCTGCATATCGACGACGATCAGCGCGCTCTGCTGCGGCGCGAAGGTCAGGGATTCCGGGCGAGCGGGTAGGGTAATCATCAGGCAACCTCTTGAGTCATGGTGGCGATATGGTCGCGGCAGCGCATCAGCGGCTGAATGCGCTGACCAAAAGCTTCAATTCCGATCAGGAAATCATCAAACGTCAGCAGCACGCCGTCGGTGCCGGGAACTGCCGCCACTTCGTCGAGCATGCGGGCGACGCTGGCGTAAGAGCCGACAAGGGTACCCATGTTGATATTGACCGCCGAGGTGGGGTCGGCCATCTGGCGCACGTTGGTGTCGCTGCCGGAACGGGTGTCTTTCTGGCTCTGTTCGGTAAGCCACGCCAGCGCCTCGTCATCGGCGCCGGCTTTGTAATGATCCCATTTGGCGCGGGCCGCCTCGTCGGTCTCGTCGGCGATCACCATAAACAGGACGTAGGAGCCGACGTCGCGGCCGGTTTTTTCCGCCGCCTGCATCATGCGCGCGGCGGTGGGGGCGAAGGCGGCTGGGGTGTTGACCCCTTTACCGAAGCAGAAGTTGTAGTCCGCGTGCTGGGCGGAGAACGCCATACCGGCGTCGCTTTGCCCGGCGCAGATCACTTTCATCGGCTGCGACGGCTGCGGGCTGACGCGACAGTCGTTCATGGTGAAGTAGTCGCCTTTAAAGTCGCTACGCCCGGTCCCCCACAGATCGCGCAACACCTGGACATATTCGGTGAGATAGTCGTAGCGGCTGGCGAAGTAGTCGTCGCCCGGCCACATACCCATCTGCTCGTATTCGGGTTTTTGCCAACCGGTCACCAGATTGACGCCAAAGCGGCCGCCGGAAATGGAGTCGATGGTCGAGGCCATGCGGGCGACGATCGCCGGTGGCAGCGTCAGCGTGGCGGCGGTAGCGTAGATCTGAATGCGCGAAGTGACGGCAGCCAGCCCGGCCATCAGGGTGAAGGACTCCAGATTATGATCCCAGAATTCGGTCTTACCGCCGAAGCCGCGCAGTTTAATCATCGACAGCGCGAAATCGAAGCCGTAGTGTTCGGCTTTTTGCACGATGGCCTTATTCAGCTCAAACGTCGGCATGTACTGGGGAGCATGGGTGGAAATCAGCCAGCCGTTATTACCAATCGGAACGAAAACACCAATTTTCATACCTACCTCTCTGCATGTCGTTGAACAAGAAGGCGCGCGGCGCTGCATCCTGCATCTCCCTCAATCACCTCGCCTGAAAAATAAAGCAAAGGCGATGCCAGTTTTACAAAGGCTAATGTTATTAATGTGTTACTGGATGGTTGCCGAAAATAGCAGCAATAAAAGTGGACTGAATGGTCAAAATCGGTGCACGAAAAAACCGCAGTCGTGCGCAATCAGGGTGCAGAGAGTCGTGTCGGCGCTGGGCATTTGCTATGCTGATGGCGTGAAAAGAAGGAGATGACGAATGGCACAGGGCAGCGTGAAAAAGATCGGCAAACGTTCACTGGCGGTGAGCGCGAAAAAAGAGGCGATCCTGGCCGCCGCGCTCGATGCGTTCTCGCAGTTTGGTATCCACGGTACGCGGCTTGAGCAGGTCGCCGAGCTGGCCGGGGTATCGAAAACGAACCTGCTCTACTACTACCCGTCGAAAGAGGCGCTGTATATTGCCGTGCTGCAGCAGATTCTGGCTATCTGGCTGGCGCCGCTGAAGGCCTTTCGCGAAGATATCAGCCCGCTGGTGGCTATCGGCGAATATATTCGCCTCAAGCTGGAGGTGTCCCGCGATCACCCGCAAGCGTCAAGGCTGTTCTGCCTGGAGATGCTGCAGGGCGCGCCGCTGCTGATGGGTGAACTGACCGGCGATCTGAAAGCGCTGGTGGATGAAAAGTCGGCGATTATTTCCGGCTGGGTCGAGAGCGGCCGGCTGGCGCCGGTTGACCCGCAGCATCTGATCTTTATGATCTGGGCGACCACACAGCATTACGCCGATTTCGCCACTCAGGTTGAGGCGGTAACCGGCGCGACGCTGCGCGATGAGACGTTTTTTCAGCAAACCGTCGATAATGTCCAGCGGATGATTATTGAAGGGATCCGTGTGCGTTAATTGGCGGGCGGCAGCGGGCAGCTCTGATCGCCATCCTCGCACTGCAGCAGCGAGGCGAGGAACGACTCGCGCTCGACGGTTTTATCGGACATGCACTGGTTGATCAGCATCGGCTGTACGCTGCCGCCCTCAGCGCCGGAGGCGAGGAACTGACAGTCGGCGTCGCGTAGCGCAATCCACGACAGCTGCGCTTTTTTCAGCAATTCCTGCTGCTTGCCGGAGGCGCGCTTCAGCGCTTCCTGATACGTTTCATTTAATTTTTTGTCGTCAGCTTGGTACTGCGCGGCGGTGCACTGGTTCATTTCCGTTTGATTGCTGGCGTTGCTGCATTCGTCCGCCAGCGCATGGGTGCTTGCCAGCAGCGCGGCAAAAGCGAGTAAAGTGCGTTTCATTGGTCAACTCCCATAAAAAAAGCTCCCGTCCGGGAGCCTTAATTAACCACAGCCTGCGTCTGGTGTCATTAGCTGACATCGTGCCGTCTGCTTTCCCGGGGCCGGCGCAAAGCGCTTTGCCCGGGCTACAGGTACGCGCGGCCTGCGTTGGGGTAGCCCGGGTAAGGCATCAGCCGCAACCCGGGAAGCAGGCTTAGCCAATCGTCATCAGGCTGGCGTTGCCGCCGGCCGCGGCGGTATTGACGCTGAGCGAACGTTCAATATAGAGGCGCTCCAGCAGCAGATTGCTCTCGCCGCGGGCGAAGCCCTGCACCGAAACGATCGCGCCATCGCGCGCCGCTACCTGTTCGCACAGCTCCCGCAGCTGATCGGAATCGCCGTGGTAGATAACCGCATCGAAAGGCTCGGTCGTCAGGGTTTCCGCTTTAGCGAAGTGGATCCGCTCGCTGACCTCTCGCGGCAGCTTTTTCGCCAGCTCGCGCTGCAGAGGGGCGTCCGGCCACAGCACTTCGCAGCCAACGGCGGTCACGCCCGCCAGCTGGGTGAGCGCATCCTGCTCATTATCGGCCACGCACAGCACCCGGTCGCGCGGCATAAAGGTCAGGGTGTTGCGCTCGCCGGTTGGCCCCGGCAGCAGACGCTGGGTTCCGGCCTGCGCCTGCTCGCTGAACTGCTGGCACAGAGCCTGCAGTTCCGGGCGATCCGCCGCCCACTGCTGTAAAGCGACCAGCGGTTTTTCCAGCAGCGTCTTCAGCTGCGCGTCCAGCGGGTACTCCGCGTCCTGGCGGGCGAGGGTGATCCCGACGGCGTTCTGCGGGCGGCTGGAGAGCAGTCGGTACAGATACAGCGGACCGCCGGCTTTTGGACCGGTACCCGACAGGCCCTCGCCGCCGAACGGCTGCACGCCGACCACGGCGCCGACCATATTGCGGTTGACGTACAGGTTGCCGACGTTGGCGCTGCCGGTGACCTGAGCGATGGTTTCGTCAATACGGGTATGCACGCCGAGGGTCAGGCCGTAGCCGGAGGCGTTGATCTGCTCGACCAGCCCGTCCAGCTCGTTGCGGTTATAGCGCACCACGTGCAGCACCGGACCGAAGACCTCTTTTTTCAGCTCGTCGAAGCTGTCGAGCTCGATAAGCGTCGGCGGAACGAAAGTGCCGCTGGTCCATTCGCGGGAATCTTCGCCGTTTTCGCGCACCGCCTGGAAGACTTTGCGCCCTTTGGCGCGCAGCGTCTGGATGTGGCGCTCGATATTCTCTTTGGCTTCGGCGTCAATCACTGGCCCGATATCGGTAGTCAGACGGCCCGGGTTACCCATCCGGCACTCGGCCATCGCGCCGCGCAGCATGGTCAGCGTATGGTCGGCGATATCATCCTGCAGGCAGAGTACGCGCAGGGCGGAGCAGCGCTGTCCCGCGCTGTCGAACGCCGAGGCGAGTACGTCAATCACCACCTGCTCGGTTAATGCCGAAGAGTCGACGATCATCGCGTTCATGCCGCCGGTTTCGGCGATCAGCGGCGTCGGGCGGCCCTGAGCGTCAAGCCGGCTGGCGATGTTGCGCTGCAATAGGGTGGCGACTTCGGTAGAGCCGGTGAACATCACGCCGCGTACGCGCTCGTCGGAAGTTAGCGCGGCGCCGACGGTTTCCCCGCGGCCCGGCAGCAGCTGAATAACGCCCGGCGGCACGCCCGCTTCCAGCAGGATAGCCACGCCCTGAGCGGCGATGAGCGGCGTCTGCTCGGCGGGTTTTGCCAGCACGGTATTGCCGGCCGCCAGCGCGGCGGCAATTTGTCCGCTAAAGATCGCCAGCGGGAAGTTCCACGGACTAATACAGACGACCGGGCCCAGCGGGCGATGAGTTTCGTTGTCAAAATCGTTACGCACCTGACCGGCGTAGTAGTGGAGAAAGTCCACCGCTTCGCGCACTTCGGCAATCGCGTTGCTGAAGGTTTTCCCCGCTTCGCGTACCAGGATGCCCATCAGAGTCGGCATCTGGCCTTCCATCAGCACCGCGGCGCGTTCGAGGATCGCCGCGCGCTCCTGCGGCGGGGTGGCGAACCAGATTGGCGCGTTGTTAACCGCGCTGGTCAGCGCCTGCTGAACTTCGTCATCGGTGGCTTCGCGCACGTAGCCGACGATATCTTTTGGCTCCGCCGGGTTCACGACCGCCTGCATTTCGCCTTCGGCCACCGGGTGCTCCAGCATCGGCAGCGCCTGCCATTTATGCAGCGCGCTGTTTAATAACGAGGAGGAGAGTGAGGCCAGACGATGCTCGTTGGCGAGATCCAGGCCGGCGGAATTGCTGCGCCCTTGACCGTAAAGATCGCGCGGCAGCGGGATTTTCGGGTGTGGCAGACCCACCTGACCTTCCTGCTGGGCCAGTTTTTCCACCGCGGCGACCGGGTCGGCAACCAGCTCATCCAGCGGCAGGGTGCTGTCGGCGATACGGTTAACAAATGAGGTGTTTGCGCCGTTTTCCAGCAGACGGCGCACCAGATACGCCAGCAGCGTTTCGTGGGTGCCAACCGGCGCGTAAATACGGCACGGGCGGTTCAGTTTGCCATCGGCGACCTTACCGGTGACCTGCTCGTACAGCGGCTCGCCCATGCCGTGCAGGCACTGGAATTCGTACTGTCCAGGGTAGTAGTTCTGCCCGGCCAACTGATAAATCGCCGCCAGGGTGTGGGCGTTATGGGTCGCGAACTGCGGGTAGATCAGGTTCGGCACCGCCAGCAGCTTTTTCGCGCAGGCCAGATAGGAGACGTCGGTGTAGACCTTGCGGGTATAGACCGGATAGCCTTCAAGGCCGTCCATCTGCGCGCGTTTGATTTCGCTGTCCCAGTAGGCGCCTTTTACCAGACGAATCATCAGGCGACGACGGCTGCGGGTGGCGAGGTCGATCAGGTAGTCAATCACGAACGGGCAGCGTTTCTGGTAGGCCTGGATCACAAAGCCAATCCCGTTCCAGCCCGCCAGCTCCGGCTCAAAGCAGAGTTTTTCCAGCAGATCGAGAGAGATCTCCAGCCGATCGGCCTCTTCGGCGTCAATGTTGATGCCGATATCGTACTGGCGCGCCAGCAGGGTCAGCGACTTCAGGCGCGGGTACAGCTCTTCCATCGCCCGGTCGTACTGGGCGCGGCTGTAGCGCGGGTGCAGCGCGGAGAGCTTAATCGAAATGCCCGGTCCTTCATAAATGCCCCGTCCGTTGGAGGCTTTGCCGATGGCGTGGATCGCCTGCTGGTAGGAGACCATATAGGCCTGGGCATCGTCGGCGGTCAGCGCCGCTTCGCCCAGCATATCGTAGGAGTAGCGGAAGCCTTTGTCTTCCAGCTTGCGGGCGTTGGCCAGCGCTTCGGCGATGGTTTCGCCGGTAACGAACTGCTCGCCCATCAGACGCATCGCCATATCGACGCCTTTGCGGATTAGCGGTTCGCCGCTCTTGCCGATAATGCGGTTCAGCGAGCGCGACAGGCTGGTTTCGTTATGGGTCGAGACCAGCCTGCCGGTAAACAGCAGTCCCCAGGTGGCGGCGTTGACGAACAGCGACGGGCTGCGGCCGATATGCGACTGCCAGTTGCCGTTGCTGATTTTGTCGCGGATGAGGGCATCGCGGGTGGCTTTGTCCGGAATGCGCAGTAGGGCTTCCGCCAGGCACATTAGGGCCACGCCTTCCTGCGAGGAGAGCGAGAACTCCTGCAGTAGGCTCTGAACCATTCCGGCGCGGCCGCTGGCGGTTTTCTGATTGCGCAGCTTTTCCGCCAGCTGATACGCGAGCTTGTGCGCCTGTTCGCCGAGAGTCTGCGGCAGGCGAGCCTGCTCCAGCAGCATCGGTACGGCGTCGGTTTCGGCCCAGCGCCAGGCGGCGGTGATCGACGCGCGGGAAACGGACTGCGGCAGGATCTGCTCGGCGAAATCGAGGAAGGGCTGATAAGGTTCGTCAGCCGGGTTACCGGCCTCATCGCTTTCGTTGGCCGCGCCTGACAGCAGCGCCGGCAGCTCCGGCAGCGTCTCGTCATTTTCCAGCTTTTCCAGATAGTTGAAAATGGCCTGTTTAATCAGCCAGTGCGGCGTGCGGTCAATACGGCTCGCCGCGGATTTAATGCGTTCGCGCGTCGCGTCGTCAAGTTTTACACCCATGGTGGTGGTGCCCATGTCAGGAACTCCTGTAATAGAACGTCTTCGTGCCAAGATGAGGTTGCGTAGAAATATCTACCATGTTGCAACTTTGTGCAACCTTGTTAATTGATAAATGTGTGGCAGGTAGTAAAACGCCGGTAATGTTAAAAATAATGACGAAAATAGCAGGTATTTATCCCCTGTCTAATAAGGTATTTCTATGCGTCAGTTAACACTTTTGCGTGGTGCAACCGTTAAAAACGTGAGAGAGTGCAACCTATAACAAAATGAAGTTTGGTCCTGGAAGCATTTCGTGTAAATGCTGTGTTAAATCGTTTGTGAAAAAACAAAGCTTCCGTCAGGATACGGTCGCCCAATACAACCAATAGGCCATTGCCCCGTTCCGGTAGTGGATAAAACGACAAATTTGGACGCTGTCGACAAAAATTCTGGAGATTTTTACATGGCTATTAGCACACCCATGTTGGTGACTTTTATTGTTTATATTTTTGGCATGGTACTCATCGGTTTTATTGCATGGCGTTCGACAAAGAACTTTGATGATTATATTCTCGGCGGCCGCAGCCTTGGCCCATTCGTCACCGCGCTCTCCGCCGGGGCCTCAGATATGAGCGGCTGGCTGCTGATGGGGCTGCCGGGGGCGATATTTATTTCCGGTATTTCCGAAAGCTGGATTGCCATTGGCCTGACGTTAGGCGCATGGATTAACTGGAAGCTGGTGGCGGGGCGTTTGCGGGTGCATACCGAGGCGAATAATAACGCCCTGACGCTGCCGGATTATTTTACCGGCCGCTTTGAAGATCAAAGCCGCGTGCTGCGAATTATCTCGGCGCTGGTGATTTTGTTATTTTTCACCATCTATTGCGCTTCCGGTATTGTGGCCGGCGCGCGTCTGTTTGAAAGCACCTTTGGCATGAGCTACGAAACCGCGCTGTGGGCTGGCGCGGCGGCAACCATTATTTATACCTTTGTCGGCGGCTTCCTCGCGGTGAGCTGGACCGATACCGTTCAGGCCAGCCTGATGATATTCGCCCTGATCCTGACGCCGGTGATGGTGGTGATTTCCGTCGGCGGTTTTGGCGATTCCCTGGAGGTGATTAAGCAAAAGAGCATCGAGAACGTTGATATGCTCAAGGGCCTGAACTTCGTGGCGATTATTTCGCTGATGGGCTGGGGGCTGGGCTATTTTGGTCAGCCGCATATTCTGGCGCGCTTTATGGCGGCGGATTCGCATCACAGCATCGTTCACGCTCGTCGCATCAGCATGACCTGGATGATCCTCTGCCTGGCAGGTGCCTGTTCCGTCGGCTTTTTTGGTATTGCGTACTTCAATAACAACCCGGCCCTTGCCGGTGCGGTTAATCAGAACGCCGAACGCGTCTTTATCGAACTGGCGCAAATTCTCTTCAATCCATGGATTGCCGGGATCCTGCTGTCGGCTATCCTTGCGGCGGTGATGTCGACCCTGAGCTGCCAGCTGCTGGTGTGCTCCAGCGCGATTACCGAAGATCTGTATAAAGCGTTTTTGCGTAAAAATGCCGGTCAGAAAGAGCTGGTATGGGTAGGACGCTTTATGGTGCTGGTCGTCGCGTTAATTGCGATCGCCCTGGCGGCCAATCCGGAGAACCGCGTACTGGGCCTGGTAAGCTACGCATGGGCAGGCTTTGGCGCGGCGTTTGGCCCGGTAGTGCTGTTCTCGGTGATGTGGTCACGAATGACCCGTAACGGCGCGCTGGCCGGGATGATCATCGGCGCGGTCACGGTCATCGTCTGGAAGCAGTTCGGCTGGCTGGGCCTGTATGAAATCATCCCTGGCTTTATCTTTGGTAGCTTGGGGATTTTGGTCTTCAGCCTGCTGGGTAAAGCGCCTTCTGCCGAGATGCAGCGACGCTTTGCCAAAGCGGACGCCCATTATCACTCCGCGCCGCCGGTGCGCGCGACCGCCGAGTAAGCCCCTGCAACCCCATCAAGCCCGCGCTCTGCGGGCTTTGTTATTTATGCCTCTTGCTAATCGTTTGAAAATACGCTGATATCTCAGCACAAATAACAATGAGGGTAGCGAAATGAGTTTCAGACAGGGGGCAGTGGCGCTGGTGCTGGCAGGATTATTGAGCGGTTGCGTAGCACCTGCCGCGAAGACCACCCCGGCGGTCGATGCAAACGCCTGCCCGGCGGATAACGCGATGGTGCAAACCACGCTTTATTTCGGCTTAAGCCGTCCGGCCGGGAAGGATATCACCGCTCAGGAGTGGCAGCAGTTCGTTGACCGCGACGTGACGCCACGCTTTCGCGATGGTCTGACGGTCTTTGACGCGCGCGGGCAGTGGCTGGGCAATGACGGTACCGTGGCGCGCGAGCAGAGCAAGGCGCTGATGCTGATTCACGGTAAAGATGCGAAGAGCGAAGAGGGGATTGAGGCGCTGCGCACTACCTATAAATCACGCTTTGCGCAGGAGTCGGTGATGCGCGTTGACCAGCCGGTGTGCGTACATTTTTAACTTGAATCCGATGACATTCCCGGGTAAGGCGCTCTGCGCCGCCCCCGGGATAACTGGCCAAACGCGCTTCGGTTACAGTACCAGTCCCGCAAAGCTGGCGGAGAGCAGGCTGACCAGCGTTGCGCCATACACCAGGCGCAGACCGAAGCGGGAAACGATATTCCCCTGTTGCTCATTCAGGCCTTTAATTGCCCCGGCGATAATGCCGATAGAGGCAAAGTTGGCGAAGGAAACCAGAAACACAGATAAAATTCCCAGCCCGCGCGGCGTCATACTGGCGGCTATTTTTTGCAGCTCAATCATGGCGACAAATTCATTGGCCACCAGTTTCGTCGCCATAATACTCCCGGCATTCAGCGCATCGCTAAGCGGAATACCAATCAGCCACGCCAGCGGATAAAAGACGTAGCCAAGGATCTGCTGGAAGCTCAGGCCAAATATCGTGGCGAAAAGGGCATTAATCGCGCTAATTAAGGCGATAAAACCAATCAGCATCGCCAGAATAATCATCGCGACTTTAAAACCGGCCAGAATATATTCACCGAGCATTTCAAAGAAACTCTGCGACTCATGCAGTTTTTCAAGCTTGATCTCCTCCTCGCTGCCCGGACGCGTCGGGTTAATGATCGACAGCACAATAAAGGTGCTGAACATATTCAGGATCAGCGCGGCGACGACGTATTTCGCGTCGAGCATACTCATATAAGCGCCGACGATGGAGAGCGAAACCGTCGACATCGCGGTGGCCGACATGGTGAACAGGCGGCGTGAAGAGAGGTCGCCGAGCACCCCTTTATAGGCAATAAAGTTCTCTGATTGACCGAGGATCAGCGAACTGACCGCGTTGAAGGACTCCAGCTTACCCATTCCGTTAACCTTTGACAGCAGGGTGCCAATCAGGCGAATGAAAATCGGCAGAATACGCCAGTGCTGAAGAATACCGATGAGCGCGGAGATAAAGACGATGGGGCACAACACGCCAAGGAAAATAAACGCCAGTCCTTTTTCACTCATGCCGCCAAATACAAAATTGGTACCTTCGGCGGCAAAACCGAGTAGGGACTCAAAAAAGGAAGCGATATTTTTCACTAGCCACAGGCCTCTTTCGGCGTGGAGAAAAAAGAAAGCCAGGGCAACTTCAATAACAATTAACTGGATAATATAGCGAATGCGGATTTTTTTACGGTCATAGCTGGCAAGCCAGGCAAGGGCGAGGATAACCACCAGCGCCAGCAGGAAGTGCAAGAATTGAGTCATGTCGTTTATTTCGCAGGTCAATAAGGCCGCCATTTAGCCACAGCTGGGCTGCCGGGTAAATATCTGGCGCTAAAAATCCCGTCCGCCTGACCCGTGGGGCCAGGGCTGCGAGATAATCGCGCAAGTCATTATTTGTTCGCGACTAATTTACAAATCGTCATCATTCACTCCACATTTCACTTGTGTTTCTGATTATTGTAATGATAATCACTATCAGAAATATTTACCTATCTTTGCATCAGTTGACTGCGGTTCACATTTAAGGGTGTTGGCATGTTTGTCCCATTTCTCATCATGTTACGTGAAGGCCTGGAAGCTGCGCTGATTGTCAGCCTGATTGCCAGCTATCTGAAACGCACCCAGCGCGGCAGCTGGATTGGCGTAATGTGGATTGGGGTGCTGCTTGCGGCGGCGCTGTGCCTGGGCCTGGGAATCTTTATCAACGAAACCACCGGCGAGTTTCCGCAGCGCGAGCAGGAGCTGTTTGAGGGCATCGTGGCGGTGGTGGCGGTGTGCATTCTGACGTGGATGGTGTTCTGGATGCGTAAAGTGTCGCGCAACGTCAAACAGCAGCTTGAGCAGGCGGTCGATAATGCCCTCCAGCGCGGGAATAATCACGGCTGGGCGCTGGTGATGATGGTCTTTTTCGCCGTCGCGCGTGAAGGCCTGGAATCGGTCTTTTTCCTGCTCGCCGCCTTCCAGCAGGATGTCGGGATCTGGCCGCCCATTGGGGCGATGCTCGGTCTGGCGACGGCCATCGTTTTAGGGTTCCTGATCTACTGGGGCGGTATCCGCATGAATCTCGGCGTCTTCTTCAAATGGACCAGCCTGTTTATTTTGCTGGTGGCCGCTGGCCTCGCCGCGGGAGCTATCCGCGCCTTCCATGAGGCCGGATTGTGGAACCACTTCCAGGAGGTCGCCTTCGACCTGAGCAACGTCATTTCGACGCACACGCTATTCGGCACGCTGCTGGAGGGGATCTTTGGCTATCAGGAAACGCCGACCGTCAGCGAAGTGGCGGTCTACTTTATCTATTTGATCCCGGCGCTGGCGCTGTACGTCTCGCCGCCGGGTAAAAAAACCACCGCATCCCGGGCAGCGTAGTCGGGCATCGCGGATTGCAATAGTGACAACATACTTATCGAAAGGGATGGTCATGATGAATCATTTTCGTCGTAATGCGCTGCAGCTTACGCTCGCTGCGCTGTTCAGCTCGGCTTTTTACGCCCAGGCGGCCGATATTCCGCAGGTCAAAGTGACCGTCACCGACAAACAGTGCGAGCCGATGAACGTCACCGTGAAGGCGGGTAAAACCCAGTTCATCATTCAGAACCACAGCCAGAAAGCGCTGGAGTGGGAAATTCTGAAAGGGGTGATGGTGGTGGAGGAGCGGGAGAATATCGCTCCCGGTTTTACGCAAAAGCTGACGGCCAACCTACAGCCGGGCGAATATGATATGACCTGTGGTCTGCTGACCAACCCGAAAGGCAAACTGACGGTGACCGGCGAGGCGACCAAAGATGCCGCCAAAGCCGATGCGCTGCTCAGCCTGGGTGAGGCTATTACCGCCTATAAAGCCTACGTTACCGCCGAGACCGCGGAGCTGGTTAGCGGCACCAAAGCCTTTACCGATGCGGTGAAAGCGGGCGATATCGAGAAGGCGAAAGCGCTGTACGCGCCGACGCGCCAGCACTATGAGCGTATCGAACCGATCGCCGAGCTGTTCTCCGATCTTGATGGTAGCATCGACGCCCGCGAGGATGACTACGAGAAAAAAGCCGAAGATCCGAAATTCACCGGTTTCCACCGGCTGGAAAAAGCGCTGTTTGGCGATAATAGCGTCAAGGGAATGGATAACTATGCCGATCAATTGAACGCCGACGTTCTCGATCTGCAAAAACGCATTAGCGAACTGGCGTTCCCGCCGTCAAAAGTGGTCGGCGGCGCTGCCGGTCTGATTGAAGAAGTGGCCGCCAGCAAAATCAGCGGCGAAGAAGATCGCTACAGCCATACTGACCTGTGGGATTTCCAGGCCAACATTGACGGCGCGCAGAAAATCGTCGACCTGCTGCGTCCGCAGCTGCAGAAAGAGAACAGCGCGCTGCTGGCGAAGGTGGACGCCAACTTCAAAAAAGTGGATACCATTCTCAGCAAATACCGCACCAAAGACGGCTTCGAGACCTATGACAAGCTGACGGATGCCGATCGTAACGCGCTGAAAGGCCCGATCACCACGCTGGCGGAAGATTTGGCCCAGCTGCGCGGGATCCTGGGTCTGGACTAAGTCGATGGCTGAGCAAAAATATGATGTTAATGAACCGTCCCGGCGGCGGTTATTAAAAGGGATCGGCGCGCTTGGCGGCGCGCTGGCGATAACCGGCGGCTGTCCGGTGGCGCACGCGGCAAAAGACAATAGCTCTCCGGGCACGCTGTCGCCAAACGCGCGTATGGAAGCGCAGCCGTTTTATGGTCCGCATCAGGCCGGCGTGCTGACGCCGCAGCAGGCATCGATTATGCTGGTCGCTTTTGACGTGCTCGCCAGCGATAAAGCGGACCTTGAGCGGCTGTTTCGCCTGCTGACCGGGCGTATCGCCTTTCTGACCAAAGGCGGCCCTGCGCCGGAGACGCCGAACCCGCGGTTGCCGCCGATGGACTCAGGCATTCTCGGGCCGTGGATCGCGCCGGATAACCTGACGATCACCGTCTCGGTGGGGCATTCGCTGTTTGACGAGCGTTTCGGCCTGGCTAATCAGGCGCCGAAGGCGCTGCAGAAGATGACGCGTTTTCCGAACGATTCGCTGGATGCGGCGCTGTGCCACGGCGATCTGCTGCTGCAAATTTGCGCCAATACCCAGGATACGGTGATTCACGCCCTGCGGGACGTGATTAAGCACACCCCGGATCTGCTCAGCGTGCGCTGGAAGCGGGAAGGGTTCATCTCCGACAGCGCCGCGCGCAGCAAGGGTAAAGAGACGCCGGTGAATCTGCTGGGCTTCAAAGATGGCACCGCGAATCCGATTAGCACCGATAAGGCGCTAATGGATAAGGTGGTGTGGGTTACCGCCGACCAGGGAGAGCCCGCGTGGGCGACGGGCGGCAGCTATCAGGCGGCGCGGATTATTCAGTTCCACGTTGAGTTCTGGGATCGTACGCCGCTGAAAGAGCAGCAGACCATTTTTGGCCGCGATAAGCTGAGCGGCGCGCCGCTTGGGATGCAGCACGAGCACGACGTGCCGGATTACAGCAAAGACCCTGACGGCGATACCATTGCGCTCGATAGCCATATTCGTTTGGCCAATCCGCGCACCCCGGAAACGCAATCCAGCCTGATGATGCGCCGGGGCTACAGCTATTCGCTGGGGGTGACCAATTCCGGGCAGTTGGATATGGGGCTGTTGTTTGTCTGCTATCAGCACGATCTGGAAAAAGGCTTCCTGACGGTGCAAAAGCGCCTGAACGGAGAAGCGCTGGAGGAGTACGTGAAGCCCATTGGCGGCGGCTATTTCTTTGTTCTGCCGGGGGTTATCGACGATCGGCATTATCTTGGGCAATCGTTGCTCGAAGCCTGACGTACCTGCCCGCACGGGCAGGGCGTTTTCTGCTGTTTTTCCATTCATTTTTTGTATTTCCTGCCTTGTTTCATTTTTCTGTAATCTTATAGTCGGAAACTCTCCTCAGCTGTGATGAGAATTATTTGTTGTCTGTATGTGAAAAATAAGTTGCGCTTAGAATTATTTCTGATGTACTTATTACAGGCGCGGTAGTTCTCGGCAGTAGTCTCGTTTCATTATGGAGATCGCGAATGCCCGATTGCTGTAACGGAAAACGTCAAACCCCAGACCGTACTCATCAGCACGGGAGCCCAACTTCCGGCCGCGATTTTCACACCGCAAAATCCTCCTCCTCTCGCAAAGAAAACCCGAACCCAGGCAAGGTTACCGGTGCGCGTAGCCGTGACCCTCTGCCAATTCGTCAGGCAAGCAATGGCTTACAAGGAAGCCAAACCTCAATCGTTAGTGCGCATAATCGCGTCGATCGTGGCGCGTGTGATGTAAACCAACAACGCAAGGTGCTATCCATGGGAAGACAAAAAGCAGTGACCAGAGCTCGTCGTGAGGCCAAACGTGTGCTGAGACAGGATTCGCGAAGCCATAAGCAGCGCGAAGAAGAATCGGTCACATCGCTTGTGCAAATGAGTGGCGTAGAAGCCATTGGCATGGCGCGGGACAGCCGCGATGCATCGCCAATCGAAGCACGGAATGAGGCTCAGGCGCATTATTTGAATGCCATCGACAATAAACAGCTGATCTTCGCCACGGGCGAGGCCGGGTGCGGTAAGACCTGGATTAGCGCGGCAAAAGCAGCTGAAGCCCTGATCCATAAGGATGTGGACAGAATTATTGTTACCCGTCCCGTTCTGCAGGCCGACGAAGATCTCGGCTTCTTACCGGGAGATATCGCCGAGAAGTTCGCTCCCTATTTCCGCCCGGTTTATGACGTGCTGGTGAGAAGGCTAGGGGCTTCCTTTATGCAGTACTGCCTGCGCCCGGAAATCGGCAAGGTGGAAATCGCGCCGTTCGCCTACATGCGCGGACGTACATTTGAAAATGCGGTAGTGATTCTGGACGAGGCCCAGAACGTGACCGCTGCGCAAATGAAGATGTTTTTGACCCGCCTCGGGGAGAACGTGACGGTTATCGTCAACGGCGATATTACCCAGTGCGACCTGCCTTCTGGAGTCCGCTCGGGCCTGAGCGATGCGCTGGCGCGTTTTGAGGAGGATGAGATGGTCGGTATTGTGCGTTTTACGACCGACGATTGCGTGCGATCAACGCTTTGCCAGCGCGCGCTGAAAGCCTATTACTGAGTCCTTTTGAGTCTGCAAAGCCCGGGCGACCGGGCTTTGTTTTTAGCGCACTACAGAAGAGCCTGCAGCGAGGGGCTGGCCATCGTTGCTTCAAAAGGAACGATCTCGACTTTCGCTACGCCCGATTGCTGAAACGGATCCTGGCTCAGCCAGTTTTGCAGCGCATCCAGATCATCGCCTTTAGCCAGAATCACGCCGCCGGACCTGGGGATTTTACGCCCCGAAGCGAGAAATATTCCGTCAGCGTACCCTTGCTTCAGCCACTCCACGTGTGCAGCAAGCTGGGCGTCAACTTCCTCAAGCGGTTTAACGTAAGTCAGAACAACAACGGCAATGGTGCTCATATTCCTTCCTTAACATTTAAAGGTAACGCTGCAGAAGTTTATCATTAGCGTGGATGGGGTTTCTGGCTTTTTTCATCACGTTATCCAGGCGCGCTACAAACGAAAATAACGGCGGTTTACTGCTATAGAGCGGATAATTGTTGCTGACCTATAGCTCAAAATGTCCAGGTGATTGCCGCCGTTACGGAACCTTCATTGCGCCGGGAGACGAGCGGGCTGTCAGCGGCGTGTTCCCCGAGCCAGCTATAGCCGGCGCTGAGAATGGAGCCCCAATGCTCGTCATATTGATGGCTCCAGGTCAGCGCGTTATCGATGCCGTAAAATCCGCCGGCTGAGCGATAGGGGCGATAGCCGGAACGGAGGCTCTGCCGGTGGTCAACGCCGTAAAACGTATTGACGTACCGGCTGTCGCCAAACAGCGCGGCGGACTTTAAAGCAACGATATCTTGCGTGTTTTGAACCAGCAGGAGGGTGGCGGAAGTTTGATAATGCACGCCCTGGGCGTCGGTGAGCGGAAGTGTAGCCTTGCCTTCAACGGTGAGCCACGGCGTGACCGACCAGCCGACGGCAAAGGCGGTATTCATGGTGGCTTTAATATTACCCATCCCCTTCAGCGTATTAGCCCCATCGCGCCAGCTCGAGTTTTTTTCCGCTCGCCCGAGGTCGTAACCGAGCGTGTGCTCGAAGTAGAGGCCGCTGTCGCCTGACAGGTCGTAGCCTATGCCTTTTTGGCTATCAATAAAGAAAGCGCCTTTCCGACCCTGTATTACGGGAACCACCTGCCAAATCTGCTTGTCAGAACCGCTGTAACGAGGCGCGTACTTTCCCCCCACCCCGATAGTCAGCCCATCGGAAGGCGCGGCGGCTTCATCGGCGCGCGCGCCGGGCGTTATCACCATTAAAAACGGCACGACCATATACGGCGAAATTTTTCTGGCTATCATACTGTTCTCCATATGGAAACGGGCGCCGTCCGATCGGGGACGCCGCAGAATGCCGCTGCAGTATGGTTTTGCTAAATCAATAAACGGTCGGGATAGTGTTAAGAAACGGTCAAGGTGAACAGATGTTGTCCAGAAGAGTGCTGATAATTGAAGATGACGCTGACGCGGCCGGCGTGCTTGAGGCCTATTTACGCCGGGAAAACTATGACGTGGCGGTGACCATGGACGGACTCTCCGGGCTGGATATGGCGCAGCGCTGGAAGCCTGACCTGATCTTGCTGGATGTGATGCTGCCCGGGCTAAACGGAACCGAGGTGTTGGCCAGCTTGCGGCGAAAAAGCGATGTGCCGGTGATTATGGTGACCGCAATGGGAGACATGCCCGATCGTATTGGCGCGCTGCGCTACGGCGCCGACGATTATGTGGTCAAGCCCTACCACCCAGGCGAAGTGGTGGCGCGCGTTCAGGCCGTGCTCCGGCGTAGTCGTAAAGACGACGCCCGGGAAGACATTCTGCGTTGGCAGGGGCTGGAGGTCGATGTCGCGGCCATTGTCGCGACCGTCAGTCGCTCGGGGGAACCTGCGTCTATTCTCGACCTGACTCCGACCGAGTTTTCGCTTCTGGCCACGCTGATGCGCGCCCCCGTTCGCCCCTTTTCGCGACAATATCTGCTGGAGCGCTGCCTTCCCGAGAGCGAAGCGCTGGAGCGCGTGGTGGATACGCATATTTATAACCTGCGTAAAAAACTGGAGGCCGCGGGAGTATCCGGCGCGTTGGTCAACGTTCGCGGCGTGGGTTACAGGTTCAGACAACCATGATCAAGACCCGACACTCTTCTCTCTGGCGCTGGATTTGCGGGCGTATTCTGGCGCTGGCTATCGGCAGCGTGATTGTTATCGCCACCTGTATGTGGCTGCGCTTTGCCGTGCAGAACTACTGGATCATGCACAAAATGCCGCCCGCCTTGCGCGAGGAATTTGTCGCGCTCAGCCGCAATCCCGAGGCCAACCCGGCGCGTTTTCATCAGATTGTCGATACCTGGTGGGGATTGAGTTATTCCACTCCCTCTATCGCCTCGGCGGACTGGGTGACCGTAGCGGTGTTGGTGCTGGTCATGATCCCCTTCATTGTTGTTATGGGGCTGCGCTACGCCCGTCCGCTATCGCTGCAGTTCAGCCGTCTTCGTGATGCGGCGAAGGATGTGACCGGAGGGCAATTTGGCCGCCAGGCGGAGCTGATTGAGGACGCGCCGGCGGAAATGATCCGCTTTGCCGCCGACTTTAACAAAATGACCGGCCAGCTGGCCCGCTACGATAAAGAACTCCGCGCCTCGCATGTGGCGATGGCGCATGAGCTTCGCTCCCCTCTGACGGCGGCGATTGGCCGTCTGCAGGGCATGCTGGATGGCGTTTTTGATACCCAGCCGCAGCAGCTGGAGATGGTGATGAAACAGCTCCAGCATCTGAATCGGCTGACGGATGAGCTGCATCTCCTTTCCCTCGCGGATGCCGGCAATCTGGTATTGGATGACCAGCCATTCTCTCTGGATGAGCTCCTTCAGGAGCGAGCCGCATGGTTAACGCCGCAGGCGGACGCTCAGCGCGTCACGATCGCCATTCAGCCTTCGCCGTCATGCCCCTTTCGCGGCGACGCCTTCCGCATAGGGCAGGTCTTTACCATCGTGATGGAAAATGCCGTTCGCTATGGGCGCAAGGGGGGCCATCTCGCCATTAAACTGCGCCGCGAAGAGGGGGCTTACCTCATCGATTTTGTTGATGACGGGCCCGGCGTGGCGCGGCATTTTTTACCGGAAATGTTCCAGCGCTTCACCCGCGAGGAGGCGTCCCGCGCCAGACACTCCGGCGGCAGCGGCCTGGGATTATCCATTGCGCGCGCTATCTGCGCGGCGCACGGGGGGCGCATTAGCGCGTCGTTACCGGCGAGCGGCGGTCTGCTGATTCGCGTTCATCTGCCGTACGATCCCGGCGTGGAAGAAAAGAGCCCGTCTTGATAATCCCTTGACAGAACGTCGAGCCATTCTCGATTAATGTGTCATGTAATGGCGCCATTTCCCGAACGGAGTGGCGTTATGTTATATGAGTTAGTTCTTTCCCTTCGTCAGTGCGTGTACGCTTTGCTCGGCGCCGAGCGGTCGCTACCCTGGTTTGCGCTGTTGCCGCCGATCGTACTGGCCCTGATGATCGTACCGCTGGTGGGCTGTGGCGATAAAAGCGGCGATAAGCCGGCTCCCGCCCGCCCGGTGCGCTACGTGGTCATCGGCTCCCCAGCAACGCTTCCCTCTCTGGAAAGAACCGGCGAGATCCATGCGCACGATGAGACGGCCCTGAGCTTCCGCACGGCGGGCAGGATGATGACGCGCGCGGTGGATATTGGCGATCGGGTCAATTACGGGCAGCTGCTGGCCACGCTTGACGATACCAGCGCACAAAACCAGCTGGATAGCGCGACGGCTGACGAAGAGAGCGCCAGAGCGACCGCCCGGGTAGCCGCGCTGAACGTTAGCCGGATGCAAAAACTCATCGCGACAGGGGCAATCGCCCGCTCCCAACTCGACAGTGCGCGGGCGGACTGGCTGGTCGCCAGCGCCCGGGTGAAGAGCAGCGAGGCCGCTTTGCGCAACGCCAGGGAAAGCCTTGGCTGGACTCGGCTGACCTCTCCGGGCGAGGGGATCATTACGGCGGTCAGCGCCTCTCCCGGTCAGGTCGTCAACGCCGGTGAGACGGTGGTGACGCTGGCGGCCGGGCAGGCGCGCGACGTGGTGTTTGATATCCCGGATCCCGCTAAGATTGAGGCGCAAAAGGCGGAGGAATTTCAGGTTGCTTTGCTCAGCGATGCCGGAGTGAACGCCTTCGCCATTTTGCGTGATATTAGCCCACAGGCCGATCCCCAGACCCGGACATGGCGCGTCAGGGCTACTCTCAAGAAACCGCCCGCTGCGATGGCGCTGGGCTCCAGCGTCACGGTAAGGCTACCGGCATCAGGCTCGGCGGGTTACGCGGTACCGGCTTCGGCGCTGAGCCGTTGCGGAGAAAAACCGGCCGTCTTTGTGATTACCCCGCAGATGCAGGCGCAGCTGCGCGTTGTCGTTCCCGCTAGCTACACGGCTTCTTTCGTTATCATCGCCTCAGGCCTTATGCCCGGCGACCGGGTTATTACCGCTGGCGTGAGTAAACTTCGTCCGGGGGAAAAAGTCGTCGCCGGAGAGAAGCAGCCGTGAAAATAGCGTCGTCAAAATATACCTTTAACCTCTCCGCCTGGGCGCTGGAAAATCCGCAAATGGTCAGCTTTTTTATGCTGCTGATTATAGTTATCGGTTCGCTCAGCTATACGCTGCTGCCGCGTAATGAAGATCCGGCGTTCACTATCAAAACGGCGGTGGTATCCGCACAGTGGCCGGGCGCATCGGTAACGGATACGACCCATCTGGTGACGGATGTGCTGGAAAAAAAATTGCAGGAAACGCCCTGGCTCGATTATATCGAAAGTGAAACCCGGGCCGGACAAACGGTTATCTATATTAATCTCCGCGATGACACGCCAGCGCAAAAAGTCCCGGCGATCTGGTATCAGATCCGCAAAAAAATGCAGGATATCGCGCCATCGCTGCCCGAAGGCGCGCAGGGGCCGAGCGTGAACGATGAGTTTGACGACACGTACGGCACGATTTATGGCTTTGTTCCTGACGGATATACCCTCCAGGAGGTGCGCCAGCAGGTGGAGACGATCCGCCGTGAACTGATGTCCGTGCCGGATATCGGCAAAACGGTTCTGCTTGGCGAACAGCAGGAGCAGATTGCGATCGCTTTTTCACCCGCCCGACTGGCCGGTATGGGGCTCAGCATTCAGCAGGTTACGGATGCTCTGCGGGCCCAGAATGCGGTAGTTCCGGCCGGCGTTCTGCGCACCGGGCAGGAGAAGATGACGATAAAAGTCAGCGGGGCGCTCAGGAGCGAAGAGAGCTTACGCGCCGTCACCCTGCGCATTAACGATCGCTATCTTCCCCTGACCGACATTGCCACCATCGAGAGAAGAGCGGCCGAACCGCCTTCTGCGGCGTTTCGCGTTAACGGGCGTCCTGCCATTGGACTGGCGATTTCCATGGCGCCAACGGGAAATATGCTGCGCTTTGGCGCGACGTTGAACAACAGAATGAGCGCCATCGGCGCCGGGCTGCCGCACGGTATCGAGATGGTGAAAGTGGCTGACCAGTCGGCGGTGGTCAGCGGCGCGGTAAGCGGGTTTGTCCGGGTGCTGGTGGAAGCCGTGCTGATTGTGCTGGCGGTTTCTTTTGTCTCCCTGGGATTAAGGGCCGGGCTGGTGGTGGCCGCGGCGATCCCGCTGGTGCTGGCGATGACCTTTGCCGGAATGATGCTGGCAGGCATCGGCCTGCAGCGAATCTCTCTCGGGGCCCTGATTATTGCGCTTGGGCTGCTGGTGGATGATGCCATGATCGCCGTGGAAACCATGGTATCCCGGCTGGAGGCCGGGGATACGCGACGGCTGGCGGCGACCTATGCTTTCAAAACCACGGCATTTCCAATGCTGACCGGTACGCTGGTTATGATTGCCGGGTTTATTCCCGTCGGTTTTGCCTCATCCAGCGCTGGCGAATACTGCTTTTCGCTGTTTGCCGTGGTACTGATGGCGCTGCTGAGTTCATGGATCGTGGCGATTCTGTTCTCTCCTTTGACCGGAGCATGGCTGCTGCCGGAAAAGCTTAAACATCATGCCGCGGGCCCGGGCCGAATGGCGCGGGGATATGGACGACTTCTGCGAACGGCGCTGCGCCACCGGCTCGCCACCCTGGGAATTGCGCTGGCCGCGCTAGGGGTATCGGTGTATGGCACAACGTTTATGCAGGGGGAGTTTTTCCCTTCATCCGATCGTCCGGAGCTGCTGGTCAGCCTGACGCTGCCGGCCAATGCTTCGCAGTCTGCCACGGAGAAACAAACGGAAAGGCTGGAACGGGCGCTTGCCGGGAATCGCAATATTGATCATTACTCGACCTATGTGGGTTCGGGCGCTATACGCTTTTACTTACCGATGGATGTTCTGCTGGATAATGAAAATACGGCGCAGTTGGTGGTGGTGGCGAAGGATCTGGCCGCCCGGGACCGCCTGCGGGAACAGTTAAATACGCTGCTGGCCACGCAATTCAGCGATCTGACTTCGCGCGTTTCGCCGCTGGAGCTGGGGCCGCCGGTGGGCTGGCCGATCAAATACCGGATCAGCGGTCCGGATTATCTCAAGGTCAGAGAGTATGCCGGGCGTCTGGCCGAGGCGATAGGGCGCTCGCCGTTAACCCGGGAGGTGAATCAGACCGCGGGCGAGCCGGAGAGAACCCTCGTTCTGCAGGTGAACCAGACTGCTGCGCGGGCGGCGGGGGTGTCGTCGCAGAGTCTGGCGCAGACGCTTAATACTGTCTGGTCCGGCACGACGGTGACGTCGATAAGGGATGACGATCGGCTGATTGACGTGGTGCTGCGGGCGAATGATAGCGAGCGGTTGAATCTTGCTACCCTGTCATCGCTGACGGTGGAGGGGCGCGATGGACAAAAAATTCCCCTTGGCGCGGTAGCCACGCCGGACTGGGGAGTGGACGATCCGGTACTCTGGCGTCGGCAAAGGTTGCCGTTCATCACCGTACAAACCGACCTCGCGCCGGGGATGCGGGCAGAAGGCGTATCGGACGGTTTGCGCCCGACGGTGGATAAACTGCGCGCGGGTCTACCCATCGGTTACAGCATTGTAGAAGGCGGGGTGGTCGCGGAGTCCGAAAAAGGCAATAGCTCGGTTTTTGATATTTTACCCGTCACCCTCGGGGTGATGCTGTTACTGCTGATGCTCCAGCTACGGCGCTATTCTCGTATGCTTCTGGCTCTGTTAATGGCCCCGTTCGGCTTACCGGGGATCGTCATGGCCATGCTGCCGAGCGATACGCCAATGGGATTTGTGGCTCTGCTCGGCGCGATCGCGCTGGCGGGGATGATTATCCGCAATGCCGTGATACTTATCAGTGAGGTCGATAATAATCTGGCTCAGGGTATGGAAAGCGAGGCCGCCATTATTGCCGCCGCAGAGCACCGGGCCAGGCCAATATTTCTGACCGCCTGCGCCGCGATCCTGGGCATGATCCCCATCTCTCACCAGGTCTTCTGGGGGCCGATGGCGTATGCCATCATTGGCGGGCTCATCGTCGCCACGCTCGTCACGTTAACCGTGCTTCCGGCGTCCTTTAGCATGTTGCTGGAGATGGGGAGATACTGGAAAAGGCGTCACGCCGCTTGATAAAACAGATTGCTCCCGGTGGAGTGCAACAGGCGAAAAAAAGCCCGTACTTGCGTACGAGCTCTTCTTCGAAGATGGCGGTGAGGGGGGATTGACTCGCCGCGCTCGCCGTTACTCGGCCCATCCCTGGGCCTCGCCCCTTCGGGGTCAGCGCAGGCGCTGTTCAAAATTGCTCCCGGCAATTTTGTCGGGGCAGATTCCTCGCAGGCTCGTCATCTGTCCAACTGGCTGGCGCCAGTTGTCGAACCCCGGTCAGGGCTTCTCATCCCCCCTGCGGGGTGCAACAGGCGAAAAAAAAGCCCGTACTTGCGTACGAGCTCTTCTTTGAAGATGGCGGTGAGGGGGGGATTGACTCGCTGCGCTCGCCGTTACTCGGCCCATCCCTGGGCCTCGCCCCTTCGGGGTCAGCGCAGGCGCTGTTCAAAATTGCTCCCGGCAATTTTGTCGGGGTAGATTCCTCGCAGGCTCGTCATCTGTCCAACTGGCTGTCGCCAGTTGTCGAACCCCGGTCGGGGCTTCTCATCCCCCCCGGGGGAGTGCAACAGGCGAAAAAAAAAGCCCGTACTTGCGTACGAGCTCTTCTTTGAATATGGCGGTGAGGGGGGGAT
The DNA here is from genome assembly GCF_015601345.1 of Klebsiella sp. BDA134-6. NCBI lineage: Bacteria > Pseudomonadati > Pseudomonadota > Gammaproteobacteria > Enterobacterales > Enterobacteriaceae > Klebsiella > Klebsiella sp. BDA134-6. Next base: position 2,240,272 of record NZ_CP064784.1, read on the forward strand.
TCGAACCCCCGATACGTTGCCGTATACACACTTTCCAGGCGTGCTCCTTCAGCCACTCGGACACCTCACCATATTGTTTTGCTGCTCACCTTGGGTGGGCAACGGGGCGCTACTATAGGGAGTTGCGCTAAAACGGTCAAGCAGTATTTATTCTTTTGCTATCGTTCGGTTAAGCAATGAACACTGCCCCGCCGTAGTGCGGCGAGGCAGGCATTTTAACGCTGTGAATCAAGCTGTTCGTTGTTCTTGACCACGTCCTGAGCTTTGGCGTAGCTCTCGATCAGCAGCTGGTATGCCGGGAAGACTTTGGTATACACCTCGGCCCACTCAGCGGCATCCGGTCGATTCCAGGTGCGCTGCAGTTCAGAAGCAACCGCCGCGGTATCCATTGGCACGACGCCAGCCTGGACGACGCGGGCGAGTGTGATTTCCTGCGCCATCTTGCTATAGGTACCGGAAGCATCAATGACGGCAAAAACCTTATAGCCATCGGCGACGGCGGCAATGGACGGGAACGCCATGCAGACGCTGGTAATGGTACCGGCGATAATCAGCGTTTTACGCCCGGTCGCTTTTACCGCGGCAACAAATTCCGGGTTATCCCACGCGTTAATCTCTCCTTTACGCGCAATATATTGCGCATGCGGCGCATTTTCATGGATCTCAGGGATCAGCGGGCCATTCGGGCCCTGCGGCACTGACGCCGTGGTGATCACTGGAATGCCGGCTAACGAGGCCATCTTCGCCAGCGCGGCGGCGCGCGCCCGTAGCTCCGGCATCGGCATATCGCCCACGGTCTGGAACAGACCGCTCTGGTGGTCGATCAGCAGCATGGTGGTATCATTGACATCAATAACCGGACGAGAACCATTAAAGTTAGCTGGGGTAGACATATTCTTCACCTCATTCAGTATCAGATTTGGCCGAAGTGGCCGCTATTAAAATCACGAACCGCTTCTGCGATTTGCGCTTTGGTATTCATCACAAACGGGCCGTAGCCCACGATCGGCTCCTGCAGCGGCTCGCCGGCCATCAGCAGTACTTTTGCGTTGGTACTGGCCGCGAGGTGGAGCGCTTCTCCTTTCTGGCTGAGCACAACCAGCTGTCCCTCGTGGGCGTTGCCCTCGCCGTTCACGACAATCTCACCTTCCAGGACGACCAGCGCCGTACTCCAGCCAGCAGGCTGATGCAGGGTGATCTCCTGACTCTGGTTAAGCTGAAGATCCCATACGTTCAGCGGAGAAAACGTGTGGGCGGGGCCAACCGTATCCTCGTAGCGCCCGGCAATAACCCGTATGCGGCCGGCATTGTTCGGCAGGTCAACGTCAGGAATCACATCAGCCGTAATGCTCTGGTATCCCGGATGCGTCATTTTGTCTTTAGCCGGAAGGTTGACCCAGAGCTGGATCATCTTCAGCTCGCCGCCGGTACGGGTGAACGCCGCGGAGTGGAACTCTTCGTGCAGGATCCCGGCGCCCGCGGTCATCCACTGCACATCACCCGGCCCAATAACGCCGCCTCTACCGGTTGAGTCACGATGTTCAACTTCGCCGGAATAGACCACGGTGACGGTTTCAAATCCGCGATGCGGATGTTCGCCGACGCCGCGTTTCTCCGTTCCCGCCGGGAAGTGATGCGGTCCTGCATAGTCAAGCAGCAGGAAGGGGCTTAGCTGTTCGCCGTGTGTCTGATAAGAGAACATTGAGCGAACCGGGAAACCGTCGCCTACCCAGTGCTGTGAAGGCGCAGTGTAGATACCTGTAATTTGTTTCATGGCAGTCTCCTGAATGTCTGTTTCTGATGTGAATAAGCATATATTCGCCACTAATAGTCCGCTAGATAGCAAAAACGACCTATACTGTTCTAAAAATGGAACGATGGAGGAAGGATGCAGGATCTTAATGATTTAGCCTGGTTTGTGCAGGTGGTCGATCACGGTGGATTTGCTGCGGCGGGAAGGGCGATCGATCAACCCAAATCAAAATTGAGCCGTCGAATCGCCCAGTTAGAAGAACGCCTTGGCGTACGTTTGATTCAACGTACAACCCGCCAATTTGCGGTAACGGAAGTAGGGCTTACTTTTTATCAACACTGCAAGGCGATGCTGATCGAGGCGGAAGCGGCAGAACAGGCGGTGGAAACCCTGCGTTCCGAACCGCGCGGCAGCGTGAAGCTGACCTGTCCGGTAACGTTATTGCATGCGCATATTGGGCCGATGCTGGCACGGTTTATGGTGCGCTACCCGGGCGTCAATCTTCAACTGGAAGCCACCAATCGGCGAGTGGATGTCGTTGGCGAGGGCGTCGACGTGGCGATTCGCGTGCGCCCAAGACCGATAGAAGACAGCGACCTGGTGATGCGTGTCCTGGCCGATCGCGGGCACCGTCTGGTCGCCAGTCCCGGGTTGGTTGAGCGGCAAGGGCAGCCGCGGGTTCCATCAGAATTAAGCGATTGGCCGGGGTTGAGCCTGGGCGCAGGTAAACATCAGCATAAGTGGCAGTTGACCGGTCCAGAGGGCGCAAGGGCGGAGATCTATTTCACTCCCCGATTGGTGACCACGGATATGCTGGCGCTTCGTGAAGCGGCCATTGCTGGCGTTGGGGTGGTACAGCTTCCTTTATTAATGGTGCGCGATCAGTTGGCCGCCGGAGAGTTGGTGGTTGTCCTTGATGAGTGGCAACCGCGCAGGGAGGTGATCCATGCGGTGTTTGCCTCGCGCCGCGGGCTGCTGCCCTCGGTCAGGGCGCTGGTTGATTTCCTGAGCGAAGAGTATCAGCGGATGGAGGAGGATTAGCCTGTGTCTATATCCCGCCGGCGTCGGTGTAAAAATGTGAAAATACGCTCTCCGGGCGCGAAGCGCTGCTCCGCCGGCTTCGCCGCCATGATGTGAACCGTGCGCAAATCTTACACGGTGAGAGGGCAAAAAAGCTGTTCAGTCGATTGATATCGCCCGGCGGATCTGGCCTGGCCTCACCCTATTTTATGCGCACTAAAGGGCACGGCGACATCAATCTATTCGGTTTAGTCGGCCGGGGAGAGCTTTATAGTCTCTCAGTCAGCGTTGGAAACAGAGTAAAAAGCATTTTCAGTATGCAAATTAATGTGATGTGTCGCATATTTAATTTCTCATTTGCCGGATACGTATTTTTATCGCGGAGCATGAGTCAATGAAAGTATGGCGATGCTAGTGACATTTGCATTCGTAATGTGAATGCAAATGATCTATTCATCGTGTATTTCAAATTATTTATTGTCCAAAAAAGGACTGTGTCGCAGAGGGAAAATTGTAGACAATAATTTATTTATATGGTGAATATTTTTAGGTCGTATTCTTAAAACTTAACATGTCTTATTTTGGATTTTATGGGGCTATATTATGATATGGCGCGGCCTTGCGCCGGGTTTGCCCTGGAGTGAATACTTTTTGTTACTTTTTTTAATATTGAACGGTTTCCTGTGAGGAATATTCTTTATTCGCAAGTTCAGCTTCCACTCCGTATGCAGGAAGACCGTCCGTTTTCATAGCCTTGCGCGGTTGGTCGCGTCTGCCATTGTCCTTTTTTGGACTAAAATACTGTGTAATTGATTTATTTTAGATCATTGATCTGCATCACCGATATATTGTAGTCATTTACTCCATAATATGGTTTGTAAAGGCGTGTCAGTGATGACACCGGAATATCTGACAGGAAGAGAGTGGATATGGCAAATTCGTTTCAGAATGAGATACCAAAAGCACGCGTTAACATTAAACTGGACCTGCACACAGGTCATGGGAAGAAGAAAGTGGAGCTGCCGCTGAAATTACTGGTTACCGGTGATTTCAGTAATGGCCTGGAGCAGCGCCCGTTGTCTGAGCGGGAAAAGGTGGATATTAATAAGAATAACTTCAACAGCGTGTTAGGGAAATTTAATCCGTCGGTGAATATTGCTGTCCAGAATACTCTGGCAGGGGGTGGCAGCGAAGAAAATATCCATCTTGCTTTTAAAGAAATGAAGGATTTTGAACCGGAACAGGTAGCCCGCCAGATCCCTCAGCTTAAGGCGTTGCTCGCCATGCGCAGTCTGTTGCGCGACCTCAAATCAAACCTTTTAGATAATTCCACGTTCCGTAAAGAACTGGAGAAGATATTACGCGATCCGGCTCTGAGTAGCGATCTGCGTGACGAAATCGCCGCGCTTGCGCCAAAAGACTGACGGATAAAATAAGGGATATGCTGATGTCTGTACAGAATGAAAATGCCTCTACCGCAGGCGATACTATAGTGCTTGACCATCCGGATGCGGCCGGCGTTTATGCCTCTTTATTTGAAAAAATCAATCTCAAACCGGTTTCTCACCTGAGCGATATCAATATCTGGCAGGATGAAGCCGCGATGGCGGAAGCGGATGCGAACGAGCGTATCACCGCCGGCGTGCAGGTCTTTATGGACTGTATCCGCAAATCGGGCCAGCAGGTTGATAAGCTCGACAAAACGTTAATCGACCACCATATTGCCGAACTGGATTATCAGATCAGCCGCCAGCTGGATGCGGTGATGCATCATGAGGAATTTCAACGCGTTGAACGTCTGTGGCGCGGTCTGAAGCACCTGGTGGATAACACCGACTATCGCCAGAACGTGAAAACCGAAATCCTGGATGTGTCAAAAGACGATCTGCGCCAGGACTTTGAAGATGCGCCAGAGCTGATTCAGAGTGGATTATACTGGCATACGTATATTTCTGAGTACGATACTCCGGGCGGCGAGCCGGTTGCGGCGGTGATTTCGGCGTATGAGTTCGATGCCAGCCCGCAGGACGTGGCATTACTGCGTAACATTTCAAAAGTCTCCGCCGCCGCGCATATGCCGTTTATCGGCTCTGCCGGCCCGGCGTTCTTTATGAAGTCCTCAATGGAAGAAGTGGCGGCCATCAAAGACATCGGCAACTACTTTGACCGCGCTGAGTACATCAAGTGGAAGTCCTTCCGCGACACCGATGATTCGCGCTATATCGGCCTGGTGATGCCGCGGGTGCTGGGGCGTCTGCCGTATGGCCCGGATACCGTACCGGTACGCAGCTTTAATTATATTGAGCAGGTGAAAGGCCCGGATCACGAGAAATACCTGTGGACCAGCGCGTCGTTCGCCTTTGCCGCCAATATGGTGAAGAGCTTTATTAATAACGGCTGGTGCGTGCAAATCCGTGGTCCGCAGGCCGGTGGCGCCGTGAAGGATCTGCCGATCCATCTTTACGATTTGGGCACGGGCAACCAGGTGAAAATCCCCTCTGAGGTGATGATCCCGGAAACCCGCGAGTTTGAATTCGCGAATCTCGGCTTTATTCCGCTCTCTTACTACAAAAACCGCGACTACGCCTGCTTCTTCTCGGCGAACTCCACCCAGAAACCGGCGCTGTACGACACCGCTGACGCGACCGCCAACAGCCGAATTAACGCGCGTCTGCCGTATATCTTCCTGCTGTCGCGCATCGCGCACTACCTGAAGCTGATTCAGCGCGAGAACATCGGCACCACCAAGGACCGTCGTTTGCTGGAACTGGAACTTAATACCTGGGTACGCAGCCTGGTGACGGAGATGACCGACCCCGGCGACGAACTCCAGGCGTCTCATCCGCTGCGCGACGCGAAGGTGGTGGTGGAAGACATTGAGGATAACCCGGGCTTCTTCCGCGTGAAGCTGTACGCGGTGCCGCACTTCCAGGTGGAAGGGATGGACGTCAATCTGTCGCTGGTGTCGCAGATGCCGAAGGCGAAAGCGTAAGGCGGAGGTGCGATGAAGACAGTTCGACCACTGTGGGGGCGGGGCCAGATGGTCTCGCCGCAGCATTTTCAGCAGCAGGCGGCGATTGCCGCCTGGTCTGTAGAGAGCATTGCCCGGATGGGGGCGCTGAATCCCTGGGGAATACAGTATGCGGCGTTTGATACGCCGCTGCTGAAGCAGGGGAAACTGAAGGCCAGCCATCTGTGCGTGCGTTTTGCCGACGGCACGCTCATCGATACCGACAACGCCGATCCTCTGCCATCCGCACTTACGCTGCCCGATCGCAGCGAACTGACGGTGGTGCTGGCACTGCCCCATGAACATGAAAACGGCGGCAACTGCCTGCAACCGGAGGAAAAAGCGGAACGCCCGGTGCGCTGGCGTCTCGCCTGGCGCGAGGTGCGCAACTGCTATGGCGACGACAGCCGCCAGATGGCGGTGTTGCAGCCGGAGCTAATCCTGCGCCCGGCGGATGAGGACAACGGTAATTACCAGACGGTGCCGGTCGCTCGCCTGTTTCGCGACGGCCAGGGCAACTGGTCGCAGGACGCTGCCTTTATCCCGCCGCTGCTGAGCGTGCAGACGAATCCCTGGCTGGCGGAACAGCTGGAGCAGTTATTGAGCCAGCTGCGCATTCGTCTGCAACGGCTGATGGCGATGCGCCGCGAGAGCAACGAGCGGATGGCGGATTTTGCGGTGGCGGACGTGTCGCTGTTCTGGCTGCTGAATGCGCTCAACAGCGCGGAGCCGGTGCTGGGGCACTTTCAGCATCATCCGCAGGTGCATCCTGAACGGCTGTATCTGGTACTGGCGGGACTGGCGGGCAGCCTGCTGACCTTTTCCCTTGACCATACCACCGCTGATATTCCGGCTTACCGCCACGATCGCCTGACGGAGGTCTTTCCGCCGCTGTTTGCCCTGCTGGAGGTGCTGCTGGAGGCCAGCCTGCCGTCAAGGGTGGTGGCAATTGACCTTGAGCGCGACGACCGGCGTAAGCGCTGGCACGCCCGGCTGCATGACCCGCGGTTGCGGGAAGAGGCCGATTTTTATCTCTCCGTACGTTCCGCGTTGCCGGTGGCGCAACTGCTTGAGCAGTTCCCGCTACAGTGCAAAGTCGGCAGCCCGGATGAAGTGGACAGGGTGGTCAACGGCTCGCGGCCCGGCGTTCCGCTGCGCGCCATGAGCCATGTTCCGGCGGCCATTCCGCTGCGCCTGGAAAATCAGTATTTCACCCTGGATATGGCTCATCCGGCAGCGCAGGCGATGCTGGCGGAAGGGAGCTGCGTGTTTTACGTCTCCGGCCTGCTGGGCGAGCCGGAGCTTGAGCTGTGGGCGGTGCTGCGTTCATGAAAACGGATATCGATACTGACGCCCTGCTGGCAGATGCCTGGCTGACGGTTACCGAGCTGCGTTACGGGGCCAGGCTGGCTGAAGGCGATGGGGAAGCGCTCTGGCAGCATTGCGTGGAGGATATTGCGCAGGTGATGGCGCAACTGAAACAGGCCGGAATGAGCGAAGCCAGCCGTCAGCACATTCTCTATGCCTGGTGCGCGCTGTTGGATGAAACCGCCAAGGGACGTGAAGGTGAGGATGATGCCTGCATCGTCTGGTATGACCGCCCGCTACAGGCGAAATACTTTGGTTCTATGGATGCGGGTGATGAACTGTACGAGCGGATGCGTCAGGTTTTGCGTGAGCCCGCGCCGGATATGGCGGTACTCACCTGTTTTCACCGGGTACTGATGCTGGGCTTTAAGGGCAGCTGTTCGCTGAAAGACCCGGCCCGCGAGCAGATTGTCCGGGCGCTGACGGATCGCGTGCCATCGTTAGATTTCGCCCCGGACAGGCCGCTGCTGGCCCCGGTTTCCGGAAGTCACGGGCTGCGTGAATGGCTGCGCCGCTGGCCGGTGTGCATCGGGCTGTCCGCCATCGTGGCGGCGGTGCTGTGGCTGGGGCTGAACCACTGGCTGGACCAGCTAATGACCACGCTGCTGCCGGGGGCCGGAAAATGAGCGTGGCGCATCACCGGCTGCTCTGGCTGTGGAACGGGCTGCTTGCGGCGTTGCTGTGCCTGCTTTTCCTGCCGCTGACCGCCGGTGAACGCGGTTTTGCCATTCTGCTGATAATGATGGTTGTGATTGCCGGTCTGGTTTCAGCCGGGCGTCGTCCGGGTGGATTACCGGAGGGTGAACACGGGCTGAACGACCTGCCGGAAGCACCGTATCGTCTGCCTGTGGTGCTGGTCTGCGGCGACACGCCGGACTGGCCGGGGGAGGGCGCGGTTTACCGTACCGCCCAGGGCTGCTGGCTGAAGGTTTCCACTGCGCAACTGCAACCGACGGTGCGCCATCTGCTCCAGGAACGCCCGGAACTGGCGGCGCAACTGGCGGTAATGGTCCGTGTCTGCCCGCAGCAGCATGACGACGAGACGGTGCTCATTACCCGGCTGCATGAACTGCGCTGGCAGCTTGCGCAGGTACGACGCGATACCCGGTGGACTGTGCCTCTGTTACTGACCAGTTCTGTTGTGGGCGCATCCGTCGCGGAGACGCTGTGGCAGTCGCTGCGGGCGGGGGCCGCGCCGCAGGTCTGGCAGGCAGATGTTGCCCCGTGCAGCGTCAGTCGCTGGATATCGCAGGATGATGCCGCCTCGCGCACAAGTGCTCAGGTACGGATAAACGCTCAGGCCCGCTTTATCGCGGAGGCGGTATTACCGGCGCTGACCGCAGAATCGCCGGATATGCCGGTGGTGACGCCTGCGATGGTGCTGTACCACCTGGCAACGTCATCCGCCGCGCCGGTACTGACTGACTCCCTGTGGACTCGCTGGCTGGCCCGCCATACCACCCTGACGTCGCTTCCGGGCTGGCAGCCCGGCGCGGCCTCTGCGGACGATGCGCCACTGCCGAATTTTATTCTGCCGCTTCTGCCGCAGGGCAACGGCGTTACGCCACGCAGCCGCACTCTGCGCCGGGCTTTTTGCCTGTTCGCGCTGGCGGTACTTGTTGCCCTGTGCAGTAGCGCGTGGAACAACCGCCAACTGCTGCACCGGCTCTCCTTTGATGTCTCGCACTATTACCGGATAGCAATGACGGACAGCGCCCCGAAGGCAAACGCGGTGGACGTGCTGCGTAAAGACGCGGCGCTGCTCAATGACTGGTCGCGCAACGGCGAGCCGCTGCGCTACGGGCTGGGTCTGTATCAGGGTGAAAAGCTGCGACCGGCGGTACTGGCCGCTATCAGTACGTATGTGCCGCCGCCTCCGCCACCCCCTGCGGTGGTTAAACAGGTGATACAGGGGCCGCAGACCGTGCGCCTTGACAGCATGTCGCTGTTTGATACCGGCAAATGGCAGCTGAAACCCGGTTCGACAAAAGTACTGGTGAATGCGCTGGTCGGCATTAAAGCAAAACCGGGCTGGCTGATTGTGGTGGCCGGACACACCGACAACACCGGCGATGACCAGTTCAATCAGCAACTTTCCCTGAAACGCGCCGAATCGGTGCGCGACTGGATGCGCGACACCGGTGATGTGCCGGAGAGTTGTTTTGCGGTACAGGGCTATGGAGAAAGTCGCCCTGCCGCCGCCAATGACACTGCGGAAGGCCGGGCGCTGAACCGCCGTGTCGAAATCAGTCTGGTGCCGCAGGCGGACGCCTGTATGGCTCCGGCTCCCCATAACGTCGCCGTAAACGGCGACATCAATAAAAAGTAACCGAGGATTTAAGTATGGCAATTCCTGTTTATCTGTGGCTGAAAGACGACGGCGGTGCGGACATTAAAGGGTCTGTGGACGTCAAGGACCGTGAAGGCAGCATCGAAGTCGTCGCTCAGGAGCATAACCTGTACATCCCGACCGACAACAACACAGGCAAGCTGACCGGCACGCGTATCCACACGCCGTTTCTGTTCACCAAGGAGATCGACTCCTCCAGCCCGTATCTCTACAAGGCGGTGACCACTGGTCAGACCCTGAAGTCGGCTGAATTCAAGTGGTACAAAATCAACGACGCGGGTCAGGAAGTGGAGTACTTCAACACCAAACTGGAAAACGTGAAGGTGGTGAAGGTGAATCCGGTGATGTACGACATCAAGGACCCGTCAAAAGAGAAGCACAACCATCTGGAAATGGTTGAGCTGCGCTACGAAAAAATCACCTGGACCTACAAGGACGGCAACATCATTCATTCCGATAGCTGGAACGAACGCGCCACCGCGTAATTACTCGTCATATTTCACGCTGTAGCGGCGTTGGCTGCGTTCGTGCACCCCGGTCACTTACTTATGTAAGCTCCCGGGGCTGCACTCGCTTGCCGCCTTGCTACAGCGCGAACTATTTAGAGTAATCCCCTGAAGGGCAGTTCCGCTGCCCGTTTTTGCTGAACGTCTGCCGGGCGGACGCTCAGCAAAAATCATTGAGATTTCATCATCTTTCACCTTATGGGCATCGGTTAACGGCTACGGGCGGTAGCGTGCCTGAACACGACCAGACGAGAGAGCAATCACCATGGAACACCATTCAGCCGTTCTGTTACGACGTCTTAATCCTTACTGCGCCCGCGCGCTGGAGGCGGCGGCCTCGTTGTGCCAGACCCGCGCCCATGCTTCAATCCTGCCGGAACACTGGTTGCTGAAACTGCTGGAGCTGGGAGAAGGCGACATGACGGTTATCGCCCGCCGTTACGAGTGGGATATGGAGGCGATATGGCAGGATTTGCTGAACTTTCTGGAGCGGCTGCCGCGTTCCGTGCGCAGTCGTCCTGAGCTGTCGGACAGGCTGGAAAAACTGCTCCGGCAGGCGTGGCTGTATGCTTCCGTGGAGGCGCATCCCCAAATCCGGGGCATTCATCTGCTGATGGCTGTCGTGGAGAGTCCGGTATTGTTGCAGTGCGACGGGTTATGGCCGTTGACCAGCAAGGGAATCGCGCAGCTGGAGCGCCTGCGTGGACTGCTGGAGGCTCAGTCGGATGAAAATGAACCAGCGAAAGTGACCGGCGATGTGGCTTTTGTCGGTCGTGCCGCTGAACCGCCATCCGACAATGCTGAACCGGAAAATCCGGCGCTGACGGTGCTCAACCGTTTTACGCAGGATATTACTGCCCGCGCCCGCGAGGGGAAAATCGACCCGGTGTTCGGTCGCGATAACGAAATCCGCCAGATGGTGGACATCCTTTCACGCAGAAGAAAGAACAACCCGATTCTGGTCGGCGAACCCGGCGTCGGCAAGACCGCTCTCGTGGAAGGGCTGGCGCTCAGAATTGCGGAAGGCAACGTCCCGGATGCGTTAAAACCGGTGAGCGTGCGCACCCTGGACCTCGGCCTGCTGCAGGCGGGGGCGGGGGTGAAAGGTGAGTTTGAACAACGGCTGAAAAACATTATTGAGGCGGTGCAGCAATCGCCACTGCCGGTTCTCCTCTTCATTGACGAAGCCCACACCATTATCGGCGCAGGCAACCAGGCGGGCGGCGCGGACGCGGCGAACCTGCTGAAACCAGCGCTGGCGCGTGGTGAACTCAGAACCATCGCCGCCACCACCTGGAGCGAATATAAGCAGTATTTTGAGCGCGACGCCGCCCTGGAGCGCCGCTTCCAGATGGTGAAGATGGACGAACCGGACGATGACACCGCCTGCCTGATGCTGCGCGGCCTCAAACCCCGCTATGCGGAGCACCACGGCGTGCATATCAGCGATGAAGCGGTGCGTGCCGCCGTTACGCTCTCAAGACGCTATCTGACGGGCCGCCAGTTGCCGGACAAGGCCGTGGACCTGCTGGACACCGCCTCGGCCCGCGTGCGGATGAGCCTTGATACCGTGCCGGAGCCGCTGATCCGCCAGAAAGCGCAGATGACAGCCCTGGAGATGGAAAAACAGGCGCTGCTGGAGGATATCGCGCTGGGAAACGCTGCCCACGGCGAGCGTCTGGCAACCATCGAACAGGAAGAAATCGACATTATTCTGCAACTCGACGCGCTGGAAACCCAGTACGACGAAGAGCGGAAGCTGACGGAATCCCTGCTCTCCTGCCGCGCGGATATCTCCCGCCAGGCGGAAATCGCAGACCTGCAAAATCAGTTGACTGCCGTTCAACAGAATAACCCGCTGCTGGGCCTCGACGTCGATACGCGCACCGTCGCCACCGTTATCGCCGACTGGACCGGTGTGCCGCTCTCTTCATTAATGAAGGATGAGCAGACGGAACTGCTGAGCCTCGAACAGAACCTCGGCAAACGGGTGGTGGGTCAGGACGCCGCCCTTAACGCCATCGCACAGCGCCTGCGGGCCAGTAAAACCGGACTTGCGCCGGAGAACGGCCCGCAGGGCGTGTTCCTGCTGACAGGGCCGAGCGGCACCGGTAAAACCGAAACCGCGCTGGCGCTGGCCGATGAACTGTTCGGCGGTGAAAAATCGCTGATTACCATCAACCTCTCGGAATACCAGGAGCCGCACACCGTTAGCCAGCTCAAGGGCTCCCCTCCGGGATACGTCGGTTACGGCCAGGGCGGCATTCTCACCGAAGCGGTGCGCAAACGCCCGTACAGCGTAGTGCTGCTGGATGAAGTGGAGAAGGCGCACCGCGACGTGATGAACCTGTTCTATCAGGTTTTTGACCGGGGTTTTATGCGCGACGGCGAAGGGCGGGAAATCGACTTCCGTAATACCGTGATTCTGATGACCGCCAATCTCGGCAGTGACCCCCTGATGCAACTCACCAGTGAGCAGCCAGAAGCGACAGAAGCGGACCTGCATGAACTGCTGCGTCCGGTCCTGCGCGACCATTTCCAGCCCGCGTTGCTGGCGCGCTTCCAGACGGTGATTTATCGCCCGCTGGGACAGGCGGCGATGCGCACCATCGTACAGATGAAGCTGAATCAGGTCAGTCAGCGTCTGGCGCGTCACTACGGTATGAAGACCGATATCAGTGAGAGCCTGTACGACGCACTGACTGCCGCCTGCCTGCTGCCGGATACCGGGGCGCGCAACATCGACAGCCTGCTGAACCAGCAAATCCTGCCGGCGCTGAGTCAGCAACTGTTAACCCATATGGCTGCAGGGCAGAAGCCGCAGCACCTGACCCTCGGCTGGGATGATGAACAGGGCATTGTGCTGGCTCTGGACGGAGGAGAAATAATCCATGAGTGACGCAAAATCCCTGATGTTCAGTCACAGCCATAACCTGCTGAAGGTGCGCGGCTGTAAATCGCTGCTGGACGTGCTGTGCTTTGAAGGGCATGAAGCACTGAGCAAACCGTTTAACTACACCATTGAATTCACCAGTACGGACAAGGCAGTCACCCCGCAGCAGATGCTGATGCAGGATGCATCGCTGACTCTGGTGGCTCCCGTTGATCAGGGTTACGGCATAAAGGTACAGCAACCGGTACGCACGCTGCAGGGCGTGGTCACCGGCTTTGAGCGGCTGTCCACCTCGAAGGATGAAACCCATTATTCACTGACCCTGCAGCCACGTCTGGCGCTGCTCTCCCGCAGCCATCAGAACCGGATTTACCAGGATATGTCGGTGCCGGATATTGTCGAGCACATCCTCCGAACACGTCACGATATGCGCGGCGAGGATTTTGTCTTCACCCTGGCAAACGAGTATCCGCGTCGCGAGCAGGTGATGCAGTACGGCGAGGACGACATGGCCTTTATCTCCCGCCTGCTGGCAGAGGTGGGTATCTGGTACAAAATCACCGCCGACACCCGACTGAATATTGATGTGGTGGAATTTTACGACGACCAGCGTTATTTCGAACAAGGGGTGTCCCTGCCGTCAGTGCCGCCTTCCGGTCAGCATGACAGTGGCAGGGAATCGGTATGGGCGCTGGAGAGCCACCATAACGTGGTGGAGCAGTCGGTGTTTACCCGCGACTATAACTACCGTAATGCGCCGGAGGACATGAACCTCAGCGTCGATGTCAGCCGGGGCGACAGCACCACCTATGGCGAGGCGTATCACTGGGCAGATAACTACCTGACGCCGGGGAACAGCGACCAGCGCGACCCGGAGCCGGAGAGTGGGGCGTTCTACGCTCGCATTCGTCATGAACGCTACCTGAACCGGCAGACGCTGCTGAACGGCGAAACCAACTGCGTGACCATGGCTCCCGGTCAGGAGCTGAAGGTGACCGGCGGCGAGGAGGTCACCGACACCTTCCGTCAGGGCGTAGTGATTACCGGGATCCACAGCCGCGCCCGCCGCGACCGCAGCTTTGAAGTGACCTTTCACGCGATTCCCTATTCAGAAGACTACTGCTTCCGCCCGGAACCGGGCGACAAACCGAAGATGGCCGGGACGCTTCCGGCCAGAGTGACCAGCACTAAAACCAACGATATCTACGGCCATATCGACCGCGACGGGCGTTATAAGGTCAACCTGCTGTTTGATCGCGACCACTGGCAGTCGGGCGAGGAGAGCCTGTGGGTGCGCCAGTCCCGTCCCTACGCCGGGGACACTTACGGCCTGCACCTGCCGCTGCTGGCGGGCACCGAGGTGGCGATAGCCTTTGAGCAGGGTGACCCGGACCGCCCGTATATCGCGGGTGTGCTGCACGACTCTGCGCACGGCGACCACGTCACGATTTACAACTACAAACGTAACGTACTGAGAACTCCGGCGAACAACAAAATCCGCCTCGACGACACGCGCGGGAAGGAGCATATCAAGGTCAGTACGGAGTATGGCGGCAAGAGCCAACTGAACCTTGGGCATCTGGTGGACCAGGAGAAGAAACAGCGCGGCGAGGGGTTTGAGCTGCGTACTGACAGTTACGGGACTATCCGCGCCGGGAAAGGGATATTTATTACCGCTGACGAACAGCCGAAGGCGCAGGGGCAGCAACTGGCGATGGAGCCGGCATCCAGCCTTTTAAAAGGCGCGCAAAACCTTGTCGCTGGATGGGAGAGAGTTACGCAAACGCATCATAATCTTCCACCGGATGCGGATACGCTAAAGCAGTTTGTTGAAAAAGCAGACCAGCTAAAAAAGCCAGTATTGTTGATGGAAGCACCAGATGGCATAGGGACTGTCACGCCAGAAAGCATTCTTCTGCATAGCGGTAATGGTTTGTATATGCAGAGCATCGGGGAAGTCAGTATTGCCAGTGAACAGAGGCTTTCAGTGAATGCCAGCCAGGCGATATCGTTACTTTCCCGCCAGGAAGGGGTTCGTCTGGTATCTGCAAAAGGTCCGCTGAATATCGAGTCTCATGGCGATATTCTCTCTCTGACCGCTCTTCAGGACGTTACCATACAGTCAACACAGGGACATCTTCAGCTTACGGCGAAGAATGGCATCACTATTGGGTGTGGTGGTGCTTACATTCGGTTAACCCCCCAGGGAGAAATTGAAATTCATGGGCCTGGCTTGTTAAGTCTGAAGGGCCAACATAATTTGCAGGGGCCTGCCAGTGAGGATTTTCAGTTGCCCGATCTGCCTTCATCAGTATGTAAAGAATGCCTCAAGCGGGCTCAGGAACTGGCTCAGGGCTTTGTGCCGAGGGACGCATAATTATGGAAAACATAAAAACCTGGCTGGATAAAATCCACCTGACGTGCCAGCAGATTGGTCACAATTATATCGATATCATCATCGATCAGTGTGGCCTGAATTTTTCTGTCATTCCGGCTCTCTCTGGATTTTCTCCGGCGATAAAATGGCAGTCGCTCTATCAGGGATTACCAGAGAATATTTACCTGGACGATGCGCCTTTTCTGGTGCGCATTGAGCTGGAAGATGCTCTGCAGGTACAGTGGCTATATGCTCTGGCTCGTGAAGCGGCGGCTACAGCGCCTTTATTGGTGCTGGGGTCATCCTGGCGGTTTGATGTTTTGGCCGGATGGCTGGTTAGGTGTATTGATGCGCAGCATGAGGGGTGTGCGGGGATATTCCGCTTCTGGGATACGCGTATATTTTCGTATCTCTTTACTCATGTTCTGAACAGTGAACAACAAAGCACCCTTCATCGACCAGTATTATTCTGGAGTTGGCTGGATCGTGACGGCGTTCCTGTATTGCTGGAGGGCAATGGAGCGGCATTAGGTGAGGAGGAGTTGAGTGAAAAAATTATATTAACTGATAATCAGTTTGAAAGTTTGATGTGTCTGTGCGATGCCAAACAATTCCTCAGATATCAGCAACTTCCTGAGGGGATATTTACCTTAAAAGAAGCGGAGTTTGCGGCCTGTTTTGAAGCGATGTTAGCGGCCACTCATGAACACATCATCTTTGATGATAAGCGTGATGATTGGGTCAGGGCATATATTGTTACTCAGAATAAGTTGTCGGATGAGAGCGACAATAAAAGGGACAATATATGAAACGCAACTTACTTGTTCTCATGGTAATCATCTTATTACTAACTGGCTGTGATCAACCAGCCAAAGCGAAGAGTGTCAGCGGCGGTAGCGGCACCATCGAAGCCATTAACCATACCCACTGGGCGATTAATCATTTCAGTGTTGACGGGCAGTCAGGGCTGGACATTATTGGCCCCTGGCAGGGAGGCGGTGGTGGTTGCTGCTATGGCGTACCAGCAAAATGGAAACCAGGAATGACGGTGAAACTTGAGTGGGAAACCGGTGTCGGTTATTCAATGGATTTTCCAGGGTATGGAGATGACGCTAAGTATTTGGCATGGGAAAAAAAAATCAAAGCTCAGAATCGGGAACACAGCCAGATAGTCCCTGTTCCTGATTACACCGGCCAAAAAACCTGCGGAATAAAGGTCCACTTTTTACCCTGCGATCAAATTAAAGTCACTACCAGTTGCTATGACTACGGTAATCCTAATTATCCGATTAAAGATCCGATCAAAATGGAGGAGCCCAGAGTATGTCCACAATGAAGCCTGATTTAGTCTGGTATCCACCACCATTTCCAGCGCAGAGACGGTGGCTGGCAAGTCTTATTTTTGTCACTGTGGCGATATTGCTGACAGGTTGTGATCAGCCAGCCAAAGCGGAGAGTGTCAGCGGTGGCAGCGGTACCATAGAAGCCATTAACCATACCCACTGGGCGATAAATCATTTCAGCGTTGACGGGCAGTCGGGACTGGATATTATCGGCCCCTGGCAAGGGGGAGGCGGTGGCTGCTGCTACGGGGTACCAGCGAAATGGAAACCGGGAATGACGGTGAAAGTGGACTGGGAAACGGGGGTCGGTTATTCAATGGATTTTCCTGGATATGAAGATAGAGAAAAATATTTAAGATGGAAAAAAAAAATAGCAGCACAAAAAAAACAACACAGCAAAATAGTACCGGTCCCCAATTATACCGGCCAAAAAACCTGTGGAATAAAGGTCCACTTTTTACCCTGCGATCAAATCAAAGTCACCACCAGTTGCTACGACTACGGCAATCCCAACTATCCGATTAAAGATCCGATTAAAATGGAGGAGCCCAAAGTATGTCCGCAATGAAGCCTGATTTAGTCTGGTATCCTCCACAATTTCCGAAACAGGGACGATTACCCACACAAGCGGCGTTAGTCGGCCAAAACTGTAAACAGCAGGACAGTCACGAACTGGCCTACCGCAATGAACTTTGCCAGGCAGCGGGTCGGCTGGTGGAACCGCCCTGCTGTAAAACGCTGCATATCAGTCTGTTTTTCGACGGGACTGGTAATAACCTGAATCACGATCTTTATGAAGTTAAGCTGGATAGTCCACCGGGTACACCTCACCCGACCAATATTGCCCGTCTTTTCCGCGCCACTATTGGCCAGGGGTATGCCGGTGGTGTGCAGGGGCATACCGGGGAGCTGGTGGATATGGAGGGGACATCCGGTAATAAATATTACAAGTACTATATCCCCGGTGTTGGTACTCCCTTTCCGGAAGTGTCGGATCTGGATTACAGCACGCCTGGCCTGGCTTTTGCCACCTATGGCGAAGAGCGAATTAACTGGGCGCTTATTCGCATTATTGATGCTTTACGACGCACGCTGGGCAAACCTGCGCTATCCGATAATGAAAGCTGGGCAGCGGTGAAAGAGATGTCCTTCGGGGCTTTAGATCAATACCGACCAATAGTATTCCAGCGGCTTCTAAAAGATCTGGAACCCGATCTGAAACTGGCGCTGAAGCAGCCTGAACCCGGTAAACCGAAACTGCTGGGGATGAAGCTGTATGTGTACGGTTTTTCACGCGGCGCGGCGGCGGCAAGGGCTTTTGTTAACTGGCTGGTCGAACTGCTGCCCAATGCTTTCAGAAAAGGGGCGAAGCCGGATCTTTGCCTGACGCTGGAAGGCGCCGACTGGAAAGTGCCGCTGAGCATTGAGTTTCTGGGACTACTTGATACGGTGGCTTCAGTGGGTGTGGCGCATATTGCTCCCCTTGCGGAAGGGCATATGGGCTGGGCCGATGGCGCAATGGAACTGCCCGATAACGGCCTGATTAAAAATTGCGTACATCTGGTTTCATCCCATGAACAGCGGCTCTGTTTCCCGCTGGACTCGATTTGCCGCCATGACGGAACCTATCCTTCCTATGCCAGAGAGGTGGTATATCCCGGTATGCATTCGGATATTGGCGGCGGCTATCCACCTGGCGACCAGGGGAAAGCAATAGCTGATAACGACGGTTATTTATTATCACAGATTGCATTGCATGATATATATGCAGCAGCGTTTAATGCCGGTGCTCCATTAAAGGTGTTCCCAACCGCGTTACCAAAAGATCTTTTGCCGCAAATCTGGCGGGCAATGCCTGCAGAGTTACAACGAGAATTTTTTATTAAAGAAGGACTTGTTGCGCGCTTCAACGCCTGGCGTGAATTAACATTAAATATTTCCTCATCTCCGGAAAAAATAAGTGATGAAAATGCTGCCAGATACGAACCAGGACGAGCATCGAGCGATGTTATTACCGCGCTGGAAGATCAAATAGCCTGGATAACCGCATGGCGTATTGGTCGCTATGCGAGCGGCAACTATATAAAACAGTCGTTTTATAAGGAAGCAGCCGCAAATGGCATGGATAAAGACAGCGATCCAGAAACAAGGGCAAAATCCGAGCAGGAGCGTGATAAAAAACAGGAAAAAGTGAATAAAAGGCGTTGGGAAATGCAGGCGTCCGCCGAAAAAGATACCTATATTCCCTATCCGCCGGGACCGAAAGATTTTGATCCCGCGCTGGGGCAGACGCAACTGCGTCAGGCCGCAGAAGAGTTTCGTGAGGATTATCAGCACAAACCGCGTGCCGTAACCGGAAACTGGAAATATAAGTTCACAGAGAAACTGAGTAACCTGGTTTATTCCTTCAGCGATGACGATGCGGATGGTGAATATAACAGGATAAAACAGGCGGCCAGTGACCGGGTGGCGAAGCTTTTTCCTCCCCAGGGGGAAAGCAGCAATGTGCAACAGCCCGGAGGGCTGGTCAGGGCATTATTTGACGATCAGGTCCATGACTCCAGAGCCTGGTTTATGCAGGCCACTTTTGATGCCAGGGAACCGTGGGGAAGCTACTTTTTGTACCGGATGATCTATTTCGGTGAACTGATGAGTAAAAATATCACTCCTCTTGTAAAATATGGACGCTTTATTGAGGGGCGATTTAAAGATACGGTTCCTGGCGCCGATTTTATTATCGAGAGATTCGAGAAGGGTGGCACCTTTACTGGTGAAAACTCTCCGCCTGAAATAAAACAAAAAATATCCATGGTAAATAGTGCAGTTGATATTCCTGTTGCCATGTCATCTGATTCGCCTTCTCAACCCGCGCTGACCAATGAGTCAGCTGAACTAATCGCCCGACAGCAACAGTCGCAGGAAGCGGAAAAACTGGCCAGTACTAAATCTGCAATAGCGTCATTATGGTCATAACGGATAAATAAAATATTTAATATCCGAATGCCTGCATCAATAATATGAGGAACGAATATGAAACAGGTAATACGCGAAGGCGATACCCTGCGGGAGTATGGCGGTAAAGTTCTGGCCGGACATTATCTGTGTTTCGGCAAAGGCATTGCCACTAAAGGTGATCAGGTAAAATGCAATAAACATGGTATGACCACTATTATTGAAGGCAGCGCTTTGTCAAAAGTGGATGGACAGCCCGTCGCCCTCCACGGACATCACTGCGCCTGTGGTTGCACGCTGGTAAGCTCTTTTCCTGACTGCGGTATTGCGCAGTGAGACCGCTACCTGATTTTCCTGATTATCATACCGCAAAGCCACCAGCGACAAAGCGCTGGCTGTGCGCTGGGGCATTACTGATTCTGGCTGTTGGCGCAGCGAAAGCGTTACTGCGGGGATCGGATGCAGGCATCGGGAGCGTCTTTGCCGGAATGCTTTTCACTTTAATCTTCATGGGGATTTTCTGGCTCCTTTCTCTGCTGTATTACCGGTTTTCAGTCCACCATTCAGTCACCTGGAGAGCGGAAGTGGCAGAGGTGCATAGCAACTGGTGGTATCAGCATCGTCGGCAGTTTTTCCTGGAGGATGTGGTATTGATTGGTCCGGCTGGGGCGGAGTGGGGGGATTGGTTGCGTCTGCTTAAGCGTGAGCAAAAAGCACCAGCAGAGCGCCAGGAGGTAGGTGGTAAAACCCTGCGTATGGCGCGTTCTTTTTCTGCTGATATGACAGAACGTGAAAATCAGCTGGCCCGCATGCTGGCACTCCAGTGGAGACGTCAGCGTGAAGGCAAAACATTGGCCTCGCCGCAGCGATGTTACTGGCAGGGGAGTGAGAACGCATGGCAGGCGTTTGCCGGACAGGTGAAGGACTCTTTTCCGGAGATTGTATTACCTGAATTTCCGGAAATGTGGATGGGCGAAAGTACGTTATCAGACATTGCTGCTTTTCTGGGTTCGGATGGTAACGATGCTCATATTCTGGTCGCCGGATGTCAGTCTGTGCTCGCTTCTGCGGAGGGTTTACTGCCTGCCGGTGAAGCCGCCGCTTTATGGCTTGCCGGCTCTGAAGGGCCTGTACTACTTTCCCGTGGGGAATTTTTTTCCCCGTCGGAAACGGAATCGCTGAAAGATGTTTGCGAACGCGCTCAGAAGCAAAGTGAACTTGACGCTGCGCCTGACGCCTGCATTCTTTTTTCTCATCCGCAACAATCAGAACTGCCAGGCAGCGGCTGGAACGTGACTCATCATCTACAGGATAATTTTTGGGGTAATACGGGAAAGCTTGAGGCGCTTGTCGTGATATCACTTGCTGCTATTTTCGCACAAAGCCAGTCGCAGCCCTGCGGCTGGATAGCCACCGATCCTTTACACCCTCTGGCGCTTGGAATTGTTAAACCTCATGAAAACAGATAAAAATCAGAACGAAAGTATTTCTGCTGCGTTTACAGTGGTACTCGCCGCTGTGGCGATCACATTCCTTATTTTATTGAGTGGGTTAGCGTACTGGTTTTTTATAGAAGGTCATGATGCAAAATGGTCAGTTATCTATCCCATTTTGCTGGTGTGTGCTCTTCTCTGGATCGTGCTGGCATGTGTTGTCTCTCTGGTTTTTCTGGCGATACATCTTTGGATTATCAGTAAGGCCACGCGTTTGTCTGTGGTCGGACAGGGGGCATTAGCGAAAAGAAAATCATTGAAGCGTCTGATGTTATCGGAAGAAATAGCCATCCATCTCCGCCGTCGTCACAACCCCTTCTGGCGCAGTAAAGTCCGCCTCCTACTGGTCTGTGGTGAACCTGCGCAAATCGCTGCCATCGCTCCCGGTCTTGCGGAGAAGCAGTGGCTGGAGGGCAGCAGTACCGTGCTGGTTTACGGCGGCAGCCTGTCATCTGCGCCGGACACGGAGCGCCTGACCGCCCTGCGTAAGCTGCGCCGCAGCCGTCCGCTGGACGGCATTGTGCTGGCGCTTGATGAGCAGCAGGCGACAGCCGGTACGCTGGATAACCATCTGCGCACCCTGGAGCAGATCGGGGAGGCGCTGCATTACCAGCCGCCGGTATATCTGTGGCAGGTATGCGGCAGCCAGTGGCCGCAGGAGACGCGCGTCACTCAGACTCTGGGGGCGCTGTTTCCGGCGCGGGCCACGCCGGAGAGCGTTGAGCAACAACTCCGCGCCATTCTGCCGTCCCTGCGTGAGCAGGGCATGCAGCAGATGTGCGCTGACCCGTCCCATGATTATCTGCTGCGTTTCGGGCACTCTCTTGAGGATAATGGCATTACCCGCTGGCGCTCGCTGCTGACGCCGTGGCTGACCGAGCGCCTGAAGCGTGTTCCGCTGCGCGGCCTGATGTTCAGCCCGTCGCTGACGGCGGACAGGAAAACGGACGAAGACCTTCACCCGCACCGCTGGTCTGCCCCGGCAGTCTGGCAGGGGGTGAAGGATGACTGTGCGAAAGCCCGTGGTGTCAGGGTGGGGATGCCCTGGCAGCGCACTCTCGGCGTCACCCTGCTGACGCTGATTGCCCTGTGGGGAGCGGGCAGTCTGCTCTCCTTTATGGTCAACCGCCAGCATATTGTCAGCACCACGGAGCGGGCGCAGCAACTGGTGCAGCACCCGGCTATTAATGATGAACAGCTGATGGCGTTACAGCTACTGCGTAACGATATCGGACGTTTACAGATTCAGAGTGAACACGGCGCGCCCTGGTATCAGCGTTTCGGGCTCGACCACAATGCGCAGCTTGCTGCCGCCCTGATGCCCTGGTACACACAGGCGAACAACCGCCTGATACGCGATGCGGCAGTGCAGGTGTTGACGCAAAAGCTTAACGCGCTGGCAAATCTGCCGCCGCGCAATCCGCAACGGACGACACTGGCAAAAGCGGGTTACGACCAACTGAAGGCGTACCTGATGATGGTGCGGCCGGACAAAGCCGACCCGGCGTTTTACGCTCAGGTGATGAAAACAACCGAACCCTCCCGATCAGGAATGTCCCCGGCTCTGTGGCAGAGTATTGCGCCGGATTTATGGGTTTTTTACATGCAGAATCTGCCGTCGCAGCCTGCCTGGAAAATCACGCCCGATACCGCGCTGGTCAGTCAGGTACGTCAGGTGTTACTCGAGCAAATCGGCCAGCGTAATGCCGAAAGTACCCTGTACGGGAACATGCTGACTTCTGTCCGGCGCAACTATGCCGATATGACTCTTGAGGATATGACCCCACAGACTGACGCCAGTCGCCTGTTCAGTACGCAGGAGTCAGTGCCGGGCATGTTCACCCGCCAGGCGTGGGAGGGCGGCATCCAGGGCGCGATTGATAAAGCCGTCGCCTCGCGGCGCGATGAAATCGACTGGGTACTGAGTGACAACCGTAAAACCCTCACCGGCGATGTTTCCCCGGAGGCGCTGAAACAGCGCCTGACGGAGCGCTACTTTACGGATTTCGCCAGTGCCTGGCTGGGCTTTCTCAACAGTATCCGGCTCAATCCGGCGCACAATATCGCCGATGTTACCGACCAGTTGACCCTGGCGGGGGATGTGCGCCAGTCGCCGCTGATAGCCCTGATGAACACCCTGGCGTATCAGGGGCAGACCGGACAACAGAAGGAGGCGATATCTGATTCGCTGGTGAAATCAGCGAAAAATCTGCTGGGGCAGGACGATAAGCCGGTGATTGACCAGCAGGCCGCCGGGCCGGTCAGTCCGCTGGACGGCACTTTCGGGCCATTGCTGGCCCTGATGGGGAAAAACAGCGCGCAGAACGTGATGGCGGCGGACAGTTCGCTCAGTTTACAGACTTACCTGACGCGTCTGACGCGCGTGCGTCTCCGGCTCCAGCAGGTGGCGAGTTCCCCCGACCCGCAGGCGATGATGCAGCAGCTGGCGCAGACGGTCTTCCAGGGCAAAAGCGTCGACCTGACCGACACCCGGGAATACGGCAGTCTGGTGGCGGCCAGCCTTGGCGAAGAGTGGAGCGGTTTCGGGCAGACGATGTTCGTGCAGCCGCTGACCCAGGCGTGGCAGACAGTGCTGCAGCCGTCGGCGGCGAGCCTCAACGATACGTGGCAGCGCTCGGTTGTCGCGAACTGGCATTCCGCTTTTGATGGGCGCTACCCCTTCGCGGCAGGCAAAAATGATGCCTCGCTGCCGATGCTGGCGGCGTTTATCCGCCGCGACAGCGGGCGTATCGACCGCTTCCTGACCAGCCAGCTGGGGGGCGTGCTGCACCGGGAGGGCAGTACCTGGGTGGCGGACAGCACCAATAGCCAGGGACTGGCGTTCAGTCCGGCGTTCCTGAAGGCGATTAATCAGCTGAGCGAACTCTCCGACATCCTGTTTACCGACGGCAGTCAGGGGATCGGCTTTGAAATGCAGGGGGTGGCGATGCCGGAGATTGTCGAGACGCAGCTGACCATCGACGGCCAGACGCTGCATTATTTTAACCAGCTTGCCGACTGGCAGAGCTTCCGCTGGCCGGGAGTGATTAACAAGCCCGGCGCGATGCTGACCTGGACCTCAACAGTGGCGGGCGCGCGGCTGTTTGCCAACGTCAGCGGACCGTGGGGCGTTATCCGGATGCTGGAGAGAATGAAGCGGCAGAAGGAAAACGACGGCCTGTACCGGTTGACCGTGACCGCGCCGGACAACCGGCAGCTCCAGTGGCTGCTGCGCACAGAGCTGGGTGATGGTCCACTCTCACTGCTGAAGCTGCGTAACTTCAGCCTTCCGGCGCAAATATTCAGCGTGGACGCCTCCATACTGAACGAAAACGAATCGTCAGACGGAGAATATGGCATTGACGACATTTCATCCGGCATAGTGGGTGCTGACTGAGTACCGCCGCCATTGCCAGGCCTGGCTGAAGAATTACCAGCGCACGCATCCCGCCCACGGCGCGTTTATCACCCTGACGGACGCGGAACCGACCTGCTGGCGCTGGTGGCGGGGCCGGGACCACCCAGCAAGGAGCTCCCCCATGATGACGACCTTCCTGCCCATTGCCGGAACGACAGGCGAGGCGCTGTCGGCGCTGCGTTCTGAGCTGGCCGCGCCCAGTGGCAGGGCTACCGGACAGGACAAAAACCAGGATACACCGCAGAAACGGGAGATGCGCTGGATGGCGCCGGTGTTTGTTAACGCCTGTGATAACGACATGCTTCAGGCCGTGGTACGCAGCCTGAAGTCACCAGGGAGAACTATGGCATCCATTGATACCCTGCTGGCGGCTAGCCAGCTGGAGACGGACATGCTGGCTCAACAGGCTCAGTCCCGCCTTGCCCTGTGGGCAAATTGGCTGTTACCCGTCTCTGATGACAGCCCCGCCGGCGACGACCCCGGCTATGACGATGATTTTCAGCAGATGCGCGAGGAGGTCAATAAGCTCTCCGGCGCGGATACAGAGCTTATCTGTCAGCTTGCGGAGAAACTGCTGACCACCACCTGCAAGGATATCCGCGTCACGACGTATTACGCCTGGGCGCGGCTGCACCGTGATGGCGAAACGGGTTTGGCGGACGGGCTTGAGCTGCTGGCCGGGCTGATGCAGCGCTTCGGCACGCAACTGCATCCACAACGGGAACGTAGCCGTAAAGCGGCGCTGGAGTGGCTCGGCAGCAGCCGGATGCTGGACAGCCTGTCGCTGTACCCGGAAGTGACAAAAACGGAAGCGGAACGCATCGCCGGGGCACTGTGGCTGACTGAGCAGGCAGTGGAACAAACGAAAACAGAAGAGCGCCCACAGTTCGGCACCCTGTACGCTGCGCTGGAAAGCCGGTTGCTGAAATCCGGCGGGATGGATGCGGTGGTGCCGCAGAACGTCAGCGAAGGCAGTCACACGCCGCCAGTCACGACCGGTAGCGTACCATCGCTGACGGGCATTGCTTCAGGCCAGGAGCTTATGGCACAGGCGCGAGTACTGGCGGAATACCTGCGAAGTCAGCCGGACGGCTGGCTTTCCGCCCATCGGCTGATAAAGAATCTGCGCCAAGATACCCTCCATCAGTTACCGCCACTCCAGGCAGACGGTAAAACCCGTATTGAGCCGCCGAAGCCGGAACAGCGGGCGCAGCTCAAACGGCTGTATCTGCAACAGAGCTGGCGGGAGCTGATGGAAGAAGCGGATGGTCTGCTGTCGCGCGGGGCGAACCATCTGTGGCTGGACGTGCAGTGGTATCTGCACCAGGCGTTGCTGAAATCCGGGCGTGACGCGGAGGCCGCCATTATTGAGGCCGATTTGAAGGGATTGCTTTCCCGGCTTACGGGGCTGGAAACTCTCGCGTTTAACGACGGCACGCCGTTCGCCGATGAAGTGACGCTGAACTGGATACAGCAACAGGTGATGGATAATCCTGCTGGATGGCAGGACGACCACACCGCCAACGCCACTACAGCATCAGGCGACGACGATATCCTGCAACTGGAGCCGGAGGCGCTTGCCCTTGCCGACAGCGACGGTCCCGACGCGGCGCTGGTCTGGCTGCAAAGTCGTCCCGGCATTACTACCGCGCGAAGTCGCTGGCTGCTGCGCCTGCTGATGGCGCGTATTGCCGAACAGACCGGCAAAAACGAACTGGCCCTGCACCTGCTGGGTGAACTGGATTCCCGTTCAGCAAACCTGACCCTGAATCAATGGGAACCTGGACTGCTGTTTGAGGTGAAAGCCAGACGCCTGAAACTGCTGCGCATGAAGGCCGGACGCAGCGAAGCAGAGAAAATGCGCTTTCAGCCGGAGATGGAACAACTACTGACCGGACTTATCGCTATCGATCCCTCAAGAGCAGCCGTACTGTGCAACTGACGCTTTTTTTCATGCCCTGATATCTGAGATATTCAATGGACGACTTAACCCTGCGTTATTTTGACGCTGAAATGCGCTACCTGCGCGAAGCGGGCGAGGAATTCGCCCGTGCTCACCCCGACCGGGCGGCAAGTTTAAACCTCGACAAAGCCGGCGCCCGCGACCCGTATGTGGAGCGCCTGTTCGAAGGTTTTGCCTTCCTGATGGGCCGCCTGCGGGAAAAACTCGATGACGACCTGCCGGAATTGACCGGCGGGCTGGTGAGTATGCTCTGGCCGCATTACCTGCGCACCATTCCGTCGCTCTCCATCGTCGAATTTTCCGCCGACTGGCGGGAGATGAAAGAGCCGGTGGCCGTGGCGAAGGGCTTTGAGGTTCGCTCGCGTCCCGTTGGTGAAAAGCAGACCCGCTGCCGCTATACCACCACGCAGCCGCTGACTCTGCTGCCGTTGTCGCTCTCCCGTGCCAGTATCAGTACCGAACTGGACGGGCGTTCGGTCATCACGCTGCGCTTTGAGTGCGGGCAACTGGCGGACTGGAGCAGCATCGATTTAAGCCGCATCCCGCTGTACCTCAATGCCGATGCGCCGCTGGCCTGCGCGCTGCACGAGGCGCTGACCCTGAATGTGGCAAAAGCGGGTATTCGCTTCCCCGGTGATACCGACCGCAGGGCGCTGGACGCCCTTTTTACCGTCTGCGGTTTTGGCAAGAACGAGGCGCTGCTCCCGGACAGCGGCAGCTTCAGCGGTTATCAGCTGCTGCTGGAATATTTCACCTTCCGGGAGAAATTTATGTCGGTGGCGCTGCGCGGTCTGGAAAGCGTGGATTTTCCGGAAGAGATGCCCTGGTTTGAAATTGAAGTGGTGCTGGATACGCAGTGGCAGCATGAGTTTACCTTCTCGGAGAAACATCTGCGGCTGCACTGCGCACCGGTGATTAATCTGTTTTCACTCGAATCTGACCCGCTGCATCTGGACTCGTTACAGACTGAGTACCTGTTACGCCCGATGCGCATTCAGGACGGACACACCGAGATTTATTCGGTGGATTCGGTGACCTCCTCGCGCCATTCCGGTCATCAGGTGTATGTGCCGTTCACCAGCTTCCGCCATAAGGGCGGGATGATGCGCGTTGACGCACCGGAGTATTACTACCACACCCGCGTAAAACGCGGCCCGTCCGGGCTGCACGACACCTGGCTGATACTCGGCGGTGAGGCGTTCGATAATCATACCGTGCCGGACGATGAAAAGCTCTCCCTGAGCCTGACCGGCACCAACGGCCAGCTGCCGCGCCGGGCGTTACAGAGCACGCTGCTGGATACGGTGGTGAAGTCCACCGCCTCGCGCATTCAGGTGCGCAATCTTTGCGCGCCGACGTTGCCCTGCTATCCGCCGGACCAGGACCGCTTTCACTGGCGGGTGCTGAGCCACCTTGGCAGCAGCTTTCTGTGGATGATGGATAACGCCGAGGTGCTGCGCGGGGCGCTGTCTTTGTATAACTGGACGGGCAGTGAGATGAACATCCGTCGTCTGGCGGCGATTGTCGATGTGAAACACAGCGAAACCGAACGTTTTGTGCAGGGACACTTTCTGCGTGGTGTGCAGATAGAGGTGACCCTCGACGACAACGGCTTTGCCGGTCACGGTGATATCAGCCTGTTTGGCGAAATGCTTAACCGCTTCTTTGCGCTGTATACCGATATCCACCTGTTTAACCGTCTGACAGTCATTATTCAGTCCACCGGAGAGCGTCTCGAATGGCAGGAGAACCACAACCGCCGTATTCCCGGCTGAGCCCCCGGCTTGAACGGGATATCCACCGCATCAACTTTTACCGTTTCTGTCAGCTACTGGAAAAAGCCCGCCCGGACGCACCGCCACTCGGCAGCACGCTGAACCCGGCGGACGACCCGGTGCGTTTTCGTCCACATCCGGGCATGGGCTTTCCTGTCAGCGAGCTGAAGGCGGTGGAGTACGACGAAGAGAACCCGGATGCGCCGCCGACGGTGCGCACCACCTTCAACGGGCTGTACGGCGTTGATTCGCCACTGCCGACTGCCTGGCTGGACGATATCGCGCAGCAGCGCGAGGGGCATGAGGCGCAGGAAGCGTTTCTCGATATCTTTAACCACCGCATCCTGACGCAGTTTTACCGCATCTGGCGCAAGTATTCGTACCCGGCGACCTTTGACCCTGGCGGCAGGGACTCGACCTCGCAGAGTCTGCTGGGGCTTATCGGGCTGGGCATTCCCGGTACCGACAGGCATATCACCGCGCCGCTGTCGCGCTTTCTGGCGCTGCTCAGCGTGATGCGTCTGCCCGCCCGTACCGAGGAGGGGATTCAGGCGCTGGTGCGGCTGCTGGCGCCCCGCACGCAGACGACGGTGACGCCGCACTGCCCGCGTACGGTTTACATCAATAAACCGCTGGGCTTTTACGGCGACGAGGATTTTCTGCTCGACGGCTATCAGGTGCTGGGTGATGAAACCACCGAGGTCAGCAGCCAGTTGCTGATTAGCCTGTATACCGAAGACCACGCTGAGGCACAGGGCTGGCTGCCGGAAGGGCTGATTTATGCCGACTTTCTGGTGCTGCTGCGGGTGTATCTCGGCTGGCGCTATAAGGCGCGTATTCAGCTGACCGTGCCGACGCAGTTGTTACCGGCCCCGGTACTGGGCGAAACCCCCTTTATCCTCGGTATGACCGGGGTGCTGGGCATGGAGGGCGATGAGGTGCCGCCGGACCTGCCTGCGACATTCACCATTGAGGCCGGGGGCTACTGCGGTATGTCGCCTGCCATCACACCACAAGGAAACCGACGTGTTGCGTACTCTGTTGATTAAACGACTTCCTTTGCTGCTCCTGCTAGCGCTGCTGACCGGCTGTGGCCTGACGCAGAGCGTCAGCGACGGCACATCATCGGCTATGAAATCCATTTTTTACAAGCAGGTGAAGACCCTTCATCTGGACATCACCGCCCGTCAGGCGCTGAACACCGACGGGCAGGAGAATATCTCGCTGTCCCAGCCGCTGATGGTGCGGGTTTACCAGCTCAGGGACCGTAAGACTTTTGATAAAACCGTCTACCAGCAACTGCTGACGCAGGGCGATGACGCGCCGGAAACGGAAATACTTGCCAGCCGCAGTCTGGTGGTGAAGCCGGGAGAGGATGCCAGCCTGGATATGCCGCTGGATGAAAAGGCGCAGTTTGTCGCCGTGGTGGGGCTGTTTCGTCAGCCGGATATGGTGAAGAACGACTGGAAGCTGGTACTCGCCCGCGAGGACCTCGACCCGGACAGCCCGCGCGTTATCGAAGCCGGGCATAACCGCCTGACCCTGCAACCGCTGAAGAATGACTGACTATGCCTGCACGCCATAATGCGCCTTCCCTGTATGAAACTCTGTTCGGCAATTTCTCCGGTGGTCTCGATTTGCACCAGGTTAGCGAGGAAATCCAGGTCATCCTTTCGGTACTGGATAACATGCAGCGGATCCTCAACTGCCGCGCAGGTACGCTCGCGCACCTGCCGGACTACGGTCTGCCGGATATGACGAAGATACTCCAGGGGATGCCGGGGACAGCTCACGAGCTGATGGAGAAACTCTCTGCCGTACTGCTGAAATACGAGCCGCGCCTGCAACGCCTGACGGTGGTATTGCTGGAACAAACGCAGCCGGGCGAACTACGCTACGCCATTGACGCGGAGCTGAAAGGCGTCGGGCTGGTGCGCTACGGCACGGAGTTTATGCCGGAGGGTAAAATATTAATCCGGCACATGAAACAGCAGCAGTACCTGGACGCCCGCGCGGCAATCTAGCTTCTCTCCCTCTGACTGAATCCACCATCATGACAATATTTTCTGAACGCCACCTTAAAACGGGCGGCGATCCGCGCACGTTTGCTGATTACGCCGCATTGCGCGATGAGATGAACAAGCTGACGCATCCGGCGCGCCCGGACGTCAACTGGCCGCACGCGGAAAAACTCTGCCTGTCGCTGTTTGAGCAAAACGGCGTGGAGCTGCAGACCGCCGCCTGGTATACGCTTGCTCGCACGCAGATCGCCGGATTGTGCGGGCTGAACGAAGGGCTGGCGATAGTCGCGGCGCTGGTATCCCGACAGTGGGGCGGTTTGTGGCCGCAGCCGGTCCATGCGCGAATGGACATTCTGAGCGCGCTCAGTAAACGGCTGCAGCAGGCGATGCGCACGCTGACCCTGACGTATGCCGATTTGAGTCTGTTGTACCAGGCGGAGGAACATCTGAACGTGCTGGGCGACGCGCTGCTGCGTATGGAGCTAAAACACACCAGCCAGTTCGATGCCCTGTGTACCCTGATGCATAACGCGGCGGCGCGGCTGGAGAAGAGCGAGAACACGGAAGTCGCTCTGCCGGCTGAGAGGATTATCCCCGCGGGCATCAGCCTTGTGGAACCGGAAGAGCGGGTGAAACGGGTGTATGTCGCGCAGCTCAATGAGGAAGTGGAGACGCAACTGCCGCAACCTGTGAAACTCTGGAAGCCGTTTATCGCCGGGATGCTGTCCATGCTGGCGATGACCGGAGTATCTGTATGGGGATGGCAGGTGATGCACCAGCCGGACCCGCTACAGGCGCAGTTTGCGGCAACGCTCGCGCCTCTACCCGCAGCGCTTTCCCCGGAGCAGTTACAGGCACTCGGGCAGAAGCCGCTGTCGCCGGAAACCGGTATCAGGCAGACGCAGCGGCAGCTCACGCGCCTGGCCCACCTTCCTCCGGACTGGAATATTGATTATGGCAATCAGGTTGTTCAGCAGGCGCTCACACTATGGCCGGAACAGGCCGGACCGCTGGCGACGCAGTGGCGGCAGCGAGTCACCGCCGTAGCGCTGCCTGCGGAAAATCTCACTGGCTGGCATCAGGGGATGACGCAGCTACAACACCTTGCGAACCAGCTGAATGCGCTGGACGAAAAGCGCGGTAAGTATATGACCGTGAGTGAACTCAAATCTGCGGTTTTTTCCATGACGCAGGCGTTCAGCAGCGCGGTTCCGGTGGAGGAGCAGCTACGCCTGATGGCGCAGCCGGAGCTGACTTCGCCGGATCTGCAACGCCGGACCGAAATGCATCTGGCGCAGCTTACAGCCCGCTATGCGCTGCTTAAACAGAAAACATCCGAGTGATACCGCAATTCGTGAATAATCAGGTTATCAGTGAGTAAAGGGAAATATTGTGTCAGCCAGAGAGCGTTTTTTTAAGAAGGTGCAGCAGATGAACAATCGTGCATTGGACAGTAATCAGTCTGCTGAGGCTGAGATTCAGGAATTCTGCCAAAGGATGGATGACCTGGCGCAGCAGATTAATATGTGGTTCGGAGACTCCGGGATCGAAGTCATCATTACGAAAAAATATCTCCATGACCTGAGCACCGTCGGACTTAGCCTTAACAGTGGCGTATGTCGCTATGAAATTACTACCATCAGATTACAGAACGGGAACCGTAGCGTCAGTATTATTCCGGAGCAGCTTTGTCGGGTGGGGGACAGAGGTTGTGTCACCATGAACGTTGACGCACCTGGCACTGCTTCTGGAAGACAGACGTTTTATTTGTGCATGGCACCGGACAGCGGCTGGTTTATTCGCAATCAGCGCAAGGGAGCGCAGGGCAACGTTCTGTTGACCGAAGATGTATTTTTTTGCGCTATTGAGAATCTGGCCTGAAAGTACCTCAGTTCGTACCGTTTCGGCGTTTCGTTGCTGGCAGACTGCAAGAATACTCGCGGGGACATCCTGGAAAGGGATGTTTCAGAGAGTAGCCGTCGCAGGAAGTATTCATACCGCTCAACCTGGTTGCGAGAATTATTCATTATGGTCAGTCGTCGATGATTTCTGTATCCGTAGTAGAGAAGATCAAGGAACTCACGCTCTAATTGCCCCTGTGGCGCGAATTCGGTATCCATAGAGGCTGCATGACCAAAAAATGGGCGGTAGAACACACGTAATGCGAAAAAAAAGCCCGTACTTGCGTACAAGCTCTTCTTTGAATATGGCGGTGAGGGGGGGATTGACTCGCTGCGCTCGCCGTTACTCGGCCCATCCCAGGGCCTCGCCCCTTCGGGGCCAGCGCAGGCGCTGTTCAAAATTGCTCCCGGCAATTTTGTCGGGGCAGATTCCTCGCAGGCTCGTCATCTGTCCAACTGGCTGGCGCCAGTTGTCGAACCCCGGTCGGGGCTTCTCATCCCCCCCCGGGGGAGTGCAACAGGCGAAAAAAAAGCCCGTACTTGCGTACGAGCTCTTCTTCAAATATGGCGGTGAGGGGGGGATTCGAACCCCCGATACGTTGCCGTATACACACTTTCCAGGCGTGCTCCTTCAGCCACTCGGACACCTCACCATATTGTCTTTCCCGTTGTTGCCGGGAACGGGCGCTAATTTAGGGAAATACGTATCTCCCGTCAATCAACTTTTTAAAAAAATCGACCGTTTAGCCAAACTTCAAGCAACTTGCTCTCTAAATGCGCGAGAATCGATTTTTTTGTCGCCATTCCCTTTTTCACACGCTCGCCTGACGAAATTTGCTATGCTGGCAAACCAATAGAAAACAATGAGTAAAACGCGACGCTAGCTTAACCTGCCGATAGCGTCAGCAGTCAGGAGCCCTTATGGATATCATCTTTTACCACCCGACGTTCGACACTCCTTTCTGGATTGCGGAGCTGGAAAAACAGCTCCCCGGCTCGCGAGTCCGCGAATGGAAATCCGGTGATAATCAACCCGCTGACTATGCGCTGGTCTGGCATCCGCCGGTTGAAATGCTGCAAGGCCGCAAACTTAAAGCCGTCTTTGCCCTTGGCGCCGGCGTTGATTCAATTCTAAGCAAACTGCGGGAAAACCCGGAAATGCTGCCTCTGTCGACGCCGCTGTTCCGTCTGGAAGACACCGGCATGGGTCTGCAGATGCAAGAGTATGCGGTGAGCCAGGTGCTGCACTGGTTCCGTCGTTTTGATGACTATCAGGCCTTAAAGCAGGAGGCGCGATGGCAGCCGCTGGAGGAGTATCAGCGTGAGGACTTCGCCATCGGCATTATGGGGGCGGGGGTACTGGGCGCGAAAGTGGCAGAAAGCCTGCAACGCTGGGGTTTTCCGCTACGCGTCTGGAGCCGTAGCCGCAAATCCTGGCCTCAGGTAACGAGCTTTGCGGGGGAAGCCGAGCTGGAAGACTTCCTGAGCGGTACACGAGTGCTGATTAACCTGCTGCCCAACACGGCGGAAACCGTTGGCATTATTAATAGCGCGCGCCTGGCGCAGCTGCCGGATAACAGCTATGTGCTGAATCTCGCTCGCGGGGTTCATGTGGTGGAAGAGGATCTGCTGGCCGCGCTGGATAGCGGCAAGTTAAAAGGGGCGATGCTGGATGTGTTTAGCCGCGAACCGCTGCCGGAAGGGAGCCCGCTTTGGCGGCACCCGCGAGTGGCGATGACGCCGCATATTGCTGCCGTCACCCGGCCTCTGGAAGCCATCGCTTATATCGCTAAAACCATCGGTCAGTTAGAACGGGGCGAAACGGTCAGCGGGCAGGTCGATCGCCAACTGGGATACTAAGCGATAGCCCCGCCTGAGCGGGGTTTTTGCTGATCATGGGCGCAGATTCCTGCTATTCTTGCCACAAACAGAGAAGGAGATTGTGATGTATCCTGTTGACCTGCACATGCATACCGTCGCCAGCACCCACGCTTACAGCACCCTGCACGATTATATCGCGCAAGCAAAGCGCAAGGGGATCAAACTCTTTGCCATTACCGACCACGGGCCCGATATGGCCGATGCGCCGCACTACTGGCATTTTATTAATATGCGTATCTGGCCGCGGCTGGTGGATGGCGTTGGCATCCTGCGAGGTATCGAAGCCAATATCAAAAATACCCAGGGCGAAATCGACTGTACCGGCCCGATGCTGAACTCGCTGGACCTGATTATCGCTGGCTTTCATGAGCCGGTATTCCCTCCTCAGGATAAAGCGACGCATACCGAAGCGATGATCGCCACGATAGCGAGCGGCGCGGTGCATATCATCAGCCATCCGGGTAACCCTAAATTTCCCGTGGATATCCCTGCCATTGCCGCCGCCGCGGCGAAGCACCATGTGGCGTTGGAAATCAATAACTCCTCTTTTGTCTCGTCGCGTATCGGCAGCGAAGATAACTGCCGTGCCGT
Source organism: Klebsiella sp. BDA134-6 (assembly GCF_015601345.1). Taxonomy (NCBI): domain Bacteria; kingdom Pseudomonadati; phylum Pseudomonadota; class Gammaproteobacteria; order Enterobacterales; family Enterobacteriaceae; genus Klebsiella; species Klebsiella sp. BDA134-6. Next base: position 2,274,887 of record NZ_CP064784.1, read on the forward strand.
TGCGGCGGCCGTACGCGATGCCGGTGGCTGGGTGGCGCTGGGCTCGGATTCCCATACGGCATTTACGCTCGGTGAATTTAGCGAATGCCGAAAAATTCTTGATGCCGTCGGTTTTCCGGAAGACCGAATTCTTAACGTAACGCCCCGGCGTCTGCTTAATTTTCTTGAATCGCGCGGCATGCCTGCGATTCCTGAGCTGGCTGAACTTTAATTTGAATAACTGGAATAAATGAATGAACGAGTTTTCAATCCTCTGCCGCGTGCTGGGCTCTCTCTATTATCGTCAGCCGCAGGACCCGCTGCTGGTTCCGCTCTTTACCCTTATCCGCGAAGGGAAGCTGGCGGCGAGCTGGCCGCTGGAACAGGATGAACTGCTGGAGCGCCTGCAAAAAAGCTGTGATATGCAGTCGCTGGCCGCCGAATACAACGTGCTGTTTGTCGGTGAAGAGTGCCGCGTGGCGCCTTACCGTAGCGCATGGGTAGACGGCGCGACGGAAGCTGAAGTCCGTGGTTTCCTCGCCGCGCATGGCGTACCTACGGGGGAGGGGGCGGCGGATCATTTCGGCTCCTTACTGCTGGCCGCTTCCTGGCTGGAAGATCACGCGGCGGAAGATGAAAGCGAAGTTCTGGAAACCCTGTTCGCGGAATATATCCTGCCCTGGTGCGGTGAGTTCCTGGGCAAAGTTGAAGCGCATGCCACCACGCCGTTCTGGCGCACGATGGCCCCGCTGACTCGCGAAGCGGTCTCCGCCATGTGGGATGAGCTGCAGGAAGAAAACGAACAATAATTTGTGATTAAAATCACACTTTAAATGCAATGAAATATTTTTGATTTAATTTAGTGTGCTCTGAGTCGCATTTGACGGGTGCGTTTCTGCTATGATACGCGCCATGAACATACTCTTCGCAATCGCATTAACGACAGGCATTCTCTCCGGTATCTGGGGATGGGTGGCTGTCGCACTGGGTCTGCTGAGCTGGGCGGGGTTCCTTGGCTGTACGGCTTACTTTGCCTGTCCGCAAGGTGGGTTAAAAGGGCTGTTTATTTCAACCTGTACGGTCATGAGCGGCGTTGTGTGGGCGCTGGTAATTATTCACGGCAGCGCGCTGGCGCCGCAGCTGGAAATTGTCAGCTATATTATGACCGGCATCGTGGCGTTTTTGATGTGCATTCAGGCGCGTCAGCTGATGCTCTCTTTTGTGCCGGGAACTTTTATCGGCGCGTGCGCGACGTTTGCCGGCAGCGGCGACTGGCGTTTGGTTGTGCCTTCACTCGCGCTGGGTCTGGTATTTGGCTACGCCATGAAAAATAGCGGCCTGTGGCTGGCGACCCGGGCTGAGAAAAATAAATCTCTTGCTAACCAAAGCAGCTAATCGCTTTTAATTTATCCCCTTCTCCATCACAAAAGGGCCCGGCGGGCTCTTTTGCTTTTTTGCTGCCTGTTTACCCCATCATTAATATTCCCTGTATTCTATTTTTCCTTATATATCTGAGACTTTAACTGTACCGACAGTCAGTGAATCGATTTTGTTAGCATATTTAAATAAATGATATTTTTTGTTTTCAAATTGTTAATATAATTAACTTGAAGTAAAAAAAATATAACTCGATGCACTCATGGATGGCTGGTGCTTTTCAGTAGCTATACCGATATGCAGAGGAGTTTTATAATGAAAACAATCATATATGCACCACTTGCCGCGCTGTTTATTTTACCTTCCTTTGTTAACCCTGTGCTCGCAGAACAGACCGTGGCTGGCGTCATCCATTTTTACGGGCGGGTGGTGGAAGCACCCTGCCAGCTCAATACGATAAAAGACCAGATTATTATGGATTGCCCGAGGGCGGATGCGATTAAAATTTCTGCTCAACAGCTTGAGAAAGGGAATATACACAACGAAAATATCCGCTCTGCGCAATTAAGATATATTAATCCGCAACGGACCCTCGCTATTCTGGATGTTGATTATCGGTAACCCTCTGCCCCCAGGCTTTCGTCCCGGGGGCTATCGTGCCATATTATCCTCGTGTATTCATTTGAAGACCTATGCCGACAGGAGGAGAAATGGCTGTTCAACCTGAGGTTGTTCTCGGCGATATTACAAAGCTCGCGGTGGACGTTATCGTCAATGCGGCAAACCCGTCGCTGCTTGGCGGTGGTGGCGTGGACGGCGCGATTCACCGCGCGGCAGGGCCAGAACTGCTTGCTGCCTGTAAAGTGGTGCGGCAACAGCAGGGAGAGTGTCCGCCAGGTCATGCGGTGATTACGGCGGCAGGAAATTTGCCCGCCAGCGCGGTTATTCACGCCGTTGGACCCATCTGGCACGGCGGTGACAGGCAGGAGGCGGAGTTACTGGCTGACGCCTATAAAAATAGCCTGCTGCTGGCTTCGGCAAACAATTATCGTTCTATTGCATTTCCTGCTATCAGCACCGGCGTTTATGGCTACCCTAAAGAGGCCGCCGCGGAGATAGCCGTACGGACGGTGAATGCTTTCCTTACTCGCTATAACCCGCTGGAGCGCGTGTGTTTCGTATGCTTTGATGCCGAAACCGCCGGCATTTATACGCGATTACTTGAGGCAAGTCGCGCGCAACTCGGCCATCAGAATAAGATATAATAGTTTCCTGCGCAGGCCTGGAATTATCATAACGGGAGAGGTATCGGTGGCTGAAGGGAAGGTTCTACAAAAGCAACGGCTTCGGCGGATGGAAATCGTAGCCGCGGCACAGAAATGCTTTGCGGAAAAGGGCCTGCACGGCGCCTCCGTAGCGGATATTGCGCATCAGGCTGGCCTTAGCGTAGGTCAGCTATATCGCATTTTCGCCAGCAAAGAAGAGATCGTTGAAGTCATCGTCAGTGAGATCGTGAATGCCAGAGTGGGCGAAATCGTTGCCGGGAATCATGATTTAGCCCGCATGGCTTCAGTATTAGCCGGCGCGACACTCGTGACCGGGTCTACGAAAAACGATAATTATCTGCTGATGGAAATTAACGCCGAGGCGTCCCGAAATCCACGCCTGCGCGAAATCATGAACCAGGCCGATCGCCGCCTGAAAGAGGAGGGCGGGCGGCTAACCCGGCACTATCACCCTGAGATGACCGAGGCGCAAATTAGCGTCGCCTGCGAATTTATCGCGATATTAACCGAAGGGGCTGCCTATCGTTGCGACTTTGCGACGACCCCGACGGTAGATAAAGCAGCAATGGAAAACCTGTACCGCGATGTTTTTCAACTGCTGTTTGCACAAAAATAGAGCTGCTATGTGCGTTCCACACAGCAGCTTTCTGTTTCAACTGGCGGATATTTGCGGCTTAGCCGTCTTTTGCTGGAATTTTCCGGAGAAAAGGAAGCGCAACAGCGGTATCCGCAGATGGATTTCATATAGCACCAGAGCAATCCCGACCACAAAAACCAGCCCGGTCATAAACCCAAGGGTATTCGATTTAATGACCGGCGCTATCCACGCCCCGTAGAGAAGGGTCAGCGGGTGGTGCACCAGGTAGATAAATAGCGATGCATTAACGAAATAGGTCACCCGCGCTGACTGGAAATTCAACAAGCGGTGGCCAAGCGAAAAGACCACGTTGACCATCCATAGCCCCAGCACCATGGTAATCACGTACTCCGTCTCATACATCCAGCCGTCGCCAGAGCCGTACTGCTGATTCAGCCGATAGGCGATAAACCCGAGTAAAGCCGCCGCAAAGCACCATGGCGATGGGGTTGTAAACATCGTCTTCAGGCGCGCGTTAATAAACGTCTGGGCGCCGAGGATAAAGAAAGGCAGATAGAATAGCGTCTGCATCACGATGAAGTTGAACAGGCCATTGCTAAGAATGGGCGGGTAGAGGATAAAAATGGTGCGGCGAATGACCGCATACAGCACGCCCAGCGCGAGAAAAATCATCGACAGTTGGCCTAATGTGACGGTGTCACCAAAGGTTGGTGCCGCGGCAGAACGCGGGCGCGTCAGCCATTTAAACATCACTACGCCCAGCGACGTCAGAACCACCAGCACTAACAAAAACCATAAGTGGGAAATCAGCTCCCAGGCGAGGGTGTTGAATTTGTCATAGCCGGAAAGCGTGTGCCAGTTATCCGCCTTACCGTTGACGTACTGCAGCATAATAAACTGCGGTAGGGTCAGGAGGGGGATCGCGGTTAACATGGGGATGCCGACGCGCTCAACGCGGACTTTCCACCATTTCTTCAGCGGATAGCGCAGAAAAAGCATGTAGGAAAAATAGCCGGAAATCACAAAGAAGACCTGCATGCGAAAGGCATGAATGAAGTCGTTAAACAACGTCAGCCACCATGAAGGCTCGGCGCTGTTAACATGCCAGCTGTGACTGGAGTAAATGAGCGAAATGTGAAAAGGGATACCCAATAGCATCAGCCATGCGCGGATGCTATCGAAAAAATATTCACGCTGTACCGGAGTATTATTCATACAATATCACTACATTCTCAGACAATTCGTCTTATCACTCAACGTGATAACGTTTAAATTCACTGCAACCCTACATGAACTCTGGTTAACTGTCTCCAGGATAAGCACGCAAAGTGCAATCGGGGCAGTGAACTGTGTATTCCCTGTGCCGCCATGCCGAACAATGCAGGGATTATGTTGTCGGAATGCCTGAGTTTCCATTAAAATAGATCGGATCGATTTAAGCACACAAAGGGGGAAGTGCTTACTTATATGAAACATAAACCACAGATGATGAAAATGCGTTGGTTAAGCGCAGCCGTAATGTTGTCCCTGTGTACTTCATCTGCATGGGCTTTCAGCATTGATGACGTCGCAAAAGAGGCACAAACGTTAGCCAGCAAAGGCTTTGAAGCGCCTAAAAGTAACCTGCCCTCTGCCTTCCGCGACATGAAATATGCGGACTATCAGCAAATTCAGTTTAATCACGATAAAGCTTATTGGAATAATCTGAAAAGCCCGTTCAAACTCGAGTTTTATCACCAGGGAATGTATTTCGATACGCCGGTCACCATTAATGAAGTGACGGCAACCAGCGTGCGCAAAATTAAATACAGCCCGGACTATTTTAATTTTGGCAACGTGCAGCACGATAAAGACACGGTTAAAGACCTCGGCTTTGCGGGCTTCAAGGTGCTGTATCCGATCAACAGCAAAGACAAGAACGATGAGATCGTCAGCATGCTCGGAGCCAGCTACTTCCGCGTGCTAGGCCAGGGTCAGGTATACGGTCTTTCTGCCCGTGGGCTTGCGATCGATACCGCGCTGCCGTCTGGAGAAGAGTTCCCGCGTTTTCGTGAATTCTGGATTGAGCGTCCTAAAGCCACCGATAAACGTCTGACGATTTATGCGCTGCTTGATTCCCCGCGCGCAACCGGCGCCTATCGTTTTGTGATCATGCCCGGTCGCGATACCGTGGTGGACGTGCAGTCTAAGGTCTATCTGCGTGACAAAGTCGGTAAGCTGGGCGTGGCTCCGTTGACCAGTATGTTCCTGTTCGGGCCGCATCAGCCGTCTCCGACTACCAACTATCGTCCGTCGCTGCATGATTCAAATGGGCTTTCGATCCTTGCCGGCAACGGAGAATGGATCTGGCGTCCGCTGAATAATCCGAAGCACCTCGCCGTCAGCAGCTACGCAATGGAGAATCCGCAGGGGTTTGGCCTGCTACAGCGCGGCCGCCAGTTCTCGCGTTTTGAAGATCTTGATGACCGCTACGATCTGCGCCCAAGCGCGTGGATTACGCCGAAAGGTGATTGGGGTAAAGGGAAAATCGAACTGGTCGAAATCCCGACCAACGATGAAACCAACGATAACATCGTGACCTACTGGACGCCGGATCAACTGCCGGAACCCGGCAAAGAGATGAACTTCAAATACACCATCACTTTCAGCCGCGACGAAGACAAGCTGCATGCGCCGGATAACGCCTACGTGATGCAGACCCGCCGCTCTACCGGCGATGTCAAGCAATCGAACCTGATCCGCCAGCCTGATGGCACCATTGCCTTCATTGTTGATTTCACCGGCGCCGAGATGAAAAAGCTGCCCGCAGATACCCCGGTAACCGCGCAGGCAAGCATCGGTGATAACGCTGAAATCGTCGAAAATACCGTGCGCTACAACCCGGTAACTAAGGGTTGGCGTATGATCCTGCGCGTCAAAGTGAAAGATCCTAAGAAAACCACGGATATGCGCGCTGCGCTGGTCAATACCGACCAGACGCTGAGCGAAACCTGGAGCTATCAGCTGCCTGCCAATGAATAAGATAACGAAGTACATCGACGCATTGCCGCTGTCGGATGCAGAAAAACGCGCGTTACCTGACGTAAGTCTGCAGGCCGTACATGAAGCACTGGACGCTGAACATCACGTTTTTAAACGCGAAGATGACGCCCCGCTGGGGTCGGTAAAATCGCGGCTGGAGCATAGCTGGCCTGATTCGCTGGCCGGTAACCAGCTGGTTAAGGATGACGAAGGGCGCACTCAGTTGAACGCCATGCCGAAAGCAAAACGTTCCTCTATGTTTCCGGACCCCTGGCGTACCAACCCGGTCGGCCGTTTCTGGGATCGGCTGCGCGGACGCGACGTGACTCCGCGCTATCTTTCTCGCCTGAGCAAAGAAGAGCAGGAGAGCGAGCAGAAATGGCGTACCGTCGGCTCTATCCGCCGCTATATTCTTCTGCTGCTGACGCTGGCGCAGACCGTTGTGGCGACCTGGTACATGAAAACCATTTTGCCCTACCAGGGCTGGGCGCTGATTAACCCGGCCGATATGGTGGGGCAGAATCTATGGGTTTCCTTTATGCAGCTGCTGCCATATGTGTTGCAGTCGGGGATCCTGATTCTGTTCGCCGTGCTTTTTTGCTGGGTTTCCGCTGGATTCTGGACCGCGCTGATGGGCTTCCTGCAGCTGCTGATCGGGCGCGACAAGTACAGTATCTCAGCCTCGACCGTTGGGAATGAGCCGTTGAACCCGGAGCATCGCACGGCGCTGATTATGCCGATCTGCAACGAAGACGTTGACCGCGTGTTCGCGGGCCTGCGTGCGACCTGGGAGTCGGTAAAGGCCAGCGGCAACGCCGAGCACTTTGATGTCTATATCCTGAGCGATAGCTACAACCCGGACATCTGTGTGGCGGAGCAAAAAGCGTGGATGGAGCTCATTGCTGAAGTTCAGGGCGAAGGGCAGATCTTCTATCGCCGCCGCCGCCGCCGCGTGAAGCGCAAAAGCGGTAACATTGATGACTTCTGTCGTCGTTGGGGGAGCCAGTATAGCTATATGGTGGTGCTGGATGCCGACTCCGTGATGAGCGGTGAGTGCCTGAGTGGCCTGGTGCGCCTGATGGAAGCGAACCCGAATGCCGGCATCATCCAGTCATCGCCGCGCGCGTCGGGCATGGATACGCTTTATGCGCGCTGTCAGCAGTTTGCCACCCGCGTCTACGGCCCGCTGTTTACCGCCGGTCTGCATTTCTGGCAACTGGGCGAGTCGCACTACTGGGGACACAACGCCATTATCCGGGTGAAACCGTTTATTGAGCACTGTGCTCTCGCGCCGCTGCCGGGTGAGGGTAACTTCGCAGGTTCCATTCTGTCGCATGACTTCGTGGAAGCGGCATTGATGCGTCGCGCCGGATGGGGGGTATGGATTGCTTACGATCTCCCAGGCTCTTATGAAGAGCTTCCGCCGAACCTGCTTGACGAGCTGAAGCGCGATCGCCGCTGGTGTCAGGGTAACCTGATGAACTTCCGCCTGTTCCTGGTCAAAGGGATGCACCCGGTTCACCGAGCGGTATTCCTGACCGGCGTGATGTCATACCTGTCGGCGCCGCTGTGGTTCATGTTCCTTGCGCTCTCTACTGCGCTGCAGGTTGTGCATGCGTTGACCGAGCCGCAGTACTTTTTGCAACCGCGTCAGCTGTTCCCGGTCTGGCCGCAGTGGCGCCCGGAGCTGGCTATCGCCCTGTTTGCTTCAACCATGGTGCTGCTGTTCCTGCCGAAGCTGCTGAGTATTATTCTGGTGTGGTGTAAAGGGCCGAAAGAGTACGGCGGCTTTATCCGTGTGACCCTTTCTCTGCTGCTGGAGGTGCTCTTTTCGGTGCTGCTGGCGCCGGTACGCATGCTGTTCCACACCGTGTTTGTGGTTAGCGCGTTCCTCGGCTGGGAAGTGGTGTGGAACTCGCCGCAGCGTGATGACGACTCTACGCCGTGGGGCGAAGCGTTTATGCGTCACGGCTCGCAGATGCTGTTGGGGCTAGTTTGGGCGGTGGGTATGGCGTGGCTGGATCTGCGTTTCCTGTTCTGGCTGGCGCCGATCGTGGTCTCGCTGATTCTGTCGCCGTTCGTGTCGGCCATTTCCAGCCGCGCTACCATTGGCCTGCGCACCAAGCGCTGGAAGCTATTCCTGATTCCGGAAGAATATTCGCCGCCGCAGGTGCTTAAAGATACCGATGCTTACCTGACGCTTAACCGTCAGCGTTCTCTGGAAGATGGTTTTATGCATGCGGTATTTAACCCATCATTTAACGCGCTGGCAACGGCGATGGCTACCGCGCGTCACCGTCACGGGCATATTCTGGATATTGCTCGCGAGCGCCATGTTGAACAGGCGCTCAACGAGACGCCGGATAAGCTCAACCGCGACCGTCGTCTGGTATTGCTAAGCGATCCGGTCACGATGTCTCGCATGCACTATCGCGTGTGGGCCGCGCCGGAGAAATACTCTTCGTGGGTGGGTGCCTATCAGCAGCTGACGCTGAACCCGCTGGCGTTAAAAACGAAGTAAGCCGTAGGTAAAGGAAAATACCGGCAATGGTGCCGGTATTTTTTTATCTGAGAATCGAGGTTGTTGATGAGAGTTTTACTGGTTATCGCAATGACGCTGCTTATCAGCGGCTGCGGTAGTATTATCAGTCGCACAGTGCCTGGGCAGGGGCATGGAAACCAGTACTATCCCGGCGTTCAGTGGGATGTCCGCGATTCCTCATGGCGCTATATCACCATTCTCGATCTGCCCTTTTCACTGGTATTTGATACGCTACTGCTGCCGCTTGACGCCAGTCATGGCCCCTATAACTAATTAGCGTTCATCCCATTCATCGGCTGCGGCCTGGCCCTCTTCGGTATCGAGAGAGGGTTCAAGCTGAAATTCGCCTTCATCCCATTCGTGCAGCGTGTTTTCTTCCAGCCACTCCTGGCGAAGCTCAATCTCATCATAATCGCCGTCAAAGACGCTTTGCGCTGCCTGACCGGTAAGAACAGGCAGGCATTCACCCTGTTCATCCTCGTCGGCAAAAAATTCTGCCTGCCAGGCAATGTCGCCGTCCTGGAGTACGTATTTCTGAATATTTAATTGCTCGATGCTGGCGTTCTCTTCGTCGCTATCGGGATTATTAGCCAGAAACTCCTCACGGGCTGCATCGATTGCTTCTTCAAGCGTGGCATAGAACATCGAATCCTTTGGCATGGCTAACCTCCTAAGATGAATAGAAATGAACACGATTCAATCTATAGAATGCGGTTGGCGATGCGTCAAGGATGGGGCATTAATTTACCGAATGCGTGCCGGAACCCGGATTGTTGGTTGCCCGAGGGCGGCGAGAGCGGCCGAGAGTCAGGGTCTAGTAGACCGCATTGAACAAGACCACACCGGCGGTGACTAAAAAGACCGCCCGGAAGCCGTAGTTGGCGGAAACTGACGCGCCGATAAGCGGTCCCGTAACGTTGCCTATATCGCGGAACGACTGGTTATAGCTGAAGATTCTGCCCGAGATTTGGCTGGTGGAGTTATACACCAACAGGGTTTGCACGGCGGGCAGTAGCGCGCCGTCGGCAGCGCCTAACAGGAAGCGCAGGATCCCCAGCTGCAGCGGCGTCTGAACGAACGACATCGGTATCAGAAGCAAGACGGAGATCACCAGCGCGACGATCAGGATCTTTTCCGGGCCGATGCGGTCTCCGAGTTTCCCGAGACGAGGCGCGCTAAGCAGAGCGGCAATACCTGGGACTGAAGCAATCATGCCGCTGATGAACGCAATATCACTCACATTGCCTGCAAGATCTCGCACGTATAGCGTCAGAATCGGAGCAATCGAGCCGGTTGCAACCTGGATAATCAACGAAGTGACAAACAGGCTCAGCACCAGCTTCGGATTTTTAAGCGACGAGAAAACGTCTTTCGCGCTGAGCATCTCTGTTTTACTGACCGCGACAAAATTCTCGCGGATGAGAAAAAGGGTAAATAAGAAACAAATAAACAGGACGCTTGCGGTCATAAAGAAGACGGTACGCAATCCCCAGTGATCGGCAAGGAAGCCGCCAGCCAGCGGCCCTAGCAGCGCGCCGCTGACGGCCCCTGTAGACAACGTCCCCAGCGCCCAGCCGCTCTTATGGCGGGGGATCTGCGTCGCTATCAGGGCATTGGCGTTGGGAATAAATCCCCCGAGCAGGCCTAACAGCGCGCGCAGGATCAGAAATTGCCAGATATTCTGCGCCAGGCCCATCAGCAGCATGACGATTGCCATACCGAGGGCTGAGCGCAGCAGCATGATTTTACGCCCTTTACGATCGGCAAGGCCGCCCCAGAAGGGGGAGGCGACGGCTGAAAATAAAAAAGTGACGCTAAAAACCAGACCTGACCACATATTGAGGGCGCTATGACCGGTTACGCCCAGTTGTTCGACGTAAAGGGGGAGAAACGGCATCACCAGGCTAAAAGCGGCGCCGGTTAAAAAACAGCCGAGCCAGGTGACGGTAAGATTGCGTTTCCAGTTGATGGGGGTATCAGCAGACGGCATAGGATTCCACTGGCCTGCAGCGCAGGTCAAATAATTGAAAATATGAGCACGCTAATTATGCGCCTGAGAAATGATTGCCGCAATGCAGGGGAGCTTTTAAAGCTAAAGAGAGGGAATTGACCCCGCATCCGTATTCGAATGCGGGATCGCCGCGCGACTGAGCGCGGAGAGTGCGTTAGTAACGAGAAGGAACGCCTTCAGGACGCGTTTTAAAGCGGCGATGCATCCACATATACTGTTCCGGCGCCATCAATATGCACTTCTCTACCACTTTGTTCATCCAGACGGCGGTAGTCTCCGCATCGTCCAGCGGCGGATCGCACTCCGGCGGCAGGATAATCAGCTCATAGCCTTTACCGTTGGGTTTACGGCGCGGCACGAACGGCACAACGCAGGCTTTAGACATCTTTGCCAGCATCCAGGTGCCCGAGGTCGTCGCGGCCTGGTCAACGGCGAAAAACGGTACAAATACGCTGGCGGAGGGGCCATAGTCATGGTCCGGCGCGTACCAGATCACTTCGCCCTTTTTCAGCGCGCGGATCATGCCTTTGAGATCCTTACGATCGATCATGTCTTTGTTGGAGCGCAAGCGTCCCCAGGTCTGCAGCCAATCGATAACTGGGTTATCGTTTGGGCGATAGACGCCAATGCCAGGCTCATTGATACCGAACATGCGCGCGCCCATCTCCAGCGTCAGGAAATGAATGCCAATCAGCAAAATGCCGCGCTTTTGCGTCTGTACGTCCCGGATATGCTCGACGCCAATCGAGTCAGTCCAGCGCGCGATACGCTTTGTTGGCCAGAACCAGGCCATGCCGGTTTCCATCAACCCCATGCCGACGGATTCAAAGTTTGCCACCACCATCCGGTGACGCTCTTGCTCACTCTTATCGGGAAAACAGAGTTCCAGATTACGATAAGCTATTTTTGCCCGTCGCTTCATCAGCCGTCTTGCTAGGTGGCCAAGACCGGTTCCTAACCGATATATCACCGGATAGGGAAGCTGTACAACTAACCAGAGCAGACCGATTCCGAACCAAAGCAGCCAATAACGCGGGTGCAGCAACGCTGCGGAAAATTTAGGTAAATGGCTCATCTCATACCTGTTCAATTAAGCAACGTGTTCTATTATCGCATTTTTTTATGCTTCAGCCAAAATACCGGCTGTTGATGGCATTTAATGTTAATGCGAGCAAATTTGGGTGAGAAAAATGTAGCGCAAAATGTGGGGATGTAAATTAAGCCTGTTTGCTATATGATGCCCGCCGTTTATTTTACTCATTGACTATGCCGAGCAGGTACACCATGCCAGTGTTACATAACCGCATTTCAAATGAGACGTTAAAGGCGCAAATGTTGGCTGAGACCGAGCCGCGCACGACGATCTCGTTTTATAAATATTTCACTATTATCGACCCAAAAGCCACGCGCGATGCGCTGTGGATTGCGTTGACTAAGCTGAATGTCTTTGGCCGAATTTATCTGGCTCACGAAGGTATTAACGCGCAAATTAGCGTTCCGCAGAGCCGGGTCGATGCGCTGCGCGAATTTTTATACGCTTTCGATCCCGCCCTGAATGGTCTGCGCCTGAATATCGCTCTTGATGATGACGGTAAATCCTTCTGGGTTCTGCGTCTCAAGGTACGCGATCGGATCGTCGCGGATGGGATTGATGATCCGACGTTTGATGCATCGGACGTGGGTGATTATTTAAAGGCTGCGGAGGTCAACGCGATGCTGGACGACCCGGATGCGGTCTTTATTGATATGCGTAACCATTACGAATATGAGGTCGGCCATTTCGAGAACGCGCTGGAGATCCCGGCGGATACGTTTCGCGACCAGCTGCCGAAGGCCGTTGAGATGATGCAGGAACATAAAGATAAAAATATCGTCATGTACTGTACCGGCGGTATCCGTTGCGAGAAAGCCAGCGCGTGGATGAAACATAATGGATTCACTAAAGTCTCGCATATTGAGGGCGGGATTATCGAGTACGCGCGACGCGCGCGCGAACAGGGGCTGCCGGTTCGCTTTGTCGGTAAGAACTTTGTATTCGATGAGCGTATGGGAGAGCGTATCTCAGATGATGTTATCGCCCATTGCCATCAGTGCGGCGCGCCCTGCGATAGCCATACCAACTGCCTGAACGATGGTTGCCACCTGCTGTTTATTCAGTGTCCTTCCTGTGCGGAGAAATTTGCCGGTTGCTGTAGCGAAGCCTGCATGGAAGAGCATAAGCTGCCGGAAGAGGAGCAGAGAAAACTGCGCGCCGGCCGCGAGAATGGCAATAAGATCTTTAATAAATCTCGCGGTCGTCTGAATACGAAGCTGGGCATCCCGAATCCTGTGCCTTCAGAAAAACCATAGCCAGATAAGATCGATAAACGCCAGCAGAAGCCACAGCGCCAGATAAATCATAAAATGTTCACGGACGTTGTTAACCAGTAATTCGAACAGGCGACGCATCATCTCTCTCATTATTCACGGCCTCAAGTGAGGCCGTTTCTTTAGCGTGGTTGTCTGGTCATACGGCGGGCGATTATTTCTTAAACCGCGCCAGTGAAAACGCAGATAGATCAAACCCAAAGGGTTCGTCAAGCGCGAACCGTGTGGCCAGTTCGCCTAAAACCGGTGCAAATTTAAAGCCGTGACCGCTCAGGCCGGTAATCAGCAGCGTATCCGGCTGGCCGGGTAGTGTATCAATAATAAAGTCTTCGTCCGCTGTGTTATCATAGGTGCATGATGCGCCGTGCAGACAGCCGCCAATACCGGGCAATATGTTACGCAGGAAGCTGAAAGACTCGGCGCCGTCCGTGGCTACCGCACCGAACGGTTTGCGCTCTTCCGGCGTGGAAATGAGCTGCCCGCCGTTGTGCTTACCGATTTTCAATTCATTATCTTCGGCGGGAAAACCGTAAAACTGATCGCCATTCGGTAACTCACCGGTAAACGCCGGGAAGTTATTTTTGCTGCTGTAGCGGCCATCAGCCTGAAACCAGGCAAAAATCTTCCGTATCGGCTGGACCGGAAGTTCTGGCAACAGGCGTGTGACCCAGGTTCCGGCGCTGATCAGGAGTTTTTTACCGCTGTACTCGCCATCCAGCGTCTCGACGGTGACGCCGTCCGGCTGGTGGTGAATGGCTGACACCGGACAGTTGAACAGCTGGGCGGCGCCCGCTTCGCGCGCCAGACGGATCCAGGTTTCAACGGCCAGCTCGCTGCGCAGTATGCCGGATGCGGGTTCAAATATCGCCCGATAATCATCAGGTACACGAATTTCCGGCCAGCGAGTCATTACCGTCTGCGCATCCATCTCTTCAATATTCAGCCGGAACTCGTGCGCGCTGCTGGCAACATTGCGCAGAAAGTCGGAATCGGCAGGCCCGAGGTTAATCACCCCGGTACGTTCAAAGACGGCTTCACCGCTGGCGGCGGCAAACTCATCCCACAGCTGTTGCGCGCGCAGTACCAGGGGAACATATCTTTTGCCTTCACCGTAGGCGTGACGAATCAGGCGAGTGCTGCCATGATGGCTGCCTTCCTGATGCGGCGGCTGATGAGCATCGATCATCAGCACGTTAAGCCCTGCCTGCCGCGCATAAAAGCCTGCGGCAGCGCCGACCGAGCCGCTACCGATAATGATAAGATCGTATTGCATGGTGGGTTCCAGGTTATTGCTTTGTTAGCAGGGTAAATAACAACCTGCTGTTATACAAGCCCGAAAATAATTCAGGCACCCGGAGGTGCCTGTTAGGTGAATATTCAGACATTAGCGCTAAATATTAATGCCTTCGATACTCATTTTCCTGGTATTCGCCAGATTCAATCTTCGCAATACCTGCTTCCAGAATAGAAATAAACTGACGTGCGACGTCCGTCGTTAGCCATAGCGTCTGGCCAATTTCTGCGTCTTTACTACTTTCTTGAGCGGGGTTTTGGTAGTGCAGGCGCAACATCAGCGCATCGTAACTATCAACGGTGCTGATGTCCCATCCGACGAGGGGATGGGTCTGGATGACTTCATTATTCTTTTCCATCATAACCCCTTATTCATATGTTAAAAGACAACAGTTCTCGAGGTTTAATGCATGTTTTTTGAAGCAAGTTAATTATATCAGTAGTCAAGCATAAACTCGAGAAATTAAATGAAATAGAGATACATACGCGCGAATTTGCTGCTTTTTTAGGCAGAAAAGGGTGGGTTATTTGTTATTTTTGAAGGTGCTAAGTAAAAGCAATAGGGGAAAATCTGAGTGTGAAAAAATAAAAAAGCCGGGGCGACCCGGCAAAAAAAGCACAATGAGGGAGCAAATTTAATTGACTAGTCGCGGACAAACCAGTCGTCAGCGCTTTCCCAGGTTTCTTGCAGGATTTCGCTAATCCGGTCTTTGTCTTCTTTCAGGCCGCCGATAACCGACAGATTGTTATTAGCCGCGTATCGAACCGTTACCTGGCTTGATGTAGAGGGAAACTGCTGTTCAATACGACGAGAGAGTTCATTGTTCAGCGCATCTAAGGCGCCGTTGGGTAAGGCTGTTGATTTGGCGATAGAGACTTCAATACGCATAATTGCCCCCTGGATAGTGTACTGTTTATTTATACAGTATTTGGTGAGCATTTTCAACAGGGGGCGTACTATTTATTTTTTCATCGTCCAGCGCACGGTTTCCCCGGCAAGGAACGGCACCAGCGCGTCGCCGGGCAGGGCGATACTCTCGACCACCTGGCTCTCTTCGCGCACCAGCTCAACATAGCCCTCATTGACCGGCAGGCCATAGAAGCGTGGGCCGTTGAGCGAGCAGAAGGCTTCAAAGTGCTGTAGAGCATTCATCTCCTCAAACACCGTTGCGTAGCTGCCCAGCGCGGTCGGCGCGTTAAAACAGCCTGCGCATCCGCAGCTGGCTTCCTTACGATGACGGGCATGGGGTGCGGAATCGGTGCCGAGGAAAGCGCGGTCAAAACCACTGGCCACCAGTTCGCGCAGCGCCTGCTGGTGAATATTGCGTTTCAGTATCGGCAAACAGTAAAGGTGGGGCCGCACGCCGCCAACCAGCATATGATTGCGGTTGAACATCAGGTGCTGCGGGGTGATGGTGGCTGCCAGCAAATCGTTACCGTCGCGCACGTATTCGGCGGCATCTTTGGTTGTGATGTGTTCGAAGACTACCTTCAGACCGGGCAGGCGCTGGCGCAGCGGCTCCATGACCGTTTCGATAAATCGCGCTTCCCGGTCAAAAATATCGATATCAGGATGAGTGACTTCACCATGAACCAGTAGGGGCATACCCAGTTTTTCCATGCGCTCAAGCACCGGCATGATGGCATCCGTGCTGGTGACGCCGTGGCTCGAGTTGGTTGTGGCATTGGCCGGGTAGAGTTTGGCAGCGGTGAATACGCCTTCGTTAAATCCGCGCTCCAGCTCCGCCGGGTCGAGCGTATCCGTCAGATAGCAGGTCATCAGCGGCGTAAAATCATGGCCCGCAGGGATCGCATCAACGATACGCTGGCGATAGGCGAGGGCGGCTTCGACGGTAGTAACAGGCGGTACCAGGTTCGGCATCACGATCGCCCGGCCATAAAATTCACTGGTATAAGGCACGACGGTTTTTAACATATCGTCATCGCGCAGATGGATATGCCAGTCGTCAGGGCGGCGGATTTTCAATACCTGGGATTGTGCTGTCATGGAAGGCTCCGGCTAATAGGTTCAGTCATCAGGGCTGTTTTTGCCGGGCACTAAGGATAAGCGTAAACGTTTTCCTTTGCATCAACTTCCGTAAAAAATCGGGCGCTTCAGCGCCCGAGATATTAGTTTGTGAACGGGATAATAATCTCGCCGGGCTTCACCTCAATACCTTTAGCATACTTTTTCGCCAGCGCCTCACCGGTGCTGGCATCTTCGCGCAGGACGTAGGCAGGCTGCTGATTGAAGTAGCTACGCAGGGACTGATTCAGGTAAGGGATCAGCGTCTGTACCACAGACTGGAGTTTTTCCGGCTGAACTTTGGCATCGACCACCTCCATCTCCTGCAGGAAAATGGCTCCCTTTTCTTTATTAAACGCCGGCAGCGCTTTGAGCTTCAGATCGATGGTCGCTTTCTGGTTCCCGAAGAGTGAATTCAGATCTAAATTAGCCACGCCGCTTAACGTCACTTTGTTCGGTTCTTCACGGCCAATAGCGCTGGTAAGATTTTGCAGTTCAATATGGGCATCCGCTACGCCTGGCAGGCCAATATCCTTAGCGAAGTGGTTACGTTTCTGCAGCGCCTGATTGATTTCCTGCTCGCTCACGGAATACTGCGTGAGCTGGTTACAGGCGCTGAGCAGGCCGCTAACGATAAGCACGGCCGCGATAAACATCTTTTTCATTGGATTCCTTAATGTCATGCCATGGGTTCATCCTGACACAAAGCAGCATGGCTCGCCAGCGCAGGAGGTGCTAGCGGAAAAGACTGAAAAAGAGGCGTATGGCAGCGAAGGGCAAACCCATCCACTGCCTTGAGGTTAAATAGCCATTGAGGAAAGCAGGTTGATCTGCGTCTGTTTGGCCATGTTGTCACGATAGGCGGCCACACGGCTCGGCCAGTTCACGCCGGCAACTAGCGTCAGATTTCTCAGTAGAGGGAAGAGATGAATATCATCTTCAGAGAGTTCACCGTTAACGGCGTTAGGCTGGACGATCGATTTATCCAGCGCCCGCAGATCATCGCTGATGTTCTTTACCAGACCGGGGGAATGGGCGAGATGGTCGGCAAAGCTGCCGATAGCCGCCTCTTTCTTTTTCACGAAATAAGCACGCGCCTCTGGCGTTGCGAATTCATCAAAAGCGGATTTAGCAAAGCGAGGGATTAACAAGCGGTTAGCGTAGCCGTTGACCTTCCTGAGCCAGGTTTCAATCGCCGGATTACGCGCGCCGGTAAGCAGCGGTTTTCCGTCCAGCTTATCGACGTAGTGCACGATATCCATACTTTCCGGCATGTAACGGCTATCGTCTTTTTGCAGGATTGGCGCCATCTTCTGGCCGATCATTCGGGTTGGGGTTACTTCATCATCGTTCAGGAGCGCGATCAGTTCGACAGGGATATTTTTCAGGCCGAAAATCATGCGGGCTTTAAGGCAGAACGGGCAGTGATCGTAGATATATAACTTCACGTTTCTCCTCCATAGTGGCTGAACATCCTCAATTCAGTATGGAGGAGAAACGAAGGCCCGGCAAATCAGGTTCGCGGCTCCAGCATTCCGGAGGCCGAACGTTTCGGGCTGAACTGCCACCACAGAGCGATAAACGTCGCGAGGCCGATAACGCCCAGCATCAGCCATGGCAGCTCCGGCTGACCTGCGGCCTTCCCGGCGTCGAACAGCCATCCGCCGCCCGCGTAACCGAAAGCGCCGCCGAAGGCTAATCCTAAACGGCTAAAGCCCATATAGCTGCCGCGCGCTCTGGCATCAGCCAGCGAAGCGCCCAGCGTCTCGCGCGCGGGTTCAGCGATAATTGAACCCATATAAAATACGCAGATCAGCGTAAACAGCTGCTGTAGATTGCTGCTCAGGCCAATCGGCATCATCGCGAGGGTCATGATCAGCAGGCCGGCCATCAGGCGATGCTCGAGGCGGAAACGCTTTTCGCTCCAGCGGGCAATCGGGTACAGCAGCGTCAGCGAAATGGTCGCTTCAATGGCGTACATCCATTTTACCGCCGCTGGAGAACCCGCAATATCGTTAACCATGATCGGCAGCATTAGCATCACCTGCACCGCCAGCATGTAATATCCGGTAAGCGTCAATACGTAGGTGACAAAGCGTTTGTCGCGCAGCACGCGTCCCAGCCCTTCACGAACCGGCGTTTTGACCGTCGACAGCTTCCAGGCCGGGAGATACCAGGCGTTGAATGCCGCGCAGGCGATAAACAGGGCCGCCCCGGCGCTGCACACCAGACGAAAATCATATTGCAGCAGCCAGCTTCCCAGCAGCGCGCCGATCACCGCCCCTGCGCTATCCTGCATCATCAGGATAGAAAAGAAACGTCCGCGCTGGTGCGGGCGTACCAGCTTGACCACCAGCGCCGCCCGCGGGGGATCGAACAGCGTGCCGCCGAGACCTGAGAGAATGCAGGAGAGCCACAGCACCCAGGGTTCATGGGCGACGGCCATTGCCGCGAAACCGGCCGCGCGCATCAGCATACCAGTGACGATCATCGGTTTGGCGCCAAAACGGTCGGCAATGGCGCCGCCAAATATCCCTAAACCTTGCTGCACCAGCTGACGCAGGCCGAGCGCAATCCCGACCATCAGCGCAGCCCACCCCATCTGGTCGACAAAGCGAATGGAGATAAGCGGGAATACGACGAAAAAGCCGAGTACGACCAGCATGTTATCAACTAACAGGAAATATTTACCCAGGCTCCTTGCCTGCGATACGCGGGACATTTCCCCTCCCGGGAAAAATAAGGATAAGCGTTGATATTCTGCGGGGATAACGGCTATTTTCCCAGCTAACTTGCGACAATATTTTTTTATCAAAATGCAAGAACGATAGAGCCTATTCATCGAAAAGCAGAGGTGGTGCAGAAAATGGTATGTTGCTGTTTTCACTCAACCGCGCAGGACAGGTATAGTAAAGTCAGCAAGTATTTCGTCTGGGGAACAGGAGAGGGGAATGTTTGGCTATCGCAGTAACGTACCGAAGGTGCGTTTGACGACGGACCGGCTGGTGGTACGGCTGGTGCACGATCGTGACGCCTGGCGTCTGGCCGATTATTACGCGGAAAATAAAGGGTTCTTAAAACCCTGGGAGCCGGTGCGCGACGACAGCCACTGTTATCCTTCCGGCTGGCAGGCGCGTTTATCGATGATTTCTGAGTTCCATAAGCAGGGCTCGGCGTTCTATTTTGCCCTGCTTGACCCGGAGGAAAAAGAGATCATCGGCGTGGCGAATTTTTCGAACGTGGTGCGCGGTTCGTTTCATGCCTGCTACCTCGGCTACTCCATCGGTGAGAAATGGCAGGGGCAAGGGCTAATGTATGAAGCGCTGACCTCGGCGATTCGCTATATGCAGCGCACGCAGCATATCCATCGCATAATGGCAAACTACATGCCGCATAATCAGCGCAGCGGCGATTTGCTGGCGCGTCTGGGCTTTGAAAAAGAGGGTTACGCCAAAGATTACCTGCTTATTGATGGGCAGTGGCGCGATCACGTACTGACGGCGTTGACGACACTGGACTGGACCCCGGGTCGCTAAGGAGACATCATGAAATATCAGTTAACCTTGCATGAAGCGCGGGTCATTGGCTGCCTGCTGGAAAAGCAGGTCACCACGCCGGAGCAGTACCCTCTATCGGTCAACGCGGTGGTCACCGCCTGTAACCAAAAAACGAACCGTGAACCGGTGATGTCGCTCAGCGAAAGCGATGTCCAGGATCTGCTCGATACCTTAGTGAAGCGCCATTATTTGCGAACGGTCAGCGGTTTCGGCAATCGGGTGACCAAATATGAGCAGCGTTTCTGCAACTCTGAATTTGGCGATCTGAAATTATCCCCGGCGGAAGTCGCTATTATTACCACCTTGCTGCTGCGCGGGGCGCAGACGCCTGGTGAACTTCGCGGTCGCGCGCAGCGGATGCATGAATTCAGCGATATGGCGGAGGTTGAAAGCGTCCTCGAAAATCTGGCGACGCGGGAAGATGGCCCCTATGTCGCGCGTCTGCCGCGGGAGCCCGGCAAGCGTGAAAGCCGCTATATGCATCTGTTTTGCGATGATATGGATTCACTGATTACCGTCGTTGAGGCCGTGTCGCCCGCTGGCGACGATCTGCAGATGCGCGTAGAGGCGCTGGAAGCGGAAGTCGCCGAGCTGAAAGCGCGACTGGATTCACTGCTGGCTCACTTGGGAGATTAAGCATGTCGGCAAAACTACGTATAGGAGTGGTTGGCCTGGGCGGTATTGCGCAAAAGGCGTGGCTACCGGTGCTGGGGGCCGCCGATGGCTGGACGCTACAGGCAGCGTGGTCGCCTGGCAAAGAGAAAGCGCAGCGTATCTGCGAAACCTGGCGGATCCCCTATGCGGATTCTCTGGAACAGCTGGCGGCTCAGTGTGACGCCGTGTTCGTGCATACTTCCACGGCTTCACATTATGAAGTGGTTTGTCGGTTGCTCAATGCCGGCGTTCATGTCTGCGTTGATAAACCGCTTGCGGATAAGCTTAGCGATGCGGAGACACTGGTTGAGCTGGCCGCCCGCCGTCATCTCACGCTCATGGTCGGGTTTAATCGCCGTTTTGCTCCGCTCTATCGCGAGCTGAAGGCGCAGCTCGGAAACGCAGCGTCGCTGCGGATGGACAAACATCGCAGCGACAGCGTCGGCCACGATCTGCGCTTCACGCTGCTGGATGACTATCTGCACGTGGTTGATACGGCCTTATGGCTGGCGGGCGATAAGGCGCGTTTAAGCGGCGGAGCGCTGCATACCACGGCTCAAGGCGAGATGCTGTATGCCGAGCATCATTTCACGTCCGGGATGATACAGATCACAACCAGTATGCACCGCCGCGCCGGAAGCCAGCGGGAGTGGGTTCAGGCGGTAACCGACGGCGGATTATATGAAGTCCGCGATATGCGGGAGTGGCAGGAGGAGCGGGGACGCGGAGTGATACAGCGCCCAATTCCCGGCTGGCAGACAACACTTGAGCAGCGAGGCTTCACCGGCTGCGCGCGGCATTTTATCGAATGCGTGCAAAATCAGACGGTTCCTGAAACGTCCGGGGAGCAGGCGCTGCTGGCTCAGCGGGTGGTGGATAAGCTCTGGCGCGAAGCGATGAGCGAATAATCCGTTGTAACAACTGGCAGTAGTAATTCAGTATGAACCCGGTAGACTATCGCCACTTTCCCGCGCCCGCATTTGCGGGCGTTTTACTCCAGGGTTGTGGAATAACACGTTAATGAATCTTTTAAAATCACTGGCGGCCGTCAGTTCGATGACCATGTTTTCGCGCGTGCTGGGCTTTGCGCGCGATGCGATTGTCGCACGTATTTTTGGCGCGGGGATGGCCACCGACGCCTTCTTCGTTGCTTTCAAACTCCCGAACCTTTTACGACGTATTTTTGCTGAGGGCGCATTTTCTCAGGCTTTTGTGCCGATTCTTGCTGAATATAAAAGCAAACAGGGCGAGGATGCGACCCGCGTTTTCGTCGCCTATGTATCGGGATTGCTGACGCTGGTTCTGGCGCTGGTCACCGTCGCCGGTATGCTGGCGGCGCCGTGGGTGATTACCGTCACCGCGCCGGGGTTTGCCGATACGCCCGAAAAGTTCGCCCTGACCACTCAGCTCTTGCGCATCACTTTTCCCTATATTCTGCTGATCTCCCTGGCGTCACTGGTTGGCGCTATCCTGAATACCTGGAACCGCTTTTCGGTTCCCGCTTTTGCCCCAACCTTCCTTAATGTCAGCATGATTGGCTTTGCGCTGTTTGCGGCCCCCTATTTTAATCCGCCGATGCTGGCAATGGCGTGGGCGGTAACGGTTGGCGGTATTTTGCAGCTTGCCTGGCAGCTGCCGCATCTGAAAAAAATCGGCATGCTGGTGCTGCCGCGGGTCAACCTTAAAGATGCTGGCGCGGTGCGGGTGGTGAAACAGATGGGGCCGGCGATCCTCGGCGTCTCAGTCAGCCAGATATCACTGATTATTAACACGATCTTTGCCTCATTCCTCGTATCCGGCTCCGTGTCGTGGATGTACTACGCCGATCGTCTGATGGAGTTTCCGTCCGGCGTGCTGGGCGTGGCGCTGGGGACCATTCTGCTGCCGTCGCTGTCAAAAAGCTTCGCCAGCGGCAATCACGATGAATACTGCCGTTTGATGGACTGGGGATTGCGCCTGTGCTTCCTGCTTGCGCTACCGAGCGCGGTGGCGTTAGGGATCCTGGCCAAGCCGCTGACGGTCGCGCTATTCCAGTACGGGAAATTTACCGCTTTTGATGCCGCGATGACCCAGCGTGCGCTGGTGGCGTATTCTGTCGGGCTGATGGGGCTTATTGTGGTGAAAGTGCTGGCTCCCGGATTCTATTCGCGCCAGGACATTAAAACGCCGGTGAAAATTGCTATCGTCACGCTGCTCATGACGCAGGTGATGAACCTCGCCTTTATTGGCCCCCTGAAGCATGCTGGCCTGTCGTTGTCGATTGGCCTGGCGGCCTGTCTTAACGCCGCGCTGCTCTACTGGCAGCTGCGGAAACAGAAAATTTTTACGCCTCAGCCGGGTTGGTTCCTGTTTCTGCTGCGCCTGGTTATTGCGGTGATTATCATGTCAGCGGCGCTGCTGGGCGTGATGTACCTGATGCCAGAGTGGTCGCAGGGGACGATGCCGTTCCGTCTGCTGCGTTTAATGGTGGTCGTAATCGCGGGCGTTATCGCCTATTTCGCGACGCTGCTGCTGCTGGGATTTCGCGTGAAAGAGTTTGCTCGCCGTACGGCCTGAACTGACTGAACGCAGTAAAAGCCGCTCTGCAGTTTCTGCAGAGCGGCTTTTTTTATCTGAGGGTTCGCTGCGCGGATACGACCCTGGCGCTTTCCAGCAGGCGGATCCCAAGGGCAATTGCGCCGGTAATGACGGCCAGCGTCACCACACCGCTCCAGCCGGCCATCACATACAGTTTGCTTCCCAGTACTGAACCCAGCGACATGCCAATAAAGACGCCGGTGAACAGCAGCGCATTGAGTCGACCGCGCGCCTGAGGTTCCAGACCGTACACCAGATTCTGGTGAGCCACGAGGCTGGATTGCAGTCCAAGGTCGAAACCGACGGCCGAAATGGCAATCAGGATCAGCTGGCCATGCGGCGGTAGTGCAGGCAGCAGAAACATCAGGGCAAACGAAACGGTAACCAGCGCGGCCCCCATTTGCGTAACTTTTTCCGCGCCGAACTTATCGGCCAGGCCACCGGCCAGCGGCGCGGCGAGCGCCCCGGCGGCACCTGCGATACCAAAACCGCCGGCTACCGCGCTGCCCATCTGGTAGTGCGCCAGTAGCATGACCGCGAGCGTTGACCAGAAGGCGCTGAAGGCGATAGAGAGGAATCCCTGAGCGAATGCGGCGCGACGCAGGGCCGGATAGCGTTTCCACAGATGGGCCATCGATTTCATCAGCTGCGGATAGCTCAGGGTTGAGTGAATCTCAAAGCGCGGCAGGACGCGCCACATCACCAGCCCAATCAGCGCGATGCTGACCGCCGCCGCCTGATACATCACCCTCCAGCCGAAGAGGGCGCCCACCAGTCCGCTGACGGTACGCGACAGCAGGATCCCCAGCAGCAGTCCGGTCATCACCGTCCCTACCATTTTCCCTTGCTTACCCGCGGGAGCCAGAATCGCGGCTGCCGGTACAATATCCTGGGCCATGGTCGCGGCCATACCGATAAGCAGGCTGACAATCAGCAGGGAGGTCAGCTGACCGGTGAGGCTGCAAAGCAGCAGAAGGACGGCCAGCGCGGCGCTTTTCATCAGGATCAATTTCCTGCGGTCGTGACGGTCACCAAGCGGGAGAAGAAACAGTATGCCCAGTGCGTAGCCGGCCTGGGTCAAAGTCGGAACCAGGCCCATACCCTCAACGCTCAAATGCAGGTTAGCTCCCATCAGGGGTAACAGTGGTTGCGCGTAATAGATTGAGGCGACGCTGAAGCCCGCGCCCAGCGCAAGGATGAAAATAACCCACCCGGCGGCGCGGGAGGTGAGTGGAACTGGTGTCATGATGGATTCCTCTTAGAAGCGATGGCGCTATTTTTCCCCTAATCGCGCTGGCGCGGTAGATAGCCCGGTGGTAAAACGGTTATACGTTAAACGTATAGGCAAAATAAAAATGAAGAAGCAAGAGCGTATAGATCGGATCGAACTGATGCGTACGTTTATTCGTATTGTCGAGGCCGGTTCTCTCTCCGCTGCGGCGGCACAGATGAATACGACCCAGGCGACGGTAAGCAGACGGCTTCAGTCACTGGAGGCGCTGCTTGGCGCAAAGCTGATTCTGCGTACCACCCACGCGATGAAGCTGACCGATGATGGTGAACGCTGCTATCAGCACGCCCGACAGGTCGTCGATGCCTGGCTGGCACTCGAGGACGACCTGCGGATTACCGATGATCGGCCCGTGGGAATATTACGAGTGCGGGCGCCGCATGCGTTCGGTCAGCAGCAGCTGCTGGGGCCGCTGGTGGATTTTTTGCAGCGCTATCCCCAATTGTCGGTGGAATGGATGTTGAACGATAAGACGGTTGATTTCCTGAGCGATGGTATCGACTGCGCGATTCGCGTGGGAGCGGAGGTGGATCCGGCTACGGTATCGGTATTGCTGGCCGAGGTTCCGCGTAGCGTAGTCGCTTCGCCGGCGCTGCTGGCGAACTCGCCGCCGTTAAACGCGCCGCAGGAGATGTCGATGCTACCGTGGATAGCCATCAGCACGTTCTATCAGCATGAGGTGACGCTGCGGTCTCAGATGGATGAGCAAATCGTCACCTTCGGTATCGCGCCGTGCCTGAGTACCGATAGCGTGCATGTTGCTCGTAATACCGCGCTGGCGGGGCTAGGCGCGGCGATCGTGTCGAGCTGGGCGGTCGTGGAAGATATCGCCGCCGGGCGGCTGGTAGAGCTGTTCCCGCAGTGGCAAGCATCGCCGTTGCCGGTACACCTCGTCTATCCCTGGGCGCGCTACTATCCGACGCGGTTGCGTAAGTTTCTCGATCTGATGCGCGAGGTTATGCCTCAGGTGGCGGGGATGCAGCGGCCGGAAGGGGAATAAAAAAGACCGGCCACCAGGGCCGGTCTTGTAGAGGTTACTCTACGGACTGCGGACGGGTAGGTCCGGCTGTGGCTTTATGCGTGGCGCTATGGCCGCCAGCAGAGCCTTTACCGTCAAAATCAAAGTTCGGGCGAACCCAATCGCTTTGACGCGGCGCTTCAGGCACGTAGTCCGGTGCAGGCGCACGCGTCATCGGCGCCGTCGCGTGACGATTGGCGACCTTAACAACCGGCGCGGCTTCGACTGCTGGCTTAGTCTCAACCACCGGCTCCGCTACTGGCGCTGGCGCAGAAACGACAGGCGCTTCTTCAACAACCTCAGGCGTTTCTTCAACAACCTCAGGCGTTTCTTCAGCTACAACTGGTTCAGACACAGGGGCCGTTGCTTCCGGCTCGACGGCGTCTTTCGCATCAACTTCGACGGCTTCTGCGACAACGTCTTCAACTACGGCTTCATCGGCTTTCGCAATCAGCTGCGGCTGTTCATCAACCGGGGTGGCGATAACTTCCGGATGGGTAGTTTCAACGACCGAAACTTCCGGTTCGTTAATCACCGCCACAGGTTCGGAGATGGCTGCGTTATCTTCGGCTGCTGCCGGCGCAATCACTTCAGAAACAACCGGCTCGGCGGCAGCCGCTGGCGTGATGATCGGCTCAGCCGCAGCGACGGAGAACTCCTGAACCGGAGCGTCTTCCTGCTGCTGGTCCTGCGGGCGAACCACCGGATAGCGGATCCACACTTTACCAGACGCCATTTCCGGTGATGCGCAGGCAACGGTCAGCGGCATCGGGGATTGTGTCGGATAACGCTCATCACGGTAACGACGACGGCGCTGGCCGCTTACGCGCAGGTGACGAGGCGAGCGGCGCGAACGGCGCGGCATGCCGTTAGATTCGCGAGCTTCACCGTTGTCGTCATGTTCCGCAGCTGTCTCAACAACCGCCGGCAGATCGACTTTTGCCAGTTCAGTACGTGGGGCAGCGTTTTCCGGCTGGACAACAGGCGCTTCTGTTACCTGCGCTGCGGCTACCGGCTCGACAACCTGCTCAGCGGCAGCAGATTCGAAACGAACCTTCTGCGCCAGCTGGCGCGGTTTACGACGCGGCATAGTCTGCACGCGTTCTTCCTGCTCGCTATCCTGTACGATTGGCTCTTCGCGGGTTTGCGTTTTGGCTTCCTGCTGAACCTGACGTTTATCATCGTTACGACGACGATTACGTTCGCGACGCGGCTGCTGCTCGTCGCGAGCTTTGCCTTTTTCGCTATCTTCTACCGTGGTCTGGCGAATTTCGCGCGGCTCGGCGTTCTGCTGCTTCTCACGACGGTTACGGCGGTTTTCTTCGCGAGATTCCCGGCCTTCGCTATTCTCGGCACGATTATCGCGGCTATCGCGATTATCCCGGTTGTCACGACGGTCATTGCGATCGCGGCGGTTGTTAGAACGCGGTTTACGACGCTCCTGCTGACGTTCGGATTTCTCTTCCGCTTTTTTCTCAACCTGAACTTCTGCCGGTTTAGTCTCTTCCGCACCGGAGAACATATTTTTCAGCGCGCTGAAGAAGCGGGCAACCAGACCCGGCTGGGCCGGTTTTGTGGCCTTCGGTGCGGATGCGGCAGGCGTAACGGTAGCCGCTGCCCTGGCCGGCTCTTCCTGTGCCGGAGCCGGAGGGGCTTCTGGCATGACAAAAGCGGCCAGCGCTGGTTGTTCCGGGAGTTTACGCTCAGCCGGCTCTTCATCAGAAGGCATGGCCATCTCTTCTTCGTGCAGTTTCGGCAGCAGATAGCTCAGCGTGGAGGTTTCTTCGCCTTTACGCACGCGCAGAACGGAGTAGTGCGGCGTTTCCATCTGGTCGTTTGGCACGATAATGACGCGCACATCGGCCTGACGGGTTTCAATCGCGCTTACCGCAGCACGTTTTTCGTTCAGCAGGTAAGAAGCAATCGGCACCGGCACGATAGCGTGAACTTCTTTGGTGTTCTCTTTCAGCGCTTCTTCTTCGATCAAACGCAGAATGGAAAGCGACAGCGATTCGTTATCGCGCACGGTACCCGTTCCGCTACAGCGCGGGCAGACGTGATGGCTGGACTCGCCGAGCGATGGGCTGAGGCGCTGGCGCGACATCTCCAGCAGTCCAAAGCGTGAAATATGGCTGATCTGGATCCGCGCTCGGTCCTGACGGACAGCTTCGCGCAGGCGGTTTTCCACCGCACGTTGATGGCGAACCGGGGTCATATCAATGAAGTCGATAACGATCAGGCCGCCAAGGTCGCGCAGACGCAGCTGACGAGCGATTTCATCTGCCGCTTCAAGGTTGGTGTTAAACGCTGTTTCTTCGATGTCGCCGCCGCGGGTGGCGCGTGCGGAGTTGATATCAATAGCGGTCAGCGCTTCGGTACTGTCGATAACGATAGAACCACCGGAAGGCAGACGCACTTCACGCTGGAAAGCGGATTCAATCTGCGATTCGATCTGATAGTGGCTGAACAGCGGGATTTCCCCAGTGTACAGTTTAATTTTGCTGCTGAAATCCGGACGACCCAGCGCCGCGATGTGCTGGCGAGCCAGCTCAAGCACTTTCGGGTTATCAATCAGAATTTCGCCGATATCCTGGCGCAGATAGTCGCGGAAAGCGCGCACAATCACATTGCTTTCCTGATGGATCAGGAAAGGAGCTGGGCGATTTTCTGCGGCTTTCTGGATGGCTTCCCAGTGTTTCAGGCGGAAGCTTAAGTCCCACTGCAGCGCTTCGGCGGACTTGCCGACGCCTGCGGTGCGAACGATAAGTCCCATGCCGTCCGGTAGCTCAAGGCTGGCCAGCGCTTCTTTAAGTTCGGTGCGATCGTCACCCTCGATGCGGCGTGAAATACCGCCAGCGCGTGGGTTATTCGGCATCAGCACCAGATAGCTGCCCGCCAGGCTAATAAAGGTCGTCAGCGCGGCGCCTTTATTGCCACGCTCTTCTTTATCAATCTGGACAATAACTTCCTGACCTTCACGCAGCACGTCCTTGATGTTCGGACGACCATGAGAATTGTAGTTGGCAGGGAAGTATTCGCGGGCGATTTCTTTAAGAGGGAGGAAACCATGACGCTCGGCACCATAATCAACAAACGCGGCTTCGAGGCTAGGTTCTATACGAGTGATTTTGCCTTTGTAGATGTTCGCTTTTTTCTGTTCGTGCCCGGGGCTTTCGATATCCAGGTCGTACAGGCGCTGCCCATCAACAAGGGCGACGCGCAACTCTTCCTGCTGAGTTGCGTTGATTAACATTCTTTTCATCGTAACTTACTCATTATTCTTACATTGACGACTAAGCTACGGGCAGAGTAACGCCTTACCGGGGGAAACCGATGGCCTCGTGTCTGTTTCACGTCGCCAACCTCACGGTTGTCGCGCGCTTAAGAGGCGCAGAGTGTCGGTCGCCTGTATTTCAAACGGAAACACAGCGCAATTATCAGGGGAACTGCCTGGGATGTATCACCAGAGAAGATTCCATTTATACCCATCGTTTTTCACGTAGCCGGCGTGGCGGCTTAACCTGCTCATCTTAATCATTGGATCCAGATGAGCGCCGGGATATCCCAGTGTGAACGCCTTCCTGCGACGTGAAATCCATAGAGCCTGTACCGGTAAGGACTGCAACCCGCAGCCCGCTAACTGTCTGAAAGATCAATACGTCTTACGCCATTGCTGCGTTGATGATCGGTCAGACAAAATTGGTCATTCCGCTAATTTCTTGTTCTAACAAGTTTCAGCACGGAATACTGCATCATTATTCCATTGCTAAGCTTGTTATAGCAAGTTGACTTTCACCTTTTATCACCCGGTTACTCACAGTTTTTTCACCTGCGTATACAGATTGTTCTAATAACAAACAAAACGATGATGAAGCATACGGTGAAATCCGGATGATGATAAATATAAGCATATAAAAATGAGTGGCGCTAATGCGTCGGGCTATTTAAAATCGCGCACCATGAAAACTGAGATCCCAAGCGTAAAAATGGTTGCCATTGCTGATGATGAAGCCGGGCAACGTATCGACAACTTTTTGCGTACGCAGCTGAAGGGCGTACCGAAGAGCATGATTTATCGCATCTTGCGTAAAGGCGAGGTGCGGGTTAACAAAAAGCGCGTGAAGCCGGAATATAAGCTGGAAGCCGGCGATGAAGTGCGCATCCCGCCGGTCCGCGTAACTGAGAAAGAAGAAGAGGCGGTCTCTCCGCACCTGCAAAAAGTGGCCGCGCTGGCCGATGTGATTTTATATGAAGACGATCATATTCTGGTGCTTAACAAGCCTTCAGGCACTGCGGTCCATGGCGGTAGCGGGCTGAGCTTTGGCGTGATCGAAGGTTTGCGCGCGCTGCGCCCGGAAGCGCGTTTCCTGGAGCTGGTGCATCGCCTGGATCGCGACACCTCTGGCGTTCTGCTGGTCGCCAAAAAGCGTTCAGCGCTGCGTTCCCTGCATGAGCAGCTGCGCGACAAAGGCATGCAGAAGGATTATCTGGCGCTGGTGCGCGGGCAGTGGCAATCGCATACTAAAGTGGTGCAGGCCCCGCTGCTGAAAAATATTCTGCAGAGCGGTGAGCGTATTGTGCGGGTTAACCAAGAGGGGAAACCTTCTGAGACGCGTTTTAAAGTCGAAGAGCGTTTTACCCATGCGACCCTGGTGCGCTGCAGCCCGGTAACCGGTCGTACGCATCAAATCCGCGTGCATACGCAATATGCCGGCCATCCCATCGCTTTCGACGATCGCTACGGCGACCGTGAATTTGATAAGCTGCTGGCAGGCACCGGCCTTAACCGACTGTTTCTCCATGCGGCGGCGCTGAAGTTTACCCATCCGGGGAGCGGCGAGATAATGCGTGTTGAAGCGCCTCTGGATAATCAGCTTAAGCGCTGCCTGCAGGTTTTGCGTAGCGCCAAATAACCGCCACCAGGCTCAGGGCTTGAGCCACCTGGCAAGCCAGGGGAAAACCTCATCCTGCTGTTCTTTATAAAAGACGTGGCCCAGTTCCGGCCACGTCTTCGTTTCCAGCTTATCCTGCGCGTTTTGCGACTCCCACACTTTATGCATTTTTGCGAAGGCATCGTTAACGGCTTCTGCCGGGAACAGCTTATCCTTGCCGCCGCTATAAATGAGCATCGGTTTTGGCGCGGCGATGCTGGCAATATCGGGAATGTCGAGACGGCCGGATAAGCCTGGATGAAGCATATAAAAGGCCGATTGCCCGCGCAGGACGTTGTTGCCCGGCTGCATCAGGCCGCGCCAGGTACCAAACCAGGAGATAACGGCAGTCGCGGCCACTTTGTCAGACAGGGCGGCCAGTTGCCAGGCGCGGAAACCGCCCATTGAGAAACCCAGTACCCCAATGCGTTGACTATCAACCGTTTTTAAAGTGCTGAGGAAATCAACGGTACGCAGATCTTCATAGGCGACTTCACCTGCCAGCGAACGCCCAAGGTTAAAGTAGTTACTGGCCAGGGCCTGCTGCTGCTCGTAGACCATAGGCCCTCGATCTCCCCAGCCTGGGCTATCGATGGCTATCACGACGTAACCACGCTGCGCCAGTTCATCACCGATGAACCGACCGCTGAAAAATTTATCCGCCCACGCCTGAGCGCTGGCTAGCCGCGCGGCGTCACGCCAGGGTCGGATCAGCTTCTCCTTACCAATATCAAACTTTGAGCCATGATCGTGTAACAGGACAATAGCCGGGTGAGGGCCGGGTGATTTTGGCGTCAACATCAGCGCGGCAATCCTGTTTTCGTCGGTTACGTTGAAGGCCAGCTTCTCGGCGATATAGGTTCCCCGGTTTTCTCTCATGAGCGTTTGCGGCGCGTAGGGGATTGTCGACGCCGGGGTCAGCAGAGACTGCCGAAGCAGCGTACGAGCCTGCTGACGCCATTGATTAAAATTACGATAGTTGCCAGAAAGCCACGAGTCCGGGTAGGTCATCTGCGCTTTCAGCTGCTGCCAAGAGGCGGGAAGATTGTCCTCTACGATGCCCTGGCGCTGCCAGTCATTGGCATTGGCGCTGGCGGCGGCCAGCAGGGCGAGGGACAAGAGCGTAGCGCGGGTAGGCATAATGTCTCCATTTAAAAATAAAACATCGTTTCATTATTTAATTGGATTGTAATGGCGCTGGAAAAATAAACTGTGACAGGCGATGCATTAATTAAGTTGGGGTAAAACGGATTCCGCGCCGCCGGTCAGCGGCTAAAACGTTGTTTAAAGGCGGCTGACGGCCTCATAAAGAGACCGCATGGAATCGCGGTCAGGTGAGCAGAGGGTTACACTCCTCCCGGCGCAGCATCTGGCAGAGGGCAATGAGCGGCAAACCGACCAGCGCGTTGGGATCGCGCCCCTCGAGGCGGTCGAACAGCGTAATGCCCAACCCTTCGCTTTTAAAACTTCCGGCGCACTGCAGCGGGTTTTCCTTGCGGATATAGCTCTCAATTTCCTGATCGCTTAAACGACGGAAATGAACGTCAAAAGGTTCGCATTCGGTTTGCAGGTGACCGTTGGCGGAATTGTACAGCGCCAGGCCGGTATAGAACGTGACGATGGTGCCACTGGCCTTTCTCAACTGGCGATGGGCGTTTTCTTCCGTGTGCGGTTTACCGGTGATCTCACCGTCCAGGACGCAAACCTGATCGGAGCCTATAATGAGGTGGTGTGGGTAGCGCGCGGCAAGGGCCTGCGCCTTTGCCTGCGCCAGACGCAGCACCAGCTGGCGGGCGGGTTCGCCGGGCAGCGGTGTCTCATCAACTTCCGGCGCCGCGCATTCAAAAGGCACCGACAGTTTTTCCAGCAGCATTCGCCGCCAGGGCGAGGTTGACGCGAGGATTAGTTCAGACATATTTTTTCATCCACATATAGCGCTTCGCAGAGCATCATTTTAAACTATGCGCCGCAATGTGTGCGAATAAATGGCAAAAGGCAACCTGAGGCTGCCTTTTTCTTTGACTCTATGACGTTACAAAGTTAATATGCGCGCCCTATGCAAAAGGTAAAATTACCCCTGACTCTCGATCCGGTTCGCACGGCTCAAAAACGCTTAGATTACCAAGGTATCTATACCCGTGATCAGGCTGTGCGTGTCGCTGATTCTGTTGTCAGCGTGGACAGCGATGTGGAATGCAGCATGTCGTTCGCTATCGATAACCAACGTCTTGCCGTGTTAAACGGCGATGCGACGGTGTCGGTGACCCTCGAATGTCAGCGTTGCGGGAAACCGTTCCCCCATCATGTCCACACAACGTATTGTTTCAGCCCCGTCAGAAATGACGAACAGGCCGAGGCACTGCCGGAAGCGTATGAGCCGATTGAGGTTAACGAATTCGGTGAAATCGATCTGCTGGCGCTGGTTGAAGATGAAATCATCCTCGCCTTGCCCGTAGTTCCGGTGCATGATTCTGAACACTGTGAAGTGTCCGACGCGGACATGGTCTTTGGTGAACTGCCTGAAGAGGCACAAAAACCAAATCCATTTGCCGTATTAGCCAGCTTAAAGCATAAGTAATTGAGGAGTAAGGTCCATGGCCGTACAACAGAATAAACCAACCCGTTCCAAACGTGGCATGCGTCGTTCCCATGACGCGCTGACCGCAGTCACCAGCCTGTCTGTAGACAAAGCTTCTGGTGAAAAACACCTGCGTCACCACATCACTGCCGACGGTTTTTACCGCGGTCGCAAGGTTATCGCTAAGTAATCACGCATTACTCCATGGATTTCGCGTTGCAAGAAGACGCAAGCGAGAGAAGCACCGGGAGCATAGCTCACTATGTGACAGGTGTGAACGAGCGCAGTCAACGCACTTGCAGCGTGAAAGACGAAGAGTAAAAGCGTGATGAAGCTTAGTGAGGATTTCCCCGGGTAACTGGGGAATAACCGAACCGGGCAGCGACGATACCTTGACACGTCTAACCCTGGCGTTAGATGTCATGGGCGGGGATTTTGGCCCTTCCGTGACAGTGCCTGCAGCATTGCAGGCACTGAACTCTAATTCACAACTCACACTTCTTTTAGTCGGCGATCCCGACGCTATCGCGCCATTACTTGCCAAAGCTGATTTTGAACAACGTTCACGTCTGCAGGTTATCCCTGCGCAGTCGGTTATTGCCAGTGATGCTAGACCCGCGCAGGCCATTCGCGCCAGTCGCGGTAGCTCAATGCGCATTGCGCTCGAGTTAGTAAAAGAAGGACGGGCCCAGGCCTGCGTCAGCGCGGGTAACACCGGAGCGCTGATGGGGTTGGCGAAGCTGCTGCTCAAGCCTATTGAGGGAATTGAGCGCCCTGCGCTGGTTACCATGTTACCGCATCAGCTTAAGGGCAAAACGGTGGTGCTGGATTTAGGCGCTAACGTCGATTGCGATAGCACGATGCTGGTGCAGTTTGCCGTCATGGGGGCGGTTCTTGCCGAAGAAGTTATCGGTATTAAGAATCCCCGCGTTGCGCTTCTGAATATCGGCGAAGAAGAGATGAAAGGTCTCAGCAGCATTCGTGACGCGGCGGCGGTTTTGAAAACCCTGCCAACCCTCAACTATATTGGGTATCTGGAAGCCAACGAATTGTTGACGGGCAAAACGGATGTTTTAGTTTGTGATGGATTCACGGGCAACGTCACATTAAAAACGATGGAAGGTGTTGTCAGAATGTTCCTTTCACTGTTGAAATCACAGGGAGAGGGGAAAAAAAGGTCGTGGTGGCTGCTTTTATTAAAGCGTTGGTTACAAAAAAGCCTGTCGAGGCGATTCAGTCACCTCAACCCCGACCAGTATAATGGTGCCTGTCTGTTAGGATTACGCGGTTCCGTGATTAAAAGTCATGGGGCTGCCAATCAGCGCGCTTTTTGCGTCGCGATAGAGCAGGCAGTGCAGGCTGTGCAGCGGCAGGTTCCTCAGCGAATTGCCGCTCGCCTGGAATCTTTATACCCTGCAGGTTTCGAATTGCCTGAAGGCGGCAGAAGCGGAAGTTCCAGGCCTCAAACCCGGATGACCGGAAACGACTGACGCCTCGCAGTTTGAGTTAACCCGGTATATTACCCAAGAGTGACTGAGCGTACATGTATACGAAGATTATTGGTACCGGCAGCTATCTGCCTGAGCACGTGCGTACGAACGCTGAACTGGAAAATATGGTTGATACGTCTGACGAGTGGATTGTTACTCGTACCGGTATCCGCGAGCGTCGTATTGCCGCACCGAATGAAACAGTTGCTACGATGGGCCTTGAAGCCGCTAAGAATGCGCTGGATATGGCAGGCGTCAAGCCGGAGCAAATTGGTCTGATTATTGTTGCGACCACCTCCGGTACCCATGCGTTTCCTAGCTCGGCTTGCCAGATTCAATCAATGCTGGGTATCAAAGGCTGCCCGGCGTTTGACGTCGCTGCGGCCTGCGCGGGTTTCACCTACGCGCTCAGCGTTGCCGATCAATACGTGAAAAACGGCGCGGTTGATTACGCTCTGGTGATTGGCGCTGACGTGCTGGCGCGCACCTGCGATCCTGCCGATCGCGGAACCATTATTATTTTTGGCGATGGCGCTGGCGCCGTCGTGCTGGGCGCTTCTGAAGAGCCGGGCATTATCTCCACGCATCTGCATGCGGATGGGAGCTACGGCGAACTGCTGACGCTGCCGAACGCCGATCGCGTTGAACCGGAAAACCCGATCTATCTGACGATGGCGGGTAATGAAGTCTTTAAGGTTGCGGTGACCGAACTGGCGCATATCGTGGACGAGACTTTAGCCGCGAATAATCTCGAGCGTTCGGCGCTTGACTGGCTGGTGCCGCATCAGGCCAACCTGCGCATTATCAGCGCCACGGCGAAGAAGCTGGGAATGTCGATGGACAATGTCGTCGTCACGCTCGACCGACACGGCAATACTTCGGCGGCTTCCGTCCCTTGTGCGCTGGATGAAGCCGTTCGCGATGGCCGCATTCAACGTGGTCAGCTTATTCTGCTGGAAGCCTTTGGTGGTGGGTTCACCTGGGGTTCCGCGCTGGTTCGTTTTTAGGATAAGGATTTAAACATGACGCAATTTGCTTTTGTGTTCCCGGGACAGGGCTCTCAGAGTGTCGGGATGCTGTCAGATATGGCGGCCGCTTACCCGGTAATTGAAGAGACATTCCGTGAAGCCTCTGCGGCGTTGGGTTACGATCTGTGGGCGCTTGCGCAGCAGGGCCCGGCGGAAGAATTGAATAAAACCTGGCAGACTCAGCCAGCGTTGTTGACCGCTTCCGTTGCGTTGTATCGCGTCTGGCAGCAGCAGGGCGGTAAAACCCCCGTTCTGCTGGCGGGCCACAGCCTCGGCGAATATTCTGCGCTGGTATGCGCAGGTGTTATCGATTTTGCCGATGCCGTACGCCTGGTTGAGATGCGCGGCAAGTTTATGCAGGAAGCGGTACCGGAAGGTACCGGCGCGATGTCCGCGATCATCGGGCTTGACGACGCGGCGATTGCGAAAGCCTGCGAAGAGTCTGCCGAAGGTCAGGTTGTTTCTCCGGTGAACTTTAACTCGCCAGGGCAGGTTGTTATTGCCGGTAACAAAGAGGCCGTAGAGCGCGCTGGCGCTGCCTGTAAGGCTGCGGGCGCTAAACGCGCGCTGCCGCTGCCGGTCAGCGTACCTTCCCACTGCGCGCTGATGAAGCCTGCGGCGGAAAAACTGGCCGTTGAGCTGCAGAAAATCACCTTTAACGCGCCGGCGATTCCGGTTGTGAATAACGTCGACGTGCAAAGTGAAACGGCGCCTGATGCTATTCGTGATGCCCTGATCCGCCAGCTGTATAGCCCGGTTCAGTGGACCAAAACCGTTGAGTTTATGGCTTCACAGGGCGTAGAGCATTTGTATGAAGTTGGCCCAGGTAAAGTCCTCACTGGCCTGACTAAACGTATTGTTGACACCCTGACCGCTTCCGCGCTTAACGAGCCGGCGGCGATGTCTGCGGCGCTTGAGCAATAAAAGAGGAAAACCATGAGTTTTGAAGGAAAAATCGCGCTGGTTACCGGTGCAAGTCGCGGGATTGGCCGCGCAATCGCTGAAACGCTTGTTGCCCGTGGCGCGAAAGTTATCGGTACGGCGACCAGCGAAAGTGGCGCGCAGGCGATCAGCGATTATTTAGGTGCTAATGGTAAAGGTTTGCTGCTGAATGTGACCGATCCTGCATCTATTGAATCTGTTCTGGGAAATATTCGCGCAGAATTTGGTGAAGTTGATATCCTGGTGAACAATGCCGGGATCACTCGTGATAACCTGTTAATGCGCATGAAAGATGATGAGTGGAACGATATTATCGAAACCAACCTGTCATCTGTTTTCCGTCTGTCAAAAGCGGTAATGCGCGCTATGATGAAAAAGCGTCATGGACGTATTATCACTATCGGTTCTGTGGTTGGTACCATGGGAAATGCGGGTCAGGCCAACTACGCTGCGGCGAAAGCGGGTCTGATTGGCTTCAGTAAATCACTGGCTCGCGAAGTTGCGTCCCGCGGTATTACTGTAAACGTTGTTGCTCCGGGCTTTATTGAAACGGACATGACGCGTGCGCTGACCGATGAGCAGCGTGCGGGTACTCTGGCGGCAGTTCCTGCGGGGCGCCTCGGCTCTCCAAATGAAATCGCCAGTGCGGTGGCATTTTTAGCCTCTGACGAAGCGAGTTACATCACCGGTGAAACTCTGCACGTCAACGGCGGAATGTATATGGTCTGACCGAGATTTGCGCAAAACGCTCAGGAACCGCGCAGTCTGTGCGGTTCAC
The DNA here is from genome assembly GCF_015601345.1 of Klebsiella sp. BDA134-6. NCBI lineage: Bacteria > Pseudomonadati > Pseudomonadota > Gammaproteobacteria > Enterobacterales > Enterobacteriaceae > Klebsiella > Klebsiella sp. BDA134-6. The sequence continues at coordinate 2,312,231 of NZ_CP064784.1, forward strand.
TGTAATGTTTTGTACAAAATGATTTGCGTTATGAGGGCAAACAGCCGCAAAATAGCGTAAAATCGTGGTAAGACCTGCCGGGATTTAGTTGCAAATTTTTCAACATTTTATACACTACGAAAACCATCGCGAAAGCGAGTTTTGATAGGAAATTTAAGAGTATGAGCACTATCGAAGAACGCGTTAAGAAAATTATCGGCGAACAGCTGGGCGTTAAGCAGGAAGAAGTTACCAACAATGCTTCCTTCGTTGAAGACCTGGGCGCTGATTCTCTTGACACCGTTGAGCTGGTAATGGCTCTGGAAGAAGAGTTTGATACTGAGATTCCGGACGAAGAAGCTGAGAAAATCACTACTGTTCAGGCTGCCATTGATTACATCAACGGCCACCAGGCGTAAGTGAACATCTCCAGGCGGTCATTCGACCGCCTGAGTTTTATCTAAATTTTGTCCCACAAGAATCTATTTTCCCTCCCTGGAGGACAACCGTGTCTAAGCGTCGTGTAGTTGTGACCGGACTGGGCATGTTGTCTCCTGTCGGCAATACCGTAGAGTCTACCTGGAAAGCTCTCCTTGCCGGTCAGAGTGGCATCAGCCTGATCGACCATTTCGATACTAGCGCCTATGCAACGAAATTTGCTGGCTTAGTAAAGGATTTTAACTGTGATGACTTCATCTCGCGCAAAGAGCAGCGCAAGATGGATGCCTTCATTCAATATGGAATTGTCGCTGGCATTCAGGCCATGCAGGATTCTGGCCTTGAAGTGACGGAAGAGAATGCTACCCGCATCGGTGCCGCTATTGGTTCCGGTATTGGCGGGCTTGGCCTGATCGAAGAAAACCACAGTTCGCTGGTAAAAGGCGGACCGCGTAAGATCAGCCCGTTCTTTGTTCCTTCCACAATCGTTAACATGGTGGCCGGGCATCTGACCATCATGTTTGGTCTGCGTGGACCAAGCATTTCCATCGCAACCGCATGCACTTCTGGCGTACACAACATTGGTCACGCCGCGCGCGTTATCGCCTATGGCGATGCTGATGCAATGGTCGCCGGTGGTGCGGAAAAAGCCAGTACCCCGCTGGGCGTAGGCGGCTTTGGCGCAGCGCGCGCGCTGTCCACCCGTAATGACAACCCGCAGGCGGCAAGCCGTCCGTGGGATAAAGAGCGTGATGGTTTCGTGCTGGGCGACGGCGCCGGCATGGTCGTGCTGGAAGAGTACGAGCACGCGAAGAAACGCGGTGCGAAAATCTATGCTGAAATCGTCGGCTTTGGTATGAGCAGCGATGCCTACCATATGACTTCACCGCCGGAAGATGGCGCTGGAGCAGCGCTGGCGATGGTTAACGCTATTCGCGACGCGGGTATTGAAGCTAGCCAGATTGGCTACGTCAACGCCCACGGTACCTCTACGCCGGCAGGCGATAAAGCAGAAGCGCAGGCGGTGAAATCTGTCTTCGGTGACGCTGCCAGCCGCGTAATGGTGAGCTCGACTAAGTCAATGACCGGTCACCTGCTCGGTGCAGCGGGCGCAGTAGAGTCTATCTACTCCATCCTCGCGCTGCGCGATGGCGCTGTTCCGCCAACCATCAACCTGGATAACCCGGATGAAGGTTGCGATCTGGACTTCGTCCCGCACGAAGCGCGTCAGGTAAGCGGTCTGGAGTATACCCTGTGTAACTCCTTCGGCTTCGGCGGCACTAACGGCTCGCTAATCTTTAAAAAGGTGTGATGCGCGCCTGACGTAACATCCCAGTTTACGTCAATGCCCATCGAAAATTGGCCCGCTTGTCGGGCCTTTTTTATTCGGTTTTCTCCGCTTGTTCAATGTCTCTCCTCCTGCGAAACTAACCGGCCAGCGATAAGGAGTCTTTTATGTTTTTAATCAATGGCGCTGAAAGCGAAACGCTCGCGGTGAACGATCGCGGCGTGCAGTTTGGCGATGGCTGCTTTACCACTGCGCGCATCCTCAGAGGCCAGGTTCAACTGCTCTCAGCCCATCTGGATCGCCTGCAGACGACCTGTGAAAAGCTCTTTATCCCCTATGGCGACTGGGCGCTATTAGCGCAGGAGATGGCGCGTCTGGCGCAGCCTCATCAGGATGGCGTGCTGAAGGTCATCATCACCCGCGGAGCGGGCGGCCGCGGCTATAGCGCCGCGGGCTGTGTCAATCCCACAAGAATTCTCAGCGTGTCGCCCTGGCCGGCCCACTATCTGCGCTGGCGCGAGGAGGGGATTTCCCTGTCGCTGAGTCCTGTCAGGCTGGGACGAAACCCTTCACTCGCCGGACTCAAGCACCTTAACCGGTTGGAGCAGGTGCTGATTCGTTCTCATCTTGAGCAGACGGACGCCGATGAGGCACTGGTCCTTGACAGCGACGGGTGGCTTACGGAATGCTGTGCCGCGAACGTATTCTGGCGTAAAGGATCCGACGTCTTTACCCCGCGCCTCGATCAGGCGGGGGTCAACGGTATTATGCGCCAGTACATTCTCGCTAAGCTGGCACCATCGCCGTTTCGCGTTGTCGAAGCCACCATGCGCCCCGAGGCGTTACGCGAAGCCGATGAGGTCGTGGTCTGTAACGCATTAATGCCGCTGGTGCCTGTTCGCCGCTGGAATGATAAATGTTGGTCCACCCGCGAGCTTTACCATTTTTTAGCCCCTTTGTGTGAGCTGTCTGATTAGTCATGAAGAAAATGTTACGTTTCATCCTGCTGATGGTGGTGGTGCTGGGCATCGCCGCGGGCATCGGTATGTGGAAAGTTCGCCAGCTGGCGGATAGCAAGTTGCTGATTAAAGAAGAGACTATCTTCACTCTTGCCACCGGAACGGGGCGCCTGGCGCTTGGGCAACAGCTGTATAGGGATAAAGTCATTAACCGACCGCGGGTTTTCCAGTGGCTGCTGCGCATCGAGCCTGAGCTCTCCCATTTTAAAGCCGGGACCTATCGCTTCACGCCTGATATGACGGTCCGCCAGATGCTGCAGCTGCTGGCCAGCGGCAAAGAGGCGCAGTTTCCGCTGCGCTTCGTTGAAGGGATGCGGGTGAGCGATTACCTGCGCCAGCTGCGCGATGCGCCTTACGTCAAGCATACGTTGGCGGATGACAGCTATGAAACCGTCGCGAAGGCTCTTGATCTTGAGCATCCTGATTGGGTTGAAGGCTGGTTCTGGCCGGATACCTGGATGTATACCGCCAATACCAGCGATGTGGCCATCCTTAAGCGAGCGCATCAGAAGATGGTTGCCGCGGTCGATAAAGCCTGGGAAGGGCGGATGGAGAATCTGCCGTATCACGATAAGAACCAGCTGCTGACAATGGCCTCGATTATCGAAAAAGAGACGGCGATAGCGGACGAGCGCGACCGTGTCGCATCGGTATTTATCAACCGTTTACGTATCGGTATGCGTCTGCAAACCGATCCGACCGTGATTTACGGGATGGGTGAGAGTTATAATGGCAAGTTGACACGTAAAGACCTGGAAACTCCGACCGCTTACAATACCTACGTCATAAACGGCATGCCGCCGGGACCTATCGCCGCACCGGGTGAGGCCTCGCTAAACGCCGCCGCGCATCCGGCGAAAACGCCGTACCTTTATTTTGTCGCGGACGGTAAGGGCGGGCATACGTTTAACACTAACCTGGCCAGTCATAACCGCTCGGTTCAGGACTATTTGAAAGTACTTAAGGAAAAAAATGCGCAGTAACTATATCGTCATCGAGGGCCTGGAGGGCGCAGGGAAAACTACCGCGCGTAATTGTGTGGTAGAGACGCTAAAACAGCTGGGCGTAAGCGATATGGTGTTTACCCGCGAACCGGGCGGCACCATTCTGGCCGAGAAGCTGCGCAGCCTGGTGCTGGATATTCAGTCCACCGGCGATGAAGTGATTAATGATAAAGCGGAAGTGCTGATGTTTTACGCGGCGCGCGTGCAGTTGGTGGAGACGGTTATCAAACCCGCTCTGGCCCGCGGTCAGTGGGTCATTGGCGATCGTCACGATCTCTCAACTCAGGCCTATCAGGGTGGCGGTCGCGGAATTGATCAAACGATGCTGGCGACCCTGCGTGACGCGGTACTGGGGGACTTTCGTCCCCATCTTACGCTTTACCTTGACGTGACTCCGGAAGTCGGTCTTAAGCGCGCCCGCGCCCGAGGCGAACTTGACCGAATCGAGCAGGAGTCACTGGATTTCTTTAATCGTACTCGTGCCCGCTACCTTGAACTGGCGGCGCAGGATGCCACTATACGCACCGTTGACGCTACCCAGCCGCTAGAGGCCGTGGAGCGCGACATTCGTGCGGTAGTGAATCAATGGGTCGCGGAGCAAGGCGCATGAAATGGTATCCGTGGTTACGCCCGCCCTTTGAACAGCTGGTTGCCAGCTATCAGGCGGGGCGCGGCCACCATGCGCTAATGGTTCAGGCGCTGCCGGGCATGGGGAGCGATGCGCTGATTTATGCGCTTTGTCGCTTTCTGATGTGCCGCCAGCCGGAAGGGCATAAAAGCTGCGGTCATTGCCATAGCTGCCAGCTGATGCAGGCCGGCACCCATCCTGATTATTATGCGTTGACCCCAGAAAAGGGAAAGAGCTCGCTCGGGATCGATGCCGTGCGCGAAGTGAGCGAAAAGCTCTATGAACATGCCCGACTGGGCGGCGCGAAGGTGGTGTGGATCGGCGATGCCGCCATACTGACGGATGCGGCGGCAAACGCGCTGTTGAAAACGCTGGAGGAGCCGCCGGAGAATACCTGGTTCTTCCTTGTCTGTCAGGAACCTGCTCGCCTGCTGGCGACGCTGCGCAGCCGCTGTCGGTTATATCACCTCGCTCCGCCTTCAGAACGCTACGCACTGGCGTGGTTAGAGCGTGAAGTGACAATGTCACAAGACGCGCTTCTCGCAGCGCTGCGTCTGAGCGCCAACGCGCCAGCGGCGGCGCTGGATCTGCTTCAGGATGCACACTGGGCACCACGCCAGCAGCTTTGCCAGATCCTCGGAAATATTTTAACCCACGGCGACTGGCTGACGCTGTTGCCGATTTTGAACCATGAGCAGGCCGCGATTCGCCTGCACTGGCTGGCATCGCTGCTGGTCGACGCGCAAAAAAGGCAGCAGGGGATTACGCTTATCAGCAATCCTGATGTCTGGCCTCTGGTGAATCAGCTGGCCGCGGCGCTGCCGGCGGCGCGCCTGCAGGCGATCGCGCGTGACGTCAGCGCCTGCCGCGAGCAGTTGCTAAACGTGGTCGGCATTAATCGCGAACTGCTGCTAACCGAGCGCCTTCTGCGCTGGGAACATTACCTGCAACCCGGGGCGGTCCTTCCCGTATCCCATCTCTGAGAGAGACATCATGTTTTTAGTCGACTCCCATTGCCATCTCGATGGCCTGGATTATCAAGCGCTGCATAAAGATGTGGACGATGTGCTGGCAAAGGCCGCCGCGCGCGATGTGAAATTTTGCCTGGCGGTTGCCACGACGCTGCCGGGATACCGCGGTATGCGCGAACTGGTAGGCCAGCGTCACGACGTCGTTTTCTCCTGCGGCGTGCATCCGTTAAACCAGGATGAAGAGTATGACGTTGAAGAGCTGCGCAAACTCGCCGCAGAGGACGGCGTGGTCGCGATGGGCGAAACCGGGCTCGATTATTTCTACACGCCGGAAACGAAAGCCCGTCAGCAGGCGTCTTTTCGCGATCATATCCGTATAGGCCGGGAGCTGAATAAGCCGGTTATCGTTCACACCCGCGATGCCCGCGCCGATACGCTGGAAATTTTACGCGAAGAAAAAGTGACGGATTGCGGTGGCGTACTACACTGTTTCACTGAGGATAGGGAGACCGCGGGTAAGCTTTTGGATATGGGGTTCTATATCTCGTTTTCCGGCATTGTGACATTCCGTAATGCGGAGCAGCTTCGCGATGCTGCGCGCTATGTCCCTCTCGATCGCCTGCTGGTGGAGACCGATTCACCGTATCTGGCGCCGGTACCGCATCGCGGTAAAGAGAACCAGCCGGCCCTGGTCAGGGACGTCGCCGAGTATATGGCGGTGCTTAAGGGCGTGTCGCTAGAGCAGCTGGCGCAACAGACCACTGAAAATTTCGCTACGCTTTTTCATATCGACCCCTCCCGGCTACAACCTCTCTGATATTGCTTATTATTTTAAGGCTCGTAATTAATAGCCAAAGCGAGTAAAGTTCACCGCCACAAATGGGGCGGTGAAGGTTTTTTGGCAACATTCAGACACGATTTATGTAAACCAATGTAAGTTTTTAATGGATGTCTGATTGAAACGTGATAGCCGTCAAACAATCATCCCGGTAATTATTTTACTCTGTGTAATAAATAAAGGGCGCTTAGATGTCCTGTCCACGGCGCGGTTCTCCCCCCGGGCCAATGCGTGAAAACGTAAAAAAGCACCAAATACTCAGGAGCACTCTCAATTATGTTTAAGAATGCATTTGCTAACCTGCAGAAGGTCGGTAAATCGCTGATGCTGCCGGTATCCGTACTGCCTATCGCAGGTATCCTGCTGGGCGTCGGTTCCGCAAACTTCAGCTGGCTGCCAGCCGTAGTTTCCCACGTCATGGCGGAAGCGGGCGGTTCGGTCTTCGCTAACATGCCGCTGATCTTTGCTATCGGTGTCGCACTTGGCTTCACTAACAACGACGGCGTATCCGCTCTGGCATCGGTCGTCGCTTACGGCATCATGGTGAAAACCATGTCCGTGGTTGCACCTCTGGTCCTGCATTTACCTGCTGAAGAGATTGCGGCTAAACACCTGGCGGATACTGGCGTACTCGGCGGTATTATCTCCGGTGCCATCGCAGCGTACATGTTCAACCGCTTCTACCGCATCAAATTGCCTGAGTATCTGGGCTTCTTTGCGGGCAAGCGTTTTGTGCCAATTATCTCCGGTCTGGCAGCGATCTTCACTGGTGTGATCCTGTCCTTTATCTGGCCGCCGATCGGTACCGCAATCCAAACTTTCTCCCAGTGGGCTGCTTACCAGAACCCGGTTGTGGCGTTCGGTATCTACGGCTTCATTGAACGCTGCCTGGTGCCGTTTGGTCTGCACCACATCTGGAACGTTCCTTTCCAGATGCAGATTGGTGAATACACCAACGCAGCCGGTCAGGTCTTCCACGGCGATATTCCGCGCTACATGGCAGGCGACCCGACCGCGGGCAAACTGTCCGGCGGCTTCCTGTTCAAAATGTACGGTCTGCCGGCCGCTGCTATCGCTATCTGGCACTCTGCTAAACCAGAAAACCGCGCAAAAGTGGGCGGTATCATGATCTCCGCAGCGCTGACCTCGTTCCTGACCGGTATCACCGAGCCGATCGAGTTCTCCTTTATGTTCGTTGCGCCGATCCTGTACGTTATCCATGCGATTCTGGCAGGCCTGGCCTTCCCGATCTGTATCCTGCTGGGTATGCGTGACGGTACTTCGTTCTCTCATGGTCTGATCGACTTCATCGTACTGTCCGGCAACAGCAGCAAACTGTGGCTGTTCCCGATAGTCGGCATCTGCTATGCGATCGTTTACTACGTGGTGTTCCGCGTGCTGATCAAAGCGCTGGATCTGAAAACCCCGGGTCGTGAAGATGCAACCGAAGACAGCAAAGCTGGCGCAACCAGCGAAATGGCTCCGGCACTGATTGCCGCTTTCGGCGGTAAAGAGAACATTACTAACCTTGACGCATGTATCACCCGTCTGCGCGTGAGCGTAGCGGATGTGGCGAAAGTTGATCAGGCTGGCCTGAAAAAACTGGGTGCCGCAGGCGTGGTTGTTGCAGGTTCAGGCGTTCAGGCTATTTTCGGTACCAAATCCGATAACCTGAAAACTGAAATGGATGAATACATCCGCAGCAACTAAGTTGTGATTAGGGGAGACTAAGGCAGCCAACTGGCTGCCTTTTTTAATGGGCAGCCGGCACAAAAAAGGGAACCCGGCGGCTCCCGTGACGCTGACTGCTTATCAGAATTGATAGCTGGCCGTTATGCTGAAGTTGCGTGGTTCACCGTAGACGATTGAACCATCTATATTGGTGTCGTAGGTTTTGTCTAACAGGTTGTTGACGTTCCCCTGCACAGCAAAGTTTTTAGTGACCTGATAACGCGTGAACACATCCACCAGCGCGTAGCTGCCCTGTTCCGCACGGAATGTCCCGTACGGCGTAGCGGTATCTTTATATACCCGGTTCTGCCAGTTTACGCCGCCGCCGATGATCAGCTCAGGCATTACCGGCAGACGGTAGCGGGTAAACAGCTTGACGCTGGTACGCGGTAGGTTAGGGTTCACCGCATTGCCTTCATTGTCTTCAGCGACAAAACGCGTCGCCCCGAAGGTCATCTGCCAGTTATCGGTGAGCGCGCCGTTGATTTCAAACTCTACCCCTTTGCTCACGGTACCATCGACGGTTTTATAGGCGGCTTCGCCGTTGCTGCCCGGGATTTGCCCGCCGGTCGCCTGGCCAAGATTATCCTGCTCAATGCGGAAGAGGGCGAGAGTGGTCGTTAAACGGCTGTCCATCCAGTCGGACTTCAGGCCCACTTCATAGTTGTTTCCGGTAATTGGGGTCAGGTATTTACCCGAACTGTCGCGCTTGTTCTGCGGCTGGAACACGGAGGTATAACTGGTGTAGGCCGACCAGTTGTCGTTGATGTCATAAACCAGCCCGGCGTAGGGCGTGGTATGGTTTTTCTCCATGTTGTAAGTCAACGTCGCGATACTCCAGTTGTTATAGCGGATGCCAACGATGAGATGCAGCGGGTCAAGCAGGGAAAAACGCGTCGCGGCATATACCGATTTCATTCTCGTGGTATCGTCCTGCGCCAGGCTCTGCGGGCCCCAGTTGGTCTCCGGGAAATTACTGCTATTAAAGTTATTGAAGCTGCCAATCTCATCGGGGAACACGTTGGCCCAGGCGCTGAAATAGCGGTTATTTTGCTTGCTGTAGCTGGCGCCGACCATCAGGTTGTGCTGGCGACCAAACAGGTCGTAGCCGCCGTCGGCGTACAGGTCAACGGCGTCGACCTTACGCTTGCCGCTGTTCCAGCCGGTACCGCCGACGTAATCATAGCCCGGACCGTAGCTGCTATAAGGGCCCACCAGCATTCCGGTCGCTTTATTGACGTACGCGTCCACGTACATCATTTTGCTATCGAATTTGACCTCGGAATGGGTGGCATTCATCGTCGCCTGCCAGGTCTCGGCAAAGCGCTGTTTCAGCGTGATGAAGACTTTGTTGATCTCTTTATCGTTATAGGCCCAATCCGGGGCGGTACTGCGGGCGCGGTCATAGCGGTTGTTGCTGCCATCGGTATTCCAGCGCGGCAGGCCGCCCCATGTCGGGCTATTCACGTCGATACGCTGATACTCGTAGCCAGCGGATAAAGTGGTCGATGTACCGAGATCGGCATCAATAATGCCGGAGAAGAACGTTTTTTCGCTGTTGTAGCGATCCAGCCATGAGTCATTGTTTTGATAACCCGCGATAATGCGCGCCCTTACGCTGCCATCGTCCATTAGCGGGCTCTGCATATCAGCAACGTAGCGCTGCTTATTCCAACTGCCGTACTCCGCCGTGACCTCTCCCTTGAACTCCCGGCTGGTCGCGTGCTTGCGGATCATATTGATCGACGCGGCAGGATTGCCGGTGCCGGTCAGCAGGCCGTTAGCGCCGCGCACGACCTCAACCCGTTCGAAGAGAGCCATATCGGAAAGCGCGTCGCCCAGATTCCAGCGGGATTCAAACCAGGTTGGAATGCCATCGACCATATAGTTGTCTATCTCAAAACCGCGGGAGTAGTAGCTGGTGCGGTCGGAATCCGCCTGGCTGCCGCTGATTCCCATGGTATGTTCCATCACATCGCCCAGGGTTTGTAGTTGTTGATCCCGCATCCGCTGCCCGGTGATGATGCTGACCGACTGCGGAATATCGCGCTGGGTCATCTCCATTTTGGTCCCGGCTGAGGTAGTTCTGACGCTGTAGTCCTGTTCTTGTGTATCCGAGGCGCTATCTGAGGAACCTTCTACAATGATAATGTCTTCGGAGGCGCCGGCTGCCTGGCTAAGGTTGGAAACAGCGCCAGCGTTATGCCCACAGCAAGCAGGGACGGCGCGGTTCGCCTATCCCGGGGATTGGTGGAGAGAGACATCATAAGCCCTTGATCATGTGATAGTCGTTATTCGCTGCGGCGCTATGGCCACGGTCGATTGTCAACGCACTGTTTGCGTTATGAATGCAAATGAGAAATATACGCATTAATATTTAATGTGTAAACAAGGGTAAAAATAGCGGTCCGCAGGCTGCTTTCGCGGGTGCTGCACCGCATGCCGCTGAGAAACGCTTAATCCATCAGCAGCTAAGCGCTTTGTCGCGCAAGAAAAAACGCATTCAGGTTGAAAGAGGGGGAGTAACTCGCTCATACTCTTAGGGGAATCCTGTGCATCCGCGTTTACCTGCAGAGGCAGGCCAGAGCACGGTATAAAAATTATTAAGGAATCAGTCATGGCAGAAGAAACGATTTTCAGCAAAATCATTCGCCGGGAGATCCCGTCGGATGTGGTATATCAGGATGAGCTGGTTACCGCTTTTCGCGACATCTCTCCGCAGGCACCAACCCATATCCTAATCGTTCCCAATATCCTGATTCCCACCGTCAACGATGTGACCACAGAGCACGAGCTTGCCCTGGGACGTATGATGACCGTTGCGGCGAAAATCGCCCGCGACGAGGGGCTTGCCGACGATGGCTATCGCCTGATCGTCAACTGCAATCGCCACGGGGGCCAGGAGGTGTACCATATCCATATGCACCTGCTGGGCGGCCGTCCATTAGGCCCGATGCTGGCTCATAAAGGTTAACATCCATGCGCGCAGCCCATTTCGGCGCACTTCTGGCCGTGACGTTACTGGCCGGGTGCGGTTCGCATCCGGAAATTCCGGTCAGCGATCGGCAAAGTCTGGTGATGGAATCAAACGTACTGGCAGCGGGAATTAGCGCTGAAGTACCGACGGTGACCGCATCCGAGATTCAGGCGACGGCGACCACAAGATTATTCAATGAACGCCAGGTGCCGGTGACCGTGCATTATCGCTTTTTCTGGTATGACGCCAGGGGGCTGGAAATGCATCCGCTGGATCCGGCGCGCAGTATAACGGTTCCGGCACACTCTTCCGTCACGCTGTATGGCAGCGCCAATATTCTGGGGGCGCACAAAGCCCGACTTTATCTTTATCTGTAAGAGGTAATCGTAATGATTAAATTATGTCGCTATGCATTAGTTACCGCACTGGCGATATTCCTTGCCGGATGTGTGGGGCAACGTCAGGAACCCGCTCCCGTTGAGGAAGCGCAGCCGAAGCCGCAGCAGCCAGTTCAGCCGCAGCCGACTGTGCCGACTATTCCCGCGATCCCTACGCAGCCGGGGCCGATTGAACACGGCGAGCAGCCAGCCCAGCCAGCGCCGCGCGTACGTCACTTTGACTGGAGTTCCGCGGTGCAGCCGATGATCGGGCAGATGCTGCAGGCCAGCGGCGTGAATGCGGGGAGCATTTTGCTGGTCGACAGCGTCAATAACCGTACCAACGGCACCCTGAATGCCGGTGAGGCCACCACGGCGCTGCGCAACGCGCTGGAAGGCAATGGGAAATTCACCCTTGTCTCGCAGCAGCAGCTGGGCGTAGCCAAACAGCAGCTTGGCCTGTCGCCGCAGGATAGCCTAGGCAGCCGCAGCAAAGCGATGGGCATTGCGCGTACCGTTGGCGCACAGTACGTGCTCTATTCCAACGCGACCGGTAACGTCAATTCCCCTGAGCTGAAAATGCAGCTAATGCTGGTACAGACCGGCGAAATTATCTGGTCAGGTAAAGGTGCTGTTCAGCAACAATAAGCTCACGCGCGACGAAGTGCTGTCGCGCTTTTTCCCGCGCTATACGCCTGCCGCCGCGCAGGCCCAAAACGGGCTGAGCGGCGGCAGCTGCATTCTCAGCGATGGTCGGCAAAAGCGGGTGCTGCGCCAGCCGCACGATCCGCGTGCGCCGGCCAGCGACTTTCGCCGTCAATATCACGTCCTGTCACGCCTTCCCGATTCGTTAGCGCCTGCGCCGGTCTTTTATTCTCCCGCCTGGATGGTGGTGGAATATTGCTCAGGCGACGTGGTTGACGCATTACCGGAGTGTCCGGCGCTCGCAGGGTTACTGTATCATCTGCACCGGCAGCCGTGCTTTGGCTGGCGTATCGCGCTGCGGCCGCTGCTTGAGTTGTACTGGCAACAGTGCAGCCCCGCGCGGCGTACGCCGAGTTGGCTGCGCTGGCATAAACGCCTGCTGCGCCGCGGCGAGCCTCAGCCGCTGCGCCTCGCCCCGTTACATATGGATGTCCATGCGGGCAACATCGTTCACGGCGAGTCGGGACTGCGGCTGATTGACTGGGAGTATGCGGGCGATGGCGATATCGCGCTGGAGCTGGCGGCAGTGTGGATCGATCCCGTCGCGCAACGTCGGCTAGCTGCAGAATACGCGAGACTGGCGAGCATTGATGAGCATCAGCTCTGGCGGCAAATTCAGCGCTGGCGTCCGTGGGTGCAGCTACTGATGGCGGGCTGGTACGAGCGGCGTTGGCAGCAAACCGGCGACCGGCAGTTTATTGCGCTGGCGGATGAGGTATGGCGCCAGTTAGACAAAAAGTAAAAGGATAAGAGAGGTGGGTGTGGGTCCGGTAATGTTGGATGTCGAAGGTTTTGAACTGGATGCGGAAGAGCGTGAGATTCTGGCGCATCCTTTGGTTGGCGGGCTGATACTGTTTACCCGCAACTATCACGATCCCGCGCAGCTGCGCGAGTTGGTTCGCCAGATCCGCGAGGCTTCGCGCAACCATCTGGTGGTGGCGGTAGACCAGGAAGGCGGGCGCGTGCAGCGTTTTCGTGAAGGCTTTACTCGTCTTCCCGCAGCGCAGTCCTTCGCCGCGCTGCTCGGCATGGAGGAGGGCGGTAAGCTAGCCGCAGAGGCCGGCTGGCTGATGGCCAGCGAAATGATCGCCATGGATATTGATATCAGCTTTGCGCCGGTGCTGGACGTTGGGCATATCAGCGCCGCTATTGGCGAGCGTTCTTATCACGACGATCCTGACAAAGCCCTGGCGATAGCTCGTCATTTTATTGACGGCATGCACGCCGCGGGTATGAAAACTACCGGTAAGCACTTTCCGGGACACGGGGCGGTGACGGCCGATTCCCATAAAGAGACGCCGCGCGATCCGCGCGCGCAAGCGGAAATCCGCGCCAGAGATATGTCCATTTTCCGTACGCTGATCGGCGAGCAGCGGCTGGATGCCATCATGCCCGCCCACGTCATTTACAGCGACGTTGACCCGCGTCCGGCCAGCGGCTCCGCGCATTGGCTAAAAACGGTCCTGCGCGGCGAGCTGGGCTTCGATGGGGTCATCTTCTCTGACGATCTCTCAATGGAAGGGGCGGCGATTATGGGCAGCTATGCCGAGCGCGGCCAGGCATCGCTGGATGCGGGTTGCGATATGATCCTTGTCTGCAATAATCGTAAGGGTGCGGTCAGCGTGCTGGATAACCTGTCGCCGATCAAAGCAGAGCGTGTTACGAAATTGTATCATAAAGGTTCCTTTAGCCGTCAGGCGTTAAGGGATTCCGCCCGCTGGAAGACGATCAGCGCGCAGCTTGAGCAGCTTCACGCGCGCTGGCAAGAGGCGAAATCCGCGTAATAAACCTGAAAGGCGTTGTTGTCTGGTGAGGATGCGATGATTATCTATTTACATGGTTTTGACTCAAACAGCCCCGGTAACCATGAGAAGGTGCTTCAGCTTCAGTTTATTGACCCCGATGTTCGGTTGATTAGCTACAGCACGCGGCATCCCAAACATGATATGCAGCATTTATTAAAAGAGGTCGATAAGATGCTGCAGCTGAGTGCCGACGATCGGCCGCTGATTTGCGGCGTGGGTCTTGGCGGCTTCTGGGCGGAGCGAATTGGCTTTCTTTGCGATATCCGTCAGGCCATTTTCAACCCGAATCTGTTTCCCAATGAAAACATGGAAGGGAAGATTGATCGGCCGGAAGAGTATGCGGATATCGCTACCAAGTGCGTTAACAATTTCCGCGAAAAAAACCGCGACCGTTGCCTGGTGGTGCTGTCGCGCCAGGACGAAGCGCTGAATAGCCAGCGTTCGGCGGACCTGCTGCACCAATACTATGAGATAATCTGGGATGAAGAGCAGACCCACAAATTTAAAAATATCTCCCCGCATCTGCAGCGAATAAAGGCCTTTAAAACCCTCGGCTGATCTCCTCCCGGCCCGCGATGTGCCAACATCGCGGGCTTTTTTTATCCATTTTGCGATTTGACGCTCAAAAAATATGCAGTAAAACTTGATGCATATCAATTTTGGTATGACCAATGCACCGTTCATGTTATTCTCGATCCCGCTGAATGGTTTCACTGCCGTAACCTGTTGTTAATTAAAGGTTATATGTATAACTTTTAATTAACAATTGGTTAATAATTTTAGGGGGTCGCGTGACTACACCATTGAAAAAAATAGTGATTGTGGGTGGTGGTGCCGGTGGGCTGGAGCTGGCTACCCAGTTAGGGAAAAAGCTGGGCCGTAATAAAAAGGCCAAAATTACGCTGGTTGATCGTAATCACAGCCACCTGTGGAAACCGCTGCTGCATGAAGTGGCGACCGGTTCACTTGATGAAGGTGTAGACGCGTTAAGCTATCTTGCTCACGCCCGTAACCACGACTTCCAGTTCCAGCTGGGGTCGGTGGTGGATATTAACCGCGAAACCAAAACTATCACCCTCGCCGAGCTGCATAACGAGAAGGGCGAGCTGCTGGTGCCCGAGCGTAAGCTACCTTACGACACGCTGGTGATGGCGTTGGGAAGTACCTCGAACGACTTCAACACGCCAGGCGTGAAAGAGAACTGTATCTTCCTCGATAATCCACATCAGGCGCGTCGTTTCCATCAGGAAATGCTGGATCTGTTCCTCAAGTATTCGGCGAATCTCGGGGCGAACGGCAAGGTGAATATCGCCATCGTCGGCGGCGGCGCGACCGGCGTCGAGCTGTCGGCCGAGCTGCATAACGCGGTGAAGCAGCTGCACAGCTACGGCTATAAAGGACTGACCAATGAAGCCCTGAACGTCACGCTGGTTGAAGCCGGCGAGCGCATTCTGCCCGCGCTGCCGCCGCGCATTTCCGGCGCCGCGCACAGCGAGCTGACCAAGCTTGGCGTTCGCGTACTGACCAAAACCATGGTCACCAGCGCTGATGCTAATGGCCTGCATACGAAGGAAGGCGAATTTATCCACGCTGACCTGATGGTGTGGGCGGCGGGGATTAAAGCGCCGGACTTTATGAAAGAGATCGGCGGTCTGGAAACCAACCGTATTAACCAGCTGGTGGTTGAGCCGACCCTGCAAACGACTCGCGACGCGGATATCTACGCTATCGGCGACTGCGCCTCCTGCGCCCGTCCGGAAGGCGGTTTTGTCCCGCCGCGCGCTCAGGCTGCGCACCAGATGGCGACCTGCGCTCTGCATAATATTCTGGCGCAGATGAAAGGTAAGCCGCTGAAAGCTTATACCTATAAAGATCACGGCTCGCTGGTGTCGCTCTCTAACTACTCCACCGTTGGCAGCCTGATGGGCAATCTGATGCGTGGTTCAATGATGATCGAAGGGCGTATTGCGCGTTTCGTCTATATCTCTCTGTATCGCATGCACCAGATTGCGCTGCACGGTTACTTTAAAACCGGCCTGATGATGCTGGTAGGACGTATCAACCGCATTATTCGTCCGCGTCTGAAGCTGCATTAATGTCTATGGGCGGCAAAGCCGGAAGGTTTTGACCGCCCGTTTTCCTGACGAATGATGAGATCAATCGGCAGAATATCCTCCTGTCCTTCCCGGAAAACCCTCTCGGATTCCTCCGAATCCCATTGATTTGCCGTACGTTCACGCACTTTTCATCCGCTTTCTTATTTGCAAGCCTGATGGCTGGGTTGCAAAATTAAAGGCAATAGCAACGAAGGAGGAAGTCCCGTGAATAAATCAATGTTGGCGGGTATAGGAATTGGCGTGGCTGCCGCGCTGGGCGTCGCAGCTGTTGCCGGTCTTAACGTGTTAGACCGCGGCCCGCAGTATGCACAGGTAGTGTCCAGTACGCCGATAAAAGAGAGCGTCAAAACCCCGCGTCAGGAGTGCCGTAACGTTACCGTGACCCATCGTCGACCGGTGCAGGATGAAAACCGCATCGCCGGTTCCGTCTTAGGCGCGGTGGCCGGTGGGGTTATTGGTCATCAGTTCGGCGGTGGGCGCGGCCGTGACGTTGCCACCGTAGTGGGCGCGCTGGGCGGCGGCTATGCCGGTAACCAGATTCAGGGCTCAATGCAGGAAGGGGATACCTACACCACCACGCAGCAGCGCTGCAAAACGGTGTATGACAAATCGGAAAAAATGCTCGGTTATGACGTCACTTACAAAATCGGCGACCAGCAGGGCAAAATCCGGATGGATCGCGATCCAGGCACGCAAATCCCGCTGGACAGCAATGGTCAACTGATTCTGACTAACAAAGCGTAAAAAAGATGTTTATCTTTATTAGCCCCTCAGGCACTCAGGCCGAGGGGCTTTTTTTATCAGAAGCTCAGCGCGTAGTTCAGACCGAAGGTACGGCCGCGCCCTTTATACTCGTATAAAGAACTGCTGCCGTAGGTCGGGCTGTAGAGCAGCGGCGCGCGCTGGCCCCAGACGGTGACATAATCTTCATTAAGCAGGTTCTCGATGCTGAAGGTCAGCTTGCCGACAGGGAGCGCGTAGCTACCGATAAAGTCCACGGTATTGTAACCATCGAGCTTATTGCCGCTGGCATCGCTTATATCAAACACCTGCTGGCTCTGTACCCGCAGCGACCACGGCTCCGGCGCCCAGCCAACCCAGGCGGTGGCTTTTGACGGCGAGGCGAGAGTGACGTCCCACTTCTGCCAGCTACCGTCACTCTTCACCTGGGATTTCAGCACGTTAAAGTTAGCCCCTGCGCTCCAGTCGCTGTTCGGGAAGTAGTAATCCACCGCGCCCTCTACGCCATAAATACGGCGCTTATCGGACTGCACATCGATGGTCATATCGGTACGGTTAACGACAATCGTCTTATCGGAGGTCGAATAGTAAGCCGCCAGCTGGGTGCGCAAATTATCGCCGGTGTAGCGCCAGCCCAGTTCGTAGGAGTTAACTTTAATCCCCTGTAGCGGCGAATCGCCTACGTTCACGCTTGAGAGCAGCGGAAGATGGCCGTTGACCGCCGCGCCGTATTTACCGATGCCGTAGTATTTGCCCGGATCCGGCAGCTCAACGCCCTGGGAGAAGTTAAACCAGGTCTGCTGACGGTCGGTGAGATGCGCCACAATCCCGGCGTTAAAGAGGAAGTTATCGTAATCGGTTTTTCCGCCCGGAATGGCATCCGCCGAGCTAACCTTGCCGCTGGCGACATCCTGTTGCTGGGCATAGCCGACAAAATCATCGACCCGGTTTTCCGTCCACTGATAACGCACGCCGCCGCTGATAGTGAAGATATCGTTCAGGTCATAGCTGGACTGCAGGAACGGCGCCAGGTTGGTGATGCTGTAGCCCGGGTAACGGCCAGTGGTGAAGATGGCCTGATTGTTCAGGCCGCCGGAAGACATCGACTGGCCCAAATCGAAGAACATCTGATTGGCGTTGAAGGTTTCATGGTCCGCGTCGACTCCCCAGGTCAGGTCCCAGCCGTCCAGCGGTTGGCTATTCAGGGTGATCTTCGCGCCATACTGATCGGTATCCTGCTTTGAAGACGAGAAGCTGCTGACCTGGCCTTTGCTAAGCGTTGGGAAAGGATAAAAGGTGAGGGATTCATCGCGGTAATAGACCTGACTGACCAGGTTCTGACCGAGGAAATCGGCATCGGAGTACTGCAGGCTAATCAGGTGGCGTTCGGTGCCGGGGACGCGGTCGGAATTCAGACCGTCGGTGGTAAAAGCTTTGCCATCGCCGGTCACCGCCGACATATTTTTCCCCAGGTACAGGCCGTAATCGTCGCCCTGGCTTTTATAGTACTGCGTAACCAGCTGCAGCTGGCGGTTCTCGTCAATCTCAATGGTTCCCGTTCCCATCACATCCAGACGATCGGAATGCTGAAGCCCGGTCTGGGTATTATCAAGGAGCAGCGCATCGTGGTTACTGTCATACCAGCCGCCAAAACGCTGATAAGCGACCGATAAACGACCTGATGCGTGGTCAGTGCCGCCGCTTACCGCAGCAGCCACGCGTTCATCATGGTCGTTGCTGTTGGCAAAACCGGATTTCCCCCCCAGCTCCAGATCGACCTGGCGCTCCTGTTGGCCCTTTTTGGTGACGATATTAATCAGGCCGCCGGTACTGCCGCCGCCGTACAGGGATGTTGCGCCGGAAATCACCTCGATGTGTTCAATGTTAAACGGATCGATAGAGTCTAGCTGGCGGCTGTCGGTACGGGAGGAGTTAAGGCGAACGCCGTCAATCAGGACGACGATCGCACGGCCGCGCATATTCATGCCGTAGTTGGTACGTCCCTGGCTGCTGACGTCGATGCCCGGGATCAG
Organism: Klebsiella sp. BDA134-6; assembly: GCF_015601345.1. Taxonomy (NCBI): domain Bacteria; kingdom Pseudomonadati; phylum Pseudomonadota; class Gammaproteobacteria; order Enterobacterales; family Enterobacteriaceae; genus Klebsiella; species Klebsiella sp. BDA134-6. The sequence continues at coordinate 2,330,882 of NZ_CP064784.1, forward strand.
CTGTGCCAGCACGTCTTTGAATTCTTTACCGCCCTGAACCTGCTGTTCAATTTCCTGGCCTTCGATAACCCAGGTGGTCTGGGCCATTTCAGCGACGGTACGGTGCGTTCGGTTAGCGCTGACGATCATGCTGTCATCAGCGGCCCAGGCGGGCAGGGCGGTTGCCAGCAGCAGTGGGTTAAGCACCCAGAGACGCTTGTTCATGCTCATTCCTTTTATGAGTTTATACCCGTCATTCTTCAAGCTGCAGGCGCGTTACTCGGCCTGCGGCCTCGCCCTATGGGGCCAGCGCTAGCGCAGTTCAAGGCACAAGTTCCTTGTTCTGCCACTCGAATTATTAAGGGCTTACGATATCGTTGTTTTCGTTATTCGGTACGGGCGTACCGGTTGTTACACGGTGAAATATACAGAAACGTTTAAGACCGAATTTTGCCCGTATTGATTATTGTTATCAATATCATTCTCGCGAAATGAACAAAATAAATGACTGAAAACATTGCTTTATGTAGGGATTAAGGGGGAGGGAACCGGTGGGAGCCCACCGGTAAGCGAGGTCTTAGCGCTGAAGAACCCGGGGCCACAGACGCAGCGTGGTCTCGGCGATTTGCATGATTTTAGTGAAGTCAGCGCCTTCACGGGCGCTTATAGACATGCCTTGTAATATGCAGTTCAGGAACTGGGCCAACTGACGCACGTCGCCGTCTGCCGGGAGTTCGCCGCGCAGCTGTCGCTGCTGCAGAAATTGCGTAAGGGTCTGTTCCTGCATCGCGTGCCGCGACTTAACGGTATTGGCGATGTCGGTTGACGCCGCCGCCAGCGCCGCGGAGGTATTGATCATAAAACAGCCTGCCGGCGTCTCTTTACTGGTGAAGCAGGTCGCGACGGCGGTGAAGTAATCGCGTAACGCCGTGTCGACGCTTTTCTCTTCGTCAAAAAGAAGCGCTTCGTGTTTGGCGGCAAAGCGGGAGATGTAGCGATCCAGCACCGCGCGAAACAACCCCTCTTTATTCACAAATTCCGCGTAGAGCGTAGGAGCTTTGGCGCCCGTCGCTTCCACTAAATCGGCGAGAGAGGTGGCTTCATAGCCGTGCTGCCAGAAGAGTGTCATGGCCTTATCCAGCGCCGCTTCCCTGTCGAACACTTTAGGTCGGCCACGGCTTTTTTTCGTGCAACTTTGAACGTCAGTTGTCATGGTGCCGCTGTACCTGTGTTGGTTTGTTGAAAGGCCATTATAAAAATAAACCTTACGTGCTGCCAGCGATGTCGGTCTAAAAATAAATAATTCATATATGTATGAATTTAATGCTGTTTATAAATAGTTAAACGGTCGTTATAAAAATCGTTTGACGTGTGATATGGATCACACTATCATTTACCTATCGATCGTTAATTAAATTCGTTCGCCCCTACAATAACATTCATCTGCATAGGTATAACAATCATGAAAAACGTTAAAACGCTTGCTATCGCCGCGGTACTAAGCTCACTCTCATTCGCCAGCTTTGCCGCTGTCGAAGTCCAGTCAACACCAGCGGGTCAGCATAAAATCGGTACCGTTTCCGCCTCAGCCGGGACCAACCTCGGTTCGCTGGAAGATCAGCTGGCGCAAAAGGCGGAAGAGATGGGCGCAACCTCTTACCGTATTACGTCCGTAACCGGACCTAACACCCTTCACGGGACTGCGGTTATCTACAAATAATTGTCGCGCCACCCCAGTTATGCCACTGACCACGCGCGGATCTGACCCCCTTCAGCAGTCCGCGTGAAGTAAGAAAGCGTTGTCTCTGACGCGAAGCGGAGCCCACCCCTTATATGGCGCCGCAACCCGCAGAAAAGCAGTACTCTGTTTGATTATTGCCATAAAAAAACCGCCTCAGTGTGAACTGAAGGCGGTTTTTTTTCGTCAACGATTCAGGAAATTATAGCGACTGCTCCGTGACGCGATGGTGGCGGGTGACGTCAATCGGCATGCCCGAACGCAGCGTCATCGCGCGTTCCATAACCTCGGTATCGGTCAGCTGCGCCTGCTTGAACGTCTGCATGCTGTCATTAAGGACGATCGGTAGCGTCTGCGGATCGTCATCGATATGCTTCGACAGCGGCTGATGCACCTCCACAAGGCGAGTGCCGTTCGGCTCAACGGAAACCTTGATTGGCGTATTAATAATCGTCACCTTGGTTCCCGGCGTTATTTCGTTGTACAACGCTTTGATGTCGTCATCACGCAGGCGAATACAGCCGGAGCTGACGCGCATGCCAATGCCGAAATCGGCATTGGTACCGTGCAGCAGATACACGCCGCCGTATGCCGCCAGGCGAATGGCGTGGTGCCCCATCGGGTTATCCGGGCCGGCGGGCATCACGGCGGGCAAATCGATGCCCATGGCTTTATAGCGGGCGCGAATATTGGCCGTTGGCGTCCAGGTCGGGTTGGCGCGTTTGTCGGAGACGGTGGTGACCATTGTCGGCGTGATGGTATCACCACCGAGTTGACCGATGCCGATAGGGTACACGGTCACTTCGTTTTTGCCGGGCGGATAGTAATAGAGGCGAAGTTCGGCGAGGTTAAGGACTAACCCTTCGCGCGGCGCGTCAGGCAGCAGAGTTTGCAGTGGAATCGTCAGCACGCTACCGGCTCGCGGAACATAAGGGTCCACGCCAGGGTTCGCCTGGAGCAGGGCCAGAAAACCGACGTTATATTTTTTAGCGATCGCTTCGAGCGAGCCGCCGTTATTCTCGACCACGTGGAACTGGTTTTGCCCGACCAGACGGCTGCCCGGCGGCGGCAGGGGCCAGGTATTGGCGCGAACGGGCAGCGCCAGCGCGGCGGCGATAGCTATCATCCCCAGCCAGAGAGAAATTCGCGAAAAGCTTTTCATCACCCTAATTTCCATAAAAAGTAAGTGGTTATTTTTATACGAAAAGTCCCTGAGATTATGGCTAAGCGAGTGTCTGGAAGTTCAGAGGGATTGCAAAATGTTTGTAAATTTTGCCGCACAGGCAGGGAGGGGCGGGATACGGTGCACGGACCGTATCCCGAATGCTATCAGGCGGTGGCGTTCTCTTCCAGCAGGCGCATAAACTGGCGTACCCACTCCATCCGCGTTTTACGCTCGGCGAGATCCCGCATAAACTTCAGACGCGTCGGGCCGTCCAGGCGATAGTGCTGGGGCTGCTTCTGCAACAGGCCAATCAGCCACACCGGGTTAACGTTATTCTTCTCGTTAAACTCAATGGTGCCGCCTTTTTCGTTGCTCTCCAGCTTACGGATCCCCAGCTTCTGCGCCTGCTGGCGCAGTCGGGCGATGTCGAGCAGGTTTCTTGCCGGATCCGGCAGCAGACCAAAGCGATCGATAAGCTCGACTTTGATCTCCTCCAGCTCATTCTCGTTCTTCGCGCTGGCAACGCGTTTGTAGAACGACAGGCGCGTATTGACGTCGGGGATGAAGTCGTCCGGCAGCAGCGACGGCATCCGTAGCTCAACTTCGGTCTGCTGGCTGGTGAGATCCTCCAGCGAGGGCTCGCGTCCCGCTTTCAGCGCGTCAACGGCATTTTCCAGCAGCTCCATGTAGAGAGAGAAGCCGATGGTTTCCATTGAGCCGCTCTGATCTTCGCCCAGCAGCTCGCCCGCGCCGCGAATTTCGAGGTCGTGGGTGGCCAGCGCGAATCCGGCGCCGAGATCTTCCAGCGAGGCGATAGCCTCAAGGCGTTTTTGCGCATCGGTGGTCATCGCTTTCGGATGCGGCGTCAGCAGCCAGGCGTAGGCTTGATGGTGTGAACGCCCGACGCGGCCGCGCAGCTGGTGCAGCTGAGCCAGCCCGAAGTGATCGGCGCGCTCGATAATAATGGTGTTCGCCGTCGGAATGTCGATCCCGGTCTCGATAATGGTGGTACATACCAGCACGTTAAAACGCTGGTGGTGGAAATCGTTCATCACCCGTTCTAGCTCGCGTTCGCGCATCTGCCCGTGGCCAATAGCGATACGCGCTTCCGGCACCAGCTCCGAGAGTCTTTCCGCCGCTTTTTGGATATTTTCGACGTCATTATAGAGATAGTAGACCTGGCCGCCGCGCAGCACTTCACGCAGGATCGCCTCGCGTACCACCAGCGCGTCATATTCGCGAACGAAGGTTTTAACCGCCAGACGGCGGGCGGGAGGGGTGGCGATGATCGAGAGGTCGCGCATACCGCTCATCGCCATATTCAGCGTTCGCGGAATCGGCGTTGCGGTCAGGGTCAGGATATCGACATCGGCGCGCATCGCCTTAATGCGCTCTTTGTGGCGTACGCCAAAGCGGTGCTCTTCATCAACAATCAGCAGGCCGAGATCGCGCAGCTTAACGTCCGGCTGTAGCAGCTTATGGGTGCCGATAAGAATATCGATTTTCCCCTCCGCGACCTGCTCAAGGATCTGCGCCTGCTCTTTAGCGCTCCGAAAGCGCGAGAGCATCTCAATGCGCACCGGCCAGTTGGCGAAGCGATCGCGGAAGTTATCGAAGTGCTGCTGGGCGAGGAGGGTGGTAGGCACCAGCACCGCGACCTGTTTATGGTTTTCCACCGCCAGAAACGCGGCGCGCATCGCCACTTCCGTCTTGCCGAAGCCAACGTCGCCGCACACCAGGCGATCCATCGCCAGCGGCTGGCACATATCGCTCAGGACGGCGTTGATGGCCTGCGCCTGATCGGGCGTGGTTTCGAACGGGAAGCCGTCGCAGAACAGCTGATACTGCTCTTTATCATGTTTAAATGCGTAGCCCGCTTTCGCCGCGCGCTGGGCGTAGATATCCAGCAGCTCGGCGGCCACGTCGCGCACCTTCTCGGCGGCTTTTTGCCGCGCTCGCGCCCACGCATCGCCGCCCAGCTTATGCAGCGGCGCATTCTCTTCCGCGCCGCCGGCGTAGCGGCTAATCAGATGCAGCGACGATACCGGCACGTACAGTTTGGCGTCGTTTGCGTAGGTCAGCATCAGGTATTCGCCGTTAATCCCACCCGCCTCAAGCGTTGTCATGCCGGCGTAGCGCCCAACCCCATGCTCAAGATGCACCACTGGCTGGCCGATATGCAGTTCCGCCAGGTTACGGATTAAGGTGTCCGGATTGATGGTGCGGCGTGAATCCTGACGACGGCGGGCGACGCGCTCGCCCAGCAGATCGCTTTCGCAAATCAGCGCCAGGTTGCGCTGGCTATCAATAAAGCCATGCTCGGCGGCGCCGATCATCAGATAGCGGCCGTTACCCGTTGCCTCTTCAAGACGCAAAATATGCTTTGGCGCGATCTTGATGCGGGCCAGCATTTCACCGAGTGCTTCGCGGCGTCCCTCGCTCTCAACCGAGAAAATCACCGGCCCGCTAAAGGATTCGAGGAATCGACGCAGATTATCCAGCGGCGCTTTGTTCTGCGCCTGGATCGCCAGCTCGGGTAGTTTCTGATAGCCGAGGTTGGTATTGGCGGCTTTTTCTGCCAGACGCTCGGTTTTGAGCTGGACGCGCGGCCATTTTTTCAACTCGCTAAACAGTTCATCGCTGCGTAGCCACAGCTGCTCCGGTGGCAAAAGCGGGCGCATCGGATCGACGCCGCGGTTTTCAAAGCGGGCGCGCGTTTCATTCTGGAAACGTTCAGCGCTGGCTTCCAGATCGCCGGTATTAACAATCAGCGTTTTCGCCGGGAAATAGCTGAACAGGGGCGGCAGGGGCTCGTTAAAGAACAGCGGCTGCCAGTATTCGATCCCTGCAGGTAGCGTGCCTTTACTGACCTGCTGATAAATATGCTCGGCGTCGCGCTTGACCTCAAAGCGGTCGCGCCACTGGCTGCGGAAAAGCTCGATAGCGGCCTGATCCGTCGGGAATTCGTGCGCCGGAAGCAGGTTAATGCTGGCGACTTCTTCCAGCGTACGCTGGCTGTCGACGTCGAACAGACGCAGGCTGTCTATCTCATCATCAAAAAAATCGAGACGGTAGGGCTGCTCGCTGCCCATGGGGAACAGGTCAAGCAATGCGCCGCGCGTGGCGTACTCGCCGTGCTCCATCACCTGGTCGACGTGACGATAGCCGGCGCTATCCAGTTGGGCGCGCAGCGCATCCCGCGACAGGCGCTGGCCTTTTTTCATCACCAGCGCGTGGCCGTGGAGGAAACTATGCGGACAGACACGCTGCATCAGAGTACTGACCGGGACAATCAGTACGCCGCGTTCCATCGTCGGGAGCTGGTAGAGGGTGGCGAGGCGCGAAGAGATAATGTCCTGGTGCGGGGAGAAGCTATCGTAGGGGAGCGTTTCCCAGTCCGCCAGGCCCGCCACCATGCTATCGGTAAACTGCCTGATTTCATCATTCAGACGCAGGGCGTTTTGCATATCGGGGGCAATCAGTACCACCGGGCCGCCGTGGCGCTCAGCCATCTCCGCCACCAGAGTGGCGCAGGCCGCGCCGGTAAGTTCGCCAAGCTGGCGCTGATCGCCGGCTTTAACCGGCAGAGAGTATCGGTATTGTTCAGGCATAGACGGTATCATGATCTCTTGGGTATTCGCTCTGCCGATATGGAGGGCAACTCGCTGATATTCAATAGTGAGATTATCCGCGATCGACCCGGATTCGCCAACCCGTATCGCAAAGGTCATGTTTTGGCCAGAAATGTAACGAACTCCGATAAGCGTAAAGTTAAATAACGGCTTGCTTATCTATCTTGTTGTTTATATTGAATTTTTGTTATTATTGCCAATAAAATCTACAGGTATCAGTCATTTACGCTGCTCATAATCGCTTATATACTCGGGCATCGGCTATCAGCAATCAGATGGATGACATGTATCAACCTGCCGCACTCTTTATCGGCCTTCGCTATATGCGTGGGCGCGCAGCCGACCGCTTCGGTCGTTTCGTCTCCTGGCTCTCGACCATTGGCATTACGCTTGGCGTCATGGCGCTGGTTACCGTTCTGTCGGTGATGAACGGCTTTGAGCGCGAGCTGCAAAATAACATCCTGGGGCTGATGCCGCAGGCCATTCTTAGCGCCAAACAGGGGTCCATAAACCCGCAACAGCTGCCGGAAAGCGCGGCCAGATTACAGGGCGTTACCCGCGTGGCGCCGCTGACCACCGGCGATGTGGTGCTGCAAAGCGCCCGCAGCGTAGCAGTTGGCGTAATGCTCGGCATCGACCCGGCGCAAAAAGATCCCCTGACGCCCTACCTGGTTAATGTCAAGCAGAGCGATCTGCAAGCCGGAAAGTATAACGTTATCCTGGGCGAGCAGCTGGCAGGGCAACTGGGCGTTAATCGCGGCGATCAGATCCGCGTGATGGTGCCCTCCGCTAGCCAGTTCACCCCGATGGGGCGGGTTCCCAGCCAGCGGCTGTTTAACGTGATCGGCACCTTTGCCGCCAACAGCGAAGTCGATGGCTATCAGATGTTGACCAACATCGACGACGCTTCGCGCCTGATGCGCTATCCGCAGGGTAATATTACCGGCTGGCGGCTGTGGTTGAATCAGCCTTTACAGGTGGATACCCTCAGCCAGCAGACGCTGCCGGAAGGGACCAAATGGCAGGACTGGCGCGAACGTAAAGGCGAGCTGTTCCAGGCCGTGCGGATGGAAAAAAATATGATGGGCCTGCTGTTGAGCCTGATCGTCGCCGTCGCCGCTTTTAACATCATTACCTCGCTGGGCATGATGGTCATGGAAAAGCAGGGCGAAGTGGCGATTCTCCAGACCCTCGGCCTGACGCCGCGGCAGATCATGCTGGTCTTTATGGTCCAGGGCGCGAGCGCCGGGATCGTCGGCGCGCTGCTTGGCGCCGGACTGGGCGCGTTGCTTGCCAGCCAGTTAAATAATTTGATGCCGATTATCGGCGCGTTCCTCGACGGTGCCGCGCTGCCGGTAGCCATCGAGCCGCTACAGGTGATCGTGATTGCCCTTGTAGCAATGGCGCTGGCATTACTCTCTACGTTGTATCCTTCATGGCGCGCTGCCGCCACTCAACCCGCTGAGGCTTTACGTTATGAATAAGATCCTGCTGCAATGCGACAACCTGTGCAAACGCTACCAGGAAGGCAGCGTGCAAACCGACGTGTTGCATAATGTCAGCTTCAGCATTGAAGAGGGCGAGATGATGGCGATTGTCGGCACCTCCGGTTCCGGCAAAAGTACGCTGCTGCATCTGCTTGGCGGGCTGGATACGCCGACCTCCGGCGACGTTATCTTTTCCGGTCAGTCGATGAGCCGACTCTCAGCCGCCGCGCGCGCCGATCTGCGCAACCGCGAGCTGGGCTTTATTTATCAGTTTCACCACCTGCTGCCGGATTTCACCGCGCTGGAAAACGTGGCGATGCCGCTGTTAATCGGTAAACAGAAGGCGGCGGATATTGAGCGTCAGGCAAAAGCGATGCTGCGCGCCGTCGGGCTTGAGCACCGCAGCGACCACCGCCCGTCGGAGCTCTCCGGCGGCGAGCGTCAGCGCGTAGCGATTGCCCGCGCGCTGGTTAATAAACCTCGGCTGGTGCTGGCGGATGAACCTACCGGTAACCTTGATGCCCGCAACGCCGACAGCATTTTTCAGCTGCTTGGCGAACTAAACGTGGCGCAGCGTACCGCCTTCCTGGTGGTGACCCACGACCTGCAGCTGGCAAAACGGATGAGCCGCCAGCTGGAGATGCGCGACGGGCGCCTGACCGCCGAACTCTCCCTGATGGGGGCTGAGTAATGGCTTCTCCGTTATCGTTATTAATTGCCCTGCGCTTTAGCCGCGGACGGCGGCGCGGAGGGATGGTTTCGCTGATTTCAGTTATCTCGACCATCGGCATTGCGCTAGGCGTGGCGGTGCTGATCGTTGGCCTGAGCGCCATGAACGGCTTCGAGCGCGAGCTCAACAACCGCATTCTGGCGGTGGTGCCGCACGGTGAAATTGAGCCGGTGAACCAGCCGTGGAACAACTGGAACGAAGCGCTGGCGAAGGTTGAAAAGGTCAAAGGCATCGTTGCCGCAGCGCCGTACATTAACTTCACCGGACTGGTGGAGAGCGGCAGCAACATGCGCGCCATCCAGGTAAAGGGCGTCGATCCGCAGCAGGAGAGCCGTCTCAGTTCGCTACCCAACTTTGTGCAGAACAACGCGTGGGCGAACTTTAAAGCCGGAGAGCAGCAGGTGATCCTCGGTAAAGGCGTCGCCGATGCGCTGCACGTTAAGCAGGGCGACTGGGTGTCAATTATGATTCCCAACTCGGATGCCGACCACCAGCTGCTGCAGCCAAAGCGCGTCAGGCTCCACGTTACCGGTATTTTGCAGCTCAGCGGCCAGCTCGATCATAGTTTTGCCATGATCCCCATGCAGGATGCGCAGCAGTATCTTGAAATGGGCAGCAGCGTGACCGGTATCGCTATTAAAGTCACCGATGTGTTCCACGCGAACACCCTGGTGCGCGATGCGGGCGAAGTAACCAACAGCTACGTTTATATCAAGAGCTGGATAGGCACTTACGGCTATATGTACCGCGATATTCAGATGATCCGCGCCATTATGTATCTCGCAATGGTGCTGGTGATTGGCGTGGCCTGCTTTAACATCGTCTCGACCCTGGTGATGGCAGTGAAAGATAAAAGCGGCGATATTGCGGTGCTGCGCACGCTTGGCGCTAAAGACGGGCTGATCCGCGCGATTTTCGTATGGTATGGTTTACTTGCCGGTTCGGTAGGGAGCCTGATTGGGGTGGCGATTGGCGTTATCTGTGCCTTCAAGTTGACCGCAATCATTAACGGTATTGAGAACCTGATCGGGCATAAATTCCTCTCCGGCGACATCTATTTTATTGACTTCCTGCCGTCTGAACTGCACTGGCTGGACGTCGTTTACGTGCTGGTGACGGCACTGTTGCTGAGTTTGCTGGCCAGCTGGTATCCCGCCCGCCGCGCCAGCCGCATTGACCCGGCGAGGGTGCTGAGTGGCCAGTAATTTATCGTCATGGTCGGCTTTGCAGACCAGTAAAGAGGAATTGCTGAAATGTACTATGGATTTGACATTGGCGGCAGCAAGATAGCGCTGGGCGTATTTGATAAAGCGCGGCGGCTGCAGTGGGAAAAACGCGTCGCCACGCCGAAAGAGAGCTACGAAGCATTTTTGCAGGCCGTAAAGGAGCTGGTGCACGAAGCCGACCAGCGCTTCGGTTGCCAGGGCTCGGTGGGCATCGGTATTCCGGGAATGCCGGAAACCGAGGACGGCACGCTCTACGCCGCCAACGTGCCCGCCGCCAGCGGCAGGCGCCTGCGGGCCGATCTGAGCGATCGTCTGGCGCGCGACGTGCGCCTTGATAACGACGCCAACTGTTTTGCCCTTTCTGAAGCGTGGGATGACGAATTTACCCACTATCCGCTGGTGATGGGGATGATCCTCGGCACTGGCGTTGGCGGGGGGCTGGTGCTGAATGGAAAATCGATTACCGGGCATCGCTATATTACCGGCGAATTCGGCCATATCCGCTTGCCGGTGGATGCGCTGGAAGTCGTCGGCCGTGATTTTCCGCTTACGCGCTGCGGCTGCGGCCAGCTGGGCTGCATTGAAAACTACCTTTCCGGCCGCGGTTTTGCCTGGCTGTACGAACATTTTTACCAACAATCTTTAACCTCGCCGGAGATCGTCGCGCTCTGGCAGCAGGGCGACGCGAAGGCGCGCGAGCACGTCGAGCGCTATCTCGATCTGCTGGCGGTGTGTCTGGGCAATATTTTAACCATTGTCGATCCGGATCTGCTGGTGCTTGGCGGAGGATTGTCTAACTTTACTGCAATAACTGAAGGGCTGGCGCAGCGCCTGCCGCGACATCTGCTTCCCGTTGCCAGCGTGCCGCGTATTGAGCGCGCGCGTCATGGCGATGCCGGAGGTATGCGCGGTGCGGCCTTCCTTCATCTGACTCAATAACGACAGAGGTAGCTATGCAGTCGCGCCGCTTACATCGATTAAGCCGATTTCGCCGCAACAAGCGCCGGTTACGAGACCGTCTGCGCCAGCGGATTTTCTTCGGCGAAGATAAGGAGACCCCTGAAGCGATGGAAAAACCAAGAGTTGTGGTATTAACCGGCGCGGGCATCTCGGCGGAGTCGGGAATTAAAACCTTCCGCGCCGCTGATGGTCTGTGGGAAGAGCATCGGGTTGAGGATGTGGCGACGCCGGAAGGCTTCGCCCGCGACCCGGCGCTGGTGCAGGCGTTTTATAATGACCGCCGCCGCCAGCTGCAAGGCCCGGATATCGAGCCCAATGCCGCGCATCAGGCGCTGGCGCGGCTGGAAGAGGCGCTGGGCGACCATTTCCTGCTGGTGACCCAGAATATCGATAATCTGCATGAACGTGCGGGCAACCGTCGGGTGATACATATGCACGGCGAATTGCTGAAGGTGCGCTGCTCGTGGAGCGGGCAAGTGCTGGAGTGGACCGGCGATGTAACCGCTGAAGACAAATGCCATTGCTGCCAGTTCCCCGCGCCGCTGCGCCCGCACGTGGTGTGGTTCGGCGAGATGCCGCTGGATATGGATGAGATCTACCTGGCGCTGGCCGAGTGCGATATCTTTGTCGCCATCGGCACTTCCGGGCACGTTTATCCGGCGGCCGGCTTTGTCCACGAAGCGCGGCTGCAGGGCGCCCATACGGTTGAGCTCAACCTCGAGCCAAGCCAGGTGGGCAGTGAATTTGCCGAAAAACACTATGGCCTGGCTAGTGAAGTGGTGCCGCGCTTTGTGGAAAAGCTGCTTAAACAGCTGGCAGGATAAACGCAACCTCATCACTACAACGTTACGGAAAACAGGAGGGGCTATGGATAGCCCATTAGTAATATCAGCCGCGATATTTTTGGCCGCAGTGGGGGTTGGCCTGTGGAGTCAGTATTGCCTGCCTCGTCTTTCTGATAGCAGGAATATTCTGTTTATCCTCTCTCTTATTCTCGGCGTCGTATCCGCGGCTTCCTGCTTGTTTCATCTGCTGTTTCTGCTGATTGAGGGCCAGAGCGCGCAGGGCGGTTCGGCGTGGTTCGGGCCGCTTATCGTGCTGGGCGCGTTGTGGAAGCCGCTGAATTATATTGCGGGCAAGCTTGATGCTGTCTTAACGAAAAATCGGGGCAAGAAATAATCCCGGCTTTTGCCACCGCCTGGGAAAAAGCGTACGGCAATCGCCTGGGCAGGCCGCTCATGAAATTCAGGACGCCTCGGCGCCCTTTATTCATAGCGCCTTCTGCATATTAATCACCGCCCGGGCATTAGATGCGCTGGTGGCCAACACATCAATTACGCCGGTGCGCAGCGCGCCGAGAATCGCCGTTGCCTTGGTGCTTTCCGAAGCAATGGCGATCACGCACGGGATGGCGCGAAGCTGTTCAAGGCTCAGGCCGATAACCCGATCGTTCATCACCGTATCAACCGGTTTACCCTGAATATTGAAAAAACTATAACCAGCGAGATCGCCCACTACGCCCTGTTCCTGGCGCGCGGTCGCAATTTCCTGTGGGGAGAACCAGCCGAGCTGCACCATAAAGCTATTTTCGTTCATATCGCCAAGGCCAATGATGGCTACATCCGCCTTGCTTGCCTGTTCGAGCGTGGCTTTAATCAGCCGGTTTTGCATAAACGCTGAGCGCAGTTCCGGCGTTTCGACATAGGCCGGGGCGTACAGCGTTTCGCTAAACCCGTTGAATTTACGCGCCAGGTTTCGACTGATGTGATCGGCATCGATCAGCTGGTTGTCGCGCTTGGTGCCGCCGATACCGCAAATAAAGCGACAGTTGCGCTCCGGAAAAATCCCCACATGGTTGGCCACGGCGGCGACGTTGCGACCCTGCCCGACGGTCACGGTCATATCGCTTTTGAGGATCCCGGCGAGATAGTTGCTGACCAGCGCCGCAACCTGCTGGCGCTGTTCATCCTCGTCGTGATGGTCCAGGGCGATAAGCGCGCGCTTGATGCCGAAATGGGAGATAAACTGCTGCTCAATCTGGGAGCTGAAGACCGGGTGGTATTTTACGCTGATCTCGACAATCCCTTCGTGGCGAGCTTTTTTCAGCAACCGACCGACCTTAATGCGTGAGATCCCAAATCGTTTTGCAATCTCTTCCTGGGTTTGCTCCTGATCGTAATAGGCCACGGCAATTTCTGTCAGCAGCGCATAATCTGAGTCTTGTTCAGTCATAGTTATCGCCTGGTGTTTCCATCTTTGATGTCTCCCTAATACTACTGCGCCTGAAGAATAAATTCCTCTGTAACGCGTTGAACAATGTCGCAATAGCCGTTGGCATCCCATGCCGCGCGGCCAATAAACAGTCCGTTAATATCATCCTGCTGAAGCAGTTCTACGGCATTTTGCCGATTGACGCTACCGCCGTACAGCAGGGGAATGCGCCGTCCGATTTCTTCGCCGAAGGTCTCGCATAACGCCTGACGCAGCGCCCGGTGGATCTCTGCGGCCTGCTCCGGCGTCGCCGGCGTGCCGTGTTCGCCGATAGCCCATATGGGCTCATAAGCAACCAGAGTGTGTAAAACCTGCTGTTCATTCAGACCATAAAGCGCGATTTTCATCTGCCGCACTACCGTTTCCCGTGAGACCTGCCAGCGTTTTTCATCGGCGCTGTCGCCGATACAGATCAGAGGTCGAAGGCCGTGACGCAGGGCGCGATGCACTTTTTGGTTAATGGCGGCGTCGGATTCATTGAACGCGCCGCGACGCTCGGAGTGACCAAGCTCGACCAGGGAGGCGCCGGTTTCAGCCAGCATGGCGGCGGATATTTCACCGGTCCAGGCGCCGTTTTCCGCTTCATGCATATTCTGCGCGCCGGTCAGGCAGGGGATCTGATGCTGCTGTAGATACTGGCTGACGGGATAAATGGCGGTGAAAGGGGGAATAATAAACGGCTGGATTTTCGGATGCCTCACCTGCGGTAACCGCTGCGCTAGCGTTTCACAAAAGGCCATGGCTTGCGATAACGGTTTATTCATTTTCCAGCTAGTTCCTAACCAGATTTGTTCCATCTTGTTCTCCATAATAGGTAAATCAATAGCTTGTCGTGAAATGGCTTTCGCTTATGAGAGAGATTGAACTTTTTATCATCCAATGAACATATGTTAGATCGCATTTTTTTATAAAATAAATCTATGGATTATTTTATGTGATCTAAATCACCAATAACCTCTCAATCATCAGGTAATGTTTTGAGCATATGATTCGCTATTGAACATATGAACAAGCCGAACTTCACTACGAGAGGTCCACGATGTCACAAGAGAAAAAGCCCGTTGTCGCACTTACCATTGGCGATCCCGCCGGGATTGGTCCGGAGATTTCAGTCGCGACGATGATGGAGAAAAGCGTCTACGACGAGTGCAAACCTTTTTTGATTGGCTCAGCTCCGATTATCGCCAGAGCAATGAAAATCATGGGCTGTGATTTTCCGATTAACAAAATTAGCCATCCGCAGGAAGCTCGCTTCAACTGGGGTACGCTGGACGTGCTGGAAACCGGTGAGTATGACTGCGAGAGCATTGAATGGGGCAAAGTGCAGAAGCTGGCGGGGCAGATGTCGCTGGACTATGTGCTGAAATCTATCGAACTGGGGAAAGCCGGCCTGATCGATGTGGTCTCTACCGCGCCGATTCATAAAGAAGCAATCAAGCTGGCGGGATGTAAACTGCCTGGTCATACCGAGATCTATCAGGTTGAAACGCAATCCGATTATGGCCTGACCATGTTCCACGTTCATAACCTGCGGGTCTTCTTCGTGAGTCGTCATATGGCGCTTAAAGACGCCTGCGATTACGCCAATAAAGAGCGCGTTCTGGCCTGCGTGCAGCAGATCCACCATGAGTTTACCGCGCTGAATATCAAAAATCCGCGCATTGCGGTAGCCGCGCTGAATCCGCATGGTTCAGACAACGGCCTGTTTGGCCACGAAGAAGCCGATAATCTCATTCCGGCAGTCAAAGCGGCGCAGGAAATGGGGATTAATGCCATCGGCCCGGTGCCGGCAGATTCCGTCTTCCATCTGGGTAAACAGGGGCGCTATGACGCCATCCTCTCGCTTTACCACGATCAGGGGCATATCGCCTGTAAAACCCTCGATTTTGAGCGTTCCGTGACCATTACCTTTGGCCTGCCGTTTATGCGTAGCTCGGTAGACCACGGCACGGCGTTTGATATTGCCGGCACCGGTAAAGCGGGCACCGTCAGTATGCTGGAGTCCACAATGGCCGCGGTGAGCTACTGGAAAATGAAAAACCACTAATCGCTGAGGTTAATGCGAAGCAAAAGGGCAGAGAAATGGAAAAACATCTGTTAATTAGCAAAGGCTGTAAGGGCTGGGGTGGGCCGCTGACCATTAATATTAGCCAGGCGAAAAAGATTGCTTATATCACCGGGGGGATTTGTTCCCCGGTCGTTGAGCGCCTGAGCGAACTGACTGGCTGGCCTTCCGTCGACGTATTTAAAAACGGCGAGCCGCTGGAAGAGGAGATCGGCCTGATGGTTATCGACTGCGGCGGCACGCTACGCTGCGGTCTCTATCCCAAACGCGGTATTCCGACGATTAACCTCCATCCCACCGGTAAAAGTGGGCCGCTGGCGGAGTTTATTCATGAAGGGATCTACGTCTCCGGCGTGACGCCCGCCTGTATTGAAATGATCTGGCCGCAGGGGGAAGGCGGTAAGCTGGGGATCGTGGCCGACGATCTGACCGGTGCGACCACCGTCGGGGTGCTGCTGGCGCGTAGCGGGTTAAAAACCGCCGCGTTCTTCGATACTGAATCCTTCGCTCGCAATGAGGTGGAGTATCCGGCGATGGTCGTCAGCAGCGACAGCCGTCCTTTGCCGAAAGCGGAAGCCCAGCAGCAGGTCAGCGCCGCGGTGAAGCAGCTGCAGGCGCGCGGCGCGCACTACTTTACCAAGCGTATTGATACCACGCTGCGCGGCGGCATCGGCTTTGAAATTGATGCCATGCTGGAACAATTGCCGCTGGAAACGGTTGCCGTCGTCGTGCCGGCGATGCCGCAGTCGCGGCGTATTCTGGTTGGCGGCTATTCGGTAATTGACTCCGTCGCGCTTTCGCGAACCGATGTCGCACGCGATGTGCGTACTCCGGTTACCGAATCCTGGGTGCCGGGATTGCTGGCGGCGCAGACCCATCATCAGGTCGGACATATCGCACTGGCCTCGGTGATGAAAGGCGAGGAGCAACTGCAGCGGGATCTCCAGGAACAGCAGCAGCGCGGCGTGCGGGTGATCGTCGTCGATGCGATCACCGTTGACGATGTCGATGCGATTGCCGGAGCGGTGGTGGCGCTGAACTGGAACGTGCTGGCAGTCGACCCGGGGCCTTTTACCGAGCGGCTTGCGGTCCGTCGTGGCTTGATGCGGGAAGCGCGCAGCAGCGCGATAGCGTCGTCAGGGGCGGAAAACCCGCGTGGTTCGATTCTGGTTGTTGCCGGTAGCGCCACGCCGGTGACCAAAAAGCAGCTTCAGCATCTGATCGCTAATGATGAAAGAGTGTGTCACATCCCTGTTGATGCCGAACTGCTGGTTGACAGGAAAAACGCCGCTGAAATCGAAGTGAATCGCGTGGTGCAGCATGCCCGGCAGTGCGTGCCGGCGCAGCAGAACGCTATCTTCGTTTTTGAATCCGCGTTAACCGGGCGGCTGCTGAATCTTCAGGAAGAAGAGCAGCGCTTTGGGCTGGCCCACGGACAGGCTGCGGAAAATATTAACCAGGGACTGGGGAATATTGTTCGTGAAGTGCTTAACTGCGCAGCCGGAGAAATTAAAGGCCTGTATATGACCGGCGGCGATACGATGGTGAATGTTCTTAAAGAGCTTGGCGCTACCGGCATTGAAATGATTGACTACGTGATACCGCAAACCGATATGGTGCGTATTATCGGTGGCGATTATGCGGGATTGATTTGCGTCGGCAAAGGCGGTTTAACCGGACCAGAAGATATTATTAGCACGATTGTTGAAAGAATTTATAAAGAAGCGCAGCTATAACCCACAGGTCATATAAATAAAAAGCGACGTAATGGTCGTCCGGGTAGTATTGCGTCGTTATCTCTGTTAAATCATAATTTATGAGTTACCCTATGAACATGAATATATTAGAGAAGATGAATAAGGTGCCAGGCGGTTTAATTATTATTCCGTTGCTCGCGGCGATTCTTATTAATACCTTTGCACCGGAAGTCCTGGGCATCGGCGGCCCGACGACCGCATTATTCAAAGTCGGTTCCAGCGCAATGATGGGGATTTTTCTGCTGATTTGTGGTACCTCGATCAATATCCGCCAGGCCGGCCTGCCGCTCTATAAAGGCGCGGTGCTGTTGTTGCTGAAATGCCTCGCCGGCGCGCTGGCCGTATGGGTGGCCGGGGCGATGTTTGGCCCCAACGGTTTCCTCGGTATTTCGACCCTGGCGCTGATTGCCTGTTTAACCAGCTCCAACAGCTCGCTATATATCGCGCTGTGCAGCAACTACGGCGATGCCAGCGACGCCGGGGCAATCTCCGTCTTCTGCGTCAAGGATGGGCCCTTTGTTACCATGATGGTGCTGGGGGTCAGCGGCCTGGCCAATATTCCTTTCGCCGCGCTGCTATCGATGCTGATCCCGCTGCTAATTGGTATGCTGTGGGGCAACCTTGATGAGCGTTTCAAACAGCTTTGCGCCGGCGCTCAGCCGCTGATTATCATTATTATGTCGTTTGCCATCGGCGCCAATTCCAGCATTAACACGGTCTTTACCGCCGGACTGTCCGGGATCCTGCTTGGCATTATCTCTGCGCTAACCGGCATTGTGTTCTATTTTATCTACAACCTGTTCCTGAAGAAGAAAACCGCGCTGGGCGCCGCGCTGGGGACGACCGCCGCCAGCTCTGCGCTGACGCCGGCAATGGTGGCTCAGGCCGATCCTTCGCTGGCGATGTACGTGGATGCCGCGACCGCGCAGCTGGCGACGGCGAGCATCATCACCATGATTACCGCGCCGATACTGGTGGCCTGGTTTGATAAGCGTCTGAAAAAGCGCGCGCCGAGGATTGAACCGGTAAAAGAAGACACCAGTGAAGAGAAAGTGACATTATCTTCACCTGCCACCAAAGGAAACAAATAATATGACTGCGCCGTTGTATTCATTACTTATCACGGCTGTCGGGAAATATGTCAAAGACTATCTACAGGAGCATCAGCTGATTTTATTTTCTGAATCCGTTCCTGACCATATTGCGATGTATTGCGCCGTACATCAGAGCAGTGAGCTGACAGCTGAATTGGCACCTGGGCAGATAATGAAAATAAATGAGACTATTTATCGAGTCACGGCGGTAGGTTGTGTTGCAACGGCAAATTTAAAACAGCTTGGCCATATCACTTTAAAATTTGATGGCGCCGCCACCGCTGAATTACCGGGGATGATGCATCTCAATGGTGACGTCCCCCAGGCTATTCAACGCGGCGACCAAATCTTTTTCTATCCGGAACTAAATTAAGACGTACAGCTAAATTAAGGAAATTATCATGAAAGCAATCGTTATTGGTGCGGATGATGCCGCCTATGCTTTTCGCGACGCTATCGTCGCTTATCTGAATGGGCAGGGAATTAAGGTCGCGGATTACAGCAGCGATAAACGCCAGGGCAGCATGGTCTATCCGGATGTTGCCCACGCAGTGGCAATGTCAATAAAGCAGGGCGAGCACGATCGCGGCATCCTGATTTGCGGCACCGGCATTGGAATGAGCATTGTGGCAAATAAAGTGCCGGGGATACGAGCCGCCCAATGCCACGATACTTTCTCCGCCGAGCGGGCGCGCAAAAGTAATAACGCGCAGATTATCACTCTTGGCGCGCGCGTGATTGGCCCGGAGCTGGGCAAAAAAATTATTCAGGCCTGGCTTGAATCCGAATATGAAGGCGGCGGCTCCGCGTCGAAAGTGGAGCGTATCGACTATTACGAACACCAGCACGCCAGAGATTAATATCCGCAGTCTTAATATAAGGAACAGACTATGAGCCAGTTAGACGAACTGAAAAAATACACCACGGTGGTTGCCGATACCGGCGATATCGAATCGATTAAAAAATTTGCCCCGCAGGATGCGACCACCAACCCTTCGCTGGTGCTGAAGGCCGCGCAGCTCCCGCAGTATCAGGCGCTGATTGCCGACGCCATCGGCAAGGCGCGTCGGCAGGGCGGCAGCCCGGAAACGCAGCTGATAAACGCCTGCGATCAGGTGGCGGTGGATATCGGTACCGAGGTACTGCGTCATGTACCGGGGCGTATTTCTACCGAAGTCGATGCCCGTTTTGCCTGGGATCGCGGGATGTGCGTGTCGAAGGCGCGCAAGCTTATTCAGATGTATGAAAAGAACGGCATCGGGCCGGAACGCATCCTTATCAAACTTGCCGCCACCTGGGAGGGGATTCGCGCCGCAGAGGAGCTGGAACAAAGCGGTATCAACTGTAACCTGACCCTGCTGTTCTCCTTTGCCCAGGCGCGGGCCTGCGCCGAAGCGGGCGTCTTTTTAATCTCGCCGTTCGTGGGGCGTATTTACGACTGGTATCAGAAAAACCAACCGCAGTCGGAGTATCAGGTCGACAGCGATCCGGGCGTGGTTTCCGTGCGCCAGATTTATCAGTACTACAAATCGCACGGCTACGACACCGTGGTGATGGGGGCCAGCTTCCGCCGTATCGAGCAGATCCAGGCGCTGGCGGGTTGCGATCGCCTGACTATCTCCCCGGCGCTGCTTGATGAACTGGCCGCCAGTGAAGGGACGCTGAGTCGCCAGCTGGCGCCCGGCTGCGTGACGGAAAACCGCCCCAGCCCGATGACTCAGGCGGAGTTCCTCTGGCAGCATCATCAGGATCCGATGGCGGTGGAAAAACTGGCGGAAGGTATCCGCCTGTTCGCGGTCGATCAGGTCAAACTGGAAAATCAGATTCAGCAGATGCTGTAAGGGCAGGAAAAGAGACTTATGAATACCACAAAAACCACCCGCAGCCTGTGCGCCAACGCGCTGCGAGCCCTGAGCATGGACGCAGTACAGAAAGCCAAATCCGGTCACCCGGGTGCCCCGATGGGTATGGCTGACATTGCCGAAGTCCTGTGGCGTGATTTCCTGAATCATAACCCGCAGAACCCGTCCTGGGCCGACCGCGACCGTTTTGTCCTGTCCAACGGCCACGGTTCCATGCTGATTTACAGCCTGCTGCACCTCACCGGTTATGATCTGCCGATTGAAGAGCTGAAGAACTTCCGTCAGCTGCACTCTAAAACGCCGGGTCACCCGGAAGTCGGCTACACCGCGGGCGTGGAAACCACTACCGGTCCGCTGGGGCAGGGTATTGCGAATGCGGTTGGTATGGCCATCGCGGAGAAAACTCTGGCGGCGCAGTTCAACCGCCCGGGCCACGACATTGTTGACCACTTCACCTACGCGTTCATGGGCGACGGCTGCATGATGGAAGGTATCTCTCACGAGGTATGCTCCCTGGCCGGTACCCTGAAGCTTGGCAAGCTGGTGGCGTTCTATGACGACAACGGCATCTCTATCGACGGTCATGTAGAAGGTTGGTTCACCGATGACACCGCGAAGCGTTTTGAAGCCTACGGCTGGCACGTGGTGCGCGGCGTTGACGGCCACGATGCTGACTCGATTAAACGCGCGGTAGAAGAAGCGCGTGCGGTCACCGACAAACCGTCCCTGCTGATGTGCAAAACCATTATTGGTTTCGGTTCGCCGAACAAAGCCGGTACCCACGACTCCCACGGCGCGCCGCTGGGCGACGCGGAAATCGCGCTGACCCGCGAAGCGCTCGGCTGGAAACACCCGGCATTTGAAATCCCGTCTGAAATCTATGCCCAGTGGGATGCCAAAGAAGCCGGCCAGGCGAAAGAGTCCGCGTGGAACGAGAAATTTGCCGCCTACGCCAAAGCCTTCCCGCAGGAAGCCGCCGAGTTTACTCGTCGTATGAAAGGCGACATGCCGGCTGACTTCGATGCGAAAGCGAACGAGTTCATCGCGAAGCTGCAGGCTAACCCGGCGAAAATCGCCAGCCGTAAAGCATCTCAGAACGCCATTGAAGCCTTCGGCCCGCTGCTGCCTGAGTTCCTTGGCGGTTCCGCTGACCTGGCGCCAAGTAACCTGACCCTGTGGTCCGGTTCTAAAGCGATCAACGAAGACACCGCCGGTAACTACATCCACTACGGCGTGCGTGAATTCGGTATGACCGCGATTGCCAACGGCATCGCCCTGCACGGCGGTTTCCTGCCGTACACCTCCACCTTCCTGATGTTCGTCGAGTACGCGCGTAACGCGGTACGTATGGCGGCGCTGATGAAGCAGCGTCAGGTGATGGTCTACACCCACGACTCCATCGGTCTGGGCGAAGACGGCCCGACGCACCAGCCGGTTGAGCAGGTGGCTTCCCTGCGCGTCACCCCGAACATTTCAACATGGCGTCCGTGCGACCAGGTGGAATCCGCCATCGCGTGGAAATACGGCGTGGAGCGGCAGGATGGCCCGACCGCGCTGATTCTGTCGCGTCAGAACCTGGCGCAGCAGGAGCGTACCGAAGAGCAGCTGGCGAACGTCGCCCGCGGCGGCTACGTGCTGAAGGATTGTGCCGGTCAGCCGGAACTGATCTTCATCGCCACCGGCTCGGAAGTAGAGCTGGCGGTTGCCGCTTACGAAAAACTGACTGCCGAAGGCGTGAAGGCGCGCGTGGTTTCCATGCCGTCCACCGACGCGTTCGACAGGCAGGATGCGGCTTACCGTGAAGCCGTGCTGCCGAAAGCGGTCTCTGCGCGCGTGGCCATCGAAGCGGGTATCGCCGACTACTGGTTCAAATACGTGGGCCTGAACGGCGCGATCGTTGGCATGACCACCTTCGGTGAGTCAGCACCGGCGGAGCAGCTGTTTGAAGAGTTTGGCTTCACCGTGGACAACGTTGTCGCGAAAGCGAAAGCGCTGCTGTAGTCCTTTCCCCCTTCCCGGGGGCGGCGCGGTAAAGCCGCGCCTTGCCCGGGCTACGGGGCCAGCGCGGTCGGGTAGTCCGGACCGGTGCGCGGCACCACCAGCGGGAAAAGCATCTGGTATCACCGTGGAAAACGCGGTTGCCAGAGTTAAAGCACTATTGTTATTTTCGACCGTTAAAATCCGGCCCCTCATCGCTGTCTGGTGGGAGGGCCGTTATAATATTGACTGTCTATTTCACATATATGTAACGCTGTGATTAACAAAACAGTATCAGACGGACATTTGTGGCATGTTTCTTCACTCGGACAACAGAGAAGGAATAACACCATGGCCACTGAATATGTTGACTACCTGATTCTCGGCGACGAGCATCACGGCGAAATCCACAGGGATATTAAAAGCCACTCTCTCCGGGTCCGTTCGAAATACGCCGCCTGTTCTGTCCGGGGGGACGCCTCTGCCGAGCAGCCAAAAATGGTGAACTACAACGTCCATGAATATCCGGCGCAGGATGGGCGATTTTATCTGGTGGCGACCAACTATCCGCTGGCCGATTTTGACGTTGAGGACGCGCTGGTTAAATCAAGGATTCATCCGTTGAGAAGCTAGAAACGCACTTCCCGAAGCGGTCGGGTAAGCACCATGCTACCCGACCTGTGAGGTGATTAACGACCCGCTTTCAGTTTCTGATAATACTCTTCATATAGGGTGCTGGCGCTGCCGACATCGTTCTGCCATTCGCCTTTCTGAATCGTTGCGGCGTCCGGGTAGAGCGATTTATCGTCGGCGACTTCCGGGCTCAGCATCTTCCTCGCGGCCAGGTTTGGCGTCGGGTAGCCGATGGTTTCCGCTACCTGTTTGGCGATTTCCGGGCGCAGCAGGAAGTTGATCAGCTTCAGCGCGCCATCGACGTTTTTGGCGTTTGCCGGAATCGACAGGCTATCCATCCAGAAGATACCGCCTTCTTTCGGCCACACCACTTCCAGCGGCGTACCGGCCTGACGCGCGACCCACGCGGAGCCGTTCCATACCATGCCGAGGTTCACTTCGCCTTCCATATACGGGTTCGCCGGGTTATCCGAGTTGAACGCCGCGACGTTTGGCATTAGCTTTTTCAGCTCGTTATAGGCCGCCTCGATCTCTTTGGGGTCGGTGGTATTGCCGGAGTAACCCAGCTTACGCAGCGCTACCTGGAACACTTCGCGCGCGTCGTCGGTGAGCAGCAGGCTGCTCTTATACTCTGGTTTCCACAGATCCGCCCAGCTGGTGACGGTTTTGGGATCGATCTCGTCGCTATTGATGCCAATAGCCGTCGCGCCCCAGATGTACGGAATAGAGTAGTCGTTGTTGGGGTCGAACGGCTTGTTGAGCATTTCAGGGTCAAGATTGCTGAAGTTGCTCAGTTTGCTCTTGTCGATCTTCTGCAGCATGCCCTCTTTACGCATTTTGTCGACGAAGTAGGTGGAAGGCACGACCAGGTCGTAGGCGCCGTCCTTATAGGTTTTGAGCTTGGCGTACATGGTTTCATTCGATTCGTAGGTCGAATAGATAACCTTGATGCCGGTCTCTTTGGTGAACTGCTCCAGCAGCCCCGGCGGGACATACTCGGTCCAGTTGTAGAAATAGAGCGTTTTGCTATCGTCCGCATGCGCGGCGCTCATCCCGACTGCCAGAGCGCCCGCAGCGAGCAGGTGGCGTGACCATTTTTTCATTTTAACGTCCCCTGAGTTTTATCACGTGCAATTAACTGGCTGGCAATAACCATCACCAGCGACAGAACTAACAGAATGGTCGCCAGCGCGTTAACCTCTGGCGATACCCCAACTTTAACCATCGAATAAATCTTCAGCGGCAGGATCTCATAACCCGGCCCGGTGACGAACGAAGAAACCACCACATCATCCATCGACAGGGTAAAGCTCAGCAGCCACCCCGCGGCGACCGCGGGCAGCGCCAGCGGTAAAATGATTTTTCGCAGAATGGTCAATTCGCTGGCGCCAAGATCTTTTGCGGCCTCCAGCATGCGCACATCGAAGCCTTTCAGGCGCGAAAACACCGTGACCACCACGAAGGGGAGGCAGAAAGTGATATGCGAAAACAGCAGCGACCAGAATCCCAGTTGAATGCCGATCAGCATAAACAGCACCAGCAGCGAAATCGCCATCACGATATCCGGCGACATCATCACCACGAACAGCATCCCGCTGACGAACGGCTTGCCGCGAAAGCGATAGCGGTAGAGCGCTACGGCGGTCAGCGAGCCGATAAGGGTGGCGAAGGTGGCCGACAGCACCGCCATGGTCAGCGAGTGCTGCGCCGCCTGCAGCAGGCTATCGTTATTCATCAGCAGGCTATACCAGTTGGTGGTGAAGCCCTGCCAGTTGATGCCAAAGCGCGAACTGTTAAACGAATTAACGATCAGAATAATAATGGGGATGTAGAGATACGCGTAAATGGCGGTCATAAAGCCGCCGCGCAGCAGTCGACCAATCATTCCAGCTCCACCTTTTTATTCAATAAGCGCGCCGCGCGCCAGTAAATCAGCAGCATCAGGCCCATCACCAGCGTCAGCGTGATGCTGGTTGCCGCGCCGAACGGCCAGTCGCGAATGTTGAGGAACTGGCTCTTAATCACGTTGCCGATCAGCAGGTTCTTCGCGCCACCCATCAGGTCGGAAACGTAAAACAGCCCCATCGCCGGAAGCATCACCAGCAGGCAGCCGGCGATAATGCCCGGCATGGTCAGCGGAATGATGATGCGGATAAAGGTTTGCAGCTTACTGGCGCCAAGATCTCTCGCCGCTTCCAGCAGCGGGCGGTCGAGCTTCTCGATGCTGGAGTAGAGCGGCATCACCATAAACGGCAGCAGAATATAGACCAGGCCGATAATTACCGCCGAGGGGGTGTACATGATGCGCAGCGGCGTATCAATGACCCCCAGCCACAGCAAAAATTCGTTGAGATAGCCTTTGGTACTGAGGAAAATCTTCAGCCCGTAGATACGAATCAGCGAGTTGGTCCAGAACGGTACGATCAGCAGAAACAGCATCAGCGGGCGCACCTTCTCCGGCAGTCTCGCCAGGAACCAGGCGAAAGGGTAGCCGAGCGCAAGGCAGGCCAGCGTCGCCAGCAGCGCCATATTCAACGAATGCAGCAGCACGTCGTAGTAAAGCGGGTCGAGCAGGCGCGCGTAGTTATCCAGCGTAAAGACCAGCTTGACGAAGTTGGTATCGTCGCGGGTCAGGAAGCTGGTAGCGATGATCATCAGGTTGGGCAAAAAGACGAACAACACAAGCCAGCCCACGATGGTGGCGATCACCACATTCTGGAATTTACTGGTGTTCTTCATCGGCCAGCACAACCTCCCAGCTTTCTACCCAGTTAATGGCCATTTTCTGATCGAGAGAGTGGTCAAAATCAGGATCGTCTTCATTAAAAAATTCGCTGACCATCACCATTTTGCCGTTTTCCAGTTCAACCACCGATTCCAGCGTCATGCCCTTATAGTTGCGTTCGCGGATATAGCCTATCAGGCCATCGGCGTCATTACTGTGGTGGATCTCATCCACGCGCAGGTCTTCCGGACGCAGCAGAACGTTAAGCCGCTGGCCTTTTTCAACGGCGAAGCTGACGTAGATATTGCATTCGCGGCCTTCGACGCTGGCGCGCACCCGCTGCTCGTCGATCCGTTCGATAACCGTGGCATTGAAGATGTTGATTTCGCCGATAAAGCTGGCGACAAACAGGTTTTTCGGCTCTTCGTAGATTTCCCGCGGCGTGCCGTCCTGCTCAATTTTACCCTCGCGCATGACCACGATGCGGTCGGACATGGTCAGCGCCTCTTCCTGATCGTGGGTCACAAAGACGAAGGTGATGCCGAGCTTACGCTGCAGCGCCTTCAGCTCATTCTGCATCTGCTTGCGTAGTTTATAATCAAGCGCGGAGAGGGATTCATCAAGCAGCAGCAGGCGCGGTTTGTTGACTACCGCGCGGGCGATGGCGACGCGCTGCTGCTGGCCGCCGGAGAGCTGATGCGGTTTACGCTGGGCAAATGTTTCAAGCTGCACCATACGCAGGGCGTCGTGGACGCGGGGGGTAATTTCCGCGGCCGGGGTTTTCTGCATACGCAGGCCAAAGGCGACATTTTCAAACACCGTCATGTGCGGAAACAGCGCATAGCTTTGAAAGACGGTGTTAACGTGGCGGTTTTCCGCCGGGATATGGGTGATATCGTGATCTTCGAGATGGATTCGGCCGCTATCGACGCTTTCCAGGCCAGCGATAAGACGAAGAACGGTTGTTTTACCGCAGCCAGAGGGGCCAAGCAGGGTGAGAAACTCACCGTTGTTGATGGTCAGATTGAGGTCGGATATTACCGTTTTACCATCAAAGCTTTTGCGAATTCCCGCTAGCTGAACCAGCGGAGAACGCGAACGCGGTTGTGTATTCAATTTTTGACTCTGTCCCATGTAGACGCAGCGGAAAGCTTACCGATGCGGGGTTTGTGGTTAACCACCTTTGGTTTGACACATAAAATAATAAGGCCGAGCATTCTACGGCAAACGATTGTAATCGCCAATGATTGATGCGCCATGATGAGCTACCTTTACAACATTATCGTGCGAAATGTATTAAATTCTCATTTGCCGGGCTAAAAATGACCTGACGCAATATTTGTCTTTTCCGGCTTATCAATAATGTTGTCACAAAAGAAGAGGGTGGCTACATGGATAAATTGCTTGAGCGTTTTTTGCAGTACGTTTCTTTAGACACACAGTCGAAGCCTGGCGTGCGTCAGGTACCGAGCACGGAAGGTCAGTGGAAGCTGTTACGTCTGCTTCAGGCGCAGCTGCAAGAAATGGGACTGGTAAACGTGACGCTGAGTGAGAAAGGGACAGTCATGGGCACCCTGCCGGCTAACGTTGAGGGTGATATTCCGGCCGTTGGTTTTATTTCCCATGTCGATACGTCACCTGACTTCAGCGGTAAGAACGTCAATCCGCAGATCGTCGAAAACTACCGCGGCGGTGATATCGCTCTCGGTATTGGAGACGAGGTTCTCTCCCCGGTGATGTTCCCGGTGCTGCACCAGCTGCTCGGGCAGACGCTGATCACCACCGATGGCAAAACGCTGCTCGGCGCGGATGATAAAGCGGGCATCGCGGAAATCATGACCGCGCTGGCGACGCTAAAGGCGAAGAATATTCCACACGGCGATATCCGCGTCGCCTTTACGCCGGATGAAGAGGTGGGTAAAGGAGCGAAGCATTTTGATGTCTCGGCATTCGATGCGCGCTGGGCTTACACCGTCGACGGCGGCGGGGTGGGTGAACTGGAGTTCGAGAACTTTAACGCCGCCTCGGTGACGATTAAGATCGTGGGTAATAACGTTCATCCCGGCACGGCGAAAGGGGTGATGGTGAATGCCCTATCGCTAGCGACGCGCATTCATGCCGAGGTGCCTGCGGACGAAGCGCCCGAGACCACCGAAGGCTACGAGGGTTTCTACCATCTGGCTAGCATTAAAGGCACCGTCGATCGGGCAGATATGCACTACATCATCCGCGATTTCGACCGGAAGCAGTTTGAGGCTCGCAAGCGCAAGATGATGGAGATTGCCAAAAAGGTCGGCAAAGGGCTTCATCCGGATTGCTATATCGAGCTGGTGATTGAGGACAGCTATTACAATATGCATGAGAAGGTGATGGCGCACCCGCACGTCGTCGATATCGCCCGCCAGGCGATGGTGGATTGCGATATTGAACCGCAGTTGAAGCCGATTCGCGGCGGTACCGACGGCGCGCAGCTCTCCTTTATGGGCCTGCCATGCCCGAATTTGTTTACCGGTGGCTATAACTACCACGGTAAGCATGAGTTTGTGACGCTTGAAGGCATGGAGAAGGCGGTGCAGGTGATTGTACGCATTGCTGAGCTGACGGCGAAACGCGGCGCGTAAAGGTTCTAGAGCTACGGGCCCGGTGAGCTGGTGAAACTGACGGTACGGTAGGCAAATGCAGAATACCATCCTGTAGGCCCGGTAAGGCGTCAGCCGCCACCGGGCGAAACAGATGACTCAGTCCTCAAAGAACCAGTAGCCGCTGTTGACCAGCGCGGCCAGCAGGGCGAGGAAGGAGGGATCTTCCAGCGCATCGCCAAGATGCTCTGCGTTTAGCGTCAGGTGAGTCGCCAGAGCATCCAGCGCCGGGCGGTGCGGAGAGTTGATTTTCTCGCCGTTGACGAATACCTCGCCATCAATCCGCAGCACGCGCAGGCCGCCGAGCCGCGACAGCTTGTCCCCCTGCTGCAGCGCATCGTAAATTTCATCCGGCTGATACGGCGGCTCCGGCGGCGCGACGTCCAGTTCGTGACGGGACTGGGTGATAAACTCGCCAAACCACTGCTTAAAGTGCTCCGGCTGGTTAATCAGCCTCAGCATCATCTCGCGCAAACGATCCAGTTCAACCGGCAAAATGTCGGCAGAATGGTCGCGAGACGGTACGTCCGGATCGGCGTAGCGCTGGCTGCCCAGTTCACGCTGCAAAACGTAATCGGCAAAGCCGCTGAAGAGCTCACGGGCGTTTGGCGCGCGATAGCCGACCGAATAATTAAGCGAATTTTCCAGCGAGTAGCCTTCATGCGGGAATCCCGGCGGAATATACAGGATATCGCCCGGCTCCATCTCTTCATCAATAATGGCTTCAAACGGATCGACCTGCAGCAGGTCCGGATGCGGACAGTGCTGTTTCATCGGCACTTTTTCGCCCACGCGCCAGCGGCGGCGGCCGGTCCCCTGAATGATGAACACATCGTACTGGTCGAGATGCGGACCGACGCCGCCGCCGGGGACGGAAAACGAGATCATGAGATCGTCGATGCGCCAGTCAGGTAGGGCGCGGAATGGATGCATCAGCGCCGCCGTTGGCTGGTGCCAGTTATTAACCGCTTGTACCAGCAGCGACCAGTTATTCTCGCTCAGGTGATCGTAACTCTCAAAGGGGCCGTGGCTAACCTGCCATTTACCGTCCTGATGACTGACCAGGCGGCTGTCGACTTCGCTCTCCATCGCCAGTCCGGCCAGCTCGTCCGGGCTTAACGGATCGACGAAATTAGCAAAGCCCCGTTTCAGCACTACCGGGCGTTTTTGCCAGTAGCGTTCGATAAAGTCGGGCCAGTTAAGCGTTAATTGATAATCCATATTTATATTCCACAGCAGGTGTCTGATAGGGATTATAACGGATGCGGCACCAGCATGATGCAGGCGCCGTTAAAAAACTGATTGGTTTAGCTCTCTTTATCTTCGAGGGTCTGACGGCCAAAAATCA
This sequence comes from Klebsiella sp. BDA134-6, assembly GCF_015601345.1. Classification (NCBI taxonomy): domain Bacteria; kingdom Pseudomonadati; phylum Pseudomonadota; class Gammaproteobacteria; order Enterobacterales; family Enterobacteriaceae; genus Klebsiella; species Klebsiella sp. BDA134-6. The sequence goes on from NZ_CP064784.1 coordinate 2,360,170, forward strand.
CTTCCATGCAGGCACCGCCGAGAAGGCTGTCCTCGGCCAGGATACGTCCGTCGTACTGGGCAACGATATCGCGGGCAACCGAGAGGCCCACGCCCTGTCCGGGACGCAGCGTATCGGCGCGCTGGCCGCGATCGAACACCGCGCTGCGCATCGTTGCAGGGATCCCCGGGCCATCATCTTCAACCAGAATATGCAGATGGTTGTCGTTGGTCTGACGAACGGAGACTTCCACAAACTCCAGGCAATATTTGCAAGCGTTGTCGAGGACGTTGCCCATGACTTCCATAAAATCGTTCTTTTCGCCGACAAAGCTAATCTCCGGCGAGATATCCAGGGTAATGTTCACGCCTTTGCGCTGATAGACTTTGTTCAGCGCCGAGGTCAGGCTATCGAGCAGCGGAGCGATGGGGTGCAGTTCGCGGCTGAGCAGCGAACCACCGCTGCGCATGCTTGCGCGGTGCAGATAGTAGCCAATCTGCTGTGAGATGCGGCTAATCTGCTCTAGCATCACCGGTTCTGCTTCGTTGACGCTCAGTTTCTCGCCGCGCATAGAACGCAGGGTGCTCTGCATCACCGCGAGAGGGGTTTTCAGGCTGTGAGTGAGGTCGGTCAGCGTCGTGCGGTATTTATCATAGCGTTCGCGTTCGCTTTTTAGCAGGCGGTTGAGATTGCTGACCAGCCGCGTAAGCTCCCGGGTGGTGTTCGGGTTGAGCATCTCGCGGTGATGCTCCTCCAGTTCGCGTACCTCTTTGGCCAGCGATTCGATAGGGCGCAGGCTCCACCACGCCGCGACCCACAATAGCGGGATCACCAGCAGCAGGTTGGCCGCCAGGACGTAAATAAACCAGCTCCACACCATATAGGAGCGCTTCAGCTCCACCGGAATGGTGTCGACAACCACGATACTGAGCTGCGGCATGGTGCTGGTGGCCGGATAGATGTTGATCGCCACCGAGTGGGTCATCTCGGAGCTGTCGTCCTCTTCCCGGATGGCGTCCAGCTGCTGCTGAATCTCATGGTTGTTGTGCTGCAGCATACTGCTGCTGTCTACATCGGCCTCAATCTCATGAAAGCCGTTATTTTTGAGCCAGTCAGGTTGAATGCGCTTGACCAGCCACGGTACATCGCGCTGCGCCCACAACAGCTGGCCGTGAGCGTCGTAAATCAGCGTTACCGTGGGGCTCTGCATATTGAGGTTTTCGGGAATATCAACTTCGATGGTGTTGTTTTCCCATTTTGCCAGCATATAGAACAGGTTGCTCTCGCCGCGCAGCAGGCGGAAGGTGGTTTTATCGAAGCTTACGCTATATCCCACCAGCGCGACCATGCCATAGGAAAGCGATAGCACCAGCACCACGGCTGCCGTTGCCAGCAGAAAGCGGACGCGCAACGACAGCGGCAAAATATGCCGCAGTAGCCCCTTCATCCGCGCAGTTCGAACAGATAGCCCTGGCCGCGCACGGTGGTAATCACATCCTGCGGATATTCAGCCTGTATTTTTTTGCGCAGTCGTCCCATCAGCACGTCGATAGTATGGCTTTCGCGCAGCTCGGCGTCGGGATAGAGCTGCAGCATCAGCGAATCTTTGCTGACCACTTTGCCCCGGTTGCGGATCAGGGTTTCCATAATGGTGTATTCAAATGCCGTCAGCTTGATGGGTTGGTCGTTGACCGACAGCTCGCGACGCGACAGATCTACCTGGAAAGGGGGTATGGAGATGACCTGTGATGCCAGGCCGCTGTTACGCCGCAGCAGCGCCTGCATGCGGGCTGCGACCTCTTCGATATGGAACGGCTTAGTGACGTAATCATCCGCGCCAGCGCTCAGAACCTCGACTTTATCCTGCCAGCCCTCGCGCGCGGTCAGCACCAGCACCGGCACCGACACGTCGTGGCTGCGCCAGCGACGAATCAGCGAAAGACCATCTTCATCCGGCAGGCCAAGGTCGACGATGGCGATGTCCGGAACGTGTTCACCCAGATAGTAATCCGCTTCCTTTGCGTCTTCCGCCGCATCGACCTGATGTCCCAGCTCCTGCAGCTGAACTTTCAAGTGATGGCGCAGGAGAGCGTTATCCTCAACCACGAGTACGCGCATGCCCGTTCTCCATTTTATTTATGATTTGAATAGTTTAGCGCTTATTATACACCTTTAACATAAACAGCTGTTAAATAAAGAATTTTATTTGATTTTTTGTACCTCAGTCTCGTAAGACGTCAGAACGAGTCCGTCCTCGGTCGCGGGCGACATCATGGGAACCGGGCGCAGCGTACGTTTATCGATCAGGACGGAATGGGGTTCGTCAGGGGCAAACAGATGCTGCTCTCCCCACTGGCGTAGCGCAACCACCACAGGGAACAAACGCTCCCCCTTTGCCGTCAGAACATATTCCTGATAAGCCGTGCCGTCCGATGCGGATTGCGTCGTGAGGATACCCGAGTTTACCAGTTTGTGCAGACGGTCAGAGAGAATATTACGCGCCATACCGAGGCTTCGCTGGAAATCGCTAAAGCGCCGCAGGCCATCGAAGGCGTCGCGCACAATCAACAAGGACCAGCGATCGCCGATAATATCCAAGCTTCGGGCGACGGGGCAGGTTTGGTTGGTAATTTTTTCACGCGCTGGCATGGGCTCTCCAAACGGTCGGGTAAACTAGTTGCATTTTAAAACTCCCTGTTCTAGCCTACAACTGGTTTTATTTTGAAACTAGATTGTTAAGGCTGGAATTATGAAAGCGTCAACGTTATCCCCATCGCTAATGGACCCGGAAACGGTTATGCCGCGTAGCCTGGTCTGGCTGTTTGCTCTCGCCAGCGGGCTGAGCGTGGCAAACGTTTATTACGCACAACCGCTGCTCGACGCGCTGGCGCGAGATTTTTCCATCAGCGACGCCGCGATTGGCGGGGTGATCGCGGCGACCCAGCTCGGCTGCGCGATGGCGCTGCTCTTGCTGGTACCGCTGGGCGACAGAGTCAATCGCCGCCGCCTGATGGCGACGCAGGTGCTTCTGCTGATCGCTGCGCTGACGGCGGTAAGTATGGCATCCACTACCGTGATGCTGTTGGGCGGGATGCTTGCGGTTGGCCTGCTGGGTACCGCGATGACCCAGGGGTTGATCGCCTATGCTGCCAGCGCCGCTTCGCCCCATGAACAGGGACGCGTGGTGGGCGCCGCGCAGAGCGGAGTCTTTATCGGGCTGTTGCTGGCGCGGGTATTTTCAGGGGGCGTGAGCGATCTCTTCGGCTGGCGCGGGGTATACATCTTTGCCGCTTTACTGATGCTGGGCATTGCGCTTCCGTTGTGGCGTCGGCTCCCGATATTAGCGGTAGCGTCGACCTCCTTGAGCTACCCGCGCCTGTTGGCATCGATGCTGACTCTGCTGTGTCAGGAAAAAGTGCTTCAGGTGCGCGGCGTGTTGGCGCTACTGATGTTTGCCGCCTTCAATATCTTCTGGAGCGCGCTGGTTTTGCCATTGAGCGCTCCGCCCTTCAGTTTTTCGCATACTGAGATCGGCGCCCTGGGCCTGGTGGGGGCCATCGGCGCCCTGGCGGCCGGACGAGCCGGTAAATGGGCCGATTGCGGATACGGGCAGCGCACCAGCGCCGCGGCCTTGGTCATGTTGCTGGTGGCCTGGTGGCCTTTATCGCTGATGGCATGGTCGCCAGCGGCGCTGTTGGCTGGCATTGTGCTGCTGGATCTCGGCGGTCAGGCGCTGCATGTCACCAATCAAAGCATGATTTTCCGTACCCGTCCCGAAGCGCACAGCAGGCTGGTCGGTCTGTATATGCTGTTTTATGCGCTTGGCAGCGGTTTGGGGGCGGTAAGTACGACCGCGGTATACGCGCGCGCGGGATGGCAGGGCGTTTGCCTGCTGGGGGCATCGGTCAGTCTGCTGGCGCTGTTGTTCTGGTTGATGACTCGGGGCGTGATGTCGAGCCATGATGGTGGAGAAGTTTAGCGGAGAGCGAGTGGGTGATGTTAATTTTTTGTGTAATATAGCAGCCGTTGTTTTTAATGACGCGCGGGAGCGTAAATCACATGCCACAACAGAAATGTGCGGACTGGGTCCGGCTGGCCCAGTCGCCCGCGCATATTGAGCGTATCGAAGCCTTCTTCGGCGGACACGGTTATGAGCCTCACCGGCATGATACTTATGCCATTGGCCAGACGCTCTCCGGCGTACAACGTTTTCACTATCGCGGCGGCCTCCAGCACAGCCTCCCCGGTGGGACGATGGTTTTGCATCCCGATGAGGTCCATGACGGCGAGGCAGGGACCGAGGAGGGGTTTCGCTACCGGATGGTATACATTGAGCCCGCGCTGATTCAAAAGATCCTTGGCGGCAGGCCGTTGCCCTTTATCCCTGGAGGAATTTCTAGCGATCCGCGCTTGCTGCGCGCCGCGCTGCCGTTGCTGAAGGACGTCAGTGCCCACTTTGCGCCTCTGGAGGAGGAGGACGCGCTGTACGATCTGGCGCAGACCCTGGCCGCCGTCGGCGGCCAGCGCTTTCGACGCCGGGCCTTCGATTATCCTGCCGCGGAAAGGGCCCGGGAATATATCCACGCCTGTTTTGCCCAGAACATCACCCTCGACACCCTGGCGAATGTCAGCGGCAGAGACCGCTGGAGCCTGAGCCGCGATTTCAGAGCGCTGTTTGGCGCCAGCCCCTGGCGTTATGTGATGATGCGGCGCCTCGATTTTTGCCGCCAGCGGATGCTGGCAGGGGATAACCTGGCGGATATCGCAGCCCACGCAGGCTTTGCCGATCAAAGCCATATGACGCGCCAGTTCATCAGCCGTTTTGGTCTCTCTCCGGGCCGCTGGCTGAAGTTTGTCCGCCCCTGACCCGCCGCAAGTTGCACAATCGTTCAATCTCTGCGGAGAGGGGGGATCTATGCTGACAGCCTTTATCACAAGGAGTCAGCTGATGTATCAATCGATTAATATCGCGCAGAAATTCACCCTTTTCACCGAGCAGTGGCAGCCGAAGGTGGTGGCCGAAATGAATAATTATCAGTTCAAGGTGGTCAGGATCCTCGGCGACTTTATCTGGCATAGCCATCCGGAAACCGATGAAACCCTGATCGTAGTGGAGGGTGTGCTGCGTCTGGATTTTCGCGATAAGCATCTGCTGCTTCAGGCCGGCGAGATGATCGTGGTGCCTCGGGGCGTTGAGCATAAAACCTCGGCGGAAACCGAAACCAAACTTATGCTGATCGAGCCGCGCGGCGTCCTGAATACCGGGCATGAGGGTGGAGAGCGGACCGCGGTGAACGACGTCTGGATTTAACGAACGCGGGGGCAGGGAAACCCTCTTTCCTGAGCGGAAAGAGGGTTGAAAGGTTTACTTCAGTTCGTCAACCATGGTGGTCGCGCGGCCGATATAGTTGGCCGGCGTCATCGCTTTCAGGCGAACTTTTTCTGCTTCCGGCAGCGCCAGGCTGTCGATGAACTGCTGCATGCCTTCGGCGTCCACGCGCTTGCCGCGGGTCAGCTCCTTCAGCTTCTCGTACGGCTTCTCGATGCCGTAGCGGCGCATGACGGTCTGAATCGGCTCGGCCAGTACTTCCCAGTTGTGGTCCAGTTCATCCAGCAGACGGTCCTGATTCAGCTCCAGCTTGCTCACGCCTTTCAGGGTGGATTGATACGCGATCAGCGCATAGCCGATGCCGACGCCGAGGTTACGCAGGACGGTGGAGTCGGTCAGGTCACGCTGCCAGCGGGAAACCGGCAGTTTGCTCGCAAGATGCTGCATCACCGCGTTGGCCAGACCGAGGTTGCCTTCGGAGTTCTCGAAGTCGATCGGGTTCACTTTATGCGGCATGGTGGAAGAGCCGATTTCGCCGGCAATCGTCTTCTGCTTGAAATGGTTGAGCGCGATATAGCCCCAGACGTCACGATCGAAATCAATCAGGATAGTGTTGAAGCGGGCGACGCAGTCGAACAGTTCGGCGATATAGTCGTGCGGTTCAATCTGGGTGGTGTACGGGTTCCACTGGATACCCAGCGAGGTGACGAACTCTTCGCTGAACTGGTGCCAGTCGACTTCCGGGTAGGCGGCGATGTGGGCGTTATAGTTACCCACCGCGCCGTTGATTTTGCCAAGGATTTCAATCTGATTCAGCTGACGATACTGGCGCTCCATACGGTAAGCGACGTTCGCCATCTCTTTCCCCATGGTGGACGGCGTAGCCGGCTGGCCGTGAGTACGGGAAAGCAGCGGGATATCGCGGTACTGTACCGCCAGGTCTTTCACCGCGTCGATCAGCTTGCGCCAGTAGGGCAGGATCACTTCGTCGCGAGCGGTTTTCAGCATCAGCGCGTGGGACAGATTGTTGATGTCCTCGGAGGTGCAGGCAAAGTGGATAAACTCGGAGACCGCGTGCAGTTCAGCGACATCGGCGACTTTTTCCTTGAGGAAATACTCAACCGCTTTGACGTCGTGGTTGGTGGTGCGCTCGATGGTTTTTATGCGCTCTGCATCTTCTACGCTGAAATCAGCGACGATTTTATCAAGGTAACCGTTTGCGTCGGCAGCAAAAGCAGGAACTTCCTTGATCGCTGCGTGCGCGGCCAGTTTTTGCAACCAACGCACTTCTACCTGAACGCGGAATTTCAGCAAACCGAATTCGCTGAAGATACCGCGCAGCGCGCTGACTTTGTCGCCGTAGCGGCCGTCGACTGGGGAAACGGCGGTCAGTGAGGATAATTCCATAGATCACAACTCCGGGGTTAAATGAGCAAGAATTTGTTTTGCCTGGTTAACCAGACGATTACGAGAAAACATCAGCTGCAGACGCCCGCCGCCGACCTGGTGCCAGAGCACCGCGGAGCGAATACCGGCCAGCAGGGCAGAGCGAACCTTCGCCTGAACCTGAGGGCTTTGCAGCACGGCGGGAGAGCCGGTCACCTGAATCCGCGGGCCCAGCGGGCTAATGACATCAACATAGATGCCGGCCATCGCGCTGAGCAGCGTCTCGGATTGCAGATCGAAATGTTCAAGCTGACGGCGCAGGCCACCGATACGGTTGCCGAGGGTATCCATGGCCCCCTTGCTGGCGGCAAGCTTACGCTCCAGCACCATCAGGCTTAAAGTATAGCGGGTAAGTTCGGCGTTCAGCCCCTGGCGGCTGCTGGTATTCAGCACGCCAATAAGGGTCTCCAGCCCGAGGCGAAGATTGGCTTCGCTACCACCGAACACCGCCAGCGTTGAATCCGGATCGAGGTCGATGATGCTGTTCAGCGACACATGCAGAGCATCACTATCGCAGTGCCCCTGGTGCGCCAGTTCCTGAACCAGACGCGCGGCCTGGCAAACGCCGGCCAGCGCCAGCGTAATGTCATAATAATTCTTCGCCACACATTCTCCTTATAAACCGTCGAATGCCCGAGCGGCGCATTCAGCGGCTAAAATGTCTGTCAAGCCGGCAGTGGCAAGCGCTGTTCGATAATCCCGCCGCCGAGGCATACTTCGCCGCTGTAGAAGACCGCAGACTGGCCCGGCGTCACGGCGGCAACCGGCTCATCAAAGATGACTTCAATGCGGTCGTCATCCAGCGCTTTAACGCTGCAAGGGATATCGGTCTGACGGTAGCGGGTTTTCACCGTGCAGCGCAGCGTGCCCGTAACCGGCTCACGGTCGACCCAGTGCAGCTGTTGGGCAATCAGCCCAACGGACATCAGACGCGGATGGTCGTGGCCCTGGGCGACAACCAGAATATTGTTTTCGACGTCTTTATCGACCACGTACCACGGGTCTTCGCCGCCGTCTTTGATGCCGCCGATACCGAGGCCTTTACGCTGCCCAAGGGTGTGGTACATCAGGCCCTGATGCTCGCCAACTTCGTCGCCGTCAACGCTGATAATCTTTCCCGGCTGAGCGGGCAGGTAGCGGCCAAGGAACTCACGGAATTTGCGTTCGCCGATAAAACAGATACCGGTCGAGTCTTTCTTCTTCGCGGTAATGAGATCCAGCGCTTCGGCGATTTTACGCACCTGCGGCTTTTCCAGCTCCCCCACCGGGAACAGGCTTTGCGCGATCTGTTCGTGGCTTAGGGTATAAAGGAAGTAGCTCTGGTCTTTGTTACCGTCGAGGCCGCGCAGCAACTGGCTCTTGCCGTTAACGTCGGCGCGGCGCACGTAGTGTCCGGTAGCGATGTAGTCGGCGCCGAGGTCTTCTGCGGCAAATTCGAGGAAAGCTTTAAATTTAATTTCTTTGTTACACAGAATATCCGGGTTCGGCGTGCGCCCGGCTTTATATTCTTCCAGGAACAGCTCGAATACGTTGTCCCAGTATTCTGCGGCAAAATTGACGGTGTGAAGTTCAATTCCCAGCTTATCGCAAACGGCTTGGGCGTCGGCAAGATCCGCCGCTGCGGTGCAGTATTCCTCGCCGTCGTCTTCTTCCCAGTTCTTCATGAACAGGCCTTCCACCTTATACCCTTGCTGGAGCAGCAGGTAGGCGGAAACTGAGGAATCAACCCCGCCGGACATGCCGACGATCACTTTTTTCTGGCTTTCTGACATTGGAATACTCACTACATTGAACTTCGAGGCGGCGTATTCTAGCACGCGTCCTCGGTTGAGGCACCCCCTGTAAACGGCCAGTTAAATTCGCCGATGAGCGACAGCGGGTAGCGTGGATCCTGCTGATAGCTGCGAATGCTCTCAGCAACCAGTTGAGAACGCAGGTTTGTCGCGTTAAGAATTTCCTCAGCGCTAAGCCACAGGCAGCGATCGATATCGCTATCATGGGGCTCGGTGGCGCACGTATCGTTAAGCTCGATAGTAAAGAGGAAGCGCAAAAATGGGGTGCGATCCGGGGCTATCCACTGATGCAGGCGAAGAAAGTGCTGCGGCGTCGCGCGAATGCCGGTCTCTTCCCAGAGCTCGCGCTCTGCGGCCTGAATAAGTGTTTCATCGGCCTCGAGGTGGCCCGCAGGCTGGTTCCACAGCGCTTTTCCGTTAATCGTTTCTTCAACAACGAGGAATTTGCCTTTCGCGTGAACCACGCAGGCGACGGTGACGTGCGGCTTAAACATTGATTTTCCTTATGTATGCGGTGAGTCGGTTTTGCGCCATTCGCCGTTGGCCAGGCCATCCAGCGTATAGCCGCCCATCGCGTAGCGAATCAGACGCAGCGTTGGAAAGCCGACGTGGGCGGTCATCCGCCGCACCTGGCGGTTGCGTCCCTCATAGAGGGTGATTTTCAGCCAACTGGTGGGGATGGATTTGCGCTCGCGGATGGGCGGATTCCGCGGCCATAGCCACTCAGGCTCCGCCACCCGATCGATCCCCGCAGGCAGGGTGGGGCCGTCATTAAGCGTGACGCCGTCGCGGAGGGCGGCCAATGCGTCCTCCGTCGGTTCACCTTCCACCTGAACATAATAAATCTTTCCGGTGCGCTTGCCCGGCTGGGTGAGCGCCGCCTGCAGCGCGCCGTCGTTAGTCAGCACCAGCAGCCCTTCGCTATCGCGGTCGAGCCGACCGGCAGCGTAGACGCCGGCAACCGGAATAAAATCTTTTAGCGTGCTGCGCCCGGCTTCATCGGTAAATTGCGGCAATACATCGTATGGTTTATTGAACAAGATCACAGTTTTTGGCTGGCGTTCTTTGCGTTGTCTGGTGACTTGTTGCGTGCTGAATCGCTCAACGCGATGTTTTCTAAATGAAGTTTTTTGCATGGTATTTTCAGACTCAATCAATTGCCGCATTATAGCCTAATTACGAATGCCTTTCATGGACGCAAACATTCAGGTAGTATTGACATGCTCATTACAACTTATTAACAAAAAGGTTGCTCAAACCGATTCGCATTACAGGAAGGCGACACGGACGCGAAATCTCCGGTTAGCGGGATATTCCGATGACGGGAGTGGGCGAATAAAGCCAACGCCCGGCTAGCGTGAAGAGGGAAGAGCAGAACCAGAAGCGCTCGAAGGAGAGGTTAATGGAAAGCAAAGTAGTAGTTCCGGCGGAAGGTCAAAAAATCACCCTGCAAAACGGCAAGCTGAACGTCCCTAATAACCCGATTATCCCGTTCATCGAAGGCGATGGTATCGGCGTTGACGTGACCCCGGCGATGCTGAAAGTGGTTGATGCTGCCGTTGAGAAAGCCTATAAGGGTGAGCGTAAAATTTCCTGGATGGAAGTTTACACCGGCGAAAAATCGACCCAGGTTTATGGCCAGGATGTCTGGCTGCCTGCCGAAACTCTTGATCTGATTCGTGAATATCGTGTTGCTATCAAAGGCCCTCTGACCACGCCAGTCGGCGGCGGCATCCGTTCTCTGAACGTTGCCCTGCGTCAGGAACTGGACCTCTACGTTTGCCTGCGCCCGGTTCGTTATTATCAGGGCACTCCGAGCCCGGTTAAACATCCTGAACTGACCGACATGGTTATCTTCCGCGAAAACTCCGAAGACATCTACGCCGGTATCGAGTGGAAAGCCGATTCTGCCGAAGCGGATAAAGTAATTAAATTCCTGCGCGATGAAATGGGCGTGAAGAAAATTCGCTTCCCGGAACATTGCGGTATCGGCATCAAGCCGTGCTCTGAAGAAGGCACTAAACGCCTGGTTCGCGCCGCCATCGAATACGCTATCACCAACGATCGCGATTCACTGACCCTGGTGCACAAAGGCAACATCATGAAATTCACCGAAGGCGCGTTCAAAGACTGGGGTTACCAGCTGGCACGCGAAGAGTTCGGCGGTGAGCTGATTGACGGCGGCCCGTGGCTGAAGATCAAAAACCCGAACACCGGGAAAGAGATCGTCGTTAAAGACGTGATCGCTGACGCCTTCCTGCAGCAGATCCTGCTACGTCCGGCGGAATACGACGTTATCGCCTGTATGAACCTGAACGGTGACTATATCTCTGACGCCCTGGCGGCGCAGGTTGGCGGTATCGGTATCGCTCCGGGCGCGAACATCGGTGACGAGTGCGCGCTGTTCGAAGCGACGCACGGTACTGCGCCGAAATATGCTGGCCAGGACAAAGTGAACCCGGGTTCCATCATCCTGTCCGCTGAAATGATGCTGCGCCACATGCAGTGGTTCGAAGCCGCAGACCTGATCGTTAAAGGCACCGAAGGCGCTATCGCCGCCAAGACCGTGACCTATGACTTTGAACGTCTGATGGAAGGCGCTAAGCTGCTGAAATGTTCAGAGTTTGGCGACGCGATTATCGCGAACATGTAATCTGGCCCCCAGATTATGTCAGAACGGGAACCTAGTGGTTCCCGTTTTTATTATTAGTTTTCGAACGGTCATCAAAATTTTATCAAAACAAGTTATCAAAACCCCTCCCGAAAAACCTCATAAGGCCACCTTTGTCCACCCCTTACCTCGATCATCATGGTACCTATCCGTTTGTTGTTGAGTTTTGTGTCCAAGTAAATCTTTCGTGTTTATACCCTGAGCTTTATATAACCGCTCGGAAAGCGATCTTTGTTCATGGAACGTTGCCGGTGTACCTTGCCCCCAGTCAATATCTGCATTGTCTCTTGCCTTGCTGAAATTCATGGTCAGTGTTCTGGGTTTCACCTGTGCTCCTCGCTCAGCCTGTGAGGTGGTTCTAAAGAAATGAACCAAATAAGGGCTTACTGCATAATCCCGGCAACGGCTGATACATCTCGGAGGCTCCAGTTGATTGCGTTGCAACGCAGAGCTAATGGAATAGCGATTTTGCTTCCGGTTTTCTCTTGCTCAACGTGTAGATGCTCGTCCCAGATGTCCGAGAATTTCATACGGGATATATCATCTGGTCTCTGGCCTGTTACTATGGCTAAAAGCATGGCGTTCCCCATGTATTTGTGGTTTTCAAAGGCTATATCAAAAATCTTTTGCCATTCCTCAAGAATAAGGCGCTGGCGAGTGATCTTTCTACGAGGTTGTTTAGTTGCTAGTGCAGGGTTATAACCAGGAGGTACTTCTTCCGCATGCTGAGCTTCTTTAAAAACATCTATTAGGACAGAGCGAATGACCTGCGCCATTCTAGGTTGTCCCTCCGCTAAATATTCATCAAGAATTTGCGCAATATCTCAAACATTGACTGCGGAGATTAATTTCATTCCTACCCGTTCCTTAAGTAGAGATACTGGTTTTGCTTTTTGCTTGATAGTGTTTTCTTTTATATCTCAGGACCTTAATCTTTCCTGCTGAATTTTCCAGTAGCGCTCAAGCCAGGTGTTAGTTGATATTGCTTTTCCTGAGCTGGCCGATATGCTCGGCGTTAGCTCGTCTAATGCTGTCCTGTTGCATCTGCGTGCGTTAGAGAGAAAAAATTTTATAAAACTCTCTCGCCGTGTCTCCAGAGGAATTTACATCGTCGGGCGAAAGGAGCCTACGCTCGCGGTACAGCTGCTGCAGCAAATGATCGCTGAAGAACCCGGCGCGCGTGAAAGAGCGATTGAGTTTTTGCGACTGTTCGGTGAGCAGGTCGGGACTGAGCACCGGCTTGTGCTTTACGCAGATGGCTTCGGGTGGACGGTCGCATGGATCTTTCGCGCTGGCGGCACGATCTCCACCGGTAAGGGTGACGTCCTGACCACTGGCTCAGATGTACGGCTGAAAGATGCATTCACGGAACCACGGGAAGGGGCTTCCAGGCGCATTAATGCGCTCGGGGTATGCGAGTTCAATATGAAAGGCGAAACGCGCCGGAGGCGTGGTTTTATCGCTCAGCAGGCTGAAAAAGCTGACGAACTGTATACTTTTCTCAGCATCGAGCAGGAGATTGATGGCGAAAAACTCAGAGTGATGAATGTAGATTATACGTCGATCATCGCCGATTTGGTAATAGTTGTGCAGGATTTGATTAGGCGAGTTGACGCACTAGAAAGTTGAGGAGCATAAAAAATCCCCGGAGGCACTTGCCAGGGGCAACTGAAACGACATTAATTGCTGTGTACATCACAGAATAATTTGCAGTAAACGATAAGTAAGTTCAAGTAAAGTTTTACTGGTCAGATGTTGTGTTATTTTTTAATAACCTACCAAAATTAATAATGCAGTAGTGCTAAATTCCACTGGGAATTCATTTTTAAGAGTATAACCCTAAGGTATTACTAAGTATCAGATATAAATTGTGCGGATAGATTCAAAAAAATGGATGCCAAATGTTATTATTGAAACGTTTATCATTAATTGATGTGCAATCTTGTAATTTTCACATCCGTGTTATAACTTTGTAATGCAGGGCAGTTTTATCTTGTAATTTAGTGGGTTAAAGTGATGGCGGCTCTTAGTGATTTATAATAGGCTTTCTATGTTAACAAATTTCCCGGATGAAAAATACATATCTGATAGAAATTCATCGTTCATTAAGCGAGTATATTTTTTACGTCAGATTGGTGTCGTTCTTTGCTTTCTTCCTATATATTCAGTCCTCCAGGAACAGTCACATCAAGAAATAACAAAAGCCTTGTTAATTCTGAATGCACTCATCTGGCCATCGGTTGCTTATCTTGCAAGCATGATGTCGAAGGATATGCTGAGTACTGAAAAGAAGAATATGTTACTTGATTCATTCTGGGCTGGAATCTGGATAGCCGTAATGCAAGTTAGTCCAATTCCATCATTATTCATAATCTCAGTTCAAATAGCTGATCGCTATGCTGCTGGTGGATGGAAAATTTTAAAACCAGCATTAATGTGGATGATGATTAGTTTCCTGACAGTTTGGTTAGCAAATGATTTCAGATATACTATAGAATTCAGTACCCGAACGGTATTGCTTTCTTTACCCCTGGCGACCTGTTATCCCATAGTACTGAGTATTGTTTCAAGGCACTTATCTATAAAGTTGAGGAAAAGAAGGGAGTTACTCGAAAAACAGGCTCTGATGGATCCTGGCTTAGATCTGCCAAATCGCCGTTTTTTTGAGCAGAAAATGGAAAGTGCTTTTCGTGCGACGCGTAAAAAGAGAATTCATTCTTATCTTATGCTCATTGATGTTGATAATTTTAAACAAATTAATGATACCTATGGCCATGAAGTAGGTGATGCGGTGTTATCTCGTATATCAACAATATTACGAGAGTGCGCTGGCGAGAAGGACGTACCAGCAAGATTTGGTGGCGATGAGTTGGCTATTATTGTTAACAATAGTAATAGCAAGCTTGTTATAGCTATGGTTCATATAATTCAGAAAAAAATTAAAGATCTTTCATTACCTTCTCACAACGAAATTTACTGTACTGTCAGTATCGGTATTTCTTGTGCAGAAAATAAAGAATCCATCATCGAGTGGATAAAAGAGGCTGATGAAATGCTATATGAAGTTAAACGTAACGGGAAAAATGGATATTGCATGCCGAATAATTAAAGATGATATGATTTCTTTTCTCATGATTTTATACTTATAAATTTTAAAGATAGTTTATGATCGGCATTGCCAATACGGAAAAATTAATTCAGAACCTCATTCCCCCTCTCAACTAACGTTTGATACCTGCCACTAAATCAGCGATATAAATAAGTTTATGATTTTATTGTAGTTAATGATGGGATCGCGTTTCTTGTTTTTTCCTTTCGAGTCATTTGATTTGAATGATCGATCAATTTATGAAATATGATAGGATTCGACTATTGTTCGATCGTTATCGATCATTTTAAACTATTTCTCTTTCATTTCTAATTATGACACGATTAGGATTATTCCTGGTTCCGGTGTTTTTTTAATGATAAAGAACAGTGTGGAAATAGATTCCTGTAGATTTGTTTTAGAGCCATCTTTTAAAAAAGATGGTTCTATTCATTCTTGGGAAATTCTCACGAAAAATGTTAAAAAAAAGGACTGCAATGATTACCTTGCTAATGAAAGTGGTTTTTGTTTCACTTCATTAAGCGATAAAGAAAAAATCGATGTGTTTAAGAAACAGATATTAACAATTGAAAGGCTTGATATATCAAAATTGAAGTTCAAGCCAGTTTCGTTAAATGTTGACAGTCTTATTAGCGATTGTATTTTGAACGATAAATATATTAGTGATTACTTAAAAAACCAAAAAAACATTGCTTTTGAGATTAACGAGCATTTTCATGAATTCAATACTAAATGCTGTATGGTTGACTTAAAGTATCTTTCAAAATTGTGTCCAGTTTGGCTGGATGATTTTGGGAGGGGCTTAACAAGTTTAACAATTATTGATATGTTTAATTTTGAATGTATAAAAATTGATAAAGATTATTTCTGGGAAATACAGAGTGAGAGCGAATTCTTTAAAATAATAAATAAAGTAAAATCATACTGCAATTTCGTGATTGTTGAGGGAGTTGAGACAATAGAACAAAAAAACAAAGTACATGCTGTTGTTGATTGCGCTTGCCAGGGAAGGTTGTGGATGAGTGATTACTATTATGTTGAGATTTAAAATAAATGACAACGAAAGATGATAAATGTCCATTTTTGTGGTGCAAATCTAATTAATGAGGACCACTGCCACAGTTGCCATGCATTTAAGATTAAAGGTTATGTATCAAGAGACGCACGCAAGACAATTAATTTGATATCTATCTGCACATCTTTACTGGTAGAGCTCTTTGGGATCTTGGTTGTGTTTCTGGTATCTTTCGGTATCGGGACATATATTGCTATCATTGCGCTTTCTCTTATTTTATATTTTATTATGAAAAGGATTCTGCATATAAAAGAAGAAAAAAAGAAGATGGTTTGGAAAAGAACAATCATTACATGGTAGGTAGTAATTAAATAATATATTAGCGCTGGTGGTTCCAATGCAAGCCTCAGATTCCGAGGCTTTTTTATTTTCTTTTCAAATCATGAGTTATAACACCGGAAATATTTAACCCGATTCAAAGGGAGTGAGTATTATTGGCTAATAATTCACTATCCAGATGAGTTGAAAAACTCAAAGCCAGTTATCAAAACTGAAAATATACTAATGAATTTCAATAGGTTAGAGCTTAGGCTAAAAACATTAACCACATATCAAAAACACCTATTTTTCTCTTTAAATCAATAGGTAATAATGCTATTAGTTAAATACTGCTGCGCCACATGCAGTGGTTCGAAGCCGCAGATCTGATCGTTAAAGGCACCGAAGGCGCTATCGCCGCCAAGATCGTGACCTATGACTTTGAAAGTCTGATGGAAGGCGCTAAGCTGCTGAAATGTTCAGAGTTAGGCGACGCGATTATCGCGAACATGTAATGCAGAATTTGGGTTAAGTAAGAGCGGGAGCCCTCGGGCTCCCGTTTTTTATTGGCGTCAGTGTTTCTTCCCCAGTATCTTCCCCAAAATTCTTATCGAAAAACCGACTAACAGCATCCACGGGGAAACACCCGAGACTTTGATTTTTAAGCCAAAGGGATCTAACAAGACGAGATATCCGTTTATCGATATGAACTGATCTTCTTTTTCCTCGAGGAACATCCTTGATATAAAATATTTACATTTTGAAATATGTCACGTATATTTAATTTGATTTTGGATGTATTTCAACTTATTACAGGAGTTAAAGTGAAAGATTTATTGGGTTTTGACCATCTGATTACACCTAGAGTGTTGGTTTTTTTATACTGGCTACTTATGGTGCTTATACTCGTTGGTGGCGTTTTTTCGATGTTTAGCGGGCAATTCATCACAGGTTTTTTCGGTACAATTTTTAGTCTGATTGGTTGCCGGGTAATGTTCGAACTCATCATGGTCGCTTTCAAAAATAATGAATATCTGCGTCGCATTGCAGAGAGCTCAGAACAGTCAAAGTAACTATTCAGTTACTTGAGCAATATCGCTCATGGCAGGTCTGCGAGAACGGGTACACTGTTATGAGCGAAATTATTTTACCCCGCATTCGCGAGATGATTCACTCCTCCTCACGTTAAAAAAACTCATCGAGCATCAAATGAAACTGCAATTATTTCTTATCGGGTTGAGCAATACCATATGTTTGAAAAAGCCTTTTCTGTAATGAAGGTGAAAACTCACCAGGACAGTTCCAGAGGATAGCAAGATCCTGGTAGCGATCAGCGATTCCCACTCGTCCAATATCAATACAGCCTATCACTTCACCTTCACCAAAAATAAGGTTATCAAGTGAAAAGTCACCATCTGTCACAACGGGATCGGGTGAAGAGGGTAAAAGGCTATGCATTTCTTTCCAGACTTGTTCAACAGACCAGCCGTTGCGTTGATCATCAAAATCACTGGCATCAACCAACCCGTTGCTCATCCGTTTTTGTGCCAATGCGAGCCGAAATAGGCAATCGCTGTTAAAAGGGCAATGTCTTACAGGGATCATATGTCATATCATCGGCTACAGTATCTTTACCATGCTTAAGAAACCGTTCTGGCGCTAGATTTACCATATAATCGATAAATAGCCGCACCTGATTGGCCTACATTATTACGTGCCCATTTATATCCAGATAGCTCAGCGTCAAGACCTGAATTTAATCGCTGGGCTGGGCAGGACGTTTCTCTCTGAATACGACTCATAACACTCCTTTGTTTTACTATTTATGAAAACCGACTGTATTATTACTCATGCTTGAAAAACCACCTACAGAGGCAATACGGTCCTATAAGCAGACTCTCTCAGAGTACATTAACGCTGAATGTTCGAAGCCGATATGTATCTCAATCCCTTCTGTTATTTGCTCCTGGTCATCGCGGCGGTTGGAAGCCTGTTTACCCCGCATTCCTGTGCCATATGGCTTCTGCTCGTCAACATCCTGACGCTGCTCGTTTACGGCGCGCAAAAATTGCCAGCGACGGATATCCCTGGCGCGTTACAATCATAACCCCTCTTCAGAGAGCATCAGTCCATTGCTGAAACTCCACTCATCGGCGGTATTGAACTGAATGATCACCATGACATCATCCGGGCGAATACCCAGCGCTGTATGCAGCTGCTCATTTAGCGTGCGGCAGAGGTTTTTCTTCTGCTCGAATGCGCGAGGTTTACCTGCCGTGATATGGAACTGAATGAAATTGTCGCTGCGGCCACCGCTTTTATAATGGCGGTCGAACACATGCAGGTTCGCAGGTAGCCTTTCGAAAACCTGAAAGCGATCATGAGGCGGAACGGCAAATTCTTTCTCAAGGCTTTGTTGCAGAATGTCGGAAATCTGTGTTATCTGCGCGTCGCTATAACCCTGATTCAGTGTGATACGAGTAAAAGGCATCTCGTTAATCCTCTTCCAGGCATTCAAAGGCGGAAACCGCTGCAGGCCAGCCAGCGTAGAATGCCAGATGAGTGAAAACCTCAACGATTTCTTCACGGGTCAGGCCATTTTGCTGGGCGAAGCGGATATGCCAAGGTAACTGCTGAACGCGGCCAAGTGCGGTCAGGGCTCCCAGCGTCACTAAGCTGCGCTCGCGTGGGGAAAGTGGTTCTCGTTTCCAGATATCATTAAAAAGTACATCCCGGCTCAATTCAGCCAGCTTTGGTGCGACGCGGGCCAGGGTTTCACGCTCAAGGGGTTTTGTCATCGCTCTCTCTCTCCGTATTGACAGTGAAGTCATTCTGGCGCGATATTTCGATCCTGAAAATTGAATTATTCGCGACTATCTATCCCGTATTTCAGGACGATAATGAATAAGCTTCCTCTTACGCTCGACCTTGACGCACTGCGCAGTTTTGTCACTGGCATTGAGTGCGGCAGCTTTGCGCAGGCGGCAAATCGCCTCTGCCGTTCAACCTCGGCGGTCAGTGCACAGCTAAAAAAACTGGAGCAACAGTGCGGTACCGAACTGGTGGTAAAGAAAGGTCGCCACCTGGAGCTGACCCATCATGGCGAGATAATCATGGGGTATGCCCGTCGTCTGCTGGTGCTAAACGATGAAGCACTGCGAGCCCTGACTGGCGAACGATTACAGGGTGAAATACGTATTGGTATGCAGGAAGATTTCGGCGAATCGCTTATGCCCGGAATACTTGGCGAGTTCAAGCGCCACCACCCGGGGATGCGAATGATAGCCCGCGTTGATCGCAACCGGGCGCTGCTCGAGGCGCTCAATAACAACGCGCTTGATATGGCGTTGCTCTGGCAGCCGGAGAGTGCACAACGTGACGGCAGGCTGATTGCTCAGTGTCCGCTGGAGTGGATAAGACACCCGAAACTGGATATCGGCACGCTGCTGGCGCAGGGCAAGCCGTTACCGCTGGTAATGCTGGAAAGCCCGTGCCTGATGCGTTCCCGTGCCATTGATTGTCTCGACCGTGCCAACATCGCCTGGCAAGTGGTGTTTGTCAGCCACAGCCTGAGCGGTATTTGGGCAGCCTTGCAGGCGGGGCTTGGCATTACCGTGCGTACCCGTATCGGAATGCCTGGCAACTTGCGTGTGGCGGGAAGTATGCTGCCATCGCCGGGGAATCTGGGGATTACCCTGGAGCAGGGGCCGGGAAACGACGCCATTCATGGAGCGCGGGCGCTGCTGGGGCAGCTAATGGAAGAGACGCTATTAAATGCGATGTAAGCGCTATTCGACAGCGTCTCTGTGCAGCATTAGCGGGAGGAGAAGGGGCTAAGAACGCCACTCACTCCGTTTTCAACATCCCAAAGCTCACAATTCTTGAACGCCCCAGCTCCTTAGCCCGGTAGAGCGCTGCATCGGCCGCGCGCAGCAAGCTGTCGCTTTGCGTATGTTGCGGGTAGCTGGCGATGCCGATGGAGACATCGATCTGGCCAATCTCAGCAAGGCCGTATCGTAGGGTCAGCAGGCGGACGCTGTTATAGATATCGTTCGCGCAGACCATCGCGGACTGTTCATCGGTTCCACCCAGCAGCACCAGGAACTCTTCGCCGCCATAGCGGAAGGCCATGCCGATATCGCGCACCGCGCGTTGAATGATCGCGGAGACGCTTTTGATCACCAGGTCGCCTGCCTCGTGACCGTAATTATCATTAATCGCCTTAAAGTGATCGATATCGATCATCAGGCAGCTCAGCGGCGTGCTGTTGCGAACCGCCAGATTCATTTGGGTATGCAGTGCGTCATCCAGGTGGTGGCGGTTACGCAGGCCGGTTAATGAATCAAACAGCGCCTTTTCCAGCAGCGCGCTGCGCAAACGTTGATTCGCCAGCGCCAGACCCAGCGCTTCGGCCATCAGTTCAAGATAGGCGCGGGAAGGGGCGGTCGCGGCAGTGACGTTGCTGAAGGAGAGCAGACCAATCGCTTCACCCTGCGCAATCAGTGGCACGCATAGCGACTGATTAGCCTGCGATTCCGACAGGTGATAACAGGCGATATCCGGCTCACCGTTGACCGGCGGATGGCTCAGTCCGCGCCGCACTGCCCAGCAGTTATCCGGATGAAAGACGTCCGCTTCAAGCGGCGGAGAAAGCCACTGGGCCACGCAGCGCATCTGCCAGGGATCGGTGTCCAGAATATACAGTCGCCCGGGGATCTCAGGGGCGATGTTCGGCGCGAACAGCTCAGCAACCTTGATCACATCCTCGAAGGATTCGCAGCCCTGTAAACGCTGGGTCATTCGCGCCAGCAGCTCGCGGACCGCCCAGTCGGCATCGCGCTCTTGTTCCAGCCGCTGGCGCGCCAGCCCGTTCTCGCGAAAGATGCGAATGGCCTGGGCCATATCGCCAATTTCATCAATCTGGGTAAACTGCGGCGTTTCAACCGCGTAATCCTGCGAGGCCAGCCGCTGCACGACATCGCTCAGACGGACGACGGGATAGAGCACCCGTCGCTTAAGAATAAAGCCCAGCACAAACAGGAACATCAGCGCCGTGAGCCCAACCATGACCTCAGAGAGCGTACGCCAGATCCGCGATTTCTCCGTCGCCTCGGCAATAGTTTTATTCACCCGCCCTTCGAGCATCAGGCGAAAGTGGTCAAGCTGCGTCTGGACCCGCTCGAGCTCCTCTTCATAGGCGGTGCCGTAAAGCAGGTTGACCGCCTCTTTTTCCTCGCCTCTGGCAACGTGCGCCAGCGCCATCCGCTGCTCGTCCTGGAGTTCATCGGCCATCTGTAAACCCTCGCGCAGTAGCGTCAGCTCTTCCGCGGTTGCGCCATTGTCTTTCAGCTTTACCAGCCGGTGTTCAATGGCGGTGATGGTCTGAGCTTGCTGCCGGTACTCCTGGAGGACATCCTGATTGTTTTTGATAATGTAAAGTCGCGCGAGATCGGAAAGCTCCCAGGCGCCGCTTTCCACTTCTTCGCTTAGCTGGTCAAACACCTGGCGTTGTTCGACGGCGCGGCGTTCGGCATTATCCGCACTTGAAGCCATCAGCATTGCGATGCCTGAGGCGAGGGTCAGGGCGACGGTGATCCCGTAGGCCCAGTTGGTCATGGTGGCGATTCTCACCGAATATTCCTTGCGTGCAGATGAATTATTTTGTTTTTATCGTTGCGCACCGGCTTCACCAGAAAAAACCGGTGATTCAGGGGGCAGCGTGTGAGTAATAATAGCGTGCAGCGCTTCGGCATGCTGATGCAAAATACGATACACATCTTTATCCAATGCGCCATTTATAACATCACTCTCTATCAGCTGTAACGCTTGCTGACGGCGCATTCCGGGGCGATAGGGGCGGTCTTCGGTCAGCGCGGTAAATATATCCGCGATGGCGATAATTCGATCCGGTAGCTGCAGGTAATCCTCATTAAGATGAAGCGGATAACCGCTGCCATCCAGTTTTTCATGATGGTTCGCGGCCCAGTTAATTATCTCACCGAGTTCGCTGAAGGTGCTAAGAATTTCACCGGTCATATAGCTATGCTCGCGAACCTGAAGCAACTCTTCGTCGTTCAGCTCACCCTGTTTCTCGAGGATTGACAGCGGAATGTATACTTTGCCGATATCGTGCAAATAACCGGCAATCTCAATCTTCCTGCACTCCAGATCCGGCAGATTCACATAAACGGCGAGGGCGCGCGAAATTTGACCAACCTTCAGACTATGGCTGGCGGTAAAGCTGCTGTAAGTATCGACAATTTTAGCAATAAGTAGACAGATATCTTTCAGACCGTTGATATCGATATATACATCGTTGATGGGGCCGATGATTTCCAGCATTCGCTGAATATGTCCGGGATTAAGATGCAGCCAAAAATGCTCTTTTTCTGCGAGCTGGCACAAGGTCTGACACAGCGGCGGGTCGATCGCCTGGTAAAGCGCGCGGAAGTTATCAATACTCATATCGGTTTGATAAGTGGCCGCGCTCTTATCGCCAGGGAGCTGGCGTTCAAAAACGTCGGCAAAATAGACAATATGCTGTTCGAGGCTGCCCCTGTGGTTTGGGCTAAAATGGTGCTCGCGGATAACCGGCAGGATGGGGGCCAGGGTGGCTAACCCGGCCAGCATTTCGGCTCCCCGGTGCTGATGTGGGTCATTGAGGTTATCGATGGCGTTCAGCGATGAAAACGCCCTTTTATCGCCCAGCACGCCGATGTCGTGCAGCAGCGCGGCGCAAAAGATAGTTTGCTGCTGCTGGCGAGATAGGCCCGATGCCTGCGCAAGCTCCAGCGCAATCAGCGCCGTGCGTTGCATATGCAGGTGTAATTCTGGATTAATCACTTGTATGACGCGGGAGGTAAGCATCAATGCTGATTTTAAGGCGATACGCATCGTTTTCTCCATCGCATTACCCGCATCGTGTTGGTCTATTTCGTTGATAGCGATGCCGACACGGCAAAATAGATTGAATTAGTTAATCCTGATTTCGCTTTTATGTCATGCCCGTTTTTAGCGCGTTCCTGCACCAAAGTAGCGCTCCGGACGAAGTAAAAATCCTTTTTTGTCTGATAGTTAATCACTTTTACAAGGTAAAATATATTAAATCCTGGCAAGCCGTTTGCATTCTCTCTGCGCGAATTTATTTAATATTTATTTTGGGATGAGTCATGATGAATTTTAGAGCATTACTGGCAATGACGTTACTGACGATAAGCGCTTTTGCATTTAGTGATACGCGTCTGCCGCATATCGTTATCCTGGCGACCGGAGGAACGATTGCCGGTTCGGCAGCCAGCAATACCCAGACTACCGGGTACAAAGCCGGCGCGATTGGCGTTCAGACGCTGATTAATGCTGTGCCTGAGATGAGCAAAGTCGCCCGCGTTGACGGTGAACAGGTTGCCAATATTGGCAGCGAAAATATGACCAGCGACATTATTCTCAAACTGTCAAAACGCGTCAATGAGCTGCTGGCCCGCGATGATGTCGATGGCGTGGTGATTACCCACGGTACCGATACTCTGGACGAGACGCCTTACTTCCTCAACCTGACGGTAAAAAGCAATAAGCCGGTGGTCTTCACGGCGGCGATGCGTCCGGCCACGGCCATCAGCGCAGACGGCCCGATGAACCTGCTTGAAGCGGTGACCGTGGCGGCCGATCCGCAAGCGAAAGGCCGCGGCGTGATGGTGGTCCTCAATGACCGCATTGGCGCCGCGCGCTTCGTCACGAAGACCAATGCCACAACGCTGGATACCTTCAAGGCGCCGGAAGAGGGCTATCTGGGCGTTATCGTGAGCGGCAGACCGCAGTTCGAAACGCGCGTGGATAAAATTCATACCGTGCGCTCGGTTTTTGACGTCCGTCAGCTTAGCGCGCTGCCGAAGGTGGTCATTATTTATGGCTATCAGGATGACCCTGAATATATGTATGACGCGGCGATCGCGCACCATGCTGACGGCATTATTTATGCGGGCACCGGCGCGGGATCGGTCTCCGTACGCAGCGCGGCGGGGATCGAAAAGGCGGAAAAAGCCGGTATCGTGGTGGTTCGCGCCTCGCGCACCGGTAGCGGGGTCGTGCCGGTTGATGATGGTCAGCCGGGACTGGTATCCGATTCGCTCAACCCGGCAAAAGCGCGCATCCTGCTGATGACAGCGCTGACGCAAACGAAAAATCCGCAGGTGATCCAACAGTACTTCCACACCTACTGATTAACTTCGGGTAGGGCGCAGGGCGCCTTACCCGGGTTGTTTCACCATGTACATCGGGCGCTGCGACACCGGCTCCGAATGAATTTCCGCCTCCAGGTGAAAGATATTCCGCAGCATCTCCGGCGCCAAAACCGTTTCCGCTGAACCTTGAGCCCGCACCTGACCCCCTTTAAGCACCACCAGATGATCGCAGTAGCGGCTGGCCTGGTTGAGATCGTGCAGCATGGTAACCCCTGCAGCTCGCGTATTAATTTCACCAGTAGAACTAACCCCCTGCCAGTGCTGAGAACGGCAATCAGCAGTGGAGAGAAAGATCCAGGTTCTCACCAGGCGTTAAAAATTATCCGCAATGGCGTGTTCAAGCGTGAGAGTCGTCCGAGATTTTTATCCAGGTTACGCTTTTTTAACGTCGTAAAGGGCACCTTAACTTTATTGCCTGCTGTTTTGTTAAAGCAAGGTAGGTAAAAAGTCTGAAATAACCTGCGGCGATATGGATAATTGTCGATAAATATTAATTATTGTCAGGAAAGTAAAATAAGCTGATTCTTATTTTAATCTTTTGCCTGATACTCATGTTAAATATTTCTTTTTCATGTCAGTGAGACTATGAATTTAAAGAAACACGTATCGGCAAACGTTGTGAAAAGGATAACCGAGAGCAGAGAGTATCCTGGTCTCATTTGCCCCCTGGCATACCCCCGACGCGGCTTCAGCTGTGGCCTGTGGCTTACCAGCGCAGCGCGCTGGTTTGAAAGTGTACATACTTTATGTTGAATGATTAGCGCGTTAATCATTCCCGTGGTGGATATTTGAGGTTTATTATTCACTTTTTTATTTACATTTTGTTACAGGTGTGCTGATATTGTGTTTTTCTCTGCTGGCCTCTTTTTTTACTTGCCGGAGTGAATTTACCCGGATTATTATTGTCTGAACTGCTACACGTACCGCCTAATGACAGATGAAGGGACTCGTTTTTTCCTTAAGCGTTACCTCATGTTCTAATGTTTACAGGAAAAAACATGTCTTGCGCTTTTAATAAAAAACTTCTTCATCCCCGTAATTGGGGGACCTGGTTTGGCCTGGGCGTGCTCTGGCTCATCGTCCAGCTTCCTTATCCCGTATTGCACCTTATCGGTACCAGCGCCGGTCGCGCATCCCGGCGCTTCCTCAAACGCCGTGAGCATATCGCCAGACGTAATCTCGAACTTTGCTTTCCCACCATGTCGCCCGCGGCGCGCGAAAAACTTATCGAACAGAACTTCATGTCACTAGGGATGGGCCTGATTGAAACGGGTATGGCATGGTTCTGGAGCGACGAACGCGTCAAGAAATGGTTTGACGTCGAAGGCATGGTTAATCTCAACAATGCCCTGAGCGAACAAAAAGGCGTGATGGTTGTCGGCGTCCACTTTATGTCTCTTGAGCTGGGCGGCCGTACAATGGGGTTGTGTCGTCCGATGATGGCGACCTACCGTCCGCACAATAGCCCGTTAATGGAGTGGGTGCAGACGCGCGGTCGCTTGCGCTCGAACAAGGCGATGATCGATCGTCGTAATTTATCCGGTCTGGTGCATGCCCTAAAGTCGGGTGAAGCGGTGTGGTTTGCGCCGGATCAGGACTATGGTCCGAAGGGGAGCGTATTTGCCCCGTTCTTCTCGGTACAGCAGGCCGCAACGACCAACGGCACCTACGTGCTCTCTCGTTTGTCGGGAGCGAGAATGCTCACCATCAGCATGGTGCGTAAAGCGGACCGTCGGGGTTATAGCTTGCATATCAGCGACGTAATGAGCGACTATCCTGGTGAAGATAAACAGGATGCGGCGAGCTATATCAACAAGGTTATTGAGAAAGAAATCCTGCGCGCGCCGGAGCAGTATCTGTGGGTTCACCGCCGCTTTAAAACCCGTCCGCTGGGTGAAACTTCACTCTATTAAGGCATCCGCACTCGCGGCGCTTTCAAAATGGTCCCGGTTGCGTTAACGTGCGCGGGATCATATTTTGTTGTAAGCGAAGGAGTGCGTTGTGTTCGCTGAGTTTGGTGTACTGAATTACCTGACCTACCTGGTTGGGGCTATCTTTATCATCCTGGTTCCCGGCCCGAATACCTTTTTTGTCCTCAAGACCGGCGTCGCCCACGGCGTCAGGAAAGGGTATCTGGCGGCCGCTGGCGTATTTATCGGTGATGCGGTGCTGATGTTCCTGGCTTTTGCCGGGGTTGCGACGCTTATCAAGACCACGCCTGTATTGTTCAATATCGTTCGATACCTGGGGGCGATTTATCTCCTGTGGATGGGCGGTAAGATGCTCTACGCGGTATTAACCCAGCGTGATGGTCATTCGTCTTCTGATTCCGAGCCGGGGAGCGCGATTCTTAAACGTTCGCTGACGCTCAGCCTGACGAATCCAAAGGCCATTCTTTTTTATGTCTCATTCTTCGTGCAGTTTATTGACGTCAGCGCCAAAACGCCCGGGTTGGCGTTCTTTATCCTGGCGTTGACCCTGGAGATTATTAGCTTCATCTATATGAGCTTTCTGATCCTCTCCGGCTCGTTCGTCACCCGTTACGTGAAGACGAAAAAGAAACTGGCGAAAATCGGCAACAGTCTGATTGGCCTTGTGTTTGTCGGTTTTGCCGCCCGTCTGGCGACGCTGCAGTCGTAATTGTTGCGGCCGGGACGCGCGACCGGCCCGATAGCGATTGACTCTGCCTTGTAACAAAACTCCTTCAATTTTGATTGCATTGGTGTTACATATACAGCCGATTATCGCTCAGAAAAAAGGGAACCCGGATGATTCTGCAGAAACTCACCAGCAATAAAAACAGCAAGAAGTTCTTTTTGTCGATAGCGGCGATATTCGCCATTGCGCTTATCGTGGTTGGGCGTGCGACCTTCGGCGGCGTGGTGAGCGAATACAATATGCCGTACTCAGAGTGGACGACGTCAATGTTCTTCCTGCAGGGGGCGATGGTTACGGTTTATAGCATTGTATTTACCTTGCTGTTCTCCATCCCGCTGGGCTTCCTCTTTTTAGGTTCCGACCGTCGCGACTGATCCCATGCAATAAGGCGAACCGAAGTTCGCCTTATGATGTTTTCCGCTTTATCGCCAGTCTCTGTCGTCATGATGATGGTGGCGATGGTGGTGATAGCCTGGGTCGACAATACATCCCGATAACAACGTGCAAAGCGCGAGAATCAACGGCAACACGATCGGTTTTTTCATTTCTCACTTCTCCAGTTAAATCCGTCCGCAGAAACGGCCATGCGGTATCGGCTGATGATGTGAGTGTATTCTTTTAAGTTATTGAGTAGATGAGATAACTCTGCAATCCTTGCCGAAGAGTCGCGAATATTCCTGGATTTACCACCAGCCCAATTGCGTTCCCGCCAGGGCGACGATGGCGACAATAAGCATAATAATGGTGCTTTTTTTCATTAGGCTCCGCCTGGCGCCGCATAGCCGCCGACAAAAAACCAGCCCAGAAAAACAACGGCGACGATAAAAATAGCCACCGGAAAAAGAATACCCAGTCTCATGATTGAGCCCCTGTAAGTGCGATTCGTGGCGAATATCATACGGGATTTCACCGTAGATTAGTCAATATGAAAAAATCTTCCCTGACGACGAGACTGCTTATCCAGATACATCGCGTCGTCGGCGGCGCGTAGCGCCTGTTCTACGTCAATCTGCTGCGGGTCGGCCTCAATAACGCCAAAGCTCGCGCCCGGGTAGTTAATTCGGTGCTCGCCAAGGAAATAGATCCCCGTCAGCGCTTGACGTAACGCGGGGATATACTCCTGCTGGTCGGCTAATTCACAGCCCGGCCCGACAATTAAAAATTCATCGCCGCCGAGACGGCCGACAATGTCGCCGCTGCGCACGTGAGCCGCGAGACGTTCGCCAACCTGAATCAGAAAGCTATCGCCGCACGGATGGCCGAATCGATCGTTGATTGCTTTAAAATCGTCGAGATCGATAAAAATCAGCAGCATGCTGCGCCCCTGTTCGCGGGCCCGTGGAAACTGCGCGGCAAGATACTTAAACAGCGAGCGGCGATTCGGTAAACCGGTGAGCTCATCGGTGTACGAGTGCATTTCAAGCGCGACGTTGGCAGAACGAAGCTGCTGCACCAGCGACTCTTTTTCCACGTAGTGGGCGATGAGGTTGGCGAATAAATTCATAACCTGCTCACCCTCAAGGTTATAGGGCTGTCTTACCCGGCTAGTGGCGCACAGCGTGCCGAATAATGAGCCGTCGGTCAGACGCACAGGAATGCTGAAAAAGGTGGCGATGCCCAAATCCTGCGCGGCGATACACGAACGCCAGCGTTCGGCGACATCGTTACTGAAAAGGCAACGCTCGTCGAGCGCACGTTTACATAGCGAGTCGTTCCATGGGACGGAGAACCCTTCGGGGATCTGCATTTCGCTGCTGTTATGCGCATACATAATCAGCTGTCGCTGCGCGTCGAAGTCAATACGCGTCAGGTAGGTGGATTCCATTCGGGTAACAAGCTCCAGCATCTCAAGCAGCTGTCGCACCAAAGTTTCGAGGGAGTGTTCATTGGCGAGCGTTTGCGTCACGCGAGCGAGAATAAAATCGGACATGAGGAATACGGCTCCCGAACGCTAATCGTAACTACCAGCAAGCTATGCTAAACAACAATCAGCGCAGAATTAACAGAGATACACAAAATTTAACACATCTGTTAGGAGAATACCTGCATCCGCGGCGGGAAAAAAAGCCCCGTCGGGGGCGACGGGGAAAACTCATTGATTATGGAATGATCTGTTCTCTGGTCAGTTCGAGAACAGGGCTACTCTACGATGCAAAAGTGCAGCTAAAATGGAGAAACAGTGGAGATTCGGGACGAAAAAACGTTTTCATCAATTAAGGAGCAGAAATGAAGGGGATGATACTGATGCTGCCACTGGCGCTTGCCGGATGCGCGCAGACTCAGCCGACACAACCAGCACATCCGGTAGGGATGGCTAACCCGGCTTCGGTTTACTGTCAGCAACTGGGCGGGAAACAGGTTCCCATTCAAAGCCCGCAGGGCGTGCGCACCGAGTGCAAACTTCCCGGCGGGGAAACGATAGACGAATGGGAGCTCTGGCGCCGAGATCATCCGGCTAAGTCATAGCGCTTTCAGCCAGTCAGCAAGCACCTGGGCATGGTTCTGCCGGGTGTTTTTCGCCGCGTAGAGCAGCGTCAGCGTCTGCCGGTGTGCCAGCGCGGCCAGGCGCTCGCCTTCATCACGATGGGCCTCAAGCTCCTGGCGATAGCGCTGGCTAAAGTGGGCAAAATCGAGCGTCTCGCCGTGAAAAGCCTTACGTAAATCTGTCGATGGCGCCAGGGTTTTGCACCACTCAGCGTAATTGAGCGCCTCTTTTTTTATTCCGCGCGGCCACAGGCGGTCTACCAGTATCCGGTAGCCGTCGCTCTCTTCCTGCGGGTCATAAACCCGTTTACATTGAATCATCGTCACTCTCCCTTTGTTTCATCCAGGCAAGCAGCTGCGGTAGCTGCTGCTCGGAAAATACCGTTATCCCGTATTCGCGAAGCAGGGCGGCGGCAACGCCGGCTCCGGGTTTGCGCTGTCCCTTAAAGGTACCATCATAGATAAACTGACTGCCGCAGGTTGGGCTGCCATCGGTGAGCAACGCCGCGGTACAGCCTTCCTCCTGCGCGGCTTTTAGCGCCAGCCAGGCAGCCAGCTGATAGTGCGCGGTGACGTCCTGGCCGTCGCTTTCGACAATTTGCGCACGATTTCGCATAACGTCCGCTCCTTGCGCGTCAAGAATCTCCGCCGGTAGCCTGGGGATGGGCAATCCGGCAGCCAGCTCCGGGCAGTGGGTGACCAGCCGCCCCTCGCTCTGCCAGCGAGACAGCGCGTTAGCCAGTTGGGCTTTGTGACTGCCGTTATAACGAACCTGAAAGCCCATCAGGCAGGCGCTAACCAGAATTTTGTCCTTCATCGTGCATCCGTAGCCATTTGTTTGCCCTATACCATAACGCCAGTCAGAGTAAATTACCCGCGTTCAGGGGCAGACAAAATAAGGATTGTGTTCTGCCGCGGAGATCGCTAACCTGAGGCTCCTTGTGTTGCCTGATAATCGCTATGACATAAGGATCCTGCTATGAACTCCCCCCTGCGTATTGCCCTGGTTGGTGATTACAACCCCGACGTCGTTGCCCATAAAGCGATTCCGCTGGCGATTGATGATGCCGCTGCCGTACTGGAGCTGCCGCTGCGCTATGACTGGCTGTCCACCAGTGAGATAAAATCCGCTGATGACCTTGCCGATTACGATGCTATCTGGGTGGTTCCCGCCAGCCCCTATAAAAACGTCGAAGGCGCCTTTATCGCCATTCGCCACGCCCGGGAAAATGGTATTCCGTTCCTTGGCACCTGCGGCGGCTTCCAGCACGCGATTATTGAATATGCGCGCAACGTTATGGGCTGGCAGGATGCCGCGCATGCTGAAACCGATACCGAAGGGCGGATGGTGATTGCGCCGTTAAGCTGCTCGCTGGTGGAAAAGTCGGACAATATTGAACTGCGCGCCAATACGCTTATCTCCCGCGCCTATGGCCGCGACACCATTGAAGAGGGTTATCACTGTAGCTACGGGATTGCCGACGATTTTGCTCGCGAGCTGGAGCAGGGCGACCTGCGGGTCACGGGCTGGGATGATGACGGCGAGATTCGGGCGGTAGAACTGGTGACCCATCCGTTCTTTGTCGCCACGTTATTCCAGCACGAGCGCAACGCGCTGGAAGGCAGACCTGCGCCACTGGTTCACGCGTTTTTACGCGCGGCAAGTCAGTGAGCGAACGCCCGGCAGCAGTCGCCGGGCATCGGTATCGCTAGCGGTTAATCTCTCGATCGCGACCGGCCAGCGCGCCAAATACCGCCATCGCAATTGAAATCAACGCCACGGCGATCAGCGGGATATGCCAGTCGCCGTTGGCATCATGAATTTTCCCCATCACCGGCGGCCCGCAGGCGGCCAGCAAATAGCCCACCGTCTGCGCCATGCCGGACAGCGCGGCAGCCTGGTGCGCTGAGCTGGCCCGCAGACCGATAAAGGTCAAGCCGAGAATCATGGTCGCGCCGGACCCGAAGCCGAAGACAAGCGTCCACAGCACCGCCTGGCCGGGTAAAAACCATAACCCGAGCGAGCTGACTGCGCACATCAGGGCGACCAGTACCGCAATACCACGCTGATCTTTCAGCCGATGAAGTATTAACGGGATCGCCAGCCCCGGCGCGGCGGTTGCCAGCTGGAGCAGCCCGTGCAGGGAGCCCGCCTGCGCTTCGCTGTAGCCAATGCTTTGCAGAATGGCGGGCAGCCAGCCGATGATGACGTAGTAGACCAGCGAGTTAATCCCGAGAAACAGCGTCACCTGCCAGGCCAGCGCCGATCGCCAGATCCCGCGGTTGTGGATGGCGCCGGACCCGGTCAACGGCGCGGTGACTTGCCTGCGCGACTGCGGCAGCCAGATAAACAGCGCCAGCAGCGGAAATACCATCAGCATCAACAGCGCGCCGCGCCAGCCCAGCCCGGCGAAAGCCAAGGGAACGACCATTGCCGAACCCAGCGCCGCTGCACCCCCCATTGTGAGAGAGTAAGCGCCGGTCATTTTGGCGACGTGCTGCGGGAAGTCACGCTTAATGAGCCCTGGTAGCAGAACGTTCCCCAGCGCGATGCCGCAACCGATAATCGCGGTGCCGATAAACAGCAGCGTGACCATGGGTAGAGAGCGCAGAGCAATACCGAGGCAAATCAGGATCAGCGCCAGCAGCAGGCTGCGTTCAATGCCGAAGCGGCGGGCGACCCCCGCCGCCAGCGGCGAGACCAGGCCAAAGGCCAGCAGCGGCAGAGTGGTTAACAGACCGGTTTGCGCGGTGGTGAGGCCATATTCGCTGCGAATGGCGTCAAGCAGTGGCGCGGCGCCGGTAAAAGTAACGCGTAAGGTGGTGGCGATAAGCAGAATACCGGCAATCAATACAAGATTACGGCGACCGGCAGAAAGTGAAGCGGAATTCATGGCTATCTCAAACTAGAATACGAGGCGGTTACAATAGCCTGTTTGTCCTCTGTTTAAATCAAGCTAAAATGACAGATTATCGCTAAAATCGGACATTCTTATGATCGGACTGGGCCTTGACGGCTACGATCCGGACAGCGGCCACGAAGCAGCGGCGGCCTTTCGTATTCAGGTTGTTGCTGACGAACAGTACATTCCGCGCCATCAGCACCGCAAAGGGCAGCTTATCCTCGCGCTTCACGGGGCGCTGACCTGCGAAGTGGATAACGCGATGTGGATGGTGCCGCCACAGTACGCGGTGTGGGTGCCGGGACAGGTGCCGCACAGCAATCGGGCGACGCCGGAGGCGCAGGTCTGCTTTTTGTTTATTGAACCCGACGCGGCGCCGATGCCAGATTGCTGCTGCACGCTAAAGATTTCGCCGCTGGTGCGCGAGCTTATCCTCGTGATGGCCGAGCGCGGCAGGGCCGAACTCGCTAAACCGGCAATGAACCGCCTGGTGCAGGTGCTGTTCGATGAGCTTCCCCAGCAGCCGCAGGAACACCTGCAGCTCCCGGTCTCCGGGCATCCAAAAATTCGTCAGATGGTGGACACGATGGCCGTCGACCCGGCCCGCTGGCAAACGCTGGCGCAGTGGGCGGCGGAATTCGCCATGAGCGAACGCAATCTGGCGCGGCTGGTGGTGCGTGAGACTGGCTTAAGCTTTCGCCGCTGGCGACATCAGCTGCAGCTGATTCTCTCCCTGCAGATGCTGATCCGCGGGCAGACGGTACAGCAGACGGCGCAGAGCCTGGGCTATGACTCTACCACCGCCTTTATTACCATGTTTAAAAAGGGCCTAGGGCAAACCCCGGGCCGCTATCTTGCCAGCCTGGCTACGACTTCCCAATAAACAGCGAAATGATCCCGGCGGCGATCAGCGGGCCAACCGGAACGCCGCGGAAGAGGGCGACGCCGAGGACGGTGCCGACCAGCAGTCCGGCCACCAGCTGCGGCTGTGAGCCCATCAGCGCCACGCCGCGCCCGCCAAGCCAGGAAACAAATACCCCCACGCCAATCGCCAGCAGCGACTTCCAGTTTACAAAGGAGTGCAGCAGCGTTGAGGCTGGCAGCGTGCCGCTGGCAATGGGGGCCATCACGCCGATGGTGAGGATAATAATACCGATGGTCAGCCCCTGTTTTTCAATCCACGGAAAGAAGGTGTTGAGCGGGGTGACGCGAACGATAATTAAAACCAGGATTGAAATAGCAACGGTGGTGTTGTGGCTAATAAAGCCGAGCGCCGCCAGGCCCAGCAGTATTAACAGGGTGGTGTCGAGCATGTGCAGAGGTCCTTGCCAAAAAATAAAAAAAAGAAAAGCCCGTTTACTCTACGCATAATCGCGTAAGTAAACAGGATTTTTATCGCAGACTCGCGATTTGAGGCATCTGCACGAGCGATTGCAACCGCCGGCTTTATCGTAGCAGGGGGACAATCAGGCCTGGCGATGAAACGCGGTTAGTTCCGGACGGGCAATGCGCAGATAGTCGGCGGTATCAAGGATGATGGACTTATCAAGCTGCCCGGCGTTGAAGGCGATTTCCGGGAAACGCGCAAACAGCAGCGGATCGGCGACCAGCCGCAGGTCCGGATGGAAAGTGAAGGGGGGAATGGCGCCAAACGCGCAGGCGGTCAGGGCGTCAACTTCCGCCGGGCTGGCCAGCGAGGCTTTACTGCCGCCGATGTATTCGGCGAGCCGGGCTAAGTCCGCCTGCAGATCGGCGGCGAGGATAGCCAGAACGTGCTGATTAACGCCATGCCCTTTCACTTTACATACCAGCGCCTTGGCTCCCTGACCCAGCGCGGTGCCGCGGATCTTCGACACGGCTTCACACTTTCCGACGGCTTCATGTTCCACGACCCGGTAGCGGGCATGGTCGCGGTTAAGCAGCGCCAACAGCTGCTGATGAATACTCACTTTTACTGGCGCGTTCATGTCGATTTTTTCCTTCACAATAAAACCTCAAGATTAATCCTCTCGCCCCGGGTAAGCGTGTTTTTTTTGCTTTTTATTTTCGTACAGCCGGGCATCGGCGATTTTCATTACGTCGCCCAGACTATCCCCCGGCGCCATGCTACAGGCGCCCCATGAGAAATTAACGCGCCGGTTAATATCAATTGCCCTCAGGTGCTGGCGAATACGCGCAGGGATATTTTGCGCCTCTTGCTCCTCATAATCGATCAGGATCAGGAAGAACTCATCGCCGCCCAGACGGATGCCGTAATCGCTTTTACGGATGGCGGCGGAAATGGACTGCGCGAGCAGCACAATCGCGCGGTCGCCTTCGTCGTGCCCCCAGGTGTCATTAAGGTATTTTAGCCGGTCGCAGTCCAGCGCCATAAACACGATATTCACCCCTTGCTCTGTGAGCTTTTGCATACGCGATTCCAGCAGCGAGGAGAGAATTTTTCGGTTGTAGAGACCGGTTAAAGAATCACTAATGTTTTCTTTGAAAACGTCGATATACAGACGAAAGTGCATACGTACCAGATGCAGTAAAACGCCGGTAGATATCAGGTAAAACAGGAATAGCTTCCAGGAGCTAAGCAGAAAATAGGTCATATCCAGCGACAGCGCAATATGCAGGTTTTCCGCCACCTTCTGGCTATGGTGGGCATAGCTGAAAAAATGCGTATTGCTGCGGTGTACGCGGATTTCAGATGTTGAGTCGGAGTCCGTTAACGTGATGTCGAGATAGCGCCAGACCAAAGGGCGGTCGGCGGTATAAAGAAGTTTCTCAATATCATGGCGAGTGACATCCACCATCACGATGCCCTTCAGCCGATCCCGATGATAAACCGGGGTTAAAAATGACAAAATATTCTGCCCGGTTAACGCGTCAGCATAGATGCTGGAAATCAGCGTGCGGCCGCGAAGTAAACCGTTAAGGCTGTTCTGAGTGATGCCCAGCTTGCTGTCGTGAAGAAAATTCCAGTTCGCGACTGGGCTGCTATTTATCTCAATCGGTGAATAGAAATAAGCATACTTATTATCTAAATCAAGATAGTAGCGGAAACGTTTGTCAGATTTGAATGTCGCCGCATTCAACGCTGAGTTCATATTACTTTGGGCGATAGCAGCATCAAATGCTTGCAGCGCCGGCAGATCGTTAATCCACGGCCCGCATGACGCCTGAGTGGTACTGAGCGTACCGTGAAGTCCGGGGAAGGTATGCCCGGCGATATTAAGGCCGAAGACTTTACCATTGTTCTCGACGCTGGCGCAGGCCCGTTGGGCTTTTTCGGCAGTCGGCTGCGTATCCAGCTTTCGCGAGAACTGGGAGATCACGAGCTGGTTTTGATATTTATCGTACAGAAAGGCGGATTCGCCCTTTTCGACGATATATCGCATGTATTCTGACATATCCCGATGGCTGGCGACTAATTCATACACCAGAAATGAAGATGTCAGGACAACCACCCCCGCAGAAATGAAATAACGGAGTAATTTATTCTGTAATTTCATGATGATAATTTCGCCAGCACAATTAAGATGATTCTACCATGCGTGGCCCGGTGGCGCCATGACCGATGATAAGCATACTGGTCGCCTGTCCAGCATCGTCATGCGTCATGACCGGACGGTTATGATGATAAATAGCCTATTAAATATAAGGGTGCTAAGTTATATTGCTATCGTAAATATTCGACTCAATCCATTTTTCACTCATTTTGTTCTCAATAAAATATGCTGCAATAATCCCCCTGCGGCTATCCTGTCGCCGCTAAAAATGAAATAATGTTAATTATCAAGCGAACTTTTCTTATTTTCACCAGTCCTTAGCAGGGTAACAGGCGGTACTTTTGATAGCGGTAATGAGGTTATGATGATGGAAAACTCAGCGGTGCAGGCATCCCCCCGGAAGTTTAAAAAAATAAGGGAGCTAAACAGGCGTCGTAATTATTTTTTTAAGAAAATGCGCAATATCCTGCGAGTCTATATCGCTAAAGCGTTCTGGGATAGTCGGGTGCGCCGCGAAGCTGATTTAACCTCTGTCAAAACGGTACTGCTAATGCGTAATGAAGGGGCGATCGGCGACGTGGTGGTAGACTCAGCGCTGGTTAAATGCCTCCATGAGGCCGGAATGACCGTTGACTTTCTGTTGACCAAATCGAATAGCCAGGTCATGCGCCATAACCCGCGTATTCGCCATATCTATGAGGCTGATAATGTTGAATCGGCGGATTATTTGCGCAAATTTACCCATAATGTTCCTCGCTCCGTTATTAATGAGCTTGCGAATAATAAGTACGATGTTGTAATTGACCCGTCGCTGTTTGATATTCCGGTACACCGGATGCTGCTTTTACGGCAGATAAAACCCAGGGTTGTACTGGGATTTAATAAATGGCCTTCCATCAATCACTATACCCGGTCTTTTGATTTTGACTGTGAAAACTGGCACGTCAGCAAGACATTTTCGATCATCGCTGATTATCTGCAGCTGGATAAGAAATATCTCCACTCTTATGACCTGCATATCCCGCAGGATGTTAATCAGCAGGTTCGCGAATATCTGGCGGCGCTGAACGGGCGTAACGTGGTGATTAATATTTTTGCCGGACATCAGGACCGTAGTATGTCGCAGGCGCAGCTGGCAGCGCTTATCGCCAGGCTGTGTCAGGATTATCCCGACGTCAACATCATCCTGCTCGATCACCGCAATGAAATCCGCATTCCCCTTGCGGAAAAGGTCTGCGTGAACCCGTTTAAAACGCTGCATCACTGCATGGCGCTTATTGCCCAGTCCGATTTAGTTATCTCGCCGGATACCTCGGTGGTCCATATGGCGGCAGCGTGGAAAAAACCGCTTATTGCGGTCTATAAAGATGTGCGGATGAATAATCGACTCTGGGCGCCGGGATACGACAAGGCGCGGCAGATCATCGTTAAGTGCGGCAAGGTGCACCAGCTGGAGAGCTTACCCGACCTGATTATGTCGGAGATTGATCCCGGCACCCTGCAACAGGGGCGGGCCGGGTAAGGCGGGGTAAAAAACAGCCAGCGTCTGTGCTGGCTGTCGGGAAAAGTTTAACCGTCCGCTTTTGAGGTCTGCTTGTGAAGCAGAATGCTAGAAAATATTTTATTGAAATATAAAGCATTTATTGTTTCCCCAAAATATCCCCAATATCTTTCCCCAAAACGCTACGTGAAAAATACAAGACCAGCAGGGTAATGCCTCACCATTTTTCACGTAGCTACACCTGAAGCTTTTTCCAGTCCAGTCCTCTATCATCTGCATACTCTTCGCTCATCGCGTCAGTTTTATGACCCAGCAAGGTTTTAACGTTTAAGCCTTGTTCTTTGTAGAGGCGAGAGGCCAGTGAACGTTGTTCATGAAACGATGGCGGGGTATGACCCTCAGGCCACTTAATCCCTGATTGATCCCTTGCAATGGTGAAATACCGCGATATTGAGTTCACAGGGATTTTGCTTCCTGGCTTCGCCGTCGCATGCAGAACTGAGTGATGGACCAGGTACTTGCTAACGAATCGATCCCGGCATCTTGCGATCACTTCTTCAAGCGTCATACCGATGGCGTCACATCTAAGAGAAAGAGGTAAGGCAATTTTGGACCCCGTCTTGTTTTGTGTGATATGCAGGTACCCATCCCACACATCGGAAAACTTGAAATCAACGATGTCACCCAGTCGCTGGCCAGTAATTAAAGCCAGAAGCATGGCGTTCTGCGCAGCTGGCTGCATATCCCCAGCGTGTCTAAAAATGGTTTTCCATTCTGCTAAGGTCAATCGTTTTCTCCTTACCTTCACTACAGGATTCTTCGCAGCAAGAGCGGGGTTATAACCAGGAGGCACCTCACCTGCATGTTGAGCCTCTTTAAAAACATCAACCAGAACCGACCTTACCTGTTGCCCCATTCTTTGCTTACCTGCATTTTTATATTCATCAATGATGGTTGCGATAATCTTGGTATCCACATCTGCTATTCGCAGATTCGGTGTTCTTTTAGATAAAACATTCGAGCAAAGACGCCTATTTTTTAATGTGGATAGTTTGATCTCGTTGTTTTCCATCCTCTCCTGTTGAATTTCCTTATACTTTTTAATCCAGTCGCAAACTCTCATTCCCGGGGCTTTCTTGTCGTTTGCTTTAATGGCCATATCGACAAGAGCGTATGATTGCTTTGTTTCCTGTTCAGAAATGAGACGATTCATCTCAGTTGCAGCAGCTTTCGCTGCATCTTCATCGGTTCCAAACCCTACAAAAACACCTGATGTGGGATGCCTATACTGCCAGTAGATACGGGATGTTCTCTTATCTAACTTGCAGTATAAGTTTGGAATATTAATGTTATGTTTTCTGGGTCGAGCTGCCATAGAAGGCCTTCTCCACTAACTGGCGGGCTTTATCTGACAGAGATGTAGAAATATCAACATCACCCACCATGCCAATAAAACGAGCATCTTCATCAATCACCCAGCGGCGACCTTGTTTGATTGCAGCCGGGTAGGTTTGTTTGGTTTTAGCTATTTTGTTCAGCGTTGCCTTGCTCACTGGATATTTAAAACCATTTGGCCCTGATGCCCAGTCATAGATAGTAACTAGCTGCCCCATACGTATATCTCCACTAATCCGGCTGCAACCGGGTTATCTGCCACTAAACGAACAAGCAGAGCATCCTCCACGAAGCCCGTCATTACACTTTTTGCAAAGCTGGTGGTCTGGCTCTCCTGTTACCGGTTGCTGCGCGTGGCGATAGAGCGGGATGATTTCCGTTAACGCCGACTCCCAGCCATAATGATCCGCTTGAGCCTCAACAACGGAGCGAGTAATGCCGATCGTTTCGTCTTACACCTCTCCGTGATAAATCACCAACTACGCCACCGGCTCACTGTCCATTGCTGCCTTGCGGCGTTCCTGTAACTCGCGCAATGGCTTTATCGCATCTGACATCAGGTAAGCAGAATTAGTCCCGTTAAGACGGTAAGCGGTCTGCTGCAACTCGATGATTAACGTTTGCAGCTCTTCATCTGTTAACTGTTTATTGGCCATTGACTGATTCCTTACCGCTACTGACAGACATGTTTTTATTCACGATGGCATCCATCAGGCGTGATGCTGCAGCTTTCTGAGATGAGACATTCGCAATTACCGTTGGCCTTGTTTTCTCGCAGCTGGCGCAAATACCATCCCAAGATGAAATGAGGAAAAAATCTTCACGATCGGCAATGCCGGTATTCATTACCAGGTCCTCAATCATCAGCGTGACCCCGCGAACTCCCCGACCTTCGCTTAACCTCTGCACTGCGTAGCCGAAGGCGTTGATCATCACAGCATGGAACTGGATATACTCGCGTTTGTACTCGGCCTGATTCGTACCGCGGCGAATATCATCTAAACCAGTCAGCATCAGCCAGGCATTCCACAACCCCTCCAGGTCATCTTGCGAACATGAACCTGAAAATTTGGCAGTGGCATCACTAAGGGCCTTGAAGCTCACCCACTTAACACTTTTCGCTGGAACGACGTTGTGCTCAAAATCGGTGACTTCAGAAAAGACGTCATGTGAACTGATAAAGCTGACCATCTCCTGCGCGTTCTTATCGCGCCCGTTATAGGCCATGTTGATAGCCGCAGAAGGTTTCGAAACATTATTGTTAATGTCGGAGAAGAACTGCTGGCGCGTCTTCAGTGGCAACTGGAGAGTAAGCATCATCGGGACATGGATCGGTTCATCAATGGTGCGGCAATACTCCGCAATACCGGCTGCACGATGCTGACCATCAAACAATTTAATCTCTGCATCCAGCGGGAAACGGGCCACCCCGACATTAGTGTTTCCGAACTCTTCGAATTCAACATACGAGTCGCAGTTACCTACAAGCGGCGGAATAATGAATGGTTCCTTGTTTTCGTATGCTTCAACGAGATACTGATAAAACTTTTTCGCCCTAGCTGGGTTCAGTTCTCGCTGAGATCGATCAAGGGTGTCCCCATAGTTATCGCTGGCGAGGACTCTCGTTAGTGTTCGTGCAGGTACTGTCAGCATCAGGACAATTGAACCACCCTGAGTTCCACGCGACGCCGGAAATTCAAAGAAATGATCGCCTATTTTGCTCATAATGATTCCTCCCCAAGCACCCAACGGAGTGCGCTTGCATACTCACCCTCGGCAGATTCCAGGGCTTTTGTGATTTCTTTGCGGGTTTTCAGGCGCGGCTTTGCATCACCGAGGATCTGACGCTGACGCCGGGCTTTTTCATGGCCGGTTGTGCCAGCAGTTGCCGCTTCGATTTCAGAGACCTTCTCCCGCTGCTCTTCAGGTTTAAGTGATGCCAGCTGACGGGCTTGGGTAACGGTGACAATTCCAGACTCAACTGCATCGCGAACTGCCTGGGTGGCATCCAGTAGCGACAGCGTTGCGCGCACTGTCTGGACACTCACGCCAAACATCAGTGCTAAATCGTCCTCATCGTGCCCGCGCTCCAGCGCATCAGCCATTTTCTTTGCTCGGCCCAGTTGCGTATCTGCCTGGCGGATTTCGTTAGCACTTACCATCGCCTGCGCCATGCGAATAGCGGAACCACGTTTAGCGACTGCCGGTACCAGTAACGGTTCTTTGCCATCTTTCGACAGACGCTTGTTGGCTTCCAGTGTATGGCGCACACGCTGGCGACCATCAACCACGCAAGACAGCCCTGTCTCCGGATCTTTCCAGACGATAATCGGCTCAAGAACGCCTTGGTCCATGATGTTCAGCACCATAGTCTCGCTAATAGGCAGGTGGATACGCTCATCGTAAAGCGGGTGAGTTTTGTCGGTAACCAGATGAAGGTTTTCAGGCTCGAACGTTAAAACGTTTGTCTTGCCACTGGCGCCATATACAACTTTTGAATCTTTAGCCATCAGACAGCCTCCACATCGCTAGTGGAAGCAGCCGAGATATTCTTCATATCGCGCATAGCTTCTAAGACGTGCATATTGCTGCGGGGCTTCGTGTGACGTTCAACAATGCGATCGCATTCTTTAGCCCAGGAAATAACTTCTTCTTTCATGGCGTCACGTTCTTTACGTGCCTGGCGAAGAGTAACGTTCGAAACATCGAGCATAGTTGCCAAATCTTTAAGCAGTTCTGCAGTAGCAGGAGGCATTGTTTTAGCCGCCTCAAAGGCATCTTTAATTAACTGCTGTGCTGTTTTTGCCATTATGTTTTTTCTCCAACTGACGTGCTGCAACGCGCTTTAGGGTGCAGCAACCCAACCCATGAGAATGGGGGAGCGGATCACTGCTCTGTAAAGTAACTGTCCTGGAGGACGCCGCCACTGCAATGACGGCGTGCAAGTAATCTCCACACAACACAGAAGAGCACCAGCGGCTGCAAATCCGCCCGAGCGGATTGGGTGATGGGCCCGTCACTCGGTGGTGCTCTTGTGTCTTGTGTAAAAAGGGGGCACAACATCAGGCAAGACGTATCCTGATATTCCCCAACAACGAGTATTCGTTTAATCTGGAAATCCAATAAATAAACATTTTTAATGTAAACACTCATTAATTTACTAAGGAACCTTTATATGGTTACGTTGGTTAAAAAAAAAGGCAATACATCTACTGGTATACATATGCTGCAAAAACACGGGAATAACTATAAATTCAGATGCGATATGGATACCTTAAAGCGTCTTACATCCGTTGAGGTAAAACCTGAGTTCTCACACATTTTTAATTCACGTGCTGACGGAGTTTTCCATTCAGAAGCGTTTGATTCCATAGAAGAAGGCACAGAGAAACTTATCGAATTTATAAAAAAAGTAACTGGCGTCACATGTACTGCCTAATAAATGGATATCCAGATTGTTAAAGAGCGAAGCGTCCTATGGGGCGCTTTTTTTAAATGAAGTATCTTCGGGCGGGGCGCCGGCGACCAACCGGCACAACCCCTACAGTATTAATCCAGGTCTACTGGAGCCCCGACGCCGTGGGTTAAACGGCTGCTGTATGTCGGGTGAGTATCTGTTGCTGGTGGTCAATCCAGCTCCGCAACCCCTCCCGAAGATACCTGCAATTCATACCGGGAAATTTCTTCACGCCCGGAGCGTGTTATCTTTGTTACTGCTTTTACCCACGAAGGAGAAAAAATCATGGATAACGACAACTTAGATATCAGGCTGAAAGCAATCGAATATGCGGTAGGCAGAATTTCCGTTGCTATCTGCGACGGTAGATCGCCTGCTGAATTTACTCAGGAGATCAAATCGCTAGTGAGCCTGCTCTCTTCTGGCTCCTTGGATCCTGATAATGAGGCGATTGTTAGACAAACGGTCATGATTCTGGACCCTCTCGGTGGCGATCCCTGGGAACCGCGCTAGCCGTACCAAACTGCATCTTTGGCGAATCATCCCGGCATTCATATGCCCGGGCGGCTACTTCGTGGGCGTCCTGCCTGTTCGCTGTTGATGAATTGATAATACAGACAAAACTGTTGGGAGGTCAACAGTAAAAACTGTATTTACTGCCTCATTTATACTAATTAATCTGTAGCGGATTGTTTTGAATGAAAAAAAAGTGAAAAAAAACCGGCAAGAGCCGGTTCTTAGAGGAGGGACTATCGTTTTCGTCTGTAAATTCTGTGCTCAATCATCACACCGATGATTTTAAGAGGCCGATCTGAACTATTGATCGTTGGGTAGTCGTCGTTTAGGGGAACTAACTCATAGTGCTGGCGACCAGTCAAATCGGTAAATGTTGGTCGGTACTTCTTGAATGTTGCTTCATTTTCACCATTTTTGGCAACAACGAATTCACCTGGAACTGGCTCAAGATCTGGGTCTACGATGATAATATCG
This sequence comes from Klebsiella sp. BDA134-6, assembly GCF_015601345.1. Taxonomy (NCBI): domain Bacteria; kingdom Pseudomonadati; phylum Pseudomonadota; class Gammaproteobacteria; order Enterobacterales; family Enterobacteriaceae; genus Klebsiella; species Klebsiella sp. BDA134-6. Next base: position 2,402,949 of record NZ_CP064784.1, read on the forward strand.
CCTTCTTTAAAATCGGGTTCCATTGAGTCGCCCTCTATCCTGAGTGCAAACGAAAACTCAGACATATCAGTATCTGTCATGATGTATTCGAAACTACCATCAAATGCATCTATAGGGTGTTTCTCTGCTAAAGCCCCTGCCTGAACGTAACTAATCAATGGCACTTTCCTTGAATTTACATCGGAAAGAGGCATGAATGTTCCACCCGTCATTAACCATGTCGGATCACTGTTCAGAGCCTTACTAATACCAACGATATTTCGAGGCTTTTTGGTTTTCCCATCTTCGATACTTGCCCATGATTGCTGCCGAATACCTGCCTTTTCAGCAGCTTGTTCTTGTGTAAGCCCAAGCTCGATTCTTTTTTGTTTAACTCGCTCTGCAAGGCTCATAGACCCTCCCTTTCCATGGCCCCATGGTCACAGTTTAAACTGTGATTGACAAACAGTATTGTCTGTACAAAAATACAGATAAAACTGTGGAGGTGTTATGGAAACAATTTCTCAAAGATTAAAAAACAAACGAGAAGAGATGAATTTATCTCAGGCTCAGCTGGCTGAATTAGTAGGCATGACTCAACAGTCACTTCAAGCAATTGAGGCGGGGTTAACAAAGCGCCCGCGATACATCATTGAATTGTCCTCAGCCCTCAAATGCGATCCCCATTGGCTTCTCTATGGTGAAGGTTCTAGTCAGAACAATATCGAATCACTCATCTAATCATAACTACTAATTGAACTAGAAAGAGGTAGGTATGAACCCGGAAATGTTCATCAAAAACAATGTTATCAAGGCTCTACTGACTGATGGTTATTCAGCGGAACAGGCTGAGCAGGGGGGGGAGAGGCTATTTCGTACTACCGGCGCTCATCGAAGCCGACTACCAAACGCAGAAATATCTTTGATGACTGTCTGGACCAGGCCAGAACGATTCTCAAGTACGGCAAAAAGAAAGGCACTAGGACAAAAGGGGCTCTGATTTAAATGACAACTCTGAAAGAAGTCGTAAAGGCAATGTGCAAAGCCTATCCCGGCGGTCGTGAAGCGATGGCTGGTGCATTAGGGATGACCTTAACCCAGTTCAATAACAACCTCTACGAGAAAAACGGCTGTCGTTTCTTTGAAGTATCTGAACTGGAAGCGATGGAGGACATCTCGAATACATCTCACCTGGCTGAATATTTTGCCCGCCGTCGTGGTGCTCTGCTGGTGGATGTGCCGCACCTGGAAGAACTGGACCGCGTGGATTTGTTTAGCCGCGCAATGCGTACTTCAGCAGCAAGAGGGCAAGTGGATCAGATTATCGAACAGGCGCTTGAAGATGGGGTTATCGAAAGACATGAAGCTGAAGAAATCATGGTGCATCACCGCCGCCACCTCGCAGCCCGTGAAGAAGAAATCGCGGCAATTATCACGTTGTTTGCACGCAAAAAGAAGTGACGCCAGCAGGTTGCAGCCTCTGGCGTCGTGGCGTGTCGTTATCAGTGGAGATTACTAACGCATGAACAGTTTACCAACACAGTATCGCAGGTCGCAACTTATAGCGCGTCCGGTTCCTGGTGGAGCTGGTCCGGTGCAGTTCGTGTATGGGGTAAGAGTACCAGGCGGGTTTGAGCCTGTCTGCTACCAGTTTGCTCAGTGGGTGGTAGGGGACTTTAACGGTCAGGCGGGGAGCGTATGCGAGAACTTAACCGATGGTTCAGAGATCACTACGGTGTCCCGGTCCAGGTCATCCGCTGGGAGCCCCAGACACAGCGCGTTATATACCTGCGTGAAGGGTACGAGCATGAGTGCTTCAGCCCCCTTGAGCAGTTCAGACGAAAATTCAGGGAAATAGAGGGGTCTTATGAGCCTGTTAATGCCATCAAGGCCGATAGTCATCAATCCTGACCTTGCATACAGCATTGGCCTAAATGAAGCCATAGCGTTGCAGCAGGTTAACTACTGGCTGAAGGAGACAACCTCCGGGCTTGAGCGTGACGGTGTGCGTTGGATCTACAACACAACTGAGCAATGGCTGGAGCAATTCCCGTTCTGGTCTGAGTCGACGCTGAAGCGCACATTCACCCGCCTGAAGAGTCTGGGCGTGCTCAAAATCGAGCAGCTCAACAAGTCGCAGCGTGACATGACCAACTACTACACGATCAATTACGAGAGTGAGCTTTTAGATGAAGTCAAAGTGACTAAATCGAAGGGGTCAAAATGCGCTGTTCCATCAGGTCAAAATGACACGATGGAAGAGGTCAATATGAAACGCTCCACCAGGTCAAAACGAACTGCTGTCATCAGGTCAAATTGGCACGATGATCCTACAGAGAATACAACAGAGAGTACTACAGATAATAAAACCCCTTCTTGTCCGGTCGCTCCGCAACCAGACACTGAAAGTCATTTGGATGATTTTGCTGTCCGACATCCTGACGCGGTTGTGTATAGCACAGCAAAACGCCAGTGGGGAACTCAGGACGATTTAACCTGTGCAGAATTCATATGGGGAAAAATCATTGGGATGTACGAGCGGGCAGCAGAATCTGACGGAGAGGTTGTTCGTCCTAAAGAACCGAACTGGACTGCCTGGGCCAACGAAGTTCGCTTGATGGTTTCCATCGATGGACGCACACATAAACAAATCTGCTCGCTGTTTAAGCGTGCTAACCAGGACACATTCTGGTGCAAGAACATCCTTAGCCCATCAAAGCTGCGTGAGAAATGGGATGAGCTGTCGCTGAAACTATCGGCATCACTTAGTGCTGGTTCTGCAAGAGAAGATCGGGCATTTAAGCCGACGCATGATGATGTTGATTATTCTGGCATACCTGCGGGGTTCAGAGGATGAGCAAGCCATTTCTGAAGTGGGCAGGTGGTAAATACACCCAACTTAACGATCTGTTCAGGTATATCCCTGGAGGTTTACGACTGATTGAACCATTCGTGGGTGGCGGATCTGTATTCCTGAACAGCGATAAACATGCGGATTTCCTGCTGGCAGATGTTAACCCCGACCTTATCCATCTGTATCAAATGCTGGCTGTCGTGCCTGAAGTGGTTGAAAACAAAGCCCGCTGGATGTTCGAGAAAATGGGCAATCCTGAAGGTTATGAACTGATCAGGAAGGAATTCAACGCGCAGACACTGGATGCAGCCGAGCGTGCAGCTGCATTCTTGTATCTCAACCGGCATTGCTTCAATGGGCTGATGCGTTACAACCTGGCCCATCAGTTCAACGTTGGCTGGGGAAAATACAAAGCTCCCTATTTCCCGTTTCAGGAGATGAAGGCTTTCGCTGATATGTCTCACAACTGCGTATTCATGACATCCGGTTATCGCCGGACTATCGGCCTTGCAGGGAAAGGTGACGTTGTGTATTGCGATCCCCCTTACGAACCGATACCCGGTACTGCAGGGTTTACCGCGTATGCCGCTGGTGGTTTTAACTGGGATGATCAGGTATTACTGGCTAAGCACTGCGTAGAAGCGCACGAACGTGGCGCGAGGGTAGTCATTTCAAACTCATCAGCCCCCAGGGTAGTAGACCTGTACCGGGAGCATGGTTTTAATCTGGAATTTATCAAAGCGCGTCGTTCGATCTCCTGCAATGGCACCACGCGGGAAGTCGCTCGGGATGTCGTGGCGATCCTCTAAGGGGGCTTTATGAAACTGACACTGCCATTTCCACCAAGCGTAAACAGTTACTGGCGCGCTCCCAGCAAAGGGCCACTGAAGGGACGGCATCTGGTTAGCGAGACTGGTCGCAAGTTCCAGAAAGCAGCCAGGGCGGCAATTATCGAACAGTTACGGGCAGTCCCAAGGCCATCAAGTGAGCTGGCGGAAGTTCATATTGTTCTGTATCCGCCGGATGAGCGTCGTCGTGATATTGACAACTACAACAAAGCGCTGTTCGACGCGCTGACTCAAACCGGTGTCTGGGAGGACGACAGCCAGGTGAAACGTATGCTGGTGGAGTGGGGGAACATCGTGAAGAAAGGGAAAGTAGAAATCACCATCAGACGTTTTCATGTAGTTGCCTGACGTGGAGATGATATGAGAGCACTACTAACTCCTGAGATTGCCCCACGCATGGGCGTTGTTCTTCTTCGCCCAGGTGCTGAGCTTATGCCATTGTTCAGGCGAGGACGTGTACTGATTGAGCCTGAGCCAGAGCGTTACGCTGAATATCAGACTGGAGCTATCCCTCCAGCAACACAGCCGCTGGAAGGTGACCCAACGGTATTACCTATCTTTGAAAATATGGATGTGCTGATCCGTGCTGGCGGTTTAGTAGGCCTTGAGGCCGAGCTGGAGCGTACTTTCGAGTGTCAGTATCCGCATGCAACCTGGCATAGTGATAATTTCACACTCTTCCGCCATGAACCTGGAAGCATTCGACTTTGCTGGGGTTGTGACAATCTAGTCAGGGACCAATTCACACAGGAACTGGCAGGCATTGCGCGTAAAAACCTGGTATCCTGGCTGATATCAGTCATACGCTCCAGACTGGGATTTAATGAGGACCATGTACTAACAATTCCGGAGTTGTGCTGGTGGCTGGTAATTAACGATCTGTCGCACGTCATACCGGAAACGCTGGCAAGAAAAGCGATGCGATTGCCTGAAGTCAGGCACCAGTCAGTGATGAAAGAAATTGATTTACAGCCAGAGTTTGCTGCAACCGAATTAGTCCAAAAAAAGATACTGGCGCTGAAAGTGGATACTGAAACGCCGGAATCATTCATGCTTCGGCCAAAGCGTCGACGCTGGATAAACGAGAATTACACCAGTTGGGTTAAGACCCAGCAGTGTGCCTGCTGTAATAAACCAGCAGATGACCCCCATCACCTGATAGGCCACGGACAAGGTGGAATGGGAACGAAAGCGCACGACCTGTTTGTGTTGCCGCTTTGCAGAGCGCACCACGAAGAGTTGCACGCTGACACCGTGGCATTTGAACAGAAATATGGCTCACAGCTGGAGCTGCTGTTTCGATTTCTGGATCGTTCGCTGGCAATTGGCGTACTGGCTTAATTTAGTGGAGATAAGTTAATGCGTGATATGTATGAAGTATTAGACCGCTGGGGTGCATGGGCTGCTGCTGATAGTAGTGGTGTTGACTGGCAACCCATTGCAGCTGGGTTTAAAGGTTTGCTACCTCATGGAAAGAAAACACGCCAGCAATGCGATGATGATGAAGGTATCATGATCGACGGATGTGTAGCGAGATTGCGGAAATATAAGCCGGAAGAGTATGAGTTGATTATCGCTCATTTCGTTATTGGTATCTCGTTGCGTGCTATTGCAAAAAAGCGGAAATGTTCAGATGGAACAATAAGAAAGGAATTACAGACAGCCCTTGGGTTTATTGATGGTTGTCTAGCAATGCTTGTTGAGTATATGGTATAAAAAATAGAACAGATTTACTGCTGATTGTTCAAAAAAGGTTGGGAATTGTTTGTATCCAACGTAGATGAGGCCTCCATAAAACATGGCTGATGCGAGATATTTAATAGTTCTCATCCTATTTTTAGCTTTATCGATCAGTCCTATTATATTGCTTTTTATACTGTCTGCATTATCTTTGATTTCTTTATTTTCTTCAAACTTTAAATACTTGTCGAAAGCAGACTCAACCCTGGAGCGTAAGTTGTCAAAGGTTTCATTAAAGATTTCAATGGAAATATAATTTACTTTTTTTATCATCCAAAGCCCAGCAACAATCAATATTGCTTCGGTTGGTTCATTTGCCTTAACTAAGCCGCCAGCTGCTATTAACGCACCAGGAATAGTCAACGCCTTTGTCTGGTTAGACGATATAAATTCATTAATCTTACTTGTGAACTCGAGATTTTTTTCATCGAGCTCATTTAGTATTTTATTTACAGAAAATCTTTTTGTGTAAACCTCATAAAGCTCATCATATTTTTTTCTAATTTGTTCAGTGGAATTAAGTAAGTCAAAGAAATTAAATAGGGTATTAGTCTTAAATACTTCATTTATTGCCGAGCGTATAACAAGTTTTCGCTCGCTTTTATGTAAATCTTTGATTTTGATGGTGTCTAATAACTCCTTTATAATCTCGTATTTAACAGGAGAGTTAGATAAGCGCTCTATGTCGCTAAATTGCAAGAAATGCTTAAGTTCGACTGTAAAGCTTTTATTTTCATTGGTGAAGAATAAAACGGAGCAATCGTTGGTGTGGTGATCTGAAATTAATGAAAGAATATCTTTCCACATAAAGAAAATGTGTATTTTCTGAATGCTTTCATTTTTACTTGTAGGGAAAATTAACGGTGAACCGATGATGTAATTGTTCTGGAGTGAGCTTTGATTGTATACTCTGGACCAAAAAGACTCGATATTCTCATAAATTAAAGAATCATTCCAAGATGAAGCTTGGCGGTTCAACCAAACTTCATTGTTTTCTATACAATTTGTTGCCTTTTTATAACCTAATGATTGTAAAAGTCTGATTATTTCAGGGCCACTTTCAGCAATAATACTTTCTTCAAGACTTATGACAGTATAGGAAGCATCAACTCTGCTTGATGCTCCATTAAAAATTTGTGCTAATCTTGATAAGTCATCAGCAATTGTCATTATTAACTGTCTCTATATCTTTTAAGTTCATCATAATCTGCTTGACTTAATTTTATCACAACTTCGCACTTGTTGTCAGCGAGAATAACGGGTTTGTTTGAATTTTCATCTCCAATAGCCCCGCGCATTATTTTTAACTTAAAATTGTTGTCGTTATCAGCAACTTCAATTGTAAGAGCGTTTTCTGCAGCTTTAAAGGTAGGTTCAAACTGGGGATCAATTTGGAAACCATTTATATTAACAAAATCGACAAATGTACCCCTACATTCATGGGTATCATTAAGGCATTGGTCAATTATTTTAGAAATATCTTCAATCTTAACTGATTTATTACCATTTTTATCTTTTGACTTTCGTTCCAGTAAGCTTTTGACTTCATCATCAATTGTATCACGCAGTACACGGCCCAGCGAATTTTTATTTGCAAAAATATCTACGGCACTGAATAATTGCTGAATACTTCTTTTATTGTCTGAATCATGCCGACAACCTAATGAGTCTTTGAAAAAATCACTTTTAGATTTGCCTTGCAAGAAATGAACATATGAGTCGCCTTTGTTTTCTGGGTAGCTGGCTTCAAATAATGTCAAATCAAACATTGCCGCTTGTCGCAAGGCATCGGTATTTATTGGGTTTAATCTTGTTGGAGTCAATTTATCCGAATCAAAATCATAGGCGCTTTGTTTATCAACCATTACGATTAGAAGCCTACCCAAATCCTCTGGCTCGGCGGATTTGTAGTGGATAAAAACAACACTCCCTCCCTGAAGTTGGGCAACTCTCGATTCGTTATTAGCATTATATTTGAGTTTATCGATTATAGCATTGGATAACTGAATGAACTCATTATCTTTATTGATATATTTTTTTAAGATTGTTGGTATTGAAAACGGAGTGTTGTCTGAATCAAGGAAGTTATGAAATTTGTTTTTTCGGCTAAATTTTTTCTCTATTCTAGTTATGAATTCAGATGCAACTTCATTTTTTAGATCCCAAACTTCGCCTAATCGATATTCAAATGCTCGGGAATCATTTTTTTCGAGATTTGCAGTGACAGCACCAATTGGAAAATAAGATTGTTTGTCCAACACTACAACATGAGGGGTGGCACCGCATTTATCACAAGCTACAGTGGGATTGTCAAGAATATTGCCACATTCTAAACAAGTTATATTCATAATATATCCAAAATCATAAGAATAAATTAATATGGAAAAAATTTTATCAAAACCCTCACGCGTACGCAAAAACTATCGTAATCTGTTAAGAGTGGTCACTTCGACACACAACTTAATCATCAAAACCTCGCCTTCAGGCGGGGTTTCCTCGTTTCTGGAAGCGGGAAATGTGAAAGCTAAACGGATAGACCGCGTTCACAAGCCACAGTCATGATGTGGCCCCGAGTCTCCTTGAGGGAGTCAGGCGCAGGTCCGAACTGCGGCATACTACTGGTTAGGGTTAACGAGGAAAAGGGGATGCCGGTAAGGCAGCGCGAACGCCAGACGCGCACCGGTTATAAGCGGCGATGATGCGACAGGAACTCAAGGGCATGAGCGCGGACCACTGCGAGAGTGTGGTTGTGCAATCCGGCTAGGGTTCTTGAGTGAATGCGTGCCTCACTACACGTTGAAGCATACGCGAGAGCTCCGAACCAGATTGCTCATTTAGCTTGGCAGGTAAAGCGCTTCTTATCAGTAAGCGGAATATAACTGGTGAGAGCATTCATAGTGTAGGGCAGGACTTTGTGTCGAAAGGTGGCAGTAAGAAAACAGGGGTAATTCCCAAGTATCACTACCCCTGCTTCTGTAAAAGTGGATAATTATTAATACCTTTTCTTGAAAGTTTTTTTATATCTCCGCCTTTCTTTGATGTAAGAAATCAGAAATCCCACAGCAACTAAAAGAAGAACTACAGCTAACGCTATCATCAGTATGGCTGTCATGTGAGTTAACCTCTGGAAAGAGTATGGACATTCTTGTTTTTATAAAACGTAGTTTGCGATTGGCGTAGGAAAAATCCTAACTGATAATTCCTTTTAAATTTATCGTTTTGTATGAGTATTTATCATTAATACCGTAATGATTTCATATGCATTAATTAATCGTGTTCTGGCTTATTGAAAAGTTTCGACAGGCGTGTGTACCCCGTTGTTGCAAGGTATTGACTATGTGAATGCTACATGGCTAATGTATTGCTGTGGTGAATCCCCCTATGCGGAGGGGCGTCCAACTAATAGAGCGAAAGCCCTGTGAATACCACGCGAGTGATGTCTGTTGGGGCATGCTCACCGGGAGGCACCCGGCACCACATCTAATCGCAAGTAAGTAAACTGAACATCCTGTTGGGTTTACTCATCCTCTTTGGCAGACTATGGTTAATTACAGTAACGACATAAAAGGGAATGTTTTTCTGGTAAATCGGTAGCTCGGACTATCAGGAACCTTTCTTTATCGTTACTCCTCGAAAGCCAACTTTTTCAGCCCGCTCTCATAGCGGGCTTTTTTTATTCCCCTCGTTCATGAGAGGACTCACAGCAATAGAGGGGGCTAAATGTCCGATCCTGTTTCTGGCACTACTGTAGCGGCTGGTGGGCTTATGGGGGCCAGCATGTTCGGCCTTGCAACTGGAATTGATTATGGCGTGGTGTTTGGTGCGTTCGCTGGTGCGGTGTTCTATGTCGCAACGGCGGTTAATATTAGCCGTATTAAGCTGGTGGGCTACTTCATCACGTCATTCATCTTCGGCGTTATCGGCGCGCCTCTCCTTGGCTCGTACTTCTCAAAATGGACGGGGTATAGCGACAGGCCACTTGATGCGCTCGGCGCCGTAATCGTTGCAGCCATAGCCATTAAATTGCTGACATTCGTTAACAGTCAGGACCTGGGTAGCCTGTTTGGGATTCTCTCTCGCTTACGTGGAGGAGGGACAAGCAATGGTAACAAGTGATCCGAGCGCAATCATCAATGCGGTGATATGCGCTGTAATTGTGGTTGCGTTGATGTTCTACCGGCGGGACGGGTCAAGGCACCGCCCCATGATATCGCTGATGGCTTACTTCACTGTGCTGGTTTACGCCAGTATTCCTTTCCGTTTCCTGTTTGGCCTGTACGAGTCATCCCACTGGCTGGTAGTGCTGGCGAACATTCTTATCTGCGGCGCGGTTCTCTGGTTCAGGGGAAATGTAGCGCGTCTGGTTGATGCACTGAGGCACTGATGAATAAATCACAACTCCAGAAGGCGGCTGGTATCAGCGCCGGGTTAGCTGCGCGCTGGTTTCCGCACATTGATGCTGCGATGAAAGAATTCGGTATCACAGCTCCACTCGATCAGGCAATGTTCATTGCCCAGATGGGACACGAGTCCGGAGGCTTTACCCGACTGGTGGAAAATCTGAACTATGCAGCAAATAGCCTTGTACCTACGTTCGGTAAACACCGTATCACCGCTCAGCAGGCCGCCGCACTCGGCAGAACGGCAACACAACCAGCTAATCAGCGAGCAATCGCGAATCTGGTGTATGGGGGCGAGTGGGGCAAAAAGAATCTCGGTAATCAGGTTGCTGGTGATGGCTGGAAATATCGCGGTCGAGGCCTGAAACAAGTTACGGGCTTGAGCAACTATCGCAGTTGCGGACAGGCGCTGAAGCTTGACCTTGTTACCCAGCCTGAGCTGCTGGAGCGAGATGATTACGCCGCGCGTTCAGCCGCATGGTTTTATGTTTCCCACGGTTGTCTACTTCATTCCGGTGATGTTGAACGCGTAACGCTGCTTATTAACGGAGGCTGCAACGGTCTGGATAAACGCCGTGCGCTGTTTAACTTGGCTAAATCAGTACTGGTGTGAGGTCGCTATGGGCATTGAAATGATTATTGGTCTGGCAACTGCGTTGCTGGCCGTTGTCGCTGGCGCATTTGGGTTAGGCCATGCGCGTGGGACCAACAAGGCAGAAGCCAAAGCCGAACAGCAGCGAATCGAAGAGAACGCCGCCGCCAGCATTGCCGCGGCAGAACGAAAGACGGAAGTCATGAAAGAGGCCAGTAATGTACAGCAGACTGTTAGCCATATGCCTGATGACGCTGTTGATCGGGAGTTGCGCGAAAAGTTTACCCGCAAAACCTGAAGTCATTGATACCGCCTGCGGCTGGGTTAAGCCGCTATACCTGACTGAGCGAGACATTATCGTTATGGACAGCCAGACAAAGCGCGACGTACTGGCATACAATCTTGCATGGAAATTTAATTGTAATCATTAGTATAATGCTATTTTTTGTATATCAAGAGGGTGACATGGACGACAAAACCATAGCGATTGCATCAATGCTGGCAACGGTCAGGTCAGCTGAATTAAGTTACTGGGCACTGATTGCAAGCATTTGTTCTTCATTTGCGACTTTATTTATCGCTTTTATGGCTTTGAATACCTGGAGGTCACAAGAGAGGGTAAAGTTAAAAATAAACTTCAAGATGGCTGTTGCAAAATATCTTGAAGTTCTTATTTATCTTCCTCTTGTTATGAGCGGAAAAGGCGAGCTTTCATCTAGATACAATAAGCATGACTTAATAAATTCATTAGTGTTATGTAAAACCGCGTGGTCTATGACTGAGGGGGTTTTTAATGGCACAGCAATAGAAAATGATTGGAATATAATACTTGACAATCATGCTGAATATTTGAAAGGAAGTATTGATAGTCGAGTTATTTATGAGGCTTGTGAACGAATATCATCATCAAAAATTCTGGGGGTTATTTTTATAAGGTGACTTGATGATCTAAATAGTTTTGAATTGTGCAGCTTAATTGCTGGCGCGTTATTTATGTTAACTTGATGACGTAATTTCAACGTCAACCAATAATAAATTTTATTTTGGCTTCTTATGGCATAACAATTCTATTGTTGAATTAAATAATTCATTTGATTATTGGGGATGTATCATGCCTGCATTAATCCCTCGTGCCTGCCGTAAGCGTGGATGCCCTGGCACCACCACCGACCGTTCGGGATATTGCGAGAAGCACCGTAATGAGGGCTGGCAGCAGCATCAGCATGGAAAGAGCAGGCATGAGCGCGGCTATGGTAGCCAGTGGGATATCAGACGTGCGCGCATCCTGAAGCGTGACAATCATCTGTGTCAGAACTGCCTACGCCGTGGGCTTGCTGTCCCCGCCACAACCGTTGACCACATTAAGGCTAAGGCGCATGGGGGTACCGATGATGATTCGAACCTCGAAAGCTTGTGCTGGCCCTGCCACAAGACGAAAACCGGGCGCGAACGTCTCAAGTGATATCGATTCTCATTTGAGAGGCGGCAGGGTGGGGGCGGGGTCAAATCCCTGACGGCAAAGGCCAAAAGGACCGCCGCCTAACCTTTTTTCACACCGCCGCAGGTTAGAAAACTTTTTTTTGGGGTCCCCCATCCGATGATTAATAGGAGTTTTCGATTATGCCAGGACCACCGAAAACCCCGACACATCTGGCTTTAGTGAAGGGGAACCCATCCAAACGCCCGATCAACAAGAACGAGCCAAAACCCCCGTCAGGGGTCCCCCCAATACCGAAACATTTCGATAAGCAGGGTAAGTACTGGTTCAAGCGTATCGGTGATGAACTTGATGCAGTCGGCGTATTGACCACGCTGGATGCTAAAGCGCTGGAGTTATTGATAGAAGCCTATGTTGAATACCGGCATCACTGCGACACGCTTGATCGGGAAGGTTACACCTATGCCGTCTACAGCGAAGAAGATTCAGACGAAGGAGGGGAGCGGGAAATCAGAATGATAAAACCGCACCCCGCAGCAGTCATGAAGGCTGATGCGTGGAAACGAATCAGAGCGATGCTGAGTGAATTCGGCATGACACCTGCCAGCCGATCAAAGGTTGGTGCAAAAGGCCCGGCAGAAGCCGACCCACTGGAAGAATTTCTTAAAAAGCGCAAATGATGAATGGCAACCGTTGCAGATGGATTCCGCTACGCCGAGCGCGTGGTATCTGGCGATATCGTTGCTGGCGAACTGGTGCGGCTTGCGTGCCAGCGGTTCTTTCATGATTTAGAGCACGGCCCGGAGCGCGGTGTTTATTTTGATGAAGGCCGCGCCCAGCACGTTCTCGATTTTTATAACTTCGTCCCCCATGTAAAGGGGCACTTGACCGGCAAGCCGATCGAGTTGATGGACTGGCACACCTTCATCCTGATTAACCTTTTTGGTTTTGTCGTCCCGCTGATAGATGAAATAACGTTTGAGAGCATTCTTGACGACGATGGCGACCCCATGTTTGTGCGTCGCTTTCGTACCGGCTATGACGAAGTAGCGCGTAAAAATGCCAAATCAACGCTTTCGTCTGGCATCGGGCTTTATATGACAGGTGCAGACGGTGAGGGTGGTTCTGAGGTTTATTCCGCCGCAACAACCCGGGATCAGGCCCGCATCGTGTTTGATGATGCGAAGCGTATGATTAAGCTGGCACCGAAAACACTGGGCCGGTTGTTTGGTAGTAACAAGCTGAATATTCACCAGGAGCGGACGGGCTCAAAATTCGAACCTGTAGCCAGTGATGCGAATAACCTCGACGGCCTGAATATTCACTGCGGGATCGTTGATGAGCTGCACGCACATAAAACCCGTGACGTCTGGGAAGTTCTGGAAACGGCGACCGGGGCGCGCCTGCAGTCCCTTATTTTTGCAATCACTACTGCGGGTTTTAATAAAGAAGGTATCTGCTACGAGCAACGTGATTATGCGATCAAGGTTCTGAAGAACTTTGATAACCCTGACCCACTTTCCATTAAGGATGACAGCTATTTTGCGCTGATTTATACCCTCGATGAGGGGGACGACCCTTTCGACGAGGCAAACTGGCCGAAAGCTAATCCCGGTCTGGGTGTTTGTAAGCGATGGGACGACATGCGCCGTCTTGCCAAAAAGGCAAAAGAGCAGGTCGCGGCACGTGTCGGTTTTTTTACCAAGCATCTCAATATCTGGGTGCAGGGTGAAAAAGCATGGATGGACATGGCTCGATGGGAAAAATGCCGTGACGTCTGGGATGTTTCAACTTCTGCCAGCTGGTCAATGTGGCTTGGCGTTGACCTTTCCAACAAAATTGATATTTCAGCTGCGGTTAAAGTCTGGCTCGCTCCAAATGGCGATGTTTATGTCCGCTCCCGATTCTGGATACCTGAAGGGCGGCTGGAAGCCTGTTCTAAGCAGCAGGCAGACCTTTACAGAAAATGGAATCTCGCTGGGTTCCTTGAATTTACCGATGGTGATGTCGTTGACCATGCAGTGATTAAAGAGGAAACCATTGAATGGGCGCGCGGGGACTCGCTGAACGAGTTTGCATACGACCCGTGGAGTGCCACTCAGTTTGCTTTGTCGGTAGCAGCTGAAGGAGTACCGATCGTCGAAGTTCCTCAGACGGTAAAGAACCTGTCTGAAGCAATGAAGGAAGTCGAGGCGAAAATTTACGCCGGACGTTTTCATCACGACGGTAACCCGGTGATGACCTGGATGATGTCCAACGTCACCGTCAAACCAGACAAAAACGAGAATATTTTCCCCAACAAGGCCACGCCTGAAAACAAAATTGATGGACCTGTCGCGATGTTTATTGCGATGAGTCGCTTGCTTGTTAATGGTGGTGGTGAAGTTGACTTCCTGTCCACTATCGACCCTGACGAAGACCTTTTACTTCTATGAAAACTTTAATCACTGATGTTATCGGGCTTACCGGGTTTGGTTCGCTCGCTGCAGGCGTATATCTGCAGTTCGGGCTAGCGCCGTCTCTGATGATGTCCGGTAGCCTGCTACTGCTTTATGCGCTGGTGGCGGCAATGAGGGGGAAAAATGCTGCTTGATGCCCTGTTCCGTAGTGAACCACTGGAAAACCCCGCCACGCCGATCACGGGTGAATCGGCAGAAACCGATAACATTTTTGCCCGCGACGTGTTTGTCAGCCCGGAAACGGCGATGAAGCTGGCTGCGGTGTATGCCTGTATTTACGTTATCTCTTCGAATATCGCTCAGATGCCACTGCATGTTATGCGGAAAACCAATAACAAGGTTGAAGCTGCACGCGATCACGGTGTGTTTTACCTGCTTCACGATGAACCGAACATATGGCAGACCAGCTATAAATGGCGCGAGTTAAAGCAGCGTCACATTCTGGGCTGGGGTAATGGTTACACCTGGGTTAAGCGCTCCCGCCGTGGAGAGGTTTCCGGGCTGGAATGCTGTATGCCCTGGGAAACAACGTTGCTTAACACAGGCGGCCGCTACACCTATGGTGTCTACAACGAAGAGGGGGCGTTTGCCGTCAACCCTGACGATATGGTGCATATCCGGGCGCTGGGGAATAATCAGAAAATGGGGCTCAGTCCAATCATGCAGCATGCCGAGACAATCGGTATGGGGATGAGCGGGCAGGCATACACCAGTTCATTCTTCAACGGTAATGCGCGGCCAGCGGGCATTATTTCGGTAAAAAACCAGCTTAACGACGAAAGTTGGGGGCGATTAAAAAGCATGTGGCAAAAGGCCACTGCCGCTTTGCGCAGCCAGGAGAATAAAACGATGCTTCTCCCGGCAGAGCTGGACTACAAAGCGCTCACCGTTTCCCCGGTTGATGCCCAGATCATTGATATGTCGAAGCTGAACCGGTCGATGATTGCAGGAATATTCAACGTTCCGGCACACATGATTAACGATCTCGAAAAAGCCACTTTCTCAAACATTACGCAGCAGGCCATTCAGTTTGTCCGCTACACGATCATGCCGTGGGTGACGAACTGGGAGCAGGAACTCAATCGCCGCTTGTTTACCCGTGCAGAACTGGCCGCCGGGTATTACGTCCGGTTTAACCTGACAGGCCTGCTACGCGGAACCCCGCAGGAGCGTGCTCAGTTCTACCACTTTGCGATCACTGATGGCTGGATGAGCCGCAACGAGGCGCGAGCCTTTGAAGATATGAACCCGGTAGACGGCCTGGATGAAATGCTGGTGAGCGTTAACGCGGCTAACCCGGCAGACGATTTTAAGGCGCCAAAAACCGACGAGGAAAAAACCAATGAATGACCGTGAAACGCGCTGCTATAGCGGGGAGGTTCGCGCGGAACAACGCACCGATGAACCTACCCGCATTCTGGGTTACGGATCGGTGTTTAACAGTCGCTCTGAACCCCTCTGGGGATTCCGTGAAATCATCAAGCCCGGAGCCTTTGACGATGTGCTGAATGATGATGTACGTGGGCTGTTTAACCATGATCCCAATTTTATTCTCGGACGCAGCGCCGCCGGAACACTTTCGCTGTCTGTCGATGAGCGCGGCCTGCGTTACGACATTACAGCGCCGGATACGCAAACTATCCGCGATCTGGTTCTGGCACCGATGTTGCGCGGTGACATTAACCAGTCGTCCTTTGCCTTTCGGGTCGCCCGTGATGGCGAGCACTGGTACGAGGATGACGAAGGGGTAGTTATTCGTGAAATATCGAAGTTTTCCCGGCTGTTTGATGTCAGTCCGGTGACCTATCCCGCATATCAGGAGGCCGATTCCGGCGTCCGATCGATGAAAGCCTGGCAGGAGGCGCGCGACGGCGGTGCGCTAAAGAACGCCATTAATCAACGAATGGCGCGTGAGCGCCTGCTGACCCTTCTTAACGCGTAAGGAAATACCATGAAACTGCATGAAATGAAGCAAAAACGTAACACCATCGCCAAAGATATGCGCGCACTCCATGACAAAATTGGTGATACGCCCTGGACTGATGAGCAGCGTACCCAGTGGAACGCTGCAAAATCAGAGCTTGATTCCCTTGATGAGCGTATTGCACGCGAAGAGGAACTGCGTCGCCAGGATCAGGACTATATCGATGAAAATGAGCCGGAACAGCGCCAGCAACAGAACCGTGATCCAGCAAACCCGGAAGCGCAGGTAAATGAGCGCAGGGCAGCGGCGTTTAATGCGTTTTTGCGCCGTGGTCTTGGCGAGATGAGCGCTGAAGAACGCCAGGCTTTAAAGGAGCTGCGTGCTCAGGGTACGACGCCGGATGAAAAAGGGGGTTACACCGTACCAACCCAGTTCCGCAATAAGATTGTCGATGCACTGAAAGATTACGGTGGTATTGCCAGTGTGGCCCAAATCCTGAATACCTCAAACGGACAGGATATCGACTGGGCAACTTCTGACGGTACTGCTGAAGAAGGTGAACTGCTTGGCGAAAACACCGAAACCAGTGAAGAAGATGTTTCTTTCGGCGGCGCGACTCTGGGAGCAAAGAAACTTTCTTCCAAAATCATCCGAGTGTCGAATGAATTGCTGCAGGACAGCGGCGTCGATATCGAAGCATTTCTTGCCGGACGTATCGCAACGCGCATTGGCCGTGGTGAAGCGAAATATCTGGTCCTTGGTACCGGGGCGGGTACACCGCTACAGCCGAAAGGACTGGCGTCCTCAGTAACAGGGACGAAAAACACGGCTTCAGCGACAGCTTTCACCTGGAAAGAACTCAACGCGCTGAAACATGCTGTTGATCCCGCCTATCGTAATGGCCCGAAAGTTCGCTTTGCCTTTAACGATGCAACGCTCCAGTTGGTGGAAGAGATGGAAGATGGTCATGGCCGTCCTCTCTGGTTGCCGAATATTATCGGTGGCGCACCTGCTACTGTTCTGCAGGTGCCGTATGTTGTGGACCAGGCTATTCCTGATATCGCAGCGGGTGCCAAATTTGCTTACTTCGGCGACTTTAACCGCTTTATCGTTCGTCGCGTCACCTACATGACGTTGAAACGGCTGGTGGAGCGTTACGCAGAGTACGATCAGACTGGCTTCCTGGCCTTCCATCGCTTCGACTGTGTGCTGGAAGATACCGGGGCAATTAAAGCGCTGGTGGGCAAACCGGCATCTGGCGGCTAAGGCAATAATCAGCTTCAACCTCCACCGCTCCGGCGGTTTTTTTGTGCCCGCAGTTCGCTGCGGGCCAGGGGAAATACATGAGCACAACGATTGAGAAGTTAAGGGCTCAGTGTCGAATCGATCTCGACGACACAACGGAAGACGAGTCGCTTATGCTCTATTATGGGGCTGCGCGCCGTAAGGCGGAGAACTTCATTAACCGTAATCTTTATGAAGATGAAGTGCCAGAAACTGATCCTGATGGGCTGTTGATTGCTGACGATATTTTACTGGCGTTGATGCTGCTGGTTGGGCACTGGTATGAAAACAGGGAAGAAGCTACAGATGCGGCCAAGGCCAGCATTCCCTTCGGTTTTACCTCTCTGATAGAGCCGTACCGCTATATTCCTTTGTAGGAGAATTTATGCAGGCAGGACGATTACGGCACCGGGTCACCATTCAGAACTTCACAACCTCCAGAACACCCTCAGGCCAGCCGGTTGAAAAGTGGGAAGATGGGAAAACCATCTGGGCCGAGGTTAAGGGGATAAGCGGTCGGGAGCTTTTAGCCGCTGGCGTAGAGCATGCTGATGCGACAATCCGGGTCTGGGTGCGTTTTCGCAGGGATATTTCAGCCACATCCCGATTGAAGGTACGGACCGGCCCGTTTAAAGGCGCAGTTCTTAACGTTACCGGGCCTCCGGTTCCTGATATCAAAGGTACCCGGCTGGAAATTCTCTGCAAACAGGGGACCGAAAAATGATTGATGTGAATCTGGATTTTTCCGGTTTGCAGGATATCGCCCGAGACCTGCAGACCCTCAGCAAAGCTGAAAACAATAAAGTCCTCCGGGATTCGACCCGCGCCGGGGCCGAAGTTCTCCGGCAGGAAGTTATTGACAGGGCTCCTGAGCAAAGCGGAAAACTGAAGAAAAACGTTGTTGTCGTCACCCAGAAAAGCCGTCGCCGTGGGGAAATCGCGTCAGGGGTGCATATTCGTGGCGTTAATCCGCGAACGGGGAACAGCGACAACACCATGAAGGCCAGCAACAAGCGGAATGCTTTCTACTGGCGCTTCGTGGAGCTGGGAACATCTACGGCCCCGGCACATCCCTTTGTGCGTCCTGCGTTTGATACCCGGCAGGAAGAAGCCGCACAGGCAGCAATGAACCGAATGAACAAGGCGATTGATGAGGTGCTGGCGAAATGACAGAGGATGATATCTACGCTTTGCTTGCTCCGCTGGCAGACGGGCGGGTTTATCCGTATGTGGTGCCGCTTGGCAGCGACGATTTACCCGCGGTGGCCGCTCCTTACATCATTTTCTCGATACCGACAGATGTTGCCGGGGATGTGTTCTGTGGGCAGGCCGAATCGACGCTGCACATTCAGGTAGACGTGTGGGCAGAAACTAACGATGAGGCCAGGGCGTTGCGGCTTGAGGCCCTTTCCCGGCTGGAAGTGCTTTCACCTACCGAAGTAACCAAAATCCCCGGCTACGACACTACAACCCACTTGCATCGGGCAACGCTCGAAATAACGGTCATTGCCTGACTGGAACCAATCCAATCTGACCGCCGCTGGCGGTTTTTTCATTTATGGAGGCTGCAATGTCAGCACTATTTGAACGCGCCCAAAAAACGGTAGTAATGATTACATCAGTGCCGGTTACTGCGGCAGAACTGGACACGGCGACGTGGTTAAACCTGAGTTGCACTATCAAACAGGCCAGCTTTACCGCCGGTCAGAAAAACGATATTGATGTGACGACGCTATGCTCTGACGAAACAGAAAATATCAACGGGCTTCCGGCACCGTCGGAAATGTCACTTTCCGGTAACTTCTACCGCAACCCGGCGCAGGATGCACTTCGTGCGGCATACGATAACGACGGCGTTTATGGATTTAAGGTTATTTTCCCGTCTGGTAATGGATTCCTGATGCGCAATGAGGTGCGTCAGCACACCTGGGATTCTCAAGCAAATGGTGTGGTAGCCGCAACGTTCTCGCTGCGTCTGAAAGGCAAGCCAACCAATATTAATGCCCCTGGCATCCTGTCTTTCGCGACAGACCTTCCTGCATCGCAAACGGTAGCGGCCGGAAGCGCCCTGACTATGGGGGTGGTCGTCCAGGGCGGCACAGCCCCTTATACCTACGTCTGGAAAAAAGGTTCGTCAACCGTCAGCGGGCAGAACAGCGCAACGTTTAATAAGTCCAGCGCAGTATCAGGTGACGCCGGGGTTTATTCCTGCGTGGTTACAGATGCCGATGGCACCGTTATCACCTCTGCTGACCACACCGTCACCATCAGTTAATGGAGCGCCGGGAAACCGGCGATAAACTTAATGTCAAAACAGAATCTTAAAGCGCTGGCGCTGGCCCCGATGGCGGGTTTCCGTAAAAAAGAAGTCACCGTTCCGGAGTGGGAAAACGCCAAAGTTATCATTCGTGAACCATCGGCTGAAGCCTGGATTCGCTGGCAGGGGATTGCCAGTCCGGAACAACCAAAACCACCGGAAGGGCAGGAAGCGCCAGAGGTGCCAGAACTGACCCCTTCAGAACGTGCGTTCCGCACGATGCGGGCAGATGTCACACTCTTCATTGATATTCTGCTGGATACCGACCTGCAGTACGTTTTCACCGTCAATGATACCGAACAGGTTGAAGCAATTTATGGCCCTGTCCATTCCCGGTTGTTGAAACAGGCGCTTGATCTCATTCGTGATGCGGATGATGCCAAAGCAAAGTAAAAATGCCTGGCATGCAGTTCCTGATGGCGCTGGCGCTCCGGATGGGCCGCACGCTGGGCGAACTGCGACAAACCATGACGGTCGGCGAATTCAGGATGTGGGCTGAATACGACCGTATCAGCCCGATCGGTGATATCCGTGGCGATATTCTAAATGCTCAGCTGGTTTCAGCGATGTACGGGGCACAGGGCGGTAAAGTTACCATTGAAGACGCACAGATTCAGTGGAGCGCAGAAGAGGAAGTGGCAAGCGACAGCGGCGATCCTTTTGCAGGCTTAGAAGCCGCTTTGCTCGCAGCATCAGCATAATATTAGAAAATCAGGTAGTCAGTTTTGAATCGTGTGGATGGCACCCTTAACTGGTGTTATGTTGTTATTTTTGACACACGGAGTGCTTTAAATGACTACTACAGGCTGGATTTTATTATTCGTTTTTGCTCGCCTTATTGATCTCGTTATCTGGTATTTCCTTAACAGGGGAAGTGTGAGGGCAAATGATCAGATAGCTATGCTTAAAGAAATATCTGAAAAGCAAAGTGCACAAATTGATCTCCTGATTGCACTTGCACATAAAAATGAAGAGCCAGAGAAAGATTACCTCGAAGAGGCTAGGAAAAAAGCTGGTTTAATTTAATTATACTGAAATTCTAAAAAGCCCCGCAATGCGGGGCTTTTTATTTCTGAGGAAATGAAATGGCAACCCTGCGTGAACTTATTATTAAAGTTTCTGCTAACTCTCAGTCATTTCAGACAGAGATTGCCCGCGCTTCACGTATGGGAGCAGATTATTATAAGACAATGCAAAATGGCGGGCGACAGGCTGCAGCTGCGTCAAGAGATACTCGCCGGGCAATTGCAGAATTAACTGGTCAGTTGGATTCGGCTAAGTCATCTGCATTAGAATTAGCAGGTGCCTTTGCGGGCGCTTTTGCTACAGGACATTTAATCTCACTTGCTGATGAATGGAACTCAGTAAACGCCCGGTTAAAACAAGCCTCTCAGTCAACTGACGATTTCTCTAATTCCCAGCGCTTATTGATGGATATAAGCCAGAAAACAGGCACATCATTTTCTGATAATGCTAATTTGTTCTCTCGCTCAGCGGCTTCAATGAGAGAGTTTGGTTATGACTCAGCTCAAGTTCTCGACATAACTGAAGCTATTTCTACGGGATTAAAACTATCGGGTGCAAATGCTCAAGAGTCTAGTTCTGTCATAACCCAATTCAGCCAGGCTCTGGCGCAGGGTGTGCTTCGCGGTGAGGAATTCAACTCTGTAAACGAAAATGGCGATCGTGTCATTCGTGCATTAGCCGCAGGGATGGGGGTTGCACGTAAAGACCTGAAGTCGATGGCAGATCAAGGCCAACTTACCATTGATAAAGTGGTTCCGGCATTAATCAGCCAGCTCGGCAAGCTCCGAAGTGAATTTGGAGAATTACCACAAACAGTTTCCTCATCAGCAACTAAAGTTGAAAACGCATTTATGCAATGGGTCGGCGGAGCCAATGAGGCTAGCGGAGCCACCCGAACACTCACTGGCATCCTTAACGGTGTGGCGAATAATATTGATGAAGTGGCAACGGCAGCAGGCGTTCTGGTAGCCGTAGGTGCCGCGCGCTACTTTGGAAATATGGCATTAAGCGCCAGATCAGCAACTGTTGATATCGTTAATGCGGCGAAAGGCGAGATCGCTTTAGCAGAAGCACAGGTTAGGGGAACTCAAGTATCGACAGCACGCGCTAGAGCTACAGTTTATCGGGCACAGCAGGCGCTTGTTGCAGCAAGAGGTACTGATGCTCAGGCTCTGGCCGAGAAACGGTTATCCCAGGCACAGGATTCGCTTAACAGGAATATTCAGGCGAGGATCGCCGCTCAATCTGCTCTGAATTCAGTAACCTCCATAGGTTCAAGGCTGGTTGGGGGGACGCTTGGGTTAATTGGCGGTATTCCTGGGCTGGTTCTTCTTGGGGCTGGCGCGTGGTACACCATGTATCAGAATCAAGAGCAAGCCAGACTTTCAGCGCAAGACTATGCAAAAACCATTGATGAAGTTCGCGAAAAGGCTAAATCAATGTCCCTTTCTGAAACTTCTGATACCGAAGTAAAAACGCGCCAATCACTCGATGAACAAAACAGGCTTATTGATGCTCAAGCCTCAAAGGTTAAAAAACTTAAGGAAGAAATTGCAGGTTATCAATATGTCCTGACAAATCCAGGCCCAACGACAAGCAGTGGTTTTATGATTAATCATTTAACTTCTGTGGAAACTGTAACCCGAGGGCTTGAAGAAGCGACCTCAGCATTAGCTGTGGAGCAGGAACGTTTGGCGCAGATGCAGGCCAAATCTCAGCAAATACAACAGGTACTTGAGGGGCTTGAGCATCGGCGAGTTGCTCTGATCCGTCAGCAAGCAGATGAACAGAATCGGGCTTACCAGTCTTTGATAATGATGAATGGTCAGCATACTGAATTTAACCGTCTCCTTGGGCTTGGTAATAATTTACTGATGGCACGACAAGGGTTGGTTAATGCTCCGATGCGGATTCCGCAGGCTGACTTAACATCACAACAAACAAATGCTCTTGAGAAAAGTCGCCGAGATTTAGCATTATCGAAACTTAAGGGCGAGGCAAAAGAGTTAGCCAGACTTGGTTTTGCCGCCGACGATTTGGGGTTGACTAGTGATCCTCAACACCAGACAGGAAGGCAGGAATTAATTAATAATGGAATTGCTGAGTGGAGAAATAATGAATCCAATAAACCCACCCGGAAAGCGCCAAAAAGCGAGGAATTAAAAGCCGCTGAGAAGACAGAAGATGTTTACAAGCGTCTTATTAAACAGCAGGAAGAACAAATTGCCTTGGGAAGCCAGAATACCGAACTGGCTAAAGTAAAATACCAGGTCACGCAGGGTGAGTTAGCCTCTCTTGAGCAAGCTAAAAAAGAAACCCTTCTGCACAATGCTGCGCTTATCGATCAGAAAAACATTGCTGAACAGTTAAAAACGTTCCGTGAGGGGCTCGCTGACAGCAACGCTGCTGCGCGTGATCGGGGGGATATTGATTTTCTTGGTGCCGGGATGGGAGATAAGGCCCGCGACCGCATGAAGGAAATGGCGGATATTCGCACTGATTTTCTCAAACAGCAGCGGGACCTGCAGCGGGATTTCAGCAAAGGTCAGATTTCTGAGGACCTGTACAAACAGCAAACGGAAGCGCTACAGGCGGCGCTTACTGAACGCCTCCAGATTCAGGAGGACTACTACAAGAAAACCGATGAACAGCAGTCAGACTGGCGGGCGGGGATCCGCGATTCACTGATGAACTACGCCGATCAGGCTGCTGACCTCAGTTCAATGGCAGCATCAGCGACCAGCGAAATTTTGAATGACACAACAAACTCCATAGTCAACAACCTGGACAATGTTCGTACTGGCGCAGTCTCGTTTAAAGACGGAATGTCTAATATCTTCAGCTCCCTTGGAGAAACGGTGATTAAGACGATGATCCAGATGGCAACACAGGCGTTAATCACCAAAGCGATTATGGCGTCGTTCGGCGGTGGTACTGGTGGGATGTTCGGTAGTCTTTTTGGTGGAGCAAGTGGAGCTGCAAGTAGTGGAACTGCGCTGCAAAGCTTCGGATCGTCTTTTGCCTTTAATGCCCTCGGTGGCGTCTACGATTCTCCGTCACTTTCTGCATACAGCGGCGGCGTTTACAGCACTCCGCAGTATTTTGCCTTTGCGAAAGGTGCGGGCGTGTTTGGTGAAGCGGGTCCGGAAGCAATTATGCCGCTGACCCGTGGCGCTGACGGTTCGCTGGGGGTTCGTGCGGTTGGACGTGAGTCACCGGCAGTCCAGGATGCTGCAAGGCAGATTGAGGCGCAACCACGAATCGCGGTCAGTGTTGATGCCCGTAGCACGTTTAGCGGGCAACCTGACGACGCAACAATGCTGGCAGTAGATCGAAGGAATGCTGCACTGGAACGACGCATCATCAACACACTCACTGCTGAAGTAAATAACCCCCAGAAGAAATTCGGACGCGCCATCTACTCCAATCTACAGCCCAAAAAACCAAGATAGACTGCCCGGAGGGAAAGTTAATGGCGGATATTATCTATCCGGATGAGTACCTGCCCATGCCACTTATGGACGGGTACGGTTTTAAGCCCATATCACCTTTACTGCGAACGGAAATGACGTCCGGTCGCGCAAGGCAGAGGCGGCGATACACCTCAACACCCACTCAGGCATCAGTGAAATGGATTTTTCAGACTGATGCGCTGGCGCAGGTGTTTGAGGCCTTTTTCCGGGACGCACTGAAAGACGGACAGTCCTGGTTCTATCTGAGGCTCCAGACCCCGATCGGGGTAAAGCCCTACAAAGCCAGGTTCATTGATATTTACGAAGGTCCGACACTTGTCGCACCCAAATACTGGCAGTACAGCGCAACGCTGGAGTTATGGGAACGTCCGTTACCGCCTGCCGGGTGGGGCAATTATCCGGAATGGCTCGCTGGCCAGTCATTGCTCGATATTGCATTGAATAAGGAGTGGCCAAAGCATGACGATTCTTGAGCAACTTTATGCCAGTAGCGGCTCTGAAGTCATTCACGACACGTTGCAGATCACGGCAGGTGATCAGAACTACTGGCTTACCCGTGGGTGGGACAATATCACTGTCACATTAGAAGACGGGCAGCAGGCAACTTTTGAGGGATGCGCTATCGATATTGCATTACCTGCAAGGAATGCCGACGGCACACAAGACCTGAAATTTGCCATCAGTAATGTTGACGGTGTGGTATCTGATGCGATTGACAGAATTCTGGACGAAATGAAATCGGCAACACTGACTTTTCGGCGGTATATCTCCTCTGATTTATCTGCACCTGCGGCATCGCCTTACACCCTTGATGTGAAATCCGGATCGTGGACGGCAACAGCGGTGCAGGTAACTGCCGGATATATGAACATCCTTAAAACGGCCTGGCCGCGAAATCGTTATAACCTGGCTGAACATCCCGGTCTTCGTTACATGTCCTCCTGAGGTATTCACATGTTCAATTCTGATAAATACCTTTCGGTCAAATGGCTGAAGGGCGGGCGCGTTTATCCTGGGCTCGACTGTTTCGGCATTATCAATGAAATCCGCGGCGATCTCCTTCTCCCGTTATGGCCGGATTTTTCCGGCGTGACGAAAGATGAGGGAGGGCTCGATCGTGAGGCCAGGAAGTTTATGAAATCCCTCACACGCTGTGAGCCTTGTGTCGGGGCCGGGGTAGCTTGTTATTCAGGATCAACCGTGACGCATGTTGGTATCGTCGTTTTACTGGATGGCCAGTTGCAGGTTGCAGAATGTAATCCGGGAACCAATGTCACCTTTCTACCTCTTCCGCGATTTGTCCGTCGGTTTAACCGTGTGGAGTTCTGGCAATGACGATAAGAATATACCCTTCCCGGCTCCCCGGAGAACCGCTTGAAACTCATGAGCACGGCAATATTACGCTGCATCAATGGATGGTCAGAAATGTTCCAGGGTACAGCCAGGACAAATCGCAGCCAGTTGCCGTTGAATTAAATGGTCGCACACTTCCTCCCGATGAGTGGCCGCTTTGCCGGTTGAGCCCGGACAGTGATGTCAGAATTTATCCTGTTCCTTATGGAACCGGGCTGGAAATTGCCGTCTGGGTTTCTGTTGCGATATCAGCTGCCAGTGCTGTCTACTCTTTGTTCTTCGGGCCGAAAGTCGACCTCGGAGGTTATTCATCGGGTAGCGGTCGTTCGCTGGAGCTAAACCCTGCAAAAGCTAACACGGCGAAACTTGGAGACCCGATACGTGAGGTGTTTGGTCGATGCCGCATCTATCCTGATTATCTGGTGCAGCCGGTTACCCGTTTTGACCACGATGATCCAACGCGAATGACGGTCGAAATGTTTCTCTGTGTCGGGCAGGGAAAGTTTTCGTTTACGGGGGGAGATAAACGGATTGGAGAAACCCCGGCAGCCTCGCTGGGTGATGGTTTCAGCGATAAGGTGTACCAACCAGGAGAGGACGTATCTTCTGATCCGCGAAGTGAAAACTGGTTCAACTCGACAGAAGTCGGCGGAACATCAAGCGGAACAGGGCTGGATATGGCCCAGACGTCGCCTGATTCCGACGATATTATTGCTGACAGCATGACTGTTTCTGGTGCATCCGTAACGTTCACAGGGCTCGACACGGATGATGGTGACGATGACGACGAGGATGATAACTCTCTGCCTGCAAGTTGGGTCGCAGGAACTATCGTTGAGATTAAAGCCCCCACCAACTTCCTTATCTCCACCTCATCAGGTTACAGCGTATTTGCCAGCAAACTACTGACTGAAATCGCGCCGGTGGTTGGGATGCCGGTAACGCTGAGTTTTAACAGCATTGATTACGATCTCTTTATTGCAGCCTGTACGCCGGGGCAGGATGCCGTCCCGGGAGAGGGCGGCAGTGCGGCTAAAATTCAGTCCAGCGCGGCACCGACAACTTACGATTTCTCGCTGGGCAGCACAACGTTTACGGTGACCTGGAACGGAACAACTTATACCGTCTCTCTTGTTGCTGATTATGTGAATATGTCCGGCCTTCTGGCAGCTATCACTGAGGGACTGACGGGATCAGGACTGGTAGCGCGTGACAATGGCGGAACGGTGCTGATCACTGAAGAAGCGAGTCCGTTTGCAGGTGGAGCGATCACATCTTCTTCGCTTCCGTCCTCTGTGTTTGGAGATGCTCCTGTTTATACCTCTGGCAGCGCCTCAACTGGCGGTAGCGCTGCAATTACTGCCAATGTGACCCTTGCTTATAACAGTGCCACCGGGACTGCGTTCGCCGGGGTACCGGAGGGCACTCAGCGTCTTTCGCTCGCACATCGGGGCAATGAATATCAGGTTGTTTCTGCTGATGGAACGACGGCAACTGTCACTCGTCTGGTCAATGGTTCGACTGATGCTTCGTGGCCAGGATTTTCCAGCAGAACGATGATTGACTATGAAGCCACGGGGATTAACGACACGCTGAGCTGGCTGGGGCCGTTCCTGGCTTGTCCGGAAAATGAAGTTGTGGACGCCTTTGAGATGAATTTCTCCTTTCCTAACGGTATCTGCGGTTTTGATAACAAGGGCAAGAAACGCATCCGGCATGTTGAGTGGGAGATTCAGTATCGGGTTTATGGCACCGGCTCCGGGTGGATCAGCAAGCAGGGCGAATACGCGCTCAAAAACATTAATGGGCTGGGGTACACAGAAAGATTTTCGCTCGACTCTCCCGGCCTGGTCGAAGTGCGGTGCCGTCGCCGGAACGAGCAGGGCAGCAATAACGCGCGCGACAATATGTACTGGCAGGCTTTAAGGGGGAGGCTTCTGGCAAGACCCGTATCCTACTCAGGTGTAACAACCTGGGCAATTACCGTTGAAACCGGGGGGAAGCTGGCGGCACAGTCTGACAGGCGCGTCAGCGTGGTCGCTACCCGCGAATATGACGGAGGGGGAAACAGAACCATTAGCGGCGCATTTCGTCATGTAGCAGGCAGTCTGGGTTTTAACGCAAACCAGATTGATACCTCTGCGATAAATGCTCTTGAAACTGCCTGGTGGGCGCCAAGGGGAGAATATTTTGACTATGAGGCAAGTAGCGACAGTGCTTCAGCGAAAGATATTTTCGACAAAATCACCGAAGCAGGCATGAGTTACTTTTTGCTGTCAGACGGGCTCTTATCTGCCGGGCGAGAAGGTATCAAAAGCTGGACCGGGATCATTACCCCCCAGGATACGGTAGAGGAAATGAAGACCTCATTCAGGGCACCTTCTGATGATGATTATGACGGTGTTGACGTCACATACATTAATCCGGTTACCTGGGCAGAAGAAATCGTTCAGTGCCGGACGACTGATAATCCTGTGCCTCGCAAAGTGGAGTCGTACTCACTGGGCATTGTAATGACAGCAGATCGTGCATATCGAATAGGCATGCGTAGGCTCATGAAATATCTGCATCAGCGCAGGACCTATGAATGCACAACTGAGCTTCTTGGCTGGTGTTACCAGTTTGGTGATCACATCATTCTTTCTGATGATATACCGACGGGTAAAACAATCAGCTGTCTGATAGAAGGCGTGACATTCGATGATGAAGTTATCACGTTAACAGTCACTGAACTTCTTGACTGGAGCTATGTTAATCCGCGCTGCTGGATTCAGTTTCAGGGAGGACGGCCGTCGACTCGTCTGCTAACGCCGACACGTGTCGATGACTTCACCCTTACTATACCGTACAACGACGACCTACACCCGGAAGACTGGACAATGGATGACCCGGATGTTGAATTACCTCGCCTGTTGTTTTGTGACAGTGAGAAGGGGGCCCGGCACGGTATCGTTCAGGAAATAGTCCCATCTGATGACTGCACCTGCCAGGTCACCGCCCCGGAATACAAAGAAATTTTCTACAGCTACGACGACGCTACCTACCCCGGCGACGTCGCTTAACTTTTTAAAAAGCACCCATTCACCCGCCTCATTCGGCGGGTTTTTCATTTTTGGAGCACAATGTATGGCCGACAACGAAAAGCTTGGCTCGACATCACCACAGGTATTGCTGAAGAACGCAACCAATCTGGATAAGTTAGTCAATGGCCGGGAATCAGAGTCATTGCCGGATCGTTTCGCTGTACTTCGCCGCACCTGGTTCGGGATGGAGCAGATGTATGATCGTCAAATGACCAGCCAGGAGACGCGTTTTCAGCAATTCCTACTTTCCTCTGGTTACCTTTTCCTTGGCGATTACGAAAACGGTCCGTTTCAGTTCAGTGCCCGTAATCAGTACATCCGATATGATAATCAGTATTATCGCCTGAATGCTGCGACTAACGTTGGTTTTTCAACTACAGGTACTACGGCGGGAAGCTTTGTAAACGACGTCACTCACTTTGTTCTTATGGACGGGGATACATTAAGGCAAGAACTGGCGTCAACATCTGGTGCCTCGTTATCTGGAGCTGCGCAGGGGGGAAATGTCGAGAAAGCGCTTCATTTTATCACTGTAAAGCAAAAAGGTGCGACCGGTGATGGAGTGACAGTAGAGGATCTTTACTTCACAAAGGCCGCCAAAGAGGCTCCGGCATCAAATATTGCAGGAGTTGGAAAGTCTGCTGATATTCCTCGCCCTGATTCTTGCATAGTTTATGTAAATGATGGGGAGTACCTCCTTAATGATTATCTGGATGTTGGGAACAGGGATGTAACGTGGGTTTTGAGTCATGGGGCTAAAATAATAAATCCTAAATATCTAAATGGACGGGTTCATAGAGAAGGGCGTCAGACAAACTTTTACCCACATGGCTCTGCAGGCTACGTTTGTGGTTTCTCAACTAGATCACAGAAACTTGGCGAAGACTTAACGGATGGCCCTGAAATCCTTGGTATAACGACTCCAAGTCGATTGGCTTCATATCCTGATCGTGATGTTGCTGCAATTTACGGAGAGGTAAAATTACCCCAGTTAATTACAACTCTTACTGGAACTACATTTACTGCTAATAGCGTTACATTCACTAGTGCACTAACTGCTAATGCGAGAAAATTCCTCCGTGTAGGGATGATTATTGATACGTTAGGGACAAAATATTCAGGGCTTATTACAGGTTGGTCTCCAGACTGGCAAACTATCTATGTATCTGGCTGGTATTTGTACGGCGGAGGGATAACGCCAGTAACTCCGACTAACGGACTTTCGGCTGTTATCAATGCCTTCACGAAAGGTTGGGGCTTGAATGTTAACGTTTCAATTGATACTAACAGTTACGGAGACTATGCGGTAGCCGCTGAATTTGGCGTTATCAACAACAAGGCCTATAACCAGAACGTGTGGGGTGTCGACGTAGTAAATCTTGGTACATACAAAATAGGTACTCTTCATAGCGTGCGCGGTGGGGTAAATGGATCTTTGTACGGAGTGCAAATCAGAGATGTTGATACGGCTATCAACATTAATAATGTCACGAATGCATATTTTATCGGAGTTGATAACAATGATGTACAAATGACATTCGGGAAGAACACCCAAACTTTTGGTAAAGCAAGTACTGCCAGTACGCAAACTATAGCCTTCAGAACAAGCGGTTTAAAATCAGGCGGGAATGACGCGACAATAACTGTGAGTGGTGGTGATGCAACGGCTCTTGCAACCATTAACATGGTTGCATCAGCTACAATCACTCGCCACCTTAATCCACATGCTGACGGTGTTGATGATCTTGGATTTGCAGGAGCTGGTCGATTCCGAAATGCATATCTTGTCAATGCCCCCATTGTCACGTCTGACTCAAATATGAAGACTGGTAGCGAGGATGGGAGCGTAGATTCTCTGTCTATTCCAGATGCAGTTCTTGATGCCTGGGAGTCAATCAACCCCTGGGTTATTTATAAAATGAAAGCATCTGTGGCTGAGAAGGGGTGGGAAAGTGCACGCTGGCACATTGGTGCAATTTCACAAGCTATCAAGGCCGCTTTTGAAAGACATGGTATTGACGCGATGGATTATGGGCTCATTGGTTATGATGAATGGCCAGCAGAAGAGGCGGTCTACTCAGAGTATGTTCCGGAAGTAAACATACCAGAGGTTGATATTCCTGAACGGCATTTGCCTGCTGAGGTAGACGAAAATGGAGTAGTGACGAAGGATGCCTGTATTATTCCAGCATACCATCAGGAAGCTGTCTTTGTTGCCGAGAGGGCTCCAGAATTAATCAAGCCAGCAATTGAAGCAGGATCATGCTATAACTTGAGATATGAGGAGTGTTTATCTTTAGAGGCTGCATGCCTGAGAAGAAAAATTAAAAGAATAGAGGATAAGTTAAGTTCTTAGCAAGTAGCCCTCTTATTTGAGGGCTCACTTTTGCCCAATGCATCGTTTGCACATATCAAGTTTAAACACACCACGCTTTAATTCATTTCTTACAGTTACAAACTCCTTGCTATACCAGATATCAAGCAAGCTACTTTCATTAACATTACCAAATATATGGGTTTCGCCGAAATCATTCGTACATACAACATTTCCGCTATGTGTAATAGATATCTCATCCGATAAATAGTAGCAGCGGTTCATTTTTCGTTCTTTTTTAGGCTTTACCAGGCCACTTCTGTTGAACAGAGTTAAATCTTCAATTGATCGCACCTTTATAGTTCCGTGTTTTGAAAATTTACTATCAATAATGTCTACAACATTTTTAGGCATTTTTTTGGTGTGCTGTGTTACAAGGAAGCCATCCACGCCTGCGTTAATGCACTGTTGGTACTTTTCCTTGCTGAGTCGTATGCCATTCGTGTGAATGACTATCTGTGCTTTAGGAAGTTTTTTTCTGGCGTACGCCATCAACTCGGGTAGACGTTCATCAAGTAGTGGCTCACCAAAGAAATGAGGAGATATTCTCCCTGAGTAATTTATTTTAGAGAGATCGTCAATTGCCTTTTTGAACGTATCAAAGGGCATAAGGTTTTTACCGCGACCATTTTTAAAAGATGCTGGGCAATAACTGCATTCAAGATTGCAGTGAGAATTTATCTCAAAGTCTAATGCAGTAAAAATATCTTTTTTGTTAACGCCATATGTAACTATTTTATTCAATTCATTATACCATCCTCGTAATGATGGTTTTATAACCTCTGGCAAATTCTGCGCAAAGACCCTGTAGAATGAATTTAATACAAGAGGAAGTCTCATAACACGCAAATCTCCGCATAAGAAGTTCATATGCTATAGCATAGGATGTTACGAAGTGTAAAGAAGACGGCATGGTTAATGATAAGATTAAAAAAAACAATGTAATGTACAGAAATTCTGATTGATAGGCAAAACCATCCTTGATCATATTTTGCATCAATAATACTGTATGTATAAGGGTCTTCCCTGATCATGGTGGGAAGGCTCAGAATGCCATATTCAGCCTCCCGTAGTGGAACATTACTCCCAGCTTAAAGCGCTCACGGTTGCGGTATCCCCTGGCTTTTATCCTCAGTAGTCTGATCTTGCTGTTCAGCGCCTCCGCATTTCCGTTTGAGACTCCATGTCGCATGGCATTCAGGATGCCGTACAGCCTTTTCCCTATCGTCTTAGCCGCGTTCTTCATCAGGGGGACATCACTGTTAGCCGCCAGCGCCAGCCATCTCTGCCAGTCATTCCGTCTTTCCTCGCTCCAGGGGCTGTTCCAGATGTCCTTTGCCAGCTCTTTCAGCGCCCAACATTGGCTCGTCAGCTTCATCTGTGCGCGCAGCCATACCAGCTTCTCCTGCCTGGATTCTGTCATCCACTTATCGCTGTACTGCCACAGGAATCGGGTCCCTTTTGCCTGTCGACGACTTTCAACAGGGAGGTGTGGATGTTCATTCTGGCGGGTTTTATCAACCACTTCGCCCAGTTGCTTAGCCACATGGAAGCGATCGAAGGCGATTTTCTCGACCGCATTGGGTAAATGGATACGCGCTGCTCTTATATAGCCCGCATTCATGTCCATCGAGAGTGTTTTGACGGCCAGCAACTGACTGTCAGTGAGCGAGCGGAGATAACTGGCAAGACTCTCTGTGCCACGATCATCGGTTAATGCCAGCGCCCGTCCGTCGCGATCAGATACCACGGTTATATACCTATGCCCTTTTTTAAAGGCGACTTCGTCTACATTCATATGACGCGCTGATAAAGGCTTTTTAATCCGGGACAGGCCGCGCTTAACCGCGCGAGTCATAATGCCGTCGACGGCATTCCAGCTAAGTTTAAGTTGTTTCCTGACCGCATCAACGGTGCTGATTTTTAGCCATGAGAGCACGAACGATTCGAACAGCAGAGTGTACCGACTGCCGGGACCTGCCCACTGTACAGGCAGAGTCTGGCAGCCATGCTCCGGGCACATAACGCGGGGAACATCGGCTTCGACTAATGTCATGAACTGGCAGGTATCAAGGTGGCGCCATTTACGATGTCGGTGATCGTGAACAGAACAGGATTTCCTGCAGGTCGGACAGGTTAACTGAGTATTTTCAGCGATTCCGACTATAACAGTAACGGAACCTGCATTTTCATCGAGGGTAAGGGATTTAACCTGCCATGGAGCAGTCAGGTTAAGGATATGGGCATAGAGAGATTTTTCGTCCATATAATTTCACTCTGATGCTTACTTTAAACTGATATTATTATTTTTTGCCCACTTTCTTAATCTTCCATTAGCGTTGGCGTAAGGCGAAGATGTGTTAAATGAGATCATTCTCCCCATCGTCCATTTTGTGTACCATGGTCTTCCATACAAAATATCATCGGTACGATCATCAATAAGCTTCACAAGCTTATTTTTTACAGTTTGAAGTTCAGCTACTAACAATTCATAACTTAACTCACTGTAATCTGAATAAAATTTTTGGGCAAGAAGACCAAGCTGATTCCATTTATAGCCAGTTTCCGGAAAATCGACAGGTAGACCTTTAGCATCAGAAGTGATCCACTTTACAACAAGAGCATTCCATCCAAGCAGATACGAAACGAGGTCACGAACACTCATCTCCGTTCCTTTGGCGTGTCCATCCATTGCTTTATCTGAAGTAATTTCTGGCGGGATTGCGTTGAGGTAACTAATTAATTTACTAAAATTTTTATCAATAGCTAAAAGCAGTTCAGCTTTTGTTTGCGGCACACTCATAAGAATTCCCTCTCATGTAAAAAGAGACACCATAAAGGCACTTCGTGGCGTTTGAAAATCAATCAATTATGTACCACCCACCACAACAGGGGAAGACCCATGTATAAACAGTATTTGCAGGGAGGGGATCATGCTTCGACAATCAGACATCAACCAGGCCTTTCGTGAGTCGATACTTCGGAACTCGAAAGGCTACCAGTACCTGCACACTCGCGATTTTGTGTCTTCTCTGGTGTGCCGTGGCATCCATCTATCTTATTCCGAGGCTAACCGGTGGATAGAGCGCTATCAGTCGTGTTTCGCTGACAAGACGCCTGATCACACCGAAAACAGATTATGGATTCTGCGGAATATGGGGAGGGTGATGTAATGACTGCCAGCTATTTTCCTTCACCTGCTGCTGATTACATAGAGCAGAGGCTTACTGTCACGGCTGCGTGCAACATCAGCGCTAACTCTCAGGTTATAGAGACAGACCGCGGCTATGTCGTTCTCGATTTATCGCTGAAGGTGACGCAAGGAAGCGTCCTTCTTATCCGCCTGGCTGGCGAACTGCAGTTTGCAAAATTGATGGGGCGTTCTTTTATCACTGTCGAAGGTGAATCGATAGAAGGGGAGGCGATGGAAGATGTTGAAGTGTTGGGGGTGGCTACGCACGCGATCAACGACTTGAGGCAGGACGATAGCCCTATTTGATGTGAGTAAAGTTAAGCTTAAAAAGGAAGAATGCTTCCCCAAAATGAAAGGCATATCATTGATTAAATAAGAAAATAAAACATACTCAAAAGAGGGGGAAATCAGCCAGGAAGTTTATATAACTGGCTGATTTTATTTAACTAAGTGTCAATTTTGGAAGTCTGCTTGTGAAACAGTTCGCGGAATACCGGATAAATATCTTCCGGGTCGCGAATATGCTGCATAGCAAAGTTTTCGAAGGTCGACTGCAGGTGTTCGTACTCCCGCCACAGCGTCTGGTGCGCCCGACGGGTTATCTCGATATAGCTATAGTAGCGCACCACGGGCAGGATTTTCTTCGCCAGCAGTTCGTGACACAGCGGTGAGTCGTCCGCCCAGTTATCCCCATCCGAGGCCTGTGCGGCGTAGATATTCCACTGCGCCGGGTCATAGCGCTCTTTAACCACTTCATCCATCAGCTTCAGGGCGCTGGAGACAATCGTGCCGCCGGTTTCCTGCGAATAAAAGAATTCGTGTTCATCGACCTCTTTAGCCTGCGTATGGTGGCGGATATAAACGACATCGACGTTTTTATAGGTCCGGCTGAGGAACAGATACAGCAGAATATAAAAGCGTTTTGCCATGTCCTTGGTCGCCTGGTCCATGGAGCCGGAGACGTCCATCAGGCAGAACATGACGGCCTGGCTGGACGGTTCTGGCCGTTTTTCGTAGTTCTTGTAACGTAGATCGAAAGTATCAATAAACGGGACGCGGTCGATTTTCGCCCGCAGTTCGGCTATCTCTTTGCGCAGCCGCTCCTCTTCCAGCAGCTGCGCCGGTTCGCTTTTGCTAATGGTATCGAGGTCTTCTTCCAGCGCGTGCAGTTCCCGGCGTTTACCGGCGGTCATCGCCGTGCGCCGAGCCAGCGAGTTCTGCAACGAGCGAACGACGCTGATATTGGCGGGAACGCCGTTAGCGGTATAGCCCGCGCGATGGGTTTTATACTCCGTCAGCTGACGCTGCTGATTTTTCTTCAAATTTGGCAGGGCGAGATCTTCGAACAATAGATCGAGATATTCGTCTTTCGAAATCTGAAAGACAAACTCGTCCTGGCCTTCGCCGTCGGCGCTGGCTTGCCCCTGACCGCTGCCGCCTCCGCCACCGCCGCCCTGAGGGCGTTCGATACGGTCATTTTGTACAAAGTGATCGTTACCGGGGTGTACGCGATTGCGCAGGCCGCCGCGTCCCTGATGAAACATCGGTTCGTTAATATCGTCCGTTGGGATGGAGACGGACTCTCCGCTCTGAATATCGGTCACCGAGCGCTTGTTGATGGCCTCGGAGATCGACTGCTTTATCTGCGCTTTATAGCGGCGCAGAAAGCGCTGCCGATTGACGGCGCTTTTATTTTTCCCGTTCAGGCGTCGGTCTATGAACCAGGTCATATGCCCTCCTGTACTGCATTTGCCAACTATGCCCCGGCCATTCAGGCGCGGAAAATAGCCCGCCGCTGAATGTCATTGGGTCTTCGCAGTTATTATTAACCCGACAGCGGTTAGCTGCCGGGCCGGTCTATCAGGATGATTTACGTACCCGCAGATACCATTCGCATAGCAGACGAACCTGCTTACGGGTATAGCCTTTCTCCATCATGCGGTCGACAAAGTCATCGTGTTTTTTCTGCTCATCGGTTGACGTTTTGGTGTTGAAGGAAATCACCGGCAACAGCTCTTCGGTATTGGAGAACATTTTCTTCTCGATAACCGTGCGAAGCTTCTCGTAGCTGGTCCAGTTTGGATTACGCCCGCTGTTGTGCGCTCTGGCGCGCAGCACGAAGTTGACTATCTCGTTGCGGAAGTCTTTCGGGTTACTGATCCCGGCGGGCTTCTCGATTTTTTCCAGTTCCGCATTCAGCGACTCGCGGTCAAACAGCTGGCCGGTATCCGGGTCGCGGTATTCCTGATCCTGAATCCAGAAGTCGGCGTAGGTGACATAACGGTCGAAAATGTTCTGCCCATACTCAGAGTAGGATTCAAGGTAGGCGGTCTGGATCTCTTTGCCGATAAACTCGGCGTATTTCGGGATCAGATAGCCTTTCAGGAACTCAAGATAACGTTCTGACTGTTCCTGCGGGAACTGTTCGCGCTCGATCTGCTGCTCCAGAACGTAGAACAGATGCACCGGGTTGGCGGCCACCTCGGCGTGGTCGAAGTTAAAGACCCGCGACAGAATTTTGAACGCGAAGCGGGTCGACAAGCCATTCATCCCTTCATCGACGCCGGCATAATCGCGATACTCCTGATAGGACTTCGCTTTCGGGTCGGTGTCTTTCAGGCTTTCGCCGTCATAGACGCGCATTTTTGAGTAAATACTCGAGTTTTCCGGCTCTTTCAGGCGCGACAGAATCGAGAAGCGCGACAGCGTTTCCAGCGTTCCCGGCGCGCAAGGCGCATGGGTCAGTTCGCTGTTATTAAGCAGTTTTTCATAGATACGGATCTCTTCTGAGATACGCAGGCAGTAAGGCACCTTGACGA
Source organism: Klebsiella sp. BDA134-6 (assembly GCF_015601345.1). Taxonomy (NCBI): domain Bacteria; kingdom Pseudomonadati; phylum Pseudomonadota; class Gammaproteobacteria; order Enterobacterales; family Enterobacteriaceae; genus Klebsiella; species Klebsiella sp. BDA134-6. Next base: position 2,440,105 of record NZ_CP064784.1, read on the forward strand.
TATACACGCGGTCGAGGAAGGCCTCATTGTTTTTGTTATTCCGGAAGGTCACCCATTCCGATTCGTTGGAGTGGGCGAGGATGATCCCGTTGAACGGCAGGGCGGAGATCCCTTCGGTGCCGTTATAGTTGCCTTCCTGCGTGGCGGTCAGCAGCGGATGCAGCACCTTGATAGGCGCTTTAAACATCTCGACGAATTCCATCAGCCCCTGGTTGGCGCGGCACAGAGCGCCGGAGTAGCCGTAGGCATCCGGGTCATTCTGCGCGTAGTGCTCCAGTTTACGAATATCCACTTTACCGACCAGCGCGGAGATGTCCTGGTTGTTCTCGTCGCCGGGCTCGGTTTTGGCGATGGCGATCTGCGCCAGAATTGACGGCCACACTTTCACCACGCGGAACTTAGTGATGTCGCCGCCGAATTCATGCAGGCGCTTGGCCGCCCACGGCGACATAATCGTCCCCAGATAGCGGTTTGGAATGCCGTACTCTTTTTCGAGGATTTGCGCATCCTCCTGCGGGTTGAACAGACACAGCGGATGGTCGTTGACCGGGCTGCGCTCTCCGTTTGCGCTAAGCACATAGATAGGGACACGCTGCATCAAGGACTTCAGGCGTTCGGCAAGCGATGATTTACCGCCGCCCACGGGTCCCAGCAGGTACAGAATCTGTTTCTTCTCTTCCAGCCCCTGAGCGGCGTGCTTCAGATAAGAAACAATTTGCTCAATGGCGTCTTCCATCCCGTAAAACTCTTCAAAGGCCGGATAGCGTGCCACGACCCGGTTTGAAAAGAGACGGGATAGCCTGGGTTCCAGGGCCGTATCGACCATGACCGGCTCACCGATGGCCATCAGCAATCTTTCTGCTGCGTTAGCATAAGCACTGCGATCTTGCCGACAGATGGTAAGAAACTCCTGCAGTGTGAACTCTTCGTCCTTGGCAGCTTCATAGCGCTGGCGATAGTGATCGAATATATTCATGGCATGCCGTCCTTTCGTTTTTAGCACAGGTTGAGAGCCGTTCATATGAATAGTGGGAGCCCCCGGAAGAGGTAAGCTGCATAGCGCTCTCTGATACTCCAGCAACCCTTATGCCAGGTTGGCGAAGTATCTGTATAACGTGCCCCGCATTTACTTCTTCTAAATTAAAGCGTAGATGCATTTGGAAAACTTGCATGGCGTAGAAAATCAATTTCAATGACATATCAATAACTCATCCGGAAAACGGTCTCTTTTTTGCACCTCTTGTCCTGCGGCGTCATGGCGCTGTCATTCAGGTGTCAGCTTGTAGTCATCTGACGATGAGAAAATGATGAGTTCAGTGTAATGACTGGTAAAGAATTTGAGGCATGACGTATACAACGTTAAACTGCCTGCGCTGATTATTTGACAACAGGAATATGGATCGTGACTAAAATCAAACTTCTGGCACTTGGTGTGTTGATTGCGAGTTCAGCATCCGCCGTACACGCTGAAGGGAAGTTCACTTTAGGGGCGGGTGTGGGTGTCGTCGAACATCCCTACAAGCAATATGATGCTGATGTTTACCCGGTGCCCGTTATTAATTATGAGAGCGATAACTTCTGGTTTCGCGGCTTAGGTGGTGGTTACTACCTGTGGAATGATACCAATGACAAGCTCTCTGTGACCGCGTACTGGTCGCCGATGTACTTTAAGCCTGGCGACAGCGATAGCCAGCAGATGCGTCGCCTGGATAAACGTAAATCCACGGTGATGGCGGGGCTCTCCTACGAACACTATACGCAGTACGGTTTCCTGCGCACCGCGCTGTCCGGGGACACCCTCGATAACAGCAACGGTATCGTATGGGATCTGGCCTGGTTGTATCGCTATACCAACGGCAACCTGACGCTTACGCCGGGTATTGGCGTGGAGTGGAACAGCGACAACCAGAACGAGTACTACTATGGTGTTTCGAAACATGAGTCGAATCGCAGCGGCATGCGCAGCTACGATCCGGACAGCAGCTGGAACCCGTACCTCGAGCTGTCGGCAAACTATCGTTTCCTTGGCGACTGGAGCGTATACGGCGTGGCGCGCTATACCCGTCTGTCCGATGAAATCACCGATAGCCCGATGGTGGACAAATCCTGGAGCGGCCTGATTTCTACCGGGATCACTTACTCCTTCTGATATTGCTTTATTACAGGGCAATTTGTGCATCAAAACAGGGCGTTTCGCCCTGTTTTGCATTATGGTGGTGCAATCATTTACGGGAGGTAGCGATGGCAGAAAGGACCATTCGTTTTGGCGAGCATCCGGCGGTTCCCGTTATTGGGCAGGGGACCTGGTATATGGGTGAAAACCCAGCGCTGCGCGCGCAGGAGGTGGCTGCACTGCGCGCGGGCATCGATCTTGGCCTGACGGTTATCGATACGGCGGAAATGTACGCCGACGGCGGCGCTGAAGAGGTCGTCGGCGAGGCGATTCGCGGGCAACGCGATCGCGTGGTGCTGGTGTCTAAAGTCTACCCATGGAATGCTGGTGGACGCAAAATAGCCAGCGCCTGCGAGGCCAGCCTGCGCCGCCTCAATACCGACTATCTGGATCTTTACCTGCTGCACTGGCGCGGAGATTATTCGCTAGAGGAGACGGTTGCCGGCATGGAAGCGCTGGTTGCGCAGGGTAAAATTCGCCGCTGGGGCGTGTCGAATCTCGATAACGATGATATGCATCAGCTCTGGCAGGTGGAGGGCGGCGAACGGTGCGCGACCAATCAGGTGCTCTATCATCTGGCTTCCCGCGGTATTGAGTATGACCTGCTGCCGTGGTGCCAGCAGCGGCGGCTGCCGGTAATGGCGTATTGCCCGCTGGCTCAGGCTGGTCGCCTGCGCAATGGACTTTTAAATCATACCGTTGTGAAAAATATTGCGCAGCAGCGGGGCGTGACCGCGGCGCAGATTCTGCTGGCGTGGGTGATTAGCCACCGGGAGGTATTGGCGATCCCGAAAGCGTCGAGCATTGAGCATGTCGCGCAGAATGCCGCGGCGCTGGATATGGTGCTGAACGACGAGGAGCTTGCGCTTCTGGATAAAGCTTACCCGGCGCCGGCCAGAAAAACGCCGCTGGATATGGTGTAAAGGAAAGCCCAACTCTACGTTCGGCCAAATACGAGCACAATCAGTCGCGTATGCCGGGCAAGGCGTTAGCCGCCGCCCGGCAGCACGATGTTAACCCGCTCGCTATCCTGCTATGCGTTAGCGTTTCGCCACGCGGAGGGTTTGCGCCAGGCGCGAAGGTTTCTCTTCGCTGGCCTTCTGGGTTTCGGTTACGCAGCAGGTTTCTACGCAGACGAAGGTTTTGTAGCCATCATCCGGCATGTCGCCCATGCTGACGGAAAGCGCCTGACCCGGGTTCCAGGCCACTACGTTGCTGTTGTGATGATGGGTCACGTCGATGTTGCGGCTCAGCGCATCGTCGTGAATCACACTGCAGGTTTCGGCATTCAGATACACGCGGTCGGTACGATCGGGAAAAGTCTCTGTGCCGTTGCTTAATACGCCTTCTTCCGCGTTTTTCACTTTATCAACATAACGGTCGCCCAGACCGCTGACCTTCACTGCCGCAATGTCGCCGACGTTGAAATAGGTATGCAGGGCAGACGTGGTTTCAAATTCGCCGTGCGCTTCCAGCTCAATTTCGCAAGTTTTGCCCAACTTAAAACGCGCCAGCAGGGTGAACTCGTGCGGCCAGTACTGGCGGGTAGCGTCGCTGCTTTTCAATTCAAAGGTCAGCACCGCGCCTTTTTCATCTTCATCATGCCCTTTCAGAGCCCAGGGCAGATTGCGGGCGAAGCCGTGGGAGGGCAGACCCTGCTGAGCAGAAGGACCAAACCACGGCCAGCAAATCGGCACGCCGCCGCGCAGGGCAACGCCGTTTTTAAACGGCGTATTGCCGCTGAGCCACAGGACTTCTTCTTCACCCGCGGGCTTCCAGGAGAGCAGGTGAGCGCCCTGCAAAGCCACGGACGCTTTCACCTGCGGATGGTCAACGACGATCAGCTCGAGGTCATCAAGCTGGCGGCGGGAAAGTACAGGGGTAAGCTGTTCGATAACCGGGAGGGCAAAAATTTTATTAATCATTACGCAATCCTTTATCTTCAGACAAAAAAAAGAGCGACCGAAGTCGCTCTTACAGATTACTGTCTCATCTCAACTTATTTGGAGATGTGAGCAATCAGGTCCAGAACCTTGTTGGAGTAACCAGTTTCGTTATCGTACCAGGAAACCAGTTTCACAAAGTTGTCGTTCAGAGCGATACCCGCTTTGGCGTCGAATACGGAAGTGCAGATTTCACCGTTGAAATCGGTGGATACAACGTCGTCTTCGGTGTAGCCCAGAACGCCTTTCATTGCGCCTTCAGAAGCAGCTTTGATTGCTTTCTTAATTTCTTCATAAGAAGCAGCTTTTTCCAGACGAACGGTCAGGTCAACAACGGATACGTTCGGAGTCGGAACGCGGAACGCCATACCGGTCAGTTTGCCATTCAGTTCTGGCAGGACTTTACCTACAGCTTTAGCAGCGCCGGTAGAGGACGGGATGATGTTCTGAGCTGCGCCGCGGCCGCCGCGCCAGTCTTTGTGAGACGGGCCATCAACGGTTTTCTGAGTCGCGGTGGTTGCGTGAACGGTGGTCATCAGACCTTCGATGATGCCGAAGTTGTCGTTGATAACTTTTGCCAGCGGAGCCAGGCAGTTGGTGGTGCAGGATGCGTTGGAAACGATGTCCTGGCCTTCGTATTTGTCAAAGTTAGCGCCTTTAACAAACATCGGGGTGTTGTCTTTGGACGGGCCAGTCAGTACGACTTTTTTCGCGCCAGCGGTGATGTGTTTACGAGCGGTTTCGTCGGTCAGGAAGATACCGGTTGCTTCAGCAACAACGTCAACACCCACTTCGTCCCACTTCAGGTTAGCCGGGTCACGCTCAGCGGTAACACGGATTTTTTTACCGTTAACGATCAGATGACCGTCTTTCACTTCAACGGTACCGTTGAAACGGCCGTGAGTGGAGTCATACTTCAGCATGTAAGCCATGTAGTCAGCGTCTAACAGGTCGTTGATTGCAACGATCTCGATGTCAGAACGTTCCTGAGCAGCACGGAAAACAATGCGACCGATACGGCCAAAACCGTTGATACCTACTTTGATAGTCATATATTCCACCAGCTATTTGTTAGTGAATAAAAGGTTGCCTGTAAAATTACAAAAACCTTACGCAGCGTCAAGCGGAATCGTGTCAATCATTGCGACAAATCAATCCAGAGCATGCCTTTGCGCGGTCGATTTATCCCACTTTCCCTTTGAGCCCAATTCCATATGGGGGCTGCGCCCGGAATTTTAAAGGTCATTGAAGATAAAAATGTGATGCTCATCACAATTGTGTGGCTGCCTTTTGGCGTCGCCTAAGTTTAGAACAAAAGTGCACGCTTCATTGTTAATATTTTGTTAGAATTGACGTGAAAAGTTGTCCTTTCACAGCGAGAAGCAAGTCAATGTCGAATAAACCCTCTTCGGACGAGCTCAAAAAAAATTTGAGCGAGATGCAGTTTTACGTGACGCAGAATCACGGTACTGAACCGCCGTTCACCGGGCGGTTGCTGCACAATAAACGCGATGGCGTCTACCACTGCCTGGTGTGCGATGCCGCGCTGTTCCACTCGCAAACCAAGTATGATTCCGGCTGCGGCTGGCCGAGCTTTTATGAGCCCGTCAGTGATGACGCAATCCGCTACCTAAATGATTACTCCCACGGTATGCAGCGCACGGAAATCCGCTGCGGAAACTGCGATGCTCACCTTGGGCACGTATTCCCGGATGGCCCTCAGCCCACCGGAGAACGTTTTTGCGTTAATTCGGCCTCGTTAAGCTTCACCAATGATGAAAACGGTGAGCAAATTAAGGGTTGAAAAAACGATTCAGCAAATTATTCCAAACGGGGATAACGGAAGATGGAAATCGATCGGATTATTGACGGTATGACGCCAGAAGTTTATCAGCGCCTGGCAACAGCGGTGGAGTTGGGTAAATGGCCGGACGGCGTGGCGTTGACTGACGAACAGAAAGAGAATTGCTTGCAGCTGGTGATGCTTTGGCAGGCGCGCTACAACGTTGACGCACAGCATATGACCATTGATACCAATGGGCAGATGGTGATGAAAAGTAAACAGCAGCTGAAAGTTGACTTTGGCATTACGCCGCAGCCTATCGCGACCTTTAAATCCTGAGCCTGAAAAGGCCTGCGTCAGCCCGGCCAGATGCGCGCCGGGCTTTGATGCGTCACCGCGTTACTTCTTATTCATCATCGCTTTAAGATCGGCGAAGGGGTTATATTTCGCTTCGCCGACGCTTTTCTGCGCATCTTCGCCAGCGACCACCGTCGAACCGTACAGATCGGCTTCGGTATATTTTGAGTGCTCATGATCGTGACAGTACAGGCACAGCATCTCCCAGTTACTACCATCTTCCGGGTTATTGGAGTGATCGTGATCGATATGGTGCACCGTCAGCTCACGCAGGTTTGAATAGACAAACTCACGCGAGCAGCGTCCGCAGACCCAGGGGAAGAGCTTCAGCGCTTTTTCGCGGTAACCGACTTCCAGACGGGCGTAGTTTTTCGGGATATAAGCCATAATACCCATGCCTTCTGTTGCAAATGAAAAGCTGCGCCGGAGCTGGCGCAGCGGAATGCGGTTATCATAACCTATTGTGCACGCGCTGACACCGCGCAGTTCAGCGTTTGATCCCCAATGACTCGGCCAGCTGTTTCGCCAACTGGTTCTGGTCATCCGCGCCGTACTCCCAGAACATTGCGCCCGCCAGACCCTTGCTCTTGATATAGTCGGCCTTGATGGCTACCGAGCGCGGGTTTTCATAGGAAAGCGCAAAGAGGGCTTGACCGTCGGCGGACTGTACCGATAGCCACGGCACCTTCGCTTCATCATCCCAATGCTGAGTAAAGCGCTTCTGCGGATCGTTGATTAACTTCGCCACGATATCGTTATATTTCACATAGGTGTCTTTGGTCAGATCGACGCCCAGCGATTCGAACAGCTCAATCTGTTGAGCCGCGAAGTAGGGGCGGGTGGCCGGGTTTTTCTGCGCGTCCGGCTGGCTCCAGTCAATACCCGGTTCGACGGCGCGTTTTGGTATCCGTCCATAGAAACCAATCCCCAGGTTCATCTGACTCGGCTTTAGACCAGCGGCAAGGTAGTTGTTCACTATAAAGTCAGCGCTGTACTTATCTGCTTCAGCGACCGTCGGCCAGCGGGTTGAATCATACAGGTTGGAATTGAAGTATTGGGTGCCGTAGGCCAGGTCATAGGTCATCAGGTTGATGTAGTCGAGCGATGGCGCAATCGCTTTGACGTCCACCCAGCTTTTTGGGCTCTCCGCGTTTGCGCCTACGGCGATGGTCACCAGTTTGTTATTCCCTACCGCCGCACGCAGTTCTTTCAGCAGGGCGGTAAAATTATCGCGATCGGCCGGTTGGCTGGCGACCAGCCCCCAGGCGCCGTTGACCGGATACTCCCAGTCGAGGTCGATGCCATCGAGGCCGTATTTTTCAATGATCGCCAGCGCCGACTGGATAAACACCGCCCGGGTGTCTTTCGTTGCCGCTGCGCCGGAGAATCCGCGCGCCCCCCAGCCGCCGACGGAAAGCAACACTTTCAGGCTTGGGTTCTGCTGGCGCAAGCTGGGGATTTTCTGCAAATCCGCCTGTACTTTCGGCGACAGCCAAATCTGATGCAGCTTGCCCGGGTCTTTCAGGGCCGCGTTGGTTTCGTCTTTCTCGTCGTTATAGACCAGACCAAACGAGTAGTTGAGATGGGTGATCTGGCGTACGTCCAGTTTATCAATATCGCCGCCGGGACCGGCAGTGACGTCGCCGCCGCCGTTAAAGTAACCGACGGACATCAGCGTGTTAGCGGAAACAACGCTCGCGCAGAGCAGGGGTAAAGCTGCCAGCAAAGGCAAAAGTTTCATAGCGGATCCTCTTTGACTTGACTTAAAAGTGACATTGAAAAACAAACACGCCACGGAAATGGCGTGGCGAAAAAAACAGCTCGTGCAGGCTAGCATCTTCCGCTGTGCAAAAATGCGAAGCGGTTCACGGCTGCATTAGCGAAGCGGTAGTGCGATGAGGTTCACTTCGGAGTAAAAGCCAGGATGCAGAACATGACGCAAAATGAGACTAACAATGACCCGATTAGGGGCTTTATTATCCAAGGCGTGATGCGGCGCTTTGCGCGCTGATTCTGTTTTGTTTTGGCATCGAAACGCGCAACGCGTCGCTGGAAGAGATTTCCGCTCTGGCCTGAGATAACGCGCCGACAGGACAATGCCCGTCGGCATATTTTATGCGTGGGTTTCCAGCCAGTCGTCAAGGGTATACAGCGTTGCCCCCGCGGCGGCCATCTCCATAAACGCCAGATTGCTGTCCTGTGGCTGAATATTTACCCCGCGGCAGCCGTCGGTTATGACGTTGACGATATAACCCAGCGTCAGGGCGTCGAGCACGGTAAACTTGACGCAGTAGTCGGTGGCGAGCCCCAGCACCGTTAGCTCGGTTATTTCACGCTCGCGCAGCCACGCATCGAGCCGGGTTTTCTGCCGGTGACCGTTGTCGAAAAAGGCGCTGTAGCTATCAATGGCCGGATTTTCGCCTTTGTGGAATACGGCGGCAATATCCTGCTTTTTGAGCAGCGGATGCAGCGCCGCGCCTTCGCTATTTTGCACGCAGTGATCCGGCCAGAACGTTTGCCTCAGGCCGTCAAGCTCGCCTTGGGTATAGGGCTCAACCTGATGCTGGCTGGCAAAGCTGCCGTGATTCGCCGGGTGCCAGTCCTGGCTGGCAACCACCGTTTCGCCTCGTTCCAGGCTCCAGTCGATAAGCCGGTTGGCGATGTCCACCGTACTGTCGCCCTGCGGGACGGCAAGTGCGCCGCCGGCGCAAAAATCATTTTGTAAATCGACCAGCAGCAGCGCGCGTTGGGTCATGTGCTCCTCCTCACTCATCGGGTGTCAGTTCGCCACGCAGATTCTCCTGCATGGCGTCACGGATAGACGCCACGTCCAGATCCTGGCTCAGCAAATAGTGTAGCTTGGTCAGCGTGGCTTCAACGGTCATGTCAAAACCGCTAATCACGCCAGCCTGCGCCAGCGCGTTGCCGGTGGCGTAGCCGCCCATATTGACCTTACCGGACATACACTGGGTCAAATTAACCACCACGATACCGCGCTGGCTGGCCTCGGTCAGGACCTGAATAAACTCGCCGTTCTGCGGCGCGTTGCCGACGCCATAGGAGCGCAGGATCAGCGCTTTGACCGGCTGGCGCAGGAAGTTGCGCACCACGTCGGCGGAAATGCCGGGATAAATTGTCACCACGCCAATCGGCTGCGGCGTAATGGGATGAACTACCAGTTCGCCGTTACCGTGCGGAGCGGGAGGCGTGCCGAGCCGGCGAATATGGATACCGGCTTCCAGCAGCGGCGCCAGGTTTGGCGATGCGAAGGCGTTAAAGCCATCGGCATGGGCCTTCGTCGTGCGGTTACCGCGGTAGAGGCGGTTATTAAAGAACAGCGACACTTCGTTAATCGGGTAGTTGGCGGCGACGTACAGCGCGTTGAGCAGATTGATTTGGCCATCAGAGCGCAGCTCGGCGAGCGGGATTTGTGACCCTGTCACAATAACCGGTTTCCCCAGATTTTCCAGCATGAAGGAGAGCGCCGAGGCGGTAAACGCCATGGTATCCGTGCCGTGGAGGATCACGAAACCGTCGTACTGGTCATAATGGTCGCGAATATCGTCGGCGATATGCTGCCAGTCTTCCGGCGTCATATCGGAAGAGTCCATTAACGGGGCGTATTCATGAATGGTGAAGTCCGGCATCTCCGGGCGGTGAAACTCGGGCATCAACGCCAGCTGGCGCTGTAAATGGCCGGAAACGGGGATATAGCCGTGTTCAGAACGCTGCATACCAATGGTACCGCCGGTATAGGCAACGTAAATAGATTTCTTCTGCATAGCATCGCTTAGGTTAAACGTAGACAGGCGCAGTATAGAGGGGCGGAAGAAAAAATAAAGTAAATGCCGCCCCACGGGATGGGGCGGCAGAGGATTAACGAATATTGGCGCAGGTTAAGCAGAACGCGTAGCGGTTTTGCGGATCGTTGAATGCCGCCAGCTTATCGCTCTCGGCTTTCACCGCATTGGCCGCCGCGGCGACCGGTGCGGGCAGATACGCCTGTACCGCTGCCGGCAGCGCCGCGCGAACGGAACCCGTCAGGCTATCGACGACCATCGAGAAGAAGGTCGGCTCTTCCTGATAATAGTTGATATGCCACTGTTTCAGCTTCGCCAGCTCGGCGGCTTTTGCCACCGCGTCGTCAAAGTCGCCAAGGCTGTCGACCAGACCGTTTGCTTTTGCATCTTCACCGGTCCAGACGTGGCCCTGAGCGATTTGGTCGATTTTCTCCGGCGTGCTCTTACGCGCGTTCGCCACCAGGGTGATAAAGCGCTTGTAGCCGTTTTCGATGCTGAGCTGCATCAGTTGCTGCACTTCCGGCGGTAGCGCTTTGGTGGTGGAAACATCGGCCAGCGGCGAGGTTGCCACGCCGTCGGTATGGACGCCAATCGAGCCGAGGGTATTTTCGACGGTATTAATCACCCCAAAGATACCGATAGAGCCGGTAAGGGTGCTGGGGTTCGCGACGATATAATCCGCCGGGGTGGAGATCCAGTAACCGCCGGAGGCCGCCATGCCGCCCATCGATACCACAACCGGTTTTCCGGCTGCTTTCGCTGCTGCCAGCTCTTCGCGAATCACTTCTGAGGCGCTGACGCTGCCGCCAGGGCTGTTAACCCGCAGCACGATCGCTTTCACTTTCGGATCCAGGCGCGCGTCGCGGATCTGCGCGGCGGTGGTGTCGCCGCCAACGTTACCCGGCGTTTCTTCGCCATCCATAATCGCGCCGTTAGCGAAGATAACCGCAATCGCGGAGCCCTGGTCGGCAGGCGTTTTGACGCTGTAATCGTAATAGCTGATCGCGCTGTAGTTGTTATCCGCTTTACTCCAGCCAAACTGCTTAGTCAGCGCTTTCTCGACCTCGGTTGAGGTGCCCAGCTCGTCAACCAGCTTGTTATCCAGCGCGTATTTAGCCGTGTCGCCATCGACTTTACGCAGGCCGTCAATCACGCCCTGAGCGCCGGGGAACAACTGCTGTGCGGTGATCTGGCGGTTGGCGGCAATGGTGTTGAGGTAGTTTTGCCACAACTCGCCGATCCAGCGGCTATCCGCTTCGCGCGCCGCCGGAGACATATCGTCGCGGATAAACGGCTCTACCGCTGACTTATAGGTGCCGACGCGGAACACATGGGTCGATACTTTGAGCTTGTCGAGCAGCGATTTATAGTACAGGCCGTTGGTCGCGAAGCCGTGCAGGTCTACTTCGCCCTGCGGCGAAAGCCAGATCTTATTGGCGAAGCTGGCGAGATAGTACTGACCCTGGCTGTAGCTGCTGCCGATGGCATATACCGGCTTGCCGCTATCGCGGAATTCGCGCAGCGCTTTACCGATATACTGCATTGATGGCTGATCGCCGCCGGCAAAGTTCTTCAGATCCAGCACGATACCGGTGATATTGCGGTCGTCTTTCGCCTGGCGAATCGTCTGCACAATATCGAACAGCGAGTTTTCCTGCAGGCGATCGGAGCTGGCGCCAAACAGCTGGCGGCCAATCACGCCAAGCTTGCTGCTGGCCGAGGGTTTATCGACCACCACGCCGGTGATATCCAGCAGCAGCGCGCCGCGGGTAGTGTGCTCTGCCGTTGTGCTGCTGAACTGGGCCCAGATGCCGACGCAGGCCAGCACCAGCACCAGGAAAACCACGTTCAGTGCGAGCTGGCGAATGAAATTGAGCACGCGCCATGTCCATTTAAAAAATCCGGCGAGCAGTCGCCAAAGAGTTCGCATGTATTCTCCCTAACCATAATCAAAAATGGGCGAGCCGCAGGGGCCGCCGCGTCTGGCTATCCTAATGAGAGTGCCGTCGGTTGTCAGCAGGAATCACCCGTTGGGCTGTAACAAAATCCTTGCTCATGTTAATTTTGTGAAAAATCACATCACAGGAGTTATACAGATGGATGCTCTCGAACTACTGGTTAATCGCCGCAGCGCTTCACGTCTGACCGACCCGGCTCCGGCGGGCGAACAGCTGGAAAACATCCTGCGCGCTGGCCTGCGCGCGCCGGACCACGGGACGCTACAGCCGTGGCGCTTCTTCATTATTGCCGATGAAGGGCGCGAGCGCTTCAGCCAGCTGCTGGAAAAAGGCGCGGTGGCGGCAGGTGGAGATGAAAAAGCGATTGAAAAAGCCCGCAGCGCGCCGTTTCGCGCGCCGCTGATCATTGCGGTGGTGGCTCGCTGTGAAGATCATCCAAAAGTACCCAAATGGGAGCAGGAGATGTCGGCGGGCTGCGCGGTGATGGCCATGCAGATGGCTGCCGTGGCGCAGGGGTTTAACGGCATCTGGCGCAGCGGCGCGTTAACCGAAAGCCCGGTTGTACGCGAAGGATTTGCCTGCCGCGAACAGGATAAAATAGTGGGATTTCTCTATCTGGGGACCCCGCAGCTCAAAGCGTCAACAACCATCGCTTTGCCGGATACCGCGCCGTTCGTGACGCGCTTCTGAGTCCGTTCTCATCATGCCGGGCGGTCCCGGCTCACCGCCGCCTAGGGGGGGAGCCCGGCTAAGCGCAGCGAGAGCCGGGTGGATGCAGCGCTGGTGTATCAGACTTGACGCCTTTCCCGTAGGCGGTGCTGGCGCACCTGTCCGGGCTACCAAACCGCGAACGGCTGGGAACCCGTAGTCCAGGCGTTTCAGGCGCCGCTTACGGGTTTTTAACGGCGACGACTTTACTTCTGCCTTTTCGCGAACTCCTCTTTCGCTTTCTGCAACTGCTGCTGGAAGGCCGGATTGGTATGCAGCGTGGCGACGACCGCCGAACCGACGATACGCGCCGCATCTACGTCGCTCTGCCAGTGATAGCCGCAGATCACCCGGCTCTCGCCGAGCTCAAAGCCGCGCTTAAGGATTTCATTTTGCCGCTGGGGATTAATCTCAGCCAGCACCAGAGCGGTGGCCCAGCCGATAGAGGTGTGGCCGGAGGGGTAGGAGCCGTTTTTCGACAGCGTATCCTGTTCCTTGGTGTTACAGGTGGCGACGCCATAAAACGCAAATGGGCGAATGCGCATGTACTTCTCCTTTGCTCCTCGCGTCGCCAGGTCGCCGGCATCTTCAATCATATTGGTGAGCAGCTTGTGCAGCTCGGGCGCATCTTTGGCGGTAATGGGCGAGCCGAAGGCGCCGGAGAAGGCGTTGGCGACGCCGCCGCCGCTCAGGTTGGCGTCTTCAACCGCCAGCTTACCGCGCTCGGTGCCGCGCAGCAGACGGCCTTTCTCGTACATCGCCTGATCGTTCAAAAACGCGATACTGCCCACTTCCGGCGGCGGCGGCAGCAGCGTCAGGCTGTCGATGGCCTGGGCGTTGGTCAGGTAGTAGAGATCGGGTTTGGTGGTGACGTCGTTACCGGCGGGAACCAGGGCGAAAGCGTTAAGGGAGAAGAGACTGGCCAGGCAAACGGCGAGAACACGCTTTTTCATGAAAACTTCCTTACGTTGTTATATGTCCAGAGAAAACAGAATTTATGCTTGTCATATTTCTGTCATTTTTTAGTAAAGGGTAAAATCACGTTGAAAAAGCGGGGCCGCATCGCAAAATCGGTTTTTTGTCTGCTTAATGAGCAACCATACGCGATTTCGGACTGTCGCACTTACCACTCCGCCATTTGGGCGCTACCATAGCGGGATTGCAATGACAGGAGATGTCCATGAGCGAGCAAGCCATTCGTTTAACGCAATACAGCCACGGAGCCGGTTGCGGGTGTAAAATTTCCCCTAAGGTGCTGGAAACTATCCTGCAAAGCGACCAGGCCAAATTTATCGACCCGAATCTGCTGGTGGGCAACGAAACCAGCGACGATGCCGCCGTCTACGATCTCGGCAACGGTACGTCGATCGTCAGCACCACCGACTTTTTTATGCCGATCGTCGACAACCCGTTCGACTTTGGGCGCATCGCGGCGACCAACGCCATCAGCGATATTTTCGCCATGGGCGGTAAGCCGATTATGGCGATCGCTATTCTCGGCTGGCCCATCAATACCCTGGCGCCGGAAATTGCCCGTCAGGTGGTTGAGGGCGGGCGCTTTGCCTGCCAGCAGGCGGGGATCGCGCTTGCCGGCGGTCACTCCATTGACGCTCCGGAACCCATCTTCGGGCTTGCCGTGACCGGCGTCGTTCCGACCGAGCGGGTGAAGAAAAACAGCACTGCGCAGGCCGGCTGCAAGCTGTATCTCACTAAACCGCTGGGTATTGGCGTGCTGACCACCGCGGAGAAAAAGTCGCTGCTGAAGCCTGAGCACCAGGGGCTGGCGACGGAAACCATGTGCCAGATGAACCTCGTCGGCTCGGCGTTCGCCAACATTGACGGCGTGAAGGCGATGACCGACGTCACCGGTTTCGGACTGCTGGGCCACCTCAGCGAAGTGTGCCGCGGCGCGGGCGTACAGGCGCAGCTTACCTATGCCGATATCCCGAAATTACCCGGCGTCGAAGCCTACATCGCGGCAGGGGCGGTGCCGGGCGGTACCGGGCGTAACTTCGCCAGCTACGGTCATCTGATGGGCGAAATGCCGCCAGAGTGGCGCGATCTGCTGTGCGATCCGCAAACCTCCGGCGGTCTGCTGCTGGCGGTAACGCCGGAAGCCGAAGCTGAGGTGCAGGCTGCCGCCGCTGAATTTGGTATCACGCTTAGCGCTATCGGCGAGCTGGTTACCGCCCGCGGCGGACGCCCCATGATTGAGATCCGTTGATTTCATGCGGCTGTTTATTGCAGAAAAACCGAGTCTCGGCCGCGCCATCGCCGAGGTGTTGCCAAAACCGCATCGCAAAGGCGACGGCTATATTGAGTGCGGTAACGGGCAGGTGGTCACCTGGTGCATTGGCCACCTGCTGGAGCAGGCCCAGCCCGACGTCTATGATGCGCGCTATGCGCGCTGGAACCTGCTCGACCTGCCGATCGTGCCGGAAAAGTGGCAGCTCCAGCCTAAGCCCTCGGTGACCAAACAGCTTAATGTGATTAAGCGTTTGCTCGGCGATGCGCAGGAAGTCATTCATGCAGGTGACCCGGACAGAGAGGGGCAACTGCTGGTGGATGAGGTACTTGACTATCTGCAGCTGGCGCCGGAAAAGCGTCAGCAGGTGCAGCGCTGTCTGATAAACGATCTTAACCCGCAGGCGGTGGAGCGGGCGATTAACCGCCTGCGCGCCAACAGCGAATTTGTTCCGCTGTGCGTCTCGGCGCTTGCCCGCGCCCGCGCCGACTGGCTGTACGGGATCAATATGACCCGCGCTTACACTATCCTTGGTCGTAACGCGGGTTATCAGGGGGTGCTCTCGGTCGGGCGCGTGCAAACGCCGGTGCTTGGCCTGGTGGTACGCCGCGATGAAGAAATTGAAAACTTCGTCGCCAAAGACTTCTTCGACGTAAAGGCGCATATCGTTACCCCCAAGGATGAGCGTTTTGTCGCCACCTGGGTGCCCAGCGAGGCCTGCGAACCGTACCAGGATGAAGAGGGGCGACTGCTGCATCGCTCGCTTGCCGAGCACGTCGTCAAGCGCATTGAGGGCCAGCCGGCGACGGTCACCGCTTATAACGATAAGCGGGACTCTGAGCCAGCGCCGCTGCCGTTCTCCCTCTCGGCGCTGCAGATTGAAGCCGCGAAACGCTTTGGTTTTAGCGCGCAGAACGTGCTGGATATCTGCCAGAAGCTGTATGAAACCCATAAGCTGATTACCTATCCGCGTTCGGATAGCCGCTACCTGCCGGAAGAGCATTTTGCCGGCCGCCATGCGGTGCTGAACGCCATCAGCGTGCACGCGGCGGATCTGCTGCCGCAGCCGGTGGTGGATCCGGAGATCCGCAACCGCTGCTGGGACGATAAAAAGGTCGATGCCCACCACGCGATTATTCCGACCGCCCGCAGTTCACAGGTGAAGCTCAGCGACAACGAAGAGAAGGTTTATGGCCTGATTGCCCGCCAGTATCTGATGCAGTTTTGCCCGGATGCGGTGTTCCGCAAATGTCAGATCGATCTTGATATCGCCAACGGCAAGTTCGTGGCCAAAGCGCGTTTTCTGGCGGAAGCGGGCTGGCGAACCCTGCTGGGCAATAAAGAGCGCGATGAAGAGAATGACGGCATGCCGCTGCCGGTGGTGGCAAAGGATGACGAACTGTTGTGCGAAAAAGGCGAAGTGGTGGAGCGTCAGACCCAGCCGCCGCGTCATTTTACCGATGCGACGCTGCTATCGGCGATGACCGGCATTGCCCGCTTTGTCCAGGACAAAGACCTGAAGAAGATCCTGCGCGCAACGGACGGCCTCGGTACGGAGGCGACCCGCGCCGGGATTATCGAACTGTTGTTCAAGCGCGGCTTCTTAACCAAAAAAGGGCGCTATATCCACTCTACCGACGCCGGGAAGGCGCTGTTCCATTCGCTGCCTGAAATGGCGACGCGTCCGGATATGACCGCCCACTGGGAGTCGATTCTGACGCAAATCAGCGAGAAGCAGTGCCGCTATCAGGACTTTATGCAGCCGTTGGTCGGTACCCTGTTCCAGCTTATCGACCAGGCCAGGAGCACGCCGGTACGTCGCTTCCGCGGCATTGTGGCGCCGGGCGACGGCAAGAAAAGCTTTAGTAAGGGGAAAGGCCGAGCCAAAGCGAAAGATAAAAAATCCGCCTCCGGCCCCGCGGCGGAAAGCCCGCAATAAAAAACCCCGGGAAGCCGGGGTTTTTCAATTATGCGCCGAACCCATATACCGGGTTCATTCAGCGAGTGGACTTAAATAACGCCCTGCGCCAGCATTGCGTCGGCGACCTTCACGAAACCGGCGATATTCGCGCCGCGTACGTAGTTGGTCTGCTTCGCTTCACCGCCGTATTCAACGCAGGCGTGGTGGATATCCAGCATGATATGGTGCAGACGGGCATCCACTTTCTCCGCTTTCCAGCCCATGCGGGCGGCGTTTTGCGCCATTTCCAGACCTGAAGTGGCTACTCCGCCGGCGTTCGCCGCTTTACCCGGCGCGAACAGCACGCCCGCTTCGAGGAATCGATCGGTCGCCGCAATAGTGGTTGGCATGTTGGCGCCTTCCGCGACGGCCTTCACGCCGTTGGCAATCAGCTGACGGGCAGCGTCGACGTCCAGCTCGTTCTGCGTGGCGCATGGCAGAGCGATATCCACCGGCACGGACCACGGCTGTTTGCCTTCAAGGTAGGTCAGGCCGAACTCGCGCGCGTAATCCGCCACGCGGCCGTGGCAGCGCTCTTTAATGTCGATCAGGCGCGCCAGTTTTTCTTTGGTGAAGCCAGATTCATCAACCACGGTACCGTTGGAGTCGGAAGCTGTAATCACCCGCGCGCCGAGCTCCATGGCTTTTTCAATCGCGTACTGCGCCACGTTGCCCGAACCGGACACCGCGACGCGAGCCCCTTCAAAGCCCAAACCGTGGCGCTTAAGCATCGCTTCGGTGAAGTAAATCAGACCATAACCGGTGGCTTCCGGACGAATCAGGCTGCCGCCGAAGGAGAGACCTTTACCGGTGAATACGCAGGCGCTGTTGTTGGAGAGCTTACGCATCATCCCGGCCATAAAGCCCACTTCACGACCGCCCACGCCGATATCACCGGCCGGCACGTCGGTATCCGGGCCGAGGTGGCGATAGAGTTCGGTCATCAGCGCCTGACAGAAACGCATCACTTCGCCATCGCTTTTGCCTTTGGGATCGAAGTCGCTGCCGCCCTTACCGCCCCCCATTGGCAGGGTGGTCAGAGCGTTTTTGAAGGTTTGTTCAAAACCGAGGAATTTCAGAATCGACAGGTTTACGGAGGGGTGGAAACGCATGCCGCCCTTATAAGGGCCGATGGCGGAGTTGAACTGCACGCGCCAGGCGCGGTTAACCTGAACCTGATTGCGGTCATCAACCCAAACGACGCGGAACTGGATAGCACGCTCCGGTTCAACCAGACGTTCCAGCAAATTCATCTGACGATAGCGCGGATTTTCCTCAAGGAATGGCCACAGGGTGGTCATCACCTCGCGGACCGCCTGAGCAAATTCAGTTTGATTTGGATCGCGCTGTTGAACGCGGGCGAGAAAACCTTCCAGAGTGCACGTCTGATCCATAGATATAAGTTCCCCTTATGGTTGTGGTTGCGTCTATTTATTATGATTCGGCCCTTGAAAAAGCCGATTTTCCGACTATACCATCGGAAATCGTTAGTTAAGCAAGGAAAAATTGTTCGGAAAGCAAAATTTATAATCAGGCGGTGGTCATAATCAAAAGCGATGACAACCACCTGACAAAATTAGCGGGAATGGAGAGCGGCGCGCTGGGCGATAAAGGTTTCGAGCAGGGGAATATCGGCTGGCGCAAGAGGAAAGGTTAACGCCTCCTGCGGTGAACACCAGCGCAGCTGGCTGTGGTAGCGGGCGCTGGGTTCACCGTGAAAATGTGGAACCCACCAGGCGTGAAGATGAATCAGGCGGGCGGAAACTTCGCGCTGATGGCTGGCGATATAGCATTCCGGCCAGGCGTCGATCGCCAGCTCTTCCTGGAGCTCACGCGCCAGCGCCTGGGCCTGGGTTTCGCCGGGTTCAACTTTTCCTCCGGCCAACTCCCACATTCCCGGTTGATCCGCGTGGGGCGGCCGCTGCGCCAGCAGAATTTGCCCATCGCGTTCGATAATGGCGGCAACAACATCAAGGGTTTTTAGCATGTGAATCATCGTTCTGTACGGGATAATGGCCTATTATCACCGTCCTTGTCCCCGTCAAACAACCCTGAATCCGCTGGAGAGACTTTGTGCTTGACCGTCATTTGCATCCCCGCCTGAAACCTGTCCTTAACGCTGCCGCCGGCTTGTTGGATCGTCCGGCTATCTCTCCCGATGGCCTGACGCTATTTGGCTTTGCGATTGGCGTGCTGGCGCTGCCGTTTTTAGCCCTGGGCTGGTATCCGGCGGCGCTGGCGGCGATCGTGCTCAATCGCCTGCTGGACGGCTTAGACGGCGCGCTGGCCCGGCGACGCGGATTGACCGATGCCGGCGGTTTTCTCGATATTTCGCTCGATTTCTTGTTTTACGCTCTGGTGCCGTTTGGCTTTATTCTTGCCGATCCGGCGCACAACGCGCTGGCGGGCGGCTGGCTACTATTCGCGTTTATCGGCACCGGTAGCAGCTTTCTCGCCTTTGCCGCGCTGGCGGCTAAGCATCAGATCGATAATCCGGGCTATGCCCATAAATCGTTTTATTACCTTGGCGGGCTGACGGAAGGGACGGAAACTATCGCGCTGTTTGTGCTGAGCTGCCTGTTCCCGGCGTGGTTTGCGTGGCTGGCGTGGATTTTTGGCGCGCTGTGCTGGCTGACGACCTTTACGCGGGTGTGGAGCGGATACCTGACCCTGAAGCAGGTCAGAGATTGATGGGCAGGTTTTTCCCGGCTCGCGCTGCGCTTAGCCGGGCTACGGTGCCGCAGTCGTCAGCGGTCCGGTGCGCCAGCGCCGTCTTCGGGAAATACGCCGGGACGAATGCTTCCCGGCGGTTCATATGGTCAACAGGCGAATTACATACTGCTTTCCGGGCCGCGTTCCCCGCGCGAGACCGGGTTTTTCGGGTTGCTGCTCCACTCGTACCAGCCGCCGTCGTAGACCGAGACGTTGTTCCAGCCCATCGCCCGGGCATACATAAAGGTTTCTGAGGCGCGCCAGCCGGTACCGCAGTAAAAAGAGACCTGCTGGTTTGGCAGAATATTCCATGATTTCCACATCGCGGCGATATCATCTGCGCTACGCATGGTGCCGTCTGGATTATGGAAATCCTCCATATGGGTGGAGTCGCTTCCGGCATGGCCCCAGCGGGCGCCGGCAATTTCCCCCATCGGCTTGATATAGCTGTAGCCGCTGGTGGTGCCGATAAACTCCGGCCAGGAACGAATGCTCACCAGCGAGGCGTCCTGACGGTGCAGCAGGGCGCGAGCCTGCTCGGTATTGAGCATCAGCTGCGGCTGACCCGGGATCGGCGCGCCGAACTCCGGCTCGGGCTTCTGCTTCGGCGGGGTTCCGCGCTCGACCGGCAGCCCGGCGTCGGACCAGGTTTTCCAGCCGCCGTCGAGCAGGCGCACATCCTTCACTCCGGCGTAAAGCATGATCTGCGCCACGCGGGCGGCGGCATACACGTCGCGACCGTACAAAATCACCGTGGTGTCATGGCGAATACCGTGTTTTGCCAGCATCGCTTTAAGCTGCGCGTCGGAGACTTTGTTCCATAGCGGCTCGCTCTCCACCTCGTTGGTATCGATATACCCGGCGCCCGGAATATGGCTCAGCAGATAAAACTTCGGCGCGCCCCAGGCGGCCTCGAACACCTTCCAGTGTCCGGCAGGCGCGGCGGTGACCGGTTTATCCTGCTGGAGGTCGTGCAGCCACTGCGGATACACCAGCTGTTCAAAGTGCGGCAGCTTCTGCAGGCGCTCTGCCTGGCTCAGGGCGTCGTCAAGCGAGCTGAGATGAGTGAAACCTGCGGCCTTAAGGCGCGCCGCGACTTTCGCGTTGTCGTCGGCATCGCCGTACAGCGCAATTGGCGTTGAGGCCTGCAGATTGTGCAGCTTAGCCCAGGCGCCCAGCTGTTCGTCGGTCATTGCGCTAAGCCAGCCGGCGGCGAGGTTGAGCGCCTGCGGTTCATGGCCCTGAGGGCCATTGGCGCCTTGCGGCCAACCGTTATAGAAAGCGCTAAGACGCGTATCAATGGCGACGCCATTGTGCTGTTGCAGCGTGGAAAGCGTTAGCGTTGGCATAGTTTCAGCGGCGGAGGTGGAAGCGGCAGCAAGCCCCATCAGCAGGGCGAGTGCGGTCAGTTGAGAAACACGTTTCATCGAAATGCCCGACAGTAGAAAATTGAGCGGCAATTCTCCGCGTTATAAGCGGAGAATTCTTTGCGATAGCGCAGGCTTTCATTGCCAGATCCCCATATGCAAGCAGCGCCCTCCGGAGGGCGTATCCTGGTCATCATGCGTGACCAGCACCGCGGGGATCGCCTGCCGCGCGAGTTCGTTGAACACCCAGCGGCGAAAATCGGCGCGCAGCGCAACGTCGAGGCGATTAAATGGCTCATCCAGCAGCAGCGCCCGCGGCCTGGCCAGCAGGGCACGCAGCAGGCTGACCCGCGCCCGCTGGCCGCCGGAAAGCGTCGCCGGATCGCGAGTATAGAATCCCGCCAGACCGGCGCGCTCCAGCGCCTGCTCGACCCGGGCTTTGCGCTGGGGGCCGCTAACGTCAGCGGCAAGCGCCAGCAGCAGATTTTGCCCGACGCTGAAGTGGTCGAACAGCAACGCATCCTGGAACAGAATGCCGATACGGCGCCGCTCGGTGGGTAAACTGTCGCAGCGCTGATTATCCAGCCACAGTTCGCCCGCGGCGTGGAAGCTCTCTTCCAACGCGCCGATCATCCAGGAGAAGAGCGTTGATTTGCCGCTACCGGATGGCCCCATCAAGGTCAGGACCTCGCCGGGAGCAACGGAAAAATCGACGTTGCGCAGCAGAGGCTCTTCTTTGAGGCGCAGAGTAAGGTTTTTGACGATCAACATTAGCGTAATCCTTGTCGATATCGGCCGATCAGCCAGGCCAGCAGCGCGGTGGCGGCAAAAAACAGCGCCGGTAACAGCAACTGCCACAGCGCCTGCGCGGCGAGGGTGGACGTATCGCCGCCGCTGCTCAGCGCCACCGCTTCGCTGGTCAGGGTCACAACCCGTCCGCCTCCCAGCCATAACGTCGGCAGATATTGCGCGATGCTTACCGAAAAGCCCACCGCCAGCGCCGTCAGCAGCGGACGGGTCAGAGCGGGTAACGTGACCAGCCAGAAGATGCGGCCTCGTTGCCAGCCGAGGGTACGGGCGACGAGCTCCGCGCGCGGATCGCGAGCGCGCCACGCGGGACGCAGAATAAACAGCATCCACGGTACGACCCACAGCAAATGCCCCCATAAAACGGTGAGCCATTCGCCGTCCTGCCACGTATACAGCGCCAGCTGATATTGACCGTCCACCAGCGGCAGCGCCGGTAAAATCAGCGGCAGCCAGATCCATTCGCCGAAGCGGGAGGGGCCCAGCGCCAGCCATAGCAGACAGATGACCACGCCGATCGATGCTGAGCATAGCCCAAGCCACAGGCTGTTGCCGACGCTATCTTGGACCGGCAGGCTAGTCTGCGCCGCCGCGGCAAGCAGCAGGGCGCAGGCCACCCCACACAGCGGTAGAAGAAGGGCGAAGCTTTTCCCGGCTAGCGCCCGCGGCTGCGGGCGACGGATCCCCTTAACCGGCGGGATCCGTCGTCGCCAGATACCCCAGACTCCCCATGCCGCCAGCGTCATCATAGCGAGGGTCAGCAGCAGTATCAGACTGGCGAGGGCGCCTTTCGCCTGCTGGTGCTCATCGCCCTGGCTTAACCATTGCCAGGCAAGCACCGCCAGGGTCGGCGGGTTGCCCGGCCCGATCACCAGCGCGACGTCGACCGCCGAAAGGCTCCAGGCGGCAGTCGCCAGCAGCACTATCGACAGCGCCGGAAGCAGGGTGGGTAACACCAACCACTTCAGGCACTGCCAGCGTCCGTAGCCGAGGCTTTTTAATACCGTTGCCTGTCCGGCGAGGCGTTTTTCACCCAGCAGACCGTAAACCACCCACAGCAGGAACGTGCTCTCTTTAATCGCCATCGTCAGGCCCAGTCCGATGCCGTAGCGGTCGATCGGCGGGTTAAGGAGCGGGAAAAGGCGAGAGAGCCAGCCGCCTTCGGCAAACAGCAGCAGGGCGGCAGTAGCGAAGGCCACGTGGGGCACCGCCAGCAGCAGCGGAAGCCTGGCCGCCAGCCGTCGCCAGCCGCCCGACGGCCAGAGCGCGGCCACGACGGTGAGCGTGATAATTAGCGCGCCGCCCACCGACAGCAGGGTTGAGACGAGAGTCGCCGCCAGCGCCTGACCAAACTGCGGGTCGGCAAACAGCGACTGCCAGAGGGAGAGGCGAAGCGCCGGAAGCGCCATTAGCCCAGCGGCCGGCAGCAGCGGCAGATAGATCAGCGCGATGGCGGCCCAGATCAGCAGCCTTAGTGTGTGCCGTAGCGGCGCAGCCATTCCTGCTCCAGCGCTTCTACCCAGGCCGCGTGCGGTTCACCCAGCATCGGCGGCATATTCTGCGGCACAACGGCGTTAAGGGCCTGCCGCTCAGTGTCGCTTAATTTCGCTGGATCCAGCACGCTGGGGTCGCCCCATACCGCCGGGTCGGCTTTGCGCAGCTGGGCCTGCGGCGAGAGCAGGAAATTCGCCACCACTTTCGCCCCCGCCGTCGCCCGGGCATTGGCCGGGATCGCCACAAAGTGGACATTACCGAGCATCCCCTGGCTGAAGCCGAAGCCGTAGCTGTCTTCGGGTAGCTCACCGCTGGCCGCTTTTTGCTGCGCGTGCAGCGGGTTAAAGGTGATGGACAGCCTGAGGGTCCCACTCTTCAGCATGGCATCCATGCGGGCGGGCGAAGCCGGGAAGTCACGGCCCTGGCGCCATAGCAGTGGGTGAAGCTGGTCAAGATAGTGCCACAGCGGCGCGCTCACGGCGGCGAAGGTGGCCTCCTCAGGCGGCTGGCGCAGCGCGTCGGGCCGCGGGGTCAGCGTCAGCAGCAGCTGTTCAAGAAACGCGGTACCGGTAAAATCCGGCGGACGCGGATAGGTGACGCTGCCGGGATGCGCGGCGACGAAAGCCAGCAGCGCCTGCGGATTTTGCGGCGCGTTGGGTGTTTGTGAACGGCGAGCGATAAAGGTGAGCTGCGCGCCGCCCCACGGGGACTCCGCCCCATCGGTCGGCAGGGAGAAATCCTCGCGCACCGGCTTTTGCGTATCAACGAAGCGCCAGTTGGGCAGGGTTTCCGCCCACCGGGTTTGCAGCAGACTGGCGTTTTTCAGGGTGCGGAAGTTCTCGCCATTTACCCACAGCAGATCGATGGAACCACCTTGACTGCGTCCGGCGCGGGCTTCGCTCTGGATGCGCTTGACCGCATCGGCGGCATCGGCAATATGCACGATGCGCAGGTCGATAGCGTAGTCGCGCTTCACCTCACCGCTGACCCAGTCGAGATAACGGTTAACCGCCGGATCGCCCCCCCAGGCATTAAACCACACCGTCTGGCCGCGGGCTTCTTGTAGCGTGGATTGCCATCCCGCGCTGGCGGCCAGCGGGGAGAGCAACAGTAAAGCGAAGACCAACATACTGCGCATAACCGCTCCTTATGATTTTGAATCGGTTGGGATCCGGCACAATCCTTGGGCGGGGATCGCCATGGCTGAATTAAAGCGCGCCGACAGGTTTTGTAAACCGATCAGCGCCGTGAGTTCGGTGAGCGTGCGGGCGTCAAACTGACCTGCCAGCCTGTCGCGCAGCGCATCGTCGACCACCGGCGGCGTCATGCTGGCCGCCTCGGCATACTCCAGCGCCAGCCGCTCGCGCTCGCTGAATAGCGCGCTGTCCCGCCATTCGGCGACCGCCAGCAGTTTATCGCTGCCGCCGCTGCGTTCCGCCAGCTTCATATTGGTGATATCAATGCAAAACTCGCACAGGCACAGCTGCGCGACGCGGGCGCTGACCAGCGAGCGCAGCACCGGATCGAGGGGCGAACGCTTACGCTCCAGATAGCCGACGAACATCGACACCAGGTAAAACACCAGCGGAATACGGCCCCACCAGCGGATAGGGCTGAGTACCTCGCCGTAGTGGCGGCGATGCAGCCAGGCCTGCGGGCGAAGAATCAGCGGAATGGACTTCAGAGGGGGTAAGCTCATCGTGAACGCCTCTTTTGTTGTTCAAGATAGAGCGCTTTCGCGACCACCACCACAATGGCCAGCGCAAACAGGATCGATAAACCGGTGACCAGCCAGAAGGTGCCGCCGGTCAGCAGGCTGCCGGTCCACGAATAAACTATCGTCGCGGGCAACTGGCCGAGGCCGGTGGACAGCATAAAGTGGCGAAAGCGCATTGACGTCAGCCCGGCGGCGTAGCTCACCGGATCGAATGGCACGAAGGGCAGCAGACGGCAGATTAATATGGTGTGTTTGCCATAGCGGGTAAAAAAGCCATCCATACTCTGTAATACATTTTTGCCGGTGAGTTTTTCCACCGCCTCTCGGCCAAGCGCTCTGGCGATAAAAAAGCACAGCGCCGCCCCGGCCATAGCGCTTACCCACGACAGCGCGCCGCCCCAGAAAGCCCCGAACAGGGAGGCGTTGGCAAAGGTGATCAGAAAGGCGGGAAGCGGGGCGATAATCGCCTGCAGAATCATCAGCGCGAAGGAGACCAGCGCCGCCTGCGGGCCCCAGGCGTCGATAAAGCGTTCAACAGCCTGCTGATCGAGCGTGGCAAAGGCCTCGAGGCTGCGCTGCATAAACCCATCTACGCCGGGTATCAGCCACCATGCCAGCAGAAGCGCAAGCAGCGTAATGCCAATGGCTATCCGCGAGAGCGCGTTGCTATTTTTCATCGTTAGACCGTAAACGTGGCGTAGCGATCCGCCGATAGCGGGCATAGCTTTTCGCCGCCTGAATCAGGGCAAATAAGGCCAGCCCCGCGAGCGTCAGTTTCAGTACAAACAGGGGGGTGACACCCTCGCGAATAAGCTCGCTGGCCATCAGCGTATAGATAAATATGCCGGGCAAGGTGGTGAGGGCGGAAATAAAGGTAAACGTCCAGAACGGAATCGCCGTCAGGCCATAGGCGTAGTTCTGGATATTATAGGGAAACAGCGGGATGAGCCGGGTCAGAATTAAAAAATCGGCGCCGCTACGGGCGATGCCTTTTTCAATGGCCTGAAATATCGCCGTCTGCCCGATGTATTTAAGCAGCAGCTCGCGGCCCAGCCAGCGGGCGAACAGAAACGACAGGGAAGAGGCGAACGTCGCCGCCAGCAGCGACAGCAAGGTCCCCGCGAGCGGACCAAAAATGACTCCGCCGGCAATCACCAAAATAGAGCCCGGTATTAAACACAGGGTGGCGACGATAAACAGCAGAATATAGAGCGTATAGCCGAAGGCGCCGCTCTGACGGATGGCCTCGCGCAGACGGTCAAAATGGGTAACCAGCTCGGCAAAACCCGACTGCTGAATAATACAGGCGACAATGCTCAATACGACCACAGCAAAAAGCAGCTTATACTCTGCTTTATGACGGCTTCTTTTGCATTGGGTTCTCCTGTATTGCGCGGCGGTCAAAAGTGCGCGCGACAGTATAATAGTTTGCCGCCGTTCACAATCGCTGACGGCGGCTTTTTTGATATGGCTCAGGCTCTGCGGGCCAGTGAGCCTGATGACGCGGCGGTTTAGACCTTAAAGGTCGCCCATACCGGCGCGTGGTCGGAGGGTTTTTCCATTGCACGAATTTCGTAGTCGATGCCGGTTTCGACACAGCGCTGCGCCAGCGGGGTGCTTGCCAGCAGCAGGTCGATGCGCAGCCCGCGGTTATCGTCAAAGCCCTTAGAACGATAGTCGAACCACGAGAAGTGCTCGTTATCCTGCGGGTTCGCATGGCGGTACGTATCCACCAGGCCCCAGCCCAGCAGGCGCTCCATCCATTCGCGCTCTTCCGGCAGGAATGAACATTTGCCGGTACGCAGCCAACGCTTACGGTTCTCTTCGCCGATGCCGATATCAAGGTCGGTGGGGCTGATATTCATGTCGCCCATGATCAGCACCGGATTCTCTTTATTCAGTTCAGTATCGAGGTAGTTTTGCAGGTTCTGGTAAAACGCCGCTTTCGCCGGGAATTTGGTTTCATGATCGCGGCTTTCGCCCTGCGGAAAATAGCCGTTAATCACCGTCAGGTTGCCAAACGGGGAAGGGATTTCCGCCATGATGATGCGGCGCTGGGCCTCTTCACCATCGTTCGGGAAACCGCGACGCACGGCGATCGGCGTCTCTTTGGTCAGCAGCGCGACGCCGTAGTGGCCTTTCTGCCCGTGATAAAAGACGTTGTAGCCCAGCTTCGCCACCTCTTCGAGGGGAAACATGTCGTCGTGGACTTTGGTTTCCTGTAGGCCGATGACATCGGGCTGGTGTTTATCGATGATGGCGGCCAGCTGATGCGGGCGGGCACGCAGGCCGTTGATATTAAAAGAGACAAATTTCATAGTCGCTGCCACTGTGCAAGGTGAATAGTGCAGGGATGGTAGCAGAAATTCGCCGGGCTGGCTGCGCAAAGGCGCTTTATTCTGCCGATTGCAGCGGTTGGTAGCCTGTTTGCACAAACTGTGCACCATTCTGGAACGCGCTGCGCCAAAAAAGGGCGATTATTGCCGATAAATTTCGTCAAGGATCACAATTACAGAATTATATCTTACCCCTGCATAATCTTTCTTTTTATTCCACTGCAAAAGCCTCTTTTAGTATTTTTATTCACTTTTTATGCATTTTATGTGAATAACGGTCTTTCGTAACTTATTGATATTTCGTTATCGACCTCGATTTATGCATTTTTACCTCTGGCTGGCACGAACCGTGCAATCTACATTTACAGCGTAATAACCATATTCATTAACATTATTTAAACTTTTTATTTACCGGAAGAGGTCGATATGTCTCAGTCAATTACGCGTAGCAACTTTGATGAATGGATGATGCCTGTATACGCGCCAGCGGCTTTTATTCCGGTACGCGGCGAGGGGTCACGCCTGTGGGATCAGCAGGGAAAAGAGTATATCGATTTTGCCGGCGGCATTGCGGTGAACGCCCTCGGCCACGCTCATCCTCGGCTGGTTAAAGCGCTGACCGGGCAGGCGGAAAAGTTCTGGCATACCGGCAACGGTTACACCAACGAACCGGTATTGCGTCTGGCTAAACAGCTGATTGACGCCACTTTTGCCGACCGGATTTTTTTCTGTAACTCCGGGGCCGAAGCCAACGAAGCGGCGCTAAAAGTGGCGCGCAAATATGCCCACGATCGTTTCGGTAGTGAGAAAAGCGGCATCGTGGCGTTCAAAAATGCCTTCCACGGCCGCACGCTGTTTACCGTTTCCGCGGGCGGCCAGCCGGCCTATTCGCAGGATTTTGCGCCGCTGCCGCCGCAGATTCAGCACGCTATCTATAACGATCTCGATTCGGCAAAGGCGCTGATCGACGACAATACCTGCGCGGTGATCGTTGAACCGATGCAGGGTGAAGGCGGCGTCGTGCCTGCGGATGCGGACTTCCTGCGCGGCCTGCGTGAACTGTGCGATGCGCACAACGCGCTGCTGATTTTCGACGAAGTCCAGACCGGCGTCGGCCGCACCGGGGAGCTGTACGCCTATATGCACTACGGCGTGACGCCGGACCTGCTTTCCACCGCCAAGGCGCTGGGCGGCGGTTTCCCGATTGGCGCGCTACTGGCATCGGAGCGCTGCGCCAGCGTGATGACCGTCGGTACCCACGGCACCACCTACGGCGGTAACCCGTTGGCCTGCGCGGTGGCGGGGGAAGTGTTTGCCATCGTCAACACCCGCGAGGTTCTCAATGGTGTTAAGCAGCGCCATCAGTGGTTCTGCGAACGGCTCAACGCGATCAACGCGCGTTACGGCCTGTTTAAAGAGATCCGCGGCCTGGGGCTGCTTATCGGCTGCGTGCTGAAGGACGAGTATGCCGGCAAGGCGAAGGCTATCAGCAATCAGGCGGCGGAAGAGGGGCTGATGATTTTGATTGCCGGCGCCAACGTGGTGCGCTTCGCTCCGGCGCTGATTATCAGCGAGGACGAGGTTAACAGCGGTCTGGATCGTTTCGAGCTGGCCTGCAAACGCTTTCTCGCGGGAGTCTCATCATGATGGTGATCCGTCCGGTAGAAAAAGGCGATCTGCCGGGGCTACTGACCCTGGCCGGAGAGACCGGCGGCGGCCTGACGTCGTTGCCGGCTGATGAAGCCACGCTGGCCGCGCGCATTGAACGTTCGCAGATGACCTGGCGCGGCGAGCTGCCCAAAAGCGAGCAGGGGTATGTCTTCGTTCTTGAGGACTGCGCCAGCGGCGCGGTGGCGGGAATTTGCGCCATTGAGGTGGCCGTTGGGCTTAACGATCCCTGGTACAACTATCGCGTTGGTACCCAGGTGCACGCGTCGAAAGAGCTTAACGTCTACAACGCCCTGCCGACGCTGTTCCTGAGTAACGATCATACCGGCAGCAGCGAGCTATGCACGCTCTTCCTGGATCCAAAATGGCGGAAAGAGGGCAACGGCTACCTGCTGTCGAAATCACGCTTTCTGTTTATGGCCGCTTTTCGCGAACGTTTCAACGAAAAGGTCGTGGCGGAAATGCGCGGCGTCATCGACGAACACGGTTACTCGCCGTTCTGGGAGAGTCTTGGAAAGCGCTTCTTCGCGATGGAGTTCTCCCGCGCCGACTATCTGTGCGGTACCGGGCAAAAAGCGTTTATCGCCGCCCTGATGCCGAAGCATCCGCTGTATATCGACTTTTTAAGCGACGAGGCGCGAGCGGTCATCGGTGAGGTCCATCCGCAAACCGCCCCGGCCCGCGCGGTGCTGGAGAAAGAGGGGTTCCGCTATCTCAACTACGTCGATATTTTTGACGGCGGCCCGACGCTGGAATGCGAAATTGACCGGGTGCGGGCTATTCGCAAAAGTCGGCTGGTCACCGTCGCCGAAGGCCAGCCCGCGCCGGGCGAGTGGCCAGCGTGCCTGGTGGCCAATGAGCAGTACCAGCAGTTTCGCGCCATGTTAGTTTACGCCGACCCGGAGAGCGACCGCCTGGTGCTAAGCGCGCGCGAGCTGGATGCCCTGAAATGCCACCCCGGCGACCAGATTCGCCTGGTTCGTTTGTGCCCCGAGGAGAAAAAATCATGAGTTTATGGATTAACGGCGACTGGCAAAGCGGTCGCGGCCCGGCCCGTAGTAAACATAACCCGGTAAGCCAGGCGCTGCTGTGGCAGGGCAACGATGCCGATGCCGGGCAGGTTGCGCTGGCGGTCAGCGCGGCGCGTGCGGCGTTTCCCGCCTGGGCCCGTCAGCCGTTTGCCGCCCGGAAAGCGATCGCGGAAAAGTTTGCTTCGCTACTGGAAGCGAACAAAAGCGAATTAACCGCGGTTATCGCCGGGGAGACCGGCAAACCGCGCTGGGAAGCGGCAACGGAAATTGCCGCGATGATCAATAAAATCGCCATTTCGGTGAACGCTTACCATAGCCGTACTGGAGAAGCGCAGACCGCGATGGCGGACGGCGAGGCGACGCTACGCCACCGCCCGCACGGCGTGCTGGCGGTATTTGGCCCCTACAATTTTCCCGGGCATCTGCCTAACGGTCATATCGTTCCGGCGCTGCTGGCGGGGAATACCGTGGTATTCAAACCCAGCGAGCTGACGCCGCAAAGCGGCGAGGCGGTGGTGAAGCTATGGGCCGAAGCCGGCCTGCCCCCGGGCGTGCTTAACCTGCTCCAGGGCGGACGGGAAACCGGCGAGGCGCTGAGCGGCCAGGCGGATATCGACGGCCTGCTGTTTACCGGCAGCTCTGCTACCGGTTTTCAGCTTCATCGCCAGCTTGCCGGGCAGCCGGAAAAAATTCTTGCCCTCGAGATGGGCGGCAACAACCCGCTGATCGTGGATGATCCTCAGGATATTGATGCCGCCGTGCATCTGACGATTCAATCGGCCTTTATTACTGCCGGACAGCGCTGTACCTGCGCGCGTCGGCTACTGGTAAAGCGCGGCGAGGCGGGCGATGCGTTTCTTAAACGTCTTGTGACGGTGTCACAAACGCTGATTCCCGCCGCGTGGGACGCCGAGCCCCAGCCGTTTCTTGGCGGATTAATTTCAGCGCAGGCGGCGCAAAAGGTGCATCAAGCCTGGCTGGCACACGTGGCCAGCGGCGGCAAAACCCTGCTGGAGCCGCGCCTGCTGCAGGCCGGAACCTCGCTGCTGACGCCGGGCATTATCGACATGGGCGAAGTTGCACAGGTGGCTGACGAAGAGGTCTTCGGCCCGCTGCTCTGCGTCTGGCGCTATGACCATTTTGATGAGGCGATTGCCCTCGCTAATGCGACCCGTTTCGGGCTTTCCTGCGGGCTGATCTCCGCCGAACGCGACAAATTCGACCAGCTGCTGCTGGAGGCGCGGGCCGGTATCGTTAACTGGAATAAACCGTTGACCGGCGCCGCCAGCACCGCGCCGTTCGGCGGTACCGGCGCTTCCGGCAACCATCGTCCGGGGGCCTGGTACGCTGCGGACTATTGCGCCTGGCCGATGGCCAGCCTGGAATCGCCGGAGTTGTCGCTACCGGCTACCCTCAGCCCGGGGCTGAATTTTCGTCAGGAGACATCCCAATGAAAGCCTGGGAAGTGAACTTTGACGGGCTGTCGGGCCTGACCCACCACTATGCGGGCTTATCCTTCGGCAACGAAGCCTCGACAAAACACCGCTATCGGGTGTCTAACCCGCAGCTGGCGGCAAAGCAGGGGCTGAAGAAAATGAAAGCGCTGGCGGATGCGGGCTATCCGCAGGCGCTGATCCCGCCGCAGGAGCGGCCAAACATTCCGCTGTTGCGCCAGATTGGTTTTGACGGCAGCGATGAGCAGGTACTGGAAAAGGCGGCGCGCCAGGCGCCGGAACTGCTGTCGGCGGTCAGCTCCGCGTCATCGATGTGGGTCGCCAATGCCGCCACGGTCTCGCCCTCAGCCGACTCGCTGGATGGCCGGGTGCATCTGACCGTCGCCAACCTGAACGATAAATTCCACCGCGCCAGCGAAGCGCCGACCACCGAAGCGCTGCTAAAGGCGATTTTCCCCGATGAGCAGCGGTTTGCCGTCCACGGCGCGTTGCCCCAGGTATCGCTGTTCGGCGACGAAGGGGCGGCAAACCATAACCGCCTCGGCGGCGACTACGGCGCGCCCGGCGTGCAGCTGTTTATTTACGGCCGCCAGCAGGGGAGCGAAGATAATCCGCTGCGCTACCCGGCGCGGCAGACGCTCGAGGCCAGCCAGGCCGTCGCCCGCCTGAATCAGGTCAATCCCCGGCAGGTGATTTTCGCCCGACAAAATCCGGCGGTGATTGATAAAGGCGTGTTTCATAACGATGTGATTGCGGTAAGCAATCAGCAGGTGCTGTTTTGTCACGAGCAGGCGTTTGTTGACCAGCCGCAGCTCCTGCAGCAGCTGGCGCAGCAGGTTCCCGGATTTACGCCGCTCGTCGTACCGGCAAGCCAGGTTTCGGTAGAAGACGCGGTGGCGACCTATCTGTTCAACAGTCAGCTGTTGAGCAAACGGGAGGGCGGGATGCGGCTGATTCTGCCGCTGGAGGCGCAGGAACACCCGGGCGTCTGGCGCTACCTGAACCGACTGGTGGAAGGCGATAACCCGATCGATGAGCTGCAGGTTTACGATCTGCGCGAAAGCATGGCCAACGGCGGCGGACCGGCCTGCCTGCGGCTGCGGGTAGTGCTGACTGAGGACGAGCGACAGGCGGTGAATCCGGCGGTGATGATGAACGATGCGCTATTCGCCACCCTGAATGACTGGGTAGACCGCTACTATCGCGATCGCCTGACCCAGGCCGATCTCGCGGATCCGCAGCTTCTGCGTGAAGGCCGCGAAGCGCTCGACCATTTAACGCAGATCTTGTGCCTGGGCTCAGTGTATCCGTTCCAGCAATAATAAGGAGGCGTCGTGGACGACTTTCTGGCACTCACTATGGCGGGGCGTTTGCCCCACCATTTTCATGGCCAAACCGCACAGTTTCGCTGGCACTGGATTGACTGCGGCATTCTGCAGCTCGTTCCCCATGAGCCCTGCGATCGGTCGCTGGTTTTGTCATCCGGACTTCACGGCAATGAAACCGCGCCGGTCGAAATCACCGATCTCCTGCTGCGACAGCTGTTTCGTGGGGAAATGCCGCTACGCTGGCGGCTGCTGGTTATCTTCGGTAACCCTCAGGCGTTAAGGGCCAACAAGCGCTATCTGCATAGCGATATCAACCGTATGTTCGGCGAGCGATGGCGCGCTTTTAGCGCCAGCGATGAAACCGTTCGCGCCCGGCAGCTGGAGCATGCGCTGGCGCGATTTTATGCCGGGACGTCCGGCGAGCGCTGGCACCTGGATTTACATACCGCCATACGCGGTTCGCTGCATACCCGCTTTGGTGTCCTGCCGGCGCGGGATACCCCATGGGATGAAGCGTTTTTGCGCTGGCTGGGGGCGGCAGGGCTGGAGGCGCTGGTGTTTCATCAGCAGCCGGGCGGGACCTTTACCCATTTCAGCTGCGAACGCTTCGGCGCGCGCTCCTGCACGCTGGAGCTCGGTAAGGCGCTACCTTTTGGCGAAAACGATCTGCGCTTGTTCGCGGCGACTCAACGCGCGCTGTCGCTGCTGCTGGCGGGGGAGGTGACGCTGGAAGCTGAGCACACGCCGCTGCGCTACAGGGTGGTACAGCAAATTACCCGCAGCAGCGACAGGTTCCAGCTGCATATGTCGGCGCAGACGCTGAACTTTACGCCGTTTGCCGCCGGGACGCTGCTTGCTGAGGATGGCGACACTCGCTATGTGGTGGAAGGGGAGCAAGAGTACATTCTGTTCCCCAATCCCAGCGTCGCCTTGGGCCAGCGCGCCGGGCTGATGCTGCAGCGCTTCCAGTGAATCCGTCGCCCGTCCGGGCGGCGGCGTTTATTTCGGTTTTTATTTTTCCACTGTCATCTTATTTTTTCGTGCTCTGTCCATTGATTGCAGATTATTCCTGGTTAAATGCTTTGTTTTTAATCTCTGCTGATTTATAATCTCCATAATTTCTCGGTAAAACAGCCTGTTATTTATTTTTTCTGACACTTGTCTCCTCATTTTCCTTATTTTCTCCATAATTGGCGAGAAAATGTTTTTTACACTTTCAATGTTTTACGCTTGCTCTGATTAATTGACGATAAACGTCGTAAAGTTAATCTCGTCAACACGGCAACGCGCCGTAAGAATAACGCAAAGTAAGGATTGAACGATGAAGAAGATTACAGCACTGTTTGTTGCCTCTACTCTGGCTCTGGGCGCGGCTAACCTGGCCCACGCGGCTGACGCTACGGCTACCCCAACCGATAACGCGCCGATGATGCATCATAAGCGCGGACCTGGCGGCCCGCACGAAATGATGTTTAAAGGTCTGAACCTGACCGATGCGCAGAGAACGCAAATCCGCGACATCATGAAGAACCAGCGCGACAACATGAAACGTCCATCCCTGGATGAGCGCCGCGCGATGCATGAGCTGGTAGCCAGCGATACCTTCGATAAGGCAAAAGCGGAAGCGCAGATTGATAAGATGGAGGCCCAGCATAAAGAGATGGCGCTGGCGCGTCTGGAAACCCAGAACAAGATTTACAACATCCTGACGCCGGAACAGAAAAAACAGTTCAATGCCAATTTTGAGAAGCATCTGACAGATCGTAAAGCGCCGGAAGGTAAAATGCCTGCACCAGCTGAATAACTCAGCGCGCTGACTTAAGACCGCCGGTCTTGCCCAATAACGCCAACAGGCTTTGGGCAGGGCCGGCGGTTTTTTCTTATCTGCTAAAAGTCCATCGTGAAACCTGATTTACCCGGCAGGGACGAATGTGCCAGTATGAGTGCCTTAACGATCGCCAAGGACTCAGGTGTCCTGGTCTAAAGCCTACTCTGCTCATGGATCTCGCATATGGAAATGTATATCGGCCTCGCCGTACTCGTTGTCGTCCTCATTTGGGTCGTAATGACCTATAACCGCTTTATCTCCCTGCGACGTTTCAAAGACGAAGCCTGGAGCGGTATTGCCGTACAGCTTAAGCGTCGCCACGACCTGGCGCCGAATCTGTTGAGCCTGGTGAAACGCTATGCGCAGCATGAAAAAGAACTGCTGGAAGAGATCTCCCGCCAGCGTGGCGAACTGGTCGGCAGCACCCGACAGATCGCCGACAGCGAACGCCAGTACTCTGGCACGCTAGGGCGCGTTTTCGCGCTCGGCGAAGCGTATCCAGAACTTAAAGCCAG
This sequence comes from Klebsiella sp. BDA134-6, assembly GCF_015601345.1. Lineage (NCBI taxonomy): Bacteria > Pseudomonadati > Pseudomonadota > Gammaproteobacteria > Enterobacterales > Enterobacteriaceae > Klebsiella > Klebsiella sp. BDA134-6. Next base: position 2,475,289 of record NZ_CP064784.1, read on the forward strand.
CGAAAACTACCTTGCTTTACAGCAATCGCTCAGCGAAATAGAAGAGCAGCTGCAGATGGCTCGTCGCTACTTCAACGGCTCGGTGCGCGATTTCAATATCCTGGTCGAGTCTTTCCCCAGCCTGCTGCTGGCGCGGTTATTTAATTTTAAAGCAGAAGCATTCTTTGAACTTGACTCACCGGAAGAAGCTAAGTTACCGCGGATGGCGTGATTAAATGGCGAATTTACTTTTCCGGGGGTTGCGCCCCCTCGTCCTGCTGCTGCTTCTGAACATCAGCGCGGCTTTTGCCGCCGACGATATGATCATCATCAAGGATGCCTCCCAGCTTCCTGCTGACGCTATTCCAGCGTATGAACATATCCTCTCTTTCGATGCCCGGGCGCGCTTTAACCCGGACGGTAGCATGGAGATACGAGAAAATATCAAAGTACTTTCTCTGGGCAGGCAGATTCGGCGGGGGATTTTCCGTACGCTGCCCCTCACCTGGAACCGTCAGGACGGCAAGATCTTTCGCGTGTATTATGCGATCGAGTCGGTGTCGCGCGATGGTGTGCCTGAACCGTTTAGCCTTGATGAAGCAGAAAAAAACCTGACGGTACGCATTGGCAGCGGTGAACGGGTCCTGAAACCCGGGATCTATAACTACGAAATTCGCTATCAAATCAGCAACCATTTCAGCCGCTTCCCCGAGTGGGATGAGCTTTACTGGAACGTGACGGGCAACGACTGGGCGTGGCCTATCAGCGAGGCCAGCTTTCATCTTGACCTCCCGGACGCCGCTGGAAACCTCAACGCTAACGCTAAGGACGCCAGACTGCGATCGCTTGATGTTTATACCGGCGTCGCAGGGGCGAAAGAACACAATGCGCAGATACTTCCTGACGGTAGTGTCCGCACCCTGCGGCCTCTGGCGCGGGGGGAGGGGCTGACTGTGGTCTATACCTGGCCTCGGTCGATCCTTGCCGACGCTCCGGCGCCGGAGGCGGCTTTGCCGCTGGTGCATCTACTTATCCCCACCCTAAAAACCGGCGTAGTCTGGCTACCTCTGCTGCTGATGGCCGCTTATTACCTGATGTGGTGGCGAAAACACGTCACCAAAGCCGGGCTAAAAATGCCGCCGGTCGTTGCGCTTTATTCGCCGCCCCCCGGCATGTCTCCGGGCTACCTGCGTTTTATCACCCGGCGTAAATATGATGATGTGGCTTTTAGTAGCGATTTATTAGCGCTGGTGGCTAAACGCGGAATGGCGGTCAGCGGGGACAGTCAACACACCCCTAACCCGTGGCTTGCGAACGCCGGCGTAAAACAGCGGCTAACCCGTTTGCCCGTCGAGGGAAACCGGCAATTAAACTATGATGACAGGCAGCTGTTAAGTACGCTTTTTAAAGGTAAACAAAAAAATATCGATCTCAGCAAGGCCCATCAGCGACCGATGCAGACAGCGCGTGAAGAGCAGGAAAAGCGTTGTGAAGCGCAGCGGGATAAATTATTTCGCAAATGGGGGCAGCCGCTGCGGCGCTGTATCTATATCGCGCTGCTGGTGCCGGTGGTCTGCGGCCTTTGGGTTAATATGGAGGCCGCGCTGCTGACGATACCGGCCGCAGTTTTTATGCTGTTCGGCGGAGCGATGCTCACCTGTTTGCTGCGTTTTATATGCCGCCCGCGGGAGATGTGGCGTGCCTGGGGGCCGGTGCCGCTCTTTTTTTTGGCGATCTTCGGCCCCTTCGCGACGCTGGGAGGCGGGATTTTTCTCTTTGGTATACTGCCCATCACCCAGCTTCCGTCAGGATACATTGGCGCGCTTATGGCCGCGTTCGCGCTGTGCGTTTTCGTTGCCTGGAAAACGCCGCGCTATACGCAGCGCGGGCTTGATGAACTGGCTATCGCGAAAGGACTGATGCGCTATCTGGGTACCGCCGAAAAGCATCGTTATCAAATTATCTATCCGCCTGAGCAGATGATTTCCCATTTTGAAGCGCTGCTGCCGGTTGCTCTGGCGCTTGGCGTAGGGAAAACATGGGCAAATACCTTTGCCCACTACCTGAGTAGTACAGGCGCCATGTCGCATGCGTTTGCCGACGCCGACTGGGGAAGCGTCCACCACTTCAGCGAAGCCTGCCGAACCGCCTCTATGTCGACGCCGGATAGCGGTTCAGGACGTGGTTCATCATCAGGTTCCGGTTACAGTGGCTCCGGTTCCTCCGGAGGCGGTTCATCCGGAGGCGGCTCGGGCGGCGGTGGCGGTGGCGGCTGGTAATTGCCCCGATAGCGCATCGGGGCTGACATTCACCTCACAGAGGATGGAGCTTATAGCGGCCGCTGAGCAGCGGCTTACACAATATTTTATAACCGTCATGGTCAAATTTGGCCGACAGGCGCGTGAGCGATGATGCCTGTGACAGGGACTCTACCGCGCCGAGCCACAGCCAGTTTTGAATAATGTGGTATTGGGTCATATCCTCGCTGCGCTCTTCCAGTGCGATCGCTCCGGCCCACGGCCAACACACCAGCTGCATCTTTTGCATGTTCTCACGCAGCCGCTGATGGTGCGTTTCAACGCTCTCTTTCCCGCAGCAGGCCCCCGCGCAGCGGCCCAGAGCGGAGCGGAAGCAGGCGCGCCCGCGGTTGAGCGGTTCAAGGCCCATTAATCCGTAACAAAGGCGATGCTCATCGGCGATTTTTTGCAGCGCCTGCAGCGCCGCGCGGCGATTTGCAAACAGGCCAAAGAGATCGCTTTGCTGCGAGAAATCCAGCTCACTGGCGTAAACCACCTGAGGACGGTCGTCAGCAAGGCGTAACGAGCACAGCTGCCTGTTTTGCCGCAGTCGTTTATTGAATAGCGGCTGCTGTTCTTTAATTAGCTGCGCTTCTAATAACAGCGCGCCGAGTTCACCAGCCGTCCGCTGCCAGGTAATACGCCGGGACTGGCGCAGCATCGCCGCTTCGTCGGGCGTGCGCAGATGCGACAACACCCGGCTGCGGATATTCACGCTTTTCCCTATATAGAGCGGTAGGGTATCGCTTTCGCCATGGAACAAATACACCCCCGGCTGCCTGGGCAAAGCCTCAAGCCACGGACGCAGATGTTCGGGATACTCATAAATTGCCGCCGCTTCAAATTCGAGACGCGGGGCGGATTGCCTTCTTGCCACTTTTGCTCCTGGTGCTGGTTATTTATCCAGTATAGCAGTCGAAGGAAGAGGCGAAAAGGATAAAAAATCGCCCCGAACCGGGTCGGGGCGGAGGGGGAGAGGCGAATTACTTTTTCCAGAAGTCGTCGAAGACGGTAATCGGCGGTCTGCGTTTATGCTCGGTTTTCAAATACCAGCCTTCAATCGTTTTCGCAATTTTCTCATCCAGCGCTTTGCCTTCCAGATAATCATCAATATTTTCGTAGGTCACGCCCAGCGCCACTTCGTCCGGCAGGGAGGGGCGGTCGTCCTCAAGATCGGCGGTCGGCAGCTTTTTATACAGATGCTCCGGACAGCCTAAATGAGCCAACAGCTGTTTACCCTGGCGTTTGTTGAGGCGAAAGATGGGGTTAATATCGGTACCGCCATCACCGTATTTGGTGAAGAACCCGGTGATCGCTTCCGCCGCATGGTCGGTGCCTACCACCACGCCATGGGTCATTCCGGCAATGCTGTACTGCGCCTTCATGCGTTCGCGGGCTTTTTCGTTACCGCGAACAAAGTCGCTAAGTTCGATCCCGGCCTCGCGCAGCGCCTGCTCGCTGGCCAGCACAGCGCCCTTAATATTGACCGTTAATACGCGGTCCGGCTGAATAAAAGCGATAGCATCCTGGCAGTCCTGTTCATCCGCCTGCACGCCGTACGGGAGGCGCACGGCAATAAACTGCAGGCTGCTGTCGGCGGTTTCGGCGCGCAGTTCGTTGATGGCCAACTGACACAGTTTACCGGTGAGCGTAGAGTCCTGGCCGCCGCTGATGCCGAGGACCAGCGATTTGATAAAGGGGTATTTTTGCAGGTAGGATTTCAAAAAATCTACGCTGCGGCGTATCTCGGCTTCGACATCGATCTGGGGTTTTGCGCCCAGCGCCTGAATAATCTCTTGTTGTAGCGTCATTGCGCCCTCCGGGAAGTGAATCTGTTTGCCAATCAGCAGGGGTTTAACCTACCTCTTTGCCGGTAAAACGACAAGGATCACAATTTTGAGTGAAGCAAAAGCAGGCAACCTCAACAAGAGGGGATTTATTATTGGAAAGCTCTTAATTTCGTTTCATTTCCACCTTCGGCTTGAAAAATAACGATATTTATTCCAGGCTTATTAACACGCCAAAAAAAAGAGGATGGAACATGAACAAGCATTTTGCAGGATTTCTGGGCGCAGCAGCAGTATTGACCATGCTGGCAGGCTGTACGGCCTATGACCGTACCAAAGATCAGTTCACTCAGCCGGTGGTCAAAGACGTTAAAAAAGGTATGAGTCGCGCCCAGGTTGCGCAGATTGCTGGTAAACCTTCATCAGAAGTTACCATGATCCACGCGCGCGGTACCTGCCAGACATACATCCTGGGTCAACGCGATGGTAAAATTGAAACCTACTTTGTCGCTCTGGACGATACTGGCCACGTGATAAATTCCGGTTATCAGACCTGTGCTGAGTACGATACCGACCCGCGCAACAGCAAGTAGTATCCCTGACATAACGCTGATTTCTACGTAAGCCCGACCATTGGTCGGGCTTTTTTGTGAACTCTGATGCTTATTTAATTGCGCGAATTATTTGAGGGAAATGTGAAGGCAGTCAAAACGCGAGGTCAATGAGAGACAATTCTGTTCAAGGAGGAATTATCCTGGCGGTGAACGATGCCGTATACTCAATGCATAAACAATACTAATTCAAAGAAACATCTCTTACCGCCTCTCAGGCATCGATGATGCGGAGAGGACCGGGTCACACAAATTGAGGAAGCGTTCATGGAAAAGAAACATATCTACCTGTTCTGTTCTGCCGGGATGTCGACATCACTGCTGGTATCGAAAATGCGCGCCCAGGCCGAGAAGTATGAAGTGCCGGTGATTATTGAAGCATTTCCGGAGACCTTAGCTGGTGAAAAAGGTCCTGATGCCGATGTCGTATTATTAGGCCCACAAATTTCATATATGCTGCCGGATATTCAGCGTTTACTGCCCAATAAACCCGTAGAAGTCATTGATTCCGTTTTGTACGGTAAGATCGATGGTTTAGGTGTTCTGAAAGCGGCCGTTGCGGCCATTAAGAAAGCGGCTGCACAATAATTTTTATTTTAAAACTCGACATATTTCGGATGGCAGCGGTTAAAATTTCGTGAGGGTGTGTTTTAGCTGCTTGCTGTCCGAAATACCCAGAGTTTATTTTCCCGTCAAAGAGTAATTTCATCTATCATTGCCGCAATGATTATATTGCGGCCTTAAAGGGTATTTATTATGAGTAAAGTGATTGACTCGCTTGAAAAGGTACTCCTTCCTTTTGCCGTCAAAATAGGAAGGCAGCCCCACGTCAATGCAATTAAAAACGGCTTTATTAAGTTAATGCCATTGACGTTAGCAGGGGCGATGTTTGTTTTAATTAATAACGTATTTTTGAGCTTTGGCGACGGTTCATTCTTTTATTCAATGGGCATTCGTCTGGATGCCTCGACAATCGAAACACTGAACGGTTTTAAAGCTATCGGCGGTAACGTTTATAACGGTACGCTCGGCATTATGTCGCTGATGGCGCCTTTCTTTATTGGTTCGGCTTTAGCTGAAGAGCGTAAAGTTGACCCAATGGCGGCCGGATTGCTGGCGGTTGCGGCATTTATGACCGTTACGCCTTATAGCGTCGGTGAAGCCTATGCCGTGGGCGCAAACTGGTTAGGCGGCGCCAATATCATTTCTGGTATTGTCATCGGTCTGGTCGTTGCCGAGATGTTCACCTTTATCGTTCATCGCAATTGGGTGATCACGCTGCCTTCCAGCGTACCGGCCTCCGTTTCCCGTTCATTCTCGGCGGTTATCCCGGCGTTTATTATCCTCTCTATTATGGGGATTATCTCCTGGGCGTTGACCCACTGGGGGACTAACTTCCACCAGATCATCATGGACACGATCTCCACGCCGCTGGCTTCAATGGGCGCCGTCGTAGGCTGGGCATACGTTATCTTCACCTCGCTGCTGTGGTTCTTCGGCGTACACGGGTCACTGGCGCTGTCAGCGCTGGATAGCGGGATCATGACGCCGTGGGCGCTGGAAAACATCGCAACCTATCAGCAGTACGGTTCCGTAGAGGCCGCGCTGGCCGCGGGTAAGAGCTTCCATATGTGGGCCAAGCCGATGCTGGATTCCTACATATTCCTTGGCGGTACCGGCGCGACTCTGGGCTTAATCATCGCCATCTTTATCGCTTCACGTCGTGAGGATCATCGTCAGGTGGCGAAACTGGCGCTGCCGTCAGGCATCTTCCAGATTAACGAGCCAATCCTGTTCGGTCTGCCGATCATTATGAACCCGGTGATGTTTATCCCGTTCATTCTGATTCAGCCTCTGCTGGCGGCCATCACCATGACGGCTTACACCCTCGGCATCATCCCGCCGATTACCAATATCGCGCCGTGGACCATGCCGACCGGTTTAGGCGCCTTCTTTAACACCAACGGTAGCGTCGCGGCCCTGCTGCTGGCCCTGTTAAACCTTGCCGTATCCACCCTGGTCTACCTGCCGTTTGTGGTGATTTCCAACAAAGCGCAGGGCGTCATTGAGCAGGAAGAGAGCGAAGAAGATATCGCTAACGCACTGAAATTCTAATATTGAGCGGTACGGGAGTTTTCCCGTACCGTCCTGGAAATAAGGGAGTCATTATGTTTGATCTGGATAACATCGCAGCAGAAGAGACCGCGGTAAACGACCTCGAAGAGGTGGTGATGGGGCTGATTATCAACTCCGGTCAAGCGCGCAGCCTGGCTTATGCCGCGCTGAAGCAGGCTAAGCAGGGAGATTTCGCGGCGGCGAAAGCGATGATGGAACAGTCGCGTATGGCGCTGAGCGAAGCGCACCTTGTGCAGACGCAGCTGATTGAGAGCGATGAGGGAGAAGGCAAAATGAAGGTGAGCCTGGTGCTGGTTCATGCGCAGGATCATCTGATGACCTCAATGCTGGCTCGTGAGCTGGTTGCCGAATTGATTGAGCTGCACGAGAAGGTACAATAGGTCATCGACACGATGAGGCAGCCAAAGATGATGACCACTGAAATCAGTACCGCCCGGGAGCAACAACTCTTTAACGGCAAGAACTTTCATGTGGTCATCTATAACAAAACGGAGAGCGTAAGCGGGCTTCACCAGCATGATTACTACGAGTACACCATCGTTTTAACCGGGCGCTATTATCAGGTTATTAATGGTAAGCGGGTGCTGCTGGAGCGCGGGGATTTTGTTTTCATCCCAATGGGGTCGCATCACCAGAGTTTTTATGAATTTGGCGCGACGCGCATTCTTAACGTTGGCATCAGCAAAAGTTTCTTTGAGAAACACTATCTGCCGCTGCTGCCGTTTGGTCTGGTCGCCTCACAGGTCTATGCCGTTAAAAGTACTTTTCTCAGTTATATTGAGTCGGTTATTGCATCACTGAATTTTCGCGAAACTGAATTCGACGAATTTATCGAGCTGGTGTCTTTTTACACCCTGAATCGTTTGCGGCACTATCGTGAAGAGCCTACCGAAGATGTTATTCCGCAGTGGTTGAAAAATACCGTCGAGGGTATGCACGATAAGCTTAAATTTGGCGAGGGGGCGCTGGAAAATATGGTCGAGCTTTCCGGGAAAACTCAGGAATACTTAACCCGCGCAACCCAGCGTTATTACGCCAAAACGCCGATGCAGATGATTAACGATATTCGCATCAACTTCGCCAAAAAACAGTTGGAGATAACCAACTACTCGGTGACCGATATCGCCTATGAGTCGGGGTATAGTAGCCCAAGTCTGTTTATTAAAACATTCAAGAAGCTGACGTCCTTTACCCCCAGCAGCTATCGGAAACACCTCACCAGTATTAATTAACCGGGCGCGGATTAGTCCGCGCGGTCTAAATATTCAAATTAACTGTCCGTATTTAAACGGAGAGCGGGTGCCGTATACGCGCTATCCGCAAGGGAGAAAAAGATGAGCCAGAAATTGAAGGTAGTGACTATTGGCGGCGGCAGCAGCTATACCCCGGAATTACTGGAAGGATTCCTGAAGCGTTATCATGAACTGCCGATCAGCGAACTGTGGCTGGTGGACGTTGCGGAAGGGCAGGAAAAGCTCGATATTATCCACGCGCTGTGCCAGCGCATGGTAGAAAAAGCCGGCGTCCCGATGAAAGTCTACAAGACCCTCGATCGCCGCGCGGCGCTGGAAGGCGCAGATTTCGTCACCACCCAGCTGCGCGTCGGCCAGCTTAAGGCGCGCGAAAAGGATGAGCGCATTCCGCTGAGCCACGGCTATTTAGGCCAGGAAACCAACGGCGCGGGCGGGTTGTTTAAAGGTCTGCGCACCATTCCGGTCATTTTTGACATTGTGAAAGATGTGCAGGAAGTCTGTCCTAACGCCTGGGTGATTAACTTTACCAACCCGGCGGGCATGGTGACCGAAGCGGTTTATCGTCATACCGGCTTTAAGCGCTTTATCGGCGTGTGCAATATTCCTATCGGCATGAAGATGTTTATCACCGACGTGCTGAAGCTGACTCCGAGCGATGAGCTTAATATCGATCTGTTTGGTCTGAACCATCTGGTGTTTGTTCGCGATGTACTGGTCAACGGCGTTTCACGCTTTGACGAGCTGCTTGACGGCGTAGCGTCGGGTCGATTGAGCGCAAACTCGGTGAAAAATATCTTTGATTTGCCGTTTAGCGAAGGGCTGCTCCGATCGCTGCGCCTGATCCCTTGTTCTTATCTGCTCTACTACTTTAAGCCAAAAGAGATGCTGGCGATTGAAATGGGCGAGTACTACAAAGGCGGCGCCCGCGCGCAGGTGGTGCAGAAGGTTGAGAAACAGCTGTTTGAGCTGTACAAAGATCCGGACCTGAACGTGAAACCAAAAGAGCTGGAGCAGCGCGGCGGGGCCTATTATTCCGACGCCGCCTGTGAAGTGATTAACGCCATATACAATGATAAGCAGGCCGAGCATTACGTGAACGTGCCGCACCATGGCCACGTGGATAACATCCCGGCCGACTGGGCGGTCGAGATGACCTGTACGCTGGGTCGCGATGGTGCCAAACCGACGCCGCGCATCACGCATTTCGACGAAAAAGTGCTGGGACTGATTTACACCATTAAAGGCTTTGAAGTCGCGGCCAGCGAAGCGGCAATCAGCGGTAAACTGGATGACGTGCTGCTGGCGCTCAACCTGAGCCCGCTGATCCACTCCGATCGTGACGCCGAGAAGCTGGCGCGTGAGATGATCCTTGCGCACGAGCAGTGGCTGCCAAACTTTGCGGCGACTATCGAAAAACTGAAACAGTAACGGGAGCGGCTCATGGAACGCGTGTTAATCGTCAATGCCGATGATTTTGGCCTCAGCAAAGGGCAAAACTACGGCATTATCGAAGCCTGCAAGAACGGTCTGGTCACCTCCACGACGGCGCTGGTCAACGGCGCGGCGATCGGTCATGCTGCCCAGCTTAGCCGCTGCATCCCTGAGCTGGCGGTGGGGATGCACTTTGTCCTGACGCTGGGCGAACCGCTGTCGGCGATGCCGGGATTAACCCGCCAAGGCCGTCTCGGTAAGTGGATTTGGCAGATGGCGGAAGAGGATAGCCTGCCGCTGGATGAAATCGCGCACGAACTGGAGTGCCAGTACCGGCGCTTTGTCGAGCTGTTTGGCCATGAGCCGACGCATATCGACAGCCATCACCATGTGCACATGATTGCGCAGATTTACCCCATCGTCGCGGCCTTTGCGCGTGAGAAAGGGGTGGCGCTGCGGATCGACCGACAGCTGGCGACGCTGTCAGGTTTAGCGCAGGATGCGGCGCGCAGCAGCGAAGGGTTCGCCAGTGAGTTTTACGGGGAAGGGGTTTCGGAAGCACTGTTTCTGCAAACCCTGGATTCCTCTATCCACCGCGGTGAGACGTCTCTGGAGGTAATGTGCCACCCGGCGTTCGTGGATAACACGATTATGGGCAGCGCCTATTGCTATCCGCGTCTGACCGAGCTGGATGTGCTGACGAGCGAGTCGCTGAAATCGGCGATCGCCGGGCGCGGTTACCGGCTCGGAACCTATCGCGATGTATAGATGTATAAAGGCAAGTCAAAAGCCCGGCATTTCTGCCGGGCTTCTCTTTTACGCCGGGATCGCGGCGATTTTGGCGCTTCTTGACCACACCCGATGTGCCGCCATCAGGGTAATTAGCTCATCCATCGCCTGGCTATCAATGAAATCCGTCTCAATAACGCCTTCTTCACCCTGGCTGGCGATCTGCAGCGGCGCTTTACACTGCCGGGCATCGCCTGCCAGAAGAATTGGCTTCAGGTGTTTGTAAGCTTCCAGCAGGTAATAGTGGAAATCTCCGTTGTTGCTCAGGCTTTGCAGATCGCCGCCGGGAACGATAACCGCATCGACGGTTAACGAGGGCGACCCGGCAAAGGTTCCGGCCACCGGCAGCTCGCTACCGTCATCGGCCTTCACTTTACCCATTCGGGAATAGAGCAGTTTGGCATGTACCCCGTGCGCCTTCAGCGTCTTCAGCAGCGCCAGCAGCTCTTTCGCGACCGGCCGATCGTTAAGCAGTACCGCCACTACCCGGCCTTTAACGTCGCCGCTGGGAATGGCGTACAGGCTTAAGGTCGGATCTTTCTTCAGGCCGTTAACATCCGGCGGCGGGGTTATGCTGCGCTGCTCGTCGGTGAGCTCAATCCCCAGATTTTTACCCACCGCCTGAGCCAGCTGCAGGTCGATATGCGCCAGCTGATCGACCACCCGCTCGCGGATCCACTCCCTGACGACCTTGCTCAGTTCGAAGCTAAAGCCGTCGATAATGTGCTGCTGCTCAATAGGCGTCTGGCTACGCCAGAACAGCAGGGGCTGAGAGTAGTACTCGCCAAACGAGGGGCTGCGCTGGCGAATTTTTTCTCCGTCAACCCGCTCGGCATAGGATTCAAAGCCGCCGCGTTTAGCGGCCGGCGGCGTCTCCCGCGGCCAGTTATCATTAATGGAGTTGGGCTCGTAGTTTGCCGGGTTGGTATCAATATCCACCCGGTGCATCCCGTCGCGCTGGAAATTATGGTACGGGCATGTGGGTTTATTGATCGGGATTTCATGGAAATTAGGTCCGCCGAGGCGGCTAATCTGCGTATCGGTATAAGAGAAGAGTCGGCCCTGCAGTAGCGGATCGTTGCTGAAGTCTATCCCCGGAACAATATGCCCTGGATGGAAGGCCACCTGCTCATTTTCGGCAAAGAAGTTGTCCGGGTTGCGATTGAGGACCATCTTACCGACGCGCTGCACCGGGACCAGCGCTTCCGGAATCAGCTTGGTGGGATCCAGTAGATCGAAATCAAAAGCAAACTCGTCCTCTTCCGGGATCAGCTGTAAGCCCAGCTCATACTCAGGATAATCGCCGGCTTCAATCGCTTCCCATAAATCACGGCGGTGGAAATCGGGATCGCGACCGGTCAGCTTTTGCGACTCGTCCCATACCAGGGAGGCTTTGCCCGCGACCGGCTTCCAGTGAAAACGTACGAAGGTGGCTTTACCTTGCGCGTTAATCAGGCGGAAGGTGTGGATGCCGAACCCTTCCATCGTGCGGTAGCTGCGGGGCAGTCCGCGGTCGGACATCGCCCACATCACGTTATGCAGCGTTTCCGGCTGTAGCGAGACATAATCCCAGAACGTGTCGTGCGCGCTTTGCCCCTGCGGGACGGCCCAGTGGGGCTCGGGTTTGACCGCGTGGACGAAATCAGGGAACTTGATCGCGTCCTGGATAAAAAAGATCGGCGTGTTGTTGCCGACCAGGTCGAAAATCCCTTCGTCGGTATAAAACTTGGTGGCAAAACCGCGGATGTCGCGCACCGTATCGGCGGAGCCTGCGCCGCCCTGTACGGTTGAAAAGCGGACGAAGACCGGCGTTTTTTTCTCCGGGCTGGAGAGGAAATCGGCTTTGGTTATGTCGCTTAAATCGCTGTACGCCTGGAAATAGCCGTGCGCAGCGGAGCCGCGGGCATGGACGATCCTTTCCGGAATGCGCTCGTGGTCGAAGTGGGTGATTTTTTCACGTAGGATAAAATCTTCCAGCAGCGTGGGGCCGCGTTTACCTGCGCGCAGGGAGTTTTGATCGTCAGCGATGCGAACGCCCTGGTTGGTGGTGAGCGCATAATCTTCACCGCCTTTGCGATGTTTTTCGAGGGCATCAAGCTTTTCGCTTTGCGTATCCGGGGCCTTCATACTGCCCGGCGCGGTCGGCTCTTCGCCAGGGGCTGTCGGATGCGGCGTGGGCCGCCAGTTTTGGTCTTCGGGAGCCAAGGCATCCAGACCAGGTTTTGCTTCCCGGTCATCGTGAACCGGTGATTGATGGGGTTGTGGGTTAGAGTGTTTATCAGACATTGCTTGCTCCTGCTTTCATTGCTGAAAATGGTCATTGCTAAACCAAAACCCTTCTAATTGTAGAACATCATTTCAAGAACATATTTTTATAGGAGTTTTGCTACTAAAGGGTCGCAAGCAGGGGGCGACGAAAGGGGGCGCTTTCGGCTATGATAAAGGTTTCCGTTTCCCGCTGTGTTTAGTGAATCTATTTGTGATGAAACCACTTCGCCAACAAAATCGTCAGGTCATTAGCTACGTGCCTCGAGTGGAACCTGCGCCGCCGGAACACGCCGTCAAAATGGATGGTTTTCGCGACGTCTGGGCTCTGCGAGGTAAGTACGTTGCCTTTGTGCTGATAGACGAACATTTTCGCCGTTCCCCGCCGTTTAACGTGCCGGAAGCTGCGCAGCGCTGGGCGACGCAGATGAGGCAGGAAGGGGAAATCGACGCCTGAGGCTGCAGGGGAAATAAAAAACCGCTGATATTTCAGCGGCTTTTTTTGTTTTGATAACCTGAAGATTGCATCAGCTTAGCGGTGCGCCAGCTCCGCATCTTCTTCGCTATCAAGAATGGTTTTATCGGTTTGACGCAGCCACTGGCTGGTCAGGGTACCGGCGGTCATAGAACCGCTCACGTTCAGCGCGGTACGACCCATATCGATGAGCGGCTCCACCGAGATCAGCAGCGCCACCAGCGTGACCGGCAGGCCCATCGCCGGCAGGACGATCAGGGCGGCAAAGGTCGCGCCGCCGCCTACGCCCGCGACCCCGGCGGAGCTGACGGTCACGATGCCAACCAGCGTTGCGATCCACAGCGGATCGAGCGGGTTAATACCGACTGTCGGTGCGACCATTACCGCCAGCATCGCCGGATAAAGACCCGCACAGCCGTTCTGGCCGATGGTGGCGCCGAACGATGCGGAGAAGCTAGCGATAGACTCCGGCACGCCCAGACGACGCGTTTGCGCTTCCACATTCAGCGGAATCGACGCGGCGCTGGAGCGGCTGGTAAAGGCGAATGTCAGTACCGGCCAGACTTTACGGAAGTACTTCAGCGGGCTCACGCCGTTCACCGCCAGCAGCAGACCGTGCACCACGAACATGATGCCCAGACCAATATAAGAGGCGATAACGAAGCTGCCGAGCTTGATGATGTCCTGCAGGTTAGAGCCCGCAACCACTTTGGTCATCAGCGCCAGCACGCCGTACGGCGTTAACTGCATCACCAGGCGTACGAGCTTCATCACCCAGCTCTGTAGCGTGTCGATGGCGGTGAGTACGCGCTGGCCTTTCGCGACGTCATCTTTCAACAGTTTCAGCGCCGCGACGCCGAGGAACGCAGCGAAGATAACGACGCTGATAATCGACGTCGGGTTCGCGCCGGTCAGATCGGCAAACGGGTTTTTCGGCACAAAAGAGAGGATCAGCTGCGGGACGCTCAGGTCCGCGACTTTACCGGCGTAGTTGCTCTGAATGGCGTTGAGGCGGGCGGTTTCCGCGCTGCCCTGAACCAGTCCTTCGGCGGTGAGGCCAAACATATTGGTCACCAGCACCCCGACCAGCGCCGCAATCAGCGTGGTGAACAGCAGGGTACCGATGCTGAGGAAGCTGATTTTACCCAGCTGCGAAGCATTGTGCAGGCGGGCGACCGCGCTCAGAATCGAGGCGAAAACCAGCGGCATAACGATCATTTGCAGCAGTTGAACATAGCCATTACCGACGATATTGAACCACTGGATAGAATCCTTCAGCACCTGGCTGTCGGAACCATAGATCAGCTGTAGCGCCAGGCCAAAGACCACGCCGATCACCAGACCGACCAGCACTTTTTTAGCGAGGCTCCACTGTTTATGCCGGGTTTGGGCCAGCGCCAACAGTAAAACCGCGAACACGATAACGTTCGCTATTAATGGAAAGTTCATCCCCGTTCTCCTGATAACTTTTATCACCGGGTTGGTCAATAACCAACTCTTATGACGGCAAGGGTAGCAGAAGGCGTAATTCGTTACTTATATTCAAATGGAATTGATTATAACCAATTGAATAATTCGCTGGTTTATCGTCCAGTCTGGTGGCTAATAAAGCGATTAAAGGTGGTTTGCAGCGAATTAATCATATCCGATGACCAGCGAACGGCGCTGTTTTCGGCAACGTTTTGCGGCATCCACACGGCATAGATGAACAGCGCCATGCACAGTGCACGCTCCAGCTGATTGCCCTTGCGTGGCGCGAGGAGAGGCAGACGAAAACGCCAGCGGCAGGGCCAGAGCAGCGGAACGCCCGCCGGGGTGAGCATGTCGGCGAGAATATGGCTGAGATAGCCCAGAACCAGCCCCTGAACCGCATCTGCCGGAACTATCCAGCTTTCTGGCACTTTCAATGAGAAAATCGCGACCGCGCCAAAAACCACCAGCAGGCTATGGGTGAAGCCGCGATGGCCGAAGGCGCGCGCTATCGGTTTTGATATCCAGCTCAAGCGCTGGCCGAGAAATGACTTTGGGTGATCGATATCCGGCAGCAGACAGGTCAGGATGGCGGAAGGAATAATATGCCACCAGTCGCCCTGGGCCAGCACGGGCGTTAATTCCGCATTTTTCGCAAATACCGCGCAGGCGATAGAAAAGAGGAGGTGGCCTTCCGCCGTCATGATAAAAACCCTAAACTGTCAATTCATACAGTATAGGGTTTTTATACAGTGTGCGAAAGAGGTGACGGTGTAACTCTTTGTCACAAAACCATCAGCGCGCCAGCCAGCCGCCATCCACCGCCAGGGTATAGCCGCTGATGTAATCCGCCGCCCTGGAGGCGAGGAAGACGACCGGCCCCTGTAGGTCATCCGCAACCCCCCAGCGCCCGGCCGGAATACGGTCGAGGATCGCTTTGCTACGCTCGGCGTCATCGCGCAGCTGTTGGGTATTATTGGTCGCCATATACCC
Source organism: Klebsiella sp. BDA134-6 (assembly GCF_015601345.1). NCBI lineage: Bacteria > Pseudomonadati > Pseudomonadota > Gammaproteobacteria > Enterobacterales > Enterobacteriaceae > Klebsiella > Klebsiella sp. BDA134-6. The sequence goes on from NZ_CP064784.1 coordinate 2,490,775, forward strand.
CGGCGCAATCGCGTTAACGTTGATGCGATGCCCGGCCCACTCATTGGCCATCAGGCGGGTAATACCCAGTACGCCGCTTTTTGATGCGGTATAGGATGGCACCCGAATACCGCCCTGAAAAGAGAGCATGGAGGCAATGTTCACGATTTTTCCGCCATCACCCTGCTGAATAAACTGCCGGGCAACCGCCTGGGAAAGAAAGAACACCGATTTCAGATTCAGATTCATCACGTCGTCCCAGTCCTTTTCGCTAAAGGAGAGCGCATCGGCGCGACGGATGGTTCCCGCATTGTTGACCAGAATATCTACCCGGCCCATGGCGGCCACAGCCTGAGTCACTATATCTTCAATCTCATCCTGCCGGCTTAGATCGGCCTGGATAGCGGTAAAGCGGCGGCCCAGCGCCTGCACCTTTTCTGCGGTTTCATAGGGGATCCGGCGATTCACGCCGACGATATCGCACCCGGCCTGGGCAAGGCCTAAAGTCATTCCCTGGCCCAGCCCGGTATCACAACCCGTCACGATGGCGACCTTGCCCGCAAGGTCAAAGGCGTTCAGTACCATATGCACCTCTGTATGCTGATTTCATGCGTCAAATAACGCCGTTGAGATAAGCATAGAGGGCGAAAGAGGAAAAAACAATTAAAAATGAAACGGTGTTTTATTTTTGTGATGATAGGATGATACCGCTATCCCATCATCACAGACAGGATTAGCCGAGCAGGTCGCCCGGCGTGAGGGACTCAAGCGTAGCAAGCTTCACGTCAGCCAGCACGAAGCGCGGGTCGCGGCTGTTTTCTGCTTCCGGTACCACGATAGACCGCATCCGCGCTGCTTTGCTGGCAATCATGCCGTTGACCGAGTCTTCCAGCGCCACGCAGTTCATTGGGCTGACGCCAAGACTGGCGGCGCAGTTCAGATACACCTGCGGATGCGGTTTGCTGAACGGCAGCATTTCGGCGGAAGCGAGGGCGTCAAACTGGTCGCGCAGTTCAAACATGGCGAGGACTTTTTCCAGCATCCGCAGCGGCGATGCTGACGCGAGGCCGATTTTTAGCCCCTGGGCTTTGCACAATGCCACCGCTTCGCGCGCGCCGGGCAGAAGCGGACGCGCTTCTTCCACCAGCTGGATGGCGCGATTGATGATCCGCGCGGTGACTTCCGCGCGATCCGGGCCTTTCCACGGCTGCTGGGCAAACCACAGGTCGACGACTAAATCGATGCGCAGGCCCAGAATATCTGGCATTTCATGGCGGCGGCTGATATCCACCCCCAGGCTTGCTATCACCTCCAGTTCGGCTTTATCCCATAGTGGCTCGGAATCAATCAGTAACCCATCCATATCAAAAATCGCGGCGTGAATCTGGCGCCTGGCTGACATAAGTCCCTCTCCTTGTAGCGTAAATAGATAACGAATCGGCACTCATGGTATATCATACCGCGCATTATTGGGCGAAATTCGCCGACGAAGGTAGACTTAGAGTGGATAGGCGTCTTAACAAGGGGAACCCATGACGTATCAACAAGCTGGACGCATTGCAGTACTTAAACGTATTTTGGGGTGGGTGGTATTTATCCCGGCGGTTATCTCGACGCTGATTTCCGTGCTGAAGTTTATGTACGAGCACAGTGAGAAAAAACCGGGCATTGACGCGGTGATGATGGACTTCGCCCATGTAATGATTGAGATGATGCGTTTTAATACGCCGTTCCTCAATTTCTTCTGGTACAACTCGCCGCTGCCGGACTTTAAGCACGGTATGAACATTGGCTTCTGGATTATCTATATTCTGGTGTTTGTCGGCATGGCGCTGCAGGCGTCCGGGGCGCGGATGGGGCGCCAGGCTAAATTTCTGCGAGAAGGCGTGGAGGATCAGCTGATTCTGGAGCAGGCAAAAGGGGCTGAAGGGCTGACGCGCGAGCAAATCTCCGAACGTGTGGTGGTGCCGCGTCATACCATCCTGGTGCAGTATTTTCCGCTCTACGTTTTGCCGGTGGTCATTATTGTACTGGGCTACTTCTTCTTCTCTTTACTCGGTTTTCTGTAAACGACCGGCCCGGTTGTGCCGGGCCGGCTGCATTACAGGGCGGGCAGGGCGCGAGGCTTGCCCTGATTATCTACCGCGACGTAGATAAACAGCGCTTCGGTCGCTTTATAGCGCTGGCCGATAGGCTCAGACGACACTTTCTTGACCCACACTTCCATATTAATGGTTATCGATGTATTGCCGCGCTTCACGCAGTTGGCGTAGCAGCATACGACATCGCCAACTGCCACCGGGCGTAAAAAGGTCATGCCGTCGACGCGGACGGTCACGACGCGGCCGTGGGCAATCTCTTTGGCCATTATGGCGCCGCCAATATCCATTTGCGACATCAGCCAGCCGCCGAAAATATCGCCGTTAGCGTTGGTGTCCGCCGGCATCGCCAGGGTGCGTAAAACCAATTCGCCCTTCGGCGCAAGATCTGTTGTTGTCATTCTATACTCTGTACTAGTCAAAGATGATCAGGCGCGATGCTACTATGAAAAGGACGCTGAGAAAATAGGGAATACGCCCGCGATAGCGGGCATGAGGGGTCAGAACGAGATCGTGATGCCAGCGTAATAGGCGCGACCCGGTTCGTTGTAGGTCGAAGCGCCTTCGTTTTCACGATAAATTTGCTTATCGAACAGGTTGCTAATCCCGGCGTTCAGGCGCAGGTCTTTCATTAGCTGATAGTTGCCGCCGATACCCACCACGGAATAGGAACCGACTTCATTGGTGGCCAGCACCCCATTTTCATTACGAATTTCCGCGTATTCGCGCGGTTTCTGCCGACCGTACAGGGTCCAGTTGACGTTCGCCGAAAACTTGCTGGTTACCTGCCAGTCAAGTAGGGTATTGATGGTGTATTTCGGAATAACGGACAACGGGTTTCCGGTATCTTTGTTTTCCGATTTGATCATATAAGTGGCATTGGTGCGCCAGCTGAGCGTATCGGCAATGACCGGAACCAGCAGCGTGCCTTCAAGACCTTCGACGACCGCTTTCCCGCCGTTCTCCCACTGCAGGATATTCGCCCCGGTAGCGGTATTACCCAGTATCTCGGTGCCGGAGACGATCTTGTTTTTGTAGTCGTTGCGGAACCAGGTGACGCCGGCGTTATAACCGTTCAGGTTAAACTCAAGGCCAATCTCCTTATTGATGCTGATTTCCGGATCGAGGTCCGGGTTTCCCAAAAGATAGCAGTTGCCATCGGCAATACTTATCGGGCAGCCGTTGCCCCGCGTAGAAAGCAGATACCCCTCGCTGGACTGATACAGGTTCGGCGCCTTAAATACCCGGGCAATACCTGCTTTGACCTTAAACATATCCCCCAGATCCTGCGACAGGTTCAGGCTCGGGCTCCAGTTGCTGCCGAAGTCGTTATGATAGTCGAAACGTAGACCCGGGATAATATTGGTGCCCGGCGTCGCTTCAATATTGTCTTCGAGATAGATACCGGTCAGGGTGGCGCTGTTTTTAGGGCTGCGTTGTGAAGGATCGCCGGAAACCCCGGGGAGCGCATCCGTGGTGGTGGTGGCCTGCATCGACGCCGGATCGTTCAGCTCATCGTGATTCCACTCCATGCCCAGAGTGAGGGTCTGTTCAGCGAGCCAGTTGAAGGGGAGATTCACCTCTGCGGTTGAGCGCCATGACTCCAGGCGGCTGGTGTCATAGACATCGCTGTTGATCATCCCTTCAACGCGGCCGGTGGTGCCCTCCTGCAGGCGAGTATTGTTGGTTTTTTCGTAGTAGACGCCCGCCTTTGACTGGCCCCAGTCCCATATCCCGTTATAGGTCAGCCCCCAGGTCTGTCGATACATCCTGTTTGTTTCCTGACCGTAGAGGGTGTCTACCAGGCCATTGGGGCTCATATTACTGTTGCTATACTGGGTATCGCCGGCATAGATATTGCCCTGCCGACTATAGGCGTAGCTAAAATCGATAATCTGTTGCGGCGTGACTTTCCATGACAGCAGGGCGTTAATATCTTTGTTGCGCACACCTTCACGGCCCGCGGCATAAGATCCATTTTGCGCGCGGTTAATATCCCAGGCGTCGGGTTCGGTTTTGTTAATGTTACCGTATAAACGCATGGTCAGGGCGTCCCCGGCCAGCGGTCCGTTAAGGTTGAAATTAGCCCGGTTAGTGGAGCCTTCTTTGTTATTTTCCGGCTGATTGGTATAAAGCGAAAGCGAGCCGTGCCAGTCGTTGGTGGGGCGTTTGGTGATGATATTGACCACCCCGCCCGCGGCGCCTGAGCCGTAGCGCGCTGCGGCAGGGCCGCGGAGAACTTCAATGCGTTCCACCATTTCCGGCGGCACCCAGTTGCTGTCGCCGCGGGTATCACGTTCGCCGCGCCAGCTATAGCGCACAGAATTGCGGGAAGTGACGGGCACGCCATCAATAAGGATCAGCGTGTTTTCCGGCCCCATACCGCGAATATCTATTTGACGATTGTTGCCGCGGCTGCCGCTGGCGCTGTTGCCGGTCAGGTTTACGCCGGGCATTTTACGGATGATTTCTGAGAGATCGTTAACCGGGGGAGCTTTAGCAATATCTTCCGCGGTGATGATCGAGACGCCCGGCTGCTGCTTCAGCGCCTCTTCGGCGGTTCCCCGTACCACCATGGTTTCGGTATCCTGCTCCACTTCTTCGGCAAAGCCAGCCGGACTGAACAAGCCTGCTATGGCCAGTGCTAGAGGAGTGGTTATGTGCTGTTTCTGCGGTCTCATGATAAATATCCCTATAAAATCGGGTTAAATTGAGATCGAGAATATCAATGATAATAATTATCATTACAATAACAGTGCGTTAATCTCCACAAAATCCTCACAATTGCCGCAACTTTCCGTGATCCGGTAGATATCATGAAGAAAACGGTTTTTTAATCCTGTTCAGAGAGCATAACAGTGGAGCAAGGGGGAGACGGCACGCAAAGCTGCGTGCCGGGAGAATGGCAGCTTAGTGGTTGTCATCCTGTGGCATATGGCGATAGATATAAACGCCGCTCAGCAGAGTGAAGACCAGCGTCAGCGCGGTCAGGCCGAAGACCTTGAAGTTGACCCAGATATTCTGCGGCAGCCAGAAAGCGATGTAGATATTGGCCAGTCCGCAAAGAATAAAAAATACCGCCCAGGCCAGATTGAGGCGCGACCACACCTGCTGCGGTAGCGTCAGCTCTTTCCCCAGCATGCGCTGGATCAGCGGCTTCTTCATCACCCACTGGCTAAACAGCAGCGCGCTGGCGAACAGCACGTAGATAACCGTTACCTTCCATTTAATAAACTCGTCGTTATGGAAGAAGATAGTCAATCCGCCGAACACGGCGACCAGCACGAAGGTAATGAGCGCCATTTTTTCGACTTTGCGATAGCGTACCCAGCTGTAGATCAGCACGATGGCGGTGGCGATAATCAGCGCGGTTGTCGCGGCGTAAATATCATATAGCTTGTAGAATGCGAAGAAGACTACCAGCGGTAAAAAATCCAGAAACTGCTTCATACATCGATTCCGTCGTTCAGATCGGGGCAGAAATAGCCCGCCCCGGATTAAGTTAGTTGCGAATAAGCATATACAAGCGGAATAAATAGATCAGCAACAATGCAGAGATCAGATTACTGAGGGTATTTATTACCACCGCGCCAACGTTCGGCGTCAGGACCGCGAAGCTGGATGCAAACAGCAGCAGCAGCGTTTTCGCCAGCAGCCAGCCGATAATCGCCGGCGCCACCAGACGCACGTTGGCCCAGGCCAGACGCATACTGCCACGCATGGCGCTGAAGATGCCGATTTTATCCTGCACCAGCATAACCGGTGCGAAAGAGAGCACGATAGCCAGCAGGACGCCAGGCACCACCACCAGCATCATCCCCATCTGCACGATAAACGTCGTCAGCAGGATCAGCAGCAGCAGCTTTGGCAGCACCGGCGCGGAAGCGCCGATCGCGCGCAGGGCGCTGACCCGCTGACCGGCGGAGATCATTTGAATCATGAGCAGAACGCCGCCGGCAAGGATGGCGTTGCCCACAAGACCGGAGAAAGTGGAAGCCGCAGAGGCTCGCAGCAGGATTTGCTGCTGCTCAGGCGTCATGCTCTGGACCAGTTCAAACAGCCCGCCGCTACCCGCCAGGCTATCGCCCTGGCTTAATATCGACAGCTGTTCTTCACTGGGTGAAAAGGCATGGCCAAGTACTACCGTAATGAACGCGCATAGCAGCGCAATCAGCAGGATAGTAACGAACTGATTGCGGAAAAAGTTCCCGGTGTCACGGTAGACGGACTTCGCCGTGATAGACATGCATTCTCCTTGAGTATTGCAGGTGTTAACTAGCCGGCGATTGTACCGCAAATCGCGGCGGGGTAGCAGTCTCTGCTGCTGCGCGCTAAGTATATCTTTGTAAATAGAAGAGGAAATCAGCGAAGCGCTGTTCGGAGTACCATAAATGAAGAAACTTGATATCACACGCTTATCACTGATTGTATTGAGAAAGTGAAAATTAATCTGGATCAATAAATGTTAAATTTGCCCACTTAATGTGATCTATGTTGGATCAAGCATACCTCTTTGTATGTATATTCTTGCGCTGAATAACCATAACGAGGAAGTGGGTATGAAAAAGTTAGCAGCGGCGGTTGTTATTCTGAGCAGTCTTTCCGGCAGCAGCGTCTGGGCGCATGAAGCCGGGGAATTTTTTATTCGCGCGGGTTCGGCCACGGTCAGGCCGACCGAAGGCGCGGGCGGTACGTTAGGCAGCCTGGGGGGCTTTAACGTCAGCAACAATACGCAACTGGGTCTGACATTCACCTATATGGCAACCGATAACATAGGCGTTGAACTGTTGGCCGCTACGCCGTTCCGGCATAAAGTCGGGACCGCGGCAACCGGCAATATTGCAACCGTTCATCATTTACCGCCGACGTTAATGGCGCAGTGGTACTTTGGCGATTCGAGCAGCAAACTGCGTCCTTACATTGGCGCGGGTATCAACTACACGACCTTCTTCGACGAAAGCGTGAACGATACGGGTAAAAAAACCGGTATCTCTGACCTGAGCCTGAAAGACTCCTGGGGAGCGGCAGGGCAGGTGGGGATGGACTATCTGATTAACCGCGACTGGCTGATTAACATGTCGGTGTGGTACATGGATATCGACACCACCGCCAACTATAAGCTGGCGGGCGCGCAGCAGCACGACAGTATCCGTCTGGATCCGTGGGTGTTTATGTTCTCGGCCGGATACCGGTTCTAAAGTCCCTGATAAAGCTGGTCATCGTGACCAGCTTTATTACGCTTTCTGACGCGTGGCGGATTTCCCTAAGTATCCCCCAGGTCGGCCGCAGCAACGACTACTCATTACCCCATTTATTCAGAAATACCGCGATATCATCAATGCGCTGGCGATCGATGCCCGCTTGTACGGCCATCTCTCCCTGCGCTTCCTCGCTGATTTCTTCGTTATTCATCAGGCGAGTAATCAACAGCTGGAAATAGCGCGCCAGAGGATCGCGTTCCGACTCGCTCACGGGCTCGGCGGACTCGGTCGAATACTCATCCGCAATGTCGTAATATTTCAGAGGTACTTCTTCGTGCATAAATCGCTCCCCGGTTGACGTTGTGCCTGTTTTTTCTGCCATGAATAATACCACTCCTGCCGGGCTTTAGCTCAGGAGCGACCAGAAAAACGCATGACCAGCCCACACCAAGCGAGACGGGCGCGGAAACTCCCCGTCATCGGGGGTAATAGCGTAAAAAACGAAAATTGACTGCCCTGAACTCGTCAGCACGCCATTAATACGCATAAAACTATTACCACGGCACCCGACATCCTCGATAATCCAAATACTCTAATCCGGGGCGATTTTGTTTTTCCAGCAGGATGTTCACCAGCGAGGGGATGGTCTCTGCAATGGTAAGCGGGGCGCTCTCGCCGCCGAGGGCCGTGCGGATCCAGCCCGGCGCCATGACCACCAGCGGATGCGATACGCAGGCAGGGCGGGCGGCAAAGCTGCGCATAAACATATTCAGCGCGGCTTTACTCCCGCGGTACAACTCGCGCTGCCCGCCGGTATTATTGCTCAAACTGCCTTGCCCTGAGGACATGACGCCAATCAGTCCCTGCGGTAACACGACATCTTGCAGACTTTCTATTACCCGCATTGGCGCGAGCGCGTTGGTCAACATGACATGAATAAACTCTTCCGTCGCGATTTCGCCGATGGTTTGTGTCGGATCGCGGTTGGTGGTGCCCGCGTTGACGAATAGCATATCCAGTACGCTATCGCTAAGCGCTTCGCGCAGCGCCGCGATCCCGTCATTATCACAAATATCCAGCGCCTCAATACGAACCCGTCCAGGATATGCTCGAGCCAGATGGTGCAGCGGCGTGGTTTGCGACAGATCGCGCACGGTGCCGATGACCTGCCAGCCATGCCGCAGAAACTGTTCAGCCATGGCGTGCCCAAGCCCGCGTGAAGCGCCCGCGATCAATACTGTTTTAGTGGAAGCGGCCATTGGTATCCTCCGGCTTAAATAAATGATGGGATAAATATAGGCTGGTGCTGTAGCAGGCGGAAGGCGCAGCATTTGCAATAATAAAGTGCATCAGACGCCATATCCTGGAATGGAGAAAAGATGACCGATCCCGATTTTAATTTACTGGCTGCGCTGGATGTGCTGTTGAGCGAGAAGAGCGTTGCCGGGGCGGCAAAGCGGCTTGAGCTTAGCCCGTCGGCGATGAGCCGTACGCTGGCGCGCTTACGGCAGGTAACCGGCGACCCGCTACTGGTCAGAGCCGGGCGAAAAATGGTGCTGACTCCCCATGCGGAAAGTCTGCAGGCGCGGGCAAAAAACGTCGTCACTGAGATGCGCGCGGTGCTTAATGCTTCGCCTGCGCCGCTGAGTTTATTGACCCTTGAGAAGCGATTTACGTTACGTACCAATGAGGGATTTATAGACGTTTTTGGCCCGGCGCTGGTGAACGCTGTCGCACAAGAAGCGCCGGGTGTGACGCTGGAGTTTGCCGCGAAGTCGGAGAAAAATGCCCGATTTCTACGCGAGGGGATGGTGGACCTGGAAATTGGCGTACTTGAAAATATGGGGCCTGAGATCCGCCTGCAGGCGCTGTTTCGCGATCGCTTTGTCGCCGCACTGGCCAAAACACACCCGTTAGCCGCCTTTGCCGATCTGTCGCGAGAACAATTTGTTTCCGTAGGGCACGTCATAGCCTCCCGTCGCGGGGCGATCCGAGGGCCGGTTGATGAAGCGCTGGCGGCATGTGGAATGAGCCGCAGAATTGCCGCGGTGGTGCCTGCTTTTTCCGCCGCGCTGGCCGTTGCCCGGGATTCTGAACTTATCGCCGTTGTCCCGGCCTCCTGTCTGCGGAGCGCGGCGGGAAAAGAGATGATCGGTTTTCCTCTCCCGGTGAGCGTGCCGGAGATAACGGTGTCACAAATGTGGCATCCTCGCCAGCAGCATGAATTAGCGCATCGCTGGCTAAGGCAACTGGTGCGCAGAGTATGTCGGCAGCCATAAAAAAAGCCCGCACAAGTGCGGGCAAAAATACTGGAAGCAATGTGAGCAATGTCGTACCGAATACCTGAGTTGATTACTCAACCATTCTGTAATGAGAAAGATAATATTTCTCATTTGATATATCAACCACAACTTTTGTGCGGAATCATTTTTTAATCGACGATAAAAATGGTGCGTTTCTGGCGGTTATCCTGAGGCCACGCCGTGGCGATCTGGGGAGTGGTGGCGATGGTAAACCCGCCCGTAGCGGTCAGCCGCTGGGACATTGATAGGCTGCCAATATCGCTGCCCATCAGCTGCAGCGGCGCGGAGCGCAGTACCGCTCAGAGCAATATCGGCGGCGGAAAGGGCAGGTGAAAAAGCTGGAAGCCCTGGGGCTGGCGCGAAAGCAGCCCAATGCGAAAGACCGGCGGATTAGCGAAGTGACGCTCAGCGAAGCGGGCCAGGAGATGATTACACGCATTGCGCAAGCAAGAACGCGGCTGATGAATGAGGTGCTGGCGGGGTGGACGCAAGATGATGTGCTGGCGCTATTTTGTCTATGCCGGCAGATTGCAACAGAAATAGCCGCCCGGCGCGGGACCGGACGGCGGACTAGCTTACGCGGCTTTGGTGGCGGCCTTCAGACTTTGCGCAAAGGCTTTCAGTTCGGCGAGCATAGCCTGCGGGTCGTTCACGTTCCGCTCGATGATTTTGACGATGGCAGAGCCGGAAATCGCGCCGGCTGCGCCTGCGTCAATCGCCGCGGTCACCTGCTCCGGCGCCGAGATGCCAAAACCCTGCAGCGGCGGCGCGGCGTGGTACTCGGCCAGCTTTTCAATCAGATGATGCAGCGGCAGCGCGGCGCGGTTTTCCGCACCGGTCACGCCCGCCCGCGACAGCAGGTAGGTATAACCGCGACCGTAAGAGGCGATCTGGCGCAGCAGATCGTCATCGGCATTCGGCGGGCAGATGAAAATCGGCGCGATGTTATGGCGCAACGCGGCCTGGCGGAACGGCGCGGACTCTTCCACGGGGACATCGGCGACCAGTACGGAATCGACGCCTGCGCGTTCGCACGCGGCGTAGAATTCATCAATGCCCGGACTGAAGACCAGGTTGGCGTACATCAGCAGGCCGATCGGGATGGTCGGATGCTTTTGACGAATTGCTGTCAGCATTTCAAAGCACTGGGCGGGCGTGACGCCTGCGGCAAATGCGCGCAGGGTGGCGTCCTGAATCGTCGGGCCGTCAGCCAGCGGGTCGGAGAAGGGAATGCCCAGCTCCAGCGCGTCGGCGCCCGCTTCAATCAGCGTATCGATAATTTTCAGCGACTGTTCCGGATTCGGATCGCCGAGGGTGACGAAGGGAACAAACGCGCCTTCCCGGCGAGCTTTCAGTTGTGCAAACAGCGTCTCATAACGTTCCATCAGATTTCCCCTCGCGCTTTTAAAATATCGTGTACGGTGAAGATGTCTTTATCGCCGCGGCCGGAGAGGTTAACCACCAGCAGCTGCTCTTTTTCCGGGTTTTCACGCATCATTTTCAGCGCGTGCGCCAGGGCATGGGAGGACTCCAGTGCCGGGATAATCCCCTCATGGCGGGAGAGTTCTTTAAAGGCATCCAGCGCTTCGTCATCGGTAATTGACACGTAATCGGCGCGGCCAATGCTGTTCAGATACGCATGCTGCGGCCCTACTGACGGGAAGTCCAGTCCGGCGGAGATGGAGTAGGACTCCTCAATCTGCCCCTCTTCTGTTTGCATCATCGGCGATTTCATACCGAAGTAGATACCCACCCGACCGTGCTTCAGCGGCGCGCCGTGCTCGCCGGACTCAATACCGTGACCTGCCGGCTCCACGCCAATCAGGCCAACAGCGGTTTCGTCGATAAAGTCGGCGAACATGCCGATGGCGTTCGATCCGCCGCCGACGCAGGCGATAACCGCATCCGGCAGGCGACCTTCTTTCTCGAGGATCTGCGCTTTGGTCTCTTCGCCAATCATGCGCTGGAATTCACGCACGATGGTCGGGAACGGGTGCGGACCGGCGGCGGTGCCGAGCATATAGTGGGCTTTTTCGTAGCTGCCGGACCAGTCGCGCAGGGCCTCATTGCAGGCGTCTTTCAGTGTAGAAGAACCGCTATGTACCGGGATCACTTCAGCACCCATCAGGCGCATGCGGAAAACGTTCGGCGACTGGCGTTCGATATCCTTAGCGCCCATATAGATACGGCACTTCAGGCCGAGCAGGGCGCTGGCGAGCGCAGAGGCAACGCCGTGCTGGCCGGCGCCGGTTTCGGCGATGATTTCCGTTTTACCCATCCGTTTCGCCAGCAGCGCCTGGCCGAGCACCTGGTTAGTTTTATGCGCGCCGCCGTGCAGCAGGTCTTCACGCTTGAGATACAGCGTGGTGCGGGTGCCTTCGGTAAGGTTCCGGCATTTGGTCAGCGCCGTCGGGCGACCCGCGTAGTTTTTCAGCAGGTCGGTAAATTCAGCCTGGAATGCCGGGTCTTTCTGCGCGCTGACGAACGCTTCTTCCAACTGGCGCAGGGCGGGCATCAGGATCTGCGGAACGTACATCCCGCCGAATTCGCCAAAGTAGGGGTTCAGTAAAGTACTCATTATTGCTCCTTAATATGCGCGCAGCGTTTGAAATACAGAGGACAGTTTGCTGGCATCTTTAATACCCGGCTGCGACTCTACGCCTGAATTAAAATCGAGTCCGGCACAGCCGCTTTTGGCGGCTTCCACACAGTTATCGGCACCGAGGCCGCCTGCCAGCAGAACGTTCCGCAGGTCCTGACCTTGCAGCAGCGACCAGTCGAAACGCTGGCCGGTGCCGCCTTGACCATTGTCGAAAATATATTTATCGACGTGATGCAGATTGCGCTGCGGTAGGGTTTCGCCGACGCTGAGGGCCTTCCAGATTTGCACCGTTGCCGGAAGTTCGGCGCGCAGGGTATCAATATAGGCCTGGTCTTCGCTGCCGTGCAGCTGTACCGCGGCTAAGCTCAGATTTTCCACGCGGGCGACAACTTCCGCCACCGGGGTATTGCGAAACACGCCGACGTAGCTCAGTGGCGCGCTATCGATGACGGCTTTCGCCTGAGCGTCATTCACCGCTCGCGGCGACGTCGGGACAAAAATCAGGCCGCCGTAGATCGCGCCGGATTCATACGCCACCTGAGCATCCTGGGGGCGGGTCAGGCCGCAGACCTTATTCTCGCCGAGCAGCACGCGCTTCACGGCGGCGTTCAAGTCGGCGTGCTCCATCAGCGCTGAGCCAATGAGGAAACCATTGGCGAAGTGGCTTAGTTCACGCACTTCTGCATAGGTATGGATACCGGACTCGCTGATCACCGTGACCTCATGACCGAGCTTAGGCGCCAGGGTGCGGGTACGGTTGAGATCAATCGACATATCGCGCAGATCGCGGTTGTTGATGCCGACCACTTTCGCCTTCAGCGCAATCGCGCGCTCCAGCTCCTCTTCATTACTCACTTCGGTCAGCACGCCCATGTTCAGGCTATGCGCAACGGCAGACAGCTGGCGATACTGCTCATCATCCAGCACTGAAAGCATCAGCAGACAGGCGTCGGCCTGGTAGTAGCGCGCCAGGTAAATCTGGTAAGGATCGATGGTGAAGTCCTTACACAAAATCGGCTGCGGCGCGACCTTGCTGACGATCGGCAGAAAGTCGAAGCTGCCCTGGAAATATTTCTCATCGCAAAGCACCGAGATAGCCGAGGCGTAGTGCTTGTAGACGCCGGCGATGGCCGCCGGGTCAAAATCATCGCGAATCAGCCCCTTTGATGGCGAGGCTTTTTTGCACTCGAGAATAAACGCGGTGCGGGTTCCGGCGAGGGCGTCATAAAAATTGCGCTGCGTCGGTACCACTTCATTTTGAAAACTGGCTAACGGTTGTTGTTGTTTGCGGGCTTCTACCCAAATCGCTTTGTCGGCCACGATTTTTGCTAAAACGGTCTGCATTATTTACCCTCTTGCCGCTAATGCGGTCACTCTGTCATAGGCCGCTCCGCTGTGCAGCACATCGATGACCTGCTGCGCGTTGGCCTTCAGATCTTCGTATCCATGTAAACGCATCAACATGGCGACGTTGGCGGCAACGGCGGCTTCGTGAGCGGCCTCGCCTTTACCTTGTAGCAAGCGCGTAAGAATGTCACGGTTTTCTTCCGGCGTGCCGCCTGCCAGCTGCTCCTGATGGTAAGGCGTCAGGCCAAAGTCGGCGGCGGTCAGCTGGTAGCTCTTGATTTCGCCATGGTTCAGTTCCGCGACCACCGTCGGCGCGTGCAGCGATACTTCATCCATACCGCCGCTATGCACCACCGCGGCGCGCTGGTAGCCCAGCACGCGCAGGGTTTCCGCAATCGGCAGCACCAGTTCAGGGCTATAAACGCCAATCAGCGCCAGAGGCGGGTGGGCCGGGTTGATCAGCGGCCCAAGCACGTTAAACAGGGTGCGGGTTTTGAGCTGCTGACGGACCGGCATCGCGTGACGGAAACCGGTGTGATACTTCGGGGCGAACAGGAAGCAAACGCCCAGTTCATCCAGCGCCTGGCGAGATTTATCGGCATTCATATCGAGGTTGATACCGAATGCCGCCAGTAGGTCGGACGATCCTGATTTACTCGATACGCTGCGGTTGCCGTGCTTCGCGACCTTCAGGCCGCAGGCGGCGGCAACGAAGGCGCTGGCGGTCGAAATATTGATACTGTTGCTGCCGTCGCCGCCGGTACCAACGATGTCGGCAAAAGGGTAGTCCGGGCGCGGGAACGGCGCGGCGTTTTCCAGCAGCGCGGTGGCGGCGCCAGCGATTTCCTGCGGATGCTCACCGCGCACCTTCATGCTCACCAGCGCGGCGGCCAACTGCTCGGGTTTGACTTCACCGCGCACCACCGCAGAGAACAGCTGATGGCTCTCCTGCTGGCTCAGGGTTTCGGCCTGGTACAGTTTTTCCAGAATCGGCTGGAGGGTGTTGGTCTGCTCCAGCTTCTGCAGCGCCCAGGCCAGGGTTTGCTCCAGCAGGCGTGCCCCCTGGGTGGTCAGAATTGACTCAGGGTGGAACTGGAAGCCGCAGACGCGATCCGCGTCGTGACGCACCGCCATCACCATTCCGTTGAAGTGGGCGTTGATGGTGAGTCCTGCCGGGATATTGCTGCCCACCAGCGAGTGATAGCGGGCCACCGGCAGCGGGTTGCTCAGACCGGCAAACATCGCCTGTCCGTCATGTTCAATACTGGAAGCCTTACCGTGGAGGATTTCGCCGGCCTGGCCGACGTAGCCGCCGTAGGCTTCGACAATCGCCTGGTGGCCGAGGCAGATACCGATAATCGGCAACTTGCCGCGCATGCGGGTTAGCAGCTCTGGCATACAGCCGGCTTCGCTCGGCGTCCCCGGACCGGGAGAGAGCATCAGTACCGGGTTTTTCATCGTGCCGATGCGCTCAATCAGCGCCTGCGCCGGGACGGAGTTGCGGTAAATCACCACGTTATGGCCGTTCGAACGCAGCTGGTCTGCCAGGTTATAGGTAAAAGAATCGATATTATCGAGCAGCAGAATGTCGGCCATTAGAAAATCTCCTTCGCGTGGTGGGCCTGGGCGATAGCGCGCAGCACCGCGCGAGCTTTATTACGGGTTTCATCCGCTTCTGACTGGGGAACGGAGTCGAGCACGATACCGGCGCCGGCCTGGACGGTGGCGACGCCATCCTGCACGTAGGCGGAACGGATAACGATGCAGGTATCGAGGTCGCCGTGGGCGGTAAAGTAGCCCACCGCGCCGCCGTAGCTGCCGCGGCGTTTGCCTTCAGCGGCGGCGATAAGCTGCATGGCGCGCACTTTCGGCGCCCCGCTGAGGGTGCCCATATTCATACAGGCGCGGTAGGCATGCAGAACGTCAAGATCGCGGCGCAGCTCGCCAACCACGCGGGAGACGAGGTGCATCACAAAGGAGTAGCGGTCGACTTTGGTCAGGTCGGCGACGTAGCGGCTACCCGGCGTACAGATGCGCGCGAGGTCGTTACGCGCAAGATCGACCAGCATCAGATGCTCGGAGAGCTCTTTATGGTCGGTGCGCATCTCCAGCTCAATGCGGCTGTCGAGATCGCGATCCAGCGAACCGTCGGCGCGACGGCCGCGCGGGCGGGTACCGGCGATCGGGTAGATTTCAATCTGGCGATTGGTGGCGTCATACTTGAGAGAGCTCTCCGGAGAAGCGCCGAACAGGGTAAAATCGTTGTCCTGCATAAAGAACATGTACGGGCTCGGATTGCTTTTTTTCAGCACATCATAAGCGGCGAGCGGCGACGGGCAGGGCAGCGAGAAGCGGCGCGACGGCACGACCTGAAAAATCTCGCCCGCGCGGATGGCGCGCTGCATTTTACGCACCACGGCGCCGTACTCTTCGTCGCTCTGGTCGCAGTCGCAGCGCATCTCGGCAACCGTAGTCACCGGCAGCGGCAGCGGCGGCTCGTTCAGCTGCTGACGAAGCTGAGCGATCCGCTCAAGCAGACGCTGCTTTTCGCTTTCCAACGGCGTAAACAGGCTCGCCTGGATACGGGTGTTTTTGGTCTGATGGTCGATAACCAGCAGCGTTTCCGCGAGATAGAAGCAGTAATCCGGGCAGGCGGTGTCGTTTTCCAGCGATGGCAGGTCTTCAAAACCGGCGACCAGGTCATAGGCGAACAGGCCGCCGAAGAACATGGCCTCGCGCTCGTCCTGCGGAACGGTAACCAGCTCCTGCAGCAGGCGAAAAGCATCGAAGACCGAGAGTGAACATAAGCGGGCATCTTCATCTAACAGCGCGCTGACCGGCGGGAAGGTTAATACCCGGCTATTTGGCTGACGCTGATTATTGATGCCAGCGGGCAGGGCGCTATCCAACAGTTCCAGCAGCGCCGTACCGTTGGCGGACAATGAGTGAATAGTGACAGTGTCACCAAGTGCGGTAATGCGCAGGGCGCTGTCCACCAGCAGCAGGCTCTTTAAATCATCCTTGCTGTCGATATCAGCGGATTCCAGCAGTAGGGTGGCTGGACGCGCGCCGCAGATCTGGTGGAACAATGCCGTGGGGTTTTCCCGATAGATGGCGTCGCTGGTGAGAAGCTCGAGTGCCGGTTTTGATGTTTGCATTATTGTTGTCGCCTGTTCGCTATAATAATTTGTCCAATAAAAAGCCCGCTCATTGGCGGGCCGGGTATCTGTATGCTGAGTGCAAAACGCGATCACGCCGCCCGATAACAGGAGGTGCGCCACCAGCCGTGCAGAGTGATAAATTGCGTTTTCATCGTTAATACCCCTTCATGTGAACTTGCGTACTAGTTAACTAGTCCGGGAGATTAAAGTCAACCCCTGTTTGCAGATTTTCTCTCTGAGTCGGTATGATGATGCGCTTATTGATATCCTGAATCACTTAAGCTGCAGAATCACAGTCAATCTGCCTGTGACTTAAAGTATGACGGGTACAGGTTCATGTCCAGCAGGAGTCATCTTGAGCAACACCAATTACGCAGTGATTTACGACCTGCACAGCCATACTATCGCCTCTGACGGGCGTCTGACTCCAGAAGAACTTGTCCATCGCGCCCACCAGATGCGCGTCGGCACCCTGGCGATTACCGACCACGATACCGTGGCGGCAATTCCCGCGGCTCAGGCTGAAATTGAACGCGCCGGCTTACCGCTGGCGCTGATTACCGGGGTGGAAATTTCCACATTGTGGGAAAATCATGAAATTCACATTGTCGGGCTGAATATCGATATCGGCCATCCGGCGATGACCGCGCTGCTTGATGAACAGAAAGCGCGTCGCCAGATGCGGGGCCAGCAGATTGCCGAGCGGCTGGAAAAAGCGCGGATCCCCGGGGCCTGGGAAGGGGCGCTGAAGCTGGCGGACGGCGGTGCAGTGACGCGCGGCCATTTTGCCCGTTTTCTGGTGGAGGCCGGCTATGCCAACAACATGGCTGACGTTTTTAAGAAGTATCTGGCGCGCGGGAAAACCGGTTACGTTCCGCCTCAGTGGTGTACAATAAAACAAGCGATTGATGTCATTCATCATTCTGGCGGTAAGGCGGTCATTGCCCATCCCGGGCGCTATGACCTTTCCGCCAAGTGGTTGAAACGTCTGTTGGCCCACTTTAGCGAACAGGGCGGGGATGCGATGGAGGTGGCGCAATGTCAACAGGCGCCGCACGAGCGCGCTCAGCTTGCCGCTTACGCCGTGCAGTATGGCCTGGATGCCTCGCAGGGGTCTGATTTTCATCAGCCCTGTCCGTGGATCGAACTGGGCCGTAAACTTTGGCTGCCCGCGGGCGTAGAAGGGATCTGGCGCAGTTGGGAAGTGGCCGTAGAACAAAATTGAGAGGGAAATATGAGCCAGTTTTTTTATATCCATCCGGAAAACCCGCAGGCGCGGTTAATTAACCAGGCGGTGGACATTGTGCGTAAAGGCGGGGTCATCGTCTATCCGACCGACTCCGGTTATGCCTTAGGCTGTAAAATTGAAGATAAAGGCGCGATGGAACGGATTTGCCGGATCCGTAATTTGCCAAACGGTCACAACTTTACTCTGATGTGCCGCGATTTGTCCGAGCTATCGACCTATTCATTCGTCGATAACGTGGCCTTTCGTCTGATTAAAAACAATACGCCGGGTAACTACACCTTCATCCTCAAGGGCACCAAAGAAGTCCCGCGCCGCCTGTTGCAGGAGAAGCGTAAGACTATCGGGATGCGCGTGCCGTCCAACCCGATTGCGCAGATGCTGCTGGAAACATTGGGTGAGCCAATGCTTTCCACTTCCTTGATGCTGCCAGGTAGCGACTTTACCGAATCCGATCCGGAAGAGATCAAAGATCGTCTGGAGAAGCAGGTGGACCTGATTATTCACGGCGGCTATCTGGGCCAGCAGCCGACCACGGTTATCGATCTTACCGAAGACGCGCCGGTCGTAGTGCGTGAAGGTGTCGGGGACGTGACGCCGTTCCTGTAATGACGCCTGTTTCCATGGAAGGAATCGTCATGTAATGAATCCCCGCTCGCCGCTTTTATTTGCCGCCGTTCAACGCGGCGCAATGCCGCGCGCCTTTTGATGGTTCATCCTCTGCAAAAGACCCTATTGTGCTACCTGGCTTCCATCAGCGCGCCATGCGCCCGGACGGAGGTGCGCGGTAAGTTGTGCTATGCTCGTAACGCAAAGAAGCATTCATCTTAAAGTTCGTGTACCATGTTCGCCCACGCGAGAAGGCGTGTCTCTGTTATGTCTGCTGTTGCAACATAGATAACGGCACGCGCTGATGCAAAAAAATTTTACAGAACAGGGTGTTAGGTTTCATTTTGCCTCACGTCCTGTTTTTCGAAGTATACCAGACGCCTGGGAAGGCGACACCTTAAGGAAGCTCAATGAGCGAGAAATTACAAAAAGTGCTGGCCCGCGCTGGCCACGGCTCCCGCCGTGAAATCGAAGCCAAAATCGAAGCTGGCCGCGTCAGCGTCGATGGCAAAATCGCCACCCTTGGCGATCGCGTTGAAATTGTCCCGGGTTTAAAAATTCGTATCGACGGTCACCTGATCTCGGTGAAAGAGTCTGCGGAACAGATTTGCCGCGTGCTGGCCTACTACAAGCCGGAGGGCGAGCTCTGCACCCGTAACGACCCGGAAGGGCGTCCGACGGTGTTCGATCGTCTGCCAAAGCTGCGCGGCGCGCGCTGGATTGCCGTTGGTCGTCTGGACGTGAATACCTGTGGCCTGCTGCTGTTTACCACCGATGGTGAACTGGCGAACCGCCTGATGCACCCAAGCCGCGAAGTGGAACGTGAATACGCAGTGCGCGTGTTTGGCCAGATAGATGATGACAAGCTGCGCCAGCTTTCTCGCGGCGTGCAGCTGGAAGACGGCCCGGCAGCGTTCAAAACCATCAAGTTTACCGGTGGCGAAGGGATTAACCAGTGGTATAACGTCACGCTCACCGAAGGACGTAACCGCGAAGTTCGCCGCCTGTGGGAAGCCGTTGGCGTACAGGTCAGCCGCCTGATCCGCGTGCGCTACGGTGATATTCTACTGCCGAAAGGCCTGCCGCGCGGCGGCTACACCGAGCTGGACCTGGCGCAAACTAACTACCTGCGTGAGCTGGTCGAGCTTACGCCGGAAACCACCTCTAAGGTCGCCGTCGAAAAAGATCGCCGTCGTATGAAGGCCAATCAGATTCGCCGCGCGGTTAAGCGCCACAGCCAGGTGAGCAATAATAATAACAACCGTCGTTCCAGCAGCCGTAATAACGGTAACGGTTAATTATTCCAGTTCCGGCGGTCACCGCCGGAATTCTCCCTCCTGTGACTCCTTTCACACTTCTGCATAAAGACAAAAAACAGGAAATGCCCGGACAAATAACGCAAAGCGGCGCGCCAGGCGACGCCATATACTGAGGCCACTGATTATATTAACAGGTAGCCTAAAATGGAAACAGCAGGAAAACTTTCGGCAAGCTATGTGGTTATCGGCGTTAAAGAAAAAATAGGGTACGGTTTTGGCGATTTCGCCTCTAATTTATCCTTTGGTTTCGTTTCTCTGTTTTTACTTTTTTTCTATACCAATATTTACGGCATTAGCGCCGTACAGGCGAGCCTGATCTTTGTTATTGCCCGCGTGGTTGATGCGGCATTTAATATTCTGATTGGTTTTGCCATCGATAAAACCCACAGCCGCTACGGTAAGCTTCGACCCTGGTTGTTGTATGGTTCAATTCCGCTCGGCTTCTTAACGGTGCTCTGCTTTGTGCCTTTCGGCGGTGAGGCCAAATTCTACTTCGCACTGATTTCCTATACTATTTATTGCCTGGCCTATACGGCGGTAAATACGCCTTATTCGGCGCTGACCAACCGTTTAACCCAGCATGAAGCCTCCCGTTCATCGCTGTCGGTATACCGGTTTGTCCTGGCGATTGTTGGCTATCTGATTGTGTCCACTACTGCGGACAGGCTGATTTCCCCGTTTAGCGATAAACAGCTGGGGTACGTCTTCGCCGTCTCTTGCTTTGCGCTGCTGGCGACGTTTTTGTTCCTTGCCTGCTTCGGGATGACCAAAGAGCGCGTTGGTGAAGAAGAGGAAGAGACTCCGGCGCCGACGCTGCGGGAAATGTTGAAGGCGGTGGCAGGCAACGCGCCGCTAATTAACCTCTCGATGTTCACCGTCTTTTTTTATATTGCCTATACCGTGTGGATGGCGATCGCTATTTACTTTATCAAATATATAATTGGTAGCGAAGGTTTTACCTCAACCTTCTTTATGATTCAGTCGGCGGCTTATATTGTTGGTACCGTTATTTCGGAAAAAATCATTGCGTTGATAGGTAAAAAGAAAATGACGCTGGTGGCGCTGTCGATCGGCGTTGTGGGCGTACTGATGCAATATTTTATTGCCGGCGACAATATCTGGCTGATCATGACCGGCGTGTGTCTGTACAGTATTACGCTGGGGATGGGTTTCGTTTCAATGTGGTCAATGATTGCCGATACCGTGGAATATGCCGAGTGGCACCATGGGGTGCGCACCGAAGGCGCAATTTACGGTTTCTTTAATTTCATTACCAAAATAGCGATGGCCATCGGCGGCGGCTGCGCGGGCTGGATGCTGGACTATTACCACTATGACGCGGGCAACATTACCGCCAGCGCGATTAACGGCATTAACGTACTGATGACGCTATTCCCCGGCGCGATGTTTGCCCTCAGCGCCCTCTTTGTCGCCTGCTATTCGCTGGATGAAAAAACCTATCGCGATATTGTGCAAAAGATCAGCCTGCGTAAACAGAACGCGCTTTAACCTCAGGGAGTCAGAGAGATGAGTAACGATTTTAACACCACCCTTGCCGCGATGAGCGCGGAAGAGAAAGTAGCGCTGTTGACCGGCAGCGGTCTGTGGCGCACCGCCTCGCTGCCGCAGCACGGTATCGAAGATATCATTATGACCGACGGCACCTACGGCGTGCGCTACAGTAGTGCGCAGATTGATGGCCGGGAAAAGTGGAGTATGGATGATTTTATCTCGGTCATCACCCAAACCGCAGACCAGGCCAGCGCGGAAGAGCCAGTCGCGAAAGGGGGGAGCGAGGCGCTATTCAGCACTTCGCTACCGGCGACCTGCTTTCCAAACGGTTCCAGTCTGGCCTGTAGCTGGGACGTGGAGCTGGTGCATCAGATGGGGGAAGCGCTGGGGCGAGAGTGTCAGCAAATGGGCGTCGGGATCCTGCTCGGGCCCGGCATTAATATTCGCCGCACGCCGCTGGCCGGGCGCGGCTATGAATATTACGCCGAAGATCCGGTGGTCAGCGGCGATATTGCCGCTGCGCTGATCAACGGCCTGCAGCAGGAGGGCGTCGGAGCCAGCCTGAAGCATTTTGCGGCCAATAACTCGGAATATCGCCGCACGGAAATGGATTCGATCATTGAAGAGCGGGCGCTACGGGAAATCTACCTGGCAGGTTTCCAGCGGGCGATTGCAAAATCCCAGCCGTGGACGGTGATGTCCTCCTACAATCGTCTTAACGGCGTACAAACTTCGCAGGATCCATTTTTACTCACTCAGGTATTGCGCGATGAGTGGGGATATGACGGCCTGGTCATGTCCGACTGGTATGGTATTAAAGATCGTCCCGCTTCGTTGATGGCGGGCAACGACCTGGCGATGCCGGAAACCCGCCGCGATAAACACAGCTTGCTGGCGGCTATCGAAGGCGGAGAAGTTCCGATGGCGGTGGTGGACCGCGCTTGTCTACGCATGTTGGAACTGCTCGACAAGGTTCAGCGCCATCGCCGCCCGCAAACGCGAGCCGATTTTACGGCGCACCACGCGCTGGCGCAGCGGCTTGCCGGTGAATCCATCGTCCTGCTGAAAAATGAAGAGGGTCTGTTGCCGCTGCGTCCGGAGAAAACGCCGCGCATCGCGGTGCTGGGTAAACCGGCGCAGGAGCCGGTGATTCAGGGATCTGGATGTGCGACCACGGTACCGTATCTTCTCGATCGCCCGCTGGATGAAATTTTCGACCTCGCCGGTGACGATTTTAGCGTCACCTCGGCCGTAGGCGCGCCGGACGATCTGCGCGATGACGAACAGGCGCTGGCGCAGGCCTGCCGCGTGGCAAAAGAGGCAGACGTGGCGGTACTCTTCGTCAGTACTGCCGTAGGCGAAGATGGCGAAAATGGCGATCGTCAGGATCTGCATATTCTGCCGGTGCACGAACGGTTAATTCGCGAAGTGGCGACGGTCCAGCCGAATATCGTGGTGGTGTTGGCGAATAGCGATGCGGTGGTGATGCCGTGGCTCGGCGAGTGCAAAGCGCTGCTGGAAACGTTCTTTGCCGGGCAAGGGATGGGGCGCGCGGTGGCGGAAATCCTGTTCGGCCAGCGTAACCCCTGCGGCAAACTGACGGTAACGGTGCCTAATTCCCTGGAGGAAACGCCGGCCTGGCTGCACTATCCGGGCGAAAACCTGCGCCACTACTACGGAGAAGGGCTTTTTGTCGGCTATCGCTATTATGACAAACGTCGCCTGACGCCACAGTTTCCGTTTGGCTTTGGCTTAAGCTATACCCGGTTTGCGTACGATAATATCGCGCTATCAGCCTCCCGATTAGGCGCAGACGAGACGCTTACCGTGTCGTTCGACCTGACCAACTGCGGAGAGTATGCGGGCAAAGAGATCGTCCAACTGTACGTCAGCGCGCCGAAGGGGGAGCTGATTCGCGAAGTGCAGTCATTAAAAGCGTTCAGCAAAGTGGTGCTGGCTGCCGGAGAATCCCGGCGCGTAAGCCTGCAGCTGCCCATTGCCGAACTAGCCTGCTACCATCCGGGCCTGGGCGATTGGGTGGTGACGCCGGGAATCTGGCAGGTTCGCGTCGGCGCCTCATCCCGGGATCTGCCGTTAATCGCGGAAATGGAGGTAGATTGTCCGCAGCGGTACGTACCGCTGCGCGATGATAACTCTCTACAACAGCTTATCCAGCAGCCGGAGGCCTTTGACCGCGTCGTAATGCTGATTGCCGATAAGAGTCAGATGCCAGCGGAGCAGGTGCGTGAAAAACTGATTCGCCTGGCGCCGGATCTGTTCTGCGGACTGCTGATTGCGCTGACCGAATTCCTGGCGCTGGATATTGAGCGCGACGAGCTTAACGCGGTGTTGGCGGGCGCTAATCATTGATAATGACAGGAGAGTGCGCATGTTCCCTTTTTCAGTGACTCATCCTCGTTCGGTCACCCAGACCGGACGACAAACGGCGAACAGCGGCTATGAGCTGATTGCCTTTGATGCCGAGAAGCTGAACGTGTTTGCCGCGGAGGTTCGCTACTGCGAGCCTCACTGGCATCCGGCTCCGGAGCTGATTACCGTGCTGGCGGGGCGATTTACGCTCTCTGTCGGTCAGCAGAGCCTGGAGCTAGCGCAGGGGGATATGCTGTACATCAATGCCGAAGAGGTCCATTCGCTTAGCGCGGAGATGGCGGGCAGCCAATTGGTCACCGTCCAGTTTTCACCCGGCCTGTTTGATGAGCTTCATCCCTCGCCGCAGCTGGACTGGAGTACCTGCGGACGGCCTTACTCTACGGCAGACAGTGAGGTGCACCTACGGTTGGCGAGGCTACTGGAACAGCTAATTGACAACCACGCGCCGTTTCAGCGCATCGCGGCGATTTACCTGCTGCTGGATGCGGTCGTCTGCGCCGGAAAGCCGACGCGGCGCGCCGAAAGCTCGCTGCGTGACGAGGCGATGATCAAAAGAGGCATTGATTTTATTAATCAACACTTTGATCAGCCGCTGACCCTGAGCGAGGTAGCCTGCCATAGCGGGATGAGCTACTCCTGGTTCTCGCGGCTGTTCAAAAAGGTGAGCCGCTATAATTTTAAAGAGTATTTGACGCTGGTGCGGCTAAACAAAGCCCGCACCCTGCTGCGCGATACCCGCACGCCAATCACTGAGATTAGCCACAGCTGCGGCTTTCAGGAGCACAAGTATCTGATTGCCGCCTTTAATAAATACTGCGGCGTCACGCCAACCGAATACCGCAAGCGCTTCGTCTCACGGCTAAATATTCCCGAAAGCGAGCTGGCGCTGGGGGAGGACTGTCTGTGCCTGCCGCTCAATCATGGGTTGCTCGAACGGCTAGCGGCTAGTAGTCGATCCCTATCTGCGCCTTGATCCCGGCATCAAAGGCGTGCTTAACCGGACGCAGTTCGCTAACGGTATCGGCCAGTTCGCTAATTTCACGGTGGCAGCCGCGGCCGGTGATAATGACCGTCTGGTGGGCCGGGCGGTTGCGCAGCGCGGTAAGCACCTCTTCCAGCGGCAGGTAGTCGTAGGCCACCATATAGGTGAGCTCGTCCAGCAAAACGAGGTCGAGACTTTCATCAGCTAGCATGCGGCGCCCGTGCTCCCAGACCGCCAGGCAGGCGGCAGTGTCGCTTTCGCGATCCTGAGTATTCCAGGTAAAACCGGTCGCCATCACCTGAAACTCAACGCCGTGCGGCTCAAGCAGGTTGCGCTCGCCGTTTGGCCAGGTACCTTTAATAAACTGCACGACGGCGGCTTTTTTACCGTGCCCGACGGCGCGGGTGACGGTGCCGAAAGCGGCGGTGGTTTTGCCTTTACCGTTGCCGGTAAAGACGATCACGATGCCGCGCTCTTCCTGCGCGGCGGCGACGCGAGCGTCAACTTTATCTTTCACCCGCTGCTGGCGTTCGCGGTGGCGTTCATCACTCATTGTGCGATTCCTGGTTTGCGGCCCGGCTGGGCGTCAAAAGTCATTCCCGTCTTACGGCGGCTGTCGTCGCCCATCAGCCACAGATAAACCGGCATGATATCAGCGGGGGTTTTCAATTTTTGCGGATCTTCCGTTGGAAACGCATTGGCGCGCATTTTGGTGCGCGTGCCGCCGGGGTTGATGCAATTAACCCGTAGATGACGGCTCTGATACTCCTCGGCTAGCACCTGCATCATGCCTTCGGTGGCAAATTTAGATGCGGCGTAAGCGCCCCAGTTGGCGCGCCCCTGACGGCCGACGCTGGAGGAGGTAAAGACCAGCGAACCCGATTCGGATTTGAGTAATAAAGGAAGCAGCGCCTGGGTGAGCATAAAGGTGCCGTTAACGTTCACCTGCATCACCTGCTGCCATACCTCCGGCTTTTGCCGATCCATCGGGCAGACATCGCCCAGCAGACCCGCGTTGTGCAGCACCCCGTCGAGGCGCGGGTAGTGGATGGCGATCTTCTGCGCCAGCTGTTGACACTCCTGCGGCGTGCAGGTTAACAGATCCAGAGTAAACCAACGGGCGGGGATGCCGCCCGTTTGCTGAATCTCGTGCGCAACGCTGCGCAGCTTCTCTTCATTACGGCCGACCAGGATAACGCTGGCGCTATAGCGGGAATAGGTCAGGGCGGCTTCACGGCCTATGCCGTCGCTGGCGCCGGTAACCAGGATGATGCGATCCTGTAACAGGTGACGTTGCGGTTGATAGTGCACGGCGACTCCTCGGGCGATCTGCAGGCGATCGCGCTTGCTATTCGGTATTTCACTTTTGCGCTTTATGCCTGAAAGCGCCCGCTATTGCAATCGGCGAAACGGAAACTCTTCGCGGAATTAATATCTTGCAACGATTTCATCGTCGCTGAAAAAAACAGGAAGGCGCCTCGCACGCGACACAAAGCACAAAGACTTCTCGCCGATGGCTGATGTACACTGTGCGCCAACGTCAGCGGTTTACACAAGGTGAAAACGTGGAATTACTTGCTCAATATGGCCTGTTTTTGGCCAAAATCGCGACCATCGTTGTCGCAATTGCGGTTATCGTCGCCATTATTGTTAACCTGACTCAGCGCAAAAAACAGCGCGGCGAGCTGCGGGTAACCAATCTTAGCGAGCAATATAAGGAGATGAAGGAAGAGCTGGCGGCTTCATTGCTCGATGGGCCGCAGCAGAAGCTGTGGCATAAAGCGCAAAAGAAAAAGCTTAAGCAGGAAGCAAAAGCGGCAAAGGCGCGGGCAAAGCTGGGAACTCCCGAGCCGGACGCGAAACCGCGCGCCTGGGTGCTGGATTTTAAAGGCAGCATGGATGCCCACGAAGTCAGCAGCCTGCGCGAAGAGATCACCGCCGTTCTGGCGGCGGCAAAAGCGCGCGACCAGGTGGTGATTCGCCTTGAAAGCCCCGGCGGCGTGGTCCACGGCTACGGCCTTGCCGCTTCGCAGCTGCAGCGTCTACGCGACAAACAGATCCCGTTAACGGTCGCGGTAGATAAAGTTGCGGCCAGCGGCGGCTATATGATGGCCTGCGTGGCGAACAGAATCGTCAGTGCACCGTTCGCTATCCTTGGCTCTATTGGCGTTGTGGCGCAGATCCCCAACATCAATCGTTTCCTGAAGAACAAGGACATCGACATTGAGCTACATACGGCCGGGCAGTACAAACGTACCCTGACGATGCTGGGCGAAAATACCGAAGAAGGGCGGCAGAAATTCCGCGAAGATCTGAACGATACCCACCGACTCTTCAAAGACTTTGTCCACCGGATGCGCCCTGGTCTGGATATCGAGCAGGTAGCGACGGGTGAACACTGGTATGGCGTTCAGGCGCTGGAAAAAGGCCTTGTTGACGCGGTGGAAACCAGCGATGAACTTCTGCTGGGCCTGATGGACAAGCATGAGGTTATCAGCGTGCGCTACCAGCAGCGTAAGAAAATGCTCGACCGGTTTACCGGCAGTGCGGCGGAAAGCGCCGATAAACTGCTGCTGCGCTGGTGGCAGCGTGGGCAAAAGCCGCTAATGTAAACAAAACAACGCGAGGCACCGGCCTCGCGTTGTCGTATTGGCCCTGCGCGCAGCGGTTAATCCGCCAGGTGATACTTATCAGACAGCTCGTGCGCGAGATATTTAAACATATTGAATACCGCCGTACTCTTCGCCGTTGGCAGTCCCTGTTCATCAAGATAAAACTCGCCGCTGAACACCAGCACGCCGTTACGCTGAACGACGTCGGTGGCCTCGATCCCGGCTAACGTATCTTCATGTTCGCGAATGAGTTTGTTGGCTTTTTCCAGAAGCGTCTGGCGATCGATGGGTTGGGTTGTACCTTGCATAAATGCCTCCTGTGATTCTTCGCGGCTAGTCTACGCCGCGCGACGACAAGGGGCAAATTTTCCATGGATCTTACAGGGGTAATCGCAGGAGCTTAATAAACATCAGTTTAGTGGCGGGATTTGCTTTTGCATGCTAATAAAGTTGCGTAACGAATTTTATCAGGTACAGTGTGACGCTTTCAGCGATCTGGCAACAGATTTGCTTGACATTCGGCCAAAAATTATTCGTGCTATGTCGCCTGGCAAGAAAAAGCCAGCAAACTCAGCTATCTGGTTTTATGGACGTGAAACCGGTGCAAAGGGTTGATATCCATCGATAACGACGCAACATAGGTTGTGACGTGTCGCCAGTGGATGGTGAATCAATGTGCGATGTATTCCTGGATGAATCAAATTAGGTAAAGGTGAATATGGGTAAAGCTCTCGTTATCGTTGAGTCCCCGGCAAAAGCCAAAACGATCAATAAGTATCTGGGTAATGACTACGTGGTTAAGTCCAGCGTCGGTCATATCCGCGATTTGCCGACCAGTGGCTCAGCTTCCAAAAAGAGCGCCGACTCTACCTCCACCAAAGGGGCTAAAAAGCCTAAGAAGGATGAACGCGGCGCTCTGGTCAACCGTATGGGCGTGGACCCATGGCATGACTGGGATGCGCACTACGAAATACTTCCGGGTAAAGAAAAGGTTGTTTCCGAACTCAAACAGTTGGCGGAAAAAGCTGACCACATCTATCTCGCAACCGACCTTGACCGCGAAGGGGAGGCCATCGCATGGCACCTGCGGGAAGTTATCGGCGGTGATGAACAGCGCTATAGCCGCGTAGTGTTCAATGAGATCACTAAGAATGCTATCCGTCAGGCTTTCGAAAAGCCGGGCGAACTGAATATTGACCGTGTTAACGCTCAGCAGGCGCGCCGTTTTATGGATCGCGTGGTGGGTTACATGGTGTCTCCACTGCTGTGGAAAAAAATTGCCCGTGGTCTGTCCGCAGGCCGCGTCCAGTCGGTTGCCGTACGTCTGGTGGTTGAACGCGAGCGTGAGATTAAGGCGTTTGTTCCGGAAGAGTACTGGGAAGTTGACGCCAGCACCACGACGCCAGGCGGCGATGCGTTACCGCTGCAGGTGACTCACAGCGGCGATAAGCCGTTCCGTCCGGTGAGCCGTGAAGAGACCATGGCAGCGGTTGCGCTGCTTGAGAAAGCCAGCTACAGCGTGCTGGAGCGTGAAGACAAGCCGACCAGCAGCAAGCCAGGCGCGCCGTTTATCACCTCCACGCTCCAGCAGGCCGCCAGTACGCGTCTTGGCTTCGGCGTGAAGAAAACCATGATGATGGCGCAGCGTCTCTACGAAGCGGGGCATATTACCTATATGCGTACCGATTCCACGAACCTGAGCCAGGACGCGCTGAATATGGTGCGCGGCTATATTGGCGATAACTTCGGTAAGAAATATCTGCCGGAAAGCGCTAATCAGTACGCCAGCAAAGAAAACTCTCAGGAAGCGCACGAAGCGATTCGTCCTTCCGACGTCAACGTGCTGGCCGAAACGTTAAAAGATATGGAATCTGATGCGCAGAAACTGTATCAGCTGATCTGGCGCCAGTTTGTCGCCTGTCAGATGACGCCAGCGCAGTACGACTCCACCACCCTGACGGTGAAAGCCGGCGATTTCAAACTGAAAGCCCGCGGGCGTACGCTGCGCTTTGACGGCTGGACCAAAGTGATGCCAGCCCTGCGTAAAGGCGATGAAGATCGTACTTTACCGCTGGTCAACAAGGGCGAAAGCCTGAGCCTGGTCGAACTGACGCCCGCACAGCACTTTACCAAGCCGCCGGCGCGTTTTAGCGAAGCCTCGCTGGTTAAAGAGCTGGAAAAACGCGGCATCGGCCGTCCGTCCACCTATGCGTCGATCATTTCGACCATTCAGGACCGCGGCTATGTGCGGGTAGAAAACCGTCGTTTTTATGCGGAAAAAATGGGCGAGATCGTCACCGATCGTCTGGAAGAGAACTTCCGCGATCTGATGAACTACGATTTCACCGCGCAGATGGAGGACCGTCTCGATCAGGTGGCCAACCATCAGGCCGAATGGAAACAGGTTCTCGATAACTTCTTCGGAGACTTCACCTCGCAGCTGCAAACGGCGGAGAAAGATCCGGAAGAGGGCGGCATGCAGCCGAACCCCATGGTCCTGACCACCATCGACTGCCCAACCTGCGGGCGCAAGATGGGGATCCGTACCGCCAGCACCGGCGTATTCCTTGGCTGTTCGGGTTATGCGCTGTCGCCAAAAGAGCGCTGCAAAACCACCATAAACCTGGTGCCGGAAAACGAAGTGCTTAACGTGCTGGAAGGCGATGACGCTGAAACCAACGCGCTGCGCGCCAAACGCCGCTGTAAAAAATGCGGCACGGCGATGGACAGCTACCTCATCGATCCGAAGCGCAAGCTGCACGTCTGCGGTAATAACCCGACCTGCGATGGCTACGAGATTGAAGAGGGCGAGTTCCGCATTAAGGGCTATGACGGTCCGATCGTTGAGTGTGAAAAATGTGGTTCTGAAATGCACCTGAAGATGGGGCGTTTTGGTAAGTATATGGCCTGTACCAACGACGAGTGTAAAAACACCCGTAAGATCCTGCGTAACGGAGAAGTGGCGCCGCCGAAAGAAGATCCTGTGCCGCTGCCGGAGCTGCCGTGTGAGAAATCGGACGCCTACTTTGTTCTGCGCGATGGCGCGGCGGGCGTTTTCCTGGCCGCGAACACCTTCCCGAAATCGCGCGAAACCCGGGCGCCGCTGGTGGAAGAGCTGTACCGCTTCCGCGACCGCCTGGCAGAAAAGCTGCGCTATCTGGCCGATGCGCCGCAGCAGGATCCGGAAGGCAACAAAACGATGGTGCGTTTTAGCCGTAAAACTAAGCAGCAGTACGTTGCGTCAGAGAAAGACGGTAAAGCCACCGGCTGGTCAGCTTTCTATATTGACGGCAAATGGACTGAAGCGAAGAAGTAACTGCTTTAACCGGATAAAAGGGCCGCGCCGCGGCCCTTTTTTAACACCGCATGTTGCTGATATCCAAGATTTTATACTGTATCCTCTCTCGCCTTATAACCGACTTATTATTTTTTGTTAGTATCTATACACTGTAGATATAAATGATATAGTGGTTATAGCTAATCTCTTTTTTATTATCTTATCGTCTTATACATCATCGTCTTCAGGATACGTTGTGGCGCCGACACGGCGAGTCGCAGGTATGGGCGGGGCAACCCACCCGACAGCAAGTGACCTGAGCGTAAAATGTATTAAGCGGGTTTATTTTACGTGCTATCGGATATCAGCCATGAAACTACAGCAGCTCCGCTATATCGTTGAGGTTGTTAACCATAATCTGAACGTCTCCTCGACTGCCGAAGGCCTGTACACCTCACAGCCGGGCATCAGCAAGCAGGTTCGCATGCTGGAGGATGAGCTGGGAATTCAGATTTTCGCCCGCAGCGGCAAACATCTCACGCAGGTCACTCCCGCAGGTCAGGAGATCATACGCATCGCTCGCGAGGTCTTATCGAAGGTCGATGCGATCAAGTCGGTGGCGGGTGAGCATACCTGGCCAGACAAGGGCTCACTGTACGTTGCAACCACCCACACTCAGGCCCGTTATGCGCTACCGGGCGTTATCAAAGGCTTTATCGAACGCTATCCCCGCGTTTCCTTGCACATGCATCAGGGGTCGCCAACGCAAATCGCCGAGGCGGTGTCGAAAGGCAATGCTGACTTCGCTATCGCGACCGAAGCGCTTCATCTTTATGATGATTTGGTGATGCTGCCGTGCTATCACTGGAACCGCTCCGTGGTCGTCACGCCAGAGCACCCGCTGGCTTCGCGCGAGTCAGTATCGATTGAGGAGCTGGCGCAGTATCCGCTGGTGACTTACACCTTCGGCTTCACCGGTCGTTCCGAGCTGGATACCGCCTTTAATCGCGCCGGCTTGACGCCGCGCATCGTTTTCACCGCCACCGACGCCGATGTGATTAAAACCTACGTGCGTCTGGGTCTTGGGGTAGGGGTGATTGCCAGTATGGCGGTGGATCCGGTTTCCGACCCGGATCTGGTCAAACTCGACGCCAACGGTATCTTCAGCCATAGCACCACAAAAATAGGTTTCCGACGCAGTACCTTCTTGCGAAGCTATATGTATGATTTTATTCAACGATTTGCTCCGCATCTGACCCGGGATGTGGTCGATACCGCCGTCGCTTTGCGCTCAAATGAAGATATCGAAGCGATGTTCAAAGATATTAAATTACCGGAAAAATAACCGTAGAAAAAATAATGGCATCCTTACGGGGATGCCAAAACCTATAATGGCCTGAAATGGAATATCTAAACCTCGTCTGAATCACAATTTTCGTTAACTCCTCGTACCACATTTGCAAATATACCTGCCGTGATCAAATTAATGATGAAAGATATCTTCTGAAAAGCGAATTCACTGGATTAATAGTCCATCCATAATTAAGATTTATCTGTGGTTAGTAATTCTTAGCGATTGGTGGTGAAAAAATGATTAGTGATATCGATTATATGAAGTTTGCGATGTCACAGGAACGTGACAAGACCGAGATAGATCCGGTTTTGAGAAGTAAGGCCTGGAGCGCCGTTATCCTTGGGCTTGCGATGTTCTGGAGCGTCATTGCTCTGGTTGTCTGCAACGTTTGGTTACTAAGCTAGAGCACCTTCCAGTCACAGTGGTTGTGTCAGTTTTATGACAAGTGAATTATTGAGAATTATTTCTATCTGATAAAATAGCGGTAATAAGGAGGATATAATTTTTCCCTTTTTAGACTCGCTCGATAAATTTTCTCTATTGGACTAATCGCCAGAATAATGGCGATTAGTCTTTCTTTGTACTCATGTACTAATACGCCACGGTCGCCGACGTAAACCTGACTTCTTCAATCCTTCTCAATATATCTGCCCGCATTATTCAAATTTCCTGTCTTAATGCGTTACGCCTATTTTAGCAATTTGGGTTGTTATCAAAATGTTACATCAAAGATGTGTTATCTTTAATAATGACCCTGAGGAGGATCAGGGGATGCTATCCCTAAGGTAAAGGAGGAGCTATGTCGTCAACCCTACGAGCAGCCAGCAAGGATACGCTTCAGGTTAAAGATAAAACCTGGCATTACTACAGCTTACCGCTGGCCGCCAAACAACTGGGCGATCTCTCGCGCTTGCCCAAATCACTCAAAGTGCTACTGGAAAACCTACTGCGCTGGCAAGACGGTGATTCAGTGACCGCCGAAGATATTCATGCCCTGGCCGGATGGCTGAAGCATGCCCATGCCGACAGGGAGATTGCCTACCGTCCGGCGCGCGTCCTCATGCAGGACTTTACCGGGGTCCCCGCCGTGGTGGACCTGGCGGCGATGCGCGAGGCGGTCAAACGCCTGGGCGGGGACACCGCCAAAGTGAACCCGCTTTCGCCCGTCGACCTGGTGATTGACCATTCGGTCACCGTCGACCGCTTTGGCGACGATGATGCTTTTGAAGAGAACGTCCGTCTGGAGATGGAGCGCAACCATGAGCGCTACGTCTTTTTGCGCTGGGGGCAGCAGGCATTCAGCCGCTTCAGCGTAGTACCGCCGGGTACCGGTATTTGCCACCAGGTAAACCTCGAATACCTTGGCCGGGCAGTGTGGAGCGAACAGCAAAACGGCGAGTGGGTGGCTTTTCCCGACACACTTGTCGGCACCGACTCGCACACAACGATGATTAACGGTTTAGGCGTTCTGGGCTGGGGTGTCGGCGGTATCGAAGCGGAAGCCGCCATGCTCGGGCAGCCGGTTTCCATGCTGATCCCAGACGTTGTTGGCTTCAAGCTGAGCGGCAAGCTGCGTGAAGGTATTACCGCGACGGACCTGGTCCTGACGGTCACCCAAATGCTGCGTAAACACGGCGTTGTGGGTAAATTTGTTGAATTTTACGGCGATGGCCTCGATTCTCTGCCGCTGGCGGACCGCGCGACTATCGCTAATATGTCGCCGGAGTATGGCGCGACCTGCGGCTTCTTTCCGATCGATGCCGTTACGCTTGACTATATGCGCCTTACCGGGCGCAGCGAAGAGCAGGTGGCGCTGGTGGAAGCCTATGCGAAAGCGCAGGGCATGTGGCGTCAGCCCGGAGATGAGCCGGTATTCACCAGCACCCTGGCGTTGGATATGGGAACCGTCGAAGCGAGCCTGGCCGGACCGAAGCGCCCGCAGGACCGCGTAGCGCTCGGCGATGTCCCTCAGGCCTTTGCCGCCAGCACCGAGCTGGAAGTCAACCACGCGCAGAAAGATAAATGGCCAATTGACTACACCCTGAACGGACAGCAGTATTCGCTGCCTGACGGGGCGGTGGTGATTGCCGCTATTACCTCCTGTACTAACACGTCAAACCCCAGCGTTCTGATGGCCGCCGGCTTGCTGGCCAAAAAAGCCGTTGAGCGGGGTCTGAAACCGCAGCCGTGGGTTAAAGCGTCGCTGGCTCCCGGGTCGAAGGTTGTTTCCGACTATCTGGCCCACGCAAAGCTGACGCCCTATCTGGATGAACTGGGCTTCAATCTGGTCGGTTATGGCTGTACCACCTGTATCGGTAACTCTGGACCGCTGCCGGACCCGATCGAGCGCGCAATCAAGCAGGGCGATCTGACCGTCGGGGCGGTGCTCTCCGGGAACCGCAACTTTGAAGGACGTATTCATCCGCTGGTAAAAACCAACTGGCTAGCTTCGCCGCCGCTGGTGGTCGCCTACGCTCTGGCGGGGAATATGAATCTCGACCTGACCCGTGAGCCGTTAGGGACGGGTAAAGATGGTCAGCCGGTGTATCTGAAGGATATCTGGCCGAGCGGAATCGAAGTCGCGCAGGCGGTTGAGCAAGTCTCAACGGAGATGTTCCGTAAAGAGTACGCCGAAGTGTTTGAAGGGACCGCCGAGTGGAAGGCGATAAAAGTGGATCGCTCTGATACCTACGACTGGCAGGATGATTCCACCTATATTCGCCTGTCGCCATTCTTTGATGAAATGGGCGTTGAACCTAAACCGGTAGAGGATATCCACGGCGCGCGCATTCTCGCCATGTTGGGCGACTCGGTTACCACCGATCATATCTCCCCGGCGGGCAGTATTAAAGCCGATAGCCCCGCGGGCCGTTATCTGCAAAATCACGGCGTCGAACGCATTGATTTTAACTCCTACGGCTCCCGTCGCGGCAACCATGAGGTAATGATGCGCGGAACGTTTGCCAATATTCGTATTCGTAACGAAATGGTCCCCGGCGTGGAAGGGGGGATGACCCGACATCTTCCGGATAGCCAACCTATCGCTATTTACGATGCCGCGATGCTCTACAAAGCAGAGGGCACGCCGCTAGCGGTGATCGCAGGCAAAGAGTACGGTTCCGGCTCCAGCCGCGACTGGGCGGCTAAAGGACCGCGTTTGCTCGGCGTCAGGGTGGTGATTGCCGAGTCTTTCGAGCGTATCCACCGCTCCAACCTGATTGGCATGGGGATCTTACCGCTGGAATTCCCGCAGGGGGTGACGCGTAAAACGCTGGGACTGAGCGGCGAGGAGCGGATAGATATCAGCAACCTGCAGGCTCTGCAGCCCGGTATGACGGTGCCGGTCACGCTGACCCGCGCGGATGGTCGGCAGGAAGTGATTGATTGCCGCTGCCGTATCGATACCGCGACTGAGCTGACCTACTATCAGAACGACGGTATTTTGCACTATGTGATCCGCAATATGCTCTAAACCCGCGTCTGATATAAAAAGGGCCAGCATAGGCTGGCCCTTCATTTTTCTACAGCATTACTTACTCAGCAGGTGCCCCATTTTGGCAGCCTTAGTATCCAGATAGTGGGCATTTTTCGGGTTGCGTCCCACGATTAGCGGCACGCGTTCCACAATGTTAATTCCCGCTTCAGTCAGAATTTCGACCTTCTTCGGGTTGTTGGTCAACAGGCGTACCTGGTCGACGTTCAGCAGCTTAAACATATCTGCGCACAGCGTGAAGTCGCGTTCATCTGCGGCGAAACCCAGCTGATGGTTGGCTTCCACGGTATCATAGCCTTGATCCTGTAACGCGTAGGCGCGGATTTTATTCAGCAGGCCGATATTGCGCCCTTCCTGACGGTGGTAGAGCAGAATGCCGCGCCCCTCTTCGGCAATATGCGACAACGCCGCTTCCAGTTGAAATCCGCAATCACAGCGCAGGCTAAAAAGGGCGTCGCCCGTTAAACACTCAGAGTGTACGCGAGCCAGAACCGGGGATTGCCCCGAAATATCGCCAAATACCAGCGCGACGTGATCCTGCCCGGTTGCCAGTTCTTCAAAACCCACCATGAGAAAATCGCCCCATGGGGTTGGCAGTTTGGCTTCTGCCACACGTTTAAGCTGCATGTGATTCTCCAGATTCTATCAGCACCTGACTGTGCTTCTGTTTGCCGCTATTTTGCCACAATGGCGCGACGTTCTCCTAATTGCGTACGGTCACCTGCGCGCAAAGCGCACAAACGAACTACTTTCCGTTATGATATTGAGGTCAATGAAAAGGAGACGAGATGCTGTTGATTGCCAGACGAACCGCCGTTGGCGCGGCCCTGTTATTAATCATGCCTGCTGTGATCTGGATTACCGGCTGGAAATGGCATCCGGGGCTGTCGGCAGGGGCGATGAAGCTGCTGTACTGGATAACTGAAACGGTGACGCAACCCTGGGGGATCATCACGCACGTTATCCTGTGTGCCTGGTTTCTGTGGTGCCTGCGTTTTCGTCTGCGAGCGGCGATAGTGCTGTTTCTTATTCTGGGCGCAGCGATACTTGTTGGGCAGGGGATGAAGTCGTGGCTCAAAGACCGCGTACAGGAGCCTCGTCCCTTTGTCATCTGGCTGGAACAGACGCGGCAGGTGCCAGTCACGCAATTCTACGCGTTGAAACGCAAAGATCGCGCTAAACTGGTGCATGAACAGCTGGCGCAAGAGCAGCAGATTCCTAAATTTTTGCGTAAGCACTGGCAAAAAGAAACCGGCTTCGCTTTCCCTTCTGGCCATACGATGTTTGCCGCTAGCTGGGCATTGCTCGGCGTGGGCT
Organism: Klebsiella sp. BDA134-6; assembly: GCF_015601345.1. Classification (NCBI taxonomy): domain Bacteria; kingdom Pseudomonadati; phylum Pseudomonadota; class Gammaproteobacteria; order Enterobacterales; family Enterobacteriaceae; genus Klebsiella; species Klebsiella sp. BDA134-6. The sequence goes on from NZ_CP064784.1 coordinate 2,527,579, forward strand.
TACTGTGGCCGCGTCGTCGCTGGGTCACCATTGCGCTGCTGCTGACGTGGGCGACGGCGGTAATGGGAAGCCGCCTGGCGCTGGGCATGCATTGGCCGCAGGACCTGATCGTCGCGACGCTGATTTCCTGGCTGCTGGTGACCCTGGCGACCTGGCTTGCCCAGCGGTTCTGCGGGCCGCTATCGCCGCCGGGAGAAGAGGCGCAGGATATTAAAAAAAGGGCGGCCGCGCCGGAATAATGTTGATATTAGCCGTATCAGGCCGCATATCCTTAACGGGTGTCATGCATTTCCATTTCACCGCTGCGGCGAAAATGATACTTTATAGGGCTGAACGCGGGATCTTTTCGCGCAACCCACAGAACGGGAAGTCATGTGAAATATTTTCTTATTTTCTTATTGGTGTTAGCTATCTTCGTCATTTCAGTGACGCTGGGCGCGCAGAATGACCAGGTGGTCACGTTCAACTATCTCCTCGCGCAGGGTGAGTTCCGTATTTCGACGCTGCTTGCCGTGCTTTTTGCCGCTGGTTTTGCTATCGGCTGGCTGATCTGCGGCCTTTTCTGGTTGCGCGTTCGCGTCTCTCTGGCGCGCGCCGAGCGTAAAATTAAACGTCTGGAGCACCAGATCGCGCCAGCCAGCGCAACGCCTGCCGAAGCTGGCGTTCCTGCGGTGAAGGAATAATCATTTATGCTGGAGTTGTTGTTTCTGCTTTTGCCCGTGGCCGCAGCCTATGGCTGGTATATGGGGCGCAGAAGTGCACAACAGTCCAAACAGGACGATGCGAGCCGTCTGTCGCGTGACTACGTTACAGGGGTTAACTTCCTGCTGAGCAATCAGCAGGATAAAGCCGTCGATCTGTTCCTCGATATGCTGAAAGAGGATACCGGCACCGTCGAAGCCCACCTTACGCTGGGCAATCTGTTCCGCTCGCGCGGTGAGGTTGACCGCGCGATTCGCATCCATCAGAGCTTAATGGAAAGCGCCTCGTTAACCTACGATCAGCGCCTGCTGGCCGTGCAGCAGTTGGGGCGAGATTATATGGCCGCCGGGCTTTATGACCGGGCTGAGGGGATGTTTAAACAACTGGTGGACGAGACGGATTTTCGCCTGAGCGCGCTACAGCAGCTGCTGCAGATTTATCAGGCGACCAGCGACTGGCAGTCGGCGATAGAAGTGGCCGAACGTCTGGTTAAGCTGGGGAAAGATAAACATCGCGGTGAAATCGCCAATTTCTGGTGTGAACTGGCGCTACAGCAAATGGCGGGCAACGATCTCGACAAAGCGATGGCGCTGCTGAGGAAGGGCGCCGCCGCGGACCGCAATAGCGCTCGCGTTTCCATCATGATGGGCCGAGTCTGGATGGAAAAGGGCGACTATGCGAAAGCCGTAGAGAGCCTTGAGCGAGTGATTGAGCAGGATAAAGAGCTGGTGGGCGAAACCCTGGAAATGCTGCAAACCTGTTACCAGCAGTTGGGTAAAACCGACGAATGGGAAGCCTTTTTACGCCGCTGCGCAGAGGAAAACACCGGCGCGACAGCCGACCTGATGCTGGCGCAGATCCTTGAACAGCGGGAAGGTGCCGAGTCCGCGCAAAACTACGTGACTCGCCAGCTGGAGCGACATCCAACGATGCGCGTGTTCCATAAGCTCATCGACTACCATATCAATGAAGCCGAAGAGGGGCGCGCGAAGGAGAGCCTGGGCGTTCTGCGCCATATGGTGGGCGAGCAGGTCCGCAGCAAACCGCGCTACCGCTGCCAGAAATGTGGTTTTACCGCCCATACGCTGTACTGGCACTGTCCGTCCTGCCGGTCGTGGTCATCGATTAAGCCTATTCGCGGACTGGACGGGCAATAAATTAAAAAAAAACGCACTTTAGTTACAACATACTTAAAGGTTTTTTACGTCATATCCTCCGGCTTCGGCGCCCCCGTCGTCCGGCAGGAAGCGAAATGCAGCCTGTTATTTTCGGCTTATCGCAGGTAGAATGCTGCCCGTTTACCTTTTTTGCGCCAAACCGGCGCTCATCAACAATTAAGGTCCGGTCATGACGTCTACTGCTACATCTTCTTCCCGCGTTGTCACATCCTCTCCCATCGTCGTTGCTCTAGATTATGATAACCGTGATAAAGCGCTGGCATTTGTCGACCGTATCGACCCGCGCGACTGCCGCCTGAAGGTGGGCAAAGAGATGTTTACCCTGCTGGGGCCGCAGTTTGTTCGTGACCTGCACCAGCGCGGTTTTGAGGTTTTCCTCGATCTGAAGTTCCACGATATCCCGAATACCACGGCGCGTGCTGTCGCCGCTGCGGCAGAGCTGGGCGTCTGGATGGTCAACGTTCATGCCTCCGGCGGCGCGCGTATGATGACCGCTGCACGTGAAGCCCTGCAACCATTCGGAAAAGAGGCGCCGCTGCTGATTGCGGTCACGGTATTAACCAGCATGGAAGCCAGCGATCTGCAGGATCTGGGCATTACGCTTTCTCCGGCTGACTACGCCGCGAAGCTGGCGGCGCTGACCCAGCGCTGCGGGTTGGATGGTGTAGTCTGCTCGGCGCAGGAAGCGGTTCGCTTTAAGCAAGAGCTGGGCCAGGCGTTCAGGCTGGTGACGCCGGGCATTCGTCCGCAAGGTAGCGATGCGGGTGACCAGCGGCGCATTATGACGCCGGAACAGGCACAGGCGGCGGGCGTAGATTACATGGTGATTGGTCGTCCGGTAACGCAGTCTGCCGATCCTGCCGCCACCCTGCGCGGCATTAACGCATCGTTGAACAAGGGGGTATGATGAGCGATTCCAACAGCCGTCTGGTGTATTCAACGGACCGCGGCCGTATTGATGAACCCAAACCGGCACAAGCGCGCCCGAAAGGGGACGGTATCGTACGTATTCAGCGGCAGACCAGCGGGCGTAAGGGTAAGGGCGTGTGCCTGATTAGCGGTATTGATGAAAGTGACGACGCGCTGACGAAACTCGCTGCCGAGCTGAAAAAGAAATGCGGCTGCGGCGGAGCGGTTAAGGATGGCGTGATTGAGATTCAGGGCGATAAGCGTGACTTGCTCAAATTGCTTCTCGAAGCCAAAGGCATGAAAGTTAAGCTGGCAGGCGGTTAATCAATAATAAGGCCACGATAAATATCGTGGCCTTCATTTTTGTGCTGGTGTACTCGTCAGCTAATATAAATTTTCATATTATTGTTCGTGGTTAATATTATTTACCCACCTGGTGGCCGATAATACCGCCGACTGCCGCGCCGCCCAGGGTACCCAGGGTGCTACCGTCAGTTAATACCGCACCACCCAATGCACCGGCGCCTGCGCCGATTGCGGTGTTGCGATCGCGTTTAGACCAGTTAGAACAAGCGCTCAGAGACATTGCAACAGTGACGGCCAGAACTACCGCGGCCATTTTTTTGTTCATTGAAGTCATCATTTTTTTTCTCCTGAATAATCTATTCACGGATACAACTTCCCTTAAGCATAGCTTGTTACTCTTGCTCAGGGGTTATTCCATGAAGCTTTAGTTGCGCAGGTGTTACTCTAATCACGCAGGTGATAGTTACTCCCTGTTATATCGCTAACATTAATTCTACTTTCTATAAATTTTTCAGGCAGGTAAAAAGTCTGAATTCAGGTGTCAGAAAAGTCTCAGACGATAGCGATGCCGGGCAGCCCCGGCAAAGTAAGGACAGGATCAGGGATGGTTGACGATATCGACGGCTAAACCGCATTCGATTAACTGGCTGTGCACGGCATCATTGAGATTATCGTCGGTGATAATACGGTTAAACCGTTCTATCGGCCCAAGGGGATAGGGGTGAACCACGTTGAATTTAGAGCTATCGCTCAGCACAATCGCCTCACAGCCCTTTTCCAGCACCGCGTTAACCACGTCGGCACGCATCATATCCCGTCCGGTAAATCCGGTTTCAGCCTGCCAGCCGTCAATGCCGATAAAGGCCTTGCTGAAGTGGACTTGCTGAATAAACTGGCGGGTCAGTGGGCCAACCATACTTTCGCTGCGCTTTTGATAGATCCCGCCCAGCAGGATCACTTCTCCAGGCGTCTCTTTCAGCAGATGCGCAATATAGCTGCTGACGGTGATGATGGTGATATCGCCGCGCTCGGCCAGCGTGCGGGCGAGCAGGGCGTTGCAGCTCCCGTTCTCGATAAACACCGTCTCTCCGGCAGAAACGCGCGTTGCGGCCCGCGCAGCCAGCTCTCGCTTAATGGCGAAGTTGGTCATCATGCGGGTTTCCACATCTTCGCTATCCAGCGGAACGGCGAAGCCGTGAGTACGACGCAGGTAGCTCTGCTTCTCGAGTGAATTCAAATCCTGGCGAATGGTGACTTCAGAGACACCGGTCATCTTCGCGAGATCGGCCACGCTAATACGGCCTTTGTCGATGACCATTTGCAAAATACTTTGTTGTCGGGCGTTCATAGCAACTTCGCAGTTAAGGGCTATTTGGGCGAGCGATCGGCCCTGGGTGGCCGATTGCGGTGATGTAGATTATCAAATTTCCCACGGCGCTTTAGGCTGACCGGGTTTATTTTCCTGCTCGTCGCTGGAAAGCGCCTGCAGCTCAGCTTTGAGGATTTCCAGATTATGAATCGCGGAGTGATAATCCCCGGCAACCAGAATATCCAGCACGGTATCGATTCGTTGGGCGAGCAGACGGGCATTCAGATCTGACATGGCGTTATCCTGGTTACAAATGTGAATAAAATCAATGATGCTAAAAACGGATGAAAAAGAGAAGCGAAAAAAACGCACAAACTAACCCATCTACGATGATTCGTGGGCAACGCGCGGAAAAACAGCTGGAAGGGATAAAAATGCGGCTCCGTTTAAGGGAGCCGCACAGGGCAGTTATCAGGCGGCAGGACGCGCAATCACGCTACGGGTTTCCATACGGACTTCGGCAATTGTCACATCAATCACATCCGTGACTTTGTAGACGACTTCGCCTTTAATCTGCACGGTGCCGTTTTCCTGGCTGCACACCAGCTCATCGCGCACGGCGTGAAGGAACGGCGCCGGGATAAAGGCAACCGCGCCGTTATCAACCAGACGCACGCGCATGCCGCCGCGGCTGACATCGATAATCTCAGCAGCAAAGCGGGTAGTGGTACCGGCCTGCGGATTCAGATAGCGGGCGTACAGCCAGTCTCCGACATCGCGCTCCGCCATGCGGTTGAGGCGACGGCGTTCAGCCATTTGGATCGCAACATCATCCTGCGGACGGGAGATCGCTTCCCCTTTGATAATCGCTTTCAGCAGACGATGGTTAATCATATCGCCGTACTTACGGATCGGGGAGGTCCAGGTCGCATAGGCTTCAAGACCCAGCCCGAAGTGCGGGCCCGGCTCGGTGCTGATTTCCGCAAACGACTGGAAGCGGCGAATACGGCTGTCGAGGAAACCGGACGGCTGCGCGTCCAACTCGCGACGCAGCTTGCAGAAGCCCTCAAGCGTCAGCACTTCCACCGGGTCAACGTGTACGTCGTGTGTCTTCAGTAAGGCCGCGAGCTGCTCGGTGTTGGCCGGATCGAATCCGGTATGCACGTTATAAACGCCGAAACCGAGCTTATCGCGCAGGACGCGGGCGGCGCAGATGTTGGCGGCGATCATTGACTCTTCAACGATACGGTTGGCGATGCGGCGAGGTTCGGCAACGATATTCAGCACTTCGCCTTTGTCGCCCAACACAAAGCGATAATCCGGGCGGTCTTTGAACACCAGCGCGTGGTTTTTACGCCATTCGCTACGACGCAGGCAGGCCTCCTGCAGCAGTTTAATTTGCCGGGCGATAATCTCGCTGTCCGGCTGCCAGCTACCGCTGTTTTCCAGCCAGTTGGAAACATCATCGTAGGCCAGCTTCGCTTTCGACTCGATGGTCGCCGCGAAGAACTCAATATCGTCTTCGATGGTTCCGTCATCAGCGAGGATCATGCGGCAGGCCAGCACCGGACGAACCGCGTTGGGGCGCAGGGAGCAGAGGTCGTCAGAGAGCTCGCGTGGCAACATCGGAATGTTGAAGCCCGGCAGATAGTTGGTAAAGGCGCGAATTTTCGCCGTGTTGTCCAGCTTGCTGCCTTCGGCAATCCAGGCGGTTGGATCGGCGATAGCGACGGTCAGGTGCAGTTTACCGTCAGCGTTCTGCTCGACGTACAGCGCATCATCCATATCTTCGGTGCTGGCGCTATCGATGGTCACGAAAGCCAGGGCCGTTAAATCACGGCGTTCCAGACCTTCATCAAGCATCTCGGTCGCCACGCCGTCCGGCGCTTCTTTTTCCAGATTATGACGCGCCAGGGTGACCCACCACGGAACGAAATGATCATCGCCAAAGGTAATGTACTGGGTGAGCTCAGCGTAGAAACCGCGGTCGCCTTTCAGCGGATGACGGCGCATTTCGGCAACGGCCCAGTCACCCTCTTTAAAATCATGCTCTACGCCGCGCGCGGCGCGGCAGGGAATGGCATCTTTCAGCAGCGGATGGTCAGGAACGATAGAAAGACGATCGTCTTTTTTATGAACTTTGCCGACAAAACGCGTCAGGAACGGCTCAACCAGTTCTTCCGGTTCAGCGCTTTCGCGTTCTTTTTCAGTATTGACCACGGCGATAATACGATCGCCATGCATCACTTTTTTCATTTGCGGCGGCGGAATGAAATAGCTTTTCTGCGAGTCGACTTCGAGGAAGCCAAACCCTTTTTCCGTCCCCTTAACGACCCCTTCAACGCGCGGAGTCTGGGAATGCAGTTGCTGTTTAAGCTGCGCTAGCAGCGGGTTGTCCTGAAACATAATTTCGTATTTTCGTGGCTAAAAGAGCGGCTGACATTTTTACGCGAATATGCCTGCCGCAGCAAGCGCTGTTTCAGCAATTTACGTCTCCTGACCTACATTCCCGAGGGCGATTTTCAGCCGATTCATCCAACCGCACAGCCCGCACCAGGCGAGCAGATCGATAGCCGCGCTGCGGGAAAGCCCGTATTCAGTGAGGGGAGTTAGCTGGGCGGCGCTGAAACGGTCGGGCGCGCGGGTCAAAAGCTGTACGGATTGCAAAAGCTGGCGCTCAATTGACGGGGTGTCTCCCCATGCCTGGACGCCGGATTCATTACCGCGCAAAGCGTCCGTAAGAACGGCTAAATCTGGACATCGCGAAGCCCAGGCGTTAAAGCAGCTGACGCTGCCATTAATCCGCGCGGCTATCAGCGCCACCTGCGCAGCGAACGGCTGTTGGCCGCTGAGATGGGTCAGAAGCTGTTCCTGAAGCGCCAGTGGAGGCTCCTGGGCCGCCAGCAGCGGAGCCAGTTCGAACAGGCCCGGATGTTTTTGCCAGTTCGCTAAAAGCGACTGGCGCTCATCGTCGGCATAGCGTAAGTCGGAATCGTCAAGACCTGGCTGCCAATCACTCTCCCTCGCGTCAAAAAGCGCTTCCGGAGCATCTTCTTGCTGCGGCATGCCGGGGATCCAGCGCACCGGGTAGCCCAGCGCGGCATGGAATACGGCGATAGCGCGGGCCTGGAAGCTGATAAAACCAATGATCTGGTTGATGAGGATAATATCGCGACTGGTCAGCCCGACTTCGTCCAGCTGGCTGCGGGAGAGCGAGTTAATCAGCGAAGGAGAGCTCGCGAGCTGGCGTGCGTACTGGGTAATCTGCGCCAGACGACGATTGCTCTCGCGCGAGGAGTCCGGGCCGGGAAGCGGCGCCAGCCGGGCGGCGTAGTGATTGCACAGGCGTTGTACGCCATAAACCTGGGCAACGGTCAGCGCCGTACTCAGCCGATCATAGGCGCTAAACGTCTGCAGGCGATTAACCGTCACTGTCGTGGGGAAGAGGGCATCTGCCAGTCGCCGGGCCGGCGTAAGCCAGCGCGCATGCGCCTTGAGCAGCTCTTCGGGGAGCGTCAGATCGAGTAGGAAACGATCTTCAACGTGGGCAGCTTCTGGGACGAGCGGCAATACATCCACCGGGCAGATTGTTGACTGGGTCTCATGATACCAGTGGTTTTTGCCGTAAACGCGGCGTTGCTCCATGGGCGTTCCTTGTTCGGTATGTGGCAAACCGCCGTTTCGCGGTCATGCTATGCGGAACTATCCTGGCTTAACCCTGGAGCGGGAGAAAATATTGATACGTGCTAACAAATAGCGGATTGGAATAACAGCAGGAAAGTATAGGGGAAAGAACCCTCCTCACGGATGCGAGGAGGGTGAAGAACTTATTTCAGTTCCAGCTCGTTCATCGCCGCGATGCTGAAGCCGCCGTCAACGTGAACGACTTCGCCGGAGATACCGGCAGACAGGTCGGAGCACAGGAATGCTGCGCTGTTGCCCACGTCTTCAGTGGTGACGGTGCGACGGATCGGGGTGACCGCTTCGCAGTGCGCCAGCATCTTACGGAAATCTTTAATACCGGAAGCCGCCAGGGTACGGATCGGACCGGCAGAGATGGCGTTAACGCGAACGCCTTCCGGGCCCATGGCGTTCGCCATGTAGCGCACGTTAGCTTCAAGAGAGGCTTTTGCCAGGCCCATCACGTTGTAGTTCGGAATGGCGCGCTCTGCGCCCAGGTAGGAGAGCGTCAGCAGGGCGGAACCCGGGTTCAGCATCCCGCGGCAGGCTTTCGCCATCGCCACAAAGCTGTAGGCGCTGATATCGTGAGCGATTTTGAAACCTTCACGAGTTACCGCGTTAACGTAGTCGCCGTCCAGCTGGTCTGCCGGCGCAAAGCCGATAGAGTGGACGAAACCGTCAAACTTCGGCCACACTTTTGCCAGCTCGGTGAACAGAGATTCGATGCTCTCATCTTCCGCGACATCGCACGGCAGGACGATATTAGAGCCCAGCGCGGCGGCAAATTCTTCCACACGACCTTTCAGTTTTTCGTTCTGATAGGTGAACGCCAGTTCAGCCCCTTCACGGTGCATGGCTTGCGCGATGCCGTAGGCGATGGACAGTTTGCTGGCAAGGCCAGTCAACAGAATGCGCTTACCGGAAAGAAAACCCATAGCTTTTAATCCTTATCGTTATTGCGTATTTTTACTTTAACAATCATTTAGTTAGCGTTGTCATTTCAAAATAACTCAAATTTAGCCGGGAATTATATCCCACTGACGACCCCTTGTGTCACGATATTTTTCTGCCATCCGCCACGTCATATCGCGCTTTGGCTACCGTGTATACAAGAGTATACCATCTGAAATTGTGGCGATATGGCGCTAGCGGCGAACGATTTCCGCCAGTAAAAGTCGGGCGTCCGCAGACCGCGGTAACAGCTCGCCGGGCGATTGGTTCTGCCACCAGATCCCGGAGCCGGCCTGATAAACCGCGTCAGCCAACTGCCAGCTACCCTGGAGAATCCATGCGATGCCCTCCGCGCCGGGCCGCTGTCCTTCCGCGACGACGTTCACGCGCGCTGCGGCGCGCGAGCGCTGGGTCATAATATTGAAGTCCAGGCCGCGTCCGGAGATACCTTCGCTGGCGAGGGGCCACTCGCCGGCAAATGCCCACGGCTGCCAGAGCTCAAGGCGCTGGGCGATATCATCGCCTCGTAGCCACAGCGGCTGTCCCTCAAGCAGGGTGATGACCCGGTCAACGCCGGGAAAAAGGGAGAACGGACCGTCATTTTCCAGCGTGGCGATGCTGGCGCGCCAGAGAAACGGCGCGTACGGCGAAGCGACGCTGACGATTTCGCGCGTTTCCCCGCCGCCATTTTTCCACGGCGTCACGGGGAGGGTAGAAAATTGAACCGGAACAATCATCGCAATTTACGCCTCGGATTATTTACCGTCTTTACGCCAGGCATCGGCAGTAAGCGCTTCGCCGAAATGACCGGCAATCAGGCGTTTTGTTAGCTCGTGCAGCGGAGACGCCAGAACGTCGGCGGTGCTGCCGCGTTCGACCACTTCTCCTTGATGCATCACCAGCACCTGATCGCTGATGTGCTTCATCATGCCCAGATGCTGAGTCACGTAAATATAGGAGATACCCTGTTTTTCCTGCAGCTCCAGCATCAGGTTAATCAGCTGCGAGCGCATTGACATATCCAGCGACGCCAGCGCTTCATCGCAGACGATGACCTTCGGACGCAGGATCAGCGCGCGCGCCAGGCCCAGACGTTGTTTCTGTCCCGGCGCCAGCATATGCGGGTAGTAGCTGACGTGGTCCGGCAGCAGGCCGACCATTCGCAACGTTTCGATAATCTGCTTCTGCCGCGCTTCGGGTTCGAGGTCGGTATTCAGGCGCAGCGGAAAATCGAGGATTTGCGAAATACGCTGCCGGGGATTGAGCGAGGTCGACGGATCCTGAAAGATCATGCGAATCTTCTGGCTGCGGAAAGAGTAATCGCCAAACGTCAGCGGGCGATCGTCAATCAGCAATTCGCCGGTGCTGGGTTCAACCATTCCAGCGAGCATTTTCGCCAGCGTCGATTTGCCGGATCCGTTCTCGCCGATAATTGCCAGAGTCTGGCGCTCGCGCAGGGTAAAGCTTAGCGGCTTGACCGCTTCCACCGTTTGCCGATGGAACCAGCCGGTGCGGTAGCGAAAGGTCTTACTCAGATTGCGCACTTCAAGCAATGTTTCGACCATTTCACTCTTTCTCCATGTTCAGCGGGAAATGACAGGCATAGAGGTGGTTACGTGCGCCCACCAGCCGGGGCGTTTCGATACATTCGCGCTGGGCATAAGGGCAGCGCGGCCCGAGCCGGCAGCCGATGGGCAGCTGTTCGAGCAGTGGGATCGCCCCCGGCAAGGTATTGAGCCGACTCTTGTGCGGCATGGCGCTACCGAAATCGGGAATCGCCCGAATCAGCGCCTGCGTGTAAGGGTGATGAGGAATCGTCACCAGCTCTTCGCTCGGCGCGGTTTCCACCGTCTGTCCGCAGTACATCACGTTGATTTTGTCCGCCCATTTACTGAGCATCTGCATATCGTGACTGATCAGCAAAATGGTGGTGTTGTTGTTTTGGTTTAACCGCGTCAGCAGGCGGATAATTTGCGCCTGCGTCGTGGGCTCCATGGCGTTGGTCGGCTCGTCGGCGATCAGCAGCCGCGGTTGGTTAGCCAGCGCGATGGCGATCATGACCTTCTGGCACTCTCCGTCCGTCAGCTCATAGGGAAAGCTGCGCATCGCATCTTTATGGTCTTTAATCCCCACGCGGTGCAGGAGCTCGATGGCGCGCCGCTTGCGCCAGCCCAGGCGCTGCCACCAGCGTCCTTTAAAGGTCCAGCCGGGGATATTCTGCGTCAGCTGCTGGCCGATCCGTTCGGAAGGGTCGAGACAGGATTGCGGCTCCTGGAAAATCATCGAGACGTTGTGGCCCACCAGTTTACGCCGCTCGCGTACTGAGAGACGCAGCAGATCGATATCGTCGAAACGCATACGGTCGGCGGTCACCCGCCAGTTGTCTTTGGTGACGCCGCAAATTGCTTTGGCAATTAAGCTTTTACCCGAGCCTGACTCTCCGACCAGGCCACGAATTTCCCCCTCAGCGAGGGTCAGGCTGACGCGATCGACGGCTTTTACCCAGCCTTCGCTGGTCTTGAACTCAATGGTTAAATTACGGATATCGAGTAACGGCATTATTCCACCCCGGCGATAATTGCGCGGCGGATCCCGTCGCCCAGCAGGTTAACCAGCAGGACGCTAATCATAATGGCCGCGCCCGGCAGCATCACCGTCCACGGCGCAACGTAAATCAGCTCCAGCGCGTCGCCGAGCATCGCTCCCCACTCCGGGGAAGGTAGCTGAGCGCCGAGGTCGAGGAAGCCCAGCGCGGCGATATCGAGGATCGCCATCGACAGCGCGCGGGTGATCTCCGTGACCAGACCAGAGGTAATGTTCGGCAGTACCGCGAACCATAAAATATTCAGCGTCGAGGCACCGTCAAGGCGGGCGGCGATAACGTACTCTTTTTCCAGCTCGTCATGCACCATGCTGTAAACCGAACGCACCATCCGCGGCAAAAGCGCCAGCCAGACGGCGAACATCGCGTGGCTAAGGTGCGGCCCGGCGAAGGCGACCACGATAATGGCCAGCAGCAGGGATGGGATCGACAGCAGCGTGTCAAGAATATGGTTCATCACCGCCGACCGCAGGCCGTGAGTGGACCCGGCAATCACGCCGAGCACCAGCCCCAGGAGGGCGGCGCCGAGCGTCACTACAAATGCGCCGCCGACCGTTGGCGCCGCGCCGCTCAGCAGGCGGCTCAGGACGTCGCGACCGAGATCGTCAGTACCGAGAAAGAACGACACTTCGCCGTACCGCGACCATGACGGCGGCAGCAGCTGATAGCCGAGGAACTGTTGGTCGATGCCGTAAGGGGCGAACCAGCCGCCGAAAACGCACAACAGAATCAGCGCCGCGCAGCCGTACAGGCCAATCATCGCGGTTGTATCACCGTAGAATTTTCGCCATACGGTGCGCAGCGCACCCGGCGGGCGCTTCTCCAGATAGACGCTATCGTAGGGCATACCATTCCTTATGTTTCAGTGGGTTTGCCATCGCACCCAAAATATCGGATATCACGTTCACAATAATCACCAGCGCGCCGATGACCATCACGCCCGCCGAGATCGCGGCGTAGTCCTGTTGGCGAATGGCGTTTATAAGCCAGCGGCCGAGCCCCGGCCAGCTAAAGACCATTTCGGTAATCATCGCCAGCGTTAGCATGGTGGAGAACTGCAGCCCCAGGCGCGGGATCACCGGCGGCAGGGCGTTGTGCAGGACGTGGCGGTGTAAAATTGTCCGCCGCGATACGCCCCGGGTGGCGGCGGCTTTGACATAGTTGGTGTCGTACACTTCGCTGGTGCTGATGCGCATCAGACGGATCACTTCTGTCGTCGGCGCCACCGCCAGGGTCAGTACCGGCAGCACCATGTGGCGCGCCGCGCTGACGATCATTTCGTGACGCCATGGCGAATCAGAGAGCCACGCGTCGATCAGCGCAAAGCCGGTGACCGATTTAACTTCATAGAGCAGGTCGAAACGCCCGGAAACCGGAAACCAGCCCAGGGTGAGGGAGAAGAACAGGGTCAGCAGCAGCGCCAGCCAGAAGACGGGAATTGAAAAGCCCAGCAGCGCCAGGGCGCTGATCAGGGTATCTGGCCACTTATTCCGCATGATCCCCGCCAGCATACCGACGGGGATCCCGATCACCAGCGCAAAGCCGAAGGCGAGGATACAGAGCTCCATGGTGGCGGGAAAGACCTCTTTAAGCTGCTCGGAAATCAGCTGCCCGTTGATGCTGGAAACGCCGAAATCCCAGTGCAGCACCCCCTCAAACCAGAAGAGCCAGGCGTTCCACAGCGAGGCACCCTGCAGCGGCGCATGGGGCGTAAAGTAGCTCAGGCTAAAACCGACAAAGGTCAGCAGGAAGAGGGTAATCAGCAGCAGCAGCAGGCGACGCAGGGTAAAAATAATCATGGTTTTTTCACCTTGTCTTCTTTTTCCCGCGAGACGCCCGCAAAAGAGGCGTTGCCAAACGGGCTCAGCACCAGGCCTTTCATATCGTAACGGTAGGCCTGTAAACGCAGGGAGGAGGCCAGCGGCAGCACCGGTAGTTCATCGGCAAGAATGCGCTGCGCCTCTTTATAGGCCTCGATGCGCGATGCCAGCTGCTGCGAAGTGAGCGCTTTTTGCAGCACCTCGTCGAATTCGCGATGACACCAGTGAGCATAGTTGGTTTGCGAGGCAATCGCCGCGCAGCTCAAAAGCGGACGGAAAAAACTGTCCGGATCGTTACTGTCCGTTGCCCAGCCGGACAGCGTCAGGTCATGACTCATATCCATTAATCTGGCCTCCTGGAACCGGCCTTCGACCGGGACAATAATCACCTTCACGCCAATCTGCGCCATATCTGCCTGAATAAGCTCGGCGGTTTTCAGCGGGCTGGGGTTCCAGGCCTGCGAGCTGGTGGGTACCCACAGCTTAAGCGTTAGCTTTTCCAGCCCCAGGGCTTTCAGCCGGGCGCGGGCTTCAGTAGGGTTATATTCGGTGATCCTGGCCTCGTTATCGTAGGCCCATGAAGCGCGAGGCAGCATGGACGCCGCGGTTTCCGCCGTGCCGTAGTAGATCGACTGCATCAGGCGCTGGTTGTTGATGGCCAACGCCAGCGCGTGGCGTACCTCCGGATTATCGAGCGGCGGCTTAGCGGTATTAAACGCCAGCCAGGCGATATTCATTCCCGGACGCAGGGTCAGGCGCAGGCGCGGGTCGTCGCGCAGAATAGAGAGCTGGCTTGCGGCGGGCCAGGCCAGTACGTCGCACTCGCCGGTCAGCAGTTTCGACAAGCGACCGGTGCCGCCGGAGCCAAGATCGACCACCACTTGCGGCATCAGCGGTTTACCGCGCCAGTAGGCCGGATGGCGCTGCAGGCGAATGTACTGACCGCTGCGATACTCCTCCAACTGGAACGGACCGGTGCCAACCGGTTGCCGATCGATCATTTCCTGACGATCGCTCTGCGCCAGCTTCGCGGCATATTCTGCCGACATTACCGAAGCGTAGTGGGTGGCCAGGTGCCAGAGGAATGAGGCGTCCGGGCGTTTGAGGCGAAACTCGACGGTATGACTATCCAGTTTACGCACGCTTTCCACGCTGTCGGCAAACTGTAGGCTATCGAAATAGGGGAAGCTGCTGCCGTTGACGTTGTGCCACGGGTGGTCGCGATTAAAAATACGACCAAAGGTGAAAATCACGTCATCGGCATTAAAATTGCGGGTCGGTTTGAACCAGGCAGTGGTCTGGAAAGGCACGTTGCTGCGCAGATGGAAGCGGTAGGTTGCGCCGTTGTCCAGCACCTCCCAGCTTTCAGCCAGTTCGGGGACCAGACGATAGGTATAAGGATCGACATCAAGCAGGCGGTCGTAGAGCTGGGCGGCCAGGGTATCGACGATCAGGCCGCTGCTGACCTTTTGTGGGTTAAAGGTGTTGACCTGACCGCTGACGCAATACACAAAGCCGCTATCGCGAATGTCGGCGTGCGCAGGCAGCGCGGGCGCGGCGAAAGCTTGCCCGCACAGCATAGATGCCGCTGCCAGGAGAGAAGACAATTTCAGGCGCATAATTTCTTTTTGATTATAGAGCAAGGCTCTATCTTATTAATATTAAATAACATTTACCACCACCTTATTGCCTCTGAAGATAATATAAGCGATGGTTGCGTCGGCTATTTGACCAACGGATTCAAATTCATACCGCTTATGAACTTCGAGTATACCTCGTAAATCACCTGACGTTTGGCATCAGGCAAGCAAGGGGTTGAGTAAAGCGTATTTTCGATTCATATGCTGCACGGCTTGAGGATGCTATGGGTATTGAGCACGGCGCTTATTTTGCATCGCAGCCCCGATATCCGCCACATGGTATCTTTTTATTTGCGGTTTCTCCAGCGAGCCGTATCCGCACGGCTCGCTGGATGTTGAGGCGCTACAGGGGAAGAAGTCGGTTATAGCGGGCGATATAATCTTTGGGATTTATTTCCAGCTTTCCGCCGTTGTGATGGAGGGCGACATAGTTACGCAGGACCAGGCCGCTGTTTTGCGGTGTGATTGTCCAGCCCTGTTGACGATATGAATCTTCGGTTGAGCGGATAAGCAGGTCCGAAAAGATCATCATAACCGAGAGCGCCGGCGCGCGGTGGTTTTTCATAGTATGGACCAGGCTGACGTGCGCCGCATAGCGGCCAAGCGTTGAAGGATTAACCGGAATCATCTTTATTTTCAGTCCATTGAATCATTATGCGCAGATGATAGTTCACATGAAGATATCTTGCTAGTTACATTTTTTTAACTGCATGTGAAACGACTCCCGCGCAATCAAACGCCATTTTTCGCGGCACAGGCCGCTTGTGGGACGTTATCGCATGGTGACGCTGTCACTTTTAGTCCGCGAGCGGCGTGAATTCATAAAGCGCCAGCGCGTTGCTTTCCAGCGTCTCTACCAGCTGCCAGCGGTCGCTATCCGGCGTCTCTTCACTGACGCGCAGCGCCGGGCGCGCCCGGTGCATCAGCCAGCGATAGTCCTCATCGTCCGGCCCGCTTTGGCTGCGAAAGGCCTCGAATAGCGGGAAGAGCGCGCCATGGTGCTGATCGAACAGATGATGTTTGATTCGCCAGCGTCCCTCAAGTCCGAGGAGCCGCACGCTCCAGGGCTGACTGAAGCGCTGCGTAAACGCCTCCTCGCTGGAGAGCCAGGGGTTGAACACCACCGTATTGCGCAGCAGTAGCTGATAATGACCGTGATGGCGTAGCAGCAGCAGATTTTTGTCGTTGATTAGCACCTCGCCCCGTAGCCTGCGCCATAGCCACAATACCCAGTAGACCGGTCGCGGCAGACCGTGGAGATAGTGCAGTGCCAGGCTGGAGGTATCCAGCTTGCCGTTGGCCCGGGCTTCTCCCTGCAATCTGGAATTCAGCCAGAACCCCGCGAGCCACACCTGATCCGCCAGTCCCAGCAGATTGTCCATCAGCAGCGCGCCGCGAAAGAAACGGCCGTTGGTATCGCGGGTATCGCCGGTGAGGGTATTCCACGAGAGCAGCCAAAGCGGCAGCAGGTGATGCCGCTGGCGCAGGGTGTTATGGAGTTTGCGTAATTTATGTACCGGATAGTTTTCGCTGGCGGCCAGCTTTTGGCTGTCAATCTGCGCCAGATCCAGCAGTTCGTTGGCATCGGCCTGGCAGGCAAGAAAATCCGCCTCGGCAAGCAGCGGTGAGCGCAGAAGGGGATCGTCCTCTACCTGTTGCGGAAAACGGTGCCAGATCCCCAGCGCCGACTGCGGCGATAGCCTCTGCAGGATCGCTTTTTGTTGCCGCCAGGCGTGCTGGCGCGCCTCGTCGCTGGCCTGGGGGGACCAGTGCCAGACGAAGCGCCAGCTGGCCAGGGTTGTCGGCGGAAAATGGTTGGCGGAGAGGCGCAGAAAGCGTTGCAACAGATCGCCGCGGGTGGTGAGCCCGGTATGGAGTATCACCGCCCAGCCCATAGTCGCCAGCCAGCTAAATATGCGCTGCAGATTATACCAGCAGGCGTAGCCGGCCATTTGCGGATCGTCCCAGCCGGCGCTGAACAGACGGCTGCTGAGAAACGGATCGTGAATATCGATGGCGAATATCGGCAGTGCGCCGTGCAGCTGTTCCAGCTCGCGGCGGACATCCTCGCGCAGCAGATCGTCCAGTTCACGAACGGTAACAACCATGCGGGTGTGGCGTAGCGGCGCGGCCCGCGTCGGCAGTTCACGCACATCGAGATGGCGGGTTTGCTGGGGATTGAGCCGCAGCGGCGGGCTGTCCAGGCCGTTGGTTTGCGGCGCATTGAGCCGGGAGTAAAGCCGGTCGATTGATACAGGCTGCCACAGCTCGGCTTGCTGAGGGCGCGGACGAGGGGATTCGATCGCCGTCTGCGGATGCTGCTGGCGGAACTGGCGCGGCGTCAGGCCGTGCTCGCGTTTAAACAGGTCGCTCATCACCCGGCTGCTGGCGAAGCCATGCTGCTGGGCGATCTGCTGCACCGACCTGCGCGTGGCCGTCAGCTGCTCGGCGGCCTTGCGCAGGCGCAGCCCGGTGATGTACTGCATAAAGCTGACGCCCACCTCTTTGCGGAATAGACGCGATAGCCAGGCTTCGGAAACAAATTCCGCGGCGGCAATCTCCTGCAGCGACAGGCGCCGTTGATAATTGGCATCGATTCGCGCCACTACTCGATTAATTCGTTGGCTCCAGCGTTCCGAGCCGCGAGGCGCCTGGGCGGTGAGGGGACGGCTGAAGCGTGACGCCAGCAGGAGCGCAATTTCGCTAAGCCAGCGGTTGGCCTCCAGCCGGTAGTGTGCCTGGGGATTGACCAGACCAAGGACCAGCAGCTGGCGCATCAGGTAACGCAGGGTGTCTTCGGCATCGCGCGTTTCGCTGCTGCTCTGGTAGGCGGAGGAAAAAAAATCACCGTCGAGGCGGGTCAGCCACCCGGCGTTCAGCGACAGCGTCATCACAACGTTCGCCGTCTTGCTGTTGAGGCTCCAGCGGCGATGACGATTCACTATCGCCAGTTCATCAGCCTGTAGATAGCGACCCGTTTCGCCATCGCGGAGTTCTACGCTGCCCTCAAGCAGCCATATCAGTGTCAGAGCATCGTTTTCCTGCTGGCTCCACTGTCGGATATCGCGAACCACAACCTGAAAGTCGCCTGAATGATGCTCCACCGTCGCCTCCTGAAGACAAAAAACAGCATGTTATTTTTTGTCATAACCGTTTTGTATGAAAAGCACTCATTAATAATCCGTCACTATAAAACAAAAAATCGCATTTTAAAGCCAACAAAGATGCATAAACTCGAAAGTGTCGTGCAAACACAACACAGGAATAATAAAAATGACACACCCGATTATTGAGGCATTACAGGTTAACGAGGCGCAGTTTGTCGCGCTTCGCCGCCGTTTCCATCAGCAGCCGGAAATCGGTTTTGAAGAGCATAAAACCAGTGAAGAGGTTGCCCGCCTGCTCGGCGAATGGGGCTATCAGGTTCACCGCGGTCTGGCGGGCACCGGCGTGGTCGCGACCTTAAGCGCGGGCGACGGCAAAAAACGACTGGGGCTAAGGGCGGATATGGACGCGCTGCCGATGCAGGAGATGAGCGGCAAGGCGTGGGCCAGCCGGGTCGATGGACGTTTTCACGGCTGCGGCCATGACGGCCATACCACTACCTTACTGTACGCCGCGGAATATCTGGCGCGCACCCGACAGTTTAACGGTACGCTGCAGCTTATTTTTCAGCCCGCAGAAGAGTTGCTCTACGGCGGGCGGGTCATGCTCGAAGACGGCCTGTTTGACCAGTTTCCCTGCGATGCCATTTTTGGCCTGCATAATATGCCGGGGCAGCCGTTAGGCAGAATTGGCCTGCGCGATGGGGCGATGATGGCCTCCTCAGACACTCTCCATATTGAAGTCAAAGGGGTGGGCGGACACGGCGCGGTACCGGAGCATACTGTCGACGCCACGCTGGTTGCCTGTCATATCACCCTGGCGCTGCAATCCATTGTTTCCCGCAACATCACGCCGTTTGAACCGGCGGTGGTGACCGTGGGCAGCATTCAGGCCGGTCACGCGCCGAACATT
Organism: Klebsiella sp. BDA134-6; assembly: GCF_015601345.1. Taxonomy (NCBI): domain Bacteria; kingdom Pseudomonadati; phylum Pseudomonadota; class Gammaproteobacteria; order Enterobacterales; family Enterobacteriaceae; genus Klebsiella; species Klebsiella sp. BDA134-6. The sequence continues at coordinate 2,546,694 of NZ_CP064784.1, forward strand.
ATCAACGACAAGGTGTTAATGAAGCTCACGGTGCGCACCTTAAACGAACAGGTTCGCGAGACGGTCCTGCAGCGCATTCACGATATCGCCGTCGCTCAGGCCGAGAGCTTTAACGCCAGCGCCGCCTTAACCCACGTTAACGGCAGCCCGGTTTTAAGGAACGATCCGGCTGCCAATGAGATGGTTCGCACGGTGGCAACCGCGCTATTTGGAGCGGAGCAGGTCGGCGAGGTGAAGCCGTTTATGGGCAGCGAAGATTTTGCTTTTATGCTTGAGCGCAACCCACACGGCTGCTATTTCACCCTCGGCGCCGGAGACGAGGCGGATCGTTGCATGGTGCATAACCCCGGATACGACTTCAACGATGCGCTATTGCTGAAAGGCGCCGCGCTGTGGTGCGCCCTGACGGAACACTATTTGCGTTAATCTCCGCAACGAAGAGGACCCTGCTATGAGTTCTGTATCGCTAAGCGAAGCGCAGTTCGTCGGCACCGATCGTCTGCTGGCGGGTATTGTATTGAGCGTTCTGACCTTCTGGCTGTTTGCCCAGTCGGTGATCAACGTGGTTCCGGCAATGAAAAGCAGCCTCGATATTTCGCTGGAGACCCTGACTCTGGCGGTGAGCCTGAGCGCCTTATTCAGCGGCTGCTTCGTGGTCGCCAGCGGTGGTCTGGCGGATAAATTTGGCCGCATGCGTATGACCTCGCTCGGCCTGATCCTCAGCATTGTCGGCAGCGCGATGTTGGTGCTGTCGCAGGGGCCCGCGTTGTTTCTGGCCGGGCGCGTTTTACAGGGGCTGTCGGCCGCCTGCATCATGCCGGCGACGCTGGCGTTAATAAAAACCTGGTATGAAGGCAAAGCGCGCCAGCGGGCGGTCAGCTTCTGGGTCATCGGCTCCTGGGGCGGCAGCGGGCTGTGCTCGTTTGTCGGCGGGGCGATCGCCACCGGGCTGGGCTGGCGTTGGATCTTTGTTTTCTCCATCGTGGTAGCGCTGGCGGCGCTGTTTTTGCTGCGCGGTACGCCGGAAAGCCGTAGCGCCAGCGCGCAGCAGCATAAGCTGGACATCAGCGGCCTGCTCAGCCTGATCCTGGCGCTGGTACTGTTAAATCTTTTTATCAGCAAAGGCCACGGTTGGGGCTGGACCAGCGCAACCTCGCTGGCGATGCTGGCCGGCGCGCTGGCCTCGGGGCTATTTTTTATCCGTAGCGGCCAGCGTAAAGGCGACGCGGCGCTGATTGATTTCGCGCTGTTTCGCAACCGTGCCTACAGCGCCGCGGTGTTGTCGAACTTTATGCTTAACGGCGCCATCGGTACGATGATGATTGCCAGCATCTGGCTCCAGCAGGGGCATCATCTGAGCCCGCTGGAGAGCGGAATGATGACGCTTGGCTACCTGGTTACCGTGCTGGCGATGATTCGGGTGGGCGAGAAACTGCTGCAACGCTACGGCGCGCGTTTGCCGATGATGACCGGCCCGGTCTTTACCGCGGTCGGTATTCTTCTTATCTCCTGCACCTTTCTCGATAAATCGACCTATATCGTCACGGTCTTTTTCAGCAACGTGCTGTTTGGCTTCGGCCTGGGCTGCTACGCCACCCCTTCAACGGACACCGCGGTGGTTAACGCTCCCGAGAATAAGGTCGGCGTGGCCTCGGGGATCTATAAGATGGGCAGTTCGCTGGGCGGGGCGATGGGCATTGCGGTGACAGCGTCACTTTTTGCGCTGTTTTTACCGCTCGGAATGGCCAGCGCGGCGCAGTATGCGCTGTGGTTTAACGCCGCGCTCTGCCTTGGTTCAATGGCGGTGAGCGCGCTGCTGCTTCCGCATACAGGTCAAAGCTGATGCTTTTTCAGCAGCGCCCGCAGCTGGTGGTAGGTTAGCCCCAGCAGTTCGGCCGCCTGTTTTTGATTGTACTTCGCCTGTTCGAGGCTTCTCTCGAGCAGGCTTTTTTCTTGCTCCTGCTGGAAAGCGCGTAAATCGAGCGGCAGCGTGGGGCCTGGCGTCTTCTCCACTTCGACGAGCGTCGCCGTGTGCTGCTGGCGGAAGGGGTTAATAATAATATTATCCAGCTCGCACTCGCTGCTGCCGTGGCGGTAGACCGAACGTTCAACCACGTTTTTTAATTCACGGATATTCCCCGGCCAGCGGTAGTTTTGCAGCGTTTCGGCGGCGCGTTCGCTAAAGCCGGGAAACAGCGGTAATCCGAGTTCGCGACACATCTGGATGGCAAACTGGGTGGCGAGCAGCATGATGTCGCTCTGCCGTTCGCGCAGCGGCGGCAGCTGCACCACATCAAAGGCCAGACGGTCGAGAAGGTCGGCGCGAAAAAGTCCGTCTTCTACCATTTGAGGCAGGTCGGCGTTGGTCGCGCACACCAGACGGACGTTAACCTGTAGCGGCTGGCTGCCGCCGACGCGCTCCAGCTCGCCATACTCAATCACGCGCAGCAGTTTTTCCTGCACCAGCATCGGCGCGGTGGCCAGCTCATCGAGAAACAGGGTACCGCCGTCGGCACGTTCGAAGCGCCCCGGGTGACGTTTACTGGCCCCCGTAAAGGCGCCGGCCTCATGCCCGAACAGCTCCGAATCGAGCAGATTTTCATTGAGCGCCGCGCAGTTGAGCGAGATAAATGGCCCTTGCCAGCGGGATGAGAGAAAGTGCAGGCGGCTGGCGATCAGCTCCTTGCCGGTTCCGCGCTCGCCAATCACCAGCACCGGTTTATCGAGCGGCGCCAGTCTCGAGACCTGTTCCAGCACTTCAAGAAAGCTATTGGCCTCGCCGAGCAGGTTGTCCTTGTAATCCGCCATGATGAATTTCGCCATTTAGTAGTGTGATTCACCAGGTCACTTTAGCAATACGCTGGCCAGATAACAACCACTTCCATTAAAATCAATAAGATAAAAACTTGGCACGGCATTTGTATTAGTCATGGCACAGGCCGGTGCCTGACACCAGAACTATGAGGATTGAAATTATGGGTATTTTTTCTCGTTTTGCCGACATCGTGAACGCCAACATTAACTCTCTGCTGGAGAAAGCGGAAGATCCGCAGAAGCTGGTTCGGCTGATGATCCAGGAGATGGAAGACACGCTGGTTGAAGTGCGTTCGACCTCGGCGCGGGCGTTGGCTGAAAAGAAACAGCTAAGCCGTCGTATTGAACAGGCCGTTGCCCAGCAGGCGGAATGGCAGGAAAAAGCCGAACTGGCGCTGCGTAAAGAGAAAGAGGATTTGGCCCGAGCGGCGCTAATCGAAAAGCAGAAGCTGACCGACCTGATCGGTAGCCTGGAAAACGAAGCGCAGCTGGTGGACGAAACGCTGGCGCGGATGAAAAAAGAGATTGGCGAGCTGGAAAACAAACTCAGCGAAACCCGCGCCCGTCAGCAGGCGCTGATGCTGCGTCATCAGGCCGCAAGCTCCTCCCGCGACGTTCGCCGTCAGCTGGACAGCGGCAAGATTGACGAGGCGATGGCGCGTTTTGAATCGTTTGAACGCCGTATCGATCATATGGAAGCAGAAGCGGAAAGCCATCGCTTTGGTAAAGATAAGTCGTTGGATCAGCAGTTCGCCGATCTGAAAGCGGACGATGAAATCAGTGAGCAGCTGGCGGCGTTGAAAGCCAAAATGAATCAAAATAACCAGTAATCATCTTCGGGCGGCACCAAGACGTGCCGCCGCCATCTGCAAGGAGTTCACATGAGCATGCTTTTTCTCGCCATCCCTTTGACGTTGTTTGTGCTGTTTGTTTTGCCGGTCTGGCTCTGGCTGCATTACAACAACCGCACCGCCAGCGGCAGCCTTTCGCAGAATGAACAGCAGCGCCTGCTGCAGCTGTCCGATGACGCGAAGCGCATGCGCGAGCGTATTCAGGCGCTGGAAGCCATTCTTGATGCTGAGCACCCGAACTGGAGAGAGAAATAATGGGCGGACTGGATCTGAGTAAAAAACTGTGGCGCATTCCGCAGCAGGGCATGGTGAAAGGCGTTTGTGCCGGCATCGCGCAGTATCTGGACGTGCCGGTTAAGCTGGTACGCCTGATTACCGTACTGGCAATGATATTTGGCCTGTTCCTGTTTGTCGTGGTGGCTTACATCATTCTCTCGTTTGCGCTGGATCCGATGCCGGAAAGCGAGCTGTATGGTGAAAAAACGCCGAGCAGCGGAGAACTATTGGCCGCCGCGGATAAGGAACTGGCAGCGGGTGAGTGTCGTCTGCGTGAAATGGAGCGCTACGTCACCTCTGATACCTTTTCGCTGCGCAGTCGTTTCCGCCAGCTATAACTGAAAGTTGAGGTTAATGATGAACATGAAATGGCAGCAGGCCGGGCAAAAAGTCAAACCGGGTCTGAAAATCGCGGGCAAACTGGTGCTGCTCACCGCGCTGCGCTACGGCCCGGCGGGCGTCGCAGGCTGGGCGGTAAAATCCGTCGCGCGTCGGCCGCTGAAAATGCTGCTGATGCTTGTTCTGGAACCTATGCTCAGCCGGGCGGCGCAGCGGTTTTCTAAACGTCGCGGATGGCGTATGTTATGAGTGCCTAAACACTCACACTATCAGGATGATAACATGCGAAAACTCCTTCTGGGTTTAGCGCTGGCGATGGCCTTACCTGTCTTCGCGGCGGAACACTGGATTGACGTCCGCGTTCCGCAGCAGTATCAAAAAGAGCACGTCGTCGGGGCGGTGAATATTCCGCTGGCGGATTTAAAAACGCGGATTGCGGCGGAAGTACCGGATAAAAACGATACCATTCACGTTTATTGTAACGTTGGCCGGCAATCGGGACAGGCTCAGCAGTTGCTGAGCGAAATGGGCTACACGCAGGTGGTTAACGCCGGCGGCCTCCGTGGGATAGCCAGGCCGAAAAGCGCCAGCAAATAATCGTCGGCCCCGTCGCAGCGGGGCTAATGCAATCTATTGATAATTATCTCTTTAGCCCTCATGTTTATTTCCCTCGTTCTTCAGGCACAACAGGATGGCGATGAAGCGACTCAAAACAGAATTTAACGCGCTGATCAATCGTGGGGTTGATCGGCATCTTCGTCTGGCCGTCACCGGCCTTAGCCGCAGCGGCAAGACCGCCTTTATCACCGCGCTGGTCAATCAACTGCTGAATATTCACGCCGGCGCGCGGCTACCGCTGCTTAGCGCGGCCAGAGAAGAGCGCCTGCTGGGCGTCAAGCGCGTACCGCAGCGGGATTTTGGTATTCCGCGCTTCACCTATGATGAAGGGCTGGCCCAGCTCTACGGTCAGCCGCCGGTCTGGCCGACGCCCACCCGTGGCGTCAGCGAAATCCGCCTCGCTCTGCGCTATCGCTCTAACGATTCGCTGCTGCGCCATTTTAAAGAAACCTCAACCCTGTATCTGGAAATTGTCGATTATCCCGGCGAATGGCTGCTGGATCTGCCGATGCTGGCCCAGGACTATTTGACCTGGTCACGGCAGATGACCGGACTACTGCAGGGGCAGAGGGCGGAGTGGTCGGCACGCTGGCGACAGCTATGCGAAGGTCTGGATCCGCTGGCGCCCGCCGATGAAACCCGTCTGGCGGAGATCGCCGCGGCATGGACCGACTATCTGCATACCTGTAAGCGCGAAGGGATGCACTTTATTCAGCCAGGGCGCTTTGTGCTGCCCGGTGAAATGGCCGGCGCGCCGGCACTGCAGTTCTTTCCCTGGCCGGATGTGGATGCCGCCGGTGAGGCTAAGCTGGCGCAGGCGGGCAAACATACCAATGCCGGAATGCTGCGCGAGCGTTTTAAATACTACTGCGAGAAAGTGGTAAAGGGCTTCTATAAAGATCATTTCCTGCGCTTCGATCGGCAAATCGTACTGGTGGACTGCCTGCAGCCGCTTAACAGCGGGCCGCAGGCATTTAACGATATGCGCCTGGCGCTGACGCAGCTGATGCAAAGTTTTCACTATGGCCAGCGTACGCTGTTTCGTCGCCTGTTCTCACCGGTTATCGATAAGCTGCTGTTCGCCGCGACCAAAGCGGATCATGTGACCGTCGATCAGCACAGCAATATGGTGTCGCTGCTGCAGCAGCTGATACAGGATGCCTGGCAAAACGCGGCATTCGAAGGTATCAGTATGGATTGTCTGGGACTGGCGTCGATTCAGGCGACGCAGAGCGGGCTTATTGAGGTGAACGGGGAAAAGATCCCTGCGCTGCGAGGCCACAGGCTGAGCGACGGCCAGCCGCTAACCGTCTACCCCGGCGAGGTGCCAGCCCGCCTGCCGGGCCAGGCTTTCTGGGAACAGCAGGGCTTTCAGTTTGAAAACTTCCGCCCGCAGGTGATGGACGTTGATAAACCGCTGCCGCATATTCGCCTCGATGCGGCGCTGGAATTTTTGATCGGAGATAAATTGCGATGACCGAACCCTTAAAACCGCGTATCGATTTCGACGGCCCGCTGGAGGAGGAAAAGGCGCAAATTTTGAAGTCCGCGCGCGCGTTTGACGGCGCCGACGCGGCGAAATTCGCTCCTGCGCGGCTTGACGTTCTGCAAGAAGAAGAGGGGGCGGCGGAAGCGGTAGTGGAGTCAGTGCTGCGACCTAAGCGCAGCCTGTGGCGAAAGATGGTCAGCGCCGGGCTGGCTATTTTTGGCGTCAGCGTGGTGGCGCAGGGCGTGCAGTGGACGATGACCGCCTGGCAAACGCAGGACTGGATAGCCCTTGGCGGCTGCGCTGCCGGCGCCTTGATCGTCGGCGCGGGCGTCGGTTCGGTGGCAACCGAGTGGCGCCGGCTGTGGCGACTACGCCAGCGCGCCCACGAGCGCGATGAGGCGCGGGATCTGATGCACAGCCATGCGGTCGGCAAAGGGCGCGCCTTTTGCGAGAAGCTGGCCCAGCAGGCGGGGCTCGATCAATCGCACCCGGCCCTGCAGCGCTGGTATGCGGCAATCCACGAAACGCAGAACGATCGTGAAGTGGTGAGCTTGTATGCGCAGATCGTGCAGCCGGTACTGGATGCGCAGGCGCGGCGTGAAATCAGCCGTTCGGCGGCAGAGTCGACGCTAATGATAGCCGTCAGTCCGCTGGCGCTGGTGGATATGGCGTTTATCGCCTGGCGCAATTTACGGCTGATCAACCGCATCGCCACCCTCTACGGTATTGAGCTGGGCTACTATAGCCGCCTGCGCCTGTTTCGTCTGGTGCTGCTCAATATCGCTTTTGCCGGCGCCAGCGAACTGGTGCGGGAAGTCGGGATGGACTGGATGTCGCAGGATCTGGCGGCCAGGCTATCGGCGCGCGCGGCGCAGGGGATTGGCGCCGGTCTGCTGACCGCGCGGCTGGGAATTAAAGCTATGGAACTCTGCCGTCCGCTGCCGTGGATCGCCGACGATAAACCGCGGCTGGGGGATTTTCGCCGCGAGCTGATCGGCCAGCTAAAAGAGACGTTGCAGAAGAGTAAAAGCGGCGTGGAAAAATAAGTCGCTTAAGCATTCCCGGCTTGCGGCGTGAATGCCTTAGCCGGGCTACCGTTTCACAGAAGGCTGTAACCTGTAGCCCGGCTAAGCGTAGCGCAAGCCGGGGAGAAAAACAGAAGCGATGATAGCCGCTCATCTCATCGCCATTTTTCGTCTGAGCGCATAACTTTACGGCAGAAAGGCCATTTTTCCGCCATACTGTCAATAATTGTTGACAGCTGGCTTCACGCCAGCAAATAACTGTCCTATTATTCATCCGTCATTGGCCTCTTTAGGGTGAAAACACCTATGCGTCTTGAAGTCTTTTGTGAAGACCGTCTTGGTCTGACTCGTGAATTACTCGATTTACTGGTGCTGCGCGGTATCGACCTGCGGGGTATCGATATTGACCCTATTGGCCGAATTTATCTTAATTTCGCCGAGCTGGAGTTCGCCAGCTTCAGCAGCCTGATGGCGGAAATTCGTCGTATCGCCGGCGTCACCGACGTGCGCACCGTAGCGTGGATGCCGTCAGAGCGGGAACACCTGGCGCTCAGCGCGCTGCTGGTGGCGATGCCGGAGCCGGTGCTGTCTCTGGATACCAAAGGAAAAGTCGAACTGGCTAACCCAGCCAGCTGCCAGCTGTTTGGCCAGAGCCAGGATAAGCTGCGCAGCCATCCGGTCGCGCAGCTGATTACCGATTTTAACGTCCAGCGCTGGCTGGAGAACGATCCTCAGGAGTCGCATGCGGAACACGTGGTGGTCAACGGACAGAACTTTCTGCTGGAGATCACCCCGGTCTACCTGGAAGGCGAGCACGGCGAGAAGGTGCTAACCGGCGCGGTAGCGATGCTGCGTTCGACGGTCCGTATGGGGCGCCAGCTGCAAACCATGACCATTCAGGATACCAGCGCCTTTAGCCAGATCCTCGCCGTAGGTCCGAAAATGCGCCACGTCGTCGAGCAGGCACGCAAGCTGGCCATGCTCAGCGCGCCGCTGCTGATCGTCGGGGATACTGGCACAGGGAAAGATTTGCTGGCCCACGCCTGCCATCTGGCGAGCCCGCGCGCGGGGAAACCTTATCTGGCGCTGAACTGCGGCTCTATCCCGGAAGACGCGGTGGAAAGCGAGCTGTTCGGCGACGCCATCCAGGGGAAAAAGGGCTTTTTCGAGCAGGCTAACGGCGGGTCGGTTTTGCTGGATGAAATTGGCGAAATGTCGCCGCGCATGCAGACCAAACTGCTGCGTTTCCTCAACGATGGCACCTTCCGCCGCGTCGGTGAAGATCATGAGGTCCACGTTGATGTGCGGGTGATCTGCGCGACCCAGAAAAACCTGGTGGAGCTGGTGCAAAAGGGGCTGTTCCGCGAAGACCTCTATTATCGCCTGAACGTGCTGACGCTGTATCTGCCGCCGCTGCGCGACTGTCCGCAGGACATCATGCCGCTGACCGAACTGTTCGTGGCGCGCTTTGCCGATGAACAGGGCATTCCGCGGCCAAAACTCTCAGCCGATTTAAATAGCGTACTGACGCGCTACAGCTGGCCGGGCAACGTGCGTCAGCTGAAAAACGCGATCTATCGCGCGCTGACTCAGTTGGACGGGTTTGAGCTGCGCCCTCAGGATATCCTGCTGCCGGACCACGACGTTTCTTCGCTGGCGGTTGGCGAAGAAGCGATGGAGGGGTCTCTGGATGACATTACCCGCCGTTTCGAACGCTCGGTGCTCACCCAGCTTTATCGCAGCTTCCCCAGCACGCGTAAACTGGCCAAGCGTCTTGGCGTCTCGCACACCGCGATCGCCAATAAGCTGCGCGAATATGGCCTGAGCCAGAAAAAAGGCGACGAGTAATGCTCACCAACCGTCTGCCCGGGCAGGCGGTTGGTATTTCCAGAAAAGGGCGGGGTCCAGGTGTAGAATGATTCTGTATATACTTCGTCTTTACCCTCTTTTTGGCAGGAATACGCATGCGGATCTGGCGTAGTGATTTTTTTCAATGGATGAAACTGCTGGTACTCTCCAGCGCGCTCTCTTTTATATTGTTCTGGTTTCATCTTCCCGCCGCACTGCTGCTGGGGCCGATGATTGCCGGAATCATCCTCAGCCTGCGCGGCGCGGAAATTCGTGTACCCCGTCCCTTTTTTATCGCCGCCCAGGCGATTATCGGCTGCATGATCGCCCGCAGCCTGACGCCCTCCATTTTCGGCGTCCTGCTGGCGAACTGGGCGCTGGTGCTGTTGATTCTCTTTTCTACGCTCGCTATCAGCGCGCTGGCGGGATGGCTGCTGGTGCGCTACAGCGATCTGCCTGGCGCCACCGGGGCGTGGGGGAGTTCGCCGGGCGGCGCTTCGGCGATGGTGATTATGGCCCAGGAGTACGGCGCAGATGTCCGGCTGGTGGCGTTGATGCAGTATCTGCGGGTGCTGTTTGTCGCGGGGGCCGCGGCGCTGGTCGTTCGCGTCGCGCTCGGCGGTGAAGCGCAGGAGATGACTCAGCAGGTCGCCTGGTTTCCTCCGATAAGCTGGCAGCTACCGTTCACGCTGCTGCTGACGGCGGCAGCAGGGTGGTTGGGGCTGCGGCTGCGCTTTCCATCCGGCGCGATGCTCTTCCCGATGGTGATCGGGGCGCTGGCGCAGGGGGAAGGTTGGCTGCAGCTTGAACTTCCTGAGTGGCTGCTGGCGCTGGCTTATGCCGCCGTTGGCTGGAGCGTTGGTCTAAAGTTTAATAAACAGATTTTCCTGCTGGCGCTCAAAACCCTGCCGCAGATCCTCGCATCGATTATTGGCCTGATCCTGCTGTGCGCGCTGATGGCTTTTGGGCTGACGCAGGTTTTGCCGCTGGACTTTATGACCGCCTATCTGGCGACCAGTCCGGGCGGGCTGGACACGGTGGCGATTATCGCCGCCGGTACGCGAGCGGATATGTCGTTTATTATGGCGATGCAGACGCTGCGCTTGTTCACCATCTTACTGACCGGGCCGGCGATTGCGCGCTTTATCTCCCGCTATGCGGCGCGGGAATAAAAAAGCCCCCGGTTAACGAGGGCTTACGTGGCCTGTGGCGTTATTACGCTTTTAGCGCGGCCAGGGCGGCGTCGTAGTTCGGCTCTTCGGTGATTTCATTCACCAGCTGGCTGTAAACAACCTGGTCGTTTTCATCAATCACGACCACAGCGCGCGCCGCCAGGCCGGCCAGCGGGCCCGCGGAGATAGCGACGCCGTAGTCGGCCAGGAACTGCGCGCCGCGCAGGGTGGACAGAGTCACAACGTTGTTCAGGCCTTCAGCGCCGCAGAAGCGAGACTGAGCGAAAGGCAGGTCAGCGGAAATGCACAGCACGACGGTGTTGTTCAGTTCAGACGCCAGCTGGTTGAATTTACGTACCGATGCCGCGCAAACGCCGGTATCGATGCTTGGGAAAATATTCAGCACTTTACGGGAGCCTGCGAACTGGCTCAGCGCGACGTCAGAGAGATCTTTGGCCACCAGCGTAAACGGCTGCGCTTTAGCGCCTGCCTGCGGAATGGTGCCTTGAACAGAAACGGGGTTGCCCTGGAAATGCACGGTTTGTGACATGGTTATCTTCCTGTTTACATATAGTTAACGTCGCGGCTAGTGTATGCCATCCGTCAGCAGCACGGCAAATCCTTTTAATACTTACCTGCGAGGTTCAGGGAATGCGAAATCTGCGAGTCTATGAAGAAGCCTGGCCGTTACATACCCCGTTTGTGATTGCCCGCGGCAGCCGCAGCGAGGCAAAAGTCGTGGTGGTGGAAATTGAAGAGAATGGTGTCAAGGGTACAGGCGAGTGCACGCCCTATCCTCGTTACGGGGAGAGTATTGCTTCGGTGATGGCGCAGATCATGGCAATTGGCGAACAGATTGAGCGCGGCGTTTCCCGCGAGGAGATCCAGCGCCTGCTGCCGCCAGGGGCCGCGCGTAACGCCGTGGACTGCGCGCTCTGGGACTGGCAGGCGCGAAGCGCGGGTAAGAGCATCGCGCAGCTGTTGGGCGTGACGCTGCCCAACCGGGTGGTGACGGCGCAAACGGTGGTTATCGGCACGCCGGAGCAGATGGCGGCCAGCGCGGCGGCGCTGTGGGAAAAAGGGGCTACGTTGCTGAAAGTGAAGCTTGACGATCATCTGATTAGCGAGCGGTTGATTGCCATTCGTGAAGCGGTTCCGCAGGCCACGCTCATCGTGGATGCTAACGAAGCCTGGCGCGGCGATGGCCTGGCCGAGCGTTGCCAGCTGCTGGCGGATATCGGCGTGGCGATGCTGGAACAACCGCTCCCGGCTGGGGCCGACGAGGCGCTGGAGAATTTTATCCACCCGCTGCCCATTTGCGCCGATGAGAGTTGCCATACTCGCGACAGCCTGGCGGCGCTGCGCGGCCGCTATGAGATGGTCAATATCAAGCTTGATAAGACCGGTGGCCTGACCGAAGCGCTGCTGTTGGCGCAGGAGGCTGAGCGCCTGGGATTTGCGCGAATGCTGGGCTGTATGCTGTGTACTTCCAGAGCCATCAGCGCGGCGCTACCGCTGGCGCCGGAGGTCCGTTTTGCCGACCTCGATGGCCCGACCTGGCTGGCGGTGGACGTCGAGCCGGCGCTGCATTTCAGCACCGGTGTGCTTCATCTTTGAGAGTGCCAGTGCAGCAGGTCCGTCATTGCCGCCAGGTATTTATCCGTCGCCTCGTCGGCGGATATCGGCGGGAATTCGGCGGTAATGCAGGGCAGGCCGATATCCGCGCACCAGCTGCCAAAGGAGCCGGGCGTTTCATAGCCGACGCTGCCCACCAGCGGCAGGCTAAACGCATCGGCGAGCCATTGACCCAGTTCGCTATGGCCGGGATCTTCAATACAGGCCAGCGGATCGTGAAACGAGACCACCCACGCGGGGTGGATCTGGTGGATAAGCTGGCACAGCGCCTGGGTTTCCGGTTCTGAGCCGGGTTTTTCGCCGGTGAGCAGAACCACATCGCGCTGTTCCGCCGCGCTGTTCCAGCGATAAACCGTTTCGCCTTCTTTCCAGTTCGCCGCCGGAAAATTCCGGTTCAGGTCGATCCCGCGCGCGTTAGCGCGCAGCCCCAGCTGGCAGCCGTCCGGGTTGACCGCCAGCACCACATGATGACGGCGCAGCTCGGGTTTGAGCGTACGCAGCGCGCAGGAAAGCGTGACTATGGATGAGCCTTCATCGCCGTGGGTTCCGGCAAGGATCAGGCCGCTACGGCTATCGGCCAGCGGCGCCGGGAACCACAGCAGCGGCGCGCCAAGGTGAGACTGGCCGTAGCGTTGTGTTCCTGGCGGAAAATCACCGCGCTGAGGGCGAGGACGAGAAACGGGCATAGGGCATCCTGTTATCAGGTTATTTTTCAGCAGTGTTGTGTAAAACCGTCCCGGAATCAAATAGTTTCCAGCGATAGTGAAATCAGCATAGACGTCAACTTTCTTTCACAAGCCGTTTGCAATTTCAGGTGATGAAACAAATAATTATCGCACTGCCAGCTCTGGTTTTTTTATTTTAAAGGGGATCTTATGAAGTATCCTGTCACATTGACATGCGGCGCGCTGTGGTTAGCCAGCGTCTCTTCTCTTGCCTGGGCGGCTGATGTCCCGCCGGGCACTGTTTTAGCCGAAAACCAGGTGCTGGTGCGGCATATTAAAGACGAGCCCGCCTCCTTAGATCCCGCGAAAGCCGTCGGTCTGCCTGAAATTCAGGTTATCCGCGATCTTTTTGAAGGTTTAGTCAATCAGGACGAGAAAGGCAACCTGATCCCGGGCGTGGCGACTCGCTGGCAGAGCAATGATAATCGCGTCTGGACATTTACCCTGCGCGATAACGCCCGCTGGTCCGACGGAACGCCGGTAACGGCAGAGGATTTTGTTTATAGCTGGCGGCGGCTGGTTGATCCCAAAACCACATCCCCGTTTGCCTGGTTTGCTGCGCTGGCCGGAATCGCTAATGCGCAAAATATTATTGATGGTAAAGCCGCGCCGGATACCCTCGGCGTTACCGCCGTTGACGCGCGTACCTTGCGCGTGCAGCTGGATAAACCGCTGCCGTGGTTCAGCAATCTGACGGCGAGCTTTGCTTTCTATCCGGTGCAAAAAGCTAACGTGGAGAGCGGCGACAACTGGACGCGTCCGGGAAGCCTGATTGGCAACGGCGCGTATGTCCTAAAAGATCGCGTGGTGAATGAAAAGCTGGTAGTGGTCCCCAATACGCACTACTGGGATAACGACAAAACGGTGATCCAGCAGGTCACATTTACGCCCATTAACCAGGAATCAGCGGCCACCAAACGTTATCTGGCCGGCGATATCGATATCACCGAGTCGTTCCCGAAAAATCTGTACCAGAAGCTGCTGAAGGATATACCGGGGCAGGTTTATACTCCGCCGCAGCTGGGAACTTATTATTACGCCTTTAACACTCAGAAAGGGCCAACCGCCGATGAGCGCGTCCGCCTGGCGCTTAGCATGACTATCGATCGTCGTCTGATGGCGGAGAAAATTCTGGGTACCGGCGAGAAACCGGCCTGGCGCTTTACTCCGGATGTGACCGCAGGCTTTACTCCGCAGCCGACGCAAATCGAAAGCATGAGCCAGGCCGAACTGAATGCCCAGGCAAAAGCGCTGCTGCAGGCGGCGGGCTACGGTCCGAACCGTCCGCTGAAGCTGACGCTGCTGTACAACACCTCGGAGAACCACCAGAAGATCGCGATTGCGGTGGCTTCCATGTGGAAGAAAAATCTGGGCGTCGACGTGAAGCTGCAAAACCAGGAGTGGAAAACCTATATCGACAGCCGCAATACCGGCAATTTCGATGTGATCCGCGCCTCGTGGGTGGGGGATTACAACGAACCGTCGACTTTCCTGTCGCTGCTGACCTCAACCCATAGCGGCAATATCTCCCGTTTCAACGATCCGGCCTACGACAAAATTCTGACCCAGGCGGCGCTGGAAACGTCGGAAAAAGCGCGCAATGACGATTACAACGCGGCGGAAAAAATCATTATGGCGAAAGCGCCCATCGCGCCGATTTATCAGTACACCAACGGGCGTCTGATTAAACCATGGCTGAAAGGGTATCCGATAGCCAATCCGGAGGACGTGGCCTATAGCCGCACAATGTATATCGTGAAGCACTGATGGGTACTGACATTTAAACCCGTAGCTGGCGCGATTTTAGCGCCAGCTCCTCCTTCAAATAATCTTCATCGAGGCAGTTATCCGGTTGTTTTTTTACCGCAGCAATTCGGCAAATTTCGCCAGCCATTGCGGATGGGCGGGCCAGGCGGGGGCGGTAACCAGATTGCCGTCAATATGCGCCTGATCGATACCGATGTCGGCAAAATGTCCACCGCTGAGCCGCACTTCCGGCGCGCAGGCCGGATAGGCGCTGCAGGTGCGGCCTTTTAATACCCCCGCAGCCGCCAACAGCTGAGGGCCGTGGCAAACGGCAGCAATAGGTTTACGCGCTGCGTCAAATGCCTGCACCAGTTTAAGCACTTCCGCATTCAGGCGCAGATATTCTGGCGCCCGTCCGCCGGGGATCAACAGCGCGTCATAATCTGCTTCTTTCGCGCTTGCAAAATCGGCGTTGAGAACAAAGCGGTGGCCGGGTTTCTCGCTGTAAGTCTGGGCGCCGTCAAAGTCATGGATGGCGGTCATAATGTAGTCGCCTTTGATTTTGTCAGGACAGACCGCATCAACCTGATGACCAATCATTTGTAGTGCCTGAAACGGCACCATGGTCTCGTAATCTTCGGCATAATCGCCCACCAGCATCAGAATCTTTTTGCCCATCATATTCACTCCTGTATGAAGAAAGGTGTCTAAGATATAGCCTGGCGGGAGAGGGAATGCGAACCACAACTCGGCTCTGGACAACAAAACAATGAATCCGCAGCTGTAATCCTTTACGACCTGGCTGGCGGGAGGCGGGCGCGCCGCTTTCGAACGGGCACCGGAAAGGAATTAATGAGCGATGAGCATTATTGTCTGCCGGATTTAAATATACCGGGTGAATGGATTGCTAATATTTCATTGCGCTCACTGAGTCTTAATGCCTTGTCAGGTCTAATAATCAAAGAGGAATATTTGAGGGGGATTATTTGTGGTTTTTATACCAATCCTGTCTGACATTTTTTATGACTATATTAACGTCTGGTTCAGGGAACATTCATGGCTTGCAAACGATAAAAAAAGAATTCGATCTTTATTTCTTTTGTCAGGCGTATTTTCAGCGATGGAATAATAATTATTACCGTTATACATTGATTTTCATCAATTGAACAGATGTGTTGAGATGTGAATTCATTATCTATTCATAAGGCGGGCGTAAATCCTTTCTTTATTGTAAGTAAACGCTGGGTATTTCATATTGGTTTTGTTCGTCTGATACTTTGGTTTTTACATTTTGATTAAAATCCTTAAGGGAAGTCTTATATTGGACTTTCGAACTGACGGGTTGATATTTTCTGATGCTTTGCTCTACTATGGTTTTGTCATCAAACGTCGTTATTTTTAACAAATATTCCTCAAGGGAAGGGACCGCTATGGCTGATAGTTTCCAGAATGAAGTGCCAAAGGCACGCATTAATTTAAAGCTGGCTCTGCATACAGGGGGCGCGCAGAAAAAAGTCGAGCTGCCGCTGAAGCTTCTCACCCTCGGTGATTTCAGTAATGGTAAAGAGGACCGACCATTATCTGACAGAGAAAAAATCAATATCAACAAAAATAACTTCAACAGCGTCCTTGCGGAATTCAACCCGGAAATAAACCTGACCGTGCAGAACACGCTGGCCGGAGACGGCACGGAGGAAAGCATTAAGCTGAACTTCGCTGATATGAAAGACTTCGAGCCTGAGCAGGTTGCCCGTCAAATTCCGCAGCTTCGCGCCATGCTGGCGATGCGTAATTTATTACGTGACCTCAAATCCAACCTTCTGGATAACGCCACTTTCCGAAAAGAGCTCGAAAAGATCCTCAAAGACCCGGCGCTGTCTCAGGAATTACGCGATGAAATGAGTGCACTGGCCCCGAAATAAACGGCGTGCGTTATTTAATGGATTAACCGGGAATATGCTGATGTCTGTAAATACTGAAACCGCCTCTACGCATGGGCAGACCGCTGTACTGGAAAAAGAGGGCGTTTACGCCTCCCTGTTTGAAAAAATCAACCTGACCCCGGCGTCCCGCCTGGGGGATATTAACAACTTTCTGGATGATGCCGCACTGTCTGACGCCCCGGCGGGCGAACGTCTGACGGCGGCGATGCAGGTGTTTATGGACTGCATCCGCAAGTCCGGCCAGCCGGTGGAGAAGCTCGACAAAACCCTGATCGATCGCCATATCGCGGAACTGGACTACCAGATTAGCCGCCAGCTGGATGCGGTCATGCACCACGAAGCGTTCCAGAAAGTGGAATCCCAGTGGCGCGGTCTGAAGCAGTTGGTGGACAGCACAGACTACCGACAGAACGTGAAAACCGAAATTCTGGACGTCTCGAAAGACGATCTACGTCAGGACTTCGAGGACGCGCCGGAGCTGATCCAGAGCGGCCTCTACTGGCACACCTACACCGCAGAGTACGACACCCCCGGCGGCGAGCCCATTGGGTCGGTGATCTCCGCTTACGAGTTCGACGCCAGCCCGCAGGACGTGGCGCTGCTGCGCAACATCTCTAAAGTCTCAGCCGCGGCGCATATGCCGTTTATCGGCGCCGTCGGTCCGGCCTTCTTCCTGAAAGATTCCATGGAAGAGGTCGCCGCCATCAAAGATATCGGCAACTACTTCGACCGTGCCGAATACATCAAGTGGAAATCCTTTCGCGACACTGACGATGCGCGCTATATCGGTCTGGTGATGCCGCGCGTGCTGGGCCGGCTGCCGTATGGTCCGGACACCGTGCCGGTGCGTAGCTTCAACTACGTCGAGCAGGTGAAAGGCCCGGACCACGAGAAATACCTGTGGACCAGCGCGTCGTTCTCCTTTGCCGCCAACATGGTGAAAAGCTTTATCAATAATGGCTGGTGCGTGCAGATCCGCGGCCCGCAGGCGGGCGGGGCGGTGAAAGATCTGCCGATCCACCTTTATGATCTGGGCACCGGCAACCAGGTGAAGATCCCGTCAGAGGTGATGATCCCGGAAACCCGCGAGTTTGAGTTCGCCAGCCTCGGTTTTATCCCGCTGTCGTACTACAAGAATCGCGACTACGCCTGCTTCTTCTCGGCGAACTCCACCCAGAAGCCGGCGCGGTACGACACCGCCGACGCCACCGCCAACAGCCGCATCAATGCCCGCCTGCCGTACATCTTCCTGCTGTCGCGCATTGCGCACTACCTGAAGCTTATCCAGCGAGAAAATATCGGCACCACCAAGGATCGTCGTCTGCTGGAGCTGGAGCTCAACACCTGGGTTCGCGGCCTGGTCACCGAGATGACCGACCCAGGTGACGAGCTGCAGGCCTCTCACCCGCTGCGCGACGCGAAGGTGGTGGTGGAAGACATTGAGGACAACCCGGGATTCTTCCGCGTGAAGCTGTTCGCGGTGCCGCACTTCCAGGTGGAAGGGATGGACGTCAACCTGTCGCTGGTTTCTCAAATGCCGAAAGCCAAATCGTAAGGTGAGGGGAAATCAGGGATGAAAATTTATCGTCCACTGTGGAATGAGGGGGCTTTATTGTCTCCTCAACAGTTCCAGCAGCAGGCTGAATGGGAGTCTTTTCGCAGTGCCGGCGTATCAGCGCTGGCATCCCCATTCCCCTGGGGTGTGGAAAAGATTGAGTTTAATGACACTCTTCTTTCGTCCGGCCTGATCCAGATTACGCAGTTACGCCTCTGGCTAGAAGATGGAACTCTTATTGATGCGCAAAGGAGCGATCTGCCTCCGGCGCCGCGTGAGTTAGATGCCAGCCAGCTGGCTGGCCGTGATGCGGTAACTGTCGTCATTGCCCTGCCTCACATGCAGCCAGGTGTGAGCAACATTGAACTGGAAGGCGTCAATTCAGATCGGCCGCTTCGCTATCGCGAAGAGTGGGTGACATTGCAGGATGCCTTTGGCTCTGAAGAAGAGTCCATGGCCGTTGCCCGGTTTAATTTCACCATCCGGTTTGCCCATGAAAGCAATGATTCCTGGAAAGTCTGCCCGGTAGCAAGACTGATCCGGGATGGGCAAAATGCGTGGCGACAGGATTCGTCTTTTATTCCTCCAGTCGCCTCATTTGGGGCAAGCCCGGTCCTTCGCGAACGTCTGGTGTTGCTCAATCGCCAGTTACGATCCCGACGCCAGCGTCTGATGACTATGCGTCGTGAAAGCAACGAAAGGCTCGCCGATTTTGCCGTCGCCGATGTTTCCCTTTTCTGGTTGCTGAATGCACTGAATTCTCACGCCAGAGTGCTGACAGAATACGAACGTTTTCCTTCCCGTCCACCAGAACAGGTGTGGGCGGAGCTCGCTCGTCTGGCAGGCAGTATGCTGACTTTTTCTCTGGACCATGATCTTGACGCCATACCGGGCTATGACCACGAGGAACCGGCCAACGCATTTCCACCGCTGTTTGACCTGATAACGGGTTTGCTGGAAGCGAGTCTGCCATCCCGGGTCATTGCTCTGGAAATGTCCCGACCGGACGGACAGACCTGGAAGGCCAGCCTCCACGATATCCGCCTGCGTGAAGAGGCCGACCTTTATCTCTCTGTGCGCTCGGATATTCCGGCCTGGCAGGTCGCCGAGAAATTCCCTGCACTCTGTCAGGCGGGTTCACCTGATGATGTCCGCGAGATCTATGGTGTGGCACTCAAGGGGATCCCTTTGATCCCGGTGAGCAGGGTCCCGGCAGCGTTACCTGTACGCATGGAAAACCAGTACTTCGCCCTTGATATGGAAAGCCCCGCTGCGCATGAAATGCAGGAGCAGGGGGTGTGTATGTTCTATGTGCCTGAGTTACTTGGTGCCCTGGAACTTGAACTGTTTGCGGTATTGCGCTCATGAGACAGGATATCGATATCGACCAGCTGATGACGGAGACGTGGCTCACCGTCACCATGCTTAAGAAAGGCGCCGTCACGCTTGATGGTACTGCGCTTTACAATAAATGCGTTAAACAGGTTGAAAGTGTGCGGGAAGCGCTGGAGCGTGCTGGTTATGACGACGCCAGTGTGGAGCATATTTCCTACGCACAATGTGCCCTGCTGGACGAAACGGTGATGAGCCGCAAGCCCGAACAAGGCGAACAGGGGGAGGCGCCGAAAGTTGATGAAGGCCAGGCGGCCTGGCGTAAAGCTCCGCTGCAGGCCCGTTTTTTTGGCTCACTCCGGGCAGGTGAAGCGTTATGGGATCGCATTGCAGAGATTCTGCGTCAGCCCTCACCGAATCCGGCCGTTTTAACCTGCTATCACCGTGTGATTGCGCTGGGCTTTCAAGGATTATACAGCCTGAAGGCGGTCAGCCAGTCGCAGCGGGATGAGGTAGTGAAAGCCCTTTCCGAGCGGGTTTCTCCGCCTGATGCAGACCTGTCTCTGGTTGTTCACCGGATGGGGAAACATCGCTGGAGCCTGATGCGTTCAGTCTGGTTCTGGATAGCGCTTGCCATCATCCTTACCGGCGTTATCTGGTGGGGCGGTCATCTGTGGCTTCAGGCACTGTTGTCAGCACAAATACCGGAGCTGCATGGCTAATGCGTAGATCAGTCATTATTCCGGTTGCACTGCACACCTTAGCAGCCGTTGCCACGGTGCTGTGGTTGCTGTGGTATTTCATCCCGGCTGGCAACGTTTTTAAAGGCCTGATCACTCTGCTGATTCTCCTTCTGGCAGGCTGGTATGTTTTTAAAAACCTTCGGCGTGAGGAGCCAGTATCCGACGTTACCCTCCCGGCTGCTGAACTGCCATTACACGACACCCGGGGACCCGTTGTACTGGTGTGTGGTGACATGCTGGAAGCGTTGTTTCCGGGAAGTCCTCTGCGTAAAACAGCCCAGGGATGGTGGCTGCGGGCCGGTGACGTCAACCGGTTAACCGACGTTGTCCGCAGTATCCAGACGCAATTCCCGCGCCAGGTCGGTCAGCTCTCGGTGATGTACCGCTGCCTGCCAGATCATCATCAGGATGACGCCGTTCTTCGTTCCACACTGAAAACGCTCCGCCAGCAGTGTAAGCAGATTAAATCCCTGACGGGTTTCACACTACCGGTTGTGTTGAGTGCAGAATTTTCCGGGCCAGAAACGCCCTGGATAATCGTTCGGGATGATAAGCCGATTGTCTGTCCGGTAAATGATTCGCCGCAGGCTTTCATCGACTGGCAGCAGGCGGAAGACAATATCGTGACGCTGCCAGCGATCAGTCAGGCGTTTTCCTTTATCCGTCATACCCTGACTGATGAGCTGGAGAAGCCTGACCGGTTAACGCCCCCTGAACGAGCATTTTCCGTGGCAATGCGCCTCGGTACCGTCCTTCCTGAAGCACAGTCAGTCTGGGCCGACTGGCTCTATTCCCGCACCTGTTTGCAGTTTTCCCGAAAACCAGGGCAGACAAATCCGACAAGTTTGTTTCCGGATGCGGTTCTGCCGCTGCTGGCACCTTTTGCATCAACTGTGCAGGGGGGCGCCCGTACCCGTCGCCTGATCCTGCTGATGTGGCTGTGTGCCCTGACTGCATTGGGTATTTCCGCGCTCAATAATCGTTACCTTATCCGTCATGTCAGTGCCGATTTACAGCGCTGGAATGCCATTCCCATGGATCATTACCGGCCTAAAGCGGAATCACTGGCCGCGCTGAAACAGGATGCGCTCCTGCTTGAACGCTGGCAGCGTCAGGGAGAGCCTTTACGTTACAGCCTGGGTTATTACCCGGGGCAACGCCTGTGGCTGGCCTTGCAGCAGGCTATCGATACCTGGACACCTCCACCCGCCCCTAAACCGAAACCGGTAACGAAAATTGTACGACTTGACAGCATGTCGCTGTTTGATTCCGGCAAATCGGCGCTCAAAGATGGCTCAACCAAAATACTCGTCAACGCACTGGTGGGGATCAAAACCAAGCCAGGTTGGCTGATCGTGATCAGCGGCCACACAGACAATACCGGTAGCGTTCAGCTCAACCAGACCCTGTCTTTACAACGGGCTGAGGCCGTCCGTAACTGGATGCGTGATACCGGGGACGTATCGGAAAGTTGCTTTGCCGTGCAGGGTTACGGTGACAGCCGACCGATTGCATCAAACGATACGCCTGATGGTCGCGCGCATAACCGGCGTGTCGAGATCAGCCTGGTACCGCAGGCTGACGCCTGTCGTCTGCCAGGCGCAAAGCACACGTCACAGGATGTACGTGACGTTTCAACTCAAGAAATGGAGAAGTAAACATGGCAATCCCAGTTTATCTGTGGCTGAAAGACGACGGCGGCGCTGACATCAAAGGTTCCGTAGATGTGAAAGATCGCGAAGGAAGCATCGAAGTTGTTGCTCAGGAACACACCCTGTATATCCCGACGGATAACAACACTGGCAAACTGACCGGAACCCGTATACACACGCCGTTCCTGTTTACCAAAGAAATCGACTCTTCCAGCCCGTATTTGTACAAAGCGGTGACCACCGGTCAGACCCTGAAGTCTGCTGAGTTCAAGTGGTACAAAATCAACGACGCCGGTCAGGAAGTTGAATATTTCAACACCAAACTGGAAAACGTCAAGCTGGTGAAAGTCGCACCGAAAATGCACGACATCAAGGATGCTTCCTTCGAGAAGCATAACCACCTTGAGCAGATCGAGCTGCGCTACGAAAAAATCACCTGGACCTACAAAGACGGCAACATCATTCATTCCGATTCCTGGAACGAACGTACCACGGCGTAAGCCCCTGGCGGACAGACTCCTCTCTGTCCGCCATTTTTGTTTTGCTCCGCACAGCGCCTGTCAGACGGACTCTTTGCAGAGCAGTCTCACAATTTATCGGCATGAACCTTATGGGCATTGGTTGACGGCCAGGGGCGGTAGCGTGCCTGAACAAGAGGGAACGACATGGAACATCATTCAGCAGTCCTGCTACGACGACTTAACCCTTATTGCGCCAGAGCACTGGAGGGGGCGGCTTCTTTATGTCAGACCCGAGCACATGCAGAAATTACGCCAGAGCACTGGTTGTTAAAGTTGCTGGAGCAGGGAGAAGGTGATCTGACCGTTCTCGCTCGCCGCTATGAATGGGACATGGATGCCGTCTGGCAGTCACTCCTGAGCTGGCTGGATGCGCAGCCTCGTTCAGTTCGCACCCGACCAGAGCTCTCTGCGTCCCTTCAGACTCTGCTGAAACAGGCCTGGCTTGCCGCCACGCTCGCGGGAGATGAGCAGATCCGCAGTATACATTTGCTCACGGCCATGATTGAAACGTCCGGGCTGACACGCTGCGATGGCCTCTGGCCTTTGATGACGCTGACCACCAGCCAGCTGGAAAGGTTACGCCCCTTGCTGGAAGCACAGTCGGATGAGCGGCATGAGGCTGCGCTCAGTGAGCAGTCTGGCAATGCCTCCATTATTGGCCGCGCGACGCCATCACAACATGAAGCGCAAAACCAGGCTGGAGACGGAAGTGCGCAGCCTGCCGTTTCACAGGAAGAGTCCGTTCTCAATCGTTTTACGGTTGATGTGACCGCCCGTGCACGGGAAGGAAAGATTGACCCGGTCTTTGGTCGCGATAACGAAATCCGCCAGATGGTGGATATTCTCTCCCGACGCCGTAAGAACAACCCCATTCTGGTGGGTGAGCCTGGCGTGGGCAAAACGGCCCTGGTTGAAGGCCTGGCACTACGTATCGCCGAGGGCAACGTGCCCGAAAGTCTTAAGCCTGTCATCGTCAGGACACTGGATCTGGGTTTGCTTCAGGCGGGTGCCGGTGTAAAGGGTGAATTCGAACAGCGTCTGAAAAATATCATCGACGCCGTCCAGCACTCCCCGGTGCCGGTGCTGGTCTTTATCGATGAAGCGCATACCATTATCGGGGCAGGTAATCAGGCGGGCGGGGCAGATGCCGCCAACCTGCTGAAACCGGCGCTGGCTCGCGGCGAACTGCGCACCATTGCGGCCACCACCTGGAGTGAGTACAAGCAGTATTTCGAACGTGATGCCGCCCTTGAACGCCGCTTCCAGATGGTCAAGGTTGATGAGCCCGATGATGATACGGCCTGCCTGATGCTGCGGGGCCTTAAATCCCGCTATGCCGAACACCATGGTGTACATATTACCGGCGAAGCCGTCCGCGCAGCGGTGACACTTTCCCGCCGCTATCTGACCGGACGCCAGCTGCCTGATAAAGCAGTGGACTTACTGGATACCGCAGCGGCCCGGGTACGGATGAGCCTGGACACGCTGCCTGAACAGCTTACCCGGTTGCAGGCGCAACTGACTGCGCTTGCCATGGAACAACAGGAGTTATTGGAAGATATTTCCCTGGGTAACACCGTTGATGCCAGCCGTCTGCTGCAGATCGAACAGCTCACACAGGAGCTCAATCAGCAAAAAGCTGCCCTTCAGTCACAGTATGATATCGAAAAGCAGCTCACCGACTCGCTGAAAGCCTGCCGGGAAGACATCAGCCGCCAGAAAGAGATCTCCGCCTTCCAGCAGGAGCTCTCCCGGATTCAGAATAACAGCCCATTACTGGGGCTGGATGTTGATGTCCGCACCGTTGCGACCGTTATCGCCGACTGGACAGGGGTTCCTCTCTCGTCGCTGATGAAGGATGAGCAGACCGAATTACTGACGCTGGAAGAGCAACTGGCAACACGTGTGGTTGGCCAACATCCTGCCCTGAATGCCATAGCCCAACGACTGCGAGCGTCAAAAACCGGTCTCACGCCGGAGAACGGGCCGCAGGGTGTGTTTTTACTGGTGGGGCCAAGCGGGGTGGGCAAAACAGAAACCGCGCTTGCGCTTGCTGACGTTATGTATGGTGGTGAGAAATCGCTCATTACCATCAACCTGTCTGAATACCAAGAGCCGCACACGGTCTCGCAGTTGAAAGGCTCACCTCCGGGCTATGTCGGATATGGTCAGGGCGGCATTCTCACCGAGGCGGTCCGTAAGCGACCGTACAGCGTGGTGCTGCTCGATGAAGTGGAGAAGGCCCACCGGGATGTGATGAACCTGTTTTATCAGGTCTTTGACCGGGGCTTTATGCGGGACGGGGAAGGGCGTGAAATTGATTTCCGCAATACCGTGATCCTGATGACATCCAACCTGGGCAGTGATCAGTTGATGCCGCTGCTGGACGAGCAACCAGAAGCCACGGAGAGCGATCTACATGAACTGTTACGCCCAACCCTGCGCGATCATTTCCAGCCAGCGCTATTGGCTCGCTTCCAGACGGTGATATACCGCCCGCTGGCAATGGATGCCATGCGTACCATCGTCGGCATGAAGCTCGCACAGGTGAGTACGCGTCTGCAACGCCACTACGGCATTTCCACTCACATTGGCGAAAGCCTCATCGACACCCTGACGACAGCCTGTCTGCTGCCGGATACCGGCGCCCGTAACGTCGACAGTCTGCTTAACCAGCAGATCCTGCCGGTTCTGAGCCAACAGTTGCTGAGTCATATGGCGGCGAAACAAAAGCCATCTTCGCTAAAACTGACCTGGGATGATGAAGAGGGCATTGTGCTGGCGTTTAATGAACAGGCAGAAGGGGGGGATCATGAGCGGAACACTTATCAGGAAGGCCTCCGATGCGGTGCAACAGCTGTCAGGGCAGTCACGTTATCGGGTTGATGTGCATGAATGCAGCGATTTCCTTGATGTTCTTCGTTACAGCGCGGTTGAATCACTCAGTCAGCCCTGGCGCTATGACGTGGCGGTCACCTGTTCCTCGGCGGATATTGCCTGCGACACGTTACTGCTGAAGCCGGCGTCATTCACTTTTCAGACCCCGGTGTTTGACGGAACACCGGCCCTGCCGGTCCGGACAGTTTTTGGCGTAGTGGCGTCGTTCCGCCGTGTGTCCACGTCGAATGATGATACCCATTACGCACTGACTATTGTTCCCCGTATTGCTCTACTGGGCTATACAAAAGGGAGCGAGATCTACCTCAATCAGTCGGTTACTGAGGTGGTTGAACAGGTACTACGTAAACACGGGCTGGAAGGACCCGATTTTGAGTTCCGGCTCTCCCGGGAATATCCATCCCGGGAGCTCATCACCCAGTGGCGGGAAACTGACCTTGAGTTTATCCAGCGCCTGCTGGCGGAGGTGGGTATTTACTGGCGCTATGAAATGGACAGCCGTCTTGAGCAGGACGTGGTGATTTTCCAGGACAGCCAGCAGCAGTATGAGTTCGGTGTCACCCTGCCATTGCGCAACCAGGCCGGGATGAGCGACAGCGGGCAGGAGAGTATCTGGGATATTCAGACTGCATACAATGTGGTGAGCGGAAGTGTCGCCACCCGGGACTACAACTACCGCGAAGTGCTACAACCTCAGGACAGCTCCGAAAGTATTTTCAGTAAGGAAGGGATCACCACCGGGGAAACGTACCATTATGCGGAACCCTTCCTGACAGCAGGTGATGCTGAAAGTACAGAGTCCGGGGCGTATTTCGCCCGTCTGCGTCACGAGCGCATTCTGAACGCGCAGTATCGCGTCAGCGGGCATTCCTCCAGCCCTCATCTGGCTCCGGGTCAGGTACTGGAAACGGACGGCACGTTACCCGATGCCGTCAAAGAAGGCATCGTCATCACCACGGTGCGCACCAGCGGTTCACGCAAAAGTAGCTTTACGCTGACGTTTGAGGGCATCCCCTACAGCGAAACCGTCTGCTGGCGTCCGGCACTGCTCAGTCGTCCGGTGATATCCGGTTCGCTGCCTGCCCGGGTGGAAAGCACGCAGAAAGGCGACACTTATTCCTGGCTCGACCCGGAAGGACGTTACCGGGTAAAACTGGACTTTGACCGCAGCAGTCCTGAACAGGGTTATGCCTATTTATGGCTGCGACTGGCTAAACCCTATGCTGGTGATACCTACGGATTCCACTCCCCGCTTATCGACGGAACGGAAGTGGCCGTCGTTTTTGACGGCGGAGACCCGGATCGTCCCTACATCGCCTATGCCCTGCATGATTCAGAACATCCGGACCATGTCACCAGTGACAATCATACGCGGAACGTGTGGCGTACCCCGGCGAACAATAAGCTGCGGATGGAGGATAAGCGCCAGGAAGAGCATATCAAGCTCGCAACGGAATACGGCAAAACGCAGCTGAACCTGGGACACCTGGTTAACGGTCAGCGTGAAAAACGCGGGGCCGGTTTTGAACTGCGAACGGATGAGCATGGCGCTGTACGTGCGGCAAAAGGGCTGTTCCTGACGGCGGATGCCCAGGCCAAAGCCCAGGGGCCGGTGCTGGAAATGGCCCCTGCGATAAGTCAGATTAACCAGGCCAACAGCCAGATGCAGGCCCTGAACAGCGCCGCTGAAGCCGCCGGAGCCCTGGTCTGTGACATCAATACCCAGATTTGTCTCGTGACCGACAAAATCAAAGACCTCCAGTCAGCGGTGCTGCTGGGTAGCGCGCCGCAGGGGGTAGCATTGACCTCAGGTGAACACCTTCAGCTCAGCAGCACCCGCAATACCCTGATCAATGCCGGTCAACATCTTGATATCGGTGCGATGAAAAATCTGTCGGTGAGCGTTGAAAAAGCGCTTGGGCTGTTTGTGCATAAAGAAGGGGCAAAGCTTGTTGCCAACCAGGGAGACATCGAGATTCAGGCTCAGCACAACACGATGGCCCTGTTTTCTGAAAAGCAGCTGACGGTGACCAGTAGTGAAGACGAAATTATTATCAGCACCCCGGAAGCCCTGACACTGAACGGTGGTGGGTCTTACCTGAGGCTGAGTAAGAACGGTATTGAGCATGGTTCCGAGGGGATGATGGTGATGAAGGTAGCGAGCTATCTGGTGCCTGGGATTGGCAGCAGTCTGCCACTGGAAACACCGGACTTTAAAATGACAGACGTGACGGTCACGACCAAAAATTCCGCCAAATGGACGAGTGAATAATATGGAAGGTAATTTATGACTGCAAAGCTACCCAAAATCAGTTACCCCGTACCGTCAAACAAAAATGGTCATCCCTTTTCCTCTGTGGAAGAGTTGTTATCGATGGTCGGAGGAGAAAGCTCATGGACTGTATCTGGTGGGAAGTCAGGGAATGTGGCATGGCGGTATCCATATTACTGATACCACTATTCCATGGTGCGCTCTGAGTACTGACAGCGAAGCTGAGAATGAGTATTGTCGTGAGCTTTATAAAGGGGAGCAATTTATTCGTTGTATGGCGGATGGTGAGATAGTTGCCTGGCGCCTCAGTAAGGACTATGAGAGTGCTGCGATTGAATGGCGCGGTGAAAAACTGTTCCTTTCGACCTCTTTTGTGCTGGTGAAACATTATATCCAGCCGGGTGATACAGCAGAGAGCGGACTGACATTTTTCACGCTGTATATGAATCTGGCGCCTTATGCTGCTTATAAACAACAGGGCAGCCTGGCGGACAGAAAAGTGGCTGGCGTTCAGCGCTATTATTCCAGTGCGGAAGATTTGCAGGCAGGGCGCGCAGCCGGAAAACTGGGGAAAGACACCGTAGTCACGCTGAGTGACACTATTGTGACCCGCAGCAGCGACCAGCGTCAGTTTACCAAAGTAACCATTACCCGTGAGACGAAGAATACAGAAGGAGAAACACTTGCCGCAGGCACCCGAATCTGGACGGTATCAGACCAGGGGTATCTGAAAGCAACAGAATCGGTGCCTGTTCCGTCCTGGTGGGCAAAATGTTCTCTGGCTTACACTAATGAGTCAGAAGGCGTTGTGAACTGCACTTCGCGTACAAACTGGGCGTACTATCTGAGCAGTGACGATGTTCTCCAATATAAAAATGCAGGCAGTCTGGTAGCCGATTTTCCGCTTTCATACGAGCCCGGTAATACCGCACAGCAGGTCATCCGTCCAGGTAAAAATCCAGGCGATGTAGCAAAAACATTCAGTCTGGTCACTCTGGGCCGGGATAAGGATAAGTTGAAAAAGGGCGATCGGGTATGGGTAGTATCAGACTGCGACAGTCTGACACCGGTTGCACCGGCAACATCCGGTAGTGAACCCGTTTTTAATGATGTGTATGTACCTTCAGCGCCTGTACCGGTCAATGCCGGAGACAGTCTTGGGCATATGGGTTTTTATCAGCTACCGGAAGAAAACGGCAAACGCTCACGCTACCAGGTACATATAGAATGCCTGAGCATGAATGATATGGAGACGTTCATCACCAATCCCGGAAGAGCAGGAGAAGATGCACCGGTATATCTGACCTGGCAAACCAACGCACCATTATTTGATAAGGGTGAGCGGGGGATGGTTGCGGGGAGTCGAAAAACAAAGGCGCCGGGTATTCTGACGCTTGCAAGGGTTCCCGGCGCTGATGCTGAGGGGAACACGCTGACCGGTAACAGGGACGCTGCATATTATCAGATACGCCCGGAAGGTGGCTGGCTGGCGGCGACCAGCGTTCAGAAAGTTTCGCAGTATGCGCTTGATGAGCTCGGATTTGTCACACTGAATAAGGCTCCGGAAAGTTTTGACCTGATTGATGGAATAAAACAACCGAATAACGTGGTGAAGGGGATTCTGGAGCAGTTGTATAAAGCGGCACAGGATGAAACCCGTACTACTCACGCATTGAACAAATATAACTACCAGCGATTGCTGGCGTTGATAGACGATAACCATGACGGGTATTACTCGGAGCAGGAGTATCTTCAGGCGGTGCATAATGTCTCCTATCGTGACCGCTTATACCGTGTGATAGCGAAGCACGCCAGTGAATGGTATTACGGCAAGGATGACCCGCTGTGGAAGACATACCTGGATACCTTAACCACAGATGCGCCGTTGTGGAAAACGTATCTGGAAGCGTTTCTGGATAAGATGACATGGATGAAGGCGGTGTCGGAAAAGGGCGTTGTGCTGGGGCCGGAGCCGTGGCATATGCATCCGATGGTGTTTTTGAGTTCAATGATGGACGAAAATGAGATGGCTCTTAATTGGTTAAAAGTACCGAAAGGGCAGCTTACTTTCGATGCTGAGGGAAATGATATTAATACTAGCCCATGGTTTAGTCGTAAAATTCATTGGCCAGGCGGAGTATCAGGTGTGACAATTGGGCGTGGGTATGATCTTGGACAACAAACTACGGCAAATGCTGACCTTACTCAGATAGGTATTGCCAAACTATTAAAATCTTGGCTTGTCGGTTCTCAGGGTTTATCTGGGCTAGATGCCCAATCAAGGTTTAACTCAGCTTCTGAAGATATACGGAACTCTACGATAACCAGAAAACAGCAATATGATATGTTTATGATTAGTTATCAAAGGCTAGAAGACGATGTTAAAAGAATATGCCAGAAGCTAAATACGATTCGTGTCTATCACCCAAATCCTCAAGCAACACCAGAGCAAGCATGGAACGATATACCAGAGAAAATAAAAGAAGTACTTATTGATCTCCGCTATAGAGGTGATTATACACCCCATGCCAGATCTCTTATGCAACGGTATGCATATTCAGGGGATTTAAACTCGTTCGGTAATGTTTTATCTACCCGAAGCAATTGGCTAAATGTTCCAGAAGAAAGATTTAATCAAAGGATTTCTTTTTATGAAAACTAAAGTGTTGTTGATTTGCATTTTTACTTTTTATTCATTAAATGTTTTTGCTGCTTTTAATGATGCTGAAAATAAACAATTGTTGGAAATTAACTCCAAGTCCGAAAGATTGAAGGAGGATGCTATATCGTTATTAACGCAAGCCCAACAAAATCAAGCGAACGATAACCCAGAAAAAAAACATTTAATTGATTCCCTTAGGGCGTCATGGGATATTACCATTGAAAAAAGATGTTTACTGGAGACATCAGAATCACATGGTACTGATGCGGAAATTTCTGAAGTCAATAATTGTTTAACTAAAGGTTACAAGGAAGAAACGGAATATTTTAAGAATATGCTACCTTAACGGATGTATTATCTAATGGTAGTGGCCAAAGTCCTGGCGATGCAGCAAGAACGTTCAGTCTGGTCACGCTGGGTCGTGATAAGGATAAGCTGAAAAAGGGCGACCGGGTATGGGGAGTGTCAGACGGCGACAGTCTGACGCCGGTTGCACCGGCAGCATCCTGTAGCGAACCTGTTTTTAATGATGTGTATGTGCCTTCAGCGCCTGTACCGGTCAATGCCGGAGACAGTCTCGGGCATATGGTTTTTTATCAGCTACCGGAAGAAAACGACAAACGCTCGCGCTACCAGGTACATAGAGTGCCTGAGCATGGATAATATGGAGAAGTTCATTACTAATCCCGGAAGAGCAGGAGAGGATGCGCCGGTGTATCTGACCTGGAAAGCCGATACCCCATTATCTGACAAGAGCGATACCGGAATAACATCAGGCGGTCGAAAAACAAAGGCTCCGGGGATCCTGACGCTTGCAAAAGTACCAGGCGCTGATGCTGAGGGGAACACGCTGACCGGTAACAGGGACGCTGCATATTATCAGATACGCCCGGAAGGTGGCTGGCTGGCGGCGACCAGCGTTCAGAAAGTTTCGCAGTATGCGCTTGATGAGCTCGGATTTGTCACACTGAATAAGGCTCCGGAAAGTTTTGACCTGATTGATGGAATAAAACAACCGAATAACGTGGTGAAGGGGATTCTGGAGCAGTTGTATAAAGCGGCACAGGATGAAACCCGTACTACTCACGCATTGAACAAATATAACTACCAGCGATTGCTGGCGTTGATAGACGATAACCATGACGGGTATTACTCGGAGCAGGAGTATCTTCAGGCGGTACATAATGTCTCCTATCGTGACCGCTTATACCGTGTGATTGCGAAGCACGCCAGTGAATGGTACTACGGCAAGGACGATCAATTATGGAAGACCTATCTGGATACGTTAACCACGGATGCGCCGTTGTGGAAAACGTATCTGGAAGCGTTTCTGGATAAAATGACGTGGATGAAGGCGGTGTCGGAAAAGGGTGTGGCACTGGGACCGGAGCCGTGGCATATGCATCCAATAATATTTTTGGAGGCGATGAATAGTTCATCTAAATGGTTTGATATCGAAAAATTCATTCAAAAGTATAAAGAAAGACATTCTGTAGTTTTTGGGTTCTATGATCGAGGAACTAAAATAACAATCCCAGAATTGACTCCGGACTCTGAAGAGTCATTGCGAAATCTTTTAAATGAAATGAAGAATCAATATTATGAGAATTTTTACGATTTTAATGAAAAGTTTGTTTCTTATATGCTTGCTACAATAAGAATAGAGTCTTATGCCTATAGACAGAAATTGTTCTTCAAACCAATTAGTGAAAATATTTCATATGACAAGGCGGAAGTTGATTATGGTTCAGGTCCAACGGCATCTAACCGACAAAGAGCTATATTGCACCACAACACAGATATTGGTGATGGGTATAAATATCGCGGGCGTGGTTTGGTTCAGTTAACATGGAAAATTGCCTATGAGAAATTCAAATCATTAACAGGTATTGATATAGTTACCAATCCAGATCTTTGTCTTGAAATTAGCACGGCTGTTTCAATTATGATGAAAGGTATGAAAGATGGTGACTTCAGGGCTGGGCATACATTAGAAACTTATTTGGGAGCAGGTAAAAAGGATTACTTTAATGCAAGGTTAATCATTAATGGTTATCGAGATGGTATTCCTGATAAAGCTGACGAGTTTAAAGATTACGCTGAATTATTTGAGGTGATAATAAATGAAACAATGTAGTAGTGCGTTGTGCCTTGTTTTATCTTTATGCTCCTTTTATGTACATGCAGACGCTGACTTAGATGTCACTGACTGTTCTCTAAAGGGAAGTACTTCTTGCGATGTTTTTATGAAAATGGAACGGAATATTAATGATGTATCTTACAAAGTTGAATTGGCAGATACTGAAAATGGAAAAAAATACTCCCTTATTTTGATATGAATGAAACGACAGGAAATGTCTCTTTGCAAAAGTATGGAGACAGATATGTTTTTTCAAAAGAGTATTTTGATAACACCAAGGCTATAGAGTTTATTACATTTAAGTATGAAAACAAAGTCCTTTCACCTGTAACATATTATTATATTGAGAGTTCTATTGATTTCAGTAATAACGTAAAGAAATGGTCTGGCAAGGAATGTGATACATCGGCAGGAAAAATCCCTGAAAAAAAAGATGGCTTATTGTTACAAGCGGCCTCAGAATTATGTGTTAATCAAGTTAAGTTAGCATACACCCCAAATAAATATATAGGAAGTGATATCTTATTTCATCTATCGCAATTTATTAATGGTGTTGAAAAAAAACAGCTTCCTGTAATTTTGCTTGATAATAAAGATATTGATTCTATAAATTTGAATGATATTGGTTGTTTAAGTGACTGTGATATTGCATCTGACTCAACTAATTACATAGGTAAGTTAAACGAAAAATTCAGAATAGGCCTGTATCTCGAATATAATAACAATAACGTTTCTGGTTTTTATTTTTATGAAAAAATGAAGAAGAAAATAAATGTAACCGGTCGTCGGAACGGTAAGAAGCTGACGCTGTCAGCCTCTGTCCCTGAAGGAATAGAAACGTTTGATGGTCTGTTAGACAATGGGAAATTTAAAGGAGTATGGTCAAATGCAACAGGGAATAAAAGCTATCCCTTCATCTTTTATATGAAGCTAATCCAGTAAACGGGCATCCGGTGAACCCAGTAATACCGCACAGCAGGTCATCCGTCCAGGTAAAAATCCAGGCGATGTAGCAAAAACATTCAGTCTGGTCACTCTGGGCCGGGATAAGGATAAGTTGAAAAAGGGCGATCGGGTATGGGTAGTATCAGACTGCGACAGTCTGACACCGGTTGCACCGGCAACATCCGGTAGTGAACCCGTTTTTAATGATGTGTATGTACCTTCAGCGCCTGTAGCGGTCAATGCCGGAGACAGTCTTGGGCATATGGGCTTTTATCAGCTACCGGAAGAAAACGGCAAACGCTCGCGCTACCAGGTACATATAGAGTGCCTGAGCATGGATGATATGGAGAAGTTCATCACTAATCCCGGAAGAGCAGGAGAGGATGCGCCGGTGTATCTGACCTGGAAAGCTGATGCACCATTGTTTGAAAAGGGTGAGCGGGGAATGGTTGCGGGCAGTCGTAAAACAAAGATATCGGGTATTCTGACACTGGCAAAAGTCCCTGGCGTTGATGCTGAGGGGAATACGCTGAGCAGTAACAAGGATGCGGCATATTATCAGATACGTCCTGAAGATGGCTGGCTGGCCGCAGCCAGTGTTCAGAAAGTATCGCAGTATGCGCTTGGTGAGCTCGGATTTGTCACACTGAATAAGGCTCCGGAAAGTTTTGACCTGATTGATGGAATAAAACAACCGAATAACGTGGTGAAGGGTATTCTGGAGCAGTTGTATAAAGCGGCACAGGATGAAACGCGCACCAATCATGCCCTGAACAAATATAACTACCAGCGATTGCTGGCGTTGATAGACGATAACCATGACGGGTATTACTCGGAGCAGGAGTATCTTCAGGCGGTGCATAATGTCTCCTATCGTGACTGCTTATACCGTGTGATTGCGAAGCACGCCAGTGAATGGTATTACGGCAAGGATGACCCGCTGTGGAAGACATACCTGGATACCTTAACCACAGATGCGCCGTTGTGGAAAACGTATCTGGAAGCGTTTCTGGATAAAATGACGTGGATGAAGGCGGTGTCGGAAAAGGGCGTGTCGCTGGGGCCGGAGCCGTGGCATATGCATCCGGTAGTGTTTTTAGATGCTATCTCAAACGATCAGAAATTGATTATATTTCCGCTTAAAGTCAAACCGAAGAATGATATTAATGGAGTCTGGAAAAATTATTACTGGGCTGCATCTTTAAGTGACAGCAATGCCTCTCAGGCCATATTTGGTCGAAATCGAAGCGGAGGGAGTCGTAAACATGCTGCTCGTGATTTGTATACAGAACCTTCGACAGAAGTTGTCGCTGTTTGTGACGGAACAGTCAAAAGCATTACAGCTTATTATATGGGAACATCACAAATAACAATCGAGCATAAAACGAATGATAACAGACGTTTTTTTGCACGTTATGGAGAGGTTGATCCTAATAGTATTACTGTTAATGTAGGGGATAACGTGAGTCAAGGTAGTATAATAGCTAAAACAGGTTTAATGATTTCTCCAGAAACAAACAGGCATCCCCGCATTATAGCGGGGCAGACTGTTTATATGCTACATTTTGAATACTATCCTGGAAATGAGTCTGAATCGCCTCCAAACAATACATTAGATCTCCCTTACAGAAGACGAAATGACTTACGTGATCCGTTGGAAATATTGCGCGAAGGTTACGAGAACACTTTCAGTGAAAATGTCAAAAATGGAAACCGGATTGATATAAACCAGTTACAGGTTTCAGATGAAGGAAAAGCGTTTATCAAAGGATGGGAGTCATTTAAGTCAAAACCTTATAATGATTCAGAGGGCTATTGCACCATTGGTTATGGTCACTTAATTGCAAGGCGCAAGTGTGAGGATATCGTTCTGTCAGACGAATTTAAAGACGGCATCACGTGTGCCCGCGCCGATGAACTTTTTGAAGAAAGACTGCCCACATATGTAAATGAACTTAAGAGTTCAGTAACGGTGAATCTCTATCAGTACGAGTTTGATGCGTTGGTAAGCCTTTTGTTCAATCTCGGTTCCTTACGCAAAGCACCTTTACTCAAATCGAAACTTAATAGCGGAGATTATGCTGGTGCAGCGGACGAATTCCTCGATATTACCAATGACGGTACCACTGGCCTGGTGACGCGCCGTAGGAAAGAGTGGGATTTATTCAATAACAATGTTTATGATTCTTCTCATTGACAGAATGTAATACAAGGAATGCTATTGTGAATAAAAAGCTATTATGGATTTACATCCTCTTTGTTTTATCATTTAGCGCTCGTATCCAGGTGAGTGAGGCAAAGGATGTATGGGTTTTTGATAAAGTCTCCAGTTCTACTGTCTTAGGAATGACGGATGCGGACAGGGTTCGCAATCTGACAACGCAGTTTCGACAGGTTGAGATCGTCACTGATTCAAACATTCTCACCATTCAGAATTCCCTACTGGAAAAAGGAAATATCTGCTCTATCAATTTCGTGAGAATAAATAAAACATTGTTTTCTTATTTTTACTCTAAAGATACGGTGGCAATGTATAAGGCACTATTTTCACAGGAAGGAATGCCTCTGACGGATGATATTATTGTCCTGACATCTCTCAGGCCCGGTGAAGAATGTCCCGAACCGTACAGTGAACTCATAGAGGCTAAGGGGAATTTGTTTTTCTCTGAACAAGACTATGTGGTGTTCATGAAGAAAAAAACTGGGAATGTAACATCGGGGAATAAAGATAAAATTGATTTTTGGCAATACTGTAAAGACGCTGCGGTAGGCGCGGCCTACGATGGAAGATGTAAATATAGCTGTCAGTTTAGTCATAAATCCATAGCTGAAGTGTATTCCAATATTCGTGCGCTCAGTCATTATCAACATGCGTTAAAGGAAAAGTTGCCGAGTAAAAATATTAAATACCCTGTTGATGGAGGATATACCATTTATCAATGGACTGATCGCAACACGCTAGAGATAATAATTGAACAAGAAAATGAGTCTATCCGCTATTCCATTAAGTATAAAAATAATAGTGCTGACGTAGTAATCGAATCGGATACACAATATTAGTTATCTTAGTCGTGTCACAAAAAAACGCCTGGTGTTTGGTTTTATTAATGAGGTAATTTGTTATTTTTATTGATATTAATTCAGGAATGAATATCATTGGTCTGGTCTCCTGGGGAGGAAGCATGGACGAAGGTGATTATTATAAAGTATATGGATATACATATGATAAAAAAGGGAATATTCATACCAATGCGATTTTAGACAATAATTTAAATTTATCTGATTATAATGCAAAAAATAATTCATTTAAGTATAAAAACGCGATCTCTGTAAAAAATACATACTTGAGAATCATTGTTCCTAGCAGGAAAACATAAAATTTATAAAAAGGTTTACATCTTATTTTCTGGGTCAGGATTGAGACACTTGAGTAATAAATATTAATTTATTCTGCCCTGTATGCAATAAATTAATGGAGATACAAATGTTGCAAATTATTCGAAAAGGCGACAAGACCACTCACGGTGGTTCAGTCATGACCTGTTCTGGCACCATGATATTTGGTGGGATTGGCGTGGCGCGTAAAGGAGATATGGTTTCCTGCCCGATACCGGGACATGGTCCGACAACTATCATCGAAGGCAACCCTGATTATCTTGATAACGGGATCCCGGTTGCCTTTCACGGTCATAGATGTGGCTGTGGCTGCACATTGATCAGTTCTTTTGCTCCTGCCAGGGTTGCCTGAGTATGCCAGTCCTGCTTGATACCATCCCTGAAAAGGCGGCGAAGGTTCCACGACCTGATACCCGCCGATGGCTGCTGTTCCTGGCATTTGTCATGTCAGTAGGGATTGCTCTAACGCTCTGGAACTGGACGACAGAACGCACTGGCTTTATTTTCTGGTTTACTGCCCTGGGATTGCCTTTCTGTCTCTGGGGACTGCTTTTCTCCCTGCGCCGGTTTGCATACAAAGCAGAGCAGGTGGGGGCTGAGTCCCGGAATGTGGAACGCGAAGCGCTTATTGATCGCGAAACTCGTCGGGGCCAGCGCTGTGCCTGGATACTCGATACATACGTTCAACACTATTCAGGAAATAGTGCTGGTGCACTGGTGAAAGCACTTAATCATACCGTTCCAGCTTCAGAGGCCTCAACGCCACGGGGTTCCAAAGCCGCTGTCAGGTATGCAGCCTTAGCCAGTTTTCAGACAGATCTGGATACAGAACTTATCTCCGCCACGTCAACACTCGTTTCCCATGTACAAAAAATTACCGACACTCTGTCGAAGGATGTTCATTGCTGCCTGATGCTGGACTGTGACGAGGATATCCGACCCAAACTGGAGGAGCACTTCAGAAATAAACTCACTACCAAAACCGGGCGGGTTTTCAGGCTCCTTTCGGGCAAAGGTCTGGCGGGGTTTGATGCCTGGCTGGACCAGCGCTGGGATACTCCAGGCATCCTTGCAGGAGTAACGTTTTCATTGCCAGCGCAGCCTGATGAAGGCGACGCCGATGCCATAACCCTTGTGGTGCTCAGCAACCGTAAGGCTGTTGGTTATCCTGATGCCGTATGTCTCCACCGCCCTGAAAGGGGCCTGGAAACCGGGCTTATAAAAACGCTGGACAGGGCACTTTTATGGGCCGCAACAGCCCCTGAAATATTAAAAGCAGCCTGGTATACAGGACCAGTCCTTTCAGGCGGAAGTGGATGGAATATGGCTTGTGAAGATCACGGGGTGACATTCAGCTTGTCAAAAGACAATCATGGTATTGATCCCGCTCTGGGATATGCCAGATGCGCCGCCCCCTGGCTTGCTATTATTCTTGCCTCTGCTGCATGTAACGATAATGGCCCGCAGGTTATCGCCGCACAACCCACCGCTGACAAAGACGACGTCTGGATCGCCGTCATCACCAAAGAAGAAGTTCGCAAGGAATCGCCCAGGAATGTCTAAGGTAAAAGTAAAAACTCTCATCGGCTCCGTTGTAACTGTCGCCTTTTTCCTGACGGTCATCGTGGCATTTTTGTTTTATGCCTTTCCGGAAAGTGTGGCCTCTGCCACCGGCTTCGGGCCCTATGATGGCCAGCGCATACTCACATTATGCGCCGTTATGGTTGCTGCGTTGTTTTTACTAGGCTGGCTGACTGAGAAGGCTTTCGACTTCGCCGGTAAATCCGGGTTGTATTTCCAGTGGGGTCAGAAAAAGGCTGAGAGTGGCGCTCCGCTGACGACCCCTATTCCTGGTGAAGACGACGACGATGAACCGGTTTTCAGCGAAGACGTTGTGTCTGAACACCTGCGCTTTCGCTATGGACGCCGCTGGCAGCGTAAAGTGCGACTCCTGCTGGTGATGGGCAACCCGGACGACGTCCAGAAAGCGGCCCCGGGCCTGTGTCATGATCTGTGGCAGGAAGGTGACGGTAACGTCCTGATTTATGGCGGTGACGCGCAGTCACTTCCGGATGAGATCTTCCTTTCAAAACTGAAGCGTCTGCGCCCCGGCCTGCCGGTTGATGGCATCGTTCAGGTGATGAGTATCTCAGCCCTCCCGACGGACAGCGAGCGGGATGCCTTCTTGCGTTGCCGACAGAAAGCCGACCACCTGCTGGGCTGGCAGGCGCCTGTCTGGCTGTGGCTGACTGACAACGCTACAGGTGCTCAGCAGGACGCGGAAACGGCTGCGACAGGGGTGATATTCGGACCGGAAGGCACTGTAAAAGAGGCGGATAAGGCCCTGACTACGCTGTCTCAGCGCCTGCAAAAAGCCGGTATGGCACAAATACAGAATAATCCGGCCCATAACGGCCTGCTTCAGTTATCTTCCCGTCTGCAACACGAACTGAAAGCCAGTCTGACTGTTTTGCTCAGCGGGTTGATGCAGGGATCTGCGGCCTGGCGTTTACGCGGTGTCATGTTCAGCCCTGAACTGGCCGTTGCCGGAACGGTACCGAACACGCACCTCGACACACCGACATGGAAAGCCGTCATTGATGACTGTGATGCCATCAGCGGCAGGAAGCTGGGCATCGACTGGCTGAAGATGCTGCGGTTAATTCTGCTTTCCCTGATTGTTCTGTGGGGGGCTGGTACCCTGCTGTCCCTGATCGTTAACCGTACCCAGATTTATCAGGCGCAGGAAACGGCGAGGCAGGCAGCGGATACCGCAAAACCACTTGCTGAACGCCTGCACAACCAGCTCGTCCTCCAGCAAGCTATTGCCCGTCTGCAACATCGTGAGGCGACCGGCGCTCCATGGTACACCCGTTTTGGTCTTAATCAGGACAGCGATACGCTGGCCGCATTCTGGCCCCTGTATGCGAAAAACAACGCGCAGCTGATGAGGGATGCCACAGCAGATAGTCTCAGGCAGCAGCTGAATGCGTTTGTGCAACTTCCTCCAGCCAGCGATGCACGTACGCAGGGCACACAGCATACCTACGACGTGCTCAAAAGTTATCTGATGCTGGCCCGTCCGGATAAAGCGGACGCTAGCTGGCTGGCAAAAAACGTCCTGAAAGCCTTACCGAAACGCCAGAATGTGCCGGATGGCACATGGCAGGACATAGCCCCAAAACTACTGGGCTTTTATGCGCAAAACCTCCCGGCACATCCGGAATGGAAAATTAAGCCTGACGCTGAATTAATAAGCACGGTCCGTCAGATCCTGCTCAAGCAGATTGGCCAGCGGAACGCTGAGTCCGGGTTATATCAGGACATGCTTAAGCGCGTGGCCAGCAACTGGCCTGATTTGACGCTTGCAGATATGACCGGCGACACCGATGCCTCAACAGTATTCAGCACTGACGAAATCGTCCCCGGAATGTTTACGCGCCAGGCCTGGGAAGAGCAGGTCCAGGATGCAATTAACGAGGTCGTCAAGACACGACGTGATGAAATCGACTGGGTCCTGACGGATAAAACGCACCAGGCAGGAAGTGATATCTCCCCGGAGGCGCTGAAGGCCCGCTTGACAGAACGCTACTTTACCGATTTTGGTAATGCCTGGCTGAACATGGTCAACAGTATTCAGTGGCAGGAAGCCACGTCTCTTTCTGAAGCCATTGCCCAGCTAAGTCTGATCGGTGATATCCGTCAGTCTCCGCTTGTGGCCCTGATGAATACGCTGGCCTGGCAAGGAAAAACAGGAGAGAAGGGTGAGGCACTGGCTGATTCGATAGTGGATTCAGCGAAAAAACTGGTTGGCCGGAAAAAATATACCCGACAGTTCATTGAGCAGGCGCAGGGGCCGAAAAGTCCATTGGAGGATGTTTTTGGACCACTGACGGGATTCATGGAAGGTAAAGAGGGCACGGGTACCAACGGTAACCTTAGTTTCCAGTCCTGGCTGGCCCGCGTTACCCAGGTGCGGCTGAAGCTTCAGCAGGTCACCAGCGCCCCGGATCCGCAGGCTATGTCGCAGATGCTGGCCCAGACTGTGTTCCAGGGTAAAGCTATCGATCTGACCGATACGCGTGACTATAGCAGTTTGGTGGCGGCGAGCTTGGGTCAGGAGTGGAACGGGTTCGGCCAGTCATTGTTTGTGCAACCGCTGGATCTGGCCTGGAGACAGATACTTGCTCCGGCTGCAGGTAGCCTCAATGCCCGCTGGCAGACAAGCATTGTCGAACAGTGGAACAAGGCCTTTGCGGGGCGGTACCCGTTTAAAGCCACCGGCAGCGATGCCTCCCTGCCGTTACTGGCTCAGTTCCTGCGTAGCGACTCGGGCCGAATCACTACCTTCCTGAAAACTAATCTTGGCGGGATCCTCCACCAGGAGGGGAGTCGCTGGGTCGTTGATCCTTCCGCAAGCCAGGGAATGGTTGTCAGCCCGGATTTTCTCCGGGCGATTAATCAGCTGGCGGACCTGTCAGATATCGTGTTTTCTCAGGGCGATGCGGGGGTTCACTTCGAACTGATGGCGCGTCCTTCACGGGATGTTGCCAGAGTGCAGCTTACCCTCGATGAGCAGAACCTGGATTACTTCAATCAGATGGAAAGCTGGCAGAGCTTCACCTGGCCTGGGAATACTTACTTTCCAGGCGTGTCGCTCAGCTGGCGTAGTGTAAGCAGTGGTATGCAACTCTACGTCAGTCACCAGGGCAACTGGGGCTTCATTCGCCTGCTGGACAAAGCCCTGATCACGCCTCTTGATGCCAGCCGGACGCAACTGGTGTGGATCACCCCGGACGGGAATCCGCTGAAGTTCGTCATGCGCAGCGAGCTCGGCGACGGTCCGCTTGCCTTACTGAAGCTTCAGGGATTCACGCTGCCCGACACTATCTTCAGCGTCGCGGCTGGCGCTGAAGAGCGCCGGTAACGATGGGGAAATAGCCCATAACGACGATTCTCTGGAAGCGGTTGTGAGGTTTATGAAAGAGACTAACAAAAGGGATAAAGAATGAGTTCACCGGAAGATCTGTTAAATGCCTGCGCCACCAGCCAGGAAGAAAGACAGCGTCTTATCTCCCGGGCAAATGATGCCCTGCCAC
Organism: Klebsiella sp. BDA134-6; assembly: GCF_015601345.1. Lineage (NCBI taxonomy): Bacteria > Pseudomonadati > Pseudomonadota > Gammaproteobacteria > Enterobacterales > Enterobacteriaceae > Klebsiella > Klebsiella sp. BDA134-6. The sequence continues at coordinate 2,588,390 of NZ_CP064784.1, forward strand.
TCTGGGATAACTGGCTACACCCGTTCACCTCCGGGTCTGAAACCGGGGATGACCCCGCATACGATGATAATTTTCAGCTGATGCGTGAAGAGATCAATAAGATTTCAGGTACTGATTCAGCGCTGTTGTGCGAGCTGGCCCAGAAGTGTCTTTGCGAATGTGCCAAAGACATACGTGTTGTGACCTGGTACGTGCAGGCCCGACTCAGTCGCGACGGTGAAAAAGGGTTGTCCGAAGGCTTACTGCTTCTTGCTGCGATGCTGACCCGCTACGGGCAGGCCTGCCATCCCCGGCGCCCCACTGCCCGGAAAGCGGCGCTGGAGTGGCTGAACAGTGTAAAAGTGATTGATGCACTGCTGTTATGGCCGGAAGTCGACTGCAATGATGCCGGTATGACGGCGGGAGCCATAAGCCTGCTTGAATCCACAGTGGCAGACTGGCCGGAAGCCGAGAAACCGTCCTTTGCAGGGATTTGTACCGCGCTTGAAAACCGCCTGGCACGTTCGGGTGGTATGGAAGCGCTGGTCCCCCAGAACAGCAGTACTCAGGAGCACGGGCGTGAAGCTGCCCACTCGGATTCACCACAACTGTCAGCGGTAAAATCCGGCCGCGATTTACTCGACCAGGCAAAGTTACTTTCCCGCTGGCTGAGCGAGCAGCCGCAGGGCTGGCTGGCGTCTCACCGGCTGATAAAGACCGTGCGTTGGGATACGGTCGAACAGATCCCTCCGCTGGACAGTAGCGGGCGCACCCGTCTGGTACCACCGAAGGCCGAGTACCGGGCTCAACTCAAGCGGCTCTACCTTCAGAAAAACTGGACTGAACTGGTTGAGCAGGCCAGCCAGATGTTTTGCGAGGGAGTGAATCATTTCTGGCTCGATCTCCAGTGGTATCTCTGGCAGGGGCTCAGCCATGCCGGTCACCCGTGGGATGCCTGGACAAACTCCGTCCTTCTCGATCTGCGGCTTCTTCTTCAGCGCCTTCCTGGCCTTGAAGGGCTGGCATGGAATGACGGAACTTCCTTCGCTGATGAAGTCACCACCGCCTGGATCGCTGAAAAAGTGAATGAGGAAGGCCAGCTGTACGGTGATGAACCGGCCACCGTTGTTAATAGCCAGTCTGACGATGTGCTGCTTCTTGAATCCGAAGCTATGGAAAAAGGTGACGCGGAAGGACCTGAGGCGGCGCTTGCCTGGCTCCAGTCCCGACCGGGGATGGACACACCACGCCATCGCTGGCTGATACGCCTGCTGATGGCCCGGGTGGCAGAGCAGTATGGTCGAAACGATATGGCGCTTCATCTTCTTGGCGAACTGACCACCAGTGCGCCGCAGTTGACGCTGGAAGACTGGGAACCTGCACTGTTGTTTGAAGTCCAGGCTCGCCGCCTGAAACTGCTGCGCCTGAAAGCCGGTCGCAGCGAATCCGATAAAGCCCGTCTGATGCCTGAGATGGATACGCTACTGGCGGGTCTGATCGCCATCGATCCGGCCCGCGCCATGGTGCTCTGTGGCTAATGTTTTTTTTAATCATTTTCAGGAATGCCGTGCATGGATGATTTAACCCTGCGCTATTACGAAGCAGAGATGCGCTACCTGCGAGAAGCCGGTAAAGAGTTTGCCCTCGCCCATCCGGATCGGGCTGCGATGCTTAATCTAGATAAACCCGGCGCCCGCGATCCCTACGTGGAACGTCTGTTTGAAGGCTTTGCCTTCCTGATGGGTCGTCTGCGTGAAAAGCTGGATGATGACCTGCCGGAACTGACCGAAGGGCTCGTGAGTCTGTTGTGGCCGCACTATATGCGGACCATCCCGTCGCTGGCCATCGTTGAGTTCTCCCCTGACTGGCGTAGTCTGCGTCAGGCCGAAATGCTGGCGGAAGGCTTCTCCGTTCTGTCACGGCCTGTCGGGCCGCATAAAACCGCCTGTCAGTACCGGACGACCCGCGATGTACCGCTACAACCACTTCATCTTGCGGACGCGCGCCTGCACACGGAAACCGATGGCCGCTCTGCTATCCGTCTGCGCCTCGAATGCCCTGAAAAAGTGGACTGGAGTAAAGCCGGGATCGACAAGGTCGCCATATTCCTTAACGCAGAGAGTCCGGTTAGCTCTGCGCTGCATCTGGCAATGACCCGTCGCGTCCACGCCATGTATGCCCGCCATGCAGGGACATACACCGAACGTCATCAGTTTGATGGCTGGTGCAAACCCATGGGCTTTGACGACAATGACGGCCTGTGGAAGAAAGCAGATACAGCCTTCAGCGGTTACCAACTGCTGCTGGAGTATTTCAGCTTCCGTCCGAAATTTATGTTTGTGGAGCTGCGCGGTCTCGACACCATCGGACTCACTGAAGCCAGCTCCTGGTTTGAAATCGACATCGTGCTAAGTGAAGCCTGGTCATCCGATCTGCCTTTTGAAACGGAAAACTTCCGGCTGCACTGTGTACCAGTTATCAATCTCTTTACCCTGGAAGCCGATCCGCTGACCCTTGATCCACTGGAGAATGAATATCTGCTCAGGCCGTTGCGTCTTCAGGATGGTCACACCGAGATTTACAGTGTCGATAATATCCATGGCGCGGTGAAGAATGGCAAACACCCCTATGTGCCATTCACCAGCTTCCGGCACCGTGGCGGAATGATGCGCCACGATGCACCAGAGCGTTATTTCCATACCCGTGTGAAGCGGGGTCCCTCCGGGCTGTATGACACCTGGTTGATCCTCGGCGGCCGCTCGTTCGAACTGGAGCTGCTGTCTGAGAAACCAGAGTCGCTCTCGATGCGGATCACCGGTACCAATGGTCAGCTTCCGCGTAAGGCACTGGAAAGTACCCTGCTGGACAGGGTGGTCAAAACCGGGAAGGTGCCCGTCAGGGTACTGAACGTCACGGCACCGACGATGCCGCTGTATCCCCCTGCAAACGATCGTTTTCACTGGCGGGTGATGAGCCACCTCGGCTCAAACTTCCTCAGCATGATGGACAATCCTGAGGTTCTGCGGGGCACGCTGGCGCTGTACGATTGGACCAACGATGAAATGAACCGCCGTCGGCTCGACGCTATCGTCGCGGTGAAGCACACTCTGATCCGACGCTTTGAGAAGGGCTTTATGCTTCGGGGCGTGGACATAGAGGTCACGCTGAACATGGACAATTTTGCAGGCGAGGGCGATGTGAATTTCTTCGGCGAGATGCTGCATCGGTTCTTTGCGCTCTATGCGGATATTCACCTCTTTAACCAGCTCACGCTGGTGCTGCAACCGACAGGGAAACGACTGAGATGGCGCGAGAATCACAGCCAGCACGTACCGGGCTGACACTGGTCCTGAGCAAAGATATCTGGCGGGCCAATTTTTATCGTTTCTGCCAACTGCTGGAACAGGAAAATCCGGATGCGCCGAAACTGGGCACCACCAGCCATCCGGCCAACGATCCGGTACGATTCAGGCCCTGGCCTGGTATGGGATTCCCGGTCAGTACCCTGAAAGCGGTGGAGACCGACGAAGACAACCCGACATTGCCCCCAACGGTCCGTACGACATTTTTGGGGATGTATGGCGTGGACTCCCCTCTGCCAACGTCCTGGCTGGACGACATTGCGCAGCGCCGCGAAGGGCACGAGGCAGTCACCTCGTTTCTGGATATTTTCAGCCACCGCATCACCACCCAGTACTATCGGATCTGGCGAAAATACGCGTACCCGGCCACCTTCGAGGCAGGTGGCCGCGATGCCACATCTCAGTGTCTGCTGGGGCTGGTGGGACTCGGTATACCGGGAACGGCTGAGCAGGTGGCAACGCCGGTTTCCCGCTTTCTGGCCCTGCTGGGCACCATGCGATTACCCACCCGCAATGCAGAAGGCATCCGGGCCCTGGTGAGCCTGCTGGCACCGAATACCCGGGCAATTATCACCGAACCGGATCCGGTGAAGGTCCATATCGATAACCGTAGCGGGCTGGGTGCCGGAAAGCGCATCCGCCTTTCGCAGCGGGCCACGCTGGGCAAAACCGCAAAAGAAGCATGCAGCCGGGTACTGTTGACGCTGGAAACGAAAGATCCGGTCGAGGCGGAAGGCTGGTTGCCTGGTGGTTTGCTCCATACCGATTTGCTGGTTCTGTTACGCGTTTATCTCGGCTACCGCAGTGATGCCCGACTGCGTCTCACCGTCCCCGTTCGATTGCTGCCTGAGCCTCGCCTTGGCAAAGGCAGGCGCATTCAACTGGGTCGCACCGGTTTGCTCGGCCTGAAAGCAGGCAAACTCAGCAATAGCCGGGAGAGTCTCACCGTCAATCTGGGCTGCTATGAAGGGTTGCAATGCTCTGCTTTAACCCCCGCTGAAGACGGACATTACCGCTTCGACTAATCATCAATCATTCATTCTCCCCAAAATAATTCTGATTGCAGGAAGGCGGCAAACGCATGAGTCCCCGGGAGTATAGATAACTATGTGACCGGGGCGAGCGCGTGCAGCCAACGCATCTGCAATCAGAAGTATGAAGGGGATAAAAGGAACTTTTGAATGGCAACAATAACCCGCTGCTGGGCGCTAACGCTTATTGCCTGTAGCCTGCTCGCAGGCTGCGGTCTGACTCAGACCGTCACGGACGGTACGGTTAGCATCACGAAATCCATTTTCTACAAGAAAATTAAAACGCTGCATCTGGATTTTACCCCGCGCTCGGCCATCAACGCCGATGGCGCACAGACCCCGCTGGCGGCAATGGTGAGGGTCTGGCAGCTTAGGGATCGTAAAGCGGTTGATGCCGCCGATTACCAGACACTGCTGCGTAATGCCGATACGATACTTAAAGACGACGTACTGGCGTCAAAATCGCTGCTGGTGATGCCCAAAGGCAGCGTGACGCTCAATATGCCCATGGATGAAGACGCTCAGTTCGTGGCTGTGGTGGGACTGTTTAACCGCCCGGATCAGAAGGACAACCGCTGGCGCCTGGTGCTGACCCGTGACGACCTGGACCCGGACAAACCCCGCACGATTGAACTGGGTGATGGCTGGCTCAGCCTCGTGCCGGTGAAGGAGTGACGTGATGGATAACTGGTTAGCGCTTTTTGACGGACAGACCCGTTACTTTCTGGATATCAATGACAGTTCGGTGAAGCCGGATGTTCTGCGCTTTTACGGCAGGGAAGCACTGAGCGAACCCTTCCGGTGGGACATCGAGTTCACAACGCTTCAGGCGAACATCCCCCCGGAACAGGTGCTGATGAAATATGCCACCTTCCGGATGCGGAGCGGCAAAAGTGTTCACGGCATGGTGACCCGCCTGGAATGGCTGTCCACATCAAAAGACCAGTCTCACTACCGGCTCACGCTCAGTTCCCGCCTGGCGCTCCTGGGATACACCCGGCAGTGCGCCGTGTTTCAGAACCAGTCCGTTCCGGAAGTGGTGGAGCAGGTGCTGCGCAAGCACGGGCTGGAGGGAGCTGATTTTGACTTCCGCCTGGAGCGCACCTACCCGCCGCGTGAAATTATCACCCAGTGGCGGGAACCGGACCTGGAGTTTATGCGGCGCATTCTGTCCGAGGTGGGGATTTACTGGCGTACGGAGATGGACGACACCCGTGAGCTGGATACGTACATTTTTGCTGACAGCCAGCTTAACTACCGGTTTGATGTGCGCCTGCCGTACAGCGAGCCCTCGGGCCTGTTCGACGGCGCGGCAGAATCGGTCTGGGATGTGCGGACCTGGCACAACATCGCCACCGGCTCTGTCGTCACGCGGGATTACAACTACCGGACCGCCACCACGCCGATGGATGCGGCGGTGAGTGTGCGCAGTGATGCGGTCACCACCGGGGAGCATTACCGCTACGCGGCACCGTATCGTGAAGCGGGCGATGACGCCAGCCCGGAGCCGGAAACCGAATCCGGTGCATTTTATGCCCGGCTTCATCACGAGCGGGAGCTCAACAGGTCTGCCCGCATTCACCTGTTCAGCAATGCTGCACACCTCACACCCGGGCAGGTGCTGGAGCCGCAGGGTGACGTCATTACGGCCCTGAAAGAGGGTGTTGTCCTCACGCTCGTGACCTTCCGGGGTGCCCGTGATTCCCGTCTGCATGTGTCGCTATGGGGCATGCCTTACACCGAACGGTACTGTTTCCGCCCGGTGGAAATCCCGCGTCCGAAAATCCACGGCACGCTTCCGGCCCGGGTTGAGAGCCGGGAGAAGAACGATATCTACGCACACCTGGACGAACAGGGGCGCTACCGGGTGAAGCTCGACTTCGACCGGGAAGGGACGGAACCCGGGTACGGCTACCTGTGGCTGCGGATGGCGAAGCCGTATGCCGGAGACACGCTGGGCTGGCACACGCCGCTCATCGACGGGACCGAAGTGGCGATAGCGTACAGCAGTGGTGATATTGACCTACCGTACATCGCGTATGCGCTGCACGACTCGGAGCACCCGGACCACGTCACCCGCGACAACCCTACCCGTAACGTGTTACGCACACCAGCGAACAACAAGCTGCGGATGGAAGACAAGCGCGGTGAGGAGCACATCAAGCTCGCCACGGAATACGGCAAGACGCAGCTCAACAGCGGGAACCTGGTGGACAGCAAGGGGCAACTTCGCGGTCAGGGCACCGAGCTGCGCACCGATGAGTGGGGAACCCTGCGGGCAGGCAAGGGACTTTTTGTCGCTGCGGATGCGCAGGCGAAAGCCCAGGGTGAGGCCCTGGATATAGATGCCGCGCTGAAGGAAATCGACAGGCTTAATCAGCAGCTGCAGCAGCTGGAAATCGCCGCGGAACAGGCGCAGGCGCTGAAGGGGGATGTCGACAGCCAGATACAGATGTTCGAGCAGCGTCTTAAACCGCTCAATGAAGCGGTGCTTTTCTCGGCACCGGAAGGCATGGCTCTGACCAGCGGGGAAGATATGCAGCTGGCCGCTGGCCGGAACCTGGCGCTTAACGCCGGGGGCGATATCAGCGTCGGAACGATGGGCAATCTGACCACTCTGGCCGGAGAAAAGCTGGGGCTCTTTGCCCGTACCGGACAACTGAGCCTGAAATCCGGAGAAGGGCCAATCGATGTTCAGGCGCAAAACGCTAACATGCGGTTGTTTGCTGAGAAGAAGCTGACGCTGAGCTCAGCGAGTGACATCTCCTTTGCCGGAAAAAAACGTATCACGCTGATCGGCGGCGGAAGCTATCTGCGACTTGAGGCCGGGAAGGTCGAGTATGGTACGACGGCGTCGTATATGCGGAAGGTGAAGCGGACTATGGCGGCGGGGGCGGCGAGTATGGAACTTCCATTCAGAGAAAAAGGATTGTGCCTGAGCTGTTTGATAGACGCAGCAATGAATGGAACCCCTATTGTATTGAGGGGGAATTGATATGGCAGAACAACATTACGCACTTCGTGAATTTGCGCTACTGAGAGAAAAAAATGAATCTTTGAACTTATATGCTTTGGTGGATGGTATTCAGTTCGACCGTTTTTTTGATGAGCCGCTTAAAGAAGATAAAAACAGTCGCTCACTTTTCAGTTTACCCGAAGATAAGATCCTTGCCTTTGCCGGACCATGGTTGCTTCATGTGTCAAAATTGGCAAGAGAACATTTAGATAAGATCATTCAGTTGGAAAAAAAATATCCTGCGGTATCATGGATTATCAGTGAGCAACCTTTTGTAACATTTGCCTGTCATCTGGAATCTGTCCTGATGGTTTCATTGCCTACGAACGAGAGAGGATTATTTCGTTTTTACGATTGTCGAGTTCTGAAAATACTCCCTGAGATTTTGTCATCAGAGCAGTTTAATCAGTTAATGAAATATTCCTTGCGATGGTGCTTTCTCAGCGAAGGTCACATTATCAGTTATCCCAGAGATAAAGAAACCACGGAGGAATTATAATGAGCGAAAACTCATCATTAGACCCGACAACTATGCCGAACTGCACGGGTGAAATAGGAGAGCCTGCTGCCAGATGTAATCAGGAATTTACCCAACAAATTAAGCTTACTCCCATAGATGGTGAGACGGTCAGTCTTAATGGGATCCCATGGTCGGTTCATTTTGAAAAAGAAGAACACAACACCCACGGAAAAACTGATACTGAAGGAAAAACAGAGCGAATTAAGACATCGCAGCCTCAAAAATTCTTTGCGCTCGTTGGAAAGTTAGCAGAAGGATACCGTCGCAGAGGTAACAATTTCGGAACATTAAAGGAAGTTAATGAGCGAAAAATATCTCTTGTTACCGCACCAAAATATCCAGAGAGAGAGGTTCCATACTGTAGTGGATATGATTATATAACGGTAATATCGGCCAGGACCGCGCCCTGGTCAATGAACCCTAAAAATTTTTTTAGAGATAGCCCAGGAAATCAATATCGATTTATTAACTGTGGTTTGCGGCAGTTAAGGGAGTTTCCATTACCGACCACAGGAGATGATTCAATTCAACGCATTATGGTGGTTTTTAAACAGGGATACAACCAGTACGATATCCTTAAAATCAATGAGTATGCAGAGAAGCAAAGTTCCCGCGTTATATATGTAAAAAATAATAGCGAATTTGTCTCATTCTTGAATCAACGCAAGGAAAAGAGAAGACTCATTAAAAAAATGGTGTTTTTTTGTCATGGCATAATTGATTATGCGACGTTTCATTATCAGGGGGATGATGTTGATGAAGGATTATTTGGTACTGCTGAAATTAAAAGAGTATATGAATCTATTTTTGATTATGATGCCACAGTGGTTACTTATGCCTGTCGGGCTGGCATATCCGTTGATGGAGATGATTTGTCTGGAAAAGATGCAGGGCAAGAACAAAGTCCGGCACAGAAGATGGCTGATACGTGGGATGTGAAGGTAAACGCTTTTGAGATGCGCTCCAGTTATGTTGGGGTTTATGGGACTGCTAAAGAAATAGAATTAGCAAATGATTATGATAAGACAATACGGGTTTATAAAGAGGAATTATCAAAGTATGAAGAATCTTTAGCTCAGGGAAACAAAAATGCGGAACCACCGCAGAAACCTGATGACTATGATGAGAATGTCAGACGGAATATAGATATTAAAGAAAGGAATGCAAATGAGGACAATAATGGTGGTCCTATTGCACCCAATGGTTCCTGGCGTTTTCCGACGACAGGTAACACACCTATCGGGTTACAAAAAGGTTTGCAAATATATATTCCATTGGAATGGAGAGAGTCATGAAAAAAAGAAAGTGGGGAGTCTTAACTTTTATATTAATTTTAGTGGTTTTGAGCTATGGAGGATACTATATGAATCAACAACAATATCAAATGTATGTTCGAGTTACTCCAGATAGTGAGAACGATCCAGAGTGGCCGAGTAAGAAAAAGTGGTTTGATGCTAGTAAATGGATTAAAGATTCACATTATGTGAAAATTAATGATGCGTATTTGTTAAATGTTAGATATATACATATCGAGAAACTAAATGATTTCCGTATCACACTAACTTTGCAGGAGGCTATCAGGAGGTCGATTAACCTTGAACCAAAGTTATTGGATCTTTATAAAATGGATAATCAGATTTTTTTTCAAACTATGAAAGATAATATCTCTTGTGAGTATCTCAGAACGCAATTTGATGCCAAGACATTAACTCCAGTTAATGATTATTTTCTTTTTTTCTTCACTTATAAGGGTATTGATTATGAAGTGGAGGTATTAAGGGAACCATATGAAGATGGGTTTTCATTTCCTTATTCTGGCTTTGTTCATAAGGCCGGTTACTGGCATTCAACATCTCCGGCTCAATATTCTTACAGGGATTATATTGCAGGTAAAGTTATCAAGTAAGTTCATTTGTTATCAAGTGAGGCATTTTTATATTTCCGAGGATTTATTTTAATGGAATTCAGTGACGGTCAGGTTGATGTGCTAAAAAAAATATCTTTTGAAAGTTATATTGGCGAGCTCACTGAGCATTGCGGAGTTATTTTTCCGGAATTGATTTCCCTGTACAGAAAAGAGGATTTTCGTTCTTGTATTCAACTGGGCATCACTCTTGCGAGAAAAGCCGGTTACACTCAAAGAGGACCCATTCGTCTCTATATTGATATGATGATTATACTCGGGATGAACTTCGAGTGTGATCCGCTTTTTCAGTGGTTGAAAACGGAAGAGCAAAAAGTTCTCTCGCAGATAGAACGGAGCATAATGTGCTGTGGATTACTGGATGATTATCTTGCAAGAGTTTATGGGGTAAACGGATGTTTTTTTAAGAAGAGCCTAGAAAAATTTAAAGATTACAGTGTTAAATTCCTCCCCGAAAAAATAAGTTCCAGTAATGCAGAGCTACACGAATTATTAAGGGGTATTTATCCACAGCGGTATGATTTTGCTGGCTATGATGCTGTAAATGATTTAATTACTCTTTCAGGTGTGGGGTGTGAAAGATATAAACTGAAGCGAGATAGTCATAAAACATATTTGATTCTCATTATGTTTTTATTTGGTTGCTCATTTGAACAGGATGTTTTTCGTGGACATCTTATTACTGAACCATTAATGAAATATTTTAATAACGACGATATCAGCGGACACAATATTATTGTGTCGTCTTACGCCTCTTTTCAGGTTAATCATGGTTCGCATCAATAGTAATTTCATAACACCTCCATCACATCTCCACACTGGTGGGCGCTGACGCTTATTGCCTGTGGTCTGCTCGCAGGCTGCGGTCTGACTCAGACCGTCACGGACGGTACGGTCAGCCTCACGAAATCCATCTTTACAAGAAAATTAAAACGCTGCATCTGGATTTTACCCCGCGCTCGGCCATCAACGCCGATGGCGCACAGACCCCGCTGGCGGCAATGGTGAGGGTCTGGCAGCTCAGGGATCGTAAAGCGGTTGATGCCGCCGATTACCAGACACTGCTGCGTAATGCCGATACGATACTTAAAGACGACGTACTGGCGTCAAAATCGCTGCTGGTGATGCCCAAGGCAGCGTGACGCTCAATATGCCCATGGATGAAGACGCTCAGTTCGTGGCTGTGGTGGGACTGTTTAACCGCCCGGATCAGAAGGACAACCGCTGGCGCCTGGTGCTGACCCGTGACGACCTGGACCCGGACAAACCCCGCACGATTGAACTGGGTGAGGGCTGGCTCAGCCTCGTGCCGGTGAAGGAGTGACGTGATGGATAACTGTATGCCCATGGATGAAGACGCTCAGTTCCCGTCTGGCGCTCCTGGGATACACCCGACAGTGCGCGGTATATCAGAACCAGTCCGTTCCTGAGGTGGTTGAGCAGGTGCTGCGTAAACACGGTCTGAAAGGTCCTGATTTTGAATTCAGACTGGAGCATACATACCCGCCGCGTGAAATTATCACCCAGTGGCGGGAAACGGACCTGGAGTTTATCCGGCGCATTCTGTCCGAGGTGGGGATTTACTGGCGCACGGAGATGGACGGCACCCGTGAGCTGGATACGTACATTTTTGCCGACAGCCAGCTTAACTACCGGTTTGACGTGCGACTGCCGTACAGCGAGCCCTCGGGTCTGTTCGACGGCGCGGCAAATGCGTGATTGTTGATGAAGAAGTTGCGTTTGTCGGCGGTATTAACCTGGTCTACGGACGCTATGATAACCATTATGGTTTGCAGGCAAATGCAGACGGACGACAGGGGATGAATATGTACAATTCGTGCATCCCGCCTGTTTCGCGGCAAAGCAGTTACAACCCCATGGGGGTATATGTCATCCCGGCAGGGGGATTCCGGCGGGATAACCAGCAGGATGAACGGCAAAAAGCTGAGCGTCGGCAGGCTGACAGTGTACAGCACATTATCGATAACGTGCTCAGCCATCAGCACTTGCAGTCATCCGCCACGTCAAAGGACAGTACCTATCTGGAGCCGACGGTCCAGCCCCGGATGCCCTGGCAGGACTACCAAATGCAAATTGAAGGGCCTGCGGTTTATGACCTGGTGCGTAACTTTGTGTTTCGCTGGAACAGTTATCGTCACCCTTATCCGGATCATTCGCTGAAAACCTCTGTTCCTGAACTGGAGGTTGCGGTACTGATATCCGATACAGCCCATTGTTATACGGACCTGGATGGGACGGGCGTTGCTGCACCGACCCGAAACTTTGCGCGAGAATTGAGACAAAATGCATGGCGTAAATGGCTGGGCAGCGCAGCGGGAGAGTGTGCAGATGTGCTGGATAAACCGGCACTGAAAAAAGGCTGGGAGAAGATTCAGATGTTGGCGAAAAAAAATGCTGAGACCTATGAAATAGTGTTTGATTTTATTCCGAAAAATTATATTGACAGCCATCCCTATCCTGCTGAAATAACACCTTCTGTTTCTGATGCCGAAAGCACAAAAACTAATGAAATACCCGCCTCAATATGGCCAGTAATGAATACGGGTGACAAGATTAAAAGTTTTGTAAGGAGTAGCATGCCCTTCTCAGAGATTTTCTGGCGAAATTATAAATTTCAGAACGACGGTTCCCTGCATGCAATTAAAGGTTATTTCACTGCTCTGCCTATATACTGGACCGAAGGAGAGAATAACATGATTCGATATAATATGCGGCTCATTGCCAGCAATGCTGTATCTGCTGACGATACACAGCTGTTAGCGGATAACAGTGCCGGTGATAATAATGAGGTAAATCAGGCATGAAGGGACTACCATCACTTGTTATACTTGGTTGCCTTGTTTATTCTGATTGTATTATTGCACAGGAATGGAAGGGTGAGTGCATTGGTTATTATCAGTTGCTGTTGCCTGATGGCTTGGAGGTGGCTTTATATCCCGTGAATTTAATCATTGACCCACTCGAAAACCCAGCGTGGCAAAAAAACACGTTGGTGTCGCGTTATTTGTTTCCAAAAATATCTTTCGGTGAAAATCGATATCAGAGTAATGGTGACACAGTTCAGGCACAATTCTCAGTATTCCATTATGCAGATTATGACGTTGTAGTTTCCTCTGAAAACAAATCGACTATCGATTTGCTGAAATATGAAAAGGAATTTAAAGAGCGTACTGACAATCGAATACAGGACTACTGGGATAAAAGGAACCACAAATTATCAATGAAACTTCCAGTATTACCAAAAGATATTGCTGAAAGATCACTTGCGTACAGTATCGATAACTACGACAATGCTTTTTCAGCCACTGATTCGGGTGGTTATTCTTTATTTGTAAACAATGGCAACAGACTGTTTATTTTTAAAAAGGCAGATAAAGTACAATCACTTGATGAGCAACTGAACAAAAGCAGACCTGAGATGCTTTCATTGCTTAAACGTTTTCAGCCACGCAAACTCTACGAAGTTCCGGAAAAACAGGGGTTCTGTTTACCCTATGGTTTTATCGCCGGGGATTCCGGACATGAAAAACGCAATATGGCCGTCACTTACCGTCTGAAAAATCACCCAGATGTGACCATATTTTTCCAGGACCTGGGGATGATGAATCCGCAGGCAGGAGAAGAAGACGACCTGAATGAGAAGGATTACATGGCCTGGCTGTGGAGCTGGGATTTCCAAGCGGGAGCAACTTCAAAAGAGCTGATAAAACCAAAGTGGCGCTCAATTAAGATGGATGGTCGTGACGGGACCGGAACTTTTGTTAAAGGCACATACAAAAATGTTCCAGTATATGACTATAAAGGTCATGTGAGTAACCGGCTGAATTATATTAACTATGGCTATGCGGCTTATGTGCAGGGCAATCATAAAGCCAGAAACCTGGAACCAGATTTACTGCTCTATGTTATGCAGGACAGCCGTCGGCTTAAAAATCAGCCGCCAATGGATAAGGACGAAATAGAAAAAATGGCTGAACATATTATCAGTTCGATTAAGAGAAGGTAATCCATTGATTATTAGCTCCGCAATTTTCTTTTCCTTTATTTTCACCCAGTACTACTCTTATGACGCGAGTCTATCAGCTCAGGGATCGTAAAGCGGTTGATGACGCCGATTACCAGACACTGCTGCGCAAGGTCGATACGGTACTTAAGGACGACGTACTGGCATCAAAAGAGCTGCTAAAATGCTGAGACCTATGAAATAGTGTTTGATTTTATTCTGAAAAATTATATTGACAGCAATCCCTATCCTGCTGAAATAACACCTTCGGTTTCTGATACCGAAAGTACAAAACTAATGAAATACCCGCCTCAATATGGCCAGTAATGAACACGGGTGACAAGATTAAAAGCTTTGTAAGGAGTAGCATGCCCTTCTCAGAGATTTTCTGGCGAAATTATAAATTTCAGAACAACGGTTCCCTGCATGCAATTAAAGGTTATTTCACTGCTCTGCCTATATACTGGACCGAAGGAGAGAATAACATCATTCGATATAATATGCGACTCATTGCCAGCAATGCTGTATCTGCTGACGATACACAGCTGTTAGCGGATAACAGTGCCGGTGATAATAATGAGGTAAATCAGGCATGAAGGGACTACCACCACTTGTTATACTTGGTTGCCTTGTTTATTCTGATTGTATTACAAATTAATTGTGACATAATTAAAATATCATGGGCAATTCAATATGAACAGGTTAAAAATGGAATAAACGAACTCTCCCGTATATGGAAAAGTGAAAAACGCATTAAGCGGTTGAAGTTTCAATTAGGTAAGAAAGGTTCGCTTGAAAAAGAGGATATTGCGCTGGGTTATTCTGAACATATCAAGGAGCTTGATGCGAATGCCCAGGTCAACATCTTAGTAATTGGTAGCAAGTTCGATACTGTGAATGAATGGTATGGTGCTAAGGAGAACTCTACTTTGAAAGTATGCATTCGTGGAAAAACAAGTAAAAGTGGAAGTGAGAATATATTTACCGTCGATAAATTAGGATTTTATCTCAAAGACACATATGATTTTGTTGACGAAGGCAAGACTCCAGAACCACTTGGCATTTGGAGTAAAAACAGAATATTAGACAAAACAGAATCCGCATTATAATATGTCAACTTATTTATCTGGCGTTTGGGGCGTATTGGCAAGAGATTTTACTGGTTTTGTTCCAGTTTTCAACGCGGACTTTAGAAAATGGCAGACTAAGCATAACACTGGAGGTGATTTTATAGTGCTTTCAGATGTTTTATGGCTGGAGCCCTTACCAAAGGATAAGGTGATTGTTTTATGATGAAGCGAGTTTCTAGTGCGTTATTTATCGTGGTATTATTGGTTGCATGGATCATTCTACCATCAACAATTATTTCTTCTTCATATTCAAAAGTATTTGAGATTAATAGCCCTGACAATGAATATAAAGTAATTGTTTACCATGGAGGAATAATTTCCCCTATGTCACTTTATAAGTACTTAAAGGATGAGGATTATTTTTTCATTATTTACAATGCATCCGGTGAGGTGGTTTTTAAACCATCACCGTATTATGGTACTTCCAACATGGGAGCATATGACGGTATAGAATTCCAGTACGGTGATAGCCATTCTTTACTTTACCCAGGACCAGAAGGCTATGAATCATACGAATTCACTAAGTGACATAAATCCGTAAACATGGAGATAATTAGGGGCAATATATGATTTTCAATATTAGTTTAAGAAGTGATCAATCATTCCGGATCGTTTCCTGAGGTCAAAATACCCGATAGAAAATTCCCATCTTTATAGGAAATTCTTACTGGCAATAGTTGGAAAAATATGAAATTTGGGAAAAATAAAACCGTTGCAGTAAATATTTTAATTGCAGTCCTTGGATGCATTTTTGTTGTCACTGCCCATTATTTCGGCTACAAATGGCATATGGATCATTTCACACTTCGAAGTAGAGGTGTCGGTCTTGGATTTGTAATGTTATACATGCGGTATATTATTATTTCAATAATATTTCTCTCAGCCTTCATTAAACTAAAATATCCATCCTTGGCGTGGCTTTTGTATTTGTGTTTTATACATGGTATGGAACAAATCCACTTCGTGTAATGTTGATGTTTGGTTCCTCATTATCCGGTTACGCCATAATTATTTTTGCAAAAAATTAAAAGAAATATTGAGTAATTCCTATCCCTTAGGACCTAAGCCTCTATCATTTAAAATAATTCGATATGTTATGAATCAAAAAACGCCCTCCTTATATGAAATTCTTACTGGCAACTTTACAGGGGATCTTCCCCTTGAAGTTGTAAACGAAGAAGACCAGGTCATTTTATCTGTACTGGATAACATCCAGCGAATTTTGAACGCCCGTGCCGGAACCATAAGCCATTTACCAGATTATGGTTTGCCCGATATGACCAAAATTCTGCAAGGCATGCCTGGAACTGCCCACGAGCTGATCGATACGCTGGCGGCTGTTCTGCTCAAATACGAACCCCGTTTGCAGTCACTCAATGTCACCTTACTCGAACAGCAAGTGCCTGGAGAATTGCGCTACGCCATTGATGCGGAACTGAGAGGCATAGGACTTGTACGGTATGGCACTGAGTTTATGCCTGAAGGTAAGGTACTGATCAGGCATCTGAAACAACGGCAGTATCTTGATGTCCGTTCCGCAATATAGTTCTGACTCTGGCTGAAACCATCATGACGACACATCCTGAGCGCTGCCTTAAAACCGGCGGTGACCCGCGTACGTTAGCGGATTACGCCGCGTTGCGCGATGAAATGAATAAACTGAGCCATCCGGCGCGCCCGGATGTCAACTGGCAGTACGCGGAAAAGCTCTGCTTGTCGCTGTTTGAACACAACGGCGTGGAACTGCAGACCGCCGCCTGGTACATACTAGCCCGCACGCAGTTGGCCGGGCTGTACGGTCTGAACGAAGGGCTGGCGATACTGGAAGCGCTGGTCGCCCGTCAGTGGGGCAATATGTGGCCGCAGCAGACGACTGCGCGAATGAAAATACTCAGTTCACTCAGTAAACGGCTGCAGCTGGCGATGCGTACTCTGTCCCTGAACTCTAACGATCTGAGCCAGCTTTACCAGGCCGAAGCGCACCTGACAGCTCTGGATGATGTGCTGCAGCGCCTGGAACTCAAACATGTCAGCCAGCTCAATGCCCTGTATACCCTGATGCACAACGTGGCGGTGCGGCTGGAAGACAGAGAAAATATAGAGGAGACCGTGTTGCGAACGAGCGCCACTACGCCTGAACCTTCATGCGACAGCCTCCCTGAACCGACCGAGCAGGTGAAATGGGTCTATGTCGCCGAGCCGGCACCGCAGACGGAAGCTGACGCGGTAACGGCATTGCCGCCGCCCGCGAAGCCCTGGAAACCCTTTGCCGCCGGGATGCTGACCATGATAGTGCTGGCCGGAGCCGCGGCGGGAGGATGGCTGGCAATGCATCCGTCCGAGACGGCCCAGCGGCAGTTTACCGCTATGCTTACTCCATTACCCGCGGCGCTTTCAGCCGAGCAGCTACGGTCGCTGCGACAACGCTCCCCTTCGCCGGAGACAGGTATAAAACAAACGCAGCAGCGGCTGGCGCAGCTTTTGCAGCTAAAACCGGACTGGGCCCTTGATTATGGCGACCATCTGGCGCAGCAGGCGCTGACATTATGGCCGGAACAGGCGAAACCGCTGGCGCGGCAATGGCAACAGCAGGTCAGCGCCGCCGCACTTCCCGCGGAGAATCTCAACGGCTGGCACCAGGGAATGATGCAGCTACAGCAGTTGACGAACCGGCTTAACGCGCTAGATGAGCAGAAGGGGGGGTATATTACGGTGAGTGAACTGAAGTCGGCGGTGTTTGCCATAACGCAGTCGTTCAGCCGGACCGTTCCGGCGGAAGAGCAGCTGCGGCAGCTGTCAGAACAGCCGCACAATCAGCCAGGGGCTTCGGCGCAGCAGAGCCAGACGGAACAACACCTGCAGCAACTGATTGCCCGCTATGCCGCGTTGAAACAAAAAAAATCGGCGGAATAACCCCGGGATCGCATCCGCCGTTATATTTTTTTCTACAGATAATCTACGAAAAGCATCCGGGATATCCATTCTGCGGCCAGAACGGCCCCCGCAACACCCGGAACCGGCGCGGCCTGTCGCGCCAGTTCCTCATTTCACATCCCCGGTCAGGGCTATCTAATAACCACGTAATTCACTGGCTTCCCAACTGTAAGCGTCACTGGCGATTAACGTATCGCCCAGCTCCTGGTAATCGAAATGATAAAACTCAGCGCTGGCGTCATAACCGGAGTAGTCGACTGCCGCAAGGCCAACAAACGCCCCGGTAAAGAACCCGCCGTAGCTTTGCAGAACATAATCATCCGAAAGGATCGCAGCATCTAACCTGACGGGGATTTCAGTGAATTCAACTCCATCAAAGCTATATTCATAGCTATACGTTTCTTTCCTGACCTTCGTGCGGAACCAGACTTCTTCAATATGTTCCGGGACCTTGATGGCGTCATCTTTTAAATATGATGTATATTTCCCGCGGTTATTCTCACCTAATTCAATGACCTTGCCGTTAATTTCATTCCAGGTAATGAACACAAAACTCCAGTGACGATCGTTATAGTAGTTTGTTAATCCTGCCATTTGCTGGTAGTTAAATGGATTAAA
The DNA here is from genome assembly GCF_015601345.1 of Klebsiella sp. BDA134-6. NCBI lineage: Bacteria > Pseudomonadati > Pseudomonadota > Gammaproteobacteria > Enterobacterales > Enterobacteriaceae > Klebsiella > Klebsiella sp. BDA134-6. Next base: position 2,606,928 of record NZ_CP064784.1, read on the forward strand.
TTTGACTTTAACTTTCGCGTCAAAATAGAAGGCCTGCCAGCGGCGGGCAATCAGCGACAGGTCGTGCGTATTCGCTAAAGAGCCCTGGCCAATTAACGTTAGCTTGCCATCGCCTGTGGTCCCCATTTTTTCTGTGAACGGCACTCGCAGGGTATTCCAGTTTCGATCGAGCGTCGCCGTTGTAAAGTCGTCGTGCTGGCTACGGTCTTCCGGGCTTTCGGTATAAATGGCATCTTTTGGACCCTCGACAAACGTTTTTCCGCCGTGGCCACCTTCAATACGCGGCCAGCCATCTTCATCCCAATACACCTTTTGAATAGCCGTTTCTCTACCCAGCGTTGACCAGCCGCGAGGATCGTAGACTGACTCACCCGGGCGATTCCACGGACGCGCGCAGAGCGAGGCATAGTACCACTCCCCACCGGGGGTAGAAACTAAGGCGCCGTGTCCTTGCTTTTGGATATAGCTGTCTGGCGTATCGACGTTGGTTAAGAAGACCTCACCAGGCTCGGTTTCAAAGCTGTTGGCGTCTAAGGTCTTAGAACGCGCAACCACTTCCTGGTGCGTAAATACGGTGCCGCCCTGGGCGGCAAAAAGATAATAATAGCCGTTCAGTTTATAAAGATGCGGCCCCTCAACAAGCGCAACGGCAGTGCCGCGGTAAATAGTACGCGCGGTTTCTGGTCTTAATTTCAGGGTCCGGGTATCCAGTTCGGTTAAGGTGATGCCGTCAAAGGGATGGTGGTACTCACGATGATCCCAGGTTTGCTGCACGATATATTTACGCCCATCATCGTCATGGAATAGTGAAGCATCAAAACCTACGCCGTTGAGCTTGATGGGATCCGTCCATGGGCCGCGAATATCGGTTGCGGTGGTCAGATAGTTGGTCATGTCTTTAAAGGCGCCTTCGGTGACTTTGACGTCGGTATACACCAACCAAAATTGACCATCCGCATATGAGAGCGCCGGCGCCCAAATACCGCCTGATGAAGGATTGCCTTTCATATTCAGCAGGGTGGCCGTTGACAATGGCGAAGGGAGAAGATTCCAGTGCTCCAGGTCTTTTGACTCATGTAAACGAACGCCCGGGAACCACTCGAACGTCGAGTTGGCGATATAGTAGGTATCTTTCACGCGGATAATACTTGGGTCGGCATTAAACCCACGTAAAATAGGGTTTTGAATAAGAGACATATCATTACACCTTTTTAAAATGAAAAGTGACTTAATGGCTGGATTTATAATTTTTAGCTACACGCGTATCTCATCAAGCTGACGGTTGATATCGTTAACGTTTTTGTCAGAGATGGGATAAACCTGAATGATGATCATCGATATAATGGCTAACGCGATAGGGATCCATACCGCGGTCATAATGATCCCGTCGATAGCGCTGGCGCTTTGCTGGGCGCCGGTTTCATTAAAGCCGTAAACGGCCAGTAACCACAGCGGAATCGCGCCGCCGATAGTAAAGCCGATTTTGAAAAAGAGCCCCATAATGGCATTAATGATCGCCGCATTTCGCTTGCCAGATTTTAATTCGCCGTACGCAATCACTTCAGGAACCAGCGCCCACATAAAGCCGGTCGCCGAGGTCAAGCCCCACTGTTTAATGAAGGTCGCGATGTAAGCAAGCCAAAGCGCATCGTGCATGCCCTCCCGTGACCAGACGTAAGTCAGTAATTCACCGACAATAAACATGGCCAGAAAAATGTGGAAGAACCCTTTTTTACCAAAAATTTTCTTGAGTTTGGGCCAGAAAATAGGGAAGGCAATGCCCGGAATCGAGGCAACAAGGCCGACGGCCCCCATCCACTCTGAATGACCCACAACGTACTGATTAAAAAAGCCGTTAACCGTGTTCATGAAAAACATGAAGGTAAATGCCAGCATGAAAAACAGCCCGAGAATAACCAGCGGACGATTATGTTTAAGTTCAAGGAACAGATCGGTCGTTTTGACGTTGGCAGTCTGTTCTGCCGTTGCAACAACGCGTTCTTTGGTGAATTTATAGCAGATGAAAAGCGCCGCAGCGCCGATTAGCATATAAACGGAGTAAACGCCGAACCAGGCGTAGTTCGCTGATGGATCGGTATAGTTTCCCAGATTGAGCTCAATGCCAAAAAAACCGGTGTCCTTAAGGCTACGATCTTTTGGCGAGGCCATTTGTACAAACATCGGGAACAGGGTATAGACAAGAAGGTTCGCGCTATTGGCCAGCATCATGCGGGTACTGGTGAGTTTATCAATCGATTCCGGATCCCTGGTCAGGGACGCGTTAAGAGAACCATAAGGAATATTCACCACCGAATAAACTAAATCCAGAGCCAAATAGACGATAAAAGCAAAAGGGACTGAACCTCGGACGCCAGGAATGGGAGCAAAAAGTAACGCGGAAAGGATCACCAGCGGCACGCCGGCTCTTAACAGCCAGGGACGGTATTTACCTGCTTTTGACGTTCTTTTGTCTACATACGTACCAACCATTGGATCCCAAAAGACATTGATGATTCGGACAAAAAGAAATATAAACCCAGCCGTTGCCGTGCTGATGGTATTTACCGTCAGCATGTGAAGAGCAAGAAAGCCGCCTATTGTGCCAAAGACCAGGTTTTGAGCGAAGTCGCCCATCCCATAACCAATACGTTCCCCGCGCGTTAATTTATGATATTCGTCATGGCGGCTTTGCATTATGTTTTTACTCATTCTGAGCAGACTCCGGTGTGTTGTGTGGATGTGTAACAATTTCTGACATAAATGATCTCGAAGAATCCATTACGTTTTTAAATTAATTTATTATGTTTTTTTACTTCTGTGATCATCGAAGCAAATACCCATCAAGACTATCTTGTCTCTCTTGTTGACTAACGATTCACAAGCTATATCCCGATAGATTCAGGGCGCGAAAAAATCATTTTTATTTTATTTTTTCTCTCCTGGTCACCCGAAGAAATGTACTTTATAGGGTTCTCCTGGCGTTGAGTAAATAGCGCTAATATTTGCGAGATGGCTCACATTTGAGCATTTTCTTAATCGCTGAGTGAAATAACGTAATTGAGCAACCGGCCAGGAGAATAGAGGATGTGTCACAGTTGTTAAATTTTGGCTTCATAAATTATGGGGTTTATCATGCAATTTTATGCTGAGTGGGACGCAGGTAGTGGTTTTACACATCCACTCGACGGTGCCGGGGCGGCGGCCAACGCCGCGCCGTTCCTGTTTTTCACGGCAATAGTGCAGGTCGCTGGCGCCATCAATGCTGTCCGCCGCCTGGAGGCAAAAGGTGGTGTCGTGAGTAGGGAGGCCGTCGCCAGCTGCTGAAACAACGACGCTAATTAATGGCGCATGCCTGGGGCAATCAATACCACCGCTGCTGGCCCGTGAATTATCCAAAGTGATAATTTACCCGGGTGGCCGCTAATTATTAAATAATGCGCGAGGAGGTCGGGTATCCCTAATAGTGTAAAGCCTCTGTAGATGTACAAAATTAAAATAATGTTCTTATGATAGCGAGATATTCTGTCTACTCAGAATGGGATTGTTATTATCTGAATAAAATTAACCTATATTGAGATAATTTTGACAATGATAAAAAAACTTCCATTACCCGTGGCGGTTATCGCCGCCTTTTTCCCGTTTACCTCTGTAATAGCTCAAGAGTTCACGCAGGAACAGATCGACGCCATTGTGGCGAAAGCCGTCGATAAAGCCCTGGCCGAGCGCCAGGCGAAAATCGACGCCGCCGCCGATAAAAAAGTGGACGTCATTACCAACCCGCAGACCACCGCGGCCACGCCGGATATGGCGATCCCCTTCGGCCTCAAGTTCAGCGGCTACGCCCGCTACGGCGCGCAGTTCCAGACCGGCGATCAGAAGTTTGTCGGCGTGGATGGCTCCTATAACGGCGCCTCGGCGATCGGTCGTTTAGGCAACGAAGGTAACGGCGGCGAATTCCAGATAACTAAAGCCTTTAAGAGCAGTAAAGGCGCGATCTGGGATATCAACGTCATGTTTGATCACTGGAGCGATGAAGTTAACCTGAAAAAAGCCTACGTCGGCGTCACCAACGTGCTGGAATCTAACCCCAACGCTTATATCTGGGCAGGCCGCGACTTCCATCAGCGTCCGCAGCAGGGGATCAACGACTACTTCTGGATGAACCACGATGGCCAGGGCGCCGGGGTGAAAAACTTTGATATCGGCGGCGTGCAGTTTGACGTGGCGGGGGTGTCGCAGGTGGAGTCCTGTAGCCCGGAAGTGATGGCCGATGAGGCCAACCCGTCGCGCATCACCTGTACCGGCGGCTCCGGTACCGGCGATAACGGCCACTACGCCCTGACCACCAAAACCCACAACATCAAGGCCGGGCCGATCGACGTTGAGGTATACGCCAACTACGGTTTTGATTCGAAAGCGGTGGACAGCGACGAGCGTCTCGACGCCTGGCAGGGCGGGCTGGTGCTGAGCCACACCAACGACAGCGGCGTCAATAAAGTGATCCTGCGCTACTCCGATAACTCGGATAACAGCGTCTACAACAAAACCGATGACCTGACCGCTATCTACGCCAGCTTTGAAGGGCTGCATAAATTTACCCGGCAGGCGCAGATCGAATATCTGCTGGCCTTCCACGACTATGACAACGGCAAGGACAACACCGATAACCGCAAAAACTACGGCGCCATCGTCCGTCCGATGTACTTCTGGAACGACGTGCACTCCACCTGGCTGGAAGCGGGCTACCAGCGCGTCGATTACGACCAGGGCGGCGATAACCACGGCTGGAAGCTGACGATGTCGCAGAATATCGCCATCGGAATGGGGCCGGAGTTCCGTCCGATGCTGCGCTTCTACGTGACCGGCGGCCAGGTGGATAACAAGCGCACTGCGAAGGTCAACGGCACCAAAGACGAACAGCTGGATTCGCTGAACGTCGGCGGCATGTTTGAGGCGTGGTTCTAAAAGCTGACGGATTCACCAGGGCGAACAGGCTGGCGCGCGCCAGCCTGTTCGCTCGTTCAGCCCTCTCAATGCACCGTCAGGCGCAAGGCCAGGTCCTGCGGGTAGGGATCAAAATAGTTCTGCGCCTGCAGGTAACGATCAGGATATTCGGCCAGATAATGCTTAAGCAGCGTTATCGGCGCAAGAATGGGCAGCAGCCCGGAGCGATAGTTAAGGATCACCTCCCGCAGCTCGCCGCGCTGGCGGCTGTTTAGCTGGTTACGGAAGTAGCCCTGAATATGCATCAGCACGTTAGTGTGGTTTTTACGCGAAGCGGGCTGTTTAAGGATCGCCATCAGTTTTTCGCGGTACACCGCAAAGAAAGCCTCCAGATCCTGCCACTCGTGGAGCGACGCAACGAACGGACCAATCTCGCGATACCCCGACTGATGGTGGGCCAGCAGCTGAAGTTTATAGCGACTATGAAAATCCAGCAGCGCACGACGCGTCAGGCCATTTTTGTGCAGACTATTCAGTTCATGCAGGGCGAAAACCCGCTCGACGAAGTTTTCACGCAGCACAGGATCGTGCAGGCGACCATCCTCCTCAACCGGTAGCCAGGGGTATTTCTCCATCAGCGCGGCGGTAAACAATCCTGTGCCTTCTTTACGCCCGCGGTTGCCCTTTTCATCGTACAGCCGCACGCGCTCCATGCCGCAGCTGGGCGATTTGGCGCAGACAATAAATCCCGACAGCTCGCCCAGCGTGGAGAGATGGGCGCTGGCGAAATCGGCCATCTTCTCCGTCACGTCGTCGTGCGGGGCATGGCTAAAGCGCATGCGAAACTCCCCCTCGGTCGTCTGCACCAGCCGCAGCGCCGGGCGCGGAACGGGCAGGCCGATAGCCATCTCCGGGCAGATGGGTTTAAACGCCACCCACTGCGCGAGCTCATCCATCACAAAGCTCATTCGCTTGTGCCCGCCGTCGAATCGCACGGCTGAACCGGTTAAACATCCGCTGATCCCAATGACAGGTTGCGTGTTCATGGCGTTGTCCTCTCTTAATGTACCGTTCGGGTGAAGAAAAGGGTCACCGTGGCGACGGTAATGCCGAATTTCTTCATCTCGGTTTTGTTGAACAGATGCACGTCGTCCTGCAGGAACATCCAGTCGTCGAAGTGCAGCAGCCAGGTGCTACCGTTGGCCGCCACGTTCATGCTGTAGCGCCAGTGGAAAGCGTTGCCCGCCGCCTGGCCGGTCGCCACGCCGGTAATGTCGCCCGCGGTGCCTTCATAACGGTGGTCGCCGGTGCGGCGAATGCGCCATACCCGCTGCTGCTTCTCGCCATCGTCATAGACAAAGCGCTCGTGAAGCGTCAACGTGTCGCCAACCACGTCGCCGTCAATCGCCACGTGGAAGCGGCGCAGCTGTTTGCCGTTGCGATCCTGAACCATCCCCCAGGCTTCCGTTTGGCCCTGAAAGTAGTGGAAAATGTCCAGCGCCGGCTGCTGCTGCCGGTAGTCGGTCACTTCGGCGCTGCAGCCCGCCAGCGCCAGCATCAGCAGTGCGAGGCCAAGGGTCAGAATGCGTTTCATGATGTTCGCTCCGCGGTAAGCTGCACAACGCTGATGGTGCGGGCGTTAAACCCGGCTTCGCAGTAGCCGAAGTAGTAGAGCCACATGCGGCGGAAGCGATCGTCAAAGCCGAGCTTCTCAATATCCTGCCAGGCGTGGATAAATCGCTGCCGCCAGTGGGCCAGGGTGCGGGCGTAGTCCGGCCCCATATCGAACAGATCGCGCATCACAAAATCGGTGTGCCGCGTCATCAGCTCGTTCATCGCCGTGATGCTGGGCAAAAATCCGCCGGGGAAGATGTAGCGCTGAATAAAATCCACGTTTTTGCTGTAGCCGCGATAGCGCTGATCCTGGATGGTGATGGCCTGGATCGCCATTCTGCCGCCCGGGCGCAGCCGCGCCTGGCAGGTGCGAAAGAAAGCTGGCAGATAGCGTTGCCCCACGGCTTCAATCATCTCCACCGACAGCAGCTTGTCATACTGGCCGGTCAGATCGCGGTAATCGCAGAGCAGTACCTCGACGCGATCCTGCAGCCCGGCGCGGGCAATTCGCGCGTTGGCCCACTGGAACTGTTCCTGCGACAGGGTGGTGGTGGTGACCCGGCAGCCGTAGTGGCGGGCGGCGTATTCGGCCATCGCCCCCCAACCGGTGCCAATCTCCAGGAGATGATCGCCGGGCGTAAGCGCCAGACGCTCGCACAGGCGCGCCATTTTGGCCCGCTGGGCCTGGGTGAGATCCTGGCCGTCGTCGGTAAACAGCGCGCTGGAGTAAAGCAGTTCGTCGTCAAGGAAGTGGGCGTAAAAGTCGTTGCCCAGATCGTAATGGGCGGCGATATTCGCCTTCGCCTGCGCGCGCGAGTTGCGGCGCGTCCAGTGGCGCAGCCGCTCGACGGGCTTGCCCAGCAGCCGGAAGCCGCGCTCCAGCCGCCCCAGTACCTGGCCGTTACGCGCCAGCATCTGCAGCAGCGGCGTCAACTGCTGGCTCTCCCATTCGCCGTCCATCCAGGCCTCCGCGGCGGCGAGGCTGCCGCCGGTCAATAAGCGCCAGTAGACGTTCGCTGAAAGCACTCGCACCTCGGCGCGCAGCGCGGCGGTAGGGTCGCCAAAATGAAAGGTTTGCGCCCCTTCGCGCACGGTGAGCGAACCTTCGCGAATGCCGCTCAACAGACGAAAGAGCAACCAGCGCGCGATACGCACGTTGCGCGGAATATCGGGTTCAAGCGCAAAGACGGGATCGGTCATGAGCGTTCACTCCTGCTGACAGGATGGTTATACAGCGGCATGCGCTTGAGCCATAGCCGCAGCGCCTGCCAGTAGATCGCGAGGACGGTTTTCAGCGTCATCAGCGGAATGCGCAGCAGCAGACCGCGCAGGCTGGCGCGCGTCAAAGGCACGCGGCTCAGGGCCAGCGTGGCGTCGAAGACTTTCGCGGCCTGATGGTTCTCGATATGCATGTGCAGCGTTTTACCGGGACTGTTAAAGCGCCAGAGGTAGACCATATCCATCGGGTTAAACGGCGAGACGTGAAAGGCTTTCGCCAGCGGACGCGCCTGTTGACCGTCTACCGCGTAGTAATGGCGCTCATTCCACGGCGTATTGCGCACTTCGGCCAGCACCCAGCGCAGGGTACCGGCGCTGTCGTAGCAGTAGTAAAAGTTGACCGGGTTAAAATGAAAGCCCAGGTAACGCAGTTGGGTCAGCAGCATGACGCGGCCATCCGGGCGCGTGCCGGTCAGGTTTTCCAGGCGGTTCAGAACCTGCTGTTTTAACGGCGTGCCCAGCGGATAATCGGCATCGTAAAAGGCAGCTCCGGCAAACCGATTGCGGCGGATACCGACGGCGGCGAGCGCATCCAGTTCGTCCAGGTCGAGCCAGGCCATAAAGATGCGATAGCGAAAGTGGTGCGCCTTCGGCTGGAGACGGCGGTGGCGTAATACGCCCTCATAGAGGCAGCTGTTCATTTCAGAAGTTCTCCGCCGCCGCGATGCCGTTGACCACATCGAGGGCGCTGCGCACGCCATCTTCATGAAAACCGTTATACCAGTACGCGCCGCAGAACCAGCTCCGCTGGCGGCCGTTAATCTCCTCGCGGCGCATCTGGGCGGACCAGCTTTGCGGATTAAACAGCGGATGTTCATAGACCATGCGCTTCCAGACGAAACGCGGGTCCACCAGCGTTGGCGGATTGAGGGTGACGCAGAACAGCGGGGCATCGGCGGGCAGGCCCTGGAGAATATTCATGTTATAGGTGACGCAGGCGCTGGCCTGATCCTGCTCGCTCAGGCGATAGTTCCAGCTGGCCCAGGCGCGCTTACGCACCGGTAGCCAGCGGGGATCGCTATGCAGGACGACTTCATTTTGCTGCCAGCCGATATCTCCCAGAATCTCGCGTTCGGCAGAGGTCGGGTCCGCCAGCATGTCCAGCGCCTGGGCTGAGTGGCAGGCGAAGATCGCCTGGTCGAAATGCTGCTCCCCCGATGCCAGTTGGAGCGTGACGCCATCCTGACGACGGATAACGTTTTGCACCGGTGCATTGAGGCGCAGGCGCAGGCGATCGCCACGCTGAGCCAGCAGGGCGCGCACGTATTCGCGCGAGCCTCCGGGCACCACGTACCATTGCGGACGCTGGCGGACATCGAGCAGGCCGTGGTTTTCAAAAAAGCGCAGAAACAGCGCTAGCGGGAAGCGGCGCATCTCCTGCAGCGACGATGACCAGATAGCGGCGCCCATCGGCAGGATATAGTGGCGCGCAAAAAAGGGGCTAAAGCGGTGCCGCTCAAGGAAGGTCTGTAGCGTGGCGCCCGGGTCGAACGCCCCCGCCAGAGCCTGTTTCGCCAGACGGTTAAAGCGGACGATCTCCGTCAGCAATCTCCAGAAGGCCGGCTTTACCAGGTTGCGCCGCTGGGCGAAAAGCGAGCTCAGGCTGTGGCCGTTATACTCCAGCCCGCTCTGCGGGTTGTGTACCGAGAAGCTCATTTGCGTTTTTTGACCGCTGAGGCCCAGTTCGCTGAGCAGCCCCATAAAGCGCGGATAGGTGCGATCGTTGTAAACGATGAACCCGGTATCGATGGCCCATGTGCCCTGCTGCGTGGCGATATCCACCGTGGCGGTATGTCCCCCCGGCGTGGATGCTGCTTCGAACAGGGTGACCTGGTGTTGTCCGGCAAGGCGCCAGGCGCAGGTCAGACCGGCAATGCCGCTGCCAATAATCGCGATATTCATGAGCGTACCATCCTGCGCAACAGTAGGCGTTGCAGACCTTCGGGAAGCCCTGCCAGCAGGCGCAGGAGCATGCCAAAACCAGTCGGGAAGACGATATGATTTTTACCTTTCGCCAGACCGCGGCGAATCGCCTTTACCGCCTGCTCCACGCTCACCTGGCCGGGCATGGGAAAATCGTTTTTGCGCGTCAGCGGGGTATCGACGAATCCCGGCGAGACCACCGTGATGGCAATGCCTTTCGGCTCCCAGTCCAGGCGCAGGCTGTTGGCAAACCAGGTTAGCGCCGCTTTGGAGGCGCCATACGCCTCGGCGCGAGGGAAGGGCAGCCAGTGCGCCATTGAACTTACCAGCACTACGCGATTGCCGGCAGACAGCCGCTGCTGAAGCGCCTCCAGGCAGTTCACCGGCCCGAGAAAGTTGGTAGCGATCGTCCGTTCCACCAGCGCGGCATCTACCGTGCCGTGGTCCAGGTATTCGCAGGTCCCGGCGCAGAGAATGATCAGATCGGCCTGGCACTCCGCGAGCGCCCGGCGACAGGCCTCCCTGTCCGTCATATCAAATGGGCGGAGGCTGATGTTGGGGCTGTGCCGCTGTAGCGCCGCCAGACGTGACGGATCGCGACCGCATGCGATGACGGAGTGGCCATCCGCAGCGAAGGATTTGGCGAGCCCGGCGCCAATCCCGGAGCTGGCGCCGGTGATAAGCACCGTCATCATGTCCGCACCCTCCGCTTGACGCCGCGTACCGCCCAGCCCACCAGGGGAAGATGTTCGTACAGCATCTCTCCGGCGTCGTAGTAGTCGCGCTGGTAAATAATCCGCTCCTCTTCAACCGTAACCATCGAGCAGCCCGCAAGTTCTAACGCCTTCCCGCCGGCCAGGCGCGGATGTGACCAGTGCATAGTCCAGGCGACGGCAAACCGCTGAGCGTTGCAGACCGGCGTATTGATGGCGAAACGACACCGTTCCACGTTGGCTAGCAGATGGGAAAAATACCCCTGGATCGCGGATAGTCCCCGATGCTGGCCAAACGGATCGATCAGTACGGCATTCGCATGATAGAGCGCGGCCAGCGCCGAGGGTGGCTGGGTATCCAGCATGGCGTAGTACTCGGTAAAACGGCTGAGAACGGAGGGCGAAGGACTCATGGCTCACATCCAGAGTGAATCAACATAGCGTATTTAAAACTTACACAATTAATAATATTTGTCCAAGTTTTGGCTGAGATATTTTTTATTTTTATTAAAAATCATATGGTTATTTTTATCTCTGCTGTGCAGGTTTGAGGCTTTAGCGAGAGGCGAAAGGGCATGTCCGCCGCGCCTTGAGCAGACAGACGGCGCGGACAGGGGGCGCATTTAACGCACAGAGGATCGGTTTAAGGGGATATTACGAAGGACGTGTTAGCCGAGGCGCGCTAAATTACAGCGCGACAATCTCCAGGGAGACCACCTGCTGCTGCCAGCGTTCAACCTGCATCTGGCGAGCAGGGGTGAGTTTACCGGTCGTCACCAGCAGCCATTTGCGCTCCGGCAGGATCTCCGGCGCCAGGGTTGCCGGGGGCGTCGGAAGGACGTCGATGCGGTGGCCCTGTCCGGTGCGTTTGAGCGCTTCAAGCCAGATTTCGCAGGCGTCCGTCAGATGCCAGCCGGTGATCAAATAGTTATCGCCGGGCGCCTTTTTGTCCCCTTCGAGGCAGAAGGAAGTGTAGGCGATGATGATCCCGTCGAGGATTTCGCGCAGCGTCATGATTGCCGGTACGTTGGCGGAGACCTGGCTGCGCAGCGGGCGTAGCACCTCGGTGACCAGCTCGGGGCGAGGGGATTCGCGCCCGGCGTCGTAAATCAGCTGGCGCAGGGATTCGATTTTCCCCTCTTTCAGCCGCTGGAGCATGCTCTCCTGCAAGGTGAGCCAGTTATTCGTCCGCCGCGCGCCGGGACGCGCCAGTAGGGGTTTCACCTGGCTGACAGGAACCCCTTTTTTGACCCAGTCGAGAATTTTGAGCGCCTGCTGGATATCGTCATCGTTGTACAGGCGATGGCCGCCATCGGTGCGCTGTGGCTTAAGGAGCCCGTAGCGACGCTGCCAGGCGCGGAGCGTCGTCGCGTTAATGCCGCAAAGCTGCGCAAATTCACCGATGGAGTAGGTCATAAGAGACACCTGATAATCAACAGTACTCTCAATATACTACGAATAGCGGCCGATTGAGTGCATTCCCCTCTTTTGCAAGCCGTTAGCCTCGCCGGAAATTAATAAAAAGAAAAAGGATAGAGCACATAAATCACCGCCATCCCTGAGAGACTGGCGATCGCGCTGATGATGAACCAGGTCCTGAATGGCTGCTTTTGCGTTTTGTGGCGGAACAGCTGCTGACCCGCTATCGCGCCAGCCCAGCCGCCCACGAGCCCAAACACCAGCAACGTGGACTCCGGCACCCTGCGCCAGGCCCTGCGCGCCGCCATTTTGTCCACACCGTAAATCGCCAGCGTCAGGACGTTGACCAGCAGGAGCCAAATAGCAAAAGGCCAGGAGGTAAAAATGCAGCCGATCGCCGCGGCGATCAGGAGTAAATAACAACACCGATTGAGATTCATATTTTTAGCCGCAGTTTTTCAGCGCGTATTGAAACCGCATTATACGCACGACGCGCGGCGAGAAAAAACCGCAGCCTTAGCCTACTTCCTCGCCAGGCGACCAGCGATCACCGTTATTCCGACCGCGGCAAGCAGCAATATTCCACTCAATCCAAAAGCGCTTTGCCACCCCAGGCGGTCAAATACCACGCCTCCTGCCGTCGAACCCAGCGCAATCGACAGCTGAATCACGGCGACCATCAGTCCGCCACCTGCTTCCGCGTCGTCGGGCAGCGTCCGCGCTATCCACGTCCACCAGCCGGTTGGCGCCGCCGTCGCCAGCATTCCCCACAAGCTTAACAGAATGGCTACGGCCCAGGCGTGGTGTCCTGCCAGCAGCAACGTTCCGGCAATCGCGGCCATCAGTAAGGGGAGAGAGATTAAGGTCTGATAAAACCGGGCGGTGAGGAGTGGCGAAACGCCCAGGGTGCCGATAAAACCCGCGATGCCTATCGCGAGCAAAATCAGGGACAGGCCAGAGGCGCTGAGGCCGGTTACCATTTCCAGAAACGGCCGCACGTAGGTAAATAGGGTAAACTGCCCCATGAAGAAGAGTCCGCAGGCCAGCAGGCCGATAGCGACGATGGGCGTTCTGAACAGGCGAAGCGCGGAGCCGCGCGGCCGGCTCGCGTTATCGCTTTCCATCGCGGGCAGGCTGACGCACTGCCAGACAAAGGCGGCTATCGCCAGCGGCGCCAGGCATAAAAAGGCGCCGCGCCAGCCGACGGTTGACCCCAGATAGCTGCCCAGCGGCGCCGCCACGACGGTCGCCAGCGCGTTACCGCCGTTGAAAATCGCCAGCGCGCGGGGAACCTGGCGCTGCGGCACCAGCCTGATGGCGGTGGCCGCCGACATCGACCAGAATCCACCGATGACGATACCAATCAGGGCCCTTCCCGCCATATAAACCGCATAGCTGGACGCCAGCGCGACAATCAAACCCGACGCCGCCATCAGAACCGTCAGCCCCAGCAGGAGATATTTACGATTCAGACTCCCGGCAAGGTTGGAGATAGTCAGGCTGGTCAGCACCGCAAGGGCGCCGGAAATCGCAATGCCCTGGCCTGCCAGCCCCTCGGTGACGTTTAAATCTCTGGCAATCGGCGTCAGCAGGCTGACCGGCATAAATTCGGAAGCTATGAGGACAAAAACGCACAGCGTCATGGCAAATACGCCGCCCCAGTGGGCGTGCGCTGGCGTGGGTGGTGTAGTACGGCTCAGTGTGGACATGATCTGCATCCCTGAATATTTTCCCGGCCCGCTTCAGGCGCGGCCGGATCAGACGCTATTGATGGCATAACGACAAAAAACGTGGGTAAAGGTAAAGAGCGGGCGATGGAACGCCGCCCGCGAATTGCGAACGGCTTTCGGTCGTTATCTCAGGTTGGTTTTGAAAAACTGTTCAAATTTGGCAAACGGAATTTTACCGGCCGCATTATCATAGAGATCGACATGGTTCGCGCCGGGGACGATTATCAGCTCTTTCTCTTTGTTGCCGATGGCCTTAAAGGCGTCTTCGGCAAAATAACGGGAATGCGCTTTTTCACCGGTCACGATCAGCGTCGGGATGGTGACTTCATTGGCATAGCTCAGCAGCGGCATATTCATAAACGACAGCGGCATGGTCGCATTCCACGCGCCGGTTGAGTTCACGGAGCGGGCGTGGAAACCGCGCGGCATCCGGTAATAGTCAAAAAACTCTTTCAAAACCGGGTTTGGGTTGGCGGGTAAGGTTTCTGGCAAGATACGATCGCCCGCGCTGGCGTTACCTTTCTCATCGACGTAAATATCATGTCCGCCCGGTGAGTAGGTGCTGTTTTCCGCATCCTTCCAGCGCTGTTCGTTGAGGTAGCGCAGTACGGCGCGGCGATCGGCGGTGGTATAGCGATCTTTACCGTCGCCAACCCCATGGCCCATCGCGCGGCTCATGTCGTACATGACGCTGGTGGCCACCGCTTTCACGCGGGTATCCATCGCGGCGTCGTTAAGCGCCATGCCGCCCCAGCCGCAAATGCCGAGCAGCCCGATACGGTTGCGGTCCACCTCGCTTTGCAGACCTAAGAAATCGACTGCCGCGCTGAAATCCTCGGTGTTGATATCTGGAGAGGCAACGTTACGCGGATAGCCGCCGCTTTCGCCCGTATAAGAAGGATCGAAGGCCAGGGTGACGAAACCCTGTTCCGCCAGGGTCTGTGCATAGAGACCGCTGGACTGCTCTTTCACCGCGCCGAAGGGGCCGCTGACAGCGATCGCCGCCAGCTTGCGTTCGCCGCGATCTTGCGGAATGTAGAGATCGCCGACCAGGGTGATCCCGTACCGGTTCTGGAAGCTCACCTTACGGTGACTGACTTTCGTGCTTTCCGCGAAGGTTTTGTCCCATTTTTCGACCATCGAAACGGGCGAGTTTGGATTGGTTGTCTCGGCATAGCTCATGGTGGTGACTCCACTTAGTGACGCGCATAGCAGCATGGCAGGCATGGCGGCCGTCAGTTTTCTGGTAAACGCTTTCATTAATCATTCCCCTAAAACAGGTTCCAGATACAGGTTTCATACGGATAACGCTGCTGTGATTTGTTGCAATGCGCTGATTATAGTTAGCAGCCAGAGTGCTGATTAGTGGGTGAAAAGTGCTAAAATTCATATCATATTGTTATAAATTACGACGCAGGCGCGAGAGGAATCATGGCAAAACGGGAAAACTATAACGATCTGTACCTGTTTATGCTGGTGGTGCGGAAGGGCAGTTTTACCGCCGCGGCGCAGCGGCTTGGGCTGGCGCAATCCGGCGTTAGCCGTTCCGTTCGTGAACTGGAAGAGCGGCTGGGCGTGCAGCTTCTGGTGCGTACCACCCGCAAACTTTCGCTCACCCAGGCGGGCGAGCAGCTCTATCAAACCGTCGAATCCGGCTTTGATGCGTTAGACTCGGGGCTATCCACGCTGGCGTATTATCGCCATACCCCGTCCGGTACCGTCCGCATCAATGCCAGCCAGCACGCTATTGATAAAGTGCTCCTGCCGAAGCTGGCGGTATTTAAACAACGCTATCCTGATATCCGCCTGGAACTGATCGGCGAAAGCCGGTTTGTCGATATTATCGCGGAGCGGTTTGATGCCGGGGTGCGTCTGGGGCCGGAAGTCGGCGGCGGCATGGTGGCGGTCCGCATTTCGCCAGATATGGAGATGGTTGTTGTCGGCACGCCCGAGCATTTTCGCCGCTACGGCTTTCCGCAAACGCCCGCAGATTTAGTGATTCATCCCTGCATCGCCTATCAGTTTGGCGACGGAAGCCTGTACGGCTGGGAGCTCGATCAGGACGGTAAAAAAATCACCCATCGTCCGCAGGGGCAGTGGGCCTTTGCTGACAGCTATATGGAGGCAAAAGCCGCCAGGTTGGGTCTGGGTCTGGCTTATGTCCCGCAGGAACTGGTCGCCGACGACTTAGAGCGAGGCGCGCTTATCAGAGTTTTGCAACGCTACAGCCAGCGGCTGGAAGGCTCTTTTCTCTATTATCCCCATCGCAACGTGTCGCCCGCGCTGCGGGCGGTGATTGACACCCTGAGAATCTAAGCCGTCAATCCTGAGGGGCATAACCTTCTCCGGGGCACTTTCTGGTCGATGACAGGCGCTACCGTTACTGTTTAACGTCGCATCGCGTCTTTGACAATAAGCTCTCTAGCCACTCGGTAAACGCCCGCACTTTGCGTGAGAGATGGCGGTGCGGATACAAGAGTGACAGTTTGCGGTCGGGGGAGGGGTTGTCGGGTAAGACTTCCACCAAAAGGCCGCGGTCGAGATAAGGTTGTAAAAAAAGGTTCATTCCCTGAACTAATCCCAGCCCCGCCAGGCCTGCCGATAAATAAGTTTCAGAGTTATCGATGACCAGCTTACCGGGAAGCGTCATTTCGGTGATACCCTCTGGCGTCGCAAAGGTCCACGGCATAATTTGCCTGCTGCTGCTGTTAATCCAGTTGATAGCCTGATGATCCTGCAAATCCTCCAGCGTTTGCGGCGCGCCGTGGCTCGCAATATAGGCCGGGCTGGCGCAGGTCGTCATTTTAATGCTGCCCAACTTGCGGGCGATATAGTCCCCGTCATCCAGTTGTCCGACCCGCAGCAGGCAGTCAAGCCCATCGCGCAGCATATCCTGACGGCGGTCCGAGCTACTGAGGATGATTTCGACGCCAGGATGCTGACGATAAAAATCAGGCAGATGGGGAACGACCAATAACGTCGCAAAAGCGACAGGCATGTCGACTCGCAGCTGGCCGTGCAATACCCGGTCTGTACCAAACGACTCCAGCAACGCATCCGCCTGGGAGAGTAAAGGTTTGCTCTGACGATAAAACGCTTCCCCGTCAGGCGTCAGGTTAATACGACGCGTTGTTCGCTGCAGCAAACGTGTGCCGCAGTGCTGCTCCAGCAGCTGCAAGGCTTTCGTAACGGCGGGACGATGGATTTGCAGATGTTCCGCCGCCTGAGTAAAACTGCCCGCCTCGACAATTTCAATAAAAATGCGAATCGATTCGAAGAGATTTATTTGCATAGTTAGTTTCTTTTGCCCACATCGGGAGATTTCATTGTTACTGATTTTATAATAGTGATGAATTTTTTTGGCTATTTTTCTAAATAATCTTACGGCCTACACTCCTTCCACTAAGAAACTGAACCGCGCCATAGCGCTATTGTGAAGGATATTGCACCATGAAAAATAACCGTATCTGTCAGATCCTGAATATAGAAAAACCGGTTATTCAGGGGCCGCTATCGTGGCTAACCGATGCCCGTTTAGTCGCCGCCGTCAGCAATGCAGGCGGGCTTGGTGTGCTGGGGCCCAATGCGGGTTTAACCGCTGAGACCGCGGTTTCCACGCCGGAAGAAACCGCTGAAAAAATGCGCGAAGAGATCCGCAAAACCAAACGGCTGACCGAAAAGCCTTTCGGCGTGAACCTGATCCCAATGCCTGAAAACGATATCTGGACCCCGCCTATTCTGCAGGTGATAAAAGAAGAGGGCATCAGGGCCGTGGTGTATACCGGTTACGGTGAAGGGGCGCTCATACCGGCGCTATTCAACGAATTAAAAGAGGCAGGTATTGCTGTCATTTACCGTGATATCAATCCGACGCCTGAAAATACCCGCCTTGCTGAAGCCGCTGGCGCCGATATCATCGTCGCGACCGGTTTTGATGAAGGAGGGACATTGCCGGGTACCGTGCTGGGAACCTTTTCAATCGTGCCGCTGATTGCCGATGCGGTGGATCGCATTCCGGTGATGGCGGCTGGCGGTATTACCGACAACCGTACCGCCAGAGCGGCGCACGCGCTCGGCGCGGAAGGGATATTTGCCGGTTCGGTTTTTATCGCGACGGAAGAAAGCAGAGTGCCGGCCTCAGTCAAAAAAAGAATTATTGCCGCCAATGGCCTTGATTTACGGCTTTTCCGCACGCTGCCGCATTTCTATCGCTCGCTGCCGGGCAGGCTGGCCGAAACACTGGTGTCGATGGATAAAGCCGGCGCCAGCCGCGAGGCGCTCGGCGAAGCCATGGGGGGATTACGCGGCTTGCGTATCGGCATGCTGGAAGGCAACGCTGAGGAAGGCTATATCTCGCTCGGCACGGGGATCGGCAACATTCGCAGCGTCAAAAGCGTAGCGAGCGTTGTGAATGAGCTGACGATTAGTTAGAGATTCTGTTTTGTGCGGGTTACTACGGCTTTCCGTCTGACGCTATTTTTCTGACGCCTTGCGCCAGAAAAATAGCCTGGCGATTCGATTCAGAAGGGGAGGAGCGTTCGGTTGAACAAGATGCCGTTACGCTGCTCTCCGGGGATAAATGTTTCCAGGCTGCGAATCTGGTCCCGGATAAGAGCTTAACGTTTCCACTCTGGGGCTGATCATTGCTCTTGTCTTCAACGAAGGCTTTGCGGGCTCCGGCCGACTACCTTACCTATCTTTTCAGGTCGCGTTTTTTCTCAGTGCGCTGCGGGGTGAAAATAAAGCTTGCTATCGATCGGCATCTATGTGATTAATAGCAGGTCGATTTACTACACAGATCCAGTAATAAACGGTTTAGTGAAGCAGTTCTCATCTCAAGCGTTATCCATAGATAATCCTTCTTTAGACTCTCCCTATCGTGATTAATTAAGCTCTGTGAAGCGAATAATTTTAAAGTTTTTTGAACCTGCGACAACGATGACGGTCTAAACCCGAGTAGACAGGTTCACAAACTGGCGCAAACGGCGATAGGGAAGGGATTGGCCTGGAATTTTCCGTTTAGCGTGCAAAAGTGCATAAGAGATAACGTTATCCCAATAGCACACGATTATTTTATTGAAATCTACCGAACATTACGTGCCCTCGGGCAAACTAAGAAATTAACAACATTAAAAAATCGCTGGTGCAGTAATAGATTTCAGTCTGAAGTGCGCTTCAGAGGTATCTATAAGCAGTAATGACAATGATGTCATTGTTATTCTCAACCATTCAGAGAAGCGTTTTCACGCTGTGACAGAAAAGCCGGGAAGGTGTTTTCTGTGAAATATGGCTAAATGTCCCTGCGGTAGAGAATGTTGTAGCAAAAAGAGGCTAACATCATGATTGACCACATTCATTTCAGATGCCCATGCTGTCATGGGTCGCAGTACAGAACATCCACCTACGATGTTTCTGAAAAAAATCCGTTTGGCGCGAAATGCATTTTTTGTAAATCCGCGATGATTACATTCGATAATATCGCAGCGCATATGTCCAGAAACTCGGCATCGCTTGAGTTACGGAAGTAAGATTGGGCCCTTGAAAAGGGCCTTTGATATCTGAATCGTAAGCGTTATTACCATTTCGATCGGCTGCCTGCGGGCAGCTTTTTAGTTTGTTTAAATTCAAATTAGACCGTACTTTTCTTATCTTTGCAGATGTGAGTAAATGCGTAGTCTCGCAATTCTTGCGGAAAACTTGTTGCGTTCTATAATTTTTAAACCAGAACTCATCTGGTATTTCTATGCATATCCTACCGCTCGTCCGCCCGGAAGAGAGTATCCCGCGTTTAACGGCGCTCCTGACACCGATTGCCGAAAAATGATCGTTGTGCCGCGAAAACGTATGACCAGGACACATAAAAATCAACCACAGCTGTACCTTTTTATCAACGGAGGAGATAGGACCGCTTCCCGAACAGACACGGATGCGCCTATCTATTCTGGGTTATATTCAGGGGGGACCCACTTATCACGTAGCAGTGTATTAAACGTATTATCGGCGTTAAAATGTGGTAACTATATTACGTTTAAATACGGGGGGCTTGATTGGCGTGAATAAGTTACCCGAGCGGTTTTAGGGCTGGCGGGTTGTCCAAATTTAAATAATAAAACGATTATCAGCGCGGCGTTAATATTTTATTGTAGACCCACTTAATATTTTACGATGACATTTATTCGACAACGGGTCGACAACGAGATGATTATGAAGAAGACGCTTATTACGTTAATTATTGCCCATGCTTTTACGGCGACGGCAGCTTTTGCTGCTGCGGAGACAGGAACCTGGTACGCGGGATCTAAATTTGGCTGGTCGCACTACGGCGATTCCAGCACCGATCGGCAAGTCGATGTCGACCGCGATAACGTCGGCGGCGGTGTGTTTACCGGCTATCAGATTAACCCCTGGCTGGCGGTTGAAGGTGGCTATGACTATTTAGGCAATATGGGTATCAATGGTCGCCATGGCGCATCCGGTTCGCAAATGAAAAGTCAGGGGCTACAGCTTTCGTTGAAGGCCAGTTATAGCCTGACCAGCGACTGGGATCTTTACGGCCGGGCAGGGATGATGGGCTATCGCGCGGAATCCGACGTGAATGGAAAAAATCGATTTGACACCGGCGTGCGCCCGGTACTGGCTTTCGGTACCGAATATGCATTTAATGACAGATGGTCGGGACGTCTGGAGTACCAGTGGGTCAACAATGTGGGTAACGAAAATCAAATTGGCGTGAGCAGCGATGTAAACTCCATGATGGCGGGCATCAGTTACCGTTTTGGGCAATAAAAGCATCGTCCCGGAAAGAGCGTCCTTTGAATAAAAAGGGGGCTCTTTATCTGCTGGTAATAGACCTATGGTCATAATTACAGTATATAATTGGTCATCATGGCACCTGAGAAAAGTGTGATCGTGATCAATGTTGATAATCGCCAATGCCCTTAAATATGACACAGGGGAAATAAATGTAATAAATTAATGGTGATTTTTTATGGCGATTAAGGACTTTTTTATACAAACAACACCCGGGCGACGTCGTTATGGCGTAGCGCTATTTGTCGGGGTGATTGCAGGAATTATGTCGGCGTTTGTTAAATGGGGGGCTGAAGTTCCATTACCGCCGCGTACTTTCTCCGGCGGCAGAGATGAGTTTAATCCACCTTATCTTTTCTTACGCGACTATCTGGGAATTGACCCAACGCATACGGTATATACTTTCTCCGAACACATCATCAATCCGGTGATGGTCACGCATATTATATTCTCGCTGGTGTTTGCCGTTGGCTATTGTGTCGTCGCGGAAGTCTTTCCGAAAGTGAAATTATGGCAGGGAGCATGGGCGGGAATTGTCGCCACCATCGCCGTTCACTGGATCTCATTTCCGCTACTGGGGCTGACGCCTTCGTTATTGAATATTCCTGCCGATGAGTATATTTCGGAATTGCTGGGACATATTTTTTGGTTCTGGGCCATTGAGATGATTCGTCGCGATCTTCGCAACCGTATTACCCATGAACCTGACGCCGAAGTACCTCTTGACGCGCCGTTCAGATAATTCATCTCAAAAGAACCCGTGCTGTCACGGGTTCTTTTGACAGGAGAGAGATTACAGCAGCGTATTCAGGGCGAAGTTAAGGATCATCTCACCATCAAATGAGGCATAGGGCAAACTTTCAATAACGGCAATGTCTTGTGGTGCCTGCGGTGCGCGAGTGAATTGCTCGACCTTATACTGGATATGCGGGGCAACCAGCACGGCATCGTAAGCGGGAGCGACGCTAAAGAAATTTTCAACCCCAACGGCGCTGATTAATAAATCCAGTTGCCGATCGTCAGCAATTTTTTGCATTCTGCGGGCAATAATCCCTGCCGTTTCGCCAAACAAACAGCATATTAATAGTTTTTTCACGGTTTAACCCTCGGTAAGATACCGCAGCTACAATATTCCTCCCTCGGCAACGAAAATGCGCGATGTATCAATATTCCAGGTTAATTTATGAGGATGTTTTTATTCTGCTGGCGAGCATCACAGGCGCTAAAAACGAAGGCCCCTGTGATGCTGGGAATCGCGGGGATAACGCTCAGGCTACTTTTTTTTACGTGAAATCTGAAAGCGATCGCCGGCTCGCGTAAGCTTCGCTCCATTCGTACAGTACTCGATAGCAAAATTAAAAAATTCATCAGAGTCGAGTTCGAAATCCAGTTCGAGTTTAATGGCGTCGCCGGACTGCAGAAGCTGCTTTGCCTGTTCCAGATTACTGGCTTTAACTGTTCCCATCTCTTCACCTCGTTTTAGCGCTGGTGGCGTCCGGGCTTATCCTACAGGCTTTGTTTTACGATCGCGTGACACGGCTTTTCTTATGCTTTCCGCCGTTCGTCCATCGTTACCATCGCTATGCGAATAAGCCGATAGCGATGGTATGGCGTACAATATCAGTCGACGTTATTGAAGTAGTCCCGCGCCGCCGCCTCAACGTTCTTTGCCTCAAGGCCGGTTTTTTCGGTGATTGAGGCAATAAACGGCTTGAACTTCTCCGTCATTACATGCCCTCCGTCCCAATGAGCGACATAAAAGCGGCACTGATAACGATAAAAGTGGAGAGTTTTGTCTCCTAACGTGTAATACATATGAATCTCCGGTTCAGTATGTCGGGTGGACCACAACAGGCTATGAGCAAAGTACGCCTCAACGGATTCTATCCTCCTCCCAATTTGCGGAAATTTCCAGCATGCAGTACAAAACCATCTGTAATACGTACGAGGAAGGCGTCCTGTGCAAACCCGGATGCAAAATTCAGCGCAACTTCAACGCCTTCGCACCAATCTCTGACGGGCGACTTGAAAAACTCGGATGAACTATTGATACTGTATATAAATACAGTATTGTCACGGGTGACTCTAATATGATGTTTTATCAACCGGTTGAATTGCGAAAGATCGTGTCGATTCCGCTGTTTAGCGACCTTGTTTCATGCGGCTTTCCCAGCCCCGCGCAGGATTACATTGAGAAGGGGATAGATCTCAATGAGCTTTGTATCAGCCATCCCGCGGCGACCTATTTTGTCATGGCGACGGGCACGTCAATGGTTGATGCCGGCATTTATGAAGGCACGCTGCTGGTGGTGGACCGTGGCCTGAAAGCGAAACATGGTGATATCATCATCGCCTCCGTCGGCGGCGAGTACACGGTTAAACGCCTCTGTACGCACCCCATCATGCAACTCTTGCCGATGAATCCGGATTTTCCACCCATTGTGCTGCACAACGACGGTGAGGCGCTGGAGATTTTTGGTGTCGTCACTTTCAGCATCAACAGGCTTCGCTGATGTTTGCCCTGGTCGATGTGAATTCATTTTATGCCAGCTGTGAAACGGCCTTTCGCCCTGATTTACGCGGGCGTCCGGTGGTGGTGTTGAGCAACAACGATGGCTGCGTCATCGCCAGGAATCACGAGGCTAAACGGCTGGAGATTCCAATGGGCGCGCCCTATTTCAAAGTGAAATCACAGTTTGAACGCCATCAGGTGGCGGTGTTTAGCAGCAACTATGCCCTTTATGGCGATATGTCCCATCGGGTCATGACGATTCTCGAAGAGCTGGCCCCCGCGGTTCATCAATATTCTATTGATGAAGCGTTCGTGAATTTGGCCGGGATCCATCGTTCTGAGGAGCTTGAGTCATTTGGTCGCCATGTGCGTAGTACATTACTCCAGTGTACCGGTCTGACGGTGGGGGTAGGGATCGGGCCGACGAAAACGCTGGCTAAGCTGGCTAATTATGCGGCCAAAAGGTGGCCAAAGTTCGAGGGCGTGGTCGATCTCTCCTTACCGGTCAGGCAGAGAAAGTTGCTGGAGAAGGTGGTCGTCGGTGAGGTCTGGGGGGTAGGGCGCCGCATTGCGAAAAAGCTCAATGATATGGGGATCAACACGGCGCTTCAGCTGGCCGAGACGCCCGCTTCGCTTATCAGAAAACATTTCAGCGTCGTGATGGAGCGCACCGTGCGGGAACTGAGAGGCGAGCCCTGCCTTGAGCTGGAAGAGTATATGCCGACTAAACAGCAAATTATCTGCTCGCGTTCATTCAGTCAGAAGGTGAGTGAATACGGGGCGATGCGTGAAGCGGTGTGCAGCCATGCGGTCCGCGCCGCCGAGAAGCTGCGCGCGGAGCATCAGTACTGCCGCTATATTTCCGTTTTTGTGAAGACCAGCCCGTTTGCGGGTAATGAAGTCTATTACGGCAATGATGCCGGCACGAAAATCCACATCCCGACCCAGGATAGCCGGGATATCATCGCGGCGGCGCTAAAATGCCTGGATACCATCTGGCGAGAGGGATACCGATATCAAAAGTGCGGCGTGATGCTGGGCGATTTCTTTAGCCAGGGGGTGGCGCAGTTAGGCCTGTTTGACGACTATCGGCCGCGCGCGAATAGTGAACAGCTGATGACGGTTCTTGATTCTGTTAATCGACGTGAAAAAGGCCGGCTCTGGTTTGCCGGGCAGGGGATAGAGCGCAGCTGGGAGATGAAGCGGCAGATGCTGTCGCCAGCCTACACCACCCGGCTCAGCGATTTGCTGCGGGTGAAACTGTAGGCTGGCATTAAAGGGGGGCGACTATCCCTCAGACATATTGCGCAGCGCTTATTGCAGACCCGCCAGTTCATCTGCGGTCAGCGCGAGAGTTTGCGTTGTACCGCTCTCGGCGGATTGCACAGCCGCTTCCAGCACCGCCATCACGGCGAGCGCCTCTAATGGCGATACCGGATTGTTGATTTTGCCGGTCAGCGCGTCGCGGACGTGAATATAGTACTGGCGCTGATCGCCTCGTGGCGCGCTGATTTCACTGGCGCGCAGGTCCGCGTCAAACACCACCAGGCTATCGTCGTCCGCGCCCCAGCTTTCGCTGCCCGGAATCACGCCCGCCAGCAGCTGGCTCTCCTGCTGGTCTGCGCGTTGTTTGACGGCGCTGCCTTTATCGCCATGGACGGTAAAGCGCGATACGCCACCTGCGACCAGCATGCTGCAGTGCAGAATCACATTGTGCTGCGGATAGTTCAGCACCACGTGCGCCCAGTCATTGATCTCCGCGCCTTCACGCAGAGTGGCGATGTTCCCCTGCACCGACTGCGGCAGGCCGAACAGCTGCAGCGCCTGGTCGATCAGATGCGGGCCTAAATCAAACCACAGGCCGCTGCCCGGTACGTTCTGCTCCCGCCAGCGGACGCGTACTTCCGGGCGGAAGCGGTCAAAATGGGATTCAAAATGTTTAACTTTTCCGATGAGCTCCTGTTCGATAACCTGCTTCACGGCCAGATAATCGCTGTCCCAGCGGCGGTTATGGAACACTGACAGCACCCGCTGTTTCTCTTCCGCGAGCGCAATCAGTTCGCGGGCTTCCTGCATATCAAGGGTAAACGGTTTGTCGACAACGACGTGCTTGCCGGCGTTTAAGGCCAGACGGGCAAGCGGAGCGTGGGTGGCGTTAGGAGAGGCGATAACCACCAGATCGACATCCGGATGCTGAATGGCCTCTTCAGGCGATGCGATGACGGTGACATTCGGCAGGTCGCGTTTCACTTTATCTTCATCGCGCGAGGCGACAATCGCCAGATTCAAGCCGTTGACGGACTGGATCAGCGGAGCATGAAAAGTTTTGCCGACGAATCCGTAGCCAATCAGGGCAATATTAATATTCTTACCGTTAGTCATAAGCATCTCCGCGTTCTTAAGCATCAGCGATAGTGAGTTGTATTGAGCCGTTATCCTTCAGTTCTTCCCATGGACGATCAAGAAAGAGCTGATGGATGTCGGCGAGTCCGGCAACCAGCCAGGGCTCGCAGTGATTGAGTTTCATATGATCGGCCACCAGCCAATGTTCCGCGCTGGCCGCCAGCATGGCGCGCTTAACTTCAGCGTCCGCCTCCTGGCTGGCGCTGAGGCCGAGATCGGCATGGAGCGCGCAGGCGCCGAGAATAGCGATATCCGCCCGATAGCGTTCCAGTAGCGAAACCGTAGCGCTACCGGCAAAAAGGCGCTGCTGCATATCCCATTTCCCCCCCAGCAAAATAAGCTGAATATCCGCACGCGCGCTGAAGTGCTGGGCGATATCCAAAGAGGTGGTGATCACCGTCATCGGGCCCTGTATCTGAGCGGCGACGGCCAGCACGGTACTCCCCGCGTCAAGGAACAGCGTGGATCCGCCGGGGATTTTCTCCGCCACCATTTTACCTAAGCGCTGCTTGATATCCGGTAGCAGCGTATTCCTGTTCTGGCGATTCATGATGGAGAGATTGAGCGCGATAGCGCCGCCGTGGTTTTTCTGGGCCAGCCCCTGTTTCTCGAGGTCGCTGAGATCGCGGCGCAGCGTATCTGCAGAAACCTGCAGGTTATCGACCAGCTCACTGATAGTGACCTGGCCTTTTTCGCTAAGAATATCAATTAGATATTTCTGTCTGGCCGTTTTGTGCATAATCTAAACCCGCAAAATGCTGCAATAAATCGCATAATACAGCATTTTACCGAAAAAGGAATGCGCCGAACGTGATGCCCCACAGAGGTGACGTTTTGTTGAATGCTTACGCAGGATAGTTTGTCACTCTCCCATTTTTCCGCCGGGGAGTCCTCCCCTCTGGCAGCCAATAACCTCTGAGAAGATCAACAATGCAAGTTATGAATAGTCTAAAATTATACCGAAAAATAACTTGAGTTAATGAGTGTATTTAGATGAGAATTCACTTCAGCCGTAATAGCGTTGGTTTTTACGATGCTTGATTGTAAGCCGGCCGGCCTGGCTGGCGACGCTCCGGCGAGCGTAAATATAATCCATGTGAATGGTATAAGGTTTTTTGCAATATCCTTTTTTAGTCAAGATGAGGGATATTAATCCACAGCGGGGCGGGGAGGTTTTAATTAGCCCGTGTGATTTGCTGCGCCAGAACGCTATTTCTACTTAAATTTCGTGGGGCGCCAGTTCTCAGGTCGAAAAATAATGTTTATTTATATCGTGTTTTGTAAAACGACGATAGCGGTACTTTGCGTATCGTTAGCTGTCTGGATAATACTTGATTTACTATCTTCAGCAGGCTAAGCCAATGTTGAATATCGTCATTAAAAATAACAATCAGTTTTTTAATTTAGGATTTCACTTTATATTACAGAGCATCTTCCCGGAGTACTCAATATCTACGCAATGTGCTGCATCGCTTAATGAACGGATCGTGCAGGATGCTGATGTGGTCGTGCTGGATTTATGCCGCGGAGCTGAATTCGTATGTCATCCGGAGTTGTTAAATCGGAAACCGGGATTGCTGATTGGCCTGGTTGCCAGGCAAAATCAACGGGGGAGAGGCGCTTTGCCGCTCTGCCTGGAAGAGATCGTCTTTGTTGGGCGCGATGAGAAAATCTCTCAGGTTATGGCGAAAATTAAACTCTCATGGATTCTGGTTCCACCGTCAGCGGAACAAAAATCGGTGTTACGATGCGAGCGTTGCCCGCAGAGAAGGCTATCTCCACAGCAGCGAATCATCGCGGCGGCAATCTACCAGGGGCTAACGGTGAACGCGATTGCCCGAGAACTTTCGCTTTGCAATAAAACGGTTTTTGCACATAAACGTCTGATTATGTCTAAATTTCATCTACGCAACGACTTAGACCTGCTGCTATTTCTGCGCTATCTGAATAGCGCCAAAGGCCACAGTTAAACTTGCAAAGCAGCAATATCGCTCTATTCTTATTTTGCTTATTAAAATGGAGGAAAAAAGTATGTGTACCCATTTGCATGACAACGCTCGTCAATACGCAGAAGAGAAAAAGTGAACGGCTCCTGCTAGCCTGCCTTCCCGTCAGCCCAGCGTCTGGCGGAGAGTGATAATGCAGGTTAGACACAGTATTGCAAAGTACATCCACAACCCGCCGCCGGCGGGTTCTTTTTTTCAGACTCCTCGCTTTTCGCCAGTGAATTCAGCAGCATGCCCTGATTAGCTCTTGCGTAACCGTCGCGTAAGGCTAGACTACGGAAATGTGCATGAGTTAACGGAGGTCCAGTGGACGCCATTAAGGGATCGGAACTGAACGTGCCGGATGCCGTTTTTGCATGGGTGTTCGACGGGCAGGGCGGCGTAAAGCCGTTGGTCGATAGAGACACCATTGATAAAGAGCATCCTTGCTGGCTGCATCTCAACTATACCCATGTTGATAGCGCGGAATGGCTGGCATCAACGCCGCTGCTGCCCAATAACGTGCGCGATGCGCTGGCCGGCGAGAGCACTCGCCCGCGTGTGACGAGGATTGGCGATGGGGCTTTAATCACGCTGCGCTGTATTAACGGCAGTACCGATGAGCGCCCGGACCAACTGGTCGCGATGCGTCTTTATATGGACGAGCGTTTGATTGTCTCCACCCGGCAGCGCAAAGTCCTGGCGCTGGATGATGTGCTCGGCGATTTGCGTGAGGGAAACGGCCCGGTTGACGGCGGCGGCTGGCTGGTGGATGTTTGCGATGCGCTAACCGATCACGCCAGCGAGTTTATCGAGCAGCTTCACGACCGGATTATCGATCTGGAAGATGATTTGTTGGATCAGCAGGTCCCGCCGCGCGGTTTCCTCGCGTTACTACGTAAACAGCTTATCGTCATGCGCCGCTATATGGCGCCGCAGCGTGATGTGTATGCAAGGCTTGCCAGCGAGCGTCTGCCGTGGATGACGGACGACCATCGGCGACGGATGCAGGATATTGCCGAACGTCTGGGACGAGGTCTGGATGAGATTGATAGCTGCATCGCCCGCACGGCGATCATGAGCGATGAAATCGCGCAAATTATGCAGGAGTCGCTATCGCGTAGAACTTATACGATGTCGCTGATGGCAATGGTTTTTCTACCCAGCACTTTTTTAACCGGACTCTTTGGCGTCAACCTCGGCGGCATTCCCGGCAATAGCTGGCATATGGGTTTTTCTATTTTCTGCATAATGTTAGTCGTTCTCATTGGGGGTGTTACATGGTGGTTGCATCGTAGTAAATGGTTGTAAAGAATCGTCTTTTGGCGCGGTGATGATGATGAAAACCCGGCAATGTTTGAGCGAAATCAATAAACCGTCTACCCATTCAGGGCAATATCTCTCTCGCAGGTGAATGCAACGTCAAGCGATGGGCGTTGCGCTCCATATTGTCTTACTTCCTTTTTTGAATTACTGCATAGCACAATTGATTCGTACGACGCCGACTTTAATGAGTCGGCTTTTTTTTGCGCTCTGTTTCTCAGCTTCTACGCTTAACTGGTGTACCCGTCCATAACCGGGAGTCAATATGCGTATTCATTCGCTGAACTCAATCCCCATTCCGCCGGAACCCAACGATCCTGTACCGGTCCACGATCCTAAACCCCGCCCGCGCCCGTTACCCGACCCACCGCCTGACGATGAGCCGATTAAATTGTCGCATCGGGAGCGGAGATCTGCGACGATACGCGCCAGCAGATTGTCCGCCCCTAAATGTAATGCGAGAAATAATTGTGACCGCTTTTTCAACTCTGAATGTTTTGCCCGCCGCCCAGCTCACTAACCTGAATGAACTGGGGTATCTTTCGATGACCCCGGTTCAGGCGGCGGCTTTGCCGGCTATTCTTGCGGGTAAAGATGTCCGCGTGCAGGCAAAAACCGGCAGCGGTAAAACGGCGGCATTCGGCCTCGGATTGCTCCAGCACGTTGACGCTTCTCTGTTCCAGACGCAGTCGCTGGTGCTGTGTCCGACCCGCGAACTGGCGGATCAGGTCGCTGGTGAGCTGCGTCGTCTGGCGCGCTTTCTGGCGAATATTAAAATTTTGACCCTCTGCGGCGGCCAGCCTTTCGGCGCCCAGCGCGACTCGCTACAGCATGCGCCGCATATTATCGTCGCCACGCCGGGGCGTTTGCTCGATCACCTGCAAAAGGGCACCGTGTCGTTGGACGCGCTACAAACGCTGGTGATGGACGAAGCGGACCGCATGCTGGATATGGGGTTTAGCGACGCCATTGATGAAGTGATCCGCTTTGCGCCGGCTTCGCGCCAGACGCTGTTGTTTTCCGCTACCTGGCCGGAAGCGATCGCGGCGATTAGCGGCCGTGTGCAGAACAACCCGCAGACCATTGAAATTGATGCCGTTGATGCGTTGCCAGCTATTGAGCAGCAGTTTTTTGAAACTTCGCAACACGGAAAAATCACGCTGTTGCAAAAGCTGCTGAGCCAGCATCAGCCCGCTTCCTGTGTGGTGTTCTGCAATACCAAAAAGGATTGTCAGACTGTCTGCGATTCGCTAAACGCCGCTGGCCAGAGCGCTCTGTCGCTGCACGGCGATCTTGAACAGCGCGACCGCGACCAGACGCTGGTACGCTTTGCTAACGGGAGCTCGCGCGTGCTGGTAGCGACCGACGTTGCCGCCCGCGGGTTAGATATCAAGTCGCTCGAGCTAGTGGTGAACTACGAGCTGGCCTGGGACCCGGAGGTTCACGTGCACCGCATTGGTCGTACCGCTCGCGCGGGCGAAAGCGGTCTGGCGATTAGCCTCTGCGCGCCGGAAGAGGCGCAGCGCGCGAATATTCTTGCCGAAATGTTGCAAACAAAGCTCAACTGGATGAACGGGCCGGCAAATAGCACTATTGTGCCGCTGCAGGCAGAGATGGCCACGCTGTGCATTGATGGCGGAAAAAAAGCGAAGATGCGCGCGGGCGATGTACTGGGGGCGTTGACCGGTGATATCGGCCTTGATGGCGCGGACATCGGCAAGATCGCCGTTCATCCGGCGCATGTCTACGTTGCCGTGCGCCAGGGCGTAGCGCATAAAGCGTTTAAGCAGCTGCAAAACGGGAAGATTAAAGGTAAGACCTGCCGGGTTCGTTTGCTGAAATAAGCGCGAAAAAGGCGTCTCAGGCGCGCGCCTGAGACGCAAAGACGTTATTTTACTTCCACCACATTCAGGCGCAGTTCATCCAACTGCGCGTCATCCTCTTCCGGCTGCCAGCCGGCCGGCTGCATCGGGATCTCTTCGCGATCGAACGCCAGGTCGCCGCCGTCAATCACCGCAGAACCGTGATGAATGCCCTTAAAATCGAAC
This sequence comes from Klebsiella sp. BDA134-6, assembly GCF_015601345.1. Lineage (NCBI taxonomy): Bacteria > Pseudomonadati > Pseudomonadota > Gammaproteobacteria > Enterobacterales > Enterobacteriaceae > Klebsiella > Klebsiella sp. BDA134-6. The sequence continues at coordinate 2,637,630 of NZ_CP064784.1, forward strand.
AGGTTAACGTCGCTAAGATGGGAAGGCACCACGTTCTGCATCGCGCTAAACATCGTTTCGATGCGCCCTGGATAGCGTTTGTCCCAGTCGCGTAGCATATCGGCAATCACCTGGCGCTGGAGGTTGGGCTGCGAACCGCACAGATTACACGGAATAATCGGAAAACCTTTCGCCTGGGAGAAACGCTCAATATCTTTTTCCCGGCAGTAGGCCAGCGGGCGAATCACGATATGTTTACCGTCGTCGCTCATCAACTTCGGCGGCATACCTTTCATCTTCCCGCCGTAGAACATGTTCAGGAACAGGGTCTGCAGGATATCGTCGCGGTGGTGGCCCAGGGCGATTTTGGTCGCGCCCAGCTCTGAAGCGGTGCGGTAAAGAATGCCGCGGCGCAGACGTGAGCAGAGCGAGCAGGTGGTTTTACCTTCCGGAATTTTTTCTTTAACAATGCCGTAGGTATTTTCTTCAACAATCTTGTATTCAACGCCCAGCTGCTCAAGATATTCCGGCAGGATATGTTCGGGGAAGCCCGGCTGTTTTTGATCGAGGTTGACCGCCACGAGGGAGAAGGAAATTGGCGCGCTTTTCTGCAAGTTGCGCAAAATCTCCAGCATGGTGTAGCTGTCTTTACCGCCGGAGAGGCAAACCATGATGCGGTCGCCTTCTTCAATCATATTAAAATCGGCAATGGCCTCGCCGACGTTACGGCGCAGGCGCTTCTGCAATTTGTCGATATTGTATTTTTCTTTCTTGCTAATTTCTTGATTCTGCAGCATTTAATAATGGCTCAATTCATAGTGTGGCATCAGAAGCGCACGCGTTCTGCCAGCATGATTATGGCATTCTGCTGGTGCGTAGCATGTGGCGTGTATGGTACGGATTAGCGAAGGGAATGTCAGCACATTTAAGGCTAAATAAGCCCGGCGGGATAAAAGACAAAAAAGCCCGCACAGCGGCGGGCAGAGTCGGTTTACCGCACGACCAGCACCGAACATTCCGCATGGCGGACAACGGCGGCGGCGTTAGAGCCCAGCAGGTAGGTGGTGATATCGGGACGGTGCGAAGAGATAATCACCAGGTCCGCGGGAAGAGACTTCGCCATAGCAAGGATTTTATCTTTCGGCGAGCCCTCTGAAACGTGAAAATGGATACGGTCTTCGGGGATATTAAACTTTTTCACAATCTCTTTGAGCCGCGATTCCGATTCGGCTTTGAGGTCATCCATCGCCGGCAGCTCTGCGGTGTAGGCCATTCCCAGCGAAGCGTAATAGGGAAGGGAGGGAATGACGGTCAGGAAATGCACCTCGGCATCATCGATTCTGGCTTCAGCTTCAACATGCTTGATAACACGATCGGTTAATTCTGTATCAGAAATATCGATGGGCACAAGAATCATTCTGTTCATAAAACCTCCTGTTTAAGTAACCACTTAAAGTGTAGGTCATCCAGGCGATTATTGTACATTGCGCGCAATCACACTTTGGCCATCAGGCGCAGCGGCGTTCGGTAAATTTTCCTTTAATGACGCCATCGTAAAAACGACCTTTAGAAACCACCAGGAGAAAGTCGCGGAAAATGCGCGGCGGGACACCGATATACTGCAGCGTTTGGTTATCGCGAAAACGGATTTCAAGAATGCCGGCGGACTCATCATAGGCGACGGAGGTGATTCGGGATGAGGTTACGGGGTGATGTTGCATGGCGGGCGTCCTCTACGGCTGCGGCAATTCCAGGTAGCAATATATCATTTAACGGACGATTATTTTAAGGTAATCGATATATTGTTTTGCTTTGAATGCCGGCGATGGCAGGGAGGGGAAGAGAAAGCCCGCCGTTGCCAGCGGGCCCGGACATTAGAACTGGTAAACCAGGCCTAATGCGACGACGTCATCCGTAGAGATGCCGTTGTTAGAATAGAAGCTATCGTCTTCATCCAGCAGGTTGATTTTGTAATCAACGTAGGTAGACATATTACGGTTGAAGTAATAAGTCGCGCCAATGTCAGCATATTTAACCAGATCTTTGTCGCCATCGGTTTTGCTCAAATCTTTACCTTTAGACATCAGGAAAGAAACCGCCGGACGCAGACCAAAGTCGAACTGATACTGCGCAGTCACTTCGAAGTTCTGGGTTTTATTGGCAACGCCGTTACCGTCGCCGTAAGGCGTCATGTTGCGGGTTTCGGAATACATGGTCGCCAGATAGATGTTGTTGGCATCATATTTCAGGCCGGTGGTCCACGCTTCCGCTTTGTCACCGCCTGCGGTGGTCCGGGTCATCTGATCATTGGTACGGTCAGAAGAGGTGTATGCGGCAGCTGCGCTGATGCCCATACCGAAATCATAAGAAGTTGACAGACCAAAACCGTCGCCGTTGGCGTTACGTACGCTGCGATCGCCGTTGTTGGTGCCTTCACCGCTGCCGGCGTTTTCATTTTTACCCTGATACTGCAGGGCGAAGTTCAGGCCGTTAACCAGACCGAAGAAGTCATTGTTACGGTAGGTTGCAACGCCGTTAGCGCGGCCCGTCATAAAGTTATCGGCTTGGGAGTAGGAGTCGCCACCGAATTCTGGCAGCATATCGGTCCAGCCTTCTACGTCGTACAGTACGCCGTAGTTACGGCCATAGTCGAATGAACCGTAGTTAGCGAATTTCAGACCCGCAAACGCCAGACGGGTCCAGGACTGGTTGTCGGCGCCTTCGGTGTTGTTCGCCTGAACGTTATATTCCCACTGACCGTAGCCGGTCAGCTGATCGTTAATCTGAGTTTCGCCTTTGAAGCCAAGACGGACGTAGGATTGATCGCCATCTTTAGATGAATCATCGGAGAAATAATGCAGACCGTCTACCTTGCCATAGAGGTCCAGTTTATTTCCGTCTTTATTATAAATCTCAGCAGAGTGAGCAGCGCCAGCAGCTAATAATGCCGGGATAACGAGGGCCAGTACTTTTCTTTTCATTTAGACAATCCTTTAACGGTTTTTGTTTTAGCTTCCTCCTGGGAAGTGAACTCATGCTAAAGGAGCAAATAGAGATATGGTAAGTATCAATTGTTACGATATAAGTAAAATCTAAAATAAATAATTCAGATGAAATGATGATAATTATAATGAATGATTTGGCAGAAAATATACAAAATAAAAATTATACATGACGATTTTAATATCGTATTATCTGCTCGTTATATGCCTTTTATTGTCATTCAAGAATTTATATTGCCCTCGTTCCTGAGAATGGTTTTTGTTGAGCGGTAAAGCGACAAGCCCGAATGAATATTCGGGCTTTTTTTATGCGCGGATAAAAAATGGCAGCGAATTAGCTTTCGCTGGTGGGTTTTTCCGCCTTACCGGCCAACTGCGCCAGGAAGTCATAGCGTTTTTGTAGATCCGCGGTCGCATCTTTCCACAACTGTTCCGCAACTTCCGGCTGCTGCGCGTTCAGGCGACGGAAACGCTGTTCGTTCAGGAGCGTTTCGGCCAGCGCGTCTGACGGCGGACGGGAGTCCAGCGCCAGCGGAAGTTTACCTTCATCGGCACGACGCGGGTCAAAGCGATACAGCGGCCAGAATCCGGTCGCGGTCAGCTGACGCATCTGATCGTGGCTTAACGCGAGATCGTAACCGTGTTCTTCGCAAGGACTGTAGGCAATAATCAGCGATGGTCCCGGATACGCTTCCGCTTCCTGAATCGCTTTTACCGTTTGGTTGAGCTGCGCGCCAAGGGAAATTTGCGCCACATAAACATGACCGTACATCATCATGCTGACCCCAAGGTCTTTACGCGCTTTACGCTTGCCGTGCTCGCCAAATTTAGTCACCGCACCCAGCGGGGTAGCCTTCGATGCCTGGCCGCCGGTGTTGGAATAACATTGGGTATCGAGCACCAGAATATTGACGTTTTCGGTCAAGCTCAGCACGTGGTCGAGACCGCCAAAGCCGATATCGTAGGCCCAGCCGTCGCCGCCGATTAGCCAGATAGATTTCTCGACCAGTGCGTCGGCGTCGGTTAACAGTTCCTTCGCTCCTTCTTCATTTGCCAGCACCTTGCGCAGTTCGTCCACCTGTTCGCGGCGTACCTCAGGCGTGGCCTCCGCGTGCAGCGCCTCGTTAAGCTCAGGCGGGAGTTTATCGACGAACTGCGATAGCAGACGCATTACGCGCTGACGATGCTGGTCGACGGTAAGGCGGAAGCCGAGGCCAAATTCGGCATTATCCTCGAATAGCGAGTTGGCCCACGCCGGCCCGCGGCCGTTGGCATCGGTGGTGTACGGCGTGGAAGGGAGGTTGCCGCCGTAAATCGATGAACAGCCGGTGGCGTTGGCAATCAGCATCCGGTCGCCGTAGAGCTGAGTCAGCAGCTTGATATACGGCGTTTCGCCGCAGCCGGAGCAGGCGCCGGAGTATTCAAACAGCGGACTGATCAGCTGCGAAGTGCGGATATCGATACGTTCCAGCTTGCTGCGGTCCATTTCCGGCAGATTGAGGAAGTAGTCATAATTGACTTTCTCCTCTTCAACATGTTCAAGGCGCGACATCATATTGATGGCCTTGATTTCCGGGTTCTGCCGATCTTTTGCCGGACAAACCTCGACGCACAGATTACAGCCGGTGCAATCTTCAGGCGCGACCTGCAGAACGTATTTCTGGCCGCGCATATCGCGGGATTTGACGTCCAGGGAGTGCAGACTGGACGGGGCATTTTCCATCGCCTCCGGGGTGACCACTTTCGCGCGGATTGCCGAGTGCGGGCAGGCGGCCACGCAGTGGTTGCACTGGGTACAAAGCTCTTCCTTCCAGATAGGGATCTCTTCGGCGATATTACGTTTTTCCCAGCGGGTGGTGCCCATCGGCCAGGTACCATCCGGCGGCAGGGCGGAGACCGGCAGCGCATCGCCGAGCCCGGCCAGCATGGCGGCGGTCACGGTTTTGACGAAATCCGGCGCGGCGTCGGAGACGACCGGCGGGCGATTCGGGCTGTTGGCATCGACCTGCTGCAGCGGCACTTCCGCCAGCGACTCGCGGGCCAGGGCCAGCGCCTGCCAGTTGCGTTCGACCAGTTCCTGACCTTTGCTGCTGTAGCTTTTCGCAATCGCGCCCTGCAGTTCCGCCAGCGCGCTATCACCCGGCAGGATCTGCGTCAGATGGAAAAACGCCATCTGCATAACGGTGTTGATGCGCGCGCCGAGGCTGCACTCGCGGGCGATTTTGGCCGCGTTAACGATATAAAACCGCGCTTTTTTCTGATTCAGCGTGGCCTGGACTTCCTGCGGCAGGCGCGACCAGACTTCCTCGGCGCTGTATGGGGTATTGAGCAGGAAAATACCGCCCGGCTTAAGACGCTCAACCATCTGATACTTGTCGATAAACTGCAGCTGGTGACAGCCAACGAAATCGGCCTGCGAAATCAGATAGGAAGAACGAATCGGCTTCTCGCTGACGCGCAAATGGGAAACCGTCAGGCCGCCAGCTTTTTTCGAATCATAGACGAAATAGCCTTGCGAGAACCACGGCGTCGAGTTACCGATAATCTTGATATTGTTTTTGGTGGCCGAGACGCTGCCGTCGCTGCCGAGCCCGTAAAACAGGGCTTCCAGCTTCGCCTCCGACGGCAGGGTATTTTCTACCAGCGGCAGGGAAAGGTTGGTGACGTCATCGTAGATGCCGACGGTAAAGCGTGGTTTGGGTTTGGCGGCGCTCAGTTCGTTGAAAATCGCCAGCACGCACTCCGGTCCGAACTCTTTTGATGAGAGACCATAGCGGCCGCCAATGGTACGCGGCAGCGTTTCCCGCTCGCCGCGGTTAAAGGCTTCCGCCAGCGCGGTCATCACGTCGAGATACAGCGGCTCAGCCTGGGCGCCCGGTTCCTTGGTTCGGTCAAGCACCGCAACGGCGCGGGCGCTAACCGGCAGCGCTTCCAGCAGATGGGCAGCGGAGAAGGGGCGATAAAGACGAACTTTCAGTACACCGACTTTTTCACCGCGGCTCAGCAGTTCATCAACCACTTCCTCACAAGTGCCGATTGCGGAGCCCATAATCACGATAACGCGCTCGGCCTGCGGATGTCCGTAGAACTCAAACGGTTTGTACTGACGCCCGGTGGCGACGGCAAAATCGTTCATTGCCGTTTCAACGTGTGCGTAAACCGCATCGTACCACGGGTTAGTCGCTTCACGTGACTGGAAGTAGGTATCCGGATTAGCTGAGGTGCCGCGGATTACCGGATGTTCGGGGTTCAGGGCGCGCTGGCGATGTTCATCGATTTTATCCTGCGGTAGCAGGCTGAGGAGGGTATCGTCCGCCAGCGGGGCGATTTTGTTGATTTCGTGAGAAGTGCGGAAACCATCAAAGAAATGAATAAATGGCACCCGGCTTTGCAGGGTGGCGATATGCGAAATTAGCGCAAAATCCTGGGCTTCCTGGACGCTGCTGGCGCAGAGCATCGCGCAGCCGGTCTGGCGCACGGCCATGACGTCCGAGTGATCGCCAAAGATAGAGAGCGCGTGGGTTGCCACGGTGCGGGCGGCGACGTGCAGCACAAACGGCATCAGCTGGCCGGCCAGTTTGTACAGCGTCGGGATCATCAGCAGTAAACCCTGCGATGAAGTAAAAGAGGTCGAAAGGGCACCGGTTTGCAGCGCGCCGTGTACGGCGCCGATTGCCCCGGCTTCCGACTGCATTTCGACGACGCGGGGAACATCGCCCCAGACGTTTTTCAGCCCGTTGCCCGCCCAGGCGTCCGCCTGCTCCGCCATCGTGGAGCTGGGCGTGATCGGGTAGATGGCGATAACTTCACTGGTGCGAAACGCGACTGAAGCAACCGCGCCATTACCGTCGATAGTGATCATATCAATACTCACATTGCTAAATGTTTGATAAAAAATGTTTTTATGCCCATAGATACATTCTGAGCACTCGCTTATCTATTCTGCATTCTGCGCAACCGCTATCGGCGCGATTTCACCGGTAGCGTAAAAGTTCGTTTCTCCCTGCATGGTTACGGGCAGGGGGGACCGGGTTTGCGAATTACTGTCTAAGTATAGACTCCGGAGGAACATGATTTTTTGATCTCCAGTAGCGACAAAATCCATAGTTCAGATAAATTAATTCAACGTATTACATAGGTATCCACGTATGAGCGACACCCTACACCAAAATCAATGGCGTCATTTTTCCATAAGTAGCAGTGTGGCGAATTCCGCCAGTCAAAGGGTCCTGACCGACAATACTGCCTTGATTACCTGTAGGTAATTTATTCGGGTTTTGCTATATTTTAGATACCTGATGGTAAATGGCGTTAGAATCATTGCGATGGATAAATACGAAATCAGACGACAGCGGTTGCTCTATATCCGTGATAATTTATGCGGTGGTAAGGCCGTTGATGTGGCCCGAACTCTTGGACGGGAGCCTTCTTACGTCTCAAGAATGCTCTACCCCGAAGGTAAAAAGCAAAAGAAAAGGATAGCTGACGAGATGGTCGAACTTATTGAATCTTCGTTCAATCTTCCCCGCGGATGGATGGACGGTATCACCGGGAATATTGATATCGAGCGAGAACCGGTAGAGGATTCGCCACAGATGCCATATGTCATTGAGGTTCTGGATGCCCAGGCCAGCGCAGGGCCGGGCTGCATTGTCTCCAGTGAGGTTGATGAAACGGTCAGCAGTATCACCTATGACTCTGCCGGCGCGCTGCGGCTTTTTGGTAACAGGCCCGCAGAGCATATCAAGGTGATCACCGTATCCGGAGATAGCATGTCCGGCACCATTGAGACCGGTGACTACATTTTTGTCGATGTCTCGAAAGACTACTTTGAAGGCGATGGCATTTACGTCTTTTCCTTTAAAGGCGCGGTGCTGGTGAAGCGACTTCAGTTCACGGCGGATGGCCTGCTTGTTCACTCGGATAACAGTAAATATGCAGACTGGACGATTGGCGAGAGCCATGAACAGTATCTGAAGATCATTGGTCGCGTGATTTATAGCCACAGCGTTAAACGCTTCGTTTAAAGGCGCGCATTGCCCCGCAGGTCGCCATTCGTACTGAGTTCAGCCGATAAGTTTTAACCAGGTATGTCGCGTGTAAGCCGGGCATACCTGCGTCATCGCCCCTCCTCCTGTGAGACGCTGTTCATCACAACCCCCTCGGACCTTTTCAGTTTTTTTACGCGGTAGACCACTTTTTTCAAAAAAAATTTCAATGTTTTCAATTCATTAATGTGTTTTTGTCATAAAGTATACCCATGGGTATTTATTTTTAAATAACCCTGAGGTATTCTTTTGTCATCAGCTTGATAGGCAGCACTATCTGGATGATGAAATACAACGATTCATAACTGAATCTACGTGGCTGAAAAGCCAGCGCCATGGCGCAGTGCGCTTTGGGGTAAAGCCATTGGCAAGGATCCGATTGCCAATGGCATTCCGCCAAAGCCCATTAAAGGAGACCGCAATGTCCCGTAAAACCGCGTTTAATGGCTCCGCTGCGGGTAGACGTCGCGCGCAGCGTTCCCACTTACAAAATCCGCAAACGCTCAGTTCCGATCTTATCCACCGGCCCACCCCTTCCCGCGCTCAGATTCAGGCAAAAGGGAAGCACCATACGCCTGAACGTATTGAGGACGCATTGCCGATTAAATTTGTGGCGCAGGATATTTTTTGGCAGCGCGAGGAATATAAACGGCAAATTGAGCGAGCGACCATCATTTATCAGCAAGAATTTGCCCACCAGTATGCGCAGCCAGGAGCCTGGCTCTTCGAGAGGGCAATTTATGCGCTTGGTTTGCAAAAAAGAAAGTAACGGCGAGGTAACACCTTAGTGCCAGGAAAAATGACCCTGCGCTTCGTTATTTACCATCATAACTCATAGTGAAAGAAGGGAGGGTATATGTCCGATCCTGTTTCCGGTACGTCGATAATTGTTGCTGGTGGATTAATGGGCGCTGGTATGTTTGGCCTGGTGACAGGTATTGATTATGGCGTTGTATTTGGCGCGTTTGCTGGCGCGGTATTTTATGTTGCGACGGCGGTTAATATCACACGTTTTAGACTCGCTGCCTATTTTATGACTTCTTTTATCGTCGGTGTTCTGGGTTCCGGGTTAATTGGGACAAAGTTGGCGATCTGGACAGGATATAGTGATAGACCGTTAGACGCGTTAGGCGCCGTACTGATATCCGCGCTGATTATTAAGATACTTACGTTCCTGAATAATCAAGAACTAACCGACCTATATAAAATACTTACCCGCAACAATAGTGGGCGCCCGAATGGGAAATGAACTGCCCGCGCTGCTTAATGCCATTCTCTGCGCTTTGATCACCCTAACCTTTATGTTTTATCGGCGCGCCCGGTACAGGAGGTATCGACCATGGATATCGTATACGGCTTATTTGCTGGTAATCACTTATGCCAGCATACCGTTTCGTTATCTCTTCGGCTTGTATACGTCGACCCACTGGTTGGTGGTTACCGTGAATTTTTTTGTCTTTATTGCCGTGTTCCTGGTGAGGGGGAATATCGCGCATTTAATCGATAAATGAGGAATAAATGACTAAAGATGAGATTTTTAATGCCATTCTGGAAAAGGAGGGCGGTTATGTAAATCATCCTGATGATAAAGGAGGTCCGACAAACTGGGGGATTACTCAAGTCACCGCACGGGCTCATGGTTATGATGGCGATATGCAAAAACTGACGCGCCAACAGGCGCTGGATATTCTCAACGCTGACTACTGGATTGCGCCCCGGTTCGATCATGTTGCTGAAATATCTACCGCGATCGCTGAAAAACTGTGTGATGCCGGGGTCAATATGGGGCCTGTTCTGCCGGGTAAGTGGCTTCAACGCTGGTTAAATGCTTTTAATCATCGTGGGGTACTTTATCCGGATCTTATAACCGATGGTGTTATTGGCCCCAGAACCTTAAATGCCTTGAGCCATTATGTTATTCGAAGAGGCAGTGAAGGGGAGCGTGTATTGCTCCGGGCATTAAACTGTAGCCAGGGGCAGTATTATCTGGAGTTAGCAGAAAAAAGTGAGGTTAATAAATCATTTATATATGGTTGGTTGCGAACACGAGTATCTATGTAGTTTCTATTTTATTAATCTAATCATTTCAGTAATCGAAATCTGGAGAAATTGAATATGTATAAGCCGTGGCGGGCGCCCCGCCTCACACCGGTAACAGTACGCCGGCACCGGTGACCCCTGTACATACTGGCACGGAGGTAAAGCAGGCGGTCCGGTTCAGAATCTGGACTGGAAGGCGGCAATCATTGACCGTGCAGGCATTGATAAGGTGAAACTACATACAGGTCGTTTTGCTGAATCAGATGCCAATAAAGTGATGATTGACAGGCTAGAAAAAATTATAAAAGGTGAGCTCCAGGCTACTGATACCGATAAGAGATACTACACTCATGAGGTCAGAGAACTGGAGCGCTACAAGCTGCTTGGCGTTAAAGATAGCGCTCTGCTGAGGTATGGAATAATACTCATACAGCCACTCTGGAGGACTATAAATTAGGTAATAGAAACTCTTTATATACACCAGAAGCGCTGAAAGCAGCAGAAGAACAAGAGTTGAGGGGTTTCAAGTGATTGATTTTGAACGTATAGTGGCAGAGCAGACGCTCGAGGATATTATTCTCAACTTAACCAGGAATGAGAATGGCTTTGGTTATCCTCAAATGGATCGTTTTTTCAGTCGTTATAAGTTTTCAGTAATAGAAAGTGGGGAGTTTATGAGGACCTTTGAACAGATGCGTCAAAAAGGCGTGGTCGTATGGGGCGAAAAAATGCTTGTCAAAAAAGGTCCCAATTAGCAAGAGCCAAAATTCGTCACTGAAAAGAAATACGGTATTCAATAACTTTCATATTTGAAGAATTGCCAGCACATCCCCTGCTGGCTTTTTTTATGTTTGACTGTGACGAGTCCCTGCCGAGTAGAGCCATTCAACTCTGAAGATTGTCGCTGATAGGAATGAAAGTGATTTGGATGCTCACCAGTGAGTCAAAGAAGCTAAGATTGAACGCACAGGAAATAATCTTGCAGAACAAAGAACTACCTATTTAACTGTCGGGAAACTATCGCCTCACCATGATGCTTCTCAGTTGTACAGAGATTAATGTGCTCATGCTGAGAGGCTTCTGACGCCAAAAAATTTGCTAATAAATGTTAACACAACGCATAAATACGTACTTCGCCTCTCGACGCGGCGCGCTGAGCTGCCTATTATCCTTAGGCTTGTCCATTTTAAGATGTATCTGAGGGGAGAGAAGATGCGAGCTGCGTTTTTAGTGGGATGTGCTGCGCTGTTACTGTCGGCGTGTAGTAGCAATGATGAACCTGTTCAGCAGGCAACGGCGGCGCACGTATCGCCGGGAATGCGCGCTGCGATGAGCAGCTCCGGCCAGGCAAACTGCGCCATGGTTGGCGGCTCGTTATCGGTGGCCCGCCAGCTTGATGGCTCCGCTATCGGCATGTGCGCATTGCCGAACGGCAAGCGCTGCAGCGAGCAGGCGCTGGCAGGCGGAAGCTGCGGTAACTATTAATTCATCAGGTCGGCGAGCTTATACACCAGCGTCTGGTCGGCGGTCGCCAGCGTTAGCTGCGTTTCCGTCAGGTCGACCTGCGCGCCTTCGCGCAGCATTTTGCTCAGCGTGGCGTCCAGGGCGTTAAGCTGCGAGTCTGTGCAGAGCATGCGGGTCATTGCCAGCTCTTCAACCTTCAGCTCGCCGTCAGAGACTTTGCCCGTGCCGCTGAAGCGGTTGCACATATTACCTGAAACAGACATCTTGCCCGTAATGGGCATCTTTTCGCCGAAGCTCAGCTCCTGCGGCTTATCCGCGGCATTCAGCGGCTGCCCGTTAACGCTGGTCAGCACAAAACGGTGGTGCTGAAGCTGTTCCGCTCTGGTCGACACCTTGCTGTTATAAACGCAGCCCGATAGCAACATTCCCACCGCCAGCAGCGCAGCATACTTGTTCATTTAATCTCCATAAATATTTATCGTATTAATAAATGAAGGGATTGTAACTTTATCGCAGGCAATTTCTGTGGGGATTATCTGAATGTGCCCCCCGCGAAGGGGGAGCACAAAAGGGCAAGGAAAATCAGACCAGTGCGTTAGGACAGGTTTCGCCTGCATCCACTTGACGCAGGTTGTCGAGGGTGGTTTGCGAAATGCTGATCAACGCTTCCGCGGTCAGAAACGCCTGGTGACCGGTAAACAGGACGTTATGGCAGGCGGAGAGACGGCGGAACACATCATCCTGAATCACGTCATTAGACTTATCTTCAAAGAACAGGTCGCGTTCGTTCTCATACACGTCCATCCCCAGCGCGCCAATTTTCTGATGCTTCAGGGCGTCGATCGCTGCCTGCGAATCGATGAGCGCGCCGCGGCTGGTGTTGATGATCATCACCCCGTCTTTCATGCGATCGAACGCGGCATGGTTCAGCAAATGGTAGTTTTCATCGGTCAGTGGGCAGTGCAGTGAGATAACATCGGACTCCCGGTACAGGGTTTCAAGATCGACATACTCCACGCCCATATCCAGCGCGGCGGCGCTTGGGTAGGGATCAAACGCCAGCAGACGCATACCGAAACCTTTAAGAATGCGCAGCGCGGCGACGCCGATTTTACCGGTGCCGATAACGCCGGCGGTTTTACCGTGCATGGTGAAACCGGTCAGCCCTTCCAGAGAGAAGTTCGCGTCGCGGGTGCGCTGATAGGCACGGTGAATGCGGCGGTTCAGCGACATCATCATGCCGATCGCGTGCTCAGCGACCGCCTCCGGCGAGTAGGCCGGGACGCGCACCACCCGCAGGCCCAGCTCTTTGGCGGCATCGAGGTCAACGTTGTTGAACCCCGCGCAGCGCAGCGCGATGTACTTCACGCCGTGGGCTTTTAGTTCTTCAAGTACCGGGCGGCTACCGTCATCGTTTACGAAGATACACACCGCTTCACAGCCGTTGGCGGTTTTGGCGGTTTTTTCGGTTAGCAGGAAGTCAAAAAACTCCAGTTCAAAGCCATATGCATCATTAACATGCTGCAGATACTTCTTGTCGTACTGTTTTGTACTATACACAGCGATTTTCATAAGACTTTTCTCCAGTGATAATACCGTCACGGTAGCATAATTAAAATAATCTTACAAATGTTAAAAACTAGTTTAATCAGCAGGTTATAGTAATAATTCTAGAGCATATCGCGGTGTTAAGAAATCTCTTTAAAAGACAATACCTTTCATCAAAAGCTGAGGCTTAACGCGCCTGGCGCCAGCAGGATCAGCGGCCAGAGCAGCCCGGAGCTGACGTTGGCGAGCTGAAACTGCCAGATAGAGGTGCCGCTGGCGCCGGTTACCAGCGGCACGGTGGCGCGAAGCGGAGAGAGAAAGCGGCTAAAAAAGACTGCCCACGCGCCGTGGCGGCGCAGGAACAACTGGCCGCGAGCGAGGCGTTCGGCATTAAGCCAGCGGATACGATGCAGATGGTACCGGTAGCGGTAGCCCGTCAGCCACGAGAGCCAGAATCCGCCGATAGCGCCGAGGCTGGCGCTCATCCACATTAACAGGAAATGTCCCGGGCTGGCCGATGCCAGGGTGCCGAACAGCAGTAGCCCGGAGGTGCCCGGGATCAGCAGCGAGATGACGGCGCAGGATTTAGCGAACGTCATCAGGAAAACCATCAGCAATACCAATGAATAGCGGCTCTGAGCGTATTCCATCAGCGAGATAATTAAGTCCACAGCACAATCCGTTTACGTTCGCAGGTGTAGACCAGTGTCGCAGGCGAAAACTAAACCCTGGTTAAATAGCTGGCTGGTGAATCACAGGGCGACGACTACGCTTAAACGGGATGGAAACTTTAACTCACAGGTCGAACGTGCCACAATAACGGCCTCTCGGCTTTTACTTATTTCGAATCAGGATATTAGCTGCCCATGAAGGGTAAATATAAAGCCGCCATCGCGCTATTATTAGCCCTCGTGCTGCTACCGCTGGCTTTGCTATTAACGCTCACCCACTGGGTGCCTACGCTGGCAGGCATTTGGCTACCTGCGGGAACCCGAATCTCACTCAATGAAAGCCCGCGGCTGACGCGCTCGTCGCTGCGTATTCCGGATCTGCGCTATCTGGTCGGCGACTGCGAAATCGCGCGCGTCGCCAATGCCTCGCTCTCGCGTCCCAGCCGCTGGCGTTTACATATCGGCGAGCTGGATATAAACAGCGCCTGCCTGAACAAGCTCCCGGAAAGCGAAGCCGCGCCGGGGGCGCCGAAAACCCTCGCCGAATGGCAATCAATGCTCCCTTATAGCTGGCTGACGATTGACAATCTGCGCCTGTCGCCGTGGGATAAATGGCAGGGGCGGCTGGTGATGTCGCTCACGCCGCAGCAGCAGGATATCGGCTATGCCGGGAAAGAGGTTACCCTCCAGGCGCGACTGCGCGGTCAGGCGCTGACGGTCAGCGACTTCTCCGCGCGTCTGGTGGAAGACCAGGCGCCGGTGAAGCTGGTGGGCGAGTTTCAGATGCCGCTGGTGCCGGACGGTTTGCCGGTCGATGGCCACTTGTTCAGCACCTTTGAATTTCCACAAACTCCCGGTCTGGTCGATGCCGAGCTGGAGTGGCAGAAGAACCGCGGGCAACTGCTGGTCACGCCGCGCGGTGAGGTGGAGCCGATGCTTGACCTGCCGTGGGAAATCACCCCGGATCGTATTACCATCAGCGATGGCCGCTGGCACACCGAATACGCGGGCAACGCGTTGAGCGGCCGCGTCGCGCTTTCGCTGGGCAACTGGCAGCAGGGCACCGAGCAGATGCAGGTCAGCGGGCGTCTTAACGTGCTCACTCAGGGGCAGGCCGGGAAGGGCAACGCCGTGCTGAATATCGGCCCCGGCAAGCTGAGTATGGACAGCAGCGACATGCCGCTACAGCTGACCGGCGAGGCTAAGCTCGGCGATCTGATTTTTTACGCCAAACTGCCCGCGCAGCTGAGTGGACCGCTTACCGCGCCGGTGCTCAACTTTCACCCCGGCGCGCTGCTGCGTTCGCGCGGGCGGGTCATCGATTCGTTGAATATTGATGAAATCCGCTGGCCGCTGGCGGGCGTCAAAGTGACGCAGCAGGGCGTTGATGGCCGCCTGCAGGCTATTTTACGCGCCCATGAACAGGAAATGGGCGATTTTACCCTGCATCTTGACGGTCAGGCCGACAACTTTATGCCCGACCGCGGCCGCTGGCAGTGGCGCTACTGGGGCGAGGGTCATTTCACCCCAATGCAGGCGCGCTGGGATGTGAAAGGCGCGGGCGAATGGGCCGACAGCGCCATCATGCTCAACAGCCTGTCGACCGGGTTCGATAAACTGCAGTACGGTTCCATGCTGGTAAGCGCGCCGCGTCTGACCCTGGAAAAACCGATCCGCTGGCTGCGCGATGGGCAGCATCCCAAACTGACCGGCGCGCTGTCGCTGGATGCCGGGAAAACCACCTTCAGCGGCGGCAGCGAACTGCCGCCGTCGACGCTGAAATTTAATATCGACGGTCGCGATCCGACCTGGTTCCAGTTCAACGGCTCCCTGCATGCGCAAAAAATTGGCCCCGTGCGCGTTACCGGGCGCTGGGACGGAGAACGTCTGCGCGGCGAAGCGTGGTGGCCAAAACAGTCGCTGACCGTTTTCCAGCCGCTGTTGCCGCCGGAGTGGAAGATGACCCTGCGTGAGGGAACGCTTTACGCGCAGGTGGCATTCTCCGCCGCAGCCGGGCAGGGCTTCGAGGCGGGAGGTCACGGGGTGCTCAAGGGCGGCAGCGCCTGGATGCCGGATAACCAGATCAACGGCGTCGATTTTGTGCTGCCGTTCCGTTTTAGCGACGGCACCTGGCAGCTTGGCACCCGCCATCCGGTATCGTTGCGCATTGGCGAAGTCGTCAACCAGTTCACCGCGCGCAATCTGACGGCAGATCTTCAGGGGGCCTGGCCCTGGAGTGAAGACGCGCCTTTACAGTTGAGTAACGTCAGCGTCGATATTCTCGGCGGCAAGCTGACCATGCAGCAACTGAGGATGCCGCAGCACGACCCGGCGCTGCTGCGTCTGCAAAATATCTCCAGCAGCGAATTAGTGAGTGCGATTAAAGTGAAGCAGTTCGCCGTCTCCGGCCCGTTTAACGGTGCGCTGCCTCTGTGGCTGGATAACAAAAAATGGATTATCAAAGACGGCTGGTTCAGCAATCCGGGGCCGATGACGATGCGCCTCGATAAAGACACCGCGGACGCGTTGGTGGCCGACAACGTCTCCGCCGGGGCGGCCATTAACTGGCTGCGATATATGGAGGTAGCCAGATCGTGGACGCGGATCAACCTCGATAACCTTGGCGTACTGACGCTGAAGGCAACGATTAGCGGCACCAGCCGGGTAGAAGGCAAAAGCAATACGGTGCACTTAAACTACTCCCATGAAGAGAATATTTTTGACCTGTGGCGCAGCTTGCGTTTCGGCGACAATCTGCAGGCGTGGCTGGAGCAGAACGCCAGGCTGCCCGCGCCGCGCTGTCAGGACAGTCATACCTGTAAGGAACAACAATAATGATCAAACTATTCGCCGCCTTTCTGGCCACCGCGCTGCTGGCGGGCTGTACGCCGCGTATTGAAATCGCGGCATCGAAAGAGCCGATCACCATCAATATGAATGTCAAAATTGAGCATGAAATTCATATTAAGCTGGATAAGGACGTTGAGAATCTGCTCAAATCGCGTAGCGATCTGTTCTGAGGCGATGATGAGAATACGACTGATAACCACGACGCTGGCGCTGGTGCTGTTCAGCGCTCAGGCGCTGGCCCTGACCCTCAATGAAGCTCGCCAGCAGGGGCGGGTCGGCGAAACCCTCAACGGCTATCTTGAACCGCTGCGTCAGGATAAAGAAACCCTTGAGCTGGTGAAGCAGATCAACGCCGCCCGCAGCGACAGCTATCAGCAGCTGGCGGATGACAATAATCTACCGGTGGATCAGGTGGCGAAAATGGCCGGTCAGAAGCTGGTCGCCAGGGCGCAGCCGGGCGAGTACGTGAAGGGCCTTAACGGCAAATGGCTGAAAAAATAGCTATCGGCAGCGCTTGCGATACTCACCCGGCGAGACGCCGAAGCGCTGCTTAAAGGCGGTGGAAAAATGGCTATGATCGCTGAAGCCCCAGCTGTAGCCGATCCCCGCCAGCTTTTCGTCATCATGGGCGCTTTGCAGCGCGCGGGCGCACAAATCGAGCCGACGATTCTTGATATATTGCGCCACCACTAGCCCCTTTTCCGCAAACAGCCGGTAAAGACTGCGCACCGACATGCCGGTTTCGCTGGCCAGCCACTCCGGGCGCAGATGTTCCGCCTGAATCGACTCATCGATTAACGCCATGATTTTCTGAAACTGCTTATCGCGCCGGGACGGCTGGGCCTCCTGATGATGCAGCATCGGACGCAGCAGGCAGACGATGGCCTCCAGCGCCGCTTTGCTTTCGCTGGCCGAGAGTTCAGGGCTGTTCATGCTTTCATGCAGCAGGCGCTGGCTGAGCTGGACCATCGGCAGGCTTTTCGCCAGCCGGGTAGCGATGCTGATTTCACTGCCGCGCAGCTGCTGCTCCAGCAGCGATCTTGGCAGCAGCAGGGAGGCCTGGCGCGAGGTTTGCTGCCAGATAATCGAGCATGGACGAGATGCGTCAATCAGGGTGATATCGCCGCTCTCCAGCATCGCCTGACGGCCATCCTGCTCAATCGTCGCCTGGCCCGCGAGCTGGAAGACGGTATAAAACCAGGCGTCGTTATCGCGCTGGATCTCTTGTCGGGTACGGTAGAGATTAATGCTGCGGGCGGTCACCGTGCTGACTTTCAGGTCGCCCGCGTAGCTGGCGTCGATCTCACCGTGGAAATTATCATCCAGCGGACGGGCGGCGAACTGCCCGCAGACCTGATTGATTTTTGCTAACCAATGCTGGTAATTCTGCCCACGATTTACCGTACTCATCGCGCGTCCTTTGTAATGATAATGTTTTTGCATTGTTGCACTTATGATGCCGGAGGCAAGGGTCAAAGGCGGAGTATATGAAAGAACTATTACCTGGATCACAGTATTATTATAAAAAAATATTACGTAACACGTTTACTCTGTCACCGCAAATCCGTTATGAAATTTAACAGGGTAAAATAAAAGGAGACATGATTAGTGGAGAGGCAAAAAAGAAATAGTACGTTATAAACATTGAATAGAGGGCTGTGTCATCCCTCTATGATTAGAATGTTCAGGAGTGACACAGAATTACACACACCGATATATGGCAGTTGGCAAGTAAAATCAGAAGGGTAATTCCTTGGGCACTTTCTGAAAATAGGGGCTATATCCTGATGATATTACAATCGGGAATGCGATTAATTACATGTGCACCATGGTATACTCTTCATGTCTATCGGGTCACATTAAGGTTCGAAATATTCATTAGTGCCAATACAATACGGAGTTGTTATAGTATAGGCTCACGCAAAATGTGGGACCCTGTTATTCCATTTTGCATAGCATCTCCTGGCGCATCAAACCCAGATCTTGTCCATGATTTATTCCTCGCCACTGCATTTTTGCGTCTTGTCCAAAGTTGATCTAGCTGTTTCGCTTGACGCTCCTGCGGTTCGGGCCGCTGAGATGATTGTTTTACACCAAGGGGACTCAATGTGGATTTTTCCATAAAATTCTCCTGTCTGAATTTTTGCAGACGTTATCTGTTATTCATTAATGCTGAGTGGATATTAGCATTATCAGAAGAGAATTTATTTCAGCCTTTGTTTATCTTTGTAAATATATAAAATGCTTCTGAAATCCACTTTAGATAAAATACAGTCGAGGGAGATCCCAGTCTGGGGGATGTTATCCACAGTTGTCATTGCGCAATGATAAATAATCCTGGGGCTAACTACTATACCTGCAGCCGTTGTCGATATCATAATATATTCTGCAGGCCATTAATGAATCAGTGCAGGGATCAAATAATATTATTGTTCCTGCACAGTTCATCATGATAGCGATTATACTTTTACCATCCTGCTAGCGACCTCCGCAGAATGATAAAAGGAATTATATTTATGATTAATAATCAATGGGCTCGCGAATAATAGGGCAGGTCATGCAGTGACCGCCGCCGCGACCGCGGCCTAATTCGCTGCCAACAATGGTGATCACCTCAACACCGCTTTTCCGCAGTTGTGCATTAGTCTTGGTATTTCGGTCATAGGCCACGACAACACCAGGCTCAAGCGCAACCATATTCGCGCCGCTATCCCACTGCTGACGTTCCATGTCGTAGTCATTTCCGGCAGTTTCCACAACTCTTAATTGTTTGAGATTTAGCGCGTGGGCTACCGCGTCTACAAAATTATCTTCATCCCTGGTTAACCGTATTCCGTGCGGCGATCTTTCATCAGGTCGCAATGAAAACGTTTTGATTTGATTAACAATAGGTGGATAAAGCGTGACGAGGTCCCGGTCGCAGAAGGTAAAAACGGTATCAAGATGCATCGCGGCTCGAAGCTTTGGCATGGCGGCAATCATCACCCTCTCAATACCCGAATGCTGATCCGCAAAGAGCGCTTGCGCAAGCTGTGCTATCGCCTGGTAAGAGGTGCGCTCGCTCATGCCAATTAACACTGTTTTATTACCGATCGGCATGACGTCACCACCTTCAAGGGTAGCCGTACCGTGGTGGACCGTTGGATCGCCGTACCACACGTTAACCTTGCCAGCGAAATCAGGATGGAACTGGTAAACGGAAGCCGCAAGCACCGTCTCTTCATGACGGGCTGGCCAGTAGAGGGGATTAAGAGTAACGCCGCCATTGATCCAGCAGGTGGTATCGCGGGTGTAAAGCGCATTAGGTAAAGGAGGAAGTAGGTACTGACTCTGTGCAATAGCGGCATGGAGAAGTCTGCATTCTTCTTTATCGTATTTTCCACCTGAGACGTGTTGCAGTTCCAGCGTTGAAAGGCCGCCAAGTAGAGTCTGCGCGAGTTCGCGGGCGGAAATATTATCGAGAAAGTCTCGTGTTTCATCTATCAGACTCAAGGGGACTTCATCAGGTACCACTTGTAAATCCAGAATCCATTTTCGCGCCAGAGGATTTTTTACCGTTTCTTCCAGCAATTGATGGAACTCAACAACCTCAACCTCGCGCTCACGCATTTTATTCATAAAATCGAAGTGATCGCGTTTGGCGTTCGCTACCCACAGAACATCGTCAAACAACATACGGTCACAATTCCCCGGCGTAAGGCGTTCATGCGCCATTCCCGGTGAACACACCATGACTTTTTTTAATTTACCGACCTCTGAATAAACGCCAAAGGCGGGTGATATGTTTTTATTTTCAGTAAGCATAATATTTCCGTTTATTAAATTTGAATAAGTCCCGTTGCAATAGCATAGATACCGATGATGGCTCCTGACATCAGCATGGCAAACAGAAGACGCTCATGCCTGGTAAAAACTTTCGTCAAATTTTCTTTTCTCGCGAAATAGAAAAGAATAGTTCCCGGGCCGTAAATAATGGTAGAAAGTAAAAGATATTTCACGCCGCCAGCGTAAATCATCATCAGCGAATAAATCAGGGCAATGGTGGACAGTATCAGCCCCTTTCTTATCCCTGTTCCAGAGCCGGAGTAAGATTCCCCGGTTAACGCAAGCTTTAAAGCATATGCGCTGACGAGGAAATAAGGAATTAAGGTCAGCGAGCTGGTTAACTCCAGTGCCAGCTGGAAGGCGTAGTCGGTGAACAGCGTGATGATTAAAAAAACCTGAATAAATATGTTGGTCAGCCAGACAGCCTTATATGGAACCCGGTTAGCGTTCTCTTTAGCCAATATTTTTGGCATCAGTCCGGATTTTGCTGCGCTGTATAACACTTCTGCTGCCAGTAATGACCAGGAGAGATAGGCGCCTAAAACCGATATGACCAGGGCAATACTGATAAAAATCATCCCCGGACGACCCACAATTGTCTCCAGTACCCCTGCCATCGAAGGTTGACGAAGCGCGGCAAGCTCAGGTCGTAAAAGTACCCCATATGAGAGGAGAGTGACCAGACACAGAATGCACAGGACGCCGATAAAACCGAACACCGTGGCGGTACCGATATGGCTACGTTTTTTCGCCAGGCGGGAATACACGCTCGCCCCCTCTATCCCGAGAAAGACGAATACCGTCACCAGCATAGTATTGCGGACCTGCGAAAATAAGGACTCGTGCGCATTGTCAGGCGCGGCGATATAGTGCATAAGGTCATGGTACCCTTCAGAGAGGGTATGGGAGTGAATGTCCTTGATGTCGGATCCCCCCCAGAAGTTAACGGTGAAAATGTCAGCGTTGAACGCGAACATAAGAACGATAATAAAGACACCTATCGGAATAATTTTGGCCCAGGTGACCACCGTATTAATAATTGCAGCTTCTTTTACGCCCCTTAATACCAGAATATGGAAACACCACAGAACAACAGAGGCAGTGAGAATCGCGTATAAAGTATTGCCATCCCCAAAGATGGGTGAGAATGTGCCGAGGGTTGATTTTATCAGCACAAAATAAGATACGTTGCCGATACAGGTCCCCGCCCAAAAACCGAGCGCGGAAGTAAACCCAAGGTAATTCCCGAATCCTTCTTTAGCGTAAATAAATATACCCGAATCCAGATGCGGTTTTCTTGTGGCCAGAGTCTGAAAGACCAGGGCGAGGGTTAACATTCCCCCTCCAGCGATACACCACGCGATGATGGCACCAAGCCCGCCCGCTGCGCGCCCGAAAGTAGCGGGAAGTGAAAATATTCCTGCACCAATCATCGAACCGACCACCAACGCGGTCAGGGCAGGCAAAGACAACTTTGCATCTGATTTATTCATGATTGAAAATCTTGCTCGTATAAATTAATGATAAAACGCTTCTCGCAGCAGATTGTCTGCGTAAGTCCATACCGATAAAATGAGGTGGCATCCCGTCAGATGAAACATCATATAATGTTAAAGTCCGGTATAAATCAGCGTGAAAAAACGGATATTGACAGTGATGGCCAGCATCACCAGCATAGACAGAATAAACATTATGCCCATGCGCATAGACGCTATTTTTTTCTCATAGAAGTTGAGATCTTTATTTTTATGTATTTTTCTGCGTTGATAGATAAACATAATGCATAGCGAGATATAAAGTACGGGAGAAATAAGGTGAAGGTAGCCATAAGACCACAATAACAGTTCACTGGTGCCCATGGCGATAAGCCAGGCTATAATAAACAACATATCAAACCCTTTTATAAAATGTTTTTAATGAAATTTCGACTTTAAGTAGAAAAAAATGGAAAAAATGACATCTACGAAAATCCATAGGCCGCTTAGCAATGCGATATTTTTAATTGCACCTATCCAGAATGTCGTATCGTGACGCATTCGATGTTCAGTGAATGGGGATGAGGAACTAAAATATAGTGTGTAAATACTGATGGTTAGCATTAATACATTCACTATAATGAATGCGATAAATACAATGCTGTTGATGCTTTTTTTTCTCTTCGGTTTATTTTTCATAATGTTCACGCAATGGGTTTTCGCTTTATTAACCAGATATTAGTGATCTATATTAAACGGATATTAAACAAGGGAGGCTGGCTTTTTGATCAGAATCAATTTAACGAACATTAAAAAACCATAGAGAGTCGTTTAAGGATTGTTTAACTAGGCATGATATTGTGCCGTTATCTTACATGTAGTTCGCTTATTAAACTAACAAAGAGAGTTTTAGTCAGGTGGACGATATGTTGTCAATGATCCTGTCTGTGATTGTAGGATGTTGAATTGATATCAGTTAAAAATGCCTGCTCAGAACAATAGGGGGTGTTTATACGCTGAAATATAGGCATTGCCAATATTTTGATGAATTTCAATGGGCCAGCTATTTGCATGGTTATTTTAATATTTCATAATTGTTACGAGTGACAAGGTTAATGCGCCGGAATATCGTCATTGCTGTGATTTTTTTACTCACAATCGTCGGGTGTAGAGGATCTTCAATTGATGCCGATAATAATATGGAAAATAGTTTTTATGGACAAGAAATACCCCCCTCATACGGTATTGTTACTGGTGTAAACTATATAACTCTCCAAAACGATACGGGTTACAATACTGTAGGTACCGTTAGCGGCGGGGCTCTCGGTGGTATTACCGGATATACCCTTACTGGTCAGCGCCAGGTGATAGTGGGTGTTGCTGCCGCTGGCGTGTTGGCCGGGCAAGCAGTACAGAGACGGTTGGCTCGTAGCCAGCTTGTTGAGTTGTTTATCAGACCCACTGATGGACGTGATTTTGTTATTGTCCAGCCAACAAGAGGAACGCCTTTTTTCGTCGGACAGAAAGTCAAGGTCGCTTATCGACGAGGCAACATTGTCATTTTGCCCGGATAAATGAGTAGCGTATCAAGGTTAATATAACGGCAAGAGAGGATATCGTCATTGAATGCGTCCTCGGGTATCTCAATCAGGCCTGGCCAGCCGGCGTTTTTCAATAATGTTGCCTGTCCACCCATCGACTTAATTGCGGCGCCTGTCACAGCGGCAACAGCGAATGTCACAGAGAAAAAAGCGTGAATCGCGACCCCGGCATAAACTGAAACCACTATCCGTGAACAATAAGGAAGGGGTATGTCCACATCACAGGTCGCGCTACTCGCCAGCGTGCAGCAGTTTCTAGACAGACAGCATGGGTTGTATCTCGACGGTGCGCAGCAGGCGGCAGAGAGCGAAAAGCGTTTAACCGTCTGGGATCCGGCCACCGGTCAGGCTATCGCCAGCACCGCGGATGCTAACGCCGCGGATGTCGATCGGGCGGTGATGTCCGCCTGGCGTGCTTTCGTTTCCCGCAGCTGGGCAGGGCGGACGCCCGCCGACCGCGAACGGATCCTGCTGCGCTTCGCCGATTTGGTGGAGCAGCACGGCGAGGAGCTGGCGCAGCTGGAGACCCTGGAACAGGGAAAATCGATTAACATTTCCCGCGCCTTTGAAGTGGGCTGCACGCTGAACTGGATGCGCTATACCGCCGGGCTGACCACTAAAATCAGCGGCCGCACCCTCGACGTATCGATTCCCTTCCCACCGGGGGCGCGCTATCAGGCGTGGACCAAAAAAGAGCCGGTGGGCGTGGTGGCCGGGATCGTGCCGTGGAACTTCCCGCTGATGATCGGCATGTGGAAAGTGATGCCCGCGCTGGCGGCTGGCTGCTCAATCGTCATTAAGCCGTCGGAAACCACCCCGCTGACCCTGCTGCGGGTGGCGGAACTGGCAACCGAGGCCGGCGTGCCCGACGGCGTTTTTAACGTGGTGACCGGCAGCGGCGCCGGATGCGGCGCGGCGCTGACCTCGCATCCGCAGGTCGCCAAGGTGAGCTTTACCGGATCGACCGCTACCGGTAAACAGATTGCCCGCGTGGCCGCCGATCGCCTGACCCGGGTCACGCTAGAGCTGGGCGGCAAGAACCCGGCTATCGTGCTGAAAGATGCCGATCCGCAGTGGGTGATTGAGGGCTTAATGACCGGTAGCTTTCTGAATCAGGGGCAGGTATGCGCCGCCAGTTCGCGAATTTATATCGAAGCGCCGCTGTTCGATACGCTGGTGAGCGGCTTTGAGCAGGCGGTGAAGTCGCTACAGGTCGGACCCGGAATGCTCGAGAGCAGCCAGATTAACCCGGTGGTGTCGCAGGCGCACTGCGCGAAAGTGGCGGCTTATCTTGATGAAGCCTGTCAGCAGAAGGCAGAGCTGATTAGCGGTCACGTGGGGCCGGATGCGCAGGGCTACTATATTGCGCCAACGCTGGTGATTAATCCCGACGCCGGGCTGCGCCTTAGCCGGGAAGAGGTTTTCGGCCCGGTGGTGAACCTGGTGCGTGTGGCCGACGGCGAAGAGGCGCTGCGTCTGGCCAACGACAGCGATTTTGGCCTGACCGCCAGCGTCTGGACCCGCGATCTGAGTCAGGCGCTGAGCTATACCGATCGCCTGCAGGCGGGGACGGTGTGGGTCAACAGCCATACGCTGATCGACGCCAACCTGCCGTTCGGCGGCATGAAGCAGTCCGGCACCGGCCGCGATTTCGGCCCCGACTGGCTGGACGACTGGTGCGAAACAAAGTCGGTTTGCGTGCGCTACTAGCCGCCTGTTCCCCGGTGGGGGCTGGCGCCTCACCGGGGCTACACGCGCGTAACTTGCGGATTCTGTCGCCAGGCCTACGGCAAAATCCGCACCTCGATACCTCAAATCCGCCTCATCTCCGTATGCCCGGTTGCGCCTGCCGCCGGGCGCCTTTTTCCAGGAGTAAGCCGTCAGTCCAGCAAGGAAGGGTCGGCGTCGATCATCATCTGCTTCATCTCTGCAAAATGCTGGCGTGAAAAGTCGGCGATCCCCTCCCAGTCCTGCGCGGTTTTCTCCGCCACCGCATCGGAGAGCACTTTCAGCGGCTGCCCCGTTGACCACGCGGTCACTAGAATCTGACAGGCGCGCTCCAGAGTCCAGATATCATCGAAAGCCTCGCCAATCGACGGCGCTGTCACCAGTACGCCGTGGTTGCCCATCAGCAGCCGACGCTTGTCGGCCAGCAGCGACGCCAGACGCGCGCCTTCCGCCGTGGTGTCCGCCATGCCGCCGTATAACCTATCGACGGCTATCCGATTGAAATAGCGCGCCGTGTTCTGATCGATCGGCGGGATATGCGGTGTCTCGAGGCAAGCGATGCTGGTGGTATACACCGGATGCAGGTGCAGCACCACC
Organism: Klebsiella sp. BDA134-6; assembly: GCF_015601345.1. Lineage (NCBI taxonomy): Bacteria > Pseudomonadati > Pseudomonadota > Gammaproteobacteria > Enterobacterales > Enterobacteriaceae > Klebsiella > Klebsiella sp. BDA134-6. The sequence goes on from NZ_CP064784.1 coordinate 2,663,458, forward strand.
CGCACCTCCGGCAGGCGCTGGTGGATTTGCCCGTGAATCGCCCACGCCGTGGCGTCGACGTCAGATCGCCGGGCGCAGGCTTCATCATCGGCGTCCAGCAGCAACAGGTCGCTGGCGCGGATGCGCGAAAAGTGTTTCCATTTCGGATTCAGCAGGAATTTTTTGCCGTCTGCCGAGATGGCCGCGCTAAAGTGGTTGGCCACCGCCTCGTGCATCCCGAGATGGGCGATGATACGAAAGGTCGCCGCCAGGTCGATGCGCGTCTGTTCTTCATAAGACCGGGCCATGTCGTTACTCCGCTTTTGGCATCAGGGTTTGCAGGTCCTCCGGCGTCGGCGCCTGGAAGTTATATTTTTTCAGCAGCGCGGCATATTCCGGCGTCGCGCTGTATTTCTTCAGTCCTTCCTCCAGCGCGGTTTTCACTTCGCTATTGCCTTTTTTCACCCCAAAGCCATTGAGCACCGGATAAATTAAGGTTTCGGAAGAGATCGTCACCCGATCGCCAAGCTTATCAATCACGCCGCGCGCCACCGCCGCATCGGTGATTTGCGCCTCAACCGCCCGCGACAGCAGCGCCTGGGTGGTTTGCGGGTCGGTGGTGTATTCGCTAAGCGCTATTGGCTTCAGGCCCTTTTTCACGCAGTAGTCGGCGGAGAGCTTTTGCAACTGCGCCAGCCAAGAGGTCGCGCCCATAGAGCCAATTTTATGACCGCAAAACTCTTCCGGCGTTTTCGGCTGATAGTCGCTGCCTTTCAGCGCGAGGATCGCTTCGCCGCTTTTCAGATAGGGCACCATATCGATAACCTTCAGACGCTCGGCGGTGATGTACATCGACGAGTTAGTAATATCGAAGCGTCCGCCCTGCAAACCAGGAATCAAATTCGGAAACCGGGTATCAATATTCACCGCCTCGCGGCCCATGGTTTTTGCCAGCCCGGCCAGAAACTCGATATCGAACCCGGCGGGCTTGTTGTTTTCCATATATTCATACGGGAAAAAGGTCATATCCGAACCGGCGGTAATTTTCCCCGGCTGCTGGAAGGCCAGGGCGCTAAAGGACGACAGGGCGCCAGCGGCGCAAAGGAGCAGGACAGCAGGGCGCAAAGCATTAATACGTTTCATAGAACCTCCAAAAAGTGGGCAAATTACATGCTGGCGCGATCGGTACCGGCCTGCTGGACAAAAAAGGATGCGCCGCGCGGTTTTTGCGGCAGACGTAAATGATTAACGGTACTACGCACCAGGCCGCTCTCTTCACCGGCAACCATCTGCCCGGCGTGAACGCTGGGCAGCGGATTTTCACCGAACGGCAGGGCATCTTCCGCCGCGTAGACGCTGATAAACAGCGTGCGCGGGAGATCGGTTTCATTAGGGCTGGAGGCGTGAAGCAGGCGGGTATGCATAAAGCACACCGAACCCGCCGGGCCGAAACAGGCCTGCGGATGCTGGCAGTGGGCTTCTTCTACCTGCGGGGCCACGGCGCCGGTAAAACGCTCGTTTTGCCAGTGGGACCACAGCGGTCCCTGGTGGCTTCCCGGGACCACGTTGAGCGGACCGTTTTCTGGCGTCACTTCGCTAACCATCAATAGGGCAGTGATAATGTCGTCGTTGCTGTGGGGAGTGAACAGAAAATCCTGATGCCATTTCACCTGCGTGGCGGTGTGCGGCAGTTTGGAGTTGATTTTGCTGTGATGAAAGCGGGTCCCGCTGCCGCCGATGAGCTGGCCGGCAATCGCCGCCATCCGCGAATTAAAGGCGGCGTGGCGGTAGGCGGCGGAAATCTCGGTGGGCGAACTGACCCGGCGCAGCGAGGGGTGGTTCGGCGCGTGATCGCTTTCGAGGTCGAAGCGCGGACGGCCGTCCAGGGTTTCTCCCCACGCCTCGCTATGCTGGCGGCTCTCTTCGACCCATGCGTCGAAATCGCTCTGCAGCAGAGCCACCTCCTCGGCGGAGAGCACCTCTTCAACAACCAGAAAACCCTGCTGATGAAACTGTTCGATTTGCCACTGCGCGATCATATTTTTCTCCTTTCAGGAACGGAAGCGTTAAGCCAAAGAGACATCTTTCAGGAAGGCGTCCACGCGCGGATGCTGGCCATCGCGCATTGCCTGAGGCGTGTCGTCGCAGACCACGCGTCCTTTTTCCATAAACACAATTCGATCGGAAACCTTAAAGGCGAAGTTCATCTCATGGGTGACGATCACCATGGTGATACCTTCATGGGCCAGCGATTCGATAACCTGCAGAACCTCGTTAACCTTTTCCGGATCCAGCGCCGAGGTGGGTTCATCGAACAGCATAATTTGCGGACGCATCATCAGAGCGCGGGCAATCGCCACCCGCTGCTGCTGGCCGCCCGAAAGCTGATGCGGATATTTCCACGCGTGTTCCAGCATCCCGACTTTATGCAGCAACTCGCAGGCGTGCTGCTTGAGCTCGCCTTCGCTGGCCAGATGGTGATAGCGCGGTGCCAGCAACAGGTTGCCGAGCACGGTCAGGTGGGGGAACAGGTTGAAGCTCTGGAAGACCATGCCGATATTCTGGCGATGCTCGCTGTTCTCCATAAAACGCGGCTTCTGCTGCCCCTGGCGCTCGAGGTGAATAAATGGCTGACCGTTAATTTTGATCTCGCCGTTATCGATCTGCTCAAGGCCGTTCAGCAGGCGGATCAGCGTGGTCTTACCGGAACCGGACGGGCCGATGACGGAGACGACTTCGCCGGGCTGAATTTGCAGGCTGACCGCGCCCAGCACTTCGACATTGTTATAGGCTTTATGCAATTTAGACGCCTGCAGCGCTGGCTCCTGCGCCACGCTGACGCTGCGGGCCATTGCCGGACGTCGCGCCGTGGCCAGCTTCTGCATTTCTTCATCCACCGGGCGCGTGGTTTTACGTTGCGTGACGTCGAGCCAGGTCTCGAGACGCTTAAGCAGAAAATCAAATACCGTGACGATCAGGATGTAGTAAAACGCCACCGCCGCCATGGTCTCCATGACGAGGAAATTCTGCGAATAGAGGCGCTGGCCGACCATTAAGATCTCGGTCAGGGAGATAACCGACACCAGCGAGCTGAGCTTGACGATGGCGATATACTCATTGGCCAGCGCCGGTAGGGCGACGCGAAGCGCCTGCGGGATCACCACGCGCCACTGGGTGCCGGCATAGCGCAGCCCGAGCGCGCGGGCGGCTTCGCTCTGTCCTTTCGGAATCGACAGCAGCCCGCCGCGATGAATTTCAGCAATATAGGCGGCTTCGCTCAGCACCATCGCCAGCAGCCCGGCCCAGAACGGGTCGTTCAGCACCGGCGCGAAGGAGGGCAGCGCCTGCGGCATGTTGTAGACAAAAATCAGCAGCACCAGCAGCGGCATGCTGCGAAACAGCCAGATATAGAGGCGGGCAGGCGCGTTAAACAGCTTGCGCGGCGACTGTTTGGCCAGCGCCAGAATGAATCCCAGCACAATGCTGAAAGCCCAGGTCAGCAAACTTAATTTGATGACGGTCCAGGTGGCCTGCCAGAAATCGACATCACTGAGCAGGCTTAACATATAGTTCCAGTTAAACGTCATGGGCTATTTCACTCGCCATAATTAACGGAAATTAAGGCGATTCCCCTGTTCTAAAATGGGGAGCCGCCGGCGTTCATCTTGCCCTGACACTATGCTGGCACTGTTCGACCGGTGGCAATTAGTAAATTTTTGGCCTTTAAGTTTAAAAAAACTATACAGCTATATTAACCTCAAGGAATTTAACGCAATTAATGAGAAACAGCATTGAAACAACTTAAAAACAATCACCGTTATTTTTAAACCTGATTTTTTGCAAAACGGTATTTTGTGCAATATTGGGGCATGTTGCGGGCAAATAAGGTGCAGGGTGATTCTTTATGGTGCAATACGCGAAATCAGGAAAATAAAGAGGGCGGGTAATTAAATAGAGGCGGCGGTTATTTGCCGACGATATAGAGCGCAAAGAGCATGGCACGATGCTTGCAGACTGCTTATCGTAAAACTAAGCCCGTTCGCAATAAGACAATATTTTATCAATGGTGACGCGATGAACCGATTTACCCTCAAACAGCTTAAGTATTTCGTGACGGTGGTGGAAACGGAGAGTATCGCCGAGGCTTCCCGCCAGCTACATATTGCCCAGCCGTCGATCTCCATTGCCATCAAAAACCTGGAAAGCACCTTCGACCAGCAGCTGTTTATTCGCCACCACGCGCAGGGCGTATCCCTGACCTCAAGCGGGCGGCGCTTCTACGATAAAGCCAAAGAGCTGCTGCGGCTATCGTATGAGTTTGAGCAGAACTCGCGGGCGGATAAAGAGCTGGTATCCGGGACCATTTCCGTCGGCTGCTTTGAATCCGTCGCGCCGCTGTATATGCCAAAACTGGTGGCGGGATTTAAAAAAATGTATCCCGAGATCACACTCCAGCTCTACGACGGTGAGCAACATGAGCTGATGCACGGCCTGCATCGCGGGCGTTTCGATCTGGCGCTGGTTTATGATCTTGAATTAGGGCATTCCATTCATAAAGAGCTGCTCAATGCCCCGCATAAACCCTATGCATTGCTGCCTGCATCTCATCCACTGGCGCAAAAAAAAAGCGTCACGCTGCAGGAGTTAAGTCGTGAGCCGATGATTTTGCTCGATGCGGTCCCCAGCAAAAACTATTTTGTCTCAATATTTAAAGAGAAAGGTTATCACCCGGAAGTGGCCTATAGTTCGCCCTCAATTGAAATGGTGCGCTGTATGGTCGGTCAGGGATTAGGCTTTTCGGTACTGGTTACCCGTCCGCTATGCGATACGACCTATGACGGTGAAAAGCTGGTGCAGTTGGATATTGCCGACGAGATGCCCGCATCGACATTAATTATGGCGCACCTTGCCAATAATGAACCCACGCGCCCGACGCAGCTTTTTATGGATTATTGTCGCAGCATGGAATTAACGCCGCATCAGCACGCGTAATGTAATTAACGCGGCCGCAAGCGTTATTTTCCCGCTGCGTTATCCAGCCTCGTAAATTTCTATTCAGACGATCGTTTTATAATAATTTACCATTTCATCACACTTACTTAACCTGAGTTCTGTCAATTCCGGCGGTTAAGCCGGACAACCGTGCTTGAAGGACACAGACATGACAGAGCAGATTACAGAGATCGATACCCTGGTGGTGGGCGCGGGGCAGGCGGGCGTCGCGATGAGCGAGCATCTGACGCATCACGGCATTCCGCATCTGGTGCTGGAAAAAAAGCGCATCGCTGAGGCCTGGCGCAGCGGCCGCTGGGATTCGCTGGTGGCCAACGGCCCGGCCTGGCACGATCGGTTTCCCGGCATGACCTTTCCCGACTGCGACGCCGACAGCTTTGTCGCCAAAGAGCAGATTGCCGACTACTTCGCCGCGTATGCAAAATCCTTTAGTGCGCCGATCAAGACCGGCGTTGAGGTCTTTAGCGCAGAGCGCTTAAACGGCCGTCCGGGGTTTCGCGTGGAAACGTCACTGGGCGTGATTGAGGCGCAGCGTATTGTCGCCGCCACCGGGCCCTTCCAGCGCCCGGTGATACCGGCCATCGCGCCGCAGGATAGCGTAGTTGAGCAAATACATTCCGCGCACTATTTCAACCCGCAGCAGCTTGCGGAAGGCGGCGTGCTGGTGGTTGGCGCGGGATCGTCCGGCGTACAAATCGCCGAAGAACTCCGCCGGGCGGGGCGTGCGGTGTGGCTCTCCGTCGGCGCGCACGATCGCCCGCCGCGCCGCTACCGCCAGCGCGATTTTTGCTGGTGGCTGGGGGTATTAGGACTGTGGGATGCGGCGGCCAATCAGCCCGGTAAAGAACACGTGACGATTGCGGTCAGCGGCGCGCGCGGCGGTCATACCGTTGACTTTCGCCAACTGGCGCACCAGGGGATTACCCTGGTCGGGCAGACGCACGGCTTTACCGAGGGCAAAGCCGTATTCCGTGCCGATCTGGCGGACAACATTCGTCTCGGCGACGCCTCTTATCTGGCGCTGCTCGACGCTGCGGATGAGTATATCGCTCGCAACGGGCTGTCGCTGCCGGAAGAGCCGGAAGCGCGCTTCTTCCTGCCCGACCCCGATTGCCTGACCCAGCCGCTCGCCGAACTCGACCTGGAAAAGGCGGGCGTGCGCAGCATTATCTGGGCCACCGGCTATACCACCGATTACCGATGGCTGAAGGTCAACGCCTTTAATGAACAGCAGCGCCCGCAGCACCATCGCGGCGTTTCCAGCGAACCGGGTGTCTATTTCCTTGGCCTGCCCTGGCTCTCCCGCCGTGGTTCAACCTTTATCTGGGGCGTCTGGCACGATGCGAAATACATCGCCGATCAGATTGCCATTCAGCGCCAGTATCAACACTACCAACCTTCCTGCTAACGCCTGATTTGAGGACGCAACCTATGCCTACCCATACCCGTATTCGGATGTTTAACACCAAAGAGACCTATCCCAATCAGACGCTCAATAACGATCTGTGCCAGGCGGTGCGCGCGGGAAATACCGTGTACGTTCGCGGCCAGGTGGGTACCGATTTTGACGGCAATTTGATCGGCCTGGGCGACCCGCGCGCCCAGGCGGAACAGGCGATGAAGAACGTTAAACAGCTGCTGGAAGAGGCTGGCAGCGATCTGACGCATATCGTGAAAACGACGACCTATCTGATCGACCCGCGCTACCGCGAACCGGTGTACCAGGAGGTGGGGAAATGGCTCAAAGGCGTGTTTCCCATTTCGACCGGCGTGGTGGTGTCGGCCCTCGCGCAGCCGCAGTGGCTGATGGAAATTGACGTCACGGCGGTGATCCCTGACGACTGGCATGCGCAGGAGGCACCATGACCCTTTCGATTTCCGCCCTGTGCCCGGAGTCGGGTCAACTGGGCATTGCGATTAGCTCATCCAGCATTGCCGTCGGCGCCCGCTGCCCGTGGCTGCTGGCAGGTGTTGGCGCGGTATCCAGCCAGAACATTACGCTGCCCGCGCTCGGACCGCAGATTCTTGCCGGGCTTGAGGCGGGGCTCACGCCGCAGCAGGCCCTGAAGCAGGCGCTGGGCGAAGACCGGTTTAGCGATTATCGCCAGGTGGCGGTCATCGACGCCAGCGGCGAGAGCGCAGTGTTCAGCGGTGAACATACGCTCGGCATCTGGCAGCTGGCGCAGGGCGAGAACTGCGTGGCGGCGGGGAATATGCTGGCCAACCCGCAGGTGATTACCGCCATGACGGCGGCGTTCGAAGCCGCCACCGGCGAACTGGCCAGCCGCCTGATTGCGGCTCTGCAGGCGGGTATCGATGCGGGCGGGGAAGCCGGGCCGGAGCACTCGGCGGCGCTTAAAGTCGTGGAGGATTACGCCTGGCCGGTGGTGGATTTACGCGTCGACTGGGCGGAAGAACGTCCGGTAGCAGCGCTGGAAGCGCTGTGGCTGGCCTACGAGCCGCAGATGGAAGCGTATATCACCCGTGCGCTTGACCCGCGCGAAGCGCCGACCTACGGGGTGCCGGGCGATGAATAACCGCGTGCGTGAGATCCTCGGCGCGCTGCTTGCGTTTGATACCACCAGCCGCGAGTCGAATCTGGCGCTGATTGCCTGGATCGGCGACTTTCTGCGCGCGCGCGGCGTAACGTCGCAGCTGTTTTATGACGACGAAGGGCGCAAGGCAAACCTCTATGCCCGCCTTGGGCCAACCGGCCCCGGCGGGGTGATGCTCTCCGGCCATACCGACGTGGTGCCGGTAGATGGTCAGGCGTGGACGGTGCCGCCGTTCGCCCTTACCGAACGCGACGGGCGCTACTACGGTCGCGGCAGCGCGGATATGAAAGGATTTATCGCCTGCGTGCTGGCGTCGCTGGAGGCGTTTCTGGCCGCGCCGCTGCGGATGCCGCTGCATCTGGCATTCTCTTATGATGAGGAAGTCGGCTGTCTGGGCGTGCGCAGCCTGGTGGATTTTCTCCGCGCCTCCGCCGAGAAACCGGCGCTGTGTATTATCGGCGAGCCGACCGACATGCGCCCGGTCTATGGTCATAAAGGCAAGCTCGCGGTGCGCTGTCGCGTGGAAGGCCACGCCTGCCATTCGGCCTACGCCCCGCAAGGGGTTAACGCGATTAGCTATGCGGCGAAGCTGATTTACCAGCTGGATGGGCTGGGCGAAAGCTTTTCACGGCAGCAGGACCACCGGTTCTCGCCGCCGTCAGGCACGCTGCAGGTAGGGACGATCCACGGCGGCGCGGCGCTGAATATCGTTCCGCAATCCTGCTGGTTCGACTTTGAAATTCGCTATTTACCCGGCACGTGCCCGCAGGCCGTGACCGACGCCCTGGGCGATTATGCCCGCGAGCAGCTGCTTCCGGCGATGCGCAAGGTGGCGCAGCGCAGCGACATTCATTTCCAGACGCTGAGCCACTATCCGGGGCTGCTGAGCGACCCGCAGTCAGAGTTCGCCCGTTGGCTGGCGCAGTGGTGCGGCTGCGATGATTTCACCACCGTCGCCTACGGTACCGAAGGCGGCCTGTTTGACGAGGCAGGCGTCGCGACGCTGATCTGCGGGCCGGGCAGCATGGCGCAGGGCCACAAAGCGGACGAATATATCAGCATCCCCCAGACCGAACGCTGTATGGCGATGCTGGAAAACCTTTGCGCCTGGATGCGCGCCGATCCCTCCGATTCTCTTCACTGATTTATCAACACAGGATGGCGACTATGCAAAACCCGAACTCCCCGCTCATAGATCAACAGACCGTCGACCGCTGGCAGGCCGACGGCGTCGTACTGCTTAAAGGCGTGTTCACGCCGTGGATCGAGAGCCTGTCGCGCGGCGTCGCCGCGCTGATGGAGAACCCCAGCGAATATGGTCATGCGCGAACGGTGATCCCTGAGGACGGTTCGGCACCGTTCTTTCAGGACTATTGCAACTGGCAACGAATCCCGGAATTTCGCGATTTTGTTTTTCAGTCGCCGGCGGCGGAGATCGCCGCGGCGCTGATGGGGTCGCAGACGGCGAAGTTTTTCCACGAGCACACGCTGGTGAAACAGCCCGGCGGCAGTACGGTAACGCCATGGCACCACGATCAGCCCTATTACTGCGTGGAGGGGCGGCAGAATGTCAGCCTGTGGATCCCGCTCGATCCGGTAGCGGAGGCGATTTCGCTGCGCTGTATTCGCGGTTCCCATCGCTGGGACGAGGAGTTCAGCCCAACGCGGTTTAACGGTTCAAAGCTCTATTCCCACTCGCGTTTTAAAGAGCTGCCGGATATCGATGCCCATCAGGAGGATTACGATATTGTCAGCTGGGCGTTGGAGCCGGGCGATGCGGTCGCTTTCCATTTCCGCACGCTGCACGGCGCCAGGGGCAATTCAAGCGCCCGCGCGCGGCGGGTATTTTCTGCCCGTTGGGTCGGGGATGATGCGACATTCGCCGACCGCGGCGGCGTGACCTCGCCGCCGTTTCCGGGGCTTAAGCTGCGCGACGGCGAGCCCCTAATCGCCGATGAGTTTCCGCAGGTCTGGCCGCGGTAGCGGCGGCAGGGCGGGCGAGGACCCGCCCATCTTGCGACTAAATGGTTTACTCCCCTGACGGAGGGGATTGAAGCTTCTTGATATTTGTTTATGCACTTTGTCAGTCCCCATGCGTCACCTCTTTTATCTATTTTGAGATTATATCAGTAACATTCAATACCGCTGGCAGGGCGGTACTGTTGCTTCCGCGTTGGTCGCCGCTATGTATTTATGCAGTTTATGACGTCAGCCGATAGTGCGACTGCACCAGACCCGAAGGGAAGCTGCGGCTTGATAACAGCGTCAAATCGATATCCCTTGTCAGGGAACCGAACAGCGGTTTTCCCGCACCGAGCAGGACAGGAACGGTAGTGATAATCATATCGGCGACCAGACCTTCGCGCAGGAACGACTGTATTACCAGCCCGCCATCCAGATAGACGCGATGCGCGTTTTGCAACGCCAGGTCAGCAAGCACTTCCCCTGGCGTGCGGCTTGAGAGCTGCACTTTGCCCTTCAGCGCCTCGGGAATGGCGATATCGGATAGCTGTCGGGAGAGAACCAGCACGGGTCGATCGTAAGGCCATTGGTCAAAAGTCAGCGCCTTCTCATAGCTCCCTCGGCCCATAACGATCCAATCTTTGTCCGCGATGAATGCGGCATAGCCATGATCTTCTGTCGGGTCATCGCGCTGCAACAGCCAGTCGATATCGCCATCCTGTCGGGCGATATAACCATCAAGACTGACCGCGATAAAAACATGTGTAGTGACCATCAAGAGCTCCGTATTCAGCGTGTATTTATGCCGTTGGTTTTAAGGATGGACTTACTTCCTGCGAAAGGACATAAAATACCCCCTCACTCTTCGATTATTCGCTGTAGCAAAACAGAATCGACCATTCCTCGCCAACCCACAATGCCAACCTGCTTCATTTGCTTAATTTTAATTATGTTATGAGAGTGTTAATTTCACACGAAACTTCGTTGATAACGTTCTGAGACGTCAGGAGGCGCGGCTATAGTCTATCCAGCTCATGGACCGTACGTTCATTGACGATATTGCCCGTATTCAGCGTCGTTTTTGGCTCAAGTAAAACGACGCAGCACTCTTCAGTTAACGCTTCAGGACAATGCTCGGTTCCTTTCGGCACAATGATAAACTCACCCGCTTCAAGCACGATATCGCCCGTTCTTAACCCCATTCGCAAGCGGCCGCTGATAACAAGAAAAAGCTCATCCTCATGTTCATGATGATGCCAGTCAAACTTTCCGGCTAATTTAGCCAGTTTGACATACTCGTTATTAATTTCGCCGACAATTTTGGGGCTCCAGCATTCGCTGAATAGAGCAAAACTTTCTTTTAAATTAACTTTACGCACTCATCTTCTCCGTCACATATATAATCCAGATGGATTTATTTGGCATAAAAAAAGAACCGACAATGGGAGCGCGGCGCGCCACCGGAAGGTCGATATTCATTGCAAAAAAAACTCCGGCAGACCAAAGATAAATTGGCCGTAACATGGCCAGCTTTCTGGCGCTAACAACTGCTTCGCATTGCGGAAAAATACAGCGTAGGGAAGCCGGTGTTGTTGTTCGAAATAACAATACAGTCAGCCCGCATGCAGAACAATGGGTTTCCCGGTTACGGGCGGAATAATTTATCAATACAAAATCAATCGGCTGAATTTACTTCATTTTATTTATAAAAGAATTTTCCGCCTGGCTTTCAGGAGAGCGTTTTTGTTTCTTTAAGTGAACACATGCCCGCTCTTCGGCATTTTATCAGAGGGCGCCTGGCCAGATAATCACATGGAGGAGTTAACCTGGCTCGAGGTGACTCATCACCACCGTTGCGCTAATCGCCGTCTCCTTTGAGCTATATGTGTGCGCAACCTGCGCGGAGAAAGCGTAAAAATCCCCGGCTTCTAATGTGATGACTTCGTACTGACTAAAGCGCAGATGCAGGGTGCCGCTGTGAACCAGTATATGTTCATGCGACCCGTCTGAATGCCCGGGACTGTGGATGGTGACCTGCGGCTCCATTTGCAGCAACCATATCTCGGAGGTATTGCCGGGGCCGATGCGGAATTTCATCATTTGCGAATATTCGCCCGGCGCGGGACGATATTTATCAAAACAGGGATATATCCTGCTGCCGCCGCTCAGTAAATCGCCAACCGGTAAACGTAATGCTGTGGCGATAGCGTCCAGCGTATCGACACGGGGGCTGGAGGATCCTGACTCCAGTTTGGATAATGCCCCCTTTGAAACCCCTGACAATTTAGACAGGTCATTTAACGAAACCCCCCGTGACTGCCGCAGTCGTCTTATTTTATTACCGATATTTAATGACAACGCAGCAGGTTTATCGTGTCCTGAATCAGCCATTATTGCGACCCTCCCCGAGTGTGGTTTTCTCATATGAATAAATGCCCGCCCAGTTGTGATTGCGGTAAGGACATAACAATGCTGTCGCCGGCCTGATATATCATAGCTGCATCAACAGGCAGCAATTTATCACGCGCCCGCGATGCCTGGATACTCTATTTATCCATTCAGATGAACCACTTTGGGGTTTACAGGCTTCACGGGGGCCGTCTGGAAAACGGGAAATATTGCACCTCAAGTTAAATTTTAGCGCTCAGATGTTGATGGACTGCTTTGAACGATAAGCGGGCCTTCAATGATTTGTGTCAGACTCTCTGACGAGAATTCCAGTTGTCACGAGTAGTTTCCCGGATAGCGATGTTTGTCCTGGGATTTGAGTATTGGCGGCATCTTCCACGATGGTTTTAGATTCCGGCCAGGTAAGTGGCCGGAAGTCTCGCTTAACCCCTTTCCGAATACACTTTCAGCATGGCAAGGAGCGCCCGTCGTGCCGCATCGTCCGCGATATTTTCCGGCAGCGCATCAGCGCGCAGATTGATATAAGCATCAACCGCCTTTCTGATGGCGATGCTGACGGAGTCACGATCGTGCGTGGCCAGCGTGGAGGTCAGCAGGCCTTCAGGATCGATATTGTGACATTCAATGCGGCGAACCCCACGTTGCGGTAGATTGGCGCGACGGTACAGCATCGGTCCCAGCACTTGCTCACGGAAGAATGACAGCATACCAATCGCTTCGAAAAGTTCGCCCCTTCCCAGTTTAACCACCGCATAATGAAGCCAGATCCAGGCTCGGGACTCAAACCACTCCGGCGTCATGTCAGGCCAGTGGGCACTAAATTTTGCCAGCTGTCGCTCCAGGGCATGGCGATCGCGAGAAAATAACACCACCGGCTCCTCAACACGTTGAGTGAGCATGTCCAGGGTGACAAATTTCAGATCGACATGGAGGAGTTCAGGGCCATACAGGCATATCAGCAGGCGAGGCTCTCCGACATGTTCCCCGGTGAACGCATGCAGTAGGTTGCCTGGTGTTTCGGCGAACGCCACACGCTGCGCCATGATTTCATCATAGTAGAGAGGGTCTACTACAATGACAAAATCCAAATCGGAGTATTTATCAAATCCGCCATGAATAAGCGAGCCGCCCGCGAGCAGGGAGTGAATCCGGGCGTCAGACTGAACGTTAAGCTTGATTTGCTCTGCAAAACTTCTATGTAAATCGGGTAACGCATTAAGCATACTTTTTCCTGTTCACAAAAAATACAAAGCATTACAGAATATCGAGTTCGGTATATTCGGGCCAGATATTTTTGAAGGACGCATCGTTTCCTCATTTAGTCTCGTGTCCACTATGGGGGGAGAGCCTGAGCCACGTAGCCCGATCCTCCGCTACGCCTGCCGTCAGGGCTTTTCAGGCAGGATGGAAACGCTGGCGGATAATCCCGCCACCAGCTCAATCCCTTCCGGAATTTTGTCTAGCTGGATACGGACAGGGACTCGCTGCGCAAGCCGCACCCAACTGAAGGTGGGATTGACATCCGGCAGCCCCAGCCCGCCCGTCTCGTCATTGTTATCGTCGATCCCCCGGCCGATACTTTCCACATGCCCGGTGATGAGCGGGTCAAACCCCATCAGCGAAATGTGCGCAGCGCTGCCGACGCGGATATGATGCAGCTTGGTCTCTTCAAAATAGCCCACCACCCAGAAACTGTGCGCATCGACAATGGCGACCCTGGTCTCTCCCGCCGTGGCATAGTCGCCGGGGCGAAGCCGAAGATGCGTGACGTAGCCGGCAACCGGTGCGCGCACAGTCGCATGGGATAAATTCAGCTGCGCCAGTTCCAGCGCAGCCTGCGCCCCCTGGTAATTGGCCGCCGCGACGCGCGCTGCGCTGCCTGTTTGCTGGATGTCCTCGCCGGAAATGACTCCTTTGATGAGCGCGCGTCGCCGGGCCGCATCCTGGCGCATCACCATCTCATGACGCTTTGCCTCGACGTCGGCCTGCGCGCTGAGCACCGCCAGCTTTAGCCAACGCGGGTCGATGGCGTAAAGTACATCGCCACGGTTAACCCACTGATTATCCCGCACCGCCACGCTGCTCACCGGCCCGGAAACGTCCGGCGCAATCTGCACCACATCTGCCCGCACGCGGCCATCGCGCGTCCATGGCGTCTGCGCATACTGTTTCCAGAAAATAAACGCCACGAAAGCCGCCACCGCTACTGCGATTAACGTCAGCGCGTAACGGCCGAGCAAAGAGAATAAAGATTTCATGCGAATAACCCCAGTGTGGTCAGGCCCTGCAAAAGCAGGAAAAAGGTCACGATATAGGTTGAGACATCAAGCAACGGGCGTAAGGGCAGGCGGCGGTAAAGCCTGCTGACAGAGAAAAGCGGCACGAGTAACAGCGTACAGACCAGGGCAATGAGTGCGGTTAGCAGCAGGCCGGGGATAAAAACCCCGCCGATATTGATGTCATTGATCATGCGTCGGTTCCTCGTTTTGCGCTCGTAACGCACAGTGCAGATCGACCAGACTGTCGACAAGCTGGCGTGAATGTTCATCCGTCGTGGGCAAGCAGCTGTCCGCCATGGCGGCAATGCGCTCGCGTAAGGCTTCGGTCTCCGTTGTGTGGGTAAGACGATAAAGCACCTCGTGGATATCGCTGCCGGCGGGCGTTTCGCAGCGGCGCAGGCGCATCACGCAGAGACCTATGCGCAGAAAGTGCACCAGGCGATCGAGCGCCCGTGCGGAGGATTGCCCGCTGCGCGGCAAGCGTGGCAGCAGCAGGGCGACCCGGTCGATCATCAGATTGGTCCAGTGCGTTTCATCGCCTCTAAACGCGCCGTTCACGCTGCGACGAATATCGCGTTGGCACAGTTTCAGCAGACGGTTTATCGCCGCGTCCGCCTGCACGGTTTGCAGCAGACTCATGCCGATAACCGCAAAGCCGGTTGCCAAAAACAGGGCGATAGCGGTGTTGGCCGCGTCGGCGAAGTCCCCGCTGTAGCGCGCGCCCAGCTCGCAGAGCACAGGCAGCGTCAGGGTGATCCCCATCGCCATAAAGGTGGTGGGGGGGCGCGCCTGCAGCGATCCGGCAAGCAGATAGACTGGGGCAAGTACCGCCACCAGCACGGGGAAATCGCCGATCGGGGGAAGCAGGGCGAAGCTATAGATCAGGCTTATTATTACGCCCCAGACCGAGCCGATAATGTATTTCACAATATGCGGGGCCGGGGTGTCGAAACTGCCAAACAGCGTGCAGCAAACCCCCAGAATCGACACCGCCGTGCCGCCATCCGGCCAGGCGGAATAAATCCATGCCAGACAGCCGCTCAGGATGATGACAAACGCGCCCAGCGCCGTTCGGGCGGCACTGAGGGGATCGCGATGGAATACATATCCTTTCGCCGTACGGTCTTCCGCCTGCATT
Organism: Klebsiella sp. BDA134-6; assembly: GCF_015601345.1. Classification (NCBI taxonomy): domain Bacteria; kingdom Pseudomonadati; phylum Pseudomonadota; class Gammaproteobacteria; order Enterobacterales; family Enterobacteriaceae; genus Klebsiella; species Klebsiella sp. BDA134-6. The sequence continues at coordinate 2,678,793 of NZ_CP064784.1, forward strand.
GTCGCGGGTCTGGCGTGATGGATGGCCTCTGAAAGCCGTTCGCACTGCTGCAGGAGGGCAATCGACTCAGCGATGTAGCGTAAGAAATTCACCTGCAGCGCATCCTCAAAGGTCAGCGTCTGCGCGGCGTATCGCTGTGCTAACTGTGCGCTGCGCTGTTGCAGCGTTTTCGCGGTGTTTTTGCGTTTTCCGCTATCGCCGCAATTCAGCCAGGCCTGAACGTCATCCAGCAGCGTCCGCGTATCGGCGGGCATCTGCGCGATCGCCTGCAAACGGTCGCGTAATTCACCGTTGACAATGACTAACCGCGCCAGCCGGTCATGGAGCGCTTTCCTGGCCTGGCGGACCGGCACCGAAAGAGCGAAATCATATGGGATGTGGTGGCTGATACCCTGCAGGAACTGCAGCGCCAGCGCCAGGTGCAGCGGTTCTGACTGCGCATCGGACTTGCCTGCCAGCGTGTCGGCAATCCGCTGTCGCGCGGCGTCAAGCGTTTGCGCTAATTTGCTGTTGAACAATCCTGATATCCGGGTAGGCAGAATGTAGCGGTGGATCAGCGCGGCGCAGGCGATGCCAATCACGATCTCCTGTACCCGGATGATGGCGATGTTAAACACCGTGCCGGGATCGGCGACGGCGGGAAAACCAATCAGACTTGCGGTATAACCGGCCAGCACAAAGGCATAGGCGCGGGGTGTGCGTTCAAGTAGTGACAAATAGAGGCAGAAGGTGATCCAGCCTGTCAGCATCACGCTGCATAAAATCGGCGTATTCACAAACGTGGGCACAATCAATACCGTGGCCCCCGCGCCGGCCACGGTACCCGCCAGGCGATAGAGGCTCCTGCTCAGGGAGGCGCCTACCGAAGTTTGCGACACGATATAGACGGTGATGATCGCCCACGAGGGCCGTTCAAGGCCAATCGCCAGGGCGAGGTAATACGCGAGCATCGCGGCGGCAAAACTCCTGATCGAATAGAGCAGGGCATGGGCATCGCTCAGCAGCGCGGGCGTGGCCATGCGACCTGACCAACGGCTTATCGCGTGCAAAAGAGGGCTGTGATGGAAAGATAATTTGCTCATGGCGGGAATTATTCCCGCTTTGCGTAGGTCCTTAAATACTCTATTCTGTCAAAAAATACCTAAATGTTGCCAATAAAATGCCATCCAGACTCGCCCATACCCTGTTTGATCCCGATAGCACGTCGAACCCGGCCGTCGCGCGGCATATTGATTTCGTTGATTATGCGGCAGAAGTGCCGGTTCATACCCACCGCAAAGGCCAGCTGATCGTTGCCCTCTATGGGGCGGTGATTTGTCGCGCGGAAAACGATATCTGGATAGTGCCGCCAGACTGCGCGGTGTGGATCCCCGGCGGGATCCCGCACAGTGCCAAAGCGACATGGAATGCGCATCTCAACTATTTGTTTATTGAACCCGGCGCCGCCGCGCTGCCGGAGAAATGCTGCACCCTGGCGATTTCACCGCTGATTAAAGAGCTCGTCGACCGCCTAACGACTGAGGAGGTTGATTATCCGGCGGAGAGCCATGTCGGCCGATTGATCAGAGTGACGCTTGATGAACTTGCCGCCATGCCGCAGCAGAAATTAAGCCTGCCGGTTTCGGCGCACCCTAAGATCCGCGCTATGGCGGATGCGCTGGTCAGCCACCCGGAGGATCGCAGCACCTTTAAAGTCTGGGCGAAACGGCTGGCGCTCAGCGAGCGCTCATTAGCCCGCCTGATGCTGCGCGAAACCGGGCTGACCTTTGGGCGATGGCGTCAGCAGCTGCATTTGATTATTGCCCTTCGGGAGCTGGCAAGCGGGGTATCGGTGCAAAACGTGGCGGCTAATCTGGGCTATGAGTCGGTAAACGCGTTTATCACTATGTTCAGAAAAACGATGGGCAGCACGCCCGCGCACTATTTTGCCGGTCGAAGAACGGCGGAGCCCGCAGTGACGCCTGGCCTTGATAAGGTGTGAGGTGAAGCTGGCAGTATGCCGCCAGCCAAACTGTTCGGGGCAGAGACTGCAATGGGATCAACGCTGAGAGCGTAAGCCTTTTTCCGACAGGGGAGCGGATTGCTGGCGTAACCCCTGCGTTTGCGCGCAGCCGATACTGCGTCGCCATGCGCCGGGCGCCTGGCCGAACTGACGCTTGAAGCTGCGGTTGAAGGACTGCTGGGAGTCAAAGCCGAGGGCGATCGCCACGTTCAAAATCGGTTCGTCGCTGTGGGCTAAGCGCTCGACCGATTTTTGTAACTTTTGCGCCCGAATATACTCGGCGAGGGGATAACCGGTATGCTCCTTAAATAGCCGCTGCAGATGCCATTTCGAATAACCGGCTCGCCTGGCGACGGTGCCAATGTCAAGCCGGCTATCAAGATTGTTGTCGATCCAGTCGAGTAAATCGTGAATGAATGCGCCAGTGTTCATCTTGTCTCCTCAACGCAGTGTATTAAAAAGCATCTTTATCTGTTGCATTTAAAGGTGGCCCGTTTTTGCGTTAATTGCAAGTTTTATTGTTGCATTTAAATCCCCGGTGAAAACGCGCCTTTTTCCTGTGCCAGGAATAGCACATAAAGTGCAACAATTATTCTTGCACTAAATTTAGCGCCTTCCTACAATCGCCGCGATAGTGTATTTGCAATTGTTACAGTTTTGTGGCGATGAACGACACAAATGGCCTTAAGCCAGCCCGGACAAAGGAAGTGGCGCGGCGTCTTCCGCTGCGTCTTGCCCGGCGGCTACCAATACCGGAATAAAAATAATGAGCCTGCAAAAAACCTGGGGTAACTTTCATCTGACTGTGCCGGGCGTGATGTTACTCTCCGCGCTCCTCGTCGGATGCGATGAGGGAGTCGCGCAAAACGCCGCGCCGCAAGCGCCCGCGGTCAGCGCCGCTGACGTGGTCGTCAAATCCATCAGCCAGTGGGATAGCTTCAACGGTCGGATTGAAGCGGTGGAAAGCGTTCAGCTCCGACCCCGCGTCTCCGGCTACATTGATAAAGTGAATTACACCGACGGCCAGGAGGTGAAAAAGGGCGAGGTGCTGTTTACTATCGATGACAGAACCTATCGCGCCGCGCTGGAACAGGCGCAGGCGACGCTGGCGAGAGCCAAAACCCAGGCCAGCCTGGCGCGAAGCGAGGCTAATCGTACCGATAAATTAGTCAATACCAATCTGGTTTCCCGCGAAGAGTGGGAGCAGCGCCGTGCGGCGGCCACCCAGGCGCAGGCCGACATCCGCGCCGCGCAGGCGGCGGTCGACGCCGCGCAGCTTAACCTGGATTTCACCAAAGTGACCGCGCCTATCGATGGCCGCGCCAGCCGCGCGTTGATCACCAGCGGTAACCTGGTCACGGCTGGCGACAGCGCCAGCGTCCTGACCACGCTGGTATCGCAAAAGACGGTTTACGTCTACTTTGACGTGGACGAGTCGACCTACCTTCACTATCAAAGTCTCGCCCGCAGCGGGCAGGGCGCGTCGAGCAATCACCTGGCGCTGCCGGTTGAGATTGGCCTTGTTGGCGAAGAGGGTTACCCCCATCAGGGGAAAGTGGATTTTCTTGATAATCAGTTAACGCCGAGTACCGGCACGATCCGGATGCGCGCGCTGCTGGATAACGCCCAGCGTCAGTTCACGCCGGGGCTCTTTGCCCGCGTCCGCCTGCCGGGCAGCGCGGAGTTCAACGCCACGCTTATCGATGACAAAGCGGTGTTGACCGATCAGGATCGTAAATATGTTTATGTCGTTGATAAAGAGGGTAAAGCGCAGCGTCGTGATATTACGCCGGGGCGTCTGGCGGACGGTTTGCGCATCGTGCAGCAGGGGCTGAAGCCTGGCGATAAAGTCATCGTCGAGGGTTTGCAAAAAGTGTTTATGCCGGGGATGCCGGTTAACGCGAAAACCGTGGCTATGACCGCCAGCACCGCCCTTAACTGATCCCTTATCTGAGAATCCGACCCATGGACTTTTCCCGCTTTTTTATCGACAGGCCAATTTTCGCCGCGGTGCTGTCGATTCTGATTTTTATCACCGGATTAATCGCCATCCCGCTGCTGCCGGTCAGCGAATATCCTGACGTCGTGCCGCCCAGCGTGCAGGTGCGCGCGGAGTATCCCGGCGCCAACCCGAAAGTGATCGCTGAGACCGTGGCGACGCCGCTGGAAGAGGCGATCAACGGCGTTGAAAACATGATGTACATGAAATCCGTCGCCGGATCCGACGGCGTGCTGGTGACCACCGTCACCTTCCGTCCGGGTACCGACCCGGATCAGGCGCAGGTCCAGGTGCAAAACCGGGTATCGCAGGCCGAAGCGCGTCTGCCGGAAGATGTGCGGCGTTTGGGGATCACCACCCAGAAGCAGTCGCCGACGCTGACGCTGGTGGTGCATCTGTTTTCGCCCGGCGGTAAATACGACTCTCTGTATATGCGTAACTACGCCACGCTTAAGGTGAAGGATGAACTGGCGCGCCTGCCCGGCGTCGGCCAAATTCAGATTTTTGGCTCGGGCGAATACGCGATGCGCGTCTGGCTCGATCCCAATAAAGTGGCGGCGCGCGGGCTGACAGCATCGGATGTGGTCACGGCGATGCAGGAGCAAAACGTCCAGGTTTCCGCCGGGCAGCTTGGCGCCGAGCCGCTGCCGAAAGAGAGCGATTTCCTGATCTCCATTAATGCCCAGGGGCGTCTGCATACCGAAGAAGAGTTTGGCAATATTATTCTCAAAACGGCGCAGGACGGCTCGCTGGTGCGCCTGCGCGACGTGGCGCGTATCGAAATGGGCTCCGGCAGCTACGCGCTGCGTTCTCAACTGAACAATAAAGATGCGGTCGGAATTGGTATCTTCCAGTCGCCGGGGGCGAACGCCATCGATCTCTCGAACGCGGTGCGCGCCAAAATGGACGAGCTGTCGAAGCGTTTCCCGCAGGATATGCAATGGGCGGCGCCTTACGACCCGACGGTGTTTGTTCGCGACTCCATTCGCGCGGTCGTGCAAACGCTGCTGGAAGCGGTGGTGCTGGTGGTGCTGGTGGTGATCCTGTTCCTGCAAACTTGGCGCGCGTCGATTATTCCGCTGATCGCGGTGCCGGTCTCGGTGGTGGGAACCTTCAGCATTCTCTACCTGCTGGGCTTCTCGTTGAATACCCTGAGCTTGTTCGGGCTGGTGCTGGCTATCGGCATCGTGGTGGATGACGCCATCGTAGTGGTGGAAAACGTCGAGCGAAATATCGAGGAGGGGCTGGCTCCCCTTGCCGCGGCGCATCAGGCGATGCGTGAAGTGTCTGGGCCGATCATTGCCATTGCGCTGGTGCTGTGCGCGGTGTTCGTCCCGATGGCGTTTCTCTCGGGCGTGACCGGTCAGTTCTATAAGCAGTTTGCGGTGACGATCGCGATTTCCACGGTGATTTCGGCCATCAACTCGCTGACGCTCTCTCCGGCGCTGGCCGCGCTGCTATTGAAGCCGCACGGCGCGCCGAAGGACTTCCCGACCCGGCTTATCGATCGTCTGTTCGGCTGGATCTTCCGTCCGTTTAACCGCTTTTTCCACCGCAGCTCGAACGGCTATCAGGGGCTGGTGGGTAAAACGCTCGGACGACGCGGGGCGGTGTTTGCGGTGTATCTGCTGCTGCTCTGCGCCGCAGGCGTCATGTTTAAAATCGTCCCCGGCGGGTTTATTCCGACTCAGGATAAGCTGTACTTAATCGGCGGCGTGAAAATGCCGGAAGGATCTTCGCTGGCGCGCACCGATGCGGTGATCCGTAAAATGAGCGAAATCGGGATGAATACCGAAGGCGTGGACTATGCGGTCGCGTTCCCGGGGCTGAATGCGCTGCAGTTCACCAATACGCCGAATACCGGGACGGTCTTCTTTGGCCTGAAGCCGTTCGACCAGCGTAAACATTCGGCGGCGGAAATTAACGCCGAGATTAACGCCAAAATCGCGCAAATCCAGCAGGGCTTTGGCTTCTCGATTTTGCCGCCGCCGATTTTAGGGCTGGGTCAGGGCTCCGGCTATTCGCTCTATATTCAGGACCGGGCAGGTCTTGGCTACGGCGCGCTGCAAAGCGCGGTGAACGCGATGTCCGGTACGATTATGCAGACGCCGGGGATGCATTTCCCGATCTCCACCTACCAGGCTAACGTTCCGCAACTGGATGTGCAGGTCGATCGTGATAAGGCGAAAGCGCAGGGCGTGTCGTTGACCGATCTGTTCGGTACGCTGCAAACCTATCTGGGCTCCTCTTATGTCAATGACTTTAACCAGTTCGGGCGTACCTGGCGCGTCATGGCGCAGGCCGACGGTCCGTTCCGCGAAAGCGTGGAGGATATTGCCAATTTGCGTACCCGCAATAATCAGGGCGAAATGGTGCCGATCGGCAGTATGGTAAATATCAGCACCACCTACGGACCGGACCCGGTGATTCGCTACAATGGTTATCCGGCAGCGGATCTGATTGGCGACGCCGACCCTCGCGTACTCTCTTCCTCGCAAGCGATGACGCAGCTTAACGAGATGTCTAAACAGATATTGCCGAACGGGATGAATATTGAATGGACGGACCTGAGCTTCCAGCAGGCCACCCAGGGCAATACGGCGCTGATCGTCTTCCCGGTGGCGGTACTACTGGCGTTTTTGGTGCTGGCGGCGCTGTATGAAAGCTGGACGCTGCCGCTGGCGGTGATCCTTATCGTACCGATGACGATGCTGTCTGCGCTGTTTGGCGTCTGGCTGACCGGGGGCGATAACAACGTGTTCGTGCAGGTGGGTCTGGTGGTGCTGATGGGGCTGGCCTGTAAAAACGCGATTCTGATCGTCGAGTTTGCCCGCGAGCTGGAAATGCAGGGGAAAGGGATCATGGAAGCGGCGCTGGAAGCGTGCCGCCTGCGTTTACGCCCGATCGTGATGACCTCCATCGCCTTTATCGCCGGGACCATCCCGCTGATCCTCGGCCACGGCGCGGGCGCGGAAGTCCGTGGCGTCACCGGGATTACGGTATTCTCCGGGATGCTGGGGGTGACGCTGTTTGGTCTGTTCCTGACTCCGGTGTTCTATGTGACGCTGCGTAAATTCGTGACGCGCGGTAAACCGGTAGAGGACGTTTCGCCGGCGTAGGGTGCGGCAGATAACAAAAAACCGTCTTCACAGTGAAGGCGGTTTTTTTTGCGCTCAAGGAAAATTAATGGGCTTCTTTATACTTGGCGATAAGTTCAGGCACCGGATCGCACCCGCTGGTATCGGCTTTTTTCACTTCTTCCAGCGCACTTGCCACGGTGTGGCGCGCCAGTACCTGTAGCGAAGCCTGTTCCGCTTCATCGGCGATAGATTTGAAGTACCAGCACGCATTCGCGCTGACCACGCAGCGGGCGGGGACGTCAGGACGCGACGCCCAGAGCTTTTTATCTTCGATGACGGAGACGTAGATATCGCGTAGGGTGATCTCTTCCGCCGGGCGGCCAAGATGAATAGAGCCGTTGCGGCCAAGCGTAGAGACGATGATGCCGTCACGGGTAAGAGGAACCATGAGTTTGCGGATAAAGCTCGGGTTGGCTTCCAGACCGTAGGCCAGAATCGCACTCGTCGAACGTTCACCCAACTGCTCCGCCATTGCTACGCTGAGAACCATCTGCAAAGCTGTCGGGAAGCGGTAATCTAACATTTTTTTATCCTGGGTAGCGGTGAATCTTGTTCTTTTTGGCACCGCAGAGGTGAGTAAGCAATAAACAACAATATACCAAATACGGTAATTTTTTTGAAGCAATCTGCGCTTTAGCCACTATGTAAAAAAGCGTGAGTGAGATCGGGGGCTAGCTGACGCCTCACGCCATGGCTGAGGCATTGATGAAAAATGTATCAGCAAAATCATGGGTTCATCACTTCTAATACCCGCTCGGGCACATAGGACCGCTGTGGTCTTAATGGCAGTTTACCGTTGACGTTGAATAAGGTGGGTAGCCATCCCCCAACTGAGCGCGGCGCCTTTGCCGTCCATAAAATCGAGAACAGAGTAACTCGCATTGGGGTGAGCATAGCGAGAGAAGTTATCGAGAGTCCCTTCTTTAAGTATCGCCAGTACGCCCTGACTGACATGCCCGTGAGAAACAACACAGACGATCTGATGTTCATTGGTATTTTGCAGGTGTTGTAAGAAATTTATCACGCGTCCTGTGGCCTGAGCTAACGACTCTCCCTCCGGGGGACAATACGCTGCATCACGGGCGAGCAACGCATCTGCATCATGCGGATTGTCTCGCCTGAAGTGCTCGAAAGATATCCCTTCAAAGCAACCAAATGACTGTTCCTTAAGAGATGCTTCAACTTTTAGCGGGCAGCCAAGACCTTGAGACAGCTTCAGCCCCATGTGCCAGGCGCGCCCAAGCGGGGAGCTGTAAACACATTCTATCGGATATGCCTCTTTCGTCAGCGCTGTCAGTAACGCCGCTGTTTCTTGCATACCGCGGTGGGTTACGACGCTGTCGCGATGTCCCTGAATAATTCCTTTTTGATTCCACTCGGTTTCTGCGTGCCTCACCCATATCACTTTCATCGTATTTGAGATCCGTTATCCAACGTGACGACCGTTTGTTATTTGCTTTAGCGAAATGCTTCGCCAGGCTCAGGGCGAGAGTGTCCGCTTCTTGCCATTTGACTCCGGAGTACCCTGATGGAATACCATTTTCCATTGGCCATTCCCTGACATTTCCCAGCATGAGGAACGAAGAGATGCACGGCTGCCATCTTGATGAAAAGTCCTGTAGTGTAAGATTGCGAAATTATCTCTAACGCTGATAAGTCTGAAATCTCGACTGAGAAGAGGCGGAACATATTCTTCAGTAGAAAGTGCCGCTATTGTTTCAGCACGATCAACTAGCACACCCGATCGTGTTATTTCTCTAAATTCCTCATGAAGTATCTGCTCAAGCCATTCCCGCTCTTTGCGCTTGTCGCCATGAAGAGAACATTCGAGTCCTTTAAGCGTCTCCAGAAGCACAGTGTTTGTCCTCATAACCTCGGTCATTAACTCTTAGGGCAATAATCGCTGGAAAGCAATATCCGCTCCTGGCTATCACTTATTTGGCGACCAGATAACCCGCTTCACTGCGTCGCCATCATGGTCTAACAGAAAGGTGCAGGAATAAACGGGGCTATGCCACGCGTAAGCTGGGACGTACCGATGAGGGCATCGGCTACTATCAGCGTTCAATCGCGCTCGATCCGACCTATGCCAAAGTACGTGAATATCTTGGTGAAGCATGGCTGGCGAAAGGTCGTCCTGACCTGGCAAAAGCGCAATTGAAAACTATCGCCGCGCTGTGCGGCCATAGCTGCGAGGAGTACCGGGATCTCCAGGCTGCGATCGACGGTCATCCTGAGTCCTGAATAAGGAGATGAGGATAAAAAAATCACGATCAGCGACGTCCGTCAGCATCTTGCTGAACATCTGACACGCCTGTGGCGTTATGGGCTGGTTCTGACGCGTAACCGTGAAGTTGCCGAAGAACTGGTTCTGTGTACCTGTGTCCGCGCGCTTGAAAAAAGCGCGCAGTTCACCCCTGGCACACGCATAGATCGCTGGTTATTTACAATTCTGCATTCCATCTGAATATCAGAAGTGCGCGCCCGCCGGGTGCGTCAGGGGCGGGGGTTCGTCGAAAGCGATGATTTACTGGCGCCGGATACAGACGAACAGGATGAGGCTCGTCTGCACTATGTGAAGTTCAATGGGTGTTTTCCTGGCATTGATACTGTTGCTGGCCGGGCTGGCACATAACAAAAGGGGATTGATTAACGATCCGTGAGCGAAGACAGGCACGATACGCATCATGGTGATAATCCTTGCAGTGTTTAGCGGGTAAACGTGCGCGCTGTTTTTTATAGGATTCAAGGTTTATGGCCCTTGTATCAATGCGGTTAACGTGACTTATTTCCCGGTGATGAACTATAAATTCTTTATTGTTTTATTAAATTTCATGTTTTATCGAAATTATCACATAAAAAATCTAATACACCCTTAAAGAAAACCCACTTAATCTCACCCGATTTTTTCTGTAACCTGTCACTATAACAAAATACGGTCATGCAAGAAAAATCGACGCTGTTTTATTATGCATTCATAAGAGTATGGAGAGAAAATGAGTTTGATTTTGGCAATGTTTATGTTCGCTCTGACGATGTCCTTTTCGCCAGGTCCGGTGAATATGGTTATTATATCTTCAGGGGCGAACCATGGATTTAGAAAAACCCTTCCGTTTGTTTCAGGTGCTACCATAGGATTTACGCTATTACTTATCCTTGTCGGTTTTGGGTTCTATGCCGTTATCGAGTCGTATCCACTCTTCTTAAAATATCTTAATATCGCCGGTTCAGCATTTATTATATTTGTGGGTTATAAGATAGCTTCGTCCCAACCTGAGTTATCTCTGAAAAAAACAGATACCCCAGGTTTCGTTCAGGGTTTTTTACTCCAGTGGCTCAATCCTAAAGCCTGGATCGCCTGTGCATCTGGGGTGGCGCTATTTTCTGATTCGTCAACCCACACAATGCTGATTACCTTTATAATTATCTATTTTTCAGTGTGTTACATCTCTCTGGCTGCATGGGCAATACTGGGAAATAAAGTATCAACATTACTAAGTAGCGCTCAGCGGATCCGTGTATTTAACGTCCTGATGGGTGGGTTACTGATCATGACCGCTTGCTATATGCTCTCTTTTCAATGATCGGCTTCCCATTTATTGATGCCGGCTTAACTGCCTGGCAATGAACGCCAGGCGTTCAGTCGTTCGCCTGTTTGTTAGTTAATCTAATATATGATGCTCAAAAGCGTGGTAAATTTTATTTATTAAGGTGTAGGCGATGCTGCTGGTCGAGATATTGGAGGGCCAAATGGCATAAACTTTCAGTGGTTCTAATGACCAGTCGGGGAGTACCTCCTGCATTTCTTCGCGCTGAATATCCTCTTTACTGAGATAGGCAGGAGGAGCAACTAACCCTACCTGTTGTTTTGCCAGCGCATAGGCGGCCTCGACATTATCAACGTAAACCGTTGGGGTGTACTTTATGATGGCCACTTCACCATTAGTATGTCTGAACTCTCGGCTGTTCTGTCGCATAGTCAGACCAATCCAGGGCATTTTTGCTAAATCATCAGGATGGTTGACAGGTTTGTAATTGCTTAACCATTGCTTTGATGCCACCACTTTTCGCGGCAATACAAAAAGATGCCGTGCTTTGAGCGAGCTGTCCGGCAGATCGCCAATACGAAATGCCACATCAATACTTTCCGCAATGATGTCTTTACGCGTATCGCTATAGGAAATATTCAGACAAACATCCGGATATTCTTTTATAAAAGCGGCAAGATGGTGCGTAAATACACTATTTTGAAAAACGGCAGGTAGCGAAATATGCAGTTTATTGGTTGTTGAAATGGTACGCTGTTTAAATTCGATAAATCCCTTTTCATAGAGCTCGAGCATAGCATTTGCTGTCTCGAGCAAACTTGCGCCATCGTGAGTCAGGGAGAGCTTGCGGGTATTTCTGTAGAGCAACGCGCTGCCAAGATTTCGCTCAAGCTTAGAGAGATGCGTGCTTGCCGTCGCGGTAGTCAGCCCTAAAGCGTCTGCACCACCTGAAATTGAACCTGCCTCTACAATTTTTGCAAAAACAATCAGGTAACGGATGTCATCGATCATTTACATTCCTGTGGCGGCAAAGTAGCGCTAAGACTGAGATTTATCCAGTCAATCATACAGTTAGCATATCCTGATTTCATCTCCAAAAAACATCTCTTTTGCCAGAAAGCCCCGAGCGCGGCAGGCCTGTCCATCAGCTTAAGGAAGTCAATGGAGACAATATGACGATGTATAATTTACCGCTTCAGGCAATATCCGCCATCATTGGCCCCTGATTAATTCATGGCATAAGCTCCCGAGCTGCTCCACGGCATGCAAAAGCGCGGGCGTGGGATCGTTCGCACCGTTCAGGCGCAGGTAGTTTTGCAGTTCCGCCGCGCCAGGGGAAAACAGCGGCCCTGGGCTGACGCCAATTCCCAGGGCGAGGGCGCGACGATGGACTTCCATCGCATCGATCCCGGCGGGCAGTTTGACCCAAATCAGAAAGCCGGCTTCGGGAGCCGCTACGCGCGTGCCCGGTGGGAAGCAGGCGTCAACCCTGGCGATGATGGCCCGCATACCTTCCGCAATCCGCAGCTTCAGGTGGCGCAGGTGCCGGTCATAATCTCCGCTGGCGAGGATCTCGTTCGCCGCGGCTTCAATCAGCGGCGCGCCTGCCCATTCCCCGGCCATGCGGGCCTGCAACACCGCCGGGTGATAGCGTCCGGCAGCAATCCAGCCAATTCGCCAGCCCGGCGCCAGGGTTTTCGACAGAGAACTGCAATAAATCACATTTCCGCCCTTGTCGAAGGCTTTACACGCGGGCGGACGCTGCGCGCCACCGGCCAGATCGCCGTAGACATCGTCTTCAATTAAAGGGATGCCCCGATCGGCAAGCAGGGCCACCAGCGCCTGCTTGCGCGCGACGGGCATGCTGGCGCCCAGCGGATTTTGCACCGTGGGTGAGGCCAGAACGGCTGTCGGACGGTGGCGCTTGATGGCCTCTTCAAGCGGCGCCAGCAATAATCCCTCAATCGGGTCCGTGGGGATCTGTAATGCCTTCAGCCCCAGATCCTCCAACAGCAGAAGCGTGCCGAAATAGGCGGGCCGCTCAATCGCCACCGCATCGCCCGGCTGGCATACCGCGCGTAGCGCCAGGCGTAGCGCCTGCGTTGCGCCTGCCGTGATGATAAGGTCATCAGCGCCAAAAAGGGCCCCCCACTGTGCCGCGCGGGCGGCAATCTTTCTGCGCAGGTCCGCTCTTCCCGGGGGTAGGCTGTAGCTCTGCCCGCGCGCGTCAAGCCGACGTCCGGCAGTGTGCAACGCCCGCTGCAAGGCATCGACGGGAAGCCAGGCGGTATCGGGTAGCGCGGCGCCAAGCGGCACCAGACGCGCTTCAGCGCTACCGAACAACGAGCGGGCGATGGCGGACATGGTCACCGGCACGGGGCCGGATAAAGATGCTGCGCGCTGTACGTCTCCGGAGGTGTTTATCTGGCGGACAAAGTAGCCTGAACGCGGTCGGGCGATGATCAGGCCTTCCGCCTCAAGATGACGCAGGGCTTCGAGCGCAGTGGGGAGGCTGACCTGCTCGCGCTCGGCCAGTTTGCGCGCGGAGATAATGCGATCGCCTGCCCGCAAAGCGCCTGAAGCAAGCGTCAGCCGCAGCATATCGGCTATTCGGCGGTAGTGAGGAATCGGCGGGAGTGGGTCGGACATCGTCATCTGTATAGTCTGATTTTTGATAAATCTGACTATACAGTCGTTGCGGGGCGCCATCTATAGTGGGTTCAACACAATCCAGCCAAGGAAATCACATGCACAGCGACAGTTTCGACCTTTCACTTTACTTCCGCCGCATAGGCTATAGCGGGCCTGCGGCAGCGGATACCGCAACGCTACACGCGCTGATGCGTCACCAGCTCTTTGCCATCCCCTTCGAAAATCTGGACGTACAGGCAGGTAAAATCGTGTCGATGGAGCCCGATGATATTGCCAATAAGCTCTTACGGCAGAGACGGGGCGGCTACTGCTATGAACTCAACGGGCTGTTTACCATGGCGCTGGAAGCGCTGGGTATTGCCTGGCGGTTTGTCGCGGCGCGGCCCATGTTCTATCCTGCGCGCCGGCCTAAAACCCATATGGCGGTGGTCGCGGAAGTGGAGGGGCGTCAGTGGCTTTGCGACCTTGGCTTTGGGAGCTACGGTATCCGCGCGCCGCTGGCCCTGGACGAACTTGATACGGACATTATCCAGGATTTCGATGCGTTCCGGCTTAGCTGCGATGCGCATGGAGACTACCTGCTGCAGGCAAAAGTTGAGGGAAGCTGGGCCAATCAATACGGTTTTGACCTGTCACCTCAGGAGTGGATTGATTTTGTTCCGGCCAATTTTCTTAACTCCACGCATCCCGATGCGGTCTTTGTACAAAAGCTGCTGGTGATACAGCATCAGCCCGAGGGGCGCTTTATTCTGCTGGGCAATATGCTTAAGAGTATTACCGCCGACCGCGTAGAGAAGCAGTGGCTGGCGGAAGATGAAATTGCGCATGCGCTTGAGAACCGCTTTGCTTTGTCTGCTCGCTAATTAGTCAAACGGGCAAGCTAGCCCGCGGCGAGACGAATACGAAGCCGATATAACGGGGAAGGGAAGCGAACCTTCCCTGTATTCCCTTTGTTCAGTTGATATACCCCCATCGGCCGCCAGCAATGTATTACGGTTCAGGCCGGGATATTAAATCATCGATAATGCAAATCGAAAATGTACGCCACTTTTAATAACCAAGTCCATTCAGTCAATTACCCGCGTAAAATTAAGATAATTCCATAAAGACTGGGCGGTATAGTCCTGTGAAAAATATTGTCGATAAAATCTATTCTCCCCGACATTTCCTTTGTTTACAGTTTGTTATGGCTATGCGGTGATATTTTTGGCGATTAAAAATGGTTAAAACAAAATCATCTACTAAAATAGAATTGTTGATTAAATTCATACGCTAGCAATTCGTACTCATTTAGATAATTGGTCCCTGGTCGATCGCCCGCTATTTAAGCGGCGAGCGATAGCGGCTGACGATAATTATCCCGCTCGATATTATCGCAGATCTGGCGGGTTAATGTCTGCGGTGAACGTTTATGCCAAACGACTTCAGGACTAATGAGTTATTTCAAAGGACAACGTAAATGACGAATATCTACGACTCTACCTCTATTAGCAGTCAGGAAACCGCCAGGCAGGTGCCCGCGGCCGCAGTTAACAGCGCGAGCGCGGTATCATGGGGGGCGATATTTGCAGGCGCCGCCGCTGCCGCCTCGCTGGCGCTTATGCTGCTCATGCTTGGCGCCGGATTGGGCCTTACTTCAATTTCACCGTGGGAAAATCAAGGCCTTGCGGCGGGGATCGTCGGTATTGCCGCCATCGCCTGGCTGACATTTACCCAAATTGTGGCCTCAGGAATGGGGGGGTATCTGGCCGGAAGGCTGCGGACTAAATGGGTTGACACGCATACCAATGAAATCTATTTCCGCGACACGGCGCATGGCTTTCTGACATGGGCGGTGGCGCTGCTGGTATCAGCCGTTCTTTTAACCACCACCATCAGTTCCCTGATCGGCGGCAGCGCAAAAGTCATGGGTTCCGTTGCCGGGGGCGCGACGGCTACTGCCATGAATAAGGCTGGGGACGGATCCTCGATGTTATCGAAGTCATCGATGGAATATTTTACCCGCTCACTGTTCAGGGCGAGCGGCTCCACTCCGGCAGATAACAGCAACGCATCAGGCAATGATGTCATGGCCATGAATCATCCTGTGCCACCAAAGGCGGAGTCTCCCGCTCAATTAGCCGAGGTGACGGGCATATTTGCTAACAGTATTTATTCTGGCGCGCTTCCCCAGGATGATCTGAACTATGTGGCGCAGCTGGTTGCTCAGAATACCGGTATAAGTCAGCAAGAGGCCGAGCAACGGGTACAGGCGGTTTATGATAAAGCCCAGGCTAATTTGAAAGAGGCGAAAGATAAAGCGCAGCAGGCCGCTGACGCCGCCAGAAAAACCACCAGCTACGTTACCCTGTGGTCATTTATTTCTCTGTTAATTGGCGCTTTTGTTGCCAGTCTTTGTGCCACCTATGGCGGCCGTCAGCGTGATTTATAACGTCTAATACTCATTATACGGGAGGAACCTATGCGTTCAATATTGCTTTTCTTTCTGGGTGTGCCAATCCCTATCATTATTTTAATCGCGTTATTTGTGCACTAACTATTTTCCGGAACGGCAGGAATAGTGGTTAAAAAAATACTGACCCGCCGCGCATTACCGCTAAAGCATAAATGCCCTTCGAGGGCATTTATGCTTTTTATCAGGCGCTCAGAGGGGCCTGCTGCGCGTCACCAAAGAAGTTCTCCGCGACAGAGTGATGTCAACTATCAATAACACCCGCAGTGAATTAACGTTCACGCCTTGCCATCATCAGCGCCAGGTCAACGAGGCGGTTAGAGAATCCCCATTCATTGTCGTACCACGCCAGAATTTTGACCATATTGCCGCCAATCACCAGCGTTGACAGACCGTCGATAATCGACGAGCGCGGGTCACCCTGGTAGTCGCTGGAGACGAGCGGTTCATCGCTATAGCCGAGGATCCCTTTCAGCGGTCCCGCCGCGGCGGCTTCGCGGAAGGCATTATTCACTTCTTCGGCCGTCACATCTCGCGCCAGCGTCACGGTCAGGTCGACAATGGATACCACCGGCACGGGGACGCGCAGCGAGTATCCCGTTAAGCGGCCATCCAGCTCAGGAATAACCTTGCCCAGCGCCTTCGCTGCGCCGCTGGAGTAAGGCACAATCGACAGCGCAGCGGCGCGAGCGCCGCGCAGATCTTTTTCCGGCTGGTCGTGCAGCGCCTGGCTGTTGGTGTAGGCGTGGGTGGTGTTCATCAAACCGTGCTTAATACCGAAATGCTGGTGCAGAACCTGCGCGGCAGGCGCCAGACCGTTGGTGGTGCAGCTACCATTGCTGACCACGTAGTGTTTATCCGGGGAGTAGAGGCCATCGTTAACGCCCATCACGATGGTTAAATCATCGTTTTTGCCGGGGGCGGAGATAATCACGCGCTTTGCGCCACCGCTATGGATATGCACAGACGCCTTGTCGCGATCGGTGAAGAATCCGGTAGCTTCAATGACGATATCGACTTCACGTTGACGCCACGGGATATTGGCCGGATCGCGTTCGCTGAATACGGTAATGGGTTGACCGTCAACCACAAGCTGCCCTTCACCGGCGGTAACGTCGGCGTCGAGCTTACCAAGCAGCGAGTCGTATTTCAGCAGATGCGCCAGCGTTTTGCTGTCCGTCAAATCGTTGATCGCCACAATCTGAATATCCGGATGACCCAGTGCAGCACGCAGTACGTTGCGTCCGATACGGCCAAAACCGTTAATACCGACCTTTACCATAATTAACTCCTTATCCATTGTCTCTGGCGTCAGAGTAGGTCGGGTAGGCTTTGGCGTAAATGACAAAAAAGGATCACTTTACGCCATTTTGCGACAGTGAAATCGCTGTCGATATTCCCCGGGTGTGAGGTGAAGCTGTTTTTCAAACAGCCGTCGCAGGTTAATGCTGCTGCCAAATCCCGTTTGTTCGGCGATACGATCCAGCGTCTCGTTAGTTTGCTCCAGACGCTGCCGCGCGGCGGCCAGGCGGGCTTCGGCGACGTAGCGCGCCGGCGAAGCGCCGGTTTCCCGGGTAAATACGCGGGTGAAATTCCTTGGACTCATGGCGACTCTTTCCGCCAGTTTATCCACGCTGAGGTCGGCGGTGAGGTTTTCGAGCAACCACGCCAGCAGATCGTTAATGGGGCCCAGGGTGCTGGTCTGCTGGAGGTTGTAGCGGCTAAACTGCAGCTGGCCGCCGGGACGTCGCAGGTACATGACGAAATCCTGGGCAATATCGCGCGCAAGGCTGAAGCCGTAGTCCTCTTCAACCAGCGCCAGGGTGAGATCGAAGCCGGAACTGACTCCGCCAGAGGTCCAGATGTGTTCGTCCTGAATATAGAGTGGACCGCCTTCAACGCGTACCTGCGGAAATTCCGCCTGCAGGGTATCCAGTAGCTTCCAGTGGGTAGTGGCTCGTCTGCCGTCCAGCAGCCCGGTTTGCGCAAGCAGCATGGCTCCGCCGCAAATGGAGGCAATGCGGCGGGCATGGGGTGCGGCAAGGCGCAGCCAGTCAACCACCGCGATCCCTTCCTGCGGGTTTTGACCTCTGCCGGTAATCATGATGGTATCGAGCGGCTCGCGAGGATCTATCTCATGCAGGCGATGATCGGCCAGCAGATTTAATCCAGACTGACCATGGATCACCTGATGCGGCTGGGTGGTCGCTAGCTGGACCTGGTAGCAGAGTTTCCCGGCGCCTTCCGGGTGCAGGCGGTTGGCCTGCATCAGAATGTCGGCAATACCGGCGGATTCAAACAGCATGCCGCCATCGGGGACGATAATAAGTATCTTCTTCATGTCTTGAAAAGTAATCTTTTTACAGAATAAGTCAACCGGACAGGCGGGTGAGAGATAATTTTTACCCCCGCAGCGACGCTGTTCTCTCGTTCGCTGATGGTTTGACGTCGACGGGATGGGATTACCTGCTGAGGTAGGTTTCGTACAAACTGGACTGGAAAAATAGTACCGAATATCTGCTTTGAGCGAGAAGCGGACGTCTACCATTCAGTTTGGATGACGCCCTATTGTACCGGCACGCTATTTCACACGGTTACCTGCCTGCAGATTTCGTTAGCCATTTTGGCTGTGAGTAATAACTGGCTGGCATGTAATCGGGAAATTAAGGGAATTTGCAATGAAACAAAGATCATGCGCGCGGTGATGGAGAGCCTGCGCTCGATTGATGTCATCTCCGGGACGTATCGTTATTTCAGGTTTTAAAGTAATATCGGTGAAACATCCTTTTTTCCCTTCGCGCATCGTTCCATGTGCTCGGTCAACATAGCTTATAACGCTTATCCCTGCTTCCGAGCAGAGATGCAGATACCATAATTTATGGCATGCTGAAGCAGCAGCAACGAGCAGGTCCTCCGGATTCCAACATTTGGCATCGCCCAGAAATGCGGGGTCTGATGACCCCAAAATTACAGGTTTTCCGCCCCCTGAAATCTCATAACTTCGCTCATAGTCTTTGTAAGACTGCGTGCCATTACCTTTATTTCCCGTCCATTTAACGTTCACCTGGTAGTGATGCTCTCTCTCGATCATTTTGGTCTCCGTGTGCATTAACTTATTGTTTTGGAAATATTAGATTTGTCTCGCCGCCGCATTTCTGGACTCAATCTATCAAATGGTATACCATTATACCATCGTTATTTTCGGAGTCGTTTATGAGCTTTAGAGCTGTTTCAACCGCAGACTTACTCGCTAATAAGTTAAGAGAAATGATTAACAACGGTAGTCTTCGTGATGGTGAAAGGCTTGTCGAAAGAGACCTTGCAAGTCATTTTGATGTAAGCCGTATTCCAATGCGGGAGGCGATCAGACAACTTGAACATGAGGGTCTGGTGGAGATTTTTAGAAATCGCGGAGCAATTGTCAGAACGTTATCTGTTGATGATCTTAATGAAATTTACCAGCTGCGTTCTCTGCTCGAGGGCGAAGCAATATTTCAGAGCGTCAATAATTTGAGTGCTGATAATCTGGCGAGAGCGGGGCTGACGCACAGTCTTCTTGCTTCATGTACCAAATTCGAACTGCAAGGGCAACTAAACCGTGAGTTTCATGATCTTCTCTATAGCGGGTGCGAAAATCATCGTCTACTGACCATGATTAATGATTCTCGCAATCAGATTGAGCGGTATGAATACCTCCAGCGAAAGCTACTCTCTGAGACATCCCTGTTTCAGGATGACCACGCGAGTATTCTTATTGCCTGCCAGCAACGAAACGCCGATCAAGCGCGAACTGAAGTTAAGCGACATATTCAGATTGCCGGAAAAATGTTGCAAGACCTGGTAAGTAGACAAATAAGTTAATCGACCAGAAGACAGGTAAGTTATCCTGAGGATGTTCGCTGCTGGCACGAAGCAGACCCTATTTAAGGGGGGAGACTGCCGAGAACGAAAAGCAGATGAATGCTTTAAAGGATGCTGAACGCTTTAAAAGGACATCGTTTTTTTGCAGTACACAGGGACCAGAGCAGCTGTTACTTTTCGGGAAAAGGTGAGTTGTGGATGAGGAAATGCTTAATTGAGTCGATTAAACCGGGAGCTAAGGGGAGCGCTGGATCAGCGTATGAAGCGATATTCGCCTTGCTATCGTCCGAAGTCACCTCCTTCATAACATGGTTCATATCGGGCAGTATAATTAAGGACGCTTGAGGATTCGCGGCCTTAAGCAGCCTTGCATCCGTTTCTTCCACCTGAAGATCGCGTAGCCCTTGTAGCACTAACACGGGTTTGGAAATACGCGAAATGAGCTGACCCGGATTATATGAAAACGCATTGATCAAAAATCCCTGCACCCCAGGATTAAAGAGATTTTGCAGTGCTGGATGCATATTCGAAATATCTACCCGGCGCCGATGCTCGAGAGCATCAATGATCGGCAGTGCCTGCTTTAATAGCACTTCGTTTTCCGGATTAGCGTAAAGTTGCCCCCTCAACACCTCGCCCATCGGCCTCCCGGGCGTTGCAATAAGAACCACCCCGCACAGATCCTCTTCTTGAGCCGAGGCAAGGGCGACTACGCCTCCTTCGCTGTGTCCTAAAACCCAAATACAGGAAGCGTGCATCTGACGTCTAAGCATTTCTACCCAGGATCGAACATCGTCAACATAGTCAGCCATCGTCACCGCATTGCCATCCTCTACGGCCATTGCGCTAGCGAACATTCCACGTTTGTCGATACGAAGCGTTGCAAAGCCTTTTGCCGCCAGACCTTCAGCAAGAAGTCGGTAAGGCGATGCATTCACACCAAGCGGGTTGTTTCCATCCCGATCGGTCGGCCCGGAGCCAGGAATGATAAGAACAACCGCGGTTGGTTTAGAATTTGGGGTGAGTAACGTACCCTTCAAAGGACCTTTCGGCCCAGCGGCCTCCAGGACAGTTTCGGAAAAGGTCACCGGCACTGCCGCCAGACTCACAAATGGGCAAGCGCTCAAAAGGGCAATGGAGGCGGCAGTATTCATCGGTGATATTCCTGTAAAACTCAGCGTGTCCGTTAATTTATATGATAAATAGGACCTGTTCTCCATTGATCAATACCTCAGCGGCGGTAGAAAAGTCCGATCCGGCACTGTGTTGAAGCGGCGCGGAGCCAGTTCTTCGACACAGAACACTTTACAATTCCTAATGGAAAACGAATGACTTTCCATACCTAAAAGGGTATGGCTGGGCATCATTATAGTATTGGAAAGGATGTCATACCTGTTATTAAGATTGAATCACCCGCCAGACAGGGCGAACGAATATGCAGATAGAGGTGATCATTCTATGAGTAACGCAATAACTAAAGTCCACAACGCCAATGCACGTCGTGGCGGTGATGTATTGTTAGAAGTTCTGGAAAGTGAAGGGGTGGAATATGTGTTTGGTAATCCAGGCACAACCGAACTGCCCTTCATGGATGCGCTGTTAAGAAAACCGTCAATTCAGTACGTGTTAGCTCTGCAGGAAGCGAGCGCAGTAGCCATGGCGGACGGTTATGCGCAGGCAGCAAAAAAGCCAGGATTCCTGAATCTGCATACCGCCGGTGGTTTAGGCCACGGCATGGGAAACCTGTTGAATGCAAAATGTTCACAGACGCCACTCGTGGTGACAGCGGGGCAGCAGGATTTACGCCACACGACAGCCGATCCGCTATTGTTGGGTGATCTGGTGGGAATGGGTAAAACGTTCGCTAAATGGTCACAGGAGGTGACTCACGTTGACCAGCTACCGGTATTAGTTCGCCGGGCTTTCCACGATTCAGACGCTGCACCGAAAGGCTCCGTTTTCCTGTCGCTTCCGATGGATGTAATGGAGGCGATGAGTTCTATCGGGATCGGGGCGCCTTCCACTATTGACCGCAATGCAGTCGCGGGTTCGTTACCTTTGCTGGCAAGTAAGCTAGCGGCATTTACTCCAGGTAAAGTCGCACTGATTGCCGGCGACGAAATTTACCAAAGTGGAGCGGCCAGCGAGGTTGTTGCTCTTGCTGAGATGCTTGCCGCTGACGTATACGGTTCAACATGGCCAAACCGGATCCCCTACCCAACAGCACACCCTCTCTGGCGGGGCAACCTGTCCACTAAAGCGACGGAAATTAACAGAGCATTAGGCCAGTACGATGCTATTTTCGCACTTGGTGGTAAGTCGCTTATCACCATTCTTTATACAGAAGGTCAGGCAGTACCGGAGCAGTGTAAAGTGTTCCAGTTATCAGCCGATGCGGGCGACCTGGGACGCACTTACAGTAGTGAACTCTCAGTGGTTGGCGATATTAAATCATCGTTAATGGTGCTACTGCCCGAGCTGGAAAAAGCCACGGCAAACCATCGAAGTGATTATCAACGTCGTTTTGAAAGCGCGGTTAATGAGTTTGAATTGAGCAGAGATAGTCTGCTAGAGCAGGTTAAGGAACAACAATCTGCTACGGTAATTACGCCACTCGTGGCTGCCTTTGAGGCCGCAAGGGCGATCGGACCCGATGTGGCAATTGTTGACGAAGCGATTGCAACCAGCGGCTCGCTTCGTAAATCACTCAACAGTCCCCGCGCGGATCAATATGCCTTTTTACGCGGCGGTGGTCTGGGGTGGGGGATGCCTGCAGCTGTGGGCTATTCACTCGGTTTGGGAAGAGCGCCTGTGGTGTGCTTTGTGGGCGACGGCGCTGCGATGTACTCTCCTCAGGCTCTCTGGACGGCCGCACATGAAAAACTGCCGGTAACCTTTATTGTAATGAATAACACGGAATATAACGTATTGAAAAACTTCATGCGTTCACAGGCGGATTATACTTCGGCACAAACAGAACGCTTTATCGCAATGGATTTGGTTAATCCGGCAGTTGATTATCAGGCGCTGGGTGCATCGATGGGACTGGAAACCAGAAAAGTTCTTCGTGCCGGGGATATCGCCCCGGCAGTTGAGGCCGCACTGGCGAGTGGCAAACCTAATGTGATCGAAATCATTATCAGTAAAAGTTAATCATTAATCCGTTCGGCCTGCGGTGCATGCAGTTTATCCCTGATACTGCGGCACTGGTTCACAAAACCCGGTAAAGCCGGGTTTTTGTTCTTTGTCGACCACATCAGCATATTCTCCACCATATTCGGATTTTCCAGCCTCCGGTAAACTACACCACGCAATTGGGCATTCTCCATACTTGCGGGAATAAGCGCCACGCCAACGCCATGGGCCACAAAATTCATTACAGTCTGCTGTATGGAGGCTTCCAGTCCTATTTTCGGGCTAAATCCGGCCTTGAGGCACTGATGAAGGATGGAATCATAGAGCATCGGTGCACTCTGGCGCGGAACAGTGATGAATGGGTCATCACTGAGTGATTCAAGCCTGAAATGCTCGCTTTGAACCTGGGGGTGATTGGCAGGAAGGGCGGCGATTAGCGGCTCACGCAAGAGCACCAGTGAATGAATTCCCGGAGTGGCCGTCTCGGAGAAGCTGATTGCCGCGTCTAATCTGCCATCCTGTAATGCGGCGTGTAAATCAGAGGGGACCATCTCCTGAAAATGCAATTCCACATCAGAATAGGTATCCCGGTGCTGTATGGCAACATGAGGCACAACGCTATAGCTGGCATACATTGTTGCACCTAATTTCAGAACACCTTTCTGCCCTGATTCTACTGCCCGTACGTTATTACAAGCCTGCTCCAGCATTGCCAGCACCGCCTGGCAGTCCACCAGAAATTGCTCTCCGGCAAGGGTTAAACTGACACCTTTAGCGGCCCGGTTAAATAGCTTTGCACCGAGGATGGTTTCCAGCTGGGCAATTTGCCGGCTTAAGGGGGGCTGCGAAATATTGAGTTTATTGGCGGCTTTGCCGATGTTTCCGGTTTCAGCAACAGTGCAAAAGTTAATCAACTGATTAAGGGTCGGTTTCATGAGCATTCCTGAAGCAGGTTCATACCTTCTATGGTATCACTTGTTTGCAGGGCGGAGATGCACATGAAGTCGCAGGGTCAACGCACTATCACTCTGTCCCTGAATAATACCCTTCACATTCCACTCTGTTTCCGCGTGTCGAACAGGTATCACTTACATTATTAAAGGCCATGTATGTTATTGATTTAAATGCTACAGAACAAACATATCCCTTTAATATAGTGGTTTTTTTCTGCTCTGGCCGCAAACAGGAATAAGTGTGGCTGAATATTATTTTCAGTCTCATAAATGATGTATTGAAGGTCGTTAACAGACGGAGTTCGAACTAGCGGCCTTTTCTCCATGGCGATTCACTGTTCCTGTCTCTGGCCGATATATTCCCCTAATCCCTTTGCCAGAACATCGAAAACCAATTTGCAGCACAGACTATTACGCAGGTCTTCGTGCATGACGATCCAGGTATCAAGATAGAAAGAAAAGACATTCGACAGTAACCTCTGCAATGGAATATAGCCATTGGCCAACTGCACCTGGCATATGCCAATGCCGGCACCGGCGCGAATAAGATTCAGCTGAGCCACGTCGCTGTCGGTGCGCATGGAAAAGGCATCGCGGCTTAGCTGAGGGAATTTTTCCAGGGCCTTACGGATGAAAGGCGTATCCTGATCAAAGCCAACCAGCGCATGATTCAGCAAATCTTCGCTATTTTCAGGTGTGCCATGACGTGCGAGATAGGAAGTCGATGCGTGGAGACCGAGCTCAATGCGCCCAACGCGACGCGCAATAAGCTGCTCCTGTACTGGCGTAGTCATGCGTACAGCAATATCGGCTTCTCTGTGCAGTAAATCCTGAACCCGGTTCGACAGAACTAATTCAATCGTTATTTGTGGGTGAGACTTCCTGAGCCTGGCAATAAGTGGTGGCAGAACCTCAACGCCGATAACGTCACTTGCGGAGACGCGGACAACGCCACAAATGGACGCGCTGTTATGACTAAAGTTGGAGGCTGTACGCGCTAACGTATTCGCGGTGCTCTCCATCGCTTCGGCATGCACCCTCAGCGCCAGCGCCGTTTCAGTCGCCAGCAGGCCCGTCTGCGACCGCGTGAACAACACCTGGCCCAGAGCGGACTCCAGCGCAGCGATATGGCGTCCTGCCGTAGGCTGCGTAATCGAAAGCCTGCGTGATGCGCCGGAAAGCGAACCTTCCCTGAGCACAGCCAGAAATGTTCGGTACCACTCCCATGGGATAGATTTATTCATACAAATTTGTATAGCTGACCTATAAAGATATGCAATTCCATTTAGCTCTGCCTGTACGTACGCTGTCAAGGTCAAATCAGCGAAGAGGCAGATATTATGGAAACCCGAGGCAAAGTACTGATACTTGGCGCAACCGGCGGTATCGGTGGTGAAACTGCTCGCCGGCTCATTCAGAAAAAATGGGACGTACGTGCACTAAAACGAGGACTTCATGGCAGTGAACAACGTGATGACATCCAGTGGATAGGGGGCGACGTTCTCGACCCGGACCAGGTCGCCGCGGCGGCGGCAGGCTGTAGCGCGATCGTTCACGCCGTCAATCCGCCCGGCTACAGAAACTGGGAGCAACTGGTGCTGCCTATGCTGCGCAACACGATCGGCGCAGCAGAACGAACCGGCGCCTTGATCGTGCTTCCCGGTACCGTTTACAACTATGGTCCTGACGCTTTTCCGCTAGTACGGGAAGATGCTCCGCAGGTGCCGGTCACAAAGAAGGGAGCGATCAGGGTACAAATGGAGAAAGAACTTGAGGCCTATTCGCAGCGGGGCGGGCGGGTATTAATCCTCCGTGCAGGGGATTTTTTTGGTCCACGCGCCGGTAATAACTGGTTTTCTCAAGGTTTGATTAAACCCGGCAAGCTGCCTGGCGTCATTAGCAATCCTGGTTCGCATGAAACGGGTCACCAGTGGGCTTATTTACCTGATGTAGCGGAAACGATAGCTGCGCTGCTAGAACGACGCGAGGAACTTGAGCCCTTTGCGCGCTTCCATATGCAAGGCCATTGGGATGCCGACGGCAGCGAAATGGTCAGTGCGATTCAACGCACTGCGGCGCGCTACGGCGGCGTTGCCAAAATACAATCATTTCCGTGGTGGTTCGCGTACCTGGCTGCGCCTTTCAACGCAACCTTACGCGAGCTTTTGGAGATGCGGTACCTGTGGCGCAAGTCGGTCCGCCTGGACAATACGAAACTGGTGAAATTTTTAGGTGCCGAGCCTCACACCCCTCTTGATGTAGCTGTCCATACGACGTTACAGGGCCAGGGTTGCATTGATCATACCGAGATACCTCGCACAACGGTATAGAGACGCGCCATGGTCGCTTCTGGCACGAAGCGGACAAGCTAACTGGGCTAAAGGTCCGCTATGAGCGAGGAGCGGACGTTACCGACACCCATCGATTTTCATTGATGTATAAATTATTTTTTCTTATTTTAATTCACTCTAACCTGAGCTCAAGAGCTCTTTCTTAATAACGAAAGGCCATAAAATGAATATCGAGGCATTTGCGTTTGGCACCACCAACTGGGGTGAAATCGAAATAACAGAACATCCAGGGGAAACGGGCATGGCTTACTGGCGCACGCAACTTTTTGGTCAGAAGCCAAATCAAATTCGTGTGCGAATGGTTGAATATACCCCTGGTTACCTCGCGGATCATTGGTGCAGTAAAGGCCATGTCCTTTTATGCATGGAGGGAGAACTCGAAACACTGCTCGCAGATGGCCGTAAATTCACTTTAACTGCGGGAATGAGCTATCAGGTGGGTGATAACGCAGAACCACATCAGTCCAGAACGGAGACAGGGGCAAAACTCTTTATTGTGGACTGACGGATTCGTTGTTGTTGCGATTGCGGCGTCCGATTCTGGAACCTTCAGGTGGTAAACCACCTGCAGTTTCCCCTTTTTGCCCTGCGCCGTAGGGAAGTGGCTTCTTCAGGGAAATCCCCTGAGCAAGCGCTGTTGGGCTGTTCTTTAGTACTGCAAGACCAACGGCGGAGCCCAGCGCCAGTTTATAAAAGTCCCTGCGTGTTATTGGCATAACGAAATCCCACTCAATTGATTGTTTTAGCGGAGGTCTTCATGAACTATAGAACAGCTGTACATAATGAGCATGATAATATCTCAGCTGGGCAATTTCCGTTCAATCATTGAGTTATTTATTATTGGATTTTGCTTTTTATCCCAGAACGATATAACGCGATGCCAATTCCATTACGTCCGCTCCTGGCACGAAGCGGACCGCCTGAAGCGCCCTGAGGTCAGCTTTGAGCGAGAAACGAATGTTTATCTTACGGCAGGACGGTGGCAGCATTGCCATATTTATTGGGGCAATACCCACGCCTTGTTTTGTATAACCACCCTATATCCATCGAAGTCAACAAATGTCCTTCCGATCACATCCCAGTAAGGATTGAATGACGTGGTCATTCTAAAGCCAGCACCGATCATTCTTTCACAGGCAATTCCCCATTCTTTTTCTTCAGAGTAATAAAGAACGAGTAAATCTTCTTCTGTGTGTAAAGGTTGTACGGGATGGCTTCGGCAAAAAGTGAATTCTATGTGCCAGTCTAAGTCTCCCCTCCCTAGCATTATTCCATTGAAACCGTCATGATCGTTGAATTCAGCAATTTTATGCAGACCTAACCCCTTGCTGTACATCAGAAATGATCTTTCGAGATTGGCGACGGGTTTAGCAATACGCATATGAGTAAACATCTGTGTTCTCCAGGGAAAGATACTGCTTTAATGTTAAAATCCCGCCTGAGTTTACATGTGATTATACATTTCATTTGTCCATAAGAGCTTCCGAAATATCCTGCTTCGGCTTGCTGACGGCCCGCTTCTGGCGCAAAGCTGTCTACCAAACTCCACCAACGCCCATTAGTTATAGCGTTAAGGCTGTGAGGGTAAAATATATTCCTGAGGTGTTGCACCCGATTGAACATGAAAGAGCGGCAGGCGCATTCCCCCGGATAAACAGAACAACGGCGACAAATTCGAACCCGGTTTTAACGCCGCTCAGCGTCTGAGCCGCATTACCGCTTTTTCTCGCCCGCCGTCGTCATTCTAACAATCAGAATACTTGTCGTCCTCTTTGGTGAATGCCCTGTTTATAAGGCGTTACGTTTTTACGCAGTAATGCCTGAACCGTAATCCCCATACCAACCTTAAAGCGATGCCTCGGCCAGTAATGCGGCCTGTACCGCAGGACGGGCATTGATCATTTCCCTGTACGCCAATAGCACAGGCCAGCGCTCCAGTGAGATTGAGAAGAATCTACACCAGCCCAGCACAGTGAAAAGGTAGGCATCAGCCACGCTGAAGGATGGGCCAGTCAGATAGGTTTTTTCGTTGAGAGTCGCCTGAAGGTAATCGAACTGTCGGAACAGCTTCTCACGAAAAATCGCTCTGACCTCTTCGGGCAGCGCGGGGTTGAACAACGGTGCCGAGCCAGCGTGTATCTCACTGGTGATAAAGTTAAGCCATTCCTGCAGACGCACCCGAGCCCAGCTGTCAGCGCGGGGCGCCAGGTCGTGCTCTGGTTTTAGATCGGCGAGGTACTGTACGATGGCCGGACCCTCAGTGAGTATCTGACCATCATCGAGTTCAAGGGCCGCGACATAGCCTTTAGGGTTAATCGTTCGGAAGTCACGACCATCAGCGGTGATCTTGCTTCTGTTGTTGACTCTAACCAGTTCAAACTCAAGTTGCAGTTCGCGCAGCACGATGTGCGGTGATAACGAACAGGTATCCGGGGCGTAATAGAGTTTCATTTTGTCTCCGTTAAAGGGGAAAAGCGGTCGGGGAACATCCTGAACTCACTGTATTTGAGGCGGGTTGCGCTGTAAAATTAATGATAAAGAAACTAACTATTAGCTGAGCTACTGACAATCATGATGAATCTTTTACATTGGCGCTTACTGGTGGCCGTGGCGGATGCCGGCAACATCTCGCGCGCCGCAGAGGAGATAGGAATGACTCAGTCCGGCGCCAGCCAGGCAATCGCCCAACTAGAAGCTTCACTGGGATTTCCGGTATTTATACGTGAGCGACGATATATCGGTGTGACCGCGCTGGGTGGGCAGGTTGTTGAACACGCAAGAAACATGCTTTCGCAGCTGAATGCCATCCGCGTACTGGCCGATGAGAGCCGGGGTTTAAATCGCGGGCGCATTCGCCTGGCCAGCTTTCCATCCGTGACGTCCACCTTGTTGCCCGGTCTGCTGCGGGACTTTAAGCGCCTGCATCCGGGTATTGATGTCGTCATCCTGGAAGGCTCTGACGAGGAGGTTGAGGAGTGGCTGGCCGCAGATACCGTTGAGCTGGGGGTGGTCATGAATCCCGACCCCGGCCGTGCAGACGTTGTATTAGGGCAGGATGCATGGGTAGCGGTACTGCCAGCCACTCATCGGCTGGCACACCATGCCAGGACGTCTGGCATAACGCTAAAGGCGCTGGCAGACCAGCCCTTTATTCTGGCGACAGGCGGATGCGCCGTTAATGGCAAAAGCCTGATGGAAAAGGCGGGTCTGCAACTTGCTGATATACGCGTGACGGTGCGCGACTGGATTAGCGCCTGTAAGCTGGTCGCGGAAGGGATGGGCGTCGCCCTTGTACCTGAATCAGCTCTGCCAGAGGCGTTGCGCAATCTGTGCGTGGTGCCAGTGACGCCTGCCATACACCGTGAGTTTCGGCTGGTTTGTTCGTCATCCGGAACGTCTTCCAGCGCAACGCAGGCGCTACTTAACGCGCTACGTAACCGAGGATGAGCGGGAACGCCGCGAACCGGAGCGTCAGCGATGAATATATGGCAAAAGAAGTTGAAAAACAGGGTATACCGGTCCTGCTGCCCGGGACATGTGCATTGACCGCGGATAAGTAAAAACGGCCCCATCGCTGAGGCCGTGACGTGCTTATTGTTTCTTCTCGCCCAGCGTCGGCGTCTCGTCAAAGAAGTTCCACGGCTTCAGCAGCGCATGCGCCCACTCGGTCGGCATAATCGGCCACTCCTCAGCCCGGGCCACGTGCGTGGTACCGGTGGTGATCCATACCACGTCATCATGGTTGTCCAGCGACTCGTCATCTTTCACGTACTGGCCGAGGCCGGTGTCGTGAATCGAACGGTTAGGGTACTTACCTTCCGGGAAGCGCTCGGTGGGATGATAGCGGGTGACCCACAGCTGTTTATCCATAAAGCTCAGACGATGGTAAATCCACTCATCTGGGGCGAATTTCGCTCCGGTGGCGACCGGATGTGTGCCGCCCGCGTAGGGGATAATCTGATACGACACCGGGTTACCCATCCGGTTTTCTTTGGTGGTATTGCTCAGCAGACGAATGGTGCCCGGGTCAAATTTCTGCGCCGCTTTCTGCTCGCTATCAAGGGTGTACTGATTGATCTGCATAGTGCTGGTGCGCGGGCCGCCGGCGGTGTTCGGCTTCACTTCCGGGTCCATGGCCACCAGCGTGTTGTTCTCGCCGTCGACGTCAAGATCGAGGCGGAAGTTGTAGATATGCTGGTGAGTGGTGCCGACAATATTATGGTCGATCAGTGTGCCGTAGCGGGTATCTTCTTTGGCGCTCGGGTCGTGCATGGTCTTCGCCTGTACGCCTTTGACCGCTTCGATGCCGGTGGCCCCGGCATCAATGCCGATGGTGCCGTTTTCGTGAAATACCCAGTCAAAGATGTAGTCGTAGTTGCCGACGGTGCTGATCCAGCGCACCACCAGCTCGCGGCGTTCGGTACTGACGTTCGGCTTGCCCATCTCCTGATGCTTATACTCCGGCCCGGCGTAACGTTCGAAGATGGCGATCGCGCGTGGGATGGTGGTTGGCGTGCCGGTATAGTCGGCGATAGTTTCATCCAGCAGGACCGCGTTGGACGGCGCATCTTTACCGCGGACGATAGGCGAGGTCAGGGTGCCCATGCCGTAGTCGCCGGAATCCAGATAGGCTTTAAAATACCAGCCCACGTCCGGGTCGCCGTAGGGGACGATCATCCCACCCAGCGAACCTTCATACATCACCTGGCGTTTTTTACCGTTATCGTTCCAGGTCACGGTAGACAAAATCGGCCCGACGCGGGAGTTCATCCGCAGATGGAAATCCCAGTTCCGCCAGTGAATCATATCGCCGGTGATGGTGTAGTTTTTGCCCTCTGGCTCAATGATCTCCAGCGGTTTCACCGTAGGCGCAACGCGGTCTCGGCCGTCATAGGGGCGGGCCGCCATCGGCACCGGGATCGTCGGACCCTCTTCGATTTTGATGATCTTCTTCTGCTCGAGGTCGACCACCGCCACCAGATTTTCAATCGGGTGCGCCCAGTAGTTGCCGTCGCCGACGTCGAGATAGCTGACCACTTTCAGCAGCCGCGCGTCCTGCTTGAGGCCATCTTTACCGTCGAAGTAGCCGACGGTCAGCGGGGTGGTAATCACCTTGCTCGGGTCGTCGATGCCGTGTTTTTTCAACACTTCGGCAAATTCGCTGCTGGCGTTGATGATGTTCTGCACGCTGGCGAAATCATCCAGCAGCACCATGCCGTGGGCGTCTTTAATCGGCGTCCATGAAAGGACCTTTTTATTCTGTAAATCCACCACCGCCTCAATAACGTGCTTGCCGTCGAGCATGATCACGTCGGCGGCGCGCGGGGCGTTGACCGGCGTGCCGTTGAGGGCAAAATCCCACACCGCTTTTTTATCCGGCTCGCGCAGGGAGATCTCGGTGAATCGGGTATTGGGCTTGAAATCCACCGCGGCTTTAACAATGGCGACCGCTGCGCTGATTTCCGCCGCTGACAACGAGTTCAGCGGGTGAGGGCGTTTTTCCACCTGGAAGGTCTGGTCAAGACCGGACTGAAACACGTCGTTGATAAAGGTGTCAGAAACCCACGCTTTGCCGTCTTTCATCACTACCGGCACCTGCAGCTCCAGGGTTTTACCATTGACGATGGCCGTTTTCGCCCCCGGTTTTACCTTTACGTAAGCGCCGTCTTTAATCAGGGTAAACATCTGCGCGTAGTCATCCCACTGAACGTCCGCGCCAAAATCCTGCAGGGTTTTGTCCATCGGGACCATATCGGCTTCGCCGCCGTGGGCGAACGCCGGGCTTTGCCAGGCGCAGAACAGAGCGACAGCTAACGCCAGAGCCGTTTTGCGGGGAGAAAGAATCGCCATTGAGACCTCACCTTATTGTTGTGTTGTGCTGTGCCGCTGCGAATGTCGGCTTGTGTATCGTTAACCTAACAGCGCTCTGCTCCCAGGCGTTTGCCTGCTTTTGCCAGGTTGTTTGTCAGTTTTGCCAGTTACAAAAAATGCCTCCGCAGAGGCATGAATATGGCGAAGCCCTGCCGGGCGACAAAGATGCGCGAATTTCTAATAATTACCCGGCAAAATCTCCCCGCTGGCGGGCGACCAGGGTCAGAATGGAATAGAGCGCGACCGCCTGCTGGTGCTGGTTAAAAATCTCTACCGCCCACTCGACGACGCCGGTCGCTTTCTCCTCCGCGCTGCGCTGGTGTTTCACCGTTTTGCGTTTGCAGGTCAGGCGTACCTGGATGGTATCGCCCGGCTTCACCGGCTCGATAAAGCGCAGATTTTCCATCCCGTAGTTGGCGATCACCGGACCGACTCCGGCGTCAACAAACAGCCCGGCAGCGGCGGAAATCAGGAAATAGCCGTGCACCACCCGCTCGCCAAAAATCGACTCCGCGGCGGCAATCTTATCCATATGAGCGTAAAAGTGATCGCCGCTCAGGCAGGCGAAGTTGACGATATCCGCCTCGGTCAGGGTGCGGCGAGGCGTCAGCAGGCTGTCGCCCGGCTGGATCTCCTCAAAATATTTACGGAACGGGTGAATGCGGTCTTCCACCACCTGCGCGCCGCGTACCCACTGCTGACCGATAGCGGCGAGCATCGTCGGGCTGCCCTGAATCGCGGTGCGCTGCATATAGTGCTTCACCGCCCGCAGACCGCCCAGCTCTTCGCCGCCGCCGGCGCGCCCCGGGCCGCCGTGAACCAGCTGCGGCAGCGGGGAGCCGTGGCCGGTCGATTCTGCAGAAGAGGCTTCGTTCAGTATCTGAATACGTCCGTGGGCGCGGGCGGCGCCGAGAATAAACGTCCGCGCCAGTTCGCCGCTAGCGGTCACCAGCGTTCCGGCCAGGCTACCTTCGCCGGCCCGCGCCAGGGTCATGGCGTGCTCAACGGTCTGATACGGCATCAGGGTGGCGACGGGACCAAACGCTTCAATAGCGTGAACCGCCGGGGTTTCGTCCGGCTGCGGGCAGTACAGCAGCGTTGGCGGGAAGAAGGCCCCGGCGGCGCTGAGATCGGCCTGGCCGCCCAGCAGCACGTCGCATCCGGCGGCCACCAGACGATTGACGTTATCCTGCACGTCCTGACGCTGTTCGTTGTTCACCAGCGCCCCCATCTTCACGCCTTCCTGCGCCGGGTCGCCAACCACCACGTTTTGCAGGCGTGCAATAAGCGCGTCGCTCACCGCTTTCACCTGCGCCTGTGGCACGATAACCCGGCGGATGGCGGTGCACTTTTGCCCGGCTTTTGCCGTCATCTCTCGTACCACTTCGCGAATAAATAGCGCGAACTCCGGCTGCTCCGGCGTGACATCGTCACCGAGTACGCAACAGTTCAGCGAATCCGCTTCCATGGTGAAGGGAATGGACTTCGCGACCAGGT
Organism: Klebsiella sp. BDA134-6; assembly: GCF_015601345.1. Classification (NCBI taxonomy): domain Bacteria; kingdom Pseudomonadati; phylum Pseudomonadota; class Gammaproteobacteria; order Enterobacterales; family Enterobacteriaceae; genus Klebsiella; species Klebsiella sp. BDA134-6. Next base: position 2,712,254 of record NZ_CP064784.1, read on the forward strand.
TGGGGTGCACCCGCAACTGCTGTCCGGTATGGGCCGATCCGGTAAAGGTGACGACATCCTGGCCATCGAGATGGTCGAGGAGATCGCCCGCGCCGCCGCAGATCAGGCTGATTGCGCCTTCCGGCACCAGTCCGCTGTCGATAATCATTTTGACCATCGCCTGCGTCAACTGCGCGGTGGCGGTAGCCGGTTTGATGATGGCGGGCATCCCGGCAAGCCAGGTGGGCGCCAGCTTTTCCAGCATCCCCCAGCAGGGAAAGTTAAACGCGTTGATATGCAGCGCCACGCCGGACTTCGAGGTCAGGACGTGGCGGGCGGCGAAGCCTCCCTGTTTTGACAGCGGGATCAGCTCATCTTCCGGCCACAGGGTATCGTCCGGCAGCTCGCGGCTGCCGAGACCGGCGTAGGTGAAAAGGGTGCCAATGCCCCCTTCGATATCTACCCAGCTATCGGCGCGTGTGGCGCCGGTTTCGGCGGAGATCGCGTACAGCTCCGCCTTCTGCTCCAGCAAATATCTGGCGAGCGCCTTCAGCATCGCGCTGCGCTCAATAAAGCTCATCGCCCCCAGCGCCTTGCCGCCGCGCTCGATCGCGAAGCGTCGCGCCTGTGCCATATCCAGACCCGCACTGGTGACTTCCCATAGCGCTTCACCGCTGATGGCGTGATGGATGGTGCGCGCGTGGCCCCGGCCGGTCTGCCACGCGCCGGACAAGTAGCTGGCTAACTGCTGCATGGTTTATCTCCAGATATGTTACATGAAATATCTATAAATAGTTCTTTGGTGAATCATAAAAATCAAGTTCGAATTTAATAATTTATTAACAATGCGATCGCCGTCTTTCGGTGAGGCTGGCTTAATTAATTGTTAATAATGGTTTTTACAAAAGCTTTTGCGGTAACTGTCACAAAAAACATAAACAAAATTTGTGGTTTTATTTAACCCGAATGTAACTTTTATAAAACAAAGTGATTCGAAAATTAATTTAAATCGAATTTATTGGAATCATAAAGGTGATGACGTGACAGAAGAACAACGCTTTGACCAGCGCATTGCGCAGGAGACGGCCATTGAACCGCAGGACTGGATGCCGGAAGCCTACCGCAAAACGCTGATCCGCCAGATAGGCCAGCACGCGCACTCGGAAATTGTCGGCATGCTGCCGGAAGGCAACTGGATCACTCGCGCGCCGACCCTTAGGCGCAAAGCGATTCTGCTGGCGAAAGTGCAGGATGAAGCCGGGCATGGCCTGTACCTCTACAGCGCGGCGGAAACCCTCGGCTGCGCCCGCGAAGACCTGTATCAGAAAATGCTCGACGGCAAGATGAAGTACTCCTCCATTTTCAACTACCCGACCCTGAGCTGGGCGGATATCGGCGTGATCGGCTGGCTGGTGGACGGCGCGGCCATCGTCAATCAGGTGGCGCTGTGCCGGACCTCCTACGGACCCTACGCCCGGGCAATGGTCAAGATCTGCAAAGAGGAGAGCTTTCACCAGCGCCAGGGATTTGAAGCCTGCATGGCGCTGGCGCAGGGCAGCGACGCGCAGCGGCAGATGCTGCAGGACGCCATCAACCGTTTCTGGTGGCCGGCGCTGATGATGTTCGGGCCGAACGACGATAACTCGCCAAACAGCGCCCGCAGTATGGCGTGGAAAATCAAGCTCCACTCGAATGACGAACTGCGCCAGCGCTTTGTTGATAACACCATTCCGCAGGTGGAGATCCTCGGCATGACCGTGCCGGACCCGGATCTGCAGCTGGATGAGTTCACCGGCCACTACCGCTTTGGCGCCATCGACTGGCAGGAATTTAACGAGACGATTGCCGGGCGCGGGATCTGCAACCACGAACGCCTGGCCGCTAAACGCAAGGCATGGGAAGAGGGCGCGTGGGTGCGGGAAGCCGCGCTGGCGCACGCGCAAAAACAACGGGCCCGCGATGCCGCGTAAGGAGAAGGAAGATGAGCAAAAACGACTGGCCGTTATATGAAGTGTTCGTTCGCAGCAAGCAGGGGTTGTCGCACCGCCACGTCGGCAGCCTGCACGCCGCCGACGACCGGATGGCGCTGGAAAACGCCCGCGATGCCTACACCCGCCGCAGCGAAGGCTGCTCAATCTGGGTGGTGAAGGCCCGCGAAATTATCGCCTCGCAGCCCGAAGCGCGTGAAGAATTTTTTGATCCGGCGGAGAGCAAAATCTACCGCCATCCGACCTTCTACACCGTGCCCGATGGCATGGAACATATGTGAGGCGGCGATGAACAACGACAACCCCGTTGCCGCTTATGCTCTGCGCCTCGGCGATACCGGCCTGGTGCTGGCTCAGCGTCTTGGCGAGTGGTGCGGCCATGCGCCGGAGCTGGAGATCGATCTGGCGTTGGCCAATATCGGTCTCGACCTGCTGGGGCAGGCGCGCAATTTTCTTAGCTACGCCGCCGACCTGGCCGGCAGCGGCGATGAAGACACTCTGGCCTTTGGCCGCGACGAACGCCAGTTTTGCAATCTGCTGCTGGCGGAGCAGCCAAACGGCAACTTTGCCGACACCATTGCTCGCCAGTTTTTTATCGATGTCTGGCACGTGGCGCTCTATGGCCGCCTGGTCAGCAGTCGCGATACGCAGCTCGCCGCCATCGCCGCCAAGGCGCTGAAAGAGGTGCGTTATCACCAGCGCTTTAGCCGCGGCTGGCTGGAACGCCTGGGCAACGGCACGGCGCTTTCCGCGCAGAGAATGCAGGACGCGGTCGATAACCTGTGGCGCTTTACCGGCGAGCTATTCCAGGCCGATGCGCTGGAGATTGAGCTGAGCATGCAGGGCATCGCCGTCGACCCGCGCGAGTTACAGGCTGAATGGCAGGCGACGGTCCGCGCCGCGCTAAGCGATGCCGGTTTGTCGATCCCCGAGGAAGCGCCGTTTCGCCACGGCGGCAAGCAGGGGCTGCACAGCGAGCATCTCGGGCCGCTGCTGGCGGAGATGCAGTATTTACAGCGCGCCTATCCCGGTCAGCGTTGGTAGCAGGAGGGGATTATGCAACGTCTGGTAGATATCGCTCCCCCGGAGATCCACGCCGTCTGGGACGTATTAAGCGCCATTCCTGACCCGGAAGTTCCGGTGCTGACGATTACCGACCTCGGTATGGTGCGCAGCGTGGAACGCCGAGGCGATGGCTGGGTGATTGGCTTCACGCCAACCTATTCCGGCTGCCCGGCCACCGAACATCTGCTGGGAGAAATCCGCGCGGCGATGACGGCAAACGGCTACGCGCCGGTGCATATCGTGCTGCAGCTGGACCCGCCGTGGACTACCGACTGGATGGGGCCGGAGGCCCGGGAACGTCTGCGCCAGTACGGCATCAGTCCGCCGCAGGCTCATGCCTGCCATGCCCATATGCCGGACGAGGTGATCTGCCCGCGCTGCGCTAGCCGACACACCTCGCTAATTAGCGAATTCGGTTCCACGGCCTGCAAAGCGTTGTATCGCTGCGACAGCTGCCGGGAACCCTTTGATTACTTTAAATGTATTTGAGGTTGCGATGACGACATTTCATTCGCTTACCGTGGCGAAAGTGGAACCGGAAACCCGCGACGCGGTCACCATCACCTTTGCCATACCCGACGCGCTGCGCGACGCCTATGCCTTTCGTCCGGGCCAGCATCTGACGCTGAAAGCCCGCCTCGGCGGCGAAGAGCTTAGGCGCTGCTACTCCATTTGCCGCAGCCGCGCGCCGGGTGAAATCAGCGTGGCGGTGAAGGCTATCGACGGCGGGCGCTTCTCGCGCTATGCCCAGAGCGACATTCAACCAGGGATGGCGCTGGAGGTGATGGTGCCGCAGGGTCACTTTGGTTACCAGCCGCAGGCCGGGCGTCAGGCCGACTACCTGGCGATTGCCGCCGGCTCCGGGATTACGCCGATGATGGCGATTATCGACGCCACCCTCGCCACTGAAGTCGACAGCCGTTTCACGCTGGTTTACGGCAACCGCAGCAGCCATAGCATGATGTTCCGTCAGGCGCTGGCCGACCTGAAAGACCGCTATCCGCAGCGTTTGCAGGTGGTGCACCTGTTCAGCCAGGAGTCGATGGACAGCGATCTGCTGCAGGGGCGCATCAATGGCGACAAGCTGCGCGAACTGGCCGACCATCTGCTGGACTTCAGCCGCTTTGACCATGCTTTTATTTGCGGCCCGGCGGCAATGATGGATGAAGCGGAAATGACCCTGCGCGAGCTGGGCGTCCCGGAGAAAGCCATCCATCTGGAACGTTTCAATACGCCGGGCAGCAGCGCCAGGCGGGCTGCTGGCGTACAGGCGGAGGGCCGCTCGGTCACGATTCGTCAGGATGGCCGCGACCGCATCATTGCCCTGAGCGCTGAGGACGACAGCATTCTTGACGCCGCGCTACGCCAGGGGGCGGACCTGCCGTTTGCCTGTAAGGGCGGCGTGTGCGCCACCTGTAAATGCAAAGTGCTGCGCGGCGAGGTGGCGATGGCCGCTAACTACAGCCTTGAAGCCGACGAAGTGGCGGCAGGCTACGTGCTGAGCTGCCAGGCGCTCCCCACCAGCGGCGACGTGATCGTCGACTTCGACGCGCGGGGGATGGCATGAGTGAACTGTTGATTGCTCGCCACGCGCGCGTACTGCAGCTGACGCTCAATCGTCCGCAGGCGCGCAACGCGCTGAATAACGCGCTGCTGACGCAGATCGCCGACGCGCTCGACGCGGCGGCGCTGGATCCGACGGTTGGCGTCTGCGTCATCAGCGGCAACCCACATTTTTTCGCCGCGGGCGCTGACCTGAACGAAATGGCGGAAAAAGATCTGTCCGCCACGCTCGATGATATTCGCCCGCGGCTGTGGGCGCGTATCGACGCCTTCAGCAAACCGCTGATTGCTTCGGTTAACGGCTATGCCCTCGGCGCCGGATGCGAGCTGGCGCTGCTGTGCGATCTGATTGTTGCCGGCGATAACGCCCGCTTCGGCCTGCCGGAAATCACCCTCGGCATTATGCCGGGCGCGGGCGGCACCCAGCGTCTGATCCGCACCGTCGGTAAGGCGCTGGCCAGCCGGATGGTCTTGAGCGGCGAAAGCATTGATGCTCATCAGGCGCAACGGGCGGGGCTGGTATGCGAGGTTTATCCGCCAGCGCTCACCGATGAATATGCGCTTGGCCTGGCGGCAACCATTGCTCGCCACTCGCCGCTGGCGCTGCGCGCGGCTAAGCAGGCTTTGCGGCTGTCGCAGGAGGTGAGCCTGCAGGCCGGGCTTCAGCAGGAGCGCCAGCTGTTTACATTGCTGAGCGCGACCGAAGATCGCCGTGAAGGCATCGACGCCTTTTTACATAAACGTACTGCGGAATTTAAAGGACGCTAATCGTGGAAGCTTTCATTCTCAGCGAAGTGGAACAGGGCGTGATGACGATTACCCTTAATCGCCCGGACCGTCTGAACAGTTTTAACGACCTGATGCATCAGCAGCTGGCGGCGTGCCTGAAACAGGCCGAGCGTGACGACAGCGTGCGCAGTTTACTGCTGACCGGCGCCGGGCGCGGCTTTTGCGCCGGACAGGATTTAAATGACCGCAACGTTGACCCCAGCGGTCCTGCACCGGATCTCGGCCTATCGGTCGAGCGTTTCTATAACCCGCTGGTGCGCCGTCTGGCGGCGCTGCCGAAACCGGTCATTTGCGCGGTAAACGGCGTCGCGGCGGGCGCGGGGGCCACGCTGGCGCTGGGCTGCGATATCGTTCTGGCGGCGCGTTCGGCGAAGTTCGTCATGGCCTTCAGCAAACTCGGCCTGGTGCCTGACTGCGGCGGCAGCTGGTTTCTGCCGCGGGTGGCGGGACGCGCGCGCGCGATGGGGTTAGCGCTGCTGAGCGATAGCCTGAGCGCAGAGCAGGCGGCGCAGTGGGGGATGATCTGGCAGGTGGTGGACGACGCCGAGCTGAAAGACACCGGCCTGGCGCTGGCGCGTCATCTGGCCGCCCAGCCGACCTATGGCCTCGGGCTGATTAAGAAAGCCCTGCGGCTGGCGGAAACGCAGACCCTGGACCAGCAGCTTGAGCTTGAGCGCGACTATCAGCGTCTGGCCGGGCGCAGCGCAGACTATCGCGAAGGCGTCAGCGCTTTTCTGGCCAAGCGTCCACCTCAATTCAGCGGGAAATAGCCGATGAGCACAACGTTACCTACCGTCGCGGTGATAGGCAGCGGCACCATGGGCGCCGGCATTGCCGAAGTGGCCGCCGCCGCAGGGCATCCGGTACTGATTTACGACATCGCTCCTGGGGCGGTGGTTCGCGCCATCGACGGGATTCGCCAGCGGCTGGTCTCCCGCGTCAGCCGCGGCAAGCTGGCCGCGGAACAGGCCGGGGTGCTGCTGTCGCATCTGGCCCCGGCAGAGACGCTGAGCGCTCTGGCCTGCGCGCAACTGGTTATCGAAGCGGCCTCCGAGCGTCTGGAGGTCAAAAAGGCATTGTTCGAACAACTGGCGGCGATCTGCTCCCCGTCGACGCTGCTGGTCAGCAACACGTCATCGATTTCGATCACCGCCATCGCCGCGGGGATACAACACCCGGAGCGAGTCGCCGGGCTGCACTTCTTTAACCCGGCCCCGGTAATGAAGCTGGTGGAAGTGGTCAGCGGTCTGGCCACCTCGGCGGAAGTCGTCGAACAGCTCTGCCAGCGGGTCAGCGACTGGGGAAAACAGCCGGTTCGCTGCCGCTCAACGCCCGGTTTTATCGTCAACCGCGTGGCGCGGCCGTTTTATGCCGAAGCGTGGCGAGCGCTGGAGGAGCAGGTCGCCGCGCCGGAGGTGATTGACGCCGCCCTGCGCGACGGCGGTGGTTTCCCCATGGGGCCGCTGGCGCTGACCGACCTGATTGGCCAGGACGTCAACTTTGCGGTGACCTGTTCGGTATTTAACGCCTTCTGGCAGGACCGTCGCTATCTGCCGTCGCTGCTGCAGCAGGAGCTGGCGCTGGCCGGACGGCTGGGCAAAAAAAGCGGGCAGGGGGTCTACTGCTGGCCTGCTGACGCACTGCCTGACCTGGCGTTGGCCGCCGTATCAGCAGAACGCGCAGCAAAGCACATAAAACGTGACGTTGTCACCGAGCTGGATGAGGTGCTGCTGCTGGAAACAACCGGTGAAACCGCCCTGGCGTTAAGCCTTAAGCACGGCCGTCCGGTGGTGGTCTACGACCATAGCGCAGGCGATACGGTGGTGCTGGCCAGCGCGGAAACCACCTCTCAGGCGGCGATCGATAAAGCAACTTTCTATTTTCAGCAGCAGGGCAAAAAGGTGCTGCGGATCGCCGACTATCCCGGCCTGCTGGTATGGCGGACGGTGGCGATGCTGGTTAACGAAGCGCTGGACGCGTTGCAGAAGGGCGTCGCCGGCGCGGAGGATATCGATACCGCCATGCGTCTGGGCGTCAACTACCCGCGCGGCCCTCTGGCGTGGGGAGAATCACTTGGCTGGGGCCGGGTACTGCGGCTGCTGGAAAACCTGCAGCGGCATTACGGCGAAGAGCGCTATCGCCCCTGTTCCTTGCTGCGTCAGAAGGCGCTGATGGAGAGACATCATGAGCAATGAAGCCTGGCGCAACGCCCGCGCGATGTATGAGAACGATAACTGTGCGAAAGCGCTGGGAATTGAAATTATCGAGATGGACCAGGGCTACGCGCAGATGACCATGGCGGTCACCCCGAACATGCTCAACGGCCACCACTCCTGCCACGGCGGACAGCTGTTTTCGCTCGCCGATACCGCTTTTGCTTACGCCTGCAACAGTCAGGGGCTGGCGGCGGTCGCCTCAGCGGCGAGCATCGATTTTCTTCGTCCAGCCTTTGTCGGCGAGCTGCTGACCGCGACGGCGAGAGTTAAGCATCAGGGCAAACTGACCGGGGTCTATGACATTGAAATCGTTAACCAACAGCAAAAAGTGGTCGCCCTGTTTCGCGGTAAATCGCACCGCATCGGCGGCACAATCACAGGAGAAGTCTGATGCGCTACGCCTTTATTTGTGACGGGATCCGCACGCCGATTGGCCGCTACGGCGGGGCGCTGGCCAGCGTGCGCGCTGACGACCTGGCCGCTATCCCGTTGCGCGAGCTGCTGAACCGTAACCCGAAATTTGACCCGGCATCGATTGACGATGTGATTCTCGGCTGCGCCAACCAGGCCGGCGAAGATAACCGCAATGTGGCTCATATGGCGACGCTGCTGGCGGGCTATCCGCACACCGTACCCGGCACGACTATTAACCGCCTGTGCGGCTCCGGTCTCGACGCTATCGGCTTCGCCGCCCGAGCGATCAAAGCCGGAGAGGCGGATCTGATGATCGCCGGCGGCGTCGAGTCGATGTCGCGCGCGCCGTTTGTGATGGGCAAAGCCAGCGCCCCGTATCAGCGCCAGGCCGAGCTGTTTGATACCACTATCGGCTGGCGTTTTGTGAACCCGCTCATGCAGCAGCGATTTGGCACTGACAGCATGCCGGAAACGGCGGAGAATGTAGCTGAATTGTTAAATATCAGCCGCGCCGATCAGGACGCTTTTGCGTACCGCAGCCAGCAGCGTACGGCCCAGGCCCAGCGCGACGGCATTCTGGCGCAGGAGATCGTGCCGGTACCGATTATCGACCGGAAAGGGGCGGTAAACGTCGTGCGTGACGACGAGCATCCGCGGGCGGACACCACCCTTGAACAGCTTTCGCGGCTAAAAACGCCGTTCCGCCAGGGCGGCGTAGTGACCGCGGGAAACGCCTCTGGCGTCAACGACGGCGCCGCGGCGCTGATTATCGCCAGCTCGCGGCAGGCCACCGCCCAGGGGCTGACGCCGCGGGCACGAATTGTGGCGATGGCGACGGCGGGCGTCGAGCCGAAGTTGATGGGGCTCGGACCGGTACCGGCGGTACGTAAAGTGCTGGAGCGCGCCGGGCTGAACATAAACGATATGGATCTGATTGAGCTGAATGAGGCCTTCGCCGCCCAGGCGCTGGGCGTGCTCAGACAGCTGGGGCTGGCGGATGACGCCCCGCATGTTAACCCCAACGGCGGCGCCATCGCCTTAGGCCACCCGTTGGGGATGAGCGGAGCCCGGCTGGCATTGAGCGCCAGCCTGGAGCTACAGCGCCGCAATGGGCGCTATGCGCTGTGTACGATGTGTATTGGCGTGGGTCAGGGCATTGCCATGATCCTTGAGCGAGTGTGAGCGAATCTACCTGCGAGTACCCTACAAAATGACAACGATAACGCAATTAGACCCGATTGAAAGCGCATCGCGCGACGAGCTGCAGGCCCTGCAAACCCAGCGTCTGAAGTGGACCCTGAAGCACGCCTACGACAATGTGCCGATGTATCGCCGCAAATTCGACGCGGCGGGCGTTCATCCGGACGATTTTCATGAGTTGAGCGATCTGAGCAAGTTTCCCTGCACCACCAAGCAGGATCTGCGCGACAACTATCCGTTTGATACCTTTGCGGTGCCGATGGAGCAGGTGGTGCGCATCCACGCGTCTTCGGGCACCACCGGCAAGCCGACGGTGGTGGGTTATACGCAAAACGATATTGATAACTGGGCCAATATTGTCGCCCGCTCCCTGCGCGCGGCGGGCGGGACGGCAAAAGACAAAATTCATGTCGCCTACGGCTATGGTCTGTTTACCGGCGGGCTAGGCGCCCACTACGGCGCGGAGCGTTTAGGCGCGACGGTGATACCGATGTCCGGCGGGCAGACCGAAAAGCAGGCCCAGCTAATCCGCGATTTTAAGCCGGATATGATTATGGTGACGCCGTCCTACTGCCTGAATCTGATTGAAGAGCTGGAGCGTCAGATGGGCGGCGACGCCAGCGGCTGCTCACTGCGGGTGGGAGTGTTCGGCGCGGAGCCGTGGACCCGCGCGATGCGTACGGAAATCGAGCGTCGTCTGGGGATTTCGGCGCTGGATATTTACGGCCTGTCGGAGGTGATGGGGCCCGGGGTAGCGATGGAGTGCCTGGAAACCGCCGACGGTCCGACGATCTGGGAGGATCACTTCTACCCTGAAGTGGTGAATCCGGACAACGGCACGCCGCTGGCGGACGGCGAACATGGCGAGCTGCTGTTCACCACCCTGACCAAAGAAGCGCTGCCGGTGATCCGCTACCGCACCCGCGACCTGACCCGTCTGCTGCCAGGGACTGCCCGCACTATGCGCCGGATGGATCGCATCAGCGGGCGCAGCGACGATATGCTGATTATCCGCGGCGTGAACGTCTTCCCGTCGCAGCTGGAGGAGGAGATCCTCAAGTTCGAACATCTGGCGCCGCACTATCAGCTGGAGGTTAACCGCCGGGGCCATCTTGATTCACTTTCGGTGCGCGTGGAGTTAAAAGAGAGCGGTCTGGCGCTGAACCACGAACAACGTTGTCAGATTTGTCATCAGCTGCGCCACCGGATCAAGTCGATGGTGGGGATTTCGACCGATATCAGCATTGTTAACTGCGGCAGCATCCCGCGCTCTGAGGGCAAGGCCTGCCGCGTGTTCGATTTGCGCAAGGCGGCCGCTAACGGATAACACCTTCTCCCGGAGGCGGCGCATTGCGCCTGTCCGGGCTACCCGACGACACAACTCCCGTAGCCCGGACAGTGGCAGCCCGGGTATGGCGTTTACGCAGCGACCCGGGGAGTGTGCCGGGGTTGATGTATCCATGGTCGTCTGCGGGCCGGTAGCCCGGCCAGGTGCGCAGCAACGCCTCGCGATTTCCTGTGCTATGATTCAAAAAGGACAAAAATCACAACAGAATGAATCAGATGAGTAAACTCGACACCTTTATTCAGCAGGCCGTCGCCGCGATGCCCATCAGCGGTACCTCGCTTATTGCTTCTTTATATGGCGACGCCTTGCTCCAGCGCGGCGGAGAGGTTTGGCTCGGCAGCGTGGCGGCGCTGCTGGAAGGGCTTGGATTCGGCGAACGATTCGTGCGTACCGCGCTGTTCCGCCTGAATAAAGAAGAGTGGCTCGATGTGGTGCGCATTGGCCGCCGCAGCTTCTACCGCCTCAGCGACAAAGGCCTGCGTTTGACCCGCCGGGCGGAGCATAAAATCTATCGCGCCAGCGCGCCGGAGTGGGATGGGACCTGGCTGCTGCTGCTGTCGGAAGGGCTGGAAAAAAGCACCCTGGCGGAAGTCAAAAAACAGCTGCTATGGCAGGGATTTGGCGCGCTTGCGCCGAGCCTGCTGGCTTCGCCATCACAAAAGCTGGCGGACGTACAGTCTCTGCTGCATGAAGCGGGCGTGGCGGAAAACGTTATCTGTTTCGAAGCGCATTCCCCGCTGGCGCTCTCTCGGGCGGCGCTGCGCGCTCGCGTTGAAGAGTGCTGGCATCTTACCGACCAGAACGCGATGTATGAAACGTTTATCGCCCTGTTTCGACCGCTGCTGCCGCTGCTTCGCGACTGCGAGCCCGCGGAGCTGACGCCCGAACGCAGTTTCCAGATTCAGCTGCTGCTGATTCACTTCTATCGCCGGGTGGTGCTGAAAGATCCGCTGCTGCCTGAAGAGCTGCTCCCCGCGCACTGGGCCGGACAAACCGCGCGCCAGCTGTGCATCAATATTTATCAACGCGTTGCGCCCGGCGCGCTGGCGTTTGTCAGCGAGAAGGGCGAAAGCTCGGTGGGGGATCTTCCCGCGCCGGGACCGCTCTATTTCCAGCGCTTTGGCGGACTCGCAGGCGTATAAGGAGAGGCTATGCCCATTTATCAAATTGACGGTATGACGCCGGTGGTACCGGACGAGAGCTACGTTCATCCCACCGCGGTGCTAATTGGCGACGTGATCCTCGGTAAAGGGGTCTACGTCGGGCCTAACGCCAGCCTGCGCGGCGATTTTGGCCGTATCGTGGTGAAAGATGGCGCCAACATTCAGGATAACTGCGTGATGCACGGCTTTCCCGGCCAGGATACGGTCGTGGAAGAAGAGGGGCATATCGGCCACGGCGCGATTCTGCACGGCTGCACCATCGGGCGCAACGCGCTGGTGGGCATGAGCGCGGTGATTATTGATGGGGCCAGCATTGGGGAAAACAGCATTGTCGGCGCTTCGGCCTTTGTGAAAGCCAACGCCGAAATGCCCGCTAACCATCTGATTGTCGGCAGTCCGGCAAAAGCCATTCGTACATTAAGCGAACGGGAGCTGGCCTGGAAGAAGCAGGGGACGCGGGAGTATCAGATGCTGGTGGAGCGCTGCAAACAGACGCTGCATCAGGTGGAACCGCTCAAAGAAGCAGAGCCGGACAGAAAGCGGCTGGCGTTTGATGAGAATTTGCGGCCGAAATCATCATCCTGAGGGGGTAAATCATGGCAGAGAAATTATCCGCTCAGTGCCACTGCGGCGCGGTGGCCTTTACCGTTGAGCTTAGCGATGGCTTCAACACCGTTCGCCGCTGTAACTGTTCATATTGCCGGATGCGTGGGGCGGTCGCGGTCTCCGCGCCGCTTTCAGGAATAGATGTTATACGCGGACGGGATAAGCTCACGGAGTATCGTTTTAATACCGGTCAAGCCGTGCACTTTTTCTGCTCCGTGTGTGGGATCTACACTTTTCATCAACGGCGTTCAAACCCGCAGCAATATGGCGTGAATGTGGCCTGCATAGACGGCGTGTCGCCTTTTGATTTTCCCTGCGTGGAGGTCAACGACGGCGTGAATCATCCAAAAGATGGCGGCGGTGGCGTGGTGGGGTATTTGCGCTACGAGAAAAAGTGAAACTCTCCTCCCGCCGGGGCGGGAGGAGTCAACTCTTATGCGGCAACAACGCTGTCGATAGCGGCTTTCGCATCGGTCTGCGCTTTCGCTGCAACTTCCGGGCCGTAGGCGATGCCTTCAGCGAACACGAAGTTCACGTCGGTGATGCCGATAAAGCCAAGGAAGGTAGACAGGTACGGCGTTACCAGGTCCGTCGGGGTATCTTTATGGATACCGCCGCGGCTGGTGACGACGACAGCGCGTTTACCTTTCACCAGACCTTCCGGCCCTTTCTCGGTGTAGCGGAAGGTCACGCCAGCGCGCGCTACCAGGTCGAAGTAGTTTTTCAACTGGGTCGGGATGTTGAAGTTGTACATCGGCGCCGCGATAACAATCACATCATTCGCCTGCAGTTCAGCGATCAGTTCGTCGGAAAGCGCCAGCGCTTCCTGCTGACGCGGCGTCAGCGGCGCATCGCTCGGACGCAGAGCGCCAACCAGTTCGCCGTCCAGAACCGGAATGGGGTTTGCAGCCAGGTCGCGCACGGTGATAACGTCTTGCGCGTGCTTTTCACGCCATTGTTCAACAAAATAGTCGGACAGCTGACCAGATTGCGAGTACCCTGCCAGAATACTGGATTTCAGAACTAATACTTTGCTCATGGGTGTTTCCTTTTTTAATGTGATTGACGGGCCGTTGCCCTGGTGCTTGTTGACACTCTATTCACAATCATGTCGCAGAGAAAGCGCAATAAATCGAACTCTGTATTCAGTTTTTTTGAACAAGGCACGAATTGCGCGGATGTGGTACTCTAACGCAATACATCAAAAGAGATTTTTCCCGGCAGTGCGCTGCCCGATAACGCTATGACAGAACAACAAAAAATAACCTTCTCTCAGCTCTTTGCACGGCTGGATGGCCTGATGCTGCGCGATAAGTCGCGCTTTGCCCGTCGCCTGCACGGCGTGAAGAAGGTTAAAAATCCTGATGCCCAGCAGGCCATCCTTCAGGAGATGGCGCAAGAAATTGAACAGGCGGCAGGGAGAGTCCTGCTGCGCGAAGCCGCCCGACCGGCTATCGATTATCCGCAGAATCTGCCGGTTAGCCAGAAAAAACAGGAGATTCTCGAAGCCGTGCGCGATCACCAGGTGGTGATTGTGGCGGGGGAAACCGGTTCGGGGAAAACCACCCAGCTGCCAAAAATTTGTATGGAGCTGGGGCGCGGCGTTAAAGGCTTAATTGGCCATACGCAACCGCGTCGTCTGGCCGCGCGTACCGTCGCCAACCGTATCGCCGAAGAGCTGCAAACGGAGCCGGGCGGCTGCATTGGCTATAAAGTCCGCTTTAGCGACCACGTCAGCGATAACACCATGGTTAAGCTGATGACCGACGGTATTCTGCTGGCGGAAATCCAGCAGGATCGGCTGCTGATGCAGTACGACACCATCATTATCGATGAAGCGCACGAACGCAGCCTCAATATCGACTTCCTGCTTGGCTACCTGCGGGAACTGCTGCCCCGTCGCCCGGATTTGAAAATTATAATCACCTCGGCGACCATCGATCCGGAACGCTTCTCGCGCCACTTTAACAACGCGCCGATTATCGAAGTGTCCGGGCGCACCTACCCGGTAGAAGTGCGCTATCGACCCATCGTTGAAGACGCCGACGACACCGAGCGCGATCAGCTGCAGGCGATATTTGACGCCGTTGATGAACTCGGGCGCGAAAGCCCCGGTGATATCCTTATCTTTATGAGCGGCGAGCGTGAAATCCGCGATACCGCCGATGCGCTCAATAAGCTGAATCTGCGCCATACCGAAGTGCTGCCTCTGTATGCGCGGCTTTCCAATAGCGAACAGAACCGTGTGTTCCAGGCCCACAGCGGGCGGCGGATCGTGCTGGCCACCAACGTCGCCGAAACCTCGCTGACCGTGCCGGGCATCAAGTACGTTATTGACCCGGGTACCGCGCGTATCAGCCGCTACAGCTTCCGCACCAAAGTGCAGCGCCTGCCTATTGAGCCGGTTTCCCAGGCGTCGGCTAACCAGCGTAAAGGCCGCTGCGGTCGCGTGTCGGAAGGGATCTGTATTCGTCTCTATTCGGAAGATGACTTCCTGTCGCGCCCGGCATTTACCGACCCGGAGATTCTGCGCACCAACCTGGCATCCGTTATCCTGCAGATGACCGCGCTGGGCCTGGGCGATATCGCCGCGTTTCCGTTTGTTGAAGCGCCGGATAAACGCAATATTCAGGACGGCGTTCGCCTGCTGGAAGAGCTGGGGGCGATTACCACCGACGAACAGCAGACCGCTTATAAGCTGACGCCGATGGGCCGTCAGCTTAGCCAGCTACCGGTGGACCCGCGTCTGGCGCGCATGGTGCTGGAAGCGCAAAAACACGGCTGCGTGCGCGAGGCGATGATTATCACCTCGGCGCTCTCCATTCAGGACCCGCGCGAGCGGCCAATGGACAAGCAGCAGGCCTCTGACGAGAAACATCGCCGTTTCCACGATAAAGAGTCCGACTTCCTGGCGTTCGTCAACCTGTGGAACTACCTGGGCGAGCAGCAAAAAGCGCTCTCCTCGAACCAGTTCCGCCGCCAGTGCCGGGTCGATTTCCTCAACTACCTGCGCGTGCGCGAGTGGCAGGATATCTATACCCAGCTGCGTCAGGTGGTGAAAGAGCTCGGGCTGCCGGTGAACAGCGAGCCGGCGGAGTATCGCGAAATTCACACCGCGCTGCTGACCGGTCTGCTGTCGCATATCGGTATGAAAGACGCCGACAAGCAGGAGTTTACCGGCGCGCGCAACGCTCGCTTCTCCATCTTCCCTGGATCGGGGTTGTTCAAAAAGCCGCCAAAATGGACGATGGTCGCCGAACTGGTGGAAACCAGCCGCCTGTGGGGGCGTATCGCCGCGCGCATTGAGCCGGAGTGGGTCGAGCCGGTGGCGCAGCATTTGATCAAACGCTCGTACAGCGAACCCCACTGGGAGCGCGGGCAGGGCGCGGTAATGGCGACGGAAAAGGTCACCGTTTACGGGCTGCCGATTGTGGCGGCCCGCAAGGTCAACTATAGCCAGATTGATCCGGCGCTGTGCCGCGAGCTATTTATCCGCCATGCGCTGGTGGAGGGCGACTGGCAGACTCGTCACGCCTTCTTCCGTGACAACCTGAAGCTGCGCAACGAGATTGAAGAGCTGGAGCATAAGTCGCGCCGCCGCGATATTCTTGTCGACGACGAAACGCTGTTTGAGTTCTACGACCAGCGTATCAGCCATGACGTCATCTCCGCGCGCCATTTTGACAAGTGGTGGAAACAGGCCAGCCGCGAGACGCCGGATCTGCTCAACTTTGAAAAGAGCATGCTGATTAAGGAAGGCGCGGAGCAGGTCAGTAAGCTCGACTATCCGAACTTCTGGCACCAGGGCAACCTGAAGCTGCGTCTCACCTATCAGTTTGAACCGGGCGCCGACGCTGACGGCGTAACGGTGCATATTCCACTGCCGCTGCTCAACCAGGTGGAAGAAGCCGGATTTGAGTGGCAGATCCCGGGGTTGCGTCGCGAGCTGGTTATCGCCCTGATTAAATCGCTGCCGAAGCCGGTACGGCGTAACTTCGTTCCAGCGCCGAACTACGCGGAGGCGTTTTTAGGCCGCGCGACGCCGCTGGAGCTGCCGCTGCTGGATTCCCTTGAACGTGAGCTGCGGCGGATGACCGGCGTGACTATCGACCGCGAGGCCTGGCAATGGGATCAGGTACCCGATCATCTGAAAATCACTTTCCGGGTGGTGGACGAGAAAAACAAGAAGCTGCAGGAAGGGCGCTCGCTGCAGGATCTGAAAGATGCGCTGAAAGGTAAGGTGCAGGAGACGCTGTCCGCGGTTGCCGATGACGGTATCGAGCAGAGCGGGCTGCATATCTGGAGCTTTGGCCGGCTTCCGGAGAGCTACGAGCAGAAGCGCGGCAACTACAAAGTTAAGGCCTGGCCGGCGCTGGTGGACGAGCGCGACAGCGTGGCGATCAAGCTGTTTGATAACCCGCTGGAGCAGCAGCAGGAGATGTGGCGCGGCCTGCGTCGCCTGCTGCTGCTGAATATCCCGTCGCCGATTAAATACCTGCATGAGAAGCTGCCGAATAAAGCCAAGCTGGGGCTCTATTTCAACCCCTACGGCAAGGTGCTGGATCTGATCGATGACTGTATCTCCTGCGGCGTGGATAAGCTGATCGATGAAGCGGGCGGCCCGGTATGGACCGAAGAGGGCTTTGCCGCGCTGCATGAAAAGGTGCGCGCTGAACTCAACGAGACGGTGGTGGAAATCGCCAAACAGGTTGAGCAGATCCTGACCGCGGTGTTCAATATCAATAAACGCCTGAAAGGCCGCGTGGATATGACCATGGCGCTTGGGCTGTCGGATATCAAATCGCAGATGAGCGGGCTGGTGTATCGCGGTTTCGTCACCGGCAATGGCTTCCGCCGCCTTGGGGATACGCTGCGCTATCTGCAGGCGATTGAAAAGCGGCTTGAGAAAATGGCGATCGATCCGCACCGTGACCGCGCGCAGATGCTCAAGGTGGAGAGCATCCAGCAGGCGTGGCAGCAGTGGTTGAATAAGCTGCCGCCTCAGCGCCGTCAGGATAACGACGTGCAGGAGATCCGCTGGATGATTGAAGAGCTGCGCGTCAGCCTGTTCGCCCAGCAGCTCGGCACGCCGTATCCGATATCCGACAAGCGAGTGCTGCAGGCAATGGACGCGATTGTGGCCTGATACTACGGCAATGGCGTTTTCATTCTCTTTCAGGGAATGGAAACGTCATGCCAAATTATTAAATATCCATTATGCGTTCGTCTTAATATTATTGATCTTAACGACAGCCAGAACGGCTAATGCTGTAGTATAAAACATATAAATTCGGATGAAATAAAGTATTGCTAAAACTAATTATTTAAAGGGATGTAAATATTATATGAATATAAAAATCGTCACGATGATTTCAATTTTAACCGCAGCGTGCTCTTCGGCCTTTGCTAATGAAAAGACCACGACGACTTGTGCAGAAAAACAGTTATTTATCAATAGTTCAAACTATATGATTCTGACAAAAATGCCGCCCATGATGCCGGGCGAGAAGTCTCTTAGCGTGCACTTTTCCGGTAAAGGAAAACTTTATCGTTATGAATCATCCGGCACGATGTCACTTTCTCACTGCGGGCAACTGGAAAGTCGCGCTGAAACGGAAGAGCGTGATATTGGTAATAATAAGACAATGCGAAGCACAACGACTGTCATCCGTGATAAACAAAAGGGCTGGCTGACGGAGATGAGAATCGACGGCTTTTATCCGAATAAGACCAGCATCGATAGCCGACATTACTATACCGACGAATTGGGCCGAATTGTCCGCGCAGAAGGCCAATATAAAATGGATGACAAACTGCTGGAAACCACGACCTGGGAATATCTTTATGACGATCAAAATCGCCTGATTCGTGAAGTGATAAAGCCCACGGGTTCTCCGGCGGCAATCATCGTCGACTATTACCACGATATCAATGGGCGTTTAGCACATGTTACCGAAGAGTCACGTTCCCGACTCCTGCGCTGGGACGGACAAGGGCGCTGGCTGTCGAGCCTGCTTCTGGGACTGACGGCTGAAAATCGCTCCCGTTTCGAGGAAAAATGCGTAAGGTGGGATGTTGTCGGAAACTGCACGCAGGAGAACAGGTGGGAAGCTGATACAGCTCGCGCGGGGGCCGACAGGGAAATAGAGGTAAATTATCAGATTGAATATCAGCCGAATCATTCTCAATGATTTGCTCTGTAAACAAGGATGTTACTCACTGATGCAAAAGACATGTGCAATCTGATATGTAATCCATTATCAGAATTAACCCATCACCATAGCTAACATGATCCGGATTGTAGCTTCGCGCCGCAATCCGGATTTTCAGACTCATTATTCGTTCACCCACGCGAGGGTGAACCCGTCCCAGCCTTTGCTGCCCACCGTTTGCAGGGCCGTGACCGTCAGCCGCGGGTCGCTGCCCATCATGTCGATAAACGCTCTGACGCCCTGCACCCGGTCGTCCTCGCTATCCGGGTTCGTCACTTCGCCGTCGCGCACCACGTTATCGCCCACAATCACTGTCCCCGGGCGAGAATAGCGCAACGCCCAGCGCAGATAGCCAGGATTATTGGGTTTATCCGCGTCGATAAAAATGAGATCGAACGGCGGGCGATCGCCCAGCTTTTCCAGGCTGGTCAGCGCCGGGCCTTCCAGTACCGCAACGCGATCGTTCACGCCTGCCAGACGGAGGTTCTCGCGCGCGACGGCGGCATGATGCGCGTCGGCCTCCAGGGTGAGCAATTCACCATCGACGGGCAACTCCCTGGCCATCCAGATCGTGCTGTAGCCGCCGAGCGTGCCGATCTCGAGGATGCGTTTGGCGCCCGTCATGCGCACCAGCAGGGCCAGGAACTGCCCCTGATTGGCGGCGACGTCGATCGCCGGAAGCCCGGCGTGCTGATTATTCGCCAGAACCTGGCTGAGGAGCGGATCGGTGGGGATTAACGCTGTCACGAGATAATTATCTACTGCCGACCACTGTTGTTGCATGTCAGATTTCCCGTATTACATCCCTGATGAATCAGACCAGCCGCCTCCCAGCGACCGGTACAAATCAACTTGCGCCAGCAGCAGGTTGTTTTTCACCTGTACCACGCTGAGCTGGGTGGAAAACAGCGTGCGCTGGGCGTCGAGTACATCCAGATAGGATGAGTAGCCGTTGCGATAGCGGTTCTGGGCGATACGTAGCGTCTCCTTAGCAACGTTCTCCTGTTCAAGTAGCTCCGCCAACTGATCGCCGTAGCGATTAATGGCATCGAGGCTGTCGTTCACCTCTTTAAACGCGGCGCGCACCGTTTTTTCATAGCTATACAGCGCCTGATTGCGCTGGGCCATCGATACGTCGACCTCAGCATTCAGCGCCTGGCGGTTGAGCAACGGCGCCAGAATGCTGCCGCCGAGGCTCCATAAGCGTAGCGGATTATCCAGCAGGTCGGGCAGGGTGCGATCCTGCAGGCTGCCGGTGGCGGTAAGGTTGATGGACGGCAGCAGCTGCGCCTGCGATGACGCCAGGGTGGCGTCGGCGGCCACCAGTTGACGCTGGGCCTGAACGATATCCGGTCGGCGGTTGAGCAGGGTTGACGGCAGCTGGGAAGGTAGCGATAGCGGCGAAAGCTGCGCGAACGCGTTGCGCTTAACGGCGCCCGGATTGGCGCCGAGCAAAAGGCTGAGCGCATTTTCCTGCTGGGCGATTTGATGGCGCAGCGGCGGGATTTGCGCGCGCGTGGAGCGCAGTTCGGAGTCCGCCTGCATCAGCTCCAGGCGCGAGGTATAGCCGGTTTCAAACTGGCGTTTCGCCAGGTTGAAAGCGTCTTCGCGTGATTTTAGCGTTTGTTGCGTCACCCGCAGCTGTTCATCCAACGATAGTAGGGTGATGTAACCGACCGCCACCGAAGAGGCGACGGTCAGGTTCGCCGCGGCGGCCGCAGCTTTTTGCGCTTCCAGGCTGGCTTGCGCCGCGCTGGCGGCGCTGCGGTTTGCGCCCCAGAGATCAACATCGTAGCTGGCGGTCAGCGCGCCTTTATACACCGTACTGTGAACGGGCAGCCCGGTAGCCGCCGACTGGGACCGCGCGCGGGTGCCGGTCAACCCGGCGTCGAGCGAGGGAAACAGGCTGCTATCGGCGGCGTAGGCCCGGGCCTGGTACTCGTTGACCCGTTCGCGAGCGAGCAGCACGTCGCTGTTATAGCGCAACGCCTGGTCGACATACTGGTTGAGCGTGCTGTCATGAAAATTGCGCCACCACACGCCCTCAACGGGGCTGGACGGACCGACATCCGCCCGCCAGGCGGCAGGGATCTGTAAACCGGGCGCGGCCTGCTGAACGTCCGCGGACTGGCAACCGACCAGCACAAGGATAACGGCGAGAGCGAGCGGACGAATCATTGCTGTTTCTCCGCGCGGGTATCAATGGTGACCTGCACCGACATCCCCGGCCGCAGACGCTGGCCGTTCTTCTGCCCCTCATCAACGGCGATGCGTACCGGAATGCGCTGGGCGATTTTCACGAAGTTACCGGTGGCGTTATCCGGGGAAATGGCGCTGAACTCGACACCGGTCGCCGGAGAGATGCTCTGCACCGTGCCGGTGAATTTCTCGCTGTTCAGCGCATCAACGGTAAAGGTCACCGGTTGCCCGACGCGCACCTGCGCCAGCTGGGTCTCTTTGAGATTCGCGATCAGCCAGTGCTGCGGCGGCACCAGCGAGGTGAGATGCGTCCCAGCGGTCACGTAGGCGCCAAGGCGAACCGAGATTTGCCCGAGCTGACCGTCAGTCGGCGCGATAATCCGGGTGTTTTGCAGGTCGATCTGCGCCAGCTCCAGCGCTGCTTTTGCGCTGGCGACGTCGGCGAGCAGCGAATCGCGGTTAACGATGGTGGATTGCAGGTCCTGGCGTGACATCTCCAGCGTTGCTTTGGCCTGCTCGATATCCGCGGTACCTTGCGCCGCGCTGGCGCGGGCGGAATCGCGTTCGCGAATCGATAGCGAGCCGTCAGCGGTCAGCTCCTGAACGCGTTTTAAATCGGCCTGGGTTTTCAGATTCTGCGCGCGGGCGTTCTGCAGCGCCGCTTCGTTACGTGCGATGACCGCCTCGGCGCTTCTGCGCTGTTGCTGATTGTTCTTCAGCGCCGCCTCTTTCATCGCCAGCGTTGCTTGCGCCTGATGGACGCGCTGCTTATAGATGCGCTCGTCAATCTGGAACAGCACGTCGCCGGCTTTCACCTGATTAAAATCCTGAACCTTAACCTCGGTGATATAACCGTTGACCTGCGGGCTGATAAACGTGGTTTGCCCGCGAACGTAGGCGTTATCGGTAAACTGGCTTTCACGGGTAAACGGCGGCAGCTGCCAGGCGTAGAGAATAACCAGTACGCCAACGATGCCAATGGCGGCGGCGGTGAAAATCGAAACGATGCGAATATTATTTCGGGTGTTGGCCTGCTGTTTGGCCGCATCCTGCTGACTCATAATGACTCCAGAGTGAATTTTATTTACTTCCCGTTGCGC
Source organism: Klebsiella sp. BDA134-6 (assembly GCF_015601345.1). Taxonomy (NCBI): domain Bacteria; kingdom Pseudomonadati; phylum Pseudomonadota; class Gammaproteobacteria; order Enterobacterales; family Enterobacteriaceae; genus Klebsiella; species Klebsiella sp. BDA134-6. Next base: position 2,734,096 of record NZ_CP064784.1, read on the forward strand.
GTTTCAGCGCGATACGGGCGGTAATACGTAATCTTATTAAGCGCCAGAAAACCCATACCAGCGTGGCGGCTGAAATCGCCGCCGTCAGCAGATAGGTATCATTGTAAGCGAGAATATTGGCCTGCAGCGTGGCGGCGTTTTGCAACAGCATGGTGGCCTGAACATTGAGCAGGGTGCTGTCGCCAATCTGGCTTTGATACATCTGGCTATACTGCTGTATACGCTCGGTAATCAGCGGATTGAGCGTGGTGAGCTGGTCGGCGAGCTGGCTGGAGTGAAACTTCTCCCGCCAGGTCTGGAAAGTACCGAGAATGGCGGAGCCCAGCAGGCCGCCGATATTCTGACTCATGCCGAACAGTACCGAGAAGCTCACCAGGTTGCGCTGGTCGGCAATGACCCCGCCAATCCCCGCCAGCATCGCCGGGGCGAGGAAGAAAGCGCTGCCGAAACCCAGCAGAAACTGACTGAACATCAGCTGCTCCGGGCGGGTCAGGATCGTCGACTGGCTGTCGAGCAGCGATCCAACCATAATTAACGCCAGCGCGGTGGCGGTGGGCCAGTAGAGGCGCTGCGGGTTGAGCGTCAGACAGCTGGCGACAATACCGCAGAGGATCCCGGCGAAAATCGACCACGCCAGGTTGGTCATCTGTTCGTTCTGCAGGCCGACGTACTGCAGCCAGCCGATGACGCCGGTATTCTGCTCCGCCAGCACGATACGGATCAGCAGCATAATCAGCCCGAGACGCAGAATACTGCCGCTGGAGAGCCATTTGATATTGAGCAGCGGGTTGCTGCGGTTATGCTCAAAAGCAATCGCGGAGACAATCAGCACCACAGCGCCCGCCAGCGCCCAGCCGATCCACGACGCTTCGAACCACCAGTCCAGCCGCCCCAGCGACAGCACCGCAGTGACCAGCGCCATCCCTGGCGCCAGCAGAAAGAAGGTGATGAAATCTTTTTTCTCAAATACCTTTTTCCGATCGCTTGGCGGCAGCTTGAGGGCGATCACACAGGCCAGCGACACCAGCGCCAGCCCCAGTTCAAAGAAGTACAGCCCGCGCCACTCGTCGATTTGCAGCAGCTCGGTGGAGAACAGGCGCGCCAGCGGGATCGCCAGCGATGAACCGGTGATGCCGATGGTCAGCGCTTTGAGCCGATGGCGGGCGGGCCAGGCCTGCACCTGATAATAAATCCCCAGCGAGCTTAGCGCCGCGGCCACCATGCCGTGGGCGGCGCGGACCATCAGCGCGGAACTCAGGTCGTTGACGAACAGGTGGAAGAAGGTCACCAGCACGTAGAGTACGAGAAAACCTTCGGTAAAAGCGCGCAGGCCGAACTGCTGGCGGAACTTCACCAGCAGCAGGTTAATGGACACGTTGGTCATTACGTAGACTGCCGGGAGCCAGGCAATCTCCGTCGACCAGGCGGCAAAAGTACCCTGCAACAGCTGTAGATTGGCGGTCACCACCGCATTGCCCAACGCGCCGGTCAGGCATACCAGCAGCCCGACGATCCCGTAGGCAATGCGTTTTGGCGTACTGTGGATCGGGGTCGACGGCGAGCCGAGGATCGCTGGTTTTTCGTGCGGGGCCCAGTCGTGAGGAATATAGGGATTGGCGTGTCGGCGAGGCATTATTTTTTCTCGACCTCGCGCAGCAGCTTCTCCAGTACCTGCTGCGTCTGCTGCTGCTCTTCGGGGGTAATGGCGGTAAGGATCTCCTCCCGCAAATCATCGGCCACCGTTTTCACCTGCTGGTACACTTCAAGGCCTTTGGCGGTGGCAATCAGCAGCCGTTTGCGTTTATCGCGCTCGGTTTTCACCCGCTCGACCAGACCGAGATCGACCAGCCGGTTGAGCAGCGGTACGAGGGTTGCGCTTTCGACGCCCAGCTCCTGGGCCAGCTCGCTTTGCGATAGCGGCTTTTCGTTGCGCGCGATGGCGGAAACGGCGACCCAGCTGGCCTGGCTCATGCCAAGGTCCTTGAGTCGGCGGTTGACCGCCAGGCGCCAGTGGTGGGCGGTCAGATATAAAAGATGGGAAAAGTTAAGCTGTCGGTTATCCATAGACCAGTCTGCAATATCGTTAGAGCTCTAATGATTTTTGCCTGACCAGAACGAGAATTCAAGCCCGTTTGGTAAAAACAGGTTAACGGTATGTGCGTTTAATGTGGAATAAGACTTGCGAAGGGCAAAGGAGGGGGCTGGTCTCAAGCCCGGCATTAACCGGGCTGAGAAGAGGGATTATCCCGGATAAATACCGCGATCTTTACGCGCCATCAGGATCCGCTCACAGGCCACGATATAGGCGGCGGTGCGTAAAGAGCACGCTTTTTCCACCGCTTTTTCGTAAACGTGAACGATCGCATCGGTCATGATACGATCCATTTTGGCGTTGATCTCTTCTTCGCTCCAGAAGAAGCTGGCCATATCCTGCACCCATTCGAAGTAGCTCACGGTGACGCCGCCGGCGTTACAGATAACGTCCGGCACCACCACGATGCCGCGCTCGGCTAGCACATCATCCGCTTCCGGGTAGGTCGGGCCGTTAGCGCCTTCGAGCACCAGTTTGCAGCTGAGGGTTTCGGCGCGCTCGCGCGTAATCTGGCCTTCCAGCGCCGCCGGGATCAGAATATCCATCGGCGTCGTCCAGAACGCTTCTTTGGCAATTTCGCGGGCGCCAGGGAAACCGGCGATTTGCTTGTTCTCGGCCTGCCATGCGGTCAGCGCGGCCATATCAATACCGCCCTCGTTATATAGGGTGGCGGTGTGGTCCTGAATCACCACAATCCGTGCGCCGACGCCTGCGAACAAGCGGGCCGCTTCGCTACCTACGTTACCAAAACCCTGTAGCGCGACTTTTGCGCCCTCGATTTCGATACCGCTGCGGCGAGCTACTTCGCGACCGGTGACGAATACGCCGCGGCCGGTGGCTTTTTCACGGCCCAGCGAACCGCCCAGGTGAATAGGCTTGCCGGTGACCACGCCGGTGATGGTGGTGCCGTGGTTCATGGAGTAGGTATCCATCATCCAGGCCATCACTTTGCCGTTGGTGCCGACGTCCGGCGCCGGAATGTCTTTTTGCGGCCCGATAATAATGCCGATCTCGCTGGTATAGCGACGGGTCAAACGCTCCAGTTCACCTTCCGACAATGAGAACGGGTCGACGCGGATGCCGCCTTTGGCGCCGCCGTAGGGAATATTAACTGCCGCACACTTGATGGTCATCCAGGCTGAAAGCGCCATAACTTCATTGAGATCAACATCAGGATGGTAGCGCACGCCGCCTTTACCCGGTCCGCGCGAGAGGTTGTGCTGAACGCGGTAACCTTCGAAGTGGCGGATAGTACCGTCGTCCATTTGCACAGGGATATCAACGATTAGCGCGCGTTTCGGATGGCGCAGGGTTTCAATCCAGAAAGCGAGATCGCCGAGGTAGGGCGCGACGCGATCGATTTGGCGCAGGTAGGTGGTCCATGGAGATGTACTACTTTCAGAAGCGTAAGATAACTTTTCCATAAGAGTCCTGTTTCGCAGTGATAATTATTTTGTTAACCGTGGAAAGGTACAGCTATAAACTCTGTAACGAGAATGTTATCACCAATTTAATGGGACGGTATTTGGCAAAAATGCAGAATATGCTGTCGTTGCGGCTGGGATTCAGCTTTTTGTGAATAAAAAAACGTAAAATAACGCTCTTCATGGATGAATATGCATTTTTGTGCATTAAAGCCGTAGTTGTGACCCTTTCTCCCTATTTATTAGATTCTTGACCCTCTTCAAAAAGTGAATAAAACGCTATTCAGATGTGTTGACTTTGTTGCTTAAGAGGCGTGGGTGCGCTATTCGCGCTTTATTACCCAAAGTTCGCGCCAGCGTCTAAGATGGTGGCCGCTAATCTACGGCTGAGAGTGTTAACAGGAGAAAACATGTCAGAACATTTTCCATCGCTACCCGAATCGGTACTGGCCGCGGCGAACCAGCTGGGAGCCTGGCTGGCGCAGGATGATTTGCCCGTTGATCCGCAAATAGAGGTGGTGGTGCTGGCTGGCAACGCAGTGATCCCGACCATCGATTTCGCCTGCCGGCTGGCGGCGCAGCACGCGGTTCCGCTGCTGATCAGCGGCGGTATCGGTCACTCCACTTCGTTTTTATACCAGTCGGTGTTAAACGACCCGCGCTACCGCGCCATCGCGGTAAGGGATCGCGCCGAAGCGCATATCCTGGCCGACATCGCCCATCAGTTCTGGGCCATTCCGCGCCAACACATCGTGGTGGAGGATCGCTCCACCAACTGCGGAGAGAACGCGCGCTTTACCCGGGAAATGCTTGAGGAGAGGGGCATTGCCCATCGTACAGGGGTGGTGATTCAGGATCCGACCATGCAGCGCAGAACGATGGCGACGTTTGCCCGCGTCTGGCAAGACGATCCGCGAGCGCCGACGTGGTACAGCACGCCGGGGTGCGCGCCGGTATTGCGTAACAGGCGTGACGGTGTCACGTTTGGTGGGGAAGATACGGGTCTGTGGCCGGTGGGGCGCTATCTGGCGCTGATCCTCGGCGAACCGCCGCGGCTGGCGGATAACCCGCAGGGCTACGGCCCGTTAGGCAAGGATTTTATCGCCCATGTGGATATTCCGCCGCACATTGCTCAGGCGTGGCAGACGCTGCGCGACGACCGTCTGCTCTCCGATGCGCTAAGCGCGCGGCAGCTGGCTTAGGTAGCCATAAGCGCTTTTCATCGCTGTTGGTTCGCGTTTCTTCCTCCTTTAGACGCCTGGCATGGTCGCCGGCGTCGGGAAATTTGCCCGTTTGCGTTGGCGGTATCGCAAACGGGCAGATCGTGTTATTGAATTGTGATTTTTTGCGCGTTAGCTTCATCTGTTTTTATGAAATATCTCACAAAAACAAGCCCTCATGCTGTCTCTTTGCCTTATGGACGATAGTTTTTAACATCTAGTTCACCTGTTAAAAACAATAATCCTTAGGAGCAGACCATGACAGCACCCGTTCAACACCCTATGTATATTGACGGCCAGTTTGAACCCGGCCGCGGTGATGCGTGGATTGATGTGATCAACCCGGCGACGGAAGCGCTGCTTTCGCGGATCCCCGACGGCAGCGCGGAAGATGCAAGGCGAGCGATTCTCGCCGCCGAGCGCGCGCAGCCTGGCTGGGAAGCCCTGCCGGCGATTGAGCGCGCGGGATGGTTACGCAAAATCGCTGCCGGTATCCGCCAACGTGCGGAAGAGATCGCCGCGCTTATCGTCGCCGAGGGCGGAAAAATCCAGCAGCTGGCGGCGGTGGAGGTCTCTTTTACCGCCGATTATCTTGATTATATGGCCGAGTGGGCGCGCCGTTATGAAGGTGAAATTGTGCAGAGCGACCGCCCGGGGGAGAACATTCTGGTATTCAAGCGCGCGCTGGGCGTGACGACCGGTATCCTGCCGTGGAATTTTCCGTTCTTCCTGATTGCCCGCAAGCTGGCGCCGGCGCTGATTACCGGTAATACCATCGTCATTAAACCGAGTGAATTTACGCCGAATAACGCCATCGTTTTTGCGCAAATCGTCCATGATATTGGTCTACCGAAAGGGGTCTTTAACCTGGTGCTGGGCCGCGGCGAAACCGTAGGCCAGGAGCTGGCGGGCAATCCGAAAGTAGCGATGGTCAGCATGACCGGCAGCGTCGCTGCAGGCGAGAAGATTATGGCCGCGGCGGCGAAAAACATCACTAAAGTGTGTCTGGAGCTGGGCGGGAAAGCACCTGCTATCGTGATGGATGATGCGGATCTTGAGCTGGCGGTTAAGGCGGTGGTGGATTCTCGGGTTATCAATAGCGGGCAGGTGTGCAACTGCGTCGAGCGCGTATACGTGCAAAAGGGCATTTACGATCGCTTTGTTAATCGCCTTGGCGAAGCGCTGAAGGCGGTACAGTTTGGCGATCCGGCGGCACGCGACGATATCGCGATGGGGCCGTTGATTAACGCCGCCGCGCTGGAGCGCGTTGAGCAGAAGGTGGCAAAAGCGGTTGCCCAGGGCGCGCGCGTCGCCCTTGGCGGTAAAGCGGTGACGGGGAGGGGCTATTTTTATCCGCCAACGCTGCTGCTGGATGTGCGCCAGGAGATGGATATCGTGCATGAAGAGACATTCGGTCCGGTGCTGCCGGTGGTGGCGTTTGATACCCTTGAAGAGGCGCTGGCGATGGCCAACGATAGCGATTATGGGCTGACGTCGTCGATCTATACCCGCGACCTGAACGTCGCAATGAAGGCGATCAAGGGGCTAAAATTTGGCGAAACCTATATTAACCGCGAAAACTTCGAAGCGATGCAGGGTTTCCATGCCGGATGGCGTAAATCGGGCATTGGCGGCGCCGACGGACGTCACGGTCTGAATGAGTATCTGCAAACCCAGGTGGTCTATCTGCAGGCCTGAGTCGGCAGCGTCTCCCGGTGGCGATACTGCGCATCTTTCCGGGCTGTCCAGCCCGCAGATCGCCCCCGGGTCGCGGCTGACGCCTTACCCGGGCTACCTAAACTACCCAAACGCAGGCGCACGTACCCGTAGCCCGGGCAGGCGCTCTGCGCCGCCCGGGGAACAGAGCGCAGGATGGCATCATTTCCCGGAGGCGATGCTGCGCATCTGTCCGGGCTACGTGTGCCGAACCGTCTGCGACTTACTTCGCGAATTTATCCAGCACCCGGATAAGCTGGGTAACGAAGCCATACTCGTTATCGTACCAGGCCACGGTTTTCACCAGTTGCAGATCGCCAACCTCAGCAATCTCCAGCTGCGTGGCATCGTAAATTGAACCGAAATGGCTGCCGATGACGTCCGATGAAACGATCTCTTCTTCGGTATAACCGAATGATTCATTGTTCGCCGCCGCATTTTTCATCGCCTGATTGACTTCTTCGGCGGAGACCTTTTTCTCCAGCACTGACACCAGCTCAGTCACCGACCCTGTTTTGGTCGGTACGCGCTGGGCGTGGCCCTTCAGCTTGCCGCTCAGCGCTGGAATAACCAGCCCAATGGCTTTCGCCGCCCCGGTAGTATGCGGAATGATATTTTCCGCCGCCGCTCGGGAAGCGCGTAGATCTTTGCCGCGCGGGCCGTCAACCAGCGATTGCGTACCGGTATAGGCGTGAATAGTGGTCATGGTCCCCACTTTAATGCCAAATGCGTCATGGAGCACTTTCGCCATCGGCGCCAGGCAGTTGGTGGTGCAGGAGGCCACGGAAATAATTGTATCGTTGGCGTCCAGCGTGTCGTCGTTAACGTTATAGACAATGGTTTTCATATCGCCAGCGGGCGCGGAGATCAGTACTTTTTTCGCGCCGGCGGTCAGATGCGCCTGCGCTTTTTCCGCGGAGGTATAAAAACCCGTACACTCGACAATCAGCTCGGCGCCTACCGCTTTCCACGGAATATGCTGAGCCTCTTTTTCCGCAAAAACGGTAATTTTTTTGCCATCAACGATCAGCGCATCTTCAGTAAAATCTACGCTCCATGGGAAAGGCCCGTAGTTTGAATCATGCTTTAACAGGTAGGCCAGCACTTTAGGTGATGTCAGGTCGTTAATCGCCACGACCTCTAAAGGGCTGTTAACCTCCAGTAACCGGCGCAGCACTAAACGTCCAATACGCCCAAATCCATTAATCCCGAGTTTACTCATGAAGAATCTCCAGGTCAGTTGAACTGTCAGGTAAAAACTTCTCCAGGCTTAGTTCAGCTGCCGGAATAGGGCAACCAACGATTTTTGCGGCGCCGTTAAATGCTGATAAAAACGCGAACGGAAAAGTGAATAAATTCGGTGGGTTGCGGGCGGGGTGTTAACGGTTAATAATTTTTTGTTTCAGCTTTATACGCCACGGGCATATTGGCAAGGGATTGAAAAGGTGGGCCCAGGAAGGGCCCACCTGGTGGCCGATTATTTGGCGTTCCCGCCCAGTTCAGCAAAAGCGGCAAGCGCGGCGCCGTCAAGGCGATAGCGAACCCACTCACTTTGCGCAACGGCACCAATGCTCAGATAAAAATCAATGGCCGGCTGGTTCCAGTCGAGCACGCTCCACTCCAGGCGACCGCACTCTCTTTTTACCGCCAACTGAGCGATGGTTTTCAGCAGCGCTTTTCCTGCACCGCGGCCGCGAAACTCGGGAGTGACGTAGAGATCTTCCATATAGATGCCGTTGCGGCCGAGCCAGGTGGAATAGCTGGTAAAGAACACCGCGTAGCCGGCGATCTTACTGTCAATCTCGCAGATTAGCGCTTCCGTTTTACTGTCGCTGGCGAAAAGCGATGCCTGGATTTCTTCAACCGTGGTGACCACCTGTTCCGGCGCCTTTTCATACACCGCCAGCTCGTAAATCATGTCATAAATTGCTTTTGCGTCCGCAGGGCTGGCCTGACGAATGGTCATATTCATTGGAGTACCTGTTGTGCCATCGTAAGTTTGATACCGCAAAGCATAAACGTTAAGGTTAGAAGAATTAAGTGCAATGAAATCACGCAATGATGAATATTATGCATCCAGCCCTGCGTCGTCTTGATTTGAATCTGCTCCCGGTATTCGAGGCGGTCTACCGTTATCGTTCGGTACGCCTGGCGGCGGAAGAGCTGGCGATGAGCACCTCGGCGTTAAGCCACGCGCTGTCCAGGCTGCGCGCCGCGCTCAATGACCCGCTTTTCTATCGCGAAGGGCATCGTATGTGCCCCAGCGTGTTCGCCACCCAGCTCGCGCCTTCTATTGCCTCGGCGTTAAAGTTTTTAGATCAGGAGTTGACCCCGCAGCCGAAGTTTGTCGCCTCGGCCAGTACCGACTGCTTACAGATAGCGATCACGGATTTTACCGCGCAGTGCGTTTTCCCGACGCTGATGCCCAGGCTGCAGCAACAGGCGCCAGGCCTGCGTTTCGAGCTGCGCTATCTGCCGCACAGCCCGGCGCTGACGGAACTGCTGGCCGGCGAGGTGGATTTAGCGCTGGGATTTAGCGCCCTGCATGAAGCAGAGCATCCGGAGCTGGATGAGATCTGCTGGCTAAAAGATGATTATGTTGCAATAAGCCACGCCAGCCGGTCCCGGCTAACGCTGGCGGATTACCTGGCAGCCCAGCATCTGGTGGTCACCCCGTGGAATGAAAGCCAGGGGGTTCTCGACGTACAGCTCGCGAAAATGGGGTTTGCGCGGCATATCACCATCAAAACACCCTCTATGCTGAGCGCGCCCTTCATTATTGCGCAAAGTGAACTGCTTATGGCGATACCGCGCTCCGCAGCGGAAAAAATGCTCGGCGCGGCGAAGCTGAAGGTTTTTGAATTACCGTTTGAGGTTCCGCCATTCGAAGTGAAAATCTATTCACATAAGCGGAGCGGGCAGCGCGGCGCGAGCCAGTGGCTGAAAGCGAAGCTGAGGGAGTGGGCTGCTGCAGAACGCGCCTGATGTCTCGTTTGACGAGCCAGCGATATATGCTTAACTCATCAGATAACACATGTGAATCGTTTGTTAACAGCCTGATGCGCGTTTCATTGGTAAGCGCTGCGTCATTTATCCTGATAACGTAAGAGAGAAAAATTGAAATTAGCCGGACTTCATCCAGATGAACTGCGCCGTCTGCAATCGCTGCGGACATCCGGATTATTAAACAGCGGAAAAGAAGAGCGTTTCGATCGCCTGACCAGGCTTGCACGTACGCTCTACGATCTGCCGGTGGCTTCGATTAGCCTCGTGGGGGAAAACACCCTGCACGTAAAATCCTGCGCCGGACTTGATGTGGATACCCTGCCGAGGGATATCACATTCTGCGCGCATACTATCCTGCAAACCGATCCTTTAATCGTCAACGACCTGCAGCAGGACCTGCGCTTTCACGATAACCCGCTGGTCACCGAAGCGCCTTTTATCCGCTTTTATGCCGGATACCCGGTGCAGCTGCCTGACGGCGCGACGGTCGGCGCGTTCTGTCTGATGGATCACAAGCCGCGCGCTTTCTCCGTTCATGAAATACAAATCTTAAGCGACCTGGCCGCCATCGTTGAAGATGAATTCAAGGTGCTGGATGCGGCGACCGCTGACGAGCTGACGGGGCTATTCAACCGCCGGGGCTTTATGTCGTTAGCGGAGTACGCGTTGCTGACCGCCAGACGGCGGAATGAACCAGCGAGCCTCATCTTTATCGATCTCGATCGCTTTAAACTGATTAACGATACCTGGGGTCATGAACAGGGAGATAAAGCCCTGAGGGCGATTGCTGATTTGATGAAGGCCACCTTCAGAGAGTCGGATTTAATTGCCAGGCAGGGTGGCGACGAATTTATCATCCTGCTTGCCAATACCTCGCAGCACGCCGCTGGCCAGGCGATGGAGCAGCTTAGCAAGAACGTCGCGGAGTACAATCAGCAGGCGGGCAATCCGTGGCAGCTGGCGTTCTCATGGGGCTGCGTTGAATACGATCCCGATGCGCATCATAGCCTCAATGAGATTGTTGCGGTGGCGGACCGACGCATGTATCAGGCGAAGAGCAGCCATGGCGCGGAACGTCGGTAGTAAAACTGCCGGGCATCGCCAGCCGATAGCCGGCGTTTGGGCGATGCCGCAGCGGCTGTCGCCTCCTTAGTGGAGGCCAAGGCGGATCAGTTCAACCGGTTCAAACTTCCCTTCAGCCCCTTCAACTTCAACGGTCTTAGTTCGACGCAGCTGGGCTGGGGTTAAATCCGTTGAATGGATAGCGATAATTTTACCGGTTTTGCCCGTCCCATTAATCATCACCTGGCTGCCGTTGGTAATAGGATTGCGGTTACGATCGTATGTGATCATGGTTATTTCTCCTTTTCATCATCGTGTCGTCACGCTCCGGGCTGTCCCGGCGCGGCGGTAATACAAATACGCCTCTCAGACCGTCATTTTGTTGTTTTTGATCAACTTCACACTTTTTAGCGTCCCGCAGCAGGCTAACGCGCCTGAGGCTGGCTTTGCCTGATCCTGCATCCGTATGGCCTCTGAAGTCGCTTTAGCTGGCGCCAAAGCCTGCGGATGCTCGGGTTGCAGTCGCGAGTGCGGCTGCTAAACTTTTTTCGGGCATAACGGAGCGGAACGATGAAGAACAAAGACGAACAAACGGGGCTGATTGGTCTTGCCATCGGCGCGGCGGTGATTGGCCTGGTTTCTGGGCAGAAGCCTATTAACCGGGAAAGTATTGTCGAAGAACTGGTGAGATTGGGAAGACAGAAGGGGGACGGCGTCGAGGACGAGATTTTTAAACAGGCGGCGACGCTGGTGCGTAAGGGGTTATGATCCCGCCGGTAAAAAGAACGCTATATGAAGCCCGGGTATGCGAAATGAAGCCCGGGTATGCGAAAACCCGGGGTTAAACAGGGAGAAAGCGCATCATGAGATAGGCGATCGCAACGCATATCAGCGCCATGTACCAAACAAAACTCATTCTGTTACCCGCCCTGTAGCGCCATGCCCGTCACCGCGTTGACCACGGTCGCGGCCAGCAAAACGCCGCCCACGATAGCGCAGGCACGACTTTTCCTGGTTGTCCCCAATGTCAGCATGACGATCGCTGCGGCGAAGAAGGGGATGGCTATAATGGTGAAGGTATTCATTTTGTCCTCGAATATCGCCCGTTAATCTTCCTGCATCCACATGTCGGCTTCTTCGAACATTTCCTGCACGGCGCGGCTGATCTGTTCTTTCTCGTGCTTGCTGGCGTCGGTATTGATGGAGGCCAGCGTCATCATCGGTTTAACGCGAACGTCGGCATCGGGAAAAATGCGATGCACTCGCTTCGTCAATTCCGTCAGAATGATCTCTTTAGCGCCGGCTAATCCTTCGAAATTTCTCTTGTCATAAATCAGCTCTACGAACATTTTTTATCCCATTGATGGTAATAGCAAACCGTATTGTACTGTGATTATATACAGCGTCAAGGTTGCGGTATACGTTCCTCGTACTACTGCGCCGCAGGTAACCCGCTGCTTTTGCTTTATCTGCGCGAAACCGGCAATTGTTTTTTTATAAGTACGTAAAAGTTAATGAATTTTTAATAAAAGGTGTTTATGTTGGCGATATCACCGTTTTATTAAGGGTTTCTCATGCGCGATAAATACACTGGTCTACAAATAGGTATCCACTGGCTGGTCTTTTTTTTAGTGATTGGCGCTTACGCGGCGATGGAGCTGCGGGGCTTTTTCCCCCGCAGCGAGCGGCCCGTTTTTAATATGATCCACGTCTCCTGCGGGATTTCTATTTTTGTTCTGATGGTGGTGCGTCTGTTGGTGCGCCTCAAATCTCCGGCGCCGCCGATTGTGCCTAAACCGTCACCGATGATGACCGGCTTCGCGCATCTTGGGCATCTGGTTATCTATCTGCTGTTTATCGCGCTGCCGGCCATCGGCATGGTCATGATGTACTACCGCGGCAACCCCTGGTTTGCTTTTGGCCTGACCATGCCGCACGCGGCGGAAAGCAACTTTGAGCTGGTGGATACCCTGAAAGAGTGGCATGAGGTGCTGGCCAATACCGGCTACTTTATTATCGGCCTGCACGCGCTGGCGGCGCTGATGCACCACTATTTGTGGAAAGATAACACGCTGCTGCGGATGATGCCGCGCAGGCGTTAAACCTCGATAAACCCGCTTCGGCGGGTTTTTTTGTCTCTTTCTTCGGGATCCTCAACTTCAGCTAAGCGCAAATTCTCGCCGCTATGCTACGGTTAAAGCGGCGAAGCCATTTGCCTCAAGGCAATAATAAATATAGTATACCCCCCTATATGATATGGAGGGCGAAACCATGCCACATTCACCTGAAGATAAAAAGCGTGCCCTCAGCCGGGTGCGGCGCATTCGTGGCCAGGTTGAAGCGCTTGAGCGGGCGCTTGAATCCGGCGAACCCTGTATGACTATTCTGCAACAAATCGCCTCAATACGCGGCGCCGCTAACGGACTGATGGGGGAGATGGTGGAAATTCACCTACAGGACGAACTGGTCAGCGGCGAAACGACGCCCGATCAGCGCGCCGCCAGAATGGCGGAAGTCGGGCATCTGCTACGATCCTATTTAAAATAAAATCACCACGAGGAAGAGAGATATGAAATCACGTGCAGCCGTCGCGTTTGGCCCGGGTCAGCCGCTTTCAATCGTTGAGATTGACGTCGCGCCGCCGAAAAAAGGCGAAGTGCTGGTCAAGATCACCCATACCGGCGTATGCCACACCGATGCCTTTACCCTCTCAGGCGACGATCCGGAAGGCGTTTTCCCGGCGGTGCTGGGCCATGAAGGCGGCGGGATTGTCGTCGAAGTCGGGGAAGGCGTGACCAGTCTGCAGCCGGGCGACCACGTTATTCCTTTGTATACCGCCGAATGCCGCGAATGTAAGTTCTGTAAATCAGGCAAAACCAACCTCTGCCAGGCGGTCCGCGCCACCCAGGGTAAGGGCCTGATGCCGGACGGCACCACGCGTTTCTCCTACAACGGCGAACCGATTTATCACTATATGGGCACCAGCACCTTCAGCGAATACACCGTGGTGGCCGAAATTTCGCTGGCAAAAGTGAATCCGCAGGCGCCGCTGGATAAAGTATGTCTGCTGGGCTGCGGCGTCACGACCGGTATCGGCGCGGTGCACAATACGGCGAAAGTAAAAGAGGGCGATACCGTCGCCGTCTTCGGCCTCGGCGGGATCGGCCTGGCGGTGATCCAGGGCGCGGTACAGGCGAAAGCCGGGCGCATTCTGGCGGTGGATACCAACCCGGAAAAATTCACCCTCGCGAAAGAGATGGGCGCGACCGACTTTATCAACCCGCATGATTACGATAAGCCGGTTCAGGATGTGATTGTTGAACTCACCGACGGCGGGGTCGACTTTAGCTTCGAGTGTATCGGTAACGTCAACGTGATGCGCGCGGCGCTGGAGTGCTGCCACAAAGGCTGGGGCGAAAGCGTGATTATCGGCGTCGCTGGCGCGGGTCAGGAGATTAAAACCCGTCCATTCCAGCTGGTGACCGGGCGCGTCTGGCGCGGCTCCGCGTTCGGCGGCGTGAAAGGGCGCACGCAGCTGCCGGGAATGGTTGAAGAGGCGATGGCGGGGAAAATTCGTCTCGATCCGTTTATTACCCACCGCATGCCGCTGGATCGCATCAACGAAGCCTTTGACCTGATGCACGAAGGTAAATCCATTCGTACCGTTATTCATTTCGGCGAGAATTGATTTTCAGATAATAAATAACCCGGGCGTGCCCGGGTTATCGTTTTAGCGGGATTATTCCCGCCGCAGGTTTTCATAACCATTCTGCCAGCGCCGCTGTTCCCGGCGCTCCCGTTCACGTTGAATATCCGATTTCTCATCTTCCCAGACCGCGCAGTGCGGGCCGCTGAACACCTCGCAGGGCTGTGGGTGAGCGGTGAGCGGAGACACCGCTTTCTCTTGCCAAATCGTCGGATCGCGCAGGTCCACTTCCGGGGCTTTTAACGCCTGAGCCGAGGCGGCCGCTATCGACATGATGGCGCCTGCGAGCAGGCGGCAGGTTGAACGCTTCATCCATTATCCTTGTTCAGTATTTATTATTGATAACCATTCGCAATAATAACATGACGGAATAAGAATGGCTTGCTGGGGGGAGATGCGCAGACGATTTTGCTATCGCGCCACCGGGCAAAACCCAGACTAGGTACTTTGCCAGCAAAAAGGGCCCCGATTGGGGGCCCTGAGGGTTACTTCTGCTCCGGGAGCGCGTAGGCGATGATGTAATCGCCGCGATCCGGCGACTGGCGAGCGCCGCCCGCGTTGATGATGATGTACTGTTTACCGGTTTTCGGCGATACGTAGGTCATCGGGCCGGACTGGCTGCCGACCGGCAGACGCGATTTCCAGATCTCTTTCCCGTTGGCGGTATCAAACGCGCGCAGGTAGAAGTCCTGAGTGCCCGCAAAGAACAGCAGACCGGACTGGGTGGATAACGACGCACCCAGCGTCGGCATGCCGATGGGGATTGGCATATGCATGCGGATCCCCAGCGGGCCGGTGTCCTCAACGGTGCCTACCGGAACCTGCCACACCAGTTTGCCGGTTTTCAAATCAACCGCTGACATGGTGCCGAACGGTGGTTTCTGGCATGGAATACCCAGCGGCGACAGGAAACGCTCGCGCATGGCGCCGAACGGCGTGCCTTCCATCGGCACGATCCCCATTTCGATACCGCTGGCGTCCTTCGCCACTTTGGCGCGCGGCACCATATAGTTGGCGAGGCCAAGGCGCATATCGTTGACGAATATCAGACTGTTATTCGGATCAACCGATACACTGCCCCAGTTCATCCCGCCCAGCGAGCCGGGATACTGCAGCGAACGGTCCTCGCCCGGCGGGGTGAAGACGCCCTGGTGGCGCATCTCTTTAAACTGGATACGGCACAGCAGCAGGTCGACAGGCGTCGCGCCCCACATATCCGACTCGGTGAGCGTCTCGTTGCCAATCATCGGCATACCGACGGAGTAAGGCTGGGTAGGCGAGTAGCGCTCGCCTTTAACGTTGCCGGCCGGAACCGGACGTTCTTCGACTTTAGCGACCGGTTCACCGGTGGCGCGGTTAAGCATAAAGATCATGCCCTGCTTACTGGTTTGCACCAGCACCGGCGTGGTGCCGCCTTTACCGTCAGGCAGATCGTACAGCAGCGGCTGGGAAGGCAGGTCGAAGTCCCACAGATCGTGATGGGTGGTTTGATAATGCCAGCGGACCTGGCCGGTCGTGGCGTCAACGGCCACGATGGATGAACTGTATTTATCGTCAAGCGCGGTACGTTCGCCGCCAAAGAAGTCCGGCGTCGCGTTACCGGTCGGCAGATAAATCAGATTCAGCTTCGCGTCGTAGGACATGGCGGACCAGACGTTCGGCGTGCCGCGCGTATAGGTCTGGCCTGTCGGCGGTTCTCCGGTCAGCGCCGGGTTGCCCGGATCCCATGCCCACGCCAGTTTCCCGGTGTGGACGTCATAGGCACGAACGACGCCCGGAGGCTCGCCGGTGGAGAAGTTATCCGCCACACGACCGCCAACGACCACGACATTACCCGCCACCAGCGGCGTGGAGGTTTGCTGGTAGTAACCCGCTTTGATCTCGCCCATGCCAATGCTCAGATCAACGATACCGTGGTCGCCAAAGGCGTCGCACAGTTTGCCGTTGTCGGCATCAATAGCGATCAGGCGGGCATCGGTAGTAGGCAAGAACAGGCGACGGGAGCAGGCGGCCGGCTGCGCGTCGGCGGCAGGGGAAACCTGAACCTGGCTATCTTCGTAATAGCCTAAACCACGGCAGCGCTGCCAGTTGGGGGCGGTGGCTTTTGAATCGTAGCGCCACTTCTCTTTGCCGCTATCGACATCCAGCGCCAGCACTTTGCTGTAGGGCGTACAGACGTAAAGCGTATCGCCAATCTGCAGCGGCGTGTTCTGGTCTTCCGCGCCGGAGCCATTGCTCTGCGGAATATCGCCGGTATGGGCGATCCAGGCGACCTGCAGCTGGTCGACGTTCTGTTTGTTAATCTGGTCGAGGGCGGCAAAACGGTCGCCGTGGGTGGTGTTGCCCCAATGCGCCCAGTTTTTCTGCTGCTCGCCTGCGGCGACCGGTTTAACCGGCACCGCCTCGCTGGCGCTGACCAGCGGCTGGGATTTGAACATCCAGGCGAAACTGACCAGCAGCACCACGGCGAGCACCGCCGCCAGGCCAAATGCCGGCCCTTTTTTCGCCGGCTGGCGGGAAAGAAACGGCCAGACCAGCGCGCAAAGGAAGGCCAGTACGCCGAGGGCGAACAGGCGGGAGAATAGCGGCCAGTAGGTCCAGCCCGCGTCGCTAATCGCCCAGACGATCGATGCGACAAACGCAACGGCGTACAGCATGATACCGCCGCGGCGGCTGCGGAAAATGAGCACCGCGGCGATAACCATCACCAGGCCCATCAGCGCAAAATAGAACGTCCCGCCGACGGAGGCGAGCTTCGCACCAAGAATACCGATAGCCAGGCCGATGATCAGCATCAGCCCGGCGAGAAGCCACTGTAGGATCCGGGGGAACCCTCGCGGCGCGTTGTCAGTTGCCATTTTTTCTCCTTCACCACCCCTGAACAGGTGTGAACCAGATAGATCAATTCTTCAAGTGAACTCTTTTGAATGAAGTAATGATAACCTTCATAAAAGCGTAATTTTTACTGTTATTGATTTCATGTGAACCATTTGGTGAAATCGCGGATATGATAGATCTGTTAAAGAAATTTACGCAATTGTTAATGAATGATTTCGCACTAATTGAATATTGTGGTGAATAGTTCCGGGCAGCAGCAGGGAAAACGGGCGGATTATCTCTCCCCGACGCGCGAAGCCGGGGAGAACGCGATCAGACGGGCATGGATTTGCGAATGGCGCTGAGCAGGGTTTGCGTACCCGCAGTGAGCGTGGCGTCCACTCGGGTGAGGATCCCTATTGGTTCACCCGCGCCCTGGGTGGGCACCGGCAGCGCGGCCAGCAGCCCACGACGCAGGTCGTCTTTAACCGCGCCGGAGGGGACAAACCATACGTAGTCGTAGTCGACGGTGAGCTGGCGAGACAGTGAAGCCGACAGCGTCTCGATGCAGCCAGTGGGAATTTTGCAGCCCTGGCTTTGCAGCAGGGTTTCGGCGTTCTGTCGCGGCAGCGTGCCTTTAGGCGAAACCACCACCGGCCACTCCATGACCCGACTCAGCGTGACGGTTTCCTGCAGCAGAGGGTGTCCCGGACGAACCACCAGCTTCAGGGATTCGAGAAACAGCAGTTCATAGTTCAATCCGCTCATTAATTCCGGATCGGACATTCGCCCGATGCCGATATCGATTTCTCCCGATTTTAGCCCCGCCAGCAGCATGGTGTTATTCATGGTGGCGACCTGAAGGGTGATATCTTTTTGCTGCTGATGGAACTGGCCGATCACCGAGGGCAGGATCCCCAGCGCGGCGGTGGGGAGCGCTCCGATACGTACGATATCGCTGTTGAGGCCTTCTTTACGATTTAGCGCCTGACCAGCGGTATTGAGCGCGTCGAGCACTTTGACCGCATGGGTGAGAAACTGTTCGCCGACCAGCGTAAGCTGCGCGCCCAGGCGCCCCCGCTCAAACAGCCGCGTGCCGGTGAGCTGCTCCAGTTCGTTCAGCGTTTTGGATAAGGCCGGTTGGCTCAGATTAAGGGTTTCAGCCGCGCGCCCAAGAGTTCCCTGTTGAGCGACGGCCACGAAGGTATGTAGATGGCGCAAGCGAATGCGCTGACTGAAAAGACCATTTTTTTGCATAATCAATGTTAAAAACAGAGGTGTACCGATGACAAGTAAGGGCGTTTAAAATTGTTAACTTCATAGCAAAATATTATTAACATTTTATATTATTATTTTACAAGTTGATTTTATTGGCATTGTCGTTAAAGTACCGCCCCCTTGACAGCAGGGGCGGAAAAAGGAAGTGAAAATTCAGATATCGAAGAAGACGGTTTCGTTTTCGCCCTGCAGATGAATATCGAAGCGGTAAACGATCTCCGTCCCGCGCACCTCGCGCTGGGCGATGAGGGTCTGGCGGCGCACTTCCCACTCAATCAAATTCAGCACCGGGTCGGCCTGGTTAGCGTCCTGTTCGTCAGAGAAGTACATCCGCGTGTTGAGGCCAATATTAATCCCGCGGGCGACCACCCATAAATTGACGTGCGGCGCCATAGCGCGACCATCGCGGCCAACAACGGCCCCGGGTTTGATAGTTTCAAAGCGCCAGACGCCGCTGGTGAAGTCCGAGCAGCTGCGTCCCCAGCCGCGAAATGCCGTATCCAGCTTCTTACCCTGCTGTCGGTCGTCAGGATGGTTATAGCGCCCGGCGGCGTTGGCCTGCCAGATTTCCAGCAGCACATCGCGCACCGGGGTGCCGGAGCCGTCGATGACTCGACCTTCAATAGTAATGCGTTCGCCCTCGGTGTCGGCCGTCGTCAGCGTCGGACCAAAGTTTCTCTCAAAGATATGAAAGCCGGCGGCGTCCGGCGCCAGGCCGATATGCACATAAGGGCCAGCGGTTTGCGAAGCGGTTTCAGGTAAAAAATCTCTCATCGGGCGGCCCCCTGCGTGCGGTTTTCAAACAGCGTTGCGCGATGACCGCGCAGCACGAGATCAAAACGGTAGGCCAGAGAGTCCAGCGGGACGGCGGCATGGGTATCCAGCTCGGCGATCAGCGTTCTGATGGCATCATCGTTATTGATGGTTTTGACAATAGGGCACTGTTTAATCAGCGGGTCGCCCTCGAAATACATCTGGGTGATAAGACGCTGCGCCCAGGCTTCGCCGGAAAGCGAAAAGTGAATATGCGCCGGACGCCAGTCGCTGACCTGGTTGCGCCACGGATAGGGGCCGGGCTTGATGGTGCGGAAACAATAGTAACCGTTCTCATCGGTCAGCACGCGTCCGCAGCCGCCAAAGTTCGGGTCGATAGGCGCCAGATATTGATCTTTCTTATGCCGGTAGCGGCCGCCCGCGTTGGCCTGCCAGACTTCGACCAGCGTATTTTTCATCGGCCGACCAAACCCATCGCGAACGTAGCCGTGCACGATAATCCGCTCACCAATCGGCAGGCCGTCTTTGGCGTAGTTCAGGATCAGGTCGTTATCAAGTGCGCCAAGATCGTCGCTGCTGAATACCGGGCCGGTGATCTCCGAAAGTGAATTCTGCAGGGAAATGAGCGCATTGCGCGGCGAGCGCAGCACGCTGGTTTTGTAGCCCGGCGCGTAGGCGGGAGGATGGCTACTGTAGTCGCGATGCAGGACCTCGCGCGGTGACCATTTGTCGTTCATGAGGGGACTCCGTGTTATCGGTAGAGAGGCATGTTGTTGTAATGTCGCCACATGCAGTGTGTGTAAATGTTTTGTTAATTTAAAGTGAAATTAAAGGGTGTTTAACATAACCGGTGGTTATGAAGTGAGCGGATGAAAAGAAACCGGCCAGCTACCGGCATCACAGTTTGTAAATTCTTCCCGCCGTCTTCAGACAGCTTTCCTACACTCCAGGGAGAATTCACTGGAGGTAAGACATCATGGCGAACACCATCACGGCTGATGAGATTCGGGAAAGCTTTTCGCAGGCGATGTCGGCGATGTACCAGCAGGAAGTTCCGCAGTACGGGACGCTACTGGAGCTGGTAGCCGACGTTAATCTGGCGATACTGGAAAATAACCCGACGCTGCACGAACAACTGGCCAACGCCGATGAGCTGGCGCGGCTGAACGTTGAACGCCACGGCGCGATCCGCGTCGGTACGGCGGAGGAACTGGCGACCCTGCGTCGCATGTTTGCCATTATGGGCATGTATCCCGTTAGCTATTACGATCTGTCGCAGGCCGGCGTACCGGTTCACTCCACTGCGTTTCGCCCCATCGATGACGCGGCGCTGGCGCGCAATCCGTTTCGCGTTTTTACCTCGCTCCTGCGCCTTGAGCTGATCGCCAATGAGGCGCTGCGCAAGCGGGCGGCGGAAATTCTTGCCCGGCGTGATATCTTCACGCCGCGCTGTCGCGAACTGATCGCACTTCATGAACAGAAGGGGGAGTTCACCGCCGCGGAGGCGCGTGAATTTGTGCAGCAGGCGCTGGAAACCTTTCGCTGGCATCGACATGCCACCGTCGATGAGGAAACCTATCACGCCCTGCACGAAGAGCACCGGCTGATTGCCGATGTGGTCTGTTTCCCCGGCTGTCACATTAATCATCTGACGCCGCGCACGCTGGATATCGACCGGGTTCAGGCGCTGATGCCTGAATGCGGTATCGCGCCGAAAGCGTTAATAGAAGGCCCGCCGCGCCGCGATGTGCCGATTTTGCTGCGCCAGACCAGCTTTAAGGCCCTTGAAGAGCCGGTGATGTTTGCCGGGGAGCATCGCGGCACCCATACGGCCCGCTTTGGCGAAATAGAGCAGCGCGGCATCGCCTTGACGCCGAAGGGCCGCGCTCTGTACGACCGACTGCTTAGCGAGGCGGGGGTGGGCAAAGATAATCTTAACCATCAGCGCCATCTGCAGGAGGTGTTTAGCCCGTTCCCGGACAGCGAATTCCTGCTGCGTCAGCAGGGGCTGGCGTACTTTCGCTACCGCCTGACGCCCGCAGGCGAGGCGCACCGCCAGGCCTTTCGGCCGGGCGACGATCCGCAGCGGCTGATTGAGCGCGGCTGGGTTATCGCGCAACCAATTATTTATGAAGACTTTTTACCGGTCAGCGCCGCCGGGATTTTTCAGTCCAACCTGGGTAACGAGATACAGGCCCGCAGCCACGGCAACGCCAGCCGCGAGGCCTTTGAGGAGGCGCTGGGCTGTGCGGTTTACGATGAGTTTGGCCTTTATCAGCAGGCGGAGGAGCGCAGTAAACGACGTTGCGGTCTGCTGTAAAATCAGTACTCTGCTGGCATGAGTCGTAAAAGGAAGCAGGCCATGCAGAATCCGTCTACCCCGCTGGTGAAAACCCGGCAGGGCACACTATCCGGCACCTCTGAAGAGAACATGCATATCTGGCGCGGTATTCCCTATGCCGCGCCGCCCGTCGGCGATCTTCGCTGGCGCGCGCCGCAGCCTGCCGCCCGCTGGCAGGGCGTACGTCGGGCGGAGACTTTCTCGGCCTCCAGTTGGCAAGATATTGAGTACTGTCGTGAGCTCGGCGGCGGCGATCCCGGCAGTTTTTCCGAAGATTGCCTCTACCTTAACGTCTGGTCACCCGCTTCGCGCGCGCAACCGCTGCCGGTGATGGTCTGGCTGCACGGCGGCGGCTATACCATCGGCGCGGGAAGTTTACCGCCCTATGACGGCAAAGCCTTAGCCTCCCGTGACGTTGTCGTGGTGACGGTCAACTACCGGCTGGGGCACCTGGGCTTTTTTGCCCATCCGGCGCTGGAGGAGGAAGCGGGCGAGCGCATCTATAATTTCGCGCTGCTTGACCAAATTGCCGCCCTGCAATGGGTTCAGGATAACATTCACGCTTTTGGCGGCGATGCGGCTAACGTCACGCTGTTCGGCGAGTCCGCCGGGGCGCGCAGCGTGCTGTCGCTCATGGTTTCGCCGAAATCCCGGGGACTGTTCCATAAAGCGATTATCCAGAGCGGCTATACCTTGCCGGATCTGCCGCGGGAAAAGGCGCTGGCCAAAGGGCAGCTTATCGCTGAACACTTCGCTTTACCGCAGGCCAGCGCCGAACAGCTGCGGGCGATTCCGGCAGAGGCGTTCTGGTCGCTGACCGCGCCGCTTACCATCGGCCCGGCGCCGATTGTTGGCGATGCCGTGCTGACCCAGCCGATGCTGGAAACCTTTTTTAGCGGGCGTCAGCATCCGCTGCCGGTGATGATTGGTTCAAACAGCGATGAGGCCAGCGTGATGGCGGTGTTTGGCGTCGATATCGCCGGACAGATCCAGAAGCTTCGCCGCGAACGGCGCTTGGGTCTCGGGCTGATTAAACTGCTGTATCCCGGCGTCAAAGGCGATGAAGCGTTGGGGCGTGAAGTCTGCCGCGATATGGCGTTCACCACCCTGGGCTACGTGGTGATGCAGGCGCAGCAGCGGGTAGGGCAACCGTGCTGGCGCTACTGGTTTGACTACGTTGCCGAGGCGGAACACCAGACCTATCCGCACGGCGCATGGCACGGGAATGAAGTGGCATACGTTTTTGACAACCTCGATCTTGCCGAGCCGGTACGCCAGTATGCTAACGATCGCGACCGGACCTTTGCCGGCCAGGTCGCCGACTATTGGGCTAACTTCGCCCGCGTGGCCGGTAACGGCTGCCACGATCTCCCAGGGGCGGTGCGCTGGCCCGCCAGCGTGCGCGGTCGGGATCGTTTGTTGCGTATTGGCCTGCACAAACGAGCCGGTTTTAAGGTGGAAAACCGCTTTATGCGCGCGCGGCTGGCGCTGTTTCGCCGGGTGATGAAGCATCATGTGACCCTTGATTGACGCTGCCCGGAAGATGCCCTGAGCCGCTGCGTGTTCTGTAAATGGGACGATGCGTCCCACTTTTGGCGGCTAATCCTCAGCCAGTGATTACACTATGATCGGTGCTGTTAACCCTACATCCGCGGAACCGGGGTTCCGACGGAAAATGTGATGCTGATATGAGGATGAAATCATGGCTAAACCGTATGTTCGTCTGGATAAAAATGATGCCGCCGTGCTGCTGGTCGATCACCAGACCGGATTGCTCTCTCTTGTGCGCGATATCGATCCCGATAAATTCAAGAACAACGTCCTTGCCCTCGGCGACCTGGCGAAGTACTTCGCTCTGCCGACCATCTTAACCACCAGCTTCGAGAACGGCCCTAACGGTCCGCTGGTGCCGGAACTAAAAGCGCAGTTCCCTGATGCGCCATACATCGCGCGGCCGGGCAATATTAACGCCTGGGATAACGAAGATTTTGTGAAGGCGGTGAAGGCGACGGGCAAGAAGCAGCTGATCATCGCCGGGGTGGTGACTGAAGTCTGCGTGGCATTTCCGGCGCTGTCGGCCATCGAAGAGGGCTTTGATGTCTTTGTCGTGACCGATGCTTCCGGTACCTTTAACCCAATTACCCGCGATGCCGCCTGGGATCGTATGTCGCAGGCTGGTGTGCAGCTGATGTCGTGGTTCGGCGTTGCCTGCGAACTGCACCGCGACTGGCGGAATGATGTTGAAGGGCTAGGGACGCTGTTCTCTAACCATATTCCGGACTATCGCAACCTGATGACCAGTTTTAACCTTCTGCAGCAAAAATAGTCGTTCTCGCGGCCAGCGTTCGTCTGGCCGCTTCCCGTCACGTTTCGCTGGCGCTGTCTTTCGTGTGAAGCATCGCTGCCTGGCGAAATCATCGCCGCCCTGTGAATATCAGCAATTCGGTCTGGTCCGGTGGACATATTTTTTTCACGCATTTCTGCCGTCAACAATTGGATTATCAATCGTTTTTGTCTAGAGTGAGCGACATTCACGACGCATGGGTTTGTTACGTCGCGTCTCAATTCACATATGAAGAAGGATGCTCTCTCAGGCATGAACCGCAGACGTTTTCTCAAATCTTCCATGGCTGTTGCCGCCGTATGCGGAACGTCAGGAGTCGCCTCTCTATTTTCAAAAGCCGCATTCGCCGAGGACTCAGGAATTGCCGACGGTCAGACCCGTCGCTTTGATTACTCCGTACTCCAGTCGATGGCCCACGATCTTGCGCGTCAGCCCTGGGGCGGCGCGCCGCGCGATCTGCCGCCAACCCTGGCAAACCTGACCCCCCAGGCCTACAACAGCATTCAGTACGATGCTGCGCATTCGCTGTGGAATAATATTGAAGAGCGCAAGCTGGACATTCAGTTCTTCCACGTGGGGATGGGGTTTCGCCGCCGCGTGCGGATGTTCTCCCTGGATTCGCAAACCCAGCAGGCGCGGGAAATTCACTTCCGCCCTGAGCTGTTTAAATATAATGACGCCGGCGTCGACACCAAACAACTAGAAGGCCAGAGCGATCTCGGCTTTGCCGGATTCCGCGTGTTTAAAGCGCCGGAGCTGGCGCGTCGCGATATCGTCGCCTTCCTCGGCGCGAGTTATTTCCGCGCGGTGGACAGCACGTATCAGTACGGACTGTCAGCCCGCGGTCTGGCGATCGATACCTTTACCGATACGCCGGAAGAATTCCCTGACTTCACCTCTTTCTGGTTTGAGACCGTTAAACCGGGAGCTACGGTATTTACCGTCTATGCGCTGCTCGATAGCCCAAGCGTCACCGGGGCCTATAAGTTCGTCGTGAACTGTCAGGATACGCAGGTGATTATGGATGTGGAAAACCACATCTACGCGCGTAAAGACATTAAACAGCTGGGCATCGCGCCGATGACCAGTATGTTTAGCTGCGGCAATAACGAACGAAGGATGTGCGACACTATCCATCCGCAGATCCACGACTCCGACCGCCTGTCGATGTGGCTGGGCAACGGCGAGTGGGTGTGCCGTCCGCTGAACAACCCGCAGAAGCTGCAGTTCAACGCTTTCCAGGATAAGAATCCGCGTGGTTTTGGCCTACTGCAGCTGGACCGCGATTTCTCCCACTATCAGGATATTATGGGCTGGTATAACAAACGCCCAAGCCTGTGGGTGGAGCCGCGCAACCAGTGGGGCAAAGGGGCCGTCAACCTGATGGAGATCCCGACGACCGGTGAAACGCTGGACAATATCGTTTGCTTCTGGCAACCCGAGAAGCCGGTGAAAGCCGGGGATGAGCTGGACTTCCGCTATCGACTCTACTGGAGCGCGCAGCCGCCGGTCCGTTCGCCGCTGGCGCGGGTATTGGCGACGCGTACCGGCATGGGTGGTTTCCCTGAAGGCTGGGCGCCGGGTGAGCACTACCCGGATAAATGGACCCGTCGTTTTGCCATCGATTTCGTCGGCGGCGACCTGAAGGCCGCTGCGCCAAGAGGTATCGAGCCGGTGATTACCCTGTCGAGCGGCGAAGCGAAGCAGATAGAGATTCTCTACGTGGAACCGTTTGATGGTTATCGTATCCAGTTTGACTGGTACCCGACCTCTGATTCGACCGACCCGGTCGAGATGCGCATGTTCCTGCGCTGCCAGGGTGAGGCGATCAGTGAAACCTGGCTGTATCAGTACTTCCCGCCAGCGCCGGATAAACGCAACTATGTCGATGACCGGGTCATGAAGTAATAGCCCGTCACTCCGCCCGCCGAGGTGAGTCTGCGGGCGTTTTTCTTTTTATCAGACGATTAATCAGAGTGCGCCATGTCTGCCGAAAATACCGCTTCGATCGAACGCATTCCCGTCACGGCATCGCTCTCCCTGCGCGCGGTGGATGAGCGCTACGTGACGGAGTTGCACCAATTGGTAATGAAAAACCAGCGCTGGCTCCAGCAATCGCTGAGCTGGCCCGCTGACGTCAGTCACGAAGATGAAACCCGCCGCCACGTGCAGGGCAACGTGATGCTGCACCAGCGCGGTTACGCCAAAATGTTTTTGCTCTTTCTGCAGGAAGAGATCGTCGGCGTGCTGTCGTTTAACCAGATTGAGCCGATCAATAAGACCGCCTATATCGGCTACTGGATTGATGAGAGCCATCAGGGGCAGGGGCTGCTCTCTCAGGCGCTGCAGGCGCTGATGGACTTTTTTGCCCGCAGCGGGACGGTTCGCCGCTTCGTGATTAAATGTCGGGTAGCAAACCAGAGAAGCAATCAGGTCGCTCTGCGTAACGGTTTCACCCTCGAAGGGTGCCTGAAGCAGGCCGAGTATCTGAACGGTTCGTATGATGACCAGAATATCTACGGGCGCATTATTGATTGTCGCTCTGAGCAGTTCCCGGGTCGCGGCTGACGCCTTACCCGGGCTACAGGCCTTACGGACATGCAGCCCGGGCAAGGCGCGTTGAGCGCCGGCCCCGGGAATAGCAATAGCGCGCAGGGGCCTGAAGCTGATAAACCACGCGGTCGGGAGCAAAGGTCACAGAAAGCCGACAATGGGCGTGCGGGTAAAATGCTCGTCTCCGTTTATTACTTTCTCCCCGCGGATATAAATGGCGTCGCCTGCGCTGGCCTCAATTCGCGCCCGATCGCCGATCGTCACCTGATGTTCAATCACCACATCGCCGCAAATGACCGCATGGCCTTCAATTAACACGCTATCGTCAAGCAGAATTGGCCCGCCGCGCAGGTACGCATGTCCACCGACCATCGCCCGATGCTTCAGCAGGCAGTTTCCTTCGACCACCGCATGCTCCGCCACCTGCGAACTGTAGCGCAGGGTGGGGATGGCGTCCTCTTCACGGCCGGCGATAATCTTCGCGTTACCGTATACCCTGGCGTTATCGCAGACCCAGACGTCGTTCTCATCGTTGCCCTCCAGCCGCGCCTGGTCGAAGATTTCCGCCCGATGCTCAACAAACGCGTGTTCGACAAAGGCATCGCCGTAAATTTGCGCCTGGTGAACGATTCTCGATGCGCTGACCGTCGCCCGCTGATAAATCCGCAGGATTTTATCATTGTCTGCGGTCAGGCCCCGGGCGGCGATAATATGACAGTGGGGGAGAATGCGCGCATTGTCGGCCAGGTGACAATATCCGCGAATCTGCGAATGCGAAACGGTGACGTTGTCACTTATTCGCGCGGAGTGGCTAACGTGTACGCTATCCAGTCGGACATTATCGCTGATAATCGCCCCCAGGCTGATAATACACTCGCCGGTTAAGCGCGCGTTGCCCTCGATTTTCCCTCCGGCAAAAACGGCGCTATTGGCGTCATAAATCCAGCACTCGCCGTCATGGCTCAGGGCGGCCTCATCATCGATCCAGCCGCCTTCGTCGCCGGTTTTCACGTCGGCGAAATCCCGCAAGGCGATAATTTGCCGCAGATTTACGCTATGTTTAATGCCGTCTGTCTGGTAGTGAAACGGGCGAACCTGTTCGCTGAGGGAATATTTGCGCATCGGCCTTACTCATTACATATGGTTAACATAAACATAGCAAAAAACGCCGTAGCGCGTTTTTGAAGGTTCTTTTAGAATGCAACTTAAGATAAATTGAAAGTTTAAACAAAATGAATAAAAAGCAGGGCGCGAGCCGGGTGCTGAATCTTCCGGCGGGCTATTTTGGTATGGTTCTGGGCATTATCGGCATGGGCTTCGCCTGGCGCTACGCCAGCACGATCTTGCCGGTGAGCCGGATCGTCGGCGACGGTCTGGTGGTCACGGCAACGGTCATCTGGGCGCTGCTGGCGCTGGCTTTTATCGGCCGGGCAGTCCGTTTCCCGCACAGCGTAGTGCAGGAGATGCGCCATCCGGTCGCCAGCAGTTTTGTCAGCCTGTTTCCGGCCACCACGATGCTGGTCGCTATCGGTTTTGTACCCTGGCTGCGTGCGCTGTCTCTGGTGTTATTCAGCATTGGCGTAGTATTGCAACTGAGCTATGCGGCCTGGCAGAGCGCCGGGCTATGGCGGGGGAGCCATCCCAACGAGGCGACCACCCCGGGCCTCTATCTGCCGACGGTGGCAAACAACTTTATCAGCGCCATGGCCTGCGGCGCGCTGGGCTTTACCGACGCCGGACTGGTGTTTCTTGGCGCCGGATTATTCTCCTGGCTTAGCCTTGAACCGGTGATTCTGCAACGCCTGCGTAGCGACGGAGAACTGCCGATGGCCATGCGTACATCGCTCGGCATTCAGCTGGCTCCGGCGCTGGTGGCGTGCAGCGCCTGGCTGAGCGTGAACGGCGGCGAGGCGGATACCTTCGCTAAGCTGCTGTTCGGCTATGGTCTGCTTCAGCTGCTGTTTATGCTGCGCCTGATGCCGTGGTACCTGCGCCAGCCGTTTAACGCCTCGTTCTGGAGCTTCTCATTCGGCGTTTCCGCGTTGGCGACCACCGGCCTGCATCTCGGTCATCAGCATCCGGACGGCTTTTTCCACACCCTCGCGCTCCCGCTGTTTCTCTTTACCAATCTGATCGTTGGGCTGCTGCTGATTCGTACCTTCCTGCTGCTGATGCGCGGTAAACTGCTGATTCGCGTCGAACGCGACACGTTATTAAAAAACAAGGATTAACCATGACTCTTCGCGACGAAAATTACTTCACCGACAAATATGGAATGACCCGCACCCACTCCGAGGTACTGCACGCCGCCACGCTGATTGCACCGGGCAAGGCGCTGGATCTGGGCTGCGGCAACGGGCGCAATAGCCTCTACCTGGCGGCCAACGGGTTTGACGTCACCGCATGGGATAAAAATCCGGCCAGCATCGGCAATCTTGAGCGTATTCGTCAGGCGGAAGGGCTGGAGAATCTGCGGACGGCGATTAAGGATCTTAACGCCCTCAGCTTTGACGGCGAGTATGACTTTATTCTTTCGACCGTGGTGATGATGTTCCTGGAAGCGAAGACCATCCCGGGTCTGATTGCCAACATGCAGCGCTGCACCCGGCCCGGCGGCTACAATCTGATTGTTGCGGCCATGGATACCGACGATTTTCCGTGCACCGTTGGCTTCCCGTTCGCGTTTAAACCGGAAGAGCTGCGCAACTATTATTCAGGCTGGACGTTGCTCAAATATAACGAAGACGTCGGTGAACTCCACCGCACCGACGCCAACGGTAAGCGGATTAAGCTGCGTTTCGCCACGATGCTGGCGCGAAAGCTGGCTTAACGCGCCGCTAACAGGCAGAGCTGTAGCGCGGTCTGATAAGACGCCTCAAAGGCGCGCAGCGGCAGAAACTCAAATTTCGAGTGGAAGTTGTGCGCGCCGGTAAAGAAATTGGGCGTTAATACGCCTTTTGCCGACAGGGCCGCGCCGTCGGTGCCGCCGCGCATCGGCGTCGGTTTTGGCGTGATGCCTAAGCTTTCCATCGCTTTAAATAGCAGGTCAATAGCGCGGCGGTCTTCGCCAACGGCGTTGCTGATATTGCTGTAAATATCGCTCACCTGGTATTCCACGTGGCCCGTAGGATACTGCGCGGCGATTTGCTGCGCCACCTCGCCAATCTGCTGCTTACGGCGAGTAAAGCTTTCAAGGTCGAAATCGCGAATGCTGGCCTGCAGCAGGGTACTGTTCTGATCGCCCTGGATGCCGTTAAACCACACGTAACCCTCGCGTCCGGCGGTATGCTCCGGCGTTTGCTGGCGATCGAAATGGCTTATGTAATCGGTGGCCATCAGCAGCGGATTCACCAGCACCCCTTTTGACGACATTGGGTGGGCGGTCACGCCGGTAAAGCGAATTTCCGCGGCGGCGGCGTTAAAGTTCTCATAGACGATTTCCCCAAGCTCGCAGCAGTCGATGGTCCAGGCAAAATCGACTGCAAAGCGCGCGAGATCCAGCGCTTTCGCACCGCGCAGACCCACTTCCTCATCCGGCACAAACGCCACTACGATATCGCCGTGGCGGTGCTCCGGCGTCAGGTTCTCCAGCAGCGTCATCACTACCGTCACGGCGGATTTGTTATCCGCCCCGAGCACGCTGGTACCGTCGCTAAAGATAATCTCTTCATCAGGATACGCGAGGATTTCCGGATGCTCGGCGACGCGCAGCCAGATATCTTTTTCCCTGTTCAAACAGAGATCTTCACCAGTAAATCGCAGAATTTGTGGATGAATATCCGGCGACAGCCCGACGTCAACGGTATCGATGTGGGTAATAAAGCCAATCCGCGGGGCGCCTGCGACATTACCCTTTTTCACCGCCGTGACGGTTGCGTGTTGGTCAATCACAATCTCATCCAGCCCCAGCTGGCGTAGTTCATCCGCAAGCGCCTGCGCCATCGCGTGTTGCCCGGCGGTGGTGGGCAGAGTCGTGGCTCGCGGGTCGCTTTGGCTGGTTATCGCCAGGTAGCGAAAGAAGCGTTGGGTTAATTGACTGGCCAAGGCTGATGACATAGTGATTCCTTCTTTATTCGAGTTTTCAGGTGTTTGCAATCAGACTTTAGTGTTATGTATGAAAGGGAAAACAACAAGCTATTCATTAGCTGACAAATTAAAAAGGAAAACCTATGCAACGCAGATTAACGACGCTTGCTCTGGCGTTAGCGGCCCTGACGGCCAGCTCGGCCATTAGCGCAAAAACGCTGGTCTACTGCTCAGAAGGATCGCCGGAAAATTTTAACCCTCAACTCTACACCTCCGGGACCAGCGTGGACGCCAGCGCGGTGCCTGTTTATAACCGGCTGGTCGATTTTAAAGTCGGCACTACGGAACTGGTGCCGAGCCTCGCTGAGAGCTGGGAAGTCAGCGAGGATGGCAAAGTTTATACGTTCCATTTACGCAAAGGCGTTAAATTCCAGAGTAATAAATATTTTAAACCCAGCCGTGATTTTAATGCCGACGACGTTATTTTTTCGTTTATGCGGCAAAAGGATCCTCAACACCCTTATCACAATATCTCCAGCGGCAATTATTCTAATTTTGAGAGCCTGGAATTTGGCCAGTTAATTACCGCGATTGATAAGCCTGATGAATATACGGTGCGTTTCACGCTGGCTCATGCCGAAGCGCCATTTGTCGCCGATCTTGCCTGGTATTTCGCCTCTATTTTATCGGCGGAATATGCCGATGCGATGTTAAAAGCCGGTACGCCAGAGCGTGTGGATATGGACCCGATTGGTACCGGTCCTTTCAGGCTCGCGCAATATCAAAAAGATTCCCGTATTCTTTTCACCGCGTTCCCGGAATACTGGCAGGGGAAGGCGCAGATCGACCGTCTCATTTTCAGCATCACGCCGGACGCCTCGGTACGTTACGCCAAGCTGGAGAAAAACGAGTGCCAGGTGATGCCGTTCCCTAATCCGGCCGATCTGCCGCGAATGAAAGAGAACAATGCGATCAACCTGATGAGCAAAGCGGGTCTTAACACCGGCTTCCTTGCTTTTAACACCCAAAAAGCGCCGCTGGACAACGTGAAGGTGCGCCAGGCGTTAGCGATGGCGATTAATAAACCGGCGATTATTGAGGCGGTATTCCACGGTACCGGTACGGTGGCGAAAAACCTGCTGCCGCCGGGCGTATGGAGCGCGGATAGCCAGCTTAAGGATTATGAATACGATCCGCAGAAGGCCAAAGCGCTGCTGGCGGAATCGGGCGTTGCGGGGCCCATTACCATCGATCTGTGGGCGATGCCGGTGCAGCGACCCTATAACCCGAACGCCAAACGTATGGCCGAGATGATTCAGGCCGACTGGGCGAAAATCGGCGTGCAAACTACCATTACAACCTATGAGTGGGGTGAATACTTAAAGCGGGTGAAGGATGGCGAACATCAGGCGGCGCTGATGGGCTGGACCACCGCCACCGGCGACCCGGATAACTTCTTCGGCCCATTATTTACCTGCCAGTCGGCGGAGGGTGGATCGAACTCGGCAAAATGGTGCTATCAGCCATTTGATAAAATAATTGCCGAAGCAAAATCGATAACCGACCGCCAAAAACGCGAAGCGCTCTATCTTCAGGCGCAACAGATGATGCACGATCAGATGCCGGCAGTAATGTTTGCCCACTCGACAATATTTGAACCGGTGCGAAAAAATGTCTCCGGCTACGAAATAGACCCCTTTGGCAAGCATATTTTTTATCAGGTTGATATCAGATAAACGGCTAAAGATAGCCCGCCGGCAACGGCGGGTTTATTTTATTGCACTACTTGACGTAGCACCCTTTTTGTCACAAAACTTACCCGTGTTATTTGCTATAACTCTTGCCGAAATGGTATTCACAGGGATTAACCTATATGCGTACTCAGTTATTTTTTAAGGTCGCCGCGCTCGCTGGCCTGTTAGCATTGGCCGGCTGCTCATCTAAAATTGCTAAACCGGAACAATATTCGGGATTTTTAAAAGATTACTCTAACTTAAAAGAAACCACCTCGGCATCCGGCAAACCGGAACTGCGCTGGATTTCTCCGGATTACAATCCGAGCAACTATGACAACGT
The DNA here is from genome assembly GCF_015601345.1 of Klebsiella sp. BDA134-6. Classification (NCBI taxonomy): domain Bacteria; kingdom Pseudomonadati; phylum Pseudomonadota; class Gammaproteobacteria; order Enterobacterales; family Enterobacteriaceae; genus Klebsiella; species Klebsiella sp. BDA134-6. Next base: position 2,766,531 of record NZ_CP064784.1, read on the forward strand.
TGTTTATAATCCGATCACCTACTACCCGGTACCGAAACCGACCACTCAGGTGGGCGAGAAGGCGCTCAACGATATCCTGAGTTACACCAATAAAGAGATGAAACAGGCTATTTCCGAGCGTAAACCGCTGGCTACCACCGCAGGTAAGCGCAGCCTGATCTTCCGCGGCGCCATTACCGGCGTGGATTCCAGCAAAGAAGGCCTGCAGTTCTACGAAGTGATCCCGGTCGCGATGATTATCGCCGGTACCCAGGCGGCAACCGGTCACCGTACCATGGATACCAACCTGTACTTTGAAGGTGAACTGATTGATGCCGCGACCAAAAAGCCGGTCATCAAAGTGGTTCGTAAAGGCGAAGGCAAAAATCTGTCCAACGAAAATACGCCGCTCACCGTCGAGACACTGAAGCAGGTGATAGACGATATGGCGATTGACGCGGTGAAATTCGATCCGAATAACCGCTAAGCAAGGTTCATCGTAAAATGAAGGCGCTATTCGTTGATAGCGCCTTTTTTATTAGCTACAACGCAGCGTCAGCGGTGTTATGAGCGAACCTGGGCCAGCCTGCGGCGCAGCAGCCACTGCTCCGGACGAGCAAACATCACCAGATTTCCCACCAGGATCAGCGCCAGCCCGGCCACGGCGTTGCTATGCCAGACGTAGCCTTCATAAAAGGTGGAAATCGTCAGGGCGACGAGTGGAAACAGCAGGGTGCTGTATGCCGCTTTCCCTGCGCCGATGCGACCCACCAGGGTGAAGTAGGCGCCAAAAGCAATTACCGAGCCAAACACGGCCAGATACAGCAGCGCCCCCATATAGCTCAGCGTCCACTGTGGGGCAAAGCTATCACCGCGTATCAGCGCGATGGCGCCCATGACCAGGGTGCCGTAAAGCATGGCCCAGCTGTTGGTGGTCAAGGTCTCCAGGCCGCGGCGCTGGTGGCGGATGCTGAGCATATTGCCGAGTGAAAAGCCATAGGTTCCCAGCGCGCTGAGGGCGATACCCAGCAGCAGCGAGGCGTTCAGGCCGCTGGCCCAGAGATCATCCCAGAATAGCGTCACGATCCCTGCCAGGCCCAGCGCGGCGGCCAGCCAGAAACGGCCAGGAGGCTGCTGACGATAGAAGAGAAAGCTGTTGATCGCATTAAACAGCACCGCCATAGAGAAGATCACCGATTCAAGGCCGGTATTGATATACGCGGCGGCGGTATAAAAACACCAGAAATTAAAACAGAAGACGCAGCAGCCCTGCAGCAGGCAGAAGACATGGTCGCGCGCGGCCAGCGGGCGCAGGCGACGGGTTACCAGTAGAATGGTCAGCATCGCGACGCTGGCGACGGCAAAGCGCCAGAAAATGGACACCGGCGCGGCAACCGGCCCCTGCTGCAAAAAGATAGCAATCCATGTCGTGCCCCAGATAACCACGACCAGCCCGTAGAGTAATGCGTTCAAAATGTCTCTCCTGTGAGTGTTGTCGCGATCATTTTGCGGCCTGGCACCGCGCGGCGCTGTCATCTGCTTGTTGCCGACTTGCAAATTCTTGCGCTTATTTTTAGCCTGCGGCAGGGGAAGGCTGGTATCTGCCAGCGACTCTTCATAGACTAGAGATCTGTGGAATCAGAAGTGTGAAGGGTTATGGCTTACGGGACTTTCGAAACATTGCGTCAAAAAAATGCCGTGCTGCGCGAGACGGTGCAGCTCAACTCCGGTATTCAGCTGGCCGCGTGGTATAACAATCTTGATACCATTACGGTACAAAGCGACCACCATACCCTGAGCCTGTATATTGCCGATGGCTACGAAAGTTACCAAAAAACGCCCCACGGCTGGAAAAACGGCGGCGGGCCGGACCGTTTCTGTCTGATGCCAAAAGGCGATGAGAGCACCTGGGATATCCGCGGCGATCTCTCTTTTGTGCATCTTTACTGCACCGATGAACACCTGCGTCGGGTAGGCGAGCAGATTTGGGACCGCAGCCCGGCCTCGTTCACGCTGCAGGAAAAAACCTTCTCCAGCGATGATAAAATCACCGCTGTCTATCGCCAGTTTCTTCTCGACAACGACTGGCAGCAGCAGGCGAATCAACTGACGTTGAGTTCGGCCAGCACGCTGCTGCTCACTCACCTGATTCAGCGCTATTCAAACGTCCAGTGGCGCCTACCGACGGTGACCGGCGGGCTGGCGCCGCACGTCTTGCGTAATCTGCTGGCATGGATTGAGGAGAACCTCGACCGGCCGTTAACTCTCGCGGATCTGGCGCAGGAAGCGGCGCTGAGTGAATACCATTTTGCGCGGATGTTTCGCCAGTCGATGAAGATGGCGCCGCATCAGTACGTGATGCAGCGCCGGATGGTCAAAGCGCAGGAACTGATATACCGTAGCCAGATGTCGTTAACCGATATTGCGATGGCCTGCGGCTTTAGCACGGCCAGCCACTTTAGTCATCGGGTGAAAAGCGCCACCGGCCTGACGCCCTCGCAGCTACGCGCGGCGCAGCGATAAGAGCAAAACGTAGCTGACGCCGCCGAGAGCCAGTCCCCAAAATGCAGAACCGACACCGCCCAGCGTCACGCCGCTGGCGGTGACCAGAAAAGTCACCACCGCCGCATCGCGCTCACTCTCCTGATTCAACGCCTGAAACAGACTGCCGCCGATGGTGCCGAGTAGCGCAAGCCCGGCAAGCATCTGGATCCACGCCATTGGTAGCGCTGACATCAGCGAGGTGATGGAGCCGCCAAATATCCCCGCCAACAGATAAAAAACGCCCGCCGCCGCCGCCGCGAGCCAGCGCTTTTGCGGGTCCGGATGGGCATCCGGGCTCTGGCAAATCGCGGCCGTAATGGCGGCGATGCAGATCGAGTAGACGCCAAAGGGCGACAGCAGCAGCGCCAGGCCGCCGGTGGCGACAATCAGCGTTGAAGCAGGGACCCGATAGCCGGAGGCCTGAAGGGTGGCGAAGCCGGGGGCGTTTTGCGACGCCATGGTGACGAGGAAAAACGGCACGCCGACGCTGAGCAACAGTGCTGGCGTAAATTCAGGCGCAATCCAGGACGGGGCGACGAAGCTCAAACCTATTTGTGACGTTGTCACCTCACCGCTAAACCCGGCTACCGCGCCGCCTGCCAGCAGGGCAGCCACTACCGCGAAGCGGGGAAGCCAGGCTTTGCACAGTAGCCAGACGGCTAACATACTGCCGCAGAGCAGCAAATTTCCCTGCAGGCTGGCGAAAGCCTGCATGCCGAAGCGCAGCAAAATCCCGGCCAGCATCGCCGCCGCCAGCGAATGAGGGATGATTTTCATTAGCCTGGCAAAGATGCCGGTGGCGCCGCAAAGCACGATTAAGGCATTGGCAAAAATAAAGACGCCAACCGCCTGGGAGAGCGTGACCCCCTGCAGGCCGGTGACCAGCAGCGCGGCGCCCGGCGTCGACCACGCGGTAAGGATAGGCACCTTCCGCCACAGGGTGAGCGCCAGGGTGCTGACGCCCATCCCCAGGCCTAAGGCGGTCATCCAGCCCGCGATTTGCGAAGCATCGGCGCCTGCCGCGGCGGCGGCCTGCCAGATGATCGCCGCAGAGCTGGCGTAGCCGACCAGTACGGCAACGAAGCCGGCTAACAGAGTCGGGAGAGGGAGAGTAAAAGTGCGCATGGTTGTGCCTTGTACGTTATAACGGTCGATATAATTTAGCATCGTGCGCTATAACGCACAATCGGCTTTTGGTGTGCTGAACCCCGACAGGCTTTGGGACCTGGTAAGCTAAAACTGCATTCCCCCTGTAGAATCCGACGCATGCGCGTATAATTCCCGCAGAGATTATTAGGAGGTTGAATGGATATTGCGCAACACCTGTCGGCAACGTTAAAAACGCTGCGACAGCAGCGCGGCTGGAGCCTGTCGCGCCTGGCGGAAGAGACTGGCGTATCGAAGGCGATGCTGGGGCAGATCGAACGTAACGAATCCAGCCCGACGGTGGCGACGTTATGGAAAATCGCTACCGGGCTTAACGTACCGTTTTCCGCCTTTATTGTTGCCGATGACGCCGCCGAACCGACGGCGTTCGATCCCCAGCAGCAGGCCATGGTGGTGACGCCGCTCTTCCCATGGGACCCGGCGCTGCGCTTCGATCACTTCTCCATTACCCTTGCCCCCGGCGCGCTGAGCGAGTCAACGCCGCATGAGCAAGGGGTTATCGAACATGTGGTGGTGATTAGCGGCGTGCTGGATCTTTGCCTGCAGGGGGCGTGGCTGACGCTGCAGCCAGGAGAAGGGCGGCGCTTCGCCGGCGATTTAGCGCACGCCTATCGCAATAGCGGGTCGCACACCGCCCATTTCCATTCGTTGATCCACTATCCGAAAGAGAAATAAAAAAGCCGCGAGCAAACTCGCGGCCAGGCAAATGACTGAGACAGCAAATCACAACGTGACGAGGAAAATCCGGAATACGTGATGACTCTATCCTTAGGCGCTTTTTCTGGGAAATATCTTTTCCTTCAATGCTTTGCTAAAAACTGAAAATTACTCCCGCCGCGGCGATGGAAATTGTTTTGGTCTGTGCCCAGTTCTGACTACAATAGCCGCCATTTCGACCCCCTATAATGGATAACGACGAGCGTATGCGCCTGCAAAACCATCATCTTGAACTACTGAGTCCCGCCCGCGATGCCGGGATCGCCCGTGAAGCGATTTTACACGGCGCGGATGCGGTCTACATCGGCGGGCCGGGCTTTGGCGCGCGCCACAACGCCAGCAATAGCCTGAGCGATATCGCCGGTCTGGTACCGTTTGCCCATCGCTACGGCGCGAAAGTGTTCGTGACCCTGAACACCATTCTTCATGATGATGAACTGGAACCGGCGCAGCGCCTGATAACCGACCTGTATGAAACCGGGGTGGACGCGCTGATTGTCCAGGATATGGGGGTGATGGAGCTGGATATTCCTCCGATAGAGCTGCACGCCAGCACCCAGTGCGATATCCGCAGCGTAGAGAAAGCGAAGTTTCTCTCCGACGTCGGCTTCAGCCAAATCGTGCTTGCCCGCGAGCTGAATCTTCAGCAAATCAAAGCGATTTACGATAACACCGACGCGACCATTGAATTCTTTATCCACGGCGCGCTGTGCGTGGCCTATTCCGGGCAGTGCAATATTTCCCATGCCCAGACCGGGCGCAGCGCCAACCGCGGCGACTGCTCGCAGGCCTGCCGTCTGCCCTACACTCTCAAAGATGACCAGGGCCGCGTGGTGGCGTATGAAAAGCATTTGCTATCGATGAAAGACAACGATCAGACCGCCAACCTGGCCGCGCTGATCGATGCCGGGGTGCGCTCCTTCAAGATTGAAGGCCGCTACAAAGATATGAGCTATGTGAAGAACATCACCGCACATTATCGCCAGATGCTGGACGCCATTATTGACGATCGCGGCGACCTGGCGCGCGCCTCATCGGGGCGAACCGAACACTTTTTTGTACCGTCGACGGATAAGACCTTCCATCGCGGCAGCACCGACTATTTTGTCAATGCGCGCAAAGGCGACATTGGCGCTTTTGATTCACCAAAGTTTATTGGCCTGCCGGTGGGTGAAGTTCTGAAAGTCGGCAAAGACTTTCTCGACGTTGAGGTGAGCGAAACGCTGACCAACGGCGACGGCCTGAACGTGATGATCAAACGTGAAATCGTCGGCTTTCGCGCCAACACGGTGGAAAAAACCGGCGAAAATCGCTATCGCGTATGGCCGAATGAGATGCCCGCGGATTTATACAAAGTGCGTCCGCACCAGCCGTTAAACCGCAACCTCGATCATAACTGGCAGCAGGCGCTGCTGAAAACCTCCAGCGAGCGCCGCATCGCCGTCGATATCGAACTGAGCGGCTGGCAGGAGCAGCTGGTCCTGACGATGACCAGCGAAGAGGGCGTCAGCGTCACCCACACGCTGGATGGCGAGTTTGCCGAGGCGACCCAGGCGGAGAAAGCGCTGGCGAATCTGCGCGACGGTGTGGCGAAGCTTGGCCAGACCATTTACTATTCGCGCAACGTCGAGATTAACCTGCCGGGCGCGCTGTTTGTGCCAAACAGCCTGCTGAACCAGCTGCGCCGTGAAACGGTTGAAATGCTCGATGATGCGCGCCTGAAGGCCGTGGCGCGCGGCAGCCGCAAGCCGGTTTCCGTTCCACCGCCGGTGTATCCGGAAACGCATCTGTCGTTTCTGGCTAACGTTTACAACCACAAAGCGCGCGAGTTTTATCAACGTTACGGCGTACAGCTGATCGACGCCGCCTATGAAGCCCACGAAGAGAAAGGCGATGTGCCGGTGATGATTACCAAGCACTGCCTGCGCTTTGCCTTCAACCTCTGTCCGAAACAGGCCAAAGGCTCGATTAAGAGCTGGAAGGCGACGCCGATGCAGCTCATCCACGGTGATGAAGTGCTGACGCTGAAGTTCGATTGCCGGCCGTGCGAAATGCACGTGGTTGGTAAGATAAAAAATCATATTCTGAAAATGCCGCTGCCGGGCAGTATCGTGGCGTCCGTGAGCCCCGATGAGCTGATGAAAACGCTGCCAAAACGCAAGGGCGCTTGATAACGAAATCGCTACTGGTAGTGATGCATTTTCGGTTTTCGCGCATTCTGCCAGTGGTGATGTTCACGCAACTCGGAGGCGGCGTCTTCCGCTTGGCTGCGCAGTTCATCGCTATCGGCTTCGTGCTGCAATTGCTGTTCGAGACTCTGTACCGGGAAGAAATCGTGCCCTTGTTTGCGGGCCAGTACGTGCCCGGAAAACAGGGCGCACACCAGCAGTAACGTCGAAATGCTTCTCCTGAACATCTCTTTTTCCATGCTATCGGCGAATGGGGCTACTATGCCCGGAATTGGTTGAGTTTATCTCTGCGGTTATCAAAGAAGAGAAAAGCCTTTGTCAGCGGCGCCTGACGGATGGTGAAAAAAAGCCCGACGGCGTGCCGTCGGGCCGAACTTACAACGGTAAGCGCGCTATTACGCTTTCAATCCGGCGGCCGTCATCAGCAGCCGAAATCCCATGCTCACCGCCGCCAGCGCCAGCACGCTTCCTCCCCACAGGGCGACCATCCATAATGTCCGCTTAAGCCATACTCGTTGCATCAGTGATACCCCTCGCCGTGTTGAACTTTGCCGCGAAATACGTAGTAGCTCCAGAAGGTATAGCCGAGGATCACCGGCAGAATCAGCAGCGCGCCGACCAGCATAAAGCCCTGGCTTTGCGGCGGCGCGGCGGCCTGCCAAAGGGTGATGCCCGGCGGAATAATATGCGGCCAGATACTGATCCCCAGTCCGCTAAAGCCGAGAAAGATCAGCCCCAACGTAAGAACGAACGGCAGCAGATGGCTGTCGTTGTTGCGAAGCGCTCGCCATAGCCAGGCGCTTATCGCCGCGACCAGCAGCGGCACCGGCAGCAGGAAGAACAGGTTAGGCAAGCTAAACCAGCGCTCGGCGATGGCCGGCTGCGCCAGCGGCGTCCAGATACTGATGGCGACGATTGCCGCCAGCAGCGCCAGCAGTAAACCACGCGCGGTGACGCGCATATTACGGTGCAGCGCATTCTCGCTCTTCATGACCAGCCAGCAGGCCCCCAGCAGCGCGTAGGCAATACACAGTCCTAAACCGCAGAACAGGGTAAACGGCGTCAACCAGTCAAACATTCCGCCGCTGAAGCTGCGGCCGCTGACTGCGAAACCGTTGATCACCGCGCCGACCACCATGCCCTGGGTGAAGGTGGCCAGAATGGAGCCGCCCATAAAGGCGCGATCCCAGAACGGGCGGTGCGATGGCGTCGCGTTAAAGCGGAATTCAAAAGCGACGCCGCGGAAAATAAGCCCGATCAGCATCAGGGTCAGCGGGATCGCCAGCGCGTCGATAATCACCGCATAGGCTAGCGGAAACGCGCCGAACAGGCCCGCGCCGCCGAGCACCAGCCAGGTCTCATTGCCATCCCAGACCGGCGCGACGCTGTTCACCATGACGTCGCGGTCGGAAACGTCCCGCGTGGTAGCAAATAAAATGCCGATGCCCAGATCGAAGCCGTCCATCGCGATATACATCAGGGTGGCGAAGACGATAATGACAAACCAAATAACCGATAAATCGATACCCATTAATGGGACTCCTTCTGCTGTGCGTGGTCGGTAGCGGCGGAAAGGGGGCGCGCTGGCGTCCCTGACGCGGGCGGCTGCGCTTCCTGCGGCCCTTTGCGAATCAGACGCAGCATATAGCTATAGCCGACGCCGAATACCGAACCGTAGACGACGATAAACGTCAGCAGACTGATCGACATATGCAGGTCGCCGTGCGCGGAGACGGCATCCGCGGTGCGTTGTACCCCGTAGACGACCCACGGCTGGCGGCCCACCTCGGTGGTCACCCAGCCTGCAAGAATGGCGATAAGTCCCGAGGGCCCCATCCATAGCGCAAAGCGTAAAAAGGGTCTGGAATGATACAGGCGACCGCGGTAGCGCAGCCACAGCGCCAGCGCGCCGAGCAGGATCATCAGCATCCCTAGCCCGGCCATCAGGCGGAAGGACCAGAACACGATGGTGGCGTTAGGCCGATCTTCCGCGGCGAACTCCTTCAACGCGGGCACCTGTTTATCCAGGCTGTGGGTAAGGATCAGGCTGCCGAGGGCCGGGATTTTCAGACCATAGCGGGTACGTTCCTGCTGCATATCCGGCCAGCCGAACAGCAGCAGCGGGGTGGACTCACCGGGGATATTTTCCCAGTGGCCTTCAATAGCCGCGATCTTCGCCGGCTGGTGCTTGAGCGTATTCAGCCCGTGCATATCGCCAATCATTGCCTGAATGGGGGCAACAATCAGCGTCATCCACAGCGCCATGGAGAACATCGCGCGAACGGCGGGCGTATTATTGCCCCGCAGCAGGTGCCAGGCCGCCGAGGCGCCGACGAACAGCGCGCTGCTGAGAAAGGCCGCCACCGACATATGCAGCAGGCGGTAAGGGAATGACGGGTTAAAGATCACCGCGAACCAGTCCACCGGCACCACCTGACCATTGACGATCTCAAACCCCTGCGGCGTTTGCATCCAGCTGTTGGACGCGAGGATCCAGAAGGTGGAGATAATCGTCCCCAGCGCGACCATACAGGTGGCGAAGAAGTGCAGGCCCGGCCCGACGCGGTTCCAGCCGAACAGCATGACGCCGAGGAATCCGGCTTCCAGGAAGAAGGCGGTCAGGACTTCATAGGTCAGCAGCGGGCCGGTAATGCTCCCGGCAAATTCGGAGAAACCGCTCCAGTTGGTGCCAAACTGGTAGGCCATCACCAGACCGGAGACCACCCCCATGCCGAAGTTGACGGCAAAGATTTTCGACCAGAAGTGGTACAGCGAGCGCCAGGTCGGGTTTTTCGTTTTTAACCATAAGCCTTCGAGCACCGCCAGGTAGCTGGCTAAGCCGATGGTGATGGCGGGGAAGATGATATGAAATGACACGGTGAAGGCGAACTGGATCCGCGCCAGGTGAAATGCATCAAGACCAAACATGCAGAACTCCACAACAAAATTGATTCAGCGCAATTCTAGGCCTCCACCCAGGCCGATAGCAGGAACAAAAAACCTGTTTTTATCTATAACAGTTGTCGATTTGCGCTCTTTTTTGATGTCTCAACTCTTTTTTTCTAAAAGCAAACTATTTAACGCGCCGGGATAGTATGTTATTTTGATTAGACGTGAGTGCTGCCTGTCAGTATTTCAACGCTCCTTTGGGTAAGCGAGATTTATATATTTTTTTTAAATATAGATTCGCTGAATAAATCATAAAACGCGTATTAATCCTATAATAAAACAATTGTCCGTTTTCTCTCCGGTCGCGCGTTGCGTCATTAACGCTGGTCTCGCGCGCTGTGGATTTTACTCTGGGATTTGGGTTCAGGGGATACGCACTCTGAGTTAAGCGTATGTTTAATACATGCCTGTAATCTTAAGCGGTTGGTTATTGGAAAGTGTATTTATTGATTATATTTTACAGAGGATGTGATTTTGTCAACTAATGGACTTCGCAGTTTATGTACTGTTTTGTTAATTATGACTTTTTTTTGGGTATTCGTTGTTAGCGGATTCATTATGTTATTTTAAATACGCTTGTTGTTTAAGCGCTTGAGTTTGTTCTGTATCAAATAGATATATGAGCAATAAACGAATAGCTTAGCGATAGGTAATTCGTGCTATCGCCGATGCCAATCTTTGTAAATAGGTCAGTATATAAATACTGGCCTATTTTTTTAACTGATATACAATCGTGCAGACATTTTCTTGCGGATATCTCTATGAAAAAGTACCAGCAGCTGGCGCAGCAGATCACCGAACAGATTGGGCTTGGAGTGTGGTTACCCGGCGACAGACTGCCTTCGCTGCGTGAGCAGGTAGTGAGCAGCGGAATGAGCTTCATGACCGTCAGCCACGCCTATCAGTTGCTGGAAAGCCAGGGGCGGATTATCGCGCGCCCGCAGTCCGGTTATTATGTCGCGCCGCAGCCGCTCAAACAGCGCCAGCCGGAACCGCCTCCGCAGGTGACGCGCGACGAGTCCGTCGATATCAATACCTACATTTTCGAGGTGCTGCAGGCCAGCCGCCAGGCCTCAATGCTGCCCTTTGCCTCCGCTTTTCCCGACCCGCGCCTGTTCCCGCTGCCGCAGCTCAACCGATCCCTGGCGCAGGTCAGCAAAACCGCTACCGCCATGAGCGTGATTGAAAACCTGCCGCCGGGGAATGATGAACTACGCCACGCGATTGCCCGACGCTACGCGCTGCAGGGAATGAATATCTCGCCGGATGAAATTGTCATTACCGCCGGGGCGCTGGAGGCGTTGAATCTTAGCCTGCAGGCCGTCACCGAACCTGGCGATTGGGTGGTTGTGGAAAACCCCTGCTTCTACGGGGCGCTGCAGGCACTGGAAAGGCTGCGCCTTAAGGCGCTGTCGGTGGCGACCGACGTCAAAGAGGGGATTGACCTCGACGCGCTGGAGCAGGCATTGCAGAATTACCCGGTTAAGGCCTGCTGGCTGATGACCAACGGGCAAAACCCGCTCGGCTTTACCCTCAGCGCAGAGAAAAAAGCGCAGCTTGTTGCCCTGCTGGCGCGCTACAAGGTGATGCTGATTGAAGATGACGTATATAGCGAACTCTATTTCGGCCGCGAGAAACCGCTGCCGGCAAAGTACTGGGATCGCGACGATATGACGCTGCACTGCAGCTCGTTTTCGAAATGCCTGGTCCCCGGCTTTCGCATTGGCTGGGTGGCGGCGGGCAAGCACGCCCGACGTATTCAGCAGCTACAGCTGATGAGCACGCTCTCTACCAGTTCGCCAATGCAGCTGGCGCTGGTGGATTACCTTTCGACCAAGCGCTACGACGCCCATTTGCGGCGTTTGCGCCGCCAGCTTGCCGAGCGCAAGCAGCTGGCCTGGCAGGCACTGCTGCGCCATCTTCCGGCAGAAGTAAAAATTCATCATAGCGATAGCGGCTATTTTCTCTGGCTTGAGCTCCCCGCCGGGAGCGACGCGGGGGAGCTGAGCGCCCGCGCGCTAGCGTATAACATCAGCATTGCGCCGGGAAAAATGTTCTCCACCACTGACAGCTGGACCGCATTTTTCCGCTTTAACACCGCGTGGGGCTGGGGCGAAAGAGAGGAGCAGGGGGTTAAGCGGCTGGGCGATCTGATTCGCGAGATGCTGGCCTAGCTAAAATTGCGCCCGTCAGGCATGCACGGCAGCGGTTAAAACAGGTTGGTCGCCATGCTGTCGTTTTGTTTATATCCGGCGATTATCCTCGCCGAAAAATAAGCCGCCTTAGTCTTTCAGTTATCATGCCGGTTATTATTTTACCGGCATGAGCCATATGAAATTTGCATAGTCGTATTATCTCGCTAACTCCTTGTCTATAATCCACAAAGTTATCCCGTGTATCTCGTTTTTGCGTAATGCGCCCCTTGTCACAACCTGAATAAATTTCCCCAGGGGGCTATAGCGCGCCGTCTACTGTTATTAAGGGAGATATTTTTACGGCACGGCTGCCGCTCATTTTCTTGTGACAGGAGTAAGACCCGATGAGCAATAAAATTGCCCGCGGCAGCTTATGCGTGCTGGGTATGGTTTTCCTGACGGCGCAGGCCGCCGAGCCGCCGACTTCTCTCGATAAAGGCGAAGGCCGTCTCGATATTATCGCCTGGCCGGGATATATCGAACGGGGACAGACCGATAAAAGCTACGACTGGGTAACCCAGTTTGAAAAAGAATCGGGCTGTCAGGTCAATGTTAAAACCGCCGCCACATCCGACGAGATGGTCAGCCTGATGGCGAAAGGCGGTTATGACCTGGTCACCGCCTCCGGCGACGCTTCGCTGCGCCTGATTATGGGCAAGCGCGTACAGCCGATTGACACCTCGCTGATCGCCAACTGGAAGTCCCTCGACCCGCGGGTGGAAAAAGGCGCATGGTTCAACGTCAACGGTAAGGTTTACGGCACCCCGTACCAGTGGGGGCCGAATCTGCTGATGTACAACAGCAAAATCTTCCCGACGCCGCCTGATAGCTGGAGCGTGGTGTTCGTCAAACAAAATCTGCCGGACGGCAAAACCAACCTGGGCCGGGTGCAGGCCTATGACGGGCCGATTTATATTGCCGATGCTGCGCTCTTTGTCAAAGCCACCCAGCCGCAGCTCGGTATCACCGACCCCTATCAGCTCACCGAAGCGCAATATCAGGCGGTACTCAAGGTTCTGCGCGATCAGCACGCCCTGATTCATCGCTACTGGCACGATACCACCGTACAGATGAGTGATTTTAAAAACGAAGGCGTCGTGGCCTCCAGCGCCTGGCCGTATCAGGCCAACGGCCTGAAAGCGGAAGGCCAGCCGATTGCTACCGTTTTCCCGAAAGAGGGGGTTACCGGCTGGGCGGATACCACCATGCTGCATAGCGACGCAAAACATCCGGTCTGCGCCTATAAATGGATGAACTGGTCGCTGACGCCGAAAGTCCAGGGCGATGTCGCTGCCTGGTTTGGTTCTCTGCCGGTGGTTCCTGAAGGGTGCAAAGCCAGTACGCTACTGGGAGATAAGGGCTGCGAGACCAACGGCTATAACGAGTTCACCAAAATCGCGTTCTGGAAAACGCCGGTCGCGGAAGGCGGGAAATTCGTACCCTACAGCCGCTGGACCCAGGATTACATCGCGATTATGGGCGGTCGTTAAGTCGCCGGAGGCGAACAATATGCACGCGGTAGAGTTCGATAATGTCTCGCGGCTGTACGGCGACGTACGGGCGGTGGATGGCGTCAGCATCGCCATTCGCGACGGTGAATTTTTCTCCATGCTGGGGCCCTCCGGCTCCGGCAAAACCACTTGCCTGCGCCTGATTGCCGGGTTTGAACAGCTCTCTGGCGGCGCGATTCGCATTTTTGGTAAACCGGCCAGCGAGCTGCCGCCGTGGCAGCGCGACGTTAATACCGTTTTCCAGGATTACGCGCTGTTTCCTCATATGTCGGTGCTCGATAACGTCGCCTACGGTCTGATGGTTAAAGGAATCGGCAAAAAGGAGCGTCACGCCCGCGCGATGGAGGCGCTGGAGAGGGTCGCGCTCGCGTTTGTGCACGCGCGAAGGCCATCACAGCTTTCCGGCGGACAGCGTCAGCGGGTAGCGATCGCCCGCGCGCTGGTGAATCAGCCGCGGGTCCTGCTGCTGGATGAGCCGCTCGGCGCGCTGGATTTAAAGCTGCGTGAACAGATGCAGCTGGAGTTGAAAAAACTGCAGCAGGCGCTGGGCATCACCTTTATTTTTGTTACCCATGATCAGGGGGAAGCACTGTCGATGTCCGATCGGGTGGCGGTGTTTAATAATGGGCGAATCGAACAGATTGATGCGCCCCAGGACCTCTATCTGCGGCCGAAAACGGCGTTTGTGGCCAGCTTTGTCGGTACCGCCAACGTGTTCAGCGGAGAACGGGCGCATAGGCTCTGCGCGATGGCGGGATCCTGGTCGCTGCGTCCGGAGCATATTCGTCTGAATACCGCCGGTGAGATCCAGATTGCGGGGGTGGTACAGGCGGTACAGTATCAGGGGGCCGCGACTCGGGTCGAACTCAAGCTGGCCGATGGCGAGAAGCTGTTGGTGAGTCAGGCGAACGTTGATGGTCATGCCGCGTTAAACGCACCGCCGGTGGGACAAACGGTGCTGGCTTCGTGGTCGCGTGCGGCAATGGTGCCGCTGGAGAGCGGGGGCTGATATGACGATGGCGATTCCGTCCGCTTCTCCCGGGCGCTTATCCGCGCTGTTTTGGCGTAAACCCTCGCTGGCCCTGTTTTTGCTTCTTCTTGGCCCGCTAATGTGGTTCGGCATTGTCTATCTGGGATCGTTGCTGACCCTGCTATGGCAAAGCTTCTACACTTTCGATGATTTCACCATGTCAGTGACTCAGGACCTGACGCTGGCCAATTTGCGGGCGTTGTTTAACCCGGCAAACTACGACATCATTCTCCGTACTCTGATGATGGCGCTGTCGGTAACGATCGCCAGCGCGATCCTGGCATTGCCTATGGCCTGGTATATGGCCCGCTACACCCGCGGCAAGATGAAGGCGTTTTTCTATATCGCCGTAATGCTGCCGATGTGGGCGAGCTATATCGTCAAAGCCTATGCCTGGACGCTGCTGCTGGCAAAAGATGGCGTCGCGCAGTGGTTTCTGCGCCATTTGGGGCTGGAAAGCCTGCTGAGTCTGGTGCTGACGATCCCCGCGGTAGGCGGCAATACGCTGTCGACTTCCGGTTTGGGCCGCTTTCTGGTGTTCGTCTATATCTGGCTGCCGTTTATGATCCTGCCGGTGCAGGCTGCGCTGGAACGCCTGCCGCCGTCGTTGCTTCAGGCCTCCGCCGATCTTGGCGCCCGTCCGCGCCAGACATTCCGCTGCGTGGTTCTGCCGTTGGCGATTCCCGGCATTGCCGCGGGATCGATTTTTACCTTTTCCCTGACGCTCGGCGATTTTATCGTCCCGCAGCTGGTGGGGCCGCCGGGGTTCTTTATCGGCAATATGGTCTATTCCCAGCAGGGAGCGATTGGCAATATGCCGATGGCGGCGGCCTTTACCCTCGTACCAATCGTGCTGATTGCCCTTTATCTGGCGTTCGTGAAACGTCTGGGAGCGTTTGATGCACTCTGACCGCGCGCCGCTGCTCCTGAAGGTGGCAACCTGGGGCGGGGTAATCTTCCTGCATTTCCCGCTACTGATTATCGCCCTCTATGCGTTTAATACCGAAGACGCCGCCTTCAGCTTTCCGCCGCAGGGCCTGACGCTGCGCTGGTTTAGCGAAGCTGCGGGGCGCGGCGACATTATCGAATCCGTGACGTTGTCACTTAAGGTTGCCGCGCTTTCCACCGCTATCGCCCTGGTACTTGGCACGCTGGCTGCAGGTGCGCTGTGGCGCAGCGCGTTTTTTGGTAAGAACGCCGTGTCGTTGCTGCTGCTGTTGCCGATAGCGCTGCCCGGCATTATTACCGGACTGGCGCTGCTCACCGCCTTTAAGGCCGTCAATCTGGAGCCGGGGCTGCTGACGATAGTCGTAGGCCACGCGACCTTCTGTGTCGTGGTGGTGTTTAACAACGTGATTGCCCGCTTTCGCCGGACCTCCTGGAGTCTCGTCGAAGCGTCGATGGACTTAGGCGCAACGGGCTGGCAGACCTTTCGCTATGTGGTGCTGCCTAATCTGGGTTCGGCGCTGCTGGCGGGAGGCATGCTGGCGTTTGCCCTGTCGTTTGATGAAATTATCGTTACCACCTTTACCGCCGGACACGAGCGTACGCTGCCGCTCTGGCTGCTCAATCAGCTCGGACGCCCGCGCGATGTCCCGATAACCAACGTGGTTGCGCTGCTGGTGATGGTGGTGACGATGATTCCGATTCTGGGGGCCTGGTGGCTCACCCGTGACGGCGACATCAGCGCTGAAAACGGAAAATAAAATACCGATACAGGATAATGCTATGCAAAATAACCTTTTGATTAACGGTAAGTTAGTGGCTGGGGAAGGCGAGGCTGTGCCGGTGTTTAATCCTGCCTCCGGTGAAGAGATCGTGTCGATAGCCGAAGCCACGCCGGCGCAGGTTGAGGCCGCGGTTGAGGCCGCAGACCAGGCCTTTGTCAACTGGAGCCAGACCACGCCCAAGAGCCGCGCTGAATGCCTGCTGGCGCTGGCGGACGTGATTGACGAACATGCGCAGACGCTGGCTAAGCTTGAATCGCTCAACTGCGGCAAGCCTCTGCACTGCGTGATCAACGATGAACTGCCGGCGGTCGCCGATGTGTTCCGCTTCTTTGCCGGGGCGGCGCGCTGTCTGCCGGGTATGGCGGCCGGTGAGTATCTCGAAGGCCACACCTCCATGATCCGCCGCGATCCGGTTGGCGTGGTGGCCTCCATCGCGCCGTGGAACTACCCGCTGATGATGGCGGCGTGGAAGCTGGCACCGGCGCTGGCCGCCGGCAACTGCGTGGTGATCAAACCCTCGGAGATTACCCCCTTGACCGCGCTGAAGCTGGGCGAACTGGCAAAAGAGATTTTCCCCGCCGGGGTGCTTAACGTGCTGTTTGGCCGCGGCGCTACCGTCGGCGATCCGCTCACCGCCCATGCAAAGGTGCGCATGGTGTCGTTGACCGGTTCGATTGCCACCGGCGCGCATATCATCGGCCACACCGCGTCGTCGATTAAGCGTACCCATATGGAACTGGGCGGGAAAGCGCCGGTTATCGTCTTTGATGATGCGGATATCGATGCGGTGGTGGAGGGGGTACGGACCTTTGGTTTCTATAACGCCGGTCAGGACTGCACCGCCGCCTGCCGGATTTACGCCCAGGCCGGGATTTATGACCAACTGGTGGAAAAACTCGGCGCCGCGGTCGCCAGCCTGAAGATGGGCCCGCCGGACGATGAGACCACCGAGCTGGGGCCGCTGAGTTCACAAGCACATCTGGACCGGGTCAGCGCCGCCGTCGATGCCGCCCGCGCGCTGCCGCATATTCAAGTGATCGCCGGTGGCAACAAAGCGTCCGGTAACGGCTACTATTACCAGCCGACGCTGCTGGCGGGAGCCAGGCAGGAAGATGCGATTGTCCAACGCGAGGTCTTCGGCCCGGTCGTCAGCGTCACCTCGTTTACTGATGAAGAGCAGGTGCTAAGCTGGGCTAACGATTCACAGTATGGTCTGGCCTCGTCGGTGTGGACCAGGGATGTCGGCAGGGCGCATCGCCTTAGCGCGCGTTTGCAGTATGGCTGCACCTGGGTCAACACCCATTTCATGCTGGTCAGCGAAATGCCGCACGGCGGGCAGAAGCTTTCCGGCTATGGCAAAGATATGTCGATGTATGGCCTGGAGGATTACACCACTATCCGGCACGTAATGATTAAACACGGGTAGGGCACAGTCGTGATAATCCCCGAGTGGATACATTACCCTGCTAATAGTTAGCGATAGCAGAAAAAGTTAAAACGGAAGCGGGGTTTTATGAGAGTATTCTTATGCCCCTTCAAGAGCTAAGCCATGATGAGTGCCGGAGATAAGCGCCGGATGGGGCTGGTATCCTTCCCCGGGGCGCGCGATGCGCCCTGAGCGGGATGCCGCGATATGACGATACTCATTCCCGGGCCCCTGCATCATCTGCAGGGGCTTTTTGTTTTTCAGACGCTACTGGTTTGTTACTGCGAGTTTGCCCGATGTCATGCGGTCGCGCATTTATTACGTATCAAGGCATCTATTTTTTGGTAAATGATAATCAGGCTAACGTTTTGTTTTTTTGCTCGGTAAACTCGCCTGGCGACGCTCGCGAACGTAGGAAAAAAGATTATAAATTGCAGCAACTAATAAAATTAACGCCACAATAAGAACGGCGATTCCGGACATGTGCCACCTCAAAAATAAATGAGTAAAAAACAAGCTTCGCATAACTTGTGATTATGAATGTATGATTTTGTGCTAAATAACGCAAATGATATTTCTTATCATTTAAAACAATTCGCAGGCTTTTGGTTATCATGATCTAGTGTAAAATATTGATATATTTGTTCTTTTTGTTGGTGTGTTCATTTTGCTGAAATCCTCGCTGCCGCTGACCCTGCTAATAATGATGATCGCAAAATGCTCTCGCGAATCTGCGCGTATAAAGAGTAATGAACAATTACCCCGTGCAATGAAAAGCGCATTCGCTTTCGGCAATACCGTTATGTATGGATTACGGCGCAGCAGTCATATTTATGGTTGATATTAACCCTATTATTTATGTTGGAATTTGCGGCGACAGGTGAGATTAATATCTCTAACGGCAGCGATTTAACTTTGACGATATTTAATCCCCGCCTTCACCTATAAGTTGATGGTGAATGTAATATTTTTGTTAAATTTACGGGCGTCATTACGGCTAATACGCGACGCGCCGGGCGTTTGACTTTCTATAGCCGCTCATGCGAACATTCGGCGCAATTTGTTGCTTCGAAGTTGATATTGTTTTGAAAAAAATAGCGTGTTTTCTCTTTGTGGCCTGCGCCACGGCGATGCTTTACGGCAATTTTCCGGCCAAACAGATTATTGGCTGTGAAAAGCAGGGGGTCGCGGAATCGATTTGCATGGCAGCCGCGTGGGATAGTGAAAAAGTCGATCTGCTGCCGGCATGGAATCCAGAAGTTCAAAGGTTGATGGCCGCGCAAAAGCGTGCGCCTGCAGCGGAGGCGGGGTCTTTCAAATCGTAAAAAAGCAGCCTGACCAGGCTGCTTTTTTAGGTTTCGCTGCTGAGTAAAATCTTTAAAACCAACCAAAACGAACGGATAACAGGCCGATAAGCGCGAGTGCCGCGCCGACATTTATCAGAAGGACGGTTTTGCTGGAAACATCCATAACGCCACCTTTATGAATAAGCCTCTACAGTTATAGTACGAGCTTAGAGGTTGCGCTATCGGACAAAGATGAATCAGGCGTTTTTCCGAAATTAACCCTGTTGTGTGTTTTAAAAATGCCATAATCCCTGACGCACTCTGCGGATGCGAAAAGGCATCGCGATATGCGTAAATGCCGGTCAGGGAAGGAAGAAGAAAAATGACTTTATACCAGAAAATGCTGGTTTTTTATGCAGTTATGGGCTGTGTTTGTGCGGTAATAAGCTGGTTCTTAACCAAAGAGAGCCGCTGGATCCGACTGCTGGCGGCGCTGCTGATTGGCGCGACCTGGCCGTTCAGTTTTCCCATGGCGCTGCTGGTCTCCCTGTTTTGATTTAAAAATCGATAGCTCACCTTACGTTATGACTGTATAAAAAAACAGGCGTAATTAAATGGAGGCTTTTCGATGAACGGTTTTTATTCTTCTCAGGCTGGCGCCACCGTGCGCTGGCTCGATCTGCCCGGTCGCGGCGAACCCATTGTCTTTATCCACGGCCTGGGCTGTGCCTCAAGCTATGATTATCCGCGCGTTGCTGCCGACCCGGCGCTGGCCGGGCGGCGAATGATCCTTGTCGATTTACCCGGCTTCGGCTATAGCGATAAACCTGAATCCTTCAGCTACCGTATCGCCGAT
This sequence comes from Klebsiella sp. BDA134-6, assembly GCF_015601345.1. Taxonomy (NCBI): domain Bacteria; kingdom Pseudomonadati; phylum Pseudomonadota; class Gammaproteobacteria; order Enterobacterales; family Enterobacteriaceae; genus Klebsiella; species Klebsiella sp. BDA134-6. Next base: position 2,786,110 of record NZ_CP064784.1, read on the forward strand.
CAGGCCGCGGTAGTGGCCGAGCTGGTGGATCGCTTAGCCCTTGAACGCTGCTATTTATTTGGTCACAGCATGGGCGGCAGCGTCGCGATTGAAGCGGCCGGGCGGCTTGCCGAACGGGTGCGGGCGCTGCTGGTAGCCGAACCCAATCTCTATCCCGGGGGCGGAATGTACAGCAGGCGCATCGCCGGGCAAACGGAAGAACGCTTTATTGCCCGTGGTTACGCCGATATGCTTTCCACCGAAACCTCGCCATGGGCCGGCTGCCTGCAAAACAGCGCCCCCTGGGCGGTGTGGCGCGGCGCGGTCAGTCTGGTGAAGGGTGCTAATCCCTCCTGGTTCGCGCGCTTTGTCAATTTATCCTGCCCCAGAGCGCTGATATACGGAGCATTATCGCTGCCTGCCCAGGAAGCGACGGAGAGTGAAGCCGCCGGGATCCCGCTGCTGATGATCCCGCAGGCCGGGCATTCCATGGCGTGGGAAAACCCCTCAGCGCTGGCGCGTACGCTGGCCGATTTTTACGCCGGTATTGACGCAGAAGCCTGATTCGTGATCGCTATACACAAAAAGAAACAATATTTCATTTATTTTGGTATTCCGTTTTTTTATTTTTTTGGCGAGCGTGAAATGCGAAAAATCACTATCCTGGGTATCTCGGCTTTACTCTGTACACCGCTGCTTCTGCAAGGGTGCGTGTCGCAAAATCCGCGCGGGACAACCTCCCGCCCACAGCTTACGGCGGCGGAAGCGGCAACCTTCACCATGGAACGCTATTTTGCGCAAGGCGGCGCGTTGAGTGCCCCCGATGGCCCCTGGTCGCCATCGCCTGCGCGTCTCCCGCGGGCCGAAAGCGCGTGGCGCGTGGCGCCATCGGGCGCGCCGTTCACCCGCATTCAGCAGGCGGTCAATGCGGCAATCAACCAGCACGCGGCCGGTGATGGGCGTATTTATATCCGCATTGAACCGGGTATCTATCGGGAGACGGTCTATATCCCAGAAGGGGCGCCGCCGATAACCCTCTACGGCGCCGGGGATAACCCTGAAGCGGTGAGAATAGAGCTGGCAATCGACTCGCAATTCCCGGTAACGCGCTATCGCCAGCAGGTGAATAGCCAGCAACAGTATCGTGAAGGCGATCCGGCCTGGTATCAGTATGCGCTTTGCGCCGGACGTACCGCCAGGACGATAGGCACCAACTGCGCGGCGGTGATGTGGTCACAAAGCGCGGATTTTCAGCTGCTGAACCTCAGCGTAGTCAATAGCCTGCTGGACAACGTCGACGGTGGGACCCATCAGGGCGTGGCGCTGCGGACCGATGGCGATCGGGTGCAGCTGGAGAACGTCCGTCTGCTGGGACGCCAGGATACGCTCTATGTCAATACCAGCAATCGGCGCAATGAGGCGGTGACCGACCGTATCAGCCGGGTATATGTCAAAGACAGCTACATAGAAGGCGATGTGGACTATGTTTTTGGCCGGGCAAACGTGGTTTTTGATAATGTCCATTTTCACACCGTCTCAACGCGCCTCTCGCCCGAAGCTTACGTGCTTGCGCCGAATACGCTGCCGGATAACCCGTGTGGATTTCTGGTGATCAACAGCCGTTTTACCGGCGATAGCGGCTATCGGGGCGGCTTCAAGGCGAAGCTTGGCCGCGCCTGGGACCAGGGGGCGGGCAAGACCGGCTATTTACCCGGAAAAACCGCTAACGGGCAGGCGCTTATCGCCAACAGCACTATCGATCAAAGCTACGATCGGCTTTCCCCCTGGGGCGCTGCGGCCACCACCTCCCGGCCGTTCCGCGGCAATACCGCCGCAGAACGTCAGCTTGATGATGTTGCCTTCAATCGCCTGTGGGAATTCAATAACCACTGGCAGCCCTGAGGCTTAAAACGGCAGCTCGCGCGGGAGCGTTTGCAGCGTTATCCAGCGCAGCTCGGTAAACTCCGCCACCCCCGCGCGTCCGCCAAAGCGGCCGTAGCCCGACGATTTGCAGCCGCCAAACGGCATTTGCGCCTCATCATGCACGGTGGGGCCGTTAATGTGGCAAATGCCGGTTTGCAAATTTTGCGCCAGGTTCCACGCCCGGGCGCTGTCCCGGCTGTAGATCGCCGACGAGAGGCCATATTCGCTTTCATTGGCGACGGCCAGCGCTTCGTCTTCATCCTGAACGCGAATAATCGATTTCACCGGTCCAAATGACTCCTCATGCCAGATGCGCATCTCGCGGGTTACGCCATCGAGCAGGGTGGCGCGCATCTGCGTTGAGTCCGACATGCCGCCCGCGAGGAGGCGCGCGCCTTTCGCCAGCGCGTCCTCTATTAGCGCGTTGCAGCGGGCGACGGTTCTCATCTCCACCACCGGACCGAGAAGGCTGGCGGGCAGGGCGGCGGCTCGTTTGGCCAGCAGCGCCACGAACGGTTCCGCGACGGCGGCATCGACGATGATGCGCTCGGTTGACATACAGATTTGCCCGGCATTGGCGAAGGCGCCAAAAATTGCCCCTGCCGCGGCCTGTTCGAGGTCAGCGTCATCCAGCACCAGCAGCGGCGCTTTGCCGCCCAGCTCCAGTACCGCGGGTTTCAGATGTTCACCGCAGGTGCGGGCGATTATCCGCCCCACCGGCGTCGAACCGGTGAAATTGATGCGGCGAACGGCGGGGTGGGCGATCAGAGACTCCACCAGCGCAGGCGCGTCGGCGGGGGGACAGGTCAGATAATTGACCACCCCGGCGGGAAAGCCTGCCGCTGCCAGGGCATCGATTATCAACCCCTGGGTTGCCGGTGACAGCTCCGCGCCTTTGAGAATAACCGTATTTCCACAGGCCAGCGGCGTGGCGATAGCGCGGGTCGCCAGGATCAATGGCGCATTCCACGGCGCCATGCCGAGCACGACTCCCGCGCCCTGGCGGATGCCCAGCGCCAGATTTCCCGGCACATTGGAGGGGATCACCTGTCCCTCGATTTGCGTGGTTAGCGCGGCGGCTTCACGCAGAATATCGGCGGCCAGGTGAACGTTAAAACCGGCCCAGTGCGCGGCGGCCCCCGTTTCTGCCGCCATCGCGGCAATGAACTTGGCTTCGCGGCGCAGCATCTCTTCTGCGGCTTCCAGCAGGAGGCGTCGACGCTCGGCGGGGATTGTGTCGCGCCACTGCGGGAACGCCGCACCCGCGGCATCGGCGCAGCGGCGAGCGTCTGCCAGGCTGGCTGCGCTGGCAACGGAGGCGGTCTCTTGCGTCAGCGGATTATTGCGGGTAAAGGTGGCGCGGCCTTCGGCATCATGCCACTGGCCGTTAGTGTACAGGCTGCAGGTTATGGTCATTGTTATCTTCTCCTGACGTTACGATTTGCCGAGTCTACCGGGTGGTGCGGGTGCGCGATGCCGGCCGGGCGGTTATCGCCCGCTTTTTTCGTAACCTTCCGTACGCTTCACATTTATTGCTGGATTCAATGACGTCAAATGAGCGGATGTAGAATTAATCGGCGAAAATGCGGTTTTTAGCATAACCTGATAGCAATTGATTATTTGCCGGTTGAATTCTCCTGTGCTGTTATTAAAGCACTTATAACAAATTCATAAGGCTTATAACCATGTCTACAGGGAAAACGCTGCTTGCGCTGGCGTTGAGCGCACTCTTTCCGGCGGCCAGCGCCTGGGCGGCGGGCAACGATACGCTGGTCTACTGCTCCGAAGCTTCACCGGAATCTTTCAACCCGCAGATTGCCAGCTCGGGCCCGTCGTTCGTCGCCAGTTCCCAGGTGCTTTATAACCGCCTGATAAACTTCGATCCGGTGAAAAACACGCCAATTCCTTCGCTGGCGACCGAATGGAGCGTCTCGCCGGACGGCAAAACCTGGACTTTCACCCTGCGCAAGGGCGTGCAGTTCAACAGCAACAAATTCTTTAAGCCTACCCGCGATTTCAACGCCGATGACGTGCTGTTCTCGGTGCTGCGGCAGAAAGATGCCAACCATCCGTACCATAATGTTTCCCAGGGACATTACGAATACTTTCACGACGTTGGGCTGGATAAGCTGATCAAAGAGGTTAAAAAGGTCGATGATTACCACGTCCAGTTTGTGCTGAGCGAACCCAACGCAGCGTTCCTCGCCGACTGGGGCATGGATTTTGCGTCGATACTCTCTGCCGAATATGCCGATGCGATGCTGAAAAAAGGGACCCCGGAGTATGTTGATACCTGGCCTGTCGGCACCGGACCTTACGCGCTACAACAATATAAAGCGGATTCGCAGATCCGCTATATCGCCAATCCGCACTACTGGGACGGCGAGGTACCAACCAAACACCTGATCTTCTCCATCACGCCGAACGTTGAGACGCGACTGGCGAAGCTGCAAACCAATGAGTGCCAGATTATTCCCGCGCCATCGCCGGTACAGTTCCCGGTGATTAAGGGCAATAAAGATCTGGCGTTGCATTCGGTAGAAGCGCTCAACGTTGGTTATCTGGCGTTCAATACCGAGAAAAAACCGTTTGATAATGTCCTGGTGCGCCAGGCGCTGAACTACGCGACCGACAAGCAGGCGATCGTAAAAGCGGTGTTCCTCGACTCCGGCAGCGTCGCGAAATCACCGATCCCCGCCAATATGCTTGGCTATAAGAAAGATCTACCGGACTACGACTACAATCCGCAAAAAGCGAAAGACCTGCTCAAGCAGGCCGGACTGGAGAAGGGGGCCGAAGTGACCCTGTGGTCGATGCCGGTGCAGCGTCCCTATAACCCTAATTCGCGCCGTATTGCCGAGATGATCCAGAATGACTGGAGCAAGGTCGGGATTAAAGCCAAAATCGTCACCTATGAGTGGGGGGAATATCTCGCCGGAATGCGTAAAGGCGAGCACGACAGCGCGCTGTTTGGCTGGATGTCCGATAACGGCGATCCGGATAACTTCGCCGGCACCCTGTTAAGCTGCGATAACATCAAAACCGGCTCTAACGTCGCCCGCTGGTGCGATAAGTCCTACGATGCGCTGGTGAAAAAGGCTATCCTGGTCAGCGATCCTCAGGCGCGCGCTAAGCTATACGGCGAGGCGCAGACGATTTTTCAGCAGCAGGCCCCCTGGATCACCCTGGCGACCGGGAAGACCTTCTACGCGACGCGCAGCAACGTCAGCGGCTACAGCGTGAGCCTGATGGGCAGCGATTTTTCCAAAGTTAAACTCAACTAAGCCGCAAGGAGAAAAACATGTCGCATCTGGATGAGGTCGTCGCCCGCGTGGACGCCGCGATTGCCGAAAGCGTCATTACCCACATGAATGAACTGCTGATCGCGCTGAGCGATGACGCGGAGCTGGGACGGGAAGAGCGCTACGTTCAGCAGCAGCGTTTGCGGACTGCCATCGCCCACCATGGCCGCCAGCAGCACGAGGAGCAGGAGGCGCGCCGCGAGCAGCTGACCCGCGGCGGCGAAATTCACTAGCTTAGCGGCTAGAACTGGCGTCTGGCCACCAGCCAGGCGCCGACCACCAGCATCACCGCGCCGCAGAGCGGGCCAATCAGCGCGCGAAGCGGGACGTGGTGCGCGCGAATCAGATCCATCACTAACCCCCCCACCAGCTGGCTGGCAATCAACACCGCAATGGTGGTTGCCGCTCCGACGTTCTGATAACCGCTGATGCTGGCAAAGACGAAGAACGAGCCCAGCAGGCCGGGAATGAGCGTCCACCACTTTACGCTAATCGCCAGCTCCTGAAACCCCGCCGCGCCGTGCTTAAGCAGCAATATGGTCACGAAAATCACGATGCCGACCAGCGAGTTAAGCAGCATGGCGATCAGGATAGTCGATGCGGACTGGGTAATGCGCACCATCAGCGTATTTTGCAGTACCAGTCCGACGCCGGCGGCAACTAAACAGGCGAGGGTCAGGGTTTGATTCATGCGCTGCCGTCCGGATCGCGGCGATCGTCAAGCTGCAGCTGCATAAAGGTCAGATCCAGCCAGCGACCAAATTTGGTGCCTACCTGCGGCATTTGCCCGGTGGTGATAAAGCCCAGGGTATCATGCAGATACAGTGAAGCCTGATTTTGCGCCTCGATACCGGCAACCATAACATGCTTATTTAACCGTTTCGCCTCGGCGATGAGGGCGACCAGCAGGCTGCGGCCCAGCCCTTTACCCTGATGATCGGGGTGAACATAGACGGAATGCTCGACGGTATGGCGAAAGCCGTCAAAGGCGCGCCAGTCTCCGAAGGAGGAGTAACCGGTAATCACGCCGTTTTCTTCGCTGACCAGCACCGGATAGCCGACGAGCTGTCGGGCCTCAAACCAGGCAATACGGTTGTCGGTATCGACGGTCTTGTCGTTCCAGATAGCAGCGGTATGCAGTACCGCATGGTTGTAGATTTCAGCGATTGCCGCGCAATCGTCTTTGCTGGCATGGCGGATGGTCATGGTAACCCTCAAGGTTTGTACACTATAGTAGTACGATATTATTACAATAATGTACGCAAGGCTGTCATCTGTTTTAGGCAGAAATTTTCTCCTCGGCTGAGCGGCGTCGGAGGATACGAGGATTGCGTCGCCGGGTCCGGCGGCAAAATCATCACTCACATCGATAATTTTTAATTCGATAATTCATTAAATATATTGCTATTAATTTGCCGTAACATTCCACATTTTTATTTACCGCTATTATTGTTTAATGACATCTGGCAATGGTGCCAGTAATAATATAACTCCATGATTTTATTAACAATAGTGTGATTCGTTGTGATGGCATTCCTTTTTTGCATTTCAGCCAATAGAAATAACCTAATCCTCGCGGATATATTGTGATTAATCAGAGTATGCGGGTCGCTATTTAATATAGCGCGCTGCTCTGTTGGTTTTTATATAACCATATTCTACTCACAATATTGTGCGTATTTATACGCACGGAATAAATTTGCTAAAAGGGTGAAGCGATGGCGCAGACACAAAATATGAAAAAATTCATGCCTTCAATACTGGCAATATCCATCGGTACGCTATTCGCGAATAGCGCAATGGCGGCGGAACCCTCTGCGCTACAGGCTGCGCCGGCTTATACCGCAACGCAGACCAAAGGGGAGACGCTGTGGAGTAATGACGATACGGCAATCGGTATTTTAGGATCCGTACGTTTAATGGCCAAAACGGATTCTGCTCATACTCAGGAACATAATATACAGAATAATGACTCGCGGCTGGGGATTGCCCTGCGCCATAATTTTGACCTGAATGGCCTGAGTAATTATGCCGTCGGTTATTATGAGACCGGTGTTCATGATTTAGATTCCGCCACCGATGATCAGGGCAACGATGTCTATACGCGGCAGGCGTATGCCGGTATTGGTAACGATCAATATGGCGTCGTGACCTTCGGCAAACAATACGCCCCTACCGACTGGGGACTGGGTATTGATACGACTTATGCCTGGGGCGGTAAAGCGAAACATGATACCGCCGGGATGTCGACGGATATAATTAATTCTGCGGCGATCTACTATTACAGTGATAAAAATATGACTGTTGGCGTCATGGGACAAGGCAATGACAACGTCGACAGCATCGGGTTTGCTTCCTATGGCGATGGCCCCAACCTGCACGACGCCTACCGCGATGGGTCAGCCACCGTTCATGGCGGAGCGGCGGTTGCCGCGCAGTACCGTTGGGATAACGGCTTTTCCGTCTCCAGCGCGGTGGCGTATAACAATTACACGGTAAATAGCGGTTCAGTCAGCGGCTGCCAGAATTTTGGCCCGAATGGCCACTGTTTTAATTACACCGATAATAACGGCGATGCCTATGACGGCAATACTTATAGCATGGGCATGAACGCGAAATATACGACAAGCGTTGGCGATCATGCCTGGTATAACGGCGCGGAAGTGACTTATTACCTCAATAAAGTGAATGATGTTAACGCGGCGACCAGCGGCCATTACGAACATAATAACCCGCAGGGTGATGACCAGGAAACGGTTCTCGGTCTGGAATATGACTCACAGTTTAAAATCACCCCGGCCTGGGGCGTGTACGTTGATTTTAACTGGTCGCAGGGCGGCGATGCGATGGAGGGACAGCACTTCCAGTCGACGGTATTGGGTACCGATTACTGGCTCGGCGCAAACGCGGTCACTTATCTTGAATATGGCTACGAAAAAGCCTGGGGCAACGATAATGAAGCGTGGAATATTGACGACCATCTTGGCGCAGTGGGTCTGCGCGTCTTTATCTAAGCGGGATAATTTCTTTTCATTTATTGCCGTAATGCTGTTCAAATTAACGGATTGAATGACTCTCTGTGTTTGCCCGGCCAATGATACGCCGGGCTTTTTCATCTTCATTTCCGACGCCGGGCGTCTGGTTGTGCAAACAAGCGGGCTACACTATAGTGTCACGCTATGAATACTATAGAAGACAACCTTAACCAGCGCATCAGCGCACGTATCCGAATCGAGCGGGAATCTCGCGGTTGGTCGCTGAACGAACTGGCGGAGCGGGCGGGGGCGTCGCGGGCGATGATCCACAAGATCGAGCGCGGCGAAAGCAGCCCGACGGCATCGATGCTGGGACGGTTATCCGGCGCCTTCGGCATGAGTATGTCGACGCTGATCGCCAGGGCGGAGATGCAGGAAGGCAAGCTGCTGCGCTTTGCGCATCAGCCGGTGTGGCGCGATCCGCAGAGCCACTATCTGCGGCGCCACGTTTCGCCGCGCAGCGACCTGCCAATCGATCTGGTGCAGGTGGAGCTTCCGGCCGGCAGCGATGTGCCAATGCCTGCGTCATCCTACGCCCAGGCCCGGCAGCTGATCTGGCTACAGCAGGGCGAGCTGGTGTTTATCGAAGGCAATGCGCGCCACGAGATGCAGGCGGGGGACTGCCTGGAGCTCGGGCCGCCTAACGACTGCCGCTTTATTAATGAAACCGCGCTGCCCTGCGTCTATCTGGTCGTCCGACTCAATCAATCTGCCTCATAATGTCAATGCGCGCTGCCGGGAAAGCAGCTAGCCTCAATACAGACTTGTCAAAAGAGGAGTGTGTTATGGCTTTCAATCCGCAACGCCACCGCCGCTGGCTGCTGGCATCGCGTCCGCACGGCGAGCCAACCGGGGAGAATTTCCGCCTGGAAGAGGGCGAGGTCGCGTCTCCTGGGCCGGGGCAGCTGTTGCTGCGCACCGTCTTTCTGTCATTGGATCCCTATATGCGCGGGCGGATGAGCGACGCGCCTTCCTATTCGCCGCCGGTCGCCATTGGCGCGGTGATGGTTGGCGGCACCGTGAGCCGCGTGGTGACATCGAACCATGCCGATTTTCAGCCCGGCGACTGGGTGCTGGGCTACGGCGGCTGGCAGGATTATGAACTTTCCGACGGCAGCGGGCTGGTGAAGTTAGGCGACAGCCCGGAACACCCTTCGTGGGCGCTGGGGATCCTCGGTATGCCGGGCTTTACCGCCTATATGGGGCTGCTCGATATCGGCCAGCCAAAAGCGGGCGAGACGCTGGTGGTCGCCGCCGCCACCGGGCCGGTTGGCGCAACGGTCGGACAGATAGCGAAGCTAAAAGGCTGCCGTACGGTAGGCATTGCGGGCGGCAGCGAGAAGTGCCGCTATGCCGTAGAGACGCTGGGTTTCGACGTCTGTATCGATCACCGCGCGCCCGATTTTGCCGTTAAGCTGTTAGAAGCCTGCCCGCAGGGCATCGATATCTACTATGAGAACGTCGGCGGCAAAGTATTCGATGAAGTGCTGCCGCTGTTGAACACCTCGGCCCGCGTGCCGGTTTGCGGCCTGGTCAGCGGCTACAACGCCACCGCGCTACCCGACGGCCCGGATCGCTTGCCGCTGCTGATGGCGACGATCCTCAAAAAACGCATCCGTATGCAGGGCTTTATTATCGGCCAGGATTATGGTCACCGGATTGCCGAGTTCCAGCAGGAGATGGGGCGCTGGGTGCAGGCAGGGAAAATCAAATACCGCGAGCAGGTTGTTGACGGCCTGGAGAACGCACCGCAGGCGCTCATCGGTCTGCTGAAGGGCGAGAATTTCGGTAAAGTGGTGGTTCGCGTCTCTCCGGATGAGTAATCGCTTTCCCGGCAGGCGCCGCGCCCGCCGGGTTTTATGATGATTTACGCGTAAAACGCCAGCCGATCGGCCAGCAGGTCAACAAACGCCTGGCGATCGACATCGAGCATCACCGTTGCGTTCGGCTGCTTACCGGTCAGATTGTAAAAATCGACGACCGTCATCCCCTGGGTATATTTCCCCTGCGTTTCCACGCCGACCCAGCGTTCAACGGTGGTAAACATCTCCGGCTTCAGCAACCAGGCAATGGTGCACGGGTCGTGCAACGGCGCGCCGACAAAGCCCCATTTCTCATCCTTATGGTACTCAAGGAAGAAGTCGAGCAGTTCGGCGACGATGGTGGATATCGGGTTGCCGATACGGCGGAAACGCTCGATATCCTCAACGTGGATTTGCGCTTTATGGGTGACGTCTAACCCAGCCATCACCACCGGAATACCGGACTGGAAAACGATCTCCGCGGCTTCAGGGTCGACGTAGATATTAAACTCGACTGCCGGCTGCCAGTTCCCCAGCACCATTGCGCCGCCCATTATCACAATACGGTCGATTTTGGCATGCAGTTCCGGATGGCTGTTGAGTAACAGGGCGACGTTGGTTTGCGGGCCGGTGGCAACGATCGTAACCGGTTCGGCGCTGTCGCGCAGGATATTGGCCATCAGCTCGACGGCGGTGCAGCTTTGCGCGGCAAAGCCCGGCTCCGGCAGCGCCGGGCCGTCAAGACCGCTCTCGCCATGCACGTTGTCGGCGATAATCAGCTCCCGCATCAGTGGCTTAAGCGCGCCGCCGGCTACCGGGATATCCGGGCGTTTAAGCAGGGTGAGCATGCGCAGTACGTTACGCAGGGTTTTGTCCGGGGTCTGGTTTCCCGCGGAGGACGTCACGGCTTTAACATCAAGTTCGGGTGAGGCGAGGGCGAGAACGAGGGCAATCGCGTCATCATGACCCGGATCGCAATCGATAATTACTGGCAGTGCCATGGCAGCTCCTTGTTGGCGTTGTTTTGTGACAAGGGTAACGCCGTAAAGCGACATAAACGAGGCTCAACGCAGGATAGTGTGATGATGTGCACGATTGAGCGCCGACATCGCGCGACGCTTAGCCAACATAGCTGGTTGATCTGTGCGCAATCAGGAGGTAGCCATGCGGTGGCGCAAGAAGTCGCTTCCCGTGGAGGCCTATAATGATAAAACGACGCAACCATACGAATATTACTGGTTTGCTTTCCGTCAGCGGATTCTTATTCTAAAGAAAACTCCAGGAGATAATTGCAATGAAAGATGTTGTAGATAAATGCAGTACCAAAGGCTGTGCCATCGACGTAGGCTCGATTATTGATAATGAGGACTGCGTCTGGCGGGTTGAGAGAAACTTCGCCAGCCGCGAAGAGGCTGAGTCCACCATCGCGGCGGTCCGCGAACGTGCCCTTGCCGCCGCCCCCGCCAGCGAGCCGCCGCAGGTCGACTATACCATCGTGCCCGCCGGTGATGAGGCAAAGCTTGAGGCTTCGATTGCCTTCTCCTGCCAGGCGGAAAAGATCATTTTCGAATTGTCGTTAAGAAACGTTATTTAACGTCAGTGAGCGCCCACGGCTCAGCCTCAACAGGATCCTGCGCGCGATCCCGTTGAGGTGCCGTGATCAAGCGTTACTCAAACCGCCATGCCAGGTTTAGCCCGATACCGTAGTTACGGCCCGGCGCCGGTTCGTAGTAGCGGCCGTTGGATTCATTCACGATAACCGAGCCCGCGTAGCTGCGGTCGAACAAGTTATCTACCCGGCCAAACAGATCCATATCCATCTTGCCGTAGCTCCATTTATAGCCGGTCGTCAGGCCGACCACCGTCCAGGACGGCGCTTTGGCCGTGTTCTCATCGTTAGCCATAATATCGCTCATATAGCGAATATCGCTGCCCGCGTACCAGCCTTTCTCGGGCTGATAGCCGAAGGAAGCGTAGCCCATATTGCGGGCAATCCCCGGAATACGATTGCCTTTACAGCTGGTATCGTCACAGACGTTGGTGCGATAGGTCGCATCCAGCCAGGTCCAGGCCGCTTTTAAACGCCAGCTCTCGCCGAACTGCTGATCCAGCCCCAGCTCCATCCCCTGACGGCGCGTTTTACCGGCGTTTTTATAGCTGGTGCGCCCGCCGCTGCTGGCGTCGACGACAATCTCATTGTCGGTATCGGTCTGGAACAGCGCGGCGGTCAACAGGCCGTTGCCGATTCGCGCTTTGCTGCCAACTTCAACGGTTTCGTTGGTGGAAGGCTGCAGGCCAAAGTTCAGCCCGCCCTGGTCGCCGGAGCGATAGGAAAGCTCATTGATGGTCGGCGTTTCGAAACCGCGGCCGGCGGAGATGTAGACGTTCCAGGCATCGGTTACCGCGTATTTCAGCGAGCCCGCCGGCAGCCATTTATGATAGCTGGCCTCGCCGCTGTCATCGCCGTTACCCGGCGTAACGTAATAATCGTTGGAATCGAACCACACCGAGCTGTAGCGCACGCCGGCGTCAAGAGAGAGTTTCTCGGTGAGCTGCCACTGGGTTTGCAAATAGGGGTCAACGTTCCACATCAAATTGCGTTCGTTGCGGCGCAGGTCGCCCTTTTCACCGTACTGCGGCACGCCGTTGCTCATGACAAAGTTTTCATAACCCTTACGGCGCTCGGTCATGGTTTCATAATCAAGTCCGGTGGTAAAAGTGACCGGCACCAGCAGCTCGCCGCGATGGGTCCAGCGGGTATCAATCCCCTGATAGTGACGCGTCAGGTCAATCACGCCGCCAGCATGGGTGGGTTTGAGCTGCGGAGCGCGAGGAATCGACTGATATTGCGTGGTTTCACGCTCGCCGGCGTACATCATCACGCTCAGATCGTCCTGCTCGCTCAGTTGGCGCTCGTAGCGCAAACCGGCCTGGGTCTGTTTAATGGTTTTGCGAGTATTGTACTGATCGCCTCTTGGCGACTGGCGGGGATTATTTTGCCATTCGTCATAGCTCAGGCCGCCCGCGTCATTGGCTTTAATATCCACGCTATTAAACAGCAGGGTCAGTTTGCTGTCGTCATTAATACGTACGCCGAGCTTCGCGTTGGCGAGATTCTTACGCGCGCCGCTATGATCGCGGGAGCCGTGGGTAGTGAAGCGGTTGGTGGAAACCACATAGTCGACGTCGCCCGCATGGCTGCCGTCGCCGACCGCGCCGGTCGCTTTCATACCGTAATGCCAGGTACCGAAGCTGCCGTAGTAGCTGCTGGCTTCGATAGTGGGCGGCTGGCTGCCGGTCTGGGTGGTGGCGTTAATTACCCCGCCGGAGGAGTTGCCGTAGAGGGCGGAAAAAGGTCCGCGCAGTACTTCGAGCGAATCGAGGCTGCCAATATCAATATTCGAGGTTTGTCCCTGGCCATCGGGCATGGTGGCCGGAATGCCGTCGACGTATATGCGCAGCCCGCGTACGCCGTAGGTGGAGCGGGAGCCGAAGCCGCGAATCGAAAGCTGCAGATCTTGCGCATAGTTCTGACGGTTTTGCACCTGTAGCCCCGGTACCGCGCCCAGCGACTCGGAAAGATTGACCCGCGGCGCGGCCTGGCGCATCTCGTCGCCGTTAACCACGCTTACGGCGGCGGGAGTATCGAGTTCAGAAACCGCCGACGGTGCGGCGGTAACCACCATGGTCTGTTCAGCGGCGTGGGCAGTTGGCGCTGAGGATATAAGCGGCAGAAGCAGTGCGGGGAGCGCGGCGGCGCGCACGGAAAGGATTTTCATCAAAGTTACTCGCAAAACGAACCAAACGGAACATATGTATATATGTTAACTCTTTTGTAAATTTTTTGAAAAGACTTAACAGGATTTGAGTTAACAAATAGCAAGAATTGCGTGATGCCGGATGGACTAAACGCAATTAACTCTCCACATTGCGATAAATAATGATTACTATTCGCATTACAAAGAGTAGCGCAAAGCCATGATTTTGCGCCCCGGAAGCACTGTCGAGCAGGCACATATTCGTTTTATCAAAGGGAGTCGTCATGTCATTACGTCATCTGTCCGCGCCGCGTCTGCGCCGTTCACTGTTATTAACTTCATTACTGCTGGCGGGGAGCTTCAGCGCCCACGCGGCGGAAGAAATGCTGCGCAAAGCTGTTGGTAAAGGCGCGTACGAAATGGCCTATAGCCAGCAGGAGAATGCGCTGTGGGTGGCGACTTCGCAAAGCCGTTCGCTGGACAAGGGCGGTATTGTTTACCGTCTCGATCCGACGACGCTGGAAGTGACGCAGATTATTCATAACGATCTAAAACCGTTCGGCGCGACGATCAACAACGCTACCCAGACCCTGTGGTTTGGCAACACCACCGACAGCAGCGTGACGGCAATTGATGCAAAAACCGGCAAGGTGAAAGGGCGTCTGGTGCTCGATCCCCGTCAGCGCAGCGAAACCGTGCGCCCGCTAGCCCCGCGCGAACTGGCAGTTAACGAGAAAACCAATACTGTCTACATCACCGGGCTGGGTAAAGAGAGCGTGATCTGGGTGGTGGACGGCGACAAGCTGACGCTGAAAGACACTATTGCCAATACCGGCGCGATGGCGACGGGCCTGGCGGTGGATGCGGAAGCGAACCGTATCTACACCACCAACGCCGATGGCGAACTGGTGACCATCGACAGCACCAGCAATAAGATCCTGACGCGTAAGAAACTGCAGGATGACGGCAAAGAGCACTTCTACCTCAACCTGAGCCTCGATACCGCTGGTCACCGGGCTTTTATCACCGATGGCAAACAGCCGGAAGTGCTGGTGGTCGATATTCGCGATGGTAAAGTGCTGGAGAAAATCGCCGCGCCGGAATCTCTGGCCGTGCTGTTTAACCCGACCCGCAACGAAGCCTACGTGACCCACCGTAAAGCCGGCGAAGTGAGCGTGATCGATGGTAAGACCTACAAAGTGGTCAAGACCTTTAAAACCCCGACTCACCCGAACAGCCTGACCCTCTCCGCCGATGGCAAAACGCTGTACGTCAGCGTGAAGCAGGAATCGACACGCCAGAAAGAGGCCACCCAGCCGGATGACGTTATTCGCATCGCGCTGTGATCCTGACGGGAGGGGGTAACCCCTCCTGAAAGTCTGTCCGCCGGCGGCGGCCGGCGCCTTCAGCGATATCACCCTCTGTTACAAACACTTATTAGCCTGATAAATATAATGGCTATAAACTGACGTCTTTCCTGCGCAAGCGGGACGGTGGCATTAATCCTGGAGAAAAGATGAAAAAATCATTTATGGTCGTTTGTGCCGGCGCGATGCTGGCCCTTCTGGCGGGCTGTAGCTCAAACTATGTGATGACGACGAAAAGCGGGCAGACTATCGTGACGCAGGGCAAGCCGCAGCTGGATAAGGATACCGGCATGACCAGCTATACCGATGAGTCAGGCAATAAGCGCCAGATTAACAGCAGCGACGTCGCTCAGCTGGTGGAAGATAATTAAGTTGTGCAGTTGCGGTTTGCCCGGTGGGGCAAACCGCAAAAGGAACGGGTTACGGTTTTTCAATATTCGGCGCGGTGCTGTGAATATCATGCACGCGCTTACGTACGCCAAACCAGCCGGCAACCAGCAGTACGGCGATCAGCGGAATCGAACCGATGGTATAGGTTCCATTCGGATAGTCGAAAGCCATTAATACCAACACGCTCAGCAGGAACAGCAGGGTCAGCCAGGAGGTAAAGGGCGCTCCCGGCATCTTGAAGCTGACGTCCGCCGCTTTGCCTTCCTTAATCGCCTTACGCAGGCGCATCTGGCACACCACAATAAAGCCCCACGAAGCGATAATCCCCAGCGAAGCGACGTTCAGGACAATCTCAAACACCTGCGAAGGCACCAGATAGTTGAGGAACACCCCAACGACATACACCGCCAGCGTCGCCAGAATCCCGGCGTAGGGCACGTGGTGGCGGCTCATTTTCGACATAAACTTCGGCGCGGAACCGCCCATCGACATGGAGCGCAGAATACGCCCGGTGCAGTAGAGGCCGGAGTTGAGGCTGGAGAGCGCGGCGGTTAACACCACGATATTCATCACGCTGCCGATATACGGCACGCCCAGCTTCGAGAAGAAGGTGACGAACGGGCTCTGCCCGGCCTGATAGGCATTCCACGGCAGCAGCAGCACCAGCAGCAATACCGAGCCAACGTAGAACAGACCAATACGCCAGATAACGCTGTTAATAGCGCGCGGCACCATGGTCTGCGGATCTTTACACTCGCCAGCGGCGGTACCCACCAGTTCGATAGAGGCGAAGGCGAACACCACCCCCTGTACCAGTACCAGCGCCGGCAGCAGGCCATGCGGGAACAGGCCGCCGTTATCGGTAATCAGGTGGAAACCGGTGGCATTGCCATCCAGCGGCTTGCCGGTGCCAAGAAAAATAGTCCCGACCACCAGAAACGCCACGATCGCCAGAACTTTCACCAGCGCGAACCAGAACTCCATTTCGGCGAACCATTTCACGCCGATCATGTTCATGGTGCCGACAATCGCCAGCGCGCCGAGGGCGAAGACCCACTGCGGGACGTCGCCGAACGCGCCCCAGTAGTGCATATACAGCGCCACGGCGGTGATATCGACGATCCCGGTCATCGCCCAGTTGACAAAGTACATCCAGCCCGCCACGTAAGCCGCTTTTTCACCGAGGAACTCGCGGGCGTAGGAGACGAAGCTGCCGCTCGAAGGGCGATGAAGCACCAGTTCGCCCAGCGCGCGTAGGATAAAAAACGAAAAGAGGCCGCAGACCAGATAAACCAGCGCCAGGGCCGGTCCGGCCATCTGCAGGCGCGCGCCCGCGCCGAGAAACAGGCCGGTACCGATGGCGCCGCCGATGGCAATCATCTGTACCTGACGGTTGCCCATCGCCTTGTGGTAGCCGGACTCATGCGAATTCAGCCAATGGCGTTTGGCAGCGTGCTGCTCCGCCACGCTAGAGTGTTTTGTATTCATTGATGTCGCTATTTTCCTGTCAAAGTCCATGAGTGGTTCGTGCTGCTGGCTCTCTCATCATTCTGAGGAATGAGATAAGCGAGCATGGCGGAGAATCCTACACGTATCGGAAAATGGACGCACGTAAAAGATTTACGGACCGCACTTGCTTAAATATCAATGAGATCGCCGCGTTCTGCGGGGGGATAATCACCTGGAAATTTCGCTGATCGATTTTGCCCAACGTGCGCTATTATTTTCAGCCCGCTTTTTGCCCGAGAGACCACGATGAAAATCAACGTAGTAGGGACCAGCGGCGTCGGCAAATCTACCCTCGCGCGTCGGCTGGCTCAGGAACTGTCGCTGCCTTATATCGAAATGGATGTGCTCTACTGGCTGCCCGAATGGCAAGGTACGCCGGACGATGAGTTTTACGCCAAACTTGCCACCGCGCTCGCCGCGCCCGGCTGGGTGCTGGACGGTAACTATAACCGCAGCCGCCCGGTAAAATGGCGCGACGTGGATCTGGTGGTGTGGGTGGACTACAGTTTCTGGCGCACGATTCGCCAGGCCGTCTGGCGCGCGGCTTCACGCGCAAGCCGGCGCCAGGAGCTGTGGCCCGGCACTGGCAACTGCGAAACCTTCCGCCGCTCTTTCTTTAGCCGGGACTCCATTATTTTGTGGACGCTGAAAACCTGGCGCAACAATCGCCGGCGCTATCTGGCGGATATGCGCGATCCCCAGTATCAACACATTCGCTTTGTGCGTCTGCGCAACCAGCGGCAGACCGAGGCGCTGGTGCGCGAGCTTCGGCAAAATAGCCGATAATCCCCCGGCTCGCGCTGCGCTTAGCCGGGCTACCGGACCGTAGGTTGCCGGTAACCCGTAGCCCGGGTAAGGCGTTTACGCTGCAACCCGGGGAATATGCCGTGACGTGGCATTACTGCGGCTTCTTCCCGGCTTTGCGCTGCGCTTAGCCGGGCTACCGGGCCACAGATTGCTGATAATCCGTAGCCCGGACAGATGCGCAGCATCGCCTCCGGGGCGGTTTCCTCGCCGCATATCTAATTTCCGGCAGAGCAAATGTAAATAAATTGTTTCTCACTGACCGCAGCCGCTTTTAATAATGCAGACATGTTAATTCACATGAGCCTGCGAAATGTCTTATCGAATCAGTATCCTGGATAAAAGCCCGCTGGCAGCCGGAGAAACGGCCGCCCAGGCGCTGGCGCGTACATTAACGCTCGCGCAACAGGCGGAAGCCTGGGGCTATCATCGCTTCTGGATAGCCGAACACCACAATACCGAGCAGCTTGCCAGCCCGTCGCCGGAACTGGCGATCGCCTGGATCCTCGGCCAGACCCGCCGGATTCGTGTCGGTTCCGGCGGCGTCATGCTCCAGCACTACAGCCCGTACAAAGTGGCGGAAAACTTCAATATGTTGGCCTCCCTCGCGCCGGGCCGCATCGACCTCGGCGTGGGCAAAGCCCCCGGCGGCCTGCCGCTCTCCACCCGCGCGCTGCAGCAGGGGCTTAATCCCCAGCAAAAAGGGAGTTTTGCCGACCAGCTGGCGCAACTCGATAACTGGCTGTCGTTGACCGAAACCGACGGGGAAGAGAGCGTCCGCGCAACCCCGATCCCGCCGCGCCGCGCTGACGGCTTTCTCCTCGGTGCCAGCCTGGAAAGCGCGCAGCTGGCGGCGCAGCTGGACTGGAACTTCGTCTTCGCCGCCCATCTCAACGGCGATAAGCATCTGCTGCGCGAGGTGTTAACCCGCTGGCGCGAACTGAGCCGTCGAGACGCGATTATTGCCGTCCAGGTCATCGTGGCCGACGATTCTGCCACCGCAGCCGATCTGGCAAACGGCGTGGAAGTATGGGGCGTTGAGCTGGAAAACGGCCAGCGGGTAACCGTCGGCAGCGAAGCTCAGGCGGCCGCGTTTGCCCGCCAGGCGGGTAGCAGGCCGACGCGCATCGCCCGGCGGGAATCGGCGGTGCTATTCGGTACCCCGGAGCAGGTGAAAGCGCAGCTGGATGCCCTGCAGTCGGCGTTGAACATCGACGAATTTATAATCGACACGCCTATTAGCGACGGCGCGGCACGTCTGAACTCCCTGCGTTTGTTGGCTCAGGCGCATTTGAGCGCGGAGGTGCAGCCATGAGTCTTTCCGAACAGCTAATACGCTGGCGGCGCGAACTGCACCAGTACCCGGAACTTTCGCTGCAGGAGGTCGACACCACGGCACGTATTCGCGACTGGCTGCAGAGCGGCGGCATCAGCCTGCTGCCTTATGAACTGAAAACTGGCGCGGTGGCCGAAGTGGGCAGCGGCGATAAGGTGATAGCCCTGCGTGCCGATATCGATGCGCTACCTATCGAAGAGGCGGCCAGCGTGCCGTTTCGCTCGCTGAATGCCGGCGTGATGCACGCCTGCGGGCATGATATTCATACCAGCGTGATCCTTGGCGCAGCCTTACTGCTGAAACAACGCGAAGCGCAGCTTGCAGGACGCGTCCGCATTCTGTTCCAGCCAGCGGAAGAGAGTTTCGGCGGCGCGAAAACCCTGATTCGCGCCGGGGTTCTGGAGGGGGTTTCCGCCATTTTTGGTATGCATAATGAACCGGGCCTGCCTGTAGGCGAGTTCGCTACTCGCGGCGGCGCGTTTTACGCCAACGTCGACCGCTTTGTCTTCAAGGTGACCGGTAAAGGCGCACATGCCGCCCGGCCTCATGAAGGGAAGGACGCCATTCTGCTGGCTAGCCAACTGGTGACCCTGCTGCAAAGCGTCGCCAGCCGCGAAGTGAATACCCTCGATTCCGTGGTGCTTAGCGTGACGCGGATTCAGGGCGGTAATACCTGGAATGTCCTGCCGGAAAGCGTCGAACTGGAGGGGACGTTGCGCACCCACAGCAGCGAAGTCCAGCAGCGGGTAAAGGCGCGGGTGAGCGAAATCGCCGCCGGGTTCGCCAGCGCTTTCGGCGCGCAGATCGATGTGTTCTGGTATGCCGGGCCGACCGCGCTGGTCAATGATGAGCGCTGGGCGACATTCGCCAGCGACGTGGCCGATAAGTCCGGCTACCGCACGCATCATGCGGATCTCCATCTCGGTGGCGAAGATTTTGCCGTTTATCTCCAGCATATACCCGGCGCTTTCGTCAGCATCGGTAGCGCCAGCGAGTTTGGTCTTCACCATCCGGCGTTTAACCCGGATGAGCGGTTGATCGCGCCGGCGGCGCACTATTTTGCCGATCTGGCAGAGCAGGCATTAAAAGAACTTTAATTATTCAGGGTCATAGACTAAGGATTAACGATGTCTGAACAACGGCAACTGCGTATTGGCACTATATTACATGGCGCATCGGGAAATATGTCGGCATGGCGCCATCCGGCCGCGCTGGCGGACGCCAGTATTAACTTTGAGTTCGTTAAGCAGACGGCGTTAAAAGCGGAAGAGGGCAAGCTCGATTTTATTTTTGTCGCCGACGGCTTATATATTAATGAAAAATCGATCCCGCATTTTTTAAATCGTTTTGAACCGCTCACCGTATTATCCACCCTGGCGGCAGTAACTTCGCGTCTGGGCCTGGTCGGCACCCTATCGACCTCCTACAGCGAACCCTTTACCACTGCCCGCCAGTTTGCCAGCCTCGATCATCTGAGCGGCGGGCGCGCGGGCTGGAATGTGGTCACCTCGCCGCTGGAGGGCTCGGCGAAAAACTTCTCCCGCGCGCAGCATCCGGACCATGCGCTGCGCTACCGCATCGCCGATGAATATCTGCAGGTTGTCAAAGGTCTGTGGGACTCCTGGGAGCAGGACGCGTTTATTCGTAATAAAGAGAGCGGCCAGTTCTTTGATAAAAATAAGCTGCATACCCTTAATCATCACGGCGATTTCTTTAAAGTAGCCGGTCCGCTAAATATTGCCCGCACCCCGCAGGGGCGACCGATTATCTTTCAGGCGGGTGCATCCGATGACGGCAAAAAATTAGCCGCGAGCCACGCCGACGCTATTTTTACCCATCAGGAATCTCTGGCGGAAGCCCAGGCCTTTTATCGCGACGTCAAAAGCCAGCTGGAAGCGCATGGCCGCCGGGACAACGAACTGCATATTTTCCAGGGCGTCAGCGTCATCGTTGGCGACAGCGCCGAGGATGTAGAGCAGCAATACCAGACCACCGCCGCGCTGGTATCGATTGACGACGCGCTCAATTATCTTGGCCGCTATTTTGAGCATCACGACTTTGCCCAGTATCCGCTGGATGAGGCGTTCCCGGATATCGGCGATCTCGGGCAGAACAGCTTTCGCAGCACCACCGATGAGATAAAACGCAACGCCCGCGAACGCGGCCTGACGCTGCGCCAGGTGGCGCTGGAGGCGGCCAGCCCGCGACCGCGTTTCTCTGGCACCGCCGAAGAAGTGGCCGATGGTTTGCAGCTGTGGTTTGAACAGCGCGCGGCGGACGGTTTTATTATCCAGGGCGGCACGCCGGACACCTTCCCGCGCTTTGTGGATCAGGTCGTGCCCATTCTTCAGCAGCGCGGATTATTCCGCCAGGAATATCCCGGCGCCACGCTGCGCGAAAGCTTAGGGCTGGCAGAGCCCGTCAATCAATTCCAAAAACAATAATAGAGAAAACCCGCTATGCAGAAAACGCAGAAAAAATCGCTACTCCTGGCGCTTGCGCTGGCAGTTAGCGCCTCATCCTGGGCGCAGAACGTCACGATCAACGGCACCGGCGTGAGCCTTGAAGCTAATAAAACGCCGATTCATACGGCGAAAAACCCGCAGGCTATCGCGCAGCTGCCCAAAGGTCTTCACCTGGCGGTGCCGGGCAAACTGACCGTCGCGGTCGCCGCACTGAACTCGCCGCCGCTGACCGTGTTTTCCGACGATAACAAAACCCTGCTCGGCAGCGAAGTGGACATCGCCCGCCTGGTGGCCGACAGCCTTGGGCTTGAGCTGAACGTGGTACCGACCTCATGGGAAGACTGGCCGCTCGGCGTCGCCTCCGGCAAATATGATGCGGCGGTCAGCAATATCACCGTAACCAAAGAGCGCAAAGAGAAGTTTGACTTCGCCACCTACCGCAAAGATTCACTGGGTTTCTACGTCAAGAGCAGCAGTCCGCTTAGCAAAATTGAAAAAGCGGAGGATATCGCCGGGCTGCGGATTATCGTCGGCTCCGGTACCAATCAGGAAGCCATTCTGCTGGCGTGGAATGCCGAGAACGTCAAGAAGGGGCTGAAGCCGTTTACCCCGGTTTATACCAAAGATGACGCCGCCCAGACCCTGGCGCTGCAGTCCGGGCGCGCCGACGCCTTCTTCGGCCCCAACGTGATCGGCGCGTGGAAAGCGGCGCTGACAGGTAAAACGAAGCTGGTGGGCAGCGTTGACGGCGGCTGGCCGAAGGCGGCGCATATTGCCGTGACGGTGAAAAAAGGCAGCGGCCTGGTTGAACCGGTACAGACGGCGCTGAACGGCGCTATCCGCAGCGGCGACTACGCGAAGGTGCTGAACCGCTGGGGAGAAGGCGTGGAGAGCATCCCGCAATCGGAAATTAACCCGGCCGGACTCGGCGACTAACAGGAGGCATGATGAGCGATCTATTCCGCGATGTCTCTCCGGAAGCGCCGGAGCTGCAGCCGATTATTGAGGGCCTGTTTGGCGAGTACGCCGCGCGCTACGGCGACTACTTTTCCCGCGATGCCGAAGTCGAGCTGACCGAGTGGTATCTGGCGCCGCAGGGGCTATTTATCGTGCTGGAGCGCGAGGGCGAAATTATCGCCACCGGCGCGTACAAACCGAAAGACGCCCATACGGCGGAAATCAAACGTATCTGGACCCATCGTCGTCTGCGCCAGCAGGGGCTGGCGGCGAAAGTGGTGCAGGAGCTGGAGCGTCGGGCGCTGCTTGCCGGCTACAGCCATATCTATTTGACCACCGGTTTTCGGCAGCCGGAAGCGGTGCGGCTCTACCTGAGCCAGGGCTACGAGGCGCAGTTTGACCTCAGCCGCGATCCGGAAGAGTACAGCCTGCCGCCGTTCGATGGCCGACTGCGCTTTACGAAAGCGCTGGCGGTCACGGCGCTAAGCCAGAGCGCTTAAGGAGTCAATATGCATACCCCGGAAACGATTAAGGTTGTTCCCGCACGCTATCCGCTGCGGGCGGTCGGCGCGGCGCTGGCGCTGCTGGCGCTGGCGGTGGTGATTCAGTCCGTCGCCTTTAACCCGCGCTGGGAGTGGGGCGTTTTTGCCCGCTGGTTCTTTGATCCGGTGATCCTTGAGGGTCTCGGGCAGACGCTGCTGCTGACCCTGCTGGCGACGGCGCTGAGCGTGATTCTCGGCGGCCTGCTGGCGCTGGCCCGCCTCTCCAGCTCATGGTTGCTGAGCAGTTTGGCCTGGGGCTATATCTGGTTGTTCCGCTCGCTGCCGCTGATCGTGGTGCTGATTATTCTCTACAACTTCTCTTATCTCTACGACAGGTTATCGATCGGTATCCCGTTCACCGGCATTAGCTGGGCCAGCTTTGAGACCATCAACGTGCTGGGGCAGTTTTCCACCGCCGTTGTCGGGCTGACACTCGTGCAAAGCGCCTATACCGCCGAAATTATCCGCGGTGGCTTCCTTGGCGTCGATCACGGTCAGTATGAAGCGGCGGCGGCGCTGGGGCTTCCGGCCAGCCGTCGTACCCTGCGCATTATCCTGCCGCAGGCGCTGCGCACCATTTTACCGGCGGGCTTTAACGAAATTATCAGCCTCGCCAAGGGGACGGCGATGGTTTACGTGCTGGCGATGCCGGAGCTGTTTTACACCATCCAGATGATCTACAACCGCACCCAGGAAGTCATTCCGCTGCTGATGGTCGGCGCCGCCTGGTATCTGGTGATCACCAGCGTGCTGTCGTTGATTCAGTATCTGGTCGAACGCGGCCTCGCCCGCAGCGAACGCCGCTCGGCGGTCAATACCGCCCGCAGCAGTCGTCGCGCTGAACCCGTTCGCCGCCCACAACCGCAGGAGCCTGCCCATGTCCCACTCTCGTAACGGTCATATCTCCATTACCGGCGTCAGCAAATACTTTGGCCGGCATAAAGCGCTGGATGATGTGTCGCTGGAAATCGAACCCGGCACGGTAACGGTGATCCTCGGGCCGTCCGGCTCGGGAAAATCGACGCTGCTGCGGGCAATTAACCACCTGGAGCGCGTCGATGAAGGCTTTATCCAGATCGATGGCGACTATATCGGCTATCGCCGCAAAGGCGACAAGCTGTACGAACTGAAAGAGAAAGAGATCCTCCGCCAGCGGGTCAACGTCGGCTACGTATTTCAGAACTTCAATCTGTTCCCGCATCTGACGGTGCTGGAAAACCTGATTGAAGCGCCCATCGCCCACAAACAGGCGACCCGCAAAGAGGCTATCGCGCGGGCGTATGACCTGCTGGACGTGGTCGGACTGCGCAACAAAGCCGATGCCTGGTCGCGACACCTGTCCGGGGGACAGCAGCAGCGTATCGCCATTGCCCGGGCGCTGGCGCTGAACCCGCGGGTGATTTTGTTTGATGAACCGACCTCCGCGCTTGATCCTGAACTGGTGGGGGAAGTGCTGGATGTGATTAAAAAGCTGGCGCGCTCCGGCACTACCCTGGTGGTGGTGACCCATGAAATCGGCTTTGCGAAAGAGGTGGCGGATCGGGTGGTGTTTATGGTCGACGGCAAAATTGTCGAGCAGGGCAGCAGCGACGCCGTGCTGAACCACCCGCAGCACCCGCGGACGCGGCAGTTCTTATCGAGGGTATTAGCGGCATGAGAAACGGACTTTTGGCCCTGACATTATTGTCTTTATCCGCGGCATCGCAGGCGGCTATCGACCTGCGCGCCAACGAGCAGCCGCTGCCGGTGAACCGTGATGAGCAGGCGATCGCGAAGATCCCGGCAAATTACGCTTTCGTCGAGCCGGGCACCTTAACGGTGGCGATTTCGGCGCTCAACTCGCCGCCGCTGGCGCTGTTGGCCAGCGATAACCGCACGCGTATTGGCAGCGACCCGGATATCGCCCGGCTGCTGGCCGGCAGCCTCGGGCTGAAGCTGAAGCTGGTGCCCACCGCCTGGGAGGACTGGCCGCTGGGGGTGACTTCCGGTCGCTACGATGTGGCGCTGGTCAATATTGCGGTGACCGAGCAGCGAAAAGAGAAGTTTGATTTTGCGACCTATCGCGTCGATTCGCTGGCCTTTTCCGTGAAATCGACCAGTGATATCGCCAGCGTCAACGGACCGGCGGATCTCGCGGGTAAAAAGGTGATCGTCGGTTCCGGGACCAATCAGGAGCGGATTTTGCTCGGCTGGAACGCCGAAAATGAAGCCGCCGGGCGTCAACCGGCGCTGCCGGTCTACCTGACCGATGACGCTTCGGGCAACCTCTATATTCAGTCCGGGCGCGCGGATGTGTTCTTTGGGCCGCAGTCGGTGGCAGCCTATAAAGCGGCGCTCAGCGGCAAAACCAAAGTCGTCGGCCTGGGGCCGAAAAAAGCGTACGTTGCCACGACGACCAAAAAGGGTAACGGCCTGGTGGTGGCGCTGCAGGCGGCGCTGAATGGCGCGATTGCTCGCGGGGAATACCAGAAGGTGCTGGCGCGCTGGGGCGAGCAGGGCGAAGAGGTGACGCAATCGACGGTGAACCCGCCGGGGATAACCTACTAAAAAACCGCTGTTTCGCAGGAGTGTGATGCGAAACAGCGGGGGCGAATCCTCGCCAGGGTGTTAAATCAGGCGGCTCGCGGGGTCAGCGTCAAACGATCCAGCGGCCCGACGATAAACAGATAAGAGAACAGGCCCAGTACGCCCATGGAGCCGACGTACAGGATGGCGTAATCAAACGAGTGGGTGTTGGCGATGATCACGCCGATGACCAGCGGCGTGATAATACTCGCCAGGTTGCCGCACATGTTGAACACGCCGCCGGCAATACCGAGCATTTCCTTCGGTGAGGTGTCGCTCAGCACGCACCAGCCGAGGTTACCGAAACCTTTAGCAAAGAAGGCCACGCTCATGGCGGCGATCACCACCACTTCCGAGGTGGTGTAGTTGGCGACAACAATCACGCAGGAGAGCAGCATGCCGCAGATCACTGGCAGCTTGCGGGCGGTCGTCAGGCTGTAGCCGCGTTTCAATAGCCAGTCCGAGAACACGCCGCCGAGCAGGCCGCCGATAAATCCGGCAATGGCCGGGATACTGGCGACAAAGCCGACTTTCAGGATCGACATACCTTTGGCCTGGTAAAGATAGGTGGGAAACCACGTCAGGAAGAACCAGGTAATAGACGTCACGCAGAACTGGCCGATATAAACCCCGATCATCATGCGATTGACGCAGACGCTTTTAATCTGCGCGAGGGTTAATTTCTGCTGCGTTTTTTTCGTGCCTAATTCCGGCTCGCCGCCGCCTTCACGAATATAGTCGAGCTCCTGCTGATTAATATTCGGGTGGTTAGACGGGTCTTTCACTTTTGCCAGCCAGAATATCCCGAGCACGACCCCGATAGCGCCAATATAATAAAATACGTAATGCCAGCTTAAATTATGCAGAATAATGGTCATCAGCGGCGTAATAATCCCCAAAGAGATATACTGCGCGGCCTGATAGACCGAGGTGACGAATCCGCGCTCTTTATTGGGAAACCATTGCACGCTCAGACGGCTGTTGGCGGGGAAGGCTGGGGCTTCAATCGCCCCCATCATCAGGCGCAGAATAACCAGCGCTACCAGCGGGCTGGCGAACAGATAGATGGTGCCCTGGAACATAGTGACGATCGACCAACCAATGAGCGCGCAGCCGTAGACCAGCCGCGAACCATATTTATCCAGCAGCCAGCCGCCGGGTATTTGCATAATGACGTAGGAGATACCAAAAACAGAAAAGGCCAGCCCCATTGCCTCGGGATCAAAGCCTAGCTCTTTGCTCATAATAGGCGCGACGACGGACAGCGTTGCCCGGTCGGCGTAATTAAATACGGTAGCCAGAAATAAAAACAGTAATATACTGTAACGCACGTTGCTGCGTTTTAATTGCTGTTGCATTTTAATCAACTCCTTTGCAGGGTTGTGCATTGTGGGTACAGGCAATAAGAGATATTTCCCCGGGAGGGCTACAGGTTTTCAGTCGTCTGCGGACCGGTAGCCCGGACAGATGCGCTGCATCGCCTCCGGGAAAATGCGGTATTCTCCTGGGGGCGGCGCTTGACGCGCCTTGCGCGGGCTACGGGGCCTGTAGCCTGGATAAGGCGTTTACGCCGCCATCCGGGGAATTCGGTTAAGGGCGTTTACCAAACTCGCAGCTTTGCTGGGTCCAGCGGCGGGCCTGTTCGCTCAGGGTAAAGCCCAGGCCGTGGCGTTCGGAAACCCACATCCGCCCGTCGCGCAGCTCCAGCTGTTCGTTAAACAGCGGGTTCAGCCATTCGAAGTGCTCCAGCCACGGCTCGAGCGGGTAGGCGGCGGCGAGATGCAGGTGTACCTCCATCGCAAAGTGCGGGGCCAGCTTGCGACCGTGCTTCGCCGCCAGATCCATAATCTTCAGGAACGGGGAGATCCCGCCGACGCGCGGCGCATCCGGCTGAACAAAGTCGCTGGCGTTGCCGAGGATAAGCTGCTCATGTTCGCGGAAGCTGGTCAGCATCTCGCCGGTGGCAATCGGCGTATCCAGCGCGGCGGCGAGCTGCGCGTGGCCTTCAACGTCGTAGGCGTCAAGGGGTTCTTCAATCCAGATCAGGTTGAACTGCTCCATTTTGCGCCCCATGCGGATGGCGGTTTCGCGATCCCACTGCTGGTTGGCGTCGACCATTAACGGGAAATCATCGCCCAGCACCTCGCGCACTGCCGTCAGGCGACGAATATCCTCAGTGGTATTCGGCTGACCGACCTTCAGCTTAATCCCGCCAATCCCATTCTCACGGGAGATAGCCACGTTTTTCAACACCTGATCCAGCGGCGTATGCAGGAAGCCGCCAGAGGTGTTGTAGCACTGGACGGAATCGCGGTGCGAGCCGAGCAGCTTCGCCAGCGGGAGTCCGGCGCGTTTGGCTTTCATATCCCACAGCGCAATATCGATAGGAGAGATGGCCTGTACCGCCATACCGCTGCGGCCTACGGAAGCACCGGCCCACAGAAGTTTGGTGTAGATCTTGTCGATATCGTTGGGGTCTTCGCCGAGCAGATTATCGGCGATCTCTTTGGCGTGGGCGTAAATGCCCTGGCCGCCCGCACGCTTGGAATAGCTAAAGCCGACGCCTTCAAAGCCGTCCCGGGAGCGGATTTCGGCGATGATGATCGCTACTTCGGTAAGCGGTTTTTGCCGACCGGTCA
Organism: Klebsiella sp. BDA134-6; assembly: GCF_015601345.1. Lineage (NCBI taxonomy): Bacteria > Pseudomonadati > Pseudomonadota > Gammaproteobacteria > Enterobacterales > Enterobacteriaceae > Klebsiella > Klebsiella sp. BDA134-6. The sequence continues at coordinate 2,814,483 of NZ_CP064784.1, forward strand.
GAACTTTTGCATCGCTAACGGGGGTCGCCAGCGGCAGAAAGGCCAGCGACAGTTTGACGTGTTCAATGCGGTCGCCGGTCTCAGCGGCGGTTTTGACGCCAGACGCTTTGGCGTAGGTCACGGACTCGGAATTAGCGCTCGTGGTCATAGTTAGTTCCCTTTTAGTGATAAAATGTTTGCGCTAACATTTTTAATCCTGAAATTGTCCTGGCGCTACGACAGTGGTTTTAATTTGTACAAATGATCACAATTAGCGGTTATAAAGGGTAAAATTATGCAGTGCAGGTCACGATCCAAATAGGTTTGTGAAAATTCACAAAGAATAATGATAGCGATAACATTTTATTTTTCAGATCGTTGATTCTATTGAAGATGTCGTGGCGGCCGCTGGCAATTGCGCGGGCCATCATCAATAATGCCCACAGAAAACGACTCAACACAGGGGCTTAGTCGTGAAAAGCAGAAAACCGACGCGGGCGCCGACGCTGGATGATGTAGCCCGTAGCGCCGGGTTGTCGTCGATGACGGTCAGTCGGGCGCTGAATACGCCGCAGCTGGTACGGCCAAAAACGGTCGAGAAAGTGATGCAGGCGGTGCAGGCGACGGGCTACATTCCCAACGCGCTGGCCGGCGGCCTGGCCTCCAGGCGCAGCAAGCTGGTGGCGGTAGTGGTGCCGCAAATCAACAACAATATGTTTGTCGATACCATCCAGGCGTTAAGCGATACCCTGGCGGCGCGCGGCTACCATATGCTGCTGTGCGTAGCGGGCTACAGCCGACAGACCGAAGCCGAGCTGGTAGCAACCTTACTCTCCCGGCGTCCGGATGGCGTGGTGTTGACCGGCATTCAGCACGCCCCGGCGTTGAAGAAGACGATTCTCAACGCCGCTACGCCGGTAGTGGAGATCTGGGATCTCACCCCGACGCCGCTGGATATGCTGGTTGGTTTTTCGCATGAAAAAGTCGGTGAAACTATTGGCGAATATTTGCTGGAAAAAGGCTATCGTCGCCCGGGCCTGCTGTGGGCCGGCGACGCCCGCGCGACGTTGCGAAAGCAGGGGCTCTGCGCCCGGCTGGCCAAAAATGGCCTTGACGATGCGCCGCAGGTCGTAGTGCCGCTTCCGGCATCACTGGCGCTGGGGCGTCGCGGCCTGGCCGAGCTGGTGGCTGGCGGCGAGTTTGACGTTATCGTCTGCAGCTCTGATACCCTTGCCCAGGGGGCGATTATGGAAGCTGAAAGCCGGGGTCTGCGCGTGCCGCAGGATCTGGCGGTGATCGGTTTTGGCGATCTGGACTTCGCCGCCAGCAACCGTCCGGCCATCACCACCGTCAGCGTCGACCGTCACGCCATCGGCGAGCAGGCGGCCACGCTGCTTGCCGACCGCATCGAAGGCGGCGGTGAAGGGGACGTGATTATTGATATCGGCTTTCACCTGGTGGCGCGCGAGTCGGCGTAGCTCTGCCGTGTAGCATGTGCGAGGGGGCCTCAATAGCGGCATGGCCTAATCAAATCTATACTGCAAAATTGCTAAACCTGTCGCCGCTCTGTTCCTGAGCGGCAAATTCACGAGGGCGCAGAATATGATCACCGTCTATGGCGTACCCGGCTGGGGCTCAACAATTAGCGAACTGATGCTGACGCTGGCCGGTATCCCGTACCATTTTGTTAACGTTGAGGGCTTTGACCAGCCGGGCCCGCAGCGCGACCGCCTTAAAGAGATAAACCCGCTGTGTCAGGTGCCGACCCTGACGCTTGCTGACGGCAGCGTGATGACCGAATCCGCCGCTATTGCCCTGATGATCCTCGACAGACGGCCGGATCTCGCCCCGGCGCCCGCATCGCCGCAGCGGCATGCCTTTCAGCGTCTGCTGATCTGGCTGGTGGCGAACGTCTATCCCACCTTTACCTTTGCGGATTACCCCGAACGCTGGGCCGCCGATGCGCCAGAGCAGCTGCGGGAAAGCTGCATCAGATATCGCAAATCGCTCTATTTGTGGCTGGAGGAGCAACTTGCCGCCGCGCCGTATGCCTTGGGCGCGGAGATAACCCTGTTGGACTGCTATATTGCGGCGATGTGCGCCTGGGGCCCGCGCCGGGAGTGGTTTGCGGCCCATACGCCAAAATTCGTCGCCGTGGCGGATGCGGTGTATCGCCATCCCAAACTCCAATCCGTGCTGCATCGCAACGAGCTGATTTAAAGCACAAAATGAGAACCGAACGTCGCCTGCTATGATAGTTTTATTGTCCTGACAATAAGGAGCCTGCTATGCCGCACGTTGATATAAAATGTTTTCCCCGCGAGCTGAATGATGAACAAAAAACGGCGCTGGCCGCCGATATTACCGAGGTGTTGATTCGCCATCTGAACAGCAAAGAGAGTTCAGTGAGCGTGGCCCTGAAGCAGGTTGAGCCGAGCGACTGGCAGCAGGTGTGGGACAGCGAAATCGCCCCGCAGATGGAACAGTTGATTAAGAAACCGGGCTATAGCATGTAACCCGGTTTCTTCCCCGGAGGCGATCAGCATTCCCGGAGGCGATGCTGCGCATCTGTCAGGGCTACGCGTTCTCAGTGGTCTGCTATCCGGTAGCCCGGGCCGGCGTATCGCGCCGCCCCCGGGAGCGGGGGCACTGAAGCCAGGCCATGAGCGATACGTCTTGTCCTGGACCAACGCGTTACAATGTACCGGGTACATGAAATCCTTTGATTACTGTACACAGTACATATATATTGTCTGGTAAGTCGTAAGGACATCAGGGAATGAGATGTTTACTTTTATTGAACTACAAGGCTTCAGTAAGCGACGCCAGGTGCTGTTACCGGATGATGAATTTCGGGCCTTTCAGGAAATCCTGATCAATGATCCTGAGGCAGGTGACACCATTTCGGGAACCGGAGGTTTTCGTAAAATCGGCTGGAGTCGTCCCGGAACGGGCAAGCGCGGCGGCGTGCGGGTGATTTACTATAATGTAACGATAAAGGGAAGAATTTACCTGGCGCTCATCTATCCTAAAAGTGAACAGGATGAATTAAGCCAGGAGCAGAAAAAAATGTTAAGGCAGGTTGCTGAGTTATTAAACTAGCCAAGAAACATAAAGTGAGGCTGTGCTATTAATGATTGAAACATCGATAGCGCCAGAGAGCCAACTGAGGTGTATATGAAAGACGAATTGTTTGCCGATCTGCTGGCTAGTGCAGAAGAGATGATCAGGATTGAGAAGGGTGAACTAACGCCGAAGGTGCACCACGTTCATACCTTCAGCGAAGTTGATGTGAAAGCGATACGCGAAGCCACCGGTTTAAAACAGCAGGACTTCGCCGCCGCCGTTGGCGTTAGCTATGAGCTGGTTAAAAGCTGGGAAACGAAACGACGTCATCCAACCGGCGCATCCAGAAAGCTGCTTTTATTGCTTCAGGGCAATCCATTGATTATCAACTTGTTGAAGGTTATTTGAAACGTTATTTTTCGAAAGGAAAATGGCAGAATTTGCCCTCTTTCGTAATCGAGGGTCTTTAAAAAGGAGAGTATTACGTATGGAAACTGATGAATCTATTTTGACAGAAGTCGAGAAATACAGCGCTCATATCGATAGATTTAGATCGCGAGCAAATACTCATGGTATCTGGCTTTTTATTGCTACGCTTGGATGCTGGGGAGTAACTGATCCCTATATTAGGATGCTGGCATTTATTATGCTCTTCATTATTTTTTTGTTTCTTCTACACGGTAGCTTTCCAGGTGAAAAGCGAACGTTTAAAAAGATTCACGATGATATAAAAAATAAAATACTCAATAATTTAACACCAGAGCAACAGCAAGAAAGGTTTCACGATCTTCTCATCGTTGAGAAAAAACGAAAGTCACTTATTGGAATTATAAAAACAACCTTTGTCTTTATAGCCTGTTATGGTTTTTATTTTATTAGTTTATTTTACTTCATACAGAACTGGCATTGTGACAAAGTTACAGCGTGTATTTAAATAAACCCGTCCAGGCGTTTGCCCCGGACGGGCTGCCTTCTTAAAACCAAATCTCCGTCTGCACGCCAAAGTTCCAGTTTCCTCCGGCGGTGAAGCCTTTACTGCCGAAATCATCGTTGATCGCGTAGCGATCCAGGTCTTTATCCCAATTCATCCACGTGACAAAGAAACGTATCTCCGGCCTCGCTTTGATATCAAACACATCGCCCACTTTAAACGTCGGGGCGAAGGTCAGCTTGTAAAAATCGCCGCTCACCGCCTGGTATTGATGCACGCCGCTGTCATAGCGATAGGTTCGGCCGTTGGGATTCAGGTCCATATATTGCCAGGACGCCTCGTATAGCAGGGCGAAGTTGCGGGTGATGCCCTGGGAAACCCGCAGGTTAAAGGTTGCCCAATCGTAGCGGTCGCCATCGCGGTAGCGATCTTCGCTATGCTGGGCGATAATCGATGGCGCAAGCTGCCAGTTTTTGCCCAGCGGTAAAATACCGTAGGACGCAAAGCGCAGTGATTTGGCGTTTTCAGTAAGATCGCCGTCGCTGCCCGGCTGGCGCGCCTCGGCGCCCAGCCCGCCGCCGTACTGCAGGGCGCTCTCCGATACGCCCGGCGCGAGGCCATAGAATTGCTGTTTGTCGTGATACGCCAGCATCGCGTAGTAGCCGTTTTTCGCCGTATTATCGCTGCGCAGAGCGTAACTGCCGGTGGTCGAGGTATTATCTTTCAGGTCATCATTGCCCTGGGCGGTCATCGCCGTGGTCATCAGCTGCCAGTTGTTCCAGAAGTGGTTGGCGGTGAACATCAGGTTCTGGATATCGTTATCTTCATAATTATCGCTACCCAGGTCGCCAAAGCTGCGCGCATAAACCGAGTAGTCGCCGCGCAGCGTGCTATTCCAGTTGACGTCATTGATCCCGCCGCCGGTACCACCGAGGAACATAATATCGCTATCGGTAAAATGGATATCGAAATTATCGCGGTCGAAACGCTTGCCCGCCCAGATGGAGGCGCTCCTGAACGGCCCGGAAAAATCGGCGAAATTACCCATCTCGACGTACAGCTGGCGTACGTTCAGATGGTGGCTATCGTTATCCTGCACCCACGGATCCGGGTTGGTCGCGCCGTCGGCCAGCATGGTTTTAAAGTGCGCCCACGACCCGTCGCTGAAGGTCATTTTTTTGCCGAAGCTCAGTTCCACGTAGTTATCTTTCTCATTGCCGAGACGGCCAACGTGGGCATCGCCGTTGAGCGAACTGGTCGGCGAGATCCCCGGACCGCCGCGCGCGCCTTTGCCGTGGCTGTTGACCAGCATCCCGGAGCGTGCGTAGGCGTTAAATTCAAAGCCATCGCTCAGGCGGGTTTTCGCCAGCTGTTTGTCGGCAGCCTGCTGTTTTTGCTCCGTCGCTGCGGTGCGCTGACTGAGGGTCTGCACCTGCTTTTCCGCCGCCGCCGCACGCTGTTCTGCCGCGCTGGTGCGCAGCTCCGCCTGCTGCGCCCGACGTTTAGCCTCTTCGGCCTCCTGCTCCGCATGGTTAAGCCGGGCCTCCAGCTGCGCCAGACGTTGTTCAACGCTGAGCGGGGCCGCACTCGCGCCGTAAGCCGAAAAAAGGGCGCAGCAAACCGCTGCGCTAATCAAAGAGATACGCATAGTAATCCTTATTTTTTCAGAGGTATGAAGGGTATGCAGCGCCTTACAGGGCGTGGTTTTCTCCGGCGACTGATGACGAATCCGACGGCGCGCGCCGTCCGGCATCAAGGTCGGCGCGGATCTGCTCGTACTGGTCGTCGAGTCGGTAGAAGCGACCAATCCACAGCATTGAAGCCACAATCAGCAGCGCCGGGATATAGAGGTAGCAGGCTTTTATCGCCAGCATCGCGCCGTCGCTTTGCGTCTGGTTGGCGATATAGCCGCCGGAAGAGAGCAGAACGCCGGTAATGGCGCCGGCGCCGGCCATGGCCACTTTGCCGAGAAAACCGTTGATTGAGGTTAGAATTCCGGCGGTATTGATGCCGGTTTTCCACACCCCGTAATCCACCGGGTCGGCCTGCATGGAGAAGTAAATCGCCGTGCGTTGTCCGGCGCCGAGCGATAGCACCACCGCGCCGGCGATCAGCCCCCAGCTGTTAACGCCTGCCGCCATCATCATGCCCATGCCGACCAGGTTGATCGCGCTGGCCACCAGGTAGACGTGGCGTTTTTTCATGCGGCTGGCGAGCAGCGGTACGGTGAGGGTACCCAGCAGCGGTACGAAGGTGGAGATCCCGGCGACGATCGCCGTGAGATCGCTATTGCCGACGTAGTAGTGGAAGAAGTAGACCAGCGCCCCGGTCTGGAAGAAGAACGCGCCCCACATCAGGAAAATATTAATGGCGAAGACGAACCACGGCCGGTTGGCGCGCAGGCTAACCCACGCGCGTTTTAACGTCATGCGCTCCTGCGTAATGCTGATATTTTCTTTAACATTACGAAAGCTCACCAGCAGGAAAAAGGTGGCAATAACGCCGAAAACCACCGCCGTATAGAAGAAGCCGTGCTGCTGATTGCCTTTCCCCAGCGCGCCAACCAGCGGCAGAGTGGCGACCGCGACAATAGTCGCGCCGAGCGAGCCGAGCAGAATACGCACCGCCGACAGCGTGGTGCGCTCCCGCGAGTCGTTCGTCAGAAACGGCAGCATGGCGCAGAACGGAATGTTGACGAGGGTGTAGAGAAACGACAGGCACAGGTAGGTGATAAAAGCGTAGATCAGCTTACCAATGGTGCTGAAATCCGGCACGTAGAAGGCCAGAATACACAGCAGCCCGAAGGGAACCGCGCCTATCAACAGGTAGGGACGACAGCGTCCCCAACGGGTGGCGGTATTGTCGATAACCAACCCCATCAGTACATCGGCAACGCCGTCCACCAGGCGCGTAACGAGGAACATCAGGCCAACATAATAGGCGGGCAGCCCCATCACGTCGGTGTAAAAGAACATCAGATAAAGAGAGATCATCTGCCACACAAGGTTGCAGGAGAGGTCGGCGATGCCATAGCCAAGGCGCTGCCGCCACAGGGTAAAGGTTGTTTCTGCCATAAAAATACACTCGCTTATCGTTGTTGTTAAAGTCCGTACTGGCGAATAAACCAGGCCGGAGTGCAGCTCCACGCATGGCAGTAACTGTTGATCAGTTTGCTGCCATAAGGGGAAAAGTCAGGATGCGCCGGGTCGAAGATTTCCCAGAAAGTATCGGCGCCGTAGTCGACCATGGCGCCCCAGTAGGCCTTGAGCTGCGCAATCGCTTCATCCCGCAGCCCGCACTGCAGTAGGGCGGCGATATAGTGGTGACGCAGATACGGCGTGTTCATGGCGACGGCGGGGGGATTTTTCTCCAGGTTGCGCATGATCTCCCGTCGCTGCTGCGGCGTGCCGATTTCTGCCAGCACCAGCCAGATTTGCGATGCCCAGGAGACCTGGCGCTGGGGGCCGCTGACGTAGAAGCCCTGCTGCTCGTCCCAGAACGAATCAAGCGCTGCCGCTTTAAGCTGCTGTAAACGCAGGCGATAGCTTGCGGCCAGCTCAGGTTCGAAACGCTCCGCCAGCCAGACGGCGCGCTGCAGGCAGTAAATCAGTACCCCCTGCGCCGCCGCCTGTTTATTCAGCGACGCTTGCCAGTCGATAAACACCCACCATTCGTCGCTATCGCGCACAATACCGGAGGGGCCGCAGCGGCTTAGCGCCAGTTCTACCTGACGGCGCGCCGTGGGCCACAGCTCGCGCGCCGTTTCAATGTCCTCGGCGCTTTGCAAATGGTTATAAAGAACGTCGACAAAAAACAACGAATAATCAAACAGAAAGGTATCGTCCGCAACGATATCCGGCTGGACGAACACATTAGCCGACACCATCCCGTCCTCGCGAGTATGCCCGGCGAAAAGGTACAGACAGCGGCGCACCAGATCGTGGCGGGCGAAGGTGACCTCGTTCACCAGCGCCTGCAGGCGTAAATCGCCGAGCCACAGGCGGCGGTCGCGTTTGGGCCCATCTTCAAACACCTCCTGCATGCAGTTTTGTAGGGTCAGAACGGCAATGCTATCGATGGCCTGGAGCTGCGGGTCGGAGGTTGCCGCCGCCGGGCATGCGCCGCTGGCTGAGGTAACGGCATTAACCTGGATCTGGTCAAACTGCAGACGAAACTTGCGCGAAACGGCTTTTACCTCCACCTTCAGGTAGCGGAAGCAGTAGCGGCGCGGGAGGTCAACTTCGGCGGGCAGGACATCAAGCCACAGATCTTGCTGCTGCAGCCAGCTGCTGCTGAGCCAGCCTTGATAATCGCTGAACGGTTCGCACACTTCGCTCAGCGTTTCGCCGAAGGTGAATTGCAGATGAGCCGGAGCGTCCGGCGGGCTCCCGGCGCTCCGGCAGAGAAAATGCAGGTAGCCAACGTAATGGCTGCCAAAATCAATAATGACGCTATCGCCGCTGGTCAGCTCGCGCTGGTAAAACGCGGCCAGGGTGCTCACCGGCTCGGCGCGCCAGCCAAAGAGCGCCGCGGCGTCGGCGCGGGCTTCCACCACCGCGCTCGGCAGATGCGCCTCACGGCGCAGCGCGGGCCGGAGCGCCTCGGCGATGCGTAAAAAATGCGGGTGGCGAGTCATCGTGACCTGAGAATTATGCTGAATTGCCTGTGACATACTGCGTCCTCTGTGTTTAATTGTCCGCAGCATAAGACGCCGCCGCCCGCGGCAACCACTCTGGCAATGCCAATGCATTTGACAAAATGGCACTGATAATGGGGTGGGCGGGTTGGCGATCACAATTCCACAAATCTGACTCGTGGCCGCCGGTGAAATGCATTATCTTGCCCATGCACCGTATGTTGTTTTGGACTTGATCGATGATGTTAACCGTTGAGTATTATTTCACCCATCCTCAGGATAAGCTGGGGATGTACGCCAGTGACCCGGAAGATAATAGCCATGAACACAGTCACGAATTTGCTGAACTGGTGCTCGTTGAGCAAGGACACGGTTTACACGTTATTAATGGCCGGCCATTATATATTCAACAGGGGGACGTTTTTTACGTTCAGCCGGGCGATGTACATTATTATGATGAGCTGGGAACGCTGAAGTTAATTAACATATTGATTAACCCGCTGGTTGAGTTCCAATATTTACAGCCTCTCGATACCTTATTACAGACTTTCTCTGCGCAGAATGCGTCCTGCTACGGTTGGCTGGCTCCGGACACTCGCCATACCTGCAAGGATCTGGTTGATAAAATCTTTTCACACCCGCTGCGGCAGCCGGGAAATATCGCCCTGAGGGAAGCCGCGTTTTTCCAGCTGGTGACGACGATTCTGCATGCGGAAACTGAAGCCGAATACAGTAATACCAAATATAAGCTGCATAAGCTGCTGACCTGGCTGCAGGAGCACTGTTTTGAAGAACATAACTGGCAGCAGCTGGCGGATAAATTTCATCTGACCACGCGGACCGCTTTTCGTCATATTAAAGAGGCGACGGGGCTGACCCCGGATAATTATTTAAAGCGGCTGAGATTAGTTTCGGCGCGCGTAAAATTACGCGAAACCGATATGACGATTACCGAAGTGGCTTATTTATGCGGTTTTGCCAACAGTAATCACTTCACCACCTTATATAAAAAGGTCTTTGGCCTGACCCCCAGCGAAGACCGGCGTCGTTTGCAGCGGTAGTTCTCTCCCCGGAGGCGATACTGCGCATCTGTCCGGGCTATGGGTCCGCAGCGGTCCGCGGTCCGGTAGCGCGGGCAAGGCGCTCTGCGCCGCCCCGGGGAGAAGACGGGACTGAAGCGTCAGCTCAGCGAGCGGAGATGTTCTTCCATACCGCCGGTAGCTGCCGCGGCATTAATATGATCAAAATAATCATACCAGCCGCTGGCGGCGATACCGGCGAGCAGCGCATTGCGGGCCTGTGCGTCAGGAAAGCGCCAGATCCCCAAAAAGCGGTGCGATGTAGTATGGTCGACAGCGGTATCGGTTTCCGCCAGCGTCAATAGTTCAATGCCGGATCCCGCGAGGCCGCCCATTGCCGTCTGAATGCCGCTGATAAACTGCTGACGGTGCTCCGGGGACAGGCCGCGCCAGGCTGCATTGGGCGTATAAAGTTCGACTAAATAGTGGGGCATATCTGTTGCTCCTCAAGTGAAATTTCGTATCGCCCGTTGGCAGATACGATGTGTGGTGGATGGAGGCGACGCCGTGAGTCCTTGCGCGCAGAGCGCCTGCGAAATAGCTTCAGGCTTATCCGCCACAAGGGGGAACGCCTTTACCTGCCAGCGTCCCGGCGGCGACCTTCGTCAGCAGTTCGGACAGCTGGCCGCGCTCCTGCGCCGAGAGATGGCTGAATAAGCCGCCAATCCAGCGGCTATGCTGGGCGAAGACGCGGGTGATAAGCTGTTTTCCTTCTGCGGTTAAGGCAATGCTCATGGCCCGGCCATCAAGGGGGTCGGCATGGCGCTCAATAAGCTGGTCGCGCTCCAGGCCGTTAAGCAGGCCGGTAATGGTGGCGCGTGTGACGCCCGCTTTTTCCGCCAGCACGTTGGGGGCCAGGCCGTCTGGCGCGGCATCAAGCAAAAACAGCAGCACGAAGCGCCCTTCGGATAATCCCCACGGAGCCAGCAGCGTTGCACAATCGCGATCGATGGCGGCGGCGAGCGACAGGGTCTGAAAACAGAGACGGATGTTATCCACGTCGGTAAGCTGGTGACGCTCTGCCTCCTGTAGTAGAGAAAGGTATTTCTGTTCAAGTTCCATAGCGGCCTCCGACATATAGTATGGCGCCTAACTATATGCATAAAGCGACAGGCGATCAAGCGTAAAAGGCGTTTTGAAACCCGCCGTGGAGAATGCAAACAAGCTGACGACGCCGTTTTGGTGAATTCCTGGTCAGCACTTTGTGCAGGCCTTTAGAACCGGCCCGCACAGGGGAGGGGCTCTACTCTTCCGGAGTATTGGCGCGCACGTGGCGACCGCTGGCGACAAAATTGCCGGTGCCGAGATGATGCAGGGTATTAATTTTATCGTCGTCGAACTGCCAGCGGCCGGTGACGAAGGCGCGCTCATCGGCGGCGGCGGAAACCACTTCGCCAAACAGCGTATCGTACTGCTCCTGAGCCGCCGTTGCCGGCAGCAGTCGGCACTCCATCCACGCCAGACACTTCTCTTCTATCAGCGGTAATCCCAGCTCCGGGCCTTGCACCACCGGAATACCGTAAGCGTTAAATTTATCTTCATCGCGCCCGCTGATGCTGCCGACCGCGTAGGTCCAACTGGCGGCCTCGACGCCCGGGACGACGATGCCGAAGGTGCCGTTACGCTCAATAATTTCCCGCGTCCAGGCGCTTTTATCCACCACGATGGCCAGCCGCGGCGGGGCGAACTCCACCGGCATCGACCACGCGGCGGCCATCACGTTGCGGCGTTGAGACCGGGCGTCATAGCTGGTTATCAGAATGGTCGGGCCATGGTTGAGCAGGCGACTGGCGTACTGGAGTTCCACGTGGCGAAAACGGCTCATATGCGTTCCTTGGTAAATGGGTCTGATGCCAGACAACACGTTAATCCGCAATGAAAATGTAATCAATACGTCATCAAGGCTCCCTATAGTCGGCGTCACTAAGTCCCAAAGAGGATAACAATATGTTAGCTCCCCTGAATTTATCTCAGGTGAGCGCGCGCCGGCGGATGTTGACCGCGGGCAGAGCCTCGCTTTCCCAACGGGAGGGCGATAATGCGCGCGCTGACCAGCATTAAACTCGACGGCGTCTCTTTCGCCTTCGGCGCCCACACCGTGCTTAATCAGATCGATCTGCAAATTGATGCGGGCAGCATTGTTGCGCTGCTGGGGCCTTCTGGCTGCGGTAAAAGCACGCTGCTGCGCCTGCTCGCCGGATTAACCGTACCCGCCAGCGGCAGTATTCACTTTGGCGATCGCCTTGTGGCGAAAACCGGTTGGGGTTTGCCGCCGGAGCAGCGCGATCTCGGTATGGTCTTCCAGGATTACGCTCTATGGCCGCATATGACGGCAGCGCAGAACGTGGCTTTTCCGCTGCGTATGCGCGGCGTCGGGCGTCAGCAACGTCAGCAAAGGGTCGAGGAGGCGTTGGCGATGGTCGGCCTCAGCGGCTTCGCCGACCGCAAACCGTCAGGGCTTTCCGGCGGCCAGCAGCAGCGCGTTGCCCTGGCCCGCGCTATTGTCGCCGAACCGCGCGTGCTGCTGTTCGACGAGCCGCTCTCCAATCTCGACAGCGAGCTGCGCGAGTCGCTGTGCATTGAAATGAGCCGCCTGCTGCGCCAACTGGGCATCACCGCCGTCTACGTCACCCACGACCGTCGCGAAGCCGAACTGTTGGCCGACAAGATTGTGCATTTATCCGCGGGCTGCGTTGCCGCCGTCCGCGCTGTGACTTCAACCTCAGGGGAATCCGTATGAAAACCGTTATGACCGTTAAGAAAGGAGCCGCGCTCGCGATGATGCTGTCTGCCACGATGATCTCCAGCGCCCACGCGCTCACCGTTTATACCGCCGGTCCGGGCTCACTGGCGAAAAGCCTCGCCAGCGGCTATGAGCAGAAAACCGGCGTTAAGGTGAATATTTTCCAGGCCACCACCGGTAAGGTGATGGCGCGTCTTGAGGCCGAACAGGCTAACCCGCAGGCGGATGTGCTGATTTCCGCCTCCTGGGATACCGCAGAAGATTTGCATCTCCGCGGCTGGCTGCTGCCGTATCAGAGCGCCAATGCCGATAAGGTCCCGGCCAACCTGAAATCCACCGATTACGTTGCCCAGGGGATTTCGGCGCTGGGGATCGTCTGGAATACCAAAAGCGGCACCCCGGAGCCAAAAGAGTGGCGCGACCTGACCGAAGCGGCGTTTAAAGGCAAAGTGACGACGCCGGACCCGGCGCTTTCCGGCGCATCGCTGGATTTGCTGATCGGGTTACAGAATGGCATGGGCGATAAAGCCTGGGTGCTGTTTGATGATTTAAAGAAGAATGGCATGGTGGTCAGCGGGCCGAATGCCCAGGCGGTGACGCCGGTGATGCAGGGGGCGAAAGCGGCGGTATTCGGCGCGGTAGATTATGTGTCATACGGCAATATCGATCAGGGCGAAGCGCTGAAGGTGATTTTCCCGGCCAGCGGCACGGTCATTGCCCCGCGGCCGATGATGATCCTCAAAACCAGCCAGCATGCCGAAGATGCTAAGGCCTTCGTTGATTATGTCCTGTCGCCGGAAGGCCAGGCGCTGGTCGCCGACGCCTGGCTGATGCCTGCCCGCAGCGATGTTCCGGCGAAGCGCCCGCTGCTCAACGAGCTGAAAATTCTGCCAACCGTCAGCGATGGCAAGAGCGAACGCAGCGCGGTGCTGTCCCGCTTTAATACGCTTTTCGCCCAGTAAACCGACATCCCACGGGTTGCGAAAGTTTGCTCAGGCACACTCCCCGGAGGCGGCGCTGGCGCGCCTGTCCGGGCTACCGGACCGCAGACGGCTGTGAACCGGTAGCCCGGCTAAGCGCAGCGCGAGCCGGGGAAGATCGTATCCAGGAAAATACCGTGAAACAGAAACTGATTTCCGCTGGCACGCTGGCGGCGCTGCTGGTGCTGGTGGCGTTGCCGCTGCTCTTTATTATTCTGCAGGCGATTTTCCCCCGGTTTAGCGCCGGGTCGCTGGAGGGCGCGTTTAGCGGCGTGGCGGCGCTGATTGCCGACCCGCAGCTGCCAATGATGCTCGGCGGTACCCTGTGGGTGGCCTGCGGCGTGGCGCTGATGAGCGTGCTGATCGGCCTGCCGCTGGGCGTGTTGCGCGGGTTGTTTAATTTGCCGTTGCCGCGGCTGTGGGATTTGCTGTTTCTGATCCCATTTCTTACGCCACCTTATATCGCTGCCCTGGCGTGGACGCTGCTGCTGCAAAGCAACGGCTATCTGCAACAGCTAACCGGCTGGGATCTCAACGATCTGCTGTTTAGCCGCAGCGGGATCGTGCTGGTGATGACGCTCAATATTTTCCCGGTGGTCTATTTTGCCGTTTCGCGCAGCCTGCTGGCGAGCGGTCAGCGGCTGGCGATCGTCGCTCGGGTGCACGGGGCCAGCGCCTGGCGGGCGTTCTGGCACATTACGCTACCGATGCTTTCACCGGCGCTGGCGGCGGGGATGCTGCTGGCGTTTACCCTGGCGATTGAAGAGTACGGCGTTCCGGCGGCCCTCGGGTCGCGCGCGGGTCTGCTGATGCTCACCGTGGGAATCGAGAAAAAGCTCGCCGACTGGCCTATCGATCTTCCCGGCGCCTCGCTGCTGTCGCTGTTGTTGATGGCGGTGGCGCTGCTGGCCTGGTGGCTGCAAAAACGGCTGACTGGCGATAAAGAGGTCACCAGCGTCACCGGCAAACCGGGGGAGAATAGCGGGGCGGAATTGGGCTGGCTGGCGCTTCCTGCGGCGCTGTTAATGGTGAGCGTCGGGGGTGTGGCCGTGATACTGCCGGGAGCATCGATGGTGCTGACCAGCCTGATGGGTACCCTGTCGGGCGGTATTCATTGCGATAACTTTACCCTCCGCCATTTCACGGCGCTGTTTGCCCAGCAGGGCGACGCGCTGTCGGCGCTGGGTACCAGCCTTTCGCTGGCGCTGGCTTCGGCGCTGATTGTCGGCGTCATTGGCCTGCTGGCGGCGTGGCTGGTGCTGGTGCAGAAAATAAAGGGTAGCGCGATCGTCGATGCGCTGTCATTGATGCCGGCGGCTTTGCCGGGCGTGGTGGTCGGCGTCGGGCTGATTCTGCTGTGGAACCAGCCGTTCTGGCCAGTGTCGCCTTACAACACCTGGTTTATGCTGCTGCTTTCCTACTGCTGTCTGCTGCTGCCGTGGCCGGTGCGCTACGTTGGCAGCGCGCTGCGCCAGCTTGGTCATAACCTTGAGCCCGCCGCGCGGGTGCACGGCGCGACGCCCCTGCAGGCGCTGCGCCTGATCGTCCTGCCGCTGGTGTTCCCGGCGCTGCTGGCGGCGATGCTGATGGTGTTTGCCATCGCCTCCCGCGAGCTGGTGACCTCGCTGCTGCTGGCCCCCGCCGGGACGCAAACCGTGGCGGTGTTTATCTGGCGTCAGTTTGAGCAAGGATCCCCAGGACAAGGCATGGCGATGGCCTCGCTGACGCTATTTACCGGTTTGGGGCTGATGCTCAGCGCGCTGGCGTTGATGCAGCGGGGCGCGCGCGAATAACGCCGATCGCACAAAATACGCCATCTGGCGACAAAAAAAGGCTATAAATGTCGGACACCGATTGCTGGAGGCATTGATGAGTCCATTTTTAAGCGCCTATTTTTCTCGCCTGGGCTGGGCGGGTACCCCGGATGTTTCTCTGAACACCCTGCGTGAACTGCATATCCATCATAATGGCGCC
This sequence comes from Klebsiella sp. BDA134-6, assembly GCF_015601345.1. Classification (NCBI taxonomy): domain Bacteria; kingdom Pseudomonadati; phylum Pseudomonadota; class Gammaproteobacteria; order Enterobacterales; family Enterobacteriaceae; genus Klebsiella; species Klebsiella sp. BDA134-6. Next base: position 2,829,871 of record NZ_CP064784.1, read on the forward strand.
ATCCCCTTTGAGAATCTCGATGTGCTGCTGCCCAGAGAGATTCATCTCGACGATCGTACCCTTGAGGAGAAGCTGATTCATGGTCGCCGCGGCGGCTATTGCTTTGAGCAAAACGGCCTGCTGGAGAGGGCGCTGCGCGAGATCGGTTTTAACGTGCGCAGCCTGCTGGGCCGCGTGGTGCTGGCCAATCCGCCGCATATGCCGCCGCGAACCCACCGGCTGCTGCTGGTGGAGGTGGAAGGGGAACGCTGGATTGCTGATGTCGGCTTCGGCGGCCAGACCCTCACCGCGCCGATTAAGCTGCTGGCGGATATTGAACAAGCCACACCGCACGGCGAGTATCGCCTGATTAACGAAGGGGATGAGTGGGCGCTGCAGTTTAGCCATCACGGCCACTGGCAGTCGATGTACCATTTTGATTTAGGTCGCCAGTACGCTGCCGACTATGTAATGGGCAACTTCTGGTCGGCGCACTGGCCGCAGTCGCACTTTCGCCACCACCTGCTGATGTGCCGTCATTTACCGGACGGCGGCAAGATGACGCTGACCAATTTCCACTTTACCCATTGGGATAAAAACCATGTGGTCGAAAAGCTGGATTTAGCGGATGTTCCGGCGCTGTATGAAGCGCTGAAAACGCGTTTTGGTCTTGGGGTCGATGATGCCAAATACGGCTTCAGCGAAGCAGAGCTGGCGGCGGTGATGGCGGCGTTTGATACCCATCCCGAGGCCGGAAAATAAATATCATTCAGGAACCGTTACTGTCAAACGTCGATGTTTCCCGGCTTGCGCTACGCTTAGCCGGGCTACAGCTTCACAGCTATCTGCGATCCTGTAGCCCGGGTTAGGCGTTTACGCCGCCACCCGGGATGATTGCGGATTTTGCTCAGCGTCTTGAACGCACCACCTGGTAGCGGCGGGTGAAATATTCAAACGGCGCGCTCCAGACGTGAACCAGTCGGGTGAACGGGAACAGCAGGAAAATCGTCATCCCCAACACCAGGTGCACGCGGAAGACAAAGGCGACGCCGCTGAGCATTTCTGACGAGCCGCCGCGGAACGTTACGATGCCCTGCGCCCAGCCAACCAGCTTCATCATTTCACTGCCGTCCGGATACTGCGCCGAGAAAGGAATCGTGCTCAGCCCGAGCAGACACTGAATCAGCAGAATGCTCATGATGATAATGTCCGGCATCGTCGAGGTGGCGCGCACGCGCTGGTTGGTCAGACGGCGCCAGAGCAACCCCGCGCCGCCAATCAGCGTCAGAACGCCGCACACGCCGCCGAGCACCATCGCCATCTGCTGCTTGACCGCAATCGGCAAAAACCAGGCATACATCCAGTGCGGCGTTAGCATACCGAAGAGATGGCCAAAGAAAATGCCGAGTATGCCGATATGGAACAGATTCGACCAGAGCACCATCCCGCGTTTATCCAGCATCTGGCTGGAGGAAGCGCGCCAGGTGTACTGACCGTAGTCATAGCGCAGCCAGCTGCCGAGAAAAAAGACCGTTGCGCAGATGTAGGGGTAGATGTCGTAAAAAAAGACGTTCAGGTAGTGTATCATTTCGGGCCTCCCGCGCTGACGTCGACGTACTGCGGCGCCACGTCCTGGCTAAAGCGTCGTTGATATTGCTGTAACGGTGAGCTGTCACAGGCCGTAGCGTTGTCTTCGATAAATTTCACCTGTTCTTCTTCCCAGACCGCATCCAGCGCCTGTCGGGTGTCATCGCGGGACTCGTTGTTGACCTGCTGCGTGACACTGTCACTTGATAGCGGGATCCCGCCCAGGCTGAGCAGGGCGTCAAACAACTGATACCAGGGGACACCGCGCTGCTTTAGCCGCCCGCCCAGCAGCGCCAGAATCGGCGCGACGTTTTGCAGGCCTTCGCGGGCTTCGGCTTCCGGCAATATGCTGAGGTATTCCAGATACAGCGGCAGGTGGTCGGGGAGTTCGCGACAGTCGAGCACCAGGCCCGCTTTTTCATACTGTGCGAGCAGGTCGACCATCGCCTGACCGCGGTCGCGGGACTCTGCGTGCACGTGTTCGAACAGCAGCAGCGACGTGGCGCGGCCCCGGTCGAACACTTCGCACCATTCGGCCTGCTTGTCCAGCAGCGGGGCATTCAGCATCTCCGCGGCGAAGTCGTCGAGCAGGGGGGCGTCGTGACGTACTATGCTCAGCACCTCGTCCTTGCACTGCCAAAGACACTCATCCGGGTACTCCAGCAGCAGGGCGATCGCTTTGAGGATTCGCATTATTCTCCCTCCGCTTTATCGCGCACTTCGGTGATGTTGATGGCGTCAATGCGGCTACTGTTGAACAGGTTGAATTTGCTGTCGGAGCCGTGGCAGCCGTCGCCGAAGGTAAAGCCGCAGCCGTTGCGCTCGGGGAAAGCATCGCGGGCCATTTCGCGGTGGCTGGTCGGGATCACGAAGCGGTCCTCGTAGTTGGCGATCGCCAGATAACGGTACATCTCCTCGACCTGCTCAACGCTTAAGCCCACCTCCTCGATGGCGCGGGTATCGGTAACGCCCTCCACCGTTTGCGAGCGCATGTAGTGACGCATCGCCATCATGCGCTTCAGCGCGCGCAGTACCGGGCCGGTATCGCCCGCGCTGAGCATATTGGCGAGATACTGCACCGGAATACGCAGGCTTTCGATGGCCGGAAGCACACCGTCGCTTTTCGGCAGACCGCCGGCGTCGGCGTAGGACTGAATCGGCGACAGCGGCGGCACGTACCAGACCATTGGCAGGGTGCGATATTCCGGATGCAGCGGCAGCGCCAGCTTCCAGTCCATCGCCATTTTGTACACCGGCGAGCGCTGGGCGGCATCAATTACGTTTTGTGGGATCCCCTGTTTCAGCGCTTCTTCAATCACCGCCGGGTCGTGGGGGTCGAGGAACACCTCGCACTGCCGCTCGTAGAGATCGGTCTCGCGCTCGGTGCTGGCCGCTTCTTCGATGCGGTCAGCGTCATACAGCAGCACCCCGAGATAGCGAATACGCCCGACGCAGGTTTCCGAGCAGACGGTGGGCTGCCCGGATTCGATACGCGGGTAGCAGAAGATGCATTTTTCCGATTTGCCGCTTTTCCAGTTGAAGTAGATTTTTTTGTACGGGCAGCCGCTGATGCACAGACGCCAGCCGCGGCATTTATCCTGGTCGATCAGCACGATGCCGTCTTCTTCACGCTTGTAGATGGCGCCGCTGGGGCAGGTGGCGACGCAGCTCGGGTTCAGGCAGTGCTCGCACAGGCGCGGCAGATACATCATGAAGGTGTTTTCAAACTGCCCGTACATCTCCTTCTGAATCTTGTCGAAGTTACGGTCGCGGGCGCGCTTTTCAAACTCGCCGCCGAGCAGCTCTTCCCAGTTGGGCCCCCAGATGATTTTATCCATCCGCTTGCCGTCGATAAGCGAACGCGGACGGGCGGTGGGCAGGTGTTTGCCCTCGGGGGCATTGTGCAGATGCTGATAATCAAAGGTGAACGGCTCATAGTAGTCGTCAATCTGCGGTATCACCGGATTAGCGAAGATCTTGGTAATGACGCCCATTTTACCGCCCAGACGCGGGCGTATTTTGCCATTAACATCACGCACCCAGCCGCCTTCCCACACCTCCTGATCTTCCCAGTTTTTCGGATAGCCGATGCCCGGTTTGGTTTCAACGTTGTTAAACCAGGCGTATTCCATCCCTTCGCGTCCGGTCCAGACGTTTTTACAGGTGACGGAACAGGTGTGGCAGCCGATGCATTTGTCGAGATTGAGAACCATACCGACCTGTGAACGTATTTTCATTTTTTCGCCTCCTGTACCCCATCGCGACCTTCGTCATCCAGCCAGTCAATATTTTTCATTTTGCGGATCATGATGAACTCGTCGCGGTTGGAGCCGACGGTACCGTAGTAGTTGAAACCGTAAGCCAGCTGGGCGTAGCCGCCAATCATATGGGTCGGTTTCGGGCACACGCGGGTGACCGAGTTATGGATCCCGCCGCGCCGTCCGGTGACTTCCGAGCCCGGAATATTCATCAGGCGCTCCTGGGCGTGGTACATCATGGTCATCCCCGGCGGTACGCGCTGGCTGACCACCGCGCGGGCGGTGAGCGCGCCGTTGGCGTTGAAGGCCTCGATCCAGTCGTTATCTTCGATACCCAGCTCGCGGGCGTCGGTTTCGCTGATCCACACGATTGGCCCGCCGCGCGACAGGGTCAGCATCAGCAGGTTTTCGCTGTAGGTGGAGTGGATGCCCCATTTCTGGTGCGGCGTCAGGAAGTTGAGCGCTTTTTCCGGGAAGCCATTGGGCGGGATCGCTTTCATCTGGCTGACGCTGCGGGTGTCAATCGGCGGACGATAAACCACCAGGCTTTCGCCAAAGGCGCGCATCCAGGGATGATCCTGATACAGCTGTTGGCGGCCGGAAAGGGTGCGCCAGGGGATCAGCTCGTGGACGTTGGTATAGCCGGCGTTATAGGAGACATGCTCGCTCTCGAGGCCGGACCAGGTCGGGCTGGAGATGATTTTGCGCGGCTGGGCCTGAATATCGCGGAAGCGGATTTTTTCATCCTCTTTATTGCGCGCCAGGTGCGTGTGCTCGCGGCCGGTAAACTCGCCGAGCGCCTGCCAGGCTTTTACCGCCACCTGGCCGTTGGTTTCCGGGGCGAGGGCGAGGATCACTTCCGAGGCGTCGATGGCGCTGTCGATGCGCGGTCGGCCTTTCGCCGGGCCGTCCAGCTTGACGTAGTTAAGCTTGCCGAGGAAATCGACTTCGCTCTGGGTGTTCCACGTAATGCCTTTGCCGCCATTGCCCAGCTTGTCGAGTAGCGGGCCAAGGGAGGTGAAGCGCTCGTAAGTCGCTGGGTAATCACGCTCAACCACGGCGATCGACGGCGCGGTTTTACCCGGCGTCAGCTCGCATTCGCCTTTCCGCCAGTCCAGCACGTCGAAGGGTTGAGAGAGTTCCGCCGGGGAGTCGTGCTGCAGCGGCACCAGCACCACGTCGGTCTCTTTATCGAGGTGGCCCACGCAGACCTCGGAGAAGGTTTTGGCGATATCTTTGTAGATTTCCCAGTCGCTGCGCGATTCCCACGCCGGGTCAACGGCGGCGGAAAGCGGGTGGATAAACGGATGCATATCTGAGGTGTTCATATCGTCTTTTTCATACCAGGTGGCGGTTGGCAGAACGATATCGGAGAACAGGCAGGTACTGGACATGCGGAAATCGAGGGTCACCAGCAGGTCGAGCTTGCCTTCGATGGCCGCGGTCTGCCACTCCACCTCTTCGGGCTTCACGTCGTCGGCAGCCCCCAGCTCATCGCCCTGAATGCCGCTGTCGGTGCCCAGCAGATATTTGAGCATATACTCGTGGCCCTTGCCGGAAGAGCCCAGAAGGTTGGAGCGCCAGATAAACAGATTACGCGGATGGTTTTTGCCGTTATCCGGCTGTTCGCAAGCGAAGCGTATCTCACCAGACTTCAGCGCCCGGGCGGTGTAGTCCGCAGGGGTAAGTCCGGCCGCGGCGGCCTGTTCCTTAATCGTCAGCGGGTTGACGCCAAGCTGCGGCGCGGAGGGCAGCCAGCCCATACGCTCGGCGCGTACGTTAAAGTCGATCAGACTGCCGCTGAATTGGCTGGCATCGGCCAGCGGCGACAGCAGCTCCTGGGCGGTCAGCTTTTCATAGCGCCACTGGCTGGCGTGATTGTAAAAAAAGGAGGTGCTGTTCATCTGGCGCGGCGGGCGGTTCCAGTCAAGAGCGAACGCCAGCGGCAGCCAGCCGGTTTGCGGACGCAGTTTCTCCTGGCCGACATAGTGAGACCAGCCGCCGCCGCTCTGGCCGACGCAGCCGCAGAACACCAGCATATTGATCATCCCCCGGTAGTTCATATCCATGTGGTACCAGTGGTTGACGCCGGCGCCGAGGATAATCATCGACCGTCCGTGGGTTTTATGCGCGGTATCGGCAAATTCGCGGGCGATCTGCTCGATGTGCTGGCGCGGGACGCCGGTAATCTGTTCGGCCCACGCCGGGGTATAGGCTTTTATCTCGCCGAAGTCCTGCGCGGCGTTGGGATCGTCTAAACCGCGATCGAGTCCGTAGTTGGCGAGGATCAGATCATAGACGCTGACCACCAGGCCGGTTTCGCCGTTGGCCAGCGGCAGCTGTTTAACCGGCAGCTGATGCAGGGTCACCGGCTCCTGCTTAACGCTGCGGAAGTGCGGGTTTTCGTTGCCGCCGAAGTAGGGGAAACCTACCGTCACCACGTCGTCACGGCTACCCAGCAGCGACAGCGAGAGTTCAATGGTTTGCCCGGCGGCCTGCTGTTCGAGGTTCCATTTGCCTTTTTCCCCCCAGCGGAAGCCAATCGAACCGTTGGGCGCCACCAGTTCACCAGCGTTGTTATAGGCAACGGTTTTCCACTCCGGGTTGTTGCTTTCGCCCAAATCGTCAACCAGATCGGCGGCGCGGACCATCCTGCCGGGAACGTAGAAACCCTCCTCGCGACGCTCAAGCATCACCAGCATCGGCATATCGGTGTAGGTGCGGCAGTAGTTGAGGAAATAATCGCTCGGGGTATCAAGGTGAAACGTTTTGAGGATCACATGGCCCATCGCCATGGCCAGCGCGCTGTCGGTACCCTGTTTCGGCGCCAGCCACTGGTCGCTAAGCTTGGCGACTTCCGAAAAGTCCGGGGTAATCGCGATGGTTTTGGTGCCCTTGTAGCGCACTTCGGTAAAAAAGTGGGCGTCCGGCGTTCGGGTCTGCGGGACGTTGGAGCCCCAGGCGATGATATAGCTGGAGTTGTACCAGTCGGCGGATTCGGGAACGTCGGTCTGTTCACCCCAGGTCATCGGCGAGGCGGGAGGAAGGTCGCAGTACCAGTCGTAGAAGCTCAGGCAGGTGCCGCCGAGCAGCGACAGATAGCGGGTACCGGCGGCGTAAGAGACCATCGACATCGCCGGGATCGGCGAAAAGCCCGCCACCCGGTCCGGGCCGTAGTTTTTGATGGTCCAGACGTTGGCGGCGGCGATCAGCTGGTTCAGCTCCTTCCAGCTTGAACGGATAAACCCGCCTTTGCCGCGAACTTGCTTGTAGCTAAGGGTTTTGACCGGGTCGCGCATGATGCTGTCCCACGCCTCTACCGGATCCGGATGCTGGGCCAGCGCTTCGCGCCACAGCTCAATCAGCCGCTTACGCGCCAGCGGATACTTCAGACGGTTGGCGCTGTACAGGTACCAGGAGTAGCTTGCGCCGCGTGGGCAGCCGCGGGGCTCGTGGTTCGGCAGGTCAGGACGGGTGCGGGGATAGTCGGTTTGCTGGGTTTCCCAGGTCACCAGCCCGTTTTTGACGTAAATTTTCCAGCTGCAGGAGCCCGTACAGTTCACACCGTGCGTTGAGCGGACGATTTTGTCGAACTGCCAGCGCTGACGGTAGCTGTCCTCCCAGTCGCGGTTGGTGTTGTACACCTGGCCGTGACCGTTGGCAAAGCTCTCGCCTTTCTGCTTAAAGTAGCGAAAGCGATCCAGTAGTTTACTCATGACATTTCTCCTGATCCATAAACTGTCAGGGCGTTCGCCCGCAGGCCGGGTAAGGCGTATCAGCGCCACCCGGCGTAGCGAGACGACCTGCGTTGAACATGTTGTTATTGTCTTGTCGCCGTCGGTTTCCGCCGGCCGTAGACCAGCCAGGTCACCAGCACGCAGACCACGTAGAATACAAAGAAGACCTTCATCGCCCCGACCGGGGAGCCGGTCATCGCCAGCGAGGTGCCGAAGGCTTTCGGGATAAAGAAGCCGCCAATCGCGCCGATGGCGGAGATAAATCCGAGCGCCGCCGCGGTATCGGTCACCGCTTCGTGCTGAGCCTGCTCATCGCTGCCGCCGCGTTTCTTCACGCTGTCGATGGTGATTTGGCGGAAGATCACGGCGATCATCTGGAAGGTGGAACCGCTGCCGAGACCGGCGGTCAGAAACAGGCCCATAAACACCACGTAAAAGGCGAGAAAGCTGCCTGAGCCGGTGCCGGGCAGGGTGAGAAACAGCAGGCCGGTAAACAGCGCCATCAACACAAAGTTGACCAGCGTCACCCGCACGCCGCCGAGGCGGTCGGAGATGATGCCGCCAAACGATCGCGCCAGCGCGCCGATAAACGGCCCGAAGAAGGCCAGCTTAAGGATGTTAACGTCGGGAAACTGGGTTTTCGCCAGCATGGCAAAACCGGCGGAAAAGCCGATAAACGAGCCGAAGGTGGCGAGGTAGAGCAGGCTCAGCAGCCACATGTGCGGGCGTTTAAGCACCGGGAGCTGTTCGCGAATGGAAGCCTTCGAGCTGGCGATGTCGTTCATGCCTACCCAGGCGGCGAAGGTGGCAATCACCAGCAGCGGAACCCAGATAAGGGCGGCGTTGCTTAGCGCGAGGATCGAACCATCTTCCTGAGGCACGCCGTGTACGCCAAGAAAGGCGAAAATGGGCACAAAAATCGCTGCCGGGGCGATCATCTGCATCACGCTGACGCCAAGATTACCGAGGCCGCCGTTGATGCCCAGAGCGCTGCCCTGTTTCGCTTTAGGAAAGAAAAAACTGATATTTCCCATGCTGGAAGCAAAGTTCGCCCCGGCAAAACCGCAGAGTAATGCAATCGTAATAAATACCCAAAAAGGAGTAGCGGTATTCTGTATGGCTATTCCCAACCAGATACAGGGCGCTACCAGAATAATCGTGCTTAATACCGTCCAGTAGCGCCCGCCAAATATAGGTACCATAAAGGAGTAGGGCACGCGTAATATTGCGCCAGAGAGCGAAGGCAGGGCGGTTAATAAAAAAAGCTGATCGGTGGTAAAATTAAAACCAACCTTATTGAGATTAACGGCGACGGCGCTGAATAGCATCCAGACGCAAAAAGCGAGTAGCAGACAAGCTACGGAAATGCAAAGATTTCTGCGGGCTATTTTCTTTCCCTTATTCTCCCAAAATGCCGCGTTTTCCGGTTTCCACTCTTTTAAAAGATAATGATTCTTTTTCTCATTTTTGCTCTGCATATTGCCCTCGAATGAACAGTCGTCAGTCAAAAAGAATAAACTTGTAAAACAGCAAATTAATAAAAGAAATAAAACCAGGGGATGGGGGATGTATTTGTTGTAATGAATGAAGAATAGATAAGAAAAGCGCATCTAAAAGAGACGCGCGGAGAATAGGTGGGAATTATTTGTTACAAAGTGTAACCCTGATTAAAATAATTCCATCGAAATATAATGATTGATATGTTGATTAAAGGCGGCATCATCAATTTCCTTCATTCCCAGGGCGTAAATACCATCCAGACCGCAGACGAGGGCAATAAGCCGCCAGGCGATACTCTCCGCAGGGTCCCTTGGCCTGAACTCACCCGCTTCGGTGCCGCGCTGGATTATCTTCAGCGTCTCTTCATGCCACATGCTCATCGTCAGCAGATACGCGCCTTTAATATCAGCGTCGCTATCGGCCAGCAGCTGCGCTTCGCGCCATAAACGAATGTAGGGCTCAAGCCTGCCGTCATCGCTGCCCACCATAGAAAACAGGCGTTCGCGCCATGTGGCATCGTCGGCGACCAGCGGCATATCCATCATTTCGCGAATCAGGCGCACGAAGGTATGGGCCTTTAACTCACCCGCGGAGGTGAAATGGTGGTGCAGCTGGCCGGCGGAAACGCCGGCTTCGGCGGCGATATTGCGAACGGTCATGGCGCTAAACCCGCCCTGAAGCGCCACGCGCATGGCCGCCTGCACAATAACTTCCCGACGCGCATCGCGATTTAAGTAGCTCATAACGTTTGTGACCCTGGTTTTTTTGCCGATAGTAACAAAAAGTTGGACACTCGTTCAACATTCCGGCAGGATCGCTTTCCTGGACAGCTGTCCAATATTTAACTTTGAGGAAATGTAGTATGTCTCGGCAATGGTTGACGCTGATGGCGATTTTGCTGGTTTATATCCCGGTGGCGATTGACGCCACCGTTCTCCACGTGGCCGCGCCCACGCTAAGCGTAGCGCTGGGCACCAGCGGCAACGAGCTGCTGTGGATTATTGATATTTATTCGCTGGTCATGGCAGGCATGGTACTGCCTATGGGCGCGCTGGGCGATAAAATCGGCTTTAAACGGCTGCTTCTGCTCGGCAGCGGTATTTTTGGCTCGGCGTCGCTGGCGGCGGCGTTTTCCCCTACCGCAGAGACGCTGATTGCCTCCCGCGCGCTGCTGGCGGTGGGGGCGGCGATGATCGTCCCGGCGACCCTTGCCGGTATCCGCAGCACCTTTTCGCAAGCGCAACAGCGCAATATGGCGCTGGGTCTATGGGCGGCGGTCGGTTCCGGCGGCGCGGCATTCGGCCCGCTGATTGGCGGCATGCTGCTGGAGCACTTTTACTGGGGTTCGGTATTCCTGATCAACGTGCCGATCGTGCTGTTGGTGATGGCGATTAACGCCAAAGTGGTGCCGCGCCAGCCCGCGCGGCGCGAGCAGCCGCTTAATTTTTTCCAGGCGCTGATCCTCATCGCCGCCATCCTGATGCTGGTGTTTAGCGCCAAGACGGCGCTCAAAGGGCAAATGGCGCTGTGGTTAACCGGGCTGGTGGCGCTATCGGGCGCTGCGATGCTGTTCTGGTTCGTGCGCAAACAGCTCTCGGCAACCCGTCCGATGGTCGATATGCGTCTGTTTACCCATCGCATTATTTTAAGCGGGGTGATGATGGCGATGACCGCGCTGATTACGCTAGTGGGTTTTGAGCTGCTGATGGCGCAGGAGCTGCAGTTTGTGCATAGCAAAACGCCTTTTGAAGCCGGGCTGTTTATGCTGCCGGTGATGGTAGCGAGCGGTTTCAGCGGACCGATTGCCGGCATGCTGGTGTCGCGTCTGGGGCTGCGCGAGGTCGCCACCGGCGGAATGCTGTTGAGCGCCCTGAGCTTCCTCGGCCTGTCGATGACCGATTTCAGTACGCAGCAGTGGCAGGCCTGGGGACTGATGACGCTGCTGGGCTTCAGCGTTGCCAGCGCGCTGCTGGCCTCCAGCTCGGCGATCATGGCCGCCGCGCCGAAGGAGAAAGCGGCGGCGGCGGGGGCCATCGAAACCATGGCCTATGAACTGGGCGCGGGCCTGGGCATTGCTCTGTTTGGCCTGATCCTGACCCGCAGCTACACTTCGTCAATCGTCCTGCCGTGGGGTATTGAGGGCGCGGCGGCGGAGCAGGCGTCCTCCTCCATCAGCGAGGCGATTAAGCTGGCGCAGTCGCTGCCCGCCATTCCGGCGCAAAGCCTGCTTGAGGCGGCGAAGACGGCGTTTATTCACTCGCACAGCACCGTGCTGGCCACGGCTGGCGTCCTGCTGTTGTTGCTGGCGGCGGGGATCTGGCGAAGCCTGGCAAAAGCGCCGGAGCTCAACTAACCCTTTGCCAGCCGGCAGCCAGATGATTGAAGAGGTGCCCATCCCGGGAATTGCCATCAGGGATGGGACTGAAGTCAGTCGCGGATCGTGTCGGCCATTAAGGCGTTCGCCGCCTCCGCTTTAGCGCCGGGTTGCCTGCCAGCAGAGCAGGGAACCGGCGCAGACCATTCCGGCGCCCTGCCAGAACGACCACGATAGCGCGGCGCTGAGCAGTACCGCCGCCAGCGCCGATGAGAGCACCGGGGTAAAGTAAGAGGCGGCGGCCAGCAGGCTAACGTTGCCGTGCAGGATCCCGACGTTCCACGCCGCGTAGCCAAACCCCAGGGCGACGGATAGCGCGATCAGCTTGATCGTCACCGGCCAGCTAAAGACCATCGGCGGCTGATCGCTGAACAGGAATTTCAGCCACAGGGTCAGGGCGGTGAGCAGAACAAACAGCGTAATCCCGTTTTTGCCTTTGGCGTATTTCGCGGTGACCGTGCAGTAGGCCGCCCAGATAAACGCCCCGATGAACGCCAGAATATAGCTCAGCGGGCTGGAGATCACGTTGCTGATAATTTCGTCTATATTCAGACCATGCTCACCGCCTAATACCCAGGTGACGCCAAATATAGCGAGTAATAAACCGGGGATAACCAGCCAGCTGCTTTTTTGGCCGTTAAACAGAATGGCGAATAAAATCGTCAGGCTGGGCCAGAGATAATTGACCATCCCCACTTCAATAGCCTGCTGGCGGGTACCGGCAAAGCCAACCGACAGCGCCAGGCAAATTTCATAGCTGACGAACAGCAGGCTCCCCGCCAGTAAATAAGGGCGGGGAATCTGGCGTATTTGCGGGAAGCCGACGGTAAAGATCAGCAACATGCCGCTCAGGCTGTAGAGCATCGCCGCGCCGCCCACCGGGCCAAGACCTTCGCTGACGCCACGAATCAACCCGACCATAGTGCTCCAGAGTACGATAGCGGCCAATCCAATGAGCGTGGCTCTCTTTTTCTCCATATTTAACCTGATGTTGGTTCAAACGCAGTCGGGTTTTATAACACTTTTTACTGCCGTCGGGGGGATATTTTCCACCATGCTTAATACTATCGGAGTAATAAAAATTGGCGCCGCTGACTATTAAGGGGGCGTCAGTTTTCGACATTGATTTGACGCAAATAAAACAGGGATATTGCTGTTAGTTTTGCCCTCCGCGATGAATAAACATCCCGCATGGAGGGGAACAATGGACGTCAGCCGCAGAAAGTTTTTTAAAATCTGCGCAGGCGGTATGGCCGGAACAACAGCCGCTGCTTTGGGTTTTGCGCCCAAAATGGCCCTGGCTCAGGCGCGTAATTACAAGCTGCTGCGCGCTAAAGAGATCCGCAACACCTGCACATACTGCTCCGTAGGCTGCGGGCTATTAATGTATAGCCTGGGCGACGGCGCGAAGAACGCGAAAGAAGCGCTTTATCACATCGAGGGGGACCCGGATCATCCGGTAAGCCGCGGCGCGCTATGCCCGAAAGGGGCCGGACTGCTGGACTACGTCCACAGTGATAACCGCCTGCGCTACCCGCAATACCGCGCGCCGGGTGCGGATAAATGGCAGCGCATCTCCTGGGATGAGGCGTTTGAGCGTATCGCCAGGCTGATGAAAGCCGACCGCGACGCCAACTTTATGGAGAAAAACGAGCAGGGCGTCACGGTAAACCGCTGGCTTACCACCGGGATGCTGTGCGCCTCGGCAGCCAGCAACGAGACCGGCATGCTGACGCAGAAGTTTGTGCGTTCCCTCGGTATGCTGGCGGTAGACAACCAGGCGCGCGTCTGACACGGACCAACGGTAGCAAGTCTTGCTCCAACATTTGGTCGCGGTGCGATGACCAACCACTGGGTGGATATCAAAAACGCCAACGTCGTGGTGGTGATGGGCGGTAACGCCGCCGAAGCCCATCCGGTGGGATTCCGCTGGGCGATGGAGGCGAAAAACAACAACGACGCTCTGCTTATCGTCGTCGACCCGCGCTTTACGCGTACGGCGTCGGTGGCCGATATCTATGCGCCGATTCGTTCCGGCACCGACATTACCTTTCTGTCGGGCGTGCTGCTGTACCTGATCGAAAATAACAAAATCAACGCTGAATATGTGAAGCATTACACCAACGCCAGCCTGCTGGTGCGCGACGATTTTGCCTTCGAAGACGGCCTGTTCAGCGGCTACGATGCCGAAAAGCGTCAGTACGATAAATCGTCGTGGAACTATCAGTTCGACGAAAACGGCTACGCCATGCGCGATGAAACCCTGCAGCATCCGCGCTGCGTATGGAATCTGCTCCGGCAGCACGTTTCGCGCTATACGCCGGAGGTAGTGGAGAATATCTGCGGCACGCCGAAGGCCGATTTCCTCAAGGTGTGCGCGGTGCTGGCCTCAACCAGCGCGGCGGACCGGACCACCACCTTCCTTTACGCGCTGGGCTGGACGCAGCACACCGTCGGGGCGCAGAACATCCGCACCATGGCGATGATCCAACTGCTGCTCGGCAATATGGGGATGGCGGGCGGCGGCGTGAATGCGCTGCGCGGACACTCCAATATCCAGGGGCTTACCGATTTAGGGCTGCTATCGACCAGCCTGCCGGGCTACCTGACGCTGCCGTCGGAACAGCAGACGGATCTGCAAAGCTATCTGACGGCGAATACGCCGAAAGCGCTGCTGGCGGACCAGGTGAACTACTGGAGCAACTATCCGAAATTCTTCGTCAGCCTGATGAAATCGTTCTACGGCGATGCGGCGCAAAAAGAGAACGACTGGGGCTTTAACTGGCTGCCGAAGTGGGACCAGGCTTACGACGTTATCAAGTACTTCAATATGATGGATAACGGCAAGGTGACGGGATATCTCTGCCAGGGCTTCAATCCGGTGGCTTCGTTCCCGGACAAAAACAAGGTGGTCCGCAGCCTGAGCAAGCTGAAGTACATGGTGGTGATCGACCCGCTGGTGACCGAAACGTCGACCTTCTGGCAAAACCACGGCGAGTCGAATGATGTCGACCCGGCGGCGATTCAGACCGAAGTCTTCCGTCTGCCGTCTACCTGCTTCGCCGAAGAGGATGGTTCGATCGCCAACTCGGGGCGCTGGCTGCAGTGGCACTGGAAAGGTCAGGATGCGCCGGGGGAAGCGCGTAACGATGGCGAAATCCTTGCCGGGATCTATCACCGTCTGCGCGAGATGTATCGCACCGAGGGTGGCAAAGGCGTCGAGCCGCTGCTGAAGATGGGCTGGAATTACAAGCAGCCGGATCATCCCGAATCTGAGGAAATCGCCAAAGAGAACAACGGCTATGCACTGGAAGAACTATACGACGCCAACGGTGTGCTGCTGGCGAAGAAGGGCCAGTTGCTGAACAGCTTCGCGCTGCTGCGCGATGATGGTAGCACCGCTTCATCCTGTTGGATCTATACCGGCAGCTGGACCGAGCAGGGCAACCAGATGGCCAACCGCGATAACGCCGATCCGTCAGGTCTTGGCAACACGCTCGGCTGGGCGTGGGCGTGGCCGCTCAACCGGCGGGTGCTGTATAACCGCGCATCGGCGGATATCAACGGCAAGCCATGGGATGCGAAGCGGATGCTGATCCGCTGGAACGGCAGCAAGTGGGTCGGTAACGATATTCCGGACTTTAATAACGCCCCGCCGGGCAGCAATACCGGGCCGTTTATTATGCAGCAAGAAGGGATGGGGCGGCTGTTTGCGCTGAATAAGCTGGCGGAAGGCCCGTTCCCGGAACACTACGAGCCGATGGAAACGCCGCTTGGCACCAACCCGCTGCACCCGAACGTGATCTCCAGCCCGGTGGTGCGGCTGTATGCAGAGGATGCCCTGCGTTTAGGCAAGAGGGCGCAATTCCCGTACGTCGGCACCACCTATCGCCTGACCGAGCATTTTCACACCTGGACCAAGCATGCGCTGCTCAACGCCATCGCGCAGCCGGAACAGTTTGTCGAAATCAGCGAAGGCCTGGCGAAAGCGAAGGGGATAGCCAACGGCGATCGGGTGACGGTCAGCAGCAAACGCGGCTTTATTCGCGCGGTGGCGGTGGTGACGCGTCGTCTGCACACGCTTAACGTTAACGGCCAGCAGGTGGAAACCGTCGGTATCCCGCTGCACTGGGGTTTTGAAGGCGTAGCTAAAAAAGGCTACATCGCCAATACCCTGACGCCGAACGTGGGGGATTCCAACTCGCAAACGCCGGAGTATAAGGCGTTTCTGGTCAACATCGAGAAAGCGTAAGGAGCGAATCAATGGCGATGGAAACCCAGGACATTATTAAACGCTCCGCCACCAACCCGATAACTCCCGCGCCGCGCGCGCGGGATTTTAAGGCGGAAGTGGCGAAGCTGATTGATGTCTCCTCCTGTGTAGGCTGTAAAGCCTGCCAGGTGGCCTGTTCCGAGTGGAACGATATTCGCGATGAGGTTGGGCACTGCGTCGGCGTGTATGACAATCCCGCCGATCTGAGCGCCAAATCCTGGACGGTAATGCGTTTTAGCGAAACCGAGCAGAACGGCAAGCTGGAGTGGCTGATTCGCAAAGACGGCTGTATGCACTGCGAGGACCCGGGCTGCCTGAAGGCGTGCCCGTCCGCCGGGGCGATTATTCAATACGCCAACGGCATCGTCGACTTTCAGCAGGAAAACTGCATCGGCTGCGGCTACTGCATCGCCGGGTGTCCCTTTAACGTCCCGCGCCTCAATAAAGAGGATAACCGGGTTTATAAGTGCACCTTGTGCGTTGACCGGGTCAGCGTCGGCCAGGAACCGGCCTGCGTGAAAACCTGCCCAACCGGCGCGATTCATTTCGGCAGCAAGAAAGAGATGCTGGAGGTGGCTAACGAGCGCGTGGAAAAACTGAAGAAGCGCGGCTATCCCCATGCCGGGGTGTATAACCCGCCGGGCGTCGGCGGCACGCACGTGATGTACGTGCTGCATCATGCCGACCAGCCTGAGCTATACCATAACCTGGCGAAAGCGCCGCAGATCGATACCGCGATCAACCTGTGGAAAGGCGCGCTGAAGCCGCTCTCGGCGGTCGGATTTATCGCCACCTTTGCCGGGCTGATTTATCACTACATCGGGATTGGGCCGAACAAGGAAGCGGGTGACGAAGAGGAGGAGCACGATGAGTAAATCGAAAATGATTGTGCGCACGAAGTTTATTGACCGCGCCTGTCACTGGACGGTAGTCATCTGCTTCTTTCTGGTGGCGCTCTCGGGGATCTCGTTTTTCTTCCCGACGCTGCAGTGGCTGACCGAAACCTTCGGTACACCGCAGATGGGGCGTATTCTGCATCCGTTCTTCGGGGTGCTGATTTTCGTGGCCCTGATGTTTATGTTTGTGCGCTTTGTCCACCACAATATTCCTGATAAGCAGGATATTCCCTGGCTCAAAGGGATTATTGAGGTGCTGAAAGGCAACGAGCATAAAGTGGCGCGGGTAGGGAAATATAACGCCGGGCAGAAAATGATGTTCTGGACCATTATGAGCATGATTTTTGTGCTGCTGGTGACCGGGGTGATTATCTGGCGACCCTGGTTTGCCCACTATTTCCCGATTCAGGTGATTCGCTATAGCCTGCTGATTCACGCGACCTCGGCGATTATTCTTATTCATGCGATTCTGATCCATATGTATATGGCGTTTTGGGTAAAGGGATCGATTAAAGGCATGATCGAAGGGAAGGTGAGTCGCCGCTGGGCGAAGAAGCATCATCCGCGCTGGTATCGCGAGGTGGAGCGTCAGGAAGCGAAGAAAGAGAGCTGCGAAGGGCTGAAATAAGTTCTGAGTCGTAAACCCGCTCCGGTTAAACCCGGAGCGGGTCAGGTATTGGTAATAAGAGCATCGATGGCTGAAATAACATCTCCGTGGCTACTTTTTAAATTACAGACGAAATGCTTCTTTTTTAATTTGCTCTTTTCTACACTGGTGATCCCTGGTGTATTCAGGAATAAAGATTGAAAATTAATATTTATCCGTGGAGACGCGGAGTGGTAGTATCCTGCCAGCCGAGTACTATAGCCTAATGGAAGAGTAAGTCTGGTAGACAAATCACAGTAATAATCATGTTGAATAACCATAATATATGGCTGTAGCTGATTGGTTCTCTCCGATGGATTGCGATAAACATCAAATTGTAAGCTCATCACAGTCCCTCAAAGAAGGGGTCATCAGATAACAGGCCGGCTTCAGCAGTAAATTCATTCATTGCCTGCATAAACTCCTTGTCCTTCTGGTACTGTTCATCGCGATCGTCAGATGCCTGACATGGATTCTGTGGAGGGGCTTTGACGGTTAGGTTTTCAATATCGTTTAGTTTCATTATGGCCTCCATAAGTGGTGTGCTTCAATTATCAACCTATCACTTTAAAAAACAATACCGACTCACCTGGTTGTAGCAGGTTTGCGAGACGGGTTCCAGAGAACAGCAACGATATGAAAAAGATGGCACTTTTGTGGAAGCGTGGTCCTGGGTCGGCATTGCCACACGGTTTATAGTTGCAATCCAGCCGCTGGTCACAGAATGTCCTGGCGATCGCTTTTATGGTAATCCGACCTTCGAAATAATGAGTACCTTGAGATAATGCGCAATTAATAACCGACTTGCGAATAAGCTTATGAAATAACCGCGCCGTTTTATGGATAAATATGCCACCCGGCGTTTTTATCTGGTCTGCCGTTTGATAATGCACAATAATGCCGCCAGTATATTTTATAACAAGTGATTAGTTGTATGAAAAAGACTATTTTTTCGTTAGCGCTTGGCACCTTTGGTCTCGGGATGGCGGAGTTTGGCATTATGGGCGTATTACCTGAAATCGCTCATGATGTCGGCATATCTATTCCCGCCGCGGGCAATATGATCTCATATTATGCCTTTGGCGTGGTGATCGGCGCGCCGGTGATGGCGCTGTTCTCCAGCCGCTTTTCGTTAAAGTCGGTTATGCTGTTTCTCGTGGCGCTGTGCGTTATCGGCAATGCCATCTTCACTTTATCTTCCAGCTATTCGATGCTGGCGTTGGGCCGTCTGATCTCCGGCTTTCCGCACGGCGCATTTTTTGGCGTAGGGGCGATTATCCTGTCAAAAATCGCCCCGCCAGGAAAGGTGACGGCGGCGGTGGCGGGGATGATCGCCGGGATGACGGTCGCCAATTTGCTGGGGGTGCCCGCCGGGACCTGGCTCGGCCATCAGTTTAGCTGGCGCTATACTTTTCTGGCGATTGCGGTGTTTGATATCGCGGTGCTGGTATCCATCGCCTGGTGGGTGCCCACGCTGTTTGATAAATCCACGGCGCGCCTGCGCTCGCAGTTCTGTTTTTTAAAATCGCCCGCGCCGTGGTTAATTTTTGCCGCCACGATGTTCGGCAATGCCGGCGTATTCGCATGGTTTAGCTATATTAAGCCGTTTATGATTAACGTCTCCGGTTTCGGTGAGAGCGCCATGATATTCATTATGATGCTGGTGGGCCTCGGGATGGTTCTCGGAAATCTCTTTAGCGGTAAAGTTTCCGTTCGCTTCAGCCCGCTGCGTATTGCCGCCGTTACCGATGGCGTTATTGTGGTGACCTTATTATTGATCTTTCTGCTGGCTGAGCATAAAGCCGCCTCATTAACCCTGGCGTTTATTTGCTGCGCGGCGCTGTTCGCCCTGTCGGCGCCGCTGCAAATTCTGCTGCTGCAAAACGCCAAAGGCGGCGAGATGCTGGGCGCGGCGGGCGGTCAGATAGCCTTTAATCTCGGTAGCGCCATCGGCGCGCTGTTTGGCGGAATGATGATTACGGCCGATTTTGGCTGGCGTTCCGTTGCCTTACCGGCCGCTCTGCTCTCGTTTCTTGCCCTCAGTTCGCTGCTGATTTATGCCCGCTATCAGCAGCGTCCGGCCTGATTCATTTACTCCTGCCAGGGTTCGCCGAGGGTCAACATTAAACGGTTGGCCCAGGCGAAGAACGCTGCCGATTGCAGTAAATCCAGCTGAGCGAGCGTATCCAGGCCCTGCTGTTCGACCGCGGCAAGGTGTCCGGCGCCCAGGGCGGGCGGGGTAACGGAAATCGCGGCGGCGAAATCGATTTGCGCCTGCCAGCCCGGCGTCTGCCCGTCGCTTAGGTTCTCTCCGGGCGTCACCGCCAGCAGCGTTTCTACCGCCGTTTCATCCTTAGCCAGCTGCGCGGCCTTGCGCGCATGCACCGACGCGCAATAAATACAGCCGTTAACTTTGCTCGCCACCGTCGCCGCCAGCTCGCGTTCGGCGCGCGGCAGGCCGCCGGGAGTATAAAAAATCCCTTTGTCGGTTAACGTACGCTGCTCCAGTACCGGCTGGTTGCGCGCCAGCAGGCGGAAATAGGGGGAATCGCTATGGCCGAACTTCGCCAGCAGCGCCTGCTCATCCGGGGTAAACTCCGCCAGCGGTTTAGCCGCCAGCCAGGGCTCCCAGTGCAGTTCGTCGCGGGTAAATCGCACTGGCGCGCGCTTACCGCTGAGGGTTTGCGGCGAGGTATGCCAGAATCCAGCCGCGACCGGGGTTTGTGCGACAGTAATGCTTTTGCCGTTAAGCAGGCGCAGCCCGGTGACCAGCCGACTCTGGAAGCTGACAAAGGCGATAAGCTGGGCGAGGGTGACGATGCCGCGCAGGGTCCAACCGGCGCGGATTAACGCCTCCAGCGGCGATGGCGTGGCCTCCACAGGCGTAAAGGTTAACAGTCGGGCAAAGGCCAGCGCCGGGGCCAGCCGCGGGGATGTGGGGTCGGCGATACCAAAACCGGCATAGTGGGCCGCCAGCGCATCGCTCTCATGCAGCTTAGCGACCCTGGCGGCAACGGCAAAACGCTCATCGAGCGGAAAGTCGTTATCCTGCTGACCAAACAGTGTTTCATAGCTTCCCTGAGCGTGGCGGGTGGCCGCCTCGCGCACGGCGCGCGCCGCGGCTAAAGCGGAATCGGGGGCAATCTCTGCCAGTTCGGCCAATATATCCTGACTTAGCGTCATGGTGACTCCTTATGTAACTGAAGGGGCAATGTGCTGAGCGATCAGCTCAAGGGAACGCAGCGTGTCCCGGTGCGACGGTTCAACGGAGTGCACCTGAAACGAAATATCGGTCACCCGCCGCAGCACGCTATCCCGCGCCAGCGAGGCGGCGACGTGTGAGGGGTCGCCAACGTGAGCGTCAAGCTGCGGTAGAAATTCGGTGACAGTGTCACCAATAATTTCATGGCCGGCGGCGCGATGTTGGGCTGCCTGCCGGCGTAAACCGGGTTCGGCGACCTGTAGCGCGTACTCCTGACTGTCGGCGACGAAAGCGGTACGCGAGGCGAGGATCCGCGGCGCGACGCCCGCGGGCAGCGCGGCGAGATAGGCGTCGATAATCGGATTCTGAATCGCGTCCAGCGGCAGCATCGGTTGCCCGGACGGGCGCGGCTGGGTTCGCGAGAGCATCAGTCCATGTCCGGCCTGCGCGGCGCGGACCGCGCCGTCGACGGAAAATGTGGCAATCCAGATACGTTCCGCCAGCTGCGGCGCCGGAGGGTAAAGATGATTATCCGGATGGGCGAGCGAATCTCCGCGCCAGGCGCTTTGAATCAGATGCAGGTGCTCGGCGAACACCGCGCTGCGCTGGTCGATCGTCAGGCCGAAGGGTAAAAACGAGGTGGGGGTACCGCCGGAGCCGAAGCCCACCTCCAGCCGCCCATCGGCGAGCAGATCCAGCACCGCCGCATCCTCCGCCACCCGTAGCGGGTTTTCCATCGGCAGAGTGATAATAGCGGTTCCCAGACGGATGCGTTCAGTGTGCGCTGCCGCATGGGCGAGAAAAACCAGCGGCGATGGCAGGCCGCCTTCGTGCTCATGAAAATGGTGCTGCGCAATCCACGCGCTGTCGAACCCAAGGCGTTCGGCGTGGCGAATTTGCTCGGTGGCCAGCCGATAGCGCTCTTTGGGCGTGGCGTGGTCCAGCAGGCGGGTGAAAAAGCCCAGTCGTTTACGCGTCATGCAACCTCCTTGCTCAGGGATGAAAAGTGGGGAATCGCGGCGATAAGCTCGCGGGTATAGTGATGCTGCGGGGCGCTGAACAGACGGCTGACATCCCCATGTTCAACCACCTGGCCCGCCCGCAGCACCGTCACGCTGTGGGCGATACGGCGCACCGTCGCCAAATCGTGAGTGATAAACAGATAGCTCAGCCCGAGCTGCTGCTGAAGCTGCTGCAGCAGGGCGAGAATTTGCGCCTGCACCGTGACGTCCAGCGCTGAGGTCGCTTCATCCAGCACCAGGATCGTTGGCTCAAGGATAAGCGCGCGGGCGATGGCCACCCGCTGACGCTGGCCGCCGGATAGCTCGCGGGCGGTACGCCACAGCAGCTCCGGCGCGAGCGCCACGCGGGCGGCGACCGATTCCACGCGCTGGCGTCTCGTCTCGGCGTTGAGTCGGTCAAAGTTTTTTAGCGGCTCTTCGATAATCTCAAACAGCGTTTGCCGCGGATCCAGGGACGCAAAGGGGTTCTGGTAGACGAACTGTATTTTACGCCGCAGCTGGCGGAGCGCCTCGCGGCTGAGATGCCCGGCATCAATACCGTCAATAGCGATATGGCCAACATCGGCCTTTTCGAACCCCAGCAGGATCCGCGCAAGGGTGGTTTTGCCGGAGCCGGACTCACCGACTAGCGCGTGGGTGCTGCCCCGTTTCACCTCGAAACTCACGGCGTCCAGCGCCTGTAAATGCGCGCGGCCTAGCGAAAAACGCTTGCTGATGCCCTCTACGCGGATCGCCGGGGTCGCCAGCACGCGCCCGCTGGCCGGGGGGATGGTCAGCGTCGAACCCTGGAGATCGCTGAGCAGCTGGCGGGTATAGGCGTGCTGCGGCGTGCGCACCACATCGACGGTCGCGCCCTGTTCCTGAATTTCGCCGTGGCGAAAGACCAACAGTCGGTCGGCGCGTTCCGCCGCCAGCGCCAGATCGTGAGTGACGAACAGCACCGCCGTACCGGACTCCCGGCGCAGCGTGTCCAACAGGTCGAGGATCCGTTTTTGTACCGTCACGTCGAGGGCGCTGGTGGGCTCATCGGCAATGATTAAATCGGGTTTCAGGGCGATGGCGATAGCGATCAGCACCCGCTGCTTCATACCACCTGAAAGCTGGTGAGGATATTGATCGATGCGCTGTTCCGGGTGGCTCAGCCCAACCTTCGCCAGTAGCGCCAGCACCTGCGCTTTACGCTCTGCGGCGCTGCTTTGCTGATGCAGGCGCAGAATTTCGCCCACCTGAGCGCCGATAGTTTTTACCGGATTCAGGGAGTTGCCCGGATCCTGAGGCACCAGACTAATCCGCGCGCCGCGAAGGCCGTCGAGGCGTTTGGCGGACCAGCCGCTGATATCTTCGCCGTTAATCGAGATGCGCCCGCTGTCCCGGCGCGCGTTATCCGCCAGCAGGCCGATAATCGCCTGCGCGGTGGTGGTTTTACCCGAACCGGATTCGCCGACGAACGCCAGCATTTCGCCGCGTTTTACCGCAAAACTGACGTCGTGCACCACTTCGCGCCATTCGCGCTGCGAACGATAGCTGATGCGCAGATTCTCGACGGTCAAAACATTCATGGGCGTTCTCCGCTAAATTGACGGCTGATGCGGTTGGCGGCGAGCACTACGGCGATCACCACAAGGCCGGGAAGGGTGGTAAGCCACCAGGCGGTGGAGAGATAGTTCCGGCCCTCAGCGATCAGCAGCCCCCACTCCGGTACCGGCGGCGGCGTGCCGTAGCCGAGAAAACTCAGGGTTGAGAGCGCCAGAATGGCCTGACCGAACTGGAGGGTGGCAAAAGCCAGTACCGCAGTGAGCGAATTGGGCAGAATATGCCGCCAGAAAACGGCGAAAAAAGTGCCGCCGCTGCCGTACGCCGCTTCGACGAAGTCGCTGTGGCGCATGCGAACCACTTCCGCTCGTGCCAGGCGGGCAAAGCTGGCTATTGCCGCGACGCCGACCGCGACGGCGGCGTTAAGGGTGCCGAAACCGAGCAGGATGATGACCGTCAGCGACAATAACAAAGCGGGGATCGCCAGCAGCACGTCAACCAGTCGCATGATCGCCGACTCCACGCGTCCCGCCAGCGCACCGGCCAGGGTGCCCAGCGCGGTACCGATGAACAGGCCGATCGCCACCGCCGCCAGCGCGGCGGAGAGGGAATGCACGGCGCCGTAAACGATGCGGCTCCACAGATCCCGACCCAGCTGGTCGGTGCCCAACCAGTGGCCGGCCTGCGGCGCCAGCCGCTGGGCGCCGGGAAGTCCCTCCAGCGGGTTATAAGCGGTAAACAGCTGCGGGGCGATCGCCATCAGCGCGGCAACGATCGTTATCGCCCAGGCCAGCAGCAGGCCGGGCTGAACGCGCAGCGTACGCCAGTTTATCCTGCGGCGTCGCGCGGCGATTGCGTAATCCACCAGGCTCATACGGCACCTCCGATAACGGTTTTCAGGCGCGGGTCGAACAGCGGCATCAGCAGGTCGACCAGCAGGTTAATCAGTACGAAACCGAGGGCAGAGATCATCACCACCGCCTGCAGCACCGCGATATCCTGATTATTGACGGCCTGCTGCGTCAGCAGTCCCAGACCGCCGCGACCAAACACGGTTTCGGTAATCAGCGCGCCGGCGATCAGTTCCCCCAGCAGCAGACCGGCAATATTGAGTACCGGCAGCAGGGCGTTGCCGGTAACGTGCCGCCACAGAACGCCCGTTTCGCTCAGGCCTTTGGCACGGGCAACGGCGACAAATGGCTGTGCGGCGACCTGATCCAGACTGCGCATCAGGATTTGCGCCAGCGGGGCGGAAATTGGCACCGCGACGGCAATAATGGGCAAAATCAAGCCCTCAACCGGACCCGGGTTGATCACCGGGATCCAGCGCAGCTGAAAGGAGAAAAGCTGAATCAGGGCGATCCCGAGCCAAAACGTTGGCAGCGAGATAAACAGCACCGGCAGCGATTGCAGCGTGTTGCTCAGCCAGCGCAAACCCGGCAGCCGTGAGGCGAAGGCGAGGGTGAACGCCAGCGCCACCGCCAGCGCAAAGGCGGGCAGCGCCAGGCTTAATGTCTCCGGCAGGTTGCTGGCGATAAGCGCGCTGACCGGCAGCCCGGCCTGCAGCGAATAGCCAAAATCGCCCCGTAGCATGGCCCATAGCGTGTGGAAATACTGCTTCCACAGCGGGCTATCGGCCCCGTAGGCGAGGCGCATTTCGGCGATCTGCTCGGGGCTCAGTCCCAGATCCGGGTTCTGAAACTTGATCAGTACCGCATCGCCGGGCAGCACCTGTAACAGGACGAAGGAGAGAGTAAACGCCGCCCACAGCACCAGTAGTCCCTGGCCGGAGCGCCGCAGAAGATAGTGGCTCATCGCGGGCTCCTTAGTGCTTTTCCAGCCACGCGCCGTAGAACGACGGGCGGCCTACCGCTTCAAAACTGACGCCTTTCACCCAGGGGGCGCCGGCAAAGACCTGCGGCTCTTCAAATATCGGGATCACGTAGGCGTTATCCAGCAGGTAGCGCTGGGCGTCGCCGGTGAGCTGAAGGCGTTTTTGCGGCTCGACTTCGGCTGAGATCGCGGTCAGCAGCGCGTTGAGCTTATCGTCGCGGAAGCTTTGCACTTTGTCGCTGGAGCCGCCTTTTTGCAGCAGCGCGTCGCGGTTAATGGGGAAGAACATGCTTTTCACCACGTCAGGGTCGGCGCGGCCCACTTCCGACACGGTGAGCGGCGTTTTCAACGGGTCGAGACTGTCCAGCGTACGGCTACCGGCATCACCGGCTTTGACCGCCAGCGCAACGCCGACCTGACGCCACTGCTGGGCGATAAGCTGGAGTACCTCTTTGTTTTGCGGCTGGGGCAGGGATTCATAGACGGTTAACGCCAGGCGCTGACCATCCTTTACCCGTATACCGTCGGCGGCCGGTTTCCAGCCCGCCTCATCCAGCAGCTGTTTCGCTTTGGCCGGATCGAAAGCCAGCTTATCACTGAGGTTTATGTATCCGGCCGCGCTGCTGGCGATGACGGAAGTGGCCTGCGGATAGTTGGCGGAGAACAGGGTTTCGACCACCTGTTTCGCGTTGGTGGCGTGCAGCAGCGCCTGGCGCACGCGCAGGTCGGCAACCAGCGGGTTATCCGGGCGGAAGCTCAGGCTATCGTTGACGCCGCGCGTCGGAGCGGCATAGATTTTAAAGCCTGCATCGGTGGCCTGCTTCTCATCGTAGGCCTGCACCTGGCGGATAAAATCGGCCTGTCCCGCCAGCAGCGCGCCAATACGCACGCCATCCTCCGGGGTGACGATATAGGTTATGCCGTCGAGATTGGCTGGTCCCTGCTGGGCGAGGCTTTTTGGCCCCCATTGATAATCTTTACGCGCGACCAGCGTGAGTTCACGCCCCGGTTTTTCATCTTTAACCGTAAAAGGTCCGGAACCAATAATATGGCGGGCGTCCCCCAACTCTTCAAAATTACGCGCCAGGGTGCTGAGGGAAACCAGTCCGGAGCCGATGGTCGCGGTGCCCTGCAGAAATCCCGGCGAGGGCTTTTTAAAGTAGAATTTTATCGTCAATGGATCGATGACTTCGCTGCGATCGTAATTATTAATCACCTCGGAAACCGGTAGGCGGCGCGCTTTATTCCCAAGCCCGTAGGTATCAAAGTTTTTGGCAACCGCATTGGCGTCAAGCGGGGTTCCGTCCGAGAAGGTGACGCCAGGGCGAATCTTAAAGGTATATTCGGTTTTATCGGCGTTAACGCTCCAGCTTTCGGCAATCCAGGGTTCGACTTGTAGGGTTTCGGGATTTTGCCAGGTCAGCTTATCGGTTATTTGATTCAGGATACCGCCGTTGGGATAGAACCCGCCGGCCGGCGGATAAAGATTAGTATGCGGCTGTTGCTCCAGATAAATTAACGTGCCGCCTTTAACCGGCGCATCGGCGGCCCACGCGGAAAAGGCGCCGCTTAAAAAAAGTGCCGCCAGCGCGGGCAGGCGAAAACGGGTGTGCATGGTGAATTCCTTTGTTATCTATTGTTTGGTCATCATCGGGCGCGCGTTTTAACAAAGGAAGTGAGGATTTGCGCTAAGCATTTGCATAAAAAGCATTTATACCCTGATCGATTTTTAGGGGCTGGTATTTCCATGCCTTTCAGCTGAAACTCATGATGGATAATTTAATGGCTGAGAGATAGTCAGCGTAATAAAGGGATAGCAACGATGCTGAAGTATTTACTGATGTTGGCGGTGACGGTGCTGGCGGGCTGTACCAGTGCACCCAATTTGCCTTCTACCGATACCATTATTAAGGTTAAACCTATTGAGTCGGGCATCATTGTCAATTCAAATAAATACAGCTATCGATTCTTCCGTAAAGGGGTGCCGCAGGAGTACCAGCGTTATAATACTTTCTACGAACGCTTCAATAAGGTCGCATCCGGCGTACGGGTGAATTTTGTCGTGAAACAGCATGAGGTTGTTGCGGAATATCTGGTGGTGCTCGACAAGCGCAGGCTGGATGCGAGCCAACAAACTTTATTAACCAACCAATATAAAGCGAATGCACTGGACAACGAGCATCTTGGCGTGCTGTTTAAAGCGACCGGTTTCTGGTCAACCGTTGATCCCAATGAGCTGGATGACGCTTATCGGCTTGCCAGCCCGGTGGTGGTGTCAATTAACGATACAACGCAGACCATTAGCCCGCTGGGAGAGATCGCCCTGATTCCGCTGGTGCCGCTATTTCCGCTGGTGATGATGTACGGTTGCGCAACGGGGCCATGCGTGTAAAGGGGAAATGAAACCTCTCCCGCAGCGGGGAGAGGTCCGACGATTAGCGGCGGAAATCAATGACCATACGGCCGCGAATCTGCCCCTGTTCCATCTCTTTAAAGATGGCGTTGATATCGCCCAGCGGGCGCAGGGTGACTTTCGGTACGACTTTACCTTCTGCGGCGAACTGGAAGGCTTCGGTCAGATCCTGACGGGTGCCGACCAGCGAACCGACCACCTCAATTCCGTCGAGGACCAGACGCGGAATGTCCAGGCTCATCGCTTCCGGGGGCAGGCCTACCGCCACCACGCGTCCGCCGGCGCGAACCGCGTCTACCGCTGAGTTGAACGCCGCTTTAGCGACGGCGGTGACCACTGCGGCATGCGCGCCGCCCGTTTTCTCGTGAATGATTTTGGCCGCGTCTTCGCTGCGGGAGTTGATGGTCAGGTCCGCGCCCATTTCCGCGGCCAGCTTCAGCTGTTCATCGTTAACGTCAAGGGCGATCACTTTGGCGTTAAACACGTTTTTGGCGTACTGCAGCGCCAGGTTGCCGAGGCCGCCGAGGCCATAGATGGCGATCCACTGGCCGGGTTTGATATGGGAGACTTTTACCGCTTTATAGGTCGTCACGCCCGCGCAGGTGATGCTGCTGGCCGCCGCTGAATCCAGCCCGTCCGGCACTTTGACTGCATAATCGGCCATGACGATGCACTCTTCCGCCATACCGCCATCGACGGTATAGCCGGCGTTTTTCACCGAGCGACACAGCGTCTCGTTGCCGCTGTTACAATATTCACAATGCCCGCAGCCTTCGAAGAACCACGCGACGCTGGCGCGATCGCCCGGCTTCAGAGAATGCACGCCAGGACCGACCTGCTGTACGACGCCCACGCCTTCATGGCCAAGGATGACCCCGGTTTTATCGCCAAAATCGCCGTTCTTGACGTGCAGGTCGGTGTGGCATACGCCGCAGCAATCCATTTTTAATAGGGCTTCGCCATGTTGCAGTGGACGAAGCGTTTTTTCCGTAACATTGACCTGATGATCTTGCGTGACAACAGCAGCTTTCATTCTGTTCTCCTTATTGAACATAAGCGTACTAACACAATTTTGTTTTTTACGCATGCTAAGGTTTAGCTCAAACCATCACAAAATCAAGGGAATAATAGCAGTTCCTGGCTGAGATGAGTTTCATGTGCCGTTTTTTTAATCAGATTTATTAATGAAATTATCGTCACATTACCGTCATCGTTACGTCATGCACGCTTCATTTGCGGCCTCTATCGTTCTGTATTTCAATTTCTTATAACGAGAGAGCGACAATACAATGCATCTGGTAAAAACACTCCTTGCCTCAGGCCTTCTGCTTTCCGCTGCCGCTCAGGCGCAGAACGTACTGGATTTCCCGCAGCCGAAAAACAATCCTGAAGAGTTTTATGCGGTGACCGAAATTCCCGCGGGCGGGATTATCAAATATGAAACCGACGCCAAAACCGGCTTTCTGATCGCCGATCGTTTTCAGTCGATGCCGGTGGCCTATCCGGCTAACTACGGCTCGCTGACCCAATCTCTGGCAGGAGATGGCGATCCGCTGGACGTGGTGTTTTACACCCGCGCGCCGATGGCGCCGGGAACGCTGATTAAGCTGCGCGCGATTGGTGTGCTCAAGATGATTGATGGCGGCGAGAAGGACGACAAAATCATTGCCGTTCCGGCAAGCAAAATCGACCCAACCTACGATGACATCAACGCGATCGGCGATCTGCCGAAAATTGAGCAGGAGCGTTTGCAGGCTTTCTTCCGCGTTTACAAACAGCTGCCGGAAGGGCGTAAAAAAGTGGAGCTGAACGGCTTTAACGATTCCGCCGCCGCGAAGCAGGAAATTAAAGCGGCATGGGATGCCTGGAAAGAGAAAAATCCGCAATAAGCGGAAAAACAGGCATCGCCCGGTGCCTGTCGCTTTTTCTTCGCCTTATTCTCCGCAGAGTGAGGCAATACGGGGAACTACGCCGGAACCGCCGAAATTTCCGTTACCCTGCGTCCTTTTCTTCAGCCCCTGCGTGGCGACGATGCGCTCGGGATTGCTTTTTTCACGGGTAATAAGATCCCGGTCAATCTCACTGCTGACGTTGTCTCATATCACTGGTACGATATAAATCTCTTTCACGGCCCCTTATACGTACATATTTATGACAGAAATACGTATTGGCTATGCCCGATGTTCAACTGACCGCCAGGATCTGGCTGCACAGCAGGAAGCCCTCGTCGGTCTGGGCGTTTCTCCGGACCGGATTTATACCGATAAGGGACTGACCGGTTCAAATCGCCAGCGCCCCGGTCTGGCTCAGGCTCTGGCGGCAGTTCGCCAGGGAGACACGCTGGTCGTACCGATAATGTTCTTTAATGTGCTGGCGACGTTTGCCGAGTTTGAAGACGACCTGATACGTCTTCGCACGCGCGAAGAGATGGCCATCGCCTGGGCTAAAGGAAAACTGCGGGGGAAGCAGTCGAAGCTGTCAGATAAACAGCAGAAAGAGCTTTGCAGGATGCACGGAAGCGGCGAGTACTCTATCCAAACAACTGTTAATGGCAGTAAATATTCATATTTCCGCAAGTTCACTCACAAATACAGGATTTGCTTTAGCAACAGCATCATTTGTCGCTGCAGGCATGAATTTAAGTCTTGAACTCAGTGCACTGGCAGGGCGAAGAGCGGGAGGTATTGTTGGGATTATTGGTTTATATGGCGTTGTGCAGAAAGCAGCAGATAGTGCGCGTCGTCTTGCTATTAATTGTCCAGCGTACTACTCAGCGCTATATGCACAAGAGCTGGAGATGATGTACTTCCTGATAGAACCATTGTTTGAACGAGCTGAAGCGTTTAATGCACAATGGGTATCGGATGGTGAGATTGCAAACATCATCACCAGGATGATTCGATAATCATGATGAGTCTTATTAAAAGGTTTTTCAGACGGATATTCAGGTCATTGATATCGATGTACGGTCCTGCCTTATTGACACTTTTATTTGCAATTGTCCTTTTTCAAATTTTTCCTGACGGACCAATATGGCCTGTCCCCATATTCTGCATTTTTGTGATCGTTATTTTTTATCGATATGTGAAATGGTAATCATCAAAACAGCAAAATTTAGCATTATTTGAAATTTATTTATAAGAAAATTTTATGTCTATACCCGCACATTTATGGCTTGAAGATGAAAATGGTTCGCCGCTTGTTGGCAGTTGCCAAATGCCACTTCGCCTGGGTTCAATCGAATTAAAATCATTCTCTCACGGTGTCACTATTCCGGTTGACCCGAGCTGGGGAAAACTTACAGGTACACGCGTTCACCGCCCTATAACCATAGTGAAAGAATTTGATCAGACAACACCACTTCTGTACCGCGCGGTCTGTGAAGGCCGGACCATGAAAAAGGCTACAATTAAGATGTACCGCATTCTGGAATCGGGCATCGAGGCCGAGTATTTCAATATCATTCTTGAAAACGTCAGGTTCACAACGGTCGCACCATTCCTGTCTCCTGACGGTATGAGTAGTACTCACCTTGAAACGCTTGAATTGCGTTATGAAGCAATTACCTGGATGTATACGGAGGTATCTATCGTGATTCATGGAACGATCGTTGTTGTGCCTGATGACAAGGGGTACCAAGGGAGGCCATTGTCTCCCTTGGCTCTGACGAGGAGTTAAAATGAGCGACTTAACCATGAGGATTGCTATCGTTACCGGCTTTCGTCCGGGAATGATTGGCCGCATTACGCAGATGCACGGCGAGTACTATGCGAAGCACTACGGATTTGGTCACTTTTTCGAGAGCAAGGTGGCCAGCGGGCTGGCGGAGTTTTCCGGTCGTCTTGAGAAACCGTGCAACCGGGTTTGGCTTGCCGTTCAGGGTGGGCAGATTGTCGGATCGGTGGCGATTGACGGCGAAGACCTCGGTAACAATCAAGCGCACCTGCGCTGGTTTATCCTCGACGATAGCTGTCGGGGAAGCGGCATTGGCCGCCGTCTGCTGAATGAAGCGATGGCTTTTTGCGATAGCCAGGGCTTTTCTGCGGTGCAGCTGTGGACCTTCAGCGGGCTGAACGCCGCCCGCAGGCTATATGAATCCTTCGGCTTCACGCTGCATAAAGAGTGGCAGGGCGATCAGTGGGGGCGGATGATGACCGAGCAGCAGTTTAGCCGGCAGCAGGCCCGCGCTGGATAATCTCCCGGCGCGAATCGCCGCGCCGGGAGAACCTCTTTTAGCTTAATTTCGTATTGATCGTCGCCATCTCCTTACGCCACTGCGCCTGCAGCTGCGGTTTTTGATGTTTTGGCTTGCGCGCCAGATCGTCGGCCAGCAGCTGCTCAAGCGTGATTAACCGCTCCAGCAGCGCATCATGATCGTCCTCTGCTTCGCGCCTGTTCACCGTCGTCTCCTCTATCAGCGGACGGCGAACGGCGGCGCGTAAAACGTCATACACCGCGTCGGCGCTTTGCCATTCGCTTAGCCCGCGCTCGTCGATAAGCCAGAAGCGATTGCAGCTGTGGTTGATGAGCTCGCGATCGTGGCTGACCAGCAGCAGGCCGCCGGGGTAGTCGTTCAGCGTCGCCGCCAGCGCCGTTTTGCCATCCATATCTAAATGGTTGGTGGGCTCATCCAGCAGCAGCAGGCTATAGCGGGCCAGAGACAGGCCGACGAACAGCAGGCGCGAACGCTCGCCGCCGCTTAAGGTGGCGACCTTTTGCCCGTGACGCGCCCAGCTAAACCCGGCGGAGATCAGCGCCCGCCTGCGCGTCTCCGGCGCCGGTTCAAAGGGCTCCAGCGCGTCGAGAAGGGTGTCGCCATCCGCCAGTTGATGCAGGGTCTGGTCGTAGTAACCGGGCTTCAGCCGCGGATGCAGACGCAGACCGGGCTCCGTCGTTTCATGCTGCATTTGCCGCCACAGCAGACGCAGCAGCGAAGACTTGCCGCAGCCGTTACGTCCCATCACCGCCACCCGATCGCCGCTTTTCAGACGCGCCAGGCCCGCAGTGAACAGGGCCGGCAGACCCGGCGCGGGCGAAACGGGGAGCTGTTCCATCTCCAGCAGTCGATCGGCCCGCAGCATGTCGCCGCACAGCGCCAGCCGCCAGGGCGTTCCGTCGGTGAGCTCGGTTTGGCTATCCTTCAGGCGCTGAACCTGCTTTTCCATCTGCTTGGCTTTGCGCGAGAGATCTTCGTTGTCATACGTCCGTCCCCAGATGGCCAGCCGTTTGGCGCTGGCGGCGACCCGGTCGATCTCCTTTTGCTCCGCTTTATGGCGCAGCGCGTCGCTGGCGTCCTGGGCTTCCAGCGCCTGACGGGCGGCGCTGCAGGGCAGGAAGAAGGCGTGCAGGGTTCTGTCGCGCAGGATCCAACTGGCATTAGTTACAGCATCCAATAGGATATTGTCATGCGACACGAGAACGAAGCTTCCCTGCCAGGTCTGCAAGAAGCTTTCCAGCCACAGGAGGGTCGGCAGGTCGAGGTGGTTTCCCGGCTCATCCAGCAGCAGGAGATCCGGTTGCTGGATCAGCGCTCTGGCAAGCAGCAGCCGGGTGTGCTGACCGCCGCTAAGCGTTGACGCCAGCTGCAGGACCTCATCTGGCGTAAAGCCCATCTCCGCCAGCAGCCTTTCTGCTTGCCAGCGCTGGCTCTCACGTTCAAGGACGGGAAGTTTCGCCAGTACCGCCTGCAGCAGAGGCTGCGCTAACAGCGTATCGGGTAGATGCTGTTCCACTCGCGCCATCAGACAGTGATTGGCCAGCGCCACGCTGCCCGAATTGGGCACGATAGTGCCGTCCAACACCTGTAGCAGGGTACTCTTTCCGCAGCCGTTGTAGCCAATCAGGCCAATGCGGTCGCCTTTTTTCAGGGTAAAGGAGAGGTTAGTGAACAGCGGACCAAACGCCGTATCAACATGAAGAGATTGTGCAGTTAGTAATGTGCTCATTGTGAACTTACTCAAGAGTTACAGGCATGTGAATGCCTCGTCAAACATCGCTGACGATAACCCGGTAAGCCCGAGGGAAGGGATTTAGTCTTTGGTTTCTTCGCTCAAGCTGAAGTTATCGCAGCACGATACCGATAACGCTTGAGCTGGTGCGATCGCCAAATGCACGTGAAAAAAACATTTCACGGTACGACATGGGATCCTCCTTTTCTATTCAGTTAGTTGATGGGTGCTGGCAGTGTAGAGGGATAAAAGCAGTTTGGCTAGATGAAGAACAGAAAAAGGCCTGCAAAGCAGGCCCGTTATACGGCTGATTTCCGGTTAAATCGACGTCCGGCGGTAACTGCGGTACTCCGGCTGCCAGAAGTTATCGGCAATCGCCTGCAGCAGCGCTTCGGCTGAGGTTTTCACCGCCACGCCTTGTTCCTGCGCTACTTTGCCGACCGCGAAGGCAATCGCCTGCGAGACGGTCTGGATATTCTTCAGCTCCGGCAGAACCGGGCCTTCGCCGTTATTTACCAGCGGCGAGTGTTTCGCCAGAGTTTCGCTGGCGGCCATCAGCATTTCATCGGTGACGCGAGACGCGCCCGAAGCGATCACGCCGAGGCCAATTCCCGGGAAGATATAGGAGTTATTGCACTGAGCGATAACGTACTGTTTACCTTTGAGCGTGACCGGGGCGAACGGGCTGCCGGTAGCAACCAGCGCCGCGCCATCGGTCCAGCTGAGGATGTTTTGCGGCGTGGCTTCCACCCGGGAGGTCGGGTTGGACAACGGCATGACGATTGGCCGCGGGCAGTGTTTATGCATCTCGCGGATAATCTCTTCGGTGAACAGACCCGGCTGGCCGGAAACGCCGATCAGGATGTCCGGTTTGACGTTGCGCACCACGTCAAGCAACGACAGCACATCATTCGTGGTATCCCACGCTTGCAGATGCTCACGCTTTTGTACCAGTTTGCTCTGGAACGGCAGCAGGTTCGGCATGGCGTCGGTCAGCAGGCCGAAACGGTCAACCATAAACACGCGCTTGCGGGCTTCCTCTTCGCTTAACCCTTCGCGCTGGATTTGGGCGACGATCTGCTCGGCGATACCGCAGCCCGCGGAGCCGGCGCCGAGGAAGACAATTTTCTGCTCGCTCAGTTGGCTGCCCGCGCCGCGGCTGGCGGCGATCAGCGTACCGACGGTGACCGCAGCTGTGCCCTGGATATCATCGTTAAAAGAGCACACTTCGTGGCGATAGCGGTTGAGCAGCGGCATGGCGTTTTTCTGCGCGAAGTCTTCGAACTGCAGCAGTACGTCCGGCCAGCGGGCTTTAATCGCCTGGATAACGTCGTCAACAAACTGATAGTACTCGTCGTCGGTAATACGCGGGTGACGCCAGCCCATATACAGCGGATCGTCCAGTAGCTGCTGGTTGTTGGTACCGACGTCCAGGACCACCGGCAGCGTGTAGGCCGGACTGATACCGCCACAGGTGGTATACAGCGACAGTTTGCCGATAGGAATGCCCATCCCGCCGATCCCCTGGTCACCGAGGCCGAGAATACGTTCGCCGTCGGTCATCACTATCACCTTGACGTTGTGGTTCGGCACGTTTTGCAGAATATCGTCGAGGTTATTGCGGTTCTGATAAGAGATAAACACGCCGCGGGCGCGACGATAGATCTCAGAAAAGCGTTCGCAGGCGGCGCCGACGGTCGGGGTATAGATAACAGGCATCATCTCTTCGAGATGGTTGCCGACCAAACGGTAGAACAGCGTTTCGTTGGTGTCCTGGATGTTGCGCAGATAAATGTGTTTGTCGATCTCGGTTTTAAATCCCTGGTACTGGATCCACGCGCGTTCGGCTTGCTCTTCGATGGTTTCGACCACTTCTGGCAGCAGACCCAGCAGGTTGAAGCTGCTGCGCTCTTCCATACTGAAGGCGCTACCTTTGTTGAGCAGCGGAAACTCAAGCAGCACGGGGCCGGCGTAAGGGATGTAAAGAGAGCGGTTTTTCTTATGGGTGAATTGCATCGCACTAACTCCTTGATAATCGCTTCAGCCCGGGCGCGGCGACAGGCGGGGGCTGGCAGGGAATGGCAGCGTGCAGAGTATAAGGCAGATGGCATCAAAGGAGGGTAAACAAGAGGACGATAGCGTTAAAAAAACACCATCCGGTAGAAAGGACGGTGTTTTTATCATCATTCAGCTGAAAAGTTAGCCACCGCGGCGTTTGCGGCCGGTGGCGCGAACATGGTTAACCGTGGTTTCCGCATCGCCCTCCAGCAGCACTTTTTTCTGCTGAGAAAGCTTGTAGTTCAGACCGAGAAGATGACGTGCCTGTTGGTTCGATTTCATTCTTACTCCTTTATCCTGTGTCGGTTTCAAGGACAAGCCCGACGGGTGTCGGACGAAATTTAACCCTTAAGTACGCCGCACATTTTTTAGCACGGCGATAATCAGCGTGGCCCATTTTACCAGGATTAGCAACGTTGAGGCGGCAGATTAAGAACAGTCTCTTCAGCGGACCGCGGTATGTCGGCCGGATCGCGGCCGGCATACCCGCGCGATAGCCGGAATTACCACTTCATTTCGCCGGTATTCACTTTAGCGCTTAGATCCAGCGAACTCTCTTCCGCCAGTCCCGGCCAGCGCTGTTTCATCGCCTTGATGACGCCAGCGGAGTTTTTGTGCGCGTTAAGCGCCTGCTCGAACTGGGTCAGATAATCGCGGGTAAACGTAATCGCACGGTCGCCTGCGGGCGGCGTACCCAGGTAATGGCCGGGGATCACCTGCTGCGGATGCAACGCGGCCATCTCGTCGAGCGTATGTATCCACTGCTGGCGGCTCTCCACGCTTTGGGTATCCGCGGTCCAGACGTGCATTCCCCACGCGACACCAGTGCCGCCAAGAATGGCTTTATTCGCCGGGATCCACACATAGGCGGCGTAATTTTGCGGCTGGCGGATCTCCACTTTTTCGCCGTCGATGGTGAAGGTATTTGTCGTCAGCGCTTGCGGGACGTAAACCTGCTTCGGCGCGCCGTCCTTCATCTGTGGGCCCCAGTAGGCCAGTTTAGCCGCCCTGGTGGCGTTAATGTGTTTAACCACTTCCGCGGTCGCCACCACTTTGGCGTCCGGGAAGGCCTTCACCAGCGGCTCGAGGCCGAAGTAGAAATCCGGATCGCCGGAAGTGATCACAATGCGGGTCAGTTTTTTACCGCTTTTCTGAATCATTTCAACCAGCTTCTCGCCATCTTTAACGCTAAACTGGGCGTCAAACAGCACCGCTTCATGCGGGCCGGAAGCGAGGGTGGAGTTCACTGCGAAAATGGCGTTTTCCTGCGGGTTGTAGGTTTGCAGCGTTAAAGGGGCAGCCAGAACGGACGTGCTGAACAGCGTGCTCGCGATAGCCAGGGCAGATAATTTCATATTCATTTTCTCTTGGTCAGGTGAATGAGCGCTATTGTACGGATTTCCTGATTTGCGAAAATTCCTGAAAAAAGAGATGCTGAGTTTCATAAAACGTGCAGATGGAATCAAAGAATGGATAGGGTCATCGCCGCGCAGGTGTATATGCGCATTTGTGAACTGGGGAGTTTAAGCGCCGCCGCGCGCGCGCTGGGGATGTCGCGCCCGATGGTCAGCCGCTATCTGGAGCAGATGGAGCAGTGGGCCGGTACCCGGCTGGTCCATCGCTCAACCCGCAAATTGACGCTCACGGCTGCGGGGGAAAAGGTGCTGCAAAAAACGCGCACCCTGACGCAGCTGTCGGATGAGATCGCCGGGCAAAGCGAACGCGCGATCCCCAGCGGTACGCTGCGCGTCGCCTGCGCGCACTTCACCGCCATGCAGCTTATTTCTCCGTTATTACCCGATTTTCTCGCCCGCTATCCGCAGCTGCGCCTTGAGCTGGATATCAATAATCACCCGGTGAGCCTGATTGGCGAGCGTATCGACGTGGCGATACGGATCACCGATAACCCAGAACCGGGGGCTATTGCCCGCCGCCTTGGCGTATGCCGTTCGGTGCTCTGCGCGTCTCCGCGCTGGCTGCAGCAGAACGGCCCTCTGCAAACGCCTGAAGATCTCGCCCGCCACAACTGTCTGCACTACAGCCATTTTGCCAGCCAGACGTGGCAGTTTAGCGACCCTGGCGGCGAAAGCGTGGCGGTGGCGGTTTCCGGTAATCTTAGCGCCGGGATCTCTTCGCTGCTAATGGAAGCGGCGGTAGCTGGCTGCGGCATCGCGATGCTGCCAGAGCTGGAGGCGCAGCGGGCGCTTAACAGCGGGGCGCTGAAGCTGGTGTTGCCGGCCTGGCGGCCAAAACCATTAAGCGTGTATGGGATTTACCTCTCCAGGGACTACCAGCCGAGCGCGCTGCCGCTGTTTCTCGGCGAGATTCAGCAGCTGCTGGCGCAAACTCACGATATAAAAGGAAACATTTGATGATAGTGCTTCGCCCCATGCGTGATGAAGAGTATCCCGCTTATCTCGACTATTTTATCCCCGACTATGCGGCGGAAATCTCGGCCAATTATGCGCTTTCGCCGGCGGCCGCTTTCGCCCAGGCGCAGCGCGAAATCGCCGCGGATCTGCCCGACGGCGTCAATACCCGCGGCCAGGTTTTATGCTGCTTATTCGATGACGGTGACGGAGCAGAAAAGCGGGTCGGCTATCTCTGGTACAAGCCGGATGAAGAAATGCGCTCCGCCTTTATCTGCGATTTTTATATTTATCCGGCATTGCAGGGACAAGGGTTGGGTAAACAAGCAATGGCGGCTTTTGAGCATGCGCTGAAAAGCCAGGGCATCAGCCAAATTAAGCTGCGCGTCGCCGGGGATAACCCACGCGCGCGCCATCTCTATGACGCCGCGGGTTTCCGCGTTACCGGCGTTAATATGAGTAAAAATATCCCGACGGATTGATCTGAAAAACGCCGCGCGCCGCCCAAATGCGTAAAGGGGTTCTATACTTAACCCTTTAATGTCAAAAAGGAGCGATATTATGGCAATCCATAAGAAAGGTCAGGCGCATTGGGAAGGGGATCTGAAAAGCGGTAAAGGAACCGTCTCGACCGAGAGCGGCGCGCTGAACCAGCAGCCTTATGGTTTTAATACCCGTTTCGAAGGCGTCAAGGGTACCAACCCGGAAGAGCTGATCGGGGCCGCCCATGCCGCCTGTTTCTCTATGGCGCTATCGCTGATGCTGAGCGAAGAGGGCTATACCGCCACCTCTATTGATACCGTGGCGGTGGTGACGCTGGATAAATCCGGCGGCGGCTTTGCCATCACCAAAATCGCGCTGCAGAGTAAAATTGTGCTGCCAGGCATCGAGGCCGATGCGTTTGACGGGAT
The DNA here is from genome assembly GCF_015601345.1 of Klebsiella sp. BDA134-6. NCBI lineage: Bacteria > Pseudomonadati > Pseudomonadota > Gammaproteobacteria > Enterobacterales > Enterobacteriaceae > Klebsiella > Klebsiella sp. BDA134-6. The sequence continues at coordinate 2,868,410 of NZ_CP064784.1, forward strand.
CATTCAAAAAGCCAAAGCCGGTTGCCCGGTGTCGCAGGTGCTGAACGCGGAGATAAGCCTCGACTACCAGCTCAATCCATAAGCTCACTGGCGCCCGCTATCGGCGGGCGCTCCTGCCTTAAAAGCCATTGTTGGCAAATGCCCCTGGCGTTAATTAATGCTATCTTTGCCGCCTACGGAAAAGAGCAGGTAGGGTAATGATCGGCATACGTAAAACCATTGAGGCTCAGGTTCTGGGCTTAACCGGGATAGCGCTTAAAGAGATCGATTTTGAGCATCCCAAAGGGGAACCGGGGCTATTTGGTCCGCAGTCTGCCATCTGGCAGGTTCACGGCGATTTTACCTCCATGCTCTGCGGCGGCGTCAGCGCGCTGCTGTTGCAGATGCTGCATCCTCTGGCGCTGGCGGGCGTCTGGGATCACTCAAACTTTCGCGAAGATATCTTTGGCCGCCTGCGCCGTACCAGCCAGTTTATTTCCGCCACCACCTTTGGTACCACCGCCGACGCCGAACGGCTGATTGCAAAAGTGCAGGGGATCCACCTGCGGGTCAGCGGCAAAGATAAAGACGGCACGCCCTATCAGGCCAGTGACCCGGCGCTGCTCACCTGGGTCCACGTCGCCGAATGCAGCAGCTTCATGGCTTCGCATCTGCGCTATAAACGTACCGTGGTGAGCCCCGCCCGCCAGGAGCAGTATTATCAGGAAGCCGCCGAAATTGCCCGCCGCCTTGGCGCTCGGGATATCCCGGTGACGCCACGGCAGGTTGCCGACTACCTGCAGGATATGCGCCCGGCGCTGCGCTGCGATGAGCGAACGCAGGAAGTGGCCGACGTACTACTGTCGACCCGTCTGCCCGGTCGCCTGAGCCAGCCGGTTGGGCGAATGATGATGTGCGCCGGGATTGATCTGCTGCCGCCGTGGGCGCAGGAGATGCTCAATTTACCGATGAGCGCAACGCAGCGCCACAGCGCGCGGATTACGGTGCACGCCGTCGCTCGCGTACTGCGCGCGTCGGTGCGCAACGGCGCTTATCACTGCGCTATGCGTCGGATGAATCAATTTTAATTACTCAGGCTGCGTTTTACCCGGAAATATAGCCATGGCTATTATTGTCATGGCTATATTTTTTAAAAACAAACTATTCTCATTTATATATTTGGCAGTCGTAAAAATAATTAAATATTCTCTTAACGACGGCGAATTATTCAGGAAAAATTAAGCCAAAGCGCGTACGTTATTTATTTTTTTACGGAGAAGCGAATATGGGCGGGATGACTGGCGAGGATCGGCGTTCTCAGGTTGCGCGCAAAACGACGCTGGTCAGCGTGGTGGTCAATCTATTTTTATCCAGCGCTCAGGTGCTGGCGGGTGTGTTCTGCGGATCGCAAGGACTCATAGCCGATGGAATCCATTCGCTTTCCGATTTAGTCGCCGATTTTGTCGTGCTGCTGGCGAATAAAAAAAGCCGCCAGCCTTCGGATGACGATCACCCCTACGGGCACTGGCGATATGAAAACGGCGCTTCCCTGGCGATTGGCGCGCTGCTGTTGCTGGTTGGCGCGGGGATGCTGTGGTCCGCCTGCGGCAAACTGTGGCATCCGGAGTCTATCCAGAATGTGCATATAACCGCGCTGTGGGTTGCGATCGCCGCGCTGGTCGCCAAGGAGGTTTTATTCCGCTATATGCTAAGGGCGGCGACGCGGATCCAGTCTTCAATGCTGATCGCCAACGCGTGGCACGCCCGCTCTGACGCCGCGTCGTCGGTGGTGGTCGCAGTGGGCATCGTCGGCAATCTGGCCGGCTTTCCGTGGCTTGACCCGGTTGCCGCGCTGGTCGTTGGCGCGCTGGTCACCCGCATGGGCTATACCTTTTCATCTGACGCTCTGCATGACTTAATGGATCGCTCAGTGGACCGTGATACCGAGCAGCAGATAACCGCCACCATTCTGTCGACGCCTGGCGTTGCGGCGCTGCATGACCTTAAAACCCGCCGTGCCGGAGATTTCATTTTGGTCGATGTGCACATTGAGGTGCCGGGAAACTTATCGGTTGCCCAAGGACACGATATTGCGCTGACGGCGCGCTCGCGGGTATTAAATAGCCATAACGTTTTGCATATGATGATTCATATCGACCCTTGTCGCGCGGAAATAGCCGCAATGAGTACCTAGTTTATTCCTCAGCAACCTAAAGGGCTTTATTATTCTGCGGACAATATTGCCTGGATAATAAAAAAGGACCATAATTCAGTGGCTATTCTTTCATCGCTGATTAATAGCAGGTTGACGCATTGTCGTGTTTTTAATCAATATAAAAAACCAATCGGCTAATAGAAAATATCTATTGTCCGTACGAAATTTCAGGAAGTAATACAATGATTATCCGGCCAGAACAACACTGGTTTCTTCGTCTGTTTGACTGGCACGGTTCGGTGCTGTCAAAAATCGTCTTTCGCCTGTTGCTTAATCTGCTGATGTCGATTATCGCCATCATCAGCTATCAATGGTACGAGCAGTTGGGGATCCATCTTACCGTCGCGCCGTTTAGCCTGCTGGGGATTGCCATTGCCATTTTTCTCGGCTTTCGTAATAGCGCCGGATACAACCGCTTTGTTGAAGCGCGTAATCTGTGGGGAACGGTCCTGATTGCGCAGAGAACGCTGGTGCGCCAGTTGAAGAATATCCTGCCAATGGAAAGCGTATCCCATCAGCGGTTGGTGAGCTACCTGGTCGCGTTTAGCTGGAGCCTGAAGCATCAGTTGCGCAAGACGGACCCGAGCGCCGATTTAGCACGTTTGCTGCCGCCGCCAGACGTGGCGGATATTCTCGCCAGCTCGATGCCCACCAACCGTATTCTGCTGCTGGCGGGGAATGAGCTGGGGCGTCTTCGCGCGGAGGGGAAACTCAGCGATATGACCTTCAGCCTGATGGACAATAAGCTTGATGAGCTCGGTCATGCGCTGGGCGGCTGTGAGCGCCTCGCCAGCACGCCGGTACCCTTTGCTTACACACTTATTTTGCAGCGTACGGTTTACCTGTTCTGTACGCTGCTGCCGTTTGCCCTCGTCGGCGATCTGCACTATATGACGCCGTTCGTGTCGGTCTTTATCTCCTACACCTTTCTGTCATGGGATTCGCTGGCGGAAGAGCTGGAGGATCCGTTTGGTACCGCGGCCAATGATTTGCCGCTGAACGCAATGTGCAACACCATTGAGCGCAACCTGCTGGATATGACCGGGCAGCATCCTTTGCCGGCGCAACTTGAGCCGGATCGCTACTACAATCTGACCTAATTTGTATGTTTATTATTCGTTAAATAAGTTAAATCTAACGCGTGATAGATAACATTGATTATACAGTCCTGGCCCTGATTGTTATGCTTTCGTTAACAAAATGCCCGTTACGCTAGCTGGTAGCGGGTGATAAGAATCATGCGGCGTTTCACCTGCTATCCGCCGCCGAAAGCGCATCAGGAGTGAACATGAGTAATAAAAGACGCGTCGTTCCCGGCGTCCATCCCTATGATGGCCCGGCGGGAGGCTGGGGTGCCTTAAAAGCCACCGCCATCGCCGTTCGGACGCAAATGGATGCGCTCGATGCCCCCGCGACGCTACTGCGAACCAATCAGCCGGATGGCTTTGATTGCCCCGGTTGCGCCTGGCCCGATAAGGAGCATAAATCCACGTTTCAGTTCTGCGAAAACGGCGCCAAAGCGGTGACCTGGGAGGCCACCAGCAAGCGGGTCACCGAAGAGTTTCTGGCGGCGAACAGCGTCACGTCGCTGCTGGCCAGGAGCGATTTCGAGCTGGAAGGCTACGGGCGTTTAACCCAGCCTCTGGCTTACGATAAGGCCAGCGATACCCTGCGTCCGGTGTCATGGGAAGCGGCGTTTGCCCGCATCGGCGAAGTTCTTCGCACCCTGCAGCCCAATGAAGTGGAGTTCTACACCTCAGGGCGCGCCTCTAATGAAGTGGCATGGCTGTTCCAGCTGTTTGCCCGCGAATACGGTACCAATAACTTTCCCGACTGCTCCAATATGTGCCACGAGTCGACCAGCGTCGGCCTGCCGCAGTCGATCGGCATCGGTAAAGGGACCGTCTCGCTTGATGACTTTGACAAAACCGAGCTGGTTATCTCTATCGGCCACAATCCCGGCACCAACCATCCGCGCATGATGGGTACGCTGCACGAACTGGCGCGCCGGGGCGTGCCGATTATCGTCTTCAACCCGCTAAAAGAGCGGGCGCTGGAGCGATTCGCCGATCCGCAGAACGTCATTGAGATGGCGACCTACAGCTCAACCAACATTGCATCGGCCTACTTCCAGGTCAAAGCGGGCGGCGACGCGGCGGCGCTTAAGGGTATCGCGAAGGCGCTGTTAAGGCTTGAGGAGGAGCAGGGCGAGGCGCTGGATCGGGCCTTTATCGATGAGCACACGCTGGGCTTTGCCGACTTTGCGAGGGATGTCGACGCGACGCCGTGGCTGGATATCGAACGCGAGTCTGGCCTGACGCGCGGCGATCTTGAACGGGTGGCGGCGGCTTACGCTAAATCTAACGCCACGATTATCACTTACGGCATGGGCATCACCCAGCATAACAAGGGCACTTCCAACGTACGCCTGATAGCCGACCTGCTGCTGATGCGCGGGAATATTGGCAAACCGGGGGCCGGGATCTGCCCGCTGCGCGGCCACTCCAACGTCCAGGGCAACCGTACCGTCGGTATCACCGAAAAACCGAGCGCCCAGTTTCTCGCCAACCTACAGCGGGTGTGTGGTTTTACGCCGCCGCAGGAGCACGGCCATGATGCGGTAAAAGCGCTGCAGGCGATGATTGACGGTGAATCGAAAGCGCTGATCTGCCTTGGCGGTAACTTCGCGGTGGCCATGCCGGATAGCGAACGGGCTTTTCCGGCGATGCGGGGGCTGGATCTGAGCGTCCATATTGGCACTAAGCTAAACCGCTCGCATCTTCTGGTGGCAAAAGAGACTTTTATCCTGCCGTGCCTTGGGCGAACCGAACTCGATATTCAGGAGACCGGACGCCAGTCGATCACCGTCGAAGATTCCATGTCGATGGTGCACGCGTCATCGGGCAAGCTGAAGCCCGGCTCGCCTGAACTGCGCTCGGAACCGGCGATTGTCGCCGCAATGGCGACGGCGACGCTGCCGGAGAGCAAAATCGACTGGCAGTGGTTGGTTGCCGACTACGATCGTATCCGCGATCTGATTGAACAGACCGTTCCCGGCTTTGACCAGTACAATCAACGTATTCGCCATCCCGGCGGTTTTCGTATGCCGCTGCCGCCGACGGAGCGTATCTGGCCGACGCCGACCGGAAAAGCGATGTTCTCGGTTTTCCACGGCGTGCGCGAAAATCTGCAGGTGGAGGGTAACGATGTGATGCGGCTGGTGACGTTGCGCAGCCACGATCAGTACAACACCACCATTTATGCCATGGACGATCGCTACCGCGGTGTGTTTGGCCGTCGCGACGTGCTGTTTATGAACGAGCAGGACATGGCGGAGCAGGGATTCGAGCACGGCGATCGGGTGGATATCAGCTCCGCGCTACCGGGCCACCATCAGCGGCTGGAAGATATCACGCTGGTCGCCTACAGCATCGCGCCGGGCACCGTTGCGGCCTATTACCCCGAAGCGAACGTGCTGGTCCCTCTGGATTATCTCGATAAAGAGAGCGGCACGCCGTCGTATAAATCGGCGCCCGTCCGTTTAACCCTGCGCTCGAAAGAGATCCGCGCGCTGGCGGGGCTTCGCTAAAGGGCTGTTTGCCTGCGACGATCGTCGCGTCGTGGGCAAAATCGCTACCTCTGCGCCAGAATCAGCTTTATCCCCAGCCCGACAAAACCGGCGGCAAAGCAGGCTCTCAGCCCTTGTAAAACCCTGGGGCGAGTCAGCACGTATCCACGCATTGCCGCCGCAAAGGCGCCATAGAACATAAAAACCAGCAGCGTCATCAGCATAAACATGGCGCTCAGGATCAGCATTTCCCGGATCGGCGAAGCCGATCCGGGCTGGATAAACTGCGGCAGAAAGGCGAGAAAGAAGAGCGGCAGTTTGGGGTTAAGCAAATTGATCAGAATGGCGTGGCTGATGACCTGCCGGGGGTTGCGTTGCCCGACGCCTTCCACGCTCAAGCTGCCGCGCTGGGTCAGCGTAGCCCAGGCGAGGTACAGCAGCCAGGCGACGCCGGCGTACTTCACCAGTTCGAATGCGCCAGGCGTGCTGTGGAGGATGGCCGCCAGCCCGGTTATCGCCGCCAGTATATGCGGAATAATACCCAGCGTGCAGCCGAAGGCTGCGGCAAAACTCATTCGTCTGCCCGCCGCCAGACCGGTGGCTATGGTGTACAGCGTCCCGGTGCCGGGAGCGATAACCACAATAAACGAAGTCAAAAGAAACTCAGGGCTGATGAGCGCCATGATGTTATTCCTGATGTGGTGAATCGAGGCTCTGAGTATTTCGTAAAGCCGCGCGCCGGTATTGAACAAAATTGCACAACGTCAGCTAGCGGCTCGCCTGAACGATCGCCTGATAGCTGCCTGGCGTGACGGCAAACTGTTTTTGAAACGCGCGGGTGAGGTGGCTCTGATCGGCAAAACCGGCCATCAATGCGGTATCGGCGGGGGAGTAGCCTTCCGCCAGCAGACGGCGAGCCAGGCGTACGCGTGCCTGTACCAGGTAGGCGTGCGGCGTGATGCCGGTTTCTCGAGCGAAGCCGCGGATCAGCTGAAAGCGGCTGAGACCGCAGAGGGTAGCCAGCGCGTCGAGAGAGATTTTTTCTTCGGGGGCGTCGTCGAGATATTGCCTGGCCAGCGCAATGGCGGGAGTGCCGATTTTGCCGGGTCGCCTGGCGCAAAGATGAAATTGGCTCACCTGCATCAGGCAGAGCAGCAGCGCCTCTTCCACGGCGGTATCGTCGGGCGCGCTGGCGACGATCTCGTGAAACAGCCGCTGCATTTGCCCGCGCAGCTGCGGGTCGTCGACGACCGGACGCAGGAGGATCTCTTCTGCCTTCATCTCTCCCTGCAGTTCGTCGACAACGCGCTCAGGATCGAGATAGACCATACGCCAGCTGCGTGGGCCCTCCAGCGGAATACCATCGTGTATTTCGCCCGGATTAACCATAATGATATTTCCGGCGGCGGCCTCAACTTTGCCCAGATGGCTCCAGGAACGCTGCGCGCCCTGAGTGAAAATCCCGATGCCGAACCGATCGTGGGAATGGCGCGGAAAGCTCTGGTCCGTAACTAACGATATGGCTTCCAGTCCCGGCATGGCTATCCGGTGCTGCTGAACGTGATGAAGGCGAGTTTTCAACGGTTTCTCCTGCCGGGGCATAGCATGAGTGTAGCCTCAGGCGCGCGGGACGAGCAACGGTCGACCGGCGCTTGAATTTCATCAACGTAGAACATAACATTTAGCTAACATTTTGCCTGCTGCGCTGGCAGCAGATTGCGCAACAGTGGATCATTAATGGATATCAAACAACTTAAGTACCTGATTGCGCTCGACAGAACACGACATTTCGGCCAGGCCGCGGCAGCCTGTCATATCACCCAGCCTACGCTATCAATGCGGATCCGCAATCTTGAAGAAGAACTTAATCTGACTCTGATTCAGCGCGGGCAGCGGTTTGAAGGTTTTACCCCTGAGGGCGAGCGTATTCTGGCCTGGGCGCGGGCGCTGCTGGCGGCGCACGACGGGCTGGAGGCGGAGGCGGCTATCTGCCGCGGGCAGATGGTCGGCCAGCTCAGAGTGGGAATGGTGCCCTTAGCCAGCCTGAATCCGATGCAGCTGATCAAACCGCTGGCGGATAAATACCCGGAGCTGCAGTTCAGTCTGCTGTCCATGACCTCGGAACAGATTATCGACGGCGTCAGCCGCAACCAGCTGGATCTGGGGATCTGCTATCTGCATCACGTTGATAGCCAGCTGTTCAACGTGGTGTGGCTGCCGAACACCCGGATGGGTTTGCTGCACGATAAGCGCCATTTCCAGTTTGCTGACGCCATCCCCGGTTGGGAGACGCTGGCCGCGCTGCCGCTGGGCTTTTTGACCAAGGGCATGTACTACCGCGAATCGATTGAGATGAGCTTTAAGGCCAAGGGGCTGGCGCCAAAATACGTTTTCGAAAGCGACTCCACGTTTCAGATTATCCAGGCGGTGCAGGCCGGGATCTGCTGCGCGATTATGCCGCTGAACAACGGCCTCGAAGCGCTAAGTGATAATCTGGAAATCAGGCCGATCGCCGAGACGGAGGTCGACTCGATGCTGGCGCTGATCATGCGCAACAAAGAGCCGGTGTCGTCGCTGGCGGAAAAATGCTTCGCCGATGCGCAGGTAATTTTTAGCGAACGCCGGCCATCTGCGACTGGATAAATTCAAGCCAGACGCGCGTTCTGGCGGGCATAAAGTGGCGCTCCCGATAAAGGGCGGAGAGCTGTAACGGCGCCGGCGGCAGCTCCAGCGTGACTTCCTGGAGTTCACCGCGTTCGATAAACGGGCGGCAGGGTTTCTCCCCCAGAATCGCAAAGCCGACGCCGGCAAGCGCGGCGTGCAGGGCCATTTCGCCGCTGTTGACGCGATAGTGGCCGTTGACGCTAACCTTTTTGAAGCTACCGTCCGCCGCGGCGAACTGCCAGGCTTGCCCCGCCAGAGCGCTAACGGTGGTAATACAGGGCAGCGTGGTTAATTGCTCGCTGTTTGTCGGCATTCCCGTTCTGGCAATCAGCTGCGGAGAAGCGACCACGCAGCAGGGAAACGAAAAGAGCGGGCGCGCAATGACGCTGGCGTCTTCCATTTTGCCGCGGGTAATGATCACCGCAATATCCACATCCTCTTTTAACACCTCCGTTCCCGCCAGATTGGTGGTACAGCTCACGGTTATTTTTGGGTAGCGCAGGGCAAATTGCGCCATTAGCGGCGCAAACAGCGAAGGGCCAATCTCGTTTGGCAGGCACAGGCGCAGCGGCCCTTCGGGTTCGGCCTGCTGCTGAGTCAGCTCGGCTTCCGTAGCGGCAAGTTGCTCCAGCACCGGCCGCATACTGGCGAGCAGCGTATGACCGGCAGGGGTCAGCTTCATGTGCCGGGTACTGCGTTGTATCAGGCGTAGCTGAAGGCTCTCCTCAAGCTGTGAAATCTGTCGGCTTACGTTCGATGAGGGCATCTGCAGCGCTTTTGCTCCGGCGCTGAATGAGCCAGTTTCCGCCACGGTGACGAACACCCGCAGGGCGTTGAGATCCACTTTTTTCACTCTCGATTATCCCGATTTTGATAATTAACAACGCCACTTTTACCGTCTTATGCGCGGATTTACCAGCAGCTAGACTCTGCGCATTACATTGTCAGGAGTCTTACATGCCCGGATATCTGGTACGAATAACGTTGATCATGGCCTTTGTTCAATTCATCAACGCCCTCGAATATATGATTTTTAATCCCTTATTTACCTGGATGGCGCCAACGTTTCAGGTGCCGGTAAGCCAGGCGGGTTACGTCACCGGCGTTTATACGCTGGCTTCCGTTGTTGCCGGAGTAAGCGTCTGGCGATGGGTCGGTAACGTTAAACCTCGGCGCTTTTTGCTCTGCAACATGGCTCTGTTGGGGGGACTAACGATGATGACGCTGACCACCACCCGTTTTGACGTATTGTTATTCTGGCATTTTCTTGCCGGCCTGGTCGGCGGGACCACGATGGGCGTGGCCAGCAGTCTGCTGGTCAACATTATGCCGCCGCAGCTGCGCCCTCGGGCATTGGCCTCAACGATTGCCGCATTCTCACTGGTCAGCATTGTCGGCATGCCGATGATGCTATTTCTCAGTGAACAAATCGGCTGGCAGATAGCCCCCGCGACGATCGGCGGACTCTGCTTAATCACGTTACCGCTGATAAAACTCGTGCTGCCGGAGCAACCCATCGAGGCGAGTCGTCAGGCGGGTTTGCGCTGGTCGTCATCGGTGCTGTTTTACGCCTCCGGCAACGCACTAGCGCAGTTCAGCCCGATGTTAATCATTCCGCTGCTGGTACCGTTACTGACGGTGAAAATGGGGGCCAGCGGCGGCGAATTGCCGTGGCTCTTTTTCGGCGGAGGAGTGGCAGGGCTGGGCGCCACTAAACTCACCGGCAAACTATGCCAGCATTACAGCGGCTACTGCATCAGCCTGCTGACCAGTCTGCTGTTTATACTGAGCCTGAGCTTCGCTTTTATCTTCAACCACGGCGGCGCACTGTTTATGGTACTGTTTCTGGCCGCCGCCTACTGTCGCCTGGTGGCCTCATCGGCTGTGGCAATGCGTTTTCCCGCGGATAGCGCCAGGGCCGGGTTTACGCTTTTACAGAATACCTTAATGTCATTAAGTACGGCGGCGGCCTTTCTGCTTTCGTCGTGGTTGCTCTCGGTTGACGGCAACGGCGAGCGGGCAATGCAGGGAATATTGCTGCTCTGCGCCCTGAGCGCATTGCCGCTGCCGTGGCTGCTGCGGAATCAGGAGAAAAGATTAGCCACGCGCGCCGCCGGCTAACCCGGCGGCGGCTAGCGTTAAATATTCTCCAGGCTGATCCCGCGAGTCTTCGGACCAAAGATGCCCACCGACAGCATCACCATCAGCATGCTGGCGACGATAAAGCTAATCACCCCCGGGGTACCGGCGTATTGCAAAATAATGCCGATCAAAATGCTGGTGATCGCCGTCGACAGTCGGCTAAAGGAGTAGCAGAAGCCGACCGCCCGCGCGCGGATGTGGGTTGGGAAAACTTCGGCCTGGTAGGCGTGATAGCTAATGGTTAGCCAGGCGTTTGACCAGGTGATCATAAACCCGCAAATCACCAGCAGTACCGGGCTGTTCTGCAGGGCAAACAGGGTCCCAAACACCACCGTCATCAGCGCGGAAAGCACAATTTGCCATTTATTTTCAAAACGATGGACGAAGCGGGTGCAGAACAGACAGCCAATAGGATAGGCGAGGGTAATAAAGAACGCGTACAGCAGGCTGTGGGTGATGCTCGCCCCCTGACCGGAAAGCAGGGCGGGCAGCCAGTTGCCGAAGCCAAAGAAGCCAATGGCCTGGAAGAAGTTCATCACCATCAGCATGATCGTGCGTTTGCGGTACTGCGGCGCCCAGATCGCTTTAAAGCTTCCCAGCCTGCGCTGGTTGTCTTGCTTCTCAATCCGGTGGCGCGGCGAGGGAGAAACGCCGCAGCGCTGTTCCATTTCGCACATCACCTTATGGGCTTCCTCGTGACGACCTTTTTCCTCCAGCCAGCGCGCCGACTCCGGCAGCTTCTTACGGATAACCCAGATGACCAGTGAGCAGAGCGCGCCGAAAATAATCACCCAGCGCCAGCCGGTCAGGCCGAAAAGGGTAATCGGCACCAGCAGCCACGACATCAGCGCCACGGCAGGAACCGATAAAAACTGAATAAAGAAGGCGAAAGCGAAAGCTTTATTGCGCAGATGCGTCGGCACCCATTCGCTTAAATAGGTGTCGATGGTCACCAGCTCAATGCCGAGACCGACGCCGACCAGAAAGCGGCAGAAGATAACCCCTTCGGCGCTGCTTTGCAGGGCCATCATCAGCGAAAATACGCCGTACCAGGCGAGGGCAAACATAAACGTCAGGCGGCGGCCCAGTTTATCCGCCAGTGGCGCAAGCAGGCTGGCGCCAATAAACAGCCCCATAAAAGTGGACGATGCGAAGGCGGCCTGGTCGGAGATACCGAAGATACCCTGCTCACCGGTATGGAAAATATTCTCTGCCAGCAGCCCGGTGCTGATATAGCCGGTCTGAAAAAGATCGTACAGCTCGAAGAAGCCGCCCAGCGCCAGGAGGGTGATAAAAGACCACAGGCCAACGGAGGCGGGCAGCGCATCGATGCGAGCGGTCAGGCTGGAGTGGGGATGTCCTGGGGAGGCGAACGCGGCGTCGCCCAGAACCTGGGTGGTAGACATATTATTATTTTCCTCAGATAAAATGTTTGCCTGCTAATGTTATTTGATTGTTAATGGTTTTAAATTTTTATTCGCACCGAGGGGGGAATATTTGCAGAATAAAATCTCGGAAATGGGATTCTGATGAGAAAGTATGCTGGTTTTCGCGCTGCATCCGCCCACGGGATGAAGGAATTCACCACTATGCCGCAAGGTTTTGACTTGGGTTAAATTTAAGATAAAGAGAGATTGTTACGTCGCGGTTATTCACCTACATTCAAAGCGAGTACTTCCACTCAGGAAAATAATCATGTCTAGCAAGAAAATTTTACAAGCAGCGCTGGCGGCGGCGCTTTCGCTGTCAATGATGGCTACGCCGGTCTTCGCTAATCCCGGTAACGGGAATGGCGGCGGTAACGGCGGTGGAAATAGCGGTAACCATGGCAACAGTGGTGGGAATAGCGGTAACCATGGCAATAGCGGTAACAAGGGCAATAGCGGTAAAAATAACGTTGATAAGGGCAACCAGGGCCATAAAGAAGGAAATCCGGGGCAGAGAAAAAATTACGGCAAACCCGATCATGTCTCCGCCGATATCAGCTTCTCCAGAGCACGTTCGCTGGCGGTAAACTACGGTTTAACCGGCTATCAGTCCCTGCCGCCGGGAATCGCCAAAAATCTGGCGCGTGGTAAACCCTTACCTCCGGGGATTGCGAAAAAAGCGGTTCCGGCATCAATGCTCAACGAACTGCCTTACTATCCAGGCTATGAATGGCGCGTGGTGGGCCAGGATTTAGTGCTGATCGCGCTGAGTACGGCGATCGTGACGTCGATAATTAATGGCGTCTTCGATTAGTGAATTAACCCCGGTTCGCGCCGGGGTTAATCCCGGTGGGCAGGCCTGGCGCATTAAGGTCATTCTAAACAAATCGTCACTAAAGCGAGATTTTAACTTTACTCAAATAATTGAATGACTATAATGAGCACAAATTCACACAGGAGAAATATGTTGGACAGTCACCCTTACTTAAACATCAAGGCAAGCTGACGCTATTTTTTCTGCGCTGCTTGCCAACCGGCGGGCAGCAATCTCCTCATCATTCAGACGATTGCATCCCATAAAGAATAACGCAGCATGGCTGCGAGGATAATCGTCATGTTCATGTTTAAAAACACATTATTCCCTCCACCGTCAACGCGACGCTAATCGCCTATCTGGCGACAATTTGTCGTGTGCTTAATAAAGCACGTAGTTAATTCTTCCAGCAAAAATGGAGGAAGCTATGTTGATGTTTCCTTATATCGCAAATTTACTCGCGGCAATGCTGTTGGGCGCGCTGATTGGCGCCGAAAGACAGTGGCGGCAGCGAATGGCTGGCCTGCGCACTAATGCGCTGGTCGCCACCGGCGCGGCGGTTTTTATTCTGAGCTCTATCTCCACATCGCCGGATAGCCCGGGGCGTATTGCCGCGCAGGTGGTTTCCGGAATTGGTTTTCTCGGCGCCGGCGTCATCATGCGGGAAGGCATGAACGTGCGCGGCCTGAATACCGCGGCAACGCTGTGGTGCTCTGCGGCAATTGGCGTACTGTGTGGCTTAGGCCAGTTCTGGCAAGCGGCGGCGGCAACGCTGATCATCCTCTGCGCTAATATTCTACTGCGCGAAGCGGCGCAGAGAATTAATCAGATCCCCGGTGCGACAGAAGAAGAGAAATGCTACGTCCTGAATATTATTTGTCATAGCGAACACGAAAACGCGATTCGTCAGCTATTGCTTAATATCAGTAAAGAGATGACGCTCAGCTTGCAGGGGCTGGTGTCGATAGCAGCAAAAGAACAAGGACATAAAGAAATTCGTATCGAACTGGTCGGTAATACCGACCACCGCAAAGTACGAGATCTTATTATGGCAAGAATTGGCGGTGACGAAAACATTACGTCAGTGCGCTGGTGCGTCGAAGGGAGTTAGCCTCCCTGATATTCTACTGTGGCAATGATTTGTCTAAGGAGGGAATGATGGATATTCCCAGGCATATAAAGTAATAAGCGTTTAATAACGTAAAAATGAATTATGCATAAGTTAATTATGCAGGGATAACGACGTCTTAAATTTGAGGATTAATCATGACTGACATGAAAATAGAAAACCGGAAAATAAACCGGTCTGCGTCAGAAAATGATAAGCAGCATAAAAAAAGCTTCGCCATTGAAACCGAGGCATTTAACAGCCCGGATCATACGCTGGCGCGGCTCAACAGCAGCCGTCAGGGTCTCACCACCGAAGATGCCCTTGAACGACTGGATGAATATGGCCGCAATGAAGTCGCGCACGAGCAGGCGCCGCCAGCGCTAATCCAGCTTTTGCAGGCATTCAATAACCCGTTTATCTATGTCCTGATGGCGCTGGCCGCCGTCAGCTTCGTGACCGATTACTGGCTACCGCTGCGTAACGGCGAAGAGACCGATCTGACCGGGATCATTATTATCGTCACGATGGTTAGCCTGAGCGGGTTATTGCGTTTCTGGCAGGAGTTTCGTACCAACAAAGCGGCACAGGCGCTGAAATCGATGGTCCGCACCACGGCGACGGTGCTGCGTCGCGGTCCTGGTAACATGGGGCCGGTGCAGGAGGAGATTGCCATTGAGGAACTGGTGCCCGGTGACATCATTTTCCTGGCGGCGGGGGATCTGGTTCCGGCAGATGTTCGTCTGCTGGAGTCCCGGGACCTGTTCGTCAGCCAGTCGATACTCAGCGGTGAATCGCTGCCGGTTGAAAAGTATGATGTTCTGGCCAGCGTGTCCGGCAAAGGGTGCGACAGGCTTCCCGAGCCGAATAAAGATAAAAGTCTGCTGGAGATGGGCAATATCTGTCTGATGGGCACCAACGTGACCAGCGGCAGGGCGCAGGCGGTGGTGGTGGCCACCGGAAACCGCACCTGGTTTGGTTCGCTGGCGAAGTCTATTGTCGGTACGCGCACCCAGACGGCGTTCGATCGCGGGGTAAACAGCGTCAGCTGGCTGCTGATCCGCTTTATGCTGGTGATGGTGCCGATTGTTCTGCTGATTAACGGCTTCAGCAAAGGCGACTGGGTTGAGGCATCGCTGTTTGCTCTCGCGGTCGCCGTGGGCCTGACGCCGGAGATGCTGCCGATGATCGTCAGCTCCAACCTGGCGAAAGGCGCTATCGCCATGTCGCGGCGTAAAGTGATCGTCAAGCGTCTGAACGCGATTCAGAACTTCGGCGCCATGGACGTGCTGTGCACCGATAAAACCGGCACGTTGACTCAGGACAATATCATTCTTGAGCATCATCTTGACGTCAGCGGCAGCGAGAGCGACCGGGTGCTGACGCTGGCGTGGCTCAACAGCAGCAGCCAGAGCGGGGCGCGCAACCTGATGGATCGGGCGGTGCTGCGCTTTGGTGAGGGGCGGATTGCGCCGGCGACCAAAGAGCGCTTCGTGAAGCTTGATGAACTGCCGTTTGATTTTGTCCGCCGTCGGGTGTCGGTGTCGGTGGAAGATGTTCGCCACGGTGATAAAAGCCTGATCTGCAAAGGCGCGGTCGAAGAGATGCTGATGGTGGCCACGCATCTGCGCGAAGGCGACCGCGTGGTTGCGCTGGATGAAACCCGCCGCGATCTGCTGTTAGCCAAAACGCAGGACTACAACGCCCAGGGCTTCCGCGTGCTGCTGGTTGCGACCCGCAAGCTGGATGATTCCGCCCTGACAGCCCCGCTGTGCGCCAACGATGAGCAGGGGCTGACGGTAGAAGGAATGCTGACCTTCCTCGACCCGCCGAAAGAGAGCGCGGGAAAAGCGATTACCGCGCTACGCGACAACGGCGTGGCGGTCAAAGTGTTGACCGGCGATAACCCGGTCGTCACGGCGCGGATTTGCCTGGAAGTAGGTATCGATGCCCACGGTATCCTGACCGGGCCGCAGATTGAGACGATGACGGATAACGAACTGGAGCGCGAAGTGGAAACGCGCGCGGTGTTCGCCAAACTGACGCCGTTGCAGAAGTCGCGGATCCTGAAAACGCTGCAGAAAAACGGCCACACCGTCGGCTTCCTCGGCGATGGCATCAACGATGCGCCAGCGCTGCGCGACGCGGACGTCGGTATTTCGGTCGACAGCGCGGCGGATATCGCCAAAGAGGCATCCGATATTATCCTGCTGGAAAAGGATTTGATGGTGCTGGAAGAAGGGGTGATCAAAGGACGTGAGACCTTCGGCAATATCATTAAGTACCTGAATATGACCGCCAGCTCTAACTTCGGTAATGTCTTCTCAGTACTGGTGGCCAGCGCGTTTATTCCGTTCTTGCCGATGCTGGCGATTCATCTGCTGATCCAGAACCTGATGTACGATCTCTCCCAGCTCTCGCTGCCCTGGGACAAGATGGATAAGGAATTCCTGCGCAAGCCGCGCAAGTGGGATGCAAAAAACATCGGCCGCTTTATGCTGTGGATTGGCCCGACGTCGTCCATTTTTGATATCACCACCTTCGCGCTGATGTGGTACGTGTTCGCGGCGAACAACGTCGAAGCCCAGGCGCTGTTTCAGTCCGGCTGGTTTATTGAAGGGCTGCTGTCGCAAACGCTGGTCGTACATATGCTGAGAACGCAGAAAATTCCGTTTATCCAGAGCAGCGCGACGCTGCCGGTACTGCTCACCACCGCAGTGATTATGGCGATGGGCATCTACATTCCGTTCTCCCCGCTGGGAGCGATGGTCGGGCTGGAGCCGCTGCCGCTGAGCTACTTCCCATGGCTGGTCGCGACGCTGCTCAGCTACTGCGTGGTCGCGCAGGGCATGAAACGTTTCTATATCAAACGTTTTGGTCAGTGGTTCTGATAATAAGGAGGCGCAGAGATGAATCGTTCTCCGGACACTATCATCGCGCTGATATTTTTCCTGATGGGTCTGCTGGTGCTGCTGTTAGCTATCTGGCAAATCCTGTTCTGAATAAGGGGGCGCGATGCGTAGAGGATCGCTGGATAAAGTCTTTATTCAGGTGGCGATTATTGCGGCCATCATTATTCTGCTGACAATCTGGATTAGATAGAAGAAACCCGGGCCATTGGCCCGGGTTTAGCATTTCTGCCGGGGAAAAGATTACAGATCGAAGCGGTCGAGGTTCATCACTTTGGTCCATGCGGCGACAAAGTCGCTGACAAACTTCTGCCGCGCATCGCTGCAGGCATACACTTCTGCCAGGGCGCGCAGGACGGAGTTGGAGCCAAACACCAGATCAACGCGTGTCGCGGTGTATTTCTCTTCGCCGCTCTTACGATCGCGGCCAATAAACAGCTCAGCGTGCTCGTCAGCAGCTTTCCAGACGGTACCCATATCGAGCAGGTTAGCGAAGAAATCATTGCTCAGCACGCCCACGCGGTCGGTAAATACGCCGTGCCGGCTGCCGTCAAAGTTAGCGCCCAGCACGCGCAGACCGCCTACCAGGACCGTCATTTCTGGCGCCGTCAGCGTTAACTGCTGCGCTTTATCAATCAGCAGCGTTTCGGTGGAGATGCCGCCGCCCACGCGACGATAGTTGCGGAAACCATCGGCCAGAGGCTGCAGCAGATCCATCGCTTCGACATCGGTCTGATCCTGACGCGCATCGACGCGGCCAGGAGCGAAGGGGACGCTGACCTGAACGCCTGCCGCCGCGGCAGCCTGCTCAATGCCCACCACGCCGGCGAGGACGATGATATCAGCCAGAGACGCTTTACCGGATGCCTGCTGAATCGCCTGCAGGGTTGGCAGCACGCGGGAGGCGATGGCGTTAACCGGCCACGATTTCTGCGGCTCGAGCGCCAGACGCGCGCCGTTGGCGCCGCCGCGTTTATCACCACCGCGGAAGGTGGATGCCGATGCCCAGGCTACGGAAACCAGCTCGCTGACCGAAAGGCCGGCGTCGGCAATGGCGGTTTTCAGCGTCGCGATATCCTCTGCGGTCGGGGCGTGGATCGCCGCCGGTAGCGGGTCTTGCCAGATCAGATCTTCTTTCGGCACTTCCGGGCCCATGTAGCGGGACTTCGGCCCCATATCGCGGTGGATCAGTTTAAACCATGCGCGGGCGAAAGCTTCGTTAAAGGCCTGCGGGTCGTTCAGGAAACGGCGGGAAATCTTGTCGAATTCCGGGTCAAAGCGCAGCGTCAGGTCGGTGACCAGCATGGTGGGCTTGCGTTTTTTCTCCGGATTAAACGGGTCAGGAATGATTTCAGGGGCATCTTTCGCTTCGAACTGAATCGCGCCTGCCGGGCTGCGGGTCTGTACCCACTCGTATTTGTACAGGTTTTCGAAGAAGTAGTTGCTCCATTGGGTTGGCGTTTGCGTCCAGACCACTTCCAGACCGGAGGTGATCGCGTCGGCGCCCGCGCCGCTGCCGTAGCTGTTCGCCCAGCCGAGGCCCTGCGCTTCGATCGGCGCCGCTTCCGGCTCTGCGCCAACGTGGCTGGTCACCGCGGAGCCGTGGGTTTTGCCCAGCGTATGGCCGCCGGCGATCAGCGCGACGATCTCTTCATCATTCATCGCCATATTGCCGAAGGTCGCGCGAATTGCGGAGGCCGCGGAGAGCGGGTCGCCGCTGGCATTAGGACCTTCAGGGTTGACGTAAATCAGCCCCATTTCGGTGGCGCCGATCGCCTGCTGATTCAGGCTTTCCGGATGACGATGGGCCAGCCATTCGGTTTCATTACCCCAGTCAACGTCCAGATCCGGTTCCCATACGTCTTCACGACCGGCCCCGAAGCCAAAGGTGCGGAAACCGGCGTTTTCCAGCGCCACGTTGCCCGCCAGCATATAGAGATCGGCCCAGGAGATTTTCTGGCCGTATTTCTGCTTAACCGGCCACAGCAGGCGACGGGCTTTGTCGAGGCTGACGTTATCCGGCCAGGAGTTGAGCGGGGCGAAACGCTGCTGCCCGCGGCCTGCGCCGCCGCGCCCGTCAACGGTACGATAGGTACCGGCGCCGTGCCATGCCATACGAATAAACAGCCCGATATAGCTGCCCCAGTCCGCCGGCCACCACTCCTGAGAATCGGTGAGCAGGGCGCGCAGATCGGCTTTCAGGGCCGAGTAGTCGAGCTTCTTAAACTCTTCGCGGTAGTTAAAGTTTTCGCCCAGCGGGTTTGAACGATTGGAGTGCTGATTCAGCAGATCCACACGTAGTTGATTAGGCCACCAGTCGCGGTTGCCGGTGCCACCGCCCGCGCTCTGCGTGGGCGTCGGTGTTTCGGCGTGAAAGGGACATTTTCCTGCCGACGGGGTATTCGAAGGATCGTTTGACGTGCTCATATCAGGCTCCGTTTGCTTTTGTGAATGCCATTACGATATACACTGCTACCAATAAGCGATATTTGAATGAGTCTACGGATTTAATAGTTATTTCCGTTCAATGCCTTTGTAAAAACCGAATATATATCATTGTTGAATGGCTGGTTTTCAACAATGACCTTACCACCATAGTCGTAACATCAGCGTAAAGGAATCGTTAAGGCATCATCTCCGCCAGCGAAGATCCCATTATTTGCGTTATGACAATTTTAGTGCGTAAACAAGCTTAGCGCTGCCAGTATAAAGGTGTACCAAAAACGTCGATAAAATAGTCAATTACCGCCCGTACGTTAAGTGACGGATGCCTGGCGTGAGGGTAAATCGCCGAAACCGGCGAGGGGGTATTGCCGATTGCCGCGGTGTAGCGGGGCATCAGCTGAATTAGCCTTCCTTCTCCTGTCGCTTCATTAACCATCCAGTCGGGAAAGAGCACCACTCCCATGCCCCCCAGCGCAGCGGTCAGCAGCGCATCAGCGTTATTTGAAGTGAGCTGCGGCGTTTGCGGATAGTGCACCCATTCCCCTTGCGCAAGGCGGAACAGCCAGCGGTTGGGCCCGTTTGAGCCGCTGTAGACCAGCGTGCTGTGCTGGCGAAGATCTTCCGGCGTCTCCGGGATGCCGCGGCGTCGCAGATACGCCGGAGCGGCGACCAGATAATGATGCTGCATACCCAGTACTCTGGCGTGAACGCTGGAATCCGGAAGGCTACCGATGCGAAAAATCACGTCGGTCGCATCGCGGTGCGGATCGATGAAATCATCGGTCAGCGCCAGCTCAATCTGCATCTGCGGATAGCGCGCCGTCAGCCCCGGCAGCCAGGGCGCGATATGGCGCTGGCCAAAGTAGACCGGGGCGTTGATGCGCACCAGCCCGCCTGGCTCAAGGTTCCGGTCCTGCAAATCGCGTCGCGCGGCGCTGAACTGTTCGCTGATACCTCTGGCATGAGCGGCAAACAGGCGTCCTGCTTCGGTAGGCACCACGGCCCGGGTATTACGATAAAACAGCTGCTGACCGAGCGCGTCCTCAAGCTGGTGAATGGTGCGCGATACCATTGAGGGAGAAACGCCTTCCCGTCGCGCCACGACGGAAAAGCTCTGGCTGTCGTAAACGGCGATAAACAGCTGCAGCGCCCGAAAGTTCACATTACCCGCATCGCTCATTAATGCAATATCCGCAAAAGTGTTTCCTTGATTGTATCGTTTTTCACATCACTCCGCTGCTTTATGCTCTGCCACCCCATTAATAATCGGATAGCAACGATGCAGTTATTACTTATTTTTCTTGTGATTGCCGGCGGCATGGGATTATCCGTGGAAGCTGGACTACTCGGGCCGCTGGCCGGTCAGGTAGGGGACCTGTGGGCCACCTTCAGTATTTTCAGCGTTGGCAGCGCGCTGACGTTTCTGCTGATGCTGCTGTTTGGCCAGAGACAAAGCCCCTCGTTCTTCTCTTTGCCGGGCTGGCAGCTTACCGGGGGCATCCTGGGCCCCATCTATGTCGTCATCTTAACTATCGCCGTGCCGGTTATCGGTATTGCCATGACGATGATCGGCATTCTTGCCGGCCAGGTCTGCAAAAGCCTGTTGATTGACCATTATGGCCTGTTCGGTTCGCCAAAACGTAAAATCGACGGACGGCGGCTTATCGCACTGCTGTTTATCGTTGTCGCCCTGATTCTGATCGCCGCAAGCTGAGGACTTAAGATGAGTAGCATAATGATTTTGCTGGCGCTGGCCGGCGGCGCGATGTTGAGTATGCAGGCGGCGATTAACGGTCGTTTAGGCAGTCAGGTAGGCGTATTTCGTAGCGCGTTTCTCACTTTCTCCGTAGGCGCCTTGATCACCGCGCTGCTGATTTTCTACTTTGCGCCCCACCAGACGACGACGCTGCTGGATGTGCCGAAATGGCAGCTGCTGGGGGCATTTTGCGGCGTCCCCTATATCGTAATTATGGTGGTGGCGGTGCAGCGTATCGGTACCGCGACGGCCACGGTGGCGGTGATTTTTGGCCAACTGGCCATGAGTCTGCTGATCGATAACTTTGGCTGGCTCGGTAATGATGCCATTACCTTTTCACCGGGGCGGCTTGGGGCGATCGTCTGTTTGGGGTTGGCGCTGTTCTTTATTTATCGCTCCGGCAAGGCGGCAAAAGCCGCAGAGAAGCGATAGACCGCCCACCTTTTCAGGTGAATTGTCGTGCATCGCTAACCGCGGCCATACTGTTCGTCACCATGTGACTGGCGTTTTAGACAGGTCACTGTCGGGGAGCATGGTTGCCGCCGCCGCGCGCCTGGGCATCACTTCACTTTATGGAGATACGCTATGCCTGAGATTTCGTCGCTGCTGACCTTCGCTCTGGTGGCCCTTGGCCTGGTGCTGACCCCGGGGCCGAATATGATCTATCTGATTTCGCGCTCGATTTGCCAGGGAAGAAAGGCCGGACTGGTCTCCCTCGGCGGGGTGGCGCTGGGGTTTGTCTTTTATATGCTGTGCGCCGCGTTCGGTATTACCGCGCTGATCTTCGCCGTGCCCTATGCTTATGACATCTTGCGCATCAGCGGCGTTGTCTATCTGCTTTATCTGGCCTGGCAGGCGGTGAAGCCCGGCGGGCGCTCGGTCTTTACGGTGCGCGACCTGGCTGCGGATAGCGGCCGTAAGCTGTTTATGATGGGCTTTATTACTAACCTGGCGAACCCTAAAATCGCCATCATGTATCTCTCACTGCTGCCGCAGTTTATCTCTCCCGGTCACGGCAGCATCCTTGCGCAATCGCTGGCGCTGGGATTTACCCAGGCGATAATTAGCGTGGCGGTTAACGCGCTGATTGTGGTGATGGCCGGGCAGGTGTCGCTGTTTCTTGCGGGGCGCCCGTTATGGCAGCAGTTTCAGCGCTGGTTGATGGCGACGGTGCTGGCGGGGATGGCGGTGAAAATTGCCTTCGAAGCGCGGAAGTAATCGCTCTGCCCGGTAGTATAGCGCTGCCGGGCGCAGCAGAAGGGGGTTAAGCCCCCGGGCCAATCAGCCGCGAGCGGATCGTCGCCTCCGGCATCATCTCCAGCAGACCGTTGCTCAGCATCTCTCCCGCGTCCTGCAGCGCGCTAAGCGGCATTTCCGGCAGGCTTTCAAGAATAAACCACATCCGCGGACTCTCCACGCTCAGACGCGTACGTACTCCCTGTCTCCAGTTCCAGCGGCGGCAGGTCACGCCGCGATCGTCGCCCCAGACCACCTCTCCCGCGTCGGGGTATTCGTAAACAGTCTGTCCTTCTTTAACGGTATCGAACGGCTCGCTGCCGTCCGCCATCTTGAGCTGCGGCACGCCAACATACGCCGCCAGGTTTTCGCCGCCGACCGGCACGGCGTAGCGCAGGCTCACCGCGTTATAGAGGTCGACGATAGGATCGATCGCGGCCATCTCGCCATCGCGCAGCACCCGTTTACGCAAGGCTTCCGCCGAGCAGGGGGTCCTTTTAGGTTTTGCGCCAAAGGCGCGGAATACTTCGCTCCAGGCCTGCAGGTGCGCCTCCGCCCACTGCGGCTCGTCGGCGAGAACCGCTTTGCAGGCGGAGCGGAGCGCATCTGACCCGACCTGGGGGGCGCGTACGGCGGCGGAAACGACATCAATGCTCAGGGCGCGAAAGCCGGGGGCCAGCGCGGAGACCTGCGGGCTGATTGACGGTAATACGCTATTCATTGGATAATCCTGTAACGACCATTTTAAAGCATAATATCGACCGATGACCAATAAAGTCAATATAACGACCGATGCGGGCGCCGATGCCGCCATGATCAATGAAGCCGTTGCCGCGCGCCTTAAACGCTACCGGGCGGAAAAGAAGATCTCCCTTGATGAGCTGTCGCGACGCGCGGGGGTCAGTAAAGGCATGCTGGTAGACATTGAAGCCTGCCGGGCCAATCCGAGCATCGCGCTGTTATGCCGTCTGGCCTCGGCGCTGGGCGTATCCGTGGCCGATTTTGTCAACGTCGCCGCCGCGCCGCCTGTCAAGGTGATGGCCGCAAGGGATATTCCCACCCTGTGGCAGGGCGAGCGGGGCGGTCATGCGCGGCTGCTTGCCGGTACCAGCGGACCGGATATGGTGGAGCTCTGGCAATGGAGTCTCTATCCCGGTGAGATTTTTACCTCGCCGGGGCACGGCGATGGCACGACAGAGCTGCTTTTTGTGACCGAGGGCGCCTTAACCCTGACGGTCAACGACGCGAGCTATGTGATTGTCGCCGGAGATTCCGCCGTGGCGCGCACCGACGCCCCGCATAGCTACGCTAACGCCGGGGATGCTGTCACGCGCTTCACTATGACGGTCAGCGAAAAAGCGCGTTAGTATTATCCCGACCGCGCTCCTCTCTCACGGCGAGCGCACCAAATTCATGCAATGCCCCATCATCACTCCCCATTATTGGGAATCGCGGCGACGCCTGTCGTCGTATGGCTGATTTTACGCGCTCTGCGCGCCTGGCATAGACCTTGCAAACTCCTCGTCAGAAGGCAGCGCAACAGACAATTGAGATAACACAATAGCTGGCTAGGGTTCCGGTTCACTCAGGTGAACGTCTGGTCCGAGAGCTGGCGACCTCTACGAGGTTACACGGCGGGACAAAAGCCCGGGAGACAGCAGCACCGTTGGGTGTCGCGCTGCCCCCGTTTCCCGTGCTAACCAGAGGTCCACCATGAAGACACCGCCGCTCCTCCGCTCTCTTATCCTGTCGCTGGCGCTGCTGGCCAGCGTCCCATCGTTTGCCGCCGTCAAAAAAGAGTTCAACGTCTGCTGGACTATCTACGCCGGATGGATGCCCTGGGGCACCATCAGCAACGAAAAAATCATCGATAAGTGGGCCAGTAAATACGGCATCAAAATCAATATCGTTCAGCTAAACGACTACATCGAGTCCATCAACCAGTATACCGCGGGCCAGTTTGACGGCTGCACCATGACCAACATGGATGCCCTGACCATTCCGGCGGCGGGGGGCGTTGACACGACGGCGCTGATTACCGGCAGCTACTCCGACGGCAATGACGGCGTGGTGCTGAAAGGGGCGAATAAAAAACTCAGCGATCTGAAAGGCATGGCGGTGTATCTCCCGGAGCTTTCGGTATCGCACTACCTACTGGTTCGCGGCCTGGAAAAAGCCGGACTGCAGGAAAAAGACGTCAAAGTGGTCAATACCTCGGATGCGGATATCGTCTCGGCCTTTGGCACCAGCGGCGTACGCGCGGCGGTGGCCTGGAACCCGCAGCTTTCGGTTATCAAAAAGACGCCGCAAACTACGGAAGTCTTTAGCTCTTCACAGGTCCCCGGCGAGCTGATCGACATGATGGTGGTAAATACTCAGACGCTGAAAGATAACCCGGCGCTGGGCAAAGCCCTGACCGGCGCCTGGTTCGAGATGATGGCCAAAATGCAGGCCGGCGATACCGAGGCGCTAAACGCTATGGCCGCCGACTCCGGCACCGACCTCGCCGGTTACCAGGCGCAGCTAAAAACGACCCATCTGTTCTGGACGCCTGCCGACACCCTGACGTTTATCTCCTCGCCGGAGCTGGCCAAAACCATGCAGCGGGTGGCGCAGTTCTCCTTTGATAAAGGGCTGCTGGGCGAGGGAGCGCAGAGCGCCGACTTTATCGGCATGACCTTTCCCGGCGGCGTCACCGTCGGCGATACCGCGAACAGCAAGCTGCGCTTTGACGACAGCTATCTGAAGCTGGCCGCGGCGGGCAAGCTGTAATGATTGACTCCGGGAGTCCACGCCATGCGCCACATTAACCGCTATCCCCGTCAGGGTATGCGTCTGACGCTGATGCTGTTGCCCTTTGTCCTGCTGGTCGCCGCCTGGTTTATCGGCTCGGCGGTGCGGCTGGAAGCCAATCCGCAGGATAAGCTGCTGCCCGGCCTGTCGCAAATGATCGCGGCCATTGACCGGATGGCGTTCACGCCGGATAAACGCAGCGGTGAGTATCTGCTGTGGGCCGATACGCTGATTAGCCTTGGCCGCCTGCTGATTGGCCTGACACTCTCTTCGCTGATTGGCCTGGGCATCGGCATCGCCGCCGGCGTGTTCCCGATGTACCGCGCGGCGCTGTCGCCGCTGATGACCGTGGTGTCTATGATCCCGCCGCTGGCGATCCTGCCGGTGCTGTTTATCGTCTTTGGCCTGGATGAGCTATCAAAAGTGATGCTTATCGTTATCGGCATTACGCCGATGCTGGCGCGCGACCTTGAGCAGCGGGCGCGGGAAATCCCGGCGGAGCTGTTTATCAAAGCGCAAACCCTCGGCGCCAATAGCTGGACGGTGGTCCTGCGGGTCGTGCTGCCGCAGTTGCTATCGCGGCTGATAACCTCCCTGCGCCTGCTGCTGGGCTCCGCGTGGCTGTTTTTGATCTCCGCTGAAGCCATTTCCGCCACCGCCGGGCTTGGCTATCGCATATTCCTCGTTCGCCGCTATATGGCGATGGACGTGATTATTCCTTACGTCATCTGGATAACGCTGCTGGCGTGGTTGATGGATCTGGCTCTGCGCCAGCTGCATAAAGCCTGTTTCCCGTGGGCGGAAGGAGGTCGGGCATGAGTTTTATCGACATCAAAAATATCTGGCAGGAGTACGGCGATCACGTGGTGCTGGAGCGCATCAATTTGCAGGTGAAAGAGGGCGAGTTCTGTTCGATGGTCGGGGCGTCCGGCTGCGGCAAATCAACCTTTTTACGTCTGCTGCTCGGCCAGGAAAAGCCGACCCGCGGTGAAATTACCCTCGACGGCCAGCCGCTGGCGGCGGAGCCGGATCGCAGCCGCGGCGTGGTGTTTCAGCGTTATTCGGTTTTCCCGCATCTCAACGTGTTGGATAACGTCGCCATAGGTCTTGAACTTCCGGCGTCACCGCTGTTTGGCCGGCTGTTTGCCGGCAGGAAACGCGACGCCCGCGAACAGGCGCGGCGGATGCTGGAGAAAGTCGGGCTGGGGCACGCGCTGGATAAATACCCGGCGCAGCTCTCCGGCGGGATGCAGCAGAGGCTGGCGATTGCCCAGGCGTTCGTGATGCAGCCGCGCGTGCTGCTGCTCGATGAGCCCTTCGGCGCGCTGGATCCCGGGATCCGCAAGGATATGCACGGGCTGCTGCTCCAGCTATGGAGCGAAACCCGGATGACGGTTTTTATGGTCACCCACGACCTCGCGGAAGGCTTCAACCTTGGCACCCGGCTGCTGGTTTTCGACAAAGTGCGCATTGACCCGCAGGCGCCTAACGCCTGGGGGGCGCGCATTACCTACGATATACCGCTCAATGAAGCGCGGATGTCGCAGCTGACGACCGGCAGCGACAATAACGTTTACGCATTAAGGAGATAGTTTGATGACCGCACTTTTTCACTCCTCCCCCAGTCTGCGCGAAGAGCGTCTCCCCGGCGGGGCGCATACCTCGTTGATTTTGCGCCAAGGGCAGATCCTGCGCCTGACCGATATCGACGGCGGGGCTAACGTCAGCATGATGATGCTTAATCCCCACGAGAAGAGCGAGCGCCTGAATTTACCGGATACCCTCAAGGGCCAGCACACCGCGCGCCTGACCGCCGGGCATTGTTTCTACTCAGATATGGGGCGCGTCCTGGCCGGGATTGTTGCCGATAGCTGCGGCTGGCACGACCCGTTCGGCGGGGTGCTCAACGCCGACGAGACGCGTGAAAAATATGGCGCAGGACGCTACCAGGAGCTGCGCAACGGCTTCTATCGCAACGGTGTCGATAACCTGCTGGTCGAGATGGGCAAGTGGGACCTGGGCCTTGAAGACCTGCTGATGGTGGTTAACCTCTTCAGCAAAGTGACTGTCGATGAGGACGGTAGTTTCCGCTTCATCCCGGGCAACAGCCGCGCCGGAGATTACGTTGAGCTGTTTGCGCCGATGGATGTCCTCATGGTGCTGACCGCGCTGCCTCATCCCCAGGATCCTGCCGCGGAGTACGCCCCGCGGCCGATTCAGCTCAGCTGGTATCAGGCCGACGATGTGCAGGCGGCCACAGAAGCGCTCTTTACCCGCGATGAAAACCAGCGCGCGTTCCTCAACACCCAACTTTTTGCCCTGTAAGGAGGCAGCGATGAGCCTTATCACCAGTAACCGTCGTCCTGAAGATGCCGTCTATCGTCATGTGATCCCGGCAGGGGAACCCTGGCTGTTTGAGGTACAAAAAGGGCAAACCCTGCGCCTGCTAGACCTCGAAGGCAACCAGGCCATTGATACTCTGTTCTACAATGCTGATAACCCCCGGGAACGCTACGATCCGCAGCGCACGCTGCGCCGCCAGGGCAATGCCTATCTGACCACCGGCAGCGTGCTCTATTCCAATCTGGGCAATCCGCTGCTGACCATCGTTGCCGACACCTGCGGTCGCCACGATACCCTCGGCGGCGCCTGCGCCCAGGAGAGCAACACCGTGCGCTACGCCCAGGATAAACGCTATATGCACAGCTGCCGGGATAATTTCCTTTGCGCCTGCCTGCACGATGGTCGCCTGCACAAGCGCGATATCGGCGCCAACATCAACTTTTTTATGAACGTCCCGGTAACCCCGGAAGGTGGGCTGACCTTTGAGGACGGCATATCGGCGGCGGGTAAATACGTTGAGCTGCGCGCCGAGTGCAACGCCGTGGTGCTGATTTCCAACTGTCCGCAGTTGAACAATCCCTGCAACGGCTGGAACCCTACGCCCGCCGAGGTGCTGGTATGGAACTGACCCGCTGGCAGCGCTGGCGTCTGCTGGCCTTTCGGCTCTTCGCCGTCCGCGCCGATCGCCTGAACAGTAAGCCGACGCGCAAACCTTAAGCGCCGGTTCACCCCGGGGACGACCTCAGGGGAACATCGAATTTTTGCGGGACGACCCGCGACCCTGTGAGTTCCGCTTATGTTTGATACCTTACTGATTGCCAACCGCGGCGCGATTGCCTGCCGCATTCTGCGCACCCTGCGCGCGATGCAGGTGAAGGGCGTCGCCGTCTATTCCGAAGCCGACCTGAGTAGTCTGCATATCCGCGACGCCGATGAAGCCCTCAGCCTCGGCGACGGTCCGGCGGCGCAAACCTATCTGGCCACGGAGAAAATCATTGCCGCCGCGCAGCAGAGCGGCGCCCAGGCGATCCACCCCGGCTACGGCTTTCTGTCGGAGAACGCGGCCTTCGCCGAAGCCTGCGAGGCGGCGGGGCTGGCCTTTGTCGGCCCAACCCCGCAGCAGCTGCGCGTCTTCGGTCTGAAGCATACCGCCCGCGCCTTAGCCAAAGCCGAGGGCGTGCCGCTGCTGGAGGGCAGCGAACTGCTGGCTGACAGCGACGAAGCCTGCCGGGCGGCGGAGGCGGTGGGCTATCCGGTGATGCTTAAAAGCACCGCCGGCGGCGGCGGGATCGGCATGCGCGTCTGCCGCGACGCCCGTGAGCTGACCGAAGCATTCGCCACGGTGCAGCGGCTGGGGCAAAACAATTTCAGCGACGCCGGCGTATTTCTCGAAAAATATATCGAACGCGCCCGTCATCTGGAGGTACAAATCTTCGGCGACGGGCGGGGGGACGTTATCGCCCTCGGGGTGCGCGACTGCTCGGTACAGCGGCGTAACCAGAAAGTGATTGAAGAGACGCCTGCGCCTAATCTGCCGGAAGGCACCGCGCAGGCGCTATGCGCGGCGGCTATCGCGCTCGGTAAAGCGGTGAACTACCGCAGCGCCGGCACGGTGGAGTTCGTCTATGACAGCACGGCGCGGCAGTTTTATTTCCTCGAAGTGAATACCCGGCTTCAGGTTGAGCACGGCGTCACCGAGCAGGTGTGGGGCGTTGACCTGGTGCGCTGGATGATTGAGCTGGCGGCGGGCGATTTACCCGCGCTGGACGTGCTGGCCGCCGGGTTACGGCCCCAGGGGCATGCTATTCAGGCGCGACTTTACGCCGAAGATCCGGGACGGCAGTTTCAGCCATCTCCCGGACTGCTAACGGAAGCCATCTTTCCACCGGCGGACGGCGCCGCCCTGCGTATCGATCGCTGGGTGGAAGCAGGCTGCGAAGTGCCGCCGTTTTTCGACCCGATGCTGGCAAAAACGATCGCCTGGCGCCCCAGCCGCGATGAGGCTATCGCCGGCCTGGCGCAGGCGCTGGCGGAGACCCGCCTGTACGGCGTCGAAACCAACCGGCTGTACCTGCTGCAAATTCTCGGCTTTGCGCCGTTTACCGAAGGCGAACCCTGGACCCGCTGCCTTGAGCAGCTGTGCTACCGGGCGGCCACCGTCGAGGTGCTGAGCGCCGGGACCCAGACCAGCGTGCAGGACTACCCTGGACGTCTCGGGTACTGGGCGGTGGGCGTACCGCCGTCGGGGCCGATGGACGATCGCGCCCTGCGTCTCGGCAACCGTCTGCTGGGCAATGCCGAGGGTGAAGCCGCGTTGGAAATCACCCTTAACGGACCGACCCTGAAATTTAATACTGACGTTCAGGCGGCGGTGTGCGGCGCGCCGCTGGCGGTGACGCTCGATGGCGTTGATCAGCCGCTGGACCACGTTTTTACCATTCCGGCGGGGGCGACGCTGAAGCTTGGCGCGATAAGCGGCGCAGGGGTCAGAAGCTATCTCTGCCTGAGCGGCGGTATTCAGGTGCCGGACTATTTGGGCAGTAAAAGCACTTTTACCCTCGGTCAGTTTGGCGGCCACGGCGGACGGGCGCTGCGCGGCGGCGACGTGCTGCATCTGGCGCCGCGCGCCGCCGCCAGGGTCGGGGATCAACTGCCCGCCGCGCTCCGCACGGCGCTTGCGCAGGTACGGACGCTGCGGGTGATTTATGGCCCCCACGGCGCGCCGGAGTTTTTTACGCCGGAGTATATCGCGACCTTTTTCGCCACCGACTGGGAGGTCCATTTTAACTCCAGCCGCACCGGCGTGCGCCTGATTGGGCCCAAGCCGCTGTGGGCCCGCGACAGCGGCGGCGAAGCAGGACTGCATCCGTCGAATATTCACGATAATCCTTACGCGGTGGGCGCGGTCGATTTTACCGGCGATATGCCGGTGATCCTCGGGCCGGACGGGCCGAGCCTCGGCGGTTTCGTCTGCCCGGTCACCGTTATTGAAGCCGACCTCTGGCAGTTAGGCCAGCTCAAGGCCGGGGACAAAGTGCGTTTCGTGGCGGTGGATTTACCCACCGCCCGGCGGCTGGCGCAAGGGCGGCGCGCCGAGCTGGCGACCCTAAGTCACCAGGCGATAGCCTGGCAGCCCGCGCCCCTGACGTCGCCTGTCGTCATGACCTGCGGCGAGGCGGATAAACGCCTGGTGGCGCGCCTTTCCGGCGATACCCACCTGCTGCTGGAAGCCGGGGAGCCGGAGCTGGATCTGGTGCTGCGTTTCCGCATTCATGCCCTGATGCAGGCCCTTGAGGCGCAATCCGCAGAAGGCGTGATTGATATCACGCCGGGGATCCGCTCGCTGCAAATCCATTTTCAGCCGGAAACGCTGCCCCTGGAGGCGCTACTGGAGCGGGTGCGCGGCGAATGGTCCACGGTATGCCTGAGCGACGATCTGCAGGTGCCGACGCGCGTGGTGTATCTACCGCTCTCCTGGGACGACCCGGCCTGCCGCAAGGCGATCGATAAATACATGACCACCGTGCGCCAGGACGCGCCATGGTGCCCGAGTAATCTGGAATTTATCCGTCGCATCAACGATCTACCTGACGAGCAGGCGGTATGGAATACGGTATTTGACGCCAGCTATCTGGTGATGGGACTGGGCGACGTCTATCTCGGCGCGCCGGTGGCGACGCCGCTTGACCCACGCCATCGCCTGGTCACCACCAAGTACAACCCGGCGCGCACCTGGACGGCGGAAAACTCGGTCGGCATCGGCGGGGCCTATCTGTGCGTCTACGGCATGGAGGGACCTGGCGGCTATCAGTTCGTTGGCCGAACCCTGCAGATGTGGAATCGCTACCACGAAGTGGCGGATTTTGCTGGCAAACCCTGGCTGCTGCGTTTCTTCGACCAATTGCGTTTCTATCCGGTTTCAGCGGAAGAACTGCTGCAAATTCGCCGCGACTTCCCGCTCGGACGCTACCCGCTGCGCATTGAGAACAGCACGCTGCGGCTGGCGGAATACCAACAGTTTCTTCGCCGCGAAGCGCACAGCATCGACGCGTTTCGCGAGCATCAGCAGCGGGCGTTCAACGCCGAACGCGAGCGCTGGATAGCCAGAGGCCAGGCCCATTTCGACAGCCAGGAAGGCGCCGTGGATGAGGGCGGCGACGCGCCGCTGCGGCAGGGCGAGCAGGGAGTGGAGAGCCCGATTTCCGGCAACTTATGGCAGGTACAAACCGCGCCAGGCAGTCGGGTTCGCGCGGGGGATGTGCTGGTCGTTCTGGAGTCGATGAAGATGGAGATCCCGCTGCTGGCCCCCTGCGATGGCGTTATTCAGCAGGTTCACGTCCAGCCGGGTAGCGCGGTGCGCGCCGGGCAGCGGGTGGCGGTGATTATTGAGGAGAAGGCATGATGCAGCAGACGTTTGATTTACGCCTGGCGACCCTGGCGGCAGATTATCGCAACGGCAAAACCACCCCGCGCCGCCTGCTGGCGGAAGTGCGCCAGCGGGCGCAGGCGCTGAACCCCGAATTCCGCTTATTTATCCATATTCTGAGCGAAGAGGAGCAGGAGCCGTTTCTGGCGGCGCTGGAAGGCCTCTCGCCGACCGAGTTACCGCTATACGGCGTGCCGTTCGCCATCAAAGACAACATCGATTTGGCGGAGATTGTCACCACCGCCGCCTGCCCGGCGTTTGCTTACCGGGCGGAGCAGAGCGCGACGATTGTCGCTCAGCTGATCGCGCTGGGGGCGGTACCGGTCGGTAAAACCAATCTCGAT
The DNA here is from genome assembly GCF_015601345.1 of Klebsiella sp. BDA134-6. Classification (NCBI taxonomy): domain Bacteria; kingdom Pseudomonadati; phylum Pseudomonadota; class Gammaproteobacteria; order Enterobacterales; family Enterobacteriaceae; genus Klebsiella; species Klebsiella sp. BDA134-6. The sequence goes on from NZ_CP064784.1 coordinate 2,900,579, forward strand.
CAGTTTGCCACCGGCCTGAATGGTACCCGCTCGCCGTACGGCGCCTGCCGCAACGGCTATCTTGCCGATTACCCCTCCGGGGGCTCCAGCGCCGGCTCCGCGCTGGCAGTGGCGCTGGGCGTCGCCAGCTTCTCGCTGGGAACGGACACCGCCGGTAGCGGCCGCGTCCCGGCGGGGCTGAATAATCTGGTTGGCCTGAAGGCCACGAAAGGGCTGATCTCCACCGCTGGGGTCGTGCCCGCCTGCCGTACGTTAGACTGTGTGACTTTTTTCAGCGCCACCGCCGACGAGGCCAGCCAGCTGCTGGCGCTGGTCGCGCAGTACGATACATTGGATGCCTGGAGCCGCCATAATCCGCAGTGGAACAGCCGTCAGGCGTTCGGCAGGCCGGCAGCCGGTTTTCGTTTTGGCGTTCCGCGCGAGCTGAACTTCCTCGGCTGCAGCGCAAGCGAACGACTGTTTACCCAGGCCCGGCAACGGCTGACGGCGCTGGGCGGGGTGGCGGTTGAGATCGAATTCGCGCCGTTTCTGGCGGCAGCCCGGCTGCTGTATGACGGACCGTGGGTCGCTGAACGTTACGCGGTCGTCGGCCCGCTGATGGCGCGGCAGCCGGAGGCGGTGCTGCCGGTTATTCGCGATGTGCTGGCGAAAGCGCCGGACACCGACGCCACGGCGACCTTTAAGGCGATCTATCAGCTACAGCAGTACAAAGCCCGGTGCGACGCGATCCTCGAGACCCTCGATTGCGTGCTGACGCCAACCTATCCACGTCCGGTGACGCTCGACGAACTGCAAGCGGAACCGATCGCGCGTAACGCCGATCTCGGGTATTACACCAACTTTATGAATCTGCTGGACTACGCGGCGGTGAGCGTGCCCTGCGGATTTATGCCGGACGGATTGCCCTCCGGCGTTACCCTGTTTGGCCGGGCATTTACCGACCAGTATTTGCTCAGCCTGGCCGATGCGTTTCAGCGAGCGGAGCGGCTGCCGCTGGTCGGCGGGACGCTGCTGGAACCCCCGGAGCCCGAGCGCGCCGCCGGCCATGACCGAATGGCGCTGGTTGTTTGCGGCGCGCATCTTGCCGGCCTGCCGCTAAACGATCAGCTGTTGGCGCGGGGCGGCCGGCTGCTGCAGGAAACCCGCAGCGCAGCGCACTATCGGTTGTACGCCCTCGCGGACGGTAAGCGCCCGGCAATGGTTCGCGATAAGTGCGGCGGGGCGGCGATTGCGGTCGAAGTGTGGGAGCTACCCAGCGCGGAGGTCGGTTCGCTACTGGCGGCCATTCCCGCGCCGCTGGGCTTAGGTAAAGTTGAACTTGCCGACGGACGCCGGTTAACGGGCTTTATTTGCGAAGCCGATGGATTAGGCGAAGCTACGGAGATTACCGCTTACGGCGGCTGGCGCGCCTGGCTGGCACGCTAGGACATCATCACCTCCGTCGAGTTTTCGAGGGAGGTATTTTTTGTGACAGTGTCACGCCTCTAACATGCTGAAACATTTCTGCCAAATCATTAGCAACCTTTCGGTAGGGCTCCCGCTGCGATAACGCTATTCTTCCCCGCTTTTCCTTTTTCAGGCCCTTTGTAACCCAGGTATATGACCGCTAATGTCCCTAATGAGAGATGAAATTCGCGACCATTCAGCGGAAGAGATGCTATTTATCCGCCGAGCCGTCATCGCGTTTCTACTGGTGGTGGTCTGCTTTGCCATCCTGATCCTTAATCTTTACCGTTTGCAGGTCGATCAGCACGATTTTTATCAGACGCGTTCAAACCAGAACGATATTAAAATGCTGCCCATCGCGCCGAGCCGGGGACTGATTTTCGACCGTAACGGTATCCCGCTGGTACAAAATATTACCCTCTACCGTTTGCAGGTGATCCCGAGCAAAATCGCCGATATGACGGCGCTGCTGCAGCAGCTAACACCGATCGTCGATTTAACCCCGCAGGATATCGCCGATTTTCGCGACGATATGCACCACAACAGCCGCTACAAAGAGGTGACCTTAAAATCGGACCTGAGCGATGTTGAAGTGGCGCGTTTTGCAGTCAATGAATTTCATTTCCCCGGCGTCACGGTGGAGAGCTATCAGCAGCGCGCGTATCCCTACGGGGCCGAACTGGCGCACGTGGTTGGCTACGTATCGAAAATCAACGATAGCGATCTGCAAAAGCTGGCCAAAGCGGGGGAAGAGGAGAACTACGCCGCCGACCACAATATCGGCAAGCAGGGCATTGAAGGCTACTACGAGAAAGCGCTGCACGGCACCACCGGATACCAGGAGGTCGAGGTGGATAACCACGGGCGGGTCGTGCGCCTGCTGAAAGAGGTGCCGCCGGTGGCCGGGAAGAATATCTACCTGACGCTGGATCTGCACCTGCAGCAGTATATCGAATCGGTGCTGAAGGGGCAGCGCGCGGCGGTGGTGGTCGTCGATCCGCGCGATGGCGGCGTGCTGGCCATGGTGTCCAGTCCCAGCTACGATCCCAATCCCTTTGTCAGGGGCATCGGCTATCAGGCCTACCGTTCGCTGCTCGATAACCCGGACCGGCCGCTGATTAACCGGGTCACCCAGGGGCTCTATCCGCCCGCGTCGACGGTGAAGCCCTACATGGCGCTGTCGGCGCTATCGGCGGGCGTGATCACGCCAACCACTTCCTTCTTCGGCGCGCCGACCTGGACGCTGCCGGGGACCCAGCGCCGCTACCGCGACTGGCTGAAGAGCGGCCACGGCATGCTTAACGTCACCAAAGCGATAGAAGAATCGGCGGATACCTTCTTCTATCAGGTGGCGTTTGAGATGGGTATCGACCGTATTCACGAGTGGCTCAGCAAGTTTGGCTACGGTCAGTCAACCGGCATCGATCTAAACGAAGAGTATGCCGGGGTGCTGCCGAGCCGGGAGTGGAAACAGCGGGTGCATAAAAAACCGTGGTATCAGGGGGATACCATTTCCGTCGGCATCGGCCAGGGCTACTGGATTGCCACGCCGATCCAGATGGTTAAGGCGCTGACGACCCTGATTAACAACGGCAAAGTGCAAAATCCGCATCTGCTTTACTCCATGAAGCAGGGGAATAAGGTCGAGCGCTATCAGCCGCCGCAGGATCTGCCGCAGGTTGGCGATCCGCGTTCGCCCTACTGGGGCGTGGTGCGTAACGGCATGTACGGCATGGCGAACCTGCCAAACGGCACCGGCTATAAGCTGTTCCATAACGCGCCGTACCAAATCGCCGCCAAGTCCGGGACGTCCCAGGTGTTCAGCCTGAAGGAGAACCAGACCTATAACGCGAAAATGATCCCGGTGCGCCTGCGCGACCATATTTTCTACACCCTGTTTGCGCCGTATCAGCATCCGAAGGTGGCGATGGCGCTGATTCTGGAGAACGGCGGCGGCGATGGCGTGGTAGCGGGACCGACGGCGCGCGCCATCCTCGACCATATCTTCGACCCGGCCAACGCGCCGGCGGTACAGGGCGCGACGTCGACGGTACCGCAGGTGGAGAGCGCCGACGCGCAGTAGCGGTTATTCGCGGAGAGCATAAGCGTTGGCGGATTGGTTATTTGCCGCCGCCGGCGCTTTTGCGCATAGTAGCGTTCTGTGTTGCTGTGAAAAAGGCGCTCTGATGTCGTTAAGCCGAAATACGCTTCTTCTTGTCCAGACCGGGACTCCGCCGGATGAAATCGTCTCCGACCACGGCGATCTTCCCCTCTGGTTTGGCAATCTGCTGGCGCCGTGGCGCAATAAAATCAGCGTCGCGCGGGTGTATGCCGGCGAGCCGCTTCCCGCGCCGGACAATTATACCGTGGCGGTGATTACCGGATCCTGGGATATGGTCACGGAGCGCCTGCCGTGGAGCGAAATGACCGCCGCATGGATCCGCGAGGCGATGGCAATTGACATGCCGCTGTTTGGCGTCTGCTACGGGCATCAGCTGATGGCGCACGCGCTGGGCGGCGAGGTGGACTACCATCCAGCCGGACGCGAAGCGGGAAGTAAAACCATTTCACTATCCGCACACGGCCTGGCGGATCGTCTGCTGGCTGACCACCCGGCGCCGTTCAGCGCGCACCTCACGCATATGCAAACGGTCACCCGATTACCGCCAGGGGCGAAGGTGCTGGCTTCGTCGCAGCACGACCCTCACCAGATTGTTCGCTACGGCGCGCATGCCGTATCTACGCAGTTTCATCCGGAGATCACCCCGGCGATTGCCCGCTCGCTGATCGCGTTCCGTCAGGCGGCGCTGCGCAACGAGGGGGTTGACCCGGACAGGCTGAGTCGTGACGTTGCGGAGAGTCCGGTGGCCTCGGCGATTTTGACCCGCTTTGTCGCAGGCTACCTGCAGCCAGACCTCAACCCGGCTTAACGTTAGCGCTGTTTTTCCGCGAGCCAGGCCGCCGTTTCAGCCAGGATTTCGTCGGAAAACGCCGAATCCGCGGTCATCCGCGCCAGAATCAACGCGCCGACCATGGCCGACCAGCTGCCAATCGCCGCACGGCGGCGGGCTTCAGCGTCCTGATCATCCATCGCTTCACTGAGCTGCGCTATCTGCTGCTGCAGCCGCGCGCTCATTTCGTCGCGCGCGGGTTCGGACTGGCGGATGGTCTCCGCCGCCAGCGCCGCCAGCGGACAGCCGCTGGCAAAATTATCCCGATGTTCGGGGGAAAGATAACGCTCGATTTGCGCGACGAGGCCATTTTTCGCCGCGTCGTTCTCTATCTTCAGTTCCGCGAGGGTTTGGGCGATCAGGTCATCCTTCGATTTGAAGTAGCCGTAGAATCCGCCGTGGGTCAGACCGGCTGATTTCATAATATCGGTGACCGTGACCGCGTCAAAACCCCGCTCGCGAAACAAGCGTCCAGCGGCGGTCAGGATTGTCTGCTTATTCTCTTCAACCTGTTTTCTGCTCACTCTCATGGCGTCGTCCTGCTGCGAAATTATTTATGATGGCCATCATATAACATTATTTACAGCATACCCAGCCCGTGCCATTATACATGACGACCATCATGTATAAATTAAGGAGTACACCTATGAGCAGTAAATCAGCCGTGCTGGTAACCGGCGCATCGACCGGAATTGGCGCAGTCTATGCCGAACGTTTTGCCCGTCGTGGCCACGACCTGGTGCTGGTCGCGCGTAACCGCGAGCGTCTGACGGCGCTGGCCGAGCGACTGCGCGGTGAAACCGGCGTTCAGGTTGACATCCTGCAGGCCGACTTAACCCAGGATAGCGACATCACCGCCGTGGAGAAGCGGCTGCGGGAAGACGCGCGTATTGGGATTCTGGTCAACAATGCCGGCACCTCGATTCCCGGTGATTTCCTCCACCAGAGCAGTGACGATATCACTCGCCTGATTACCCTCAACGTGACCTCAGTGGCTCGCCTGGCGAACGCCATCGCGCCGCGTCTGGCCGAAGCCGGAGAGGGGGCGATTGTCAACATCGCGTCGGTCGTTGGGCTGGGTCCGGAAATGGGGTTGACCGTCTACGGCGCCACGAAAGCCTTTGTGCTGTTTCTCTCGCAGGGGCTCGATGTTGAGCTGAGCGCGAAAGGCGTATACGTCCAGGCGGTACTGCCGGCGGCGACGCGCACCGAGATTTGGCAGCACAGCGGCAAAGATGTGGATACCATCCCCGGCGTCATGGAGGTGGATAAACTGGTGGATGCCGCCCTGGTGGGGTTCGACCGCCGTGAATCGGTGACCATTCCGCCGCTGCATGATGAAACGCAGTGGCAGGCGCTCAACGCGACGCGTCAGGCCATGCTCCCCGGCTTTGCGCAATCTGAACCGGCGGCGCGTTATCTGGACTGATCGTGCGTTTGTCTCACCGTATATCGGAAAGGAGAGTCGATACACGGTGCGACAACATCCCGCCATGTCACGCCTGGCGCAGATACCAAGCACCGGGAAAAATCGTGACAATGTCACAAGTCGAGGGCGAATAACCAATAAAAAGCCGATAAGGTGAGTTATCGGCTTTCAAGGTTAATGCGAAAACAAATTTACTGCGCCAGCAGCTCCTGGGCGGTACGTTCTACCAGGCTCAGCAGCACCTTCACGTCCTCGAGCGTCACGATCGGGTTCAGCAGCGTCAGCTTCAGGCAGGTGACGCCGTTGTGCTCAGTCACGCCGACGTTAGCGCGACCGGAAGCCAGCAGCGCATCGCCAACCCGCTGGTTGAGCAGGGCGATCGCGGCATCGTCGCTGCCCGCCATCTGCTGCGGACGTGAACGGAACAGCACGCTCGCCAGCTGCGGCTGCATGACCAGTTCCAGCGTCGGCTGCGTTGCGACGTAATCCGCCACGTTCAGCGCCATCGTCACGCCGTGGTCGATGATTTCCGCGTACTGCTTCTGGCCCAGCGCTTCCAGACCCATCCATAGCTTCAGCGCGTCGAAGCGGCGGGTGGTCTGCAGCGATTTGGATACCAGGTTCGGTACGCCGTGCTCTTCATCGAACTCGGAGTTCAGATAGGCCGCCTGATAGCGCATCAGCTCATAGTGACGGGCTTCTTTTAACAGAAACGCGCCGCAGCTGATGGTCTGGAAGAACTGCTTGTGGAAATCCAGGGTGATGGAGTCCACTAACTCAATGCCGTCCAGACGGTCGCGATACTTCTCGGACATCAACAGCGCGCCGCCCCAGGCCGCGTCGACGTGCAGCCAGATCTGGTGCTCTGCCGCGACGGCCGCAATCTCGCGAAGCGGGTCGATTGCCCCGGCGTCGGTGGTGCCGGCGGTGGCGACGATCGCCATAATCTGCTCGCCGTTAGCCTGCGCCTCGGCGATTTTCGCTTTCAGATCCGCCACGTCCATCCGCGCGAATTCGTCGGTTTTCACCAGCGTCACGGAGCGGTAGCCGAGGCCCATCAGCGCCATATTCTTCTGCACCGAGAAGTGGGCGTTTTCTGAACACAGCACTTTGTACTGACGAATATCGCCCGGCAGACCATCCTGCTGGATGGAGTGACCCCGGCGGGCGAAGAAGGCATCGCGCGCCAGCATCAGACCCATCATATTGCTCTGGGTGCCGCCGCTGGTGAAAACGCCAGCATCGCCAGCGCCGTAGCCGACCTGGGCGCGCAGCCATTCAATCAGCTTGATCTCGATGATGGTCGCTGACGGGCTTTGATCCCAGGAGTCCATGCTCTGGTTGGTGGCGTTAATCAGCACTTCCGCCGCCTGGCTAATTACCAGGCTCGGGCAGTGCAGATGCGCCACGCACTGCGGGTGATGTACCGACAGGCTGTCTTTCAGGAAGTACTCGATCGCACGTTCAATCGCCGCCTGGTTGCCCAGACCCTGTTCGTTGAAATCAAGGGTGATACGCTCACGCAGTTCGTCAACGCTTTTCCCCTGATACATTTCAGGCTGTTGCAGCCACTGCGCTACCGCCTGGCTGGTCTGGGCGATCGCTTGCTGGTAGGCATCAATACTTTGCGCGGAACCAGCAAGAATCGGATTCAATTTGGACATTGCGGTCACTTACTCCACTCAGACCGGTTTTACGCCGGCGGCCAGCAGGGCCTGTTCAAATTTGTCGAAGAAAATTTCCAGCTCAGCGTTGCTGATCAGCAGGGACGGCAGCAGACGCAGCACGCAGCCGTGGCGGCCACCGCGCTCGAGGATCAGACCCGCTTCGAAGCATTTCTTCTGCAGCAGCGCGGAGAGTTCTCCGTCCGCCGGGTAGCAGCCCATGTGGTCCGGCGCTTCGTTCGGTTTAACGATCTCGATGCCGATCATCAGGCCCAGACCGCGAACGTGGCCGATAACCGGATAGCGTTTCTGCATCTCGGCCAGCTCGCCTTTCAACCATTCGCCCTGAGCGGCGGTTTTATCCGCAATCTTATTGTCTTTCAGGTGACGCAGGGTGGTCAGACCGGTGGCCATCGCCAGTTGGTTGCCGCGGAAGGTGCCAGTGTGGTGACCCGGTTCCCAGGCGTCGAACTGCTTTTTGATACCGAGAACGGCCAGCGGCAGACCGCCGCCAACGGCTTTCGACATCACGATAATGTCCGGCTCAATGCCAGCGTGTTCAAAGGCGAAGAATTTACCGGTACGGGCAAAGCCAGCCTGAACTTCATCGATGATCAGCAGAATACCGTGTTCCTGAGTCACTTTACGGATGCGCTGCAGCCACTCGACCGGAGCCGGGTTGACGCCGCCTTCACCCTGAACGGCTTCAAGAATCACCGCCGCCGGTTTACGCACGCCGCTTTCGACGTCATTGATCAGGTTTTCGAAGTAGTAGGTCAGTGCTTTCACACCGGCTTCACCGCCGATACCCAGCGGGCAGCGGTACTGATGCGGGTAAGGCATAAACTGCACTTCCGGCATCATGCCGTTAACCGCCGATTTTGGCGACAGGTTGCCGGTGACCGACAGCGCGCCGTGGGTCATGCCGTGGTAGCCGCCGGAGAAGCTGATCACGGAAGAGCGACCGGTGTATTTTTTCGCCAGCTTCAGCGCCGCTTCCACGGCGTCAGCGCCGGACGGACCGGTAAACTGCAGGCAGTATTCTTTGCCTTCGCCCGGCAGCAGGGAGAGCAGGTATTCAGAAAAGCGATCTTTTAACGGTGTCGTCAGATCGAGAGTATGTAACGGCAAGCCGCTGGTAATGACACTTTGGATGCTCTGCAGCACGTCAGGATGGTTGTGGCCGAGTGCCAGAGTACCGGCGCCGGCAAGGCAGTCCAGATACTGTTTGTTATCCGCATCGGTCAGCCAGACGCCTTCCGCTTTGGTAATCGCAAGGGGCAGCTTGCGCGGGTAGCTCCTGACATTCGATTCGAATTCAGCCTGACGGGCCAAAAAGGTATCGTTGTTTGCATCTAATAAATCTGCGCCTAAAGTATCAATACGGACTTTATCCGTCATCATATCACTCCCACAACCAGCGTTACGGTTGAGCGCTGGTTGAATAAATTGGTGTAAGAAATTGAATCGCCATGCATTAAAGCGGGCACAATATATGGCTTTTTAGATACGCATTCAACGTTTTATTGATTAAGGTATATTTACGTTATTTTTACACTGCCAAAAACCATCATAACAAATTGATTTTAAAGTAATATTTTAAAACATGAAAGACCTTTAAAATTGTAATTATTAGTGAGGAAGTTTCTCGATTTTTATTAACGTTGCGCGGATATTGCTGGCGAAAAGTTTCCGCCAGCAATGGCATGACTCAATGCAGCTCAACCGCATAATTCGTTAAAGGTGTGACTTTTTTCACCAACTTATTGTTATATAAAAACTGTTCATAAGCTTCATAGCGAGGTTTATCCAACGCCGCCGGATCGCTGGCAAACAGAGGAAGGGTTTTCAGCCATGCCTGCTTGTTCAGTTCGGTGTTGAGCTCGGGATGCGCGGCAGCAAACGCCTGCCAGGTCTCCTGCGGGTGAGCGCGCAGGTAAGCGACGCCTTTTTGCAGCGCCGTGAGGAACGCCTTAATCTTCGGCGCGTTGGCTTCATCCCGGTTGGCGACAATCACCAGCTCGTCGTAGGCTGGTACGCCGTAATCCTCAACGTTCATCACCTGCGGATCTTTCCCCTGTAGCTTCAGCTCCAGCGCTTCGATATTACGATAGCCGCCAATCACCGCGTCGACCTGACCGGCCAGCAGGGCGCTGGTCAGCTGGAAGTTCACGTTGATGAGCTTGATGCTTTTGGGGTCGATGTGCGCATGCTGCGCCATGGTGGCCAGCGTCGCCTGTTCGATACCGCTCACCGAGTAACCCACTTTTTTGCCCTGCAGATCGGCGGGAGATTTTATGCTTTTATCCAGCGCGATCACCGTGTTCAGCGGTGAATTAATCAGGGTGCCGACGCGGACCAGCGGCAGTCCTTCATCAGCAAAAAAATGCACCTGCGGCTGGTAGGTAATCGCCAGGTCCGCCTGGCGTGCAGCGACTAAGCGCGGCGGCAGCGCCGGGTCGGACGGCGGCACAATTTTGACGTCCAGCCCCGCGTCTTTAAAGGCGCCGATCTGTTCGGCCACCACGATCGGCGCGTGGTCGGGATTGATATACCAGTCCAGCACCAGGGTGAGTTTCTCGTTGGCCAGCGCCTGACCGCTGAACAGCACCCCAAGGGCCATTCCGCTATAAAGATGTTTACGCATGGTTATTCCTTCTGTTTAAAATCGTTATTCCGGCGTCCAGTCGATCAGCCGGCGTAAAAAAGCATCCACCGCCAGCCAGAGCAGGACGGTCAGCACCACCAAAATGAACAGGGCTGCGAAGCAGATATCGGTTTGCAGGCGGGCGTTGGCGTTAAGCATGACGTAGCCCAGACCTTCGGCTGAACCGACCCATTCGCCGATAATCGCCCCAATGGGGGCAACGGCGGCGGCCATCCGCAGGCCCGAACCGAGGGCCGGAAGGGCGGCCATCATGCGAACGTGGCGCAGCTGCGCGCCAAAAGAGGCCCCCATGGTGCGCGCCAGATCGAGATAGTCGCGATTAACCCGGCGTAGACCGTCAAAAAACGCCGAGGTGATGGGAAAGAAAATCACCAGCACCGCCATCATGACCTTGGCGCCCATGCCAAAACCGAACCACAGCACCAGCAGCGGGGCGAGGGCAAAGACCGGGATCGCCTGGCTGGTCAGCACCAGCGGCATCAGCCAGCGCTGAAGGCGAGGCGAGACAATCATGCACAGCGCCAGCGTCACTCCGAGGAGAGCGCCAAGCATGAGGCCGCTGAGGATCTCGCTCAATGTGATCAGCGTGTGTTGGCCGAGGTACGTGCGGTTGACCCACAAAGCCCTTGCCACCGCCGAGGGTGAAGGCAGCAGAAAAGCGGGAATGCCGCTGCGGCTCGCCAGCCACCAGAGCAGCAGCAGGCCGCAGAACACTACGGCGGCGCGAAACAGTTTTGCGCTCATCCGTTAGCCCTTATGAGCTGTTGCAGCAGCTCCGCCTGGCTGGCCAACAGCGCCGGATCGTCCGGCGCGCGCGGCGGCATACCGGAGAGGTGATGCGCATCGTCAATCCCGCCGGGAGCGGGGGAAAGGACCAGCAGACGATGGCTCAGGCGGCAGGCTTCCATCGGATCATGGGTAATCAGCACCACGGTGCGGTTCACCAGCAGTTCCGCAGCCAGGGTCTGAATGCGCGTGCGGGTAAGGGTATCGAGGGCGGAAAAGGGCTCGTCCATCAGCACAATGGGGCGGTCTTCATAGAGCGTGCGCGCCAGCGCCGCACGCTGGCGCATGCCGCCTGAGAGGGCGGCCGGGCGGTCGCCGGCGCAGTGTTCAAGGCCAACCTGCTGTAACAGCGCGGCAACCCGCCGATGGTCTACGCGCTCTCCGCGCAGACGCGCGCCAAGCGAGACGTTGTCGCGCACGCTTAACCATGGATAAAGCAGATCGTTTTGTCCCATCCACGCCAGCCGTTTATCTATTGGCTGCCCGTCGCTGGCGCGAACGTCACCGGCGGTAGCTTTTGCCAGCCCGGCGATAATACGCAACAGGCTGGTCTTTCCAGCGCCGCTGGCCCCCAGCAGCGATACCCACTGGCCGCCGGGGATATCGAACGTCAGATTGTCGAATATCCACCGCGCGCCAAAGCGCAGGCTCAGACCGCGCACCTCGATACCGGGTGCCGTCACGCCGGGCGCTCCGCGACGGCGTTGAGGCCCATCTGCCAGAAGTTTGCCTCCAGACGCGTGGCGGTAGTGAAAATAGCGCTGAGTTCAGCGAAGCGCGCCTCGCCGCCGCGCTGTCGCCAGAGGGTTTCCAGCAGGCCGATAGCGTTAGTGACGCCGTTCAGGTAACCCTCATCGCCGTAGTTGCGGATCCAGGAGGCATATGGATTGGCGGTCAGCCTGGTCGCCGGATCGTGCAGCAGGCCGAGGCCGATTTCCGCGTAGCCGGCAACGCAGGGCATCAGCGCTGCCAGCAGATCCAGGGCGTCGCCGGAGTGGCCGATGTCCAGCACGTAGCGGGTGTAGTTGACGGTTTCCGCGGCTTCCGTTTCGGCGGCCATCGTCGCTTCATCCAGCCCCCATTCCCGACAGTAGCCAACGTGCAGCGGCAGCTCGTCAATAATAGCGTTCATCGACGCGGCGGCCGCGCGCATTTCCGCCAGAGTACGCAGCTTGCTGACCAACAGCGCGTAGCTGCGGGCGAAGTGGATCAGAAACAGGTAATCCTGGGTCAGATAGCGGCGGAAGGCGGGTTCGGCCAGGGTGCCATCGGCGAGCTGGCGCAGGAAAGGGTGGGCGACGTAGTGCTGCCAGTCGGCGCCGGCCTGCTGACGCAGACGGCCATAAATACCTTGGGTAAACGCGGGAAGAATCACAGGACCTCCTGAAACAAGGGAGATCCGGGCGTGCTGAATGAAGTGTGAACAGGCAGTGGCGCAAAACTGGCGGAAATGCCAACCCGTCCCTTCGCTGGCATGACCCAGATCAGGTTCAAAGGGTTCGGCTTACGCCATCTCAGCCCTCACGGGACACCCCTCGGTTTGGCCCCTGTTATACGACATTCCTTTTTTGATTACAATGCTGTGAATTTTATGAGAAAAGGTGACGTTGTCACGTATGAATGTCGCGTGAAAGGGCTTTTGTGCATCGTGGTAGCCCGGCGGCGGCTGATGCCTTACCGGGCGCGTATTATCAAAGGATCAGTGAAACTCTACCCAGCTGGCGCCGCTGTCTGCTGAACGTACGCACTTCTCGACCCAGTGCACGCCGAGCGCCCCGGCTTTGGCATCTGGATACCAGAAGTTTTCCAGCAAAGCAGCGTCGCGGCGGTCGGTCGCATCCATGGCGATGGCAAAGCGGCGATACAGATTCGACCAGGCCTCAAACAGCCCTTCGGGATGGCCGCCGCCGATCCGGTCGTCCTGGAGGGCCAGCGGGTCAAGATAGGACATTCCGCGTTCGAGGATGCGCACCGGCTCGCCCTGAATTTCGTAGCGCAGCTGGTTCGGCTGTTCATCCCACCACTCCAGGCTGGCTTTCTCCCCGACGATGCGCACTTTCTGTCCGTGCATTGAGCCGCTGTTGACCGCCGAGCACCACATCGACCCTACGGCGCCGTTGTCGTACTCCATCAGCACATGCGCGTTATCTTCCAGCGGCGCGCGGCTTTTGACAAAGCTCTGACGGGAGCACATCAGGCGAGTGATATTAAGCTTCGGCGCCATCGTCTCCGCCAGGAACAGCGGGTGGGTGGCCAGATCGCCCAGCACGTAGCTGGGACCAACAAATTTCGGGTCCACCCGCCAGCGGGTGCTGGGGTTATCCTGCTCTACCGGCTGGTTATGGAAACCGTGGGCGAACTGCATATTGATGATGCGGATCTCGCCAAGCAGCCCCTGTTCAATCATCTGCCGCGCCTGCAGAATCAGCTGATGCCCGGCGTAGCCGTAGGTGACGCCGATGATTTTGCGCTGTTTTTCGCTCAGGGCCACCAGCGCATCGGCCTCTTCGCCGGTAAAACAGAGCGGTTTTTCGCAGACCACATGCAGTCCGGCCTCAAGCGCCGCGCGGCAAATGGCATAGTGGGTGTTATTCGGCGTGGCGATAGAAACCGCTTCAATGCCGTCTTCCCGCGCCGCTTCTTCGCGAAACAACGTTTCGTAGTCGGAGTAACAGCGACCGGCCTCGACGCCCAGCTGCTGGCCAAACTCGCGCCCGCGCTCAGCGTCAATATCAAAAGCCCCGGCCAGCAGGGTAAACGAACCGTCGCGCAGCGCCGCGGAGCGGTGAATATAGCCAATCTGGCTGCTTCCGCCGCCGCCCACCATGCCCCAGCGTAAGGAGCGGCCAACAGGTTTAATACCGTTAATCATCTGTTTTCTCCCGATTAAAACCCAACGGAGCGCAGGTAGCGCAGGCTTTCCGTGACCGCCTGCAGGCTGCCCTCGACGTTGCGCGGATCGCGCTCTTGCTCAATGGTGATCCAGCCCTGATAGCCGCGCTTATCGAGAAAGGCGCGCACCGCCGGATAGTCAATGGCGCCGCTGCCGAGCGGGCACATCACCCCCTCTGCGCAGGCGGAGAAGAAGTCGATGCCGCGGGAAATCACGCTCGCGAACACCTTCGGGTCAACATCTTTAAAGTGCAGGTAGTCAAGACGGTCAAAATGGCGATCCAGCCAGATAATGGGGTCCATGCCCGAATAGTAGAGGTGGCCAGTGTCGAGACACAACCCGGCCACCTTATGGGGAATTTGCGTCGCCAGCAGGTCGATTTCATCGGCAAACTCGATGCAGCCGCCGGCATGCGGATGGATTACCGGACGCACGCCGTACTCCTGCCACGCCAGTTTGCTGATAGTGATAATGTGGTCGATCATCCGCTGCCAGTCGGCGGGTGACAGACGGGGGGCCAGCTCGCCGCGTCCGGCATATTTCGCCCGCTGCGGATTGCCGAAATCAATAATGACCAGATAAGGCGGCTGAAAGGGGTTGCCCGGCGTCTTTTCCGCGGCCGGTACCTGCGACAGATTGCGGCAGAGGTTATGCGTCAGTTCGACAATATTCGCGAAGTTCTCTTCGCTAACCAGATCGTCAAAGATCGTTCCGGCAACCAGCGACAGCCCCTGTTTAGTCAGCGCGGCGCTGAGTTCATCGGCTCGGGTCGGCAGATAGCTCCACGGGCCCAGTTCAATGCTTTTATAACCGGCCGTCGCCGCTTCTTCCAGCACCTTGGACCATGGCGGCAGGTAAGGGTTTTTGGGATCATCGACGCCCCAGCTGCACGGCGCGTTGGCAATATGTATGGTCATGATGGCTTCCTTTTCTGATGAGGAGAAAACATGACCAGTATTGAATGAAAATTTCATATTCAACAATGATGAAACTTAAATTCTTTGATGGGATTCAAGATTTATTTTGATAGTTTAAATGATGGTTTTTTATCAAATATAGAACTGAAGCGGGGCGCGGCGACTATACCCGCGCCTGCGGCAATCAGAGGTTTTCTTTGGTGAGGAGGTCAAACGGCTGCAGAGCGTTGATAAACGTCGCCTGCGGTTGGCTGGCCGCCTGCATAAAGGCGTTAATTGTGGCCGCAGCGAAGTCGCTAAGCCGGTGCGCAAGCATAAGATCGACGGTGCCGTCGATTAACGCCAGCTCGCCGTTGTCTATCGGGCCATGGCAAATCAGGGTGACCTGGTGTTGGCGTTGGCGAGCACGCAGGGCGTCGACAATACCTTCCACGCCGCCGCAGGGCGCGTAAATGGCCTTCAGATCGGGGTACTGTTGCAGCATCTCTTCCGTCACCTGGCGCGCGACATCGGCGCGTTCGTGGTTGCGCACGGGTTCAAGCACCCGATCGCCTTTGCCCTGTTCGCGCAGGTAGGAGCGGAAACTTATCTCGCAGCTTTCCTGACAAATAAACCGATTATCGCCGACGATAATCCCAATTTTGCCGTCGCCGTGACAGAGCCTGTCCACCGCCCAGCCGGCGGTGCGGCCTGCTTTCTGGTTATCCAGCCCGATATAGCCGGTACGCTGGGGAATGCTCATATCGGAGAGCAGGGTGAAGACGTGCACCCCTTTATCAATCGCCTGAATGAGGGCATGGCGGATAAGCGGATTATCCAGCGCCACAATGCCGATCACATCCACTTCAGCGCTCAGGCGGGCGATCGCGGCGGCCATATCGTCGATGGCGTTAATATCATAATGCAGAAAAACGGGGGCCTGCGTCGGGCTATGCCACGCGAGAGCCGCCTGTTCAAGCGCCTGCGCCAGCTGTTGATAAAACGAGTGTGATGGCTGCAGCAGGATAAACCCCATTCTGAGGGCTATCGCCGGCCGGCCGGCAGCCAGCCGATAGTGGGATTGCTCAAGCGCGAAACCTAATCGCCGCGCGGACTCGAGTACTTTACGTTCGGTGCTCTCTTTGACCGCGGCCCGTTTATTGAGCACTCTGTCTACCGTCGCAATACCCACTCCGGCGTCTCTGGCTATGTCGGTCATGGTCACTTTTTTCGCTGACATCGGTCTCTTCCTTTGAGGTTATTGATAAAAATCTATCATTATTTGCGCGCGCAAAAAGCGAAGCCACTCAGGGTTTATAAAAAAATGGCCAAGCGTCTGCTTCATTGAGCTGATATTCAGACGGCGGGGACTACACTAAGTGAATCACTAACAATGGAACAGGATGCCATGACCTATTCACTCTCGAGAAAATTCCTCGCCGCCACCTCCGCGCTGCTGCTGCTTTCAATGAGCGCGGTACCGGCTAGCGCTGGCGACAGCACCGACGCTGTCTCTCCGCTCAACGCCGCGAATGGCTTAAGCGAAGCGGCAAAGCAGTACCTCCTGCATTATCCCTCCCGCAGCGGCGTTGACGGTAAAACCGCCCGCGAAGATACCGCCGCGGTATTTATTCCCTTTGGCGCGACGCCGGAAGGGGGATGGCCGGTGGTGGTCTGGGCTCACGGTACCGTGGGCGTGGCGAACCACTGCGCGCCGTCATTAAACCCGCGCAGCGATCGCGATAAGCAGTATCTGAATACCTGGCTGTCGCTGGGCTACGCGGTGGTTGCGCCGGATTACGCCGGGCTGGGCTCTGCTGGCCTGCACCATTATCTTAACGCCCGTGGCGAAGCGTGGAGCGTTCTTGATGGCGTTCGCGCCGCCCTGAAGCAGTTTCCGCTTAAGAATGAGCTTATTCTGGTAGGGCAGTCGCAGGGCGCTCACGCCGCGTTCGCCAGCGCGGGCTATCAGCCGGAATATGCGCCGGAACTGAACGTTCGCGCGACGGTACTGACCGGTACGCCTTATTTTGAGAAAGGAACCACCGCCGCCGACGTGCTTCCACCGGCAGGCGGCAAAGCGCCGACCGGTGGCGACCCGAAAATACCTTATATTTTCTATATTTATCTTTCTGCCGCCGACAGCAACCCGCAGCTTAATCCGGCTGATTATTTCCAGGATAACGCGCTGCCGCTGCTGAAAGAGGCGAGCAATTTATGCATTACGACGTTAAACGATGAGGTCATGAAGGCCGGTCTTAATGCCGCTAACTCACTTAAGCCGGGAATAGATTCCCTGTTAAACGCCAGCGTGGGCAGCATGCTTTATCCGACCCTGAAAATCGATCATCCGGTGTTTATCGGTATTGGCGGCGCGGATATCAACGTGCCGACGGCGATGCAAAAACGCTTTGCCGATGCGGTAAAAAGCGCGGGAACCCGGGCGGAGGTACATATTTACGAAGGCCTGGATCATAGCGGTACGGTTAACCCGTCTTTACGCGACTCGGTGCCGTTTCTGATTAAGACGCTGAACGATAAGCGATAGTGCCGGCAAGCCGCCCTGAGCGATAGGGCGGACTTCGATTACCAGTATTTGGGGATCAGATACCCATACATCACGACCGCGACAACAATCATGAGCGTAATAATCAGCCAGTCCGCTTTTAGTGTTTTTACTGCGTTCATAAGTTCCTCTTTTTTCAATGAATCATCGTGCAACCTTATCGCCGCCGCACGCGATAGAAGGTGATGAAGATCACACATTAAAAATTGTCATACAAATAAAGCGTGTCGATTTTTAAATATTGTTAGCAATATTTTGTCCGCTCATTCGTCTACCTCAGCACAGGCTAATATTCACGAGCATTATGAGGAAAACAGAAGATGAGAGATTTCGATATGCACGGTCAGCACCACCATCAGCGCTTTGGCCGTCACAGAATGGCAAAACCGCTTATTATCGGCGTGGCGTTAATCGCCGTACTCGGGCTGGTGGTAATGTCGCTGTGGAATGCGCTGCTGCCGGCAATTCTAGGTGTGAAGAGCATCGGTTTCTGGCAGGCGTTAGGGATTCTGGCGCTGTCGCGGATCCTGTTCGGCGGCCTCGGTTTTCGGCCGGGCATGTTTGGCATGGGGCACGCCCGGCGTCGGATGCACGAACGCTGGATGAACATGAGCCCCGAGCAGCGCGAGGAGTTTGCTCAGCGCTTCGGCCGCCGCGGGCATCACGGCCCCTGCGGCTGGCGCGACCGCCGCGGCGAGCATGGGCCGCAGCAAGAGAGTCCGGCTAAAAACGCGGATCCCGAGTGAACACAATGAAAAACGGCATCGTGGCGGAGTCACGGCTTGTTTCCGCCCTCAACGCCTGCCGTTCGCGGCTGAAGGCTTTTATCCGCGGACGGACCCCGCTGCGCGATGAGGCGGACGATATCCTGCAGGAAGTGACGTATCAGCTCATTCGCGTCGAGCAACCGGTGGAGAATATCGCCGCCTGGTTGTTCCGGGCGGCGCGCAACGAAATGACCGACAGGGCGAGGAAAAAACGCGAGCTGCCGCTGGCGGGCGGCTTCAGCGAGGAGGAAGAGGGCGATTTTCCCGAGGACGAGCTGGCCGAAACGCTGTTTGGCGTGCCGCAAACGCCGGAGGATGAGTATCTGAAAGCGCTGCTCTGGGAGGAGCTAAACCAGGCGCTTTCGGAGCTGCCGCCCGCCCAGCGTGAGGCATTTGAGAAAACCGAACTGCAGGGGTATAGCTACCGGGAGCTGGCCGAAGAGTCCGGCGTCAGCGAACAGGCGCTGCTCTCGCGTAAGCATAAAGCCGTTCTCTACCTTCGCACCCGCCTGCGTAGCCTGTACGATGAGCTCCTGGCCGGTTAGGCGTATTCCGGCCCCTTTCACAGGGCGCCGGATGATGATGGCTTATAGCCCCAGGCCGTGAGGAACACGCTAATCGCGCACTCGGCGAGAGGCTCCAGCGTTTCTGCCGCCAGCGCATTTTGCGCAATTAAGGCTCCCGGCAGCGGATAGCCCATAATCGCGCCGAGAAACGCCGTCGCCTGGAGCTGCGGGTCGCTGAGGGTCAGCTGACCCTGATCTCGTTTCTTAGCGAGGATATCGCTGAGCGCCTGCAATACGCGTCCTGAGGGGCGTTGTTCGAGCGTGACGTAAAGCTCGGGCTTCTGCACCAGCACCTGGATAAGCAGGCGTTGAAAGTGAATATTCTCCGGCGCATAAAAGTGTTGTTGCACCACTTTCGCAAACCCCCGCAGCAGCGCCGGCAGATCCTGCTGGCTGTCCTGTAGAAGCTGTTGCAGGGGCGGCTGCATAGCGTCGTTGAGAAAGGCGAACGTCTCCAGCAGCAGCGCGTCTTTTCCGCCGGGGAAATGGCTGTACAGCGTCGGTCGCGTGGTTCCCGCTTCGGCGGCTATGGTATCGAGAGACACATCAAGACCGTGCTGCAGAAACAGCGCCCGGGCGGTTTGTAAAATGCGTGGGCGGGCTTTCATCGGCCGCCCGCGTTGATTTCCCATCAGTTGAGTCCTTACCGTTTGCGCCCTTTAAGGCGCATCATTCCTTGCTGTACCAGCAGGAAAAAGAGTGGAGCGAAAAACAAGGTCAGCTGCGTCCCGGTGAGTATGCCGCCGATGACCGCGGCGCCTGTCTCTCGTTGGCTGGAAGCCCACGCGCCGGTAGAGAGTACCAGAGGGATTACGCCAACAACAAATGCGAGTGAGGTCATCACGATGGGGCGCAGGCGCGCGCTTCAGAGCCGCGTCGGGCAGTTTTTTCCTTGCTGAAACTGCGCCAGGGCGAATTCAACGATCACCCGGCTCAGCGGCTCCTGCAGGGAGCTGACGAGAAAGTGGCTCATATCGAGGCTGGTTGCGAGGGGGGATGAGCAGGAAACGCCTGCTCAGGATTTAAAACATGCCGTTGCCGCTGGCGGTTTTTTGCGGAACGTTCTGAGTCACGTCCCAGTGTTCAACGATTTTATGCTGCTCGTCGACGCGGAAGATATCGATAATCGCCCGCGTCACGCCCGGCTCGCGACCGGTGACCTCAACGTGCAGGATCACATGATCGCCATCGACAAACGCCTGCTTAATTTCACTGTGGGAGTCGGGATATTTGTTCTTGAGGAAGGCGATAAACTGCTGAAAGCCCTCCACGCCGTCTTTCGCCATCGGGTTATGCTGTATGTAGCGGTCTCCGAGATAGGGTCTGGCGGCGGCAAAATCTTTGTCATTTAACGCTTTATTATAAAAATCAATGACATTCTTTTTATTCAGCTGTTCATTTTCACTGTTTCCCGCAAAAACGACGGGCGTCAGAGCGCAGAACAAGGAAAAGGCGACGATCGATTTTTTCAACATAACATTCTCCGGTAGAGGCAGGTATGGGAATCAACCTCCCCAACGGCTTTTCAGGTAGTTAACGGCCTGCTGGGTTTGCGGCTGATTGAGGTAATTCTCTCTGAACAAAATCGTGCCCTGAATTTGCGGCATGGATTCATTCAGATCAAGCTGCTTTTTCAATTCCGGCACGCCGCCGTTAATCATCCAGTCGGGTTCGTTCTTCGACGGTTCGCCCACCTTGTACAGCGCCACGCCGATATAGAGGCGGGTATGGGTGGGTTTCACCACGTCAGCCCACCACTTTGCCAGCACGTCGTAGCGGGCCGCATCGCGGGCGAAGGGCCAGTAAATCTGCGGCGCGATGTAGTCCAGCCATCCCTGCTGCACCCAGAGACGGGTATCGGCATAGGACTCATCGTAGGCCGCCGCGCCGCGGGTGTCGGAACCGGCCGGATCGTGGGAGCGGTTGCGCCAGACGCCTGCCGGGCTGACGCCGAATTCAACCTCGGGGTTCAGCTGCTTGATGGTGCGGGAAACCTGCTCGATCAGCAGCTGGGTATTATGCCGCCGCCAGTCCGCCTTCGCGGCAAATCCCTGACCGTACTGCTGGAACGTCCGGCTGTCGTTCAGCGCCGATCCCGGCGATTCGGTGTAGAAATAGTCGTCGAACTGGACGCCGTCAACCGGGTAATGCTCCACGACTTCCGCCACGATACTGGTTATCCAGTCGCGCACTTCCGGGATGCCCGGATCGAGCACGAAGCGATCGCCGGAGGTGCGTATCCACTCGGGGTGCAGAACGTATACGCTGGCGGGAACCTTCGATAGCGTGCCGTTAAGCTCGGTGACGGTTTTCGCCCGGGTGTTGACCGAAACGCGATAGGGGTTAAACCAGGCATGAACGCGCATCCCGCGCTTATGGGCCTCGTCCAGCATGAATTTGAGCGGATCGTAGCCCGGATCCTCGCCGATTTTCCCGGTCAGCATATCGGACCACGGCAGGATCTTCGATGGCCAGAGCGCTGTGCCATCCGGTTTCACCTGGAAGAAGACGGTATTAATGCCGAGGCTCTTTAAATTGTCCAGCTTGGCAATCAGCGCCTGCTGCTGGAGGGCGATACGTCGGTCGGCCGTAATGCCGCCATTCACCGATTCCAGCGGCGGCCAGTCGAGGCGCGAAACGGTTGTCAGCCACACGCCGCGTACCGGCTCATGGCTTTTGGGTAACGTCGGTTGTCTGGTCGCGGGCGGCATGGGCGTGACGAGAGAAACGGGCGGTTTGCTGCCGCAGTGGGCCAACAGCAGCGCAGCAGCTATTGCTACGGCGGATATTTTCACCTTGTCCAGGAGAAACTTACGAGAGCGGATCGTCATGATATTAGCCAGTTTTTCTGGTCAGCGCACAAAAGAGTCATTTTCGTATTATTTGACCTTAAGTCAATAGTTTAGCCACGGATGCAGCGGCGAAAGCACGCAAGCTTCAGACGAATAAAACGCCTCTCGCGTCACGCAACGGTTTGCCATGATATATCATTGATATGCATTAAAACTTGATCCGTTCAGGGCGAGTATAAACAGGATTTATTAAAATTTGGTCAAACTATTGACCGTCAGCCCGCTGCGGCGAGTCAAACTGGATTAGCACAATGAACGACTCCTTATCACGCCATCATCTGTGGATATTCTTATTTTTAATTGCGGTGCTGAGCCTCGGTACAGGGCTTTGTTACTGGCAAATGCAAAAAAAAGTAGATAACGATATTCATGCGCGACTCCAACAGGCGATAGCCAGCCTTGATGTAACCGTTTCTCATGCGGAGCAGGCCGCTAATATGGCTGAGCCGTACTATGGGAAAAGCTGTAATGAGAATGTCCTGACGGAACTACGCACGCTGGTGGCCACTATTCCCGATGTGCGCACGGTGAATTTAGGTAAGGATAATGAAATATACTGCACCTCGGTTTATGGCGGACGAAAATTTCAGTTCGATCGCCGACAATATACGCATGGCGCTTTACGTCTGCTGAGCGGCAGTGAAATCACGCCGCTCCATCCTTTGATGGTTTACAGCGAACAGGACGGCCGGGGAAATACGATTCTGGTGGGCGTGGATGGCTATTATTTATACAACATTTTAAACGTTCTCGACGGCGACGCTCATCTGTATCTTCAGGTTGGCGACCGGGTAATGACCCACAAAGGGGAAGTGACGACAACCCCGGGTATTCTCGTTCCCGTACGCATGGAATCAGAGCAGTTTCACTATTCGGTTATTGCCGACCGCCACTACGCGTCAGGCCCCGGCGCATTTATCCGTTATGAACAACACACCCTTATCGCGATTATTCTGGCCTCCTTGCTGCTGACATTTTTGTTCAGAAACTACCTCCGCTACCGGAATACGATCGAGTATCAGCTCAGGCAGGCTATCGAACTTAAACAGCTCAAACCCTATATTCAGCCGATTATCGGCAACGACACCGGTCAGATCGTCGGCGGTGAAGTGCTGGTGCGCTGGGAGCATCCAAAACAGGGGTTTATTGCGCCGGATAAATTTATCTCCGTCGCCGAACAGACCGGCCTTATCAAAGAAGTGACGGCGATTTGTTTTGCTGAGGTGAGTCGCCAGCTCCGGCGACAGCAGTCCGTCATTCCCGCGGGGCTGTTTATCTGCTTTAACACCAGCTCGGTAAATTTTCAGGACGACGAAATTGTGACCCTGTGCCAGACGTTTACCCAGCAGATGAAAGCGGAAAAAGTACGCCTTGTCCTGGAAATAACCGAGCGGGAGTCGATTGCAAATACCCTGCAGACGTCAGCGGTGACGGACCAACTCAGGCGTATTGGCGTGCAGTTTTCGCTGGATGATTTTGGTACCGGGCACGCAAACTACAGCTACATCCAGCAGTTTAATCCGGAGATTATCAAAATCGATAAGGTGTTTACCTTCAACATTGTGACCAATAACGCTTCAGCGCTGGTGGTGATGAATATGGTCAATCTGGCGAAAAAATTTCATTGCCAGATTATTGCTGAGGGCGTTGAGGATAAGGAGCAGCTTGAGATGCTTAAAAATATGGGCATTACTCTCTACCAGGGCTACTACTTTTCAAAACCGGTGCCGGTTGATGAATTTATTAAGATGCTTCCGCGCACGTTTCTCCAGCGGAGAGAGGGCGAGTAAAGGCGGCTGTCCCGCCTTATCAAAACTCAGGAAATTAAAAGGTGATCGACTCGGCAAAACCGAGTCTTTATTGCCTCTTGCACCTGAAAGTTTGGCATGATTGAGAAACAACTCAACAACATGGAGGTTGTCTTGTTTGAATCTCATCTCAATATTTTTATCCGCGCGGTTTTTGTCGAGAATATGGCGCTTAACTTTTTCCTCGGTATGTGTACTTTTCTCGCTATCTCCAAAAAAATCGATGTCGCATTTCGTCTCGGCGTGACGGTAACCGCGCTGCTGGCCATAGCGACGCCGATTAACAACCTGATTTACAATCATCTGCTGAAAGAGAACGCCCTGATCGAAGGGGTCGATCTGAGCTTCCTCGATTTTATCACTTTTATCGGCGTTCTCGCGGCGCTGGTGCAGATCCTCGAGATGGTCATCGATAAATACTTTCATGCGTTGAACCATGCTTTAGGCCCGTTTCTGCCGTTATTAACCATTCACTGCGCCATTTTCGGCGCGACCATTTTTATGGTGCAGCGTGAATACAGCTTCTTCGAGTCAGTCACTTACGGTACCGGGTGCGGTATTGGCTGGGCGCTGGCGATCGTGGCGCTGGCCGGTATTCGCGAAAAGCTGAAATACGCCAATATGCCGAAGGGGGTGCGCGGGTTAGGCAGCGTATTTATTACCGCCGGGCTAATGTCGCTGGGGTTTATGTCGTTCGCCGGCATCTCATTGTAACCGGAAAGGGAGGTTATTCTGCCGTCCAGACCCGGGGTCAGAGCGGCAGAATAGGTATGACCGGATTACCGTTTCGGCCACAGGCGTCAGTTTTGAGCTACCGGCTACTGCTGAAAGTTAAATGCGTCGGGATGGTTTTCCAGACTGCCGCTCAGGGCGGCAAAGAGCACCGTTTTACCATCGATGGAAAGATCGTCGCTAACGTTAAGCCAGGTCAGTTTCTCCTGGGCGGTTTTTTCATCAACGCTAGAGAAAAGACCGGTCATCTGTCTGGATTTTTCAGACCATAGCACTGCGAAGCGTTCCGCCGCGCAATCATGCGGTTTACAGACGCTGAGTACCTGGTAAGTCTCCGCGCCAAGCTTCACTGTTCTGGCTGGCGAGGCGGTACCGCCCGTACTTATCCAGGCGGGCAGAGTGTGACCTTTTACCATTTGACTAAAGGCTGCCGGTTCCTTTTTGACCAGACTGTCCAGCGTAATATCGTCTTGTGCCATGGCGTTGGTTGCTGCAGCCAGCAAAATGATAGCGGTTAATTGTTTAAGCATAAAATAGCTCCTGCGAACTTTCTGATTCCGTTTAATGTCCGGGGATAGCCCGGCGAGCGCCGGAATGCCGGGAGTCAAACTATAAGACATTTCTTATTAGGTGTTTTTGGTTTGAACCCAAAAAGCGTGAATAAGCCCTGGAATATAGCCGAGGATAGTTAAAATAATATTGAGAATGAAAGCCCAGCCGAACCCTTTACCCAACAGCACGCCGAGTGGGGGTAGAATAATCGTCAAAACAATTCGCCAAAAACCCATAATATCTCCCTGCTTAGTGAGTTAGCTCATGTTTATTTTAGCGGTTACGTCTGGTTTTGCAAATTTTAACTTTTTGAATAATAAGACTGCTAATATTACCAGCACCCTGATACTACATATTTAATAAAGAGAAAAGTCGCAATTCACCAATCTGACATATATAAGATTATTCTATAATATCGCTTACATCAATCGTGCTGACGGAGCAAGAGTGCTCCAGAGTAAACATGTTTAAACGTCAATAAGGAATGCAGGTAACGAGGCGGGAAGTGCGCTACACTCGCAGGCAGTTTTATCCAATCGTGAAATGGCGGCGGCATGGACAACATCATCCTGTATAAAGTTATCGTCATCATGGTCATTGTCTGGTGGGGCTGGAGCATACTGAAAAGTAAGCAGAAACAGAGGAGCCTGGAGCCCGCCATTGCGCAGGCGAATGCCAGAGAGCGTTATCAGTGGCGTTATTTCAGATGGGGCTGGAGAGTTTTGCAAATGCGGTTTGTATTTGCTGATCATCCTTATCCAGTTCCTTGTACGCTGCTAGCGTTTGTCGCTGCGGCGTGCGAATAGAGCACGACACAGCGACGATCTCTCTTATGCTACCCCGGTGCCGCCGTCAGAGCACCAGACCTGACCAGAAGCGTAGGAGCAGGCGTCGGAAGCCAGGAGTACGTAAAGGGGCGCTATCTCAACCGGCTGTCCCGGTCTGCCGAGCGGCGTATCCCCGCCAAACTGCTGAACCTTCTCCTGCGGCTGGCCGCCGCTTGACTGCAGAGGCGTCCAGTAGGGGCCCGGCGCCACGGCATTAACGCGGATACCGCGCGGACCCAGCTGCTTGGCCAGCGATTTCGTAAACGCAACGTTGCAGGCTTTGGTCTGGGCGTAATCCAGCAGGATCTCGCTGGGTTTAAACGCCTGGACGGAAGAGGTGTTGATGATAGCCGCGCCCTCAGACAGATGGCGGAGCGCGGCTTTTGTTATCCAGAATGGCGCATAAACGTTGGTTTTAAAGGTCGCGTCAAAGGCGGCGGTACTCAACGCCTCGATAGATTCACAATACTGCTGCCTGCCGGCGTTGTTAACCAGAATATCCAGCCCGCCAAGCTCCGCGACCGCTTTTTCGACCAGGGTATCGCAAAATGATTCAACCCGGATATCGCCGGGAATAGCGACGGCTTTTCTGCCCTCGGCCTGTATCAGCGCGATAACGGCAGCCGCGTCGGACTCCTCCTCCGGCAGGTAGCCGATCGCGACATCCGCACCTTCGCGCGCGAAGGCGATAGCCACTGCCCGGCCAATACCCGAATCACCGCCGGTAACCAGCGCTTTTTTCCCCACAAGCTTCCCGGAACCGATGTAGCTGGTTTCGCCGTGGTCGGGAAGGGGCTTCATTTCAGATGCCAGCCCCGGTGGTTGCTGCGGCTGCTCGACAAACGGCGGAAGTGGATAGTGTAGCGTTGAATTATTTCCTGTTGTCATACCGGCCTCCTTAATAAATGAAATTTAAGATTAGTCAATTATTGCGTCCGGGGGATAAAAGAAGCGTAAACCAGGAATAATTAACGACTTAAAACCAGGAATTATTTACCTGACTTTTAAGTCAACATGCATTACAGACAAGGTATTTATAAATAATAGACTTAACGCCACCAGCGCACTTGGCGCATCCTGGTCTAATCTTATATTTCGTGCCGCGTTATCTGAATAAGTCGCCTGAGGACATTGAATGGAATCCATATCGTTTCACAAGCATTGGGGGGCGGAGTTTATTGCCGCTGACACTGTCCGTTTTCGCCTCTGGGCTGAAGGTCAAAAGAGAATGATGCTGAGCCTGAAGACGCGGGATATACCGATGGAAGCCGCGGGTGAGGGCTGGTTCCAGATTGACGTCCCCGGCGTAAAGCATGGCGATGAATATATGTTCCTTTTAGCCGACGGCAGGCGTATTCCCGATCCGGCCACGCGCGCGCAGCGCGATGATGTTAACGGTCCCTCGGTGGTTATCGACCCCAGGCTTTTTCAGCCGGTTAACGATGGCTGGCAAGGGCGGCCATGGGAAGAAACCGTCATCTATGAACTCCATCCGGGCACCTTTACGCCAGAAGGCACCTTTCTGGCCGCCATCGATAAGCTGCCTTATCTGGCAGAGTTGGGGATCACCCAGATAGAGATTATGCCTGTTGCCCAGTTTGGCGGTTCCCGCGGCTGGGGTTATGACGGCGTATTACTTTACGCTCCGCACGCCGCGTACGGCGCGCCGGAGGATTTTCACGCCTTTATTGACGCCGCTCACGGGTTAGGGCTTTCGGTGGTTCTCGATATCGTTCTCAACCATTTTGGTCCGGAGGGCAACTATCTCTCTTTGCTGTCGCCGGGCTTTTTTCATCAGAACCGGATGACCCCCTGGGGTAACGCTATCGCTTATGAAACCGAGGCCGTGCGGCAGTATATTACCGAGGCGCCGCTATTCTGGCTTACCGAGTACCATCTTGATGGGCTGCGCTTTGATGCCATCGATCAGATTGAAGATCGCTCCGCCAGGCATGTGCTGATAGAGATCGCCGAAAATATCCGCAAAGCCATCCCCGACCGCCATATCCACCTCACCACCGAAGACAGCCGGAACGTCATTTTCCTCCATCCGCGCGATGAGGACGGCCAAACGCCGCTATTTACCGCCGAGTGGAATGATGATTTTCATAACGCCGCCCACGTTTTCGCCACCGGCGAGACGCACGCCTATTATCAGGATTTTGCGCATCAGCCCGCCAGTAAGCTCGCAAGGGCGCTGGCCGAGGGATTTGTCTACCAGGGTGAGATTTCTGCGCAAACCGGGAAGCCCCGCGGCGTGTCCTGCGCAGCGCAACCGCCGCAGTTTTTTGTCGACTTTATTCAGAATCACGATCAGACCGGGAACCGTGCGCAGGGGGAAAGGTTGATCTCCCTTGCCGGCGCCGGGAAAACGCGCGTTTTGCTTGCCGCGTTGCTTCTGTCTCCGCATATTCCTTTGCTGTTTATGGGCGAGGAGTTCGGCGAGACCAATCCCTTTTTGTTCTTTACCGATTTTCAGGGTTCCCTCGCGAAGGCGGTACGGGAAGGGCGGGCGAAAGAGTTTGCCGGACACGCGGGACATGACGAATCCGTCCCGGACCCGAACGATCCCCGGACCTTTATCCGTTCTAAGCTCGACTGGCAGAAGGCGGCAAGCGAGGAGGGGAAATCCTGGCTGCGCTTCACGCGCAACCTCATCTTGCTGCGCCATCGCTATATCGTCCCGCTGTTGGCGGCAGGGGGCGCCGTCGAGGGCAAGATCCTGCACACGGAACCACAGGCGCTGGCCGTTAGCTGGCAATTTGCCGGCGGGACGCTCTCTGTGGCGCTGAATATCGGCGAGGAGCCGCTTGCGCTGCCGGCAATACCCGGCGAGGTCATTTTTAGCTGGCCGGAACAGCAGGAGGCATTAATGCCAAACAGTATTGTTGTCCGTTTTGCACATGGAGAAGCCTCAGTATGATCCCTTCTGCGACTTATCGTATTCAGTTCCGTAACGGCATGACTTTCGATCGCGCGGCGGCGCTGGCCCCCTATCTTCAGAGGCTCGGTATCAGCCATCTTTACGCCTCGCCGATATTTACGGCTACCACCGGCTCCACCCATGGCTATGATATTACCGATCCTAACGAGATCGACCCGGCCATAGGGGGCCGCGAAGGGTTTGACCGGATGGTAAAGGCGCTGCGAAATGCGCAAATTGGTCTAATCCTGGATATTGTGCCTAACCATATGGCGACCTCGCTGGAGAATCGCTGGTGGCGGGACGTTATCGAGCAGGGCAAGAACAGCCACTGGGCGAATTATTTCGACATTGACTGGACGCGTCCCGTTACGCTGCCGTTTCTGGGAGATACCTTTGAGGCGGAGCTGGAGAGCGGGGCGCTCGCACTGAAACGCGACCCTGAAACCGGGAAACCGGCGTTCATCTACTATGACCAGGCCTGGCCCCTGAATCCTCAAACCCTGGCGACAGGTGAGCAACTACTAACATCCCCTGAACGCGATGCCATTCTGGCGCTGCATGAGGCGCAAAGCTGGCGGCTGATGTCCTGGCGGGAAGCGCCCAGGCAGCTCTCCTGGCGGCGTTTTTTTGAAATTACCGGCCTGATTGGCGTCAGGGTTGAAGACCCTGCGGTATTTGACGACACCCATCGACTTATCCTTGAACTGGTGCATTCCGGCATCGTCGATGGTCTGCGTATTGACCATATCGATGGCCTTGCCGACCCGCTGGGGTATCTGCAGCGACTGCGCCAGGCAACCGGGCCAGAGTGCTACATTACGGTGGAAAAAATCCTCGCGAAGGGCGAACAGCTGCCCGCCGACTGGCCGGTGTCCGGCACCACAGGGTATGAGTTTATCGCTTCGCTGGCGGAAGTACTGGTGGATGACAATAACCTCGACCAGCTGCAGCAGGTGCATGACGACGCGCTCGGCGGAACGGTGGATCGCCGCAAAGCGCTGCGCGAGGCGAAAGGCCTGATGGCGGATCGCAATTTTGAGGGGGAATTTACCACCTTATTGAACCTGGCTCGCGAACTGGCGCAGCGTAACGGCATGGCGGTCGAGAGCGACGCGCTGCGCCACGCCCTGCGCGAACTGCTGCTGGCCTTCCCGGTCTATCGTACCTACGGCACCGCCGAAGGGCTGACCGCAGGCGATATTACGCTGTTAAACCGGGTGGTTGACCAGGTGAACGCCGAAGAAAACCGCCCCGATGCCAACGCGCTTAACGTTATTATCGCTATCCTGACCGGCAATCTGCAGGAGAGCTGCCTCGACATCGCTTCACTCTTCAGGACCCGTTTTCAGCAGCTCACCGGGCCGTTAATGGCGAAATCGGTCGAGGATACGCTGTTCTTTCGCCATAACCTCGACCTGGCGCTGAATGAAGTTGGGGCCGATCCTACGCCTCGCGCCTTCTCTTTGTCTCGCTTTCATCAGGAGATGCGCATCCGTCTTGCCCGCCAGCCCGATGCGCTGCTGGGGACGTCGACGCACGATACGAAACGCGGGGAAGATGCGCGCGCCCGGCTTTACACCTTAACGGAAGCCCCGCAGCTGTGGGGGGAAAACCTTGCGCGCTGGCGTCAGATGAATCAAACCCAGGTGCGTTTTTTGAACGACGGCACGGCGCCGAACGCGGCGGATACGTGGATGATCTATCAGGCGCTGGCGGGCGCATGGCCTGCAACGCTGTTGCCGGACGATGCCGAAGGGCTGAAATCGCTCGAAGCGCGTTTTCTCGCTTTTATGGAAAAAGCGCTGCGCGAGGCCAAGCAGAGAACCGACTGGATCGACAGCAATGAAAGCTATGAAAGCGTGGTGCTTAATTATGCGCAGCAGCTATTTTCTGCGGATAATTCGCGTTTTCTCAACGATTTTCACACCGCCTTACAGCCTTTTATCCGTGCCGGACTGGTAAACAGCCTCAGCCAGACGGTGATAAAACTGACCGCGCCCGGCGTGCCGGACATTTATCAGGGGAGCGAGGCGCTGAACTTCAGCCTTGTCGATCCGGATAACCGACGTGAACCCGATTTCGCCGTCCTTGCGCAAAACCTTCATACCCGGAATGCGGATCTGTTCACCCGCGAATCCGCCTGGCGAGACGGGCGCCTGAAACAGTACGTTACCGTTTCTTTTCTCCGATTGAGACAGCGGCATTCAGCGCTCTTCCATTATGGTGACTGGGTACCATTAAAAGTCTCCGGGGAGAGGGAGGATAATCTTATTGCCTACGCGCGCATCAGCGGAGAGGAGGCCCTGATCGTGGTGGTTCCTCGCCTGGCGTTTGACGTTGCGGCGCACGGATTGGCGGAATCTTCCGCAAGGTTATGGGGCAATACTGCGGTAACAATACCAGACGATCTGGCCGGGAAATGTTTTCGCGATGTGTTAAGCGGCGAGAGCCGCCTGGTGGAAACGTCCCTAGATCTGGCGTCAACTTCCGGGTGGTTGTTGACGCTTATTAGCGATGAGCAACGGGGAGAATAACGATGCGCAAGGAAAAAGCTTTTGAAATACGGCCCGGTGACAGTCAGCAGCTGGGGGCTAATTTTGACGGAAAAGGCGTTAACTTCGCGCTCTTCTCCGCGCACGCTGAACGGGTTGAGCTGTGCCTGTTTGATCCTTCAGGGAAAACGGAAATAGCCCGGCTGGAACTGCCGGAATATACGCACGAAATCTGGCACGGCTACGTGCCCGATCTTCAGCCTGGGGCGTTATATGGTTATCGGGTTTACGGCCCGTACGATCCGGAAAACGGGCATCGCTTTAACCCAAATAAACTGCTTATCGATCCCTACGCGCGGGAGCTGGCAGGCGATATCGCGTGGAACGAGGCGCATTTCGGTTACGAGCTGGGCCATGAGGAGAAAGACCTCAGCTTTGATACCCGCGATAGCGCGCCTTTTACGCCAAAATGTAAGGTAGTCGACCCGGATGCGTTCGACTGGCAGGGGGAAAATCGCCCCGACATTCGCTGGCCGAATACGGTGATTTACGAAACGCATGTGAAAGGGTTTACCCAGCTTAATCCGGCGCTCCCCCCCGAGCTGCGCGGCACATTCGAGGGGCTTGGGCATCAGGCCTCCGTCGAGTATATCAAGAGCCTCGGCATCACTTCCGTTGAGCTGCTGCCCGTTCACTGGTTTCCCGATGACCAGCATCTGCTTGACAGGGGACTAAAAAACTTCTGGGGTTACAATACGCTGGGCTTCTTTGCCCCCGCGTCCCGTTACTATGGGCCCGCAGGTATTGCCGGATTCCGCAATATGGTGCGCGCTTTTCATGATGCCGGTATTGAGGTGATCCTTGACGTGGTTTACAACCATACCGCGGAGGGAAATGAGCTGGGCCCGACGCTCTCATTTAAGGGCATCGATAATTTCTCCTACTACCGGACGATGCCGGATCGGCATCGTTATTACATCAATGATACCGGGACGGGAAATACGGTGAATACGTCCCATCCCCGGGTACTGCAGATGGTGATGGATTCGCTACGCTATTGGGCTCAGTCCATGCACGTTGACGGCTTTCGTTTTGATCTTGGAACTATTCTCGGCCGTGAACCGGAAGGGTTCGATCCGCGAGGCGGTTTTTTTGACGCCATAACCCAGGATCCCGTGCTGGCAAAACTTAAACTGATCGGCGAGCCCTGGGATATCGGCCCCGGCGGTTATCAGGTTGGCGGTTTTCCGCCAGGCTGGGGCGAGTGGAACGACAAATACCGCGATACGGTGCGGGAATACTGGAAGGGAGATAACGTATCTACCGATTTTGCCGCCCGTTTGCTGGGATCGGGGGATCTGTACGATTTACGCGGCCGCCGCCCGTGGGCCAGCGTCAATTTTATTACCGCTCATGACGGCTTCACGTTAAACGATCTGGTTTCGTATAACGAGAAGCATAATGAAGCCAACGGTGAGGATAATAACGACGGGCACAATGATAACCGTTCCTGCAATTATGGCGAGGAAGGGCCGACGGAAAATCAGGCTATCGTCGCGGTCCGCGAACGCCAGAAGCGTAACTTCCTCACCACGCTATTGTTCTCCCACGGCACCCCGATGCTACTGGCCGGGGACGAATTTGGCCGTACGCAGCAGGGAAATAATAATGGCTACTGTCAGGACAGCGAGATTTCATGGATCAACTGGGAAGCGCTGTCCGAAGATGACCACGCATTACGCCATTTCACCCAGCGCCTGATTGCGCTACGCGCGGAACAACCGCTTTTACGGCGTGAAAGCTGGCGCGATGGGCTCGAGATACGCTGGTTTAACGCCGGCGGCGGCTTGCAGCAATCTGAGCAGTGGGATGAAGGGTCAACGTTAGGCCTTGCCATCAGTCGACCCGACCTCGAAGAGGAGAAAGGGATCTGGCACGACGTTCTGATACTCTTCAATCCCTTTGAGGGCGATGTTGCGTTCCAGATACCGCAGTTCGGCGAAGGCGGCTGGGTTCTTGAGCTGTCGACCGCTGAAGAGAAAAGTGACGGCGTCACTATTACGGAAGCGATTGATTTTATTCTGGCCGGGCGCAGCATTGCGCTATTCAGACGGCCTTAGCGCACAGATAAACCCGGCGTTGAATGCCGGGTTTGTACTGTCATTATTGATGCAGCGGATGACCACTGGCAGCAAGGATGGATTCATGCATGGCTTCAGAAAGCGTGGGATGAGCAAAGATCATCGATAAGAGACTCTCATCTGTGGCCTCCAGATGATGCGCGATACCAAAACCCTGGATCTGTTCAGTGACCTGCTCGCCAACCATATGCGCGCCCAGCAGTTCGCCGGTTTCGGCGTCGAAAATAGTCTTAACAAAACCCTCCGTCTCACCGCTGGCCAGCGCCTTACCATTCCCCTGATACGCGAACTTACCAATCTTGATCGGCCGTCCCGTCTCGCGAGCCTTCGCCTCTGTCAAGCCCAGGCTGGCAACCTGCGGCCGGGCATAGGTACAACCGGGCACGTAGTCGCGGTTAAGAGGGCGTATGCCTTCGATACCAGCCAGCGCCTCGACGCAGATCATGCCTTCGTGGCTGGCTTTGTGCGCCAGACACGGCGGGCCGGCCACATCGCCGATAGCATAGAGCCCAAAGACGTTGGTTCGGCAGGCGGCATCCGTCTTGATAAACCCGCGGTCCAACTCGACTCCCAGCGCTTCCAGCCCCAGGCCTTCCACATTAGGCTGTACGCCCGCTGCCAACAGCACACGTTCGACTTCCAGGGTCTGTTCGGCGCCGGTGGTTTTCAGGGCGCAGCGCACGCCCGTATCGGTGCGCTTTACCTGCGTCAGCAGAGTTTGGCTATGGACGTGTATACCGCGTCGTTCGAACGATTTACGCACGGTAGCGGATACTTCGGCGTCTTCAAGGGGCAGAATCTGCGCGGCTTGTTCGACCAGCGTCACTTTGCTGCCAAGATCGTTATAAAGGCTGGCGAACTCCACTCCGATGGCCCCTGACCCGATAATTAATAGAGACTCCGGTAAGCGCTCAGGCTGCAGGGCCTCGAAATAGGTCCAGATTCGCTCGCCATCTGGCTCTACTCCTGGCAACGCTCGCGGCCGGGCGCCAGTCGCAAGGATCACATGATCTGTGCGATAGTCGCGCTCTTCCCCCTGGGGATCGGCGACCGTGACTTGCCCCTTACCACGCAGCCGGGCGGTGCCGGCTATGACCGTCACGCCATTTTTCTTCAACAGGTACTCGACACCTCCGGTAAGCTGTTGCGACACGGCGCGGCTAAACTGCACCAGTTTCTGCAGATCGAAACTCACCTCGCTGAGACTAAAACCCAGCCGATCGGCATGCGCAATACTGTGCGCCACCTCTGCGCCATGCAGCAGCGCCTTGGTTGGAATGCATCCCCAGTTCAGGCAGATGCCCCCTAAATGCTGCTTCTCCACTAATGCGGTACGAAGCCCTAGCTGGCCGGCACGAATGGCGGCGACATACCCCCCAGGCCCGCCACCTACTATCAGTACATCATATTTGTCGTGCATAGCTCGTCTCCCCGATAAACAACAGCGTCGGTGTTTCCACCAACCGCTTGAGCGCCTGGAGAAAAGCCGCGCCTGACGCCCCATCGATGACCCGGTGATCGCAGGACAGCGATACGGTCAGTTGATGGCGGACGACGATCTGTCCGTCGCGAACTACCGCTCGGGGCTCACCTGCGCCAATCGCAAGGATCGCGCCCTGGGGTGGGTTGATGATGGCGTCAAACTGCCTTACTCCGAGCATGCCCAGGTTTGACACGCTAAAGGTGCCGCCCTGGAACTCTTCGGGCTTGAGCATGCCCGCCCGGGCTTTGGTTATCAGAGAATGAACTTCGTTTGATATGTCGCTTATCGACCTGCTGTTGGCCGAACGTACGATAGGAGTAATTAACCCGTCTGGCAGCGCAACCGCCACGGAAATGTCGGCATCGGCAAAACGGCGTATGCTCTGGGTAGCCTCATCAAACTGTATGTTAACGTCCGGCACGGCTATCAGCGCCATGGCGCAGGCTTTAACCAGCATATCGTTAACCGAAATCTTGACGCCGGGTACTTCGCTGTTGATTTCCTTACGTAATGCTAAGAGTCGATCCAGGTCGAGATCGACGGTCAAACGGAAATGAGGTGCATGTTGCTTGGACATTTGCAAACGACCAGCGATCGCTCGCCGCATGCTGGACATCGGCAACGTCTCAAAGGCTGTCGCTGACGTGGTTTGTGGAGCCCCGGTCTGGGGTAGCCCATCCAGCAGCAAAGCGGCCGCCAGCACATCATCGCGACTCACCCGTCCAAGTGAACCGCTTTTGCGGCAGTCGTGCAGGTTGATCCCCAGTTTTTTGGCCAGACGGCGCGCCAACGGGGTTGCCGATACCTGGCTATCATCGGTATGCGAACGCGGCGCTTTGCCGGAACGAACTGGCGGCGGCGGAGAGGCGATGCGGCCGCCTGCGGCAACGATCGCGCTCTCCAGGTCAGCCACGGAGATACGCTCGCCGCGCCCGCTACCGTGGACCTTTTTCAAATCAACGCCCAACCGCGCGGACAGACGTAACGCATGGGGAGTGGCATTCACCTGAGTCGGATCGGTTTTGCCTTGTAAGCTGATGGGTACCTCGGTCAGCCCAATGGATGCCGCAGGCTTATTGGCGGGGGCCGGTACAAAGGAGGGCGCCGCGGTCGCTACAGCAGGCTCGGTCGTCTGCATGACAGGAGCTGCTGGCTGCGCCGCGCCCAGACTGGCCGCGAAGGCATCCAGTTCAGCCTCGCTTACCGAAGAGTCAGCGACCAACGCTAAAACAGCGCCGACCGGGAGGGTATCTCCCACTCGGGCGATTATCCGCCGTAGCGTACCGGCGAAGGGGGCCTCCAGAACATTGACGATTTTACTGGTCTCAATTTCACAGATTTCCTGCCCTTTGGCGAAGCGGTCACCCTCCTGGATGGCCCACCGTGCGAGCACGCCTTCCTCCATTGAAAGACCCCACTTCGGCATTTCAAGTGTCCTGATATCGCTCATAGCTTAATCCTCCAGCACTTGACGGACGGCAGCTTCGATACGTTCAACGCCAGGGATCCAGAGTTTTTCGAGAGCAGGGGAGAACGGTACCGGGGTGTGTGGTGGTGTTACCAGAACAATAGGCGCTTTGAGGAAATGGAATGCCTGGGAAGCAATCAGCGCGGCGACATCATGAGCAAAGCCAAAACGCGCAGCTGACTCGTCGACAATGACCACGCGGCCTGTAGAAGCCACTGATTCCAGAATACCTTCTTCGTCCAGAGGCGAAATTGTACGTGGATCGACCACCTCCACCGAGATCCCCTCGCTGGCCAGTTTGTCGGCGACCTGGTTTGCTTTATGTACCATTGCCGACAACGCGATGATGGTGACATCCTCACCTTCACGGGTATAGTTGGCGACGCCCAGGGGAATGGTATAAATCTCGTCCGGTACCTCGCCCTTGAGGTCATAAAGCATTTTATGCTCGCAGAACACCACCGGATCGTCGTCGCGAATCGACTGGATCAGCAGCCCTTTGACATCATAAGGCGTTGATGGCACGACCACCTTGAGCCCCGGTGTGGTCGCAAAAATATTATAGGGTGACTGCGAATGCTGGGCTGCAGCAGAAAAACCAGCGCCGATCATGCCCCGCATCACCAGCGGCGCCTTCGCCTTGCCGCCAAACATATAGCGGAACTTTGCGGCCTGGTTGTACAGTGCATCATGGCTAACACCGAAAAAATCCATAAACATCAGCTCTGCCACCGGCCGCAGACCCGTTGCTGCGGCGCCGGCAGCCATGCCGACGATCGCCGACTCCGTAATGGGGGTGTCGATCACCCGCTCGGAGCCGAACTGCGTCCACAGCCCTTTAGTAACGCCGAGCACGCCTCCAAAGGCCTCTATCCTCGCTTCTTCGGGCGCATTTCCGCCGTGACCGCCACGCAAGTCTTCACCAATCAGAACGACACGTTCGTCGTGCTCCATTTCCTGGGCCAGGGCTTCCTTGACCGCTTCTCGATAGGTTTTTATAGGCATTGTGATCACCCTCAGTATGAGACGTAAACGTCTGTAAGCAGGTCTTCCGGAGCCGGGTAGGCAGCGGCGCGGGCTTTGAATACAGCATCATCGACAAGTGCTTCAACCGCCGCGTCGATCGCCGCCAGTTCCTCAAGGGAGATGTGTTGTTCGACCCTGGCAGTGAAAATCTTCAGCGGATCATGTTGTTCGCGCAGACGTTGAACTTCGCCCTCAGCACGGTAAAGCGCCGGATCGCCCTCAAAATGACCGTGCCAGCGGAAAGCTTTGGCCTCAATGACGCTTGGGCCTCCACCTTCTCGGGCGCGCTTGACCGCCTCTGCGGTGGCATCGTAAACGGCAAAGAAATCGGTGCCATCAACCGTCACTGCCGGTAAACCGAAGCCCGCGGCGCGCCCGGCGATATCACGACCACCGACGGCGTAGTCATGGCCCGTTCCTTCGCCATAACCGTTGTTCTCGAAAATAAAGATGGCAGGGAGTTGCAGCACGACTGCCATGTTAATGGCTTCAAATACCAGACCCTGATTAGAACCGCCGTCACCAGTAAAAGAGACCCCAACGTTCCCGGTCTTAAGGGTTTTGGCCGTCAGCGCAGCGCCGATGGCTAACGGAGGGGCGCCACCCACAATAGCGTTTGCACCCAGCATACCTTTCGACAGATCGGCAATATGCATAGAGCCCCCCTTGCCCCGGCATAATCCGCTGTCCTTACCGAATATTTCAGCCATCATGCCGTGAATATCGCAGCCTTTGGCAATACAGTGGCCATGTCCACGGTGCGTGGACCCAATAAAATCAGCGTTAGTCAGATTTTCGCAGACCCCCACCGCAATGGCTTCCTCACCGGTATAAAGGTGAATGAAGCCCGGAATATCACCGCTGGTGTTTTCCTGATGCAAACGCTCCTCAAACGTCCGGATTTCGCGCATCTTACGGTAAGCCTGGAGTAAAGCCTGTTTGTTAAGCATCACTTAATTCTCCTCAGTAACGGTCGTCAGGCGGGCAGGCTGGAAGCCCTTAACCACGCCGATGCAATGAATCTACGAGTGCGACGAGGAGGTGCGAAGCCACCTTCATGGGGGGGGTAGGAGGGGGTTTACATGCTTGAGGTCAAACTTTATAAATTTTATGTATCTATCGAGAGGGACGGTTCCATGTCATCCCGGGCTCTGGCGTACAATTGATAAAAAAATACGAGTAGATAACTACGGATGAAGCCATCGGATTTTAAAAGTCGTCAGGCAACTTCACTGGTCTCCGGGCCATTGCGGCTGACGAGAGATTTGCCGCTAATCCTGACCAAATTCGTCCCACCACGCTCTTCGATACGGCTGCTACAGCGCTCACGGCTTCTTCTGCTCCTCGATCGCATGCAGCGACGCCGTCTGGGTGTCGTTTGCGCGGGAGCTGGATTTGGCAAAACCACCCTGTTGGCGCAGTGGTATCAGCAAATGATTGCCCAGGGCGAACGCGTTGCCTGGCTTAGCCTCGATGAGGATGATGATGGCGTATGGCAGTTCATTCCATATCTGCTGCAAGCATTGCGGCCGCTCTATGGTGATTGGGACGCCGACTTTTGGCGCAACATAGAAGAACAGACGCTCTCCAGTTCGCAACAGCTGCTGGCCGGGTTGATTAACCAACTGCATTACTGTCCGCACGACCTGTATCTGATCGTTGATGACTTCCATATGATCAATGATGCCGGTGTATATGAAGCCCTGGGATATTTGCTCAAGCATGCTCCTGCCGCCTTGCATCTAATCATTGGCAGCCGTTTCCACCCCAGTCTGTCCCTGAGCCTGCTTCAGGCGCAGGACCAGCTGGTGGAAATTTATGATCGAGACCTGCAATTTACGCTCGAAGAAACCAGAAACTATTTCAGCCAGACGATTGATGTACCACTCAGTAATCAGCATGTACAGCGGCTACGTTCCGCGACAGAGGGGTGGATCGCCGGCATGAAAATCGCTTCGTTGTCCCCAGAATTGCTCAATGATCCAGAACATCTGCTGCGCAATATTCGTGGTGGAACCCGCGCCATCGCCCGTTATCTGAAAGAGGTGGTACTTGACCCATTGCCTGCGGAAATTTTTGATTTTCTTGTCAAAACGTCGTTTCTTAATCGTTTAAATGCCGGGTTATGTAATGGGGTTACAGGGCGTGATGATAGTGAAGCGATACTGGCATGGATTGAGCGGCACAATCTTTTTTTGTCAGCCCTTGACGAACAAGGCTGCTGGTTTCGCTACCATCCTCTTTTGCAGGAAACCCTGCGAACGATATTGCAGCAGAACAACGATATCAACCTCAAGCATTTACATGAATTAGCCAGTCATTGGTTCGTTGAACAGAGATTGTGGTCCGAAGCGGTACGCCACGCACTTGCAGCGGGCAAGCCGATCCATAACCCCGGGCAGGATGGTGCAGGAGCGCAGTCACTGGCGGAAGAAGGGGATATAGATACCCTGGTTTCCTGGATGCATCACTTACCCGCAAGTACTGACCCTTCGCGCATTGACCTGCAAATCAATTTGGCCTGGGCGCTGGCGCACTATTTCCGCTTCGATGAATCAAGGCAGTTGCTGGATAATCTTGACCAAATGGTCGTTAATCAACGTGATGATATAACCCCCAACGCCTGGCTCAAATTACGTGTCGTGCGCGCAATTTGCGAAGCTTTTGCCGAGAAAATCCCGGAAAGCCTGGCGATTGTTGAGCCGTTGCTGGCTAAAGTGCCCTGCGGAGACACCTGGGTCGATGGCCTCATTTGCAATATTCTGAGCTACTGCCACGTGGTTAACCAGCGCTATACCGACGCTCTTGAGGTTCAACGGCATATGCCTTGCCCGGAAAGCCCGCTCGACAATCTGTTTGTCTCGGTTTATCGCGCTTTTATCATTACTCAGTGCCATCTTGGTCAGGGTGACCTGGAGAACGCCTGGGGGTATGCAGAGAATGCATTGCGCCAGGCTGAGCGTTTTACCGGCCCTCAGTCGACCAGCGGCGCGACGCTTGCGCCGCTGCTGGCGGAAATAGCTTACGAACGTAAGAACCTGGACTCATTAAATACGCTGTTAGCAGACAGACTCGAATTTATCGATCGGTTTGGTCCCCCCGACGCCTTGAGTCGCTGCTATACCTATCTTGCGCGCCAGGCCTTAAATGACGATATGCCGCATGAGGCAGAACGGCTGCTGGAACACGCGCAACGACTAGCGGTGTCTCGCGGATGGCAACGGCCGCAGGCTTTATTGTTAGCAGAGCAGGCGAGAGTGCGCCTGCAGCGCGCGAATTATCCAGGCGCAGAGCAGCTGCAACGGCAACTCGAACAACTGGCCGCCCATGCCACAATTGATGCCGAAAATCCCTGTCAACGCGCAATAGCTCAGCATGCAATCGTCAGCCGCAGCCGCCTTCTTCTGGCGTCAGGCCAGGCGCCACAAGCCAGCCTTTTACTGGGCGAACTCGTGACTGAGCAGGAGCGTCGGGGCGACCGGCTATCCGCAGCGCGACTTCGTACGCTATGGTCATTATCCTTGTGGGATAGTGGCGAAAACGCGGCTGCCGTGGCTGCATTGCATCCCACCTTGCAATTAGCGGCACAACAGCATCTCAAACGAATTTTTCTTGATGCTGGCGAGGCATTGCAGCTTCTGCTTGTCCATGTACGCGAAACCTCAGCAGCCAGCGAAGGGGATGACCATTTGCCCGTGAAAAGGAGCGAGTCTGAAGGCAAGCGGATTCAGCGTGAAAATAGTGATGTTAACCTGGATCTCAGTGAGCGAGAGCAGCAGATATTACAGCTGATTGCTGATGGTCAGATGAACAAGGAAATCGCTCGCTCTTTGACTATCTCTACTGAGACGGTGAAATGGCACATCAAGAACATCTACGCCAAGCTCAAAGTCAATAGTCGTACGCAAGCCATGAGTCGGGCTCTGGAAATGAAGTTACTGGATTAATAATGTGAGTAATGTGCAAATCTAATCAAAAAGTGAATATGTCAATGGCATCTATTAGCTGACTTTTTACGGGCTGCCCGACGAGGGCTGTCTGATTTTGAGTTCAGGTCTTTAGCTTCTCCTACAGCCTTTACGTACAATAGATTTTACCGGGGGAAGCAGAGCAAGGCAGAATTTACTAAAGCTTACCAGCAGACCCTCTCAGCATAGTAATATCCCTCTTAGGTGATTCCCCGAACATCCGCGTATATTCCCGGCTGAAATGAGATAAGCTTTCGTAACCGACAGCATAGGCTGCTGTGGTGACATCGTAATGTTCATTCAGCATCAGTCGCCTGGCTTCATTGAGGCGCAGCCATTTCTGATACCGGAGCGGGCTCATTCCCGCAAGCTGCCTGAAATGTTGGTGGAAAGAGGGCGTGCTCATTTGCACGCGGTTTGCCAGCTCCTCGACACGTAAAGGTGATGCAATATTGGTCTTTAACCAGTCGATAGCTTTACCGATACGGTAGCCATGGCCGTCTACTGCTGCAATCTGTCTGAGATGATCGGACCGATCGCTCATCAAAAGCCTGTAATGTATCTCTCTTTGAATCAGCGGCCCAAGAACAGGAATGGCTTCAGGCTCGTCAAGCAAAGAAAGCAGACGGCAGAAAGGCTCCAGCAATACATCAGTCATGGTCCCTATCCCTACACCCGTTCCCGCGTCTCGTTTTTTGACCGGCGGCAGGCTTCCCTGTGCAATTAATTCCATCAGCACGCGCTGGTCAAGTTTATAGGCGACGCCGACACAGGGCCGGGATGTCGAAGCCTGCAATACTTCCGAACTGGCTGGCAGATCAAGAGACGTGATCAGGAATTTTTCCGCATTATATTCATATGGTTCACCGCCAACCCACATGATCTTCGCGCCATCGGCCACCAGAACGATACTCGGAGGAACCAGGCAGCTCACCGGAGGAGCGGGTTCGTTTCGGCGGAATAATTCCAGTCCTTCTACGGCTGTAGGGAAATCACCGGTGCCGGGCGTGCGCTGAGCAATATCCCGGGAGAGCTCGCCGAGTCGTCTCTCAATCGATTTGTCTGAAATCATTCCATCACGCCCCATATTTGTTAAGTCTGTGCGACGTTGCCAACTTACCCGTTATGAAAAGTGAAATATACGCTTTGGCATCATGTTAATAGGATCAGGCAAATAATACAGAGTATTTTAATAACAGATTTCATTAGCGACATCCAAAATAGACATACCGAAATGAGACGCTGACTACAACCCAATCCGCATCCACTTTGAATGAAGGTATGACTATCATGACGCTAAAAACTTCAACCCGCTTTTTTAATGGCGCACTCCTTGCCGGAACGCTGGCCATGATTTCAACAGAAGCTGCGGTCGCCCAGCCGGCAGCAGGCACAGCTGATTCTTCAGTCCATCTGGTTCAGACGTGGGATAAAACTTTCTCAAGGAGCGACAAAGTGGATCATCAAAAAGTGACTTTTAAAAACCGTTACGGCATTACGCTGGCCGCAGATGTATATCTTCCTGAAGATCGCGGAAACAGGAAGCTTGCTGCGCTTGTTATTTCCGGGCCTTTTGGTGCGGTAAAAGAGCAGGCATCAGGTCTGTATGCTCAGACCTTAGCAGAGCGCGGATTCGTGACGCTGGCATTTGATCCGTCTTATACCGGTGAAAGCAGTGGTGAACCGCGCAATATTGCTTCACCTGATATCAATACCGAAGACTTTATGGCAGCCGTCGATTTTATTGGACTGCAACCTTATGTGGATCGTGAACGTATCGGTGTCATCGGTATCTGCGGCATGGGGGGGATTGCCCTGAACGCTGTTGCCGTGGATAAACGCGTAAAAGCGGTCGTTGCCAGCACCATGTATGATATGAGCCGCGTGATGTCGAAAGGCTACAATGACAGCGTAACGACGGAGCAACGCGAGCAGGCGCTGGAGAAGATGAGTCTTCAGCGCTGGGAGGATGCGGCAAACGGCAAACCTGCATACCAGCCAGACTATAATAAACTGAAGGGCGGTGAAGCACAGTTTCTCGTGGACTATGCGAACTACTACATGACCAAACGCGGATATCATCCACGAGCCGTCAACTCCGGCAATTCATGGTCCGTGACAACGCCGATGGCATTTATGAATTTCCCGCTCATGACCTATATTAAGGAAATTTCTCCGCGCCCGATCTTGTTCATTCATGGCGAAAGAGCGCATTCGCTGTACTTCTCCAAAACGGCTTATGAAGCGGCAAATCAGCCAAAAGAGCTTTTGATTGTAAAAGATGCCACCCATGTTGATTTATATGATCGTATGGACAAGATCCCGTTCGATAACATCACGGCATTTTTTAACAAATACCTTAATAAATAAATCATAACACCGTCCGATATTCTACGAATCAGCGTTATCGTTTTATGTCCTTAATATACGAAATAACGTAGACAAAAGAGGAAAAGCTTATGCTCTGGAACCGCGAGCTCTTAGCAAAAATAGATGCAGCGGACGACCTAAAAATCGCGCCGTACCGTCCCGATATGAATACCACCGGCACGCCAACATGGATTTGGGAAGTGACGGTGGATAACCGACTTTTTGTCCGCGCCTATAGTGGTACCCGTTCAAAATGGTATCAGGCAGCACTAACTCGACGGGCGGGTAAGATAGTGGCTATCGGACAGGAATTCGACGTGCGGTTCGTAAAACCGTCGGACCCGGTTCTTGAAAGTAAAATCGATCGGGCCTACCAGATAAAATATTCCAGCAGTAGCTATGTTTCCGCAATGACGGGAGCTCGCGCCAGAGCGGCCACGGTTGAGATATTACCTTCGTGAATGCCATGCCGCAGAAATGTGACAGACCTCCGTCCGCTGGCTGAACGTGGTCTATTCACCATTGATGTGGCCCTTCAATAAACATAAATTCCAGCGCCGTCCGTCGCTGCGCAACTCGGTGATGCTCAGCGGGTGGATGTCGATGCGTGCAAATGAGTGAAGTGGGGCGCCGAGAACATCGACGATCATGGCGCGGATTATGGCGGCTGGCGCAATGGCGCAGTGCCGACCTTGAATATCGACGTGTTTAGCCAGCCAGCTGCCACAGCGCGCCAGCAGCTGTGCGCGCGACTCTCCGCCCGGCGGAGAGTCGCCCTCAAGCCATGCCCGGAATGCTTCGGCGTCTTGCGTCATCACCTCACGTAATGACCGACCCGCCCAGATGCCGTAGTCGGGTTCGGCCAGTTCCGTTACCAGAGTACCCGGTAAAGAGAGCGCAGCTGCGGTTTGCCGGGCGGCGGTGTCTGGGGAGATCCAGACGCGTTGATAACGGGCAGTACCGCTTTGTAACTGATGGGCCCGTTGCCACTCCCGTGCCTCCAGAGGATCATCACAGGGGAAGTGTGAACCTCTGGAAGCTGCCGTTTCTCCCTGGCAAATTAGCGTTAGCGACG
Source organism: Klebsiella sp. BDA134-6 (assembly GCF_015601345.1). NCBI lineage: Bacteria > Pseudomonadati > Pseudomonadota > Gammaproteobacteria > Enterobacterales > Enterobacteriaceae > Klebsiella > Klebsiella sp. BDA134-6. Next base: position 2,944,931 of record NZ_CP064784.1, read on the forward strand.
CTCTCATGATGTTAACCGCGCCGGAAGGCCAGTCGCTGTCCGCGTGTCGCCGGCGGGCGTTCGGCTAAGGCGCCGAAAACCACACCGATGACGCTCCAGAGCACAAGATGCGTGCCGAAGGAGCTTATGCGGAAACGCCATAGCAGGTCAGCCGGGAAGTGGTCGGATACTTCGTTCACGGTCGGCATCAAGGCACAAACCACGAGCATCAGCGCCACGGCGAACAGCGTTGCCCACATCATCGCATCTGCTCTGCCGAGGCGCGGCATTAGCTGATGTGATAACCACGCGGCCGCGATGACGATGCCGATGGAAAGTAACATCATGACGAAGTACAGCCCGGTACGATAGCCGATGGTTTCCGGGTTGCCGACTGCGGGCGGATTGGGCGGGTATTTCAGACCTGGCATCAGGCTCATTGCCAGAAAGCCACCCAGCGCCAGGCACAACGCCAGCACACGCGGGTTCGATGGCCCAAAGCGCTGGTAGCTAAAGGCCCACGCCAGCGCCAGACCGCCGCCCAGCGCGGCGCCAAACAGCGCCATGCCGGTCATCAGGCCGATCCCGGACTGGGTCTGTCGGCTAAACACCTCTTCTTCTTCGCTGTCTGCTGACGCGCCGTGTTGGTGAGCATGAGCTGACATGCTTTTTTCCAGCCCAATCGCGCGGTCGACCTGCGGCTCGCCGAAATGGTGCGCAAAAGCAAACGCCACCAGTCCCGCCAGAATGCCGGCCATCATCCCTTTAAATAACAGTTTCCCAATCATTTCCGCCTCCTCAGTGGCAGGGAAAACCCAGCAGATGACGTGCGTCGTGGAAGAATTCATGCACCTGAGTGCCGGAAAACATCGACGTCGCGCCTTGTTCCGCGCCAACAAAATAGATTGCCAGCAGCGCCAGCAGGGCGGTGAACAGCGCCCAGGGCAGCAGTTTCGCAACAGGAATTGGGGCGGCCGGGATGTGGGTGTTAAGGGTGATATCACTCATGGTGTAACTCCATTATCGATTTTACTGTTGGAAACGAGAGCCGGACTCACCGTGACCGGCACGCCCAGCGAAAGGTGATGATGGCTATGTGCTGGCGGGCAACTGGCGTTCGCCAGTACAATCGGCTGACCGTGGGGCGTGTTGAGATACGCCTGACGCCACTCCTGCGTCCGTCGGCTGATATCATCCGGCAAAGCCAGGTTGAGTGCAGTCACCATGTTTTCCATCGCCGCCGTCCACTGACGATAGTAGGCATCATTCACGCTTTCACCCGGTTGCGCCGGCGCCGCTTTGATCTCTTTACTGAATGTCTGTACCCATTCTGCCCACGGGAACAGCCCGGCCCGGTGGAGATGGACTATCAGGGAGAATGCTTTTGCCTGCCATGGCTTATCGAACACCGGCCCTTCCTCATCGCGCGGTAACCCGATGGCGGCGTAATCGTGTTGAGTCGCAGTATTCATACTTCCTCCAGATAATCATCCCACAGATCGATGAACACCTTGTCCGGACGCGGCTCGCCCCACAGTTCCTGTGCGGTGAAACTGACGCTGTAGACATGCTGGGGATGTTCACCCAGGCCGTGCGCGGCAGTATCTGGCGTGATAAACACACCGTGAGCGATCTCTATGCGACCGACTTTATCGCGTGCGTAGCGTGGCAGACGGGTATGTGTGGTCGGATTGAAATTTTTCGTTCGTACCCGATCGCCCACCCGGAAGCGGGGCGTAACATCATGACTGACGCGAGCAGACCCGCCGGTGCTGACGACCATCGATACCATATCCTGCGTCAGCACAGGCGTGCCAGGCCTACAGGGGGTAGGCTTCGCGCCTCCCCACAACTCTTCAACGGTGATCACCCCCTTTGACAGCAGCAGCGTTTCGAATGCATGCAGCCAGTGCTCGTAGTAGCTCGACTGCAGATATTCTGTCGGCGCCATACCTTCGATAGCGTGGCGGAATTCATCGACGTTAAAGTGTCCGCCGACGAACAACGAGGCAAACAGAGGAAATACCCTGCGTTCCCACTCATGATGGAAATAGGGCTCGTTTTCCTCAGTAGGGATCGGGCCAAGGCCGTGCATTCCCCCCAAATCATGTATCCCGTTCATGGTTTTCTCCTTTCGTTATGGTGCGCTAACCACACCGGTGCCAATCATCGAATCGCGGGTGACCAGCTCGATTAACTGCGTTTCGCTCCAGCCGTCGGTCCCCGCCGGACGTTCTGGCAGGACCAGATAGCGCAGCTCGGCGCTGCTGTCCCAGACGCGGATCTCTTTGCTTTCTGGAATGTGTAACCCGAACTCGGCGAGAACGCCGCGCGGGTCGATGACGATACGTGAACGATAGGGCGCTGATTTGTACCACACAGGCGGCAGCCCCAGAACCGGCCAGGGGTAGCAGGAACACAGCGTACAAACGGTGACGTTGTGCACGTCCGGCGTGTTCTCCACGACCAGCATGTCTTCGCCCTGTATTCCGGAGAAGCCAAGTTCAGCAATGGCGGCGGTGGCGTTTTCCATCAGACGACGTTTGTATTCCGGGTCACTCCACGCTCTGGCGACAACCTGTGCGCCGTTTCGGGGGCCGACTTTGTGCTCGTAGGTGTCAATCAACTCATCCAGCGCAGCCGGGTCGATCAGGCCTTTTTCCTGTAACAAGGATTCCAGTGCGCGGACACGTAGCTCGATGTCTACAGGTGGTTGGGTATGGTCGTGGTCGTGTTTATGGCTCATTTTATGCTTCCCGAGAGTTAAGGTTAAAAATTCCGCCAGTCACCGCAGGCCTCGAAAGCGGCGGCGGCCTGATAGATAGTGTTTTCAGCGTAATGACGTCCTACCAGCATCATGCCCACCGGGAGTCCGTCGACCATGCCACAGGGAATAGACATCGCCGGGTGACCGGTGATGTCCTGCGGGGCGGTGTTACCGATCATTTCGAAAGCGCGCGAAATATATTCGGTGATTGAGCAGTCTGGGTCTGGCATCGGCTGAGCGAGGATAGGTACTGTAGGCATCACCAGCAGATCGAAATCGCTCAGCGCGCGGTCGTAGCCGGCACGGGCCCGACGCGCGATATTCTGCGCCCTTGCGTAGTAGCGACCGTTATAGCGTTCCAGCCCATACTGGCCGACGAACATGCAGACTTTGAGCGATGGGGAGAGGGCATTCGCGCAGTCGCGCCATTGCGCGTGTTTGTCCAGCAGGCCGACGTCGTACTGGCCTTCCCAGTTAAAGCCCATGCCGTTGCCGTGCATCATCTGGGCGGTCAGACCTTCGCAGCCGATAGGCGACCAAAGCGCGCCCGCCAGATTGTGTTCCGGCACGGAAATTTCGCTAACGATGGCCCCAAGCGCTTGCAGGCGGGCGATAGCGGCTCGTACCTTCGCTTCTACCTGCGGGTCCATATTCGGCAACTGGAATCCCTCGGTCAGAATGCCGATTTTCAGGCCGTGCGCACCTTTGCTGAGGGAGGCGGTATAAGTCTCTACAACCGGCGCGTACTGACGCGGATCAAGCCCATCACTCCCGGCGATGGTTTCCAGCATTAGCGCGTTGTCGCGCACGTTGGCAGTGATGGGACCGGCGTGGTCGATGGTCGCCTCAATCGGCATGATGCCCGTATAAGGCACCAGACCGTGGGTCGGTTTCATGCCGTAGGTACCACAGAAGGCGGAAGGGATACGTATGGAACCACCCTGATCGCAGCCTATCGCCATGTCCACTTCGCCAATCGCTACCAGTACGGCGCTGCCTGAGGACGAACCGCCGGAGCAATAGCCATGACGATGGGGATTGTGTACCGGGGCCGGGTCGGAAGTGTGGCTGCCGCCGGAGAGGCAGAAGTGCTCGCAGGTGGCTTTGCCGAGAATAGTCGCCCCGGCATCCAGCAGGCGGGTGGCCACGGTTGCGTCGTAGGATGGGACGAAACCTTCGAGGGTGGAGGTTCCGTTCATCATCGGTACGCCGGCCAGCGAGACATTGTCTTTAAGGGCGATGGTCCGCCCGGCCAGCGCCCCAGTCGCCGCACCTTTTACCTCGGTTTTGTAATACCAGGCGTTGAGCGGATTGTCCTCGCCAGTGGGACGGTATCCGGCGGCGCGTGGATAGCGGACCTCCGGGATGTCGTCAGGAAGAGAGTCGACCAGATCGTAGGCGTCGAAGTTAGCCTGCATCAGCGCGAGATATTCTTCAGCCTGCGCCGGCGTCAGGTTGATATGCAGCCGACTGGCAAGCTCTTGCAGTTCTTCGGCAGTGGGACGTTGAATAGCCATGTTTTTTCCTTTTTCCTGTGTTTGCTCATGCATCAGTCTTGAACATAAGCCCGGAATGCCATCCAGACTTGGTTATCCGGGTCAGTCGTTTGGCTGAAATGGACACCCACCCAGCCAGTGGGTGTCCGTAAGGTGTTAAGACGGCTTATCGGCTTTAGGCCAGTGGATACCGACACTTTTCATGCCCTTGGTCACGTCCATGTCAGGGTGTGAGAGCACTACATCGCGGTACGAAGGACTGCCGATAACGGCGGGCTTGAACTGGGTCAGGAAGGCAGTGACCTCTTCACGAATATCCTGCGGCACGTTGAAGTTTTCATAACACTCATCGATAGATTCGAACACGGCTTTCCAGTGCACCTCGGTCAGCCCCATGCCGCGGTGCGCGGTCACCATATCTCGTCCCCGATAGACGGTGTTGCCACCCCAGTGCTTGCACAAGAAATCAACGAAGTTGATATGTTCTTTCTGGAATGAAGACTCGGACACGTGCGCCCAGATATGGCCGATGTCGGGATGCTTCATACAGGTCTTCAACACTTCGCCTGCGAAGGCGTAGACGGCGTCATACCCGCCGAGACGTTCATACAGGGACGGCTTTTGCTGCTGTTCGTTCATGGTGGATTTCTCCGTAACATGTGAGTGGAAGGGGATGTTGCGGTCTCTGTTCAATCAGAACAGTTTCATCACGCGCAGGGTGGTGTGGAGATCTTCCTTAAAACCGCCATCAACGTTGATATCGCGTTGGAGCAAGCCCTGCACTTGCACCGTAGGGGTGATGAATTTCGACAATTCCAGCCTTACCTGATCCGAACGCGTCGCTTGTCCGTTCTCGACGCCGTCAATCTGCTGTTTACCGCCCCACGATTTGGCGTAACCGGCAGAGACGGTCCAGGTGTTGTCTGCGGGCGGCGTCCAGCTTATCCAGCCCTGAAATTGATAGGTGTTGTCTTGTTTGAGGCGGCCGGTGCCGATGCCCGTGGCATCGTCGTTGTCGCCATACCACAGCGCATCAGCAGACAGCTGGGTGGCGAAACCGTTACCAAGCTGCTGCACGCCGCCAAGCTGCAGGTCGAACTTCCAGCGGTTCTCACCGACGTTGAGCGTACGCCCGGCATCGTAGGAACCGGCAGGGACGTACAGGTAGGGCACGAGGGCGAAGGTGGTGCCGGGGTTGTTCACCAGCCAGACAGGGGCGGTCAAAATAGGGTCGCCCAGGCCGCTGGCGGAATCGAGGCGGGCGCCGCCCAGGGAGCCGTTATAAAGACGTCCGTAGGGCATCAGCACCTGCGGCGCGACGGTGAAGCCAGCCACATCCATATAGTGGACGTAACGAAAGATGCTGACGAAGGAATCCAGCCCGGTGCCTTGCTTAATTTCGTCGCCGCCTGTGGGGGTAAAGCTGTCTCGCGTGGCGTAGGTGAAATACGCCAGAATGGCATCGGTACCGGCAGGCGCCGGAATGAGATCCTGTGAGTTGAGATCGACCGCATGGGCCGGGCTCGTCGCCAGCCAGAGCGTGCAGGCGACCAGGCTGATGCGAGATGTGGTGCCACTAACAGTCATAACGTTACCCTCATGTCTGATATCTCTTGTTTATTTCCCGGTACCAACGTGGCCGGACGACATTACGGTTACTGATATTAGGGAGAAATTTGCGGCGTACTTGTTTCATAAGGACAGTCGTTTGGCTGGCAGGGACAACGGGCGGGCAGGGTGAAAAGGTTCATAGCGTGATGCTCCGTCGTAGCGCAGATGTGCACGCCTGGAGTGCGATTATCGCTATTTCGACGCCATTCGCGACGTGGGACGCCAGGCGCGTCGACGCATTTTCCGCCATATTTCCGCAGCCTTAGCGCAGATGCTCGTGATAGACGGAGGCGAAATCTGTGTGCTGGCACGATAGTTGCTGCCCGTCACACCGTGTCTGTTGTTTATGCGGGAATCAAGGCGCGAGGTGAGTAATAATGAATAGCATCATGCAATCTGCGGGCAGCTCCCACTATTCGACCGTTGGCGTTGCCGAGTCGCGCCGCTTCGAGTACTGGAACGATGTGGTGTTGCGTCACTGCATCCCGGCCGCCAGTGTGCCCATGGCTGGGGTCGACTTTGATGCCCGGCTTGCGGTACGCGGTGTGGGTATGGTGGATATCTGTTCGTTGTCTGCGCCGTTGCACCGCTGGGAACGCACCGCGCGTTATCTGAGACAGGGCCCAGACGACGATCTGTGGCTGGGCTATATGCAGGGAGGGTACGGCCAGCTTGAACAGGGGGGACGCAGGGCGGCGCTGACGGCGGATAGTCTGGTGCTATACGATGCCGCCCAGACTTTCAGCTTTAGCCTGGGTGGGCGCGATAACCATCTGGTACGGGTCCCGCGGCATCTGTTGAGCGGTCGTTTGCCGAGAATTGAAAACCTCACCGCGATGGTACTGGACGACGGTCGCCCCGGCGTGATCCCACTGCGCGAAATGCTGCGTCAGGCAACAGCGATGCCAGACTGCCTGGTCAATCCAGATATTTCTGGTCGTTTCTCCCAGACAATGCTGGATCTGCTGGTGCTGAGTCTGGAATTGCAGGATCTGGATAACGTTAGCGCTGAGCGCGATCTCTACGCCCGGATGATGATTTACATTCGGCGGCAACTTGTCGATCCAGATTTGAACATTGAGAGCCTGGCGCAGGCGCACCACGTTTCCGTTCGCACCGTCACGCGGGCTTTCGCCCGTCACAAAAAAACGCCGATGGCCGTAATTTGGCAGGAGAGGTTGCGAGCGAGCCGGGAGGCCCTCGAACGCGGACGAGTCAGTAGCGTTTCCCAGGCAGCGCTGGATTTTGGCTTCTCCGATTTCTCTCTGCGGCAACTCGGCCTTTCGAATGGAATTTAACATAATATACATTATGCGCACCAATATAGAAGCCGCAAGATTATGCGGTTTTGATCAGAACTCAGTTAACCATCCTGGGATTCTGCTCATGGCCCATTCAGCGCAGTTTTTTACTTTGGATGAAGTTAACCCCATTCAAGATGTTGTCGACCGGCACCTAACAACGCAGATGGCCGCGCAGCGCCTGGGTATCTCCGCTCGTCAGTGCCGACGTCTTCTCGCGTTACCGTGAATCTGGCCCGCCTGGTAAACCGCCGTCGAGTAAAACCCAGCAATAACCAGCGGCCTGATGGCCTTGCACAGTACGCGCTCAATATTATCCGAGAACGCTATACCGACTTTGGCCAATGCTGGCGTGTGAAAAGCTTGCAGAACTGCACGATGTCCACCTGTACAAAGAAACTGTCCGGTCGCTTATGGTTAAAGCCGGTCTCTGGATCCCCCGCAAACAACGTGCGCCGAAAATTCAGCAATCGTCTTGCCTGTTGTGGTGAGTTGATCCAGATTGATGGCTGCGACCATCACTGGTTCGAGAACCGTGCACCCGACTGTACCGCACTGGTCTACGTCGACGACGCGACGAGCCACCTGATGCAGCTTCGATTTGTAAAATCGGAATCGACATTCACCTATTTTGAGGCCATCCGGGGTTACCTGGAAAAGCAGGATCACATTATACGATGGCGTAAAGATTCCACAGATTGGTTAAGGGAAGTTATTATGCTTCCCTTAATGCATACTTCAAGCAATTTGCAAACTACTCATAAAAAGTATATATGAATTTTATTCAATAGGTAAATTGTGCAGTTTTAAGAAAGATAGCTTATCCCAATAGCCTCTTTGAAATATAATTTTATTATTTACTATTTGAAAAAAACCGCAACCTCTTAAACCTGATGGGGCACGCCACTCTAAAATTGCCCATTGTCCATCTTCGAAAATGTTTTCAACGATACAAACCATTTCTGGAATAGAAAAGTCTTGTTCAAACATTTTCTTTATAGCCTCTTTCCCAATAACTGGCTCATTGGCTACCTGATGGTTTATTGCATTATCATCATATAATTCTGAAATAATTTCTACATCTGCATTATTAAATGCGTCAACCCATTGGCAAAGTATTTCTTTTGGCGTCATATAAATCACCTCCAGACCTGTAACTAATTCTTTTCCATAGCATAACATCAAAATCCTATCAAGCTCAAAATTTATTGGCACGCACGATGCCATGTTCCTCGACTACGAAGCGGCCAAAGATTATGCGACCCGCTTCAGGCTGGTCACGTCGGCGAATATCCCTTCTTTCGACGCGCCATTGACCATGCTGGCTTCCCTGCTCTACCTACGAACGCCTCTCGGAAATCGTTCAGGGAACAATCGCAGATGTAAGAAACCGCCACGCCATGATGGTAACGTTCACCGTCCTGTGTAAAACCCAGTCATTGCCTCTGGTCATGACTGTGTAGTAAATTTGGCTGTTGATTAGGTGCAGAGCAATGATAGAGCGTTTTCTGCGACACGATAATTTTACGCACTATGAAGGTTAAATTTTGAAAGCAACAAATTTTTCGGAACTAATAAAGATAGCCGCTCTGCAGCTTTTTAGAGAAAAAGGATTCAACAATGTCTCCACCCGCGATCTTACACAAAAGCTTAATATTTCAAGGAGCCACATCTATCATTATTATAGTAACTGGGAAACATTAAAAAAATCGGCCATAAAATATATGTTTGATAATGACATCGAGGAATGTCATGCAACGTTTAATGCCTCGGAAAGTATGAGCCCAACTGACAGGGTCAGGCTGTATATCAAAACGCTGTTACCTGATGCGCCATCAGCGCACTGGCTGCTCTACCTTGAACTCTGGCCGATGGCCGCGCGCGACGATGATTATGCTAATTTGGTCCATAATCAATCACTCCAATGGATCAATATACTCGAAGAAATCATCGACTCCGGAATTAATGAGGGCGAGTTTTCCTCGATAAACGCTTCGGTATCCGCCAGACAAATAAATGCATTAATAGATGGATACTCGAGTATGCTGATCCTCGATTATTCAAAAGAAAAAAGAACCGCTTTTCTTAATGAAATATATGAGATTTCTTTTAAAATCCTTGGCAAACCCTTCTGAAACGCATGAAAAACCCGCAGTAGAAATTAGCGCTTGTTTATGCCCAGATAGCTTAAAATGCGTTTCATTTTACTTTCCGCGGTGGTGTTACCCGCAACTCGGGCATCTATCCATGTCTCATCGGCTTCAGGGTGAGGGCCTGATAATATCACATGCCCTTCCCCATATTTATATCTGGCGATAGCGACATCCCCATTGTCGTAATAAGCTATCGCCTGGAACCCAGCGTTTGAGGTTGTGTTATTCAGATAGGGGCCATCCTGATAGTAAAAAGGTTCCTGTTTATTATTCCATTTCACTTGCAAGGTGTAATCCCCCTCATCATAGGCGCGTGAACCAGGTCTTCCCACTTCTGACTCAAGGGGAGCATCAATGAGCCCAATCCAGTCTTTATCGGCAAGATACGCCCCCATGCAAATGCCAATAAAATCTTTGCCGCTTTTCACAAATTGACGGATAGCCTCAGCGCCATCATCACCAATGACGTCATAAGAACCGGGTATATCCTGACCGCCGCCGGGTTGAATGTAGATATCGAATTTTTTAAGCGTTTGCTCATTCACTTTCAGCGTTTCTTTTTCACCCACATAAGCGATATTCAGGGGCAGGCCAGTACCGACGAGCGATTTCACCACCATTTCTGAACACCCCGCGCACCCGGCGTCTCCCCTATAAACAGCGATACGATAAGTTTTTGATGGTGAGGCATTTGCTGAGGTTGGTGTAGAAAAAATAGAGAAAGTAAAAGCCAGAGCAAGGGTAATCATATTTGCTCTCATCAACTGAGTGTCCTGGAAAAAAAGTGGCATTACGCTATTCCCCTTGTCATAGAGTGTTTTGTAAATCATTAAGAACCATTTTTACCATTCTAAATGCATGACATAAAATTAGAGCGGTCGCTCAAATTTAACTTTGGCGTTGATTTTGTCAAGCGTTTTTAAGCGCAGCAAAAAAAAGTTAATACGTAAAAAAGTGTAACTCTGACAAAGTTGTATAAATTTTTTAGAGAGATGCAGGCGACATACGAAAGGATAAAAAAGCAGAAACAGCAGTAACCTTGAAATAATCAACTAAGGTATAAGGGCTAATTAACAGGCGCTGTCCTGTAAGCCATACTTAACTGAACAAGACATTTTGTTTTTCGTGTATGTCCGCGAGAGTATGCATCGGCGCGCACGAGGCAGATGAGAAACGGCGATGGCCCGAATCGTATAGAGACGCAAACCTGAATATTCCGGACACCGCGCTTCAGGACATCGCTCAAGACGCCGATAGCGGGCAGTATCCGGACTGTACTATTGAACGCCGGGGCAACGGTACTACCCTGCCCTTTATGACTGACGACCGGCTATCTCACCCACGCACTTCTCCCTGAAATTTAGCATCGTCGCGGTTAATGTCGAAAATTTGCCACCTGACGTGGTTGGCATTGAGGGTGAAAACTGCCGTGGCGAGGGTGTTCTCCTCATCCGGATCGTCGGCAGCCAGCCGATAAATTGGCAGTTCGGCGTCATGGGTATCTGAGAGAATGGTTTTTGCCGCCGCGGCGTCAAACGGAGGTTGCGTTTCCCGCCACTGCATAAGGCGTAACTGCCGCGACGCTGAACTGGCGGTAACGATCTGCTCAACGCCAGCCAGTGCCGCATGCACCAGATGGTTGGCATGCCCCGTTACCGTCGTCAGGGGTAGAACGGAACAGCCTTGACCGGTGGCCTCAACGCTGAACAGCCGCGCATCGCCCAGTTGCCCGAGCGTATGGTGAAACGCCCCGGATCGCGGCTGGCCGGTAAGTATAGTGATTGCCTCGTCGAGGGTGTTCGCATTCAGCGAGGCGCGAGCCAGGATCTGACGCGGTAATCCCTGCGGACGATGCACTGCACGGATGTTATTCACCGTGTTAACGATACCTTTTTCATTCACCGCAAAGGTGTGGCCGCAAATCGACCCCGGATAGGCAAAACTCGTAAAGCTCAGACCGCGACTCGGGGTAATGGTAGCCAGCAAGCATTCATCCCGTAACTGAGGAAAACCGTCTTCATTGTGCGCGATAATCCGCTCGCCTGCGGCGTTTACCCCGGCCACCGTCGTACAGCCATCCGACGTTGAGCGCACCAGATCGCCACGGCAGTTCCAGGCAAAGACCTGATCAACAGTGGACTCCAGCCCCTGCGCCAACCCCTGCAGCTCCTGCCAGATGTGCGGATAATGCCGCTGCACCTCGGCGCGCATTAACCGGGTCTCAGGGGATGCCTGCAGAGTCATCACCGTTTGCCACAATGACGTGAGCCTCAGTTTCTGATGCCATGCTTCACGGCCAAGCTCGCCAAGGCGCAGGCCAATCTCAAACGGGGAACCACTGATGTCGATTTTCTTCATGTAATGGATTCACTTATGTTCATGAAACGTGCTGTAAAAATTCTCTCAGGCGCGGATTGCTACTGGCATTCAGCAGGATATCAGGTGGGCCATCTTCAGCAATGGTTCCACCATCGATAAAAATCAATCGAGAGGCCACATCGCGTGCAAAGCCAATCTCGTGCGTCACTATAATCATGGTCATCCCTTCATCCGCCAGTGAACGCATCACTTTTAATACTTCGTGGCGCAACTCCGGATCGAGCGCAGAGGTTGGCTCATCAAACAGCATCATTTTCGGTTTCACCGCCAGCGCGCGAGCGATAGCCACGCGCTGCTGCTGGCCGCCTGAAAGCTCTGATGGATAGTGCTCGGCTCGTTCGCGTAGGCCGACACGTTCCAGCAGCGCCAGCGCCTGTTCGCGGGCTGCCGCTTGACTCATTCTGCGTACGCGGATAGGTCCAAACATCACATTTTCCAGCGCCGTAAGATGCGGAAACAGATGAAATTGCTGGAATACCATCCCCGCTTCGCGGCGGATTTCGCACTCGTTGACGTGAGGATCGGTCAGGTGCATCCCGGCAACCAGCAAGGTGCCGGAGGAGATCGCTTCCAACTTGTTGATACAACGCAGCAGCGTCGATTTACCTGAACCTGAAGGACCGATAATCACGACCACTTCACCGGCATCAATTCTCAGATTGATATCGTGCAGCACCTGCGTGGTGCCGAAATGTTTAGCGACCGCGCTAAATTCAACCATGCTCATAAAATATGGATCCTTTTCTCCAGTTGCTTCAGCAGGAAGCTCAGGCACAGGGTGACGGCAAGATAGATCAGGGCTACCGCTGTCCAGACCTCAAGGGCGCGGAAGTTCCCGGCGATGATCTCCTGCCCCTGGCGCGTTAATTCCGCGACGCCGATAACGATGAACAGCGAGGTGTCTTTAATGCTGATAATCCACTGGTTGCCCAACGCCGGGATCATGCGGCGCAGGGCCAGCGGCATAATCACGTGCCATAGCGTTGCGCGCTGCGATAATCCCATTGCCAGACTGGCTTCTTTAAACCCTCTATTGATGGACAAAATTGCACCACGCGTAATTTCCGCAATATACGCGCCGGAGTTAATGATAATGGTGACCATCGCGGCCGTGATGGGGTCGATACGAACGGGCAGAATCATTGGCAAGGCAAAATAGATAAACATCACCTGTACCATAATTGGCGTACCGCGAATCAACTCAACAAAAATTAATGATAACGTTTTCGCGATGCCGCCTCCCAGCGCACGGCAGATTCCTGCCAGCAGACCGATGATAAAGCCGCCCGCCAAACCGACCATAGAGATCAATACTGTCAGCTGCAGCCCCTGTAATAATAGCGGCAGCGATTCCCATATATATTTCGTTTCGAAATTCATAATGCGGTCTATTACTCACGGTTCTGGCCGGAGTTACCCGGCCCGGCTGGTATTATTTAGGTTGTTTGTTAAACCATTTAAAATAAATCTTGTCATAGGTGCCATCCGCGCGTAATGCCTTTAACGCGGCATCGACCTTCGGCGTCAGGCTGCTGTTTTTCTGCAGGGCAAAACCGTATTTCTGCGGCAGAATGCTGTCCGTTTCACCGGTGGATTTTACCTTACCGCCACCTGCTGTTTTCACGTAGTAGAGTACGTTCGGGGAGTCGTGAACGACCGCGTCCAGGTTGCCAGCCTGCAGGTCGAGATAGGCGTTATCAATATTGGGGAATTCGACATAGTTGGCTTTATATTTGGATTTCATAAAACTCGCCGCGGCGGTGCCCTGCTTCAGCCCCACTTTTTTACCGGTCAGATCGCTGAATTTGGTAATGGAATTATCACCGCTCTTCACCGCCATTAAGAGATCCGCATCGTAGTAACCCTCGCTGAAATCAACGACCTGTTTGCGAGTATCGGTAATGGTGATCCCGGCCATTGCCACATCTAAATTACGCGATTGCAGACCAGGAATTAAGCCGCCGAAATCCATAGGGCGTAATTCGTAGCTGACATTCATTTTCTTCGCAATGGCTTGCCATAAATCGATATCAAAACCAACATATTTATTGCCTTGCTTAAATTCAAAGGGAACGAAGGCAGTATCCACACCGACTAATAATTTATCTTGTGCCATGACGGTAAAACTCACCGAACAGGCAACCAGTGCCAGGGTAATCTTTAATTTTTTCAATAATGCAGACATAATAATCCTCAGCGTAATTAAGACAGCAGACAGGAGTTTTCGCGCAATACCCTAAAACTGATATTGGCGTTGAGAATTAAAACAGTATCCCTACATTCGCACGCGATATAAAAATAAAGGCGTGCGAATTATTTATGCGGGAAGAATAAAATCCCTGGTGTCGGGTACTGGCGTCTGCGCGCCGTTCATGATCATTGAAAGAAAGCTGTAATAACCGTTGATGCCAATCAGATCGACAACGCCCTTTTCCCCCCAGAGATCGATTGCCTGTTGCCAGATATCATCACTGACTTTTTTATGCTGATGCAGCTGCTGGCAAAAATGGTAAACCACCCATTCATCAGCCGCCAGCGCCTCTGGTTGACGCTGTTCATTAATTGCCTGCACCGCTTGCTCCGGGATCCCTTTTTCCCTGGCTATTGGCGCATGAATGGCCCATTCAACCGGCTGAGACCAGTGACGTGCGGTCAGCAGGATGGCCAATTCCGACAACCGCTGCCCCAGCGCGCTACGGTAGCGCAGATACTCCCCCATTCGCTGCGCATGGGCCATCAGTTCCGGGCTGCGCAACAACGGTTCAAACGGCGGCAGCAGCGCGCCGCGCGGCCCGTTGATAATCTCCTCCGCAAGCTGGCGTTGTTCATCGCTCCACTGCTGTTCTGTCAGTGCAGGTAAACGATTCATGGCTGACGTCTCATCAGTTTATGCGTCTCTTCGCTGATGACCTTGTGCAGGGTATCCACTACAAAATCGAGTTCGGACCGGCTGACAATAAACGGCGGCGCAATCAGGATATGATCGCCCCGCTGGCCATCAATGGTTCCGCCCATCGGATAGACCAGCAGCCCGTGCGCCATGCACTGCGCTTTAATAGCGGCATGCAGCTTCAGTATCGGATCGAATGCCGTTTTGCGCTCTTTATCGCATACCAGCTCCACGCCGGCGAATAAACCGCGACCGCGCGTATCACCGACATACGGTAATCCGCCCAGCACATCATGCAGCGCCTGCTGCAAATACGCGCCCTGCTGCTGCACCTGCTCGAGCAAACGATCTCGCTCGATAACCTGCTGCACGGCCAGCGCAGCGGCTGCGGCTGTCGGGTGGCAGATGTAGGTGTGACCATGCTGGAACATACCGCTACCGGCTTGCAGCGCGGCGACGATTTGCTCACTGGCCAGCACTGCGCCTATGGGCTGATAACCCCCGCCTAAACCTTTTGCGATGGTCACGATGTCAGGGACAACGCCATCCTGTTCAAAGGCGTGCAACGTGCCGGTACGGCCCATGCCGCACATCACCTCATCGGCGATATACAGAATGCCGTATTTATCACACAACCGACGAACGCCTTGCAGATAACCCGGCGTAGGCGGCATTGCGCCGGTGGTTGCGCCAACCACAGTTTCAGCGATAAAACCGATAATTTTTTGCGGCCCGGCCTCCAGAATTGCCGCTTCGAGTTCGCCAAGTAAGCGCTCGGTGTATTGCTGCTGGCTTTCGCCCGCCTCACGGTCACGGTCACGGTACTCATTACAGGCCGATACGCGCACCACATCCATCAGCAGCGGCGCGAACTGGCGGCGGCGCCACTCGTTACCGCCAACGGCCAGCGCTCCTAGCGTATTGCCATGGTAGCTTTGTTTACGGGCAATAAACAGCGTGCGATCCGGCTGCCCGATCTCAACAAAGTACTGGCGCGCCAGCTTCAGCGCCGTTTCAACCGCTTCCGATCCGCCGGAGACGAAATAGGCATAGTTCAGCGAACCGGGCGCGGTGCGGACAAGCTGCTCAGCCAGTTGTTCCACCGTATCGGTGGTGAAAAAACTGGTGTGGGCATAGGCCAACCGATCGATCTGCCGATGCATCGCCGCCAGCACATCCGGGTGGGCGTGCCCCAGACAAGAAACCGCCGCCCCGCCGCAGGCGTCCAGATAGCGATGACCACTGGCATCCGTGATGTAAGCGCCCTGGGCACTGACTGCCACTGCCGGGGTAGTACGGAGGCTGCGGTGAATGATATGACTCATGCTTTTACCCTGCTTTAGAAATCGCTTTCGCGTAAATTGAAAGCATCTTGCAGGATCCATTTGAATCTCGTCAATTCGATAATGATTCAAATGTATTTAATTTTCTTATGATAAAAGCAAATGAATCATTTATCAGGGTTTATCGGGCATCACATACGCCCCGGAGCGTTGCAGATAACGTTCTGCGCTCTCAATCTTATTCACCGCCTCCCGACCGTGGCGGGCAACCAGCATCGCCAGCAAACACTCGGCAACGCCCATACCGGAAACTATCGAAGGGAAAAAAGACGGGCTGCTGAGGGAGAAAAGCAACGTGCAGTCCGCCGTTTGCGCCAGCGGCGAAACCGGTGAGTCGGTGATGGCGATAATCCGCGCCCCGGCCTGTCTGGCTGCATTGAGAACGTCGAGAGATTCACGGGAATAGGGAGAAAAGCTGGTCAATAGCAGACAGTCTTCCGCGTTGATCTCACGGGTGAATACTTCGATATTACTGGCCAATCCGTCAATCAGCGACACCTGGCGATTGAACAATCGGTAGACATAAAACAACGACCAGGCAATAGGAAAGCTGGCGCGGAAGCCGCAAATATAGACCTGCTTCGCTTCATCCAGCAACGTAATCGCTTGCTGCATAGCGTGTTGATTCTCTGCCTGAGTGAATGCCAGATTGGCCTGATGCGCGAGGAAAACCTCTTCGTACAGCTCGGGCTGCGTTCCTTTAGCGATCAATTTTTCAGCCTTAGATACATATGTATCATTTCCTAAGCCGAGATCGTCGATAAATGCGCTTTTCAGTTCCCGCCAACCGTTATAGCCCAGACGCTGCGCCAGGCGTAGTAGCGTGGCAGGCTTAACGCCGGCTTCCGCGGCGAAGGCACGCATTGATTGCACCACCAGTTGGTTGGCATTTTGCAGGGAAAATTCCGCCGCGCGCTGGAGTTCGGGCGACAGCAGGCTGAATTGGCTCACAATGTTTTCACGAAGATTCATGGCGTATCGTTATCATCCGTAAGAGTGGCTGCGGCGAAACCTGGCCGCAGAAAGGGATATATATAACCGCAATTCGCCGTAATTGCATTATGGCAGAGAGAGGCGCATCCCTGCGCCACGGTGTATCGCCCCAGGCGATTGATCCGAAGTCCCTTTATTCGGCGCCTGAATCCACTGGATTCGCGGGAACGAGCGTATATCCAACTCGTTGATGGCATTAGTAAAAAACATTGTCGTCGCTATCGCAAAAGAGAAATTATTCGCTTTATTTATAAATTGGCTTGCGGAATAATTAGTCAGGTTTTATTACGCAGTAGAGGAATTAAGATGCGTTTCAGTACCATGCCCGACAGTGAAATTATTTCTGAACTGTGCCGAAGAATTAAAGAAACGCGTATACAGCTGGGGCTATCACAGATTGAGCTTGCCGAACGCGCCCAGGTCGGCGCGGCAACCATTAAACGCGTTGAACTAGGTGAGTCCGTCACTCTCAGTACGCTGATTGGTATTTTGCGCGGCCTCGACCGACTACATCAACTGGAGTCAATTTTATTCGATTCACATATGCGCACCTTTAAAGCGCAAATTAATTCCGGGGCCCCTTCCCGTATCCGCATTCGGAAAAAAACGCATCAGCCAAAAGAGAAACAGGCCGCCGCGGCGCAGACCAGCGAGTCAAACGCCACCATTAACGAATGGTACACCTCATCGGCTTCTAACAGCGTGGTATGGTCTTTTCAGCCGCCTGACGGAGAGAAAAAAAAGCCCTAAACTGTAGGGCCTGCACCACCGGGGAAAGAAAAAACGCCTGTCGTTAAACAGGCGTTTTTTATGGGACTCAGGATTCACACACCGCGACTTTAATCGCCAGACCGCCTCGGGCGGTTTCACGGTATTTGGCGTTCATGTCTTTGCCCGTCTCAAACATCGTTTCGATGACTTTATCCAGTGAGACTTTCGGATCGCTGGTACGGTACATCGCCATACTGGCCGAGTTAATCGCCTTCACCGCCGCAATCGCGTTACGCTCAATGCAGGGTACCTGGACCTGGCCGGCCACCGGATCGCAGGTCAGGCCAAGGTTATGCTCCATACCGATCTCCGCGGCGATGCACACCTTCTCCGGACTTCCCCCCAACAGCTCGGCCAGTCCGGCGGACGCCATCGAGCAGGCCACGCCCACTTCGCCCTGGCAACCGACCTCAGCCCCGGAAATGGAGGCGTTCATCTTATAAAGAATGCCGATCGCGCCCGCCGTCAGGAAATAGCGCATAGAGATTTCCGGCGTCACCTCTTTGATAAACCGATCGTAATAGGCCAGCACCGCCGGGACAATGCCGCAGGCGCCGTTGGTCGGCGCGGTCACGACTCGCCCACCCGCCGCGTTCTCTTCTCCGACCGCCATGGCGAACATATTGACCCAATCCATCGCGCTCAGCGGCGTAATCGACTGGCTCTGCGGCGCCAGCACACGGTGCAGCGCAGAAGCTCGGCGCGGCACCTTCAGCGGCCCCGGTAAAATACCTTCCGTATTCATCCCCCGATTAATGGCGTTTCTCATGGTCTCCCATATTTTTGCCATATTTTGCTCAACGCTCTCCCTGCCGTGGCGGGCGATCTCGTTTTTCATCATCACCGCGGAAATCGACAGGCAGTTGTCCTGGCAGTGCGCCAGCAGGTTGCGAGCGGAATAGAACGGGAACGGAATATCGACATCCGCGCCCTGACTCTTGCCAAAGTTTTCCTCGGTCACGATAAAACCGCCGCCGATGGAATAATAAGTCTGGAAATGGGCGATTTTGCCGTCGCAAAACGCGGTAATGCTCATGCCATTTTCATGCAGCGGCAGAAATTCATTGTGAAAACGCATGCATTCCGCCACCGGAAACTCAATTTCGCGCTGGCCTTCTTCAATAAACAGACGATGCATGGCGTTGACATCGCGAATAATGCCGGGAATGGCGTCGATATCCACGGTATCCGGTAAATACCCGGACAATCCAAGAATAATGGCGATATCGGTATGGTGGCCTTTACCCGTTAATGAAAGAGAACCATACACGTCCACCACCAGACGGGTGACTTTATGCAGCAGGCCTTTTTCCTGCAGGGTATCAACAAAATGTTTTCCTGCTTTCATCGGCCCAACGGTATGGGAACTGGACGGCCCGATGCTGATTTTGAAAATATCGAAAACGCTAATCATGTGGCACCCATGCGGTTACATAGCAAAACGAATACGCCGCCGGTGAGCGGCGGCGCTGAAACTTAGCTGAATAGAGAGAAGAAAATGGCGGAGATGGCAATCAGTCCCATCACAACCACGAACGCGTTGCTGATGTGACCGCTATATTTGCGCATAGCCGGTACTTTGTTGATGGCATACATCGGCATCAGGAACAGGATCATCGCGATGACCGGGCCACCCAGCGTTTCAATCATGCCCAGAATGCTCGGGTTCAGGGTCGCGACAATCCAGGTGGTCACCAGCATGAACAGCGCGGTGATCTTGTTCAGTTTGTTGATTTCGATCGATTTGCCTTTACCGCGCAGAGACTTTATCACCATGCCGTTGAAACCTTCACGCGCCCCGAGATAGTGGCCGAGGAAGGATTTGGTAATCGCAATCATCGCGATGATCGGCGCCATCCAGGCAATCACCGGCGCGTTAAAGTGGTTCGCCAGGTAAGAAAGGATGGAGATGTTCTGTGCTTTCGCTTCCGCCAGGTTTTCCGGGGAGAGGCTCAGCACGCAGCTGAACACGAAGAACATCACGGTCAGCACCATCATAATGTGGGCAAAGCCCAGGATACGGGAGCATTTGCGCTCGGCGTCCTCGCCGTATTCTTCACGCTTTGCCACTGCAAAAGAGGAGATAATCGGCGAGTGGTTGAAGGAGAAAACCATCACCGGGATAGCCAACCACAGGGTCATCCACAGCCCATTCCCCGTAGCCGAAGCGCCGCTCAGCGACAGGGTATCCAGTACCGCGCCATTCCATTGCGGTATCAAATACAGCGCCAGTATCATTAAAGCAAACACGAACGGGAATACCAGTACGCTCATGGCCTTAACAATCATTTTTTCGCCAAAGCGGACAATACCCATCATCCCTACAATTAAAATCAACGATAAAATAGCGCGCGGCGGAGACACCAGACCCAACTGGTGAGTAATAAAGCTATCGACCGTGTTGGTAATGGCGACACTATAGACCAGCAGAATCGGATAAATAGCAAAGAAATAGAGCAGCGTAATGAGTTTACCTGCCCCGGTACCGAAATGCTCTTCCACCACTTCGGTAATATCTTCCCCCGGATTTTTTCCTGACAGCACAAAACGGGTTAAACCGCGGTGGGCGAAAAAGGTCATTGGAAAGGCAAGAATTGCCATGATAATTAACGGAATTAAGCCGCCAACCCCGGCGTTAATCGGCAGGAAAAGCACCCCTGCGCCTATCGCGGTACCGTACAGTCCCAGCATCCAGACGGTATCACTCTTTCTCCAGCCGCTGCTCTCGCGAGCGACGAGGGTATTTTGAACGGTTTCCATAATATGGCCTCAGTAATAAAAATAGGGTCAGAATTTATTGATTCTGATGCAGGTAATAAAAACGCTGTGTTTATTTGGCTATTTTATTAAATGCGACTATGCTAATTCGCTAACAGCGATCACATAACCTGATGGATAGCGGTGACTTTTAACGCATCAAAATTAATACTTAAATTTTTATATTTTTTAAAGTATCATTTTTAAGACGTTATTATTTATATGGGTGTGCTTAAGGTGCTGGATATTTATATAATTCACGTGCAGAGATAACAACCACTATTTGTCATACGATTAATAAAACGCAAAAAATCAGGGGCAAGGAAATAAACGCCCTCCCCCTCAATTATTTAAAACAATCAGTCGTCAACTTTTGCCTGTCGTTTTACCATGAGTAGTCATCCTGTCCCGATTAATTATTTCCGTAAGAGGATCGTTTAGCGGACAGTGAAAATGAGTTTTGTATCTTGGAGAAATTCATTGCTGACGCTGTTTTATATAACTGGTACGATATCAATCTCTTTGACGGCCCCTTATACGTACATATCTATGACAGAAATACGCATTGGCTATGCCCGATGTTCAACTGACCGACAGGATCTGGCTGCACAGCAAGAGGTCCTCATCGGTCTGGGCGTTTCTCCGGACCGGATTTATTCCGATAAGGGGTTGACTGGTTCAAATCGCCAGCGACGCGGTCTGGTTCAGGCTCTGGCGTCTGTTCGCCAGGGAGATGCGCTGGTCGTACCGAAACTATCGGACGCTTTCCTGTGGAAAATAATGGAAAACCGGATTTAATGAAAATCAGCAAGGAGCGATTATGTACAACAACAATGAAGTCATCAGTTACCTACAAGCCAACAAGATTCTTGCACTGAAGCTCGATCATGCTGTTTCTGCTGTCGGCGAAAAGGTCAGAAACCAGGTTGATGCATTAGGGAAGGGGGCAACCCGCCTGCTGTATTACACGTCCTGTTTCACCGATGAATACAACGATGTTTGCCAGCAGCAAAAGACAGAAGATTTGCGCTTCAGGAATGCTGTTATACGCATTATCCAGCATGGTGACGTTGTCTTTGAAATGCTTCGGGCCTACTTTGAGGAAATATTCAAATACAAAACTAATGCTCAATTAGAGCATATTAAAAAAGCGCTTATGGCCGTGAATATCCATATCGCTGCCAACACCCTTACAGGTGCAGGGTACGCTTTAGCGGTCGCTACCAGCATTCGTATTGGATTGAATCTAAATATGCAACTCAGTGCCCTTACGGGACGCGCTGCGGGTACGGTTGCGGGGGTTTTGGCTACATATGGTCTGGTTCAGAAAGCGACGGATAGCGCCCATCGTTTACACGTCCAATACCCAGCCTATTATTCAGCACTTTACATGCAACAACTAGAAATGATGTATTTTTTGATTGAACCCCTATTCGAGCGCGCAGGTGCCTTTGAAGCGCAATGGATGTCTGATTCTGGCATAGCAAATATTATCACCCGGATGATTAGATAATCATGATTCAATCACTAAAGAAATTTCTACTGTGGCAACTCAGGTTTTTATCATCGTTGTACGGACCTGTGATCCTCACGATTATTTTTGCGCTGCTTCAGGGGTATTTTTTTCCTGAGAGCCCTGTTTGGCCTATAGGCGTATTTGCCATGATTATGATTGTTGTTTTTACGCGTTATTGTAAATGGTGACAGGGTGAAGATCACTGTTATTAAATCATCACTGATAAGGAAATTATATGGCTACTCCCGCTCATTTATGGCTTGAAGATGAAAACGGATCGCCGATTGTTGGCAGTTGTTTAATGCCCCTGCGTTTAGGTTCTATCGAATTAAAATCATTTTCGCACGGTGTAACCATTCCAGTAGACCCCAGTTGGGGCAAACTTACTGGAACGCGCGTTCATAGCCCGATCACGATAGTGAAAGAATTTGACCAAACGACACCTGTTCTGTATCGCGCCGTATGTGAAGGCCGAACACTGAAAAAAGCAACAATCAAGATGTACCGAATACTGGAATCGGGCATTGAATCAGAATATTTCAATATCATCCTGGAAAACGTCAAAATCACGACGGTTTCCCCATACCTTGCCCCTAATGGCATGAGTAGCACGCATCTGGAAACAATCGAATTGCGTTATGAGGCGATTACCTGGAAGTATACGGAGGGTAATATTATTTATCGTGATTCATGGAACGATCGTTGTTGTGCCTAATGACGAAGTTTCTGACCTCCGTGCAGCCCATGGATGCTGGCGCTGGCCGACGCACGATAAACGCCTGAATCCGGGAAAAGAAAGTGCCAGCTTGCTGGCACTTTTCACCTTAAACAGGGTCGATGACCGTCATGCGGGCACCTTTAAATAGGGCGCAATGCTCGCTAATTTCTCCCGGGTTTCCGTCAGTTCGCGCTCCGGCGTAGATTGCGCGATGATACCCGCCCCCGCCTGTATCCAGCAGCGCTGGCTATCCTGAAACACGGAACGCAGCACTAACGCCGCATCGAAGCACGTATCTTCCAGAAGCAGGATTGCGCCTGAATAGAGCTCCCGCGGCGTTTTTTCAATTTGCATGATCGCGTTGAGGGCCGCTTTTTTAGGGATACCTGACGCGGTAATTGACGGAAACAGCACGGTAAACGCATCCCAGGCATCCTTATCTTCCGCGAGCTGGCCGCTGACGCCAGACCCCAGATGCTGGACGCTGCCGCGCTGGCGAACCGACATCAAATCCTCGACCACTACGCTGCCGGGCTGGCAAACCGCCTCCAGTTCGGCAATGGCCTCTTTGACCGAGAGGATATGCTCAAGCACCTCTTTACCGTCGTGCAGCAGCTCCCTCTCATTTGCCTGATTATGCGCCGTATCGCCCATGCGATCGCGGGTGCCCGCCAGCGGCTCAGTGACCACTTTGTTTCCCGTCACCGACATCACCAGTTCCGGACTAAAACCCAGCGCCTCGCGTCCTTGCTGGCGAAACATAAACGTACGGGTGGGCGTGTTGGCCTGCCGTCCATATAGCAGCGTAGCGGGCATATCAATTCGCGCAGGCAGAGGAATCGCGCGTGAGACGATGACTTTAACGTAATCGCCGCGGCGGATCGCCGAAACGGCGCGCGCAACCTGCTGTTTATACGCTTCACCGTCCAGGGCGGTATCCACAACCATTGGCCCGCATGGTGTCGCCGTATCGACCTCTTTTACCCACTCGCACAGACGGCGGCATCCGTCGGCGGAGTCCGCGTAAACGGTAACATTTCCCTTCTCAAAAATAAGTTCTTCACGGGGAGCGGTTAACGTTAGCAGCGGCCACTCGCCGGCATCAAAGGCCATTCCCCGCGCATGGGCCGCAAAGTTGAACCCAACCTGGCCATATACCCGGCATCCTCTTACCCGCGGATGCGTCATAAAACGACGCGCGCAGTCGATAATCGAATCTACCGCCCACTTTTGTTCTCCGGCATCATCAATGAATGTCGCCTGGGTGCCGTCGGCATTAATCTGCAGTTGCGCCTGGCATCCTTTACCTATGTACCAGCAAGGTTGGCGCTCATAGACATAGCACTCTTCATCTCCGAACTGACGTAAGACGCCAGAAATCATCGGCAGCCATTGCTCCTCTGGTAACGCCAGGTGTAAAAATTCACTGATTTTCATCCCTTACCTCTCTGTGTTATTCCCGAATCAATCAATTGAGCTTGTCATCAGTTCTTTTGCCGAACGCAGTCGGATAGAAACAATCCACGCCGCCAGCAACGTGAATAAGCCGGCAAACAGGAAGCAGGCCGTATAGCCAAAGCGCTGCGCGACAACGCCGCCGACTACGCCGGCCAGAATGGCGATGGCGGCGTCAGTACATTGAAAGAGCGTAAAATCGACACCGGCCTGCAAAGGAGAAGAAAGCGCCATCAGCGTGGCGTAAAGACAGACCAACGCGCAGGCCAGCGAAACAGATTGAACAACGATCAATACCTGGAGAATCGGCAGCAGTAGAGGACCCGGCGCTATCTTCAGCGTCATCACTACCGCCAGCAGCGCGATGCCCTGCACGCCATAAGCCGTAAACAGCGCTCTGCCGGGTGAGAGGTATTTCATCAGCAATCCACCCGCCAGCGTTCCGGCTATGCCCGCCGCAATATTACCGCCGCTGAACAGCGCGCCGAGCGCTGACATGCTCAGACCATGATCCAACAGCAACGGCGCCAGAAGAGGCAGCACAAACCGCATGCCGGAATTCAGCATCAATACCAGCATTAAGCCCAGACGAGCCTTTCGCCTTCTAAGCGCATAACCCAATGCCGGAACATGCGGAACAGATGCTGCGCGCGTTGGTTCGGCAACGCGCCACAGGGGTACGGATAAGACCAGGATCAGCGCCGCCATCATCAGCATGGCCGCAGGCCAGCCGACGGTCGCCGACAGCATCAGAAACACCCCGCCGCCGCACATCATTCCCAGATAGCTGCCGCCGACCTGCACGCTGTTTCCCCAACCGTACCCTGCGCGGGTCAGCTGATCGACGCAAAAACCATCGCTGGCGATATCAATAGTGGAGGCGACCGTACCCGCCACCATAAACAGCGCAAATAGCGCGACGACTATCGTTTCGGGCAATACGCCTTCTCGCCCTGTCCCGCCAATCGCGGCGGCAATCGCCAGGATCGCCGCGAGCGCAGCCTGCCCGCGCAGGATCAGCATGCGGGAACGGCGCTGCGGGCTGCCAGGAGGTAGCCGCCAGCGCTCGACCCACGGCGCCCAAATAAACTTCAGCGCCCAGGGCAGCATAAACAGGGTTGTGGCCCCGGCAAGCGCAAGCGATCCGCCAGCAGCGCGCACCAGCGCCGGTAAGGACTGCATCGAGAGCGCCGATACCAGACTCTGTGTCACATAGATGCCGGCAATGGCGAAAATCACCCGCCCGGTGGTTAACGTCAACGGTTTCACATTCGACGGAACGTCACTCATGCGCCACCTCCTCTGACGTGGAAACTCCTTCGGCGCGCCAGACGCGGGCGGCCATTTGCGCGTGCCACAGCGCCTGGTAACGCCCATGAAGAGAGAGCAACTGCGCATGGGTGCCCTGTTCAACCACTTTGCCCTCCTCCATCACCAGGATATTTCCTGCCCCGACGATGGTAGACAGGCGATGGGCG
Organism: Klebsiella sp. BDA134-6; assembly: GCF_015601345.1. Taxonomy (NCBI): domain Bacteria; kingdom Pseudomonadati; phylum Pseudomonadota; class Gammaproteobacteria; order Enterobacterales; family Enterobacteriaceae; genus Klebsiella; species Klebsiella sp. BDA134-6. The sequence continues at coordinate 2,970,538 of NZ_CP064784.1, forward strand.
ATAATAATCACCGTCCGGTTGTGAACCAGGTTATCGATAGCTTTCTGTACCGCCAGCTCGCTATCGATATCCAGCGCGGCGGTCGGCTCATCAAGAATGACGATCGGCGCATCTTTCAATAAGGCCCTGGCAATGGAAATCCGCTGGCGCTCGCCGCCCGATAGCTGTCCGCCCATCTCGCCCATTGGCGTCAGCCAGCCTTGAGGAAGGCGGGTAATGAATTCAAGACACTGCGCCGCGCGGGCGGCCTCTTCTACTTCCTGCTGGGTCGCCTGCGGGCGCGCAATCAGGATATTCGCCAGCAATGTGTCATCAAACAGCCAGACATCCTGAAATACGACGGAAATCAGGCTGTTGAGCTGTTCCGCCGTCAGGCGACGAATATCGACGCCGCCGATAGAAATCCGCCCTTGCTGCGGATCGGCATAGCGCATTAACAGTTTGCTGACCGTGGTTTTACCTGCGCCGGAAGCGCCCACCAGCGCGCTCATACTGGCCGCCGGAAAGGTCAAAGAGAGGTCATTGAGCGCGGGATCGCCGCTATCGTCATAGCGGTAATGAATATTGTCAAAGCGGATATCGTAACGTTCCGGCATCTCTCCGCGTTCTGCAACGGGAAGCGGCGCGATCGCCATAAACTGCTCAATACGCTGTAAGGCGCTGGCAATCAGTTCCACCACCGAGGTGTAGCTTATAAACATGGCCATCGGTTCAGCGAAACGCATAATCATCGCGGTGGCGGCAATCAGAAAGGCGAGGTTCAATGTGCCCGTGCCCACCCAGATGATTCCGCACAACACCACCACCTGTAGTCCCAGCTCCACAACGCCGGCGATCAGCATCGTCGCGCCCGCGCTCTGGCGGTGAGTGCGGGTCTGTAAGTTTTCCAGAGCGTTAAAATGATCCCGCAGCGCCCGGCTTTTATCAGCATCGCTACCGCAGGTACGCAATATCACCATCCCCTGCACAAATTCAACAATATCCCCGCTCAGCCGCTGGTGCGCTTCGCCCAAGGTCTGCATTTGTCGCCTCATCGCCGGGCGGCGCCAGTAATAAAACGGCGCCAGCAAGGGGAAGATCAGCAGCATCACCAGCCCCAACCGCCAGTCGATCCACAATGTCGCCAGCGACGCCGTCAGCGGCGTAACGATGGTCAGCAGTAAAATATTGGCTATCGCAATCACATAGTTGAGGTTTTCATCCACGGAGCCCAGCAACAAGGCGTTCGTTTCGCCCGCTCTGCCGCGCTGGAGCCTCTCCAGCGGCACGCGGCGTAATTGTTCGCCCAGGCGCAGACGCAGTTCATGGGTGGCCTGCGCCAGATGCCCGCGGTATTCAAAGCCCAGCCCATACCAGCGGAGAGCCAGCGTCACAAACGCCGCAATGCTGAAGGCCAAAGCCCAGTGAAGAAGTCGAGATGCCTCATTCCGTAGCAGCGCATCAACGATCGGATAGAGGCAGGCGAAGGCGATCCCCTGCATCAATGCCGCCAGCAGCAGAGCAACCAGACTGCGCCGCAGCGTTCCCACCTGACTGCCCACGCTGGAGATAAGCTGGCGCCAGATCGCGCGCCAGGCCAGATTATCCGCCGGGTTAGTGACTTTCATTTTGCACCGCCTCTTCCTGCGTTCCACCCGGCGCCCACTGCTGCGCCTGCTGATAGCGTTGCCATAGCCGTTGATACAGGCCACCCTGCGCCAATAGCTGCCCGTGGCTCCCGCTTTCCCGAAGCTGACCGTCGGAAAACAGCAATATCACATCGGCCTGACTCACCATGGAGAGACGATGCGCGACCATGATGACCGTCCGGCCGCGCATGGCAGCCGCGAGGGCTTTGATAAGCGCCGCTTCACCTTCCGGATCGGCAAACGCCGTCGCTTCATCAAGCACCAGAATGGGACGGTCCTGCAAAAGCGCCCGGGCGATGGTGATGCGCTGCCGCTGCCCGCCAGAGAGGAATACCCCTCGTTCCCCGACTCGCGTGCTGTAACCCTCCGGCAACGCGCTAATAAACTCATGCGCCTGCGCCACTCTGGCCGCCGCTATCACCGATTCCAGCGGCGTATCCGGCGCGCCCAGACGGATGTTATTGGCGATCGTGTCGGCAAAAAGAAAGTTGTCCTGAAACACAAACGAGATTTGCTTCATCAGGGTCTCTATCCGCATATCGCGCAGATCCACGCCGCCAATACGAATATGGCCTTTGTCGGGATCGGCGTAACGTAGCAGCAGCCGCGCCACGGTGCTTTTCCCGGCGCCGCTTGGCCCTACCAGCGCCACAATTTGCCCGACAGGCACGTGAAAGCTCACCTCCTGCAACGCGGCGCCAGTCCGCGCTTGCGGATAATGAAAGCTTACCTGCTCAAAGGTGATACTCGCCTCTTTCGGCTGTCGATCGGCTCGCGGGCGCGAAAGTTCCGGCATCGCGAGAACCTGATAGATACGCTGAACGCTTAAACGCGTTTGCGCGACCAGGTTATTAAGCATCATCATCGGCATTACCGCTTCGGCCATTCCGCTGGCTATCAGTAATACGGCTACCCAGGCGATAAAATCGAGACTACCAGCGTGCAGCAGGCCGTATCCGCACCAGATAAGAACGAATAAGGTCGGCAGCGGGTTCAGAATCGAGAATGAAAAACGCGCTGAAAATCCGGCCTGTCGATACCAGCTTTTGAGCACATCGACCCACTCTTCGAGGGCATGTTGATAGCGCAAAAAGCTGGTACTGCCGCTATCAAAGGTCCTCACAACCGGCATGGCCTGTACGAACTCAATCACCGCGGCGCTGACCCGTTCACGCGCCTGATGATAACGCTGAGCCATGTTTTCCGAGCGCTGCCGGGCGAGTAACAGCACCACCGAACCAAACGCCAGTACCCCCAGCGTCGCGATGGCCAGTCGCCAGTCCAGCCAGAATACGAGAACAACAGTCGCCAGCGGCATGATTATGGCGCGGGCATAGAGCGGCGTACTGTCAGCAACAAAAATATGTAACGACTTCACATCATCCAGCATCACTTTCGCCAACGATCCGCTGCCCATCTGCTGTAACGCCCCCGGCGCAAGCTGTAGGGTCTTGTGGGCTAATCTGCTGCGCAGAATATTCTCCAGATGGAAAGCCGCATAATGAGAGGTATTGAACGCCTGCAGGCGCAGGATAAAGGTCGCTATCACGCAGCCAACTACGCCGCTCAGCGGCCAGACGGGGATGAAGTCAGGCGCCCCGCGCAGATCGCGCAGGCACCATGCCAGAAAAAGCAGCGCCCCCAGGCTGGTTAAGGCCGCCAGCCCTGCCAGCGCCATAGCCAGGAGCACCTTCCGGCGAACCGGGGTAATCACCTGCCAAAGAGGAAATCGGGACAGCGATTCAGTGTTGGATGAGTGAGATGACATGGGAGTGGCTGATTTTCCTGATGAATTTTTATGGACGCCAAAAACACTATTTCAAGGTGGCGTTCCGGGAATTAATGTGAATAATAACCATTATCAATTACTCATCTACCCCATTCGGTTCTATTTATACCCGCATTGGTCTAAGCCACAGGGAGATAACCCGGTCATGACGGAGTCACCACATACGCAATCTGCCATCTCTATTCACCAGCTAGTGGTTGGAAAACCCGCGAACGACGGCACTATTCCTGCCCAGTGTGAGCTGCTGCGCTGCTCGCTGCAGGAAGGTATGGATATTTTGCTCTGGCGGGGCCACTTTGCTCAGCCTGAGACGTTGCAGCTGCACGACGACCTGGGCAGGATTAACTTCTCTTGCATTCTGGAAGGCACATCGCGCTTTGCGATCCAGGGACACAGCCGCCACACCGACTGGGAACTCGCGCGCGATCGTCATTACATTACCCATACGCCGGACTGCCGCGGCAGCGCCTCCTACTGCGGCCGGTTCGAGAGCATTACGCTCTCTTTCAGCCCTGAAGCCCTCGCGCTGTGGGTGCCGGATATTAGCTCGGTCATTAAAAATAAGATCGACTCCTACTGCTGTTGCCAGCAGCAACGTTGTAATGCCGAAACCCACCTAACGGCTCAGGCCCTGCGTCATGCGCTGATGCGGATGCACGGCGGCTTCACTCATGAACAAAAACCGTCGACGTTATGGCTACAGGGACAAAGTCTGGTGATGCTCAGCCTGGTGCTGGATGAACATCGCGAGGACGCCAGCTGTTCCTCCTGCCACTTCAATCCGATGGAACGCCAGAAACTGCTGCGGGCAAAGGATCTGCTGCTGGCCGATTTGACGCAGGCGCCGGGGGTCACCGAACTCGCCAGAGAGTCCGGTTTAAGCGTGCTTAAAATTAAGCGGGGATTTCGCGTTCTGTTCAACAACAGCGTCTATGGACTTTTTCAGGCCGAACGCATGCAGGAGGCAAGAAGACGGCTGGCTAATGGCAATACTTCCGTTATGACGGTGGCGGCGGATCTAGGCTATGCCAACGCCAGCCATTTCTCCGCCGCATTTCAGAAGCAGTTTGGCGTCACCCCGTCGACCTTCAAACGTGTGATCTAACCAGGACTCACCCCAGAACCCCCTCCGTTAACAAGGCCCGGATTCGCCATCCGGACCTTTTTTTTGCCGACCGTGAAACCGAAACGGGCATAAATAAACCCGATTCGGGTAGCGCTCAATTGTTAATAATAATTATTCTCATATACGCAATGCTTTTGGTATGACGTGCCATCAGGAGGAAGAATGATTTCTGGCGCACCCTCTCAGGATCCGCTGTTATCGGACAACGGCGAAGCGGCTGATTATCAACAATTACGCGAACTGTTAATACAGGAACTGAATTTAGCGCCGCAGCAGTTACAAGAAGAGAGCAATCTGATCCAGGCGGGCCTGGACTCCATAAGATTAATGAGATGGTTACACTGGTTTCGTAAAAAGGGCTACCGCCTCACCCTTCGCGAGCTGTATGCCGTCCCCACGTTGGCAGCATGGCGCCAGCTGATGCGCAGCCGTTCGGGTGAAAAACCGGATAATGCAAGCTCCCCGGCTGACGCGGCGTGGCCAGTCATGAGCGAGCGTACCCCCTTCCCGCTGACGCCGGTACAGCATGCCTATCTGACGGGCCGAATGCCCGGACAGACGCTGGGCGGCGTCGGTTGCCATCTGTATCAGGAGTTTGTCGGCCATTATCTCACGGCGCCACAGCTGGAACAGGCCATCACGATCTTACTGCAACGCCACCCGATGCTGCATATAGCCTTTCGCGCTGACGGGCAGCAGGTCTGGCTACCGCAGCCATACTGGAACGGCGTCACCGTTCATGATTTACGCCAGACCGACGAGACAAACCGCCAGGCCTATCTGGAAACATTGCGCCAGCGCCTGAGCCACCGTCTTTTACGCGTGGAAATGGGCGAAACCTTCGATTTCCAGTTGACGCTCTTGCCGGACAATCGCCACCGCCTCCATGTCAATATCGACCTGCTGATTATGGATGCTTCCAGCTTTACGCTGTTCTTCGATGAACTTAACGCCCTGCTGGCCGGAGAGTCGCTACCGCCCGGCGACGCCCGCTATGATTTCCGCGCTTATTTGCTGCATCAGCAGAAGATCAATCAGCCGCTGCTCGACAAAGCGCGCGCCTACTGGCTGGCGAAAGCATCGACGCTGCCGCCCGCGCCGGTTTTACCGCTAGCCTGCGAACCCGCAACGCTGCGTGAAGTCCGTAATACCCGACGCCGCATGATTGTCCCGACAACACGCTGGAACGCCTTTAGCCAACGGGCCGGTGAGAATGGCGTGACGCCGACAATGGCGCTGGCGACCTGTTTTGCTGCCGTTCTGGCGCGCTGGGGCGGTCTGACCCGGCTGCTGCTCAATATCACGTTATTTGACCGCCAGCCGCTGCACCCGGCGGTTGACGCAATGCTTGCCGACTTCACCAATATTCTTCTGCTGGATACCGCCTGCGATGGCGATACCGTCAGCAACCTGGCGCGTAAAAACCAGCTCACGTTTACTGAGGACTGGGAGCATCGCCACTGGTCCGGCGTCGAGCTCCTTCGTGAACTCAAACGCCAGCAAAGCCATCCCCACGGCGCCCCGGTGGTATTTACCAGCAATCTTGGGCGCTCCCTGTACAGCAGCCGCGCTGAGTCGCCGCTGGGCGAACCGGAATGGGGCATCTCGCAGACGCCGCAGGTCTGGATAGATCATCTGGCGTTCGAGCATCGGGGCGAGGTCTGGCTACAATGGGATAGCAATGACGCGTTGTTCCCTCCGGCGCTGGTCGAGACGTTGTTCAACGCCTACTGCCAGCTGATTAACCAACTCTGCGATGATGAAAGCGCCTGGAAGAAGCCGTTCGCGGACAGGATGCCCCAAAGCCAGCGGGAGATACGTCAACGGGTTAACGCAACCGACGCACCCGTTCCTCAAGGCTTGCTGCATGAAGGCATTTTCCGCATCGCCCTCCGGCAGCCGCAGGCGCTGGCGGTAACGGACGCGCATTATCAGTGGAATTATCGTGAGCTGACCGAGAATGCGCGCCGCTGCGCTGGCAGGTTAATCGCGTGCGGGGTTCAGCCCGGCGACAATGTCGCTATTACAATGTCGAAAGGCGCGGGACAGCTGGTTGCGGTCCTCGCCGTTCTGCTGTCCGGGGCGGTGTACGTTCCGGTTTCGCTCGACCAGCCCGCCGCGCGGCGCGGGAAAATCTACACCGACGCCAACGTCCGGCTGGTGCTCACCTGCCAGCACGACGCCAGCGCCAGGTCAGACGATATTCCCCACCTGACCTGGCAGCAGGCCATTGAGGCGGAGCCGCTAGCCGACCAGGCGGCGCGCGCGCCGACGCAGCCGGCCTACATTATCTATACCTCCGGGTCGACCGGCACGCCGAAAGGCGTGGTTATTTCTCACCGTGCAGCGCTGAATACCTGCTGCGATATCAATACTCGTTACCAGGTGGGTCCCGGAGACAGAGTGCTGGCCCTCTCCGCCCTGCATTTTGATTTATCGGTTTACGACATTTTTGGCGTTCTGAGCGCCGGCGGCGCGCTGGTTATCGTTATGGAAAATCAACGGCGCGATCCTCACGCATGGTGCGAATTGATCCAGCGTCATCAGGTTACGCTCTGGAACAGCGTCCCGGCGCTGTTCGATATGCTGCTGACCTGGTGTGAAGGTTTCGCCGATGCCGCGCCGGAGAAACTGCGGGCGGTCATGCTTTCCGGCGACTGGATCGGCCTCGATCTCCCTGCCCGCTATCACGCCTTCCGCCCTCAGGGACAGTTTATCGCCATGGGCGGCGCCACCGAGGCGTCTATCTGGTCTAACGCCTGTGAAATTAACCGGGTCCCTGACCACTGGCGCGCCATCCCTTATGGTTTTCCGCTGGCCAACCAACGTTACCGGGTGGTGGATGAACTGGGCCGGGACTGCCCGGACTGGGTTCCGGGCGAATTGTGGATTGGCGGTATCGGAGTCGCGGAAGGCTACTTTAACGATCCTGTACGTAGCGAGCAGCAGTTTGTGACGCAATCGAACGCGCGCTGGTATCGCACCGGCGATCTCGGGTGCTACTGGCCGGACGGTACGTTAGAGTTCCTCGGTCGTCGCGATAAGCAGGTCAAAGTCGGGGGATATCGCATCGAGTTGGGTGAAATCGAAAGTGCGCTCAGCCAGCTGGCGGGAGTGAAACAGTCAACCGTTGTGGCGATCGGCGAAAAAGAAAAGACCCTGGCGGCCTGGGTTGTGCCTCAGGGTTCGGCTTTCTGTGTTACCCATCATCGGGACCCGGCGCTGCCCCAGGAGTGGCGCGGGCTTGCCGGAACGCTGCCCTGCAGTGTCTGCCCCCCAGAAATCTCCGCCGGCCAGGTCGCTGATTTTCTTCAGCATCGCCTGTTAAAACTGAAACCGGGTCAAACTCCTGGCGCCGATCCGCTTCCCCTGATGAATGCTCTCGCTATCCAGCCTCGCTGGCGGGCCGTGGTGGAAAGCTGGTTAGCTTTTCTCGTGACCCAACAGCGGCTGCGGCCCGCCGCTGAGGGTTATCAGGTTTGTGCGGGGGAAGCGCCGGAGAATAACCCTCCTTCTTTCAGCGGGCATGACCTCACCTTAACGCAGATCCTTCGCGGCGCTCGCCACGAACTGTCATTACTGAACGATGCGCGGTGGTCGCCGGAAAGTCTGGCATTCGACCATCCGGCCAGCGCCCTGTATATCGAGGAACTGGCGAAAATCTGTCAACAGCTTTCCCGGCGTTTACAGCGCCCGGTACGCCTGCTAGAGGTGGGTGTCCGCACCGCCCGCGCCGCAGAGTGCCTGCTAACCCGGCTTAGCGCTGACGAGATTGAGTATGTCGGGCTCGAGCACAGCCAGGAGCTGCTGCTGAGCGCCCGACAGCGGCTTGCACCGTGGTCTGACGCCCGTCTCGCCCTCTGGAGTGCAGACACGCTGGCGGCGCATGCTCATTCGGCGGACATTATCTGGCTGAATAACGCCCTGCATCGTCTGCTGCCGGAAGACCCCGGGCTCCTCGCGGCATTACAGCAGCTGGCCGTTCCAGGCGCGCTGCTCTACGTGTTGGAGTTTCGTCAGTTAACGCCCTCCGCCCTGCTCAGCACGCTTCTGTTAACCGATGGTCAGCCCGAAGCCTTGCTTCACAATAGCGCTGACTGGGGGGCGATATTTACCGCCGCCGCTTTCAACTGCCAGCACGGCGATGAAGTCGAGGGATTGCAGCGCTTCCTCGTACAATGCCCCGTTAGCCAGGTGCGCCGCGATCCTCGTCAGCTGCAGTCCGCTCTCGCCGAACGTCTGCCGGGGTGGATGGTACCGAAACGGATCGTCTTACTTGACGCCTTACCGCTGACGGCGAACGGCAAAATTGACTATCAGACGCTAAAGCGCTGTCATACCCCGGAAGCTGAAAACCGGACTGAAGCGGATTTACCCCTGGGCGATATTGAGAAGCAGGTTGCCGTCATCTGGCAGCCGCTCTTGTCGATGGGCGCCGTCAGCAGAGAAACCGACTTCTTCCAGCATGGCGGTGATAGCCTGCTAGCCACCAGGCTGATCGGACAGCTCCACCAGGCGGGTTATAAAGCACGCTTAAGCGACCTGTTTAATCACCCCCGGCTGGCTGATTTTGCCGCCACGCTGCGTAAAACCGACCTCCCTGTTGAACAACCCTTTGTCCACTCCCCTGAAGAACGCTACCGGCCTTTCGCGCTGACTGACGTGCAGCAGGCTTACCTGGTCGGGCGTCAGCCTGGCTTTGCCCTTGGCGGCGTAGGCTCACACTTCTTTGTTGAATTTGAAATTGCCGATCTGGATATTCACCGGCTGGAGAAGGTCTGGAACCGGTTAATCGCCCGCCACGATATGCTGCGCGCCGTGGTGCGGGATGGACAACAGCGGGTTCTCGAACAGACTCCCCCGTGGGTGATACCCGCGCACATTCTGCACAGCCCCGAAGAGGCGCTACAGGTACGCGACAGACTGGCGCATCAGGTTCTCAACCCTGAACTCTGGCCGGTATTCGATCTCCAGGTCGGGTTCGTCGACGGGATGCCCGCCCGCCTGTGGCTGTGTCTGGATAACCTGTTGCTTGACGGGTTGAGCATGCAGATCCTGTTGTCGGAATTGGAACACGGCTATCGCTATCCGCAGCAGCTGCCGCCGCCGCTTCCCGTTACCTTCAGGGATTATCTGCAGCAACCCGCGCTGCAGACGCCCAATCCCGACTCTCTGGCATGGTGGCAAACGCAGCTAGATGATATTCCTCCGGCGCCTGCGTTACCGCTACGCTGCTTGCCTCAGGACGTTGAGACGCCGCGCTTCGCACGGCTCAATGGTGCAATGGACAGCGCGCGCTGGCGTCGCCTGAAACAGCGGGCGGCTGACGCTCATCTCACCCCGTCGGCCGTACTGTTATCCGTGTGGTCAACGGTTCTTGCTGCATGGAGCGCACAGCCCGATTTCACGCTTAACCTTACGCTTTTCGACAGACGACCGCTGCACCCGCAAATCAACCAGATCCTGGGCGACTTTACTTCGCTGATGCTGCTGAGCTGGCATCCCGGCGAGAGCTGGCTGCAAAGCGCGCGGTTATTGCAGCAGCGACTAAGCGAGAGCCTCAACCACCGCGATGTATCGGCAATACGCGTGATGCGGCAACTGGCGCGGCGGCAAAACGTACCGGCTGTCCCAATGCCCGTCGTCTTTACCAGCGCGCTGGGCTTTGAGCAGGATAACTTCCTTGCCCAGCGCAATCTGCTCAAACCGGTGTGGGGTATATCCCAGACGCCGCAGGTCTGGCTCGATCACCAGGTTTATGAATCTGAAGGGGAACTGCGCTTTAACTGGGATTTTGTCGCCGCCCTGTTTCCTGACGGGCAGGTGGAGCGCCAGTTTGCACAGTATTGCGCCTTGCTTAACCGAATGGCGGAGGATGACAGCAGCTGGCAGCTGTCGCTCGCCGACCTGGTTCCCCCGCTTAAGGTCACGGAGCAACGCGCCCACCGGCTGCGCCCTGAGCGCACTCAGCCGCGGGTCGCGGCGGACGAGAGCAGCGTCAGCCTGATTTGCGACGCCTTTCGTGAGGTGGTTGGCGAACCTGTCGCACCCGCAGAGAACTTTTTTGAGGCGGGCGCCACGTCGCTGAATCTGGTGCAGCTGCACGTTTTGTTACAACGTCACGAATTCGCTGCCCTGACGCTGCTTGACCTGTTCACTCACCCTTCTCCTGTCGCGCTGGCCAATTATCTGGCCGGCGTAGCCCTGGAGGAGCAAACCAAACGCGTGCGGCCGGTTCGCCGGCGTCAGCGGCGCCTTTGACGCGATACAAACTGACTTTTCCCGGACGCCATCGCCAACGCATGGCGCGCCACTGACTTTGTCAATTTTAGGAAACGGGACCGATTATGGATAACTTGCGCTTCTCTTCTGCGCCAACAGCAGATTCCATTGATGCATCGATCGCTCAACGCTACCCGGACTGCGAACCTGTCGCAGTCATCGGCTACGCCTGCCATTTTCCTGAAGCGCCGGATGGCGAAACCTTCTGGCGGAATCTGCTGGAAGGCCGCGAATGCAGCCGACGCTTTACGCGCGAAGCGCTTCTGGCCGCCGGGCTGGATACCGCCATTATTGACGATCCTTGTTACGTCAATATTGGAACGGTTTTAGACAACGCTGACTGCTTCGATGCCACCCTGTTTGGCTATTCGCGGCAGGAAGCGGAGTCGATAGATCCCCAGCAGCGCCTGTTTTTACAGGCGGTCTGGCATGCGCTGGAGCATGCAGGTTACGCCCCGGGCGCCGTCCCCCATAAGACCGGCGTTTTCGCCTCTTCGCGGATGAGCACCTATCCCGGCCGCGAAGCCCTGAACGTGACAGAGGTAGCACAGGTCAAGGGCCTGCAGTCTCTGATGGGCAATGACAAGGACTATATAGCCACCCGCGCGGCCTACAAACTCAATCTGCACGGCCCGGCGTTATCGGTACAGACCGCCTGCTCCAGTTCGCTGGTTGCGGTCCATCTGGCCTGCGAAAGCCTGCGCGCAGGCGAATCCGATATGGCGGTAGCCGGCGGCGTGGCGCTTTCCTTTCCCCAGCAGGCGGGTTATCGCTACCAGCCCGGGATGATTTTCTCTCCCGACGGCCACTGTCGCCCTTTTGACGCCTCGGCAGAGGGCACCTGGGCCGGCAACGGTCTCGGCTGCGTGGTGCTGCGTCGCCTGAAGGACGCGCTGCTGTCAGGCGATCCGATTATCGCGGTGATCCTCTCCAGCGCAGTCAACAACGACGGAAACAGAAAAGTGGGCTATACCGCGCCGTCGGTGGCAGGACAGCAAGCGGTCATCGAAGAAGCGTTAATGCTGGCGGCCATCGACGACAGGCAGATCGGCTACATTGAAACCCACGGTACCGGCACGCCGCTGGGAGACGCGATTGAAATAGAAGCCCTGCGCAACGTCTACGCTCCCCGCCCGCCGCAACAGCGCTGCGCGCTGGGTTCCGTGAAGAGCAACGTTGGTCACCTGGATACCGCGGCGGGCATTGCCGGACTGCTGAAAACCGTTCTGGCGGTCAGTCGCGGAAAAATTCCGCCAATGCTGAATTTTCATACGCCAAACCCGGCGCTTAAGCTCGAGGAAAGCCCCTTTACCGTGCCGGTGACGGCGCAGGAGTGGCAGGACGAAGTGCGCTACGCGGGCGTCTCCTCCTTCGGTATTGGCGGCACCAACTGCCATATGATCGTCGCTTCGCTGCCCGACGAACTCAATATAAGCTACCCCACCGCGGATGACGGCAGCAAGAGTTCCGCGCTGTTGCTCAGCGCCGCCAGCGACACCGCGTTGCGGCAGCTGGCCGCGGACTATGCCACGGCGCTGAGGGAGAACGCGGATGCCAACAATCTGGCCTTCACGGCATTACGCGCGCGCCGTCTCGATCTTCCCTTCCGCCTGGCGGCGCCATTAAATCATGACACCGCCGCCGCGCTCAGCGCCTGGGCTGGCGCGAAATCGACTTCGCCGGTCTATAGCGGCCACGGCGCCAGCGGCAAACAGGTGTGGCTGTTTACCGGGCAGGGTTCGCACTGGCGCACTATGGGCCAGTCTCTGTACCAGCACTCAACGGCGTTTGCCGATACGCTGGAGCGCTGTTTTGCCGCCTGTCGCGACATGCTCACGCCTTCGCTACGGGAAGCGATGTTTAATCCCGATTCAGCGCAGCTTGACAATATGGCCTGGGCCCAGCCGGCGATTGTCGCGTTCGAAATCGCGATGGCGGCCCACTGGCGCGCCGAGGGATTGCAGCCGGACTACGCCATCGGTCACTCGGTTGGCGAATTTGCCGCTGCCGTTGTCTGCGGACACTATACCATTGAGCAGGTCATGCCGCTGGTATGTCGGCGCGGCGCGCTGATGCAGCTGTGCGCAAGCGGCGCGATGGTGGCGGTATTTGCGCAAGAAGAGGCGTTGATGCCGTTGGCCCGTCAGTTCGAGCTGAATCTCGCCGCCAACAACGGCACCCGGCATACGGTCTTTTCCGGGCCGGAAGTCCGTATCGCGGAGTTTTGCGCCGCGCTTTCGCAACATGAGATCGACTATCGTCGCCTGAGCGTAACCGGCGCGGCGCACTCCGCTTTACTTGAACCAATACTCGATCGCTTCCAGGAGGCCTGCGCGGGTCTGCTCGCCGAGCCGGGGCAAACACCGCTGATTTCCACGCTTACTTCCGAAGTCATTGATGAGGCGACACTCAACCAGGCGGATTACTGGCGCCGCCATATGCGCCAGCCGGTACGTTTTATTCAGAGTATTCAGGCGGCGCGCAAGCTCGGCGCCCGCGTTTTTGTTGAAATGGGGCCCGACGCCCAGCTGATTGCCTCCGGACAGCGCGAATACCGCGATGACGCTTACTGGATAGCCAGCGCCCGGCGTAACCAGGAGGCGAGCGCGGTCCTGAATCAGGCGCTTCTCCAGCTATACGCGGCCGGCGTCACCTTACCGTGGGCCGATCTTCTGGCAGGCGATGGGCAACGTATCTCCGCGCCATGCTATCCGTTTGCGGCCGAGCGTTACTGGAAAGAACCCGCCACCTCTGCCTGCGAGCCAGCCGATGCAGTGTTTGCCGCTGGACTCGAGGTGGCCAGCAGCGCCGCGACAGCGCTCGAACTCCCCCGTCTGGAGGCGCTTAAACAGTGCGCCACGCGGCTGCACGCCATCTATGTCGATCGGCTGGTACAACGCTGTACGGGCGATGCGATAGATAACGGCGTGGACGCCATCACCATTATGCGCCATGGACGACTGATGCCCCGCTACCAGCAGCTGCTTCAGCGCCTGCTAAATAACTGCGTTGTCGACGGCGATTACCGCTGCGCTGAGGGACGCTACTACCGCGCCCGCCCCATTGAACATCAGCAACGGGAAATCCTGCTGACGAAACTCGCCGATTATTGTGAAGGTTATCAGGCTATCCCCGATACCATCGCCCGTGCCGGCGATCGGTTATACGACATGATGAGCGGCGCGGAAGAGCCGGTGGCGATTATCTTCCCGCAAGGCGCTTCCGACGGCGTAGAGGTGCTGTATCAGGAATTCAGCTTCGGCCGCTATTTCAACCAGATTGCCGCCGGGGTACTACGGGGTATCGTCCAGGCGCGTCAGCCCCATCAGCCGCTGCGCATTCTTGAAGTCGGCGGCGGAACCGGCGGCACCACCGCATGGCTGCTGCCGGAACTCAAAGACGTACCGGCGCTGGAGTACCACTTCACCGATATCTCCGCGCTGTTCACCCGCCGCGCGCAGCAGAAATTCGCCGACTATGACTTCGTGCATTACGACGAGCTGGATCTCGAACAAGAGGCGCAGTCTCAGGGCTTTGCGGCGCAGTCTTTCGATCTTATCGTCGCGGCTAACGTGATCCATGCCACGCGCCATATCGGTCGAACCCTCGATAATCTGCGTCCCTTGCTCAAGCCGGGCGGGCGCCTGCTGATGCGCGAAATCACCCAGCCAATGCGTCTGTTTGATTTCGTTTTCGGCCCGCTGGTCCTCCCGCTACAGGATATCGACGCCCGCGAAGGCGAGCTCTTCCTCACCCCCCATCAGTGGCAGCAGCAGTGCCACCGCGCCGGATTCAGCAAAGTGGCGTGGCTACCGCAGGACGGCAGCCCAACCGCCGCGATGAGCGAACATATCATTCTCGCCACCCTGCCCGGCCAGGGGGTGTCCACGTCACCAGACCCCGCGCTGGAACAGACGTTGCCGGATAACCCTGATTATCTCGCCGACTGGTCCGATTGCGCAGGTCAGCCGGAACGGTTTACCGCCCGCTGGCAGGAGGCCTGGCGGCGACTCTCCGCGCGCCACGGCGACGATTCCCCCGTGAAACCGCCCCTCGTTACCGCCCCGCAATGGCTGGGAGAGGTGCGCTTAAGCTGGCAAAACGCAGCCTTTTCCCGCGGCGAGATGCGCGTGGAAGCCCGTCATCCAGACGGCAAGTGGCTGCCGCTGGCGCCCGACGCGCCTATTCCTGCGCCGCAGACGCATTATCATTGGCGCTGGAGGCCCCTCAGCATCGACAGCAATAGCCGCCGGCTGGCATTCCGCTTCAGCGCCGGTACCCTTGCGCACGAAGAGGCGCTGGCGCAATACGGCATTCTTCGCGATCCGCAGGCCCCTTCTGTCCTGATGATTGCCGACGAGAGCGAGGAGACGCTGGCGTTAGCGACGCAGGTGAAGGAGGCGCTCACCGCCAGCCCAGGCGGCTTGATTGTCGTCACCCGCCGCGCGTGGCAAATCGAGGAAAACGAGGCGCTATCAGCGGCCCATCACGCGCTGTGGGCTATGCTTCGCGTCGCGGCCAACGAACAGCCGGAACGGTTAATCGCCGCTATCGATATGGCTGAAAACGCCTCGTGGGAAACGCTGCGTCAAGGATTAAACGCTGTTTCATTGTCACAGCGCTGGCTAGCCGCCCGGGATAACGGCTTCTGGCTCCCTTCGCTGGCGCCCAATGCGGGATGCGCCGCCGAATTACCGGCGAAGGTATTTGCCGGCGATAACCGCTGGCATCTGGTGACCGGGGCGTTTGGCGGACTGGGCCGTCTTGCCGTGAACTGGCTCAGAGAAAAAGGGGCGCGCCGCATCGCGCTACTGGCGCCGCGCGTGGATGCGTCATGGCCAGGCGACACAGCGGACGTGGAGATTCGCGTCTGCCGTTGTGATGTGGGTGATGCCGGAGAGCTGGCCCGTGTTCTTGATGAGCTGGCGACCAGCGGCGGCATTGCCGGCGCAATTCATACCGCTGGCGTATTGGCTGATGGGCCCTTACAGGAACTCGATGAACACCAGCTGGCCGCCGTTTTCGCGGTCAAAGCGCAGGCGGCAAGCCAGCTATTACAAACGCTGGGCAACCACGACGCCCGTTATCTGATTCTCTATTCGTCCGCCGCCGCCGCCCTCGGCGCGCCAGGCCAGAGCGCCCATGCGCTGGCCTGCGGTTATCTTGACGGACTCGCCCGGCAGTTCTCCTCCCTTGCTACGCCGAAAGTGCTCTCCATCGCCTGGGGCGCATGGGGAGAAAGTGGCCGGGCGGCTACGACGGAGATGCTGACGACCCTTGCCGATCGTGGCATGGGCGCGTTAAGCGATGCCGAGGGACGCTGGCACCTTGAACAAGCGGTGATGCGCGGCGCCCCCTGGCGACTGGCCATGCGCGTTTTCACCGACAAAATGCCCCCGCTGCAGCAGGCTCTGTTTAACGCCGCAGCGACAGAACAAGCCGCGACTCCCGCTGATAACCATGCTTTCCACGGTAGCATCGGCGATAAAGCGGCGGTGATGACATGGCTGAAAAATCGCATTGCGCTGCAGCTAAGACTGAACGATCCTGCCTCGCTGAACGCAGATCAGGATCTGTTACAGCTGGGAATGGACTCGCTGCTCTTTCTTGAACTCAGCAGCGATATTCAACATGACCTGGGCGTACGCATCAACGCGGAACGGGCGTGGCAGGATCTCTCGCCGCACGGGCTCACACAGCTTATCTGTTCTCAGGCAGAGATGGCGCCTGCCGTATCGCCGCCAGAAATGTTGCAGCACGATGCCGCTAAGCGTTACGCGCCCTTCCCGTTGACGCCGATTCAGCATGCCTACTGGTTGGGCAGAACCCATCTTATTGGCTATGGCGGCGTTGCCTGTCACGTGCTGTTTGAATGGGATAAACGCCACGATGAGTTCGATCTCGCCATACTGGAGAAAGCATGGAACCAGCTCATTGCCCGCCACGATATGCTGCGGATGGTGGTAGATGCCGATGGACAACAGCGCGTTCTGGCGACAGCCCCGACGTATCGTATCCCGCGCGACGATCTGCGCGCGCTTTCCCCGCAAGAGCAGTGTCAGGCGCTGGAAAAACGGCGCCATGAACTGAGCTATCGCGTTTTACCTGCCGACCAGTGGCCGCTCTTTGAGCTGGTGGTCAGCGAAATCGATGATTGCCGCTACCGCCTGCACATGAACCTCGATCTTCTGCAGTTCGATGTGCAGAGCTTTAAAGTCATGATGGACGATTTAGCCCAGGTCTGGCGCGGAGAAACGCTGCCACCGCTCGATATCACTTTCCGCGATTACGTGATGGCTGAACAGGCGCGCCGACAAACAACAGCATGGCACGATGCCTGGGATTACTGGCAGGAAAAACTGCCGCAACTGCCTTCAGCGCCGGAAATGCCGGTGGTGGAGACACCGCCGGAAACCCCGCACTTCACCACGTTTACTTCGACGCTTGAAAAGCAAGAGTGGCAGGCGGTGAAACAACGCTGGCAGCAGCAGGGCCTCACCCCCTCCGCCGCGCTGCTCACGCTGTTTGCCGCCACCCTTGAGCGCTGGAGTCGTACCACGGCATTTACGCTGAACCTGACGTTCTTTAATCGCCAGCCGATCCACCCGCAAATCAATCAGTTGATCGGGGATTTTACCTCCGTCACGCTGGTTGATTTTAACTTCTCAACGCCGCTAACGCTGCAGGAGCAGATGCAACGGACCCAGCAGCGCCTCTGGCAAAACATGGCGCACAGCGAAGTGAACGGCGTTGAGGCGATCCGCGAGTTGGGGCGCCAGCGCGGATCCCAGCGTCAACCGTTGATGCCGGTGGTGTTTACCAGCATGCTGGGGATGACGCTGGAAGGAATGGCTATCGACCGGGCAATGAGTCATCTGTTCGGCGAACCCTGCTATGTCTTTACGCAAACGCCGCAGGTCTGGCTGGATCATCAGGTGATGGAGAGCGATGGCGCGTTGACGTTTAGCTGGTACTGCATGGACAACGTACTGGAACCGGGCGCAGCTGAAGCGATGTTTAATGACTACTGCACCATCCTGCAGGCCGCCATTACCAACCCTGAAGGCCTGAAGACCATTGACAGCGGCATTGCCGAACACATTCCCCGCCGCCGCTGGCCGCTGAACGCGCAAACGGACTACGATCTGCGGGATATTGAGCAAGCGGCGCAGGAATACCCCGGCATCCAACAGGCCAGAGCGGAATTTAGCGAAAATGGCGCGTTAACCCTGGATATCGTTATGACCGAGGATCCGCCGTCCTCAGCGCCGTTATATGATAAGCATGATCTCGCCTCTCTGGCGCTGCCGTTGCCTGAACAGACGCAACTTGACGAGCTGGAAGCGACCTGGCGCTGGCTGGAGGCGCGCGCGCTGCAGGGGATCGCCGCCACGCTACATCGCCACCGTCTGTTCACCACCCCGGAGGTTGCCCACCCATTTGGCGAAATAGTACAGGCGCTGGGCGCGCAAGCGTCACACCGGCGCCTGCTACGCCAGTGGCTGCAGTGTCTGGCGGAAAGGGAATGGTTAGTGCGCGAGGGGGGTAGCTGGCGCTGCCGCATTCCGCTCAGCGACATTCCCGAGCCTCACGAGGCGTGCCCGCAAACCCACTGGAGCCAGGCGCTGGCGCAGTATCTGGGCGCCTGCATCGCCCGGCACGACGACCTCTTCTCCGGGCAGTGTTCGCCGCTGGAACTGCTGTTCAACGAGTCGTTGCGCGTAACCGACGCGCTGTATCGCGAAAACCCCGCGAGCGCTTGTCTGAATCGCTATACCGCGCAGATTGCCGCCCTTTGCGGCGCAGAACGGATCCTCGAGGTGGGCGCCGGAACCGCGGCCACCGCGGAACCAGTGCTGAAGGCCACGCGAAACACGCGCCTGTCATACCATTTCACGGATGTCTCCGCGCAGTTCCTCAACGACGCCCGAACCCGTTTCAACGATGAATCGCGGGTGTCTTACGCTTTATTCGATATCAACCAGCCGCTGGATTTTACCGCCCACCCCGAGTCGGGTTACGACCTGATTATTGCCGTCAACGTGCTTCACGACGCCAGCCATGTCGTACAGTCGTTGCGCCGATTAAAGCGGTTGCTGAAAGCCGGCGGACGCTTGCTGATCGTTGAAGCGACGGAACGAAACAGCGTATTCCAGCTGGCGAGCGTCGGCTTTATCGAAGGGTTAAGCGGATACCGCGATTTCCGCCGCCGGGATGAAAAACCTATGCTCACCCGTTCAGCGTGGCAGGAAGTGCTTGCGCAGGCCGGTTTTGCCAACGAACTGGCCTGGCCGCCGCAGGAATCGTCGCCGCTGCGCCAGCATCTGCTGGTCGCACGTTCGCCTGGGGTGAATCGCCCGGATACAGCAGCCATGAGCCGCTATCTGCAGCAGCGTTTTGGCGCCACCCTGCCCGCGTTGCAGATCCGGCAGCGAGAAACGTTATTTACTCCGCTATCGGCCCCGCCTGACGCACAGATTGCGCCAGCCGAATCGACACCGAGCTCCGGGGGAGATCCGGCGCTGGAAAAACAGGTCGCTGAACTCTGGCAAACGCTGCTGTCTCGCCCCGTGGCCAGACATCACGACTTTTTCGCGCTGGGCGGCGACAGCCTGATGGCGACAAGGATGGTCGCGCAGTTGAACCGCAGAGGGATTGCCAGCGCCAGCCTTCAGGATCTGTTCACCCATTCAACGCTCAGCGACTTCTGCGCCCATCTGCAGGCCTGTTCGTCAGGAGAGGAGAATCCTGTGCCCATTTGCCAGGGAGGTGGCGACGAAACGTTGTTTGTTTTCCATGCTTCAGACGGCGGTATCAGCGCCTGGCTGCCGCTCGCCAGCGCACTGAATATGCCCGTTTTCGGCCTGCAGGCAAAATCGCCGCAGCGTTTTGCCACGCTTGATCGAATGATCGATGAGTATGTTGCGAGTATCCGCCGCCAGCAGCCGCACGGCCCTTATGCGCTGGCGGGTTGGTCGTATGGCGCTTTTCTTGCGGCGGGCGCCGCGCAGCGCCTGGATGCCAAAGGCGAGCAGGTACGGCTGGCGTTAATCGATCCCGTGTGTCGACAGGATTTTCGTTGCGCAAACCGGACGGCCCTGCTGCGGCTGTTAGCCGAAGGCGATACGCCGCTGGCGCTGCCGGAACATTTCGATCGGCTGACGCCCGACCGCCAGCTTGCCGTCTTCATCGACCTTGCCAGAACGGCGGGAATAATGGCGCAAAACCTGACGCTACAGGCGGCGGAAGCGTGGATCGACAACATCGCGCATCTGCTGCGCTTACTGACCGAGCATACGCCGGACGAAACCGTTCCGCTCCCCTGTCTCATCGTGCATGCCGCGATGAGACCCGCGCGCTGGACGCCAGCGGAAACCGAATGGCAAACCTGGATAGACCGCGCCGACAGCTATGCGATTAAAGCCAGCCATTGGCAAATCATGCTGGAGCCCCCCCACGTTCAGACCTGCGCGCAGCATATCAAGCGCTGGTTCGGCGCAACCTCAACGCAACCGGAGAACACGTTATGATGCCGTCCGCCGCCCCTAAGCAACGCGTACTGATTGTGGGCGCTAAATTTGGCGAAATGTACCTCAACGCCTTTATGCAGCCCCAGGAGGGGCTGGAACTGGTTGGTCTTCTGTCCCAGGGAAGCGCGCGATCGAGAGAGCTGGCCTATGCGTTTGGAATCCCCCTGTATACCTCGCCGGAACAGATCGCCGAGATGCCGGATATCGCCTGTATCGTCGTGCGCTCAACCGTCGCCGGCGGGAGCGGAACCCAGCTTGCCCGGCACTTTTTGACCCGCGGCGTGCACGTGATTCAGGAGCATCCCCTCCACCCGGATGACGTCCGTTCTTTACAAGCGCTGGCGCAGGAACGGGGCCGCTGCTATTGGGTCAACACGTTTTATCCGCACGCGCGTGCGGGTCGCGCCTGGCTCGGGGATGCGCAGCGGTTACGTCGCAGCCTGGATCAGGCGCCGTCGGTTGCTCACGCTACCACCAGCCGACAGTTGCTCTACTCCACGCTGGATTTGTTGTTGCTGGCGTTAGAGGTTGATGCCGCCAGCGTGGAGTGTGAAGTGGTCGGTAGCTTTCGCGACTTTCACTGTCTGAGACTTTTCTGGCCGGCGGGAGAAGCCTGTCTGCTGCTTCAGCGCTATCTCGATCCTGACGATCCTGATATGCACAGCCTGATTATGCACCGTTTGCTGCTGGGCTGGCCGGAAGGTCATCTTTCGCTGGAGGCAAGCTACGGCCCCGTGGTCTGGTCATCCAGCCTGTTTGTCGCAGAACATCAGGCGAATGTTCGTAGTCTCTACCGCAGGCCGGAGATCCTGCGCGACCCGCCGGGTCAGACGCGCAGCGCGGCTCCCCTGAGCTGGCGTGATTGCTGCGAAACCGCCGGACCGGAGGGGGTCGGCAGGTTGCTACAGCAGCTGCGCTGCCATCTGGCGGGCGGAAATCTGCCGGCGGCCTGCCACTCCGCTCATCAGCTCGCGTTATCACATTTATGGCAGCAGATTTTACGTAAGACCGGCCATGCGGAGATCCGACATCTGACGCCGCCGCGTCACGACCGGTTACCGGCTTTCTACCGCCACGATGAGGAGTCCCGGTGATGCAATCTGCCATGTGTATACCGTTATGGCCCGCCCGCAACGCCAGTACGGCGCATCTGGTAATGTGCCCCTTCGCGGGCGGCAGCAGTAGCGCGTTTCGCCGCTGGCGAGACCACCCCATGGCGGAGATCGCGCTTTCCCTGGTGACCTGGCCGGGACGCGATCGCCTGCGCCATCTGGCGCCGCTCAGCAGCATTACGCAACTGGCGTCGCTGCTGGCGGACGAACTGGAAGAGAGCGTATTGCCTGACGC
This sequence comes from Klebsiella sp. BDA134-6, assembly GCF_015601345.1. Taxonomy (NCBI): domain Bacteria; kingdom Pseudomonadati; phylum Pseudomonadota; class Gammaproteobacteria; order Enterobacterales; family Enterobacteriaceae; genus Klebsiella; species Klebsiella sp. BDA134-6. Next base: position 2,992,240 of record NZ_CP064784.1, read on the forward strand.
CCCGCTTTTACTTGCCGGGCACAGCATGGGCGCGCAGGTGGCGTTTGAAACATGCCGGCTTCTGGAACAACGGGGTCTTCCCCCACAAGGGCTGATTATTTCCGGATGCCATGCCCCTCATCTGCATTCCCGGCGCAGGCTCAGCGACCGCGAGGATGCCGACTTTATCGCTGAACTGATTGATATCGGCGGATGTTCGCCTGAACTACAGGAAAACAAAGAGCTACTGTCGCTATTTCTTCCTCTTCTTCGCGCTGATTTTTACGCTACTGAGCACTATCACTACGACTCGCTCGATGATTTCACGCCGCTGCGCACGCCTGCGCTGCTGGTATGCGGCAGCCGCGATCGTGAAGCCTCCTGGCCGGAGATGGAGGCCTGGCGTCCGTGGCTGAACCACATCGCAGGCGAGGTGGTGATTGACGGCGACCATTTTTATCTGCTGCAACAATCCAGGGCCTTTTTTAAGCAGATTATTCACCATTTTCCCCACGTATTTTCTGCGACGACCGCTTTGCAAAATCGGTCCTGCACTTCAGAAAGGTGACGCATGCACTCTTCCTTTGATTCTCTGATAAAACAGTATCCCTTCCCCATTGCTGAACAGCTGCGCCACTGGGCGGCTCGCTATCCCTCACGAATTGCTGTCGTTGATGCCAAAGGCTCGCTGACCTACAGCGCGCTCGATCTTCGGGTCGATGAGCTTGCTGCAGGGTTATACTCGCTGGGTTTGCGTCCGGGAGAACATGTGCTTATCCAGCTCCCCAACGGCAACGCATTTGTGATCCTGCTGTTCGCGCTGTTAAGACTGGGCGTTATCCCTGTTCTGGCGATGCCCTCGCAGCGGGCGCTGGATATCGACGCGCTGATTGCGCTGGCGCAACCGGCCGCTTATGTGATTCACGGAGAAAACCACGCGGACCTGGCCCGCCAGATGGCGCGCAAACACGCCTGCCTGCGGCAAGTTCTGGTCGCAAGTGAGACCGAAGGCGGCGATTTTACGCCGCTCTTCTCGCTGCGCGGCGAACGGCAGACGTGGCCGCAGCCCGATGCTGGCGCCACTGCGCTGCTGCTGCTCTCAGGCGGCACCACCGGGACGCCAAAGCTTATCCCGCGACGGCACGCTGACTATAGCTATAACTTCAGCGCCTCTGCCGAACTGTGCGGCCTTAATCCACAGAGCGTGTATCTCGCCGTCCTCCCCGTGGCGCATAACTTTCCGCTGGCCTGTCCCGGTATTCTGGGAACGCTTGCCTGCGGCGGAAAGGTGGTATTAACCGACAGCGCCAGCTGCGATGAGGTGATGCCTTTAATCGCGGAACAAGGTGTGACCCACGTCGCCCTGGTACCGGCGCTGGCGCAGCTCTGGGTGCAGGCCAGAGAGTGGGAAGACAGCGATCTCTCTTCGCTACGCGTCATTCAGGTGGGCGGCGCCCGGCTTGACCCAACGCTTGCTGAGCAGGTTATCTCGACGTTTGATTGTCCCCTGCAACAGGTATTCGGTATGGCGGAAGGCCTGCTCTGCTTTACCCGGTTGGACGATCCTCTGGTCACCGTTCTTCACAGCCAAGGGCGCCCTATGTCTCCCCTGGATGAAATTCACGTCGTTGACGAAGAGGAAAACGACGTTGCGCCTGGCGAAACGGGACAGTTATTAACGCGCGGTCCTTATACTATTACGGGCTATTATCGCGCTCCCGAGCACAATGCGCGGGCCTTTACCGCGCAAGGATTTTACCGTACTGGCGACAATGTCAGGCTCGATGAGGCGGGAAATCTGTACGTTGAGGGGCGTATAAAAGAGCAGATCAACCGCGCCGGAGAGAAAATAGCCGCTGCGGAAGTGGAATCGGTACTGATGCGTCTGGAAGACGTAAAGGATTGCGCCGTGGTCGCCGCGCCGGACACGCTGCTTGGCGAGCGGATATGCGCGTTTATCATCGCGCAACGCACTCCCTCTGACTATCAACAGCTGCGTCAAAAGCTGGTCCAAATGGGGATCAGCGCGTGGAAGATTCCCGATCAAATTGAGTTTCTGACCCACTGGCCGCTCACCGCCGTCGGCAAGGTAGATAAAAAGCGCCTGACGGCGCTCGCCATTGATCGTTATCGCCATTCAGCCCAATAAGCGCCCCGCTACCCGAAACAGGTGGAAATAAACCCGTTTCGGGTAGCAGTGCAATTAGAAATAGTTATCATTTTCAATTCACCATTGTCGGTATTTTGGCGTCTCGCCGTTTTTCAGGGATTCATCACAATGAAAATGACACAATTTTATCCTCTGGTTCTGGGGGGATTTTTACTCCCGGCCGCTGCTCATAGCCAAACCTCACAGCAAGACGAAAGCACGTTGGTGGTCACCGCCAGTAAACAGTCTTCCCGCTCGGCATCAGCCAATAATGTTTCTTCTACCGTTATCAGCGCGACGGAGTTAAGCGACGCGGGCGTTACCGCCAGTGACAAACTCCCCAGAGTGTTGCCAGGGCTGAATATTGAAAATAGCGGCAACATGCTTTTTTCAACGATCTCGCTACGCGGCATCTCTTCGGCCCAGGACTTTTATAACCCCGCCGTTACCCTGTATGTCGACGGGGTTCCCCAGCTGTCTACCAACACCATCCAGGCACTGACCGATGTGCAGAGCGTAGAGCTGCTGCGCGGACCGCAGGGAACCTTGTATGGCAAAAGCGCCCAGGGCGGGATCATTAACATCGTCACCCAGCAGCCGGACAGCACACCGCGCGGCTATATTGAGGGTGGCGTCAGCAGTCGTGACAGTTATCGAAGCAAACTCAACCTGAGCGGCCCGATTCAGGATGGCCTGTTATACGGCAGCGTGACTCTTTTACGCCAGGTTGATGACGGCGAGATGATTAACCCCTCGACCGGTAGCGATGATTTAGGCGGTACCCGTGCCAGTATCGGGAATGTGAAATTGCGTCTGGCGCCGGACGACCAGCCCTGGGAAATGGGGTTTTCCGCCTCGCGCGAATGCACTCGCGCTACACAGGATGCCTATGTGGCATGGAATGATCTCAAGAGCCGTACGCTGTCTCTTAGCGAGGGTTCACCGGACCCGTACCTACGGCGCTGTACTGACAGCCAGACGCTAAGCGGTAAATACGCTACCGATGACTGGGTTTTCAATCTGATCGGCGCCTGGCAGCAGCAGAATTATTCCCGGACCTTCCCTTCCGGCTCGTTGATCGTCAATATGCCCCAGCGCTGGAACCAGGATGTGCAGGAGCTACGCGCCGCCACCCTCGGCGATACGCGTACCGTGGATATGGTATTTGGGTTGTACCGGCAGAACACCCGCGAAAAGCTAAATTCCGCCTATGATATGCCGACGATGCCCTATTTAAGCAGCACCGGCTATACCACCGCTGAAACCCTTGCCGCCTACAGCGATCTGACCTGGCATTTAACCGAGCGTTTTGACATCGGCGGCGGCGTGCGTTTCTCGCATGATAAAGCCAGCACGCAGTATCACGGCAGCATGCTGGGAAACCCATTTGGCGACCAGGGTAAAAGCAATGACGACCGGGTGCTCGGACAGCTCTCCGCAGGCTATCTGCTGACCGACGACTGGCGAGTATATACCCGCGTCGCCCAGGGATATAAACCTTCCGGATACAATATCGTGCCAACCGCAGGTCTTGATGCCAAACCGTTCAACGCGGAAAAATCCATCAACTATGAAATTGGCACCCGTTACGAAACCGCCGACGTCACGCTGCAAGCCGCCACCTTTTATACCCACACCAAAGATATGCAGCTCTACTCTGGCCCGGTCGGAATGCAGACCTTAAGCAATGCGGGGAGAGCCAACGCCACCGGCGTTGAGCTGGAAGCGAAATGGCGGTTTGCCCAAGGCTGGTCATGGGATATCAATGGCAACATGATCCATTCCGAATTCACCAACGACAGCGAGCTGTACCACGGCAACCGGGTGCCGTTCGTACCGCGTTACGGCGCGGGAAGCAGTGTGAATGGCGTGATTGATACGCGCTATGGCGCACTGATGCCCCGGCTGGCGGTTAATCTGGTGGGGCCGCATTATTTCGATGGCGACAACCAGCTGCGGCAAGGCACCTACGCCACCCTGGACAGCAGCATTGGCTGGCAGGCGACGGAACGGATGAATATTTCCGTCTATGTCGATAACCTGTTCGACCGTCGTTACCGTACCTATGGATATATGAACGGCAGCAGCGCCGTCGCGCAGGTTAATATGGGCCGCACTGTCGGTATCAATACGCGAATTGATTTCTTCTGATCCAACGATGCAGGGATGCAATAATCGCATCCCTGCCATCACGGAATTTAACGCGTTGACGTCAGGAGAATGCCCGAACCCTAGCCAGCAACAAAATCTATATTGTCACTGGCCGGCCTTGAAGATAATTCCATCTGCCTGTAGCCCAAGGAATTCACCGCTTACTTCGTCGGAATAATCAGCACCTGGCCCGGATAGATTTTATCGGGATGCGTCAGCATTGGTTTGTTGGCTTCAAAAATACGTTGATACTCATTGGCGGAGCCATACATCGCTTTGGAGATGGCGCTCAGGGTGTCGCCGGATTTGACCGTGTAATAACGACTTTCCGCCCCGCTTTGCGTCACCTTCACGCTGTCATTAACCTGACCAACGCCGGTGACATTCCCTACCGCCACCAGAATTTTTTCCTTATCTTCTTGCGAACCGACATCGCCGGTAACCGTCGCGGTGCCGTCGTCCGCAACATCGATATTGACCTTTTCGGCGCCGGGAAGATTAAGACCATCAATATGTTTTTTCAGCTTGTCGGCCTTATCTTCCTTGCTGCCGCCGGAGACGGCGTCCCATATTTTCTCGCCCGCTTCTTTGACAAAATTTAATAATCCCATCGTTCCATACCTCCATTACTGTTTCACGATCGAATATTCATCGGAACGGTTAAGCCCATTTCCAGGATGTCGGTTGTGCTACCCCATAGCGGGCCAGCACAACCTGCCATCAAAGTATAATCAATAAGCGTCAACGTGCAGGATATTTGCCCGGCAATGGCAGGAAAGTCTGTATTCTGACCGGGCGACATGACATGAAATCTGTAGTTGACCCGCATCGTATAAGGCGTGTAGTTTTAAGCGGTTCCGTTAGTTTCTGGTTATTTATCTTCAACGAATAATAAGGTCAGAAAATGATTCATCCAGCCCGTTCAACAACGACACGTACCACCGCAACCTGCGGCGGCGTGTGCGTATCTGTGGCTGGAACCTGATAGAACAGAACCACACTCCCCGTTAAACCGGACGGGGACAAACAGCTCTCCGTTCATCACACACTGAATGGAGACACGCCCCATGATTTCATCTGAACATGCGCTAGTGATTATTGATATGCAGGAGGGACTTTTCCGCGGCCCTGCTTCCCCTCATTGCGCTGATGCCGTTCTGACAAATATTCTTCTGCTGATCGCTAAAGCCAGGCAGTCACAGGTACCGATCTTTTTTATTCGCCACGTCGGGCCTGACGGCTCCCCATTCTCTGCGAGCAGCCCGTTAACCAGGCTGATAGCTGAGCTGGATGTGGACGTTGAACGGGATATCGTCTTGACCAAAAAGTATCCCAGCTGCTTTCGCGACACCGAATTACAGCGCCAGCTTATGCTGAGAGGCGTGAAGCAGCTGGTGATTGCCGGGATGAAAACAGAGTTTTGCGTCGATACCACCTGCCGGGCAGCGCCGGAGCTGGGATTCACGACTGTGCTGATTTCTGATGCGCATACCACAATCGATAATCCCCATTTATCCGCTCATGAAATCATTGGCCATCACAACCGAACGCTGGCGGGTCCGTTTTTCGCACTTTCAACTGCGGCCGACTGGCGCTTTTGACGAACACCAGGCGAACAGCGGCTTTGCGTTATGTCGGGACGAGAAGCCGCAGGCCGGGATAACGCTGTAGCCAGCGTTTTTCCACGACGCGCTGGCGGAAAATAGCCAGCTTATGCTGCGCAAATACCGGCGTTGGCCGCAGACGGAGCTCAAAGAGATCGTCCAGCCCGTAGGGCGCGATAATCTCAATATGGTCTGTTCCTCCCATTCTGACCGCCATAGCCGTCGCGGTTTCAGGCCAGTACAGCAGCGCATTCTCCGTTGAGTGATAAGGTTGATGTCCGTTGCGTTGATGCATTCTTGCCTGATTTTTCACCGACCAGTTAAAGGCGGAATTTTGCTGGCTCAGCCTCTCTTCCAGCGCGCTATCGCAGGCGGAAGTCGCGCTTTTCGCGTCGAACCAGACAACATCCACATCACCCGAAACTGGCCTTAGCCCGTAGCCGTGCAGATGATCCCAGACAGCATCTCTGACAAAGCCGGCGCCAATCCAGCCATCGTTGAGTTCCAGCGCCTGCACAGCGTACAGCGCGTTCATTCTTATCGGGTCGTTTAACAACACGCTTTGCAAGAGGTCCTGATATTTCATGGTTTCCGTGTAAACGGCGATCGGTCCGCTAAGTGTATCAGCGTTCAGGAGGCGCCGCTTCAGGCGCCCCCTGTTATTCACCTCGCGGCTACGCTTCGTACGCGGCGTGATGGAAATCAATTTCCCACTGCAGTACATCGCCGTAAAGCGCCGACAGCGCCTGCTTTTCGCTTTCACTCAGCGTCATGGCGCAGCGGTCGAGTTCGTTCTTCAGCCAGAGAGCCTGCTGATAGAATGCGTCCTCGGCGTGCAATTCCACCCAGCAGCGCACGTCAGCATCGCTCTGCCGATGTTCGCTCGCCCGTCGGCACCAGAAATAATACATCCACTCCGCGCCGAACATCATCGTCACGATCTGCTCGTAGCTGCCCTCCCGGGCGGTTCGCAGCATACCGTCGCGAAAGCGCCGCACGCCGGGCAGATCGTCCGGATAATCAGCAGGAGTTATCCGCCGTTCTGATAAAACCTGTTCAAACCATGCAATCTGCGTGTCAACCAGAGCATTCAGGACGCCAATCAGCCAGCGCTGCTGATGAATACCTGGCGCCTTGCTGACTCCGAGGGCAAAAATCGCGATTGCCGTCGCGACGAAGTTGCCCTCAAACACCAGATAGCGGTTGAAGACGGCAGGCGGCAGACGATCCTCTTCGATATCCGTCACAAAACGGTGCCGCTGCATTGCCTGCCACACCGGCTGATGCTCGCGCAGCAGGCGTTCGCTAAACGCTTCCATTATGCCTCCTCCAGCGCGGCCTGCGCGATCGACATGAAATGCTTCACCCGGGCCAGTTCAACATCGTTCCACCACACGCCATCGACCTTCATCGTACTGGCCACGATGACCCCCTGAGTCCGCTCGAGGATCTGGCGCACGTTGGCTGGCGTCACCCCGGAGCCTACCAACAGCGGTAGTTCCGTCGCCGCGCGGATCTCGTCAATTTCCGCCATCGTGGCGCTATCGCCCGTACGCTGGCCGGTGGCGATCACCGCGTCAGCCTCGAAGAAATCGACGTCGCGCGTCAGCTCCTGAATCGAACGATCGGCAACGATGGCATGGCTACCGTGCTTGACGTGGCTATCGGCAAAAACGCGAATATGCTCAGCGCGCAGCATACTGCGGTAGCGCAGCGCCTTAGCCGCTGCCCCTTCAATAAACCCTTCATTGGCGATATAGGCGTTGGCCCACTGGTTTACGCGAACGAAATCGGCTCCGCCCGCCAGGGCGATAGCCATCGCCGGGATCGCCGCGTTCGCCAGGACGTTAATGCCCAGTGGCACAGCAAAACGCTCGCGCACTTTCTCAGTAATCACCGCCATCAGCGCGGAAGTTTCGTGACCAATATCCTCAGGTTTGGAAAAAGGAATATCCCCGTGATTTTCAATAATCAGGCCGTGAACGCCGCCTGAAACATAATTTTCAGCATCGCGAAGCGCGCGCTCAATAATATCACGGACTGATTTCCCTCGATATTTAGGCGCACCAGGAAAAGGATCGCAATGAATAACTCCAATAACCGCTTTGCTACGTAAAAAAATAGCTTGTATTGCATTCGTTTTTTCTGCTGAGATAGCAACCATCTTATCCATCCTGTTAAGGGAACACTATGCGTGTTTACGTTACCGGTAATATTACCGTAGATGAAACCTGGTCCATTCCGGATATACCGAAAAAAGGCGCTTCAATTCACGGCGTTAAAGTTTCGCAGGATATCGGCGGTAAAGGCGCGAACCAGGCGATTATATTAGCCCGCTGCGGAATAGAAACACGCTTAATTGCCGCCACGGGAAATGACAGCAACGGCGTGTGGATCCGTCAGCAGATAAAAAATGAACCACTGACCTTGCTACCCGACGGTCATTTCAATCAACATAGCGATACCTCGATTATTTTAAATAGCGCTGATGGCGACAATGCCATTATTACCACTACCGCCGCCGCGGATACATTCCGCCTGGATGACATCATTCCGCATATCGCGGATGCCGTCGCCGGCGATATTCTGCTGCAGCAGGGCAATTTCTCCCTGGACAAAACGCGGGCGCTGTTCCAGTACGCCAAAAGCCACGGTATGACGACGGTATTCAACCCCTCGCCCGTCAATTCTGACTTTTGCCACCTGTGGCCGCTCATCGACATCGCGGTGGTCAATGAATCTGAGGCCGAGCTGCTCCAGCCATACGGGGTGAAAACTTTAGTGATTACCCAGGGGGCCGCAGGTGCCTGGCTGGTCCAGCAGGGCCAGCGCCAGTTTTGCCCCGCCGTGCCCGCCGAGGCGCTTGATACAACCGGCGCGGGCGACACCTTCCTCGCCGTGATGCTGGCTTCCGCCCTGCTGCGCGACGTCGCGCCGGATGCGCTGGCGCTGGCGCATGCCAGCCGGGCTGCCGCCATTACCGTTAGCCGCCGGGGGACGCTCAGCGCGTTTCCCGGCAGCCATGAGCTCGCCGCCCTGTTAACCACGGGCGGCGCGCACTGACCTACTTAAACAGCGAACGGTAGGTATCGACGTTCGCTTTGGTTACCACCGTGGCCGGAACCAGAATGGTTTTCGGCACGGTTTTACCCGAAGTGATGCTGTTCAGCGCCTTCAGGGCTTCGGCGCCCATCTTTTCCGGGTCCTGCTGCAGTACAGCGGTCACGTAGCCGCCGTCAATACCGGAAATCGCCTTCGCCGTCAGATCCCAGCCAAACACTTTAATGTCCTTCTGGCGCCCCTGGTTTTCCACGGCGGCAATCGCGCCGAGCAGCGCGGGTTCGCCGGTGGCATATATCGCCGTCAGGTCCGGATTACCGGTGATCAGGTTTTCCGCCGCGGTCATTGCTTTATCCTGCACATTCTGCCCATCAACAACGTTAGCGATGGTGATCTTCGGATTGCTTTTCAGCGTCTCTTCGAACCCTTTCTGCCGCTGGTTCTGAATAGCCGAGTTCAGCGCGCCGACGATACCCAGCCGCGCCTGGCCGCCCATCTCTTTCTGCACGTAGTCCACGAAGTATTGACCAATAATTCTGCCGCCTTCAATATTATCAACGCCGACCTGGGCTGCCTGTGGCCCGGCCGGTAATACGGCATCAATCGCAATCACCGGAATGTTAGCGGCGGCGGCTTCTTTTACCGCGGGCATAATTCCGTTAACATCGATAGCGGCAACCAGAATGCCTTTAACGCCTTGCTGAATATAGTTTTCAATCGCGTCATTTTGCGCCACGGGATTATCGTTAGAGTTAAATATCACTAAATCTTTGCCGCTGGCTTTTGCCGCATCCTGCGCGCCTTTATTCATCAGATTAAAGAACAGCGCCTGCTGATTGATTTGGACCAGCGCATAAGTCGGAGCGGCCGCGCCGGCGGTAGAAATAAAACTCATTGATGCCAGCATCGTCGTGGCGACAGTAAGTAAACGTAGTTTTCCGGTGTTAAATAACATCATCAGTATCCTCGTCGGGAATAAGTGATAACCAGCAGAGTTCCGCGCCGCATGCGAACGCAGAAGGATTATTTTTTTGGCGGGCAAATATCGTCTATGTGGCCAGAACCATCATCGATCGTTCGGCGAATACCTGCTTAACTTCATTCCGGCAACCGGTCCGTGTCGGTGCGCGACTGGAATGACTTAAACGGGTTTGGGAATGACTTCCCGGATGATGCGGTAAACTGCCTATACAATTCTCCGCAGATTAAAATTTGTCAAGCATTTATTTATGGCGATTATGAGCGGAGAAATTGCTGTATCCACCGCGCTTAACTATGTTACAGATAGCCGATTCTGGCAGAAATGGCGCAGGAAATGAGTATAAAACGCGTATTGTTATCCGATGTCGCAAAGCTGGCGGGACTGTCGAAAGCCACCCTGTCGCGCTATATGAACAACAGTATTGTGCTGCCGCAGGACACCATCGACCGTATCGAAACGGCGATTCGCGAACTGGACTATCGCGGTAATAGCCTGGCGCGTCGTCTGAGCAAAGGCGGCAGCGAGACGCTCGGCCTGGTGCTCCCCGATATTACCAACCCCTTTTTTGCCGAGTTGGCCGACGCCGCCGAAGAGGCCGCCTCCGCCAGCGGTTATAGCCTGGTGCTGTGCATCACCCGCAATAATCCTGAAAAGGAGTGTCAGTTCATCCGCTGGCTGGATACCTGTCAGGTCGATGGCCTGCTGTTCACCACTAACCGCCCCGATAACGGCCTGCTGCGCAAAGAGGTCCAGCGTCACGAACGCATTGTCCTGCTGGATGAAGATATACCCGGCAGTACGGTGCCGAAGGTGTTTGCCGATAACGTTCAGGGCGGGCGGATCGCCACCGAAATGCTGATCGCCGCCGGACACCGCCATATCGCCTTCGTCGGCGGTCCTGACAAGCTGATGAGCGTCCGCGAGCGCTATCAGGGCTTCTGCACCGCGATGGAGCAGGCCGGTCTGAGCTGGCCGCCCGAATGGGTGATGTACGGCGACTACCAGCGCGAGTTCGGCCAACAGGCGCTGCGCTACCTGTTTAGCCAGCCGCTTCGCCCGACCGCCGTCTTCGCCGCCAGCGACTACCTGGTGCTTGGCCTGCTTGACGGGCTGCGCGCCAGCGGGCTTCAGGCGCCGGAGGCGCTGTCGCTGGTCGGCTTCGACGACGCCAACTATGCCGATTTCACCCAGCCGCGTATCTCAACTATCCGCCAGCCCGCCCGTGAACTGGGCCGCACCGCGGTGAATATCATGATGCGCCTGCTGAACAATGACCAGGATATCCCGGCAGAAACCCGCCTACCGGTAGAATGGATCGGTCGCGACTCAATCAAGATTTGTTAAGCGCGTCCCAAAATGGCGCAAAAGCGCCCAGTTTTGGCGCAAAAAACGATCAATTCACAATCTGTTCACTATAATCAGTAAACCGGTTTACCGGAATGTAACCAATAAAATCTATTGATTACATATGGTTAAGTTACAGGGCTGCTGTGTAGTTCCTGCCCTGGCACGGATGCTGCAACGTTCTTACTGGCGAACAAATATCTTACGTAGCGTTTGTCCTGACTGTGTTGGCGAGTGCTCTATTCCGCAGGTAAACCGGTTTACTAGCATGTAAACCGTGTCGGATAGCATCTCTCCCGCAGGATGGCGAACATTTTCCCGGCAACAGCGATGGGAGTTATCAGATGCAGCAGCCACACACTACCCCGCCAAGGGTGGAGATGATCAACATCACCAAGACCTACGGGTCGATACGTTCATTGCGCGGAGTCAACCTCGAGCTGGCTCCGGGCGAGGTGCTGGGCTTGGTGGGCGATAACGGCGCGGGGAAATCCACCCTGACCAAAGTACTCTCGGGGGCGGTGATCCCCTCCAGCGGCACGATTCGCATCGATGGCGAACAGCAGCATTTCGCTAATCCGGCCGATTCGCGCCGCTGCCATATCGAGATGGTCTACCAGGATCTGTCGCTGTGCGACACGGTCGACGTCGCGGGCAATCTGTTTATGGGCCGCGAGCCAATGAAATCGGTCCTCGGCATCCCCTTTCTCGACGAGGCCAAAATGCACGCCGACGCCCGGGAGATGCTTAAAGGTCTCGGGATCTCCATTCCGGATACCCGCCTGCTGGTGCGAAATCTCTCCGGCGGCCAGCGTCAGGCCATTGCCATCGCCCGCGCGGCGGCCTTTGACCCGAAAGTGTTGATTATGGATGAACCCACCGCCGCGCTGGCCGTCGCGGAAGTTGAAGCGGTGCTGGAGTTGATTCGCCGCGTTTCCGCTCGCGGCGTGAGCGTGATTCTGATTACCCACCGCCTGCAGGACCTGTTTTTGGTCTGCGACCGGATCATGGTGATGTACGAAGGTACCAACGTCGCCGACAGACGAGTGGCCGACACTAGCCTGAGCGATATCGTTAACCTGATTGTGGGCGAAAAATTCACCGCCCGCTCTGCGGCCGCACATTGAGGTAACAGGATGAGTATCATGAACTTAAGCAGTTCCCGCATGATCCAGCATTCGCTGCCGCGCCGCCTGCTGCATAACCACTCCGGCGTGGTCAGCATCGCGCTCTTTTTCGTTTTCTGCTGCGTGGTGTTCTCGCTGATCACCAGCAACTTTCTCACCGGCACCAACTGGCTCAACATTATCCGTCAGAGCGCCCCGCTGCTGATCGTCGCGACGGCAATGACCCTGGTCATTACCACCGGCGGCATCGATCTGTCGGTGGGTTCCACCCTCGCGCTGGTCGGCGCGCTTTCCGCTATCGCCCTTAACAACTGGGGACTGCCGTGGCCGGTGGTTTTGCTCGGCGGCTTGTTGCTCGGCGGCGTCGTTGGCGCCATCAACGGCTTCTTTATCGCCTATGAGGGCATACCGGCGTTTATCGTCACCCTCGCCACCCTGGCCGTGGTTCGCGGCATCGCGCTATTGGTCACCCAGGGCTACTCGATCCCGGTTCCGGCTGACAGCCTGTTTACCTTTATAGGCCGCGCGTGGGTTGTGGGAATCCCTATGCCTGCGCTGATCGGCATTATGATTTTGGTTATCGGGCACATCGTTCTCAACCATATGCGTTTTGGCCGCTACGTGACGGCTATCGGCGCCAACGCCGAAGGCGCGCGACGCAGCGGGATTAACACCAAAGCGGTCACCATGAAGGTCTATATCATCAGCGGCATGGCCGCCGCGCTGGCGGGGATGATTATCACCGCTCGCCTCGGCAGCGGCTCCTCCAACCAGGGCGAAGGTTTTGAACTGCAGGTCATCGCCGCCGTGGTGCTCGGCAGTACCAGTCTGTTTGGCGGCTTCGGCACTATTATCGGCACGCTGCTGGGCGCGCTGTCGATTGCGGTGATCCAGAACGGTCTGATCCTGTCGCATATTTCTCCGTTCTACACCCAGATTGCCACCGGCACTATTATCCTGCTGGCTATCTGGCTGAACACCCGCATTCTCAACCCGGCGCGCTCCGCGGCAAAAGGATAGCAGATGAAAGGATCAATTTTTCGCCATCCCGACCCGCTGCCGGTCGGCGTCAGCAGCGGTTACGTGATGACGGTGGTCGGCCCGCTGCCGATAAGTGAAATGGGCGTTACGCTGATGCATGAGCATATTCTGCTGGATGCCTCCGGCAAATGGGTGCCGCCCTGCTGCTGCAGCGATCGCCATCTTGCCGAAATGCCGGTGAAAATGGAAAACCTCGGCGAACTGTCGCTGAACCCGCTGATGAGCCGCGATAATTGTCAACTGTTTGACGTCGACGTCGCGATTGAAGAGCTGACGAAATATCGCGCCCTCGGCGGGGAAACGGTGGTCGATCCGACCAATATCGGTATTGGCCGCGATCCCAAAGCGCTGGCGCGTATCGCCCGTCTGACCGGCCTGAACATTATTATGGGCACCGGCCTCTATCTGGAACCCTCGCACCCCGAGTGGGTAAGAACCAGCAGCGTTGAACAGCTGACCGAGCGGCTAATCTACGATCTCGGCGGCGCAGAGGAGAAACCGGAGGTGCTCGCCGGGCTCATCGGCGAAATCGGTATCTCAAGCCGTTTTACCCCGGATGAGGAGAAATCCCTGCGCGCTGCGGGCCGGGCCAGCGCCGTGACCGGGGTACCGATCGAGGTCCACCTGCCCGGCTGGGAACGGCTGGGTCACCGTGTACTGGACATTCTCGAGCAGGAAGGCGCCGATCTGCGCCATACGGTGCTGTGCCACATGAATCCCAGCTTTGCCGATAAGCGCTACCAGCGGGAACTGGCGCAGCGCGGGGCGTTTCTCGAATACGACATGATCGGCATGAGCTATTACTACGCCGACGAGTCGGCGCAGTCGCCCTCCGATGAGGAAAACGCCCGCGCGATTCGCGAGCTGATTGACGACGGCTATATCCAGCAAATTTTGCTGTCGCAGGACGTCTTTCTGAAAACCATGCTCACCCGCTACGGCGGCCACGGTTACGGCTACATACTCAAGCATTTTGTTCCCCGCCTGCGGCGCCACGGCGTCAGCGGCGAACAGCTTGAAACCTTGATGATTGGAAATCCCCAACGGGTCTTTGGCGGATAAAAGGAAAGTCATAATGCAGAAAAAAATCTTACTGGTTGGGGAATCCTGGACCAGCACTTCAACACACGTTAAAGGCTTCGATCAGTTCGCCACCGCCACCTGGCATACCGGCGCGACGGATTTTCTGGCGGCGCTCGCGGACAGTGCCTACGCCATTACCTACATGCCCGCCCACGCGGCGGCGACAGACTTTCCGCTGACGCTGGACGCGCTGCAGCAGTGGGATGCGATTATTTTGTCAGATATCGGCGCCAATACGCTGCTGCTGCATCCGGACACCTGGCTGAGAAGCCGCCGAACCGCCAACCGTCTGACGCTTTTGCATGACTATGTGGCCGGCGGCGGGTCGCTGATGATGATCGGCGGCTATTACAGCTTCCAGGGAATCAACGGCGGCGCGCGTTATCGCCATACCGCGGTGGAGAAAGTGCTGCCGGTCCGCTGCCTGGCATGGGACGATCGCATTGAAACGCCGGAAGGTTGTTATGCCGAGGTGACGGAATCCCACGCCCTGTTCAACGATATTCCGGGCGAATGGCCGTGGTTGCTGGGCTATAACGAAGTAGAAATGCATCCGGAAGGCAAACTGCTGGCGACCGTGGCCGGTACCGGTCATCCGCTGCTGGCTATTCGCGAATATCAACAGGGTCGCTCGCTGGTGTGGACCAGCGATATGTCGGCACACTGGCTGCCGGAAGAGTTTGCCAAATGGCCCGGCTATCGCCAGCTGTGGATTAACTGCCTTGACTGGCTGACGGAACGTCGCTGATGACCACCACCCTTGAGCTCGCCCGGCAGCTGCTGGGCTTTAACACCATCAACCCGCCGGGCAGCGAAGCAGACTGCATGCGGTACTTTGCCGACTGGCTTAACGCTAACGGTTTTGCGGTTTCGCTGTCGTCATTCGGCGAGGAACGCTGCAATCTGATCGCCAGGCTCCCCGGGGCAACGCCTGGTAAACCGCTGGCCTTTACCGGGCATCTGGATACCGTGCCGCTGGGAAATGCCCGGTGGCAGTACGACCCTTTCGGCTCGCAGGTGGAAGACGGGCGTCTTTATGGCCGTGGCTCCAGCGATATGAAAGCGGCGATAGCGGCGTTTGCCGTCGCCTGCGTTCAACAGCGGGAAACGATCCGCGCCGGGCGCGGCGCGGTATTGCTGATTACCGGCGGGGAAGAGACCGGCTGCGACGGCGCGCGGGCGCTGATCGCCTCTGCGCCGTTGCCGGAAGTGGGCGCGCTGATCGTCGGCGAGCCCACCGCCAACTATCCGGTGATCGGCCATAAAGGCGCGCTCTGGCTACGCTGCGAAACGCGGGGAAAAACAGCCCACGGCGCGATGCCGGAACTGGGGATTAATGCTATCTATCTGGCGGCGGATGCGCTGGGTAAAATCCAACATTTTTCGCCGGGGGCGCCGCATCCGTTGATGAAGCAGCCCACGGTAAACGTCGGACGTATTGAAGGCGGGCTAAATATTAATTCCGTACCGGACCGCACGCGTTTCGATGTCGATATCCGCAGCGCGCCTGATTTACAGCACGCCATCATCCGCCAGCGGTTGATCACGCTGCTTGGCGAGAGCGTCACGGTGTCGACGCTGGTCGATCTGCCCGCGGTACTCAGCGAACAGGATCACGCATGGATAAAACAGGTATTTCAGCGCTGCCAGCCGCTGCACGATCGGCCGCTTGAGCCGCGGGTGGTGCCCTACTTTACCGACGCCTCGCTGCTGCTGCCTGCGATGGGCAACCCGCCCTGTATCATTCTTGGCCCCGGCGAACCCTCTATGGCTCATCAAACCGACGAATACTGCCTGGTCAGCCGGCTGGAGGAGGCTGAGCAGCTGTACGGGAACCTGATTCGCGACTGGATGGCGTAAACCGCCCGTGGCGAAGGCAGAAGATACGTGACAGCGTCACTTAACGTCGCTGTCGCGCGTTCGATCCGCCGCATGAAAAATCAGCGATTAGGGTTTGAATAATATCGCGGAATAACAGAGGATAACCGCCTCGTATCCGGAATATCTCATCGCCAGCAAGGAGGCGTTACCCTGTTCATGAAAATCAGCCCGCTGCTCATTTGCACCCTCTCTTTACTCCTTTCCGCCTGCTCGGGTAGTGCTTCTGCGCCGGACAGCACCGAAGACGCTAAAATATCGGCAGAAGCGGATAAAATACTTCGCGATTATCAAACGGGTGCAGATACTTCACCGCAGGCCAATGCCTCACGCTATCTGGCGCGGATCCAGGCGGCTGTCTTCGCTAACATAGACCAGCCGGCGTCCTGGCAAGGGCAAACATGCTCGGTGCGCTTAACGCTACAGCGTGACGGGACAGTGCAGAATCCAACGGTCGAGAACGGCGATCCGGCACTATGCGCGCAGGTGATGTCCGCGCTGAAACAAGCCAAAATCCCGCCTGCGCCAGACGAAAAAACCTATCAAACATTCAGTCATCCCGTTCTGGACTTCAGGCCCTGACAGCTCTTTGTGAAATCATTTCGCAGGGGCCATTCGGCCCCTGCATTATTGTCAGAACTCAATGCGCCCGCCGAAATTATAGCGCCGCCCTTCCAGCATCGCCGTCTGCCTGTAGGCGGTGGTGTAAACCGGATTTACATCAAACAGATTGTAGATCCCGCTCATCAGGGTGACGCGCTTAGTCAGGTGGTAACGCGCGCCTTAATCCACCAGCGCGTAGGCGTCCGTTGAGCTGGACTTGCCGATATCCGGCGATCTGCTGCGCCAGCTGGCCTTGGTCCATAGTTCCAGATCGGAAGTGGTGTTCCACGTCAGCGAAACGTTGGCCATACTGCTGGGGAAATCGTTTAGCGCATAGCCTTTATACTCACCGCTTTTCTGTTCGCTGTGGGTGTAGGTATAGTTGGCGTTTGCCTTCAGCGCTGCGGTCACCTGCCAGTCGCCGTTCAGCTCCACACCGTAGATCTGCGCATCACCGACGTTAATATATTGCGACACGCTATCGGCGGTATAGCCATTGTATTGGCACTTCTGGGTAGCCGATGAAGTACAGATGGTATGGTCGCTGATTTTATCTTTAAATTTGGTGTAAAAAAGGGTGGCGTCGAGCGCCAGGGCATCCCGCTGCCAGTACACGCCCAGCTCGGTATTGATGCTTTGTTCCGGCTTGAGATCGTCGTTGCCAATACCGATTTCAGAATAAGGATAAGCCCCGTAGACGCTGGTAAAACCGGCATTATTCTGGCGTAAATCCGGTTTTTTATAGCCGGCGGACACGCCCCCTTTCAGCGCCCAGGTTTCGTCAATGGTCCAGTTACCGTACAGCTTAGGCGTAACGTGATAACCGAAATAGCTATCATGATCGAGGCGCGCCGAGGTCGTCAGGGTAAAGTCCGGGACGATCATCCACGCGTCTTCCGCGAATACCGCCCAGCCGTGGCGGGTAATTTTACTGACCGGGGTGACGCCAGGCGCCTGTTTGTCGGCGATACCGAAGGTGTCATTCAGCTCGTTGCGCGTAAAGTTGACGCCTAACGTCAGCTTGTGATCGCCCAGCGTAAAGGTGTTCGCGCTATTGGCCTCAAAATTATTCTGCTTAATAAACTGCGGGTCCATGCCGGGCACGCGGTACTCCGTGCGGGCCTTTTCGTAGCTGATAAAGTTCTTCACCTCCAGCAGGTCATCACCGTACCAGGCATGCTGTGACAGCGATGCCGCATCGCGGTCAAAACCCCAGTACCACTCTTTATCATTATGGGTTTTCTCCTTATTACCTTTGGTGGCGTTCAGATCCCAGAGCTGGGTATCGGTTGGCGACAGAGAAATCGTGGCATCCAGATTTCCGGACTGATGTTTAACAAAACGTTCTTGGGTCGGGCTGTCATCGTCGCGACGGTCAAGATAATCTGCGCCCACGCTGACCCCGAGTTTACCCGGCACGACCGGCCCCATAAAGAAGGCGTTTGTCTGGTTAGTATTGCCGTATTCGCTTTTCTCCTGCAGGAAGTAATTATCCTCCAGCACCCCCGTCCATGTGTCGAGGTTATACGCCTTTTTGGTGATGACGTTGACCACGCCGCCAATAGCGTCAGAGCCGTACAACGAAGACATCGGCCCGCGAATGACCTCGATTCGTTCAATAGCGGCCAGCGGCGGCATAAACGCCGCTTCCGTCCCAATATGATGCCCGTAGGGACGAGATTCTCGGGTAGATTGCTTGATGCCGTTCACCATATACGAGGTATAGGTCGAATCCATACCGCGCATCTGTACATCGCCGGTCGCCAGGCTGCCGTGACCGTTGCCCACCAGCACGCCAGGCATCTCGCGCAACGCTTCGGTGATGTTTTGATTTGAGCGGGTATTCAGCGCCTTCTCATCGAGCACCGAGATCGTCGCCGGCGCCTCGCGCCTCTCCTGGCTGAATCCCGTGGCGGTCACTACCATCTGTTCTTCATTTACTACAGCGCCATCTGCGGCGAAGGCTGCCGCGGGTAGATTCAAGGCGAGCGCCACCGCCACGTCCAGGCGTGTTTTCATCGTCACAAAAAATCCTTAAAATTTAGTTAGATCAATCTTGAGAACGTAGTCAGCCAGGTTGCTTTTTTCGTCCTGTTTGACGCTGGCATAGAGCGTTCCGCCATCCGCTGAAAGCGCCAGGCTGTTGGGCATGGCCGCCGTTTTGATGGTGTGTTTAAGATGGTTGGTTTTCGCGTCGATGATGCTTATCGAGCGATCGTTACGATGGGTCACATAGATTTCATCGCGCCCGGCGTGATAGAGCACGGCGATGGAGTTTGGCGAAGCGATACGATCGACCAGCTTGCCGGAGTCCAGTTGCACCACCAGCACATCGCGGGTATTGGTATCGGCGATATATCCGACTCCGGCGACGGTGTTCAGGGCGATATTGAGGAAGTAGTGGTCAGATTCAGCCGGGTCAACCTTCACCCGGGAAAGCAGTTTCGACGTTTTGCCATTGAGGGTAACCAACTCCCCGTTGCCGGTCACCGCATAAACCTTTTCACCCGAGGTATCAACGGCAAACCCCACCGGATCAATGTTCTTCAACGTGTCAATCAGCTGCTGCTTGCGGGTATCGACCACCCAGAGCAGGCCCTGGCCCTTGCGCCCTATCCCTGACACATACAGACGCTGGTTTAGCTTATCCAGTACGACTTCACGGACGTGAGCCTGTTTCTCCGGATCTGAATCATCGCTTAGCTGAATAGTGTTAATCACCCTATTGGTCAGCGTATCCAGCAGCGTCAGCGAACCATCCAGCGCATTGCCCAAATACAGGATATGGTTTTCTTCATCCAGAGAGAGCGCAAAGGCGCGGCGTTCGGTGGCGATTTTCTCATCAATCCGCAGAGAATCCGCCGTCAGTCGAAAGACCAGCCCCACAGTTTTATCTTTATCAAACGAGGGTGCGGAAGCGGCATACAGCGCCTTCTGACCGTTATCATAAGCCAGCTCATAAACGCCGTGGCCGAGAGACTGAGTGAGGAATTCCCGCTCGCTGAAATCCTTAGCCGAGGCGGAGAGAGCATGCAGACAAAACGAAATGACCAGCGCGCGGCGCGCGACCTGCTTCAGAGATGCGGTTGACATGTAATTTTTCTTTACAGTAGTTTACGGAATGCAAACATTAATGAAAATAAATATCATTTGCAATTACGTTTACCTGCATCTTCCCTACCAATTTTTGTGTTCTGATATCAACCGCCGCTTTGTTGACGCCGGGAACCCGCCACTCTGCATTCAGCGTAATCAATAAAATCACGAGATAACCGGCTGTAAGATGCTGACTAATTCCGCCAGACTCCCGGCCTGCATCTTTTCCATCACCCTCGCCCGATGGACCTCCACCGTGCGTACGGCAATGTTCATCGCCTGCGCAATTTCCCTGTTCATGAGCCCTTTCACCACCAGCAGCGCAAGCTCCCGCTCTTTGGGCGTAAGCCGCTGATAGCAATCGACGACTTTTTTCTGTGCAAAGCGCTCGCCGGAGACCGCGAGCCCATGTTCCAGCGCCGCCTGCAGCGGCATTAGCGAAACCGGCTTTTGCAGAAAATCCACCGCGCCGCGTTTCATCTGCTCTACCGCCATCGGGACGTCGCCATGTCCGGTCAGAAAGACCACCGCCAGGGTACTGCCGCACTGGCGCAGCGCCTCATGTACTTCCTGACCATCCAGCGTCGGCATCCGCATATCCAGCAGGACAACGCCGGTCCGGTAGAGATCGGCCTGCGCGAGGAAGGCGTCCCCCTCTGCCCAGCACATTACCTCGTAGCCCAGGCTTTCCAGTAAAAAAGCACATGCCTGAGTCACCGCCAGGTCGTCATCCAGTAGATAAATTATCGCCATTGCCGCTCCGCGCTTCTTGTTGCATGAATGTCAGTACCACGGTGACACCGGGTTGCCCATCGGGTGCCGCTTGATTTGTCAGGCTTATCTCCCCCCGTCCATAGCGGACCAGCCGCTGACAGATAACCAGCCCAAGCCCCATCCCCTCTTGACGACTGGTCACAAACGGCTGAAACGCCTGTGCAAGCTGCGCTCCGGCGATACCGCCGCCGTTATCCTGCAGGACGATCTTCACGCCTCCGGCATCGCGAAGGGCGTCAATCCAAAGCATCTTCGCCCCGGCCTGCGCCGCATTGAGGATCAGATTCGCCAGCACCTGTTCAAGCAGCACCGGCGGTAAGACGAGCGTTAACGGGCGATCGACATCGCTGTTGAGCAACAGCCCGGGAAACTGCTGCGGCATTCGCAGCCACTGCCAGACATGGTCAATGGCCTGACGAACGCTGATGCGTTCCCAGGTCTCCGTGCGTCCCGGCTTCCCGTGCGCCTGGCTAACCCAATGGCGCAGGTTGCGCAGCGTTTCCGCCCCGCGCTGAGCCTGTTGATCGATATGGCCCAGCGCGGGCAGTAAGGGATGCTGCGGATCCTGTTTCTGCAAACGGATCGTGCAGCCCTGCGCATAGTGGCGGATAGCCGACAGCGGCTGATTTAATTCGTGAGCGAATCCCGAAGTCATTTCACCCAATACGCTCATCTGCCTCGCCGTTTGCAGCGCCTGCTCCTGCTCGCGCAGACGGATGGCGTTGCGTTCAAGCTGTCGCCCGCGTCGCCGCACCAGCAGCATCACCCAGATATAATTCAACGTCAGCAACAGCAGCGCCAGCCCGATGCCGCCCATGATTAACCGGTGCTGGATAAGCCAGCTTTTTACCTCAAGCCACAGCCGTCGCTGCTGGGGGTGCTGTTGAACTTCGCTCAGCAATGCTTCAACCTGGCGGGTCGACGCGGGCGCTCCCCAGTGAAAGGCGGCGTTAGCCGGGGCATTGAGCAAGGCGCGGGTCACCCGATCCGCCAGCGCGTCGCTCACCGCCGGAAGCGCGGCAAACGACCAGTCGGGATACAGCGGGGTGCTGGTTAAACAAGGCATCGCCGCTGGCCGCTCGATGACCGCGGTAAAATCACCTTTATCCACCAGCCCCTCATTAGCCATTTTTTCCAGCAGGCACACCGGCACAATCGCCGCCTGCAGCGCCTGTTCACGCAGCAGGTAGATCAGCGCGTCGGCGGGAAACCCGCTAAAGCGCAGGTGCAAATCGCGTTCCGGCCGCAGCCCGGCATCGATCAGCGCCTTATATCCCAATAAATAGCCGCCGAACGCCTGAGGATCGATGGCCCCTACCGTTTTGCCGATCAGATCGGCCGGCGACGCAATACCGCTGTCGCGACGAGTCAAAATAACGCTGCCGATCACGTTGCTTGTCCCTTGCGAAGAGCGCAAAGAGGCCAGCCAGCGCAGGGAAGAATGACTATTCAACTGGACAAACTGCGCCGGATTGGTCACCACGAACTGCACCGCGCCGTTATTGACCGCCTCCTGCATCTGCTGCAGATCGAGTGGCTGAATATGGAACTGCTGATCCGTTAGCTGCTGATTGAGCGCCACCTCCAGCGGCTGCCAGTGGCTGCGGGTTAAGACCTCGCCGCGCATGGCCAGAACGCCGATATTCCACGACGCCGCCCACCCGCTGCTATTCAGCAGGAGCGCCGTCACCAGCAGCGTCAGATGCTGCACCGTTTTCGCTCTCACTCGATTGTCCCTGTTCATTATGTTGTTTTAGATCAACAACCCGCCGGGTATGTGGTTAACCACAATAGAGCTGACCTCGCCGCGATTTTTACACTGTAAATCATCAACATTGTTTATTCATCACATGCAAAACAATGACGTGACAAATATTTCGTTATTGCCACCCGAGGGGAAAAAATGGACAGCAGTAAACGACAGTTTCTGGCGCAGTTGGGCGTATTGACCGCCGGCGCGTCTCTGGTGCCGCTGGCGGAGGCGAAATTTCCCTTTTCGCCAGCCCGCCGCGAAGGCGCCTCCCGACACCGCTATGCCATGCTGGTTGACCTGCGGCGCTGCATCGGCTGCCAGGCCTGCACCGTCAGCTGCGCAATTGAGAATCAGACGCCGCTGGGGGCGTTTCGCACTCACGTTAATCAATATCAGGTGCAGCTGGACGATCGGATCACCAACGTCCTGCTACCGCGGCTGTGCAACCATTGTGATAACCCGCCCTGCGTGCCGGTCTGCCCGGTGCAGGCCACCTTTCAGCGTCAGGATGGCATTGTGGTGGTGGATAACACCCGCTGCGTCGGCTGCGCCTATTGCGTCCAGGCCTGCCCCTATGACGCGCGTTTTATCAACCATGAGACGCAAACCGCCGATAAGTGCACCTTCTGCGTTCATCGCCTGGAGGCCGGGTTGCTCCCCGCCTGCGTCGAGTCCTGCGTCGGCGGCGCGCGGATCATCGGTGATATCCAGGATCCTCAAAGCCGCATCTCGCAGATGCTCGCTTTGCACCATGACGCCATCAAAGTGTTGAAGCCGGAAAACGCTACCGTCCCCCACGTTTTCTATCTCGGACTCGACGAGGCGTTTGTTACCCCGTTGATGGGAGATGCCCAACCCGCGCTCTGGCAGGAGGTTTGAATGACGCATACGTTGATGATCGAAGAGGTGCTGGCGCGTCCGCAAGAGGTGAGCTGGCTACCGTGGGCGGTGCAGTATTTCTTTTTTATTGGTATTGCCGCCTGCGCGGCGCTGTTTGCCTGCCTGCTTCACTGGCGCAAAAGACACGATGAAACGCTGGAAAGGCTAACGCTGCTGATTGCGCTGACCTGCGCGATTACCGCGCCGCTGGCGCTAACGGCGGATCTGCATCAGACCGCCCGCTTCTGGCACTTTTACGCCTACCCCACGCCCTGGTCGTGGATGCCATGGGGGGCGCTGTTTCTGCCGCTGTTCACGTTGTTTTTAGGCTGGTGGTTTGTGGCGCAGTGGATCAAACAGCTTTTCAATAAAAGTTACGGCGTCACCAAATGGGTTGCGCTTGCCAGCGCCCTCACGGCGGTTGGCCTGCTGGTCTATACCGGACGTGAAGTTTCAGTTGTTCTGGCCCGACCGGTCTGGTTCAGCTACGCCTTCCCACTGGCGATGTTCTTTAGCGCGCTGCAAACTTTTTTCGCCCTACTGATTGTGGCAACACGCGATGATTTTCCCCTTCAGCGGCGCCTGGCGCGGTGGCAGCTCTCGGCGCTGATCCTGCTGGCCGTGGTGGTGGCGATGTGGGTCAGCGGCGATACCCTGTCCGGCACCGCGATACGGCAATGGCTGGCTATCTCGTCTTCAGCCCGTCATTACGCCTTCGGCTGGTTTGCCTTCTGGTTGATGTCATTGGGCTTTGCTATTCATGCGCTGCGCTATTCGCTCAACCTCCCCCTTCGCGCTTTACAGGCCAGTAGCGCCATGGCCTTGTGCTGGCTGATGCGCTGGACGCTGCTGATTCAGGGGCAAACTATCCCTAAGTTTAATGCCCAGTTTAATCCCTATACCCTGCCGGTCGGTACCGACGGCTGGCTCGCAATCCTTGGCACCTTCGGCCTGTGGATTGCGCTGCTGATTATTGTAAGTGAAACCGTGAACGGACTCGCCAGGAGAAGGCAACATGACTAATTTAACCCGTCGTCAGTGGCTTAAAGTGGGCCTGGCCGCAGGCGGAATGGCATCTTTCGCCCTCAGCTATCGGGAGGTGGCAAAGCGCGCCCTTGACGGCCTGCTCAACGGCACCTCCGGGAAAGTGACCCGCGATCGTATCTTCGGCAACGCGCTGATCCCGGAAGCTCAGGTCAGTTCCGGCTGGCAGCCAAATCCGCAACAGGTGATTTCGATGACCCAGTGCTTTGGCTGCTGGACCCAGTGTGGCGTGCGCGTCAGGGTTGATAGCAAAGAAGGTAAAGCGCTGCGCATTGCCGGCAACCCGTATCATCCGCTCTCTCATGAACACCACATTGACGCCTCCGTTCCTTTTTCAATCGCGATGGCGCAGCTGGCGGGCGAAAGCGGACTAGACGCCCGCTCTACCGCCTGCGCGCGCGGTGCGACGCTGCTGGAGGGGTTGTACAGTCCATTGCGTATTCTTGAACCTATGAAGCGCGTCGGTAAGCGCGGCGAAGGGAAATGGCAGCGCATCAGCTTCGATCAACTGGTAAAAGAGGTGGTGGAAGGCGGCGATCTGTTTGGCGAGGGGCATGTTGATGGCCTGCGCGCCATTTATGCGCCGACAACGCCCATCGATCCAAAGCATCCGGGATTCGGCCCAAAAACCAACCAGCTACTGGTCACCAATACCAGCGACGACGGGCGCGATACCTTTTTACGCCGTTTTGCGCTGAACAGCTTCGGCAGCAAAAACTTCGGCGCTCACGGCTCCTACTGCGGGCTGGCCTATCGTGCGGGTTCCGGCGCATTAATGGGCGATCTGGATAAAAATCCGCACGTGAAGCCTGACTGGGACAACGTCGAGTTTGCCTTGTTTATGGGTACTTCACCCGCCCAGTCCGGCAATCCGTTTAAACGCCAGGCCAGACAGCTGGCCAGCGCCCGCCTGCGCGATGACTTTCAGTATGTCGTTGTCGCCCCCGCGCTGCCGCTCACCACGGTGATGGCAGACGATCGGGGGCACTGGCTGCCGGTCATCCCCGGGAGCGATTCGGCGCTGGCGATGGCAATGATCCGCTGGATTATCGAAAACCAGCGCTACAACGCCGACTATCTGGCAATACCGGGCGCACAGGCAATGAAGCTGGTCGGTGAAAAGAGCTGGACCAATGCGACACACCTGGTGATCGCCGATGATAAGCCCGGGCTGGCCGGGCAGCATCTAACCCTTGCTCACCTGAATGCGGAGGGAGCCAGCGAACCGGTGGTGGTTAACGAAAGCGGTGATGCTGTCGCCGCCAGCGGCTGCCGGCGCGGCGCGCTCTTTGTAACGCGCCAGCTAACCCTGCAGGACGGGCGCAGCGTGACGGTCAAAAGCGGCTTCCAGCTGCTGAAAGAGTCCGCTGAAAAGCTCACCCTGGCGGAGTACAGCCAGCAGTGCGGCGTCGCGGAAGATAAGATCGCGGCGCTGGCGGATGCCTTTACCCGTCATGGCCGTAAAGCCGCGGTCATTACCCACGGCGGCATGATGGCCGGCAACGGATTCTACAACGCCTGGGCGGTCATGATGCTTAATGCGTTAATCGGGAATCTCAGCCTGGAAGGCGGCGTGTTTGTCGGCGGCGGCAAATTCAACGGCGCGACAGACGGTCCGCGTTACAACCTGGAGAGCTTTGTCGGTAAAGTGAAGCCGAAAGGGCTCAGCATCGCACGCAGCAAAACAGCGTATGAATCCTCTGAAGAGTATCACCGCAAGGCGGCGGCGGGCGTCTCCCCCTACCCGGCCAAAGCTCCATGGTATCCGTTCGTCGCCGGGCAGTTGACCGAGCTACTGACCTCGGCGCTCGAAGGTTACCCTTATCCATTGAAGGCGTGGATCTCCAATATGACCAACCCGCTGTACGGCGTTCCCGGGTTACGGACCGTCGCTGAAGAGAAGTTAAAAGATCCGCGGCGCCTACCTCTGTTTATCGCTATCGACGCCTTTATGAACGAAACCACCGCCCTGGCCGACTATATCGTTCCCGATACCCATAATTTCGAAAGCTGGGGATTCAGCGCGCCGTGGGCTGGCGTCGCCAGTAAAGCCACCACCGCCCGCTGGCCGGTCGTCCCTGCCGCCACCGCAAAAACCGCTGACGGTGAGCCAGTGTCAATGGAGGCATTTTGCATCGCGGTGGCGAAGCGTCTTGATCTGCCCGGATTTGGCGAAAACGCCATTACCGATGCTCAGGGTAACCGCTATCCACTCAACCGGGCTGAGGACTATTACCTGCGCATGGCCGCCAATATTGCGTTTATGGGTAAAGCGCCGGTTGCCGAGGCCAGCAGCGAGGATCTGACGCTGACCGGGGTGCAGCGTATTCTGCCGGTTATTAGCCAGACCCTGAAAGCGGAAGAAGTGAGCCGGGTAGCCTTTATCTATTCCCGCGGCGGGCGCTTCGCGCCGGACAAAAGCGGTCGAGCGGAGAATAGCGTCGGTCAATTGTGGGAAAAACCGCTGCAAATCTGGAACGCGGAGGTTGCCGCCCATCGCCATGCCATCACCGGCGAGCGCTACAGCGGCTGCCCGGCATGGTATCCGGCCAGATTGTCCGACGGACGCGCTGTCGAAGCGCTTTTCCCGCGACAGCAGTGGCCGCTGAAGCTGATCTCATTTAAATCCAACACCATGGGCAGCGCCTCAACGGTGATCCCGCGCCTGCATCACCTCAAGCCGACCAACCTGGTGGCGCTGAACCCACAGGACGGCCGCCGTTTCGGTGTGGCGCATGGCGACAGAGTGCGCATATCCACGCCCGGCGGCCAGGTTGAAGCTGTCATTAGCCTGTTAAGTGGGGTGATGCCCGGCGTTATCGCGATTGAACACGGCTACGGGCATCGCGAAATGGGCGCGGCGCGGCACATCCTCGACGGCAAGGCTATGCCTGTCGCAGAGCAGGTCAAATCAGGTATTAACCTTAACGATCTGGGATTCGCGGACCCCACGCGAGAGGTGAGCAACACCTGGCTTGACTGGGTCTCCGGCGCGGCGGTGCGTCAGGGGTTGCCGGCAAGGATTGAGCGGGTATAGCCCCCATCGCTTCACTGTCCGAACAACTGAGACCGTTAGGTTTGCGGTTAGCCTCCTGAAACAAAACGAATCAGGTAAACAGCAAACCTACCGGTCATTCTCAGTTAAAACCTTTCCCGGCCAGGGCTGGCGTTGAAATTATTGAAGTTAGCCGATCATTTTAGAGGAAGATTGAATAATACATTGACGTTATTATCAATTTAGCATGACACAGCATTTTGAATATTCTTTTTAAGAACTAGCTAGCTAATTTCCAACGCAGTGTATGACTCCGGCCTTTGCCTGTTTTAATACTTATCACGACTCCCGTCATTTCCATTTGGCATAGCAAGTAGCGCATGCTGTAAATACTCGTATCCATTTCATTTGCAATCTCACGCGTCGTTAACTAGTCAAATTCCTCACTCATGACGCCACATCATCACCTCAATGGGGACATGCATTTCTCTCGAATTACCCTTCCCCCATCTCCAGCGCCTGCGACAGCGTCATAAAATTCTGCGGGGTTTCGTCCAGGTTGAGCTGCTGCAGTAGGTCGTTAAGATGCTCTCGCATCAGATCCTGGGCGCGAAGCGAATCCCCGGCCTTCAGCGCGGCAATGATATTGCTGTGTTCATCGCACTGACAATGCGTCGTCACATCCTGCTGATAGAGCATTACAATCAACGAACTCAGCACCATTAAATTATTCAGGATATCGCGCAGCACGTCATTATCCGCGATTCTTGCCATCAGCTCGTGGAATGCACCCAGCTCATAAACAATACGCCGCCGATCCTGCGCGTGCAGCGACTGGTGCTCGTTGTGCTGTTGACAGGCGATCTCTTCGGCGAAAAGCGCCATTTTCTCCGGCGTGATGCAGGACATAATCGCGCACTCGATGGCGTTACGGGCAATAAAAACCTCGCGGGCCTGTTTTGCCGTTGGCCGCGCAACCATTGCCCCGTAATTCGGTTCAATCGTCACAATCCCCTGGCCAGCCATCCGCTGAAGCGCGGTCTGCACATGATTACGGTTAGCCTGTAGCGCCTCAACAATTTGCGCTTCAATCAAACGCGTCCCTGGACGCAGCTTATGCTGCCCAATAGCCTGGGTGAGCGCTTCCACCACCCGATTCACTTCACGCTGCTTCGGCGTCAATTTTTCACTCATTTCGTTCTCTACCTTGGTTTACTCTCTGATCCAGACTCTTTTCCCACGAAAGTAGACTGCCTCAACGGCAGGCAAGCGCGCAACAACTTGCGCCGAACAGGCAGCATTCAACAAGATAAAACTGGCCTCATCGTTGAGTTTCGGCCATACCCTCTCGCCACTGTCGGCTAAAGGTAAACAATTGCCGGTGGCGATAGCCAGCGCCCGGCTCAGCTCAAACTCCGTACCGCGAGTATAAAGCCGCGCCCAGTCATGCGCTTTTTCCAGCATACTGGCCGAACCAAACGGCGACCAGTGATCGATAACGCTATCAGTACCACTTAACAACCGTACGCCGCGCTCGCGCAAAAACGGCAGCGGCATGACATCCTTGCCTATCGGCAGACAGGTCGCCAGCGATACGCCAAGCGCCGCCATCCTGCCTGCCAGTTCGCTAAGCTCCTCGCGATCAATTTGCGCCAGGCAATAAGCGTGGCTCAGCGTCAGCTTCCCTCGCAGCACCGGCTCCTGCTCCAGAGCATCCAGTAAATAGCGGATACAGGCAATGCCGGTGGATTTATCCTCATGTAGATGGTAATCAATACCCTTTCCCGCTTCGACGGCCAGTTCCAGGGTCGCCTCCAGCGAACGGACCATATCGCCATCGACTTTTGACGGATCCAGGCCACCGACCCACTCACACCCCATCGCCAGCGCTTTGCGCATCAGCGACAGCGAGCCTGAACGCAATAGCCCGTGCTGCGGGAACGCCACAATCTCACACTGTAACTGCTCCCGCCAGGGTTCCAACGCCTCCAGCAAATGCCGCAAGCTTTGCAGGCCGCTTACCGGCTCGATATTGCAATGACTGCGAACATAAGTTGTTCCCTGCTGCTGTAATAACTGAAGAAGCGCGTGGGTGCGCTGTACCGAGGTCGGTAGCAGCTCGGGCAGTATCTCCTGCTCAAGAGCGATCATCTCAAAGATGTCCTGCGCCCCGTTCTCCCGCGCCGCTCGCCATGGACCGCCATAAAAGGTTTTATCCAGATGGATATGCTCATCGCGGGTAACCGGCAGCATCAGATATCCTCTGCCATCCTGCGCCGCAACGCCTGGCAAGCGCTGCGTACCGACGTAAAGCGCGTTAATTCTGCCGTCGATAATATCGAGGGTAAACTCTGCGCATTCGGTTCCCTGCACAACGCCCTGACGACGAATAAAGCCCTGCTCAAGGCGCACGTTAGTCAATAAATAGCGCTCACTCATCGGCGTGCCTCCGCAGGCAGAGAGGAAAGGTAGACGGGACAATTTCGGTAAGCGGCGGGTGGTTAACCGTACGTTCCGGGTAGCTGTCCAGGAGATGGGCAAAAACGCGCTGCGATTCAGCATGCAGTTCCGCGAAGTCATAACCCGCCTGAACCAGACGGCCCTCCCAATATACCTTACGCCCGGCAATGATTGTTCCGCTAACATCGCGCCCGTTGCCGCTGAGCACCAGCGCGGCGATAGGGTCGAATATCTGACCTAATGCGGGCTGCGTCAGATCCACCACGATCATATCCGCCTGGCAGCCAGCAGCGAGCCGCCCCAGGTCGTCACGCCCCAGCGCCTGCGCTCCGCCAAGGGTGGCCATGCGGTAGTAATCGGCGCTGCTGGCAGCTGACATGTCGCCGGTCACGACTCGCGTCAGGATCGTACCCAGATGCATATTGCTGAACATATCCGGCGGGAATGTATCGGTGCCGAGCGCCATATTGACCCCAGCGGCCTTAAGCTGCGGATACTGTTCAAGATATTTTGCATGACGCCCGGATACCAGCGGACAGGAAACCACCGTCGCCCCGGAGCGCGCCAGACGCTCAATGTCCTGCGCTATTCGTGGCGCGCTGGGCTCAGCACCGCCCAGATACTGGCCGTGTGGTAACAGCATATGTTGGTTTAACAGCCCGGCGTCTTCCAGTACCTCCAGCGAACTCTTGCCATTATAGCGGCGAGCAATTTCGTTGATTTCCAGCTCACTCTGACAGCAGTGCAGACGCGTCGGGCAGCCTAACTCATGCACCAACCCGGCCAGTTCGCTGAGCCACTGCGGATCGCCACCTTCTATTCTGTCCGGTGCCAGCATTCCGCTGATGGTCGGAACGTCACGCTGCTGCAAACGCAGGAAAAAGCGTTGTGCGTCATCAAGGCCGCGTCTGGCCTGCTCGCGGTCTTCCCGACGGCTGAAGTGCCCTGCAGCATCGGTGACATAATATCCGGACATAAACGCCGGGCCGAGCCAGGCGCGCGCGCCGAGAGACTCGGCGACGTCCGCCGCATAAAGATATTCGTCGAAATCTTCCGCCCACTGGCGATAGAGAATTGACGTTATTGGCGCAAAGCTGGTAATCCCGTTGCGCAGTAGCTGGCTGTAAGCATAACGTTTGGCGAAATCGAGCTGTTCGCGGGTATACAGGTCGCGGCGTCGCCAGTCATCCGCAACGATCCGTCCTTTTTGCCAGCCAGGCTGATTATCAAACGCCAGTACGGTGGTATCTAAATCGCCCAGCGCGTCCAGGTCTATAAAACCAGGGCCAACCAGACTGTTGCCAACGTGAATCTCTTCATCAACAGGGCCCGGATAATCGTGGCCAACAAAGAGGATTTTATCTCCCTGATAGACCACTTCACCGTCGGCATACAGGCAGTGATCGCCCTCGCGGTAACCCACCACCCAGGCGGCGCAAATACGCGTTATTTTCTCACTCATCAAAACAGGCACTCCCCGTTTTCCGCTACCAGCACGCCGCCTTTAAACACTTTCCGCTCGCGCGGAGCTTCCACCAGCGCTTCCACCATACTGCGACCGGGGATCAGTACCAGGTCCGCGCGACAGCCAGGCTCAAGTCCGTAATGTTCCAACGCCATGACCCGCGCGCCGCCGTGGGTCACGCTACGGGCGGCGCGCGAGATTTCACTATCTTTACGCCAGCGGTAACGCAGACCCATAGTCACTGCCCGCTGAATCATATCGCCGTTACCGTAAGGGCTCCAGGTATCGCGTACGCCATCATTCCCGGCGCATATCGCAACCCCTACGCTATCGAGCAGTTCCCACGGCGGCACGGCAATATCGGCAGGCGCGGTTGTTGCAATGCTGACGCCCAGCTCTGCCATCTCTTCGGCAAATCGCTGCTGACGAGCGGGTTCCAGCATCCCCAGACAAAAACCGTGGCTGATGGTGACCGCATTCTGCTTCTGATAACGGCGAATAAACGCCAGGATCAGCTCAAGGCTAAATGCGCCGAGTTCACCGCGTTCGTGCAGATGAATATCGATTTTTTTATTATGCTGGCAGGCCAGTCTAAAAATGATATCCAGATGGCGCTGCGGGTCGCGGTCAAAAGCGCACGGGTCCAGACCGCCGATCAGATCCGCCCCCATTTCCAGCGCCCGATCCAGAAGGGCTTCACTGCCAGGGTTTTGCAAAATACCGCTTTGCGGAAAAGCAACAATCTCGATATCGACCTGCTGCGCCAGAATTCTGCGAGTCTCAAGCACCCCTTCAAGATTGGCCAGGCCAATTTCATTATCAATATCCACATGGGTACGGATAAACGAGGTGCCCGCGGCAATACCTCGCCGGGCGATACGCTCGGACTGGATCTGAGCATCGGGCATTCGTTCATGCCGATAGGCGCGTTCGTTGGCAATGATTGCCGCCAGATCGCGCGGAACGTCGTTGACGTACCACTCACGTCCCAGCAGCGTTTTATCCAGATGCGCATGACCATCCACCAGACCGGGAAAGACCTGATAACCGCGGCCGTCAACCACAGTCGCCTCTTCAGGAGGTTCCAGCTCTGCCGCTCGGGCGGCAATCTTTCCCTCCTCAAGCAGCAGATCAACGGGTGAAGAGCAGTCAAAAGGCGTGACGCCTTTAAGCAAAATGGTGGTCATCTACGATACCTTCGCAAGTGGAATAGAGGCGGAACCGGCCATCACTTCGATCGGGAAATGGCATTCCAGTTGATGATTATCGCTAAGGCTGTGCGCGGGCGGCATGGCCTGGTGGCACAGCGGTTTAGCATAGGGGCAACGCGGTGCGAACGCGCAGCCTGGCGGTGGCGCCAGCGGGCTGGGCGCTTCTCCGCGTATCGGTTCGCGCGCGCTGGATGGCGCATCAAACTGTGGGATAGCTGCCATCAACATGCGCGTATAAGGGTGCGCCGGATGGGTGAAGATCTCCTCTACGCTGCCCTGCTCAACCAATCTCCCGAGATACATCACGCCGACCCTGTCGGAGATATGGGAGATCACCGCCATATTATGGCTGATAAAAAAGTAGGTCAGGCCGTTTTCCCGTTGCAGTTTGCGCATCAGGTTGAGCACCTGGGCCTGAACCGACACATCCAGAGCCGATGTCGGTTCGTCGCAAATCAGAAAACCTGGCTGTGTCGCCAGCGCGCGGGCAATGGAAATCCTCTGGCGCTGGCCGCCGGAGAATTCATGGGGAAATTTATCCAGATCGCCGGCGGAAAGACCAACCTGGGTCAGCAGGTCGCCGCAGTATTCCCGAGCCTGGCGCGTGGTACCGACCTTTTTCGCCAGCACCAGCGGTTCCGCCAGCGAGCGGCCGATGCGCCAGCGCGGATTCAGGCTGGCATAGGGATCCTGAAAGATCATCTGGGTGCCATTTTGCCCCACAGTTCCAGCCATTTGCGGGCTGCGCCAGGCATAGTTTATTTCACCGGAGGCAGGTTGATAGAGTCCGGCCAGCGCACGGGCGACTGTCGATTTTCCGCACCCCGACTCGCCCACGATGCTGAACGTCTCTCCCTGACGGATAGAGAGACTGATACCGCGTACCGCATGCAGCGTTTTTTTCGCCGCCGGACGAAACAGCGACGTTTTTTTCTCCCGCCCCAGATTGAAGCGAATATGCAGGTCGCGAATGGTCACAACTTCCGGGGCCAGGCCCGACGGTTCGTTCATAGCGGTTCTCCTTGCGGATGAAAACAGGCCAACTCAGCCTGGTGTCGCTGCTGCATCTTTGGCTGGTGGTCGCGGCATTGCGAGCTGGCATGCAGACAGCGTGAATGGAAAGCGCAGCCCTGCGGCAGCGCATTCAGACGCGGCATAGCGCCATCAATTTGCGTCAGGTATTCGCGACGCTCGCTCATTGATGGAATGGACTGAATCAGTCCCCGGGTGTAGGGGTGTTGAGGATGACGAACCACCTGCGCGATCGGTCCGGTTTCAACAATCCGCCCGGCGTACATCACCGCCACTCTTGTGCACACCTCCGCCACCACGCCCATATCATGGGTAATGAGCATCACGGCGGTGCCGTGCTGTTCGCACAAACGACGCAGTACGCCCAGAACCTGAGCCTGCACCGATACATCCAGCGCGGTGGTCGGTTCATCGGCAATCACCAGTTGCGGGTCAACGCACAGCGCCAGCGCAATGACCACGCGCTGACGCATTCCACCCGAGAGCTGGTGTGGATATTGATCGATACGCTGACGTGGGCTATTAATTCCCACTTCAGTAAGCAGGGAAACCGCGCGCTCCCGCGCCTCGTTTGCCGATAAAGGAAGATGGGTACGAATGGTTTCTATCAGCTGCTGCCCGATGGTCAAAACCGGGTTCAGGCTGGTGAGCGGATCCTGAAAAATACAGCCTATTGCCTTACCACGCAGCAGGCGCCTGGCTTCTTCGTCAAGGTTATCGATGCGTCGATTGGCAAACCAGATTTCACCCGCCCGAATGCGTCCGGGACTTTGCAGCAACCCGGCAATCGCCGCACCAGTCAGGGATTTCCCCGCGCCCGACTCGCCGACCATACCGAGGATCTCTCCTGGCTGCATCGATAGCGTCAACTCATGAATCGCCTGGAGGTTGCCTTTGCGATGCAGGAATTCAATGCTCAAATTTTTCACTTCCAGTAACGCCTGTGGAGAAGCCGTCATTATCTTTCCTCTTTAGCGCAGCTTAGGGTTGAGCGCGTTGAGCAACCAGTCGCCGAGAACGTTAAACGCCAGCGAAAGTATGACCAACAGCGTGGCCGGGAACAGAACGATCCACCATTGCCCGGAAAAGAGGTACTGATTGCCTTCATTAATAAGTGTTCCCAGCGAAGGCTGGTCTGGAGGCATTCCGACGCCGAGAAATGACATGGTGGCTTCGGTGAGAATCGCGACACCCAGATGTAGGGTCGCCATCACCAACACCGGGCGCATGACGTTGGGCACAATGTGCGCCAGCATGATATGCAGATGGCTGCCGCCGCTAATTTGAGAGGCCATAACATATTCCCGCCCTTTCTCCAGTAAGGTCAGGCCGCGTACCGTGCGGGCGTACTGCATCCATCCGGTCAGAGCAATAGCGCCAATCAGGATAGCCGGGGCAAAATGGCCGATATACTCTTTCGGAATTGCCACGCGAGCCACCCCGCTGACCAGTAGCGTGAACATGATGGTAGGAATACTGAGCATAGCGTCAGCAAACCGCATGATCAGCGTATCCACGATGCCGCCGAAATACCCGCTCAGTACCCCCAACCCCACGCCAATAGCCACCGAAGCCAGAACGCTCAGGCCACCGATAATCAGCGAAATATTCAGCCCATAAAGCATCAGGGAGAGTATATCTCGCCCCTGAACATCGGTTCCCAACCAGAAGCGCGGATCGCCGCCACTCATCCATGCGGGCGGTAGTTCTGAATCCATTAAGTCAAAACCAGCGGTATCAAAAACATTATGCGGCGCAATCCAGTGGGTGAATAATGAGCAAAGTAAAATCAACATACAGCAGGTGAAAGCGATGACCGCGCTTTTACTTTTCCAGAATAGCCATAAAAAATCGCTATCAATAAAGGCGCGCCAGCGCGCTGCGATTCGGGGAGCCAGTTTTTGCCCGGCCGTCGTATTTGAATAATGACGAGTTTGCATCACGGTTCCTTATTGCGCACGCATACGGGGATCAATCAGATAATAAAGCAGATCGACGATGGTATTTATCATAATAAATATCAGAGCGATGAATAATAGGTAGCCAGATAGCACCGGGACATCGACATAGTTGATCGACTGAATAAGTAATAGTCCCATACCCGGCCATTGAAAAACGGTCTCAATCACTATTGCAAAGGCGATTAGCCCACCAATTTGCAAACCAATTACCGTGACAACCGGCAATAAGGCATTACGCAGCGCATGGCGAAACCAGATACGGTAATTCTCAATGCCGCGTGCGCGCGCAAATTTAATATAATCAGCCTTCATCACTTCCAGCATTTCTGTTCGTACCAGACGCATAATGATGGTAATCATCGACAGCGCCAGGGAAAGCGCCGGAAGCACAATCGAGCGCCAGCCTGATGCGGTCAGCAAACCGGTCGACCAGAAACCTATTTTAACGGTTTCACCGCGGCCGCTGGAGGGAAACCAACCCAGCCATACTGAAAACACGATAATCAGCATAATACCAATAAGAAACCACGGCAGCGAAACCCCAATCAACGAGAGAATTTGCACCCCCTCACGCAATAGTTTATTGCGCGTAATGGCGACCCAAACGCCAAGCGGAAAGCCGACTGCCAGCGATATTATGACCGCGACAAACACCAGTTCCAGCGTGGCCGGCAGTCGCTCCATAATCAGTTGAAAGACAGATACCTGGTTGTAATATGAAATGCCGAAATTACCGTGAAGTAAACGGGAAAGATAATGTAAGAACTGCACAAAAACCGGATCATTTAATCCCAGGCTGGCGCGTAGTTGCATTCGTTCTACTTCCGTGGCGCTTTCCGGCAGCATATTTGCCACCGGGTCACCAAGATACTGAAACAGAATAAACGAGATCAGCGCTACGCCGGCCAGTAACATCGCAGCCTGAAACAGCTTACGCAATAAAAAGAACATTATTGCCTCCGGATAAAAATTAATGTCTGCGCTGATAAACGGGGACCGACGCCATCGAATTACCCAGCAGGCAACCCGAAGATGTTTATCCCCAATGAATAAACGAGCAAGAAAAATTAATTATGGTGTAACGTTAGCGTACCACAGGCGCTGTACATTATCTGGCGTCTGTTTTAATTGTAGATTTTTACTCAGTGCCCATACCACAGGTTCGAAATGCATCGGTAAAAAAGGCAAATCTTTATTAGCAATTGCCACCGCCTGGCTAAGTAGCGCAATACGTTTTTTATTATCCAGCTCACCGACCGATTGATCGATAAGCTTGTCGGCTTCGCTATTGCTGTAGCGCGGAATATTAAAGGTTCCCATATTTTTGCCATCGTTAGTATGCAATAGCTGAACTGCGACGCTATAGGGGTCCATAATCGGCAGGTTTGCCCATCCTAACACCCCCACGTCGGTACGGCCATTGACCAGAATCGGATCGTAGACGCTGGCTGGATGGACGTTGAGGTTGGTTTTCACGCCAATCTTTGCCCAGAAGCTTTGTACCGCCTGGCACCATTGTGCCGCATTAATATAGGTGCCCTCAGGGCAATCAAAGGCCAGATTAAACCCGTTTGGATACCCCGCATCGGCCAGTAATGCCCTGGCTTTTTGCGGATCAAACGGGATATCCGGACTGCTGGCGGCGTTGTAACCCGGAATATCCGGCGCCAGATAGTTATTGGTGGGCTTTGTCAGCCCACGCATAACCTTCTGGGTAATCGCCTCGCGATTAATCGCCATCAGTAAAGCCTGGCGGACACGCAAATCTTTCAGCGGGTTCTCGGCTTTGTCATTCTTAGCATTGAGCTTATCGCGCATATTGAGGCTTAAATAGTCCACCCGCAGCGAAGGGCTGATCTGCATATTGATCCGGGAATTGCTCTGCAGGCGCGGAATATCCTGTAGCGGGACCGACGTCACCAGGTCGTACTCTCCCGCCAGCAGCCCTGACAGGCGCGTAGCGTCGGAGGTCACCGGTTTGAAAATAATTTTATCGATGTTGCCGCCGTGGGCCGCGTTCCACCAGTTCGGGTTACGCACCAGCACCATCTGGGTGTCCCGCTGGCGGCTTTGCAGAATAAATGGCCCGGTGCCGTTAGTGTTATTGGTAGCGTACCCCTCCGTTCCCTGGCTGATATCGGTTGGCTTGAGTGCGTTGTGCTCCGCCAGCCACTCTTTATCCATGATCATCACGCCGGTCAGTTCATTCAGCGCGATACCGGTTTTCTTCACCAGATGGATATCGACGGTATATTTGTCGACGGCCACGGCATCCTTAATCGTCGAAGCGTTAGCACGGATCCCTGATGCAGGGTCGGTCACCCGGGCAACCGAAGCGACAACATCATCGGCGGTAAAGTCATTGCCGTTATGAAATTTGACGCCTTCACGCAGCTTAAAACGAATTGTCGTATCGTCGGTCTGCTGCCAGCTGGTTGCCAGCCACGGTTGAATTTGCAAATTATCATCGCGCTGCACCAGCGCTTCATAGATATGGTTCTGAAAGGTTAATGCCTTGGTAGAGGCGTAGGCATCCGGATCCAGCGTTGGGATGTCGGCATCGGTCGCCCAGCGAACCACATTCTCCGCGCTCGCCTGCTGACTCATCAGTCCGATAACGCTTACAGCCAGCAGCGATAACACTATTTTTTTCATCATGCACCACTCGAGTTGTTTGCTAATAACATTGCTAGCAATTGCAATAACGATGCCAGGTCGTTTATTTTTGCTGCAATTGATGCGCAAGGATCCATTCGGCGCTGTCATTCCAGACGTCCATCATGGTTATCTCCCCGCCCTTCACTTCATAGCGGTCAAGATAGCGGTTTCCTTCAAACTCACGTCCGTCCGGCCAGCAACCATAGAGGGTGCCGGTGCAGTAGATCACCGTGTGATCGTCACCTTTCGCCATCCATTCGAATTCGCCGGGCTGTTTCTTAACCCAGCGGTAACGGTCAGCATTAAACGCGGTGACCTCATGGACACGAGCCATCCGCCGCTTACCGGTAAAGGTGATCTGCACGTTTTCCGCCATCAGCGCAGCGGCGCGATCGGGGTCCGGCGCCATTGACGCCTCCAGGAAGTTTTTTACAATCTCAACGGCCTGCTCATGTACGCTTGTCATTCTTCTCTCCTCAATGAAATGCACTGCTAAGGTTCAATTGGTGCGTTTACGGTGCAAACCTTGCTTCGTTATGAAGCCTCTGACAGATAGCGCGCGGCGATGTCACCCGGAGTGGTTAGCCAGACGTCATCGCACTGGGCGACCAGTCGCGTCAGGGTTTGCTTTAAGTGATAAAAACGGAAAGGTTGGCCAACGATATAGGGGTGCAGCGCAATGCCCATTATTTGCGGCTGCTGGCGGCTACGCTGGTGGAGCTCGCTGAACTGATCCTCAACCATCCGGCAAAAGGTCTCGATGGAGACGCCGTTGGGAATGATGGTCGGAATATCGTTGATTTCCTGCGGATAAGGTACCGACAGTAACGTTCCGCTGGCGGTTTGCATGGGGGTCGGCATATCGTCGTGCGCCCAGTTCAGGTTATAGCTGAACCCGTGGCGGTGAAGAAAATCAGGAGTCTGGTGGCTTTCAGAAATCCACGGAGAGAGCCACCCCGCAACCGGTTTACCCTGAAATTCACTCAACCGCTGCTGGCAGTAGCTAATCAGATGTTCTTCATCCGCCGGGGCCAGATCGCCCTGGCGCTGAGAGTTGGTGTGCCCATGAGCGATCAGTTCGCTTCCGGGCAGCGAAAGCCATCGATACAAAAGGTCCGGGCAGTAATCTAGAATGGCCGTGTTACTGATAACCGCAGGTGGAATCGTCAGTTCAGCAAACAGATCGGCCAAATACCAGGCGCCAACCCGGTTCCCGTAATCTCGCCAGCTATAGTTGAGAATATCGAGTTGATTTGCCGCCTGTGAGAGCTTCGCCCCCTCCTGACAGCCAAACGCGAAGTGTTCGAGGTTGATAGCCACATACAGTGCGAGCCGTTTCCCTCCCGGCCAGCTGACTGCCGGAGTATCCGCGGCAGAACGCCACGGGAAACGCTGGTGATAGTTAAGCTCCCAGAGGATGTCAGGTGTCGGCATAGCGATATCTCTTGTTCAGGGGGTGATAGTGGGTTAACAGCAACATCTGTACCAAGATAGCATTATTGCTAGCAATGAATGCAAAATGAGAAGATTTCATACCCGCAGAGGAAGTGGTGTTATTTGTCTTGTTCCTTGTTATTCTGCGGAATTGTTGCCCAGGCGACTATTATTCAGCGTACTGATTATCCAGAGGCTGGCCTGATCGCGACACTGTTGTTGCCGATTCATTATCCAGTTAGTAAAAACGGAGAACGGCAAACTTATTTACGCCTGCCATGCAGGTGTTTTTTCACAGGGAGAATGACCGTGAGATTTGCATCAGTCCCTTTTAATCAGAATCAGGTGGGTTGGCCCCTGAATGAGATTGACCGTCAAATACAACCGCAGCTGAGCGGCGACATTAAAGCCGACTGGGTGGTTATCGGCTCCGGCTATGCCGGCGTAAGCTTTGCCCGCAGGCTAGCCAACCTCAATCCGCAGCTGAACATCGTGCTCATCGACGCCGAATGCGCCGCGACCAGCTCCTCGGCCCGCAATTCGGGCTTTATCATTGGTCTGCCGCATAATATCGGCAGCTCTACCGCCGAGCTGAAAAAAGCGCAGGACTACCGCGCCCTGCTCCAGGAGGGGATCCGCCTGCTCGATGAAACGGTGACCGAGCACCAGATTGAGTGTGAGTGGGAAAACGTCGGGAAATATCACTGTCAGATAGATCCCACCAGCGAAACCATCATGCAGGAGTACGTGGATAATCTGCAGCTCATGCAAGAACCTTACAGCATGCTAAACAGCGAAGAGCTGTTTCAGAAGTTAGGTACACGGATTTACAGTAAAGGTATCTATACTCCCGGCTGTATTCTGGTGAACCCGGCAAAGTTAATTGCCGGACTCGCGCGCCATTTGCCGGATAATGTGACGGTTTACCACCAGACCCCGGCGCTGGCGATAAATAGCGAAAATGGTGGCATCCGTGTCACCACCCTGCAGGGCACGATCCGCGCAGGTCAGATCATGCTGGCCACCAATGCACTCTCCCGCGAACTCTCTCCAACAATGACTCGCCAGGCGTCGATGGCGACCTATGCCAGCATCACCGCTCCGCTTAGCCCCGAGCAGCGTCAGCGTCTGCCGGCGATGCAAAGCTGGGGACTAACGCCGGTGAACGCGATCGCTGGCGCTACGCTGCGCTATACCCACGATCATCGTTTTCTGATCCGCCAGCATGTCGATCCTGCGCTGCGCGGCATGATTACCGCCGGACAAACCGCCAGGGCGGCGCGGCAGCATCTGGCGCTATTTCGCAATGCGTACCCGCAGCTGCAGGATGTGCCGCTGGAGCGGACCTGGTCCGGGACTATCAGCGTGACCCGCAACGGCGCGCCGGTCTGGGGAGAGCTTGCGCCGAAGGTATGGACAGCCGGAGGCTGTAACGGCGCCGGGGTATCCAA
Source organism: Klebsiella sp. BDA134-6 (assembly GCF_015601345.1). Taxonomy (NCBI): domain Bacteria; kingdom Pseudomonadati; phylum Pseudomonadota; class Gammaproteobacteria; order Enterobacterales; family Enterobacteriaceae; genus Klebsiella; species Klebsiella sp. BDA134-6. The sequence continues at coordinate 3,033,454 of NZ_CP064784.1, forward strand.
ACAAACCATCGCCGGGACGCTTCTTGCCGATCTGGCGATGGGGCAGGACAACCCGCTGATCGCCGCCATGCAGTCGCTCGGCCAGGCAAACTTTATGCCGCCATCCCCATTCCTGGATGTCGGCGTAGCCGGGGCGTTATTGAAAGAGCGCTATATGGGCCGTAAAGAAACGGCCATGTAGTCTCCCGGGAGGGGGACACACAGGTTTCAGCAGCATAGCTGAAACCTGTTGGTCGGTTAGTCAGGGATGGTTTCCCCTTTACGCAGGGTCAGGACTTCAAATCCATCGGCTGTAACCGCAACGGTATGCTCCCACTGCGCGGACAGCTTTTTATCGCGGGTGACCACCGTCCAGCCATCTTTTTTGGTTTTAATTCGGCTGTCGCCCTGATTCACCATCGGTTCAATGGTAAATACCATCCCCTCTTTAAGCACGGCCCCGGTCCCCGGCGCGCCATAGTGCAGCACCTGGGGATCTTCATGCATCTCTCTCCCGACGCCGTGGCCGCAATACTCTCTGACCACGCTATAACCGTTACTTTCGACATAAGTCTGGATCGCATGGCCGATATCGCCCAGCGTCGCGCCCGGCCTGACAACCTTGATCCCTTTCCACATCGCTTCGTAGGTTTTCTGCACCAGCCGACGGGCCAGCGGCGAAACGTCGCCAATCAGATACATTTTGCTGGAATCGGCAATCAGCCCCTCTTTTTCCAGCGTAATATCCACGTTCACAATCATGCCGGATTTCAGATGTTCGCTCTCCTTTGGCATACCGTGACAAACCACTTCATTAATCGACGTATTCAGCACATAGGGGAAATCATACTGCCCTTTGCTGGCGGGGCGTGAATGCAGATCGTTGACGATAAAATCCTCCACCCGGTTGTTGATGGCCATGGTGGAGATCCCGGGCTGAATAAAGGTATCCAGCATGTCGAAAACCGAAGCCAACAGCTCACCTGCTCGGCGCTGTCTGGCCAGTTCGTCCGCGGTCTTAATGGGAATTGATAGCATTGATCACCTCCAGCAACCGGTCAGAGCCGGACTTGAGCATCATCAGCTTGATTTGCTGATGGTTAAGTTCGGGATAGAGTTCGCTCATCATACCCAGACGGATCCAGTACTCCGCCTGGGCGTTGACCGAACGCGACATCGCCTTACTGGCGTCACGAATATCGTCGTGCAGCAGGTCGGAAATTTTTACAATGCCCATTTATACGTACCGTAACGTTTTATATATGTTTCGTATATTACGCCACCGCGATCAAGCTGACAACGTTTGCCGTCAGAAAGCAGAAAACGGGGTTGCGGTTTTTATCACCTGCGCTAAGGCTGGTTAACGTTCACAGCCACTATCTGGATGTTCCGAGGTTCAACAACGGTGCCTTTCGTCGTCACAAATGCATTGTGGACGACGTCCCCGCTCTCTTTATCCATCAGCGCAATATGAGGTTCATCATGCAGGATATTTTTATGCCCCCACGCCATCAGGGAAAACAGGATCGGCGCCAGGCTGCGGCTTTTTGGCGTAAGGATGTACTCATAACGTTCGCGCGCCCCTTCTTCCTGATAGGGCGTTTTGCTCAGTAAACCCAGTTCCGTCATTTTCTTTAACCGGTTTGCCAGCGTCTGTTTTGGCATTTTTGTATGCGAGCGGATCGTTTCAAAGCGGGTCACGCCGTATAAAGCCTCTCTTAAAATCAATAAAACCCATTGATCTCCCAGGATTTCCGCTGCCGCAGAAAGTCCGCAAAGCTCCGGTAACAGGTACGGAACTGAATTATTTTTTGACATGTTCGTTTTCGCTCTCTAACCTGAGTATGAATTTTAGACCTAGATTACTAAGGAGAATACAATGCCCTTCGTCAATGTACAAACCATTAAAGGAATGATGAATCCGGAGCAAAAAAAAGAGCTCTTACGCCGCATGACCGATCTGATTGTCGAAATTGAAGGGAAAGGCGATCCCGAATTCCGTCGTTCAGTCTGGGTTCGCATTGATGAGCATGAGCCGGAACAGTGGAGTCTGGGCGGCATGCAGCCCACGGCTGAAGCGATCGCGGCAAAATTTTCATCGCCTAAGGCGTCATAACCTGATGGCGTTTTAACGCGTCATCCCTGCGGGAAATTGCGGACAACTTTTATGTCCGCTTTTACGCCGCCCGACGCACGCTCAAAAACGGCCATAAACCGACGCTCCGGGGCTTATTTTACGGAACACACCACGGTCGCATGATCCCACCATGGGTTCTCATTGACGTTCACCTCAAGCACATCAAAATGTTCATTGCGGATCTCGTCCAGCAGAGCCTGGAGCGGCCGCAGCGTACGCCAGGGTTGACCCTCTTTGAGCAAATGATGGCGAACGGGATCATAAGCGGCCATGTCTTCGGGGTGACGCGGAGTTCCGCACATGGAACCGATGACAAACCGTCCTCCCGGCCTGAGCAATCTTCTGACTTCCGCAAAGCAAAGATGCCGGGCTTCGTCAATCAGGCAATGCGTACAGCTGCCATCGATAATGAGCTCAAAGGTCGCATCCTGGCACTGATGAATATGGCAGACATCCCCGACAAAAAATTGAGCCGCGAGCCCCGCTTGCTGAAAACGATTTTCTGCCCAGCGGATCGCGGTTGCAGACAAATCTATCCCCCACACGGAATAGCCTCGTTCAGCAAAATACTGCGCTGCCATAGCGCCATTCCCGCACCCCAGTTCAAGGACTGGCGTTCCTGCCTGGGGAAAGTACTGCTGTAAATCAAGCCAGCTAAACACCCGCTCCTGTTGTGTCTTGGCCCTTAAATAACCCTCGCCAGCCCAGGCGATGGCGCCATTTTCCAGCAGCTGCCGATACTTTTTTTCATAGGGATTCATCGTAAAGACGCCTTTTTTTAGCCACAACGCACGCCACTCTACTCTCTATCGCGCAAGAAGAGATCCCCCCGTTTTTAGCGACTCCCCGTTACCTTGGGCAGTAATTGCTCAATCACGCTGATGATGCTTCTGACCCGCTGCGGAATAAAGCGGGCGTCAGGGTAAACCGCATAGAGGAAGCGATCGGGTAATCGCCAGGCGGGTAACACCGGCACCAGCCTCGCGGATTGCAAAGCGTTGGCTGCGAGGGGCAACTGCATGCCACCAATGCCAATACCGGACTCCAGCGCCTGCAACAGCGCTTCGCTGGTGTTAGCCCGAAACACGGTATTGACTTTCACATCGACCGTTTTATCACCCGAGACCAGCCGCAGCGGCGCGTCCTGCGCGATGCCGCTGAAACGTACGTGCGGATGGGCAGCCAGTTCGCTCACGCAATGCAGTTCTTTAAAACCCGGGGCGGCAAATAGCGCGGTTTCAATACGCGCCAGCACGCGCGCCGCATGCCCTTGAGGCGGTTCACTGCTTAACCGCAGCGCGACATCCACCCCTTCCGTAACCAGATCGGCAATACGGTCATCAAGCGAAAGCGTCAGATGCAGCCCGGGGGTCATTTTCTGCAGCGCCAGCAGATGCGGCAAAAAGATCTGTCCCAGACCGCTCGGTAGCTGCACATGTACCCTGCCTTGCCGCTGACTATCGCTGGGGTTTAAGCGCCTTTCAGCGTCGCGCATCGCTTCCAGCAAAAGCTGCATATCGCGCCGGTAGCTTTCCCCCTGCTCGGTCAACGCCATCGCCCGCGTCGTTCGATGCAGCAAGACCACCCCGAGCTCCTCCTCCAGCGCCGCGATCTGCTGGCTGACTGCGGATTGTTTCATCCCGCACTGGCGGGCCGCCGCCGAAAAAGAACCCGCTTCGACGACGCGCAGGAAGGTGGCAATGGCGTTGAGCTTATTATTCATTTAATGATTCTTCTTATAAGTACCATCGATTTTATGGGGTATTCGTGAAATAAATAATATATCACACTGCCTCCGTCCCCCATCTGGAGAAGCAACGTGAATAAGAAACCGCAACCCAGGATCGCGCTGGTCGCCGGCGCCAGCGGCATTGTAGGCAGACAGCTGGTCAAAACGCTGTTGCGCCATCGGTGGGAGGTTATTGGCCTCAGCCGCCATGCATCGCCCCACCCGGATAACATTCCCGTCATCAACGTCGATTTACTCGATGCGCGGCACAGCGCGCAGAAACTGCAATCGCTCAACGGGATCACCCACATTTTTTACAGCGCATGGGTGAACGCCGCGAACTGGACGGAAATGGTTGAGCCGAACGTCGCCATGCTGCGCCATCTGGTCAGTAACATTGAGAAAACCTCACCGCTGCGGACGGTAAGCCTGATGCAGGGATACAAAGTCTATGGCGCGCATCTTGGTCCGTTCAAAACCCCGGCGCGAGAAAGCGATCCCGGCGTACCCGGGGCCGAATTTAATGCCGCTCAGCTCACATGGCTCAGCCAGTTCCAGCGCGGAAAAACGTGGCGCTGGAATGCGCTCAGGCCTGGCGTGGTCGGCAGTACGATGCCCGGCAATGCCATGAATCTCGCGCTGAGCATCGCGCTCTACGCCTCGCTGTGTCGGGCGCAGAATTTACCGCTGCGCTTCCCCGGTTCGGAACAAACCTGGCACAGTATCGTCGATCATACTGATGGCGGATTGCTGGCGGATGCCACGCTGTGGGCCGCCACCTCGCCGCAGGCGGAAAATCAGGCGTTCAACGTCAATAACGGCGATCTCTGGCGCTGGTGCGAGCTGTGGCCGCGCATCGCCGACTGGTTTGAACTGCCCTCCGCGCCGCCGGTCAGGCTCTCCTTTCATCAGCTGTTTGTTGATTACCGCGCGCAGTGGCGCGAACTGGCCAGGCAGGATCTGGTAGAGGCGGATATTTTACGGCTCAACGACGGTACGTTTGCCGATTTCGTCTTTAGCTGGAACTACGACATGTTTGGCGATGGCAGCAAACTACGCCGGGCGGGCTTCACGGAAATGCAGGCCACCGACGACATGTTTTTCCGCCTGTTCGCTCAGCTGAGAGCCGCACGCCTTATCCCCTGAAACAGCATGCTTTAACCGTCAGCCATCGTCGCGCGAGCAATCTACGATTCAGTTTTTCGTCCCTTCCTCGCGCTTCGACCGCTGACTTACCCCCCGCTTACGATTAATCATAAAACGATAAAAGTTTATTGTAAAACAATAAACACCAGGATAATCTGCGCGCACTTTCACCGACACAATTGCCAGGAGAGGCAAGTCATGGACAGAAGAATGCTGCGCGGGGGTTTACTCGCAGGGGTGCTGTTGTGCACACGGGCGATGTCAGCCGAGATCTCCGGATTTGCCGGGCTGGGAGCGTCGGTTGCGCCACTCTATTCGGGATCCAGCCGCTACGCCCCCGGACCGCTGCTGACGGCTGGAGTGACATGGCGGAGTCAGGACTTTGGTACGTTTGCGCTCACCAGCAATGACTTCAACTGGGATCCGGCGCCGAATTCCCCCTTTTCCATGAGCCTGCAGGTGACCAGCGACGGCGGGCGCAAAGAGACCATTAACTCCCCTTTTTCCGCCAGGAAAAATCATGACCTACGTGGAATGGGCGATCTTCCTGCCACCGTAATGGCCGGAGTGCGACTGCGCTACCGGCAGGACGGCTGGTCCGCGTGGGCCAACGCTCTAACCGCAACGCAAAAACGGCATTACGGCGGTGAAGCGCTCGGCAACCCTGTAACCGCTTCAAGTGGGGCTGAAATGACCCTGTTGCGCTGGCGTGACGGCGCGCTCGCGGTCGGTGGTGATATCACCTGGGCCAGTCGCGGGTATCTACAGGGGCACTATGGCATCAGCGCGCGTCAGGCAGCACAAACCGGGTTTCCTCCCTATTCACCCTCTGCCGGATGGCAAAACGGCGGCGTTTATAGCGAACTCACCTGGCATCTGACCGACCTTCTCTCTGCCGGTTTTAACGGCCGCGTCGAGTACTTATTTAGCGAGCCGGGTAGAAGCCCGCTGGTGCGCAGTCGGGTCCAGTACACCCTGTCTTCACTGCTGTTATATTCATTTTAAGGAGAAAATATGATCGGGTATCGTTATCGCAGAGACCGGCAAATTCTGTGTTCAGCCCTGGCCTTTATCGCCATGATTGCGACAGGCATTTACTTGCAACCCGGTTTCCGCCCATTGACCGCGGAGGTTTCCGGGGACAAAGCGCTGGTTGCCTTTTTAACGCCGCTGCTTAAAGGCGCGCACGGTCACGTCGCCGCCGCGCTCATCACCCCAGATGGCGTTCGCTATGGCCTCTGGGGCGCTGATTACGCCAGGCAATATGAGATTGGCAGCCTGACCAAAACCATGACCGCCAGCCTGCTGATCGATGCCATCCAGCGCGGAGAAGTCACGCCAACGACGCGGGTCGGCGAGCTGGTGCCGGAACTTGTCGGTCCGGCGAGGGACATCACCCTCGAGGAGCTGGTATCGCATCGATCCGGTTTGCCGCCGTTCGCCGCTTCGCTTACGCAAAAAATCGCCATGCTGACCGCCATCGTTAGGCGAGAAAATCCGTGGCGCTACGACCGTGAGGACCTGCCGAAAATGATTAATCTGGCGCGGATACCGACGGTTAAAATTTTCGATTATTCCAATTCGGGGTTTGCACTGCTGGGGTTGGCGCTGGAACGCGCCTCGCACCGGCCCTTCGCACAATTGCTGGAACAGCGCCTCTTTGCGCCGATCGCGATGAGTCATTCACTCGTGGCGCAAGAGACGACGCCGCCGGATGCAGCGTTTGCTCCGGGCTGGTCAGCTTCCGGTTTACGCGAAGCACCGTGGATTTCAAACGCTTTCTCGCCCGCGGCCGGGGTACGTTCCACCATTGCCGATATGACGAAATACGCCCAGGCGCTTTTGGCGGGAAAACTGGCCGGAAGCCAGGGCATGACGCCGCGGTTTGCGACCGACGATCCCGACTCACGGGTAGGCTATTCATGGTTCACCACCCAAATCAAGGGGCGGGATATCATCTGGCACGACGGTCAGTCAGCGGGCTATGCCGCCGTCATGGTCTTCGACCCCGAGCGTAAAATCGCCGTCGTAATCCTCTCGGATACCGCCTGGTCTGTAATTGCGCCAGCCATCAAACTCCTGCTCTCCACGCCATCCGCCGTTAAGGAAAACCAATGAACTGGATTAATATGCTGTGGGCGATATTGACGCTACTGTCAGTGGTGGTCTTTATTTCCGGAAGCGGGTTCGCGCAGCGCAAAATACGCTTTATTAATTATGTTCTCTTTACGTTCATCGTTATTTATATTGCCGAGTCATTACAAACGATCGATAACCTCAGCAAGCCAGGCTATCTGATGCGGATGTTGACCTGGACAATACAGGCGTCGTTTATCGCCATCAGTCTGTTCGATGTCTGGCAGCGTCCGTGGTTTCACGTCCCGACCCGCCGGGCGGCCGGTCTGCACGTTGTCTTATCTCTGATACTTATGTCATGCTTAGGCGTGCTGTTTCTGTAATCGCGCCATTGTTCAGGAAGGTTAAAGGTGAAAAACACTCGCAACAAACTTAGTCTGTTCTTACTGGCTGGAATATTACGGCTATTTTTTATTCTGGCCCTTATTACGCCTGCGTGGATCTATTTTACCGGCGAATCGTATTTCCTCGCGAATATGCTGCAATTTGCCGAGGTTCCGCTCGGTAATGAAAGCGGTCTGACGGCACCAACTTTTAAACTGCTGGCGCTGCTGGTGCTTCTCTATTTACCCGCAGGGTTGTTCGCGTGGGCAATCTGGCAGGGGATCCGCGTCACTCAATACGTCAGAAAGCGCACCATTCTGAGCCTCGACCTGGCGCTGAGGGTACGCAAAATAGCGCTGGCGATGCTGGGGATGGGGATCCTGCTGCCGCTGTTTCGCTTCCTGGTGCCGCTGGTTTTTTACTGGCCGCACCCCTACACCCAGATCGTTCTTTTGCTGAGCGATTTTGTTCTGCTGCTGACGGGCGGCTTGTTATTTGTGACGTTTCACTCCATGCTCGAAGGGATCAGAGCGGAAAATGAGAATAAGGAGTTCATCTGACTATGGCGGTAGTGGTTAACCTGGACAAATTGCTGGTGGAGAGAAAAATGACGTCCAGAGCGCTGGCGGCCTACGTAGGAATTACCGAGCAGAACCTGTCTTTGCTCAAATCCGGAAAGGTGAAAGGCATCCGCTTCGATACGCTGGCAAAAATCTGCCAGGCGCTGGAGTGCCAGCCAGGCGATATTCTCGCCTGGGAGGCGGATTAACGTCCTTTTTCGATCGTGCAGGCCCACTGCGGGCTCATACTGCTCTGGCTGGTGGCGATTTGCAGCGACAGGCTGGCGTCAAGGGTATGCGTGACGCTGTATTCAAGCACCACATCATCCAGATCGCGGGCCACCCGTTCAATTCGAAACAGCGGCACACCCGGTTTAATATTTAACAATCCTGCCGTGCGGCTATCGCAGCACACCGGCGCATAGCGCTCCGTGGCGTTGGCCGGTGAGTAACCGAACGTTTCCCGCAGCTGCTTATACAGCGATCGGCTGCCGTCCACGTGGCTAAGATCGTTATAGATACGGCCATTGAGCCACGTCAGCACATGGCCAACCGGCCGATCTCCCTGCACTAACAACCGTTCCAGACGCATCAGCTGGCAGCCTAAATCCAGCCCCATTTGCTCCGCCACCTGGCGGTCGGCCATGGTCGAAATCAGCGACAGAACTTCCACGGCTATCTCGCCCGGCGGGGCAAAGGTCGTCAGTACATCCGGGAGGTCGGTGTAGTATTTCTGCAGCGCATCGCGGTTGATAAACGTCCCTTTCCCCTGCTCGCGGTACACCATGCCAATACTGGCCAGCGAATCTATCGCCTGTTTAATGGTGCCGCGCGCCACCTTAAACTCCCCGGCGAGCAGCAGTTCGCCCGGGAGCTTATCGTCATAGGTAAAAGAGAGGATCCGCTGCAGGATAACGTCTTTTATCCTTAAATAGAGAGGGAGTCCATCCGACTCAAACATACTTGTGCTCCAACTCAGAGGTAGTGTATCTGGCTCCTGTAAGCGCTAAGTATATCCTGATTTATCGCCTGATTACCGTCTATGTTTGCGCTGGCGAGAATGGGCGGTATATGCTCATTTTCCAGCATGATTTCGCATATCCGTAATACCAGGCTGTTGGCGATGGCAGCGCCCATGATGGTAGAGAGCGGTGCGGCTTTTTGCGCCATCCCCGGCAGGCTCACCGCCGCATCACCATACTCGCAGTGGTTATCAATGGTGATATCGGCCACATCCACCAGCAGTTTGCCGCTGGAGTGGCGAGAGGTCACGCGCGCCGCCGTCGCCAGACTGGTAATCGCGATAACCTTTGCGCCGCAGGCTTTCGCCGCCAGCGCGACGTCAATGGTAATGGCATTCCGCCCGGAAACCGAGTGGATCAGCAGCGTATCTTCAGCCCTTAGCGGCGACTGCTCCACCAGTACCCGGCCGAGGTTTTCCACATTTTCCACCGCGCTGGTGAGGGTTAACGGCCTGACGTTAAGCATTAGCGCAGGGGTAAAAAGCGGATTGATGATGGCCAGACCGCCCGCGCGATAGCTCATCTCCTCCGCCAGAATCCCGGCGTGGCTGGCGCCAAAGACGAAGATGTTGCGCTGCCCCATAATGCTGTGGGACATGATTTCCGCCGCCCGGGTGAGTTCATCGGGGCGCTGCTCAAGAAAAGCCAGCTTCTGGCGGATCTGACTGTAGTACTGTTTCAGTGCCTGACTCATAGACTTCCTCCCGATATCAGAACGCCAGCAGGCGGGTTAAAAGATGAATGACCGGCGCGAGGACAAACATATCGCTGTCGCCTGCCCATAGCGCGGTATCCGGGATCGTATGGTCGATAAAGCCGGTGACGCAGAAATACTGCCCCCAGGCGACCACGGTGGAGGTGATAAACCCCGCCAGCAGCGCGCCTTTATAGCCTCCGGTAATATTGCCGAAGACCCCCGCCGTCCCGGCGTGAAAGAAAATCACGATCATGCTGGGAATAAAGACGTAGCCGGTATAGCGGCCGATCAGGGTCAGCCACAGCAGCGAGCCGACAAAAGCGCCGACAAACCCCAGCACCACCGCGTTTGGCGCAAAGTTAAACAGTATCGGGCAATCCAGCGCCGGTTTTGCGCCGGGGACCAGCCGCGAGCCGATGCCGTTAAACGCCGGCACCATTTCGCCAATAAACATCCGTACGCCAAGCAGCACCACGGCGATGCCGCCGGTAAACATCAGCGATTGTTTGAGGGCATAAATGTAGAAACTCAGGTCGCCCGATTGCGCCAGGATCTCCGCCGCTTTCGGCGTGCCTTTTATCTGCAGAATAAAGGTGCCAATAAAGAACAACAGCGCCATGGTTAACGCGGTCACCACGTTGGAATCGCGCAGAAAACCAAGTTTTTTAGGAACTTTAATATCCTCGGAGCTGATTTTGTTGCGGGCAAATATCTGGCCGAAAATCGCCCCCAGCAGCGCGACCGAGGCGGAAGTATGCCCCAGCGCCACGTTGTCGTTACCGGTGATTTTCCGCACCCAGGGCTGAACCAGCGCGGGCTGTAGGGTCCAGTAGAGCCCCATAATCACCGTTAGCATCAGCGTCAGCTGCACCGCTGAAATAGCGGGCTCGGTGTTCACCATCACCCCGGCAAAGATCATCGTCGTCCAGAACATCATATGTCCTGTCAGGTAGATGTATTTAAAGCGCGTCAGCCGGGCCAGCAGCAAATTAATGGCGAATCCGCCGGCAATGGCGATGGTCACGCTGCTGCCGTAGCGTTCGCTGAAGCGCGCCTGGCCAATAATATTGGTCAGGTTCATCGAGCTTAGCCCGAAGACTTCGGTCCAGATCGGTTGAAATATCAGCAGCGCGGAGACGATAATCCCGGCCCCCGCGCCGATGATCAGAAAGCCCAGAATGCCCTTCAGGGTGCCGGACACAATGTCCGCCAGCGATTTCTTTTGCAGCACCAGGCCCAGCAGCACAATCAGGCCAATTAAGATCGACGCTTCACCAAATATATTGATGGTGATCCAGCGTAGCACGCCAAGAAACTCGCTCATGACGGCTCTCCCGCGGGCAGAATGTTCGCCTGGGTCAGCGCCGCAGTAATTTCGGCGTTATCGATATAGTTGTTCACCACCACCACCGGACAGGACAGATGCTTAAGGTTATCTATCAGTTCCGCGTTGGTTATCACTACATCGGCGTTGGCCGACGCGGCGGAAGAGACATCCATATGTTCCACGGAGGCCTGAATCCCGTGCTGTTTTAACACCGCCTCAACGTTCATTTTTAAAATCAGGCTGGAGCCCATACCTAAACCACAGACTGTCAGAATTTTCATCGCTATTCACTCCGTGTTAATCACGCTACAAACGCTGCGAGCCGCTGGCTAGCAACTGATAAAGTTGTTCTGGGTCGCGAGAATGCATCAGGGTATGCAGGTTATTTTCATCGCTGAGTACGGTCACGATATGCTGGATAAGGTGGATATGCGCATCGCTGCTGGTTGCCGACAACCCCAGCACCACCTGTACCGGATCGTTTTCCGCATGACCAAACGCCAGCGGTTCGTGCAGCCTGATCGCGCTGATCTGCGCTTTCCTCGCCCCCTGCTCCGGGCGGGCATGCGGCAACGCCAGTCCGGGGGCAATGACAAAATAGGGGCCCAGCTCGCGGTAGCTATCGACCATTGCCTGGACGTACTGCGGGCTGCAGGCTCCCGCGCGACACAGCGCCTCCCCCGCCTCGCGGATGGCCTCTTCCGGGCAGTTGGCCGCACAGTCGACGTTTATTGCCTGACGATCAATCATAAGAGGCTCCTTGCGCTAAATGCTGGCGGATGGAAACCAGCGTGGTTTCCAGCGCACGCTGGACAAACGCGCGCCCTTTATCTTCACTGGCGGCAGTCGGATCGCCCAGCACCGCATAATCAGAGAACGCGGTCCAGGGTATCGGCTGATAGCGAAAATTCTGCGGAAAATCAGGATAGTGTTGGCGAGCTTCTGTCATGTTGACGAATTCCGGCGCCAGCGCCAGCATCAATGAAGTCTCGATTTCGTCGGCATGCATATAGCCGGGATAAGCCACCGCCGAGGTTTGCCGCTTTTTTACCTCCTCATCCATCCCCGCCCAGCTGTAGCCAAGCAGCGTGATGCCCTGCTCCTTAAGCTGGCGGGAAGCGGCTTTAATGGCGTCGAAATTACCGTAATGCGCGTTAATCACCGCCGTGGTGGTGATACCGTAGCTGGCCATGTTTTCCGCCAGCGACACCAGCAGCGAGGTCAGCCGTCCATTACCGATATCAATCGCGCCCGCGTGACCGCGCAGAGACCAGACCTGGCTGTAGGAAACAACCGGCAGGCTCAGGGCGCACTCGCCCAACTGTTCATCAATCAGCGCGCAGAATCGCTCGGCGAGCAGGTTATCGGTGTCCAGCGGCAGGTGGTCGCCGTGCGGTTCGACGGCGCCGAGCGGCAATAAGGCTATCCGCGCCTTTTGTAGCGCCCGCCGGGCCTCGCGTTCGTTTAAATGATGCAGCTTCATCACGCCTCCTCAGGCAAAAGCGAGGTAACGAGCCGGGTTGTCGACGAAGAAATCGTGCAGCAGCGCTTCGCCGTCAAATCCAGCTTCCCGCGCCTCTTCAAGGAATCTTGGTCGCCAGTCGCTAAGGATAAACTTCAGCCCTAGTCCCCCCTTGCCGTAGTGGGCGCTCATTGATTTACGGGCAAAATCACCGCCGATTAAGATCTGTTTTTGATAACCCCGCTGGCACAGGGCCAGGATGGCCTGGGTGCGGATATGCTCAGGGTGATATTTGATGCGGCTGATACCGTCGAAAGAGAGAAACGCCCCGGTGTTGGCGATCTGACGGTGCAGCCATGGATCAGGGTTGCGATCCATATGGGCAAAACATAAGCGGGATAAATCCAGCCCCCATTTTTTGAAGATCCGCGCCTGCTCGAGTCCCATCGTCCCCATTTCCGTATGGCTGTGCATCGGCGCGCCGGTGCGCTGCTGGGCGCGAACGATAACCTCCATGGTTTTTTCTTCCAGCGGGGAAATGGCGTTATAGCCGGTGCCGCATTTCACCACGCCGGCCCGATGTTCGGTGCCCTCTATCCCCTCAGTGACCTCGCGACAGACGTGTTCAACCAGTTCATCAACCTCTGAATGTTCAATCCATTCGGCAAAAGTCTGCGCTGAGCCCGGCCGCTTGCTGCTCCAGAGAAAACCTTTGTTGAAACCGGCGGTGGCGATGATATGCAGCTGCTGGCGCTGCGCCATGGCGGCGACGGCTGCAGCCTGACGACCATAGTCCGGCGCGGTGGCGTCATAGATGGCGCTGCCTCCCGCCTCACGAAAGTCGCTTAATTCACGCTCTGATGCCTGCGGATCGTCGAGTAACAGATCGTCATCCTGACGCTCGGCCCAATAGGGCGGAATACAGTAGATATGGTCGTGGCTGTAGGTGACGCCCAGCTGATGAGCGGAAATATCCCCGTTTAACGTTCGAATGATGCCCATGTTACTTGCTCCCAGGAACGGATAAGAAGGTGCTTTCAACATAGGTCCACCCCACTTGACCAGTCAAGTGATCAAGTTCGCATCAATCATATTAAATTCTTATCTGTGAGGTAGGTCGACATTAACATTTATGTGACGTTGTCACATAAATAGATTCGGGCTAAAAAAACCGTTACTCATGGAAAAACATACGTATTCCGGTTGAGGTAATTAAATTTATGTTACTTAAATTCAATGGGATACACACTCACAAAGCCAATGCATTCCTGACTAATAATCCATGGCTTTGATTAAAATGTTTAATTGAATGAATCGACAAAAAGAGTATTGTTAAAAACAATGATGAGCGGAGATAAATAAATGTTACGAGATTTTTTGAAGGTAGAAAAAGAGGATCGTCTGGTGGAACAGCAGGACGCTAGTAGCGGTAAAGCGAATTCAACCGATGTCACCGAGTGGATTATTGTAAATAAAAATGGTGATAAAAAAGGCCGGGTGGCGTTATTCAATCAATTTACCACCCGTCGTTCCTATTGCGTGAATTACCGCATCACCCAGTTTGATAATAGCGGCAAAGTGGTTGTCGACCGGCTGGCGGAATCAATCTGATCCCGGGAATCGTTATCACGCCTGTGTTCCGCGCCTTTAGCCCGGCCCGTCGCTGGCGGCGGCCAGCAGCGGCACAATCACATCGCTGAGCGGCGTGGGAATATGGTAAATACGACCATACCGCTGCACGACTCCGTTGCGAATATCCCACTCTAGCGGCAGCCCGGCCTCGCGGTCGGTGAGGATTGAGGTACTTAAGTCCGGAGGCGCGCGATGGAAACCGGCGAGAATTTCCTGCACTACGCCATCGTCCAGGCTGGCGCCTGCGGCGCGCGCCACCGTCAGTCCTTCCTGCAGATAGGCTAAAGCCAGCGCCGTGATATCATCGCGGGCAAACATCCCTGCCCGCCTCCCCGTCAGCACCATCAGACCAGCGACCGCATTCTGCAGCAGTTTGCGCCACGCAACGGAGAGGAAATCAGCGCTGACGTCCACTTCACAGCGGGTGTCCCGTAGCGCATGCTTCACCCGTTCAGCCCCCTGAACATCGGGCAGCGTCAGCCGCGGTTTCGCCCGCAGCCAGACTGACGCTTCCGGTTCACGCTGTGCCGGGAACCAGACGACCGATGGCAGCACGGTCGCTTCCGCGACGTAAGGCGCGAACTGCGTCTTTTGTTCAACGCCGTTCTGGAGCACGCATACAACCGTGCGATCGTGGCAGAGCGCTTTCAGCCACGGCGCAATCGCCGCAATTTGCGTTGCTTTTACCGCCACAAAGACCAGGTCTACCGGCGCGGCGACCGATGCCGGTTCCGTCACGACGGGGCCCGGCACCACAATCTTCCCGCCATCGAAACGCAGCGACAGCTGCGGGTGCGCACGGCGGCCGCATACCAGAGGCGTACGGCCTACCTCGTGCAGCGCAGCGGCGATGGTGGTACCAATTGCGCCCGGGCCTATCAGCGCAATGGTAGGTTCTTCAACTGTCATCTATGCCTCCAGGCCGCATCCGGCCCCTAAGATTTCATGGTTACGTAACATAAACGCGACTTCGTTCGCATTACCATTTTTTTCATATGGGTAATCTGAATGTGTGTGTCAGCGTACACACTTATCACCATCAACAAGGAAGGTACATGTTTCCAGAATACAGAGAGCTAATTTCTCGATTGAAAACCACGCACCCGCGCTTTCAGTCGCTATTCGAAAAACATAATGCACTCGATCACGACATTTCCCGCATAGAAGGCGTCGACGGTAAAGGATACAGTCTCGAGCTTGTACATATGAAGAAAGAAAAACTTCTGTTGAAGGATGAAATGCTGAAAATCCTCCAGCATGAAAGCCTGAATCAGGTCTGATATGTGTGCAAGGCCGCCGGGTGGCGGCCTTTTTTATCCCGCAGCTACGCGCGGATAAACGCCAGCAGATCGGCGTTAATGACATCGGCGTGCGAGGTATGCATACCGTGCGGAAAGCCGGGGTAAATTTTTAGCTGGCTGTTCGGCAGCAGCTTATCCTGCAGTATGGCGGCGTTTTGATAAGGCACAACCTGATCGTCATCGCCCTGCAGCACCAGTACCGGCAGCGTAATGGCTTTTAAATCCTCGGTCTGGTCGGTTTCAGAAAACGCCTTAATTCCATCATAATGCGCCTTCGCGCTGCCGGTCATGCCCTGCCGCCACCAGTTCTGAATGGTGCCCTGGGACACCTCCGCGCCATCGCGGTTAAAGCCATAGAACGGACCGGACGCCACGTCGAGATAAAACTGCGAGCGGTTGGCGGCCAGCGCTTTGCGAAAACCATCAAATACCTCGATTGGCGTACCGCCAGGATTGCTCTCCGTTTTTACCATCAGCGGCGGAACCGCGCTGATAAGCACTGCTTTAGCCACTCGTCCCTGCGGCTGACCATACTGCGCAACGTAGCGCGCGACCTGCCCGCCGCCGGTGGAATGCCCGATATGCACGGCATTATGCAGATCCAGATGCTCCGCCACCGCTGACGCATCGGCGGCATAATGGTCCATATCATGACCTTCACTGACCTGATCGGAACGACCGTGACCGCGTCGGTCAATCGCAATCACCCGGAAGCCTTCTCCCAGGAAAAACAGCATCTGGTTATCCCAATCATCGGCGCTTAAGGGCCAGCCATGATGAAATACGATTGGCTGCGCCTCCTTCGGGCCCCAGTCTTTAAAGAAGATATTGACGCCGTCTTTGGTTGTCACAAATGCCATGTTACAAACTCCTCTATAGAGAAAACAAGGCTGCGGGCCTGACGCCTGCAGTTGGTCGGGGGTAAAGGCTGGATGTTCTGTCCGGTGACGATAGTGTCTCGTTAGGTTTGAAAATGACCTGGCTGGAAAAGTGTAGATGATTTTCGCCGATACGGGAGGCCGGTTGACAGATAATCCTCAGCGGACAGCAATAGCTGCATATCGCGACGCAATGAAGCTGTCCATATCCTGGACAGCTTCATTCATCATACTGAAGTGAAATAACGATCGGTTTAATTTACGCGCTGCGCCTACTCAGCAGACCGGCTGATAGTCACCATCGCAGCGCCCGGCTGGTCAAGCGATTTAAGCCCCTCGACCACCCGGCCAAGCTTTACCAGCCCCGGCGAGTGGTGAAAATCCTCGCGAAAAATGGCCAGATTGCCCCACGGCGCGTAATAGGCGATGTCGCCGCGCCGTGGGGTCATTGAAGCGCCAGAATCCGCACGGCGCAGTTTCGTCGGCAGCCAGGCGATCTTTTCCGTTGAACCATAATCCTCAAGCTTCACCGTCATCGGCAACTGCGCCAGGAACGCATTAGCCGCAGCGCTCTCATCCAGCAAGCCGACGACCGTGACGCCTTTAAATACAAACTCAATCTTCACCGCGTTCTCCCTGCCGGCGGCGGATGCCGCGCCCGTCATCATGATCAAAATGGATAGCACCGCACCGAGCGTTTTCAGCATCCGCTCACCCTACCAGGCCGCGAGCGCGCAGGACTTCACTGACCACCGCTACTGCTGAAAAGGCGTTTGGCCAGCCGGCGTAGAAAGCGGCATGCGCAACGACCTCTCCCGCCTCTTCCGCGGTGAGGCCGTTATCCATCGCCCGGTTAAGGTGGTAGCCAATTTGCGCGCTTTGCCCGGCGGCAATCAGCGCGCTGACCGTCACCAGGCTGCGGTCGCGCGGCTTCAGCCCCGGTCGCTGCCACAGGTCAAGAAACAGCGGTTGCGTCGTAAACTTCACCAGTCCAGGGGAAATCGCGCCGAAGTTCTGTTCTACGGTTGTTGAACGCTGGTTTTCCACCGCCTGATTAAGAGGGAGTAGCTCCGGGGAGGCAGCAGCCAACTGCTCGCGTCCAATACCGCGCGCAAGAAAAATATCTTTCATCACCGCAACGGCGGACATCGCGCTGGGCCAGCCGGAATAAAAAGCCAGATGAGTGACGATCTCAGAGATTTCAGCCGCTGCGACCCCGTTATTCAGGGCAAGATCAACGTAATGTTTTAGCTCCGCAGGCTGGTGACGGGCGATAAGGATCGCGACGGTCACGATGCTGCGATCGCGGCGCGAGAGTTCGTTTCGCGCCCAAAGATCCTCTGTCAACACCTCGTTACCGAAACGGGCAAGCGCCGGCGCGACGGATTGAACATCTTCAACGGACAACAGGGTTGGGCTAAATGGCGCCATTTTTTTACCTCTTTTTTCTTCAGCCAGGACGGGAGCGCCCAGCATCAACGACATGGCGGCAGCGGCAATAAAAGCTTTCACGATAAATTCCTCATCGGCATATTAATTCGTCAGCCTTTCCACCAGCTGGCGCTGGTACTCAGGAAGCCGGCTGCGGCTGGCATTCTCAAAAGCCAGCGGGGGAAGCCAGGTCATGCCCGCGTGCAACGCGCTGGCCTTCATCGGCGTAAAGACGTCGGCCAGGCTAACGCCGATCCGCCCGGACTCGCCGTAGGTGGATTCGCCTCCCGCGGCCGTCGTGACGATCATCATCTCTTTGCCCTGCCATATTCCCGGCCCTACGCTGCCCCAGGTATCGTTCAGCCAGGCCTTCATCATCGGCGTGATGTTGAACCAGTGGGCCGGGAAAATAAAAACGACGCGCGCGTGTTCCCGCATAAGCCGTCGCTCTTCATCGGCATTGATGTTTCGGCTGTCAAAGCCGTAAAGCGCTTCGAGATTGCGTACGGTCACGCCGGGCACGCTTCGCGCAGCGTCCTCCAGACCGTTGGTCATGACCGATTGGCCAGGATAAGGATGAGAGACAATAACCAGCGTGTGAGCCTCTGCGGCACGGCTGGCAGGGGTAAAGCTAAACAGAAACGCGGTGACGGCCAAAAGCCAGAACAGACCGGGAATACAGCGGTAAGAATAGTTCATCAAACTCTCCTTCTCTTTTGCCACAGGGTAAGGCGCGGAATAAGAAGGAGCCAGCCCTCGCTATCGAATGGGGCTGTGAGTTATTTTCATCAATCGGGCTACAGACCCAGCGGTTTCATTTCCCGCACAAGGGAGATTAACAGGCGCAGCCCGGTGGGCACCTGATGACGGCTGGAGTAATAGATATAGAATCCCGGTCCGTATGAGGCCCAGTCAGTCAGCACCAGACGCAGGCGCCCTGCGCTGACGTGCTCTGCTATCAGCGGTTCTGGCAAGTACATCAGGCCGAACCCCTGCAGAATGGCCACCACGCCCGTCTCCGCCAGATCGACCGTTAACAGCGGCGGCACTTTGACGGTGAGCTGCTCTTCGCCACGCTCAAACTCCCATTTATAAATCCGGTTATTTCCCAGACGATTGCTGACGCAGCGGTGCTGGTGAAGATCGTTGGGATGCAGGGGCTCGCCAAAGCGGGCAAGATATTCCGGGGATGCCGCGACCACCCAGCGTACATCGGCGGACAGACGCTGCGCCACCATATCTTCCGGCACGGTTCCGCCATAGCGGATCCCTGCGTCAAACCGCGCTTCCGTCACGTCAACAATGCGGTTGCTGGCCACGATATCCAGCTCAATATCGGGGTAACGTTCAGCAAAAACAGGCAGGATCGGGGCCAGCAGCAGCGTGGCCGCCTCAACGGCGACGTTGAGACGAATATGACCCGCCGGCGAATCGCGGAAGGGGTTGAGCTGTTCAATCGCGACATCGATTGAAGCGAGCGGCTCGCTTACCGCGTTGACCAGGCTTTCGC
Source organism: Klebsiella sp. BDA134-6 (assembly GCF_015601345.1). Taxonomy (NCBI): domain Bacteria; kingdom Pseudomonadati; phylum Pseudomonadota; class Gammaproteobacteria; order Enterobacterales; family Enterobacteriaceae; genus Klebsiella; species Klebsiella sp. BDA134-6. The sequence continues at coordinate 3,052,725 of NZ_CP064784.1, forward strand.
CGGCCGCCGTCAGAGAAACGCTTTTGGTCGTGCGGTTCAGCAGACGCACGCCCAGTCGCGCCTCAAATCCCTTGATAGCGTGGCTCAGCGTCGATGCGCTCACCCCAAGTTCAACGGCAGCTTTACTAAAATTCTGATGGCGTGCGATGGCGCAAAAATAGATAAGGTCGGCCATATCGGCACGGTTCAAATTCATACGGCCTCGCTAACGTGGTAAAAGATAAGCTAAAAAAACGGTACCTTAATGTGATGCCGCATCGCGGCGATCGTCCGCGAAGGAAAATCACAGACCAGGATGCACGAGTAACCTGCCGGGCAGGTAGGTTTATACTACAGGCTTCAGCCCTGATAAACTGTCCATCCGACCGGAGATAAACCCAATTTATCCGCCAGAGGCGCATTTATGTTACCTGATTGCGATAAAGCCATCGTCCTGCTGCATGAAATCTACGGCATCAATGCGCATATTCAGCGAACCGCCGCGACCTGGCGCAGCCGCGGCTTCGATACGTACACGCCAGCGCTTTTTTCTCACTCTGCGCCGTTCGCCTATGAGCAGCAGGAGCAGGCCTGGCGCCACTTTTCTGATAACGTCGGATTTGATACCGCCGCCATTGTGTCACTGCTGGCCGAGCTTAGAGCGAAATACGGCACGCTAATCCTTATCGGCTACAGCGTGGGCGCCACCTTAGCCTGGCTGGCCGCGAGGAGCGGACTCTGCGACGCCGCGGTATGCCATTATGGATCGCGGATCCGCCTTTACAGCGACGTTGCGCCCCCCTGCCCGACGTTTGTCATCATCGCCCGCGATGAACCGGCATTCGATCCCTGCGTTATGCAAAACGAGCTGGAGAAAAATCCCTCCGTGACCAGCCGGATGTTCAATGCGCAGCACGGCTTTTGCGATGCCGACAGTTCAGCGTGGGATGCGCGCCTTGCGCAGCAGGCTGACGAGGACACGCTGCGGTTTTTAACGCTTATTTAGCAAAGACAGGAGGCCTGATGCATCAGGTATTTCACTGGATTAACGAACCCGCGACATGGTCGCAAGACGAAGGCGTACTCAGCGTAGTCACCGATGCGCAAACCGACTTCTGGCGCGAAACCTGGTACGGATTTGAACGCTTCTCCGGCCATATCTACGCAACGGAGGCCGTAGCGGATTTCACCTTTCAGGTGCGGGTCCGCGCCGATTTCAGCACCCTGTATGACCAGGCGGGGCTCATACTTATGCAGGACGCACAAAGCTGGCTCAAGGCCGGTATAGAGTACAACGACGGCGCGCCCGCTATCGGCAGCGTACTGACACAGGGAAAATCAGACTGGGCGACCGGTGTTTTTCCAGGCGACCCCGGAGAGTTCTGGCTGCGCCTGACCCGTCGGGGGGAAGCGCTGCGCCTGCAGTACTCTACTGATGGCCGTCAGTGGCCGCTGCTGCGGCTGTGTCCCTTTCCCCGCGGAACGGTAAAGATCGGCGTCATGTGCTGCACGCCGCAGCGTAGCGGACTACGGGTTAATTTCCACGATATAGCGCTGCTGCCGCCAAACGAGAAAGATCTGCACGACCTGAGCTGAGTCGCCGCCCCACGCGCAAGGCAAAATCGCGGAATAATCGCGATGAGGGTATGATTTTTAGCCCCCAGGCCTGCATGATCTTCTCCTTGCTGCTAGATTGGCATCGACCTTCAAACCAACAATGAGGAGGAGCCATGTTTTCTTACATCATGCTCGGCACTAACGATCTGCCACGCGCGATTCGTTTTTACGATCCGTTGATGGAGATGCTGGGGCATCCGCAGAGCGGTCGGAGCGATGAAGGCGCATCGTGGGGGACATTCAGCGGAAACCGCACCATCGGGCTGTGCGTTGGCAAACCGTTCAACCAACAGCGAGCGACGACGGGTAACGGCGTGATGGTGGCCCTGAACGCTCGTTCGGTTGAGCATATTCAGCAGTTGCATCAGCTGGCGCTGAATCTCGGGGGAACAGATGAAGGCGCCCCTGGCCACCGCCCGCAGTACGGTGAAGGTTTCCACAGCGCCTATGTCAGAGATCCGGACGGCAATAAGCTGGCGTTTGTGTATTACGCAAACGCAGGCTAAGCCCGCAGACCGGCAAGTAAAGGCAGGGTTAGCGCATGAGCGCATGGCGAAACCCTGCGCGTTGCTGAATATCGCGCCGGGCCCGAGCCGCCAGGTTCCGCCTGTTTCGCCTTCGGCGCTCATCAGTCATTCACGGCGCGCCCACGAGAAAAGCATTTTCAGCCCGTTGCCGTACAGCTGCGGTCGTCTCTGACTCAGCCTTCAGTAAACATGCCCGACGTAAACGCCGCCCGCATCGCTTCGATCTCGCCCGCCTGCGTCGCGTTTAATGCCGCCAGCATATTGCAGGTAAAATCCACAAAACCAACCCCATTGGCGGTCACCAGGTTGCCATCGCGAACCGAAGGCACGTTTCGGTAGCGCGCAGCGCCGCTGTAGGCGGAGCCTGCTCTGTTCTGCAGGTAGGCCAGCCCGTTCGAGGTGTGGTCGACATCATTGAGAAAGCCGTGCGCGCCGAGGAATGCCGAAGCGTCGCATATCGCGCCAACCACGATCTGCCGGGCCAGCGCTTGCTCTACCAGCGGCACCACCCGCCGGGCCTCCTCCCCCCACCAGTTCATACCGCCCACCAGCACCAGCGCGGCGTAATCATCGGGTATCGTCTCGAAGGTATAATCCGGCAGGCAACGGACCCCGCCAATAGACATCACCGGCCCCGCATCCGCGGCAACGGTCCTGACATCATACTGCGGCTCCCATATGCCAAATCCCCGGCGCAGCCCTGGCGCCAGCAGGGCAAACTCCCAGTCGGCATACTCCTCGATGAGCACAAACAGCACTTCTTTACGCGTATCCATAAATCTCATTCTCACCCTGGTCAACAGAATCAGCCGTCGCAGCATCCGGCCAGCTCTTCGCTGTCGCGATCGTTACTCTCGCCGTGCCGCCGCTATAAACTGTATAAATGCACAGTAATGAAGGCAAGGTTAATTTTCCCCTTATGGTAATTCGCAGTGATTTTTGCGAGCCTGCTCCCCGGATAGAAACACTACCCGGGGGCATTGGCTATCGTCTTCTGCGCTCCGGGTCTGCAGACAACGGAATACGCCTGTGAGCGAGAAGAACCTCCCTCGTGATGTACAGCGTATATCCTTCCGGCCTCAGTCTGGGCGATCGCAACGCCTTCAGCGTGATGCCGCTGATATCTCCCGACGCAAGGCGTTTACGGACCGCGCTACCGCTAAGGCGCAGCTGACTTCGTAGCACCGACAGCAGGCTGGTCTGAAAGGCCCGCGCAACGATGACCTCCACTCTCACCTGAGAAGCGCGAACAAGGTTGATTCGCCAGCGCTCCTTGACCACGAATTCAGGCGATCCCGATGGTGACGCGCGATTACGCCGCAGCACCAGCAGATCGTGAGAATAGGCCTCAACGGCAGATTTATCGTTAGCGCTAAATCGCTCGTAGAGCTGCGGATTGATTTTGCTGACCGGTAAACGAGAGAACAGGCTGATGTTCCAGGTATACGCGCAGCGGACGCACTGATAGATACTCCAGACATCGAGCATTTTTTTTTGTGAATTGACCCGGAAGGCGCCGGATGGGGTGAAATCCTGCTGCCCATGACAGGCGGGACAGCGCTTGCTAATCAGCTGGTAGCCCACAGGGCTGACGTTCCATGTGACTTTCATGGTGAACCTTTTTTAACCCATACAAAAGCGGATCCGCCGATAACGGACCGTGATTTTTGCGATGTGAAAAATATTTAATTAATACTTTTCAGTGGGTTAAAGAAAGATTTCCAACACGACTACCCTGTCTTACCGCCAATGGATGGGCCTAAGCGTAACAAAGCGGCTCAGGGTAAAAGTATGCATTAAATCAATAAACACTTGGAATTCATTCATAAACAGCATTGTTTATCTTCTGTTCACAAAACGAGAAGCGGCTCACTGATCAAACAAACCTAAACGTTTATGTTTTGTCTCATAAACGTTTAGGTTAAGGAAATAACCGTTTATATCACGGGTAATTTTCATAATTGCAGAGAGCGAAAAATGCGAAAAGCGACGATGCGGGATGTGAGTGAGGCGACGGGGTTTTCAATGTTCACCGTCTCACGCGCGCTAAACGGTGGCGATGGTGTCGCTGATGATAGCCGGGAGCTGATTTTAAAAGTGGCGCGCGAGCTCGGCTATGTCCCTAACCGTGCGGCACAGGCGCTACGCCGTTCGAGCAGAGATTCGGTAGCGGTGATTACCGCCCATGCGTCGAACTCTTACTACCTCAACCTGATGTCCGGGATTCAGCAGATGCTGCAGCCTTCGCAGTGGACCGTGGTGCTTGGCGATATCGCGGTAAACGGGATCTACGACCGGGCGCAGGAAGATCGCATGATTAACCGCCTGATCGAATCGCGGATGGCCGGGATCATTTCGACGGTGACGCTCCAGCCGGAGAGCCTGAGCCTGCTGGCGAAATGGGATATTCCGGTGGTCTTCGTTGACTCTCCTCCTCGCGGCGAGCACAACTTTCCCAGCGTCACAACCGACAATTACCATGCCAGCCTGCTGGTGGGGAACCATCTGGCGCAGCACGGCAATAAAAACTGGCTGTTGCTGATCTACCCGGACCGCTGGACCACGCGTTTTGAACGTGAGCGCGGGATCCGCGAGGCCGCTGAGCAGTGCGGCGCCACGCTTGAGGTTGTCGAAACGGAGAACGATGCGCAGTCGGCTGCGGACACCCTGAGCCGGTACCTGGACCGGCAGACATCGCTGCCGGACGCGCTAATTGCCGGTAACAACCCTATTCTGCTGGGTTCACTTAAACAGCTTCAGCAGCGCCAGATAGCCATTCCCGGCGATATGGCCCTTATTGCCTATGACGAATTCGACTGGGCGCCGCTATTGAATCCTCCGCTCACGGTGCTCAATGAAAACAGCGAAGAGATTGGCAGACAGTCGGCTGAAATGCTTATCCAGTTAATTAATCCGGAAGCAAAAGGAGAAATTAATACCCAGCGTAAAGTTCCCGCCGAGCTGGTTATTCGCCAGTCCTGCGGCTGTAGAAAATGAATAACCATTAAAAAAGAGATGATTGAGATGGCTGACAACCGGTAGCCCCAACGGCATTGTACGGGCCGACAGACGTTGCTCTTGCGGTTCTGTCCCTCCCGGCCAAAAAGCGGGCTACCCGGTGCGAAACAATTTTGCCGCCACTCTCTCATCATTTTAGCGATGTAAATAACGGCTGAAGTCATCAGTCGCAATTAAAAAAACAACATCAGGGGATTATTTCTGAGGCATCCCCACACCTGGCCGTACGTCATACCACAAGAAAATGAAAGGAGCAGAATATGACCAAACTTCGCAAAGCATGGCTGGCTGTCGCGGTTACCGCGGTAATCACCACCATGACAGGGTTTATTCCCGCAGCCAGCGCCGCGCCGCAGGATGGCAAAAAAATCTCCCGCATCGGCTTAATGGTGCAGGACATGTCCAACCCCTTCTTCTCCGCGATGGAAAGGAACGCTAAGCAGGCCGCGGCGAAAATCGGCGCCACCCTTAACGTCCAGGATGCGCAGGTGGATCTGGCAAACCAGAACACGCAGATTGACGCGTTTATTCAGCAGAAAGTGGATCTCATCATTATTTCCGCCGTCGATGAGTCCGGGATCGAGCCGGCCATTCAGCGCGCAAAAGCCGCCGGAATTATCGTTATTGCGGTCGATACGCCCGCTAAAGGCGCAGACGCGGCGATCATGACCAACGCCATCCAGGCCGGGGAAACCTCCTGCGAATACCTGTTCAGCCAGATGGGCGGCAAAGGCAAAGTGCTGCTGGTGGATGGCACGCCGATTCAGACCATTATCGACCGCATCAAAGGCTGTAAAAACGTCGCACAAAAATACCCGGATATCAAAATTGTCGGCCAGCAGGCATCGCGCAACGACCGCGCTTCCGGCCTGATGGTGACCACCGACATGCTCACGGCCAATCCTGACGTCGCCGGTATTTTCGGCATGAACGATCCTTCCGCGCTCGGCGCGGTACTGGCCGTTGAACAGGCGGGTAAAGCCGGCGCGATCAAAGTTACCGGCGTCGACGGTAGCCCGGAAGCGGTTGAAGAACTCAAGCGCAGCGGCTCGCCGTTCATCGGCACCGCGACGCAAAACCCGGGAGAAATGGTGCGCCAGGCCATCACGCTGGCTCAGGATATGGTCGACGGCAAACCGATAGCTTCCCGTACCGTTTTAATCCCAAGCGTACTGGTCACCCGCGATAACGTAGGTAGCTATCCGGGTTGGTAATCACATCGTCACTCTAAGAAGCAACAAACGGGATGACCCTCAGGTTCATCCCTGAGGGCAAAGACAATGGCCGACATATCATCACCTCCCTTACTCAGGCTGGAAGGGATTTCAAAACGCTACGGCGCGACGCTCGCGCTGAACAACGTACGCTTTGATTTATTTGCCGGAGAGGTCCATGCCCTGATGGGGGAAAACGGCGCGGGTAAATCCACGCTGATGAAAATCCTCTCCGGAAACGAGCAGCGCGATAGCGGCGTTATTTTTATCGATGGACAAGAGATTGATATTCGCACGCCCCGGGACGCGCGCAAATATGGTATCGCCATTATCCACCAGGAGCTGAACACGGTGCCGGATATGACGGTGGCGGAAAACCTGTTTCTCGGCCAGGAGCCAACCTCTTTCGCCGGGATTCTCGATCGCAAACGGATGCACCGGGAGGCCAGAGAGAAGCTGAATCGGATTAACGCGGATATCGACCCGCAGGCGCCGCTCGGATCATTGAGCATCGGGCGTCAGCAAATGGTGGAGATCGCCCGCGCCGTCAGTGAAAACGCCAAAGTGCTGGTGCTTGATGAGCCGACCGCCGCCCTGTCGCGGGCGGAGACGCTCCAGCTCTATCGATTGATCGCGCAGATGCGCCAGGACGGCGTCGGCATGGTCTACATCTCGCACCGCATGGAAGAGGTATGGCAGCTGGCAAACCGGGTCACGGTCTTCAGGGACGGAACGTGGATCGGCACGGAAAACCTCGGCAACGTCTCAACCACCGATATCGTGCGCATGATGGTCGGCCGGCAAATCGTCGATCTCTATCAGCACGAGCCGCGTACGCCCGGCGACGTCCTGCTGGAAGTCAGGGATCTGGCAGGCAGTGCGACCGGCCCGGTCTCCTTTGAGGTCAGCGCGGGCGAAGTAGTGAGCATGTCCGGTCTGGTGGGCTCCGGGCGAACCGAAGTTGCCCGCCTGCTCTTCGGCGCCGATCCGCGCAGCCAGGGAAGCGTGCGCCTTGCCGGCAGGGAGAGCCAGCCGTCAGACCCCACCGCCGCTATTGCCGACGGTATTGGAATGGTGACCGAAGACCGTAAAACCCAGGGACTGTTTCTCGGTCATTCGGTTGAGCACAACATTGATATCAGCTCGCTGGATCACTTTGTCGCCGGCGGCGTGGTTAAACGTAAAACCATCCGCGCTGCCGTCCTGGAGCAGATGCGCAGGCTGCGGCTGCGGGAAAACGCCGTTGAACTGCCCGTCAGCGCCCTGTCCGGCGGAAATCAGCAGAAAGCGGCGCTGGCGCGCTGGCTGCTGCGCGACTCGAGGTTGCTTATCCTCGATGAACCAACCCGCGGCGTGGACATTGGCGCCAAAAGGGAAATTTACGAGCTGATAGACAGACTCGCTCGCGCCGGCAAAGCCATCCTGGTGATCTCTTCCGATTTGCCAGAGGCCATCGGCATCAGCGACCGCGTGCTGGTCATGCGCGGCGGGCGAATCGTCCACCAGATCCCCTCATGTACAGCCACGGAAGAAGAAGTAATGCTGCACGCAACAGGAACCTTTACCAGTCAATCCGGAGAATGCCATGGACAACAATAAACCTGTGACGGAACTGCCGGTCAAAGCGTCGTTTGATTTTGCCAAATGGTGGGACCGGGTGGGGATCTTAATCGTCCTGCTGGTTTTGCTGATCCTCATGTCGACCTTCGCGCCAAACTTTAACCGCGTCGATAATCTGCTGAATATCGCCCGCTCGATTTCCGTCAACGCCATTCTGGCGGCGGGCATGACCTTCGTCATTTTAACCAGCGGTATCGATTTATCCGTCGGGTCGATCGTCGCCGTTTCCGGCGTGGTCTCGGTGGTGGCGGCGATGGCCGGGATCCCCGCGCCGCTGGCGATTCTGGCCGGGGTTGGCGTTGGCGCGCTCTGCGGTCTGCTTAACGGCGTGCTCACCGCCTATCTCGCCCTCGCGCCGTTTATCGTCACCCTCGGGACAATGACCTTCCTGCGCGGTATGGCCTACACCATTACTGAAGGGCAGCCTATTGTGTCGAGTAGCCTTAGCTTCCGCGAGCTGGGCAACGGCTATCTTATCGGGATTCCCATCCCGGTCATTATCATGCTGGTGGTTTACCTGCTGGCGTGGTTCATTCTCGAACGCACCCGCTTTGGCCGTCACATTTACGCCGTCGGCGGCAACGCCCAGGCCGCCCGCCTGGCCGGCGTACGGGTCAAGCGCGTGCTGGCGGCGGTGTATATGATTGCTGGCGTCTGCGCGGGCCTGGCGGGCATTATCTTCGCCGCCAGGGTGATTTCCGCCCAGCCTACTGCCGGAACGGGATATGAGCTGGACGCCATTGCGGCCGTTGTCCTGGGAGGTACCAGCCTCGCCGGTGGGCGCGGGCGAATTATCGGCACTCTGATTGGCTCGATAATACTTGGCGTACTCAGTACCGGTCTGATTCTGCTCAGCGTGCCCTTTTTCACCCAACTCTTAATCAAAGGCATCGTCATCATACTCGCCGTGGCGATTGACGGACTGAAGCAGCATCCGGAACTGTTTACCTTCTGGCGGAAAAAAGAGATCGCCCGTCCCCGCTAGCTTTCCCTGACGCTTTGTCTATCCGCCGCATCGGCGGCGGGTTTTCGTTTGCTTAAAATCTGATGGAGTAAACCCCATGACATACCACATTACCCTGACGGATCCGATGAATGGCCCCCGGGATCGCGAACCGATTACGTTTACCCTCCCTGAGAGGCTAGCGGAACCCCTGTGGTGGGCCATTACCGGTGAAGACGAGCGGATCCTTTGCCAGCGTCTCGAACATGAATCGTCGACAAGCAGTACCGCTTTTATCGCGACGGTCAGCTTCAGCGGTACCTTTAAGATGCGGCTTGAGCGGCCGCTCACGGCAGCTGAAGTCGATGAAATATCCGGTATCCAAACGCTGCCCGGCCGGGAGAGCGACTGTTTTGTGCGCCTCAATACCGGCTGTTTCGATCTGGAAATGTGTCGGGGAACCGCTCAGGGCGTCGGTTCATCAAAATGGGGGCTGCGCCATTTCCGCGCTCTGCAGGACGGCGTCGAACTGCTTCCTTCGGGGAATAATGCCATCGGCGGTTTTTACGGTCCGTTCTTTACCCCGGAGAACGGGCTGATTAACCCGCCGGAGCATACCGTCGTTGATATTGAGATCGTTGAACAGGGTCCTGTCTATCATCACTACCGCATGCGCGGCGCGATCCCCGACGGATTATTACCGGAGCTGCGCGGTAAGCGCTTCGCCATCGACTGGAAATTTAGCTGGAACACGCCCTGGTTTCAGCGGCGCTACTGTGTAGATGATTTTTCGACGATCATCAACGGCCGTTCAGTGACCAACAAGATCACCGTCGGCGACGAATTTGAGAGCGGCCCGGGAAAACTGCTGTTCGATCGCTTCGCGGCGTACGGGGGCACCCGCTATCGTGCGGGCGACCCCTACGCCGAAGAGCTGGTCGCCATGGTGGCCAATACCGTCGCCACGTCGGAAAATCAAAGCCCGAAATTTGCCGAATTCCGCGAACAGCTCGCCGATATGGCTTCTGCCCACTGGGATCTCTACTGGCGGATGTTCTGCCGCTGGGAGCACGTGCTGGATGAAGCGGAGATTCGCCAGCGGCTGAGTCAGGTGCGCGCCCGCGCGCATCTTCGGGCCGATCTGACCGAGCGGGAATGGCTGCTGACCAACTCGCCCGTTAACGTTTCCGCTGTCGCGGATGAAACCATCTTCCCCGGGCCGGCCAGTAAAACCGTCGAGTACGATTCGGCGAGCGGCCGGGCGATGATCTGGTGGACCTCCCGCCCCTCCGGCGCGTTTCAGATAGTCCAGCGCCGTCAGTCCGGATGGGTTAACTGGGGCAGCAACGGCGAAAATGAGTGTCCGGAGCTCCCCGTCGGCGTCGAGATCAAGACCGCCTGCGGGATCTTCGCCGACAACTGGATGCAGATAGCCGATCGGCTGGAAACCCCGCCGGTAGTCACGGTTCGTAAAGGAGATAACTGATGATCCTCTGCTGCGGAGAAGCCCTCATCGACATGCTGCCCTGCCGGAGCCGTGAAAATGCTCCCGCCTTTACGCCCTGCGCCGGCGGCGCGGCGTTCAATACCGCCATTGCCCTCGGGCGCCAGGGGGTGGCGGTCAGTCTGTTTTCCGGTTTATCGGACGATTTTATGGGTGACATGCTACGCCACACGCTTGACGCCTCCGGCGTGGATTATTCGCCCTCAACCCGCGCGCCGCTGCCTACCACTCTCGCCTTCGTCAGGCTGGTAGGCGGTCAGGCCCGCTATACCTTTTACGATGAGAATAGCGCCGGTCGAATGCTGACCGAAAACGACCTGCCGACGCTCGGGGATGACGTCTCCGCCGTTCTGTTCGGCTGCATCAGCCTGATCGCCGAACCGTGCGGCAGCATTTATGAAGCGCTGATGGTAAGGGAAGCACCGCGTCGGGTGATGTTCCTCGACCCTAATATTCGTGAAATTTTCATCCCGGACCGGCAGAAACACCTGGCGCGCATGATGCGGATGATCGCGCTGGCGGATATCGTCAAGCTTTCCGATGAGGATCTCGCGTGGTTTGCCGAACCCGGCGAAGAACACGAGGTAATACGCCGTTGGCTGGCGCTGGGGCCGAAGCTTATCGTGGTCACCCGCGGGGCTGACGGCGCTGATGCCTGGACCGCTGATTTTCATCTGCATGTGCCCGCTATACGCGTAGCGGTGGCCGATACCGTCGGCGCGGGTGATACGGTGAATGCCGGTATTCTCGCCAGCCTCTCGCAGGCCGGGCTCCTGGAGAAGGAGAAACTAGTGACACTGTCACGTGATCAGGTGCGCCGCGCGGTCGATCTCGGTATGCGCGCCGCCGCGGTGACGGTTTCGAGGCCAGGAGCTAACCCGCCCTGGGACCATGAACTCTGATGCGGCAGAGACCAGGACTGTAAACAACGGAAAGCCGGATGAGGGTCTGTAACCGCGCGTATCAACGGACCCTTATCATTAGTATTTATGGATATGATTTCTATCCCAATTATTGAATGAAAGCTAAACCAGCTTCATTTATTCATAGGTTATTGCCGACTAATCCATTAGTATCAGGCAATTAGATCGGCACTCAATTTTTGCCCTTCTCGCTAATGGACATCAGGGACAGGAGGTCAATCATGAAAATGAATCAATGGTTTGTACGTTTGCGTAATACTCCCATTCCGCAGCGCAAGCTGCATCCGGCGAAATGGCTGACGCTGCTCGCCTTTCTGCTACTGCTGGCGCAGCTGGCGGTAGAGTCTTTGCTCTCAGTATAAGCACAATCAAAATGGGCGTTAATATCAAAACTCGCCAGCATCGATAAGATAAAACTCAAATTTAATTCGTGATAAACATCTCAGTTTATCAACAACGGCTAGACAGAAAGAACTCTGGCATGCTAGTAATTAATTCAAGCAAGGGAACGGATTTAAATTAAATGCCATTTAAACCCTACCCATAAGGCTGAAAAATTAATTGATAATGGTTTGGATTACTGAACGATTATCAAAAGGGTAAGTGAATCGAAGGCCCTCAGAGACGAAAGTCTCTGAGGGCCTTTTTGTTTTTTTTCTATCTCAGGAGTCAAAAAATGTCTAAAGAACGTCGTCTCTCTCGTATTTTCGCAAAAGATGGTAAATCCGTCACGCTGGCGCTGGATGGCTACTATTTTTCAAGCAAAACAAATGGTATTGATAATACGATAAATCAGCTTCCGGCCCTTGTTGAAAGCGGCCTGGACTGCGCGCTGGTCACTTATGGCATGTTGAAAAATTTCCGCGAAGTTTTCAATTGCGTTCCCGTTGTATTACGCGTCGATAGCACAGTGAATATTTTTGATAATACCGTTCCCGATACCACACCCGTCTTTTCCATTGAGGATGCGCTGAAAGTGGCTGCGGAAGGCGTGGTGTGCATGACCTTCCCCGGCGCATTTAATGAAGAGAAAACGCACATCATGGCGATGCAGCTGGCGCAGGCCGCCGATCGCTGGAACGTGCCGCTGATCGTGGAATCCCTGCCGTACGGCTATCCCGTGACCAGCGACGACTCCAACAACCCGTCCGTTATCGCCGCCTCGGCCCGCATCGCCGTTGAGCTGGGTGCTGACGTGATCAAAACCCGCTTCACCGGCACCGAGGACGACCGCCTTATCGTCGAAGCGGCCGGCGTGCCGGTGCTGGCGCTGGGCGGCCCGAAAACCGGCATCGACGGTTATTTTAAATTTGTGCAGCACTGCATGCAGGTGGGTGCAAAAGGCGTAGCGGTGGGTCGCAATATCACTCAGGACCCACAGCCGGCAAAAGTAGTAGCAGGTCTGAATGCCATCATCCATGAAAATGCGACAGCGGAAGATGCCTACAGCCTCTACATGGCTAAATAACATCGGATATTAATATGCTCTTAAATAACACCATCATTCCTTCAATCAGAAAATATAAACATTTTGAACAGGCGCTGGCCTGCGCATCAGAATACGTACTGCTATCCGAAGCGAATATCGGCAACCTGCAATCGTTGATCGGTAAATGTCATCAGAGTGGCAAGAAAGTGCTTATTCACCTCGAGCTCTTGGGTGGTTTTAAACCTGACCAGGCGGGAATTAGTTTGCTCAAAAATTACTACAAGGTTGATGGTGTTATTTCGTCCAATCTCTCGGCCCTACGCTATGCCAAAAAAGAGGGATTGTTAACTATCTTTCGGGTATTGCTCATCGACTCACGTTCGCTGGATTACTCCATCGATATTGTTAAGCATAACCCGCCAGATGCTATTGAAATCTTACCTGCTGAATATGCCTGCCAGTGTCTGGAATTGATTAGCCGGAATTTAAAAGGCTTTGATGTGATATTCATCGCCGGAGGCTTTGTTAAGCGGAAATACCTTGTAGATAAAATTTTCCATGCCGGATTTAAAGGCATTACCACCAGCGAACCCGGTTTATGGTAACGCATAAGGAGTCCACGCGAATGAAACAACACTATGTCATGGGCATTGATAACGGCGGCACCGTTACAAAAGCGGCGATTTACGATCGCGCCGGCAACGTGGTGGCCAGCGCGTCGAAGTCAACGCAGATGCTGACCCCGAAGGAATTTCACACCGAGCGAGATATCAACGAACTCTGGGCGGCTAACGTCGAAGTCATTAAAAAAGCCATCGCGCAGTCGGGTATCGACGCCGGCCAAATCAAAGGCGTAGCGGTAACCGGTCACGGCAACGGGCTGTATATGGTGGATGAAACCGGTGCCCCGGTGCGCAACGGAATTATCTCCACCGATAGCCGGGCTAAAGCCTGGGTAGAAAAGTGGTACCGCGACCCGACGTTTGTTAGCGATATTTTGCCCAAAACTATGCAGTCTATCTGGGCAGGTCAGCCCATCGCCCTCCTCGCCTGGCTGAAAGAGAACGAGCCGGAAACGCTGTGTAAAGCGCGCTACATTTTCATGGTCAAAGATCTGATTCGTTTTTATCTGACTGGCGAAGCCTTTCTCGAACTTACCGATATCTCAGGGACTAACCTGATCAACGTTCGCGACCGCGACTATGACGCCTCGCTGCTGGCCTGGTGGGGACTCGGCGATCTGCGCGATAAACTTCCGCCCATCAGGCTCTCCACCGATTGCTGCGGCTACATTACCGACGACGTCGCGCAGCTCACCGGTTTGTGTGCCGGAACGCCGGTCTCGGGCGGGGTGTTTGATATCTCGGCGTCATCCGTCGCTTCCGGCATCAATACCCTGGATAAGCTGGCGATTATTACCGGAACATGGAGCATCAATGAATACGTGACCGACCATCCGGTTATCGACCAGGATCTCTTTATGACCTCGATTTATCCGATTGAGGGCAAATGGTTAATTACCGAGGCCAGCCCCACTTCCGCCAGTAATCTGGAGTGGTTTATCAATAACTTTATGGAAGGCGATCGCACCGCCGCCGCCGTACGGGGATCGTCAGTCTACGATCTATGCAATGATCTGGTCTCCACGACAACGCCCGCCGAGAGCCACCTGCTGTTCTTCCCGTTTGTCTTCGGTTCCAACACCATCCCGGACGCCTCTGCGGGGTTTATCGGCCTGAATAGTTTCCATAAAAAAGCGCATTTTCTGCGCGCAATTTATGAAGGGGTCGCTTTCAGCCATCTGTATCACACCGAACGGTTACGCAACATCAACCCTGCTCTCAGTCGCACCATTCGGATTGCGGGCGGCGTCACTAACTCTGCGGTCTGGCTGCAGATATTCGCCGACATTTTCCAGTCCACTCTGGAGATTGTCGACGTGAAAGAGCACGGCACCCTGGGCACCGCGATGACCGCCGCGGTGATGGTTGGCTGGTTTGATGACGTCTTTGCCGCCTCAAATGAGATGGTTCACGTTTCGCGAACGGTCACGCCGAACCCGGACAATAACAAGGTCTATCAGGATAAGTATCAGCTCTACAAAAATCTACTATCGGAAATGCAGTCTCCGTGGAAAAGCTGCAGTAACTACATCACGCATTAAGCGAGGAAAGTATGGATCTGAATTTACACCACCGCACGGCTATCGTTACCGGAGGCGCTACGGGCCTCGGCAAAGAGTTTGTCCTTTCACTCGCCCGAGAAGGGGTCAACATCTGCTTCACCTATATGCGTGATGAGGAGCGCCCGGAACAGCTGATTGCTACGGTAAAAAGTAGCGCCAGCGTCGAAATTATTGCGGTGAAAACCGATCTTTCCGATGAGCAAAGCCGGGAGAATCTGTTCGCGACCTGCATTGAGCGGCTGGGGAACGCCGATATTCTGGTCAACAACGCCGGGATCTGGCTAAGCGGCTACGTCACTGAAATCACCCAGCAGGAGTGGGACAGCGTGATGAACATCAACCTGAAGGCGGTGTTCCACCTGAGCCAGCTGTTTGTCAACCACTGCCTGGCGAAAGATCAGGCCGGCAGCATTCTGAATATCACGTCTCAGGCGGCCTTCCACGGTTCGACCACCGGTCATGCACATTACGCGGCCAGTAAAGCGGGCCTGGTGGCATTTTCTATCTCGTTGGCACGCGAGGTGGCGAAACAGAAAATCAATGTCAACAACATCGCCGTCGGCATTATGGATACCGCGATGATCCGTAAAAACATTGAGCAGAATCCTGACTATTACGTCAGCCGTATACCGGTGGGCCGGGTGGCCCAACCGCACGAAATTGCCGACATCGGCGTCTTCATGGTCTCACCGAAAACCAGCTATATGACGGGAGCGACTCTGGATGTCACCGGCGGTATGTTGATGCGTTAATTTATGGAGAATGATTATGAAATGTCTGGCAATTGCCGATCTGTTTATCAATGCAGCGATGATGGACACGGGTCTGAAAGCGCTGAAAGATAAAGGTATTACAGTGGAAGTGCGCGAATGGTCGCATGAGTCGATTGAAAAACTGCAAGAGGATAATTTACTGGTTGAACAGCAAGGTTCTGAGGCGCTGGCGCTGCCTGCCGCTCTGCTTCAGGGTGCTGAGGAGACGGAGATCCTGATAGTCCAGTTCGCCCCGGTTAACGTGGCGGTATTCGACAAGCTGCCAAAACTTAAATACGTTGGCGTGCTGCGCGGCGGCATTGAAAACGTTAATCAGGCGGAGGCAAAAGCGCGCGGAATTGAGGTGATGAACACGCCGGGGCGTAACGCCCGCAGCGTGGCGGAGTTTACCGTCGGCATGATTCTGGCGGAAATGCGCAATATCGCCCGCTCGCACGATGCGCTGCGCGATAAGTTCTGGCGTAAAGAGAGCCCTAACCACCGGGCCATTCCTGAACTGGGCGGCAAAGTGGTAGGTCTGGTCGGGCTGGGGCATATCGCGCAGCTGGTGGCCGGCTTCCTGCGCGGTTTCGGCAGCGAGATTATCTTTTACGATAAGTACGTCCCCGGCCATGACAGCTATGAAAAGGTGGATACTCTCGACGAGCTGGTTCGCCGTGCGGACGTGATTTCGCTGCATGCCCGCATGACTCCGGAAACGGAAAACCTGATCAACGCCCATCATTTTGAATTAATGAAGGAGAGCGCCATTATCGTCAACACAGCGCGTTCCGGATTAATTAATGAAAGCGATCTGATCGCCGCGCTGCGGGACGGTAAAATCATGGGCGCCGCCCTCGACACGTTTGATGATGAACCGCTGCCGGACAATAGCGCGTTTTATTCGCTGAATAACGTCACGATAACGCCGCATATTGCCGGCAGTACTATTGATGCCTTCAGCAATTCGCCGAAGATTTTTTCTGAGATATTGCTGAAGCAACTCGGTTAAATATTAAAAGAGCCGCTTAAGGTTTTTTCTACGGCCCATTGGGCACGGGTTCGCTCGCGCCCAATTCGGTCGCCTTTTAAGGAAATATTATGGATATTATCAACAGCATTATTAGTCTGGGGGCATCAGTGATGATGCCAGTAATATTCTTTATTATCGCACTGTGCTTTGGGGTTAAAATCGGCACCGCATTTAAAGCCGGGATGCTGGTCGGTATCGGCTTTGAAGGGGTGGGACTGGTGATCGGCCTGCTCTTAACCAACCTCGGGCCGGCGTCGCAGGCCATGGTTGAACGCATCGGCCTGCACCTGACGGTGGTCGATACCGGCTGGCCGACCGCCTCCACTATCGGCTGGGGCTCGCCGCTAATGCTGCCGGTAGTCGTGGGATTTATTGTTATTAATATTGCCATGCTGCTGCTTAAATTAACCAAGACGGTAAATATCGATATATTCAACTACTGGATTTTCCTGATTATGGGGTCGGTCGTGTATGCCGGCACCGGTAACTACTGGCTCTCCGTAGGCATTACCTTCGGCATATTTATCTTAACCCTGCTGGCGGCGGATTTAACCGCACCGTATTTGCAAAAAAACTATAATCTGCAAGGGATATCATTCCCCCATCTTACCTGTATAACCTACGTACCGTTTGGTATTGCCTGTAACTATATTATTGATAAGATCCCACTGATCAATAAAATTAATTTCGACCCGGAAAGTATTAATAAAAAATTCGGCGTCTTCGGGGAGCCACTCACTCTGGGCTTCGTGCTGGGGCTGCTGCTGGCCTTCCTGGCAGGGTACGATGTCTCGGCTGCGGTATCGCTGGCGATTAAAGTTTCCGCCGCCATGCTGCTGCTACCGAAAATGATCGAAATTTTAGTGCAGGGCCTGCTGATCGTGCGCGATGCCGCGGAAGCGAAGCTGAAAGCGAAATTTCCCAACCGCGATTTCTATATCGGCATGGATACCGCACTGCTTATTGGCGAACCTTCGGTGCTGGCAACCGGGCTGCTGCTGATCCCTATGGCGGTGGTGCTGGCGATTATTCTGCCAGGCAACCGCGTGCTGCCGTTTGTCGATCTGGCCTCCCTGATGTTCCTGCTGGCGATGGTAACGCCTTTTTGTAAACGTAATATGTTCCGCATGTTTATCACCGGCACGCTGGTGGTCACCTGTATTTTGTACGTCGGAACGGATATTTCGCGGGAATACACCCAGGCGGCGGTCAACTCTAATATTCCTGTGCCGGAGGGGATGGCAGAAATTACCAATATCGTTGGCGGAGCCACCACGCCGGTGGGCTGGCTGGCGGTGAAGTTCGGCGAGTTTTTCACTACCGCGCCGTAAATTCTCTCTCTTCTCACTCTGCCCGGCGCGGGAAACGGCGTCGGGCTTTTTTCGCCGCGCCCGCCATTAAAAATGCCTGCCAGGAGGGTAAGCTGGCAGGCATGGCACAATAGACGTCTGTGCTTAGAACTGGTAGGTCATACCCACGGCAACGATGTTGTCGGTACTGATTTTGGCATCGTTGGTGAATTTCGTGTCATCCAGCAGGTTGATTTTATAGTCCACATAGGTAGACATGTTCTTGTTGAAGTAGTAAGTCGCGCCTACATCAACGTATTCAACCAGATCCTGGTCGCCATAGCGGCCCAGATCTTTGCCTTTTGATTTCAGGTAGGCAATGGACGGACGCAGACCGAAATCAAACTGATACTGAGCAACCACTTCAAAGTTCTGCGCGGTATTAGCAATATAGCCGCTACCGAACTTCGTCATATTGCGGGTTTCAGCATAGGTGGTCGCCAGGTAGAGGTTGTTGGCGTCATACTTCAGACCGGCCGCCCATACTTCTGCTTTCTCGCCGCGGGCGTATGCGTTCGGATTGTCGCGACCCGCTTTAACCTGCGCATCGGTACGATCTGATGCCGCGTAGGCTGCGCCTGCGGCAAAACCTTCGTACTCATAGGTAGAGGCCAGACCCCAGCCATCGCCATGCTGCTTAGCCAAATCGCGACCGTTGCCCTCTTCTTTACCCTGATACTGTACGGCGATATTCAGACCATCAACCAGCCCGAAGAAACCGTTGTTACGGTAGGTAGCAACGCCGGTGGTACGCGCGGTGGCGAAGACGTCGGTCTGGGTCCAGGTATCACCGCCGAACTCCGGCAGCATATCGGTCCAGGCACCGATATCATAGGCAACGCCATAGTTACGACCGTAGTCCAGAGAACCAAATTCGCCAAACTTCAGGCCGGCAAACGCCAGACGCGTTTTGTCGCCGGAGTTGTCGCCTTCAACGTTATTGGCGCTGAAGTTATATTCCCACTGGCCGTAGCCGATCAGCTGGTCGTTGATCTGCGTTTCACCTTTGAAGCCCAGACGAGCATAGGTCTGATCGCCATCTTCTGACTTATCGCTGGAGAAATAATGCAGGCCGGTCACTTTCCCATAGAGGTCGAGTTTGTTTCCGTCCTTGTTATACACCTCAGCTGCCTGCACGGTTCCTGCAGCAAGAAGTGTAGAGACGGCCACTGTTAGTAATTTTAATTTCATATTATTTCGTCCCTAACTATTAATAGAATATCAAATCTCAGATACCTTCTGAGCGAGACCATTATGCGATAATTCGCAAAGAGACTTGAAATTAAAAGTTCCGAATTTTTATACCAAATACCATAATTGTGACGAAAACGGTGGTTGTTAATTGATGTGCATCAATTACTCCCCGCTTCCATTGGCAAATATTCTGAATAACGTCTTACGTAACCCAGAGATACAGAAGGTTTAACCAAAATATATAAATTATCATAAGGAAATTCTAATGATTAGATAAATTAAAGATTGTAATTTGTTAAAATATATAAAAATCAGTAAGTTAAAATTTAACCAATCACGCATTAATGTTTATTCATAAATGCATTGATTCACCTGAACAGCTCTTAATGAGTATATTCCGATCCTTCCCAGCAGATAAATTATAGTACTGAGATTACCATATTGCGTTATTGAAAATTCTTTACAAAAACCGTAAAAATTATAACATAGTGGTTTAAGATATGTTTAACACTTCTGTGAAAGGGATATCAGAGGCCCTATTTCAGGGGATAAGTTTAACTATGAATAAATACTATCAATAAATAGCGCATGGAGATTGTCACCCGTTTGATAAGCCGCTGACGCGCCGGGAACGTCTTAATCTATATCAGGGATAAAAAAAGCTGGCGCGGAGCTGCCCCCGCGCAATGCCTCGATTACAGGGTAAAACCGCCGTCACCCACTTGCGCCCGGGCGTACCACTTCATTAGCTCGGCAGTTCCCGGCGCGTTTTCAGCTGGCGCCCACGGGGCCGCGTCTTGCTCAGTAACAGGCTGGTAACCACCGTATTTAACCTCAAAAATTACGCCGCCCTTATCCATCGACAACACGGCATGCCAGGTACCCGCCGCCATCTCCAGCACCTTACACTCTTCGCCTAACACCACGCGCTCGATTACGTTGCCAGCATCATCAAAGGTCAACACCACAAAGCGTCCGCTAAGGGATGTCAGCAGTTCAAAAGTGTGCGGGTGACGGTGAGGCCGAACATAGGTACCCGGCTCCATAGCGACGGCCAGGCGTTGCACCGGATCGCTTAAATCAGGGTGGAAATTACGATGGGCACGTAAACGAGGCGAAGCTGCAGCCTGTTCGCTTTGTTGCTGGAGGTCACTCAACGTCATTTGTTTCATATAAGCCTTTTTTTGTATTTGGGCAGCTTACGACAATCAGCTCGTCGTAAGACTTGATGCCATTTTCAACAGACGATTAGCCTCGCCGCTCGCGGAACACATCGCTGTGCGGATTATAGACGCTGATGCCGCGGTCCCAAAGCGCCAGAGATGGCAGAACAGATTGTCGTGGGGATCCGTTTTCCCCCTGCCCTCGATATAAGGCTTAGAATAGATGACATGAAAAAGAGTGACTTTGTGAGTACGCTCCTTAACAATCGCGGCAGGCGGAAAAATAAGATGAAAGTGCGAAGATAAGGGTATGGTCGCGCATGCAGATGAAGCAATTAATCCGGCGTGAATTTATCGAGCAGCGAAAAAGCGTGTAAATAATTAGACAGCGCCAGTAGCGCATGAAATGAGTTAAAACCAAACTTCTCAATTAATCTTCTTTTATAGCTGCTGTAGGCCTTGGGCGAAATGCCGAGCAGCTCTGGGTAATCTTTTGCCAGTACGGTAAATTTCATAATAAAAATATACTGAAATTCTCTCTCTGTTAACGTGATGTCCTCTCCCACGGGGATGCCATCAGTCACTCTGGCGATAATACTGGCGATATGTGCGGTGCGTCTTTTGTTTATCAAACAAATGATATTACCTTCAACCCGGAAACAAACAAAACTCTTTTTCATTTCAAAGCTGTTTATCAAAAAATGAAACTGCGCGCAGCTGCTGGATGCGTACTTTGTTAAGCACAAATCGACCAGATTCGCTTTTCTGACCGATTTTATGTCGTTTATTTTCAGACGCATGGCTCTTTTAAAAAAATGATTATGGCTGAAAATAGTTAACATTCCTTTCCCTCATGAAAGTGCAATCATCCTTTATAGAAATGCGTATAATAGGCGCCATGGGGATATACCCATGAGTGAAGTGGGTGAATTATAAGTTTGTTTAATATTTATTGTCCAGACGAGTGAATTTCAGAAAAATCCCTGCGAAATGTAAACCATGGGATTTTCACAGGCCCGGAGACAGCACTTATACCCACGCTTACTTTAGGATTTTTCTTACCAGGCGTCGGTTAAAGAGAAAGTAGCAGCATATCACTCTGTGATAAAGACGATACTTAACAAGTAACGTTGAAATATTTAATTTATCAAAATATAAAACTATCAACGGAGGAGATTGCGCATGAACCGAAGCGCATGCGCGCACTGACTTCCGGGCAGTGGTTTGCCCTTCGTTTAAATCTGCGCCAGGAAGCGACCCGGCGCGACTCAGTTTATGACCGGTTTCTGGCCAGCAAAATAATAATAAACAGTCCGCCGATGCCGGCCGTAATGATCCCTATAGGCAGCTCCTGCGGAGCCAGCAGCGTCCTGCTGACAATATCGCCGCCGCACAGTAGCACTGCGCCCCACAGGCCGCATAAAGGAAGCAGCAGCAGATGTTTTACGCCAGAAAAATAGCGGCACATATGCGGCACCATTAGGCCGATAAAACCGATCACTCCGGTCAAGGCCACCAGCAGCGATGTCGCCAGGGCGCAGCAGAAAAAAACCTCCATTCGCAGGCGGCTCACGTTGATGCCCAGCGACCGCGCGGTCTGCTCGCCGGCCAGTAAACCATCCAGCGAGCGCCAGCGTAACAGTACGAACCCGCCGAGAAACAGCAGACTGAATATGGCATACGGTAAATTATCCCAGCGCGCCAGACCGAGCCCTCCCAGCGACCAGAACAGTACCGAACTGGCGGCCCGCTGATCGCCGGAGAAAATCAGATAGCTGGTCAGCGCGCCGAATAAAAAGGAGATCGCCAACCCGCAAATCACTAAGTGCTCGGCGCCGCGCTGCTTTTTAAAATGAAACAGCAGCATCACCGCCACCGCCGAGCAGAGGCCGCCAACAAATGCCGACACCGGCAGCGTCAGCGCGCCAAGCCGTTCGCCAAATCGGGTGATCACCAGCACCGCGCCCGCCGATGCGCCGGAGGAGAGACCAAATAAAAAAGGATCGGCCAGATCGTTGCGGGTGGTGGTCTGTAAAAGGCCGCCCACGATGGCCAGCACGGCGCCCGCCAGCACTGAGAGCAGCGTTCTTGGCACGCGTAAATCAATGACAATACGCCCAATCATCTCCGATACCGGCACATCCAGCAGCCGCAAGGCTCCAAGAACCTGGGCCAGCGATAGCGGTACGCTCCCATTGGCAACACTGAGCAACATCAAACCGGCTAACAGCGGCAGCGCGCCCCACATTGCCCAGCAGTAACGATATGGAGTGCCCTTCATTGGTTAGCCGCTGGATACAGCGCATGAGCCAGCTTTTCCGCCGCATTGATATTCGCCGGACCGGGCGTCAATTCAGCATATTGCAGCTTCAGGTAGCGCTGCTGCTTCACCGCCGGTGTCTGCTTCATTAACGGATGATTTTCGAGGAAACGGCGCAGCGAATCAGCGCCGCTGCCGGTCTGATAATCGAGAAGAATAATAAAGTCGGGCTCCGCCGTCGCCACGCTCTCCCAGGAGGTGGTTCCCCAGCTCATCTCCAGGCTTTCCATCACGTTTTTCCCTCCGGCCGCTTCAATAATCGCGGTCGGCATGGCATACCGCCCGCTGGTAAAGGGCTTATCTTCGCCAGAGTCATAGACAAACACTTTCAAAGGCTGTACGCCCCGCGGCGGTTTAGGCAACGCGTTCAGCGCTTTCTTCCAGCCGTCAACCAGCGTCTGGGCCTCATGCCGCTTGCCAAAGATCTTGCCCAACGTCAGCTCATCGTTGTACAGCAGGTCCATACTCGCTTTACGTTTATGCTCCGCGGTAAAGACGCAGCTCTCACTCAGCACAAAGGTTTTGATGCCGTATTTATCGAGTACGGAAGGCGTGATCTCGCCGCCGACCTTCATGCCGTAATTCCAGCCTGCGAAAAAGAAATCAGGATTCACCGCCAGCAGCGTTTCCAGCGAGGGATATTTTGGCGCCAGCTCGGGAATTGCTCCCATCTGGTGTTTAAATTCCGGGGTCATTTTGTACCACCCGGTAATGCCGGTTAAGCCCACGATGCGGTCCTGCAACCCGAGAGCAAAAGCCATTTCAGACATATTAAGGTCGTGTACAACCGCCCTTTTCGGCGCCTGGGTGAATGTCACCGGCGTTCCGCAGCTCTCAATAGTGACGGGGAAATCAGCCGCGCTTGCCGCTGAAATGGAAAGAACCGCCATAATGCCTGCAAACCCTTTTTTCATGCTTCGTTATCCTTCAATAATGTATTACGCATAGCCTGGAACCTCGAAAATCCGCAGCGCTTTCCCCGTTTCGGGATGCGGTACGGTAAAGCTGGTCAAACCAAAGACCGGGTAAAGCCGTTCTGAAACCAACACGCGCTCCGGCACGTCCCAGGCCAGGGCGCGCCCTTGTGATAAAAGCAAAACCCGGTCGGCAAAGGACTCAATCAGGGACAGATCGTGCAGTACCGCAACGACCGTGATCCCCTGGCTTTTCACTAATGCCAGCAGTTCAACCCTGGCATGCGGATCAAGGTGGTTGGTCGGTTCATCCAGCAGCACCAGTTTTGGCGACTGGGCCAGCACCCGCGCCAGCGCCGCCCGCTGTCGCTCGCCGCCGGATAACGCGGAGAGCGAGCGCGTGCGCAGCTTCTGCAATCCCGTATCGTTAATCGCCCGGGTTACGATGCTTTCATGTTCGCGCCGTGACATATCCCGGGCGTGGGGAATACGTCCAAGAGCGACATAATCCTCAAGCGCCAGACGCATATCGGGGGCGTCGTTCTGCGCCAGTACGGCTATCTGCCGGGCCCGCTGCTGCCGGGTTAAGGCGGCGACGGATCGGCCATATAAGCGAACGTCGCCCTCCCGCACCGTCAGTTCATGATCTATCGCGCGCAATAAAGAAGTTTTTCCGCTGCCGTTCGGGCCAATGACCGCCAGACACTCTCCTTTACCGGCACTAAAATGAATGTCGGCGAGAATTTCCCCGCCGCCGGGACGCGGCAACGATGCGATACTGACGCTAAGTACCGGATCATTGGTCGTAACACCCTTTGTCAAACTCTCCTCCATTAGCCGTTCTCCCTCGCTCCTGGGTACGGATTAGTGAAACGCGTTCTCTTGTTCATTTTCACCGCAGAAAATAGATGATAATCATTATCATTTAAAAAGAAAGGTGAATAGTCACAGATTTTATAATGTTTTATTTATTATGTTATAACATAACAATTATAAGCAGTGATTTGCAACTGCTCTTCGGGGCTGGCCAGAGCGAAGTGCCAAAACATTGGGAGTTGTGTTCAACGCGGCGCTGTGGTGTATTGCTGCAGCCTTCAACGGATTTGCACAGGAAATGTCAGGATGAAAACGGTAGAGTTTTTGCTTTATACCCTTAAACCGGGTTCCGGGAACGATTTTCACCGGATAATGAAAGAACAAAGCGCGCCCTGCCACCGTGCCGCCGGCATGGATATCGTCTCCTTCGGTAATTCAGTTGATGATAACGACGCTTATTATCTGATACGGGCCTATGACGACCTGGCGCATTTAAACGCTTCCCAGGCGCGCTTTTATAGTAGCCCCGCCTGGCGCGAAGGCCCGCGACAGGCCATTATTGATAGGATCAGCGTCAGCGTAAAAACGGTGATGGTGCTGAGCGACAGCGCGATTGATGGCCTGCGAAACGGCTGACCTCCAGGGTCGCTGGCGTGGCCCAACAAAAAACGCGGTCTCTTTTGCTGTCGCAGATATTCTAGGACCTGGGCAAAATGCGGCTGCCGTGCCTGCCCCCGCCGCCACCATTAGTTCTGATTCATCGACTCAAGAAAACCCTGCGGCGTATTGTCACCCAGTTTCTTTTGCGCCCGCCCCTGGTTCCACAGCGTACACAGCCGCTGCAGCGTGGCGTCAGGCTCATCCAGCGCCGGGATAATATCGGCTAATCGTTCGCTAAGCTGTACCGCCCCGCACTCCTCCGTCATCACCGTTACGCATGACAAATCCGCGCGTATCGGCTCGAAGCCCTTATGAGCATAAGTCTCAAGACATTGTATCTGCGCCGGACAGGCGTTCAGCGCCTCGGTGAGCCAGCTATCCACCAGCGCGGGAGAGATCCCGCTATAGATGCGGCCAAAGCACCAGCCGCTAATCGGCTCCTGCGCCCACAGCAGATGATGTTCACCACCATCATCCATCGACAGCGCCAGTTGGCGGTAGTGCAGCGTCAGGGTATCAGCGCGCATCCCTGCCTTTAACGCTTTCTTTCCCTGCGGCGCGGCGTTTTTCCGCCCTTCATGGGCCGGGCGTAGATAGCGGTTCAGGGTGGCCCGGGAGATGGCGATGCCCAGCCCCTCATTCACCATAAACAGCAGCTCATCCAGCGGCGCGCGCAGCGCATCGCGCAGGGCGTTTATCAGGATCTCCTGCTCTTGTCTCAATACCTTGTGTATCAAATGCGGCGTAGTGTGGTTATCGGAAATCTGGCTGCGGTTGCGCCAGCGGCGTACCGTAGTAATGGAAATCCCCAGTTCCTGCGCCAGTTCCCGGTCGCTTTTGGTCGACTCCTGGAGATATTTTCGCGTTCTGGGGGTGGTGGTAGCATTAGCGTGCAGCTTAATTTCCATACGATCCTCTAAAGAAAATATAACCAATCATATGAGATATATATTATTGCAGAGAATACAATGTGAACCGCTTCACCTTTCAGCCCACCGCTTTCTCGCATAATCCGCCATAGATAGCACACACAGCCCCTGTCGATCTTGTACGGAGTTCACAATGAACAATGTTCTGGGATTTCTTGAAGCCAAACTGATGCCGCTGGCGGCGAAAACCGCTCAGCAGCGTCACCTCGGCGCTATTCGCGGCGCCTATGTTTCATTCATGCCTTTTATTATTGTCGGTTCCATTCTGCTGGTGATCTCGTCGTTCCCCAACCAGAGCTATCAGCAGTTTATGGCCAGCACCTTCGGCGCCAGCTGGAGCGCGATTATCGAAATTCCGT
Source organism: Klebsiella sp. BDA134-6 (assembly GCF_015601345.1). Taxonomy (NCBI): domain Bacteria; kingdom Pseudomonadati; phylum Pseudomonadota; class Gammaproteobacteria; order Enterobacterales; family Enterobacteriaceae; genus Klebsiella; species Klebsiella sp. BDA134-6. Next base: position 3,079,173 of record NZ_CP064784.1, read on the forward strand.
TCAACGCGGTATTTTCCACGATGTCGCTGTTTATCAGCTTCCTAGTGGCCTATCGTCTTGCGGAGCACTACGGCGATGACCGCATCTCCTGCGGAATCCTTTCGCTGGTGGGGTTTCTGATCCTCACGCCGTTCATTAAGGTCGCTGAAAACGGCGGCATCACGGTGATCCCCGTGGAATGGATCGGCACTAAAGGATTATTCGTCGCCATGATCGGTTCGCTGCTGTGGACCGAACTGTTCTGCTGGCTTAAGCGCAAGAAGCTGGTGATTAAGATGCCGGACGGGGTGCCGCCCGCGGTGCAGGAGTCGTTCGCCGCGCTAATCCCGGCGCTGCTGGTAATGATTCTGATCCTGGCGATTCGTATCGGGTTTGAGCACACCCACTACGCCACCATCCACCAGTTTATTTATGAAGTCGTCGCCTCGCCGGTACGCCATTACGGTACCTCCTACTTCGGCGCGCTGATGACCGTTTTCAGCATTACCATTCTATGGTCGGTTGGCATCAACTCCGGTTCGATGATTAACGGCATTATTCGTCCGCTGTGGATGGAAAATCAGACCGATAACATCGCGGCTATTCAGGCTGGCGTCACTCCGCCGCACATTATTACCGAGCAGTTCTTCGATATGATCTGGATGGGCGGCGCGGGCGCGACCCTGTCGCTGGTGATCGCGATGCTGATTTTCGCCCGCAGCAAAAATATGCGCGAGGTCGCCCGCCTCGGCGCTGGCGCTTCTATCTTTAATATCAACGAACCGATCCTCTTCGGCCTGCCGGTGATCATGAACCCGATCATGCTGATCCCGTTTAATCTCGTGCCGCTGGTGCTGGTGACGGTACAGTACGCGGCGATGAAAATTGGCGCGGTGGCCGTCACCACCGGGGTCTTTATTCCCTGGACGCTGCCGCCGGTGATCAGCGGGTTTATCGTCACCGGGCATCTTAGCGGTAGCGTGATGCAGATCCTCAATTTGCTGATTGGCGCCATGCTGTACCTGCCCTTCATGCGTATCGTCGATAAGCAGTATCGCGCGGCAGAAATCACCGCCCGAGCCGAAACGGACAACACGCTTTCTAAACAGGAGTAAACCAATGTGGGGAATGATTGCCACCTGGCGAATGGCGCTGGAAGGCGTAACCGAAGCCGCGACGGCGCTGGCCTCTGGCGCTGACACCGCCAGCGCCGTGGTCAATGCGGTGGCGGCGGTAGAAGATTTTCCGCTGTACAAATCGGTAGGCTACGGTGGTTTGCCAACGGAAAACGGCGAGGTCGAACTGGATGCGGCCTTTATGCATGGCGATACCCTGGCTTTCGGGGCAGTCGGCAACCTGGTGGATATCGCCAACCCGGTGAAAGTCGCCCACGCCCTCAGCCGCCAGCGCTATAACAGCCTGCTGGTTGGCCAGGGCGCCCGTGAGTGGGCCATAAGCCAGGGCTTCGCCACCAAATCGATGCTGACCGAGCGGGCCATGCAGCACTACCGCAAACGCTGCCGCGAAACGCTGGATAAAGGCCTCAGCCCCTACGACGGCCACGATACCGTGGGTATTATCGGTCTCGACAAACAGGGCTCCATGAGCGTCGCCACCTCCACCAGCGGCCTGTTTATGAAAAAGCGCGGGCGGCTGGGCGATTCGCCGATTATCGGCTCAGGCTTCTACTGCGATAGCGAGACCGGCGCCGCCACGGCTACCGGCGTCGGTGAAGATCTGATGAAAGGCTGCGCCAGCTACGAAATCGTCCGGCGCATGGCCCAGGGGATGACGCCACAGCAGGCGGCGGACTCAGTTGTCTGCGAGCTGGAAGACAAACTGATGTCACGCTTTGGCCGCGCGGGCGATCTTTCGGTGGTGTGCATGAACCGCCGCGGCGAATTCGGCGCCGCCACCAATATCAAAACCTTCTCCTTTGTCGTCGCCAGCGCGACCCAGCCGCTCACCGTATTTTGCGCCGAGCGCGTACAGGAGAAAACCCACTACCGTCCGGTGGACGACGAATGGATGCAGGCCTACGCCGCACGCATTCGCGCCCCCATCGAGGAGTAAGCCATGCTGGATTACCGTTTTATCAACCGACTGGATAGCGCCAGCCATGGCGCGCATCTGGTGACCTGGCCCGGCAGTACGCTGTTAACCCTGGCCCCCCTTAATTCAAGCTCCCTGCTCGCGGAAATGGTGGAACAGGCCGCCCGCGGCGAGGTGGCGGATACCCGCTTCGGCTGTTCCCCCTTCGCCCGTATCACCCTTATTCCGCGACCGCTGTGGCAGGATACGCTGAACGATGGCCTGGGCGAGGCGCTGCGGCCGCTATGCAAAAAGCCGGTGAGCGAAGCGCTTATCCTCGACTGTTCGCTGGAACAGAGCAGCGGCGCGTTAACCAAAGCGCTGCGCGAACTGTTTAACCTCGACTGGCAGCTTGATGATTTAGGCCTGCATCAGGTGAAAGCCGTCAGGCCACGCCTTCGCCAGCTCGCCCTCTACGCCCTGCCCGAACAGCGGCCGGCGCTGGAAACCCTCGTGCGTCAACAACAGGCGATCGCGCACGGCATGATTGCCGCACGACGGCTGGCAGATCTGCCTTCAGAACAGTGTACCCCGCAGTACGTAGTGGAAGAGGCCCGGCGTCTGTGCGCCGATATTCCTGCTCTGCGCTGCGAAGTTCTGGATGAAAAAGCGATTGTTGATCAGGGTCTTGGCCTGCTGCACGCGGTGGGGAAAGGGTCCACGCGTCCGCCGCGCCTGCTGGCGATACATTATGATGGCGGCGGCGATGACCCAGTTCGCTGCTACGTCGGTAAAGGCGTCACCTTTGATACCGGCGGACTGTGGCTGAAGGAAGGCGCCGGGATGTACACCATGAAGTACGATATGTGCGGCGCAGCCAACGTCCTCGGCCTGATGCTGAGCATTGCCGAACTGGGGCTACCGGTGCGGGCGATGGGCGTTCTCGCGCTGGCGGAAAACGCGATTGGTCCCGACGCCATGCAGCCGGGCAGCGTCGCCCGGGCCTGCAACGGTCTGACGGTAGAGATCAATAATACCGACGCCGAAGGTCGGCTGGTGCTTTCCGACGCCATTGCCTGGGCCAGCCAGCGGTATCCGCAGGCGCGCTATATTATCGACATGGCAACCCTGACCGGCGCGGTGGTTAAAGCGCTGGGTTACGAGTTAAGCGGTTTGATGACGCAAAACGAAACGCTACGGGCGGCATTGACTCAGGCAGGGATAAAGAGCGGAGATGAAGTCTGGTCGCTGCCGCTGGATAGCAGGCTGAAGAAACAGACTGAAAGCGCCATCGCCGACCTGTGCAATACGCCGGGCAATAATGCGGCGATCAGCGCTTCCGCCGCCTGGCTTTTACAGCATTTCTGCCCGCCGGAAATCCCCTGGGCCCATCTCGACGTCAGCGGCACGGCGCTGTGGCGCGAAAGCGGTAAAAGCGTCGCTTCCGGCCGGCCGATTCCGCTGCTGATTCAGCATCTGCTCGATGATATTGAAGAGAGTTAACACCCTCCCCGGAGGCGATGCTGCGCATCTGTCCGGGCTACGGGTTACCAGCAATCTGCAACCCTGTAGCCCGGCTAAGCGCAGCGCAAGCCGGGAAGAGGCCGCAGCAATGCCACGTCACAGCATATTCCCCGGAGGCGGTGCTCGCGCACCTGTCCGGGCTACAAAATCAGCAGGATCCGTAACCCGGAAAATATCCTACTCCTCGCTGACTACCGGTTTGACTCTTACCGCAAACAGCACAATCACCATGGCGCTGACCAGCAGCACGCCGCTGCCGACAAAAACGCCGCTCGCGCCGTTGAGATCGAACACCGCCCCGCCGCCTGCCGCACCGGCGCTAATCGCCAGCTGAATAGACGCCACCAGCAGACCGCCGGCGCTTTCAGCTTCATCCGGCACCGTGGTGGCAAGCCAGGTCGACCAGCCCACCGGCACCAGGCCAAAAGCAAAGCCCCACATCGCCACCAGCAGACCATCCAGCAGCGCCACGTGACCGAACGCCACCATCATCAGCGCCAGCACGCTCATTGCCAGCGGCACCAGCGCCAGCGTCAGGCGCAGGCTTCGGGCTAACAGATGTCCGGCAATCGACGTTCCGATAAAGTTCGCTACCCCAAAACCGAGCAGGATCAGGGAAACCCCTTCGACGCTGGCCTGAGCCACGGTTTCAAGGAACGGGCGCAGATAGGTAAAGAAGGCGAAGTGGCCGCTGAAAATCAGGATGGTCGCCAGCATCCCGCCAATCATACCGGGACGGCGCAGTACCTTAAACAGCGTAGCGAAGCTGCCGGCGCTCTCCGGACGCATGGAGGGCAGAACCCACAGCTGCCAGAGCAGCGCAACCACGCTCGGCAGCGCACAGATAAGAAACACGTTGCGCCAGCCGATCAGCGCGCCGAAATAGCTGCCCAGCGGCGCGGCAACCACCGTCGCGATTGAAACGGCGGAAAAAATAATCGCCAGCGCTTTCGGCACCATCGCCGCCGGGACCAGGCGCATGGTGGTCGCGGTCGACATCGACCAGAAGCCGCCGATGGCGATTCCCAGCAGCAGACGCCCCAGCAGCAAAAACTCCAGCGAACCGGCGAAGGCCACCATCATGCTGGAGATAATTTGCAAAACCGAGAAGAACATCAGCACCCAGCGGCGGTCAATATTTCGCGTCGCGGTAGTGATCAGTAGCCCGGTCACTAACGCCACCAGCGCCGTCGCGGTCACCGCCTGCCCCGCCATACCTTCGCTAACGCCCAGGCTTGCCGCCATCGGCGTTAACAAACTGGCAGGAAGAAACTCGGCGACAATCAGGCCAAACACCCCCAGCGCCAGCGCATAGACGGCGCGCCACGCGGGCCTGGCGTTAGCCTGGCTCTCTTCAGCTGCAATGCAGGAACTCATAAACATCTCTCCAGAACAATTAACATTTCGTTAAGGTTAAGCGCTTCTGTTCGGACGATCTATGATGCATACTCCTTGATTATTGATAATTCGTCCGGGAATGATGTTATGACTCAGCACGCCCTCGATCTCACCAGCGAACTCCTGCGCGGCATGCGCCTGTCCGGCGTCAACTACCGGCGCATCGAAACCTCCCGCCCGTTCGGCGTCGAGTTCGGCTTCGTGCCCGGTAAAGCGCAGTTCCACTTTATCAGCCGGGGGCCGGTACTGCTGCGTATGGTCAGCGGCCAGCGCCTGATGCTGCAGAGCGGCGATGCGTTGTTTATTCCCAACGGCGATGGTCACGTGCTGCTCTCCGATGACCAGGCGGCGGTGGTGAACGTGTCCAGACTGCCCAGCGAACCGGTCTGCGACTCGGTAAGCTGCGTCAAAAACGCGTGCGACGACGCGAAAAACGACAGCGCCATTATCTTCAGCGCCTGTATGGACTTTGAACTGGGCGGCATGCAACCGCTGGTCAAAGCGATGCCCGAGGTGATGCTGGTTAGTAGCCTGCTGACCAGCCGCCCGGAGATCCCGCCGATGCTGGCGGCGATGGAACGAGAAAGCCTCACTCGACAGGCGGGCTACGCCGGCATTCTGGCGCGGCTGGCGGATGTGGTCGCCGCGCTGATTGTCCGCGGCTGGGTGGAGTGCGGCTGCGGCAACGCCACCGGCTGGGTGCAGGTGCTGCGCGATCCTAAGCTGGCCAAGGCCATTTACGTGATGCATCAGCAGCCCGGCATTAACTGGAAAGTCGAGGATCTGGCCCGCGAGGCGGGAATCTCGCGTTCGGTATTTGCTGAACGCTTCCTCTCCGCCACCGGCACCACGCCCGCCCGCTATCTGGCCGAGCTGCGTATGCGCCTCGCGGTACAGTACATTTCCCATGAGGGTCAGGCGCTGGAAAAAGTGGCCTTCCGGCTGGGCTACAGTTCGCATGCCGCCTTCAGCCGCGCCTTTAAACGCATTATCGGAAAAGCGCCGGGCGCGCTGCGCGACCCGGCGCGGGAGCAAGAGGCTTAGCGCTGTCCCAGTTCACGGGTCCGTCTGACCGCCGCCAGTACGCTACGCTGAAGCCCGGCGGCAAAATCGCTGTTGTTCAGTTCGTACAGACCGTGGATCCCGACTCCTGCCGGGGAATTATTGATATCCAACAGCTGGCGCGGATGCTTCTGGCTTCGGCGCAGCATCTCGACCGCGCCGAGCAGATTTTCCAGCACCGCCTCCATTGCCTGGGGTCGCGACAGCCCCGCCAGCACGCCGGCGTCGGTAAAGGACTCGATAAAATAGTAGATATAGTTGGGGCCCGCGACGGCAAAACCGGTAAAGATATCGATCAGCCGTTCAGGCAGATACAGTACCTTACCGAAGCCGCACAGAAACGGTTCGATTTCCGCCGCGCTGGCGTGCGCGTTTAAGGTCACGCCGCTATAGCCAAATCCGGTATCGGTCAGGGTATTGGGGATCACCCTGGCAATCGGCGTGGCCTCGCCAAACAGGGAGGCCAGCTTTTGCAGGGTCACTCCCGCAATCAGAGAGACCACCGTCGTCGAGCCGTTAAGCTGCGCGCGTACGCGGCTCGCCACCGCCGCCAGATCGTCCTGCGGGCGGATCCCCAGCACCAGCAAAGAAGCCTCGCTCGCGTCCCCGTTGCCCGACAACCGATAATGGGTATACAGATGCTCGACGCGCGCGCTGTCGATATCCTCCAGCGAGATCGCGTCCGCATGCAGCGCGCCGTTGCTTAATGACGCGCGAATAATTGCCTCCGCCATCTGTCCGGCGCCGATAAAATGGACCTTTGCCATGGTTCCTGCTCCTTATTCAAAGAGATATTCGCCGTTGCCAACGCGAAAGCGCCGGCCTTTCAGCGCCGGGTCGGCAACGCGAAACACCAGTTCAGTCAGCTGGTTCGCCGCGCCGTGGCGGAAGATAAACTCACGGCCGCCCACCTCCAGTCCGAGTTCGCCATGCGGGGAAAAACCAAACAGCCGCTGCCAACGGTCGCGTACCGTCCGGGGGTTGTGAACCGCAAAAACCGCGCGCTGCAGCTCTATCTCCCCCAGCGGATGCGGCGCAGCGAGACCCTGGGCCTGCAGGCGGCTCAACCGGACGTCATCCTCTTCCCCCCATTGCAGAACGAACGGATAGACCAGGCCCTCAAAGTCGCCGTCAATGGTGAAGATCCGCCAGCTGATAACGTTGCCCTGCGGATCGTTGCGCTGGCCATCGACGATCGGCGAAACCCGCAGTCCCTGTTGATGTAGCTCCGCATGCGTGCGCGCAATATCGTCGCTACGCAGCGCCACCCGATACAGCGCTTCATTTTCCGGCAGCAGCCGTGAGGCATCCCGGGAGAGTAAAAACGTCTCTGCGGCGCAAAGCAGCTCTGCGCCATCGGCAATCGCCAGAAATTCGATATAGGTCAGGCCGAAATAGCTCAGCGCATTCCGGGTCCCCCAGCCTGGATGGCGCCCACCGGCCACCGCTTTGAGCTTTTGTCCGCTCAGCGCCTCTATCGCCGCTTCAGGCTGATTAACGAACTGGACCGCGTGGTCCCACGTTAAGGTTGTCATTCTCCCTCCCGCTCCTCTGCCTGATAAAAACGCAGCCGACAGGCGGCATCACCGCGGGCCAGCGCGGTCTGCACCTCTAAATGCAGCCCCGAAAACGCATCGGTTAATGCATGATCGCCTTCCATGCAGATATCGCACAGCATCGCAATTTCGCTGGCGCCTCGCCCCTGCTGCTGCCAGCAGTTGACATAAGGACAGTAGTGAAACAGCACGATAAACTCGGCCCGGCCGATGCTGACGGGTTCCATCTCATAAACCTGAGATTCCAGACCGCGGGTAAACAGCCCGGCAAACTCCTGCAAATCCCGTTCATTCTCCATTTGTGCGCGGATCTTATGCCCGAGATCGCGGCCATAATGGCGTATTGCCTCGCGAGCAAAATCATCGGCGATCTGGCGCTGTCGGCTTTCGTCCAACAGATAACCGATTGTTGCCGCGCGTTTTTCAGTAATGGCGCGCAGCGCCAGGGTCACCTCATCGTTTAAGGTGGCGGCGTTATGCGCCGGTTCCGAACTTATTGGCGTCATGCGCTTATTCCCAGTCGGTATTCACTTTCACATCGCTGGCGCCCGGCAGGGCGTACACATCTTCGGCGTACCATTTCCGCGAGAGCTCAGCGAGCGTGCCGTCCTTTTTCAGGGCAACCAGCTGCGCGTCAATCGCTTTGATCAGCTGCGGGTCGGTATTCTTTTTATACAAATAGACGTTAGGAAACAGGCCGACGGAATCCGAAGCTTTCAGATTAAGATTTAGCGCCTTATTTAGCGCCAGCAGCGCGCCGATGGGATAAATCGCCGCATCGTATTCTCCGGAGGCCACGGCTTTGAAAATATCGGCGGCGGACTGTTCGCCGTTGGGCTGGAGGTTAATTTGTTGGCCCGGATGTTTTTTATTGTAGTTTTCAATCACCGTATACCGGGCGTCGGAGGTGTGGATCGGCACTAGCTTTTTCTTACCGCTGGCGAGATCGCCAAGGTTATGAATATCGCTCTCATCGTTACGCACGATCAGACGCAAATCGCTGATCCCGGTCGGTTCGCCGGAGTGGTCATATTTTTCTGCCCGCTCTTTGGTGAGATAAAAGTGATCCGCCGCGAGGGTATAAGCGCCGGTTGATAGGCCGACGATCATCGCGTCGCGCGAGACCGCATTAAAATGAAACGTATAGTCGGTTAACCGCTGGTCCAGCACCTTTAACAGGTCACCATCGTAACCGGTAATATTGTTGTTATCGTCAACAAAGCTAAAGGGAAAACCGTTAGCATTGACGACCACCTCAACCGTTTTGGCATTTGCGCTTTTCTCAACCGCCTGCGCGCCGTTAATTCCCATTGCTAACGCGAGCGAACTCACCAGTAATATGTTATTTTTCAAAATACTTTCCCCAAAATGATAACCGTGGACCACTCTTTTGTCCGTTTCCTTGCCAGCGGGCGCTCAGAAACGTTTCTGCACTGCGCAATGCTCTGGCAATCGCCAGGCACAGCAGGATATAAATCACCAGCACGACGCAATAGGCTTCGACAAAATGAAACCCGCGCGCGGCGGCGATATTGGCTTTCGCCATCAGATCAATAACGGTGATGGTGTAAACCAGCGAGGTGTCTTTAATCAGATCGATCAGCACGCTGGTAAAGTTCGGCAGCGCGGATACCGCCGCCTGCGGCAAAATAATGCGTCGGAACTGCGTGAACCCGCTTAGCCCAATTGACCATGCGGCCTCCCGCTGCCCTTTATCAACCGCGTTCCACCCGGCGCGAAAGGTTTCAGCGAAATAAGCGCTGAAAATCAACGATAGCGCGGTGACCGCCGCCGCCAGCGGCGAGAGTTTATAGCCGAACATAGTGTCCTGCGGGCCGCCAAACAGCCCGATGGCCACCCACGGCCAGACGTAAAAGAAGAAATACAGCATCACCAGCACCGGGACCGAACGGCCAAAGGAGAGGAATACCTTCGCCACAACCTGAACGCCCGGAATCTGACGAATAATCGCCCACGCCAGCGCCGCGCCCAGCAGCGTGGAAAACAGCAATGATAATAATGTTATCGCCAGCGTGACCGGCAACGCGCTTAATATAAAAGTAAAATTATCCCGAATGAACGCCAGGCTAAACATGTTTATCTATCACTCCAGCAGGAACTGATATTTCTTTTCAATACGAGTAGTTAAATAGAGAATAAAACTATTCAGCACCCAGTAGACGATAATAACGCTAATAAAGGCCGCTACCTGTTTAGCCCCATAGCTATTTTGCGAAATCTTTTGCGCGCGACCAAAAATATCAACAATGCCAATAATATTGACCAGTGATGTCATTTTCACCAGGTTAATTAAAAGATTACCAAACACCGGGACGGCAATAATGAATCCCTGAGGGAATATGATCCGCCGCAGCCCGGTATGCCAGGGGATATTCAGGCTGGTAATGGCCTCTTTCTGGCCGCTATCCACCGCGCCCCACGCTGAACGCATCATTTCAGCAAAATAAGGGCTAATGCTGACCGAAATAGACAAAACCGCAAAGGTGGTATCGCTAATCAGCAGCGGCGGCAGCGCCAGCGCGGTGAGTATTAATTTGCCGCCGAAGAAAAACAGCAGGATCAGCAGCGCCAGGGGCGCGCCGCGCAGAATGTCAGTATAGGCGTTTGCCGCCGCTCTGAACGGTTTAAAGCGGCTAAATTGCAGCAACACGATCGGCAGCGCGATCGTCAAACCAAGGAGCAGCGACGCCAGCGCTATCCCGAGGGTCACGGGTAGGTTTTCCAGCAGCTTCGGCAATATCCCGGCAATATCCTGCCAGCTAAACAGCGGGTGATTGTTCATCTTCAGCCTCAGGCGTGATAGTGCAGTTGCGCAAGGAAGGCCCGGGTGCGGCCCTGCTGGGCTGCGCCAAATATCTGTTCCGCCGGGCCCTGTTCGACAATCTCGCCGTTTTCCATAAATACCACCCGGGAAGCGACCTGGCGGGCGAACGCCATTTCGTGGGTGACGATGATCATTGTCTGGCCCGCGGCGGCAATGGTCTGAATAAGCTCAAGCACCTCACCCACTTTTTCAGGATCCAGCGCCGAGGTCGGCTCATCCAGCAGCAGCACGGCGGGGCTCATCGCCAGCGCGCGCGCAATTCCGATACGCTGCTTTTGGCCGCCGGAAAGACTGTGGGGATAGTGGTCTTTTTTATGCAGCAAACCCACCTGCTTTAAAAGCCGCTCAGCAATATTGAGCGCCTCCTGACGCGGACGTTTTTTAGCGTAAATCAATCCTTCGGTAATATTTTGCGCTGCGGTGAGATTGTGAAACAGATTCCATGACTGAAAAACCATGGCGGTTTTACCGCGTAGCTTTTCAATTTCTTTTTTCCCCGCCGTTGCGCAATCCAGCACCACATCATCTATTTTTATTTGCCCGCTATCGGCGGGCTCTAAGAAATTAAGCGTACGCAATAACGTGGTTTTTCCTGAGCCGCTGGGGCCAATAATGCAAATAATCTCACCGGAATTAACGCTAAGCGATACCTCTTTTAGTACTCTTTCCCCGGAGAAACTTTTACTAATCTTATTGAGAGTCATCATAATGTGATAGTCGTGAATGATTTAAAAACCGCCGCTTATCGGCGTTGATTGCTGTGTAAAAACTATATTGCCGGGGTTCAGACGATAGCAAACAAGAAAATAGTCTATGGAAAGTTAAAAAATAACTTTTTATATATTTGTTATGACAATGAGGCGGGATTGTAATCAGATTTTCTTAGCAAAACAGGATGGCGTAAACCGCCACTAATCTTTCAAATTTACTGAACAATGAGAGCAAATTGTTTCGATTTTCATCATCACCATGTCGGCCTATCATTTATCACATCGGGGCAACAACGCTCCAACACTGATAAAACACTTAAGGAATACGACCATGAAATCCATCAAAACTTTCGTTGCAGTTGCCGCTCTTTCCCTGATCTCTTTCGGCTCTTTTGCCCAAAGCATCAGCGCCAGCGCGTCCACTCTGGACCGCGCAGAAGCCAAAATTGCCGCTCAGGCCGCAGAACAAGGCGCGTCCTACAAAATCACCAGCGCGCAGTTCAATAACCGCGTACATATGACCGCTGAGCTGACGAAATAAACTCACCCGTCATACTTCAAGTTGCATGTGCGTTGGCTTTGTTACTCGGCCTTCGGCCTCGCCCCTCCGGGGCCAGCGCAAGCGCTGTTCAAGGCATGAGTGCCTTGTCCTGCAACCCGAATTATTTAGGGTATATAACAACATTGCCGGGCCGCCGCAAGAAACAGGCGACAGCGACAACACGATGAAATAAGGAACACAACATGAAAAATATCGGCGTAGTCACCGCACTGCTTCTGGCTGCTACACTCTCGTCCGGCGCGATGGCCGCAGAGAATAGCTTTGCTAGCCCGGAGGCAGGTTCAAATATCGATACGTCTGTGCATCAGAATCATATAGATGTCAGCCATGCCTTTGATAAAGAGAGCCTGACCGCAGGCAATCTTCAGTAACACACAGCGCAAGGCGCGCGCGGAATTATCCGCTGCGCGCCTTACTTTTTCTGCCAGTGAGCCCACGGATTATCCGCCGGAGCGTCCTCTTTTGCCGTCTCGGCAGTGGACAGCGAATCGATATACAGCGCTTCCACCTCTTTACGCGCCCACGGCGTGCGGCGTAAAAACTTCAGACTCGATTTAATGCTCGGATCGCTTTTAAAGCAGTTAATGTTGATGCGTTTCGCCAGTTCGGCCCAGCCATATTGCGCGACCAGCGCGTTTAATAGCGCCTCAAGCGTGATGCCGTGCAGAGGATCGTTTGGGTGCTGCATTGCGTCTTTTACCTGAATTAAAAATTTTGCTCACCATACTGGCTCCCGACGCCAATCGCAACCGCCCCGCCTCTCCCTTATCCAAAATTCGCAAAAGCACAGAACCCTCCCCGGTCATAAATTAGAAAAGAACGTTATTGGTTGAATATTTTCGCTTAAGGCAAGCTGGCTTCAACCACCCGACTGAGGAATCGATCATGCGCTGTTGTTGTCCCCGAACCCTGGACCTGTACCGACGAAAACATCTGAATACCGCCTTCGGAGAACACAATGAACGCGACAACTTTACCGATACTGGATCTGGCCCGCTACGCGGATCCCGCTGAAAAAGCGGCGTTTCTCGCCGACCTGCGCCACGCCGCCCGCGATATCGGCTTCTTTTATCTGATCAACCACGGCGTTGATGAGTCGCTGCAGCAGGCCGTACAGCAGCAGTCCCGCGCTTTTTTTGCCCTTCCCGACGCTCAAAAGCAGAGCGTGGCGATGATTCACTCCCCGCATTTTCGCGGCTACAACCGCGCCGCGTCGGAATTAACCCGCGGTCAGCCCGACTGGCGCGAGCAGTTTGATATCGGCGCCGAGCGTCCGGCGCTTCGGCTTGACGAACACGCTCCCCGCTGGCAGCGCCTGCAGGGGCCGAATCTCTGGCCAGAGGCGTTGCCCTCGCTCAAACCAACGCTATTAACCTGGCAACGGGAAATGACCGAGGTGGGGATCACCCTGCTGCGCGCCTTCGCCGAAGCGCTGCGCCTGCCGCTGGATGCCTTTGATGGCCTGTACGGCGAAAAACCCAACGAACATATCAAGCTAATCCGTTATCCCGGCCAGCAGGAAACCCAGAGCGCCCAGGGCGTTGGCGCGCATAAGGACTCCGGTTTCCTCAGCTTCTTGTTGCAGGATGAGCAGAAAGGATTGCAGGTCGAAGTCTCCCCCGACCGCTGGATTGACGCCACCCCGCTGACGGGCAGCTTTGTGGTGAATATCGGTGAACTGCTGGAGCTGGCGACCAACGGCTATCTGCGCGCAACGGTGCACCGGGTCGTTTCGCCGCCCGCCAACCAGCAGCGGCTGTCGATCGCCTTTTTCCTCGGCGCCCAGTTGGATGCCGTAGTCCCCGTCTACACGCTGCCTGACGAGCTGGCCCGCGAAGCCCTCGGACCGGATAGCGACCCGCAAAACCCACTGCTGCGCGAGGTGGGCTGGAACTACTTGAAAGGGCGTCTGCGTTCGCATCCTGATGTCGCCGAGCGCTACTACCAGGATGTTTTTCGCGAACGCGCCGAGCAATTGATCGTGTAGACCCTAATAATTCGGGTTGCAGGACAAGGCACTCATGCCTTGAACAGCGCTTGCGCTGGCCCCGCAGGGGCGAGGCTCATGGATGAGCCGAGTAACAAAGCCAACGCACATGCAACTTGAAGTATGACGGGTATAAACATAACAACAGACACAAGGAATAAGATGATGAAATATGCCGCATTTAAACTGGCAGGGGTTGCACTGTCTCTCTCTCTGGCATGGACTTCCGCCCATGCCGCCGCGCTGCGCGTCGCCGCGGACCCGGTGCCGCACGCCGAAATCCTTAACTACATTAAAAAGATCGATCCCAGCCTCGACCTGAAAATCGTCGAACTTACCAGCGGCGTTAACGCCAACGAACTGCTGGCCAACGGCGACGTCGATGCCAACTACTTCCAGCACGTGCCCTATCTGAAAGATCAGGAGAAAGCGCTGGGCAAAACCTTCGCCGTCGCGGCGACCGTGCATATTGAGCCGCTGGGGATCTATTCGCGCAAACATAAAGATTTTAAATCGCTGCCCGAGAACGCCACCGTGGCGGTACCGAACAACACCACCAACCTGAGCCGCGCGCTGTTCCTGCTGCAAAATCAGGGGCTGATTAAGCTGGCGGCAAAATTCACCGACCCGGCGACCACCCTGGCGACGCCGAAAGATATTGTGGAAAACCCGAAACACCTGAAAATCCTTGAGATTGAATCACCGCAAATCCCGCGATCGCTGGACGATGTCGACCTGGCGGTGATTAACGGCAACTACGCGCTGGAAGCGGGCCTGGTGCCTGCCAAAGATGCGCTGGGTCTTGAGAGCGCGACCAACAACCCGTACGCCAACATTCTGGTGACAACGCCGGCGCTGGCGAACGATCCGCGCATCAAGGCGCTGGCCAAAGACCTCACCTCGCCGCAGGTCGCCGAATTTATTCGTAAGCAGTATAACGGCTCGGTGATCCCGGTTGCCCCTCAGTCATGATTGAGATTGTCGGGCTGAGTAAAACCTATGCCGGAACAGGCCGACCGGCGCTAAACGATGTCTCTCTGCAAGTGCCGAAAGGAGCCGTTTACGGCATCCTTGGGCGCAGCGGCGCAGGCAAAAGTACGCTGATACGCTGCCTGAATCTGCTGGAGCGGCCCACGTCGGGCCGCATTATTGTGAACGGGAACGATATTACCCGGATGGATAAAACCGCGCTGCGCGAGTACCGGCTGCGCACCGGGATGATCTTCCAGCACTTTAATTTACTGCACGCCCGCAGCGTCGCCGATAACGTCGCGGTGCCACTGGAGATAGCCAAAGTGCCGAAAGCGGCGCGACAGGCGCGGGTGACGGAGCTGCTGGAACTGGTCGGGCTGGCGGATAAAGCCGCCGCCTTTCCGTCACAGCTTTCCGGCGGCCAAAAACAGCGCGTGGGGATCGCCCGCGCGCTGGCCGCGCGGCCGGATGTGCTGCTGTGCGATGAGGCCACCAGCGCCCTCGACCCCGAGACCACGGCCTCGGTACTCAGCCTGCTGGCGGATATCAATCAACAGTTGAACCTCACCATCGTGCTGATCACCCATGAGCTGGACGTGGTGAAAAACCTCTGCGACCACGCGGCGCTGCTGGAGCATGGGGAGATTATTGAAAGCGGCAGAATCGCCGATTTGCTGGTGGCGCCATGGTCGCGGCTACGGCAGTCGCTGCTACACGATCCTCAGGCGGAGCGGGATTTCCTTGCCCGCCACGGTTTTCACGGGAGGCCATTATGCGGAGTAGCATGAGTTGGGAAGATCTCTGGCCGCTGCTATTTCAGGGCACGGTAGATACCGTTTATATGGTCGGCCTGGCGGCGCTGTTCACCGTGCTGCTCGGGCTGCCGACCGGGGTGCTGCTGTTTGTTTCGCGCCGCAATGGCCTGGCGCCGATGCCGAAGCTCAACGCGGTGCTGGGCGCGATTATCAACTTTGGTCGTTCGCTGCCGTTTATCGTGCTGCTGATCGCCCTGATCCCGTTCACCCGGCTGATTATTGGCACCACCCTCGGCAGTACCGCCGCGGTGGTTCCGGTCACCATCGGCGCCTTTCCGTTCTTTGCGCGGCTGACGGAGAATGCGCTGGATGAAGTGGATTACGGGCGTATCGAGGCGATTTTATCGATGGGCGGCAACATCTGGCACGTGATCTTTAAATCGCTGCTGCCGGAAGCGCTGCCGACCCTGCTGGCAGGCATCACGCTGACCATCGTCATGCTGATCGGCTTCTCTTCGATGGCGGGCGTGATTGGCGGCGGCGGGCTGGGCGATCTGGCCATTCGCTACGGCTATCAGCGTTTTAATAACGAGGTGATGGTCGGCACAGTGCTTATTCTGGTCGCGCTGGTGCAGGGCGTGCAGATGGCCGGCGACCGTCTGGTACGCGGCCTCGCCCACCGGCGTTAACGCTAAGCGGATGGCAGCGCGCCATCCGCGATTAAAACCCGCATTCGTTGACCAGAGTCCGAATCAGCTCCGCCGCCGGCAGCTCGCGAATCAGGCTCACTCCCTGCCCGGCCCAGTGCGCGCCGTACTGACGGTCCCCCTGCGCTTTCGCCGCCGATGCCAGCGCCTTCCCGGCGGCGTAAGCCACGGGATATGCCGGAATCAGAAGCGGATCGTTTATTTCACGCCAGCCGTTAACCAGACATCTCGCCGGGCGTCCGGAAATGGCTGAGGTTAAAACCGTTTGCCCGTCAGACGCGCTTTTAAGGGCCTCACGGTATCCGCTATCCGTGGACGATTCAGGGCACAGCAGAAACGCCGTCCCCAGCTGCGCCCCGTCTGCGCCGAGGTTCATCACGCTGTTCACTCCCGCGCCGTCCATGACGCCGCCTGCGGCGATAAGCGGAATATCAATGCGCCGTTTAAGTGTCTGAACCAGGGTAAAGGTACTCATCTGCCCGTCGGGCCCCTGGGGATCAAAGATGCCACGATGGCCGCCGGCCTCGTAGCCCTGCGCCACCACCATATCGATTCCCAGCTCTACGGCCAGCTGCGCCTCTGCCACGCTGGTGGCGCTCGCCAGGGTAACGATGCCTTTTTCACGCAGCCGGTCAACGACCGCTCGCTCCGGAACACCAAAATGGAAGCTGACCACCGCCGGAGTCAGATCGAGCAAAAGCTCGGCCATCCGGGGCTGCTGCTGAAAACTCAGGTAGATTTCCGCCAGCGTCTCCGGCGGAAAGCTGCCAAAGCGCGCAAACTCAGGGCACAGTCGCGCCAGCCACTGCGCTTCACGCTGCGGGTCCCTTATCGCCGGAGCGTGGCAAAAAACGTTGACGTTAAACGGACGGGTGGTTAAGCGCCGGGTCTGGTTGATGAGCGCCTCGGCCTGCTCCACCGTGGACGATCCCAGCCCCAGCGAGCCGAGCGCGCCGGCATCGCTAACCGCGGCCGCCAGCTCCGGCGTCGACACGCCGGCCATCGGCGCCTGAATAATGGGATAATCAATATCAAGCTGCTGCGTAAGCCGGTTGCTCATGGTGTGCCCTGATGAAATTTGTGCGTTGAGGTAATTAAAATCTCTTTTAGAGATGATAAGATCAATATTATTTTCAAATTAAGAATAAAAGTATGAACCACACCACATTACAGATTTTCAAAACGGTGGCGGAAGAACAGAGCGTCACCCGCGCGGCAAAGCTGCTGGGTCGGGCGCAGTCCAACATTACAACCCGTATTCACCAGTTGGAAGAAGAACTGGGCGTCGAGCTGTTTGCCCGCGGTAACAAGAAGATGCTGCTGTCGCCCGCCGGGGAACGTTTTTTGGCCTATGCGCTGAAAATCCTCAGCCTTGCCGAGGAGGCCCGGCAGGCTCTGCACCCCGCCACGCCGGGCGGCAATTTACGCATGGGGGCGATGGACGCCACCGCCGCCAGCCGCCTGCCGCCGCTGCTTAGCCGGTTTCATGCCCAGTGCCCGGAGGTGATACTGACGCTTAAAACCCAGCCCAGCCGCCAGTTGACGCAGCAGGTGCTGGACGCCGCGCTTGATTGCGCGCTGGTATGCCTGCCGCAGGGCGCTTCCCCCGCCGAAGACCTGGAATATCTGCCGCTCTTTCAAGAACAGCTGGTACTGGTGCTTCCCGCGGATAGACAATGCTTTCGCTTTGCGGCCTTCGCGGAGGGCTGTACCTACCGGGCAATGGGCGAAGCGTATCTGGCGCAATCCGAGGAGGCGGAGAGCGAGATCCAGGACGTCGGCTCCTATCACGCGATGATCGCCTGTATCGCCTCCGGCGGCTATGCCGGCATACTGCCGCAGAGCGTGCTCGATACCCTGACGCTGCCCGAAGCAAGCCTACAGCGGCCGGTTGGTCAGGCGATCACCCAGCTTATCTGGCGTAAAGGCTACGCCTCCCCGGCCCTGGAGAAGATGCGCCAGCTTCTAATTTCAGCCTCCGACCTTTGACCCGCGCCGCCCCCCGGCGACAACCAGCGCGGCGGCAACCACCAGCGCCCCTGCTGCCGCGCAGAGTGAAGGATTAAACGACCCGCTGCGCTCATACAGCGCGCCGGCAACCAGCGGGCCGACAATTTGCCCGACGCCGTAGGTCGCGGTCATGGCGGCAATCATATTGAACGAGACCAGATGGTTAAGACGCCTTCCCTGCGGCAGCGCAATAGTCACCGTTCCCATAAAGGTGAAACCGACCAGTAGCGCGCTCAGCAGACAAAATGGCAATGCGTGGCTCCACGCCGGGAGAGTGACGCCGACGGCCTGAATCAGCAAATTAAGGGTGAACGCGCGGCGGTAGCCAAGCCTGATGACCAACCGATGCCAGATAAAGCACGAGGGCACGGCGGCAAGACCGAAAATGGCCCAGATCTGCACCGGATCGATAGCGTTCAGCGAGCCGCTGAGAAACAGCGGCAGGTAGGTGGCGGTGATGATGTAGCCGAAGCCGGCCAGGCCGTAAACCAACAGTAGTTTCCACGCTTCACGCGCGCGGCCTTGCGCCTGCGGGTCCTGTACGCCTGCAGGAGGTTGATAGGCAATAAGATAGTCTGCCGGGCTCAGCAACAGGCGCAGCGCCAGAATGAAAAGCGTGCCGGCGCTTATCGCGCACAGCAGCCATATTTGCTGGCTGGAGAGCGCCAGGGTCTTGCCCAGCGAGATAAATTCCGCCGATAAAAATATCCCCATTCCGACACCGGAATACAGTACCGGTGCGCCGTTATGGTGCTTCATATGCTGCAGCAGCCACAGAGAGGCGGCAATCAGCGTCACCGCGCTTAACAGCCCGGCTATTCCGCGTACCGCGATAATGGCCAGCGGCGAAACCAGCCAGCCGAGTAACGCCAGGCACAGCAGTGTGAGCAATACGGAAAGCAGATTTAGCACTCTGGCATCCGCGGGCCTGGTTTTCGCCAGCAACAGCGCGCCGGCCAGGTAACCCGCGTAGTTGGCCGAAGCGGCAAGGTTGCCTTCGCGCAGCGAGAGCACCTGCTCGTTCAGCATCAGCGGCAGGATCCCGGTATAGGCGAAGCGCCCGTAGCCCATGCCAATCATCAGCACCGCCGAACCGGCCAGCGCCAGCAGAAAGGCCTTTAACCCCGGCCTGAGTTCAAAAACGTTCACCCGCCACCCCCACTGTTATTCTCAAAAAGAGAATTAAAAGCACATATAATTCTCTTTTTATTATGATGACAGTCAACCCAACGCGCAAGCGACGCATGGGCCTGTCTGCCGATGACTTTACGGGGAGTGTCGGGAAACGCTTCGCCGGGCGACGAAGTATGGCGTGAGGGCTGGACGTCCATGTCCAGCACGTTTTAGCGGTGGCTGAGGGCCAGTTTGGCGGCAAACAGCATAAAGACGCCGCCGGTTGCCCGATCCATCCAGCGAATAAAGGTCGGCGTTTTCAGGAGACCAGCGGCGTAACGGCTGGCCAGAATTAGCGTTAACGACCAGAGCGTACCAATCACAACATGTATAGCGACCAGCAGAAATGTCCAGATCGTTGGCGAGTGGCCCGCCGGAATAAACTGCGGCAGGAAAGAGACATAAAATATCCCCATTTTCGGATTCAGCACATTGCCCAGCATCCCTTTTAAAAACCAGTTGCTGGCCGACGGTGCGGCTATTTCCTGACTGTTAAAGTGGCTGCGCGGTTTGAGAATTAACTGAATGCCGAGCCAGCATAGATAGACGGCACCGCACCACTTTAGCAGGTCATACGCCAGCGCCGACGCCGCCAGCAGCGCCCCGAGGCCGAAGGCCACCACCGCGCCCCAGATAAAACACCCCGTATCAATGCCCAATGCCGCCTGAAAGGCCTTTTTTCCGCCCTCAACGGTGGAGGTGCGCAAAATGAGCGCGGTATCAAGACCCGGGGTCAGCGTGAGCAGCAGCGCGGCAAAGGAATAAGCAAGAAGGGAATCTACGACGGACATTTTCTATCTCCGAAAGCGAAGATTTTAGATATACCGCGTTGAAGACGCAATCATTGATATTTTCTTCGCCGGGCGCGTCCCGCTTTGCATAAAGCTTTTCGCGACAAATCTCTGGCGCCAAAGCCGGTAAAGTCATTTGACGGCGCGTTTATCAGCACAGGTTTTTATGACGCTTAACCAAATACGCATCGCCAGACCGGTCTCCGATCTCTTACTCTGTAGCAACATGTACTGCTACGGCCTTGGGCTCGAGCAAATCGCACAGTTTGCCGATCGTGATGGCTTTAGCGAGGTAATGATCGGACGCCGCGATCTTAGTTGCATCTTAAATTCACCCACTGCCATCATCATTCAGTGGCGCCCTTTCCGGGCACCTCTGTTATTTTTATGCCTTCCTGTGAATTCCTATATATTTTTGATTTGACGGGTTGGGGTAAAAGTCTTTCTGCTATGTTTTGATTTATCCCTTCGTATCCGGAGAATGTTGAGTCAGATTGCCGATCATTCAGTTACGTGCATAAAGCGGAGCATCTGGAAGCAGAATCGAAATGATGCAGTGGTGGTCAGTTTTTTGAAGAGTGCACAGAAGAGTATGTTACACCTGACATATATGCGCGGCGGTGTAAAATAATTCCGTTATCTGAATAGACTGTAAATCTGCACAAAAACAGCAAAAAAGATTAAATCACTTCCAATTAAATGCCATCTTTCACTGCAAGAAAACGTATTGACTCAGACTTGAACAAATACTGTTACGCTACAAAAACGCTCCCTTATCGCAAAACTGGCTTTATACGAAGAGGAAACTATCAGGTCAAGCCTGACTTTATTTATGTTCTGAGGTTAAAAAACTTCACCATCATTGATATATATAGTTCGCGTTCAACACCATCCCATAGTAATATTTTAGCACAATCCCTATGCCATATATTCGATTGCGCATTAGGCAAAGAGAACTTCGCGCCAGCGACCAGTTTAGCGTTTTATCACCATAAACCTTATTAATTTTCGCTGGTGTCTTCGAGTTTACCTTTAATATTCTCATGCAATATATTTGCAGCCCTTGCACAGAGCTCAGCGAAAATAGCAATTTCGCCCTGAGACATGCAGGATGCCACCTGCTCAGCCATGATGCGCCTGCTGGACTCTGCAGAATTCAGGAACTCAATACCTTTTTCCGTAATCCGCGTCAGCATTTCTCGTTTGTCACTTTCTGCCGATTCTTGTTCAACAAAGTGCTTATCTTTCAACATCCTCAGAATTTTGGACATTTTACTACGCGCAAATCCGAGCTTTTCACCAATTGCGCTTGGCGTCATCGGCTGGAACTGACGCAAAATATACAATGTATCGTACTGTGGCCAGTTAATGCCATCTGGATTAATCAACGAGCGACGTGCAACAAGTACACATTGCAAATTTCCTAAAGCATCTTCAAATTGACGATTCAATGATATTTCGCGCTCGGAACCACTAGCCACTTTTTTATTCATTTCCATACATTCTCCTGATGCCGTTTACAATAAGTTAAGCTTACCATTTTACCACATCCCTTCAAGGAATGAAAAGTCATCATAACTTTCGCCCCTATTAATAACACAAGAACTATCCTACTCATCCTGAAAGATATATTCTCTATTCATTACATCCTCATAATCTATTAACTCTGTTATCTCGCCATTATTCATTTTAATCACATTAATATACAACAAAGAGAACTGTTTTCCATCCGGCAGAGTATTCCCATGCAGTTTATATTCAACAATGACGACATCGGGATTATTCGTATAGTGGAATCGCTCATCCTCTATGGAGGTAAAGCGTAAGGGCGCAACGCCAAAGCCATTAGCATAGTGTAAGCGAATATTATCACGCCCAATAATCACCTCCCTGTTGCGACGAAAAGGCAACGACAAACGTCCATTAACAGAGAAAAGGGATGCCAGCTTATCCGATGACTTCTCCATCACTGCCGAAATATATTTATCAAATAATGCCGGAACCATTTTATATCCTCTTGATGAAATTGATAAAAATATTGTTAGACGATTTCTTTCTGCCGCTGGAAATAAACGATCATACGTTTGAATGTCTCCTCCGACAGCTCAGGAAAGCGCAAACCCAATTGCGCAATACGCTTAGTCGTCTCTGGATTACCATAGGCGTTGTCGCCAGTATCCAACAAATTCTCTTTAAAGAGATGAATGACCGGCCCCAGCGCAACCTCGCGCCCCTGGGTGACACACTGTTCAAGTTGTTGCAACCACTCGCCGTCAGAAGTCGTTTCCAACGGATAACCCAGAGAACGAATCGCCCGATACACCGGATCAAACCGGGTGCTCTGAGGATGGAAAATATGGAAGTTTTCCTGTCGCGTAGCCTCTGAACGCGCTAAGGCAACTATCGCTTCAGCGACAAAGTCGACAGGCAGCAGGTCCGTTGATAGTGAAGACGGATCCGGCGCCAATCCCATCTGGATAAAGCTTTTTATCTGTCGCCATAAAAAATCATCGCTCTGGCAGGCCCCACTTCGGCTATCTCCGCCAATACGTCCTATGCGAAATACGTTAGCGTCAAGTCCTTGTTCTCTGGCCTGTAGAACATAGCGTTCAGCCACCCACTTACTTTGCGTGTAACCTATCGACAGTGCTTCCGGATGACCCGGTACACAATGTTCAACGATAGGCGATTCAGGATAGCGTGGAGAAAATACGGCGATAGTGGATAAATAGTGCAGCGTTTTTCGTCCGCCACAACCGCAGAAAGCTAAAATATTCAGCGTACCCTGCACATTTGACTGTTTTACCGAAGAATAAGAGAGCAAAAAATTAATCTGTGCGGCCGCATGGAATACCGTGTCCACTCGCTCTGCCAAACGGCTGTACGCTTCAGAGCTTAATCCTAAATTGCGCTGGCCAACATCGCCGAGGCAAACTTCAACCCGGGAAAAATCAATCTCATCGGCGATGCCATAACGCATCGCATTTTCACGCAAACGAGCCAATGCGTGCTCATGCGTCCTGGCTCTTACCATGCATAGCACGGATTGGGTCCCGGCCAATAGCAATGAACGCAGCAGGTAGATGCCCAAAAATCCTGTCGCCCCGGTAAGCAGCGTCAGCCCAGGGGTTGAACACACTCCTCCCTGCCAATGTATGCGTTCATATCCATCCTGAACAAAGGAACGATCGACGGCATCGACGCGCCCCTTTTCACTGGCAATATAGCCGTCGATGGACTCAGCCATAGCCGACAAGGTTGGGTGATTAAATAACAAACGTAGAGGAATATCGCAATCGAACGCCTTACGCAGCAGAAAAACCAGCTGTGTGGCCAACAAAGAATGTCCACCAATGGCGAAAAAATCATCGTGCAGTGCGATCTGACGTCCCGGAAATAATGTTTCCCATAGCGCCCTGACCTGCTCCTGAGTTTTCGTCAGAGACCGCTCTGGCATCTGCGTTGATGATTCAACAATAATATCCACCTTAAGTAACGCTTTACGATCGATTTTCCCGCTAGGCGTGGTAGGCAGCTTATCCACAAAGACCAACTCTGTGGGAACCATATACTCCGGCAGCACCAGGCGAAGGCCGCGTTTGATCTTATCCTTTTGATTGCCTTTATCATCCAATAAACCAGCAATAAAGGCGATGAGCTGCTGGCTTCCTGAATGATCTGCCCTGCCAACTACCGCTGAAACCTGCACGCCCTCCAGGGCATTGATGGCCGCCTCTACTTCTGACGGTTCGATCCTAAAACCGCGAATTTTTAACTGATTGTCTATCCTGCCAAGGTAGCTGAACCGATCGTCATGCTCCAGCCTCACCAGATCACCGGTACGATACGCGTGGCAACTTTGTGCTGCAAAGCTCTCAGCAGAGATAAAACGTCGAGCGCTTTCTTCACTTTTATTGTGATAGCCGGGAGACAGAAAATCGCTAGCGATAAGTAGTTCACCAGCGACACCGGCGGGAACCAGCTGCAGACGCTCATCCACCACCAACAGACTGAATCCGGGTAGAGGGTAACCAATGGACGCTGCATCTCCCCATTTATCGCTTTCCGGCGGCAGCACATACGCGGAACAAACGTGGCTTTCTGAGGGACCATAGAGATTAATCAGGCGAACGGGTTGCCTGAAAAAATGTTTAATATCGGCGGTGAGTACGAGCTGTTCCCCGGTGGAGTAGACCTCTTTTAAACTCGGGAATTGCCTGTTGGCCAATGCGCTCAAATGCGCGAACTGCTGCAAAGCAACGTAGGGAAAATAGAGCCGATTAATTCCCTGCTCCTGGATAACCTCTTGCAGATGATCCAGATCTCTTCGCTCTTCTTCACTGGCAATATATAAGCGCCCACCGCAGGCTAACGTGCCGAAGATCTCCTGAACCGATACATCAAAAGAAAGTGACATAAAATGCAGAGTACAATCTCCCTGACCGCACTCAGATACATCTCGTTGCCACTTAATCAGGTTATTGAGCGTTTTATTTAATAACCGTACTCCCTTGGGCTGCCCGGTTGAACCGGATGTATAAATGATATACAGCTCATCGTCGGGCATTCTTTTGATATAAGACCATTCCCCAGGGTACTCCGGGGGAATGTCATCGATTAACAACAGAGGCACGGAGCCAGACACTGGGAATTTTGCTACCAGCGATCGCGTCGTGGCGATGCAGTCCACGCTGGCGTCCTGCAACATATAACCAATGCGCTCTTGCGGGTATTGTGGGTCGATCGGAATGTAGGCCGCGCCGGTTTTTAACACGCCAAACAGAGTGGCAATCGCCTCGGCATTCCTTTCCAGTAATAACGCAACACGTTTGCCAGGAGCGATATTTAACTGCTGCTGCAGGTAGGCGGCAATCTGCCCCGAACGTTCCGCTAACCAACCATACGATCGTGTGCCATTAGCGGTAATTAACGCAGTATCCGCAGAGTGGCTTACAGCATGCTGATTGAAAGCCGCCAGGGCGTCAAATCGCCAGGCCTCCGCGCACGGCTTAAGGCTGGCTCGAACAACCAGTTCACGACTTAACGGTGCATCCAACAGCCTCAGGGATGACAGTAATACCTCGCCGTCCTCGCCCATCGCGCTCAATAAATGGCGAAATATTTTCAGCCAGTAGTCAATGGTCTGCGGATGATACAACGCCGTCTTATACTCCAGCGTCAGCTTCCATTGCGGTTGTGCTTCAAAGAACAACGTCAGATCGTATTTTGCCATCTGGCTAAAATAGTCATCCAGCATGACCTTAAACGGTAAGTCGTTGAAAATATCGGCCCGGGTATCGGGCATAACCAGCAACGTTCTGAATAGTGGGCTGTCCTGTCCCGCGTTTTCACGCGACAGTGCGACAATTTCATTGAAAGGGATCAGCTTATTGAAATGTGCACCAATAAAAGATTGACGCACCTTTGCAGCCAGCGTCCTGACTGTGTCATCTTCATTGACCTGCACGCGAACCGGCAGAGTATTGATCATATATCCCGGCGTTTCGGCGAACTCGCTACGATCCCGCAGAGTAAAAGGTACGCCAACGGTAATATCTTTCTGCCCACTCATGCGGCTAAGGAAAAATTGCCAGCACATGGACATATACATAAAGGGAGTCATTGACAACGATCTTGCGTGCCGCTGTAGTGAGTCCGCTTCATGTTCGTTGAGGGCCTGCATGGTATAGGCGGCTTTGGTATCTTCCCGCAGACGACGGGGAAAATCGACCGGGAGGTCTGATAGTGGCGGAGCCGGATGCAGTGCCTGCCGCCAGTAATCCCGCATGTCTTCGCACTCTGCCGCCGCAAGGGACGCTGCCTGCCAACGAGTAAATTCCTGATAGCTTCCCGTGCCGTTAAACGCTGGCAGAGCGCGTTTCTCGTCAAGCGCATAATAGATTTGCAGCAAATCATGCAAGACAATACGTACTGAGGGGGCATCAATAATGATGTGGTGGAAGCAGCATGCTAGCCAGGTTGTACCCGAGTCTGAACTGAGCATATTAATGATACTCAACGGACCCTCAGCTAGTGATAAACGGCTAGCCGCCAGTTGTGCAGTCACCGATTCAGGCGTTTCATTCTGTCCGGATTTTCGATGGGAAAAAGAGAGATAGCCATCAGCGCCGATACGCTGCTGTAGTGTACCGTCAAGGTAAACAAAACGCGTTCTGAATATTTCATGGCGCGAGGTCAACTCAGCCACAGCGCGCTGCATAATATCAGCGTCCAGTGTCGCATTAACGGTCAGCAGCACTGGCACGTTATAGCATTGGGGCTGATCCAGCGTATTATCCAGCCACCACATTGCCTGCTGCCCGGGTGTCGCTGCCAGATACGTTACCGCAATTTCTCCACACGCCTTATTCAAACAGCTCTTATTTGACTCGCCGCTATTAAATGATGGCATTTTATCCCCCTCTTAAAATTCCCTGTAAAATCCTTCCTGATTGTTGGCAGTCCCAACTCCAGGTATTAGACCTGCTGCCGTTGCCGAATGGTCTGAGCCAGCGCGGCAATAGTTCCCGCTGTGAAAATGTCAGCCGGCGAGACAGCCAAATTGAATGCCTTGCTTACCATTGATGCTAACTTTATGAAATGTAATGAGTTACCACCCTGGTCTAATAAATTTTCTTGCGGGTTGATCACCGCTGAATGAATAATCTCCTGCCAAATCGAGAGTAGCTGTTGCTCAACGTTGTCCATATTTACACCTGCTCCAGTAAAGAATTTTTTAAGCGTAAACGATCTTTTTTGCCGTTAGCGGTCATTGGCAGGACCGGCACACGGCTAAATTTTTCAGGTATCATCCAGGCAGGAGCATGCATAGCGAGGTGATTCTTTAAATCCGCTACGGATAGCGCATCATCCTGCGTGACATAACAGGCATGCAATCGTGGTTCGTCCGGCGTCTCCTCTACTACAATCAGCACATCCTCCACAGCGTGATGTAAACGCAACAGGTGCTCAATACCGGCGAGATTGATGCGGAAGCCACGTATTTTACAAATATGGTTGCCTCGTCCGACCAGGACGATATTGCGATCCTGGTCGCACGTTGCCCGATCGTCGGTACGATAAAAAAGTACGTCTGCGCCTTGATACGGGATGGAGATAAACCTTTCCGCCGTCAGTTGCGGATCGGAATACCCCAGTGCAACTCCAGCCCCTGCGATAAACAATTCCCCATATTCACCGCAGGTACAGGGTTGCAAACGTTCATTGAACACCGCCATCTCAACCAAAGGGAGTGGAGTACCAACCGGTACAGGAGATTCACTGGTTAATTGCCCCTCGGGCTGAACATGATAGAGAGACGAGATCGCTGAATTTTCCGTGCATCCTAATCCATTGAATATTTTTGCTTTACCGGCCTGCGCCGCCACGCTAAATAGGCGAGGGTTGACAAAATCGCCCGACACCACCACACAGTCAGGTATATGCAGTGTTTCAACCGAAACCTCGACAAATAGCCGGAACAGTCCGCCAGAGAGGAATAGCATCGTCACGTTATCCGATTCGATCTGCCGTACCAGGGCCATCAAATCTGGCAAGCCAGGCGGCGCAATCGTCAGACACGCGCCGGTCAATAGAGCCATCCAGATTTCATTCGCTGAGGCAGCGAATGAAACATCTGCAATTTGCAAATAGCAGTCCCGCTCGCTATTCCCCAACGCCGGTACCGGCAGACTCAGTCTGGCAATCCCGCGATGAGCTATGAGCACGCTCTTCGGTTTTCCTGTTGATCCAGAGGTCATCAATATAAGCGCCGGATCATCAGCGCTTAATACTGGATAATTCCCGCTTCTTTGTTGAGCGCTGTTTTGTATCAGCGTCCTGCTCGACAACACCTGCCATGCCCCGCCGGGCACGCTTGTTACATCATCGCTAATGAGGTATTTGGCTCCTGCCGCACGTAAAATTTCACCCATATAGCGCTCAGGACTATTCGAGTTCACGGGAACCATAACAGCGCCTATTTTCATCAACGCCAGCATAAAAATATATAACTGCGGGCTACGTTCTATTTTTATTGCAACAACATCGCCTTTTATCAGGCAATTCTTTTGCAATACCGCAGCCAGCGCTGAACATTGCTCAGCAAGTTCTCGATAGGTTATTTTTCTTTGTTCGAAAATTAACGCAATCCTGTCCGGAAAACGTTGCGAAATCTCATCAAATATATCAGGAACAGCCTTTAACTGATTGGCATATGCTGAATGCGTCATCACTCTCTCCTGGAGAATTAGGAATGTTCACACGCATAAAATCTTCTCTTGAAGAAGAATTTAAAGACCTAAAGAAATGCCGCCAGTTTACCGTGATACGCCTTAAAAAAGCGCAGCAGGACAGGCAACATATAAGCAACACAAGCATAACCAAGCGTTGTTTTAATAGTCTATCTTCGAACCTTGCCCTCAGTCAATTTGATTTCCAAAAAAAAATCATATAGGAAAAAATCCAAAACACTAAAAAATAATAATCAATAAATTCAAATACTTAAAAAAACAACAATAAAAAATCATCTTTTTTGATTGACATAAGGAACCCATTGGCGTGCAATCTTTGTGCAAAACGTATCGTCTTTCATGCCCATTAAACAGACAAGGAATAGTACCTTCTCATCGCTTTTTTGTTAAAAAACAAACGGAAAACCTGTTAAATTTCGAGTGAGAGATTAGAAATGACATCATTTCCTGGCAATAAGTCCAATTGGCAACAGCCGTTCTGGAGCGATAAGGACATGCTTGCCCTGGTCATACGTGAATTAGACACTCTTCCAGAATTATTAAACTTTGAAGAAATAAGCGAATTTAATAAAGCATTAGCCGCCGTTTATGCAGGTAAAGCAATGATATTTCAGGCTGGCGACTGCGCTGAAAGAATTTGCGAATCTGGCGCGTTACATGTGCGGAAAAAATTGACCTTCCTCGAGCAAATGTCCCGCGAACTCTCAACTCTGACGGGACTGCCAATATTGACGGTAGGCAGAATTGCCGGTCAATATGCTAAACCACGCTCACAACACAACGAAGTCAATGGCGACAGGGTACTTCCCGTGTGGCGCGGTGATTCAGTCAACAGGCCCGAAGCGACGCCAGAAGCCAGGCGTAACGATCCGCAAAGGATGTTGCTGAGCTACCATGCTGCGGCGGAAACGCTGGCCGAAATTAAACGTTACGAACGGGAATATCCTCGCGATGTTCATCCCATCTGGACCAGCCATGAAGCGCTGTTGCTGGACTATGAAACGACTCAAATCCGCACTAATCCCCAGGGAGAATCCTATTTAGCCAGTACCCATTGGCCCTGGATCGGCATTCGTACTCTTGCGCCTGACAGCCCACATATCGCCATGCTGGCGAATATCGCCAACCCTGTTGCCTGCAAGATTGACGCCACCGTAACGCCATCGTTCATCGCGACACTTTGCCGACAGCTTAATCCTCAGCGTATTCCTGGACGTCTGACTTTTATTTCGCGTTTTGGCCGTTCACATATTCATCGTTTAGGCGCGTTGATTCAGGCCGCACAGGCAACCGAAACGCCGGTGTTATGGATGTGCGATCCAATGCATGGGAATACCGGGAAAACGCGGGCAGGCAATAAACGCCGCGAGCTTAGCGACATGATGGCTGAAATCTCCGGTTTCCTGAGGCAGGTGAAATCACATAATGCCTGCGCCGCTGGACTCCACCTGGAAGCAACGCCGAACCCGGTCATCGAATGCTTCTGTGAAAATAATCATCCTGAAGAACATCAACTTAAGCAAATTCTCTGCGACCCACGCCTGAACGTAGCGCAAACGCAGATGTTATTAACTCACTGGAAAGAGAGACAAAATGACCTTTGATAAAGACTACATTGCCGTTATTACTGGCGCCTGCGGTGGCATTGGCGAATCCGTTGCCCACGCGCTGGCGAAAGAAGGAGTTTCACTGGCACTTCTTGATAATAACGCCACTCAGCTGGCAACCCTTGTAGCCACACTACAAAATAACCATCCGCAGCCCATTGCAGGTTTTACGGTGGACGTTGCCGACGACCGCTGCGTAGCAGAAGCCTTTACCGCAATCGGTCGCCAACTGGGTCCGGTGGGTTATCTGGTCAACGGCGCCGGCGTACTGTGCCACGCCAGCGTGGCCGAAACACAGCCTCAAGATTGGACGAAAACTTTTGCCGTCAACGCGACTGGCGTATTTAACACCAGCCGCCATGCAGCCAATCTGATGATGGCTCAGCGTAAAGGCAGCATCGTCACTATCGCCTCAAACGCAGCGCGCGTGCCGCGGGCGACGATGGCCGCCTACTGCGCCTCAAAAGCCGCTGCCCAGGCATTTACTTATGCTCTGGGGCTGGAGGTCGCTCCGTATGGGATCCGGTGTAATGTTGTCGCTCCCGGCTCAACCGATACGCCGATGCTGCGCGGCATGTGGCATAGCGAAAGTGACCGGCAAAACACGCTTAACGGTAATCCAAAACAATTTCGCATCGGTATTCCACTCAATAAAGTCGCCACGGCGGAAGAAATTGCTGCCGCGGTCTGCTTTTACCTGTGCGAAGAATCAGGGCAAACCACGCTATCAACGTTATTGGTCGACGGCGGCGCCGCACTCGGCAGCTGCTAAGCGTACAAGGAGAATAACATGGAAAAGATACAGCCCTATCCACTGCCGACAGAACGCCAATTACCCAAATCAATTGCAGACTGGCAACCCAACAGTTCAAGAGCGGCGCTACTCATACATGATATGCAGCGTTATTTCCTCGATTTTTACACTGCTGACGCCTCGCCGATAGCGCAGGTGATCGACAACATTTACCGCTTGCTTAGCGTCGCCCGACGTCTGCATGTACCCGTATTTTATACAGCCCAACCCGGCGACATGACGCCGCAGCAGCGTGGCTTGCTGCACAGTCTATGGGGTTCAGGTATGAACGGCAGCCAGGAGCATAAACAGATTGTTCCTCCGTTGACGCCTCTGGAAAATGAGTGGGTATTAACGAAGTGGCGTTACAGCGCCTTCTTTAACTCTCCCCTTCTGAGTACTTTGCACGAACTCAAATGCGATCAGCTGATCGTCTGTGGCGTTTACGCCCATATCGGTTGTTTGTGCACAGCGCAAGAGGCGTACTCCAATGATATCGAGACATTTTTTATTGCCGATGCGCTAGCCGATTTCTCCGAAGAAAAGCATCGTCTGGCGCTTGAGCTAGCTGCGGAAACCAGTTCAGTCGTGCTGTCAACCCGACAAGCTATCGACGCATTGGAACATTAAAGATCCTCACGGCACTCCAGGAGATGATGATGTTATCTAAAGGCACAGCACAGCCCGACGAGCTTTCGGCTCATCTGGTCAATCTTGATAGACCCTTTGCCTGTATTTACCGCCCCCAATGCGAACCTATCAACGCAGTATTATTTCTTGAAGGGGATATTGAGCTAAACCAATCCCTTTCAGAATTAGCGCTGGATCCGCCCCTGGACGGGAAGGGTAAAAGCTCATTTAACAAATTGATCTTATTGCCATTTAATCAGGTAAAAGAAAAAGGTTATGCCTGCATTGACGATGGTGAACAGACGATCGTCATGAACATTGAGCGGCAAAATTATTACCCCATAGATTCGTTTATCGCAGCCATTAATGACCATGATATCAAGCCACGAAACCTGCAATTCGATCTTGATGACCAAACGTATGGCGACATTGTTGATACCGTCATTGATCAGGAAATCAGCTCCGGAGAAGGCAGCAACTTTGTGATTTCACGCAGTCTGGAGGGCGATATAACCAACTTCAGTATCCGCCATGCGCTGACGCTGTACAAACGGCTACTGCAATCTGAATGCGGGTCTTACTGGACATGGATGATCTTCACCGGCAGCCGCTATTTCATGGGGAGTACGCCTGAACAGCATATCCAGGTTGATGAGCAGAATGTGGCGATGAATCCTATCAGCGGCACGTTTAAATACCCCGACTCCGGGAATATGACGCACGTGCTGGATGATTTTCTGCAGGATACAAAAGAGCGCGACGAACTATTTATGGTGGTGGATGAAGAACTCAAAATGATGAGTAGCATCTGTCAGCATGATATTCAGGTATCCGGACCGAAGCTCAAAGCTATGTCGCACATCGCGCATACCGAATATTTTATCCATGGCAACTCAGATCGCAGCCTGAAAGAAATCATCAGGCAATCGCTATTTGCGCCAACAGTGACCGGCAGCCCATTAGAAAGCGCCTGTAAAGTTATCGCCCGGCGAGAACGCCGTGGACGCGGCTATTACAGCGGCATCGTTGCTATAACGGGTACGCAAGAAGGTAAACGTTATCTGGACTCGGCCATAATGATCCGCACGGCCGATATTACCGCTCAGGGACATTTTCGGCTTACGGCGGGTTCAACCATCGTCAGAAGTTCCATCGCACAAAATGAAGCTGGTGAAACACGCGCCAAATTACAAGGGCTAATGCATTCGTTCTTCTCTGGAACAAGCGCCGGGACGCCAAACCGAACAGGATTGTCTGCAGAACTTCGCCATCGGGCTGACCAGATACTGGCAAAACGGAATGCACGCGCCTCCGCCTTTTGGCTGGATAACTCGCAATTGGGCCCGTGCGCTCTACTCTCTCAACATGCCATCACACTGATCGACATGGAGGACAACTTCACCGCCATGATTGCCTATCAGTTACGCAGCGCGGGTTGCGCCGTTACCCTCATTCCCTGGTATGACTCCCTGAGCAAGCTAACGCAGCTCACCGATCGCGACATCGTATTCATTGGGCCCGGGCCTGGCGATCCAACCAATGTACGACTCGACAAAATACGCGTGGGCCGAAAAATTATTGCACAACGGCTGCGGGAGCAGCGTCCGTTAATCGGGACTTGTCTGGGGCATCAGTTAATTTGCGCCGAATTAGGCATTCCGATCGAGCGGCTGGTCAATAACCGCCAGGGTAGCCAACATCAGATATCTATCCAGGGAAAACCTCATACCGTTGGTTTCTATAACAGTTTCTCCGCACTCCATCAGCGGCCATGCTGGTACAGCCTGGAGCATGACAAAACAGTCCAGCTGGAACGACTCCCTTCCGGTGAAATTGTTGCATTATCGTCAGGTAACGTTGCCTCCATACAATTTCATAACGAGTCATTCCTGACGCAAGACGCATTTTCTATTTATCAATGGCTGATACAGAACGCCTTAACAACAACGGTAACTCTTAGTCAACAAGATGCCGTTTAAAAGGAAGTGTTGAAAACTGATATTCGGAGAGAGCTGACATGGGAAATAAATCAGTATCGTTACCTACCGGTAATGACTTTTTGGCGGGTCTGAATGATGGGCGAGAAATATGGGCTTATGGTGAAAAGGTCGACAATGTTATTACACATCCAGCGTTTCGCAATTCAGCACTGTCTATAGCTAAATTATACGACGCGCTCCATGACGAAAAGTATCAGGCTATATTAACCACGCCGTGTGATACCGGCAGCGGTGGTGTCACCCATCCGTTCTTCCGCGTTCCTCATTCTGTTGACGACCTGATACGCGATCGCGACGCAATCGCCCAGTGGGCGAGGCTTAGCTACGGCTGGTTAGGAAGGAGCCCTGATTTCAAAGCCTCGTTTCTTACGACTCTCGGCGCCAATCCCGAGGCCTACGGAGAATATGCGGATAACGCCAGACACTGGTACAAACGTTCACAAGAGGAGCTACTTTACTGGAATCATGCCATCATCAACCCCCCTATCGACCGCAATCTCCCGCCCGACCAGATTGAAGATATCTGCATTCACGTCGAAAAAGAGTGTGATGATGGCGTGATTGTTAGCGGTGCCAAGGTGGTTGCTACCGGCTCTGCCTTGACGCATTACAATTTCATCGCGCATTACGGTTTACCTGTCAAAAAAAGAGAATTTGCCCTGGTATGCACCTTACCCATGAATGCCCCAGGGCTGAAACTGGTTTGCCGCCCCTCTTACTCCTTAGCAGCCGAAAAGGTCGGCAGTCCCTTTGACTATCCACTGTCCTCCCGCTACGACGAGAATGACATGATCTTCATTCTGGATAAGGTGAAGATTCCCTGGGAAAACATTTTTATTTACGGCGATACGGCTAAAGCGGCCACGTTTTTACCCAGTTCTGGCTTTCTGCACCGCTCTACGTTCCACGGTGTGACGCGTCTGGCGGTAAAAATCGATTTTATCTGTGGTTTATTCATTAAAGGCGTGGAAGCCACCGGCGTAGCCGATTTCCGCGGTATACAGACCCGCGTCGGGGAAATGCTGGCCTGGCGTAACCTCTTCTGGGCCATAAGCGATGCTATGGCTAAATCGCCGAATCCCTGGCACAACGGCGCCCTCCTGCCTAACCTGGATTATGGTTTAGCCTACCGTTGGTTTATGAGTCTCGGCTATCCACGGATCAAAGAAATTATTGAACAAGATCTTGGCAGCGCGCTTATTTATATTAATTCGCATGCCAAAGATTTTGCCGCGCCGGAACTGGAGCCTTATCTGAAAAAATATATGCGCGGTTCCAACGGTATGGATGCCGTTGAAAGGGTAAAGCTTATGAAACTAATCTGGGACTCTGTAGGAACAGAATTCGCCAGCAGACACGAACTCTATGAACGAAATTATACCGGCAGTCATGAAAATGTTCGTATCGAACTGTTGCTCGCCGCACAAATGTCGGGGCAGATACAAGAATATAAAGGTTTCGCCGAACAATGCATGATGGATTATGACCTGGATGGCTGGTTGGATCGCGATTACCACTGGCCTGTAGACTAATAAGATTAACGGGACAATACATCAGTATAATAATGGGCATGCATCACATTATTGCCAGTCTCTTCTGGCTGTCCCGACCACTATCTCTCACTCTACCCGGCAATGTATGCGCAACCACTCCGCGGTTAAAGAATGGCGACAGGTCAGCATCGATTCAGGTGTACCGCTAAACAGTAATTTTCCCCCTTCTTGCCCGGCATAAGGTCCAATATCAATAATCCAGTCAGCCTGAGCGATCAACTCCATATTATGTTCAATAATAATGACGGTGTTTCCGCGCTCTACCAGTCGGTTAAAGAGTTTCAGCAGCGAGGCAACATCACTGGGATGAAGTCCGGTGGTTGGCTCATCGAAAATATACATGTCACTATCATGATTTAATTGTGACGCTAACTTCAGCCGCTGGCATTCACCGCCTGAAAGATGATTTAACGATTCCCCCAAGCGCAAATATCCCAACCCGACGTCGACCAGACTACGAAAAATTGGCCTGAGCTGTGGCTCATTCAGGAAAAAATCGCCAGCATCGTTAATCGACAGAGATAATACCTCCGCAATATTTTTTCCCTGATAATGATATTTTAGCGCCTGTGGGTTATAGCGCTGCCCCTGACAGGCCTCACATGGCAACGTAACCGTATCCATAAATGCCAGATCGGTTTGTATTACCCCTAGCCCATGACATTCCGGACAGGCGCCTTTAGCATTGGCGCTGAACCACGACGCTGACACATGGTTTTTTTCGGCAAACAGCGAACGGATCGTATCAAATGCGCCGCACCAGGAAGCAATATGCGATCGAATCGAAGTATGTATCGGTTTTTGATCGATAACGATCGCGTCCGGACATTGTGGCGCCAGGGCTCCCATGACGAATGAACTTTTGCCCGATCCCGCGACCCCGGTCACAGCGACCATAACGCTCAAAGGTACGTCTACCGATAAGTTATGCAGATTATGCAATGTGGCGTTTCTTACCGAAATATAACCTTTAGCACATCTCGGTCTTTTATTTATCTCTGCCCGTGAAGAGAAATATCTTCCCGTCAAGGTTTGGGATTGCTTAAGTGCCGACAGGTCACCCTCAAATACAATATTTCCACCTTGCTTGCCCGCTCCCGGCCCTAAATCAATAACATGCTCGGCTATCGCTATCATGTCAGGATCGTGCTCTACCATCAGAATGGTATTGCCTTTGTCGCGTAGTTTACCAATTAATATATTCAATTTAACAATATCTGCTGGATGAAGCCCGGTACTTGGCTCATCAATTATATAAACGATCCCGGTAAGACTACTTCCCAGATGCCGGACCATTTTTAACCGCTGGGATTCACCGCCCGATAAGCTGGGGGTCGTCCGGTTCAAATCCAGATACCCCAAGCCTACTGCACACATTGCATCTAACCTTTCCAGCAATGCTTCGAGCAGCGGCCTGACTTCAGGATAATCGAGCTTTTCTACAAACAGCTTTAACTCTGTGACAGGCAGTGTTGCACATTCGCCAATATTTTTCCCTCTTATCCTGCAGGAAAGTATTTTGTCGTTGAGCCTCATACCCTGACAAGAAGGGCAAACCTGTAAACTAACGACTCGCTGAAATTCCTCAGCTTTAGTATCTTTAGTTTCTTGTTTCAAATAACTTCGCGTAAAGCGCGTAATGACGCCTTCAAACTTTGCACTCTTAGGCCAACCGGCTAACGGCGCTTCAGGAATGAGATTATCCGCATACAGTAATAACTCTCGTTCCGCTTTTGAATAATCCATGATTTTTTTATCAGCATCAAAAAGCCCTGAATAAACATAACGTTTCCAGCGCCATGAACCCGGTGCAAAAGAAGGATAACGAATAGCGCCTTCATTTAAGGACAGATTTGAATCAATCAGTTGGTCGATATCAATGGTGCTGGCAATACCCAACCCGTCGCATGTCGCACACATCCCGGCAGGATGATTAAATGAAAAAACATTAGAATAACCAACAAAAGGTTCGCCAACACGAGAAAATAGTAGTCGCAGCAGAGTATAAATATCTGAGGCGGTACCCACCGTCGAACGTGCGTTGCCACCAATACGTTTTTGGTCAATAATAATGGCCACCGACAGGTTTTCAATGTCATCAACTTCAGGATTACCATAATGCGGTAAACGGTGTCGAATAAAAGGTGGAAAGGTGTCATTTAGCTGACGCTGAGATTCTGCCGCAATAGTTCCGAATACCAGAGAACTTTTCCCCGACCCGGAAACGCCGGTAAAAACTGTTATTCTATTTTTAGGGACCTCTAAATCAATATCTTGCAGATTGTTTTGTCTTGCACCAATAATTTTTATAGCGTCATGTGTATTCATCACACTATCCTTTTTTACCTGTCAATAATAATGCCATGATGGCTATTAAACAGCATCCCGCTATGATTAGCGACATCGGTAGTAATGACAACGGGTCTCCAAATCCAAGCAGTGATGGAGTTATCGCAGCGATACCAAACTGAAAAACCCCTAAAATAGCAGAACCCGTTCCTTTTAAATGTGAAGATGCCGCCATGGCCATACTCGCGGCATTGCCAAAGGTCAAAGCCATAGTAAACATCATGATTAACAGTAATACCGCCACAATCTCAAACTGGAAATGAGAAATATAGTCAACGATGCAAAGTAATATAGATATCACCAGTGTGCTTATCACCCCCAGTTTTATGAGGTTATCTTCGCCAAATTTCGTAACATAACGAGCGCTGACAATACTACCAAACATCATTGCTCCAGCGTTGATAGAGAATATTACAGCGAATTCCCCCGAGGATAAATTAAACGCCGATTGATAGATAAACGGCGATGCTGATATATAAGCAAATAGCGCCCCGAACTGGATTGAAAAAATTAAAGTATAACCTATATATTTCTTATGACTAAGCAGCTCGATAAACTGACTGATAAACTCGTTGAAGTTGAAAGGTAATCGCTGATGACGGGGTAAAGTTTCGCGAATAAAATGACTGCTGAGCAAGGTGGAGACTAATGATATTGCGGCCATAAAAACAAAAACTACCGGCCAGATAAACCATGCAGCCACTCCTCCAAGTAGTGGTGCAATAACAGGGGCGATCCCCTGTATCGCTAACACCAGATTAAAATATCGAGCGGCTTTAGTCCCCGGGCACAGATCAGAAATAATTGCCCGGGAAAGAACGATACCAGCCGCCCCTCCCAGTCCCTGAAAGAACCGTGTAACAATGAGCAGCTGAATGTTCGCGGATATAGCGCCAGCTAATGAAGCGATGGTTAATAGTGTCATCCCGCCTAACAATAATCTACGCCTGCCGTAATGATCGGACAACGGGCCAATGAACAACTGCCCAATTCCTAAGCCCACCATAAAAGCGGTGATACTAAGCTGAACTTTGTCAGGCGTCGTATGCAAATCACTGGCGATAGCTGGAAATAAAGGCAAGTACATATCAGTAGATAATGCAGCAACGGCGCTAAGCAAACCCAGAACAATAACGACTTTACTGGAAAGCAAACCTCTACTTTCATCTCTGTACATCGTACTGGCCGCCGGTGCCTGAACTTCTTTTGGTCGCATGATCAGTGTAATCCCTTTACCTTCTGTGGTCTGTCATAACTATACCACCAGCTAAAGTAATTGCAAAAACGAAATCAATTAAACAAACAACTAAATGATAAATTAATAAATATCAATAAGATACAAAAATAAAACTAAAAAATTATTGGTTTTTGATTGCCTTAAGGGTATCACAAAACTGATAATCCACTTCCATGGATATACTAAATAGAGTTGTAATATCAATAATCTATGCCAGAAACCTCAATACTCGCGATACCTGGAGTTGCATGTTGCGGGTGCTGCTTCATGCCCATAAAAGTTGGGCTGCCCTGTTGCTCAGACATGTAACTTGAAGTTTATTGAGTATATGTCCTGGAGCTAGAAGAAGGCGTTTTTGAAGGGATGTATAATGTTAATGTTTGACTAAAATATTTGCGGGGATATTCATCCGCCCTTGCAAAACGGGTGATGTAATACAAGAATCATTAATACGTGATTGTAAATCTGAATTTGACATTGCAGAATATAATGATGCTTTGTTTTCAACATTTACCCTCGGATTTTCTGAATCACTCTCCTTAACAGTCCTAAAACGACGAGTCGAATATCTTGCCGGAATAATTTCGGTACAAATCTTACGCATAAAAGAAGGTATTGATAAAAAAGTCGCACTTTGTAGCGACCGAAGTCCTGAATGGCCAGTAGGTTGGAATGGTAGTATCTCCCTGCCGAATGGCGAGAACGATGTAAAAGCGTGCTGACCGCAATTTGTGCCGGTCAGCGCGTTTAATCCGTACTGGAATGTGAACGGTAAAACCTTTGACGACCACGATGGTTATCGCATGGTGCTGCAAAACCGAAGCTGGTCATAACCACTGCCGGCGACGCTACTCCACAAGATGGACGTCAGGATGGCGCGGGCTTGCCGCTTCATGAAAAATATCCCCCAACCAGCCAGGAATTTCCGCCTCCGTAAGATCGTCCGGGATGATAACCCCGGCTAGCGGCGAAAATTTCCGCTCGTTAATATCGACGCGGAAAACCCGCCAGCGTTCGCCCTGACGCTGGACGCCAATATGACGCCCGAATACGTTATATATCAGCATCCTGTCTCCCTATATGACGCGGGAGCTTGTGCAGCCAATGCATTCCATTCCGCTTTGGTTATTTCCCACAGTTCGGCGTCCAGCAGGCCGGAGATGAACTGCTTTTTCTCGACACCAACCAGGCGCATACCGCTACGGTGCGAAATCTTTTTCGACCCGCTATTGTCGCAGGCCTTCGGCGCGCGCAGCACCTCCCGGTTAAGCGTATTAAACCAAAAATCGGTCACCCGGCGGCAGGCTTCGGTCATCAATCCCTGGCGATGCCAGCGCGGATCCAGCCAGAACCCGCGGTTGTTATCCACTTCATCAGAGAGCGTAATCAGGCCAATGACTCTCTCCGGCGCCGTTTTAAGGCGGAGGGTCCAAAACCAGCCGGTACCGTTAGCTGCGGCAGGTAAAGCCACATTATTGACAAAGCGCGACGCGCCATCCTCCGGAAAAGGCCATGGAAAACCGGCGGCAAGATAACGCACGATTTCCCACTGTGGAAAGAGAACCTGAATTTGCGGCGCATCGTCTGCGGTCAAGGGGAGCAGCAGCAGTCTTTCAGTCATCAATTCCGCTGCCATCACGCTTGTTCCTCGCGCAACCACGGCGTCACGGTGATGCCCGCCAGTAGCCCTTCCGGGCTAAGCAGGCGCGTAACGGTTTGCCCCCACGGCTCAATGCGGTTGTCCACCAGCAGCCTATAGCCTCTGGCTTTTAGCGCATCGGTTGCCGAGCCGATATCGCGGACTTCAAACTCAATCCACGCCTGCGGCACCGGCAGATAGTCTGGCCAGCTATCGGCATCAAAACAGGAACGCGCCGCCTGCGCCAGCGGCCAGAGGGCGAAATGTTTGACCCCGCCGAGAGCATCATGTTCGGTCAGCAGATACTCTTCGTTACCGGGCATCGGTTTGAGCGGCAGCCCAAGCGCGGCGACATAAAAGTCACGGCTGGCTGCGGCAGACTGCGTTATCGGCCCAAAGCCGGCGACAAAAAGTACATCCATTCCGTCTAAATCGTATTCCATATCCTCTCCCGTCATGGTCCGTGATGCGTTAACAAATTTTATACTCTGCCGCGCGCGACTTGCCCAGCCTTCTGTGTTCACTACGGCTACACATTGGGACGTTAATCTGGCCGCCAGGCGGCGATCGACGCAAATAAATATTGCTATAAAACTAATCAATATTTGACTGTAATTCGGCTTCCGTGCCACCATCGCCTCGGCGCCCGGCAAGCGGCGCGAAGGTGGTACGGGTGAATATCAGAGACCGCATGCTTAAGGTCCATACCCGTCCGCAACCTGATTCTGGCGGGAAATAAAGACATGCACCAAAGTTTTAATCAGCGCGTTCATTTCTATTATTGCATTCTGGTGGCGCTGAAAATGCACGCAAAATCAAAGAAATCGGGCGGAGTTCGCGGGAAAAATAATTTCCTGCTTAAATGGCTGCGCAAAGCGCAGGACAATAATATATTCCACCCGGATATCACCAGCGAGATCGAATGGCTGCGCGGAAAAATCATTCAGGCCGGCTACGATACCGACCTTGAACCAATGCTCGATTTTGTCTACGCCACCGCCAAACGTGCGGAAGATCTTAAGAACGCCGACTGATTCACGCCCGAGCCGCCTGGCTCGGGCGCTGAACTTTAGCGTTTGTTACGGTGCGTCAGAAGATAGACCGCCGGGATCACCAGCATCGACAGCAGCGGCGCGGTGATCATCCCGCCGATCATCGGCGCGGCTATACGCTGCATCACCTCCGATCCGGTACCGCCTCCCCACATAATCGGCAGCAGCCCGGCCATAATCGTCGCCACGGTCATCACTTTCGGGCGCACGCGCAGCACCGCCCCTTCATGAATTGCCTGGTTGAGCGTCTGGTCATCAAGCCGTCCGCGGCGCCTGGCGATCGACTGGTTTAAATAGAGCACCATAATCACCCCGAACTCCGCCGCCACGCCGGCCAGCGCGATAAAGCCCACGGCGGCAGCCACCGACAGGTTATAGCCCAGCAGCCAAAGTAGCCAGATGCCGCCTACCAGCGAAAACGGTAAGGTACCCATGATCAGCAGGGCGTCTTTAACCTGACCGAAGGTGACGTAAAGCAGAATAAAGATAATCATCAGGGTAAACGGCAGCACGATTTTCAGCTTTGCCGTCGCGCGCTCCAGATACTCATACTGCCCGGACCAGGTCAACGAGATACCTTCCGGCAGCTTGACCTGTTCGCTGACCTCACGCTGCATCTGGTCCACGGCGGATTTCAGGTCACGTCCGCGAATATCAACGTAGATCCAGTCCGATAGTCGGGCGTTTTCGCTTTTCAGCATCGGCGGGCCGTCGGTGATGGCGATATCCGCCAGTTCGGAAAGCGCCACCTGCGCCCCGCCGCTGGTCACCACCGGCAGATCGCGCAGCTTCTGCAGCGAGTCGCGCATTTCGCGCGGATAGCGAACGCTGATCGGGTAACGTTCTCGCCCCTCGATGGTTTCGCCGATGTTATCGCCGCCGACAACGCTGGCGACGACCGACTGCAGCTCCTTCACCGACACGCCGTAGCGGGCGGCTTTCACCCGGTCGATAGTGATATCGATATAGCGACCGCCGTCGAGGCGCTCCGCCAACGCCGAGGTCACTCCCGGTACGTTACGCACGATACGCTCAATCTCTTCGGCGGTTTTTTCGATCTCCGCCAGATTGTTGCCGTTCACTTTAATACCGACCGGGCTTTTAATACCGGTCGCCAGCATATCCAGGCGGTTACGAATCGGCGGTACCCAGACGTTGGCGATACCCGGCACCTTCACCGTATTGTCCAGCTCGCTGATGAGCTTATCCATAGTCATGCCGGGCCGCCATTCGCTTTTCGGTTTGAACTGAATGGTGGTTTCCAGCATGGTCAGCGGCGCCGGGTCGGTGGCGCTATCCGCCCGTCCGGCCTTGCCGAATACGCTTTGCACTTCAGGAATGGTCTTGATCAGGCGGTCGGTTTGCTGCAGCAGACGTCCGGCTTCGCGGCTGGAGATCCCCGGCAGCGTGGAGGGCATATACAGCAGGTCGCCCTCGTCAATCTGCGGCAAGAATTCGCTGCCGAGCTGCGCCAGCGGCCAGAGCGTGGCAACCAGCAGCAGCCCCGCCGCCGCCAGCGTCCCCTTCGGCCACTGCAAAACTTTATCCAGCAGCGGTTCATAGGCGCGGATCAGCCAGCGGTTGAGAGGATTGGCGGTTTCATCAGGGATTTTGCCACGGATAAAGTAGCCCATCAGCACCGGCACCAGGGTGATCCCCAGCCCGGCGGCCACCGCCATCGACCAGGTTTTAGTGAAAGCCAGCGGCGAGAACATCTTGCCTTCCTGCGCCTCGAGGGTGAATACCGGAATAAACGACAGGGTGATAATCAGCAGGCTGCAAAACAGCGCAGGCCCCACTTCCGACGCCGCGTGCTGGGCAATCTGCCAGTAGTCAGCAGAAGACGGCTGGCGTTCGGGATGCTCGTGCCGCCACTGCTCCAGCACCTTATGCATATTTTCAATCATCACGATTGCCGCATCGACCATGGCCCCGATAGCGATCGCAATTCCGCCGAGCGACATCATATTGGCGCTGACGCCCTGATAGTGCATCACGATAAACGCGCCGAGGATCCCCAGCGGCAGCGTGATCATCGCCACCAGCGCGCTGCGGAAGTGGAACAGAAACAGCGAGCAGACCACCGCCACAACGATAAACTCTTCGATAAGCTTATGGGTCAGGGTTTCGACCGAGTTTTTTATCAACTGCGAGCGGTCGTACACCGGGACAATCTCCACCCCGGCAGGCAGGCTTTTTTGCACTTCCGCCAGTTTGGCTTTCACCGCGTTAATGGTGGT
This sequence comes from Klebsiella sp. BDA134-6, assembly GCF_015601345.1. Taxonomy (NCBI): domain Bacteria; kingdom Pseudomonadati; phylum Pseudomonadota; class Gammaproteobacteria; order Enterobacterales; family Enterobacteriaceae; genus Klebsiella; species Klebsiella sp. BDA134-6. The sequence continues at coordinate 3,122,587 of NZ_CP064784.1, forward strand.
CAGCGCGTTTTTGCCCGAACGCATGATGATAATGCCGCCCGCGACCTCGCCTTCGCCGTTGAGCTCGGCGACGCCGCGCCGAATCGCCGGACCGCGGCGCACGCTGGCGACGTCTGAGAGCAGCACCGGCACGCCGCCGCGCGCGGCGATAACGACCTGGTTAAAATCGTCGATGGACTTCAGGTAGCCGGTAGTGCGTACCATATATTCCGCTTCACCCAGCTCCAGCACCGAGCCGCCCCCTTCCTGGTTGGCGCTTTGGATCGCGCTAATCACCTGCTCGTGAGTCACGTTCAGCGCCCGCAGCCGGTCGGGGTTAAGAACCACCTGATACTCTTTCACCATCCCGCCGACGCTGGCCACCTCTGAAACATCCGGTACGGTTTTCAGTTCATATTTAAGGATCCAGTCCTGAATCGCCCGCAGGTCTCCGAGGCTATGCTGGCCGCTTTTGTCGGTGAGCACATATTCAAATACCCAGCCGACGCCGGTGGCATCCGGCCCGAGCGACGCTTTGGTTTCCGGCGGCAGGCTGCTCTGGATTTGGCTCAGGTACTCCAGCACGCGGGAGCGCGCCCAGTACGGGTCGGTACCGTCCTCAAACAGTACGTAAACGTAAGCATCGCCAAACATGGAAAAGCCGCGCACGGTTTTCGCCCCCGGCACCGACAGCATGGTGGTGGTCAGCGGATAGGTCACCTGGTCTTCGACAATTTGCGGCGCTTTGCCCGGATAGCTGACGCGAATGATCACCTGGGTATCGGAAAGATCCGGCAGCGCGTCCAGCGGCGCCTGCTGTATCGACCAGACGCCCCAGGCGGCCATAATCAGCGTCGCCAGCAGTACCAGCAGGCGGTTGCGCAACGACCAGCGGATAACGGCGGCAATCATGGCTGCTCCTTAGCGCCGCTCATCGGCATTATTGAGGTCACCCGCGCCCCTTCATCGGTCAGCACAAAATGAAACATCACCGACTCGCCGGGACGCACCTGTTCCCGTAGCTGCGGCGTAATAGCAAAGTCCATGATCATCGCCGGCCACTTCAGCGCCGGGACCGGCTGGTGCGCGATCGTCACCGCCTCATCGCTCACCGCCTTGATGATGCCCTGCGCCGAGTAGCTTTGTATCTCTTCATTCTGTCCGGCCATTTGCGGCAGTGCGCTGCGCAGGCTGGCTTCGGAGTCAATCAGGAACTGACCTGAGGTGACCACCTTTTGCCCCTCTTCAAGGCCGGAAGTCACCTCGACCAGACCATCCTGCGTTCGTCCCGCCGTCACCTCGACTGGACGGAAATGCCCCTCGCCGTCAGCGATCAGCACCCGGTTGCTGGTGCCTGTTGCGATTAATGCCTCTTCCGGGATAGTCAGCACCTCGCGCCCCTGCTGCGCCTCAGCCAGCTCAACGTTCAAATACATGCCCGGTTTGAGCTGATGCTGCGGATTATTTAGCTCTACGCGGGCTTTCAGAGTACGGGTGGTCGCTTCGAGGTCGGGAAGCAGCTCGCTGACGGTTCCCTGAAACGTTGTGCCGGGCCAACTGCTGGTGGCGGCCGTCACCTGGCTGCCTACGCGCAGCAGGCTGGCCTGGCTTTGCGGATAATCAATCACGATCCAGACCGGGTCGAGGCTGGCCAGCTCGAACAGCGGCTGGGTTGCCGTGACCTGCGCGCCGGTGCGCACGTCCAGCTTGCTGACGTAGCCATCGTGCGGCGCGCGCACCGTTATACGGGTTTGCGGTTTACCGCTGCGCTCAACGCTGCGGATAATCGCATCCGGCATAAACTGCAGCTGCAAACGGCCGCGTGCGGCGGCGGTTAAACCGCTATCGCCCAGTTGCCTCACCGCCAGATACTCCTGCTGCGCCGCCGCCCACTGCGGGATCCATAGCTCGGCCAGCGCCTCGTTCTTTTTCACAAACTGCTGGGAGGCGTTGACGTAGAGTTTCTCGATCAGACCGCTGGCCAGCGCCGGAACCGTTTCAACGCTGCGCTCGTCAATCGCGACGGTACCGAAAGCGCTGAGCTTCTGCGCCAGCGTCCGCCGGGCAACATCAGCCGTGCGTACGCCGAGGTTTTGCTGCTGGCGGGCGCTAATCTGCACCCCCCCGGCCTCCTCTCCCGCCCCTTCATCGGCGTAACGCGGCACCAGATCCATATCCATAAACGGTGATTTTCCCGGTTTATCGAAGCGGGTACCGGGGGCCATCGGATCGTACCAGTACAGTACTTTGCGGCCCGTTTCGGTCTGGGCCCCGTCAGCGGATGACGTCGGCGCGTTTCGCGAACCGAGCCAGTATCCGCTCGCGGCGGCCAGGGCGATGGCCAGCGCTACAAGGGTAATAGCAGATTTTGGCTTCATTATTTAACATCCTGTGGAATAAGGTAGCGAATGGCGGTCCACGCATCAGCGAGCGCTTTCTCCGCGTCGTTGCTGGCGATTTCGCCGCTCAGCAGATCGCGACGAGCGGCGAGCAGTTCCGCCAGCGCCGAGCTGCCGGCCCGATACTGGGCATTGACGAGACTCACTTTCTTGCGCAGCAGCGGCAGCACCTCGCTTTGCTGGCGATCGTAAATGGCTTTCGCGGCGTTATATTGCGAGATCAGCTGATACTGCTGGGCCTGATGCTCGCGCATCAATAACGTCAGCCGATCGTTGGCTTCATAGGTACGGGAGACGTCGGCGGCGTGATCTTTGTCCTGTCGTTTGCCCTGAAAAATAGGCATATCGACGGTAAACATGACGCCCACCATATCGTCGTAATCATCCCCGCGCCTGGCGTAATAGACCTCGACGCCAACGTCAGGGATCGCCGCGACTTCCGACTGACCTGATTTCGCTTTCGCCAGATCGGCCTCACGCGCGGCCTGAATCACCTCAGGATGTAGCTTAATCCCCGCCATTAACGCGGCTTCATCGGCCGGTAAACGTTCAATGCGCGGCAGCGGGCCGGAGATATCGCGGACCTCTTTGCCGGTAAGCTGCAACAGGCGCGCCTGGGCAATCTGCACATCACGGCGGGCATTATCCTGCTCATTTTTCATGGCATTCAGCGCCAGCTGAACGTCGAGCACGCTGCCGGGACTGGCGCTGGCGCTGCTGACACCGGCCTTTTGTACGTTGATTTGCCGGGAGGTTTCGCTGATCAACGCCTGAACCGATCGCAGCGACTTCTGCGCCACCGCCAACGCCAGCCACGCCTGAGCGGTTTCCCGCTGTAGCCGGGCACGGATCACATCGGCATTGGCGGCTGCCTGGCGCGCTTCGGCGGTGATCGAGTCGGCCTTCCGTTCGCGCTTAGTGCTGCTGACGTAGTCCTGCATCACGCCGACCCTTTGCATGGTCATCCCCTCGCGGGTCAGTCGGCTGGCGTTATTGCCGCCCAGCGGAACGTTTTCAATGCCGAATTTCAGCTTCGGGTCAGGAAGCTGCATGGCGGAATCCGCCCTGTTTTTTAACGCATTCACCTGATGATCGTTGGCGGAGAGCTCGGCGGAGTAGCTTTCCGCCGCCGACAGGGCCTCAGCCAGCGTCGTCGCCCAGCCGTTGGCGGAAATCAGCGACAGTAGAAGCGGCAGCCCGCAGGCCGCCTTATTTAAAATGGACATAATGACTCCGGAATTAGTGCGCGGTCATCGAAACGAGCGCGTAGCCGGAGTCCGTCTGGCGGAAGGTGAAATCAACCTTTTGCCCCACCGCCAGCCTTTTATCGTGGTTAGCGCCGAGCGCAAAACTCATGGTCATCGCCGGCCAGTTCAGCTCGGCAACCGGAGCGTGGGCAATCACCACGGCATTGTCACGCCAGGCTTTAATGACCCCGCTCGCCGAATAAAGGGTGGCGGAATCATCCGGCTTATCCATCCCCGTCATCTGCGCCATCGCGGACATATTATGGTGATGCATCGCGCCGTCTTCCGCGCTGGCGGACAATGAAGTGAAGGAAAAGGTCAGAACGCTGGTAATAAGCAGAAAAATAGAAGTCGAACGCATAATAAAATCTCCGAAAAAAACATAAAGTCGCCCGCAGACCGGGCAGATCTGATAGATGTTTTTAACGGCTTTTTATTCCCTGAAACGGCAGAAACGTATTTCAGTCGGCGGACCGGTGACCGGCGGCGTCCGCCAGTCCATACGTTCAGCGCTGGTCTCCTGCTGCGGGGAAACCACTAATAGCGCGGTTTCGGAGGGAAGCGCGTTCAGCTGTAAAGAGGTTAATGAGTTTGGCTGCGCGGTATCGGGGTCGCAGTGCTTCTCGCAGATGGCTTTCTGACCGACGTTTTCCATGCCGGGCATGCTCATCACGCCATCGACAATATGGTGAATCTGCGCCTGCGGCGCCACCGGCTGCTGCTGGCCGCCGTGGTGCGCCGCGATGGTCAACTGAAGGTTGAGCAGTAGCCAACAGGCACAAACAAGCCCCACGCGGATACGAAGCCGACGCCGGGTTACTTGTTTTAATAATGCCTGCAGTGACGCAATCATAGAGATATTCGCAATAAGAAGACCGCTGAATTAAATCACACTCACCGGCAGAATTAAATGATATTTCAAAGAGAAAACTCCAGGTTAAATAGAATGAAGTTTCTCTATAAATATTTACACCCAAAAGGGATATCAGTATTTGACCTTCCCCTAGGGGGAAGGTGTATAGCCGGCGGATAATGTATTTAATAAATAGCAAAAATGTTATTTATATGTAATTAGCAAAAGTGAACGCGATTATTATTCCAGCACCAACGTATCACCGGTTGCCGGCGCGCTACTCTCCGCTAGCCACCAGCGCCCCCATGAACCGGTACAGTGGCAGGCCATCACCTCCTCGACCTTCTGCTGGCGCAAGAACTGCTTTAGCCGACGTATCCCCCACGGCGGCGCGCTGCGCAGGTGAAGGCCACCGATGATGGCGCGTATCTGCTGGACGCCGGTGATCTTCTGACAGTGGCGAATCGTATCGATCAATCCGCGATGCCCGCAGCCGCAAATAATGACTAACCCCCGAGTCGAGCGGTAGATCAGCACACCTTCGTCGGCAATATAATCTTTCCCCGCCGCTTGACCCGCGAGGATGCCATAGGCTCGCGGGCGCGCGACCGCAATCTCGCCGGACCAGATTAATCGTTCGCCAATCGCCATAGGCTCGCGACTGTACTCCATGCGGTGGCGGGAGTAGTCAATTTCTCGCGACAGTTTTTTGACTTTCCAGCGACGTCCGGCAAGGGATAACGCCGAGTAGCGCTGTTGCGCGATCAGCGGATGGCAAATGATACGGCTGTTATCCGGTAGCCACGGCACGCCGCCGCAGTGGTCGTAATGACCGTGGGAGAGCACCGTGGCGGTCAAGTCAGATAAAGAGACTCCCATCCGCTGCGCATTATTAAGAAACGTGCCGTCTGGCCCGGTATCAAACAGCACCCGGCTGGTTTCATCTTCCACAAGCAGGCTTAATCCGGGTTTCGCCTGCAGCAGGCTGTCCTGCCCCTTGCCGAGTCGGTTTTCAAGTAACACTTTAATGATTAACGCCATTTAATTTTCATTACCTCTTTTTTGCGACGTCTACTCTAGCCAACCTCCACCGGGTCTACCGTGACGAACCCGGCATAAGTTAAGTGACGCTGTCACGTTTCATTAGCATAGAGCTATTGTTTATTTGCCAGTTAAGTATTGCCGTCTATGCTGATGAACGAGTTTCTCTTAACCGGAGCGCACTATGGCTGACTGGAATCCTTCACTTTATTTGCAATTCGGCACGGAGCGCACGCGCCCCGCCGCTGAGCTTCTCGCCCGCATCGCCCACCATCCCGTCGCGCTGGCCGTTGATTTGGGCTGCGGACCAGGCAACAGTACCGCTCTGCTACGGCATGCCTGGCCTGAAGCAACAATTATTGGCGTCGATAATTCACCGGCCATGCTGGAAGAAGCCTCTCAGAGGCTCCCGGACTGCTGCTTTGTCGAAGGAGATATCGCCGGGTTTCGCCCCGAGCGCCCGGCGGACGTTATTTACGCCAATGCTTCGCTGCAGTGGCTAACGGATCATCAGCGGCTTTTTCCCCATCTGGTCAGCAATCTTGCACCAAACGGCATACTGGCGGTGCAAATGCCGGTTAACTGGCAAGAGCCCTCGCACGCGCTGATGCGTGAGGTCGCGGAAGAGCTAGGATATCCAGCCAGCGGGCGACAGCCGCTGCCGGATGTGCCGGAGTATTACGATATGCTGACCGCCTGCGGCTGCGAGGTGGATATCTGGCGCACGACCTACTATCACCCGCTGGCATCGCATCAGGCCATTATCGAATGGCTGCAGTCAACGGGCCTGCGCCCGTTTTTAAAACCGCTTGATGAACCGCAGCGCCAGTCGTTCCTCGAACGCTATCTGGCGCAGCTGAAAAAGCACTACCCGTTACAGTGTAACGGAAAGGTGCTGCTGCGATTTCCGCGCCTGTTTATCGTCGCGCGCCGCTAGCATTTATGATGTAAAACATTGATTTTAAATAGTGATTTAACGTTTCGGCACCAGACTCTGGCGCCGAACGTTAAGGTTTACCAGGACAGGTGATGGACCAGGGAGAGATCCCATGCGGTGGCCAGCAGCGAAAGAAACATGATGAGGTTCACAACCGTCTCTATGCGTTTTTCCATTTTGTTACTCCTGAGTCGTTTCCCCTGTTTTACAGGGGAAATCTTAATAACTTCTTAATCTCAGATTTTCAGAGCGTCATACGGTAACGAACATAGTCATCGGCTGGCGTAAATTCTTCATACAGACGCCGGGCCGGATTATCAGTACGCGTGTGCCAGTATAGACGCGACCACCCTTTCTCTTTTCCTTCCGCTTGCAGCGCCTGCATCAACGCCCTGGCGATACCTTTTCCGCGCATTGACGCGGCAACGAACAGATCTTCCAGATAGCAAACGGGCGTCTTTACCCATGTCCCTTCGTGAAGGACACAAATCGCAAATCCAGCGACGTTGCCATCCGCCAGGGCAACGCGGCCTAACATGGAAGAAGCGGAATCAAGCATGCGCTGCCAGGTGTATTCCGTGACGTCCGGCGGCTGCGGGCTACCGTAGAAACAGGTATAGCCTTCCCATAGCCGTAACCACTGCGCTTTATCCTGCTGGCCCACTTCACGAATTTCGATGACCATTGGTCTAACCTCTCGTTTGGATAAGGCATTATTTTCCTGTCGAATAATTTGATCAAGCGGCAGGGGCACAATTCATCCTTTTCTCTTATTTGCCCTGTTGACCGCTGGCGGACGAAGCTGGCGCGATCTTACAGACCTGCGCCAGTTCAAAATACAAAAGAATGTTGTAACTAATGAAAGGGCAAAAATATCCCGGCAGCGGCCAGGTTGCGTTCGATAACGAATCGCGTCCAGCACGGTGCCGGGATTCTTGCCGGAAAGCGGCTGGCGTCTTACCCGGCCGTAATCCGTTCGTTTCAGGGTATCAGCACAGTGGCTTAACGGCGGCGCGCATACCGTCGCGCAGAATAGCATCCAGATCCTGCGTCACCTGCTCGACCAGACCAGAGACTTTCGTCAGGTCCTGCTCCCAGTGGGACTCAACGCAAAGCACCGCGTTTACCAGCTCGCGGGTGCTGATTTGACGATCCCGATGCTGGGCCCACAGCGCCTGATAGCTCTCCATCCATTCTGCGTCGTCCTGTACCGGATAGTTCTCACCGTGACGCTCGCCGCGATAAAATGCGATCAGCGCCGCCAGCGCAAAGGTCAGACGCGCCGGGAGTTTCCCTGCTTTCTTCTGTCCCGCCAGCAGCTGCGGCAGAATACGGGTACGATATTTTGTCATCCCGTTAAGCGCGATAGACAGCAGCTGATGCTTGATATACGGGTTACGGAAGCGGCCGGTTACCGCGCTGGCAAAAGACTCCAGCTCATCGCGCGGCAGATCGAGAACCGGAATGATCTCCTGGTAAATCGCCTTCTCGACAAAAGCGCAAATTTCCGCATCGTTCATCGCTTCGCCCACGGTATCCAGCCCTGCCTGGAAGGCGACCGGCACCAGCGCAGTGTGTGCACCGTTAAGAATGGCCACTTTACGCTCTTTGTACGGCTTAATATCGTCCACGATCAGCACGTTAAGCGGCAGTTTATCGAGTCGCAGCTCGGCGGCCAGAGATTTCGGCCCCTGAATGACAAACAGATAGAAGTGTTCGGCGGTATCGAGGAAAGCGTCTTTATAGCCCAGTTGCTCTTCAATCTGCGCGGCTTCATCACGTGGATAGCCGGTCACAATGCGGTCTACCAGCGTAGAACAGAAAGCGTTGGCTTCATCCAGCCATGCCACAAAGGCTTCCGGCAGCGCCCACTCCTGCGCATAGCGCAGCACCAGTTCACGCAACGCTTCGCCGTTATAGTCAATCAGCTCGCAGGGAACGATGACCCAGCCTTTATCCGCCGCGCCGGAGAAATGGCTGTAGCGTTCAAATAGCAGACGGGTCAGTTTAGCCGGATAGCTAACCGCGGGCGCATCGTCGAATCGGTCGCCCGCGTGGTAGCTAATTCCCGCTTCGGTGGTATTGGAAAACACAAAACGCATATCCGGGTTATGCGCCAGCCGCAGCAGTTCATCATAATCCGCATAGGCGCTGATTTCGCGATTGACCGAGCGAATCAGGCGCGCATCGCTGACCGCTTCACCCTTCTCATTTAGGCCGCGAATGATCGTGGTATAGAGACCGTCCTGCACGCTGAGCGACGGCGGGAACGCACTCTCAATCGGACGTACAATCACCACCCCGGCATTCAGGTCGGTATGCTCGTTTAGCAGATCGATCTGCCAGTCGATAAACGCACGCAGGAAGTTGCCTTCGCCAAACTGAATGATACGTTCAGGGTACTGCGCGCCCGGGAAATCGCGACGGTTTAGTGTTTTCACAAGGGTTCCCTCATAGAGTAGTCATACAACCTGAGTAATTGGTCCAATAAGTTATCAGGTTTTTAGGCAAGTGAAACCCTGTTTTGATCAAAGCTGTATGCAATATCAAATTTAAGACAGAAATTTATAGAACAGCGATGTTGCCGTCAGCTCGCCGTCCGGCATTAGCGCATAGCGCGGGATTTCCCCGGCTTTTTCCCAGCCGCACTGCACGTAAAAGTTTTCTGCCCCGCTGCCGGTTGCGGTATCCAGCACCAGAACACTCTTGCCCTGCTCGCGTGCGATCGCTTCCAGTCGGGCCATTAGCGCATTCGCCAGCCCTTGACGACGCGCATTTTGGTGAACCAGGAGCTTGGCGACATCGGCGCGGTGCGGTTGGTTTTCCGGTTGGTCGGTAATGAGCTGTACCGTGCCAACGAGCCGCTGCTCTGCATCTGCCGCGGCGAGGACAACCCGCTCCCCGGCGGCGACGCTTTGCGCCATTCGCAGCCAGAACGCCGTCGCGGTTTCCGGGGCGAAAGGCAGCATAAAGCTCACCGAGGCCCCGCCGTTGACGCAGCTGACAAGGATATCGGTTAATTCAGAAAGGTGTTTGAGAATATCGTCATGCGACAGGGTGCGCAGAGTGAAGGATGTGGTCATAGGTAACTCCTTGAAATTGACCACATCACTATGTTTTTAACTTATATTTAACACAAGCAGAATTATCATCGCGTTTTCTTATGGGATAATTCAGGCCATTTCGTGCGTAAAAATCCGGTTGCGCCCGGCACGTTTCGCCCGAATCAACGAATCATCGGCTTCCATCAGCAACTGGTTGAACAGATCCGTAACCCTGGCGGTAGCGAGCAGTTGGCTCTCCAGCCCCATGCTGACGGTCAGCTGGATTTTGTTTTGCCCCCAGGTGAAGGTCTGCGATGCGATGCCCTGACGAATTTTTTCCGCCAACGCCTGTCCGTCCCGCTCTGATGAAGTCAGCGTCGCGACGGCAAACTCTTCCCCGCCAATGCGCGCCACCATGCCCTCTTCACCTACCAGTAGCCGCACCTGCTGCGCAAACTGGGCCAGCACGCAGTCGCCGCACTCATGGCCCCAGCGATCGTTGACCTGCTTGAAGCCGTCGATATCCAGCACCATGACCGTTAACCGCCTATCTTCCGACAGCGGTTGGCGTTTCAGCGCTTCGCTTAACCCCGATCGAGAATAGACCCGGGTCTGGAAGTCAAAGTCAGCACGCAGGGCCAGCTGTTTGACAAGGTTATTAATCGCCTCGACGCTGGAAGCGACGATAATCGGGCTAATCAGCATCGCCGCGATACCCAGACGCGTCGAAAACAGCTGCCACGGCTGCATCCGGGTGTCGGGCGTGAGGTGAATCAGCGAGTTCGCCACCAGCAGAATTTCGCTAATCCCGGTAATAAAGGTCAACAGACAGGTCAACGGTAGCGGATAGCGAATCGCGCACCAAATCAGCGCGGGTAACGGGAAGGTTATGCTCCCGGCCCCGCCCACCGCCACGCCGAGCGCAATCGACAGCACCAGCGCGATCGCCGGTAACAGCTGACGCAGGCGAAAACGTCCGAACGCCGAAGGGAGCGTAAGGGTCAAAATGAACGGCAGGATCAGTACGGCGGTGGAAAACTGTTCACTAAACCAGTCCGCCAGTTGGGGAATAAACGTGGCGCGTTCCACATCTACCGAACCCAGCGCCCCAACAGCCGCGCAGAGCAGCGCCGCCAGCAGGCAGTAGCAAAACAGGCTTAGCGCGTTGATCGGTCCCGGCATCGAATCCGCCCGCCGCTTATCCCACAAAATGAGCTGCGCCAGGGTGACGATAAAAACGATATTGGAGAAATTAATCAGAAAGGAAGCGAACCCCATTCCCCAACGAGATGTTAAACCGTCATATACCAGCATGGCGGCAAAACAAACGGCGTAAAAATAGCTGCGATTTAGCCAGATATAACGCGCAAAAATCCCCGCCATTACCGCATTCAGCGGCCAGAAGAACGACAATTCTTGTACAAGACGCAGCATCGCGCCAAAGAAATGCAGCAGTAGCGTTAAAGTGAACAACACCAGCGCATCACGCACGGGCTGTTCCTCACGAAACAGCGTGAATGACCGAATCGACAGTGGAGACATTCATGATTATCCGTCTAATTGTTTCAGGCAATTATTATGTTAATAATTAGTAAGCGGTTCATCATATCATGAGAATAATTATCAGGCATATACCGCCGCCGATGAATTACGGTCTGCCGCGATCCGGCGAATTCATCTGGATCACCAGCCAGTGATGGATAACCTGCACCACGTAGCGCTGCTCTTCGTCGCTGAGCCCGCGGCCCCGCGGGATCGCGTGCCACTTTTCCAGACAACCGCGACAGCAGGTCGCGGTGGCATGCTGGGCGATAAACACCGGATGTCCGCGCATCGGGGTCTGCTTACCGTCGTTAGGAATTTGCGCAGGGGCCAGCCGACTGGCGATAAAGTCCGCCGCGTGCTGGTCGATAACTTCCGCGCCCTTATCATAACAATACTGCCGTTCTTTCACGCCGAGGCGAAAACGGGAGCGGAAAGTGGAACGCTGCAGGCGAGCAAACAGGTTTTCTATGGGTACCATCAGAATACCGACCTTCCCAGTTTTTGAGTGAGTTTTTCCAGTAAAGCAATTCCGGCCAGCGAGTTCCCCGCCTCATCGAGTTCCGGGCTCCACACCGCAATCGCCATCTCCTGCGGGACGATAGCCACAATCCCGCCGCCGACGCCGGATTTCGCCGGCAAACCGACGCGCCACGCAAATTCACCTGCGTTCTGATACATGCCGCTGGTCATCATCAGGGCGTTGACCTGCCGCGACTGAATCGGCGCAATCACCGGCGTCTCAAGGTGCGGGGCGATGCCTCTATCGGCAAGAAACAGAAAGGTGCGCGCCAGCTCCACGCAGCTCATCTCCAGTGAACAGTAGTGGAAATAGTTTTGCAGTACCGTGGCGACATCGTTATGGAAATTGCCGAAGGATTTCATTAGCCAGGCGATAGCGGCATTGCGCGCCGAATGATCGAACTCCGAGCGGGCAACCACCGGATCGTAGGCGATATCGCCCACCCCGCTCAGACGACGAACGATTTCCAGCATTCGCTGGCGAGGCGCGCTAAGGCGACTTTGCAGCATATCGCAGACCACCAGCGCCCCGGCATTGATAAACGGATTACGCGGTTTGCCTTGTTCAATTTCCAGCTGTAATAGTGAATTAAAGGGCTGGCCGGAGGGATCTTTCCCCACCCGCTGCCAGATCTCCTCTTCCTGATAGTGGTTCATCGCCACCACCAGGCTCAGGACTTTCGAGATCGATTGAATAGAGAAACGCTCGTGCGCGTCGCCGGCGCTGTAGTGCTGACCGTCGACCGTACAGATGGCTACGCCGAGCTTCTCGCCGCTGACGCGGGCCAGCGCCGGAATATAGTCCGCCACTTTACCGCGCCCAATCAGCGGCCTGACTTCAGCCAAAATGGCATCGAGCATTGCGTTATTCATTACCGTCGCCACGCGAGGCTCCTTGCCAACAACAAAATTCGGGCGGTAATTATAGGCGCACGCGGCGCGAAGAAACAGCTTCTTTCTCGCTTCGGTGCCGCTAAGTAAATAGCTTAATAATATCGGGGGTATGTTCCCGCAAGCGGCTTTTCCGGGCTACGCGATCGCAGATGGCTGCGTCCCGTAGCCCGGTCAGGTGCATTGCGCCGCCCCCGGAGGCAGTTTGTAGGGTTAGCGGCGATCTCTCCAGACGGTCTGGACGTTGCAGAATTCATGCAGGCCAAAATGGGAAAGCTCGCGGCCAAAACCGCTTTTCTTCACGCCGCCGAACGCCACGCGGGCATCGCTGGCGCAGTAGCCGTTGATAAACACCCCGCCGCACTCCAGCTCATCGGCAAAGCGCCGGGCCTGCGTTTCACTGGCGGTATAAACCGTTGCTGAAAGGCCAAATTCGCTATCGTTAGCCAGCGCCAGCGCATGATCGGCATCGCGGGCTTCGGTAATCGTCGCCACCGGCCCAAACAGTTCTTCACGAAAGCCGGTCATCTCAGCGGTGACGTTCCCCAGCACCGTCGGCGCATAGTAGTTACCCGCGCCTTCGATTTTTTCCGCGCCCAGCAGCAGGGTCGCCCCCTCTTTTAGGGTCGCCCGCACCTGCTCGTGCAGCTCATCGCGCAGGTCGAAACGCGCCATCGGTCCAATATAGTTCTGCTCGTCGCGCGGATCGCCCATTTTCAGCGCGGCGACGGCGGCGACAAATTTCTGCGTAAAGGCTGCAGCAATACCCGCTTCGACGATGAAACGCTTCGCGGCGGCGCAGACCTGCCCGGTATTCTGGTAGCGGCCAATCACCGCCGCCTTCACGGCCTCATCGAGGTCGGCGTCGTTAAGGACGATAAAGGGATCGGAGCCGCCCAGCTCCAGCACGCATTTTTTCAACGCCGCGCCGGCCTGGGCGCCAATAGCCTTCCCGGCGCGCACGCTGCCGGTGACGGTCACCGCGGCGATGCGCGGATCGTTAATCATTTGCGAAACGCCGTCGTTGGTGGCATTAACCCAGCCAAACACGCCTTCCGGCACGCCCGCTGCGGCAAAAATTTCGCCAATCATCGCCGCGCTGCCCAGCACGTTTGGCGCATGCTTAAGCAGATAGCTGTTGCCCGCCAGCAGAATCGGCACCGCGCCGCGCAGCACCTGCCACACCGGGAAGTTCCATGGCATGATCGCGAGGATCGCGCCCATCGGACGATACTCAATCACCGCTTTATTGTCTTCAACCAGCGTCGCTTCGGTATTCAGCATCGCCGGGCCGTGTTCGGCATACCAGTCACAGAGATTGGCGGATTTAGCGACTTCGCCGCGCGCCTGGGCAATCGGTTTACCCATCTCAAGGCTAATCATTTGCGCCAGCGCTTCGCCACGGTCGCGCATCACGCTGCCGACCTTACGCAGCGCCGCCGCGCGCGCCGCCACGCTGACGTTGCGCCATTGACGATAACCCCGTTCCGCAAGGGCAATGGCTGAATCGACTTGTTGTTCGCTGGCCCAGGGCAGAGACGACAGCGTTTCACCTGTGGTTGGGTTCACGGAAACCGCCTGAGTGGCAGATAAATTCATCGTTTTTCTCTCTGTGTTGATTGCGAAGTGACCTTATTCTGGCTTACCCTTCCCTTCATTAAAAATGAATAATATTAAGCAACCTTTTCACAAAAGAAGAACGCTATGGATCTGACCCAGCTTGAGATGTTTAACGCCGTCGCCAGCACTGGCAGCATTACCCAGGCCGCGCAGAAGGTGCATCGCGTGCCGTCAAACTTGACCACGCGCATTCGCCAGCTGGAGGCGGATCTCGGCGTCGAACTGTTTATTCGCGAAAACCAGCGCCTGCGTCTGTCGCCCGCCGGACATAGCTTTTTACGCTATAGCCAGCAGATCCTGGCGCTGGTTGATGAGGCGCGGATGGTGGTCGCCGGAGACGAGCCTCAGGGGCTGTTTTCGCTCGGCTCGCTGGAGAGTACCGCCGCCGTGCGTATTTCCCCGACCCTGGCGCACTTTAACCAGCGCTATCCAAAGATCCATCTGGCCCTCTCCACCGGCCCATCCGGCACCATGATCGACGGCGTACTCGAGGGCAACCTGAGCGCGGCGTTTGTCGACGGCCCGCTGGTGCATCCGGGGCTTGAAGGGTTACCGGTGTTCCCGGAAGAGATGATGATCGTCGCGCCATTTGGCCATCCGCCCATCGCTCGCGCCAGCGAAGTAAACGGCACCAGCGTCTACGCGTTTCGCGCCAACTGCTCCTACCGCCGTCATTTTGAGAGCTGGTTCCACGCCGATCGCGCCACCCCGGGGCGGATCCATGAGATGGAGTCCTATCACGGCATGCTGGCCTGCGTCATTGCCGGCGCCGGACTGGCGCTGATGCCGCGCAGCATGCTGGAGAGTATGCCGGGCCACCAGCAGGTTTCCGCCTGGCCGCTGGCCGAAGAGTGGCGCTGGCTAACGACATGGCTGGTCTGGCGGCGCGGGGCGAAAACTCGCCAGCTCGAGGCGTTTATAGCGCTGCTGAACGAAGATCGACAAGCAGCAGTTTCTCCATAAAGATGCTTAACGGATCCGGCTGATACGGCGTGAAGGCGCTGCGCGTCTGATACCCATTGCGCGTATATAGCGCAACGGCGGCGTGCTGATGAATGCCGGTTTCCAGGCGCACGGTATGGCATTCACGCTTTATCGCCTCTTTCTCCAGCGCGGCCAGCAGTTTTTCTCCCAGCTGCTGGCCGCGATGGGCCGGGTTAATGAACACCCGTTTCATCTCGCCAAACCCCTCTTCGCCGAGCACGATCGCCCCGCAGCCAACGGCCTGCTGCCGGGCATCGCGGATAATTAGTGCGATCACCGACTCCGCCGGGAGCGCGCTCAGGTCGATCAGATGGTTGCTTTCCGCCGGGTAGAGCGTCTGCTGGTAAGCATCCAGTTCGGCAATTAAAGCGGTGAGGTCCGGGTGGTTTAGCGGGGTCGCGGCGATAGTGTACATAAATAAGCTCCTTTTTTGAGCGTACTGTAACGCGCGGCGTCCGCAGCGCCGCCATAGCATTAACTTATAGCTTCCGGCCCCACTTGCTCTCACCCCTTGGGAGGCAGTAATTTTGCCGCATGACGTCTTTTATCAGGATAAAACGATGAATACCAAAGCACGCAAGGTGATGATTATCGGGGCCGGAAACGTCGGCGCCTCTGCGGCCTACGCCCTGTTAAACCAGTCGATTTGCGAGGAGCTGATCCTTGTCGATCTCAATAAACCACGCGCCGAAGCGCACGCTCAGGATCTGAGCGACGCGGCCGCCTATATGCCGGGAATGATGACGATTTCCACCCGGGAAGCCAGCGACTGCGCCGATGTCGATATTGCGGTGATCACCGTTTCCGGCGGCGCGCTCAAACCGGGCCAGACCCGGTTGGACGAATTGACCAACACGGCGAAAATCGTCAAAAGCCTCGTCCCGCAGATGATGAGCGGCGGTTTCAACGGCATCTTTTTGGTTGCCACCAATCCCTGCGACATCATCACCTGGCAGGTATGGCAGCTTTCCGGCCTGCCGCGCAGCCAGGTACTGGGGACTGGCGTCTGGTTAGATACCACCCGCTTACGCAGGGTGCTGGCCCAGGCGCTGGATATCGGCGCGCAAAGCATCGACGCCTTTATTCTCGGAGAGCATGGCGATGCCCAGTTTCCGGTGTGGTCGCACTCGGCGGTATACGGCTCCGCCATTGCCGATGTTTACCAGAAACATACCGGTAAAGCCCTCGACCGGGAGCTGATTGCCGACAAGGTGCGTAAGCTGGGGTTTGAGATTTACGCCGGCAAAGGCTGCACGGAGTACGGCGTCGCCGGGACCATCGCCGAAATCTGTCGCAATATTTTCACCGGCAGCCATCGCGCGCTGGCGGTATCGTGCATTCTTGATGGAGAGTACGGCGTAAGCGGCGCGGCGGCTGGCGTTCCCGCGGTGCTCACGCAAAGCGGCGTGCAGCAAATCATTGAGCTACAGCTGGCAGATGATGAAGCGGAGAAGTTCCACCACGCTATCGAGGTGATTAAAGCCAATATCGCCCGTCTGCCGTAAGCCGCTTCCCCGGCTAGCCGGCCACGATCAGCCGGGGATGAATATGCGTTAACGCTTCGCGCGTCGCTTCCGGCAGATGACTATCGGTAATGATATCGGTGAGTGAGTCGAGATGCGTGATATTAAACAGCGACCAGGCGCCGTATTTGGAGCTGTCCGCCAGCAGTATGCGCCGTCGGGCGTTGGCGATTAAGTCGCGCTTCAGCGCCGCTTTCTCTTCCGTTGGCGAGGTGACGCCCTTCTCCAGGTCCCAGCCGTTGCAGCTGACGAATGCCAGATCGGGCCAGATATTCTGCAGCAGGCGGCGCCCGTGATCGCCGATGCAGGACTGGCTGCTGTCATCGATGCGCCCGCCGATGATCGTCACTTCAATTTGCTTAAACTCTGACAGGAACAGGGCGATATGCAGGTCGCTGGTGATCACCCGCAGCGGCAGATGGGTAATTTGCCGGGCCAGTTCAATCATGGTGGTCCCGGCATCGAGGACAATGGCGTCCCCGGCCTTAACCAACGCCGCCGCCGCGCTGGCGATGGCGTATTTTTCCTGCAGGCTACGCTGGGATTTCTCCTGCGTGGTCGGTTGTGCTGGAATAAACCGGTTGAGGGTCACGCCGCCGTGCGTTCGGCTGATCACTCCTTCCTGATCGAGCTTGATCAGGTCTCGGCGAATGGTCGCGGGCGAGGCGTCGGTCACCGCCACCAGCTGGTCCACTGTCACCAGATTATGGCTCTTGAGATAATCCATAATCTGCTCTAACCGGTTATATCCCTTCATGTTATTCCTGTGCGATTTGCATGGCGAGCTCAATAGAGGTAGTCATGCTGTCAGACTTAGCTTTACCTGTCCAGGCAATATCAAACGCCGTGCCGTGGTCGGCGGAAGTGCGAATAAACGGCAGTCCGGCGGTAATATTCACCCCATCATAAAACCCAAGCAATTTTAGCGGAATATGTCCCTGATCGTGATACATCGCGACCACCATATCAAACAACCCTTCGTGGCACTGCATAAACACCGTATCCGGCGGGCACGGTCCGGTCACGTTGAGCCCTTTAGCTTTCATTGCGTCAACCGCCGGCCCGACGATGCGGATCTCTTCATCGCCAAACAGGCCGTTTTCCCCGGCGTGAGGATTAACCCCGGCGACGGCGATACGCGGCTGGCTATAACCCACCCGGCGCAAGAAGCTATCGGCAATACCAATCACCGTCTCCACCCGCGGCTGGTTCAGGTTATCGAGGAATTTACGCAGCGCCACATGGGTGGAGATATGGATAACCTTGAGCTTATCGGTATACAGCACCATCGCGAAATCTTTGGTCTGCGTCAGATGAGCCAGCATTTCGGTATGCCCTGGGAAATGGTGCCCGGCCAGATGCAGCGCCTCTTTATTTAACGGCGCGGTGGCGAGCGCGAACACTTCTCCGGCCATCGCCAGGTTGGTCGCCCGCTTGATGCAGCGGTACGCTAAATCACCTGCCTGTGCCTGTACCTCGCCCGGGCGCAGTCCCTGCGGATCGGTCAGCGGTTCGTCGATAACGTTGATGACGCCGGGACTAAACCGCGCCTGTCCCGGATTATCAATGATTCGCAGCTCGGCGCGGGGGGTGATCTCCATCGCCAGGATCCGCCGCAGCGTCCGCGCGCAGCCCACCACCACCACCGGCGCGCCGTTCAGTTTCCCCTCCGCCAGGGATTTAATAATAATTTCCGGGCCAATGCCTGCCGGATCTCCCATCGTTACCGCTATGATGTTAGTCACTCATTTTCTCCTCAATAAAGTTCACGACCTCCAGCAGGGTGGTTTCCGTTCCGAATCCGCCTGCCTTAGTCATTACCGGCCGCTGCCAGCTGCTACCCAGAAAATTGCCGTACGGCACGCACTGCGCCACCCGACCCGTAATATGAAATCCGCTGGCCCCCAGCGCCTGCGCGACGGCGATGGCCACGTCGCCGCCGGACAGATATAGCGCCCCCGGCTGGCGCTGGGCGATGGCCCGTTCGCTGACCTGCGCCAGATACGCGCAGATACGTTCGCCAAGCGCGGTGCGATCGACGCCGTGCTGACGGCACAGGGCATCAATGCCCTTTCGCGCCTCGCTATCGGGACGCGTGGTGACAACGCAATGATTATTTTCACTCAATACCGCGGCGATGCGTCGGGCGTCAGCGTCGACATCGCCGCCAAAGGCCATCGCGACATCAATTTCTACGCGAACAACGCGCGGATGCGCCTCAAGCCGGGCGACCTGCTGTTGCGCGATCTCGCTCATTGAACCGACAATCGCCAGCAGCGGTCCGCGCGGTACGGCAGCCAGCCGACGCGCCAGGGCGTCACACAATCCTGCCGACCCCGCCAGCAGCACTTTCCGATCGCAGGCCGCGACTGCCTCGATAATGACGTCCAGTTGCCGATCCTCTTCGGCGTCCACGATCAATACTCGCGGTACATCGCCCGTCTGCGCCAGCGCGGTCGCCAGGGTATCGACCGTCGCCCTAAGGCAGCGCAGCTCGCTTTGCTGCGCCACCACGGCGGCGATATCCGCGCTGCCGACCGGCGTTTTCGGGTCGGTGGCGAACTCGGTTTCATTGACTGGCAGGCCGCGCACATAGCACAGCCCCTCTCGCGTCACCCGGCCTGCCGCCGGGAAAGCCGGGGCCAGGACCGCCACGGAGCACGCCAGAGCGCGCATCGTCGCCTCCAGTTCGGCGCCGAGGTTGCCGCGCAGGGTGGAGTCGATTTTCTTCACCGTCCAGCGCGGCTGAAAACGCGGCAAGATAGCCTGCAAGAGATACGTAATACGCCGTGCCGCTTCTGCGGCGGGCTGCGCGCGGCTGTCGCTATTGAGGATCAGCGCCTGCGCCTCTCCCCGATAGCGATCGGAAAACGCCACTTCCGCCCGCATTCCCGTCTCCGCCAGGCTGACGCCGGCGTCATTAGCGCCGGTGAAGTCGTCCGCCAGAACCAACACCTTATTATCCCCGCTGCCCATCGCTTTCCCTTTTATCACTGTTCGACATTGATAATGATTATATTCAATCACAATTGATTAAATGTGAGCAAGCTCAAGTTATTAAATCGCCGTATAAATTATAACTTCACCCCACAATGTGAATGGCACGCAGAACGGATGATTAAATTTAATCATTCATAAAAGAGGAGAAAAAAGTGGCAACCATTAACAGCACTCTGATTAGCGGCGCGGGCGCCTTTACCGCTCTGCTGCCGCTGCTGGCGGGCAAACGGCGCATTTTGCTGGTCACTGACGGCAACGTGGGCAAACTCGATGCCGCGCAGCAGATCCGCGCGCTTCTGCAGGATGAGGGGCGTCAGGTGCAGATCGTGGATACGGTGCCCGCCGAGCCGAGCCAGCACGATATGGCGCAGATTCAGCGCCTCGTCAGCGCCAGCGAGCCGCAGCTTATCGTGGGGATCGGCGGCGGTAGCGTCCTAGATGTGACCAAGCTGCTCTCGGTCCTGCTGCATCCCCGCTCACCGGGGCTTGACGCGCTGCTGGCAGGCGAAAAACCGCAGCAAAAAGTAACCTCTCTGTTAATTCCCGCCACCGCCGGGACCGGCTCAGAGGCCACGCCGAACGCAATACTGGCTATCCCGGAGCAGAGTACCAAAGTGGGCATTATCTCCCCGGTTCTGCTGCCGGATTACGTTGCCCTGCTGCCGGAATTGACCACCAGCATGCCCGCACACATCGCCTCCTCTACCGGCATCGACGCGCTGTGCCACCTGATTGAGTGCTTTACCGCCACCGTTGCCAATCCGGTGAGCGATAACGCGGCGCTGATTGGCCTGCGCAAGCTGGTACGCAATATCGAGCTCTCGGTGACCGAGCCGCAGAACCTGAGCGCGAAGCTGGAGATGCTGTGGGCCTCTTATTATGGCGGCGTGGCGATCAACCATGCGGGTACCCATCTGGTTCATGCCCTCTCCTATCCGTTGGGCGGCAAATACCATCTGCCGCACGGCGTGGCGAACGCGATTTTGCTGGCGCCCTGTATGAAAGCGGTGCGCCCGCATGCGGTGGCGAAATTTGCCCAGGTCTGGGATCTGATCCCTGAGGCCGATCTGACGCTCAGCGAAGAAGAAAAATCTCATGCGTTGGTCGCCTGGCTGGCCGCGCTGGTGAAACGCCTACAGCTGCCAGACAACCTCGCCGCGCTGGGCGTGCCGCCGGAAAGCATCGGCGAGCTGAGCGAAGCGGCGCTAAACGTCAAACGTTTACTCAATAACGCGCCGTGCAGCGTTAACCAGCAGCAGGTCGAAGCGATCTACCGCACCCTATTTCCACAGCCATAACACTCGGGAAAGATGAATATGAGCAATGCAATTACCGGCGTACTGACCGCCATCGTGACGCCCTTTACCGCCGAGGGCGCGGTAAATATTCCGGCGCTGAAGCAGCAGGTTCAGCGTCAGCTCACCGCCGGCAACGGTATTTTCTGCGGCGGGACCAACGGCGAGTTTTTTGTGCTCAATGAAGCGGAAAAAGTCGCTGTCGCTAAAGCCTGCGTGGAAGAGGTCGCCGGTCGCGCGCCAGTGGTGGCGCATATTGGCGAAGTGTCGACTCGGGAAACCATCCGTTTGGGTCAGCAGATCGAAAAACTGGGCGTCGATGCGGTCTCGGTCATCACCCCGTGGTTTGTCCCGCTGACGCAGGATGAGCTTATCAGCCACTATACGGCCATCGCTGACGCTCTGAGCGTACCGATATTCCTGTACAACATCCCGGCGCGTACCGGCAATACCATCGAACCTCAGACCGCGCGCGTTCTGGCGCGGCACGCCAACATCATCGGCGTCAAAGACAGCGCCGGAAGTTACGAAAGCCTGACGGGATTTCTCGATGCGGCGCGAGGCATTGCCAATTTCGACGTGCTGAATGGCCCCGATTCGCTGATTCATCAGGGATTTATTGACGGTTGTTCCGCCTGTATTTCCGGGCTGGCCAACGTCGCGCCGAAAGAGATCAACGCCATCTGGGCGCGCTTTAACGCCGGCGATATTGATGGCTCCCGCCATGCTCAGGAGAGCGTGACCGGGCTGCGTACCGATCTGTATAAAGTGGCGTTCTCGCCGGCGGCAGTAAAAAAAGCGCTGCAGCTGATGGGTTTTGCCGTCGGCGACAGCCGCTATGCGGTCAGCTTTACGCCAGCCCAGTGCGAACAAATCAAAGACATTATCGCCAGGTATATTTCCTGAACACACCAGGAATACCGGGTTCGATCGTCGGTGCCGGTTACAGGAATAAACAGCACCGACAATCTTGACGATTATTTATAACACGTCTTACGCTGTGTAAGGGATGTTGCCATGTTTATCTGGATGCTGGACCCTGAAATAGGGTTGACGCTAATCACGCTGACCTTCCTGGAGATTATTCTCGGGGTCGATAATATTATATTTCTTTCACTGGTGGTGGCGAAACTCCCGCCCCATCAGCAAAATCTTGCCCGCAAGTTAGGGCTCAGTGGCGCAATGATCATGCGCGTGTTATTGCTGGTGTCGATTGCCTGGCTGGCGCACATTACGCTGCCGCTATTTACCATTGCCCATCTTGTCGTTTCTGTGCGCACGATTATTTTATTTGTTGGCGGTTGTTTTCTTATTTACAAATCACTGCAGGAAATACGCGGCGAGCTTCAGCCGGAAGTAGAGTCGCACAGCGACGGCCTGCGCCAGCTCTCGCTGGCCGGGGCCATCATCCAGATTATGCTGCTGGATATCGTCTTCAGCCTTGATTCTGTTATTACCGCAGTCGGTCTATCGCAGCATATTTTTATTATGATTACAGCGGTCATTATCGCCGTCGGCGTAATGATGTTGGCGGCGAAAACCATCGGCGATTTTGTGAATAATACACCAACCATGAAAATGCTCGCATTAACCTTCCTGCTGCTGGTAGGGATATTACTGGTGGCCGACAGTCTGGAAATACACATTGCGAAAGGCTACCTCTATTTTGCTATTTTCTTTTCGCTGGCGGTAGAAACGCTAAATATTATTCGCAGCAGAAAAATCATTAAAGCTTCACAGCAGCAAGACGCTTACGTCTCATTACCGATCAATAAATAAAACCCTACTAAAATAACGGAGAGTGAATATGTCTGTAACCGCAGTTCGTGACGGTATTATTTCTCAGCACCCGCAGGATGAGCGCGTGGAAACCGCCATGCTCCCCTCATCCTGCCCGCAAAATCACGCGGCTAACCTGCTGCCGCTGCCGGACGGCTCGCTGATGTGCGTGTGGTTTGGCGGCACTCAGGAAGGCGTCGCCGATATCTCCGTCTGGGGGTCGCGCCTGCTCCCCGGCCGTCGCCAATGGTGCGATGCGGTCAAATTGTCCGACGACCCCAGCCGCTCAGAGCAAAATCCGCTGCTTTTTCTCGACCCGGATAACGTGCTGTGGCTGCTGTGGACCGCGCAGATCTCCGGCAATCAGGATACCGCCATCGTGCGCTACCGCCAGTCAACGGATCTGGGTCAGACCTGGGGCGACATTACCACCCTGCTCGACAAGCCCGGCACCTTTATTCGCCAACCGATGACCGTTCTGGACAACGGCAACTGGCTTCTACCGGTCTTCTACTGCCGCACGCGGCCGGGCGAAAAGTGGGTCGGCAACGACGATATCAGCGCCGTCAAAATCTCCGCCGATAAGGGCAAAACCTGGCGTGACGTCGAAGTCCCGCACAGTCTCGGCTGCGTGCATATGAATATCACCCCGCTGCCGGGCGGCGTGCTGGTGGCCCTCTTTCGCAGCCGCTGGGCAGACAATATCTACTACAGCCAGTCGGTGGACAACGGGGAAAGCTGGTCAGCGCCGGAGCCGACGGTGCTGCCCAATAATAACTCGTCCATTCAGGTCACTACCCTTGCCAGCGGCGAACTGGCGCTGGTGTTTAACCCCATGAGCGCCGCCGGCGCGCTGGAACGTCGCGCGTCGCTTTACGATGAAATCGACGACGGCGACAGCAGCCGTAAAGAGCCAGAAGCTAACGGCGGTCGCTCGGCGTTCTGGGGCGCGCCGCGCGCGCCGATGACTGTCGCCCTCTCTGCCGATGGCGGTAAAACCTGGCCATGGCGGCGCAATCTCGATGAAGGCGACGGCTACTGCATGACTAACAATTCGCTGGATAAGCGCAATCGCGAGTTCTCCTACCCGAGCATTAAACAAGGGGCGGACGGCACGCTGCACATTGCCTACACCTGGTTCCGCCAGGCGATTAAATACGTGCATATCACGCCCGAATGGGTGAAGGAGTCCGCGCGATGATCGTCGGCAACCTTAACGCTCTGCCGCTGGCAGGGCTTCCCCCGGCGCTGCGGCAAATTCTCGCCCATCCGCAGGCCACGCTAGCGGCGCTGAGCGCCAGGAAAGACGGGCGCTGGCAGCCGGAAAACTGTCGCTGGTATTGCGATATCGGCGAAGCGTCCACCCAGCCCGCCGCGCGGCGTCACACCGAATATCACCATCAATGGGCCGATATTCAGGTGATGCTGGCAGGCTGCGAGGTGATTAACGCCGGAACGCTCCGCGTCGCGCAGGATAGCGATGAAGAGCGCAAACCGGATCTGTTTATCGCCCGCGATTGCCCTCTACCGGTATCCATCACCCTGCATGCCGGTGATTTTGCGCTATTTCTGCCCGGCGAACCCCACCAGGCGCTGTGCGCGGTAGACGCGCCGGTAACGGTACGCAAAGCCGTATTTAAAGTGCCGGGCGACATGCTGGAAGGGTAAATAATAAGGAGCAATAACGATGACAATGGAAATGATTCTGGCGCTGGGCATTCTGGTGCTGATGATCGTGCTTATCATGTCGGACAAAATGGCCTTTGGCGCACCGCCGCTGCTGGCCTGTCTGCTATTGGTTGTGACCGGGCTCGCCAACGTCCAGCAGGCTTTTGCCGGGTTTGTAAACTCCAGCGTCATCATGATCGCCGGGTTTATGGTGGTCATGGCGGCGCTGCAGAAAACGCGGCTGATAGGCAACGTCAAGTCCGCGATGGTGAATCTGGTGAACAGAGGCAGCTACAAAAGCTATGCTCTACTGCTATTGATTGTGATGCTCGGCGCCAGCCTGGCGGGTACTGGCTCAACCGGCTACTACGTGCTGATCCTGTCGCTGGTCTCGACGATCCCCTACAGCAAGAAGCTGCCGACCTCGAAGCTGATGATGCCGCTGGGATTCGCCACCAACCATCCGCTGTTTCCGGTTAACGTCGCGCTGCTGTTCGGCGTCACCGCGACGGTGCTGCAAACCGCCGGATTTAACGAAGAAATTTCGATGGTGAAATTCGCGCTGGTGAATCTGGTGATGTCGCTGGCGTTCCTGGCATGGTGCCTGCTTGCCTGGCGCTTTTTACCCGATCACCCAATAGCCGATGCTTCTGAAGAGGCCATGGCGGTGCGCGAAGAGGAAGCCGTCACCCTGCCCGCGTGGAAAGAGTACTGCACCGTCGGGGCATTCGCCGTCAGCGTGGTCGGCATGATGCTGATGAATCAGTTAGGCAATATCGCCTACGTGGTGCCGGGCCTTGCCGCCGCGTTCGTCATGATGATTAACGTCGTCGACTTCAAGGAGGTGCGCGATCATATGGGCGCGCCGGTTATCCTGATGATGGCCGGGGTTATCGGCGTCGCCGACGCGCTGGCGGGCACCGGGTTTACGGCAATGGTGGGCGATGCGGTTGCGGGCGTGCTCGGCTCCAGCGTCTCTCCGTTCGTCTTTATTTTTATCTTTGCGCTGCTGACCAGTACCTGCGCCACCTTTACCGGTTCGAACATGGGGTCGGTCTATATCTTCGCGCCGATTGCTATAGCCGCCTGCACCAGCCTCGGCCTTAACCCAACCGCGGCCGCTATTGCCGTGGTCATTTCAGGCTGGAACGGCGGCTATATGCCGATTGACGGCATGCCGGCAATGATTCTGGGAATGGGTAAATATAAATTGCCGGAATTCTGGCTATTTTCGGTACCCATGTACTTAATTCGAATTCTGGCATTATGCGTCGGCGCGATCGTTATATTTCCGATGTAATGAACGGATAAGCCCCATCGTCGTTTTACCCGCTTGTGGCGTTGGATTTTCGTCGCGTACGCAGGATACTTCCGCCTGGTCACCCACTCAGGCTCAGGATCGGCTGACCTGTCGCCGATCCTGTCTTATTATTACGGCCTGGCTAGCGCAGCGTGATGACGCCGTTTAAATAGGTCACCGCCTGGCCGCTCATCAAGACTCTCTCGCCCTTCAGCTGACAGCGAATATCGCCGCCGCGCGCGGAAACCTGACGCGCCAGCAGATGGGTTTTGCCCAGCTTCGCACTCCAGTATGGGATCAGCATGGTATGCGCCGAACCGGTTACCGGATCTTCCCACACCGCTTCGCCGGGTGAGAAAAAGCGGCTAACGAAGTCATATTCGCCGCTGCCTGCCGCCGTCACGGTCACTTTATGTTCACCGGGCGTCATCGCCGCAATGTTGGGCCGCAGGGCTTCGACCCGGTCACGAGAGGCAAGTTCGATGAGCCATGCGCGCCCCTTGCGGGCGTGGAGATAGCTGTCAATCCCCAGCGCGGAGAGCATCGCCGCGGGCGGCTCGCGCTCTTCGGTTTGCCCCGCCGGGAAATCCAGGGTCAGCCAATCGCCTTCGCGGCTCACGGTCAGCCGACCGGAAGCGGTCGCGAAGTGAATCACCGCATCAGGATAATCCAGGTGATGAAATATCACGTGCGCGCTGGCAAGCGTGGCGTGGCCGCAAAGATTAACCTCGTTGCGGGTGGTAAACCAGCGCAGCGCAAAACCATCGCTCTCAGGCACCACAAACGCGGTTTCCGACTGGTTGTGCTGTTGGGCCATTTTGAGCAGCAGCTCATCCGGCAGCCACTCCTTGAGCAGACATACTGCCGCCGGATTACCGGCAAAAGGCTGCTCGCTGAACGCCGCCACCAGATAGACAGGAACGTCAATCACCGGGCCTCCTTAGCGTAAAGTTATGGTGCCGATGAGGTAGGTCGTCGCCTGACCGCCGATCAGAACCCGATCGCCCCGCCACTGGCAGCGCAGGTCGCCGCCGCGGGCCGACACCTGCCGCGCCTGCATCTCCGTTTTGCCGAGCTTCTCGCCCCAGTAGGGAATCAGCATGCTGTGCGCGGACCCGGTGACCGGGTCTTCCGCCACCGACTCGCCCGGGCAGAAGAAACGGCTGACAAAGTCATACTCTTCATCCGCGGCGCTAATACAGATCATTTTGCCAAGGCGCTGGAGCATATGCATGTCCGGACGCACGGCCTCGACCTGCTGGCGGTCGGCTAAAATCACCAGATAATCGCGCGCCACGCGAACTTCCACCGCGTCGCTCACCCCGAGCCCCGTCAAAAGTTCAGCTGGCGGCTGTTCAACGACCGTCGTCGCCCAGGCCGGGAAATCCAGCGTCAGCCAGTCGCCGCTGCGGGTGACGCGAAGCTCGCCGACGAAGCGGGTGCTAAACACGATTGTCGACGAGGGGTGGTCGAAATATTCAAAAATGACGTGCGAGGCCGCCAGGGTCGCGTGGCCGCAGAGGTTGATTTCGTACAGCGTCGTAAACCAACGCAGCTCATACCCCTCATCCGTACGCACAAAAAACGCGGTCTCCGATTGATTATGCTGCTGGGCCATTTTCAGCAGCGTTTCGTCCGGCAGCCATTCGGTGAGCGGGCAAACCGCCGCCGCGTTACCGCCAAAGTTACGATCGCTGAAGGCATCAACCAGATAAAAGCTAATTTCCTGCATTGTTCTGTCCCTCTTTTTTTTACTTATCGATAACATGACATAAACGGGAGAAATCCACACGTTTAATAGAAAAATTAATCCGTTAGTCGCAGAAACCTCGCCTCAACAAAAATGAGATGCAGATCACAAAATGATTGTATTTTCAGCAGCAATCGTTTTAAGATCGTCCCACTTCTTTCCTCTTTGTAACCAGCCCTGAACTTATGATGACAAATACGGTTTCACGCAAGGTCGCGTGGCTTCGCGTAGTCACGCTTGCGATTGCGGCATTTATCTTTAATACCACCGAATTTGCACCCGTGGGCCTGCTGTCGGACATCGCCGACAGCTTTGGCATGGAAACGGCGCAGGTGGGGATCATGCTGACGATCTACGCCTGGGTTGTCGCCCTGATGTCGCTGCCTTTTATGCTGCTGACCAGCAAGATGGAACGCCGTCGCCTGCTGGTTGGCCTGTTTATCCTGTTTATCGCCAGCCACGTGCTGTCGTTCCTGGCCTGGAACTTCAACGTGCTGGTGATCAGCCGTATCGGCATCGCCTTCGCCCACGCGGTGTTCTGGTCGATCACCTCCGCGCTGGCTATTCGTATGGCCCCGCCGGGTAAACGGGCACAGGCGCTTAGCCTGATTGCCACCGGTACCGCACTGGCGATGGTCTTCGGCATCCCAATCGGCCGTATTGTCGGGCAGTATTTTGGCTGGCGCACCACTTTCCTGGTCATCGGCCTGGGGGCGCTGGTCACCATGGTTTGCCTGATCAAGCTGCTACCTAAGCTGCCGAGCGAGCACTCAGGGTCGCTGAAAAGCCTGCCGGTGCTGTTCCGCCGCCCTGCGCTATTGAGCATCTATTTGCTGACGGTCATCGTGGTGACCGCGCACTATACCGCCTACAGCTATATTGAACCGTTCGTCCAGACGGTGGCCGGGCTGAGCGGCAACTTCGCCACTCTGCTGCTGCTGACCCTGGGCGGTGCGGGGATCGTCGGCAGCATCCTGTTTGGTAAACTCGGCAACCTGCATGCTTCCGGGTTGATTAACGCCGCGATTGGCCTGCTGCTGGCGTGTTTGCTGCTGCTGCTGCCCGCCTCGCACAACGCCAATCACCTGATGCTGCTGAGCGTCTTCTGGGGCGTGGCGATCATGATTATCGGTCTCGGTATGCAGGTGAAAGTGCTGGCGCTGGCGCCGGACGCCACCGACGTGGCGATGTCGTTGTTCTCGGGGATATTTAATATCGGCATCGGCGCGGGCGCGCTGGTCGGCAGCCAGGTCAGCAGCCATCTGTCGATGGCGTCTATTGGCTACGTCGGCGCGATCCCAGCCGTTATCGCGTTAATCTGGGCGGTGATGATTTTCCGTCGCTGGCCGGTATCGCTGGAAGATCACCAGCCGCATCACTCCTGATAGTTCGGCGTAAAAAAAGCCTGCCGGTTGCAAAATCGGCAGGCTTTTTTATTTTTCCGTCGACGCAAAGTCGTCAGGCGTGATAAGTCGAAATAATCTCCAGCACGCCGTTAATAATAAACTGCACGCCCATGCAGACCAGCAGGAAGCCCATCAGGCGCGAAATCGCCTCAATGCCGCCCTTCCCGACCAGACGCATAATCGCGCCAGAACTGCGCAGGCAGCCCCAGAGGATAATCCCGACCAGGGCAAAAATAATCGGCGGCGCCACCAACACAACCCAGTCCGGGAAGCTCGCCCCGTGCTTTACCGTCGACGCTGAGCTGATAATCATCGCGATTGTCCCCGGCCCGGCGGTGCTTGGCATCGCCAGCGGAACGAAGGCGATATTGGCGGTCGGTTCATCCTCGAGCTCTTCCGATTTCAGCTTGGCTTCCATCGAATCGTGGGCTTTTTGCTGTGGAAACAGCATGCGGAAGCCGATAAAGGCGACAATCAGGCCGCCGGCAATACGCAGACCGGGAATCGATATTCCGAAGGTGTTCATCACCACCTGTCCGGCATACCAGGCGACCATCAGGATGGCGAACACATAAACCGAGGCCATCAGCGACTGACGGTTACGCTCGGCGTTGTTCATATTCCCGGCCAGGCCCAGGAACAGCGCTACGGTAGTCAGCGGGTTCGCCAGCGGTAGAATCACCACCAGCCCCAGGCCTATCGCTTTAAAAAGATCCATCATAGAGAATTAAGGTCCTGTAAATATTGGATTAGCAAAAAATGAGGCGTACTGAGTATATCGTCTGGGGTCAGATTGTACCCGTTCTCCGCAGAACGCATTCACCACTCCATCAAATCATAAGACAACAACGCGAAATAGAGTGACCTGCATCACATCAATTCGTTTTAGCAAATCGTGGCATCGGGCAATTCATCAGGTTGACTTATATTTGCCTAGGCAATAATATCTCCCGCAACTAAGTCATTGCCTGGGCAACCATTGTGAAAAGTACAAGCGACCTGTTTAACGAAATGATCCCCCTTGGTCGCTTGATCCAAATGGTTAACCAGAAAAAAGATCGCCTGCTCAACGACTATCTCTCGCCGATGGATATTACTTCCACCCAGTTCCGGGTGCTCTGTTCCATTCGTTGCGAAGTGTGTATTACCCCCGTTGAGCTGAAAACCGTGCTTTCGGTCGACCCAGGCGCAATGACGCGCATGCTCGACCGCCTGGTCTGTAAAGGCTGGATTGAACGGTTACCCAACCCGACTGACAAGCGCGGCGTGCTGGTACAGTTAACGCCAGACGGCGCAGCCCTTTGTGAGCAATGTCATCAGGTTGTGGGTCAGAAATTGCACCAGGAACTAACAAAAAATCTGTCGACGGATGAAGTGGCCACTCTTGAGTGTTTACTCAAAAAAGTTCTGTCGTAATAAGAAGAGGTAAGATGATGTCCAGACGCAATAACGACGCCATCACTATCCATAGTATTTTGTCGTGGATCGAGGATAACCTGGAATCGCCCCTGTCGCTGGAGAAGGTTTCAGAGCGCTCAGGTTACTCCAAGTGGCACCTGCAAAGAATGTTTAAGAAAGAGACCGGTCACTCGCTGGGACAGTATATCCGCAGCCGTAAGCTGACCGAGATCGCGCAGAAGCTGAAGCAGAGCAACGAGCCTATCTTATACCTGGCCGAGCGCTACGGTTTTGAATCGCAGCAAACGCTGACGCGAACTTTTAAAAACTATTTCGATGTTCCGCCGCACCAGTACCGTATTACCAATGTACCGGGCGAG
Organism: Klebsiella sp. BDA134-6; assembly: GCF_015601345.1. Lineage (NCBI taxonomy): Bacteria > Pseudomonadati > Pseudomonadota > Gammaproteobacteria > Enterobacterales > Enterobacteriaceae > Klebsiella > Klebsiella sp. BDA134-6. Next base: position 3,153,145 of record NZ_CP064784.1, read on the forward strand.
TCGCGCTATCTGCTCCCACTGAACAACTGTTGTTAACCGCCTGCATAAAGACGTATTGAGGAAATAATGAAACTATTCGCTTCCGCCGCCATCGTGCTACTGGCGCTGGCCTCAGGCCAAAGTTACGCGGAGCAAACCAGCACTCCTGTTCGTCACAACAACCGGGATGCGATGATTATTCCTTCCGAACATAACGATTCGCCTTTTGATTTCAATCACATGGCTTCGGGCAGTGATAAATCAGATGAACTGGGCGTGCCCTATTACAACCAGCAAGGCCTGTAAATCCCTTTAGCCCCGTTACCGGGGCTTTTTTTTACCCCCGCGCCACGCCCGGACGCGCGATCCGCAGGCCAAACACGTTGATATACAGCCCGGCCAGAATCAGTACCGCCCCCAGCAGCTGCAGACTGTTCAGCGTCTCGCCGAGCAATAAGGCGGCGCTGGCCATCCCGACAACCGGCACCAGCAGCGACAGCGGCGCCACGCGCCAGGTCTCATAGCGGCCGAGCAGCGCCCCCCAGATCCCGTAGCCGATGATAGTGGCAATAAACGCCAGGTATAGCAGCGACAGGATCGTCAGCAGGTCGATATGCAGCAGGCTTGCCGCCATGACCTGCGGACCGTCGAGGATCCACGACGCCAGCATAAACGGCAGCACCGGAATCAACGCGCTCCACACCACCAAAGACATAATCGGCGGCCGGCTCGCATGCGACATAATTTTCTTGTTGAAGATATTGCCGCAGGCCCAGCTCAACGCCGCGGCCAGCGTTAGCATAAAGCCCACCAGCGGCACGTGCTGACCGCCGAGGCTGGCTTCGACCAGCACCAGCACGCCGAAAATCGCCAGCGCGATCCCCGCCAGCTGTTTCCCCTGCAAACGTTCGCCGAAAATAAACGCCCCGAGAATGATGGTGAAAAAGGCCTGGGCCTGCAGCACCAGCGATGCCAGCCCGGCTGGCATGCCAAGACTGATCGCGCAGAACAGAAACGCAAACTGACCGAAGCTAACCGTCAGGCCGTAGCCCAGCAGCAGGGTTAACGGAATTTTTGGTCGCGCGACGAAGAACAGCGCCGGGAAAGCCACCAGCAAAAAGCGCAGCCCGGCAAGCATCAGCGGCGGCATATTATGCAGTCCCATTTTGATCACCACGAAATTCAGCCCCCATACCACCACCACTAGCAATGCCAGCAGTCCGTCTTTACGCGTCATACCCGCCTCGGTTGTTATTGGAATTTTTGTGAACAAAATCAAAGTAACGAATAATTCGCCCGCCGCATAGATCATTATTTTCGGTAGGGCGCTGACGTGCTTTTCATTACCGATGGGAACTATACAAGCCTCGGTTAGCGTGCTATTTGTGATCGTGACAACAAAAATAACATCATATCAGGCAAGGAAAAAATGATACCGACTCTCAGGCGCTCAACCGCAGCGCTGCTGGCTTCGTCGTTGCTGTTAACCATTGGCCGTGGCGCAACGTTACCTTTTATGACGATCTACCTCACCCGTCAGTATCAGCTGGAGGTGGATAAAATCGGCTATGCGCTGTCGAGCGCGCTGATCGTTGGGGTGCTGTTCAGCATGGGTTTTGGCATTCTCGCCGATAAGTTCGATAAAAAGCGCTATATGACGCTCGCCGTGCTGGCGTTTATTGGCGGTTTTATCGCGATTCCGTTGGTTAACAGCGTCGCGCTGGTGGTCTTTTTCTTCGCGCTGATTAACTGCGCCTACTCCGTATTCTCAACCGTGCTGAAAGCGTGGTTCGCCGACGTACTCTCGCCGGCGAAGAAAGCGCAGATATTTTCCCTCAACTACACCTTCCTCAACATTGGCTGGACCGTCGGGCCGCCGATCGGCACCCTGCTGGTCATGCACAGCATTAACCTGCCGTTCTGGCTGGCGGCCGGCTGCGCCGCCCTGCCGCTGGTATTTATTCAGCTGTTTGTTCAGCGCGCCAGCGCCGCGGTTGCTCAGGATAACGCGGTTCAGTGGTCGCCGTCGGTGCTGCTGCGCGATCGCGCTCTGCTGTGGTTTACCCTCTCCGGCCTGCTGGCCTCTTTTGTCGGCGGTTCGTTCGCCTCCTGTATTTCCCAGTATGTGCTGGTGGTTGCCGATAGCGACTTTGCCGAAAAAGTGGTTGCCGTGGTGCTGCCGGTCAACGCCGCCGTGGTGGTGGCGTTGCAGTATGCCGTCGGCCGGCGCCTGACCGCTCGTAATATTCGCCCGCTAATGACCTTTGGGACGGCCTGTTTTGTGATCGGACTGGGCGGATTTGTCATTTCCGATAATAGCCTGCTGCTGTGGGGCGTCTCCGCCGCCATTTTTACCCTCGGGGAGGTTATTTACGCGCCGGGTGAATATATGCTGATCGATAACATTGCGCCGCCGGGCATGAAAGCCAGCTACTTTTCCGCCCAGTCGCTGGGCTGGCTGGGAGCGGCGTTTAACCCGATGCTGACCGGGACGATTTTGACTCACTTACCGCACTGGTCGCTGTTTGCGATATTGATGCTGGCTATTATCGCCGCATGGCTGATGATTTTCCGTGGGATGAACGTTCGTCCGTGGAACGGCAGCGCGGTCGCCAGCACCTGAGGTCAGGCGCCGTGCGGTTGTCAGGTTGCTGTCGCGTCCCTGTCGGGTTCCGATCGTGGTGACCGACAGCCCGCTCGATAATACTCCATCTCAGGTTTTCACCCGGAGATAGAAACAATGAACAATAGCAATCAGGTTAAACAATTACGTTTGCAGCGCGCCTGGTCACAGGAGCAGCTTGCCGAACTGGCCGGCGTGAGCGTGCGCACCATTCAACGCATCGAGAACGGCGACCGCCCCGGCCTGGAGACGCTCAGCGCGCTTGCGGCGGTGTTTGAAGTCAACGTCGCCGAGATTAGCGGCGAGTCGCCGGAGGGGCATGAGGAGTCGCTGGATTTACGCATTGAGGAAGCCAAAGCGCGCGTCGAATGCGAGAGCCGTTTTTTCCGTTCTCTGACGGTAGCTGTCGTCGTCTGCGTTCTGCTGGCGCTGCTAAACTGGCTGACCGGCGCAGACAGCTACTGGTCCGCATGGGTGGCCATCATCTGGGGGACGCTGCTGGTGGTTAAAGGGTTACGCCTGTTTGTCTTTGGCGAATGGATCAATAGCTGGCGTCAGGCGCGTCTGCAGCGGCTGCTGCGCAAATAACCCTCTGCGCGCTTTTTCCCGGGGGGCGGCGCTCGACGCGCCTTGCCCGGGCTACGGGCCAGCAGACTGCTGTATACCTGTAGCCCGGCTAAGCGCAGCGCGAGCCGGAGGGAGGCCGCCATTCGGGAAGGGTTAAATGGTGACCATCCCGCGGACGCCTTCGGCTTCCATATCGCGGCCGTTGCCCTGTTGAATAATCGCGCCGCGCGACATCACCAGATAGCGATCCGCTAAACCTGCGGCGAAATCATAGAACTGCTCCACCAGCAGAATCGCCATATCCCCGCGGTTCGCCAGCTGGCGAATAACCTCGCCAATCTCCTTAATCACCGACGGCTGAATGCCCTCCGTCGGTTCATCAAGAATCAACAGCTGCGGACGGCTGGCCAGCGCCCGACCAATCGCCAGCTGCTGCTGTTGGCCGCCGGAGAGGTCGCCCCCGCGCCGTTGCTTCATGGTTTTGAGCACCGGAAACAGCTGATAAATCTCTTCCGGCACCGCCCGCGCGTCGCGGGCGGGAAAGCGGGACAGCCCCATCAGCAGATTCTCCTCGACCGTCAGGCGTGGAAAAATCTCCCGCCCCTGCGGCACGTAGGCGATCCCTGACTGTACCCGCTGGTGCGGTTTACGGTGGGTGATATTCTTCTCCTGCCACCGCACCTCGCCGCTGCGCGCCGGGATCAGCCCCATCAGACACTTCAGCAAGGTGGTTTTCCCCACCCCGTTGCGCCCGAGCAGACAGGTGATTTCGCCCTGGCGGGCGGCAAAATCCACCCCGCGCAGAATGTGGCTGCCGCCATAGTATTGGTGTAGTTGATTAACCTGTAGCATCCGCGCTCCTTAACGTCCGAGATAAACTTCAATCACCTGTTCGTTGGCCTGCACTTCCCTCAGCGATCCTTCCGCCAGCACCTGCCCCTGATGCAGCACCGTCACCCTGTCGGCGATGGTCTCGACAAAGCCCATATCATGCTCGACCACCATCAGCGAATGCTGCCCGGCCAGGGTGCGGAACAGCTCGGCAGTATATTCCGTCTCCGCATCGGTCATCCCGGCGGCGGGTTCGTCCAGCAGCAGCAGATGCGGCTCCTGCACCAGCAGCATGCCGATTTCAAGGAACTGCTTTTGCCCGTGCGACAGCAATCCCGCCGGTCGATAGCGTTCGCCCTCAAGCCGCAGCAGGCGCAGGGTATCGCTGATTCGGTCAGCCTGCTCGCTGTTCAGACGGGCCCGCAGACTGGCCCACACCGACTTGTCGCCTTTCATTGCCAGCTCCAGGTTTTCCGCTACCGTCAGCGCCTCAAAGACCGTCGGTTTCTGAAACTTGCGCCCGATGCCCTGGCGAGCGATCGCGATGGGATCGAGGGTCGTTAAGTCCACCGACTGATCGTAAAGCGCCCTGCCGCTCTGCGGCCGGGTTTTACCGGTGATCACGTCCATCAGAGTGGTTTTCCCGGCGCCGTTCGGCCCGATCACGCAGCGTAGCTCGCCGACGCCAATCTGCAGCGACAGGTTGGTCAGCGCCTGAAAACCGTCAAAGTTGACGTTAATCTCTTCCAGCTGTAGCACCGGATCGGTTTGCTCGCGAAAACGGTCCGTCGGCAGCTGGCGGGTGAAGAGCTCTTCATCCAGTTGCATCAGCGATCTCCTCTACGCAGCAGGCCAATGACCCCACGCGGTAAAAATAGCGTCACGATAATAAAAATCAGCCCAAGAAAGAGCTGCCAGTACTCCGGCATCGCCATGGTGAAATAGCTTTTCGCGCCATTGACCAGGCCTGCGCCGAGCACTGGACCGATTAAGGTTCCGCGTCCCCCGAGCGCCACCCAGATTGCCGCTTCAATAGAGTTAGTTGGCGACATTTCGCTGGGGTTGATGATCCCGACCTGCGGCACGTACAGCGCCCCCGCCAGGCCGCACAGTACGGCTGAAAGGGTCCATACCAGCAGCTTAAAGCCGCGCGGATCGTAGCCGCAGAACATCAGGCGGTTTTCCGCATCGCGTACCGCCGTCAGCACGCGGCCAAATTTACTCTGCGCCAGCAGATAGCCGATCCACAGGGTGAGCAGCAGCAGCAGCACCGTCGCCATAAACAGCGCCGCCCTGGTGCTGATGGCGGTGACGGAGAAACCGAGCAGCGTGGTAAAGCCGGTAAAACCGTTGTTCCCGCCAAACCCGGTTTCGTTACGGAAAAACAGCAGCATCCCGGCGTAGGTCAGCGCCTGGGTCATGATCGAAAAATAGACGCCTTTGATTTTTGAGCGAAAGGCAAACCAGCCGAACACCAGGGCCAGCAGACCGGGCACCAGCACCACCAGCAGCATAGCCCAGGCGAAATGCTGGGTGCCCCACCAGAACCACGGCAGTTCGCTCCATGATAAAAACGACATAAAGGCCGGTAATCCGTCGCCCGCCGCCTGGCGCATCAGGTACATGCCCATGGCGTAGCCGCCAAGGGCAAAAAAGATCCCGTGGCCGAGCGAGAGCATCCCGGCATAGCCCCAGACCAAATCCAGCGCCACGGCGACAATGGCGTAGCAGAGGATCTTGCCGGTCAGCGTCAGCAGCCAGGTGGAGACCGCCAGCGGATGCGAGGCCGGCAGCAGCGCCAGAAACGGCATACTCAGCAGGCCCAGCAGCAGCACAACGCCGAGCCAGCGTAGCGGGCGCGGCGCTTTACGCGCCAGCGTTAAGGTAATAGGTTGGCTCATTAGTCAATAACCCTCCCTTTGAGGGCGAACAGTCCCTGGGGACGTTTCTGGATAAACAGGATAATCAGTACCAGGATCAGGATCTTGCCCAGCACGGCCCCCATCTGCGGTTCAAGGATTTTGTTAAAGATCCCAAGACCAAACGCCGCCGCCACGCTGCCGGCCAACTGACCAACGCCGCCGAGCACCACCACGAGGAAGGAGTCGATAATATAGCCCTGGCCCAGCTCCGGCCCGACGTTGCCGAGCTGCGACAGCGCGACGCCGCCCAGCCCGGCAATACCCGAGCCGAGGCCAAACGCCAGCATATCGACGCGTCCGGTCGGCACGCCGCAGCAGGCCGCCATCGCGCGGTTTTGCGTCACCGCCCGCACGTTCATCCCCAACCGGGTCTTGTTCAGCGTCAGCCAGGTAAAGAGCAGCACCAGCAGCACAAAAGCCAGCACCGCCAGACGGTTCCACGGCAGAATGAGATTCGGCAGAACCTGCACGCCGCCGGAGAGCCACGCCGGGTTAGCCACTTCAACGTTCTGCGCGCCGAACAGCATCCGCACCAGCTGGATGAGCATCAGGCTGATGCCCCATGTAGCAAGCAGCGTCTCTAGCGGGCGGCCGTAGAGATGGCGGATCACGGTGCGTTCCAGCGCCATGCCGATACCGCCGGTCACCAGGAACGCCACCGGCAGTGCAATTAACGGATAGAAGGCCAGCCACTGCGGAGCCAGTTGCGCCAGCGCCTGCTGCACCAGCCAGCAGCTGTAGGCGCCAATCATCAGCATCTCACCGTGGGCCATATTGATCACCCCCAGCAGACCGTAGGTGATGGCCAGGCCGAGCGCGGCGAGCAGCAGAACGGAGCCGAGAGAGAGGCCCATAAAAGCCTGGCCGAGAAGATCGCCCAGCAGCAGGCGATGCTGGATTTTGCTCAGGCTCTCCTGGGCCGCCGCGCGAATCGCCGGGTCTGGCTCATGTTGCGCATCGGTATACGGCGTCAGCAGCGCCTGGGTTTCAGGGTCGCCGGAGTGGCCGAGCAGCGCGATGGCCGCCAGCCTCAGCGCGGGCTGCGGGCTGGCAAGCTGTAAACGGGCCAGCGCAATTTCCAGCTGCGATTTCACCGCGCCGTCGCTTTCCGCCGTCAGACGCTGCTGAAGCAGACCCGCCATCTCTGGCGTGGCCTCGCGCTGAAGGGTTTTCACCGCCGCAGCCCTTTCAGTGACGTTGTCACTTACCAGTAGATGCGTCGCCAGCGCGCCAGCCGCCAGGTTACGCAGGCGGTTGGTCAGGCGTACCGGTTTTGTCGCCCCCTCGGGAGCCGCAACCTCGCCCAGCGCCAGCAGCTTTTCCCCCTGCTTGCTGAAGGCATGACCGTCGCTGTCCGATTGTAATGTTTCGCTCTTCAGCGCCCGCAACAGCGGTAAACGCGAGGCTTCGGGCGCGGCGGCCCACCGTTCAAGCAGCTGAGCCTGCTGGCTACGATTGGCCGCCACAAAATCGTCGGCGTCCGCTGCCTGCGCCCGCCACGGTAGCAAGACCATGAGCAGCGCGAAGTAACACATGAGGCGCAATGCGTTCATGGTCGTTCTCCTTTTCGGGGAAATCCGGGCTTTGGGCCCGGAGGACTGAGTCAATCACCCCGGCGCAGCGCCGGGGTCTGGCGCTTAGTTGCTGGCGGTTTTCACCGGGTGATCAGGCTTTTTGTCATTACCGGCAATCCACGGGCTCCACGGCTGGGCGCGTACCGGTTCTTCGGTCTGCCAGACCACGTTAAACTGGCCGTTGCTTTCGATTTCGCCGATCATCACCGGTTTATGCAGATGGTGGTTGGTGGCATCCATGGTCAGGGTAAAGCCTGACGGCGCCTTGAAGGTTTGCCCGGCCATCGCATCGCGCACTTTGTCCACGTCGGTGGTGCCCGCTTTGGTCACCGCCTGCGCCCACATGTGCAGGCCAACCCAGGTCGCTTCCATCGGATCATTGGTTACGACGGTATCGGCGTTCGGCAGCTTATGGGCTTTGGCATAGGCACGATAATCCGCGACAAATTGTTTGTTGGTTGGGTTATCAACGGATTCGAAGTAGTTCCACGCCGCGAGGTTGCCCACCAGCGGTTTGGTATCAATGCCGCGTAGCTCCTCCTCGCCTACGGAGAAGGCCACAACCGGCACGTCTGTCGCTTTCAGGCCCTGGTTGGCCAGCTCTTTATAGAACGGGACGTTGGAATCGCCGTTGATGGTAGAAACCACTGCCGTTTTGCCGCCGGCGGAGAATTTCTTGATGTTGGCAACGATAGTCTGATAGTCGCTATAGCCGAACGGGGTATAGACCTCTTCGATATCTTTATCCTGAATCCCTTTGGCGTGCAGGAAAGCGCGGAGAATTTTGTTGGTGGTGCGCGGATAGACGTAGTCGGTACCCAGCAGGAAAAAGCGTTTCGCCCCGCCGCCGTCTTCGCTCAGCAGGTATTCTACCGCCGGAATCGCCTGCTGGTTTGGCGCCGCGCCGGTGTAGAACACGTTCGGCGACATCTCTTCGCCTTCATACTGTACCGGGTAGAAGAGCAAACCATTCAGCTCTTCGAATACCGGCAGAACCGATTTACGCGATACGGAGGTCCAGCAGCCGAACACCGCCGCCACCTTATCCTGGGTCAGCAGCTGCCGCGCTTTTTCGGCGAACAGCGGCCAGTTTGACGCCGGGTCCACCACAACCGGTTCCAGTTTTTTACCCAGTACGCCGCCTTTGGCGTTGATGTCGTCGATAGCCATCAGGGCGACATCTTTCAGCGGGGTTTCAGAAATCGCCATCGTCCCGGAAAGCGAGTGCATAATGCCGACTTTAATGGTGTCGGCGGCATAAACCTGCAGGGAGAAGCCCATGCTGATAACAGAGGCGGAGAGAGCAAAAGCTTTTAATAATGTACGACGCTGCATGTGTGTCACTCCTGAATAGCGCAAAGACAAAAATGAATTAACGACTAACCGGAAGTGATAAGGCAAAAACAATGCCAGGTTGCGAAATACCCTGAAAGCGCGGCGGAATATGGGGGAAATAAAAGAGGGGGCGCCGCGTTGCCTTAAAATAGTGCAACGCTGCGCTATGAAGAGATTACCAGACCTGTGCGGCGATGCCGGTAACCAGGCGGACTTTGTCCCACTGCTGGGCTTCCGTCAGGGAATTCCCCTCTTCGGTGGAGGCAAAGCCACACTGCGGGCTGAGGCAGATCTGCGCCAGCGGGACGTACTGCGCCGCCTCCTGCAGTCGAGCCTTCACCCCTTCCGGGTTTTCCAGCTCGCCGTTTTTAGTGGTGATCAGCCCCAGCACCACCTGCTGATGGCCGGGACGAATATAGCGCAGCGGCGCGAAGTCGCCGGAGCGGTCGTTATCATATTCGAGGAAAAACGCGTCGATGTTAACGCCGCCGAACAGCACTTCCGCAACCGGCTCGTAGCCGCCCTCGGAGATCCAGGTCGAGCGGAAGTTACCGCGACACACGTGCAGGCCAACGGTCAGATCCTCCGGCTTCCCTTCCAGGGCCTTATTCAGAACGCGGGCATAGATGCGCGCCAGTTCATCCGGGTCTTCGCCGCGATCGCGAACCTGCTGACGCTGCTCATCGGAGCACAGGTAGGCCCAGACGGTGTCATCGAGCTGTAAATAGCGGCAGCCCTCATCGTAGAAGGCGCGAATGGCGTCGCGCCAGGTGGTCGCCAGGTCATCGAAATAGTCGGCGAGGTCCGGATATACCGTCGCGTCAATATCTTTGCGCCCGCCGCGGAAGTGCAGCACGCTCGGGCTGGGAATGGTCATTTTCGGTTGCGCGCTGCCGCTGACGCTCTTCAGATAGCGAAAATCTTCCAGCATCGGGTGATCGCCGAAGGCCAGTTTACCGGTGACGCGAACCCCGTGCGCTTTGGTCTGTACCCCGTTGAACTGGATACCTTTTTCAGAATCGTAGCGCTCAACGCCCTGTAAACCGTCAAAGAAATCAAAGTGCCACCACGCGCGGCGAAACTCGCCGTCGGTCACCACGTGCAGCCCGCACTCGCACTGCTGCTGCACCAGATCGCGAATCGCCTCATTTTCTATCTGCCGCAGCTGCTGTGCGTCAATAGCGCCTGCGGCCAGCTGCTGGCGGGCCTGTTTGATGGCGTCCGGACGTAAAAAACTGCCGACGATATCTGCGCGGAACGGGGCCTGCTGACGTTGCATGGTGTCTCCTTAGCGGTGGGCAAGGTAGTTGCCCACCGTGATAGTTCATTATTTGAATTTTTAGACTTCTGGATGTCTATATGTCCAGATACTGGCATGCGGAGGATTCATCGGCAAACGACAATATTTCATGGCACATGAAATAAATTCATTTTGCGAAGGGCAAGCCTTCATCTTCCCAGCCGGTCAAACCGCCGAGCATCATTTTGACCGGACGCCCCAGTAGCGCCAGCTTCATGGCGGCGACGTCCGCCCCGTTGCAGTGCGGCCCGGCGCAGTAGACCACAAACAGCGTCTCCTGAGGCCATTGCGCCATTCTGGCTTCATCAATCTGCCGGTGCGGTAAATGCAGGGCGCCCGGGAGGTGGCGACGGGCAAAGGTTTCCTCACTGCCGACGACGTGTAGCAGAACAAAATCCGCTTCTCCTCCGCGCATCGCGCTGTAGACATCGGCGCAGTCGGTCTCGAGGCTTAGCTTATGACGAAACCAGGCGGCAGCGTCGGTAGAACTGGCGGGGGCAATAGCGGTTACAACACTCATGGCATCTTCTCCTTGTCTGTGATACCACTACTTTAATTAACCGCCTGCGCGACATCTGCCGAGAACCATGACTGAAAACGCTGAAATCATGACAATTCCACCCGTGACGTTGTCACAACATCGGGTCGTTGCCTTGGCCTACGATGGCCTGTGTACTTTTGAATTTGGCGTCGCCGTCGAGATCTTTGGCCTGCCGCGCCCTGAGATGGGCGAACGCTGGTATCGTTTTGCCGTGGCCGCCGTCGACGAAGGCGAGCTGCGGGCGACCGGCGGGATTCGGCTGATGACCGACGGCGGCATGGCGCTGTTAGGCGAAGCGGACACCATCGTGGTGCCGGGCTGGCGCGGTATCGACTCCCCTGTGCCGCCGCGGCTATGCGAAGCGCTGGTCGCCGCCCATGCGCGAGGCTGCCGGATCATTTCTATCTGCTCCGGGGTTTTCGTTCTGGCCGCCGCCGGGCTGCTGAACGGCCGCCAGGCGACCACCCACTGGCGCTATACCGACCAGCTGCGGGCGAGGTTTCCGCAGATTGAGGTGGTCGATGACGTGCTGTACGTCGGCGCCGAAGGCGTCATGACCTCCGCCGGCAGTGCTGCGGGTATCGATTTATGTTTGCATCTGGTGCGCGAGGACTTTGGCGTCGACGCGGCGAATCTTGTCGCCCGACGTCTGGTGGTTTCCCCCCATCGCGACGGCGGGCAGGCGCAGCAGATTGTTCGCCCGGTGGCTAAAGCGCGAGAGAGCCAGCGGCTGGGGCAATTATTTGATTTTCTGCATCAGAATCTCGCCGCAAGCCACACCGTGGCATCGCTGGCGGCAAGAGCCGGCATGGGCCCCAGGACTTTTTTGCGCCGTTTCGAAGACGCCACCGGCAAAACCCCTGCCCGCTGGCTGCTTGACGAGCGCCTTCAGCGCGCCACGCAGCATTTAACCCACAGCCGGCTGAGCGTTGAACAGATTGCCGAGCTTTGCGGTTTCTCAAACGCCAGCACCCTACGCCATCACTTTCGCCAGCAGTTTGATCTTAGCCCGTTGCAGTACAGGAAAAGCGTGCTGGGTGGCAGAAAAAGATAGTATGCATGAGCAAGGACGTAGCCTCACTCATGCGACTCAGAGAGCAAAAAATCGAGCAGATACTCAAACAACTAAACGCACTATTACTTAGTTTTCTTCAGCGTATCTCTTGCTTCGATCAGAATATTTATAAGATCATCAAGCGGCATCTTCGCTACAAAACCATACTTCTTGTCTGATCCAAAAAGCTCAACTTCAAGATTGTCAAGACCATGATCCTGATTGATTTCAACAATACGCTCACGGTCTAACTGTATTTCAAGAGTGAGCTCTTCATATTCGATAGGACTGGAGAAAAATATCTCTAATTTTTTCTTATTCATGATTACACCTTTGGATCTAACACAGTGTTAAATGACCCGTCAGAATTAAATCTAATACCTTTTCCATTCGGTAACCGATACTCCACTGCGCCGCCGGATAGGCTTTTTCGTACAACACTTTTATCATTAAGAACATCTCTGATAAAGCCCTCTGCAGCAGTATTTTTTTGCTGTACGTTACCCTTTAATGGCTCAAAAGTCCCCCCAGGCCGACCTGCGTGCTTTTCCCATGCTCTGGCTGCCGCTGATAAACCCTGTCCGTTTATTGGCTTATTTGCTGCATCTATAAGCTTTTGTGTTCCCCCTTTGCGGGACAAAGCAGTAACTTCAGATATATAATTACTAACAACTGGTTTAAGTAACTTACCAGCACCATACCCTAATCCTAAAATCAAAGCATCAGGGAGAGATTCACTAGCCCATAATTTCAGCCCGCATCCCGCACCAGACTCCCAACCGCATGTATCAAATTTCTTATAAGCATTCTGCCCCATAAGTTCATACTCACGGGATATATCAAACCCTATTTGACGCCCCAGCATGTCATAACCTGAAGCACTTGATATTCCGTTAAGCATATCATCAATACAAATCGCATTACCGGCTTCCCTACAGCCGTCAAATTTATTCTCATTTTGGGCTGATAATTGTGCCATTTCCTTGCGCACATCGATTTCACAACCATTATTTCCCCTACAGTCAGCCAGTTTTTTTGCCATCCTGGCTGGCTCATCATGCATCAAAAAATTATATCGCAGGACGCTTTCTGCGGCATTAGCCCCACTATTGGCGCCGCCGGATGAGTTTGTTACAGCAGCCCCTGTGATTGCTCCAATAATCCTACCGGCAGACTGAATCTGATTATTCCGCGTAGCGGGTTCAACGAATATTTCACCGAGGGTAATTGCTGCCAGCTCCGCAGCCAGCGCTCCGGCAGCGGCCCCTTTCCCGTCACCACGACCAATTTCAGCGCTGATACCGGCAACCACCGCATGACTCAGCGACTTGCCCGGTATACCCAGAACCTCGCCGTTATCGCCAATCAGCCCGGCCCCTTCGGCGTTAATCTGGTTGCCAATATTCGCCAGCAGGGCATTAGTCAGGTTATCCTTAAAACTGCCTCCATTGATGGCGGTGTTCAGGCTTGAGCTGATAACCGACTGGCCGGCCACGCGCTGGACGATTTTTCCCCATCCCTCGTTTTTGACCAGCGCCGGTAACTGGGCCTTGTCGGGCGGAACATCAATATTCATGACCTTATCAAAGCCCGCCAGCGCGCCCCCGATAACCATTGAGGTGGCCAGCGATTTGACCGAACTGCTGCTTCCCAGCGCCGACAGCGTTTTTGACAGATTTCCCTGATTTTCCACCAGTGCCACGGCGGCCTGTGCAGCCAGCGAAGACATCCCGGCTGTAACCGCGCCGGTCGTTACTGCGCCACCACCCACGGTGGAAGTTACTGAAGATGCAACTGTCGCCGCCAGTGAACTGCCTGCGGTGGCCGCAGCTGCTGCGATAGCGATTACTGCCGCCACTGCCGGATTCAGGCTCTGACTTTTATAATTCCAGCTGTCGTAAGCATCCTTAACTGTATTCCACTGAACATCGCTGCGGGTATTCAGTCCCTTCAGCCACTCTGTTCCGGGTAGCGCGCCCAAAGCAGTAATCGCTCCCTGCAAAGCCTGACCATTTTTCGCTTTGATATCGGCACTGATACCGCTGGCCGCGTTAACCGTCAGTTTTCCGCCAGCATAAACAGACGGAAGCACCCATTTTCCTTCACTGTAGCCTTTATTTGCCTGCTTGATATAGAAGCCTTTCGAGGTGCTGACAGTCTGCTCGAAAGTGGTGTTTTTCACGGCCAGGAAACTGACTTTTCCACTGGTACTGGTCAGCGTGGCGTTCTTTTTTGCCTCGATTTTACTGGCTTCATAGGTACTGTCATCGCGGCTCAGCAGGCTGAGATTGCCTCCCGCAATAAACTCCGTCACCCGGTTGGTGGTGGTGTGTTTCGTTTGTTTGACGGTCGTTTTCTTACCCCACCACTTTCTCTTCGTGGTTTGACGTTCGTAATGACTGGACTCTTCCATCGCCTGGGCATAGAGCCAGCCACCTTTTGCTGCAACATCCATCGCCCCTTTTGCCAGTAAACGCGATGCCTGAAAAAGAATGCTGCCACCCGAGATAACCGTCAGTGCTCCACCTGAATTCAGCGTGACGCCTGTCTGGCTGACGTTTTCCGTCCAGCTGTTCCCGGACTCACGGTATACCGTCCCCCGGGCGGACTGAAACTGCATATTCCCGCCGGAGGTCAGCGTGATGTTACCGTCTGAGGTCAGCGTACTGCCGTCAGCCTGGATACCGCCGTTTGCCGCCAGTGTCAGGCTTTTCGCACCGTGCAGACGGGTCAGTACGTTGAGTTCATCCCTGTTATTATCATTACTGCTGTCCGTTACGCCATATCCGTATGCGCCCAGCCAGAGAAGTTTCCCTGCCTGCAGCGTCGCGGTTTTCCCGGCGACAATATGAGCGCCCTGCACGCCGATATCTGCCGCTGAGCTGATGAGCAGGTTTCCTCCTGCTTTCACATTGCTGCGTAATTCGGGTATCCGGCTGTCCGGAAAAAACTCACTGTAGAGGTCACTCAGGCTCCGCATGTTCAGGTCAGTATTGGCAGCCGATGAGAGGCTGATATTCCCACCGGCGTCGAGCCCTGCACCATACAGAGACAGACGCCGGCCGCTCAGGGTGATATCACCCGAAGCACGCAGCGGCTCTCCCGGTAACATCCGGTTAAACAGCTCCTGCTTGCGGGCGTAGGTCAGGACTGTGCCAGGTCGCCCGTGCCACAGCATGGCGTCATTTTTATCAAACGTGATGTCCCCATTGGCAACCAGAGAAATATTCTGGCTCAGAACAGGAAAACGCGTGTTCCTGAGCAGAATATTGCCACCTGCCGTGACTGATAAATCACGTGAAGCCTCCAGGCTTCCCAGCCAGCGTAGCCCGTCAGAATGGAAAAAGTTGGGCCACTCGCTGGTATGAGAGGTGACATCTCCGCCGCGACTGACCAGGGTAATGTTCTGTCCTTTGAGCTCACTCTGCCAGGACTCAACACTTACGCCCGCCAGAACCGAGATATCCTTTCCGGCCGTCATCAGCGCCAGCGCCATTTTTGTGCCACGCTCTGACTGTAAGGTAATATCCCCTGAGGCCTTCATCACATCGGTGGTAACAATGCTTCCGGCGCGCAGCAGGATATTTCTGGCTGTCATCGTGTCAGGCCGGGCCATCACTTCCGAATACTGAACGTTCGTGACGTAGGGCTCTTTACTCTCAATACGTTCAGAAAAATCAGCCACCAGATTACCACCGGCAGAAAGTATTGCTGGAGAGATCGTAGGATTTTTCCAGCTATTGATCTCGCCTGTTTTCTGGAACGTATAAGTTCTATTTTGTTTCCCGGCAATAGTTAACTGACTTTCAGGAACCGCAGGTGACGCAGTATTAGATGGACGATACGCCGTATTATAGGAGGACCAGGTATCCCTGGTACCGGTGATTCCACTGATATGATTAAACGTTTTTCCAGTGAGAATCAGATCTTGATTTGCTTTTATAAGACTTTCGTTATTAGTCAGATGAGTGGTATTGAGATAAGCATTTCTGCCAGCCTGAATGGAGGCTGCGGACGATGTAGCGGTTCGCCGATATTCTTTTCTGGCGGTATTGACCAGGTTCGACTGGTTAAAATTAGCAGTACCAAACCATTTGCCGCCTAACGTCGCATCCCAGTAAATCACATCAGCCAGGGTAATGTTTCCTGAAGCATGCCTGATAGCACTGATAGTACGGTATTGTGGAAGATTAACAAATGCTGTTGAATTGGGACTGATATCTTTCCATTCGTAAGTCAGTACATCACGAATGTTATTTAGCGTTTCTGAACGTATTATCAGGTCGCCCGTATTGGTCTGAATGCGAGCCGACCGATTCTCCACAAGTGTGGCTTTGTTACCCTGGGCATCCTTCTGTACCCACAGATTTTTATGGCTGTGTAATGACGCACCGTTACCCGTATTGCGCACCGTTGACGCAAATACCCGCATATCCCCGTGAGCAGTGGTGCTGCTCCGGTTGTCCACTGTGGTCGCCGCCAGCGTCATATCACGTTCAGCGCGCACGCTGGACCCGGCTGGCGTGACGATATCCCGCCCGCTGACGTTCAGGTCAGTCTGCGCCTTAACGTTACTGAGGGTGATTTTTCCGGCCGTCGTCAGGGAAATGTCCCGCTGAGTGGATGTCACATTGCCCAGGTTGACGCCGACCCCGGCTTCGGTGGCGACCAGGCGGATTTTACCGGCATACATGCCGCCAAGCGCCTTTGTATCGACAGCAAGCTGAGGCTTTGCACCCTCACCAGCAATGGGTTTTACCGTGCCGTCCTTAAAGCTGACCCGGTTCGCTCCCTGAGTCAGGGTGAGGGTTTTCGCGTTAATTTTGCCGTTCAGTTCAGTGGCCCGGCTGATGACATCAACATATTCAGCGCCGGCCCCATCCAGGCCGTTACCGCCGATAATCACCGCCCCTTTTTTGACTTCAAGGGCATCAAGCGCCCCTTGTTTATCAAACTGCGGTTTGCCCGTCGTCAGAGTGACTGACGGGGTATTGATGAAACCACATCCGTCACAGGTGATGCCATTCGGGTTGGCAATCATTACGCCGGCTTTATTGCCGAAGACTTCCAGCCTGCCTTTCAGTTCAGAACGGTTGCCGCTGGTCACCTCGTTAATAATCAGTTCGGCCGGTTTACCCTTGAGTCTGGCATTGCCGTTGTCGATAGTGACGCCGAGCTGTGTTTTCCCACCCTGCGTGGCGTTATTCAGCACCGCGCCCGGCGTTCCCACGTTAAAACCCTGGTAGGTGTTGTGCGAAATACCGGCCGCGTTTGGCGTGGCGATGTTCACCACCGGGACATTACCGGGTTTCATCACGACCTGAGTATTGCCATTCGCAGCAGTGATACCCGCCGCAATGGCGGGATGCAGAGGCTGAACGGCGGTCAGGTATATCAGCAGCCAGCTGGCTCCACGGGCCAGCGGATGAGCGAGTTTATCCATATCAGAACATCCTGTATGACGGGGCCATCATGGCCCCAGCTGTGTGCCGGCAGTTAAAGTGAAACGGTGGCCTGCCAGTAAACCACGTGTTTATCCGGAGTGAGTCTGTCGGGATACGACAACGGCAAACCCAAGGTCAGAGACTGGCTAAGCCTACGACCAGCCAGCTCCAGTCCGACGGAAGCCCCGGTCAGCGTACCGCCGTCGGTTATCCCTTCCTGGCGCATGACATGCCCGGTATCCAGTGCACCCGTTGCTGAGAATGCCCCCACGCCCGGCACCGTCATCCATTGCCATGTCAGTTCATTGCGCCAGTAGCCGCCGCGGTTGCCGCTGAGATACTGCTCTTTAAACCCCCTGACCGAATACTGTCCTCCGACAGACAGTTGTTCACTGGCGTAGAGTCTGTCAGGTGTGGTTTGCCCCCAGGCTGAGGTCAGCCAGTACACAGAGGATGTCATGGGGTAAAACCAGCTTGCGCTTGCACTGAAGCGCCGGAATTCGCTGCGGGGCAGGCCGGGATGCGCCGGGTCATCCCGTGTCGCGCCGGCGAACGGGACGCCGTGAGAAAGGGACGGGCCCAGCGTGAGGTAACCACCACCGATACTCCGGCTGTAGCTCAGTCCGGCAGTCACGCTGCTGAGCGTCGGGCTGCTGACGTCAAGACGTACGCCGCCCAGCCGGTTTTCGGTTACCCGGCGGGATAAGGCGACATCCAGCGCCAGACGTTGCTTACCGTCACGCAGTAGTGTCCGGCTGGCAGCCAGCCGCTGTGACTGCACGGTGCCTTCATAGCGCCAGCGCTGCGGGGCCTCACCAACAGCAAGTGTCTGATAAAAATCGGACCACGCATATTGCGCGCTGAACAGCCAGTACCCGTAAGGAACCGAAACGACGGCCTGAATATTACGGCTGCGTCTGTCATGGTGAAACTCACTGTCCCTGCCTGCGGCCAGCGTCCACTGGTCAGCCAGTCTCATCACATTGTCTGCCGTCAGGCGGGCATTCAGCTGTCCGCTGCCAGTACTTTTCTGCCCGCTGTTATCTGCGCCCACATCAAGACTGACGGGAAAACGCTGGCTGACCGGTACCAGCGTTACCCGGGAAAAACCTTCCCGGCTCCCGGGCAGAATATCCACGGTAATCGACCTGGAATTCAGACGGTTCATCTGCTCCAGACCCTGTTCAGTATCCCGGAGATTGAGTATCCGGCCCTCCGCCCGGGGAAAAGCCATACTGATGGCATTTTCCTTATGCCCCTCCAGCGTGACGGCTTCCACCTTCCCTTCTGTGACGGCAATGACCAGCGTTCCTCCGGAAATATCCTGTTCCGGTAGCCAGGCGCGTGAAGTGATGAATCCCCGGGAAAGATAGTCCTGGGTGACATCCCGCACCCGCTCCCGGATATCCGGGAGCGTCATACAACCCGGTGCCGGGACGGTCGTCAGTTTTCGTACGGCAGAGCGCGGAAGCACTGTGACGTTCTCCAGCCGGATATGCCGGAGCTGAAAACACTGACCGGTCGGCTCTGAAGGGGTTGCTTCCGGGAGAGAGGGCGCGGATGTGGAATGACGGAGCATGTCACGCTGCTGTTGCGTCTGTTCCAGCAATGCCTTTTGTTGTTGCTCAATGGCACTCTGGTCCGCAGGACTCAGGGGCGCTGCCGGGAGGGCTGTTGCAGTGAGGCTGGCCAGCAGAATCCCATACCTGGGAAATGACATACACAACATCAAAAACTCCGTTTTCTGAAATGTTATGAAATCAAATGTAATGATTTGTAATCTGATGTCCATTTGATTTTCACATTTATTCGATATTTGCGCCGAAAACTCAGCCTTCATGATGTGAAATTAATCTTCACCTTAAATACAAAGTATTGTTCGATAGATCTTATGCATGCGACAAGCAGCGGATTTTTCACGCTGCCAGGGCATATGGTTGGGTTATCTTTATTTGCTGATAGCGGGTTTGAATGAAAACACGAGGCGACAGGATGTATTAACCGTCTTTCTCAGAGCTCATAGTCACTAGCAGCAGGCAGTAAGGACCATCTGGATTTCATACCCAAATGGTCCTTTCGGAGCCAACGATCGTGTCCGCATCGGCTAATGCCGATCGCAGGCTGGTTCTTGATGAGCTATGTTATGCTTTAAAAAACACGGACAAGGAACGGCACATGCATATCAATACCAAAATGAGGATTGCGGCCCTTTTATACCTTATGGCCGCGTACGCCGTTGCCCTGCCGGCGATTGCGCTGTTTACAGATCTGGTGATAAACGGTGGCATTATTGATATGTGGAAAGGCGCGTATTCATTTGTCGACCTGCTTGTCCGGCGTAAAATGCTTTATCTGCAGTTTGCCGGGCTGGGCGCTATTCTGGGCTTTATCTACTGGCTGTTTTTCTTTAGAAAATACCGCCATTACGATCCACTGGATAAATATTTTAAGTAACTACCGACGCTGTGTATGGGTATTTCCCTGCAGAGAACTACTCCGTGAGACATTAAACCAGAGCCAGAAGCAGCGCCGCTGCCGCTGTAGCATTCGCTGGACATCTGCCAGCAACGGCGATGCTTTTCGGCCCTGTGCCAGAGGCTATTTTCCCTGGAGCTCCCTGCGGATAATCTCCGCCCCGGCGCTTAACGCCTGCAGCTTACCTGTCGCAACCCGACGCGATAATGGCGCCATGCCGCAGTTGGTTGAAGGATAGAGCTTGTCTGCATCCACAAACTGCAGCGCTTTACGCAAAGTCGCGGCGACCTCCTCCGGCGTTTCAATTGTATTGGTTGCCACATCTATGGCTCCAACCATGACTTTTTTACCGCGAATCAGCTCAAGCAGATCCATAGGCACCCGTGAGTTATGGCACTCCAGTGAGATAATATCGATGTTGGATGTTTGTAGCTTAGGGAACGCTTCTTCATATTGGCGCCACTCCGTTCCCAACGTCTTTTTCCAGTCGGTATTGGCCTTGATGCCGTATCCATAGCAGATATGGACCGCGGTTTCGCATTTAAGCCCTTCAATCGCCCTTTCTAGCGCCGCGATGCCCCAATCATTGACCTCATCAAAAAACACATTAAAGGCTGGCTCATCAAACTGAATAATGTCGACGCCGGCGGCCTCCAGCTCTTTGGCTTCCTGGTTAAGTATCTTCGCAAATTCCCAGGCCAGTTTTTCGCGGCTTTTGTAATGAGCGTCATAAAGCGTATCAATCATGGTCATGGGCCCAGGCAGCGCCCATTTAATCGGTTGTTTGGTCAACTGACGCAAAAAACGCGCATCTTCAACGAATACCGGTTTTTGTCGCTCAACGGCCCCTACCACGGTTGGTACGCTCGCGTCGTAGCGATTGCGGATTTTAACAACTTCGCGTTTTTCAAAATCAACGCCGCTGAGATGCTCAATAAACGTGGTGACAAAATGCTGACGCGTTTGCTCGCCATCGCTGACGATATCGATACCGGCGCGCAGTTGGTCGAATAAGGACAAACTCAGCGCATCTTTTTTGCCGTCGATTAATTCCTGATCGTGTAATTTCCAGGCAGACCACAGTTTCTCCGGCTCAGCAAGCCAGGAGGGTTTCGGTAAGCTGCCGGCTGTTGAAGTGGGTAATAATTTTGTCATTATCGATAGCCTTATATATGCGATGTCTTAAAGAGCGTAATGAGCAGACCATTGCTGCAGAATATTTTTGTTCGGTTTAATAAAGTGCTCTTCGGTAAACTTCCCCTGCTCTACAGCCAAGTGGCTGCGCTCTTCACGATCGTAAACAATTTTTGTGAGTGAATGGTCCTGATGATGCAGATCGGGCTGGTAGCAGAGCCCTGCGGCAGAGTTCGCATTGTAGATCTCAGGGCGGTATATTTTCTGGAACGTCTCCATCGTGCTAATGGTGCTAATCAGCTCAAGACTCGTATAATCGCTCAGCAAATCCCCCGAAAAATAAAATGCCAGAGGCGCGACGCTGTTTTTCGGCATAAAATAACGAACCTGTAGGCCCATTTTGCCAAAATATTGCTCAGTCAACGATGAGGCGGCAGGCCGGTATTCGAGGCCCAGCACCGGGTGTTGATTTCCGGTCTGGTGATAGATGTCTTTGCTGGAGACGCTAAGGCAGATGACCGGTGTTTTTTTGAAATTGGCCTTGTACTGCGCTGAATTGACGAAATGTTTAAATATATTGCCGTGTAAATCGCCAAACCCCTCGGGAATGCTAAAACCTGCGCGCCCTTTATTATGTTCCAACAGCACTACGCTAAAGTCGTAATCACGAACGTACGAGGAGAAATTGTTGCCGACAATACCGTCAATGCGTTTATCCGTTTTTTTGTCAATAATGCTGGTTTGCAATATTTCAATTACCGGAAAAGTATCGCCAGTGGCGTTGAACTTCATTTCGGCTGAAATAATTTCCAGCTCAACCGCGTAGCGATCGCCTTTGGGGTTATCCCAATGTGCCAGGTTGTTGAAACGGTTGTTTATCATGGCTAACGTATTGCGCAGATTCTCCCGGCGATTTTCCCCTCTGGCTAAATTAGCAAAGTTGGTTGTAATACGCGTATTTTCAGAGGGGTTATAGTTTTCATCAAAGAGAGTGCGTTTAATAGTATATGTAAATTGTTGATTCATCGCAGATGTGCATCCTAAGTCCTGAGATAAAAAACCGCTGTCCTTTCTGATGGTTGCAGGCTACCGCATGCTTCCATAAGCAGTCTTTATCTTCATATTATCTATATCGAATACAGCATGTTATGCCAGAGTCATTAGATGAGTAAAAGCGAGTTAATTTCATTACAACATGAGCCATATTCATGGTCGGGCGTCAGACCATGCTGTACCTCGATGCTAAGCGATAGCCGCTCTTGCAAACGCGTCTGTCCTCACGGCCAAACATCCTAAAATTTTCCGGTTCGTCCGGTATGAGTTGATGCTGAAGTAAGAAACATCAGAGGTCGGCCAGGCTTAACACGACGTCAAGTCTGCCGTCTTTCTTTTCAACACCGCTCTCTTCATGCTCCCTTACGCGCTGTCGGGCGCGACCGCTGGAGGAAAAATGGAAGAGGGACCGGCGCGTTTTCATGCTTAACTTTGCTGATGTCTAAAACCTGACTATCGCTACCGATATTTTTTCTGGCATATTGATGTCCTATGGTTATTTCGGACTATCGACATCGAAGATAGCCATCAACAACCCGCTCTAACTGATCGATTTGAGGGATACAATGAATAATGTCATTCTCAGCATAATTGCTAAAATTTCCGCCATGGATGCCGAAAGTAAGCAGCTTGCTGCCCAGGTCGAGGCGCAGTCTTTGCTCATTAGCGCTCTGATGCTTGCTATCGGCAAGGAAGGCGGCGTCGCGGAATTAGTTAGCAACGTAACGAAAGCGATAAATTCGGTACTGGAATCATCTGAAGACGTTCTGAAGACGGACGCAGAACTGCTTCTGACCAAGTTTCAGGAACAAATAGCGCTTACGCAGTTGATAAACACCCACGAAGATGAAATCAGTCATGACAGGATCGATGATTAACAAAGGTCAGTTTGTTTTAGATTGGGAATAGGCAGAGCTTGCAGTTATTCATGAGCTTACCGGCCATCATCAACTCTTGGCCGGTTCAGCTGCAGAAAATAGGGACGATCCAGGCTGAATACTCAATTTCTACTCGCCTGCGCTGCTGCTGGAAGCAAACCGCTCAGTATATTAAGGCATATCAGGCTTCACTTTTTCCTTAGGCCAGCGTATATCACCGACGCCGTTGACTTTCGGCATGGCAAATAAAAAGCCCTGGAAACGTTTGATACCCGCAGATTCGAGCCAGCACCACTCCTCTATCCGCTCTATGCCTTCAGCAACCACGGCAATCTCAAGTTCACGGCAGCAGTTGATGATCGACCTGACCACCGCCTGTTTAGGGCCGCTCTGATGGATGTCGGAAATAATCTCGCGGTCGATTTTAACTTTATCAGGCTGAATTTTTGTCAACAACGAGAGCCCAGCATAACCGGCGCCAAAGTCATCAATTGCCAGCCCCATACCAGAGACGCGCAGTTTTTTTATCGCGCTGCTGAACTGGCTAAAACCGGAGATCATTTCATCTTCCGTCACCTCAACGATCACCTGTTCGGGTACCAGTCCCTGTTTTTTTATTTCCTGCAACAGGTATTCAATGGCATCAGGAATAACAACCAGCGACATCGGAAGGATATTAATGGATATTTTATGGTCGCCAATATTGATTTCTTTCGCCAGGGCAAAGGCAACTGATTTCGCTTTGAGATCAACTTCATAACGTTTCTCTGGCGGAATCGAGGCAAAGAAATTGGCGGGACTACCGCCCTCTTTATCACGAATAAGCGCTTCAAGCGAAGTGATATTCCCTGCCAACGGTTCGATAATGGGCTGGAAAGCAAACTGACAGCATTGACCAGCAAAAAACGATTCTTGCGGCGCATGAAATGCATGTTTACGCGAATGAAGCGACCATTTGTCAGGCCGTAAAAAGGGTGACGGCGCGGTAGTCCTTCTTTGGCTGATAAAAGTATGGATAAATTTATAAACGCGCTCTTCGGTGGAAAGATAACCTTTCAGTTGGCTAAGCTGGCGCACCTTTGTCAGGACGTCAGCGGTTTGCCGTTTATTCAGGTCAAAAAACATCATCCCTACGTTTTCAAAGCGCCGGCGCGGCGCGTAATCACGCATCAGCTCGACAACCTGATAGTGGCGATCGTCTTGCTTGATCTTGCTGAATAGCTGCTCAAGCACGCACTCATCCCCCTCAAGTATCTGAAGGTAAACATTATCTTTTAAAAGAAGTATGCCCGTAATCCCGCGAGCTGCATTCTCAGCATTCGCTTTTTCAACCAGCAGTGTGAGATCGGTTTCTTGTGTTAAATGCATCTGACTTCTGTAAATCAGAGTTGTCAGCATAATCCCATCCAGATTTTTGCCAGGAGAATGAGACTGTGTAACACAGTTTACCCTTTTAACCCAGGCTATCTGTCATAATTTACTGGACCCGCTATAGCCGACTAAGGTTTGGTAAATGCATTTTTTTAGGTGGTGTTTGCTAGCCAACAAATCCCTGCTCGCGCATACGCGCTATCGTCTCTTCGCTGGCGCATACCATGCCCGTCGCCAGCAATTCAAAACCGAAGCGGCGATAGAAATCTATTTTATCCACTACCGAGTAGATAAAGGTTTTGCCATACGGCCGCAGCTCATCGCTGACCGCCCGCATCAGCTGCTGGCCGTATCCTTTACCCTGGCAGCGCGGGTGCACCGCGACATCCGCCAGATAGCTACACCAGGTCAGGTCGCTAATGGCCCGGGCAACGGCAATGAGCTGACCGTTTTCATAGCCGAACCAGCAAAAGGTACTATGACGAAACGCGCGTTCAACCAGCGCAACGTCCCGCTGATTAAGCCCTGCGGCGGCGATGGTCTCCGCCACCGTCTGCCAGTCAACCGAGTCAACGTGCTCTTTTCCTTTTAATATCATCATGACCTTGCCTTTACTCGCTGCTATTGGCTTTCAGCATAGCCGAATGGCGCTAAAAGAAGAGCGTCCTGTCGCCTCATGCTCTACAGTATTTTGTGCTGGTTCAGAAACTATAGCCCCGGAAAACCTTTTAACACACGGCCGCAAAAACAATGCGTTTATGCTTTATTCAGCCGATTGAACGCGCAATAAGCAGAATAAAATAAAATAATGTCATTTCCCATTGGCAAAAAAAGGCCAAAAAAAACCGCCATGTGACTGGCGGTGAATAAATGCTTGCATGGATAGATTGTGTTTTGCATTTTTACGTTCAGTGGATAAATCCCCTGAGTACGTTTGTTCCATAAACTATCACACGCAACATCAATGAAAGCTAAACGGCCGTTGCTTAGAGCTTTTCCACCAGCGCTTTAAGCTGCGCAATGAGCTCGCCTTTCTCCCTCTCCTCATCTCCCGCATAGGGCCAGGTGGAATGGCGGATAATCAGACGCGTCGGCAGCAGCTCGCGAATTTTTATCTGCGGAGCGGCCATGAGCTTGATAAGCAGCTCGACCGCCCGTTTCCCGAGAACATTAAAATCCTGAGCGACGGTGGTCAGCGGCGGCTGGAAATAGAGACTGTCCGCCGTATCGTCATAGCCGGTGACCGAGATAGCCTGGCTGCCGGTGCGGTTAAGCTGCGCCAGCGCGCTCAGCACCCCAAGCGCCATCTGATCGTTAGCCACCACGATGGCGCTGAGGCGCGGATGGTGATGCAGCAGCTCAAAAGTTTTGTGCCAGCCGCTGGCGGCGCTCCAGTCGCCAAACACCGTCACCGCATTACTGACCCCCAGCCGGTGCAGCGCCTCGCGCCAACTGCTCAGGCGCATACGCGCGGAAATCGAACTTTCCGGCCCGGCAAGCAGGCCGAACTCGCGGTGCCCGGCGTCCCAGAGATGACGCACGCAGGCGCCGCAGCCGTCGCGGTGATCGAAACGCACGCTGCAAACGTCGGCCTCCGGCGAGACGTCAAGAAACAGGCAGGCAATGTCGGGATTCTCCGCCACCAGCCGCTCCGCGAGACTGCTTTCCAGCGGCAGGCTGATAATCGCGCCGCGGATATGCTGGGCGCGAAACTCATTGAGCCTGGCCTGAAGCGACGGATAATCGATCTGCACCGGCATCGCAATTGAAACTTCAAGCTGATGCAAACCCGCATAGCTTTTCACCGCCGCGGCGATTTGCGAAGGCGCGTGCAGCGTTAGCGAGGCGGTAATCAGGCCAATTGACGGCGCGGATTTCCCCGCCAGCAGCTGCGCAGAACGGTTCGGTACATAGCGCAGCGCCTGCATTGCGCGGATCACTTTATCGCGGGTTCTTTCAGACACCACGTCCGGATTATTCAGCACTCGGGAGACCGTCTGCTGGGATACCCCGGCCTCGCGGGCCACATCTTCTAGCGTTGCCGATCGACGCTGCATAGCGCGCTCCTTCCCTATTTTGAACCCTCAATGTCGTCCGCTAACATTTTATGTTTAAAGGACGACAAAAATCAGCCCTTTTTCCAGCTTTTCGTGATCGCCAGTAGGTTTCATTTTCGCCAATATTGCGGCCTTGACGAAAATAACTGATAACAAATTTATATTGTCTAGCGAATGACATTTTTCTCACTTATCCGTCAGGTATGCGTATGCAACAACACGACTCAATCTCCGCCGCAGGAGCGACGTTTCATCAGGTTCTCGCCCGCGAAGACTGGCAAAACCAGACCATTACCCATCTCAACCGTTTACCGGCCCACCCGACGTTCGCCAGCTGGCGCGATACCGACGCGGCGCGGGACAACCGGCCTTCGGCGTCTCGTCGCCGGCTTGACGGCCAGTGGCAGTTTTCCCTTGCCCGCAGCCCGTTTGCGGTGGATGCCCGCTGGCTGGAAGACGAGCTGCCGGACAGCCGCAGTACGCCAGTGCCATCAAACTGGCAGATGGAAGGCTACGACGCCCCGATCTACACCAACGTTCGCTACCCTATCGATACTACGCCGCCGCGCGTGCCTGAGGAGAACCCGACCGGCTGCTACTCGCTGACGTTCAGCGTTGATGAGGGCTGGCAGGCCAACGGCCAGACGCAGATTATCTTCGACGGCGTTAATTCAGCTTTTCATCTGTGGTGCAACGGCGAATGGGTCGGCTACTCGCAGGACAGCCGCCTGCCCGCTGCCTTCGATCTCTCGCCATTCCTTCAGCCCGGCGATAACCGCATCTGCGTGATGGTAATGCGCTGGAGCGCGGGAACCTGGCTTGAAGATCAGGATATGTGGCGCATGAGCGGGATCTTTCGCTCGGTCTGGCTGCTGAACAAACCGACCCTGCACCTCAGCGACGTTCAGCTCACGCCGCAGCTCGATGCGCTTTACCGCGACGCCGAGCTGCTGGTGAACTTAAGCGTTGCCGCGCCGGTCACGCAGCTGGAAGAGCTGACGGTGAAGGTTGAGCTGTGGGATGAGGATCGTCTGGTCGCCAGCCACCGCCAGTCGCCGGGTTCGCCGATTATCGATGAGCGCGGAAACTATGCCGAACGCGCGGCGATTCGTCTGCCGGTAGAAAAACCGGCGCTGTGGAGCGCGGAAACGCCAAACTGCTATCGGGCGGTCGTCTCCCTGTGGCGCGGCGATGAAACGATCGAGGCGGAAGCCTGGGATATCGGCTTTCGCCGCGTTGAAATCAAAAACGGCCTGCTGCTGTTGAACGGCAAACCGCTGCTGATCCGCGGCGTCAACCGCCACGAGCATCACCACCAGCGCGGCCAGGTGGTGACCGAAGAGGACATGGTGCAGGACATTCTGCTGATGAAGCAGAACAACTTCAACGCCGTGCGCTGCTCGCACTATCCAAACGCTTCGCGCTGGTATGAGCTGTGCAACCGCTATGGCCTGTACGTCGTTGACGAAGCTAATATTGAAACCCACGGCATGGTGCCGATGAATCGTCTTTCCGACGATCCGGCCTGGCTCCCGGCCTTCAGCGCCCGCGTCAGCCGAATGCTGCAAAGCAACCGCAACCACCCGTCGATTATTATCTGGTCGCTGGGAAATGAATCCGGCGGCGGCGGCAACCATGAAGCGATGTATCACTGGCTGAAGCGCAACGACCCTTCCCGCCCGGTGCAGTATGAAGGCGGCGGCGCCGACAGCACCACCACCGATATTATCTGCCCGATGTACGCTCGCGTTGAGCGCGACCAGCTGATTCCAACGGTGCCAAAATGGGGGATCAAAAAGTGGATCAGTATGCCGGGCGAGCAGCGACCGCTGATCCTCTGCGAATACGCCCACGCGATGGGCAACAGCCTCGGCAATTTTGCCGATTACTGGCAGGCCTTTCGCGACTATCCGCGCCTGCAGGGCGGTTTTATCTGGGACTGGGCGGATCAGGCCATCAGCAAAACCTTCGACGACGGAAGCGTTGGCTATGCCTACGGCGGTGATTTTGGCGATAAACCGAACGATCGTCAGTTCTGTATGAACGGCCTGGTCTTCCCTGACCGCCGCCCGCATCCTTCATTAATTGAGGCCAAACACGCGCAGCAGTATTTCCAGTTTACCCTGCTCGCGCAATCCCCGCTGCGGATCGGCGTCAGCAGCGAATATCTGTTCCGCGCCACCGATAACGAAGAACTGCGCTGGCAGGTTCAGGCCGCCGGAGAAACCTTTGCCGAGGGTCAAGTGAAGCTTGAGCTTAGCCCTGAAGGCCAGTGCGAACTGACCCTGTGCGATACGCTGGCGCTGCCCGCCGGCGCCGAAGAAGTGTGGCTAACCCTGGAGGTCGTCCAGCCGCAGGCCACCGCCTGGTCCGACGCCGGGCATCGCGTCGCCTGGCAGCAGTTCCCGCTCGCCGCCCCGCTGGCGCTGCGTAGCCCTGCCCCTACCGGCACGGCGCCAGCGCTGGAGGGCAGCGACGCCGCCTGGACGGTGCGCAGCGGTTCGCAGCAGTGGACGGTCGACCGGGAAAGCGGTCTGTTAACCCGCTGGCAGGTGGACGGCGTGGAACAGCTGCTAACACCGCTGCGCGATCAGTTTGTGCGCGCGCCGCTGGATAACGATATTGGCGTCAGCGAAGTGGAGCGCATCGACCCCAACGCCTGGGTCGAACGCTGGAAAAGCGCCGGGCTGTACGGCCTCAGCGCTCGCTGTGTGGCGTGCGACGCGCAGCGTCTGGCCCATGAAGTGGTTATCGATTGCCGCTGGCACTATCTGCGCGGCGATGAAGTGGTGATTGTCAGCCACTGGCGGATGACATTTGATAGCGAAGGCAAGCTGCACCTGGCGGTCGATGGCGAACGCGCGGGCACCCTGCCGCCGCTACCGCGCATCGGGCTGACGTTCCAGGTTCCCGACCAGCAGCAGCCGGTCTGCTGGCTGGGCTACGGCCCGCACGAGAACTACCCGGATCGCCGCACCAGCGCCTGTTTCTCCCGCTGGCAGCTGCCGCTGGAAGAGATGACTACTCCTTACATTTTCCCGACGGAAAACGGCCTGCGCTGCGATAACAAAGCGCTGGACTGGGGGCGCTGGCACGTCGCGGGCGATTTCCACTTCTCCGTACAGCCCTATAGCACCGCGCAGTTAATGGAGACCGATCATTGGCACAGGATGAAGCCGGAAAACGGCGTCTGGATTGCGCTCGATGCTCAACACATGGGCATCGGCGGCGACGACTCCTGGACACCCAGCGTGCTGCAACAGTGGCTGCTGCTTGAAAGACAATGGCACTATCAGCTAACGATTCACTTCCAATAATAATCGGGGGCGAAAGCCCCCAACCTTACAGGCATAATAATATGGAATATTTACAATGAAACTCTCTGAACTCGCGCCACGAGAACGGCATAACTTTATTTATTTCATGCTGTTCTTTTTCTTCTACTATTTCATTATGTCAGCCTACTTTCCCTTTTTCCCGGTGTGGCTGGCGGAAGTTAACCATTTAACCAAAACCGAGACGGGGATTGTCTTCTCCTCCATTTCGCTATTCGCCATAATTTTTCAGCCGGTATTTGGCCTGATTTCCGATAAGCTCGGTCTGCGCAAGCATCTGCTGTGGACGATTACGATTTTATTAATCCTGTTTGCCCCCTTCTTTATTTTTGTTTTCTCGCCGTTGCTGCAAATGAATATCATCGCGGGCGCGCTGGTGGGCGGTGTATATCTGGGGATCGTTTTCTCCAGCGGCTCCGGGGCGGTAGAAGCCTATATAGAACGCGTCAGCCGCGCCAACCGTTTTGAATATGGTAAAGTGCGCGTCTCCGGCTGCGTCGGCTGGGCGCTGTGCGCCTCCATCACCGGTATTTTGTTTAGTATCGACCCCAATATTACCTTCTGGATCGCCTCAGGTTTCGCGCTGATCCTCGGCGTGCTGCTGTGGGTTTCAAAACCGGAGAGCAGCAATAGCGCTGAGGTTATTGACGCCCTGGGCGCCAACCGTCAGGCCTTCTCAATGCGTACCGCCGCAGAGCTTTTGCGGATGCCGCGCTTCTGGGGCTTTATTATTTATGTGGTTGGCGTCGCCAGCGTCTATGACGTTTTCGACCAGCAGTTCGCCAACTTTTTTAAAGGTTTCTTCTCCAGCCCGCAGCGCGGAACCGAAGTCTTTGGCTTCGTGACCACCGGTGGGGAATTACTCAATGCGCTGATCATGTTCTGCGCGCCGGCGATTATTAACCGAATTGGCGCCAAGAATGCCCTGTTAATTGCCGGGTTGATTATGTCAGTCCGCATTTTAGGCTCGTCTTTCGCTACCTCAGCAGTGGAAGTGATTATATTGAAAATGCTGCATATGTTTGAGATCCCGTTCCTGCTGGTCGGCACCTTTAAATATATCTCCTCGGCATTTAACCCCAAACTCTCGGCGACGCTGTTCCTGATCGGCTTTAATTTATCGAAACAGCTTTCAGGCGTGGTGCTCTCAGCGTGGGTGGGACGGATGTATGATACCGTCGGCTTCCATCAGGCTTATCTGATCCTGGGCTGTATTACCCTGAGCTTTACCGTTATTTCGCTGTTTACCCTGAAAGGCAGCAAAACGCTGCTGCCGGCCACGGCATAAAACCAGGCCGCCGGAGAGCCTCCGGCGGCGATTCGTTTCCGGGCCGGATTAGGCCCGTGCCGCTAGTCGGCGATCCGCGTTTCCCCGTCGCGATTTTCCAGGCCGTAAAGTCGTGCTTGCGCCATGGACGAAATTAGCTCCGCCAGCTCGGCGGAGTGGCTGGTTAACCAGATTTGGCTATAGCGCGAAGCTTCAACAATGAGCCGGGCCAGCGCGGGAAACATCTGGCGATGTAGGCTGTTTTCCGGCTCGTTAATGGCCAGAAACGCCGGAGGACGCGGGCTCAACAACGCCACCGCCAGGCACAGGAAGCGCAGGGTGCCGTCGGACATCTCCGCCGCCAGTAAAGGCCGCCAGACGCCGTTGCGGCGCATCTTTACCGAGAAACGCGAGTTTTCGTTTTCACAGTAGAAGGTACACTCCGGAAAGGCTTCGCCGAGGATTTCGTGCAGCAGCTCTTCCGCGCCGATTTCCACGATGGTTTGAAAGGCGGCGGCGAGGTTGTGTCCATCGCTGTCGAGCACCGGCGAGCGATAGCCGACCGTCGGATGGCGTAGCGGCGAGAGCCTGCCAATATTGAATTCGTGATAAAAGCGCCAACGGCGCATGGTTTCCCTGACCCGCGAGACTTCCGGAAAGCGATGCGGCTCGCCCAACTGGCCAAAAATCGATTCGTTCTCGTAAATTGCGTCGGTGAAGGTGCTGCGCTCTCCGTTGACGTCGACCAGGAACGCAGCCTGATTTTTACGCTCCAGCACACGCGATGACGGGCGTCGGGAAAATCCCGCCAGCCAGATAGACTCCTCTTTAACGATCGGATCCAGCTGAAACTGGGTGGGATAAGGCAGTTTTTCCGGAAAACCCACCTGCAGCTGGTAGTCAAACTCATCGGTCAGACAGCCAATCTGCAACCGTCGCGGAAAGCGGTCGGTCGGCGCGCTCGGCCCGGACCACATGATATTTTCCAGACCGCCTTCATCGCTGATATAGCCGGAAAACTTCCCGTCGGCGCAGGCGGTTAACAGGTGGATGGCTTTATAGATATTGGACTTACCGCAGCCGTTGGGGCCAAAGACGATATTCAGCGCCCCGAGTTCCAGCTCAATATCCCTGACCGATCTGAAATTTTTTATCCGGATATGGTTAATCATAGGTTCCCGAAACTGAGAAAAGCGTTTTGCGCTAGGGTATCGGAGGCACAAGAAAAACGAAATATGACCCGACCGGACGACGAATCGCCGCCCGGCACTGGATCAACTGAAGAATTTTTTCATACCGCGGGTTAGCGCCACTCGTTTAAGTTTGTCCGTATCCTCATGGCTCTCGTTGAAAACGCCGAAAAAATAGCGTTCATCATCAATGGTTTGCGACACGATCCTGTAGCTCAGCGGCTGGCCGGATTTCGCACCGTACTGCGCAGGCGTCACGGAAATCTCCGTCGCGTTATCGGCAACGCTAACCATCAGGCCGTCGCCCTTCCCTCCAACCAGCATCACCTTAATTAACGGGTGCACCATGTCCCTCCCGGGTTGAGGTCAATGATTAATTGTCGATGGCCTTGGGCTGGCAGTTGGCCGTTGAGCCGCCGTGGCCGGACTTGTCTTTAGCAGAGACCGGCTGAGCGCCCTCTTTGCCCACAACGGGTGGTAACGGCACACCGTCTTTGTCCACCGCAGGCGGCGCCGTCCGGCAGGTCGCCGTTTTGCTGACATCTGCAGCCCACGCAGGGGTTTGCAGACTCAGGATCGCCAGGGGGGCAAGCCATAACGCGTTCTTCAGTACATTCTTATAGTTCATACTGGCCTTGAGTTAAAAAATTTCTTTCTTATGCTGCGCTAAGCGCTGATTATTAGTAGCAAAAGCTGACAAATGATGAAGGAAAAAAGAGGAATTGTGAATATCAATAGTTCTTATTTATGAATCGCTACCTTTCCCACAACGGCGCCTGGCGGATCTTATATCCAGGAATTAACTTAATCAATTGAAATAATGGGGCTCCTCCTCATTCTGGCCAGGCTTTTTCGCCATTTGCTTAGCGCTTTTGAGGTCGAAACAGCAGCCTGATTTATATCCCGGACGTTGTAGAAAATTCCTGGAGTGGGCTTCACCGCAGGCTGAGCATTGGTACTTCGCCGGTCAGCCACTAGACTTTAATAAGTCAAACGAAAGGAGACTCCCATGTCATCACAAGATTATGAAAACGACGCGCAGAATCTGGCCGACAAAGTCGGTAATAAAGTGAATGAATTTGCCGGTGAAGCCCAGCAGCAATTTGGTGATGCGGTTGATTCGCCTAAGCATCAGCTGAAAGGCGCGGCCCGGAAATATGCCGCTCAGGCTTCGGATGCCGTTTCAGAAGTCTCGGAACGCGTCAGGGAAAATCCCCTAACCGGGCTACTGGCGGCCGGCGCCATCGGGCTGGTGATTGGTTTACTGGCGGGAAGGAAATAACCCTATAAGGCCCTTTGGGCCTTAATTTTTGTCTCTCAAGCACGCCAATGCGTAAGCCAACTCAAATCGCCACAACGTCAGCAACCTCAAACTGAAAAACGTACGGGTCGGAAAGCAGCTGAAACCGCTCATCATCCGCGTAGGTCACCGCCACATGATAGTCTTCACCGGCAAAGGCGATGACGGCATCCAGATTGTTCCAGTACGTGGCCAGAAAAAAGTGTTCCCACTCCCCCTGCGTTTCCCGCCTGACAAACGCCCCCGCATTGCCAGGAACGCCACGGGAATGCTGCACGCCTGTCGCCTGCAGATGAAGCGCAAACGCATCGCCAAATGCCACGGGAACACAGCCATGCCAGGTTCTGACAATCATCACCAATCTCCATAATCAATTAAACAAAGTGCATTTATAGCAAATAAACACCAATAGAAGTGAATTTTTATGCACCTCATAACAAGCAAATCATACCGCATGGTGCATACCCGACATTTGCAGGTATAATCTCACTCATTATTCAGCTGATTCAGACACCAAGATGACAAAACTCACCTTACAAGAGCAGATGCTAAAAGCCGGACTCGTGACCAGCAAAAAAATGGCCAAAGTCCAGAGAACGGCGAAAAAATCCCGCGTTCAGGCCCGTGAAGCCAGAGAGGCGGTGGAAGAGAATAAAAAAGCGCAGCTTGAGCGTGATAAGCAGCTAAGCGAGCAGCAAAAGCAGGCGGCGCTATCGAGAGAATATAAAGCGCAGGTTAAGCAGCTTATTGAAATGAATAAAATCGATATATCCAAAGGCAATATCGATTTTAACTTCACGGATAACAATTTTATAAAAAAAATTGCCGTGGATAAACTGACTCAGGCGCAGCTGATTAGCGGCCGTCTCGCCATTGCCCGTCTGGCTGGTGATAATGGCGGTGAGAGCCAATACGCGATTATTCCGGCGAGCGTAGCGGATAAAATCGCTCAGCGCGACGCCAGCAGCATTGTTTTAAACAGCGCGCTGAGTGCGGAAGAGCAGGACGAAGACGATCCGTATGCTGATTTTAAAGTTCCCGATGATTTAATGTGGTAAGCAACCCGGGCCTCCGCAGACCGGAGATTCAGGCGTAGTCTATGCGGGCATTGTGCTTTACACTGCCCGCGGCAAAAATTGAGTAGATAAACGATTAACCAGGCGGTAACGGCGATGAACGGAACGATCACAACATGGTTTAAAGATAAAGGTTTTGGATTTATCAAAGATGAAAACGGCGATAATCGCTATTTTCATGTGATTAAGGTTGCCAACCCTGAACTGATTAAAAAAGATGCGGCTGTCACGTTCGAACCTACCACGAACAACAAGGGCCTATCAGCTTACGCGGTGAAAGTCCTGCCGGAAAGCAAATATATTTATATTGCAGGCGAGCGAATTAAGCTTACGTCGATCAAATCTTTCCTGGTATACAGCGAGGAAGAGCCCGCCGATGCCCGCATTGATAAAGAGAATGCGGTACTCTCCGTGGGCCTGTTGATGGGAAATATCAGGCCAAAATCCGCCGCGAAACCCGGCGAAATGCGCTCGGTGAAAAAGCTGGCTATCACCACCTTCCAGGGGAGCACCCTCATTTTCACGGAAGATGAGATTGATATTGAAGCCACGGTAAAACTGCTTAAAGTGTAACAACATTCAGTGAAACCAACCGGGCTCTGCGCCCGGTTTGGGGCTTTTGACCAACCTATTCTCAACACCTGCCCCGTATCGCCGCCGGGCGGTGGCTAACAGGTAACGCAGAAACCCAGGAGGCGAAATTAATTTCAGCGCTGAGCTAAGCGCAATATTGATATCCCCCCCTGCGCGCGATCGCTCTATCTCCGTAAATGAAATATCCCAGAATAAGCTAATTCGCATCATGTGTTAAAACCAAGGTTATTATACAGCACAAAGTGAACAGCATTTACATTTGCATCATTTATCCTCGTAACCAAAAACAAATTTGGTGATATTGATGACTATATTTAAAAGCTTACTCTCCTTTCTTGGTGCGGCTTGCGCCAGCGCATTTGTAGTATTTAGCCTGTGGGTCGATATATACTTTTGGGATTATAATATTTCAGAACTATCACTGACCGAAATTGTGCAAGAGTCCGTTTTAACAGTCATCGTTTTTATTCATTTCCTGCTTGCGAAGCGGTATAAAGCCATGCGCTACTGTAATATTCTTGTTGGCGGGTTTTTCCTTGCCATGCTAATTCGCGAACTGGATGCCCTTTTTGATCTCATTGCTCACGGTAGCTGGGTATGGTTTGCGCTGATTGCAGCTCTTTTAGCCATAATTTATCCTGCCATTCATTATCGTCAGACCCTGCACCAGCTGGCACAATATACCCGTACTCCCTGGTACGGCTTATTAATCAGCGGCCTGTTGGCTATTCTGGTCTTCTCCCGACTCTTTGGCATGCAAACCTTATGGCTGGCCATTCTCGGTGACGGCTACGTCCGGGTGGTAAAAAACGTCGTAGAGGAAGGCTGCGAATCATTCGGTTATATGCTTTGTCTCATCGCCTCAATTGGCTATTTTTGCACTTTTCGCGGAACGTTAGCGCAGAAATCATGTTGAACCATCCGCTCTTAATGACTGTCCGCAAAAAACAGGTTTTGCCGAGTTGAGGGGGCGAGCGCTTCCCTACGCCAGGCTCCTTCTG
Source organism: Klebsiella sp. BDA134-6 (assembly GCF_015601345.1). Lineage (NCBI taxonomy): Bacteria > Pseudomonadati > Pseudomonadota > Gammaproteobacteria > Enterobacterales > Enterobacteriaceae > Klebsiella > Klebsiella sp. BDA134-6. Next base: position 3,189,046 of record NZ_CP064784.1, read on the forward strand.
TCAATGTTGATCGCCCACGTAACGCCTTGATGTCATGAGTAAGGTAAGTCCTAAATATTCTCAGCGCTTAACTGTTTGATGGTTATGCCCGCAGCGCGAGGATAAAATTTCGCTGCTATGGTACTGCCTCCATAGCAAATTGCTCATCTGCAGCTCTTGCATACGGTTCGCAGGTGATCAACCTTACCCGCAGCGAAAAATGCAAATGCCTGCCCGGGCACTTCTACAGAATAACCTCGCAAATCCTGACGAATCTGAGCGTTCCTTATCGGGAAAAAATGTACAAAAAACCGGGCGCAGCGCCCGGTCTTATTCTGCTCTAAACAACGCTCGGCTAACTCAGCCCGCGGTTTTCCAGCATCGGCTCAATCTGCGGATCGTGTCCGCGCCACTGGCGATAAAGTTCAGCTAAATCAGTGCTATTGCCGCGAGACAAAATCGCTTCGCGGAAGCGCTGGCCGTTTGCACCGGTTAAACCACCCTGCTCAACGAACCACTGGTAGCCGTCATCCGCCGGCATCTGCGTCCACAGATAGGCGTAATAGCCTGCCGCATAGCCGCCGCCGAAAATATGCGAGAAGCATCCTTTTCAATGAGTGCATTTACCAATAAAAATCATAAAGTTAACTTCCTTTTATTATGAAAATTCCGTTGATTTAAGCATAAATACAATCTCATACAATTCAGTCAGTTGCATATCGTTTTGGGGACGACATTCTCTCAATAATGCCTGATTAGCACCTTTATCAGTTCATTTTTTATACTGATAGCTATCAAATAGTGTCCTGTAAGGATGAGGTAATGACTCTATGCTTCTGACCTATAATTTTAAGTCTGGCATCTGACTGGAGGTAGCCATGTGCGGACGCTTTGCTCAATCTCAAACCCGTGAAGAATACCTGGCTTATCTTGCAGAAGAGGCCGAGCGGGATATCGCCTTTGATCCCGAGCCAATAGGACGCTACAACGTGGCCCCCGGAACCAAAGTTCTGTTGCTGAGCGAACGCAATGAAGAACTGCACCTCGATCCGGTTCATTGGGGTTACGCACCAGGGTGGTGGGATAAGCCAGCGCTCATTAACGCTCGCGTAGAAACCGCGGCGACAAGCAGAATGTTTAAGCCACTATGGCAACATGGCCGGGCTATCTGTTTCGCTGATGGTTGGTTTGAATGGAAAAAGGAAGGCAACAAGAAGCAGCCCTACTTCATCTACCGGAAAGACGGCAAGCCCATTTTTATGGCGGCGCTCGGCAGCGTACCTTTTGAACGCGGCGATGAAGCTGAAGGATTTTTGATAGTGACTGCAGCTGCCGACCAGGGTCTGGTCGATATTCATGACCGCCGGCCACTCGTCCTGGTACCGGAAGCTGCGCGAGAATGGATGCGGCAGGATGTAGGTGGGAAAGAGGCGGAGGAAATAATTGCTGATGGCGCTCTGTCAGCAGATCATTTCAAATGGCACCCGGTTTCCCGCGCAGTGGGTAACGTGAAGAATCAGGGGCCTGAATTGATTGAGGCTATCAAAAGACTATAGATTTGATAACGGCCGAAATGTGCCAGGAGCAGACGGATTGGCACGCTATTAAAAAGATTGCTGTACAGCTTATCCAACCCGTCATCTAAAAATGGCACTAATTGAAAGACACCAATCCATCTCCTCATGTATATCTTCATCCACACATAGTCATTAAGAAAGGATGAATGAAGATGCTAAAAGGTAAGAGGGCTGTGATTACCGGTGGTGGCGGGGGATTTGGTCAGGCGTTGAGCGTATGGTTGGCACGAGAAGGCGTCGAGGTAGATTTTTGCGCGAGGCGTGCCAATGATATTCAAAAAACTTGCAGTATCATCTCGGCTGAAGGCGGAATTGCGAAAGGATATATCTGTGATTTAACCCAGCCTGAATCCCTTTCTCAGTTTTCTTCACAGTTGTTAAGTTCAGATAAGCCCATAGACATTTTAATCCTCAATGCTGCTCAGTGGTTATCCGGAACGTTAGACGATCAACCAGACACAGAAATTATCAATACTGTCAGCTCAGGACTAACAGGTTCGATTCTACTGACTCAGGCATTGCTGCCCAGCTTAAGACGTTCAGAAAGTGCGGATATAGTATCAATTATATCTTCATGTGGGATTCCGAATTTTACAGATTCAATTGCGCATCCCGCATTTTTTGCCAGTAAACACGGCCTTAGCGGGTTTACAACTAAACTCTCACACCAGTTGTCCGAAGAAAATATACGTGTGACTGGGTTATATCCCCCAGATTTCGAACTGACAGGATTAGATACGTTTGTCGATAACCAATTCAAAATGGGGGAGCGTTTAATGAATGGGCGCTCGGTCTGGGAAACAATTCGCTTTGTGTTGGCTCAACCGCGTAGTTGCCACATTAGTAGCATCTATTTTGATGGTCCTACACGCGAAAAGCTGGGAAATAAAGGCTGAATTTGGGGACGTTGAACAGAGTAGCCAACTTCCGCTCCTCGCTCATAGCGGACTGTAGTAGCGTCCCCATTACCGTTAATGGCCGAATCATCTAACTTTGAGCAGGTCACAGAACCTCGTAGTATAGCGCGGGGATAGCATTTCTCTCTTCATCTGCCAGGCAGTCTGGATCCCCTGCCCCGCAAAATAGAGCGTCCCCCTGCCATCCTTTGCATTGAGATGGTCGAGGACTTCCATTAACTTTTCGCTGTTCTGCCGCGGTGCGTTGTCATCAAAAAGATTCAGCTGTGCCACGCCCTGGCTGTAGAAATCGCCCAGCATCACGCCGGCCTTCTGGTAACGGTGCCCGTCTCGCCAGATAGCATCGAGGCATGTCGTCGCCGCGGTAATTATGTCCCGGCTATCCTGGGTTGGCGTTAGCAGCTTTACAGATGCGCTGTTGCCGTAATATGGCTCGTTGAGCGCAAAGGGGCTGGTTTTGACAAAAGCGGAGATAAACCGGCAATACTGATGCTCGCCGCGAAGTTTCTCGGCTGCGCGCGATGCATAGCTGCATATCGCCTGTCGCATTTCATGATATTCAGTGATGCGGCCACCGAAAGAACGGCTGCACACAATTTCCTGCTTTACCGGCGCGAACTCCTCAAGCTCAAGACATGGCTCGCCGCGTAGCTCCCGCACAGTTCTTTCCAGCACGACGTTAAAATGTTTCCGGATAAAATGAATGTCCGTATCGGCTAACTTAAGCACCGTGTCTATCCCCATGGACTCCAGTTTTTTACTGATACGGCGCCCAACTCCCCAAACCTCATTCACCGGCAGCAAAGACATCAACTTCCTCTGCCGTTCCAGGTTCGACAAATCAACCACTCCCCCGGTCTGCCGCTGCCACTGTTTCGCGGCGTGATTGGCCAGCTTCGCCAGAGTTTTTGTCTGGGCTATGCCAACACCAACCGTGAGGTGCGTCCGGCGCAGAACCGTCTCGCGAATTTCCCGGCCAAAGTCGGTAAGGTCGCGACAGTTACGAACTCCTGTCAGATCGCAAAATGCCTCATCGATACTGTAAATTTCGCAGCGCGGAGAGAGCTCTTCAAGCGTAGTCATGACCCGGTTCGACATATCCGCATAGAGCTCATAGTTGCTACTAAACGCGATAATGCCGTGCCGGCGAAACATGTCCTTTTGTTTGAAGTACGGCTCCCCCATTTTGACAAAGGGCTTCGCCTCAGCGGAACGAGCAATCACACACCCGTCGTTATTGGAAAGGACGACTACTGGCCGCCCTTTCAGGTCAGGACGAAACACCGTCTCGCACGATGCGTAAAATGAATTCACATCGCAAAGCGCAAACATCTTAGCCCGCTGATTTAATGATGTAAGTAACGACCCCGAACACGTCGAGAGTATCCTCGCTTCCGACAACTATCGGCGAATATGCAGGATTCATTGGGTTAAGCTGAACGCGTGGATGTAGTTGCAACTTCTTAACAGTGAATCCCCCGTCCACTGCGGCAATCACAATATCGCCATGGACTGCGGTCCTTGAACTATCCACAACCAGAAGATCCCCCTCGCTGATCCCGGCATCTTTCATGCTATCGCCGGCAGCTTTGACAAAATACGTCGCGCTGGGGTGGTTAACTAATAACTCGTTCAGGTCGATGCGTTGCTCAACATAATCCTGGGCGGGACTTGGAAAACCACACTGAACAAGGTCGCTGTACAATGGGATCAGGATAATCCTACGTAACTCAACGGGCGTGTAGAACTGCATGATAGACTCGCTCACATAAATACTGTTTATATATACAGTAGATTTAACTCGGCGACATATCAATATAGGTTACGCCTATCAATTTCCGTCATTGCCGTAACGTATTGATGTAATAAGTACGGTAAGTCTTAAAGTGCTTTCAGTGCTGAACTGTTTGATGCTTTTGCGAACAGTGCGCGGATAAAATTTTTCAGATATGGCGCTGCCTCCATAGCAAATTGCTCACCTGCGGGCTCTTGCATACGGTTCGCAGGTGAGCAAACTTAGCCGGCAGGAAAATATTTATAAATAGTCTTCACCCCTACGCCGATCACATCAGCTATCTGTTGGCGTGTAGCTCCGTTCTCCAGCATTCGATGCGCACGATCGACAACCTCCGGGGTCATCACCTGCCGGCGGCCGCCAATACGCCCCTGCTCCCTCGCCGCGGCTAATCCTGCCCGGGTACGCTCGACGATCAGCTCTCTTTCCATTTCCGCCAGAGCGCTCATTACGTGGAAGAAAAAGCGGCCGGCGGCTGTGCTGGTATCGATGCTGTCAGTCAGGCTGCGGAAATTAACCCCGCGCACCTGCAGCTCCGATATTGCTGTGAGTCCTCTCATGAACGAGGGGAATAAAAAAAGCCCGCTTTGAGAGCGGGCTGAAAAAGTTGGCTTTCGAGGAGTAACGGTTCCTGATAGTCCGAGCTACCGATTTACCAGAAAAGCATTTCCTTTTATGTCGTTACTGTAATTAACCATAGTCTGCCAAAGAGAATGAGTAAACCCAACAAGATGTTCGGTTTACTTACTTGCGATTAGATGTGGTGCCGGGTGCCTCCCGGTGAGCATGCCCCAACAGACATCACTCGCGTGGTATTCACAGGGCTTTCGCTCTATTAGTTGGACGCCCCTCCGCATAGGGGGATTCACCACGTCGATAATTGTGCATTGCTGTTGCCTCAGCATTGAGCAAACGATCAATAGAATGATGAACGCTTTTTAATTGAGGAGTTTGCTCATGAAAAGAAACTTACAGTACGAGTTTCACCATTTTGGCATTCCATTACAGGATGGAAGATGTGAAGGAACGTTCAGTGAGAAGGCTGGAATGTTCACTTCCGACAATCCCGGGAAATTTAAAGTCCAGTGGCATCGCTTTACTGACGACTCACCACTTCATCCTTTATTGAAAACGGTACCTCATGTTGCGTTTAAAGTTGATAACTTATCAGCAGCCATCAGAGATGAAGAGATAATCCTCGGCCCCTATGAGCCCATAGATGATTACTTCGTAGCAGTTATCAATGACGCAGGTGTTCCAATCGAACTGATTCAAACAACCCTGACGGATGAGGAACTTTGGGAGAGAGCAAGGACAGGTAAAGGAAGCCTCTATCGTAAAAAAAAAAGATACCGTTAGCTGTTTATCTTAGAGAGACTCAAAGTAATGATACGCTTTTAGTAACTCTTCTTCCGAAAGGGGACAGTCTAAGTTAACCCCTGTGTCACTCATGATTTTATTCAGCAGCGCTTCTCTCGTCATGCCAACTCGATTGGCTACATGGTTTACACAACTTCGTGCATGCGAAGCGCGGGAGGTAAGTGGTAAAGTCGAGTCCAGCACCTTTTTTCTTGATGATGAGTGAGACATAAAGCCCTTACGAAGATAAAAGACCCCGCCGAGGCGAGGTCTTAATGTTTTTAACGTCATGGGCGAATTAACCCATCATTGGATCGAGGATAGCCAATTTCCGCCACGTTTGCGATAGCCTGCTGCAAAGTCATCTCGTTACCTTCTCAAGCATCTTTTCTGCGAAGGATTCCTCACGTGGCAATACTCCACCAGACGATCAAAGAACAATTTAAAGTGTCTTCGCCAGGTAGTTCGGTCACTCCAGGAGCCTTGGATACCTCCGCGTCTTTTAATCTGGGATAACCGCGGCCAGTGCAGTGAGGGCATTGCTTAATATGCCACCGAAAGCACTGAGCCCATCAGCGCCAGCGCGACGAATAGATAATTTGCAGTCATAAAATTTTTGATTTAATCGCCGTAGGAATTCGGCCTCTAACGCTGGCTCAGCACCGTTAGGCAATTTTTTGGTTTTGTCGATGGTTACTTCGATTTTCATAGCATCACCCCGAAAAACTGTATAAACATACAGCACACCTAGCTCACTGAATGAGCAATATCTTAAGAGCACAAACTGATAATTTGTTGTCAGGGGTGGGAAAAGAAAACCCGCCGTAGCGGGTTGATTGTATGGTTTTTTTTAGATAAGAGCTTTATATATGGACAGGAGCATAGGTCGCTATGAACAAAATTCAACCAACTCATGTGAGTTCAAAAGAGTCATTTAGAAGTACACTCTTTTAATTACATGGAGGCCAAATGTAAGCGCGTAGTGATACTACAATTATTTGATAGAAGCGTCGGACAAGTGCGCCATACTCTTTGAATGTTATTTATAGACAAGTTCAAGAAAAAAAGATACCCAAGTCATATAGTCCAGGAAAATCCATTTTTATTAAAAAAACATTATAAATGTCTTAATTGCCGATACCCTTAAGAAAATCATTATGAAAGAGCATGAACTCATAATCACCTCCTTTTTTTCTAACTAGTTCAATTTCAAAATCTGGCCACGGATATTTATAACGCAAAAAAAGACATCTTGACTCAATATCTATCGCCCCCTTAAGACCAAAAGAAAAACATTCAACAATATTGTGTTCTTTAATTTTCCTCACTATAACCAACGGGCTTAATTTCTTGTTTTTAAAGCATAAGTTTAGATATGCACGATTGAAGATCACTTCATTCCCTCGTGAATCATTAGCCATGGTAAACCCTCAATCTTCCCTAAGCGATAGACTTAAAAATCAAGTGCCAGAAGGCTCTGGTACCTGATGGGTCCCTTTCATAAGAGACAATAGCAGCTTTAATGGAGAAAAGATTTAACTATTTTCAAATTGAGAGTTTTCCAAATAATTTAACCTAAAGCCATATAATGATAAGCGCGCTACATAAATTCACTTCAATAATTTCATTCAACAAATTTCAAACACAGTTGCATTCTCAGCTTTATAATATTTCAGGTGGCTGGGTCTTTCTTTTGACATAATTCAGGTAAACTAGCCCTCACCAGCGCCTCAGCAAACGGCGGCGGGACCACATTGTCACAGCGCGCGACCTGTTTACCCGTCGCACACTTCACACCGTCATAGTCACAGTCGATCATGTACCACCCGGAGAAACCCCAGGCTTAATATTTCATGCATCACTCATTTGCGAATAACTCTAAAAAAGTTAAGATGACATGCAAATGTTCAGACAGGCACAGGGTGCAAAATGAACGATAAGATGACGGAAAAAGGGCTTATAAAATATACATTAATATCATTGTTATTAGGGATAATACTCATGGTAATTTTATTCATCATTTATTTAATGAGTAAAGATTCAAACATCATTGCATATCTTTATGAATTAACAAATGGATACCAAAAGGATTTCTCAGAACAATATTTAGTCGTAACCACTATAGCTTCCACATATACTAAAGCTGCACCAATTTTCGTGATATTAATGTATGTATTTTGCTGAAATAAGTTCGATATAAAAACCATTAAACTCCATTTGAAGCAATGATTTAAACTTCTACCTGGCCTGCTTCTTTTAACGGCAGGAGCATACTATTTAACATACACAGGAGTGGGAAATATGTCTGATAGTATATATCGTACCAAAAGAGTTATTGCTAGCAATGAGTACTTTCTATTAATCCACTATATTCTTTTATTTCTGACAAATTACTTTTTTACTTGGTTGCTTTTAATTTATCTATATATATTAAAAGGTTTACCTTACTTTCAAAAGCGGAGATAACCTCCGCCTTACATTCAATATAAATATTTATTTAAATAAATCAAACGCTGCATTATTGTGACGAATGCCAAAAATCATGCCCTGCCGGATATTGATATATACGAAGTGAGAATTTTTCAACGATAGCCGTGATGTACTCAAAAATTTCTGATTGAGTATTTTCATAATCCACCCATAGCGTTGAACTGGTAAAGCAATAAATTTCCAGCGGAATCCCCGAAGCTGATGGTTTTAACGTTCTCACTACGACATACATATCTTTTATAATATCAGATCGTTCAGCCAAATAGGCCATAATGTAATGACGAAATAGCGTTAAATTTGTCAGTCCATTATCTATAAACCAGCTATCCGCAATCCCCATTGCATCACGCCCATCGATTAACTTAGAGAGAGGCTCACTTACACCTCTAATCGTAAGTATTGGTGCAAGTATTTCTTGAGTTAGAAAAGTAACCGAGTGCTGATCTATTGTAGTACTACGCATTATCCTTCTGGCACCAGAAGAGAACATAGCCTGCCAGTTAGTATATGTTTCTGTTAGGAAATTTTTTGTCGGTATACGTGAAATCGTATTATCCCAATTGCGTATAGTAATTGTATGTAATGCAATATCGGTAACCTCCCCGCTCAAATTCTTATCAGGCATTTCAATCCAATCACCGAGTTGAAGTACGTCATTTGATGACAACTGGACGTTAGCTACAAGCGAAAGCAGCGTATGCTGAAATACCAGCATCAGTACAGCAGCAACAGCACCTAGACTCGAGATAATAATTGCAGGAGATTTGTTTGACATAACGGCAAGTATCATTATTGCCGCAATGATGTGAACTAAAATCTTACCTATTTGTATGTAACCTTTTATCGAATGATTTTTGCGCTTTGTTTTTCTTAAATAAGAACTATTAACGATATCTAGCATTTCATTAAAAAAGACAGACAGAAAAACGAAAAACAAGATTCCACATATTGTATTTATGCCAGTAACTAAAGATACTGGCATATTTGGCATGAATTGCAGAACATAATATACAATAATGACAGGAACGAAGTTGGATAACTTTTCAGCAATACGGCGATCTTTTTCAAGAGGAACATCTTGTTTATGACTGGAAAAAAATGCTTTCCTGACAGCCTTTATTAACAGGAACTTACACATAATATGCGCAAAAAATCCAGACATAATAAGAAGCACAATGTTAAAACCTATGGCTAGTGCTGGGTTGCTCTCAATAAATTTCAAAAAATAATCCAAATACGCCATCATTTATCACCTGCTTCACATGCTAAACTGTACAGGCTACAACCAATAATAAGTTGGAATAACCCTTTAACAATTTCTATCATCGCATAATCAAGTCATGCAAGTCCATAATCTGGTTCTGAAGCGAATAAAACACTCGCAGGCTTAATGGAACCAACCCTCTTATGCCATCGTTGATGGTTTACAAATCAACGGGGAATAGGACATATCTGGCGACTACTGATACAGCAAATGTAAAGGCAAGCCCGAGGGTGTTTACAGTGAGGCACGAGAAAACTAAGTGAGGCCAATACATGGGTAGCTTGCTTTTCAAAATCGTACCGCCAATGATCGTAATTATTAAAGCGATAATCAAGTACGTAAATCAGCGCCCGTAAGTTTAGTTTTTACCAAAGGCCCATAAAACGGGCCTTTTTTAACAAGTTTAATTATCACTTCATAAACTGGATTCTTGCTTGAAATCTCAAGCCAGACTATTTCCATTCAGTTAAAGGTCTGGTTCTTTGTTTAACCTCATAAAATTAAGCCGCTACTTGCGTCTGACACATCTCAGGCAAGTTTGCCCTTTCCAAAGCCTCAGTGAATGGAGGCGGGACGGCGTTACCACCGCGCGCGACCTGCTTATCCTTCGCATACTTCACGCCGCGGCAATCCTGGTCAATGATGTACCACTCGGGGAAGCCCTGCGCCCGGTAAAGCTCATGCGGCTGTAGCATGCGCATTCCAATGTCGACAATGCGATATGTCACCCCGGCGATTTTCACCAGTCCGGTGCTATCTTCCCCGCAGTATTCCTGCAGGAACGCCAGCACCTGCTGCGCGCGCTCTTCGTCGTAGTCCTCGACCGCCAGAGTCGTTTTAACCTCCCCTACGTGCTGGCCGCCGGCAGTGATAGTCGGCATCAGCTCGTCAGTAGGCTGGCCGTCACGGCAAGTACCGCGCAGTTTAACCAGATGAGAAGCGACTAATGCGTGGTGATCGACAGTCGTTACTGAATGCGCTGGCTCATCCAGCCTCACGCCGGCGCGCTGATAATTTCCTCCGTAGTGTTTTGCCAGGAACGCACCAACTACGGCATGTTTCCCGCCACCAGCCACAACGGTTCCCAGCGGCTTATCCAGTCCTGGCACGCGAGGTGCCTGGCCTGGCCGTTCTCCGTATCCTATTTGAATGAGCGTCGGTACAACCCGCTGCGATTTACCGCCACCGCCCGCGGTGATTGTTGCGCTTGGTTCGTCGGCACGGTGTCCGATGCTGGCGCCGAACTGCCTGGCGATAACCGGAGCGACGACACAGGCGCGCGACTCTTTCAGGATTGTGTGGGCGGGCTTATCGATCGGGCGCGGTTTAGCCTGGTACTCGCTGCCGCCATTGCCAGCCAGGAACGGCGCCAGCTCTGCCTCAACAATACCCAGAGCGTGACCATTCCCGTCCGGGCGCCTGGACGTGCCGGCGGTCACTGTCGGTAGCTACGTGAAAAATTGGGCCGTGACCTCATGCAAATTTAACAAAATTTAAAGATTTATTTTGGGGAAAAGTTTTGGAGAGATTTTGGAGAAGAAAACATTGGATAAAAAACCGGGCGCTGCGCCCGGTCTTCTTCTACTCGTCAAAACGCTCGGCTAGCTCAGCCCGCGGTTTTCCAGCATCGGTTCAATCTGCGGATCGTGTCCACGCCACTGGCGATAAAGTTCAGCTAAATCAGTGCTATTGCCGCGAGACAAAATCGCTTCCCGGAAGCGCTGGCCGTTTTCGCGGGTTAACCCCCCCTGCTCAACGAACCACTGGTAGCCGTCGTCCGCCAGCATCTGCGTCCACAGATAAGCGTAATAGCCTGCTGCGTAGCCGCCGCCGAAAATATGCGAGAAGTAGCTGCTGCGATAGCGTGGCGGCACCGCGGCAAGATCCATATCCTCCGCATGCAGGGACGCGGCTTCAAACGCATCCACGTCCTTGGGTAGCTTATCTACCGTCACGCTGTGCCAGCGCATATCCAACAGCGCTGCCGCGAGCAGTTCGCTCATATCGTAGCCTTTATTAAACTTAGCCGCGCGGAACATGCTGTCGCGCAGCGCTTCCGGCATGGCTTCCCCAGTTTGATGATGCCGCGCGTAGTGAGCAAACACCTGCGGCTCGCTGGCCCAGTGTTCATAAATCTGCGAAGGGAACTCAACAAAATCGCGCGGGGTATTGGTTCCTGACAGGCTGGCATACTTCTGGCTGGCGAACAGGCCGTGCAGGGTATGACCAAATTCGTGGAATAAAGTGATGACCTCATCCCAGGAAAGCAGCGCGCTGTGTCCTGCTTTGGGTTTCTGGTAATTACAGACGTTGTAGATAACCGGGTGTTGCGCTCGCAGGGTCGATTGTTCGACAAACACGCCCATCCATGCCCCGCCGCTTTTGCTATCCCGCGAGAAGTAGTCGCCGTAGAACAGCGCGATCCCCTCACCGTTAGCGTCGATAATTTCCCATACCTGTACGTCAGGGTGATAAACCGGAATATCGAATCGTTCGATAAAGCGAATACCGAACAGCTGTGTCGCCGTCCAGAACACGCCATCGCGCAGGACGCGGTCGAGGGCAAAATAGGGTTTTAACTGCGCTTCATCGATGGCAAATTTCTTCCTGCGCACCTGCTCGGCGTAATAGAGCCAGTCCCAGGCTGCCGCACGGAAATCTCCGCCTTCATTATCAATAACCTGCTGAATATCCGCCAGCTCCTGCTCGGCCCGAGCCCTTGCCGCCGGGGCGATTCGTCGCATAAAGGTAAATGCCTCCCCCGGCGCTCCCGCCATCTGATCGGCCATAGACCAGCTGGCAAAGTCGTCAGCGCCCAGCAGCTGCGCTTTACGCGCGCGAATTTCCGCCAGTCGCAGCACCAGCTCGCGGGTGTCATTCGTATCGCCCTTCTGATTGCGCGTCCAGCCGGCCGCAAACAAATTTTCTCGCGTCTGTCTGTCCTGCAGCGAAAGCAGCGCGGGCTGCTGGGTGGTATTGAGTAAAGGCAGCAGCCAGCGACCGCTTAATCCCTTCTCCTGCGCGGCCTCTGCCGCTGCGCTAATCTCCTCGTCGCTAAGCCCCGCGAGCTGATGGACATCCTCCACCACCAGACCGCCAGATTTTACCGCCGCCAGCAGGCGCTGCTGAAACTGGCTTTGCAGCGCTGCCGCTTCGGTATTCAGCGCGCGAAGCGCCGCTTTTTGCTCATCCTCAAGCATCGCGCCCGCAAGGGTAAAACGTTGCCAGGTCACCTCCAGCAAACGCCGGGATTCGGCCTCCAGAGAGAGCGAATCGCGCTGCTCCCACACTCGCTTCACCCGCTGAAAAAGCGCATCGTTAAGCCAGATATCATTCGCCAGTTCCGCCAGCTCGGCGGAAAACTGCTCATCAAGCGCCTGAATGGTCGGGTTGGTCTCCGCTCCCGCCATCGCGAAAAAAACGTTCGTCACCCGAGCCAACAGCTGACCACTCTGCTCCAGGGCCTCCAGCGTATTGGCAAAATCAGCCGGCTGGGGATGATTAACGATAGCGGCAATCTCCGCGCGCTGGCGGCGAACGCCCTCGTCGAAGGCCGGACGGTAATGACTCACGTCAATCACATCGAAGCGCGGCGCCTGATAAGGCAGCAGGCTGACGCTGAAAAAAGGATTGTTCTCCGACATCTTCATCTCCTGAATACGATTATTCTGTAAGATTAGGCAACTCATTGATTGACCGCAATGATTACTCTGTTAACCGCCGCGGTCGACCTCCTTTGTCCGATGATTTCCATTACCCGCCACCGGGATCGCGTGCTATGGTATGAAGACACAAAAAGCGTTGAGGAACAGTAAGATGATTATTCTGGTTACCGGAGCAACAGCGGGTTTTGGGGAAAGTATTACTCGCCGTTTTATCGCTAACGGTCACAAAGTGATTGCCACCGGGCGCCGCGAAGAGCGCCTGAAAACGTTGAAAGATGAGCTGGGCGACAACCTTTATACCGCCCAACTGGACGTACGCAATCGCGCAGCCATTGAAGAGACGATCGCCGGGCTGCCCGCCGAATGGCAGGCGATTGATATTCTGGTCAATAACGCCGGACTGGCGCTGGGTCTTGAGCCCGCGCATAAAGCCAGTCTTGAAGACTGGGAAGACATGATTGATACCAATAATAAAGGACTGGTTTATATGACCCGCGCCGTCCTGCCGGGGATGGTTGAACGTAACCGCGGCCATATTATCAATATTGGTTCGGTCGCCGGCGCCTGGCCTTACGCCGGCGGTAACGTCTACGGTGCGACCAAAGCTTTTGTGCGCCAGTTCAGCCTCAATCTTCGTACCGACCTTCACGGCACAGCCCTTCGCGTGACCGATATTGAACCCGGCCTGGTTGGCGGCACCGAGTTCTCCAACGTGCGTTTTAAAGGCGATGACGCTAAAGCCGAGAAAGCTTACGAAAATACCCAGGCCCTGACGCCGGAGGACGTAACCGAAGCGGTCTGGTGGGTCGCGACCCTGCCAAAACACGTCAACATCAACACCCTGGAACTCATGCCGGTCAGCCAAACCTTTGCCGGGCTGAACGTTCACCGCCAGGGCTAAGCTCTGTGACCCGGCCAGCAGGCCGGGTCTGGGCTGAAAGATAAAAAAAACGTAAAATAGCGCAAATACCTCATATAAAAGTAATTATCCATGGCCGCAGAAGCACAACTGAATCCGACACAGCCCGTCAATCAGCAAATTTATCGTATCCTTCGTCGGGATATCGTTCACTGTCTGATCCCACCAGGCACCCCGCTTTCGGAGAAGGAAGTCTCCGTGCGCTTTGACGTTTCTCGTCAACCGGTTCGCGAAGCCTTTATTAAACTGGCCGAAAACGGTTTGATCCAGATCCGCCCGCAGCGCGGGAGCTACGTGAATAAGATCTCTCTTTCGCAGGTGCGCAACGGCTGTTTTGTCCGCCAGGCCATCGAATGCGCCGTGGTGCGGCGCGCCGCCGGGATGGTGAACGATGAACAGCTTTACCAGCTTGAGCAAAATCTCAATCAGCAGCGTATGGCGGTTGAACGCCAGCAGTTAACTGATTTTTTCCAGCTGGATGACGAATTTCACCAGAAGCTTTCGCAAATCGCCGACTGCCAGTTAGCCTGGGATACCGTCGAAAATATTAAAGCCACCATCGACCGGGTGCGCTATATGAGCCTCGATCATGTGACGCCTCCCGATATGATGCTGCGTCAGCATTACGATATTTTCCAGCCGCTGGTCGCCCGTGACCCGGACGCGGTGGAAAAAGCGATGAGCTTACATCTGCAAGAAATTAGCGAATCAGTGCTACTGGTACGTCAGGAAAATAGCGACTGGTTTAGCGAGGAATAAAATGCGTCGCGGCAGAATATACGGTCTGCCGCTCTGGATTTATTAAGAGGACTATCTGACCACCAGAACCGGTATTTTTGCGTGACGTAAAATCGACTCCGCGTTTGAACCAAGAAGATGAGTTGATATACCCGGTTTGCGGGAACCAATAACAATAACGTCAAATTCCTCATTGCTGCTCATGGCCAGGATTTCATCGCGCACGTTGCCAAATACCACTCTGGAATGAATCCGCCCGGCGGGTATCGAAAACAGACGGGATAAGGTCTTCATCTTTTTCTCTGACTCCTCGCGCATATAGGCTTCAAACTTACGGATATCGGCGGCAAAACCGCGTAAAATCGAGCTGCTGCTGTTCGGCAGAACGTTGAGCAGCGTAATTTCCCCTTCATCCGCTGATGCTAAAAACTCGGCATGGCGGACCGCCTTATCGCTTAAATCCATTTCAAAAACGTCTACAGGTAGCAAAATTTTTTTGTACATAGTCCGTTCTCCTTTTTTCTGAGGAAACTTAGTAAGTTAACTCATCATGCCATATTTACTGCAGCAGGAGAACGAATAATTACCCAGATAAATATTTAATTGATTAAAATAAATTCCACTTATTTATACTTAACTGTTGTTAAATAAAGTTATGTATATTCAACGATCTGGATCAAGGTTTATTCCAGACGGCAATATTTTCAGGCGGGAAAAGCGTTCACTGATAAAGCGCGATGGCAGTGCCGCCGGGATCGGCGGCACGCGGGCGAAATACATTAATTTGCCTTAGCCCAGGCCGCTACGGTAGCTTTTGCGCCGTGCGCTTGCAGCGATAAATAAGCGCGAACCACCGCGTTGACGAAACGGCTCTCCTTGGGCAGGCTCAAACCAAAAATAGCCTCAATGCCCAATAGCGCCCGCACGCGTTCTTCGCCGTCTTCGCTGTTCTGAACGGTTTGCGTAATCATCGGCAGCATAGGATCGGAGATTTCAATCGCCTGCCCCAGGTCATCCACCCCGCTCACATAGCGCATCCAGCCTGCGACGCCCATCGCCAACAGAGGAAAGTCGCCGCCATCCGCCAGGTGCCAGCGAATCGAATCCAGCATGCGCTGCGGCAGTTTCTGACTGCCGTCCATGGCGATCTGCCAGGTACGATGCTTCAGCGCCGAATTGCTATAGCGCTCGATCAGAAGCCCGGCATAGCGTGCCAAATCCACACCCTTCACGCTCAGCGTCGGCGCCTGTTCAGCCAGCATCAGCGTATGCGCGGCGCGGCGATAGTTTTCATCCTGCATGCAATCATTAATGTGCTGATAGCCAGCCAGATACCCCAAATAAGCCAGAAAAGAGTGGCTGCCGTTGAGCATGCGCAGCTTCATCTCTTCAAACGGCAGCACGTCCGACACCAGCTCGGCGCCGGCTTTTTCCCACTGCGGACGACCGGCAACAAAATTGTCTTCAATGACCCACTGACGAAACGGTTCGCAGGCGACGCCGGCCGGATCGCGAACGCCGGTAAGCTGTTCAATTTTCTCCAGGGTATCGGCAGTGACTGCCGGAACGATGCGGTCAACCATCGTCGAAGGAAACGTGACGTTGCGCGTAATCCATTCGGCCAAATCGGCATCAACGGCGCGAGCGTAGGCGCAGACGACATTACGCATGACGTGGCCATTTTCCGGCATATTGTCGCAGGACATCACGCTGAAGCCAGGTAGCCCTGCCGCTTTGCGTCTAGCGAGGGCTTCTACCACTACGCCCGGCGCAGATTTTGGTTGCTGGGGATTTTGTAAATCGGCCACAATCAGCGGGTGATCCAACTGCAACTCGCCGCTGGCCGGAGAGTGGCAGTAGCCTTTTTCAGTAATGGTCAATGACACAATCGCGACCTGCGGCTCGCACATTTTTGCCAGCACGCTCTCCAGACCATCGACCTGGGCGTGCATCGCCTGCTTGACCACGCCAACAACGCGGGCGGTCCAGGCATCCGCCGACATTTCAGCGACGGTATAGAGTAAATCCTGCTCCTGGAGATCGGCGATCTGCTGCTCGCCGCCGATCAGGTTCACTTCGGTATAACCCCAGTCGCTGCCGTGTTCTGTCGCCAGAATATCGGCATATACCGCCTGGTGAGCGCGATGAAATGCGCCAAAGCCCAAATGAACGATGCGCGGAATAAGGCGGTTGCGATCGTATGCCGGCAACGTGGCGTTAGCTGTTAAAAGCATATTTTCCATGATGGCTCTCATATTTATGATTTTTCAATTCCCACGGTGGGTATGGATATAAACCATCTCACGCAATTGGTATGACATCTTTGATATTCATCAACTACCATACAAGAAGCTGGATGGGCTAGATTCTCGCAATAATCTCTGGCAAGAGAAGTAAAACTGCCGGGCTAAAAGCCCGGCAGTTTCCTGTTTACGGCTATCATCTTAAGGTGCGGACTTGATGCGTTTTAAATATATTGCCCGCTGCGGACACTTTTAGGCTTTGGCGCGCAGTCTGCGGCATCATTCAGCAGGCTCAGATCGCGGTCGCGGACTTCAGGCATCAGGAGGGCGGAAATTAAGCCAATAATGGAATAGCACACCAGCATAATCACAATCGGCATCCATGAACCGGTCATATTGCAGAAAATACCGGCCAGCACCGGACCAAATCCTACTGCCACGAGGCCACCCGCTTCTTTTGAAATTGCCATGCGGGTAAAGCGGTTACGCGAACCGAACATTTCCGCCATGGTAATATTTTCCAGCGCAAACAGCCCTAACACCGCGATATTATGAATGACGATCAATGACGCCATAATAGTGCTCGCGCTGTAACTTTTATCCACAATAATCGACAGCATCGGCCAGGCCAGAATAATGGCTGAAATATTGACAATAATATATGGTGTGCGACGCCCCACCTTATCTGACAGCCATCCGAGGAATGGAATAGTAATAAAGCCAATAATAGAGCTGATCATTAACGCATCAGTAGGGATAGCCTTATCAAACAGTAAGGTTTGCACCAGATAGCCCGCGAGGAACGTTTGCAATAACCCTGAATTTCCGGCCTGTCCGAAGCGCAGACCCGTCGCCAGCCAGAAGGACTTACTTTTCAGCATGGCGCTAAAGGAGCCTTCCTGCGTTGCCATCTCTTTCTGCAGGCCGCTGTCTTCGCTAACCTGCTCAAAGACCGGGCTCTCTTTCAGATTAAGACGCAGCCAGATGGCAAAAATCATCACCACTACGCTGGCCAGGAACGGGATTCGCCATCCCCACGCGACCAGCTGCTCGCGATCCAGCACGAAGAACATCACCGCCCAGATAGCCGTGGCGCTTAAGGTGCCGCAGTTGGTGCCCATTGCCACCAGTGAAGAGATGATCCCGCGCTTCCCTTTTGGCGCATATTCCGCCAGCATGGTACCGGCACCTGATATTTCTGCGCCTGCGCCTAGCCCCTGAATAATACGTAAGGTTACCAGCAACACCGGCGCTAAAATACCGACCTGAGCATAGGTTGGCAGTACGCCAATGAGGGTCGTACAGATCCCCATCATGGTGATGGTAATAAACAGGACCTTTTTGCGCCCAATACTGTCGCCCATTTTACCAAAAATAAAGGCGCCGACAATTCGCGCAATATATCCCGCGCCGTAGGTGCCCATTGCCAGAATCAAGGCCATCGCGGCGGATTGTTCCGGGAAAAATATCTCATGAAAAACCAGCGCTGCCCCGAGGGAATAGAGCTGGAAATCCATAAACTCCAGTGCAGTGCCTAACCAACCAGATACGGCTGCACGAATGAGATCGGAAGTGGTTCTCTCATTTTTTACGGTAGTCATAATGATTATCTCTAATTGTAGAATACAGAGTCCGCACCTGTTGTTATTAGCTGAAAGTTAATAAAACCTTACAGCACCGTTTCCTGTCATTTTCAAAAAGCTCCAGCGCATCGATAACCTGTTGATACGCAAATTGGTGAGTAATCAGCTCCTCCGGATTAATTAAACCTTGTTCCAGCCATTTGATGACGACCGGGAATTTATTAGCGTTAAGACGCGAGGAGAAAATAGAGAGCTCTTTCCCGGTAATCCCCTGCTGCGCAACCTGGGAAGGCTCCGTCGAGAATCCCATCAATACAATTCTCGCGGCCGGAGAGGCCAGATTGACCGCCTCCTGGAGAATAGCGGGATGACAGGCGGCATCGATAATCAGCGTCGGCAGTATCCCCTTCGCCTTCAACGTTTCCGCCAGAGGCTCATCGCTGTTGTTAATCACCCAGTCCGCGCCGTTACGCTGCGCCATCTGCAGGCGTTCATCAATGCGGTCGACAACGATAACCTGCTTAACGCGATACACCCGCTTCAGCACCTGAATCGTCGTCAGGCCCATCGGTCCGGCGCCGTAGACCAGCGCGATATCCTTGTCGGTAGGCGAAACGTGGCCGGTCACGTTAGCTGCGATGGTAAAGGGCTCAATCATCACCGCGTGGCTATCCGAAACGTTGTCCGGAACCCGCCAGGCATTTTTCGCCGGCACCACCGCGTACTCGCTAAAGCCGCCGTCGCGATGCACGCCTAGCACCACCAGCGAGGTACAGACGTTCGGCTTGCCCACCGAGCAAGGGTAGCAATGACCGCAGCTAATGACCGGATCAACGCTAACCCGCTGGCCCACGGCTTTGTCGGTCACCCCTTCGCCGATGGCGTCGATGACGCCAAAAAATTCATGGCCAATGACGCGCGGGTATTTGGCAAACGGATTATGGCCGCGATAAATATGGCTATCGGAACCGCATATTCCCGCCAGCTTAATTTTTACCCGTACTTCGCCTGCGGCAGGTTGCGGAATCGGCCGCTCTTCAATCACCAGTTCATTGGGCTGACGAATCACAATACTTTTCATTTTGGCTTCCTTCTTACCAGTTCCACAACGTGCCGTCTTCCAGACGCGCTACAGGCAAATAGGCCGGTTCATAGGGGTATTTCGCGGCCAGTTTTTCATCGAACTCAATGCCCAGCCCCGGTTTTTCCCCCGGATGCATATAGCCGTTATCAAATGTCCAGCTGTGCGGGAAGACTTCCAGCATCTGTTCGGAATAGCCCATATATTCCTGGACGCCAAAATTCGGTACCCAGAGGTCGAAGTGCAGCGCGGCCGCCATGCAGACCGGAGACAGATCGGACGGCCCGTGCGAGCCGGTGCGTACCTGGTAAAGCGAGGCAAAATCGGCGATCCGGCGCATCCCCGTAATCCCGCCCGCGTGGGTAATGGTGGTGCGGATATAGTCAATCAGCTGCTCTTCAATCAGCTGTTTACAGTCCCAAATGCTGTTGAAGACTTCTCCGACGGCAATCGGCGTGACGGTATGCTGGCGAATTAACCGGAAGCACTCCTGATTCTCCGCCGGGGTCGGATCCTCCATCCAGAACAGGCGGTAATCTTCGATACTCTTGCCAAAACGCGCCGCCTCAATCGGCGTCAGGCGATGATGCATGTCGTGCAGCAGATGCTCGTTAAAGCCGAATTTTTCGCGTACGGCGGCAAAAAGCTGTGGCGTAAAATCGAGATACTTCTCGGTAGACCACAGTTGCTCTTCCGGCCATTGGCCTTTGGTTGCTGGCTCGTAGGCCTGGCCCTTACCTTTCGCCATCCCGTAGGTGGTTTTCATCCCCGGCACGCCGCACTGAACGCGAATCGCTTTAAACCCCATCTCTTTATGGCGAGCGTAGTCGTCCAGTACTTCATCGATGGAATGACCCGTAGTGTGGCAGTAAACCATCACCCCTTCCCGCGAAGCCCCGCCCAGCAGCTGGTAAAGCGGCATGCCTGCGGCTTTCGCCTTGATATCCCAGAGCGCCATATCGATGGCGGAAATCGCCGACATCGTTACCGGACCACGACGCCAGTAAGCGCCCTTGTAGAAAAACTGCCAGATATCCTCAATGCGATGCGCATCGCGACCAATCAGTTGCGGACAGAGGTGATCCCGCAGATAGGATGCGACGGACAGCTCGCGACCATTTAGCGTCGCGTCACCCAGACCGACAATACCGTCATCGGTGGTGACTTTAAGGGTGACGAAGTTGCGCCCCGGACAGGTGACGAAAACTTCAGCGGCAACGATCTTCATTTCTCATTCCTTACTTCTATGCGGTTAGTGGGTGAAATTAAATCACCAGACCTACTACCATACAAGTATGACTATCGAAAAAGACGCGACGGATCACACTATCTCACCGGACAGAGAGGAGGAATAAACCGCGAACGTGAATGCGAATGCCCTGCAGCAAAGGGGGTGCTGGCGCCGCCTATCCCGACGCCATGAAGTAAAAAAGGTCTATGCGCGTCCCCAGCCGGCTACGATAATCAGCATGCCGCATAGCGCAACCAGCGCGCCGGCCCAATCATAGTGGCTGAGTTTGACGCCATCAACAAAGCGCAGCCACAGCAGCGCGGTACAGACATATACCCCACCGTAAGCGGCATAAACCCGTCCGCTTGCCTCGGGGTGCAGCGTCAGAAGCCAGACAAAAAGCGCCAGCGCCAGGGCCGTCGGCATCAGCAGCCAGGGCGTCGCCCCGCGTTTTAACCAAAGCCAGGGTAAATAGCAGCCAATGATTTCGCACAGGGCGGTAGCAAAGAAAAGCAGCGTGGTTTTTAACATGTAAAGCATCGTGGGTTGAGCAAGCGTTAACGCATTCTACGCAATAATGGCCGTCGTTTACTCCGTTTTGTCGGGTATGCCGTCGAAAGGAGATGTAGTAAACTTAATCCGAGGGAATCACTTAAAGGAAATCGTGATGAACACAACACTGAATAAACGCTGGTGCCTGACCGCTCTGCTGGCGCTAAGCGCGATGGTCTTTACCGCCTCGTCATTCGCCAAAACCGACAAGCTGGTGATTGAGTCCGGCGACAGCGCCCAGAGCCGCCAGCAGGCCGCTATGGAAAAAGAGCAGTGGAACGACACCCGCTCTTTACGCCAGAAGGTCAATACCCGCGCCGAAAAAGAGTGGGATAAAGCCGACGTGGCTTTTGACGCCCAGGATAACTGCCAGAAGAGCGCGAACGTCAACGCCTACTGGGAACCTAACACCCTGCGCTGCCTTGATCGTCGCACCGGCCGCACCATTACTCCGTAATGTATGGCGCCTGCGGGCGCCACAATCTACAAAGCTCCACAATCACTCACAGGTATTTCCATGACTGACGCATCTCACGTCAAACTCCGTCCGCTTGAGCGCGAAGACCTGCGCTTTGTCCACCAGCTCGACAACAATGCCAGCGTTATGCGCTACTGGTTTGAAGAACCCTATGAAGCCTTTGTCGAACTGTCCGACCTGTACGACAAACACATTCACGATCAGAGCGAACGCCGCTTTGTCATTGAATGCGCTGGCGAAAAGGCCGGACTGGTGGAACTGGTTGAAATCAACCATGTGCACCGCCGCGCTGAGTTTCAGATTATTATCTCGCCTGATTATCAGGGTAAAGGCCTGGCCACCCGCGCCGCGAAGCTCGCGATGGAATACGGTTTTATGGTGCTCAACCTTTATAAGCTGTACCTTATCGTCGATAAAGAAAATGAAAAGGCGATCCACATCTACCGCAAGCTCGGATTTATGGTGGAAGGCGAGCTGATTCATGAATTCTTTATTAACGGCGAATACCGCAATACCATCCGCATGTGCCTGTTCCAGCACCAGTATCTGGCCGAGCATAAACCGCAGGGCCAGACGCTGCTGAAACCGACTGCTCAGTAATAGTCAATGGTGCTTTTGATGGTGTAGTGGCGGGTTAGCGAAGGCTGCACGCTGTCGTCGACAACCTTAAGCTCGCAGCTTACCGGGTTATCGTGACTGTCGTAATCGCAGGTCTGGCTGACGTTGCCCAGCGTACGGTCATTGAAGGTGCTCACTGCGGTATAGTCCAATTTTTTGCGCGGATCGGATGATGGCGTTGAGGCCACCGTAAAGCGTTCACCTTTGGCCGTCGTCGTTTTGCCCAGCGGGTAACCTTCTTTGTCGTAGCGGTACGTCGCGATGCTCTCTTTGCCGCGAGCGGTGACGACGAACCCGTGCTCATCGGTTTCCCACGACACGCCCGCCGAGGGCATTTCCGCCAGCTGGCATTTGCCCTGCACACGCAGGCGCTTTTCGTGGCTTTGCGCATCCAGGTAATAGTTCGCGTCCAGCACCAGCGCCGCGCCGGTTTTGTTCTCCAGATCCTCAAACGCCAGCAGGTCGAAGCACCCTTCACTGGACAAACTCCCTTTGACCCACTTCACCACCTGGTCATGTTCGTCATACAGCGTCTGGCTAAACGCTTTTACCGGCCCGCGCAGCGGATCGAACTCAAATTCGTTAGAAAAGCTGGCCATTTCCGGGGTGAAGGCCTGCGGCGCGCCCTTTTCATCGCAGGCGCCAAGCGCCCCAACCGCCAACAGCAGCAAAAACCGTTTTTTCACGCGCGATTCCTTTTGTGCATAGTGCAATCATATTAGCAAATACAATTGTTTACACCACTTCTGCTATGCTTAACTTTGGATAACGTTAATAAGGAGTTTATGATGAAACTATCACCCTGGCTATGTGCGGCTCTACTGCTGGGTTCGACTGCTGCTTTCGCGGCGCCGGATTCCTGCGAGCGGGTAAAAAGCGATATTCAGCAGAAAATCATCAACAACGGCGTCCCGGAATCGGGCTTCAGCCTGACCATTGTCCCCAACGACCAGCCCGATCAGCCCGGCGCGCAGGTTGTCGGCCACTGCGCCAACGACACCTTTAAAATCATCTACACCCGCGACAGCGGCGCACAATAACCTCGCCGCATGACTGGAGAAGTCTTATCCCTCGGTTGACCAGGGATAAGATCTCTCTACTCCATTTTAAGTATGATCCCTCACTCTCCACGCCGACCTTACGAAGGCGTTGGCATTACGCCATTATAACAAAATCATGGAGTGAGCAATGTCTAACCAGGAACATACCGGCGGCCTTAGCCGTCGAACCCTAATTAAATCATCAGCCCTCGGCTCGCTGGCTCTCGCGGCCGGCGGTTTATCCCTGCCTTTCAGCCTTCGCCGCGCCGCCGCCGCCGTACAAGAAGCGACGCACGGCGAGGAACGGATCGTCTGGGGCGCCTGTTCGGTCAACTGCGGCAGCCGCTGCGCTCTGCGTTCACACGTTCGCGATGACGAAGTGGTCTGGGTCGAAACCGACAACACCGGCACAGACAACTATGGCGATCACCAGGTGCGCGCCTGCCTGCGCGGACGTTCTATTCGTCGTCGTATTAACCATCCTGATCGCCTTAACTACCCGATGAAACGCGTCGGCAAACGCGGGGAAGGCAAGTTCGAACGTATCAGTTGGGACGAGGCGCTGGACGCCATCGCCGCCAGCCTGAAAAGCGTGGTGGCAAAATACGGCAACGAAGCGGTCTACATTAACTACTCTTCCGGGATTGTCGGCGGCAATATTACCCGCTCCTCCCCTTACGCCTCGCTGGTGGCGCGTCTGATGAACTGCTATGGCGGTTTTTTAAGCCACTACGGTACCTACAGTACGGCGCAGATTTCCTGCGCGATGCCCTATACCTACGGCAGCAACGACGGCAACAGCACCTCCGATATTGAAAACAGCAAACTGGTGGTGATGTTCGGCAATAACCCAGCGGAAACGCGCATGAGCGGCGGCGGGATCACCTACTATCTCGAACAGGCGCGCGAGCGCTCTAACGCGCGGATGATCATTATCGACCCGCGCTATACCGACACCGCCGCCGGGCGGGAGGACGAATGGATCCCGATTCGTCCGGGTACGGATGCGGCGCTGGTGGCCGGTATCGCCTGGGTTTTAATCGACGAAAACCTGGTTGACCAGCCGTTCCTTGATACCTACTGCGTCGGCTACGACGAAAAAACGCTGCCGGAAGGAGCCCCGGCCAACGGACATTACAAAGCGTATATTCTCGGCCAGGGCGACGATGCCACCGCCAAAACGCCCCAGTGGGCGTCGCGCGTCACCGGCATTCCGGCGGATCGCATCATTAAGCTTGCGCGTGAGATTGGCGCCGCAAAACCGGCCTACATCTGCCAGGGGTGGGGACCGCAGCGCCAGGCTAACGGCGAACTGACCTCCCGGGCAATCGCCATGCTGCCTATTTTGACCGGTAACGTGGGGATTAACGGCGGCAACAGCGGCGCGCGCGAATCAACTTACACCATCACTATCGAACGCATGCCGCTGCCGGAAAATCCGGTGAAAACGCAGATCTCCTGCTTCAGCTGGACCGACGCCATCGATCGCGGTGCGGAAATGACCGCGACCCGCGACGGCGTGCGTGGCAAAGAGAAGCTGGATGTGCCGATTAAATTCATCTGGAACTACGCCGGCAACACCATCATCAACCAGCACTCCGATATCAATAAAACCCACGATATCCTGCAGGACGAAAGCAAGTGCGAGACGATCGTGGTTATCGACAACTTTATGACCTCATCGGCCAAATACGCCGATATTCTGCTGCCGGACCTGATGACCGTCGAGCAGGAAGATATTATTCCCAATGACTACGCCGGCAATATGGGCTATCTCATCTTTATTCAGCCGGTCACCTCCGCTAAATTTGAGCGCAAACCGATCTACTGGATCCTCAGCGAAGTCGCAAAGCGCCTTGGCGAGGATATCCACCAGAAGTTTACCGAAGGCCGCACCCAGGAGCAGTGGCTGCAGCATTTGTACGCGAAAATGCTGGCGAAAGACCCGGCGCTCCCGAGCTACGATGAACTGAAAAAGATGGGGATTTATAAGCGTAAAGACCCCAACGGTCACTTTGTGGCCTACCGCGACTTCCGCAAAGACCCGGTCGCCAATCCGCTAAAAACCCCGTCGGGTAAAATCGAGATCTACTCCAGCCGTCTGGCGGATATCGCCGGCAAATGGCAGTTGGAAAAGGACGAAACCATCAGTCCATTACCGGTATACGCGTCTACTTTCGAAGGGTGGGACGATCCACTGCGTGAGAAATTCCCGCTGCAAATGTTCGGCTTCCACTATAAGGCGCGCACCCACTCCAGCTACGGCAACATTGATGTGTTACAGGCCGCCTGCCGCCAGGAGGTATGGCTTAACCCGCTGGATGCCGAGAAGCGCGGGATTAAAAATGGCGATATGGTGCGCGTATTCAACGCCCGCGGCGAACTGCGCATTCCGGCTAAGGTGACCCCGCGCATCATGCCCGGCGTATCGGCGATGGGCCAGGGCGCCTGGCATGACGCCAATATGGACGGCGATCGCGTCGATCGCGGCTCCTGTATTAATACCCTGACGACGCATCGTCCTTCGCCGCTGGCGAAAGGCAATCCCCAGCACACCAATCTGGTCGAAATCGAGAAGGTTTAAGGAGTAAACCATGAGCGCTCAGTATGGATTTTTTATCGATTCCGCCCGCTGCACAGGCTGTAAGACCTGCGAGCTGGCCTGTAAGGATTATAAAAACTTAACGCCTGACGTCAGCTTTCGCCGCATTTACGAATACGCGGGCGGCGGCTGGCAGGAAGATAACGGCGTGTGGAATCAAAACGTTTTTGCCTATTACCTTTCCATCGCCTGTAACCACTGCGAAGATCCGGCCTGTACTAAAGTGTGCCCCAGCGGCGCCATGCACAAGCGCGATGACGGCTTTGTGGTGGTGAACGAAGAGGTATGCATCGGCTGTCGCTACTGCCATATGGCCTGTCCGTACGGCGCGCCGCAGTACAACGCGGCAAAGGGCCACATGACCAAATGCGACGGCTGCTACGACCGGGTTGCTAACGGTAAAAAACCGATTTGCGTCGAATCCTGCCCGCTGCGGGCGCTCGACTTTGGCCCCATCGAAGAGCTGCGCGAAAAGCACGGTCAGCTTGCCGCCGTCGCGCCGCTGCCGTCCGCGCACTTCACGAAGCCGAGCATTGTGATTAAACCTAACGCCAACAGCCGTCCGACGGGTGATACCACCGGCTATCTGGCCAACCCGAAGGAGGTGTAACGTGGGAAATGGATGGCATGAATGGCCGCTGGTGCTGTTTACGGTGCTGGGGCAAAGCGTTGCAGGGGCGATTATCGTCAGCGGGCTAGGCTGGCTTTCGCTGAATAACAATTC
This sequence comes from Klebsiella sp. BDA134-6, assembly GCF_015601345.1. Taxonomy (NCBI): domain Bacteria; kingdom Pseudomonadati; phylum Pseudomonadota; class Gammaproteobacteria; order Enterobacterales; family Enterobacteriaceae; genus Klebsiella; species Klebsiella sp. BDA134-6. The sequence continues at coordinate 3,215,901 of NZ_CP064784.1, forward strand.
CGAAGCCCGGGAGCGCCTGGTGCGCGGCATGTTTTTTATCTGGCTGGTGATGGGGATTGGCTTTCTGGCGTCAATCATCCACCTTGGCTCACCGCTGCGGGCGTTTAACTCGCTTAACCGGCTAGGAGCATCGGCATTAAGCAATGAAATTGCCAGCGGCGCGCTGTTTTTCGCCGTTGGGGGTTTCTGGTGGCTGCTGACGATTCTCGGCAAAATGCCGAGAATGCTGGCCAAAGCCTGGCTCCTGCTCACTATGCTGCTCGGTTGCCTGTTCGTCCTTGAGATGAGCCTGGTCTATCAAATTGATACCGTGCCGACCTGGTATAATGCCTACACCACCGCCGCCTTCTTTCTGACGATGGTGCTGTGCGGGCCGCTTTTCGCCGCCCTGCTGCTGCGGGTAGCCAACGTGCCTTTTAACGGCACCGTCTTCGCGTCGATGAGCGTCCTTGCGCTGCTGGCAAGCCTGGCGGTGGTCATTTTGCAGAACAGCGAACTGGCGGAGATCCGCAGCTCCGTGCAGCAGGCCAGCGCCCTACTGCCAAACTATGGCTGGCTACAAATCCTGCGTTTAGCATTTTTGACGTTGGGCCTTGGCTGCTGGATCTGCCCGCTGGCAAGAAAGAAAAACCCGCGCATCGCCAGCCTGCTGCTCGGACTGATCCTGGTATTACTCGGCGAGTTTATCGGTCGCGGCCTGTTTTATGGCCTACATATGACCGTCGGTACGGCGATTGCCGGTTAATCAACGGGTGCCGCGGCACCCTCTGCTGTAAGGAAAAGGTATGCTGCAAGCGCAAGACCGCGACGCCGTCGCACTCAGCGCCCGTACGCTGGGCGCGCTGTTTTCTTTTGCTCCGAATAGCGAGCAGGTGGCTCCTCTGATCGCAGCCCTGCGCGACGGCAGTTGGCAGAGCCAGTGGCCCTGGCCGGTCGCGGACGGCCTGGCGGCGCAGTTCGCTATCGAAGACGATGAACCGCTGGCGGAAGCCTGGCAGAGGCTGTTCATCGGCCCGTGGGCGCTGCCCGCGCCGCCGTGGGGCTCCGTCTGGCTGGACAAAGAAAGCGTGCTGTTCGGCGACTCGACGCTGGCGCTGCGCGAGTGGATGCGGGCCACCGGTATCAGTCTGTCTGAGCGACGCGCCGAGCCGGAAGACCACTTCGGTACGCTGCTGCTGCTGGCGGCCTGGCTTTGTGAATCCGGTCAGGATGAGGCATTTAACCAGCTGCTGGCCTGGCATCTTCTCCCGTGGTCGGGGCGCTTTCTGAGCGTGTTTATCTCTGGGGCGGAAAACCCTTTTTATCAGGCTCTGGGCCAGCTGGCGCAAGAGACGCTGACGTACTGGCAGGCGCAGCTGCCCTGCGCGGTCGCCGATAAACCGCTCTACCGTTAACCCCTGCGCTATGCCCGTCCGGCGGGCATAGCGCAGGTGACAACGTCACTTTCTCTCCCTTTCGCACTTATCGCTTTTGCGTCTATGCTTATTCCCGGTAAAAATAAGCCATGTCCCGCGCTAATCGTATTTGCTGATGCATCGTCTTCACGCTTATCCTGATATTCAGGTTATGTTTCGCCGCCTGCTGATTGCCATGCTGGTCGGCGTCTTCGCCGCGCTCGCGGTTGCCCTGTTTCGCCACGCGATGGCCGGTCTGGAAAGCCTGTTTCTGAGCAATGACAGTGGAAGCCTGGTCAACGCCGCTGAGTCGATGCCCGGCTGGCGTCGGTTATTGACGCCCGCGCTAGGCGGTTTTGCGGCTGGCACCCTGCTCTGGCTCTGGCAGCGGCGCACCAGTGCACGACCCCATGCGCCAACCGACTATATGGAAGCCCTCGAGACCGGCGACGGCGTGTTTGATACGCCCGCCAGCCTGGTAAAATCGCTGGCTTCCCTGCTGGTGGTGACCACCGGCAGCGCCATTGGCCGCGAGGGGGCGATGATCCTGCTGGCCGCGCTGGCCGCTTCTCTGTTCGCCCGCATCTTTACGCCCAAAGACGAGTGGAAGCTGTGGGTAGCCTGCGGCGCCGCCGCCGGGATGGCCAGCGCCTACCATGCTCCGCTGGCCGGCAGCCTGTTTATCGCCGAGATTTTATTCGGTACCCTGATGCTGGCTTCGCTTGGCCCGGTCGTGATTGCCGCGGTGGTCGCCCTGCTGCTGACCAATCTGCTGAACGGCGGTTCGGCTCCGCTGTATCACGTTGAATTTCACGAAACCCTTCGTGCGACGCACTATGCACTGATGCTGGCGACGGCTCTGCTGGCCGGGCTTTGCGGGCCGCTGTTTATCTGGCTGATGGGCTATAGCCATGGCTGCTTTGTCCGGCTGCGCCTGTCGCCCCCCTTGCAGCTGGCGCTCGGTGGCCTCGTTGTCGGTCTGCTGTCGCTGATCGCGCCGGCCGTCTGGGGGAATGGCTATAGCGTTGTGCAGCGCTATCTCCTGTCGCCGCCGCTGTTGAGCGCAATACTTACGGTGTTTGTCTGCAAGCTGCTTGCGGTACTCGCCAGCAGCGGCTCCGGGGCGCCGGGCGGCGTATTTACGCCAACGCTATTTGTTGGGCTGGGGATCGGTATGCTGTTCGCCAACCTGACCGGGCTGTGGCTGCCTGATGGCCAGGCGATCGCGATAATGATTGGCTTAACCGGGATGGCGGCGTTTCTGGCGGCCACCACCCATGCGCCGATTATGTCAACGCTGATGATTTGTGAAATGACCGGACAGTACGTTTTACTGCCCGGTTTACTGATTGCCAGCGTGCTGGCATCGGTGCTATCGCGGACGCTACGCCGAGATTCTATCTACCGCCATCATCTCCCCGAGCATCGATAAGTCGATATACTGGCTTAATTCGCGCTGTTCCGCGCGCGGCAAGTAAGGCAGTTCACCGATTAGCGGCGCCGGCAGCTTTTTGCTCAGTACGTCGATGATTTCAGCATAATGCGCCAGGCCCGGATTAATGCGGTTGGCCACCCAGCCTATAAGCGGCAGGCCGTCGTTTGCTATCGCCTGCGCGGTCAGCAGAGCGTGATTGATACAGCCCTCCTGAATCCCCACCACCATGAGCACCGGCAGCTGTTCCTGCACTACCCATTCCGAGAGCGGGCGCAGGTCGTTCATCAGGCTGCGCCAGCCGCCGGTACCTTCAACTACCACATGCTCAACCTGGCCGCTGAGGCGCTGGAGGCCATCCGACAGTAGGCCGTAGTTGATCGGGCAACTGTGCGCCACGCTGCTTTCATCTTCGCTTAACGCGATGGGATTGACAGCTTCATACGGTAACACCAGCGATGACACGCTCTGTAAGACCAGCGCATCTTTGTTCCGCAGTCCGTCCGGCGTCTCTTTACTGCCCTTCGCCACAGGCTTGTATCCGGCGACGCTTTTGCCGCAGGCAGCCAGTGCCTGCAACAGCGCACGGGAAACCACCGTCTTGCCGACGGCAGTGTCAGTACCTGTTATGAAGAAACGCTTAAACATCACTAACCCCACAGTTATGTTGATGAAATATACGGGAGAGAAATAATCAACTGTGGAAAAAGTCTACGCGATGCCGCCGGAAGCCAGCTTGAGATAGCGCAATTTTTGGTGTGAATATGAAAAAATGTTAACCCTGTAACAGTCGTATCAGCAACGATCCGTTATAGAGGGCATCCTTAACCAGGGCCGCGCCAGCCATCGTTCCCCGGTTAGAAAACTGAGTGCTTTCCACGGCAATATGTCGGCTATAGGCAGGTAACGATTGTTGTCGAATACAATCAGATATTGCCGGAAACAGAATATCCGCAGCCAGGTTGAAGGGGGAGCCGATAAGAATTTTCTGCGGGTTAAAGAGGTTAACCATAATCGCCAGAATCCGCCCGACATGGTTCCCGACGCCGCTGATAATGTCCCGCGCCAGCAAATCCCCCTGCAGAGCGGCCTGACATAGCCATTCAACGCTCAGCGGCTGCTGGTGCAGCATCGAACTCATCGACTTCGCCATACGGATCTGCGCCAGCTCCAGCACGCTTTCCACGCTGGCGATCGTTTCCAGACAGCCATGGTTGCCGCAATAGCAGCGTTTCCCATACGGGTCGACCTGGGTGTGGCCGATCTCGACCAGGCTGCTGCTGCCCGCGTGCAATAGACGGCCGTCGGTGATCACCCCCGCGCCGACGTTATGGTCTATCACCACCTGAATCACATCCCGCGCGCCTCTGGAGGCGCCAAACAGCGATTCGGCCATGGTCCAGGCGCTGATATCGTGCTGAATATAGACCGATACGCCGGTATGGTTGGCTAAGATCTCGCCCAGCGGCATATCCTTAACGTCTTCATAAAAAGGCATCCGGTGGATGATACCGTGCTCGGTGTCGATGATCCCCGGCATGGTAACGGCGATGGCGGTTAAACGCTCCAGCTTCTTTTGGTGACGAATAAAGAACTGGTCAACATGATCGAGTAGCCGGGTCGCAAAAGGCTGAGCGTGCTGTAACGCCAGTTCAAGCTGCTCTTCCACCACCAGCGCGCTGCTTAAATCCCGCAGCGCGAGGTGGAGCTCGCCGCGGCTGATGCGGATAGAGAGGTAGTGCCAGGCTTCCGTTTCCACCATTAAGCCAACGGCAGGCCTTCCCCGGCTACCCGGCTCCTGGATTTCCGTCTCCTGGACCAGATGCGCTTCCAGCATTTCGCGGACGATCTTGGTGATGCTGGCAGGCGCCAGCTGCGCAAAGCGCGAAAGGTCGATGCGCGACACCGGGCCAAGCTGATCAATGAGGCGATAAACCGCGCCCGCGTTGGTCTGCTTAATTTGATCGATATGGCCTGGCTGACTGTCCGCTACCACCGTTGACTCCCTTTATTTTCGCGCTTCGAAATAAACTGATGGCTATGGTGAAGCACTTCAATGGTAATCGTCAAATTTTTGCTTAGCCTTGTGATTTACCGCACATTTTTAGCCGTGATTTGTCTTAAATAACTCACGTGGTGCTGGCAAGCAGTGATTCGCGAAAACGCCGGGCCGCCTGCCCCTGTTCATGATGCTTCGACCACACCAGCCACATTTCCGATACCGCATCCTGCTCTTCGATGGGCAGCCAGCACATTTCCGATAGCTGAACCCGTCTGAATGACGCCGGCAATATCGACACGCCAAGCCCGGCGGCAACCAGTCCGATAATCGTCATCGCTTCCCCCACTTCCTGGGCGATCGTTGGCGTCAGATCGTAGCGCCGCAGCAGGCCGAGAATATCGTCATACAGCCCGGTACCGACATGGGGATCGAAGAACACAAACGGCTCCCGCGCCAGTTCCCGCAGGCTGACGCGCGGCTGGCTCGCCAGCGGATGATCGCGCGGCACCATCGCCAGCAGTGGTTCGCGCAGCACTCTTTCCCAGATCAGGGTTTCCGGCAGTTGGGTATTACGCATCAGCCCCAGATCCAGCGCCCCCTCGTTCAGCGGCACAATCTGCTCGCGCGTGTTGGTTTCCCGCGTTTGAATATGCACATCGGGATAGCGGCGTCGGAAGGTCGATAGCGTATCCGATACCGCCTTAATAAAGGGGGCAGAGGAGGTAAAACCAATGCGCAGTTCGCCGGTTTCGCCCTGATGAAGACGGGCTGCCCGCGCGGCGGCATCGTCCACTTGGGTCAGGATCTGCCGGCTATCGGCGAGAAACTGCCTCCCGGCCTCCGTCAGGCTGACGCTGCGGTTCGTCCGGGCAAACAGACGTGCGCCAATTTGCTGCTCAAGGATTTGAATCTGCTGGCTAAGCGGCGGCTGAGAGATATTTAACCGCGCCGCCGCATGGCCGAAATGGAGCTCTTCCGCCACGGCAATAAAATAGCGGAGATGACGAAGTTCAATATTCATATCTAAAATGTCTTATTTGAGATTATTAATATATTAGACAGAATATTTACATTTTCCTACTCTGAATAAGTGACTTACTCGGTCGCTCAACTCTCTGTTTATTACCAAGGATTTTTCCGTGAGTCGTACAACTACCGCTGACACCGTCCCGGCAAACGACGTCAGCGACATTATCGCTCCTCAGCCAAACCAGTTTATCAAACGCGGTACCCCGCAATTTATTCGCGTCACCCTCGCCCTCTTTTCCGCCGGACTGGCGACCTTCGCGCTGCTCTATTGTGTTCAGCCGATTCTGCCGGTGCTCTCCAGCGAATTCGGCGTCTCGCCGGCCAGCAGCAGTATCTCGCTGTCGATTTCCACGGCTATGCTGGCAGTCGGCCTGCTGTTTACCGGCCCGTTATCCGACGCCATTGGCCGCAAACAGGTGATGGTGACTGCACTGGTGCTGGCTTCCTGCTGCTCCCTACTGTCAACGATGATGTCCAGCTGGCATGGGATCCTGATTATGCGCGCCCTGATCGGCCTGTCGTTGAGCGGCGTGGCGGCGGTCGGCATGACCTATCTGAGCGAAGAGATCCACCCCAGCGTCGTGGCGTTCTCAATGGGGCTGTATATCAGCGGAAACTCGATTGGCGGCATGAGCGGCCGTCTGCTGACCGGGGTATTCACCGATTTCTTCGGCTGGCGTATCGCGCTGGCGGTCATTAGCGGCTTCGCCCTCGCAGCCGCGCTGATGTTCTGGCGCATCCTGCCGGAGTCGCGCCACTTTCGTCCAACGTCGCTGCGGCCAAAATCGCTGCTGATCAACTTCCGCCTGCACTGGCGCGATCGCGGACTACCGCTGCTATTTCTTGAAGGTTTCTTATTAATGGGGGCATTCGTAACGCTGTTTAACTATATCGGCTATCGTCTGATGCTCTCGCCGTGGTCGCTCAGCCAGGCGGTGGTTGGCCTGCTGTCGGTGGCCTATTTGACCGGAACCTGGAGTTCGCCGAAAGCCGGGGCGATGACCGTTCGCTACGGTCGCGGCCCGGTACTGCTATTCTCCACGGCGGTGATGCTCGGCGGCCTGCTGCTGACCCTGTTCTCGTCCCTGTGGCTAATTTTTATCGGCATGCTGCTGTTCTCGGCGGGCTTCTTCGCGGCGCACTCGGTAGCCAGCAGTTGGATCGGCCCGCGCGCCCGTCGTGCCCGCGGCCAGGCGTCATCGCTCTATTTGTTTAGCTACTATCTGGGTTCCAGCATGGCGGGGACGTTAGGCGGGGTGTTCTGGCATAACTACGGCTGGAACGGCGTCGGCGGGTTTATCGCGCTGATGCTGCTGGCAGCGCTGCTCACCGGCGCGTGTTTGCATAAACGGCTGAAATAACGCGGGTTAACGTGGCCTGTCACGGGCCACGCTTCACCACATCCCCAGTACCGATGACATTCCCAACACCTCTCTAACGGCATCGATTGAAAGCAGAGCAATAAACAGCCAGGTAAACGGATTCATAATCCACCTCGCATAGGCGGGCTGTGCCTGCATTAAGTTTAGCCGCGGTTTAGAGAAAGCGTCTGTTACTTTACGCACATCCGGATTATTTCGAGCCAAACATAAAATACGCAATCGATCAATCCCTACATTATGCTAATAGCCGGCGAGCCGATGCGGGCGGCGATGGGCAGATCGTCTCGGGAGATTTGTGGTGGAAGGCCCCGCATCCCTCGACCCCATCGGCGTATCACGATAGTGTAGAAGCCAACGAAAACCTCTTTTGTTCACTTGCCACCGTCAGAGTGTAAACATGACCGAAAATAAAAATTATCATCAACTTACCCGCACCTTCCAGCGACTCTCCCGCTTCTCGCATCTCTCGGCCATCGCCGGCTGGGATATGTTCGCCATGATGCCGCCCGGCGGCAGCGCGGCCCGCGGCGCGGCGCTCGCCGAGCTCGGCGTTTTGCAGCATCAGATCCTCACCGACAGGAAAGTGGGTGAATGGCTACAGAACGCGCTTCAGGAAGAGCTAAATGATGTGGAACAGGCCAACCTGCGCGAAATGACTCGCCAGTACCAACAGGCGGCGCTGCTGCCGGAAAGCCTGGTGGAAGCCAAATCGCTGGCGGGTAGCCGCTGCGAGCACGCCTGGCGCAGCCAGCGTCCGGCGAACGACTGGCAGGGTTTTGCCGAAAACCTGCGTGAAGTCGTCAAACTGAGCCGCGAAGAGGCGCAGATTCGCGCAGCGGCGAAAGGCGGCTCCCGCTATGACGCCCTGCTGGATATTTTTGAACCGGATATGACCAGCGCCCGTCTGGACGTGCTGTTCGCGGACCTTAAATCCTGGCTTCCTTCGCTGCTGGAAAAAGCGGTCGAGAAGCAGGCACAGACGCCCCTAATCGAACCTCAGGGGCCGTTTCCGATTGCCGACCAGCGCGAGCTGGGGCTGGAGGCGATGCGCGTGCTGGGATTTGATTTTGACGGCGGACGCCTGGATATCAGCGCCCACCCGTTCTGCGGCGGCGTCCCCGAGGATGTGCGTATCACCACGCGCTACAACGAAAACGACCTGCTCAGCGCGCTGTTTGGCGTGATTCACGAAACCGGCCACGCGCGCTACGAACAAAATCTGCCGCGTAACTGGCTCGATCAGCCCATCGCCCTCGCCCGTTCTACGGCGATCCATGAGTCGCAAAGCCTGTTTTTCGAAATGCAGCTTGGCCGCAGCGACGCCTTTCTACAGCGCCTGCTGCCAACGGTACGTCAGTACTTTGGCGAACAGCTGGCCTTTAGTCGCGAAAACTTCATCGCCTGGAATCAGCGCGTCAAGCCGGGCTTTATTCGCGTCGACGCGGATGAGGTGAGCTATCCGGCACACGTCATTCTGCGCTATGAAATTGAACGCGCGCTAATAGATGGCGATATCGAGGTCGATGATATTCCGGCGCTGTGGGACGAAAAAATGCAGCACTGGCTGGGACTTTCCACCACCGGCAACTATCGCGACGGCTGTATGCAGGATATCCACTGGACCGACGGCGGTTTTGGCTATTTCCCTTCCTATACGCTTGGCGCGATGTATGCCGCTCAGCTGATGGCTTCCGCCAGACGGGCGCTACCGCAGCTGGAAAGCGATATCGCCAACGGTAACTTCAGCGCGCTGTTTGACTGGCTGCGGCAAAATATCTGGCAGCACGGTAGCCGTTTTACCACCTCGCAGCTGATTCAGCACGCTACCGGAGAAGACCTTAATAGCGCCTATTTCCGCCAGCACCTTACCTCGCGTTATCTGTAAATCACCGGCGTCGGGCCGCTCCCGACGCCGTGTTCCATCTCTGTCGCAGCGCGTTGTACATTCGGTTACACGCCGATACCAAACACTCACGGAAACCTCGATAAGACAAGCATATAGTTCTTTCAACGGCCCCGCAGTGGGGTTGAAACAAGAAACCTTTTCGAGGATATCAGAATGAAAAAAGTATTAGCTCTGGTCGTTGCCGCTGCTATGGGTCTGTCTTCTGTTGCTTTCGCTGCCGATGCTGCCACCACCACAACTCCGGCGCCGGCTGCTGCAACTCACAGCACCACCGCTAAAGCGACCCACCATAAGAAACACCATACCGCCGCTGCCAAACCGGCTGCTGAGCAGAAAGCGCAGGCGGCTAAAAAGCACAAAAAAGCCGCAGCTAAACCGGCTGTGACTCAGAAAGCCCAGGCCGCTAAAAAGCACAAAAAAGCGGAAGCTAAACCGGCCGCAGCTCAGAAAGCCCAGGCCGCTAAGAAACACAAAAAAGCCGCTGCTAAACCAGTAGCTCAGAAAGCGCAGGCAGCTAAAAAACACCACAAAACCACTAAACATCATACCGCTAAACCAGCTGCACAACCGGCTGCTTAATCTCCCGGGTTAAGTTGTGTGATACGATATCGGCGCTGTCTTCAGCGCCGTTTTTTTCTGGAGAGCACCATGCTGCGGCGCTATCGTTTTGAGCTCATCCTGATCCTGCTGATTATCTGCGCGCTGGTCGCCAGCCGTTTTTTCCTTTACTAAAGATGTAGCTGCCACACGTTATATCCCAACCCATAGCTCGCCAGAAGCAGCAGAAAAAGCGCCGAGACCGTCGTCAAACGTTTGGCGCAACGCGCCGTTAACCAACGACGAACCGCCAGAATGTAAAGCGAAAGCACGCTCAGGTCGATCAGCACCCACACCGCCGTCAATACCCCCAGACTGCAGCCGAAACTGTCGGTGATATGAATAAACTGCGGAAAAAAAGCGGCAAAAAAGAGAATATCTTTGGGATTGCTTAATGCGGTCGCGAATCCAGCCATCACCCCGCTACGCTTTTTGGCTACCTGCTGCGTAACGGCATCTTCACGCAGCATTGCCAGCGCCAGCCAAATAATATACAGCGACCCGATCATCGCCAGCAGCGTTAGCGCCCGGGGTTCGACCGCTAGCGCACCGGTCAGCATCGCGGCAGCAGCGGCGAGCAGCAGCAGCGACGCCAGATTGCCGCCAATCATCGTCCGCACCGCGCTGGCATAGCCTTCACGCGCCGCCGCGCCTGTTACTAACAACACCACCGGTCCCGGCGTAGCAACCAGCGCCAGAACCGCCAGGGAGTAGGCCATCAGCAAGGAAAGATTCATCAGCTAAGCTCACTATTCAAAATGAAAAGCCTATATTCTTCTTTGATTTCAAAGTTGAAAAACGACTAATAGTGAGCTTGAATGTGAGTTTTACTCAATATAGAACTTCATCAACGATGACCATGCCGCCGCTCTACGCCCTGCGCGCTTTTGAAACCGCCGCTCGCCTTGGATCATTTAGCAAGGCCGCCGCCGCCCTGAACGTGACGCCAGGTGCCGTCAGTCGTCACGTCAGCACCCTGGAGTCATGGTTTGAATGCCGCCTTTTCCTTCGCCATGGGCCAAAAGTCACCCTGACCGACTCCGGAACTCAGCTGGCGAAAGCGCTGGAGGAGAGTTTTTTGTCGATTGAACGGGCCTGCCGGGCACTGCGCCGTCAGGCCGGCAAACTTCGTCTTAAGGCGCCGTCAACGCTCACGATGCGCTGGCTACTGGACGTCCTGCAACTGTTTCGCCAGCAGCACCAGCGCCCGGAAGTAGAAATGAGCAGCCTGTGGATGGACCGCGACAGCGTCGATTTTACCCAAGAGCCGTTCGACTGCGCGATACTGTTAGGGGACGGAAATTTTGGTGAAGAGAATAACCGCAGCCTGCTGTTTGCCGAATGGCTAATCCCGCTTTGCGCGCCGGGTATGGTAGCGCAGGCCAGACAAAATTTGGCGGCCTGTACGCTGATTCATCCCTCAACCGATCGTCGGGACTGGCGGCGCTGGCTGCAGCATGATGAGCGGCCCGCGCCAAATATTGCTCAGGGCATCGTCTTTGATACCCTTGAGCAAGGCACGATGGCGGCGATGAGCGGCCACGGCGTGAGCATTGGCGATCTATTGCTTAATCTACCCGCGATCCGCGCGGGACTGCTGGCCTTGCCTTTCTCTACCGCGATAACCACCGGCGAAGGCTACTATTTTGTCTGGCCGAAAAATACGCTCAGCCCGCAGCCGATCGCCCTATTTCAGCGTTTTTTAAACCAGCATATTCCCGGCCCGCTCCCCGCAGACGTTATCCGCCAGGGCGCGGCCCCGGATTACAGTACGTGAACCGCCGTCACCAGCAGATAGCCCGTGGCGCCCCAGATCATTGCTGATACCAGCGAAACGTAAACTAATGCACGAATACCTTGTTTAGACATAAATCCTCCCGTATATCGGGTGTTTGATATTGCAGATATCATCGCCGGGATAACATCTCTGTTTGCTCAACAAGGTGGTAGCAATAGCAACGTTTACGGTGAGAAAATGTTTCGCTTTGAAAGTAATTGATAAACAGGTAAAGAAGTCCGCTTATCCTGCAAAGAAATCTCTTTTTTCCCGCAATATTGGCGCTGTTTAGTCATTAGGGACTTGAGAAAAAGCTGAAGTGGGGATCATTTTATCGCTCCCCGCCGGTTGTACGTTCGGATACACGATTTCTGTTGCTTCCGCGGCCCTTTTCTGCGGAAATAGCGCCGCAGGAAAATGGTGTTAACGTATTGAATTTACGCCATTCATCCGCGAGCGACCGGCGATTTTCGCTGATTTCGCCTGCCGTCTGGCTTAATTAAAATTATTCTTAACTTTCATAAACTTAAATCTGCTGCTACTTTCAATAGACATAATTATCTCCCCAGAGAGTGATATGCGTAGAGACGTCCTGTTATTACTGTGTTCCATTTACCTGTTTCCAGCGCTGGCCCAGGCCGATGATGAAGGCATGAGTGCAAAAGATATTAAGACGCTATTTTTTGGTCATGACGACCGAAAACCGGTCAGCAATCCCACGGACGAACCCTGGGATGCGATTGGGCAACTGGAGACCGCCAGCGGTAATCTCTGTACCGCGACGCTTATCGCCCCCAACCTGGCGCTCACCGCCGGTCACTGCCTGCTGACGCCGCCCAAAGGCAAGCCGGATAAACCCGTCGCGCTGCGCTTTATTTCGCGCAAAGGCGGCTGGGTTTACGAAATTCACGGTATTGAAGGCCGCGTGGACCCTTCGCTGGGCAAACGGCTTAAGGCCGACGGCGATGGCTGGATAGTTCCCAGCGCCGCAGCGCCGTGGGATTTTGGCCTGATCCTCCTGCGCTATGCCCCTTCCGGTATAACGCCGGTACCGATTTTTAGCGGCAGCAAAGCCGATCTGACCGCCGCACTGAAGACGGCAGAACGAAAAGTGACTCAGTCAGGCTATCCGGAAGATCATCTGGATAATCTCTACACCCACGAAGATTGCGTGGTCACCGGCTGGGCGCAAACATCGGTGCTCTCCCATCAATGCGATACGCTACCCGGCGATAGCGGCTCGCCGCTGCTGCTGAAAACCGACGACGGCTGGCAGGTGATCGCGGTACAGAGCTCGGCGCCGGGGGCAAAAGATCGCTGGCGGGCGGACAACCGCGCCATCTCGGTGACCGGTTTTCGCGATAAGCTTGAGGCGCTGGCCGCCCAGTAAGCGGTCAACCTTGCTGCTGACGCAGCTGCAATAACGATGCGACGGGCATCGGTTCGCTGAAGAAGAAACCTTGCAATCTGTCGCATCCCGCCCGTCGCAGCAGCGCCAGCTGTTGCTGATTTTCAACGCCTTCCGCCACAACCGTAATGCCCAACGCCCCGGCAATGCGTACGGTACCGCGCACCAGCTCCGCCGCCTGGGTATCCACATCCACCCGCCCGGCCAGTGATTTATCAATTTTGAGACTGTCGAAGCTGAAGCTGCGTAAATAGCCGATACTGGAGTAGCCGGTGCCAAAATCATCGAGCGCCACCGAGATCCCCAGCGACCTTAAATTTTCAATCGCCGCCCGCGCACGCTCGGGATTCTCAAGAACGTAGCTCTCCGTAACCTCTAGCTGCAACCGACGGGCCGGGAAATTGCAGCTGCCCAGCACCTGCACCACCCGCGACTCAAACTCCGGGTCGCGGAACTGCGCCGGAGAGATATTCACCGACAGCAGCAAATCGTCTAAAGGCTGCAGCTCGCTACAGGCGCGTTGCAGAACAAACTGACCAAGCGCGTAGATCAAACCGCTACTTTCGGCAATACCGATAAACGTGTCCGGCGGCAGCGCTCCTTGCGGACGTCGCGGCCAGCGCAACAGCGCTTCCACGCCCTCCATAACCAGCGTATCGGCGTTGACGATCGGCTGGTACCAGACATCAAACTCTTCGTTCTCCAGCCCCTGGCGGATGCCATTTTCGATATTCAGCTGATACTGCCGCGCGTCGCTGAGCGCTTCGTCGTACCAGGTTGTGCGCCCTTTACCGGTTTTTTTCGAGTGGTACATGGCAATATCGGCGCGGCGAAAAAGCTCCGTGCTGGAACAGCTTGCCGGGACACCGCTGGCGATACCGATGCTGGCGCTGATATAAATTTTTCGTTCGTTGAGGATAACGGGGGCTTTTAACAGTTCCAGCACCGCCCAGGCAAAGGCCAACGCCTGATTTACCGCCTGTTCGCCGCTTACGGTCATCGCAAACTCATCGCCGCCCATTCGCGCCAGCATCCCTTCGGGAGGCACGCGCTGCCGAAGCTCTTTAGCAATATGAATAATCAGCGCATCGCCAACATCATGGCCGTAGTTGTCGTTAACATCCTTAAAACCGTCGAGATCGATAAACACCACGCTTTGCGTCTGGTGCTGCGCGTTTTCGCATACCTGATTAAGACGTTCGATCAGCGCCCGCCGGTTTGGTAAACGGCTCAGCCAGTCGGTCATGGCAATATTGCGCGCCAGCTTTTCGCCGCGCGCCAGCTTGTAAAGCCCGAGGCAGCTGAAGAGAATAAACAGCAGGATCAGCCCCGCCGCCACGACGGCGATCAGCCGAATATTGTTTGATGCCGCCCGCGAAGCTTCCGCGCCGGGAAGCCCCGGCTGCCAGCTCAGATAGCCAACGATTTCCCCGGACTGGGTGCGGAGCGGGATACTGTATTCGCCGCTACCTGGCGTGACGTGGAGGTTGCGGATCTGAAACGTATCGCCCAGACGCTCAAGCATTTGCGGATTAATATGACGGGTGATCACCAGATAGCGACGCGTATCATCATATACCTGAAGCCGCCCTGTCGTCGGGCGAATCAGGCCAATGCCAATAAAGGCAATACCGGCGCGGGTTCGGGTGATGCCGGCATAAGCGCTTTTGCCGCTGCGCAGGGCGGCGGCATGCTGCGAGATGAGCGAACGAAAACCGTTGCCGAGAAATTGAGTATCCTGCTCGGTAAAGCTCTCACTGCGAAACGATCCCCACAGCACCCGATAGTGCTGGTCGAGCACGAAAGTGCCGTCATAAAGGTTATTGATCTTAAAGCCGGAACCCCAGGAGTTATAGAGCCATTGCGGATCGAGCCGGTCGGTATAAGTCTGATGCACCGCATCGTCCCAGATAGCGTTATCCATCACCAGCGACAGCACGCGGTTCACCGAGGTTTGCACCGCGCCATCCACCGATAGCACGGAACGATGCTTATCAATTTCGTTTGCTTTCAGGCCGATCAGGTGCTGGCTGAGGTAGAGGAGCGAAATAATGGACACGATTAAGCCGATCCCGGCGAGGACAATCATGATGGTAAGCGTTCTGGCGGAGGGAATATTGCGCCAGCCTGGCAAATGAATCATGTTCTGCCCTCATATCGGCCGGTAGCGAAATACGCCGAACTGGCTCTTTTTTAAGAGTAATACAGAGAGCAGAATTTGCCGCCCGCATCCACAGGCGGCATCATATCAGGCGAGTTTAATTAACACCATGCCGACCACCAGCAGGAGCAGGCCAGCCCAGCCTTTATGATTCAGGCGCTGGCCAAACAGCACCCAGCCGGCGGCAATGGTCGCCGCGATACCGAAACCGCCCCACAGCGCATAGGCCACCGACAGGTCAATCCCTTTGACCGCCTGCGAAAGCGCGCTAAAGGCGCCAAGAACCGCCGCCAGCGACATAAGGCCATAGAACTTACGTCGAAAACCGTCGGAAAACTTCAGAAAAACGTTGGCCATAATTTCCAGCGCGATAGCCAGCGCCAGCCAGGCGGCATGGACCCACTCAAACTGTTGCATGAGTTTTCTCCTTGCCCGATTTCACCGCTTTCTGCGTTCCCGATTTGATCAATACAATCCCGGCGACCAGGGTAACCAGACCGGCGATTTTTATCGTCGACAGCGTTTCATCAAACAGCAGAACGCTGAAAATCGTGATCAGTAAAATGCCGATCCCTTCCCATAGGGCATAGGCCACGCCGAGGGCGATTTTTTTCACGGCGAAAGCCAGGAAAATATAGGAAAGCGCAATCATCACCAGCATTAAAATAAAACCAGTATGGCCGCCGCTTACGCTTGCCCATTTCATCGACAAAGTGCCGGTAATTTCAGCAACGATAGCTAAAGCTAATAATATCCAATAAAACATGATCCCTTCTCCTGCTTGAGAATATAATCCATTAGGGCTTACAGCGAAGTAAACCGGAAAAATTCTGACGTTAGTTTAGCCGTGCGCAGCGCGCCAGCTCAGGCAGAGAGAAGAAGACTAAAGCGCCGAGCGCCAGTGCTGCTCGCCGAGGAAGCGGGAGTTAGAGTGGGAGACTGCAGGGTGAAGCGAAATATACATCCTGAACTGATTGTCCATAAAATTACAATTATCCGCGGTATTGCTTCTCATCATTTGCGGATGAAAATTGTCCTCTGTAGTTATACACACGCAGATTTGTACCATAACGCCACATTTAACTCAAAGTCTTTGCAGTTCTTTACCTCGGCTATTTGATTTGGATTAGTTTTTTCCGATAGCAAACGCCATTATGATATCGTTCCAGCCATTATTTATTAATGGGTCGTTTTTTTCATTTTAACTGAGGCGACGCGTTGAGACGCCGACTTTGCCAACGTCTACAATGACTCATATTAGACCCCATTTTTTCTCTCGCAGGGAGCGGTATGGCCAAACCCATCATCACGCTTAACGGCTTAAAAATAGTCATCATGCTCGGCATGCTGGTTATCATCCTTACAGGCATCCGCTTCGCGGCGGATATTATCGTGCCTTTTGTGCTGGCTATCTTTCTGGCGGTGGTGATTAACCCGCTGGTTCAACTGATGGTGCGCTGCCGGGTGCCGCGGGTGCTGGCGATTTCGCTCCTGGTCGGCGTGATTGTCCTGCTGGCCGTGGTGCTGCTGGCCTCGCTCGGCACCTCGCTTAACGAGCTTGCGCGCACCCTGCCGCAGTATCGCAACTATCTCTATGAACCGATGCAGACCGTCGCGCCGTGGCTACAGCGCTTCGGCTTTACCGTGTCGGTGGTGGAACTGAATAAATATATAGACCCCAACGCGGTGATGACCCTGGTAACCGGGCTGCTTACCCAGCTTTCCAACGCGATGTCCTCTATCTTCCTGTTGCTGCTGACGGTGGTGTTTATGCTGCTGGAAGTGCCGCAGCTTCCCGCGAAGCTGCAGCAGCTGATGTCGCGGCCAGTGGAGGGAATGGGCGCGATTCAGCGCGCGCTGGATAGCGTCTCTCACTATCTGGTGCTTAAAACCGCCATTAGCCTGGTAACCGGGCTGGTGGTCTGGGGAATGCTGGTGCTGCTGGACGTCCGCTTTGCCTTTATGTGGGGACTGCTGGCTTTTGCGCTCAACTACATTCCCAATATCGGTTCGGTTCTCGCGGCTATCCCGCCGATCCTGCAGGTACTGGTATTTGGCGGTCTGTACGAAGCGCTGGTGGTCCTGGCGGGCTATCTGGTGATTAACCTGGTGTTCGGCAATATTCTTGAACCGCGCATTATGGGCCGCGGGCTTGGGCTATCGACGCTGGTGGTCTTCCTGTCATTGATATTCTGGGGCTGGCTGCTGGGCCCGGTGGGGATGCTCCTCTCGGTACCATTGACGATTATTGTCAAAATCGCTCTCGAACAGACGGTGGCCGGGCAGAGTATTGCTTTCCTGCTGAGTGATTTAAGTAAAAACTAACTACATTGATCGCGGCTCCCCGGGCAGATGCTGGCGCATCTGTCCGGGCTACCGGCGCGTAGACGACCCTTAACCTGTAGCCGGCTAAACGCAGTGCGAGCCGGGAAGCCGCGCCAATGCCTCAACCCGGTACGTCCCCCACTCGTAGACCAATCATTCGCAGCCATTATTGATCGACATCACATCTCTGCCCCGCCATTCATTACTCTTACGCTAACGATTCGCCATCGGCCTTAATTGATACCCACCACCTCGGGACGCACACTTACACCCACACCAGGACAATCAAAACGATTTGTCGAATCAGGAGGTTAATAATGAATGCCGAACAAACGACGGGGAGAGTCTGGAACCGTCGCCGTACGGAAAAACAGCGGCGACTGGCCGAGGCGAAGATCTCCGGCAAAGTGATCCCCACTGACCAGCTGGTTGCCGTACTGGAACATCTGCTGGCCCCCGGCGACCGGGTGGTACTGGAAGGCAATAACCAGAAACAGGCAGATTTCCTTTCGCGGATGCTGGCGGAGGTTAACCCGCAAAAAATTCACGACCTGCATATGATTATGCCGAGCGTCGGGCGCAGCGAGCACCTGGATCTTTTCGAAAAAGGCATCGCCCGCAAGCTCGATTTCTCTTTTTCCGGTACCCAAAGCCTGCGTATTTCGCAGCTGCTGGAAGATGGCCTGCTGGAAATCGGCGCGATTCACACCTATATCGAACTTTACTCCCGCCTGTACGTGGATCTGTCGCCGAACGTGGCGCTGATCGCCGGTTATAAAGCTGACCGCAAGGGCAACCTCTACACCGGGCCAAGCACCGAAGACACTCCGGCGCTGGTGGAAGCCGCCGCGTTCCACGACGGCATCGTCATTGCGCAGGTCAACGAACTGGTTGATGACGAGTGCGATCTGCCGCGCGTGGACATCCCCGGTTCGTGGATTGACTATATCGTTGTCGCCGATAAACCATTTTTTATCGAGCCGCTGTTTACCCGCGACCCGCGTCTGATTAAGCAGGAGCATATCCTGATGGCGATGATGGCGATTAAAGGCATCTACGCCGAGCATCAGGTGCAATCCCTGAACCACGGGATCGGCTTTAACACCGCCGCTATCGAACTGCTGCTGCCGACCTACGGCGAACGGCTCGGCCTGAAGGGCAAAATCTGTAAACACTGGACGCTGAACCCTCACCCGACCCTTATTCCGGCCATTGAAAGCGGTTGGGTCGAGAGCGTGCACTGCTTCGGTGGCGAGTTGGGAATGGAAGAGTACATTCGCGCACGCCCGGATATCTTCTTTACCGGCGCCGACGGCTCCATGCGTTCCAACCGCGCGTTTTGCCAGCTGGCGGGACAGTATGCGGTGGATATGTTTATCGGCTCGACCCTCCAGGTTGACGGCTACGCCAACTCCTCGACGGTAACCCGCGGCCGCCTCTCCGGCTTCGGCGGCGCGCCGAATATGGGCCACGACCCGCACGGCCGCCGTCACGCCACCCCGGCATGGCTCAACATGATTACCGAACCGGACCCGATGCAGCGCGGTAAAAAGCTGGTTGTGCAGATGGTGGAAACCTTCCAGGCGGGCGTGAAGCCAACCTTCGTGGAAAAACTCGACGCCGTTGAAGTGGCCAAAACCTCCGGGATGCCGCTGGCGCCGGTAATGATTTACGGCGATGACGTCACCCACGTGCTGACCGAGGAAGGCATTGCCTATCTCTATCGGGCGGAAAGCCTTGAAGAACGCCGGGCAATGGTCGCAGCGGTAGCGGGGATCACCGACATCGGCCTCGGCGTGGACGCCAAACGCGTGGCCGAACTGCGCCAAAGCGGCAAAGTCGTCTATCCGGAAGATATCGGTATCCGCCGCAGCGACGCCACCCGTTCCCTGCTCGCCGCCGGCAGCGTAGCCGACCTGGTTGAGTGGTCCGACGGGCTTTACAACCCGCCGGCAAAATTCCGGAGCTGGTAATGAAAAAACTCTCTTCCCAAATTGCCGAAACCCGCGCCCGCTGGCTGGCCCAAACTGCCAGCATCTGCCTGATTGACGAAGCAAGACTCAGCCCCAAACCGGGTCTGGTCGACAGTCGCGGCAACGGCGCGCATCAGGACCTGAACCTGGCGCTGATGGAGCGCTCCGCCCGTAGCCTGCAGCCAACGTTTCATGCGCTGGCACAGCAGAGCTGGCGGCGACCGGCTGATATCGCCCTGCGCGAAACCGTCGGCCGTCTGGGACGCGAAGGCGAAGCGCAGATGATGCAGGCGACCTCGGGAGTCAATACCCACCGCGGCGCTATCTGGGCGCTGGGCCTGCTGGTGAGCGCGACGGCGATGCTCGGGGGAGAGGGGCATGCACAAAGAATTACGGAAACCGCCGCCGCCCTCGCCCGTCTGCCGGACGCCGGCGCGCCAAAGACCTTCAGTAAAGGCCTGCGCGCCAGCCGCCGCTGGCAGGTTCCGGGCGCGCGGGAAGAAGCGCAGCGCGCTTTCCCGCATATCACCACCCTGGCGCTGCCGCAGCTATTGCGCAGCCGGACCGAAGGGGCCAGCGAGGAGCAGGCCCGTCTCGACGCGCTGATGGCGATTATGACCTCGCTTAGCGATACCTGCGTGCTCTCCCGCGCGGGGATGGCGGGTCTTGAGGCAATGCGGCAAGGCGCAGGCGAGGTGCTGGCCGTCGGAGGATGTGCAACGGTCCTGGGGCGAGCCGCGCTGGCGCGTCTTGATGCGCAGATGCTGGCGCAGAACGCCTCGCCAGGTGGCGCGGCGGACCTTCTTGCCGCCACCCTGTTTCTCGACCGGGTTTCCGCTTAACGCATTCAGAGGATGTTATGGAACAGATTAAATTGTCATTCCCTGCCAACCGCGCCCTCAGCGGCAAAGCGCTGGCAGGCGTAGTTGGCTCCGGCGATATGGAAGTGCTCTACACCGCCGGGCAGAGCAATACGCTCAATGTGGAGATCACCACCTCCGTGGACAACAGCCTGGCGCGCTGGAACGCGCTGTTCGAACGGCTGAGCCTGATTAACGGTCTCCCCGGTGGAGAGCTGGTCATCCACGACTTTGGCGCCACCCCCGGCGTCGCGCGGATCCGCATTGAACAGGTATTTGAGGAGGTGGCTCATGCGTAACGATCGCAGCTTTATTGAACTCCGCGCCCGCGAACGCGCCCGTCTCCTGCTGGATGACGGCAGCTATCGTGAACTGCTGGACCCGTTCGAAGGCATCATGTCGCCGTGGCTGGGCGCACAGGGCATCGTCCCGCAGTCCGACGACGGTATGGTGGTCGCGAAAGGTACCATTAACGGCCAGCCCGCGGTGGTTATCGCTATTGAAGGCACCTTCCAGGGCGGCAGCATGGGCGAAGTCTCCGGCGCGAAAATGGCTGCCGCCCTTGAGCTGGCGGCGGAAGATAACCGCAACGGTATTCCTACCCAGGCGGTGCTGTGCCTGGAAACCGGCGGCGTGCGCCTGCAGGAGGCCAACCTGGGGCTTGCCGCCATCGCTGATATTCATGCCGCGATTGTCGATCTGCGCCGCTATACCCCGGTGGTCGGTATTGTCGCCGGAACCGTTGGCTGCTTCGGCGGGATGTCCATCGCCGCGGCGCTGTGCAGCTACCTGATTGTCACCCGTGAAGCGCGTCTGGGGCTCAACGGACCGCAGGTTATCGAACAGGAAGCGGGGATTGAAGAGTACGACTCCCGCGACCGTCCGTTTATCTGGAGCATGACCGGCGGCGAAATTCGCTACGCCAGCGGTCTGGTGGATGCCCTGGTCGGCGACGGCGTTAACGCGGTGAAAGCCGCAATGAACGAGGCGATAGCCAAAGGCGTTCCCGCCCGGCATCGCAGCGACAAATATGAGGATTTCCTGACCCGTTTGACCCGCTTCGATACCCGCCAGCAGGCGGATACCGCGCAGATCAAACAGCTATTCGCCCGGGAGGAGAAATAATGAGCCAGTTCACAAATCGCGCCGCGCTGTGGCTAAACCAGCTGGCGCCGAACGCCCCGCTAATGACCGGTCTGTGCCCCTCGGTGCAGGTTGCCGACGCCGATTGTAACGGTGAAACCGCCCGTTTTATCGCCGTGGTGCCGGATGCCAATAACCATTACCCGCGCGCCGCCAACGGCGAAGTCGGCCTGCTTGAAGGCTGGACGCTGGCGAAAGTGGTCAACGAAACTATCGACGCCGATGCGGATAAAACGGTGAAGCGCCCGATTATTGCGGTCATTGATGTCCCCAGCCAGGCCTACGGCCGTCGTGAAGAAGCCTTTGGTATTCATCAGGCTTTGGCCGGCGCGGCGGGCGCGTATGCGAAGGCGCGTCTTGCCGGGCATCCGGTGATTGGCCTGATTGTCGGCAAAGCGATGTCCGGGGCGTTTCTGGCCCACGGTTACCAGGCCAATCGCCTGATCGCCTTTAATGACGCCGGCGTACTGGTGCACGCCATGGGCAAAGAATCCGCCGCGCGTATCACGCTACGTAGCGTTGAGGCGCTGGAGAAACTGGCGGCCACCATCCCGCCGATGGCTTATGACGTCAGCAACTACGCGACGCTTGGCCTGCTCTCCGCCCTGCTGGATATCAGCAATCCTGACGCACCGGACACCCGCGATCTGACGCTGGTCACCGATACCCTGCGCGACGCCATCGCTGACGCCCGTCGGGATGCCTCACTGAAGTGCCGCCTTGGCGCAGAGAACCGCCGTAGTTCCCAACGAGTGCGCGATCGCATGCGCGCCAGCTGGTAGTCCAGTCCCTAAGTAGAAGAAAACCTGCCGGAAGCGGCCGCCTGAGGCACCGATAGCGTGCCTCAGGAAGAGACCGCTTTTAGAAATTATAACAATCGCGCCAGTACTCTATTTTATTAACAGGTGATTTATGACTTATGTGATTATTCATGCCCTCGCGCCGATTTTTGTCATCATGCTGCTGGGCTTCTGGGCCGGTAAGGCCAAAATGGTCGATAACAAAAACGTCTCGTTACTCAACATTTTCGTAATGGATTTCGCCTTGCCCGCGACGCTGTTTAGCGCCACGGTGCAAACCCCCTGGAACGGTATCGTCGCGCAATCGCCGCTGGTACTGGTGCTCACCGGGGCGATGTGGATTACCTATGCGGCCATTTACTTCCTCGCCACCCGCGTCTTTAAGCGCTCGCCGCAGGATGCCGCCGTGCTCACCCTGACCGTAGCGCTGCCGAACTACGCCGCCCTTGGTCTCCCGATTCTGGGCAGCGTGCTCGGCGAAGGCGCGTCAACCTCACTCTCCGTCGCCGTTTCCATCGCCTGCGGCTCGGTACTGATGACGCCGTTCTGCCTGCTGATTCTGGAGCGTGAAAAAGCGCTCGCCGCCGGAGAGAACAGCGGTTCAACGCTGGCGATGCTGCCGGTACTGATGTGGCGTTCGGTCAAAAAACCGATTGTCTGGGGTCCGCTACTGGGGGTTGTGCTCTCGGCGATCGGTATCAAAATGCCGGATCTGCTGCTGGCCTCTATCAAACCGCTGGGCCTGGCGGCGACCGCCGCGGCGCTGTTCCTCACCGGGGTGATTCTGTCAGCGCGCAAGCTGCAGCTCAATACGCTGATTGCCACCTCTACCGTTGTTAAACTGCTGGTGCAGCCGTTTATCGCCTGGGGTCTGGTGATGCTGCTGGGGCTGCACGGTTCTATCGCCATTACCGCGATTCTGATGATTGCCCTCGCGGCCGGTTTCTTCGGCGTGGTCTTCGGCAACCGCTTTGGCGTGCAGTCGCCGGATGCGGAAGCGGTGCTGCTGTTAAGCTCGGTTCTGTGTATCCTGTCGCTGCCGCTGTTTATCACTTTAACGTCAGGGATCTAACGATGTCATCAACGCCGCGTCCTCACGATTTAATCTGGTTGAATAATACCGCAGCGCTGGAGGCGATTGAGGAGCCCTGGGTCGCACAACACTGGCGTATTAGTCTGCCGGTGGTGGTACGACGCGACGTTGATGCCGCCGCCCGCGTTCCGGTGGGCGTACGGGGCGTGAAGCGCGAACAGCGGGCCGCGGGCTGGGTACGGAGAGAAAATATCGTCCGTATCGTCAGCCCGGAAGCCCTCGCCGATCGCCAACGGCTTCTGCGCTCGCCGTTTGTCTCTCAGCCGCCGCTTCAGGCGGCGATATCACTGACCTTGCACCCCTGGTCGTGGCGCTGGGGCATTACCGGCGGTACCGGCTACGCGCTGGCCACCGAAATTCCCGTGCTGCACGCGGCCAGCGATCTCGATCTGCTGATCCGCGCGCCGCTGCCGCTTCCCCGCGAGGCGCTGCTCGCCTGGCAGTCCCGCGTCGCGCAGCTGCCGTGCCGGGCGGATACCCAGGTCGAAACGCCCGCCGGGGCATTTGCGCTAAACGAGTGGCTGCGCGATGGTCGCGTCCTGCTGAAAACGTCCCGCGGCGCGCGCCTGACCGCGGCACCCTGGAACAGGGAGGAAGCATGAAAATTCTCTTTACCTTTCCCGGTCAGGGAAACCAGCGGCCGGATATGCTGGCCGGCCTTCCCGACCGCCAGAATATTCTCGCCGAAGCGCGGACCGTGCTCGGCGAAGAAATAGACCATTTAGATAGCGCCGCAGCGTTAAAACACACGCGTGCGGTTCAGCTGTGCCTGCTGATCGCAGGCGTCGCCTGGGCGCGAGAACTGCGGCGTCATGGAGTGAATCCGGACATGGTTAGCGGCCTGTCGATTGGGGCTTTCCCGGCGGCGGTGATTGCCGATGCGCTGGCGTTTAGCGACGCTCTGCGGCTGGTGGCACTACGCGGCGATTTAATGGAGCAGGCTTATCCCCACGGCTACGGGCTCACCGCCATTATGGGCCTGACGCTCGACCGCGTGGAACAGCTGATTGACGACAGCGACCTCTATATCGCCAACCTTAACGCTGAAACGCAGATTGTGATTGCCGGACGCGACGATGAGATGGCGCGCGTGGCCGGGCTGGCGCTGGCGGCTGGCGCCAGTAAAGCGCAGCGGCTGACGGTCAGTGTCCCTTCGCACTGCGCGCTGTTGGATAAACCGGCGGCGGAGCTGGCAAAAGCATTCGCTGAAGTCACCCTCAGAAGACCGCGCTGCGCGTATCTGAGCGGCTCCACGGCGCGTGTGTTATGGGACCCGTTGCGAATAGCCGACGATCTGGCGCTGAATATGGCGCGAACCGTTCGCTGGCAGGAGGCGATGATTGCCGCTGATGAACGGGAGGCGCGGCTGGCGTTCGAGATGCCGCCCGGCGGCGTGCTGACCTGCCTCACCCGCCAGGCGGGCTGGCAGGGAGAGTGCATTTCGCTGGAGCGCAGCGGTATCGACGTCGCCCGTCACCTGGCGAACCGGCTTAACGGCTGAGGCTACGGGCGTACATCCGCCCTTCAGCAGCCAGCGCCAGCAGGTCGGCGTCGCGCTCGCGATGGTGCGAGTAGACAATGGAGATCAGCTGGCGCATCTGATACGGCTCCGCCAGCTTCAACAGCTGGACGTCGTTTTCATAAACCTTTTTCATGCGGCCCGGCAGCAGGGCAAAACCTACGCCCGCCTGCACCAGGCTAATCATCGAAAAGATATCATTGACCCGGGTGACGATTTCAGGCTCAAATCCGGCCACCTGAAAAGCGTCCTGAAATCCGGCATAGGTAGCGAAGCCTTCCGCCAGCGAAACGAACTTACGCCCGGCGTAATCGCGCAGTTCGGCGGGGGCGGTGGTATCGAGCTGCTCCGTCGCCGGAGCGGCGAGAAAGATATCATCCTCAAACAGCGGGACCACATCAAAAGCCGAATTATTGAATTCACCTTCATTGGTGGCGATCAGGATCGCATCGAGCGCGTCATCTTCGAGCATATCCAGCAGCATCTGATTGGAGCCCATGGTGAGATCCAGCTCCAGTTCCGGACGACGCAGCTTCATGCCCATAATAATGCGCGGCACGGTTTCCAGGGTCAGCGAGTACAGCGTACCGATACGCAGCCGCCCCTGCCCGACGCCGGCTACTTTGCGCGTCGCCTCCAGTCCGCGGGTCATCAGGCTCATCACGTCCTGGCAGTACTCCAGCAGCGTCCACGCCGCCGGCAGCGGCAACAAATTGCGCCCTTTATGAATAAACAGCGGGCAGCCAACGCCCTCTTCCAGGGTATGCAGCGCCCGGTGAACGCTGACGCCGCTCAGCTGCATAGCTTCAGCGGTTCTGGCGATATTGCCCTTAGCCATAAACATCATAAATACCGACAGCTTGCGGAAGGTGATGTCCTGATTAATGTCGTCTTTCATTGCCCTGCGCTCCGCATTTCTGTCTTCATCCGCATTTTCTTTCGTAATTTCAAGACAGTATAACCGCAATTAACCAATGAAGGATTAGCCGGAAGGGGGATATCAGCGCGAGGAGAGAGATAATGACAATGTATCGTTTTCGCCGGGACGGCGAAGAGAGGCTCGTAGGCCCGGTGAGGCATCAGCCGCCACCGGGCAATGTCAACGGCGCGGGCTTACAGCGCCATATCGTGCTGCGGTGAAGTCTCCGCCTTCGGCTCCGCCGGTTTGGCGGTCATCACCGGCGCGGTGGCGTTCATCTCAATCACCGGCGGTTTGGTCAATTGTAGCGTAGCCGCAGTGTCATCCCAAACCTGCTGGGTCAGCGCGACGTTGCCGTTCAGCTTCTGGCCGTAGCTCGGTACGATATCGTGAATACGGCGCTGCCATTCCGCCGAATTAAACTGCTCAGGGAACATCTGCTTAATTACGTTCAGGGTAATCGGCGCGGCGGTAGAAGCCCCCGGCGAAGCGCCCAGCAGCGCGGAGATGGTTTTCTGCTCGTCGACCACCACTTCGGTGCCCAGCTTCAGCACGCCGCCCTTCTCTGCGTCTTTTTTGATGATCTGTACGCGCTGACCGGCCTGAATCAGCTTCCAGTCCTCTTTACGCGCGCCTGGGTAATACTCTTTCAGCGCCGCAAAACGATCGTCGTCGCTCAGCATCACCTGGCTAATGAGATATTTCACCAGATCGAAGTTGTCCAGACCCACGTGGGTCATCGGCAGCACGTTATCAGTGGTGGTGGTGCTCAGCAGATCGAGGAACGAACCGTTTTTCAGGAATTTTGTCGAGAAGGTGGCGAATGGCCCAAACAGCACCACGCGCTTGCCGTCGAGGAAACGGGCATCAAGGTGCGGGACCGACATCGGCGGCGCGCCCACCGAGGCCTGACCGTAAACTTTCTGCTGGTGCGCTTTGGTCACCGCCGGGTTTTCAGTCATCAGGAAGGAGCCGCCTACCGGGAAACCGGCGTAATTATCCGCTTCCGGAATACCGGTTTTTTGCAGTAATTTCAGCGCGCCGCCGCCGGCGCCGATAAATACGTATTTCGCATCGATCGCCTGCTCCTCGCCGCTATTCACATTTTTAATCGTTACGTGCCAGGAATTATCGGCGTTGCGTTTAAAATCGGTAACTTCTGAAGACGTTTGCAGCGTGAAGTTGTTATTTTTCTTCAGGCTACCGATCAGCTGGCGAGTTATTTCCCCATAGTTAACGTCGGTACCCACCGGAGTCCAGGTCGCCGCAACGCGCTGCTGCGGATCGCGCCCTTCCATCACCAGCGGCGCCCACTCTTTTATTTGCGCGTGGTCGGTAGAGAATTTCATCCCCTGGAATAACGTAGTCTGCTGCAGCGCGGCGTAGCGTTTTTGCAGATAATCGACGTTATCTCCCCAGACGAAACTCATGTGCGGGGTGGAGTTAATAAAGGAGTGCGGATCGTGCAAAATGCCGCGTTTAACCTGCGCCGTCCAGAACTGGCGGGAGATCATAAACTGTTCGTTAATATCCAGCGCTTTGCTGACGTCGATGGTGCCGTCCGGGCGTTCCGGCGTATAGTTCAGTTCCATATTCGCCGAGTGTCCGGTACCGGCGTTGTTCCAGCCGTTAGAGGACTCCAGCGCGACGCCATCCAGCTTCTCAACCATGACCTGCTTCCAGTCCGGCTGGAGTTCATGCAGCCAGGTCCCCAGCGACGCGCTCATAATGCCGCCGCCAATCAGCAGGAAATCGGTTTTTTTCGAGGTATCGTCATTTGCGAAAGTCGCCGTACTGACGAACATCGCTAATGCGGTCATAGATATAATCGTATTTTTAATTGCAGGCATAATAGAAATATCACATAGCACAAGTGTAATAAGAGCGGGCATATTAACGCACTTTTACTTTATTTTAAAATATCATTTACACTTTCGCACACATAGCTAATTACTATTTACCTGGTTTTTTAACTTAAAAAAGTAAAAATAACGCCAGCATGGAGAATAGGGAAAGCAATAGTGATTTACCCGTGCAGGAATAAAAAAATAAAAGGATAAAAGGTGGGGAATAACGCCAGCGCTGTAGACGAATTAAATTTATCACCCGGCGCGAATACGCGCCGGGTACGTTCATTCAGGCTACCGTATGGGCCGCGCGCAGCGCAATCCGCAGATGGTCGTTGTGCTCTGCCAGCAGCTCGCGCGCCTGCCAGGCATCCAGCCCGCTGAGTAACATGAATATCGCCGTCCGGCAGTGCTGATTGCAGCTGGCCAGCGCGGCTTTGGCCTCGCTGCGCGAACACGCCGTCGCCGCCATCACGATGGCTATCTGCCGCTCGGCCTCGTGCGGGGTGCTGGCCTGCAGATCGACCCGCAGGTTTTGATATACCCTTCCCGCGCGAATCGCCAGCCCGGTGGTCAGCATGTTAAGGATCTGCCGCTGCGCGATTTGCGCTTTCGGATTACCAAAGCCCGCCACCGCCTCCGGTCCGGTTTGCGGGGCGATGATGATATCCGCCAGCTGCGCGGCTTCGCTCGTGGCCTGCTGCGTCACAACCGCAATCGGCGCGCCCAGCGACCAGGCATGGCGCATCGCTCCCCAGACCCACGGCGTTTTACCGCTGACCGTCAGCGCCAGCAGCATATCCTGGTTGCTGAACTGCAGCGCCTGAAGTTCAAAAGCCCCAAGGTCGTAGTTATTCGCCGCGGCGTCCTGCTCCTGCCGCGTGGCGGTCGGCCCGCCGGCGCTAAGCCCGACCAGCGAGTGTTTTCCTTCCGGGGTAAATTCACTCACCGCCTGCACGGCGGCATGGCCCGATGCCCCGGCCCCCACAATTATCAGCCGCCCTCCCCGACTAAGCGTCGCCGTCGCGTTATCAATCAGGCGCGCGATAGCCGGCAGACAGACCTCAATGGCATCGGCAATCTGCTTATCATCCTTGTGCAGCAGCGTCAGCATATCGAGGGTAGCAAGACTATCAATATGGGTGGTTTCAGGGTGGCGTCGTTCCATCATTGAAGCGGTTGGCTTACTGCTCATAAAAACCTCCATTTAAATGCGAAAGAACCTTCCGGGACGAAAGCGCAGGCCTGAGGCAAACCCTTTCATTGACCATGGCTATTAATGGCAGTGTAAAGCTTAAGCGACGCGCGTTACCGCCACCGGAGTCACAGTTTTCGCTCCCCTGAAGCCATTCAGCTGCCGATTGGTCGTTATCCAACCACAGGCGCGACGAGGTTAAGCTAAGACGTCAAGGGTGAATTAGCGCAGGGTCAGCCCGCCATCAACGGCGTACTGGCCTCCGCTGACGAATGACGCCGCATCGGAAAGCAGAAACAGCGCCACTTCAGCCGCTTCAGCCGCCGTCCCCTGACGGTGAAGCGCCAGGCGGCTGACAACCGAGGCTTCAAACTCCCGGCGCACCTCATCGCGCATAAAATGACGAAAATCGGTATCGATCGGACCGGGAACCAGGGCGTTAACGCGAATATTTTTTTCGCCTAACGCCGATGCCCAGCAGCGGGTTAATGAAATCAGCGCCCCTTTTGTCGCCGAATAGAGGCTCGCCGCCGCGGCCCCCTCATAAGCGGAGGTGGATGCCGTCACCACCACCGAGGCCCCTGGATTAAGCTTCCCGGCGAGCGCCGCCATCTGGAGAACCGGCCCGCGCACGTTGGTCGCCATCATTTGGTCAAAGGCCGCGGCATCAATCTGCGATAGCTCTCCAACGGCGGCATATCCGGCATTGAGCCACAGACCATCAAGCCCGCCGGAGGCGTGAATTTCCTCGGCCAGCGCCTCGCCGGTCAGGGGATCGCTGGCATCGTTGTCGATGACCCTGGCCCGATCCGAGAGCTGCCCGCGTAGCAGCGCCAGCCGTCGGGGATCGCGTCCGGTAGCAATCACCCAACCGCCTTCGCTATCGATACGCTTTGCTCCGGCAAGCCCAATCCCGCTGGTCGCACCGGTGATAAGAACTCTTTTTGCGCTAAATCTCGCCATCGTCGTTTCCCCTGTCCGTTAAATGATATTCATCAGGATGGTAACCAGCGGGAGACTGTTTGATAATATGCCTATTATCAACAAGACTGTTTGGGGAAATCGCCATAATGCGCGGAAGTGATTTTGCGGAATTAAGAGCCTTCGCGATGGTCGTTGAGCAAGGCAGTTTTACCCGGGCGGCGGCGCATCTCGGCGTCACGACCTCCACCTTAAGCGCAACCATCCGTCGTCTCGAGGAGCGCATCGGCGTACGTTTATTACACCGGACCACGCGCAGCGTCGCGCCGAGCGAGGCCGGCAAGCGCATGATGCAGCGGCTGGCCCCTGCGCTGGCGGCTCTCCAGGATGCGGTGACCGATGCCCAGACGGCCAGCGCGCCTGCGGGCCGCCTGCGTCTCAATGTTTCGCGCATCGCCGCGATTCATTATCTGGCGCCGCTGCTGGGCGGCTTTATGCAGCGCTACCCCAAAATTGAGCTGGATATCGTCACTGATGACGCTTTGGTCGATATCGTTTCGGCAGGTTTTGATGCCGGAATTCGTCTCGGTGAAAAGCTCCATCAGGATATGGTTGCCGTCAGGCTGAGCGGCGACCTCGAAATGAAAGTCGTCGCCTCGCCGCGCTACCTGGCGCAGGCGCCGCAGCTCCATAAACCGCAGGATTTGCTGCAGCATCCTTGCCTGACCTATCGTAGGCCAAGCGATGCCAGCGTGTATCGCTGGGAGTTTCAGCGCGACGGCGAAAGCTGCGAGATTGTGGTCAAAGGACCCATCATTGTCGATGAGCCGGCCATGCTGACGCCGTTAGCCCTCAAGGGCACAGGTATTGCCTATCAATTTGCCCATCAGGTCGATCCCTGGCTTGAGACAGGCCAGCTAGTTCAGCTATTGAAAGAGTGGACCCCGGCCTTCCCCGGTTTTTACGTTTACTACCCCAGCCGTAAGCAAATGGCATCGCCGCTGCGGGCATTTATCGACTATCTGCTGGCTGTCGGCGGCAGATAGCGACCGCCAGACTGGCTGTCAGGCTGATTTTGCTTTTATTACACGGCTTTATGAAAGCTGCTCGTTCAGCGATAATACTGTCTAAACGTTTTGTCCAGGGGTGGGTATGAATGAATTCGCGCAGCCGGCGTCGCCCGCGCGCAAACGCGCAATGAGTATGAAGCTGAGCACCGCCGTGACCTTAATGATCGGCAGCGTGATCGGTTCAGTACTGATTCTGGTCTATGCCCTGTGGTTTATGCAGATTAGCGGCGCCACCCGCGACGGCGTGAAAGATACGGCGCTGGCGGTGGCGCGGACGCTGGCCGACACCCCGGAAGTCAAGCGTGGCCTGACGCTGCCGCCGGAGAGCGGTATTATCCAGCCGCTGGCGCAGGCCGTCGCCAGACGCAACGGCCTGCTGTTTGCCGTCGTCACCAATATGGACGGTATTCGCTACTCGCATCCCAATAGCCAGATTATCGGCAAACCCTTCATCGGCGATGACATCCGGCCCACGCTGGCGGGCAAGGAGAACGTCGCTGTCAACCACGGCGTGCTGGCTCCGGCGCTGCGGGTATTCACCCCAGTATTTGACGATAACCGTCGGCAAATCGGCGTGGTGGCGATTGGCATTTCGCTAAGCAAAGTGGATACGCAGATCGCCGCCAGCCGCTGGGACGTGATCCTGACCGTGCTGTTCAGCGCGGTTGTATGTGCCGTCGGCACCTGGAGCCTGGTTCGCGGCCTGAAGCGTGTTTTGCTGGGCCTTGAGCCGCAGGAGATCTCGACGCAGTTCCAGCAGCGACAGGCGATGCTGCATTCTTTAAAAGAGGGCGTGGTGGCGGTGGACGCCGACGGCCAGGTGACGCTGATTAACCCCGCCGCGCGGGATATCCTGTTCAGCGGCCCCGATAGCGACATCGCGCAAACGCCGCTGCTGGCGGATTTGCAGGAGGTTCTGCAAACCGGCGAGCCGATTTACGATCGCGAGCTGGGGTGCAACGGTCTGCTGCTGATCAGCAACACGGTCCCCGTTCGCGACGGGGATGACGTGGTCGGCGCAATTAGCACTTTTCGTGACAAAACCGAAGTCAGCCAGCTGCTGCAGCGGCTCGACGGGATGGTGAACTATGTCGATGCCCTGCGCACTACATCGCATGAATTTATGAATAAGCTGCACGTGATTCTCGGCCTGTTGAACATGAAAAGCTACGACAAGCTGGAGGAGTACGTGCTGCAGACCGCCCACACCTATCAGGCGGATATCGGCGAAATCCAGCACCGAATTAAATCACCGGTGGTGGCCGGCTTTTTGATCGGCAAAATTCAGCGCGCTAAAGAGCGGGGGTTTACCCTCACCCTCGCCGAAGAGAGCCTGGTACCCGACTGCCCGAATGAAAAACAGATTACCGTGTTGGTTACGGTGCTGGGCAATTTAATCGAGAATGCGCTGGATGCCATGAGCGGCCAGGCCGAAGGCGAAGTCGGCCTGCTGCTGCACTATCAGAACGGCTGGTTAAGCGGCGAAGTCAGCGATGATGGTCCCGGTATCCCGGAAGCGTTTATCGATGATATTTTTAATAAGGGCTTCTCGACTAAAGGCGAAAACCGCGGCGTCGGGCTGTTTCTCGCCAGCCAGCAGCTTCGCGAACTTGGCGGGTCGCTGGCCGTGGAATCCGAACCCGGCGTGTTTACCCAATTTTTCGTTCATCTCCCGTGGGACAGTAAAAGGAAAAGTGCGTGATAAATGTATTAATTGTTGACGATGATGCCATGGTTGCCGAACTGAATCGCCTGTACGTGGGGCGAGTCAGCGGCTTCCGCTGCAGCGGCACCGCGTCGACGCTGAGTAAAGCCAGGGAGATGGTTAACGACAAGGATCTGGAGATCGATCTGGTGCTGCTGGATGTCTACATGCAGCAGGATAGCGGCCTCGATCTGCTGCCCGCCATACGCGCGTCCGGGCGGGCTATCGACGTGATAATGATTACCTCTGCCGCCGACGCCGCGACGGTTCAGGCCTCGATGCGCTACGGCGTGGTGGACTATCTGATCAAACCCTTCCAGTTTCCACGGTTTGAAGAGGCGCTCACCGCCTGGCGCGAAAAGCGTAAGCTGATGACCGGTCAACCCTATTATGAACAAGCGGACGTCGACCGGTTGCTCCACGGCGGCGTGCCGGAAGCCGCCGATTCGCGCAAGTTACCAAAAGGCCTGACGCCGCAGACGCTGCGTACCCTCTGTCAGTGGATTGATGCCCATCCGGATGTGGAGTTCTCCACCGACGAGCTGGCGGCGGCGGTAAATATATCTCGGGTTTCGTGCCGTAAGTACCTGATTTGGCTGGCACAAATTAACATTCTTTATACCAGCATTCACTATGGCGCCACCGGACGCCCGGTGTACCGCTACCATTTGATAGCCGAGCAGTACGGCCTGCTTAAGCAGTACAGCCAGTAAGCCGGTAGCCATTATCCAACAGTTGGAAGCGGAAACGGCGCTGTGAAGAGAGGATAACGTCGCGGTTTTTGGTGACGAAAATCGCTTCGATATCCTCGCGCTGGCGCAGCGCCGCGCAGCCCTTCTCTACGCCGAGGCCGTAAATCAGGGTGGTCCAGATATCGCCGTCCAGCGAGTCGGCGGAAATAATGGTTACGCTTTCCAGCTCGTTATCCAGCGGATAGCCGCTGCGCGGGTCGAGAATATGGTGCCAGCGTTTGCCATCCTGCTCGAAATAGCGTTCGTAAATGCCCGAGGTCACCACCGACTGCCCCGCCACCGCAATGCTGCCAATCAGCGCATCCGCCGCTGAGTAAGGTTTTTTCAACCCGATAGACCATTCGCCCAGCGTGTGGACATTGCCGCCGAGATTAATCAGCGCGGCGTTTATGCCTTGCTGCTGCAAATAGTCGCGCACCCGGTCAGCGATATAGCCTTTCGCGATGGCCCCAAGGTCAATCTCCATTCCCGCGCGGGCAAGATAGACGCTGCCGACGGCGTCATCGAGGATCACATCCTGCGGACGCGTTAACGTCAGGCGAGCGGCAATGTCCTGCGCAGCGGGCACGCTCTGGCCTTGAAAACCGATGCGCCACAGCTTCACCAGCGGACCGATCGCCAGGTTAAACGCGCTGTCGCGCACCATGCTGGCGGCTTTGGCGCATTTAATGAGCGCGTAAACCGGACGGCTTACCGTCACCGGATGCCGCCCGGCGGCCTGGTTGATATCCATCACCTGGGAGTACGCGCGGTTCACGGTGAAGAGATCTTCATAGCCCTTAATCAGTTGAAAAACACGTGAGGCGAGCGGTTCATCGTGAACGTAGAGTTTGAGGAGAATGGGCGAACCCATCAGCACGGCGGAGTAGCTGTAGACGCGGTTGTCGGACATATCGCCCTCCTCAGAGAGATAAGAAGCCGGGCCGTATGTTTGCCAGCCCGGCGGGGGTCGCTAACGCTTAACCTCTGGCGCGTTTCGCGGCCTGATGGCCCGCGAGGGTCCCGAAGATAATGATATCGGCCACCGCGTTACCGCCGATGCGGTTACCACCGTGAATGCCGCCAACCACTTCGCCTGCGGCAAAAGCGCCCGCAATCACCTGATGACCGGCATTCAGCACCGCGGTATCGGTGTTAACGGTCACGCCGCCCATGGTGTGGTGAACCCCCGGCGCGATACGAATCGCATGGTAAGGGCCTTCATTTATCGGCGCGCGC
Source organism: Klebsiella sp. BDA134-6 (assembly GCF_015601345.1). Classification (NCBI taxonomy): domain Bacteria; kingdom Pseudomonadati; phylum Pseudomonadota; class Gammaproteobacteria; order Enterobacterales; family Enterobacteriaceae; genus Klebsiella; species Klebsiella sp. BDA134-6. The sequence continues at coordinate 3,250,329 of NZ_CP064784.1, forward strand.
AGCGCGGTGGTACGGCCAAAGTCATCATCATGCTGTTTTTCAACAAAGCCGTTGTAGCGCTCCAGGGTATTGAGAAAAGCATGGTAATCCATCCCCAGTTTCTCCGCCAGCTGGCGCGGCGAGCTGGCGCTGGTGACGAAACCTTTAGCGATGTACTCATCGGCGGCTTTGTTTTTCGCCCGGACGTGCTCGTCGAAGACGATATAAGCGAAGTGCTCCGGCAGCGCGATAATCGCGGCGGAGACTTTATCGCGGGTTTCCATTTCGTTGAAGAAGCGGCTACCCTGCGGGTTCACCAGAATCGCCCCGCCGCCGCGAATCGATTCGGAAATCAGATACGAGGTTTGCTGCTCGACGGTCGGGTGGATCTGGATTTCGCCCATATCCACGGTGCCCGCGCCGATGCGTTCAAGCAGCGCGATACCGCCGCCGGTGGCCCCTTTATGGTTGGTGGTCACAAAACCCGCCAGATCCGGGCGGTATTTCACCACCATGGCGCTGTTGGCGCTGAAGCCGCCGGTGGCCACCACGATGCTCTTCGTCTGTACCATAACCGATTCGTTTTCATCGGTGAGCAGGCGCACGCCGCTGACCTCATCGCCGCTCATCAGGATCTCTTCCACCGACGTATCCAGCAGCACATCGATACCGCGTTTGGTGATATTACGCACCAGGCCGCTGATCAGGTAGCCGCCGACCGCCGACCCGTCGCGCGGACGGTGGGTACGGTCGATGCTCATCCCGCCGGTGGTAGTGATATCGTTAAGCATAATGCCGCGACGCGCCAGCCACTCAATGGCTTCCGGCGCGTTTTCTACGAAGCGGCGCAGCAGCTGCGGGTCGTTTTTATTTTTGCCGCCTTTCAGCGTTTCCTGGTAGAACAACTCTTTGCTGTCCTCGATGCCTTTTACGCGCTGGAAGCGGGTTTCTGCGGCGTTCATTCCGGCAGAGGCTTTGATGGTGTTGCCGCCGATGGTCGGCATTTTTTCAACGATCAGAACGCTCGCGCCTTCATCGTGCGCCTGAATCGCGGCCGCCAGACCGGCTCCGCCGCTGCCGACCACCACCACATCGTAGCTTTTCGGCGCCGCATCGCCCGCGCCCTCTTCGGCGGCCAGCGCTTTACTGGACTTCAGCATTGCTTTGGACACCGCTTTTTTTACCGCTTCGCTCTGGCTGGTTGCGCCGGAAATCGCATCCACGTGCGGGGTGTTAGCGCTGAGAATACGTTCACGGATCTCTTCAAAGCTGGTGGTGAACTCGACGGTCTGCACCGGGCTTGCCGCCAGGGCGATATCGGCGATACGGTCATTTTCCAGGCTGACGTTGATAACCAGCTCGTTGGCGTCGTCCTGAACGGTTTCGACGAACATCCCCGGTTTGAATTTGGCGTCGCCCATGCTCATATCGCGGATCATCGCCTCCACCAGCGAGAAGCGCCATAGCGGTTCCGGGATGTTCAGCGCTTCGCGCTGGGTGCTGTCAATAAACAGCTCCAGCTCTTCGCCGGCGGCAATGCGCGCCGTCCAGTCAGGATACGCGATACAGGCGCGACCGACCGCCATCAGGTCGTAGCCGTGATCCAGCCCCTGCTCGGCATCAGCCGCATTAACCACGCCGCCCACGCCCATCACCGGCACCTGCGCCAGGGTTTCAGAGCGCATGGCGCAGTATTTTTCAATCAACGGGGTGGGATCGCTGGTATCAACGATAGAGGGGCGCAGCGTGGCGCCAACCGAGAAGTGGAGATAGTCCACGCCGCGGGCGGCCAGTTTTTCCAGCAGGTACATGGTGTCAGCAAAACGGATGCCGGGGACTTCCATCTCTTCCGGGGAGAAGCGGTAGCCGATAATAAAGGCGTCGTCGGCGTACTGGCGGGCCATTTTGTGGGTGATGTCGAGCACCGCCAGCGGGAATCTGGCGCGATTATCGCGGCTGCCGCCCCACTCGTCGTCGCGCTGGTTAGAGTTTGGCGAATAAAACTGCTGGATCAGATAGGTGTTCGCGCCGTGAATCTCGACGCCGTCGAAACCGGCCTGAATGGCGCGGCGTACACCTTCGCCAAACTTCGCGATCATGCCCTCGACTTCAGCCCCGCACAGCGCGCGAGGCGTGGCTGCGCCTTCGCGGGGCGCGGCAATCGCACTCGGGGCCACCGGCTGGCGTCCGCCGATAAGCTGCGGGTCGACCATCCGGCCACCGTGGTAGATCTGCAGAATCGCTTTTGAGCCTTCGGCCTTGATCGCCGCGGCGATTTTCGCCAGACCGGCCACTTTCTCGTCATTATCGATACCGATAGCGCCGGGGAACGCCAGACCGTAATCATCGATAAAGCAGCATTCAACGATAATAGCGCCGATGCTGCCGGCGCGAGCGCGGTAGTACTCCACCAGTTCACTGGTCACGGTACCGTCAAAATAACCGGTGCAGGTGGTCATCGGCGCCATTAACAGGCGGTTTTTTAGCTCGGTGCCGTTCGGTAAAGTAAAAGGGTTTAAAATTCGTTGGTTACTGGTCATCATGACGCTCCAGATTTTAAATATTGAAAATTCAGAATTGGGTGACGGAATTATTTTTACTTGTATTTGGTAATCCCTTAAGTCATGCCCATAATATAGCGCTATTTTTAGTTACCAAAGTAATTACGTTAGTTAAAAAACTATTTAATACCAGCAATAACATCACTACCTCCTTTGCATTATTAATTAAAAATATTTTATTCACACAACAGAGATAAATGATAACAAACTGGAAACCATTGTTAACATATGCAACCTTAAAAATAACCAGAAAAAACCTTATTATTCATATAAATAAATTAAAATTGCATTATAAAAACCAATTAAAATTTAACATTCAGCTATATTTCACACAAATTAACACCTCACTAAACAGGGTTATCTGAAATAATAAAAAAGTATCTGACAACCCGCTTTTCTTGATCTCAATCAATTGCAACGGCGCATGAAAGCGCAATATATAAATAACCAAGAATTTTAATTTAGCGCTCAACAAAACGCGTTAAATAACGGTCACCGGAATATCCAAAAACGGCCATTAATAATTAAAGAAACTTTAGAAACTAAAGAAACCGAACGGTTAACCGGTGACAAAACCTTATTTTTAACTACTTGCAGATACTCATTATGAAAGAGAAAAAGACAACCATACCGCCTGCCGGTGCAGCAAAAAATGCTGCTTATAAACGTCTGCTGATGATGGCGATGCCCATTATCGTTGCCGTCTTACTCTTATTCGTTCCGGTGCCCGAAGGGCTCCCCCCTTACGCCTGGCATTACTTTGCCATTTTCGTCGGCGTGATCGTCGGTCTGATCTTCGAACCACTGCCCGGCGCGGTGATTGGTATTACCGGCGTCGTGGTCATCGCCCTGTGCAGCCAGTGGCTACTCTTTAGCCCTGAACAGCTGGCCGCGCCGAACTTTAAGCTTGCCGGCGCCTCCTTTAAATGGGCGGTGAGTGGTTTCGGTAACTCCACCGTGTGGCTTATCTTCGGTGCTTTCATGTTTGCCGCCGGCTACGATAAAACCCAGTTTGGCCGCCGTCTGGCGCTGATTCTGGTGAAATATCTCGGCCGCCGCAGCCTGACGCTGGGCTACGCCATCACCTTCGCCGACCTGCTGCTGGCGCCGTTCACGCCGTCCAATACCGCGCGCAGCGGCGGGACCATCTACCCGATTATCGCTAACCTGCCGCCGCTGTACGGCTCTAAACCTAACGACCCGAGCGCGCGCCGCATCGGCTCCTACCTGATGTGGGTGGCGATCACCGCCGCTTGCATCACCAGTTCGATGTTTCTCTCCGCGCTCGCGCCGAACCTGCTGGCGCTGGCGCTGGTGAAAAGCATCGTCGGCATTAATATCTCCTGGGGCACCTGGTTTATCGCCTTCCTGCCGCTGGGTATCCTGTTGATTCTGACGATGCCGCTGCTGGCCTACTGGTTCTACCCGCCGGAAGTGAAAATCAACGATGAAGTGCCGCTGTGGGCCGCCCGCGAGCTGGAAAAACTGGGCCGCCTGTCGCGCAATGAAATCCTGCTGCTGGTCTTCGTCTGCTTCGCGCTGATGATGTGGATCTTCGCCGCCGAATGGATTGAACCAGCGCTGGCCGCCCTGTTGGTTATCGTCCTGATGCTGTGGACCGGCGTGCTCTCGTGGAATGATATCACCAGCAACAAAGCGGCATGGAACACCTTTGCCTGGTTCGCCACCCTGGTTGCGCTGGCCGACGGCCTCTCCTCTACCGGTTTTATCGCCTGGCTGGGTAAAGAGGGCGGCGCGCTGATGAGCGGCATTTCCCCGGGCGTCGCGACCGTCGTCCTGCTGCTGGCGTTCTACCTGCTGCACTATCTGTTTGCCAGCACCACCGCGCACACCACCGCGCTGCTGCCGGCGATGCTGACTATCGCCTCCACCATTCCGGGGATGAATATGCAGGTGTTCGTGCTGCTGATGGTGACCTCCCTCGGCGTGATGGGGATCATCACCCCGTACGGTACCGGCCCCAGCCCAATTTACTACGGCAGCGGCTATCTGCCGACCAAAGACTACTGGCGTCTCGGCACCATTTTCGGCGCCATCTTCCTGGCCGCCCTGCTGCTGATTGGCTATCCGTGGATGTCCATGATGTTCTGATTCATAACCGTCGGGCGTTAAACCCCGGCGGTTTTACTCTTAGGGAGCAAAACAATGTCGACTAAACCGTTTGTCTATCAGGAAGCGTTTCCGCTAGCAAAAGATAAGACTGAATACTATCTGCTGAGCAAAGAGCATGTCTCCGTGGCCGAATTCGAAGGCCAGGAGATCCTCAAAGTAGCCCCTCAGGCCCTCACCCTTCTGGCTCAACAGGCTTTCCACGATGCGGCGTTTATGCTGCGCGTGTCCCACCAAAAACAGGTCGCGCAGATCCTTCTCGACCCTGAAGCCAGCGATAACGATAAGTACGTGGCGCTGCAGTTCCTGCGTAACTCTGAAATCGCCGCCAAAGGCGTGCTGCCGACCTGCCAGGATACCGGCACGGCGATTATTATGGGTAAGAAAGGCCAGCGCGTGTGGACCGGCGGCGGCGACGAAGCGGCCCTCGCCCGCGGCGTCTATAACACCTATACCGAGGATAACCTGCGCTATTCGCAGAACGCTGCGCTGGATATGTACAAAGAGGTTAATACCGGGACTAACCTCCCCGCGCAGATCGACCTCTACAGCGTCGACGGCGATGAATATAAATTCCTCTGTATGGCCAAGGGCGGCGGCTCGGCTAACAAAACCTATCTATATCAGGAAACCAAAGCGTTAATCACTCCGGCGAAGCTGAAAGACTATCTCGTTGAAAAAATGCGTACCCTCGGCACCGCCGCCTGCCCGCCGTACCATATTGCCTTTGTGATTGGCGGTACCTCGGCAGAAGCGACGTTAAAAACGGTTAAGCTGGCCTCTACCCACTACTACGACGAACTACCGACCGAAGGCAACGAGCACGGTCAGGCCTTCCGCGATATTCAGCTGGAGCAGGCGCTGCAGCTTGAGGCGCAAAACCTCGGTCTCGGGGCGCAGTTCGGCGGCAAATACTTCGCGCACGATATTCGCGTCATCCGCCTGCCGCGCCACGGCGCGTCGTGCCCGGTGGGCATGGGCGTCTCCTGCTCGGCGGATCGCAATATCAAAGCCAAAATCAACCGCCACGGTATCTGGATTGAGAAACTGGAGAGCAACCCAGGTCAGTATATTCCCGAACATTTGCGCCAGCAGGGTGAAGGCAAGGTCGTCAGCATCGATCTTAATCAGCCGATGAGCGAGATTCTGACCCAGCTTTCCGCCCACCCGGTCTCGACGCGTCTGACGCTCAACGGCACCATTATTGTGGCCCGCGATATCGCCCACGCGAAGCTGAAAGAGCTTATCGATAACGGTGAAGAACTGCCGCAGTACGTCAAAGATCACCCGATCTACTACGCGGGTCCGGCGAAAACCCCGGAAGGCTATGCGTCCGGCTCCCTTGGCCCCACCACCGCTGGCCGCATGGACTCTTACGTCGATTTGCTGCAATCCCACGGCGCAAGCATGGTGATGCTGGCCAAAGGCAACCGCAGCCAGCAGGTCACCGACGCCTGCCATAAGCACGGCGGTTTTTACCTCGGCAGCATCGGCGGCCCGGCAGCGGTGCTGGCGCAGCAGAGTATCAAGAGCCTGGAGTGTGTGGCCTATCCTGAACTGGGGATGGAAGCTATCTGGAAAATCGAAGTGGAAAACTTCCCGGCGTTTATTCTGGTGGATGACAAAGGCAATGACTTCTTCCAGCAGATCCAGAATAAACAGTGCGCAGGCTGTTCGCAGCAAAGAGGATGATATTACCCGCCACCAGGGGCGGGTAACTGTCGCAGGCCGTCGCATGACGGCCTGCGAGGAGCGACAAACCTGCCGGGTGGCGTCTAAACGGCATCCATCTCGTCAAATACCTGCTGTGCCAGATGCATCGTGGCGTTGGCGGCGGGCAGGCCGCAGTAGAGCGCGGAGTGCATAATCAGCTCTTTCAGCTCATCGCGAGTAACCCCGTTGTTAAACGCCGCCCGCAGGTGCATTTTCAGCTCAGCTTCGCGGTTCAGGGCGATCAGCATGGCGATAGTGATCATGCTGCGGGTATGGTGATCGAGCCCCGGCCGGGTCCAGGTCTCTCCCCAGGCGTAGCGGGTAATGAAATCCTGAAATGATTCGTTAAGCGGCGTCAGCTTTTCCAGCGTCTTATCGACATGAGCATCGCCGAGCACCTTGCGCCGTACCTCCATTCCCCGCTGATAACGCTGCTTATCGTCCATGCTTTCCTCCCTGAATAAAACCCAGCAGCGCCGAGCTGAACGCTTTCGGCGCTTCGATATTCGATAAATGCGATGCCGCCAGCACGACCACTTCGGAGACCGGGATCTGCTGATGCAGGAAGTCGGCATCCGTCACCGTTGTGACAGGGTCACTTTCTCCGGCGACGATCAGCACCGGAATCGGGATCTGTACGACTTCTGCGCGCAGATCGGCGGCAGCCAGCGCTTCGCAGCAGGCCGCATAGCCTTCAGCATCAATATGGGTCAACTGGTGACAGAGCGCTTCCACCACTTCCGGCGTCTTCTGGCGAAAGGCGTGGCTAAACCAGCGATCCGCGGCGCCCGCGGCGACCACTTCCATCCCTTCCTGACGCACCGCGCGGGCGCGTGACAGCCAGCCCGCCTGATCGCCAATCCGCGCCGCGGTGTTGGCGACGACCAGGCCGTGAAAGCGTTCCGGCGCAAAGCGCCCCAGCCACAGGCCGGTCAGCCCGCCCATAGAAATCCCGCAGAACCAGGCTTTAGCGATATTAAGATGATCGAGCAGCGCAATCACATCTTCGCCGAGCTGCGCCAGCGTCACTTTACCGTTTTTACGGGTGGCGCCATGGCCGTGGGTATCGTAGCGCAGGACGCGAAAATGCTGCGTTAACGCCTCAAGCTGCGGCTGCCACATCGCCCGGGTGGTGCCCAGCGAGTTAGAGAGAACGATGACCGGCGCGTCTTGCGGCCCGTCTATCTGATAATCAACATTCATGACGTTGCTCCTTATAGCGCGCCACAACCTGGCGCACGAAGAGTGCTGAGCTGCCGGTCGCCGTGGTCGGATCCAGCAGTTGGGTTAAACGGCTGGCGGAGAGATGCTCGCTGACCAGCGGATCGGTTTCTAGCACGCTCAACAGCGAACGTGACGCATCCAGCGCCTGGCGACACAGCGCCTCAACCCGATGATGAGCCTCGGCTTTGCCGACAAACTCCGCCAGTGCCAGGGTGACGGCTTCGGCCATAATCAGGCCATGGGTGATATCGAGGTCGGCGCGCATCTTAGACGGGAAGACCTGCATATCGCGCACCAGCGCTTCGCTCTGCGCCAGCGCGCCGCCGACGAGAGTTATCAGCTCCGGCAGCGTTTCCCATTCGGCCTGCCAGCCGCCCAGCGCCCGCTCGTGCTGCTGAATCTGCCCGGCATAGAGCGTTGCCACCAGTCCTGGCGTACGCTGAGCGGCGGTCAAAATAGCGGCGCAGGAGATGGGATTGCGTTTATGCGGCATGGTGGATGAGCCGCCGCGCCCTTCAGCGACCGGCTCCGCCACTTCCGCCACTTCGGTTTGCATCAGCAGCGAAAAATCATTGGCGAATTTACCCAGCGTGCCGCAGACGCCCGCGTACCACGCCCCCACCTCCAGCAGCCGGTCGCGCTGGCTATGCCAGGGCGTGTCCGGCAGCTGCAGGTCGAGGGTTTTCGCCAGCGCGACGGCGACCTGCGGCGCATGGGTTTTAAGGGAGTCCAGGGTGCCCGCCGCGCCGCCAAACTGCAGCGCCAGCACCCGTGAACGCATTTCCCGCAAGCGCGTCTGCCAGCGCAGCAGCGCATCCAGCGTCCCAGCGAGCTTAAGGCCAAAGGTCACCGGTAGCGCGTGCTGCATCCAGGTCCGGCCCGGCATCACCGTATCCTGATATCGCTGTGCCTGGCTGGCCAACGCATCGAGCAGTTGCTGCAGCAGGGACTCCGTTTCCGCCAGCGCGCCGCGCAGCTGCAGGATAAAGCCGGTGTCAATAGCATCCTGGCTGGTCGCCCCCCAGTGCACGTAGCGCCCCGCAGCTTCATCCCGTTGTTTAACCCGCGCGGTCAGCTGTTTGACCAGCGGGATCGCCAGATTTCCGGCGCTGGCGGCGGCCTGCCCCAGCGCGGCAAAGTCGATGTTTTCGTGCCGGCAACTCTCGATAATGGTATTAAGCGCCGCCTGCGGCACAAGGCCGCATTCGACCTGGGCGCGCGCCAGCGCGGCTTCAAAATCCAGCATCCCCTGCACCCGCTGCGCATCGCTGAACCAGGCGGTCAGCGGACTGGTGCGCATCATCGGGGTCAACAAACTCATTATGGCTCCTTAAACGCGTTCAATAATCAGCGCGATCCCCTGACCGACGCCGATACACATGGTGCACAGCGCATAGCGCCCGCCGGTACGGCGCAGCTGATACGCCGCGGTCATTGCCAGACGACCGCCGGAAGCCCCCAGCGGGTGCCCGAGGGCAATCGCGCCGCCGTTAGGGTTGACGTGCGCCGCATCGTCGGGCAGGCCCAGATCGCGGGTGACCGCCAGCGCCTGAGCGGCAAAAGCCTCATTCAGTTCAATGACGTCCATCTGCCCAAGCGTCAGGCCGGTTTGCGCCAGCACCTTACGTACCGCCGGCGCCGGGCCAAATCCCATAATACGCGGCGCCACTCCTGCCGTCGCCACGCCCACCACACGGGCCAGCGGGCGTAAATCATTGGCGGCCAGCGCCTGCTCGCTGGCGAGCAGCAGCGCGCAGGCGCCGTCGTTAACGCCGGAGGCGTTACCCGCCGTCACCGTACCGTCGGGACGAACCACGCCGCGAAGCCTGGCCAGCGCCTCCGCCGTGGTGCTGCGCGGGTGCTCATCGCGGCTAAAGAGCAGCGGTTCGCCCTTGCGCTGCGGCACCGAGACGGCGATCAGCTCGTCGGCAAAACGCCCCGCCTCCTGCGCCGCCGCCGTACGTAGCTGGCTACGCAGCGCAAACGCATCCTGATCTGCCCGCGAAACGGCGAAATCGTCCGCCACGTTTTCCGCCGTTTCCGGCATCGAATCCACGCCGTACAGCGCTTTCATTTGCGGGTTAATGAAGCGCCAGCCGATGGTGGTATCTTCCATCCGCATCGTGCGGCTATAGGCGCTTTCGGCCTTGCCCATCACAAACGGCGCCCGCGACATGCTTTCTACGCCGCCGGCAATCATCAGCTGAGTTTCGCCGCTTTTAATCGCGCGCGCTGCGATGCCGATCGCATCAAGGCTCGAACCGCACAGGCGGTTAACGGTACTGCCCGGTACGCTTTCCGGCAGCCCGGCCAGCAGCAGCGCCATGCGCGCGACGTTGCGGTTATCTTCTCCCGCCTGGTTGGCGCAGCCGTAAATCACATCATCAATACGCGCCGGATCGAGACCCGGGTTGCGTTCCAGCAGCGCCTTCAGCGGCAGCGCCGCCAGATCGTCGGCGCGCAGGGTGGCCAGAGTACCGCCAAAGCGGCCGAACGGCGTCCGCACCGCATCACAGATAAATGCCTGATTCATCATAGGTTCCTTACGCGCTTTCCGCCAGTTGTGCAAAAGTCAGCGCCACCGGAGTGATACGCTGCAGTTCCTCAAAAGAGAGGCCGTTGAAGATTTCCCGCACCACCGGACCGCTTTCGCTGATATCGATAACCGCCAGGTCGGTGTAAATCCGGCTGACGCAGCCGACGCCGGTCAGCGGGTAGGTACAGTGCTCGACCAGCTTGCATTCACCGTCGCGGGTCAGGTGATCCATCATCACGAAGACCTGACGAGCGCCAATGGCCAGATCCATCGCCCCGCCGACGGCCGGAATCGCGTCGGGCGCGCCCGTGCTCCAGTTCGCCAGATCGCCGCTGGCGGAAACCTGATAGGCGCCGAGCACGCAGATATCGAGATGGCCGCCGCGCATCATGGCGAAGGAGTCGCCGTGGTGGAAATAGCAGCCGCCCTGCAGCAGAGTCACATACTCTTTTCCGGCGTTAATCAGCTCCGGGTCCTCTTCGCCAGGCCGCGGCTTTGGCCCCATTCCCAGCAGGCCGTTTTCGCTGTGCAGGAAGATTTCTTTATCGGCAGGAAGGTAGTTGGCGATACGGGTGGGTAAGCCGATCCCCAGGTTGACGTAAGCGCCTTCGGGAATATCGCGGGCTACGCGCTGGGCCATTTCATCGCGAGTCAGTTTTTGCATTACGGGTTCCTCAGGCGCTTTTAGCGGCAGTCAGGTTTTCCAGGGAGTAGACGCGCTGAACAAAAATTCCCGGGGTAATGATGCTTTCCGGGTCGAGCTCGCCGAGGGGCACCAGCTGCGAAACTTCCACAATGGTGGTTTTGGCGGCGGTCGCCATAATCGGACCGAAATTGCGCGCCGCTTTGCGATACACCAGGTTTCCCCAGCGGTCGCCCTGGTGGGCTTTGATCAACGCGAAGTCAGCCTTGATGGGATATTCGAGAACGTAATGACGACCATCAATCTCGCGGGTCTCTTTCCCCTCCGCCAGCGGCGTGCCGTAGCCGGTGGGGGTAAATACCGCGCCGAGGCCCGCACCTGCCGCCTGGATACGCGCGGCGAGGTTGCCCTGCGGGACCAGCTCCAGCTCAACTTTGCCGCGACGATAAAGATCGTCGAAAATCTGCGAGTCGACCTGACGCGGGAACGAGCAGATCATTTTGCGCACCCGACCGGCCTTCAGCAGCGCCGCCAGGCCGACTTCGCCGTTGCCCGCATTGTTGTTGATAATGGTTAAATCGCGGGCCCCCTGTTCTATCAGAGCATCTATCAGGTACGTCGGCTGCCCGGCGGGGCCAAAACCGCCAATCATTATGGTCGCTCCGTCGTGGATCCCAGCGATGGCATCACGTAGCGTCGACACGCTTTTATCAATCATCAGGTCGCTCCTGTATGTGCGGTAATCGCACCTTTATTCGTTGTTCGCACAAAATGTGACCCGCTTAACGATGTTGGTCAAGGGCGATAATCGAAATATGGTGCGATAATCGAACATCGTGTATGTTTAGCGAAAGAATGTGATCGGCGGCAAATATGGAGAAGAGAATGGATAAACATCCAGACGATTTACTAACGGGCGATAGCGACCCGTTTAAGGGCGATCCGAACTTTATGGCTTCGCTGGCGCGCGGGCTGGAGGTGATCCAGGCGTTTACGCCGCAGCGCCCGCTGCTCTCTATTTCGCAAATCAGCCAGAAGACCGGCATTCCGCGCGCGGCGGTGCGTCGCTGCCTGTATACGCTGAGCAAACTGGGCTTTGTGTACGCCGAAGATGGTAAAAATTTCCAGCTGCGGCCTAAAATTCTGGCGCTGGGCCACGCCTGGCTGGCCTCCACGCCGCTGGCGCGCTCGGCGCAGCCGGTGCTGAAGCATTTAAGCGAAATGCTCAATGAGTCTTGCTCAATCGCCACTCTCGACGGCGACGATATTCTTTATATCGCTCGCGCATCCAGCTCGCGCATTATGACCATCGATCTCGATATCGGTAGCCGTCTGCCCGCCTGGGCGACCTCGATGGGGCGCGTACTACTGAGCTTTCAGCCGGAGGAGAAGCTGAACGATATGCTGGGCCGGGTCACCATGATTCGCTATACCCCGCAAACCGTCGATTCCGTCGCCAAGCTGCGCGCCGAGCTTAAACGCGTCCATCAGCAGGGGTACGCGCTTAACGATCAGGAGCTGGAGATGGGGCTGCGCTCGCTGGCGGTGCCGCTGTTTAACCCCCAGGGGCAGATTCAGGCGGCGCTTAACGTCGGCGTGCACGCCGGGCAGGTTTCCGCGCAAGAGATGCTTACGCGGGTGTTACCCGAGCTACAAAAAGCAGCCCGGGAACTGACGCTGCTGATGCGCTAGCGGCTATGTTTAGCGTGGCGCTCCCAGTTTTCCTGCTTAGCCTCCGTCGATTTACGCAACGCCACGTAGCAGGCGCCGCTGCCTCCGTGGTGCGGTAACGCCGCGCAGAACGCCTGGACTTCCGGGAGCTCCACCAGCCAGCGCGCCAGGTAGCTGCGAATAATATTGGCGTGGGCGTTATCGTCGCGCCCTTTGCCGTGAACGATCAGCACATTTCGCAGCCCTTCCTTCTGCGCCTGAACCACAAAGGCAAACAGCATTTGTCGGCATTTTTCGACCGGCTGGCGCAGCAGATTGAGGCTTGCCTGCTGGCCGTACTTGCCGCGGCGGAGCTTCTCCAGCACGCCGCTTTGCAGGCCTTCGCGCTTGAATTCCAGGGCGGTTGCCAGCGGCACGATATCGAGATAACCGGTGGTCAGGAAATTATCAAGCTGCAGGGTGTCAACCCGCTGCACGGGGCGGGTCTTACGCTCGGGATGCCAGTGAACATCGTTATGACGTTTCAGAGGCTGAACGTCCTCCATGGCGCCAAGAAATAGGGATTTGTCGTCAAGGTTCATGCGCGTTCCTCCAGCTACTACCGGGTTGTTACTATAGCCGCCTCGCGGCGCCTCCTCAACGCGTTTAACCACCCCTGCTCGATTATGGAAACAGTTGTCGACTCTGACGACGAAACAGCGTGATTAATGATGCGGTTAAGGGCGTCTGCCGCGTATCGCGGCGCTGAATCAGAAAATAGGTGGCTTTAGGTAACGCTTCACGGATGGGGATCATCACCAGCTTATCCGCCATCATCGGGTCGTTGCCAAGTTCGACCGGCAGAATACTGAGAAAATCGCTTTTCACCACCAGGCTAATGCACGAAGAGAAGGTCTCGCAAACAATATCCACCTTTGGCGCCAGCCCGGCCTGGTTAAACATCTCCTGCAGCTGTTTGAAGTAGCTACCGCGCGGCGTCGGCATCGTCCAGTGGCGATCGAGCAACGCCGTCAGTGAAGTGGCTTTTGCCGCCGGGTGACCGGCGCGGGCGAACACCGCGAAGGGTTTCTCAAATAGCTTTTCAAAACTGAATTCATGATCGTACGGGCCGGGATAGTAAGTATTGATGGTGAAATCCAGCTCACCCTGGCGCAGTTCATTAATCATCGCCAGCAGTTGTCCTTCCATAATCCGCACCTTCACCAGCGGATGCTGCTGATGAAAGCGGCAAATAACCGACGGCATCAGCGAACGCGCTACGCTGGCGCCAAGGCCAATATTAATCTGCCCGGCCTGCTCGCCCTGACGTTGCAGCAGTTCATCCTGCGCCACCCGCAGCTCTTCGAGGATCAGGCTCGCATGTTGATAAAAGCTTTCGCCATTTTCGGTCAGCGCCACCCCCTGGCTACGGCGCACAAACAGCTGCGCGGAGAGCCCCTCTTCCAGCTCTTTAATCGCTTTGGTCAACGCCGGCTGCGAAATCGCCAACGCCCGGCTGGCGCCGCGAATACTTCCTTCGCGCGCGACCTCAACGAAGGCGCGAATGTGGTGAAATTTAATCTGAAATGACATGTTGTGTGTGATAACCAGTGTTTATCAGACAGAAGAAAATGACATCTACTGTAATCGATCGTGCTGTGGCAGGTTAAGGATGAGAGTGCATGAAAGTGATAAGCGATAAGTAAAGGCTATCACTTCGTGAACGCCATCACAGTTTTTGCTTATAACGGGAAAGGTTATGCCGCAACTTTATGATTTCATCAACCAGCTGGCGCCAAAAATGGCCGAATGGCGTCGCGATTTTCACCTGCATGCGGAATCCGGCTGGTTGGAGTTCCGCACCGCCAGCAAGGTGGCGGAGATACTTGACGATCTGGGTTATCAGTTGGCGCTGGGTCGCGACGTTATCGATGCCGATAGCCGTATGGGCCTACCTGATGAAGAGACCCTGAGGCAGGCGTTCCAGCGCGCCCGCGCGCAGGGTGCACCGGAACGCTGGCTGCCGGCGTTTGAAGGCGGCTTCGCCGGGGTGGTGGCGACCCTCGACACTGGGAGACCGGGGCCTACGCTGGCGTTTCGCGTCGACATGGATGCGCTCGATCTCAACGAGCTACATGACGATAGTCACCGTCCGCATCGCGATCGTTTTGCCTCCTGCAACGACGGTATGATGCATGCCTGCGGCCACGATGGCCATACCGCGATCGGACTGGGGCTGGCTCACGTGCTCAAGGAGTATGCCGCGCAGCTCAACGGGACGATCAAGCTAATTTTCCAGCCGGCGGAAGAAGGTACCCGCGGCGCGCGCGCTATGGTGGCGGCGGGCGTGCTTGATGACGTGGACTATTTCACCGCCATTCATATCGGTACCGGCGTCCCTTCCGGCACCGTCGTCTGCGGCGGCGATAACTTTATGGCCACCACCAAATTTGATGTGCTGTTCAGCGGTGTCGCCGCCCACGCGGGCGGTAAACCGGAAGATGGCCGTAACGCGTTACTGGCGGCGGCTCAGGCCGCCCTTGCCCTGCACGCCATCGCGCCCCACAGCGCCGGGGCGTCAAGGGTTAACGTCGGGGTCATGCAGGCCGGTACCGGGCGTAACGTGATTCCTTCTTCCGCGCGCTTAAAAGTCGAAACCCGTGGCGAAACCGATGTCATTAACCAGTACGTCTTTGAGCGGGCCAAGCAGGCGATCGCCGGCGCGGCGACAATGTATGAAGCCCGTTACCAGCTGCAGCTGATGGGTGCGGCCACCTCCAGCGCTCCGTCGCCGGCGTGGGTGGACTATCTGCGCCAGCAGACGGCCCAGGTCCCCGGCGTTAAACAGGCCGTCGATCGTATCGC
The DNA here is from genome assembly GCF_015601345.1 of Klebsiella sp. BDA134-6. Lineage (NCBI taxonomy): Bacteria > Pseudomonadati > Pseudomonadota > Gammaproteobacteria > Enterobacterales > Enterobacteriaceae > Klebsiella > Klebsiella sp. BDA134-6. The sequence continues at coordinate 3,265,630 of NZ_CP064784.1, forward strand.
TGCCCCGGCGGGTTCGGAGGATGCCACCCTGATGATGGCCCGGGTCCAGGAGCGCGGCGGTCTCGCCTCATACATGATTTTCGGCACCGAACTGAGCGCCGGCCACCACAATGAAAAATTCGATTTCGACGAAAACGTGATGACCCTGGCAGTCGCAACGTTGGCCCGCGTCGCCCTTTACTTTCCCTGGCAGCGAGGCGTGTGATGGAAAAAGTTTACCGATTTGTCGATGACGTTATTGAGGGACGACGCAACGATTTTTGCGCCATAGCCGATGATATCTGGGATCATCCGGAAACCCGCTTTCAGGAGTTCTGGTCCGCCGCGCGTTTAGCCGATGCGCTGGAAGCGGAAGGTTTTCAATTGACCCGCAATGCGGGTGGGATCCCCAACGCCTTTATCGCCAGCTTTGGCGCAGGCCAGCCGGTGATTGCCCTGCTCGGCGAATTTGACGCTCTGGCGGGGCTCAGCCAACAGGCCCGCTGCGCGGAACCCACATCTATTACGCCGGGAGAAAACGGCCACGGGTGCGGGCATAATCTGCTCGGTACGGCGGCGTTCGCCGCCGCGGTCGCCGCCAGGAACTGGCTACAGCAGCAAGGCAGCACCGGTACCCTACGCTTCTATGGCTGTCCCGGCGAGGAAGGCGGTTCCGGAAAGACCTTTATGGTCCGTGAGGGGTTGTTCGATGACGTTGATGCCGCCCTGACCTGGCACCCGGAAGCCTGGGCTGGGATGTTCAGCACCAGCACCCTTGCCAACATTCAGGCGGCGTGGCGGTTTACCGGCACCGCGGCGCATGCGGCAAACTCACCGCATCTTGGCCGCAGCGCGCTGGATGCCGTGACGCTGATGACCACCGGCAGCAACTTCCTTAACGAACACATTATCGAAAAGGCGCGGGTGCACTACGCCATCACCGATACCGGCGGCGTCTCCCCCAACGTTGTTCAGGCGCAGGCGGAGGTGCTGTATCTCATTCGCGCCCCGGAAATGGCCGACGCCCAGCAAATCTTCGCGCGGATCGAAAAAATTGCTCAGGGCGCCGCGCTGATGACCGAGACCAGCGTCAGTTGCCGCGTCGAAAAAGCCTGTTCCAGCTATCTCCCCAACCGCACGCTGGAAGCGGCGATGTATCAGGCGATATGCCATTACGGCACGCCGCCCTGGTGCGCGGAAGAGCGCGCATTCGCCGCTGAAATTCGCGCCACCTTGAGCGCGAACGATATCAATAACAGCCTGAAAAACATTGCCGACACCGGTGGCGAAGGGGGGAAAGCGTTCGCCCGCCGCCACCGCGAGACGATCCTGATTGACGAAGTTGCGCCCTGGGCGGCAACGGACAACATCCTCGCGGGGTCTACCGACGTCGGCGACGTGAGCTGGAAAGCGCCGGTGGCCCAGTGCTTCAGCCCCTGCTTTGCCGTCGGGACGCCGCTACACTCCTGGCAATTGGTGAGCCAGGGCAGATCCTCCATCGCCCACAAAGGGATGCTGCTGGCGGGGAAAGTGCTGGGCGCGACGGCCATTCGTCTGTTCAGCGACAGGGCGTTATTAACAGCCAGCCAGCAGGAGCTGGAACAAGTCTTAGCCGAAAGGCCCTACCGGTGCCCCATTCCGCAGGAGGTCAAGCCTTCGATTTTAAAATAATCAAAGCCCGTGGATGGCGTACGGCAACGCGTTAAGCGCAAAAAAACAACGGCTGACACGTCCTGGGGTAAAGAGACAACCAACACAACAACGACAACTGAGGAACGCCCATGAGTATGTCATCCATACCGTCGCCTTCCCCCACCGGTAAGCTTTATGGCTGGGTTGAAAAAATAGGTAACAAGGTCCCGCATCCGTTTTTACTGTTTATCTATCTGATTGTGGCGTTGATGGTCGCCACCGCCATCCTGTCGGCGCTGAATGTCGGGGTACAGAACCCCACCGACGGCGCGCGAGTCGTGGTGAAAAACCTGCTCAGCGTTGAGGGATTACACTGGTTTTTGCCGAATGTCATTAAGAACTTCAGCGGTTTCGCGCCGCTAGGGGCTATTCTGGCGCTGGTGCTGGGGGCCGGCTTTGCGGAACGCGTGGGCCTACTGCCTTCGCTGATGGTGAAAATGTCATCGCACGTTAGCGCCCGTTACGCCAGCTATATGGTGCTGTTTATCGCTTTCTTTAGCCATATCTCCTCCGATGCCGCGCTGGTGATTATGCCGCCGCTGGGCGCCCTGATGTTCCTCGCCGTCGGCCGCCATCCGGTTGCCGGGCTGCTGGCGGCCATCGCCGGCGTCGGCTGCGGCTTCACGGCCAATCTGCTCATCGTTACTACCGATGTCCTGCTCTCTGGCATCAGCACCGAAGCGGCAAAAACCCTTGACGCCTCGCTCCACGTCAGCGTTATTGATAACTGGTATTTTATGGCAACCTCAGTGATCGTTCTCACGCTGGTTGGCGGGTTGATTACCGATAAACTGGTGGAACCGCGGTTAGGTCAATGGCAAGGCAACAGCGATGAAACGCTGCAGGCGTTGACGCCGGAACAGCGCTTCGGGCTGCGCGTGGCTGGCGTGGCCGCGCTGTTATTTGTGGCGGTTATCGCGCTGATGGTCGTGCCGGAAAACGGTATTCTGCGCGATCCCATCAAGCATACCGTGATGCCTTCGCCGTTTATAAAAGGCATCGTCCCGCTCATTATCTTTTTCTTCTTCGTCGTTTCACTGGCTTACGGCATTGCCACTGGCAAAATTCGCCGTCAGGCCGATCTGCCGCAGTTGATGATTGAGCCGATGAAGGAGATGGCAGGCTTTATCGTGATGGTCTTCCCGCTGGCCCAGTTCGTCGCCATGTTTAACTGGAGCAACATGGGGAAATTTATGGCCGTCGGCTTGACGGATCTGCTGGAAAGCGCGGGAATGAACGGCGTACCGGCGTTTGTCGGCCTGGCGCTGCTATCCGCATTTTTGTGCATGTTTATCGCCAGCGGCTCGGCAATCTGGTCGATCCTGGCGCCGATTTTCGTGCCGATGTTTATGCTGCTGGGCTTTCACCCGGCATTTGCGCAGATTCTGTTCCGTATCGCCGATTCATCGGTGCTGCCGCTGGCGCCGGTATCGCCGTTTGTGCCGCTGTTTCTCGGCTTCTTACAGCGCTACCGGCCCGAGGCTAAACTGGGAACCTACTATTCGCTGGTCTTGCCTTATCCGTTAATATTCCTGGCCGTCTGGCTACTGTTGCTGGTGGGCTGGTATCTGGTGGGGCTGCCTATCGGGCCGGGTATTTACCCACGATTGCCATAATGTCGCCACAGGCCAGGGAAGGCCACGAAACCGTTAACGCCATGTTGTTCGGTTACTGATCATTTTATACAACCCTTCAATCGCCAAAGAGACCAGATGAATCACTAAGCCACTGATAATCACGATTACAACGCCAGTCATCATATATTGCATATCACCACCTTTGTTGGTAAAAACCCGCACAGACACGCCGGGAGATCATTGACTTAAGAAAAGCCAGTCTGTTTATCTACGGCGTCAGTTGATTACCGGTGAATTCGCCGCCGGATAAAGGTAGCAAAATCGCCTTGCCAACGCGTCTGCGAGTTAATGTAAAAATAAACATCGCTTTCCTCACCTCATAATTAATAGTCCATGCTGACCCTGTTTGTTGACCTTTTCGGAGTATGGTTTGCCCACATCGCATCGTGGTATGGTGATGCTCTGCCAATATAACCTCGATGAAGGATTACCGATGCTGACGCTGTTGCAGGATAAAATTGACACCCCGCTGGGGCCGCTGTGGGTGATTTGTGATGAGCAGTTCAACCTGCGGGCCGTTGAGTGGGATCAGCACCGCGACCGCATGGAGCAACTGCTGGATATTCATTATCGGGTTAAAGGCTACAAACGCGTTGATTTCCGTAATCCGGGAGGCCTGAGCAGTAAGCTTAGCGATTACTTCGCCGGGGATCTCGCGATTATCAACACCTTACCGACCGCCACCGGCGGCACGCCGTTTCAGCGGCAAGTCTGGCAAGCGCTGCGTACCATCCCCTGCGGACAGGTCATGCACTACGGTCAGCTCGCGGAGGCACTGGGGCGACCGGGCGCCGCGCGCGCCGTGGGTGCCGCCAACGGTTCAAACCCGGTCAGTATTGTGGTGCCCTGCCATCGCGTGATCGGGCGTAACGGCACCATGACCGGTTACGCCGGCGGCGTGCAGCGTAAAGAGTGGCTATTGCGCCACGAAGGCTATCTGCTCCTTTGACCGTAAGTGCCTTTTTTGGAATCTTCCGGTAATTTTACAATCATCTCTCATCAAATAAACCTTTTGTATTCAATTGGATAAATCAGGTAGCTGATTTACCCTTTTAATATTACGTGTTTCAGGGGTTCGAGACTTACCTGCTCACCAAAAAGATGTTAAAATTGACCAATATCAATTAAAGCCTGAGCAGACTTATGATCCCGGAAAAGCGAATTATACGACGCATTCAGTCTGGCGGTTGTGCAATCCATTGCCAGGATTGCAGCATTAGCCAGCTTTGCATCCCTTTTACTCTGAACGAGCATGAGCTTGATCAGCTTGATAACATCATCGAGCGGAAAAAGCCTATCCAGAAAGGACAGACCTTGTTCAAAGCCGGTGATGAGCTGAAATCGCTGTATGCAATTCGTTCTGGCACCATTAAAAGCTACACCATCACCGAACAGGGCGATGAGCAAATCACCGGTTTTCATCTGGCGGGCGATCTGGTTGGCTTTGACGCCATCGGCACCGGCCACCACCCAAGCTTTGCCCAGGCGCTGGAAACCTCAATGGTTTGCGAAATCCCTTTTGAAACGCTGGACGATCTCTCCGGTAAGATGCCGAATCTGCGTCAGCAGATGATGCGTCTGATGAGCGGCGAGATTAAAGGCGATCAGGATATGATCCTGCTGCTATCCAAAAAGAACGCAGAGGAGCGCCTGGCGGCCTTTATTTACAACCTGTCCCGCCGTTTTGCACAGCGCGGCTTCTCTCCGCGTGAGTTCCGCCTCACCATGACCCGTGGCGATATCGGCAACTATCTGGGCCTGACGGTGGAAACTATCAGCCGCCTGCTGGGGCGTTTCCAGAAAAGCGGTATGCTGGCGGTTAAAGGTAAATATATCACCATTGAAAACAGCGACCTGCTGGCGCAGCTTGCTGGCCAGGCCCGCAACGTCGCCTGATAGCCCCTCTGTATCCGGCCGGATCGCGAATTTTTTTCTAATTTGTTGATCTGGCCAGGTTCCTCCCCTGTTTCATTTCATCCATATAGGTTATCTTTTTAAGGACAAACTGTAGTTACAGTTGTAAGGAGACCCTGTATGGCGAAGTATCAGAACATGCTGGTAGTAATCGACCCCAATCAGGACGACCAGCCTGCATTGCGGCGCGCGGTGTATCTGCACCAACGGATTGGTGGACGCATCAAAGCCTTTTTGCCGATCTATGATTTTTCTTATGAAATGACCACTCTGCTGTCTCCTGACGAACGCACGGCCATGCGCCAGGGCGTCATTGGCCAGCGTACCGCCTGGATCCGCGAGCAGGCAAAATTCTATATTGAGTCCGGCGTGCCCATTGATATTAAAGTGGTGTGGCACAATCGTCCCTTCGAAGCCATTATCCAGGAAATCATCAGCGACAAGCATGATTTAGTGCTGAAGATGGCGCACCAGCACGACAAGCTGGAAGCGGTGATTTTCACCCCGACGGACTGGCACCTGCTGCGCAAATGCCCGTGTCCGGTATGGATGGTCAAAGATCAGCCGTGGCCGGAAGGGGGTAAAGCGCTGGTGGCGGTCAATCTCGCCAGCGAAGAAAACTACCACAACGCGCTCAATGAAAAGCTGGTACGTGAAACGATTGAGCTGGCGGAACAGGTCAACCATACCGAGGTGCACCTGGTGGGCGCCTATCCCGTCACGCCCATCAATATCGCAATTGAGCTACCTGATTTTGACCCCAGCGTTTATAACGACGCCATTCGCGGTCAGCATTTGCTGGCCATGAAAGCACTGCGGCAGAAATTCGGCATCGATGAAGGCCGCACTCACGTTGAAAAAGGCCTTCCTGAAGAGGTGATCCCCGATCTGTCTGAACATCTGCAGGCGGGCATCGTGGTGCTGGGTACCGTGGGTCGTACCGGCCTATCGGCGGCCTTCCTCGGCAATACCGCCGAGCAGGTGATTGACCATCTGCGCTGCGACCTGCTGGCGCTGAAGCCAGATCAATATCAGACACCGGTTGAGCTGGACGACGAAGAAGACGACTAGTCCCTCGCCTTCAGTAAAAGTAGTAAAACTTCGTCCCCCGCCCGCGCGGGGGATTTTTTTGCAATGTAAAACGAAATAAAGGGCCACCCGGCCCTTATCTTCAATCGCTTTATCGGTAACGAAAACGTTAGTGGATACCTAAACGCCAGGCGTGATCGATCTCTTCTTTCAGCTCCATGGACGAAAGCGCCATTAAGTCAGCAAACTCAAGTTCCAGTAGTTTCAGCTTTTTCAGATACTGCGCGGGGGTTAAAGCAGCGGGGTCACGGCGCAGAAATTCGATGGCCAGTTGCGTGGGGGTTAACTCGGTATCCATAATATCCTCAGTTTGGGTGAAAAACGGACTTATTATAACACCCTCGCCTGATTATTTTATGAGCAAATAATCACTTGGTAACCTATATAAAAAAGCCGTCTCACAGGAGACGGCTTAAGAAGCACAGGTTTTAAAAGACCAGGCTCTACAGTGCTTTCAGAATCGCATCGACGCTGGCTTTGGCATCGCCAAACAGCATGTGGGTATTTTCTTTAAAGAACAGCGGGTTTTGTACGCCGGCGTAGCCGGTGTTCATCGAACGCTTAAATACAATTACGTTTTGCGCTTTCCACACTTCCAGCACCGGCATACCGGCGATCGGACTGCCCGGATCGTCCTGCGCGGCTGGGTTAACCGTGTCGTTAGCGCCGATCACCAGTACGGTGTCGGTATCGGAGAAATCATCATTGATCTCATCCATCTCCAGCACGATGTCATACGGGACTTTCGCTTCCGCCAGCAGTACGTTCATATGGCCCGGCAGACGCCCGGCAACCGGGTGAATACCGAAACGTACCTTGATCCCGCGCGCGCGCAGTCGCTCGGTGATTTCCGCGACCGGATACTGGGCCTGAGCCACTGCCATGCCGTAGCCCGGGGTGATGATCACCGACTGGGAGCTTTTCAGCATCTCAGCGGTTTCTTCGGCGCTGATTTCGCGATGCTCGCCCACTTCTTCATCCGTCGTAGAGGCCGTGCCGTCAGAACCAAAGCCACCGGCAATCACGCTGAAGAACGAACGGTTCATCGCCTTACACATAATGTAGGACAGAATCGCACCGGAAGAGCCTACCAGCGCGCCGGTTACGATCAGCAGGTCGTTGCTGAGCATAAAGCCCGCCGCCGCCGCCGCCCAGCCGGAGTAGGAGTTCAGCATTGACACCACGACCGGCATATCCGCGCCGCCGATGGAGGCCACCAGGTGCCAGCCAAACGCCAGAGCAATAACGGTCATCACCAGCAGGCACAGAACCTGCATACCGATGCTGTCGGTACGTACGAAAACGATCAGCAGCAGGAAAGAAACCACCAGCGCCGCCAGGTTCAATTTATGACGGTTCGGCAGCATCAGCGGCTTTGAAGACATCTTGCCGCACAGTTTGCCAAACGCCACGACGGAGCCTGTGAAGGTTACCGCGCCGATGAAGATGCCGAGGAACACTTCGGTCAAATGAATATTGACCAGAATCTGCTCCATCCCGGTTTCATGCTGCAGATAGCTGTTGAAACCTACCAGTACCGCCGCCAGGCCCACGAAGCTGTGCAGAATCGCCACCAGCTCCGGCATTTCGGTCATTTCAACTTTCTTCGCCAGACGAATACCGATAGCGCCGCCGATAACCATCGCCAGCAGGATCCACGCGACGTTGCTGCTGTCCGGACCCAGGATGGTCGCCACCAGGGCAATCGCCATCCCGGCAATACCGTAGTAGTTGCCCTGCTGGGAGGTTTCGTGTTTGGAAAGCCCCGCCAGGCTAAAAATAAATAGAATCGCGGCAACAATGTATGCAGCTGTAACTAATCCACCAGACATTTGTTACCCCTTATCCTTTGCGGAACATTTTCAGCATGCGCTGAGTGACGGTGAAACCACCAAAAATATTAATGCTGGCGATCAGCACCGCGATAAAGCTCAGGAAGCTGACCCAGCCGCCGTGGCCTATCTGTAACAATGCCCCGACCACAATAATGCCGGAAATGGCGTTAGTGACCGACATCAGCGGCGTATGCAGCGCGTGGGATACGTTCCAGACGACGTAGTAACCGACCACGCAGGAGAGCGCGAAGACGGTAAAGTGGCCGAGGAACTCTTTCGGCGCCACGCTGGCCAGCCAGCCAAACAGAATAATCGCCAGCGCCATCAGCGCATACTTGCGCAGCGGCGAGCTCGGTTTCGCTTCAGCTTTTGGCGCTTCAACCTTTTTCGCTGCCGCCTGCGGCTGAGCAGATACCTGAATGGGTGGCGCGGGCCAGGTGATTTCACCTTCGCGAACCACGGTAACGCCGCGGATAACGACATCATCAAAATCGATAACGACATTGCCGTCTTTCTCTTTGCACAGCAGCTTAAGCAGGTTAACCAGGTTGGTGCCATACAGCTGCGAAGACTGCGTCGGCAGGCGGCCAGGGAGATCGGTATAACCGATAATCTTCACGCCATTGGCGGTGGTGACCACCTGACCCGGCACGGTGTATTCACAGTTGCCGCCGTTTTGCGACGCCAGATCAACCACCACGCTGCCCGGCTTCATGGAGTCAACCATTTCGCGGGTAATCAGCTTCGGCGCCGGTTTACCCGGAATCAGGGCGGTGGTGACAATGATGTCGACATCTTTGGCCTGCGCGGCAAACAGCGCCATCTCGGCTTTAATAAAGGCTTCAGACATGACTTTGGCATAGCCGTCGCCGCTGCCCGCTTCCTCTTTAAAATCCAGCTCAAGGAACTCGGCGCCCATACTCTGCACCTGTTCTTTCACTTCCGGGCGGGTATCAAACGCGCGGACGATTGCCCCAAGGCTGTTTGCCGCGCCGATGGCCGCCAGACCGGCAACCCCGGCGCCAATCACCATCACCTTCGCGGGCGGTACCTTACCTGCCGCGGTGATCTGACCGGTGAAGAAGCGGCCAAACTCGTGGGCGGCTTCCACGATCGCGCGGTAGCCGGCGATGTTAGCCATTGAACTTAACGCATCCAGCGACTGCGCGCGCGAAATACGCGGCACCGAATCCATCGCCATCACGTTGATGTTGCGCGCCGCCAGTATTTCCATCAGCTGCGGGTTTTGCGCCGGCCAGATGAAGCTGATGAGCGTCGTGCCGGGATTAAGCAGCAGGATTTCATCGTCATCGGGCGCGTTAACTTTCAGAATGACGTCAGACTGCCATACGTCATCACCGCTCACGATCTCCGCTCCAGCCTGAACGAAGGCTTCGTCGTCGAAACTGGCCAACTTACCGGCACCGCTTTCTACCGCGACGCTGAACCCAAGCTTAAGCAGCTGCTCCACCGTTTTCGGCGTGGCGGCGGCCCGGGTTTCCTGGGCGAGTCTCTCTTTTGGTACACCAATACGCATAGTTTTCCCTTCCATCGGTTTTTGATGATGGTTTACTTTTCTTACAAGCGACCGTCGCAAAGGCGGATGAACGCGCCCCCCAACATATGTCTGAAAAAATAAAACAGTAACAAACTTTTTATAACCTACTGAAAATACCGATTGTGATCTACAGCAATAAAACAGAAATTTTGATTTTATTGGTAAAACGCCCGGCTGACCGTGTCAGGCAGCAATATTTACCTTATTTTTATGCCAGCGCCTGATAATCCGCTTGGCAGAAGGGTTAATTCACCATTTATCGCCGTCTGGATCATCGCATTAACATTATGTTAACTTATGAAAGTGATATCGATTATCGATTTTGCTGGTCAAGCGGCTGTTTTTTCAACATATCGAAAAAGGTTATATTTCTGCAGTATACGTTTAGAGCGGCAAATGAAAATTGACGCAGACAGTCACTCACGATAAATGCAATAATCACATGTTTTCAGTCAACAACAATACCCGTACATGGTTTGCGCAAGGCAAAGGATTATTTTTATGAAGCTTAAGAACTCACTCCTGGCGTCTGCTCTTCTGGCTACCACCGTGTTGTCTGCCCATGCAGCGACCGAGCTGACTCCGGAGCAGGCGGCAGCGCTGAAGCCCTACGATCGCGTTGAGGTTACCGGTCGTTTTAACGCCATTGGCGATGCGGTGCAGGCAGTTTCCCGTAAAGCGGACAAAGAAGGCGCAGCTTCCTTTTATGTTGTCGACACCTCTGATTTTGGCAGCGGCGGCAATCTGCGCGTAACGGCCGATTTTTATAAAGAAAATGCCCCGCAGGCCGACGCGCCGAAAAATCGCATTATCAACGGCATAATGGAATTGCCGAAAGACCAGGCCGTTGAGCTGGAGCCATTTGATACCGTCACCGTACAGGGCTTCTACCGCAGCCAACCGGAAGTCAACGACGCCATCACCAAAGCTGCAAAGGCCAAGGGCGCAGCCTCTTTCTTTATCGTACGCCAGGTTGATGCCAACCAGGGCGGCAACCAGCGCATCACCGCCTATATCTACAAAGCGGATGCCAAGAAACGCGTTCTGCAAAGCCCGGATGCGATCCCGGCAGATTCAGAAGCCGGTCGCGCAGCGCTGGCCGAAGGCGGCGAAGCCGCTAAGAAAGTTGAAATCCCAGGCGTGGCGACGACCGCAGCGGTTGGTTCCGGCACCGGCGTAGGCCGTTTCTTTGAAACGCAATCGTCTAAAGGCGGGCGTTACACCGTCACGCTTCCGGACGGCACCAAGGTCGAGGAAGTGAATAAAATCACCGCCGCGCAGATGGTTCCTTACGACAGCATCAAGTTCACCGGTAACTACGGTAACATGACGGAAATCTCCTACCAGACGGCTAAGCGCGCCGCGAAGAAAGGCGCGAAGTACTACCACATTACCCGTCAGTGGCAGGAACGCGGCGGCAACATCACCATCAGCGCCGACCTGTATAAATAACAGCAACTGAGCTGAACAAAAAGGCGGCGATTAGTCGCCTTTTTTCTTTTTTTCATTTCTCTCCATTGCATGCATACAAAACACTCCGTAAAATCCCGCGCCTTAGCGCAATCCTCCATTTTTATGCGATTTCGCCAAATAAATATTCTTAGCTTGATGATTATCACCTCGGGAATGCAATGGAAAAGAAACTGGGCCTTAGCGCCCTGACCGCGCTGGTACTTAGCTCGATGCTGGGGGCGGGTGTATTCAGTCTGCCGCAGAACATGGCAGCCGTTGCCAGCCCTTCCGCGTTGCTTATCGGCTGGGGGATCACCGGCGTGGGGATCCTGTTCCTGGCCTTTGCCATGCTGCTGCTCACGCGGATCCGCCCCGACCTCGACGGCGGTATTTTTACCTACGCCCGGGAAGGTTTCGGCGAGCTGATTGGCTTCTGCTCCGCCTGGGGCTACTGGCTGTGTGCGGTTGTCGCCAACGTCTCCTACCTGGTTATCGTCTTCTCGGCGCTCAGTTTCTTTACCGATACTCCCGAACTGCGCCTGTTCGGCGATGGCAATACCTGGCAATCCATCGTCGGCGCCTCGGTCCTGCTGTGGATTGTTCATTTCCTGGTTCTGCGCGGCGTTCAAACGGCCGCCGGTATCAACCTGGCCGCGACGCTGGCCAAACTGCTGCCCCTCGGGGCGTTTATCGCGCTGGCCGCCATCGCGTTTCGTATGGAGACATTCCGCCTCGATTTCAGCGGCCTGGCGCTGGGCGTACCGGTATGGGAGCAGGTGAAAAACACCATGCTGATCACCCTGTGGGTATTTATTGGCGTCGAAGGCGCGGTCGTTGTTTCCGCCCGCGCGCGTAATAAACAGGATGTTGGCCGCGCGACCCTGCTGGCGGTACTCTCCGCGCTGGCGGTCTATTTGCTGGTGACGCTTCTCTCGTTAGGCGTTGTGCCGCGTAGCGAACTGGCGGAAATCCGCAACCCGTCAATGGCCGGCCTGATGGTCAACATGATGGGCTCCTGGGGCGAAATTGTGATCGCTGCCGGGCTGATTATCTCCGTCTGCGGCGCGTATCTGAGCTGGACGATTATGGCGGCGGAGGTGCCCTATCTGGCAGCAACGCATAAAGCATTCCCGCGCCTGTTTGCCCGGACCAATAAAAACAACGCCCCGTCGGCTTCGCTGTGGCTCACCAATATCAGCGTGCAGGCTTCGCTGGTGTTGATTTGGCTTACCGGCTCAGATTACAGCACGCTGCTGACCATCGCCTCTGAGATGATCCTGGTCCCCTACTTTCTGGTCGGCGCCTTTCTGCTGAAGATTGCCCGGCGCCCTTTGCATAAGGCGGTTGGTGTCGGCGCCTGCATTTATGGCTTATGGTTATTATATGCGTCCGGCCCTGTGCATTTATTGTTGTCGGTGATACTTTACGCTCCGGGTCTTCTGGTTTTCCTGTATGCCCGTCGTACACACCAGCACGATCGCCCGCTCAAACGCCGTGACCTGGCATTAATTGGTTTTTTGCTGGTTGCCGCCGTACCGGCAACGTGGATGTTGGTAGGGTAAGCGGTTACCCTGCCGCTGAACTCAAAGGAGATCTCCATGGCTGACATCCAGCCTCGCCCCATCCTGATTACCGGCGGGGGCCGTCGCATTGGCCTCGCCCTGGCCCGCCATTTTGTGGCCCGCCAGCAGCCCGTTATCATCAGCTATCGCACCTGGTATCCGGCCATCGACGCGCTGCGTGAAGCGGGAGCCGTTTGTCTGCACGCGGATTTCAGCACGGATGAAAGCATTCTGGCGTTCGCCGCAGAGGTGAAAGCGCACGCCGGCAGCGGTCTACGCGCCATCATTCATAACGCCAGCGGCTGGATGGCGGAAAAGCCAGGTATTCCGTTAACCACGGTGCTCGCCAGCATGATGCAAATTCACGTCAACGCCCCCTACCTGCTCAACCATGCCCTGGAGAGCCTGCTTCGCGGCCACGGTCATGCCGCCAGCGATATTATCCACATCACCGACTACGTCGTGGAGCGCGGCAGCGACAAACATATCGCCTACGCCGCCAGCAAAGCGGCGTTGGATAATATGAGCCGCTCGTTCGCCCGTAAGCTGGCGCCGGAAATTAAGGTTAACGCCATCGCCCCCTCGCTGATTTTATTTAATGAAGGGGATGACGCGGAGTACCGCAGGCAGGCGCTCGATAAATCGCTGATGAAAATCGCCCCAGGCGAAAAAGAGATCATTGACCTTATTGAATACCTGTTCAGCAGTAGCTACGTGACCGGTCGCTCATTTGCCGTCGACGGCGGCCGCCATCTGCGCTAGTGGAAACGGCTCCAGCCAATAATGAGTAGCCACGCGCATAAGCTCCAGCACACCACTGCGCCTGCCAGGGCAAACGGCAGGCGCATGACGCCGGTGAAATACCATAGCGAAAGCAAGTAGATAAAGTACGGAATGATAGACCACATACCAAAGACAATGGTGGTGCGCAGCGCTTCGATACCCCGCTCGCTGGCGACGATGTAGTGCGCAATCAGGGCGAAGGTGGGAAAGAGCGGAATTAACCCGGCGATATAGTAATTTTTCGTTTTGGACAGCACGCCGATCAGGACTACAACCAGTGCCCCGAGCAGCGCTTTTATCAACAGCCCCATTCCTTTTGCCTTAACATTAAAACAACATGTATTTGCAGCATAACGGAAGCGCGGAAATTTATAAATGCGCAAAAGCGGCGAGTAGACTGAACAGGTGGAGACCTATTTGACGACTCCATAACGGCGGTACGGGAGATGATGCTCCCCTCGGCAAGGTCAACGCTGTTTGAATTTAATTTAAACTATTTTGAACATCCTTCGCACAAACGCATTTGTTTTTACTGCGAAACGCATCAGTATGCTCTAATCACTTGGTTATACGTATAACATGTTTTATATCATTATTCTGGAAGTTATCACCATAGCATATTTCTCCTGCGCGTCACCCTTAAGTATTCACACCTATTTTAAAGCACAACATGAACACCTCAATGATATTTTACAGATGTTAACTCAATAACCCTATCGGTTTACCATCGCCATTCATGTGCAGTAAGTGATGCAAATCAATAGTGATAACCTAACCTAAAAACAGTTAATTGACATAGGCGGTTTTTATCATAATTGATGACCTTAAAATCATTCTTTCTGCACTCATTTGAAATAAGCACACATAGACACTTTTTAGAAAAATAGCGCAATAAAGCACATTATTTTGATTTACATCAAAATAAAACCGATTTCATAAAGAAGCATACTTTGCCATTAATAACATTCATCGTAGTAGATATGATCGTAATTATATGATTTTACGATCTTTCGATCTAATCTTGATATCCAATACAGAACTTTATTCTATTCATAACCAACAATGTAGCTTATTAGTTCATCTCCCGTCGGTTTTTCGAATCTTTTACTTGTTGCTATTATCAATACTAGTATTAGGCACTCATGCAATTGCAATTATTCTATATTAAACTAAGTATGCATCACCTAAAGGAACCTCCATGTTTGGACCTGCTTCAGGCACAACAAAAATACTCTTAAACTTTATCAAACTATATACATCAACGCGAAAATGCTCGTAAATTACTGGAGCGCATCAAGCATGCAGTGGAATATTGAAAATAGCCTTGTATGTCCTGTAACCGGAACAGGATTTTCAGTTGCGGCAAGTGCTAAAAATCTCAAATTAATCATATGGTATAATGGTGATTATTTTTTGCGCGTTGGTTCAGTGATTAACATCACAAAAAATGAAGTTCTCATTAACGGCAAGCCCGGCGATTTACAGGTCATTCACGCTTTCCCCTATACGGAAACCCTGTGGTCAACGTTTTCCCGATATATTGATTGTCCAGGCAATCTGAATCCTATGTTGCTCATCTGCAATCGAAGAAGTGTCTGCAAATTCGCCTTGTGCCCCTACGGTACGAGGCAAAAGAGGCCGCAATAAGGCTCTTCCCTGACTCAAGCTCAACGTATCAGTACCTATTTTCTTTACGGGCAGAGGCTGTCCTGTTAGACCTCGCCCACCTTCTGCCGCACCCCCATGACCATAATACGCAGAGCTTCCGTCATTAACGCAATCATTGCCTGCCTCGTGAAAGCATAGTTCTGAACCACAAGTCCGGGAAGCATAGCGAATTTCATCACTAATACATAGCTCATATTAATGCCCGAATGGTTTACAATGGCGATAGTAATGAATGGGCTGCTGACCGAATGATGCCTCATGCACCGTCTCAGCCGCGATTCTGGCAAAGCGATTCTAACGATGATAGATGAGTGCAAGCATACACAATATGAATAAAATTGTTTTTGTTGAGGACGATGCCGAGGTCGGCGCACTGATTGCCGCCTACCTTGGCAAACACGATATGGACGTGGTGGTAGAACCGCGCGGCGACCGGGCGGAAGAGGTTATCGCGCGCGAAAAGCCCGATCTGGTGCTGCTGGATATCATGCTGCCGGGTAAAGACGGTATGACGCTGTGCCGCGATTTGCGCGGCCAGTGGCAGGGTCCCATCGTCCTGCTCACTTCGCTGGACAGCGATATGAACCATATTCTCTCTCTCGAAATGGGCGCCAGCGATTATATCCTGAAAACCACGCCTCCCGCGGTGCTGTTAGCCCGCCTGCGCCTGCATTTGCGCCAGCACGTCGCCGTGCCGGACGGTAGCGTTCCCTCCTCCCTCACCCCTCATAAAGCCATCACCTTTGGCTCCCTGAGCATCGACCCGGTCAATCGCCAGGTGATGCTCAGCGGCGAAAGCGTCGCGTTATCCACCGCGGATTTCGATCTGCTGTGGGAGTTGGCGACCCATGCCGGACAAATTATGGATCGCGACGCGTTATTAAAAAATCTGCGCGGCGTCAGCTACGATGGCATGGACCGCAGCGTCGACGTTGCCATCTCGCGACTGCGCAAGAAGCTTCTCGACAATGCGACCGAGCCCTATCGCATCAAAACGGTACGCAATAAAGGCTACCTGTTCGCCCCCCACGCCTGGGACAATTAATTCACGGGTCAGCTGTTAGTGCGGATATAGCCGGTAAAGTCACTGCAACCTCCTGTTAATGATTAGCTATCCTTAAAACAGGCGTTGCGCTTAATAAAGAACTGGCGAATCCGGAACCGGTTCGATAACTTGATATTATCCACGAAGACTTTTGCGCAACACTGAGCCTCTTGCCGACCGGTACAGCAACAGTGAAATTGCTTTTTCCACGCAAAAGCAGCGTTCCACCGAGCGCCATTCTTCGCAGACAATCAGCGCAAAACATTCTAATGTGGTGTGATAACCCTGGCGATTGTGCCAGTATCGATACCAGCCGTGAGTATAGAGATTCACACCATCAGTGGGTTGGGATGACCGAAATATCTACTGTACGGGGGTGTTTAAATGTTGAGCGATCTCAGCAACGATGAAAGTAAAAGACGCGCGGCGATTGACCTGTTAAAAAATCCCGACGAGGGGCGGGACGAAGCGTTAAGGAAATATACGCATCTGGTCTGCCAGTTGCTGAAAATGCCGATGAGTTTTGTCTCGGTGCTGGATGATGAAAAGCAATACATCAAATCCGCACAGAATATCGCCGCCACGGAAACCCGCCTGGGCGACGCATTTTGCGAACAGACCTTGAAACAGGGTAAAACGTTCATTTGTCGTGATACGCATCAGCACCCGGTCTTTCAGCGCGATCGCGCCGTCAGAGAAGCGCCGTTCATTCGCTTTTATGCGGGGTGTCCGCTGACAACCCGCGATGGGGTGGCCGTGGGTACCTTGAGTATCCTGGATACGCAACCCAGGGAACTTTCCGACGAGCAGATCGCTATCTTTAACACGCTGGCCGAGCTGATATCGGACTTCTTAGCCTCCTGGCACTCAGTAGGCTATACCGACGTCGTCACGCTATTACCCAATCGTCAGCGCCTACTGAAGGACATTGAGGTGTCGGCGGTGAGTACCTTCCGGCTGGTCATCATTGACTGCATTGATATGCCCTTTGCCTACGAGATGGCCCGCTCATTGGGGATGATTGCCGTAGAAAACTTACTTCGGGATATGACCGTTGAGCTGCAGACACGTCTGCCCCTGGCGGGCCAGCTTTACGCCGTGGCGGTCGGACGATTTGCTTTTTTAACGCCTGAACCTACGGCCCTGTCACTGGAAAGCATTGCACAAAACCTTCAGGGAACCCAGGCCCGGATTGGCCCAGAAGTTCCCCTTGATTTGAATATTCACATGGGGGACTCCGGGCTATGCGACAGCACCCTGACGCCGAATGAAATTCTGCGTCGTGCGGTAAGCGCCTTGCATGAGGCGATAAGCCAGGGGCACCGTTTTACGACCTATAATGACGCCCTGGATACCCGCAAAAAGAGAGATTTCAGCCTGCTGACCGAACTCAGACAAACGTTGCAGGGAAACCAGGGCTTATATCTGGTCTATCAGCCGAAAATCTCACTGGCGACCGGGCGCGTGACGGGTGCTGAAGCGCTGGTCAGATGGAAGCATCCGACAAACGGCGAAGTCCTGCCCGGCGAATTTATCCCGCTGGTCGAAAAAACCAGCCTGATGCGTGAGCTCACGGCCTGGGTTATCGATCGTACTATTGCGCAGCTGAGTGAGTGGCGGGACCAGGGACTTACTCTGCCGGTGTCAATTAATCTGGCCGCCAGTGATTTTTCTCGGCCCGATTTCGCCGAGGAGCTCGAAGAGAAACTGCGGAATGCGTCTCTTGACCCAGCGCTGCTGGGGTTGGAGTGTCTGGAAACAGAGAAGATGCTTGAGAGTCCGGCCGCGCTTAACGGGCTGAACATGCTCAAAAAACGCGGATTTAAAATTTCTCTGGATGACTTTGGTTCGGGATACAGCAACATTAATTACCTGCGGCAAATGCCCCTGGACATCATCAAAATCGACCGGTCTATCGTCAGTCATATTGTCCACGAAAAAGCCAGCCGCATAATTGTGCGTAACGTCATCAAGCTTCTCAAGGAGCTCGATTATATCGTCCTGGCCGAAGGCGTCGAGGATCGCAAAACGGTCGAGATTTTGCGAAGCCTGGGCTGCGATGAGGTTCAAGGATATTTTTATGCCAGGCCAATGGTATCTGCAGATTTTGCAGCATGGTCCCGCGCCAGAAACGAAGCGCCGGAAATGAACCCCTGAAGGACCTCGCCATTTTCGTAGCAATTGATCGAACGCACCCGCGCAAGGTGCATGCTGACCCAAATGCTCTACGACGGCGAGGCAGATTGTTCTCTGTTATTAATCAGCGCGATGGCTTCTCTCCCCGGTTCGAGGCCCAATGCTTGTTGGCTACCAGATGTAACGAGAGCGATTAGCTTTGCGCCATCCTTCAGGGTTAACTCAACTTCATCGTTAATTTCCCCGCGTTCAGTCACGCTAATCGTACCAGCCAGTTGGTTTCTGGCTGAAATTGCCATACAACCTCCAGGCGAGATGAGAGAAGGTGTTATATCAAGTTGAACCCTCCTCACCTATAACCACTTTCTTATAATGATTTTTACAAGCCTCACGACCGCCTCAGTATTGATTTGCTATGGACTTCTCAAGTTTGCGCAATCAAGATTACCGGGTGTGTCAACCGGCGCCGCATAACTTGTGCAGAGCGGATGTTGTCAGCGGGTGCGAACCCTGCTTTCATAGCGAATCCAACGGCGCATGAAAATGCAGAAAGGAGTTTGCACGCAGTTTTTGCCGGGGAAAATGCCCTCACGGTGCTTCCGAGGGTAAAGGAAAGGCACTTAACCTTTTGTTTTTAAGTGAGATTTAATGAAAAAACTGTTTGTGCAGTTTTACCTGCTGCTGTTCGTCTGCTTCCTGGTGATGACCATGATGGTTGGCCTGGTGTACAAATTCACCGCCGAACGCGCCGGGCGTCAGTCTCTGGACGATTTAATGAAAAGCTCGCTGTATCTGATGCGCAGCGAGCTGCGGGAGATCCCGCCGCGCGACTGGAGCAAAACGCTCAAAGAGCTGGATCTCAATCTCTCTTTCGATCTGCATATCGAACCCATCAGCAAATTCAAACTGTCGGAAAACTCAATGCAGCATCTGCGCGCCGGGGATATCGTCGCTCTCGACGATCAGTACACCTTTATCCAGCGCATCCCGCGCAGCCACTACGTACTTTCCGTCGGCCCGGTGCCCTATCTCTATTTTTTGCACGAGATGCGCCTGCTCGATCTGGCCCTGATGGCTTTTATCGCCATCTCGCTGGCCTTCCCGGTATTTATCTGGATGCGTCCGCACTGGCAGGACATGCTGCGTATTGAGACCGCCGCCCAGCGCTTCGGCGATGGACATCTTAGCGAACGCATTCATTTCGACAGCATGTCCAGCTTCGAACGGCTGGGCGTGGCGTTTAATCAGATGGCCGATAATATCAACGCGCTTATCGCCAGCAAAAAACAGCTGATCGATGGTATCGCCCACGAGCTGCGAACCCCGCTGGTGCGTCTGCGCTATCGTCTTGAGATGAGCGAGAACCTCACCGAGGCCGAATCCCTGGCGTTGAACCGCGATATCGGCCAGTTGGAAGCGCTGATTGAAGAGCTGCTGACCTACGCGCGGCTTGACCGTCCGCAGAACGAACTGAAGCTGACGACCCCCGATTTCCCGGCGTGGATCCGCGATCATGTGGAAGATATTCAAACGGTTAATCCCCAGCGCGAGGTCGCGCCAGGCGACATTTTGGCCGGCAATTACGGCGCGCTGGATATGCGCCTGATGGAACGGGTGCTGGATAATCTGGTGAACAACGCCCTGCGCTACAGCAACCGGCGTATTCAGGTCGGCCTGACGCTACAGGGTTCGCGGGCGACGCTACGGGTCGAAGATGATGGTCCCGGTATCGCGCCAGCTGAACGGGAGAGAGTTTTCGAGCCTTTCGTACGCCTCGACCCCAGCCGCGATCGGGCCACCGGCGGCTGTGGCCTCGGTTTAGCTATCGTTCACAGCATCGCCCAGGCTATGGCCGGGGAAGTTCATTGCGAAGAGAGCGCGCTGGGCGGAGCCTGCTTTTGCTTTAGCTGGCCGGTATATCATCAGTTGCCGAGTTTTACCTCCGCCTGATGAGCCTTTGCGCGGATGCTGAGGTCTGCTATAGTTAAAAAACGTGAAGTATGTTGTAACTAAGGTGGGAAATATGGCCAGCTATGACCTCGTTGAACGTCTGAACGGCACCTTTCGCCAGCTCGAACGCGAACTGCAAGAGCTGAAACAGTCCCTGAGCCAATGCCGCCTGCTGGCCGCCCGCGTCTTTGCGCTGCCGCCGGTAAGCAAGGATGCGGAACACCAGCCGCTCGACAGCATCAATGTGGTTCAGCATACCGGCAAAACTGCGCTGGAGATGGCGCTCAGGCACTACAGCCATCTGTTTATCCAGCAGCAGTCGGAAACCCGCAGTAGTAAGGCCGCCGTACGCTTACCCGGCGCCATTTGCCTACAAACTGACGCCAACCAACAGGCTGAGTTGGCAGGCAAAATCGCCCATATCAACGCCCTCAAAGCAACCTTTGAAAAGATTATTACCGTCGATTCCGGCCTGCCTGTCGCCGCGCGGTTTGAGTGGGTCCATCGCCACCTGCCAGGGCTTATCACGCTTAGCGCCTACCGCACCCTGACCCCGCTGCTCGATCCGAGTACCATTCGCTTCGGCTGGGCCAATAAGCACGTGATTAAAAATCTCACCCGTGACGGGGTGCTGATGCAGCTGGAAAAAAGCCTGCAGTCGCCGCGGGCGGTGCCGCCGTGGACGCGCGAGCAGTGGCAAAGCAAGCTGGAGCGAGAGTATCAGGATATTGCCGCCCTGCCGCAGCGGGCAAAGCTGAAGATAAAGCGGCCGGTGAAGGTGCAGCCCATCGCCCGGGTCTGGTACAGCGGCGAACAAAAACAGGTGCAATACGCCTGTCCAGGACCGTTGATTGCGCTGATATCCGGCACGAAGGGGGTCAGCGTGCCGGACCTCGGTGAGTTACTAAACTATGACGCCGAGAACGTACAGTATCGCTATAAACCGCAGGCGCAGTCGCTCAGGCTCCTGATCCCGCGGCTGCACCTGTGGCTGGCTAGCGAGTAGGCAGACTGCCCACCATCTCTTCCGGGCGAACCCACCGGTCAAACTCGTCCTCCGTCAGGTAGCCGAGCGAGAGCGCGGACGCCTTCAGGGTCAACCCCTCTTTGTGCGCCTTTTTGGCAATTTCCGCCGCTTTGTCATAGCCGATATGGGTGTTCAGCGCGGTGACCAGCATTAGCGACTCATTGAGCAGCTGGCTGATGCGTTCACGATTCGGTTCAATCCCCACCGCGCAGTGTTGGTTGAAGCTCTCCATCCCATCAGCCAGCAGCCGCACCGATTGCAGGAAGTTGTGGATCACCAGCGGGCGGTAGACGTTAAGCTCAAAGTTGCCCGATGCGCCGCCAATATTTACCGCGACATCGTTACCCATCACCTGGCAGCACAGCATAGTCAGCGCTTCGCACTGGGTCGGGTTGACTTTGCCGGGCATAATCGACGATCCCGGTTCATTTTCCGGGATCGCAATTTCGCCAATCCCGCAGCGCGGTCCGGAAGCCAGCCAGCGCACATCGTTGGCGATTTTCATCAGCGAGGCGGCCAGGCCTTTCAGCGCGCCGTGGGCGTGCACCAGGGCATCAACGGTCGCCAGCGCTTCAAATTTATTTGGCGCGGTGACAAACGGCTGGCCGCTTAAGGCCGCGAGCTCGGCGGCGACGCGTACCGCGTATTGTGGATGAGTGTTGAGCCCGGTTCCCACCGCCGTCCCGCCCAGCGCCAGCTCCGCCAGATGCGGCAGGCTATGGTCGATATGTTTTAAATTATGCTCCAGCATCGCTACCCAGCCGGAGATCTCCTGGCCGAGGGTCAGCGGCGTGGCGTCCTGCAGGTGGGTGCGGCCGATTTTAACGATGTCGCTGAAGGCAACGGCTTTATCGTTCAGGGTCTGCTTCAGCACGTTGAGCTGCGGGATCAGCTTCTCCCGCAGGGCAATTATCGCCGCCACGTGCATCGCCGTCGGGAAAACGTCGTTAGAGCTCTGGCTCTTGTTGACATCATCGTTCGGATGAACCTTACGCTCCATCCCGCGCGCCCCGCCCAGCAGCTCGCTGGCGCGGTTGGCCAGCACCTCATTCATATTCATATTGCTTTGCGTGCCGGAGCCGGTTTGCCAGATAGCCAGTGGAAAGGCGTCCGGATGCTGGCCTGCCAGCACTTCATCCGCGGCCTGAATAATCGCTTGCGCTTTCTCCGCGGCCAGCAGGCCGAGATCGTTGTTCACTTTCGCCGCCGCGCGCTTGGTCAGCGCCAGCGCGTGGATAAGCTCGACCGGCATTTTTTCCGTCGAAATGCGGAAATGTTCCAGCGAACGCTGGGTTTGCGCTCCCCATAGCTTGTCGGCAGGCACGTCGATGGCGCCCATTGAGTCTTTTTCACTGCGATACGTTGTCATGACTGTCTCCTTGGATTCAAAGTGCGAAATCGCGACAAAGCTCACCTGCTTAAAGCGTTAAGTATTGGCCAGATTTATATGTTGTTTTAGTCGTTCGTGCCGCTAAGCGGCATAAAAAAACCGCCCCGAAGGGCGGCTGGGATTATTTCACGCAGCGGGCGCACTGCGAGCTTTGGATTTGCTGGAAGAAATCGTTGCCCTTGTCATCCACGAGGATAAACGCCGGGAAGTCTTCCACTTCGATTTTCCAGATAGCTTCCATCCCCAGCTCCGGATACGCTACGCACTCCAGGCTACGAATACTCTGCTGTGCCAGTACCGCCGCCGGGCCGCCGATGCTGCCGAGGTAGAAACCGCCATGTTTGTGGCAGGCGTCGGTGACCTGCTGGCTGCGGTTGCCTTTGGCTAACATGATTTTACTCGCCCCGTGCGCCTGCAGCAGGTCGACGTAGGAGTCCATACGGCCAGCGGTGGTGGGGCCAAGAGAGCCGGAAGCGTAGCCG
Organism: Klebsiella sp. BDA134-6; assembly: GCF_015601345.1. Taxonomy (NCBI): domain Bacteria; kingdom Pseudomonadati; phylum Pseudomonadota; class Gammaproteobacteria; order Enterobacterales; family Enterobacteriaceae; genus Klebsiella; species Klebsiella sp. BDA134-6. The sequence goes on from NZ_CP064784.1 coordinate 3,288,829, forward strand.
TCAGGCGTTTTCGCCGGACCCGCGTAGTAGATCGGGTGGTCCTTGACGTACTGCGGCAGTTCTTCACCGCTATCGATAAGCTCTTTCAGCTTCGCGTGAGCAATATCGCGGGCGACGATAATCGTACCGCTCAGCGACAGACGCGTCGACACCGGGTACTGCGACAGCAGCGCCAGAATATCGCTCATCGGCTGGTTGAGGTTGACCTTGACCGCCTCGCCCTCACCGGCCTGACGCAGATGCTCGGGAATATACTTGCCTGGGTTGCTCTCCAGTTTCTCCAGCCAGATCCCTTCGCGGTTGATCTTCGCTTTGATATTACGATCCGCCGAGCAGGAGACGCCCATGCCCACCGGGCACGACGCGCCGTGGCGCGGCAGGCGGATAACGCGGATATCGTGCGCGAAGTATTTGCCGCCGAACTGCGCCCCAAGACCAAGGTTTTGCGCCTCCACCAGTAGTTCCTGCTCCAGCTGAATATCGCGAAAAGCCTGGCCGTGCTCGTTGCCTTCGGTCGGCAGGCCGTCGTAATACTTGGTTGAGGCCAGCTTAACGGTTTTCAGGGTGGACTCCGCCGAAGTGCCGCCAATGACGAACGCAATATGGTACGGCGGGCAGGCGGCGGTGCCGAGGGTGCGCATCTTCTCGACGAGGTAGTTTTTCAGCTTCGCCGGAGTGATTAACGCTTTGGTTTCCTGATACAGATAGGTTTTATTCGCCGAGCCGCCGCCCTTGGCGATGCAGAGGAATTTGTACTCCTCGCCGTCGGTAGCGTAGAGGTCGATCTGCGCAGGCAGGTTAGTCCCTGTGTTGACCTCTTTATACATATCCAGCGGCGCGTTCTGGGAATAACGCAGGTTATCCCGGATATAGGTGTTATAAACGCCCTGCGCCAGCGCGGCTTCATCGCCGCCTCCGGTCCACACGCGCTGGCCTTTTTTGCCGGTAATAATCGCCGTGCCGGTATCCTGGCAGGTCGGCAGCACGCCTTTAGCGGCAATATCCGAGTTACGCAGGAACTGTAGCGCCACGTACTTATCGTTTTCGCTGGCTTCCGGGTCGTTGAGAATATCGGCCACCTGCTGCTGATGCGCCGGGCGAAGCATAAAGGAGGCGTCGTGGAAAGCGTGTTGTGCCAGTAAAGTTAGCGCCTGAGGTTCAACTTTCAGAACTTCCTGGCCGGCGAATTCGGCGACGGAGACGTAATCACTGCTGAGGAGGTAATACTCGGTATCGTCCTTTTTCAGTGGAAAAGGATCCTGATATACAAACGGTTTATTCGACATTGTGCTCTCACTTACTGCTTAGCTGATTATATTTCAGGCAGACACTCCATTTGCCCGTGGAAAAGCGAGTCGATCGATTTTACACAATTTTTTAACAAAAACTGAGACAAGGACGACTTTTTCTTCGCGCCGGTTGCTTATCGGTCGATTGCTGGTTTAATAGTGCCATGACTATTAAGTGGAAACAGGGATTGAGAATGCAAAAGCTCATTAACTCAGTGCAAAACTACGCCTGGGGAAGCCATACCGCCTTAACCGAACTTTATGGGATTGCTAATCCGAACAACCTGCCGATGGCGGAGCTGTGGATGGGCGCGCATCCGAAGAGCAGCTCGCAGATTCTGGACAATAGCGGAACTCCGCGTTCTCTGCGTGACGCGATCGACAGCGATAAAGCGACCCTGCTTGGCGAGAAAGTCGCCGGGCGTTTCGGCGAACTGCCGTTCCTGTTCAAAGTCCTGTGCGCCGCACAGCCGCTCTCTATCCAGGTGCACCCGAATAAGCAGGCCTCGGAAATCGGTTTTGCCAAAGAGAACGCCGCCGGGATCCCGCTTGATGCCGCCGAACGTAACTATAAAGATCCGAACCACAAGCCTGAGCTGGTTTTCGCCTTAACGCCGTTCCTCGCCATGAACGCCTTCCGCGAGTTTTCCGATATCGTCAACCTGCTGCAGCCGGTCTCCGACGCCCATCCGGCAATTGCGCAATTCCTCGCGCAGCCGAACGGCGAGCATCTGAGCCAGCTGTTTGCCAGCCTGCTGAATATGAAGGGTGAAGAAAAAGCGCACGCCTTGCGCGTGCTGCAGGCAGCGCTGGACAGCGAGCAGGGTGAGCCCTGGCAGACTATCCGCCTGATCGCCGAGTTCTACCCGGACGATAGCGGCCTCTTCTCTCCGCTGCTGCTCAACGTGGTCAAACTGAATCCCGGCGAGGCGATGTTCCTGTTTGCGGAAACTCCGCACGCCTACCTGCAGGGCGTGGCGCTGGAGGTGATGGCCAACTCGGACAACGTGCTTCGCGCGGGTCTGACGCCGAAGTATATCGATATTCCAGAACTGGTGGCGAACGTGAAATTTACGCCCAAACCCGCAGGCGAGCTGCTGACCCAGCCGGTGATTCACGGCGCGGAGCTGGACTTCCCCATCCCGGTTGACGACTTTGCCTTCTCGCTGCACGACCTGTCAGCGCAGGCGTCAACCATCGCCCAGCAGAGCGCGGCAATCCTGTTCTGCGTCGAGGGTGAAGCGACGATTGCCAAAGGCGAACAGCGCCTGACGCTGAAGCCGGGTGAATCCGCGTTTATCGGCTGTAATGAATCACCGGTGGAGGTCAGCGGCCGCGGCCGCGTGGCGCGCGTGTTTAATAAGCTCCAGTAAGTTACTGAACTTTTTAGCCACAGTTGCTAGACTTTCACCCATCATGACAACACAACCAGGCGGCCCGATCCGCCTGGTTTCATTTATGGACAAATGCTATGAAAAAATCGCTGGTCGCAGCAGGAGTTATCATTGCGCTGGGCGTCGTCTGGACGGGCGGCGCGTGGTATACGGGGAAGCAGCTGGAAAGCCGCATTGCCGACATGGTGCAGCAGGCTAATGCTCAGCTGCAAAGCAGCGCGCCGCAGGCTGGCGTGGAGCTGACGTATCAGGGCTATCAGCGCGGACTGTTCCGCAGCCATTTACAGCTGGTGCTGAAGCCTGCTGCCGGCAAAGCGCCCCGCTGGCTTGCCGCCGGACAGTCGCTGGTGTTTGATGAAGTCGTCGATCACGGCCCTTTCCCGCTGGCTTCGCTCAAATCCTTTAACCTCGCCCCGGCGATGGCGTCGGTCAAAACCACCCTGACCAATAACGACGCCAGCAAGGCGCTGTTCGACATCGCTAAAGGCGAAACGCCGTTCACCATTGATACCCGTATCGCTTATAGCGGCGACAACACATCCGCTATTGTGCTCAACCCGCTTGATTACGCGAAAGGCGATGAGAAAGTGACCTTCAGCGGCGGACAGTTCCAGCTGGACGCTGACCGCGAAGGGAAAACCCTCAGCCTGAGCGGCGAAGCCGGTAGCGGGCAGATTAACGCGGTTAACGAGTACAACCAGAAAGTTCAGCTCACCTTTAATAACCTGAAAACCGACGGCTCTACCGAAATGGCCAGCTTCAACGAACGTATCGGTAAACAGGCTATCTCACTGGACAAGCTGGCGATTGGCGTTGAAGGCAAAGAGCTGGCGCTGTTCGAAGGGATGAAAATTGACGGCAATTCGTCGCTGACTGCCGACGGTAAAGGTATTAACAGCCAGCTGGACTACACGGTCAACAGCCTCAAGCTGCAAAATCAGGATATCGGCAGCGGCCGGCTGACGCTGAAGCTGGACAATATTGACGGCGCAGCCTTCCATCAGTTCAGCCAAAAATACAACGCTGAAGCACAGGCGCTGATGGCGGATCCGCAGCTGGCGCAGAATCCTGAGCTCTATCAGCAGGCGTTAACGCAAACCTTCTTTAGCGCGCTGCCGATGATGCTGAAAGGCAGCCCGTCCCTGACCATTTCGCCGCTGAGCTGGCGCAATGCGAAGGGGGAAACCACCCTGAATCTTTCGATTCTGCTCAAAGACCCGTCGCTGACCACCACCCCGCCGCAGACGCTGGCGGATGAAGTGGATCGTAGCGTTAAATCGCTCGACGGCAAGCTGGTGATCCCGGTGGATATGGCGACGGCGTTTATGACCCAGATTGCCGGGCTGGAAGGCTATCAGCCCGCCGACGCCGCTAAGCTTGCGGATCAGCAGGTGAAAGGCCTGGCGGCGATGGGGCAGATGTTCCGCATCACCACCATGGAAGATAACGCCATCACCTCAAGTCTGCAGTACGCTGACGGCCAGGTGACGCTGAACGGACAGAAAATGCCGCTGGATGAGTTTGCCGGAATGTTCGGTTTAGCGCTTCCCGCCGCATCTGAACCCGCAGCGCCGCAGGAAACTCAGCCGCAAGATGACGCGCCGCAAGACGTGGTGCCACCCGCCGCGCCGCAGCAATAAACGGCAAATAGCCCCTGCCCAGGGGCTATTTTCGGGTAATCAGCCGGGGAGAAATAATCTGGTTTCTCGCCGCGCCCTGTCCCTCTTCCATACGCCGTAAAATACACTCCGCGAGGCTTTGTCCCAGCTCCCGGGCGGGCGTCGTCACCCAGGTCAGCGGCAGATCGTCCAGCGCCTCCTCGGGTAACTCCGCAAAGGCCGCCAGCGCGACCCGCTGTTCAAAATAGCTTTCGACGCCAGCTTCGCCGCTCTGGCGCCCGGCGCGCATCAGCCCAAACCACGCCCCGGTGGCAATCACGCTGTTGTAGCACAGCACCGCGCTAATCGTTGGGTTTTGCCGCAGCAGCGCCGCCATCGCCTCTGCCGCCTGCTTCTGGCTCGACTCGCACTCCAGCACCCACTCGCTATGAAACGGCAGGCCATACTTCAGCAGGGTGGCGCAGTAGCCGCCTACCCGTTCAGCGCGCGTCAGGGACGAGCTCTGCCCTCCCAGCCAGGCAATGCGCTGATGGCCGCGGCGGATCAGGTGCTCGGTGACAATCTGCGCCGCCTGCATATTATCCGGGCGGATAAGGTCGACATCGTCGAGATAGCTGGCGCGAGAAGCAAACACCAGCGGCATTCCAGCTTGCGCCGCGCGGTCGCGCAGCTCCGCCCCCTGGTCGATCGCCCCGGCAATCACCACGCCATCGACCCCTTGCGCAACTAGCGTATCAAAACGCTGGAGCATTTTTTCACCGCTGTGCCCCCCCTGGGTGAGAAACACCATTCTACCCTGCGACTCAAGCGCGTCGGTCAATCCGGCGGTCATTTCCGCGTAGAAAGGCTTCGATAAGTCGCTGACGATCAGGCCAATAACGCCGCTCTGGCCGCCGCGCAGCGACGCCGCCTGGCGGTTGCGCACGAAGCCCAGCTGTTCAATGGCATGATTGACGCGCTCGCCGGTGGCCGACGAAATACGCCCCTTGCCGCTCAGTACCAGCGATACCGTACTGACCGACACGCCCGCCGCCTGGGCGACATCATTAATGGTGATTTTTTTCGCGATAGCCATAACTGCAGGCCGACTCCCTTTGGCTGTCGATAAAACGTTTTATCAAGATACTCTCTTTATAAACGTTATTATCGCCAGAATATGTGATTTTTATCGCACTAAAATTTGGTAAAACGTTTTATCTTTCCGTGGCGTTACATCCTACCGATAACTTAAAGAACCAGGATTCGTGTTATGACGGCGAAAACAGCAACCAAAATTACCCTGTGGGAGTTTTTCCAGCAGTTAGGGAAAACCTTCATGTTACCCGTGGCGTTGCTCTCCTTTTGCGGGATCATGCTGGGGATCGGCAGCTCTCTGAGCAGCCATGATGTCCTGACTCTCCTGCCGTGGCTGGACGTGCCGCTGCTGCAGGCCGTATTCATCTGGATGGGCAAAGTCGGCTCCTTCGCCTTCAGCTTTCTGCCGGTGATGTTCTGTATCGCTATTCCGCTAGGACTGGCCCGGGAGAACAAAGGCGTCGCCGCATTTGCCGGTTTTGTCGGCTATGCCGTGATGAATCTGGCGGTTAACTTCTGGCTGACGGCCAAAGGCATTCTGCCGACCACCGATGCCGCCGTCCTCAAAGCGAACAACATCCAGAATATTATCGGCATTCAATCGATCGACACCGGGATCCTCGGCGCGGTGATCGCCGGGATCATCGTCTGGGTGCTGCATGAGCGTTTTCACAATATCCGCCTGCCCGACGCGCTGGCCTTTTTTGGCGGCACCCGCTTTGTACCGATTATCACGACCGTGGTTCTCGGCCTGGTCGGTCTGGTCATTCCGCTGATCTGGCCCGTCTTCGCCATGGGGATCAATGCCCTCGGCCACGTCATCAATAGCGCGGGAGATTTCGGACCGATGATTTTCGGTACCGGAGAGCGCCTGCTGCTGCCTTTCGGCCTGCACCATATTCTGGTGGCGCTGATCCGCTTTACCGAGGCGGGCGGCACCATGGACGTTTGCGGCCATAGCGTCAGCGGCGCGCTGACGATTTTCCAGGCCCAGCTCAGTTGCCCGACCACCCACGGCTTCTCCGAAAGCGCGACCCGCTTCCTCTCGCAAGGGAAAATGCCGGCATTTCTCGGCGGCCTACCGGGCGCGGCGCTGGCGATGTACCACTGCGCGCGTCCGGAAAACCGGCATAAAATTAAGGGACTGCTGATTTCCGGCGTTATCGCCTGCGTGGTGGGCGGTACCACAGAACCGCTGGAGTTTTTATTCCTGTTCGTCGCACCGGTGCTGTACGTTATCCACGCGCTGCTGACCGGGCTGGGCTTCACCATGATGGCTATCCTCGGCGTGACTATTGGCAACACCGACGGCAACGTTATCGACTTTGTGGTGTTCGGCATTCTGCACGGCCTGTCCACCAAGTGGTATCTGGTGCCGGTGGTCGCGGCTATCTGGTTCGCGGTTTACTATGGCATCTTCCGTTTCGCTATCACCCGTTTTAACCTGAAAACCCCGGGACGCGATATTGAAACTAATAGCGCTTTCGAAAAGGCCGTCACCGGCGTGACCGGAAAATCAGGCTATAACGTTCCGGCGATTCTGGCCGCGCTCGGCGGCGCTGAAAATATCGTTTCGCTCGATAACTGCATCACCCGCCTGCGTCTGTCGGTTAACGATATGAGCAAAGTCGACAGCGCCGCGCTGAAAGCGAATCGCGCCATCGGCGTGGTGCAGCTCAATCAGCATAACCTGCAGGTGGTGATTGGCCCGCAGGTGCAGTCGGTAAAAGATGAAATGGCTGTCCTGATGAATACCGTCGAGGCATAAACTCCGCCCCCTCCGTACGGGAGGGGGTTCATAATGAAGGAAGTGCAGATGTTTGATTTTTCCACGCCGGTCGACCGTCATGGCACCTGGTGTACTCAGTGGGATTACGTCGCCGATCGCTTTGGCGCAGCCGACCTGCTGCCGTTTACTATCTCCGATATGGATTTCGCCACCGCCCCCTGCATTCTTGATGCCGTCAGCAAACGTCTGGCGCACGGCGTTTTTGGCTATAGCCGCTGGAAAAACGAGGAGTTCCTCGGCGCGGTGAGCCACTGGTTCGCCAGCCGTTTTCATAGCTCAATCGATCGCGAAGCGCTGGTGTACGGCCCGTCGGTTATCTATATGGTCGCGGAGATGATTCGCCAGTGGTCGGCAACGGGAGACGGTATTGTGGTCCACGCTCCGGCCTATGACGCCTTTTATAAAACTATCGAAGGCAATCAGCGGCGCGTCGCCCCGGTCCCGCTCACCCTCGACAACGGCCAGTGGCGCTGCGATATGGCGCAGCTTGAACAGGTACTGGCCGAGCCGCGCAATACCGTTTTGCTGCTATGCAGTCCGCATAACCCCACCGGCAAGGTCTGGACCCGTGAAGAGCTGGAAACCATGGCGCGGCTGTGTAAAAAACACGGCGTGAAGGTGATCAGCGATGAGATCCATATGGACATGGTGTGGGACGGGCATCAGCACATCCCGTGGTGCGAGGTGGCGCGCAGCCCCTGGGCGCTCTTTACCTCCGGTTCGAAAAGCTTCAACATTCCGGCGTTTACCGGCGCATACGGGCTGATTGACGACGCGGCCGCGCGCGAAAGCTATCTGCACGCTCTGAAGAGCCGCGATGGCCTCTCTTCCCCTTCCGTGCCGGCGCTGGTGGCGCATATCGCCGCCTATCGCGAGGGGGCGGCCTGGCTGGATGCCCTACGCGGATATCTGCAGGACAATATGCGCTACATCGCCGGTGAGCTGAACCAGGCGTTTCCCGAGCTTAACTGGCAGCCGCCGCAGGCAACTTACCTGGCGTGGATTGATCTGCGGCCGCTGGGGGTTGACGATCGCGCCCTGCAAAAAGCGCTCATTGAGGAGCAAAAGGTCGCCATTATGCCAGGCGACACCTATGGCGAAGAGGGTAAGGGCTTTGTCCGCCTGAACGCCGGCTGTCCGCGAGAGAAGCTGGAAAAAGGCGTACGGGGGTTAATCGCCGCGTTGCGCCGACCGCCAACGCGCTAGCGGCCTGTCCGCTAGCTCAGAGGTCAATATCGCAGCCGGTTTTTCGCGGCTTAAAATTAAGCCGGAAATATCATCATCCCGCGCTATTTTACCGCGCCGCCGGCGTGCACGATCTATTTATCAAACGGCGGCGCAGCATCGCGCGATTATTTACCGCCGCTGCTCTCGCTGAATTTCCGTCTCCCCGCTCGCTCATCCGTCCTCCCGCATAATTAGCCGATATTTTGACGAGACTCAAAAAAAACCCTTTCACAAAGGTGTATTTAAATGCCGTTTTTAATTCCCGTCAAAGCTTTCATCAGGAGGATAAAATATGAACACCTACGATCGTAACCGTAACGCTATCTCTACCGGCAGCATGGTTATGGTGGCTGACAGCGGCGCGACGGGCGTCATCAAAGCCATCCACGCCGAGGGTAAAACGGCGGAGCAGATCCGTCGCGCCGATTGCGTGGAAATAGACGGCCATCAGGAATTATATTGCCCATTGAATCTTATTCGCCTGGGCTTTAACTAATCGCCAAAACCGTCACCGAGATCTGACCGCGGATCGGCGGGCGTGAAAGGCCACCCAGGTGTGGCCTTTTGTATTTTCTTTATCGGTCAATTTGATCCCATCGAGCGTTTTCAGCTAATAAGCCGCGTATTATCGCTGCTCTTTAACCCGCACGGGTAATATACCTTCTGAGTTCAGAGGCATCTTCATGACATGGCAACAGTTCAAACAGGCGTGGCTGATTAAATTTTGGTCGCCGGTACCCGCCGTTATCGCCGCGGGTATTCTCTCAACCTACTACTTCGGTATTACCGGCACTTTCTGGGCCGTCACCGGCGAATTCACCCGCTGGGGCGGGCAATTGCTGCAGCTCGCCGGCGTGCACAGCGAAGAGTGGGGCTACTATAAACTCATTCATCTTGAGGGCACCCCGCTCACCCGTATCGACGGCATGATGATCATCGGCATGTTCGGCGGCTGTTTCGCCGCCGCGCTGTGGGCGAATAACGTGAAGCTGCGCTTCCCCCGCAGCCGGATCCGCATTCTGCAGGCCGTCGCCGGGGGGATCATTGCCGGTTTCGGCGCGCGCCTGGCGATGGGCTGCAATCTGGCCGCGTTCTTTACCGGTATCCCGCAGTTTTCTCTTCACGCCTGGTTCTTCGCCATCGCTACCGCTATCGGCACCTGGTTCGGCGCGCGCTTTACCTTACTGCCCATCTTTCGTATTCCGGTAAAAATGCAGAAAGTATCGCAGGCGTCGCCGCTGACGCAAAAACCTGACCAGGCGCGGCGCCGGTTCCGTCTCGGGATGGTGGTCTTTTTCGCCATGATCGCCTGGGGCCTGCTCACCGCGGCGAACCAGCCGAAGCTCGGCCTGGCGCTGCTGTTTGGCGTAGGGTTTGGCCTGCTTATCGAACGGGCGCAGATCTGCTTTACCTCCGCCTTTCGCGATATGTGGATCACCGGGCGCACCAATATGGCGAAGGCGATTATCTTCGGTATGGCCGCCAGCGCTATTGGCATCTTCAGCTACGTGCAGCTGGGTATGGAGCCGAAAATCATGTGGGCGGGCCCTAATGCGGTTATCGGCGGCCTGCTGTTTGGCTTTGGCATCGTCCTGGCGGGCGGCTGCGAAACCGGCTGGATGTACCGCGCGGTGGAGGGTCAGGTGCATTACTGGTGGGTCGGGCTGGGCAACGTGATCGGTTCAACGATCCTCGCATACTACTGGGACGGGCTCTCCCCGGCGCTGGCCACAAGCTGGGATAAAATCAACCTGCTGGCGACCTTCGGACCCTTCGGCGGCCTGCTGGTGACCTATCTTCTGCTGCTGATCGCGCTGATTCTGGTGATTGGCTGGGAAAAACGTTTTTTCCGCCGCCAATCTCTCGTCCCCTCGGCCGTTAAGGAAAGCGTATGAAAACTTTCGTTCCCGATTATCGCCTCGATATGGTTGGCGAACCCTGCCCCTATCCGGCCATCGCCACGCTGGAAGCCATGCCTTCGCTGAAGAAAGGCGAGATACTTGAAGTGGTCAGCGACTGTCCGCAGTCGATTAACAATATCCCGCTGGATGCCAAAAACCACGGCTACACCGTGCTCGACATCCAGCAGGACGGGCCAACCATCCGCTATTTGATTCAAAAGTAGCCAGGAAAGCCGGTAGCGGGTCGCTACCGGCTGCAATAATCGTGACTGCACGCGGTCAGAGTTGGCCGAGTGTCTTTACCAGCCCTTCACCGCATCGCCTTTGTATAGCCGTTCAGCCGCCGCGGCGACCTCATCGCTCTGGTAGGCCTTCACCAGGTTTTTCACCTTTTCGCTGTCTTTGTTTTCGATACGACTGGCAAAGATATTAACGTAAGGCGAATCTTTGCTTTCCACAAACAGGCCGTTGCGCGACGGCGACAGCCCAACCTGGCTGGAGAAAGTGGTATTGATGATCGCCATAGTTATCTGCTGGTCGTCCAGCGCGCGGGTCAGCTGCGGCGCTTCGATTTCGACGATTTTTAGCTTTTTCGGATTGTTGATAATATCCAGCGAAGTGGGCAGCAGACCCACGCCATCCTTGAGCGTAATCAGGCCCTGTTTTTGTAACAGCAGCAGAGAGCGTCCGAGGTTGGTCGGGTCGTTGGGGACCGCGACCTGCGCGCCATCGGGCAGCTGATCGATCGAAGTGATTTTCTTCGAATAGGCCGCTATCGGATAAACGAACGTGGTGCCAACCTGAACCAGCTTATAGCCGCGCTCCTGGATCTGTTTGTCCAGATAGGGCCTGTGCTGGAAAGCATTGGCATCAAGATCGCCGTTATTCAACGCCTCGTTGGGCAGAACGAAATCATTAAACGTCACCACCTCTACGTCGAGGTTATATTTCTCTTTCGCCACTTTTTGCGCCACCGCCCATACTTCCTGATCGACGCCCGCGCTAATGCCCACCTTGATGTGGTTGGGGTCCTCGCCAGGTTTGCAGGCGGCCAGCAGTAGTGAACTTGCGACAACCAGCGGTACCGCGATTTTTTTTAACGTGAAAACCATATTCCCAGGGTCCTTTTTAAAATTGCCTGCCATTCATTGCAGGAAAACCAGCGCCTGAGACTATAGAAAATCTCACGGGCGAAATTAAATACTGATTGACTATGATTAATAGCGTTTTGCTATGAGCGATTTGGTCATTCCTCTTTTTGACAGGGTAATCTTCCCTCCTCTCACCGTTTTTCCCTGGATTGTTCGGTATTTTTCTCCCCTTTAAACCATTTATCGTTCTGATGTACAATGGCGCGCACTTTAACTAAAAAAAGAGTGCGACCATGATTGATTTAACTTTGCCATTAACCGACATCCATCGCCACCTCGATGGTAATATCCGGGCCCAAACTATTCTCGATCTTGGCCGCCAGTTTAATCTCGCACTCCCGGCAGACACCCTCGATACTTTACGTCCTCACGTGCAGGTCACCAGCAATGAGCCCGACCTCGTCAGCTTCCTCGCTAAGCTCGACTGGGGGGTAAAAGTGTTGGCCTCGCTGGAAGCCTGCCGCCGCGTCGCCTATGAAAACCTCGAAGATGCCGCGCGAAACGGCCTGCACTACGTCGAACTGCGTTTCTCTCCACGCTATATGGCGATGACCCACCAGTTGCCCGTTGCTGGCGTTGTCGAGGCAGTGATCGCCGGAGTGAAAGAAGGCAGCCGCGACTTTAACGTTGAAGCCCGCCTGATCGGCATCCTGAGCCGCACCTTCGGCGAGGCGGCCTGCGAGGAAGAGCTTGAGGCTCTGCTCGCCCACCGCGATGGCATCACCGCCCTCGACCTCGCCGGGGATGAGCTGGGCTTCCCGGGAAACTTGTTTATGGATCACTTCCGCCGCGCACGCGATGCCGGCTGGCGCATCACCGTCCATGCGGGCGAGGCCGCTGGCCCGGAAAGCATCTGGCAGGCGATTCGCGAACTGGGGGCCGAGCGTATCGGCCACGGCGTGAAGGCGGTGCAGGATCCGGCATTGATGGATTATCTCGCCGCGCAGCGAATCGGTATTGAGTCCTGCCTGACCTCCAATATTCAGACCAGTACCGTGCCATCCCTGGCCGAGCATCCGTTGAAAACGTTCCTCGAACACGGCGTGCTGGCCTGCATTAACACCGACGACCCCGCCGTTCAGGGCGTCGATATTATCCACGAATACACCTTCGCCGCCCCGGCTGCCGGTTTAAGCCGCGAGCAAATTCGCCAGGCGCAGAGAAATGGTCTGGAGCTCGCCTTTTTAAGCGCCCAGGAAAAAGCGGCGCTGATTCAGCGCGTGCAGCAGGCTTGATGTTTACCCCCGTGGCAACGCGGGGTTCTGCTAAGCCAGGGGCTGGCCGCCTCGTTTCGTCAAAGCGGCCTAATTTAGAGACAGCGTCGCCCGATGCCTGGCCGACTCCAGCCCCAGCTCAATCAGTTCCATTATCTGAATCGCCTGGCTTGCCGGAACCGGATTAACGCCGACCCCGTTAAGCGCATCGCGAATGGCGGCATAATAGGCCGGATAGTTGCCCGGTAGCGTCAGCCACGACGCTTCGGTTATGTCCTCGCCTTCGGCCCGCGTCAGCAGCCCATCGCGCATATCGTATCCCCAGTCTTCCTGCGGCAGGCGCTCGCCGCTTTTCAGCCGTTCTTCCTGCGGATCAAGACCGTATTTCACATAGCTTCCGCGCGAACCGTGGATGATAAAGCGCGCCGTTTCCGCGGCGGCCACCAGCGTACCGTGCAGTACCACCCGGCGCTGCGGCCAGGTTAAGACCGAGTGAAAATAGTCGGTGGACTGCGAGCCAGGCCGTAATTGCGCCAGATCGACCTGCATGCTGACCGGAAGCCCGAAGAGGTTTACCACCTGGTCAAGCAGATGCGGGGCAAGATCGTACCAGATACCGCTGCCCGGCCCGCCCTGCTCGCGCCAGCGATGACGCACCTGCGGTCGATAGCGGTCGAAATGCGACTCAAAATAGACCACTTCTCCCAGCAACCCTTCATTAATCAGCGATTTCACCGTCAGAAAATCGCTGTCCCAGCGGCGGTTGTGAAACACCGAAAGCAATAGCCCCTCGCTTTTGGCAATGGCTTCAAGCTCGCGCGCCTGTGCCAGCGTCACGGTAAAAGGTTTATCCACTACCACATGCTTACCCGCTTCCAGCGACGCTTTCGCCAGCGGGAAATGGGTATCGTTTGGCGTGGGGATCACCACCAGATCGATATTGGGATCGCTAAAAAGCGCTTGCGGCGCAGCCACCACCTGCACCGCAGGCCAGTCGGCCAGCACTTTCTTTTCATCGCTGCTCGAGACCGCAGCCAGCATCATCCCCGGCGTACCGCTGATGAGCGGCGCATGAAAGGTTTTGCTCGCATAGCCGTAACCGATTAATCCTACCCGGATAGCGTCGCTCATTTTTCTGCCCTCTTAATAAGAAGATGGTGGCCGCGTTGATGCCGCGGCTTGCTCACTCTTTTAACCCGCAACGGTGCTCAGCTTTACGCCATTTGCGCCGCTAAGATCATGTAACACTTGCGTTACTTGAGTCGTTGAGTACCATTTCAGTCTGGTTTCACAATTAGCAGTAGTGTTATGGAAAACGTTTTTAACCGTATTGTAGAACTTATTGGCTGGATTGTTTTGGGCGTTTCGGCCCTGCTTTTAGTTATCGCTCATCATATTGATAACTACCAGTCCCCGCCTTCCGTTGATGTTGTTCAGACGAAGCCGCTGTCGAAATAAACAGTGACCCGCTTCGCAACTATGCAACCGGTTTCTGAAACCGGTTGCATAGTTGCACACGCATTGATTACACTCTCTTTATCAATCGATAAGGAGTTTTTTCATGTCCGGATTTCCGCAACACTTTTTATGGGGCGCCGCTACCGCAGCCTGGCAGGTTGAAGGCGGACACGATGCCGACGGCAAAGGCCCTTCTATCTGGGATACTTATTCCCACCTTCCTGGCACCACGTATCAGGGGACGACCGGTGACGTCGCCGTTGACCACTACCATCGTTTTCGCGAAGACGTGGCGCTGATGGCGGAAATGGGTTTGCAAAGCTATCGCTTCTCTATTTCATGGCCCCGCCTGCTGCCCACCGGCCGCGGCGTGGTGAATGAGGCGGGTGTGCAATTCTACAGCGACCTGATTGACGAACTGCTGGCGCATAACATTGAGCCGATGATTACCCTGTACCACTGGGATCTTCCCCAGGCGCTTCAGGATGAAGGCGGCTGGGAGGCGCGCAGCACGGCGCAAGCCTTCGCTGAGTACGCGCGTCTTTGCTATCAACGTTTTGGCTCTCGCGTCAAACTGTGGGCCACCTTTAACGAGACGATCGTTTTTATTGGCCACGGTTATATTAACGGCATCCATCCCCCTGCGGTGCGGGACCCGGCTCGGGCCATTCAGGCCTGCCACCATGTCTTTATCGCCCATGCGCTGGCGGTCAAAGCGTTTCGTGAAATGGCCGTCGCGGGGGAGATAGGATTTGTCAACGTGCTGCAGCCGCACACTGCCCTAACCGACAGTGAGGAAGATAAGCGGGCGACAGAGATGGCGGACGCCATTCATACCCACTGGCTCTACGATCCGGTATTAAAAGGCGGCTATCCCGCAGATCTACTGCAGCAGACCCAGGCGCTGTGGGGGGTTCCGGTCTTTGAACCGGGAGACGACGCGCTACTGCGTGACAACCGCTGTGACTTTATCGGCCTGAACTACTACCGTCGTGAAACCGTGTCGGCGCAGCCTCCTGAAGTCGCGACCGGCGGCGAGCCGGGAGTTGACGGGCTCTTCTACTTCGTGCGCAACCCGCAAAGCACCTATACCGAATGGGGCTGGGAAATTTGGCCTCAGGGCTTAACCGACGGGATCATGATGATTAAAGCGCGCTACGGTGATATTCCGATCTATATCACCGAAAACGGGCTAGGAGCGGTAGACCCCATTATCGATGGCGAAATCGTCGACGACCTGCGGATTGACTACCTCAGCAGCCATATCACGGCGCTGGAAAAAGCGCTGGAACTTGGCGCCGACGTGCGCGGCTACTACCCCTGGTCCTTTATTGACCTGCTGAGCTGGCTGAACGGTTATAAAAAACAGTACGGGTTCGTTTATGTCGATCACCAGCAAAATCTGGCGCGTAAACGGAAAAAGAGCTTTTTCTGGTACCAAAACGTTATTGCCAGCCGAGGCGAACAGCGTTAATCTTCTCTCCCAGGCGCCTTCCGGCGCCTGATTTAGTTCTGGAATACTCCTAAATTTATTTTTACCAGGCCGGAAACATCGTCTGTTCTTGTCACAGGTATTTACAACCGAAATAATTCCATACAGTTTATCTTAAAAAGGAACTGCCGGTTGAGAACAGGTTTACTCGATATGGGTATATTCAACTTAATTTATTCCGATTATAAAATGGATACGCAAATGACCGTTCAGGACTACTTATTAAAATTTCGTAAAATCAGTTCGCTGGAAAGTCTGGAAAAACTTTTTGATCATCTTAACTATTCCCTGACCGATAACGAAGAGATCGTCAACATGTATCGCGCGGCCGACCATCGCCGGGCGGAGCTGGTTTCTGGCGGCAAATTGTTCAACATCGGCGAAGTGCCCAAGTCCGTGTGGCGCTACGTGCAATAAAGACTGTCATCATTCACGCCAGTTGCTTATACTTCCGCCCTGCTTTTATTTATAACTGGCGTTGAATTTGGGAGTAATAATGTCCTCTGACTCTGTGGAACGTATTGGCGGATGGCTTTTGGCGCCGCTGGCATGGCTCCTGGTAGCCCTGCTTAGCGCCTCATTGTCGCTGCTTTTTTTTGCTAAGGCTCTGATCTCTTCCCAGACTTATACATTGCTGGGCAATATGAGTGCCGAACATCTCGCTCTGTGGATTGCTTCCTTAGCTTTTGCCATCGCCATGTGGTACTACACGCTGTGGTTGACCATCGCCTTTTTTAAGCGGCGGAAAGGGGTGCCGAAACACTACATCATCTGGCTGCTGATCACGCTGCTGCTGGCGGTAAAAGCCTTTGCCTTTTCCCCGATTTCTGACGCGCTCGCGCTGCGCCAGCTGCTTTTCCCCCTTCTCGCCGCTGCGCTGCTTGCACCCTATTTCAGGCGTTCTGCTCGGGTTAAACGGACCTTTGTGAATCCGTAATAACCACACAGTTAACCTGTTGTCGCCGGTATCGATTTATTCGATAATAGACGGCTTTTTCTATTTCAGGTCGAATGATGGCTGATTATTTACTGCTCTTTGTTGGCACTGTTCTTGTTAACAACTTCGTGCTGGTGAAGTTTCTTGGACTGTGCCCGTTTATGGGGGTTTCCAAAAAGCTGGAAGCCGCTATGGGAATGGGGCTCGCCACCACCTTTGTGATGACGCTGGCCTCTATTTGCGCCTGGCTAATTGATACCTGGATCCTTATCCCGCTGGATCTGGTCTATTTGCGCACGCTGGCCTTTATCCTGGTCATCGCCGTGGTGGTGCAGTTTACCGAGATGGTCGTGCGTAAAACCAGCCCGGCGCTGTATCGCCTGCTGGGGATCTTCCTGCCGCTGATCACCACCAACTGCGCGGTGCTCGGCGTGGCGCTGCTAAATATAAACCTTGGGCATAATTTCCTGCAATCAGCGCTGTACGGTTTTGCCGCCGCGGTCGGTTTTTCGCTGGTGATGGTGCTTTTCGCATCTATTCGCGAGCGCCTGGTAGTCGCGGATGTGCCGGCGCCGTTTCGTGGTAACGCCATTGCGCTGGTCACCGCAGGTTTAATGTCTCTTGCCTTTATGGGCTTTAGCGGTTTGGTGAAGTTGTAATGAACGCTGTCTGGATAGCCGTGGTCGCCATTAGCCTACTGGGGCTAATTTTCGGCTTAATTCTGGGATACGCCTCCCGCCGTTTTGCGGTGGAAGATGACCCGGTGGTGGAAAAAATTGATGCCCTGCTTCCGCAGAGCCAGTGCGGCCAGTGCGGCTACCCCGGCTGTCGCCCCTACGCGGAAGCAGTGGGGACCCAGGGTGAGAAAATCAACTGCTGCGCCCCCGGCGGCGAAGCGGTAATGCTTAAAATCGCCGAGCTGTTGAACGTCGATCCGCAGCCGGTAGACGGCGACGCGCAAGAAGCCGAACCTGTACGCATGCTGGCGACGATAGACGAAGCGAACTGCATCGGCTGCACAAAATGCATCCAGGCCTGCCCGGTCGACGCCATCGTCGGCGCCACTCGCGCCATGCATACGGTGATGAGCGATCTCTGTACCGGCTGTAATCTTTGCGTCGCGCCTTGTCCAACGCAATGTATTGAACTGCACCCGGTAGCAGCGACGACAGAAACCTGGAAATGGGATCTTCAGACCATCCCGGTACGCATTATTCCCGTGGAACAACATGTTTAAGTTATTTTCCGCTTTTCGCAAAGATAAAGTCTGGGACTTCAACGGCGGCATCCATCCGCCAGAGATGAAAACCCAGTCCAACGGTACCCCGCTGCGTCAGGTGTCGCTGCCGCAGCGTTTCGTCATCCCGCTAAAACAGCATATCGGCACGGAAGGTGAACTGTGCGTGCAGCCGGGCGATCGCGTCCTGCGCGGCCAGGCGTTGACCCGCGGTTGGGGCAGAATGCTGCCGGTGCACGCCCCAACGTCCGGGATCGTGGCGGCCATCGCCCCCCACTCTACCGCCCACCCTTCCGCGCTGACGGAAATGAGCGTCATTATTGATGCCGATGGCGAAGACCGCTGGATTGAGCGCGATGGCTGGAACGATTATCAGAATAAATCCCGTGAAGCGCTGATTGAACGTATTCACCAGTTTGGCGTGGCCGGACTGGGCGGCGCGGGTTTCCCGACAGGCGCCAAGCTGCGCGGCGGCGGCGATAAAATCGACACACTCATTATCAACGCCGCCGAGTGCGAGCCCTATATCACCGCCGATGACCGTCTAATGCAGGATTGCGCGGCGCAAATCGTTGAGGGTATTCGTATCCTTGCCCATATTCTGCAGCCTGGTCAGGTACTGATCGGCATCGAGGATAATAAACCGCAGGCGATTTCGATGCTGCGCGCGGTATTAGCCGATACGCACGGAATGTCGCTGCGGGTGATCCCAACCAAATATCCCTCCGGCGGCGCGAAACAGCTCACGCAAATCCTCACCGGCAAGCAGGTGCCCCACGGCGGACGATCCTCTGATATCGGCGTGTTGATGCAAAACGTCGGCACCGCCTACGCGGTGAAACGGGCGGTAATTGACGGCGAGCCGCTGACGGAGCGCGTCGTTACCCTAACCGGCGAAGCGGTCTCGCGTCCGGGCAACGTCTGGGCGCGTCTCGGCACCCCGGTCAGCCATTTACTAAAGGATGCCGGTTTCTGCCCGAGCGCTGACCCGATGGTGATTATGGGCGGCCCGCTGATGGGCTTTACCCTGCCGTGGCTCGACGTGCCGGTAGTGAAAATTACCAACTGCCTGCTGGCGCCGTCGGCGAGCGAACTGGGCGAGCCGGAAGAGGAAAAAGGCTGCATCCGCTGCAGCGCCTGCGCGGACGCCTGCCCTGCCGATCTTCTGCCGCAGCAGCTTTATTGGTTCAGCAAAGGCCAGCAGCACGACAAAGCCACCAGCCATAATCTCGCAGATTGCATTGAGTGCGGCGCCTGCGCCTGGGTTTGCCCAAGCAATATTCCGCTGGTGCAGTACTTCCGCCAGGAGAAGGCCGAGATCTCCGCGATCGCGCAAGAAGAGAAACGCGCCGCAGAGGCCAAAGTTCGCTTTGAGGCGCGTCAGGCTCGCCTTGAGCGCGATAAAGCGGCGCGTCTGGAACGTCATAAGCAGGCCGCGGTCCAGCCTGCGGCGAAGGATCAGGACGCAATTAACGCCGCCCTTGCCCGGGTGCGTGAAAAACAGCGTGACGCGGCGCAGCCGATTATCGTGCTCTCCGGCGCCAAACCGGATAACAGCGAAGCCATCGCCGCCCGCGAAGCCCGCAAGGCCGAGGCCCGGGCGCGTAAAGCTGAACAGCAGACGGCTCCGACGGTAGATGCCGCCGCCGAACAACCGGCAGCCGCCGATCCGCGCAAAGCCGCCGTCGAGGCGGCTATCGCCCGAGCGAAAGCGCGTAAAGCTGAACAGCAGATGGCTCCGGCGGTAGATGCCGCCGCCGAACAACCGATGGCCGCCGATCCGCGCAAAGCCGCCGTCGAGGCCGCTATCGCCCGAGCGAAAGCGCGTAAAGCTGAACAGCAGATGGCTCCGGCGGTAGATGCCGGCGCCGAACAACCGGCAGCCGCCGATCCGCGCAAAGCCGCCGTCGAGGCCGCTATCGCCCGAGCGAAAGCGCGTAAAGCCGAACAGCAGACGGCTCCGGCGGTAGATGCCGCCGCCGAACAACCGGCAGCCGCCGATCCGCGCAAAGCCGCCGTCGAGGCCGCTATCGCCCGAGCAAAAGCGCGCAAAGCCGAACAGCAGACCGTTTCGGCGGTAGATGCCAGCGCCGAACAACCGACGGACGCCGATCCGCGCAAAGCCGCCGTCGAGGCCGCTATCGCCCGAGCGAAAGCGCGCAAAGCCGAACAGCAGCAACAAGCAGTTCCCCCGTCGGCAGCCAATGACGACGCCCGCAAAGCGGCAGTCGCTGAAGCAATCGCCCGCGTTCAGGCCCGGAAAGCATCCCGGCAGGCAGTTAACGAGGATTAAATGGTTTTCAGAATCGCAAGTTCCCCTTATACCCACAATCAGCGCCAGACTTCGCGGATTATGCTGCTGGTGCTGCTCGCCGCGATACCCGGCATCGCGGTGCAGACCTGCTTTTTCGGCTGGGGTACCGTGTTGCAGATTATCCTTGCCGCCCTTACGGCGTGGGGAGCCGAAGCGGCCATCCTTAAACTGCGCAAACAAAATATTCCCGCGATCCTCGCCGATAACTCCGCGCTGCTGACCGGCCTGCTGCTGGCCATCAGTATCCCGCCTTTCGCCCCGTGGTGGATGGTCGTGCTGGGGACCGCGTTCGCGGTCATCATCGCCAAGCAGCTGTACGGCGGCCTCGGCCACAACCCTTTTAACCCGGCTATGATCGGCTATGTCGTACTGCTCATCTCCTTCCCGGTCCAGATGACCTCCTGGCTTCCGCCGCATGAGATAGCCGCCCATGTTCCAGGTTTTAGCGACGCGCTGTGGATGATTTTCACCGGCCATACGGCGACTGGTGGGGATATGAACAGCCTGCGAACAGGCATTGACGGTATCAGTCAGGCCACGCCGCTGGATACCTTTAAAACGTCGCTTCACGCCGGCCATCCGGTTGGCGAGATCCTGCAGTATCCGATCTACGGCGGCGAGCTCGCCGGTCTCGGCTGGCAGTGGGTTAACGTGGCCTGGCTCGCGGGCGGTCTGTTCCTGCTGTGGCAGAAGGCTATCCGCTGGCATATTCCGCTGAGCTTCCTGCTGAGCCTCGCCGTTTGCGCCACCCTGGGATGGCTGTTCTCCCCAGGAAGCCTCGCCTCGCCGCAGATACATCTGCTTTCCGGCGCAACCATGCTCGGCGCCTTCTTTATCCTGACGGATCCGGTGACCGCCTCTACCACCAATCGCGGACGCCTGATCTTTGGCGCGCTGGCGGGAGTACTGGTATGGTTGATTCGCAGCTTTGGCGGCTACCCGGATGGCGTGGCCTTTGCCGTCCTGCTGGCCAATATCACCGTTCCGTTGATCGATTACTACACGCGCCCGCGCGCGTACGGCCACCGCTGAGGACCCGAACATGTTACAAAGCATGCGCAAACACGGTATCACGCTGGCACTCTTCGCCGCAGGTTCTACCGGGCTGACGGCAGCGATTAACGAGCTGACCAAAAGTACCATTGAAGACCAGGCCGCCCAACAGCAAAAAGCCCTATTCGACCAGGTGATGCCAGCCGCTCTCTACAATAACGATTTGCTGAAAAGCTGTTATCAGGTTAGCGCGCCGGAGCTGGGCAAGGGCCAGCATAAAGTATGGATCGCGCAGGACGGCGAGAAGCCGGTTGCTGCGGTGATGGAAGCCACCGCGCCGGACGGCTATTCCGGCGCCATTCAGCTGCTGGTAGCCGCCGATTTTAGAGGCACCGTGCTGGGTACCCGCGTCACCGAACACCATGAAACACCGGGCCTGGGCGACAAAATCGAGCTCCGAATTTCCGACTGGATCACCTTCTTTGCTGGTAAAACGATCCATGGGCAAGACGACAGCCACTGGGCCGTGAAAAAAGACGGCGGCGATTTCGACCAGTTCACCGGGGCCACTATTACCCCTCGCGCGGTGGTCAACGCCGTCAGGCGCGCGGGCCTGTACGCCCAAACGCTGCCCGCGCAGATTTCCGCATTCACTCCCTGTGGAGACTAGACCATGAGCGAAGTTAAAGACGTTATTGTTCAGGGGTTGTGGAAAAACAACTCCGCGCTTGTTCAACTGCTGGGGATGTGTCCCCTGCTCGCCGTGACTTCTACCGCCACCAACGCTCTCGGCCTTGGGCTGGCGACGACGCTGGTTTTGACCCTGACGAACCTGACCATTTCCAGCCTGCGTCGCTGGACGCCGGCGGAAATCCGTATCCCTATTTACGTGATGATCATCGCTTCGGTAGTGAGCGTCGTGCAGATGCTGATTAACGCCTACGCGTTCGGCCTTTATCAGTCTCTGGGGATTTTTATCCCGCTGATCGTCACCAACTGTATCGTGGTTGGCCGCGCGGAAGCCTTTGCCGCGAAAAAAGGCCCGGCGCTCTCGGCGCTGGACGGATTCTCCATCGGGATGGGGGCGACATGCGCAATGTTTGTGCTCGGTTCAATGCGCGAAATTCTCGGCAACGGCACCCTGTTTGACGGTGCCGATAGCCTGCTCGGCGGCTGGGCTAAAGTTCTGCGCATTGAAGTATTCCATACCGATACGCCGTTCCTGCTGGCGATGCTGCCGCCGGGCGCATTTATTGGCCTCGGCATGATGTTGGCGGTAAAATACCTCATCGATGAACGTAGCAAACAGCGCAAAACCAAAGCGGCGCAAGCCGATCTCATTGCGCCGTCTGATGTGACGGGAAAAGCATAGGATGAATAAGAGTAAACGCCAGGAGATCCTCACCAGGCTCAGGGATAACGACCCGCACCCCACCACGGAGCTGCATTTTAACTCGCCGTTTGAACTGTTGATCGCCGTCCTGCTCTCAGCGCAGGCCACCGACGTCAGCGTCAACAAAGCTACGGCAAAACTCTATCCGGTCGCCAATACGCCAGCGGCCATGCTGGCGCTGGGCGTTGAGGGAGTGAAGACGTATATCAAAACCATCGGCCTGTTTAACAGTAAAGCCGAAAACGTTATCAAGACCTGCCGGATCCTGCTTGAACAACACAATGGCGAAGTGCCGGAAGATCGGGCGGCCCTTGAGGCGCTTCCCGGTGTGGGACGCAAAACGGCAAACGTGGTGCTGAATACCGCCTTCGGCTGGCCGACAATCGCCGTCGATACGCATATCTTCCGCGTTTGTAATCGGACACAATTTGCGCCCGGTAAAAACGTGGAACAGGTGGAAGAAAAGCTGTTAAAGGTGGTTCCGGCGGAATTTAAAGTCGACTGCCACCACTGGTTAATCCTGCACGGTCGTTATACGTGTATTGCCCGCAAACCCCGCTGCGGCTCCTGCCTGATAGAAGATCTTTGCGAGTATAAAGAGAAGGTCTATTCCTGACGACGCGCAGAGTCATTGTCCTACCGGAGAGATGACTCTGCCTCCCCCCGGCTTTATCGACATTCACGCCATGGTTTCGCCCCGGTTGCGGGTGATTATGCGGTTATATAATCATCAGCCAGGTTATTCATTTTTTTTAGAGTCAAAATTTCTATACATTTGTGATCGGGATCACTTGGTCATTTTGTTGTTGAATAATTGTTAACTCAATTGTACCCAAACCTGCTGATTCAAATACCCTCAACTTAAATAACAACACAATAACCCATCAATTTTTAGGATTATGGGCTATATCACTGGATGCAAGCGCAGTCAGCAGAACATATCGCCTTTATACGAAAAATTTTCCACTATGGCAGATAAAAACGCTTCCATTCACTAAACCTTGATATTTAACTCTGAATAACATTTGAGTATGCGGTGTATTATTCCGCACAAAATATGTGTAACAGATTATTGCAAAGCTATTGCCTGAAGGGGCAGGATAGTGAACATTACCTGCCGTTTTCCCTCCAGAATAACTATAAAGGCGGCGGTCTGAGAAGATTGCGCCCCGAGCACCCCCCGTTAATATGGGATGTAAAAAAAGAGGTATTTGTGTCGACTGCAAACAATAAACCAACCGAAAGCGTCAGCTTGAACGCTTTCAAACAACCACGATCGTTCTATCTCATCTTCTCGATTGAGCTATGGGAGCGTTTTGGTTTCTACGGCCTGCAAGGGATCATGGCCGTTTACCTGGTTAAACAACTGGGTATGTCAGAAGCGGATTCTATCACCCTGTTCTCCTCCTTTAGCGCCCTGGTCTACGGCCTGGTGGCGATTGGCGGCTGGCTGGGCGACAAGGTGCTGGGCACCAAGCGCGTCATTATGCTCGGTGCCATTGTTCTGGCCATCGGCTATGGCCTGGTAGCGTGGTCCGGGCACGATGCGGGCATCGTCTATATAGGTATGGCGACCATTGCCGTCGGTAACGGCCTGTTTAAGGCTAACCCCTCTTCCCTGCTCTCAACCTGCTATGAAAAGAACGACCCGCGTCTGGACGGTGCATTTACCATGTACTACATGTCCATCAACATCGGTTCCTTCTTCTCTATGCTGGCCACGCCGTGGCTGGCGGCAAAGTTCGGCTGGAGCGTCGCTTTCGCCCTGAGCTTTGTCGGCCTGGTAATCACCATTGTCAACTTCACTTTCTGCCAGCGCTGGGTTAAACAGTACGGCTCGAAGCCTGACTTCGCCCCGCTGCAGGTTGGCAAGCTGCTGGCGACAATCGTTGGCGTGGTGGTTCTCATCGCAATTGCAACCTGGCTGCTGCACAACCAGGGTATTGCACGTATGGCGCTGGGCGTGGTTGCGCTGGGTATTATCGTTATTTTCGCTAAAGAAGCCTTCGCAATGCAGGGCGCCGCGCGGCGCAAAATGATCGTCGCGTTCATCCTGATGCTGCAGGCGATTATCTTCTTTGTTCTGTACAGCCAGATGCCGACCTCCCTTAACTTCTTTGCGATTCGCAACGTTGAACACTCTCTGCTGGGCATCGCTTTCGAGCCTGAGCAGTACCAGGCGCTGAACCCATTCTGGATCATTATCGGTAGCCCGATTCTGGCCGCTATCTACAACAAAATGGGCGATACCCTGCCGATGCCGATGAAGTTTGCTATTGGTATGGTCCTCTGTTCCGGCGCCTTCCTCGTACTGCCGCTGGGCGCTAAGTTTGCCACCGACGCAGGTATCGTGAACGTCAGCTGGCTGGTTATCAGCTACGGCCTGCAAAGTATCGGTGAACTGATGATCTCCGGCCTGGGTCTGGCGATGGTTGCGCAGTTGGTTCCTCAGCGTCTGATGGGCTTCATCATGGGCAGCTGGTTCCTGACTACCGCTGGCGCCAACCTGATCGGCGGCTACGTCGCCAACATGATGGCGGTGCCGGATAACGTAACTGACCCGCTGATGTCGCTGGAAGTTTACGGTCGCGTATTCCTGCATATCGGTGTCGCCACCGGCATTATCGCCATCCTGATGCTGCTGACGGCGCCGAAGCTGAACCGCATGACCCAGGACGATGATAAAACGGCAAAAGCCAGCGATACCGCTACGGCCTAAGCTCACCGGGAAAACCCAAAACTTTAAACCGCTAACGCGCTGTTAGCGGTTTTTTTTTGCCCCTGGGCGGACTAACATACAGAAAACCGCAGCCACGAGGAGTTACCGATGAAACTGTTCTACAAATCCGGCGCTTGTTCTCTTGCTTCGCATATCGCGCTACGCGAGAGCGGCCTGGACTTCACCCTGCAGGGCGTTGACGTAATGAAAAAACGTCTCGAAAACGGGGATGATTATCTGCTGGTAAACCCGAAAGGTCAGGTGCCGGCGCTGCTGCTGGACGATGATATTTTGCTGACGGAAGGCGTGGCCATTATGCAATATATCGCCGATCGCGTGCCGGACCGCCAGCTGTTGGCACCGGTGGGAAGCATCGCCCGCTATCAAACGCTGGAGTGGCTAAACTACGTGGCGACGGAACTGCATAAAGGCTTTACCCCGCTGTTTCGCCCCGATACGCCGGAAGACTACAAACCTGTCGCCCGCGCGCTGCTGGATAAAAAAATGCAGTACGTGAATGAATGCCTGGAAGATAAAGAGTGGATTAACGGGCATCGTTTCACTATCGCCGATGGCTACCTGTTCACCGTGCTGCGCTGGGCGTACGCCGTGAAGCTGGATATGGCAGGCTATAGCAATATTGCAGTCTGGATGAAGCGCGTTGCCGCGCGTCCCGCTGTTGCCGCCGCCCTTGAGGCTGAAGGGCTGAAGTAACGCTGATGCTTGCCCGACGCCGGTCGGGCAAGTGGTTTACACGTGCCTTAAAGCTGCGTGGCGCTGAAGTAGTGCTCCGGCTGGGCAATGCGATCCTGAGCCGCCACGACCTGTAGCTCATACTCCTGCATATTTTTTGTCGCCAGCATGATTTCATACACCGCGGCGGTGACGTGCTCCAGCGCATCACGCAAACTCGCGCCCTGCAGCAGCTTAACCAACAGCAGCCCGCTGGTGACATCGCCGACGCCCACCGGCTGGCGCATGCCGAAATCCACCAGCGGACGGCTGATGTGCCAGGCTTCTTGACTGGTGACCAGCAGCATTTCAAAACGATCCATACTGAGCCCGGCGCGTGAGAGATGCTTCACCAGCACCACTTCCGGCCCCTGAGCAATCAACTCGCGCGCGGCTAAAACCGCTTCTTTAACGTTTGCCACCGGGTGCCCGCAGAGGATCTCCAGCTCAACCAGGTTTGGCGCAATAATATCGCTCGCCGGCAGCGCATAGCGCACGTGAAACTCCGCGACGCCAGGCGCCACGATGCAGCCCTTTTCAGGGTGGCCCATCACCGGGTCACAGAAAAATTTCGCGGCCGGGTTGGCGCTTTTCACCTGGCGCACGATGCCAAGAATATGTTCGCCCTGCTCCGCCGAACCCAGATATCCGCTTAATACCGCGTCGCAGCGCTGCAGCTGGTTAATGTCAGCAATCCCCTGAACAATCTCCGTTAAATGCGCCGGCGGCATGACGCAGCCGGTCCACTTTCCGTATTGGGTATGGTTGGAGAATTGTACGGTGTTAAGCGGCCAGACGTTGGCGCCAAGCCGGCGCATCGGAAATTCAGCGGCGCTGTTGCCCGCATGGCCAAACACAACGTGGGACTGGATGGCGAGGATATTCTTCATCTTGATTACCTGAGAGCAAAAAATAAGAGGCGCGGTTTCCCACGCCCCTGCCTTTACGCAATTACTTCCAGCAGACCAGACAGTAATTTTTCTTACCGCGGCGCAGTAAGGTATAGCGCCCGAAGAGACGGTCGGCATCGACAAATACGTATTCCGGGTCGGACTGTTTTTCGCCGTTAATGGTCACCGCGTTGGAGGCAATGGTTTTACGCGCCTGGCCGCGGGACGGCTGCAGGTCAGAATCCACCAGCGCCTGCATCAGATCGGCTCCCTTTTCCATTTCGATCATCGGCACGCCATCCTGCGCCAGCTGCTCAAAATCGGCTTCGCTCAGATCGCTCAGGTTACCGTTGAACAGGCTCTCGGTAATGCGTTTTGCCGCCACCAGTCCTTCTTCGCCGTGCACCAGACGGGTCACCTGCTCAGCCAACACATACTGGGCGCGCGGTGCTTTACCGCTGTTTTTGTCTTCCTCTTCCAGGGCATTGATTTCGGTCATGTCCATAAAGGTGAAGAACTTCAGGAAGCGATAAACATCGGCATCCGCGGTGTTGATCCAGAACTGGTAGAACTTGTACGGACTCGTTTTCTTCGGATCCAGCCACACCGCGCCGCCTTCGGTTTTACCGAATTTCGTGCCGTCGGCTTTGGTGATCAGCGGAACGGTCAGGCCAAAGACCTGGTTCTGATGCAGACGACGGGTCAAGTCGATACCGGAGGTAATGTTGCCCCATTGGTCAGAACCGCCGATTTGTAGCGCCACGCCGTGCAGCTTGTTCAGGCAGGCAAAGTCGTACCCCTGCAGCAGGTTGTAGGAGAACTCGGTAAAAGAGATGCCCTGGTCGTCGCGGTTGAGACGCTGCTTCACCGCTTCTTTGTTGATCATCTGGTTTACAGAGAAGTGCTTGCCGATATCACGCAGGAAGGTCAGCACGTTCATGCCGCCAAACCAGTCGTAGTTATTCGCGGCAATGGCCGAGTTATCCCCGCAATCAAAGTCGAGGAAAGGCGCGACCTGTTTGCGGATTTTATCCACCCACTCCTGCACGGTATCTTCAGTGTTCAGTTTACGCTCAGCGGCTTTAAAGCTCGGGTCGCCAATCAGCCCCGTCGCGCCGCCCACCAGCGCAACCGGCTTGTGGCCAGCCTGCTGGAAGCGTTTCAGGCATAACAATGGAACAAGATGCCCCAAGTGCAAGCTGTCGGCGGTAGGGTCGAAGCCGCAATAGAGCGCGATCGGGCCTTGCGCCAGTCGCTCTGCTAACGCTTCCTCGTCCGTCACCTGGGCTACCAGCCCCCGCTCCTGCAATTGTTTAATCAAGTTACTGCTTGCCATCAAATTCTCCATCTATAAACGACTGCACCTCTGCCGGTACACGACTTTTCGCCAGACGCGAAAAAAACATCTACGCAAAATTATTCAAGCTGCATCGCGGCGGCAAGCATGTAAAAGCCCAGGGAACTTACTCAGGTAAGCGACAGAGCCAGACAGGCGCGGCTAACAAAGATGCAGCTTGAAAAATGAAGCGTATAGAATAAAGCGCCGGGCCACGATGCACCAGCGCTTAACACAACATTTTTGCGTCCTTTATGGCGCCAGTCGGTCGATTTGCCAGCCGCCGTTTTGCCGCTGGTAGAGAAAACGATCGTGCAGACGGTGCTCGCCGCCCTGCCAGAACTCCATCTGCTCGATGCTGACGCGGAATCCGCCCCAGAAACTCGGCAGCGGAACTTCGCCCTGCTGGAACTTTTGCTTAAGCTCAAGGAACTTACTCTCAAGGATGCCGCGCGCCGAGATACGGCTGGACTGCTGCGACACCCAGGCGCCAATCTGGCTATCGCGCGGACGGCTGTGGAAATATTTCACCACTTCCAGCGTTGAAAGGCGTTCCGCTTTACCGATAACCATCACCTGGCGCTCCAGCATATGCCATGGGAAAAGCAGGCTAATGCGGGGATTTTTTTCAATCTGGTGGGCTTTGCGGCTGCCAAGGTTGGTGTAAAACACCAGACCTTTTTCATCGTAGTGCTTAAGCAAAACGATACGCTGGTAAGGCTGGGCGTTTTCATCAACGGTGGCGACGACCATCGCCGTTGGATCAGCGAGCTTCGCATCGCAGGCCTGACGCAGCCAGCGTTCAAATAGCGCCAGAGGTTCGGCTGGAAGGTCGTGGCGACGCAGGCCACCACGGGTGTACTCACGGCGCAGGTGCGCGATTTGCTGCAATTCGTCGTTATCAGACATGGCAATTGAGAAAATAATCAAAGGGTAGCGTCATTGTGCGCCCCCATGACCGAAATCTCAACGTTTGGCGGTTTGCAGCTGACAGTTTTCCAGCACAATGCGATCGCGTTTATAGACCGTGGCGCTATCGCCCTTCGACCAGAAGACGTAAACGCCGTCGGTATACCGCGCTCCGGACGCGGATAGCCCCTGCTGCAAGTTGAGCTGCTGGTTATCGTAGATAAAGCTGACCTGCTGGCGAGTATGATTAAGATGGACGGTTAACGGCTTCTGGTCGCACTGGTACTCCAGCGTGTCCGTATTCATCCGCTCGACAAACTGGTTGTAGTAGCTACAGCCCGCGAGCATAAAAGGTACCGCAAGAATAAGTATTTTTTTCATTAATTTGCCTTCGACTTTCCCGGTCCGGGAAGGCATAACGCCCTCCCTCAACGCTGTTCAGTTTACGAAGAAACCGCCGCGGGTGATTTCAGTTAACTCTGATTTTGCGGCGGATTTGCCGGGAAAATCGCGCCAAGCACGGAAGCCTGCGACGCGCCGGTTACCGAAGGGAGGTTGCCGGGTAATCCGGCAAGCGTCCGCCACGCCAGCCATGCGAATGCCAGCGCCTCCATATCATCCCCGCTGATCCCCGCCTCATCGGTGGTCGACACTTCCGTTCCCGGCAGCAGCGCCGCCAGACGCGCCATTAGCAGCGGATTGCGCGCGCCGCCGCCGCAGACCAGCAGGCGTTCACATCCCCCGCTGAGCAGCACCTGTTCACTGATGCTGACGGCGGTCAGTTCCGCAAGGGTGGTCTGCACGTCCTGGGCGCGAAGCCCCGGATAACGCGCCAGATGCTGCGATAGCCAGCCGTAGTTGAAGTATTCGCGACCGGTACTCTTCGGCGCCGGTAGCGCAAACCACGGATCGCTTAGCATATCCTGCAGCAGCGGCAGCACAACTTTACCCTCGCTGGCCCACTGCGCGTCCTTATCGAAGGGTTTGCCACACTGACGCCAGATCCACGCATCCATCAGCATGTTGCCGGGCCCGGTGTCGTAGCCGCGCACCGGTACCCCTGGCGCCAGCAGGGAGAGGTTGGCGATACCGCCAATATTAAGAACCATTCGACGCTCTACCGGATGCGCCAGCAACGCGTGGTGGAACGCCGGAACCAGCGGCGCGCCCTGCCCGCCGAGCGCCATATCGCGACGACGAAAGTCGCCGACGACCGTCACGCCAGTACGCGCGGCAATCTGGTTATTGTCGCCAATCTGTAAGGTATGCGGCGCGTCGCCCGTAGGCTCATGCCAGACCGTTTGGCCATGGCAGCCGATGGCGATGATGTCCGCCGCCTGTAACTTTTCCTGCGCCATCAACGCCTGAACCGCATCGGCAAACAGCCGTCCCAGACGCGTATCAAGCCGTCCCAGCTGCGACAGCGTAAGCTGCTGTCCCTGGCAGATGGCCAGAATGTCTTCTTTAATAGCCAGGGGGATGGGATAGGTCAGGCTGGCCTGCTGGGCGACCAGATTTTCATTAATTGCTGCGAGGACAACATCAACACCATCAAGGCTGGTGCCGGACATTACGCCGATAAAGCGGCCTGATTTCATACGCTTTCCTTCATTCCATGACTCCGTATATCCCCACACTCCACCATAAACGAGGGGGCAATGCTATGCTGCTATAATACTTTTTAACAATACAAGCAGCGCTGCCGTTCTTAGGGTAAAGAACTTGTGTTTAGTTTAGGTTGAGACGACTCTGATTATTATTTTTTGTATAGTCACTGCATCTGCTATGCCAGCAGACGCTTAAATGCCATATAATTGGCTACAAGGAAGTTCAACAGAACGCTTCTTGGTGAACAGGAGATTCATAAATGATTTTACGTGTTTTGGCTGTCTCGATGATTGGTTTTACGCTTGCAGGCTGCGTCAGCAGCAGCGGTCTGTCCGGCGATGTTTACTCCGCATCCGAAGCCAAACAGGTCCAGAGCGTGACCTACGGCACTATTGTCCATACCCGCGCGGTGCAGATTCAGAGCGGAGATGACAGCAATGCTATTGGTGCCATCGGCGGCGCGGTACTCGGCGGCTTCCTGGGTAACACCATTGGCGGCGGAACGGGCCGCTCACTGGCAACGGCAGCAGGCGCTGTCGCCGGCGGCGTAGCCGGTCAGGGCGTACAGGGTGCGATGAACAAAACCCAGGGCGTTGAGCTGGAAATCCGCAAAGATGACGGTAACACTATTATGGTAGTGCAAAAACAAGGCAGCACGCCGTTCTCCGTCGGCCAGCGCGTAGCTATTGCCGGCAGCGGCAGCCAGGTTACGGTATCCCCACGCTAAATCTTACCCCTGCGGCCCTGACGGGCCGCTTATTAATACAATAGATATATCATTTACCAGTATCAATAAACGATATAAATATATTTATAGGTTCCTGCCGCGCCTCCACTCTTTGCGCCCGCGCAATATTTTTCCTGCTGCCATCAAGTAATCTTCAATGAGTCTTACTTAAATCATTTACGATACCTTCGTCGTTTACCCTCGCATTTTTCAGGGATATTGACTATGCGCGCTAATATAAAAAGCTTACCCCAACGGATATTTCTTTACGCTGCCGCGTGTACCCTTGCGGTTACCACGCTTAATTATCTCAGCGACTCGTTAATTCATCGTATACCTACAACATCATCCATGCTTTTTCCTGTACTGACGATTTCATTGATGACTTTTCATATTATGATTGCCTGTTTTATGGCAATGAAATATCTGTGCGATAAAAAACGACTGTACCTGGTTCCGATTACCTTCGCCTTTGCCTGCTCGGCTATGCTGATGCTGGGAACGATAGGCAGCTATCCCGACTGGTTGATTTGCGGACAGGGTCGCGCCATTAACCAAAATGACGCGCTGATTTTTTATTTTTTCCGCAACGTAATGATGGCCATTTTATTTATAACATCGATTGTATTATACCGTTTTCGCAACCTCACCCTTAGCTCAGGTAAAATTAACCGTACGGTACTGACAGGTTGCTTTATTTTTATTACCGCAGTGCTTATATTATCGTGGATTCATTCCAGCAATTCCCCGCTTTTTAGTATTGAATTCCTTGATAATCTGACCTACACTTTTACGCCGCTGTGGCATAATCGTATTGGCTGGTTATTAATTATCATATGGTCTGTAACGCTGATTTTACTGATTAGCCTGACCCAATTGCGTAATATATTCTGGTACAGCGGGGCCTTTTTTTGTACCGCCTATATATTTACGTTAATGGTTCTGCTCGCAACGGCAGGTGACAGCAGTCACGCCTGGAGCCAGGCGCGATTCTTTGAAACGCTTAGCACCCTGTTTCTGATTTTAGTTCTGCTGTGCGATGTTTTTATGCTCTATCGTCAATCAAACGACAGGTACATTCGCTCTTATCAAAACTCGATTCGCGATCCCCTGACCCGACTGTATAACCGCAGCTATTTCTATGAAACCCTGAATCAACGATTGTCGAAGGTTTCCGCTTCACAACCGCTGTCGGTGATCGTCTGCGACCTCGATCGCTTCAAGCGCATCAACGACACCTACGGTCACGTGCAGGGCGATAAGGTAATTCAATTTGCTGCCAGCGTGTTGCAGAACAACGTGCGCCAGGACGACGCTGCCGCGCGTATCGGCGGGGAAGAGTTTGCCCTACTGCTGGTCAATATCGGCGCAAAGGAAGCACTGGCTATCGCCGAACGCATCCGCCTCTCCGTCAGCGAGAAGCAGGAAGGATTACCCGAAAGAATGACTATCAGTATGGGGGTTTTCACGGCGCTGGATACGCGTGTTTCGGCAGAAGAGTGCGTTAAGCGTGCGGATACCGCGATGTACAAAGCGAAAAACAGCGGGCGTAACCGCGTAGTGGTCTGGCATGCATAGATAAAAAAGAGGCCTTGAGTCTTTCAAGGCCCCGTTAAAGTCAATCTTTTGCCTGGAGATCGAGGATGTTGTGTTCAAGTTTACGAATTAAATTAAGCAACGTTTCCACTTCTTCCCTGGAAACGCCAGCCAGAATCTCATCACGCGTTTTGCCAATAACCTCTTCCATTTCATTGATCAGAGGCTCGGCCTTTTCCGTAAGCTTGATACGTTTTGCCCGCCGATCGTTTGCACAGGTCTGGCGAGAAATAAGCCCTTTTTCCTCCAGCTGGTCGAGCGTGCGAACCAGCGACGGCTGCTCAATACCAATGGCCTTCGCCAGCTGAATCTGCGACTGTTCAGGCGGCAGCTGGTGAATGTTATGCAGCGTGACCCAGTGCGTCTGCGTTAACTCCAGAGGTTTCAGGCGATGGTCGATTAGCGCGCGCCAGACGCGTACCAAACGTGCCAGATCAGAACCAAGTGGCGATTCCAATTTCATCTCCTTATAATTAGCTTGCTAAGTTATTATACTGATTTTAGAATAGTGTGCAGCATTTAAATTACCAAAACAAATGAATTACCTGATTCACTAGAATCAGAACAATGATTTACAATGTGAATAATCGCATCACCTGAACATTCTTCCTGCAACGGCAAAGGATTTTTGCTTGTGAAACTGAGTCTTAACACTGCCGGATTGTCGCTCCAGGACCTGGTGTTCGGCGCTTCTGTCTATTTCCCTCCTGTCTTTAAAGCGGTTTTGCTGGGCTTTTTTATCTGGCTGATAGTCCATCGCCAGCTGCGGGACTGGATGTACGCAGGCGAGATCTGGCATCCCCTGTTAATGGACCTCTCCTTCTTTGCGCTCTCCGTCTGTCTGGCGCTGGTTTTACTGACTATCTGGTAATGTTCATTCCATGAAAAAACTAAAATACTTATCCACGCTGCTGGTTGCCGCACTGGCCATTATTGCCGCCTGGCTGGTCTGGAATTACTACACGCAATCCCCATGGACCCGCGACGGCAAGGTGCGCGCCGAACAGGTTGGCGTCACGCCGCAGGTTTCCGGCAGTATCCTGCAGCTAAACGTGCGCGATAACCAGCTGGTGAAGGCCGGAGACGTGCTGTTCAGAATCGACGACACGCCCTATAAAATTGCCCTGCTCAACGCCCGCGCGCAGCTCGCTAAAGCCAAAGCAGAAGTCGCCCGCGCGCAGGCGGAACAGAAAAAAGCCGCCAGCGATGCTAACCGCCGGCGTCATCTTTCCCAGAATTTCATCTCGGCAGAAGATTTAGAAAACGCCAATACCGCGCTGAATACTGCGACGACCAACCTCGAAGCCGCTAAGGCGGTGGTTGGCGTGGCGCAGGCCACGCTCGATCACGCCCAATGGCAGCTCACGCAGACGGAAATCAAAGCGCCGGTTGACGGTTGGGTCACCAATCTCTCGACCCGCGTTGGCGACTACGCCACCGTTGGCCACCCGGTTTTCGCCCTCGTCGACAGCCACTCCTTCTACGTGGTGGGTTATTTTGAAGAAACCAAACTGCGTCATATTCGTCCCGGCGATAGCGCGCAGATTATTCTTTATAGCAGCAAGCAAAAGTTACAGGGTCACGTTAGCAGCATCGGACGCGCGATAGTCGACCAGAGCGTGGAGAGCAGCGGCGGGCTGGTGGCCAATATTAAACCGAATATTCCCTGGGTCCGCCTTGCCCAACGTGTCCCGGTACGCATCGAGTTTGACCATTTGCCGCCGGATACCACTTTGGTCTCCGGTACCACTTGTACCGTTGCCATCGGCGCGCAGTAATGAAGCTACAGGCCCTGTCGTGGCGCGCGCTCCCGTGGATTAAGGCCAGCCGTCCGCAGTGGCGCTATGCCCTGCGCAACGGGATTGCCATGTGCCTGGCGCTGAGCATCGCCTACTGGCTGAATCTTGACGAGCCCTACTGGGCAATGACCTCCGCCGCGGTAGTCAGCTTTCCCACCGTCGGCGGCGTGATTAGCAAAAGCTTCGGGCGTATTGCCGGCAGTCTGCTCGGCGCCTGCGCGGCGCTGCTGCTGGCCGGGCACACGCTCAACGATCCGTGGCTGTTTCTCTTCAGCATTTCAGCGTGGATAGCCCTCTGTACCTGGGCCTGCGCGATGTTCACCAATAATGTCGCCTACGCCTTCCAGCTCGCGGGCTATACCTGCGCGATCATCGCTTTTCCGGTTATCAATATCACTGACGCCAACGAACTGTGGACCATCGCCCAGTCGCGCGTCTGTGAGGTTATCGTCGGTATATTGTGCGGTGGGCTGATGATGATGATTCTACCGAGCACGTCCGATGGCGCTACGCTGCTGACGGCGCTGAAAAACATGCACGCGCGCCTGCTGGAACACGCCAGCCTGCTGTGGGTGCCGGAAACCACCGATGCGATCCGCACCGCTCACGAGAGCGTAATTGGGCAAATTCTGACCATGAATTTGCTGCGTATCCAGGCCTTCTGGAGCCACTATCGCTTTCGCCGGCAAAACCCGCTGCTGAACTATCTGCTGCATCAGCAACTGCGAATGACCAGCGTGATTTCGAGCCTGCGGCGGATGCTGCTTAACTGGCCCACCGCCCCCGCCCGCACCCGCGATATCCTCGAGTCACTGCTTAACGAATTAGCGCATACAAACGCCGATGCCTTGAGCGTCGCCCGCATCATCGCCCCACTGGCGCCGCCCGCGGACGCTGATTACCGGCATATCGCCTTCTGGAAGCGTCTGCGCTACTTTTGTCGTCTCTACCTGGTGAGCAGCCGCTGGCTCATGCGCATCGAAAACGCCACCGCGGTGACTGAATTTAACGTGCCTTCTGCGCCAGCGCTGGCCCGCCATACCGACCAGGCCGAAGCCTTGTGGAACGGCGTTCGCACTTTCTGCGCGCTGGTAATGGTCGGCGCATGGGGAATTAGCACCCAGTGGCAGGCCTGCGCCGCGGCCCTGACCCTGGCGGCTATCTGCTGCGTCCTCTATTCGGTCTCTCCTTCACCGTTTAAGTCCTTAACGCTGTTGATGCGCACCCTGATCCTGCTTTCGCTCTTTAGCTTTGGGGTAAAGTTTGGCCTGATGGTGCAGATCACCGATTTATGGCAGTTTCTGCTGTTCCTGTTTCCCCTGCTGACGACCATGCAACTGCTGAAGCTACAGATGCCTAAGCTCGCCGGACTGTGGGGTCAGCTGATTGTCTTTATGGGGTCGTTTATTTCGGTCACCAACCCGCCGGTCTACGATTACGCATCGTTTCTTAACGATAATCTGGGAAAAATCATTGGCGTAGGCCTCGCCTGGCTGGCTTTTGCCATTATCAGCCCAGGTTCGGACGCGCGTAAAAGCCGCCGCCATATCCGTGCGTTACGGCGTCACTTTGTCGACCAGCTCAGCCGCCGCCCGCAGCACAGCGAGCACGAATTTGAATCGCTGGTTTACCACCATATTAGCCAGCTCAGCAATAGCCAGGATGCGCTGGCGCGCCGCTGGCTGCTGCGCTGGGGCGTGGTGTTGCTCAACTGTTCGCACGTGGTGTGGCAGCTACGCGAATGGGAAACCCGCTCCGACCCGCTGTCGCAGGTGCGTGATTTATGTATCAGCCTGCTGCGGGATGTGATGAGCGAGCGCGGGGTACAGCAGCGTCCGCTCGCCTCTACGCTCCAGGAGCTGCAGCGCATCTGCGACGCGCTTAACCACCACCACCAGCCGGCGGCCAAAGAGCTGGCGGCGGTAATCTGGCGGCTGTGGTGCGCGCTCTCCCAGCTGGAGCAGGCGCCTATTGCCGGAACGCTAACGGAAAGAACTACTTAATCACGCCGCAGGCGAACCGCTCGCCGCCGCCTCCAAGGGGCTGCGGGCTATCGGACATATTATCGCCCCCCACGTGAATCATCAGCGCCTTGCCTTTCACCTCATCCAGCGTTTTTAAACGCGGCGCCACCACCGGCTGGGTGGCTTTACCGTCGTTATTGACCACCAGGAATGGCAGATCGCCGAGATGCCCCGCGCCGTCAGGCCCCTCATGCCTTCCTGTTTTTTGCGGATCGTAGTGCCCACCGGCTGCGCCAGCGGCGACGGCTTTGCCCTCTTTAATCGCGGGCTGGCAGCTACCGTTGGCGTGAATATGGAAGCCGTGCTCGCCGGGAGGCAGCGCCTTCAGATCCGGCGTAAACTCCAGTCCTTTCGCGGTTTCGCTGATTTTAACGCTACCGATAGCCTGACCGACACTTTGGCTGGTAACAAGATTGATATCGACGCTTTCACTGGCCGCCTGCGCGCCTGCGCACGCGGCCAGGGTAAGTATGGCGAGAATACATCGTTGCATAACACCTCCTTAATGGCTCTATCGCTATTAAGTGTAGGCCATCGCTGAGGTGTCGGTGTTTACGGTACGTCGTAGCCTAGCGCCGCTTTACGAATGCGGAACCACTGCTGGCGGCTCATGTTTAGCCTTTCAGCAACCACCGCGGATCCCACGCGCTCGATTTTGCCTGAGCCGATGATCGGTAACGGCTGCGATGGCAGCCGCAGGATCCAGGCGTACACCACCTGCTCAATGCTCTCCGCATTCAGCTCCTGAGCAACGCGCGCCAGCTCATCGCGCAGCGGCTGGAAGCTGTCGTCGTTAAACAAACGACCGCCGCCGAGGCAGGACCATGCCATCGGGCGAATACGCAGTTGCTGAAGCTGATCCAGCGTACCGTCAAGCAGCAGCGGCTGATGGACCGGAGAAATTTCCACCTGGTTGGTCGCCAGGGTAAATGGCAGGCGCGACTGCAGCAGGGTAAACTGGGCGGGGGTAAAGTTCGATACGCCGAAGTGACGAACTTTGCCGCTATGGTGAAGGGCCAGGAAGGCTTCCGCCACTTCATCCGCATCCATCAGCGGGTCTGGACGATGGATCAGCAGCAGATCAAGATGGTCGGTTGCCAGATTACGCAGCGACTGTTCGGCGCTGAGAACGATATGGTCACGGTCGGTAATATAGTGGCCGATGGTGTTTTCCGCCCGCGCTTTAGTGGCTATCCCGCATTTGGTGACGATTTCCATCCGGCTGCGCAGATGCGGGGCCAGCTTTAGCGCTTCGCCAAACGCCGCCTCGCAGCGATAGTCGCCATAAATATCGGCGTGATCGATAGTGCTGACGCCCAGATCCAGGTGTTGCTCAATAAAGCTCACCAGCGCTTTAGCGGACATATTCCAGTCCATCAAACGCCAGTAACCCATCACAAAACGAGAAAATTCCGGCCCCTGCGGAGCCATAGCAATACGCTGAACCATAACAGCTTCCTCAACAAAAATGTGCCCTGAGTATACGCAATTTTAGGCTCAAAACAGTGAGGGTTGCTGCGGTTCTTCCGCACTATCCTGCTTAGCTGCGCGTAATTTGCGCAGTAGCCGCTGTCGGCACAAACGCAAAACATCCTGCTTTTGCGCATCGCTCATTTTCTGCCAGTTGAAACGCTCGTCGCGGCTACGCATACACCCCCGACAGTAGCCGCGTTCATCAGACTGACAAATCCCCCGGCACGGACTTTGCACCGGGAAGAACTCCAGTTGTTCAGCCACTTCGCCTCTCCTGCCGCTCATCTCTTTCTTTATTGAAGACGTTTCATTCGCCGTACGCAAATTTTGTTCATCGCCCTCTGCGCCAGGCGGCATTTTTAATTATGACTTGCATTAGACCAATCGGTCTATTACAGTAAGCGCTATGAACAAGCACAGTGAATGCAACACACGCGAACATATCCTGGCCACCGGCGAGCAGCTCTGCATGCATCGGGGATTTACCGGCATGGGGCTGAGTGAACTACTGAAAACAGCGGAAGTGCCAAAAGGCTCTTTCTATCACTATTTTCGCTCAAAAGAAGCCTTTGGCGTTGCGCTGCTCGAACATCATTACGCCGGATACCTTCAGCGCCTGGTGGAGCATTTTGACCACGGTCAGGGAAACTACCGCGACCGACTTTTGGCCTATTATCAGCATACGCTGACGCAATTTTGCCAGCAGGGCATTATTAGCGGCTGTCTGACGGTGAAGCTGTCGGCTGAGGTCTGCGATCTGTCGGAAGATATGCGCGCCGCGATGGATAAAGGCGCCAGCCAAATCATTATTCTGCTGGGCGATGCGCTGGAGAAAGGCCGTCAGGAAGGCAGCCTTGAGTTTGACGGCGACGCGTTCACCCTTTCCCAGGTGCTCTACTCCCTGTGGCTGGGGGCGAATCTGCAGGCCAAGATTACGCGTAGCGCAACGCCGCTGGAAAGCGCCCTTGCCCACGCTAAAAATATTATTGCTGCGCCTGGCGTTTAACAGGCGTTTTTATTTCATCAGTTTCAAGACGACCGGTCTACTCAGGAGTCATTATGTCAGAATCAAAGTTGTTTACCCCGTTGAAAGTGGGTGCGGTAACCGTACCCAACCGCGTATTTATGGCTCCGCTGACGCGTCTGCGCAGCATTGAACCGGGCGATATCCCTACCCCGTTAATGGGCGAATATTACCGTCAGCGCGCAAGCTCCGGCCTGATTATTTCCGAAGCCACCCAGATTTCCGCTCAGGCTAAAGGCTACGCGGGCGCACCGGGTCTGCACAGCCCAGAACAGATTGCAGCGTGGAAAAAAATCACCGCCGGCGTACACGCCGAAAACGGGCGTATTGCCGTACAGCTGTGGCACACCGGGCGTATTTCGCACAGCAGCATCCAGCCTGGCGGCGCCGCCCCGGTGGCACCGTCGGCCATAAGCGCGGGTACCCGTACCTCGCTGCGCGATGAAAACGGCCATGCTATTCGCGTCGACACCTCAATGCCGCGCGCGCTCAACACCGATGAGATCCCGGGGATTGTTGATGATTTCCGTCAGGCGGTAGGCAACGCCCGCGATGCCGGTTTTGACCTTGTCGAACTGCACTCCGCGCACGGCTACCTGCTGCACCAGTTCCTTTCCCCGTCTTCCAACCACCGTACTGACCAGTATGGCGGCAGCGTGGAAAACCGCGCGCGCCTGGTGCTGGAAGTAGTTGATGCGGCGAGTAAAGAGTGGAGCGCCGACCGTATCGGTATTCGCGTTTCGCCTATTGGCAGCTTCCAGAACGTCGATAATGGTCCAAATGAAGAGGCCGATGCGCTCTATCTGATTGAAGAGCTGGCCAAACGCGGTATCGCTTACCTGCACATGTCCGAGCCGGACTGGGCCGGCGGTCAGCCGTATAGCGATGAGTTCCGTCAGAAAGTACGCGACCGTTTTCCCGGCGCCATTATCGGCGCTGGCGCCTACACGGTCGAAAAGGCAAACGATCTGATCGGTAAAGGCCTCATCGATGCCGTGGCCTTTGGTCGCGACTACATTGCCAACCCGGATCTGGTCGCGCGCCTGCAGAAAAAGGCCGCGCTGAATCCACAGCGTCCGGAAAGCTTCTACGGCGGCGGCGCGGAAGGCTATACCGATTACCCGACCCTGTAATCCCTCCATTGATAGCGGCGGGTTATCGCCGCTATACTCAACGCTCTGCTGTATCAACATAAACTGCATAGGGGACATTATGCGCTTACTTCACACCATGCTGCGCGTTGGCGACCTGCAACGTTCGATTGAGTTTTACACCAACGTACTGGGCATGAAACTGCTGCGCACCAGCGAAAACACGGAGTATAAATACTCGCTGGCATTCGTGGGTTACGGCGAAGAGAGCGATACCGCCGTGATTGAGCTGACCTACAACTGGGGCGTTGATAAGTACGATCTCGGTAGCGCTTATGGCCATATCGCGCTGAGCGTTGAAAACGCGGCCGAAGCCTGCGAGCGTATTCGCCAGAACGGCGGCAACGTGACGCGTGAAGCCGGCCCGGTCAAAGGCGGTACCACCGTCATCGCCTTCGTCGAAGATCCGGATGGTTATAAAATCGAACTGATCGAAGAGAAAGACGCCGGTAAGGGTCTCGGCAATTAATCTGCTCGGGCACCCGCGGTGCCCGCTGTTTTATCCCCCCGCCTGCTGCAAGGCGCGGCAAAATTTGCCATAATGCGCGCTACTTTTTTCCAGCTAAGAGAATCTGATGTCCGAGAACGTTCAACTTAATGGTCTGTGCGACCGTTTTCGCGGTTTTTATCCTGTGGTAATCGATGTTGAAACCGCGGGGTTTAATGCCAAAACCGACGCCCTGCTGGAGATCGCCGCTATTACGTTGAAAATGGATGAGGAAGGCTGGCTGATGCCGGACGAAACGCTGCATTTTCATGTTGAACCTTTTGAGGGCGCCAACCTGCAGCCCGAAGCCCTGGCTTTTAACGGTATTAACCCCAACGACCCCGAGCGCGGCGCGGTAAGCGAATACGATGCGCTGCACGCGATTTTCAAAATGGTCCGTAAAGGGATGAAAGATAGCGACTGCAGCCGCGCGATCATGGTTGCGCATAACGCCACGTTCGATCACGGGTTTACCATGGCGGCGGCAGAGCGCGCGGGGCTGAAACGTAATCCGTTCCACCCGTTCGTCACCTTCGATACCGCGGCCCTGAGCGGTCTGGCGCTGGGTCAAACGGTGCTGTCGAAAGCCTGTATTGCCGCAGGAATGGCGTTTGATGGTACCCAGGCGCACTCCGCGCTATATGATACCGAACAAACCGCCCAGCTGTTCTGCGAAATCGTCAACCGCTGGAAGCGGCTCGGCGGTTGGCCATTGCCGATGGCCGAAGAATAAACGATAAAAAAAGCGACTTCATCGGAAGTCGCTTTTTTATTAGCAGCAGAATTACTCCGCTTTCGGCTCGTCAGTTTTGTACTTAGCGGCCGTTTCTTTAATCAGCTGCTGCAATTCGCCGCGCTGATACATTTCAATCACGATGTCACAGCCGCCGACCAGCTCGCCGTCCACCCACAGCTGCGGGAAGGTTGGCCAGTTAGCGTATTTCGGCAGCTCTGCGCGGATGTCCGGGTTTTGCAGGATATCGACGTAGGCAAAACGTTCGCCACAGGCGGACAGTGCCTGCACGGCCTGTGCGGAGAAACCGCAGCTTGGCAGTTTCGGTGACCCTTTCATGTACAGCAGGATCGGGTTTTCAGCGATTTGATGTTGGATTTTTTCTAAAGTCGTGCTCATTGTCGTGCTTCCTCAAACTTCTCTACGGCAGTAATTTGTCATTGTAGCGTCCTGAACGCAGGACCGATAATAACATTTTTTTCACTTGCCACATTTTATCTTCTGTAGGCCAAAGTTGCCTCAAAAATATCATTTTATTGCTATACGCGGCAACGCGTTGCGTGCTTTTCATGCGCCGGAGGCGCTGACGGAAGCATTTTTTTGCAAATGTTAACCAAACGAGACTTTAGATACAAAAGAGTAGTAACTCTCCACGATTTTATGCTTTAGAATCGATGCGGTTTGTCATTCATCGTCAGGCATCTGTATATGTCTGTAATTTAATCAGGGGAGTGCTCAGTGGCGCGTCTTAACAAAATCGCGATTTCGCTCTGTGCATTACTTTTTACATCTATTTCACTGACGCCGCTGGCGCATGCTTCCGGGCATACGCACGCTTCGGCCACGCCAAAAGCGCATCCGGCCAAGGGCACGACCGCAGAGCGTAAGAAAAAAGCAGTCAATTCCAAAAGTAAAACTACCGCCAAAACCCCCAGCAAGAAAACGTCAACCGCCAGCCGTAGCAAATCAGCCGCGTCACGCCAGACCGCCAGCGTCACCAAAAAATGCGTCCTGCGCAAAGGCTATAAAAAACTGTGCGCCAGCTCGACAAGGTCGATAGCAGAAAGCAAGATGGCAACGGCGAGCGTGCAGAAAAAGTGCGTGGTGCGTAAAGGCTATAAAACTCGCTGCAAACCCATCGCCGATGAGCCGCAGCTGACTATCGCCGATGCGCATAAGGCGCGGGTACAAAAAGCGCAAAGCACCGCGATGTCAAAGCTGATGGATCAGATTGGTAAACCCTATCGCTGGGGCGGTACTTCCCCGCGCACCGGGTTTGATTGTAGCGGTCTGGTCTATTATGCCTATAAAGACCTGGTTAAAATCCATATTCCACGCACCGCCAATGAGATGTATCACCTGCGCGACGCCCGTCCGGTGGATCGCGGTGAGCTACAAAGCGGGGATCTCGTCTTTTTCCGTACCCGCGGGCGCGGGACTGCCGATCACGTCGGCGTTTACGTGGGCAACGGCAAATTTATCCAGTCTCCGCGCACCGGCCGCGATATTCAGATCACCTCATTAAGCGACGATTACTGGGTACGTCACTACGTCGGCGCGCGTCGCGTTATGACGCCGAAAACCATTCGCTAAATATGCCTTGCCGCTTCAGCGGCAGGGTAACGCTCTCTTTTGCCACATCTTTTAATTTGCTACTATTACCCTGCGCAATACATGGTTATTGCGCGTACAAACTATAAAAAGGAGAGTAGCAATGTCGTTCGAATTACCTGCATTACCATATGCAAAAGACGCCCTGGCGCCGCACATTTCCGCAGAAACCCTGGAATACCATTACGGTAAACACCACCAGGCCTACGTCACCAACCTGAATAACCTGATCAAAGGCACCGCGTTTGAAGGGAAAACCCTGGAAGAGATCGTGCGTTCTTCCGATGGCGGCGTCTTCAACAACGCCGCGCAGGTCTGGAACCACACCTTCTACTGGAACTGCCTCGCGCCAAACGCTGGCGGCGAACCGCAAGGCGAACTGGCGGCGGCTATCGCTAAATCATTCGGCAGCTTCGCTGATTTCAAAGCCAAATTCACCGACGCGGCGGCAAAAAACTTCGGCGCAGGCTGGACCTGGCTGGTGAAAAACGCCGATGGTAGCCTGGCCATTGTCTCCACCAGCAACGCGGGTACGCCGCTGACCAGCGACGCCACTCCGCTGCTGACCGTGGATGTCTGGGAACACGCTTATTACATCGACTACCGGAACGCTCGTCCGAACTATCTGGAACACTTCTGGGCGCTGGTAAACTGGAAGTTTGTTGCCGCTAACCTGGCAGCATAAAAGCAAACCGCAGAAGCCATACGGCTTCTGCGGTTCTTATCTCACTTCTCGCGATCTTAACGGTTAGCGAACGCCTCTTCCGGCTGCGTCCGACCGCTGAACAGCACCAGCAGCAGCGCAACGCCCGCGATAATCGCCCCCATCACCGGGACAAACGTATAGCCCAGGCCGCCGC
Source organism: Klebsiella sp. BDA134-6 (assembly GCF_015601345.1). Classification (NCBI taxonomy): domain Bacteria; kingdom Pseudomonadati; phylum Pseudomonadota; class Gammaproteobacteria; order Enterobacterales; family Enterobacteriaceae; genus Klebsiella; species Klebsiella sp. BDA134-6. Next base: position 3,332,990 of record NZ_CP064784.1, read on the forward strand.
TAATGACCGCGCCTCCCGCCGCCGCTCCCAACGCGTTTCCAAGGTTGAAAGCCCCGATATTGACCGACGACGACAGCCCCGGCGCTTCGTGAGCCACGCGCATCACTCGCATCTGCAAAGGCGGCACCACCGCAAAAGTCGCCGCGCCCCAGACAACCATACTGATAGCGGCGCCCACCTGCGATTGCGCCAGCAGCGGAATCGCCAGCATGATAACCATCAGCAGCAGCAGAAACCCCTTCAGCGTCCCGGAAACGGAGCGGTCAGCAAATTTACCGCCAAGGTAGTTGCCCAGCGAAAAGCCCACGCCGATCAGCACCAGCATCGCGGTGACAAACAGCGGAGAGGCGTTGGTAATGGTATGCAGAACCGGGGAAATATAGGTATAGAGCGTAAACATCGCCCCTGCCCCCAGCACGGTAGTCAGCAGCGCAGACAGCACCTGCGGACGCATCAGCACCGAAAGCTCCTGCTTCACGTTTGGGCGCTCGCCGACGCTGCCCTTCGGTAAGGAAAACCACAGGCCGATTATCGCCACCACGCCCAGCCCCGCCGTTGCAAGGAACGACATTCGCCAGCCGATGGTTTCGCCCAGCCAGGTTGCTGCGGGTACGCCGCCGATGTTGGCGATCGTCAGCCCCATAAACATCGTCGCCACCGCGCTGGCCTGCTTATGTTTTGGCACTACGCTTGCCGCCACCACCGAGCCCAGGCCAAAGAAAGCGCCGTGGTTAAGGCTGGTAATGATCCGCGACAGCAGCAGCGTGGTGTAATCCGGCGCAATGGAAGAGAGCACGTTGCCAAGGGTAAAAATCGCCATCAGGAAAATCAGCGCATTTCTGCGCGCGCGGTGGGAGAGCAGCAGCGTCATCAGCGGCGCGCCGACCATTACCCCGATGGCATAGGCGCTAATCAGCATTCCCGCCGCCGGAATCGAAACGTCCACGCCTTTAGCGATTACCGGTAATAGCCCCATCGGGGAGAATTCGGTCGTGCCGATGCCAAAGGCACCAATCGCCAGCGCGAGCAGGGGAAAGTTGATTTTCATGCAGGGACTCCATCAGGCCGCCTTCCGCGACGGCATTTCATCAGAAGTCAAAAGCATGACATCAATCACAGAAAAACAAAAGTGAACGAAATGGCAAAAGATTTTTGCGAAAATGATAATAATAGGTGGAGCAAAGGGAGAGCGGCCCCTCCCTTATCGCAGAACTAGTGCAGTACTGCGGTCAAACCTGCGGCAACAATCAAACCCAAAACAATAATCGTTGTTGTCAGCGAAAACTTTAAATTTGTATCCATCAATTTTTCCCCCTGATTATCCCCACATGAAAAGTGAGCTTGCTCATTTTTACACAGAATAGCGTAAAAATCTTCCGAGATTTAGAGTGATGCACATTTTTGCTCTTCCCCTTTGCCCCAAGATCGGACAAAATCCCACGCTAATTTGAAAGCGTATCGGCCATTGACCCCTTCCTGTCGTTCTGTGTCGTTTTCCCGACGTGATGCCATGCTCAATTTTGGCGTCAGGGTGTGTACAGGCAAACGTTTACGTACCGATAAACAGACGATCAGGTCAAAGTCTGGAGTGAGAAGTAATGGCAACTATTAAAGATGTAGCGAAGCGCGCAAACGTTTCCACTACAACAGTGTCACATGTGATTAACAAAACCCGATTCGTTGCGGAAGAGACGCGCAATGCGGTGTGGGCGGCAATAAAAGAACTGCATTACTCCCCCAGCGCCGTTGCCCGCAGCCTGAAGGTCAATCACACCAAGTCTATTGGTCTGCTGGCGACCAGCAGCGAAGCGGCCTATTTCGCTGAGATTATCGAAGCCGTCGAGAAAAGCTGCTTCCAGAAGGGCTACACCCTGATCCTCGGTAACGCATGGAACGACCCGGAGAAACAGCGCGCCTATCTGTCAATGATGGCGCAGAAACGCGTAGACGGCCTGCTGGTGATGTGTTCTGAGTATCCGGAATCGGTGTTAAGCATGCTGGAAGAGTATCGCCATATCCCGATGGTGGTGATGGACTGGGGCGAGGCAAAAGCCGACTTCACCGACTCGGTCGTCGATAACGCCTTCGAGGGCGGCTATATCGCCGGACGCTACCTGGTTGAGCGCGGCCATCGCGACATCGGCGTGATCCCCGGCCCGCTGGAGCGTAACACCGGCGCAGGCCGGCTGGCGGGTTTTATGAAAGCGATGGAAGAGGCGCAGATTAACGTCCCGGAGAACTGGATTGTGCAGGGTGATTTCGAGCCGGAATCCGGCTACCGCGCCATGCAGCAAATTCTCGCCCAGCATCCTCGCCCAACGGCCATCTTCTGCGGCGGGGATATTATGGCGATGGGCGCCATCTGCGCGGCGGATGAAATGGGCCTGCGCGTGCCGCAGGATATTTCACTGATCGGTTATGATAACGTGCGCAACGCTCGCTACTTTAGCCCGGCGCTGACCACCATTCATCAGCCTAAAGACTCTCTTGGCGAAGCGGCCTTTAATATGCTGCTGGACCGTATCGTCAATAAGCGTGAAGTCTCGCAGTCGATTGAAGTCCATCCGCGCCTGGTCGAGCGCCGTTCCGTGGCCGACGGTCCGTTTGTCGATTACCGCCGTTAGCCCTGCTTGCGGGGTCGGTTATTCCGGCGCCCGCAGCCACTCCCGATTTAGCGTTTCGCTATCGCCAAGATAATCCAGTAACCAGAGCAGCGCCGGCGAAGCGTCGCTTTGCTGCCACGTCAGGCAGCATGCGGCATCCGGGAAGGGGTTCTCCAGATCCAGCGCCGTCCATTCACCGCTATCTAGCCACGGACGCGCTAAATGCCCGGGCACCATACCGACGCACAGTCCGGCGGAGAGGCAGGTTTCAGAAGCATCCCAGTCCGGCACGACGACCCTCTTCTGGTTATCGAGCAGCCACGTGGTCCTCTTTGGCAGCGAGCGTGACGTATCCTCTCTGACCAGAGACGGCCAGTTGCGCAACACGTCATCGCTCAAAGGCCCCGCCATTTTTGCCAGCGGATGGTGGCTCGCAACGACGCAGTCCCAGCTCAGCATCCCCATATCGCGGAAGGCGTAGCGTCCCCCTACCGGAATTGAGCGCGTCGCGCCGATGGCTAACTCCACGCGACCGTCGGCGAGCGCATCCCAGACGCCGTTGAACACTTCCTGAAAGACGATCAGCTCGACGTCATCAAAATGGCGATAAAAATCAACGATCATCTGCCGCATACGCGTGGGTTTAACGATGTTATCAACCGCGATAGAAAGCTGCCCGCGCCAGCCGTTGGCGATCTGCTGGCACTGCTGGCGGGTGATCTGCATTTTTTTGATAACAGATCGCCCTTCCTGTAAAAACCAGACGCCGGCCGGCGTTAATTCCACATCCCGATGGCGGCGTTCGAACAGCGGCACCGCCAGCCACTCCTCCAGCTGACGTACGGTATAGCTGACGGCCGAGGGTACGCGGTGCAGTTCCTGGGCGGCGGCGCTAAAGCTGCCGTTGCGGGCGACAGCATCGACAACCTCAAGCGAGTATTCAGACCACATTTTCTGCCTACAAAATTTTTGAACTCATCTGACAAATATTAGCGTTTCACAAGCCTTAATGCACTCCCTACACTCTGCGCCATCGTACCTGCACAATAAAAAGAGAACGTTATGCAACAACCTGGGAAAGGATTTTTAGTCTGGCTGGCTGGCCTCAGCGTACTGGGCTTTCTGGCCACCGATATGTATCTTCCCGCTTTCGCCGCCATGCAACAGGATCTGAATACTTCCGCCGCCTCGGTCAGCGCCAGCCTGAGCCTGTTCCTGGCGGGCTTTGCGCTTGGGCAGCTCTTCTGGGGCCCCATTTCCGATCGCTACGGCCGTAAGCCGGTGCTGCTGAGCGGCCTGGCTATCTTTGCTGTCGGCTGCCTGGGGATGCTGTGGGTGCGCGATGCCGGCCTGATGCTGGCGCTGCGCTTTATCCAGGCTCTGGGGGTTTGCGCCGCCGCGGTGACCTGGCAGGCGATGGTAACCGATTATTACCCCGCGCAAAGAACCAACCGCATTTTCGCCGCCATTATGCCGCTGGTTGGTTTATCGCCGGCGCTGGCGCCGCTGCTTGGCAGCTGGCTGCTGGTTCACTTCGAATGGCAGGCCATTTTTGCCGTTCTGTTCGCCATTACCCTGCTGCTGATGCTGCCGGCCCTGCGCCTGAAGCCGGCGAATAAACCGATCGTCAGCGCCCAGAAGAAGCTCACCTTCCTCGCCCTGCTGCGCTCGCGGGAATATAGCGGTAACGTGCTGATCTACGCCGCCTGTTCCGCCAGCTTTTTCGCCTGGCTCACGGGCTCGCCGTTTATTCTCCATGAAATGGGCTACGGCCCGACCGTTATTGGCCTGAGCTATGTGCCACAGACTATCGCGTTTCTGGTGGGCGGTTACGGCTGCCGCGCGGCGCTGCAAAAATGGCAGGGGCAGCAAATTCTTCCCTGGCTGCTGGCGATTTTTGCCGTCAGCGTCGCCGCCACCTGGCTGGTTGGCCTGCGGGAGAATGCGACGCTTATTGGGCTGATGATTCCGTTCTGCGCCATGGCGGTGGTGAACGGAGGTATTTATCCGATCGTCGTCGCGCAGGCCCTGAAGCCATTCCCGCAGGCGACCGGGCGTGCTGCGGCGCTGCAAAACACTCTGCAGCTTGGTCTCTGTTTCCTGACCAGCCTGCTGGTTTCTACGCTGATTGCCACGCCGCTGCAAACGACCACCAGCGTGATGCTGGTCTCCATCGTGCTGGCCGGCATAGGCTACCGCATGCAGTATAAAGCCGCGCATCCTGCAACAGAATCGTCACATGCGTAAGCTATTCTGCTGATAGTTATAGAATTCAGTAGTTAGCTTGCTAAGATATTTTTGTTGAAAGCCTGTTTTTAGCGGCCTATACTGGATCCGGCATCACATAAATAGAAAGATTAATTGATTAAACGGGAGCAGGATGCATCCCGTTTCCCCATGGAAGGCCTTTCGGCAAGGGTTACCTCCCTTCCTCTGTTCTACGTCGGATAGCAGCCTCACGGATTATCCGTGAGATTTCTCACAAAGCCAAAAAAGCGTCTACGCTGTTTTAAGGTTCTGATCACTTGGGCGTGATGGAGAAGCTATGAGTTCATCGTGTATAGAAGAAGTAGTCAGTGTACCAAATGATGATTGGTACCGAATTGCAGCTGAATTATTAGGCCGTGCGGGCATCGAAATTAATGGTCCTGCCCCTTCCGATCTACGGATTAAAAACCCGCTCTTTTTTAAGCGTGTTTTGCAGGAGGGGTCGCTGGGGCTAGGCGAAAGCTATATGGACGGCTGGTGGGATTGTGAACGGCTGGATATATTTTTCCATAAAGTTTTACGCGCCGGACTGGAAAATCAGCTTCCCCATCATTTCAAAGATACCTTGCGTATCGCCAGCGCACGCTTATTCAATCTGCAAAGTAAAAAACGGTCCTGGATTGTCGGCAAGGAGCATTACGATTTAGGTAACGATCTGTTCAGCCGCATGCTTGACCCTTATATGCAGTATTCCTGCGCGTACTGGAAAGACGCGGAAACTCTTGATGACGCACAGCAGGCCAAATTGGATCTCATCTGCCGTAAACTTGAGCTTGAGCCCGGCATGCGGGTGCTGGATATCGGCTGCGGCTGGGGCGGGTTGGCCTACTACATGGCCAAAAATTACCAGGTTAGCGTGGTGGGCGTTACCATCTCGGCGGAGCAGCAGAAAATGGCGCAGCAGCGCTGCGCTGACCTCGACGTCACCATCCTCCTCCAGGACTATCGCGACCTGCACGAGAGCTTTGACCGTATTGTTTCAGTCGGCATGTTCGAACACGTCGGACCTAAAAATTACGCCACCTATTTTGATGTGGTCGATCGTAATCTGAAGCCCGAAGGTCGTTTCCTGCTCCATACCATCGGCTCGAAAAAAACCGACCATAGCGTTGACCCCTGGATCAACAAATATATCTTCCCTAACGGCTGTCTGCCGTCGGTGCGCCATATTGCCGAAGCCAGCGAATCGCATTTTGTTATGGAAGACTGGCATAATTTCGGCGCCGACTACGACACCACGCTTATGGCCTGGTATGAGCGCTTCCTTAATAGCTGGCCGGAAATTGCCGACAACTACTCAGAACGCTTTAAACGCATGTTCAGCTATTACCTGAATGCCTGCGCCGGCGCTTTCCGCGCGCGCGATATTCAGCTGTGGCAGGTGGTTTTTTCTCGCGGAGCCGAACACGGTCTGCGCGTGGCCCGCTAAAAATTTCCCCCGCTTCGGCGGGGGAATTTATTATTCGGCCGCCGTTTTCAGCGCCGCTTCTGCTTCTTTCGCCGCCAGCACGCGCTCAACAGTATCAATGACCGCCTGCGTCTGCGGATCGATTTCAATATTCACCCGATCGCCCAGCTTTTTCACCCCAAGCGTGGTGCGCTGCAGCGTTTCCGGAATTAAATGCACGCAGAACCGGGTTGGCGTCACTTCACCGACGGTGAGGCTAATCCCATCGACGCCGATATATCCTTTGTAGAGGATATATTTCATCAACGTCGGGTCCTGAACCTTAAACCAAATCTGGCGATTATTTTCCGAGGTCAGAATTTTCACCACCTCCGCGGTGGTCATAATATGACCTGACATCAGGTGACCGCCAATTTCATCGCTGAATTTGGCCGCGCGCTCAACGTTGACGCTGTCGCCCTCGCGGATCGCGCCCAGATTGGTTATCCGCAAGGTCTCTTTCATCAGATCAAAACTTACTCGCGGACCATTGATATCGGTGACCGTCAAGCAGCAGCCGTTGTGCGCTACCGAAGCGCCTGTTTCAAGCCCCGCGAGCATATGCTCAGGCAGCTCCACAACGTGGGTGCGAAAGTTGGGTTTTTCATCTATAGCCACCACTTTGGCGGTCCCCTGCACAATACCGGTAAACATATTTTGCTCCTGTATAAATTCGTGACGGTATCAGTACCGTTTTCGGCTATGACGAACAATAACAGCTGGCAAAACAGGTTGCCAGCGCACAACGTGCAGAGGAATTTTTTCACTGGCTAAATGGCTAATCCTCGCTACAATAGTCTGGCAAATCCCTCTGCTTTTTCTTCTTGCTGCCCTTGATGGCGGCTTTTTTAGTCCTCCAATAACAACAATATATAGGTGTTCACGTGCAGAAGTATTTTATTGAAGCGCGTCAGTTATTAGCACTGGCTATACCCGTTATTCTTGCTCAGGTCGCCCAAACCGCCATGGGCTTTGTCGATACCGTGATGGCGGGCGGCTATAGCGCCACCGATATGGCGGCCGTTGCCATCGGCACTTCCATCTGGCTACCGGCGATCCTCTTTGGCCACGGCCTGCTGCTGGCCCTGACGCCCGTTATTGCTCAGTTGAATGGTTCCGGCCGTCGTGATCGTATCGCCCACCAGGTGCGCCAGGGATTCTGGCTGGCCGGCTTCGTCTCCGTCCTGGTGATGGTCGTGCTGTGGAACGCCGGTTACATTATCAGCTCAATGCATAACATCGACCCGGCGATGGCGGACAAAGCGGTCGGCTACCTGCGCGCGCTGCTGTGGGGCGCGCCCGGCTATCTGTTCTTTCAGGTTGCCCGTAACCAATGTGAAGGGCTGGCGAAAACCAAGCCGGGTATGGTCATGGGATTTATCGGCCTGCTGGTCAACATTCCGGTGAACTACATTTTTATCTACGGTCACTTCGGTATGCCGGAACTTGGCGGGATTGGCTGTGGCGTAGCGACGGCATCGGTTTACTGGGTGATGTTTTTCAGCATGCTGTTCTGGGTACGCCGCGCGCGTTCGATGCGTGATATTCATCTCCAGGGGCGATTCAGCAAACCGGATTTCGCCGTCATTCAGCGTCTGGTGCAGCTGGGCCTGCCGATTGCGCTGGCGCTGTTTTTCGAAGTCACGCTGTTTGCCGTCGTGGCGCTGCTGGTCTCGCCGTTGGGGATCGTTGACGTGGCCGGGCATCAGATTGCCCTTAACTTCAGCTCGCTGATGTTCGTTTTACCGCTCTCGCTAGCGGCAGCGGTGACGATTCGCGTAGGCTTCCGTCTCGGGCAGGGTTCAACGCTGGAGGCTCAGACCTCAGCCAGAACCGGCGTCGGCGTTGGGGTGTGCATGGCCGTTTTCACGGCGGTGTTCACCATTCTGATGCGTAAGCAAATTGCGCTGCTGTATAACGACAATCCCGAGGTCGTGGCCCTGGCGTCCCAGCTAATGCTGCTCGCGGCCATCTACCAGATTTCCGACTCCGTTCAGGTGATCGGCAGCGGGATCCTGCGCGGCTATAAAGACACGCGTTCCATCTTCTTTATTACCTTTACCGCCTACTGGGTATTGGGTCTGCCGAGCGGCTACCTGCTGGCCCTGACCGATCTGATCGTGCCGCGCATGGGCCCCGCCGGTTTCTGGTGCGGATTTATAATTGGTCTTACCTCCGCCGCCGTGATGATGATGCTGCGTATGCGTTTCCTGCAGCGTCAGCCTTCCAGCATCATTTTACAGCGCGCTGCGCGCTAACCCGTCGCGAAAGCGAAGTCGGTATCCAACGGCGCTGATTCAGCGCCGTTTTCCCGTGCTGGTGAAGAAATATTCTTTTGCATCAGTAAAATATAACCAATATGGATAAAACTTCTGCGATCGCGAGAAAACTGGAAGAAAAGTGACGTTTGCCTCTTGCCACAACCCCTCCCTCCCGCTAATATGCGTCCCCGTTGCTGCTGCAACATTGCGTTCATAGCTCAGTTGGTTAGAGCACCACCTTGACATGGTGGGGGTCGTTGGTTCGAGTCCAATTGAACGCACCATAATGCGTTTATAGCTCAGTTGGTTAGAGCACCACCTTGACATGGTGGGGGTCGTTGGTTCGAGTCCAATTAAACGCACCATAATGCGTCCGTAGCTCAGTTGGTTAGAGCACCACCTTGACATGGTGGGGGTCGGTGGTTCGAGTCCACTCGGACGCACCATTTCACAATCTCGTGATATGGTGCCTGTTTTATCTCCCGCATTGAAACATCCGAAAATCACTCTCTTTCTGTAACCTCATTATTTTCTGACTTTTCTCAACTCATCTGCTAATAACGTTCAGTAACCGTTAAGTTATTCTCCACGGTTATGTAAAGTGACGTAAAGTCCTGCGCCAGGTCAGTCAGGAGTTTATTAACGCAACGGCTCTGGATATATCCTCTCGCTAATAAAAATCTTTCGTTAGATCATAACCCGTTATGCTGACATTCATTCAAAACAAGCGAAACGGTTACCGTTATGTAATTCAGAATATTTCAAAAAAATATCCCCAGCAAGCGGTTTGACTGTTCGTAAATAACAGCTAAATTTAATTCCTGAACGACAACGGATACGTATCCAAATCGTATCTTCCTGACATAAAATCAACAGAGGTATGAAAATATGGCAGAACATCGTGGTGGTTCCGGTAATTTCGCTGAAGACCGTGATAAAGCATCTGAAGCTGGACGTAAAGGCGGTCAGCACAGCGGTGGGAACTTTAAAAACGATCCGCAACGTGCATCTGAAGCCGGTAAAAAAGGCGGACAAAATAGTCATGGTGGCGGACGTAAATCTGATAATTCCTGATTATTAATCGCCTCGTTCTCTTGTAAATAAAAGAGTATCCTGCGGGTCTGCGGACTCGCAGTTATTCTCCTGTGTAAAAGGTATTTCATATGAATATGAAAAGCATAGAAGACGTATTTATTCATCTTTTATCGGATACTTACAGCGCTGAAAAACAATTAACTCGCGGGCTGGCTAAATTGGCAAGGGCAGCGTCAAGCGAACAGCTCAGCGCCGCCTTCAAGGCCCACCTTGAAGAGACCCAGGGGCAGATTGAGCGTATCGATCAAATTGTCGAGCAAGAACCTGCCATCAAAATTAAGCGTATGAAATGCGTGGCGATGGAGGGGCTTATTGAAGAAGCTAACGAAGTCATCGAGAGCACAGAGAAAAATGAAGTGCGGGATGCTGCATTAATTGCCGCTGCGCAAAAGGTTGAACATTATGAAATTGCCAGCTACGGTACTCTCGCCACCTTAGCAGAACAACTGGGTTATAAAAAAGCGGTTAAGCTTTTAGCGGAAACGTTAGAAGAAGAGAAATCAACCGACCTTAAATTAACTGACCTGGCGGTCGGCAATATTAATAAAGATGCACAAAATAAATAGCCAGATAATAACCCGATATTAAGGAGTTGATTATGAATCACCTTGAACATTATCACGACTGGCTACGCGATGCACATGCAATGGAAAAGCAAGCAGAATCCATGCTGGAATCCATGGCGGGCCGCATCGATAACTACCCGGACCTACGCAGTCGAATTCAACAGCACGTAACTGAAACCAAACGCCAAATTACCGTACTGGAGGAAATTCTCGACCGTAATAATATATCGCGTTCGGTACTGAAGGATTCAATGAGCAAAATGGCCGCCTTCGGGCAATCCATTGGCGGCATGTTCCCTTCCGATGAAATTGTTAAAGGGTCAATTAGCGGTTATGTCTTTGAGCAGTTTGAAATTGCCTGTTATACCTCCCTGCTTGCCGCTGCTAATAAAGCCGGCGACGTCGCATCGATCCCGGCCATCGAATCAATTCTTGCAGAGGAGCGGGCAATGGCCGACTGGCTGCTGAAGCATATCCCGCAAACAACGGAGGAGTTCCTTCTGCGTTCTGAAGCCGAAGGCGTTGAAGCTAAGAAATAAGCAATAAGGATAAGAGCCTATGTTCCGACACGTTAAGCAACTTCAGTATACCGTAAGGGTCGCGGAGCCAAATCCGGGACTGGCGAACCTCCTTCTGGAACAATTCGGCGGCCCTCAGGGCGAGCTAGCCGCCGGGTAAATTACCGCCACTCCCTGAATACGCCAGCACCTACTACAATATGTCGTAGGGAGACGACATACGCGGGAGCTGGAATAGCGATCGGCACTTCGATTATGTCGCGGATCCGCAGCCTGCACCTGCAGTAGATGGCGGAAACGGGAGCGTCAGCGTCAGGCTAACAGCCGAGCAGAAGGCTCTGGTGAAAGCCATGGCGGAACGGATCGAATCCGCCCCCGATGGCGATCCTCTTACCGGCGCCGAGCTCGGCGAGGGTAAGGAAAAGCCTTAATCCTCGATAACCTGCTGTTAATCACTGCCCCCTGCTCGGTTCTGGGGGTTGTTATGTGATGGGGTCCGGATCATGTTTGAACTCGACGCGTTTAATCTGGCACGGCTGCAGTTCGCATTTACCGTCTCTTTTCATATTCTTTTCCCGGCAATTACCATCGGGCTTGCCAGCTATCTGGTGGTGCTGGAGGGGATGTGGCTGAGGACAAAAGACGACGTCTGGCGCTCATTGTATAATTTCTGGCTGAAAATTTTTGCCGTTAATTTCGGAATGGGCGTGGTTTCAGGCCTGGTCATGGCCTATCAATTCGGCACCAACTGGAGCGGCTTCTCGCAGTTTGCCGGTAGCATTACCGGTCCCCTGCTGCTTTACGAAGTCCTCACCGCTTTTTTTCTTGAAGCGGGTTTCTTAGGCGTCATGCTCTTTGGCTGGAATAAAGTTCCCCCTGGCCTGCACTTCTTCACCACCTGCATGGTGGCGCTGGGCACGCTAATGTCAACCTTCTGGATCCTCGCGTCCAATAGCTGGATGCAGACGCCGCAGGGTTTTACCATTGAAAACGGTCACATTATTCCGCAGGACTGGCTGGCGATTATCTTCAACCCCTCTTTCCCGTATCGCCTGTCGCACATGGCGATCGCCGCTTTTCTCAGCAGCGCGATGTTTGTCGGCGCCTCCGCCGCCTGGCATCTTCTTCGCGGCAACGATACGCCGGCGATACGCAAAATGTTCTCAATGGCGATGTGGATGGCCCTGCTGGTCGCGCCGGTCCAGGCCATCGTCGGCGATATGCACGGCCTCAACACGCTTGAACATCAGCCGGCAAAAATCGCTGCCATAGAAGGCCACTGGGAGAACAAACCCGGAGAAGCCACCCCACTGCTGCTGTTTGGCGTACCGGACATGGCGGAAGAGCGCACCAAATACGGCCTGGAGATCCCGGCGCTTGGCAGCCTGATCCTGACCCATAGCCTGAATAAGCAGGTCCCTGCCCTAAAAGATTTCCCGAAAGAGGATCGGCCAAATTCCCTTATCGTCTTCTGGTCGTTTCGCATCATGGTGGGTATGGGCGTGTTGATGATAGCCCTTGGCGTATGGAGCCTCTGGCTGCGCTATCGGCAGCGTCTTTATCACTCCCGCCCCTTTCAGTGGTCCGCGCTGGCGATGGGTCCAGCGGGGCTGCTAGCGCTGTTGGCCGGCTGGATCACGACCGAAGCGGGACGCCAGCCCTGGGTTATCTATGGTTTTTTACGCACCCGAGACGCAGTCTCCCTGCATAGCACAGCGCAAATGGTCGTCAGCCTGCTGGTCTTTATCATTGTTTACTGCTCGGTCTTCGGCGTCGGTTATTACTATATTATCCGGCTGATTAAAAAAGGGCCGCAGCCCGTCAGCGAATTAACGTCGTCAACCTCCGGCACGCCGGCGCGCCCCCTTTCCGCCGCAGAAGCCGTGCCTGAAGAGGAGAAAAGCTAATGGGCATCGATATTCCCGTGATCTGGTTTGTCATCATTGTGTTTGCCACCCTGATGTATATCGTGATGGACGGCTTCGATCTGGGTATTGGCATGGTATTCAGCTTTGTCCCCAACGCCTCCGAGCGCGACGTGATGATGAACAGCGTCGCCCCGGTATGGGACGGTAATGAGACCTGGCTGGTGCTGGGCGGCGCGGGGCTATTCGGCGCCTTTCCGCTGGCCTACGCCGTGATCGCCGATGCGCTGACGATTCCGCTTACCGCTATGCTAATTGGTCTGATCTTTCGCGGCGTGGCCTTTGAGTTTCGCTTTAAGTCCACCCCCTCTCATCAAAAGTTCTGGGATTACTCTTTTGTCGGCGGCTCGTTGTTGGCCACCTTTAGCCAGGGGATCGTCGTGGGTGCGGTCATTAGCGGCTTTGACGTTGCCGACCGCAGGTTCATCGGCTCCGCGCTGGACTGGTTGACGCCCTTCAACCTGTTCTGCGGTGTAGGGCTGGTGGTGGCTTATACGCTGCTTGGCACGACCTGGCTGATTATGAAAAGCGAAGGCGCGCTGCAGCAGCGTATGCGCGACCTGACTCGCCATACGCTACTGGCTCTGCTGGCGGTCATCGCCGTGGTCAGCGTCTGGACGCCGCTGGGCTGGCATTCCGTTGCTGAACGCTGGTTTACCCTGCCCAATTTCTACTGGTTTGTGCCCGTCCCCATTCTGGTTCTCGTCTTTAGCCTGTGGCTCTGGCGCCTGAGCGCTAACCCCGACAGTCATGCCCGTCCTTTCCTCCTGACGCTTGGGCTCATTTTTCTCGGCTTCAGCGGTCTGGGTATCAGTTTGTGGCCCAATATCATTCCACCGCATATCACGCTGTGGGAGGCTTCCGCGCCGCCTGCCAGCCAGCTCTTTATGCTGGTAGGCACCCTGCTCATCATTCCGGTGATTTTGGTTTACACCGCATGGAGCTACTACGTGTTCCGCGGCAAAGTTTCCGGAAATGAAGGCTATCACTGAGGTACGCTATGGCTGACTGGCATACACGGGCCATTATCTATCAGATTGATTCCGCCCTCTTTTACGATTTCAACGGCGATGGCTGCGGCGATATCGCCGGGATTACGGCCAAGCTGCGCTATATTCGCCGGATGGGCGCGACAGTAATCTGGATAACCCCCTTCTACCTGACGCCATTTCTGGATGAAGGCTACGATGTCAGCGACCACCTGCAGGTCGATCCGCGATTTGGTCAACTGGCGGATATCATCGCCTTTATCGAGCAGGCCCGCGAATTAGGGATGCAGGTCATTATTGAACTGCTGATTCAGCACACCTCGGACGTTCATCCGTGGTTTCAACAGGCGCGCCGCAGCCGCAGTTCGCCGTTTCGCGACTATTATCTGTGGGCGGATAGCGACGATGACGATACGCCGCCGATGTTTCCCGGCGTCGAAGAGAGCATCTGGACGTGGGATGAAGAAGCCGGGCAATATTTTCGCCATATGTTTTATCGTCACGAACCCGATCTCAATCTGGCCTCGCCTGCCGTTATTAAAGAGGTCGAAAATATCATTATCTTTTGGCTGAAGCTGGGGGTTTCCGGCTTCCGTCTGGATGCAGCTGCGCATCTCACAAAGCAGGCCGGACGCGGCGAGGAGAAACGGGGGCTGTGGATCCTGGAACATCTGCGCCGACTGATCGAACGGCATAACCCGCAGGCCATTCTGCTGGGCGAAGTTGACGTTGACGTCGAACAGTACCGCGACTATTTCGGCGACAATAACCGGCTTAACATGGTGCTTAACTTCTGGTTGAACAAATACTTTTACGTCAGTCTCGCCAGCCAGAACGCGCGCCCGCTGATTAACGCAATAAAGAAAACCATCGTCCCTCCCGACGCCTGCTGCTTCGCCAACTGGTTGCGTAATCATGATGAGCTGGATCTGGAGGGTATCGGCAACAAGAACAAGCAGACCGTGCTGGAGGCCTTCGCGCCGGATGAAAAGATGAACGTTTATCAGCGCGGCATTCGCCGTCGGCTCGCGCCAATGCTAAACGGCAATCGGCAGCGGCTGGCGTTCTGCCACGCCGTGCTGTTTTCGCTGCCCGGCGTACCGATCATGCGTTATGGGGATGAGATCGGCATGGGTGACGATCTGGCGCTGGAAGAGCGGTACGCGGTACGTACGCCGATGCAGTGGGCCGGTTCAGCCGGCGGCGGCTTCTCCGCAGCCGACCCCGATACCTTTGTTGCCCCCATGATTGACCGGGGCCCGTTTCGCTATCAGAAAGTCAACGTGGCTGCTTCCCTGCTGCACCGCCATTCCCTCCTGCATCGCATAATTGATATCGCCAATACGCGTTCCGAGTTCCCGGAAATCGCCGTTGCCCCTTTCCGCATCATTAGCACCGATAATCAGGCGATCCTGGCGATTTGCTACGATGATCGCGAGCGTAGCGTCATCACTTTGCTTAATTTCAGTGAAAAAGCGCAGCGCTTTACCGCGAAAGGGATCGACGAAGCGGTCTGGACGCCCTGCCTGGCCGACAAAACCTACGTTGACGCGCTTATCCCCGGCAAGCGCGTTGAGCTGGAGATTAGCGCGTATGGCTACCGCTGGTTCTGGACCAACAGCAGCGCGCTGCGTTAGCGGTGTTTGCGCGAGGTCAACCATCTTGCCAGGAGCAAACCGACCGCCGCCGCGCCGCCCAGCAGCGCTTTTCCCGGCACGCCGGAGGTAATGGCAGTGGCGCGATATTTCGCCTCGGAGGAAAAACGGCCGTGCGTTTTATGTAGTCCCCTGACCGGTTGTTCAAGGTAGTCCTGACGGTCGTCAGCGTTCAAATGGCGTGTCATTTGCCCTTCCCATGCTTTTTTGACCATCAGCCTGTCAAGCAAGCCGGGGAAAAGAAATTGCCCCACAATCGACTGAATAGTGCTGCTCCCCACCCAAAGTTCACGTACGGGCCTGCGCGCGACGTTGAAAATAGCCTGGGCGGCCACTTCCGGCTGAAATACCGGCGGCACCGGGCGCATCGCCCAGGCGAACTTATTGCGCGCCCACTCAAACTGCGGCGTATTCAGCCCCGGCATCTGCACCATGGCAATGCTCACGCCGCTATTTTCATGCATCAGTTCGGTACGAACCGCATCGGTAAAGCCGCGAATCGCGGCCTTCGCTCCGCAATAGGCGGATTGTAGCGGAATAGAGCGATAGGCCAGCGCGGAGCCGACCTGGATAATCACCCCGCGATCGCGGGGCGTCATGAGCGCCAGCGCGGCGCGAGTCCCGTTGACGTAGCCCAGATAGGTGACCTCGGTGACCCGCACAAATTCGTCGTGGGTCATCGCCCGGAAAGGCGCCAGCACCGCGCACATCGCGTTATTGACCCACACGTCGATCGCCCCGAGTCGATTTTCAATTTCGCCGGCGGCCGCCAGCAGCGCATCGGCATGGGCCACATCAGCCTCGACGGTATGAACCCGAACGCCATAGCGAAGGAGCTCGCGTTTCGTCGCTTCAAGGCTCCGATCATCGCGGGCAATAATGCCGACGTCATAGCCTGCCTGCGCAAAGCGCAGGGCCGTAGCTTTGCCAACTCCCGCAGTACCACCAGTGATCGCCATGACTGCCATACAAACCTCCGCAATAAGGGTGTGTTATGCGCTCTGCCAGCCGGGCAGCTTTTCCATCAGCATCGCCAGCGAATAGCGCACGGCTTTTTCCACCACGTCCTGGCACTCGCCGGAAAACAGCGTCTTATGCGCGTCGATTTCGCCGCGAAAGTTCCATGCGAACCACACGGTGCCCGCAGGCGTCCCGTCATCGCCGCCGTCAGGCCCCGCGTATCCGCTAATGGCGATGCTGATATCCGCCCCGGAACGCGCTAGCGCTCCCGTCGACATCTCTTCAACGGTTTGACGGCTGACGGCGCTATACTTTTCCAGCGTCGACGCGTTGACGTCGAGAAGCTGTTGTTTCGCCCGATCGCTAAAGGTGATTAAGCCAATATCGTAAAATGCGGCTGTATCCGCTTCCGCGCACAGCGCTGCCGCCAGGCTACCGCCGGTGCATGACTCCGCGGTGGTTAAGCGTAAACGACGGTCAATCAGCGCGCTGGCGACCTGTTTGGTCAGCTCGCCGGTGGTTTTCGCCTGGTTGTAAGGGTTATTTGACATAAAAAGACCTTTTTAACTCTCAGCAGGAATAATAGAAATGTGGCCATTCCTTTCCAGTATGGCATATTTGATTTTACTTAATTCCGTAATCCCCTGATTCTGCCGGGCAGCGACCAGAATATCATCGCAGGAAACGTCCACTTTTTTCAGCTTATCAATTAACGGAACGCCATTTTCGACCAATATAACCGGGCAACCATCGAGCGCTGATTCCGCGCCCGCCGTATATTTTTTCATTAATCCGAAAAGCATATCCACCACCACCAGCGTCATTATCGTCAGCATCGCGCCGGTCACCGAAAAATCGTTTCCCAACAGCGCCTGCTGTGTGGCCTCGCTGATAATAAGCAACAGAATCAGGTCAAAACTGGTCATTTGTAACAGCGCCCGGCGGCCGGCAATTTTAAACACCACCAGCAAAATTAAATACATCGCTAACGCTCGCAAGACCATCTCCATCGCGTCCTCCTAAGGGTAAATAAATTGCCAGAAGCGGATTTCGGGTTCGCCGTTTAGCTGTAAAGAGTGGTTCGACTTTCCCGGGCTGGTCGGCGTAACGTAAAGCCATACAGAAAAATTACTCATACTTTTCAGATGATTATATACAAGAAACAGCCGATCGTTCTGGCTGTACATCCGATCCGGCCGGGGCCAGATGCTGCCGGGTTCAAAGGAAGCATTAAAATCACCGCCGAGGCTAAAAATATATTTATCGGCGACGCGGGGCCGAGCAGTAATTTTTAGTCTGAATTCGGTTTGTAAACGACCAAATCGCTCATAGGTCACCGTTAAATTACCCTGCGCGTTTGTTTTTTCAGCCGTGCTGAAATAGCCGCCCGAAAAAATTCCCAACAACGCCGCCAGAATTATCCCTAATAATATCCCCAGACCATATTTTCGGGCAGCACATTCAAATTTAAGAAAAAATTCGCTCTCTTTTATCCCAGGCAACCTCTCTTTTTCACTTGCCATTCTTCACCTCGCCGTTGCGCTTATTATCGGGGCGCCAGTTTAAGGAATAGCAAGCCCACTTAATATGTCAAGTTCGTCACGGTTACCCGGATTAATAGCAAATGGGACATCCCGCTTGTTATTCATAGAACGTCACCTGGCAGCCATGATTGCAACCGGAGGGGTATATCGCGTTAGCGAAGCGGGAATAAGGATCCGAATCGCAAGCTTAACCCCTCTCATCCACAGCGCTTTGCGCGCGACGCGGAGAGCGTGTCGTTAACTTTCTTGTGAGTCAGATCATGTTTTACAAAAAGGCGGTTGACCCGAACCCTGAGCAAAAATATTTTATGCTCATGTGATATCGATTTCATAACTACCATGGCAACCATAAAAGACGTCGCTGTAAAAGCCGGTCTGTCGGTCACGACGGTATCCCGCTTCCTGAACAATCATCCTTATATCTCTGAAGATAAAAAGGAAAAAATCCTCGCAGCCATGAAAGAGCTGGATTACGAGCCGAGCACCGTCGCACAGCAGATGCGCGGCGTGAAAACCCACCGCATTGGCGTGCTTATCTCCAGGATAACCAACCCGTTTTTTGCCAGCCTGGTCGACGCCCTTGAAGTCACGGCGCGAAAAAACGGCTATTCAGTGCTGATCGTCCAGAACCACAATAGCGCGGGCGAAGAAGAAAACTGTCTCGACCTGCTGAAGAAAAAAATTATCGACGGCCTTATCTTGTGCGCCGTCGAAAGTGATAAAGACGTTATTGAGCAATATCAGAAATATGGCCCGATCCTGCTGTGCAACACCAGCATCGATGACACCACTCTACCTGTGGTCAGAATGAACGATGAACTGGCGACCTATAACGCGGTCAGCTGGCTGCTGCACAAAGGTTATAAAAGAATCGCCTACTCTACCGGCGGCGCATTCCAGCAAAAGGGCCACGGCAGCAGAAGAAACCGCGGCTTTATTGCCGCCATGCAGCAAGGGCAGCAGTCCATTGACGAGCGGCTGATTTTCCGCCACGTCCATACCTGGCGCGACGGGCAGCGTCTGGCCGAGCAAATTCTACAAATGGCTAAAGGCGAGCGCCCTGACGCGATTTTCGCCGGTAGCGATGAGGTTGCCTGCGGCGTGATCTCCGCGCTGACAGCGAAAGGGGTGAGCATTCCCGGAGAACTGGCGGTAATGGGCTTTGATAACCTCCCCGTGGCCGAAATGGTCCCTACTCCGCTCACCACCGTTAGCCAACCTATCGAGCAACTAGGTCGCATATCCGTGGAACGCCTGCTGGCCCTGATTAACCACACGCAATATCGCTATGACGAGGAAGACCTGAAATCAGAGCTGGTTATCAGGGCCTCCGCATAATTTTTTTCACTCAATATGGTATCGATTTCATACTCAGGAGAAATAATGAATCAATCACAAAAAG
Organism: Klebsiella sp. BDA134-6; assembly: GCF_015601345.1. Classification (NCBI taxonomy): domain Bacteria; kingdom Pseudomonadati; phylum Pseudomonadota; class Gammaproteobacteria; order Enterobacterales; family Enterobacteriaceae; genus Klebsiella; species Klebsiella sp. BDA134-6. The sequence continues at coordinate 3,352,223 of NZ_CP064784.1, forward strand.
GCGCATGGTGGAAAGAAGCCGTGATTTATCAGGTGTACCCAAAAAGCTTCTATGACAGCAATAACGACGGCGTGGGCGACATTCGGGGCATTATCGCCAAACTGCCGTATCTTAAAACGCTTGGTATCACCATGATATGGGTTTCGCCGTTCTACCGCTCGCCGGATGCGGATAACGGCTACGATATCGCGGACTACTACGCGGTGAATCCCGATTTAGGCCAGATGCAGGATGTGGACGACCTGATTGCACAGGCTGGCGAGCTGGGAATTGCGGTGATGGTCGATCTGGTGGTCAACCATACCAGCGATGAGCACCGCTGGTTTCAGGCCGCGCTGGCCGACCCTCAATCGAAATATCGTGATTACTACATCTTTAAACCCGCCGTGGCGGGAGGCGCGCCAAATAACTGGCGATCGATTTTTGGCGGCAGCGCATGGGAAAAAGTGGCTGGCGAAGAGAACTACTATCTGCACGTTTTTCATAAAAAGCAGCCAGACCTCAACTGGGAAAACCCGCAGCTGCGCGAGGAAATCTACGCCATGATTAACTGGTGGCTGGATAAAGGCATCGCTGGTTTTCGCATCGACGCCATTACCTTTATTAAAAAGGATCAGGACTATGCCTCTCTGCCCGCAGACGGTATTGATGGTCTGGTATCTATTAAAAGTAAATCGCGCAATCGTCCGGGTATTGAACGGTTCCTTAATGAGCTAAAAGCACGCACCTTCAATCGCCGCCGCTGCGTAACCGTGGGCGAGGCGCCGGGCGTCCCCCTGGAAGAGTACGCCAGCTATATTGGGCCCGACGGCTACTTCAATATGATTTTCGATTTTCACGCTGCCGATATCGACGTCGAAAACGGTTCGGAATGGTTTAAACAGCGCAGCTGGAGCGTTCGAGAATTCAGAGAAGCGCTCTTTGCCAGCCAGCGCGCCTTTTGTCAGGCAGGCTGGGGAACAACGTTTATTGAAAACCACGACCAGCCACGCGCGCTGTCCAAGCTTATCCGCGACGCTGATTATCAGAATGATGTCGGCGCCACGGCGCTGGCCGCGATGTATTTTTTTATGCAGGGGACGCCATTTATTTATCAGGGCCAGGAGCTGGGGATGAAAAATTTCCGCCGGCAATCGATCGACGAGTTTGACGATATTTCCAGTATTGATAATTACTATCGCTCCCTGGCGGAAGGTTTCTCAGAAGAGCAGGCGCTGGGTTTTATCAACCAGCGCTCCCGCGACAATTCGCGAACCCCTTTTCCGTGGTCGAAGAGCCCCAACGGCGGATTTAACCAGGGTGCACAACCCTGGCTGGCGTTTTCCTCAACCGACTTCAGCGTCAACGCGCAAAGCCAGATAAACGATGCACAATCGGTATTCTCGTTTTACCGGACCATGATTGCCTTGCGAAATAGGCACTATCCGCAGGCGCTGATCTATGGTTCATTCGCCGCCATTGAGGAGGTTGACGATCGTATCGTTGCTTACGAACGGACAACGGAGACAGAGCGTTTCATCTCGATAACCAATTTGAGCGCGCAACCTCTGCCTTTTACGCTCCCGGCAGGTGAGATTGTCCTCAATAATTATGCCGACGCTGGCGCAACCCTGAAACCCTATCAAACCATTCTCGTTAAGGAATGAGTTAAATATGAACAAATATAAAAATATCGCCATTGAGATCGTAAATACCATCGGCAAGGAAAACATTGCCTCCGCAACCCACTGCGCCACGCGATTACGTTTGCAGGTTAAAGATCGGCAGAAAATTGATGACGATAGAATCCGCAATATTAGCGAAGTCAAAGGCGTATTTTTTAATTCAGGCCAGTATCAGATAATCCTCGGAACCGGGATCGTTAATAAAGTTTATCAGGAGTTTGTCAACGAATACCAGGTGGTCGAAATCAGCAAGGACGAAATGACGAAGCAGAGTACGGGCCGGTTACAGCGGGGAATTCGCAATTTATCGGATGTCTTCGTGCCGATTGTCCCGGTCCTCGGGGCCACCGGTCTGTTTCTTGGCCTGAAGGGGGTCATTTTTAACGATACCGTCCAGGCGTGGTTTGGCGGCAGCATCCATGAGATCCCGGCAGCCCTGCAAACGCTGACCACGGTGCTCTGCGACACCGCTTTCGCTTTTCTGGCGGCGTTTATTTGCTGGTCGGCGTTTAAGAAATTTGGCGGGACGCCGATTATCGGTTTTTTAATCGGCCTGATGCTGGTCTCCCCTGCGCTGCCCAACGCCTACGACGTCGCCTACGGCCACAGCAGCCCGATTTATGTGTTTGGCTTTATTCCGCTGGTGGGCTATCAGGGGTCTATTTTAACCGCCCTGCTCACCGGCATTATTGGCGCAAAGCTGGAAATTTTCTTCCGCAGGATAATGCCGAACTCAATGGATCTGATTTTCACGCCGTTTATCGTCATCCTGATCGCGGTGGCCATCGCGCTGCTGGTTTTAGGGCCGCTGGTACATGGTTTTGAACACTATGCGGTGATGGCTATCCAGCAGTTTCTGACCCTACCTGCGGGTATCGGCGGTTTGTTAATCGGCTTTATCTATCCGATTGCCGTGATGACCGGGATGCACCATATGTTTATTATGATCGAAACCTCGCTCATTGCCGGCACCGGGTTTAACCCGTTGATTACAGTGTGCGCGATGTATGGGTTTGCCAACGCCGCCGTGTGTCTGGCTATTTCGGTGAAAGCGAAAAATGTCGCGTTTAAAACCGCCGGTATTTCCGCCACTCTGACCCAGCTATTAGGCGTTTCAGAACCGGCTTTATTCGGTATTGTGATGCAGTCCGGACTCCGCGCAATTATGGTGATGCTCGCCAGTTCAGCACTGGGCGGCATGGTCCTGTCGCTGCTATCGATTAAAGCCAACTCTTACGGCCTGGCAGTGCTGCTGTCGCCGCTGATGTATCTCTACGATCGCTATCAGTTTATTACCTATATCACCGTCGGGATCGCCGTCTTTATCTTTGCCTTTATAATGACTTTCATTTTTGTCAAAACCAATAAACCCACCAAAGAGGCGTAAAAACTAATACAGCCCGAAAAATAATTTAATACCCGATTAAACCACCCATTTCAATGGCACAGTAACCTGTGCTCTGCACCCGCACGTCCAGAGCACAGCGACCCCGATACAGGTCTTAATGATGAAAGCCTATATGCTTACGCTTTGCGCGCTGGCTTTGCCAGCATCCGCCGCTGCTGCGGATACGACCCTGAGTGAAATTAACGCCCGGCTCGAAAGACTCGAGGCCGAATTAAAACAATCGCGCATCCAGTTACAGGATGCGACGCGAAAAATAGATAGCGCGGAAAAGAGAGCGGCGAGCGCCGAAAAAAATGCGGCGCACGCGCAAGAAAGATTACAGGCCGTAGAACATAAAACCGAGCAAGATTTAGCGCGAATAAAAAGTACGCCGCCGCAGTCTCTGGTCGCGCAAGATAACAATCAAGAGATTAAATTCGGCGGCTACGCGCGCAGCGGAATATTAACCAGCAAAGGTACCACCACCACCGTGGGACCTTCCCTGACGCCTGCGGGCAGCACCGGCGGCAGCGTCGGGCGCCTGGGTAATGAATCAGATACCTATGTTACTGCCGATATCAACTACCGACGAAAATATGATAATAATAGCCAGCTGCGTTATTACATGAAAATAGCCGAATGGGATAAAACCTATAATACGGATAGTTCCTTCAACGGCCAGATGAACGTCCGGCAGGCGTTTGTTGAGATGAGCGATATGCCCGCATTTAGCGGCGCATTTAAACAGGCGACGCTGTGGGCCGGAAAGCGCGAAGACCGGGATAATTTCGATATTCACTGGCTTGATTCCGATATGATGAATTTAATCGGTACCGGCGCCGGTATTTATGATGTCAATTTCGCGGGGGATATAAAAACCAATCTTGCGGTATACGGGCGTAATTTCAATGACATCGAGACAATGGACAACGTTGAATATAACAATATGACCGGAGCGGATAACACCTATATTCAAAACTACACCTTCTCGCTTAACAACAGGCTGGGCAAATTACAGTGGATGCTCAACGGTCTCTACTCGCAGGACAATAATAAACGGATAAACGATGGGCTGGCTTCGGATAAAGCAGCCTCGCAAGGGTTCAACACTATGCTGGCCTGGCACGGCGACAGCTTCTACGGACTGCGCCCGGGGAGCACGAAAACGGCGCTGCTGTATGGCCGCGCGCTGGGGGCGGAAGTACGCGGCCCGGGTTCCGACGGCTATCTGATTAGTCCGGCCTGGACCATCAAGTTTGCCACCTATGGGATGACCGCGCTTACCGACAGCCTGAGCATTGCACCGCTGATCGTCGCACAGAGTAGTAATAGCCGCTATATCGACGCTGACCATTATAACTGGGTGACGCTGAACGCCCGGGTCATCCAGCAGATCAATCAGAACTTCGCCCTGCAGTACGAAAGCAGTTATCAGTATATGGATATCGACCCGAAAGGTTTTAACGGTAACCGACCCGCCAGCGGCAGCTACTACAAGCTGACGTTTGCCCCCACCTTCAAGCTGCAGAACGTGACGGACTTCTTTGAGCGCCCGGAAATCCGCTTTTTTGCCACCTGGATGCGCTGGGACAACGCGCTGGATGGCTACTCCTCCACGGACACCTTCGGCAGCGCCGGATACCACAGCGCGGGTACGCTATTCTTCGGCGCCCAGCTCGAAACCTGGTTCTGAAGCCGCAACGCTGTAACTAACCACCAGGAAGAGGCACGCCAGCGATTGGCCCTCTTCCTTATTTTGAACCACAATTATCCTGCCAGATTTCCCTTATCCGGAAATGATTTATCGTGGAGCTTTTCAACTGGCGGAAGGCCACCGACAACAAATGTGATAACAACAACGGCGGGTCAGTTATATGAAGAAAATTGCCATTATCGGCGCCGGTCCAACCGGGATTTATACCCTGTTTTCACTCCTTAAATGCGGTGAGCCGCTGGACGTGTCCATTTACGAACAGGCTGAGGAAGCGGGCGTGGGCATGCCCTATAGCGATGAAGAAAACTCGCGCATGATGCTGGCCAATATCGCCAGTATTGAAATCCCGCCTCTCCAGAACACCTATCTCGACTGGCTGAAGGCCCAGAGCCGGACGCACCTTGCGCGCTATGGCGTCGATTATGAGGGGTTGCACGATCGTCAATTTTTGCCGCGCATCCTGCTGGGCGAATACTTTCGCGACCAGTTCCTTGGCCTGGTCGCCGAGGCCAGAGAACAGGGCTTTCACATCCGGGTCAATGAGTCCTGCCGGGTCAGCGACCTGCAGGCGACCGCAGAAGGGGTGAGGATGTGGGTCGAAGATGAGCCGGTCGACGAAGCCTTTGACCTCGCGGTTATCGCCACCGGCCACGTCTGGCCCGACGAAGAAGAGTCGACGCGCACCTGGTTTCCCAGCCCGTGGTCCGGCCTCATGGAGGCCAGCATTCCCCCCTGCCGGGTGGGGATTATGGGCACCTCGCTCAGCGGGATCGATGCCGCGATGGCCGTCGCCGTCCAGCACGGCCGCTTTATTGGGTCCGACGATGACGCCCTCTCTTTCAGGCTGGACGAGGCAAGCGAAGCGCTAAAAATCGTGTTGATGTCGCGCTCCGGCATTCTTCCCGAAGCGGATTTTTACTGTCCTATTCCCTGGGAGCCGCTCAGCATCGTGAGCGAAAGCGCGATGGAACACGCCATCGCCGCGGGGAGCGACGGTCTGCTCGATCGCGTCTTTGAGCTGGTAGCGAAGGAGATCGCGCTTGCCGACTCCCTATGGAGCGAAAATATCGCCCTTCACAGCCTGAATGCAGACAGCTTCAGCGAGGCGTGGTTCGCTAATCGCCAGCAGCATAATCCGTTCCACTGGGCGCTGGATAACCTCGAAGAAGTTGAGCGCAACAAGCGCGCGCGATATACGGTTCCCTGGCGCTACGCGATCCTGCGGCTGCATGAAGCCGTTCAGGCGATGGTGCCTCACCTTAATGACCATGACCGGGAGCGTTTCAAAAATGGCCTTGCGCGGGTCTTTATCGACTGCTATGCAGCCATTCCTTCGGAGTCTATCCGCCGACTGCTGGCGCTGCGCGAAGCGGGCGTCATCAGTATTCTCGCCTTAGGGCACAACTATGAGATGGCGGTAGAGCATGAAAAGACGGTGCTTACCAGCGAACAAAATCGCTATACGTTTGATGTGTTTATTGATGCCAGAGGGCAAAAACCGCTGAAAAATAAAGATCTGCCCTTCCCGCACCTAAGGGAGCAACTGCTGGCGACCGGCGAAGATATCCCGGAAGTCGGAGACGATTATACGTTACTGGAGCCCTCTGAGGTACGCGGACGCATCGCCTTTGCCGCCATCCCCTGGCTGATGCACGACCAGCCTTTTGTTCAGGGGATCACCGCCTGCGCGGAAATCGGCGCGGCGATAGCGAAGGCCATATCCACGCCGGCTAGCCGCTCCCGCCGCCGTTTGTCGCCAATCGATTTTTAACCCGAGCCGCCCTCACGGGCGGCCGTTCTAGCGCTTTCCGGACTGCGGATGCCAGGGATCTTTTTTATGATCTTCGCTGTCATCTCTTTTTCTCGGCACTTCCCCCTGTTCGCGCGGGTCCTCTTTCGACGGATGACGGCCCCGCTTATCCGGGTCGGCTGGATTTTTTACGGACATGCATTTCTCCTGACTAAGCGATTATTTCTGGATCCGATCCACCCGCACCACCGGCGGCGTCATTTTTTTATCAAGGCTGCCGTTGATGCTGATCATCTGATCGGGCTTCACTTCGCGGCCATCAAAAACCGCGGCGGGAATAATTAGCGCAATGGTGTCGGTTTTATCGCGAAAGCTGTAGCGATCGTCGCCGTGCTGCTCAATAAGATTGCCGCGTAATGAAATGGTTGCCCCATCGTGCATATCCAGCGCCTGGCGCACGGTCATGATCCGACCATCTTCAGTCCCGCGATAGCCATCATCAATTTTATGCGGCGGAGGTGGAGCAGCCTCTTTTTTAAACCCACCTTCATCCGCGGCGTAGACGCCTTGCGCCATCAGCGAACAGAAAATAACAGCCAGTAATTTTTTCATCAGCAATACCTCCAGCGTATTTTTCTTTTGTCTTAATAAGTCTGGTTGCTACTATTCATTTTCACAAGTTCCGTGCCTGATGAATCATCGGGAAATATTTTTAATGTTTTCAGCGCCCGCGTAAATATGAGCGCCAGGCAGTATTAATCCCCGCCTAAATATACCGTCAGGCTTGCGATAGAATAATCCTAAAATGGCCAACGCTGCCGTCGCTTCTCATTTTTAAAAGTTTCCCGGCAATCAGTGAATTACCGTTCGGAGATGAATAAAAGCGCAAAAATTCTAAAAGCGAAGCTGTTCAAATATTCCTCGATATTCCACCACTGGCTGACCAGGCAACTACGCTTAATCTTTTAACACGAGGAGGTCAGTATGAGCGATTACGCTAATAATACCGCGAAGTATCCCCGTCCCCCGTTTGTTGACCAACCGCAATCGCCGCCAGGTCTTGCCGAAGAGATGAAGCCGCAGCCGGATCACGGCGAACTGAGCTATGTCGGCGCCGGTCGACTCGCCGGCAAACGCGCCCTGATTACCGGCGGCGATTCCGGGATTGGTCGCGCGGTCGCGATCGCCTTCGCCCGAGAGGGCGCCGATGTGGCGATCAACTATCTGCCGGAAGAGGAGTCCGATGCGGAAACCGTGATTGCTCTCATTGAGGCCGAAGGACGTCAGGCCGTCGCGATTCCGGGAGATGTGCGCGACGAATCCTTCTGCGAAACCCTGGTCGAACAGGCCGTCAGCGAACTCGGCGGGCTGGATATTCTGGTCAATAATGCCGGACGCCAGCAATACTGCGAATCGCTGGAAGAATTGACCACCGCCGACTTTGACGCCACCTTCAAAACCAACGTTTATGCGGCCTTCTGGATCACTAAAGCCGCCCTGCGTCATCTTAAAGAACACAGCGCGATTATTAATACTTCATCAGTCCAGGCCTTTAAGCCAAGCCCCATCCTACTGGACTATGCGCAAACCAAAGCGTGCCTGGTGGCGTTCACCAAGTCGCTGGCCAAACAGCTGGGGCCGAAGGGCATTCGGGTTAACGCCGTCGCCCCCGGCCCCTACTGGACGGTACTGCAGTCAAGCGGCGGCCAGCCGGATGAGAAAGTTCGTCAGTTCGGCGCCGATACGCCGCTAGGTCGCCCCGGCCAACCGGTGGAGATTGCGCCGCTGTACGTAACCCTGGCTTCCGACGCCTGCTCCTTCACCTCCGGCCAGGTGTGGTGCTCCGATGGCGGCGACGGCGTGGTATAAGCCGCAGGCGGCGCGCCCTCAGCGCTGCGCCGTCGTATTCAGGCAGGCGAGATACTTCTGCGCTGAATCTAAAACGATCTGCCGGGCATTTTTCGTGACGTTCTGTCCCTCGAAGGCGCCGTACAGCGCTTCAAAGGGCGTATCGCCCAGACGCTCAACGATCTTCTCGACGCTGGCTGCCGCGAGCGGCAGCAAATTGGGATAGCTCCACATAAACGAAACGGCGTGCGCCCCCGGCGTCACCTGGATGATATCGCCCGCCAGCATGATGCCATCATCTTTTGCCCAGTGCAGAACGGTGCCACCGGCGAAATGCCCGCCCAGACGCAGCAACCGCACCGCAGGGAGGATCTCCAGCGCATCCCCTTCCCACAGCGTGATTGCCGGGCTATCGCGCATAATCCATTCGCGATCGCTGGCATGAAGGTAGATTTGCGCGTCGAAGGCATCCGCCCACGTCTGCATCGTGGTGTAGTAGTGAGGATGAGAAATGGCGATCGCTTTTATCCCGCCCAGCGCGGCGATCAGGGTTTTTGTCGCCGCGTCCAGATTGGCGATGCAGTCCCACAGAATATTCCCCTGCGGGGTGAGCAGCAGAAACGCGCGCTGATCGATGGCAAATTTCGGTACCGTCTTGATGCTCAACAGCTCGCCGCTATGCTGCCGCCACTTATTCACGTGAGTGCGAACCAGAGTCTCTAATGCAATCCATGTCTGGCCGCTGGCCGGGACGTACTGACGTTCATCCTCACAGATACGGCACCGGCTCAGGGTGTTGTCGCCGTCGTCGTAAGAAGTGCCGCAGGTTGCGCACAGCTTGATCATTACTTCCCCTTAAAAAAACAGACTACGCAGGAGTAATAAGTATGGCAGATAAGGCGGGAACGAGGGCTTCCGTGCCCTGCGAGAGGTTTATTCGAAATAGACGTCAGGGTTTTCCGACAGCGACACGAAGGTCTTGCTGTTTTTATCCAGCGCGCGAATATCGCCGCTTTCAATATCGTAGAACCAGCCGTGCAGACGCAGCGTGCTATCGCGCAGGCCCACGGCAACCGACGGGTGGGTTTTGATGTTGTTCAACTGGGCGATGACGTTTTCCTGCACCATTCCGTTGACTTTATCGGTCTCGTTGGCCCAGGTTTTCTTCTCCACGACCGCTTTCGCCGCGTCGGAGTAGCGCAGCCAGTGGGAGACGGCAGGCATCGGGTCCAGGCACTGGCAGGTGGCGATGGCTTTCATCGCGCCGCAGTTGGAGTGGCCGCAAATGACGATATCGGTCACGCCCAGGGCGACGACGGCATACTCGATGGTGGCGGAAACCCCGCCCGGTTCAGGACCGAAAGAGGGCACGATATTCCCGGCGTTACGGATCACAAACAGCTGCCCCGGCTCCTGCTGGGTCACCAGCTCCGGCACCAGGCGGCTATCTGAACAAGAGATAAACAGCGCTTTAGGATTCTGGCTGGATGCCAGGCTGCGGAAGAGCTCTTTACGTTGCGGGAAGATCTCTTTCTGGAAGTTGAGGAAGCCCTCAATGATATGTTGCATAGCAGTGTCTCTTTTCTCTGTTTTAATGACGATATGACAAAGATCACATTTAGTCAGTTTATCACCGACGCGCGAAATGGGAATCGTTATTCGAACGGGCAACTAAACATCACCCCGCAAAGTTGGGTGACAGAGGGGTAAAGATTGTTTATTTTTTGAGAGCGAAATCAATCATGAGCCGGAGCCAGATACGACTTTAGCGCTCAACGTCAACCAGGAGCGTTTATGTTCTTATCCAGCCTGATGGCCCTTGCCGCCGTCCTTATTATGGGCGTGATTAGCCCCGGCCCGAGCTTCATTTACGTTGCCCGCAACGCCGTTGCGCGCTCAAGAACGCACGGTCTAGTCACCGCGCTGGGCACCGGCGCGGGAGCGGCCATCTTTTCAATTATGGCCATGCTGGGGTTACAAAAAGTTCTGACCGCGGTGCCGGAAATGTTTATTGGCCTGAAGGTCGCAGGCGGCCTCTATCTGCTCTGGCTGGGGTATAAAATTTACCGCGGCGCGGCGCAGCCGATGGATTTTGCGGCAGGTGGCATGGCGGCGGAACATTCGCTGCTGAAAACCTTCCGCGATGGTCTGTATACCCAGCTCAGCAACCCAAAAACGGCGCTGGTATTCGCCTCTATTTTTACCGCCCTGCTGCCGGAGCGCATCCCGCTGGCCTTTTACTATATCGTGCCGCTGATGAGCTTTCTGATCGACGTCAGCTGGTATTCGCTGGTGGCCCTGGTGCTCTCTTCCGCCCGACCGCGCGGCGTCTATCTGCGCATGAAGCGTAAGATCGATATCCTCACCGCCACGGTGCTGGGCGCCCTCGGCCTGCGCCTGATTGCCACGTCGTTGTCAAAGTAAGTCCATACGGCGCTTAAACGGTGTAAATACGAATATCGTGTTCGCTAAACGCGTCGCGATATTCCCGACTGATGTTCTCCTCGACCACCAGCACATCAATGGCGCTGCTTTCGACCACCATAAAGCGCGCCACCGCCGGGATCTTATCGGAGGTGAGGCCAACTATGATTTCGCTGCACTGCTTGATCACCGCTTTTTTAAATTCGCAGTCGGCGTAGTCAAAGCCTGTCAGGCCAGACTCGGGCGCCATAGCGCAGCCGCCGATAAAACCCTGATCGAAAAGCATACCCTGAATCTGCGCCACCGCGGAGGCGCCCACGCAGCCGCCGCTGGCCCGCTGGATCTGACCGCCAAGCATGACCACATCGTACAGCGGTTTCTTGAGCAGGACGGCGGCGATCTCGGGAGAATTGGTGACCACGGTTAACGCCAGCTCCGCTGGTAACGCTTCCGCCATCGCCAGGTTGGTGGTGCCGGTATCGATAAAAATGCAGCCGCCGGGCTTCACCAGCTTTGCGCACTTCTGCGCGATCCTGCTTTTTGTCGCCGTATTTTTCTCTTTGCGCTCGCTATAATCCCCCGCCTCCGGCAGGGTCATCACCGCGCCGCCGTAGACCTTTTTACAATACCCTTCCCGGCTAAGTTCATGTAAATCACGGCGAATAGTATGCTCGGAGACGTTAAGGCGGTCGGCAAGCTCGGCGCAAACCACTCTGCCGTTCTCCTGCAGAATCTGGCAAATAAGCGCTTGTCGTTGTTTGGGGAAAGCAGCATAATCGAGCACAAGTAACTCCTGATTAAATCTTCATCGAGCAACAAAGTGCATGATCGTGCATTACGGCCCTGACTGTCAACTCACCCTATCAAGAGGTTTGCTATGAAAATTGCCCACATCGCTCTATGGACCCGCCAGCTTGAGCAACAGGCCCATTTTTGGGTGTCGTTTTTCGACGGCGAGATCAATGAGAAGTACTGCAGCCAAACCAACCCCGGTTTTGAGTCCTTTTTTGTCAAGATTGGCGACAACGTTGCTATTGAGCTGATGACCAAGCCGGGGCTGGTCGCACTGACGGCGGATAATAACCGTACCGGCTGGGTGCACCTGGCGATAAGCGTTGGCGGCGCGGAAAATGTCGACAGGCTGGCGAAACGCGCCGACGCGCAGGGAATACTGGTTTCCCCACCGCGAACCACCGGTGACGGCTACTATGAAGCGGTGATCAAAGACCCCGATGGCAACCTGATTGAAATCGTCGCATAGTGAAGGAAAGTCAGCCAACAGGAGAGGCCCGTGGCCAACTATCGCGTAATCGACAAACAACACTGGCCGCGAAAAGATCATTTTGATTTTTATCGCGGTTTTGCCAACCCCAGCTTTAATCTCTGCGTTCCCGTCGAGGCGCAGCGGCTATACGAATGCGCGAAAGATCGCGGCGTCTCTTTTTTCCAGCTGGCGCTCTACGGGCTGGTGCGCGCGGCAAACGACGTGCCACAGCTTAAGCAGCGGCTGCTGGACGACGAGATTGTCGAATATGATCAATTGGCTGTGATGACGCCGGTGATGACCGCGCAGGAAGGTTTTCGCCAGGTCTGGTGCGATAACGCCGCTGACTTTGCCGCCTTTAGCGCTGCGGCTACGCCGAAGATTGACGCGGCGAAACGGACCGCGCCGGCGCCGCTTATCGTCAACGGCGAGAACTTCTTCTGCGCCAGCTGCCTGCCATGGCTGCATTTCAGCGCCATGACCCACGCCGAGTATTACGTCGGCGCAGCGGTACCCGCCCTCACCTGGGGCAAGCTCAAAAACGGCATTATCCCGGTCGCGGGCAGATTCAATCACGCCTTCGTCGACGGCCTGCACGCCAGCCGCTTTTTCGCCCGGGTCGAAGAGGGGTTTTCCGAACCGGATACGCTCTGGCAGACGCCATAAACTTTCGGCTTACGTTCCGGGCCTGCCCGCGGTCGCCGCACGCTACGTACTGCTTACCGCAGCATTGCGGCCGGATGGCGGCCCTTCCCCTTTCTCTCCCCCGCAGACAGCAGAGAACGCTGGCGCTTAGCACAAAAATGGCAGATTAATGCAGAATTATAGCTAATGCTAAATTGCTATAAGCCATAGCCTTTCGTTGTTAGACAGGCTGCGATGCGCCTCTTATCTTTCGTCATGATTTGTAAATACTCAACGCAATCAATTGATGAGGGAGCACTTTTGTCCAGACTACTGCACGGGTTAAAAACCAAACAAACGCGGTTCGCGCTTGCTCTGAAAATAGCGTTGCTCGGCGGCGCGGTGGCATTTTCTTCTGTCGCCATCGCCGACGACATTTTAAAAGAAGGGATCACCCCGGCCAGCGATGCCAGCCAGATCCCCGCGGCGGCGAAACTGCGCAAAGATACCGTCGTGGCCGGCATCTCCGAGCCGCAGGGTATATTTAACCCCTACTTCTTCGTCAACGGCTGGGATGAGAACGTCACCAACGTCATCTTCTCGCGCCTGATCGACTGGGACAGCCACGGCAAGCTGGTGCCGGGCCTCGCCGAAAGCTGGACGGTCAGTTCGGATAACAAGGTCTACACCATCAAGCTGCGTCCCAACCTGACCTTTAGCGACGGTTCGCCGCTGACCGCCGAGGATGTCGCCTTTACCCTCACCGTGCTGCTGGACCCGAAATACGATGGCGATACCGATATTACGCTCGCCAATATCGCCGGCGGCGCGGACTACAAGGCGGGGAAAGCCGATAGCGTCAGCGGCCTGAAAGTGATTGATCCCTTAACGCTCCAGGTAACCACCACCCAACCGGGCGCGACGACGCTGGCAAAAATTGGCGGCCCGGTCCTCTCCAAAGCCTATTACGGCAAAGGCTACCAGCGCGGGAATCTCGATTATCTGCGCACCCTGCACGGCAAACCGCTGGGCAACGGTCCCTACGTTTACGACAAATACATCCCCGGCCAGGAGATTCGTTTCCACGCCAACAGCCACTTTTATCGCGGAACCCCGCCGACTCCGCGCTTTATTTATCGCGTGACCAACCCGTCGACCAACTTCCAGCTCTTCCAGACGGGCGAAACCGACTACGACGCCTTTACCTCGCGTCCTGATGATATCGAACAGCTGAAAATGCTCGGTTTTGCCAATATCAACCTCTACGGTTCCAGCGACTACAGCCAGGTGGAATTTAACCTCCGCCGCCCGGCGCTGAAGGACGTGAAGGTACGCCAGGCGCTGATTTACGGCCTCGACCGCCAGAAGCTGATTGATGTGGTCTACCAGGGCTACGGTAAAGTGGCGATTGAGCCTATCGCGCCGATCTCCTGGGCCTGGAACGCCGATGGGGTGAACCCGTATCACTATGACCCGGCGCAGGCGAAAAAGCTGCTTGACGAAGCCGGCTGGAAACCGGGCGCAGACGGTATCCGCGTTAAAGATGGCAAACGCCTCGAGTTAACCCTGCTGGTCAGCAAGAAAGTGCTCAACGATGCGCTGATCCCCATCGCCAAAGAGAACTGGCAGCAGATTGGCGTGCTGTTAAAACCGCAGGTGGTCGACTTCAACGCCCTGATGGCGCAGCGTAAATCGGGTAATTACGACCTGGCATCGTTCAGCACCAGCACCCTTAATGACCCGCACGATGGCGTGTGGGATTTTTACAGCGCGGAAGCGAAAGAGTCCGGCTATAACAATCCGCAGGTTGACAAGCTGATAACCGAAGGCAACTCGGTGCTCGACGTGGAAAAACGTAAGCCAATCTACCACCGGCTGTATCAGGTGCTGGCGCAGGACCCGCCGGTGATCCTGCTCGGCTACCGCGAAATTCTCTCGGCGAGCAGCGCCCGGGTTAGCGGCTTCAAACCGGATATCTACAACGGCCTGACCGGCAGCCTGCCGGATGTCAAAATCGTTAAGTAATCCTGAGCCGCCGGGCCTCCCGGCGGCTGACGTGAGAATGTCATGAGAAATTTCATCCTGAGACGGCTGCTGCAAACGCTGCCGATACTGCTGCTGGCCTCCTTTATCATTTTTATGCTGTTTGCCAAAACGCCGGGCGATTTTATCGATGGCAATATCACCCTCACCGCCGCTCGCGCCGCCGAACTGAAAGCCATTTACGGCCTGGATCAGCCGCTGCTCACCCGCTATCTCCATTGGCTCGGCCAGCTGCTGCGCGGCGATCTGGGGTTCTCGCTGCAGTACCAGATCCCGGTCAGTCAGCTGCTCAACCAGTACATCTGGAACTCCTTCCTGCTGGCCAGCGTGGCGCTAGTGTTCTACTGGGGAATTGGCCTGACGGTGGGCGTGATCTCGGCGCTGAAGCCCAATTCTGCGTTCGATCATCTGGTGAGCGCCGCGGTGTTCGCCGCCATGTCGTTCCCGACCTTTTTCCTCTGCCTGCTGCTGATCAAATGGTTCGCCGTCGATCTGCACTGGCTACCGGTGGGCGGCATGACCAATACCGGCAGCGACGACAGCGGCTGGGAGTATGTGCTGCAGGTCGCCGCCCATCTGGCGCTGCCGGTACTGGCGCTGGTGATGCTCCAGGCGGGGAGCCTGACCCGCTATTTTCGCGCCAGCATGCTCGATGTGGTGAAAATGGATTTTATCCGTACCGCCCGCGCCAAAGGGCTGCGCGAACGCACGGTTATCCTCAAGCACGCCCTGCGTAACGCCCTGCTGCCGATCATCACCCTGCTCGGCTTCGAGCTTCCGGGACTCTTCTCCGGGGCGATCATCACCGAAAAAGTGTTTAACTGGCCGGGGGCCGGGCATATTCATATCGATTCGCTGGCCGCCCGCGACTACCCGGTGTTAATGGGCTTCACCCTTTTTCTGGCGGTGCTCACTATTCTTGGCAACCTGATTGCCGATGTGCTCTACGCGTGGGCCGACCCGCGCATTCGCGTGAGGTCCTGATGCTTAGCTCTCTGTTCTCTTCCAGCCAACGCCTGCGTAAGGCGGAAATCCCGGCGCTGGCCCAGGTGACCCCGTCCCCCTGGCATCAGGCCTGGCGGGCGCTGCGCCGCAACCGGCTGGCGATGCTGTGCCTGCTGCTGCTGGCGGTCATGGCCCTGTGGTGCGTCCTGGGGCCGCTGTGGTCGCCGTGGCAAGACGACGCCACCGACGCCCTGATGATCAACAAGCCGCCCGGCGCGGCGCACTGGCTGGGCACCGACTTTCTCGGTCGCGATATCTATACCCGCCTGCTGCTGGCCGGGCGCATTTCGCTGATTATTGGCCTGCTGACCATGCTGCTGTCGGTCGCCCTTGGCTATCTGCTCGGCGCGCTGTCTGGCTACGCCGGCGGCCTGACCGATAAACTCATTATGCGTTTTGCCGACCTGGTGATGACCATCCCCGGCCTGCCGCTGCTGATTGTCGCGGGCGCGATGCTGTCCGAACTCGATTTCTCGCCGGACTCACGTATCTATATGGTGGTGATTATGCTGAGCCTGCTGGAGTGGCCGAAGCTGGCGCGGCTGGTGCGCGGACAGTGCCTCTCCCTGCGCGAGCGCGACTTTATGCTGGCGACCCAGGTGCTGGGGCTGTCGGCACGACGCCGCCTGTTTGGTCATCTGCTGCCGAATACGGTACCGATTCTGGTGGTGATGGCGACCATGGCGGTGGCTAACGCCATTCTCAGCGAGTCGGCGCTCAGCTACCTCGGGCTTGGGGTGGTGCCGCCAACGCCGTCGTGGGGCAATATGATGGACGCCGCCAACAGCCTGATCGACTTTCAGCGCCGTCCCTGGCTGTGGATGCCGCCGGGGATCGCCATTTTTATCACCGTTATTGCCATCAACGTGCTGGGCGACGGCCTGCGCGACGCGATGGATCCCAAAATGAAACAGAGGCTGAAATGAGTCGCCCGTTAATGACGTTTAATCAGCTTTCGGTCTCGTTTGCCGCCGACAAAAGCCGGGTACGCGCGGTGCAGGAGGTGTCGTTCTCTATCCACGCTGGGCAGACCGTGGGCGTGGTCGGCGAATCCGGCTGCGGCAAAAGCGTCACCGCCCTGTCGTTAATGGGCCTGCTGCCGCCGCAGGCGGCTCGCATTGACGGCGGAGAGATTCTTTTCGCGGGCCAGGACCTGCTACGGCTGAATAAGGCCCGCATGTCCGACCTGCGCGGCAATCAGCTGGCGATGATTTTTCAGGAGCCGATGACCGCCCTGAACCCGGTACTCACCGTTGGCGAGCAGCTGTGCGAACCGCTGATTCGTCACCGAGGCGAGTCGCCGAAAGCCGCATGGCGGCACGCTACCGCGCTGCTCGCCCATGTCGGGCTGGCGCGGGCGGAGAGCCTGATGGCCAGCTATCCACATCAGCTCTCCGGCGGCATGCTGCAGCGGGTGATGATCGCCATGGCGCTGAGCTGTCAGCCGAAGCTGCTGATTGCCGATGAGCCGACGACCGCGCTGGATGTGACCGTGCAGGCGCAAATTCTGCGCCTGCTGCGCGACCAGGCGCGGGCCAACCGGATGGCGATGATGCTGATTACTCACGATCTCGGGGTCATCGCGCAGATGGCCGAGCACGTCGTGGTGATGTACGCCGGGCGGATCGTCGAGCAGGGCGCGACCGCCGATATTCTGCGCAACCCGCAGCATCCCTATACCCAGGGGCTGATTGCCTCCCGTCCGGTACCGGGGGAACGGCGCCGCCGCCTCTACTCGATCCCCGGCCAGGTGCCGGACCTCGCCGCCCTGCCCGCCGGGTGCGCCTTCGCCGAACGCTGCGCCAACGCGACCGCGCGCTGTCGCCAGGGCGTTCCGCCGCTGGTGGGGCAAACCCAACAGGCGGCCTGCTTTTATAGTGAACTCGCGGAGTCCGTGATATGAGTCATGAATACGTGATTGAAGTGGATGGGCTGAAAAAGTACTTCCCGCTGCGCGACGGGCTGTTCGGTCAGCAGACCGGCGAACTGCGGGCGGTGGATGGCGTGAGCTTTAAGATTCGCCGGGGAACGATTTTTGGCCTGGTGGGCGAATCCGGCAGCGGGAAAACCACCGTTGGCCGTACGCTGCTGGGGCTGTATGAGAAGACCGCCGGTAGCGTCAAGTTTCGCGGTCAGGAGCTTTCCGAACTGTCGCCGCGGGCAATGCGCGCGCTGCGCCCGAAAATCCAGCTGGTGTTTCAGGATCCCTACAGTTCGTTAAACCCGCGGATCCGCATCGGTGACGCCATCGGTGAAGCGATGCTGGAGAACAAGCTCTGTCGCCGGGAGGAGCTGTATGACAAAACCATTGATGTCATGCGCATCTGCGGTCTTGCGCCGCAGCACTACCATCGTTTTCCGCACGAGTTTTCCGGCGGCCAGCGCCAGCGCATCGGCATTGCCCGGGCGCTGATCCTAAACCCGGATTTTATTATTGCCGATGAACCCATTTCGGCCCTCGATGTGTCGATTCAGGCACAGATTATTAATCTGTTTTCCGATCTGCGCGACGACCATGGGGTGACGTTTTTGTTTATCTCCCATGACCTCGGCGTGGTAGAGCATCTGTGCGATGACGTGGCGGTGATGTACCTCGGCCAGTTGGTGGAGACCGCCAGTCGCGATGCGCTATTCAGCCGGCCTTTGCATCCGTATACGCAGGCGCTGCTGGCGGCGGTCCCGACCCTCGATCCGAATAGCGAGCCGCTGGCGGTAGTGCAAGGTGAAATACCCGATCCGTCGAGGCCGCCCGCCGGCTGCCGCTTTTCCTCCCGCTGTCCGCAGGCCAGCGACCGCTGCCGGCGCGAAATCCCGGGATTAAGGGAGGTCGCCGACGGCCACCGCGTCGCCTGCCATGTGGTTTAGCGCCGGCCAGGCTTCAGACCATAAAAAAAGCCGCCCACAAAGGGGCGGCTGCTGCATAAGCGCCAATCGGGGTTAATTACTCCTCCAGCGCGAAGGCGATAATATCATCGCCCACGTCCGGCGAGTGGCTGGCGCCCCCGGCGGAGATCACCACGTACTCTTTACCGCTTTTTGGTGATTTATAGATCAGCGGCGCCGCCACGGCGCCTACTGGCAGACGGGCGCGCCACAGCTCTTTACCGGTGGCGGAATCCAGCGCGCGCAGGTAGTTATCCTGGGTTCCGGCGAAGAACACCAGACCGGATGCGGTTGACGTCGGGCCGCCCAGCGTCGGCATCCCCAGCGGGATATGCATATGCGTTTTCAGCCCCAGCGGCCCGGTATCCTCCACCGACCCCATCGGGACCTGCCACATCAGCTGACGAGTATTGAGATCGATGGCGCTCATGGTGCCAAACGGCGGGGTATTACAGGGGACGCCCAGCGCCGACTGCAAAATATCGATCCGCACGCCGCCGTATGGCCCGGCGATTTGCGGACGCACGGTCCCCATAAAGCCCGGCACCTCGTCGGTGGAGACTTTATATTTCGCCATATCCTCTTTCCGCACCAGCGACATTCTCAGCGGCATACGCATATCGTTGACGAACAGCGTTCCGGTGCGCTCATCGATAGTCATGCCCCCCCAGTTCATGCCGCCCAGCAGGCTTGGCCATTCGATATACGGTTTCTCTGACGGCGGCGTATACATCCCCAGATACGTCGATTCTTTGAAATCGATACGGCACATCAGCTGATCGAACGGCGTCACGCCCCACATCGATTTCTCGGTGAGCGGCTCGACGCCCAGCTGCGGCATGCCGGTGGAAAACGGCTGAGTGGCGGAGAGATGTTCGCCTTCCGCGCCGTCGCGGGCGACGGGCCGCTCTTCTACCCGGGTCACTGGCTTACCGCTGCGACGGTCAAGCACGTAGATCTGCCCGGTTTTGGTAGTCTGGATCAGGACCGGAACCTCTTCGCCCCGCTCATTTTTCATATGGAACAGCACCGGCTGCGACGGCAGGTCATAGTCCCAGATATCATGATGTACGGTCTGGAAGACCCACTTCGTCTCGCCGGTGCTGGCGTCCACCGCCACCACGGAAGAACCGTATTTCTCTTTGGCCGCGTTGCGATCGCCGCCCCAGTAGTCCGGCGGACCGTTACCGGTTGGCAAATAAATCAGGTTCAGCTCTTTATCAAAGCCCGGCACTGTCCAGACGTTCGGCGTTTCGAGGGTATAGACGCGACCTTTTACCGGGTCGGTAACGTTTTCCGGCTGCCCAACGTCCCACGCCCACACCACCTTTCCGTTTCGTACGTCAAACGCCCGTACCACGCCGGAGGGTTCGCCATGCACGATATCGCGCACCCAGCCGCCGAGTACCGCAATATGCCCCATAATCACCGGCGTCGAGGTCGGGTGGTAGCGTTTGCTGTTTTCGGTATTGTCCATCCCCTGCTTCAGGTCGACGCTACCATGCTCGCCAAAGTCATCGCACGGTTCGCCGGTTTTGGCGTTCAGGGCGATCAACCGGGCGTCGACGGTCGACACCAGGATACGCTGCGGGCACTGCTGCAGCGCCGGGCTGGCCTTCTCTTCCGCGCTCAGCGAATCATCGCTTTGTACATCGTAATAGCCAACGCCGCGGCAGGTGACGTGTTCGGCGGTACCTGCGTGCGGGTCAAAACGCCAGCGCGCTTTCCCGGTATCCGCATCCAGCGCGGTGACAACGTTCAGCGGCGTACAGGAGTAGAGCGTGTCGCCAATTTGCAACGGGGTATTTTCATCGACGCCAATGCCGGCGCCGGTAAGACGGCGGCCGGTGTGGTACGTCCAGGCCACTTTCAGATTTTTGACGTTTTGCGGCGTAATCTCTTCGTACGGCGCAAAACGGGTACCGGAGGCATCGCGACCAAAAAACGCCCAATTATCGTTTTTCGACGCGAGGGTCGGCGTTGCGTCGCCGCTCGCTTTGACTACGCCGTTATGAATAGCGCCGTGCGGGTAAAACGCTGATACCAGGGTCGCCAGCAGCAGCAGGAAAATCGCCGAGGCGCTCCAGTTGGCGTAGCGCCGCCGCGCAGGCCGCATCGGCAGCGTCGCCGCCAGCCACAGGGCCAGCATCAGCATCAGCGCGGGAACCACCAGCCGCGGGATCAGGCCCCAGTAGCTGAACTGCACTTCATACAGCGCCCAGCAAAGGGTCAACAGGAAAGTCAGAATGGCAAAAGGCAGGACATAGCGGCTGCGGATGAGATAGCCGACGGCGATAAGTAGATAAGCGAGACCGGCTAACAGATACCAGGCGCTGCCGCCGAGAGAGAGGAGTTTGCCTCCCCAGAAAGTGAAAAAGAGTCCAATGCCAAAGTTGAGTAATACAAAGAGTAATCGGTAAACGGTGAAGAAAATCCCTCTCCCGCTACCTTGTCGTTCGTCCATAGTTCATTCCATACGACTTCAGTCGAAAAAACCAAAACATCTAATATAAATAGCGCCTTATCGAATAGATAAGAGCACAGACCGCATATCATGTTAGTTGGACGCTCCCGGACAGAGCGAAGAACGTAAGGAATCATATTCATTTGTAAAATTAATGTAAAACTATCACGCATTAAATGTTTAAAATTTTTTAATTTATAAAAGTAAGTTGAAGGAATGTCAGGTTATAACGACAGCCGCAGGACCCGCGCGGCGGCGGGCGAGTAAGGCCGAGCCGTCTTGCTATCCTCTCCCCGCTGTTTAATCATACCCGGCGCACTCAGCTGACTGCGTTACCCAGGGCGAAATACGCCTGAAGGGATAATTATTTGATGGCTATTCAGGAGGTTAATCATGAATAAACGAAAATATCTCACCGAAGCGGAGATTAAAAAAATCATTTACGAAGCGAGCAAGGGGGCGAACCCGGAGAGGGACCGTTGTTTAATCTGGATGTGCTTCATTCATGGCTGCCGCGTCAGCGAAATTCGCCACTGGCGGCTATCGGACCTTGACCTGCATAACCACTCAATCTACGTCAAACGGCTTAAAAATGGGTTTTCCACCACCCATCCCCTCTTTTCCAGCGAGATGGGGTTTATCCGTGAATGGCTGATGGTGCGTAAAAACTATCGCAATAGCGACAGCGACTGGCTCTTTCTGTCGCAAAAAGGAACACCGCTATCGCGTCAGCGGATCCACGTGTTAATTAGCCATTACAGCCGAAGCGCCGGTTTGAGGATTGCGGCGCATCCCCATATGCTGCGTCACGCCTGCGGTTTTTCGCTGGCCGATAAGGGCATGGATACCCGATTGATTCAGGATTATCTCGGTCACCGAAATATTCAGCATACGGTGCTTTATACTGCGAGCAATGCTGCAAGATTTAAAAATATATGGTGAAGCAACAAGGAATATATTTCTTACTTGACATAATGTATCAGATTGTCACCAACATAAAGAATCGCCAATAACCTGTCAAGTCGTAAGGTTTTCCAGTGCGGTAATAATTAAAAACATTAATAATCAATAGATTATCTACATTCTTTACTTTCGCAGCGAATCCTGACCTCCGCCAGCGCGCCGCAGCCCACCAGATTTTTTACCACATAAAACGCAAGAAGCAGTTTTAAGTATCGCATAAACGCCATCCATGGCATTTATAACGACAAAGTTAACAAACAAAATATATAAAACTAAACAAGACACTTTGATACAAAATGTCTTCTGCCAAAATACGCTTCAGCATCACTGAACTTATTTTCTCCGGACATCTGGCTATCGGATTAATAAATATTCACGGATATCTTCTTTCCGCGAATGTATTACCTATCCCATTACTTATAAGGACAACCTTATGAAAAAGTGTCTTATTGCCGTTAGCCTGGCGGCGGCTGCCTTCTCCGCATCGGTATTAGCCGACGATGGCCGGATTAATTTTTACGGTTCCATCACCGATAGCGCCTGCACGGTGGTGAATAATATGAGTAACCCGCTGTCGGTCATGATGGGGAACGTCTCCAGCAGTGCCTTCACCGGCGCGGGCTCAACGGCCTCGCCAACTAAATTTAATATTGCCCTCAAAGATTGCCCTGAGTCGGCGAAGTCCGCCACGGTTAAATTCGACGGTACGGCGGATAGCAACGTCGCCACCCTTCTGGCGCTAACGCAAGAAGCCGGCGTCGCCAAGGGCGTGGGTATTCAATTAATGGATAACAAGAATGTCGTGGTGCCGTTATATACCGCCTCGTCCGCGTATCCACTACAGGCTGGCGATAATAACCTCGCATTCGTCGCCCGCTATTATGCGACGGCTAATACCGTGAGCGCAGGATTCGCCAACGCGACCAGCAGTTTTACTCTTAATTACAACTAATGGATATTTCGCCGGCGCATTGCTATTTCGTCGGCGTTATTCCTCGGACCGGCGAAAACCGGTCCAACCCTTTTTCGTATCTGTGGAGTAAATGGCTATCATGCATAACGGATATAGAGTCTTTCCCCTCTTGCTTATATTACTGGCTAGCGGATTAGCGGCCGCGGCGGAAAGCGGCGGCGTCACTATTGGCGGTACGCGGCTGATCTTTGACGGCGGTAAAAAGGAGGCCTCGCTGAGCGTCAGCAATTCCGATAGCGCTCCGTATTTAATTCAGTCGTGGATTGAGTCTGCCGATAACAATCCGCGTAAGCCGCCGTTCATTATTACGCCCCCGCTGTTCCGCCTCGACGGCAACCAGCAAAACCTGCTGCGGATCGTCAATATTGGCGGCCTGCTGCCGGCCGATCGCGAATCGCTTTACTGGCTAAACGTCAAGGCGATCCCGACTAACACCGCCCCCGATAACGCCAATACGCTGCAAATCGCCGTAAGAACGCGTCTTAAGCTCATTTTTCGCCCCAAAACCCTCAAGGGCACCCCGGAACAGGTGACGCATAAGCTGAAATGGCGCCAGGCAGGCCGTCGGCTCACGGTAACGAATCCCACGCCTTTTTACATGAATTTCAACGAGGTAACGATAGGTAATCATCCTATTACCAAAGCCACTTTTGTCGCGCCAATGAGCTCAGCCACGTTTGATACCCCCGACAAAGTGGTCGGTCAGGTGTCATGGAAAATCATCAGCGACTTTGGCGGCGTTGGAGAAAGCCACAGTCAGGATCGCTAATCCGCCGCCGACGACGGTTTGCGCTGCGGCTATCAGCCGTCAACTAAGGAGCACTTCAGGATGAACAAAAGAACGTTAAGCGACTCGCCCTTGAATTTAGCTTGCCTTATCGCCACCCAGGTTGCCCTGATTGCGGCGATATGCCCCTCTGCTAACGCCCGCGACCGGTTCAACGCCGCCCATCTGGAAACCGGCGACGGCGGCCAGGCCGCTACCGATCTCTCCGCCTTTGAGGAGCATGGCGGGCAGCTGCCCGGCCGCTACAGGGTCGATATTTATGTTAATAACAGCAAAGTGGATACCCGCGACGTTGAGTTCCGCATGCAGCAAAACGCGCAGGGGCTGAGTACATTACAGCCCTGTCTGTCCCTGAGCGACCTGGCGTCATGGGGCGTCATGACCCAGCGCTACCCGGCATTAGGCCCGACCGCCGATGGCTGCGCCAGGCTGTCGGCGCTTCCCCAGGCCAGCGCCGACTTTCGTTTTTCACGCCAGCAGCTGTTGTTGAGTTTTCCGCAATCTTCGCTTAACAACGCCGCGCGCGGCTGGGTCGATCCGGCGCGCTGGGATGACGGTATTCCGGCGGCGCTGATAAATTACAGCGTAAGCGGCGCTAACAATCGGGAGAAAAAGGGCGGCGGCGACAACGGAAACGCGCAGTACGTTAATTTGCGCCCCGGACTCAATCTCGGTCCCTGGCGGTTGCGTAATTACACCACCTGGAATCGCAGCAGCCAGGACGGCAAAAGCGGTACCTCCACAAAATGGGATACCGTCTATACCTACGCACAGCGCGATATACGTGCCCTGAGGAGCCGCCTGACGCTGGGCGACAGCACCACGCCCTCCGATATTTTCGACAGTATTCCGTTTCGCGGCGGCCAGCTGGCGTCTGACGACGATATGCTGCCGGAGAGCCTACGCGGCTATGCCCCGGTGGTGCGGGGGATCGCCCGCACCCATGCCCAGGTCACGATCCGGCAAAACGGCTACATCATTTATCAGACCTATGTTTCGCCCGGTAGCTTCGAAATCAGCGATATGTACCCCACTGGCGGTTCTGGCGACCTCTACGTCACCATCAAAGAGTCTGACGGCAGCGAGCAAATCCTCGTGGTGCCCTACGCCTCGGTCCCGGTCCTGCAGCGTGAAGGTCGCTTAAAGTACGCCATGACCGCGGGCGTTTACCGCGCCTATGACAACGGCATCGATAAAACTCCGCTGGCTGCCGGTACCGCGATTTACGGTCTTCCTGCCGGCTACACCGTTTACGGCGGCGGACAGTTTAGCAACAGGTACCAGGCGTTGGCGCTAGGGGTGGGTAAAAACCTCGGCCCCGTTGGCGCCGTATCCGCCGATGTCACCCAGGCATGGTCACGGCAAAAATACCGCGCGCGTGAAGAGGGTCAGTCATGGCGTATTCGCTACAGTAAAAACGTGGTGCAGACCGGGACCAATTTCACCTTTGCGGGATATCGTTACGCCACCAGCGGCTTTTGGGATATGCAGGACGTGCTCAACACCTGGCGCGATGGACGACGCTACGCTGCGCCGGAACGCAGACGCAACCGCGCGGAGCTCACCGTCACCCAGGATCTCTTTCAGATTCCAGGCAACCTCGCCCTTAGCGCGATCCTCGAAGACTACTGGGACACCAACAAGCGTATGGAGTCCTACAGCGCGAGCTACAACAGTTCGTATCAAGGCATCAGTTTCAGTCTGAGCTACAGCTATAACATTCATTCAGCGGAACGCTACGGCCAGCGTTCCGGGCGCGCCTACGACCGCGATGGGCTGTTTGCGCTCACCATGAGTATTCCTCTGGATAAATTATTCGGCGGTCATTCGACCTACGTCAGCTACATGCTGAATACCAGTAAGCGGGGGAATACCACCAATAATGTGAGCCTGGGCGGCACCCTGCTGGCCGATAATAACCTGAACTGGAGCGTCATGCAGGGCTATGGCTCTCAGGGCCAGGGGAGTAATAGCGGGCTCAATGCCGACTGGCGCGCCTCTTACGCTGAGCCCCTCGTCGGCTACGCCCGCGACCGCTACAGCGAGCGCTTTAACTACGGTTTGCAGGGTGGGATCGTCGCGCATCGCAACGGTATCACCTTCAGCCAGCCCCTCGGCGAAACGATGGCGCTGATCGCCGCTCCCGGAGCGCAAAACGTGTCGGTGCTCGGACAATCAGGGGTGAAAACCGATCTCTTCGGCTACACCGTCATCCCCTACCTCAGCCCCTATCGCAAAAACGATCTCACGCTGAATACCGAAACCCTGGCCGATGACGCGGAGCTGGCGCTAGCGACCCAGACGGTTATCCCCACGCGCGGCGCGCTGGTGAAAGCCAGTTATCAAACCAGCCTCGGGAAACGGGTATTGATGAATCTGCGCAAACGCAACGGCGCGCCGGTGCCGTTCGGCGCAGCGGTTATCGATCCCGCCTCCCCGACGGCAGCAAGCTTCATCGTAGGCGATGGCGGGCAGGTCTATCTCACAGGGTTAAGAGACGCCGGCCAGTTGAACGTTAGCTGGAGCAGCGAGCCGGATGGCCGATGCACGGTGAATTACCGCCTGACGCCAAGCGCGGGCGGGATTATCAACCTCAATGAACAGTGTCTATAGCAGGAGCATGACGATATGAAACGAGTCCACGTCCCCCTTATGCTGGCCATCCTTATCGCGAGCGCTGCCCATGCAGATAACGGCTATTATTGCCCCAGTTCCCCGTCCACGCCGTATATCCAGCAGCTTGCGCAGATCGCGGTATCGCAGTCGCTGCCGGTTGGCAGCGATATTCCCGGCACTCAGCGGGTGTTCACCTTTAGCGGAAACTGCAAAGATCGCCACGGTTGGGCTCCCGTCACCCCCGGCCACCCCATTATCGCCTGCTATTACGGCAGCGGCGAAGAAGTGGCGGGTTTCCCCGGGGTCTATAAAACCGGGGTCGAGGGGATCGGGATTGCGCTACAAAATAGCGCCGGTCGGAGAATCAAAGGCGCCGGCAGCGACTGCGATACGCGTGGGGATGCGCTGGGGTATGTCTCCAGCGACGGCAATCTGACCTTTGGCTATACGGTTAAACTGGCGCTGGTAAAAACCGGAGAGACCGCCATTAGCGGCACGCTCGACGTCGCGCAAACCAAATTCGGTATGGGTGCCTACGATACCGGCCTCGGCATCGGTAGTCAGGGCCAGCAAAACTTTATAGGTTATGCCGGAGATATTGTTTATAAAGCGGTAAGCTGCATCGTGCCCTCGACGCTCACCGTCACCATGGGCGCGATCCCGGTCAGCCAATTCTCCGGCCCCGGCAGCACCAGCGTCGAACAAAACCTCCAGATCCCGGTGCGGTGCGATGATAAGGTCGCCGTGAATACGTCTATCAGCAGCCAGAGCTACCTTTCGCCGACGCTCGGCGTAGTGGCCTTAAGCAATGAAACCGGCGTGGCCGAAGGGATCGGCGTCCAGGTGCTCCATAACGGTTCACCCGTCCAGTTTGATCGGTTTTTCCCGGTCGGCACCATCCCTGAGGCTGGAGCATCGATAACCCTGCCGCTCACCTTTCGCTATTACCAGAACGCGCCGGCGATCCATCCCGGCCGCGCCAACGCGGTGGCAACCTTAACGATGATGTACAACTGAATTTATCCCGTTCCCGGTTCTAATTGGTTACTAAGGAGTCGATAATGAGAATTATCGCCAGCCCGGCCGCTATCACGTTATTTACGGCGATTGCGTCATCATCGCCCGTTAATGCAGCGGATGTTACCCTGTATATCAACGGGGATATTGTTGCTTCCTCCTGCACCGTCGAGAACAACGGTATCTATAATATCGACCTCGGACATAATATTCCCAGCCGTCGGCTCAGCGAGGCCAACTCTTATTCAGCGTGGAAAGCGTTTTACGTGACGTTGAGCGACTGTCCTGTCGGGACATCAAGGGTGACCGCGCACTTTACCGGCCCTGTCGACGGTACCGACCCTGGTCTCTATGCCAACGTGAACCGCCCTGACAGTTCACGCAATGTTGCGATAGAACTCCAGCGTATAACCGGCTCGGTTAATGCCGGCAGCGGAAAATCGATTGCCGTCGATGTTGATACTCGCCGTCAGGCTATATTCGACATGCGGGCGCGCATCTTTAGCGTCGCAGGCGGCGCCACCGCGGGGAATATCAGCACCATGGTCGTCATGAATTTTACCTACAACTAAAGGGTATCTGGCTCTTGTCGGGCCAGATACCCTGGCGTCAGAGGGTAATGGAGTTAAAGCGCGCTGGATTGCTCGCCGTATACAGTACGGTATGTTGAATATTGCGATGACCGAGATAATCCTGAATCAGTCGGGTATCCACGCCCTCTTCCGCAAGCGCATAGCCGCAGGCGTGACGCAGCATATGCGGATGCACCGGCACGGCAATTCCGGCCTGTACGCCATAGTTTCGCATCATGACGTGAATTTGCTGTCGCGAAAACGGCGTGCCTTTTCGCGACAGGAACAGCCACGGAAGATCGGCGTTTAAACAGCCCGTACGCTTAATCAGCCACTGGCTTAACGCCAGCTGTTCACGGGGCTGAAGAGGATGAATGGTGGAAAAGCCATTTTTTAAACGCCGAATGGCGATTCGCTGACTGGATAAATCAATATCACTCACTTTTAAAAAACGTAATTCACTTACGCGCAGTCCATGAATAAAACACATGAGTAGCATGCAATAATCACGCAGCGAGCCATCCTGCTGCTGCGAAGCATGAATTAAAGCTTCTACTTCTTTTTTGCTTAAGTATTTTCGTTTTTTCATAGCCAACCTGACGGTTTCTTCAATGGAGCCCTTAAGGTCCGGCTCTTATATTGACTCTGCTCATGGCGACTGGCAGTCCATTATTGAGCAACCCTTTATTGCTGAATATCCTGCATGCGGTTAATGGTTATGAACGCTATCGCCCAATAATATAAAACATCAGGAATAGCCCAAACATCATCTATATAAAAATAAAACCCAATAGATTTAGTGGTTACGTAAATAAGGAGATTTATAAACTTATGCTATTAATATTTATCTTAAGTCTGATGAGGCGGCAAGTTTTTTTAAGTCTATGCGTAGACTCATTGAGGGTTTATCCGCCCCTCGCCGTCATTGATAATGCTGTTGCAACACTTTGCTGTTTTTGGGAGTTATCTTTTTCATAAGGAAATCATTAGCATGGAAACAATCCCCCGTATACAACACGATACTGACCTGCTGCGCACCATCACCAAACCTCTGCATGACATTGAAAAAATCATTCACTTCCTGGCGCCAAAATGTAACAAAATGTTAATGGAAAAAAGAAGAAACATCGGCATTGTGAAAGAAAACCAGCATCAATGTTTGGTTTTATTCAGAGGCACCATGTCTTTATATCGCAACAACGACGGACTCGTCATCAACTCTGAAACGGGCCCCTTCATCTTTGGCATAAATAGTCAGCTGCGTTTTTCTCGCCATATTTATCTGCGCACCCAGGAGGCCTCGACAATTGGCCTCATCTCTATTAATCACGCCCATAATATCATCGCTGAACAGCAGCTATGGGAAAACGTCACCCGCCTTCTGGAATATTCTTCAGCTAAAGTCTACGCCCATTGCTTTAAGGTTTCTAAGCTTTCCTGTTATGAAATTATTGTCCATCAGCTCATAGAATTAAACAATGAACCGGTGGCCATCAAAAATAAAACTACCGCCGCCAATTATATTTTGTCGCGAACCTTTTTGTCGCGCAGCGGTGTCATGCGAACCCTCGCTAAATTAAAACAGCTAGGGGCCATTGAGCTCTATCGCGGCGTGCTGGTCACGATTAAGCAACTGCCGCCCAGCCTCAAGCTTAGCGAATAATTTCGCCGGTGGCCTTCAGCGCATGTTTACCCCGATATTGCCGGCGGGCAGCCCCCTGCCCACCGGCAAATGCGCAGCAAGAGTAATCAGCCGCTACGGTTCACGCAAATATCGCGTAGCGCGGCGGCAAGATCCAGCTGCGCCAGCTCTTTCAAGCCTTCTCGCTTGATAAACTGGCTGCGGTGCTTGCTTTTTACCTCTTCCAGGCTTTTCTTTATCTCGCTCGGCGGTAATTTGTACCAGCCGCGCCGATGCTTCTCGCCGCCAATTTCCAGCCAAAGCTCAGAATAACTGGTTTTTACTCTCTCGCTTTTAACATGGTAATGGCTGTCAATCGCATAGATTTCCTTGATATTGAAATGCGACAAGAAGCCGTACAATAGCGTGATAATTAAGTTTTTCGGGCGAATGCCGTAAAGCTCTTTGGTCAGCGCCTTAACTTCTTCATTATCAATGTCTTTCCCCCCCTGGATACCGCCAATCCACGCCTGGCCATCTGCGGTGCAGGAAAAACAGATACTGTAGACGCGCCTATCGCCGAGGAACATTAACAGCATCAGCTCCCCCTCCTCCTGAAAAGGGGATGCCAGTAGCTTCACATCAATACAGGCACCGTTTTTCAGCGGAATAGCGATTAAAGAACGACCGAACGCCGCCATATCGTACAACTGCGGCAACGCCTCGGGACGGAAGGTTTTCTCTATAAAATTCAAAGCGCCATGAGCAATATTGAGCTTCGCTCTTTTTGACATCTTTTTATTTAAATAGGCCTTGAAGGGTTTATCTTCAAAGTTAACCAGCCCCTCGGTTGCGCCGGTTAATTTCGCGCAAGTGTAGTTTTCACATAATGTCTGATATTCCTTATATTTCCCTCCGACTAGCGATATCTCGCGGCATTTACGCAATGCCTTTTTATAGTTGAGTTTAACGTGACAAATAAATTTATTATTTTTCCGCCATTCTTTGATAGCGGCTACTGCGGTTGTCGAAGCCATTGACCATAATCCATAGATACATCCATAAGCCCGCCAATATTAGCATAGTTTACACAAGTCAATGTTTAACCCACCGTTCGTTGTCGATTCGTTTAATAAATAATTTGCTTAGCACTAAAATAATCGCCGCCAGTTTCTGAAATAGTCTTTCAACTATTATTATTGGTAGGGTATCGGCTATTCCTGCTTTAACAGAACCTACCTGCACTTACCGCTATGTGCTGCCGGCGCGCAGGCCAGGTGCATCCCCCTGCCGTTTTGCCTATACTTGCTCACGGTCAAAACTGAACTTAAGTGGGTAACGCATGGAAATTGATCTCGATAACCTGGTCTTTAGCGGACTGGAAGAAGCGCAAGAGCGCAACGCTGAACGTCTTGAAGATGCCGATAAAAAAGCGCAGGCCATTGTCGCCGACGATGACTGCGGCGACGCCTGTAAGATCTAACCGCTAAACCGGCAATCCTGCCGGTTTTTTTGCCCACCTCGCCCCCCGCTGCGGCTATAAAAACGCCTTCAGCGCGCCTTTCAAAGAAAATTTTTCTCCGGATACGCCATTTTACAAATTTAACGTGCAACTTTTTTCTCTGCCGGGTGGGGTAATATTCTGGCTATCGTCCCTGTCGGTCATACTGCCCTCCCTCGGCCCACAGGCGTAAATCCACGTCGGGAAAGAACGCTTTTCGCTCGACGGACATTTTTCTGTACCGACCCAGAGGCTCAGTCATGTCATACCGGGAAGATCATGCTCAATGGAACGCCTTTATTCACGCCCTGAAACAGGAAGTCAAACCCGCGCTGGGGTGTACCGAACCGGTCTCCGTCGCCCTCGCCTGCGCCGTGGCCGCGCGGCAGCTCTCCGGCGCGGTGGTGCGCATTGAGGCGGCGGTTTCGCCGAATTTAATGAAAAATGGCATGGGCGTGACTATCCCGGGGACGGGAATGACCGGCCTGCCTATCGCCGCGGCCCTCGGCGCCATCGCCGGCGATCCGCAGGCGAATCTCGAGGTGCTGAAGAGAGCCACCCGGCGGGAAATGGACGCCGCCAGGGCGTTGCTTGAGGCCGGCGCCGTGCGCGTGGTACTGCAGGAACCCTGCGATGAAATTCTGTACGTTCGCGCTAAGGTCTACGCGGGGGATGAGCACGCGACGGTGACCATCATCGGCGACCACACCAACGTCGTGGCCATTGAAAAAATGGGCCACTCCCTGTTTATCAAGCACGAAAGCGCGGCCAGCGATCGTGGCATTGACCCGCTGATGCAGGTTGCCCGCAGCTCGCTGCGCGATATCTACGATTTCGTTTGCGAGGTTCCTCCGCACGAGATCGCGTTTATTCTCGAAGCGGGTGCGATGAACGACGCTCTGTCAAAGAAGGGCCTGGTTAAGGAGTGGGGTTTGCATATCGGCCCGACGCTGAAGCGCCAGGTCGACAACGGGCTGGTTTCCGACGATATGTTTACCGAGATCCTCTACCGGACCAGCGCCGCGTCGGATGCCCGAATGGGCGGCGCATCGCTGCCGGCGATGACTAACTCTGGTTCCGGCAACCAGGGTATTACGGCGACCATGCCGGTGGTGGTGGCCGCCGAACGCCTTAACGCCAGCCAGCAGCAGCTGGCCCGTGCGCTGGCGCTCTCGCACCTGGTCGCCATCTATATCCATTGTAAACTCCCGCGCCTGTCGGCCCTGTGCGCCACCACCACCGCTGGGATGGGCGCGGCGGCGGGGATTATCTGGTTAATGAACGGCAGCTTCGACACCATCGCCATGGCGATCAACAACATGATCGGCGACGTCAGCGGCATCATTTGTGATGGCGCTTCCGGCAGCTGCGCCATGAAGGTCTCCACCAGCATCTCTTCCGCCTGGAAGGCAATTCTGCTGGCGCTGGATAATTCAGTCGTTTCCGGCAATGACGGCATCGTCGATCGCGATGTGGAAAACTCGATTGCTAATCTTTGCGCCATTGCCGGGCGGGCCATGCAGCACACCGACCGGCAAATCATCGAAATTATGGCGCACAAGCGTTATCAGGCGGTAAGCGCCGGGAACGAAGCATAACGCGGGGTGAAGAATTCTACACTGGCGTTATTTACCGCGGCGCATTTTCTGGAGCAATAACTTTAGGCGCAACCCGTGGTTAACTTTATGAACTAAAGAGTAAAACCGACGATTAAATAGACCATGAGCGCCAGACTTCCCGTCACCAGGGCGTAGGGCATTTGGGTACGAATATGCTCAATATGGTCACAGTTGGTCGCCATCGAGGCGACGATGGCGTCGCTGGAGATCGGCGACGTCATATCGCCAAAAATTGAGCCGGATATCGCCGCGCCGATCATAAAGTGCGGGTCGATGCCTAACGAGACCCCCAGTTGAACGCCGATCGGGATCATAATGGCGAAGGTTCCCCACGAGGTGCCCGTCGCCAGCGACATGACTGCGGCAATCAGGAAGATAAAGCCGATCGAGAATCCGGATGGGATCACGCCGGAGGTAATAGAGGCGATATACTGCCCGGTATTCAGTTCCGCTGAAATATGCCCCATCAGGAAAGCCAGGATCATGATTGAGCTAATTTTCACCATGCTGGCGTAGCCGATGTACAGCTCTTTGAAAAAGTTCTCAACGTTCAGAATACCGCGCGCGCGGAACCAGATAAAAGAAACAACAGTACCAAACATGACGCCGGAGTAGACCGACATCGAACCGCTGCCTTTGGAGAACTGTCCGTCGCCGGTAATATACAGCACCACCGGGACCATTAAGACAGTGGAAAGAATCGGAATAAAGAAGTTGAGCAGCGAGTGACAGGCCGGGTGATCGATAACCGGGTCCGCTTCGTCAGCCCCCTGCTCTTGCTCGATTTCCATCAGCGCGGTTTCAAACTTTAGCTCCGCCTTTTTCATCGGCCCCCAACCGTAGCCGGAGAGAATATAAAACAGCACCGAGGCCAATGAAAACCAGGCCATCGTGTTCCAGATCATTGAGCTTGCCAGGACTTCAAAAGGCTCGCCGGTCAGGTAACCCTGCGCAATCTGCACTCCGATAACGCCCATCATCGCCGCCCCCCAGCCGTTGATCATCACCGACGAGCAGACCGACACGCAGGAGGTCTGGATAATATAGGACATCTTTTCCGGCGAGACTTTATAGCGCCGGGCCAGGTTTTTTGTCGAAGCGCCGGCGATCAGCTGGTTTATCGAGCTCTCGATAAAAATCAACGAGGTCACCAGCATCGCCAGCAGCTGTACCGATTTTTTATTGGTGACAAAATCGTTTTTTTCCGAGAGAAACTGCACCAGCTTACGCACCCCGCCGGTCACCACGATCAGCCGCATAATGCCGCCGATCATCACCATAAACACAATCGTTCGCGCGTTACCGGCGGAGGCGAAGGTTTCGATAATCCCATTCAGGGTGCCGCCAACCCCCTGGATAATACTGTGGTTAATCACCGCGTAGCCGACAAAAATACCGGTCAGCAGCGAGAGGATCACCTGGCGGGTCAGGATCGCCAGAATAATCGTGACCAGCGGGGTAATGATCGTCCAGATACCGTAGTCATGCATGATGATTATCCTGTGTGATGTCCATAGCGGCGAAAGCAAACTCCAGGTCTTGCAGCAAATCATCGATATGTTCGATGCCGACGGAGAAACGCAGCGTCGTGTCGTAAACCCCGATGGCTTCCCGCTCCTCTTTTGACATCGCCCCGTGGGACATGGAAGCCGAATGGTTGATCATGCTCTCCACCCCACCCAACGATTCCGCCAGCACAAAATAGTGCAGACCGCCGATAAAGCGTTTCAGGCTCTGGATATCCCCCTTCAGCGTCGCGGTCACCACCGCGCCGCCCGAACGCATTTGCTGCCTGCAAAGTTGATGCTGCGGGTGAGATGGCAGGCCCGGGTAGTAGACGCTGGCTATCGCCGGATGATTTTCCAGATATTCCGCCACCCGCTGCGCATTGCCGCACTGACGCGCCATGCGCAGATCCAGCGTTTTCATTCCGCGCAAGGCAAGATAGGCATCGAATGGCGAAGCAATAGAGCCGAGAGTGGTTTTAATGAAATCAAGCCGGGACGCCAGCGCTTCGTTATTGGTTATCACCGCGCCGCCAATTAAATCTGAATGCCCGCCGACATATTTACTGGTAGAGAGCATGACCATATCCGCCCCCATTTCAAGCGGCTTATGGTTCCAGGCGCTGGCAAAGGTATTATCGACGCAGGTGGTAATGGCCCGTTGCTGGGCGATACGGCAAACCCGGGCAATGTCGACCAGTTCCAGTAAGGGATTCGTCGGCGTTTCAATCCAGATTAACGCCGTGTTTTCCTGAATAGTGCTTATCAGGCTTTGCTCATCATTCAGATCGATATAGGAAATCGTGACGCCGGTGGTATGCGTTTTTAATTTTTCAAACAGCCGCCAGGTTCCGCCGTAGACGCCTTTCATCGCGATAATATGGGCGTCTTTAGGTAAGAGTTCCATAACGATATTGGTGGCCGCCATTCCCGAGGCGGTAGCGGTGGCGTAAATGCCGCCTTCCAGTTCGGCGAGAGCCGATTCATAAGCTTTACGCGTTGGATTAGAGACCCGTGAATAACAAAATTCGCCACCTTCATACAGATTAGGTTGAATAAATGAGCTGGCCGTGACGATCGGTGTAAATATAGCATGGGTTACTGGATCGGACTGATTTCCAGCATGAACCGCCAGGGTAGCAATATCTTTAGTTCTGGTTTTCATAGGGTACACTCAAATTATTATCAGATATAAAATGTCATGAGTCTTTATTTTTGCGATCAGCGAAGCTGGCAAATAAAACAATCGCCAAAAATCCGTTTAATAGCCTGGAAAAATATGGCTAGCGCATCATTAACAGCGTGATTGGCGTTTTCTGACCACCGTTAAAATATATATCAGGCGGAAAAGAAAATTTTGCCTATTTTCCCTCTAATCAGCTAAAAATGGAGAAAAATGTTCTCTGACAACCAAAGCCAGCATCTTTTAATCTGTTGATATAAAACACTTTAATTTTAAAGGGTGATGCTAATCACAAAAATAGGGGAAAAATACTCTCTTACGCGCCTGACCAGGGCTGCGTTCGCGCGCCGCCGGCTGCGCAGAATGAGTTAGAGCTATTTGCCGCTAAATGCTGTATGGTCGTACGCTCTTAAATCAGGAAATATCATATGTCAGAACGCAAAGACGCTAAAACTCGCCGTAACTATCTCGTTAAATGCTCCTGCCCTAACTGCTCTCAGGACTCAGAACACAGCTTCAGCCGAGTCCAAAAAGGTGCGCAACTCATTTGCCCCTACTGCCATAAACTCTTTCAGTCCTCATCACGATCCGCTGCATAATTATTCCCTTGCCAGATGCCGATTGCCGATTGCCGATTGCCGCGCGTGATTGCGCAATAATCAGCCAGCGCCGAACTCATTTGGCAAAAAAACCCGCCTGCGCGGGTTTTATTTTGATTTGCATAGACTTCCCGCGCGCTTACTGTATAGTCGTGCCGGTTTTCATATTTAAAAGGTATTTATTTGTTCCAAAAAATGACAGGTATTGTCAAAGCGTTTGATAATAAAACGGGCAAGGGCCTGATAATCCCCTCCGATGGTCGTAAAGACGTTCAGGTCCATATTTCCGCATTATCGCCCGGCGAACCAACCATAATCAGCCCCGGAACCCGCGTCGAATTTCGTCGAGTCAACGGACTGCGAGGCCCAACCGCCGCCAACGTCTACCTTTCTTAAACAGTTTTAAAAAGCGTTAACTATTTCCTGTCGTCGTCACCCCACCGGTTAAAACATGGCCAGAAAACGCTTCACCGTGCGCGAGCGCTCGTAGCGCCGCCAGGCGATAGCGATGTCGGTTTTCAGCGGCGTACCCATCAGCGGGTGATAGCTCACGTTGGGGAGCGTGATGCAGGTCATCGACTGCGGCACCAGCGCAAAGCCGAAGCCAGCCTCCACCATGCTGAGCGACGATGATATTTGCGATGACTGAAAGGCTCGCTGCACGTCAACACCGGCGCGCAGATAGCTGTTGAACACCAGCTCATACAGGCCAGGGGCCACTTCACGCGGGAAAAGAATCGGCGCCACGTCCGTCAGTTGCTCCAGCGTCAGCTCGCGGTGGGACGATAGCGGGTGCGAACGCGCCAGGGCAATCACCATCGGTTCTTGATCGATAATCCGCAGATTGAACGCTTTACTGCTCTCGCAGGGCAGGCGTACAAAAGCAATATCCAGCTCCGCTTCGCCAAGCGCCCCCATCAGCGTCGCCATATTGCCTTCGACCTGATGCAGCGTCACCCCCGGATAACTCTGCTGAAACTGCTGTAACAGGCTAAAGATTTGCGGATGAAAAGCATCAGAGCTGGTAATGCCCAGCGAGAGCCGACCGTTCAGCCCGCGGGCAATTCCCTTGGTTTTTTCCAGCGCCGCGTCGCTTAACGCCAGAATCTGGCAAGCATCCTCATAAAACGACTCCCCCGCTTCCGTCAGCTCGACGCCCCGCGTTAATCGGCGGAAAAGCGGTGTGCCAATTTCTCTTTCAAGCCGTTGAATTTGCTGACTTAGCGGTGGCTGGGAGATACCAAGTTCTTTTGCCGCTTTAGTGAAGTGCCGCGCCTCGGCGACGGCGACGAAGTAGCGCAGATAACGAAGTTCCATATCGAAAACGTCTCAAACAATCATAGATTCTATATTGGAACTGTGAGCTGAATCGGGTCAACATTTATTTAACCTTTCTGATATTCGTTGAACGAGGAAGTGGGTAATGAACCATTCTGCTGAATGCTCTTGTGAAGAGAGCCTGTGTGAAACTCTACGAGGATTTTCCGCGCAACATCCCGATAGCGTCATCTACCAGACCTCTCTGATGAGCGCGCTGTTAAGCGGCGTTTATGAAGGTAATACGACCATCGCCGATTTGCTCACCCACGGCGATTTCGGCCTCGGGACCTTTAATGAACTGGACGGCGAGCTGATCGCGTTTAGCAGCGAAGTTTACCAGCTGCGCGCCGACGGCAGCGCCCGCAAAGCCCGTATGGAACAGCGTACGCCGTTCGCGGTGATGACCTGGTTTCAGCCGCAGTATCGCAAAACGTTCGATAAACCGGTCAGCCGTGAACAACTGCACGACATCATCGACCAGCAAATTCCGTCGGACAATCTGTTCTGCGCCCTGCGTATTAACGGCCATTTTCGCCACGCCCATACCCGCACGGTACCGCGCCAGACGCCGCCATACCGGGCGATGACCGACGTACTCGACGACCAGCCGGTTTTTCGCTTCAACCAGCGCGAGGGTGTCCTGGTTGGGTTCAGAACGCCGCAGCATATGCAGGGCATTAACGTGGCCGGCTACCACGAACACTTCATCACCGATGACCGCCAGGGCGGCGGCCATCTGCTCGATTATCAGCTCGACCACGGCGTTCTGACCTTTGGCGAGATCCACAAATTGATGATTGACCTTCCTGCCGATAGCGCCTTCCTGCAGGCGGATCTGCATCCAGACAATCTTGATGCCGCCATTCGCTCAGTCGAAAACTAAGGAGATTCTCGTGGATAATCAACATCAACCGCGCCAGTGGGCGCACGGCGCCGACCTCATCGTCAGCCAGCTTGAGGCCCAGGGGGTACGCCAGGTGTTCGGCATTCCGGGGGCCAAAATCGATAAAGTCTTCGATTCGCTGCTCGACTCCTCCATTCGCATTATCCCGGTGCGCCACGAAGCCAACGCCGCCTTTATGGCCGCCGCGGTTGGCCGCATCACCGGCAAAGCGGGCGTCGCGCTGGTCACGTCCGGACCGGGCTGCTCTAACCTGATTACCGGGATGGCAACGGCCAATAGCGAAGGCGACCCGGTGGTGGCGCTGGGCGGCGCGGTAAAACGCGCCGACAAGGCCAAACAGGTGCACCAGAGTATGGATACGGTGACGATGTTTAGCCCGGTGACCAAATACTCGGTGGAAGTCACCGCGCCGGAAGCGCTGGCGGAAGTTGTCTCCAACGCGTTTCGTGCAGCCGAGCAGGGACGCCCCGGCAGCGCCTTCGTCAGCCTGCCGCAGGACGTGGTCGACGGGCCGGTCCACGCCAGGGTTCTGCCCGCCGGCGATGCGCCGCAGACCGGCGCGGCGCCGGACGACGCCATTGCGCGAGTCGCGAAGATGATTGCCGGCGCGAAAAATCCGATATTTCTGCTCGGCCTGATGGCCAGCCAGACGGAAAACAGCGCGGCGCTGCGCGAATTGCTGAAAAAAAGTCATATCCCGGTGACCAGCACCTATCAGGCCGCCGGCGCAGTCAATCAGGATCACTTTACCCGCTTCGCCGGACGGGTTGGTCTGTTCAACAACCAGGCAGGGGATCGACTCCTGCATCTCGCCGACCTGGTCATCTGCATCGGCTATAGTCCGGTGGAGTACGAGCCGGCCATGTGGAATAACGGTAACGCCACGCTGGTACATATCGACGTGCTGCCCGCTTACGAAGAGCGTAATTATACCCCGGACGTCGAGCTGGTCGGCAATATCGCCGCCACCCTGAACAAACTGTCTCAACGCATCGACCACCAGCTGGTGCTCTCGCCGCAGGCCGCCGAGATCCTTGTCGACCGCCAGCATCAGCGGGAGCTCCTCGACCGCCGCGGTGCGCACCTGAACCAGTTCGCGCTTCATCCGCTGCGCATCGTTCGCGCCATGCAGGACATCGTCAATAGCGATGTCACCCTGACCGTCGATATGGGGAGCTTTCATATCTGGATCGCCCGCTATCTCTACAGCTTTCGCGCCCGTCAGGTCATGATTTCCAACGGTCAACAGACCATGGGCGTGGCGCTGCCGTGGGCGATTGGCGCCTGGCTGGTCAATCCGCAGCGCAAAGTGGTTTCCGTTTCCGGCGACGGCGGTTTCCTGCAGTCCAGCATGGAGCTGGAGACCGCTGTACGGCTGAAAGCGAACGTCCTGCATATCATCTGGGTCGATAACGGCTACAACATGGTGGCGATTCAGGAGGAGAAAAAATACCAGCGGCTCTCCGGCGTTGAGTTCGGCCCGGTGGATTTTAAAGTCTACGCCGAAGCCTTCGGCGCCAAAGGGTTTGCGGTAGAGAGCGCCGAAGCCCTTGAGCCGACGCTGCGGGCGGCGATGGACGTCGACGGCCCCGCCGTCGTAGCCATCCCCGTGGATTACCGCGATAACCCGCTGCTGATGGGCCAGCTCCATCTCAGTCAACTACTTTGAGTCACTACAGAAGGAATCTATCAATGAAAAAAGTCGCACTCGTCACCGGCGCGGGCCAGGGTATCGGTAAAGCTATCGCCCTTCGTCTGGTGAAAGATGGTTTTGCCGTGGCTATCGCCGATTATAACGACGCCACCGCGCAGGCGGTCGCTGATGAAATTAACCGCAGCGGCGGCCGGGCGCTAGCGGTGAAGGTGGATGTGTCTCAACGCGATCAGGTTTTTGCCGCCGTCGAACAGGCGCGCAAGGGTCTCGGCGGTTTTGACGTGATCGTCAACAACGCCGGGGTTGCGCCCTCCACACCAATCGAAGAGATTCGCGAGGAGGTGATCGATAAAGTCTACAATATCAACGTTAAAGGCGTTATCTGGGGCATCCAGGCCGCGGTAGAGGCGTTTAAAAAAGAGGGCCACGGCGGCAAAATTATCAACGCCTGCTCCCAGGCGGGCCATGTAGGTAACCCGGAGCTGGCGGTCTATAGCTCCAGTAAATTTGCCGTGCGCGGCCTGACGCAAACCGCCGCCCGCGATCTGGCGCATCTGGGGATTACCGTAAACGGCTACTGCCCGGGGATCGTCAAAACCCCAATGTGGGCGGAAATTGACCGCCAGGTTTCCGAAGCGGCGGGTAAACCGCTGGGCTACGGAACCCAGGAGTTCGCCAAACGCATTACCCTTGGGCGGCTATCCGAGCCGGAAGACGTCGCGGCCTGCGTCTCTTATCTCGCCGGTCCGGACTCCAATTATATGACCGGCCAATCGCTGCTGATCGATGGCGGCATGGTATTTAACTAATAATAAATAAGCTCTGACATGGTTTGCCCCGGCGTCACCGCCGGGGCTTTTTTATTTCAACCTTTAGGGAAGATCCACAGGTCGCTGACGGGCAATGTCAGATGGCAACGCTCGGCATCGCGCAGCGCGCTGCCGTAGGCGCGTATGGCGAAATCATCGCCTTCGGTGCGAAACAGATACTCCCAGCGGTCGCCGAGGTACATGCTGGTCAACAGCGGCAGCGCCAGCATGTTCTCTTCAGGCGCGGAAGCGATGCGCAAACGCTCAACGCGGATCACCGCCGTCGCCTCTTCCCCCACGCTAACCCCTTCCCCCGCCATTCCCCATAGCGCCCAGCTGGCCCCCTCAATGCGCGCCCGACCGTTCTCCAGCGCGCTAACGGTGCCATGCAGGCGATTATTACTGCCCATAAACTCGGCGGCAAACAGCGTTTTCGGGCTGCCGTACATCTCCTGCGGGGTTCCCTGCTGCTCGATCACGCCGTTGTTAAGCAGCAGAATGCGATCGGAAATCGCCATCGCCTCATTCTGATCGTGGGTGACCATCAGCGCCGAAAGCCCCAGCTTGACGATCAGCTCGCGCAAAAAGACCCGCGCTTCTTCCCGCAGCTTGGCGTCCAGATTCGACAGCGGTTCATCCAGCAGGATCACCGGCGGGTTGTAAACCAGCGCCCTGCCGATGGCCACGCGCTGCTGCTGTCCTCCGGAGAGCTGATGCGGATGGCGACTGCCAAGATGCCCCAGCCCCAGTTGTTCAAGTACAGTCTGGACCCGTTGCTTGATCTCCGCGGCGGCAACCTTACGCAGCTTCAGCGGGTAAGCGACGTTTTCAAACACCGTTTTATGCGGCCACAGCGCATAGGACTGAAACACCAAACCCAGGTTACGCTCCTCGGCCGGAATTTCGCTACGCGGGTTGCCGTCATAGACGCGGGATTTTCCAATGGTAATAATGCCGCCGGTCGGCTTCTCCAGCCCGGCGACCGCCCGCAGCAGCGTGGTTTTTCCGCTGCCCGATGGCCCGAGCAGCGACACCACCTCTCCCCGCTTCAGTTCCATGGACACGCCCTTCAGTACCGGATTATCGCCATAGGTCAGATGCAGGTTTTCTACCGATAATTCAATCATGTAATTTCACTCCAAAGCGCAGGGCGATACCCAGACCGACGACCACCAGCAGGATATTAATAAAGGAGAGCGCGGCGACGATATCGATAGCCCCCGCCGCCCACAGCGAGACCAGCATCGAACCAATCGTTTCGGTTCCGGGCGAAAGCAGATAGACCCCGGTGGAGTATTCGCGCTCGAAGATAAGAAACATCAGCAGCCAGGAGCCGATTAAGCCGTAGCGCGACAGCGGCACCGTAACGTGACGGGTAATCTGCCCGCGCGATGCGCCGGTACTGCGCGCGGCCTCTTCCAACTCCGGCGCTACCTGCAGCAGCGTCGAGGAGATCAGCCGCAGGCCGTAAGCCATCCACACCACGGTATAGGCCAGCCAGACGCTAAAAATAGTATTACGCAGCGCGCGCAGTTGGACGATCAGATGCTCGCGCAGCCAGTCGGCCACCGGCAGCGCTGAGAGCCAGCCGTTTTTCAGCGACTGATCGAGCCACATCGGCAAAAACAGAAACACCCACAGAAACGCCAGCCCGGCCAGCAGCCCCGGCACGGCGCGCGGCACCAGTACGCTGTAGTCAAGAAAGCGCGTGACGTTATCCGGTTTACGGTGCATAGCGATGCCCACGAACAGATAGCAGACCACCGCCAGCGCGCCGCCGAACACGCCAATCGCCATGGAGTTAACGATGGCGCGCAGCAGGTTCGGCTGCTGCCAGATGCTACGGAACGTCGCCAGCGAGAGCTCATCCCATAGC
Organism: Klebsiella sp. BDA134-6; assembly: GCF_015601345.1. Lineage (NCBI taxonomy): Bacteria > Pseudomonadati > Pseudomonadota > Gammaproteobacteria > Enterobacterales > Enterobacteriaceae > Klebsiella > Klebsiella sp. BDA134-6. The sequence goes on from NZ_CP064784.1 coordinate 3,394,812, forward strand.
GAAACGCCTACGCCCCAGTTTGAAATAAAGGCCCGCAGCGCCACGCCGATCAGCGGCACGCCGATGGTGACCGTCAGCCAGGCCACCACCACAATCCCGGCGACCCAGCGCCATTTCCCCAGCGGCAGCGCGCGGGCCTGGGACGCTTTCCCCTTCATGGTGACAAAGCGGTTGGCGGTGCGCATCAGGCGGCGCTGGAGCATTACCAGCGGAATGGTAATGCAGATCAGCACCACCGCTACCGCCGCCATCAGATGATACGAGGGGGTGCCGAGCTTGTTGGTGAGCTTATAAAGATAGGTCGCCAGCACCATGTTGCCTTCCGGGTCCCCCAGCACCAACATCAGGCCAAACACTTCCAGACCGAGGAAAAACAGCAGCACGCAGGCGTAGAGGACCGACGGTCGCACCATGGGCAGGCTCACCGACGTCATCACCTGCAGCGGCGATGCGCCAACCGTGCGCGCGGCCTCCTCCACGTCCGACCCGACGCTGCGCAGGGCGGAAGAGATATAGAGATAGGCATGCGGAACGTGCGTCAGTCCGGCAATCACCACGATGCTGAACATCGAATAGATATTCCACGGTACGAAACCGATCAGCTGTTCCGCCCATTGCGAAAAGAAACCTACCGGCCCGGCCGCCACCACGTAACCAAAGCCCAGCACCATCGGCGAAACGAAAATCGGCACCAGGATCAGCGGCTCAATAAACCGCCGCCCGGGTAAATCGGTGCGTACCATTAAAAAAGCGAGGATCCCGCCGAGGGGGATGGCGATCGCCACCAGACCGAAGGCGAGAATAAAACCGGATTTTAGCGCCAGATAAAAATCCGGGTCGCTAAAGATAAACGCGAAAGCTTCGAGGCTGAACGACTTCGAGCGGGCAAAAAAAGGCGCCGAGAGAAAGCTCTGCACCACGATAAACAACAGCGGGACATAAATCGCCAGCGCCGTCATCACGACGACGATACCGCGCGGCAAACCCTGCCATTTTCGACGTAAGACATTCATAAGCGATCCCTTTAAACCTGGCGGGCATTAAGCGGGCTGCGCATCCAGAAAAGAGACGCAGCGCCGGAGGGTTATTTCGCCGCGGCGGTACGCCACTGTTTGATAAATTCCAGACGTTGCTTCGGCTCAAGATACGCCAGCAGCGTTTCATCGACCGGAATCGGCTTCAGCGCGCTGCCGAGCATTTTGGTCATGCCGTCAATATCATTTTTACCTTCGATATCATTGCGCAGGGAGGGAATATCGGCTTGGTTCGCGAGGATGCTTTGCCCCTTTTCCGACAGCACGTAGTCAAACCACAGCTTCGCCGCATTAAGATGCTCGGCTTCTGCGGTAATAAAGGAGACTCGGGAGAGCACCAGCACGTAATCTTTCGGATATGAGATGCCAAGCGAAGGATCGGTTTTCGCCCTCGCCTCCGCGTAGGAACCGAGAATATTGTAGCCAATCAGGTTTTCACCGGAGGAGACGCGTTCCATCATCGTACCGGTGGACGATTGCACGGTCAGGCCGCCTTTCGCAATGCCCGCCAGATCGTTAAAGTAGTTGGCATCGGCTTTGCTGTCCTGCACCGCCAGCATAAAACCCAGCCCTGATTTTTCAATATCGTACGTGGTGACCTTGCCTTTGAATTTATCGGCCTGAGCGGAGATAAGCTTCGCCAGCGCGGTATGCGAGTCCGGGACATCCCCCTGCGGGATCAGCCGTTTATTATAGATAAAGACCACCGGCTCGTAGGTCGTGCCGTAGGCTTTCTGTTGCCAGACCGCCCATTTTGGCAGCTTATCCCGCTCCGGCGAGGCGTACTCTTCGGCATATTCAGTGGCAAGCTTCAGCGCCGTATCCATGGAAGAGCTCCAGACCACATCGCCGCTGCCGCCGCCCGCCGCCTGTTCGCTGATATAACGGTTGTACAATTCGGTACTGTTCATATCGTTATATTCAACTTTAATGCCGGGATATTGCGCCTCAAAGCCTTTAATTAACGGGCCTGCGGCCTTGGTATCGGTCGTTGAATAGATAACCACTTTGCCTTCTTTAATCCCGGCATCCACCACTTTTTGATAATCCGCTGGGTAGCCCTCAGGGACTGCGGCAAGAACCTGACCGGAGAATATTGCCGACAGTGAAATCATTAACCCACTAATTTTCATATACATAAAATCAACCTTTAGGTATCAATTATTAAACGTAAATTTAACATATAGCGGGACGTCAGAGCCTTGCAACGCCGGATTTTGTTTTTTTACGGCTTTTGTGACGCTGACGTAATTTAAAGGAAGATTCGTCGGATAAAGCGAAAGCGATTTACGGTCTGCGGTAGAAATATTAAGAAAAGATTAAGTTTTTTACATATATGGCTCGCCGGATATTGGCTTTGATTAACTACAATAATAAAAGTGACGCTCCATTTTACCGGCCAAGGGCGGTATAACGCGTCTCACTCAGCCGCTAACATAGGGGCTTGATCGCCCTGGCGTGGTTTATATATCATCAGGTTCAAGGATTTGTCTCCTTCCTCCCCGCAGCAATAACCACCAGCGAAAAGCCTTTAATACAAAATTCAAAACCTTGATCTTCTCCGTGGCTCAGCGCAGCATGGAAATGCAAACACACTAAAACAAGAATTCGCAACCCAATCACAGGAGAGAATCAGTGCAAACAGGACATCGCTTCCAGGCCACGGATCTGCATCACTTTGTTAAAACCCTTTTCACCCATATGGGAAGCTCCCTCACAGAAGCATCGCTTATCGCCGACCACCTGATTGCCGCTAACCTGGCCGGGCACGATTCCCACGGCGTCGGCATGATCCCAAGCTACGTACGCTCCCACGCGCAGGGTTATCTCCAGCTCAATCGCCACGCCAGCGTCATGAAAGACGCGGGCGCGGTGGTCACGCTGGACGGCAACGGCGGCTTCGGCCAGGTGGTGGCCCATGAAGCCATGCAGATCGGTATTGAGAAGGCGAAACAGCACGGTATGGCCGCCGTGGCGCTGCGTAATGCGCACCATATTGGCCGCATCGGCTACTGGGCGGAACAGTGCGCGGCCGCCGGAATGATCTCTATCCATTTCGTTAACGTCGTTGGCAACGTGATGGTCGCCCCATTCCGTGGGAAAGACAGCCGCTTCGGCACCAACCCGCTGTGCGTGGTATTCCCGCGCGCCGGCCATCCGCCGCTGCTGCTGGATTACGCCACCAGCGCCATCGCCTTCGGTAAAACCCGCGTCGCCTGGCATAAAGGCGTCCCGGTACCGGCGGGGTCGCTGATCGACGCTCGCGGCGTCCCTACCACCGACCCGGCGGTGATGCAGACGTCGCCGCTGGGGGCGCTGCTGACCTTTGCCGAACATAAAGGCTACGCGCTGGCGACGCTGTGCGAAATTATCGGCGGCGCGGTATCCGGCGGTAAAACTTCGCATCAGGAGACGCTGCAGGGCAGCGTGGACGCTATCTTCAACTGCATGACCACCATTATTCTCAGCCCGGAAGCGTTCGATGCGCCGGATATGCAGCGCGAGACCGAAGCGTTTATCGACTGGTGTAAACGGTCGCCGCACGACCCGGACGCGCCGATTCTGGCCCCAGGCGAGTGGGAAGAGGCTAACCGCCAGCAGCGTCTGGCGCAGGGGATACCGCTGGACGCCGGCAGCTGGCAGGCGATTTGTGCCGCCGCCAAAGAAGTCGGTTTACCCGCCGACACCCTCGCGCAGCTGCGCCAGAAGCTGGCCTGATTTTTCCCCGATGACGCCCGAACGGGCGTCATGTCATCGTCATTAGTGTCGACATCACCGCCGCCCCGCCTGCACCTTCCGACTATTCTATTTAAATTCAATAAGTTAAAATTTGGCACAGCCTATGCATAACGCTCCCGTCATCTGCCGGTACGCTGGCGCATGACGCCCTGACAAGGGCGGGCCGGGCCCGGCCTGTCCATTGTTGTTTATTCTCTGTTAACAGGTCTGTTACTGATGAAAAAAATCACGAGCGTTTGCCCTTATTGCGGGGCCGGTTGCAAACTTAAGCTGGTCGTCGAAAACAATAAAATTATCCGAGCCGAAGCCGCTGATGGCGTTACTAACCAAAATCAGCTGTGCCTGAAAGGCTATTACGGCTGGGATTTTCTCAACGACACCCAGCTGCTGACGCCGCGTCTGCAGCAGCCGATGATTCGCTATCAGAAAGGCGGCAAGTTCACCCCGGTAAGCTGGGATGAAGCTATCCGCTATACGGCGAAAAAACTGCGTGAAATAAAGGAGAAGCATGGCCCGCGCGCCATTATGACTACCGGTTCATCGCGCGGTACCGGCAATGAAACCAACTACGTGATGCAAAAGTTCGCCCGCGGGGTACTCAACACCAATAACGTCGACTGCTGCGCCCGCGTCTGCCACGGCCCGTCGGTAGCCGGCCTGCAGCTGGCGCTCGGCAACGGCGCGATGAGCAACTCGATTAGCGATATTGAGAACTCAAAATGCCTGCTGGTCTTTGGCTATAACTGCGCCGACTCCCACCCAATCGTCGCCCGCCGGGTGATTAAGGCCCGCGAAAACGGGGCGAAAATCATCGTCTGCGACCCGCGCCGTATCGAAACCGCCCGCATCGCCGATTGCCATCTGCAGCTCAATAACGGCAGCAACATGGCGCTGGTCAACGCCTTCGCTCACGTTCTGCTGGAAGAAGATCTCTATAACCACGACTACGTCGACCGCTTTACCGAGGGGCTGGATGCCTATCGTGAGATGGTGAAAGACTATTCCCCTGAAGCCGTCGAAGGCATCGTCGGCGTCCCGGCCGCTGAAATTCGCCAGGCGATGCGCATGTTTGCCGCCGCGCCTTCCGCCACGATTATGTGGGGCATGGGCGTCACCCAGTTCGGCCAGGCGGTGGACGTTGTCAGAGGGCTGGCGAGCCTCGCGCTGTTAACCGGCAACCTCGGACGCGCCAACGTCGGCGTGGGGCCGGTACGCGGGCAAAACAACGTCCAGGGCGCCTGCGATATGGGCGTCCTGCCGAATATGTTCCCCGGCTACCAGGACGTCACCGACCCCGGCGTTCGCGCCAAATTCGCCAACGCGTGGGGGATTGATCCGGCGAGTATGGACGACCAGGTCGGCACCCGGATCACCGAAGTGCCGCACAAAGCGCTGACCGGCGAGATCAAAGCCTACTACATCATGGGTGAAGATCCGCTGCAAACCGAAGCCGATTTGGGCCTGGTGCGTAAAGGGATTGAGGCGCTCGATTTCGTGGTGGTGCAGGATATCTTTATGACCAAAACCGCCGAAATCGCCGATGTACTGCTGCCCGCCACCTCCTGGGGTGAACACGGCGGCGTCTTTACCTGCGCCGACCGCGGCTTCCAGCGCTTTGAGCAGGCGATTATCGCTACCGGTAACGTTAAGCGCGACTGGGAAATCATCAGCCTGCTGGCCAGCGAAATGGGCTATCCGATGCATTACGATAATAACCAGCAGATCTGGGACGAAATGCGCGAACTCTGCCCGCTGTTCTACGGCGTCACCTACGAGAAAATGGGTGATATGAACCACGTCCAGTGGCCGTGCCCGACGCTGGATCACCCCGGTACGCCGTGGCTGTATAAAGATAACCTCTTCGATACGCCAACCGGCAAAGGCCAGCTGTTCGCCGCCCCGTGGCGCGCGCCTGCCGAGACGCCGGATGAAGCGTATCCGCTGGTGCTCTGTACCGTGCGCGAAGTCGGCCACTACTCGTGTCGTTCGATGACCGGCAACTGCGCGGCCCTGCAATCGCTTGCCGATGAGCCGGGCCGGGTGCAAATCAACCGCGCCGACGCGCAGCGCCTCGGAATCGCCGACCAGCAGCTGGTGTGGGTCAGCTCGCGGCGCGGTAAGGTGATTACCCGCGCCGACATCAGCGATCGCATTAATGAAGGCGCGGTGTATATGACCTATCAGTGGTGGGTCGGCGCCTGTAACGAGCTGACGCAGGATAATCTCGACCCGATCTCGAAAACGCCGGAAACCAAATACTGCGCGGTGAAGGTGGAGGCTATTGCGGATCAGCGCTGGGCCGAACAGTATGCCTGGACCAGCTATAGCGAGATGAAAGCCCGCCTGAAAGCGGCGGTGAACGTGTAAAACCCCGCAGGGAGATGCGCGCGTCTCCCTTCGTATCCACTTTTGCTCCCGGGGGCGGCGCTCAATGCGCCTTGCCCGGGCTACAAATTCTGCGCTTACCCGGGCTACCGGTCCGCAGTCCGCTGAAGTCGTGTAGCCCGGACAGGTGCGGAGCACCGCCTCCGGGATCGCCCGCTTACGCCAGCAGTTTCTCCACCAGCGCCGTCCACAGCGCCACGCCGTGAGGGAGCAGCTCATCGTTAAAATCATATCCGGCGTTATGCAGCGGCTTTGACGCCGTCTCGCCATCGGCGCCGATCCAAAAATAGGCGCCCGGGCACGCCTCCAGCATGCAGGCAAAATCTTCCGAGGCCATGGACGGATTACCGTTCCAGCTCACCGCCGACTCCCCCAGCAGCGCGGTCGCTACCTCGCGCACCTTTTGCGCTTCGGCCGGATGGTTAGTGGTCACCGGATAACCGGGATACCAGGCGATTTTGCCTTCCACATCTGATACCTGCGGCTGGGCGGCGACATAGCTTTCAATCAGCCCCCTGACCCGCGCGCGCACCTGGTTATTCAGACAGCGGAAGGTTCCGCGTAGCACCACTTTATCCGGCAGCACGTTGATCGCCTCCCCGCCGGCAATCTGGGTAATGCTCACCACCGTCGACTCCTGCGGCGACAGGCGGCGCGAAGGAATGGTTTGCAGGGCCATAATCAACTGCGCCGCGGCGACAATCGGGTCCGCTCCGCGCTCCGGCATCGCCGCATGGCAGCTTTTTCCGGTCAGAGTAATTTCAAACGCGTCGAGAGAGGCCATCATCGCCCCGCTACCGATCGCCACCTGGCCCAGCGGCATACCCGGCCAGTTGTGCAACGCGTAAATGGCGTCCATCGGGAAGCGCTCAAACAGCCCCTCCTCCACCATTTTCCGCGCGCCGCCCAGGTTCTCCTCGGCGGGCTGGAAGACAAAGTGCACGGTACCGCGAAAGCGGCGGGTCTGCGCCAGATGCGCCGCTGTCGCCAGCAGCATCGCGCTATGGCCATCGTGGCCGCAGGCGTGCATCACGCCAGGATTGCGTGATTTGTAATCGATATCGCTCTGCTCGGCGATCGGCAGCGCGTCCATATCGGCCCGCAGGCCAATCACCGGACCGGGGCCGTTCTCCAGGGTCGCGACCACGCCGGTACCCGCCAGCCCGCGATGCACCTGGAGGCCAAACGAGGCGAGCAGTTCAGCCACCCGGCGCGAGGTTTCCTGTTCCTGATACCCCAGCTCAGGGCAAGCATGAAAATCACGTCGCCAGCGAATGGCCTCGGCGATCAGTGAAGAGGATACTGCCATGTCATACTCCTTTCCTGCACAGCATCAGCGCTGAACGAGTGTGTTATTCAATAAATTGGGGCTACAGGTAGTCCGCCAGCCTATTGGTTATATCCTTTCGCCTGCTCGCTGACAACTTCCGCCAAACCCTGCACCGGCGCGCCTTTACGCGGCCCCCCCGCCAGTGCCGTTCTTTTTTGTAGTGATATCAACGGTGACATAAGGCGTGCGATTAATTATTATGCAGCTATACTGGCGTTTTGCCGAATAATTCACTCTTCATACCTCCTTAACCGGAAATAAAATGTTCAACCCAGAGCAGAATCGCCTTGCCCCCACGCTGGCGATGATCATGGCGGCTTCATTAGTGGGATTTATCACCGGATACACGGTGCCCTTAATCAGTCTGGAGCTGGCGCAGCAGCAGATTGATACCGTTTACGTCGGCCTGCTGGCCGCGCTACCGCCAGCGGGGATGATGATCTCCTCCTTCCTCTCACCCGCGCTGTGCCGGCGCTTTGAGATGGGGCTTCTGCTCTCCGTCAGTCTGGTGGCGCTGGCGGCGTCAACCATCGCCTCCTGCCTGTCGTTTGATATGGTTCATCTCCTGCTGCCGCGGCTGGTTACCGGCCTGGCGTCGGGGGTGATTATCGTCATTGGCGAAAGCTGGATCACCGGCGGCGCGGCGGGGAAAAACCGGGCAACCCTGACCGGCATTTATGCCTCCGCCTTTACCGGCTGTCAGCTGGCGGGGCCGCTGCTGATCTCCGCCGGAGAAGCGTATCAATCATGGACGCTGCTGCTGGTCGGGCTGGTGACCCTCGCCTGCCTGCTGATGCTGCGCCATCTACCCTCCGGCAGCCGCGAACGGCTGGCGGAACGCGCCAGCTGGCGCAGCCTCGGCGCCTTTTTGCCGGTACTGGCTTCCGGCGTATTCTGCTTCGCCTTTTTTGATGCCAGCATACTGGCGCTGCTGCCGCTTTACGGTATGGATAAAGGTCTAAGTGAAGTCACGGCGGTGCTGCTGGTGACGGTGGTATTGACCGGCGACGCCGTATTCCAGGCGCCGCTGGGCTGGATTGCCGACCGCTTCGGTATCCGCCGCGTACATCTGACCTGCGCGGTGGTCTTCTGCCTCGCCCTGCTTGCCCTGCCGTTTCTGCTGGTGTCGCATATCCAGCTAATTGCCGGCTGCCTGCTTCTCGGCGCCGCGGCGGGGGCGCTCTATACCCTGTCGCTGGTCCGCGCCGGGAAAACCTTCTCCGGGCAGAAGCTGATTATGATCAACGCTCTGCTGGGATTCTTTTGGTCCGCGGGCAGCGTGGCCGGGCCGGTGGTCAGCGGATTGCTGATCAGCGTCGCGGGCTATGATGGTCTGCTGATAACGCTGTTTGTCAGCGGCGCGCTGTTCCTGCTGATCCAGTGCCTGGGTAAAAGCGAAAAAGCGCTGCTGGCGGACGAACGCGAGCGTGAAGAAGAGATGGATGATATTAGCGAGGCGGCGCAGTAGCGCTTAAGCGTTCGGCAGTTACGCGTTGAGAGGACGAAAGAGCTTTCACCTTCCGCGTAAGATCTTCTCCCCGGCGGCGCAGGCGCGCGCCGGGGGCGTTATTGATTACAGCACTTTACTTAAAAACTCGGCGGTGCGCGGGTTAGTCGGCGCGCTAAAGATCTGCGCCGGTTTTCCCTCTTCCTGAATGATGCCCTGGTCGATAAAGATAACCCGGTCGGCCACTTCGCGGGCAAAGCCCATTTCGTGGGTTACGATTACCATGGTCATCCCTTCGCTGGCGAGGTTTTTCATCACCTCCAGCACATCGCCCACCAGCTCAGGATCGAGCGCCGAAGTGGGCTCATCAAACAGCATAATCGACGGCTTCATCGCCAGCGCGCGGGCGATGGCCACCCGCTGCTGCTGCCCGCCGGAGAGGCTGGAGGGCCAGGCGTCGCGCTTGTCGCTCAGCCCGACCTTCGCCAGCAGCTCTTCCGCCAGACGCACCGCCTCCGCGCGCGCCATGCCGCGCAGGCTCATCGGGGCCATAATCAGGTTTTCCAGCACCGTTTTGTGCGGGAACAGATTGAAGCGCTGAAAGACCATGCCGACGCTTTCCCGCATCTTATTCAGATCGGTGGCGCGATCGTGGGCGGCAAAGCCGTTCACCTCTACCTCGCCTTGGCTGACGGTTTCCAGCGCGTTCATGCAGCGCAGGAAGGTGCTTTTTCCGGAACCGGACGGGCCGATAATACAGACTACTTCCTGCGGTTTGATATCGCAGCTGATACCGCGCAGAACGTGGCTGTCGCCGAAGCGCTTGTGTAAATTACGAATGTGAATCACTTTTGCCAAACCTCTTTTCCAGACGGTTAACCAGCTGCGCCAGCAGGAAAGTAATGACCCAGTAAACCAGGGAGATGGTCAGGTAGGGTTCCCAGTAGGTGGCGTAGGCGCCGGAAACGGTGCGCGCGGCGTAGGCCAGATCCGCCAGACCGATGGCCGACGCCAGCGAGGAGTCCTTAACGATGGCGATAGCGTTGTTGCCCAGCGGCGGCAGAATGCGGCGAAACGCCTGCGGCAGAATCACCTGACGCATGGTTTTCCACCACGGCATTCCCAGCGCGCGGGAAGCTTCCATCTGCCCCTTATCGATCGACTGGATCCCGGCACGGAAGATCTCCGACACGTAGGCCCCGGCATTCAGCGTAATCGCCACGATACAGGAGAGAAACGCGCCGTAGTTTGAGCGCAGCTCGCGAGCGAAATCAGCGCTCATCATGCCGCTGGTCACCAGCAGTCCGTCACGCGGGTTGATAAACAGCGGCACCAGCGCGAAGTGCACCACCATAATTTGCACGAACAGCGGCGTACCGCGAAACGCGCTGACGTAAAAGCGCACCGGAAACTGCACCAGATAACGCAGAACGTATTTCCATACCCCGTGCTCGGCTTTCGCCATCCGCCCCAGCCCAAGGGTCAGCCCCCACAGGGTGCCGAGGATCACGCAGATAATGGTACATTTAATGGTCATCAGGGCACCGTCCATAAACAGCGGACCGTACTCCTCAATGATCTCCCAACGGAATCCCGTCATAATCCTTCCCTAAAAAATACGGCTATCGCCAGAGTCGATAGCCGTGATGAAACAAAAATGCGAATTATTGCGCTGGCAGCGTCGGGACGTTGTCGTCGAACCAGGTTTTATAGATTTTGGCGTAGGTGCCGTCAGCGATGATTTTCTGTAAACCGGCGTTGATCTTCGCCTGCAGCTCGCTGTTGCCTTTCGCTACCGCGATGCCGAAGTACTGGCGCTCAAATTTGGCATCCGGCACCAGCTTAAACTGCTTCTCCGGGTGCTGCTTGATGTAGTATTTCACCACGCCGACGTCACCGACCGCCGCGCTGACGCCGTCTTCAAACAGCTCCTGCAGCATCAGCGGGGTATTATCAAAGCGCTTGATCGCGGTGCTGTTCTTGCCCAGCACGTCGGAGACCACGATATCGCCAGTGCTGGAGTTCACCACCCCGACTTTCTCGCTTTTCAGCGCCTCAAGGGAGGTCACTTTTGAATCCGCCGGCACAACGATGGACTGCTCGGCCGGGAAATAAGGAGCGGAGAAATCCACCATCTGCTTACGCTTATCGGTGATAGTGATCCCGGAGATAATAATGTCGCGATCGCCGGTGCTCAGGGTGGCGAAGATCCCTTCCCACGGTGTATTGACCAGTTTGATATCAAAGCCTTCCGCTTTGGCGATCGCTTTAATGATATCGATATCAAACCCTTCCAGCTGTTTCTGGCTGTTCTCAAACTCAAACGGGCGATAGGTTCCGCCGGAACCCACCACGTAAGTTTGCTGAGCCGCGTGGGCGGTGCCGATCATCGCCGCCGCCAGGCAGCATGCTTTCATCCACTTCTTAACCATGACAACTCCGTTTTATGCATTAATTTTGCATAAAAATACACACTGTCAGCATGGCATGCAACCGGAAACCTTCCCGACGGTAAATTATCTGCCGTTTAGCTTCGTTTACCGCCGGATTTCCCGATGGCCCGATGCAATTCATTGATCCGCTTCATCGATTTCACCGTCTTCTGCGGCGCGGTGGAGGCCACCGACAGCACGATCATCTCCAGACATACCAGCACCGTCCCGTGCAGCGGCACCCGTCCGTTATCGCCGCCGCGCGGCACCTCAATCACCACCTGCGCCTGCTGGCTAAAGCGGGAGTCCAGCGCCTGGGTGAGTAAAATCGTCGGGATCCCCAGACGGCGAGCTTCGCGCAGGGTCGTCATCCCCTCCCGGTGCGGCGACTTCTGCCCCATCATAATCAGCACGTCGCCGCGCTGCAGGCCGATCAGTTGCTCGGCGAGGCTGAAACCGGTGCGGTTCATCACGTACGAAGGCAGGCCGATGCGGCTCAACAGCCGGGCGGTATATTCCGCCAGTATGCCCGAGGCGCCGATCCCGAAAATGCCCACCTGGCGCGCGCCGGTCAGCAGCGCCACCGCCTGAGCTACCGCCGCGCGGTTGTCAGGTCGCGACAGCACTTCGCAGGCCCGCTGATGCCCCTCAAGGACAAAATCAATGCTCGAATGGACATCGCTGGAGAGCGCGCTCACCGTTGAAATCATCTTTTCCGACGAGGTCGCCGACGGGCCAAACCAGCGTTCCATGGTCTGCTTCAGTTCCCGCAGGCCGGCGAAGCCGAGCGCCTGGATGGCGCGCACCACCGTGGCGTCCGAGGTGTTGGTCGCGCTCGCGATTTCCATGGCCGTGCGCTCCAGTACCGCTTCCCGGTTATCGTTGATATAGCTCGCTACCGCCAGCAGACGCGGCGACAGCTGATGCGCGCGGGCGCGAAAACGTTCGCCGAACAGGTCAACCCGCCCCTTCTCTCTTTTGACCGCCGTTTTCATTTCAGCCCCTCGGGTAAGGGACGACCGGCAATGTGCGATTGCACCTGGGCGACCATCAGCGACAGCGCGGCGTAGGAGTTAGAGATAACCTCCTCACGCGGCAGCAGTATATAGCGCCCGGTACGGCAGGCGCGCATAAAGTCGCACCAGCCCGGCATCACGCCCTCCATCGCCCGCAGCTCATCCTGCGGCTTACCGCCGGTATCGGAGCGCCAGGTGGCAAACACAAAATCGGCATCCAGCTCCGGTAGCTGCTCGGCGCTGACGTCAATGCGCTGGCCCTCAGGGATGTTGTCAATCAGCGGCGGGAAGCGGAATCCGGCATCGCGCAGCACGCGGCCCAGCGCATGATAGGAGTGATGCACGGTCACCTTGCCGTTGTTGGCCTGAATCACCGAGACAACAATGTTTTGCGTATCCACCATCGCCTTTAGCTGGGCTATCTGCGCCTGATAGCGGCGTTCGAGGATTAAGAGCCGCGGCTGGGTACCGGTGAGCTGCGCCAGCTTACGGTAGATGCGCGGCGCGCTGCCCTGCAGATGATCGATGCTGACCGTTGGCGCAATCTTCTCCAGCTGCTCCACCGAGACGTGGCGGCTCGGTTCGGTGATAATCAGGTCCGGTTTCGCGGCGGCCACCGCTTCGAGGTCGATATCCGCCGTGCCGATAAACTGAATCGCGCTGTTATCGAAATCAATCCCGGTCAGCTGCGCGCTGGCGCGTAAAAAGTGGCTGCCGTCCGGACGAGTCCGCCCGTGGCTGGCCACCGGCGGGACGCCAAGCTCAATCAGGGGAATAGTGATATCCAGATCGTGCATCGACACAATGCGCTGCGGGTGCAGCGGAACGGTCACCGTGCGACCTAAGTCGTCGGTGAAGGTTTGCGTATCGGCGGCCGAGGCGACGCCCGCCAACAGCACCAGCAGAGAAACGAACCAACGCATAGCGATCCTTTTTGATTTACAGGGCATCACGGCGACGCCAGAGCAGAACGATAAAAAACGGACAGCCGACCAGAGCAATCACGATCCCTGCCGGTATCTGCAGCGGCGCGAACGCCAGTCGGCCAATGGTATCGGTGGCTAGCACCAGCAGCGCGCCGATCAGCGCGCTGCCGCAGAGCAGCGCCACCTGGCCGCCGCGCAGTAGAAAGCGCGCCATATGCGGCGCCATCAGGCCAACGAAGCCGAGACTCCCGACGCAGGAGACGCTGGCGGAGGTCAGCAGCACCGGCGCGAAGAAACGCAGCAGGGTGAGCTGCTGCAGGCGTACCCCGAGTCCGACGGCCGCGCGGTCGCCGAGCAGCGCCGCATCGGCGGCCCTGGCGGTCAAAAAAAGGATCAGCGCCCCGGGCAGCGCCCAGCAAAAAGCGACGGCCAACAGCGGCCAGGTCGCCGCATGCAGGCTGCCCGCCAGCCAGATCATCGCCGTCTGTACATCGCGCACGTCGGCGGTAGTCATAAAAATGCCGACCGCCGCCGCCAGCGTCCAGGAGACGCCGATGCCGATGAGAATAAAGCGCGGGCGCGAACAGTCGCGGGCCAGTGCCAGAACCAGCAGCGCCACCAGCACGCCGCCGAGCATACCCGCCAGCGGCCGCCAGACCAGGCCCACCGCCGGAAAGAACAGCACCAGCGCCAGAACCACAATGCTGGCCCCCTCCTTCACCCCGATAAGCCCGGGATCCGCCAGACCGTTGCGGGTAATGCTCTGCATCGCCGCGCCGGCCAGGCCGAGCATCGCCCCGCCCAGCAGCGCCATAAACAGCCTCGGCAGGCGGATATCAAACAGGATAAAACGCTGCTGTTCGCCCACGATTTCCGCACCCAACAGCGCGCGAAACAGGGTACCGGAAGGCATCGGGAAGCTGCCGCGGGTCAGGCCAAACAGCGCCAGCAGCAGGATAACGAGCAGCATGCCGGCAGCGATTTTTAACGCCGCTGGCCGCAGCAAAAGATACCAGCCGCCGCAGACAAGCGGCCGAAAACCGGCGCGACGGGCGGCGCTTTTCATTTAAAAAACCTCGCGGCGATAAAAATAAATACCGGCGCCCCCACCAGCGCGGTCATCGCGCCGGTTGCCAGCTCCTGGGGTGCGACCAACGTACGAGCGGCGATATCCGCCAGCAGCAGCACCAGGGCGCCAACCGGGGCGGCCAGCGGCAGCGCCAGGCGAATATCTTCGCTAATCAACCGACGCACCACGTGCGGAACCACCAGACCGACAAAGCCGATCGGTCCGGCCACCGCCACCGCCGAGCCGCACAATAGCGCAATGGCGGCCAGCCCCAGCAGGCGGGTCTGAACAATCTTTACCCCCAGCCCCAGCGCGACCTTATCGCCCAGCGCCAGCACGTTCAGACGCGGCGCGATGGCCAGCGCGATCGTCACTCCCGCCAGCGCCGGGAGCAGCGCAGCGCGCAGCGTTTGCCAGTTCAGCCCGGCAAGATCGCCCGCCAGCCAGGTACGCATCGCCAGCAGCGTTTGTTCATCGAGGATCAGAATCGCCGCGGTGACCGCCGAGGCAAAGGCCGACAGCGCCACCCCGCACAGGGTAATGCGCAGCGGCGTAACGCCGCCGCGCCCGGACGACGACAGCAGCATCACGCCGCCAAACAGCAGCGCCGCGCCGCAGGCGGCGGTGAGCGGCCTGGTTAACGCCACGCCGCCGAGGCTGACTCCCAGCGCCGACGTCGCCACTACCGCCAGCGAAGCGCCGGCGTTAAGGCCGAGAATATGCGGCTCGCCTAGCGGGTTGCGGATCACGGTTTGCAGCAGCAGCCCCGCCACGCCGAGCGCCGCGCCGGTAAGCAGCGCCGCCGCCAGACGTACCAGACGTAAATCAACGATGATGCGGTGGTCAAAGTTGCGCGGATCGTAATGGAGCAGCGCCTGCAGCACCGTTTGCGGCGCAATCCAGCGCGCGCCGAGCCCGAGATGCACCAGCGAGCCGCCCAGCAGCAGCAGGCTCAGCAGCGCCAGCGCCAGCCGGGGCCGGGATTGCCGGCGCTGCAGGAACAACGCGGAGGCGCTCATAACGCCTTCTCTTCACGGGCGCGGAACGGCATAAAAAAGGGCTTACCGGTCTGCGGATTGAGCGACATCTGCACGTCCACGTCAAAGACCATTTTGATCAGCTCCGGCGTACAGATTTCCTGTTCATTAATCACCCCGGCGATCTGCCCTTTTTTAAGAAACACCAGCAGGTCGGCGTAGTTCACCGCGAAGTTCAGGTCATGCAGGACGGTGACCACCGTGCGGCCATGATCGCGGGTTAAGGTTTGCAGTAGTTCGAGAATGTCGACCTGATAGCGCAGGTCAAGCCAGGTGGTGGGCTCATCCAGCAGAATCGTCGCCGTTTGCTGGGCAAGCGCCATCGCGATCCAGCAGCGCTGACGCTGGCCGCCGGAGAGGCTATCAACAGCTAAATGGGCAAACTCGGCGGTACCGGTGAGCCGCAGCGCCTCTTCTACCGCCCGTTCATCGGCCTCGGACCATTGACGCATCAGACCCTGCCAGGGATAGCGCCCGCGGGAAACCAGTTCAAACACCGTCAGCCCTTCCGGCGTGAGCGGCGATTGCGGCAGAATGCCCAGCCTACGGGACACCTCACGGGTCGGCAGCTGATGAATCACCTCGCCGTCCAGACGTACGCAGCCGCCCAGCGGCTTGAGCATCCGGGCGATGGTCGACAGCAGCGTCGATTTCCCCGAGCCGTTAGCGCCGGCCAGTACCGTCATTTTCCCGTGGGGGATGGTCAGATGAATATTATCGACAATTAGCGTCTGGCCATATCCGGCCGACAGGGAATCGAGGACGATTCCCTGCTCTGCAGGCAACACCCGCTGTGGCATAACTCGCTCCCGCGCCGCAACGGCGTGGCGCCAGGCCCGCTCGTTCCGCACTCAAACAAAAATACATCTCATTCTCTTTTGATCATGCGGCGGATGAATGTAGTAGTCAATACCCCGCGACCGCATCGGCAATGGCGGTCTACTACCAACAACCGCACCTGCAGCACATGGATTAATCAACAATAAAAACAACGAATTATTTTATATCCGCTCTGCTTATTCAGCGCTGAGTGAGTGATTATTTGCGTCGGCGCTTTTTTATCTTACATAACGTTTACTACTACATTCCTTCGTGATTGAATGATTCTCAATTACATATCTGCGCGCCTTCTGGCGTTAATAACAGATAGCTTTCTTTTTCAGGGCAATGATTTTATTGGCTTTACCTCTCCGCAAAGGCGAGGTTCGTTCACGAGACACAAAAATGATTCCATTAAATGGCCCTTTTTCGGCATTAAAAGGGCGTGCGCTTTTTTCACTGATTTTTTTCACCTCACCGGGATTAGTGGCCGCGGAAAATAGCGCCGATAAAACAAAAAAAACCGCTGACGAGACCATAACGGTCGTGGCTGAAGGCACCCAGCAACGCGCTACCCAGGGATACCAGCCGGTTAATACCTCGACCGCCACGCTGACTACCATGCCGATGCTGGATATTCCGCAGGTGGTCAATACCGTCAGCGAGCAGGTGCTCGAGGATCAGCATGCGACCAACCTCGACGAAGCGCTGTATAACGTCGCCAACGTGGTACAAACCAATACCCTCGGCGGGACTCAGGACGCCTTCACCCGCCGCGGCTTCGGCGCCAACCGCGACGGCTCGATCATGACCAACGGCCTGCGCACCGTACTGCCGCGCAGCTTCACCGCCGCCACCGAACGCGTCGAAGTGCTCAAAGGCCCGGCCTCGACGCTGTACGGTATTCTCGACCCTGGCGGATTGATCAACGTCGTCACCAAACGCCCGGAGCGTAGCTTCGGCGGATCCGTCTCCGCCACCTCCACCAGCTTTGGCGGCGGTACCGGCCAGTTCGACGTCACCGGCCCCATCGACGGGACGCCGCTGGCGTATCGGGTGATTGGCGAATATCAGCATGAAGATTACTGGCGTAATTACGGCAAACAGAAGAGCAGCTTTATCAGCCCCTCCCTGACCTGGTTCGGCGAGCGCGCAACGGTGAACGTCTCATATTCTCACCGTAACTACAGTACCCCATTCGATCGTGGCACCATCTTCGATCTGAACACCGGCCATGCGGTGAACGTCGATCGCAAAACGCGTTTTGATGAACCGTTTAATATTACCGACGGTTATTCCGATCTCGCGCAGCTGAATGCCGAATACCGTCTCAGCGACGCCTGGACCGCCCGCTTCGACTACAGCTACAGCCAGGATCATTACAACGACGATCAGGCCCGGGTCATGGCCTACGACTCGGCGACCGGCAACCTGACCCGCCGCGTCGACGCCACCCACGGTTCAACCCAGAAGATGCACGCTACGCGGGCGGATTTACAGGGTAACGTGGTCATTGGCGGCTTCTATAACGAGATCCTCACCGGCCTGGCCTATGAGAATTACGATCTGCTGCGCACCGATATGATCCGCTGTAAGAACGTCAAGGGATTTAATATCTACAACCCGGTCTACGGTACGCTCGACAAATGCTCCAGCGTTTCGGCATCCGATAGCGATCAGCGTATTCAGCAGGAGAGTTATGCAGGTTACGTCCAGGACGCGCTCTATCTTAGCGATAAGTGGATCGCCGTTGCCGGAGTGCGCTATCAGTATTACACCCAGTACGCCGGGAAAGGTCGCCCGTTTAACGTCAATACCGACAGCAGCGACCAGAAATGGACGCCGAAAGCGGGCCTGGTGTATAAGCTGACACCGTCCATCTCCCTGTTTGGTAACGTGGCGCAGTCGTTTATGCCGCAGTCCTCCATCGCCAGCTATATTGGCAATCTGCCGCCGGAAGAGTCCACGGCGTACGAGCTGGGCGCGAAGTTCGATCTGTTCAATGGCATCACCGCCAATATCGCGCTGTTTGATATTGATAAGCGCAACGTCCTCTACACGGAATCCGTGGGCGATGAGACGGTGGCAAAAACCGCCGGTAAGGTACGCTCCCGCGGCGTCGAAGTGGACGTGGCCGGGTCGCTAACCGATAACCTGAGCGTTATCGCCAGCTACGGCTATACCGATGCGAAAGTCACCGACGATCCGGATTACAAAGGCAAACCGCTGCCGAACGTGCCGAAACACACCGGTTCGCTGTTCCTGAGCTACGACATTCACAACGTCTACGACAGCAATACCCTGACGGTGGGCGGCGGCGGTCGCGCGGTAAGCAAACGTTCCGGTACCAACGGCGCAGATTATTATCTGCAGGGCTATGCGGTGGCGGATGTGTTTGCGGCCTATAAGATGAAGCTGCAATATCCGGTGACGCTACAGGTTAACGTGAAAAATCTGTTTGATAAGACCTACTACACCTCCTCCATCGGCACCAACAACCTCGGTAACCAGATCGGCGACCCGCGGGAAGTGCAGTTTACGGTGAAGATGGATTTTTAAGCCTTATCCCTGTCCCGGATCGCGGCGCCTTATCCGGGCTAGCACACTGTAGCCCGGGCAAGGCGCGGCCCTAGCGCCGCCCCCGGGAATCCCCGCCAAACGGTCAGAATCAGCACGCCCCGGATAACGCCTTGCCTTACCAGTCCTCACCCTGGCCAAGAATGCGCAAAATATCCTGCCGATGCTGTAGCAGCAGCGGATTGTCGCGATGGCGGGGATACGCCAGCGGAAGCGCAAACTCGGCGATAATCCGTCCCGGTCGCGGTGACATGATTAACACCCGATCGCAGAGCAGCAGCGCCTCTTCAATATCGTGGGTGACCAGCAGGCTGGTATAGCCCTGCTGCTGCCATAGAGCGATCAGCTCCCGCTGCATGCTGATGCGGGTAAGCGAATCCAGCTTGCCCAGCGGCTCATCAAGCAGCAGCAGGCGCGGTTCGTTCAGCAGCGCGCGCGCCAGCGCCGCACGCTGCGCCATGCCGCCGGAGAGCTGGCGCGGCCACGCTTCGCTAAACGCCTGCAGCCCCATTCGCGCAATCAGCGCATCGGCCTTTGGCTCAAGCCCCTTTTTCCCCTGCGCCTGCGGCCCCAGCAGCACGTTTTGCCGCACCGTCAGCCACGGATAAAGGGTCGGATCCTGAAACACCAGTATCCGTTCGGGCCCCGGTCCGCCCATCGCCGCCTCATCAATCTGAATTTGCCCGGCCTGCTGCGGCTCCAGTCCCGCCAGCAGCCGCAGCAGAGTGGATTTACCGCATCCCGAGGGGCCGAGCAGCGCGACGCTCTCTCCGGGCCGCAGCTGCAGACTGATGTTCTCCAGCACCGGCACCGTCTGTTTACCAAGGCTAAAAGCGTGATGCAGATGGCTTATCGACACCGCCGCGCCGGCCGATGCCGCCTGAGGTATTGCGTTCACGGTTACCATTGCATGCCTCCCCGCTGCCAGCTTAGCAGCCGGTCGCGCACCATAAACAGTCCGCTAATCAGGCCGGAGCAGAGCAGCGCCATCACCAGCAGCGCCGCGTACATATTGGGATAGGCAGCCCAACCCTGCGCCCACTGCAGATAAAAGCCAATACCCGATTTCACCCCGACCATTTCGGCGACGATCAGCACCGAAAACGATGCGCCAAGCCCCATAAACAGGCCGACAAAGACGTTCGGCAGCGCGGCGGGGATCGCCACGCGCAGGATCAGGAAGCGCTGGCTGGCGCCCAGGGTCCGCGCGACGTCATACCATGCCTTATCGATGCCGATCACTCCGGACCAGGTCAGCACGGTCACCGGGAACCAGGTGCTGAGCGCAATCAGGAATACGCTGGCGCCGAAGCTGGAAGGGAAAATAAACAGGCACAGGGGCAGCAGCGCGGTGGACGGCACCGGCCCCAGCAGACGCAACACCGGATGCACCCAATAGCCGATCCGCTGGGACCAGCCGATCGCCAGCCCGCTGATAAAGCCGCAGCTGGTACCCAGTAGCACCCCGAGCCCAAGCAGTCCCAGCGAATGCAGCAGGCTATCGAGCAGGCGCGGCCAGTCATCGTACAGTACCTCAATCAGCGCTTGCGGCGGCGCGAAAAACGGCACCGGCAGAAAGGCCGTCTTTGCCGTCAGCCCCTCCCACAGCGCAAAGAGTACCGGCAGCAGCGCCAGCCACTTTCCAGCATGCTGCAGGCGAGCCCCGCGCTGCCGCCAGTAGCGGTAGCTCAGCGCCAGCAGCAAGAGCCCGCCGCCGAGAGTGAACTGCGCCAGCGCCCACCCTTCGCTAAACGGCCAGCGCCGCCCGGCATCGGGCCAGGCCAGGGTAAACAGGCCGCCCAGCAGCCAGAGCGCGGCGGCAAGCAGGCCTTCCGTCCACAGCGGTCTGCCGCTTGTCGCACGCGCCAGCGCCCGTTCAGGCGAAAACGTTGACATAAATGCTCTCCGCAAACTGATGGGGATCGGTGCCCGGCTTAATGACCTGCACCCGCTGAAGATCTACGGCGTACTGGGTCAGCTCTTTGACAAACGCCTCGCCCACCGCGTGATGGCCGTGCCCCTGGCCGTGGAGAATGCCGCTGACCTCCGCCTCATTGGTATTCAGCGCATGGGCGAGGAAGGATTGCGCCACGCTTTCCGGGTGCGCGGCGGCATAGCTGTGCGCCTCAAGAATCGCCTGAGTGAGCGCGGCGGCGGCGGGTTTATGATCGCGGGCCAGGCTACCGCTGACGCCCAGTACGCAGCAGCTCAGGTTGGCGTAATCGCCGGTCATATTGCTGGCGATAAGCTGATACTTGCCGGTTGCCAGCAGGCGATAGCTAAAGGGCTCGCTGCCGCTGATGGCTGCTATTTCGCGTTTATCCAGCGCCACGCTGAGCAGATCCGCCGGATAGACTTTCCACTGTACATCGCTTATCGGGTCGATGCCGTGGCGCTTGAGCAAGATGGCGAAGAAGTTTTTATCCGGCCCGGCCATATCGGTGACGCCGATGGTTTGCCCTTTCAGGCTCTCCAGGCCGCCGAACGGCGAGTTTTTCGCCGTCAGCAGGTTCAGGCAGCCGCCGTGGGTTCCGGCGGTGAGCTTCACGTCGAAGCCCTGCTCCAGCGCCTTCAGCCAGCGCAGCGCCATCCCGACGCCGGCGTCGGCCTTGCCGGTGGCAATCGCCTCCAGCAACACGTCCGTCGAGTTGCCGAAGTTAACGAACTCCACGTCGAGATTGTATTTACTGAAGATCTTCTGCTGCTCGGCGACGGCAACCGGCGCCAGGCACACCGCGCTTTTGTTAATCGCCAGCTTGATTTTATACGGCTGCGCCAGGCGCAGCGCCGGATGTTCTTCCCCGCTCGCCATGGCCGCCATATCGTGAGCCCAAAGCGGCAGGGATGCCCCGGCGAGCGCGAGCCCGCCGGTCAAGCGTAAGAAACGACGGCGGGAAAAAGCGGCTTTCATCATGGCGTCACCTCCGCATGGGCCTGGGCGGCGGGCACGCTAAAGCCGTTATCAAACGTCGGCGTCACGTCCAGCTTTGCGCGGATCAGTCCGTTGGCGAGGTAAAAATTCGCCGTCGACTGCTGCTGAGCGACCGTCTGTGCGTCCAGAGGCTGCCACTGTGACTGGCGATTGGCAAACTGCGCGCGGGCGATATCCGCCGGGAAACGAATAATCTCCCCCAGCGTTTTACCGTAGCTATCAAGGTTGGCGTAGGCCCAGCGCTCGGCGCCGGCCAGGCGGGTAAGGTAATCCTGCAGGGCCGCGCGTTTTTGCGGGTCTTTCAGGGCATCATCGGTTGCCGCCAGGAAGGTGTTGCCCGGCAGCAGCCCTTTACCACTGACCAGAATCTTTCCTTCCGCGGTCTTCACCAACTGCGTGGTATAGGGTTCCCAGGTCGCCCAGGCGTCAACCGATCCGTTGAGCAGCGCCACTTTGGCGTCCACCGGGCCGAGAAACACCCACTGCACCTCTTTCGGCGAAATCCCCGCCTGCTCCAGCGCTTTCAGCGCCACAAAGTGGCCAATCGACCCTTTACCGGTGGCGATGCGTTTGCCTTTTAAATCCGCGGCGCTCTTCAACGCGCTGCCGGGCGAGACCAGCACCGCGGTGCCGGCAGGGTTGCTTTTATCGACGGCGATAGCTTTGACCGGCGCGCCGTTAGCCAGCGCGAACAGCAGCGGCGCATCGCCGATAATCCCCGCATCCACCGCCCCGGCGTTAAGCGCTTCCGCCAGCGGCGCGGCGGCCGGAAACTCGGCCCATTTAATCTCGTAGGGGAGATCCTGCAGGGCGTTGGCGGCCTCCAGCTGCGAGCGCATGCCGCCCTTTTGATCGGCGATTCGCAGGGTGATTCGCTCCTGAGCCGCCGCATAGCCGCTCAGCGCCAGCAGCATCAGCGCCCCGGCTAAACGGGTAAAATGAAGTTTGCGCATATGAATTATCCTTATTTTTGAAAAGCGTATTTGCCTGCCGCCAGCCACGCGCTGTCGTTCTGCGGGGTATGTACCCGACCGCACAGGACGTTGCGATAGTGGCGTTCCAGAGGATTTTGCCGGCTCAGGCCATGGTTGCCAGTCAGCTCCAGCGCCAGGTTTACCGCCTGAATGGCGTTGTCGGTAATCGTCACTTTCGCCAGATTCGCCTCAATGGCGGAAAAGCCCAGCTGCGCGGCCTTTTCCAGCAGGCTGCGGTTGACCAGCAGCCATCCGTCAATCTGGCCGACTTTTTCCTGCACGCGCGACAGGCTGGAAAGCGGTTGCCCAAGGCTGCCCGGAATACGCGTACCCAGCCACGTCACCAGCCAGTCGCGGGCCGCGCGCGCCACGCTGTCGTAGATCGCCGCCAGTAGCGCCGTATGGCGATTGGCAAACAGACGAAACTGCTCGGCGTCCGGCGCGGGAGGCGCATCGGCCGCCCACACGTCCACCGCATACTCATCGGCCACCCGCACATTGTTGAGCACCACTTCGTGGCTGCCGGTTGCCCGCATTCCGGCGTGATCCCAGCTTTTCACCACGCTGACGCCCTCGCTGTCGGCTGGAACCAGCCAGGTGCCGACCAGTGGCCGAGCGTCGTCGCTCCGTCCCCAGACGGCCAGCCAGCTTAGTCCCTCAACACCGGTGGTATAAATTTTGTGACCGTTAATTTGCCAGCCCCCTGCGCGGCGGGTCGCCACGGTTTGCGGCAGGCCGCCGCGCGCTGGAGAGCCGAGTTCCGGCTCCACCCGCAGGCTGTTGATCAGACCGCCCCGCTCGACGGCATCGTGAAAAACCCGCTGACGCAGCGGCTCGGCCCAGCCAGCGTTTTCCGCCAGCCGCAGATGATGCAGATACTGCATGCAAACAATGAGCGCGGTCGCCGGTTCGCCCCAGGCGATGGCGGCGACCGCCTGCTGAAGCCTGGGAAGATCGGCACCTGCCCCGCCGTACTGCTGCGGCACGGCGAGGCTTAAAAAACCGCGCTGGCGCAGACGGTCGATATTGTCGCGGGGAAATTCGCCGTTGGCGTCAAGGCTGGCCGCCTGCTCCGCCATCAGCTGGCGCACCTCCATTAACCGCCGCGCCCAGCCATCATTGGCCTGATCGATCACGATGCGCGCTCCGCCACCGCGCGCAGGGCGGCTTTTTCGCGGGTTATCGGCAGCAGGGCCTTACCGTACTCCTGAGCATCGTTGAGCGGATCGAACCCGCGGATCAGGAAGTTGCGCACGCCGAGGTCGTAGTAATCGAGCAGCGCGTCGGCGACCTGCTCCGGGGTGCCCACCAGCGCGGTGGAGTTGTGGCCGCCGCCTACCAGCTGCGCGATCCCGGTCCACAGGCGTTTATCCACCACCTTGCCCTGCGCCGCCGTCGCCCGCAGACGCTGCGCCCCGACGCTGTCGGGCTTGGCTTTGAAACCGCCTCCGCTCTGCGCCGCCCGCTCGGTGGCGACATGCAGGATATGCTCGGCTTTCTCCCAGGCCTCGGCTTCGGTCGCGGCGATAATCGGCCGGAACGAGACGCTGAAGTCGATTTCGCGCTGATGTTTCGCCGCCTCGGCCCGCACGCGCTGGATGGTTTCCGCGGTTTGCGCCAGCGACTCTCCCCACAGGGCGAAAACGTTGGCATGTTTACCGGCCACGGCGATGGCCGCTTCCGAGGAGCCGCCGAAGTAGAGGGGAATATGCGGCTTTTGCAGCGGGCGAATCGCCGACCACGCCTGTTCAGCCTGATAAAAATCATTGGCGATATCCACCGGCTGTTCGGCGGTCCACACCTTGCGGACGGTCTCAAGGAAGGCATCGGTACGCGCATAGCGCTGGTCGTGATCGAGGTAATCGCCGTCGCGGCGCTGCTCGGCGTCATTGCCGCCGCTGATGATATGCACTGCCAGACGGCCGCCCAGCAGGTGTTCAAGGGTAGCGAACTTACGCGCGGCGAGGGTTGGCGAGACAAAACCGGGACGATGGGCCAACAGGAAGCCGATCTTTTGCGTCGACAGGCCCGCCAGCGCGGTCACCAGAAAGCCATCGGGTTGATCGGACCAGTGCCCCACCAGAAGGCGGTCAAACCCGGCAGCCTCGTGGGTTTGCGCGAAACGCACGATGTAATCGCGGTCAAAAACCGGACCGACCGGGGCGATGGTTTCCGACGACAGGCGGTGGCCGATCATGCCGAGAAACTGAATGCTCATGCAGAACTCCTTGTAGCAGGATAATGAGTGGACCGCTGCGGCGGCGCGTTTTCATTACCCTATACACGGGCTCTTAATGAACAAAATGCATTTTTATCATATCTTAATATGCGAGATAAGCATTGATAAAAATTGTATTTAGGTTTCAGTCAGATACGTTCAGTTGCTGAACGACTTTGCCGGCGAAAAAAGTCATCGGCTGGCTCAGATTAGCCAGATTCTGCGCGTGAACCAACCACAGATGCACCGCGGGCTGGAAGTCAGCGAGGGTCAGCACGGCGACGTCATCGCGCCACGGGCTGGCGGCCAGCGCGGCGCGCGGCACCAGGCCAAGCCCCAGCCCCTGCGCCACGAGGCTGATTTGCAGCTGGGCGCCCGCGGTCTCGACATTCAGCGCTAAGCGCAGCCCCTGGGACTGCAACTCGCGGATCAGCCCCGCCCGCAGGCCGCAGCCGTCGGGATTGAGCACCCAGCCTTTTTCCGCGCAGTCGCGCAGCGCTCCGGCGTGCAGGCGCCAGCTTTTCGCCGCTATCACCACGATATCCAGCGGGCACAGCAGCCTTCCGCTGTAGCCTTCGGCAAAGCGTTGCTGCTCAGGCCCCATCGCCAGCACCCCGTCCAGCTCGACGCTCTCGAGGCGCTTTTGCAGCAGACCGCTCCAGCCGCAGGTCACCTGCGGCTGGAGAGCGGGAAACTGCTGGCGCAGCGCGGCCAGCGCCGGCTGCAGGGCAATTTCCGCCACGCTCTGCGGCACGCCGAGACGCAGAATACCGTGAGGTTCCGCTTCGGGGTCGAGCAGGCCGTACAGCTTTTTGGTCTCCCGCTTGATGCTCAAACACTGCTCGTAAACCCGGTGCCCGGCGGCGGTCAGGGTGAGCGGCCGGGTCTGACGCTCCAGCAGCGTCACGTCGAGGGTTTGTTCCAGACGCTGCAGACGCCGGGTAATCGCTGATTGGGTAATACCAAGATATTCTGCGGCCTGGTTAAGCGAGGAAAACTGCACGGTGGCCAGCAGTGCGTCAATGTCGTCGATGCGCATAGCGTCCTTAAAGCCTGGCCCATCAGAGCTATTTTGCTTGCCATTTTGAACCTGGGCAGTGCTCAGACAAAACTCATAGAGTTTTGAACGCCTTCAGGGCGGCCCGAAGGGGGAGCGTAGCGAATAATCCTCACGTACTACGTGTACGCTGCGGTTCTTCCGCGCTGGCCGTGTTCAAACTGTCTGCGCCAATGACGCTTGATGGGTAGGCTATCAATGTGATTTTTGCATATTAATATATGCGGAAATTGCATTTTAATTATATTAACGCCTTTGCTAGCGTAAAGACCAGCCCCGACAACAGGAAGCGACCATGACCGCACCGCGAGTGGAAAAATTACGCCAGTTTATTCAAGACCTTGATGCACTGCATCGCGAGTTCGCCGACGAGAAGGCCCTGCTCGACGCCGTGGCCGTGCGCCTGGCCGCGCTGGTGAAAAAAGATGACTGGCTGCCGGAAGAGTACACCCTGCCGCATCCCCACCACTATCAGCAGTACCTGCTGCATGTTGACTCCGGACAGCGTTTCTCCATTGTCAGCTTCGTCTGGGGCCCGGGGCAATCGACGCCGATTCACGACCATCGGGTGTGGGGCGCCATCGGCATGCTGCGCGGCGCGGAGGAGAATCAGCGCTACCGCCTGGACGAGCGCGGCCAGCCGGTGGTCAGCGGCGTTGCTGAACGCCTTTCCCCAGGCGAGGTGGAAAAAGTCTCTTCCCGCGACGGTGATATTCACCGGGTGAGCAACGCCCTGGCGGATAGCGTCTCGATCAGTATCCACGTTTACGGCGGCAATATCGGCGGCGTCAGGCGCGCGGTTTATACCCCGGAAGGCCTCGTCAAACCATTTGTCTCCGGTTACTCCAACCGCCACTTACCCAATATCTGGGATCTCTCAAAGGATAATTAATATGCCCACCTGCTCTTATCGTCCGGCCACACAGCTGCGCCAGGCGCTGCTTGACGGCGCCGAGCTGGCGCTGATCGACGTTCGCGAAGAGGCCGACTTTGCCCGCAGCCATCCGCTGTTTGCCGCCAATCTGCCGCTCAGCAAGCTGGAGCTGGACATTTTTCGGCGCGTACCGCGCCTGACGACGCCGATTACCGTCTATGACGGCGGCGAGGGCCTGGCAGAGCGAGCCGTCGAGCGTCTACAGAGCTGGGGCTACGAAAATGTCGCCCTGCTGGAAGGCGGCCTGCCGGGCTGGCAGCGCAGCGGCGGGGAACTGTTTCAGGACGTCAATTCGCCGAGCAAAGCGTTCGGCGAGCTGGTGGAGAGCGAGCGGCATACCCCCTCGCTGAGCGCCGGGGAAGTGAAAGCGCTGCTCGATAGCCCACAGGAGGTAGTGGTGGTCGACGCGCGCCGTTTCGATGAGTATCACACCATGAATATTCCCGGCAGCATCAGCGTGCCCGGCGGGGAGCTGGCGCTGCGCATTGAGGGGTTGGTTCCGTCATCGCAGGCGACGGTGATCGTCAACTGCGCCGGGCGCACGCGCAGCATTATCGGCACGCAGTCGCTGCGCAATGCCGGTTTGCCCAACCCGGTCTACGCGCTGCGCAACGGCACCATCGGCTGGACCTTAGCCGGGTTTGACCTTGAGCGCGCCCAGCAGCGGCGCTACGACGCCGATTTTCGCGCCCCAGCCGAACGCGCGGCGACGGTGAGACAGCTGGCGGAGCGCGCCGGAGTCACCTTTATCGATAGCCCCACCCTTCAGCGCTGGCTGCGGCAGCCCGCACGCACCACCTATCTGTTCGACGTCCGGAGTCCGGAAGAGTATGCCGCGGGCCATCTGCCGCAGAGCGTCAGCGCGCCCGGCGGGCAGCTGGTGCAGGAGACCGACCATTTCGCCAGCGTGCGCGGGGCGCGCATTGTGCTGGTTGCCGATGACGAGATACGCGCGCCGATAACGGCGTCCTGGCTGGCGCAGATGGGCTGGGAGGTGGCGGTCTTACGCGATGCGCGCGCGGAAGATTTTAGCGAGCGCGGTACCCCCGCAGGCCGCGTACCGCCTGGTCCGCAGGCGGAGGAGATCTCTGCGCAGCAGCTGGCGGAACAGCTGCGGGAACCGGGCACCGTGGTACTGGATTTCACCACCAGCGCCAACTATGTCGCCCGGCACATTCCCGGCGCTTACTGGCTGATACGTTCGCAGCTGCGCCAGGCGCTGGAGGTTATCCCTTCCGCCGAACGTTACGTTGTCACCTGCGGCAGCAGCCTGCTGGCCCGCTATGCAGTGCCTGAGGTGGCGGCGTTAACCGGTAAACCGGTGCGACTGCTGAGCGGCGGCACTCTGGCGTGGATTGACGCCGGGCTTGCGCTCGAGCACGGCGAGACGCATCTGGCGACGCCGCGCAGCGATCGCTATCAGCGCCCGTATGAAGGTACCGATAACTCCCCCGGGGCAATGCAGGCCTACCTCGACTGGGAGTTCGGCCTGGTTGAACAGCTCAAGCGCGATGGCACGCACGGGTTTACGGTGTTGTGAATTTCCCCGCTCGCGCTGCGCTTAGCGGGGCTAAGGGCTCACCACCGTCGGCCATACCGTAGCCCGGACAGATGCGCAGCATCGCCTCCGGGAAATTATGCCACTCTGCGCTCTAATCCCGGGGGCGGCGCAAAGCGCCTGCCCGGGCTACGGGTCCACAGCCATCTGCGGTCCAGTAGCTCGGGGAAGGGACGCAATCAGATCTCCGGCGTATTTTTAAAGCCCATCAGCATCAGCATCGGCTCCTGCTGCGCGCCCGCCGGGTCGAAATGATAGCGATTGCCCTGGCGGTCGCCGCCGATATACCACGAAATCTCGGTTTTGCCTTCCGCCAGCGCCTTGCGCACCGCTTTATCGACATCCACCATCCGGTATTCGCGTTTGGAATTGAGATACAACGACGCCTGTGAGCTGTAGTTGCAGGGTGGACGATGATTCCAGGTCACGCTGCTGGCGCTCCAGTCATTGTTCGCCGGATAGAAGAAGATCTGATCCGCGCCGTTGGTCTCCACTTTACCGCCGTAGATCCGCAGCTGATATTTAAACAGCGAGGCGTCCTGGTCCTGCGGCAGCGGCGGGATAGGAAATTTCACCAGCGTCATGGTTTCCGGGTTATGCGTCCGCCCGCCGTTTTGCCAGTTATCGCTCACCACCAGGTTTTCCGGTGCGGCGTGGGCAACCGTCGGCTCGGTGCTGTCCACCAGCGCATTCTCCTTCGCCGTCGTGAAGCGATACGGCACCGCGCTGCCGCAGTCGATCCCCTTGTTCATGCAGCGCTCGGTCATATAGTGCGCCCCTTCCACCGTCCAGCCGTTCATAAAATCCGCGTGCGCCGTATAGATACTGCCCCAGCGCTCTTCGCGCTTATCGCCGTCCATAACCGGATCCAGTGAAAGCTGAATTTTTGCGGTATCCAGCGAGGTTATCTGCGGCAGAACGTAGGCAACGTTCATATTTACCGTCGGGATTTTCACCGGATAATCGCTCGGACAGGCGCCGTTGACATCATATGCCGCGTTACTGTGCCCGTGAGCCGGCTTCAGGTTGACGCCATCCCAGCAGTTGGGGAACTGAATACCGATATTAAACTGTACCGCATCGCCGCCTTTACGCAGTCCACAGACCTCCCCTGCCTGGTTGCTGTAGCCTTTCCCGTTGGCGCACAAAAACGTAATCCGCGAGCTGGGGGCCGAGCCATGATGGTCTCCCGCCAGCAGTTCGAGACCCGCCGGGAACGGTTGCAGCGGATACTGTTCCACTTTGCTGGTCTGATAGTAGGTTTTTTGATACGCCGGCGTCACCACCTGACCATCCGGCAGCTTCATTGAAGGCACCCAGTAGGCGGAACTGTCGGCCTTGTTATCGCAGGTGGTTTCCGGCTGGTCGCGCAGGGTTTGATAGGTGGAAACCGCATCGGTATGGGTATTACCAAAAAAATCATGCCACATGGCCTGATTCGGTTTGCCGAACATCATGATGGCGTCATCGCCCAACGTGTGGTGATATGCGCAGACCACATGGGCCTGCGGGCCAGCATGAGCGGAAAACGCGCTGGCGGCCAGCAGCGGTGCGAAACATACAGCGAACGGGTTCAATTTCATTTTGCAATCCTCCTTGTTTGAAGGAGTGCAGAGATAGCAAACGACCGCCGATGTTACACATCATCAAACATCATTTCGTCTCACCAGGCTCGCGCATGATCCATGAATACTGAAATGATTTCGGCGCCGGAAAATGCGTACGCCGGCGATACGACCCCAGCAGTTGCGGCGTACAGTAGGTACAGCTCCCCAGCCACTCCATGTTTTCATCCGGCACGCCCGCCTCGCGCAGCAGGAGACGCGCAAAGGCTCGCAGATCGAACCAAAAATTGTCGTCACCGGTCGCTTTCGCCTGTTCACCCTCCGACGCCGCCTGATGGGGCAGGAAAAGCTGCTGCCGATGGCGTTTTGCCAGTTCGCCGGCGGGCATCGCCAGCAGCGCCTGGTAGAAGTCGCCGGTGACTTCATAGCAGCAGGCATGAATATGCGGCCCGCTCACCACCACCAGATCTTGCTGGTCGACGTGATAACGCTGAAACAGCGCGAGGCTATTGTCGATAATTCCGCTGGCCGCGCCGCGCCAGCCTGCGTGTACGCTGCAGACATAGCGCCCGTCTCGCGACGCCATCAGCAGCGGCAGACAGTCGGCGGTCACCACGCCCATCTTCTGCCCGCTGACGGCGGTAAACATCGCATCGGCGTGGGGTCGCTCCGCCTGCGGCGCGCGATACTCATGCACGATATTGCTGTGAACCAGTTTAACCGGCGCCATTTCGCTATAGGGAAAGGCGGCGGTTTCATGAACGTCGAGAAAGGCGTAGCGGATACCGGGGATATCGCTTAGTAAGCGGGATGTAAAAGACATGATGCTCGGAAGAATCAATGGATGATGATTTAACCTATGCCAAAGTGGATAGATGCGCAAGGTGGATTCCCGGGCTACCAGCCCGGTAGCCCGGGCAAGGCGCGGCTTTATCGCGCCGCCCCGGGAATCAGCGAAAATGCTCAGGCCAGCGCCGCGCGCTTTTGTCGGCTCATCAGCCAGAATACCGCCGCCCCCGCCAGCAGAATACCGGGAGCAGAGGCGGCCATCACGCCCACGGTTCCGGTGCCCAGCGCCAGCATTTTGCCCGCCAGCAGCGGGCCGCTCATCGCGCCGAGACGGCCGATCGCCACCGCCGTGCCTACGCCGGTGGCGCGGATTTCGGTGCGATAGAACAGCGGAGCCAGCGCGTAAAGCACGCTCTGTCCGCCGGTGGCAAACAGTCCGGCGACAAAGCCGGAGAAGAGCATTGCGGTCAGCGAGGACGCGGTCCCCAGCGCCAGCAGCGACGCCAGCATGCCGGTATAGATCAGCAGCGACATCCACAGCGGGCTGAGCTTATCCATCAGCGCCCCTAGCAGCAGCGTGCCGCAGGCGGCGCCAAACTGCAGGACAAACATCACTCCCGCCGCCTCGCTGGCGCTGAACCCCTGGCCGACTAGCAGCATCGGCAGCCAGTTGATCAGCATATAGACCACCAGCAGCGTGAAAAAATAGCACAGCCACAGCAGCAGCGTGGCGGTAGCATTGCCCGGCGCGAGGAGCGTGCGCAGCGGCACGCCCTGCGCGCTGCGCTGAAACACCGGCGATTCCGGCAGCCAGCGCAGCAGCAGCGGCACCAGCAGCAGCGGAACGATACCGCCGACCCAGAACACCGTTTGCCAGGCGGCGGCGAGGCCGAAAAAGCCCAGCGCCGCCGCCAGCGCCGCGCCAATGGGCACGCCGCAATACATCAGGCTGACCGCCCTGCCGCGAAAGCGCGGACCGGCGGCTTCCGAGGTGAGCGCAATCAGATTCGGCAGCGCCGCGCCCAGGCCGACGCCGGTCAGCAGTCGCGCCAGCAGCAGCGTCGGATAATTCCACGCCAGCGCGGTAGCGATTGAGAACAGGCCGAAGAGCAGCACCGAACCCAGCAGAATTCGCTTGCGGCCATAGCGATCCGCCAGCATGCCGCCCACCAGCGCGCCGGGCAGCAGGCCGAGGATCCCGGCGCTGAAGATCCAGCCCATCTGCATTTTATCCAGCGCGAACGCCTGCGCCATGCCAACGGCGGCGATCCCCGCCGCCTGCAGATCCAGCCCTTCCATCAGAGCCACCATAAAACAGAGCCCGACGGTTAACATCAGGCGCGAATTGCTTGCAGTCGTTGTTTGGGTCATAGGGTACCTTTGCGATATCCGGACAAGCGGAGCAGATGAATGGCGGCTGATACGTTGCCAGCCGCGCGTTGCTTTTATTGATGACGATTGAGCAGATCCAGCGCGACGTCGACGATCATATCCTCCTGACCGCCCACCATCCGTCGCTTGCCGAGTTCGACGAGAATATCCACCGCGCTCAGGCCGTAGCGCCCGGCTGCTACTTCGCTGTGGCGCAGAAAGCTGGAGTAAACCCCGGCATAGCCCAGCGCCAGCGTTTCGCGGTCAACCCGCACCGGGCGGTCCTGCAGCGGGCGCACCAGCTCATCGGCAGCATTCATCAGAGCGTACAGATCGGTACCGTGATTCCAGCCGAGCTTGTCGGCGGCGGCGATAAACACCTCCAGCGGCGCGTTGCCCGCCCCGGCCCCCATCCCCGCCAGGCTGGCGTCGATACGGTCGCAGCCCTCTTCCACCGCGACGATGGAGTTGGCCACGCCGAGGCTCAGGTTATGGTGCGCGTGCATCCCGGTGGCGGTTTCCGGCTTCAGCACCGCCTTGAGGGCGCGGAAATGATCGCGGATATCGTTCATATTCATCGCTCCGCCGGAATCGACCACGTAAATACAGGTCGCGCCGTAGGACTCCATCTTCAAGGCCTGCTGCGCCAGCTGCTCCGGAGTGGTCATATGGCTCATCATCAGAAAGCCTACGGTGTCCATGCCCAGTTCGCGGGCAAAGGCGATATGCTGCGCGGAAACATCCGCCTCGGTGCAGTGGGTCGCCACCCGTACTACCCGCGCTCCGGCCTGATAGGCGTTTTTCAGATCGTGCAGCGTGCCGATGCCGGGCAACAATAAAGTGGCGATTTTCGCCTGGCTGACCGACTCCACCGCCGCTTCAATCCACTCCAGGTCGCTGTGCGCGCCGAAGCCGTAGTTAAAACTGGAACCCTGCAGCCCGTCGCCGTGAGCCACTTCTATCGAATCGACGCCCGCGCTGTCCAGCGCCCGGGCAATCTGGCGCACATTGTCGAGCGAGTACTGATGGCGAATCGCGTGCATCCCGTCGCGCAGGGTCACGTCTGATATATAGAGTTTTTTACCATTCATGCTGCTTCTCCCGCCGTGTCGTTCATCGCCTGGGCCATTTTCTCCGCCGTCGCCAGCGCCGCCGATGTCATAATGTCGAGGTTGCCCGCGTAGGCGGGCAAATAGTGCGCCGCCCCTTCA
Source organism: Klebsiella sp. BDA134-6 (assembly GCF_015601345.1). Lineage (NCBI taxonomy): Bacteria > Pseudomonadati > Pseudomonadota > Gammaproteobacteria > Enterobacterales > Enterobacteriaceae > Klebsiella > Klebsiella sp. BDA134-6. Next base: position 3,428,232 of record NZ_CP064784.1, read on the forward strand.
ACCTCAAGGTAAACCGCCGTTTTCAGGCCGGAGAAGCGGCCGACCCCCGGCAGGTTTACCGGTTTATCATCCGGGATGACCTCAAACTGCACCTGCTGCTTCAGGCGATACCCTGGCACATAAGCCTGCACCGCCGCCGCCATCTCGGCGATCGACGCGGCAATTTCCTGCTGCGACGCCGCTTCGCTCAGGACATACACGGTATCGCGCATCATCAGCGGCGGCTCCGCCGGGTTCAGCACGATAATCGCTTTACCTTTCGCCGCCCCGCCGACTTTCTCGATGGCCTGCGAGGTGGTCTCGGTGAACTCATCAATGTTAGCGCGCGTCCCCGGCCCGGCGGATTTGCTGGCAATCGAGGCGATGATCTCCGCATAGTGGACCTTCGCCACCCGGGAGACCGCCGCCACCATCGGGATCGTCGCCTGGCCGCCGCAGGTGACCATATTGACGTTGCCCTCGGCAAGGTTGGCCTCGAGGTTAACCACCGGCACGCAGTACGGGCCGATGGCCGCCGGGGTCAGGTCAATAACGCGGATCCCCGGTTTAGCTTCGCGCAACGCGGCATCGTTTTTTACGTGCGCCCCGGCGCTGGTGGCGTCAAAAACAAAATCGATATCGGCGAATTCGGCCATCCGCATCAGGCCGCCAACGCCCTCGTGCGTGGTGGCGACGCCCATGCGCCGGGCGCGGGCAAGGCCGTCTGATTCCGGGTCAATGCCGACCATTACCGCCATCTCCAGATGCTGCCCGTGGCGCAGTATTTTGATCATTAAATCGGTGCCGATATTACCGGAGCCGATAATGGCGACTTTACGTTTACTCATCACTCTCTTCCTCTTTGGCGACAAAGGTCGCCGCCACTGAACCTAAACCGTCGATATGGGCGGCAAAACGATCGCCGGCGTTAATCGCCACCATCGGGCCTAACGCTCCGGTCAGCACGATATCGCCCGCCCGCAGCGGCTCGCCGAGGCTGGCCATTTTGCGCGCCAGCCACACCGCCGCGTTCAGCGGGTGGCCAAGACATTCGCTGCCCCGCCCGCTGGAGACCTCCTCCTCATTACGGGTCATGCGCATCGCGCAATTTTTCAGGTCCAGCCCGTCCGGACGCCGCGCCGGGCTGCCCAGCACGTAAACGCCGCAGGAGGCGTTATCGGCGACCGTGTCGACGAAGCCAATCGACCAGTCGCGTATACGGCTGCCGACCACTTCCAGCGCCGGCAGTACCCAGTCGATGGCGGCGTAAAGCTCATCAAAGGTAGTATCGGTATGCGGCAGATCGCGTTTCAGCAGCAGGGCGATTTCGGCCTCCACCTTCGGCTGCAGCACCCGGGAGAACGGGACCTCGGCGTTATCGCCATAGCACATATCGGCAAATAGAGTGCCGAAGTCCGGCTGGTCAACGCCCAGTTGCTGCTGCACTTTCGGGTGGGTCAGTCCCACCTTGCGCCCCACCACCCGGCGGCCGTTCGCCACGTGGTGCTGCACGTTCATCCGCTGGATGGCGTAGGCCGCTTCCGCGTTGTCAACGCCAAGCGTATCGCGCAGCGGTTCAATGGCCTGACCGCGCGTTTCGGCATCGCGCAGCCGCTGCGCCAGTTGTTCAAGAGATAAAGTTGTCATCAGGATTCCTCAGGGACGCGCCAGAAAGTCGAGCACCAGCTGGTTAAAGCTCTCCGCGTGCTCCCACTGAGCCCAGTGGCCGCAGTCGCGATAGATATGCAGCTCGGAACCGTTAATGCCCGCCAGCAGGCGCAGCCCGGCGTCCATCGGCACGAAGCGATCGTTTCGCCCCCAGACGATCAGGGTTTGCGCGCGGATTTCGCCAAGACGCGGGCTAAAATCCGGGAACTGTTTCGGGTTGGCTTCCAGGCTTTTGACGAAGTTATCCAGATGTTCCCTGCGCGACAGCATATTGTTGAGGCGCGCGTCGAACAGGGCTTCGGTCAGATCGCGAGTATCGAAGACAAAGATGTTCATCATCTTTTTCAGGTTTTCGATGGTCGGCTCACGGTAGAGGCCGTTCAGCAGCTTGATGCCTTCCGTCGGCATCGGCGTAAACAGGCTCATGCCGCCGGTTCCGCCGCCCATCAGCACCAGTTTGCCGACGCGCTCCGGCCAGGTCAGGGTGAATGCCACCGCGCTGTGGCCGCCCATCGAGTTGCCCAGCAGATGCACCTTGCTGATATCCAGCTGGTCAATCACGCTTTTCAGCACCCTGGCGTTCAGGTCGGAACGCGAGCCGCGGTTGACGATAGAATCGCTTTTTCCCCAGCCGGGGCAGTCCAGCAGAATGACCCGGTAGCCCGCCTCCACCAGCGGGTCGATATTGCGGCTAAAGTTGGCCCAGCCAGTGGCGCCGGGGCCGGAGCCGTGCAGCAGGACCACGGTTTCATCCCCCTGGCCGCAGTCGTTAAAATGGATGCGTAATGTCTCTCCGTTCTCCTCAACGTTGAGGAAACGGCTGGTGGCGGCTTCGGTTTGCGGTTGGTAGCTCATCATCTTCTCCCGTTAATTCAGTTCTGCGCGGCGGCGCTCAGCGAGCCAAACCCGGCAATCCACTCGGGGATTGGTCGGTAATAGCGGCCTTCGCAGCGCCAGCGGCCAAATGCGGATAGCGCGGCAAAAGCGGCCACCCAGGTTTTAATTTCGTGCGTTGATTTCCCGGCCATCGCCGACAGTTCTTCGTTACTGACGGCGTCCAGCTCCGTCAGCCGCCCCTGCTCCAGCAGGCTCATAAAGCGGGTATCCCAGACCGGATTGAGCGGATAGAGCGAGTTCTGGTCATCGATAAACTGCTTCGCCGCGCTAATGACCCGCTGCTGGCGCAATTCACGCTCGTCCGGTGGCAGCTGCCTGCCGCTGCCCAGCAGCCGGTCGCGCATATGGGCATCGGCCTTCGCCAGCTCCGGTACCGGCGGCTGATGCGACAGGCCGCCGGAGCCGAGAATTAATACCCGCTTATTGAGGGTGGTTAGAAAGCGGCCAATGGCTTCGCCCAGCATGCGGGTACGCTGAAAGCCCGGCAGCGGCGAGGCGACGCCGTTAATAAACACCGGCAGAACCGGCAGCCTGTCGAGCCCGCCGAGCAGGAACTCCAGCGGCTGCGCAAAGCCGTGGTCCACCTGCATGCAGTAGGAGACCGCCAGATCGATACCGTCCTTGATCACCGCGTGGGCGCAGGCCTCCGCCAGCGCCGTCGGCACCGGCAAAACGCCGCTGGCGCTGCTGAAGTCGCCGATAGAGGTCGCTCCGATGCCTAAACAAAACGGCGGCATCACATCGTAGAAAAAACCGTTGTAGTGATCGGGGGCAAACAGCACCACCAGCTCCGGGTCGAAGGCGGCAATGCGCGCCCGCGCGTCGGCGATGGTGCCGTTCACTTCGTCCAGCACCGCCTGTTCCGGGTCAACGTAGCCCACCAGCGGGGTATGCGAGAGGCAATGAAGATACGCATTCATATCAGGCCACCTGTTCAATCGTCGTTGCTGCCTGGGTGGCGGCCAGCTGCATCTTGCGTGCCAGCGCGTCGAGCTTTTTGCTCAGGGTTTGCGGGATGGCCACGGTGGCGACGAAGCGGTCCGGACGCACCACGGCGATGGCGGTATCGTGCTGCGCGAACCAGCTTTTCAGGCGGTTTTGCGTATCACCGAGGCGGATGACGCCGGGCACGTTGTCCTGATCGCAATGAATCTGTACTTCTGGCACCACCTGGATAAACCGCACGCCGACGGCGCGCCAGCGGGCTATCTGCTCATCGTTAAGCCCCCACAGCGGGTTGCTGCCCCAGGCGATGATGGCAAAGTTCGCGCCCATCACCTCATCCAGCAGCGTCACCTGACCGCCCTCCAGCGTGACCTTCGGCTGGATAAACATTTTGCCTACCGGGGACGTTTTGCCTTCGCCTTCCGCCAGCAGCGCGCCTTCGCGATACTGCGGCATCGGCTTGAAGCGCATTTCCAGGAAGTAGCGTTTAACCGGCGGCAGATAGTTGAGCAGCCACGAAATACCGTCGCGCACCGCGCCGTGCCAGCGTTTCGGCGGCGCCAGCACGTTGCCGGCGGTCACCGACAGGTCGATCATCGCTTTGGCATGATCGCGCCGTTCCTGCTGGTAGCTGTCGAGCAGCGCCTCGCCAGCTTTGCCCCTCACCACCAGCGCCAGCTTCCACCCCAGGTTAAAGGCGTCGCGCATGCCGCTGTTATAGCCTTGCCCCTGCCAGACCGGCATGATGTGCGCGGCGTCGCCCGCCAGCAGCACGCGATCGACGCGAAAGCGTTCGGCGATGCGCGCGTTATGGGTGTAGACGCGCTGGCGGATCGGCTCGACGTTGTCCGGGTCCGGTAGCACCTTGCTCAGTAGCTGGCGCATCTTGTGCGGCTCGCTGAGCTGGGCTTCGGTTTCGCCGGGCATCACCATAAATTCAAAGCGCCGTACCCCGTGCGGCAGCGCGGCTGACACGTACGGACGCACCGGATCGCAGCACAGATAGACGTGCGGCGTCGCCAGCGGGTCGTTGGCAATATCGATAACAATCCACTGATTCGGCGCGGTTTTACCTTCGAAGGGGATATTGAGCGTGCGGCGAATCAGGCTCGCTCCGCCGTCGCAGGCCACCAGCCAGTCGGCGCGCACGGTTTCATGTTCGCCGGCGCTGCCTTTGAGATTCAACGTGACGTTGTCACTATTTTGGCTAAAAGCCTCCACTTCACGGGAAAACAGGCAACGCACGTGGGGGAAGCGGCTAAGGCCTTCGTACAGCACCCCATCAACCTGCGGCTGAATAAACGCGTTGCGCCGCGACCAGCCAAACTCGTCGGTCATCGGTTGAATATCGGCAAAGCAGCGCCCTTTCGGCGTCATGAAGCGCATCGCGTGCCACGGCGTGGTATGCGGCAATACCTTGTCCACCAGGCCCACCGCCTGCATTGCCCGCAGCGACTCATCGTCAATACCGATGGCGCGGGGATAGTCGATCAGCGACTCAAGCTTCTCAATCAGCAGGACGCTCACGCCCATCTGCCCGAGGTAGTTGGCGATGGTCAGGCCAACCGGACCGGCGCCGACAATCGCGACCTGGGCGGTGTGCTGTACGGCCGGTTGAATATCAGGATTAGATGTTGTCATTTTCAAAACCTCACGCTTCGAACGCATTGCCAACATTGCAGAAGAATCAATGCGGGCAACTTGTTAACCAAATGTGAATATATTTTTATAGTGAGGTCAGTATAGGGGCGATGATTTGCGCTACAATCAAAACATCACATAACGTGCACCAGGTGCACATTATTGTTTAATATGATTTTTACAGAGGAAGCATGGACCAAAATTCGTCGGCGGATTACAAAACGGTACGCGGTTTAAGCCGCGGGTTATTGTTATTAAATTTGTTAAATAAATTCGACGGAGGCGCGACGGTCGGCACCCTGGCCGAGTTTAGCGGCCTGCACCGCACCACCGTCAGGCGGCTACTGGAAACGCTACAGAACGAGGGTTACGTGCGCCGCAGCCGCTCCGATGACAGCTTCCGGTTGACGATTAAAGTGCGTCAGTTAAGTGAGGGATTTCGTGACGAACATTGGATTTCTGCCCTCGCCACGCCGCTGCTTGGCGAGCTGCTGCGGGAGGTTTTATGGCCCACCGATATCACGACTCTGGACGTCGATGCGATGGTCGTGCGCGAAACTACTCACCGCTTCAGCCGCCTCTCCTTCCACCGCGCGATGGTCGGCCGCCGCCTGCCGCTGCTGCTGACCGCCTCCGGATTGACCTGGCTGGCCTTCGCCCCGGAACATGAACGAAGCCCGATCGTTGAGATGCTGGCCGCCAGGCCGGAAGCGGAGTATCAGCTGGCGCGCGAGCCGGAGAAGCTGGTCGCCATCCTCGAACGCACCCGGCAAAACGGCTACGGTGAAAACTTTCGCGGCTGGCAGCAGGAGGAGAAAATCGCGTCCATTGCCGTCCCCATTCGCCGCCAGCAGCGGGTCATCGGCTGCCTGAACCTGGTGTATATGGCCCAGGCCATGACTATCGACCAGGCGGCGCAAAAGTACCTCGCCTCATTGCAAAAGGTCGCCAGCCGAATTGAGGAACGGATGTCCGATGAAGAGGTTTTTTACCAATAACCTTGTTCTTTAGCGGTAAATAGCCCGTCAGCCATCGCGCTCGGCATTGTTGTGTACTTTAATATATAACGATTATTCATTGCTAATGAGCCCATCATGTCCAGACATCCGCGCGTTTTCTTCGTCCTGACGCTATAAAGCGCCAGCCTGTTCGCCGGCCAGGCCTTTGCCGACCGCACCCTCACCGACCAACTGGGCCGGAAAGTGCCCCTCCCCGACCACGTCACCCGCGGCGTGGTGTTCCAATCGTTATATAACTATAAATATAACGATAGAGTAACGCAGGTTCAGATCGGTTTAGTAGGAAATCTCCGCCAGCTCGCGCAACTGTTCCGGCGTCGCTACCGGCAGGTTAAAGAAACGCAGATAGGCAGGGATCATTTCAAACAGCATGTCGGTGCCGCGCTGAATGGGACAACCCGCCGCCCGCGCCGCCTGCAGTAACGGGGTGAACTCCTGGGCCATGACCACTTCGCCGACAAAGGTTCCCGGCGTCAGGCGCTGCGGATCTAACGGCAGCGGATCGCCCTCTTTCATCCCCAGCGGCGTGGCGTTGACCACCAGATCGTGCCCCTGCGGATCGCGCTGCATCAGCGTAATATCCAGCCGAGGATAGTGCTGAAGCAGACGCCCGGCCAGCGCTTCAGCCGTCTGCGCCTGGACGTCGTACAACGTCAGGGCGCTAACCCCTGCCGCCGCCAGCGAAGCGGCAATGGCCGACCCGACGCCGCCGCTGCCTACCACCAGCGCCCGGGCGCCGCGCGTCGCGAATCCTTTACGTTTGATACCGAGGACAAAGCCTTCGCCGTCAAACATATCGCCGCTCAGCGTACCGTCGGCTTCGGCACGAATCGCGTTGCACGCCCCCGCTATCGCCGCCGTTGGACTCAGACGCTGCACCAACCCGCAGGTGGCGATTTTGTGCGGCATGGTGACCAGCGCGCCAATAATATTAGTCATCTTAAACAGCATCGGCACAAAGGCGGCATAATCCTCGGGCTTGACGCCCATCGGCACCACTTTGGCGTCAACCTGCTGATGAACCAACCACGGGTTGTAAATCATCGGCGCTTTAAACTTCGCGGTCGGGTAGCCAAGATGCGCTATCAGCCGCGTATTTCCACTAATCACCATTTGCTGCTCCTTTTGCTACTGCGCTACTGCGAAAGTTCGATACGTTTAACATCGCCGAGAATAAACAGATAGGCCGCTACGCCCAGCAGCGCGGCGCCGCCGATATAAATAAGCGCGTAAAAGAAGTTGCCGGAGGCCGCAACGATAAAACCGATAATCAGCGGCGTAAGGATCCCGGCAAGGTTAGCGCAGAAGTTAAACAGGCCGCCGGTCAGACCGCCAAGGCCCTTCGGCGCGATATCGGAGATCAATGTCCAGCCCAGCCCGACCATCCCCTGACCAAAGAAGGCGAACGACATCACCATGATCACCGCCAGATCGCTGGTCAGCCAGTTGGCGGCAATAATGGTACTCGCCATCAGGAGACCGGTGATAATCGGCAGCTTACGCCCGAGGTTTGCCGAGCCGGTGGCCTTCAGCAGCTTATCCGAAACCCAGCCGCCGAACATGACGCCGCCCGCCGCCGCGAGAAACGGCATGATGGCGAAGAAGCCGACTTTGATCCACGGCATATGGCGCTCGGTGGCCAGATAGGTCGGGAACCAGGTGAGGAAGAAGACCAGCACCGTATTACCGGCAAACTGCCCGATGCTGGCGCCAAGAATCTGCCGTTTAGCCAGCAGTTGGCGAACCAGCGGCCAGCTAAAGGCGGTATGCTGCTCCGCGCCGGTGGACATTCCGCCACCGTTGACGATGTGCTCGCGCTCCAGCTGATTAAGATGCTTATCCTCATGCGGCTCGCGGTAACAACGCCACCATACCAGCGCAAACAACACCCCGGCGGCGCCGACGCTAATAAACAACGCCCGCCAGCCGAAGCTGCCCATAATCCAGAACAGCAGCGGCGCAAAACAGGCCAGCCCGAGATATTCGCCGACGGTATAGACCGCCGTCGCCTTGGCGCGCTCCTGCTGCGGAAACCAGGCGCTCACTACCCGGCTGTTAACCGGGAAACAGGGCGCTTCGCTGACGCCGAGGCCAAAGCGGCACAGCAGCAGACTCTTCAGGCCAACCGCCAGGCCGTGGAACATGGTGAATAGCGACCACAGGGTCAGCGCCAGAAAATAGGTGACTTTATTACCGAAGCGGTCAAGGAAGATGCCGCCGGGGATCTGCGCCAGCGCGTAGGTCCAGGCAAAGGCGGAGAACACGATGCCCATCATTGCGGCATCAATCCCCAGTTCAGCGGTCAGCTGCGGCGCGGCGATACCCAGCACCGTGCGGTCGAGATAGTTGATCATGGTGCCGACGGCCAGCAGCGCAAGAATACCGATACGCCGCCGGGAAGGCCGCACGTCGGACGCGGCGGCGGCCGTCGTCTGATTGTGGCTATAAGAGTTCATAGTCGTTTCCTGTCATAGGGTACAGCCGGATGTTGTTATTGTGTTTGCGACATTGGGTTGTGAACCATCTGCTACATTACTAGGTGTACTGCATTGCTGACAAGCGTACAGCTGCATTTACAGCACCATAAAGTGCGTAACCGTTGCGCCGCTCGGTCAATTCAAAGAAAAAGCGTCCGGCAGAAAATGGGCGGGTATAAAGATGGAGGAACTCCCCGCCGTCGCCGTCACGGTCATAAAGAATTTGATGATTCTTCAAAAGGTTAACCTGAGCACCTTCGCCAAAACGGGCCAGCAGATCTTCATAATAGTTCGCCGGAATGGGCAGCGCGTCGACCGCAATCTGCGGCAGGCCGGCGAGGGTGGCGGGTAAATCGCGGCAGGCAAACGCCGCGTGCTGTAAACCGGCGCCCTGATAACAGGCGACCGAACGGGCAATTTGCGTGGCGCGGCTTTGCGAAATATTGAGCGCGAGGCGAATGTCGCCCTGCGGACTGCGCACCGCCAGGCTGCGCACCAGCCCGTAAGGATCGGGCAGGGTTTGCTCATGTTCGAGCATAAAACCGAATACGCTGCGAAAAAAGATAATCCAGTTATCGCGACTGTCCGCTTCCATGCCGAGAGCCAGATGATCGATACCGCGATAATCGTCGCGCGGCGTGAGGTTCGCGCGCAGATGAAAATCGCGGGTATAGATGTCGTCCCCCACCTCAATCAGATAAATGAGGCTGCCGTCCGGCGCGCAAACCGCCGGGATCGGGCTTTCATTCGGCCCGGCATCGCCCTGCCAGGTGGCGTAGCCGTATGCGCGGGCGCGTTCCACGATCGCCGCGCTCTGGCTGACGCGCAGCGCCATGGCGCAGAGGGAGACCCCGTGACGCTGGTGAAAATGGTCGGCCCAGCTGTGCGGCTGTGCGTTGACTATCACCCGCGCCCCGCCGTTGCGCCAGAGGGAGACCCGTTTTGAGCGATGGCTCCCCTCCTCGGCAAAGCCGAGCTGCGTCAACCTTTGTCCAAGTTCGTCCGCCTGCGCCGGCGTAGCGGCAAACTCGATAAACTCCAGCCCGGCGTAGAGGGGGAGTTCAGCGGGCGAAAATAGCGGCACCTGACTTTCCGGCAGCCGCTGACGGACCTGCTCTTCCAGCCACAGCAGCGAGCGATAGCCATCTTTCGCCGTCGCGCCGTTGGGCGACGCCCGGAAGCTGTCGTTGAAAATTTCCAGCGACCAGGGACCGCGATAGCCGCAGCGGGTAAGATCGCAGGCAAAATCCACCAGCGGCAGTTGCCCCTGACCGGGAAAGCAGCGGAAGTGCCGGCTCCACTCCAGAATATCCATTTTCATCAGCGGCGCATCGGCCATCTGCACAAAGGTGATTTTTTCCGGCGGCACTTCCCCCAGTCGCTGCAGCGTATCGCCGCGCGCCAGTACGTGGAAGCTGTCGAGCACAATGCCCAGCGCCGGACTGTTGACGCTATTGACCCGTGACCAGGCCTGATGCCAGCGGTTGACGTGGGTACCCCAGGCCAACGCCTCGTAGCCGATGCGGATTTGTTCCTGCTCCGCCAGTTCAGCCAGATCGCGCAAATCCGCGATCTGCAGCTCGACGTCGGCGGAACAGTCCGGCTGAACATTGCTGCACAGCAGCATAGTGTCGCAGCCCAGCTCATGCATAAGCGCAAATTTGCGCCTGGCGCGTTCCATATTGGCGGCGAACTGGCTGCGGCTGACGCCTTCAAAATCACGAAACGGTTGAAAAAGCGTGATTTTTAGCCCTAAATCTACCGCCAGATGGCGGATATCGGCCGGCGTACCGGTATAATAGAGCAGATCGTTTTCGAAGATTTCGACGCCCTGATAGCCCGCCGCTGCTATGGCATGGAGCTTTTCGGGTAAGGTACCGGAGATCGAGACGGTGGCGATGGAGCGCAACATAGTGTCCTCGGGTCATTGGCTGAGGTAATGACCTGAATATGTATCATTTGGTTCAATCGCGCCATGGTTGGTTGCTAAATTGTGATCAATATGTGTATTTTTTGCATCTCAAGAAAAGGAGCCGTTATGTCCGTCGTTGCTCATGACGAAGCGCAGTCTCTGAAAGAGCGGATCTTCGCCGCCGCCATTACCGTTTTCGCCGAGCATGGACTGTCGGGGGCGCGGATGGAGCAAATCGCCACCGAAGCGCAGACCACCAAACGCATGGTGGTCTATTACTTCAAGACGAAAGAGCAGCTTTATCAGGCCGTGCTGCAGCACGTCTACGCCAGGATCCGCGAAACCGAGCAGCAGCTTGGGCTGGAAAACGTGCCGCCGGTCGAGGCGCTGGTGCAACTGGTGAAGTGGAGCGTGCGCTATCACGCCACTCACGCCGACTATATGCGGGTCATCTGTATGGAAAACATGCAGCGCGGGAAGTGGCTAAAAAGCTCGGGCCAGCTGAAACCGCTAAACCGCACCGCCCTGTCGATTCTGGAAGATATTCTGCAGCGCGGCCAGCGGCAGGGAGTGTTTCAGGCGGGGCTGGAAGCGCGCGATGTGCATCGATTGATCAGCAGCTTTAGCTTCTATCAGGTGTCGAACTTTTACACCTTTAGCAGCCTGTACCTGGACGATCCGATGCCGGCGATTGATGATGAGGCGATGGTTGCCCACCACTGCGAGATTGCGGTGAAAGCGGTGGTTCGCTTTGTGATTTCCTGAAGCACGCGGGTAGTGCTCAGCGGCGGCTAGTTTCCAGAAAGCGCGTGGACAACTTTCTCCATCGCTTCCTGCGCCAGGGCGGAACGCTTGATCTTTGGGTTCGCGAGGGCGGTACGCACCACGCCGGCGATAACGATATGCTTCGGCTCCTGGCCCAGGTCGCGCATCTCCAGCACGACTTTACCGACCACCCGGCACATTTCCTGATACAGCGCCTCATCTTTGGCTGTGTTTCCCATCGTATTCCGCTCTCAAATTTTCATTATCAATCAAATCATTATTGATATATTTCCCGATTAAAGCAAACCAGCGTGCCGTTTCCGCGTCAGAGACCGCTTTTCCCGGGCAAACTTGTGAATAAACCCGCGTTTCTACTCTGTTTATCTTGTCAGATGATGAAAAAATGTGTTGCGCATAAGCATAGGATTAGTTTGCATTTTGTTAAGTATGTAACTATAGAAATGAAACATCGTTTTCATTTTCTTTTTTGGATTTGGCAACGTATAATGCCCGGCAAATTCTTATTGAATGGTTTCAGCGCATTGGATTGCATGACTAAACGCATAACACGTTGCCTCTTTTCATGGGCTGAACCGCCAGCACACATTCTTCTGCACGCTCTTTTGTTGTCACCTATCCTTAGAGCGTGGCATAGCAACTTTCGTAATACAGGTTTAACTCTGCGGCAGTGCGCCCACGGAGTCAGATTCCCCATCCCTATCCTTCACAACTTAAAGATTAAACTGTCATGAAAAAGACCAAAATTGTTTGCACCATCGGTCCGAAAACCGAATCCGAAGAGATGTTGACCAAAATGCTGGACGCGGGCATGAACGTTATGCGTCTGAACTTCTCTCACGGTGACTATGCGGAACACGGTCAGCGCATCCAGAACCTGCGCAATGTGATGAGTAAAACCGGTAAGAAAGCGGCAATCCTGCTGGACACCAAAGGTCCGGAAATCCGTACCATTAAGCTGGAAGGCGGCAACGACGTCTCCCTGAAAGCGGGCCAGACCTTCACCTTCACCACCGATAAATCCGTTGTCGGTAATAACGAAATCGTTGCGGTGACCTATGAAGGCTTCACCAGCGACCTGAGCGTTGGCAATACGGTACTGGTTGACGATGGTCTGATCGGTATGGAAGTGACCGCTATCGAAGGCAACAAAGTTGTTTGTAAAGTGCTGAACAACGGCGACCTCGGCGAGAACAAAGGCGTTAACCTGCCGGGCGTATCTATCGCGCTGCCGGCGCTGGCTGAAAAAGATAAACAGGACCTGATCTTCGGTTGCGAGCAGGGCGTTGACTTTGTTGCGGCATCCTTTATCCGTAAGCGTTCTGACGTTGTTGAAATCCGTGAGCACCTGAAAGCCCACGGCGGCGAGAAGATCCAGATCATCTCCAAAATCGAAAACCAGGAAGGCCTGAACAACTTCGACGAAATCCTCGAAGCCTCTGACGGCATCATGGTTGCGCGTGGCGACCTGGGCGTTGAAATCCCGGTTGAAGAAGTGATCTTCGCGCAGAAGATGATGATCGAAAAATGTATCCGCGCGCGTAAAGTCGTTATCACCGCGACTCAGATGCTGGATTCAATGATCAAAAACCCGCGTCCGACCCGTGCGGAAGCAGGCGACGTGGCCAACGCCATCCTCGACGGCACCGACGCAGTTATGCTGTCCGGCGAATCCGCGAAAGGTAAATACCCGCTGGAAGCGGTCACCATCATGGCGACCATCTGTGAACGTACCGACCGCGTCATGACCAGCCGTCTTGAGTACAATAACGACAACCGTAAGCTGCGCATCACCGAAGCGGTGTGCCGCGGTGCGGTAGAAACGGCTGAGAAACTGGAAGCGCCGCTGATCGTTGTGGCAACCCAGGGCGGTAAATCCGCGCGCGCCGTACGTAAATACTTCCCGGATGCCACCATCCTGGCGCTGACCACCAACGAAACCACCGCGCGTCAGCTGGTGCTGAGCAAAGGCGTTGTGGCGCAGCTGGTTGAAGATATCTCCTCTACCGATGCGTTCTACATCCAGGGTAAAGAACTGGCGCTGCAGAGCGGCCTGGCGCGTAAAGGCGACGTGGTTGTTATGGTTTCCGGCGCGTTAGTCCCGAGCGGAACCACCAATACCGCTTCCGTGCACGTGCTGTAATAATTTACAGGTTAATTAGTATTTCCTTTAAAAGCGCCTCTCGGGGCGCTTTTTTTTATTCCGGCACTAGCCGCTATTAATAAAAATGCAAATCGGAATTTACTATTTAACGCGAGATTATCTAAGATGAATCCGATGGAAGCGCGCTGTTTTCACTCGCCTTTTTAAAGTTACGTGATGATTTCGATGCTTCTTTGAGCGAACGATCAAAAATAAGCGTATTCAGGTAAAAAAATATTCTCATCACAAAAAAGTTTGTGTAATACTTGTAACGCTACATGGAGATTAACTCAATCTAGAGGGTATTAATAATGAATCGTACTAAACTGGTACTGGGCGCGGTAATCCTGGGTTCTACTCTGCTGGCTGGTTGCTCCAGCAATGCTAAAATCGATCAGCTGTCTTCTGACGTTCAGACTCTGAACGCTAAAGTTGACCAGCTGAGCAACGACGTGAACGCAATGCGTTCCGACGTTCAGGCTGCTAAAGATGACGCAGCTCGCGCTAACCAGCGTCTGGACAACGCAGCTACTAAATACCGTAAGTAATAGTATCTGTGTAATAAAAATGGCGCACACTGTGCGCCATTTTTTTTGCCTTATCTTTTCCCGCCTACTGCACCCTTTTCGCTTCATCTACCGGCGTATTATTCTGCACCGACAGGCTCGACGCAGTGCTTCCGCTGGCGGATACCACCACCGGATATCCTGCCCGCCGGGTCAGCGCGCGTTTAAGCTGCGCCTCATCAACCGCGTTATCCCCCGCAAACTGATGAAACTCCGCCGGAAGCGTATAGGCCATAGTCTGCGCGTTGCTGGTCTCATCAGGCGTCAACGGGCGATGAACTTCAACATAGCGCTTACCGTCCGGCTCCACGGCGAATTTGACCGGCTGGTTGATTATCCGCACCGGCGTGCCGCTTTTCACCTGATTGAATAAAGCCTGGATGTCCGCTGCGTTCATGCGCATGCAGCCGGAGCTTACGCGCAGGCCGACGCTGTCCGGCGCGCTGGTGCCATGAATAAGATATTCACCGTTGCCGTACGCCAGACGGAGCGCATAGCGACCTAGCGGGTTATTCGGCCCTGCGGGCACCACCGGCGGCAGTTTAATCCCCTTCTCCAGCGAACGGGCGCGGATACCCGCCGTCGGCGTCCAGGTGGGGTTCGGGATTTTCTGCCCGATACGGGTCGTCATCTCCGGGGTTTCCAGCCCCTGCTGACCAATCCCCAGGGGATAGACCTGCACCTGATTGACGCCCGGCGGGAAGTAGTAGAGGCGCAGTTCCGCCAGGTTGACGACGATGCCCTCATGCGGCACGTCCGGCAGCAGCATCTGCGAAGGTATCAGCACCTGAGTACCCGGTTTAGGCTGCACCGGCGCAATGGTATCGTTCGCTTCGAGGATCAGCATTGCCGCCGTATCAAAACGACGGGCAATCGCCTGCAGGTTGCGGTCGCCCTCTTGTACCGTCCAGAACTGGTTCTCACCAATCAGACGACTATTGGCTGGAGGAAGAGGATAATCAACGGCCCAGGCTGCGTGTGACGCGCTGAGGGCGCTCAGAAGAGCTATGGTGATGAGAGAAGCGCGTTTCATACTGAGATTCCTTCTTTCGCTGATAAAACGCCAGGCCTGTTATGCACGACGGGAGGCTAGCCTCCCGTCGTGCATAACAGAATGAAATCTACTGTTTTATTCTAGCTAAGATTTACAGCTTTCGCGCGAATTGCGCGGATCATGGCTTCCAGTCCTTGCGACCGCGAGGGGGTAAGATGCTGCGTCAGGGCCATTTTTTCAAACCACGGACGCACGTCAAAAGCGGTGATATCTTTGGCCGTCATCTGGTCATAAAGGATAAATACCACCGCGATGAGTCCTTTGACGATAGCCGCGTCGCTGTCGCCTCGAAGCGCGATAGCCCCGCTCTGCTCCTGCGCCATCACGATCCACACCTGACTCTGGCAACCCTGAATGATATTCTGGGCGGTGTGTTCCTCCGGGCTCAGCGGCGCCAGGCGCTGTCCCAGCTCAATAATATAGAGGTATTTCTCTTCCCAGTTCGCGCAACGGTTAAAGTTGCGCAGCAGTTTGTCTCTGTCCGGTAACGCCGCCATAGTCGCTTCCTTTAGCTTAGTAATTTGCGGATCCGCTGTAGCCCCGCCGCCAGCCGGTCCACCTCTTCCGTGGTATTGTACATCGCCAGCGATGCCCGGCACATGGACGGAACCCCGTAGAACGCCATTAGCGGCATGGCGCAGTGGTGCCCGGTCCGCACCGCGATACCGTAATTATCAAGGAAGCTGCCGACATCGTAGGCATGATGTTTGCCGAGATTAAAGGCAATCACCCCCAGACGATTTGGCGGGCCGTAAAGGGTTAAATCCGCCACGCTCTCCAGCGCCTGCAGCGCGTAACGCATCAGGGTTTGTTCATATTCCGCGATATGCGTCAGCCCCAGCGCGCTGACGTAATCCAGCGCCGCGCCCAGTCCCATAATACCACCGGTATTCGGCGTTCCCGCCTCGAAGCGCCACGGCGCTTTTGCCCATGTGGTGCCTTCCGTCAGGCTGACGGTGGCGATCATCGACCCGCCCCCTTCCCACGGCGGCATCGCCTGCAAAATGTCCTGTTTGACGTAGAGCACGCCAATCCCGGTAGGGCCATACAGCTTGTGCGCGGAGAAAGCGTAAAAATCGCAGTCCAGCGCCTGAACATCCACCGGATGGTGCATAACTGCCTGCGCACCGTCCACCAGTACCTTCGCGCCGTGCTGATGGGCTAAAGCGGCCAGGGCGGCGATTGGGTTTTCGGTGCCCAACACGTTAGACACCTGGGTGATGGCCAGCAGGCGGGTGCGATCGTCAAACAGGCCGGGGATCGCATCCAGCTGCAGGGTTCCGTCCTGATTCAGCGGGATCACCCGCAGCTGCGCCCCCACTCTGGCGCACAGCATCTGCCACGGCACGATATTGGCGTGATGCTCCATCGCGCTGACGATGATGTTGTCGCCCGCGCCGACGTTGGCGTTTCCCCAGCTGTTCGCCACGAGGTTAATGCCTTCCGTGGTGCCGCGAACAAACACCATCTCTTCCGCCGAGCGGGCGTTGAGGAACGTCGCCGCCTGCTGGCGCACCTGCTCCATGCTCGCCGTGGCTTCCGCGCTGAGGGTATGAATGCCGCGATGCACCGCCGCATAGCCGTGGCGGTAAAATTCCGCCTCGGCGTTAATCACCGCTTCCGGCTTCTGCGCGCTGGCGGCGCTGTCGAGATAGGCCAGCGGCTGGCCGTTCACCTCGCGATGGAGTAGCGGAAAATCGGCGCGCACGCGTTCCACAGAAAATGTCATAGGTTACCTCCCGGCAGACGCTGGCCGATACGCGCCAGTATTTGCTGCCTGAGCGCCTCATCGCCGATCGCTTCGGTGAGCTCGGCGGCAAAGGCGTAAAGAATCATCTGCTGCGCCGCCTGCTGCGTAATGCCGCGCGAGCGCAGATAAAACAGCTGTTCGTCATCAATACGCCCTATGGTCGCGCCGTGGCTGCACTTCACGTCGTCAGCGTAAATCTCCAGCTGCGGTTTGGTATCCACTTCCGATAAGCGGCCGAGCAGCAGGTTGTTGTTGGTCATCTGGCCATCGGTTTTGATCGCATGCGGCGCGACGTTAATCAGGCCGTTAAACACCGCCCGCCCTTTGTCGTTGACGATGGTTTTATGCAGCTGGCGGCTGTTGCAGTATCCGACTTTATGATCGAGCCAGGTGCGGCTGTCGCAGACTTCGCCGTTGACCGGCATCGCCAGCGAGTTAATTCGCAGGTTGCTGTTTTCTCCGTTCAGCCGCGTGCTGGTGTGGTGGCGGAGCACCGAGCTCCCGAGGAGAAAACTGCTGCTGAAGGCGGAGCTGTCACGCCCGATCGCCAGGTCGTTGTGGGCAAAGTGGTAGCTTTGCGCATTCTCAAACGCCAGCTTGATATGCTGCAGGTGGGCGTTATCCGCCACGGCCATCGTCAGCCTTGCGCCGGTAAAGTGGCGCTGGTCGTTGAGGCTCAGATAGTGCTCGATGATGGTCGCCTGCGCGCCGCTCTCCAGTTCCAGATGATGGCGATAGTGGGCGGTATTCATTTCATCGCCCGCCAGCCCGCGCGTCAGGTGCATAATCAGCAGCGGTTTTTGCGGGCGCTGGTTGCGCCTGACCCGAATGCGGGTGACGGTAGTCGCCAGGCTTTCGGTCAAATGCAGAAAGACTTCGGGCTGAACGGCGTCAGGCAGTTGTTGACGCTCGTTATCCACCTGCACGTCATAGCCGCTGGCGGCCAGATCGTCGCTCAGGCTGTCGCTAAACTGGCCGTCGACAAACACCAGGCGCCATGCCTCCACTGTTAGCGCCTGCGCGTCACGCTGGGCCGCCGTCAGCGCCTGCGGAGGAGCAGCGACAAAGGTCTGATTCAGTAACGCGTCCAGCGGAGTATATTTCCAGTTTTCATGTTTACGTGTTGGCAAGCCCAGCCGCAGCAGCTGCTGCAGATGCTGATGCGCCTGCGGGCTGCGCTGCCCGCTTTGCGACTCAAACAGATGGTGCCACTGTTGCAGCGCGTTACTGCTGTTCGGTAAGCCAGCCATAGCCCTGCTCCTCCAGTTGTTTGACCAGCGTAAAGTCGCCGGATTTGACGATCCGCCCCTGGTACAGCACGTGGACGTAATCCGGCTTGATATAGTCGAGAATGCGCTGATAGTGGGTAACGATGATAAACGCGCGCTTACCGTCGCGCAGGGCGTTAACGCCGTCAGAGACAATCTTCAGCGCGTCAATATCCAGCCCGGAGTCGGACTCGTCGAGGATACACAGCTCCGGTTCCAGTACCGCCATCTGCAGGATATCGTTGCGCTTTTTCTCACCGCCGGAGAAGCCGACGTTAACCGAGCGGGTCAGCAAATCCTCGGGCATTTTCAGCAGCTTAATTTTGTCTTCCATCAGGTCCTGAAAGTCAAAGCGGTCAAGCTGCTCCTGGCCGCGGTAGCGGCGCACGGCGTTCAGCGCGGTTTGCAGGAAAAACTGATTGCTGACCCCGGGAATTTCCACCGGATACTGGAAGGCCATGAAGATGCCTTCGCCGGCGCGATCCTCCGGGGCGAGCTCCAGCAGATCTTTGCCTTTAAACTCCACGCTACCGCCGGTCACTTCATAGTCTTCACGTCCGGCCAGGGTGGCGGACAGGGTACTTTTGCCGGACCCGTTCGGCCCCATAATGGCGTGCACTTCGCCGGGACGAACGTCCAGATTCAGCCCGCGCAGAATCTCTTTATCTTCGACGGCGACCTGCAAATTTTTAATACTTAACATCTTATTTCCTTTGTTATCAGCCGACGCTGTGTTCAAGACTAATCGCCAGTAATTTCTGCGCTTCCACGGCAAACTCCAGCGGCAGCTCTGAGAAAACGTCCTTACAAAAACCATTGACGATCATCGAAATCGCATCATCCTCGCTGATGCCGCGCTGCAGGCAGTAAAACAGTTGGTCTTCGCCGATCCGCGACGTGGTCGCTTCGTGCTCCAGCTGCGCGCTGTTGTTCCGGCATTCCACATAAGGGAAGGTATGCGCCCCGCTGTCCGGACCAATCAGCATCGAATCACACTGGGTGAAGTTGCGCGCGTTGGTTGCTGTGGGCATGATTTTGACCAGCCCGCGATAGCTGTTCTGGCTGTGGCCGGCAGAAATCCCCTTCGAGATAATCGTCGAGCGGGTGTTTTTACCGATATGGATCATCTTGGTCCCCGTGTCCGCCTGCTGATGACCGCTGGTCAGCGCCACCGAGAAGAACTCGCCGATAGAGTTATCCCCGCGCAGAATACAGCTTGGATATTTCCAGGTGATCGCCGAGCCGGTTTCCGACTGGGTCCACGACATTTTGCTGTTCACACCCTCGCACAGCGCGCGCTTGGTGACGAAGTTAAGGATCCCGCCGGTGTTGTTATCGCCGGGGAACCAGTTTTGTACCGTGGAGTACTTCACCTCGGCGTCCTTATGAATAATGACTTCAACCACCGCCGCATGCAGCTGGTAGCTATCGCGTACCGGCGCCGAACAGCCTTCAATGTAGCTCACGTAGCTGCCCTCATCGGCGATCAGTATCGTGCGCTCGAACTGGCCGGTTTTTTCCGCGTTGATGCGGAAATAGGTCGACAGTTCCATCGGGCAGCGTACGCCTTTGGGGACATAGATGAAGGTCCCGTCTGAGGCCACCGCCGCATTGAGGGCGGCGAAGAAGTTGTCGTTACCCGGCACCACGGTACCGAGGTATTTCTGCACCAGCTCCGGGTGATCGTGGATCGCCTCGCCGAAGGAACAGAAGATAATCCCCTGCTCCGCCAGCTTTTCGCGATAGGTCGTGGCGACGGAAACCGAGTCAAAAATGGCGTCGACGGCCACTTCCCGCCCCTCGCGCACCGGCACGCCGAGGAGATTGAACGCCTCTTCAACTTCATTGGTCAAAAACGCGCTGGAGCCCGTCTGCTGCAAAGCGCCAGGCTCAGAGGCGCAGGCGTCATCGCAGTTGCCGCAGGAGGGCGCCGAGTAATAGCTGTAATCCTGATAGTTCAGCTTGTCGTAGTGCGCCTTCAGCCAGTGCGGCTCTTCCATCGTCTGCCAGGCCTTAAACGCGTTCAGACGAAATTCCAGCATCCATTCTGGCTCATTGCGGCGTGCGGAAATCGCCCTGACCACCTCTTCGTTTATGCCTTTCGCCAGCTCATCGGTCTGCAGCTGCGTGAAAAAGCCTTCTTTATAGTTGAGTGGCCCGCCGCTCCAGGTTTTGACATCGTCGGTTGCTTCAGTATTACGAGACATAGTTACTCCGCCTGAACGCCAAAACTTTCGCCGCAGCCGCATTCGTGCTGGGCTTTGGGATTATGGAATTTGAAGATTTGATTTAAGCCTTCGCGAACGTAATCGAGTTCGGTGCCATCGATAAACGGCATGGCCTGTAGCGGCGCCCATAACTTCGCGCCGTCGCGCTCAAAGAGCAGGTCGTCTTTCGCCGGTTCGGCGATTAATTCGAGAACGTAGCCAAAACCCGCGCAGCCGCTGGTTTTAACCCCCAGGCGCAGCCCCTGCATATCCGGCTGTTTGCGGACCAGATCGCGAATATGGGCGGCGGCGGCTGGAGTCATGACCAGTCCACGCCAGCTAAAATCTTCGGGATTGAAAGTTCCTGCATGTGAATTCATCGCTCTACCTCATAGGTTGACGCCATCGGGACATACCGCTATGTTAGTGATAATGATTATCACTTCAACCCATCCGGAGAAGGGGTATTCCCCTATCAGGCTCTTTTTATAAGCATAGACCCTGACAGGAGAGATATCGGAGATGCGACAAATTGTTCAATACATTGATTAATAATGTATTTTATGGATTGGGAGGCAGATGTTGCTGGAAAATTAAAATATGCATCGAAAATACCTATTTTTGAGATAGATTTTTTGCCTTGCATATAACCCGCCGTGGAAGGCAATAGACTGACCGACGCCTATTACGGGTAAAAGAGAGGGATCTTTACCGGCTATGAGGCAAACAAGGCCTGGCTCACGACGGAAATAGTACGACGCAGCGTTACCATGATTTCATAAAGAAATATGCAACCGGCGTCGCGCTGAAACGGTTGCCCATTTAATTGTACTGTAGTGTCATGACGACAACGGCACTCACGCTTCCGGGCGTCGCTCCTCCTGACATAGATTTTACCGAGGCCTGCATGGCGAGGGTAGCGGTTCCGTCTGCCGCGATGTTGCCCATAATACTTGAACCCGTCCCTTTAAGCGCGCCGCTGCCCGCTTCGCTCATCGCGACCGCCACGTTTGATGCGGTACCGCTATTCATATAATAGTCAGGGCCGGCAACCGGATCCGGGATTCCGCTAAAGGAGGCCGTTACGTTGCGTGTTCCCGCCGGGCAGTTGGTAAACCGCAAATTAAAGGCCACAGGGTCGGATGATGACCCCGGAGTAACCATATTTTTTGCCTGAATATCGCCAAGATTGACATCGAGGTTGCTATTTCCACCATTAAATATACAGGGCGATGCAACAATATTTCCCGTAACGCCTACGCTCACGCTGTCGGCAGCAAAAGCTTTCCAGCACAGAAAAGCCAGAAGAAGCATTTTTTTGTGGTGTATTTTCATTTTTTCACCTGTTACTGGTACGTCAAATTAAGCGTGGCGGTTGCATTTGCCGAGCCTGACTCAACGGACGTTAAGGTCTGATAATAACGGGCCGTCAACGGCAGCGTTTCTTGCCCGCCCGATGACCGTTTTAATAACAGCGGGCTATTGATGGCCAACGGCGCGCCGTTATATAAAAGCTGGACTCCGACACCTTTCGCGGTACCGGCACTGCCCTGCCCCGTTAATGCCATTACGCTGGTATTGGCGCTATCCGGATTTTGTACGCCGCTCAGCGAAACGGTGATATTGGTATCGGCGTTGCAGCTTAACCCCAGATTTTGCGTATTCTGCGCGCCTGCGGGCGTGGTGCCTACCGTCGAGCCGAACGTTGATGCTGAAATATCGCCAATCGGGAAGGTCAGCTGAGGCGTAGTAATACTGCAGGCCAGCGCGTTGATTGTCCCATCGGTCAGCGTTGCGGTCAGGCCATCACGGTAGACGCCGTCGCTGCCCTGTAGCATCACAACTCCGATCGTTCCCGGCGTTAATGCGCCCGATGATACCCGGCCGGTGACCACCAGCTGCATGTTGCCCCCGTACCAGTCGACATATGAGGTCTGTGCGTTATAGGAGAATGTATTACTCGGGTTTTCAAAGTAAGCGTTTGATGAAAAACGAATACCAATACCGCTAATATTAGTGTTGTAAACGTGATTACCGTAGCTGCTCAGCGTCGCATTATTATATCTCATGCTGAAACCCAGCATGATTGGGTTAGTACAACCTGAAAGGTAAGAGCCCGTAAATGTCCCGCCTGCCGAATAAATAACGGTCCCGACCGGTGCATCACGCGGTACGGTAATCGTTCCTACAGACAGCGTGGAGAGCTGCGGGGTAATTGTCGTGCAGGTTCCGGCACGCGCGTTATTCCAACCGGCCATTAAGCCGAGCAAAATAATAGAATAAATCAATCTCATTTTTAACGTTCCTGATGGCAACTGGCGCTAACCTCGGTTATTCCAGCGTAGGTTGGTTGTTTCGGCAGGCTGAAATCAGCACGGCACTGTTGGCTGGACTGGCGGCCCCATGTTGCGACTATCGCCCCTTGCTCGGGCATTCCGCTTAAAAATACCTGCCCACGATCGCCGACGATAAAGCTGCTTTTATTACCATCTGCAAATGTCACCACGGCGCCAAACGGCACAAAGTGGTTATTGTCTGTTAAGGTCATGAGTACCCGGCGCCCCACTTTTGCAAGGTAATCGGCCCTCACCACCGCGCCTCGCGTCGGTATGACCGTATCGGTGTTGATCTCCAGCTCGACATCATCAGGCATATTTTGCGGGTCGAGCGTCAGGTCGTTTTTTCGGTAGACGGAAATATTGCTGACTACCGTATATCCCCTGTAGTCGGTGCGCGAGCCGGGTTGATTGCGAATATTCACGCCGTGCGCCCCCGGAGCTTTGATTAAGACGTTGGTTTCACCGAGCGGTTGAGAAAGCGTAATGCCGTCGGCATGGGCGATAACGCCTCCTTGCAGGCCATAATTAAGCCGCTCGCTATTTCTGTCGTAGCTATAGCCCGCCGTCACTTCACCGTACGTGGCTTTATAGTCACCATTCATATTGCCGATGTAACCCACGCCATTCGTACCGTAACCCTGCTGGACGTTCCAGTTCAGCGAGTTATTTTCCAGCGCGACGCCGTTAATGCCGATATTGTGCGTCGTTCCGTTATTCTTGCTGGCGTTCATGCCATAGCTTGCCCACGTTTGCGGGAGGAATTTCTCCAGCGGCACGCTGACGTTAAACGCCAGTTGCTGGTCATGGTCGCTGTTTGTCGCGCGCCCGCCGTCGTATAACGCAGCGCTGCCATTTTTGCTGTATGTCCAGGTCACACCGTAGCTAATATTGTGCCAGTAGTTGTTATATCCAACGCTCCAGGAAGCCATCGACCTGGCAGAATTCCAGTAGTCTTCCCGCGCCGCGCTGAGGGTAAGCGACCCCAACTCACGACTCAGCGTCTGGCTCATCGTCAGCTCAGCGCGGTTGCGCCTGCGGTCCTGCAGCGCGCTGCTATCGCCATAGGAATCCAGGACTTCCTGCATCCCGTAATAGCCGCTGGTCGAATAGCGGTAGCCCGCAATGGAAAAGTTAGTCCCCGTCTCGGCGAAGTTTTTGCTGTAACGCGCTCGCCAGGATTGGCCCTGTGATTTTTCCGTTTTATCCGGCGTTGACCAACCCTGGGTAACGTCGGCGGAGATAGCGCCTAACGCTCCCATATTTTTGCCCACGCCAAAAGCAAGCGACTGGTATTTGCTTGACTCTTGCAGGCCGCCATAGAGGGTAATGCCGTGCTGCAGACCATAAATTGCGGTGGCTTGCCCGAAAGGGGTCTTATCCACGCTGCTGTTATAGGAGCGATATTGCCCACCGGTGATGGCGTATTTTAAGCGGCCTTCCCGCTGCAATACTGGCAGCGAGGCATAGGGCAGCGTGAAGTGCTGTTCGCTGCCATCGGCTTCTTTAATCGTCACGTCGAGGTCGCCCGCGCCGCCGGTGGGATACATATCCCTAATCTCAAACGCCCCCGGCGCAACGTAACTTTGGTAGATCTGATAGCCGTTCTGGCGCACCACGACCTGCGCATTGGTTCGGGCGATGCCGCGCACCACGGGCGCATAGCCCTTAAGAGAATCCGGTAACATATCGTCATCTGACGCCAGTTGGCCGCCGCGAAACGGCATACTGTCAAACACATCGGCAGGCGCGGAGCTGTCTCCAACGGTAAGCTGACCTTTCAGCGGAATAATGGCGCGCTGCGCGTAGGTATAAACGGTATCCCATTTATCCTGGCCGGAGGACTCCCGTGACCAGGTGGTATAGTTGCGAAAACGCCACGGCCCGATATTGATTCCCGGACGCAGGTTCGCATACTGGCTGTCGCTGCTAGCGCCCTGGCCCGTTTTCGCCCGAGCGTTCGCCCCGCTCAGGCTGTAATTGAGCAATGCCGCAGTAATGCCCTCATCCCACATTTCCGCCGGCACATAGCCCCTTGCCGGCAGGTCGATCGCTGCCTGGGGAATGCTGATAACCAGTCGCTGGGCGCCAAACTGAAAATCGGCGCTGGCCTGCGGAATCGCCTGGAGATTGGCGCAATCACTTTTTTCTACCACCAGTTGCGGAAAAAGATCGGTTTTCACGCCCCATTGTTTTAAGAGTTCAATGCTCAGACAGGGTTGTAATGCTTCATTACCGTCAGCGGTCTTTGCCATCGCAAAAGAAATATCCCGGGTGTCCATTAGCTGGTCATCAAGAATAATATCCACGTGGTATTTTCCCGGCGCCTGGGAGCCAGACTCGAAAGCAGATAAATCCGCTTTGCCCACCCCCGGGTTATCCAGTTCTACCAGCGCCGTATTAAACGAATCACTTGCATAAAGCTCATGTGGAATACCGGTAAACGCTAAGGCGATAAGAGTCGCCAAACGCGCAGGTCGCAATTTATTATTTTTTATTGTCATCGCTATTAACCTATTTAACGCGGGACGGGCCATTTGTTCAGGGGTTACAAATTGGCTTGATGTGATGCTCCGGGGCTACCATAGTCATTAATGATTTTAAATGTCAGGGCATTGCCGGAGGCCCCGTCCGGCAAGCGGAATCGGGCTGTCGAAGCAGGCAAAACATACGACACCTGCGCCAGCGTTTTCCCGCCCACGCTAATTTCATTGAAGTTAATGACGTAAGGCGTCGGGTTATTCACCTGAATTTCATTGCCGCTTCTTTGCCAGGTGAGCTTATTCGCCTGCTCTTCCGGCGTTGATCCACGAAGAGTGACGGGCCGGTAAATCAGTTTAATACGCGTTTTTACGGCAATTTGCAGGGAGTTCATCTGCTTTGATGCCGAGGGAATCGCTTTAATATTCATCCAGAATAAGCTTTCTTGCGTTTGAGGCAGCGAACCTGTCGCGACAATTCGTTCAATATTCTTTTGTCCGCTATCGAGGCGGTACAGCGGAGGCGTAATAATAAAAGGCGTTTTACCAGCCCCCCCTTCTTGCTCATCTATCCATGATTGAATTAAATAAGGCGTCGCGTCGGGATTATTAACGCTGATGGAGGCTTCTTTTTTTGCACCATCGAAAATAATCCGCGTGCCGCCAATAATTACCCCGGCAGTGGCGGTTGCCTGCACCAGCGTAAACATTGTTATCGCCAGGCCAATTCTTCTGATAAAACGCATTTAATACCTCTTAAAACAAAGGGGCCGGGCCGGCCCCCTACTGATTACTGCAAAAGACTTAGTTGTAAACTACGGAGAAATTCGCGACCGAGTTAGCTGGGCCGGCAACCACCGTCGCAGTGGTCGACACATACTGAGCATAGAAATTCAGCGTATTATCAGCGGTGCTGCTGAGTGGGTAGGAGTAACCGTTGCTGCCGTGCAGAGGCAGATCGGCTTTATCCGCCGTCATCAGATTAATCGCGACACCGGTGGCGGCGCCAGCGACCGACGAGTCAATGGCCAGCAGGTTGGAATTGCTTAAATCAGGAGTTCCATCGAAACGCACTTTGGCATTCACAACGGTTACCGGACAGTTTTTCAGAATAATATCGAATTTCGTCGCGGCGGTTCGCGAACCAGCCGCTGGAAATTCAGTTTTATAATAATCGCCTAAAACAACCACCTGGTTCTGAGACGCCACATCGACGTCGCAAGCGGAATCCAAAATATTGCCATTAAAATTAACGGTACCCGCTGCTGCGAAAGCATGAGTCATAGATAATGCAGAACCTGCTGCAAGCATAGCAATAACAATTGTCTTTTTCATAACGCCATATCCTGTTTTACTTTATTGACATTCAGGCAAAACACTTAATGTCCGTATTTTACCATTGCTTTAATATGTTGCCGGGAATCAATGGTAAATAAGCCACCACTGAAACGCTTTATTCAAACCGGATTACCCCTGCCGACGAGACAAAATTTATACAACTATTTTTCAGCACACAATCTATTTCGTGGTCTAAATGTAGACTCGAAATTAACAAAAATAGAACAATTAAATTCAGAAATTCCTTAATCTAAAACGTCCCGGTCTACTTTTGGACTAAAAAATGAACACAATAAAATCAATCACTTAAAATGAAAATTACGTTAAGTCTATTAATAGACCTGGCGCGAACGTTCCCTGGAATGATGTTTTTTAAGATAATTCCCAACATCGATCAAAAAACGATCGCATAAGTTAGTGAGGTATCTTATGAATACGCGAATTATTCCTGAACTCTACAATGAGCCTGCAGAGGTGTTGAGTATAAAACCCTTTAAGCATATTGAAAGATTAATCGATAATACCCTGCCATATGCCGAGAGGCGAATTGTATCAAAAGGCGATATCGTCCATTATTACGATAATGACGTTCGGCAGTGTTTTTTACTTATTCAGGGCAGCGTGGCTCTGCATCGTCGCGGAGACGGTATTGTTTTAAACTCAGAGTCATCGCCATTTCTTCTCGGCGTATGTAGCCAGTTTTCCTCTGAACGTCTGTATGTCAGGGTACTGGAAACGTCGGAAATAGCGGCAGTTTCTCTGGAAACATTCAATCACGTAGTGGCACAAAAGAACTTATGGGAGCATTTTTCAAAGCTGCTGATCTATACCGCATCAAGAGTTTATGAACACTGCGCCCAGATATCGCAAATGTCAGCCTATGATATCATCCGTTTTCAACTCGTTGAATTAATGCAAGAGCCCGAAGCTATCCGGCAAAATATCACCGCGGCGGCCTATATCAAAAGTCGAACCTATCTTTCCCGCAGCGGCGTTATGCGTATCCTGGCAGAGCTACGAACGGGTAAATACATTACTATGGAGCGCGGAGTGCTGATTGACATCCACCATCTGCCGCGAAAGTACTGACGGTTAATGTATCTATGGGGTGGCAAGAGAGAGGCGCGAGGTTATAATAAGTTCGATCTCCTTCAGGATGTTCTGACTATGTCATCGGCAAATCAATCCTTCCGCGGCTCCCCTTATGCACAGGAATTTATTTCTCATTTGCAGCCTTACAGCACGACGTACAAAGCGGGACGTGGCGAGCAGTTTGACCTCCAGGTTAACGGTCAGGGGATGTGCTATCTCCTGCTGGAGGGGACAATTGCGTTCTACAGGAGGAATGACGGCATGATGCTTACCACCGCGCGCAGCCCGGCCATTTTCGGCCTTGCGAACATGACGGATATCTATTTCAACGATTATTTTAAAACCGTCACGCCGTGCCTGATAGGCGTACTCACGACCCGTCGCGTCGAGGAAATCATTAAAGAGAAGGCGCTATGGGGACTGCTTTCTAAACAACTGATGTTTGTCTATAACCGCCTCTATCATAACGTCATGCCTCAGGGCGTGCCAACGGCGTATGAAATGATTCGCCAGCAGTTGATCAAGTTAATGGAGGAAGAGGAGGGTTATCGCTACAGCGTGACGGCTGAAAAATATATCAGAGAGAAAACCCGGCTTTCCCGCAGCGGTGTAATGCGCATTCTGGCCGCTCTGAAAACCGGCGGCTTTATCGAAATGGAAGAGGGAAAATTGATAAAAATCAACAAGCTTCCTGCTAAATACTGATTAACAGGATTGAGCTTGCGCTCTTCTCTCAATCCGGTCGCCACACCCAATACATTCATGCAACGAATTCTATTCGTTTTCATTATAAGTATTGTCGTTTCACAGAAATAAAGATTTATTCACTGCTGGCTGGCTCATGTAGAATGCGCTGCTAAATTTCCTTCATCTTTTAACGCAATGTCGCAACGGCGACCGTTCGGGAACCTGTGTAGTACTGAATTATGGAAATAGAAACAGATGTCATGTCGATGTGTATGGTCGTATTGTTAATTATTAGCGTTTTGCTCGATTAACCTCTTCCCTCGAAAAATCCGTGAGCCTCGCCGTCGCCGGACAGATCTTTATGTTGATGAAGAAACTGGCCCTTGCCGACGTCGTGCCAGCCCCGCTGTCCGGGCCGACGAGCGCATATTGGGTCAAAGATTCAGAGAGGCGATATTGCCCGGACAGGCATTGCCAGGATATTAAAAAAGGCTGCCGACAATGGCGGCAGCCTCTTCACTTTATGGCATAGCTAAAACGTAGCGCGAATTAGCTCCTGATCTTCCTGTAGATAAACAGGACCACCAGCGCGCCAATCACCGCTACGACAAAGCTGCCGAAATTAAAACCATCTACACGACCAAAGCCGAAGAAAGTACTAATCCACCCCCCGACAACTGCACCGATGACACCGAGAATTACGGTAACGATAAATCCGCCGCCGTCTTTCCCCGGCATAATCCACTTGGCTAAAATACCGGCAATAAGGCCAAAAATGATCCATGAAATGATACCCATAGCTAACTCCATCCTCTCGTTACTTGTAAATCTCTGGTATATAAAAGATTAGCATAATTAATAGTGATGTTTGAAAAATTTATATTTGATATTTATATACTTGCCACCCGAGAGATAATGGTCTACACCTTGCGAGGGTGGCTGCCTAATAAGCGGCAAGCGTAAGCATCGCGCTGCGGGCAATTAAAACTTGCGCGGAACGGAGATATACCAGGAATTTTCGTATGAATGGGTGAAGTGGCAATGGAATGAGGCTTAGCAAAAACGCCCGGGTGTTGCGATGATAGTGGTTCAGGCGATACAAAAGCAGTAAGGGGGGAATCCCCCTTTGTTAATTTAGATCACGGCAGTGGTTAGCCGTGACGAACAGCAAAGGCGCCCCTGTTCATCAGAGATTTCGATTTGCCACACCTGGTGACGGGCGCCAACGTGCAGCGCCCGGCACACGCCGCGAACCCTTCCGCTGCGCACCGAACGAATGTGGTTGGCGTTCACCTCCAGCCCCACCACCTTCTGCTCACCTTCGCTGCACAGATAGCCCGCGACCGAACCTAACGTTTCCGCTAAAACCACCGACGCGCCGCCGTGTAGCAGGCCAAACGGCTGATGGGTGCGGCTATCTACCGGCATCGTGGCGATGATGGCGTCGTCGGTTATCGCCTCGAAGCGGATATCCAGCAGACCGACCATATTCCCCTCGCCCATCGCGTTCAGCTGTTCCAGGGTGCTGTGACGTTTCCAAATCATCCCATAATCTCCAGTAGCGCCTGCAGCGGATGGCGCACGCCACTGCCTTCAATACGCTTCACCTGGCTACGACAGGAGTAACCGGTGACCAGGCAGCGATTGCGCGGCAAGCGCTCCATCGCCTGCTGCCACGAGAGCGCGTAGATGGCCAGCGAGTTGGCGTGGTTCTTCACTTCATGACCGTAGGTCCCGGCCATGCCGCAGCAGCCCACGTTAACGTTTTCCAGCTTCGCGCCAAAGCGGGCAAAGATATCCGCCCACTGCCGGGTGGCCGCGGGAAGCGCCGTCACCTCGGTACAGTGGCCAAACAGATACCACGATTCGCCGCCTTTATCTTGAGCTGCGGTTTCCGACAGCACCTGCGGCAGCCACTCGTGCACCAGCATGACGCGGAAATCGCCGCGCTTCTCGCCGAGGACCTGGTTATATTCATCGCGGTAGCAAAGCACCAGCGCCGGATCGACCCCCACCATCGGCATGCCGAGCTCGGCCACCCGGTTAAGGAAATCGGCGGTTTTCTGCGCGGTGCGCGCGAATCGCGTCAGGAAGCCCTTAATATGCTGCGCCTTACCGTTTGGTGAAAACGGCAGCAGTACCGGCTGGTAGCCGACCTTCTCAACCAGGCGAACAAAATCGGCAACCACCTGCGCATCGTAATAGCTGGTAAACGGATCCTGAACCACCAGCACCATTTTCCCTTTCTGCTCTGCGCTCAGCGCTTCCAGCTGCTCCAGCGTGGTGTTCGCCGAACGGTGGCCGACCATCTGCTGCTTCAGCGACGGCACGGAGAGCAGCGGGAGATCGACCATACCGATATGCTTTTCCGACAGCTTGCGCATCCACGGTTGGTTAATAAAAAAGTTAAAGGTCTTCGGCGCATGCGCCATCAGCGGCGCGTAGGATTCAACCGTCGCCACCAAATGGTCGCGGACCGGGCGCAAATAGCGGCTATGGTAAAGCTGGAGGAAACGCGAACGGAACTCCGGGACGTCAATTTTAATCGGGCATTGGGTCGAGCAGGCTTTACAAGCCAGACAGCCGGACATCGCCTCCTTAACCTCATGCGAGAAATCGTACTCTCCTTTCCGCGCGTGCCAGCTATTGCGGGTACGTTCCACCAGGGTACGCAGGCTGGCACGCTTTTCCGGCAGATCTTTTTCCAGCTGATTGGGGTCAATACCGCGGTCCGCCAGCAGCCGCAGCCATTCACGCACCAGCGTAGCCCGGCCTTTCGGCGAGTGAATACGGTGATTGCTAACCTTCATCGACGGACACATCGGGCTTTTAGCATCAAAGTTGAAGCACAGGCCGTTGCCGTTACACTCCATCGCCCCGCGCCATGAGCTGCGCACGGCGATAGGGATCTGCCGATCGAATGTACCGCGCTTAACCGCATCCACCTTCATCATCGGCGCGTCAACGCCTTCAGGCGGGCAGATCTTACCCGGGTTCAGGCGGTTATCCGGGTCAAAGGCGGCTTTAATCTTGCGCAACTCGCCAAATAAAGCTTCGCCAAAGAACGCTGGACTATATTCGGCGCGGAAGCCTTTCCCGTGTTCCCCCCACAGCAGGCCGCCATACTTAGCGGTTAACGCCACAACGTCATCTGAAATGCGCTTCATCAGCATCTCCTGCTGCGGATCGCACATATCCAGCGCCGGACGCACGTGCAGTACGCCGGCATCCACATGGCCAAACATGCCGTAGCTCAGCCCGTGGCTGTCGAGCAGCGCGCGAAATTCCGCAATATAGTCAGCCAGATGCTCCGGCGGCACGCAGGTATCTTCGGCGAACGGTATCGGCTTGGCGGCTCCTTTGGCATTACCCAGCAGGCCGACCGCTTTTTTACGCATCGCGTAGATGCGCTCCACGCCGTCGAGATCGTGACAAACCTGCCAGCCGATGACGCCCGCTTCATTGCGCGACATCAGCTCATCCAGACGCTGGCATAGCCCCGTCACCTGGCTATCAATCAGCTCGACGTCGTCACCGGCGAATTCGACGATATTCAGCCCCAGCATCTCTTTATCCGCCACGTCGGTAATGAGCTCGCTGACCGAATGCCACACGATATCTTCCCGCGCCAGATTAAGCACTTTCGAGTCGACGGTTTCGACCGAGAGCGCCCTGGCTTCAACCATAAACGGCGCGTTACGCAGCGCGGAATTAAAGGAGTCGTACTTCACGTTGACCAGTCGACGCACTTTCGGCAAACGGGTGATATCCAGCCGCGCTTCGGTGATAAACGCCAGCGTCCCTTCGGAACCGGTCAGGATGCGGGTGAGATCGAATTCGCTCATCTCGTCATTAAAGACGTGGCGCAGATCGTAGCCCGTGAGGAAGCGGTTAAGTTTGGGGAATTTATCGATAACCAGTTGGCGCTGCGCTTTACAGCGCTGATAGACGGTGCGGTAAATACGCCCGATTGCCGACTGCTGGGCGCTTAGCGTTTCCGCCAGCGCTACCGGAATCGGCTGCGTATCAAGAATATCGCCGCCGATCAGCACCGAGCGCACCCCCAGCACGTGGTCGGACGTTTTGCCGTAGACCAGAGAGCCCTGCCCGGAAGCATCGGTGTTGATCATCCCGCCAAGCGTGGCGCGGTTGCTGGTTGACAACTCCGGCGCAAAAAAGTAGCCGTACGGCTTAAGGAATTGATTCAGCTGGTCTTTAATGACCCCGGCTTCCACCCGCACCCACCCTTCTTCCGGGTTGATTTCTATAATGCGGTTCATATAGCGGGACATATCGACGATGATCCCGGCGTTCAGCGCCTGGCCGTTGGTGCCGGTACCGCCCCCGCGCGGGGTAAAGATCAGTGATTTAAAACGTTCTTCCGCCGCCAGCCTGGCCAGCAGAGCCACGTCCGCCGTGGAACGAGGGAATATAATCGCATCCGGCAACAGTTGATAGACACTGTTATCAGTCGCCATCGTTAGCCTGTCGGCATAGCTGGTGGCGGTATCCCCGGTAAAACCTTGTTGCTCCAGTACCTGCAAAAAATTCAGCACCAGTTGAACGACACCTGGCGCTTGAGAAATCTGTGGGATCATGACGCTCGACCCTGCCTGACTATGTTGTGTTGTAAGTGATTAAACGTTTGCGTAGTGCCCTCAACTTTTTATCACATTTTTTTCATATGCGCCCGCCAGAATTAAGGGCAAAATCAGGCGCGCGAACATATTGATATTATTATCAGTACATGGAATTACGCTGCGTCAGCCTTTTGACGCGACTGCAAAGGTAAAACTTCACTATGATTAACCCCAATCAGCCCCGGGACATACCGCAAGTTCTGCTGTCGGTGCTGTTTTTGTCCCTGATTATTATTTCCTGTCTGTGGGTCGTGCAGCCATTTATCCTGTCATTCGCCTGGGCCGGTACCGTGGTTATCGCCACCTGGCCGGTACTGTTGCGCCTGCAGCGCCTGCTTTTCGGCAAGCGCGCCCTGGCGGTGCTGGTGATGACGCTACTGCTCTTTTTGCTGTTCGTTATCCCTATTGCGCTGCTGGTCAACAGCCTGGTCGATAACAGCACGCCATTAATAAAAGTGATTACCAGCGGCAACTTTACGCCGCCGGATCTGGCGTGGCTAAATAGTGTTCCGCTAATCGGCGATAAACTGTATACCGGCTGGCATAACTTACTGGAGATGGGGGGAACGGCGATTATGGTCAAAATTCGCCCCTATCTTGGCACCACCACCACGTGGTTTGTCGGCCAGGCGGCGCATATTGGCAAGCTGCTGGTCTATTGCGGACTGATGTTGCTGTTCAGCGCCCTGCTGTACTGGCGCGGCGAACAGGTCGCCTATGGCTTCCGTCACTTTGCCACACGCCTGGCGTCCAAACGCGGCGACGCGGCGGTGATCCTCGCCGGACAGGCGATTCGCGCTGTAGCGCTTGGGGTGGTCGTTACCGCGCTGGCCCAGGCGGTGCTTGGCGGTATTGGCCTTGCGGTCAGCGGCGTGCCCTACGCCGCGCTGCTCACCGTGGTGATGATCTTCACCTGCCTCGTCCAGCTGGGACCCCTGCTGGTCCTGGTACCGTCAATTATCTGGCTTTACTGGAGCGGCGATACCACCTGGGGCACCGTGCTGCTGGTCTGGAGCTGCGTCGTCGGCACCATGGATAACTTTATTCGTCCGCTGCTGATTCGCATGGGCGCCGACCTGCCGATGATTCTGATCCTTTCCGGCGTTATCGGCGGCCTGGTGGCGTTCGGCATGATAGGACTGTTTATCGGTCCGGTACTGCTTGCGGTCTCCTGGCGGCTGTATGATGCGTGGGTTAACGAAGCGCCGCCGCCGCCAAAAGACCCCGATCTGGTGCTTGAGGAACTGAGCGAGCTGAATACGCGAGCCTCGCAGGATAAGTAAGCAAAAGGCGGGGAAACCCGCCTTTCCCCATTACGCCCCTGATTACCGTCGGGCAGGACAATCTAAAATATTAAGAAAGACTAATCTATCTCTCACCACATCCCGCATTTCTCTGCCTGCTAACCCTATTTTCTGCACAGATTCTTTACCGTAATTTAACTATTGAGAGGAATCCGATCGACGCAAAAAGCCTCAGTGCCTAGTATTAGCTCACGGTTATAAATCAACATATTGATTTATAAGCATGGAAATCCCCTGAGTGAAACAACGAATTGCTGTGTGTAGTCTTTGCCCATCTCCCACGATGGGCTTTTTTTTGTCCGTAAGCCTGTCGGCTAAAAACAAAAAATCCCCGCCACTGCTGGCGGGGATGGTCTTTTGAGCGAGAATCCGGCGCGAACTTACTTATTCAATTCCGCCAGTCCGAGCCAGGTTTGCACGACCGTATCCGGGTTCAGGGACAGGCTATCGATCCCCTCTTCCATCAGCCAGGCGGCAAAATCTTCGTGGTCAGACGGACCCTGCCCACAGATACCGACATATTTGCCCTGTTTCTTCGCCGCGCGAATGGCCATCGACAGCAGCGCTTTCACCGCGTCGTTACGCTCATCGAACAGTTCTGAGACTACGCCGGAGTCACGGTCCAGGCCCAGCGCCAGCTGCGTCATATCGTTAGAACCGATAGAGAAGCCGTCGAAGTATTCGAGGAACTGTTCAGCCAGCAGCGCATTCGATGGGATTTCACACATCATAATCAGCTTCAGGCCGTTTTCGCCGCGCTTGAGGCCCTGGCGTTCCAGCTCATCAACCACCGCTTTTGCCTGCGCGACGGTACGGACAAACGGCACCATGATTTCGACGTTGGTCAGCCCCATGTCGTTACGCACCCGTTTAACCGCTTCACACTCCAGCGCGAAGCAGTCGCGGAAGCTTTCGGACACATAGCGACCGGCGCCGCGGAAGCCCAGCATCGGGTTCTCTTCTTCCGGCTCATAACGTTCGCCACCGACCAGATTGGCGTATTCGTTAGATTTAAAGTCGGAAAGACGCACAATCACTCGTTTCGGGAAGAATGCCGCGCCCAGCGTCGAGATCCCTTCCGTCAGGCGACCGACGTAGAACTCTCTCGGCGAGTCGTAGCCTTTCATCAGCTCGCGGATTTCGTTCTGCAAACCCGGCTCCTGATCGTCGAACTCCAGCAGCGCGCGCGGGTGGACGCCG
The DNA here is from genome assembly GCF_015601345.1 of Klebsiella sp. BDA134-6. Classification (NCBI taxonomy): domain Bacteria; kingdom Pseudomonadati; phylum Pseudomonadota; class Gammaproteobacteria; order Enterobacterales; family Enterobacteriaceae; genus Klebsiella; species Klebsiella sp. BDA134-6. The sequence continues at coordinate 3,463,618 of NZ_CP064784.1, forward strand.
ATCATACGGTTGATGATGAACTCCAGACGCGCCAGGCCTACGCCTTCGTTTGGCAGGCAGGCAAAGTCAAAGGCGCGGTCCGGGTTACCGACGTTCATCATGATTTTCAGCGGCAGATCCGGCATCTCGCCAACGCTGGAGCTCTTCACGCTGAAGTCGAGGATTTCGGCATACACGTAGCCGGTATCACCTTCCGCGCAGGAGACGGTCACGTTCTGGTTTTCCTGGATGCGATCGGTGGCGTTGCCGCAGCCAACTACCGCCGGGATCCCCAGCTCACGCGCGATAATCGCCGCATGACAGGTACGCCCGCCGCGGTTGGTGACGATCGCCGCCGCTTTTTTCATGATCGGTTCCCAGTCCGGGTCGGTCATGTCGGTCACCAGCACGTCGCCGGGCTCGATGCGGTTCATTTCGCTGATATCGTGAATGACCTTTACCGGACCCGCGCCGATACGATGGCCGATAGCGCGCCCTTCCGAAATAATCTGCCCTTGTGCATGGAGGGTATAACGCTCCATGACCTGGCCGCGCGAACGAACGGTTTCCGGACGGGCCTGCACGATAAATAGCTTGCCGGTGTGACCATCCTTCGCCCACTCGATATCCATCGGGCGGTTGTAGTGTTTTTCGATTTGTAGCGCCTGCTGCGCCAGCTCCTGCACTTCCGTATCGGTCAACGAGAAAACGTCGCGCTGCGCCTGCGGCACGTCTTCGATACGCACCTGCTTACCGTGCTCCTGGGTAGGGGCGTAAACCATGCGGATCTTTTTCGACCCCATGGTGCGGCGGACAATGGCCGGACGGCCCGCTTCCAGCGTCGGTTTATGGACGTAGAACTCATCGGGGTTCACCGCCCCCTGCACCACCATTTCGCCGAGCCCCCAGGCGGAGGTGATAAACACCACCTGGTCAAAACCGGATTCGGTATCGATAGAGAACATCACGCCGGACGAGGCCAGATCGGAACGGACCATCCTTTGCACCCCGGCGGAGAGCGCCACCCCGCGATGATCGTATCCCTGATGCACACGGTAGGAAATGGCGCGATCGTTAAACAGCGAAGCAAATACGTGCTTCACCGCGACGAGCACGGCGTCAAAGCCCTGCACGTTAAGGAATGTCTCTTGCTGACCGGCGAAGGAGGCATCTGGCATATCTTCTGCCGTCGCCGAGGAGCGAACGGCAAAAGAGGCCTCAGCGTCATCGGCGGAGAGCTGGGTATAGGCATCACGAATCGCATTTTCCAGTTCGCTCTGGAACGGCGTATCGATGATCCACTGACGGATCTGTGCGCCCGCTTTCGCTAATGCGGAAACGTCGTCAATGTCGGTTTCATCCAGCAGTTCATAAATGCGCTGGTTAACACCGCTTTGGTCCAAAAACTGATTAAAGGCATCAGCGGTGGTGGCAAACCCGTTCGGTACGGAAACGCCCATACCAGACAGATTTGTAATCATTTCACCAAGGGAGGCATTTTTGCCCCCAACCCTGTCTACATCATTCATGCCGAGTTGGTTATACCAAAGCACCAGCGGTGACGAGCCATTGTTGGACATCGAGACAATCCTTTTGTGATTTAATACCAGTGATAAATAATTCACGATCGACTACGAGATTTATCCTGACATATTTATCCAGCTGAAAGAAACGGTGAATCGTTCAAGCAAATTATTTTTTCGTTTTTAGGATTCTTTGCCAGATATAGCTAAGCTAATGATTCTTCAGAAATCTGATGAAATTTGATACAAAAGATACGCAGCTGCGAAAAATGAACTCACCTTTTCATTAAAAATAAAAATAGCGTTTCATTTTTTAAATATGAGACAAAGCCTGGAGCGTTATGCTTAAATTTAATATCTGCTTTCAGACAATTAAACTCATTATACCGGATGGTCAAAATGGAAAGTGCTGTAGATCGCCACGTCTTTTATATTTCCGACGGTACCGCTATTACGGCGGAAGTTCTGGGTCATGCGGTCATGTCGCAATTCCCGGTCGCCACCAGCAGTGTAACCCTGCCGTTTGTCGAAAATATCAGCCGCGCGCGCGCCGTGAAGGAGCAAATAGACGCGATTTTCCAGCAGACCGGTATTCGACCGCTGGTGTTCTACTCCATCGTGCTGCCGGAAATCCGCGACATCATCATACAAAGTGAAGGCTTTTGTCAGGATATCGTTCAGGCGCTGGTGGCCCCTCTGCAGCAGGAATTGCGCCTTGACCCGACGCCAATCGCTCACCGAACCCACGGCCTGACGCCGGGCAACCTCAATAAATACGACGCACGCATCGCCGCTATCGATTATACCCTTGCCCACGATGACGGCATTTCGCTGCGCAACCTCGATCAAGCTCAGGTGATCCTACTCGGCGTTTCGCGCTGCGGGAAAACCCCCACCAGTCTGTACCTGGCGATGCAGTACGGTATCCGCGCCGCCAACTACCCGTTTATCGCCGATGATATGGACAATCTGATTCTTCCGGCCTCCCTCAAGCCGCTACAGCACAAGCTCTTCGGCTTAACGATCAATCCGGAGCGCCTGGCGGCTATCCGTGAAGAGCGACGGGAAAACAGCCGCTATGCTTCTATGCGTCAGTGCCGAATGGAAGTGACCGAAGTTGAAGCGCTTTACCGCAAAAACAAGATACCTTGCCTGAACAGTACCAACTATTCCGTAGAAGAGATCGCCACCAAAATCATGGATATTATGGGGTTGAGCCGCAGAATGTACTAACACACTAGTACACTATTAAAAATTTGTTTATGCTATCACCCGTGGCCTATACAGGATCATGCCCTGCTCTTGCAATAAGCGGGGATTGGTTTATCGTGATGCGCATCACTTCCCGGCATTTTCGCCGCGGAAGAAACAGATTTTTGAGACCCCAATGAATAAAATAGACGAATTGCGTACCGCGCGCATTGAAAGCCTGGTAACGCCCGCGGAACTGGCTCAGCGGCATCCTGTGTCTGCCGAAGTTGCAGCTCACGTCTCCGCTTCGCGCCGCCGCATCGAGAGAATTCTCAACGGTGAGGACCGCCGCCTGCTGGTGGTGATAGGTCCGTGCTCCATCCACGACATTGATGCGGCGATGGAGTATGCGCGCCGCCTGCAGGGCATGCGCGAACGTTACCAGCCGCAGCTGGAAATCGTGATGCGCACCTATTTTGAGAAGCCGCGCACGGTGGTCGGCTGGAAGGGGCTGATCTCCGACCCCGACCTCAACGGCAGCTATCGGGTGAATCACGGCCTCGAGCTGGCGCGTAGCCTGCTGCTGCAGGTCAATGAACTGGGCGTACCGACCGCCACCGAGTTTCTCGATATGGTGACCGGGCAGTTTATTGCCGACTTGATAAGCTGGGGCGCAATCGGCGCACGTACGACCGAGAGCCAAATCCACCGCGAAATGGCCTCTGCGCTCTCTTGCCCGGTAGGCTTTAAGAACGGTACCGATGGCAATACCCGTATCGCCGTAGACGCTATCCGCGCTTCCCGCGCCAGCCACATGTTCCTGTCACCGGATAAGCAGGGGCAAATGACGATCTACCAGACCAGCGGTAATCCTTACGGCCATATCATTATGCGCGGCGGCAAAAAACCGAATTACCATGCTGCCGATATCGCCGCAGCAGGGCAAGCGCTGGCTGAGTTCGACCTACCGGAACAGCTGGTGGTGGATTTTAGCCACGGCAATTGCCAGAAACAGCACCGCCGTCAGCTGGAGGTGTGCGCCGATATCTGCCAGCAGATCCGCGCTGGCTCGACCGCTATCGCCGGGATCATGGCCGAGAGCTTCCTTCAGGAAGGCACGCAGAAGGTGGTCGCCGGCCAGCCGCTGGCCTGGGGGCAGTCGATTACCGATCCCTGCCTGAACTGGGACGATAGCGAACGGCTGCTGGGTGAATTAGCCGCCGCCACCGCCACCCGCCTGTAGTTCCCCTTCCCCGCCGTCTCCGCGGCGGGGTTATTTCCTTCCCTCGTCCGCTCGCTCACCGGCTAAATCGGCTATTTCGATAAATAATGCTTGCCGTGAAAAACAACATTATTGATAATGATTATCATTGTTACCTTTATTTTTATTTTTAGTGCTATGACGCGTATGGATAACACTGCCACAGCAGAAAAAACTAAAGACAATGCCCCGCATCCTGTTCCGACCGACAGAGAGATAAGCAGTCGCACATTATTAGGCACCGAGGGACGAGTGGTGATTGAACACGACGGTCAGCGCTATCTGCTGCGCCAGACCCATTCGGGTAAGCTGATCCTGACCAAATAATTATCCCCGCCGATTAAGGCAGGGATAATAACGACTAGCTGGAACAGCTCACTTCAAGACGCCTTCCCCAGTCAGGAGGACGATTGACATAATCATCCGTCCTGTCGATAAAGGGCTGGGATAGCGCATTATGCAGACGTTCCAGTTCACTCATATCTCCCTGCTCCGCCAGCTCAATTGTCCGCTGCGCAAGCCAGTTGCGCAGCACCAGCGCCGGATTCACGCTGCGCATCCTCACCTGCCTTTGCTCATCGTCAACCAGTTCATCGCGCAGGCGCGCGCGATAATCGGCAAACCAGCTATCGAAGGTCTCGCGGTCGATAAATTCGTCGCGTAGCGGCGAGGCGGCGCTCGCCTGCTCGCTGGCGCTGAGCATCCGGAAGGTCCGCGTATAGTCGCTGCCCTCGCGCGCCATTAAGGCAAACAGACCGTCCAGCAACTCGTTATCTCCTTTTTGCTGGGTAAACAGGCCAAGCTTGTCGCGCATGCGGCGGCCATATGCCGTGAGCAGCGCGTGCTGGTAGCCATCCAGCGCGCCGTTCAGTAACTCCGCGCTGATAAACGGCGACAGCGTCTGCGCCAAGCGTTGCAGATTCCATAGCCCTACCGCCGGCTGATTATCAAAGCTATAGCGCCCCTGATAATCGGAATGGTTACAGATAAATCCCGGCTGGAAATCGTCAAGGAAACCGTACGGACCGTAGTCCATCGTCAGGCCGAGGATCGACATGTTATCGGTATTCATTACCCCGTGCGCAAAGCCGACCGTTTGCCAGCTGGCAATCATCTCAGCCGTTCGAGTGACCACGTCGCTGAACCAGACAATGTACTTATCCGCTTCATTTTGCAGGTGCGGCCAGTGGTGACGAATCACGTAATCCGCCAGTTGCTGTACTTTGAGCGGCTCGCGGCGGTAGTAAAAGTGCTCAAAATGGCCAAAACGTACGTGACTTTCCGCCAGCCGCATCAGCATCGCCCCGCGTTCAGCGGTTTCACGGTATACCGGGGTGTCGCTGGCCACTATCGCCAGCGCGCGGGTGGTGGGAATACCCAGCGCATGCATTGCTTCCGAGGCCAGCCCCTCGCGGATCGTTGAGCGCAGTACCGCCCGTCCGTCACCCATCCGTGAATAGGGAGTGAGCCCGGCACCTTTCAGGTGCCAGTCAAAGCGACGACCGTCCGCGAGCTGCTGTTCGCCGAGCAGAATGCCGCGCCCGTCGCCGAGCTGCCCGGCCCAGGAGCCGAACTGGTGGCCGCTGTATACCTGCGCCAGCGGCGACATTCCCGGCAGCAGCGTTTCGCCGCCCCATACGCCAGCGCCCTTCTCCGGGCTAAATAACGAATCTGCGACGCCCAGCGATCGCGCCAGCGGCGCGTTGTGCCAGACAAGCCGCGCATTCTCCAGCGGCGTGGGGGCTAAAGCAGTGTAAAAATCCGGCAGTTCATCACGCCAGTGGGTAGTAAAAGACAGGGTCATGGTTCCTCCTGCCTTCAGTGTAGTGCTTTCAACAAATTATTAACACGGGGCGAGTACGGGGTTATTGCAATAATAAGCCGCACGGGGGATTGGGCGCGCTTCAGCCTTTGCCCGGTGACGGCTGGCGTTAGATCCTTCGCGCCTGCCAGAATTTTTTATGCCAGTAGACATTATCCAGCGATGAGCGCGTCACGCCCTGGCTGGTGGAGGCGTGGATAAACTGGTTGTCGGTGTCGTAAATACCGACGTGCAGACCACTCTCTCCGGAGCCGGTCTTGAAAAAGACCAGATCGCCGGGCAGCAGTTCGCTCTTATCAATTTTGGTGCCGACCTCCGCCTGCTCACGGGTTTCGCGTGGAAGCTGCAGCGCAAACTTGTCGCGAAAGGTCATTAGCACAAACCCGGAGCAATCGACGCCGCGCGGCGACATCCCGCCGTAGCGATAAGGCGCTCCCCGCCAGTTCCTTAACTGCTCATTCAGGTTGGCCACAACGGTAATCGAATCAGCAAGCCGTGGATTTGGCGGCGGCGCCCGGTGACTGCTACAACCCGCCAGAAATAACGCAACACACAAAACGAGCCAGAAACGCATCTCAGACGAATCCTCTGTTCCTTATCCTGTTAGCAGAATAATTTAGCTTGTTTATCAATTCGCTGGCAAGCTGACTGCGTGCTACTGTGACGGAACGAGCATAAGATGACCAGCCACCTCAACTCTCTGGAAGTCCATGGCGTAGGCGGCGGTCAAGTTTTCTTCGTTAAGAACTTCAGCGGTACTACCGCAGGCAATGGTTTTCCCCCGGCAGATCAGCCAGGCGCGATGGGCATGTCGGAGGGTATGATTAAGGTCGTGGCTGCTCATCACGATAGCAACCCCGGATGCACAGAGCTCATTTAATACGCGATCGAGCGCGGACTGCTGCGCCACGTCCAGGCTGTTCATTGGTTCATCCAGCAAGAGCAATTGCCCGGCCGGATTAGCCTGCCGATGAATCTGCAGTATTACCGCCGCCAGCCGCACGCGCTGCCACTCCCCGCCAGAAATGTGATTCACCTGGCGCCCAAGCTTATCGCCTAAGCCCAGTTTCTCCGCGACAGCCGTCAGCAGCGCGTTTTGCGCGTCGTTGTGCAGATGCAGCGACAGATAATGCCAGACCGGCATTGCGAAAGGCGGCATCTGGTGTTGGCTTAAATAGGCCCGATGACGGGCCAGCTCCTGAGCAGGCCAATCCTTCAGAGGGCGTTCATTCAGTTTGACCCGCCCCGGCCCTGTAGAGAGTCCCGCCATACGCGCCAACAGCGTGCTTTTCCCCGCGCCGTTTGGCCCCACCAGGTGAATAATCTCTCCCGGCCGGATTTCCGCTGAAAACGGCGCCAGCCGCCCCGCCTCTTCTACGTCCTGTAGCTGCATCAAAAACGGCATTATTTCGCTAAAGCTCCTTTAATGGCGGCCACCAGCTGCGGGTCATCCGGCGTCATATCCGGTGAGAAACGACCGATAACCTGTCCGTCCCGGCCAATCAGGAATTTTTCAAAGTTCCAAAGAATATCATCTACATACAGCGGAGCCCTGCCTTTACTGGCCATGCGCTCATAAAAACCGCTGCCTTCCGGCGCGACAGCCTGCGGGGCGGCATCAACCAGCTTCTGATACAGAGGCGCGCGATGCTCGCCGTTAACGTCAATTTTGCTGAACATCGGGAAAGTCACGCCGTAGGTGGTGCTACAGAAGGTTTTTATCTCTTCTTCGCTGCCCGGCTCCTGCCCCAGGAACTGGTTGCACGGGAAGCCCAGCACGCTAAACCCTTCACTTTCAAGCCCTTTTTGCAGCGCTTCCAGCTGCTCATACTGCGGCGTCAGGCCGCATTTTGAAGCAACGTTAACGATCAACAGCACTTTACCCGCCCATGGGGCAAGCGTTGTTTTTTCACCATCGATGGTGGTGACTTCAGTATTGAGAATATCGTGTTGCATAGCCTTCCCTCAATGAATAAACCGATTTCTGCTTCAGGTGATCCCTATCTACTGTAGCGGATTCAGACCGGGTCATTCTACTTTGAATCCCCCCGGAGTGTCTCTTGATGTAACAGGCCACACAACATGAATTCATCTCAACACCGGGAGCGCGCAATTCAGTGTACAGTGATGAATGGATGTAATAGCATTTCGTTAATTGTTAATTTAAGAGAGTTTTATTGATGAAGAAGATGTTTAGCACGGTGTTAATTGCGGCCTCCGTCGCGCTGCTGGCAGCCTGCTCACCGGATGAAGATAATAAGATCAAAGTCGCCATTAATACCGGGCCTGATGAGGCTATCTGGAAAGTCGTAGAACAAGTGGCCAAAGAGAAATATAACCTCGACGTGGAGGTTATCTCATTTAATGATTACGTACTGCCGAACGAAGCGCTGAACAATAAAGACGTCGATGCTAACGCCTTCCAGACGCTGCCTTACCTTGAGGCGCAATCAAAAGAGCGCGGCTATAAGTTTGCGATTGTCGGTAAAACCTTCGTCTTCCCGATCGCCGCCTACTCGAAGAAAATCAAAAATATCAGCGAACTGCCTGACGGCGCGACGATTTCCATTTCTAACGAAACCACAACCCTGGGCCGCAGCCTGCTGCTGCTGCAGGCGCAAGGTTTAATCAAGCTAAAAGAAGGGACAGGCTACCTGCCTACGACGCTGGATATTATCGACAATCCTAAACAGCTAAAAATCGTCGAAGTCGACACGCCGCAGCTGACCCGTACCCTTGACGACCCGAATGTCGCCCTGTCGATTATTAATACCAACTTCTCTGCCCAGGCCGGCCTGTCGGCCGCCCGCGATGGCTTATTTATGGAAGGTCCTGACTCTCCGTACGTCAACGCCATCGTTTCACGCGAAGAGAATAAAGACAGCAAAAAGGTTCAGGAGCTGAAAGAGGCCTTCCAGACTCAAGCAGTTGCCGATAAGGCAGCGGAAGTCTACAAAGGCGATGCGATTAAGGGCTGGTAATTAGCCACCGCTTACGGCCGCCCGTTACTGCGGGCGGCCTGATTTTAACAATAACCAGATGAACACCGGCGCACCCAGGGTGGCGGTGACCACACCAATCGGCAATTCCGCCGCCGAGAGCGCCAGACGCGCGACGATATCCGCCCCAAGCAGCGCGCTGGCCCCCGCTAACAAACAGGCCGGAAGCAGCGCGCGGTGATCGCTTAAACCACATAAGCGCAGAATATGCGGAATAACCAGACCAATAAAGCCGATCGCGCCCGCCAGCGCCACGCTGACGCCCACCAGCCAACCGGTCGCCACCACCAGCACTTTACGCCATAGCCACAGCGGCAGCCCCAGCTGGCGTGCGGAAACCTCCCCCAGCGCTAACAGATTAAGAGGCTGCGATTGCAGGCACACCCAGGCCAGCGCCGGCAGCAGAGCCAGCATCAGCCACAGCTGCTGCCAGTCCACGCCGCCAAAGCCGCCCATCATCCAGTACATCAGCTGGCGGAGATCGAAAGAGGTTGAGAAGTAGACCGCCCAGGTCATCAGCGCGCTGCATATGATACCGAGCGCCACGCCCGCCAGCAGCAGGCGGCTGGTCGAGAGATGCCGCCTGGCAAAACGCAGTAAAATAAAAGTAATGACCAGCGCGCCAGCGATGGCGCACAGCCCCAGCGCCCAGCCCGGAAGCAGCCCTTTTCCCAGCAAGACGGCGGCTATCAGGCCAACCCCAGCGCCGTTTGATACCCCCAGCAGCCCGGGCTCCGCCAGCGGGTTTTCAAACAGCGCCTGCATAATCGCCCCGGACAGCGCCAGCGCGGCCCCCACTAATAGGACGGCCAGAGTGCGCGGCAGACGGATCTGCCAGATAAACAGCTCACCTTTGGCGCTAAACCACTCGGCGGGGCCAATCCACTGGTCGCCCGCGCACAGGCTGATGGTCGACGTAACCAACAGCAGCAATGTTAATACCGCAAGCCAACGCCGATTGCGGCGCCGTTGAATTTGAGCAAAGGTCAGCATAGTTTTCTGAATCGAGAAAAAGGATGTGATTGATTTTACGGTATTCGGCCAGGAAAAGAAAAAAGGCCGCATAGCGGCCTTTTTAGTTAGTTCAGATTATTTGTCTCTGGGTGACGCATTTTCGACACGGCTTTTTAGCTTCTGGCCAGGTCTGAAAGTCACCACTCGCCGGGCTGTAATAGGGATATCCTCTCCCGTTTTCGGGTTACGGCCCGGGCGTTGGTTCTTATCTCGCAAATCGAAGTTGCCGAACCCGGAGAGTTTTACCTGTTCTCCGTTTTCCAGAGCGCGACGGACCTCTTCGAAAAACAACTCTACCAGCTCTTTGGCATCCCGCTTGCTAAGCCCAAGCTTATCAAACAGATATTCTGACATTTCAGCTTTTGTAAGCGCCATAGGTTCAATCCCTCAATGATGCCTGGAATCGCTCTTTCAATGCCTCTACACATTTGGCGACGGTAGCGGCAATCTCCTCTTCTTCGAGTGTACGGCTGGTATCCTGGAGGATAAGGCTGATAGCGAGGCTCTTGAAACCTTCTGCTACGCCCTTGCCGCGGTACACGTCAAATAAGTTTACGCCAACTACCTGATTTACGCCAACTTTCTTACACTCGGCTAAAACATCGGCAGCGGGAACGTTTTCTGCCACAACGACGGCGATGTCGCGACGGTTCGCCGGGAAGCGAGAAACTTCATGCGCCTGAGGCACCACGCGGTCTGCAAGCTTGTTCCACTCCAGTTCAAAGACCAACGTGCGACCGTTCAGATCCAGCTTACGTTCCAGCTCAGGATGAACAACCCCAATAAAACCAATACGTTCACCTTTCAGATAAATCGCCGCCGACTGGCCCGGATGAAGCGCATTATTGGCTTCGATGCGGAATTCGATGTCGGACAGCTTACCGGTGAGGTCGAGGACCGACTCCAGATCGCCTTTTAAATCATAGAAATCGACGGTTTCTTTTGCCAGGTTCCAGTGTTCTTCATAACGGTTACCGCAAATCACGCCAGCCAGCATCACATCCTGACGAATGCCCAGCGGAGCCTGAGTATCAGGAACAAAGCGTAAACCGCTCTCAAAGATGCGCACGCGAGTCTGCTGACGATTCTGGTTGTAGACCACCGTCCCTAACAGGCCGGTCCACAATGATAGGCGCATCGCCGACATTTCGCTGGAGATCGGGCTCGGCAGAATCAGCGCTTCTTCCCCGGCGTGGATCCACTGCTGTACTTTCGGATCAACGAAGCTGTAGGTAATCACTTCCTGATAGCCTTTATCGTTGAGCAGCGTTTTCACGCGTTTAAGCGACAGATCCGCTTCGCGGTGGGTGCCCATGATCAGGCCCGCTTGCACCGGTTCGTCAGGAATATTGTTATAGCCATAGACGCGGGCGACTTCTTCGACCAGGTCCTCTTCGATGGCAATATCGAAACGCCAGCTCGGCGCGACGGCATGCCACTCGTCCTGGCCTTCGGTGACTTCACAGCCCAGACGTCGCAGAATATCGCTCACCTGCGCATCCTCAACGTGGTGACCGATCAGACGATCCAGCTTGCTGCGGCGAAGCCTGATGGTCGCAGGCTTCGGCAGGGTCGCTTCGTTGGTGACGTCAATAATCGGGCCAGCTTCGCCGCCGCAAATATCCATCAGCAGGCGGGTCGCACGCTCCATAGCCTGATACTGCAACGCGGAGTCCACGCCGCGCTCGTAGCGGTGGGAAGCATCGGTATGCAGACCATGGCGACGGGCGCGACCGGTAATGGACAGCGGGCTGAAGAACGCGCATTCCAGCAGAACGTTTTGCGTTTCATCGTTTACGCCGGAGTGCTCGCCGCCGAAAATCCCCCCCATTGCCAGAGCTTTCTGATGGTCAGCAATCACCAGAGTATCGGTGTCCAGCTTAGCCTCGGAGCCGTCCAGCAGAACCAGGGTTTCCCCTTCATGCGCCATACGCACGATAATTCCGCCTTCAATGCGGTCTTTATCGAAGGCGTGCATCGGCTGACCCAGCTCAAGCAATACGTAGTTGGTCACATCAACCACCGCATCGATGGAGCGAATACCGCAACGGCGCAGCTTCTCTTTCATCCATAATGGGGTCGGTGCTTTGACATTAATGCCTTTTACCACGCGCCCCAGATAGCGCGGACATGCTTCCGGCGCATTGACCTGGATTGGCAGAACGTCATTGACGGTGGCGGCTACCGGGGGCATTTCCGGGACATTCAACGGCGCCTTGTTGAGCACGGCGACATCGCGAGCCACGCCGATAATACCGAGACAATCGGCACGGTTCGGCGTGACGCTGATTTCGATAGTGTTATCGTCGAGCTTCAGATATTCACGGATGTCGGTACCCAGCGGCGCATCGGCGGGCAGTTCAATAATACCGCTGTGATCGTCGGAAATACCCAGTTCCGAGAAGGAGCACAGCATACCTTCCGACGGCTCACCGCGCAGCTTTGCCGCTTTAATTTTAAAATCGCCCGGCAGTACGGCGCCGATGGTCGCAACGGCAACCTTAAGGCCCTGACGGCAGTTCGGCGCGCCGCAGACGATATCCAGCAGACGTTCGCCGCCGACGTTGATTTTTGTCACGCGCAGCTTGTCGGCATTAGGGTGCTGAGCGCACTCGACCACTTCGCCAACAACAACGCCGTTAAAACTGCCCGCGACCGGCTCAACGCCGTCAACCTCAAGCCCGGCCATCGTTATCTGGTCCGACAGCGCTTCGCTATCGATAGCTGGGTTAACCCACTCGCGTAACCACAGTTCACTGAATTTCATTGTTCTGTCCTGCCCTTATTTAAACTGTTTGAGGAAACGCAGATCGTTTTCGAAGAACGCGCGTAAGTCGGTCACGCCGTAGCGCAGCATGGTCAGACGCTCCATACCCATGCCGAAGGCAAAGCCGGAATAGATTTCCGGATCGATACCCACGTTGCGCAGTACGTTTGGATGCACCATACCGCAGCCGAGCACTTCCAGCCATTTGCCGTTTTTGCCCATGACGTCAACTTCCGCAGAGGGCTCGGTGAACGGGAAATAGGACGGACGAAAACGAATCTGTAGATCTTCTTCAAAGAAGTTACGCAGGAAATCGTGCAGTGTTCCCTTCAGGTTGGTGAAGCTGATGTTGGTATCAACAATCAGGCCTTCCATCTGATGGAACATTGGGGTGTGGGTCTGATCGTAGTCGTTACGATAGACGCGACCTGGCGCAATAATGCGGATCGGCGGCTGCTGGTTAGCCATGGTGCGGATCTGTACGCCTGAGGTTTGCGTACGCAGCAGGCGCGTCGCATCAAACCAGAAAGTGTCGTGGTCAGCGCGTGCCGGATGGTGGCCAGGAATATTCAGCGCATCGAAGTTGTGGTAGTCATCTTCGATTTCCGGACCAGTCGCGACGGTAAAGCCGAGCTCACCGAAGAAACTTTCGATACGGTCGATAGTACGGGTCACCGGATGCAGGCCACCGTTCTCAATACGACGACCCGGCAGAGAGACATCGATGGTTTCCGAGGCCAGGCGCGCGTTAAGCGCAGCACTTTCAAGCGCTGACTTACGCACGTTAAGCGCCTGCTGGACCTGCTCTTTCGCTTCGTTGATAACCGCGCCGGCTGCCGGACGCTCTTCAGCAGGCAGCTCGCGCAGGGTCGTCATCTGAAGGGTCAAAAGCCCTTTTTTACCCAGGTATTCCACGCGGACGTTGTCCAGCGCAGCAACATCTGATGCCTCGTTAATGGCTGCCTTCGCACTGGCAACCAGCTCTGCGAGATGTGACATGGTTTTCCTCATTATGTCGGTGCAGACACCGGTTATGGTTATTATTTTGCTCTCACTATTTCGAGCCGCAGACCGTAGGTAATCCTTCATTTGACCGAATGATTCAGGTCAACCCACGCGTCTGGAGCTTGAAATAGAACGAGCCAGTTCAGATACAAAAAAAGCCTCCACAGGGGGAGGCTTTTTGGCGCTGTTTTCCGTTTCTTCTTTCACGCGCTAGCCTCCTGAGTTCAGGTGCTAAAGTAAAAAAAGAAGCGGAAAATAGCAGCATTCATGCTTGCATTACCTTGTCTGATAAAAAACGTAAGACTGGTATTGAAAAGCCTACGCGAATAAAAGTCAATGGATTGATAGCCTTGAAACGAAAAGAGGGAGACAAGCTCCCTCTTTCAACTGGCTTATGCCAGAGCTGCTTTCGCTTTTTCGACCAGCGCGGTGAACGCTAATTTGTCGAATACGGCGATGTCAGCCAGGATCTTACGGTCGATTTCAACAGAGGCTTTTTTCAGGCCGTTGATGAATTTGCTGTAAGAAATACCGTTCTGACGTGCTGCTGCGTTGATACGCGCAATCCACAGTTGACGGAACTGACGCTTTTTCTGACGACGGTCACGATAAGCGTACTGACCAGCTTTGATAACAGCCTGGAAGGCAACGCGGTATACGCGAGAACGCGCACCGTAGTAGCCTTTAGCTTGTTTCAAAATTTTCTTGTGACGTGCACGGGCAACTACACCACGTTTTACGCGAGCCATATGTGCTCTCCTGTATCTATTCTAATTAAAAAGTTAAAAGGGTTAACGACTTATGCGTACGGCAGGCACGCGATGACCAGGCCCAGATCGCCTTTAGAAACCATGGCTTTCGGACGCAGGTGACGTTTACGCTTAGTAGCTTTTTTGGTCAGAATGTGACGCAGGTTAGCGTGCTTGTGCTTAAAACCACCTTTACCGGTTTTTTTGAAGCGCTTAGCAGCACCGCGTACGGTCTTAATTTTTGGCATTTTAATAACTTCCACTTCGCATTGTTAATAAACGAAACATAGGCGAGCAACAGCTGCGGAACCTAAAGGCTCCACAGACATTGCTACTTGAAGGCCTTACTGTTTCTTCTTAGGAGCGAGCACCATGATCATCTGACGGCCTTCGATCTTCGTTGGGAAGGATTCGACTACTGCCAGTTCACTCAGATCGTCACGGACGCGGGTAAGCACTTCCATCCCGATCTGCTGGTGAGCCATCTCACGGCCGCGGAAACGCAGCGTGATCTTAGCTTTATCACCCTCTTCCAGAAAGCGAACCAGGCTGCGGAGTTTTACCTGGTAGTCGCCATCATCGGTGCCAGGTCGGAATTTGATTTCCTTGACCTGAATAACTTTTTGCTTTTTCTTCTGTTCCTTAGAAGACTTGCTCTTTTCATAAAGGAACTTGCCGTAGTCCATGATACGACAAACTGGCGGTTCGGCGTTAGGGCTGATCTCAACTAAATCTACTCCAGCTTCTTCAGCTTTTTCGATAGCTTCTCTCAGACTCACAATACCCAAAGCTTCGCCTTCCAGACCTGTTAAGCGAACTTCCAGGGCGCGAATCTCGCCATTGATACGATTCGGACGTGCCGTTTGAACTCGTTTTCCGCCTTTAATACCTTATTCCTCCAGTTGTTTTAGACTGCGGCTGCGAATCTCTTGTTGCAGCTTCTCGATAACTTCATTTACGTCCAGGCTGCCCAAGTCTTTGCCACGACGGGTACGCACGGCAACTTTGCCAGCTTCTACCTCTTTGTCGCCACAGACCAACATGTAAGGGACACGACGTAAAGTGTGCTCGCGGATTTTAAAGCCTATCTTCTCATTTCTCAAGTCTGCTTTTACGCGAATGCCTGCATTTTGTAGTTTACGCGTCAATTCGTTAACGTATTCAGCCTGAGAATCAGTAATATTCATAACCACAACCTGCACTGGCGCAAGCCAGCTTGGGAAGAAGCCGGCAAACTCTTCGGTCAGGATGCCAATAAAGCGCTCCAGCGAACCAAGAATAGCACGGTGAATCATTACCGGTACCTGGCGTTCATTATTTTCGCCAACATAGGAGGCGCTTAAACGCTGCGGCAAGGAGAAGTCCAGCTGTACAGTACCGCACTGCCATGCACGATCGAGGCAGTCATACAGGGTAAATTCAATTTTCGGACCGTAGAAGGCGCCTTCACCCAGTTGATATTCAAACGGGATATTGTTCTCTTCCAGCGCCACCGCCAGATCCGCTTCAGCACGATCCCATGTCTCATCGCTACCGATGCGTTTTTCCGGGCGAGTTGACAGCTTGACGACGATTTTCTCGAAGCCGAAGGTGCTGTACATATCGTAGACCATACGAATACAGGCGTTAACTTCATCACGAACCTGATCTTCAGTACAGAAAATGTGGGCATCGTCCTGAGTAAATCCGCGTACGCGCATCAGGCCATGCAGCGCGCCTGACGGCTCATTGCGATGGCAGCTACCGAATTCAGCCATACGTAATGGCAGATCGCGGTAGGATTTCAGGCCCTGGTTGAAGATCTGCACGTGACCCGGGCAGTTCATCGGCTTGATGCAGTATTCACGGTTCTCGGAAGAAGTGGTAAACATCGCATCTTTATAGTTGTCCCAGTGGCCGGTTTTTTCCCACAGCACGCGGTCCATCATAAACGGGCCTTTAACTTCCTGATACTGGTACTCTTTCAGCTTAGAACGCACAAAAGTTTCCAGTTCGCGGAAGATAGTCCAGCCGTCGTTATGCCAGAACACCATACCCGGCGCCTCTTCCTGCATATGATACAGATCGAGCTGCTTACCGATTTTACGGTGATCGCGCTTAGCGGCTTCTTCCAGACGCTGCAGATAGGCATTAAGCGCTTTTTTATCTGCCCAGGCGGTACCGTAGATGCGCTGCAGCATTTTATTGTTGCTATCGCCGCGCCAGTAGGCGCCCGCGGTCTTCATCAGTTTGAAGTGATGGCAGAAACGCATATTCGGCACATGCGGCCCACGGCACATGTCGACATATTCTTCGTGATGATACAAGCCGGGCTTATCATCATGAGCAATGTTTTCATCAAGAATAGAGACTTTATAGCTCTCGCCGCGCTTCACAAAGGTTTCACGCGCTTCGTGCCAGCTGACTTTCTTCTTAATAACGTCGTAGTTTTTCTCGGCGAGCTCATGCATGCGTTTTTCGAGCGCGTCGATATCTTCCTGGGTCAGGGTATGGTCCAGATCGACATCATAGTAGAAACCATTGTCGACAACCGGGCCGATCGCCATTTTGGTATTTGGCCACAGCTGTTTAATCGCATGCCCCAAAAGGTGCGCACAGGAGTGACGAATAATCTCAAGTCCATCTTCATCTTTCGCGGTGATGATAGAGAGCGTTGCGTCGTTTTCAATTAAGTCACAGGCGTCAACCAGCTCGCCATTGACACGACCAGCGATGGTGGCTTTCGCCAGACCGGGGCCAATATCCAGAGCGACGTCCATCGGGCTCACAGCGTGATCAAAATGGCGTTGGCTGCCATCAGGAAGCGTAATTACAGGCATTTCATGTCCTTATTTGCAGTGGTGCCCCACACGAAAGAGCACATACAAAACAATATAATCATAATTATCAACAAGTTCAGACCCAGTTCCCGCTTCACTCTGCGAAAATGTGTGCACGCTCGTTCAACGACACGTCCCCACCTGCAGCCGCCTGTTGATAACACCGAGGGTTAGTTTACACATCATTAGTGCGTGATAAAAGTCACATAAGACTAAATGGTTATTGTTGATGGAAAAAAAAGGGGGAGGTGTAACAAACGTTGCATAATTGCTTCAGCGATAGATCGGAAGAAACGGCGACAGCGCGATATGACGCATAAAGAATATTTATGATTTCACATAAATTATGAAGATTTTACACCAAACGCGTAAAGCGAAACCGGTACAACATTACCCGGTTTACTGCTTGACGAAATAATAAAAGAGAAATTATGAATGGCGTTTAAATATCAGGACCATTCGCCGGCGACAAGTTTATGAACATCAAACGCGTCGTTCATTGACTGTCCGGTTGATTGGGAGCCCGGTGCAATATTAGAGCCCGCTTCGACATCGGTCGCTTTGGCTATGCCCACTTGCGTACGATCGTGATTACCCGGCTGCGGTGCGGGAGCGGCGGCAAATGCGCCAAAAGACAACGTGCACAGCATCGCGGCCGCGAGTGCGATTTTACTATTTTTCATGATAGTCATTCTCTTATTTGTTTCAGATAATAGAACGGATTCGTTATCTCCGCCTGTGGTGAACAGTATAGATCCAGATCACATTTTTGTCCGACCCAATATTTATCTTTTCGTGTCAAATTAACTACATATTTGTCAGCAAAATAGCGATCATGAAGAAATTATGGAGACCATTTCTTTTTATAAAAAACAAAACAAGAGACCAAAAATAATAATGCCACTTATTGCTAAATTTAAAACAATCAGGCCGGAATATCCGGCCTGAAAAGATTACATTTTATAACCGAGCGATAGCGTGGTGCGGCGATCGGTATGCTCCGGCGCCGATGACGGCGGTTCAGAGTTCCACGTCAGGTTATAGGCTACTTTGAGGGCAAAGTGCGCGTTAATCGCAACGTTTAACGCACTTTCAGAGTTCAGCGTCGTATCTTCGGCGCCGAATACCGAGACGCCTTGGGTAAATTTGGCGTTATCGGTCATCTGCCAGGCGTAGGTGCCGGAAGCGTAGCCCAGTGGCTGAGTATCATTATCACCATCGGTATACTCGTCATAGCGTACACCAGGACCAAATTCAAAACGCAGGCTGTGTACCGGGCCGTTCATGATCTGACGACCATAACCCGCGGTGAACACATCACGCTGCTGATAACCATTGTAACGATCCGTCAGCCAGCTCGCCTGACCAAAAAGATAATTCTGGTCGGTCAGGTTATAACGGCTACGTCCGCCCACCGCGTACTTTTCCGAAGAGCGCTGATCGTTCGACGACGTATTGCTGGCATTCCCCCACAGCGACCATGCGGTGGTATCGCCATACCAGGTCAACGTGGAGTCGGCGGTCATTGAGGAACTTTTCGTATTGCCGGACTGCGCCAGATAACCGGCGTTAACAGTACCTTCGAAAGGTTTTTTTGCAGAAGAAGGGTCATCCATGACAGTAAAAACGGAATCATCGGCCATTGCGCACGCAGACGCAAAGAGCCCTCCCGCCAGCATCACCGCTGCGGGTACTGTCTTCAAAAGCTTCATTTAATTTTAAGTCCGTACAACCTATAAGGAGACCAGGAGGGTCCCGGGAGCTTTCGCGAGGATCGCTAATAGCCGGTCCTAAGAAAGGGAGTAAATTATAAAAAAGCACGATTAACTTAGCAATCAATTACTCTTTCGTTTTTTGTATAAGACGCTTCTCAAAACAATTTTTATTTCATAAAGATAAAAGGGGTACCGGTGCATAAGCTACGCGTCGCTTCCCCTTCCCTCCTTTAAGTGCCATGCTTAAAACCAGAGCCGCTAAACTCGTATTATGGAGGAAACTGGATGACCAAAATCTATACGCTCACGTTAGCCCCCTCGCTCGACAGCGCCACGCAGACCCCGCAAATTTACCCGGAAGGCAAGCTACGCTGTAGCGCTCCCGTGTTTGAACCCGGCGGGGGCGGAATTAACGTTGCGCGCGCCATCACTTTTCTTGGCGGCAGCGCCACGGCTATCTTTCCCGTCGGTGGGGCAACCGGCGAACACCTGACGGCGCTGCTGAAGGATGAACACGTTCCCGTCGATACGGTAGAGACTCATGACTGGACGCGGCAGAATCTTCACGTTCATGTGAACGCCAGCGGCGAGCAATATCGTTTCGTGATGCCTGGCGCCGCATTAACTGCGGATGAGCTCCGGCTCATTGAGGAAAAAGTGCTCACTATCGCCCCCGGCTCGCTGCTGGTAATTAGCGGAAGCCTGCCGCCGGGCATCAGCGTCGAGAACCTGACGCAGCTGGTGAAAAACGCGCAGCGGCATGGATTGCGCTGTATTGTCGATAGTTCCGGTGATGCCCTCGCCGCCGCGCTTGATGTCGGCAATATTGAACTGGTTAAACCGAACCAGAAAGAGCTAAGCGCGCTGGTCCAGCGGGATCTGAGTCAGCCAGATGATGTGCGGCTCGCCGCGCAAGAGTTAATTCGTTCCGGTAAAGTCCAGCGCGTCGTCGTCTCCCTGGGAGCACAGGGAGCGCTTGGTGTTGATGCCGATGGTAGTGTTCAGGTCGTACCGCCGCCGATGAAAAGCCAGAGTACTGTCGGCGCCGGTGACAGCATGGTTGGTGCGATGACCTTAAGGCTGGCGGAAAATGCCTCGCTTGAAGATATGGTTCGCTTTGGCGTCGCTGCGGGCAGCGCGGCCACCATCAATCAGGGCACCCGCCTTTGCTCGCTGGAAAATACGCAAAAAATCTACGATTATCTGCGCGGTTTATAATCTCCTTCGCTCCCTCTGGCAAAACGGAGGGAGTCGCCAAATCAGCATGATGGTCTATGCTAAAAATGCCATGGATAACAATGGGGTGAAAAATGAGTAGCGAAATTAACGCCTGGGTCGTCACGGTTCGTTTTCACGAAGAGACGTTAACGGAAATTAACGAACTCAGTAATCATCTCACCCGCGCCGGATTTACCCTTGTCTTAAACGATGATGAAGGGAACGTCCACGAGCTCGGCACCAATACCTTCGGCCTGCTTTCCATACAGAATGCCGATGAAGTTAAAGCGTTAAGCGCGGGTTTAGCCGAAACCGCGCTGGGACGAGCCGTTGACGTCACCGTGTCAACATTCAGCGAGTGGATAGAAGCTCAATAAGTGCGATTGACGCAACGGAAAACGTTCAGTTGTGCGTCAGTTCGAATTTTACGCCGGGGTTATGCGCTAACCTTATGAAATGTTGGAAGACATGGGGAGAGACGGCATGTGGCAAGCTATCAGCAATTTGTTAAGCGATTTGCATACCGAAGCAGCTGAAATCGAACTGCGAAACGAGCTACCCGGTGGAGAGATCCACGCCGCCTGGCATTTACGCTTTGGCGGGCGAGATTACTTCGTAAAATGCGATGAACGTGAGCTTTTACCCATCTTCACGGCCGAGGCAGACCAGCTTGAGCTGCTGTCACGAAGTAAAACCGTGAATGTACCGCAGGTTTTTGCCGTAGGCAGCGACCGTGATTATAGTTTTCTGGTCATGGAATATCTCCCCCCTCGCCCGCTGGATGCGCACAACGCTTTCCTGTTAGGCCAGCAAATCGCCCATTTGCATCAATGGAGCGATCAGCCGCAGTTTGGTCTGGATTTTGACAATGACCTTTCCACCACTCCCCAGCCGAACGCCTGGCAGCGTCGATGGTCCACGTTCTTTGCCGAACAGCGCATCGGCTGGCAGCTCGAGCTCGCCGCCGAGAAAGGTCTGCATTTTGGCGATATCGATAGTCTTGTTGATATTATTCAGCAGCGATTGAGCAATCATCAGCCGCAGCCGTCGCTGCTCCACGGTGACTTATGGTCCGGTAACTGCGCGCTCGGTCCAAACGGGCCCTATATTTTCGACCCGGCCTGCTACTGGGGCGATCGCGAATGCGATCTGGCAATGCTCCCACTGCATCAGGAACAGCCGCCGCAAATCTATGATGGCTATCAGTCCGTTTCGCCGCTGCCGTCCGGCTTTCTCGAGCGGCAACCCATCTACCAGCTCTATACGCTGCTGAATCGCGCGATTCTGTTTGGCGGACAACATCTTGTGACGGCGCAGAAAGCGCTTGATGACGTGTTCATGGATAAGGCCCCGTAAGGGGCCTTGCTTACGCAGATTAGCTGATTTGTACGCCTTTCAGGCGGAACTGAATGGTCATGGTAATGCCGTTCCCCGGTTTACCCGGTTCATAACGCCATTTACGTAAAGCGTTTTTCACTTCACGCTCAAACATATTGGCTGGTTGGGCGGAGAGGATCTGCACGTTATCCACGCGCCCGTCCGCCGTGACGTCGAACTTAACCCGAACATTCCCTTCAATGCGCAGCGCCTGCGCACGAGCCGGATAGCTCGGCTCCCCACGGCTTAGCGCTCGCGGTCCGGTCGGCGCCGTGACGGTCGGTTTAGCGTTCGCGGTTGAGGTGCTCGGCGCGGTGCGCGCTGGCGCCGTATTCGTATTTTCAAACGGCGAAGCCGGGCGCGTTTCCGCCGGTTTCACATCACGCTTCGGTTGCTCAACCTTTTTTTCCGGCTTCGGTTTAGGCTTTGGCTTCGGTTTAGGTTTCGGTTTATGGATAACGACCGGCGCCTCTTTTGGCGGTTCAGGAATCACCTCCGGTTCCGGCTCAGGTTCCGGCTCAACAACGGGTTCAACGACCGGCTGAGCCGCCTGAGGCGGTTCCAGATCTTCCGGGGCCACCATAGTAATCTCAATGGGCTGTGAGGGTGACGGCCGTTCAATTACCTGATGTACCGAAGTATAGAGCAGCGCCGCGACAACACCGCCGTGGATGACCACAGACAGTAGCGTGGGCCACGGAAAGCGGCGAGGTAAATCAAAGGTCATTGCGCTCATAGTCGTTTCTGTTGAAAAATGATGCCCCGATTTTAAATGCAAATAGCAATCATATTCAACTAGGGTTGTTGGCTTGTATCAAAATTTGCCCTGATTTCTGACAAAAAGCCGACGGGACGTGGCATTCTGGGGATCGTGAGCATCTTTGCATTGCAGTCAACGACGGTTTCACTTAACGTGATTCGCCAATTTATTGATAAGGAGCCATGCCGTGCTTTACGTTATCTACGCTGAAGATATCGCCGACTCTCTGGAAAAACGGACGTCGGTACGTCCCGCCCACCTGGCGCGTTTGCAATTATTACATGATGAAGGTCGTTTACTGACCGCCGGCCCAATGCCTGCAGTCGACAGTAATGAACCCGGCGCGGCGGGCTTCACCGGCTCAACGGTCATTGCGGAATTTGAATCACTGGAAGCGGCACAATCATGGGCCAATGACGATCCGTATATTGCCGCAGGGGTTTATCAGAAAGTATCTGTAAAACCGTATAAAAAAGTATTCTAAAGCACCAAATGTTGGCAAAAAACAGAGGCACCGCGAGCGGTGCCTTTTGTTTTGACCCTCAAAACTCAGAGAAGGTGAACAGCAGAGAGTGTCGTTGCCGCTTAACCAGCTCTTTTCTGATGGCGAGGATGCGCATATTACGACGCGACTGTCCTTCCAGCCAGCGTGCTTTACGGCGGCTCACCTGCCGAAGCATGCGCCAGCGCCCTACTTCCGTTCTACTACGCTTCATTACAACTACTCTACGAGTGAAAACAGCCTGCATTATAGACCGATGAATCTGGCTAACCAACGCTTTCGCTGCGTTTTTATTTGCCAGATGGATGTTGATGCGTAAACTCATGTCATCAAGTCATTCAAAAGGATTTTTCATCTATGACAACCTTTTACACGGTGGTGAACTGGCTGGTTATACTCGGTTACTGGCTACTTATCGCCGGTGTAACATTACGGATATTAATGAAAAGACGCGCGGTACCGTCAGCGATGGCCTGGCTGCTTGTCATTTATATTCTTCCGCTGGTAGGAATTATCGCCTATCTTTCGTTTGGCGAACTGCATCTGGGTAAACGCCGCGCCGAGCGTGCGCGGGCCATGTGGCCCTCAACGGCCAAGTGGTTAAAAGACCTCAAAGCCTGCAAGCATATCTTTGCCGAGGAGAATAGTCCGGTCGCGGAATCCTTGTTCAAGCTCTGCGAACGTCGGCAGGGCATTGGCGGCGTCAAAGGCAATCAGCTCCAGCTGCTCACTGAATCCGATGACGTCATGCAGGCGCTCATCCGCGATATCCAGCTCGCTCGTCACAATATTGAGATGGTGTTCTATATCTGGCAGCCCGGCGGCATGGCCGACCAGGTCGCAGAATCATTAATGGCGGCGGCCAGACGCGGCGTACATTGTCGGCTGATGCTCGACTCCGCCGGGAGCGTGGCCTTTTTCCGTAGCCCTTGGGCCGCCATGATGCGTAATGCTGGCATTGATGTCGTCGAAGCCCTGAAGGTCAACCTGATGCGCGTCTTCCTGCGCCGTATGGATCTGCGTCAGCATCGTAAAATGGTCATGATCGATAACTATATTGCCTATACCGGCAGTATGAATCTGGTCGACCCGCGTTTCTTTAAGCAGGACTCCGGCGTTGGCCAGTGGATCGATCTGATGGCGCGAATGGAAGGTCCGGTAGCGACAGCGATGGGCATTGTCTACTCCTGCGACTGGGAGATTGAAACCGGCAAACGTATTTTGCCTCCGCCGCCGGACGCGAACATTATGCCGTTCGAAGAGGCCAGCGGGCACACGATTCACACTATCGCCTCGGGCCCGGGCTTTCCGGAAGATTTGATCCATCAGGCTCTGCTCACTGCCGCCTACGCGGCCAAAGAGCATTTGATCATGACGACCCCCTACTTTGTGCCCAGCGACGATCTTCTACATGCCATCTGCACCGCCGCCCAGCGCGGCGTCGATGTCAGCATCATCCTGCCGCGCAAGAACGACTCTCTGCTGGTGGGCTGGGCCAGCCGCGCCTTCTTTACCGAGCTGCTGGCTGCCGGAGTGAAGATCTACCAGTTTGAAGGCGGCCTGCTGCATACCAAGAGCGTGCTGGTTGACGGCGAGCTCAGCCTGGTGGGCACCGTTAACCTCGACATGCGCAGCCTGTGGCTGAACTTCGAGATTACGCTGGTAATTGACGATGCCGGATTTGGCAGCGATCTGGCCGCGGTGCAGGATGATTATATCTCCCGCTCGCGTCTGCTGGACGCCAGGCTATGGCTAAAACGTCCGCTGTGGCAGCGAATCGCCGAGCGACTGTTTTACTTCTTCAGTCCGTTGCTGTAAAACGTGCCAATCAGATGTTTAATGGGTAGCAATCATGGATATGGATTTAAATAATCGCCTGACCGAAGACGAAACGCTTGAACAGGCTTACGACATTTTCCTCGAGCTGGCCGTGGACAACCTCGACCCGGCAGATGTCATTCTGTTCAATCTGCAGTTTGAAGAACGCGGCGGCGCCGAGCTCTTTGACCCGGCGCCTGACTGGGAAGAGCACGTCGATTTTGACCTCAACCCTGACTTCTTCGCGGAAGTGGTCATTGGCCTGGCCGATGAAGATGGCGGCGAGATTAACGATATTTTTGCGCGCGTGCTGCTGTGCCGTGAAAAAGACCATAAGCTCTGCCATATTCTGTGGCGTGAATAAGTTCTTTCTCAAGTAAATAACGATACAGAAGAAGCCTGCCTGGTTTAACCAGGGCAGGCTTTTTTATTCATTCGGGCAGTTCGCTGCCGCAGGCATTGCAGTAGCGGGCGCCTTTTTCATGATTTGTATGCTGACAATTCGAACATATGCGCTGAGTACGGCGATTCTGAAAGGCCGTGGTCATGTGGGTGGTAATTAAGCCGGTGGGAATCGCAATAATTGAGTAGCCGATTAAGATAAGGATGGACGCCAGAATTCGCCCGAGCGGCGTATGCGGCGTGATATCGCCATATCCCACCGTCGTTATCGTCACAATCGCCCAATAAACTGACGCGTTCAGCGTAGTAAACCCATATCGCGGCCCCTCAACCAGATACATCAAGGCGCCAAAAATCACCATCACGATGGCAATAAAAGAGTAGAACAGGATCAGCTGGTGGCGAGCGCTGACGATGGCGGTCCAAAAAATATTCAGCGACGGCATAAAGCGCAGCAGTTTAAGAATACGCAGCGCGCGTATCGCGCGCATGGCCCGCCAGGCGAACACGTACTCAATACTGATCTCTGGCCATAGCCACATTACGTAGAGCGGTAATATAGTGGCAAGGTCAATAATTCCCCAAAAGCTAAAAATATACTTTAGCGGATTCGGCCAGCTGATAATGCGCAGAATATACTCACAGGTAAAAACCACAGTAACAATAAGCTCAAGCCAGACAAAAACATGCCATTCGTCCACCGTCAGATGATATTGCGTTCCCAATCCGGACTCGATAAATATCACCAGAACGCTAAGCAGCGCGAAGAGACCGCAAAATCCCTCAAAATGCCGGCCGGAGCGTCGGTTTTGATCAAAGAATAAATGATACAGCCGCAGACGAGCGGCATGAATATGAAAAGCCACGTTAACCTCACTAAAAAAGGGCTGACTTACGTCAGCCCCAGAGATTATAACGGGTCTACCTTCAGGCAGGAAACCGCGTGTCGGAAACTGCCCTCCAGCACCGGTCGCGTCTTAGCGCACTCCGGCCCGGCAATCGGGCACCGCGTGCGAAATACGCATCCAGACGGCGGGTTAATCGGCGATGGTAATTCCCCCTCCAGCAGCTGGATAGTTTTATTCTTTTCTTTATCGGGGTCCGGCACCGGCACCGCCGACATCAGCGCTTTGGTATAGGGATGCAGCGGATTATGGTATACCTCATCGTAGGTGCCCAGTTCCACGGCATGCCCGAGATACATCACCAGTACGCGATCAGAAATGTGCTTCACCACCGCCAGATCGTGGGCGATAAAAATCAGCGATAGTCCCATTTCACGCTGCAGCTGCTGCAGCAGATTCACTACCTGAGCCTGAATCGACACGTCCAGCGCCGAAACCGGTTCATCGCAAATAATGAGCTTCGGCTCAAGAATTAGCGCGCGGGCAATACCAATACGCTGACACTGGCCGCCGGAAAATTCATGCGGGTAGCGGTTAATCAAGTTCGGCAGCAGCCCCACTTTCATCATCATCGCCTTAACGCGATCGCGAACTTCCTGACGCGGCATTTTAGGATGATAGGTACGCAGCGGCTCGGCGATAATTTCCCCGATAGTCATGCGCGGGTTTAGCGACGCCAGCGGATCCTGAAAGATCATCTGAATATCGCTGCGCACGTCACGCCATTCGTCGGCCTTCATTCCCAGCAAATCTTTACCTAACCAGGCGACTTTACCGTCGGTGGCTTTGACCAGACCAATGATCGCGCGCGCGAAGGTCGATTTTCCGCATCCGGACTCGCCGACCACGCCCAGAGTTTCACCTTCATACAGACGCAGCGTTACGCCATCCACCGCTTTCAGCGTTTTCGAAGGCTGCCAGAACCACTGTTTACCGTCTTTAATATCAAAGTGCACTTTCAGATCGGCGATTTCGAGCAGGACTTTTCTTTGTTCCGTTACGGCGTTCATAGCAAATCCCCCACCGGTTGAAAGCAGGCGCGCAGGCGGCCCGGTGCAAACTCCTCCAGAGGAGGAGCGCTATTGCAAATTTCCATCGCATGCGGGCAGCGCGGCTGGAATGGACACCCCTTCGGCAAACGCAGCAGGTTTGGCGGATTGCCTGGAATCGTTAACAGGGCATCGCCTTCCGCATCCAGCCGCGGTACCGCGTTGAGCAGACCGATAGAATAAGGGTGCGATGGTTGATAAAAGACGTCGCGCGCCTGGCCATATTCCATCGTACGCCCGGCGTACATCACCAGCACCTTATCGCAGATCCCGGCGACGACGCCGAGATCGTGGGTAATCATAATGATCGCCGTATTGAACTCGCGCTTGAGCTCATTAAGCAGCGTCATGATTTGCGCCTGTACGGTCACGTCCAGCGCCGTTGTCGGCTCATCGGCAATCAGCAGCTTAGGCCGGCACAGCAGCGCCATCGCGATCATCACGCGCTGGCGCATCCCGCCGGAAAATTCGTGCGGATACATTTTCATCCGTTTGCGCGCTTCGGGCATTTTGACCGCGTCCAGCATTTTCACCGACTCTTCAAAGGCTTCGGCTTTGCCCAACGCTTTATGCAGCATCAGGACTTCCATAAGCTGCTCCCCTACCCGCATATACGGATTTAGCGAGGTCATCGGGTCCTGAAAAATCATTGAGATCTGCTCGGCGCGTAGCTTATTCAGTTCTCGCTCCGGAAGGTTGAGGATCTGCTTACCGTTAAAGGTCGCAGAACCGCCGATGCGGCCGTTCGCCGCCAGCAGGCCCATCAGCGCAAACGCGGTCTGCGACTTACCGGAACCGGACTCGCCCACGATGCCTAAGGTTTCCCCTGCCCGCAGATTAAAATTGAGATCGTTGACTGCAGTCACATCGCCATCGGGAGTACCAAAGGTGACGCGGAGATCTTTCACATCCAGAAGCAGTCCGGATTGTTGTGCTGCCTGCGGCGCTTTCGCCGTTTCCATCGTACTCATGTCGGCGCTCCTTAGCGGTCTTTCGGGTCGAGGGCATCACGCAGGCCATCGCCGATAAAGTTAAAACAAAACAGCGTTACCACCAGGAAACCGGCAGGAAACAGCAGTAGCCACGGCGAAACTTCCATAGAGTTGGCGCCATCGCTGAGCAGCGCGCCCCAGCTGCTTAACGGCTCCTGGGTACCCAGGCCGAGGAAGCTCAGGAAGGATTCGAACAGAATCATGCTCGGCACCAGCAGTGAGGCATACACCACAACCACGCCAAGCACGTTAGGCACGATATGGCGGATAACGATATTGCCCGTTGAAACACCGCCAACCTGCGCAGCTTCAATAAACTCTTTACGCTTCAGGCTCAGGGTCTGGCCGCGAACGATACGCGCCATATCCAGCCAGGAGACCATCCCGATGGCAACGAAAATCAGCAGGATATTCTGACCAAAAAAGGTCACCAGCAGGATGACGAAGAACATAAACGGGAAGGAGTTGAGGATTTCCAGCAGACGCATCATTACCGAATCCACTTTGCCGCCCAGATAGCCGGAAAGTGACCCGTAAAGCGTCCCCAGAATCACCGCCACCAGCGCAGCAGCCACGCCGACCATTAATGAGATACGCCCGCCAATCGCCACCCGCACCAGCAGGTCGCGGCCGGAAGAGTCGGTACCAAAGTAGTGCCCGGACTCCATATCGGGCGCGCTGGACATCATGCCCCAGTCGGTATCGTAATAGGAAAACTGCGATACCATCGGCGCGATGGTGACAAACAGCGCAATAATCACCAGCACAATCAGGCTGGCGACGGCAGCGCGGTTATGCATAAAGCGGCGGCGGGCGTCCTGCCAGAGGCTGCGCCCCTCGACTTCCAGCTTTTCACTGAAGTTTTCCAGCGCCTCGTTGTTTTTCTTACTTAACATCATGGCGAACCCCAGCGTTAGTAACGGATCTTCGGATCGATAACGGCGTACAGCACGTCAACAATCGCGTTAAACAGAATGGTCAATGCGCCAACCAGAATGGTCAGACTAAGGACCAGCGAGTAGTCGCGGTTCAGCGCGCCGTTTACGAACAGTTGACCGATTCCCGGCAGGCCATAAATGGTTTCGATAACCATTGAGCCGGTAATAATGCCGACAAATGCGGGCCCCATATAGGAAAGCACCGGCAGCAGCGCGGGCTTTAATGCGTGGCGCAGAATAATGCGGCGCATCGGTAAGCCTTTTGCCCGGGCGGTACGAATGAAGTTAGAGTGGAGAACTTCGATCATAGAGCCACGGGTAATACGCGCGATACTGGCGATATAGGCCAACGACAGGGCGACCATCGGCAAAATCATATATTGCAGCGCCCCGCCATTCCATCCGCCGCCCGGCAGCCAGTGCAGGGTGATAGCAAATATCATGACCAGTAACGGCGCGACCACGAAACTCGGTATCACGACCCCGGTCATTGCCACCCCCATCACGGCAAAATCCCATTTTGTATTTTGCTTCAAAGCCGCAATAACCCCGGCGCTCACGCCAAGCAAAACCGCCAGAAAAAACGCGGCGAAGCCTAATTTGGCTGATACCGGAAAGCTGGAAGCGACCAGATCGTTAACCGAGTAATCTTTATATTTAAAGGAAGGACCGAAATCACCGTGCGCCAGTTGCTTCAGGTAATTGAAGTACTGAGTCATGATGGGGTCGTTTAAATGGTATTTTGCTTCAATATTCGCCATGACTTCCGGCGGCAGCGTACGTTCACCGGTAAAAGGGCTTCCCGGGGCAAGACGCATCATGAAGAAAGAGATAGTAATAAGAATAAATAGCGTCGGAATCGCTTCCAGACAGCGACGAAAGATGAATTTTAACATTGCCCGTACCTTCTGGCGTGTGCCTTTAATAGTGCGATGAAATAAGACACCGTGAGGCAAGCGTTAACGCCCGCCCCACGTATTGCCATTAGTGCTTCACAATGTACATATTTCTTGTATAGGTATTATCCAGCGGATCTTTGCCGGTATAGCCCCCTACCCACGGTTTAACCAAACGGGCGTTGACGTAATAGAAGACCGGTACGATGACGGAGTCTTTATCCAGCTGCTGCTCAGATTGTGCATAGAGGTCCGCGCGTTTCCCTTCGTCGCTGGTTTTCAGCGTTTCAGCGATAATCTTGTCGAAAGCCGGGCTCTTATAGTGTGATGTGTTGTTTGAGCTGTCGCTCAGCATCGTATTGAGGAAGGAGGTCGGTTCGTTATAGTCCGCACACCAGCCGGCGCGCGCAATATCAAAGGTGCCCTGATGGCGGTTATCGAGGAAGGTTTTCCATTCCTGGTTTTCCAGCTTCACGTTTACGCCGAGGTTTTTCTTCCAGATGGACGCCACTGCGATAGCCAGTTTTTTGTGTAAATCGGAAGTGTTATACAGCAGATTGAAGGTCAGCGGCTTATCAGCGCTATAGCCAGCTTCGGCCAGCAATTTTTTTGCTTCTTCATTGCGTTTTTCCTGCGACCATTTAAACCACTCAGGCTCAATGAGCTTCATGCCATCGGTATAAGGCGGCGTGTAGCTATAGGCTGGTAGGTCGCCCTGGTTTTTCACTTTATTAACAATAATGTCGCGATCCAGCGCCATCTTCAGGGCCGTACGCACGCGAACGTCGGTAAACGGGGCTTTCTGGTTATTGATTTCGTAATAATAAGTACACAGATACGGATCGACGTGAACTTCCTTCGGGATCTCTTTTTTCAGTTTCTGGAACAGCTCGATCGGCATGTTGTTATAGGTCATATCGATTTCACCGCTGCGGTAGCGGTTAACGTCGGTGACTTCTGAAGAAATCGGCAGGAAGGTGACCTGATTAATCACGGTTTTGGCGTTATCCCAGTAGTTGGTATTACGCTCCAGAACAATGCGTTCGTTAACAACCCAATCTTTTAATTTATACGCGCCATTGCTGACGATATTGGCCGGCTGGGTCCATTTGTCACCGAATTTCTCAATGGCGGATTTAGGTACCGGCGAAACAGATGGGTGAACGAGCAGTTTGTAGAAGTACGGCACCGGTTCGCTAAGGGTCACTTCAAAGGTATGATCGTCAAGCGCTTTTACGCCCAGATCGGTCGCCGGTTTTTTCCCGGCGATAATGTCGTCAATATTGGCTAAATGACCATACTGCAGATAGCTTGCATAAGGAGAAGCGGTTTTCGGATCCGCCAGGCGCTGCCAGCTATAAACGAAATCTTGTGCCGTAACCGGCGTGCCGTCGGACCACTTTGCATCTTTACGTAGATGGAAGGTCCAGACTTTAAAATCTTTGTTGTCCCATTTTTCCGCAACACCCGCGACCGGGTGGCCGTCGAGGTCGCTTACCAGCAGCCCTTCAAACAAATCGCGGTTAATATTGGACTCCGGCACGCCTTCAATTTTATGCGGATCGAGGGACTGAACTTCGGAGCCGTTGTTACGTACCAGCGTTTGTTTGTCCGCCAGCTGTACCCCTGCCGGTACATCTGCCGCAACGGCGGCATTGATGGTCATTAACGCAGAGAGTACTCCTGCGGCTACCAGGCTTTTTTTAGTGATGATGGTCATGTGTTTGTTACTCCAATCATTATAATTACTGGTTATTTAACCAGCCTGTTTTCTCTTTTCTGGATTCTGAACAGTGCAGGAGTTTATGCTGCTGTCAGAGAGTACTGCTTGCTATCACCGACTTATTTATTACGGCCGCTCAAACGGCAGCCTTGACGTCGATTCTTCCCCCCTGTCCGGAGGCAATTTTAGTCCCGAGGGGCTATATAATAAAAATTCTCATTTGCGTAAGTATTCCGCCAAAGATCACGCCGGAAAGTACCAAAACGCTTTATTGTCCGCCAATGCAATTTGCAAATATGTTACCGAATTCTCTTTTGTGGCCTGCTGGCCGCGGAGTTTTATTCCCCTCTTCCCACGGCATAGTTCATTAATCCTATTACTATCAAAGAATTGTGATAAATATCTCACGCTATGCGTCATCCCGCGCCAAATAGCTTCTTTTTTGTACGAAAATTTAACAATTGCTTATTATTTAGCACATTCATCTGCTTCATCGGGAAAATTACTAATATCATTTCGATTATCAGACGGCAAGCACCAGAGAATGATGTGAGGAAAATAACAGTGATTAATGTAGGTAGAAAGCGGCGAGCGTGACGAAATGGATTACTAACAAATTGATAAATAACGATAATATTAAAGGATTAGAAAAGCGTATTGCAGGCCGGCAAATCACTTTTTTTAATATGTTTTGCTAATAATGAGCAAACGCGGAACAGATTGTCCCGCGAGTCGGACGCAGGTTAATTCACGAGGCCAGGAAAGAGCGCCTTAATACCGGTAACGATGAACTCGATCCCCAGCGCCATCAGCAGCAGCCCCATGATACGGGTAATGACGTTAATGCCGGTTTGGCCAAGCAAGCGAACCAGCCAGGGAGCCATACGGAAAATCCCCCAGCAGCACAGCGCAAAAAGAGCAATCGCGACTGAAAATCCCACAAAATGAGCGATGCTATGGTAGCGGGTTCCCCAGACAATGGTTGAGCTGATGGCGCCGGGTCCCGCCATCAGAGGCAGCGCCAGCGGAACAACGCCAATACTTTCACGGATGGCCGTTTCTGATTTTTCTTGCTTGTTCTGTTTATCCTCCCCAAGCTTGCCGCTGATCATCGACATGGCAATGGTGACGACCAGGATTCCGCCAGCAATACGGAATGAATCGATGGAAATCCCGAAGACCTGGAGAATCGCGTCGCCTAAAAATAGCGACGTGAGTAGGATAATGGCCACCGACAGGTTGGCTGTCAGGTTGGTTTTGTTACGCACCGCCGCCGTCTGGTAGCTGGTCATGCTAATAAAGACCGGGATGATGCCTACCGGGTTGACCAGCGCAAATAATCCAATAAAAAACTTAAAGTAAGCTGAAAAATCAAACATCGACTGAATCACAGGGTGCTCCGCAGCATCATTAAAAATGGCTGTTGATAGTTACCAGCATAAAATATTCGCGAGAAGATACGCTGTTTGATGGCATAATTCATCTCTACTGACGCATAAGCTCATAATTACGCTCGGATGTTACTTATTTGTTTCCGCAATGCTATTTAATCCTTTAATTAG
Source organism: Klebsiella sp. BDA134-6 (assembly GCF_015601345.1). Taxonomy (NCBI): domain Bacteria; kingdom Pseudomonadati; phylum Pseudomonadota; class Gammaproteobacteria; order Enterobacterales; family Enterobacteriaceae; genus Klebsiella; species Klebsiella sp. BDA134-6. The sequence continues at coordinate 3,496,604 of NZ_CP064784.1, forward strand.
CATACCTAATCATTACACTTGATCAAACAGGTCAAAAAACGACCTGCTGAAAGGTATCAGCTTGGCTGATTATTGATTTAGATCACATAAATTGTACCCAGAAGTGAGTAACCTTATTTACACCCAGCGAGGAGGCAAAACAGCGGTACCTGAACGAATAGAGCAAAGCTTTTTTAGTCAATCGGTGAAGTCAGAAGCACAAAATTCTTTACGTTAACATTTACATGCAAGCCGTTAACACAATGTCTATACTGTCGAATCGAGCTACTGATTGACTAAAAAAGTTTAACATTATCAGGAGAGCATTATGGCTGTTACTAATGTCGCTGAACTTAACGCACTCGTAGAGCGCGTAAAAAAAGCCCAGCGTGAATATGCCAGTTTCACTCAAGAACAAGTCGACAAAATCTTCCGCGCCGCCGCTCTGGCCGCTGCTGATGCTCGAATCCCTCTCGCTAAGATGGCCGTTGCCGAATCCGGCATGGGTATCGTCGAAGATAAAGTGATCAAAAACCACTTTGCTTCTGAATACATCTATAACGCCTATAAAGATGAAAAGACCTGCGGTGTCCTGTCTGAAGATGACACCTTCGGTACTATCACCATCGCTGAACCGATTGGTATTATCTGCGGCATCGTTCCAACCACTAACCCGACTTCAACCGCGATCTTTAAATCTCTGATCAGCCTGAAGACGCGTAACGCCATCATCTTCTCTCCGCATCCGCGTGCTAAAGATGCAACCAACAAAGCAGCTGACATCGTCCTGCAGGCTGCGATCGCTGCCGGCGCGCCGAAAGATCTGATTGGTTGGATTGATCAGCCTTCCGTTGAACTGTCGAACGCGCTGATGCACCACCCGGATATCAACCTGATCCTCGCGACCGGCGGTCCAGGCATGGTTAAAGCGGCGTACAGCTCCGGTAAACCTGCCATCGGCGTTGGCGCGGGTAACACCCCGGTTGTCATCGACGAAACGGCTGATATCAAGCGTGCTGTCGCTTCCGTACTGATGTCAAAAACCTTCGATAACGGCGTGATTTGTGCTTCTGAGCAGTCTGTTGTGGTTGTTGATTCCGTATACGATGCCGTTCGCGAACGTTTCTCCAGCCACGGCGGCTACCTGCTGCAGGGCCAGGAACTGAAGGCTGTGCAGAACATCATCCTGAAAAACGGCGCGCTGAACGCCGCGATCGTTGGTCAACCAGCCTATAAAATCGCTGAGCTGGCTGGCTTCACCGTCCCTGTTTCCACCAAAATTCTGATTGGTGAAGTCACCGACGTTGATGAAAGCGAACCGTTTGCCCACGAAAAACTGTCTCCGACGCTGGCGATGTATCGTGCGAAGAATTTCGAAGACGCAGTTGATAAAGCTGAAAAACTGGTGGCAATGGGCGGCATCGGCCACACCTCCTGCCTGTATACCGACCAGGACAACCAGCCAGAACGCGTTGCTTACTTCGGCCAGTTGATGAAAACCGCGCGTATTCTGATCAACACCCCGGCTTCTCAGGGTGGTATCGGTGACCTGTATAACTTCAAACTCGCACCTTCCCTGACTCTGGGTTGTGGTTCATGGGGTGGTAACTCCATCTCGGAAAACGTTGGTCCTAAGCACCTGATCAACAAGAAAACCGTTGCTAAGCGAGCTGAAAACATGTTGTGGCACAAACTTCCGAAATCTATCTACTTCCGTCGTGGCTCACTGCCAATCGCGCTGGATGAAGTGATTACTGATGGTCACAAACGCGCGCTGATCGTGACCGACCGCTTCCTGTTCAACAACGGCTATGCGGACCAGATCACTTCTGTGCTGAAAGCCGCTGGCGTAGAAACTGAAGTTTTCTTTGAAGTTGAAGCTGACCCGACCCTGACCATCGTACGTAAAGGCGCTGAGCTGGCCAACTCCTTCAAACCAGACGTGATTATCGCGCTGGGCGGCGGCTCCCCGATGGATGCGGCGAAAATTATGTGGGTCATGTATGAACATCCGGAAACCCACTTCGAAGAACTGGCGCTGCGCTTTATGGATATCCGTAAACGTATCTACAAGTTCCCGAAAATGGGCGTCAAAGCGAAGATGGTAGCGATCACTACGACTTCCGGCACCGGTTCTGAAGTTACGCCGTTCGCCGTGGTTACCGATGACACAACCGGTCAGAAATACCCGCTGGCAGACTACGCGCTGACTCCGGACATGGCGATTGTTGACGCCAACCTGGTTATGGAAATGCCGAAGTCACTGTGTGCTTTCGGTGGTCTGGATGCGGTGACGCATGCCCTGGAAGCTTACGTTTCCGTACTGGCTTCCGAGTTCTCTGACGGCCAGGCTCTGCAGGCGCTTAAGCTGCTGAAAGAAAACCTGCCGGCATCCTACCATGAAGGGTCTAAAAACCCGGTAGCGCGTGAGCGTGTTCACAGTGCTGCGACCATCGCCGGTATTGCGTTTGCGAACGCCTTCCTGGGCGTATGTCACTCAATGGCGCACAAACTGGGCTCTCAGTTCCACATTCCTCACGGTCTGGCGAACGCCCTGTTGATCAGCAACGTAATTCGTTATAACGCTAACGACAACCCGACCAAACAGACGGCTTTCAGCCAGTACGACCGTCCGCAGGCTCGTCGTCGCTACGCTGAAATCGCTGACCATCTGGGTCTGACTGCTCCGGGCGACCGTACCGCAGCGAAAATCGAAAAACTGCTTGGTTGGTTGGACGAAATTAAAGCTGAACTGGGTATTCCTAAGTCTATCCGCGAAGCTGGCGTACAGGAAGCTGACTTCCTGGCCCACGTTGATAAGCTGTCTGAAGACGCTTTTGACGACCAGTGCACCGGCGCTAACCCGCGCTACCCGCTGATCGCCGAGCTGAAACAGATTCTGCTGGATACCTTCTACGGACGTAACTACGTAGAGGGCGGCGTGGAAGAGAAAAAAGAAGCCGCGCCGGCTAAAGCTGAGAAGAAAGCGAAAAAATCCGCTTAATCCAACAGCTGTAAAATCAGTGTCGCAAAGCCCCATCTTTTGATGGGGCTTTTTTTATCCGTCTTGCAGCAGCCGCCAAATCGCCTCAGACAACCGAAACGTATAATCCAGGCAGCTAAGCTTAGTGATGGAAAAAAGGCGCTGTAAAAGCGCCTGAGAGGGTTTAGCGGGGGAGAATTAGCAAATGTGCTGCTTGTTCTGTACAGCGGTCAGAGAACCTTCGCTTAGCGCCTCTTTATAATGCTTACGGCATACCGAGACATAACGTTCATTACCGCCAATCACGACCTGTTCCCCTTCATTGTACGGCCGCCCTTCCTGATCGAGGCGCAAAACCATACTCGCCTTACGGCCGCAGAAACAGATAGTTTTTAATTCAACCAGCTTATCGGACCACGCCAACAAATATTGGCTGCCCGTAAAAAGTTCGCCGCGAAAATCTGTTCGCAACCCATAACACAACACCGGAATATCGAGCTGGTCCACCACCTCAGACAGGTCACGTACCTGCTCACGGGTCAGGAACTGGCTCTCATCAACTAATACGCAGTGAATCGGCTGACGCTCATGTTCGGCCGCAATGTCTGCAAATAACGCCGTCTGGGTATTATACAACCGCGCTGGCGATGAGAGGCCAATCCTTGAACTCACTTTCCCCGACCCAAAGCGGTCATCAATCTCCGCGGTATAAACCAGCGTGCGCATCCCTCGCTCCTGGTAATTGTATGAAGACTGCAACAGAGCGGTAGACTTGCCTGCATTCATTGCTGAATAGTAGAAATAAAGTTGTGCCATCGGCCGCGTAACCCCAATCAATGTGTTTTTTCGCCGTAAAATTGTATCATATATTCACACACTATCAGCCCTCGCCGTGTGGGTATTGCCGGCCATGTTCAGTGTGTGGATACCCGAAAGATTAAGCCTTTTAATTGAATGGAAATGCCTGTTATTCGTACGACCCAAGCGGCCACGCTGACGTCACTATTGCCCTTTTGTGCTTATCGGGCATTTTCTGATAGCTATAACCGCTGTGGACAAGTGTTTTATATTAAACATCATCGCCGCTGCTGCGCTAATACCCACAAAGATATTTATCCACACACAGTATAATTTTTCCCACCGCGCATAGGAAAAATCATACTATCTCAGGGTTTTAGCTAATGCCTTCCGCCACCCTATAAGCAAAAAAGATGTGAACCCGCACATAAAATTTAAGTTAAATGAATTAATTCCCGAGACAAATAACAAGTTATTTTGACTTCCTTACATTCTCCCCTATTGCACATCTGAATTTATCGCTCTATTATTAGTCCAACAAACCACCCCACAATATAAGTTTGAGATTACTACAATGAGCGAAGCACTTAAAATTTTGAACAACATCCGTACTCTTCGTGCGCAGGCAAGAGAATGCACCCTTGAAACGCTCGAAGAAATGCTGGAAAAATTAGAAGTTGTCGTTAACGAACGTCGTGAAGAAGAAAGCGCTGCGGCTGCGGAAATTGAAGAACGCACTCGTAAACTGCAGCAATACCGTGAAATGCTGATTGCAGACGGTATTGATCCTAATGAACTGCTGAGCACCATGGCTGCAGTTAAAGCAGGAACGAAAACCAAGCGCGCTGCACGTCCGGCTAAATACAGCTACGTTGACGAGAATGGCGAAACTAAAACCTGGACTGGTCAGGGCCGTACTCCGGCAGTGATCAAGAAAGCGATGGACGAGCAAGGTAAATCTCTGGACGATTTCCTACTGTAATAAGCTATCGTATCCGTTTAAAAATCCCGCTTCGGCGGGATTTTTTTTATCCGTTATTCGAGATCGGTCCCGGTCGGGCATAAAAAAACCGGGAAACGAATCTCGCTCCCGGTTTCGCATTCTGTCGCGAACGATTACTTCGCTACGGCTTTTTCCAGCCAGGCTTTAAATTCTTCGCCCAGCGACTTGTGGCGTACGCCATATTCAACAAAAGCCTGCATATAGCCAAGTTTATTACCGCAGTCGTGGCTCTTGCCTTTCATATGATAGGCTTCTACCGTTTCTTTTTCGATCAGCATATCGATGGCATCGGTCAGCTGAATCTCATCCCCGGCTCCCGGAGGCGTTTTTGCCAGAAGCGGCCAAATATCCGCGCTCAGCACGTAGCGACCGACAACCGCCAGATTAGATGGCGCCACGTCCGCTTTCGGTTTCTCAACGACACCAACCATCGGCACGCTCTCACCCGGCTGCAGAGCCAGGCCCTTGCAATCGACAACGCCGTACGCGGTAACGTCAGCAACCGGTTCAACCATGATCTGGCTTGCGCCGGTCTCATCAAAACGAGCCATCATTTCGGCCAGGTTGTCGCGAGACAGATCGGATTCATATTCATCAAGAATAACGTCCGGTAAAATAACCGCAACCGGCTCATCGCCCACAACCGGGTGCGCGCAAAGCACAGCGTGCCCCAAACCTTTAGCCAGCCCCTGACGGACCTGCATAATAGTCACGTGCGGCGGACAAATAGATTGTACTTCCTCCAGCAGCTGGCGTTTTACACGTTTTTCCAGCATCGCTTCCAGTTCAAAACTGGTATCGAAATGGTTTTCGATAGAGTTTTTCGAAGAGTGCGTAACCAGAACAATTTCAGTAATCCCGGCGGCAATACATTCGTTAACAACATATTGAATTAATGGCTTATCTACCAGCGGCAGCATTTCTTTCGGAATAGCCTTAGTAGCGGGCAACATCCTGGTGCCTAATCCCGCAACCGGGATGACAGCTTTTCTTACTTTTGAATTAAGCGCAGCCATTGAAATCTCCTGGACTGTTCGTTTTTTAAACTTCTCGTTAATAATATGGTATCGAGTATATCAGCCTGCTCAGTCAAACCTGTTCCGAAAAGGATTAGATATCTTCGAATTAGGAATTTTACGCATTAAACCCGGCGATAGTACCACCACAAAAGATCGCGTGGTAATCCCGCGAGCCTAAAAATAAGTACAATTGTTCACTCCGTAGTCAACATCAGGCGTAAACGTCCACCAGCCCCCCAAATTTGGCACTGCCATGATGCGCAGCGTTGACTAATTTGGTTGAGATATGCATTACCTAATGTTCCCAACGGAACGCCATTACTAATCTGAATTTGGTGCTCTCCCGTATTCAGCGTGCCATTCAAACCCGCAGAGACTAAAATTAAATTTTTCAAGCCACTGTGGTAATACCCTACCAATAATGGAAACTGCCCCGGCAGATTAGCCTGCCGCAGCAATTGGTTAACCTGTTTTAGCAGGCTTCCCATCTCCGGCAAACGCTGCCCCTGATGGGCAAGCTGCTCCTGCAGCAACCCATTGAACAGCGCGCGCAGCAATAAGGCCGCCAGGACCCCATTATCGCCTGCTCGTGTGACATCCAGACAATAAAACGCCAGATCGTTTTCTGATAGCGGCGCAATATCGAGTACTAATCCAGGCTTATCGACGGAGACAAGCTGCCGATAGTGAATCCGGCAACGCGACATCTCCTGTTGCACCGGCGGCTGGAGCTCCTGAAGCAGCCTTGACGCTGCGGTAGGATCGCTAACCAACGCATCCCAGTCCTCAAACAGGCGCTCTTCTTCTTCAACACGTGAATTAAACATATTGGGATAGAGGCAGGCATAAACGGTTTCTCGCAGGCGATCGAAATCTTTTACCGGTTTTAGCAGAATATCCTGAACGCCCAGACGCAACGCTTTGGCGATGTCCGCCATGTTTTCCGTCGCTGAAATCATCAGAATCGGCAACTGCTCGCCCTGGTTACGCACATGTTCTACCAGCTGCAGACCGTTCATTCGCGGCATTGAGATATCGCAAATCATCAAATCGGGTTTTGACTCGGCCATTTTTTGCAGTGCATCCAAACCATCTTCAGCCTGGACGATGGTCGCGCCAAGTGAAGCCAACCAGGCGTGCATAAGAGAGCGGAAAACGGGTTCGTCTTCAACTATCAGAATCTGTTTTCCCGCCAATGGCTGCGTCATGATCTCTCCCCTGACTGACGATAATATAATAGTGGCATGATATTCACGCTACCGCCTGTCAGAATTTACTTAAGTATGCATCAAATGTGCTACACGGAGGTTCGCACTAAAGGTAATAGTTCATCCATTTTCTTTTCCACTGCCAGATGCCCGGCGGCGATAGCTTCGCCAGCCCGATGGAAATCAAGCGTGGAGATTTGCGGGCAAAAGGGCTGAATCAGAATATCAGGCGGGTCGCCCGCCATGCGGTTTCGCTTGAGGCGATTCTCCAGAACCTGAATAGACGTCGACATAATTTCCATCGCCGTTGGCGCTCTCGTCACCCGTCGTGAAGTCATACGCGCCAGGCGAGAGCGCAACCGTGAATGCCACGAGAAATCTTCTTCGCTCTCCGGACGTGGTACCTCCATGGATAGCAAATCCTGCTGCATCAGATGCGCATCGTGCTGCAAATCAACGGCAATGACGATATCTGCGCCCATTGCGCGGGCCAGCGATACTGGCACAGGATTGACCACCGCGCCATCCACCAGCCAGTAGCCATTATGCATCACCGGCGCCATCAGGCCGGGCATACTGCAGGACGCGCGGATCGCCAGATGCAGATCCCCTTCCGTAAACCACAGTTCACGACCGGTGCTTAAATTCGTGGTGACCGCCGCAAACCGGCGCTCGCAGCGCTCAATCTCGCTGACGGGCATCAGCTTACGGTATTGGCTAAATACGCGCTCACCCCGCAACAGGCCGCCCCGCTGCCACGAGAGATCCATTAATTTCAGGACGTCCCAGTTGCTGAAAGAGCATACCCATTTCTCCAGCTCCGGAAGCCGGTTGCAGGCGTACGCCGCCCCTACCAGTGAGCCAATGGAGCACCCAGCGATAACATCAACATCGATACCCGCCCGCTGTAATGCATTAATCACGCCGATATGAGACCATCCGCGAGCGGCGCCAGCCCCTAGCGCCAGTCCAATTTTAAGCTTTCTCATTAGTGCCGAAACATATCCTTCCACTCCGGGCATGGCATCATCGCCATACCTCAGTTAACATAATGCGTTTTGGCGGCGTAGCGCCGTCTCTCTTTTTCCCATGGAGGCCGTTTTGTCGCCATTATGCCCCTGTGGCAGCGCTCTGGAGTATAGCTCATGTTGTCAGCGTTATCTGGCTGGCGCGCAGCTGGCGCCCGATCCGTCACAGCTGATGCGCTCCCGCTATAGCGCGTTTGTTATGAAAGACGCCGACTATCTGATTAAAACCTGGCATCCCTCCTGCCAGGCGCAGCAGTTTCGCGCTGACCTTGAGAACGGTTTTACCCGCACGCAGTGGCATGGTCTCACCGTCTTTGCCGCCGATAAAGGCAAGAACCCCGATGAAGGCTTCGTCAGCTTTATCGCTCGTTACGCTGACGATAACCGTTCCGGGGCCATTATTGAACGATCCCGATTCTTAAAAGAAAACGGACAGTGGTATTATATTGACGGCACGCGACCGCTAATCGGTCGTAACGATCCCTGCCCCTGCGGTTCAGGTAAAAAATTTAAAAAATGCTGCGATCGGTAAGCCAGCAGCAGAAATAGCAAACACTACAGGATTTTCCCCGCGATGCATTCACAACAACGTAAAGTACTACGCACTATTTGCCCTGATCAGAAAGGCCTCATCGCGCGTATCACTAATATCTGCTATAAGCACGAACTGAATATCGTGCAGAATAATGAGTTTGTTGACCACCGAACCGGCCGCTTCTTTATGCGAACCGAGCTCGAGGGTATTTTCAATGATTCTATTCTACTGGCTGATCTCGACAGCGCGCTGCCGGAAGGTTCAATTCGTGAGCTCAACCCGGCAGGACGCCGCCGGGTCGTCATTCTGGTCACCAAAGAAGCGCACTGCCTCGGCGATCTGCTGATGAAAGCCAACTATGGCGGCCTGGATGTAGAAATCGCCGCGGTTATCGGCAATCACGAAACGCTGCGCTCGCTTGTAGAACGTTTTGATATCCCTTTCCAGCTGGTGAGCCATGAGGGATTAACTCGCGAAGAGCATGATAAACAGATGGGAGATGCTATCGCCGCCCTTGAGCCGGATTACGTCGTGCTGGCGAAATACATGCGGGTATTGACCCCCGAGTTTGTCTCTCGTTTCCCGAATAAAATCATTAATATCCACCACTCATTCCTGCCTGCTTTTATCGGCGCGCGTCCGTATCACCAGGCCTATGACCGCGGGGTGAAGATCATTGGCGCCACCGCGCACTACGTGAACGATAATCTGGATGAAGGTCCAATCATTATGCAGGATGTCATTCACGTCGATCATACCTACACCGCGGAAGATATGATGCGCGCAGGACGCGACGTCGAGAAAAACGTTCTGAGTCGCGCGCTGTATCAGGTTCTTGCTCAGCGGGTATTTGTTTACGGTAACCGGACGATTATTCTTTAATCGATAATGAAATTAGCTGGTTAGCTTTGCGTCTTTACGCATAAAAATCAGGCAACCAGTTTATTTTTATCAAAGGAATACTTTACAGTGGCGCGTCATTTGATATGATGCGCCCCGCTTCCAGCAGGAAGCAGGCCAGTAAATAGCATTACCCCGTGGTGGGGTTCCCGAGCGGCCAAAGGGAGCAGACTGTAAATCTGCCGTCATCGACTTCGAAGGTTCGAATCCTTCCCCCACCACCATTCTTTACCATGTTGTTGTGGTAATACCGATGAACGTAAACGATGTTTGCACTGATCGGGAAGGGTGAGAATCTTCGACCAAGGTTCGAGTCGAGCGAAAGCGAGACAACGTTGCCGCAGGCAACGGCCCGAAGGGTGAGGAGCGAAGCGACGAATAATCCTTCCCCCCGCCATCTCTCAGCTTTACTTCAAAATTTGAATTACCCCTGGTGGGGTTCCCGAGCGGCCAAAGGGAGCAGACTGTAAATCTGCCGTCATCGACTTCGAAGGTTCGAATCCTTCCCCCACCACCATCACTTGCATATCGTTTTGAATACCCCCTTCGCTCATTGCCCCATATTCATCCCATGCGGGAAGGATGAGAAGCTTCGACTAAGGTTCGATTCGAGCGAAGCGAGAAAGCGTTGCCGCAGGCAACGACCCGAAGGGCGAGGCGCAACGCGCCGAGTAATCCTTCCCCCACCACCATCACTTGCATATCGTTTTGAATACCCCCTCCGCTCACTGACCCATATTCATCCCATGCGGGAAGGATGAGAAGCTTCGACTAAGGTTCGATTCGAGCGAAGCGAGAAAGCGTTGCCGCAGGCAACGACCCGAAGGGCGAGGCGCAACGCGCCGAGTAATCCTTCCCCCCACCCTCACTTCTTCTGTAGCTCAATTATCCCTGAAAAATACGTTGCCACCCGTTGTGCCGTTGCCTTGTCGTAGGCCGGGTAAGGCGCAGCCGCCACCCGGCGATGCACGGCTACATCGGCGGCAGCCGGCGCTTAACCGGCGAACTCTTCACGATAGAGGTATTGCACTGGGCATGCTCCGCCAGGCCGTCGAGCAGCGTATCCAACTGCTCTATCGACCGCACCACCAGCCTGATGACAAAGCAATCTTCGCCGGTCACTTTGTCGCTTTCAATGCACTCCGGCATCGCCTGAATATACTTATCCACTTTATGTAACAACCCAGGCAACGGCCGTACGCGCACCAGCGCCTGCAGCGTATAGCCTAACGCCGCAAGATTCACCCGCGCGCCATATCCCTGAATCACCCCGCGCTCCTCAAGCCTTTTCAGACGCTCCGCCGTACTGGGCGATGTCAGGCCAATGCGGCCGCTCAGCACCTTCAGCGATACGCGCGCATCCTCCACCAGACAGGCTAAAATTTGTCGGTCGATATCATCAATAAGGTTATCCATCATTTTCACCTAATTTTAAAAAGCTATTTACGCTTTCACCCTTATATCACCCCTGTAAAAGCCGACAACAATTTTCGACAATAGCGTCATTAATCAGGAGGTGGATGATGCGTGATTTACATAAAGGCGTCTGGCAAATGATTCTGGCAATGCTAATTTCCGGATCGATTGGCGCGTTTGTTTTACTTTCCGGCCTGCCGGTGACGGAAGTCGTGTTCTGGCGCTGTCTTATCGGGGCTATTGCGCTGTTTATTTTTATTCGGATGAGTCGAAAACCGTTTAGCCCTCTCACCCGCATTACGCTGCTGCTGGCTATCCTCGGCGGCATAGCTTTAGTGGTGAACTGGCTGCTGCTCTTCGCAGCCTATGAACGGATCTCTATTGGTCTTTCTACCGTGGTGTATAACACCCAGCCGTTTATGCTGGTATTGATGGGGATGCTTTTCGGTGAGCGCGTCAGCCTGGTAAAATGGGGGTGGCTGTTCCTCGCCTTTGGCGGCGTGGTCATTTTGCTCTCCACCGAGTTAACCGGCGCACGTGGCGCCGACTGGCTCGCCGGTATCGGCCTGGCGCTGGCCGCGGCCTTCTTCTACGCGCTCACGGCGCTAATTACCCGCAAGCTCAAATCCCTCGCGCCGCAGCATATCGCCTTTATTCAGGTGCTCACCGGCGTGGTGATGCTTTTACCGCTGGCGCATATGCCGTCGCTCACGCCTCCCTTCCCTTGGGTGATGCTATTCACGCTGGGAATCGTGCATACCGGCGTGATGTATCAACTGCTGTACAGCGCGATACAGAAGCTTCCCACCCCTATTATCGGCTCGCTGTCATTTATCTATCCCGTCGTGGCGATCGTTGTCGATAACCGGGTATTTGGCCATTCGCTAAACCTGGTACAGTTGTTCGGCGGCGCGCTGATCCTGTTGGCCGCGGCAGGCAACAATCTGGGCTGGGGCGAAAAAAAACCCCGCCAATGCGGGGTTGGTATCAAAACAGCGAATTAGCGACGGGCGCGAACAATCTGGTATTTGCGCGTCAGGTACTCGACCGGCGCGCTCCAGATATGCACCAGACGGGAGAACGGGAACAGCACAAACAATGTCATCCCCAAGACCAGGTGCACGCGGAAAATAAACGCCACGCCGTCCAGATGCTGTGAAGCGCCGCCGTGGAAGGTCACCACCGACTGCGCCCAGCCCACCAGTTTCATCATTTCGCTACCGTCCATATGCTGAGCGGAGAACGGAATGGTCAGCAGGCCGAGGGCACACTGCACCATCAGCAAGGAGAGGATCAAAATATCCGCTCCGGTAGTGGTGGCGCGAACGCGCGGGCTCAGCAGACGGCGTTTCAGCAGCAGTAGCCCTCCCACCAGCGTCATTACGCCGCAGGCGCCGCCCGCAATCATCGCCATCTTCTGCTTCACGTCGATCGGCAGGAAGGATTCGTACATCCAGTGCGGCGTCAGCATACCGAGAAAGTGGCCGGCAAAGATCCCCAGAATCCCAATATGAAACAGGTTCGAAGCCAGATTCATCCCTTTACGGTCCAGCATCTGGCTGGAGGCCGCGCGCCAGGTGTACTGCCCATAGTCGTAGCGCAGCCAGCTGCCGACGAGGAACACCGTCCCGGCGATGTACGGATAAATGTCAAAGAAGAACATATTAAGGAAGTGCATTATTGCTGTCCTCCGTTAGAGATATTCAAATATTGCGGGGCAACGGCTCCGGCAAAACGACGCTGGTGAGCGGAGATCTCCGAATCATCGCAGCCCCGATCGGCAAAGAATTTCACCTGTTCTTCTTCCCAGACGGCGTCCAGCGCCTGCGGCGTATCGTCGCGAGCTTCATCGGCGATTTTTTCCGCCACTTTCCGGCTATCAACCTGCGCGTTAGCCAGCTTGAGCAGCAGCTCAAACAGCGCCGCGTAGCCGCTCTCGCGCTGCTGCAGGCGAGCGCTGAGCAGGCCGAGTATCGGCGCGATATCCTGCAATCCACCGCGCGCTTCCGCTTCCGGCAACTGCGCCAGATACTCCAGATACAGCGGGAGATGATCCGGCAGTTCGCGGCTGTCCAGCTGCAGACCGTGGCGCTCGTACTGCGCCATCAGGTCGACCATCGCCTGGCCGCGATCGCGGGATTCGCCGTGCACGTGCTCAAACAGCAGCAGCGAGGTCGCGCGGCCGCGATCGAACAGTTCGCTGTAGCGAGACTGCGCGTCCAGTACATCCTGGGCCGTGAGGTCGCGCAGGAAAACGCTCAGCTTATGGGCATCCTCCGGCGCCAGTTTTTCCGAAGCGGCGATAGCGTCAAACAGCTCCTGCTGATGCTGCCATAAGGCAGCGTCAGGGTACTCGAGAAGACGCGACACAATGACGAGTTCAATCATGGGTGCGGCTCCGTTTTGCTGGTGACGTCGATAGCATCGATACGGCGGCTGTTGAACAGATTGAACTGGCTGTCAGAACCGTGGCAGCCGTCGCCGAAGGTAAAACCGCAACCGCTTTTCTCCGGGAAGGCGTCGCGGGCCTGCTCGCGGTGGCTGCTCGGCACCACGAAACGGTCTTCGTAGTTAGCGATAGCCAGATAGCGATACATCTCCTGCGCCTGGGCTTCGGTAAGTCCAACCTCTTCCAGCGCCCGAGTATCCACGACACCGTCCACGGTTTCCGCGCGCTTGAAGTGGCGCATCGCCAGCATGCGTTTCAGCGCCAGCAGCACCGGCTGGGTATCGCCCGCGGTCAGCAGGTTGGCCAGATACTGAACCGGAATACGCAGGCTTTCCACGTCAGGCAGAATACCGTTGCTGCCCAGTTCCCCCGCGTCGGCGGCCGACTGAATCGGCGACAGCGGCGGCACGTACCAGACCATCGGCAGCGTGCGATATTCCGGATGCAGCGGCAGCGCCAGCTTCCAGTCCATCGCCATTTTGTACACCGGCGACTGCTGGGCGGCTTCGATAACCCCCTGCGGCACGCCGTCCTTCAGCGCCTGCTCAATCACTTTCGGGTCGTTCGGGTTGAGGAACACGTCCAGCTGGCGCTGATAGAGATCCTTCTCATTCTCCGCGCTGGCGGCATTTTCAATGGCGTCCGCGTCGTACAGCAGCACGCCGAGGTAGCGAATACGCCCCACGCAGGTTTCCGAGCAAACGGTCGGCATCCCGGATTCGATACGCGGGTAGCAGAAGATGCACTTCTCCGATTTCCCGCTCTTCCAGTTGAAGTAGATTTTCTTGTACGGACAGCCGGTGATGCACATGCGCCAGCCGCGGCACTTGTCCTGGTCGATCAGCACGATGCCGTCTTCTTCACGTTTATAGATCGCGCCGCTCGGGCAGGTCGCGACGCACGCCGGGTTCAGGCAGTGCTCGCACAGGCGCGGCAGATACATCATAAAAGTGTTTTCGAACTGGCCGTACATCGCCTTCTGCATGTTTTCGAAGTTCTGGTCTTTGGCGCGTTTTTCAAATTCGCCGCCCAGAATCTCTTCCCAGTTCGGGCCGCTGGTGATTTTATTCATCCGTTGGCCGGTGATCAGCGAGCGCGGGCGGGCGATCGGCTGATGTTTGCCCTCCGGCGCGTTGTGCAGGTTCTGGTAGTCGTAGTCAAACGGCTCGTAGTAGTCGTCGATGCCCGGCAGATGCGGGTTAGCAAAGATTTTACCCAGCAGCATCGCGCGGTTGCCCATCCGCGGCTGCAGCTTGCCGTTGATCTTACGGATCCAGCCGCCCTTCCACTTCTCCTGGTTTTCCCAGTCGGTCGGGAAGCCGGTGCCCGGCTTGCTTTCCACGTTGTTGAACCAGGCGTATTCCATACCTTCACGGCTGGTCCAGACGTTTTTACAGGTGACCGAGCAGGTATGACAGCCGATGCACTTATCGAGATTCAGCACCATGCCGACTTGTGAACGAATTTTCATTTTACGCTCTCCTGTACCTGGTCGTTACCTTCGCCATCTAACCAGTTAATATTCTTCATCTTACGTACCACCACGAACTCATCGCGGTTAGACCCTACCGTGCCGTAGTAGTTAAAACCGTAAGCCAGCTGCGCATAGCCGCCAATCATATGGGTCGGTTTCGGCGTAATACGGGTCACGGAGTTATGAATCCCGCCGCGCTGCTCGGTGATCTCGGAACCCGGCAGGTTTACGATACGTTCCTGGGCGTGATACATCATGGTCATCCCGGCCGGCACGCGCTGGCTGACGACCGCGCGGGCGGTCAGCGCGCCGTTGCTGTTGAACACTTCGATCCAGTCGTTATCCTCAATCCCCAGGTCTTTAGCATCCGCTTCGCTCATCCACACAATCGGGCCGCCGCGGGACAGCGTCAGCATCAGCAGATTGTCGCTGTAGGTGGAGTGGATACCCCACTTCTGGTGCGGCGTCAGGAAGTTCAGCGCTTTTTCCGGGTTGCCGTTGGATTTCGCGCCCATTACCGCCTTCACCGAACGAGTGTCGATTGGCGGACGATAGACCAGCAGGCTTTCGCCGAAATCGCGCATCCACTGGTGATCCTGATACAGCTGCTGGCGGCCGGAAAGCGTGCGCCACGGGATCAGCTCATGAACGTTGGTGTAGCCAGCGTTGTAGGAAACGTGCTCATCTTCGAGTCCGGACCAGGTCGGGCTGGAGATAATTTTACGCGGCTGGGCCTGAATATCGCGGAAGCGAATTTTCTCTTCCTCTTTATTCTTCGCCAGATGCGTATGGTCGCGACCGGTAAACTCGCTGAGCGCCGCCCAGGCTTTCACCGCGACGTGGCCGTTGGTTTCCGGCGCCAGGGTCAGGACCATCTCTGCCGCATCAATTGCCGTATTGAGACAAGGCTGACCTTTCGCCGGACCGTCCGCTTTGGTGTAGTTGAGCTTACGCAGCAGATCCATCTCGCTCTGGGTGTTCCAGGCGATGCCTTTACCGCCGTTACCAATTTTCTCCATCAGCGGGCCAATAGAGGTAAAGCGTTCGTATGTCGCCGGATAATCGCGTTCGACGGTCAGAATATGCGGCGCGGTTTTCCCCGGAATCAGATCGCATTCGCCCTTTTTCCAGTCCTTAACGTCCAGCGGCTGCGCCAGTTCGGCGGCGGAATCGTGCTGGATGGGCAGCGTGACCACGTCGGTCTCTTTGCCCAGGTGCCCTACGCAGACTTCAGAGAATTTCTTCGCGATGTCCTTGTAGATATCCCAGTCGCTTTTCGATTCCCAGGCGGGATCGACGGCGGCAGACAGCGGATGAATAAATGGATGCATATCCGAGGTATTCATGTCGTCTTTTTCATACCAGGTGGCGGTCGGCAGCACGATGTCGGAGTACAGGCAGGTGCTCGACAGACGGAAGTCGAGGGTCACCACCAGATCCAGCTTGCCGTCGAGACCGTTATCTTTCCACTCCACCTCTTCCGGCTTCACGCCGCCCTGCTTGCCGAGATCTTTGCCCTGAATACCATTTTCCGTACCCAGCAGGTACTTGAGCATGTATTCGTGGCCTTTACCGGAAGAGCCCAGCAGGTTAGAACGCCAGATAAACAGGTTGCGCGGATGGTTTTTACCGTTTTCCGGTTGCTCAGCGGCAAAGCGAATGGAGCCCTCTTTCAGCGATTTGACGGTGTAATCAACCGGCGTCATGCCCGCTTTTTTCGCCTCTTGCGCAATGCGCAGCGGGTTGGTGCCCAACTGCGGCGCCGACGGCAGCCAGCCCATACGTTCAGCGCGCACGTTGAAGTCAATCAGGTGGCCACTGTAGCGGGATTTATCCGCTAACGGCGACAGCAGCTCCTGCGCGGTGACGGTTTCATAGCGCCACTGGCTGGAGTGGTTATAAAAGTACGATGTGCTGTTCATATGACGCGCCGGACGCTGCCAGTCGAGGGCAAACGCCAGCGGCTGCCAGCCGGTCTGCGGACGCAGTTTTTCCTGGCCCACGTAGTGCGCCCAGCCGCCACCGCTCTGACCGACGCAGCCGCAGAAGATCAGCATATTGATAAGACCGCGATAGTTCATATCGAGGTGGAACCAATGGTTCAGACCGGCGCCGACGATGATCATCGAACGGCCGTGGGTCTTATCGGCGTTATCGGCAAACTCACGCGCGGTACGGATAATGTGCGCCCGGGAAACGCCGGTGATTTTCTCCGCCCATGCCGGGGTATACGCTTTCACGTCATCATAGCTGCTGGCGCAGTTTTCATCGCCCAGACCGCGATCCAGACCGTAGTTGGCCATGGTCAGATCGTATACGGTGGCGACCAGCACGCTAGAGCCGTCGGCTTTTTGCAGGCGTTTGACCGGCAGTTTGTGCAGCAGCACGTTTTCCAGCTCGACTTTATTAAAGTGCTCGGTACCTTCGCCGCCAAAATACGGGAAGCCGACGTTGGCGATATCGTCATGGCTACCCAGCAGGCTCAGGCACAGCTCAAGGTCTTCGCCGGTTTTACCGTCGCGCTGTTCAAGGTTCCATTTGCCTTTATCGCCCCAGCGGAAGCCGATAGAACCGTTGGGTACGGTGATTTCGCCCTTCTCATCAAAAGCGACGGTTTTCCATTCCGGATTCTTTTCCTGACCTAGCGCATCGACCAGATCCGCCGCGCGCAGCATACGCCCCGCCGCGTAATAACCGTCGCGCTCTTCGAGCATCACCAGCATCGGCATATCGGTATAGCGGCGCACGTAATCGGTGAAATACTGGCTCGGTTTATCGAGATGGAATTCGCGCAGCATCACGTGGCCCATCGCCAACGCCATCGCCGCATCGGTACCCTGCTTCGGCGCCAGCCACAGATCGCAAAGCTTGGCGATTTCGGCGTAATCAGGGGTGATGGCAACGGTTTTGGTGCCTTTATAGCGCACTTCGGTAAAGAAGTGCGCGTCGGGAGTACGGGTCTGCGGAACGTTGGAACCCCAGGCGATGATGTAGCTGGAGTTGTACCAGTCGGCCGATTCCGGCACGTCGGTCTGCTCGCCCCAGGTCTGTGGAGAGGCAGGCGGCAGGTCGCAGTACCAGTCGTAGAAGCTCAGGCAGGTGCCGCCGATCAGCGACAGATAGCGCGCGCCGGAGGCATAGGAGACCATCGACATCGCCGGAATGGGCGAGAAGCCTGCCACGCGGTCCGGGCCGTAGGTTTTGACGGTATAGACGTTAGAGGCGGCAATCAGCTCGTTCACCTCTTTCCACGAGGAACGCACAAAGCCGCCGCGGCCGCGCGCCTGCTTAAAGCTTTTTGCTTTGTCGGCGTCTTCAATGATTGAGGCCCAGGCGTCAACCGGATCGCTGTGCTGCGCCTTCGCTTCACGCCACATCTTCATCAGGCGTTTGCGCATCAGCGGATACTTAAGGCGGTTGGCGCTGTAGAGGTACCAGGAGTAGCTGGCGCCGCGCGGGCAGCCGCGCGGCTCGTGGTTTGGCATATCCGGACGGGTGCGCGGATAGTCGGTCTGCTGGGTTTCCCAGGTGACGAGACCATTTTTGACATAAATCTTCCAGCTGCACGAGCCGGTGCAGTTGACGCCGTGGGTGGAGCGCACAACTTTATCGTGCTGCCAACGTTGACGGTATCCATCCTCCCAGTCCCGGTTGGTTTTTAGAAGCTGGCCGTGCCCATCGGCAAAGGTTTCACCCTTCTGTTTGAAGTAGCGAAACCGGTCCAGGAATTTACTCATCGGGTTTCTCCTGTGTGGAGCCTGACGGCTCTCTGATAAATCGACATTGCTGGATTTGCAGCGAAGGTAACGCTATGAAAGAGGGTGAGAATTGATAACGATCAAGAGCATAGGGCTTATGAACGCGAGGCAAAACGCTTATTACCACCAAAGTAGTATTTATTTCTGTTTATTATTTTATTGATAAATAAAGATATTTAATTAAAAAGGCTGCAGGAACCTTGGTTTTGTTATTCCCCACGGTATTAAGGGGTAGACGCGCCTGACGTCATTATTTTTGTGACTTCAGGCGGCTTTTAATATTCCCCAGAACCACTAGTATGTTGTAACTAAGTAATAACCAATAAAAAGGGCGCAAATATCGTTGCGCCCTTTGCAGAAATTCAAATAGAAATATTATTTCTGCTTACGTCCGTAGACCGCCCAGGTAATCACCACGCAGGCGATATAGAACACCAGGAAGACCTTCATGGCGCCGGCCGGTGACCCAGTGAGATCCAGCGAAATACCAAATGCCTTGGGAATAAAGAACCCGCCAATCGCGCCAATTGCCGAAATAAAGCCCAGCGCCGCCGCCGTATCGGTCGCCGCTTCACGCATGGCCTGCGCTTCGCTGCCGCCCTGCGCCTTAACGCGATCCATGGTCATTTTACGGAAGATAACCGAGATCATCTGGAAGGTCGACGCGCTGCCCAGACCGGCGGTCAGGAACAGCACCATAAACACCGCGAAGAAGGCGATAAAGTTGCCGCCCTCGCCGTGGGTCGGCAGCGTCAGGAACAGCAGGCCGCAGAAGATAGCCATCACCACAAAGTTCACCAGCGTCACGCGCGTCCCGCCCAGGCGGTCGGAGATCGCCCCACCGGTTGAGCGCGCCAGGGCGCCGATAAACGGCCCGAAGAAGGCATAGTGCAGAATCTGCACATCCGGAAACTGGGTTTTCGACAGCATGGCGAAGCCCGCAGAGAAGCCGATAAACGAGCCGAAGGTGGCAAGATAGAGCAGCGCCATAATCCACAGATGCGCGCGTTTCAGTACCGGTAGCTGCTCGCTCAGCGAGGCCTTCGACGCCGACAGGTCGTTCATAAAGAACCACGCCGCCAGGGTGAAGATAATCAGGAACGGCACCCAGATCCACGCCGCGTTTTCCAGATACAGCATGGAGCCATCCGGCTGCTCGCTGCCGGTTCCGCCAAAGACGGCGAAAATCGATAGCGATACCACCAGAGGGGCAACCAGCTGCATTACGCTGACGCCCATATTCCCAAGGCCGCCGTTGATACCCAGCGCGCCGCCCTGCTTCTGTTTCGGAAAGAAGAAGCTGATGTTAGCCATACTGGAAGCAAAGTTCGCCCCCGCAAAGCCGCACAGCAGAGAAATAATCACGAAAACGCTAAATGGCGTAGCGGTATCCTGCACCGCGAAGCCCAACCAGACGCAGGGGACGATCATGATCCCGGTACTGAATGCGGTCCAGCGACGGCCGCCGAACAGCGGCACCATAAACGCGTAAGGCACGCGCAGCAGCGCGCCGGAGAGCGCCGGGAGCGCGGTCAGCATAAACAACTGATCGGTAGTAAACTGAAAGCCGACTTTATTCAGGTTGACGGCAACGGCGCTGAACAACATCCAGACGCAGAATGCCAGCAAAAGACATGGAACGGAGATCCACAGATTGCGGCTGGCGACGCGATGACCGCGCTGCTGCCAGAATTCAGGATCTTCGGGACGCCAGTCGCTAATGACTGAGCTGGTAGTCTTCTCCGGGATTGAAGAGTGACTCATAGACACCTCTGATAATTCGTATTAACCCTGGCTACCTTATGGGTTACAGGCGGCGGTAAGTTGATATAAATCAAAGGAAAAGTTGGCGTCGATTTGGCTAAAAAAAACGTATCACCCGAAGTGAGTAGCTGTTTCTGCGAAAAAAAGTGTGGTTTTTCACGCCAGTGCTGGAATTACCCGAACGCCTGCCACCAGCCCACCCCATCCTGACAATTAAGGGGTAATCCTTTAGGGGTATGGGTATACTCCGGGGGATGGCCGAGAATAAGCGCCACTCCCGGATAATTTGCCGGTCAGGAGCCCCGTACCCCATGTTGAAACGTCTTTTTACGCCGCTGACGCTGGTGAATCAACTCGCGCTGATCGTTCTGCTGGCTACCATCATCGGCGTCGCCGGAATGGCGATCTCTTCTCGCCTGGTGCACGGCGTCCAGGGCAGCGCGCACGCCATTAACAAAGCCGGTTCGCTGCGCATGCAGAGCTATCGCCTGCTGGCGGCTGTGCCGCTGGGCGAAAACGATGAAAAGCTGCTGGATGAAATGACGACAACCGTCTTTAGCCCGGAACTGCAGTACGCCGCGCGCCATGACGATCAGCAGCGGCAGCTCCAGGCGCTGCAGCACTACTGGCAGTTGGAGCTGGCGCCGGGCATGCGCAACGCGCAAAACCAGGCCTCGGTAGCGACCGATGTCGCCGGGTTTGTCGACCGTATAGACCAGTTGGTTACCGCCTTCGATCACACCACCGAAGAGCGAATTAAACACGTTGTCTGGATCCAGCGCATCATGGCCGTAGGAATGGCGCTGCTGCTGGTGTTCACCATCGTCTGGCTGCGCGCGCGCCTGTTGCGCCCGTGGAAACAGCTACTGGGTATGGCCCGCGCGGTAAGCCGACGCGATTTTACCCAGCGCGCGCAGATTAGCGGGCGCAACGAGATGGCGACGCTCGGCATGGCGCTGAACAATATGTCTGAAGAGCTGGCAGAGAGCTATTCGGTGCTGGAACGCCGGGTGCAGGAAAAAACCGCGGGCCTGGAGCAGAAAAACGAGATCCTCGCCTTCCTGTGGCAAGCCAACCGCCGTCTGCACTCGAACGCGCCGCTCTGCGAGCGCATTTCTCCGGTTCTGAACGGGCTGCAGGGGTTAACCCTGCTGCGCGATATTGAAGTTCGCGTTTACGACCTCGAAGATGAAGACAATCATCAGGAGTTTTCCTGCCACTCCGATATTCAGTGTGACGACAGAGGCTGCTACCTCTGCCCGCGCGACCTGCCGCCGCTGCCAGATACCGGCACCACCTTAAAATGGCGGCTGTCGGATGCCCATAATCAGTACGGTATTCTGCTGGCCACCCTGCCCGCCGGGCGGCATCTGAGCCACGATCAGCAGCAGCTGGTGGATACGCTGGTGGAGCAACTCACCGGCACCCTCGCCCTTGACCGGCATCAGGAGCACCAGCAGCAGCTTATCGTCATGGAGGAGCGCGCCACCATCGCCCGGGAACTCCACGACTCCATCGCCCAGTCGCTCTCCTGTATGAAAATGCAGGTCAGCTGCCTGCAGATGCAGGGCGACGATCTGCCGGAAGCGAGCCGCCAGTTGCTGGGGCAAATCCGTAATGAACTCAATACCTCCTGGGCCCAGCTGCGCGAACTGCTGACGACCTTCCGGCTACAGCTCACCGAACCGGGGCTGCGCCCGGCGCTGGAGGCCAGTTGCCAGGAATACAGCGCCCACTTCGGTTTTACGGTGCGCCTGGATTACCAGCTGCCGCCGCGTTTTGTGCCGTCACACCAGGCCATTCATCTGCTGCAAATCGCCCGGGAAGCGCTTAGCAACGCGCTGAAGCACGCAAGCGCCACTGAGGTCAGCGTCAGCGTGACGCTGCGGGACAATCAGGTCCGCCTGGTGGTCGCCGATAACGGCCGCGGTGTGCCGGACCACGCGGAACGCAGCAACCACTACGGCTTGATTATCATGCGCGATCGCGCGCAGAGCCTGCGCGGGGACTGCCAGGTCCGGCGTCGGGAAACCGGCGGAACCGAAGTGGTGGTCACTTTTATCCCTGAAAAATCGTTTTCAATTCAATAAGGAGAACTCCATGAGTCAACAGGAACGGGCAACCATCCTTCTCATCGACGACCACCCCATGCTGCGCACCGGCGTCAAACAGCTGATCAGCATGGCACCGGATATCCAGGTGATCGGTGAAGCCAGCAACGGCGAGCAGGGTATTGCGATGGCGGAAGCCTTAGATCCGGATTTAATTCTGCTGGATCTCAATATGCCGGGCATGAACGGTCTGGAAACCCTCGACAAGCTGCGCGAGAAGACGCTTTCCGGCCGCGTGGTGGTATTTAGCGTTTCCAATCATGAAGAAGATGTGGTGACCGCCCTGAAACGCGGCGCCGACGGCTATCTGCTGAAGGATATGGAACCGGAAGATCTGCTGAAAGCGCTGCAGCAGGCGGCGGCGGGCGAAATGGTGCTTAGCGAAGCGTTAACCCCGGTACTGGCGGCCAGCCTGCGCGCCAATCGCGCCACCTCGGACCGCGACATCAGCCAGCTGACCCCGCGCGAGCGCGACATTCTCAAGCTGATTGCCCAGGGCCTGCCGAATAAAATGATCGCCCGCCGTCTGGATATCACCGAAAGCACCGTCAAAGTGCACGTTAAGCATATGCTGAAGAAAATGAAGCTAAAATCGCGCGTGGAAGCGGCGGTTTGGGTCCATCAGGAACGGGTATTCTAGGGCTGTTGCGGCCACGAAACGCCCTCGGCCGGTACGTGTACCAACGGCTCCGTCAGCGCCAGTGCGATCTCATTGGATGAGACGCGCTGACCCGTTTTATCCTCCACCACCAGCGAAAGATGCCAGCGGTTGCTCGCCCCGGCTTCGCTGCTCCAGCGCGGCATAATCACGGTCCAGCCGTCCGTACTGTTGGCTTCAATCGGCGAGGTCAGGCTTAGCGCCTGGGTATCCCCCTGCCAGCTCAGCGACTTAATGCCGTGCAGGCTACGAATCTGTAGTTTTAGCTGCACCGTCTCCCCCGGCTGAAGATCCCAGGGCGGCGTCGCCAGATAAACCGACAGCGTTTTACGCTGGCGATATTCAACTACCGGCAGGTTATCGCGTTCCGGGCTGTCGTAGCGGCTGCCGCGAAGCGATCGGCTAACGGCGACTTCATCGGCCGCCAGCTGCTGCTTCAGCGGGACGCCGAAGCGATAGTTCAGCTTCAGCCCGACATCATTTTGGCTGACGCCGCTCTCGCCCTGCTTATGCTTAGCCGTCACCGTCACCAGCGGAACGGGAGTGTAATTCAGCCCCACCGACACCGCGACCGGGTTGTGGTAGCCGGTACCCGAATGGAACAAATCGACGCTATCGCCAAAATACTGCTCCACGCTGACGCTGGTATTAATGTGCTGATAAAACGGCAGCCGCGCCTGGGCGGTCACATCGTAGCCGTTCGCCATGCGCTGCTGCTGGGTCAGGCTACTCCCCTGCTGCCAGCCGCCGAGCGGTTGGTAGTAGTTTGCCGACAGGCGCAGCGACTCGCCCCAGGCTTCGGCCCCGACGCTGCCGCGCGCCATGCGATCGTCCAGGGCTTTATCGTAGAAAGAGTTGTAGCCCAGCAGCCAGGAGCCCATCCGCCAGCGCTGCCCGAGACCAATATTGCCGACCAGCCCCGTATCCCGCTGGGTGACCGAGTACTGATTCCAGGTAAGGTAGTCGCCGTTATCCTGCAACGGGACAAACCAGCTCCCCTTACTGCCGGTAAAATTTCCCTCTTTATCGACCAGCAGATCGACGTTGGCGTTGCCCCACGGCGAAAGCCAGTTCTCCAGCTGGTGGCTGACCTCGTTCCCCAGCTTACCGATGGCAAATACTCGCGCCTGTTCGCTGGTTGTCAGCCCGTTATCGCTCATACTGGCTTCGCCAAATTTTTTCGCCATCTCGGCAAAGTGCTTTGCGTCGTCATCCACCTGCGGCGCGAGGCCGAGGTCGGGTAAGGTCTCAGGACCCTTAGAGAATGCCTGGTTATCCTGCAGCGCGCGGGCGGGCATGCCTGTCAGCAGCAGGAGAAGCGGTAAAAACGGGGTTACGCGGAACGGCAGAGAGCTCAAATCGGTTACATCTACTCACGAAGTGGTGGCGGCAAAATATGAGTTTATCGTTTTTTGCGCTCCCCCGCAGCCCTGAGGACGATTCCAGGAATATGCTGAATCTCAGGCCTGCGCCAGCTTCGCCGCCAGCAGCGCTTTCAGTTCCGGGATGCAGGAGCCGCAGTTGGTGCCGCATTTCAGTTTCACCCCCAGCGCGCCGGGCGTACGGCAGCCGCCGGCGATAGCTTCGCCTATCGCCCGTTCGCCCACGCTAAAGCAGCTACAAATAATACGCCCGCGCGGCATCTCATCGCCGCCCTTTCTGCCGCTCAATAACGCGTGGCGCTGGGCGGCGTTCTGCGGCGGGACGTGAAACGCGGCGTAAATCCATTCGGCATCGATAGGCGGCTCGCTGGCGTCGCTCCACCAGCCGAGCATCAGCTCTCCCTCCCGCCACGCCAACAGGTTCCAGACCTTGCCGCCCTCGGCTACCTGCATCTGCCATCCCTGCTGCTGGCACCACTCCACCAGCCAGTCGCGGGAGCGGATATCCCCCGCCAGCGAAAGATGGATAATGCCCTGCGCCGCCCGCCGCCGCCAGTGCAGCGAAGCGGGGAGCGGAACCGGTTGGCGTGAAAAAAGCTCGCCTTTCCACGCCGGCAACCAGGCGGCTATCGCCACCGCCGTCTGTTTACTTTCCGGCTGCCCGGAGTGCGGGTCGGTGACCGCCGTCAGCAGGTTATTCACCCGTCCCTGGCGAGCAAACTGATTATTCCAGTGCATCGGCACAAACAGCGATCCGGGCCGCTGACCGTCACCGATCGTCACTTTTGCTACCATCACCCCATTCGGTGAGCGGACCCGCGCCAGTTCGCCTTCCAGCAGGTGATAGCGCTCCGCGTCCGCCGGCGCGACCTCTACCACCGGCTCGTTAATATGCTGCATCAGACGCGGCACCGCGCCGGTGCGGGTCATGGTGTGCCACTGATCGCGAATCCGCCCGCTGTTGAGGATCAGCGGATAGAACGTATCGGTGGTCGCCCGGGTAGGTTGCGGTGCGACCGGCACCATCCGCAGTTTACCGTCGCGATGCCAGCCCTTATGCACACTCCAGGCTGCTTCACTGCGGCTCACCGGCCAGCGCACCGGTTCCAGCGCATCCCACGCTTCGCGGCTAAGATCCGCCAGTCCGCCGATATCAAACGCCCGCTGGCCATCGTTTTCATATCCTGAAAGCGCGGCGTGTTCGCTGAACACCTCGTGCGGATGCTGCCAGGCAAAGGCGGAACCGAAGCCCAGCGCCTCGGCCACGCGGGCGACGATCCACCAGTCGGCCCTGGCCTCTCCCGGCGGCGGCATGAAAGCACGCTGGCGGGAGATCCGCCGTTCGGAGTTGGTCACCGTGCCGCTCTTCTCTCCCCACGCCAGCGCGGGAAAACGGATATGGGCGAAGCGTCCGGTATCGGTAGCGGCGGCGACGTCGGAAACGATGACCAGCGGACACCGCGCCAGCGCTTCGCTTACCGCGTGGCTGTCCGGCAGCGACACCACCGGATTGGTGCCCATAATCCACACCGCTTTTACCTCGCCGCGGCCAATGGCGGCGAACAGATCCACCGCCGTCAGCCCCGGCGTTTGCGCCAGACGTTCGCTGCCCCAGAATCGCGCCAGGCGCCGTAAATCATCGGGTTCAAAGTTCATATGCGCCGCCAGCATGGTCGCCAGGCCGCCCACTTCGCGCCCCCCCATGGCGTTGGGTTGACCAGTTAGCGAAAACGGTCCGCAGCCCGGACGCCCGTATTTACCGCAGGCCAGGTGTACGTTGATGATAGCGTTACATTTATCGCTGCCGCTGGCGGATTGATTGATTCCCATGGTATAGAGCGTGATGGCGCGCGGGGCGGCGATAAACTCGCGGTAGAAATCGGCGATCTGTTGTCGCGGCAGGCCGCAGAACTGCGCCACTTTGTCGAGGTCCCAGTCCTGGGCGATGGCCAGCGCCCGCTGGGCATCACTAAAATCGTCGCTGATGACGCCGCTGGCGGCAATGGCGTTCAGCAGGCCGACAAAGAGCCCGCCGTCGCTGCCGGGGGCCAGCGCCAGATGTCGGTCAGCGATATCGCAGGTGGCGGTCCGACGCGGATCGATGACCACTACCCGCATCTGCGGATTGTCGCGCTTCGCCTGCGCCAGCCGCTGATAAAGCACCGGATGCGCCCAGGCGGCGTTTGACCCGACCAGCACCACCAGATCGCTGTTTTCCACGTCCTCATAGCTGCACGGCACCACATCAGCGCCCAGCGCCCGTTTGTAGCCGGTCACCGCTGAAGACATACACAGCCGCGAATTGGTATCGATATTCGCCGCGCCGATAAACCCCTTCATCAGCTTATTCGCCGCGTAGTAGTCCTCGGTCAGCAACTGGCCGGAGGCGTAAAACGCCACCGCCTGCGGCCCGTGCCGATCGAGAATCTCCCGCAGGCGCGAACCTGCCGCCGCCAGCGCCTGCGGCCAGGTCGCGCGTTCGCCGTCGACTTCCGGGAATAACATTCGCCCCTCCAGGCCGACGGTTTCGCCCAGCGCCGCTCCCTTAACGCACAGGCGGCCAAAGTTTGCCGGGTGCTGCTCATCGCCGCGCACGGTAACCTGACCGTAAGGTCCCCTACTGGCGATAACCCCGCAGCCAACTCCGCAATAGGGGCATGTGGTTCTGGTTTCCGTCATCAAGAGGCCTCCGCGCGCGCCAGCAGCTGCTGGTTGCCAACCCACACCTTGCCGTTCTCCACTTTAACCGGCCAGGCGCGCACCGCCTGTTCGCTGCCGTCGCACTGGCGGCCATCGCGCAGACGGATACGCTGCTTATACAGAGGCGAAATCACGATCGGCTCGCCGCCCGCATCGCCAAGCAGACCGCGCGACAGAACGTTGGCCTCGCTGCCTGGCTCAAGGTTATCAAGGGCATACACCTGATCGCCAAAGCGGAACAGCGCAATCTGCCGCTCGCCGAGCCGCGCGCCAATCCCCGCCTGCTGCGGGATGGCGTCGAGATCGCAAATAACCTGCCACGGGCGGGACGGCAGCGTCGGTTCGCCCTGCGCCGCGAAGGGGGCCAGCTGCGGCTGGCCGCGCAGGGTTTGCCGCTGTACGGTTTCGTCCGGTTCATCGCTGTTCACGTAGGAGCGGAACAGCGCCAGCCGCTGCGGATCGTTAAGGGTGGTTTGCCATTCACACTGGTAGCTCTCGACCACCCGCATCATCTCCTGCTCCAGCTCTTCGCCGATGCCAAGGCTGTCTTCGAGGATTACCTCGCGCAGATAGTCGACCCCGCCTTCAAGGTTATCCATCCAGGTACTGGTGCGCTGCAGGCGATCGGCGGTACGAATGTAGAACATCAGCAGCCGGTCAATACTGCGGATAAGCGTGGCTTCATCAAGATCGCTGGCGAACAGGTCGGCATGGCGCGGTTTCATGCCACCGTTACCGCAAACGTACAGGTTCCATCCCTTCTCCGTGGCGATAACCCCAATATCTTTCCCCTGGGCTTCCGCGCATTCACGGGTACAGCCGGAGACGGCCATTTTAATTTTGTGCGGCGCGCGCAGCCCCTTGTAGCGATGTTCGAGGGTGACCGCCAGGCCGGTGGAATCCTGGACGCCGTAGCGGCACCAGGTCGAACCGACGCAGGATTTCACCGTCCGCAGGGATTTGCCGTAGGCGTGGCCGGTTTCAAATCCCGCCTCGGCCAGCTCGCGCCAGATTGCCGGGAGCTGCTCCAGGCGCGCGCCGAACAGGTCGATACGCTGACCGCCGGTCACTTTACTGTACAGCTGATAGCGTTTGGCGATCTGGCCGATCGCAATCAGACCGTCGGGCGTCACCTCTCCTGCC
The DNA here is from genome assembly GCF_015601345.1 of Klebsiella sp. BDA134-6. Taxonomy (NCBI): domain Bacteria; kingdom Pseudomonadati; phylum Pseudomonadota; class Gammaproteobacteria; order Enterobacterales; family Enterobacteriaceae; genus Klebsiella; species Klebsiella sp. BDA134-6. Next base: position 3,524,912 of record NZ_CP064784.1, read on the forward strand.
GCCATGCGCGGTACCACCGAATAGGTGCCGTCTTTCTGTATATTGGCGAAGTAGCGATCGTTGGTGTCCTGAAGCGGCAGATGCGCCGGCTTCAGCAGATATTCATTCCAACAGGAGGCCAGCACCGAAGCCACCAGAGGTTTACAGACCTCACAGCCGTGGCCGTGTCCATAACGGGCAATCAGCTGTTCGAAGGTGCGGATATGGTTGACGCGTACCAGGTGATAGATCTCCTGGCGCGACCACGGAAAGTGCTCGCAGATATCCTTTTTGACTTCGACGCCCTGCTCGGCAAGCTGGTACTCCATCACCTGTTTCACCAGCGCGCTACAGCCGCCGCAGCCGGTCGCCGCTTTGGTGCAGCTTTTTATCGCCGCCATGTCGCCCGCGCCGCCGCTCACCGCCTGGCAGATATCGCCTTTGCTGACGTTGTGACAGGAGCAAATCTGCGCGCCGTCCGGCAGCGCCGCGACCCCGAGCGCCTTCGGCGCGGCACCCTCCAGCGCTGGAAGGATCAGGCTTTCCGGGTGTTTGGGTAAAGCCATCCCGTTAAGCATCATCTGTAGCAGCGTGGCGTAGTCGCTGGCATCCCCGACCAGCACTCCGCCGAGCAGGTTTTTGCCATCCGCGCTGACCACGATTTTTTTGTAGATCTGCTGCGGCCCGTGAGTCCACTGATAGCTCTGACACCCCGGGGTACGCCCCTGGGCGTCGCCGAACGAGGCGACATCAACGCCAAGCAGCTTCAGCTTAGTGCTCATATCCGCGCCGCTAAAGCTGCCCGCTTCGCCCGCCAGGGTAGCCGCCGCGGCGCGCGCCATCTGATAGCCTGGCGCCACCAGACCATAAATTTTGTTGTCCCACAAGGCGCATTCGCCGATCGCCAGCACGTCCGGGTCGGAGGTACGGCACTGGTTATCGATGCAAATCCCGCCGCGTTCGCCTACGCTCAGTCCGCCGCTGCGCGCCAGCGCGTCCTGCGGGCGAATACCGGCGGAGAACACCAGCATATCGGTCGCCAGCGAGCTGCCGTCGGCGAAGTTCAGCTGCAGCCCCTGCTCATTGCGAACAATTTCCGTCGTCGCCTTGCTGGTATGCACTCCGACGCCCAGCTCGCTAATTTTTTCCCGCAGCATCGCCGCGCCGCCGTTGTCCAGCTGCACCGCCATCAGGTTCGGCGCAAACTCGACAACGTGAGTTTCCAGCCCCAGTTGCTTCAGCGCGTTGGCCGCTTCCAGCCCGAGCAGGCCGCCGCCGATCACCACGCCCCGTTGGGCGGTTGCGGCGCGGGCGGCAATCTGGTCGAGGTCGTCCAGCGTACGGTAAACAAAACAGCCCTCAAGATTATGGCCCGGCACCGGCGGAACAAACGGGTAAGAGCCCGTCGCCAGCACCAGCTTATCCCAGTGGGTTTCGTGGCCGAAGGCATCGCGCACCACCCGCGCTTCGCGGTCGATGCTGGCGACCGATTCGCTCAGGCGCAGCTCAATACCGTGCTGAGTAAAAAAATCCCCTTCCACCAGCGACAGCGATTCCGCGCTGCGTCCGGCGAAATATTCCGTCAGATGAACCCGGTCGTAGGCGGCATAGCGCTCCTCGCAGAACACCACAATCCGGTACTGTTGGTGAAGGTCACGGCTGACGCATTGCTCAAGAAAATGGTGGCCGACCATACCGTGTCCGACCAGCACTAATACAGGTTTTGTCATCGTCGTTTGTCCCGCAGCGCGCGGCTGCATCGTTGAAGAGGGATTGAAGAGCCACTCTGCCGGCGCTGGCGCATGCGCCCCCAGCAGAGCGGTCAGGGGCGCGGCGCTGCTGCAATCACCGAGCAGCAGTACGCCGCGCAGCTTGCCGTCGCGCAGCAGCAGGCGACGGTAGTGGCGGTCCAGCGGATCCCAACTGGTATATACGTCATCCTGCTCATCGGCCCGCAGCGCGCCGGCGCTGAACAGTTCAATGCCGGTGACCTTCAGGCGGGTGCCGCTATCCTGCCAGCTGAAATCCTCGCCAGGGATCGCGCACAGGCGATCCGCCAGCACCTCCGCCTGACGCAGGCACGGCGCCACCAGCCCCCAGGTCTGACCGTCGATTTCACAACACTCGCCGAGGGCGCTAACCCCCGGCTGCGCGGTTGCCAGCCGGCGATCGACGAGAATTCCGCGACCGCACGCCAGCCCGCTGCGCTCGGCCAGCCCTTTGTTCGGCTGCACGCCGGTCGCCAGTACCACCCGCGAGGCGGCAAACGCGCGCCCGTCCTCCAGCAGTACCTGACGTTCATCAATGGCGGCGATACGGCTCTCCATCACGCAGCCGATCCCACGCTCGGCGAGCAGTATTTGCAGCTGTTCGCCAGCAAAGGCATCAGTCTGCTGCTCCATCAGCCAGTTTCCGCGGTGCAGTAAAGTGACACTGTCACCATGACGGCGTAGCGCCGCGGCGGCCTCCACACCGAGAATGCCGCCGCCGATAACCACCGCCGGGCCGTCGATGGCCAGGATGCCCTCAACGTCCGCCAGGGTGCGGAAAGCAAAAACGTGCGGCAGCGTGATGCCCGGCAGCGGCGGCAGAAACGGTAGCGAACCTGTGGCAAACACCAGTTCATCCCAGCCAAGTTCGCCTGCGCTGGTTTGCAGCGTACGCGCCGCCATATCCACCGCCGTAACCGTTTCACCGGCACGTACCGTGACGTTCTGTTGCGAATACCACTCTGCGGGCAGCAGTCGCGTCGCGCCTGCGGTTTTCTCCGCGCCAAGCACCGGCGACAGCTGAATGCGGTTATAGGCCTGGCAAGGTTCATCGCCGATAATGGTGATGCTAAACCGCCGCGCATCCCGCTCCACCAGCGCCTGCGCCAGACGCGTGGCCGCCATGCCATTGCCGATAATCACCAGTTGCCGCGTCATCGCCGCCCCCTATGCCGCTTTCGGCTGTTTTTCATAGAGGAAGTGCAGGATCTGCTGGCGCAGATGGTGATAGCGGCTGTCGTCCGCCAGCTGCACGCGATTGCGCGGTCGCGGCAGATTGACGTCGAGGATCTCCCCGACCGTCGCCGCCGGTCCGTTGGTCATCATCAGCACCCGATCGGAAAGCAGCACCGCCTCATCCACATCATGGGTAATCATGACGATGGTGGTATTCAATGATTGCTGGATCTGCATCACCGCGTCCTGTAAATGCGCCCGCGTCAGGGCATCAAGGGCGCCAAAGGGTTCATCCAGCAGCAACACTTTCGGTTTCATCGCCAGCGCCCTGGCAATGCCAACGCGCTGCTTCATCCCACCGGAGATCTCCCCCGGACGCTTGTGCAGGGCGTGGCCCATCTGTACCCGCTCGAGGTTGTGTTCAATCCACTCCTGGCGCTCGCCTTTGCTCATGCTGCGGCGAAAGACCTGGTCCACCGCCAGCGCCACGTTGTCAAAGCAGGTCAGCCACGGCAGCAGGGAGTGGTTCTGAAACACCACCGCGCGTTCCGGCCCCGGCCCGGCGATTTCGCGGTTGTCGCACAGCAGGCCGCCTTCCGTCGGCAGGGCTATCCCGGCTATCAGATTCAGCAGGGTTGATTTACCGCAGCCGGAGTGGCCGATCAGGCTGATGGTTTCCCCTTCATAGATGTCGAAGGAGACGTTCTGCAATGCCAGGAATTCGCCGCTGGCGGTGTTAAAACGCTGGCTGACGCCCTGGACCTGAATTAATGGTTTCATCTGCGACTCCTTATTTTTCCTGCCAGCTAAAACGACGGGCGAGCAGCATTAGCCCCTGTTCCAGCAGCAGCCCGACCACGCCGATAATGACGATGGCGATGATGATGTTTTCGACGTTGAGGTTGTTCCACTCGTTCCAGATCCAGAAGCCGATCCCTAAGCCGCCGGTGAGCATTTCGGCGGCGACAATCACCAGCCAGGCGATACCGATGGAGAGACGAACCCCGGTCAGCACCGCCGGCAATACCGCCGGAAAGAGGATCTTGCGCATCACCGTCCATTCGGAAAGCTGCAGCACCCGGGCGACGTTGAGGTAATCCTCAGGAATACGCCGCACGCCCTCGGCGGTGTTAATCACCATCGGCCAGATCGAGCAGATAAAAATGGTCCAGCTGGAGGCCGGTTCCGCTTTCTGGAACAGCAGCAGACCGATGGGCAGCCAGGCCAGCGGGCTCACCGGGCGCAGCAGTGCGATAAGCGGGTTAAACATCCGGGCGAAAAACAGCGAGCGGCCAATCAGGAAGCCGAGCGGAATTCCCGCCAGCGCGGCAAGTCCAAATCCCACCGCCACCCGCTGCAACGACGCCAGCACGTTCCAGCCGATGCCCATATCGTTGGGCCCGTCCTGATAAAACGGATCGGCAAAAATGGTCAACGCCGAATCCAGGGTGCTAAGCGGGGTCGGGAAACCTTTGCTGTTCATCGCCGCCAGCTGCCAGCCCAGCAGCAGTAATCCCAGCCCGAGCAGCGGCGGCAGAAGACGCTGGGTAACATCGCGCAGCCAGCGGCTGAGCGGAGGCGTGGTTTTGCGCACCTGCAGCGGCGGCAGGGTAATGATTTCGCCGGGCGCTTTATCGGCGCTGGCCGGCGGTTGCGGTTTATATGCGTGTTTCATCTCATGCCCCCTTACGTTGAATCGCGAAACTGCGGGCGTAACCTTCCGGATCGACCCCATTCCAGACCTTGCCATCGATCAGCGTACTGCTGCGCATCGCCTGCGTCGGCGCGCTGATGCCGCCGACCGCCTGGGCGGCCTCTTTCCAGACGTCAATCCGGTTAATGCGCTGGGCCACCGCCAGATAATCCGGCGCCGACTTCAGCAATCCCCAACGGCGGAACTGGGTCAAAAACCACATGCCGTCCGAGAGCCACGGAAAACTCACTTCCCCCTGTTCATAGAAGCGCATCGGGTGCGCGTCCTGCCAGCGGCGGCCGATACCGTTGTCGTATTCGCCGAGCATGCGTCCGGTGAGGTACTGCTCTTTGGTGTTCAGCCATGCGCGTCTGGCAAGGAGACGCGCCGTTTCGCGGGTGTTGTCGGCGGAGGCTTCAATCCAGCGCTGGGCCTCCATCAGCGCCGCCACCAGCGCGCGCGCGGTGTTTGGATGACGCGTAACCCATTCGCTGCGGGTGCCGAGAATTTTTTCCGGGTGCTCCGGCCAGATATCCTGAGAAGTGGCGGCGGTGAAGCCGATACGATCGTTAATGGCGCGCGCGTTCCACGGCTCGCCGACGCAAAAGCCGCTCATATTGCCGATACGCATGTTCATCACCATTTGCGGCGGCGGCACTACCACGGTGCGCACATCCTCAAAGGGATTAATTCCGCCGCTCGCCAGCCAGTAGTAAAGCCACATCGCGTGGGTACCAGTGGGAAAGGTGTGGGCGAAGGTGTAGCTGCCCGGCGCTTGCTGGCCGATCCGTTTTTTTAGTCCGCTCAGGTCGGTGACACCCTGTTCCTGCAGCTCGCTGGAGAGCGTAATCGCCTGGCCGTTGCGGTTAAGGGTCATCAGGTTGGCCATCGCCTGCGGTTTACTGGCGATACCCAGCTCGAGGCCGTAGAGCATGCCGTACAGAATGTGCGCCGCATCGAGCTCTCCGGCGACCAGCTTGTCGCGCACCGCCGCCCAGCTGGCCTCTTTGCTCGGCACGAGGGTAATACCGTGCTTTTTATCAAACCCCTTCAGGGAGGCAATGGCTAAGGGAGCGCAGTCGGTTAGCGGAATAAACCCCACCCGCACGGTGGTCTGTTCTGGTTTATCCGACCCTGCCGCCCACGCCGCCTGCATTAGGCCGGGGAGCAGCATCGCGCCGCCCAGCGCCGCCCCCGCCTGTAATAAACGCCGCCGTGAAATCGAAAACTTATCGCCCATAACCACTCCAGAAACGCGCAAAAAAAAAGCGCCCGGCGGTGCTTACGCACCGCTGGACGCCTTTATCCCTGGACATACGCGCCGCCATTGGCGCGCTGCCCAAAACCTTTTATTCACTCATTTTATCTAATGCAAAGCTAATGCCAGTTTTGCAGAAGTCCATTTCACGCGCCCTGGCTCACTACCCGGGCGCGTTTAAAGCGAAAAATGCACCGTCGGCTGGCAATAAATGCCCGCTGATTGTGCATCTACTCCTTTGGGGTTACGCGCCATAGCGACTTCACCGTCAGCAGCGCGCGGGCTATCTCAACCATGCGCTGATTCTTGTCCATCGCCATTTTACGCAGCGCCTGCCAGGCCTGCTCCTCCTGCATTCCCTGGTGGGTCATCAGCACGCTTTTGGCCTTTTCAATGAGCTTGCGCTCTTCAAGCGCATCTTTTAATGATGCAAGCTGGCCGGAGAGCTGCTGCAGCTCATGGGCCTGCTGGCGCACCAGCGGCAACAGCTGCTTATCCAGCCGCAGGGCAATACTCTCCTCCTGCCAGTCAGCGGGCGGCAGCTGAGCCTCCGGCGCTTCGCCCTCGAGCAGCGCGTCCGCCGCATTAAGCAAATCAGCGATCAGCAGCTCTTCCACGCCGCGCAGCTGTTCGAGGCGCTGAGTCTGAGCGCAAAACCAGCGCAGCGCCGTTTCTCCCTCGTCCGCCGGCGGCTGACGGGTGCAGGCAATCCGCCGTAGCTGTTCAATCTCCAGGCTGGCCTGGCACTGTTCAGCGAACAGGGCGGTTTGCGGCGGTTGGGCCAGGGCCTGAAAACTGTCGAAACAGGGCTGCTGGCCGTCGATGCGGTCCACCAGCTGCTGACGCAGATCGTCGCTGAACTGCCCGCGGGCAAAGCCCAGCGCGCCCAGCGCGCGCTCCTGACCAGCCAGCTCTTTTCCCTGCATAAAGCTGTAAAGCGCAACCATGCGTCCGGCGATTTGCGGATCGTCGATGCTGTCGTTGAGCTGCGGAATGATATTCAACAGGTGGCGGATAATGCGGCTAAACTGCCCGGTGGCCTCTTCGGCGGCAATCTCCCGGTCACGCACGCGTTTACGCAGCGCCGCAAGCTGGGGCAGATACCACACCGCGCAGGCAATGCGCCAACATAGCGCGCTGCTGGCGGCATCGCGTGCAGGCTCCAGTGCCGCATAAAACCGCGTGATCTGCTCATCGACCAGCGCCGCGCCCGCCCGGCACTCCGCCGCATACAGTCTACCGCCCGAGCACAGCCAGATATTTGACGCGCCGCGCTCGCACTGCAGCATATGCACCAGCGCGCTTATCTGTCCTGCCAGCGCCCCCTGCTGCGCCAGCTGGTGCAGCTGCTGCTTCTGTAAGCGACGCGCGCGCGCAAACCAGTCGACCACCTCTGGCGGATTGCTCGCCATATTATTCATACCCCTCTCCCGGCTTAACGCTTTATACTTCAGCCAAGCAATAACCGTGCCTTATAGAAGGAGTCCTTATGCAACGTATTGTGATTATCGCGAACGGTGCCGCCTACGGCAGTGAATCCCTGTTTAATAGCCTGCGCCTGGCTATCGCCCTGCGCGAGCAGCAGGCAGACCTCGAACTGAAGCTGTTTTTAATGTCCGATGCGGTGACCGCCGGCCTGCGCGGCCAGAAGCCTGCGGAAGGCTACAACATTCAGCAGATGATGGAGATCCTCACCGCGCAAAACGTGCCGGTGAAGCTGTGTAAAACCTGCGCCGATGGCCGGGGAGTCGGCGCGCTGCCGCTGATTGACGGCGTGGAGATTGGTACCCTCGTCGAGCTGGCGCAGTGGACGCTGGCGGCAGATAAAGTCCTGACCTTCTAAATATGTCCCGTTCAACGGGATTAAATATCAAGCTGGCGGCGTTTAGTGACCGAAAACAATGCCAGCTGAAAGCTTTCAGGAACAACGTCATTTTTGTTTAATCTTTATTCTTTTTTTTGATCAAAATCAGCATCCGCCTCCCTCCCCTTTGGTGTTATGCACAGAGCAAAGTGTGAACAATATCACGCGGATTAATGGGCTGGCAGGATGCTGTAGACAGAAACGGGGTTAAGATTAAATGGCAATGGTAAAAGCAAGTTTAACGTTGTTTGGCGGTGATACGTTGGTGGTACGTTGTTCCGAACGCTGCCACATTCACCTGATGAGCGCCAAAGTGCCTGGCGATAGTCATGCGGATATTCTGAGCGTACAGGACAGAGATAGCGCGTATCTGACCGTGCCTTACAGCGGCACCTGGAACGTTCTTATCGACAGCCACAGCCAGTCGCTGGAGCACTCGATAAGCTACGTTCCCGCCTGATAGCAAACGCCCGGGGAAACCCGGGCGATCTACTCTTAAGCCAGCCCGGGCTGGCTGCTTTCCCCTAGCAGATGACGCACCTTGCCGACTAAATCGTCGAGGCAGGCATCATGCATACCGAGCTTCCGCAGCTCTTGATCGAGCGAGAACAGATACTGAGCGTTGGTGCCAAGCGGCCCGCTGGCGCGTGCAATTAGCGGCGCAATGACCTGCGCGCTGGTATCGGCTTCAAACAGCGGATGGCGCGGGTCCATAATAAAAACTAATGCGTTGACGGTGCGGCCATCGTCCAGATCCAGCTTGCACCAGGTCGGCAGGTAGCAGCCGGTGATCATCTCCCGCTTCCACAACAGGGTCAGCTCTTCTTCCAGGGTTTCATCAGGCAAGCGATAGGCGACGCCGGTGGTACGCCCGCCCTCTTTTAACGCCAGCATACGGCCAGGCTGAGTTGCGCTACCGCGCCCGGCGGTGAGCCTCAGGCAAAACGCGCGGTGCCAGCCCGGTAGGGTACCGGTACAGGATTCACGATACTCCAGCGCCGGGTTCCACATCAGCGAACCGTAGCCAAAGATCCACACCGAGCCATCGTCCGGACGACAGGCCAGGGTCGCCGCTAAAGAAGCTGCCCGCTGCTCTGCCGACCAAAGAAGCGATTCCTCAATAGCGCCAAACGCTGTTTTACAATCCGCATTCAGTAAGAAATCACGAGTTAACACTTTCTACTACCTCCGCCACTGCCCGCTTCCCGGCGATGATCTGGTGCCATCCGTGAAGTATTGCCGAATTATTATCCAGCTTTATTCGACAATAAGCAATGAACGAGCCGCGGGCAAGGGTTCAGGCAGCAGAGAGCGTATCATGAGCGATTACTTCTTCTTATGCCACTTATCATCATCGCCTTTTTGGTACTCATTTTTCACCGCCGCCCAGGCGACTTTGTGCGCCGTCTCTTCACGGGTGGCGTCATCGCGTCGGTCTTCTTTATGCTTATACTGTTCCCAGGCGCTGTTAAAGGCTTCCTTGTAAATCTCCTGGGCATGCGCGGGGAGAACGTGCTGAACGCTGTCGGGCAATTCACTTTTGTTGCTATAGGGCATGGCAACCTCCGGTTTAAGGGTGAATAGTGAGTCTGGTAGAGGTTCAATCGGCTGGCAAGGCGACAGATAAATGAGAAAGATGTTTTAGTAATTATCTGAATAATAAATACAAAAAAATAGTAACCGCATTTTATGGCAATCTACCACTTTTATAGAGCCAGAGTAGTAAATTTAAGTAAAAAAACAAAATAGTCCGCGCAATGTCTGTTATTTTATTAACTTACAGTATCTATAATTATAACACCTGCATACCTGGAGATAATTCATGACCGATGCACATGAGGCGGTGAAAACCCGCCACAAGGAGACCACTCTCGCCTTTCCGGTTCTGGCGCTGGCGGTGCTGTTTTTCTGGGGAAGCAGCCAGTCACTGCCAGTGGTCGTTGCCATTAATATCCTGGCGCTGGTCGGGATTCTGAGCAGCGCGTTCAGCGTTGTTCGCCACGCCGACGTTCTGGCGCACCGCCTTGGCGAACCCTACGGCTCATTAATTTTAAGCCTTTCAGTGGTTATACTCGAAGTCAGCCTGATTTCCGCATTAATGGCCACCGGCGACGCCGCGCCGACCCTGATGCGAGATACGCTTTATTCAATCATCATGATTGTCACCGGCGGGTTGGTAGGTTTTTCTTTATTGTTGGGCGGGCGCAAATTCGCCACCCAGTATATGAATCTGTTCGGCCTTAAACAGTACCTGATCGCCCTTTTTCCACTGGCGATTATCGTGCTGGTCTTCCCAATGGCGCTGCCCGGGGCTAACTTCACCACCGGCCAGGCGCTGCTGGTTGCGCTGATTTCCGCCGCCATGTACGGCGTGTTCCTGCTAATTCAAACTAAAACACACCAGAGCCTGTTTGTTTACGAGCATGAAGATGACGGCGACGACGATGACCCGCACCACGGAAAACCGTCGGCGCATAGCAGCAAGTGGCATACCGCCTGGCTGCTGGTACACCTGGTTGCGGTAATCGCCGTAACCAAAATGAACGCTAATCCGCTTGAGACGTTGCTGACCAGCATGAACGCCCCCGTGGCCTTTACCGGTTTCCTGGTCGCGCTGCTGATCCTCTCTCCGGAAGGCCTTGGCGCGCTGAAAGCGGTATTGAACAATCAGGTCCAGCGGGCGATGAACCTGTTCTTCGGCTCCGTGCTGGCCACTATTTCTCTGACGGTGCCGGTAGTAACGCTTATCGCCTTCCTCACCGGCAATGAACTGCGCTTTGGCCTTGGCGCGCCGGAAATGGTGGTGATGGTTGCCTCCCTGCTGCTGTGCCAGATTTCGTTCTCTACCGGGCGCACCAACGTGCTGAACGGCGCGGCGCACCTGGCGCTGTTCGCCGCCTACCTGATGACCATTTTTGCCTGAGCCTCCCCCCGGCGGCGTATACCTCTGCCGGGGAGATAAAAAAAGCCTGCCGGTTTTGCAACGGGCAGGCTTTTGTCATTTCAGGCGCGGTTACTTGCTGGTATCCAGCTCATCAAAACCTTTGACCAGATCGTCGATGGCTTTCATCTGCTTGAGGAACGGCTCCAGTTTATCCAGCGGCAGCGCGGACGGACCGTCGCATTTCGCGTGTTCCGGATCCGGGTGCGCTTCAATAAACAGGCCAGCGATACCCACCGCCATCCCGGCGCGCGCCAGCTCGGCAACCTGCGCGCGGCGTCCGCCGGACGCGGCGCCAAACGGGTCGCGGCACTGCAGAGCGTGGGTAACGTCGAAGATAACCGGTGAGTTATTGGAGGCTTTTTTCATCACCCCGAAGCCCAGCATGTCGACCACCAGGTTATCGTAGCCGAAGTTCGCGCCGCGATCGCAAAGAATGACTTTGTCATTGCCGCCTTCGATGAACTTATCGACGATATTGCCCATCTGGCCCGGGCTCACGAACTGCGGTTTTTTCACGTTGATCACCGCGCCAGTTTTCGCCATCGCTTCAACCAGGTCGGTCTGGCGGGCGAGGAACGCTGGCAACTGAATAACGTCAACCACGTCAGCCACCGGCTGAGCCTGGCTGGCTTCGTGAACGTCGGTGATGATTTTCACGCCGAAAGTCTGCTTCAGCTCCTGAAAAATCTTCATCCCTTCTTCCAGCCCCGGCCCGCGATAGGAGTGGATGGAAGACCGGTTAGCTTTATCAAAAGAGGCTTTAAACACGTAAGGAATACCCAGCTTCTGCGTGACGGTCACGTAGTGTTCGCAGATACGCATCGCAAGGTCGCGGGATTCGAGCACGTTCATGCCACCAAACAGCACGAATGGCAGGTCGTTTGCTACGTTGATATCACCAATGCTAACCACTTTTTGTTTCATAAGTTCGCCTTATCAGGGTGTAACCGGAATGGTTTCAGACTAAAGCCTATCCAATCAGGACTATTTTGCTTGCCATTTTGGACCTGGGCAGTGCTCGACAAAATACGAAAGTATTTTGAACGCCCTTCAGGGCGGCCCGGAGGGCGAGCGTCGCGAGTCAATCCTCACGTACTACGTGTACGCTCCGGGATCGAAGCGCTGTCCGTGTCCAAACTGGCTGCGCCAGGAGCGCCTGCTGGGATTGGCTTTAATGCAAAGTAATTTGTTTGTGCGAAATGGTGTTGATCTGCGCGCGGATCATCTCGCTAATGGGATCCTCCGGGCACTGTTCAACGAAGTAACTGAGGTCCTGCAACGCCACGTGATCGCAATCGAGCTGGGCGTATATCAGCCCGCGATCGCGAATTTCGTACGGATCTTCCGGGTTGAACTGCAGCAGCGCTTCGCTGGTGCGTAACGCCAGCTCCATCTGCCGCTCTTCCATCAGCGCCGATTTCAGGGTGTCGAGCAGCTTACGGATCACTTCCGCGTTATCGGCTTCGTCGAGATCTTCGTTAAACAGCTCGGCGACCGGGCTAATATTACCCTTCAGCCACACTTCCAGCATATGCTCGTTCAGCGTTTCGCCGTTAAACGGATTAATGAGCCACATCTCTTCGCTCTCTTGCGGATCGGCGCGCAGCAGCATCTGGGTCGGGAAAATAACCGGAACCACCGGCAGCGCCAGACGCTGAGCGATCCACAGCAGGATTGCGCCTAACGACACCGCGCTACCCTGACGGTTGTTGAGGACCTTATCAAGCCAGAGCACATCGGACAGACGGTAAACGCCGCGTGAATCGCTGAAGCCCCAGTCGTGATAGAACAGCTCCAGCAGACGCTCTATCTGACGTTCCTGGTCCCAGGAAGAGGCAATCTCCTCCTGCGCCAGGGCCAGCAGCCGCTCCAGCTCATCCTGCACATAGTGCGTCGGAAAATCGTCGCGGATTAATTCAGAAATGAGGACCATGCCGTCACATAACGGCGCTTTATTAAATTCGAAATCAGCTAACGACCTCATGCCTTACCCCAATAACGGTATTCTTGTGATGGCGAGTTGAATAATGATAAACAACACCACCAGGGCCAGCAGAAAGGCGACAAACCGGCTCTGCTGACTGCGCGAGCGACGACGGCCCAGCGCGATAAATCCCAATGCGATATAAATGATAACGCCAAACAGCTTCTCAGTCAGCCATGTACCCTCTTCGGTAAACGGCAGATAGTGCGTTATTGCCATTAATCCCGCGCCGCTGAGAAACAGCAGCGTATCGCTACAGTGCGGCGCAATGCGGACCCAGCGCTGGTCGAGCAGGCGGTTCCCGCTCCAGCTCCACCAGTAGCGCAGCACGAATAGGCTGACCGAGACCACTACGCAGGCGATATGCAAATACAGTACCGCGTTAAACAGATTCATACCTCTCCCTGATAATGCCCGAGCGTCAGGCGCTCGTTGTCTCCATAATCGCGGCAGGTGGCAATATTACCATAACCCGCCTCGCGAAAGAGCTCCCGCACCGCCAGGCCCTGCGTCCAGCCATGTTCCAGCAGCATCACGCCGCCGGCAGCAAGATAGCGGCGGCCTTCGCGGATGATATGCGCCAGATCGGCCAGACCACCATCGGCGGCGACCAGCGCCGTTTTCGGCTCAAAGCGGACATCGCCCTGCGCCAGATGCGGGTCAGTTTCGTCGATATAGGGCGGATTGCTGACGATGATGTCGAACTGCTGCCCGGCGAGCGCGCTAAACCAGTCGCTTTGCAGCACGCTAACGTTAGGCATAGCGAGATGTTCAACGTTGCGCGCGGCCAGCGCGACCGCATCGGGCATCACGTCGACGGCGGTGACGCGGCAGTCCGGGCGTTCGCTGGCCAGCGCCAGAGCGAGCGCGCCGGTGCCGGTGCCGAGATCGAGAATGCGGCACGGCTCACCGGGTAAGCGCGCCAGCGCCTGTTCAACCAGGCACTCGGTATCCGGACGCGGGATCAACGTCGCGGGAGAGACGAACAGCGGCAGCGACCAGAATTCGCGCTGGCCCACCAGGTGAGCTACCGGTTCGCCCCTGGCGCGACGGCTGAGTAGCGTTTCCAGCTCTGCGGCCTGCGCCGCGGTCAGCGCCGTTTCGCCAAAGGCGAGAATATAGGTTCGCGCTCTGCCGGTCACGTGACCCAGCAGGATTTCGGCATCCCGGCGCGGGCTTTCACTTTGGCTCAGGCGGGCGATAGCCTGGATCAGCCACTGCTGAAAAGTCATCATTCCTGCTCGGAAAGGGCGGCCAGCTGATCGGCCTGATATTCCTGAACGATCGGCTCAATCAGCATATCCAGTTTGCCTTCCATCGCTTCGTCCAGACGGTAGAGCGTCAGGTTGATGCGGTGATCGGTCACGCGGCCCTGCGGAAAGTTATAGGTGCGGTTACGATCGCTGCGATCGCCGCTGCCCAGCAGGTTACGACGCTCGGAAGCTTCCGCCTGCTGGCGCCTGGAGACTTCGGCGGCGCGGATGCGCGCGCCAAGCACCGACAGCGCTTTCGCTTTGTTTTTGTGCTGAGAACGTTCGTCCTGACACTCGACGACAATGCCGGTCGGCAGGTGAGTAATACGGATCGCCGAGTCAGTGGTGTTAACGTGCTGACCGCCCGCGCCGGAGGAACGGAAGGTATCGATGCGCAGATCGCTCGGGTTGATGTCCGGCATTTCGGCTTCCGGCAACTCTGGCATCACCGCCACGGTGCAGGCGGAGGTATGAATACGTCCCTGGGATTCGGTGGCCGGTACGCGCTGTACGCGATGGCCGCCGGATTCGAACTTCAGCCGACCATAAACGCCGTCGCCGCTGATTTTGGCGATCACTTCTTTAAAGCCGCCGTGCTCGCCTTCGTTGGCGCTCATGATTTCCACGCGCCAACGGCGCGATTCCGCGTAACGGCTGTACATACGGAACAGATCGCCCGCGAACAGCGCCGCTTCATCGCCGCCGGTACCGGCGCGAACTTCAACAAACGCGTTACGCTCGTCGTCCGGGTCTTTAGGCAGCAGCAGAACCTGCAGCTGCTGCTCCATCTGTTCACCCTTCTCTTTCGCTTCGCGCAGCTCTTCCTGCGCCATTTCGCGCATTTCCGGGTCATCGAGCATCATCTGCGCGGCTTCGATATCATCCTGCAGCTGGCGCCAGTCGGTATAGCAGCGGGCGACGTCGCTCAGCTGCGCGTATTCGCGGGATAACGCGCGAAACTTATCCTGATCGGCGATAGTCGCGGCATCGCCGAGTAGCGCCTGAACTTCCTCATGGCGTTCGTAAAGGGCTTCCAGTTTGGCAACAATAGAAGGCTTCATAGGCGTGAATTCACCCTGTCCTAAAAAAAGAGAGAAAGGTGCGCTATTCCAGCCCGAGGCTGTTGCGCAGAATATGCAGGCGTTCATCATCCCCGTCACGGGCGGCCTGCTGAAGAGATTTGGTTGGCGAGTGGATCAGGCGGTTAGTCAGCTTGCGCGCCAGATCCTGCATAATTTCCTGCGCATCGCCGCCCTGATTGAGCGCCGCCAGCGCTTTAGCCGTCAGCTCCTCGCGGACCTGATCGGCCTGGGAGCGATATTCGCGGATAGTCTCGCTGGCGCTCTGGGCGCGCAGCCAGGCCATAAATTCGCTGGCTTCCTGCTCAACAATGGTTTCTGCCTGCACCGCCGCGGCTTTACGCTGCGCCAGGTTGTGCTGAATGATGTTTTGCAGATCGTCAACGCTGTAGAGATAGGCGTTCGCCAGTTTGCCAACCTCCGGTTCGACATCGCGCGGAACGGCAATATCGACCAGCAGCATCGGCTGGTTGCGGCGCGCCTTCAGCGCACGCTCCACCATCCCTTTACCGATAATCGGCAGCGGGCTGGCGGTAGAACTAATAATGATATCCGCTTCTTTAAGCCGCTCGTCGATGTCGCTCAGGGCGATCACCTCCGCGCCAACCTCATCGGCCAGCGCCTGAGCGCGCTCGCGGGTGCGGTTGGCAATCACCATTTTGCGCACCTTATGCTCGCGCAGATGGCGGGCCACCAGCTCAATGGTTTCACCGGCCCCAACCAGCAGCACGGTAACGCTGGAGAGGGATTCAAAGATTTGCCGCGCCAGAGTACAGGCGGCAAAGGCCACGGAGACCGCGCTGGCGCCGATATCGGTTTCGGTACGCACGCGTTTGGCCACTGAGAACGACTTCTGGAACATGCGCTCCAGCTCGCTGACGTTAAGATGCCCGCGGCTGGAATCAGCAAAGGCTTTTTTTACCTGCCCGAGGATCTGCGGCTCGCCCAGCACCAGCGAATCAAGACCGCTGGCGACGCGCATCAGATGGCTGACCGCATCGTTGTCCTGATGCCAGTAGAGGCTTTTGCGCAGATCGTCTTCATTTAAGCCGTGGTAATCGCACAGCCAGCGGATAAGAACTTCCTGAAGGTTATCCTGCTCTTCGACGCTGAGGTAGAGTTCCGTGCGGTTACAGGTCGACAGCACCACCCCGCCCTGCACCATTGGCTGAGCCAGCAAGCTCTCCAGCGCCTGGTCGAGCGTGTCCGGCGAAAACGTTACGCGTTCTCGCAGCGCTACAGGAGCTGTTTTGTGGTTAATGCCAAGAGCTAAAAGCGTCATTGTGAGGGAGTAGTACCAGCGTTGCTAAGGTTAGTCTGCAGGCATCATACAGGATGCGCGTAATCAATAAAAGAGAGGCTCCCCTTTTGGAGTAATAGCTAATCTGTAATAGCCATTAACGGTAATTTTTTGATTTCAGACAACTTGAACGTAGACGCTACCGCCCGGCAACGCTAGCATTAATGGTTATTATTGTAACCCGCTACACAAATCGGCCAGCTGTTACTCTCATTTGCCGCATTTCACTGTAGACATCAAGGATTTGTCATCATTATGAATCGACTGTTCCGCCTGTTGCCGCTGGCAAGCCTCGTCCTGACCGCCTGTGCGATTAATGCTCCGAAAGGGCCGGGTAAAAGCCCGGATTCTCCACAGTGGCGTCAGCACCAGCAAGATGTCCGCAATCTCAATCAGTTTCAGACGCGCGGCGCTTTCGCTTATCTTTCGGATGAGCAAAAGGTGTATGCCCGCTTCTTCTGGCAGCAAACCGGCCAGGACCGCTATCGCCTGCTGCTGACTAACCCGCTCGGTAGCACCGAGCTGTCGTTAACCGCCCAGCCGGGCAACGTGCAGCTGATTGATAATAAAGGACAGACCTACACGGCGACCGATGCCGAAGAGATGATTGGTCGGCTGACCGGCATGCCGATTCCGCTCAATAGCCTGCGCCAGTGGATTATTGGCCTGCCTGGCGAAGCCACCGACTACTCGCTTGATGACCAGTACCGCCTGCGCGAACTGAATTACACGCAAAACGGCAAGACCTGGCACGTCACCTGGGGCGGTTACACCTCCGACACAAAACCGTCGCTGCCGGCCAATATGGAGCTTAACGACGGCAGCCAGCGCATCAAGCTGAAAATGGATAACTGGATTGTGAAATGATGACCCGCTGGCCCTCTCCCGCAAAGCTGAACCTGTTTTTGTACATTACCGGGCGGCGCGCCGACGGTTACCACACGCTGCAGACGCTGTTTCAGTTTCTGGATTATGGCGACACGCTGACGATTGAACCGCGCGATGACGGTCAACTGCGTCTGCTGACGCCGGTTGAAGGCGTGCCGGATGAAGAGAACCTGATCATCCGCGCGGCCAGGCTATTAATGCAGGCCGCAGCGCAGGCCGGGACGCTTCCCCCGGGCAGCGGCGCCGATATCAGCATCGACAAGGTGCTGCCGATGGGCGGCGGCCTCGGCGGCGGCTCGTCCAACGCCGCAACCGTTCTGGTGGCGCTGAATCACTTATGGGGCTGCCATCTCTCGGAAGATCAGCTGGCGGCTTTGGGTCTGCAGCTGGGCGCCGACGTGCCGGTGTTCGTTCGCGGTCACGCGGCCTTTGCCGAAGGTATTGGGGAAATTCTGACCCCGGCCGAACCGGAGGAAAAATGGTATCTGGTAGCGCATCCGGGAGTCAGCATTCCAACGCCGATCATTTTTCGCGATCCGCAACTGCCGCGCGATACCCCGGTCAGGTCAATTAATACGTTATTAAAATGTAAATTCGGCAATGATTGCGAGGTTATCGCAAGAAAACGTTTTCGTGAGGTTGATGCGGCGCTTTCCTGGCTGTTAGAATATGCGCCGTCGCGCCTGACTGGCACCGGTGCATGTGTATTTGCTGAATTTGACACTGAATCCGCCGCTCGTCAGGTGCTTGAAAAAGCCCCGGCATGGCTGCATGGCTTCGTGGCGCGAGGTGTTAACATCTCTCCGCTCAAGCAGGCGCTGCGCTAAGTTCTGCTAAACTATAGCAAATTTGGCGAAAACGCCGGGGAAACTGAGTTACGGTGACAACGTCACCCTGTTCCAGACGTTGCATCGGGCTCTTTAATACACCGCCTGGATGAAATCGTGCCCACCCGCACAGTTTTTGGCCCATTTCATCCACCACTGGACGCATGCCTGAGGTTCTTCTCGTGCCTGATATGAAGCTTTTTGCTGGTAACGCCACCCCGGAACTAGCACAACGTATTGCCAACCGCCTGTACACTTCTCTTGGCGACGCCGCCGTAGGTCGTTTTAGCGACGGTGAAGTCAGCGTACAAATCAATGAAAACGTACGCGGTGGTGATATTTTCATCATCCAGTCCACTTGTGCTCCCACCAACGACAACCTGATGGAACTGGTTGTTATGGTTGATGCTCTGCGTCGTGCTTCGGCAGGTCGTATCACCGCTGTTATCCCTTACTTCGGTTATGCTCGCCAGGACCGTCGTGTTCGTTCTGCTCGTGTGCCTATCACCGCGAAAGTGGTTGCTGACTTCCTGTCCAGCGTCGGCGTCGACCGCGTTCTGACCGTTGACCTGCACGCAGAACAAATTCAGGGCTTCTTTGACGTTCCGGTTGATAACGTATTCGGCAGCCCGATCCTGCTGGAAGACATGCTGCAGCTGAACCTGGACAACCCTATCGTGGTTTCTCCGGACATCGGCGGCGTAGTTCGCGCTCGCGCTATCGCCAAGCTGCTGAACGATACCGATATGGCTATCATCGACAAACGCCGTCCGCGCGCTAACGTTTCTCAGGTGATGCACATCATCGGTGACGTCGCCGGTCGCGACTGCGTAATGGTTGACGATATGATCGATACCGGCGGCACCCTGTGTAAAGCGGCTGAAGCGCTGAAAGAGCGCGGCGCTAAACGCGTATTCGCCTACGCGACGCACCCGATCTTCTCCGGCAATGCTATCCAGAACATCAAGAACTCAGTGATTGACGAATTCGTCGTCTGCGATACTATTCCGCTGACGCCGGAAATCAAAGCGCTGGAAAAAGTCCGTACCCTGACGCTGTCTGGTATGCTGGCCGAAGCGATTCGTCGTATCAGCAACGAAGAATCTATCTCTGCTATGTTCGAACATTAATCGAGCCCGGCACAAAAACCCGCTGCGGCGGGTTTTTTTGTCTCTAAACCTTTTATTCTCCACAAAATCATTCGGCATGCGTCATGGCGGCAAGTGAATGAATCTCCGGCAACGTACAGGCAGTACAGGATCGGGGTCAATGAACGCAGCCAACGCAGAGGCATCCCGAAGGATGACGTGGAAATGACCGATGCCTCCTTCACCTGCCATTTAGTTGACAGATGATGCGCTCATGGATGAAACATTATTGTGAACAGATTATTTTCCTCACATGTGATGCCTTTCCGCGCCCTCATCGACGCTTGTTGGAAAGAAAAATATACCGCTTCGCGGTTTACTCGTGATGTGATTGCCGGGATTACCGTCGGAATTATCGCTATCCCACTGGCGATGGCGCTGGCAATTGGCAGCGGGGTGGCGCCGCAGTACGGTCTCTATACCTCAGCGGTGGCGGGGATCGTCATTGCGTTAACCGGCGGGTCACGCTTCAGCGTATCCGGGCCTACCGCCGCTTTCGTGGTGATCCTCTACCCAGTCTCGCAGCAGTTCGGACTTGCCGGGCTGCTGGTCGCCACCTTGATGTCGGGGATCTTCCTGATTCTTTTCGGCCTGGCGCGCTTTGGCCGCTTGATTGAGTATATTCCGCTATCGGTCACTCTCGGCTTCACCTCCGGGATCGGTATCACCATCGGTACCATGCAAATTAAAGATTTTCTCGGCCTGCAGATGGCGCACGTGCCTGAACATTATCTGCAAAAAGTCGGCGCGCTGGCGATGGCGCTGCCGACCATTAATCCCGGCGATGCCGCCATCGGCGTGGTCACGCTGGGCACGCTGATTATCTGGCCGCGTCTGGGGATTCGTCTGCCGGGCCACCTGCCGGCCCTGCTGGCGGGCTGCGCGGTGATGGGCGTGGTCAACCTGCTTGGCGGGCACGTCGCCACCATTGGCTCTCAGTTCCACTATATTCTCGCCGACGGCAGCCAGGGCAACGGTATTCCGCAGCTGCTGCCGCAGCTGGTGCTGCCGTGGGATATGCCGGGTTCAGACTTCACCCTCAGCTGGTCTTCGCTGCAGGCGCTGCTGCCGGCGGCGTTTTCCATGGCCATGCTCGGGGCGATTGAGTCCCTGCTGTGCGCTGTGGTGCTGGACGGCATGACCGGCACCAAACACAAGGCCAATAGCGAGTTGATTGGCCAGGGGCTCGGCAATATCGTGGCGCCGTTCTTCGGCGGCATTACTGCCACCGCCGCCATCGCCCGCTCGGCGGCCAACGTCCGCGCTGGCGCGACCTCGCCGGTTTCCGCCGTGATCCATGCGCTACTGGTGATTATGGCGCTGCTGGTGCTTGCCCCTCTGCTCTCCTGGCTGCCGCTTTCCGCGATGGCGGCGCTGCTGCTGATGGTGGCATGGAATATGAGCGAAGCGCACAAGGTCGTTAACCTGCTGCGCTATGCGCCGAAAGACGACATTATCGTCATGCTGATGTGCATGTCGCTGACCGTACTGTTTGATATGGTCATCGCGATTAGTGTCGGCATCGTGCTGGCTTCCCTGCTGTTTATGCGCCGGATCGCGCGGATGACCCGTCTGGCGCCGGTCAACGTTGAGGTTCCGGATGATGTGCTGGTGCTGCGCGTCATTGGTCCGCTGTTTTTCGCCGCCGCGGAAGGGTTGTTTACCGATCTGGAAACGCGGGTCGCAGGCAAGCGTATTGTGGTGCTGAAATGGGATGCGGTGCCGGTGCTGGACGCCGGCGGACTGGATGCCTTCCAGCGTTTCGTGAAGAAGCTGCCGGAAGGCTGTGAGCTGCGCGTGTCGAACCTGGAATTTCAGCCGCTGCGCACCCTGGCGCGGGCAGGCGTTAAACCGATTCCGGGCCGTCTGAGCTTCTACCCGGACCGCAACGCCGCGCTGGCGGATATTTAATTACCCGGCGGCAGGCCCTGATGCCTGCCGCATCATCACGCCAATCGCCTGCTGAAGCCAGCCAAGCACCTCCGCCGTCATCCAGGTTCCCTTCATCAAATGCGGCTCCCGCTCCATGGCATAACGAAACTTCTGCTGCGTATGAGGATCCGTTCCCGCATATGACTGGAATAGCCCCAGCCAGCGCTGCGCCAGCTGCTGACCTTCCACGGATGCCGGGTCCTGATTTTCACGACAGGCCCGATGCAGGTCGGCCACCAGCGCCGGCCATTCCATCAGGCGATCGAAATAGTGCTGCCGCGTAAACGCCAGCTCTTCTTCATTCAGATAGCGCGCCCAGATGGCCAGCTTGCTTTCCGCAAAGGCATGGGTAATAAAATCAATCGTTTCCGGAGTCACTCCGGTTTGCTCGCGCATCTGCGGCTCAGCGGCGTGCATTTCATTCAGCCGGGTCAGAAACTCAGGCCTTCCGGCGGTATCCTGCTCCAGTTGTTCCATCCAGCGGGTTGCCAGCGCCATTGCCTGCGGCGCGTCTGCCGGGCAGCGTTGGCGCATGAGCTGCTGCGCTTCGCTAACCAGCTCCAGCCAGGTCTGATTGCGCTGCTCATCCTGCTCCGCGAACGGCAGCACCTGTAACTCCTGTTGACTAAACCAGCGATCGTACATTTTCATTAACTCCAGCGTTTGTAGCCAGGACTCCAGGTCGGGTTCGCCTCCGCTGTCCAGCTCTTCACGCAGCAGCGTCAGGCGCTGGCGCAACGTTGAGAGAGTTTGTAGCTGCCGGTCGAGGGTGGTTATCTGCTTAACCAGCAGGTCGGACAGCGAGAAAGCGTCCCGGTCGAGATAGTCCTTGATAGTGGCGAGTTCCAGCCCGGCCTGTGCCAGCGCTTTGATCATATGCAGCCGCTTTACGGCCGCCAGATTATATAACCGGTAACCCGCCGCGCTTCTGGCCGAAGGCGTCAGCAATCCCGTTTGTTCATAATGATGTAGCGTACGGACGGTCATTCCGGCGCGCTTCGCCAGTTCTCCCACCTGAATTAACATGATTGCTCCTTTCATCGACCAGTGGTCGCCACTCTGCAGCCTGACGTTACGTCAGGGTCAAGCGCTCAGTACGCGAATTGTATTAGGCAGACTGTGCCGATGAAAGATGAAGAGAGATAAGGAGGATTTGAGACAACAACATGCGGGCGGCCTGAACGGACGGCATTAAAACGCACCAGCCGTTCACAACGGCTGGTGGTATGGAATTCACTCAGCTGTGGCGATGCTGATCGCGGCGGCAGCGTTTGTCGTAGTGACGAACCCACCAGTATCTGTCGCTAACCTGTTCATGACCGCCGACGCGAGCGCCTGCCAGCCACAGCACAGCGCCGACAAAGATACTCAGGATCGCGCCGTGCGCGAAAAACTGCGGCAGGTCAAGCTGCGGAAGCTGGTTTAAAATAGAATAACCAACGCCGACAACCATGACGACCAACCCCAACCCCATCAGCACATTACCGAGTAACGAAGCGTTTCTGCGTTTCATATGTCACCTCCGGAACCTTGGGTTGCATGGGAATATCCCCAAATCTTATAGGTGTAGTATAGACAATGAGCAATATACCGATTGCGTGAAGGATCACAGAAGCGAACATCTTGCCAACAAAAGTTTACAAATAACCCTCTGAACAACATCAAATTCTAATTATTCAAACCTGTTATTATCTCTGTCAGCCGCGCTTCGCTGGCAGAACTTTGTCAACCGCGCGCGCAGACAGTACACTACGCGCCAGAGAACGACCAAGCAGGATAAAAAAGTGAGCATAAAATTAATTGTCGGCCTGGCGAACCCCGGCGCTGAATACGCAGCGACCCGACATAACGCTGGCGCCTGGTACGTGGATTTACTGGCGGAACGCCACCGTGCGCCGCTGCGCGAAGAGAGCAAATTCTTCGGCTACACCTCGCGGATAAACCTTGCCGGCGAAGATGTCCGCCTGCTGGTGCCGACCACCTTTATGAACCTGAGCGGCAAAGCCGTCGGCGCGATGGCGACCTTCTTTCGTATTAACCCGGACGAAATCCTCGTCGCCCACGATGAGCTCGACTTACCGCCAGGCGTGGCGAAGTTCAAGCTGGGCGGCGGACACGGCGGCCATAATGGCCTGAAAGATATCATTAGTAAGCTGGGCAATAACCCGAACTTTCACCGCTTACGCGTGGGAATCGGCCATCCGGGCGATAAAAATAAAGTTGTCGGTTTTGTTTTGGGTAAACCGCCCGCCAGCGAACAGAAACTGATTGATGAGGCCGTTGACGAAGCGGCACGCTGCACTGAGGTGTGGCTGAAAGATGGCCTGACGAAAGCGACCAACCGTTTACACGCTTTTAAAGCGCAATAACCGGTTGGCGTGCGGAATTTTTGTCACGCACCGTGTATAATAGGCGAAGCTATTTACTTTTCTGCAATCTGTTCACTGTAACAGGTTGATTATCCAAAGATTAAGGTGATTTAAATCATGGGATTCAAATGCGGTATCGTCGGTTTGCCCAACGTCGGCAAATCCACCCTGTTCAATGCGCTCACCAAAGCGGGTATTGAAGCGGCCAACTTCCCCTTCTGTACCATTGAGCCGAACACCGGTGTCGTGCCGATGCCCGATCCGCGTCTGGACAAACTGGCTGAAATCGTCAAACCACAGCGTATTCTGCCGACCACGATGGAATTCGTTGATATCGCCGGCCTCGTTAAAGGCGCGTCGAAAGGTGAAGGCCTGGGCAACCAGTTCCTGACCAACATCCGCGAAACCGAAGCTATCGGTCACGTGGTACGCTGTTTCGAAAACGACAACATCATTCACGTTAACAATAAAGTGGATCCGGCTGACGATATCGAGGTGATCAACACCGAGCTGGCGCTCTCTGACCTGGATACCTGCGAGCGCGCCATCCACCGCGTGCAGAAAAAAGCCAAAGGCGGCGATAAAGACGCGAAAGCCGAACTGGCGGCGCTGGAAAAATGCCTGCCGCAGTTGGAAAACGCCGGTATGCTGCGTGCGCTGAAAAACCTGACCGACGAAGACAAAGCAGCGATTAAATACCTGAGCTTCCTGACCCTGAAGCCGACCATGTATATCGCCAACGTCAACGAAGACGGTTTTGAGAACAACCCTTATCTTGATAAAGTTCGCGAAATCGCCGCCGCCGAAGGTTCCGTGGTGGTCGCCGTTTGCGCCGCCGTTGAGTCCGACATCGCCGAGCTGGACGATGCCGACCGCGATGAGTTTATGGCCGAGCTGGGTCTCGAAGAGCCGGGCCTGAACCGCGTTATCCGCGCCGGCTACGAGCTGCTGAACCTGCAGACCTACTTCACCGCAGGGGTGAAGGAAGTCCGTGCATGGACCATCCCGGTCGGCGCCACTGCACCGCAGGCCGCGGGTAAAATCCACACCGACTTCGAAAAAGGCTTTATCCGCGCGCAGACCATCGCTTATGAAGACTTTATTACCTATAAAGGTGAGCAGGGTGCCAAAGAAGCCGGGAAAATGCGTGCTGAAGGTAAAGACTACATCGTGAAAGATGGCGATGTGATGAACTTCCTGTTTAACGTCTAAGCTCTCCTTCGCAGAAATATCATCCATAAAATCCACGCACTTGCGTGGATTTTTTATTGCCCGCCATTGCCGTCAGTTCTGACCCGCCGCCAGCGAATATTTCTTTATTTTGCGATACAGCGTGGCGATACCAATCCCCAGCTCGTCCGCCGCCTGTTTTTTATTACTGTAGCGCGAGAGCGCATCGCGGATCATCTGCCGCTCCATCTCTTCTAGCGCCGTCACGTTCTCCTCCTGAGCGAGGGGCGCTGCCGCGGAAGCAGAAGACGGCGGCTGACTCGCCAGCTCGCTGCTGCTCAGCAAATTGGGCGGCAGCAGCGACATATCAATGATTTCTCCCGACGGCACCACGTTGACCAGGTACTCCATCAGGTTGCTGAGCTCGCGAATGTTGCCCGGCCAGCGGTAACGTTTAAGGAAATCGATCACGTCCTGCGCCACGCCAGGATATACCAGATTGAGGCGACCGGTATGCAGATGCAGGAAATAGTGAATCAGCAGCTCAATGTCGTCCTGACGTTCGCGCAGCGGCGGCAGGCGCAGCGGAATCACGTTCAGACGATAGTAGAGATCTTCGCGGAACTTCCCTTCCGCGATATACTGTTCCAGGTTTTGATTAGTCGCCGATATGATACGAATATCGACCTGGACCGGATGGCTGGCGCCCACCGGCTGAATCTCACGTGACTCAATGGCCCGCAGCAGCTTGGCCTGCAGAGTGAGCGGCATATCACCAATTTCGTCAAGAAACAGCGTACCGCTATTGGCCGCCTGAATCAGGCCGGTCTTGCCGTTCGCCGATGCGCCGGTAAACGCCCCCTTCACGTAGCCAAACAGTTCGCTTTCTAACAGCTGCTCGGGGATCGCGGCGCAGTTAATCGCGATAAAGGGCTTTGCGTGGCGGTCGCTGAGTTTGTGGATTGCGCGGGCAACAACCTCCTTGCCGGTGCCGCTCTCGCCGGCAATCATCACGCTGGATGGGCTCGGGGCCACGCGGCTGATCAGCTTTTTAAGCTGCCGCATAGGTCGACATTCTCCCACCATCGCCTCAATCTGCGGCCCTTCCTGCCCGCAGCTGAAATCGGCCGAAGAGTGCGACTGATGGAACGCCATTAAAAATAACCGCTGATCCTGCACCGCGTGCAGCTGACCGATAATGAGCTCCTTGCGATCGTCAAAGGAGATAATGTGCTGCATATGTCCGTGCTTGAAATTATCTTCGAAGGTCAGCGGCTGAAACTGGATTGACTTACCAATCACCTGCCCCTGAGTGACGTTCATTATTTTCAATGCGGCCTGGTTGGCAAATTTGACTCTTTGATCATTGCCCATCACCAGCACGCCCTGATCCATATTTTCGATCATGGTTAAAAATATTTTATGGATATTGTCGCCGACCGCCCGCTCTTGCAAAAAGCGGGAAACGAATATGGTTGAGACATGACGAACATAATCAGAAAACTCCTGGATATTCGCATTTATACGTTCCTGCTGCTCGCGCGTCAGCGCAACCAGACTAATAACGCCGACGCAGCGGTCGTGATACATCACCGGCGTGCCAAGAAACGCTTTCTCCTCGCATTTCTCCTTATTGCTACAGTCTTTACAGAGGGGGTCGAAGCGGGAATGGGTGACGACTTTCTCGGTCTGTGTTTCAATAATGTAACGAAGAAGCCGCGAATTGGAATTTAATTTATAGCCAATCTGTTTACTATAAGCGCCGGTTCCGGCGACCCGGTATAATTCGTTATCAACAATCTCGACCTCCAGCTGCAGCACGCTGGATAACATCCTTGCAAACTTTTGAATTGTAGGCTGAATCTGCATTAAAATGGAGGGTGCTTTGGACGGTATCATGTCTATCGGCCTTCTATTATTGCTCACCTGTTCGGCGTCAAGCGAAGCGGCTTTATTTATCTCCGGGGAATGATAACACTCCTTCTAGCTACCCGCGTTGATATAGATAGGGCCAATTCCCCCACCTTATCTTAAATATGCAAGAGCTATCACAATTTCTTATCATTATGATAAATTTGCAGCGATTTTTATCATATTGGCGCAATGTGAAGATGATAATCGCATTATTTGCGGCGGCAACCCGCGCCTGTCTCGTTGAAATGGACGGCGGGGGAGAAATTTCACCTTTCCTTTCTCGTAATAACTCGCCTGAATTCGTGATAGACCTGGCATAATCTTAACTATTCAATCCTCTCCGCCGCCTCTCCCGGACGATTTGGCACGCTTATTGTTAGTGGTAATACAGCGCTGGCAGTCGCTAATTCGGCAACTCTGCATATCCGACCGCACAGCAATCAATAAGCCGTCATTCACGACCAGGATTGAAACATGAAAACTGTTAACGAACTGATTAAGGATATCAATAAACTTAACTCGCATCTCAGTGAGAAAGACTTTCTGCTGACCTGGGAACAATCGCCGGATGAGTTGAAACAGGTGCTGGACGTCGCCGCCGCGCTGAAAACGCTACGCGCTGAAAATATTGCCACCAAAGTGTTTAACAGCGGCCTGGGCATTTCCGTGTTCCGCGATAACTCAACCCGTACCCGCTTCTCCTATGCCTCCGCCCTCAATCTGTTAGGGCTGGCGCAGCAGGATCTGGATGAAGGGAAATCGCAGATTGCCCACGGCGAAACGGTGCGTGAAACCGCCAACATGATCTCCTTCTGCGCCGACGCCATCGGCATTCGCGATGACATGTTCCTTGGCGCGGGCAACGCCTATATGCGCGAAGTCGGCGAAGCGCTGGATGACGGTCACAAACAGGGTGTTCTGCCGCAGCGTCCGGCGTTGATCAATTTACAATGCGATATCGACCACCCAACGCAGTCCATGGCGGACCTCGCCTGGCTGCGCGAGCACTTCGGCTCGCTGGAGAACCTGAAAGGCAAGAAGATCGCCATGACCTGGGCCTATTCGCCGAGCTATGGCAAACCCCTCTCGGTGCCGCAGGGCATTATCGGCCTGATGACACGCTTCGGTATGGAGGTCACCCTCGCCCACCCGGAAGGCTACGACCTGATCCCGGACGTTATCGAAGTGGCGAAAAACAACGCCCAGGCCTCCGGCGGCAGCTTCCGCCAGGTCAACAGCATGGAGGAAGCTTTTAAAGACGCCGATATCGTCTATCCGAAATCCTGGGCGCCGTACAAAGTGATGGAAAAACGCACCGAACTGCTGCGCGCTAACGACCACGAAGGGCTGAAGGCGCTGGAGAAAGCCTGCCTGGCGCAGAACGCCGGGCATAAAGACTGGCACTGTACGGAAGAGATGATGAAGCATACCCGTGACGGCGAAGCGCTGTACATGCACTGTCTGCCGGCGGATATCACCGGCGTCTCCTGCGAGGCGGGCGAAGTCACCGAAGGCGTCTTCGAGAAGTACCGGATCCCGACCTACAAAGAGGCAAGCTGGAAGCCGTACATCATCGCCGCGATGATCGTCTGCCGCAAATACGCGAACCCAGGCAAGGTGCTGGAGCAACTGCTCAAGGACGCGCAGAAACGCATCAAATAATCTCCCGGCTGGCCCGCGGGCCAGCCCCACGACTGTCGAAATAAAGGATAAGGATCGAGTATGTCTGCTTTCTCATTGAAAATGGATATTGCCGAAAACCGTTTTTTTAACGCGGAGACTTCACCGCTGTTTTCACGCCAGCAGGCGCAGCAGGCTCGCCGCTTTCATCAAAAGATTACCGGCTATAAGCCTACGCCGCTGGTGGCGCTGAACGAACTTTCCGCGCTGTTTGGGGTACAAAAAATCCTCGTTAAAGATGAATCCCGGCGCTTTGGCCTCAACGCCTTCAAAATGCTCGGCGGCTCTTACGCCATCGCCCGGCTGCTGTGTGAAAAATATCATTTAGATATCAACGATCTCTCCTTCGAAACGCTTAAATCCAGCATTAAAGAGAAGATGACTTTCGCCACCACCACCGACGGCAACCACGGCCGCGGCGTGGCGTGGGCGGCCCGCCAGTTAGGCCAGAACGCGGTGATCTATATGCCGAAAGGCTCCGCGCAGGAGCGGGTTGACGCCATTCTGCGCCTCGGCGCGGAATGCATCGTCACCGACATGAACTACGACGACACCGTCCGCTTTACCATGCAGACCGCGCAGAAAAACGGCTGGGAGGTGGTACAGGACACCGCCTGGGAAGGTTACACAAAAATTCCGACCTGGATTATGCAGGGCTACGCCACCCTCGCTGATGAAGCGGTAGAACAGCTCTCCTCAATGGGTATCGCTCGTCCGACGCACGTGCTCCTGCAGGGCGGCGTGGGGGCGATGGCCGGCGGCGTGTTGGGCTATCTGGCCGACGTCTACGGCGCAAAGCATCTCCATTCCATTATCGTCGAGCCGGAGCTAGCCGACTGCCTCTATCGCTCTGCGCTGAAGGGCCAGATGGTCAACGTCAGCGGCGATATGGCCACCATTATGGCCGGCCTTGCCTGCGGTGAGCCTAACCCGCTGGGCTGGGAAGTGCTGCGCAACTGCGCCACGCAGTTCGTCTCCTGTCAGGACGCCGTCGCCGCCCTCGGCATGCGGGTACTGGGAAACCCGGCGGGCCAGGATCCGCGCATTATTTCCGGCGAATCCGGCGCCGTCGGTCTCGGCCTGCTGGCGGCGATTCATTTCCATCCGCAGCGCGAAGCCCTGATGCACAAGCTCAAGCTGGACAGCCGCTCCGTGGTGCTGGTGATTAGCACCGAAGGCGACACCGACGTTAAGCACTATCGCGAAGTCGTCTGGGAAGGCAGGCATCCGGCGGCGCAATAGCCGACTTAGCAAAATTCCTCCCGCCGCGCGGGAAGTCCGTATTCAGAACTGGAGAACATCGTTATGGCTAAGCAAATTCCGTTCAACGCAATCCTGGCAAAATCAAAACAGTACGAAAAAGAGATGACCCGTTTCCTGCGCGATATGATCGCTATCCCCAGCGAAAGCAGCGATGAGAAGCGCGTGGTACACCGCATTAAAGAAGAGATGGAAAAAGTCGGCTTCGATAAAGTTGAAATCGATCCGATGGGCAACGTGCTGGGCTACATCGGCCACGGTCCGCGTCTGCTGGCAATGGATGCGCACATTGATACCGTCGGTATTGGCAATATCAAAAACTGGAACTTTGACCCGTACGAAGGTATGGAGACCGATGAGCTGATCGGCGGACGCGGCGCGTCTGACCAGGAGGGCGGAATGGCCTCCATGGTTTACGCCGGTAAAATCATTAAAGATCTGGGCCTGGAAGATGAATATACCCTGCTGGTGACCGGTACCGTTCAGGAGGAGGATTGCGACGGCCTGTGCTGGCAGTACATTATTGAACAATCCGGCATTCGTCCTGAATTTGTCGTCAGCACCGAACCCACCGACTGCCAGATTTACCGCGGCCAGCGCGGGCGTATGGAGATCCGCGTGGAAGTTCAGGGCGTCAGCTGCCACGGCTCCGCCCCGGAGCGCGGCGATAACGCCATCTTCAAAATGGCGCCCGTTCTCACCGAGCTGGAACAGCTTTCGCACAAGCTGGGCGATGACGAATTCCTCGGCAAAGGCACCCTGACCGTTTCCGAGATTTTCTTCACCTCGCCGAGCCGCTGCGCGGTAGCGGATAGCTGCGCCGTCTCCATTGACCGCCGTCTGACCTGGGGCGAAACCTGGGAAGGCGCGCTGGATGAGATCCGCGCGCTGCCGGCAGTGAAAAAAGCCGCCGCGGTGGTCTCGATGTACAACTACGAGCGTCCCTCCTGGACTGGCCTGGTCTACCCGACCGAATGCTACTTCCCGACCTGGAAAGTGGAAGAGAACCACTTTACCGTCCGCGCCCTGAGCAACGCCTATGAAGGGCTGTTCGGCAAAGCGCCGGTGGTGGATAAGTGGACCTTCTCCACCAACGGCGTCTCCATTATGGGCCGCCACGGCATTCCGGTTATCGGCTTTGGGCCAGGGAAAGAGCCGGAAGCGCATGCGCCGAATGAGAAAACCTGGAAATCGCATCTGGTGACCTGCGCCGCGATGTATGCCGCCATCCCGCTGAGCTGGCTGGCCACGGAGTAATCGTTCGTCCTGTCTGCCGCTGCGTCCTGCGGCGGCATATTGAGGTTTCTATGCGCGTACTGATTAAAAATGGCCTCGTCGTCAACGCCGACGGCCAGGTGAAGCAGGACCTGCTTATCGAAGATGGCCTCGTCAAGCGCCTTGCCGATTCAATTGAGGCCGAACAACCCTGCGAAGTAATTGACGCCGAGGGCTGCTACGTGATGCCCGGCGGCGTCGACGTTCATACCCATTTCAATATTGACGTGGGTCTCGCCCGCAGCTGCGATGATTTCTTTACCGGCACCCGGGCCGCGGCCTGCGGCGGTACCACCACCATTGTTGATCATATGGGCTTCGGGCCCGTCGGCTGCCATTTGCGCCACCAGTTCGAGGTCTATCGCGGCTACGCCGCCTATAAAGCCGTTATCGACTACAGTTTTCACGGCGTTATCCAGCACGTTAACCACGGCATTCTCGACGAGATTCCGATGATGGTGGATAGCGGCATCAGCAGCTTTAAGCTCTATCTGACCTACCAGTACAAACTCAGCGATGATGAGATATTGCAGGCGATGCGCCACCTCCAGCGCGCCGGCGCGCTAACCACCGTTCATCCCGAAAACGATGCCGCCATCGCCCAGCGCCGGGCGGAATTTATCAACGCCGGTAAAACCGCGCCGCGCTATCACGCCCTGAGCCGCCCGCTGGAGTGCGAGGCGGAAGCCATCGCCCGAACCATCAATCTCGCGCAGCTGGCGGGGAACGCGCCGCTGTATATCGTGCATCTTTCCAACGCCCTGGGTCTGGACTATCTACGCCTGGCCAGAAGACGCCACCAGCCGGTGTGGGTGGAGACCTGCCCGCAGTATCTGCTGCTGGACGAGCGCTGCTACGAGCGCGAAGACGCGCTTAACTATCTGCTCAGCCCTCCTCTGCGCAACGCCAGCAACAACGACGCCCTCTGGAGCGGCATCAGCAATGGCGACATTGACACGGTCGCCACCGACCACTGCGCGTTCTCTGCGCAGCAGCGCAGGCAGATCTCCGGCGGCGAC
Source organism: Klebsiella sp. BDA134-6 (assembly GCF_015601345.1). Taxonomy (NCBI): domain Bacteria; kingdom Pseudomonadati; phylum Pseudomonadota; class Gammaproteobacteria; order Enterobacterales; family Enterobacteriaceae; genus Klebsiella; species Klebsiella sp. BDA134-6. The sequence goes on from NZ_CP064784.1 coordinate 3,556,693, forward strand.
TTTAGCCGCTGCCCGAACGGTCTGCCGGGAGTGGAAAACCGCCTGCTGCTGCTGTTCTCGCATGGGGTCATGACCGGGCGCATCACCCCCGAGCGCTTTGTGGCGCTCACCAGCACCAATCCGGCGAAGCTGTTTGGCCTATGGCCGCAGAAGGGCTTGCTGGCGCCCGGCGCCGATGGCGACGTGGTCATCATCGACCCCAAACGCACCACCACCATTCGGCACGACATGCTGCACGACAACGCTGACTATTCACCCTATGAGGGCTTTATCTGCCAGGGCGCGATTCGCCAGACGCTCTCCCACGGCAGGGTGATTTTTGATAACGGCACTTTTACTGGCACCGCCGGTCAGGGCCGTTTTTTACGCCGACAACCCTTTTCCACCGCTCACCTGGCCGTCAGCGGAACAGAAACGTAATGAGAGGATGCTATGAGTAAAAAAATTGTTCTCGCTCTCGGCGGGAATGCGCTGGGCGACGATCTCGCCGGACAGATGCAGGCCGTACGGCACACCGCGCGGACGATCGTCGATCTTATCGCCCTTGGCCATCAGGTGGTGGTGACTCACGGTAACGGCCCGCAAGTGGGCATGATCAACCAGGCCTTTGAAGCCGCGGCCAAAACCGAGGCCCACACGCCGATGCTGCCGATGTCGGTCTGCGTGGCGTTGAGCCAGGGCTACATCGGCTACGACCTGCAGAACGCGATTCGCGAAGAGCTGCTGTCGCGCCAGCTGGATATTCCAGTGGCGACCCTGATAACCCAGGTGGAAGTGGACGCTAACGATAAGGCATTTCTTAATCCGACCAAGCCCATCGGCTCGTTCTTCAGCAAAGAAGAGGCCGAAAAGCTGAGCCAAAACGGCTACATCATGAAAGAGGACGCCGGGCGCGGCTACCGTCGCGTCGTCGCGTCGCCCATGCCGGTAGATATTATCGAGAAACAAACGGTAAAAGCGCTGATGGATGACTGCCACGTGGTGATCACCGTCGGCGGCGGCGGCATTCCGGTGATTCGCGAGGGTAACCATCTGCGCGGAGCCAGCGCGGTTATCGACAAGGACTGGGCCAGCGCGAAGCTGGCGGAGATGATCGACGCCGACTTGCTGATCATTCTCACCGCCGTGGAAAAGGTGGCGATCAACTTCGGTAAACCTGAGGAGCAGTGGCTGGATAACCTCTCCCTGCGCGATGCCGAACGCTTTATCGCAGAGGGTCACTTTGCCAAAGGCTCAATGCTGCCAAAAGTGGAAGCCGCCGCCGCCTTCGCCCGCTCCCGGCCGGGACGCCAGGCGCTGATCACCATGTTAAGCAAGGCCAAAGAGGGCATTGAAGGGAAAACCGGCACCATGATTAGCCAGTAAGCTGTACGCCACGGGTTGCCGGGAACCTCCCGGCAACATTTCCCCTGGCAGAACCTCAGATTTCCGCCGCCTCCACGGCATATTCCTGCCGACCCGCCTGTTTAACCTGGTTCATCAGCCCCCCCGGCGCGCCGTTTTTCACCTGCAGGATCTCCGCCAGCACGCTGATGGCGATCTCGTTTGGCGTCTCGGCGCCGATGTCATAGCCAATCGGCGCCCGCAGGCGGCTGATATCCGCTTCCGGCACGCCGTTCTCCCGCATCTGACGTACAAAGGCCTGCACTTTTCGCCGGCTGGCCAGCAGCCCCAGCCACGCCACCGGTTGGGTTATCAGCCTGTCCAGCGCCTCGCGATCCTGGTTGTTGGTGGCAATCAGCACGAAATCCTGCGGCCGTACCGCCATCGCGTCCACCACATCCGTGAAGCTGGCAGCATGCGCCAGCCGCGCCGAAGCGGGGAAAGCATCGGGACAGAGGCTTGCGGCGTAGGTATCGCCGACGCAGATATCAAAATCCAGCAGCGCCGCGGCGTGGGCAACCGCGCGGTTAACGTGCCCGGCGCCGACCAGCAGCAGGCGCGGGCGCAGGCCGTGAACGCTGATGTATACCGACATCGCGCCGCCGCAGTCGGAGCCCACGGCGTCGCTGCCGGTGCGCGCCATGCGGCCGTGAAACATTCGCGATTCCCGCTCGCGCAGCGCCGCCTGCGCCGCATCAATAACTTTACGTTCCACCATCCCGCCGCCAATGGTGCCCACAATCGAACCGTCCTCACGGATCAGCATCTGAGCGGCGTGTCGGGGGGTGGAGCCCCGACTTTCGACAATCTGCGCGAGGGCAAAGGGGCAGTTCTGTTCTTCAAGCCGTGCTGCTTCTGCGAAAATATTCATACCAACCTCAAAGGCAATTTCTTTTACGGTTTTGGGGATTGTCTGCGATGTCGACCGGCTTCTCAGTTTGAGAGCTCACCCTCCGTTGAAAATACCGTCGCAGCGACCGATTATGGCTATGCAATATTTATACTGCCCCGCCGTTTTTTATCGCGAATTGTGAATCAGGTCATTTTGTTAGCCCTGGCGACGTTGAAATTGGGCTATCGCGCCGATTATTTCGTCAACCACCGGGCCAAATTCCCACCGCCCGCTGAAATCACCGCCGAATAGCCGACATAAATTATCATTCTGATATTCCGGATCTGATTTTGAGAAATCTCGCCGAATGATAAAGCGTATTGATTTGAGTTCTCATTTACCCGCTATGGAATTATTCACGCCGCGGCGTTGAGTTTCGACCTGGTTCACAAATTAATTATTCCGCCGCCGCCGTTTGAATAACTGGTGTGATTGTTGCTCCTCTTTCTTTATCCGTCGGGATTATTACCACCGGCAATGTCGATCTTACAATGATATCTAAGGAGAGGGTTATGGGAGATATAATGCGTCCCGTGCCGTTTGAGGAGCTGTTAACGCGCATTTTCGATGAGTATCAGAGTCAGGGATCTATTTTTGGCATTCCTGAACAACAGTTTTATTCGCCGCAGGCGCAGCGTTCGATCGGCGTATTTGGCGAAAGCTGCGCCACGCCTCTCGGCCCCGCTGCCGGGCCGCATACCCAGCTGGCGCAAAACATCATTACCGCCTGGCTAACCGGCGGGCGGTTTATCGAGCTGAAAACCGTACAGATCCTTGATCGTCTGGAGCTGGAAAAGCCCTGTATCGACGCGGAAGATGAGTGCTTCAATACCGAGTGGTCCACTGAATTTACCCTGAAAAAAGCCTGGGATGAGTACCTGAAAGCCTGGTTCGCTCTGCATCTGCTGGAGCAGATCTTTCCGCTGGCGACGAATAAAGAGAGCAAGTCGTTTATTTTCAATATGAGCGTCGGCTACAACCTTGATGGTATTAAGCAGCCGCCAATGCAGGAATTTATCGACAACATGATGGACGCCTCCGCCCATCCTAAATTCGCCCAGTACCGCGACACGCTGAACCGCTGGCTGCAAAATAAAACCTTTATCGACAGCCTGCCAACTTGCGCACGCAAAGACGGGCTGGACAACCTGGCGCAGCGCATACCGGCCAGGCTGGTCCAGGGCGTCACCCTCTCGACGATGCACGGCTGCCCGCCGGACGAGATCGAAGCCATCTGTCGCTATATGCTGACGGAGAAAAACCTCAATACCTTTGTGAAGCTCAACCCAACCCTGCTCGGCTATCCGCGCGTGCGCGAGATCCTCGACACCTGCGGCTTCGGCTATATCGGCCTTAGCGAAGCGTCGTTTGATCACGACCTTAAGATCGACCGGGCGCTGGAGATGCTGACGCGCCTGATGGCGCTGGCGAAAGCGCGCAGCCTCGGCTTTGGCGTCAAGCTGACCAACACCCTCGGCACCATCAACAACAAAGGCGCGCTGCCGGGAGAGGAAATGTATATGTCCGGGCGCGCGCTGTTCCCGCTCTCTATCAACGTGGCCGCCCTGCTCTCGCGGGCGTTTGACGGCAAGCTGCCGATCTCCTACTCCGGCGGCGCCAGCCAGCTCAACATTCGCGAGATTTTCGACACCGGCATTCGCCCTATCACCATGGCCACCGACCTGCTGAAGCCGGGAGGATATCTGCGCCTGAGCGAGTGCATGCGCGAGCTGGAGAAAGCCGACGGCTGGAACATGACGCAGATCGACGTCGAGCGCCTCAACGCGCTGGCGGAAAAAGCGGTGAGCATGGACTACACCCAGAAACAGTGGAAGCCGGAAGAGCGCATTGATACCGGCGAGCCGCTGCCGCTGCTGGACTGCTACGTCGCCCCCTGCGTGACGGCCTGCGCCATCAAGCAGGATATTCCGGAGTATATCCGCCTGCTGGGCGAGCATCGCTACGCCGACGCGCTGGAGCTGATCTATCAGCGCAACGCTTTACCGGCCATCACCGGCCATATCTGCGATCACCAGTGCCAGTACAACTGCACGCGGCTGGATTACGACAGCGCGCTCAACATCCGCGAACTGAAAAAAGTGGCGCTGGAGAAAGGCTGGGACGAGTACCGTAGCCGCTGGCATAAGCCCGCGGGATCCGGCTCCCGGCACCCGGTAGCGGTGATCGGCGCAGGCCCTGCCGGTCTCGCCGCCGGCTACTTCCTCGCCCGCGCCGGGCATCCGGTCACGGTATTTGAACGCGAAGCCAACGCCGGGGGCGTGGTGCAAAATATCATTCCGCAGTTCCGCATTCCCGGCGAGCTTATTCAGCACGATATCGATTTTGTCGTCGCCCACGGCGTCAAAATTGAGTACGGCTGCGATCCGCATCTGAGCGTGGAAAAACTGCAGGCGAAAGGTTTTCGTTACGTGCTGGTCGGCACCGGAACCGATAAAAACAGCGGCGTGAAGCTGGGCGGCGACAACCAGAACGTGCATAAATCGCTGCAGTTCCTGCGCCAGTTTAACCGCGGCGCCGAGCTGAATCTGGGCAAACATGTGGCCGTGGTCGGCGCCGGCAATACCGCGATGGACTGCGCCCGCGCGGCGCTGCGCGTACCGGGCGTGCAGAGCGCGACCATCGTCTATCGCCGCTCGCAGCAAGAGATGCCCGCCTGGCGCGAAGAGTACGATGAGGCGCTGCTCGACGGCGTCGACTTCGAGTGGCTATGTAACCCGGAACAGTTTAACGCCGACGGGACGCTCGTCGTACGCGTCATGAAGCTCGGCGAGCCGGATGAGAAAGGCCGCCGCCGCCCGGTGGAAACCGATGAGATTCGCACCCTGCAAGTCGACTCTCTGATTACCGCCATCGGCGAGCAGCAGGACGGCGAAGCGCTGTCGGCAATGGGGATCCCGCTCGACCCACAGGGCTGGCCGGTGGTCAACGCCGATGGCGAGACCAGCAAGCCGAACGTCTTCCTGATCGGCGACGTTCAGCGCGGCCCCTCATCTATCGTCTCCGCTATCGGCAACGCGCGACGGGCCACGGACGCGATCCTGGCCCGGGAAAATATCGCCAGCCGCTACGGAAACAAAGTCTGGAACAATGTCGATCCGGCGAAGGTGTACCAGCGTAAAGGCGCTATCGCCGTCACCCTGGTGGATAAAAACCAGCGCGAGGCTTTTGTCGAGCAGGAAGCCAGCCGCTGCCTGGAGTGTAACTACGTGTGCAGCAAGTGCGTCGACGTCTGTCCGAACCGCGCCAATATTTCCGTGGCCGTGCCGGGCTTCCAGAATCGCTTCCAGACACTGCATCTGGACGCTTATTGCAACGAATGCGGCAACTGCGCTCAGTTCTGCCCATGGCAGGGAAAACCGTATAAAGACAAAATCACCGTGTTCAGCCTGGAGCAGGATTTTGTCAACAGCACCAATCCAGGCTTCTTCGTCGCGGGCGCCAGTGTCAAAGTGCGTCAGGACGACCAGACGTGGCAGCTGGAAATAAACGACCGCGGCCAGTTTAGCGAGGTACCGGCCCAGTTGGACGCCATGTGCCGCATCATAAGCCACATTCATCAGCACCAAAGCTATCTTCTGGGAGGCGTTGAAGTATGAGTGTCCTGATCCTGAAAAATGCCACCGCCGCGCAGATCTATCCGGCGAAAGTGTGGGAGAACGTCGATATCGCCATTGAGAATGATAAAATTCTCGCTGTCGGCCCCGGCCTGCGCCAGCGCTATCCGCAGGCGCAGGTGAAAGAGATGCGCGGGCAGCTGGTGATGCCCGGCATGGTCTGCTCCCACAATCACTTTTATTCCGGCCTGTCCCGGGGGATTCAGGCCAATATCGCCCCCAGCCCGGACTTTATCTCCACGCTGAAAAACCTGTGGTGGCGCCTTGACCGGGCGCTGGACGAGGAGTCGCTCTACTACAGCGGGCTGATCTGCGCCATGGAGGCCGTGCGCAGCGGCTGTACGGCGGTGATCGATCATCATGCGTCGCCTCACTATATTGCGGGCTCCTTGAGCCAGCTGCGCAACGCCTTCCTCAAAATCGGGCTGCGCGGAATGACCTGCTTCGAAACCACCGACCGCAACTTTGGCAGCCGCGAGCTGCGCGACAGCGTTGAGGAGAACATTCGCTTCGCCAGAGAGATCGACGCCGCGCGTGAAAAGGGCGACCAGCCTTATCTGGTCGAGGCCCATATCGGCGCCCATGCCCCGTTCACCGTGCCGGATGAAGGTCTGGCGATGCTGCGCGAAGCGCTAAAAGCCACCGGCCGCGGCCTGCATATTCACGCGGCGGAAGACCGCTACGATGTCTCTCACAGCCATCACCTTTACGGCAAGGACCTGCTGGTGCGGCTGGCGGAGTTCGACCTTATCAACAGTAAAACGCTGATTGCCCACGGCCTGTACATCTCCGATGCCGACGTCGAGCTGCTCAACGCGCAGGACGGCTTCCTGGTGCACAACGCCCGCTCCAACATGAACAACCACGTCGGTTACAACCCCCGCCTGCCGCAGATGCGCAATCTGGCGCTCGGCACCGACGGCATCGGTTCCGACATGTTCGAGGAGATGAAGTTTGCCTTCTTTAAACACCGCGACGCCGGCGGGCCGCTGTGGCCGGACAGCTTCGCGAAGGCGCTGAGCAACGGCAACGAACTGCTGAATCGCAACTTCAACGCCCACTTTGGCCGCCTTGAGGCGGGCTATAAAGCGGACCTCACTATTTGCGACTATATGGCGCCGACGCCGCTGATCGCGGAAAACATCGCCGGACATATCGCCTTCGGCCTTGGGGCAAACAGCGTACGCAGCGTCATGGTGAACGGCGTGATGATCTACGAGGATCGCCAGTTCAGCTTTGACTGCGAGTCGATATTCCGCGAAGCGCAGAAAGTGGCGAAAAAAATGTGGGCGCGAATGGATGCGCTCCCCGCGTAGCCCGCGTAAAAATGCTAAACCGGCTGGCAAGCCGGTTTTTTTTTTGCTGACAGAACGCGCGTGAAATTGCCCGGCGGCTTCTGCGCCGCCGGGCGCAACGTTTACAGCGACAGCAGCGCGGCGGTGGCGATATTGCGCTGCTTTTGCAGCGCGTTAAGCTGTTCTTCGGTCATGATACTCAGCGCCGCCGTCGGGCAGACGTCAACGCAGGCGGGGCCGCGCTCGCGGGTACCGCAAAGATCGCACTTAACGATAACCGGCGTCAGACCGGCCTTCACCTCGATGGTAATCGCCCCAAACGGGCAGGCGATCGCGCAGCTCTGGCAGCCAATGCAGCGCCCGCCGTCAGCTTCCACCTTCTCCGCCCCCATACTTAGCGCCCCGGTCGGACAGGCGCCCACGCAGGGCGCGTTCTCGCACTGATGACACATCACCGGCACGCTAACATCGTCGAGGCGCATCACTTTCAGGCGGGGGTGAAACTCTGCCCCCGGCGCCACGTGTTCCAGCGCACAGGCTACCTCACAGGTCCGGCAGCCGATGCAGGCCTGCGAACTGGCAACGATAAAACGGGTCATATCTCCTCCCGGGCCGTGAATTGCGTCAGCATCTCGCTGGCCGCCTGCCGCCCGGCAACCATGGCGGTGACCACCAGGTCCGCCCCGGTCACGGCATCGCCGCCGGCAAAAATTTTGTCATGGCTGGTTTGCGTCGTTCCGCGCCCTTTGCCACCGGTCACTATCTGCCCCCAGCGGTCCAGCTTAATCCCGTGGCCGCGCAGCCACGGCATCTCGTGAGCCTGAAAGCCAAACGCCATAATGAGCACATCGGCTTTAAGTTCAAACCCGGAATCCGGGATCGGCTGCGGCCGACGGCGGCCGTCCGGGCCCGGCTCGCCCATCTTCGTGCGGATCATCTCTACCGCGCAGACCTGCCCCTTACGGTTGAGCTGAATGCGCTGCGGCTGCACGTTAAACTCAAATTTCACCCCCTCTTCCCGCGCGTTCACCACCTCTTTTTTCGACCCGGGCATGCTTAGCTCATCGCGACGGTAGGCGCAGGTCACGCTCGCTGCGCCGCGGCGAACGGCGGTACGCAGACAGTCCATCGCCGTATCTCCCCCGCCAAGCACCACCACCCGTTTCCCCTTAATGTCGATCAGCGGATACTCGGCGCTCTCTTCAAGCCCCATCACCTCGCGGGTGCTGGCAATCAGAAACGGCAGCGCCTGAATCACGCCGGGGGCGTTCTCTCCCGCCAGACCGGCGGCCATCAGACCGTAGGTACCCACGCCGAGGAAAACCGCGTCATAGTTTTTCAGCAGATCGGCAAAGGCCACGTCGCGACCCACCTCCTGGTTGAGATGAAAATTGACGCCCATGGCGCTAAAAATGTCGCGGCGCATCTCAAGCACCTTTTTATCCAGCTTGAACGGCGGGATACCGAAAGTCAGCAGGCCGCCGATTTCCGGATGGCGATCAAAGACGTCAACGTGCACGCCCGCGCGCACGAGAATATCGGCGCAGCCCAGTCCGGCGGGCCCGGCGCCAATCACCGCCACCCGCTCCCGGCGCGGGGCCACGTTGTCGATTGTCGGTCGCCAGCCCATCGCCAGCGCGGTATCGGTGATATAGCGCTCAAGATTGCCAATGGCGACCGAGCCGCCCTCGTTCTTTAAGGTACAGGCCCCTTCGCACAGCCGGTCCTGCGGACAGACGCGGCCGCAAATCTCCGGCAGGGAGCTGCTCTGATGACACAGTTCCGCCGCCTCGATAATCTTGCCTTCGTTCACCAGGCGGATGAAATCGGGAATGTGGTTATGCAGCGGACAGGTCCAGTTGCACCACGCCTTCTGTGCACAGTAGAGGCAGCGTTCGCTCTCATATTCCGCGTCACGCTCGCCCAGCGGTTGATAGATTTCGCCGAAATGCCGCAGGCGGTCATCGGCGGGCACTTTTTTCGCCCCAACGCGCGGAGGTTTATTGAGTATCGCGTTACGTCTCGCGCCGCGAACGCCCTTCAGCGGTCTTTCCAGCGCAGATCGGATCTGCCGCGCGTTGCGCAGTTGGTTAACGGCAGCCTCATCCATCAGGCGCAGCGCCTGGGTTGGACAGCTAGCCACGCACGCCTGCTGACCGGAAGGATGCTGGCTGCAAAGATCGCACTTCTGCGCCAGCTGCGGCGCGTCGTCATCGTTGGCCACCATCTCAATGGCCCCAAAGGGACAGGCGATGACGCAGTTTTTACAGCCGATGCACAGCGCCTCTGTAAACTGAACGCTGTCGTTCGCCACGCGCAGCGCCTGGGTCGGACAGGAGCCGACGCAGGGCGCGTCGTTGCAGTGGCGGCAGGTCGTCGCGCTACTGGCCTTACGGTTGAAGAACACGCGGATGCGTGGAAGAAAGTCGCTGCGCTGCTGGGGCCAGCGGTCCTGGCGATGAGAGGTGACGCAGGCCACTTCACAGGCATGGCAGCCAATACAGTTTGCAGAATCGGCAACGATAAATTTATTCATTTGCTTCCCTTTATTATTTCAGGACTCACCGGGAAGCGATGCAATAATCAGGCGATTTTTTTCAGGGTATTCATATGCTGCTCATTTTTGCGAGCCGCCTCAAAAAAAAGTGCCCCTCAGCGTAACGGCGAGATAATTATCCACGCGCGCTGAGCGAAGATTATTCGCTGCGTTCTGGATTTAATCATGTTGATAATTCAACGTATCGTGCGTAATACCAAAATGAGATTGTCCCTATCTCAATGTGATAGCGCACATTTTTTGCCAACGCGTCTTATTTAAAGATATTGCCCTCAGAGAGATATTCCGCCCTTTTTCCCGTGAGTTATTTCACACAATTCCTCTTCGATTCTCCGGATGTTTATTTTTGGCACAGCTTACGCATATCACTCAACGTGCGCGCAACACGCTGGTGAACGCATCAGCTCAGGGAGGCAGCGGCCTTCGAATCGTAACTTCGGCTCTGTTCACGCTTATACCCAAAATAATTCGAGTTGCAGGAAGGCGGCGACACAGCGAATCCCCAGGAGCTTACTCTAGTAAGTGACTGGGGTGAGCGAGGAAAGCCAACGCACAAGCAACTTGAAGTATGAAGGGTATATACGGAGTGAAGTCGTACAGGAGATAACAACTTCATGAAAGATATCGCCAATTCCGCCTCACGAAACGGGAGCTCGACCGCGCCGGTCGATGAAGTTTTACCCGTTACGCAAATGATTCTTTATGGGCTACAGCACGTGCTGGTGATGTACGCCGGCGCCGTGGCGGTTCCGCTGGTAGTGGGCAACGCAGTAGGGCTCCCGCCGGAACACATTATTTTACTCATCAGCGCCGACCTGTTTATCTGCGGCGCGGCCACCATCGTGCAGTCGCTGGGGGTTGGTAAATGGCTCGGCTGCCGGCTGCCGCTTATCCAGGGTTGTACCTTCGCGGCGCTGATTCCGATGGTGCTGATCGGTAAGGAGTACGGGATCGGCGGGATTTCCGGGGCGGTGATCGTGTCCGGTATATTCATCCTCTGCTGCGCGCCGTGGATTAGTAAGCTTATCCGCTTCTTTCCCAAGGTGGTGATGGGCAGTATCGTCACGCTTATCGGCATGTCAATTATGCCGGTGGCAGGCGGGTGGATTGGTGGCGGCAGCAGCGAAATGAGCGGCTTTGGCGCCCCCTTCTCGCTGCTGATGGCGGCGATTACGCTGGTGATTATTCTCAATATTTACACCTTCGCCTCCGGCGTCGTGAAAAACACGTCGGTGCTGATCGGTCTTATCATCGGCACCGTACTCTGGAGCTGCTTTAAGCCTCTCGACTTCAGTCTGGTCCACGCCACTCCCTGGCTCCATCTGCCGACCCTGATGCCCTTCGCCAAACCTGAGTTTCATATTATCCCCGTCGCCCTGCTGTCGATGGTGATGGTAGTGGTGATGGTGGAAACCATGTCCTCGATGATGGCGACCGGGGATATCGTCGGGAAAAAGGTGGACGCGAAGATGCTGCGCAACGGCCTCAACACCTGCGGTATCGCGACCACCATCTGCGGCTTCTTCAATCTGTTTCCCTACGCCGCGTTCGCGCAAAACGTCGGCCTGATCGGTTTAACCGGGGTGCGCAGCCGTTTTGTGGTGTCGGTCTCCGGCATCATTCTGATTCTGATGGGCGTGTTCTCGAGGATGGCGGCGCTGGTGGTGCTGATACCGAAACCGATCCTCGGCGGCGCAGGCATTGTCATGTTCGGTATGGTGGCGGTGTCTGGTATTCGTACCCTGGGACAGGTCAACTACCGCAACAATAATAACGGTATGGTGGTGGCATTAACGCTCGGCCTCGGCATGATGCCGGTACTGGTGCCCAACTTATTCACCCAGTTTCCGCCGATGGTTCAGCTGTTTCTGCACAGCGGGATTACGATCGGTACCCTGACGGCTATTGTCGCCAACCTCACCCTCAACGGCAGCGTGCCTTTGCGCGTTAACCACGAAACGCCGGTCCCCGATCCGGCCCCGCCAAGTTCGGCGGCACGCAACATGGCCGTCAGAACCGTCAGAATGTGGCTCCTGCTGCGCAAAGTTCAAAAGGAGAAACAGCCGGAAGAAGCCCAGGAGGGGTAACGATGCTCACCAGACTCCTGTTCGCATTGCTAACCCTGCTGCTGCTGGCGATCCCCGTCGTACAGCAGGGGATCGCGCAGGGCCTGAACGGCCGCTTTAGTTTTGCCCTGCTGTTCTAAGATTAAGGACCCTTACTATGAAGAAAGTAACGACCGTCTGCCCCTACTGCGCCTCCGGCTGCAAAATGCAGCTCACGGTAGAAGAGGGAAAGATTACCCGCGCCGATGCCGCTATGGGAAAAAACAATCAGGGTACCCTGTGCCTGAAGGGCTACTACGGCTGGGATTTTATTAACGATACCCAGATCCTCACGCCGCGCCTGAAAACCCCGATGATCCGCCGCCAGCGCGGCGGCAGGCTAGAATCCGTCTCCTGGGATGAGGCGCTCGATTACGTCGCCACCCGTCTGAGCGCCATTAAAGAGAAGTATGGCCCGGACGCGATTCAGACCACCGGCTCTTCGCGCGCCACCGGCAATGAAACCAACTACATCATGCAAAAATTTGCGCGCGCCGTTATTGGTACCAATAACGTCGACTGCTGCGCACGCGTCTGACACGGCCCTTCGGTTGCAGGTCTGCACCAGTCGGTCGGCAACGGCGCGATGAGTAATGCTATCACCGAGATCGATAATACCGATCTGGTGTTTATTTTCGGCTATAACCCGGCGGATTCGCACCCTATCGTGGCGAATCATATCCTCAACGCCAAACGCAACGGGGCGAAAATTATCGTCTGCGATCCGCGTAAAATCGAAACCGCGCGCATTGCCGATCTGCACCTTGCCCTGAAAAACGGTTCCAATATTGCGCTGCTCAACGCCCTCGGGCACGTCATTATCGAAGAGGATCTGTACGATAAACCCTTCGTCGCCGGGCGTTCCGAAGGCTTCGAAGCGTATCGCAACATCGTTGAAGGCTATACGCCGGAGTCGGTGGAAGCCATCACCGGCATCAGCGCCGGGCAGATTCGCGAATGCGCGCGGCTGTACGCCACCGCAGGAAACGCCATGATTCTGTGGGGAATGGGGGTGACACAGTTCTGGCAGGGCGTCGAAACGGTACGCGCCCTGACCAGCCTGGCGATCCTCACCGGCAACCTGGGGAAACCGCACGTCGGCGTTAACCCGGTGCGCGGTCAGAACAACGTTCAGGGGGCCTGCGACATGGGCGCGCTGCCGGACACCTTTCCGGGCTATCAGTATGTGAAATTCCCGGAAAACCGGGAAAAGTTCGCCAACGCCTGGGGCGTCGAGAGCCTACCTGAGAACCCCGGCTACCGCATCAGCGAGCTGCCACACCGCGTGGCGCACGGTGAAGTGCGGGCGGCATATATCATGGGGGAAGATCCGCTGCAGACCGACGCCGAGCTTTCCGCCGTGCGTCAGGCCTTCGAGGATCTGGAACTGGTTATCGTCCAGGATATTTTCATGACCAAAACCGCCGCGGCGGCCGATGTGATTCTGCCCTCGACCTCGTGGGGCGAGCATGAGGGCGTCTATACCGCAGCGGACCGCGGCTTCCAGCGCTTTTTCAAGGCGGTTGAGCCGAAGTGGGATCTGAAGACCGACTGGCAGATCATCTGCGAGATCGCCACCCGCATGGGTTATCCGATGAAGTACGACAACACGCAGCAGATTTGGGATGAGCTCCGCCAGCTGTGCCCCAACTTCTTCGGCGCGACCTATGAGAAGATGGGAGAGCTGGGCTACGTGCAGTGGCCGTGCCGCGACGAGTCCGAGGCGGATCAGGGCACTTCGTATCTGTTTGCGGAGCGCTTCTCCACCCCAAACGGACTGGCGCAGTTCTTCACCTGCGAATGGCAGGCGCCGATCGATACGCTGAGCGACAAGTATCCGCTGGTGCTCTCCACAGTGCGCGAAGTGGGCCATTACTCCTGCCGCTCGATGACCGGCAACTGCGCGGCGCTGGCCAAACTGGCGGACGAACCGGGCTACATCCAGATCAACACCGCCGACGCCAAACGGCTCGGCATTGAGGACGAAGAACTGGTGTGGGTTAACTCGCGCAAAGGCAAGGTGATTTCCCGGGCGAAGGTCAGCGACAGGCCGAATAAAGGGGCGGTTTATATGACCTATCAGTGGTGGATCGGCGCCTGCAACGAGCTGGTCACCGAGAATCTCAGCCCGATAACCAAAACCCCCGAGTACAAGTACTGCGCGGTTAACGTTGAGCGCATTGCCGATCGGCAAGCCGCCGAACGGTACGTTATTGATCAATACAACCAGCTGAAAACCCGCCTGCGCGAAAGCGCCGCGGGGTAAAAAATATCGCCCCGCGGCGCGCATCCCGGGGCGATATTGTCTCTTCTTATTCCCTTCTCCAACGCTAACCGACAGCGACCTGATCCTTACGGCAGCGTCGCGCGACCTCAAGATACTGCTGCGGAGTATCAACGTCCCAGTGAATCCCCTGGCTCGCCACGGGAATAACGCGCACCGCCATCTGACCGATAACGTCCCGCAGGGTGGCTCCTTGCGGGGCGCGACGAATCAGCGAGATCGCCCGCTTCGGCAGAAGAACCGGGTGGCCTTTGCCGCGCTCGTAGGCCGGAATAAGACAGCTCTCGGCGTCGGCGTTGTCCCACAGCCGGCGGTAGACGCCCGGCGTCACCTCCGGCATATCACCCAGCGCCAGAAAGAAACGCGAAGCGCTGATATGGCCCACCCCGCACTGAATCGAAGAGAACATGCCGTCCTGATATCGCGGGTTAAAGACCACCTCTACGCCCGGATGATCCTGATAGCATGCGGCCAACTCATCGCCGCGAAACCCCGTCACCAGCACTACCCGATCGCAGAATGCCAGGGCGCCGGCAAGGGCGCTATCCAGAATCGTTCCTTCGCTCCACGGCAGCATCATTTTCCATTTCCCCATCCGGCTGGAGAGCCCGGCGGCCAGCATAATGCACTGTTTATCCATTTTTTTGCTCATCGTCATCCTCCTCCTGCAGCCGAAAAAGCGCCGCCGTCGGCTGGCGACGGCGGCGCTTGCGGCGATCAGGGTTTCAGCACCGCTTTAATCGAGGTAATGATCGGCTGATATCCCGTACAGCGGCAGATATTCCCCTCCAGCGCCTCTTTCAACTCATCGTCGCTGGGATTAGGGTTAGCATCCAGCAGCGCCTTGGCGCTCATCAACACGCCGGGCGTGCAGAAGCCGCACTGAACGCCGCCGTGACGAATAAAGGCGTTCTGCAATTTTTTACCGACCGGATCGTGATGCAGCGCTTCGACGGTGGTAACCTCCGCCCCGTTACACTGGGCGGCCAGCAGCAGGCAGGAGCAGACGGATTTGCCGTCCATAATGACGGTGCAGGCTCCGCACTCGCCCACCGAGCAGCCCTCTTTGGTGCCGGTTAACTTGAGATCTTCACGGAGAAAATCGATCAGGCGGACATTGTCTTTCACATCGCGGGCAATGCGGATGCCATTCACTCTTAGCTCAATATGGTTCATGTTCATGGCTCCTTATTTTTTCTGCTCTGTCATAACTTCCTGCAGCATCTGCCGGAACATATCGATAAATACCGGGACCTTATAAGGCGCTGACCAGCGTCCCCCGATGGCTTTCTCTACCTTGTCGTGAAGCACCCCGGCCGCATAGTCAATGGTGGCGGCGTCCAGCGTCCGGCCGATGAGCGCCTGCTCAACCTCGAGCAGCCGCTGCGGTTTGGCCATCAGCGCGCCATCCACCAGACGGCACAGGCGAACCACGCCTTTATCGACCATAAACTGCCCGGTCAGGCTCTGGCGCGTAATGTTCAACGCATTGCGCCGGCCAAGCTGCAGATAGCGATTGATCAGCGGCTGCTGCGTCGGCGCCGGCAGGATAAAGCGGACAACCAGCTCATCGGGCTCAAGAAGGGTGCGATAGCCGCCCACGACAAATTCGCTGACCGGCATCCGGCGCGTTCCGCGCGCGCTGCGCAGCTCCACCTCCGCCTCGTAAATAATCAACGGCGGCATGGAGTCCGCGCACGGGGCGGCGTTAACGATATTGCCGCCGATTGTCGCCCGGTTGCGCAGCTGCAGGGAGCCGACGGTTTTACAGGCGGTAACCAGCAGCGGATAGCGCTGCTGAATCAACGGATGCTTAACCAGGTCGGTAAAGCAGACACCGGAGCCAATCGAGACGCCGCCCTCCACGTCAAAGACCTCCTTCAGCTCCGCCAGCCCGGCGATATTGACAAGCGGCACCTCGCCGGACAGCATCCGCGCCTGCACCAGCACATCGGTGCCGCCGGCGATGGGCATCGCCCCCTTCTCGGCCATCAGCGTCAGGGCCTGTTTCAGGGTTTGCGGTACGCTCAGCGACAGGGTATTGAGGCGATGAACCTGTTTCTTATCACCCGACTCCAGCATCTGCTCGCTCTGGCGCTCCGGTTTTTTGAGGTTGTAACCCAGGCGAACCTGCTCGAGGGTTAGCGGCAGGGTCCGGTTAGGCCGCCCGATGGCGAAACTCACCGCGTTGTTTAGGGCCGCGGCGCCGAGTTCCAGTACCGGTTCGCCGATAACCTTCGCCCCCATTGGCCCCGCTTGATCGTAGTTTTCCACCGCAATGATATCGATGTGCGGCATATCCTTGATGGTCGGCAGCAGATAGGTATCGAAGTTTTCCGATTTCACCACGCCGTGCTCGGTGTTGAAATCCTCCAGCATGCCGTAACCGATCATCCCCTGCAGCACGCCGCCGTAAACCTGGCCGCTAAAACCAACCGGGTTAATGACTTTACCGACATCGTGGGTGGCGACGACGTTATTGACGGTGATTTTACCGGTGCGCGTATCCACCGCCACGTCGGCCAACTGGCAGCCGTACACCCAGGTGAAATAGGGGCTGCCGCAACCCTTCTCCTCATCCCAGTGAATATTCGGCGCCACGTGCCAGCCGTAGGCAGAGAGGTTTGCCCCGGTAGCCCGGGTCATATCGCACACCTGCTGGAAGCTGAGGCTAAGTGCCGGGCTGTGACGGTTGAACACTTTGCCATTTTGCCAGGCGATATCGTCGAGGCTCTGCGCTTTCAGCGTTTCCCTCACGGCGTCCGCCATGCGTTGTTTAATTTTGTTCGCCGCGCTCAGAATCGCCTGGCCGCCCATCAGGGTACCGCGCGAAGCGACCGTTGAGCCGCCGTCAGCGATCATCGCCGTGGCCGGTTCGCTAAACATTACCCTATCGAGCGCAATACCGAACGCTTCCGCCGCCAGCAGCGACATGGTGGTCTGCAGCCCCTGCCCGTTCTCGGATACCGAGGTAGAAATGTTGACGCTGGCGTCGGCATTCACCTGAATCAGCGCCGAGGACGCATCCAGCCCCTCGGCCCCCAGAGAGCAGCCGCGGTGGCTCAGCGCGAAGCCAATCCCGTAGCGGATCGGGCCGCCTTCCGCGTTAAGCTTTTTGTAGTGCTCGCGTTTGGCCTCGTATTCGGCCTTGAGCAGCGTTTTCTCCAGCACCTCCTGCGCGGAGACGGTATGCTCGCTGAAGACCTGTCCGGCCATGCTGGTATCGCCCTGCTTAAGTATGTTGCGCAGGCGGAATTCGACGGGCGACAGGCCCAGTTCGCCCGCCACCTCATCCATCAGCGATTCGTTGGCGAAAATGACCTGCGGCGCGCCGTAGCCGCGGTAGGCCGAGGTGTAGTTGTTGTTGGTGTAAACGCCCACCAGATCGACGCGCACGTTAGGAATATTGTAGGGGCCCGCGGCCTGCACGGAACTGCGCCAGGTGACAAACACCGTCTGGCCGCAGTAGCTGCCGCCATCGGCGATAATGTCGATTTTAATCGCCTGAATACGCGCGTCGTCGTCCACGCCAATGCGGTATTTCATCTTATAGGGGTGGCGCTTGTAGCTCTCGCGCATCGACTGTTCGCGGTTATACGAGATCTTAACCGGCCGCCCGGTCAGGTGCACCAGCAGCGCCGCGCGGCAGGAGACGTTATCAATAATGTCATCCTTGCCGCCGAAGGAACCGCCCAGCACGGAGCGCTTAATGTTCACCTTCGCCTGGGGCAGGTCGAGGTATTTGGCAATCACCGCCCGGGTACGGTGAGCATTCTGAATCGACCCCTCGATGGTCATTATCTGTTCATTATTATCCAGGTAGGCGGTGATCGATTCCGGCTCAATATAGCCGTGCTCCTGGAAACCCACCTCATACTCGCGTTCGAAAATATGGCTGGAGGCGGCGAATCCGGCGTCGATATCGCCCTTCGCCGTATGGTGGCGGTTAATGATGTTGCTATCGAGTTCGCTGTGAATAAGGCGCGCCCCGGGCTTCATCGCCTCTTCCGGGGAGGTAATCGGCTCCCACGGGGTGTAGGTGATTTTGATTTTATCGACCGCGATGCAGGCTGCCTCGTAGGTTTCCGCCGCCACCACGGCAACCACGTCGCCGCGATAGGCGATCTCCTTGTCGATAATCGGCGGATGATCGGGAACGATCGCCCCCAGTTTGCGCTGGCCGGGGATATCATTCCAGTTGGCAATACGCACGACGCCGGGCACTTTTTCCGCCTCCGACAGGTCGAGCGCATCGATGCGCCCGGCGGGTATATCCACGTAGCGGCATACGCCATATAGCATATTGTTCATAATAATGTCATCGCCATAGACCGCTTTACCCGTCACCTTGGCGAGCCCATCGACGCGGGGCACCTCACTGCCAACTAGCAATGTATCCATATTTTCAGTCTCCACTCACAAAGAAAGATAACGGAATCAAGCAATGGCTATGCCATCTATAAATAAAGGGTTATTTCAGGCTGAGTTATGTGAGGCGTCTCTAAAAATAGCGGCAGGTTAAACCATCGAAGGCGGATGATATCGTCAGAAGGATTATCAAAAAGAGAGCGTGCGTATCACAATGATAATTGGCGCTTCTCGATGGTATTACTCAGAGGGGGTCTACCGCCAGATATTGACCATAAGTATTATTCACCCCATCAACCGGCGTCAAAAAGCGCGCAGATGGCGCGATGCGTTGTACTTTTCCCTTACCGCTGCACCTCTCAAATTTCGAATAAAAAATAAAATAAACTTAATAATGAAATTTAAATTCCATAACCCGGCATATTAACAAATGTGATATATATCATAATTTTAACAATTCGCTTCCCTGCCATCGCCGTTAAAGCGCATAATCAATCCTAAAAATTACTTTATATATCAGTTAATTATAAAAATAGCTATTATAGACACATAGATGTTACAGATAAGCCACAACGACAAATCGAAATAAAACTTTCAAAATGTGATCTATTTGTATTTTTGTTTCAGTTGCAGCGGTAATAATACCTTCTCACTAAACGCACCCTGACCACCTTGATGGTGCAGCAGAAATCCTAACCCCGGAGGATGCAATGAAGGAAGTGAGATCAGGAGTTATCAGAACCGTTTATGTTGGCCCATGCCATACCATCCGTTCATACCACAACGCTGCCCGGGACATGTTGAACCTCACCCATCCCGGAGGACAAAACCCCGCGTATACCGATGATTCCTCATTCATCAAAAAGAAACCTCTTTAACCGGTTTTATTTAGCGCGCTGCAATCGCGCTGGATAGGAGCACTCAGGGCAAAAAACCATTTTATGTCAGCCAGGCTTCATAAAGCGAAAAGACAGAGCGTGGTTGGGATGGGATGACACATTTTTATCTCGTGCCGTTAATCAAAACAAAAGGTATAAAAATGTCTCTTATTATGAATCTGAACCTACAGCAGAGAAAGCGACTACACCAAATAACCTTAGTAGCGACATTCGGTGGCCTGTTATTCGGTTATGACACCGGCGTTATTAATGGCGCATTTTCTTCACTGAAACAATATATGGCCTTGACCCCAACCACCGAAGGCCTGGTCATGAGCGTGTTGCTGATTGGCGCCGCGCTAGGTAGCGTTTTCGGCGGAAAATTCGCGGATTTCTTTGGCAGAAGAAAGTACCTGCTCTTTTTATCTTTCATCTTTTTCATCGGCGCCTTAATGTCCGCGCTGGCGCCGGACATTACCGTACTGCTGATTTCACGCTTCATCCTCGGCTATGCCGTTGGCGGAGCCTCGGTCACCGCCCCCACCTTTATTTCTGAAGTGGCGCCCACCGAAATGCGCGGTAAGCTGACCGGCTTAAACGAAGTCGCCATTGTTATCGGGCAGCTCGCCGCCTTTGCCATCAACGCCATTATTGGCATTCTCTGGGGCCATCTACCGGACGTCTGGCGCTATATGCTGATGGTGCAGACAATCCCCGCCATCTGCCTGTTTATCGGTATGCTGCGGTCGCCGGAAAGCCCGCGCTGGCTAATCAGTAAAAACCGCCATGAAGAAGCGCTGGAAATATTAAAACAAATCCGCCCACTTGAACGTGCAACCAAAGAGTTCAACGATATCACCACGTTGATTAAGGCCGAGGCGGACAAAAAGCTGCATTCCCAGAACGCCTTTATCACCATTCTCCAGACGCCGTGGATTTTGAAACTCCTGCTGGTCGGCGTGATTTGGGCGGCGCTGCAGCAAACTACCGGGGTCAACGTCATCATGTACTATGGTACTGAGATCCTCAGCAGCGCCGGCTTCTCAGAAAGAACGTCCTTAATCTGCAACGTACTCAATGGCGTGTTCTCCGTCGGCGGCATGCTCTTTGGGGTGCTGTTCCTCGTTGACCGTTTTAAACGTAAAACCATCATTATTTATGGTTTCGCGCTGATGGCCACCCTGCACCTTATCATTGCCGGTGTAGACTACACGCTGGTCGGCGACATCAAAGCAACGGCAATCTGGCTGCTCGGCGCGATGTTCGTTGGCGTGATGCAGGGCACCATGGGCTTTATCACCTGGGTGGTGCTGGCGGAACTTTTCCCGCTGAAGTTTCGCGGACTGTCGATGGGCATATCGGTATTTTTCATGTGGGTGATGAACGCCATCGTCAGCTATCTGTTCCCATTATTGCAGGCCAAGCTCGGTTTAGGTCCGGTCTTCCTGATTTTTGCCGCGATCAACTACCTGGCGATTATTTTTGTGATAACGGCGCTGCCAGAAACATCGAATAAATCGCTGGAGCAGCTGGAAGAGGAGCTGTCGGCAAATAAATCTACTGCAGGATTCAATACGGCCACCAAGGAAAGCGGATTATGATCGATACTATTACGCAGGATAATCTCCATCTGTCGTGCCGGGCGAAAAATAAAGCGGAAGTGCTGGCCATGATCGGCGCGGACTTCAAAGCCAGAGGGTATGTCAGCGAAGATTGCGTGGCGTTTCTTGCCGAAAGAGAGCGCCAGGTCTCCACCTTTTTAGGTAACGGCATTACGCTACCGCATCTGCCTAAATCAGCCACCAGCATCATTGTCAAAACGGGGGTGGAGATTTATCAGTTCCCTGACGGTGTGATCTGGGACAGAAATAACGTTATGTTTATTGCCATTGGCGTGATCGCCAAAGAGAGTGAGCATATTGATGTGCTGCGAGAGGTGGCGTCGATCTTTAGCGACGAAGTCATCGCCAGAGCGCTGTCGTTGATTGCCAATAAAGAGGATTTTTTAAGGATCCTCCAGCAGAATCACTAAGCACGGCTCTCTCCCGATAGTCGCCCGATAAAAGCCTGCTTTCGCGCAGGCTTTTGCTTATTCAGGATGGACGTAGCGATTAGCTGCCTTTGTAGGTGGAGTAGCCGTACTGGCTGAGCAGCAGCGGAATATGCAGCTTTTCATTGGTACGCGTCACGGTAAACAGTACCGGGATCTCAGGGAAAAACGTCGCCAGCTTCTGTTTGCTGAAATCATCGCCGGTTTTAAAGGTCACTTTATAAATCCCCGGCTGCATATCCCCTTCTGCTGGATACAGCGATTTAATACGTCCATCATTATCCGTGACGGCGCTCGCCAGCGCCGTCCATTTATCCGCCTGCTGTTTTTCGAGGGTAACGGTCACACCCGACGAAGGCAGCCCCGTCTGCTGATTGAGAATATGCACGCTGAGCGTCCCGACAGGGGCGCTAAACGCGGCTGGAGCGACAGACATAGCAGATAACAGAATCAAACTGGATAATTTTTTCACGATGTTTTCCCGTTGTGAATAATAACGTTAAAACGTTAGCACCTGGGCCGCTAAAATATATTCAACTTTTTGTGATAATCACCTTAACGAAAGCAGGACGAGGAAAATAGCGAGCAGGGCAACAGCCCATTCGAAGTTATAGAATTATCTGAATATAATGTGCATCCCCGGGGCGTGAATAAAGGCCCGCTCGTTTGCGCTATACTTATTTTCCTCCGCGTTCACAAAAGGACTTCTCATGAAGATATGGCCTGTTCTGACGGGTGTTGCTATTGCATTAACGCTCGTCGCCTGTAAATCCCCTACGCCGCCCAAGGGCGTTCAGCCGATAAATAACTTTGACGCGAGCCGTTATCTGGGGAAATGGTATGAGATTGCCCGGCTTGAAAACCGCTTTGAACGGGGCCTGGAACGGGTAACCGCAACCTACGGTCAACGGAATGACGGCGGAATCAGCGTTCTCAACCGCGGTTACGATCCGCGGAAACAGAAATGGAGCGAGAGCGAAGGTAAAGCGTATTTCACCGGCGCGCCGACCACTGCCGCGCTGAAAGTCTCCTTTTTTGGCCCGTTTTACGGCGGCTACAACGTGATTGCGCTGGATAGCCAGTATCAATATGCGCTGGTCAGCGGCCCCGATCGCGGCTATTTATGGATCCTGTCGCGCACGCCGACCATCCCGGAATCCGTGAAGCAGGAGTATCTCAGCATTGCGCGGGAACTCGGTTTCCCGGTCGAAAAGCTCGTCTGGGTGAATCATCGATAACGCCGGGGATAGTTCGCGGGCCTCTTTTACGAACATTATCTTCAGCCAACCTGAGGTCTGAAGATAATGTCGTAAAAGGTGGTGATAATGACAGAGTTATTGTTGGGGAGTTGCAGTCGCATCGTCAGCGCTTTTCGCGGGAGCGATACTCTCTTTAATCTCTTTGGTTTTATTCGCGGCGTCGCTGGCAAGATTATTCGCGTCAACAATCGCGTTGTCTTTAATTTTTCCCGCTTCCTGGACAATTTGGTCGCTTTTCTGTCGGGCATCCTGCTTAACCGCATCAGCCTGAGCTTGCGCCTGCTGGGCTATAGCCTCCGCTTTTTTATCCGCTTCCGCCTTGATGCTGGAGGCCTGGCTGCTGAGACTGTTCGCCTCGTCCGCCGCCTGTTTTTTTATCGCGTCGATGTGTTTATCGGCTTGATCCTTAATTGCCTCGGCTTTATCGGCCGCCGCCTCTTTAATTTGTTGCGCATTATCTTTAGCTTTATCCAGATTGGCATCAACTTTTGATGAATCATCACAGCCTGCAAGAAATAAGCATACGGCAGAAGCGATCAGCGTTTTACTCCAGAGTTTCATAGTCATTCCTTTATTTATCCGTACCCCCGTAGCGGGGAGAGCATTGCAGCAGGATTGCCAGGATAATTCTCATGACAATTGTGCCATGAAGTTATTTAGCCCCAATACTTAACCCCGCATCCCTTTATTTATAATCGCTAACCAGGCAGAGTCAAGTTCCTGGTCCAGGGACGCTGCGGATATAAAAAAACCCGGGCGGCTGCCCGGGCTTGTACGCGGAAAAAATAGCTTATGCGGAGACGGCGGATTTGACCAGCGTCGGGCCGGCTAGCGCCAGCCGGGCCCCGGCGTCGGTATCGCTATATTGCTTAAAGTTATCCATAAACAACTGCGCCAGGCTCTCGGCCTTCTCCTGCCATTTATCGGCAGAAGGCCAGCCGCTACGCGGGTCGAGCAGCGTGCTGTCGACGCCAGGCACGCTTTGCGGGATAGCGAGACCGAACACCGGCACGGTTTCTTCACGCAGCTCGCCGGTGGTACCGTTTAAAATCGCGCTGATGATATTGCGCGTATCACGCAGCGAAAGACGCTTGCCTTCGCCGTTCCAGCCGGTGTTAACCAGCCAGGCTTCAGCGCCGGCCTCCGCCATTTTGGCCGCCAGAACGCTGGCGTACTGCGTCGGGTGCAGCAGCAAGAACGCCGCGCCGTAGCAGGCGGAAAACGTCGGCGTCGGTTGAGTAATGCCGCGCTCGGTGCCGGCCAGCTTCGAGGTGAAACCGGACAGGAAGTGATACTGCATCTGATCGGTCGTCAGGCGGGATACCGGCGGCAGCACGCCAAACGCATCGGCGGCGAGGAAAATCACCTTCGACGGATGGCCCGCGCGCGACACCGGTTTCACGATGTTTTCAATATGCGATAACGGATAAGAGACGCGGGTATTCTCAGTCTTACTGCCGTCGGCGTAATCCACGCTGCCATCGGCTCTGACCACCACGTTTTCCAGCAGCGCGTTACGGCGAATCGCGCGATAGATTTCCGGCTCGGCCTGCGGGTCAAGATTAATGGTCTTGGCATAGCAACCGCCTTCGAAGTTGAACACGCCATCATCATCCCAGCCGTGCTCGTCATCGCCGATCAGTTGACGCAGCGGATCGGTGGAAAGCGTGGTCTTACCGGTGCCGGAAAGGCCGAAGAACAGCGCCACGTCGCCCGCTTCGCCGCGGTTCGCCGAGCAGTGCATCGAGGCGATTCCCTGCTGCGGGAGCAGATAGTTCATCACCGAGAAGAGGCCTTTCTTCATCTCGCCGCCGTACCAGGTGCCGCCGATCAGCTGAATTTTTTCGCTCAGGTTAAATGCGACAAAGTTTTCGGAGTTAAGCCCCTGCTCTTGCCATTTATCGTTGGTGCAGCCGGCGCCGTTGAGGACAACGAAGTCCGGCGTAAATTCAGCCAGTTCCTCTGCGCTCGGCGCAATAAACATGTTTTTCACAAAGTGCGCCTGCCAGGCCACCTCGGTGACAAAGCGGACGCCCAGCCGCGTCGCCGGGCTGGCGCCGCACCAGGCATCAACAACATAAAGTTTCTTGCCGCTCAATTGCCCGGCGACCAGCGCCTTCAGGTCAGCCCAGATTTCGCGGCTCAGCGGCTTATTATCGTTGCGACCCAGACCGGAATCGGCCCACCAGACGGTATCACGCGTCAGCTCGTCTCTGACGATATATTTGTCGCGCGGCGAGCGCCCGGTAAAGATCCCGGTATCCACAGCAACCGCCCCGGACTCGGTCATGACGCCGCGCGCCGCGCCGGTTAATTCCGGGCTGGTTTCATGCGTAATCAGCAAGTCGTAATCGGGGTTATAAAACAGCTCGCTGCTCTCCTGAATACCGAGCGAAAGAAGAGCGTCTTTTACTGATTCAATACGTGACATGGCACTCCTGACAAACTATTGGCTGGATAAGATGCTATTAGGCTATTTCAACCTGTCAGTGAAACGGATGGATTTATTTTAATAAAAAAACCATCGTAAAATTAAATAAACAGGATGAGAAGGCCAGAGCCGGCGATGTAAAATCGTGCTCGTGTAGGGTGTCGCCTGTACTTTAGAAATATCGCTTGCACGAATAAGTCATAAGCTAACTCTGCAAAAAATGTTAACACCTGTAGATAATTATGTTAATTGCATAGTTTCTATGCGTTATGCTAAAATTGCATAGCTATTATTGCAGGGGTGGGGAAAGAGTCTGTGCTGGCGAATCTTGAAGTAAAATGGCTTTACGATGTGATTGCCCTTGAGGAGTCCAGAAGCTTTACGCTGGCGGCAAAAAGCCGGAATATCTCACAATCCTCCTTCAGCCGCCGGATTCAGGCGCTTGAGGCCTCGCTGGGCTTCAGCATCTTCGACCGCTCGGCGAACCCGCTCCAGCTCACCAACCGCGGGAAGATATTTGTCGGCTATGCGCGTAATATGCTCGATGATATGGATTTCCAGATCAGCCGAATTAAAGGGCTGAACAACACGACCCAGAAAATAAGAATCGACGCGGCGCCTTCCCTTTCCGTTTTATTGCTCCCCGAAATTATCGCCGGTTATACCGACAGAAAGAATAAAACTTTTCATGTTGAATCGATTAACGTTAACGACGCCGTGTTCAATCTGAAAGAAGGCAAGAGTGATTTTATCCTGTCGTTTTATAATGAAGAACTGATGAACTATCCGTTTATCAATCACAAAATATTCGACTCGGCGCTGCATCTCGTCTCCCCCTGTGATAAACACGGCAGGCCGCTTTTTAATTTGCACCGCGGGGTGCTGCCGCTGATGAAATATGCCAACGACAGCTATATGGGTCGCCAGGTGAACCAGGTTATCGACCGCAAGCCGGAGATTACCTTCTCGTTGACCTTCGTATCCTCCATGAGCGAGCTATTAAAACGCATGATCCTCAACGGCGACGGGGTGGGTTGGCTGCCGCAGTACTCGATCAAACGTGAGCTTGAGGAAGGCCGCCTGGCGATCATGGATGAGAGCCTCTCGCTGCCCATCGGCGCCTACATCTATCGCTCCGGCGCGCGGCTTAATCAGTCCGCCGAGCGTTTCTGGCAGCATATTAAGTCTACGAGCGCCGTGAGCGCATAATTCGCCTGGCGGTGGAAAATTCGCTATCATCCGCCTCCACTTACTATTCGCGCAGCCTGATGTCTACGATTATCGATACCTTTATCGCCCCGCCGTGCCACGCTGAAATTGACATTCTCTATCAGGATGAGCATCTGCTGCTGATCGATAAACCCGCAGGCTTGCTCAGCCTGTCAGGGAAAAACCCGCGCAATCTCGACTCGGTACATTATCGGCTGGTACAGCAGTTTCCCGGCTGCACTCTGGCGCATCGTCTTGATTTCGGCACCTCCGGGCTGATGGTGATTGCGCGCAACAAGGCCATCAACGCCGCCCTCTGCCAGCAGTTCAGCCAGCGTACGGTGAGCAAAGTTTACAGCGCGCTGCTGTGCGGGCATCTGGTGGACGATGAAGGTACCATTGACGCCCCGATAGCCAAAGATCCGGCGCTGTTTCCGCTGATGACGATTTGCCCGCGCCGCGGCAAGCCAGCCCGTTCCGGCTATCGGGTGGTTGAGCGCCTGCGTTATCAAGATAGCGTGCCGGTGACGCGGGTCCAACTGACGCCGGAAACCGGCCGCACCCACCAGCTGCGTATTCACTGCCAGCAGCTTGGCCACCCTATTCTGGGCTGCGACCTGTACGGCGGTCTGCTACTTCCGGGAACAGAACAGGCGCCGCGCCTGATGCTACACGCCAGCGAACTGCATTTCGTGCATCCGGTTAGCGGAGAGCGGATCGATGCGATAAGTTCCAGCGGGTTTTAAATAGACGCGGCGGCGAAGAGGCCCGGAGTGGTGCCAAAATGCAAGCGGAAGTACTTAATCAAATGACTTTGGTCATAAAAACCGACCTCCGTTGCGACCTGCGCAGCACCTGCACCTTTCGCTAATAATCCTTTTGCTCTGACCAGTCGCAGTTGGGTCAAATATTGATGCACCGATAACCCCGTCTGCGCCTGAAAAGTGCGCATAAAATAAAACTCGCTCAGCCCGGCGACCGTCGCGATCTCTTTGACCGACAGCGACTGCTGATATGCGCAGTGCAAAAAATCTATCGCCCGACGAATATCAGCCCTCACAGCGGGTCGTCGCCCTCCGCGCACGCTGCGTTCGGCATAGCGCCCCACTAGTTGATTAAGCACCTGATAGAGAGTGCACTCTTTTTCCAGTGAATCGCGGCTGGCGCCTAGCACGGCGGAAGCCTTAAGTACGCTCCGTGCCATAAGCGGATCGTATCGCATTCCTTCACCACCGAAATTGACTTCTCCCTTTCCACCCATCACCGTTTCCGCGACTTCGTCAATCAGGCTTGCGGAGGGATAAAAAGCGCAGTAATCCCACCCCTCATCGCGCTGCACTGCTTCACCGGTATGCACCTCGCCAGGCATGATGACCATCACCGTACCCGCAGCCGCAACGCCTCGTTCACGGCAAATACGGGTACGCTGTGCGCCGCGTGCAAAAGCAGCGATCACATATTCATTATGGAAATGCGGCGGATAGCTATGTTCATAGCAGGATGCTCGCAGGATCTCCATACCACCGTGGAGTTTGCTGTCCCGCCAGAGTTTGATATCGTCACGCATCTCATCTCCCCAGTTTGTACCTTTCCCATATATATCGTGATCGTTGCGCAAATGCGCAGGATTTTACTATCGCGCTCCTGGCCAATTCTTAAGATTACCATTCAGCAACGCATAAAATGGAAGTCATCAATGTTAATTACAATCAAAACTTCGGCAAAGAATGGGGCATCAGCGCAATTCCGTGAGGGCGTCATCGCTTGTCTCCCCACCATTCCCGGTTACTGGAGCATCGGTTTCGCCGCCGGCGCTATCGGGACACTATCCGGTTTTTCCACTCTTCAAACAGCGCTGCTGGCCAGCGCCCTGTATGCAGGTTCGGCGCAGTTCCTGTTTTATTCGCTTTGGGCGACCGGTGCAGAAATTGCATCCGTTGTGTTAAGCATACTGCTGGTTAACCTGCGCTATCTGTTGATGAGTTCAGCCATAAGCATCTTCTTTCGTCCCTACACGGTGCTGCAAAAAATCATCAGCGGACTGCTGCTGACGGATGAAACCTTCGGCGTAGCAGTACAACATGGTGGAGGGAAAAACAGTATCACTTACCCATGGATGCTCGGACTCAATCTGACGGCATGGTTAAACTGGATCCTCGCCTGCGTGTCAGGCGCCGTATTAGCCTCAGCGCTTCCATCATCGTTGATGGAAGGATTGAGCTTTAGTCTGGTGTCGATGTTCATCGGCCTGGTTTTGGCCCTGTGGTTTGCCAGCCAACGTAAAATGCTGGAACTGTTCAGCATTAGTATCGCGGTCCTCATCACGCTATTTACCTCTGGACATATCGATATGAGTCTCGTCGTTATCGCCGCAGCCTCTGTAGCGGCAACGCTGGCTACCGCTGGGTTGTATCTGTTCAGTAACAAAGAGGAGAAATAAAATGGATCGCAATATTATCCTGGCCATTCTTGCTTCAGCGCTGGTAACGGCGCTCATGCGTACGGCGCCGATTCTTCTCCTTTCACGCTTTCGTCTGCCATCGGCTCAGCAGCAATGGCTTAGCTTTATTCCATCTGCCATTATGGCGGCTATTGTGACGGCAGAACTGGTTGGCAAGCCGGTATTAACCCCATCGGGTATCAGTATTTCAGCGCTGGCCGCTCTTGCCGCGACGCTTGTTGGACTGATCACGCGCAGTCTTTTCGCCACCGTGATCGTTGGTATGGTAGCCTTTTCATCCTTCAGCTATTTCCTGCTCTAGCCTCCGGGCAGTGGTCATCTGCCACTGCCTTTTCGCGTTAACCGTTTTACTCCCCCGAAGTGTGAGATATCGCGTTAAATAACAAAGAAGTTAAATCGCTTAGCTTTGCCAGAAACTGACCTTATTCTCTGTCGAACACGGTGATATAGCGCCACCCGGCAAAAATGCTCACGCCTGCGCAAACCAGCAGCGACGCTCCCAGCGATTGCCCCCACCCGGCCGCCAGCAGACCGGCGCCAATCAGCACATAATAAAACAGGCCGAAAAAGGCGCCAGCGGTGCCCCGACAGTCGCCGTAGGCGCTCAGCGCCGACCCCAGCACCAGCGGGATCGCCATGGCATAGGCAAGGGTCACCAGCGCCACTGGCGCCACAAACCAGATCGATTCCCGCAGCACGTACACCGCGACGCCGCCGACGAAGTGCAGAATGCAGGCAATCGACAGTATTCGGCCCAGTGGGACATGCTGACGCAGCAGCAGGCGGTTAAGCAGCGCGCCGAGCAGCGAACCGACGGCAAGCGCCACGCCGCTGTAGCCAAAGGCCAGGGCATCAAGATTGAATCGGGCGAACAGAAACGGGGCCAGGCTGTAGTAGCTGAACAGGCTGACGTTAAATGCCGCCACCAGTATTGCCGCCAGCGCGACATATTTATCCCCCGCCATCCGCCGCATCACGCGAAGAAACGGTTCCCCAGCGCGATTTTGCGGACGCGTTTCCGGCATCAGCCGCAGGCAGCCCAGCAGGAGCGCGGCGGCCAGAAGCGCCAGCGCGCTGAAGACGCCGCGCATCCCCCAGATGGCGGTCAGTGCGCCGCCGATATAGACTCCGACGGCCGGACTCACCGCCAGCGCCATGCCGATAAACGAAAAAATCCCCGCCAGCTGCCGCCCGCTATAGCAGTCCCGCAGGACCGTCTGCGTCACTACGGAGCCGGTTGCCGCGCCAATAGCCGTTACTATCCGTGCCGCCAACAGCAACGAAAAATCCGCAGCCCACAGCGCCATCAGGCATCCCATCGCATAAACGCCCAGCCCGGCCAGCAGCGCCGGACGCCGGCCGTAGCGATCGCTGAAACCGCCCCACAGCAGTACGCCGACGGCAAAACCGATAAAGTAGACGGAGAGGGTTTGCGCCGCCTGCGGCGCGCTCACGGAAAATTGGGCGCTGATATCGGTCAACGCCGGGCTATAAATCGTTTCCGCTATTTGCGGAAACATCAGTAGCGCGGTAACCAGCACCAGCGCGGCACGTCCCAACATATCCACCTCCGGATAAACAAGAGGCGCTATTGTAGGCAGGTCGTTTTTCGAACATTATAAACATAATGACTTTAAATATCGGAAATCAGACATTATGGCCTGGCTTGACGCTGATGCCGCATTCGATCCGGATACCTTAAAAACTCGCCTGATTGGCGTACAGTCGGCGTTAGGGGATCACGATTCCGGCAGCCACCGGCATAAGATGGCGCAGATCCTGTTTACCCGTCAGGGATGCGTTCGTTTGACCCTCAACGATGGCGCCCTTCTGTGCCTGCTTCCGCCGGGACGCGCGGCCTGGATCCCCGCTGAAGTCAGCCATCGCGCGGAGATGAAAAACATTGTCGATTATCGTTCCGTCTGGTTTCAGCCGCAGCGTTACCCTCAGTTGCCAACACAGTCGGCGATACTCAACGTGGTACCGCTGCTGCGCGAACTATTAGAACGCATCAGCGCCAGCCCCTGGGATACCGACTGGGAAGCCGAACCGGCGCGGCATCTTGCCGCCCTGTGCCAGGCGGAAATTCGCCTCGCGGCCCAGGAGCCGATGATGCTCGCGCTGCCGCAGGATAAACGGCTGGCAAGCCTTTGCGGCGACGCGCTGCCGCCGGCGCTTGGGGCGCTCGCTGCCCGCTGCGGCGCCAGCGAAAAAACCATCAGCCGCCTGTTCCGCCGCGATACCGGGATGACCTACCAGCAGTGGCGACAACAGTGGCGATTAATGAAAGCGGTCGAGATGCTGGCAACCGGGGAGCGCATCACCGATACGGCGCAGGCGCTCGACTTCGCCAGCGATAGCGCTTTTATCTACTTTTTCCGCACCATGACCGGCATGACGCCGGGGCGTTATTTTTCCGCCTGATTCTGGCCGCCCGGCGTAAACGGCGGCAGCTTGAGAAAGGTGCTTTGCAGCCCCTCGGACCACGCTTTGCGAATGGTATTGAAATAGGGATCGCTTTCGGTGATCCGATGCTGTTCGGCGCTGCTCAGGCTCCCGCTGCGGTACAGCAGCGTGTCCAGCGGCAGCCCCACCGAAAGATTGCTGCGCAGGGTGGAGTCGATCGAAATCAGCGCGCAGCACATCGCCTGCTCCAGCGGAGTATCGATGGTCAACACCCGGTCGATGATCGGCTTGCCGTATTTGCTCTCGCCAATCTGGAAATAGGGCGTGTCGCGTGTGGCTTCGATAAAGTTGCCTTCCGGGTAGATATGAAACAGCCGGTGCGTTTCCCCGGCGATCTGCCCGCCGAGCAGCAGGTTGCAGTTGAAGTTGGTATTGCCGCAGTTCTGCTGATTGCTGCTGTCGCGCTGAATCACCTCCTGCAAGGTTTTACCGATCAGCATCGCCGCGTCGTATAACGAGGTCACCTGCATCAGATTGGGCTCCTGCTGGGTACGAATGCGGCCGCTGAGCAGGCTAATCACGCTTTGCGTGGTGGCCAGGTTTCCCGCCGACTGCAGCACCATGACCCGTTCGCCATCCTGATGGAAAACGTGCAGTTTTTTAAACGTTGCAATATGGTCCACTCCCGCGTTGGTGCGGGAGTCTGAGGCAAATACCAGTCCATCTGACAAACACATGGCCACACAGTAGGTCATCGTTTTTCGTTCCTGCCGTTATTGCTGCTGCGCCTGCTGCGAATGCTCGCGCACTTCAGCGTTAGTTAACATGATTTCTCCCCCGCCGCCGAGGCGGGTGCCGCGAACCGGGCACGCATCAAGATAGTCCAGCCCGGTCGCCAGCCGCAAATGTTGATTCAGGCTGCGCGTGTTATTGGTGATATCAAACGACTGCCAGCGCTCGTTGAGCCATACTTCGGCCCACGCGTGCATGGCGACGTGCTCGGCATTATCGCTGTAGACGTAGCCGCTGACGTAGCGCGCCGGGATCTCCAGCGCCCGGCAGCAGGCGAGAAACACATGGGTGTGATCCTGGCAAACGCCCTTCGCGCGCGCAAAGGCATCGGCGGCGGAATCCTGCACCTGCGTGGCGCCCGGCGAATAGGGCATTCTCAACAGTAGTTCGCCCATTAACTGGTTCAGGCTCTCTTCCTGCGCCTCGGGCTGATACCAGCGCTGGGCGAATTCGCGGATCGGGCCGTCAGCGCGCGTAAGCGGCGTACAACGCAAGAAAACCAGCGGCGAAAGCAGCTCCTGCGGCTCCGCGCCGATATCGTCCCCCTCTTCCGCGATATCGACGATCCCGCTGGCGCGAATGGTTATCTCTTTATGCGGATTATCCAGCGTCAGCACGTGCAGCACGTTGCCCCACGCGTCGGTGGTAGCGACGGCGGAACCGTCCGGCAAGGTCAATGACCAGGCGGTGATCTTCTGGCGGCCGGTGCTGCGCGGCGTCAGGCGCAGATACTGGGTCGAAAACTTCACTTCTTCATCATAGCCGTAGCGGGTCAGGTGATCGATAACCAGTTTCATAACGCCTCCAGATAGGTTTGTCTGATGCTGTCAGAAAGCGCGTTAATCCGCGCCAGCAGTGCATTAAGGGTGATCTGTAAATCGGCCTGCGCCAGATCGTCACGGGTGCTGAAACGCAGGTCGACGTTCAGCTGGTGCGCCAGGCGCAGCGGCAGGTGCGAGCGATCGTTGGCAATCTGCTCCAGCTGCCCGACGAGGTCGGAGATGCTCGCTCTTAGCGATCTCGGTACATCGTCGCGCAGGATCAGCAGTTCCATTACCGTCTCGCGGCTTACCGGCTGGCGGTAGATGCTGTTATAGGCCTCGCGGGCGCTGACCGCGTTGAGCAGCGTATCCAGCCGGTAGTACTCGCGTACCGGGTCAGGATCGCTGGTCAACTGCTGATCCTTAATCAACAGCAGCTGCGCGGTGGCGGACGCCCGTTCGATCAGCGTCCCGATGCCGATAAAGCTCAGGGCGTCATTGCGCAGCAGCGTACCGAGAATCGCCCCGCGAAACAGATGCACCCGCTCTTTGACCCATTCAAAAAAAGCGTCATTGCCCAGCTCGCCGATCCCCTGCTGGCGCAGTTTCCGCAGCTCAATACGCGTGGCGTTGATGCTTTCCCACACCTCCGCCGACAGGCTGCCGCGCACCGCGTGGGCGTTGTTCCACGCCATCTCGACGCAGCTGAAAATGCTGTACGGGTTGTTGCCGTCGAGGGCGAAAAAATTGAGCAGGTTGCTCATAGTGAAACGCGCGTGGCGCGCCTGAAACAGCTCGTGAGTCAGCGACAAATTGAGCGGTAAGGCTAAATCCCGCGACTGCTGGCTGTGGCGGGGGATCATCGACAGCTTCCAGGTCACGTCCAGCACCCGGGCATAGCTTTCCGCACGCTCAAGGTAGCGCGCCATCCAGAAGAGTTCACTCGCTGTGCGGCTTAACATGATTCATCATCCTCCATCACCCAGGTATCCTTGGTGCCGCCGCCCTGCGACGAGTTCACCACCAGCGAGCCTTCGGTTAGCGCCACCCGGGTCAGGCCGCCGGGAACCAGGCGGATCTCCTGGCCGGAGAGCACGAAGGGACGTAAATCGATATGGCGCGGCGCCAGCCCCTCGTCGACAAAGGTTGGGCAGGTCGAGAGCGCCAGGGTGTCCTGGGCAATATAGTTGGCCGGATTCGCCAGCAGGCGCTGGCGGAACGCTTCGCGTTCCTCTTTAGTCGAGCGCGGACCGACCAGCATGCCGTAGCCGCCCGCGCCGTGAACCTCCTTCACCACCATCAGTTCAAGATTGCTCAGCACGTAGCTGAGATCCTCCGCTTTACGGCACTGCCAGGTGGGAATATTGCTCAGGATCGGCTGTTCGCCCAGATAGAAGCGGATCATCTCCGGCACGAAGGGGTAGATCGATTTATCGTCGGCGACGCCGGTGCCGATGGCGTTGGCCAGCACCACGCCCCCAGCGCGATATACCGACAGCAGGCCCGGAACGCCTAGCATGGAGTCGGCCTTGAAGGCCAGCGGGTCAAGATACGCGTCGTCGATACGCCGGTAAATGACGTCCACCCGCCGCGGCCCCTCGGTGGTACGCATGTACACCGCCCCGGTTTTAATAAACAGATCCGCGCTTTCCACCAGCTCAACGCCCATCTGCTGGGCCAAAAAGCTGTGTTCAAAATAGGCGCTGTTAAATCGTCCTGGCGTCATCACCACCACGCACGGATCGTCCACCGGCGAGCTTTCACGCAGCGTTTGCAGCAGATAACTGGGGTAGCGTTCGACCGGCGCAATGTGGTGCTGTTCAAACATTTCAGGATACAGCCGCATCATCATTTTGCGGTTTTCCAGCATATAGGAGACGCCGGAAGGCGTGCGCAGATTATCCTCCAGCACGTAATACTGGCCGTCGCTGTTGCGCACCATATCGACCCCGGTGATATGGGCATAGGTGTTATTGGGTAAATTTATCCCCTGCATACAGGGCTGATACTGTTCGTTAGCCAGCACCTGCTCGGCCGGGATCAGCCCGGCGCGGAGGATGTTTTGATCGTGGTAAATATCATAAAGGAAAGCGTTGAGCGCTTTCACCCGCTGGCGGATGCCGCGGTCAATCCGCTGCCACTCGCCGGCGGGAATAATGCGCGGCACGCTGTCGAAAGGGATCAGTCGTTCGGTGCCCTCATCCTCACCGTAGACGTTAAAGGTGATGCCGATACGGTGAAAGAGCAGCTCCGCCTGCTCTTTTTTCTGCCGGATAGAGAATTGATCGGTACTGCGAAACCATTGCCACCAGGCGTTATAGTGCTGACGCTGCTCTCCCTGTGCGGTAAGCATCTCATCATAATAATGCCCGTCAGGAAGCGTTATTTTTATCATGGTCGTCTCCTCCGGTTGTACTCACTTTGAGGTAATCCCGGTAAGAGATAAGCATTAATTATGCCAGGTAGCGCAGCGCGGCGATGGGGCGTAACGTTATCGCGCCACCGCGCTGAATTGAATAAAAAACAACCAGATGCTTTGCTTATTTATGGTTTGTTGGACGCCCGAAATGCACCAATATGGGGCGTCCGTTTCGGCTTTGCCGCCTGCGCCCGTCCCACATCGCCGAGGGTACCCCACCCGTCGGGCCATCCGGCAAAAGGCGCTACTCTGGCCAAACATCAGCTGCGGTCAGTCGTTAACATGCCTTAGCTCCAGCCAATGCACCACCAGACCCGGTTTGATAAAATCAAAGCCCACCCGATATTTCCCCGGCTGCAGCTCGATCCGACACAGCTTCTGCACGCTCTCACGGCCAAGAGTGCCGTTGGTCTGAATGGTCGCCACAAACTGGTTATTGAGCAGCAGATTGCAGGCGGTTTGCGCCAGCGGCGCGCCGTTAGTGTGTACATTGACCAGAACATCGTAGCGCGCGGCCTGCTCAACGCTTAGCACCAGATCCTCGTCGCAGCGCAGACGCGATTGCTCGGCGATTTTTATCGCCCCCTCGCAGTCTGCGGCGCAGCCCGGTTCCGCCGCCAGACGAATGATATCCGCGCGCGGCTTCTCCCCGCGCTTAAACACCTGGGTCTGCAGCATAAAATTGAGGATGTTTGCCGCGCACCGCTGCAGTTCGCCGAGCGTCAGTTCACCTTTCGCCAGCGCCGCAAGGGTATTATCCCCGGCCGCGTTAATCTCCGCGCCGTTATTGTTGACCACCATATAGAGATCGTTCTGCGCGCGTATCATCGCCGCGGTGTTGTGGGTACTCGCCGCCCCGCCATCGATGGGGTCGTTCATCGTAGCCCACCAGTCGGTCATGACGACTCCGCGAAAGCCCCACTCCTCGCGCAGTACGGTGGTGGTGAGATCGTAGTTGGATGCGGCATGGTAGCCGTTGAGCGGGTTATAGGCGGTCATCACCGCGCTGGCGCCGCCGGTTTTCACCGCGTATTCGAAACCTTTCAGATAGATTTCGCGCAGCGCGCGCTCCGATACCACCGAGTCCGCCCTGGCTCTGGCGAATTCCTGATTATTACAGGCGAAGTGCTTAAGGGTCGCTATCCCGCCGCCGCTGCGAATGCCGCGAACCACCGCCGCCGCCATCATTCCGGTAAGCAGCGGGTCTTCGGAAAAGTACTCGAAATTACGCCCGTTGAGCGGATGGCGCTGGATGTTCATCCCCGGCCCCAGCAGCAGGTCAATACCGTTGCGCAGCAGCTCTTTTCCCTCCATCACGTATAAACGCTCAACGAGGATCGGATCCCAGCTGGAGGCCAGCAGCGTCCCGCTGGGGAGCAGTGTGGCCTTCGCGCCGTTATCCATACGGATGCCGGAAGGCCCATCGGCGGTGGACGCCAGCGGGATCCCTTTTTCCAGCAGGCTATCGGCCACTCCGCCAAAGGCCGACGCGACGCCGGGGGTGACTTTATGGCTGCACATACCTTCTCCGCGCACCAGGCAGGCCAGCTCCTCCACTGACAGCTGAGCAATAAAGGCATTCATCGTGGCGCGCCCTTCAGCAACGTCGCTGAGGGTAAGCCCCTGGTTGCCGGTGAGGGAAATTGTCTCCGGCAGGCGCGCCTCAATCCTTGAGCGCAGATTAATCTCCCGGCGCGGCACGTCTTCCCATTCGATCTCATAGCGGCCATCGTCACCATCGGCAACCGGTTTAATACGGACAAAAGGCACCGTCGGGGCCAGCACCTGCTGGTGGCGGGACAGCACCCGCAGCGTCTTTTGCGAATACCCCGCCTCTCCGTCAATCGGTAACGACTGCAGTTCGCGCACGCTGTTGCCGATCAGCAAACGGTAAAGGCCGGGTTCCATCACGTAGCAATGCGGGTGACCTGTCGCCCCGCTATCGTCCAGGGATGCAAAACGCTCCAGCGGGATCGATAGCGTTAAGGTTTCGCTTTCACCCGGCTGCAGCAGGCGGGTTTTAGCGAAGGCCATCAGTGCCCGGGCCGGTTTGCCGAGCGCTCCCTGCGGCGCCTGGAGGTAGATTTGCACCACTTCTTTGCCGGCAAAGCGGTCGCCGCGGTTAGTGACGGTAACGGTCGCCTTGATCCGATCGCCGAAGGCCTGCGCCCGCGCCGATGACAGGGTGAAGCGGGTGTATGAGAGACCAAATCCGAAAGGATACTGCAGGCGCTGGGGACAAAAGGTTTCGAAGTAGCGATAGCCGACGTAAATATCTTCCTGATAGAGGTTTTGCGCTTGTGCTCCCCAGCAGGGCGATGCCGGGTGGTCGTCCAGGGAGGCGACAATGCTGCCCACCAGCTTACCGGACGGCGTTACATCGCCGTACAGCAGCGATGCAGCCGCCCGGGCGCCGTCGGCGCCGCCGTGCCAGACGTACAGCAGCGCACGAACGCGTTTACGCAACAGAGGATCGTCAGCCCACGAGAGATCGATTAGCCCGGCGGTATTCAGCACCACCGCCACGTCATCAAACTCGCGGCAGACCTGGCGCAGCAGCGTTATCTCGTCTGCGGTTAGCCGATAGCCGCCTTCTACATCGGCGTTGTCCTGATCCTCCCCCGCGGTACGGCCAAGCACAATCACCGCCTGGCTGGAGACGGCGCGCGCCTGGCGAATCTGCTGGTCGCTAAGCGGCATCTCCTGCTGATGCCAGGGCTCGGCGGCCCAGGCTCCCCCGCCGTTGTCAAAAGGATGCTGCGCAATCCAGCGTTCATAGAGCCCGGCCAGTTGCTCATTCAGCCTCTTCCCGTTTCGCGCACGCATCGCCTGCAGCAGGGTTGTCCGGCTCACCACGTTAACCGCCCCGCCTGACCCGGTGCCGCTGCGATAGTAGTCAATCTGCGTACGGCCAAACAACGAAACCGGCTGCCCGGGATCGAGCGGCAACATTTGGCGATCGTTTCTCAGCAGCACCGCGCCTTCGGCGGCAGCGGCGGCGGCAAATTCGGCAAACCCTTCCAGCGGGGTCCCCGCTTTACTGTCAAACATGGTGTTGTCCTGTTAACTCATGCCTCCGCGGGAGGCTTAATCACATAATGAACAGAGCCCGCACGATGCGGGCTCTGCTTTGATCAGAAGAAATATTTGAAGCGTAGACGACCGCCGTAGCGGGAGTCTTCCTGACCATCGCCGCTGGTCGGATTGGATTCAATCCACGAGGCGTAGGCGCCAAGATAGATGTTGAAGTTCTTCATATTCATGACGTTCGGGAACAGGTACGACGCATGAATCGTGTGGATATCGTATTTGCCCGGATCGGCGATCCAGCAGCTATCGTCGCAGTTAGCGATAAAATTAGCGGTGTTAAAGCTGTCGATCTTGTTATGCGCGTAAATGTAGCCAAGCTCGAAGCCGCGCCACAGGGAGTTCACCCCCACGGTGAAGTCGGTTTCATCCTCGGCGTCCATCCAGGCGAAGTTAAGGTTGGTCACCATGCCATCCAGCGGATCGGTTTTTTGCCCGTTCCACGTCATCGTATAGCCATAGCCGGTACGGCTGGACTGATCGACCCAGTGCCCTTTCGCATCGTGATAGCCATAGGCGTTATTGACCACGTTGCTTTCCATCGCGATGGCGGTGGAGAAGCGCCCGCTGTTCCACGCGACGACCGGGCGCAAATAGGCCACATTTTTCTCATTTTCCAACTCAGTCCCGTGATACTGCTTATCCTGGAACAGCGTGCTGCCGTCTTCCAACAAGGTATTGAGTTCGAAATACCAGTTATCAAGGGTTTTGCTGACCAGGAAGTTGCCGCCGCTGCTGCTACGGCCGCGCCCTTCCTTCATCATGTAGATATAGCCGTAGCCGTCGCTGTAAAGATCGTTGGCGGTGTTCCCGGAGTATTCCACGAACGTATCCTGGTTCAGCGGGAACATATCGTAAGCCTCAAAGCGCCCAACCTTCACCTTCCAGTCATTTTCCTGACCAAAGAAGAACACCGCATCATCAAGGTTCATTTTGCCGTTCAGGTCCGCCAGCGGTTGGACGGAAAAACCGGCGAAATTGCCGTTATCCATTTTGCGCATGCCGTCAAAACCTAACAGCAGTCGGCCGTTAATATCCCAGCGTTCGTTATTGCCCGGCGCCCAGTCTTTATTCGCCGTGGTTTTTACCGAGGTCAGGCTTCCGCTGCTGCTGGCGCCGTCCATATTGAATTCGACATCGCCATAAAACTTGATATCGCCGTAGCCGGAGAGCGTCAGTTTCGTCGGCTCAGCGCCCGGTGCAACAGGCTCCGCGGACTGCACCTTCACCGTTGGCGCGCTTTTCGCCGCGACGGCCTGCTGCCGGGTTAACGTCTGGATTTTCGCTTCCGCATCGGCCGCCCGTTGCTCAGCGTTCATTAAACGCTGTTCCAGTTGGGCTAACCGTTTTTCAATATCCGCAGATTGATAATTTGTCGCTGCCAAAAGACCAGAGGAGAATACGCCACTAATAACCAGAGCTATATATTTTACTTTCATAATTAACATCCCTAATTACATTATTATTTGTTTCATCCAGGGTATAACCGGGCTATCCAGGGAAATAACCTGCATAGCCCTTTTAATACAGCGTTGAATTATCAGGATTCGGCAAAGGTTCCGTGCTTCAAGTCATCAACGATGCCGTTCATTCTATTTTCCGTTAAGCCATAAAATTTAATAGAGATAGCGGTAAGAACATAAAAAGCGGAAGGGACTAACGTGAATAACAGCACCACGCCCTGGATGGCTGAGGCTGGCTGCGCCGCGGTATTAGCGGCGTAATGGTAATAGGCCAGCACCCAGCCAAGAATCGCCCCGCCGACCGCCACGCCCAGCTTAATGACAAAGATATTTGCCGCGACGTTCATACCGGTTATACGCCGCTGGGTTTTCCATTCGCCATAGTTATTGACGTCGGTAATCATCGACCACTGCAGCGCGCCGTTGCCGCCCTGAATGATGGAAATCAGAATATGCACGCCGAGAACCGCAATCCAGTATTGCACCGGCAACATAAAGCATACGACGCCCAGCGCAGCGGTGAGCAGATTAATCCAGAACGAAAATCTGACCTTACAGAAACGGGTACCGAATGGTTTGGCCAGCACCGACCCCAGCATTGAGGCAAACATGCCGCCGAGCATGAATATCGTAATAACGTCCGAGCCTTTATTCAGCACGTTATTAACGTAATACACCACCGCACCGCCGCGAATGACCACGGCAACCAGCATCATAAAGTTGTAAACGGAAAGAATACGCCACTGATCGTTACGAAAAAGAATTTTCACATCGCGAGCGATATTCAGGTTCTCTTCTTTGATCGGCTGCACGCGTTCTTTGGTGGTGGCAAAGCAGGTAACAAACATCAGGCAGCCAATCACGCCGAATAACGCCATGGAGACCTGAATACCGGTAGCGCGGTCGCCAGGATAGAGAAAATCAGCCAGTGGCAAAATAAACGCGGTACCGAGCGCGCCGCCAATCGGAGTAATGGCAAAACGCCAAGATTGTAGAGAGAGGCTCTCGCGCGGATCGGAGGTCAGGGCCGCCCCCAGCGAGCAATAAGGAATATTAATCGCCGTATACATCAACGTCATGAATATATAAGCCGCAACGGCGTAGACAATTTTCCCCGAGTCGGAAAAGGACGGAATGGAATACACCAGCACGCAGCTCACCGCAAAGGGCACGCAGATCGCCAGCAGCCACGGACGGAAGCGTCCCCAGCGGGTAGAGGTGGCATCAGCAATCGCCCCCATGATCGGATCGGTAATCGCATCCAGCAGACGAACCAGCAAAAACATTGTCCCCATTACGGCGGGCGGCAGGCCATAAATATCGGTATAAAAGTAAGCGAGGATAGCCACGGACGAGTCAAACACGATGTGACTTGCCGCGTCCCCGAGGCTATAGCCTACTTTTTCTCTGACTGAAATTTTGTCGCCAGCGGACATACACCACTCCTTTATGTAAAATGAAACCGGTTTCGGTCATGTCTGCATTTTTTACTTATCCGCTATGCTGGCGCCATTATGTTTTTTTATTAATTATTTATGTTTTTTAATTTATGTGATCCGGTCAACCTTCAGCCGTATTATCCCGAGGCTTTTTGCCTGACAGATCACAGCTTTTATTCCTTTGCGCATTTTTTAATACGCGACAAGTGAAAACAGCACCCGTATATATAAACACCAGCCCGTTCTCTATTTTTCACTTGAGGCAGAAAGGGCGTTTTTTATTTATACAAAAATATTCACACCGCAAATATAAACCACCTGATTTCATATAATTAAAAATATAATATTGTACTGTTCAGGATATGGCCTCCCGGGTGTCTTCCGAGGCAGGTAATTTCTCTGTTTTACTGCAAAATGTTAGCTTCGACACGCGCAGCGGCGGATATTCGTCTAAGGTTTTCTGATGGCCGAATGCAGTGGCACATAGTCTGCAATGATAAGGAGAACAACCTATGACGAGTCCCGTTTCCCGTCGTCCAGCCACCCTGCCCTATGCTCTTCGTCTTGCGCTGGGGGGCGCGTTTGTCGCCCTGGCGACGCTGACGGCTCAGGCTGAAGAAACCCGCCCAATCCCGCAATCACCCGATATTCTGCTTGGTCCGCTATTTAACGATGTGCAAAGCGCAAAACTTTTTTCCGACCAGAAGACGTTTGCCGACGCCATCCCTAACGGCGACCCGCTGATGATCCTGGCCGATTATCGTATGCAGAAAAGTCAGACCAGCTTTGATTTGCGGCACTTCGTCGAGCTCAACTTTACCCTGCCCCGCGAAAACGACCAGTACGTTCCGCCAAAAGGACAAACGCTGCGCCAGCATATCAACGGTTTATGGCCGGTGCTGACCCGCAGCACCGTCGAGGTGGAAAAGTGGGATTCACTGCTGCCGCTGCCAAAACCCTACGTGGTGCCCGGCGGACGCTTTCGCGAAGTCTATTACTGGGATAGCTACTTCACGATGCTAGGACTAGCGGAGAGCGGCCACTGGGATAAAATTGAAGATATGGTGACTA
Organism: Klebsiella sp. BDA134-6; assembly: GCF_015601345.1. Taxonomy (NCBI): domain Bacteria; kingdom Pseudomonadati; phylum Pseudomonadota; class Gammaproteobacteria; order Enterobacterales; family Enterobacteriaceae; genus Klebsiella; species Klebsiella sp. BDA134-6. Next base: position 3,598,938 of record NZ_CP064784.1, read on the forward strand.
ACTTTGCCGCGGAAATCGATGCCTGGGGCCATATTCCCAACGGCAACCGTACCTACTATCTGAGCCGCTCGCAGCCGCCGTTCTTCCCGTTTATGGTCGAACTGCTGGCCACGCACGATGGCGATGAGGCGCTCAAAAAATGGCTGCCGCAGATGGAGAAAGAGTACCAGTACTGGATGGATGGCGCCGAAGCGCTTGAGCCCGGCGGCGCCAGTAAGCGCGTGGTGCGTATGGCCGATGGTTCGCTGCTGAACCGCTACTGGGATGATAACGACACGCCGCGTCCGGAATCCTGGCTGGACGATGTCACCACCGCTAAAAACAATCCCAACCGCCCGGCCACTGAAATCTACCGCGATCTGCGCTCCGCCGCAGCATCCGGCTGGGACTTCAGCTCCCGCTGGATGGATAATCCGCAGCAGCTCGGCACCATCCGCACCACCTCGATTGTACCGGTCGACCTCAACTCGCTGATGTTCCATATGGAAAAAGCCATCGCCCGCGCCAGTAAAGCAGCTGGCGATAACGCGAAAGCCGCGCAGTACGACGCGTTGGCCAACGCCCGACAGAAAGCGCTGGAGAAATACCTGTGGAACGATAAAGAGGGCTGGTACGCCGATTACGATCTGAAAAGTCATAAGGTGCGCAATCAGCTAACCGCCGCGGCGCTGTTCCCGCTGTACGTCAACGCCGCCTCCAGCGAGCGCGCCGCTAAAGTCGCCGCCGCCACCGAAGCGCGCCTGCTCAAACCCGGCGGCCTGACCACCACGACCGTCAATAGCGGCCAGCAGTGGGATGCGCCGAACGGCTGGGCGCCGCTGCAGTGGGTCGCCGCTGAAGGCCTGCAAAAGTATGGCCAGCAGAAGATCGCAATGGAGGTGAGCTGGCGTTTCCTCAGCAACGTTCAGCATACCTACAACAGCGAACAGAAGCTGGTGGAAAAATATGATGTCAGCTCGACCGGAACCGGCGGCGGTGGCGGAGAGTATCCGCTACAGGACGGCTTTGGCTGGACCAACGGCGTCACCCTGAAGATGCTGGACCTGGTGTGCCCGAAAGAGAACCCCTGTGATTCGGTTCCAGCCACCCGCCCGGCAGCGAATGACGATACCAGTAAGGCGACAGATAAGGCGGCTCAGCCCGCGGCCAACGATCCTGTTGCGCCTGGGGATGAAAAAGCCACCCGGTAAACCTTTGCGCGGCGGGCCCCGCCGCGCATCTTTCTTCATCTTATACGTGTAAGCTGATGACTCCCCGGCAAACGATGCCGGGTGAGAGCCCCCTTACATCGCGTCCAGCGCTTTTTGCAGCTTCCAGATATAGCGCGGCGCCTGCGGAGCCGGGTGTTTCTTCACGACGTGCTCAAAAAAATCATCGGCGTCCATATCGTTAATCTCCTCGATCGCATCCTGGCGATTGGACGAGAACGTCCGCAGCAGCGCGCCCGCGCCGTTGGCATAGGAGACGACCACCGCGTAGCGCATCACCTGCGGGTCTTTAATTCCCGCCAGCGGACCGTTTTCGAGAATGCTTAAATAAGCGGCCCCCATGGATATATTACGCTCGGGATTTTTCAGCTCGCTCACCGAAGGATCCCCGCTCCAGCCCATCCGCCGGTAAACATCGCGACCGGAGGTCGAGGGCTTCAGCTGCATCAGGCCAACCGCGCCGGATTTGCTGACCACCGTCGGGTTGCCGCCAGACTCAATGGCGATGATCGCGGTAATCAGCTGCGGGTCAACGCCCCACGCCGCACCGGCTTTTTCGCTGATTGGCATCCACTGCATCGCCCGCTTAACCGGGACTTCCGGGTTCCACGGCGGGTTACGATAATCGTGTTTTGAACTACAACCGGCCAACAATACACATAAAAAAACACACCATCTCAATTTCACACATCTATCCTTATTGGCTGAAGTTTGCCGCACGGAGATGACAATAAACGCTCCAGGCGGCATGATAACCCTTTCATTCTTAGCAAGGAATTGTCATGTCTCAGTTTTATCTCATCGCCCCTTCCGGTTACTGCATCAACCAGGAGGCGGCGTACCGCGGCGTGCAGCGTCTGCAGGAGGCCGGGCATCAGGTCTCGCACCAGCAGGTCATTCCCCGCCGGGCGCTGCGGTTTGCCGGAACTGAGAATGAACGCCTTGACGATATCAACCAGCTCGCCGCCCTCGACGGCAAAAACCGTATCGTGCTGGCGGTACGCGGCGGCTACGGCGCGACTCGCCTGCTGCCGCACATTGACTGGCAGGCGCTGATCGCCCGCCAGCAGCAGGATCCGCTGCTTATTTGCGGCCACAGCGATTTCACCGCCGTTCAGATGGGCCTGCTGGCAAAGGGTAGCATAATCACTTTTAGCGGGCCGATGCTGGCCGGAAACTTCGGCGCCGAAACGCTGAACGAATTTACTGAACACCATTTCTGGCAGGCGCTGCGCGACCCGGCGTTTACCCTCGAATGGCACGGCGAAGGCCCGGACTGCCGCGCCGATGGCACTCTGTGGGGCGGTAACCTGGCGATGTTGACCTCGCTTATCGGCACCCCGTGGATGCCGCAAATTAGCGACGGAATTCTGGTGGTGGAAGATATTAACGAACACCCGTTCCGCGTGGAAAGAATGCTATTACAGCTGCTTAGCAGCGGTATTCTGGCGCGCCAGCGGGCGATTATCCTCGGCAGTTTCACCGGCGCCAATGCTAACGATTACGATGCCGGTTACGATCTGCCGATGGTATACGACTACCTTCGCCAGCAGCTTAACATTCCGGTCATCAGCGGCCTGGATTTTGGCCACGAACAGCGTACTGTCACCCTGCCGCTAGGCGCCAGAGCATTGCTGGTCAACAACGCATCCATCACCACGTTAAGCATCAGCGGCCACCCGGTTCTGGCAGAATAAAAATTCCTCTAACGCATATCCCGATCGGCGTCGGATTGTTAAAATGGTGTAGTTTTTAATTTATCTTCACGCCGGTAAGGAGTACGTCAACATTGGACGCCGCTGCGGTCATCAGTCTGTTTATCCTGGGTTCTGTTTTAGTAACCTGTAGCATCTTATTAAGTTCCTTTTCCTCACGCCTCGGCATCCCGATTCTGGTTATCTTCCTGGCGATCGGGATGCTGGCGGGCATTGACGGTATTGGCGGCATTCCGTTCGACAACTACCCTTTCGCTTATATGGTGAGTAACCTGGCGCTGGCGGTTATCCTGCTCGACGGCGGGATGCGCACTCAGGCCAGCTCCTTTCGCGTAGCGCTATGGCCCGCGCTGTCGCTCGCCACGGTTGGGGTGCTGATCACCTCCGCCCTGACCGGACTGATGGCGGCCTGGCTGTTTCATCTCAACCTGATCGAAGGAATGCTGATCGGCGCTATCGTCGGCTCGACCGATGCGGCGGCGGTGTTCTCCCTGCTCGGCGGTAAAGGGCTGAATGAACGCGTCGGCTCAACGCTGGAAATTGAATCCGGCAGCAATGACCCGATGGCGGTGTTCCTGACCATCACCCTTATCGAGATGATTCAGCAGCATGAGACCGGCCTGAGCTGGATGTTCGCGGTGCATATCGTGCAGCAGTTCGGTCTGGGTATCGCTATCGGCCTCGGCGGGGGCTATCTACTGCTGCAGATGATTAACCGCATTGTGCTGCCGGCCGGGCTTTACCCGCTGCTGGCGCTGAGCGGCGGGATCATGATTTTTGCCGCGACCACTTCGCTGGACGGCAGCGGTATTCTCGCGGTCTACCTGTGCGGCTTCCTGCTCGGCAACCGGCCGATTCGCAACCGCCACGGCATCCTGCAAAACTTCGACGGCCTGGCGTGGCTGGCGCAGATCGCCATGTTCCTTGTGCTCGGGCTGCTGGTGACGCCGTCCGACCTGTGGCCTATCGCTATCCCGGCGCTCATTCTGTCGATGTGGATGATCTTTATCGCCCGTCCGCTGTCGGTATTTGCCGGCCTGCTGCCGTTTCGCGGCTTTAACCTGCGTGAACGGATATTTATCAGTTGGGTGGGCCTGCGCGGCGCGGTACCGATTATTCTCGCCGTTTTTCCGATGATGGCCGGTCTGGACAATGCGCGGTTGTTCTTTAACGTGGCTTTCTTCGTGGTGCTGGTGTCGCTGCTTTTACAGGGGACCTCGCTCTCCTGGGCGGCGAAGAAAGCCAAAGTGGTGGTGCCGCCGGTCGGCTCGCCCATCTCTCGCGTCGGGCTGGATATTCACCCGGAAAACCCGTGGGAGCAGTTCGTTTACCAGCTTAGCGCCGAAAAATGGTGCGTCGGCGCAGCGCTGCGCGACCTGCATATGCCGCCGGAAACGCGGATTGCCGCGTTGTTCCGCGACAACGTACTCCTGCATCCTACCGGCAGCACCCGCCTGCTGGAGGGCGATATTCTCTGCGTTATCGGCCGCGAGCGCGATTTACCCGCGCTCGGTAAACTGTTCAGCCAGTCCCCGCCGGTCGCGCTCGATCAGCGCTTCTTTGGTGATTTTATCCTTGACGCTAATGCCAAGTTCGCCGACGTCGCGCAGATTTACGGCATCGATGGCGGAGAGGAGTTCCGCGATCGCCAGCAGTCGCTGGGTGATGTCGTGCAACAGCTGCTGGGCGCCGCGCCGGTCGTCGGCGACCAGGTGGAATTTGCCGGCATGGTGTGGACGGTGGCGGAAAAAGAAGAGGATCATGTCCTGAGGGTGGGCGTACGTATGGCGGGAGATGAGGCGGAGTGATCCGCCTCAGCACATGTTACACCGTCACAACCGGTACGCGCGGCGCCAGCGCGCACATTAACTCATACCCGACGGTGCCGCAGGCGGATGCGACATCGTCGATTTTAATCTCTTTGCCCCACAGCTCGACCGGGGCACCGATCCCTGCCTGCGGGCAGGGAGTCAAATCCACTGCCAGCATATCCATCGAGATGCGCCCTACCGTCGCGGTGCGAACGCCGTCAACCAGCACCGGCGTACCGCTTGGCGCCAGACGCGGGTAGCCATCGGCGTAGCCGCAGGCAACGATGCCGATGCGCCGCTCCTCCGCCGTACGCCAGGTTGCGCCGTAGCCGACCGCTTCACCGGCTTTCAGGTTCTGTACGGCAATAATTTCGCTGCTTAGCGTCATCACCGGCTTCAGCCCGGTGTTGGCCACATCCTGCCACAGGCCGGAAGGCGAAGCGCCGTACAGCACGATCCCCGGCCTCACCCAGTTAAAATGCGACTCCGGATGCCACAGGGTGGCCGCCGAATTCGCCAGCGAGCGCGGGCAATCCAGTCCTTCCGCCGCCTGCTCAATACGCCGCATCGGCTCCACGATGCCGTCCGGGTTTTCCGCTTCGGCAAAATGTGACATTAACGTCATTTCACTGACGTTATGCAGCGCTCGCAGCTGCTGCCAGACGACATGCAGACGATCCGGCATAAACCCCAGCCGATTCATCCCGCTATTCACCTTGACGTAGATATCGAGCGGCGCGTGCAGCTTCGCCTGCTGCAGCGCCTTGATTTGCCAGTTACTGTGCACGCTGGTGGTCAAACGGTACTTATCAAACAGGGCCAGCTCATCGGCGTGGAAAAAGCCTTCCAGCATCAGTATTGGCCCTTTCCAGCCCAGCTCGCGCAGCAGGATCGCCTCTTCAAGATTCAGCATCGCGAAACCGTCCGCGGCGCTAAGCGCGTTCCAGACCCTCGCCAGACCGTGGCCATAAGCATTGGCTTTGACCACCGCCCACAGGCGCGAACCAGGTGCCGCGCGACGAACAATGTGCTGATTCTGGCGTAAGGCTGACATATCAATGCTGGCCTTTACAGGACGAGACATGAAAGCTCCTTGTTAATTGTGGACGCCATGCAGATGCTGAGCGCGGGCCGGCGTAAAGCCGCGGCCGTAGCGGGCGACGGCAAGATCGTCATACGGGATCGCCGGCGTACGCCCGGAGATCAGGTCGCTAATCAGTTGCCCTGAACCACAGGCCATGGTCCATCCCAGCGTACCGTGGCCGGTATTCAGCCACAGATTTTTATACGCCGTGCGGCCCACCACCGGCGTACCGTCCGGGGTCATCGGACGCAGTCCGGTCCAGAAGGTCGCCTGTTCAACGTGACCGCCGCGCGGGAACAGATCGCGCACCACCATCTCCAGGGTTTCACGCCGCGGCTGCAGCAGTTCTTTATTAAAACCGACAATTTCCGCCATTCCGCCAACCCGAATACGCCTGTCGAAACGGGTGATGGCGATTTTGTACGTTTCATCAAGGATAGTCGATACCGGCGCGCCGTCCTCTTCAGCGATCGGTATGGTCAGCGAATAGCCTTTTAGCGGATAAACCGGAATGTCCACCAGCCCTTTCAGCATGGCCGTCGAATATGAACCGAACGCCATCACGTACGCGTCGGCTTTAATGATTTCAGCGCCGCACTTCACACCGGAGATGAGATCCCCTTCATAGAGCAGTTCATCCACGGGGGTATTAAAACGGAAGGTCACGCCCGCCTGTTCCGCCATCCGGGCCAGACGCGTAGTGAAGAGCTGGCAGTCGCCGGTTTCATCATTGGGTAAGCGTAAACCGCCCGTCAGCTTGTGGCTCACTTCAGCCAGCGCCGGTTCAACTTCCACCAGGCGATTCGCCTCAAGCAGCTGATAAGGCACGCCCGCATCCTGCAGCACCGCGATATCGCGTGTGGCGTTTTCGAACTGCTTGTTGGTGCGGAAAAGCTGCAGCGTGCCGCCCTGCCGGCCTTCATACTGGATACCGGTACTCTCGCGCAGCGCCTTCAGGCAGTCGCGGCTGTACTCCGCCAGGCGCACCATGCGTCCTTTATTTTCCATATAGTGGCGAGTGTCGCAGTTGCGCAGCATCTGCCACATCCATTTCAGCTGGAACGGGGTGCCATCCAGCCCGATGGCCAGCGGCGCGTGGCGCTGGAACATCCACTTTATCGCCTTCAAAGGTACGCCCGGCGCCGCCCACGGCGCGGCATAGCCGGGAGAGATCTGCCCGGCGTTAGCGGCGCTGGTCTCTTCCGCCGGCCCCGGCTGACGATCGATAACCGTCACTTTATGTCCTGCCTGGCTTAAGTACCAGGCGCTAGCGACTCCTACTACCCCACTTCCCAGTATGACGACGCGCATAGCGGCTCCGTAATCGTTAAAGAACAATCATCTGATTACAAATTGATAACTCAGATGAAAATATTATTCAACATACGCTTTATTTATGGTGACTTATCTCACAGGGTTCTGCGCCAGCACAGCCCCCGTCGGTTTACCATCTCCTGCTGCGCCTCATTTTTCTACAGAATAAAATTCTGTTTAAATCGTGGAATATCGCGTTTCAGATGGTGAAATCGCGAAGAAAAGAAAATGCGGATGGACGCAGTTTGCGACACCGTGTTCTATGCTTGTTAAGAGGTTTTCCGTACAGAGAGAACCATCAACAACGAGGGCGCGCTAATGGCTACGATTGATTCCATGAACAAGGACACAACCCGTTTAAGCGATGGACCCGACTGGACTTTTGAGCTGCTGGAGACCTATCTGGCAGAAGTCGACCGGGTGGCGAAGCTGTATCGTCTTGACACCTATCCGCACCAAATCGAAGTCATTACTTCTGAACAGATGATGGATGCCTACTCCAGCGTCGGGATGCCGATTAACTATCCGCACTGGTCGTTCGGTAAAAAATTCATTGAGACCGAACAGGCCTATAAGCACGGTCAACAGGGACTGGCCTATGAAATCGTCATTAACTCCAACCCCTGTATCGCCTATTTGATGGAAGAGAACACCATCACCATGCAAGCGCTGGTCATGGCGCACGCCTGTTACGGGCATAACTCGTTTTTCAAAAATAACTACCTCTTTCGCAGCTGGACCGACGCCAGTTCAATCATCGACTATCTCATCTTCGCGCGGAAATACATCACCGAATGTGAAGAGCGCTATGGCGTAGATGAAGTCGAGAAGCTGCTCGACTCCTGCCACGCCCTGATGAATTACGGCGTTGACCGCTATAAACGTCCGCAGAAAATCTCCCTGCAGGAGGAGAAGGCGCGGCAAAAAAGCCGGGAAGAGTATCTCCAGAGTCAGGTGAATATGCTGTGGCGCACCCTACCAAAGCGCGAAGAGGAAAGGACGATTGAGGCGGCGCGCCGCTATCCTTCAGAGCCGCAGGAAAATCTGCTCTATTTTATGGAGAAAAACGCGCCGCTGCTGGAACCCTGGCAGCGTGAAATCCTGCGCATCGTGCGCAAGGTCAGCCAGTATTTTTATCCGCAGAAGCAGACTCAGGTCATGAACGAAGGCTGGGCGACCTTCTGGCATTACACCATCCTTAATCATCTCTATGACGAAGGAAAAGTGACAGAGCGCTTTATGCTGGAGTTTCTGCACAGTCACACCAACGTAGTGTTCCAGCCGCCCTATAACAGCCAGTGGTACAGCGGCATTAACCCCTACGCGCTGGGTTTCGCCATGTTCCAGGATATCAAACGTATTTGTCAGTCGCCGACGGAAGAGGACCGATACTGGTTCCCGGATATTGCCGGTTCAGACTGGCTTGAAACCCTACACTTCGCGATGCGCGACTTCAAAGATGAGAGCTTTATCAGCCAGTTTCTGTCGCCGAAAATCATGCGTGATTTCCGCTTCTTTACCGTACTCGATGACGATCACAACAACTATCTGGAAATATCCGCTATTCATAATGAAGAGGGATATCGTGAGATTCGTTCGAAGCTTTCAGCGCAGTACAACCTGAGCAACCTCGAGCCGAATATTCAGGTATGGAACGTTGACCTGCGCGGCGACCGCTCGCTCACCCTGCGCTATGTGCCGCATAACCGCGTGCCGCTGGATAAAGGTCGTCGCGAGGTGCTTAAACACGTCCACCGCCTGTGGGGGTTTGACGTTCTTCTTGAGCAGCAAAACGCCGATGGTAGCGTTGAGCTGCTAGAACGCACGCCGCCGCGGCCCAATCCGCTGTAGCGCCTGACAAGCAAAACGCCCGGTGATAGCGCCGGGCGTTTTTTATTCATTGGCGGGTCTAGCGCATATTAATCGCCAGGTCACCCGGCAAATTCTTCTGCATACGGTGCCAGATCTCACCGCTGTCATGCCCGTAGCGGCGCACGATTTCATAAACCTGTTCATGAAGCTTTTCTTCACATACCTTCGCCAGCTGGTGATAGAAGCCGAGCGCCAGGCTACGCGCTTCCGGGTTGGCAAAATAGTGACGGCCAATCCGAGTGTATAAGCCTTTCATTCCATTGAGGATAAGGCCGTAAATGGGATTTCCTGAAGCAAAGGCCAGACCGCGGAAAATGTTATAATCGAGTTCAGCAAAAGCGTCGGCGTGATCTTCAATTTCACGCGCGCTCGCCAGAACTTCCAGCGCCTTGTCAGGATGCTGGCGGAAAGCGGTACGGATAAAAATCGTCGAAATATTGGTTCGTACGGACAGCAGATTATCAATCAACTGGGGTACGCTGTCATGATCGAGACGCGCCAGGGTTTCGAGAATATTCAGGCCTGAAGTTTCCCAGAAGTTGTTCACCTTGGTAGGCTTACCGTGCTGAATGGTTAACCAGCCATCGCGCGCCAGACGCTGCAACACTTCACGTAAGGTTGTACGGGTAACACCAATCAGTTCAGAAAGTTCACGTTCAGCGGGAAGAATTGAACCAGGAGGAAAGCGGTTATTCCAGATACTTTCAATGATGTACTCTTCAGCGAAACCCGCAGGGCTTTGCGCCTTAATGACCATAATAAGATTTCCATTACACAGCGTTGCTATTCGACTCATCATACCAGAGCGGCCATAAGGCAGATAGCGCCAGAAAGTAATTAAAAAGGGATCGCCGTTTCATTTTCAACTTTTCATTTCACACTATCTACGGCTAAAGAATGTGATGCGAAGAAAGTTGCGCCCTGTTTTGCGCAACTGGTAATCTTGCGTATAGTTACGCATAAAATCATGTTTCAGAATTTGGCGGAGAAAGGATGTCTGTCGTGGAAATGTCGTATGGCCGCGCCCTGTGGCGCAATTTTCTTGGTCAGTCCCCGGACTGGTACAAACTCACTCTTATCATTTTCTTAATCGTTAATCCGCTGGTCTTTTATCTTCATCCGTTTTTTGCCGGATGGCTGCTGGTTATCGAATTTATTTTCACCCTGGCGATGGCGCTCAAATGTTATCCGCTGCTGCCGGGCGGCCTGCTGGCAATCGAAGCTGTATTTATCGGGATGACCACGCCCGGGCATATTCGCGAAGAAGTTGCCGCTAATCTTGAAGTCCTGCTGCTGCTGATGTTTATGGTGGCGGGGATCTACTTCATGAAGCAACTGCTGCTGTTCATCTTCACCCGTTTGCTGCTTGGCATCCGCAGCAAAATGCTGCTGTCGCTGGCGTTTTGCATCGCGTCCGCTTTCCTCTCCGCCTTCCTCGACGCGCTGACCGTTGTCGCGGTCGTGATCAGCGTTGCCGTGGGTTTCTACGGTATTTATCACAAAGTCGCTTCGGCGCGGCCGGACGATGACAATATGCTCGACGACAGCCATATTGAGCAGCACTATCGCGATGTCCTGGAGCAGTTTCGCGGCTTCCTGCGCAGCCTGATGATGCACGCCGGGGTCGGCACCGCGCTCGGCGGCGTAATGACGATGGTCGGCGAACCGCAGAATCTCATTATCGCCAAAGCCGCGGGCTGGCACTTCGGCGAATTTTTCATGCGGATGCTGCCGATAAGCTTACCGGTGCTGCTCGGTGGCCTGCTCACCTGCATGATGCTTGAGAAATTCCGCCTGTTTGGCTACGGCGAACCGCTGCCGCCAACGGTGCGTAAAGTCCTCCAGGATTTTGACGATCGTAGCCGTCTGAGCCGCAGCCGTCAGGATCGCCTGCGTCTTATCGCCCAGGGGGTTATCGGCGTTTGGCTAATCATCGCCCTGGCGCTACACCTTGCGGAAGTCGGCCTGATTGGCCTGTCGGTTATCATTCTGGCGACCACGTTCTCCGGGGTCACCGATGAACACGCCATCGGCAAAGCGTTTACCGAAGCGCTACCGTTTACCGCGCTGCTGACGGTCTTTTTCGCCGTTGTGGCGGTGATTATCGATCAACACCTGTTTGCGCCGGTGATCGAATTTGTTCTCCAGGCCTCGCCGCACGCCCAGCTGTCGCTGTTTTACCTGTTTAACGGCCTGCTGTCGTCGATTTCGGATAACGTCTTCGTCGGCACCGTCTATATCAACGAGGTCAAGTCTGCGCTGGAGCAGGGAACCATCAGTTTGTCGCAGTTCGAGCTGCTGGCAGTCGCGATCAATACCGGCACCAACCTGCCATCGGTCGCCACGCCGAACGGTCAGGCCGCTTTTCTGTTCCTGCTGACTTCCGCGCTGGCCCCGCTGATTCGTCTCTCCTACGGCCGTATGGTGTGGATGGCGCTGCCGTATACCATCGTTCTGACCCTGGTCGGACTGGCATGCGTCGAGTTTACCTTGATGCCGGCTACCCAGTGGATGCTGGAGCATGGTTGGCTGGTGACGCCTCAGTTGCTCAAATAAAAAAGCAATGCCCGGATCAAAAACCCGGGTATTCTATATTCGCTTACGTAATATTTTCAGACTAGCTGCTGGCGTCGCTTCGGTTTTCGTTTACACTGCCATGATTTAGCATGTTCCAGGGAAATGATTATGTTGCGATATTTAAACCAGTGCTCAAGGGGACGCGGTGCCTGGCTCCTGATGGCGCTAACCGCGTTTATTCTTGAATTGGTTGCTTTGTGGTTCCAGCACGTCATGCTGCTGCAACCCTGCGTACTGTGTATTTACGAACGCTGTGCGCTATTTGGCATTATGGGGGCGGGCATTGTTGGCGCCATCGCGCCGAAATCGCCTCTGCGCTATGTGGCGATAATTATCTGGCTCTACAGCGCCGTGCGCGGACTGCAGCTAGCATGGGAACACACCATGATTCAGCTTCACCCTTCCCCCTTCCAGACCTGCGATTTCGCGGCCCGTTTCCCAACGTGGCTGCCGCTGGATAAATGGCTGCCTCAGGTCTTCGTCGCGACCGGCGACTGCTCCGTGCGCCAGTGGGAATTCCTGACGCTGGAAATGCCGCAGTGGCTGGTCGGCATCTTCGCCGCCTATCTGGTTGTCGGCGCGCTGGTGCTTATCGCTCAGCCGTTTAAACCTAAAAAACGCGATCTGTTCGGTCGCTAAAAACGATTGCTGATAAAACGCTCCTCCGGGAGCGTTTTTTTTTGCCCGCGCGTTGACGTCAGTTAGATAAAGATGCATATTAAATGCATCTTATAGATATCAACCAAGGAGCAAATCATGTCTCATCTGCATATTCCCGCTAGCTGGAAAGTAAAACGCTCCACGCCATTCTTTACCAAACAGACTGTCCCTGCCGCTCTATTGACGCATCACAACACCGCTGCGGGTGTTTTCGGCCAGCTTTGCGTGATGGAAGGCACGGTAACCTACTATGGTTTCGCCGATGAACAGGCGACAGAACCGGAGGCAAAAGTGGTGATCAACGCCGGGCAGTTCGCAACCAGCCCGCCGCAGTACTGGCACCGCATTGAGCTCAGCGACGACGCGCAGTTCAATATTAACTTTTGGGTTGCTGACGACACCGACGGTGAAAGCGGGCTGTTCCACGCGAAGAAAAACTAACTGAGCGCCTACTGCGCCCAGTCTGGTTTATTTAAAATATGATCCTGCCAGTCAACCACGGTGGCTTCTTTCACCGCAATATGGCGCACCGAGATGCGTTCGCCATGCATCGCCGCCTTCGAACCGGTTAACAGCGGGTGCCAGTGCGGCAGCGGTTGACCTTCCGCCAGCAGACGATAGGCGCAGGTCGGCGGCAGCCATTCAAACGTAGGCAGGTTGTCGCGGGTTAGCTTAATGCAGTCCGGTTCATATTCGAAACGGCGCTCATAGTTACGGCACTGGCAGGTTTTGATATTCAGCTGACGGCAGGCGACGTTGGTGAAATAGATTTCGTCGGTATCCTCATCCATCAGCTTATGCAGGCAGCACTGTCCGCAGCCGTCGCAAAGTGATTCCCACTCCGCATCGCTCATTTCATCCAGTGTTTTTTGTTGCCAGAAAGGTTGTTCGCTCATTGGGATGTCCGTCATTGCAATTCAGGGTGCACCTTATAACCAGTCTGGCACGCCGTTGCAAGTTTTGCCGCCCGGAGATGGCGGCAAGAGGTCGTTACAGTACGCGGGTGGTCAGCGATAAGCCGTTAAAACCCACTTCCAACTCGTCGCCGCTGGCGAGCGGCCCCACGCCTTCCGGGGTACCGGTCAGCACCACATCACCGGCTTTCAGGGTGAAGAAGCGCGACATATAGGCGATCAGCGGCACAATTTTATGAATCATATCTGCCGTGGTGCCCTGCTGGCGCACCTCGCCATTTACCTTCAGGCTCAGCGGCGTATTCTGCGCGTCGCCGTGAAAGTCGGCGGCGGGAATAAACCCGGAAATCGGACAGGCGTTATCAAACCCTTTCGCCTTTTCCCACGGCTGACCGGCCTTTTTCAGTTTACCCTGCAGATCGCGCAGGGTGAGGTCCAGCGCCACGCCATAGCCGGCAATGGCTTTGAGCACGTGATCTTCCGTCGCCTGACGCAGCGTGCCGCCAATCAGCACCGCCAGCTCAACTTCATGGTGCACCGAACCCAGGCCCTCAGGAAGCACCAACGGCTGGCGGATATCGCATAGCGCCGTCTCAGGTTTAATAAACAGCACCGGCTCTTCCGGCGTCGCACTGCCCATCTCCTTGATGTGTTTTGCATAGTTGCTGCCCACGCAAACCACTTTGCTTACCGGATAATCCAGTAGCGCACCCTGCCAGTTATGATGTTGGTACATTTTTTACCTCTGTGGGTTAATCAGATTTATTCCCCTGTTCCGCCAGGTGTTTCTTAAGTAAATTTTCAGATGGCGGAGGGAGTTGAAGGTAATAGCCCTGATCGGTCAGCGCCTGCTTCACTTTATCCAAATCGGCGTGGATGAGTTTTTTTCGTCCATCAAGCGGCAGAATCATTGCCAGTTTAGGCGTACCGAAGCTATACATTAATTCGTCAGGAACGCGTGAGAAATCGTCCTTTTTTTCGACATATAAATAGGTTTGTTCACGTTTAGTACTTCGATAGATCACACAAAACATAGTTTTACTCGGAATTAGACCTGCGGTCACTTGCCTCTATATATGAGTGACTATAACATGCCTTTTAGTCTTCGGAATATCACCGCACTTCAGCGAGTGATAAACAGCAAATTGAGTAAGGCCAGGATGTCAAATACGCCAATCGAACTTAAGGGCAGTAGCTTCACCTTATCTGTGGTTCATTTGCACGATGCAAATCCCGAGGTTATTCGTCAGGCGTTAGAAGACAAAATCGCCCAGGCTCCCGCCTTTTTACGTCATGCCCCCGTGGTAGTGAATATCAGCAGCATTGAAGATGACGTCGACTGGCGCCCTCTCCATGAAGCTATTGCGGCCACCGGGCTGCGTATTATGGGCGTAAGCGGATGTAAACTTCCTCGGTTGAAAACCGAAATTGACCGCGCCGGGATACCGTTATTAACCGAAGGGAAAGAAAAAACCACCCGTCAGGCCCCGCCAGAACCTGTCGCACCGCCGCCAGTTGTTAATCAGATCACAAAAACGCGTTTGATTGATCAGCCGGTACGTTCCGGTCAGCGTATTTATGCGCCACACTGTGATCTAATTGTTACAAACCATGTGAGTGCCGGGGCTGAACTTATTGCCGATGGTAATATCCATGTATATGGCATGATGCGGGGACGAGCGCTTGCCGGCGCTGGCGGCGACAGAGAAGCCCAAATATTTTGTACGAACCTCTCGGCGGAACTGGTTTCCATCGCCGGGGAATACTGGCTGAGTGATAACATTCCGGCCGAATTTTATGGCAAAGCGGCACGTCTACGTTTAGACGATAGCGCTTTGACGATTCAATCGTTGAATTAATCCCTTTTTAACAAGGAATTTCTATGGCACGCATTATTGTTGTGACTTCGGGTAAAGGAGGCGTTGGCAAGACCACCTCCAGCGCGGCCATCGCTACAGGTTTGGCCCAGAAGGGAAAGAAAACGGTCGTTATCGACTTCGACATCGGCCTGCGTAACCTTGACCTGATCATGGGCTGTGAACGCCGGGTCGTTTATGACTTCGTCAACGTCATCCAGGGCGATGCCACGCTGAACCAGGCGCTTATCAAAGACAAGCGCACGGAGAACCTCTATATCCTCCCGGCCTCCCAGACGCGTGACAAAGACGCCCTGACCCGTGAAGGCGTAGACAAAGTTCTCGAAGAACTGAAAAAAATGGATTTTGATTTTATCGTCTGTGACTCCCCTGCAGGCATCGAAACCGGTGCGCTGATGGCGTTGTACTTCGCTGATGAAGCCATTATCACCACCAACCCGGAAGTCTCCTCCGTTCGCGACTCCGACCGTATCCTCGGCATCCTGGCCTCTAAATCCCGCCGTGCGGAAAAAGGTGAAGATCCGATTAAAGAGCATCTGCTGCTGACCCGCTATAACCCAGGCCGCGTCAACAAAGGCGACATGCTGAGCATGGAAGACGTGCTGGAAATTCTGCGCATCAATCTGGTGGGCGTGATTCCGGAAGATCAGTCCGTCCTGCGCGCGTCTAACCAGGGCGAACCGGTTATTCTGGATGATACCTCGGACGCGGGCAAAGCCTATGCCGATACCGTTGAACGTCTGCTCGGAGAAGAACGTCCTTTCCGCTTCGTAGAAGAAGAGAAGAAAGGTTTCCTCAAACGCCTGTTCGGAGGATAAATTATGGCATTACTCGACTTTTTTCTCTCGCGGAAAAAGAACACGGCCAACATTGCGAAAGAGCGCCTGCAAATCATCGTCGCGGAGCGCCGTCGCGGCGACGCGGAACCGCACTATCTTCCGCAGCTGCGTAAAGACATTCTTGAAGTGATTTGCAAATATGTGCAAATCGACCCGGAGATGGTCAGCGTGCAGCTTGAGCAGAGAGACGGTGATATTTCGATTCTGGAGCTGAACGTGACCCTGCCGGAAACTGAAGAGTCGAAATCCTGAGCCTGTAAGCGTTAAAAAAACCGGCAACGCGATGCGTAGCCGGTTTTTTACTTTGCAGACTACACGCTAGCGCGGGTACTCGCTTAATAGCGCATTCAGGCGATCGGCCATTAATGCGCCGCGCCAGCCGGAAACCAGCTCAGGCTGCCCGTTGCCGCTTTTTAATCCCCAGTGCCAGTTCAGCAGCTGGTTAATCTGCCTTCTTGAGGCCAGCAGCTCGGCGCTGACACCTTTCTCGGCGCTCACGGTCTGCACAAGCGCTTTAATATCTTTAAACAGCTTGCGGTAGCCCGGCATATCGATCAGGTTCTGCAGCGGCTCAGGCAGCGCCTCTTCCGGCAGCGCCTGCGCTTTCTCGACGAGGCCGATCAGCGTCTTGCCGTGGAAACGAATTTCGCTGCCCGACAGTCCCAGGCTATCAAGTTCCCCCAGACTGCCAGGCATATAGCGCGCCACGTTCCACAAATGTTCTTCTCGAATGACAAAGTTGACGGCCAGGTCGCGCTCCCGCGCTTTACGCAAACGCCAGTCCGCCAGCAGCTGCAGGCAGCCCAGCTGGCGAGTCCGCAGCTGCCAGGCGTTACCGATATCGCGCCACGCCTCGGCAGGATCCTGCACCTCCTGGCGACGCTGCTGCATCAGCTGACACTCATCCAGCGCGGCGGAGAGCCAGCCTGCGCTGTCGGTTTCGGCCATCAGCTTTTCGGCAATCGGCAGCAGGTACCAGACATCGGCGGCGGCATAAATGCACTGGCGTTCGGTTAGCGGACGCGCCAGCCAGTCGGTACGGGATTCACTTTTATCCAGCGCCACGCCGGTAAACTCTTCCACCATCGACGCAAAGCCCCAGGACATCGGGCGACCGCAAAAGGCGGCCAGAATTTGCGTATCGATCAGCGGCTGCGGCATCAGATGAAAGGCATTAAGGAATACTTCCAGATCCTCGCTACCGGCGTGCAGAAATTTGGTCACGTCCTTATTCAGCAGCAGTTCGCGCATCGGTTCCCAGTCGGTGATGACCAGCGGGTCGATCAGCGAAACCTGGTTGCCGTCGAACAGCTGGAGCAGACCGAGCTGTGGGTAGTAGGTGCGAGTACGGACAAACTCCGTATCCAGCGCAATGGCGGAAACCGCGCTTGCCGCGTCACAGACGGCGCGAAGGCCATCGTTGGTGGTGATCATCTGATAGTTCAAATCATACTCTCTTAACTTGCGCCCATAAAAAACGCCGGCTTAGCCGGCGTCTGGCGATTCACTCTTAGCTCAGGCTTTATTGTCTACTTTAGCGCGGGCTTCGTCACGCAGTTCTCGACGTAAAATTTTCCCGACGTTAGATTTCGGCAGCTCATCGCGAAACTCCACCAGCTTCGGGACCTTGTAGCCGGTTAGCTGCCGACGGCAAAAGGTAATCAGCATCTCTTCCGTCAGCGTCGGGTCTTTCTTGACTACGAAAATTTTCACTGCTTCACCGCTACTGCCGGACGGCACACCTACCGCGGCCACTTCCTGTACCCCGGCGTGCTGCATTACCACATCTTCGATTTCATTCGGATAGACGTTAAAGCCCGAGACAAGAATCATATCTTTTTTGCGGTCGACGATGCGCAGGAAGCCCTCTTCATCCATCACCGCGATGTCGCCAGTATGCAGCCAGCCGTCCTTAATAATTTCCGCGGTGGCATCAGGACGCTGCCAGTATCCCAGCATCACCTGCGGCCCTTTCACGCACAGCTCCCCCGGCTCCCCCGGCGGCACTTCATTATCGTCGTCATCCACCAGCTTCGCTTCGGTGGAGGGCACCGGCAGGCCGATGCTGCCGCTGTGATAGTCAATATCGTGCGGGTTGACGCTCACCAGCGGCGCACACTCGGTCAGGCCATAGCCTTCAAGCAGATACTGCCCGGTCAGCTTAACCCAGCGTTCGGCCACCACCTGCTGCACCGGCATGCCGCCGCCGGCGGAGAGATGCAGGGAGGAGAAGTCGAGCTGCTGAAACTCTTTGTTATTGAGCAGCGCGTTAAACAGGGTGTTGACCCCGGTCATCGCGGTAAAGGGATATTTCGCCAGCTCTTTGACCAGGCCCGGAATGTCGCGCGGGTTGGTGATCAGCAGGTTCTGCCCGCCCAGCTCGATAAACAGCAGGCAGTTCATGGTCAGCGCAAAAATGTGATACAGCGGGAGCGCGGTAACGACCAGCTCTTTGCCGCGATGCAGCAGCGGTCCGTAGGTGCCGTTGACCTGTTCAAGGTTCGCCAGCATATTGCGATGCGTCAGCATCGCCCCCTTCGCCACGCCGGTTGTTCCGCCGGTATACTGGAGAAAGGCGAGATCCTGAGAGACGATTTCCGGCTTGATGTACTGCATACGGTAGCCGTGCTGCAGCGCGCTGCGAAACGAAATGGCGTCCGGCAGATGGTATTTTGGCACCAGCCGTTTGATGTACTTCACCACAAAGTTAACCAGAGTGCCTTTCGCCGGGGAAAGCTGATCGCCCATACGGGTTAAAATCACGTGCTTAACCTGGGTTTTATCGACCACCTTTTCCAGGGTATGCGCGAAGTTAGAGACAATCACGATGGCGGCGGCGCCGCTGTCGTTGAGCTGGTGCTCCAGTTCGCGTGGGGTGTAGAGCGGATTGACGTTCACCACAATCATCCCCGCGCGCAGGATACCAAACAGCGCCACCGGATATTGCAACAGGTTCGGCATCATGAGGGCGACGCGGTCGCCTTTTTGCAGGCCCAACCCTTCCTGAAGGTAAGCGGCAAACGCCCGGCTGCGCTCCTCCAGCTTACGGTAGGTCATCACCTCGCCCATATTGATAAATGCCGGTTGGTCGGCATAGCGGCGCACGGCGTGTTCAAACAGTTCAACCAGGGATTGATAGCGGTCAGGGTTTATCTCCGCAGGAACGTCCGCGGGATAACGGTTTAGCCAAACCTTTTTCACTGCATCACCTCTGAAATAGTTATTCGTCGTCATCACAGCCCCTGATCAACAAACATTCTGTTAACATTATATTAACTCAGCGTACCAGTTTATTAATTAGGCGTTGTACAGGTTGCGAAGCGCGTCACTATTTATTTTTCTTATTTGACTGAAAACGAAGAAACAGCGGACCAGCCGCTGTTTCTTTTTGCTTACAATATCTACAAAATCATTCTGTTACGACGTTTCTGACTTCGGCAGGGCCCGGGTTATACCAGCCCCAGCCGCCGTAACCGTAGCCCCAAGGCCGCGGGCCGAACATCCACGGGTCCATCATTGGCTGCGGGGGCATGACCACCTGCTGCACAACGTTCCAGCGCTTGTAGCCGGTCGCATTCATCAGCATGAATTTATAGGGCGTATTCCCCACTTTGCCGTCGACGACGCCGACGATGGGGCCAACCACGGTGACCAGTTGCCCACGAAAATCCACCGGGTCGATAAAGCCGTTCACGTCGGCAAAAATACGCCCACGCGACGGTTCGCCCAGCTCCGGGCGCGCGGCGCCGTCGAGCGGAACGGTGGCAATTTCCAGGCGGGTTTTACCCTGCTGGTTCTGCACGCTAACCACCTTGCCGCCAAAACGCGCTTCCTGACCGACATACAGCTGCGGCGCGTTCATCACCCGGACTAAATCCTGCTGCGGCGTCGGAGTGGTGCCCTTTATGGCATCCGGTACCGAAGCGCACCCGCTCAGCGCAGCGACCACTGCCGCCGCGACTAACCAACGCACTACCCTTTTTTGACCCGCCATGACGCGACCCCTTCCTTCTTCTCAGACTTATAGTTACTGAGATTCACTCGCGGCCAGGAAGTTTCTTCCACGCCACTTCATTACGTAAATAAACCGGTTCAGCGTGTTCGACGGCCACGGTTTTTCCCGCCGTAAACAGGTGGCAGGCCAGCGGCAGCATATCCTGCGCTTCAGGCAGCTGAATAGCGCCATCGGCGAGCGTTAAACCGCAGCCGTTAGCCAGATCCGGCCACGCCTGCCAGCCGGTGCCAACGGTGGCCCACTCGCCTTCCAGCTGCTGCAGACGCTCGCGAACCGCTTCCGGCTTAAGCACCGCTTCACTCTCTTCGCCGTGCCAGACGCCCTGCTCATCGCGCTGATATTCCGCCCAGTAGACCTCGCCCATTCTGGCGTCGATGGCCGCCAGTACGCGGGTTGCGCCGGTTTTGCGCCACGCGCCCTGCGCCATGGTTGCCAACGTGGACACGCCGATCATCGGCAGCTCGGCTCCCAGCGCCAGCCCCTGGGCGATACCGATACCGATACGCACGCCGGTGAAGCTCCCCGGCCCGCGGCCAAAGGCCAGCGCGTCAAGGTCGGTTAATTGCGTGCCGCTTTCATTGAGGACCTCCTGCACCAGAGGCAGGATACGTTGGGTATGTTCACGGGGGCAGATTTCAAAATGAGCACTGAGGGTGCCATCATTCCACAGCGCCGCGGAGCAGGCCTCCGTGGCGGTATCGATAGCTAAAATTCGCATGGGTTGTCGCGCTCTCGCTCTAGCAGATTGACAAAATGGCGCGCAGCTTACCACATTTTGCGTCGGATTACCTCGCCGGCGGCACCGCAAGAAAGCGTACCGCCCGGCGGATGTCGCGCGTGCGCGGCGCGGGCGGCAGGCTGGCGAGGAAGGTCGCACCGTAGGGACGCATCACCAGACGGTTGTCGCAGATAACCAGTACCCCACGATCGGTAACATCGCGGATCAGACGCCCCACGCCCTGTTTAAGTGTAATCACCGCGTCCGGGAGTTGCACCTCATCAAAGGGATCGCCGCCGCGCAGACGGCAATCCTCCATCCGCGCTTTGAGTAGCGGATCGTCCGGCGAGGTGAACGGCAGTTTGTCGATAATCACCAGCGAGAGGGCATCGCCGCGCACGTCCACGCCTTCCCAGAAGCTGCTGGTCGCCACCAGCAGCGCATTTCCGGCGCTGACGAACTGCTGTAAAAGCTGACCTTTACTGGTTTCCCCCTGCAGCAGCACCGGCAGGGTCATGGTGGCGCGAAACTGCTCCGCCAGATCGCGCATCATGGCGTGGGAAGTGCACAGCATAAAGCAGCGCCCGTCGTTGGCCTCAATCAGCGGTTTGAGCATCGCTGCCAGATGCCGCGCCGCGCCGGGTTGGTTGGGTAACGGCAGATTTCGCGGCACGCACAGCAGCGCCTGATGGGCATAATCAAAGGGGCTGGGCAGCAGCAGCGTTTGCGCTTCGCCGATGCCCAGGCGATCGGTGAAATGACGTAAATCGTCATTGACCGAGAGCGTCGCCGAGGTAAAGATCCAGCTTCCCGATTTTTGCGCCATCACCTCTTTAAATTTATCCGCCACCGTCAGCGGGGTCAGCGCCAGGGTGAAGGTACGTGAAGTACACTCATACCAGTAGCTAAAGCCCGGCTGGCTGGTCTCTTTTAGCCGCTTCAGGCGGCCGCGATAAAGGGTTGCCCGCTCAAAGGCGGCATCAAGCAGCGCCGAGCGGCCCAGCGACAGCTTTGCCACGTCGTAACAGAGTTCGAGCGCATCATCAAGCAGCAGCAGCGCGCGCTGAATGTTGTGGTCAGCCAGTAGTTCGCGCAGATTGCCGCGATAGCCTGGTTCCCCCAGCTGCAGGCGAAAATCCTGCGCGCTCTGGGCCAGTCGGTCGGCGCACTTCTGCAGCTGCTGGGTGTCTTTGAGCTCGGTACGATAAGCAATCGTGATATCTTTCGCCAGGTCCAGCAGCTGGCGGCTGGAGAGCGATTGCCCAAAGTACTGGCTGGCGATATCCGGTAGCTGATGCGCTTCGTCGAAGATCATCACTTCCGCTTCGGGAATCAGCTCGGCAAAGCCGCTCTCTTTGACCACCATATCGGCGAGGAACAAATGATGGTTGACGACGACCACGTCGGCATCCATCGCCTTTTTCCGCGCCTTAACTACAAAACAGTCTTTATATAACGGGCAGTCGCTGCCGAGGCAGTTGTCGTTGGTGCTGGTGACCAGCGGCCAGGCCTGGGAATCTTCGGCGACGCTAACGCAGGTGCTGATATCGCCATCGACGGTTTGGTTAGACCATGAACGCAGCAGAATAACGTCGCTGAGGGTTTGCACCGGCAGGTCTCCCCCGGCAAGGGCCTGCTGCTCCAGACGCTCAAGGCACAGGTAGTTCGACCGCCCTTTCAGCAGGGCCAGCTTGCCGGTGTACTTCAGCGCTTTGGCGACGGTCGGCAAATCGCGACTGTAGAGCTGATCCTGTAGCGCTTTCGAGCCGGTGGAGATAATGACTTTCTTGTTGGCGCGCAGCGCCGGCGCCAGGTAGGCGTAGGTTTTCCCGGTCCCAGTGCCCGCTTCAACCACCAGCGGACGGGTTTCTTCAATCGCGCTGGCGACGGCAAAAGCCATCTGGCGCTGCGGCTCGCGCGGTTTAAATCCCGCAATCGCGCTGGCCAGCTGGCCGTCTGCTGCAAAATCGTCGATCACATTACCCCCTGGTTATTTGGACAGTGATTATGTCAGGGTGGAGGGGTTTTCGCCAGTGCGGGTAGTGACGCAGGTGCAACATTGTGGCAGTCTTGCCGCAGCTTAATGAACCGGAACAAAGAGGAAATAAACATGACCATTACGCGTATTGATGCCGAAGCCCGCTGGTCTGATGTGGTGATCCACAACCAGACGCTGTACTACACCGGCGTGCCGTCCAACCTGGATGCCGACGCCTGCGCGCAAACCGCCGATACCCTGGCGCAGATTGACGCGGTGCTGGAGAAACAGGGCAGCAGCAAGTCGCGTATTCTTGATGCGACGATTTTCCTTGCCGATGGCGCAGACTTTGCGGCGATGAACCAGGCGTGGGATGCGTGGGTCGTCGCCGGTCATGCCCCGGTGCGCTGTACGGTACAGGCGAAGCTGATGAATCCTAAGTACAAAGTCGAGATTAAAATCATCGCCGCAGTGTAAGACAGCCGTGGCCCCGTAGCCCGGGCAAGCGTAGCGCCGCCCGGGAAGAAGCCGCGCCAAAGCCGCTATCCGGCGCATTCCCCGGATAGCGGCGTAAACGCCTTTTACTACGGGCTACATACCAGCCAGGCCGACCAGCCACGGCGCCGTCAGGAGGCAAGAAGCATTGTTCTATCAGCCCGGACACCACATGAGCTGTTCCTTCAGCTGCAGCGTCTCCTGCGGCACACATTTCAGCGCTTCACGATAGCTGGCAGATTGTTTTGCGTAGCCCCTCACTGACTGCAGCAGCACGCGCAGCGCGCTATCCCACACGATTCCCTGCAGGTCGCTGTAGGGCCAGAGATCCGGTTCCCGAATAAACGGCACCAGGTAATCGATCCCCTGCTTCACGCCTCGCCCATCGCGGATGGCGTTCCAACGGTCAAACTCGACGTGCTCGGCATAGCGGTTGAGCAGCAGATGCGCTTCCAGGTTAAACAGCGAGTAGTGGAAAGGGATAGTACGTTCGAGCTCCATGGTCTGTTTGCCATCCTGATCAATCTGCGCCGCCATCCGCTGGGTGATCCCCTGCTCGATGATCCGCGCCGCCAGCCCTTTATCGCCATAGAAAAGCGCGTTAACCGTCCGCTGGGCGTCGTACCAGGTGCCGTGGTTGTTGTGCCAGACGTACTCTGAGTGGCCAATGTCGCTGTAGTACATCCAGTGGTTAAAATCGCGGAACCACTGGTGCAGGCCGATTATATCGTCGGTATCAAGCACACTCGCCGTGTTAATCAAACCGATGGTGTCCACCACCATCCACATTAAGCGGGTGTCAATCAGCCCGGTGCCGCGGCCGGAAACAATCCCCGGGATTGCCTGGCCATAGTTCAGATGCGGATTCATTCGCGTGTCGGCATCGAGGAACCAGCAGCGGATCTGCGCGGCCGCCGCCTGCGCGTACTGGCGCTGGCCGGTGAAGTACCACGCCAGTCCCAGGGTCAGACACCGTTCGCACATGCGGATAATGCGCGAGGTGTCGGTATCGTTGTTCTCACACTGCGGATTAATATGCCCGTCGCGGCGAATATAGGGTAACCCGTTGGGACGCCGCGGGTTTGGCCACCAGTAGGTCCCCAGACTGTAGTAATCGTGCGCATCGCCGCTCGCCGGGCGCAGTTTTTTGTGCACCACGCTTTCCGGCGCTTCACGGCGCAGAATGTCAGCCTCCGACACCAGCTTGCTCAGCGCCAGCTGCAGCGGCGAAAACGGCTGTTTTAAGCCCGCCCGGGCGTTTTCCAGGCAGGTTTCATCAAGGGTGTACAGCTTCATCGCCACCTTAATTTACCTCCCGGCACGCTATGCGTTGACCGCTTTGCGCATCGAACAGGTGCACGCCCGAGAGTTTCGGCTGTAGCCAGATCTTATCCCCCTCTTTTACTGCCAGACGCTGTTTGAACACCGAGGTAAACGCCCCGCCGCCGGTATCGCAGAACAGCTGCATATCCGAACCGGTGTTCTCCACCGCCGTCACCGTCGCCGCCAGCGCATCGTCGCGCGCTTCATGGACCACGTTGACCTGCTCGGGGCGAATGGCGTACACCACCTGCTGGCCGTCAATCACCCGTAAACCCGCAGGCAACGCCAGCAGCGAGCCATCTTTCAGACGCAAGCTGGTCGCGTTGCCGTTCAGCACAACCTCGCCGGGAAGCTGGTTAATCTCCGGCGAACCGATAAATCCGGCCACGAACAGATTCGCCGGCCGGTCGTACAGCTCCAGCGGGGTACCCGCCTGTTCAATTCGCCCATCGCGCAGGACGACGATCATCTGTCCCATGGTCATGGCCTCAATCTGATCGTGGGTAACGTACACCGAGGTGGTTTTCAGTCGACGATGCAGTTCGCGGATCTCGCCGCGCACCTGGGTACGTAGCTTGGCGTCCAGGTTGGAGAGCGGTTCATCGAATAAAAACACCTGCGGCTTACGCACGATCGCCCGCCCCATCGCCACGCGCTGGCGCTGGCCGCCGGAGAGATCTTTGGGCAGGCGCTCCAGTAGCGGCTCCAGCCCCAGTAGCGCCGCCGCTTCATTAACCTTCTGATTGATCTCCGCTTTTGGCAGTTTAGCCATCTTCAGGGCAAAGCCCATATTTTCACGCACCGTCATCTGCGGGTAGAGCGCATAGCTCTGGAACACCATCGCAATGTCGCGTAGCTTCGGCTCCACTTCCGTGACGTTACGCTCGTTGATGTGCACGTCCCCGCCGGAGATCTCCTCCAGTCCGGCGATCATGCGCAGTAGCGTGGACTTTCCGCAGCCGCTGGGCCCCACAAGGACGCAGAACTCGCCGTCCGGGATTGTCAACGACACGTCTTTAATCACGTGCGCATCACCATACGATTTACGGACGCTATTCAGTACAACAGATCCCATCGGTAACTCCTTATCCTTTGACCGCGCCGGACATAATCCCGCGATTGAAATGTTTTTGCAGACCCAGGTAGACGATGATGCTGGGCAGCATCGCCAGCAGCGTTATAGCGATAAAAATGTTCGGCGTGATGCTCTCATCGGTACGCAGCGTACCAAGGATCACCGGAATGGTATTCAGGCTGTCCTGGTTGACCACGATCAGCGGCAGCAGGTACTGGTCCCAAATCATAATAAAGCCGAAGGTCACCACCGTTCCGAGCGCCGGTTTCACCAGCGGCAGGATGACGTGGAAGAAAATCTGCCACTCGTTAGCGCCATCAATCCGCGCCGCCTCCTCCAGCTCTTTCGGAATCGCCGACATAAATTCAGTCAGGACAAAGATAGAAAACGCCCAGCCGACAACCGGTAAAATCATCCCGAGGTAGCTGTTGTACAGCGAGGCGTCGATGAACGGCAGCCGCCAGTTAATAATCATGTACAGCGGAATGGCGATAACCTCTTCCGGCAGCATCATGGTGGACAAAATCACCAGGCTCACCAGCGCCACGCCGCGAAACTTCTTACGCGCCAGCGCATAGGCCGCCAGCGCGCTGACCGACACCTGCAGAACGGTGCCGAAGAACACCACCAGAATGGAGTTCAGCAGATACTGCCAGACGCCAATATCCATCCACGCAAAGATGAAGTTTTCAAATGAGAACTGATTCGGCCAGGCCAGCAGTTCGCCCGGTTTCACCGGCGCACCGCTGAATGCCGTGGCGACGATGCCCCAGAACGGACCGACAAAGACAATCAGCAGCAGCGCGTAGATGCACCAGCGTCCTGCGGTATCCCAACGTTTACTTAACATCGCGGCTCCTTAGTAACGGGCGATACGTTTTTTCAGCGTCAGATGACAAATGGTTAACAACACCGTGAAGGTGAACAGCAGAAACGACACCGCCGAAGCGTAGCCATAGTCAAACTGCTCAAAACCCAATTTATAGATGTGGGTCATGACCATTTCCGTGGCGTTAGACGGTCCCCCGCCGGTGGTGGCATACACCTCGGCAAACACGCGAAAACCACGAATAAAGGAGAGCATCAGCACCACCGAGAGCGCCGGGATCATGCCAGGCAGCGTGACGTAGCGCAGGCGGTTCCACCAGCTGGCGCCGTCGACGTTCGCCGCATCGTATAAATCGCGGCTGATCCCCGCCAGGCCGGCAATAAAAATCACCATGTTGTAAGGCACCGCCTTCCAGATATGCAGCAGCATGATGACCCCCAGCGCCTGATCGGAGCTAGCAAGAAAGCCCTGGTCGGCGACGCCAAACCAGCTCAGGATGTGGTTAACCACGCCGTTGGGCGTTGGGTTGAATAAAATTCGCCACATTTCGGCGACGATCGCTGCGCTGGTGACCGCGGGTAAAAAGATGGCGGTGCGAATAAAACGCAGATGGCGCGCCGGGCCTTCCAGCAACATGGCGAGAAAAAAGGCCAGGATAGCCGCGGCGAACATCGTTACCACAACGTACAGCAGCGTGTTCACCACCGCCGCGTGCAGCTCGGCGTCGGCAAAAGCGCGGGTGAAGTTATCCAGCCCTACCCACTCGTTCGGCTGATTAAAGTTGACTTTGTAAAAGCTCATCACCAGACCCTGAATCATCGGGATAAACTTAAACCAGCTGAAAATAATTAGCGCAGGCGCTAAAAACAGCCACGGGATCAGCGCCCGCTTACGCTTTGCGCTCAGCCATCCGGCCGAGTCAGGCGAAGCGGCCTGCTTTATCGGCGAGGACTTCGTCTCATGCAGCGTCATAACCTATGTCCTCAGTTAGCCAGCACATTTTGTTTTTTCAGCTCAGCGTTCACCTTGCCGTCGAGCGTCTTCAGCTCAGCGGCAATATCGCTGCCGCAGTCGGCAAAAATGCGGTTAAAGCCTTCGGCTGCCACCTGACGTACCGGCGTCCAGTTGGGAATTTGCGGTACGTAGCGCCCCTGTTCATTGTAAAGTCGGGCGAAAGTCTCCCAGCGCGCGTCCTGATAAACGGCTTTGACGTCGACGTTCTTATTCACCGGCAGGCGCACCACCGGTATATGCTGGCTGCCTTTACCCATGCCGATTTCCTGACCTTCCGGGGAGATCATAAATTCGATAAATTGACGCGCCGCCTCTTTCTGTACACTGCTCTTCATCATAAAGACCGTGGTGCCCTCGGCGAGGGTGGCCTCACCTTTCGGCCCCACCACCGGAATCACTTCAAAGTTGTCTTTACCAGGGTCTTTATCGAACAGCGCGATATGGTACGGGCCGCTGAAGAACATGCCGCTTTGCCCGGAGCGGAAGGAGGGAATAACGTCGGCGGTAGTGGCGTTAATCGCACCCGGCTGCGTGACTTTGTCGCACATCATAGTGCGCATAAAGTTCATCGCCTGAGCCACTTCCGGCGTATTGAGCGAGGCGCTGAATTTTCCGCTGCGTTCCGTCACGAAATCACCGCCCGCCTGCCAGATAAAGCTGCTCATAAACCAGCTGGCGTAGCCGCGCGTCGTGGAGGCGGGAACGATAAATCCGTAGGTATCATTTTTACCGTTGCCATCGGGATCCTGGGTGGTGAAGGCTTTTGCCAGGGCCTGAATATCATCCCAGCTCTTCGGCTGCGGCAGCCCCAGTTTTTCCCGCCAGTCTTTGCGCACAAACAGGGCGAAAGTTTGCGCGGAGGTCGGTACGCCATAGTATTTACCGTCGATATAGCGGGTACTCTTCCATGCCGTCTGGAATAGCTGGTCGCCGCCCGCGATCGCCTGCGGGTCAATTTCTTCAGCAATACCCAACTGGATAAACTGCCCCAGCGACGCCGCATCGTTAAAAATCAGATCGGGTAAGGCGTTTCCCGCCGTAGCGCGCGCCAGTCGCTGTTCAAAGTCGGTAGTGGCGTTGAAATACTCAATTTTGATACCGGTTTTTTCTTCAAACTTTTCCGCCTCTTGTTTGTAGATATTCTTCGAGTCATTGCTGGCGCGGATCCAGACGTTGAGCGTAGTCGCGGCGTAGCTTTGGCTAACGCCGAGCCCGAGCGCGGTAAGAAGTAACAATGAACGCAATTTATTGGCAGACATGATGGCATATCCTTTATTGTAGGGCACAAAGGTAATTAAATTCTCAATTAATACATAAAAAGAAATTTGAATATCGCTCAGGCGTTAATACAGCTGACGCAAGAAATATTTCCATTCATTAGATAGAAATGTATTTCCCAATACAACCATGCAAAAAAGAAATTGCGTTTCAAAAATCAGAAAATTGAGACAGATCACACCAAAAAGTGACAATAAAAGTGACCAAAAATAAATAATAACAAAAATCAACAACTTATAAATTTACCGTTTTTGTTAAAAAAATCAAAAAGTATAGAAAAATGGCAAAATACGTGATGCACACTGCATTAATAGCGTCATTATTTATCCAGGGCGTTAAACTTGAAGGAGGTCACAAAAAAAATCACTTTGTCTTTTACACTGCTCGCCATCGAATATTTAAATATATTGTTTTTAATTACACCGCCTGTTTTGCGCGTCCTTTAAATACGCGTCAGGTATAATTTTTTTGTTATCTTTTCTCATATTTGCAGAAGGGTTATCACGATGAACTCAATACCTCGCCGAGGTTTGTTAGGCATTGCGCTGTTTTGTTCCGGCCTGAGCGCCTCCTCATATGCCGCTGAGCCGTACACGCTAGACGGAAAGGATTTAGCCTTCAGCCGCCAGCAGATTGCCGCGAAAGACCCGCTATTTGTTCAGGCGCAAGCGGCTCTGCTAAAAAAAGCCGACCTGGCGCTCAAACATCCGCTGTTCTCGGTGATGGATAAAACGCTGGTCGCCGCCAGCGGCAACAAGCACGACTACTACAGTTTTCCACCTTACTGGTGGCCAAACCCTGATACCCAGGACGGGCTTCCCTATATCCGCAAAGATGGGCAAACCAACCCTGACGCCAATAGCGACGCTACCGATAAGAACCGGCTGGTGAAGATGAGTAACGACGTGTCAACGCTGGCGCTGGCGTGGTACTTCTCTCACGACGATCGCTACGCGCAAAAAGCGGCGGCGCAGTTAAAGCGCTGGTTTCTCGATCCCAAAACGCGCATGAACCCCAACCTGCAGCATGCCCAGGCCATTCCCGGTATTAATACCGGACGCGGTATCGGCATTATTGATAGCCGCGCGCTGGTTGACGTCGTTGACGCGATCGCCCTGCTGCAATCCTCAGCTGCGCTGAACGATAACGACGTTAGCGCTTTAAAGCAGTGGTTTGGTGACTATTACCACTGGATGACCACCAGCCAGAACGGCTTTGAAGAAGAGAACTGGCATAACAATCACGGCAGCTATTTTGATATGCAGGCCGCCGCCTTCGCCCTGTTCAGCGGTAAAATCGACGAGGCGAAAAAGCGCCTGTACATCACCCAGCTGCGGCGTATTGCGGGACAATTTGATATTGAAGGCCGCCAGATGGCCGAACTGGAACGCACGCGTCCGTGGCACTACAGCAATTTCAACCTCGAAGCCTACAACCGCCTCGGGCGACTGGGCGAAAAAGCGGGCGTCGATATCTGGAACTTCACCCTCGACGACCATAGCCTGCGCAAAGGCTATCAGTACATCGCCGGGTTTATTAACAGTGATACGCCATGGCCCTGGAAAGACCTCGATAAAATGGATGACAAGAAAGCGCTGCGCAATATCGCCACCGCCGCGCACGCCTGGCCGGAAGATCCGCTGTTCCGTGACAAAGCGCAGTGGCTGCGGGCGAAGTATCCCGACGATATCACGACGCTCATCGCCCCGCTTTCCGCATCGTCAGAGGTCAGGGATAACCGCTAATGAAACAATTTTCTGGGCTCTGGCCCGACATTGTCGGACGCGCAGCCGCGAATAGCGGACTGCTTGAGCGGCTGGTGAAAGATGCGCAGCCGGTACTTCAGGCAGCGGTTCGCATTCCGCAGTCAGGCATCGCCAGCTGGAATCTCTACTACTTTTGTCCGCGCCACGGCGTACGCCTGACGTGGCGGGCGGATACGCCCCACCAGCATGCCTGCCCGGTCGATGGGGAACTATTTAGCGGCGAACCGTGGGACGGCGCCTGGTGGCGCGAGATGAATGGCCGAAACGCCAGCGCCTGTCAGCAGCTTGGCCTGCTTTGGCGGCTGACCGGCGAAACAGCGTATCGCGATAAAGTTCGCACGCTGCTGATGGGTTACGCGGATGTCTATCCCGGCTATGAGATTCACGGCGATATTCCCAACAACGGACCGGGAAAGATGAACGCCCAGACGCTGTGCGAAGCCAACTGCATTCTGGAAATGGCGCTGGGTTATGACTTTATTCGCGACAGCCTGACGCCCGGCGAGCAGCGGCATATCAGTGAAAACCTGCTGCGCTGTGCGGCCACGTTTTTGCGCGACCATCGTAGTCCGCAGATCCATAACCATGAGGTCAAAATCAGCGCGGCGCTTGGCGTACTGGGTTTCGTCCTCGAAGATGAAACCCTGCTGGAGTTTGCCGTTAACCAGCCGTATGGCCTGCGCTGGCAGCTGGAAAACGGCCTGCTGGCGGAAGGGATCTGGTTTGAAGGTTCGATTCACTACCACTATTACGCGCTGCAGGGTTTTTTTGCCTTCGAAAAGCTGGCGCGCGGCAGCCGCTGGAGCCTGCTGGACGGTCCCTGGTATCAGGCGATGCTGAAGTTCCCACTGTCGCTGCTGCTGCCGGACGGCACTTTCCCCCGGCTTAATGACTGCCTCGCCGGGCAGGAGAAACTCCATCACCGGGATCTGTACGAGTTCGCCTGGTTTATCTGGCGTGACCCGCAGTACGCCGCGGTCCTGCAGTTTACCGAAACGGCACCCGATGAGCGTGAAACCCTGCTATGGCGCGAACGGCCTCTGCCGGAATCCCGCCTGCCGCTCATCCCACGGCAGTCGCTGTTTGCGCCGGGCGCGGGTCTGACGCTATGGCGACGGCCGCAGCAGGCGCTGCTGATTAAGCACAGTCCCTGGGGCGGCGAGCACGACCATTACGACCGGCTGGGGCTGATGCTCTGGCATCGCGACGGCTGGCTGCTCACGGATATGGGCACCACAGGATACGGCGCGAAAATGCACTACGACTATTACAAAAACAGCGCCACCCACAATACGCTTTGCGTTAATCAGAGCAACCAGCCTCCGGCCAACCCGCAGGTGCTGGGCTGGCATATGGATGACGACTTTCTGTGGCTGGATAGCGAGGTTGATTGGGGCAAACCGCCGCCGGAGCTCAACAGCCATAGCCGCGTCGAGTGGGACGATACGGCCTGGCGGGACGTGCGCTTCCGCCGTCGCCTGCTGTGGCTTGAAGATGTGCTGATCGATCTGTCCTCCGTGGAGAACCCGCATCGCCAGCAGCTCGACTGGACGCTGCATCTGGCGGCACAGGCGCTGGACCAGAGCGGCTTGGCCCAACCTTTTTCGCTCAGCGGGCCGCTGCGGCGAATGACCGAAGCAACCGTGACGCCGCTGAACGGCTGTCAGCCGCGCCACTTTGCGCGCGGCGGCGATACCGTTGCGCTCTGGCTATCCGGTGATGGTGAACTCTGGCAAGGGCTGGCGCCCGATAACCCGGCGATTCGCAATCTTAGCTATCTGGTAATACGTAATCACCTGCCGCAGGCGCGTTTTGTGTGTCTGTGGGATCTGGCAAACAGCGCGCCGCTGACGGAAGTGAACGTGCATCATACGCCAGTCGGTACGCAAATTACCTTCTGGCGCGGCGATCGCGTGACGCACGTGACGCTATACGACGAGCCAGGAAAACGACCTGATGCGATCCTTCCGCTCGCGGAAAGCGGCGTCTCACCTCAGTACGCAGAGTAATTTACTCGTCTTCATCCTCAAAGCGCGCCACAATCCGATCGCCGGTATGTGAGGCGCGCAGTTCATCTGCCACCAAAGCGATGGCCTGGCCGCTGCTCATGCCCTGCGACATCAGCTCCTGAATTCGTTCAACTGCTTTTTGCTGTTGCTCGTGGCTCAGCGAAGGTAAACCTGCAAACATCACTTACTCCTGCTACATTGTGGGGCGTAATTATTTCACGCCGTCCTCTCGTATACCAGCGGGCGGTCACGATCAGGATTAATGAAGACCATGTTGTCCCCCGCTATGAT
Source organism: Klebsiella sp. BDA134-6 (assembly GCF_015601345.1). Classification (NCBI taxonomy): domain Bacteria; kingdom Pseudomonadati; phylum Pseudomonadota; class Gammaproteobacteria; order Enterobacterales; family Enterobacteriaceae; genus Klebsiella; species Klebsiella sp. BDA134-6. The sequence continues at coordinate 3,631,600 of NZ_CP064784.1, forward strand.
TTCCCTGCCCTGGCGTCCGGATGCCGCTGAATACTATTTTAGCCCATTAAGTTCACAGCCCTGGGCGATGCTGCTGCACTCCGGTTTTGCCGAACATCCGCATAATCGTTTTGACATTGTTGTCGCCCAGCCGCGCGCAACGCTGGTGACTCGCGGCGATATGACCGTCATAAACGAAGGGGAAACCCTCTCAACCTCTGCCGCCGATCCGCTCACCCTCGTGCATCAACAGCTGGCGCGCTTTAAGCTGCAGCCGCACGCTCATCCGCAGTTGCCGTTTCTCGGCGGGGCGCTGGGGCTGTTCGGTTACGATCTGGGTCGCCGCTTTGAAAATCTGCCGACGCAGGCCGAGGCGGATATCGATCTGCCGGATATGGCGGTAGGCATTTATGATTGGGCGTTAATCGTCGATCATCAGCGCCGGGAAGTGTCGTTATTCAGCTATGACGACCCGCAGGCGCGGCTGACGTGGCTGGAAGCGCAGGCTGAGCCTGCCGCTGCTCCCTTTGCCCTCACCTCAGGGTGGCGCTCAAATATGAGCCGCGCGGAGTATGGCAAGAAGTTTCGCCAGGTTCAGGCTTATCTGCACAGCGGCGACTGCTATCAGGTTAACCTGGCGCAGCGGTTTACGGCGAGCTATCGCGGGGATGAGTGGCAGGCCTTCCGTCAGCTAAACCGCGTCAATCGCGCACCGTTCAGCGCCTTTATTCGCCTCCAGGAGGGCGCCATATTAAGCCTGTCGCCCGAGCGTTTTATTCAGCTCCGGCAAGGCGAAATTCAAACCCGGCCCATTAAGGGGACGTTGCCCAGGCTGGCCGATCCTGAGCAGGATGCGTTGCAGGCGCAAAAGCTGGCGAACTCAGCAAAAGACCGCGCCGAAAACCTGATGATCGTCGATTTAATGCGTAACGATATTGGCCGGGTTGCTGTCCCCGGTAGCGTTCGCGTTCCTGAGCTGTTTGTGGTGGAGCCCTTCCCTGCCGTGCATCATCTGGTGAGCACCGTGGCCGCCCGATTGCCCGCTGATCTGCACGCCGCCGACCTGCTGCGCGCGGCCTTTCCCGGCGGCTCAATCACCGGCGCGCCGAAGGTCAGAGCGATGGAAATCATCGATGAACTGGAGCCGCAGCGGCGCAATGCGTGGTGCGGCAGCATCGGATATCTCAGCTTCTGCGGCAATATGGATACCAGCATTACCATCCGTACGCTGACGGCCTGCCAGGGGCGGATCTACTGCTCCGCCGGCGGCGGAATTGTGGCCGATAGCGAAGAGGCGGCGGAATATCAGGAAACTTTTGATAAAGTTAATCGTATTCTGCATCAACTGGAGAGCTAGCACATGGCGGACAGCGCCCTCGAACTTGACGATTTCCTTTCGCGTTTTCAGCTCCTGCGCCCGCAGCCGACGCGCCACGCGCTCAACCAGCGTCAGGCGGCGGTGCTGGTACCGATTGTGCGCCGCCCGCAGCCGGGGCTGCTGCTGACCCAGCGTTCGCCGCTGATGCGCAAGCACGCGGGTCAGGTCGCCTTCCCCGGCGGCGCGGTGGATAACAGCGATGCGACCCTGATCGCCGCCGCGCTGCGCGAGGCCCACGAAGAGGTGGCGATCCCGCCGGAGTCGGTCGAGGTGATCGGCGTTCTGCCCCCGGTCGATAGCGTAACCGGTTTTCAGGTCACCCCGGTAGTGGGCATTATTCCGCCTGACCTGCACTATCACGCCAGCCAGGATGAAGTCGCCGCGGTCTTCGAAATGCCGCTGGCCGAAGCGCTGCGCCTGGGACGCTACCACCCGCTGGATATCCATCGCCGCGGCAATTCGCATCGCGTCTGGCTATCCTGGTATCAGCATTATTTTGTCTGGGGAATGACCGCCGGCATTATCCGTGAACTGGCGCTACAGATAGGCTCCCGCCCTTAGCTATACTAAAACTGAGACGGCGTTCTCAGCATTAGTAAATCCATGGTTACCCATTAGTTTAATTCATGTGAATACTTAAGCTGATGGCCCGGTTCCCTCTTACACTATGCGCAGTTATTGCATCGTTGCCGCACCCGCGGCAACCCTGTCAGGAGTGTTAGCGTGATTAGTATATTCGACATGTTCAAGGTGGGGATCGGTCCCTCATCTTCCCATACTGTAGGCCCGATGAAGGCCGGTAAACAGTTCGTCGATGACCTGGTCGAAAAGGGATTGCTTAATGAAGTGACTCGCCTGGCGGTTGACGTCTACGGCTCACTGTCATTAACAGGCAAAGGCCACCACACGGATATCGCCATTATTATGGGGCTGGCGGGCAATCAGCCCGATACGGTCGATATCGACGCGATTCCGGCGTTTATCCGCGACGTTGAAGAGCGCGGACGCCTGCTGCTGGCCCAAGGGCAACATGAAGTCGACTTCCCGAAAAATGACGGCATGCGTTTTCGTAGCGACAACCTGCCGCTGCATGAAAACGGCATGACCATTCACGCCTGGGCTGGCGAGAAAGAGATCTACAGTAAAACGTATTATTCTATTGGCGGCGGTTTTATCGTCGATGAAGAACATTTCGGCAAAGAGAGCGCCAGCGAACTCGCCGTTCCGTATCCGTTTAAATCCGCTCAGGAGATGCTGGGCTACTGCAAACAGACCGGCATGTCGCTCTCCGGCATGGTGATGCAGAATGAGCTGGCGCTGCACAGCAAAAAAGAGATTGAAGACTATTTTGCCAATATCTGGCAGACCATGCGCGCCTGTATCGATCGTGGGATGAATACCGAAGGGGTCCTGCCTGGTCCGCTGCGCGTTCCTCGTCGCGCCTCGGCGCTGCGGCGGATGCTGGTTGCCAGCGATAAGCTCTCTAACGACCCGATGAACGTGGTGGACTGGGTCAATATGTTTGCGCTGGCGGTCAACGAAGAAAACGCCGCCGGTGGCCGGGTGGTGACGGCCCCCACCAACGGCGCCTGCGGCATCGTTCCGGCGGTGCTGGCCTACTATGACCACTTTATCGAGCCCGTCAGTCCGGATATCTATATTCGTTATTTCCTGGCTTCAGGGGCTATTGGCACGCTGTACAAAATGAACGCTTCCATTTCCGGCGCGGAAGTGGGCTGTCAGGGCGAAGTGGGCGTAGCCTGCTCAATGGCGGCCGCGGGCCTGGCTGAAATCCTTGGCGCCAGCCCGGAGCAGGTCTGCGTGGCGGCGGAAATCGGCATGGAACACAATCTGGGACTGACCTGCGACCCGGTGGCCGGACAGGTACAGGTTCCGTGCATTGAACGCAACGCGATTGCCTCCGTCAAAGCGATTAACGCCAGCCGAATGGCAATGCGCCGCACCAGCGAGCCGCGCGTCTCACTGGATAAGGTTATTGAGACCATGTATGAAACCGGTAAAGACATGAACGCCAAATACCGGGAAACGTCGCGCGGCGGCCTGGCTATCAAAGTTCAGTGCGACTAAACATTACTCAACAGAATGCGCCTAAGGGCGCATTCTCCTTTTTCCGCTCTATATTATTATCTGCGCCCTCTACACTTGCTCTATAACGGCTGTTACTCTCATTAACACTTTTAGCCGACAGGGCGTCGCGCATGCAGACTGCACAAAAAGTCATCACAACCTATCGCCGGAAACGCATTCTGGTTTGCCTGCTGGTCGCACTACTGACGCTGACAACAACCTTAGTAATACGATTTATTTCGCAGCGTAGCTTAAATCAGCAACGCGTTCAGATGAGCACCAACAAGATGGTGGCCGCTATGGATAATATCCTGCGGCCTCTGGCGGCCCAGCACGTTGCGCTACTGCATCTAGTCAATCAGCCTTGTCAGGACGTCCACCTCACGTTACGTAAGCTGGCGGCATCGCTGCAAACGGTGCGTTCAATTGCGCTGGTCCAGTCGAACCTGCTGTACTGCTCGAGTATTTTTGGCCAACGCAATATTCCAATACACCAGCTACAGCCGGCATTACCAACCCATCATCCCCTGCTCATCTTCAGCTACGACTCCTCGCTGCTCAAAGGGACGCCGGTACTTATCCAGTGGTATCCCGCGTCGCTTAGCGGCGCTGACGGCGTGCTGCTGGTGATCAACATTGAGCTGCTGGGCGAGTTAATTTTCAACGCAAAATCAGCGCTAATCAGCGGAATTGGCCTTAGCGTAGGCGAAAAAAGCTTTATTAGCGGTTCAGGGCTGAGTAAACAGGAAGCCCTACCGGGCGAGCAAATCATCTACCGCCAGCCGTCGACCGAGTTTCCCTTTACCATTAGCGTCAGCGGGCCAGGAGCCTCGGCGGTCGCCCTTAATGAACTACCGGCCGAGCTTCCGCTGGCGCTGGTAATCAGCCTGTTAATGACCGGCATCGCCTGGCTGGCGACCGCCGGAAGAATGAGCTTTTCCCGCGAAATTAATCTCGGCATTGCCGCGCACGAGTTCGCCCTCTGGTGTCAGCCCCAGCAGAACTTACGCACCCGACAATGCTGTGGCGTGGAAATTTTGCTGCGATGGAATAATCCGCGCAGAGGGACTATCTCACCAGATGTTTTTATACCCATCGCGGAAAGATATAATTTGATTGTCCCCCTGACCCGCTATGTCATTTCGCAAACAGCGCACAAATTATCCCTCTTCCCTCAGGACAAACATTTTCACATCAGCATTAACGTCGCCGCCCGCCATTTTGCCAACGGCGAGCTGCTGCGCGATCTGCATCACTACTGGTTTAGCGCCCATCCCATACAGCAACTGATCGTTGAGCTCACCGAACGTGACGTACTGCAGGATGGCGACCACCATATGGCCGAGCATCTTCATTTCAAAGGCGTCCAGCTGGCTATCGATGATTTCGGTACCGGCAACAGCTCCCTTTCGTGGCTGGAAAAGCTGCGCCCTGATGTCCTGAAAATTGATAAATCGTTTACCAGCGCAATTGGGATTGATAGCGTTAATGCGACGGTGACCGACATGATCATTGCTCTCGCCCATCGTCTGAAAATTGTTACCGTCGCGGAAGGCGTCGAGACCCAGGATCAGGAAGAGTATCTGCGCGGCAACGGCGTTGATTTATTGCAGGGGTTTTATTACGCCCGGCCGATGCCGGTAGAGGACTTTCCGCAGTGGCTGGCGGCGGAAAAGCGGCGGGAAATGAACGCCTAAAAATGCCCGCCGGCATGAGGCCGGCGGGCATCAACGTTACTCTTCTTCGTCGTTGTACTGACGCAGCTTGACAACGCGCACCAGATCGACACGGTAGTCGTTGGCTTCAATGATGGTGAACTGCAGAGGCGACAGTTCAAGCACGTCGCCCGGACGAGGAATATGGCCGTTGACGGCAATCACCAGGCCGGCAACCGTGGCGATATCTTCGTCCTCATCGACCAGATCGTCTACGCCCAACGCCTGCTGCAACGCATGCACGTCGGTTGAACCTTTCACCAGCCAGCCATCGCCATCGATGACAATTTCCGGCGTTTCGTCGGCGTCCGGGAACTCACCGGCAATCGCCTCCAGTACGTCCAGCGGCGTAACCAGCCCCTGCACCACGCCAAACTCGTTAGTGACGATGACAAAGCTACCGCGGGCGCGGCGCAGCACGCCGAGCAGGTTGATAGGGTCCAACGTTTCCGGGACCACAATCGCCGGCGAGGCGGAAGCCAGCGCGGCAACGTTGTCACCCGCCTCCAGCGCCACCAGCATCTCTTTTGCCCGTACGATACCGATGATTTCATCCAGCTCGCCGCGACAGACCGGGAACAGGCTGTGCGGGGAAGAGAGCAGCTGGCGGCGAATTTCATCTTCGCTTTGCTCTGCGTTCACCCAGCTAATTTCCCCGCGTGGGGTCATAATACTGCGCAACGAACGCTGGGCCAGGGTCAGTACGCCATTAATCATATAGCGCTCTTCTTCCGCAAACGCGCCTTCCGGTATTGGCACCACGGACGAGCTGTCGCTATCGTGCGCCGGGGCGCTCTGCTTCCGCCCGCCCATCAGGCGCAGGATCGCATCGGCAGTACGCGCGCGCAGAGGCAGGGTCGATTGATGGCGAATAAAGTTACGGCGCGCAACCTGGTTAAAGAACTCGATGGTTATCGAGAAGCCAATCGCGGCGTACAGGTAACCTTTCGGTATATGGAAACCAAATCCTTCCGCCACCAGGCTCAGGCCGATCATCAGCAGGAAGCTCAGGCAGAGCACCACCACCGTCGGATGCTGGTTGACAAAATTAGTCAACGGCTTCGAGGCCAGCAGCATCACCGCCATCGCAATCACAACCGCCGCCATCATCACCGGCAGGTGGTTAACCATCCCGACCGCAGTAATCACGGCATCCAGCGAGAACACGGCGTCAAGTACGACGATTTGCAGTACCACCACCCAGAAACTGGCATATCCTTTACCATGACCGGAGTCATGCTGGCGGTTCTCCAGCCGTTCATGCAGTTCGGTGGTCGCCTTAAACAGCAAGAATATCCCGCCGAGCAGCATAATAAGATCGCGCCCGGAGAACGAGAAATCGGCAACGCTGAAAAGCGGTTTCGTCAGGGTCACCATCCACGAAATGACCGACAGTAGCCCCAGACGCATAAACAGCGCCAGCGAAAGGCCGATCAGGCGCGCCTTATCGCGCTGCTTTGGCGGCAGCTTGTCGGCAAGGATGGCGATAAACACCAGGTTGTCGATACCCAGTACGATTTCAAGGACGACAAGCGTCAGCAAACCGGCCCAAATAGAGGGATCCATTAAGAATTCCATGAGCAGCTCCAGTTAACGACAGGCATAGTCATCGCTGTGTCATGCACAGACGAGACACTTGTTGCTGGTGAAAAGACGTAGCAGGTGACTGCGGCACGCGCGTGCCGGAAGGTGAAATGACGTCGGTGACGGTCCATATAGCGGGCTATGCCCTATACTCCTGAGTAATTAAACGGAACGTAAACATAGCAAAATATAGAGCATTATTGGAAAAAATTTACCTGTCTTTGCAATAGTTAAGGCTATTTTTTGCGCTGCAAAATAATTAGCACCCGATGCATAATTAGCGGAGCTTCATCACATTAATTATTTTTTCACTGTCTAAAATAATTCGCTGTAGTAATTACTTTATATCTTACACCCTTACTGAATCGATTTTGTTCGCAAGAGTGATTCAGGATGTATCACAACAGATGATGCATTCACGATTATAAAGGAGGTAGCAAGTGACGATTGCTATTGTAATAGGCACACATGGTTGGGCTGCAGAACAGCTGTTAAAAACGGCAGAAATGCTGCTGGGCGAACAGGAAAACGTTGGCTGGATCGATTTCGTTCCTGGCGAAAACGCAGAAACGTTAATCGAGAAGTACAACGCTCAGTTGGCAAAGCTGGATACGGCTAAAGGCGTGTTATTTCTCGTCGATACATGGGGAGGCAGCCCGTTTAACGCGGCCAGCCGTATTGTCGTCGATAAAGAACATTATGAAGTCATCGCGGGCGTCAATATCCCGATGCTGGTCGAAACGCTGATGGCGCGCGACGACAACCCCTCGTTTGATGAACTGGTCGCCCTGGCGGTGGAAACCGGTCGTGAAGGCGTGAAGGCACTGAAAGCGAAGCCGGTGGAAAAGGCCGCCCCTGCTCCGGTTCAGGCTGCGGCACCGAAAGCGGCAGCGCCATTGAAGCCAATGGGTCCAAACGACTACATGGTTATTGGGCTGGCGCGTATCGATGACCGTTTAATTCACGGCCAGGTCGCCACTCGCTGGACCAAAGAGACCAACGTTTCGCGCATTATCGTCGTCAGCGACGAAGTGGCGGCGGATACCGTGCGTAAAACGCTGCTGACCCAGGTTGCTCCTCCGGGCGTTACCGCCCACGTAGTAGACGTGGCGAAAATGATTCGTGTCTATAACAACCCCAAATACGCAGGCGAGCGCATTATGCTGCTGTTCACTAACCCAACGGACGTTGAACGTGTTGTTGAAGGCGGTGTGAAAATCACCAGCGTCAACATCGGCGGCATGGCTTTCCGTCAGGGCAAAACGCAGGTGAATAACGCCATTTCGGTCGATGAGAAAGATATTGAAGCGTTCAAGAAGTTGAACGCCCGCGGTATCGAACTGGAAGCCCGCAAAGTTTCCACCGACCAGAAACTGAAAATGATGGATCTGATCGGCAAGGTGAAATAAGCCTCTCTGCGGATCGCAACTCAATTTTCAACTTAAGACTTAATCAACAGGAGAAGTACAATGGAGATTACCCTTCTTCAGATTGTGCTGGTGTTCATCGTCGCGTGTATTGCGGGTATGGAGTCGGTACTTGATGAATTTCAGTTCCACCGTCCTCTGGTGGCCTGTACGCTGATTGGCGCCGTTCTCGGGGATATGAAAACCGGTATTATCATCGGTGGTACCCTGGAAATGATCGCCCTGGGGTGGATGAACATCGGCGCCGCCGTTGCGCCTGATGCCGCGCTTGCATCCATCATCTCAACCGTTCTGGTTATCGCGGGCCACCAAAGCATCGGTGCCGGTATCGCGCTGGCAATTCCGCTGGCGGCAGCGGGCCAGGTGCTGACCATTATCGTCCGTACCATTACCGTTGCTTTCCAGCACGCTGCGGATAAAGCGGCGGAAAATGGCAACCTGACGGCCATCTCCTGGCTGCACGTTTCGTCACTGTTCCTGCAGGCGATGCGTATCGCTATTCCTGCGGTTATCGTGGCGATTTCCGTCGGTACCAGCGAAGTACAAGGTCTGCTGAACGCCATTCCTGAAGTGGTTACCGGCGGTCTGAACATCGCGGGTGGCATGATCGTGGTAGTGGGTTATGCGATGGTCATCAATATGATGCGCGCCGGCTACCTGATGCCGTTCTTCTACCTTGGCTTTGTTACCGCCGCGTTCACCGATTTCAACCTGGTTGCTCTGGGTGTGATTGGTACGGTAATGGCTGTCCTCTACATTCAGCTGAGCCCGAAATATAACCGCGTCGCGGGTGCGCCTGCGCAGGCTGCTGGTAATAACGATCTCGACAACGAACTGGACTAACAGGTGAGCGAAATGGTTGATATGACTAAAAATACCACCGAGAAAAAACTCACTCAGAGTGATATTCGTGGCGTGTTCATTCGTTCTAACCTGTTCCAGGGTTCATGGAACTTCGAACGTATGCAGGCGCTGGGCTTCTGCTTCTCCATGGTACCGGCTATTCGTCGCCTGTATCCGGAGAACAACGATGCGCGCAAACAGGCGATTAAGCGTCACCTTGAGTTCTTTAACACCCATCCCTACGTTGCGGCTCCGGTTCTCGGCGTAACGCTGGCGATGGAAGAGCAGCGTGCTAACGGCGCAGAAATCGACGATGGCGCCATCAACGGTATCAAAGTTGGTCTGATGGGCCCGCTGGCCGGCGTAGGCGACCCGATCTTCTGGGGTACCGTTCGTCCGGTATTCGCCGCACTGGGCGCAGGTATCGCCATGAGCGGAAGCCTGCTCGGCCCTCTGCTGTTCTTTATCCTGTTTAACGCGGTGCGTCTGCTGACCCGCTATTACGGCGTCGCTTACGGTTACCGTAAAGGTATCGACATCGTTAAAGATATGGGCGGCGGTTTCCTGCAGAAACTGACCGAGGGGGCGTCAATTCTCGGCCTGTTTGTCATGGGGGCGCTGGTTAACAAGTGGACGCACGTGAACATCCCGCTGGTGGTTTCCACCATCACCGGTCAGGATGGCCAGACTCGCGTCACTACCGTGCAGACGATCCTTGACCAGCTGATGCCGGGCCTGGTACCGCTGCTGCTGACCTTCGCTTGTATGTGGCTGCTGCGTAAGAAAGTTAACGCCCTGTGGATCATCGTGGGCTTCTTCGTCATCGGTATCGCCGGCTACGCTGTCGGACTGCTGGGTCAGTAATCAACACGTTGTGCGCCGGGGGCTTGCCCCCGGCTTTTTTATTTGGAGGATGGATGACAATCACGGACCTGGTGTTAATCCTGTTTATTCTCGTTTTGCTCGCGTTTGCGGTTTACGACCAGTTCATCATGCCGCGCCGTAATGGCCCAGTTTTACTGGCTATCCCCCTGCTCCGCCGCAACCGCGTCGATGGCATTATCTTCGTCGGCCTCATAGCTATCCTGATTTATAACAATATTGCCAACCACGGCGAACTTATCACCACCTGGTTATTATCTGCCCTGGCCTTAATGGGGTTATATCTGTTCTGGATCCGCTCACCCAAAATCATTTTCAAGCAGCAGGGCTTTTTTTTCGCCAATATCTGGATCGAATATAAGCGTATTAAAGAGATGAATTTATCGGAAGATGGCGTACTGGTCATGCAATTAGAACAACGGCGCCTGCTTATTCGCGTACGAAATATCGACGATCTGGAAAGGATATACAAACTTCTCGTTTCCACTCAATAGCTTAAAAATATAGCCAACGCTATATTTACCCCTTCCCCCACGTCTGGAATATAGCCACGGCTATATTCCAGATGTTCACTTCAACGATATTTATTAACTAATCATTTACCTATAAATTGAAATGAAAATCGTTATCATTTGATTGGAAAAATAACCGCGTCCTGTTATTGTTTTATATTCTAAAATTATGTTAAGGTTGCGCCCGTCGTTGGGGAGTAGCCAATTTTCTGCCTGGCAGAAAATGTCCGTGTCAACATACTCGTTGCAAAACGTGGCACGTGCGGGTTGAAGCAGAACGTATTCAATCAGGCGAGACCATAGACGCATCACTGCTGTACGCAGCACTTTATCATTAGGTGTGCTGCGTATTTTTACTGGGGGCAGCGATGTGTCATATGGATTATCCCCGGTCAGGACGCTCTCATGAATGTATCCGCTACAATTCTTCTTGCCTTCGGCATGTCCATGGACGCCTTTGCGGCCTCTATTGGAAAAGGCGCGACCCTCCATAAACCTAAATTTTCTGAAGCCCTGCGGACGGGTCTGATCTTTGGCGCTATCGAAACGCTCACCCCGCTTGTCGGCTGGGGTTTGGGGATGCTCGCCAGCCAGTTCGTACTCGAATGGAACCACTGGATTGCCTTTGTGCTGCTGGTTTTTCTCGGCGGTCGAATGGTTATCGAAGGGTTACGCGGCGGCGATAGCGATGAGTGCGAAGCTCCGCGCCGTCATGGTTTTTGGCTACTGGTGACCACCGCTTTCGCCACCAGCCTGGATGCGATGGCCGTCGGCGTTGGCCTGGCGTTCCTGCAGGTCAATATTATCGCCACCGCGCTGGCTATCGGCTGCGCCACGTTGATGATGTCGACGCTGGGCATAATGGTAGGACGTTTTATCGGCCCGCTGCTCGGCAAACGGGCGGAAATCCTTGGCGGTATCGTGCTGATCGGCATTGGCGCCCAGATCCTCTGGAGCCATTTCGCTGGCTAATCCTCAGGCATCGCGCTGCCAGCAGTGAATAGCAAAATCGGTCTGGCAGTCAAACAGCGCCTGCTGGCGCAGCGCTTCCCTCACCGGCGGCTTCGCCCGCCACGCAAACGGCGTCATTTGCAGTAAAGCTTCCGCCTCGCTGCCGTTAAGCTGCATCGGATAGGCCAACTGCTGCTGGTGACGTAACGTAAATCCTTCCATCTCTTCCCTGCTCTGCTCATGCAAGCGCACGTCGTCGTAGATCAACCCTTTCAGCTCCATAAGGTGGCGAGGTCCCGGCGTCGCGGTGATAACCCAGCCGCCGGGCCTGACAACGCGCGCCAGTTCAAGGGCATTACAGGGAGCATAAATACGTACTATCGCATCCAGGCTCGCGTTCTCAAACGGCAGACGCTGGCTGGAAGCGACGCAAAAGCTGACCTGCGGATAACGTTTTGCCGCCGCGCGGATAGCCGATTTCGACACATCCAGGCCCCAGCTATGGGCCGCGATGGCGGCAAAAGCGTGCGTGTAGTAGCCTTCTCCGCAGCCAATATCCAATAAATCCGTCGGCGCGAAGGTTTGCAGATAAGCGCAGATAGCTTCGCGAAGCGGCTGATAATGCCCCGCATCAAGGAACGCGCGCCTGGCCTGCATCATTTCAGCGCTGTCGCCCGGATCGCGGGAGCGCTTAAACTGCACAGGCAGCAAATTGACGTACCCTTCCTTCGCCAGATCGAACTGATGCCGCTGCGGGCAGATATAGCTATTATCGCGGCGCTCAAGCGGCGCGTGGCAAAGGGGGCAACTGTAAGACATGACAACTCCGGTGTGCTGAAAGGGCGAAAGTGTAGCGCTATTCGCCCCTCCAGGCCACCGTTACAGCGCAGGCGACGGGGCTCCGTCACGATGCATCACGATAAGATTTTCCGCCCCCTGCGGCATCCCATCGGGCATGACGTTTTCCAGGCGCAGCACATCGCCCATAATCTGGCTGAATACCGGCGCCGAAACCGCTCCGCCGTAATACGAACCGTTACTGGGATCGTTCATCACTACCACCAGCGCGAATTTCGGGTTACTGGCGGGCGCAACGCCGGCGGTATAGGCAACGTACTTATCGATATATTTACCATCCGGTCCAATTTTTTTGGCGGTACCGGTTTTTACCGCCACCCGATAGTCGCGTACCGCCGCTTTGGTCCCGCCGCCGCCCGGTAAGGCGACGCTCTCCATCATATGTTCGACTTCATGCACGATTTGCTCCGGCATTACCCGAGTACCCATCACCGGCGGATCAATACGGGTTATTGATAGCGGACGCTCGATACCGTAGCTGCCGATAGTGGCATACACGTGCGCCAGCTGGAGCGGCGTGACCATCAGGCCGTAGCCGAAGGCGAATGTCGCCCGGTCCAACTGGCCCCAATAGCGGCGCTGCGGCATCAACCCGGCGCTCTCCCCGGTCAATCCCAGGCCAGTAGAGTCGCCAAAACCGAACGCTTTATAGGTATCGATAAGATGCTGAATTGGCATCGCCAGCGACAAATGTGAAACCCCGGTATCGCTGGATTTCTGCAGAATACCGGTGAGGGAGAGCTCGGGATAGTAACCCACGTCGCGAATACGGTGGCCATCGAGGACAAACGGATGAGTATCCACCACGCTATCCGGCTGAACAATGCCCTGCTGGAGCGCGGTCATCAGCACCAGCGGTTTAACCGTCGACCCCGGCTCGAAAGTATCGCTAATGGCGCGATTGCGAAAATCATCCAGCTTCGCATCATCGCGATTGTTCGGGTTGAAGTCCGGGTAGCTGGCCATCGACAGAATCTCCCCGGTATCGATTTTAATTAATACCGCCGCTCCTGATTCCGCCTTGTTCCAGCGAACAGCGTTATCCAGCGCGTCCTCTGTCACCGTTTGCAGGCGCTCATCGATACTGAGCTGTAAATTGTGGGCCGGAACCGCCGGGACTTCGGTGATATTTTCGATGACGTTGCCGTGCCGGTCTTTGCGCACCAGGCGACGCCCGGGCTGACCGGTCAACTGAACGTTAAAGCTTTTCTCAACGCCTTCAATACCCTGGTTATCGATATTGGTAAAACCCAGCAGGTTAGCGGCAACGTGCCCTGCCGGATAAAAGCGGCGCGACTCATCGCGCAGATTGATCCCCGGCAGATGAAGCTTATCAATCCACTCCGCCTGCTCCGGATTGATCTGGCGCGCCAGGTAGAGAAACCGCGCGTGAGGGTGCGCTTCGACGCGGTGGGCCAGCTCGCTAAGGTTGAGATGTAAAGCTTGCGCCATTGCTTGCCAGCGCGGACCGTAGCCGACGCCCCCCTTTTCGAGCGTGGTTTGCGGATCGACCCAGACGGCGCTCACCGGCACGCTGACCGCCAGCGGTCGGCCCTCGCGGTCGCTAATCGTGCCGCGCTGCACATCAATAGGCTCCTCGCGCAGGGATCGCATGTCCTCTTGTTTAACCAGATTGTCAGGGGAGACAATTTGTAGCCAGCCGACCCGGACCAACAGCAGTCCCATACAGCAAAGAATCGCCACGCACAACAACCCAAACCTAAGCGGGGTAAAGTTGGCGGCTGACTTGAGTTTGTTCTTTTGCACCTTAGCTCCATCATTGTTTTGCAAGCATCTGATTTAACAGAAATAGACAAAACAGGTTGCTAAACAGTGCTAATAATGGTGTTGATTTGCAACAAAGCGCAACGGAGGGTGGTAAATGGACATGTTTTGCAATAAATACTAAAAAGCCCCGCAGTTGCGAGGCTTTCTTACAAGATTCAGTGGTCTTAAATCAGATAGCAGTTACGTTAACTGCAGCTGGACCTTTCTGGCCGTCCTGAATTTCGAACTCAACGTTCTGGCCTTCAGCCAGAGTTTTGAAACCGTTACCCTGGATAGCGGAGAAGTGTACAAACACATCTTTGCTGCCATCAGCCGGAGTAATGAAGCCAAAACCTTTAGACTCGTTGAACCACTTAACTTGACCTTTAATCTTTGCCATTTGCAAAATTCCTTAGACTGTTTTCTTCGCCCGTAGGGCGCTTACATAGATAAAACTGACACATGACTGCATGAGGCACTAATATAAGGTTCGGCAGAGAAGCGGTATTCAACGACAACGTGTTTACTCAGGACTTCTTTACTGAAAATGCCACACATAAACAGAACTGTACCTCGTTTAACCCGAAACGTGTTATCACATACTACGTAAATAATGGCAAGCCATTTTTAGACGGGTCTCGATCGCTCGCACAGATTATAAGGGAATCATTTGATCGCCTGCACATTTATGCGACTTTGCTCGCTCTGGCTTATCCTTATCGCGCCCTGCTTGCCCCCCGGGATGTCCTCTCTGGCGGCCACTTATCCGTCACAGCTCAACAACTTCAGTGCTCCCACCCACGGCCGCAGTGAAACCGCCAATTTTAGGGGGAGACAAAAACCACTGCATAAAGATGCATATAAAAGCTCATAACGATAGACGAAAAATTGCTTTAATGCGGGCATTTCATAATATCAAAACACGTAAATTGAAGAGCTTAAAATATTGTCTATACTGATATTCCACGACAATAATGAAGAGCTGATGACAGTTAAGTCCAACTATTCTTTTATTTGATTAATTAAACAAAGCAATATAAGGCGGCGCGGTAAAGCCGCTTCCGCTGGCCCGTGCGCGCGGAAAAAGCTGAAGAGGTTTATAGATAAGATTAAGTTATACAGCCGGGTGAGATACAGGCGCACACCGCAAACGTGCACACCTGTCGGTCGGATCAGCGCTCTGCAACAAGACGGATAAAATCGTCGTCGCCTTTTCCCTTTTCGGCTACTGAAGGTTCAGCGGCGCTCTCCTTCTCAGGCGCATTGGCCTCACAGAGACGACGCAGCAGCGCGGTTTGCCGCTTTTGCTGATCCAGCAGCGCCTGCAGCAGCGCTATCTGCTCATTGGCGCGCGAACTGGCGCGATTAACAAAAAACCATAACAACAGGCCGACAAGCAGCAGCACAACAGATAGCGCCACGGATGCCAGGCTTACAATCCCAGGATTTAGTAACTCACTCATTTCACCACCTCAAAGAGAAGGCGCTTATTCTACCACCCGCGCAGCAGAAGAAAATCAATCATATTAAAAATGTCTTACCAGGGAATAAACTTATTGATAGTGCAGATGCCGCTGAAGAACTGTACATCCTGATCGCACATTACGTTAAGCATCTGAGTCCATAGCAGTAAGCAACCTGCAATGATGACTATCAGCAAAACCCACCGTAATTTTTTCACTCCACACTCCGCATCAGTATCAGATGTCGCCAGGATAACATGACCTTCTTAAACCGCGGCTAACTGTAATACGAAAGGCAAGTTTAGGAATCATAGACTTGTTTCAACTGGTGTTCATGCCAGAATGGACGCAAGGATAATACAAATAATGAGGCAACAATGCGATTGATCATTCGTACCATTGTGGTGCTGGCTATCTTGTGGATTGGCGTGTTATTAAGCGGTTATGGTGTATTAATGGGCAGCAGTGAGAACGCAGGAGGGCTGGGATTGCAGTGTAAATATCTCACGGCTCGCGGCATCAGTACCGCACAATATGTTCATTCCAGCAGCGGTATTATCGGCATCACCGATTGCCCTATTCTGCGTAAAAGCGCCACGGTTGTTGATAACGGCTAGTCACGAGCGGGCTACAGATTCTGTAGCCCGCTTCACGCACCCGATCAGAACGGATAATCGTTATAGCCCATCTGCTCGGAAATTTTACGTGCCGCCGTGTGCAGCATCGCGACATACTCGTTCAGGCGTTCTTCCGAGAAACGCAGCGTCGGGAAAGAGATACTCAGTCCGGCGATAACCACGCCGAAGCGGTCGAAAACCGGCACCCCAATGCAGCGCAGCCCTTCTTCCTGCTCTTCGTTATCTTCGCCATACCCCTGCTCGCGGACCTGATCCAGAACCGCCAGCAGCTCTTCGGTGCTGGTGATGGTCCGGTCGGTGCTGCGTTTGTACTCCACGCCTTCCAGAATCTGTTCAACCTCGGAACGATCGCGCCAGGCCAGCAGCACTTTACCGATCGCGGTGCTGTACAGCGGGTTACGACGCCCAATGCGCGAGTACATGCGCAAATTGTACATTGAGTCGATTTTGTGGATGTAAACGATGCTGTCTTCATCCAAAGCACCCAGGTGGACGGTCTCTTTCGTCAGACGTGAAAGCTCGCGCATCTGAATATCAGCGCTGCGTACCAAATCAACGTTCTGCAAAGCCCGCGCGCCAAGTTCGAAGAGTTTGAGGGTCAGAGAATATTTCTCGGATTCGCCTTCCTGAGCTACGTACCCCAGCGATTTCATGGTCTGCAAAAAGCGATAAACGGTGCTTTTTGACATCATGACGCGCTGGGACAGTTCGGTAATGCCAATTTCACGCTCTTCGCCAAGCGCCTGCAGAATGCCAAAAACCTTCAATACCGAAGAGACAGAATCTGGCTGTTTATCCAAATCTGCAACTGCCATTTATCACCTCATCGCAACTGTTTTATAAAAATTAGAACCGGTTTTTATTATAAATTCGCATCCCGCGACCCGCAATCGTTCTTCTGCCTATTCGTTACAAATCTGCGACATGCCGCTGAATAATCAATGCTAAAATTATTACCCAGTTAATAGTCCCCGATAAGATACAGACCTCACATGGATAAAAACCTCTCCGATGGGTTACCTTTGCCGCAGCGTTACGGCGCCATTCTGACCATTGTATTAGGCCTGTCGATGGCGGTGCTGGATGGCGCGATCGCCAACGTCGCCCTACCGACCATCGCCAGCGATTTAAACGCCTCCCCGGCATCCTCTATCTGGATAGTGAATGCCTACCAAATCGCCATTGTTATCGCCCTGCTGCCGCTCTCTTTCCTCGGCGATATGGTCGGCTATCGGCGTATTTATAAAATCGGCCTGGCGCTTTTTACCTTCACGTCGCTGGCCTGCGCCCTCTCCACAAGCCTGGAAATGCTGACCCTGGCGCGCGTGGCGCAGGGCCTCGGCGGCGCGGCACTGATGAGCGTTAACACCGCGCTTATTCGCCTGATTTATCCCCAGCGTTTTCTCGGCCGCGGAATGGGGATCAACTCTTTCGTGGTGGCGGTCTCCTCCGCGGCGGGTCCGACCATCGCCGCCGCGATTCTCTCGATGGCTTCATGGCAATGGCTGTTTCTGATTAACGTTCCGCTGGGCATTATTTCCCTGCTTCTCGCGATACGCTATCTGCCCGCCAACGTGGGCCGCAGCAAGGTCACCCGCTTCGACCTGCCGAGCGCCATCATGAATGCCTTAACCTTTGGCTTACTGATTACCGCTCTCGGCGGTTTCGCCCAGGGCCAGTCCGGCGAACTGGTTGCGGCGGAGATCGTTGCCATGCTGGTCGTCGGTTTCTTTTTTGTCCGTCGTCAGCTCAGGATGCCGGTCCCCCTGTTGCCGATTGACCTGCTGCGTATCCCGCTGTTCTCTCTTTCAATTTGTACCTCCATATGCTCCTTCTGCGCCCAGATGCTGGCCATGGTTTCGCTGCCGTTCTTCCTGCAGTCAATGATGGGACGCAGCGAGGTGGAAACCGGTCTGCTCCTGACGCCGTGGCCGCTGGCCACAATGGTGATGGCGCCGCTGGCAGGCTATTTGATTGAGAAAGTTCACGCCGGGCTGCTGGGCGCGATTGGCCTTCTCGTCATGGCCTGTGGCCTGTTCGGCCTGGCTTTACTGCCCTCCGCCCCCACGGATCTGGATATTATCTGGCGAATGGCGCTCTGCGGCGCGGGCTTTGGTCTGTTCCAGTCGCCCAACAATCACACCATCGTCTCTTCAGCGCCGGCTCATCGTAGCGGCGGCGCAAGCGGCATGCTGGGTACCGCGCGCCTGCTTGGGCAGAGTACCGGCGCCGCGCTGGTGGCGCTGCTGTTTAATCTGTCAGGGAATAGCGGAACCCACACCGCTCTTATGCTGGCCGGGATCCTTGCCGTTGTCGCCGCGGCCGTCAGCGGGCTGCGCGTCACGCAGCCGCGCGCCAGGCTGTAGCCCTTAATCGACATAAAAAAATCCGCAGCCCGAAGGTTGCGGATTTTTATTTTTTTACAGCCGGGAACGGAGCGTTACTTCAGATATTCGCCGCTGCGCAGGGCTTCAATACGCTTATCCAGAGGCGGGTGAGTCATAAACAGCTCGCTCATGGATTTCGCTTTACCGTTAATACAGAACGCCATCATGCTGCTGGCTTCCTGCGGCTCATAGCTGGTTTTCAGGCGCTGCAGCGCGGCGATCATTTTCTCACGCCCGACCAGTTTTGCTGAACCGGCGTCGGCATGGAACTCGCGGTAGCGGGAGAACCACATGGTGATAATGCTCGCCAGAATACCAAACACCAGCTCCAGCACCGTAGCGACCGCAAAATAGATCAGCGGGTTGCCGTTGCTGTTTTCACCTTCATCCCGATTGCCGCCGAGGAAGCCCGCTGCAATCTGCGCGATAACGCGCGAGATAAAGATAACGAAGGTATTCACCACCCCCTGAATCAGCGTCATGGTAACCATGTCACCGTTGGCAATGTGGCTAATCTCATGCGCAATGACCGCTTCCGCTTCATCACGGCTCATGTTCTGCAACAGCCCTGTGCTGACGGCCACCAGCGACGCATCGCGGCGCGCGCCGGTCGCGAAGGCGTTAATATCCGGCGCATGGTAGATAGCCACCTGCGGCATACCAATGCCCGCCTGCCGCGCCTGCTGCGCGACGGTATTCATTAGCCAGCGCTCGGTTTCATTACGCGGCTGCTCAATGACTTCCCCACCCACCGATTTCAGCGCCATCCATTTCGACATCAGCAGCGAAACGATTGAACCGCCGAAACCAAACAACAGCGCCATGATCAGCAGCCCGGTCATGCTGCTTGACTGAATTCCCGTCAGGCTTAGCACCAGCCCGAACACCACCATCACTGCCAGGTTGGTCAGCAGGAAAAGCGCGATTCGCATCATAATTTTCTTTTAACCTCGATTTAACAAAACGCACTATGCGATTACCCACATGGTATGGGTAGAGCGCCAATTTTCAACCATCAGGCCCCGCTAAGTCACGAGAAAGACACAACTTTACATTTTGTAGCATATTGCTGACGCTGGGCAATAGCGTTGACATTTTGTTGAATTCAGGCCGGCAAAGTTGCGCAAGAACAGAAAAGAAAACGGGCACAAATTAGTGTGCCCGTTGGGGATTTATTTACTGGCCGGGGGCTCTACCGCTGGCCGATCCTTTTCCTCATGGGCCAGATCGAGCGCAATATGAACCGTTTCATCAAGATACGGATCGGGCTCCTGGTAATCCTTCGGCAGATCTTCCAGTTTCTTCAGCAACGGCTTGCCTTCGCGTTTCAGGCGATCGTTAACGCGAGCCAGACGAATCGCATCATCTTCTTCGTTCTCCTTTTCACGCTGCGCGTAGTTCAGGGAGACGATGTTGCGTTTGTCTTTCATCGCGTTATAGCGAGCAATGTCCTTCATGATGTACTGGAATTCAGGATCATTAGCGATACGCGCATCGTGGCGTTTTAGCAGCTCCGGCCCAAACGGCGTCAGGTCGCTGTATTTCACGTAGGTTGCCGCATTGACGCTGTCCCACGGTAGCGCGTTATCTTCATACTGCTCGCCGGTCTCACGCTGTTCCGTTCCGGTCGGCATCATGATGTCCGGCGTCACACCCTTACGCTGAGTACTACCGCCGTTGATGCGATAGAATTTCTGAATGGTGTACTGTACGGAGCCCAGCGCCGGCCAGTCAGGGCGCAGCATTTGATCGTAGATACGGTTCAGCGAACGGTACTGCTGGACGGTCCCCTTGCCAAAGGTCGGCTCCCCGACGATCAGCGCGCGACCGTAGTCCTGCATCGCGGCGGCGAAAATTTCAGAAGCCGACGCGCTGAAACGGTCGACCAGCACCACCAGCGGGCCTTTGTAGTACACCACGCCATCGGTATCGCTGTCTTCGCGCACTTTACCGTTGTTATCGCGCACCTGAACAACCGGACCGGATGGAATAAACAAGCCAGAAAGCGAAACCGCTTCGGTCAGCGCCCCGCCGCCGTTGCTGCGCAGATCGATAACGATGCTGCTAACGTTCTGTTTTTCCAGTTTCTGCAGTTGAACCTTCACGTCATCCGTAAGGCCAACATAGAAACCTGGAATATCCAGTACGCCAACCTTCTCTTTGCCGACGGTTTTGACTGACATCTTAACCGCGCGGTCTTCAAGACGAATACGTTCGCGCGTGAGGGTCACAATCCGTGTTTTCGCGCCTTTACCCGCCGGGAGTATCTCCAGGCGAACCTTGCTGCCCTTTGGACCTTTGATCAGCGCTACCACATCATCAAGACGCCAGCCGATCACATCGACCATGGCTTTACCCGGCTGGCCAACGCCAACGATACGGTCACCCACGCTGATGGCTTTGCTCTTCGCCGCAGGCCCACCGGCCACCAGTGAATTGATCACCGTGTAGTCGTCATCCATCTGCAATACCGCGCCGATACCTTCGAGAGACAGGCTCATTTCGGTATTGAACTGTTCAGTATTGCGCGGTGAGAGATAGTTGGTATGCGGGTCGATTTCACGCGCAAAGGCGGTCATCGCCAGCGAGAAAACATCTTCGCTGTTGGTTTGCGCCAGACGGCGAATGGCAAACTTGTAACGACGGGTTAAGGTCTCGCGAATCTCTTTATCATCTTTGCCAGCCAGCTTGAGACTGAGCTGATCGAACTTCACCTTGGCATCCCACAGCGCATTCAGCTCGGCCTCATCTTTCGGCCAGGGCGACTTGCTGCGGTCAAGGTTGAAGTTGTCATTGCCGGTGAAGTCCATCGGACGTTCCAGCACTTTCAATGCATATTGATAACGCTCGAAACGACGTTTCTGCGCCAGATTATACAGGTCGTAAAAAACGTCCAGCTTCCCGCTGCGCAGCTCATCGCCGATTTGATTCTTTTTCGCGGCAAACTGCGCCACGTCGCTGGCCAACAGCACGTTATGGCTGTAATCCAGCAGGTTCAGATAACGATCGAAAATTTTTGCCGAAAAGGCATTGTCGAGATCGAACTGGCGGTAGTGGGAACGGGTAAAGCGCGATGTCACGCGCTCGCTCACCGTTGCGTGCTGCGGCTCTTCTTTCAGCACGGGGATTTGATCAATCCGGGTTATATCGTCCACGGCGAACGACTGGCCTGCGATTACCAGCAGGCCCGCCAACGCGGTGAGCTTAAAGAATTTGTTCATGCCTGGCCCGGCCTCCGTTTCAGAACACCAGGTGTTCTGCGCGTACAATCATTGACATACCAGAAGTCAGCTGTACACGAACGCCATCTTTGGTGATTTCCAGGACGGTGGCGTCCATTGCATTATTACCTGCTTTCACCTTCAGTGCCTGGCCAACGGTCAATACAGACACATCTGATACAGGGGTATGACGCTCTTCGCGCGGCGCTTTGGCTGCTGGTGCCGGGCGCGGTTTACGCTGCTCAGCGCCTTCTTTACGACGCGCCTGAGCCTGAGGACGAGGTTTACGCTCGCGACGAGCCCCCTCTTCCGGCTGGCCAGCGGCGGCGGCGGCTTCGCGTTTTTTCGCTTGCTGCGCTTCACGCTGCGCCTGAACGCGGGCTTTTGCTTCTTCAAGCTGCTGGCGGGCGTGAGCAACATGCTGCTCTTCCAGCTCGCCGCACGGGTTGCCGTCGAGGTCAACGCGGACTGCGCCAGGCTTAACGCCGTACAGGTAGCGCCAGCTCGAAGTATAAAGACGCAGTGCAGCGCGAAGTTGGGTTTTGCTGAGATTCATCTCTCCGCCAACGCGCTCAACGAGATCCTGAAAAATACCGACTTTCAGGGGGCGAGCTTCGCCTTCAGCGCTAAAACACTGAGGGAAGCGTTCGGCCAGAAACGCAATGACTTCTTTACTGCTATTCAACTTAGGTTGATTTTCCATGAAATTTCCTGATTACAACGGACGTAGCCAACAAGCCGCAGGCATGAACAGGCGTCATTATAATGACGTCATCGGTAAATGCTACGTTATCCGTTGATTATCCTGCGACGCGGGTGAATATTTTTTGATAATCAGTCGCAGAAATGAGTTTTTCCAGATGCGCGACCAGTTCTGCCAGCCCCTGCTCATCTTCAGCGGTGAAGCGGGAATAGGCTGTGCTATCGATATCCAGGACGCCGATAGTTCGATCGTTCACCCGCAACGGGAAGACAATTTCCGAATTACTGGCGGCGTCACAGGCGATGTGACCATCAAACGCGTGAACGTCTTCTACCCGCTGCACGCGATTCTGCGCGACGGCAGCGCCGCATACGCCGCGCCCTACCGGAATACGCACGCAGGCCAGCTTGCCCTGGAACGGGCCAAGGACCAGCGTGTCGCCTTCCAGGAGATAAAAACCGGCCCAGTTCACTTCAGCCAGCCGCTCGAACAGCAGCGCGCTGGTATTTGAAATCATGGCCAGAAAACTGGTTTCGCCTGCCATTAACGCCTGAAAATCGCGGTTCAGATCCGCGTAGAATTCTTGTTTGTTCATTATTTATTCGCTTAGTTGTCTTACTACCTTACACTTACAGCCTAATAAAATAAGCTTTAAATGCATTCATGCTCAAGATGAATTCATTCCTGAGTTAAGATAGAGAGATACACTCATTTCTGTAAGCTATAAATGCCACTAAAAACACCCAGGGTTACGCCAGCAAAAAAGATGATCGTCTACTCGGTCAGCGCGCCTGTTGCGCACGCTCACTATCAGCGCTGCCCACAGTGCGATCTGCTGTTTCGTTTACCGGTCCTCAAAAAGAATCAGAGCGCCTGGTGCCCTCGCTGCAATGCCAAAGTGCGCGATGGCCGTGACTGGTCGCTTACCCGACTGGGCAGTATGGCGATCGCGATGCTGCTGCTGATGCCTTTTGCCTGGAGCGAACCGCTTCTGCGTTTACATCTCTTAGGCGTACGCATCGACGCTAACGTCCTTCAGGGCATCTGGCAAATGACCGGCCAGGGCGATCCGCTCACGGCGGCGATGGTGCTGTTTTGCGCGGTCGTCGCGCCAGTGCTGCTGGTCGTCTCAATCGCCTACCTGTGGCTGGGTAACGTGCTGGGCATGAATCTGCGCCCGATACTGCTGATGCTGGAGCGGCTCAAAGAGTGGGTGATGCTGGATATTTACCTGGTCGGTATCGGCGTCGCCTCCATCAAAGTACAAGATTACGCCTTTCTGCAGCCCGGCATCGGGCTTATTGCCTATATCGCGCTCACCCTGCTCAGCATCCTGACGCTTATCCATATGAACGTTGAGGAGCTGTGGGAGCGTTTTTATCCCCAGCGCCCGGCGCTGCGGCCGGATAATAATCTCCAGGTTTGTCTCGGCTGTCATTATACCGGACATCGTGATTCCCGCGGGCGCTGCCGCCGCTGTCACACGCCTCTGCGCCACAGACGTCGCCAAAGCCTGCAAAAGAGCTGGGCCGCGCTGATCGCGTCGATGGTTTTCCTGCTGCCTGCCAACCTGCTGCCAATCTCGATTATTTACGTCAACGGCGCGCGCCAGGACGACACTATTCTTTCCGGCATTATGTCGCTGGCCAGCAGCAACGTGGCCATCGCCGGAGTGGTGTTCATCGCCAGTATTCTGGTCCCATTCACCAAAGTTATTGTATTGTTTACCCTGCTGGTCAGCATACAATTCAAGTGTGAACAGGGGTTACGTACCCGCATCCTGCTGCTGCGGCTGATTACCTGGATCGGCCGCTGGTCTATGTTGGATCTTTTTGTCATCGCATTAACCATGTCGCTGATCAACCGCGATCAGCTCCTCGCGTTTACGATGGGGCCCGCCGCGGTCTATTTTGGCGCCGCGGTAATATTAACTATCCTTGCTGTTGAATGGCTGGACAGCCGCTTACTTTGGGACGCACATGAGTCAGGAAACGCCCGCTTCGCCGACTGAAGCCAAAATTAAAACTAAACGCCGCATCTCGCCCTTCTGGCTGCTGCCGGTCATTGCGCTACTGATTGCCGGTTGGCTGATATGGACCAGCTATCAGGATCGCGGTACGACGATCGTTATCGACTTCCAGTCGGCCAACGGTATCGTTCCTGGGCGCACGCCCATCCGCTATCAGGGAGTAGAAGTCGGTACGGTCGAGAATATCTCGCTGAGTAAAGATCTGAGCAAAATTGAGGTTTCAGCCAGCGTCAAAGGCGATATGAAAGATGCGCTGCGCAAGGAGACGCAGTTCTGGCTGGTGACGCCGAAAGCTTCTCTCGCCGGCGTGTCGGGCCTCGATGCGCTGGTTGGCGGCAACTATATCGGCATGATGCCCGGTCAGGGCGAGCCTGAAGATCACTTTGTCGCTCTCGACACCCAGCCGAAGTATCACATTAATAACGGCGAGCTAATGATTCATCTCAAGTCTGCGGATTTGGGCTCGTTAACCAGCGGCTCGCTGGTCTATTTCCGCAAAATTCCGGTCGGCCGGGTTTATGACTACGCGATTAATCCGAACAATCAGGGCGTCACCATTGACGTACTGATCGAGCGCCGTTTCACGAACCTGGTGAAAAAAGAGAGCCGTTTCTGGAACGTCTCCGGCGTAAAAGCGGATGTCAGCCTGAGCGGCGCGAAGGTCCAGCTCGATAGCCTCTCAGCGCTGGTGAACGGCGCTATTGCCTTTGATTCCCCCGATGACTCTGCGCAGGCTCAGCAGAACACGGATTATCACTTATATGAAGACCTGGCGCACAGTCAGCGTGGGGTGGTGGTCAAACTGGATCTTCCCGACGGCGCGGGCTTAAAAGCCGGCTCTACGCCGCTGATGTACCAGGGACTCGAGGTTGGCCAGCTCAGCAAGATGAATCTCAATTCCGACGGGAAAGTGACCGGCGAAATGACCGTCGATCCGAGCGTCGTCAGCCTGCTGCGTGAGAAGACGCTGATTCAGATGAAGAAGCCGAAAATCTCTCTGGATAACCCCAGCGTCAGCGCCCTGCTGACCGGCACCACCTTTGAACTGGTCCCCGGTGAAGGTGAGCCGCGTAACCAGTTTGCGGTGCTGCCTGCCGATAAATCCATTCTGGAAGAACCGGATGTGGCGACCGTTACGCTCACCGCGCCGGAGAGCTACGGTATCGACGCCGGGCAGCCGCTAATTCTGCACGGCGTCCAGATTGGCCAGGTTCTGGAGCGCAAGCTGAATGCCGATGGCGTCACGTTCCAGGTAGCGATTATGCCGGAGTACCGTTCACTGGTTCGCGGCGATAGCAAATTCGTGGTCAACAGCCGGATTGACGTCAAAGTCGGCATCGACGGCGTGCAGTTCCTCGGCGCCAGCGCCAGCGAATGGGTCAACGGCGGGATCCGCATTATTCCGGGCGACAAGGGGGCGATGCAAAGCCGCTATCCGCTGTATGCGAACCAGGAAAAGGCGCTGGAAAACAGCATGAGCGATCTGCCGACCACCACGCTTACGCTCTCAGCCGAGACGCTGCCGGACGTGCAGGCCGGCTCCGTGGTGCTGTACCGTAAATTTGCGGTCGGGGAAATCATCACCGTGCAGCCGCGCAAAAACGCCTTTGAAATCAATATTCATATCAAGCCGGAATATCGCCATCTGCTGACCAGCAACAGCGTGTTCTGGGCCGAAGGCGGCGCCAAAGTGCAGCTTAACGGTAGCGGTCTGACGGTGCAGGCTTCCCCGCTTTCCCGCGCGCTGAAGGGCGCGATTAGCTTTGATAACCTCAGCGGCGCCAGCGCTAGCGCGCGGATCGATAATAAACGCGTGCTGTATGCTTCGGAAACCGCTGCCCGCGCGGTGGGTGGGCAGATAACCCTCCACGCCTTCGACGCCGGTAAAATCGCCGAAGGGATGCCGATTCGCTACCTGGGGATTGATATTGGCCAGATCCAGTCGCTGAATTTAATTACCGCGAAAAACGAAGTGCAGGCGAAAGCGGTGCTCTACCCGGAATACGTCAATACCTTTGCCCGCGCCGGGACGCGTTTCTCGGTGATTACGCCGCAGATTTCCGCGGCGGGCGTTGAACATCTGGATACCCTTTTCCAGGCCTATATCAACGTCGAGCCGGGACGCGGTTCACCGCGCCGTGATTTCGAAATTCAGGAAACCACGATCAGCGATTCACGTTATATCGACGGCCTGAGCATTATCGTCGAAGTACCGGAAGCGGGTTCGCTGGGTATCGGCACGCCGGTGCTGTTCCGCGGGCTCGAAGTCGGCACGGTGACCGGTCTGATGCTCGGTTCGATGTCGGATCGCGTGATGGTACAGCTGCGTATCAGCAAGCGTTATCAGTATCTGGTGCGCAACAACTCGGTGTTCTGGCTGGCTTCCGGCTATAGTCTCGACTTTGGCCTGATTGGCGGGGTGGTGAAAACCGGTACCTTTAATCAGTTCATTCGCGGCGGCATCGCGTTTGCGACGCCTCCGGGTACGCCGCTGGCGCCGAAAGCGCAGGATGGCAAACACTTCCTGCTGCTGGAGAGCGAACCGAAAGAGTGGCGCGAATGGGGCACCGCCCTGCCGCGCTAAGCGTAAAAGGCTCCGGTGTCCGCCGCCGGAGCCTTTGTGGTAAACTACGCCCCCTTTTTTCGTTGTGGTGCGCTCCCCGTGGCTCAAAACGCTGTCTATCTTCCTGAAGAATTCCTCGCTCAAATGCGTGCGGCAATGCCGACGCATCTCTCTTTCGACGACTTTATCGCCGCCTGCCAGCGCCCGCTGCGGCGGAGCATTCGCGTCAATACGCTGAAAATCACGGTGGCTGATTTTTTGCAGCTGGTCGCCCCCTATCGCTGGCAGCTCACGCCGGTTCCGTGGTGCGAAGAGGGTTTCTGGATCGAGCGTGAAGACGAAGACGACCTGCCGCTGGGCAGCGCGGCCGAGCATCTTAGCGGGCTGTTTTACATTCAGGAAGCCAGCTCCATGCTGCCCGTCGCCGCGCTGTTTGCCGGCGGTGAAACGCCGCAGCGGGTGATGGATGTCGCCGCCGCGCCGGGATCTAAAACCACGCAAATCGCCGCGCGCATGGGCAATGAAGGCGGCATTCTGGCCAATGAATATTCCGCCAGCCGGGTTAAAGTCCTGCACGCCAATATCAGCCGCTGCGGAATTAGCAACGTGGCGTTAACCCATTTCGATGGCCGGGTATTCGGCGCCGCGCTACCGGAATGCTTTGATGCGATCCTGCTCGACGCCCCCTGCTCTGGCGAAGGAGTAGTACGTAAAGACCCCGATGCGTTGAAAAACTGGTCGCCGGAAAGCAACGCGGAGATCGCGCTTACCCAGCGCGAACTTATCGACAGCGCGTTTCACGCCCTTCGCCCCGGCGGGACGCTGGTTTACTCCACCTGCACCCTGAACCGGCAAGAAAACGAAGACGTGGTCAACGGGCTGCTAGCGCGCTACCCGCAGGCGGTGGAAGTACTGCCGCTCGGCTCGCTGTTCCCCCAGGCCAGCGAAGCGCTGACCGACGAGGGTTTCCTGCACGTCTTCCCGCAGATTTTTGACTGCGAAGGGTTCTTCGTCGCCCGCTTACGCAAAACCGCCGCCATCAAGCCGCTCCCGGCGCCGGGCTATAAAGTCGGGAAATTCCCCTTCACGCCGCTTAAAACCCGCGAATCCGCCGCCGTTATTGCCGCCGCTGCCGCCGTCGGTTTGCAGTGGACCGCCGACCATACGCTCTGGCAGCGTGATAAAGAAATTTGGCTCTTCCCACAGGCGCTCGAAGCGCTCTTCGGTAAAGTGCGCTTTTCACGCATCGGGATCCGGCTCGCCGAAACCCACAACAAAGGCTATCGCTGGCAGCACGAAGCGGTGATTGCGCTTGCCGCCCCGGCCGCGCCCTTTGCGCTGACTCAGGCAGAAGCGGAAGAGTGGTACCGCGGCCGCGACGTCTATCCGGAAACGCTCCCGGAGAAGGATGATGCGATTGTCACCTATCAGGGCGCGCCGCTCGGGCTGGCGAAAAAAGTCGGGTCGCGTTTAAAAAACAGCTATCCCCGCGAACTGGTGCGTGACGGTAAGCTTTTTAGCAAAAAAGCGTGATGGCGCCTCGAAAAACAGCACTTTTTCACTGGCGCTTTACGCCCGTTTGTCTACGCTCAAAAATGTCGGCCTCAACTGGTCGTACCACAAATCAGCAGACAAACGGGGTGAATTTATGAGTAAAACTAGCGTACGTATCGGCGCGTTTGAAATAGACGACGCCGAACTGCACGGCGAACAGCAGGGAGAGCGAACGTTAAGTATCCCCTGCAAATCCGATCCGGATTTATGCATGCAGCTTGATGCATGGGACGCGGACACCAGCGTGCCCGCCATACTTGATGGTGAACATTCCGTCCTCTACCGTAAGCACTACGATCGCCAGTCCGATGCCTGGATCATGCGCCTCGCCTGATTCCAATGAACCCGTCGCCTGAGACGGGTTATTTATTTCCCCGCTTTTCTGACATCTCCTACACTTAACAATATGTTTTTCAGGATATGAGGCCAGGATGTTTGCCTTAGTACTGTTTATTTGTTACCTGGACGGCGGCTGTGAAGATATCGTTGTCGATGTTTACGATAACGAGCGGCAGTGCACAACGGCCATGGACGATCAGCGGATACGCCACGGCGGCTGCTTTCCGGTAGAAGATTTTATCGACAGTTTCTGGCTCCCCGCCCGAGAATACAGCGATTTTTAGCCCGCCAGCTGTAGCGCCACCAGGGTTAGCGCTCCACCAAATACGGCCCCTGTATCGATATAATGCTGGTTATCGCTGTCATAGCGCCGTTTGAGCGGCGTATGGCCGAACCAGAAATGATCGGCGCCGGCAATCGCGCCGTGACGCCCGGCGAAATGGTCGGCAAGCCGCTGCCGACGCCACAACACCTGATGCTCATCGACAGCACGCTGCCAGCAATAAACCGCCGCGGGGTAATCAGCATGGGCAATGACGTGCACCTGCCCACCGCTGTGGAGTTCGATAATCAGCGGTAGGTCGCGGCAGCGGGCGATAAGCTCCGTAAGGCGCCGCCTCTGGTTCTGCGGAGATTGCGTATACCAGTCGCCTCCGTTCATCTCCCAGAGCCGCATATCGCTGCCCGCAAGCGCCTCCAGCGCCATCTGCTCATGGTTTCCACGTACCGCGCAAACCCAGCGATAGCGCAGTAAATCCAGGCATTGCGCGCTTTGTGGTCCACGATCGATCAGATCGCCCACCGAGAGAAGCAGGTCCTGATAAGGGTCAAACCTGTGCTCGCGAAGGGCCGCCATCAGGCGTGCGAAACAGCCGTGCAGGTCGCCCACCAGCCAGATATTACGCCAGGCGGAACCGTCAATGCGCTGATACATATTATGTCCTCCTCGCACAATTATAGGAAAAATCCGCCACTTCAATGCCCGTAATATGGACACCTCAATCGACTTTAAACGAAAGGCAAATATAGTCCGGCGGGGCATTAAGCTCTCCATGATATATCCATAGAATAGAGGCTAAATAACTCCGAGGTATTCATCGTGACGGATAACAGCCTGCATTCAGCCAGCGTAGTTGAGCGACGCCCAAATCTTATTGCCGATCTGGTGATGGGTCGGCTCACCCCAGCCCCCATCTGGCAACAACGTCATTACCGGCTTAAGTTTTTACTGCGCACAGCATTATTTTATGCGCCAACGCGCAGCATGCTGGAAAGCCTGGCGGCGCGTGCGGACTTCAATCAGCTGCTGGCCGCTCAGGTGACGCTGCCGGGCAAAGTTCATCGCCAGTATTTGACCCGCGGATTAAACGCCAGCCAGCGCGCGCAGGCCATTATCAGCCACTACCAGTTTGTCGATTCTCTGGGAGGCTCGTGCCTCGCCGGGGCCATGACCGCAGCGAAAGATGTACCGCTGCTTGAGCTGACGGGCAAAGACGACAGCCGGTTTACGCTCTCCGCCTCCTCGGCGGGCAAAGCCGAACGCGAGGGCGAAACGACGCTGTGGCTGCGCGATAGCGATGAGATTGTACTGGCCAGCGCGACCTTTAGCGTCACCCGCCAGCAGGAGCAATGGCAGTTGACCATCGGCGGTCTACAGGGGCCGCGCAGCACTGTTCCGCACGAAGTGATTAAACGAGCGACCCGCGCCTGTTACGGCCTGTTCCCGAAACGCCTGCTGATGGAATTTATCTGGTTAATGGCGGCGCGCAGCAACATTAATCACATTTACGGGGTCAGCGACAACGGCCACGTCTTCCGCGCGCTGCGCTATCGGTTGAGCAAGGGACGTCATTTTCACGCCAGCTATGATGAGTTCTGGCAATCTATCGATGGCGTCGCCGACGGCGCCTGGCGCTGGCGCTTACCGCTCCAGCTGGAAAGAAAGACGCTTGAGAGCATCGCCAGCAAGAAGCGCGCTGAATATCGTCGCCGCTTTCAGCTTCTGGATGATATGGCCGCTAAGATGGAGATACTCATGGAGTAGCTCTCCAGCCGCTTCGCCAACGCCGTTTAGCACGACGGCGTTTGCATCTTCTGCGGCGCTTTAGTTACTATCATAACTTCGTTGTACTCCTTGCGGACGGCTAATGAAGTTATGAGCAAAACTGAAACACTCCTGCTGGCTATCCTGCTGATTATTTTGGCCGCTGCTTTGTGGTTTATTTTTAGCGGACAAATATGGTTCCTGGTGAGCTTTCTGGAAACATGGTTGTATCCCTCCTTTGTCGCGCCGGAATAAATCTTTACCGATTATTTTTATCCCGCAAGTTACGGTTTTCCTTTCATCCGCTAATAACCCGTCAGGCGGTCAGATAAATACCCGCTAAAAAACTTAAAGCCGTATCTTGTCTATTATTTCATTTGTCATACAAATGTGTATACTGAGTCTCTTCCGATGTTGGCCCGTACATTTCACCTGCACTATGGGCCTGATTTCGTGCAGGTGTTTTCTCCTTTCCCTCTCTGAAAGGCACCCAGTGTCTACACCCGGCTTTTTGTCCAGATTTTTTGTTGCAAAGTTTGCACCAGATTGTGATTTTAAAAAAATCCCCTTATTTTTACGCCCCCTTTGAAAAGCAAAAGGAAAACATAAAACCAACAATCAATTAACATAAAGAATCTAACCCCACACAAAAAGCATAAAAACAGAATAAAAATCCAATAAAAACATAATAATCAGCCAGAAATATACAATTACACATATTCTGCAGGAGTAGTTATACGTTAACCAACAAAACCGCGGCAGTTACTCGGTGACCAACGTCTATCGCTACATTGTTGTTTATCTTCAGCGGCTTTCCACTAAGAGGTTCTCTATGAACGTCAAAACCATCTCGCGCAGTGTGCTGTGCGGCTTACTGAGCGCCATCGTTATTAGTCAACCGGCTTTCGCAGCGGGAACCTTAAGCGGCCAGATTGGCGTCCAGGTGACGCTCGGCAGCGGGTGCAGCGTATCGAACGTCCGCAATGGCGAGAATAACCGCTGGGGCAACATTAATTTCGGCGCCTATGGCGATTTAGCCAACTCCATTGATGCGGAAGTCACCGGCAGCGGCGGCGGAAGCGCGCTAACAGTGACCTGCACCGAGGACCTTGACTCGACCCTGACGCTGGACGGCGGCCAGTCTGGCGATGCAGCGCTGCGCTATATGAAAAACGCCGCCGGCACCCAGCAGATTGCCTATCGACTCTATTCGGATGCCGGCCGCAGTAATGAAATTTTGCCCGGCGGCACGATACCTATCGTTGGCACCGGCAATCCCCAGGCTATTCCAGTTTTTGCCCGAATCCGCCCCGAAGACCAGAGCGTCAATGCGCCGACGGCCGATGTGTATGACGACATCGTCACTGCGACGTTAACCTGGTAATCGCATAAGGAAAGTGGGCGTCATGCTTCGACCCGAGTGGCTTACATTAATTCTGTTTTTTACCTCAGGCGCCCATGCCGCCGTTGTCCAGAAGACGTTCAAAGTCTCCGCGCAGATCGCAGCAGGCTGCGCGCTTGGCGCCGGAGACGGCTCCCAAACGACGGATTTCGGTACCCTGAGTTTTGGCACCCTGTCATCGCTTTACAACAACGTTGATGTCGCCAGTACCTCCGGCGCAGGCTCAATCATCGTCACCTGCACGCCCGGCACCGCTATTTCAATCGCCCTCGACTATGGCGTCAACGGCGGCTCAGCCAGCCAGCGCTATATGTCGAACGGCAACAACAACACCCTGGCGTATCAGCTTTATCAGGACGCCAACCGCGCTAACGTTTGGGGCAACAGTACGCAGGCCTTGAGCGTCGCATCATTTCCGAGCACCACGCAAACCTACACGGTTTATGGCCGCCTTTTTGCCACGAATGGCTTCCCGGCGGTGGGCTCCTATACCGACACGGTCACCGTCACGCTGACCTATTAGATAATCCACAGGTTAACTATGATTCGCTGTAGATTTGCGCCGTTTATATTCGCTTTATCTCTTCCCTCATCGGTTCTGGCCGCAAGCTCCGTCCTGGTATGGCCGATCTTTCAAACTATCGAAAGCCACGAAAAAGGTTCTGAACTGTGGCTGGAGAATCGCGGCAGTTCGCCGGTTAATTTGCAGCTGCGCGTTTTTGCCTGGAATCAAAAAGGGTCAGCGGACGTCTACGCCGACCAGCGCGATGTTGTCGCCAGCCCCCCTTTTACCACGGTAGCGCCGGGGCAGCGGCAACTGGTGAGGCTCATGCGCGTTGCCCCTATCGCCAATGGCAAAGAGCAGTCCTACCGCATTGTTATCGATGAGATCCCTGCCGCGCAGCCGGTAACGCAGACGGAACAGAACTCCGCCGGGCTGAAAATGCGCATGCGCTATGTCCTGCCGCTATTTACCTATGGGCAGGGGCTCACGCCGTTAAAGAACGCGGGTTCAGTCGAATCGGTAAGGACGACGCTGCGCTGGTCGCTCGCGCAGCAAAATAACCGCCAGACGCTATGCATCGATAATAGAGGCAATCAACATGCGCGGCTCAGTACGGTTTACTGGGCGAACGCGAGCGGCAACGGCAAAATTCCCGTGGCTAATGGCCTTCTCGGCTACGTTCTGGCGCAGAAAAAGGCCTGTTTCCCGAACGCCGGAAACGCTTCCGCGCCATCAGGAATACATCTGTTCGCGAAGTTAACGGATAACGGTCAGGCGGTGGAAATTCCGGCGAATCGTTAAAAATGAGAGATCTGAAAAGAACGGCGTCCGGGGGGCTGCTGGCGGTGGCGTCGGTGACGGCCTGCGCCGCGACCTATGATTCCCTGCCTGCGCCTGCGGCATCCTACGGCGAAAGGCAGGAGTATGAGCTGTACCTCAGCTTATCGGTCAATGGCAATATTCTTGCCGGCGCCGTTCCGGTCAAGGTCAACGCTGGTCACTACTGGGTTGCGGCCAGCGTTCTACGGCAAGCGCATATTCCCCTGCAAACCCATGATGCGCTGGTGGATGTCACGGCGCTCCCCTCGGTTAAGGTCGAATATGACCAGCCGGGGCAAGTGCTTAAGCTTCAGGTTCCGGACCAGTGGCTCCCCGAACAGCGCATCGGGGAAACCACGGGACAACAATACCAGGCCGCGATCGGCAGTCCGGGGATTTTATTTAACTACGACGCTTACAGCCTCTTTTCATCCGGCGGCACGCAAACCACCAGCACCTTCACCGAAACGCGTCTTTTTGGCCCGCCGGGCGTCCTTTCCAATAACGCCGCGATCCGGCAAAACTGGTCTTCGTCGGGCTATCAACAACAGGGCTATATGCGCTACGACACCCTGTGGAAATACAGCGATAGCGAACAGATGATAAGCTACCAGGCCGGCGACGTGGTCAGTAACGCTCTGACCTGGAGCAGTTCCGTGCGCATGGGTGGGCTACGCGTAAGCCGTAACTTCAGCGTGCGCCCGGATCTGGTGACATATCCGCTGCTTAACTTATCCGGCAGCGCGGCGGTCCCTTCAAGCGTCGACCTGTTTATTAACGGTTATAAAACCAGCTCGTCGCAGGTTAATGGCGGCCCCTATACGCTGACCAACGTTCCGTGGATCAGCGGCGCCGGCGAAGCGACCGTAGTGACTACCGACGCCCTTGGCCGCCAGGTCTCTACCAGCGTTCCTTTTTATGTCTCTAATACCCTCCTGCGGGAAGGCCTGAGCGATTTTGATTTCACCCTTGGCGCCCTGCGCAACAACTACGGCATCAAGAATGCCGATTATGGCGCCGGGGCGGTGAGCGCGATTTATCGCTATGGATTAACCCACTGGCTTACGCTCTCGGCGCATACCGAAGACCGCCAGGGATTAGCCAATGCCGGGCTAGGCGGCGATATTGGGGTAGGAAATTTGGGCACCCTCAGCCTGTCGGGCAGCGCCAGCCGCGGCGAAGGAGACGGAAACCAGCTCACCTCGGGTTACTCCTACTATGGCAATAGCTGGGGAGTGAACTATCAGCATATCCGCCGCAGCGCCAGCTACGACAACCTCAGCACCTATGGCTCTAGCGCCACGCTCAGCCGTCAGTCAGACCAGGCCACGCTGAGCCTGAGCCCGTGGGGAAGAACCCTCGGTTCTTTTAGCATTGGCTACTTTGATATCCAGGCCGAGGATCGTTCGCGCACCCGCCTGTTGAACCTCTCCTGGAGCCGTAGCCTGTGGCTTAGCAGCAGCCTCAACCTGAGCGTAAACCGCGATCTGCAGGAAGGTAGCTACTCAAGCATGCTGCAGATAATCATCCCTTTCGATTCGCAAAGCTCTATGCAGTTAAGCGGCCAGCGCGCCAGCTCCGGTCAATGGGGCGAAAATATCAGCCTCAACCGCTCCGCCCCGGCAGAAGGCGGGCTTGGCTGGAACCTCGCCCATTCGGTGGGCGGCGATAATTATAGCCAGGCGGATCTGACCTGGATCAACCGCGTGTCGACGTTGAGCGGAGGCTACTACGGCTCACGCAACGATCGTCACAGCTGGTTTGAAGCCACGGGAGCGGTGGTGCTGATGGATAACAGTCTGTTCTTCGCCCGGCAGATTAACGACGCGTTTATCGTTGTCTCCACCGGTAACTACCCGAACATTGCGGTGAGCTATGAAAACCGCAAAGTCGGCGTGACGGATAAAAACGGCCATTTGCTGATCCCGTGGGCGACGGCGTGGTATCCGGGAAAAATTACCCTCGATACGCTGCCATTGCCAACGGACACCGAAGCGCTGATGGTGGAGAAACGCATCGCCGTGCGCGAAGGCAGCGGCGCGCTGGTTGAATTCCCGGTTAACCGCGTGCGTTCGGCAACCATTGTCTTCGTCAATGCTCAGGGACAGCCGCTGCCGGTCGGTACGCCCGTCGAGGAAGTGAACAGCAAACAGCGCGGTCTGGTGGGCTACGACGGCGTCGCCTGGTTCTCGCATCTCACGCGCGACAATAAAGTCATAGTCAACACCGGGGAGTTTCAATGCCGCGTGCGCTTTGCGCTCCCGGAAACAACGCCGGTTCCGCAACGGATAGGTCCGGTTAGCTGTCACCCATAACAGTGGAGATCAAGTTGAAAAGTATCCTCCCGATCTGCGCGCTGCTCTTGCTCCTTGGGCTAACAAGCAACGCGCTGGCCGCCTGCAGCATCAAAACCAGCGCGCCGGTTATCGGCCCGGTGGATTCCTTTGCTCTCAACAGCGCGCCTCAGGGCGTGATGGCCGGCGCGGGGTTTTACTGCACCCCGGAGCTGGTGGCGCTGAACTCAACCAACACATTAAGCGCCACCCTGTCGTCGGCCAACAAGAGCAACGGTATTCCGCGGCTGCTTAATGGCGCGGGCGACGCCATCCCTTACAGCGTCTGTTCTGACGCTTCGTGCTCGCCGGCCTATCTGGATGGCGGCGTGATTAGCTGGTCCAGAACAACGCTGCTCGAACTGCTGGGTTTATTTAACTCAAGCGATGGCACCATGCCGCTCTATTTCAGAACCACCCCGGGCGCCAACGTCCCCGCCGGTACCTATACCGATGTGTTAACCATCACCTGGGTGTACCGATTCTGCTACGTCGGGCTCGATCTGCTGGGCATTAAGATATGTATTCCGAATAACGGAACGCTGACCTCTACGGTCAATGTGTCGGTGAAGGTAACCAATGTTTGCTATATCGACAGCGCGCCAGACGTCGAATTTACCTCTGCCGCCCTTCCGTCCGGTTTTAGCAACTACAGCGGCCAGCTTGCCATCCGCTGCACGAAAAACGCGGCCTACACCATCAACCTCACCAGCACTAACGCCAGCGTCGGCGACTGGCGGCAGATGAGCCACCCCATCGCGAACCAGCCTACCGCCTGGCTGCAGTACCAATTTTACCAGCCCAACGGCAGCGCATGGACGGAAAATAACAATCTCAGCGTGGCCGGATCCGGCGCCGCGCAGCCCGCAAACTACACCCTAAAAATAAACCCGACCCAGAGTAACCAGCCTGCCGGAACCTATACCGATACCGTACTGGTGACCGTTAGCTACTAAAACGTTAACAGACGATTTTTTGTAAAAGAAATGTTTGGGAAATTATTGTTGTGGTATAAGAAAAAAGCCCCGAAAAAAGTGAATGGGGTTTTGCAAGGGAATCTGCGATTTGTGAAAAATAGATAAAAAGAGACCGAACACGATTCCTGTATTCGGTCCAGGGAAATGGCTCTTGGGAGAGAGCCGTGCGCTAAAAGTTGGCATTAATGCAGGCTAAGTCGCCTTGCCTTATAAGAATAGTTTACCGTGTCAGGTTTTCCAGTCCGTGACAAAAGTGGACGAATAATTCGTCTCAAAATTGCTGATATCAACAAAAAACCGCCATGCCCGGTATTGGGGGATGGCGGTTTTTTTCATGTAAATACAGCGGGATGCAGGCGGCGATCAGCAGAGTTTCTGCGCGCGCTCAATAAAGGGCGCCAGGCTCATTTTTTGTCCCGGCCGTTGCGGATCGTCAATCTGGATCACGGAAATCGGCTGCGCGTTGGTTTTACCGTCTTTCATCTGCTGTTCGGCGATGTCGTTTAGCGGGTACTGCACCAGGGTACTCGGATTAATGGCGAACAGCGCATTGCCCGGACGGCAGGTCAGCATCACCTCTTCACGGTTAAACGCCCAGCTCTCTTTACCCACCTCAAAGCGGCTCACGGTAATCACCTGCGGCGCCGCCAGCGCAGCGCCAGAACTTGCCAATAACAACATTGTCAGAACGATTTTTTTCATGATTTAACCAGTTTATTCAGAAAGGTTCCCAGGTGGCAAACAGGCTGACGGCAAACAGCGCCAGCGCCCCCAACGCAATTTCTATCTGCGTGGTGCGCACGATGAGCTGCTCCGCTCGCGTTCCGCCTGCCGACATGCGTGGCACCAGAACATACCGGTTCACCAGCGCAATTGCCACCATTGCCGCTACCAGCGCACATTTCAACAACAGCATACGCCCCCAGGGCGAGGCGCTGATAAGTTCGCCCTGGATCAGCAGCGCATTTACCACCCCGCTGGCGATGGCGCCGGCAACCGCCAGATGTCCGTAACGCGAAAACCGCATCATGGTGAAAATCGCCGCCTGCCGCCAGCGACCGTGCGCCAGGCGAAGACAGTAGATAAACGGCAGCAGACCGCCAAACCAGCTGGCCACGCAAAACAGATGAAGCGCATGATTGGTTCGCTGCACTATCCCCAGCCAGCCATCGTTCATCGCGGCATGTCCGACGCCCGCCAGCAGCAGCAACTGGGCGCAAAACAGCACCAGCAGTAAACGCCCCGGTCGCCGGGGCTTCAGCCAAACCACTGCCAACGCCACAAAGGCGAGTAAAATTTGCCATACCCACACACCGCCAAACTGCGTCCCGGCCACCGCCTGCCAGATAGCCGGCTGCCAGACATCCGACCAGCCGTTGCCCATCAGGCCGCCCTGCGCCATCAGCATCAGCAGCGCCGACAGCGCGCTAGCCAGTAGTAAATGACGCATTAGCGGATAAAAACGCTGCATCATCAGACGGCGCAAGGCCGCTGGCGCCCACCACGCGCCGTAAAGCAGGCAGCCGAAAGCGACGATCAGCGAAATGAAATGGATAAAGCGTAAGCTGACATAGACGGCACTGAGCATCGGCTTACTTCACGGTAAAGGTGTATTGCCCTTTGGTCTTATGGCCATCTACGGAGACCACGTGCCAGTCAACGGTATATTCGCCCGGCGTCAACGCCTGCTCAACCGGTACCGTCAGTTGAGCCTTATTGCTGTCGCTGCGGACGGGTTTACCGAGGGTGATGGTCTTCTGCTGCGGCCCGGTGAGGGTTACGCCGCTAAACTGCGTTTCGATGCCTTCGGAGAAGTTCAGGGTCAGCGCCTGCGGTGACGCCTCCACCTCACTACCGGCAGCCGGCAGCGGTTGTTGCAAATGGGCGTGGGCAAATGCGCCTGCGGAGGTCAGGCAACCGGCGAGAAACAGAGACAGACGCAGGGCGCGTCCGGCGATGATTGGCATAGTTGTCATTCCTTTTTGTTATGTATGTAGCACAGAGAATAACCCTGTATAATGGCGCAGTCGAGCTAAGCGTCTGAGACTTGCCTTTTTGCCGCGTGCTTAGTACTTTTTGCGGCATTATCAGAGGAGAAACCGATGGAAAACAACCTGGCTAAACTATCCCAGGAGGAGATGGACAAAGTGAATGTCGATCTCGCCGCGGCTGGTGTCGCCTTTAAAGAACGCTACAATATGCCGGTGGTGGCTGATTTAGTCGAAAGAGAACAGCCCGAGCATCTGCGCAGCTGGTTTCGCGAGCGTCTGATTGCCCATCGGCTGGCCTCCGTTTCGCTCTCTCGCCTGCCCTATGAACCGAAACAGAAATAATTCCCGTCCTCTGCGGACATCCGAGTTGGCAAGACCTGCGCATTCCATTACGCTGGTTTCTTTGGCCTGGAGCGAGCCATGCTGCGCGTAATCGATACAGAAACCTGCGGATTGCAGGGAGGCATTGTTGAAATCGCCTCGGTAGATATCATCGACGGACAAATCACCAATCCCATGAGCCATCTGGTTCGCCCCGATCGTCCTATCAGCCCACAGGCGATGGCGATTCACCACATCACCGAAGAGATGGTTGCCGATAAGCCATGGATCGAGGAGATTGTGCCGCTGTATATGGGCAGTCCGTGGTATGTCGCCCATAACGCTAGCTTTGACCGCCGGGTGTTACCGGAAATGCAGGGTGAATGGATCTGCACGATGAAGCTGGCGCGCCGCCTGTGGCCAGGCATCAAGTACAGCAATATGGGGCTGTATAAATCGCGCAAGCTCAGCGTCGCGACGCCACCGGGACTGCATCATCACCGGGCGCTGTACGATTGCTATATCACCGCGGCCCTGCTGCTCGATATCATCAACACCTCCGGCTGGACGCCTGAGGAGATGGCGACCATTACCGGCCGCCCGGCGCTGCTCTCCACCTTTACCTTCGGCAAATATCGCGGCAAGCCGGTCTCGGAAGTGGCGGAAAACGATCCCGGCTATTTGCGCTGGCTGTTCAATAACCTGGATCGCATGAGCCCCGAGCTGCGCCTGACGCTGAAGCACTATCTCGGGGAGTAATCGGCGCTATACCTCCGCCTGGCCCGGCAGCGTCCCCTGCGCCAGACCAATCAGAAACGCAAACTCCAGCGCCACGCCCTCATAGCTTTTAAAACGGCCGGATTTACCGCCGTGGCCGGAATCCATATCGGTACACAGCAGCAGCAGGTTATCGTCGGTTTTCAGCTCGCGCAGTTTCGCCACCCATTTTGCTGGCTCCCAGTATTGTACCTGCGAATCATGCAGGCCCGTGGTGACCAGCAGATGCGGATAGGCCTGAGCCTCAACGCCGTCATACGGGCTGTAGCTTTTCATATAGCGATAGTATTCTTCATCCTGAGGATTACCCCACTCTTCAAACTCGCCGGTGGTCAGCGGGATCGACTCATCGAGCATGGTGGTGAGGACATCCACAAATGGAACCTGGGCCACCACGCCGTGGAAGAGCTCCGGCCGCTGGTTCACCGCTACGCCCATCAGCATACCGCCGGCGCTGCCGCCCATGCCGTAGCAAAAACGCGGATTGCCGTAACCCTGTGCCAGTAGCGCATCGCAGACGTCGAGATAATCGTTGAAGGTATTTTTCTTGCACAAAAACTTACCGTCTTCGTACCACTGCTGGCCCAGCTCGCCACCGCCGCGAATATGGGCGATAGCGAAGACAAAGCCGCGGTCGAGCAGGCTCAGTCGGCTGGCGCTGAAATCCGCATCCATGCTGGCGCCATAGGAGCCGTAGCCGTACACCAGCAGAGGGCTGGCGCCCTTGCGGAAATATTCATCACGGTAGACCAGCGAGACCGGGACTTCCACGCCGTCGCGGGCGTTGATCCAAAGATGCTCGCTGCGGTAGTGGCTGGCATCAAATCCTTTGACTTCCTGCTGTTTGAGTACCCGCCGCTCGCCGGTATTCATATCCAGCTCGAACAGCGTATCCGGGGTTGTCATGGAGGAGTAGCCATAGCGCAGGCGCGAGGTTTCCGGCTCCGGATTATAGGCAAGCCAGGTTACGTAGGCCGGATCGTCAAACGCGATCCCCTGCGATTCTCTTGTCTTACGGTTGATCTGGCGCAGACTGGTTAGCCCGCGCTGGCGCTCTTCCACAACCAGCCAGTCGGTAAACAGGGTAAAACCTTCCAGCATCACTTCGTGACGCGGCGCTATCAGGGTCTCCCATTCCTGCTCATCGCGCAGGGTGCTGCGATAAAGGCCGAAGTTCTTACCCTCACGATTAGAGCGCAGATAGAAAGTGTGCTGATAGTGATCGAGGCTATATTCATGATCTTTACGCCGGGGTAGAAAACAGACCGGTTCGGCGTCGGTCATTTCCGCATTGAGCAGCAGTACTTCGCTGGTGGTCGCGCTGGCCAGGTAGATCACCACAAACTGCTGGGATGTAGTCTTGTGTACGCTGACGTAAAAAGTGTCGTCCTGCTCTTCATACACCATAACATCCGCACTGGCCGGCGTACCCAGACGGTGGCGCCAGACCTGATACGGCAGCAGCGTGGTGGGGTGTTTACGCACGTACCACAGAGTCTGCGAATCGTTACTCCAGGCAAAATCAGGTGAGACGTTCTCCAGCACTTCCGCAAATTGTCGGTCGTCGTTTAAGGGAAAGAAGCGCAGGCTATACTGGCGTCGGGAGAGATAGTCTTCCGCCACCGCCATCAGGCTGTTGTCGGGCGAAACGCCTAATCCGCCGAGGGTATAAAATTCGCTACCGGCCGCACGCTGGTTGCCGTCAAGCAGGACGTCCCATTCGTCCCACTCCTCTTTGACTACCGGCTGGCGTTGATAAATCGCGTACTCGCAGCCCGGCTCGTAGACCTGACGGTAACGATAGCCATTTTTGCTGTAGGGGGCCGACACTTCGCGCTGCGGAATACGGTCGATAATCTCCTTGAGCACCCTATCCTGCAGGCTACTTTGCGAAGACATCACTTTTTTGCCGTACTCATTTTCCTGGCGCAGATAATCCAGCACTTCCGGCTGCGAGCGATCGTCATCGCGCAGCCAATAGTAATTATCGATTCGCGTGTCGCCATGTAAGGTCATGGCATGGGGGATCCGTTTGGCTTTTGGTGGCATCTGCTTATTCTTCTGCGGCTTGTATTGGGTAGTAAAATTTTCAGGCTGCCTCAAAGCAGCCTGAAGGGTAACGTGACTACACAATATATAAGGGTGGCAAAAGTCGCCAGCGATGCAAGCGAAACGTGCGGATTTAAGCCGTTACGGCCTGTTTTTGCGCCTGAATATCCCGTTCGATATTTTCACGCACTTCCTGCGGGAGCTTCAGCGCTTCGCCGAGGGCATTGAGGTAGCTACGTTCCATAAAGTGGTCAATATCGATGACCGC
This sequence comes from Klebsiella sp. BDA134-6, assembly GCF_015601345.1. Classification (NCBI taxonomy): domain Bacteria; kingdom Pseudomonadati; phylum Pseudomonadota; class Gammaproteobacteria; order Enterobacterales; family Enterobacteriaceae; genus Klebsiella; species Klebsiella sp. BDA134-6. The sequence continues at coordinate 3,673,967 of NZ_CP064784.1, forward strand.
GCAGCTGATATAGTAAACTTCAAGCGCCTCTTGCTCGCTGCTGATACCCTGCGCCAGGCTCTGCGGGTCAAGCGGCTGCGCCAGCGCCCGGTCAATTAACACTCGGCCCTGGACGTCGACATTTGCCGCACGTAGTTGCTCTTCAATATTTGCCCGCTCGCGATCGTCAATATGTCCATCGCTTTTGGCGGCGAAGACCAGCGCCATAATTAGCCGTTCGCTGCGGGCGTCGAGTTCGGCCGGTGCGGAAGATGGCGCCTGAACGGGCACAGCCTCTGCCGATGCCGGCTGCGCGCTGGCGCGCATTTTCTGCTGGTATTTATTCCACAACACGCTGCCCGCAACCGCGCCGCCGCCCACCAGCAGCGCGCCGGTACCGTATTTGGCTAACAGCTTGCGCGATGATTTGCTGGCCACCAGCAGACCTGCCAGCCCGCCGAGCGCGCCCGGCAGCAGTAAATTTTTGCCGCTTGGTTGATCGTCAGATGAAGAAGACCGCCCCTGCTGACCCAGCAGAGACTGCAGTTGATTAAGCCAGTTAGCCATACATTTCCTCGTTGCGCGATAAGCGATACCACCAGCCTAACCGACGCGACGTCAGGAAACGTTATCGACAGCTAAAGATGCGCAAATTCCGCGCCGGGAAGCGCGGGAGCCTGCCGCCAGAACTGCTGGCGGCGGCAGCGTAAAGCGTAACTCAGGCCGCTTTCGCTTTGCGCGGCTTCGCCGGCGCCGGGGCTTCAGATTCGATGACGTCAGCAGTCTTATCGCCCTCTTCTGCTTCTGCGCGATCCGCTGACGCCTCGGCGGCGCCCTCGGCTTCCGGCAGCTTACCGGAACGCAAAATATGGTTGAGGGTATCTTTGCGCTCGGCCAGCCACATCGCCATACTATCGCGCTGCTCTTCGTCAAGCGTTAGCGGGCACTCAACCAGCCAGTCGTTCAGTACTTCCGCCAGATCGAGCATTTTGTCATAAGCATCGGCCTCTTTTTTGCTGGCAAAAGACATTTTTTCCTCACCTTCGCGAATCACTACATATTTAATTTCAACCGCCATGATGCAGCCTCTCAGTACTGTATTTTTATACAGTATATCAAATTTCTCCCCCGAACTCAAATGACGCGCATAAAGACATGCGCAAACGTTTTCGTTTATAATGCGGCGCATGTTTTTTTACTGCGGAAGAGAGTTATGACTGTATTAGGTACGGCGCTGCGCCCTGCGGCAACAAAGGTAATGCTGTTAGGTTCCGGCGAACTGGGTAAAGAGGTGGCCATTGAATGCCAGCGTCTGGGAATTGAGACCATCGCCGTCGATCGTTACCCTGACGCCCCGGCCATGCAGGTCGCACACCGTTCGCACGTCATCAATATGCTGCATGGCGAAGCGCTGCAGGCGCTGATTGAGCAGGAAAAGCCTGACTTTATCGTGCCGGAAATCGAGGCCATCGCCACCGACACCCTGGTCGACCTGGAGCAGGCCGGGCAGAAAGTCGTCCCCACCGCCCGCGCGGCAAAGCTCACCATGAATCGTGAAGGGATCCGCCGCCTGGCCGCTGAAGAGCTGAAGCTGCCGACCTCCGCCTACCGTTTTGCCGACAGTGAACCCGCCTTCCGCGAAGCCGTCGCCGAGATAGGCCTGCCGTGCATCGTCAAGCCGGTAATGAGTTCATCGGGTAAAGGCCAGAGCTTTATTCGTTCCAGCGAACAGCTGGCTGACGCCTGGCAATATGCGCAGCAGGGCGGCCGCGCCGGAGCCGGACGCGTTATCGTTGAAGGCGTGGTGAATTTTGATTTCGAGATCACCCTTCTCACCGTCAGCGCCGCGGACGGCGTACACTTCTGCGCGCCGGTCGGTCATCGCCAGGAGGATGGCGACTATCGTGAATCCTGGCAGCCGCAGCGGATGAGCGCGCTGGCGCTGGAACGCGCGCAGGAGATCGCCCGCCAGGTGGTGCTGGCGCTGGGCGGCTACGGCCTGTTCGGCGTCGAACTGTTCGTCTGCGGCGACGAGGTGATTTTTAGCGAAGTCTCGCCGCGCCCGCACGACACCGGTATGGTCACGCTGATTTCGCAGGATTTATCGGAGTTCGCCCTGCACGTTCGCGCCTTCCTCGGACTGCCGATTGGCGCGATCCGCCAGTACGGCCCGGCGGCCTCTGCGGTGATCCTGCCGCAGCTGACTAGCCAGAACGTCACCTTCAGCAATATTCAGGCCGCGGTCGGCGCGGGACTGCAACTGCGTCTGTTCGGCAAGCCGGAAATCGACGGTTCGCGTCGCCTGGGCGTCACGCTGGCAATAGCCGATAACGTTGAGGACGCGGTTGCGCGCGCCAAAGCGGCGGCTTCGGCAGTCATGGTTGCGGGATAAAAAAAAGCCCGGTCGCAGACCGGGCCTCTGGTGAGCGCGCGATAATTACTTCGCGCCTTCTACCGCTTCACGAGCCAGTTTGGTGATACGGTCGTAATCACCGGCTTCCAGCGCATCCGCCGGCACCAGCCAGGAGCCGCCGATGCACAGCACGCTGTTCAGCGCCAGATAATCACGATAGTTCGCCGGGGAGATACCGCCAGTCGGGCAGAAGCGAATATGCGCGAACGGGCCGCCAATCGCCTGCAGCGCTTTCACGCCGCCGTTAGCTTCTGCCGGGAAAAATTTGAACTCTTTCAGACCATACTGCATACCCAGCATCAGCTCGGATACGGTGCTGATCCCCGGGATCAGCGGGATGGTGCCTTCGCCGGTCGCCGCTTTCAGCAGGGATTCGGTCAGGCCCGGGCTGATAGCAAACTGCGCGCCCGCTTCGGTCACTTCTTTCAGCTGCTCAACGTTGGTGACGGTACCGGCACCGACAATCGCTTCCGGGACCTCTTTGGCGATCGCGCGGATAGCGTCCATCGCGCACTCGGTACGCAGAGTCACTTCCAGCACGCGTACGCCGCCCGCAACCAGCGCTTTCGCCATTGGCACAGCGTGTTCCAGCTTTTTCACCACGATTACCGGTACAACCGGGCCGGAGGTGAGGATTGCTTCTGCAGTTGTTTTCCAGTTTTTCATTAGATTTTCTCTCGCCAGATCTACAAATCGAATCGTCTTAAAAAGTGATGCAGGTTGCGCCCTGTTCTGCTCCGGAGAGTTTCTCACGCAGCGCACCGAACATCTCCCGGCCGGTTCCCACGCGCGAACCGCTCAGGTCAGGAATATGCGGCTGACGGGCAGCCAGCTCGGCGTCATCGACCAGCAGCGTCAGCTCGCCCGTCTGGCCGTTGACGCGAATAATGTCGCCATCGCGTACCTTGGCCAGCAGACCACCATCGTACGCTTCGGGCGTCACATGAATAGCCGACGGCACTTTGCCTGATGCGCCGGAGAGTCGACCATCGGTCACCAGCGCAATTTTGAAACGGCGGTCCAATAATACACCAAGTGGCGGCATAAGTTTATGTAATTCTGGCATGCCGTTCGCTTTTGGTCCCTGATGACGGACCACCACCACGCAATCTTTGTCGAGCAGCCCCGCTTCAAAGGCGGGCAGCACGTCATGCTGGCTCTCGAAAACCACCGCCGGCGCTTCGATAATCTGGTTCTCAACCGGCACAGCGGAAGTTTTCATCACCGCGCGACCGAGATTGCCGCTCAGCACTTTGGTGCCGCCGTGGCGAGAGAACGGCTTGTCAAACGTGGCGATAACCGCTTCATCAAGCGGAGCGGCCGCCCCTTCGCGCCAGTCAAGTTCACCGTTATTAAGCCAGGGCTCCATGGTGTAGCGAGAGAGGCCGAAACCGGCAACGGTGTGAACATCTTCATGCAGCAGGCCGCCTTTCAGCAGCTCGCGCACCAGCACCGGTACGCCGCCCGCGGCCTGGAAGTGGTTAATATCCGCCGGGCCGTTCGGGTAGAGGCGCGCCAGCAGCGGCACCACGTCAGAGAGATCGGAGAAATCATCCCAGTTAATGATAATCCCTGCCGCCCGCGCCATGGCCACCAGGTGCATGGTATGGTTGGTGGACCCGCCGGTTGCCAGCAGCGCGACAATCCCGTTGACCACTACTTTTTCATCAAACATTTTACCCAGCGGCATCCACTCGTTACCGTTGCCGGTCAGACGGGTCACCTGGCGGGCGGCGGCGGCGGTCAGCGCTTCGCGCAGCGGCGCATCCGGATGCACGAATGACGATCCGGGCAGCTGCATCCCCATAAACTCAACCACCATCTGGTTGGTATTGGCGGTACCGTAGAAGGTACAGGTGCCAGGCGCATGGTAAGACGCGGCCTCGGACTCCAGCAGCGCCATGCGATCCACCTTTCCTTCCGCATAGAGCTGACGAATGCGCACTTTTTCTTTATTCGCCAGGCCGCTGGCCATCGGGCCGGAAGGAATAAAGATGGACGGCAGATGGCCGAACGACAGCGCAGCCATCGCCAGGCCCGGGACAATTTTATCGCAGACGCCAAGATAGAGCGCGCCGTCAAACATGTTGTGCGACAGGCCAATCGCGGCGGACATGGCAATCACTTCGCGGCTGAGCAGCGACAGCTCCATCCCGTCCTGCCCCTGCGTCACGCCATCGCACATCGCCGGAACGCCGCCGGCGACCTGGCCCACCGCGTTCGCGGAGTGCAGCGCTTTGCGGATAATGTCCGGATAACGCTCATAGGGCTGGTGGGCGGAGAGCATATCGTTGTAGGAGGTAATGATGGCGATGTTATTGCGCAGCATGCTTTTCAGTGAGGCTTTGTCATCCGCCTGGCAGGCGGCGAAGCCGTGGGCCAGGTTACCGCACGCCAGTTGGGCGCGATGCACGGTATCGGTTTTGGCCTGGTTAATCCGGGCGAGGTAGGCTTCGCGGGTATCGCGCGAGCGTTCGATGATGCGATTTGTTACCCGTAACATTTCTGAATTCATAAAGGCTCCTCAAATTTTATCTGTCCGGCCGCAGCGCTTTAACGATACTTTTCGGTGTTTAAGGCACCTGTACTGGGGCTCAGGGGCAAAATATCTGTAGGCAGTGTAATAAAAAAAGCCCCGGGGGTGAATCCTCCGGGGCTTAAAAGATTAAAAATTACACGACTTGCTGCGTCAGATCATGTTACCGGTAAAATAACCCTGACGGAGGAGATGGCGATTACTCAAACTCGTTCCACGAACGACCATCGCGGGTGATCATCGCCACGGAGGCAACCGGCCCCCAGGTGCCCGCCTGGTAAGGTTTCGGCGAATCGCGATCGGCGGCCCAGGCTTCCGTGATGGAGTCGACCCACTTCCACGCCTCTTCCACTTCGTCGCGACGCACGAACAGCGCCTGAATACCGCGCATCGTTTCCAGCAGCAGACGCTCGTAGGCATCCGCCAGATGGGTTTGATTAAAGGTTTCCGAGTAGCTCAGGTCCAGCTTGGTGATCTGCAGGTTATGCTTGTGGTCTAGCCCCGGGACTTTGTTCAGCACCTGGATATCCACCCCTTCATCCGGCTGCAGACGAATGGTCAGCTTATTCTGCGGCAACTCTTGCCAGGTCTCTTTGAACAGGTTCAGTTCCGGTGTCTTAAAGTAAACCACGACTTCGGAACATTTGGTCGGCAGTCGCTTACCGGTACGCAGGTAGAACGGTACGCCCGCCCAGCGCCAGTTGTCGATATCCACGCGGATCGCCACGAAGGTTTCAGTATGGCTGGACTTGTTGGCCCCCTCTTCTTCGAGGTAGCCCGGCACTTTTTTACCCTGCGCGAAGCCGGCGGTGTACTGGCCGCGCACCGTTTTTTCACGCACGTTGGTGCGGTCAATGCGGCGCAGCGATTTCAGCACCTTCACTTTTTCATCGCGGATGCTATCGGCAGTCAAATCTGACGGCGGAGACATGGCAATCATGCACAGAATTTGCAGCAGGTGGTTCTGGATCATATCGCGCATCTGCCCGGCCTGATCGAAGTAGCCCCAGCGGCCTTCAATGCCCACCTCTTCCGCCACGGTGATCTCAACGTGATCGATGGTACGGCTGTCCCAGTTATTAACGAACAGCGAGTTGGCAAAGCGCAGCGCCAGCAGGTTCAGCACCGTCTCTTTACCCAGATAGTGGTCGATACGGTAGACCTGGCACTCTTCAAAGAACTCGCCTACCCGATCGTTGATCTCGCGGGAGGTTTCCAGGGAAGTCCCCAGCGGTTTTTCCATCACCACGCGCGCCGGTTTCGCGTTCAGCTTCGCTTCGCCCAGACCTTTGCAAATCGCGCCAAAGGTGCTTGGCGGCATGGCGAAATAGTTAATGGTCACCCGCTCTTTCTGATCGAGCATTTTGCCCAGGCGGGTAAACGCTTTGGTATCGTTGACATCAAGGTTACAGAAATCCAGACGCCCGCTCAGGGTCTCCCACAAACCTTCATCGATTTTTTCCTTCATGAAGGTTTCCATCGCTTCACGCACAACTTTGGTGTAAGCGTCTTTATCCCAGTCGGCACGGCCGACGCCGATGATGCGGGTGTCAGGATGGATCTGACCAGCTTTTTCGAGCTGATACAGGGAAGGCAGCAATTTACGTCGCGCCAGGTCACCCTTCGCGCCGAAAATGACCAGATCGCATGCCTGGGCCGTTTGCGTTACCGCCATGTCATTCTCCTTAGTTGATAGACTGGTGCTTGTGCCAGGCTATATTTGTAATTTTCTTTCACTGCATCGTACTGTGTTTACGAATTTCCCGAAACCCTCAGCGCCGGTTCCCGCAGCTAAATCGCACAGGGTGGAAAACAGGCGCTGAGATTTTGGGCATGCGGCTAATATTGTTCGTTGTTTCGACCGATTCTCAGTTAGTAAAATACGACTCTGATCATGTAATGAAAAAAAACAACATATTTTAAGGTCATTCCTCACCGTTTCCGACAACGGAGGGGTATATTCTTGCTAAAACGCCTGATGATTTCACCCATTAATGAAATCGCTTCCATTGATGAGCGCCCGATTACCCATGAACATGCTGGAAAAAATCCAGTCCCGGCTGGAACACCTTAGCAAATCTGAACGCAAAGTGGCGGAAGTCATCCTTGCAACCCCCGCGCAGGCCATCCATTCAAGTATTGCCGCCCTGGCGCTGGAAGCCGGCGTCAGCGAGCCCACGGTTAACCGTTTCTGCCGCAGTCTGGAAACCCGCGGTTTCCCCGATTTTAAACTGCATCTGGCGCAAAGCCTGGCGCACGGTACCCTCTATGTTAACCGCAACGTCGATGAAGACGACAGCGTCGAGTCCTATACGGGAAAGATATTTGAATCCGCCATGGCCAGTTTAGATCAGGTCCATCATTCTCTCGACATGTCGGCGATCAATCGCGCGGTTGACCTGCTCACGCAGGCGAAGAAAATCGCCTTTTTTGGCCTTGGCTCTTCGGCCGCCGTCGCCCACGACGCGATGAACAAATTTTTCCGCTTTAATGTACCGGTGATCTATTCCGACGACATCGTCCTGCAACGCATGAGCTGTATGAACTGTAATGACGATGACGTGGTAGTGATCATCTCGCACACCGGCAGGACTAAAAGCCTGGTGGAGCTGGCGCAGCTGGCACGTGAAAACGATGCGATGGTGATCGCCATTACCTCACCCGGTACGCCGCTTTGCCGAGAGGCAACGCTGGCTATTACCCTGGATGTGCCGGAAGATACCGATATCTATATGCCGATGGTTTCCCGCTTAGCGCAGCTGACGGTGATTGATGTACTGGCGACCGGCTTCACCCTGCGGCGGGGCGCAAAATTCAGAGATAACTTGAAGAGGGTCAAGGAAGCGCTTAAGGAATCGCGGTTTGATAAAGAGCTCATCGTACACAGCAATGACCAATAAAAGTAGAAACAAAGCACTATCCTATTACACCGTCGGTATCGTTCCGGTATAGCGACTTTGCTCATCGGCGCTACCGAATCCATGTTCACGCAACACCAAAGATGTTTCAGTCAACGGAGTATTACATGTCCAGAAGGCTTCGCAGAACCAAAATCGTTACCACCTTAGGCCCGGCTACCGACCGCGATAACAACCTTGAGAAGGTTATCGCCGCAGGCGCTAACGTGGTACGTATGAACTTCTCTCACGGTACCGCGGAAGATCATCAGATCCGTGCGGATAAAGTCCGTGAGATTGCGGCAAAACTGGGCCGTCATGTCGCGATTCTCGGTGACCTACAGGGGCCGAAAATCCGCGTATCCACCTTCAAAGAAGGGAAAATTTTCCTCAATATCGGTGACAAATTCCTCCTCGACGCGAACCTGGGTAAAGGCGAAGGCGACAAAGAGAAAGTGGGCATCGACTATAAAGGACTCCCGGCTGACGTGGTTCCGGGCGATATCCTGCTGCTGGACGACGGCCGCGTGCAGCTGAAGGTCCTCGAAGTTCAGGGCATGAAGGTGTTCACCGAAGTCACCGTCGGCGGCCCGTTGTCTAACAACAAAGGCATCAACAAACTGGGCGGCGGCCTCTCTGCAGAAGCGCTGACGGAAAAAGACAAAGCGGACATCGTCACCGCCGCCAAAATTGGCGTCGACTATCTGGCCGTCTCCTTCCCGCGCTGCGGCGAAGATCTAAACTACGCCCGTCGCCTGGCGCGCGATGCCGGCTGCGACGCCAAAATCGTCGCCAAGGTCGAGCGTGCCGAGGCGGTATGCGATCAGGACGCGATGGATGACGTGATCCTCGCCTCGGACGTTGTTATGGTGGCCCGCGGTGACCTCGGCGTGGAAATCGGCGATCCGGAGCTGGTCGGCATCCAGAAAGCGCTGATCCGCCGCGCCCGTCAGTTGAACCGCTCGGTCATTACCGCGACGCAGATGATGGAGTCGATGATCACCAACCCGATGCCTACCCGCGCCGAAGTCATGGACGTGGCGAACGCCGTGCTGGATGGGACCGATGCCGTAATGCTGTCGGCTGAAACCGCCGCGGGCCAGTATCCGTCTGAGACCGTTGCCGCGATGGCGCGCGTCTGCCTCGGCGCGGAAAAAATCCCGAGCCTCAACGTCTCCAAGCACCGTCTGGACATTCAGTTCGATAACGTGGAAGAAGCCATTGCGATGTCCGCCATGTATGCGGCGAACCACCTCAAGGGCGTCACCGCTATCATTACCATGACCGAATCCGGTCGGACCGCGCTGATGACTTCGCGCATCAGCTCCGGCCTGCCGATTTTCGCCCTGTCTCGCCACGAGCGCACGCTGAACCTGACTGCGCTGTATCGCGGCGTGACGCCGGTTCATTTCGATAGCGTAAATGATGGCGTAGCCGCTGCGCACGATGCGGTAACGCTGCTGCGCGACAAAGGCTATCTGGTGACCGGCGACCTGGTTATCGTCACTCAGGGCGATGTCATGAGCACCATCGGTAGCACCAACACCACCCGTATTCTGACCGTAGAGTAAGCCTCTCCGTCTACCTGCCAGCGCCGCAGCTGGCAGGTATATCCGATAAACTACACAAGCCAGCTCAACAATAGCGTAGCGGTAATTACCGTTGATGCGCCGCCGATACGAGTCGCAATCTGAGCAAAAGGCATCAACCCCATTCTGTTCGACGCCGAGAGAATAGCCACATCCCCCGTCCCCCCCAGCCCGCTATGGCAACTGGTCACGATAGCCGCTTCAACAGGGTACATATTCAGACGTGAAGCGATAAGGAAGCCGCTCAGCGCCATTGCCATGACGATGGAGCCGCAAACCACCACGTAGCCCACCGAAAATACCGCAACCACGCTTTCCAGCGGAACATACAGCATTCCCAGACCAATCATCAGCGGCCAAACCAGCGCGGCCGACACGAGCTTGTAGCAGCTGTGCGCCCCCAGCTCCATCGCCGCCGGGATAACTTTAGCATATTTACAGAACACCGCAGCCAGGATCATCAGTACCGGCCCCGGAATATGCACCACCTTTTCCAACAGACCGCCGACGATGAAAAACGCGCAAATCATTAAAAGCCCGGCCCCCATCAGTTGGAAATCCGTGGGTTGCGCGCTCTGATTTTGCGCAAAGACGCTATTATCTTCATGGCTGCGGATCAGCATCCCGTTGCCGGAAAGCGAAGGGCGTCGCGCGCCCATGCGCGCCAGAAAACCGGCGCAAATAATGGCGAAAATGTTGCCCACCACGGCGGCCGGCGCCAGTTGCGCAACGTAAACATCGGGCGTTTGTCCGAGAATGGCTGAATAGGCCAGCGACAGGGGCAGGATCCCTTCACCGATGCCGCCGCCGATGATCGGCACGATAATAAAGAAAAAGGTGTAGTAGAAACTGTAGCCAAATAAACTGCCCACCAGCAGGCCGGTTAAGATTGCCGCCCCGGTCCCAACGACCAGCGGGACAAACATACGGACCATTCCCTGAATCAGGATAGTTCTGTTCATACCCAGTATGCTGCCGACGACCAGGCAGGCGATAACGAAATAGAGGAGATTGGCCTCCTTCATCAGCAAATGCACGGTATCGAGGGTATGCGCTTCAAACATGCCGAAATAGACCAGCACCGATGGCACCATCAGGCACAAAATGGCCGGGCCGCCTATATCCTTGAGGATCGGCACCATTCGGCCAATTTTAGCCAACGCGAACCCCAGGGTCATAATCACCGCCAGGCCGCCAATCATATTCTTCGGCAGCAGACCTGCGGTTGCAGAGATAGCCACAATCGTCGCTATCCCGATAAAGAGCGTCAACGGTACGGCGCCGACCTCAATATTGGATAAAAGTCGTACCGACGGCCCGCTCGGCAGCGTTTTATCTATCGGGTGGTTCAGAGAATTATTTTCCATATTTTTACCTGAATTATGATGACGTAGGGTATCAACGCAATATTAAAACTGCGTAATAAAATTAAAAAAGAGTACCAGCCACAATGCCAATAAAACAAAAAAACGTTAGCACAGGAATTTAAAATTAAAAACGAGATCCAAATTTCGCTGTTCTACTTTGTGACTAAACCACAAAATTCATTTTAAGTAATTTAATTTATCACCACGAAACTAAAGTTAGCATTGTCGCAATAATTGAATGCCAGGGATATAAGTTGATGATCCCACCCTCTTTTCCCTATTTGTAAGTAAAGTAGTCAAGGCGAAATTATTTAAAGCCCGGCGACTGTGATGACTATCACCTTTTAAATACCGAGGGATCGTTAGATTAAAAAAATACAACGTCGCCGATAATATATTTTCAGGACATCCTATGCCTTCACTGCTTTTAGAATCCCTTTTTCCCCTGGTGTTTATCATGCTGCTCGGATGGCTAAGCGGCAAGTTGGGCTACAGCCGCCGCGAGGACGCGTCCGTGCTGGCCACGGTGGTTATTCGTTTTGCACTTCCCTTCCATCTGTTTATCGGCGCATTGAATACCCATCCCGATAAGATTAAAAACTTCACCTTTATGGCGGTATTGGTCATCGGTCTTATGGGATCGTATTTCCTCACGCTACTGATCTCACGCTACGTTTTTCGCCATGATATAAAAACCAGCGCAATTCAGTCCCTGGTGTGCGCTTTCCCCGATATGGCCTACTTTGGCGCCCCCGTGCTTGCGGTGCTGATTGGCCCCGAGGGCTTTCTCGGGGTGCTTATCGGCAACCTGGTGACCAGCGTATTGATGATCCCCTTGACCATCATTCTGATTCGCATGGGAGATAAGCGCGCCTACGCTGATCTACAACAGCCTGATGCGCTGCAGCTTATCCTGCAAAACCTGTTTAAAGCCGTCAGAAACCCAATAGTCTGGATCCCGATTTCCGGCGTGCTGCTCAGCCTCGCGGGGGTACAGCTGCCGCATATGCTCAGTATGCCTATTGAGATGGTGGGAAAAGTGGCGGGCGGCCTCTCCCTGTTCGCCCTTGGGCTGCTCTTTTACGGTGAGCGTCCTACGGTCAATATTCAAACCTGTACCAATATCAGTATTAAAAACCTGATCCAACCGGCAATGATGGCCGTGGCTGGTTTAGCCTTTGGCCTCAGCCATAGCCTGATGCAGCAGGTCATTATCATCGGCGCGACGCCTTCCGCCATTGCGGCAGGGATGTTTGCCCTGCGCAGCGATACCTATATCGAGCCCGCCTCATCCTCTATTTTGCTGGGCACCGCCATCGGCGTCGTTACCGAAGGAATTATGATTTATTTAATCTCATAATCACTGAAGTAAAGCCGGAAGAATCCCGGCAATTATTTGATATCATATTCAGGAGTCATCCAATGTTAGCCACAGAAACCTTATACACGCCTTATAACGGTGCCGTCCTGCTGGAAAACCCGTTATTAAATAAAGGTCTCGCTTTTACTCAAGGTGAACGGTCCGCATTTAATCTTCAGGGACTGCTGCCGCATAGTGTTGAAACTATTGAAGAACAAACCGCGCGCGCCTAGGGGCAATTTTGCCAGTTTAAACGGGATATATCGCGGCATATTTATCTTCGAAATATACAGGATACTAACGAGACCCTATTCTATAATCTGCTGCGCAACCATATGAAAGAAACGCTGCCGATCATTTATACCCCAACGGTAGGCGAAGCGTGTGAACACTTCTCAGAAATTTATCGTCGGGGGCGCGGCCTGTTTATTTCATGGCCTAACCGCAACAATATTGACGAGATGCTGCAGGGCTTCTCCCGCAACGATATCAAAGTCATTGTCGTGACCGACGGCGAGCGCATCCTGGGTCTCGGCGATCAGGGGATTGGCGGCATGGGGATCCCGATCGGCAAACTCTCGTTATATACCGCCTGCGGGGGGATTCATCCGGCATCAACGCTGCCCATTATGCTGGATGTGGGCACCAACAACGCCCAGCATCTGGAGGACCCGCTGTATATGGGCTGGCGTCATCCACGTATTAGCGACGAACAGTACATTGAATTTATGGACATGTTTGTGCATGCCATCAGCCAGCGCTGGCCACAAGTGTTACTGCAGTTCGAAGATTTTGCGCAAAAAAATGCTACCCGGTTACTTAACCGCTATCGTGACCAGCTTTGCTGTTTCAACGATGATATCCAGGGCACGGCGGCCGTGACCTCTGGCACGCTGATTGCCGCCGCCGCTGCGGCCGGTACGCGGATCCGCGACCAGCGCGTGGTGTTTCTCGGCAGCGGTTCCGCCGGATGCGGGATTGCGGAAAAAATCATGGCCCTGATGGTTGATGACGGGCTGTCAGAGCAGGAAGCGCGCAATCGGATCTTTATGGTTGACCGCTTTGGTCTGTTAACCGATGAGATGCCCAATTTGCTGGATTTTCAGCGCAGCCACGTGACGCCGCGGAAACATATTGCCCACTGGGATACCGACGCGGCCAACCTGTCGCTGATGGATGTTGTACGCAACGTCCACCCCACCGTGCTGATCGGCGTATCAGGCCAGCCGGGACTGTTCAGCGAAGAGATCATCAAAGAGATGCATCAGCACTGCCCGCGCCCGATTATTATGCCCTTATCTAACCCGACGTCCCGCGCTGAAGCCCAGCCGAAGGATTTGCTGGAATGGACCCGGGGGAACGCGCTGATTGCCACCGGTAGTCCGTTCGCTCCCGTCTGCTATGACGGTAAGACTTACGATATCGCCCAGTGCAACAACGCCTATATCTTCCCCGGCCTGGGGCTGGGAATTCTGGCCAGTAAAGCGGAACGCGTTACCGAGGCAATGCTTATCACCTGTAGTAAAACCCTCGCCGCCCACTCGCCTTTAGCTACCCGCGAAGCCGGCGGATTGCTGCCGCCGGTCGAAGAGATTGAGATGATTTCCCGGGCGATTGCCGCAGATGTCGCTCGCGCGGCTCAGCAGGACGGCGTCGCGCCGCTTATCAGCGAAGCCCAGTTGGCCGAGAATATCGATCGCACCTTCTGGCGAGCGCGCTACACCGCGTATAAACGCTCGCCATTTTAAACGCCCGCTGCCGGGTGAACACTGCGGGAAGCGCCCTGCTTCCCGCCGAAGCGAGAACCCACGCATGATTAATGTGCTGATTGTCGATGATGATTCGATGGTGGCCGAACTGAACCGGCTGTTTCTCAGCCGGGTGGCTGATTTTCACTGCTGCGGCGTAGCCCCGACGGTCCGCGAAGCCAGGGAGATGCTTAGCCATTTGCCGCAGATCGATCTGGTGCTGCTGGATGTCTATATGCAGCAGGATAATGGGCTGGAACTGCTGCCTGCGCTACGCGCCGATGCGCGCAATATTGATGTCATTATGATTACCTCCGCCGCCGATAGGGTAACGGTTCAGACGGCGCTGCATTACGGCGTGGTCGATTACCTGATAAAACCGTTTCAGTTTCCGCGCTTTGAGGAGGCGCTGCTGTCATGGCGTAAAAAGCGCGATTTGAAAAACGCGAAATCCTGCTACGCTCAAGCCGATGTCGACAGCCTGTTGCGCAGCGGGGTTCAACAACACGAGGGCGCGCGCCGCTTGCCAAAAGGACTTACGCCGCAGACGCTTCGTCTGGTGTGCCAGTGGATTGACGCCTGGCTGGAACGTGATTTTTCGACCAATGAGCTGGCTGCGGCATTGCAGATATCCAGAGTTTCATGCCGTAAATACCTGATTTGGCTTGAGCAGCTACATATTCTCTACACCACCAATCATTACGGCATCACCGGTCGTCCAGAATATCGTTACCGGCTCGTTGTCGACCATTTGGCACTACTCAAACAATACAGCCAATGAACCCCGAAGCCCACTGGCTGCGATTTTTAACCCTGGCGCGACGACTTTCGCGGGTACAGCTCTTTACGCTTATACGGCTCTATTTCACCCGGCTTGCGCGTTTTCAGCAGCTTGAGAATCCAGGTGTACTGCTCGGTATGCGGCTTCACGAACACTTCAACCTCTTCGTTCATCCGCCGGGCGATAGTGGTATCGTCCGCCTCCAGCAGATCGTCCATCGGCGGGCGCACCAGCACCGTCAGGCGATGCGTTTCGCCATCATAGACCGGGAACAGCGGCACGACGCGGGCGCGGCACACTTTCATTAAACGGCCAATCGCCGGCAGCGTCGCTTTATAGGTGGCAAAGAAATCAACGAATTCGCTGTGCTCGGCGCCGTGATCCTGATCCGGTAGATAGTAGCCCCAGTAACCCTGACGCACCGACTGAATAAACGGTTTGATCCCGTCGTTGCGCGCGTGCATACGTCCGCCGAAACGTCGGCGGACGGTATTCCAGACGTAATCAAAGACCGGGTTGCCCTGATTATGGAACATCGCCGCCATTTTTTGCCCGCCCGACGCCATCAGCATCGCCGGAATGTCCACTCCCCAGGCATGAGGAACCAGAAAGATCACTTTCTCGTTGTTCCTCTGCATCTCATCGATGATCTCTTTGCCCTGCCAGTCGACGCGGGAAAGAATGCGCTGCGGGTCGCGCAGGCCTAGTTCCGCCATCATGACCATCGCCTGCGGCGCGGAGGCGTACATTGCATCAATAATGTCTTCTCGTTCCTGCTCACTCTTTTCCGGGAAACAGTACAGCAGGTTAATCTGCGCCCGACGGCGCGAACTCTTTGCCAGGCGACCCACAAAACGCCCCAGTTTGCCGAGAATCGGATCGCGGAAAGACGCTGGCGTCAGAGCGATACCGGCGAAGGCAAAAACCCCTAACCAAGCGCCCCAGTAGCGCGGCAGTAAAAAGGATTTTTCAAATTTTGGAATAAATTCAATATTATTTTTTTTCGTTTCCATGCCTAATCCGCAGACGTTCCGCTCAATAAAGATAATGAGTTAGTTTAGCGATACGTTGAGTAACGTACAAAAGAAAAAGCCGGCGCACAGCTGGCGCCGGCTTTAACTGACGGAAGGTTAGTCAAACCGCAGCTGCGGAATAACCTGTTTTGCCTGCGCCAGATAATCGGTACGGTCGGAACCGCTGAGCCCTTCCGTACGCGGCAGTTTCGCCGTCAGCGGGTTGACCGCCTGCTGGTTAATCCACACTTCATAATGCAGATGCGGGCCGGTAGAACGGCCGGTGTTGCCCGACAGCGCAATGCGATCGCCGCGTTTGACCTTCTGCCCGGGTTTGACCAGCAGCTTACGCAGGTGCATATAGCGGGTGGTATAGGTGCGGCCATGGCGGACGGCGACGTAATAACCGGCCGCACCGCTACGTTTAGCCACCACAACTTCGCCATCCCCTACCGACAGCACCGGTGTGCCCTGCGGCATTGCAAAATCGACACCGCGATGCGGCGCTACGCGGCCGGTCACCGGGTTCAAACGACGTGGATTAAAGTTCGAAGAGACGCGGAACTGACGTGCGGTCGGGAAACGCAGGAACCCCTTCGCCAGGCCGGTACCGTTGCGGTCGTAGAATTTGCCATCCTCAGCGCGGATCGCGTAGTAGTCTTTACCATCCGAGCGCAGGCGCACGCCAAGCAGTTGGCTCTGCTCGCGCTTACCGTCGAGCATTTCACGCGACATCAGCACGGAGAATTCATCGCCTTTTTTCAGCTTACGGAAGTCCATCTGCCACTGCATGGCCTTGATCACCGCGCTGATTTCGGTGCTGGTCAGGCCGGCATCACGAGCGCTGGCGACAAAGCTGCCGCCAACGGTACCTTTCAGTACGCTGTTGACCCAGTCGCCTTTTTGCAGCTCGCTGCTCATTTTGAAACCGTTAGCGACTCGATCGTAGGTGCGGGTTTCGCGGCGCGACATTTCCCAGGTCAGGCTTTGCAGGTCGCCGTCCGCCGTCAGGGTCCAGGAGAGCTGTTGACCAATTTTCAGATTACGCAGCTCTTTATCTACCGAGGAGAGCCGGGCAATATCGCCCATATCGATGCCGTACTGATTAAGAATGCTGCTGAGCGTATCGCCGGTCGACACCACATATTCGTGGCCGCCGGAATCGCCATCCGCTTTATCATCCAGCTCATCCTGAGGGATGGCCTCCTCTTCCTGAGGTGCCTGATCGATAGGTTCCGAGGCTTCTGGCAGCAGAGAACGAATTTCGCTTTGCTCAAGCTCGATGGTTCTGCTGATGGGAGCCGTTTCAGGATGGTGGTAAATGTAAGGTCGCCAGACGGCGACCGCTAAGGTAAGAACGCTAAGCGACCCCAGCATAACGCGGTGAGGTCGTGGCAGATTGTTAAATGCCTGAGTGACAGCGCGGGCTATCTGTTGCACGTATTCACTTCCTCGTTATTCTCCTTTCAGGCAGCTTGAATACTGATTCGCCATCTGGCTCAGGAATTGCGGATAACTCTCTTTACCCAGCTTAATTCCGATTCCAAGTGGATCCAGGGTTCCCATGCGCACGGACGTTCCCCTGGCAACAGCTTCTATGACCGCTGGCCTGAACTGTGGCTCAGCAAAAACGCAAGTTGCTTTTTGCTCAACCAGCTGTGTTCTGATTTCGTGTAAACGCTGCGCACCAGGCTGGATTTCAGGGTTGACAGTAAAATGACCCAGTGAGGTCAAACCGTAGTGTTTTTCAAAGTAGCCATAGGCGTCATGAAAAACGAAATATCCCTTCCCTTTCAGCGGTGCCAGCTCGGTCCCAACCTGCTTGTCGGTTGCGGCTAATTTTGCCTCAAAATCCTTCAGGTTGGCGTCAAGTTTGGCTCGACTCTGCGGCATAAGTTCCAATAATTTATCGTGGATTGCAACCGCCGAAAGGCGCGCTATCTCTGGGGAAAGCCACAGATGCATGTTATAGATGCCGTGATGGTGATCGTCGTCACTATTTTCCCCTGCGCCATGGTCGTGACCATGATGGTCATCGTCGTCGTCGGTGCCTTTCATGAGTAACGGTTTCACGCCGTCAAGCTCGGCAATCGTCACCTTTTTGTTTGGCGCAATGCTTTGCGTTGACTTATCCATAAACGCTTCCATTTCGGGTCCAATCCAGACCACTAAGTCTGCGTTCTGTAAGCGTTTTGCATCCGATGGCCGCAGCGAATAATCGTGCTCGGACGCCCCGTCTGGCAGCAGTACCTGGGTCTCCGTGACCCCATCCGCGATAGCGGAAGCGATAAAGCCCAGCGGTTTAAGGGAGGTGACAACGGCGGCGCTAGCCAACGGCGCATGGGCGAACAAAAAAGCGGCGCTAAGTCCAGCGCAAAGAAGCGTATTTTTATGTAACATAATGCGTCTAATCATCGTATAGAATGAGAAAGATGTGATATTATAACATTCACTGGCTTGTGCAACCTCTAATTTGATATGACAAATCTTGTAACGCTGGAAAACGTCGCGGTCGTTTATGGCCAAAGGCGCGTGCTGTCTGACATTTCGCTAACGCTAAAGCCGGGCAAAATTTTAACCTTACTGGGGCCAAACGGCGCCGGTAAATCGACCCTCGTAAGGGTAGTTCTTGGACTGGTAGCACCTTCGGAAGGGGTTATCAAACGCGAGGGACATCTGCGGATCGGCTATGTCCCGCAAAAGCTGCATCTTGATGCCACGATGCCGCTGACCGTCAGCCGCTTTATGCTTTTACGTCCGGGAACCCACAAGCGCGATATTCTGCCGGCGCTGAAGCGCGTACAGGCCGGGCATCTGATCGACGCCCCCATGCAGAAACTTTCCGGCGGCGAGACCCAGCGGGTACTGCTGGCGCGGGCGCTGCTCAATAAGCCGCAGCTGCTGGTGCTCGACGAGCCAACGCAGGGCGTTGACGTCAACGGCCAGGTGGCGCTTTACGATCTGATTAACCAACTGCGCCAGGAGCTTGATTGCGCCGTGCTGATGGTTTCTCATGACCTGCATCTGGTGATGGCCAAAACCGACGAAGTGCTGTGTCTCAATCAGCATATTTGCTGCTCCGGCGCGCCGGAAGTGGTTTCTATGCACCCGGAATTTATCTCGATGTTCGGCCAGCGCGGCGCGGAACAGCTGGGTATTTATCGCCATCATCATAATCACCGCCACGACCTGCAGGGGCGGATTGTACTGCGTCGGGGAAATGACCGTTAATGATTGAATTACTGCTCCCCGGCTGGCTGGCCGGAATGATGCTCGCCTGTGCCGCGGGTCCGCTGGGATCGTTCGTCGTCTGGCGGCGAATGTCCTACTTCGGCGATACCCTCGCCCACGCCTCTCTGCTTGGCGTCGCTTTTGGTTTACTGCTGAACGTTAACCCGTTTTATGCGGTCATCGCGGTGACGCTGTTGCTGGCGGGCGGGCTGGTATGGCTGGAAAAACGTCCCCACCTGGCGGTGGACACGCTACTCGGCATCATGGCGCACAGCGCGCTGTCGCTGGGTCTGGTGGTGGTCAGCCTGATGTCAAACGTGCGCGTCGACCTGATGGCCTATCTGTTCGGCGATCTGCTGGCGGTGACGCCGGAAGACTTGATAGCTATCGCTATTGGCGTGGTTATCGTGCTGGCGATCCTGCTTTGGCAGTGGCGCAACCTGCTGTCGATGACCATTAGCCCAGATCTGGCGTTTGTTGATGGCGTTAAGCTCCAGCGGGTGAAACTGCTTCTGATGCTGGTCACCGCGCTGACGATCGGCGTGGCGATGAAGTTCGTCGGGGCGCTGATTATCACATCGCTGCTGATTATTCCCGCCGCAACGGCCCGTCGCTTTGCTCGTACGCCTGAACAAATGGCGGGGGTAGCGGTTGGAGTGGGAATGATTGCCGTGACCGGCGGTTTGACCTTCTCGGCGTTCTACGACACACCGGCGGGGCCTTCCGTGGTACTATGCGCCGCGCTGCTGTTTATCATCAGCATGAGCAAGAAATCGGCCGCCTGACGCTATGCTCCGCGTACGTTGTAGCCCGGCTAAGGCGTTCATGCCGTAAGCCGGGACATCCACCGCTCAGCTATTTTCCCGGCTTGCGCTCCGCTTAGCCGGGCTACTGGTTCTTGCGGTCTGCTGTTTTATCGCCGGACAACGTTTAAGGCATCTCCGGCGGCGTAATGCCGAAGTGGGTCCAGGCCCGCACCGTCGCCATTCGCCCGCGCGGGGTACGCTGTAAAAAGCCCTGCTGGATCAGATACGGCTCCAGTACATCTTCAATCGTTTCCCGCTCTTCGCCAATGGCCGCCGCCAGGTTATCCAGCCCGACCGGCCCGCCAAAGAATTTATCGATGACCGCCAGCAGCAGCTTACGGTCCATATAATCAAAGCCTTCCGCATCCACGTTGAGCATATCCAGCGCCTGCGCGGCAATATCCTCAGAGATACGCCCGTCGTAGCGAACCTCGGCAAAATCGCGCACCCTGCGCAGCAGGCGGTTGGCGATTCGCGGCGTGCCGCGCGCGCGACGCGCGACCTCCAGAGCCCCATCTTCGCTCATCTCCAGCCCCATATAGCGGGCGCTGCGGCTGACAATATGCTGCAGGTCCGGGATCTGGTAGAACTCCAGGCGCTGGACGATGCCAAAACGGTCGCGCAGCGGCGAAGTCAATGAACCTGCGCGAGTCGTCGCGCCAATCAGGGTAAACGGCGGCAGATCGATTTTTATCGAACGCGCCGCGGGCCCTTCGCCAATCATGATATCCAGCTGATAATCTTCCATTGCCGGATAGAGAACTTCTTCAACAACCGGTGACAGGCGATGAATCTCGTCGATAAACAGGACGTCGTGGGGTTCAAGATTGGTCAACATCGCCGCCAGATCGCCCGCCTTTTCCAGCACCGGGCCAGAGGTGGTGCGCAGGTTCACGCCCATCTCGTTGGCGACGATGTTTGCCAGGGTGGTTTTCCCCAGCCCCGGCGGGCCAAAAATCAGCAGGTGATCGAGCGCGTCGCCGCGCAGCTTCGCCGCCTGGATAAAAATCTCCATTTGCGAACGGACGTGCGGCTGGCCCACATACTCTTGCAGCAATTTAGGGCGAATGGCGCGGTCGGCCGCCTCTTCAAAACCGCTGCTGTCCGCCGATACCAGCCTGTCTGCTTCAATCATCCCTTACCTCACAACGCGGCGCGGAGCGCTTCGCGAATTAGCGTTTCACTGTTGGCATCCGGGCGTACGATTTTGCTGACCATCCGGCTGGCCTCCTGAGGTTTATAGCCCAGCGCCACCAGCGCGGCAACCGCTTCCTGTTCAGCATCATCATCAGAAGGACCGGCTGGAGACGTCAGCACCAGATCTGCCGCCGGCGTAAACAGATCGCCGTGCAGCCCTTTAAAGCGGTCTTTCATTTCGACAATCAGGCGTTCCGCGGTTTTCTTACCGATTCCCGGCAGCTTCACCAGCGCCGCCAGCTCCTCGCGCTCAACGGCATTCACAAACTGCTGCGCCGACATGCCGGAAAGGATCGCCAGCGCCAGCTTCGGACCGACGCCGTTGGTTTTAATCAGCTCTTTAAACAGCGTGCGCTCCTGCTTGTTGTTAAAGCCATACAGCAGTTGGGCATCTTCGCGCACGATAAAGTGGGTAAAAATGATCGCCTCTTTGCCCACGTCCGGCAGCTCGTAGAAACAGGTCATCGGCAGATGAACCTCATAACCTACGCCTCCCGTTTCGAGTAAAACCAGCGGGGGTTGTTTTTCGAGAATGATGCCTCTGAGTCTGCCTATCACGTGGAGCTCCTGGATTAAGGGCTGAAAGTCTAATGCGGTATCATAAAAAAAGGCTGGATAGATATCCAGCCTGATTTCAGGTTATCGTAAGCGTCCGCGCGCCAGATTCAGGCGGCTTTCGCTGATCTGGGCGGCGTTCTGGCTGACGTGGCAGTGGGTAATGGCAATCGCTAAGGCATCCGCCGCATCCGCCTGCGGGTTAGCCGGCAGCTTGAGCAAGGTGCGCACCATATGCTGCACCTGACTCTTTTCCGCGCTGCCGATCCCGACAACGGTCTGCTTTACCTGCCTGGCGGCGTACTCAAAGACCGGCAGGTCCTGATTCGTCGCCGCAACAATCGCCACGCCGCGAGCCTGGCCGAGCTTCAGCGCCGAGTCGGCGTTCTTCGCCATAAACACTTGTTCGATGGCGAAATAGTCAGGCTGGAACTGGGTGATAATTTCCGTGACGCCCGCATAGATAAGCTTCAGGCGAGACGGTAAATCATCCACTTTCGTGCGAATACAGCCGCTGCCCAGATAGCTGAGCTGGCGTCCAACCTGGCGGATAACGCCATAACCAGTGACGCGCGACCCCGGGTCAATGCCGAGAATAATGGCCATCACGCGCCTCCGGTCATAACTAGCCCGTGAGACCCTAAAGATTTCAGTTCACAGCCAGGCGGCCACGCAGCGCATCCCCGGGAGCGTAGATTCACTACGTGACCGGGGTAAGCGAGGAGAGCCAACACCGCTGTGGGCTGAAAGATTACGGGTATCACAGGGTTGCGGCGACCTCATCAGAGATCTCGCCGTTGTGATAAACTTCCTGCACGTCGTCGCAATCTTCCAGCATATCGATCAAACGCAGCAGTTTCGGCGCAGTTTCCGCGTCCATATCCGCTTTGGTTGACGGGATCATCGAGACTTCAGCGGCGTCCGCTTTCAGGCCGGCGGCTTCCAGCGCATCGCGTACCGCGCCCATCTCTTCCCACGCGGTATAAACGTCAATCGCGCCGTCGTCATAAGTCACAACGTCTTCCGCGCCCGCTTCCAGCGCCGCTTCCATGATCGCATCTTCGTCGCCTTTCTCGAAGGAGATAACGCCTTTTTTGCTGAACAGGTAGGAAACGGAACCGTCGGTCCCCAGGTTACCGCCGGTTTTGGTGAAGGCATGACGTACTTCCGCAACGGTACGGTTACGGTTGTCTGACAGACATTCAACCATCACCGCCGTGCCGCCAGGACCATAACCTTCATAGATGATGGTTTCCATGTTCGCATCATCATCGCCGCCCACGCCACGCGCGATAGCGCGGTTCAGGGTGTCGCGGGTCATGTTGTTGCTCAGCGCTTTGTCGATTGCCGCGCGCAAACGCGGGTTAGAGCCTGCGTCGCCGCCGCCCAGACGCGCGGCGGTGACCAGCTCGCGAATAATTTTCGTAAAGATCTTACCGCGCTTGGCATCCTGTGCCGCTTTGCGGTGTTTGGTGTTGGCCCATTTACTATGACCTGCCATAAAAAACTCTCCAAAAAAGCGCGCCCTTTCAGGCGGCGTTAATTACAAATTCTTCAATCGCCTGCCGGTTGCTCCAGGACTTGGTCAACGTGGCGGCTTCCGCCGCATCAACCCAGCGATAGTCCAGATGTTCCGTAAAGACAATCTGGCGTTCATGAGGGAGCGCAAGACGGAACCAAAATTCCGTATTACGCTCAACGCCCGGCGCATAGCGATGACGTAAATGAGAAAAAATCTCGAACTCTACCGTGCGCTGACAGTCAACCAACGCCAGCTGCTCGCTGGCGACATCAATGGCGACTTCTTCCATAACTTCACGCGCGGCAGCCTGCGGCGCGGTCTCTCCCTCTTCCAGACTGCCGGTAACCGACTGCCAGAACGCGGGATCGTCGCGCCGCTGCAACATCAGCACCCGCTTCGTATCTTTGGCGTAAATCACCACCAGTACGGAAACGGGGAGCTTGAATGACATCTTACTTATTCTCCAGAGACTCTTTTGCCTCTTTCGCCACCACCTGAATGCCCAGTTCGCTCAGCGATGCCGGGTTAGCGAAGCTTGGCGCTTCGGTCATCAGGCAAGCGGCGGCGGTAGTTTTCGGGAAAGCAATAACGTCACGGATATTATCAGTACCGGTCAGCAGCATGGTCAAACGGTCAAGACCGAAAGCCAGGCCCGCGTGCGGCGGAGTACCGTATTTCAGCGCGTCCAGCAGGAAGCCAAACTTCTCGCGCTGCTCTTGTTCGTTAATGCCGAGAATGCCGAACACGGTCTGCTGCATTTCACCGCTGTGAATACGCACCGAACCGCCGCCGACTTCATAGCCGTTGATGACCATATCGTAGGCGTTGGCCACCGCGTCTTCCGGCGCGGCCTTCAGCTCGGCGGCGGACATATCTTTCGGCGAGGTGAACGGATGGTGCATCGCGGTCAGACCGCCTTCACCGTCGTCTTCAAACATCGGGAAGTCGATAACCCACAGCGGCGCCCATTTGGCTTCGTCGGTCAGGTTCAGGTCTTTGCCCAGCTTCAGACGCAGCGCGCCGAGCGCGTCGGCGACCACTTTTTTGTTATCCGCGCCGAAGAAGATCATGTCGCCATCCTGCGCGCCGGTGCGCTCAAGGATCGCTTCAACGATATCGGCGTTAAGGAATTTAGCTACCGGGCTGTTGATGCCTTCAAGGCCTTTCGCCCGCTCGGTGACTTTAATATAGGCCAGGCCTTTTGCGCCGTAGATCTGGACAAACTTTCCGTACTCGTCGATTTGCTTACGGGTCAGCGCAGCGCCACCCGGTACGCGCAGCGCGGCAACGCGGCCTTTGGCGTCGTTAGCCGGACCTGCGAAGACGGCGAATTCCACCGTTTTCACCAGATCGGCGACATCCACCAGCTCCATCGGGTTGCGCAGGTCTGGTTTATCGGAACCGTAGCGACGCTCGGCTTCGGCGAAGGTCATGATCGGGAAATCGCCCAGATCCACGCCCTTCACTTCCTGCCACAGGTTACGCACCAGCGCTTCCATGACTTCACGCACCTGCTCGGCGGTCATAAAGGAGGTCTCGACGTCGATCTGGGTGAATTCCGGCTGGCGGTCGGCACGCAGGTCTTCGTCGCGGAAACATTTCACAATCTGATAGTAGCGGTCAAAACCGGACATCATCAGCAGCTGTTTGAACAGCTGTGGAGACTGCGGCAGCGCGTAGAATTTACCTTTATGCACGCGTGAAGGCACCAGGTAGTCGCGCGCGCCTTCCGGCGTAGCTTTGGTCAGCATCGGCGTTTCAATATCGAGGAAACCGTGGTCGTCCATAAACCGACGAACGAGGCTGGTAATCTTCGCTCGCGTTTTCAGGCGCTGCGCCATTTCCGGACGACGCAGATCCAGGTAGCGGTATTTCAGACGCGCTTCTTCGGTATTGACGTGGTTGGAGTCCAGCGGCAGCGCTTCCGCGCGGTTGATAATGGTCAGGTCGGATGCCAGCACTTCGATGGCGCCGGTGGCCATATCGCTATTAACGTTTTTTTCGTCACGCGCACGCACGGTGCCGGTGACCTGGATGCAGAACTCATTACGCAGTTCAGAGGCCAGCTTTAATGCGTCGGCGCGATCCGGATCGAAAAACACCTGCACGATGCCTTCGCGGTCACGCATATCGATAAAGATAAGGCTACCAAGATCACGACGACGGTTGACCCAACCACACAGAGTCACTTGCTGCCCTACGTGGGACAGACGAAGCTGCCCGCAATATTCTGTACGCATGAGATATCCCTTAACTTAGCCGCAGGCGGATTGTTGCCTGCCTTGCAGGCGACGAGGTCGCAGCTTTAGCTGATGTCACAACTGAATGAAAAAAGGCGGCTATTATACTGGAAATTATGGCGCACGATAAGCCCGGCGCAGCGCGCTGCGTTGCTTTGCTACGCGCTTATTGCTTGTACTCACAAAAATTAACAAAATTTGTTACCCTCGGGCGAGATCGGCAACGGTATTGTAGCGGCCTGACAACAAAAGAAGATACGGGGATATCATGTTAGAACTCAATGCAAAAAAGACCGCGCTGGTGGTTATTGACCTGCAGGAAGGCATTTTACCGTTTGCCGGCGGCCCGCATCGCGCTGACGAAGTGGTTGAGCGCGCCGCGAGTCTGGCCAAAAAGTGCCGCCAGCAGGGTTCCCCGGTGGTCATGGTTCGCGTTGGCTGGTCGGCGGATTTCGCCGAAGCGCTGAAACAGCCGGTCGATGCCCAGGCAGGCGCGCCAACGCTACCCGAAAACTGGTGGTCCTATCCGCTGGCGCTGGAAAAACAGGCGAGCGATATCGAAGTCACCAAACGCCAGTGGGGGGCCTTTTACGGCACCGACCTGGAGCTGCAGCTTCGCCGTCGCGGTATCGATACGATTATTCTGTGCGGTATCTCCACGAATATCGGCGTCGAATCGACGGCGCGCAACGCCTGGGAGCTGGGCTTCAATCTGATTCTCGTTGAAGACGCCTGCAGCGCAGCAACGGCTGAACAGCATCAGGGCAGCATGACGCACATATTCCCGCGGATTGCCCGCGTACGCAGTACCGAGGAGGTGCTTGCCGCATTATGATTTATATAGGGCTTCCCCAGTGGGCGCACCCGAAGTGGGTGCGGCTGGGTATCACCAGCCTTGAAGAGTATGCCCGCCACTTCAACTGCGTGGAGGGCAACACCACCCTGTACGCGTTACCAAAAGCGGAGATTGTCAGCCGCTGGTATGAACAAACCCACGACGATTTTCGCTTCTGCTTCAAATTTCCGGCCACCATTTCGCACCAGGCGGCGCTGCGCAACTGCGACGACTTAAGCCATGAGTTTTTTACCCGTCTGGCGCCGCTGTCTTCGCGCATCGGCCAGTATTGGCTCCAGCTGCCGGCGACGTTCGGCCCTCGGGACCTCACCGCCCTCTGGCCGTTCCTCGACAGCCTGCCGCGCGAATTCCGCTACGGCGTTGAGGTAAGGCATCCGGAATTTTTCGCCAAAGGGGAAGCGGAACAGCAGCTCAATCGCGGCCTGCATCAGCGTAACGTCAATCGCGTGATCCTGGATAGCCGTCCGGTTCATAGCGCCGTCGCCCGCAGCCCGGCGATGATCGAGGCGCAGAAGAAGAAGCCGAAAGTCCCCGTCCATGCACTGGTGACGGCCCATAATCCGATGGTGCGTTTTATCGGCAGCGATGATATGACGCAGAATCGCGAGCTTTTTAGCGTGTGGATTCGCACGCTGCCAAAATGGACGCAGACCGCCACGCCGTACCTGTTTCTCCATACGCCGGATATCGCCCAGGCGCCGGAACTGGTCGATACCCTGTGGAGCGATCTGCGTACCGCCCTACCGGAAATAGGGAATGCGCCGTCAATTCCGCAGCAAACCTCTCTTTTCTGATATCCTGCTATCCTCAATTGAGCCACCGGAAGCGATAAAAGGGAGTTTTGAGTATGGTCAGCGCGCTGTATGCGGTCTTAGGTGCGTTATTGCTTATTAAGTTTTCCTGGGACGTCGTACGCCTGAGAACGCAATATCGCGTTGGCTACGGCGACGGCGGTTTTAGCGAGCTGCAGGTTGCTATTCGCGTGCACGGGAACGCGGTGGAGTATGTTCCCATTGGTCTGATCTTGCTGCTGTTTATGGAGATGAACGGCGCACAGACCTGGATGGTCCACGTCTGCGGTATTTTGCTGATTGCCGGGCGCCTGATGCACTCGTATGGCTTTCATCATCGTCTCTACCGCTGGCGTCGTTCCGGCATGAGCGCGACGTGGTGTTCATTGTTGCTGATGGTGCTGGCGAACTTCTGGTATATGCCCTGGGAGTTGGTTTTCTCCGTCCGTTAGCGCACAATACGCCGTTTTCGATTTTTCGGGTTTAACGTTATGTCTCACCGCGATACGCTTTTTTCCGCGCCGATTGCCAGTCTCGGCGACTGGACCTTTGATGAACGGGTTGCTGAAGTCTTCCCGGATATGATCCAGCGCTCTGTTCCCGGCTATTCCAATATCATTTCGATGATCGGCATGCTGGCGGAACGTTTCGTTCAGCCGGATACCCAGGTTTACGATCTCGGCTGCTCGCTTGGCGCAGCCACGCTGTCCGTGCGCCGCAATATTGCGCATGCAGGCTGCAAAATCATCGCCATCGATAACTCGCCGGCGATGGTCGAACGCTGCCGTCGCCATATTGACGCCTATAAGGCGCCGACGCCGGTCGAGGTGATTGAAGGCGATATTCGCCACATCACGATAGAAAACGCCTCGATGGTGGTGCTGAATTTCACCATTCAGTTTCTCGAACCCGGCGAACGTCAGGCCATTCTGGACAAGGTCTATCAGGGGCTGAACCCGGGCGGCGCGCTGGTGCTGTCGGAAAAATTCAGTTTCGAAGATGACAACGTCGGCGAACTCCTGTTCAACATGCATCACGACTTCAAACGCGCTAACGGCTACAGCGAGCTGGAAATCAGCCAAAAGCGCAGCATGCTGGAAAACGTAATGCTCACCGATTCCGTGGAAACCCATAAAGCGCGCCTGCGTAAGGCCGGTTTCGAACATGCCGAGCTGTGGTTCCAGTGCTTTAACTTCGGATCGTTAATCGCCGTAAAATCCGGGGACCCGGCATGATTGATTTCAGCAACTTTTATCAATTGATTGCCAAAAGCCCGCTTTCGCACTGGCTGGAGACGCTGCCAGCCCAGGTGGCGGCATGGCAGCGCGACGCGCTGCACGGCAAATACCGGGAATGGGAACGGGCCGTCGAGTTTCTGCCCGAGTTTGCGCCCTACCGTCTGGATCTGCTGCATAGCGTCACCGCCGAGAGCGAAACGCCGCTCGGTGACGGCCAGCGCCTGCGGATTGAAAACCTGCTGAAGAATCTGATGCCGTGGCGTAAAGGGCCCTTCTCCCTTTACGGCGTGAATATCGATACCGAATGGCGTTCCGACTGGAAGTGGGAGCGCGTACTGCCGCACCTTTCCGACCTGACCGGGCGTACCATCCTTGATGTCGGCTGCGGCAGCGGATACCACATGTGGCGCATGATTGGCGCCGGCGCTCATCTGGCGGTGGGCATCGACCCTACCCAGCTGTTTCTGTGCCAGTTTGAAGCGGTGCGAAAACTGTTGGGCAACGATCAGCGCGCGCATCTGCTGCCGCTGGGTATTGAGCAGCTTCCGGCGCTCAACGCCTTTGATACCGTCTTTTCGATGGGCGTACTGTATCATCGCCGATCTCCGCTCGATCACCTGTGGCAGCTCAAAGATCAGCTGGTTCCCGGCGGCGAGCTGGTGCTGGAGACTCTGGTCGTTGAAGGCGACGAAAATACCGTGCTGGTGCCGGGCGACCGCTATGCCCAAATGCGCAACGTCTACTTTATCCCGTCCGCCGCCGCGCTGAAGCAGTGGCTGGAGAAGTGCGGCTTTGTCGATGTGCGTATTGTCGATGCGTGCGTCACTTCGACCGACGAGCAGCGCCGCACCGAGTGGATGACCACCGAGTCGCTGGCCGATTTCCTCGATCCGCACGATAGCAGCAAAACTCTCGAAGGCTATCCTGCCCCGCTGCGCGCGGTGATTATTGCCAGTAAACCGGAAACGCAGCAGTCGTTAGCGGCGAAAAAAGCCCGCGGCTAGAGAGCGAATTCTGGATAAAAAAAGGCCCCTGTTTAATGGGCAGGGGCCTGGTACGGGCAATCATCATATTGGGCGACATGATGTGCAGCAAAAAACGGTTTATCCCCGTCATACTTCAAGTTGCATGTGCGTTGGCTTTCCTCGCTCCCTCCAGTCACTACTTGAGTAAGCTCCAGGGGATTCCCTGCATCGCCGCCTTCTCGCAACTCGAATTATTTAGGGTTTTAATCTCTCTGTGCGGAAATAATCTTCTTCATTTCCGCTACCGCTTCGCCATTGACGGCGTAGCGTAAGTATTCATCTGCTTCGGCATCCGTAGACATCGACAATCCGGGATTGCGAAAGCGCATCGGAGACGGTAACCATTGGCCTGCCGAGGTATGCACCTCTTTTACCCCCGCCTGTAAAAACAGCGGCAGGTTGGCGGCGCGCACTCCTGCACCGGCCATAATAATAGGAGTATCGCTTTGGGAAATAAGTTCCCTGATTAATGAAATTCCTTTTTCGGCAGACGCCTGCTGGCCCGAAGTCAGGATACGCTGAACGCCGAGTTCAGCCAGCTCAGCGCTGGCCTGGCGCGGGTTGGCGCACATATCAAAGGCCCGATGAAAGGTGACGGCCAGGGTTCCCGCCGCCGCTATTATTTTTTTCATTCGCCCGCCATCCACCCGCCCATCGGCGTCCAGAATACCGATTACCAGGCCGGGAAAACCGAGATCTTTCACCGCAGCGACATCATCCAGCATCGCGGCAAACTCGCCCGCGGTGTAGCAAAAATCACCGCCGCGCGGGCGAATAATCGGATGGACGGGAATGGTCACCGCTCCACGTACCGATTTCAGTACGCCCAGCGAAGGCGTCAGCCCTCCCTCCTGCGGCGCGGCGCATAGTTCGATGCGGTCGGCGCCGCGGCGCTGGGCCTCCAGCGCGCACTCCATGCTGTAACAGCAAACTTCCAGTAAGGTCATTCTTCTCTCCGTAGATTGAGCAGGCACGCCAGAATGGCACGATTTCTCCCGCCAGACGCCGCGTAACGTCACACTGTCATCGTTCAGCGTGTTCGCTGGCGACAATTTGCTCAATCGACCACGGGTGAAATTTAATCGTCACTTTGCCATCGGTTACCGCCAGGGTCGGATTCGGTAAACGCTCACGCTCGCCTTTCGGCGCGCTGGTCTTCACAAAAATGCCCGGTTGGCTCAGCCCGTCATCGGACAGCAGCGCCAGCGCGCGGGTATTGAGCGTTTCAGGCTCGCCCGGCAGTACGATTTCAATATGTTCCCAGCCCTCATGCGGATAGCGCTTTTCGCCCGGCCACGGTAGCTCAACGATGTGAAAACGCCAATGCGCCACGACCACCGGCTCATCCAGCCTGAACAGGCAGATGGGTCGACCGTTAATGACATTTTCCGACAGCAGAGTACCGCATTGTTCAAAGCCGCGACGCCAGCGCTCCGCCGTGGCGTTCTGGTGACAGCGTAGGGAAATATGGTCGGCGTCATGGGGCGTAATATCAAGACCGAGTCGGTGAGCAAGCACGTTTAGCGCCTCGGTAAAGCGCGGCAGGTCCGCGGAAATATCGTTCAGTTCATCAATCTGCTGCCAGTTCGCCATCGTAAGCCTCGGTACTCGCTAAAAAGAGTTAATTTATCGCGTTTCCCGCGCCCTACCAACCGACAATCGTCGGCAGCCCCCAGTGAACGGTTATTCGTTGAGCGCGAGGCTTAGCAACCTCTGCGCGGTGCTGACGCGTGGGCGCAAATGCAGTATACTCCCGCCCTAATTTGTCCACATTCCTGCGCCGCCCCTTCTGGGTGACGGCGTGTTAAACGTAAGGTATTTCGGTGAATATTCAGGCTCTTCTCTCAGAAAAAGTCAGTCAGGCCCTGATCGCGGCAGGCGCGTCTGCCGATTGCGAACCTCAGGTCCGCCAGTCAGCAAAAGTCCAGTTCGGCGACTATCAGGCCAACGGCGTGATGGCCGTAGCCAAAAAACTGGGCATGGCGCCGCGACAACTTGCAGAGCAGGTCCTGACTCATCTCGACCTGAGCGGCATTGCCAGTAAGGTCGAAATCGCCGGTCCCGGCTTTATTAATATTTTCCTCGACCCGGCCTTCCTCGCGGAAAACGTCAGCAGCGCGCTGAAATCCGAACGTCTGGGCGTGGCTCAGCCGCAGGCGCAGACGGTGGTGGTCGATTACTCCGCGCCGAACGTGGCGAAAGAGATGCACGTAGGCCACCTGCGCTCCACCATTATTGGCGATGCCGCGGTGCGTACGCTGGAGTTTCTCGGGCATAAAGTGATCCGCGCGAACCACGTGGGTGACTGGGGCACCCAGTTCGGCATGCTGATCGCGTACCTGGAAAAGCAGCAGCAGGAAAACGCCGGCGAGATGGCGCTGGCCGACCTCGAAGGTTTCTATCGCGAAGCGAAAAAACACTACGACGAAGATGAAGCCTTCGCCGAGCGCGCGCGCAGCTACGTCGTTAAGCTGCAGGGCGGCGACGAGTACTTCCGCGAAATGTGGCGCAAGCTGGTCGACATTACCATGTCGCAAAACCAGCTTACCTATAACCGCCTCAACGTCACCCTGACCCGCGACGATGTGATGGGTGAAAGCCTCTATAACCCGATGCTGCCGGGTATCGTTGCCGATCTGAAAGCCAAAGGTCTGGCGGTAGAAAGCGAAGGCGCGACCGTGGTGTTCCTTGATGAGTATAAAAACAAGGAAGGCGAACCGATGGGCGTGATTATCCAGAAGAAGGATGGCGGCTATCTCTACACCACTACCGATATCGCCTGCGCAAAATACCGTTACGAAAACCTGCATGCAGACCGCGTCCTTTACTACATCGACTCTCGCCAGCATCAGCACCTGATGCAAGCGTGGACCATTGTGCGTAAAGCCGGCTACGTACCGGATTCCGTCCCGCTGGAGCACCACATGTTCGGCATGATGCTCGGCAAGGACGGCAAACCATTTAAAACCCGCGCCGGCGGCACCGTGAAGCTCGCCGACCTGCTGGACGAAGCGCTGGAACGCGCCCGTCGTCTGGTGGCGGAGAAAAACCCGGATATGCCCGCCGACGAGCTGGAGAAACTGGCGAACGCGGTCGGAATTGGCGCGGTGAAATACGCCGATTTGTCTAAAAACCGCACCACCGACTACATCTTTGACTGGGACAACATGCTGGCCTTTGAGGGCAATACCGCGCCTTATATGCAGTATGCCTATACCCGCGTGCTCTCCGTGTTCCGCAAAGCGGATACCGATGAAAGCGCGCTGGCGGCGGCGCCGGTGGTCATCACCGAAGACCGTGAAGCCCAGCTGGCAGCCCGTCTGCTGCAGTTTGAAGAAACCCTGACCGTCGTCGCCCGTGAAGGCACGCCGCACGTCATGTGCTCTTATCTGTACGATCTGGCTGGCCTGTTCTCCGGATTCTACGAGCACTGCCCGATCCTGAGCGCCGAAAGCGAAGAGACGCGCAACAGCCGCCTGAAGCTGGCACTGTTGACCGCAAAAACGCTGAAGCTGGGTCTGGATACCCTGGGTATCGAAACCGTAGAACGGATGTAAAAACAAACCCGGCGAAAGCCGGGTTTGTTTTATAACGCCTGATGGCGCCACGCTCATCAGACCTGCAACATCATTGTAGCCCCGGTAAGCGTAAGCGCCACCGGGGAAATTCCCCCTTCTCAGAAATACTTCCGCAGATACTCCGTCAGGCACAGGATCGCCATCGCCTGGCCATACGGCATCGACGTCAGCGGAATGTCGCGATAAAAATCAAGATTCGAACCCATTCCGGTACCGAACGACGTTTGCAGCAGCTCCCCTTGCGGTGAGATATTCTGCACGATGCCACGAATCGCTTTTTCCGCAACCTCCGCATACGCCTGGCTCACGTAGCGCTTGCGCACAGCTTTGAGGATCCCATAAGCAAAACCGGCGGTCGCCGACGCTTCAAGATAGGAGCCGGGATCGTCAAGCAGCGTATGCCACAGGCCGCTATCGTCCTGACAGCGGGCCAGCGCCGCAATCTGCGCATTCAGCACCTGCACCAGATAACGACGTACCGCGCTGCTCTCGGGTAAATCCACCAGTTCCAGAAAATCCGGAATCACGATAGTCAGCCAGCTATTCCCACGCGCCCAGCGAGCGTGGGCGAAATTATGCCGCCCCTCGTAGCTCCAGCCGTGGAACCACAGGCCGGTCTCGCGGTCCAGCAGATTCTGCACGTGCAGCAGAAACTGATACACCGCCTCCTCTACGTATTCCGGACGATTAAGCAGCTTGCCGATTTTCGCCAGCGGCAGAACCGTCATCATCAACGTGTCGTCCCACATCTGCTGATGATTCTCTTCCGCCAGGGTGATGTGCTGCATGCCGCCAGATTCAGTGCGCGGCATTTCGTTCATCGCCCACTCCGCCCAGCTATCGAGCCAGGGCAGATACGCGGAGTTGCCCGTCTCTTCGTAGCGGTATGCCAGGGTGAGAAACGGCGCCATGGTGTTGACGTTTTTGGTGGTCGCGCCCTCGGCAAAGCGGTCGGTAAACCAGCTATCGATAATGTCGCGCATTGCCGTATCGCCGGTCTGCTGATAATACTGATAAATACCGTACAGGCCGACGCCGTGAGTCCACTCCCAGCCGTTCCATCCTTTGGTGTCGATAACGCGTCCGTCGTCCAGCCGCAGTAAAAATTGCCCGCTTTCGTCCTTAATGTTGACCAGATTGTGCGTCACCTTCTGAATCAGCGCCTGCAGTTCATTGCGGGCGATAAAACGCTCCGGCTGGCGCAGTAGTGGGCTATGTTTGACAGGCCAAACTTTCATATCCTTAACCTCTGTTATATGTCGAATTCATGGCTGAACGCTGCTTCAGCGCTGGCGCGGCGGGTTTATTCCGATTCAGATAACCAATATTGTTGTTTCCCCACAGGGCGTCGTACGGCATCCCGGCCAGCATCTCCACCACTTCACGATCCTCGGCGCTGGCCAGTTCCGGCTGAGCGCGGCCTGATTCACGCATTTTCAGCGTTTCCGCACGCAGGACGCTGTGGGTTTGCAGATTGAGCTTAAAGCGCAGGGACACGAGGAAACCGCAGGCCAGCACCAGTAAGGTACCGACGCTGAGGATCAGCAGAATGGTATGGCTCACTTCATAGGGCTGCGTTTTCTGCCCGGAGACAAAGCCCGACATCTGCATGATGATCCCCACCAGCATCACCGCGCCGGCCTGGGATGCCTTACGCGTCAGGGTCATAATCCCGGCGAAGATGCCTTCGCGGCGCTGGCCGGTGATCACTTCGTCCACGTCGGCAATATAGGTGTAGGTGTTCCACGGAACATAGTTGATGCCGCCGCGCCCCAGGCCCGCCACCGCGGATATCAGCAGCAGCAGCGAATAGACATCGCTGAGGCCAGCGTAGTACAACACCGCGTAGGAGAGCGAACTCAGGCCGAACAGCACCACCACCATGCGGTACGATGGCGCCGGCCCGAAGCGAATGCACAGCGGGATCATGGCGATAACCGCGATAAACTGGAAGATTGCCATGGTACCGAGCAGGTTGGAGGCCATCGACGCTTCCTGCATCAGAACAAACACCACGTAGTAGGTAAAGACCGCATTGAACACGTCCTGGGCGATATAGCCGCCCAGATACATACCCAGATGCTGACGGAATATTTTAATCCGCAGGGTCGAACTTAACTCAATAAACAGGCGGTTAAGACTCTGAGACAGGCTCAGGTTCTGTTTCTCTTCTTCGGCGCGCAGCGCGGCCTCCGTCCACTCTTCACGCGGGCGTTCCCAGGTAAAGAACCAGACGAAGGTCAGCATCATCGCGCACAGCACCGAGAACACCAGGCTCGCGTAAAAGAAAGAAACCGCGTTATCCTTACCGAAGATAGTCAGCAGCACGCCCGGCAGGAACGAAGCCAGAATCGCCGACATCTGCGCCATTGAAATACGCGCGCCGGAGAATTTTGTTTTCTGTTTAAAATCATCGGTCATTTCCGGCACCAGCGTTTCATACGGCACCAGAATCATGGTGTAGACAATATCAAACAGCAGATAGGTCAGCAGGTAGTACCAGAAACCCATATCCCCTACCCACATGATGGAGTAGCTAAATACGCAGGGGATGCCGAGCAGGATGAAGAACTTGCGTCTGCCAAAACGTTTCCCCAGCCAGGTCGAGCCAAAGTTATCCGTCAGGAAGCCCATCAGCGGACTGATTACCGCATCCAGAACCCTGGCGGTGGCAAAAATAAGCGTCGCTTCGATAGGGGAAAGACCGCAAAAAGTGGTGTAGAAGTAGAGCAGCCATGCTGCTGTGAGTGCGGTCGTTCCCGCACCAAGGAAATCGCCCGATCCATAGGCAAGGTAGTTAACCAAACCGATTTTACGTGTTTTCATCGCCGTAAATCCTGTGTCTTTTTTTAGAGAACTCCGAACCGCTTTTTGGCCCATTCAGCCAAAAGAGGGTTGATACATGGCTACATTAAGAACATGGGAACGGCGTTACCTTTTCATTTTTGCCAGCCAAAAGCGTTCACTGGCAAAAACACAAAGAGTCGATGAACGCGCCTCACTGATTTATAAAACAGCGTTTCTTTTAATACAAAAGATCGGACCAAAAGTTGCGAAGTGACAATCAAAAAGGCCCTGCAACGGGCAAAACCTGCGCGTTATTTTTCGCCGCGGATAAACCTTGCGAAAGCTAAGGAATCGGAGTAAAGACAATAGAAAAGGGTTATTTCGCGTATCTCAAGGAGGCTTGATGCCCTACTCACATCTACTGGTCGCCGTGGCGCCAACCCCGGAAAGCCGGGTTCTCATTCAGAAAGCCGTCTCTATCGCCCGTCCGGTTAATGCGAAAGTCAGCCTGATCACGCTGGCAACCGATCCGGAGTTGTACAATCAGTTTGCGGCGCCGATGATGGAAAATTTACGCGAAGTCATGCAGGAAGAGACGCGCGGCTTTCTGGCCGAGCTCGCCCGCCACGCCGACTACCCTATCGAAAAAATGACCATCGCCAGCGGCGGAATTGCTCATCACGTGAAGGATTTTTGTCGGCAGCATCGCGTTGACCTGGTGATTTGCGGTAACCACAACCAGAGCCTGTTTTCTCGCGCGACCTGTTCGGCGAAAGATATCGTTGGCAGCAGCGGCGTTGACGTGCTGCTGGTGTGTCTGGAAAAAGGTTAGCGCCGTGGAAGCGCTAACCATCGTTGCATCAGGCGAGTTTGGGGAAGGTCGCGACCTTACGCGCTAAGTGGCTCTCCTCACTGCCCGGCTCAATCTCCTTTAGATCGGCAATAAACCGCTCCTGCCAGCGATGGATATCGTTATCCTTAATCACCGCCAGCATGGCCGAATGACGGGCTATACGCTCGGCCAGCGGCATCGTTAGCGCCTGGTCCAGCGCTGCGGCGACCTCGTCGCGATCGTAAGGATTGACGATTAAGGCAGTCGGGAGCTCGTTCGCCGCGCCGGCAAACTGCGACAGCACCAGCACGCCCGGATTTTGCGGGTCCTGCGCGGCAACATACTCTTTCGCCACCAGATTCATCCCATCGCGCAGCGGCGTAACCAGCCCGACGTCCGAGTAGCGGAAGATTTTCATCAGCAGCTTGCGTTCAAAGTGCTGGTTCAGGTAGTAGAGCGGGGTCCAGCCCAGCTGACCATACCGGCCGTTAATGCGTCCGGCTGCGGTTTCGAGCTGGTGACGAATATCCTGATAGGCCTGAACATCGCCGCGCGACGTCGGCGCAATCTGGGTATAACGAATCTTACCGTGATGATGGGGATAGTTTTCAAGCAGCGCCTCGTAGGCGAGAAAACGCTCCGGCAGCCCCTTCGAATAATCCAGTCGCTCGACGGAAAAGATATTCTGCACGCTTTTCAGTTCGCTTTTCAGCTGCGCCAGCTTGGGCGGCAGCGGCCCTTTTGCGCTGCGCGCTATCTCTTCCGGATCGATACCGATTGGGTAGACTTCGGTCTGGAAAGGTTTGCCCCAGGCCACATGTTTTTTTCCGCCGCGCGTCGTCAGACGGGTCTGCATCGATACGCAGTCAAGAAACGCCAGTCGGTCGCTCTCGGTCTGGAAGCCCAGTAAATCGTAATCGCAAAGCTGTTCAAGCAGCTCCGCATGCGGCGGCAGCGCGTTAAAGACTTCCGGCGTCGGGAAAGGAATATGTAAAAAGAAGCCGATGCGGTTATTGACGCCGCGCTGGCGCAGTTCGCTGGCCAACGGCAGCAGGTGGTAATCGTGGATCCAGACAATATCGTCAGGTTCGATCAGCGGCAGTAGCCTATCGGCCAGCTTCGCGTTGACCCGCTGATAGCCCTCCCAGGCTTCACGCTGAAAATCGACCAGGTCAAGACGATAATGGAATGCGGGCCACAGCACGGCGTTGGAAAAGCGGTTGTAATATTCGTCGTGATCCTGCTCGCTAAGGTTGAAAGAGGCCCAGGTTATATTTCCCTGAGTCACTTTCTTTAGCGGCTGCTGGTCATCACCGATTTCACCACTCCAGCCGAACCACAATCCTCCGGCTGCTTTTAATGCCCCCATAATCCCCACGGCAAGGCCACCGGCGCTGGCCTTTTTATCGTCCGGCGGGGCAATACGATTAGATACTACGACTAAGCGACTCATAGCCATCTCTCCTGTCGGTTAGCGCATCTGGTTGTTGCCCATGATTCGCGATGTTACTAATCCAAAGATGAACAGCGGCGACATCCGGCAGGCGCCAGTGCGCCTGAGTCTCGCCGCCGCCCACTTTGACCGATACGCCACTCAGTTGATTGACAACGCTAAAACCCGCTTCATCGGTTAAATCATCACCGACAAATACCGGCTTGCGCCCTCTGAATGGAGCTTCCTGCATAAAAGCGGCTATCGCTTCACCCTTATTCACTCCGCGCGGTTTGATCTCCACCACGCATTTACCCGGCTGTAAAGCCAGAATGGGATGGCGCTGCACGACAGCTTGCGCCAGCGCCAGCACCGCGTGCTGATGCTCAGGCGCCTGACGGTAGTGCAGCGCAAAA
The DNA here is from genome assembly GCF_015601345.1 of Klebsiella sp. BDA134-6. Lineage (NCBI taxonomy): Bacteria > Pseudomonadati > Pseudomonadota > Gammaproteobacteria > Enterobacterales > Enterobacteriaceae > Klebsiella > Klebsiella sp. BDA134-6. Next base: position 3,712,156 of record NZ_CP064784.1, read on the forward strand.
GCCATCCCCTTACTTTCCAGTTCGCATCCCGGCAACGCATCCAGCGCCGCGGTCAGCTCCGCCGACAGCGCCTTCAGGAGGGAATCAGGTAAAGAGACAATATGCGTTTTACCATTGATGTCACGGCGTTCAGCCCCGTGTACACCGGCAAGCGGCAGCCGGTAAGGACGGGTAAGCTCATCCAGCTCAACCATTGAGCGCCCTGAAATCAATGCCACCGCGCCGCTGTGCTGCTGCACGAGCTGGCGCAGCGTCTGCAGAACATCGGCAGGAATAACCACCTGATCGGGATGGGGTTTGATACCGGCAAGGGTACCGTCGAGGTCAAAGAAAAAAGCGTAGTTTCCGGTTAACGCAGGCGGTACATAAATCTGGTCAGCCACCCTGTTTCCTCCTTATCATGGCCAGCAACATGCTGGGTGTTAATTTATTGTAGCCATGTAAGTATAGACAGTGTGACCAGCCTCGCCATTTTTGATAGTCATTGCCAGCGGAACGAGCGCTGGCAATGGATTAGGATTAAACTGAAAAGTTGGCCGGATTAAACGACGCGCTTCGCTTTCTGTTTGTAGCGGTCAAAGATAACCGCCGCCAGCAAAATCACGCCGCGAACGACGTACTGCGAGAACGGCGAAATGTTCAGCAGGTTCATCGCGTTCTCCACCGTCCCCAGGATCAGGATCCCGGCCACCACGTAGGAGATCTTACCGATCCCGCCCTTCAGCGATACGCCCCCCAGCACGCAGGCCGAGATAACAATCAGCTCATAGCCAATCGAGGTCATCGGCTGACCGCTGGTCATACGGGAAGCAAGGATAATGCCTGCCGCGGCAGAAACCAGGCCGGAAAGGACGAAAATAATGATCTTGGTCCGCACCACCGGCACGCCCGCCAGACGCGCAGCTTCTTCGTTGCCGCCAATCGCCAGGGTATTCCGGCCAAAGGTGGTTTTATTAAGCAACAGGCCGAAGACAATCAGGCAGGCTACGGTCAGCCAGATAGGCGCAGGCAGACCAAACCAGTTGGCATATCCGAGGGTAAAGAAGCGCTCGTCTTCAATCCCTACCGCCTTACCGTCAGAGATAATATAAGCCAGACCGCGAACGATCTGCATGGTCGCCAGGGTGGTGATCAGGGCGTTAATCTTCAGGCGTGCAATCACAAAACCGTTTACCAGACCGCTTAGCGCCCCGAGCAGTAGACCGGCGCCGATGCCAATCCACATGCTCTCTGTCATGTTAATCACCACCGCCGTGGTCACCCCGGCGCAGGCGATAACCGAGGCCACCGACAGGTCAAAATCGCCGGATGCCAGGCAAAACAGCATCCCGCAGGCCACCATTCCGGACATAGAAATAGCCAGCCCCAGGCCTTTCATATTGATAAATGAGGCAAAATTAGGCACAAAAATCACGCAGCCAATAAACAGCACCGCAAAAACAACCAGCATGCCGAACTGATCCCAGACGCGGGAGAAGCTAAAAGCTGACCGGGTAGTACCTGAAGTAGTAACTGATGACATCATAGACTCCTTACTCAGGCGACCGCCTGGCTCACTTTTGGCATCGCAAGGCTCAATGCCTGCTGTTCATTCGCATGTTCATGCAGCAGTTCTCCGGCAATCTCACCCTCGCGCATAACCACGATGCGATCGGCAACGCCGAGAACTTCCGGTAAATCGCTGGAGGCAAAAACCACCGCGACGCCAGATGCCGCTAATGCATAGATAACGTTGTAGATTTCATGCTTAGCGCCTACGTCAATACCGCGCGTTGGCTCATCAAGCAGGATGACTTTCATCTCTTCCGACAGCCAGCGGCCAAGGATCGCCTTCTGCTGATTGCCGCCGGAGAGGTTCATAATCAGCTGTTCTGCGCCGGGCGTTTTGATATTCAGCGATTTAATGTGCTGGTCGGCGTTCTGCGCTTCCCAGGCGTTGTTGATAACGCAGCCGGCGAGAATATGCTTGCGGCGAGCGCTGATATTGATGTTGTCGCGCACCGAATGGACCGGAATAATGCCCTCCGCTTTACGGTCTTCCGGGCAGAGCATCATCCCGGCCTGAATCGCCTGGGCCGGCTTACGAATATCAATGGCCTCGCCGTCGATATAAACCTGACCGCCGGTTATTCTGTTACCGCCGAATAAGCCTTTCATCAGCTCGCTGCGTCCGGCGCCGACCAGCCCAAACAGACCGACGATTTCTCCGCTCCGCACCGACAGACTGACGGGCTGGCGCACGCCGGGCGCCTTCACCTGCTCAAGACGCAAACGCTCTTTGCCATATTCACGCGGCTGCCAGCCGTAGATATCGCCCAGTTCGCGCCCCACCATCGCCTGGACCAGCGCGTCGTGGTTAACCTCCTGCATATTGTCAAAGGTGCGTACGTAGCGGCCATCTTTGAATACCGTAATGGCGTCGCTTAACGCAAAGATCTCCTCCATGCGGTGGGAAACGTAAATAATGACCCGTCCTTCCTGGCGCAGCTCGCGGATCACCCGAAACAGGTTTTCAATTTCTCGCGCCGAAAGGGAGCTGGTCGGCTCATCAAAGGCGATAATTTTGGCGTTACGCGCCAGCGCTTTGGCGATCTCCACCATTTGCCACTGGCCAATAGAGAGATATTTGAGCGGCGTTTCCGGGTCGATATCGAGCCCCAGATGTTTAAGCTGCAGGCCTGCTTCATAATTCAGCAGCGACCGATTCACAATCCCGCCTTTATGCGGCAACTGGCCGAGGTAGATATTTTCCGCCACGGTCATTTCCGGAATCAGATGCAGCTCCTGATAGATAATCGCCACCCCGGCGTTCAGCGCCTCGGTAGTGTGATTGAACGTCATCTGCTGACCGCGGATCTGCAGGCTGCCGGCCGTCGGTATATAGTTGCCGCTGAGAATTTTCAGCAGCGTGGATTTCCCGGCGCCGTTTTCTCCCATCAGGGCGTGAACCTGTCCGGCATAGCAGCCAAAGCTAATGTCGGACAGCGCTTTAACGCCCGGGAAGGTCATGGTAATGCCGTGAAATGAGAGATAAGGGGTAGACTGTTGCATAACGACTCCGCTTTTCTGTACGGAGCCCCTCGCGCACTGCGAGAGGCCCGGTCAACCGGCCTTACAGCCCTTTTTTCGCCAGCTCTTCTTTAAAGTTGTCGCGGGTAATCAGCACCACGTCGGTTACCGCGGTGAATTTCGGCGGTTCAACGTCTTTCGTTACCCAGTTGTAAAGCATCTCGCTGGTTTTATAGCCGTGAATATCCGGGCTTGGTAGCAGAGAGCCGTAGAAACCGGTGGCCTGTGCTTTAGAAAGCTCGTTCACCGCATCAACGCCGTTAATACCGATACCGATAACGTCAGGGGCTTTAAAGCCCTGGCCTTCGGTCGCGCGCACGCCGCCCAGCACGGTATTGTCGTTCATGCCGACGATAAGCCAGTGCTTAACATTAGGATGTTGAACCAGCATGGAGTTACCGGCGTCAAAGGCGCCGGGGATGTCGTTAGATTTGGTTGGTACGCGATAGATTTGTTGCTCCGGGAAACCGGCGGCTTTCAGCGCATCAATAGATCCGGTGGTACGGCGGCGGGCGGTATCCAACTCATCGGCAGTGATAGCCATAACCGCGGTGTCTTTTACATCCCAACCGCGTTTTTGCATCTCTTTATAGAGCTCCTGCCCCTGACGCGCGCCGATTTCGCTGGCCGCCATCATTACCAGCGGTACGCTGTCCATCGGTTTGCCTTTGGCGTTGACGAACTGGTCATCGACGGTAATTACTTTCATATCATAGCCGCGTGCTTTGGCGACAATAGCCGCCCCGAGTTTCGGGTCCGGGGTGCAAATGACGAAGCCCTTGGCTCCGCTGGCTGCCAGGCTATCAATCGCGTTAAGGGTTTTTTCGCCGTCGGGAACCGCGATTTTAATCACATCGAAACCTAAATCTTTACCGGCCTTATCGGCAAATTTCCACTCTGTTTGAAACCATGGCTCTTCAGGCTGTTTCACCAGAAAACCCAGCTTAAGCGTCTCAGCCATAGCTGATTGTGACATAACTGCGGCAAGACCAATCGCCGCCAGCGCTTTAGTAAATTTGTGCATGGTAAACTCCAGCTTTAATTCGCTTTTATGTAGGGAAAAATATGACTTAAAATTTTTATCGGACGAAAAACAAGGCATTAGGAAAATGTCAACCATGAGTGCCGTTGTTTAAATAGTATTAACCGGAAATTATTTCTCCATACGAGAGCCCAATCACATCGCGGAATTACAGTAATTGCGTACATATAAACAGCGAAAAAAGACATAAAAAAAGCGCTAATTGTCAGACAATTAGCGCAGGCCGTAGCAATATTCTCTATATCATCAGCAGAGTTATCCCTGGAGAGATCGCCATTGGCAATAAATGTGCTCCGCATGAAAGCGAACAGGCGCCTCGTCCCCCAATAAACGGGCGGCGACGGTGAACGAAAAATCAAATACGTGCCCTAACCCTTTACCACTGATCAAATTCCCGTCTTCCACCACCGCCTGGTCAACGTACTCGCCGTCGGAGACGTCTTGCCATAACTCTCCCGAACAGACGTAGCGACGCCCCTTCAGCAGACCGTTGCCGCCGAGGACTCTCGCGGCCGCCGAACAGATTGGGCAGATCAGCTTTCCCGCTTTATCGTGGGCCGAGATAAACGTCACGACGTCCCGACTGGCGGCCAGATTCACGCTTCCCTGCGGACCGCCAGGCAGAACCACCGCCTCGTATAGCGTGCCGGCGCGTTCCGTTAGCGTGCTGTCCGCCACCATGGGGATATTATGGTAGCTCACCACCGCGCGCGACTCGGCGCAGGCGAGTAGTTCAACATCGAGGTGCAAGCGACGAAGAATATCAATGACCACAATCGCTTCGCCTTCCTCAAAACCCGGCGCCAGCAGCACCGCAACTTTTTTCATTTCCGTCTCCTTCTGATAGCCTGGTAGCAATAATGTGTTTACAAACACAGCGTTTTTTAAATTAACGTCATCATCTGCTCTTTGTTACATGAGACCAAACGACCCCGCTGATTTTCTTACTCGCAGGCTACCACAATAAAGAACGATTAATCACTATTTTTAAAATGCAATTTCATTAACATAATTAGCACTACTATTAATTAATTATCGATCGAGATAAAAATACATAAAATCATCCAGATAAATTTAAATATTCTGCTAAAACCTTAGCGTTTTACCTGACAAAAAATCATTATATAAAGATATCTACCGATGCTGTAACTAAATGTAAATATCATGCATTGAGAGTTTTCTCAATTGAGATATAGCGCTATTCTATATCCCTTGAGATAAGAAATTTAATAGACAGGCGTATGCAGGAAGACTGAATATTATTATTCAGAGCTATCTTCATGGGTCCAATAATTTCTACGCAGCCCTGATACAGATGCGTCAGGACATGACGCCAGCCCCTCCAAAGAGAATAAGGATATTTATATGGTCGTTCCAGGAATGGTTCAAAAGCTGAATAACCAGATGAATCTTGAGTTCCATACCTCAAATTTATATCTACATTTGAGCGAATGGTGTACTCAGCACCGGTTGAACGGTACCGCCACTTTTCTCCGTAACCGAGCGCAAGCCAGCATAACGCAGATGATGCGGGTCTTTGATTTTATGAAAAAATCAGGCGCCTGGCCCGTTGTGAAAGCGGAAGGAACCTACAGCACTGAATGTTCGTCCCTGGAAGATCTCTTTAGCAAAACCGTCGAAGATTATCAGCAGCGCAGCAGCATACTCTCCGGCCTGGCTGAGGAGGCGAAGACACAAAGCGATGCGCCAACCCTACGCTTTCTGACCCTGCTTGCGGAACAACAGAATCAGGATGGCATGCTGCTGGAGACGATTCTTGACGAAGTACGCCATGCGCAAAAAGTCGGGGCCAGCGAACAACAAACCGATCGTCACCTGCTCGGTCTGGTCAGCAACCAGCGAGGTTAACCCCATACTGCCGGGGATATGTCACCTGTTCACACCCGCACTCGCTTTATCCTACCTCCCCTGCTCACCATCTTTTTCGGCGCTTCGGCGCCGCTTTTTATTCCTGAAAAGCATTAAAAAGTTTTAACCAGATCTCATTCCCGCTCAGCCGGTGGAATTAGCAAGGCATTGGTGATCTGGATCACGTTTAAAGCTACGAGTTAATAATATAAAAACAGTGTTTCAAAAATTTAAAACACGGAGTTTATTTTAATGGCAAGATATACGGCTTCAGCCCCGCAGGGGCTGCAGGGAAGACCGATTTTGTTACGCCATCAGTTAGCCTACGGCGGCGGGAATTTACTGGGAAGCGGCGCACTGGCGATCAGCGGCGCATGGCTGCTCTACTTTTATACAACCTTCTGCGGGCTGACGCTGATCGAAGCCTCCTTTATCTTTTCCGTCGCCAGTATTATTGACGCGATTAGTAACCCGCTTATGGGTTATCTCACCGATAACTTTGGCAAAACGCGGCTGGGTAAACGCTTCGGTCGTCGCCGCTTCTTTTTATTGATTGGCATTCCGCTGATGATGTTCTACCCGCTGCTGTGGGTAGAAGGCCTCGGTTTCTGGTACTACCTGTGCACCTACGTCGTCTTTGAAATCATATATACATCGATTATGGTCCCCTATGAAACATTGGCGACCGAAATGACTGACGATTTCTCACTGCGTTCGAAACTGACCGGTTACAAAGCGATTTTCGGCAAACTGGCCAACTTTCTCGCGGCATTTATCCCCGGACAATTCATCCTCCTGTATGGTAAAGAATCCGCCACCCCGTTTTTTCTCACCGGGCTGACCTACGGCGTTATTCTTATCGTGGCCATCTCCTGCCTGTGGTACTGCAGCTGGGAGCGTCCCCGTGAAGAGGAGATAAGCAAGGGAGAGAAAAAGGGGCTGTTCAATACTCTGCTCATGCTGGCGAAAGATATGCGCTCAACATTTTACCTGCGCGTATTCCGCAAACACCTGGGCATGTATCTCTGCGGCTTCGGCGCCGAGTGGCTTTTTGCCTCGATCTTCACTTACTTCGTTATCTTCGTGCTGCAGCACGATCCGGCGATGGTGGCCGGGCTCAACAGTCTGAACTCCATCCTGCAGCTGGTATCAACCGCCCTGTTTATTGGCCTGTGCGTGAAGAAAGGTTTCAGTAAACCGTATATTCTGGCGCTGAGCGTGGTTATTTTTGCCGTTCTGCTCTACACCTCGCTGTGGTTCTTCCATCTGCCGGCACATCTGGCCACCATCCTGATGTTTGGTATTACCGTACTCTTCGGCCTGGGCACCGGCGGCGTATACTATATTCCCTGGACCGTTTACACCTTTTTGGCGGATGTCGATGAAATCTATACCGGCCGTCGCCGCGAAGGGATCTATGCGGGAGCCATGACCTTCTCCGGTAAAATTTTGCGCTCTATCATCGTCTTTTCCATGGGGGCGATCCTCAGCTTCTACGGATTCCAGTCGAAGGCGCATACGCAGCCTGAAAGCGCGGTCACTGCGATTGCGGTGGTGTTCTGCGCGGGCGTGATTCTGCTGGCGCTGGCAGCCATTGTGTTCAGTAAGCAGATGAAACTCGATCGCAAGGCGCACCTGGTGGTATTGCAGGAAGTCGCGCGCATCAAGGCAGGTGGTAAGATTGGCGATATCGCGCCGGACGTTCGCCTTATCGTGGAAGATTTAGTCGGCCATCGCTACGAAGAGTGCTGGGGCAACAGCAAGCTGTTTAAAGACACGCAGGAAGGCGCCATTCAAACCGCAGTATCCCACTAAACCGTTATAACGCCCCGCTATCACAATGATGACGGGGCTGACGCAGCTAGTGCGCTTCTTCCTGCGGGGTGAATTTCAGTTCAATCAGCGCGATGGCCTTTTGTACCGCCCGCAGGGTCACCGGGTCAGCCGACGCCGGGTGGCTGGCAAAATCGATCGCTTTCAGTTGGGTGGTCATTTTTTCGCGCACCTCGACAGGGGCGATAATATCAATGACATCGAGGATCTGTTTGATGACTAACTGGCAGGCAACCACGTCAGAGACCAGCTCGTCGTGTTCGGTAAGATGTTGAGACATTTTTCACTCCTTTTTTCAGGAGCGTAATAGTAACCTAAATCGTGAAAGATAAAAAAACCTGCCGCAGCAGGTTTTTTATCAGAACATACCGCCAGGCGGTACGTCTTTGAAGGTTTTACAGTAGTTTTCAAACATGCTTTTCAGGATTTTGCGCAGCTTCATGGTTGACTCCATTTTTTGTTATGCAGGTGTTAATGTCTTTACGGCTATAATATGACTCACATCACAAAAATCAATCAGAACGTGCGATAAATCACCCATTTTTTACACAAATAATTTAATTATTAAACAACACTGAGCGAAATCGGAGAGTTAAGCACTGAACGCTCCGGACAAGTCTGCGCTCTCTTTGCTATGGCAGCGACACAATAATGAGTACAAACACCTCTTCCAGGGATGAACGTTCTTTTTCAGCACCTGCGCTGCTGGTGGCTGGCGCGTTTTTTATGGAGTTTCTCGACGGCACGGTGATTGCCACCGCCCTGCCCGACATGGCGAAAGATTTTGGCGTGACAGCGGTCGACCTCAATATCGGGATTAGCGCCTATCTTATTACCCTTGCGGTCCTGATACCGGCCAGCGGCTGGATCGCCGATCGTTTCGGCGCGCGGAAAATCTTTACTCTGGCGCTGGCGATATTTACCCTGGCTTCGGTGTTTTGCGGGCTGTCGACCGATGTTGATGTGTTCGTCGCGATGCGCATTCTTCAAGGGGTAGGCGGCGCGCTGATGGTACCCGTTGGCCGGCTGGCGGTGCTGCGTACCACACCGAAGCATCAGCTGATTAAGGCGATTGCTACCCTGACCTGGCCGGCGCTGGTCGCGCCAATTATTGGCCCGCCGCTGGGCGGATTTATTACCCGCTACGCCAGCTGGCACTGGATATTCTTTATTAACGTTCCGCTCGGGCTTATCGCTATCGCCCTGTCGTTGCGCATCATTCCCAATATTCGCGAAGATGAGCGACGCCCTTTCGATCTGTCGGGCTTTCTTGCCACCTCGGTGGCGATGGTTAGCCTGGTTGCCGCCATGGAGCTTCTCGGCGAGCGCCAGCCTCTGGGCTGGCAGACCCTGGCGCTGCTGGCGTTAGGCCTTGGCTGCATGCTCTTCTCGCTGCGGCATTTCCGTCGAACCGCGTGGCCAATGGTGCGCCTTGATGCCCTACAGATCCCCACCTTCAGGGTCACCATGTACGGCGGTTCCCTGTTCCGCGCTTCCATTAGCGCCGTGCCGTTTCTGCTGCCGCTGCTGTTCCAGGTCGGATTTGGTATGGACCCTTTCCACTCGGGGCTGCTGGTGCTGGCCGTGTTTGTCGGCAACTTAACCATCAAGCCCCTCACAACGCCGCTGATCCGCTGGTTGGGCTTTCGCCGACTGTTGCTGATTAACGGCGCATTAAACGTTTTGTCGCTGCTGGCCTGCGCCTTTTTAACCCCGCAAACGCCGGTTTGGCTGATCGTTGTGATTCTCTATCTCGGCGGGGTCTTTCGTTCTATCCAGTTTACCGGCATCAGCACGCTCGCGTTTGCCGATGTACCTGCCACGCAAATGAGCTATGCCAATACCCTGTTCAGCACCGCTTCACAGCTGGCCGTTGGGCTTGGGATCACGCTCGGCGCGATTGGTATTCGTCTTGGGGAAGCGTTGAGCGACTGGTTTATGCTTTCTCATCTGCCGGGCATCAGCTTCCGCCTGTCGTTTATTTTTATTGCGCTGATTTGCCTGGTAGGAATGATTGATAGCCTGCATCTGAACAGAGAGGCGGGTAGCAGCGTGTCGAACAAAAAGAAATAACGAAAGAAAAGGCCAGCAGCGCTGGCCTGGCAAATTTCATACTGACCGGATATTAACCGACGATCTGGCGAACGAACGCTTCGATCTCTTTATCCTGGCAGTTCTCAAAGAAACACTGCTGGAAACGAGGGCCAGAAGCGGCAGTTTTTACCAGCTCCGGATCGATGGCGCGCAGCGTATCCAGGTAGTTCTCCTTAACAACCGCAGCTTTGACCGTGTTCAGGATCCCGGCGTTACGCACCTGAGGCTCTTTACGCTCCGGCGGATAGCCTTCGCCATTACGGCCGGTGAAGGCTTTTTCAAAGATAAAGCGGACGTTCAGCTCTGCGCCCCAGCCAAACCCTTTCGCAAACGGCAGAGAAAGCGCGTTACCGTTGTTGATCTGCGCAAACAGGAAGGCATCCGCAGGATCGATGCAGTAGCCGCAAACCACGCCCGGGTGAATATTCAGCGACATCAGCGCGCCCTGGCCCGTGCCGCAGCCGGTCACGACAAAGTCGACCGCTTTCGAATTCAGCAAGATGCTGGCCATGATACCCAGATGGATATAGGTCAGGTGATGGTCGTTTTCATCGCTCATCCCGACGTTGTAAACCGGGAAACCTTTCTCGTCAGCAACGGCGTTTAATTCATTGAGGATGATGGCGTTTTTGTTCGCCTGGCTGTTTTCCATCATCAGTGCGATTTTCATGCTTTACTCTCCTGAATGCTGTGCGGATACTCCCGCGATAGTTCGTTAGCGTTGCTAAGAACAATACTACCTTACGAACATACTTTCAAATTTTATGAAAAGTTGTTTTAGAAACTGCATCTCGCCTCACACTTTTGACTTCCATCCCCTGGCGGTAAGGCGCCCCCCTTACTTATCCGCGTCATAGGAATCCCGCCGCGGCCGCCGGGCGCGTCTATTTTTACCGCTAAATTTGGCTCGCCGTTTTTTCACATGAAATATTAAATTAAAACCATTCTCATTATTTTTAAATCGCCAATGCGTGTTATTCCCATTTGCATTATTAATAAATAATTTTATTAATTTACTTTTTGCAAATAAATTAATAACAAATTATAGTGAGCGCACAATAATCCTTAACTCTATTTTCCCGGAGCAGCCTGATGCTAAAAACTGAAATGATCGATAAGCTGAATGCGCAGATGAACCTTGAACTTTATTCTTCTCTGCTTTATCAGCAAATGAGCGCCTGGTGCAGCTACCACAGTTTTGAAGGAGCCGCCGCGTTTCTGCGCCGCCACGCACAGGAAGAGATGACCCATATGCAGCGCCTGTTCGACTACCTGACCGATACCGGTAGCCTGCCCAGCCTCACCGCTATCGCTTCGCCGGTTGCAGAATATACCTCTCTGGATGAGCTGTTTCGCGCGACCTATGAACATGAACAGTTGATTACGCAGAAAATTAACGAACTGGCCCATGCGGCGATGACCAGTCAGGATTATCCAACATTTAATTTCCTGCAGTGGTACGTTGCTGAACAGCACGAAGAAGAAAAACTGTTTAAATCCGTTATTGATAAACTGTCCCTCGCCGGCAAAAGCGGCGAAGGCCTGTATTTTATTGATAAAGAGTTGGCAACGCTCGATACGCAAAATTAATAAATACGGCAGCGAGGCTCAGCGCTCGCTGCCAGATTAATGACGGCAAATTTTACTTTCGTGCGTATTAAAGCCTTCATCAGCGGCAATAAACTTGCCTTTTTTCTGCAAAAACGCCACCAGCTCCGCCGCGCTCAGATTTTCCGCCGAGCAGGTATGGAATCGAGCCTCTTTCCCGAAACGGACGATAATCGCCGCTTCCAGCGTTGCAACAGTGTAAGACTCGCCTGATGAAATCATCATTTGCAGCACTTCGTGACCATGTATTGATGGCATAACCCCTCCCGTAAACACCGAAGAGTAAACCAGCCGCAGCGGCAGGTTATTGCGCCAGCGCAGCTTTAGCGCAACCCCTTTGGGATTGTAAATTTATCATTACACCATCTGTAACCCTCATTTGACGAACTCACTGATTTCACATACTCTGCGCGGCATAATTTATTGTGTATTCCGTGATGGATAGAGAAAAGCGTGAAGAACCGCACTCTGGGTAGTATTTTAATCGTTGCCGGCACCACCATCGGCGCCGGGATGTTAGCAATGCCGTTGGCATCAGCGGGCGTCGGTTTCGGCGTCACGTTAGGTTTGCTGATAACGCTGTGGGCGCTGATGTGTTACACCGCTTTACTGCTGCTGGAAGTGTATCAACACGTGCCGGCGGATATGGGGCTGGGTTCGCTGGCGGCTCGCTATCTGGGGCGTTACGGGCAGTGGGCCACCGGTTTTTGCATGCTGTTTCTGCTGTACGCGCTCACCGCTGCCTATATCAGCGGCGCTGGCGAGCTGCTGGCTTCAAGCCTCAATCAGTGGCTGGACTGGCGCCTGCCTCCCGCGGCAGGTGTCCTGATTTTTACCGGGATCGGCGGAACGGTAGTGTGCATCGGGACCTCGCTGGTCGATCTTTTTAACCGCTTTTTATTCAGCGCAAAAATTATCTTTCTCGCCATTATGCTGGCTCTTCTCCTGCCGCATATTCACCAGATAAATCTGCTGACTCTGCCACTACAGCAAGGACTGGCGCTATCGGCCATTCCGGTGATTTTTACTTCCTTTGGTTTTCACGGCAGCATACCCAGTATTGTGAGTTATCTGGGCGGAGATATTCGCAAGCTGCGCCGGGTATTTGTCATCGGGAGCTTTATTCCCCTGGTCGCCTATATTTTCTGGCAGCTAGCGACGCTTGGCAGTATTGACTCCCCGGTATTTACCGCGCTGCTGGCAAAAAATGCCGGGCTTAATGGCCTGCTGGAAGCGATCCGTGAAGTGGTTGCCTCTGCGCACGTTGAACTGGCGGTACATTTGTTTGCCGATCTGGCGCTGGCGACGTCGTTCCTCGGCGTGGCACTTGGGTTGTTCGACTATCTGGCCGATCTGTTTCAACGCCAGGACAGCGCCGCAGGACGGATACAGAGCGGTCTGATTACCTTTTTGCCCCCTCTGGCCTTCGCGCTATTTTATCCACGCGGCTTCGTGATGGCGTTAGGTTACGCGGGCGTCGCGCTGGCCGTGCTCGCGCTCATGCTGCCTTCGCTGCTGGTCATGAAGAGCCGTCAGCAGCACCCCAATGCCGCATGGCGAGTGGCGGGCGGTTCTCCCGCGCTATGGCTTGTTCTACTATGCGGAATCGGCATTGTCGCGATTCAGTTTGCGATAGTCGCAGGCCTGCTGCCCGCGGTGGGGTAAAAAAAGAAGGGGCCGATTTAGCCCCCTTCTTTTATTTCACTAAACAGCACTGCTTGTATTTCTTACCGCTGCCGCACGGGCAAGGATCGTTGCGCCCAATCTTCGCCTCATTTCTGATGGGCTGCTGAACTTCCGCCGGTTGCGCGTGCTCAGTCCAGTAGTTGTATAGCGCCAGGGCCGCAGGACGAATTCGCTCAACGCTGGCAATAAACGCTTCGGCGGATAATTCATCAAGCGCCTCGAATCGCTCCTCGGTACCGTGCAGGGCGATGACGTCCAACTCCGGCTGCAGCGCAGCCGGCAGCGCGGACCAGTCGCTCAATCCTACTCCGCGCATATAGCCGAAGCACCACTCTTCAACAATCGTAAGCTCCTGCCCTTCCTCTTCCCGGCTGCCAAACATCGGCTCGAACTGATCGGGATAATCGCTTAAACGCTCGGCAATATCGCTCATTTGCTGCAGCGTCAGGTTCACAAAACGATCCCGTTCGCGATCGTTGGCCCAGCGCGGCACGTTATCCGCTCCGCCCCAGATAGCCATCAGCCACTGCGCAGGCTCAATCTCCGTCGGCCCGGAGAGAATGGCCGTCAGCAGCCCATCAAGCTCGGCAACGTCCATGATAGTGCCTTCAACCGCGTATTTCGACAGGATATCATCCAGCCATTCAACTTCGCTTTCGTTCAGGGGTCCAGTTTTCATAAACAGGCTCATCGTCGTAAAAAATGGCGCTTACAGTAGCGGAAATAGCGAGAGAAAACCACCCGGCTACTGAAGGTTCAGGCTGCGCAGCGTCTCAGCAATCTCGCTAAAGGCCTCCGGCGAGAGCGGTAACAGCGGGCGCGGTAAGCAATCCTCAGCGCAAATACCGAGGATCGTCGCTGCGGCGGCAATGACCCGCAGGCTTCCGCCATGCTTGCGGAACAGCATCCACAGCGGCTCCAGCCTGGCGCTTATCGCCATCGCCCGCTGGGCCTCGCCCCGCGTCGCGGCTGCCACTATCTCTTGGGCAACGTTCGGAAAAAGTCCGCCGCACACGGAATACCATACCGCACAGCCGGCGTTCAGCCCATCAGCCGCACAGGCGTCTCCGCTAATTCCAATAGACACCCCGTCCGGGAGCTGTCGCCGCAGGCTCTGCACACGTTGCGCGACTTCATGGCTGGCAGGTCCGGGTATTTTAATTGAGGCAATTCCCGGCAGCGCGGCTATGGCGCTTTTGAGCTCATCGGACAGAGAAATATGGGTAGTAACTGGATTGTCGTAAACGCAAACGGGTACTGAGACATGGCGACAAACGGTCTGGTAAAAAGTTAAAATTTCCTCATCTGACAGGGGCTGATAAGCCATCATCGGCAGGAGTAGCGCGTTCGCACCTGCCCGCTGGGCATCGTCTGCCAGACGAAGAACCTGATCGGTTCCCACCGCCCCGATCCCTACCATCAGCGGCACCGAGCCGGCATGCGATTTTGCCTGTCGGACAACCTGCGTTCTCTGCTCACGGCTGAGGTATGCGTAGCTTCCCGTCGAGCCGAGCACGCCGAGCGAATCGACAGCAGCGTCAACGAGATGAGTAACAATGCGAGCAAAAGCGGTTTCATCAACGACGTGATGATTGAACGGAGTCAGAGGAAAAGCGCAAAGGCCAGTAAACATTTCATCCCCACTTATTGAGATAATGATCGAGTGCTGGCAAATAGTAGCAACAGAAATTTGTTTTGTCCTATGACAAAATAGAGTGAGGTGACTTTGAGGGACTAAAGGGACATGGTGGAAAAACAAAAAAACCACCCGTAGGTGGTTTCACGACACTGCTTATTGCTTTGATTATTCTGCTTTATCCCAATGGTACCCGGAGCGGGACTTGAACCCGCACAGCGCGAACGCCGAGGGATTTTAAATCCCTTGTGTCTACCGATTCCACCATCCGGGCTCGGGATAGAAATTGGAGGCGCGTTCCGGAGTCGAACCGGACTAGACGGATTTGCAATCCGCTACATAACCGCTTTGCTAACGCGCCTTAATGCTTTAACACCCGCAACTGCCGATGTTCTAAACTGGAGCGGGAAACGAGACTCGAACTCGCGACCCCGACCTTGGCAAGGTCGTGCTCTACCAACTGAGCTATTCCCGCATCATCAAGCTAATTTGCTAATTACTTGATTTTGTTATCGTCTGCCAGACTGTGCTGCCGTTCGATGCGTTGCATTCTACTTACCTGGCGCAATGAGTCAACGATATTTTTTAAAACCTTGTGTTGTTTGCTGAAAATTGCGCCGAAACGATCACTGATCAAGCAAATCGCCGCGCGCCGCGTTCAAATATTGCAGCATAGACCATAGCGTCAGCACTGCCGCCACGAGAAACAGACCAATTCCCGCCCACTCGACCCAGATATTTGGCCGCCACAGCATCCACACCAGCGCCGCCATTTGCGCGGTGGTCTTTACTTTGCCTATCCAGGATACCGCAACGCTGCTGCGCTTGCCCAGTTCAGCCATCCACTCGCGCAGTGCGGAGATAATAATTTCACGAGCGATCATCGTGGCGGCCGGTAACGTCACCCACCAGGTATGATAATGCTCGGCAACCAGGACCATCGCAATGGCAACCATAACTTTATCGGCAACCGGATCGAGAA
This sequence comes from Klebsiella sp. BDA134-6, assembly GCF_015601345.1. Taxonomy (NCBI): domain Bacteria; kingdom Pseudomonadati; phylum Pseudomonadota; class Gammaproteobacteria; order Enterobacterales; family Enterobacteriaceae; genus Klebsiella; species Klebsiella sp. BDA134-6. The sequence goes on from NZ_CP064784.1 coordinate 3,727,975, forward strand.
AGGCACCGAAACGGGTGCTCTGATTCCAGCGACGCGCCAGGTAACCATCGAACCAGTCGGTCACGGCGGCAACAAAGAAAATCAGCGCGCAGGCAAAAGGCGCCCAGGTAAACGGCAGGTAAAACGCCAGTACAAAGAAAGGAATAAGAATGACGCGAAACAGGGTAAGCAATGTAGGGATATTAAATTGCATAGTAACGGGTAACTATCTGTTGTAAGTAAAAATTAGCCCTATGTTGCTACAGAGCCCCTAATGTTTCAACGAGTAGAAGATCTTTTCTGCCAGACCGTGAGATATACCCGGTACTTGCGCAATTTCTTCGACGCTGGCTTTCTGCAACCCCTGCAGACCGCCCATATATTTCAGCAGCATCTGTCGGCGTTTGGGTCCGACGCCCTCAATGGTTTCCAGCGTGCTGGTGCTTTTTACTTTTGCCCGTTTCTTACGGTGGCCGGTAATGGCATGATCGTGCGACTCGTCGCGAATATGCTGAATCACATGCAGCGCGGGAGAATCCGGCGGCAGGCTAAAACCCTCGCCTTCTGGTTCGAAGAATAACGTCTCCAGCCCTGCTTTACGATCGCTGCCTTTTGCCACGCCCAATAGTAGAGGATGATTTTTATCCCACGGCACATCAAGTTCGGCAAAAACCGCTTTCGCCTGCCCAAGCTGGCCTTTACCGCCGTCGATCAGAATGACATCGGGGATTTTATTCTCTTCTATTGCCTTGCCGTAACGACGACGCAGAACCTGGTTCATCGCCGCATAATCATCTCCCGGCGTGATGCCGGTGATATTGTAGCGGCGATACTCCGCTCGTAGCGGTCCGTTGCTATCAAAAACCACGCATGACGCAACCGTTTGTTCACCCATCGTATGGCTGATATCAAAGCATTCCATCCGGTTGACGGCAGGAAGCTTGAGCAATGTCGCCAGCGCCCGCAGGCGTTGGGTAATCGTCGAATGCTGGGAAAGTTTGGTGGTCAGCGCGGTCGCGGCGTTAGTTCGCGCCAGCTTCAGGTAGCGGGCGCGATCGCCGCGGGGTTTAGTCTGTACGTTAACCCGCCTCCCGGCCAGTTCCGAGAGCGAATCCGCCAGCAGGGTTTTGTCGCCGAGGTTAAAATCCAACAGGATTTCGCCCGGTAGCGTACGCATCTGGCTGCCCTGTAAATAGAACTGCCCGACAAACGTTTCCACCACTTCACCCAGCTCGGTGCCATTGGGCACTTTAGGGAAATAGCTGCGGCTACCAAGAACTTTCCCCTGGCGTATAAAAAGCACGTGGACGCACGCCATTCCAGCATCAAACGCCACGCCGATAACGTCCAGATCGTCCCCGGTATTGGAGACGAACTGCTTCTCCGTTACCCGGCGTACGGCCTGAATCTGGTCGCGGATCCGCGCCGCCTCTTCAAACTCCAGCGCCTGACTCGCTTTTTCCATACGGGCAATCAGCTGGGTCAGCACCTGATCGTCTTTACCCGCAAGGAACAGACGCACGTAGTCGACCTGCTGGGCATACTCTTCCTCGCTCACCAGTCCGGCGACGCACGGCCCCAGACAGCGGCCAATTTGGTACTGCAGGCACGGCCGAGAACGGTTGCGATAGACGCTGTTCTCGCATTGGCGGATGGGGAAGATTTTTTGCAGCAACGCTAACGTTTCGCGAACCGCGTAACCGTTAGGGAATGGGCCAAAATATTCACCTTTAGCGTGCTTCGCCCCGCGATGCGTCGCCAGGCGAGGATGCGTATCGCCGCTAAGGAAAATAAAGGGATAGGATTTATCATCGCGCAGCAGCACGTTGTAACGCGGCTGGTATAGTTTGATGTAGTTGTGCTCAAGCAGCAGCGCTTCCGTCTCGGTGTGGGTCACCGTGACGTCTATCTGGGCGATAAGCGCCACCAGCGCTTCGGTTTTACGCGAAGCCAGGTTGCTACGGAAATAGCTGCTAAGCCGCTTTTTCAGGTCTTTCGCTTTGCCTACATAGATGACAGTACCGCCAGCATCATACATCCGATAGACGCCCGGCTGGCTGGTCACTGTTTTCAGGAAAGCTTTTGCGTCAAAAACATCACTCACTGACTTGCTAACGACTCCGCATTGCACAGGCCATGGCGAATTGCCAGGTGCGTCAGCTCCACGTCACCATGAATATTCAATTTACTGAACATGCGGTAACGGTAGCTGTTCACGGTCTTCGGACTCAGATTCAACTGCTCTGAGATCTCGTTGACCTTCTGACCTTTGGTAATCATTAGCATAATCTGCAATTCTCGCTCAGACAAACTGGCAAACGGCGACTCCGCCTTTTCCGGTTCGATCTGGCTGAGAGCCATCTGCTGGGCGATATCAGAGGCGATGTAACGCTGGCCCGATGCCACGCAGCGAATTGCATTCACGACCTCCTGCGGCGCGGCGCCTTTACTAAGGTAGCCAGCAGCACCGGCCTGCATCACTTTTGCCGGCAGCGGGTTTTCCGTATGCACGGTAAGCATAATCACTTTGGCATCAGCAACGGAACGGGCAATTTTTCGCGTAGCCTCGAGGCCGCCGATACCCGGCATGTTCATATCCATCAGGACTACATCTACGGGATTCGCGCGGCACCATTTCACGGCATCTTCACCGCAGCAGGCCTCGCCGGCAACTTTAATCCCTTTTATATCTTCCAGAATGCGTCGTATCCCTGCGCGCACCAGTTCGTGGTCATCAACAAGAAGGACGTTGATCAAAGGAATATTCTCCAGAATTAGGGATAACGCTACTGATAGCTTATCTCCCACATATTACCGGGTTTTAACCTAATTTTAAAAGCCAAAAAATGTTCTGGGAAAGATTTCTTACGCAGCGATGGAAATTTGTCTGCACACCTGCTGGAAAGCCATACATAACATAGAGTTGTGCAATAGTTATTTTTTAACATTCATCATACAGATTACGTAAAAACACAACACAATGCGTAGGCCATAAATAAGCGCCTGAATATGTAACAATTATTAACACGAAAACAGCGCCATGAAAAAATTAACCCGCTTAGCCCTCATGAATACGTATTATTCAGTCAATTAAATCATTCACCATTCGGATGAAAGAACGGAAATCCAGCACTCCTTTTTTTTCCTTTGCTTGTGGTATACTGCGCCGCCTTCACTTTTAGTCATGCGCATTTGCGCAGAAAGCAACCGAGGATATCGATGAGCACACCAGATTTTTCCACTGCGGAAAATAATCAAGAACTGGCACAGGAAGTTTCGTGTCTGAAAGCAATGATAACGCTGATGCTGCAGGCCATGGGTCAGGCTGATGCAGGCCGCGTGATTATTAAAATGGAAAAGCAAATCGCGCAGATGGAAGATGAGGCTCAGGCTGCCGTATTCTCCAGCACCGTTAAGCAAATTAAACAGGCATATCGTCAGTAATCATTTACCGGCTGAAGGTATTACTAACAGCCGGTCTTACGTCTGGCACGCAGAACACCAATGAGATCAAATTAGGCCCGTCGCCACGGCATAGCAGGCAATTTGGGTTTTGTTTGGCGCATTGAATTTTCGCTGCATATTCTTCTGGTGGAAATTGACGGTATTTTCTGAGATAGACAGAATCATTGCGACCTCAGCCGAGGTTTTCCCTTCTGCTGTCCATTTCAAAATTTCCAGTTCACGTCGACTAAATTTCATTTCCGGCGGCATAACCATCTCGTCCTCCAGACGCAAGAGCGTCAGCAGGCTCAATTCGGTTAGGGTTCTTAAGCGCATCTCCAGTTCGTCTTCCGCAAAGGGGCCCTGGCTATGGCTTGCGCCTGAAACCGACAGGAATCCCTGAGCATGGTTAGGCAGGGTCAGACACTGCGTCACGCCCTTGCGTAATCCATGGTCGCGCGCGCCGTTCCATAATTCAGGCGTATCGTTGAATAGCTTATCGTTCCAGGGCAAATGGCCACGAAGAAAATTCTCCTTACGCAGTACCGGGTCGATCGCAAAATAATTCTCGGCTTGATAATGCGCCATCCAGGCCTGCGGATAAGTTGATTGCAGCGTGACCCTGGGGCGAGTAAAAGGCACAGGATGCCTTACGCAGAGTGCGAAGTAGTCATATTCCAGCCCTTTTGCCTGCTGCTGGAGAAGATGAAAAACCCCCTCACCTACAGAAACTGACTGAAATTGTTGCAGCATTTCCCGCCGCCAGCTGAAAAAATCATTGTCCCTCATAACTGACCAAATAACTCCTGAGTGATAATCATTATTATAAATACATAAAGCTAACACATAAACCCTGCTTATATGTATAAAAAATGGTAGCCACCGCATTTATTAGACTGCGGTTGGCAAAAGCGCCAGACGCGTTAAAAAATTATGCCAATTGATGTGGCACAAAACCTTGACAGAGGTATCGTCGTTGATGAGCGCCAATATCTGGGGAGGCTTTTTTGCTGAACAACCGGAAATTCTTCGCGGTCTGCCGCATCCGCCTGAGCGAATGCGGCCAGCGCAAGGAGATTATTGCATCAGGAATTTTTCGAGGAACTGTCGAGTACGCGCCTGCTGAGGATTAGCAAACAGGGATTTCGCTTCTCCCTGTTCAACGATGCGCCCCTGATCCATAAAAATAGCGCGGTCCGCTACGTCGCGGGCAAAACTCATTTCATGGGTCACGATAACCATCGTGCGCCTCTCCTGCGCCAGTTGACGAATGGTATTGAGAACCTCACCGACCAGCTCCGGGTCTAACGCCGACGTTGGCTCATCAAACAGAATAACATCGGGACGCATCGCCAGCGCGCGAGCAATCGCCACGCGCTGCTGCTGCCCGCCGGACAAACGGCGCGGGTAGCTATTCTCTTTACCAGTAAGCCCAACTTTCGTGAGCAGTTCACGCGCCCGGGCAATGGATTCATTTTTATCCTCCCCCTTGACGATGACCGGCCCTTCGATAATGTTTTCCAACACCGTACGATGGGGAAACAGATTAAAGTTCTGAAACACAAAGCCCACATGCTGACGCAGACGACGAATCGCCGCTTTTTGCTGGTTAATGCTGCGCGCGGCATCAATCGTCACGTCGCCTACGCGAATCGTGCCGCTTTCCGGCTGCTCCAGGAGATTAATGCTGCGCAGCAGCGTCGTTTTCCCCGAACCGCTGGGACCGATGATCGCCACCACTTCACCCTGTTGAACCTCAAGGTCAATACCGTGGAGTACCGTTTGTCCATGGAATTTTTTCACCAGGTTTTTGACTTCAATCGCACTCATTTTGGATCTCGCTCCTGGCGGTTCAGCTGATTTTCAAAATAGTTCTGCAGCGTAGAAAGCACCGTCGCCATTACCCAGTAGATAAGCGAAGCGGCCAGGTACATGGTGAAAACCTCCAGCGTTCGGGAAGTGATCAACTGGGCCTGGCGGAACAGTTCCGGCACCTGGATCGTAGCCGCAAGCGACGTATCTTTCACCAGGCTGATGAAACTGTTGGACAGCGGCGGTAGCGCCACACGCGCGGCCTGGGGAAGAATAGCGCGGCGCATCGCCTGCCAGCGCGTCATCCCGATACTCGCTGCCGCCTCCCATTGCCCTTTATCAATCGAGGCAATCGCTGCGCGCAGCGTTTCCGCCGCGTAGGCCGCCGTATTAAGCGACAGGCCGATCATCGCCGCGGGAATGGGATCCAGCTCAATACCAAACTGCGGTAAGCCGTAATAGATCATAAACAGCTGCGCTATCAGCGGCGTTCCGCGAAAGATGGAAATATACATCCGCGCCAGCCACTTAATCGGCCAGACGGGCGACATGCGCATCAGCGCCAGAATAAACCCCAGCACCAGGCCAAAAAACATGCCGCCGATGCTGAGCTGTAGGGTAAATACCGCACCTTTCAGCAGAAAAGGCGCAGAATCGATCACCAGTTGGATACTTTCTTGCATTCTATGTGTTCTGCATTAGATATGAGGATGATAGGCGAACAGCGCAGGGGCGCCACCGGTGTGAACAAACAGTATTGGGCCTTCATCCTTAAAGCGTTTCTGGCTAATGCCATCAATCAGTCCAGCCATCGCCTTCCCGGTATAAACCGGATCCAGCAGGATACCTTCCAGCTGCGCCAGTAGCTTCACCGCGGCCATCCCTTCGTCGTTCGGCGTCCCGTAACCCGGCGCAAAGTAGTCATCCCACAGCTGAATCCCGGCCTTTGCCTCAAGCTCCAGGCTATTGGCCACCGCCTGCTGCAACGCAGCCACTTTTGGCAGCTGGTCGGCCACCTTGCGCGACACAGTCACGCCGATAAGTTCGGCATTGGGCATCAGTTGCTCAAGCCCCACGGCGAGACCCGCATGCGTACCGGCGCTGCCGGACGCGACGACCACGGAGGAGAGCTCAACCGCCCCTTCGCACTGCTGAGCAATTTCCAGCGCGCTTTCCACGTAGCCCAGCGCGCCAAGCGCGTTCGAACCGCCAACCGGGATCGTGTACGGACGGTAGCCCTGAGCCTCGATACGGGTCGCCAGCTCTTCCAGCTGCGCATTCGGATCGGTCAGTGCGTCGCACATTTCGACCTGAGTATTAAACAGGTCAAGCAGCAGACGGTTACCGTTAGTCAGGTAGTTCTCAGCCCGGGTGCCGATTGGGTTTTCCAGCAGCGCAACGCAGTGCAGGCCCAGTTTTGCGGCCACGGCCGCCGTCTGGCGCACGTGGTTGGACTGGATAGCCCCTGCGGTAATCAGCGTATCCGCCCCCTCCCGCAGCGCATCAGCGGCCAGGAACTCAAGCTTACGCAGTTTATTGCCCCCCATCGCAAGCGGGGTCACATCATCACGCTTGATAAAGATTTCGCGGCCAAGGTAATCGGACAAGCGCGGCAGATATTCAAGCGGCGTCGGCGCGCCAATCAGTTCCAGACGCGGGAAAAGGGTTAAATTTTGCAGTGACATAAGACCTCCTGACTGAGTTATCCTTGATTATGCACGCTATGGCGCTCGAAATAAAAAAAGGCGCTATCAAGAGCGCCTTTTTTCATCGCCAGCCGTTACTTCGTCACGTCAGCGCCAAACCATTTTTCCGACAGCGCCTTCAGGGTGCCGTCTTTTTGCATATCCGCAATGGCGCCATCAACCGCTTTCAGCAGGTCTTCATTACCTTTACGCAGCGCAACGCCGGACTCCTGACGGGAGAAGGCCTCCCCGGTCACAGCCAGGGTATTGCCGGTTTTCTTCACCAAATCCAGCGCCGCCAGGCGGTCAACCAGGATAGCGTCGATACGGCCTACGCGCAGATCCTGATATTTCGTCGGGTCATCATCATAGGTACGAATGTCGACGCCCTGTACGTTCTGGCGCAACCACTCTTCATAGTTGGTGCCCAGACCAACGCCAACTTTCTTACCTTTCAGGTCAGCAGCGGTTTTGATCACGCCTTCGTTACCTTTCTTCACCAGCGCCTGAATCCCGGAGATGGTGTACGGCGTCGAGAAGTCATATTTTTTCTTACGCTGATCGGAAATAGTGACCTGGTTGATCACCACATCGATACGTTTAGAGTCCAGCGAAGCCAGCATGCCGTCCCACTTAGTGGGTTTAAGGTCAGCTTTCACGCCAAGGTGTTTTGCCAGCTCGTTAGCAAATTCCACCTCGAAACCGGTCAGCTTACCGTCATCTCCCTGGTAGCTGAATGGCGGATAAGTCCCTTCCAGGCCAACGCGTAGCGTGCCGCGCTCTTTAACCTGATTGAGCAGATTTTCAGCCGCAAAGGTTTTTGCGCTGACGCCAACCATTAATACAACAGCCATTGCGCCCATCAGCGCCTGACGACCCAGAAGTGCTAATTTCATAGATACCCCTAACAGAGTGATATTTTGCAATAGTGTAAGGCGTTTAGCCCTGGTCACCAACATCGATACGCTACATCTTATTCCAAATTATTATATATGATGCCTTTTAGGGCATAGGGAAAACGTAGGCGAAACGTCTGCATTTTGCTGGATATCTCTCATACTGCAATAGTCAGCTTGATGACGTCTGGAGCATGGAAGATGAAAAACCCCACGTTACTGCAGTGCTTTCACTGGTACTACCCCACCGGCGGCGAATTATGGCGTGAAGTCGAGGCCCTGGCGCCGAACCTCAATGAAATCGGTATCAATATGATTTGGTTGCCCCCAGCTTATAAGGGTGCTTCCGGAGGATATTCGGTCGGTTATGACTGCTACGATCTGTTTGATCTCGGCGAGTTCGATCAAAAGGGGTCTGTCGCCACGAAATACGGCGATAAAACCCAGCTACTGGCCGCCATCGCCGCGCTGCGCGAGCACGATATCGCCGTGCTGCTCGACGTGGTGGTCAACCACAAAATGGGGGCGGATGAGAAAGAGCCGGTACGCATTCAGCGTGTTGATCAAAACGACCGCACGCAAATCGCCGATGAGATTATCGAGTGTGAAGCCTGGACACGCTACACCTTTCCGGTACGGGCCGGTCAATACTCTGAATTCATCTGGGATTATAAGTGCTTCAGCGGCATCGATCATATCGAGAATCCCGACGAAGATGGCGTGTTTAAAATCGTCAACGACTACACCGGGGAGGGATGGAACGATCAGGTCGATGATGAAATGGGTAACTTCGACTACCTGATGGGCGAAAATATCGACTTTCGTAATCGGGCGGTGACCGAGGAGATTAAGTACTGGGCGCGTTGGGTGATGGAACAAACCGGCTGCGACGGCTTTCGCCTCGATGCGGTTAAGCATATCCCCGCCTGGTTTTATAAAGAGTGGATCGACCACGTCCAGGAGGTCGCGACAAAACCGCTGTTTATCGTCGCGGAATACTGGTCGCACGAAGTCGATAAACTCCAGCAGTATATCGCCATGGTTGACGGCAAGACGATGCTCTTCGACGCCCCCCTGCAGATGAAATTCCATGAAGCCTCGCGGCAGGGTCGCGACTACGACATGAGCCAGATTTTTAGCGGCACGCTGGTGGAAGCCGACCCGTTCCACGCCGTGACTCTGGTGACTAACCACGACACCCAGCCGCTGCAGGCGCTGGAGGCGCCGGTTGAGGCCTGGTTCAAGCCGCTGGCCTATGCGCTGATTTTGTTACGTGAGAACGGCGTTCCGTCAGTCTTTTATGCCGATCTGTTCGGCGCAAGCTATGAGGACACCGGCGGCGACGGCGAGACCTACGCCATTGAGATGCCGGTGATTGAGCAATTACATGAGCTGATCGATGCCCGTCAGCGTTTTGCTCACGGCGTACAAACGCTGTGGTTCGATCACCCGAACTGTATCGCCTTCAGCCGAAGCGGCACCGAGGACGATCCGGGCTGCGTGGTCGTGCTTTCCAACGGCGACGACGGCGAAAAAACGCTGCCTCTGGGCGAAAACTACCGTAATAAACGCTGGCGGGATTTTCTCGGCAACCGCGAGGAAATCGTTGAAACCGACGATGAAGGAAACGGCATTTTTACCTGTAACGGCGGCAGCGTGAGCGTCTGGGTTATTGAAGAGGTGCTGTAAAATACGGGGGGAAACGCCGCGGGCTGAGAAGGTTTTCAGCCCGCAAAAAGCTTATTGTCCGCTTTTATCCGCTGACGCTTTTTTCCATGCCAGTTCACATTCCGGAGTGAGACGATTCACCCTTTTAAGCGTCATCCGATCGTAGCTCAAGGTATCACCTTCGCGCTCAATCGGATAGACATCCAAAGCGGAGGTGACGTTATAAACCGCGTCATCACGCTTCATTAATTTCCCCGGCAGGACAATGACCCGCTGCCACTGACGACAGTCAAGCGTGTCACCCTCTTTGGTCACAATCAGGCTGGCGATCGCCTCCGGGCTCATCATTTCGCTCTGCGGGCCTGCCGATTGCCAGTATCCTTCCAGCCCTGTCGGGGCTGGCGCTTTAACAACATCGCTGTAGCTATCAACCTGAACGCACCCGGCGAGGGTCAGCAGAGCACCAGCAAACACTATCTTTTTCATCATCCATCCCACAAACCGATAAAAAAACATTGTGGCATTAAAGCGTTAAGCTCGCCACCCTTCCCGGATCGGGGAGCAGCGCAGCAAGACGCCGCCGTCCTCAACCAATATGGCTAAAATTTGCCTTCGAATGTTAAGTTATTCTTACTTATCTTATAAAACCAATAAATGAGAAGATGTTATTTTAACCATTCAATATAAGGATAATCCTATTTTAAAAAACCACAAAAATGACCATCCTGTATATGACGGGTATTGAATGTTTTTATTTCCTCCACATAGCGATTTGTAGCCTTTACTTTGAGAATATTCCTGGCAAATTATGGGGCTTATTACGAAATAGTTCAGGCTGCCTAATGGTTCCATGGCAGCAGTCGTTTTTATTGCTAACAAAATGGACTTCATCGCTTATCGGCGAGGAATAAATTATCGTTACGTGTTGATTGAGGATGGGTCATGTCAACGATTATTATGGATTTGTGCAGCTTCACCCGGCTGGGATTAACCGGGTACCTGACTGGCAGGGGGGTAAGGAAGCGAGATATCACTGAAGTTCACAGTGCTCAAAGCCTGAAAACCCTCTGCGAGGCCAGCCGCCCTTCAGTGGTATTTATCAACGAAGATTGCTTTATTCATCATGAAGACAGCAACCAGCTTATCCGGCAAATCATTAGCCAGTATCCTGCAACGCTATTTGTGATCTTTATGTCGCTGGCGAATATTCATTTCGACCATTACCTGCTGGTACGTAAAAACTTACTTATTTGCTCTAAATCTCTCACCGAAAAAGACCTGGATGACATTCTCGCCATCCGCCTAAAATATGAGAACTATCGCGCTACCCGGCTTAATATCCCCACGCTGACCTTAAGCCAGACCGAGTCAAATATGCTGCAGATGTGGATGGCTGGTCACGGAACCTCGCACATATCAGCGCAGATGAACATTAAGGCGAAGACCGTCTCATCGCACAAGGGCAATATTAAAAAGAAAATTCACACCCACAATAAACAGGTGATTTATCACATCGTACGACTGACTGAAAACATCACGTCCGGAATTCATGTCAACCTGCGTTGAAAGACGCTGGCGGCCGCTGCCGCCAGTTCACTTGCGGCAAGTCACTCGTCCCGCTCAACGAAAATACCGTCAGGATGCCCGTGCTCGTTAAAAAACCATATGCCGAGCGGATAATCTTCCAGTGATACCAGATACATTACCCCTTCGCTAAACGACTCTATCGCCAGCACAACACCCGATCGACGTGGGCCACCATCGGTCTTCACCGTGACACGATCGTTTACCTGCATAACTCATCTCCTCTATTTTTGAGCCAGTGTAGAACAAAACAGCCGATCGCGCAGTGTCCAGCCCGGTAACTGCTGTTTTTCTAGACCGTCTATACTTAAGTGGCCCTATCTGAGTTAAGCGAGGTAGCCGAAATGAAAACCGCCAAAGAAAATAAAGGCGCAGGCGGCGTTGATGTTGACGCCCTGCTGGCGGCGATTAATGAAATCAGCGAAAGTGAAGTGCAGCGTACGCAAGACGATCCCCACCGCGTCAGTATTGATGGCCGGGATTACCATACCTGGCGCGAGCTGGCTGAGGCCTTTGAACTCGATATCCATGACTTCAGCGTCACCGAAGCCAACCGCTGAATTCTGCGCGAAAAAAATCCCGACTCGCAGGAGTCGGGATGAAGCTTGCTAATGCAAGAAGCACTTGAAAATTCGTTACATCAGGATATCCGATGCGCTACAAACATTACCCTCAATTATTTTGCATGACAACAAACATTCATGAGGCAAATTATTGAAAAAAGTGACTTAGCTTCATCGTCACGCTGGCAAAGCTCGCCAGGCAAGGACTCCAACACTTCGTTCTTCCACGAACGTCCGACTGCCGCCAAACGATTTTTAAGAATAATCTCACTAAAATAACCGCAGTGGATGATTTCAATTCAATTTATTCACAAAAGAAATTTCTTTCACCCTTCAGCGCAGACCCGATCGCGCCCATCCTGCTTGGCCAGATACAAGCGATGATCGGCAACTGACTGCAAATTTTCGAAGTTATATTCGCCGGTATCATCGCTGGCGCTCACCCCTAGCGAAGCGGTAATACGCAAAGAGGTGCTGTTTCCCAGCAAAATCTCGCGACTATTGATGCGGATACGGATCCGTTCAGCAATCACCTTCGCTTCTTTTAATGGGGTATTCGGCAGCACAATGCAAAACTCCTCCCCGCCAACCCTCCCCGCCAGATCGCCTTGCCGAATATGGCTGGCGATAGTGCTGGCCACCAGCGACAGTACGCGATCCCCCGCGTGATGACCGAAGCGATCGTTAACGCTTTTAAAATAATCCAGATCGAGCTGAATCACCGCCACAGGTCGCTTCAGACGCTCGCTCAGACGAGTTTCCGCAATAGCGCGTTCAAACAGCGCGCCGCGGTTTAATAAACGGGTCAGCGCATCATGCCAGGCCTGCCATTCCAGCGAGGTCTGCAGCACGCTCATGTTGCGCACCATTCGACGAATGACCAGCCAGGAGATCAGCAGCATAAAAGTAAACATTAACCACATCAGCATCAGCGCAATGGTGATGCTGCCAAAATCACCGCGGACCCCTTCCTGGATAGTATGGATACGGATCAGCACTCCATCAAAATTGCGTAAATTTTCCCAGCTAATATAACGCGTTACCAGGCGAATCCCGCCCTGATTCTCATGGGAGGACGCGCGGCTTAGCATCTCCTGTTCACGCGGCGACAGCAGCGTCAGCACGTTGCCCGGCGCAGAAGAGGCAATTAAATTGAGTCGATTATCATAAAGCTGGTACTCGCCTTCCTCGCCCGTTTTTATCGCATTGACCAGAAACGTTTTCATCTCCTGAACCGAGAAATCCATCGCCAGAACGCCGAGCCAGTGGCGCTGGAAATCAAGCGGAATAGATGCCGTTACCACCTGCATTTCGCGCTGCGATTCATCATCGGGGAACGTTTGCCACACAATTCCGCGGGCAGGATTATTCCGCTGCGTTTGTCGGGTAAACCATGCAGCGCCTGTTGCCCGCGAATAGAGGGCCAGCGCCTGCGTTGAATTTTTCGGCAGCTCGGTCGTCGTAAAAAAAACCGCTGCGCGACACGTACAGCATGCGTTTCGCAAATCCACGGTTGTTATTGGCCAGACGCAACATATAACCCAACTCCAGTGTGGCCATGAGCTCATTGCCGGAAAAGGGATTATCACGGGAAAGAAGCGCGTCGCCATCGACAAAGGCATCCGCAACGCCGTAGATCGGCAGCGTCCGGCGGTTATGGATCTCAACCGACCATATGGGATCGTGCCGCTTTGTTAAGTAATCCTCTTCGGCCTTACGCAGCGCGGCAAAATCCAACGGCGTACCCAGCGCCGACTGCATACCGTTACGAAAAAAAATCATTCTGTCGATATTAAACTGCAGCAGGCTGTCGAACTCATGGGCCACGTTTTCAAGATTATTGCGCTGGTTTGCGACGTAGGCCTCTTCCAGGACCTTGATCTCACGCCATATCAGCAGCGTGGAGAAGCAGAAGACGATAAAAAAACAGAGATTAACCACATATCCGGGGCTTAAAATCTGACGCAATTTTTCCACCCATATCAGCTTATCCATCGTTTTCTCGCAGCACGGTTAAAGAAGCAAACGTCATCCACGCTCCCTGTTTGTAAAATAATCACTATTATGAAAACGCCCGACGAATGCCGGGCGCTGATAAAGGGTCAGGTGCGATTCGACTTCCCTCCCCCTCCGCGAATAAGTTCATCCTCACGAAACGCCTCGCGCTTAACGCCGTAACCGTCATACCAGCGGCACTCCACCATGCCGCTGGCGAACCCGGTAACGACCATACGAGGGCCGCCGTTTTTTCGCCTCACTTCATCACTGACCAACAAGACCATTTTTGCCTCCGGTATCAGGAAGAAACAGATTTACCTTAGACGAAGCTGAACCACTTTGCATGAGCAGGAGCACATTTACTTCGCCGGACGACGAAGAGCGGCAATCGCTTTCACTCCAGCCAACACGATGGCGCCAATGATGAATCCCAGCACCAGGTTGGCGGCCGTTGGCAACAGCGAGGCAATCACCGCATTCTGCCCATGGGCCAGATTTTCAACGGCATGGTGCAGCGGCGCAATACCGTGGACCACAATACCGCCGCCGACCAGGAACATCGCCAGCGTGCCAACGATGGACAATACTTTCATCAGGCGGGGCGCAATTGCCAACAAAGCTTTGCCTGACCACTGCGCCAGCGAGCTGGTTTTCTCCACCAGCCAGTAGCCCATATCATCAAGCTTGACGATGATCCCCACCAGACCGTAAACCCCCACCGTCACCAGCAGCGCAATGCCGGATAAAATCAGGATCTGATTTAATAACGGCGCTTCAGCCACAATCCCCAGCGTAATCGCGACAATTTCAGCTGACAGAATAAAATCGGTGCGTATCGCCCCTTTCACCTTATCCCGTTCAAAAGCCATGGGGTCCTGGTTCGCCAGGGCCTCAAGCCGCTGCCGGCGAACCTGCGGATCCTCTTTATGCTTCCGCGCCTGCAGACTGTGCAGCACCTTCTCGACGCCTTCGAAGCAGAGAAACGCGCCCCCCACCATCAGCAGCGGGGTAATCGCCCACGGGATAAAGGCGCTGATCAACAACGCCAGCGGCACCAGGATCACTTTATTGATCAATGAGCCTTTAGCTACCCCCCAAACGACCGGCAATTCGCGGTTGGCCCGCACGCCGGTGACCTGTTGAGCATTAAGCGATAAATCGTCTCCCAATACGCCTGCCGTTTTTTTTGCTGCCAGTTTCCCCATGACCGAAATATCATCGAGTAACGTGGCAATATCATCCAATAAGGTTAATAGACTACTTCCCGCCAAAATTGCATTCCTTCATTTATGGTTGTTCCTCCTGAAGTATGAAGCAAAAGCGCTTTTTCGCCCACCAGTGTCCATAGTCAACAAAAATTTAACCATAGCAGGCGAATTAAAGCGCTCGCCAGCACGAGAGTTTTCACGTTTACTATATCTCCCCCTTTCTGTCTCTGTACCGTCGTGAGGAAGTATGTCTACCCGTCAGCTGTTACCGCTCATCGGGGCGTTGTTTGCGCTGTATATCATCTGGGGTTCCACCTATTTCGCTATCGCCGTCGGCGTCGCCAGTTGGCCCCCGCTAATGATGGCTGGCGTGCGCTTCCTTTCCGCAGGCGCACTGCTGACCGCCTGGCTACTGGCAACCGGCCATAAGCTCCCTGCGCGAAAGCCGCTGCTCAACGCGGCGCTGATTGGCGTGTTACTGCTGGCCGTGGGTAATGGTTTTGTCACTCTCGCCGAGCACCAGCATGTGCCCTCCGGTATTGCGGCGGTCATGGTCGCAACGGTGCCGCTGTTCACCCTGTGCTTTAGCCGCTTTTTTGGTATTGCGACCCGCAAACTTGAATGGCTGGGTATCGCTATTGGTCTCGCGGGGATCGTACTGCTCAACAGCGGCGGCAACCTGAACGGTAACCCCTGGGGCGCGCTGCTGATACTTATCGGTTCAATGAGCTGGGCGTTTGGTTCCGTCTACGGCTCGCGAATCGAGCTACCGACGGGGATGATGGCGGGCGCCATTGAGATGCTGGCGGCAGGCATCGTACTTATGATCGCCTCCTCGCTAACTGGAGAAAAATTAACCCAGATGCCGTCGTGGTCCGGCATTTTTGCCGTCGCCTATCTGGCGATCTTTGGTTCGCTTATCGCCATCAACGCCTATATGTATCTGATTCGCAACGTAACACCGGCGGTAGCGACCAGCTACGCCTACGTTAACCCGGTGGTCGCCGTGCTATTAGGCACCGGTTTTGCCGGCGAAAGCCTATCCGCCGTAGAGTGGCTGGCGCTGGGAATCATCATCTTCGCCGTCGTTCTGGTCACGCTCGGCAAGTACCTGCTCCCGGCTCGCCGCGATGTCACCTCCTGTAAGGCGGAGAAGTAACGTCTAACAGACCTATACCTTGCGTATCGATCTGCGCGCAGTTCCCACCGCCGCAGATCCACTCTTCCAGCCGTTCCCCCAGCGCTTCGTCGCTAAGCTTCTGGCGCCCGCGCAGCGCGCACTCCCAGACCACCAGCACCCGCCATCCCTGCTCCGCCAGGATGCCGATATCCCGGCGATCGCGCGCCACATTTTTGGCTATTTTATCCAGCCAGAACTCAGTTCTCGTCGCGGGGACCTTAAACAGGTAGCAATTATGATGATGCCAGAAGCAGCCGTGGGTAAAGATAACGCACTGATACTCGGCCACCACAAAATCCGGGCGGCCGGGCAGCGCGGCATCCTGCACGGTAAAGGAAAATCCCGCACGCGCCAACAGTCCCGCCAGCCGTTTTTCAATCGCCGTATCGCGGGTGCCGATCGCGCGCATGTTTTTACTGCGGGTGGCTTTATCGTGGACGTCGGCCATAGTCAATCTCTTGCTCACGGCAAGCCACCGCTCTTGCAATACGCGGCGCCAGCAGCTTCGCTACCGCCGCAAAGACCGGCACAACAACCGAATTGCCAAACTGGCGATAGGCCTGGGTATCCGATACCGGAATGCGAAAATGATACCCCTGCGGCGCTTCAAATCCCATCAGACGCGCACACTCGCGGGGAGTCAACCGACGCGGCCGCCGAAGCTGGTTTTCAGGATCGTCAAAAGACTTTTCGCCTAAAGGCCGATCCCAACCGCGATCGATAAGGATCTCCGCACCATCTTTGTAGTAGCGGGCAGACAGCGTACGCGCCACGCTGTGCGGATTCGTTGGGTCAACGAGCCCGTAGCCAAAGCCGTTCCCTCGCTCCTGATGCTTGCGCGCATAGCGATAGAGATATTTCCACAGCACTCTGGTGAGGATAAATTTGTCATCAACGGCGGGTTCCAGCAGCTCGCCGAAAGTCGGGCGAACGGAGGGATAGAGAGTGGCGATATCACGCAGGGTGAATCCCTCATGCAGCTTGAGGTCACGCCGAAAACCCACCAGCACAATGCGTTCCCGGTGCTGAGGTAAAAAATGACGCCCGTCGATCACTTTCGGATCATCCGCTCCAGTATGAGCCGCATCAGCAACCTCATAACCCAACTCATCCAGCGTCTGCATAATGATACGAAACGTCCGCCCCTTATCGTGGCTCTTCAGGTTTTTGACGTTCTCCAGAACAAAAATCGGCGGCTGACGGGCGGCGATAATCCTGACCACGTCAAAAAACAGCGTCCCCTGCGTTTCGCAGGCAAAGCCGTGAGCGCGACCAAGGGCATTCTTCTTCGACACGCCGGCGAGTGAAAACGGCTGGCAGGGAAAGCCGGCCAGCAGTACGTCATGCTGCGGGATAGTCTGGCGTATATGCTGCGCCGCGTCTTCATCGCTCACCTCAGGGAGATGGCTTAAAGTCACATCGCGGATATCTTCATTGAAACGATGCTGCTCAGGATCGCAGTACCAGTTGGCTTTATAGGTGCGCACCGCATGTTTATTCCACTCGCTGGTAAACACGCATTGCCCGCCAATCGCTTCAAAACCGTGGCGAATGCCGCCGATACCGGCAAACAGGTCGACGAAGCGGAATCCATAATGCGGATGATGCGCAGGCGGCTGCGGCAGGAGCGTACGCAGGTGGGCCTGCTCCTGGTGGGATATGCGACCTGCCGCGCGCGCTACCGTCGCAACGCGCTTGAGGATAGCCGGGCTCCAGTGCTGCTCGCCGACGGCGACCAGCTGCGCGACCAGCGTTTTGACATCGTATATCGCCATCAGCTGGCGCAATAGCGCCTGCGCGTCTTCTCCGGTATGTTCAACCTTCAAAGACGGGGGATTTTCCTTGGATAAATTTTGCGCCATAACCTCAACCAGCCCGACTATTTTTGCAGAGGTTACCATAAATAGCGCAGCCAGTTTTACGCGAGTGGGTTAAAGCGCTGCAAAACCTCGTCATCAATAGCCATTGGGTCTCCGCGAAGCTCCGCGCTGAGCTTGGCCATAAACTGCACCAGAAAGCGCGCATTGTGTATCGCCATTGCCCTGCCCTTTTCGGTCTGCATCGTTTGCGGTAAACGCAGCAGCTTGCACTGGAAATGATCCAGCGCGTAGGTTTTATCATTTAATTCCCGCCGGTCGGCAAAGGGATCGCTGGCATCAAACAAGATATTGTTCAACGCGCCGGACACGGCAAAAACGCGCGCCAGGCCAATCGCCCCCAACGCCTCAAGTCGATCGGCGTCCTGGACGATTTTCGCTTCTTCGCTTCGCGGAGCAATCGCCGCGCTAAAACTGTGCGCTTCAATAGCGTGTAAAACCGCCGCGTAGCGTTCGACGGGGAAATCAGGGAAAGCTGACTGGAGGATAGCCAGCGTTTTTTCCGCCGCCATCGCAGAAGAGCGGCTACGCTCAGGATGGTTTTTCGCCAGGCTGACGATGTCATGAAAGTAGCAGGCAGTCAGGATCACCAGACGGTCAGCATCCGTATCTTCGGCCAGTCGCTGCGCAGTGGCCCAAACGCGGCGGAAATGCGAAATATCATGAGCCGCATCCCCTTGCGCGTGATGTTCGGTTAGCCAGGTTTCAAATCGTTGCTGCCAGTGAAAAAGGTCCATGCATGTTCCTTAGGTGTCAGGCCAGCAACGAGCATAGCAACTTTATTCGTGATGTTCATAGATCTGCGGATTGGGGCGCGTGTACCACGCAATTGCACCAAGAATGGTCCCCACGATACCTAACACCAGAAACCCCAACAGGGCACCAATCCACTTCCCACTCGTTGAACCAAGTTCACCGTCAATCGTGGCGCCGGGCACGCTTTGAATCTGCCCGACAACCCACCAGTACCGCGCCATCGCCCACAGAAAATAACCACAAAAAGCATAAAATGCCCACAGCGCCAGTTTTCCACCAGGACTTCTTTTCGCTTTATCTTCCATTCATTTGCTCTCCATGTACTCAACAAGCAACATCACTTGCCAGTCAAAAATAGTGACATCCATCACATTATATAGCGAAAATTCTTGCAAGACAGCATTTCTCTCTGCCCGATGCATTTCTGTGCATCAACCTGCTTCATTGTCATAATACCGGCTATATATACTCAATGAATTTATTCCATTTTTAAATAATACAAATTAATGAATGGCATTTAATTTCTGGCCATTTCCCACTCCCCCTCCCCAGCCCCTCATTTCACCATCAACCACTCTTACTCAGACCACTCTCTGAAAGAAAACTCCACGTTTAAACACGAGCAAATAATTATTCATAAAATCAATATTAAATGATGACACATAGAACACATGAAACTCATCAACGACAAAATTCAATCAATGAATAACCATAAGTCCATGTTATTAAAAGCTATAAACACGGAAAATAATTTATCACAAAACAATACAATTTTAATATAAAGAATATAACTGAAACATTTTGCAATATTAGATATAATTTAGTTACATATTTGATTTAAAGAAAAATGAACTTAATCGCTAATATCAAATAGTCACCCCGGAAGGAATGACACAATTCATATTAATTATGATTAAAAGGGAATATATAATGAAAAGAAAAGTATTGGCAATTCTGGTTCCAGCTTTATTAGTCGCTGGCGCGGCTAATGCAGCAGAAATCTATAATAAGAACGGCAACAAACTGGATTTCTACGGCAAAATGGTTGGCGAACACATCATGACCCATGATGGCGACAACAACAATTCTGACGATACCTCCTATGCGCGTTTCGGCGTTAAAGGCGAAACCCAGATTAGCAGCGAACTGACCGGTTATGGCCAGTTTGAATACAACATCAAAGCGGACAAACCGGAAGGTCAGCAGGGCAGCGCTACCCGTTTAGCATTCGCTGGTCTGAAATTCAGCGATTACGGCTCATTCGATTATGGTCGTAACTACGGCGTGGTTTATGACGCGGCGGGTTACACCGATATGCTCGTTGAGTGGGGCGGTGACGGTCTGGTTTACACCGATAACTTCATGACCGGCCGTACCAACGGCGTAGCAACCTATCGTAACACCGACTTCTTCGGCATGGTGGATGGTCTGAATTTTGCTCTGCAGTATCAGGGTAAAAACAACGACACCACCGCGAAAAAATCAAACGGCGACGGTTTCGGTTTCTCCGTTAACTACAACATCGACGGCTTCGGTTTCGTTGGCGCTTACAGCAACTCCGATCGTACTGATGAGCAAGCAGCGGACAAGCGGGGCGAGACAGCTGAAGTCTGGAACCTGGCGGCTAAATACGATGCAAATAATCTGTATGCATCAGTCATGTATGGTGAATCCCGTAACATGACTCCGCTGGAGAAAACGACTTTTGGCAGTTTTGCCAATCACACGCAAAACATCGAAGCCGTTGTGCAATATCAATTTGATTTCGGCCTGCGTCCGTCCCTGGGCTATGTCTACGCGAAAGGTAAAGACCTGGGCGCCAAAGAAGACACCAATGCGGATATCATGAACTACGTTGAATTGGGTACCTGGTACTATTTCAACAAAAACTTCAACGTTTACACCGCATACAAATTCAATCTGATGGATGATGAAGACGCGGCGGTAAGTGGCGCAGCCACCGACGATCAGTTCGCTGTGGGTATCACCTACCAGTTTTAAGATTGTATAGCTACGCTAAAACCCGCCTTGTGCGGGTTTTTTCGTTTTTACCAACGGATAGTCATCCTGTATCGCTACATGGCAGAAAAATAGAGTGTTGCGATCTATATGCAGTAAACTATGAAGAGGAGATTTCCCACGAATGCGTGGCGCCTACTCCGGTTTTCGAGATTTTAACTTAATCATTTAAACCATGAAATCAACAATAAAAAAACAGGGTATTCACAATACTTTTACCTTCCACCCTATCCGGTAGATTTAACCTGTTTTTCTCCGTAAGCCAAACAAATTACGCGCATAAATATCGTTACCGCTACAGTAGACACTGTTAATCCCGCAGGACTGCCTGGTAATGACCGCACCAGAACTCATGCCCCCGATAGCTTTCCCGCTTTTATAGTCTCCATTCGGCATAATCACATCCAAACAAACTCGGGTGGAGAAGCGTAAACAACATCCGTCGAGGAATATGTCTACTGTGATAAAAACCCTGGTTGACACAGACCACGAGTTGGCGTCAAATATTTATCATCCGGGAGCTTATTGCTTATATCGATCGCGCATTTAATCTCTTAATTTTCCTTTTATAAAATTGATGTAAATCAATAAATGATTAATCATACCTTGAAAAAAAACACATCCAGAGAAGCGGTCAGGTACATTATCGTTGGCCTGGCAAATACAGCAATAACCGCAGTTGTTATATTTGGCCTTATGCATGCCGGTGCGGGTGTCTACCCTTCAAATGCAGCAGGTTATGTCGTTGGCATTATTTTCAGCTTTATAATGAATGCGAAGTTCACTTTCTCAACGACCTTAAACCCCCTGAGATTTATCAAATTCGTATCCACATGTGTTTTTTGTTATATTTTAAATATAATAGCAATGAAAGTTTTTTTCATCGTTATACCTAATGCTATCTATACAGCACAAGTTGTAGGAATGATTATTTACACAACAGCTGGTTTTATTATAAACAAACACTGGTCAATGAAATGAAAGAAATAAATATAAACCGCACGAGGAGTGAAATACCTTCGTTAGCAATCGTTGTTCCTTGTTATAATGAAAAAGACGCCTTTCCATACTGCGTGGAGGGGCTTGCCACTGTATTAAAAAACCTCCTTGCAAAAGAAAAAATCGCTCGAAATAGTTATATCCTCTTTGTCGATGATGGCAGTAAAGACAACACCTGGGAACAAATCAAATCCACATCGCAGGAAAAGTCGTTCGTTCGCGGTTTGAAATTATCACGGAACCGGGGCCATCAGATAGCCCTGCTGGCGGGGTTAGCAAACGCGGATACGGACGTTACTGTAAGTATAGATGCAGACTTACAGGATGATATAAGTTGCATTGAGAAAATGATAGACAAATATAATGAAGGGTTTGAGATTGTTTATGGCGTACGCGACAACAGAAGTAGCGACTCAGTATTCAAAAGGACAACAGCCAATAAATTCTATTCTCTGATGTCAAGGCTGGGTGTCAATCAGGTTCCTAACCATGCGGACTTCAGGCTTCTTAGCCGGACAGCGTTGACAGCATTAAAGGATTTTAAAGAACAAAACTTATACTTAAGGGGGCTAATCCCTTTGTTGGGTTATAAGTCTACCCGCGTTTATTATAGCAGAGATGAAAGGGTTGCAGGCGAGTCAAAATACCCCTTGAAAAAGATGGTAGCACTGGCGTTAGAAGGAATAACGTCTCTGACAATTACCCCATTACGGATGATCGCCGCCACTGGGATTACCACATGCCTTCTATCTACAATAGCTGCAATCTATGCCCTCATTGAGAAGATCCAGGGAAATACCGTTGCGGGTTGGACATCTGTTATGATTGCGATTTTCTTCCTTGGCGGCGTCCAGATGCTTTCTTTAGGGATAATTGGTGAATACGTTGGAAAAATATACATGGAATCCAAAAACCGGCCAAAATATTTTATCGAAGAGGTAGCAAAATACGAAATGAGAGGCGAGCAATGAACACCATGGATGAACGAATGACGCCCTACACTAAAAGAGTTATTGCAATGCTTTACCTCGCGGCAATTTTCTTAGTTTACAGCCCAACCATTATATTTAGTTACGCATTTTCAGATGATTGGTCGACACTTTCTGATGTTTTTTCAGGGAAAGGTTCTCCATTTCAATGGGATATGCAATCCGGCAGGCCCTTGTATGCCATTGCCAGACGACTTGCCTTTACGCTAGTTCACAATATCGATGACCTTGCCTATCTTAGATTTTTCACCATAATAACGGTTTTTATATTTTGTTTGTTCCTCTTTTTATTTATAGAAAAAAGAAACATATTCAAGCGTAACATAACAACGATCACCTTCCCTTTATTAATATGTTTGGCACCCGCCATACAAGTATATAACTCCTGGGCGACATGTTTCCCTTTTGTACTATCTATACTCCTTGCCGGAATAAGTTATGCGACATTAAAGCCCACCAATAAAAAAACGACAATTATAAGATTTGCAGCATCCGTCATTATTTTATGGTTTGCATTTGCCATATACCAACCAACGGCGATGGCATTTTTATTTTTCGTCATGCTTGATAACTGCCTGAAAAAAGACAAACCATTTTCCATCAGCATTGTTTTAATCAGTGGCGCAGTTTTATTTATCGGCATGCTTGCTAGTCTGCTATTTTCAAAATTTATACCTGTATGGTTATATGGCAGTTCAATTGCACGTGCCGAGTTAACGAATAATCCACTTGAGAAATTACGATGGTTTGTCAAAGAACCATTGATTAACGCCATCAACAACTTTAATATAACCCCTGGCACCTTATTCACAACGCTGTCATTAATAATTTGCGCAATAGGTTTATTTTCAATAATAAAAGGCAAATCAGGACCTATTAAGGTGCTCATGTTTATTATCATGGGGATTGGCGCCTACTCTCCAAACTTATTAGTCAAGGAAAACTGGGCTGCATATAGGTCACTGATAGCACTGGAATTTTTCACGTGCGCTCTTATCATTATTGGGGTGGATGCCTTGACTAGCAAACTCAATATTGCAAAAAAAGCGCTCCCCATATTGACGGTATTCGCGATGATCGCTGCCTCATACAATATCTTTAATGGTTTCATTATCCCACAAAAATCAGAGTTAAACGCATTAGCAAGCGCACTTTCCTACAAGGTGGGAAAAACATTTACAGGGGATGTTCTTTTTGACATTCAAGATCCCGCCTATAATGCCTTTACTAAAACACAACGTTATGACGAGTTTGGCAATATATCACTTGCGGCCCCCTGGGCTATCAAGGGGATGGCGGAGCAAATCTTAATCAGCAAGTCCATGCATTTCAGGCTTCCAGAAAATGTTATTCTGACGGCAAAGGAGCAATGCACCACTGATTGCATCATTATAAAAACGGGCGATGCCATGAGGAGTTCAACCTCCAACTATTGAATCTTTTCGCCCCCCGGCATGCAGAAAGATGATCCCGCGCCAGAGCCGCACGGGATCTTTTTATCCCGGCAGCTCAGGTCAGGGTCATAAGTTTCTCTATCACCCCATGCGCTCACTTGACAACAATCCCTGCTCCAGTGCTTTCCTGAGTTCGCTCCTTTCCATCCATCATCCCTTCTCTTTAAGATACTTCTACAGAATCTATGTGTAGCAAGGGCAGTTGACTGCTTTGTTATCAGGGATGCAAGACGGGCTATGTTGTTGTTAAGAATGTGAGCTTGTGAACTAAAGAAGATAAAAGTGGATGCCCAACAAGAGGCAACATGGTAAAAAAGACAGCATTAGGGATGGGAAAACAGAGCGATAGAAAGAAATTTTAATGCGGGGATTTTGCAGAGAAAAATTAAAAGCGACATTCAACTTATTGATTTTTCTAAATAATTGGCGGAGAGAGGGGGATTTGAACCCCCGGTAGAGTTGCCCCTACTCCGGTTTTCGAGACCGGTCCGTTCAGCCGCTCCGGCATCTCTCCGCTGTTGAGGTTGCTATAATGCCAGGTTCTTTGGCATTTTAATAGTTCCTGTCTCTTTAATTCAGTTCAAGTGACGACTTTGCGAGCAATATGATATTTAAATGGCCCTGGAAAGTAGATGAAGAGTCCGGCAACGCGGAAATCCCCTGGGAAAAGGCGCTTGCCATTCCTGTATTAGCCAACCTCTCCGAACATGAGCAGCAGCAGCTGGTGCAGATGGCTTCCCGCTTTTTGCAACAAAAGCGTCTGGTTGCCTTACAGGGGCTTGAGCTTACTCCCCTGCACAGCGCTCGTATCGCGCTATTGTTTTGCCTGCCGGTTCTCGAACTGGGTATCGAATGGTTAGATGGCTTTCACGAAGTGCTTATCTACCCTGCCCCGTTCGTCGTCGACGACGAATGGGAAGATGATATCGGCC
This sequence comes from Klebsiella sp. BDA134-6, assembly GCF_015601345.1. Taxonomy (NCBI): domain Bacteria; kingdom Pseudomonadati; phylum Pseudomonadota; class Gammaproteobacteria; order Enterobacterales; family Enterobacteriaceae; genus Klebsiella; species Klebsiella sp. BDA134-6. The sequence continues at coordinate 3,753,018 of NZ_CP064784.1, forward strand.
TGGTGCATAACCAGCGAATCGTACAATCAGGTCAAAGCTGGCAGCAGGGGCCGATTGTTCTCAACTGGCTGGATATTCAGGACTCCTTCGATGCGTCCGGTTTCAATCTGATAGTCCATGAAGTAGCGCATAAACTGGATACCCGCAATGGCGATCGCGCAAGCGGCGTGCCCTTCATCCCCCTGCGCGAGGTGGCGGGCTGGGAACACGATCTCCATGCTGCAATGAACAATATTCAGGATGAGATAGACCTGGTCGGTGAAAGCGCCGCGAGTATCGATGCGTATGCAGCCACCGATCCTGCAGAATGTTTCGCCGTGCTCTCTGAATACTTCTTCAGCGCACCAGAGCTATTTGCTCCCCGCTTTCCCGCGCTTTGGCAGCGTTTCTGTCTTTTTTATCGTCAGGATCCGCTCGCGAGATTACGTGAGAATAGCCCGCCAGATGATAGTGATAACCCGGTAGTACACTAAAACAACGACCTGCGCTAAATTTAGCCATTTGAATCAGCAAGTTAAATTTAGTGTTGACACAAAAATCCGAGACCAGTAGTATTCGCCTCGTTCACACGATTCCTCTGTAGTTCAGTCGGTAGAACGGCGGACTGTTAATCCGTATGTCACTGGTTCGAGTCCAGTCAGAGGAGCCAAATTTGAAAAGCCCGCTTAAGGATACTTAAGCGGGCTTTTTGCTGTCCGTCCCGGGATTCGGGTATGCACTACTGTTTATATCTCAATGAAAATATTAACTCATCATCACCGCCTTTAGCGCAACCTGTGACAGCCTCTGCAGCCCATTCAGCACGATAGCGACTTTTCAACCGGTATCCCACTTCTAAGCAAAAAATAACAACACCAGGCATCTTTCCCCGCTAGCGCTATACGCAACGTCCCTGCAGGACATAAAAACCTTTCTCCAAAAGTCATCACACTGAACAACTAACAAATTAATAAACTAGCCGCACCACAGAAAAGCATATTTAAGCCATAACACGACATACGCTGGAGATAAATAAAGCCAAAAGCGACAGTCATCATGCTATAACAATACGTCATCATAATAGTCGTTATGGTTTACCAGATCTCATATAAACCGGACTATCAACATCAGCAGTTCTGGCTTTCCCACCAGCAACATAAAACATGCTAAGGGCTACCGCTTCGACAAGACGCACGATCTTCGTCCCTCAAACGTTTTACTGGAATATTAAATTATCAAATTTATTAATAAATAAATGAGCAGTCGCTTTGATCTGCGAAAACCCATAATCTCAAAAAACACAATCTTCAGCAATTTAAGCTAAGACTTCAGATATCTAACGTAGGACGTTGGCCTAACCCATCCGCAGCAGGTCTTTTTATTGATATTTGAAATTGCAGAATCGCCGCCATGTCTATACTTAAATCGCTTTCCTAATAACGGAGCTCACCCAATGCAATATATAGTGCCTTTCAAAAGGACAATGCTCGCCAGCCTGTTAACCTTAGCAGCCGGCGCAGTGTCCAGCGCTTATGCGGCACCAGCGACAGCCACCGCACCAGAAAATGCCCCCAAACAAAATACCTCAAAACCGAATATTGTCGTTATTTTTGGTGATGATATTGGTTACTGGAACCTGAGCACTTATAACCAGGGCACCATGGGGTATAAAACGCCGAATATTGATAGCATTGCCGCAGAAGGCGCTAAGTTTACCTCCTATTATGCTGAGCAAAGTTCAACGGCCGGCCGTTCTGCGTTTATTACCGGCCAGATGCCGTTCCGTACCGGGATGAGTAAAGTTGGGATGCCTGGCGCGCCGCAGGGTCTGCAAAAAGAAGACATTACGATTGCCACGGCACTTAAACAGCTCGGTTATGCCACCGGTCAGTTTGGTAAAAACCACCTCGGCGACCGCGATGAATTCCTGCCTACCGCGCACGGTTTTGATGAGTTTCTCGGCAATCTGTACCACCTGAACGCCGAAGAAGAACCGGAGAACCCGGACTATCCAAAAGACCCGGCCTTCCGTAAAGAATTCGGTCCGCGCGGCGTAATTAAGAGCACCGCAGACGGCAAGATTGAAGATACCGGTCCGCTGACCGTGAAACGTATGGGCACGGTCGATGAAGAGACGCTGGCTGCCAATAACGACTTTATGGAACGTCAGGTAAAAGCCGGTAAGCCATTCTTTACCTGGTTTAACACCACCCGTATGCACAACAAAACCCACCTGAAAGACGGCAGCATCGGTAAAACCGGTCTGGGGACCTATGCCGACGGTATGGTTGAACACGATGCCATGATCGGTGAAGTGCTGCAGAAAATTAAAGATCTCGGCATCGAAGATAACACCATTCTCGTTTACACCACCGATAACGGCCCGATGACCGCCACCTGGCCTGATGCGGGTGAGACGCCGTTCCGCGGTGAGAAAAACACCGGCTGGGAAGGCGGCTTCCGCGTACCTGCCATGGTTCGCTGGCCGGGGCATATTAAGCCGGGCACCATCATTGACGGCATGTTCGCCAGCTACGACTGGTTCCCAACGCTGGTCGCAGCCGCCGGGGACGCTAACATCAAAGATGAACTGCTGAAAGGCTATAAGACGACCTCGATGACCTACAAGGTACATCTGGATGGTTATAACCAGCTCGACTTCCTGCAGGGTAAAGGCGACAACCAGCGTAAAGAATTCTTCTACTGGAGTGATGACGGCGACCTGCTGGCGATGCGCTATGGCCGCTGGAAAGCGCACTTTATGATTCAGGAGCACACCGGTCTGGATCTGTGGAAATATCCGTTCACCAAACTGCGTACGCCAATGATCTTCGATCTGGAGATCGATCCGCTGGAGAAAGGCAGCGACGGTATGGGCTACAACTCATGGTTCTACGATCGTCTGTTCCTGATGGGCGGTGCGCAGAAATATGCCAAAGAGATGCTGGCCACCTTCAAAGAGTTCCCACCGCGTCAGAAACCAGGTTCGTTCACCATTTCCGATGCTTCAGCCATGCTTGAGCAGGGTTCCGGTATTAATAAATAACGCCACCTCGGATAGGTTGCTAAAGCAGCCTGTCCGCTTTGGATGATAAAAATCAGTTCACCTTTTTGTTATCACTTCTCAGGGGCATACGATGAAGTACAGCACAACACTACCCGTTACCGCATTACCGTCTGCCGAGAAATATAACGGCAAAGGCCCTGAATATAAGCGTCGCTTCCACGTAATGGCCAAGCCTACCGGCTCGACCTGTAACCTTGACTGTTCCTACTGTTTCTATCTGCACAAAGAAGATCTGCTGCACCAGGACAGGCATACCGGCATGAGCGATGAGACGCTTGAACAGTTCGTTCGCCAGTATATTGAAGGGCAAGACGGTGAGCAGGTGGTCTTCTCCTGGCAGGGCGGCGAACCGACCCTGATGGGGCTCGAATTTTTCGAAAAAGTGGTTAAGTTTCAAAAGCAGTACCAAAAATCCGGCCAGCGCATCGAGAACGACTTACAAACAAATGGTGTTTTGCTGAACGATAAATGGGCTGAATTTCTCAAAAAACATCATTTTCTGGTGGGTCTGTCGATTGATGGCCCACGGGAACTTCATGACCGCTACCGCGTCACGCGTAGCGGCAAACCGACCTTTGATAAGGTGATGGCCGGGGTTGAGGCGCTTAAGCGTCACGGCGTACCGTTTAATGCCCTGGTAACCGTCAACCGCACCAATGCCCGCTACCCGCTTGAAGTCTATCGCTTTATGACCCAGGAACTGGGCGCGACCTACGTACAGTTTAACCCGTGCGTGGAACCGGTTGATTTTAAACAGACCGCCCCGCAGTTCTGGCGCGATGACACCATTCCGCTGACCGGTAGCCGCCGCGCTCGCCCCGGCGATCTCGACTCTGTCGTGACCGATTGGTCGGTTGACCCGGATGACTGGGGCCACTTCCTGATTGCGGTGTTCGAGGAGTGGGTTAACAACGATTTAGGCCGCGTTCAGGTCAATCTGTTTGAAACGGCGGTGGCGCAAACGCTGGGCATGCCCGCGCAAATCTGCACCCACTCCGAATTCTGCGGCAAAGGGCTGGCGATTGAAAAAAACGGTGATATCTACTCCTGCGACCACTACGTTTACCCGGAATACCAGATAGGCAATATCGCTAATACGAAACTGTCACACCTGGCGTTCTCCGAGCGGCAGAAAGCCTTTGGCATGGGCAAGCGCGATACGCTGCCGAAATATTGCCAGGCCTGCCCGTATTTAAAAATGTGCTGGGGCGAGTGTCCGAAAAACCGCATCGTGCGCGCGCCGGACGGCGAAACGGGTCTCAACTATCTGTGCCCGGGCATCAAAGCCTTCTTCAACTACGCCGAGCCGATGCTGGTGGGATTAGCCACCTTAATCAAACGTGACTATTCAGGATTAAAACGATGATGCAGCGCGAGAAGCTATTAGAACTTGAGCAGAAAATGAACCAGCAGGTGCTGGGTCAGGAAGAGCTGGTGCGCATGTTGATAATCGCCCTGCTCTGCGATGGACACGTTCTGCTGGAGGGGCTGCCAGGGCTGGCGAAGACCCGCGCCGTGCGCGAACTCGCCCGCCGCGTGGAGGGCGAGTATCGCCGCATTCAGTTCACCCCCGACCTGCTCCCTTCTGATATCACCGGCAGCGAGATTTATCAGCAAAATGCCACCCGCGAAGAGGACCAGTTTACGTTCCGCCCCGGCCCGGTGTTTGGCAACCTGATTCTGGCCGATGAAATCAACCGCGCCTCCGCCCGCGTTCAGTCTGCCCTGCTGGAAGCGATGGAAGAACGCCATGTGACCGTGGCGGGCAAAACCTGGCCGCTGCCGGGGGTGTTTATGGTTCTCGCCACGCAAAACCCGGTGGATCAGGAAGGCACCTGGCCCCTGCCGGAGGCCCAGCTTGACCGCTTTTTGATGAAAGTACTGGTGAGCTATCCCTCAAAAGAGAATGAACAGAAGGTGATGCAGCTGGTTCGCGCCGAGCAGCAGCAAAAATACCAGCAGTTGAGCCAAAACCAGCCGAGCGCCGCCGCCGAAACCCTGATGCTGACGCAGCAGGAGATTGCCGAGTGCTGGCAGGCGATTGCCCAAGTTCACGTCGCGCCAACGATTGAAAACTATATCGTCAATCTGGTGGATCTCAGTCGTCACCCTAAAAACGTCAGCGATACCCTGGCAAGCTATCTGACCTTTGGGATAAGTCCACGCGGGACGCTGGCGCTGGAGCGCTGCGGCCGCGCCCAGGCATGGCTGGAAGGCCGGGACGCCGTTATGCCGGAAGACATCAAAAAGATAGCCCCTGCGGTGCTACGTCACCGTCTGATGCTGAGCTACCAGGCCAATGCCGACAACTGCACCCCGGACGATGCGGTGCAAATGCTGCTCGACGCGGTGGTGGCGTAATGAGCGATGCCGTCCGCGTCTCGCGTGGTAGCCTGCTAAAACTGGCGGCGCAGGCGCGTTCTATTATCAATCCGCCAGGGCAAATCCCGCCCAACGCGCTGGCCGGAGAGCGCATTTCGCGCCAGCAAGGTCGCGGGCTTAATTTTGACAGTCTGCGCCGCTACCAGCCCGGTGATGACGTTCGTCTGATGGACTGGCAGACCACCGCGCGTATGCGTACGCCGTGGATCCGCCTGTACAATGAAGAAAAAGAGCGGCCGGTCTTTTTGCTTGTCGATCAGCGTCGGGATATGTTTTTTTCCACCCGCGTCCAGACCAAATCGGTGGCGGCGGCAAAAATTGCCGCGCTGCTGGCATGGCGCAGCTGGCACGACGGTGACCGTCTGGGCGGCGCGGTGTTTGGCGACAAAGACTACGCGCTGCGCGCCTGTCGTCCACCGAACGCGACCCTGCCCCACTTTCTGGACGACATCGTCGAGTATAACCACGCCGTCGCCGAGGCCTATCCTCATGAAGCGCCAAATCCGCTGTCGCTGGCCGATATGCTGCGCCACAGCCTGCCGCTGATCCCTACCGGGAGCTGGGTTGCGGTGATAAGCGATTTTCACGATATGGGTAGCCAGTGCGATGCCCTGCTGGCCGCGCTGCGCCGCCGGGGGGAGATCAGCGCCTTTGTGACGCTCGACGATCTCCATCTGCGGCTGCCGACCCACGGCCAGCTTGCCGCGCGTTACGAAGGCCAGGAGGCAACCTTCTCCCTTTCCCCCTCCCGCCGCGACGAGATCGTGCATAGCGTCACCGCCCGGCTGGCGCAGCAGGAGACGCGTCTTGCCCGGCTTGGCGTGCGGGTCAATCAAATCGTGGTCACCCGCGATCTCCTGCGACAGCTACAGCGAGGTGTCTGAATGCTGGAGAAAGGTTTTACCGTCCCCCATCTGGCGGAGCCGGCGCTGCCCGGTTCACCCTCCTGGTTTCCGCTGCCGCCGGGCTGGGTTGTGCTCAGCATCCTGGTTCTGCTTGCCGGGCTGACCGTCGCCCTGTTTCGCTACGCCCGCTGGCGGCGGAATGTCTGGCGTCGCCAGGCGCTAAGCGCCCTGTCGCAGCCGCATACCGCCGATAGCTGGCTGCTGCTGATTAAACGCATTTTGCTGGTTCATCACCCGCGCGAAGCGATAAGCGCCGCGTCCAACCCGACGCAATGCCTGCAACAGGTGCCGCTGGACGACGCGCTGCGCGAACAGCTTAGCCTGCGCTATTGCCAGCGTGAAAACCAGTTGAATGACGACGATAACGCGCGTCTGCGTGCGCAGTTACATGCATGGATAGAGCGATTACCCTATGTCTGAATATCTCTCTCGCGTGGACTTTGTCTGGCCCTGGGTTTGGCTGCTGCTGCTGCTGCCGTTGGTGGGCCGCTTTTTTATGGCTAAAGCGCGGCCGCTAAAGGAATACGTGCGCGTGCCGTTTTTACCCGCGCTTATCCACGAGATCCAGCCCAACAGCCAGCCTGTGCGCAGCGGTAAGCTTGCCGCCGTGGTGTTCTGGCTGGTGTGGGGGCTGCTGGTTTGCGCCATGGCGCGTCCGGAATGGCTCACCCCGCCGCAGCATATTGAAAAACCGATGCGTAACATCATGCTGATTTTAGACGTCTCTGGTTCGATGGCGAAAAACGATGTCGCCGGAGGCAGCACCCGTCTGGAAGCGGTACAGGCCTCGGTGAAAAAATTTGTCGCCGCCCGCCCGTCCGACCGAATTGGGCTGGTGATTTTTGCTAACGGCGCATGGCCCTTCGCGCCAATTAGCGAAGATAAACAGGCGCTGGAAACCCGAATCAACCAGCTATCGCCGGGCATGGTGGGGCAGCAGACGGCGATCGGCGACGCGCTGGGAGTCACGGTGAAACTGTTCGATTCCGCGCAAAACGCCGACGCCAGTAAGCTGGCGATTATTCTCACCGACGGCAATGATACCGCTTCACAGCTGACGCCGCGTCTTGCCGCCAAACTGGCCGCCGCGCATCACGTACAGGTGCACACCATCGCTTTTGGCGACGTGAACAGCACCGGGGACGATAAAGTCGACCTGCCGCTGCTCGCCGAAATCGCGCAGATGACCGGTGGACGCGCGTGGACTGCCGAAAGCAGCGGCGCGTCGCTGGACGCCGTATGGCAGGAAATTGACGCTATCACGCCGGTGCAGGTTAAAAGTATCGGCTGGTCCTGGCGCGAGCCGCTGTTTGGCTGGCCGCTTGCCGCCGCGCTGTTGCTGCTGCTGGCGTTCGCCCTTTATCGCGTCCTCAGGGAGGAAAGCGCATGAGCGACTTCCACTTTTTACACCCCTGGTTTTTAGTGCTGTTACCGCTGTGCCTCGCGCTGTGGTGGCTGCCGTCCGCCGGACGCAGCGCCTGGGTACGTATGATGGATAAGCCGCTTGCCCGTGCGCTTATCGTCAATCAGCCGCGAAAAATAACCCGCGCGCTGCCGTGGCTGATGATGGCAGGGATTATCGGCCTCGCCGGTCCTGCCTGGCAGCGTCAGCTTCCCGCGGCGTTAACCCCGCAAAGTAATGTGATGGTGGTGTTGCAGCAGGATAACGCCATGCTGGCAAGCGATTTGGCGCCAAGCCGTCACCAGCGGATGCAAAGTAAAATCCTGTCGCTGATGGCGCAGATGCCCGGCACCCGCTTTGGCCTGGTGGTGTATCAGTCCGGCGCGTGGCTCACCACGCCGCTGACCGTCGATCAGGATTTTTACACTCTGTTCCTGCATGCCCAGTCCCCCGCCCTGCTTCCGGCAGGTGAAGGATCAGGGCTACAGGCGGCCCTGACCCTGGCGATGAAAAATATGCCCTCGCCGCCGCGCAGCATCATTCTGGTGGCGGATAATATCGATGAGCGCGATGCGCGCTGGCTGACAAAACAGTCGCTACCGCTGCAAATCTGGGTTCCCGGCACCGCCCACGGCGGGACGCTGCCGGAGAAGTATGCCAGTCGCGGCACCGATACCCGGCTTAACGTCGCGCGCTTTGAGCAGATCCGCGATGGCGGTATTCCTGTCACCCTGGTGACGTCGGACGACAGCGATTTTTCGGCAATCCGCAGCCATATACAGCAGTCCGTCAGCGCGCAAAACAACGCGCGCATCGATCTACACTGGCGCAACAGCGGCTGGCTGGCGGTCATTCCCATGCTGATCATCATACTGCTGTGGCGACGCCAGCTTTTTTGCTGGCTGCTTATCGCGCCGCTGTTGATGTGGCAGCCCGCCGGGCACGCCGCGTCATGGCTGGATGCGTGGATCAGCCCCGATATTCAAGGGCAACAGGCGTTCGCACGCGGGGATTACACCACCGCCGCGCAGCGTTTTACCGACCCGCTGCGGCAGGGGATCGCCTGGTATCGGGCGGAGAACTACCCCGCCGCCACCGCCGCTTTCCATCAGGCGGAACAAACGCCAGAAGCGCTGCTGTGGACCGGTAACAGCTACGCGCAGCAAAAGCTGTGGCAGCAGGCGCTCAACAGCTATGACCGGGCGCTCAGCCTGCGGCCTGACTGGCAGCTGGCGCAGGGCAACCGGGCGAAGATTGCCGCCATCATCATGCAGCTGCGGCAAAAAGAGCGCGACCGCCAGTCGGCGCAGAGCGAGGAGCAGGACTATAAACCGGATGAGATCAAACACGATCTCAAACCCGAGGAAGGCGTTGAGCAAAAAGATATTCAGCCGCAGGTCGGAGGCAACCCGCAGGTGAACCAGTGGTATGAGAATCTCAGCGTTTCGCCTTCCGGCCTGCTGGAAAACCTCTATCGCACCCAGTCAGGAGATCAACAATGAAGCTGCTGTGGTTATTACTGATTGCCACGCTGCCCTGTCAGGCGGCCATAACGGTTTCGCGCGAGCTTATTGCGCCAGAGCACGTTGCTCCCGGTCAGCCGGTGCGCATCGCCGTGACCTTCTGGACCGATAGCTGGTTTAACCCGCCGCCGCAGTGGCCTGATTTCCCTGTTGAAAATGGCGCATTGTTGACCACCACCGAACCCAATCAGCTGCTCACCCGTCATGAGGGCGGCACCAGCTGGAGCGGTATTCGTATGGAACGTCAGGTAACGGCCTGGGATCAGGGGCAGCTGCATATTCCTGCCTTTGAGCTGACGCTTACCGGAGCCGGACAAGCGCCGGTGACGGTAAAACTGCCGGCGTTAGATAAGGCGGTAAGCTGGCCTGACGATGTACAACAGCCGGACCATTTCCTGCCCGCCGCCAGCCTGTCGCTGAGCCAAAAAATTACCCTGTTCCACAGCGGCGATGATGGACAATTGCACGCCGGAGATGTGATTGAGCGTGTGGTAACGGTGGTCGCCGACGACGCCGTTGCAACGCAGATCCCGCCGCTGCTGTACGCCATTCCCGGCACGCACACCCAACGTTTATCGCCGCAAAATACTCTGGTGACGGCAGGTCGCGGCGATATCCGCGGCGCCCAACGCGTCGAAACGCTGCGCTATCTGCCGGTGGAAGCCGGTACCGTTGCCCTTCCGCCGATAAAATTACGCTGGTGGGATACCGCCCATCAGCAGTGGCAAACCGCCGAACTGCCGGGCAGTGAGTACAAGATTGCCCCGGCGCCGAACGCGGGTGCGGAAGCGGCGCTCAAAGGCCAGGCGCCAACCTCGTGGGGTCTGCTGTCACTGTGGGTCGCGGTGCTGGCTGCGACGGTCGCGCTGCTGTTTATGTTTCGCCGTACGCTGTCGCAGAGCGCCCGGTATGTTTATCACCAATGGCACCGTTTCTGGCATCCCACATCCCTGCCGGATCTGGTCCCTGAAAAAAGGAGTTCTCGATGAAGGGTACGTTGATCGGTATGTTATTAGTGAGCCTGTGCGGCGGCGCGGCGGCGGCTCCGCTTTCCGCCTGGAACGACACGGCGGCTAAACGGGCCATAGAAACCTGGGTGCACAATGCCACCGATGCTAAAAGCCACTCTTTTATCCCGCCGGAAAAGCGCTACGTGGTGTTTGATAACGACGGCACCCTGTGGCCAGAAGCGCCGATGACCTTCCAGATCCAGTTCGTGCTGGATGAGGTTAAGCGTCTTGCGCCTGAACATCCTGAATGGCAAAACGATCCGCTGGTCAGCGCGGCGCTGAAAAACGATCTGAAAACGGTGGCGGCCGCGGGCGAAAAAGGCTTGCTCAAGCTGCTGGCCTTGACCCACAGCGATATCACCACCGACGAGTTCACTCAACGCGTCGCCAGCTGGGTCGATACGCACAAAGACCCGCGGTTTGGCTGTCAGTACAACCAGTTGGGCTATCAGCCTATGCGTCAGCTGCTGGACTACCTGCGCGAAAATGGCTTTAAGACGTGGATTATCTCCGGCGGCGGCATCGATTTTATGCGCGTGCTGTCTGAGAAGATGTACGGCATTCCGCCGGAACAGGTCGTCGGTTCGTTCGCCCTGGGCGAGTTCTCGTTGACCAAAGATGGCTCGCAAATACGCAAAACTATGCAGGGTGCCTTTAATGACGATGTGGCGAACAAACCGGTGGCGATCCATCTGTTTATGGGTCAGCGCCCGGTAGCGGCTTTTGGCAACAGCGATGGCGACCTGGCGATGATGCAGTACACCGCCAGCAACCCGGATTACAAAACCTTCGGGCTGCTGGTGCACCATACCGATGCGGCGCGCGAATACGCCTACGACAGCCATCCACCGGCCAGCGGTAAACTGGTGGAAGGCTTAAAAGAGGCCAAAGAGAGAGGCTGGGTGGTGGTCGATATGCAAAAAGACTGGAAAACGGTATTCGACCCGGCGCAGTGCCCGGCGAAAACCGCGCAGTAATCCATCAGGTTTACCCCTCTCCAGGCGGCTGTGCGGGAGCGGTAAACCATTTCTCTTTGGGCACCATCACCGGTTCATTGGGTTGCAGCACAAAGTTTGGCGACATAATTTGCACGTTAAATTCGTTAAATACGTCCTGAATCAGGCTGTGCATCTCGGTGCGCGCCCCAGCCATCAGGCCATCACCCGGACCGTTCTGCTCAACCGGCAGCAGCCTGACCTGCAGCTCGTAGGAGGTGTACCAGTCCATTAAGGCCAGTTGGCGCACCCGCGGCGCGATGGATTGATCGACGCACTTCGCCCGCCGCGCCGCCAGCTCCAGCATGCTGTGCACCTGCCGCCACGGGGTGTCGTAGCCAATCGTCACGTTGAGCGTCAGGTTGACGCTGCCGTCGGGGTTTTGCACGCTAAGGTTGGTAATTTTGCCGCTGACCACTACCGCATTGGGCAGCGTAATAACGTAGTTTTCCCGGGTTACAATTTTGGTCGCCAGCATCCCGACTTCGGTCACCCGCCCTTCGTTTTCGGCAATGCGGATCACATCGCCTTTGCGCAGCGCCCGGGAGTAAATCAGCACCAGCCCGCTCATAGCGTGATTCATTACCCCCGCGGACCCCAGCGTGAGCATCAGACCGAAGAAGACGCTAATGCCTTTAAACGCCAGCGAGTTGGCCCCCGGCAGGAAGGGATACGCAGCGGAGAGCGCAAACAGCCAGACGATTACCGCAATCAGCTTGCGCGTGGCCCCCACCGTTTCCGGATGCAGGCCGGGAATATACAGGCGTCCCGTGGCAACCTGGTTTAGCACCACTTTGAGGATTTTCAGGATGACGGAGGTCATCACAAAGATAATAAGCACCACCAGCAGTCCCGGCAGCGCTGAGACGATGGAGTAAGAGATTTGGCTGACGATACGTATCGACCAGTCGCCCAGGGACTCGCCCCAGACGCGCGTCCAGGGAAACAGGCTGAAGGCCCAGCGGAGCAAAACATAGATCGCGGTGATACCCAGCAGTAGCATCAGTAGCGCGTACAGACGGCTTTCAACCTCACCTAAAAAGCGTCGCCAGGTTTGGGGAATAAGCCCTTTATTATCGATTATTTTGCGCCGATAAACCCGGCGCACCCAGCGCCAGGATCGGTACTGAACGAACCAGAGCGCCAGTAACGCCGCCACGCCAACGGTGGTTTTTAGTGCGGAAAGCGCCAGACTGCGGTGATCGTACTGGTCTCTTAGCGCCTTTCGCTGGGCTTCCAGCCGGGTTAAGACACGAGATGCCGCCTGGTCGAGGGTGAGATCGTCGCCTTCGTCGAGATCCGCCTCCACCAGCAGCATCACCGGTTTGCCGTTCATCACGATCAGGCGTCCCGCCTGGTTATATCGAGTCACCGGGACAATAGTCAGGGGCTTTGCCACGTCTTCACGGCTAAAGCCGCGCAGGGTATTGCGAATGCGCAGTACGCGCTCTTCCGGCGTGGTTAAGCCAAACTTCGCCTGAAGCATCACTATCGGCTGGTGGAAAACATAAACCGTTCGGGCCCGTTCTTGCGCTGAAGGTGCCTGACGTGGCTCCGCGGCCTGTAGAGGATAAGCCATCAAAACAAAAAACCACAGAACTACCCGGGAAATTGCCCTGTTCATGACCTTCACCTACAGAGAGATTTATTGTTTTATGCTACAACAACCCGACACGCTTTCGCCTTTTTGAGCTTAGACCAGAGCGGCGTGAATTCAAGAACACGTCACTTTTTTGCGTTTCAGATACGCAACCTGGAAATTAAATAATATATCTCTACCAATATTCATTATCCGTACTTTACGATTTACCTTAACCCAAAAGTCCCGTCAGCAGCCAGACAGACGGTGATTGCCCTGGTTTGATAAAGTACAGATCTTCTGTCCGTTTAACGATGACCTCTTTCGCTTTAAAGGCAAGGGACTCCGTTAAATATGAGAGGTATTAACTCATTTCCACCAAAGTCATAGTGATACTCACGGTAAGCGTTGCAGAATAATCCCCTGTATGAGGGTAGTTGACGCCGTCATCGTCAGTTAATCAGGATGGCGTGAGTTTTATAATAAAAATATGTTTATTATTGGATTTCAACAACGAACGAGATTCGCCATCCGGGCCATAACTGGTTATATTTATACCCTAAATAATTCGCGTTGCTTAAAGGCGGCATTGAAGTGACAAATTCGTCGGCAACAAATTTGACCAGCGAAGGCTGGAAGTCGGTGAGAGGCAGGAGCCTCTCATTAGTCACCTGGAGCATAGATAACTACGTGCTGGGGCGAATGACAAATCTGTCTGGAACAGATTTGAACGCTGTGTCATGGCGCCCCGTAAGGCCGAGGCTCATGGATAAGCTGAGTAACAAAGCCAACGCACAGGTAATTTGAAGATATGACGGATATAGACATTATTCTCTTCTGCGCCACCGAGATCGGTTCATGATTAATACGACGAATGAAAACCATAAAAACCTGGATATTGTTAACTCATGGAACCTGGTCTGGTTCCTGAGCCTTAACATCGTTTTTTGCTTGTGGTTGATTTTGAACAATTTTATACATACCCCGAATGACTTTTATCGGGAGGTGATGAATATGCTATGTATAGCAACCACGCTTTTTTCAGCGCTGGGATTTACGTTAAAGGCGTTGATCTCCAGAAAATATCTCGCCAGGTTGCTACCGACATACGCGCTACTACAAGGCATCCTCTGGGGCGCCATGTTCTATATGATGGTCAAACATTACAATAACCCTTCATTAACGCTTTCATTGCTCATCAGCACGCTGTTACCCGCCACCATCTCCTTTTATATCTCCGGCACTGTATTGCTATTATTTAGCGTACCGATCAGCATCGCCATGCTGTTAAGCGAAATCACCGCTTATGATAAATTTAACTTTCTGCAACTGTCTGGTTCTGTCATTATTTTCATTGTCGTGATAACCGCTCGCTACATATTGCTTGAATGGTACACCCGAACCCAACAAAGTGAATACGCAAAGAATCTACTCATTAAAAAACTCACCCACCTTGCTCATCGTGACGCCTTAACGGGATTGTTAAATAAAAGCAGCCTGTTAACCCATTTTGAGGAACAGGCACAACGACTGCCGCACTCAGGTGGTAATTTATTCATGATCATAATGGATATCGACTATTTCAAACAATATAACGATTTATATGGGCATATTGCCGGTGATGAATGTTTATTAAGCGTTGCGAAATGCATCAACCAGTCATTACGTAAAACATCTGACACTGCGTTTCGCTTTGGCGGAGAAGAGTTTGTCATATTGACTCATTGCAATGAAATGGCTGAAGCCGTGATGATTGCAGAACGCATTCGTACCAATATTCAAAAAGCGAAGATCCCACATCGGGGTTCTCAACTTTCGCCCTGGCTCAGCGCCAGCTTTGGCGTTGCCCAATGGGTCAAGGGTTATTCATTTGCCGTACTGGCAGAAAAAGCCGATAAGGAGCTCTACAAAGCAAAACAGGCCGGACGTAACCAGGTTTCCGCAGCAAAAAGATGATCATGTCGCGGCAAAAAGTGCCCTGCTGACGCCAGTACATAATTCCAGTATTCATCGCCCTATATCAACCAACGGCGCGTTTAGTGTTCGCAAAAAAAATACCGCTACGCGCGGTTTTAAGTATTTAATCACTGCCATTGAATAAGCAGCCCTCTCTCAAATTGAGCACACCAATGACCTAAGTCATATACAAGGGGTAACTGATGTGGCGCATTAACGCAGTCCCCGCAGCATGCCTGACAGGAAGTCATTATTATATTTATGACATGCTCATAACATACATTGCAAAATAAAATACATTAATATTGCCTTTTAAATACTAACCCGCAAAACATTTAATTTTAAACTAATTGAATTTGCACCCACAATGCGTAGCATGATAATTAATATATCTCACTCATAACACAGGTAGAATAATGCGGAAGCTCCATCAAATTATACTCTCGGGCGTCGTTGCCCCCTGCAAAACATCACCTCCGGGTATTTTACGCAAACTACATGTAATACAGATACCTATCATCTACAATAAGCACCGGGGGTCACCGGTAGACTCTACGAGCTATGCCTCACTACATGATAAAAATAAGTCTCTGCTCAAAAAGATATATCGCCAGCTAAAAAAAGAACACCTGCAGAAAAGCCATATCGATGAACTGGTCGATACCCAGAGTCAGACCTATCAGGCATACTGTTCTTTGGTCAGGCTTTACAAGATAAACGTCATAAACAATCGTTATCTGAAAGAGAAGAATATTTCGGGACTGCGTACGCTGAGCGAATTACTGAATACCATTATTGAAGACTAAAAAAAGCCTCCTTATGGGAATTTAAGGAGGCTTTTTTAGTCACCTATCTCCAGCGCCGCCGGTACGATAGCGATAGCCGGTGACCATCTCCGCCGTCCTTTTAGCCGGTTGCAGCCACGACTGCCACTGCAGGCCTATCGTCATGCTAGCCAAAACTAAATGCCTGGTTTACAGATCAGAACTGATAGCTGTAGTTTACGCTGGCGAACCATAGCCAGGGTTTATTATATTCTCCAGCGAAGGCTGCGGAATTCACCTGAGATGATTGCATATGCAGATATTCAACCGCAAATCCGATATTACTCGCCGATGTCATTTGATATTGCGCCCCGGTCGCAAAACGCCACTCATCACCGGTAGGTAGAGTCAGAGCGACATCGCTTTGGGTGTTGTATGGCGTGCTGTCAAAAGCGACACCCGCGTTAAGGCGCCATCGCTCGTCAGGCCGGAACTGAACGCCTAATGCCGTATGCCAGGTATCTTTTAACCGGTTGTTTCTATTGCCCGATTGGCCATTAATCGTAATATCCGGGCTACCAAACTGGCTCCAGTCCTGCCAACCAAGATCGCCCATGACCGACCAATATTTATTTACATCATGAACCAGACTCAGCATGACCTGCTGAGGTGCGCGGACTTGAGCCGCCACGGGTAGATCGTACTCGACGTTTGGCAAGTTCGGAAAACGTGCCTTGCCGTCAATACTAAAGTGATAGTCAGTTTTACTTGTCCAGGTTATTCCCGCTCGAGTCTGGTCGGTGAGATCCATCAATATGCCCAGGCGGTAGTTCATTGCCCAATCGTGGTCATTTTGTCGTTCATCACGGCTATCAACATTCCGGGTTAAAGAAAGGTAGCCGTAATTAAGTCCTACAGCGGCGCCGACGGAAACGTTATCACTGAGTTTCCAGGCAATTGCCGGGCTGAGCGTCATCGCTACCATTGTACTTTTTTTGATGAGTCGATCGCCTGCCCAGTTGCCAAAATCAATACCAAGTCCATAGTTACCGTAAAGGCCCAGTCCCGCGGACACGGAATCATTCAGCCGTTGCGTATAGAACACGCTGGCATTAGGAAACAGGTTCATGACATTGCCCGGACTTTGACGCCCGCTCGATTCATTATCCAGTTTATAGGATATATCACCTCCCATAGCCTGTACTCCCCCCGTCAGCATATGATCGGGTAATCGCGTCATTCCTGCCGGATTAGTTAAAAGCGTTGACGCATCCTGCGCGCGTGCAGCCTGCCCCGCTCCGGCCAGCGCAGCATCTTCCGTACCCACTTCGTAAAAATAGAGCGCGCTCGCATGACTTACTGCGGAAAAAAATAACCCACAGATAATAATTATACTTTTTCTCATTATGTTACCTACCACTTGAATAAAACGATGAGCTATTTTTTTGCAAAAAAGTCTATTTTCTTGTCCTGTATAATTTTAGAACTTGCTATCTATTTCGCATATAACCAGACTATTAAATGACCTAATATTATAAACAACCGCGTTACTCAGGTCTCTGTAAGTTTTGTCTAATATTAAATATTGCGACCAGGCGTCCGAATATCCACAGGGACGATAATAAATACCCAGCTTAAGCGGATACGTCTTCTGTGAAATTCAGGAACAGCATGCCAACACAAAATAAAAACAGCAAATAAGTTAAAGAGATTCATGGAGGCCAATTTTAGCCTTTGTGACGCCAGCGCAGCGCGTCGACCACCAGGGTAAACGCCGCCGGAAGATGTTGTCGGCCCGGGTGAATGAATCCTGCGCGATGCGCTCAGGCTATGCGGCAAACGATGGCCACATCATCTGAACGTCATTCACTACCTTCATGCTAGCTTTCGGCGGCATACGAAAGTAACGCTCGGCTACTTGCCCGTTCCCCGCGGATAACCGCTCATCGTCAGCAGCGCGCTTTGCAACGACGCGTTAAACATCTCCCCGTGAGTCAGCCCGGGATAAGGCCACCAGTTGACCGCCACGCCCTTTTTCTTGAGCAGAGAAACCGTCTGCAGGACGTTGCCCCGGGTCTCTTCTTCCCCTGCGGAAGAGACCCGCTGCGTCGCAACCGCCCCTTCCATCAGGTACAGGGACTTCCGGCTAAACGCATCGGCTTTTGCCTCGGCCATTTTATCTAACAACGAGGTATTGCCTCGTCCCAGGGAAGGACTGGCAGAAAAATAGATCCGGAAGCGGGATGATGCCAGCCAGGAATCAATAATAAATAATCCTCCGTAGGAGTGCCCCCAGATCGCCCGTCGCTGCGGGTCAATCTTCATCCCGCGCTCAACGTTTTCCACGATTGTATTCTGTAATAGCAGGCGAAATGCCTCGCTACCGCCGCTTTTGCGCGCGTCCCACCCGCTATCGGCAGGATCCTCCTTGACGGCCGGCCGGTAGTCATAGGCTCTGGCGTTCTGATCAAAGGGCAATGCCGTTTGATAGCCCACGGCCACAATCACGGGCGGCGTTTTTTGCGTAAGCTGCGCAAGCAGCGAGTCGGAGACCCGGTCCATCACCGCGTTGCCATCCAGAGCGTAGAGAATCGGATACCCCTCTGCTGGCGGCGCCGCGTTCGGTATCGCGGTCCAGACCTTATAATGCCGTTCGCCGTCAAGGGAATCGAAATAAGCAACGTTGAAGTGATAATACGCGGAGCCGCGGTCGGCGATATTCGGCCCTAATGGCCTCATATCCGGTTTGGCGTCAGCATTAATACCGTAAAACGCGAAGACCAGCGCGGCGATAAAAATTCGCCCTTTAGGCGGATAAGCAGAACAAAACTTACGGATTAACATCGATTGATTTTTCCAGCACACCATCATTAATGATAATGATTGCCAATATCAATCTCAATTGCAAGCTGAGGGGGGTATCCCAGGGCGGCGCCTTGCACCTGGCCGGCTATCCAATCATCATACGGGTAGCCAGGACAGGTGCGCAGCAGCGCCTCAGGGTAAGGATCAGGCGGTGCGCCATCTCCGGGTCAGCGGTTTCTCAACCTCTACAATAAGGAACATGACAAAACCGATAATAAAGGTGATCACCCAGTAGCGGAACGGCAGCGCTTCGGTACCAAACAGCATCTGCATAAACGGCGCGTAGATAATCAGCAGCTGCAGCACCAGCAGCACCCCGCTGACAATCCAGATGCCGCGATTCGCCAGCAGCCCTTTACTCAATGAGAAGCCATCCGCAACCCGGCAGTTAAGCATATAGAACCACTGGGCGGTGACCAGCGTCTGCAACAGCACCGTGCGAATAAACTCAGGCGAATAGCCGCGCGGCTGCAGCCAGGCCTCAAGCACAAAGGCGCTAACGGCAATCATCGAACCGACAAAAATTACCCGCCAGATAGCAAAGCCGTCCATTACGTGCAGCTTAGGATCGCGGGGCGGACGCCGCATGATGTTCTTCTCTCCGGCTTCAAACGCCAGGCCAAACGACAGCGTGGCGGAGGTCGCCATGTTCATCCACAGGATCAGCACCGGCGTCAGCGGTATTAAATTCCCCGCCAGCAGCGCGATAATAATTAACAGTCCCTGCGCCAGGTTGGTCGGCATGATAAACAGAATGGTTTTCTTCAGGTTATCGTATACCCGACGCCCTTCTCTGACGGCGCTGGCGATGGTGGCGAAGTTATCATCGGTGAGCACCATATCAGCGGCCTCCTTAGTCACTTCGGTGCCCTTAATCCCCATGGCGATCCCGACATCGGCCTGCTTCAGCGCCGGGGCATCGTTCACGCCATCGCCGGTCATCCCGACCACCTCTTTCCTGCTTTGCAGCGCCTGGACCAGGCGGAATTTATCTTCCGGGCTGGTACGCGCGAAAATATCAAATTTCTGCGCCGCTTCACTAAGCTGAATATCATCCATCACCTCCAGCTCGCGTCCGGTAATGGCGTTTTCCGCATTGCCGATCCCCAGCATCTTGCCGATACTCATGGCGGTTTGCGGGTGGTCGCCGGTGATCATCTTCACGCGGATCCCCGCCTGCAGGCAGTCGCCGATCGCCGTAATCGCCTCCGGTCTTGGCGGATCCATCATCCCGGCGATCCCCAGCAGAATGACGCCCTGCTGTAAATCCTGATGGCCAAGCTCCGTTTGTCCGTTGGCTGCCGGTTTCCACGCCGCCGCCACCATCCGCAGCCCTTCCCGCGCGTACTCTTCGATTTTCGCTTCCCAGTAAGGCTGGTCGAGCGGCTCCAGACCATGGTCGGTTTGCTGATGCTGACACAGGCGAAACAGGACATCGGGCGCGCCGGTAAGCAAAATCATCTCTTCATCGCCGATGCGGTACAGCGTCGACATATATTTGTACTGTGAATCGAAAGGTATTTTACTGCGCAGCTCGGTGTTGACCGCCGGGAGCGGGACTTTCGCCGCCAGCACCTTCAGCGCCCCTTCGGTCGGGCCGCCGGTAATTTTCCACAGCCCGCTTTCATCTTTGATAAGCTGGCTGTCATTACACAGATCGATGGTGCGCAGATAGCGTTCCAGCAGCGTGCCTGGAGCAACGGTTATCGGGGCGGGTTCATCGATCGGATGAATATTCCCTACCGGCTCGTAGCTGTCGCCTTCCACCCGATAAACCTTATCGGCGGTGATAACGGCTTTGACCGTCATCTCGTTCATGGTCAGCGTCCCGGTTTTATCCGAGCAGATCACCGTCATCGCGCCGAGGGTTTCCACGGTCGGCAGTTTGCGGATAATCGCCTTCTGCCGGGCCATGGTTTGTACGCCAAGCGAGAGGATAATCGAGATAATCGCCGGTAGCCCTTCCGGCACCGACGCCACCGCGAGGCTAATCAATGACAGCATCAGCTCGGAAACCGGCATATCGCGGAACAGCAGGCTGAAGACAAACAGCGCGGCCATCATCACCAGAATGATGATAAAAATGGCTTTACCGAGCTTATCCATCTGCACCAGCAGCGGAGTACGGTGTTTTTCGATATCCGACATCATCTGGTTAATGTGGCCCAGCTCGGTATCGCCGCCGGTCGCCACCACCAGACCTTTTCCGCCGCCCGAACTCACCGTGGTGCCGGAAAACAGCAAATTCGTGCGATCGCCAAGCGGCAGTTCGCCACTAAGCGCCTCGGTGCTTTTTTCCACCACCGTCGATTCACCGGTCAGAATCGCCTCTTCCACCCGCAGATTATGCGCTTCGATAACCCGCAGGTCGGCAGGTATTCGATCGCCCGCGCGGATCACCACGATATCGCCGGGAACCAGAGCGGTAGTCGGGATCGTTTCATGATTACCCTGACGAATCACCACCGCCTCACTGGAAAGCATGTTGCGAATGCTCTGGAGCGATTTCTCCGCGTTGCTCTCCTGGATATGGCCGATCAGCGCGTTAATCACCGCTACGCCCAGAATCACCAGGGTATCTACCCAGTGGCCCATGACCGCCGTCAGCAGCGCCGCCGCCAGCAGGACGTAAATCAGCACATCATTAAAATGCGCCAGAAAGCGCAGCCACGCCGGCTTCCCGGCCTTTTGCGGCAACGCATTTTCACCATACTGCTGCAAGCGCGCCGATGCCTCGGCACCGCTGATGCCTTCCGGGGTGCTGTTGGTGCTGGTCAGCGTTTCTTCTACGGAGAGCTGATAAAACGGGCCGCCCGGTTTTTCTGTATTCATAGTTATCTCCTCACTCCTGTAACGGAAATCAGGACAGCCTCAGGCCGTCCTCAACGCACCACAAAAACCGGAACATGGGCATAACGAACGATACCTGCCGCCTCTGACCCCAGCAGATGGGTCTGAATATTGGGATTGCGCGAACCAACGATCACCACATCCGCCTTCAGCTCATCGGCCAGTTTGGTCACTTCATCGCGAATGTTGCCGCTGCGTATATGAATCTCGATATCGTTTTCCGCCAGCGAGAGTTTTTTACTGAGCTCATCCAGCTTTTCTTTAGATGTATTAACCAGATAGTCTTCCATTTTCCGTGCATCGGAAATAAAACCGCGCGTCAGTATCGGGGAAAAAGCGGGGATAACGTGCAGGAGATGAATCTTTCCAGCAGAGCTTTGCGCAAGGAATCGGGCGTGAGATATGGCCTTGTCGGCAAGACCGATTTCAAACACATCAACCGGCACGAGGATATTTTTATACATAGAGACAATCCTTTTATTACCTATAAAAAAGGTGGTGACAACAGCCCAGGCAATGGCGCTGAGGAAGCAATCTCAAGAACAAGATCTGTTAGATGCGTGGTTATAATTAAACGTAGCACACCACAGTTAACATTATTAAGCAGCCAATTAATATATTGAAAAATATCACAGAGCCTGGCACCGCCAGACAATTCGACTACAAACCCGGTAAAATCGTCGACATCGCCATAATTTTTGCTCTTTTTAACATTTCCGTTTTACTACGACTATCCTCATTATCAGTGGCTTGCTCGTTTTCTGGCGCCCCACAATAATTATTAAGATAAGAATTTACTTAGCCAGCTATTTAAGCTAAAGGAGGAACGATGTTCGGTTACAGTCTGTTTCGCCTGAGCCTGTTTATTGCCCTGGCAATAATCGCTTGTACGGCTACCGGGTTAATTACCTATTTCGTTGTCTCGGCGCTCGCTGAATAAAACCAGTGATTGTGAACAATATGTAAAACATAGCCTTTAACTCCGAGGGGAATACAGTGAACCGTTATTTTTCTCTCATTCCGCTTGTTATTTTAATAACAACGGCTTGCGATCGGAAAGCACCTCAAATTACCCCGCTACCGCGGATGGTTAAAGTCGCCGAGGTGGTTGCCATCGGTGATTCACAGCAGCGCGTATTCCCCGCCCGCATTGAGTCCGGGGACTCCACCGATTTATCATTTAAACGCGGCGGGCAGATTGAATCGCTTGATGTGCGTCAGGGAGCCGCTATTACTCAGGGGCAGACCCTTGCCCGCCTCAGCGCACGGGAAGCGCAGCAGCGCGTGAATGAACGGCAGACCGCCGCTACCCTCGCCCAGCGGCAGTTCGATCGTTTCCAGACGCTGGCCGGTCGCCAGGCGATTTCAAAGGCGGAAATGGATATCCAGCGGGCCAACCGCGACGCTGCCAACGCCGCGCTGAAAATCGCCCGCGAAGAGCTGTCGCAAATGGCGTTGACCGCCCCGTTCAGCGGCGTTGCCGCTTACGTCCCGGTACGTAACCATCAGGTGGTTGCCGCCGGGCAGCCAATTGTGACCCTGACGCGAACCGATCTGCTCGACGTGGTGTTTAGCGTTCCGGAAAATCTCTTTACCGCGCTCGATATTCGCAACGCGCAGTATCGTCCGGTCGTCAAAATTAACGCCATGCCGGACCGCCAGTTTACCGCTGAATATAAAGAGCACACCGGCAGCAGCGACAGCAATACGCTCACCTGGCAAATCATCCTGACCATGCCGCGACCGGCCGACTTTCCCGCGGTGGGCGGCGTGAGCGGAACGGTGACAATCAACCTGGCGAACCTGCCCGCCAGCGCCGGTAAAAATGCGGTGGTGGTGCCGGTCGAAGCGGTGTTTAACCCGGATAATCGCCCGCGCAATGACCCCCACGTCTGGGTCGTTCAGGGCAGCGGCGACCAGCTTAAGCTGGAAGAGAGAAAAGTCGGCGTTGGTCAGGTCACCTCTCAGGGCGTAGTGATCACCGAAGGGCTCAGCGTCGGCGAGCGTGTCGTGGCGGCAGGCGTCAGCGAATTGCATGCGCAACAGCCGGTTCGTATCTGGACGCGTGAACGAGGTTTGTAATGGATATCTCCCGCCAGTTTATTAACAACCCGATCCGCGTCTGGCTGACTATTTTGCTGCTGGGCATCGGGGGGATCTTCGCCCTGCTGAATATTGGCCGCCTGGAAGACCCGGCGTTTACTATTAAAACCGCCGTGGTGATCACCCATTATCCCGGCGCGTCGGCGCAGCAGGTTGAAGAAGAAGTCACCCTGCCGCTCGAGAACGCGCTGCAGCAGCTGCCATATCTCGACAACGTCAGTTCAATTTCCTCCAACGGCCTGTCGCAAATCACCGTCAATATCGCCTCGCACTACCACTCCAGCGAGCTGCCGCAAATCTGGGATGAACTGCGCCGCCGTGTGGGCGACGCCGCCCGTCAGTTTCCTCCCGGGGTCTCCTCCCCATTTGTCAATGACGATTTTGGCGATGTCTTTGGCTTCTTCTTTGCTATCTCTGGCGAGAGCTTTACCAATCCTGAACTGGTTCGCTACGCCGAGCAGCTGCGCCGCGAGCTGGTGCTGGTTCCCGGCGTCGGTAAAGTCGCTATCGGCGGGGCGATCCCTCAACAAATCAACATCGATATCTCGCTGGCGAAAATGGCCGCCCGCGGCATCACGCTCAACCAGTTGGCGGCTATCCTCAGCCGGTTGAACGTGGTCTCTAACGCCGGCGAGATTAAATCCGGCAGCGAGTCGATCCGCCTGCACCCGACGGGGGAATTTGCCAATCTCGATGAGCTCGGCGACCTGTTAATCAGCCCGCACGGTTCGGGAACGGCGACGCGGCTGCGCGATATCGCCACGCTATCGCGCGGGCTGAGCGAAACGCCCGCCAGCATCTACCATGCCAACGGCCGCCAGGCGGTCACCATGGGGGTATCGTTTATTCCCGGGGTTAACGTGATTGATGTTGGCCGCGCGCTGGAGAGCAAGCTGGAGCAAATGTCGGCGGAAAAACCGGCCGGGATCAGCATTGACCTGTTCTACGATCAGGCGGCGGAAGTCGCCCACTCGGTCAACGGTTTTATCACTAACTTCCTGATGGCGCTGGCGATTGTAGTTGGGGTCCTGCTGATCTTTATGGGCGTGCGCAGCGGCATTATTATCGCCCTGTCGCTGGCGCTCAACGTGCTCGGCACGCTGCTGATCATGTATCTGTGGGGCATCGAGCTGCAGCGCATTTCGCTGGGGGCGCTGATTATCGCCCTCAGTATGC
This sequence comes from Klebsiella sp. BDA134-6, assembly GCF_015601345.1. Taxonomy (NCBI): domain Bacteria; kingdom Pseudomonadati; phylum Pseudomonadota; class Gammaproteobacteria; order Enterobacterales; family Enterobacteriaceae; genus Klebsiella; species Klebsiella sp. BDA134-6. Next base: position 3,777,574 of record NZ_CP064784.1, read on the forward strand.
TGGTTGATAACGCCATCGTCATCGTTGAAGGGGTGCTGATCGCCCGCCAGCAGGGGTCTACGCTGCTTACGGCGATAAATTATGTGATCCGCCGTTCGGCGCTGCCGCTGCTGGGGGCCACGGTGATTGCCATTCTCGCCTTTGCGCCGATTGGCCTGTCGCAGGACTCGACCGGGGAATACTGTAAATCGCTGTTCCAGGTGCTGCTGATTTCGCTCATGCTGAGCTGGTTCTCGGCGCTGACCATCACGCCGGTGCTAATCAAATGGTGGCTGTTTAAAAATCAATCGCAGCCGGTAGCGCAGGCCAACGCCAACCCGTACGGCGGGCGCTTTTACCGCCTGTATCAGCAGGCTCTGCGAGCCCTTCTGCTGCGCAAAACCCTCACCCTGACCGTCATGGCGGCGCTGTTGGCCGCCGCTATCTGGGGGTTTGGATCGGTGCGGCAAAACTTTTTCCCCTCGTCAAATACGCCGATTTTCTTTGTCGATCTCTGGCTCCCGTACGGTACCGATATCGCGACCACCGAAAAGATGACCAGCGATATTGAGACCACCATTAACGGCCAGCCCGGGGTGGTCACCACCGTGGCCACCGTTGGCCAGGGCAGCATGCGGTTTATCCTCACCTATAGCGGACAACGGCAGTACAGCAACTATGCGCAAATCATGGTGCGCATGGACGATCAGCGCAATATTGCCGCCCTGACGCAGCATGTTGATCGCTATATTGCGCGCAACTACCCGCAGGTAAACGCCAGCACGAAACGCGTGATGTTCGGCCCTTCCGGCGACAGCGCCATTGAGGTGCGGATTAAAGGTCCGGACCCCGACCGCCTGCGCCTGCTCGCCAGCCAGGTTGGCGATATTCTCTCCGCAGATCCGGCTACCGATGGTGTCCGAAATGACTGGCAAAACCGCAGCAAAGTTATCCGCCCGCAGTACTCCACCTCGCTTGGGCGCGAGCTGGGGGTAGATAAACAGGATATTGATAACGCGCTGGAGATGAACTTCTCCGGCAGCCGCGCGGGCTTGTACCGCGAGGGAGCCGACCTGCTGCCAGTGGTCGTCCGCCCCCCGGCCGCTGAGCGCCAGGACGCGAATCACCTGAACAACGTGCTGGTCTGGAGCCAGAGCCGCCAGCAATATATTCCGCTCAGTAACGTGGTTAGCGGCTTTCACCTCGAATGGGAAGATCCGCTTATCCTGCGCCGCGACCGCAGCCGCGTGCTGACGGTGCAGACCGATCCCGATCCGCTTAGCAACCAGACGTCGGGGGATATCCTGTCCCGCGTGAAGCCGCAGATTGATGCGATCGCTTTGCCGCACGGCTACAGCATTGAGTGGGGCGGCGATGCGGAGAACTCCAGCGAGGCGCAGCAGGGTCTGTTCACTACCCTGCCGCTGGGTTACCTGGTGATGTTTGTGATTACCGTGCTGATGTTCAGCTCACTGAAAAACGCGGTGGCGATCTGGCTGACCGTACCGCTGGCGCTGATTGGCGTAACGCCGGGCTTCTTGCTTACCGGCATCCCCTTTGGCTTTATGGCGTTAATCGGCTTGCTGAGCCTGAGCGGCATGCTGATCCGTAACGGCATCGTGCTGGTAGAAGAGATTGAACAGCAGAAGCAGGAGAAAGGGCAACAGGAGGCCATTATCTATGCCGCCACTTCGCGTCTGCGCCCGATCCTGCTGACGGCGTTTACCACCGTGCTCGGCCTGGCGCCGCTATTACTGGACGTTTTCTTCCAGAGCATGGCGGTTGTTATCATGTTTGGTCTGGGTTTTGCTACTATTCTGACGCTGCTGGTTCTGCCGGTGATTTACGCCTGTTTCCACAATAAGGACATGAAGCGACAACCATGAATAGTACCGGTTTAAATATTATTAAAACGCTGGGATGCATGACGGCGGTGACTTTCTTCACCATTTACAACACCTGGGATAGCTATGATTATGACTATCACTGGATCCTCGGGTTTTTGACGTTTATTTCGACTATCGCCACGCCGCTGTTTTTTGTGGTAGCGGGCTATCTGGATTCGCAGTCTCGCCATGATTCACAATGGCAGTTGGGCAAAATCAAGAGCGTGGTGATCGTCTTTCTGTTCTGGATGACGGTGTACTATCTCTGGGAGCCCTACCAGCGCGGCTATCTTATCCAGCCATGGTTTGTATTTGCGTTTATCGTCATTTACACCTTTCACCCGGTTATCGAGTGGCTCAGCCAAAGACGCGCAGCGTTCTTTGCCACGGTGTTCTCCCTGCTGCTGTTCTCGTATGGTTACGATCTTTTATCCGCGTTGTACCCTGATATTCATCCGCTAAGCCTGGCGCCGCAGTACCGCCTGTGGACCTGGCTGCTATTTTATCTGACCGGTCAGCTGTTCAGCGACCCGCTGGTCGCCGACTGGCTCAGGCGTGAAAAAGTGGTCAAAGGTGCGATGATCGCCATTCCGTTTATTTATCTTTTCACCTGGTTTTACGAGCGGCATTTCTTTTTCGCCCTGTTTAAGGCCGACAGAAATGCGTTCATTCTGACTGGTTCACAAATTTATATTCTGGTTGTTGCGCTGGTTATTGCGGCCAACGGCGTGCGCTTTCGTAAAAACAGCGAGTTTAAAGAGACTCTTCTCGCTACCATTAGCAAAACGATGACCGGCGTTTATATTCTCCACTACTCCGTTTTTCACCTGCTCACTGCGTTTATCCCGATTAACTCGCTGGGGACAAAATTAATGCTGATTGTCCTCACGTTTATTACTTCGGTGCTGATTTCGATGCTGGCGCTCTCCAATTCGGTGGTCAAAAAAGTGATTACGATTTGACGATCTTTGATTTCTGGCCGCGCGGACGCCGCCTTACCGGACCGAGGGGAAGGATTCAACTTCAGGCTGGAGCCGATCTTTGTAGGTCGGGTAAGGCGGCAGCCGCCCCCCGACATAAAACCAAACGCCTGCCTGATAAAGATTCAGGCCACCGCCGCCCACGCATTTAAAAACCGTAGCGCAGCCACGCGAACAGCACGTTACCGTTGTTATAGGTGCCGGGAATATAGGTGAACTGCACGCTCAAACGGCGATAGCTGGCAGAGAAAAGCGGCAAAATAATCGGCAGCGGCACGTAGTTGGCGAAGTCATCACGGGCGGTGATGCCGGCAGTGACGCCAAGACCAAGGCGAAAATCACGGCGGCTATCAAGATACCAGCCCTTCTCCCAGCCGTAGCCGATAATCGGCTGCCACTCGTTGTGCGAATCCTTGAACATCATGGCGTAGAGCGAACTCCAGTTCCCCTCCGGGTTATATCTGGACACGCCAAATCCTCCGCCCCATGGCATTTCATTATAGTTATCGGTCTTCTCTTTATCGTACATAAAGCGGTTGTGCCAGCTGAGAAACGGCAGATAAAGATCGTAGTTTTGCGGCTCATTCCAGGTCTGAGAGACATCGTTTTTTAGCCAGTTCCACCAGCCGCTGACGCGCTGCTCGCCGTATATTTTAGTTTCAGCCTGTACTGAAAAGGCGAAAATAAACACAATTCCCCACGCTACCCGCAGACAACGTTGCATAGTTTTATCCTTAAAGAAAGTCGCCCGGTGTTCATTCAGTTTGGGAACAAAAAACAGGCTTTGCAAATATCGGCAAACAAATTTTCTGCACCGGCCAGGGGCTAAATGCAAGTCCAGTTAAGCGCCCATTTCAGGACAGTGAGAACCGCCACGGCGATTTCAATTCCTTGCCGCTGGGATTATGATGGCGCTAATTATCCTTTCTGTCCGTAGTGATTGAGAAATAGATGGACTTCATCAGCATTATTATGTCGGCGGGGAAAACCTCCGTCGATGTGGCGCTTTATACGCTGTTGCCAATCATGGTCGTCATGCTCATCGTGATGAAATATCTCGAGGTACGCGGGGTACTGGACGTTATCGTTCGCTGGCTCGCCCCGCTGCTTAAGCCGTTCGGCTTAACCGGGATGAGCGCGTTTGCCCTGATTCAGATGAATTTTGTCAGCTTCGCCGCCCCGCTGGCGACTCTTGCGATTATGGATAAACGCGGCGCTTCGGATCGGCAGATGGCCGCCACGCTGGCGATGCTTTTCGCCATGGGCCAAGGCAACGTGTTTTATCCGTTAACGCCCTTCGGCCTGCACTGGCTGGCCTCTATCGTCATCTCGATTGTCGGCGGACTGTGCGCCGCCGCGGTCACCTGGCATATCACCGGCCGCAGGCTGTCAATGGTTGAAAACGCGCGGGCCGAAGCGCTGCCTGAGGCCGAGCAAAATAACCAGGGGATTATCGCCGTTATCAACAGCGCCGGCGCCGACGCCATTCGCCTGGCCCTCGGCGCGGTGCCCATGCTGATCCTGTCGCTGGCTATCGTCGGTTTCATGCAGGCGGCGGGCCTGATTGAGATGCTCCAGCGCCTGCTGATGCCGCTGCTGCTGTGGCTGAATATTCCGGTTAACTTCGTGCTGCCGGCGCTGGTCAAATGCGTGGCCGGCGGTACGGCCTACTTTGGCGTGGTCTCCGAGCTCGTTCAGCAGGGTAAAGTGACCGTAAGCCAGATCAACGCCTCGGCGGGCCTGTTGGTGCAGACCTTCGACCTCCCCGGCATCGGCATCTTTCTGGGCGTCAGCTCGCGCTTCGTACGCCTGTTCCGCTTCGCCGCGACCGGCGCAATCGCCGGGATCGCCATCCGTACCGTGATGCATCTTACGCTATTCTGACGCTGCCGACTCTGGGCGAAGACAGGCAGCGATATCAGCCCGATCGCTACAGGCGATATGATGGTTAATTCTCACCATCATCCACGGGAAAAAGGGGTTGGACGTGACGCGCATCAGCGTATCCAACCCGACGCTCAGCGTGGCGGTTTCTCCGCGCAACGAGATCGTCCCGATGCTGATCCCGTAGCGATTTTTCTCCGCCGGTTCGCGGCCATAGAGCGAATCGCTCAGCGGGAACGGCACCGCCACATGCGACAGGGAGTACATATCCTGCGGCCAGGCGATATGCAGCGGCGTCACGGTTTCGCTTCGCGTCCCGGCAAGCGTGGTGCGGGCCACCGTCTCGTAGGTGTCGGGCGCGGCGTTGGTGATCACCGTGGTGCCGTAGGGCCGCGGCGCCGGCGGCAATAACGTATTCACCGCCGAATAGAGCGACGGACGGAATAACGCGCGCAAATTCGCCGCCTGGTTAATATCGAAAATTACCAGTTCGCTACCGTTATCCGGTAGATAGCGATAGAGCGAATCCACCACCGCCCGGGTGCTGACCGTAGAATCCATCACCGACTGGAAAGTTAATACCGGCGCCAGTTCAGAAAGCCGCTTACTCTGCGCTTCCTGCACGATTTGCTGCTGCAGCGCCTGCGACAATAGCCACGACTGCCTTGCCGCCTTCACCGGGAACGAATTGTATTTATAGGGGTTAAATTCCGGCACGATGTTCAGCCATGCCGCGCGGGCGAAGGCCGGAAACACAGAGGGTAAACCGGCCAACCCGGCGAAACGGGCAAATGCGGTCACGCCAATCATTGGCGACAGCAGGATGACCTGCTGCGGCCGGCGTAGCGATTTATCCTCAAGGCTATCGAGGGCGTACTTCAGCGCCAGCGCCCCGCCGTTGGAGTAGCCAACCACGTGCAGCGGCGCGTCATCCCCCGCCAGCCGCGTCGCTTCGCGCACCGCAAGCCGGGTCGTCGCTATCCACTCTTCACGGTCCACCGCGGTGAGCGCGCCGGGGGCAGTCCCGTGTCCAGGCAGACGCGGCGCGACGGCGACAAATCCCAGCTGCTGATAGCGCTGCGCCAGATAATGTACGCTGTAGGGCGAATCCGTCAGGCCGTGGAGCAGCACCGCCGCGCCGCGCGGTTTGCCCTGCGGCAGCAGAATAAAGGAGCGGTTCCAGTCGGGATGAAACTTATCCGGATAGACCAGGCTTTGCGCGTAAAAGCGGTTAATGGCCGTTTTTTCATCGTCGCTCAGCGTATCGGTAATTTTGCTTTTCATATCGCGGAAGATCGCCGCTTCCCGCGCCTGGTATTCAGCAAAAGTGGCGTGGTCAATCTCGCTGGCGGTCATTTCATTCGCCGTCCAGGTATGCCAGCGGTGCAGCGCCGGGCCGCGCTGCGACTCGTAAATACGGCCAATAAAAAAGACTATCACGACCACCAGCAGCCCAATGATGGCTTTTTTCGCCACTGAGACCATTCTTAAGCCCGACTTATTCAGCAGGCGGGTAAAACGCATCATTGCCATATTTCTGTCCGAATTATCTCTTTAACTGCCAGGGCGGGTGGTATTACTCAGAGCGAATCCGATCCTGCGATTCACTTATTAAACATAGACTAAACCAACCGCCTGTTCTTATTGTCAGATGAGGAGCAAACATGAATTATCGCCGGAGTGTAACAGGTCAGGAATAAACAAATGGAATGGTGGATTAAGAAACTACGCGAGACCTCGACGTCTACACATGCCCACGCGGTTCTGCAAAGCGGCCAGTTAACGATCATTGCCGAACTCACGCCCTGCGGCCGACGTTTACAGGAAGGCGATAAGCTCACGCCGTTGGCTAACGCGCTGTACTGCATCAACGGCGATAAATCGATCACGATTAAAGTGCTCAACGCCACGCATTTCAGCGCTGAACGCTGGGGGGCCATCATGAATATCACCGCGCATTAAGCAACGTACTCAGCATCAACCGGTTCTAATCTCAGTACTTTCTCAACTCAGCGGGTGAAATTGTCCTACGCCTGGTTCAGCCTGTGACATACTAAGCAAAACGTCAGCAGAGCAGAAACAAGGAGTAAGTCATGAACCAGCAAGCCGCCAGGCTGACCCCAGAACAGGCGCTTACGCAACTCGAAGCGCTCTATGAAAAATCGGTCAATGCGCTGCGTAAAGCCATCGGCGACTATATCCACCACAATATCCTTCCCGAGAATAGCGCCCGTGCGGAAGGGCTGTTCGTTTACCCGCAGCTGTCGGTATCGTGGGACGGAGCGGAACATAAAGCGTTAAAAACCCGGGCCTGGGGTCGTTTTACCCATAGCGGTTGCTATACCACCACTATTACTAACCCTAAACTGTTTCGCGCCTATCTGCTGGAACAGCTCACCATGCTGTATCAGGATTACGATGCCGCGATTACCGTCGGGCTATCGCAGCATGAGATCCCCTATCCGTACGTCATTGATGGCTCAGAGCTTACGCTCGACCGTTCAATGAGCGCCGGCTTGACGCGCTTTTTCCCCACCACCGAACTGTCGCAAATTGGCGATGAAACCGCCGATGGCCTGTTTCATTCGACGGAATACTATCCGCTTTCGCACTTCGACGCCCGCCGAGTCGATTTCTCGCTGGCGCGCCTGCGTCACTATACCGGCACGCCGGTTGATCATTTCCAGCCGTATATGCTGTTTACCAACTACACCCGCTACGTCGATGAGTTCGTGCGCTGGGGCTGTAGCCAAATTCTCGATCCCGAGAGTCCCTATATCGCCCTCTCCTGCGCGGGGGGGATCTGGATAACAGCGGACACGGAGGCGCCGGAAGAGGCGATTTCCGATCTGGCGTGGAAAAAGCACCAGATGCCCGCCTGGCACTTGATCACCAAAGACGGCCAGGGGATCACGTTGATTAATATTGGCGTCGGCCCGGCGAATGCCAAAAATATCTGCGACCATCTGGCGGTGCTGCGTCCGGACGTCTGGCTGATGATTGGCCACTGCGGCGGCCTGCGTGAAAGCCAGAATATCGGCGACTACGTGCTGGCCCACGCCTATCTGCGCGACGACCATGTGCTGGATGCGGTGCTGCCGCCGGATATCCCGATTCCGAGCATTGCCGAAGTTCAGCGCGCGCTCTACGATGCCACGAAGCAGGTCAGCGGCATGCCCGGTGAAGAAGTTAAACAGCGGCTGCGTACCGGAACGGTGGTCACCACCGACGATCGTAACTGGGAGCTGCGCTACTCGGCCTCGGCGCTGCGTTTTAACCTCAGCCGCGCGGTGGCTATCGATATGGAAAGCGCGACCATTGCCGCCCAGGGCTATCGCTTCCGTGTCCCCTACGGCACCCTGCTGTGCGTCTCCGATAAACCGCTGCACGGCGAAATTAAGCTTCCGGGCCAGGCGAACCGCTTCTATGAAGGGGCTATCTCCGAACATTTGCAGATTGGTATCCGGGCGATTGACCTGCTGCGTGCCGAAGGTGACCACATGCATTCGCGCAAGCTGAGAACCTTCAACGAACCGCCGTTCCGCTAAGCGCTAATACGCGCAGAATAAACTCAGTCCGGATGGCGTGAAATATTTACACTTTCCGGACTGAGCGTTAGCCAAGAAGAGTCATTCGGCAGAGGGTCAATAGCCACTCTCCTGCCGTTATAAAATAAAGGATTTATTTTCTTTTGTGGTAAAAATTCCGCAGAACACGCCCATATTGCCTATCCGCGAAATATTATTGCCAAACTGCCGCAATTAAAAATCCGCTACGCCGATTAAAAAAATAAACATTTAATTAACACTTCGGTATCATTTTTCCCGTAGCCATAAAACGCCCAGCCGTGGCCTGCTTAACACTTGCATGGAGTCTCGTAACCCTTTAAATTTATTACAGAAATTCACAGGTTACAAAACAACCATACAAAATAGACAGCGCCAAAGAGAGATCAAAATAATCAAAGAGTTATCTATGGGCGCTACTCTACCCTGGAATTATCCTTTAATAGCGACAGGTTACTTGCAACAAACATCTTGTTACGACATTACCAGAGATAAAATTGCGCATGTCGACTGTAAGCAACCATGGATACGCTTATCAATCGCGATCGGCAATGTACTATTTTCGTAAAAGTAGGGAAGACAGCTTTATGAAATTAACCATAGGGAATATCCGCCTGTTTATTATATTAGCAACTCTTTTTTTCTGGACGGTCGCGATCGGGCTAATTTCCCTTATTGTATCCTGGTTTTAAAAACCTGATGGTACGCAGGGTATGTTCTTCTGTGCCCCGTCGTCGCCACCCTCGTGTCTATGGAATAGAAAGCAAAAAGCCCGCTTAAGTTTCCTTAAGCGGGCTTCTTAAATTTGGCTCCTCTGACTGGACTCGAACCAGTGACATACGGATTAACAGTCCGCCGTTCTACCGACTGAACTACAGAGGAATCGTGTGAACGGGGCGCATATTATCGATGGCGCCCCACCTTGTCAAAGGCTGTTTTCACATTTCAAACCGTTTGCCGAATAATTCTCCACTTTGGGCAAAAAGTCCCGTTGCCCACCGCATGTTACGTTTCTTCAACCTGCGCGCGGGTCTCATCGGCCCGCACTTTCGTTCGCGGATACTTCCACAGCCAGCGCCCGCTAACCATTCGGCAGTAAAAAAGAACGCCGCGCACCGCCCAGTCAAGCACCATCCCGAGCCAAACGCCGATAACACCCATCCCCAATACAATCCCCAGCGTATAGCCCGCCACCACGCGACAGCCCCACATACCCAGCATGGAGACCCACATGGTGTAGCGCACGTCACGCGCCCCTTTAAAGGCGCACGGCAACGTCCATGCCATCGCCCAAATCGGCATAAAGAAGGCGTTCAGCCACAGCAGCTCTTTTACCACCACTTTGACATCTTCTTCGCTGGTATAGAACGAGGCAATCAGACCGGCAAGTGGCGCGGTTCCCCAGGCAATCACCGTCAAAATGATGGTCGACAGCCAGAAGACATGCCACGCCTGACGCTCCGCCTGGCCAATCTGCCCTTTTCCGAGACGTCGGCCGGTAATAATGGTCGACGCCGAACCGAGGGCATTCCCCGGCAGGTTGATCAGCGCGGCAACCGAGAAGGCGATAAAGTTGCCGGCAATCACGTTGGTCCCCATCCCGGCGACAAACATTTGCGTCAGCAGCTTGCCGCCGTTAAACAAGACCGATTCAATGCTGGCGGGAATACCGATACCCATCACTTCCCAGATAATGGCGAAGTTAAACGGCTTAAAATAGCTCTTCAGCGAAATGCGCAGCGCTGGGTTAAAACCGATCATTAGCACCCAAATGGTGGCCACCGCGCCAATATAGCGGGCAATCGTCAATCCAAGACCGGCGCCGACGAATCCCATGCCGGGCCACGAGAAAATGCCGTAAATCAGGATGCTGCTGATGATAATATTGAGAATATTCATCCCGCCGTTGATCAACAGCGGAATTTTAGTGGTTCCAGCGCCGCGTAGCGCGCCGCTGCCGATCAGGGCGATGGCTGCGGCCGGATAGCTCAATACCGTCAGTTCAAGGTAGGTGAGCGCCAGACCTTTCACCTCTTCTGTCGCATCTCCGGCGACAAAATTAATAATTTCCGCGCCAAAAGCATGGATAACGGCCGCGAGAAGAATCGAAAACAGGGTCATTATCGCCAGCGACTGGCGCGCTGCCGCCCTTGCCCGCCGCCGGTCACGTTTTCCCAGGCTAAACGCCACCACCACGGTCGTACCGAGGTCGATGGCGGCAAAAAAGGACATAATCACCATGTTGAAGCTATCGGCCAGGCCAACGCCCGCCATGGCTTCTTTACCGAGCCAACTGACCAGGAAAGTACTCAACACGCCCATCAGCAGTACGCAGGCGTTTTCCAGCAAAATCGGGACCGCAAGCGGGCTGATTTCACGCCAGTAGAGGGCGCGATAGCTCTTGCGTTTTTTAAACCAGGACGTGCGTTCGACGGACTGGCGTAAGGCGGCGGTGACGTTCAAGGGAGACCTTAGTGAGAAAAGTTGAAACTACATTTCAAATGATGATAGAGAAAAGCTAATCCTGCAAAGCATTTTTCCCGATAAATTGTCGATAATGGCGACAATTTGTTGATGGATGCGCCAGTTGAACAACAGACGGCGAATAGATGTTTGACAAAAGTTTTTTCGCCGCTAAGATACGACTCCACAACGATTCCTCTGTAGTTCAGTCGGTAGAACGGCGGACTGTTAATCCGTATGTCACTGGTTCGAGTCCAGTCAGAGGAGCCATATTCTTGTTTTTATGCTTCTTTATGAGTCTTTATCTGTTTATGATTCAATAAGTTAGCGTGAAAACCTTTCCCGATGCGTATCTGGTTTTCTCTCTGCATCCGGGAAATTTGGTGGTCAGATCTGGGGTCAGTTTGGTTCGATTCTGGAGTGACCCCCAAATGTCTTTAAAACGATTCAAAAATCCGCAACTTAAAGTCCCCTTCTAAACCCGTAAAATTGTCTGATTCGCACGGTCTGTACCTGCTGGTTAATCCGGCGGCTCGCGTACCTGGTACCTCAAATATCGTTTTAACGGCAAAGAATCCCGTATCAGTCTGGGCGCGTATCCGCTGATTTCACTCGCCGAAGCCCGCCAACAACGCGACGGTATTCGTAAACTGCTGGCGCAGAATATCAACCCTGCACAGCAGCGCATGACTGAAAAAGCCGCCGCATCACCGGAAAAATGCTTTGAGGCCGTTGCGGTGGCATGGCACAAAACCAACAAAAAGTGGTCGGCTGACTATGCAGAGCGCATTCTTGCCAGCATGAAAAACCATATCTTCCCGGCAATCGGTCATCTGCCCGTCACGATGCTGAAAACGCAGCATTTCACCGCATTACTGCGGGTTATCGAGGATAAAGGCTTTCTCGAAGTCGCGTCCAGAACCCGGCAGCAGCTTTGCAACATCATGCGTTATGCCGTTCAGCAGGGACTGACTGAAAGCAACCCGGCGCAGCATCTGGAAGGCGTCACCGCACCGCCGGTTAAAAATCACTATCCCGCCCTGCCGCTGGAGCGGTTGCCCGAATTGTTTGAGCGCATTGGCAACTATCAGCAGGGACGGCAGCTTACGAGGCTGGCGGTGGTGCTGACACTCCATCTGTTTATTCGCTCCAGTGAACTGCGCTTCGCCCGCTGGAGCGAGATAGATTTCAGACACAAAATCTGGACCATCCCCGCCACAAGGGAAACGATTGAGAAAGTCCGTTTCTCTGGTCGTGGCGCAAAAATGCGCACCCCGCATATTGTCCCGCTTTCCCGACAGGCTATCGCCATTCTGAAGCAGATACACGAAATTTCCGGCCATCTGGAACTGGTGTTCCCCGGAGACCATAACCCGTATAAGCCGATGAGTGAAAACACCATCAACCGGGCGCTGCGTCTGATGGACTACGATACCAAAACCGATGTCTGCGGGCATGGTTTCCGGGCAATGGCCTGTAGCGCACTGGTGGAATCTGAACTCTGGTCGCGGGATACCGTGGAGCGGCAGATGAGTCATCAGGAACGCAACAGCGTCCGGGCGGCGTATATCCATCGCGCTGAACATCTCGACGCTCGTAAAGCCATGATGCAGTGGTGGTCAGACTATCTGGACGTGAGCCGCGAGGGATACGTCGCGCCGTATATTTATGCGCGACAACATAAAGCGGCCTGAGCCAGTAACTACATAATTTGTTAAAAATGAAAAGCAGATCCTGATTGAATCCGGATCTGCTTTTTGCATTAAAAGGATTTCTCTTCAATTTATTGGTTATTAATCGGAAAGCGTACAAAATTATTCGACGTAGAATAATTTTGTACGAAAATCTATCAATATATTATGAATCAATAGGCAAATAACGAAAATTATTCACAGTGAATAATTTCAGGCGATAGCTGCCAGATAATCTGCACCAGAAACCGATTCCCCGATACATCATACCTGCACCAGTGCTAAGGCCCTTTCAGCCCTTTGGCCCTTTCAGCCCTTTGGCCTTTTCCGGTCTGGCGCTGTTACCCTTAGTCGCCCTTTACCTTTAACTGGCCTTTTTCCTTTTGTTGGCACAATCACCAGAAAAAATACCATCATGCTGCACCAGAAGCCTGTTAATAGGCCATACCGTTCAAAAGGATTGTTATTGAGAGGAAAGCGTACAAAAAATTTTGGGGCCAAAATTTTTTGTACGAAAACCGATTAATACCTCTGAGATCAATAGGAAACCACCCAAAATTATTTGGGGCAAATAATTTTGCCCGAAAACCGATGAATAACTCGATATTTTCAAGACAACGGCTATCAGTCAGTATCCCTTCGCCCGTAAACCTGCGCCACATACCGCCCACGTCCGTCACCGTGCCCCAAATCCATCGCCGTCATTGTCAGCGCTTCCTTCTCACTAAATCCCTGCACCAGATAATGACGGATCGCATCCTGCGCCCACGCATAGCGCAACGAGTGCGGGGAGTATGCGCCCGTTAACCCGAGACGTGATGCCTGACTGTGCCAGTACTTCATCGCACTTTTCAGATCCGGCTTATCTATCAGCCTGCCGTGACGATCTTCTGCCACAACCAGCGCATTATCCAGCGCTTTTCTGACAGCGCCAGCATCAAGAATAATCGTCTCCCGGGGCCGCCCGCCTTTGGTGCCAAACACCACGGTTAAACAGGTGTCACCGCGCTCCAGCGCCTGTCGCCACGTTTTCAGCGACTGTACGCTCTGCACCGCCTCCTGCGACCGCAACCCCATCAGCCTTGAGAGCTCCAGCGCTGCCGCCATCCCCGGATCTTTTGCGCGGGCCGTCTCCAGCACGTCACGATACTGCTCCGGCGTGATAGCCAGCTTCGTACCGTTGCGGGATGCGCCGGACAATCCCAGCGAGCGGTTATTCAGCCGTTCACTCTGCGCTAGCCTGTCACGTCCGGCCTGTTTCAGAATGCAGCGCACTGCCGCCATTTCGTTTTGCAGGGAACGCTTCGTGATGCCCTGCGCCAGTCGTTCACGGACATAGCCTTCAATATGCCGCGCCTTAAGCTGTTCCACCCGGCGGATCTGCACATTCTGCGCCAGAACCAGACGCTCACAAAACCGCTGCGCCAGCTTAATACGGTCGTGAACGGTCTTATGGCTGCCGCCCGCCTGCTGCGCCAGTCGCTTCATTTCCTGCTCCAGAATCCCCATATTTTCCCCTTTTCATGATTGCTGCAAACTCATCTCCAAAAAACCAACACTGCTACAGCTTTCCCCGGCGCACAGGCCGATAGCCCCTGTTTTTTTGTCGGGGCTGCGAACGATACCTGAGCGCCGGGGCGACGGCTGTTGAGGTGTGGTGGGGCTTCGGTTGTGCTCTCTGAGCAGCCGCCCGCCTTAGCGGGTTATCCCCCGGATCGTCCAGATCCGCCTCGGTATCGGTTCATGTTCTCCTTATGGGTAAAATGGCCTGAAAAGGCAGTGTCAGAATCCAGCAATGAGCTGGCGCAGTTGAGTTTTCTGGTGCAGGTCGAAAGGGCTGCGTGCGTCACTTTCCCGCTTTGCGCGGTTAAAGTGACGCACCGGACTGGTGCAGCATCTGAAAATTTATCGTCTGGTGCAGTTTTACGGTCACGCGGCAGCAAAGCCTGTCGGCAATGCAGGCCGCAGCCCGTAAAGGTAAAAGGCGCTGATGGTGTCAGCAGATACAGGTTACCCGGGAGAATTCCGGCGCGGTGCAGATTCAGACCAGCAGGCTGGCGCAGTAAAAGGACATATCGAGTGAAAACTCAGGCCTCCATCACGATGTTCTGCGACCCGGTGTTTGCAGAGGACTGCACCGGTAAACGGACCAACCATCCTGATAACAGGCGCTTCTTTCAGGTTGTGAAGCGTGGCGCTGTCAACGACAGCATGGAGCAAGGGGGAGACTATGCCAGTACCACTGGCGCGGAAAGGAGAAACTGTTTTTAGCTGTAAAAGGATTTTTAATCACTTTGTGTCGATATAAAAAATGAGGGCACTGTGTGTGACAGCGCCCTCGTTCAGGTTACATAAAAAGCATCAGCTCAGAATGGCCTCCAGTCGGGCCAGCACTTCATTCACAACAGCGTCGGGTATGCGTTCCAGTCGCTTACCGCTCCGGGCTCCCATATCAATAGTTCTGGGCTGGTCGCAGCGAATAACACCCGTTGTTTTTGTTCCCGCGCCGTCCAGTGAGACGGTAAAACCTGCTTCGCGAGCAAAGTTTCCGCCGCTGGTGACGGGAACAATAACGGGTAGCTGGGTCAGCTTGTTAAATGATGCCTTCGACACGATGAGTACCGGACGTTTTCCGCTTTGTTCATGGCCGCTGGTGGGATCCAGTGAAACGAGCCAGATTTCCCCTCTGTCCATCTACAGGATCTCCTTGCCCACCGCAGGCGCATCAATCCATTCCCGACTCTCTTCGCTTATTTCAGCATGCGGATCGCACTGCGCCAGCAGTTCTTCGAGCGAATAGCGGGGACGTTTTTGAGGTTCAATAACCAGGCAGCCATTATCAATGGTCATGCCCACTTCGCTGTCCGTCGACAGCCCCAGCGTTTTCAGCACGGCGGGGGGAACTGCCAGCATGACGGATCCGCCGACCTTTTTCAGGCGAGTTGTATACATAGAGCACCTCCGAATATTATATTTTAATATAACATCTACGGCAGGCGATGCACAATTATTCATCAGATTCATTGTGATTTCCTTAACGTAATAAAGCGTGAAGAAAGCCTTAATCCATCAGAGGACAGATCCGGCAGTTTTCAAAGGCGACATTGCCGGTAAAACGGCGACCATCCTGATACATCAGGCGCTTCTTTCAGGTCATGAAGCATTTCGTACAGGCGGGAGCTTAGTTCGTGGTAAGAAGGTCGATAATAGAAAACTGTTTTTGCGGTTCAAAGGATTATGACGGATCAGATAAACGAAATGCGGCGCAGCTTCCGTATCCGGGCTGCGCCGGAGGGATATCAGCGGTAGCGCGAAGGCCAGATTTGCTCAGGCGCGATGCCTAACGCTTCCGCTATCAATCTTTCGCCTTTGGGCCAGCGGCGGTTAAGGGCGTTGGTCAGCGTGGAGGACGCCAGCCCGGAGTTACGGGAAACCTCCGCCAGCGACGTTCCCCGCTTTTTTAACGCAGCAATAATGTCAGCGGGATGCCAGTCCTGTTGCATCATGCCGTCACCTCGTCAATAAATTTCACGCCTTCAGATGTGCGTAGCCAGCGAGGGGCTTTCATTTCCGCGGCGAAATAGCTGATCAGTTCATACAGCAGGCCGCTAAGGTGTTTCTCCATTTCAGAGTAAAAGCCTTGCCCTGCCAGCGTCTGCGTCAAGGCGAGACAGTAGCGGCACAGCTCTGTGCATTCAGGCTCGAAACGGGGGGAATTTGCAGGGAGGGTGTCAACGGTCAGGCTTTCAATAAGATGGGGAGGAACGGGGTCTAACAGCGTGGGCTGCAACAGTGTAAGACAGGCGTTGAGTCTGCCGCAGAGCGCCATTTTCAGCGTGGGATCGTTGTTTTCAATCAGGGTTTCGGCGAAGGTTTCGCAGTGATCGGCCAGTACGGTGAAATCCGTGGTGGCACTGAAGGGCACGGAAAGTAACTCTCCGGGTGCCTTAATGAAATATGGGGTGAAATCTGGCATAAATGCCTCCGTGAAATTTCTTTGAGATGACCACATAAAGTGGTGCCGGGAGGCTCAAAACGGCTTCACGAAACCGCGGACTTATTTCCCCGAAGGGTGTTGTATTAGTCGCCCTCCCGACTTTGATCGGGCAGCATACTCCCTCCGTCCTTACGGACGGAGGGTATAAAAAAGCCAACACTAACGGGGTTGGTTCTAGCCGCGTGAAAGAGGTTTTGAGTCCTCGTTACATAGGGTATTACAACCAAATGCAGGAGGCAAGAATAGCGAAGAAATATTATTGATTTTCTAGAGGTTTATTCCAACAACCGGGACTTTCGCTGTCGAAAAACTCTATGCGGACATCCTGCCCCAGATTCTCTTTGATTAATTGACTTGCCCTGTTGCAATAAGCATGATCTCTTCTAAAAACAGATACCGCAACTCGCTGTATTCCTGTTCCCTCCATGCGTTTTAACAGATGTATATCATGCTCCCCCATTCCCCAACCCAAAATCACCAGACTTTCTCGCGGCTCGACGAGAACTTCCCTATAAACCGTTGAAAGATAGAAACTATTTTGAATGGAGTTTACTTTTTGCTTATGCGTTCCTTCACTTACGAACAGAGGAATAACTTCCTCGCTCTGCCATCGTTCCAGAATGGATTCAAGCAGCCCCGCTCCCCGGATATGAATTTTATGTTCATGTTCAATACGGTTTCGACATAATACGAGACTGCCATGCGGATAAAAAACAAGCGTATTGGATTGTTCATGGCCGTATGGCGCTCTTAACCGCTGCCAGTCTTCTGCAAAAACGCCTCTGGCAAGAAAACAGTCCTTAAACCGGTGATGATCGTTTTTATCCAAGCCGTAGGTCATCGTCCAGTAAACAATAAGGTCATAGTTGAGCGAAATAACCGTATCGAATCTTTTCAAAAAATCATAAATACAAGGCAGTTGCCCGCTAACTTCATGGTGTTCGGGGTGTACATCGCGAACGGCCTGAATAAGGCATTCACGAATACTGAGGTAGGCTTCGTGAGTACGCGCATCCTCAATTCGTAAAGATTTATTGACGTTAGAAGCTTGCCAGACAATGCGGAGGATAAGCTCAAAATCTTCGGTTTCAAAAAAATCAAACAGCCTGCGCGCGTCTTCCGCCAGACTCTCTCGCTGTCTGACGCATTCAAGCAGAGATCTATACGCAAAACGAGAGCTTACGGCGATACTCGCGCCATTGCCTAATAAGATCGTTCCATCATAGCTTTGCTCAAGCTCAGACCAGGGACGAATAACAGACTCCATACTCGGTTTTCCTGTCTATAAATAAATTATTTCTTTAAATATAAATATGTTATGTCAACGACACAACCTCGCGAATAAAATCAGACGATCTATTTCGCTATTCGAATCAGAAACATACCATTAACAGTTAAGGGATAGCTCATCACCAGTACTTAAGTCCAGGTAATAAGCCGAATGTCCATGTAGCTATTATCCTCATGATTTTATAGACTATCTCTCCGACAGCATCGTTTGCGGCAGTTAAGCATCCCCCTCCGATTCATCAATATAAATTTATGGTCAGGCAATGAAAAAAGAAGCCGTTACGAGCAAGAACGGATCAGGATCAGAAGAAACGCGCGAGGCGGAATTTGGCTTCTATGAGTTTTTCGCCGGTGGCGGAATGGCCCGGGCCGGCTTAGGAAAAAAATGGCGATGTCTGTTCGCCAACGATATGGATCCGATAAAAACGGCGAGTTATATCGAAAATTGGGGAGCCGAACATTTTAATGGCCGCGATGTACGTGAAATAAAACCAGACGATTTAACAGGATCCGCAGATTTAGTCTGGGCCTCATTTCCCTGTCAGGACTTGTCTCTGGCTGGTAATGGACTTGGGATCGGCGAAATCGACGCTAGTGAGGATGAAACCACGCGTTCCGGCGCGATATGGCCTTTTCTTGATCTAGTAGACAAACTTGAAGAGGGAAATCGGAAGCCGCCGATACTGATTCTTGAAAATGTCCTTGGGCTGCTGACATTGGATCAGGGACGGCATTTCGCTGCGATATGTCGCCAGTTAAGTAAAATGGGCTATCGCTATGGCGCAATGATCATCGATGCAAAGCTCTTTTTGCCTCAATCCAGACCCCGCGTGTTTATTGTTGCGATTAGTCGTCAGTTCTCCGTTCCTGCATCTTTACTTTCAAAAGAACCTCTAACGCAATGGCATTCTTCTTCGCTTCTTCGCGCCTGCGAAGCGCTTCCAGCGGAGACGCTCGGCGACTGGATCTGGTGGACGCCCGGCGATGCGCCGGGTTCGAGAACAAAGGAACTTACCGACCTTATTGATTGTGAAGATCAAAACACATTATGGCACTCTGCCGATGAAACCCAAAGACTGATCGATATGATGGCTCCGGCGCATCTGACACGTTTGGCGAAGGCGCGGGAATCAGGAGAAACGACAATAGGCAGTCTTTATCTTCGCATGCGCAGAGAAAAAGGCGTTAACCGGCAACGAGCAGAAATCACGTTTTCTCCTGTTATCGGTTGTCTGAGAACGCCGAAAGGCGGCGCATCCCGCGCCCGTATTATTGTCGCCGATAAAGGCGAGGTGAAAACGCGCCTGCTGTCGGTTAAAGAAGCGGCGGCATTGATGGGGCTACCGGAAGATTTTATCCTTCCGACCGCGTATCAATCAGCGTTTAAGATCATTGGCGACGGACTTGCCGTTCCTTCCGTCCGTTTTCTGGCCGAGCGCATACTAGAGCCTCTGGCGGCATCGGTCCGAAACGACAGCCATCAGACGGAGAACAGATAGGCATGAACTGGACGCTGCCCGTAACACCTGATGGTTGGGAAAGTAAGCTAGTCGATTATTTTCTCCGTTTCGGCGCCGACGGCGACGCACAGGATATTCGTTGGTTTGAAGTGACGCCGTCGACGCTCTCGGCGGCATTCGCAGGAAGCGGCGTCGGTGCGGATGAAATAGAAGAAGCATTTCGGACCTGTATGTCGAACATACCGGATCTGCCTCAGCGCCTTGAAAGCGGCATGATGGAAAGATCCAATGACAAATCGCCCGGATATTTCACTTATCTTGTCATGACGCTACTTATCAGCAGTCAATTCGATGCCCAAGAAGGACACAATGACTTTCGCCTGAAGTTACAGAACTGGCTGCGGACCGGACATAGCTATCAGAATCTGGCGGGCGTTAACGCCATGTGGGAAGCGCTGGCCGGTTGGCTTGAACGACGAGTTCAGAAAGGAGAACCTTATCGCCGACTGTGCCTACCGGAGATCCCCCCAAGCTGGAGCCATATCGGATATACCCTGCGTCTGGCTTTTCCCGGGAAAGCGGATGTGCGCTTGATGCGCCGTGTTCTTACGAGTCATCCGCAAACCATTTCCAGTCCACGGCTGTTGATCAGCTATTTTCAGGTCGCTATCCTGAAAGAGAACGCCTCTCACGCTCATGCGCTGAAACAGGCGTTTAGCGAGTTTAAAGACGCTTGGTTTTCAGGACGCAGAGCGCTTGCCGACATGCCTTTCTGGCGTTTGCGACAGCGGGCTATAGCGTTGATCTCCGATGTTGAGACGCGTAAGGCGTTCATCGATATGCGCGTCGATTTCGACGGTTCGCGATGTTACTTCAGCGCCGCAAGCGAGAATGACGAAAGCGTTTTCGCCCCTTCGTTGTCTGACGCGTTATTATCGGCTTCTGCGGGAAATAGCTATAATTTGGGCATCGCCACGCAGAGCGGCCTGCTCTTTTTCCATCAAGTCTGCCATGGATGCTGGAGAGCTATAGCCGCTCCCGATGCGTTTTCTTTCAAATTTCACATCGCGTTATCCTGTAAATACGCTGCGCGCGCGAGCCAATATTTTGACGATGCGGTCACAGAAAACGACTGGATTCTGACGTCGCGTCCGCAGAGTCGTCATGCGGCGATGGAAATATTTCGTGCGCTGAAAACATCATCGACTACGCTGGATGAACAGATCTCTCGCTTACAGCTTTCCGGTGGCATCCGAGTGCCGGGCGGGTGGCTGGGACTACCCGCTTTTCTACCAACCGTACATTCAGACACGCAAAATTACAGAATTTACTCGCCTCAGGGAAACGGCGCGAAAGTTAGCGTCAGGGAAGAAGATGGACGCTTGACGTCATCAATGCCTCTTAACGGCGAGTTTATTATCGAACCTGAGCTGGAAATCGGCGAGAAAACGCCGCCATGGCGACAACGGGCGCGTTTTTTCGAGCGCGCCGTTCCTCGTCCTGCGCAGGAAGATAGCGCCAGATATCGCCTCGAACCTCTTACCGATTGGAAGACGTCTCCCCTGACAACGCCGGCATTCCACATTGAGATCCCTCTGACGACAGAAAATAACGATGAACGTCTCGAACATCTCCTTGAAGCGATTTACGCAAGCGGCGCCAGCGGATGGGAGGAAATCGAATTGGTCGCGCTTCTGGAACGCGCCGCAGACAGCGTCAATGTGTGGCATTTGATTCGCTGTTTGCATGACGCAGGTCTGATAGAACCACGCTTACGCCAAGGCTGGAAAGGTCGGGTATGGACGTTAGTCAAACCTTCGCTGCTTCGTATCCGCGATGGGGATAACAGCATGATCGTCGTGGAAGGCGCTACCTGCGCCAGCCTTATGGATGATTTTCAAAAAGCGGTCTCCGGGCTGGGCGGAAAATGCTTTCGTCGCAGCGGCGTAAGCGTCTGGTCTCCTCCCGTATGCGGCGCGGAGATCGATGATCCTGTCGAGTTGTCCCGAGTTATGGAATGGCCGCTTATTGATACATCGTCAACGCCTGATATGACGCCGCTCGCGTTAACCTCGACCTGTCGTACCGCCGAATTCCACCTTCAAGCAGCAGTGTGGGACTGGCGTTCAGGGCGTTTCTCTCCGCATGCGGCCTCCGATAACGCCTCGACGCTTTTAACGCGCCATGTCCATCCGGGCGGGCGCGATCATGATGTATACAAGGTTATTTCCCGGCGCAAAATGGCGTTTTTCTTATCCCGAACCGCCGCGATTATCGCCGCGAATGTGAGTGCGCGCCGCCCGACATTCAGACGCGTCGGGAATCATCGCTTTATTTGCCTTGCCGACGATTATGGTTTGCCTGACGCGCTGGCGATGGGATTACGACGCAGCATGCTCAGAAACGGCGGCCCGACGGAAGTCGGATACGCTTATCCTATCGACGACGTCGCTTTCCGTTGGCTGAATCGACTGCTTCCCGGATGCTTCGCTCCATTCCCGCCGGATGACGGCGATGATGCAAATCGTTTAGTTGCAGCAGCGCGCCATTCCGGCGGGAAAACGCGCCTGCGGTGGCAAAACGGACGTCTGGCGTTATAGGCTGAAAAATAAGGAAAAGAATAATGAAAGATCTTCCCTGGTATATTGGCCGATACGATCGACGAAACGATCGGTTCTCGTATTTTAAAGTCGTTGCTCAGCAAACGGAAAATGGTTGGCACGCAATCGACAACCCTAAAAAAATGTTTCCTCGTACAGGTGAAGTCGAACTTACCGGATTCGACGCGTCTCAGCTTCGTCCAAACGACTGGATCATCTTTCAGGTAGATACCAATACGCGCAGCAAATTGACGAGAGCGAAACATCCTCGCCGTATTTATCCTTATTATGATTTATCCTCGGCGCAGTCTCTTCAGAAAGCTCGCCATCGTCTGAGCCTGGAAGGCATCGAAACGTGCGGCGAACCGGGGCAATGGACTATTCGCTTCGAGGCGGGCGGAGTCATTCTGGCGAACCTGACAGAGTCGAAACCAGGTTTTTTTATTCTGTCACGGAATCAGTACGTTGCCGAATATGCATTTAATAACAGCGGAATCATCTCCGTATCCGGTCTGTCTGAAAATAACAAAATATTTTATATGCCGGACGCAGATGCCTCGCCCACGCGACGCCATGACTGGACACCTGATAAACATTACATTGAAAATGCCGTTCAGCTTATTGCCGGAGCCAACTCGTCAACGCAGATCGCTTCATGGCTTCGCAAGCATGTCGACGAGCAAAACGGAAAATTGAAATCCGGCGTCGACGATCTGCTGGCTGCCGCTCAGATTCTCCGCTCCGGAGAGTTGGCGAAAAAAATAGAAGAAGAGGACGCGCTGGCCCGAGAACTCGCCCAAGCTGTGTTGAATGACGTGCGTATCGCCGCTCAGCTTGAACGCCAGATACAAAGCATCGCGGAAGAAGAACGGGACAGGTTGCGCGCCGAACAACAAAAAGCGCTCAACGAAGCTTTTTGCGCCGAACGTCTGCGCCGTAGCGAAGCGATTGAAGCGGAAATGACGGCCTTTCAGACGGAGAGAAAAAGCGAGATCGAACAGCAAATCGCGCAATTACGTTTGGACGAAGAAGAAAAATTACAAAAGGAATTCGAAGAAAAGCAGTTAAGCATAGAAAAAACGTTAAAACATGAAAAAGACGCTCTCGAAAGCGAAATCAACCGGCTGAAAAACGCCGCCGCAGATTTATGCCGTCAAAACGAAAGTCAGCGCCGGACGTTGTCTTCTCTGGAGATCAAACGCGAAGCGTCTTCAGGCGCGCTTCGGGAAGTTGAAGAGCGCGTTGCGCTGGCGCGGATCGAACTTGAGAAAATCAATGCCGCTATTGCTGAAAAAGCGCGTCGAATGGCGCATTCGGCGATCCCTGCGATATGTCTTCCCGCCGAAGCTAAAACAGTTTCCCGCGCAGAACTGGGCCGTATCATCAGTGAAAACAAGCTACTGACGCACGAAGGGAAAATACTGATGGAGCAATTCCTGGCGTTGACGCTTGCCGGCGAATGCCCGTTGCTCTACGGCTCTGAAACACAGGACTTTCTGGCTATCGCCGCGTCGCTTATTTCTTCAGGACGCGCTATCCGACAAATTGCCGATCCGACGATTATTTCCTATGAAGATCTGTGGATCCGCGCAGGAAATAATCTGGCGACGCCGCTTTATCAAGGATTGTTATTAAGTGACGCCCATCGTCCCCGAACAATTCTTGCCGTCATCGAACGCGTCGAATGCTCCGCCGCGCGTTTCTGGCTGCCTGCTCTGAAAGAGGGGTTGCGTAGTGGCGATCTGCCCCGACGATTCCTGGTGTGCGGCACAATTACGAATGAAGATAACGAGGAAGCGGAAAAGATAAAGGAGGAACATCTTTTTCTGCCGGTGGAAAACATTGTCGTTCGAAATGCGATTACGCGTGCGCCGCTTTATCTCTCCACCAGACATCATAGCGAACTAACGCCCGAAGCCGCGCCGCCAGAATCGCTTGCGGAAAAACTTGCCATTGCGGATGAAATGTCGGGCGATCGTCTGAACGTGGTAAATACGCTGCGGGCGACGAAAGCGGCGCTGGAAGTCGGGTTGGCCGACGACGAAGACAAAACGGCGCATCAAAAGCGATTAGTCGATTTATTCGCAAATTTGCAAAATAGCGAAATCTGCGCTCCATAAATTACAGGAGAAGGAAATCATGTTAGATCCGATTGGCGGCTTTCGCCGTATTCAGGATTTCTTTATATCATATATTGAAACCAGTTTCCGAATTGCCGACCCGTTCGTCGCGGCGTCAAGGCGCGAATTGCTGAACAGCAGCGGAGAGTTCGCCGCAGAGCCCTATATTGAACCCGTTTTACGGTATGAGTCTTCAGATAAAACTCTTGAAGATTTGGCCGATATGGAAAACGGTCCGTTAAATAGCTTATCGCAGGAAAGCCGAGAAGCGTTCGTCGAACTAGCGTTATCCGGTTTGTTTGATTCAAAATCCGGCGACGCGTCTTGGCCGCGTCGGTCAGTCCATGCGCCTTATATTCATCAGGTGAAAATGCTGGAACGAGGCATTCGTGCCGGTTGCCCTGGCATAGTGACATCCGGGACGGGATCGGGAAAAACAGAAAGCTTTATGTTGCCCATACTGGCCGCATTATCGAATGAGGCGATCGGTTGGCCCGCTCCCCGCGATAGCTACCTGCAAAATCGCTGGTGGCATAATGCGGAAGCGAACTGGGTTTCTCGTCGTAAAGGAGAAAAACGCCCGGCAGCGATCAGAGCGTTAGTGCTTTATCCGATGAACGCTTTAGTTGAAGATCAAATGGCGCGTTTGCGCAAAACGCTGGATTCCGATGAAGCGCGACAGACGATGGAACATCGTTTCGCCGGAAACCGCATCTTCTTCGGACAATATACCAGTGCCACGCCGGTTACCGGTTACGCCAGCCATCCCCGCCTTTCCGGCGAGCGTACGGAGAAAAGTCGCCGCGCCCGTAACCTTGAAAAATTACGTAAGGCGTTGAACCGAATCGATTATAATCAACAGGCCGCGCGCGCATTCGACAAAGAAAAAGCAAAATCGTCGGAGAAGACCCGATATATCTTTCCTTCAACAGACGGTGGCGAGATGGTTACTCGTTGGGATATGCAGGCCGCTCCGCCTGACGTACTCGTCACCAACGCTTCCATGCTGGGAGCGATGCTTTCGCGAGAAGTCGAAGATGCTATTTTCGACATGACGCGCGAATGGCTGATGAGTAATGAAGACGCTTACTTCTATCTGGTATTCGATGAATTACATTTAATGCGCGGCTCCGCAGGAACGGAAACCGCAATGTTGATTAAGTCGCTAATCATTCGACTCGGACTCGACGATCCGAAGCACCGCTATAAGCTGCGTTTGCTGGCGTCTTCCGCGTCTTTGCCGATGGAAGGCGCGGATGGAGAACAATCGAGAAAGTATCTACGCGATCTCTTCGCTCCCTTCGGCACTTGTAGCGATCCCCGGGATGAGGGCAGCGACTCTCCGGAATTCTGGCGTAACTGCGTCGTTGAGGGTACTCCCTTCATACCTGAACCAGAAAGTAAAGTTGACGCGCGGCCTTTTGCCGCCCTGATGAGGATGGCGCTTACAGGGCAAGGCGACGTTGTCCGCCGCGTAAAGATGACAGACGAGTTTGAGCGAGCTTTAGTTAACGCTTTTCAGGCTCTTGGCGTAAAAGAGCGAAATAGCCGTCAAGGCGTTAAGCTGGCGGCGGAAACCGCAGCCGCGTTATTAACCCACGCCTGCATTGAAAAAAAAGGCGACAAGCCGCGTGCCACGTCTCCCAAGCATATCATCGACAAAATTTTTCTGGCGGAAAGCCTGGATGGAGAGAAGGAATCTGAGCTCGCGTTACGCGGATTAATGTTGTTACGCGCGCTTCCGGATTCCGTACTTGACTGCGATAAGCCTGACGCCGCTACGCCGGCTTTTCGCGTGCATACGTTCGTAAGAAATATTGAAGGTTTCTTCGCGTCGGTCTCGCCCGGAGAGCGAAAAGCGAAATTCGCCGATTTTTGCCTAGAACGTGGCCTGTCGCACGCGCCTTCAACCTCACAAGAAAAGCGCGGTCGGCGTTTATTCGAAATGCTTTATTGTGAAGCTTGCGGCGATTTACTGCTTGGTGGTCAGAGGGGACAAAATTGCGGAGGCGCTACGGTAGAACTATTACCCTCGACGACCAATCTTGAAAATCTTCCCGAACGCCCCGGCGCGGAATATTACGATGATATGGCGCTGGATGAATTTGCGGTTTTCTGGCCTGTTGAAAAAACGCCCGCCGCTAGTGAAGCCAGTGAAAAAAGGTGGGATGTTTGGCAGGAGGCGACGCTGAATCCTGTCACAGGTATTGCGACTGTCGGGCAAGAAACATCGCCATTGAACCCCGAGGCGATTCGCGGATATCTCTATTTTCAGAACCCGCCCCCGGCGAAAAAAGGAGAGCCGGTAAAACCGCCTTCCGCACAACCTTTCTGTTGCCCTAACTGCGGTATCGACTATTCCAGTCGACCGGCAACTAACCGCGCCAGAACGCCTATTCGCGCATTCCGTACCGGCGTGACGAAATCATCTCAACTGGTAGCGACAGAGCTATTCGAATTGCTGCATGCGATAGGCGCGGATGCGAAGAGTATTGTCTTTTCGGATAGCCGACAGGATGCGGCTTCGATGGCGCTGGAGATCGAACGCCTGCACTTACGCGATTTGCGCAGGGAAATACTGGTCGCGGCCGCCAGAACGATGATCAGCGAGGCGGAAAAAGAATATATTCCAGAAAAAGAATTTAAAGAAAAAAGAGATAAAGCGATACAAGCTGGGGATGATGATGAACTCGACAGGCTGTATGAGCTCAAAACAAGGCAAAAAGATATTGCGAGCCTTTGTAAATTCCGACGGGTAAAAATAGATAGCTTATTGGAGTCAGAAGGAGACTCCATCGGAAAAATATCCTCAGAATTAGCTGGGTTGGGAATATCACCTTACAAATATCGCCCGAGCGCTGATGGAAACGACAAAGTCGTTTGGTACGAAAACTTTGTAAAAGATAAGAACATTGTTAGGTACCACGAAAAACTTTCTTTATCTGACAGGCTGGCGATCAAACAAAGGATTATAGACGATCAATCTGAATTGATAGACGATGTTATTTTCGCCAATACTTTTTTCGCGTTAGAGGAAACGGGTC
Source organism: Klebsiella sp. BDA134-6 (assembly GCF_015601345.1). Taxonomy (NCBI): domain Bacteria; kingdom Pseudomonadati; phylum Pseudomonadota; class Gammaproteobacteria; order Enterobacterales; family Enterobacteriaceae; genus Klebsiella; species Klebsiella sp. BDA134-6. The sequence goes on from NZ_CP064784.1 coordinate 3,804,534, forward strand.
TGGCGTATCCCTGCGTCTCGGATAATGAGGATACGCCCGAACTCGACGCTTGGTTAAGAGTGTTCGCCGGCGTTTATCGCGTAAAAGAAAACAAATATGTCGATCCTGAACAATCCGACGGCTGGTACGTTGGAGAAGATATTAAAAAAGCGAAAGTCAAGCGTGTCGCCAGAGCCGTATTCGGCGACGATAAGTATCTGGATAATTTGACGCTAGTCTTAAATCAGTTCGCTGCTCGAGAGCATACGGCAGGGTTATTCAATATTGGCAAATTGTTCCTCAAGGTAGCGAAATCAGGCGATCCCTACTGGCAATGCGGCAACTGTGGGCGGATCCACTTACATCTAGGGTTTAAACATTGTACCCGTTGCGCGGAACCGCTTGATATCACTCCCAAAGATTCTGTTGAAACGCTATGGGAACAGAATTTCCTTGGCAAACGCATTGTGCGCGGCGAACGGGACGGCGTTAAGCGATTTCGATTGAACGTTGAAGAATTGACAGGGCAGACTGATGACTTTTCCGATCGACTTCGTAAATTCAAAGGGATTTTCGTCGATAAGATGAGCGAACTTGAAAAACTGGACGCCGAGATCGATATGCTTGCCGTCACCACGACAATGGAGGTTGGCATCGATATCGGTTCGCTTCAGTCGGTTTATCAGGCCAACATGCCGCCTCAGCGTTTTAATTACCAGCAGCGCGTCGGCCGGGCCGGGCGGCGCGGTCAGGCTTATTCTTTTGTCATTACGTTTTGCCGTGGACGGACTCACGACGCCTATTATTTCGCCCATCCTCACGCGATTACAGGCGATCCGCCGCCCCCACCCTTTTTGGCGGTAGATCACGACGCTATCCCATTAAGGCTTTTGCGTAAAGTCTGGCTCAGAAGCGCCTTTAATCTATTGCGTGAAGAAGATCGCGAGAACGGGATAGATTTTCCTGGCGATAAACTTGTCCCGCCTGACGTTCATGGCGAATATGTTTCTACGCATGATTACTATTATGACGATAACGCGAACTGGGCTGAACGATTGCAGGGCGCGCTGGAAGCGACACAGAATATACGCGAACGTTTTATCGAAGCGTCGACATTCGATCCGGAACAACGTCAGAATCTTCATTCCGCATTGAATGCAAAAAAAATAATCGATGAAATCGCCGAACTGAACTCTTACGCGCCTGACGACAACGTGGGGCTCGCCCGTTTTCTAGCTGAATGCGGAAAATTGCCGATGTATGGAATGCCGACCCGGGTACGCAATTTGTATCTGGGATTACGTGAGAAAAAAGGTCTGAACAACCAGACTGAATACGAATGGTCGACAATGGATCGCGATCTTGACCTTGCGGTATTCGAGTATGCTCCCGGCTCGGTATTAATTAAGGATAAGAAAAAGCACAAGGTGATCGGCTTCACAGGAAATTATCGGGAACCGCATAACCGGAATAATCGCGTGTCGGACCTCTCTACGGTGGGCTCGTGGCTGGAGTCATCCAGTCATGTCGCATTTTGCCCGGCATGCGGTTCCGCAAAGCTGGAATTGCGTCAACCAGACAATGAAATTCAATGTAAGGATTGCGGCGCGCCTATAAATCCTGACGAGTTCAAACTCTACATCACGCCTGCCGCTTTCCGTACGGATTTCGAGCCCAAAGACGATCTGGATAGTTTTACCCGCATGTCTTTAAAGACTACCGCGACAGTATTAAACGAAGAAACTCCGACACACTGTGATCCCTTGATCATACGACGTGGAGAAGTCACTATACTGCGTCTTAACGACGGTCCTATTAATGGAGAAAAAGAAGGAGAACGTTTTACTGTCGACCTCACAAGCGATCAAAAAGCGCCGGTTCCTTTCGTTGCTTACCGCTCGCCGATTAAAGGCGAGCAAGCGATTGATTCTAATTGGTTAAAAGAGCAAGATAATTCACGTTGGCGGCGTAAAGGCGAGAGCAGAAATTTCGGTCTGGTCTCCAGTAAGGAGACTGAGTCGCTTCATCTCGAATTAACAAGGTTCGATCCTCGTCTTAATTTGAATATGGTCGCCAGGTATGGCGAGCATATGCACTTGCCTACGCGAGCGGCGGCCATCAGCGCGATTCAAATATTAACGCATAAGGCCGCCCTCTATCTGGATGTCTCGCCTGATGAGTTCGAAATGCTTGAACCTCGATTGCATTTTGGCAAACCTATACTGCAAATCGCAGACGCGTTAATCAATGGCTCAGGATTATGCAGACGTCTTGCCGAACCGGCGGTTGCCGGCAGTTCTCCCTTAATAATCAAATTGCTGCATGAAATTCTGAAAGATGAACGCGGCTGGCCGATGGTTGATTTTCTAAAGAAAGATCATCCAGATCAATGTCGGACAGCATGTTACAAATGTATACAACGCTACGGAAACCGCCAATATCACGGCTTACTGGACTGGCGTTTAGGAATAGCCTATTTACGCGCCATGGTTATGCCGGAATTCGCATGCGGCCTGAATATTGAAGACTGGAACCATCCAGAAATGAAAGGATGGAAAGAAAGAGCGTTTGAACTTGCGGAGGATGTCGAGGCGTTACGACCGGGGACTATCAAATTGTTAAAGGAACATTCTTTACCAGTTCTTGAAATAAATGATGGAAAAGATCTTTGGCGCGCGGCTGTTACACATCCCTTATGGCAATGCCGGGACACTGAACGTGATGCCCTAATTGGTTCTTTTGGATTAGATAATATAGGAGCGCCATTACGATTTATCGACACCTTTGAACTGGAAAGACGGCCACTGCGCGCTTTGGCGAAACTTAACCGAGGTTAAAATTTAGCTTAGCGCTATTGGACAATGTTCTAATTCAGCCGAAGACGCTTTGCATCTGAAGCGTCTTCAATCGACAGCATAGCGAGGTTTTCTGATGGATACAGTAACACCGGCTAAAAGAAGCTTTGTGATGTCCCGAGTTAAAGGGAAAGATACTAAGCCTGAGCTAATCGTCAGACGCCTCGTCTATCATGCCGGATTTCGTTATCGTTTATGCGACCCTCGACTGCCTGGCAAGCCCGATTTAGTCTTTTGGGGAAAGCGCAAAGCCATCTTCGTACATGGCTGCTTTTGGCATGGTCATAAGGGATGTCGGCGAAATCGCATGCCAAAATCAAATCAGGAATATTGGTTTGCAAAACTGGAAAGAAATAAATCAAGGGACTCCATGAGCTTATCAAAGTTACACGAAATGGGCTGGCAAACGTTGGTAGTTTGGGAATGCGAACTTAAAGAGACGGATATCTTGCTGGAAAAATTGAAAGCGTTTTTAATAGAGGACGCCTAGATAAGAAGCGACATTGTTTTTAACTGCTATATCGCAGGTAGAAAATGGTGGTCATTCTGGTGGTCTTGACAACCTAACTTTTTAGGTTTAGCTTACCAATCAGCCAGTTAATGGCAAAGGCGATCCCAGTCAGAGGAGCCATATTAGAAAAGCCTGCTTTTGAAGCAGGCTTTTTGCTTTTCAGATCATGCTGTTTCCCGCCGGGCTTAATACATTTGCCAGAAGACTTCTCTCCTGACTGGATGACATGGAAATGGGGGCCTGAGCCAGTATTTACAGTACAAACCCGTAATGCGACCCATCCGGCAGCTCAACATTGAGGCTTAGCTTACCGCCCGCCGCTTCAACGTAACGTTTGAGCGTGGAGAGCTTCAGGTCGCGGCCCGGTTTTTCCATTCCCGCGACGGTAGGCTGCTTGATACCTAATTCCTGCGCCATTTCCACCTGCGTTTTCTGCACCCTCTCACGCAACTCAGCAAGATGAATATTGAGCAAAATATCCTTAGCCATAGCCTCGGCTTCGGCCACAACTTCAGGTTTTTCATCCGCAATAAGCTGTTCCAGCGTTCTGCCCATCGCGTTACTCCTTCTCATTTAATGTGTTCAGCCAGTTGGTATATTCCCGGTCAGCCACCGGGAGAATCTCATCGTAAAAACGTTTTTCATTGCTGACCTTATTTCCGGCGCAAAGCACAATACCGGTACGGGCCGGGTCAAAAGCGAAAAATGCCCGTATCGGCTCGCCCCGGCTCTGAATACGCAACTCTTTCATGTTGCTGTAGCGGGAGCCTCTGAGCGTATCGGCATAAGGTCTGGACAAACCCGGCCCCTTTTCTCGCAGGACCAACAGCGCTGCAAGCACGCTGGCCCTATCGGTATCGTTGAGCGAGGTAAACCAGCGCTCAAACGTATCCGTTGTTTTAATCATCCACACGGGACCTCCAAATCAATATAGGTCAAATACTATATAGGTGTAAACCTATAAAACTGATTATGGAGAGAGGGGACACGAGATTCATGCGTCGTTACTGCAAAGCTGAAGACGCATTCAGCTATTTCAGTGAATAACATGCAAGGCATTGACCGTTTTACGACCTGTCCCGAAAAAGCCGTTCAGGTATTGGCACAGTGCATGCTGAGTTGTCGCGCGTCACTGCCGTTCTCTCGGTCTCCCGCCTGCAACTCAGAGAGTCTCGACAACCCTAATTTCGGGATTTAGCTTTTCAATCAGCCCGTTAATGGCAAAGGCGATCCCAGTCAGAGGAGCCATATTAGAAAAGCCCGCTTAAGGAAACTTAAGCGGGCTTTTTGTTTACCGCTACGTTGAGCGTTTCGGGAAAATCAGGCTGAAAACGATTTGCGCGCCCGGCTGCTGCGGCAGGCACTGAGCGCGGGCCTCACCGCCGTGCAGAGTCATAATTGCGCGTACGATCGACAATCCCAGCCCGCTGGCGTGGCTACTGCGCGCGGCGTCTGCACGATAGAAACGCTCAAACAGCTTTTCCAGATGTACCTGCGCAATCGGCGGGCCTTGATTAATCACCTGAATAATCTGTCGGTTTTCTTCCATGCCGGCTCGTAAGATGATTTGGCTCGCTTCATCGGCATAGCGAACCGCGTTGGCCACCAGGTTGCTTAATGCCCTCTGAAACAGCATCGCATCGGCCCGCAGTTGCCCTTCACCTTCGCAAATCAGCTGAATATCGCGCTCCTCCGCCAGCCCCTCGAAATAATCCGCGACACGCTGTAGCTCCTGAGCAATATCCAGTTCCCGGCAGTTCAGCACCGACTGCGCATGGCTGGCGCGCGCCAGAAACAGAATATTTTCCACCATGCGTGAAATGCGTTCCAGCTCCTCCATGTTGCTGGAGAGCAACGTTTCATACTCCTCCACGCTGCGAGGCTGATACAGCGCCACCTGACACTGGCCCATTAGCGCCCCCACCGGCGTGCGGATCTCGTGGGCCAGATCGGCGGAAAACCGCGTCAGGCGCTGATAGCCTTCGTTGAGCCTGTCGAGCATGGCGTTGAAGGAGACAATCAGCTGCTGCAGCTCCTGCGGCGCGTCCTGTTCGCTCAGGCGAGTCGCCAGCGTACTGGGCGTGATGACCGCCGCCTCAGCGGCCATACGCCTTAATGGCCGCAGCTCGCGACGCATCACCCAGTAGCCCAGCAGCGCAATCACCAAAAAAGCCGCCGCCACCGCCGCGATGACGCGCCACAGGTAGCGCGCCAGCATTTTCTGTTCATTTACCATCACATGCGCGACAGAAATTTGCAGTACCCTGCCATCTTCCAGCGTCACCAGCCCCGACGCCACACGCAGCGGAACCCCCTGCCCGGTCATCCCGCCCTGTACCTCATTCAGGCGCTGCGGACGATCCGCCGGCGTCGGCGTCACCGACGGTAATTGAATCCTGGCAGGATTCACCTTAATTAACGGAGCCTGTCCCGGAATACGAAAGATTAAAACGTCCTGCTCGTTGCCCAACATGTTTTCGAACATCCCGGTGTTCGCCACCAGCCGCTCCAGCGGAAAGCGTTTACTCAGGACGTTTCGGTAATATTCTATGCGCCCGGTCACCTGCAGATCGCTACGGTGAATCATCTCCTGACGCATGGCGTGATATAAGTAACCCCCGGCGGCGCTGACCACCAGCGCTGCAACCAGGGCAAACAGAACGGCGCTTCGCAGCGTCAACGATGTCGCCTGCCAGCGCCGGGCCAGCACCTTCATGAGCGGACCTCGCAAACGTAGCCGATGCCGCGTACGGTATGAATAAGTTTGATATCGAACGGCCGGTCGATTTTGGCGCGCAGGCGTTTGATCGCCACATCCACCACGTTGGTGTCGCTGTCGAAATTCATATCCCATACCTGCGAGGCGATCATGGTGCGCGACAGCACCTCTCCTTCACGCCGGACCAGCAGATGCAACAACATAAACTCTTTGTTGGTCAGCGGTATTACGGTGTCCTGACGGGTGGCTCTGCGCCGCAGCACATCAATATGCAGGTCGGCAATGTCATAGCGATCGGATTCCCGTACGGTTCCGCGGCGCAACAGCGTACGTAACCTGAGCACCAGTTCGGTAAAGGAGAAAGGTTTGACCAGGTAATCGTCCGCCCCCAGCTCCAGGCCATGAATACGGTCCTGCACCTCGTCGCGGGCGGTAAGAAACAGTATCGGCACATCGCTTTTCTTGCGTAAAACATCAATAATCTGCCAGCCGTCAAGCCCGGGCAGCATGACGTCGAGCACAATCGCATCGTAACCATACTCCAGCGCCCGAAATAAGCCGTCGGTACCGTCGCGCGCCAAATCAACGCCGTATCCGGCCTCCGTTAACCCCTTCTTCAGGTAATTACCGGTTCCGATATCATCTTCCACCACCAATATGCGCATGCTTAACACCTCTTCACGTCTGCGGACAGATTAACAGTTTCTGCGCCGCGTCTTGATGACATTAATGTCATCAAACGGACATGGTGTTGTCCCGATCGCCTGGCCATGCTTAACCGGCAAACCATTACAGGAGAATGTCATGCATACACGCCATCGTATTGCCGGTTTACTGTTGTCCACCCTGATGCTCTGCAGCGGCATCGCCGCTGCAGAGCAGGCGCCGGCTAAAGCTATCGCGCCGCTGCGCGGCACCATCGCCCAGGTCTCGGATACCGATCTGCAAATCAGCAACCGTCAAGGGGAAAAGGTCGACGTAAAGCTCAACGACAAAACGCAGGTTTTTAGCGTCGCCAAAGGTTCGATCGACGATATCAAGCCGGACAGCTTTATCGGCACCGCAGCGGTCCCCCAGGCCGACGGTAGCCTGAAGGCGCTGGAAGTACACGTGTTTGCCGCCAGCCTTCGCGGCACGGGCGAAGGACACTCTCCGTGGGAGTCCGCCGACGGTAAAATCAACACCATGACCAACGGCACCATCGGCAAGCTGGTAAACGCCAACGGCCGCACGCTAACCGTTAAATACGGCGATCGGCAAAAAAACGTCATCGTCCCTGACGATACGCCGGTGGTGACCATCAATCCCGGCGATCGCGGCCTGCTGAAGCCCGGTACGCATATCGTGCTGTTCTCCGCCACTAACGATAAAGGCGAGCGCGTCGCCACCCGCATTTCCGCCGGAAAAGACGGTACCGTACCGCCGATGTAATCCAGGAGACGTGCATGAAAACCAACGCGTCGCGGCCAGTACATCGCTGGCCGGTCAGGCTCACCCACTGGGTGAATCTGGTCGCCATGATCGGAATGTTCATGAGCGGCTGGGAAATCTACAACGCTTCGCCGCTGTTCGACTTCCGCTTTCCGCCCTCCCTCACCCTGGGCGGCTGGCTGGGCGGCGCGATTGGCTGGCACCTGGCGGTCATGTGGCTGCTGATCGTTAACGCTGTTTGCTACCTGCTGTGGAGTCTGTTCAGCGGCCATCTACGCCGCGACCTGCTGCCGCTACGTCTGGCCGCGCTCCGGCAGGATATCTGGCTGACCTTAACGCTGCGGCTGAACCATCGCCTCGGCCATTACAATGCGATTCAAAAGCTAATGTACCTCGGCGTTATGGCGCTCGGCCTGCTGCTGGTGCTCTCCGGGCTGGCTATCTGGAAACCGGTACAGCTCTACTGGCTGGTGGCGCTGTTCGGCGGTTTTCCTGTCGCGCGCTATGTCCACTTCTGCGCCATGGCAGGTATCGGGCTGTTCGTCGTTATCCATGTGCTGATGGTGTTAATCGTACCTTCCACCCTGTGGGCCATGCTGTCAGGAGGTAAACATGAAGGGTAAAGCGCCAACTCGCCGCGCGCCCGCGCTCGAGCCGGATCAGAAAAAACAGCTGGTAAATGTGCAGCGCCGATTACTTCTGCGATCCGGGCTGACGCTGGGAGGCGTGGCGATGCTGACCGGATGCAACATGCAGGATGGCGATCAAGTCGACAAAGTGCTGTGGGCTATGTCGCGCTGGAACGATCGGGTCCAGTCCTGGCTGTTCAGCGGCCAGCGCCTGGCCCAGACTTACCGTCCGGACCAAATTACCCACCCCTTTCCGTTTAACGCTTTTTATCCGGAATATAACGCGCCGGAAGTCGATCTGTTCGACTATCGTCTGGAAGTCTCCGGTAAAGTGGAGAAAAAAGCGCCGTGGACGCTGGAACAGCTACAGCGTCTGCCGCAACAGAGCCAGATCACCCGGCTGATCTGCATTGAAGGCTGGAGCGCGATTGGTCAATGGGGCGGCGTACCGCTCAAGCTATTCCTGCAACACGTCGGCGCCGACCTCAACGCGCGCTATGTCGGCTTTAAGTGCGCGGATCGCTATTATTCCAGTATTGATATGGCCACCGCGCTGCACCCGCAAACCATTCTGGCGCTGGATTTTGCAGGTCAGCCGCTGCCGGCGGAGTATGGTTTTCCGCTACGACTGCGGGTGCCGACCAAGCTGGGGTTCAAAAACGCCAAGCATATCGCCGCCATTTTCGTCAGCGATACCAACCCTGGAGGCTACTGGGAGGATCAGGGCTATAACTGGTTTAGCGGTATTTAGCGCCCGCGCTGCGCCGGTAAAACGGCATCGGGCAGCGTTAATGGCGCGGGATCGCGACCGGACGACAAACCGAAGAGGCATCCGGAGTACGACAAGACAAAAGAGGGTGATAGGATCGGTTTTAAGCCAGGTTATTTTCACCCGCCTTTTCACATTCTATTGCTGGAGAATATTTTTATTCATCGACATCACCCATGTTATAAATGTTCTCAGCGGCACGGGGATATGTTTGCGGCTCGGATAATAAAGAGTAAAACGATCGGCGGGGTAATAATAATCAGAAAGCAGGCGGATAAGACTGCCTTCTTTAATTTGAACCTTAACCAGATTCTCATACACAAAAGCAATCCCTAATCCGGATTCCGCAGCCTGTATCATTGCCGCATCGGAATCAATAACAAGATCGCCTTTAACAGCAACTTCCGTTTTATCGCCCTCAGCGTTGAGAAACTCCCAACGATAAAGCTGCCCGCCAGGAAAGCAACGATTGATGCATCTGAAATTCACGAGGTCCTTCGGTGAGGAGGGTACCCCTGACTTTTTTATAAAATCTGGACTCGCCACTGCAATAAGAGAGAGCTCTTCTCCAAAGGGTACTGCAATCATATCCTTCGGCACATCTTGCGTGTAGCGAATCCCCGCATCAAACCCTGAATCGATAATATTTATTTTCCTGTCGGTGGTGAATAATTCAAGTTTAATATCTGGATAATCTTTTTTGAACTGCACGAAATAGCGTTGAAAGAAGAGATCCAGCACGACTCGCGGCAAATTTACTCTCACCACCCCTTCCGGCTTTGCCCTGTGCTCATTAAGGTTATCAATCACCCGCCTGTAGTCATTGAGCACAGGAGTAACGTCATTCAGAAATTCCTGGCCGATAGCGGTCAGAGAAAGACTGCGCGTAGAACGATTTAGAAGCCTCGCGCCCAGTTTCTCTTCCAGATTATTTATGGCGATGGTTAACGTTGGTGGAGAAATATTCAACTCTTTTGCTGCCTGACGAAAACTTCCATGTTTCACAATAAGAATAAGCATTTCTACATGTTGCAATTCGGGAATATTTTTCATTGTTAACATCCGTAAAATACTGCATTAGAGAGAGATTAATTGTTGTGAATGTAAATTGGAAGTATATATCTAAGCACACTTGGTAAATGAGGAAAATAAGGTGAAAACACGTTATCTGGGAAAGAACAAACTTCAGGTGTCAGCATTAGGTCTGGGCTGTATGGGGATGAGTTTTGCCTATGGTGGCGCCGAAGAGTCGCAGGCAATTAACACCATTCACGCTGCGGTTGATTTGGGGATTACTTTCCTTGATACGGCGGAAGTTTATGGACCATTTGATAATGAAGTGCTGGTCGGGAAAGCCATCAAAGGAATTCGTGACAAGGTACAAATCGCGACCAAATTTGGTTTCCACATTCTTCCTGGCGGCCACGGGCTTGAGCGTATGGCCGGCGTTGACAGCCGCCCTGAACATATCCGCGAAGCGGTAGAAGGCTCGCTTAAACGTCTCAACGTCGACACGATTGATCTCCTTTATCAGCACCGCGTTGATCCCACCGTTCCCGTTGAAGACGTGGTGGGCACAATGGAAGAACTTGTCAAGGAAGGGAAAGTTCTCCACATCGGACTTTCCGAGGTCTCTGCCGATACTTTACGCCGGGCCTGTGAAGTTCATCCGATCGCCGCCGTTCAGACTGAATATTCTCTCTGGACTCGCGAACCGGAAGAAAACATTCTCAAAGCCTGCCGCGAATTAGGGGTAGGATTTGTGCCCTATAGCCCACTGGGGCGCGGATTTTTAACGGGAAAAATCACCGACCGGTCCGGCTTCGCCGATGATGATTTTCGTCGCAATCTCCCTCGCTTCCAGAACGATGCCCTACAAAAAAACCAGCAGCTGCTCAGTCAACTGCGGGAGATAACCGATAAATATGGCTGTACCCTGGCCCAACTCGCACTCGCATGGGTGATGAGTAAAGGCGATGATATCGTCCCTATTCCCGGCGCGCGGAAAATAGCGCATATGCGGGATAATGCCGGCGCAGTCAGCCTGGATATTTCCGATGCTGATATTAAAGCCATTGATCTTATCTTTACTCCTGACCATGTTCACGGATTAAGATATAACCAGGATGATTTTAATTTAATCGATAAGTAACATCCTACTCTAAATTATCCCGCCTCCGGGCGGGTGCTACGGTTTCCGTCTCGCGCATGTTTCTCTTCCAGCGCGCCAGTTTGTTGACCCCATGCAGCAACCTCCTCATCAAGCCAGGCCTTAAACAGAACGGCTTCGGTTTTCTGTTCAGCGGCCTGCGGCGACACCAGCCAGTAAGGCCAGGGATAAGGGGCGGTGAAAGGCGTAAGCTGTACCAGTTCGCCTCTGGAGAGCGCATCCTGAACTAAAGAGCGGCGTTCCAGCGCGATACCTTTTCCCAGCCGGACGGCCTCCAGAACCAGGTTCGAGTCGTTGATGCACAAACCGCCGGGCACAATCTCTCTTTCAAGCCCCGCATTAATGCACCATGTTTTCCACGACTCCATCGAGAAGATAATTTTACTCTTCGCTATCTCTGACGGTGTTTGGGGAAGCACGCCGTCGTTATAGGATGGCGCGGCCACGACGATAAGCTCATCGGCGAAAAGATAATGGCTTTCCATTCCTTCCCAGTCGCCTTTGCCCATACGGATCGCCATATCAATCCCTTCCTGCTGCATACTGGCGATCGCCAGGCTTGCCTGTATGCGCAGCGAGATATGGGGATATGTCGCCCGAAACCGCTCCAGTCGCGGCACTAACCAGTGGCTACCAAAGGAGGGTACCATCGCCAGCGTCAGCTCCTGCCTTCGCGGTTTGACCTGCACCAGCCGGGTGGCATCAGCGATATGATGCAATGCCTCGCGGACCTGTAAGGCATAGAGCCGCCCGTCTTCATTAATCTGCACGCCGCGACCGTGACGGATAAACAGCTTTAAACCGACCATCTCCTCCAACACTTTAATCTGCTGGCTGATGGCTGAATGCGTAACGTGAAGTTCTTTCGCCGCCAACGTCACGCTGCCAAGCCGGGCCACAGCTTCAAAACTACGCAAACTGGCAATAGGTGGAAAATCCGACATGCTTCACTCCCGCAGCTTAACTCAATATACGTGACCAACAACCTGTCAGTAATACTAACCCGATCCGTTAGATACCGATGATATTCGCTATGCACATTTTATTGTAATGTCTGTTCACTACCGGTGATGAAGCGTTAACCAGCCGCTATTGAGTCGCCATTCGTAGCAATGAATTGAGATGCGTCATTTCACAGAGACAGGAAAACAGGAATCATGATTAAACTTATCGGCATGATGGATTCGCCTTATGTCAGGCGTGTGGCGATTTCTCTTGAACTCTACGGGGTCGAGTTTGAAAGTCACCCGCTGTCGGTATTCAGCAGCTTTGACGCGTTTTCCCGCATCAATCCCGCGGTAAAAGCGCCGACGCTGGTGCTGGATAACGGAATTCGTCTGATGGACTCGTCGCTGATACTGGCCTATTTTGAAGGCCTTGCCTCCCCGGCGCGCAAGCTGCTGCCGGCCGATCCACTGGCGCAGGCAAGCGATCTGCAAACGCTGGGTTTTATTCTCGCCGCGGGTGAAAAGGCGGTGCAGAACGTGTATGAACACAAACTGCGCCCGGCGGAAAAGCAGCATAATCCGTGGATAGAGCGCATCACGATTCAGCTGCTGGCGGCCTGCAGGGAGTGGAATACCCTGCTGGAAAACCGTCCGGCGGCCGCGGTCCCCGATCAGGTGGCAGTAACGAGTACGGTTATCTGGACCTTTATTCAGTCGATGATCCCCCACGTGGTTCATGCGGGAGACTTTACTCATATTCAATCCGCTGCTGAATTATATGAAGCCCATGCAGCATTTAAAAAACATCCCTTTGGTTAAGGCATCACTCAATGAGATGAAGCTAAATACCCAAAATGACTCTTCACGAAGACCAATAGCGCCCGGCAACCGCGGGCGCCTTATCGCGATGGCAGAAACCCTTCAGCGTGGCGGAAAAGATTAAAATCCGCTACCTGCCGGCATAGCTGAATGCCCAATGTCCACCGGCATACCGGAGCGGCGCTCAAGCGCCTGCTCGGCGCGATTCACATCAACGCCCTCCCCCTTCACAAAGGCCTGAAGCGCTGGCGTGACCGGGAGCGGCACCTTACGGTCCGATTCATACTCCGCGCGGTTGCGCGATAACGGTTCGTGGACTTCAACCCAGCGGCTGCCGTCCGGCTCGACGGTATATTTCACCGGCTGATCGATGATTTGCACGCGCGTCCCGACCGGAACGGTATCAAACAGGTATTTGATATCGTCGTTACGCAGACGGATGCAGCCCTGGCTCACGCGCAGGCCAATACCGAAATTGGCGTTGGTGCCATGAATCGCGTAGAGCCGGCCGATGTAAATCGCGTACAACCCCATTGGGTTATCCGGCCCGGCTGGCACAAACGCGGGCAGGCTTTCGCCCCGGCTGGCGTATTCACGACGGGTATTGGCGGTTGGCGTCCAGGTTGGCGCCTCCTGCTTACGCTCCACGGCGGTGACCCAGTTACGCGGAGTTTCGCGTCCTGCCTGACCAATTCCAATTGGCAGAACGTCAACGGTTGTGCCTTCAGGTGGATAATAGTAGAGACGCATTTCAGCCACGTTAATCACAATGCCCTGGCGTAGCGTAGCGGGCAGAATAAGCTGCTGCGGCACCACCAGCGTGGAACCCGACTTCGGCAGGTACACATCGACGCCGGGGTTGGCCTCAAGCATGTTGCTCAGACCCTGGCCGTACTGAGCGGCGAAGGCCTCCAGCGGCTGGGTATTGTGTTGCGGAATAGTGATGGTCAGCGGACTGCCCACCAGGCGGCTTCCTTCCGGCGGCAACGGGTAGCTCACCGCCAGAGCGCTCTGGCTGGTGAGGATCATAATAAGAGAACAAAGCAGTTTCACACGCCGCACAATTTCCCTTCCTTTGTGGCGATAATCGTGGATAAATTATAGCTTCGTTTGCTATCTCATATCTGATTTATCATCCTGCTAAATCTGATAATCAATCGCCGCCTCTTCCGGCTCCATCGCCTGGCGTTTAATTTCCTCCAGCGACAGCCCCGCGTTGCACAGTTCAATAAAGCGCCAGACGTAGTTTCGCTGCAGCTGCCCACGCTTCAGGCCCAGCCAGACGGTATTGGCGTCAAACAGATGGCGGGTATCGAGACGCGTAAAGGTATCAGACTCGCGCGCGTCTCCTGACTGTTCCGCTACCAGCCCAACTCCCAGCCCCAGTTCGACATACGTTTTGATGACATCGGAGTCCTGAGCGCTTAAGACGATATCCGGCATCAGTCCTTTACGGTTAAAAGCTTCGTCAATACGCGAGCGGCCGGTAATTCCCTGACGATAGGTAATGAGCGGCCAGCGGGCGATGGCATCGAGGGTTAACGGCGTCACCTGGGTCAGCGGATGATCTTTGGGGACCAGCAGGCTGTGGTGCCAACGGAACCAGGGAAAAGCCACCAGCGTCGGATCGTTGCTCAGGCGCTCGCTGGCGATACCGATATCCGCGCCGCCGTTGTGCAGCAGCGCTTCAATTTCCTGCGGCGTTCCCTGAACTAACTCAAGACGCACGTCGGAAAAGAGTTCACGGAAGGCTTTAATCACCGGCGGCAGGCTATAGCGCGCCTGGGTATGGGTAGTGGCGATGGTTAAGACGCCGGAGGCATCGTTGGTAAACAGGTCAGCCAGGCGGCGAACATTGCTGGCTTCATTAAGAATACGCTCGGCAATCAGCAGTAACGCTTTGCCCGGCTCCGTCATCCCCAGCAGACGTTTGCCACGGCGGATAAAGATTTCGATCCCCAGTTCTTCTTCCAGTTCACGAATATGACGGCTGACGCCCGATTGCGATGTATAGAGCATATTGGCGACTTCCGTCAGGTTGTAATCCTGACGGGCCGCTTCACGAATAATTTTGAGTTGCTGGAAGTTCACCCTTTCCTCCGGGCTATCAGACATAACATAGGCGCTATTGTTAAAGTCTGTTGTCCCTGCTAACAAATAATAAAAACCAGCAACTTATTCCATCTAGGAATATAGCCTAACTGACTAACAATAATTCACGGTTTTCCAGCGACGGGCGACTCACCAGCGACATCAAAATTTCCTTCACCGCCTGCGCCTGCGGTGACAGGCTGCCGCGAGCCGACATATTGAGCGACAGCGACAGGCTCATTGACGGCGTGCTGATGCGCGCCATCCAGCCATTAGCCGCGCTGCATAGCGAACGGGCGGCGGATTCAGGGAGCACGGTGACGCCCATGCCGCTGGCAATGGCCGCCGTCAGGGTGGTGATGGATTCAATTTCACCGATAATTTTTGCCGACAGGCGACGCAGGGTGAAGGCTTCGGTGACCCGCGCGCGGACGGCGCTATAATCGCGCGGCAGGAACAAATTCATCTCCGCAACCGCCGTCAAATCCACACTCTGCCCCGGACAATCCCGGGTGCCGACCAGGTAGAGATCTTCTTTCAGCAGCGGCTGGCTGACGATCCCGGCGACCGGCGAGCGTTCGTAAAGCACGGCCATATCCAGCTGACCGTCGATAAGCTTGTCGTTGAGGATCGTTCCGCTGCTTTCCTGCAAATAGACCATCACTTCCGGCAGCTCATTACGCACCGTTTGCAGCAGCGGCATGGTAATGGCTGAAGCCGCCGTTCCCGGCGCCAGGCCGATTGACACCTGGCCGCTTAGCGTCTGACCGACGTTGTTGACCGCCAGCTGCGCCTGCTCGCATTGGCGCAGGATAGTGCGGGCGTGGGTGTAAAGGATCTTGCCCGCTTCGGTCGGCGTGACGCCGCGCTTGGTGCGGATCAACAGCTGCTGGTCCAGCTCGCCTTCCAGGGTCGCAACCTGCTGGCTTAACGCCGGTTGTGCGATGTGCAAGACTTCAGCGGCCTGGGTCAGACTGCCGATATCGACGATTTTCACAAAATACTTCAGTCGTCTTAAGTTCATTTTGCCTCCTGTAAGGAACACCAGTACCAACACTGGCCGTTTAGATGCAGAAGGTTTTGCAATTTGCTTGCCAGCTTTTTTTTAGAGACGCAAATGCCGCTGCAGGCCGCGTAATAAGGGATACTGATAGCAAACTGCGATTTTGTTGCCCGGTAAGCGGATTGCGGTATGCCCCATTAGAGGTATAAATGCACTGCAACGGTGCACCAGGCCGGTCAATGCCGGAAAAACAGGCACACTGTTGAAATTGTCAGCAAACGAACAAGCGCAGGTGATTCAGGCTTTGACAAGGGGAATGGTCATCGTTAATATGCGCCCCGTTCACACGATTCCTCTGTAGTTCAGTCGGTAGAACGGCGGACTGTTAATCCGTATGTCACTGGTTCGAGTCCAGTCAGAGGAGCCAAATTTAAGAAGCCTGCTTTCGAGCAGGCTTTTTGCTTTTTACTCTCTCCGGGCAGCTATACCGCCTTCTTTGATAACCCCGCAAGCGTTTTGCAACGGCGTCCCCCCGGGCTATCGTAGACAAAAAACGCCATAGCACATTAATATCAATTCATTACCCAGACAAACGAGGGTGAGCACAGGCTGCGACAGACCCCCCATGCTTTTCAGCCCTTGTATCTTAATATCACGCTCCGAATCCGTAGCCAGGTTAAGAAAGACTTTTTGCATCATTTCCTCAATTATACTGCCTCCCTTCTCTTCAGGGCGGTAGTTTGCGTTCCGAGGTAAATGTTATTAGCTTCCTTTGCACAGATGAAATGATACGATCTTTTGCCGTTGTACTTGACGTTATCAACCATCATCTCCCGGAGATGGCAAAATAGCCGCGGTTATGTCCTCCGCCTCAGTAACAATATTTTAAGGTGCGCATCAAGACCAAAAGAGCTAATACAATGCTCAAATTTGCGGAGCAACCGCAATCGCGTTGAAGGTACTGACCACACAAACAGTAATGCTCCCGGGCGAGTCGCCATCTAGCCATAGCCCTCCGTCATCGCTTCTGAATAAATACGATGCTATTTTCCCCCGCAGAATTAGCGTTCTGATGCGAGCGGAAAAGGTATACTCGGGCCACCTCTGTAGGGCTCTTCAGAAGCCCTTAAAAATTTTTTCTGCGCTGAAGATAGAAAATCCCACGCCTTTAACAAGG
This sequence comes from Klebsiella sp. BDA134-6, assembly GCF_015601345.1. Taxonomy (NCBI): domain Bacteria; kingdom Pseudomonadati; phylum Pseudomonadota; class Gammaproteobacteria; order Enterobacterales; family Enterobacteriaceae; genus Klebsiella; species Klebsiella sp. BDA134-6. The sequence goes on from NZ_CP064784.1 coordinate 3,821,634, forward strand.
AATATTCCCTAAGAAAATTCCAATACAAAGAGCAGGGCTATTGTTCAAGCTTTAATGATAACCCTCCCCTATCAATTTTGTTTTATAAAAAACCAAGAATAAATTTAATCACAAAATTTCACACCAATAAAAAATAAAAATACAAATTAAAAAACTACGAATAAACAACTTAGCGGCTGTTATATCTTTTAGAGCGTTAGCGACATGTCTCATTGAGGTGGGCAATGTTAGATTACCCTCAATTCGCTGAATGGTTTTATTAACGCTGAGTTAAAGGTCAACCCAAGGATGAGATCGCGTTCAGATATGAATCAATCAACTAATATTTTATCTAAGGATAAATATTTTACTCTGGGCCTGATTGAATTGCTTGGAGAAGAGTTTATTGACAATTTCTTTTTGATTATAGATTTGGACTCTAACGACCTTCCCGGTTCGGAGTGGATTTATTTTTCGAATAAGAACATTGTCGCCTTTGCATCCAGCGACTTAGCGTTCTATAAGTCCGAGCTATTTGGCAAAGTAACGGTACTTGACAAAAAGAGCAACACCAGAAGTATTCTGAATTTCTTTTTAAAGAAAGAAACCGCAGGAAATTATCATACCAAGTTCCAGCTGAGTCTGCGTGAAAAGCAGATGTTAAGCATGTTGAGCAGAGGGGAAAGCAACCAGGAGATCGCAGAAGAGTTTGGCGTGAAACTTAAGACTATTTATACCCACCGTCGCAACCTGATGAATAAATTAGGCTGTAAAAATAGGATTACGTTTCAAAAATTATTTTTCAACAATAAATGTCTTTTTAAGTGAAGCATCGCTTCAGGATTATTCATAAACAGGAGTTTTACCATGAACAAATTAGCCGTTATCGTTTTTTCAGCACTGTCCCTGAGCGCTACTGCAGCCCTGGCAGCCGATCCCGTTACGGTGAACGGCGGCACGGTACATTTTAAAGGTGAAGTGGTGAATGCGGCCTGCGCAGTGGATGCCGGTTCTCTCGACCAGACCGTTCAGTTAGGCCAGGTTCGTTCAGCGAAACTCGCCGCCGCAGGCAACACCAGTGCTCCCGTGGGCTTCAACATCCAGCTGAATGATTGCGATATCACCGTTTCCGAGAAGGCCGCGATTGCATTTGCTGGCACGGCGATTAACAGCACTAACCCAACCGTTCTGGCCCTGCAGGGTTCTGCCGCGGGCGGCGCGACTAACGTCGGCGTACAGATCCTTGACCGTACCGGTACCCCGCTGGCGCTGGATGGCGCGACTTTCGGCGCGCAAACCACCCTCAGCAATGGTACCAACGTTATTCCGTTCCAGGCTCGCTACTTTGCGACCGGTGTCGCGACGGCCGGTACGGCCAACGCGGACGCGACCTTTAAAGTGCAGTACGAGTAATTTCTTCATCAGGCAAGGAGGCGCATCGGGCCAGGATGGCCCGTTATCCGAATAAGACTGAGGGTGATAACGATGCAAAAGATGAAGTCGGGTCTGTTGATATTTTTGCTACCACCGCTGGCGCTGGCCGGTAACTGGGAGGTGATGTTGCCCGGCGGGAACATGCGCTTCCAGGGGATAGTGATTGCTGAGTCCTGCCGCGTTGAAGCGGGAGACCAGCAAATGACGGTCAAGATGGGGCAAATCAGCAGCAATCGGTTTCATTCGGCCGGGGAAGACACCAATCCCGTCCCTTTCGATATTCATCTGCAGGAGTGCAGTACCGCCGTGAGCCAGCGCGTTGGCGTGGCCTTTCACGGCGTCGCCGATGGTAAAAACCCGGATGTCCTCTCGGTTGGCGAGGGACCGGGGATCGCTACCGGCATTGGCGTTGCCCTGTTTGATAAAACCGGCAGCCAGATCCCACTCAACGCGCCAGCAGGGGCATGGGCGCAGCTGCACACCGGGCCAACCACGCTGCATTTTGTCGCTAAATATCGTTCCACCGGGAGTCAGGTCACCGGAGGAGCCGCGAATGCGCAGGCCTGGTTCTCCCTGACCTACCAGTAATCAGCGCCGGTAACAGGAAATCACCGTGAGAAAGAAAGAGATAAAGATGAAAAATAGACTGGCTACCACGCGCGGGATGCGCGGTTTACTGGCGGGACTTTTACTGATCGCCACCGCCGGTTTTTCGACTCAGTCGCAGGCCGGCGTGGCGCTGGGCGCCACCCGCGTAATTTATCCGGCGGGGCAGAAACAGGCGCAGCTGGCGGTAACGAATAACGATGACAACACCTATCTGATCCAGTCATGGGTAGAGAATGCCGACGGCGCGAAGGACGGAAGCTTTGTTATCACCCCGCCGCTGTTCGCTATGCAGGGGAAGAAAGAGAATACCCTGCGCATCCTCGATGCCACCAATAACCAGCTGCCGCAGGATCGGGAAACGCTGTTCTGGATGAACGTCAAGGCGATCCCGTCGATGGATAAATCAAAGCTCAGCGATAACACTCTCCAACTGGCGATTATCAGCCGCATTAAGCTCTATTACCGCCCGGCTAAACTGGCGCTACCGCCGGATCAGGCCGCGGAAAAGCTGAAGTTTCGCCGCAGCGGAAATGCGCTCACGCTGATTAACCCAACCCCTTATTACCTGACGGTCACCGAACTCAACGCCGGCACCCGGGTGCTGAAAAATGCGCTGGTCCCGCCGATGGGCGAAACCAGCGTCAGTTTACCGTCCGATGCAGGTCGCGAGATTACATACCGGACGATTAACGACTACGGCGCACTCACCCCGCGAATGAAAGGCGTCATGCAGTAATGAATCGGGGAGCCGCGCTCTCCCCCCTGAACTAAAAAAATAACGATGGCCGGGCGACTTTGGACCGGAGGGACTATGTCACATCTGAAATATGGACTCGACCACGTGAGCTCCCGGCGTATGACTCCAGGATCTGCGCGCGCATTCGCGCAGATCCCCTTAGCTCTTTTACTCGCCTCGCCGGCTTTTTACGCCCAGGCGGAGCTCTATTTCAACCCACGCTTTCTGGCGGACGATCCCGCCGCAGTGGCGGATCTGTCCGGCTTTGAAAAGGGCCAGGAGCTGCCGCCGGGCACCTACCGCGCCGATATCTATCTGAATGACGGATATATGACCACCCGCGATGTCACGTTTAATGCCGGTGAAAAAGGCCACGGTCTGGCCCCCTGCCTGACGCGCGGACAGCTGGCCGGGATGGGCGTGAATACCTCAGCGATCGCCGGAATCGACGTCCTGGCGGCGGATGCCTGCGTACCGTTAACCGAGATGATTAAAGACGCGACAACCCGCTTTGATGCCGGGCAGCAGCGGCTGTATCTGACCGTACCCCAGGCGTTTATGGGCAACCGCGCCCGCGGCTATATTCCCCCCGAACTCTGGGACCACGGGATTAACGCCGGCCTGCTGAACTACAACTTCACCGGCAACAACGTGCACAACGACGTTGGCGGCAGCAGCAATTACGCGTACCTGAACCTGCAGAGCGGGCTCAACCTCGGCGCCTGGCGCCTGCGCGACAACACCACCTGGAGCTACAGCAGCGGCGGCACCTCGTCGACCAATGAAAACAAGTGGCAGCACATCAATACCTGGCTTGAACGTGATATTACGCTGCTGCGCTCGCGCCTGACCCTCGGCGACAGCTACACCAACGGCGACGTCTTCGACGGCATCAACTTCCGCGGCGCGCAGCTTGCCTCCGATGACAATATGCTGCCGGACAGCCAGAAAGGGTTTGCCCCGGTCATTCACGGCATTGCCCGCGGCACCGCTCAGGTATCGGTGAAACAGAACGGCTATGAGATTTACCAGAGCACGGTACCGCCCGGCCCGTTCACCATCAACGATCTCTACTCCGCCGGCAATGGCGGCGATCTGCAGGTGACCATCAAAGAGGCCGACGGCAGCAGCCAGGTCTTCACCGTCCCTTACTCGTCCGTTCCGGTGCTCCAGCGCGAGGGCCATACCCGCTATGCCGTCACCGCCGGAGAGTACCGCAGCGGCAGCAATCAGCAGGAAAAACCGAAGTTCTTCCAGGGGACTCTGCTGCGCGGTCTCCCGGCGGGCTGGACGCTGTACGGCGGCACCCAGCTGGCGGACCGCTACCGCGCCTTTAACCTCGGCGTCGGCAAAAATATGGGGGAGCTGGGGGCGCTGTCGCTGGATATCACCCAGGCCAACGCCACCCTGCCCGATGACAGCGATCGTCAGGGCCAGTCGGTACGTTTCCTCTATAACAAGTCGCTGACGGATACCGGCACCAACATCCAGCTGGTGGGCTACCGCTACTCGACGCGCGGCTATTTCAGCTTCGCCGACACCACCTACAGCCGGATGAGCGGCTACAACGTCGAGACCCAGGACGGGGTGATTGAGGTAAAGCCGAAGTTCACCGATTACTACAACCTCGCGTACAACAAGCGCGGCAAAGTGCAGCTCAGCGTCACCCAGCAGCTGGGACGCACCGCCACGCTTTACCTGAGCGGCAGCCACCAGACCTATTGGGAGACCAGCAAGTCCGACCGGCAGCTCCAGGCCGGGCTTAACGCCGCCGTGGACGATATCAACTGGACCCTGAGCTACAGCCTGACCAAAAACGCCTGGCAGCAGGGTCGTGACCAGATGCTGGCCGTCAACGTCAATATTCCGTTCAGCCACTGGATGCGCTCCGACAGCAAGTCGGCCTGGCGACACGCCAGCGCCAGCTACAGCATGTCCAACGATCTGAACGGCAGGACCACCAGCCTGGCGGGGCTGTACGGCACGCTGCTGGAGGACAACAACCTGAGCTACAGCATGCAGACCGGCTACGCCGGCGGCGGTGAGGGCAACAGCGGCGGTACCGGCTACGCGGCGCTGAACTACCGCGGCGGCTACGGCAACGCCAACGTCGGCTACAGCCGCAGCGACGGCATCAAACAGCTGTACTACGGCCTGAGCGGCGGCGTACTGGCCCACGCCGACGGCATCACCCTGAGCCAGCCGATGAACGACACGGTGGTACTGATCAAAGCCCCCGGCGCAGACAATGTAAAAGTAGAAAACCAGACCGGGGTCCAGACCGACTGGCGCGGCTACGCCGTTCTGCCCTACGCCACCGAATACCGGGAAAACCGGGTGGCGCTGAACACCAACAGCCTGGCCGATAACGTCGATCTGGACGACGCGGTGGCCAGCGTAGTGCCGACCCACGGCGCGATAGTTCGCGCGGAGTTTAAGGCCCACGTCGGGCTCAAGCTGCTGATGTCGCTCATCTATAACGGTAAGCCGGTTCCCTTCGGCGCGCTGGTCACCTCTGTCGGTAGCCAGGGCAGCAGCATCGTCGCCGATAACGGCCAGGTTTATCTGAGCGGGATGCCGCTGGTCGGCAAAGTACAGGCGAAATGGGGTGAAGGCCCGAATGCCAGCTGCGAGGCGAACTACAGCCTGCCGCCGGAAAAACAGAGCCAGATGCTGATCTCACTGTCCGCCGAGTGCCGCTAAGGAAACCATGATGAGAAAAAAACGCTACCTGCTGAGCGCCCTCGTGTCACTGGCGGTCAACAACGCCAGCGCGGCGGACAGCACCATCACCATCAGCGGCTACGTCCGCGATAACGCCTGCGCCGTGGCCGGTGAATCGAAAGATTTTACCGTCGACTTGATGAATAACGCCGCCAGGCAACTCCATGCGGTTGGGGCGACCACGCCGCTGGTGCCGTTTCGCATTGTGCTATCGCCCTGCGGCAGCTCGGTCACCGCCGTCAAGGTCGGCTTTGTTGGCGTTGCAGATAGCAGCAATACCGAACTGTTAAAGCTCGACGGCGGGGCTTCAGCGGCGGCAGGCATGGGCGTGCAGATCCTTGACGCGCGGCAAACGGCGCTGCCGCTCAACGCCGCGTCGTCAGCGATCGCCTGGACCACGCTGACCCCCAGCCAGACCAACACGCTGAACTTTTACGCCCGACTGATGGCCACCCAGGTGCCGGTGACCGCCGGACACGTTAATGCAACCGCAACCTTCACGCTTGAATTTCAGTAACCGGAGGCGCTGATGAACCCGACCTATTTCGGATGGCTGCTGGCCGCGATGCTGGCGGCGTCCTCCCCGACGCTACAGGCCGCCGACGTCACCATTACCGTTAACGGCAAAGTGGTGGCCAAACCCTGTACGGTTTCCACCGTTAACGCCACCGTCGATCTCGGCGATCTCTATACCTTTAGCCTGGTGTCCGCCGGCTCTTCGTCGCCCTGGCACAGCGTGGCGCTCAACCTGAGCAACTGCCCGGTCGGCACGTCGCGGGTTACCGCCAGCTTCAGCGGCACGGCGGATGCCACCGGCTATTACAAAAACCAGGGTACCGCCGGGAATATCCAGCTCGAGCTCCAGGATGCCGAGGGTACCAGGCTGAATACCGGTGCGAGAAAGGAGGTGCAGGTGGATGACGCAAGCCAGTCAGCCAGCTTCCCGCTCCAGGTCAGGGCGCTAACAGTCAACGGCGGCGCGACGCAAGGAACGATCCAGGCGGTGATTAACGTCACCTATACCTACGCCTGAGCCAGGAGAAAAGAGGAATGAAAAAAATAGTCACCCTGTTGTTAACACTGCTGCTGGCGGGCTGGTCGCTCAACGCCTGGTCGTTCGCCTGTAAAACCGCCGCCGGGGTGACAATCCCCATCGGCGGCGGCTCGGCGAACGTTTACGTGAACCTCGCGCCGGCGGTCAGCGTCGGGCAGAACCTGGTGGTGGATCTCTCGACGCAGATTTTTTGCCATAACGATTACCCGGAAACTATGATCGACTATGTGACGCTACAGCGCGGTTCAGCCTACGGCGGCTTACTGTCGAGTTTTTCCGGCACCGTCAGGTATAACGGCGTCAGCTACCCGTTCCCGACCACCAGCGAAACGGCGCGCATGACCTACAATTCCATTGTTGATAGACCCTGGCCCACCGTCCTCTATTTGACCCCCATGAGCAGCGCGGGCGGCGTCGCGATTTCCGCCGGTTCGTTAATCGCGGTCCTGATCCTGCGCCAGACCAACAACAAGGATAACGACGACTTCCAGTTCATATGGAACATTTACGCCAACAACAGCGTCGTGGTGCCAACCGGCGGCTGTGACGTTTCCGCTCGCGATGTGACGGTGACGCTGCCGGAATATCCCGCGTCCGCCGCCATACCGCTGACGGTTTACTGCGCGCAAAACCAGAATCTGGGCTACTACCTCTCCGGCACCACCGAGAACGCCGCCAATTCGATATTTACCAATACCGCCTCGGCCTCCCCTGCCCGGGGGGTGGGCATTCAGCTGACCCGTAACGGCAGCGTCGTTCCCGCCAACACCACGGTGTCGTTAGGCAACGTCGGAACCTCGGCTGTCAGCCTCGGATTAACCGCTAACTACGCGCGCACCAGCGGCCAGGTGACCGCCGGTAACGTGCAGTCAATTATCGGAGTAACCTTTGTTTACGAATAACCCCCCTCCCCCTGGCGGCAAGCGACAGGTCGACTGCATCCTGTCGCCCTGTTCGCTAGCCGCCGAGGGGCTGATGCGGATAATAGAGGAAGGGGGAACCCGGCCCGTCGTGCTACCGTCAGAGTCGTCGGCCCTACCGGCTGGCGTTCGCCGCGTAGTGGTTTTTCTCCCTGAAGCTCCCGCCCGGCTTCTCGCCACCCTGAAGCGGGCCGCCGCGCTGCTGGATCGGTCCGCCACGCCGCTTCCCATGCTGTTTCTCAGCCGCAGCCCGGCGAGCTGGCTGTGGCCCACCCTACTGCATCAGGTCGCCGACCGTCGCCTGCTTTCAGCCGTGCGGGCCGCCGCATCCGATCTGCCGGTCCCCAGCCTGGCGGCGCTACTGCGCGACGCCATACTCGACGGGTATCCTTCCCTTGAACAGCTGGCAGAGGAAGAGATGCGAGCTTTCGGTAAGCGCCCTGCCGGGCTCACCAGGCCGGAGCTGGACGCCATCCTCGGTTTACTCTGCGGCTACAGCGCCAGCGCTCAGGCGAAACGCCGCGGCATCAGCCACAAAACGCTCTACAATCAAAGAACCGCAGGATTGAAAAAAATGGTGGAACACCATCCAGAAATGGCCCCTGGCTTTCCCGGCAGCCAGATACGAGAACAGAAAAGCGGGCCCATCGCCGCCCTTTCCGCATTCGAGCGCGAACTCGTCCATGCGATCCACACCCGACATATCTTCCCGGTTTTCCAGGCCATTGCCGATGAACGCCGGCAAATAAAGGGGATAGAGATCCTCTCCCGCTGGAACCGAAACGGCAGCGTGCTGCTTGCCGATGAGTTTTTACCGCAAATAGGCGCGGAATATGCCTGGCTGGCGCTCACCGCTTTTGTGCTTCAGGAAGCGGTACAGAATATCAACCGGCATTCTGGCGAATGCTATTTCGCCGTGAATATTCCCGCCGCCGTCGCCAGTAATGATAACCTGCTTCGCATGATGGAGACCGCGCGCCAGCAGCTGCGTCAGCCTCAGCTGTCGCAGAGGCTGGTGCTCGAGTTCGCTGAAAACAGCGACCTCAACCGCCACGGCAAAATAGCCGACAATATCGCCCGCCTGCAAAAGCGCGGCTTTCGTATCATGCTCGATGGCTGCTTCTCGCAAAGCAGCGTGATGTTTCCGGTACGTACGGTGAGATTCAACGCCTATAAGCTGGATATGAGCATCGTCAATGATATGCAGCGCGATCCGCACGCGATCGCCCTGATTAAAAGCCTCATCCACTACTGCCAGTTGACCGACTGCCGCTGTCTGGCGGAAGGCGTGGACAGCCGGGATAAATTTAACAAACTAAAAGCGCTTGGCGTCGACTCTTTTCAGGGGGACGCCATCGCTGCGCCGGTAGGCAGGGAAAACGTGGCGGAGATGATAGCGGAGCTCTCAGGCGAAACGGAGCCGCAGTCCGGCGTCGCAGTATAGACAGCGCCCGACGGGAGACATCGGGCGCTGACGGCGCTTTAGCGCAGTTCCGGCCAGTAGCCGCGGTTGGCCACAATCAGTTCATCAAGGATCGCTTTTGCCACCGAAGCGCTCGGTACGGTTTTGGACAGGGTCATCGCCTGCCAAAGCTTCTGATAGCTTCCTTCAACCCAGGCATCAACCACCAGTTTTTCAACCGCCACCTGCTGCTCCATCATCCCCTTTTGAAACAGCGGGATCTTACCCATCGCCAGCGGCTCGGGGCCATTAACGCCCACCAGGCAAGGCACTTCGACCATCGCGGTATCGTCAAAATTCGCGATAGCGCCGTTGTTTTCCACAATCAGCAGCATTCTCTCCTGGGTGTTAAAGGCGATGGCGCAGGCGAGGTCGACGATAAAGGTCGCATGCGCCCCGGCATGGAAATGTGCCGCTTTGCCGCTCTGCTGGGCGACGATTTCTCTGGCCATATCAAACACCTCCTTCTCTCTCCCCGCCATAACCTCGTTGGCGCGAGTAAAGTCAGGGTCCGAATGGGCCACCTCATAATCGGCATAAAAATAGTATTTCAGATAGGTGTTGGGCAACGTGTCGGTATCCAGCGCAAAGACGTCCTTCACCTTTTTGAAAGTCTCAATCCAGCTCGGCGCTTTATGCTGAAAATCCTCTTTCGGACTGCAATAGCCCAGTTCGGCAACGTGGTTTTTTAAGGCCGGCATGAGATCGTTACCGGCCTTGTCGGTAATGCTGGTCCACCAGCCGAAATGGTTCAGGCCGAAATAACGCACGTTCATCTCTTTACGCGATTTAAGTCCGAGAATATCGGCAAATAACCCTTCGATGGCCACCGGCATATCGCAAATATTGATAATTTTGGCCGTTGGGCGTAGTCGACGCGTGGCCTCGGCAACGATAGCCGCCGGATTAGAATAATTAAGCATCCACGCGCCGGGTGAGTACGTTTCCATATAGTCAACCAGTTCAAGGACGCCGGCGATAGAGCGCATACCATAAGCGATACCGCCCGGTCCGCAGGTTTCCTGGCCAATCACGCCATGCTTAAGCGGGATTTTCTCGTCTTTTTCGCGCATCTCATAAAGGCCTACGCGAATATGGGCCATCACAAAATCGACGCCGGTAAAGGCTTCCTGCGGATCGGTGGTGAAGCTAAATGCGACTTGCGGATAGCGTTCAGCTACCAGAATCGCACAGGCTTCACCGATAACGCTTTGCCGATCGCGATGATTATCATAGAGACGAATTTCGCTCAGTGGAAACCTGTCCATATTTTCCAGCAGCATCATCACAATTCCCGGCGTATAGGTACTGCCGCCGCCTGCAATAGTCACAACAAATTTATTTTTCATCTTCCACCTCATTATTCATGCACATCTAAATAGCGATTCACGGCGTTACGGATTTTATTAACCCCTAAACCATAAATAACCTGAACGTGATGACCTTTAATAATGACGCTGGTACCGCCGCTGGTCTTCAGAATATGTTCCTGAATCAATGCAGGGTCCCGCACGTCAACCCGAAGTCGCGTAAAACAATTATCGACAGAACAGACATTTTCTTTGCCGCCAAGACCGAGGATGACCTGCTCCCCTGAGGCCGCGTCAGGCGAACCTGCGCTTGCCGGTTGATTAACCACGGCAGTCTCTTGTTCCTGGCCGGGCGTGCGCATTTTGAAATGGATAATCATAAACATACCGACATAGTACATCGCCGCTGTTTCCATTAGCCCCAGCGCGACAAACACAGGCCAGCGCGTGAGATGCGCTCCCGCCGGAATGTTGTAAACAATAAAGTCGATAATGCCGTTGGTGGCGCAGACCCGTACATCAAGCAGCCACGCCAGCATCTGGAAAAAACCGTCCAACAGCGAATAAACCAGCCACAGCAGCGGTGCGGTAAAGATAAATAAAAACTCAAAAGGTTCGGTTATGCCCACCAGGAACGAGGTCACAATCAAAGGAATAAGCGTGATTTTCAACTTTTGCTTATTTTCGGGCCGGGCGGTTTTATAAAAGGCCAGCGCCATTCCGGCGGTACCGAATATTTTCACCATACCGTAGGTGAGAAATCGCGCCGAGTCGCTTAACGCCTCCCCGGTGTTATTGGCGATTTCCGCGAGGAAAATGGGTTTTGCCCCCACCACCGTCTGGCCATCAATCAACAGCTGTCCGCCAATGGAGGTAAACACAAACGGCGACCAAATCAGGTGGTGTAATCCGGTCGGAATAAGAAAACGATTGAGAAAACCATATAGAAAAACGCCCGCGGCCCCGAAGGTTTTCATCACCCCGGTCAGCGCCGAAATGCCGTGTTCCACGATCGGCCAGAGATACACCGTGGCGATGGCAAATACGCCGACCAGCGGGATCATGATAATCAGGACCAGCTTGCTGTTGCCATAAATAGAGAATGCGCCGCGGAACTCAATCTCGACAAACCGGTTATGAACAAAAGCGACCGCACAGCCAAGAATGATGCCAAGAAAGACACCCATATCAATGACCTGGAAACCAAAAATATAGGTTTGTCCGCTGCCGTAAAGCTGCGCATTACTGGCGCCGGCGGCGAGGCGCTGGGTCAAAGTTAGCCAACTATTATTCGCCGCCAGGTACATAAACCAGGTCATTGCGGCAACAAAAGCCGCTTCCGCTTTGCGGGTTTTAGCCAGCCCCCCCGCCAGCCCGAGGCAAAAAAAGAAGCCAAGGTTGTTCATGACTGCCCACAGCATGCTGGAAACGTATTTCCCCAGCAGATAAAGCGAGCTGTCTTCCGCTAGCCAAATTTTATTGGTTGTCATACTGAGCAACGCAATCAACAGTCCAATCACCGGCAAATACAACACAGGCCCAATCATGGCCTTCGAAAAATCCTGTAATTTTTTTACCCCGATCATTCTCCCCCCGTACTGCTTATCGACCATCAGCGCTCGAAACATGCGATTCAGCCTATGCGTCGACGGAAATAAATGAGAGGAGTTAAATCGTCATCTGTGATGAAAGTCATATATCTCTTGAGGTAATAGATATATAAATAAAATCAAATAAATAGATGACAGATATAATGAGAAAGCCAATAAAAATAAATACACTTTTAAAATCAATAATATATAAACAAAATTCACTAAAAAGCACCGCCAGGAGACATCTATAAGTGATATATAAATTAATTGCTGACAGGCTAAAAAGTCGCGTCAATAGCGATGAGTTTGAGGTCGGAGATGCGCTCCCGAGTGAAAAAGCGCTGGCCGGGGAGCTGCAGGTCTCAGTGATGACCATCCGTAAGGCGCTCACGCTGCTGGAGAGTGAGAAACTGATCGTCAAGCGTCACGGCAGCGGTTCATACGTGGCGCGTAAGAGCAATTATCACGGTGGGGAACTTGACGGGTTCAACTACCAGATGCACATCGGCGGCGTCACCAACTATCGTAACAAGGTCATTGAGTTCACGATGATCGATGCGCCTCTGGCGATAGCACAACAGTTAAAAATTGAGCCGGGTGAAAAGGTCTATTACGTCAGACGCATCCGGATGATTGACGACGCGCCTATTCTGATTGAGAACAGCTATATACCGGTGGCGATTTTTCCCTGGTTAAGCATCGGAAATTTGGAAAGATCGAAATTTAACTATTTCAAGAAAGAGTGCAATATCACCATTCTGGAGAGCCACCGCAGCTATACCCCGGTTCTCGCCACCCGCGAACAGGCGGAACTTTTGCAGGTTCCGCAAAACAGCCTTTTGCTACGGGTGCAGTCGATTAGCTATGCGCATAACAATACCATTGTCGATTTATCCGATATTTACCAAAATACTAATAAATACAATGTCAAACACATCACTCGCCGCTAAAACCGCTCACTACCGCTGACGCCAACGGCGCGCGGGTCAACGCGAGGCGCCCAGCGTCAGCTAACGGTTTTCCTTCGGCATACGGCTACCAGCCGCAGACGTTAGTCTCTTCGTCGGACTCGTAGCCGCGGACAATATTAATCAGGTCTTTTACCGCGTCGGCAGCCGTCTGCGGATCCTGCAGCCCGGCCAGGGTAGCAAATTCGCTATCGACCGACACGCCGTTATTATTATTGGTCACCGTTAATATAAATCCTTTTTCTCCGGCGTTATCCGTCGACAGCGTAGAAATAAGTTCAGACACGGCCTGGGCGGCGATATCAGGTACATAAAGAGCTATCGGCTTAAGATAGACTTTTTCTTTTTTCTCTTTATTGTTGCCGTTGATAACAGCTAACGCATAACCTTTATTTTCACTGTTCATCATAATGTCTATCCTTCGATCAGAATTTTGGGGTCAACGTAAAAATCGACATTAAAAACGGTATCCTCCGTTAACGCCTCGATGCGGTGCCATTTCTCAGGGGGAAAGACGCCAAATTCGCCTTCGGCAATGGTCAGAGTTTCCAGCGGATCCGCACTGGTCTCATCAGCATATCCAAAATAGCGGATCGCCCCCCGCATTACCGACAGACGCGGATAGACGCCCTGGCGGGTACCGGCATCCAGGTGCCGCTTCCAGATTGAGGCCGGCGCCGTCTGTTTGGTCCACAGCGGCGTGCTCCGGGTATGCACATAGTGGGTAGGAATAATGATTCGCTGCATGATTTTGCCTCTCTTAACGCACCGCATATACGGTCGGAACCAGGAAAATATGTTGCATATGATATACCCCTTTCGTTCGCTAAGGGTATTATTTTTTAACGACACGAATCTCTACCCCTATTTATACCTATTAGGGATTACAGCAATTTAAAAATAAATACGGGCGATATCCGGTAAATTAATATCGCCCGTATTAAGAGATGAATTACCTGTTCTCGGGTGAATTAAGCGGCCCCGGCTTACCGATCAAATAACCCTGTACCAGGTCACAGCCTAATTTTCGTAACGACTGCAACTGCGCTTCTGTTTCGACCCCTTCGGCCACGATACGCATATGCAGGCTTTTACCCATGCTGATAATCAGCCTGACGATATCGAGGTCATCTTTCTGGTCAGGAATATTAATGACAAAAGAGCGGTCGATTTTTATCTTATCAAAGGGGAAGTAGCTTAAGCGTGATAACGAAGAATAGCCGGTACCAAAATCATCAATGGAGATCTGTACCCCGAGCTCGCGCAGTTGGCTGAGGATCTCCAAAGAGCGGGTATTTTCGTTAAAGACGTCAGATTCGGTGATCTCCAGATCCAGACGATGCGGGTCAAGCCCGGTGCTTCTTAATATGGCCACCACGGTATCGGTCAGCGAGCTATTAATCAGCTGAATGGGCGATACGTTAACCGACACTTTTAGCGGCGACGACCAGCTGGCGGCCGCTTCGCAGGCGGTTCTCAACACCCATTCGCCCAATTGATTAATCAGCCCAATCTTCTCCGCGACCGGGATAAATTCGGTCGGCGGAACGCTGCCGCGCAGCGGATGGAACCAGCGCACCAGCGCTTCGTAGCCGTAGATTTCACCGTTCATGGTGTCGGCTATCGGCTGGTAGTAAACCCTGAACTCACCTTTGTTCAGCGCCTGGATGAGATCATCTTCGAAGGATTTATTCTCCTGCTGGCGCTGAAGCAACCCAGGGCGGTATACCTGGACTTTACCGGACCCCTCTTTTTTCGCTTCATACAGCGCCAGGTCGGCGCATTTATATAAATAGTCGGTGCGACTTTCCCCGTCAGAGATCACAATCCCGATACAGGCGCCAATCTGGATCAGCGTATCGTAAATCTGATATGGCTGACTGATCTTTTCCCGGATCGCCTCCGCCCGCTCCAGCGCCATTTCCTCGTTGAGATCGTGCGAAACCAGGGCAAACTCGTCCCCTCCCAACCGGTAGAGCGTTTCTGACGATTTGCGAAAAAAGGAGAGACGGCTGGCCAAATCCTGCAGTAGCTTATCCCCGGCATCGTGCCCCTGGGTATCGTTGACGTCCTTAAAATTATCCAGATCAAACAGCATGACGACCGCCGAGCCGTTATAGGGCCGAACCTGATTGACGACCTCCTGCAGACGTTGCCAGAAAGAGAGCCGGTTGGGCATACCCGTCAGCGAATCATGATAGGCATCGTACTGCAGCCGACGGTTCTGCACCTGAAGCTTCTCTTTTGAAGCCTGCAGATCGGTTGCCAGTAATTTCATCCGCACGTGGGCGCGACGCAGGGTGTTATTCTGCTTCAGCATCAACAGCCCAAGAGTGATACACAGGATAATCAGCAGAATAGAAATAGCCGAATAGATGTAATACAGGTTCTGTATTTTATCGTGGGTCAGATTAACAAGATTAAAATCCTGGGCGAGCGAAGTTGACGCAAGTGAGGTCAACGGCCCGTCGAGGGTGCTCATCTCCTGCAGCATCAGCTTCAGCTGCGCTGTCGACATGGTATCCAACTGCTTATCCAGCCGGTCCAAAATATCGATCAGGCGGTCTACTATCGCCTTACGGTGAGGATCTTTGCCGATAAACTTTCCCAAATCACCCTGCTGCAGCAGCGCGATCTGGCTCATCATAATTTCCAGGCGCAGGCGCACCTCGTCGTGATCGCTTCCCTTCACCTCCAGCCCCATCGCGCTTAGCCGCGCCTCGAGGCGCATGTACTCGGAGACTATCTGGGAAACTGACCACGAATCGGTATAACGCGTTAATTTTTGCAGCTCAATTTGCCTCTCATGCACCAGATAAGTAATGTAACCGGTCACAAGGAAGAGCAACAAAATAATGGCAGTGAGTATTCGATTCAAGATCAAACCCTTACTCAATTATAATCTTCGAAACCTGCCATGCCGAACGGGAATAATAAATCTGATTCTGCAATTCCGGGCTACTGTCGTAGGGATAAACAATAAATAAAGGCCCTTTATCGCGAATGCGCATATATTCGCCGTTCATTTTTAAAGCCAAAATTACCGGAAATTTATGAAAATCATCGATGGGGACGAGGGTAGTGTAATCGTTCAGCGCCAGCACCCGCGCCGACTTACCTTTGGCGCCAACTAAATCCATGAGTTTACTGAGGGAAATGCCGTCAAAGCGCACCTTTCCCGAGTACCACGGCGTGGTTGTGATCACCGTTTCCATCCCCAGTTTTTCTAATGCCGCGACATCAAAAACGGCGGTATCACCCTCATTCGTATTACTAATCAGGCCGGAAATAGTTAAAACGGGTTTGCCCACCGGCGCTGGCAGTTTTTCTGCAAAAGCGAAAGGGGAAACCATAACACAAAATAAAGCTGCAAAAATTAAAGGCATTTAACTCACCCTTCCGAAATTGGAGACTTGTTAATTGTAAACCATTTAAGTCATTTCTTAAAAGGTGTCCCCATTGAGTTCAAAAATTAAAATTTAAAACAATAAGCGGACTCCGAAGCTCACATTCTGAACGCGTCGCAAGGACGTCCCGCGCCTGGTTAAGCAAACCCTTTATGCCTTTAAACGCGCAGAGAAGGTAAAAATCTTTTCTCTTAACCGTCCGCGCGGTAGTCTCAAGTCTGGCGCGGCTCCGAAAAGCGTCTCATTCCAATAATTAGAAACTCAGCAACAGACAGGACAGGTATGGACTCAACGTTAATTTCTCAACGCCCCGGCAAGGAGGCATGCTCACTCAACCGCGCCCGCAGAGCGGCCTGGGGCAGCTTCGCCGGGGCCGTGGTCGACTGGTACGACTTTCTTCTCTACGGTATCACCGCCGCGCTGGTATTTAACCGGGAATTTTTCCCGCAAATCAGCCCGGCAATGGGGACCCTCGCCGCGTTTGCCACCTTCGGCGTCGGCTTCCTGTTCCGCCCTCTCGGCGGCATTATCTTTGGCCATTTTGGCGATCGCCTCGGCCGCAAACGCATGCTGATGCTGACGGTGTGGATGATGGGGATCGCCACCGCCTGTATCGGTCTGCTTCCCTCCTTCAGCCAGATTGGCTGGTGGGCGCCGGTTCTGCTGGTCCTGCTGCGCGCCGTCCAGGGGTTTGCGGTGGGCGGTGAATGGGGCGGCGCGGCGCTGCTGGCGGTAGAGAGTGCGCCGAAAAATAAGAAAGCATTTTACAGCAGCGGCGTGCAGGTGGGCTACGGCGTCGGGCTGCTGCTCTCTACCGGGCTGGTATCGCTGATAAGCTCCTGCACCACCGATGAACAGTTCCTCAGTTGGGGCTGGCGTCTGCCGTTCCTGTTTAGCGTCGTGCTGGTGCTGGCGGCGCTCTGGATCCGTAACGGTATGGCGGAATCCGCCGAATTTGAACAGCAGCAGCGCGAACAGCAGCAGCAGCCAAAGAAAAAGCGTCTGCCGGTCGTGGAAGCGCTACTCCGCCATCCGGGCGCGTTCTTAATGATTATCGGTCTGCGCCTGTGCGAACTGCTAACCATGTATATCGTGACCGCCTTTGCGCTCAACTATTCGACGCAAAACCTCGGTCTGCCGCGCGAGCTGTTCCTGAATATTGGCTTGCTCGTCGGCGCCATCAGCTGCCTGACGATCCCCTGCTTCGCCTGGCTGGCGGACCGCTTCGGCCGACGCCGCGTCTATATCACCGGCGCCCTGATCGGTACCCTCAGCGGCTTCCCATTCTTTATGGCGCTCGAAAGCCAGTCTTACTTCTGGATCCTGTTTTTCGCGCTCATGCTGGCGAATATCGCGCACGACATGGTGGTTTGTGTACAGCAGCCGATGTTTACCGAAATGTTCGGCGCCAGCTATCGCTACAGCGGTGCCGGAGTGGGATATCAGGTCGCCAGCGTCGTCGGCGGCGGTTTTACGCCGTTTATCGCCGCCGCCCTGGTCACCTTATCCGGCGGCGCCTGGCACAGCGTCGCTATCTACTTGACCGCGGGCTGCCTGCTCTCCGCCCTCACGGCGATGCTGATGAAACCCAGCCGCCATGACGAAGAACATCTGTAAGGAGAAATGATGACTCAGGATCCCTGTTGGCCGCTGCGTTTTAACCACCAGCAGCTGCCGGTTCGTTACTGCGCAGACCCAACGCTGGCCGAGCAACCGCTGTTTGATCAGGCTCGCGACGGGGAAGCGGTGGCTCAGCTCTGGCAGGCCCCGCAGGGGTTTGTGGTGCCGGGAAGCTATCGGAAATTTGCTGAACTCCCGGCGACGAGCGAGCAGTTCGCCAGACGGGGATGGCCGGTCTGGCTGCGCCGCTCCGGCGGCGGGCTGGTGCCGCAGGGGCCGGGAATTGTTAATCTCAGCCTGGCCTGGCCGGTTTATCAGTCGCTGGGCGAAGCCGCAGAGCCGATTTATCTTTCCCTCTGCGCGCTGCTGCAGCGCACGCTGGCGGCTTTCGGGGTGACCAGCCACTTTCAGGCGGTCAAGGGTTCATTTTGCGATGGTCGCTATAATCTGGCCTGCGGCGAGGGCGGGGATGCGCGAAAAATAGCCGGCACGGCACAGTACTGGCGACCGATGGCCGAAGGTCAAGGCCATGTGGTTCTCGCGCACGCGGTGGTGTTGTTGGATGCCGACCTGGCAGCGGCTCACCGGGCAGCCAATGATTTTGAAGCCCGGCTCGGCAGCGGGCGGGTTTACCGCGCCGATAAAACCGTGACCCTGGCGGAGCTGATTTCAGACGGGGCCGATTTGCTGCCGCGCTTTCGCGAGGCGCTGGCGCAGCAGCTGGATAATATCAGCTGAAGGTCGCCTTCAGATAGCGGCTAAAGGTCTCTACCGCCCGCGATACGCGCGGCGTGTAGGGGCGAATGACGTAGAGACTTTCCGCAAACACATCCACCGACCGCCATCCCGGCAGCAGTTCCTGTACCAGCCCGCGTCCAATCGCCTCCCTGGCGCTAAAATCCGGCAGTAAGGCAATGCCCAGCCCTGCCAGCACCGCGTCGCGCAGGGATTCGCTGTTATTGGTGGCAAACGGCCCCTGCACCTTAACGCTCACCCGCTCATCGTTGCGCTCAAAGGTCCAGTGCGGGCTTTGCGGCCCGCGCGGGTAGGTCAGGCATTGATGCTGACGCAACGCGTCAGGCGAATCGGGACGGCCAAAGCGGCGAATATAGTCCGCCGAGGCGACCACCAGAGTGGTCGTACGGCACAGCGGCCAGGCCACGTGGGTCTCCGGCAGCAGCTCGCGACGACAGTGGCGAATGGCGAGGTCGAACCCCTCGCTGGCGAGTGACACCAGCCGATCGGTCACCTCCAGCTGGAGATGAAGTTGCGGATGCTGATGCAGAAAAGGGGTAATGGCCGGGACCAGCTGCTGACGTGAGAATGCCACCGGCGCGGTCAGGCGTAGGGTGCCGCGTAGCGGGCCGCCTTCTTCGTCGCAGGTGCCGGTAAAGATCTCACGGATCTGCCCAAACGGCTCGTTCAGTTCCGCCACCAGCCGCAGGCCATCTTCGCTTAGGGTCACGTTGCGGGTGGTGCGGTGCACCAGCGTTTTCCCGGTGACCCGCTCCAGTTCACTAATTTTCTGGCTGATGGCGGATTTGCTGACCGCCAGCTTTTCCGCAGCGCGGGTGTAGCTTTTTTGCTCCTCCAGCACCGTAAGCCAGTACAGATGGGTCCAGTAAATTTCCGGGCGTAACTCGCGCATATCGATTGTTCACAGAGAAAAACAATGCGTTCAAATATAGCGGTTTTTGCCGTCATCAGCATTGGTTAGCATCACATTCACAGACCGCTAACCCGACAATAAGGATCATCTGCTATGCCATTACTGACGTTTGATATCATTGAAGGACGCAGCGAGAGCGAGATCAAAACCCTGCTGGATGTGGCACATCGTGCCGTGGTGCGGGCGTTCAAGGTGCCAGAGCGCGACCGCTACCAGATTGTTCACGAAAACAAAGCTCACCATATGATTATTGAAGATACCGGGCTGGGGCTGACGCGAAGCCGGGACGTAGTGGTGGTGAGGGTTTATACCAGCCCGCGCAGCGAAGCGCAGAAGCAGCTTTTTTATGCCACCCTGCAGGCTGAGCTTGAGGAGCAGTGCGGGCTGAGCGGCGACGACCTGATGATCTCGCTCATCAGCAACCACAAAGGGGACTGGAGTTTTGGCCGCGGCGTGGCGCAGTACGTTACCGGCGAACTTTAGCCCTGGCGGCGATGCGGCTCGCCGCATCGCCCTGCGGGTGGTGGGAAAATCAGGATCGGCGGGCGCCGGCAATCCGCAGTCTGGCCTGTTGTTCTATATTTTCCAGCAGCTCCTGCACATCGTCTTCATCGATGTCGAGAAACTGGCCGTCCAGCAGGGCCGCGTGAATATCATCGCGGGTCACCGACAGGCCCAGCGGTACCGCTTTATCCTTCACCTCTTCCGCGGCCAGCGGGTGCGGGTAGCGTCGTCCGACCAGGTTGTTGAAGACGATAGCCAGCAGCGCCAGCATCAGGGAATTGAGTAATACCGGGGTCAGAACAAAGTGGTAGCCCTCGCTCTGTACCCCCGCCCCGCCGAGGATCGCCGTTAACGCCACCGCTCCGCCCGGCGGATGCAGGCAGCGCAGGAAGTACATACCGGCGATCGCCAGCCCTGCCGCCACGCCGCAGGCCAGCGCCAGGTTCGGGATCGCTATGCCCACGGTCACGCCGATCAGCGCCGAGAGCACGTTGCCGCCGACTATCGACCACGGCTGGGCCAGCGGGCTACTTGGGACGCCAAACAGCAGTACCGCCGAGGCGCCCATGGGGGCGATAAACCAGATATTAACCTCGTCTAACAGCCAGTGGCTGAACAAACTGGTCACCGCCAGGCCGGTCCCGGCGCCGATCGAGGCCAGAACAATATGTTTTCTGGCGACCGGTAAAGCGTGTGGCTTCAGGCGACCGAGAAAAATGCGGATCCGCGAAAAGAGCGATCCGGGTAATACGCTTAACATCCTGCTGCTCGCTTACGTCATCGTAAAAACTTATGCTTCATTTTCTTTTTTTAACCTTATTTTAACAACCATGTCTTTTTCGTGGCTTTTGGCCATTCATTTTGTGAATGTAAAAACGGCGCGCGCTACGTTAAAATCCCCTCACCTCTGGGTATCAGCATTCTATGGATTGAAGGTCAAACACGTTGAATAACAAAATAAAATTAGAGAAAGAAATCGCATGGGCCAGTCAGAATATGCCGCGCACCCTGCGTCAGGTCGCCGCCCTGCCCGATCTCAGCGAGGTGCGTCTGGCCTGCTGTATGCATCTCGATATGAAAATGATCCCGCTGGTGCAGGGGATCCTGGAGAAAGGCGCGAAGGTTTTTCTCACCACCTGTAACCCAACCACGGTACAGGATGAGGTTGTCGCCTGGCTGGTAGAACGCGGCGCGGAGGCCTGCGCATGGCGCGATATGAGCGACGCCGACTGGCAGCAGTCGTGGGAAAAAGCGATTGCCTGGCAGCCGACGCATCTGTGCGAAATGGGCGCGGATATTACTACCCTACTGCATCAGCGCGGGGAGTTTGGCAACGTTGTCGCCGGGCTTGAAGCGACGGGTTCGGGCGTGAGCCGTCTGGGCGATATTCGTCCTGGCTATCCGATTTTTAACTGGGATGATTTGCCGGTTAAGGAAGGCCTGCACAACCGTCATATGGTCGGCCTGACCGCGTGGCATACCTTTTTCCAGACGACCCACCTGACCCTGCATGAGAAAAAAGTGCTGGTCATCGGCTATGGTCTGGTCGGTCAGGGCGTCGCGGCGGCGGCGAAGGCCTTCGGCGGCCAGGTGATGGTAGCGGAAATCGACCCAGCACGGAGATTACAGGCGGCCTATGACGGCTGGCACGTCGTTGAATTACAGGAGGCTATCGCCTCGGCGGACGTGGTGGCCACGGCGACCGGCGGCAAAAAAGTCGTTAACCGCCAGGCGCTGGATAAGTCCAAAGATGGGGTGTTTATTCTCAACGTGGGTCACGTGGCGGAAGAGATTGATTGCGAGTACCTGCGCCAGTTCAGTCATGAAGAGGTCATGCCCTATATCAACGCTTACCGGATGGGCGATAAAACCGTTTATCTGATGGCGAACGGTTCGATGCTCAACCTGACCGCGGGCTTTGGCGATAGCCTGAACGCCTTTGACGTCACCCTGGCGGTGATGGCCAGCGGCATTCAGCATATTGTGACCGACGGCATGACGGCACCGGCGGACGTTTATCTCCTGCCGCAGAGCGTATGGCAAAAAGCGCTATAGGCATAAGTGCCGGATAATATCCCGGCACATTTCCCGCAGGCGGCGCGATGCGCCTGTCCGGGCTACCGGCACGCAGGCTGCTGTTAACCCGTAGCCCGGCTAAGCGCAGCGCGAGCCCGGAGAAGCCACGCCGATCCGTTACCCCGCCATATTCCCCGGAGGCGGCGCGATGCGCCTGTCCGGGCTACCGGCCCGCAGACTGCTATTAACCCGTAGCCCGGCTAAGCGCAGCGCCACCGGGATGAAAACCAATCCTACAGCAGAGCCAGCAGAAATATGACTTCACCCAGCTCAATCGCCGCGCCTAGTGTGTCGCCGGTTTGCCCGCCCAGGGTACGCTTCAGCGCCTGACCTAACGCCCAGACCAGTACCAGCGTGATAAGCGCCGCCCGCAGACCGTTGACCCCGAGCAGAAGCGTCGCCAGCGCCAGGGCGATCCCCATGGTAATCAGCGACTGACGCAGCGTGATTTTGCCGATAAACAGATTACCCAGCCCCTCTTCGCGGGCGTAGCGCTGGCGATACATCAGCAGCACCGCCATACCTCGACCGATGGCGCAGGCGGCCGCCAGCGCGGCAAGCGCCGACGTACCGCGCAGCGCCACCTCGCTGACCACCAGCACTTTAGCCATCAGCACGAAAATCAGCGCCAGCCCGCCGTGAGTGCCCAGCCGACTGTCGCGCATAATTTCCAGCATCCGTTCGCGGCGGCGGGCGGAGAAGATGCCATCACAGGTATCCGCCAGCCCATCAAGATGGAAACCGCCGGTCAACAGCGCCAGCGCCAGCACGCCGAGCAGCGCGGCAAGCGGGCCGCCGCACCACGGCTGGAGCAGCATCACGACGGCGCCGGCAATCGCCCCCAGCAGCAGGCCGACAAAGGGGAAAGTAACAATACTGCGTTGATATTGTTCAATTTCCAGCCCCTGGGATAAACGCGCCGGGACCGGCAGGCGGCTGATAAACGATAATGCGGCAAAAAAAGACTTAATCATTGAGAGAGGACTCCTGTCGATAAACCCTGCGGCCAGCGGTTATGCACCTCCGCCGCCGGCCGTAACCTGACTTGTACGCGCGGCTTTAGCGCGGCCGCGTTCTTCCAGCCGCCAGTGGGCAAGCCGGGTATCACGGTGGTGTTGAATGCGCGCAGCAATTTGATTGTCGGATATCCGGGAGGTAGCGATGTAGATCGCCGAAACGAAAGAGTTGAGTAAAGATTCGGCGTCGCGGCGTTGGCCGCTAAGCGCGTCGCCGGTCATCAGTATCATCGCGGCGGCACCTGTTGCAGGGACAGCATGAGATAAACCCTTCCGATATCAATATGTTTACCGCGGAAGTATACCAAATTCCTGGGGAAAGATTCAGCGTTGCAGAGGCTGTTTTGCGAAGGATTTGCGAGATGGCGCAAGAGAAAGAAGAGGAGCTCCGGCAGCGAGCGCCGCCGGAGCGCTTAAACGGGCATTACTCGGCAGATTTATCTTCTACTTTCGCTTCGCCCATTGCTTTCAGCTTTTTAGAGATGTCGCGACGTTCTTTGGAGATCTCGGCGTTTTTGATGATGTAATCGTCAACGCGATCTTCGTAATCGCTCTTCATGCTGGCAATGATGCCCTGAATAGCTTCAACGCTCATGCCCGGCTTAATGTAGTCGCTCAGGTTGTCCAGCAGCAGGACGCGCTTCTGGTTATCACGGATCTTTTTCTCAACGTCCTGAATTTCACGCTGCAGTTTGTTCTTACGACGGTACAGGCGAACAAACTCCAGTACGTCCTGGAAAGAAGGCTTAGTTGTTTCCATTTTTATACCCCTAATATTTGAGATTCGGATTCGCTAAAGCGACTGCTACATAGGGCTAACATAACTGTTAGCAGCCGCTGATGACAATGTTTTTTCCTTTGCCGTTATCATAACCCTAAACGCTGCTGAATCGAAGCAAGCGATGGAAAAACCACGCGAGTCTGGTCTTTATTTACGCAATGCCCGGCAGATTAAATGCGACAGCAGTTCAAGCTGGCGCGCCAGCTCGATAGTTAACCACACATAACCATGAATAGGCGTTTCGGAGAAATTGTCGTCCTGCTGCTCTTTGATGAGCTGGCGCAGTTCGGCAACGATTTCGTTGAGCTTTTCATTGTTGGCCAGGATCGGCTGCGGGTTGCCCTCATACAGGGCGTGGGCGATAGTCAGCAGCGTTTGCTGAGTCATCTGCTGGGTTTCGCGCAGCGTATGGGCATTAAGCATCACGAAGTGGCCGGGACGCGACGCCCAGTAAGCGTTGATTTGCAGCTCCAGCATGCACACCAGGTTACGGCTAACGGTCTGGATCGCCTCAAAGATGGCTTTCTGGATATGCGTCTCTTTGCTGGCGGGCGTAATCAATCCGCGCATTTTCACCACGTCGTTGAGGACCTTTTGCAGGTGCTTTTCCAGACGCGGACGCTCGACCAGGTTCGGCGAGAAGCCGGCCTGATAAAGCCGATTGAAGGCGGTGACGTAGTTGGCCATCTGGATGCGCCAGTGCAGAAAGGCTCGCTGCGGCCAGATACCGGTGAACAGCATCGCCAGCAGGGAACCGAAGATAACGTCGCCGCTTCGCCACAGCGCGGTCGTCATATCGCCCGGCGGCGCGCCGACAACCACCGCCAGGGTGATACCAATCAGCAGCGCCTGGTAAGGCTTTTTGCCCAGCGCCAGCCAGCCGCACAGGAACATCGCCACCGCGCACCACAGCAGCATGATAGGCAGCGAGATGAGCTCCAGCTTAAGCGCCACCAGCCCGAGCGCCGAGCCGAGGATCGTGCCGCCGATGCGTTCAAACGCGCGCGGTACGACGTTTCCCCAGAAGGAGATTGGCCCCATCACCACCACCAGGGTGATAAGAGGCCAGGTGCCTTCAGGAACGTTAAGCAGGCGCACCAGCACAAAGGTGAGCACAAAGGCCAATGCTATTCGCACGCCATGGACGATGCGGTAATGGCGATACAGCCGAATTTCAAATGGCTTAAGTGATTTATCCGCGCGCACAACCTACTCCGACACAACGAAAAGGCCAATTGTAACTGCTTTTTCGCCGCAAGCATCACGCGAATGTAATAAACCTTGTCCAGCGAAGGGACAATGTTCGATTTACTTCACCGCAGGCTCAACCGCGATATACATATCAATATCCCAGTAGCCGTCCTGGTTACCATCGTTAAGATAGACTTCAAAGCAGGGTTTCATCGCCATCTGGTGCGTTTTGCTTTGCATCAGGCTCTCGAAGAACTGATACCACGGCGTTGCAAAGTCATAATTCTCGACTCTGGCACGAGCAACCGCGTACTCTCCGCCGGCGATATCGGTCATCATCACGCCTTCGCTGTTGGCGGGGATTGAGTAGTCTTCCGCCACCGTGACGGCGGTCGCGCAGCGCAGCTTTTCCGCCGGGACCTCATCAGGATTGTCGTAGTAAACGGCCACCCACTCCTGCGCCGGAACCTGGCAGTTATCAACCCACATCATTAGCTGTTCAAACCCCTGTTTAACCGTCTGCTCCCAGGGCCCGACCAGATGAAACCCGGCAATTTTCCTCTTGCCCACGGACTTAACGTTATATTCCATGCTGCCTCCACCGTTGATAAAATACTGTATATATATACATAAATTAGCAGTACTATCAGCCATAGTATGTGCGGCAATTCACAAATCCGCGCGGCAAGAAGAGTAAAAAACCACCGCCATCCGGTTATAAACTGAACGGCAGCTCAACGCCGATGCTGGCCCCGACATCGTCGCTGGCGCTGTGGTTAGCGTCGGTGTACCACACGGAGGTATTCAGGCGTACCGTCGGCATGACATCGCCGCTCCAGCCCAGCTGTACGCCCTTCAGCGTATCGGCGCGCGGGAAGGCTTTATTGATTCGCTGGTTCTTCGGATTGACCTCAGCGTAGACCAGACGCGCACTCCAGCGCTGATTCTCTTCGGTTACCAGCTCCACCTTACCGGCATACAGACGCCCATCGCCGCCCATCGCGTCGCCCAGCGGATAGCCCTGCTGGTAGTAGCCGTCTTTATAGATGAAGTGGTTATAGATGTAGTTGGTGCGCCCCATGTTCGAACGGGTATCGTGGGCTTCCAGATACCAGTTAACCGCATTGCTGTTCCACTGGTGATGCCCTTCCACGCCGCCAAGATAGAGATGCGCCGAGGGTAAATATCCGGCTTCGTCCTCGCCGATCATCTGGCCGTAAATGCTCACCGGCCAGCCGAGTGTGGGCGCCAGCTTCAGCTTAAAATCAAAACCGGCCAGCTGGTTGCCGGGATCGTCGGCCGATTCGCCGGTGTTGTCATTGCCTGTCAGACCATCCCAGAAGCTGCTGAATGATGAAGGTCGCCCTTCGCCGCCCCACTGCATGATGCGCGAAGCCCCCAGTTCCAGCGAGGAGATTGGTGAAAAAGTCAGGCGACCACCGAAGATTTTGGTATGCGGTACGGCGGCATACTGGCTCATCTGGCTGGCGGAAAGCTGATACTGCCAGGGGCCAATCCAGCTCAGCCAGGAGGTTTCCGGCGCGCGCTGTTCGGCACGCTGCAGCAGAAAACCGGTCATCGGTCGCGCGGCATCGGAGCGAATCAGGCTGCCCTCGTAGCCCGGCCCCCACCACTGTGGAATTTGCCCGAACGCCAGCCACTGGTTCCACAGTTTTACCGCGCCGTATGCCCCGTTGGCGTTCACGTTCGAACCGTTACTGATACGCTTGTCGCCTTCAACATTGCCCTGTAGGTGCAGATCCCACCATTCGCCGCTGTTGTTCAGGGCGAGAGAAAGCGACTGGTTGGCGGGATAGGACTGGGCAAACCCCTGCGGCGTGCCCGGCTTGTCGGTTGCGCTGTAGCCGGTGACGCGGACATCGGCTTTCAGCGCGCTTAATCGCTGATTCACCCGGTTCAACACGACCCGCTCTGCTGAGGTTGTCGGATGGGCATTGGCCAGCGCGCGGTTAATCTCCTCTTCGCTCAGAGGCCAGGTCGACAGGCTTAACGCGAGGGTTCCACGGTCGGATAACCAGGCTAAATCATTGCGAAATTCGTTATCGGCCAGAACGAGGCCAGAGGCAAAACTGGAGGTGCTAAAAACGGCGATAAGTCCCAGAGAAAGCGCACTACGCGCAAAATATTTCATCTTCCCAGCTCCATTTATGGCGCAGAAACGCCAGGCTTTTTCCTGAAGGGTGACCGGGTAAGGTAATGGAGTGAAAGTAAACGAAGCGCCAACCGAAGCGGCATAATAATCAAACAGCTACGAAATGCCGCTCCGGGCGGAGCGGCGGGACAGTTACAGTTTTTGATGCAGGTAATCGCTAAAGCGCGACAGCATGCCGCCCTTGCCAACGCTTTCCAGCGTCACCAGCGGCCAGTGGGCCACCACTTTATCACCATCGTAAAGGGAGATTTCGCCCACCCGCTGGTGGGCGGCAATCGGCGCTTCCAGCACTTTGTTATCCAGCACGTATTTGGCCTTAATGCGCGCGACTTCCGGCTTCGGCAGCGCCAGCCAGAAGTCCTGATCGGTCCCCAGCTTAATCTGCTCTTTATCGCCATACCAGATTCGCTCAACCCCGACCTGCTTGCCGTCCTGCAGGACCTGGACGGTATCGAAGTTTTGCTGGCCCCAGTGCAGCAGCTTCGCCGCCTGCTGTTCACGCCCTTTCGGGCTGTCGGCGCCCATCACCACCGCAATCAGCCGGCGCTGGCCGTCCACCGCGGAGGCAATCAGGTTGAAGCCGGCGCCCGAGGTGTGGCCGGTCTTCAGACCATCGACGTTCATGGTCTTATCCCACAGCAGACCGTTGCGGTTCTGCTGGGTAATGCCATTCCAGGTCAGGCTCTTCTGGCTGTACATATGGTAGACGTCCGGTTCACCGTGAATAATCGCCCGCGAGAGCACGGCGAGATCGTAGGCCGAACTGTGCTGACCCGGCGCATCCAGACCGTGGACGGTTTCAAAATGGGTATCCTGCAAATGCAGTTTTTCCACGTAGCTGTTCATCAGCGCGACGAACTGGGGCTGGCCGCCGGCGACGTAGTCCGCCAGCGCCACGCAGGCATCGTTGCCGGAGTCAACGATCAGTCCGCGGCTTAAGTCGCGTACGCTGACCCGATCGCCGGGCTTAAGGAACATCAGCGAAGAACCCTTAAAGACCGGGTTACCCTGCGCCCAGGCGTCTTTACCGACGGTGACGATATCGTCAAAGGTGATGCGGTGGCTGTCGATGGCGCGATCGACCACGTAGCCGGTCATCAGTTTGGTCAGGCTGGCGGGATTGCGCTGCTGATGCTCGTTACCGGCGGTCAGGATCTGACCGGTGGTGTAATCCATCAGCACCCAGGAACCGGCCTGAATAGAAGGAGGCGTCACGTTGACGGGAAAATCATTGGCGGCAAATGCGCAGGAAACGCTCGCAGCGAGCAAAGATACAGCAATAAACAAACGGCCTTTCAACGGCATATCCTCTAAATTGACAGATTCGCCGTCCTTTTTACGGAACTTCTCGTTTCAAATCAGGGTTTAATTGCAAGAAAATATGACATCGCCGACGCAGGACAAAGGGGATACCCTTCTGATGGCCCGGCAAATCGTTTACCATGATGGCTGCTCGCCACCAGGGATAATGAACAGATTATGCAAGATCGCGCCAACCAGCCCGGATTTTTGTTCCACGATTACGAGACCTTCGGCACCAGTCCTTCGCTCGACCGACCGTCGCAGTTTGCCGCCATCCGTACCGATGAAGACCTGAATATCGTCGGTGAACCTGAAGTGTTCTACTGCAGGATCGCCGATGACTATCTGCCGCAGCCGCAGGCGGTCATGGTCACCGGGATAACGCCGCAGGAGGCGAACGCCAAGGGCGACAGCGAAGCCGCCTTTGCCCGTCGCGTTCACGATCTGTTCACGGTGCCAAAAACCTGCATCGTCGGCTACAACAACGTGCGCTTCGATGACGAAGTGACGCGCAATATCTTTTATCGCAATTTTTACGATCCTTACGCCTGGAGCTGGCAACACGACAACTCCCGTTGGGATCTGCTGGATGTGATGCGCGCTTGCTACGCGCTGCGCCCGGAAGGGATCAACTGGCCGGAAAACGAAGAGGGCTTACCGAGCTTCCGCCTCGAGCATCTGACTGTCGCCAACGGCATTGAGCACAGCAACGCCCACGACGCGATGGCCGACGTTTACGCCACCATCGCGATGGCAAAGCTGGTGAAAACCCAGCAGCCGCGCCTGTTTGACTATCTATATACCTATCGCAACAAACGCAAGCTGGCGACGCTGATCGACGTGCCGCAAATCAAACCGCTGGTGCATGTTTCCGGCATGTTTGGCGCGGCGCGCGGCAACACCAGCCTGGTGGCCCCGCTGGCGTGGCACCCTGACAACCGTAACGCGGTGATTATGGTCGACCTGGCCGGAGATATCGCTCCCCTGCTGGATCTGGATGCCGACACCCTGCGCGAGCGGCTGTATACGCCGAAAAGCGAGCTGGGCGACCTGCCCGCGGTGCCGATTAAGCTGGTTCACCTCAATAAATGCCCGGTGCTGGCGCAGCAAAACACTCTGCGTCCGCAGGATGCCGACCGGCTGGGCATCAATATCCAGCGCTGTCTGGATAACGCCCAGCTGCTGCGGGCCAATCCGCAGGTGCGCGAAAAAGTGGTGGCGATTTTTGCCGAAGCGGAGCCGTTTGTGCCTTCCGATAACGTCGATGCCCAGCTGTATAACGGCTTTTTCAGCGATGCCGACCGCGCGGCAATGAAAATCGTGCTTGAGACCGAGCCGCATAACCTGCCGGCGCTGGATATTACCTTCGCCGATAAGCGTATTGAGCGTCTGCTTTTCAACTATCGCGCGCGCAACTATCCCGGTACGCTCGATGAAGCCGAGCAGCAGCGCTGGTTAGAACACCGTCGTGAGGTGTTTACGCCAGAGTTTTTACAGGCCTACGCCGATGAG
Organism: Klebsiella sp. BDA134-6; assembly: GCF_015601345.1. Lineage (NCBI taxonomy): Bacteria > Pseudomonadati > Pseudomonadota > Gammaproteobacteria > Enterobacterales > Enterobacteriaceae > Klebsiella > Klebsiella sp. BDA134-6. The sequence continues at coordinate 3,851,673 of NZ_CP064784.1, forward strand.
CTGCAGATGCTGTATCAGCAGCATGCGGATGATAAAGAGAAGCTGGCGCAGTTGAAGGCGCTGTGGCAGTACGCGCAGGATATTGTTTAATTGGAGGAAATTCCCGGGTTGCGGATAACACCCTACCCGGGCTACAAACGATGGCAGGACTCGTAGCCCGGGTAAGACAGCTCGCGTCGCACCCGGGAACGTTGCTTAGCCTTTGGCGCGGCTGGCGATAATCGCCTCAGCCACGTTGCGCGGGGCTTCCGCGTAGTGGTGGAACTCCATGCTGTAGGTCGCCCGCCCCTGGGACATTGAACGCAGCGTGGTGGAATAGCCAAACATCTCGGCCAGCGGCACGTCGGCGCGAATAATCTGGCTGCCGAAGCGCTCTTCCATCCCCTGCACCATTCCGCGACGGGAGGAGAGATCGCCCATAATATTCCCGGCATACTCTTCCGGGGTCTCCACTTCCACGTGCATCACCGGTTCAAGAATTACCGGGTCGGCCCTGCGCGCCCCTTCCTTGAAGCCAAATATCGCCGCCATCCGGAAAGCCATCTCCGAGGAGTCGACGTCATGATACGAACCAAACGTCAGTGTCGCCTTGATATCCACCACCGGATAGCCCGCCAGCACGCCAGCGCCCATCGCTTCGCGCAGCCCTTTTTCCACTGAAGGGATGTACTCGCGCGGCACCACGCCGCCTTTGGTCGCGTCTTCAAACACGAAACCGCTTCCCGGCTCCAGCGGTTCAAGGGTCAACACCACATGGCCGTACTGCCCTTTCCCGCCGGACTGGCGGACAAACTTGCCTTCCACCTCTTTGACCGTTTTGCGGATCGTCTCGCGATAGGTCACCTGCGGACGCCCGATATTCGCCTCAACGCCAAACTCGCGCTTCATGCGGTCGACGATAATCTCCAGATGCAGCTCGCCCATCCCGGAAATGATCGTCTGGCCGGACTCCTCGTCAGTATGCAGACGAAACGACGGATCTTCCGCCGCCAGCCGCTGCAGAGCGATACCCATTTTCTCCTGATCGGCTTTGGTTTTCGGTTCAATCGCCAGTGAAATCACCGGCTCCGGAAACTCCATCCGTTCGAGGGTAATCACCGCATCCGGGTCGCACAGCGTGTCGCCGGTAGTGACATCCTTCAGGCCGACGCAGGCGGCAATATCCCCGGCGTGCAGTTCGTCCACCTCATGGCGATCGTTGGCCTGCATCAGCACGATGCGTCCGATGCGTTCTTTCTTACCTTTCACCGGATTCCACACCGCATCGCCTTTTTTCAACGTCCCGGAATAGACGCGGATAAAGGTTAACTGTCCGACATAGGGGTCGGTCATCAGCTTGAAGGCCAGCGCCGAGAACGGTTCGTCGTCGCTCGGGTGACGTTCCGCGGACTGCCCTTTCTCATCTACGCCCTGAATAGCCGGGATATCCAGCGGCGACGGCATCAGCTCAACCACCGCATCAAGCATCCGCTGCACGCCTTTGTTTTTAAACGCGCTACCGCACAGCACCGCCTGGATTTCGCCCTTCACCGTGCGCTGGCGCAGTCCGGCAACGATTTCCGCCTCGCTCAACTCGCTGGTTTCGAGATACTTATCCATCAGTTCGTCGCTGGCTTCGGCCGCCGCCGAGACCATTTTCTCCCGCCACAGCCGGGCGGTTTCCATGAGATCGTCAGGCACCGGGGCATAGCTGAAGGTCATCCCCTGGGTGGCGTCGTCCCACAAAATAGCGCGCATTTTGATGAGATCCACCACCCCGGTAAAGTGCTCTTCGGCGCCAACCGGGATCACAATCGGTACCGGATTGGCCTTCAGGCGATCGGTCATCATCTGCACCACGCGGAAAAAATCCGCGCCGGGGCGGTCCATCTTGTTGACGAAGGCCAGCCGCGGAACGTGGTATTTATTCGCCTGCCGCCAGACGGTTTCCGACTGCGGCTGCACGCCGCCGACGGAGTCGTAAACCATCACCGCGCCGTCCAGTACGCGCATAGAACGTTCCACTTCGATGGTGAAATCCACGTGCCCGGGTGTATCAATGATGTTTATCCGGTGCGGCTCAAAGCTGCGGTCCATGCCGGGCCAGAAGCAGCTCACCGCCGCAGAGGTAATGGTGATCCCGCGTTCCTGCTCCTGCGCCATCCAGTCGGTAGTTGCCGCGCCATCGTGTACTTCCCCCAGCTTGTGGCTCATCCCGGTATAAAACAGGATGCGCTCGGTGGTGGTGGTTTTGCCGGCATCGATATGCGCGGAGATACCGATGTTGCGATAACGTTCGAGGGGGATGGGTCGGGGCATGATGCGTCCTTAGTCATTTTGACTGTCAGCAGGCGGCCGGAATTGGCCGCCGTTCATATAACGGCATCTATCATAGTACAACTGTACGAGTATATTCGAACTATTTTTGCTATCGTTACTATTGGTAAAGCTGCGACGACGCGCGTGGCTTTAGAAAAGCAGTTTGGGTATATTACCGGCCAGCCGCCGATACGGGCCGCTGCTCGTAAGGCAGCGCAACCGCCGACACAGGAATAGTATGATCGCCAATCACCCCGAACGTGAACAAATTCGCCTCGAAAATGTCCTTTTCGCCCTCGGTAACCCGCTACGGCTTGAGATTATCCGCATCCTTGCCGACGGCAGCGAGCAGAGCTGTAACGCCCTGCGTCATGAAGATGTGGCGAAGTCGACCATGACCCACCACTGGCGCGTCCTGCGCGACAGCGGTGTGATCTGGCAGCGGCCACAGGGGCGGGAGAACTTGATTTCGCTGCGCCGGGAAGATTTAGACGCGCGCTTTCCCGGCCTGCTGGAGACGCTGCTTAAGGTCATGCAGCTGGAGAACTAAAGGCCTGCTACTCCTCGCCGGCCAGCCGCCGATACTGGGCAAAGCGGGCCCGAGCGTCCTCCTCGGTTCGGCTAAAGAGCGCATCCGCCAGATGCGGCGTCGTTTTGTGCAGCGAGGCGTAGCGCACTTCGCCAAGCAAAAAGTCGCGGAAACTCTCCTCCGGCTCTTCGGAATCGAGAATAAACGGCGTCTTGCCTTCCGCTTCCCGCTGCGGATGATAGCGCCACAGGTGCCAATATCCCGCCTCAACCGCCCGTTTCGCCTCGCGCTGGCTGCAGCGCATACCGGCTTTCAGCCCGTGGTTAATGCAGGCGGCGTAGGCAATCACCAGCGACGGTCCCGGCCAGGCTTCGGCCTCGGCGATCGCCCGTAGGGTCTGATCTTTATCAGCGCCCATCGCGACCTGGGCCACGTACACATTGCCGTAGCTCATCGCCATCATGCCGAGATCTTTTTTCCGCGTGCGTTTACCCTGCGCGGCAAACTTCGCGATGGCCGCCACCGGGGTCGATTTAGACGACTGGCCGCCGGTATTGGAGTAAACCTCGGTGTCAAACACCAAAATATTGACGTCTTCCCCGCTCGCCAGCACGTGGTCGAGGCCGCCGAAGCCGATATCGTAGGCCCAGCCGTCGCCGCCGAAAATCCACTGCGAACGACGAACAAAATAGTCGCGGTTCTGCCACAGCTGCTCCAGCAGCGGCACCCCCTCTTTTTCCGCCGCCAGCCGTTCGCTGAGCTGGTCCGCGCGCTCGCGGGTGCCCTCGCCTTCATCCTGCTTCGCCAGCCACTGGCGCATTGCGTCGCTAAGTTCGTCGCTGACCGGTAGCGCCAGCGCGGCGGTCATATCATCGGCGATTTGTTGACGCACCGCCTGACCGCCGAGCATCATGCCGAGGCCAAACTCCGCGTTATCCTCAAATAGCGAGTTCGCCCATGCCGGGCCGTGGCCGCGGTGGTTGGTGGTATAGGGAATCGACGGCGCGCTGGCCCCCCAGATAGAAGAGCAGCCGGTGGCGTTAGCGATCAACATCCGGTCGCCAAACAGCTGGGTTATCAGGCGGGCATAAGGCGTTTCTCCGCACCCCGCGCAGGCGCCGGAAAACTCCAGCAACGGGGTTTCAAACTGGCTACCTTTGACCGTCGTCTTACGAAACGGATTGCTCTTCGGCGTCAGCGCCAGCGCATAGTCCCAGACCGGCGCCATCTGACGCTGGCTATCGAGAGACTGCATTTTTAACGCCTTGCCGCGCGCGGGACAGATGTCCACGCAGTTGCCGCAGCCGGAACAATCCAGCGGCGAGATAGCCAGATGGTAGTGATACTCCTTCGCTCCCTGCGCGGGTTTGCTCAGCAGCCCAACCGGCGCGGCGTCATGCTCTTCGCCGTTGAGCAGCGCCGGGCGGATCGCCGCATGTGGGCAGATAAAGGCGCACTGGTTACACTGCGTGCAGCCCTCCGGCTGCCAGACCGGCACTTCCAGCGCGATCCCGCGTTTTTCCCAGGCGGCGGTGCCCGAAGGAAACGTCCCGTCCTCCATACCGACAAACGCGCTCACCGGCAGCTGGTCGCCGCACTGGCGGTTCATCGGCTGCAGAATATCGCGGATGAAATCCGGCATCATAGCTGAAACCTGCGCCACGGGTTCATCCAGCGTCGCCCAGTGCGCCGGAATCGTCACCTGATGCAGCGAGGCCATGCCCAGCTCGATTGCCCGCTGGTTCATCTCAATCACCGCCGCCCCTTTGCTGCCGTAGCTTTTTTCAACCGCCTGCTTAAGGTAATCCGCCGCGGTCTGCGGGTCGATAATCGCGGCCAGCTTAAAGAACGCCGCCTGCATCAGCATATTAAAGCGCCCGCCCAGTCCGAGCTCGCGGGCGATATCCACGGCGTTCAGGGTATAAAAATGGATATTTTCCCGCGCCAGATAGCGTTTGAAGCTAACCGGCAGATGCTGCTCCAGCTCCGCATCGGACCAGCTGCAGTTGAGTAAAAAGGTCCCGCCCGGCTTTAATCCGTCCAGCAGATCGTAGCGCTCAACGTAGGACTGCTGCGAACAGGAGATAAAATCGGCCCGATGGATCAGGTAGGGCGAATTGATCGGCCGGTCGCCGAAGCGCAAATGTGAAACGGTAATGCCGCCGGATTTTTTCGAGTCATAGGAAAAGTAGGCCTGCGCGTAGAGCGGTGTTTTATCGCCGATAATTTTGATCGCGCTTTTATTGGCCCCCACGGTGCCGTCCGAGCCCATGCCCCAAAATTTACAGGCGGTGATGCCGGCATGCGAGACCGCCAGCGTCTGCTGGCGCGGGGGCAACGAAGTAAAGGTCACATCATCGACAATCCCGAGGGTAAACCCGTCCATCGGCAGCGGTTTATTGAGGTTATCAAAGACGGCCGCGATATCGTTAGGCAGAACATCCTTACCGCCAAGCGCATAGCGGCCGCCGACGATTAACGGCGCATCGTCGTGATGATAGAAGGCGTTTTTCACATCCAGGCACAGCGGTTCAGCCTGAGCGCCGGGCTCTTTGGTGCGGTCCAGGACGGCAATCCGCTGCACGGTTTTCGGCAGCTGGGCGAAGAAGTGGGCCAGCGAAAAAGGGCGAAACAGATGCACGCTGAGCAGCCCGACCTTCTCTCCCGCCGCGTTCAGCGTATCCACCACTTCCTGAACGGTATCGCAGACCGATCCCATCGCGATAATCACCCGTTCGGCGTCCGCCGCGCCGGTATAGTTAAACAGATGGTACTCCCGGCCGGTGAGCGCGCTGATTTGCGCCATATAGTTTTCGACAATGTCGGGCAGCGCCTGATAAAAACGGTTGCCCGCCTCCCGTTCCTGGAAGTAGATATCCGGGTTCTGCGCCGTTCCGCGGATGACAGGATGATCCGGATGCAGCGCGTTACGGCGGAAGCTGTCGAGCGCAGGCCGGTCCAGCAGCGTCGCCAGCTGCTCATATTCCAGCACCTCGATTTTTTGAATTTCGTGCGAAGTGCGAAAACCGTCGAAGAAGTTAACAAATGGGATGCGTCCCTTAATCGCCGCCAGATGCGCCACCGCCGACAAATCCATCACCTGCTGCACGTTGTTCTCCGCCAGCATCGCGCAGCCGGTCTGGCGAACCGCCATCACGTCCTGGTGATCGCCAAAAATATTCAGCGAGTTGGTCGCCAGCGCCCTGGCGCTGACGTGAAAAACGCCCGGCAGCAGTTCACCGGCGATTTTGTACATGTTGGGGATCATCAGCAGCAGCCCCTGGGAGGCCGTATAGGTGGTGGTGAGCGCCCCGGCCTGCAGCGCGCCGTGTACCGCGCCTGCCGCGCCGGCTTCCGACTGCATCTCCATTAAGCGCACCGGCTGGCCAAAGAGGTTCTTTTTCCCCTGCGCCGCCCACTCGTCGACGTTTTCCGCCATCGGCGTGGAGGGGGTAATGGGGTAAATCGCCGCGACCTCGGTAAAGGCATAAGAGATCCAGGCCGCCGCGGCGTTGCCATCCATTGTTTTCATTTTTCCGGACATTGTTCAATCCTCGAAGGTGAGAGGCATCTTCACCGCCTCAAATAAGCGGCAAACCCAGTTGTTGCCTCAAGCACAGCCTGTGCCAGCTCGCGGATGACAGAATAGTTGGCGCGAATTCAACGCGTTATGAAGAGCGTCGTCGCGCAGCGCGCAAAGAGATTGCGTGGAATAAGACACAAGGGGCGACAAGCTGTTGAACAGGCGACAAACCGCCACAATGGCCCCGGCAGACGGAATTGTTCTGTTTCCCACATTTGGTCGCCTTATTGTGCCGTTTTGTTTTACGCCCTGCGCGACAATAAATTAATAAATACATAAAAATCAAACAAATACATAAACAGGCACGGCTGGTATGTTCCCTGCACTTCTCTGCTGGCAAACACTCAACAACAGGAGAAGTCACCATGACCATGCGTCAATGCGCTATTTACGGTAAAGGCGGTATCGGTAAATCCACCACCACGCAGAACCTCGTCGCCGCGCTGGCGGAGATGGGTAAGAAAGTGATGATCGTCGGCTGCGATCCGAAGGCGGACTCCACCCGTCTGATCCTGCACGCCAAAGCACAGAACACCATTATGGAGATGGCCGCGGAAGTCGGCTCGGTCGAGGACCTCGAACTCGAAGACGTTCTGCAAATTGGCTACGGCGACGTGCGCTGCGCGGAATCCGGCGGCCCGGAGCCAGGCGTCGGCTGTGCGGGACGCGGCGTGATCACGGCGATCAACTTTCTTGAAGAAGAAGGCGCCTACGAGGACGATCTCGATTTCGTGTTCTATGACGTGCTCGGCGACGTGGTCTGCGGCGGCTTCGCCATGCCGATCCGCGAAAACAAAGCCCAGGAGATCTACATCGTCTGCTCCGGTGAAATGATGGCGATGTACGCCGCCAACAATATCTCCAAAGGGATCGTTAAATACGCCAAATCCGGCAAGGTGCGCCTCGGCGGCCTGATCTGTAACTCCCGTCAGACCGACCGTGAAGACGAACTGATTATTGCCCTGGCGGAAAAGCTCGGTACCCAGATGATCCACTTTGTGCCCCGCGACAACATCGTGCAGCGCGCGGAGATCCGCCGCATGACGGTTATCGAGTACGACCCCGCCTGCAAACAGGCCAACGAATACCGCACCCTGGCACAGAAGATCGTCAACAACACCATGAAAGTGGTGCCGACGCCCTGCACCATGGATGAGCTGGAGTCGCTGCTGATGGAGTTCGGCATCATGGAAGAGGAAGACACCAGCATCATTGGTAAAACCGCCGCCGAAGAAAACGCGGCCTGAGCACAGGACAATTATGATGACCAACGCAACGGGCGAACGTAATCTGGCGCTCATCCAGGAAGTCCTGGAAGTGTTCCCGGAAACCGCGCGAAAAGAGCGCAGAAAGCACATGATGGTCAGCGATCCGGAAATGGAGAGCGTCGGCAAGTGCATTATCTCTAACCGCAAGTCACAACCCGGCGTGATGACCGTACGCGGCTGCGCCTACGCCGGTTCCAAAGGGGTGGTATTTGGGCCGATCAAGGATATGGCCCACATTTCGCACGGACCGGTCGGCTGCGGCCAGTATTCCCGCGCCGGACGACGCAATTACTACACCGGGGTCAGCGGCGTCGATAGCTTCGGCACGCTGAACTTCACCTCTGATTTTCAGGAGCGCGACATCGTCTTCGGCGGCGATAAAAAACTCAGCAAGCTGATTGAAGAGATGGAGCTGCTGTTCCCGCTCACCAAAGGGATCACCATTCAATCGGAATGTCCTGTGGGGCTGATCGGCGATGATATTAGCGCGGTGGCCAACACCAGCAGCAAAGCGCTGGATAAACCGGTGATCCCGGTACGCTGCGAAGGCTTTCGCGGCGTGTCGCAGTCGCTGGGGCACCATATCGCCAACGACGTGGTGCGCGACTGGATCCTTAACAATCGCGAAGGGCAGCCGTTTGAAACCACCCCTTACGATGTGGCGATTATCGGCGACTACAACATCGGCGGCGACGCCTGGGCCTCACGCATTCTGCTGGAAGAGATGGGGCTACGGGTGGTCGCGCAGTGGTCCGGCGACGGCACGCTGGTGGAGATGGAGAACACCCCATTCGTCAAGCTGAACCTGGTTCACTGCTACCGTTCGATGAACTATATCGCCCGCCATATGGAGGAGAAACATCAGATTCCGTGGATGGAGTACAACTTCTTCGGGCCGACCAAAATCGCCGAATCGCTGCGCAAAATCGCCGACCAGTTCGACGATACCATTCGCGCGAACGCCGAAGCGGTGATCGCCAGATATGAGGGGCAGATGGCGGCGATTATCGCCAAATATCGCCCGCGCCTGGAGGGGCGTAAGGTGCTGCTCTATATGGGCGGCCTGCGACCACGCCACGTCATCGGCGCCTACGAGGATCTCGGCATGGAGATCATCGCCGCCGGGTACGAGTTTGCCCATAACGATGACTACGACCGCACCCTGCCGGATCTCAAAGAGGGCACACTGCTGTTCGATGACGCCAGCAGCTACGAGCTGGAAGCGTTCGTCAAGGCGCTGAAGCCCGACCTTATAGGCTCCGGCATCAAGGAAAAATATATCTTCCAGAAAATGGGCGTGCCGTTCCGCCAGATGCACTCGTGGGACTATTCCGGCCCGTACCACGGCTACGATGGTTTCGCCATTTTCGCCCGCGATATGGATATGACCCTGAACAACCCGGCGTGGAACGAACTGACCGCCCCGTGGCTGAAGTCTGCGTGATTGCCCACTCACTGTCCCGTCTGTTCACCGATTTGTGGCGCGGGAGGAGAACACCATGAGCCAAACGATTGATAAAATTAATAGCTGTTATCCGCTATTCGAACAGGATGAATACCAGGAGCTGTTTCGCAATAAGCGGCAGCTGGAAGAGGCGCACGATGCGCAGCGCGTGCAGGAGGTCTTTGACTGGACCACCACCGCCGAGTATGAAGCGCTGAACTTCCAGCGCGAGGCGCTGACCGTTGACCCGGCAAAAGCCTGCCAGCCGCTTGGCGCGGTGCTTTGCTCGCTGGGATTTGCCAACACCCTGCCGTATGTGCACGGCTCTCAGGGGTGCGTGGCCTACTTTCGCACCTATTTTAACCGCCATTTCAAAGAGCCGATCGCCTGCGTTTCCGACTCGATGACCGAAGACGCGGCGGTCTTCGGCGGCAACAACAATATGAACCTGGGCCTGCAGAACGCCAGCGCGCTGTACAAACCGGAGATCATTGCGGTGTCCACCACCTGCATGGCGGAAGTTATCGGCGATGACCTGCAGGCGTTTATCGCCAACGCCAAAAAAGATGGCTTCGTCGACAGCAGCATCGCCGTGCCCCATGCCCATACGCCAAGCTTTATCGGCAGCCACGTCACCGGTTGGGATAACATGTTTGAAGGCTTCGCCAAAACCTTCACCGCGGACTACCAGGGGCAGCCGGGCAAACTGCCGAAGCTCAATCTGGTGACCGGCTTTGAAACCTATCTCGGCAACTTCCGCGTATTAAAGCGGATGATGGAACAGATGGCGGTACCGTGCAGCCTGCTCTCCGATCCGTCGGAAGTTCTCGACACGCCCGCCGACGGCCACTACCGGATGTATTCCGGCGGCACCACGCAGCAGGAGATGAAAGAAGCCCCTGACGCCATCGATACGCTACTCCTGCAGCCGTGGCAGCTGCTGAAGAGCAAAAAAGTGGTGCAGGAGATGTGGAACCAGCCCGCCACCGAGGTCGCCATTCCGCTGGGACTGGCCGCCACCGATGAACTGCTGATGACCGTCAGCCAGCTTAGCGGAAAGCCAATTGCCGACGCCCTCACCATTGAGCGCGGCAGGCTGGTTGACATGATGCTCGACTCCCACACCTGGCTGCACGGCAAGAAGTTTGGCCTGTACGGCGATCCGGACTTCGTGATGGGCCTCACCCGCTTCCTGCTGGAGCTGGGCTGCGAGCCGACGGTGATCCTGAGCCATAACGCCAACAAACGCTGGCAAAAAGCGATGAAGAAAATGCTCGATGCCTCGCCGTACGGGCGAGATAGCGAAGTGTTTATCAACTGCGATTTGTGGCACTTCCGTTCGCTGATGTTCACCCGTCAGCCGGACTTTATGATCGGCAACTCCTACGGCAAGTTTATCCAGCGCGATACCCTGGCGAAGGGCAAAGCCTTTGAAGTGCCGCTTATCCGCCTCGGCTTTCCGCTGTTCGACCGCCACCATCTGCACCGCCAGACAACCTGGGGTTATGAAGGCGCGATGAACATTGTGACGACGCTGGTGAACGCCGTGCTGGAGAAACTGGATAGCGATACCAGCCAGCTGGGCAAAACCGATTACAGCTTCGATCTCGTCCGTTAACCATCAGGTGCCCCGCGTCATGCGGGGCCAGGAGGGAGTATGCCCATCGTGATTTTCCGTGAGCGCGGCGCGGACCTGTACGCCTATATCGCGAAACAGGATCTGGAAGCGCGAGTGATCCAGATTGAGCATAACGACGCTGAACGCTGGGGCGGCGCGATTTCGCTGGAGGGGGGACGCCGCTACTACGTGCATCCGCAGCCGGGGCGTCCCGTCTTCCCGATAAGCCTGCGCGCGACGCGCAATACCTTGATATAAGGAGCTGGTGATGTCCGACAACGATACCCTATTCTGGCGTATGCTGGCGCTGTTTCAGTCCCTGCCGGACCTACAGCCGGCGCAAATCGTCGACTGGCTGGCGCAGGAGAGCGGCGAGACGCTGACGCCAGCGCGTCTGGCGACCCTGACCCAGCCGCAGCTGGCCGCCAGCTTTCCCTCCGCGACGGCGGTGATGTCCCCCGCTCGCTGGTCGCGGGTGATGGCGAGCCTGCAGGGCGCGCTGCCCGCCCATTTACGCATCGTTCGCCCTGCCCAGCGCACGCCGCAGCTGCTGGCGGCATTTTGCTCTCAGGATGGGCTGGTGATTAACGGCCATTTCGGCCAGGGACGACTGTTTTTTATCTACGCGTTCGATGAGCAAGGCGGCTGGCTGTACGATCTGCGCCGCTACCCCTCCGCGCCCCACCAGCAGGAGGCCAACGAAGTGCGCGCCCGACTTATTGAGGACTGTCAGCTGCTGTTTTGCCAGGAGATCGGCGGGCCCGCCGCCGCGCGGCTGATCCGCCATCGCATCCACCCGATGAAAGCGCAGCCCGGGACGACGATTCAGGCGCAGTGCGAGGCGATCAATACGCTGCTGGCCGGCCGTTTGCCGCCGTGGCTGGCGAAGCGGCTTAACAGGGATAATCCTCTGGAAGAACGCGTTTTTTAATCCCTGTTTTGTGCTTGTTGCCCGCTGACCCCGCGGGCTTTTTTTCGCGTATGGACGCATTCCCCACGTTACGGTCAGGGGAAGATTATTCGCCAAAACAAGACACGCCCCGCCATCCCCTTGTCTGATTGTTGGCTTTGTCGCAAAGCCAACAACCCTTTTTCTTTAAATATCAAGGCACCGCTTATGGAGCGCGAATTGCATCTTCCCCCTCATCCCCCACCGTCAACGAGGTCACTATGAAGGGAAATGAAATTCTGGCGCTGCTGGATGAACCGGCTTGTGAACACAACCATAAACAAAAATCCGGCTGCAGCGCGCCCAAACCCGGCGCCACCGCCGGCGGCTGCGCGTTCGACGGCGCGCAGATAACCCTGCTGCCCATCGCCGACGTGGCGCATCTGGTCCACGGTCCTATCGGCTGCGCCGGAAGCTCATGGGATAACCGCGGCAGCGCCAGCTCCGGCCCCACCCTTAATCGGCTCGGGTTCACCACCGATCTCAACGAACAGGACGTGATTATGGGCCGCGGCGAACGCCGCCTGTTTCACGCCGTGCGCCATATCGTCACCCGCTATCACCCGGCGGCGGTCTTTATCTATAACACCTGCGTACCGGCCATGGAGGGCGATGACCTCGAAGCGGTATGCGAGGCCGCGCAGACCGCCACCGGCGTACCGGTTATCGCCATTGACGCCGCCGGTTTCTACGGCAGTAAAAATCTCGGTAACCGGCTGGCGGGCGACGTCATGGTCAAACGGGTTATCGGCCAGCGCGAGCCCGCGCCCTGGCCGGAGAGCACGCCCTTTGCCCCGGAGCAGCGTCACGATATTGGCCTGATTGGCGAATTCAATATTGCCGGTGAGTTCTGGCATATTCAGCCGCTGCTCGACGAACTGGGGATCCGCGTGCTCGGCAGCCTCTCCGGCGATGGCCGCTTCGCCGAGATCCAGACCATGCACCGGGCGCAGGCCAATATGCTGGTCTGCTCGCGGGCGTTAATCAACGTCGCCCGAGCCCTGGAGCAGCGCTACGGCACGCCGTGGTTCGAAGGCAGCTTTTACGGGATCCGCGCCACCTCTGACGCCCTGCGCCAGCTGGCGGCGCTGCTGGGCGACGACGACCTTCGTCAGCGCACCGAAGCGCTGATTGCGCGGGAGGAACAGGCGGCGGAACTGGCGCTACAGCCGTGGCGCGAACAGCTGCGCGGCCGCAAAGCGCTGCTCTATACCGGCGGGGTGAAATCCTGGTCGGTGGTATCGGCGCTTCAGGATTTGGGCATGACCGTGGTGGCAACCGGCACGCGTAAATCCACCGAAGAGGATAAACAGCGGATCCGCGAGCTGATGGGCGAAGAGGCGGTAATGCTGGAAGAGGGCAACGCCCGCACGCTGCTGGATGTGGTCTATCGCTATCAGGCCGACCTGATGATTGCTGGCGGACGCAATATGTACACCGCCTATAAAGCCAGGCTGCCGTTTCTCGATATCAATCAGGAGCGCGAACACGCCTTCGCTGGCTATCAGGGGATCGTCACCCTCGCCCGCCAGCTGTGTCAGACCATCAATAGCCCCATCTGGCCGCAAACCCATTCTCGCGCCCCGTGGCGCTAAGGAGCTCATCATGGCAGACATTTTCCGCACCGATAAACCGCTGGCGGTCAGCCCTATCAAAACCGGCCAGCCGCTCGGCGCGATCCTCGCGAGCCTCGGGATCGAACACAGCATCCCGCTGGTCCACGGCGCGCAGGGGTGCAGCGCCTTCGCCAAAGTCTTTTTTATTCAACATTTCCACGACCCGGTTCCCCTGCAGTCGACGGCGATGGACCCCACGTCGACGATTATGGGCGCGGACGGCAATATTTTTACCGCCCTGGATACCCTCTGCCAGCGCAACAATCCGCAGGCTATCGTACTGCTCAGCACCGGGCTGTCAGAGGCCCAGGGCAGCGATATTTCCCGCGTGGTTCGCCAGTTTCGCGAAGAGTATCCCCGGCATAAGGGCGTGGCGATATTGACGGTTAACACGCCGGATTTTTATGGCTCCATGGAGAACGGCTTCAGCGCGGTGCTAGAGAGCGTCATTGAGCAGTGGGTGCCGCCGGCGCCGCGACCGGCTCAGCGCAATCGCCGGGTCAATCTGCTGGTCAGCCACCTCTGTTCGCCGGGCGATATCGAGTGGCTGCGCCGATGCGTCGAAGCGTTCAACCTGCAGCCGGTAATCCTGCCGGACCTGGCGCAGTCGATGGACGGCCACCTGGCGCAGGGCGATTTCTCACCGTTAACCCAGGGCGGGACGCCGCTGCGCCAGATAGAGCAGATGGGGCAAAGCCTGTGTAGCTTCGCCATTGGCGTCTCCCTTCATCGCGCCTCATCGCTGCTGGCCCCGCGCTGCCGCGGCGAGGTTATCGCCCTGCCGCACCTGATGACCCTCGAACGCTGCGACTCCTTTATTCATCAACTGGCGAAAATTTCCGGACGCGCCGTTCCCGAGTGGCTGGAACGCCAGCGCGGCCAGCTACAGGATGCGATGATCGACTGCCATATGTGGCTCCAGGGCCAGCGCATGGCGATAGCGGCGGAAGGCGATCTGCTGGCGGCGTGGTGTGACTTCGCCAACAGCCAGGGGATGCAGCCCGGCCCGCTGGTGGCCCCTACCGGTCATCCCAGCCTGCGCCAGCTGCCGGTAGAACGGGTGGTACCGGGGGATCTGGAGGATCTGCAAACCCTGCTGTGCGCGCATCCCGCCGACCTGCTGGTGGCGAACTCGCACGCCCGCGACCTGGCGGAGCAGTTTGCGCTGCCGCTGGTGCGCGCGGGTTTTCCGCTCTTTGACAAACTCGGCGAATTCCGCCGGGTGCGCCAGGGATATAGCGGAATGCGCGATACGCTGTTTGAGCTGGCAAACCTGATGCGCGAGCGTCACCACCACCTCGCCCACTACCGATCGCCGCTTCGCCAGAACCCCGAATCGTCACTCTCCACAGGAGGCGCTTATGCCGCCGATTAACCGTCAGTTTGATATGGTCCACTCCGATGAGTGGTCTATGAAGGTCGCCTTCGCCAGCTCTGACTATCGTCACGTCGATCAGCACTTCGGCGCCACCCCGCGGCTGGTGGTGTACGGCGTCAAGGCGGACCGGGTCACTCTAATCCGGGTGGTTGATTTCTCGGTCGAGAACGGCCACCAGACGGAGAAGATCGCCAGGCGGATCCACGCTCTGGAGGATTGCGTCACGCTGTTCTGCGTGGCGATTGGCGACGCGGTTTTTCGCCAGCTGTTGCAGGTGGGCGTGCGCGCCGAACGCGTTCCCGCCGACACCACCATCGTCGGCTTACTGCAGGAGATCCAGCTCTACTGGTACGACAAAGGGCAGCGCAAAAATACGCGCCAGCGCGACCCGGAGCGCTTTACCCGTCTGCTGCAGGAACAGGAGTGGCATGGGGATCCGGACCCGCGCCGCTAGCCGTGTCGTTTCTGTGACAAAGCCCACAAAACATCGCGACACTGTCGGACCAACCTTGTCAGGAAAAATACACAACAATTTGAAAAATATTAATTTTATTCTCTGGTATCGCAATTGCTAGTTCGTTATCGCCACCGCGCTTTCGCGGTGAACCGCGCCCCGGCGTTTTCCGTCCTCATCCCTGGAGCTGACAGCATGTGGAATTACTCCGAGAAAGTGAAAGACCATTTTTTTAACCCCCGCAACGCGCGCGTGGTGGACAACGCCAACGCGGTAGGCGACGTCGGTTCGTTAAGCTGCGGCGACGCGCTGCGCCTGATGCTGCGCGTCGACCCGCAAAGCGAAATCATTGAGGAGGCGGGCTTCCAGACCTTCGGCTGCGGCAGCGCCATCGCCTCCTCCTCCGCGCTGACGGAGCTGATTATCGGCCATACCCTCGCCGAAGCCGGGCAGATAACCAATCAGCAGATTGCCGATTATCTCGACGGACTGCCGCCGGAGAAAATGCACTGCTCGGTGATGGGCCAGGAGGCCCTGCGCGCGGCCATCGCCAACTTCCGCGGCGAAAGCCTTGAGGAGGAGCACGACGAAGGCAAGCTGATCTGCAAATGCTTCGGCGTCGATGAAGGGCATATTCGCCGCGCAGTACAGAACAACGGGCTGACCACCCTTGCCGAGGTGATCAACTACACCAAAGCGGGCGGCGGCTGCACCTCTTGCCACGAAAAAATTGAGCTGGCTCTGGCGGAGATCCTCGCCCAGCAGCCGCAGACGACGCCAGCCGTGGCCAGCGGCAAAGATCCGCACTGGCAGAGCGTCGTCGATACCATCGCCGAACTGCGCCCGCATATTCAGGCCGACGGCGGCGACATGGCGCTACTCAGCGTCGCCAACCACCAGGTGACCGTCAGCCTCTCCGGCAGCTGTAGCGGCTGCATGATGACCGATATGACCCTGGCCTGGCTGCAGCAAAAACTGATGGAACGTACCGGCTGTTATATGGAAGTGGTGGCGGCCTGAGCCGCGGTTAACTGACCCAAGGGGGACAAGATGAAACAGGTTTATCTCGATAACAACGCCACCACCCGTCTGGACCCGATGGTCCTGGAAGCGATGATGCCCTTTTTGACCGATTTTTACGGCAACCCCTCGTCGATACACGATTTTGGCATTCCGGCCCAGGCGGCTCTGGAACGCGCGCATCAGCAGGCTGCGGCGCTGCTGGGCGCGGAGTATCCCAGCGAGATCATCTTTACCTCCTGCGCCACCGAAGCCACCGCCACCGCCATCGCCTCGGCGATCGCCCTGCTGCCTGAGCGTCGCGAAATCATCACCAGCGCGGTCGAACATCCGGCGACGCTGGCGGCCTGCGAGCACCTGGAGCGCCAGGGCTACCGGATTCATCGCATCGCGGTGGATAGCGAGGGGGCGCTGGACATGGCGCAGTTCCGCGCGGCGCTCAGCCCGCGCGTGGCGCTCGTCAGCGTGATGTGGGCGAATAACGAAACCGGGGTGCTTTTCCCGATCGGCGAAATGGCGGAGCTGGCCCATGAACAAGGGGCGCTGTTTCACTGCGATGCGGTGCAGGTGGTCGGGAAAATACCGATCGCCGTGGGCCAGACCCGCATCGATATGCTCTCCTGCTCGGCGCATAAGTTCCACGGACCAAAAGGCGTAGGCTGTCTTTATCTGCGGCGGGGAACGCGCTTTCGCCCGCTGCTGCGCGGCGGTCACCAGGAGTACGGCCGGCGAGCCGGAACGGAAAATATCTGCGGAATCGTCGGCATGGGCGCGGCCTGCGAGCTGGCGAATATCCATCTGCCGGGAATGACGCATATCGGCCAATTGCGCGACAGGCTGGAGCATCGCCTGCTGACCAGCGTACCGTCGGTCATGGTGATGGGCGGCGGCCAGCCGCGGGTGCCCGGCACGGTGAATCTGGCCTTTGAGTTTATTGAAGGTGAAGCCATTCTGCTGCTGTTAAACCAGGCCGGGATCGCCGCCTCCAGCGGCAGCGCCTGCACCTCAGGCTCGCTGGAACCCTCCCACGTGATGCGGGCGATGAATATTCCCTATACCGCCGCCCACGGCACCATCCGCTTTTCTCTCTCGCGCTACACCCGGGAGAAAGAGATCGATTACGTCGTCGCCACGCTGCCGCCGATTATCGACCGGCTGCGCGCGCTGTCGCCCTACTGGCAGAACGGTAAGCCGCGCCCGGCGGACGCCGTATTCGCGCCGGTTTACGGCTAAGGCGGAGGTGGCTGATGGAACGCGTGCTGATTAACGATACCACCCTGCGCGACGGCGAGCAGAGCCCCGGCGTCGCCTTTCGCACCAGCGAAAAGGTCGCCATTGCCGAGGCGCTTTACGCCGCAGGAATAACGGCGATGGAGGTCGGCACCCCGGCGATGGGCGACGAGGAGATCGCGCGGATCCAGCTGGTGCGTCGCCAGTTGCCCGACGCAACCCTGATGACCTGGTGTCGGATGAACGCGATGGAAATCCGCCAGAGCGCCGATCTGGGCATCGACTGGGTGGATATCTCGATTCCGGCTTCGGATAAGCTGCGGCAGTACAAACTGCGCGAGCCGCTGGCGGTGCTGCTGGAGCGGCTGGCGATGTTTATCCATCTTGCGCATAGCCTCGGCCTGAAGGTATGCATCGGCTGCGAGGACGCCTCGCGGGCCAGCGGCCAGACCCTGCGCGCTATCGCCGGGGTCGCGCAGCAATGCGCCGCCGCCCGCCTGCGCTATGCCGATACGGTCGGCCTGCTCGACCCTTTTACCACCGCGGCGCAAATCTCGGCCCTGCGCGAAGTCTGGTCCGGCGAGATCGAAATGCATGCCCATAACGATCTGGGCATGGCGACCGCCAATACGCTGGCGGCGGTAAGCGCCGGGGCCACCAGCGTGAATACGACGGTACTCGGTCTCGGCGAGCGGGCGGGCAACGCGGCGCTGGAAACCGTCGCGCTGGGCCTTGAACGCTGTCTGGGCGTGGAGACCGGCGTGCATTTTTCGGCGCTGCCCGCGCTCTGTCAGAGGGTCGCGGAAGCCGCCCAGCGCGCCATCGATCCGCAGCAGCCGCTGGTCGGCGAGCTGGTGTTTACCCATGAGTCAGGTGTCCACGTGGCAGCGCTGCTGCGCGACAGCGAGAGCTACCAGTCCATCGCCCCTTCCCTGATGGGCCGCAGCTACCGGCTGGTGCTGGGCAAACACTCAGGGCGTCAGGCGGTCAACGGCGTTTTTGACCAGATGGGCTATCACCTCAACGCCGCGCAGATTAACCAGCTGCTGCCCGCCATCCGCCGCTTCGCCGAGAACTGGAAGCGCAACCCGAAAGATTACGAGCTGGTGGCTATCTACGATGAGCTGTGCGGTGAATCCGCCCTGCGGGCGAGGGGGTAATGATGGAGTGGTTTTATCAAATTCCCGGCGTGGACGAACTTCGCTCCGCCGAATCTTTTTTTCAGTTTTTCGCCGTCCCCTATCAGCCCGAGTTGCTTGGCCGCTGCAGCCTGCCGGTGCTGGCAACGTTTCATCGCAAACTCCGCGCGGAGGTGCCGCTGCAAAACCGGCTCGAGGATAACGACCGCGCGCCCTGGCTACTGGCGCGAAGACTGCTCGCGGAGAGCTATCAGCAACAGTTTCAGGAGAGCGGAACATGAGACCAAAATTTACCTTTAGCGAAGAGGTCCGCGTCGTACGC
Organism: Klebsiella sp. BDA134-6; assembly: GCF_015601345.1. Lineage (NCBI taxonomy): Bacteria > Pseudomonadati > Pseudomonadota > Gammaproteobacteria > Enterobacterales > Enterobacteriaceae > Klebsiella > Klebsiella sp. BDA134-6. The sequence goes on from NZ_CP064784.1 coordinate 3,870,521, forward strand.
GCGATTCGTAACGACGGCACCGTGGCGGGCTTCGCGCCCGGCGCGCTGCTGGTCAGGCGCGGCAGCACCGGCTTTGTCCGCGACTGGGGCGTTTTTTTGCAGGATCAGATTATCTACCAGATCCACTTTCCGGAAACCGATCGGATCATCGGCTGCCGCGAACAGGAGCTGATCCCCATCACCCAGCCGTGGCTGGCAGGAAACTTGCAATACGGGGATAGCGTGACCTGCCAGATGGCGCTCGCGGTCAACGGTGATGTGGTCGTGAGCGCCGGCCAGCGGGGACGCATTGAGGCTACCGATCGGGGAGAGCTCGGCGATAGCTACACCGTCGATTTTAGCGGCCGCTGGTTCAGAGTCCCGGCGCAGGCCATCGCCCTTGCAGAGGAGAGAGAAGAATGACCCCATGGCAACGTTTTGCCCGGCAGCGGCTGGCGCGCAGCCGCTGGAATCGCGATCCGGCGGCCCTGGATCCGGCCGATACGCCGGCTTTTGAACAGGCCTGGCAACGCCAGTGCCATATGGAGCAAGCGATCGTCGCGCGGGTCCCTGAAGGCGATGTTCCGGAGGCGTTGCTGGAGAATATCGCCGCCTCCCTTACCATCTGGCTCGACGAGGGGGATTTTACTCAGCCCGAACGCGCTGCCATCGTGCGCCATCACGCCCGGCTGGAACTCGCCTTCGCCGATATTGCCCGCCAGGCGCCGCAGCCGGATCTCTCCACGGTACAGGCGTGGTATCTGCGCCACCAGACGCAGTTTATGCGCCCGGAACAGCGTCTGACCCGCCACCTGCTGCTGACGGTCGATGGCGACCGCGAAGCCGTGCACCAGCGGATCCTCGGTCTGTACCGGCAAATCAACGCCTCGCGGGACGCTTTCGCTCCGCTGGCCCACCGCCATTCCCACTGCCCAAGCGCCCTGGAAGAGGGTCGTTTAGGCTGGATTAGCCGCGGCCTGCTCTATCCGCAGCTCGAGACCGCGCTGTTTTCACTGGCGGAAAACGCGCTAAGCCTTCCCATCGCCAGCGAGCTGGGGTGGCATCTTTTATGGTGCGAAGCGATTCGCCCCGCCGCGCCCATGGAGCCGCAGCAGGCGCTGGAGAGCGCGCGCGATTATCTTTGGCAGCAGAGCCAGCAGCGCCATCAGCGCCAGTGGCTGGAACAGATGATCTCCCGTCAGCCGGGACTGTGCGGGTAGCCTCAGCGGCTACCCGTTAACGCCTACAGCACGGTGCGTTTAATATCCTCAAGCCAGTTCGCCAGACGCGCTTCGGTCTGGTCGAACTGGTTATCCTGATCCAGCACCAGCCCAACAAAACGGTCGCCTTCCAGCGCCGAGGACGCGCTGAATTCATAACCCTCATTTGGCCAGCTGCCAATCATCTGCGCTCCCCGCGCGCTCAGGGCGTCGAACAGCGGGCGCATCCCGCTGACGAAGTTGTCCGGATAGCCTCTCTGATCGCCGAGGCCGAACAGCGCCACGGTTTTTCCTTTCAGGCTGGCGTCGTCGAGGCCGCTGATAAATTCGCTCCATGATTCGCTTTCGCATCCGGCCTCCAGCCCCGGCAGCTGGCCGTCGCCGAGCGTCGGCGTGCCCAGCAGCAGCACCGGATAGGCCATAAAGTCGTCCAGCGTCGTGCGGTTAATGTTGACCGGGGCATCCGCCAGCTCGCCCAGCTGCTTGTGGATCATTTTCGCGATTTTGCGAGTTTTACCGGTATCGGTGCCAAAGAAAATACCAATGTTCGCCATGTTGCGCTCCTGTCAGAAAAGGGGGTTGAAAACACGCGTTCTCGCAGGGGTATTGCGAAGGCTGTGCCAGGTTTCTTTGCACTACCGCGGCCCATCCTTGCCCCAAAACGATCGCTTTAGCCCCCTCCCGCCGCACGCAGCGGGGCTGGCGGGGCGCTTGAAATGCAAAAAGCGCCTGCTTTTCCCCTACCGGATCAATGTTTCTGCTTATTACGCCGATAAGGGCGCACGGTTTGCATGGTTATCACCGTTCGGAAAACACCGCGGCGTCCCTGTCACGGTGTCGGACAAATTGTCATAACTGCGACACAGGAGTTTGCGATGACCCTGAATATGATGCTCGATAACGCCGTACCCGAGGCGATTGCCGGTGCGCTGACTCAACAACATCCGGGGCTGTTTTTTACAATGGTCGAACAGGCTTCGGTAGCGATTTCCCTCACCGATGCCCGGGCGAATATCATCTACGCCAACCCGGCGTTTTGCCGCCAGACTGGATACTCGCTGGCGCAATTGCTCAATCAAAATCCGCGTCTGCTGGCCAGCAGCCAGACGCCGCGCGAGATTTACCAGGAGATGTGGCAAACCCTGCTCCAGCGCCAGCCGTGGCGCGGTCAGCTGATTAATCAGCGCCGCGACGGCGGCCTGTATCTGGTGGATATCGATATCACGCCGGTGCTGAATCCGCAGGGCGAGCTGGAGCATTATCTGGCGATGCAGCGGGATATTAGCGTCAGCTATACCCTGGAACAGCGGCTGCGCAATCATATGACGCTAATGGAAGCGGTGCTCAATAACATCCCCGCCGCCGTGGTCGTGGTGGATGAGCAGGATCGGGTGGTGATGGATAATCTCGCCTACAAAACGTTCTGCGCGGACTGCGGTGGGAAAGAGCTGCTGGTCGAGCTCCAGGTTTCACCGCGCAAAATGGGGCCCGGCGCGGAGCAAATCCTGCCGGTGGTGGTTCGCGGCGCGGTCCGCTGGCTGTCGGTGACCTGCTGGGCGCTGCCCGGCGTGAGTGAAGAAGCCAGCCGCTACTTCGTCGACAGCGCCCCGGCGCGCACGCTGGTGGTGATCGCCGACTGCACCCAGCAGCGCCAGCAGCAGGAACAGGGCCGGCTCGACCGTCTGAAACAGCAGATGACCGCCGGTAAGCTGTTGGCCGCGATTCGCGAGTCGCTGGACGCGGCGCTGATTCAGCTTAATTGCCCAATCAACATGCTGGCGGCGGCCCGCCGGCTGAACGGCGAAGGCAGCGGCAACGTGGCGCTGGATGCGGCGTGGCGCGAAGGTGAAGAGGCCATGGCGCGTCTGCAGCGCTGCCGTCCTTCGCTTGAGCTGGAAAGCAATGCCGTCTGGCCGCTTCAGCCCTTTTTTGACGACCTGTACGCCCTTTACCGCACCCGCTTTGACGATCGCGCGCGGCTGCAGGTGGACATGGCATCGCCGCATCTGGTCGGCTTCGGCCAGCGTACCCAGCTGCTGGCCTGCTTGAGTTTATGGCTCGACCGGACGCTGGCCCTCGCCGCCGAGCTGCCCTCCGTACCGCTGGAGATCGAACTTTACGCCGAAGAGGACGAGGGTTGGCTCTCTTTTTATCTCAACGACAATGTCCCGCTGCTGCAGGTGCGCTACGCCCACTCCCCGGATGCCTTAAACTCTCCCGGCAAAGGGATGGAGCTGCGGCTGATCCAAACGCTGGTCGCCTACCACAGCGGCGCGATCGAACTGGCTTCGCGACCCCAGGGAGGCACCAGCCTGGTTCTGCGTTTCCCGCTCTTTAATACCCTGACCGGAGGTGAGCAATGATCCATAAATCCGATTCGGACACCACCGTCAGACGTTTCGATCTCTCCCAGCAGTTTACCGCCATGCAGCGGATAAGCGTGGTGCTGAGCCGCGCCACCGAAGCGAGCAAAACCCTGCAGGAGGTCCTGAGCGTGCTACATAACGATGCGTTTATGCAGCACGGGATGATTTGCCTGTACGACAGCCAGCAGGAGATCCTGAGCATCGAAGCGCTGCAGCAAACGGAAAACCAGACGCTGCCCGGCAGTACGCAAATTCGCTACCGGCCGGGGGAAGGATTAGTCGGTACCGTACTGGCGCAGGGCCAGTCGCTGGTGCTGCCGCGCGTCGCCGACGACCAGCGTTTTCTCGATCGGCTGAGCCTGTACGACTATGATCTGCCGTTTATCGCCGTTCCGCTGATGGGCCCCCACTCCCGGCCCATCGGCGTACTGGCGGCGCAGCCGATGGCGCGTCAGGAAGAGCGGCTGCCCGCCTGCACGCGCTTTCTCGAAACCGTCGCCAATCTGATCGCCCAGACGATTCGCCTGATGATCCTGCCGACCTCCGCCGCGCAGCCGCCGCAGCAGAGCCCCAGAGTAGAGCGCCCGCGGGCGTGTACCTCTTCGCGCGGTTTCGGCCTGGAGAATATGGTCGGTAAAAGCCCGGCGATGCGGCAAATTATGGATATTATTCGTCAGGTTTCCCGCTGGGATACCACGGTGCTGGTACGCGGCGAGAGCGGCACCGGGAAAGAGCTCATCGCCAACGCCATCCACCATAATTCTCCGCGCGCCGCCGCGGCGTTCGTCAAATTTAACTGCGCGGCGCTGCCGGACAACCTGCTGGAGAGCGAGCTGTTTGGTCATGAGAAAGGCGCATTTACCGGCGCGGTGCGCCAGCGGAAAGGCCGCTTTGAGCTGGCGGACGGCGGCACCTTATTCCTCGATGAGATCGGCGAAAGCAGCGCCTCGTTTCAGGCTAAGCTGCTGCGTATTCTGCAAGAGGGGGAGATGGAGCGCGTCGGCGGCGACGAAACCCTGCGCGTCAACGTGCGCATTATTGCGGCGACCAACCGCCATCTGGAAGAGGAAGTGCGGCTGGGTCATTTTCGCGAGGATCTATACTACCGCCTGAACGTAATGCCTATCGCGCTGCCGCCGCTGCGCGAACGCCAGGAGGATATCGCCGAGCTGGCGCACTTTCTGGTGCGAAAAATCGCCCACAGCCAGGGGCGAACGCTGCGCATCAGCGATGGGGCGATTCGCCTGCTGATGGAGTACAGCTGGCCGGGGAACGTGCGCGAACTGGAAAACTGTCTCGAACGTTCGGCGGTGCTGTCGGAAAGCGGCCTGATTGACCGGGACGTGATTCTGTTCAACCATCGCGATAACCCGCCGAAAGCGCTCGCCAGCAGCGGTCCGGCGGAGGACGGCTGGCTTGATAACAGCCTCGACGAGCGCCAGCGGCTGATTGCCGCCCTGGAAAAAGCGGGCTGGGTGCAGGCCAAAGCGGCGCGGCTGCTCGGCATGACCCCGCGCCAGGTGGCGTATCGCATTCAGATTATGGATATCACCATGCCGCGACTGTGAAGCCTTATGTGAGATTCAGGACATTGTCGCCAGCGCGGCGGAATTGCGACAATTCAGGGACGCGGGTTGCCGGTTAAAGAGTCTATTTTTCATGCGGTTGCGAAATTGACCTCTGGTACAGCATTTGCAGCAGGAAGGTATCGCCCAACCACGAAGGTACGACCATGACTTCCTGCTCCTCTTTTTCTGGCGGCAAAGCCTGCCGCCCGGCGGATGACAGCGCATTGACGCCGCTTGTGGCCGATAAAGCTGCCGCGCACCCCTGCTACTCTCGCAATGGGCATCACCGTTTCGCGCGGATGCATCTGCCCGTTGCGCCTGCCTGCAATTTGCAGTGCAACTACTGTAACCGCAAATTCGATTGCAGCAACGAGTCCCGCCCCGGGGTATCGTCAACGCTGCTGACGCCTGAACAGGCGGTCGTGAAAGTGCGTCAGGTCGCGCAGGCGATCCCGCAGCTTTCGGTGGTGGGCATCGCCGGGCCCGGCGATCCGCTCGCCAATATCGCCCGCACCTTTCGTACCCTGGAGCTGATCCGCGAACAGCTGCCGGACCTGAAATTATGCCTGTCGACCAACGGACTGATGCTGCCTGACGCGGTGGACCGCCTGCTGGATGTCGGCGTTGACCACGTCACGGTCACCATTAACACCCTCGACGCGGAGATTGCCGCGCAAATCTACGCCTGGCTATGGCTGGACGGCGAACGGTACAGCGGGCGCGAAGCGGGAGAGATCCTGATTGCCCGTCAGCTTGAGGGCGTACACAGGCTGACCGCCAAAGGCGTGCTGGTGAAAATAAATTCAGTGCTGATCCCCGGCATCAACGATAGCGGCATGGCCGACGTGAGCCGCGCGCTGCGGGCCAGCGGCGCGTTTATCCATAATATTATGCCGCTGATCGCCAGGCCGGAGCACGGCACGGTATTTGGCCTCAACGGCCAGCCGGAGCCGGACGCCGAGATGCTCGCCGCCACCCGCAGCCGGTGCGGCGAAGTGATGCCGCAGATGACCCACTGCCACCAGTGTCGCGCCGACGCCATCGGGATGCTCGGCGAAGACCGCAGCCAGCAGTTTACCCAGTTGCCGGCGCCAGAGAGCCTCCCGGCCTGGCTGCCGATCCTCCACCAGCGCGCGCAGCTGCACGCCAGCATTGCGACCCGCGGCGAATCTGAAGCCGATGACGCCTGCCTGGTCGCCGTGGCGTCAAGCCGCGGGGACGTCATTGATTGTCACTTTGGCCACGCCGACCGGTTCTACATTTACAGCCTCTCGGCCGCCGGCATGGTGCTGGTCAACGAGCGCTTTACGCCCAAATATTGTCAGGGGCGCGATGACTGCGAGCCGCAGGATAACGAAGCCCGGTTTGCGGCGATCCTCGAACTGCTGGCGGACGTTAAAGCCGTATTCTGCGTACGTATCGGCCATACGCCGTGGCAACAGCTGGAACAGGAAGGCATTGAACCGTGCATTGACGGCGCGTGGCGGCCGGTCTCCGAAGTGCTGCCCGCGTGGTGGCAACAGCGTCGGGGGAGCTGGCCTGCCGCGTTACCGCATAAGGGGGTCGCCTGATGCCGCCGCTCGACTGGTTGAGGCGCTTATGGCTGCTGTATCACGCGGGTCAAGGCAGCTTTCCTCTGCGCATGGGTCTTAGCCCGCGCGACTGGCAGGCGCTGCGCCGGCGGTTGGGCGAGGCTGAAACGCCGCTCGACGGCGAGACGCTCACCCGCCGCCGCCTGATGGCGGAGCTCAACGCCACCCGCGAAGAGGAGCGCCAGCAGTTGGGCGCGTGGCTGGCGGGCTGGATGCAGCAGGATGCCGGGCCGATGGCGCAGATTATCGCCGAGGTTTCGCTGGCGTTTAACCATCTCTGGCAGGATCTTGGTCTGGCGTCGCGCGCCGAATTACGCCTGCTGATGAGCGACTGCTTTCCGCAGCTGGTGGTGATGAACGAACACAATATGCGCTGGAAAAAGTTCTTTTATCGTCAGCGCTGTTTGCTGCAGCAGGGAGAAGTTATCTGCCGTTCGCCAAGCTGCGACGAGTGCTGGGAACGCAGCGCCTGTTTTGAGTAACCGTTTCCCGAAGGGAGACTGCAAACAAAACAGCCGGAGGTTTCCCTCCGGCTTTTCACATCATCAAACGTGATTACGCGACGTCTTCGTACTGCGGTACCGGGTTGCGGAAGCTTTTGGTCACGCAGGCCAGGTAGACCAGACCAATACCGCCCCAGATCAGGCCGAGAACCATGGAGCTCTCTTCGAGGTTGATCCACAGTGCGCCGACGGTCAGCGCGCCGCACACCGGCAGAATCAGATAGTTGAAGTGGTCTTTCAGCGTTTTGTTGCGCTTTTCACGGATCCAGAACTGGGAGATCACCGACAGGTTAACGAAGGTGAACGCCACCAGCGCGCCGAAGTTAATCAACGCTGTCGCCGTGACGAGGTCGAATTTAATCGCCAGCAGCGCAATCGCGCCAACCAGCAGCACGTTCCACGCCGGAGTACGCCATTTCGGATGCACGTAGCCGAAGAAACGCGTCGGGAACACGCCGTCGCGGCCCATCACGTACATCAGACGGGAAACGCCCGCATGCGCGGCCATACCGGATGCCAGCACGGTAACGCTGGAGAAAATCAGCACGCCCCACTGGAAGGTTTTGCCCGCTACGTACAGCATGATTTCAGGCTGCGAAGCGTCCGGATCTTTAAAGCGCGAGATGTCCGGGAAGTACAGTTGCAGGAAGTAGGAAGCGCCGATAAAGATCAGGCCGCCAATCAGCGCGGTCAGGAAGATAGCCTTCGGGATCACGCGCTCCGCGTCTTTGGTCTCTTCAGACAGCGAAGAGATGCCGTCAAAGCCGAGGAACGAGAAGCACAGGATGGTCGCGCCGGTAATCATCGGCACCACGTGCGCGCCTTCAGACCAGAACGGACGGGTGCTGGTCAGCGTGCCCGCGCCTTCGCCGTGCATAACGCCGTAGATAATCAGGCCAACAATCACCGCCACGATACCCATCTGCAGGATAACGATCAGGGTATTGAAGTTCGCCACGGTCTTGATGCTGCGCAGGTTGGAGATGGTCATAAAGGCCACCAGCGCGACAACGAAGATCCACGAAGGAATAGAAGGCACCAGCGCTTCAAAGTAAATTTTGGCCAGCAGAATGTTGATCATCGGCATGAACAGGTAGTCCAGCAGCGATGACCAGCCCACCATAAAGCCAACGGCCGGGCTAATGGATTTCTGTGCGTAGGTATAAGCGGAACCCGCCGACGGGAAACGGCGAACCAGTTTACCGTAGCTCAGCGCCGTGAAAAGAATGGCGATCAGCGCGAAGGCGTAAGCCGTCGCAACGTGACCATCAGTCAATCCAGAGACGATACCAAACGTATCGAACAGCGTCATCGGCTGCATATAGGCCAGGCCCATCATGACAACCGGAATTAACGTAAGCGTTTTACGTAATTCCACGCGAGAGGTTTTTGGAGTAGCGTTATGCGACATAGTTATCCCCTTTTACGGTGAACGCCAGCGCGTAAGCAAAAAATTGCCCCATTTCTTTGTATTCCTCAGCGACAACCACTGTCGGTTTTTAGTAAATATCTATCCGGTACGAAGCCCGGCCTCTTGGTATTGAATGATGTGTCTTTCAACCAAAAAAATAACCGACACTTTAAAAAAGCGTCGGCCAGTTTCTGATTTTCAGGACGCGTATTTTGCAACAACTGCTGGCCCGATGACAAGATGTTACAAGGCTTAATAATCCCGGTGATTCTCTAACAGATTAATATTCATACGATTTTAGTATTATAGACCTGATGGATAGCACTATTTGCTAATATCTCCTTTCGCCACCACTCTCCCGCCTGCCCGCAAACGTCTTCATTCCAGCCTATCCATGCGCGATTGACCGGTTCGGGGACCGTCGTTTTTATTATGAGTAGCTCGCCGCGGGCGATTAATGCCTGCACCTGAAATAGCGGTAAATAACTCCAGCCCAGTCCGGCGCACAGAAGCATCAGCTGGGCGGGAAGATCGAATACCGTCAGGCTCTCCTGGCCGTCGGCCTGCGGCCACGCGCCGTCGGTGGTAATCGCCCGATGGCGGCGCAGCATCCGCCATCCCAGCGGACCGGCAATCTGCGCAAGCGGATGCTGGGGCGCAACAACAAACGCCTTCGCCACCTCTCCCAGCAGAACAGAGGCACAGCCGCTGAGCGCCGGCGGGTCGCCCAGTACGCCCAGCAGAAGATCCGCCCGCCCTTCCATCAGCATCTGCCAGTTTGCGCCTGGGGTATCGCGGCGGAATTCAAGGCGGGTGGCGTGATGCTGGCGATAAAACGCCGCGATCGACGGGGCCAGCAGCGGGAACGGAAAGGTGGCGTCGACGTTGAGTATCAACGTATTTTCCCAGCCCTGATGCAGCCTGACGGCCTGCTTTTCCAGTTCGCGGGCGGTGTGCAGCACGTCGCGCCCCTTTTCCAGCAGCATCTGCCCGGTACGGGTAAAGCGCGCCCGGTGACCGCTGCGGTCGAGAAGTTGAATATTGAGATCGCTTTCCAACTTATGAATGGTATAGCTCAGCGCCGAGGGCGTTTTATAGAGCTTCGCCGAGGCGGCGGCAAAGCTGCCCTCTTTATCGAGGGCATCAAGGATGACGAGCACATCCAGCAGTGGTTTCATCGCTCCCCCTTACGGTACGCGATTCACCGCTGGCGCATTACTCCATCGGCATCACCAGCGGATCGGGGTACTGATACTCAAACCCCAGTTCGTTGCAAATACGGCTGCCATCCACGATCTTGCCGCTACCGTTCTCCGGGTTATCAGAGAATACGGGGACGGGAAGCCCAAGCTCGCGGGCCATCTGCGGATAAAAGACGCCGCGCGCGGGATGCTTAGGCGCACATATATTATAGATGCGCCCGCCTTTCGGAGCCTGCAATAACAGTTCGATCGCGGCGATCACATCCTGGAGATGCACCAGGTTGACGCCGTGCTGGCCGTCCGGCGCGGATTTCCCGGCAAAGAAGCGCCCCGGATGACGGGACGGCCCCACCAGCCCGGCGAGGCGCAGAATGTCCACCGAGGTGCCTGGAAGGTTATGCAGCCAGTCCTCCAGCTCTTTCAGCACCCGTCCGCTGGCGGTTTGCGGATTAAGGGGGGAGTTCTCTTTCAACGTGCCGCTGGCGTTGCCGTAAACCGACGTTGAGCTGGTGAATATGATGCGCGGCACGTGATGCGCCAGCGCAGTATCAACGATTTCCTGTACCGCCTGAAGGTAAAACTCCTCTCCGGGACCGGTCCGCCGAGCCGGTAAAGTAATCACCAGCGCGTCGACGTTCATTAAGGCATCCAGATCCTCGGTGTCGCAGACCAGCTGCGGCTCAAGTCGCAGCGGATAGCTGTCGATGCCGCACATCCGCGCCGCCTCCACGCCATCCTGCGTGGTCTTACTGCCGGTCACCTGCCATCCCCGCGACATCAACGACAGCGCAAGCGGCATACCCAGCCATCCTAAACCTACAATCGCGACCTTTTTCATCCCCTTGCTCCTGACTTTTCGCTGTGCTGACTTAAGGCTACGCCAGCTGGCGGCAACTGACAATTTCTTCGGTCAATATGAAATGAATTAATGATAGAAAAAAGCCCTTGCTTTATGCGAGTAAAGTGGTTTAGGTTAAAAGGCATCAAATGCATAGTCATTCACAGAGAATTTTATGAACAGCGTTCAATTTAAAAACCACCATCATCACCATCATCCTGACTAGTCTTTCAGGCGATGTGTGCTGGAAGACGTTTGGATCTTCCAGTGGTGCATGAACGCAAAGAGAGCCCCCGGAAGATTCGCTTCCGGGGGCTTTTTTTTGGACCGAATTCGGACAGATTCAGACAGGGTTACAGAGGAAAATAAGAATGTTAGACAACAGCCGTTTACGCATAGCTATTCAGAAATCAGGGCGTTTAAGCGAAGATTCACGCGAATTACTCAGCCGCTGCGGCATCAAAGTGAATCTCCACACCCAGCGCCTGATCGCGCTGGCGGAAAATATGCCCATCGATATTCTGCGCGTGCGTGATGACGATATTCCGGGCCTTATCATGGACGGCGTGGTCGATTTGGGGATTATCGGCGAAAACGTGCTGGAGGAAGAGCTGCTGAGCCGCCGCGCTCAGGGCGAAGACCCGCGCTACTTCACCCTGCGTCGTCTCGACTTCGGCGGCTGCCGCCTGTCGCTGGCGACCCCGGCGGATGAACCCTGGGACGGCCCGGCGGCACTGGACGGCAAACGCATCGCCACCTCCTACCCGCATCTGCTGAAGCGCTACCTTGACCAGAAAGGCATCTCGTTCAAATCCTGCCTGCTGAACGGCTCGGTTGAAGTGGCCCCGCGCGCCGGTCTGGCCGACGCGATTTGCGACCTGGTCTCAACCGGGGCGACTCTGGAAGCGAACGGCCTGCGCGAAGTGGAAGTAATGTTCCGCTCCAAAGCCTGCCTGATCCAGCGCGACGGCGAGATGGCCGATAGCAAACAGCAGCTGATCGACCGCCTGCTGACCCGTATTCAGGGGGTGATTCAGGCCCGCGAATCAAAATACATCATGATGCACGCGCCGACCGAACGCCTGGAAGAAGTGATCGCCCTGCTGCCCGGCGCCGAGCGCCCGACCATTCTGCCGCTGGCCGGCGACAAGCAGCGCGTGGCAATGCACATGGTGAGCAGCGAAACCCTGTTCTGGGAAACCATGGAAAAACTGAAAGCGCTGGGCGCCAGCTCCATTCTGGTCCTGCCGATTGAGAAGATGATGGAGTAATCCGGCGGGTCGGTCACGGGATAAACAGGGGAATCAACCATGAGCTTCAACACAATTATCGACTGGAACGGCTGTAGCGCTGAACAACAGCAACAACTCTTAATGCGCCCGGCCATTTCCGCCTCCGAGAGCATCAGCAAGACGGTGTCGGAGATCCTCAATAACGTCAAAGACAATGGCGATGCGGCTCTGCGTGAATATAGCGCGAAGTTCGACAAAACCGACGTCAAGGCGTTGAAGGTCAGCGACGAAGAGATTGCCGCCGCCGGCGCGCGCCTGAGCGACGAGCTCAAGCAGGCGATGGCCGTAGCGGTCAAAAATATCGAAACCTTCCACAACGCGCAGCAGCTGCAGGCCGTGGATGTTGAAACCCTGCCGGGCGTGCGCTGCCAGCAGGTGACCCGCCCTATCGCCTCCGTCGGCTTATATATTCCCGGCGGCTCGGCGCCGCTGTTCTCAACGGTGCTGATGCTCGCAACACCAGCACGCATCGCCGGCTGCCAGCAGGTGGTGCTGTGCTCGCCGCCGCCGATTGCTGATGAAATCCTCTATGCCGCCCAGCTGTGCGGCGTGCGCAATATCTTTAACGTCGGCGGCGCGCAGGCGATTGCCGCCCTGGCGTTCGGCACCGAATCGGTGGCGAAGGTCGATAAAATCTTTGGCCCGGGCAACGCCTTCGTGACCGAAGCCAAGCGCCAGGTGAGCCAGCGTCTTGACGGTGCGGCTATCGATATGCCCGCCGGACCGTCGGAAGTGCTGGTGATCGCCGACAGCGGCGCCACCCCGGATTTCGTCGCGTCCGACCTGCTTTCCCAGGCCGAGCACGGCCCGGATTCGCAGGTGATCCTGCTGACGCCGGATAGCGATATGGCCACCCGCGTCGCGCAAGCCGTTGAGCGCCAGCTGGCCGAGCTGTCCCGGGCGGAAACCGCCCGCGGGGCGCTCTCCGCCAGCCGCATCATCGTGGCGCGCGATATCGCCCAGTGCGTGGCGATTTCCAACCAGTACGGCCCGGAGCACCTGATTATTCAGACCCGTAACGCCCGCGAGCTGGTAGACGGTATCACCAGCGCCGGTTCGGTATTCCTCGGCGACTGGTCGCCGGAATCCGCTGGCGATTACGCCTCCGGCACCAACCACGTGCTGCCGACTTACGGCTACACCGCGACCTGCTCCAGCCTCGGTCTGGCGGATTTCCAGAAACGTATGACCGTGCAGGAGCTGTCGCGTGACGGGTTTGCCGCCCTCGCATCAACGATTGAAATTCTGGCCGCCGCCGAGCGCCTGGACGCCCACAAAAACGCCGTTACGCTGCGCGTCGCAGCCCTTAAGGAGCAAGCATGAGCATTGAAGATTTAGCCCGCGCCAACGTCCGCGCGCTGACGCCGTATCAATCAGCTCGCCGTCTGGGGGGTAAAGGCGACGTCTGGCTGAACGCCAACGAATTCCCTACCGCGGTAGAGTTCCAGCTGACCGAGCAGACGATGAACCGTTACCCGGAACCGCAGCCGAAAGCGGTCATTGAACGCTACGCACAGTATGCGGGCGTCAAGCCGGAGCAGGTGCTGGTCAGTCGCGGCGCCGACGAAGGCATTGAACTGCTGATCCGCGCGTTCTGCGAGCCGGGCCAGGACGCGGTGCTCTATTGCCCACCGACCTACGGCATGTACAGCGTCAGCGCCGAAACTATCGGCGTGACCTGCCGTACGGTGCCGACGCTCGCCGACTGGCAGTTAGATCTGCCGGGTATCGCGGCCAATCTCGACGGCGTGAAAGTGGTTTTCGTCTGCAGCCCGAATAACCCGACCGGGCAGATTATCAACCCGAAAGATTTTCGCACCCTGCTGGAGATGACGCGCGGTAAAGCCATCGTGGTCGCGGATGAAGCCTATATCGAATTCTGCCCGCAGGCCACGCTGGCGGCCTGGCTGAACGAGTATCCGCACCTGGTGATTCTGCGTACCCTCTCCAAGGCCTTCGCCCTGGCCGGACTGCGCTGCGGTTTTACCCTCGCCAACGCCGAGGTGATTAACGTGCTGATGAAGGTTATCGCGCCTTATCCGCTCTCCACGCCGGTGGCCGATATCGCCGCCCAGGCGCTCAGCGCGGAAGGCCTTGCCGCCATGCGGGCGCGCGTGGCGCAGATCCTCGCCGAACGCGATTATCTGGTGAGCCAGCTGCGCGGCATCGCCTGCGTTGAAGAGGTGTTCGACTCCGAGAGCAACTACGTTCTGGCGCGGATCACCGCCTCCAGCGCGGTGTTTAAATCTTTGTGGGATCAGGGCATTATCTTACGTGACCAGAATAAACAACCTTCATTAAGCGGCTGTTTGCGTATCACTATCGGTACCCATGCAGAGAGCCAGCGCGTCATTGACGCTTTGACTGCGGAGAATGTATGACCCAGAAGTTTCTCTTTATTGACCGTGACGGTACGCTGATTTCCGAGCCACCGGTTGATTTTCAGGTAGATCGCTTCGATAAGCTGGCCTTTGAGCCGCAGGTGATCCCGGCCCTGCTCAAGCTGCAGCAGGAAGGGTACAAGCTGGTGATGATCACCAACCAGGATGGGTTGGGAACCGCCAGCCTGCCGCAGGACGAGTTCGACGGCCCGCACAACCTGATGATGCAAATATTCGCCTCCCAGGGCGTCAACTTTGACGAAGTGCTGATTTGCCCGCATCTCCCGGCGGATAACTGCGACTGCCGCAAGCCGAAAACCAGGCTGGTGCTGCCGTGGCTGGAACAAGGGGTGATGGACACCGCCCACAGCTACGTGATTGGCGACCGTGCGACCGACATTCAGCTGGCGGATAACATGGGCATTACCGGCCTGCGCTATGACCGCGAAAAGCTGGACTGGCCTACCATTTGCGAACAGCTAACCCGCCGCGACCGCTACGCCCACGTTGAGCGCATCACCAAAGAGACCCAGGTGGATGTGAAAGTGTGGCTGGACCGCGAAGGCGGCAGCAAAATCTCCACCGGCGTCGGCTTCTTCGATCATATGCTGGACCAAATCGCTACCCACGGCGGCTTCCGCCTGGAGGTTAACGTTGGCGGCGATCTGTATATCGACGATCACCACACCGTGGAAGATACCGGGCTGGCGCTCGGCGAAGCGCTGAAGCTGGCGCTCGGCGATAAGCGCGGCATTGGCCGTTTCGGCTTTGTGCTGCCGATGGACGAATGTCTGGCCCGCTGCGCGCTGGATATCTCCGGCCGCCCGCACCTCGAATATAAAGCCGACTTTACCTATCAACGCGTTGGCGATCTGAGCACCGAAATGGTGGAACACTTCTTCCGCTCGCTCTCCTATACCATGGCGGTCACTCTGCACCTGAAAACCAAGGGCAAAAACGACCACCACCGCGTAGAGAGCCTGTTTAAGGCCTTCGGCCGCACGCTACGCCAGGCGATTCGCGTCCAGGGCGACACGCTGCCGTCTTCGAAAGGGGTACTCTGATGAACGTGGTGATCCTCGATACCGGCTGCGCCAACCTCAATTCGGTGAAATCCGCAGTGAGCCGCCACGGCTATGAGCCGCAGGTCAGCCGCGACCCGGATGTGGTGCTGCGCGCCGATAAGCTGTTTCTGCCGGGGGTGGGGACGGCGCAGGCGGCGATGGACCAGCTGCGCGAGCGCGAGTTAATCGAACTGATTAAAGCCTGTACCCAGCCGGTGCTGGGCATTTGCCTCGGCATGCAGCTGCTGGGAAAACGCAGCGAAGAGAACAACGGCGTCGACCTGCTGGGCATTATCGAGCAGGACGTGCCGAAAATGACCGACCACGGTCTGCCGCTGCCGCATATGGGCTGGAACCAGGTGTATGCCAAAGCGGGCGATCGTCTGTTTCGCGGCATTGAAGACGGGGCGTATTTTTACTTCGTCCACAGCTACGCGATGCCGGTCAACGTCAATACCATCGCCCAGTGCAGCTACGGCGAGGCCTTCACCGCGGCGGTGCAGAAAGATAACTTTTTTGGCGTCCAGTTCCACCCTGAACGCTCCGGTAGCGCCGGGGCGCAGCTGCTGAAAAACTTCCTGGAGATGTGATGATCATTCCTGCTTTAGATTTAATTGACGGTACGGTCGTCCGTCTCCATCAGGGCGATTACGGCCAGCAGCGCGACTACGGCAACGACCCGCTGCCGCGCCTGCAATCCTATGCCGCCCAAGGGGCCGAAGTGCTGCACTTGGTCGACCTGACCGGGGCGAAAGATCCGGCTAAGCGTCAAATCCCGCTGCTAAAAACCCTGGTTGCCGGCGTCAATGTGCCGGTGCAGGTTGGCGGCGGCGTGCGGACGGAAGAAGACGTGGCCGCCCTGCTTGAAGCGGGCGTGGCGCGCGTGGTGGTGGGTTCGACGGCGGTGAAGTCGCCGGAAGTGGTGAAAGGCTGGTTTACACGTTTTGGCCCGCAGCATCTGGTACTGGCGCTTGACGTACGGATCGACGCGGAAGGCCGCAAGCAGGTGGCGGTCAGCGGCTGGCAGGAGAACTCCGGCGTAACCCTGGAAGAACTGGTGGAGAGCTATCAGTCCGTCGGCCTGCAGCACGTGCTGTGTACCGATATTTCCCGCGACGGGACGCTGGCTGGGTCTAACGTCTCACTTTATGAAGAAGTCTGCGCCCGCTATCCGCAGGTCGCGTTTCAGTCCTCCGGCGGCATTGGCGATCTGCATGATATCGCCGCGCTGCGCGGAATCGGAGTGCGCGGGGTAATTGTCGGCCGGGCGCTGCTGGAAGGTAAATTCAACGTAACGGAGGCCATTCAATGCTGGCAAAACGGATAATCCCCTGTCTTGACGTTCGCGACGGCCAGGTAGTGAAAGGCGTGCAGTTCCGTAATCACGAAATCATCGGCGATATCGTCCCGCTGGCTAAACGCTATGCCGACGAAGGCGCGGATGAGCTGGTGTTCTACGATATCACCGCCTCCAGCGACGGCCGCGTGGTGGATAAAAGCTGGGTGTCGCGGGTCGCGGAAGTGATCGACATTCCATTCTGCGTCGCCGGCGGTATTAAGTCGCTGGACGATGCGGCGCAAATCCTCTCCTTCGGCGCGGATAAAATCTCCATCAACTCCCCTGCCCTGGCGGATCCCACGCTGATTACCCGCCTGGCCGATCGGTTCGGCGTGCAGTGTATTGTGGTGGGCATTGATACCTGGTTTGACGCCGCGAGCGGCAAGTATCACGTCAACCAGTATACCGGCGATGAAAGTCGGACGCGGGTGACGCAGTGGGAAACCCTGGACTGGGTGCAGGAAGTGCAAAAGCGTGGGGCCGGCGAGATCGTCCTCAATATGATGAATCAGGATGGCGTGCGTAACGGCTACGATCTGGAGCAGTTACGCAAGGTGCGCGCCGTGTGCCGCGTGCCGCTGATTGCATCCGGCGGCGCGGGCACCATGGAACACTTCCTGGAAGCCTTCCGCGACGCTAACGTCGACGGCGCGCTGGCCGCCTCGGTGTTCCACAAGCAAATTATCAACATTGGTGAACTGAAAACGTACCTGGCAGCACAGGGCGTGGAGATTAGGGTATGTTAAGTGAACAGCTGGATTGGCAAAAAACCGACGGTCTGATGCCGGTCATCGTGCAGCACGCCGTTTCTGGTGAAGTGCTGATGCTGGGCTATATGAATCAGGATGCGCTGGCGAAAACCGAAGAAACCGGCAAAATGACCTTTTATTCGCGGACCAAACAGCGTCTGTGGACCAAGGGGGAAACGTCAGGCAATTTCCTTAACGTGGTGAGCATCACCCCGGATTGCGATAACGATACCCTGCTGGCGCTGGTCAATCCGATTGGCCCAACCTGCCATAAAGGCACCTCAAGCTGTTTTGGCGAAACCGGCCACCAGTGGCTGTTCTTATATCAGCTGGAGCAGCTGCTGGCGGAACGTAAGCACGCCGACCCGGAGAGTTCGTATACCGCGAAGCTTTACGCCAGCGGAACCAAGCGTATTGCGCAGAAGGTGGGAGAAGAAGGCGTGGAGACCGCGCTGGCCGCAACGGTGCATGACCAGTTCGAGCTGAAGAATGAGGCGTCGGATTTGATGTATCACCTGCTGGTGCTGCTGCAGGATCAGGGGCTGAATTTGACGGATGTGGTGGAAAACCTGCGGAGCAGGCATAAGTAAGTCATCAAAGGGAGGCGGCATAACGCCTCCCTTGCAATATAACCCTCGCCAGCGCGCTGGTTGATATCACCTGTTTATCGTCGTCATGACTTTTTTCGTGCGGTTATCGCTTTGACTATCCTAAATGGTTTCGTCATTTTCCATGACAAAGATGAAACCAAATCGGTATAGCGCTGAGTCAGCTCCTGGTACGCATTTTCGATGCTGAGCAATTTCTGTTGTTGAGTTTGATACTCGCCCTCTATACGCGTATTCCGCTGTTCGAGCTCGTGGATAATCGTGGTTTTATCGTTAACCTGCGTCTTCAGGACATCAATTTCACTTCGCTGAGATACAGTCGACTGTTTAAGCGAAGTGATTTCTTCCTGCAGCGTTGAATTCAACATATGTGCATGTTCAAGCTCGCGCAACACTCTGTCTTTCAGAGAAAAAATATATTCTTCCGCTGACTGATTAACGATCCGGCCATGCGCAGCTTTGATAAAGTCATCATAAAAGTCATCACGATCGATTTCTAAAGATAAGATGAACGACTTCACATCGTTGAAGAGCAGGTTAAAGGAAGGGCCCGAGATCGTATTTAAGTTCCACTCCAGAAAAACAACGGCGTAATTATTAAAATCCCGACTTCTGGACGCCAGTAAATCATGCGCTTTCATAAACGAACGTAGCGAAGTCAATGCCTCCAGCGCGCAGTGCCATGAGGTTGCCCTGGTGGAAGAAAGCGACTTCGCGCGGTTGATCGTATGAGAGATTAAGATCTCATCCACCAGCGAGATGCGGTTTGCCAACAGCATGAAACTACTCACAAAGTACAGGTCGTTTGTAGTTCTCAGCGGTTGAAACTCCAGACCCAATGCAAGAATAGCTTCGCGTCTGAAGAGCTTATCCCACGGCCACCATATAAAGGCCCGGAAAAAATCGTCAGTAATTTCCTGTGAAGAGAAGACCTCTTTTTCAGGTAGTAAATCCTCACGCGCGGACATAGGCATGGGAGAATGAGTATTGGTTTGCAGATCGATTGACTGGCATCGGCAGATAACAACATCCGTTTGCAGGGCCGTAGCCCGGTCGGACATTCTCTTTAACATCTCTTTATCGGCATAATCATCATCATCGAGGAAAATGATGTATTCGCCGGTCGCTATACGTAAGCCGATATTTCGCGATTCCCCCCCGCCGACGTTGCTGGGGTTGGTTATAATCCGGACTCGTGAGTCCTCATCGGCTATTGTAGCGACAATGCCCAGAGTATTATCGGTTGAATTATCGTTAACAATGATAATCTCAATGTCTTTTAAAGACTGGGCTAATACCGTATTAAGCGTTTCGGAAATATACTCCGCGGCATTATGAACGGGGATGATAACGGAAACAACAACGTTACTTGATTCATCAGACATTCAATCACCTTCAAAATAAGAGGCACGCAATCATTAAACGTAAATAATGCGTTTGCAGAGCAGTTACATTGAATAAATGTAACACTTCGGAGGTGTTTGATTTACATGAAGCTGTAATCTCTTACGCTATATCATCCCTGAACCACATCATGATAAGTCTTGAGAGTCTTACTAATGATCATACCGCTAGAAAACTTATCCTGAACGCGTTGCCGTCCTTTGATACCCATCTCAACTCGTGCTTTGGGGTTGGCTAATAAGAATTCAAGCTTATCCGCCAGCTCCTGCGGAGAGTTGCTTTTCACGATAATGCCGTTATCGTTATTAATGATCAGGCTATCGCAGCCGCCAACATCGTAGGCAATGCACGCCCGGCCAACCGAGGAAGCCTCAAGCAAAATACGCGGGACGCCTTCGGAATAGATCGAAGGCAGGGCCACGATGTTCGACTCCTCGATCAAGTCGCAGACGTTAGAACTATGACCTAACCAGTTAATCAGCCCTTCTTTATGCCATTGCTGAATGACGGCAAGGGAAATGGCATCCTTATCGTTTTCAACAAGTATCCCAGCAACGTTTAGCGTAAAATGAATATTTCTGGATTCGAGAATTTTCTTGGCTTCGATTAAATCCCCGAGCCCCTTGCTCCACAGCATTCTGCTGGCAAACAGCACGACCGGAACATCACGTTCCTGCTCCAGTGAATATTTATAGATATCCGGGTTGATACCTGCGCCATCGATGACAATAGTCTGCTGGTAGTCAATGCCAACAAAACCCGCGAGTTTTTTACGATCTTTATCATGTTCGAACATAAATATACTGCGCTTATTACTGGCAATATACTTATATGCCATGATAGTGATATTGCGCAATAGCTTAAGCAAGCCCGTATCACAAGAAAATACACGCCCGAGGCCGACAAAACTCACGATGACCGGGCGATTATTTGCCTTCGAAATAAGCCCACCGATCAGACATGGCTTAATTGTAATACAGTGTAAAAGGTCGGGATTAATCTCTTTGATGATCCTTCGGGACGCAAAAAAGGCCCGAAAGAAAGTTAATGCATTAAATGATTGAGCATCAAGTGGAACGTTATGACACTTAAAACCAAATGTTTTAAATTTATTCAGCACTTTACCATCGACAAAATGACTGATGATGTGAATCTCATAACCAGCATCTCGGGCGGCGATTGCACGATCTATCCAGTGCAAATCAAAATACCAATCCGAATTTATGAAATAACACAGTTTTTTCATTGCTATATCCACTTAATGGTTCTTACCGCTGATTCCTTTTACACCATGGATAATTCCACGACGCAAGTATTTAAAATATAACAATTTATTGCGTTGCCATGGCAATATTGATACATATTTAATCAACCGCAAAAGGATTGAGAGACGGCTAAAAATGGCAACTCGCGGGAAAATTTTCTTCGCCAGAATAAGATTTCGACAAAGGTAATAAACTTTCCATTCGGGAAAGATAGACTTCCCCTGGATACTCACATCGTGCGAGAAGACAACCTCAGGCGAATAACGAATCTCTTCGCCATCGAGTGTTAACTGATAGCCAAAGTAAAGATCGTCAAAATATAAAAATAACTCATCGTGAATATTGTGTATATTCTTTCGCAGCAAATCTCGCTGAATAATCATCCCGACAAAGGATACCGTTTGCACCGCGGTCGAACGGGAAAGCGACGGTAGAAACTCAGCCGGATTTTTGATGTAGCGTAATGTGTCGATAAACGATGACGGTACTTTAGCAAAAGGGATGTTCATCGAACAAGGTTGCCCCCGAAGATCTTTTACCAAAGCGGTGAACACCCGACAATTAGCCTTATCCAGCTGGGTAAATTTTTCCAGCGCATCGCTCTCGGGCCAGGCGTCATCATCGTAAAAGAAAACCCAGTCGGTATCGACATTGTCGCATAAATATTGACTTCCGGCCTTAAACCCCCCCGCCCCACCAGTATTAGAAGGCAGATTGAGGACAATTACCCGAGGGTCGCTAAGGGTGGCTAACCACTCCAGGGTCCCATCCGTGGACCCGTTATTGACAACCATTATCGCTGTAAAATTTAATTTCACAGTGTTGGCAATAGATACTTTTAACTTCTCTAAGCGATTATAAGTGACTATTAATGCAGAGCAATTCATCGCACAGAAACCGTGAATACTGGCATAGCTTCATGATTATCAAGGGAAGATAAGTACTTCTCGGCAGTATTTAATGCTTCTGCGATAGTCACATCCATATCCAGGTATCGATAGGTTCCAAGACGGCCAACAAAAGTAATGTTCTTTTCACTTTCCGCAAGGGACAAATACTTATCGAGTAAAGCCATCTCCCCCATCTGACGAATCGGATAATAAGGAATATCTTTTTCTCCACACTCGCGGCTGTATTCCTTATAGCATACCGACCCTTCATGGGTTTCCCAGGGCGAAAAGTACTTATGTTCAGTGATACGGGTGTAAGGAACATCCAGTGAGCAGTAGTTCATCACCGCGCAGCCCTGATAATCGCCCTGCCAGGTGAATTTTTCAAAATCCAAAGTACGATAGCCCAGGCGGCCATATTGATAGGAATAGAAGGCATCCAGCGGCCCGCTATAGAACACATGATCGTACTTTTCTCTCTCTTCAGCGTTAAACGATTGCTGAAGTTCGATAGTGATATTTTCATGATTGGCAATTGACTCAATCATTTTCGTATAACCCAGTTTCGGCATGCCCTGAAATCTGTGGTTAAAGTAATTATCATCGTAGTTAAAACGAACCGGCAGACGCTTAAGAATCGACGCAGGAAGCTGTGATGGCTCCATCCCCCACTGCTTGATGGTATAGCCTTTGAAGAACGCCTCATAGAGCTCTTTGCCGATAAAACGCAGAGCCTGTTCTTCAAAGGTCTTCGGTTCCTGGATCGAACTGTCCCCTTTTTCTGCAATAAGCGCCCGGGCCTCATCTGGCGAACAGGTTTTGGCAAAAAACTGGTTAATGGTATGCAGGTTGATCGGCAGAGAGAACACTTGCCCATTAACGGTTGCTTTGACGCGGTTCACATACGGCATCATTTCAGCGTGCTGAGTCACATAGTTCCACACTGTTTCATTATCGGTATGAAAGATATGCGGACCATAGACGTGGACCATAACGTCAGTTTGCGGATCCCGTGCGTCGTAGGAGTTACCGCCAATGTGGTCCCGCTGATCGATAATTCTGATACGATGACCTTGCTCAGCAAGCTGGCGTGCGATAACCGCACCAGAAAAACCAGCGCCGACAATTAAAATATTTTTACTGTTCATAATATTATTCCAGCAGCCTTAACCAAGAATTGAGCGTCTAACTTTATAGTAGTATTTTGTTATCGTATTTCGCCTCGGTGAACCGACAGGAGCATATTTATTAAGGAAAGGCATCAACGCTTTTTTTATCCTGGTCTGAAGCAGAACAGGCGTTTGCCCTGCAGTATGAGCAGGATTTGATGAATTAATCAGAGATAGCTGACGGAAATAGGCTTCTTTTTCCCATGGCGTATTGATGACGTTTTCCAGGAAATCGTCATAAAAGTCAACCTTGTCCGTGTTCCACGGTTTATTCTCCCCGGCATAGTGAATCATATTCGGGTTCATTCTGGCTTCTAAAAAGCGCATGTATGTTGCGAACTGGAGATTGGGGAAAAAGTCATCGGTATTGCCATTACCATGATAGACATTCCACTCCAGCGGTAAAAACTCAACCCGGCCATAGAAAACTTTGTTCATGATGTCCTGATCAAGGAACCAGTACTTTTTCTCTTTAAGGGTTTTAATCAGCTCGGAGAAGGTATCTTCCTGCACCATTTGCGCGACGTTGAAAACGATAATCCCCGCCTGGAAATACTCGTCAGGATTGGTCATTTTAAGCGTTTTTTGCAGATACTCGCCGGCCGGCATTACGCCATCAGCAGACTCCGACATCGCGCCAAACTTGACGAAGCCTTCCATCACGATATCTTTAACGGCGGCAACAAGGTTAGTGCCAAGTTCGACATTAAGCAAAGCCGCCAGATCGGCCTTCACCACAGTATCGGAATCGATAAAAATAACCTTCTCATATTCACGGAAAAGCTGCGGAATGAACAAGCGAGCATAGGTTGATGCGCTAAAGTGCGCTCGGGTATGTACACCATTCAATTCGGTAAAGGCATTTACATCAAAAAATCGAAGTGAAAAGTTTGCATGGGCTGAGACCAGCTTGGTTAAGCGCTGCTTGTTAAGATTGCTAACCTTGTTTTCCAGCACAACGATATCGTAATGGGTATTTTTATCAGAATGGCGAACGATAGAGTTGATTAAAGCCCCGCCGCTGATGGCGTAGTTATCATCAAAACTGATGACTATTGGCGCAGCGTCTGAAAAGACCGGCATCAGCTTGCCGTTGAAGGTCTCATTCATCACGAAAGTGCGCTGTAGCTCCTTAACTTTCAGGGCACGGTCTTGCTGCTGTTTAATAATGTAAATATTAAACAGACGCTCTGCGATATGGCCGATAACACGCTTTTCCTGAGCGTTATAATTATTCATCGAGATGCGACTTTCAAGATGAGTCAAAATCGCGAACAGCCATTCAGAATAATCCACGAACATATCTTTGTGCATCACAAACATGTTCGTATAATAGCCATCTGTTGCATTGTTAAACTGCTGAATAGCCGCTTTATAATCCGGATAAAGCTCTTCGACAACGTCCAGGGCAGTCAGATAATCCTTGATGTGTAAAAACTCACCTTTCTCATAATGATCGAGGTTGTTTTTACTGCCAGCAGAGGTTACTGACCACTTCTTCGGTAACAGCAGGTCAAAACCTGAAAGACAATCTTGTATTGCCGTGTCGGTTAAACCAAACTGGTTTTCATACTCTGTATCGATAACCGGAGAATTCACTACGCCCCAGTTATCTTCAGCAAAGCTCTGCTGTGAGGAAAAATTGAGGTGCCGGCGATAATGCATAAAACCGACATAATCAGAAAGAGTCTCATTTTTCCAAACCCAATAATGTGCTGTTAACTCACAGTAGAAAGGGTTTTTAAACGAAATATTATCTCCCGTATCATCGCCAATACAGCCGATATCATTATAGGAGTTGGCTTTACCTACATGCAATGGTTTGATAATAGATGCATTAAGGAATGCGCTCGGCTTATGATGACAGGTATAGATCTTAATACTATTCATTTAATTACCAGATTTAGGCCATTGCTTGTTTATAAAGTTCGATGATTCTTTCAGCAGAACCGATTTCCCGGAGGCGGTGATTTTCGATCCAGACAACCCGATCGCATATTTTTTCCACATCACTCATGTTGTGACTAACGAACAGTATTGTCACACCACGATTTTTGAACTCTTTGATCGTCTTGATACATTTGGCCTGAAATGAAATATCGCCGACGGCAAGCACTTCATCGATAATCAGAATATCAGGCTCAACTTGACTAATAACCGAGAAGCCAAGCTTCGCTAGCATACCGCTAGAGTAGACGCGGATCGGCTCATCAATAAATTCTCCTAATTCGGAAAATTCAATGATGCGATCCATTCGCTGTAAAACCTCTTTACGACGTAATCCAAGAAGAGTGGCATTAAGAAAAATGTTCTCACGGCCAGTCAATTCTGGATGAAAACCACCACCTAGCTCAAGCATTGAGGCCACTCGCCCACGAGTTGTGACTGACCCTTTCGTTGGCTTGATAACACCGGCAACCAACCCTAAAGATGTGCTTTTGCCTGCGCCGTTTCGGCCAATGAGCGCAACAGCCTCTCCTTTGCCAACCGTAAAAGAGACATCCTGAATAGCAAGATATTTACGGCCCTTCAGTAATTGAAATGCTCTTTTAGGATGAAATATTAAATCTTTAATACCTGAGCCAATATGA
This sequence comes from Klebsiella sp. BDA134-6, assembly GCF_015601345.1. Taxonomy (NCBI): domain Bacteria; kingdom Pseudomonadati; phylum Pseudomonadota; class Gammaproteobacteria; order Enterobacterales; family Enterobacteriaceae; genus Klebsiella; species Klebsiella sp. BDA134-6. The sequence continues at coordinate 3,895,952 of NZ_CP064784.1, forward strand.
TGGTAAAGTGGATATTCTTTTGTCACATTATTAAAATCAATTACTGGTTCCATCACAAGATCTCTGCAAATCGATATTTTAATTTATTAAAAATACTTAATCCGATAACTGTCAGCACAATACCAGTTAAATATAGCACTGAAATATGCTCATAGTTTAAAACACCATCCATAAATAAGTTACGCCAGCTTAAAATCATACTAGCCAGAGGGTTATAGTCAATAACCCAGCTATATTTTGCTGGAATCATATCCGATGCGTATAAAATGGGTGTGCAGTAAAACATCAGCATAATACCGAGAGTAACAAATCGTTCTAAGTCTCTGAAAAATAGATTCAAAGTCGAAAAGATAATTGATACACCAAAGGTAAAAATCACCTGTCCGATAGCAATGAGCGGTATTCCCCAAAGCCATGAAAGCGAAGGACGCATACCGTACACAAAAAGAAAAGCGACAATGACAGGAATAGTGCATAAGAAGTGCAAGCCTTCCATCATCACATTACTAAGAGGAATAACCGAACGCGGAAATACGGTTTTTTTGATAATTTGCGCATTAGCAATAAATGAGAAAAGCGAATTCGTCGCTGAGCTTGCAAACCACTGCCAGGGGAAGAGACCCGTTATTAAGAAAAGGGTATAATTAGGTATCTGGACTCGCATGATCAATTTAAAAATAAAATAGTAGATCATCGCAAACAGTAAGGGGTTGGCAATCGACCATAAATAACCAAATACACTGCTCTTATAGCGTACTTTTAGATCTTTATTGGTGATAACAACAAGCAGGTCAAATAAATACCCTAGATTATACTTCATTTTTATACTCATAAATTATTCTACGAAATTTTAAGCATTGGGTTATGCACTTTAGATTTGCGAGTTGTCGCTGACTAACGAAATCCACTGCGATAGCGCTAACGCCCTGACAGATACACTGCCGATAGACACCATGTCTTTGGACATACAACCTGAAATCTTAAGCACATAGGTTAAAGCAAGATTTTCCCAAATTTTCTGTACGCTCTAATTCATTGGCAGCAGCCGACCATGGTAGCTCTTCCATACTAAGCAGGGACAAGCGAGAAGCTGGCGTAGAGATGGCCAGTTAACGTGCTGTTTCTGAATGTACAGTAAAAACTGCTATTTTTCAGTCAGATACTCCCCCCCATAGTCTTACGAGGTCGCTTTCAACCACGCTACCGCCCTTGGCTGTCGCAACCAAACGGCGTAATGATTCAACAACCCTATCTGTAAACATCTCCTGCGGCTACCTTTGACGGCAGCACTAAACCGACACACCCTCTTCTTACATCAAACGCTCTCGCAGCGGCTGTCGGCCAAGATTATCGCCCGTGACGCTGGGTGCTGCTCGCTAGAGAATTTAAAAGATTCTAGCAGGCCCACACTCTCGCTGTTTGCTTAAGACCCATCCATCAGGAATTTCTCAATTAGCACGTTTAGCAAGCCTGTTTTTTGAACTCATGACAGGGTTCTTCCCGTTATCTTCCCATCCATCTTCTGAGAATCAGCGCAAACTGTGCGCACTATTGATCGAAATGACGCCAACAATCAGTCTGGTGCCATATTTAATACTGCGCACAGGATAGCTGATTAAACTGACAACACAATGGTCATGCAAATGAGTTGCCGCATTATAGCGCTGGTCTATAGGAATAAAAATGAAAATACGTTGCCAATCAATTCATATTGCAAATGATTCATGTAGTAAACATGATGTAAAACAAATTGAATCTAGAAACTAACCAGCTGATTTTAAAGGATAAAAAATAAATAAGCCATATCGATGTGAAAGAATTGTAAATTCATACATAAAACCAATTTTTATCAACGTTAACTTTCGAGGGTTTAAAGGGCCGTACAGCGAGTTGAAATCGCGAGATTATGACAAGACCTCATGCAATTGTTACCCTGCTAACCATCCAGCATCGATAATGAATCTCATCTCCATCTCAAAATGCCTTGCTATAGACGACATCATCTGGCCATCGAAGGCATGAACATAAACAGCAACGGTAAAGCAGGTGATCCACGCAGCAAGCCAGTGTAAAATCGAGGAATATATAGCGGGATACAGTCACCCCAGAGGATGAATATGAAATTTTTAGTAACTGGAGCCGCAGGATTTATCGGCTTTCATACCTGCAAGCGCCTTCTGGAGGCGGGTCATGAAGTTGTCGGCCTCGACAACATGAACGACTATTATGACGTCAATCTTAAGCAGGCCCGTCTGGATTTACTGCAGTCTCCCCTGTTTAGTTTTCACAAAATCGATCTGGCGGATCGCGAGGGCATTGCCCGACTTTTTGCTAATGAGAAATTTAACCGGGTGATCCATCTTGCCGCTCAGGCTGGAGTTCGCTACTCCCTGGAAAACCCGTTCGCTTATGCCGACGCTAACCTGATTGGTTATCTGAACATTCTTGAAGGCTGCAGACACAATAATGTTGAGCATTTGCTCTATGCCTCATCCAGTTCGGTCTATGGCCTTAACCGTAAAATGCCGTTCTCTACCGATGATTCGGTTGATCATCCGGTTTCGCTGTATGCCGCCACCAAGAAGGCAAACGAACTGATGGCGCATACCTACTCTCACCTTTATGGTATTCCGACCACTGGACTCAGATTCTTTACCGTCTATGGTCCATGGGGACGTCCGGATATGGCGCTGTTTAAATTCACAAAAGCCATGCTGGAAGGAAAGCCCATCGATGTCTACAACTATGGCAAGATGAAGCGCGATTTCACCTACATTGATGATATCGTTGAGGCGATTGTTCGGATGCAGGATATTATCCCGCAGCCCAATCCGGAATGGACCGTTGAGACGGGTTCACCGGCAGATAGCTCAGCGCCATACCGGGTGTATAACATCGGTAATAGTTCACCGGTTGAGCTGATGGATTACATCACGGCGCTTGAGGAAGCTATGGGGATGGTTGCGGAGAAAAATATGATGCCAATACAGCCGGGCGATGTACTGGAAACTAGCGCAGATACCAAGCCGCTGTATGATGCGGTGGGATTCAGACCGCAGACGACGGTCAGGCAGGGAGTGAAGAACTTCGTTGACTGGTATAAGGCCTACTACAAGGTCTAATCAACCCGGCATGGCGCAGGTATTTAGCCGCAGTGAGGTACTACTGCGGCTTTTTTATATCGAGAATTGTCATTCGGCAATCTTATCCATTCAGATGCTCGTAAAAACACGCTGTTTATAACTATCTCAGCGCAAAGCCCGCGGCCCACACAATAACGAAACACTAAGTTAACACAAAACAAACAAATTCATTAACAAACTCTGATATAAGCCACTTTCAATACAATCACTGAAGAGCATTCGCGTACAAAGGAAACTGTGACCAGCGAATCAAGCTGGTGCAAAAGTCGGTTACAGCGCTATTGTTCAAACTACTGGCGTGGAAAAGGGTTTTCCACTTTCCGTAAAAAAACCACAAACGCTATATAGGATTTTTCTTAAATTCAGGATATGTTAAGCAGGCAAAGGCATGCTTTTGCAGAGATATTAGTTCGCAGGCAAATGGATTTATAACATTCCTTTCATTCTGGTACGCATTATGGCAAACATAATTTTCTTAGCAGTTGCTGCCATCCTGTTGATTGTTTCAGTCTATTTTCTGATTTCTTATATCAAAGATCAGAAAAAGACCAAGCTGACTTTTAACAAACGAAAGTGGTGAAAAGAAAACTTAATATAATTATAATACAGGCATAGGAAATAATAATATAAGAACAAACACTGCCAGCGGTGGGGATAAATATAGCCTTTCAGCTGGCAATGGATACCATTTAAAAAAGTTATATCAAACTGGTACTATCCCTTTACTATTCTAATGGCAGTAAATGATTTGTGTTTTCCATGCCTGCGCCCTTCCCTTGAAAGATCCCGTACCATCACCCGTGTAAATTTCAATCAGAGCCTTAGCCCGTCGTAACGAAGCTCGCCTGAGAACCCGGATTCCAGAAACAACAAAAGCCTGCAAGCAGGCTTTGTTTTACCTTCCGGCGCTTATCTCCAGCGTCTACATCACAGTGACGGTAGCTCTTCACAAGGTGAATTTAACATATCCGACCTCAATGGTTGGGACAAGATGATCGATTGAAGAATCTAAGCGAGGTCACGTTTTTTAGAGGGGTTGGTGGGGTATGAGAAGTAAGACGATTTGTCAGGCGAATAGCTGACCCCTTCAGGAGAAAGGAAAATTCTGGCCGACAGCTTTTCTCCCGGCCAGAGGGGGGATTTAGTCACTACCGAACAAATCGCGGGTATACACTTTGTCAGCGACATCCGACAGCTCTTCAGCCATTCGGTTTGAGACAATCACGTCAGCTTCTTTTTTGAATGCGTCGAAATCGCGAACTACGCGGGAATTAAAGAACTCATCTTCCTGCATAACCGGTTCGTAGATAATGACCGGGATACCTTTGGCCTTGATACGCTTCATGATGCCCTGAATAGAAGAAGCGCGGAAGTTATCGGAACCACTCTTCATGATCAGACGATAGATACCAACAACTTTAGGTTTGCGCGCCAGGATTGAGTCAGCGATAAAATCTTTGCGCGTGCGGTTAGCATCTACAATGGCACCGATGATGTTATTCGGGACAGATTCGTAGTTTGCCAGCAGCTGCTTGGTATCTTTCGGCAGGCAGTAGCCGCCGTAGCCAAAGGAGGGGTTATTATAGTGATTACCGATTCGCGGATCGAGGCACACGCCTTCGATGATCTGTTTACTGTTCAGACCCTGGCTTTCAGCGTAGCTGTCCAGTTCATTAAAGTAGGCTACGCGCAGTGCCAGGTAGGTATTGGCGAATAACTTAATCGCCTCAGCTTCGGTGGAGTCAGTAAACAGCGTCGGGATATCCTGCTTAATCGCGCCTTCTTTCAGCAGATTAGCGAAACGCTCCGCGCGTTCTGAACGTTCGCCAATGACGATACGAGACGGGTGCAGGTTGTCGTAAAGCGCGCGGCCTTCACGCAGAAACTCAGGAGAGAAAATGACGTTATCAATGCCCAGGCGCTCTTTAATATCACGCGTAAAGCCAACGGGAATGGTGGATTTAATAATCATTACTGCGTCTGGGTTAATCTCGGTGACATCACGAATAACGGCTTCAACAGTCGAAGTATTGAAGTAGTTCGTTTTCGGATCGTAGTCAGTCGGCGTAGCGATAATGACATAATCTGCATTACGGTAGGCATCATGCTTGTCCGTTGTCGCGCGAAAATTCAACGGTTTTTCCGCCAGATATTCCTGGATCTCCTTATCGACAATCGGAGAAATCTTTTGGTTAATCATATCAACTTTGGATTGAATGATATCCAGCGCCACCACTTCGTGGTTTTGCGCAATCAGGATGCCATTCGATAAACCAACATAACCGGTACCGGAAATAGTAATTTTCATTCGATCACACTTTAATCAGTTAACTGGACGGCGACGGATGGCCGCAAATTAAGCAAAACTGTTGATGTTTCTACTCTCAGGAACAATGTAAGTCAAGCAAGACACCAAAGGTCTCTGAAATACTGTATAGGCCTATAAAGGGCCTATACAGTAAGTGAAGTTATATTTTATGCTTATTTATATACTTCAGCAGTCTTTAAGGTATGAGCCTGCAAATCCTTATCCGATAAAGAGAGCGAACAGTCTGCAATCTCCGGCCACTGGATATTAATCTCCGGGTCGTTCCAGATAATGCTCCGCTCAGACTGCGGCGCATAATAGTTCGTGGCCTTGTACACAAACTGCACCGTTTCGCTCAGCGCCATGAAGCCATGGGCAAACCCTTCCGGGATCCACAGCTGACGCTTGTTTTCCGCGCTCAGTACCGCACCCACCCATTTACCAAACGTTGGCGATGAACGGCGGATATCGACCGCCACATCAAACACCTCGCCTTCAATGCAGCGAACCAGTTTGCCCTGGGCATGCGGGTCAAGCTGGTAGTGCAGCCCGCGCAACACGCCCTTCTGCGACTGAGAGTGGTTATCCTGCACAAACTCAACTTTCCGCCCCACTGCTTCATCAAATACTTTACTGCTGAAGCTCTCAAAGAAAAAACCGCGCGCATCGCCGAAGACACGAGGCTCAAAAATCAGCACTTCAGGGATATCTGTCTTAATAATATTCATAATATTTCTGCCCGTTTACTTGCCCAGAACTTCTGTTACCACGCGCGCCACGCCCTGGCGCCAGTCCGGCAGCGCCACGCCAAACACACGCTGGAATTTCTCATTTGACAGTCTAGAGTTCAGCGGACGTTTTGCCGGCGTTGGGTAGGCCGTGGTCGGGATACCGCTTACTGACTTAATTGCTAGCTCTGCGCCGTGCGACCGCGCTACCTCAAAAACAAATTCCGCGTACTCCGCCCAGTTGGTTTCCCCGCTGGCCACCAGATGATAGGTCCCGGCTACCGCACGATTACGCTGTTCTTCTCGAATGGCGATTGCCGTACAGTCCGCCAGCAGCTCTGCGCCGGTTGGCGCACCGTGCTGATCGTTAATAATCGACAGCGCCTCTTTCTCACCTGCCAGACGCAGCATCGTTTTAGCGAAGTTTGCCCCGCGGGTGGCATATACCCAACTGGTACGGAAAATAAGATGGCGCGGATTCGCCTGCTCCAGCGCAATTTCCCCGGCCAGTTTGGTTTCACCGTACACGTTCAGCGGCCCGGTCGCCTCATCTTCCTGACGATAGTGACTTCCCTGACCGTCAAACACATAGTCCGTTGAGTAGTGCACCATCAGCGCACCCAGCTTCGCTGATTCTTCTGCCAGCACCGCCACGCCCCGGTCGTTCAGCAGGTCAGAAAGCTCACGCTCGCTTTCCGCTTTGTCCACTGCCGTATGGGCAGCCGCGTTCACCACCACATCCGGTTTTACCGTACGGACCGTCTGCGCGATCCCTTCCAGGTTGGTCAGATCACCGCACAGCGTTTTATCAAAAAAGTCCACGGCAACCACTTCACCCAGCGTGGACAACGCACGCTGCAGCTCCCAGCCCACCTGGCCATTTTTACCAATCAGTAAAATTTTCATACGTTAATATCCCAATGATGACTGGCAGCCATTAATGCTCATTCAGCAGACGTTTCAGGTAAGCACCGTACTCGGTTTTCTTCAGGCGTTCGGCCTGTACCGCCACCCCTTCCGCGCTCAGCCACTGCTTGCGGTAAGCAATTTCTTCCAGGCAGGCTACTTTCATCCCCTGACGCTTCTCAATGGTATGGATAAACTGAGAGGCCTCAATCAGGCTGTCGTGGGTTCCCGTATCCAGCCAGGCAAAACCGCGGCCCAGCAGTTCCACCTGCAGGTCACCGCGATCCAGATACATCTGGTTCAGCGTGGTGATCTCAAGCTCCCCGCGCGCAGAGGGTTTCACTTCCTTCGCCATTGCCACCACATCTGTGTCATAAAAATAGAGCCCGGTCACCGCCCAGTCAGATTTCGGCTTCAGCGGCTTCTCTTCAATCGACAGCGCTTTAAAGTTCTCATCAAACTCCACCACACCAAAACGTTCCGGATCGAGAACCTGGTAGCCAAATACCGTAGCTCCGGATGTTTTGCTGGCGGCCGCATCCAGTTTCCGGCCAAAGCTCTGACCAAAGTAGATGTTATCGCCCAGGACTAATGCACAGGCATCATTGCCGATAAACTTCTCGCCGATGATAAAGGCCTGCGCCAGACCGTCCGGCGACGGCTGAATCGCGTAGCTGAAATTCACGCCAAACTGAGAACCGTCACCCAGCAGACGCTGAAATGCGGGCATATCCTCCGGCGTGGTGATAATCAGGATATCCTTGATTCCCGCCAGCATCAGAACGGAAACCGGGTAGTAAATCATCGGTTTGTCATAAATGGGCAGTAGCTGTTTGGAAACACCTTGGGTGATCGGATATAAACGCGTGCCGGAGCCGCCGGCCAGTACAATACCTTTCATACTTCTTTCCTTTTTAGTTGTTCAGGCCAAGACGTTCACCGGCATAGGAGCCATCCAGCACGCGCTGCCACCAGGTCGTGTTGTTCAGGTACCAGTGGACCGTTTTTTCAATTCCGCTTTCAAATGTCTCTTCCGGTACCCAGCCCAGATCGCGCTGAATTTTCGCCGCATCAATGGCATAACGCAGGTCATGACCCGGACGGTCTTTCACAAACGTAATCAGATCGGCAAACTGGCTGATATTGCCCGGCTTCTGTTCAACCACTTTATCGAGAATGGCGCAAATGGTGCGCACGACATCAATATTTTTACGCTCATTGTGACCGCCGATGTTGTACGTTTCACCACTGCGACCTTCCGTCGCCACTTTGTACAGCGCCCGGGCGTGATCTTCCACGTACAGCCAGTCGCGGATCTGTTCTCCGTTGCCGTAGACCGGCAGCGGTTTCCCGGCGAGGGCATTGAGGATGGTCAGCGGAATGAGTTTTTCCGGGAAGTGATACGGGCCGTAGTTGTTGGAACAGTTGGTCACCACCACCGGCAGGCCGTAGGTACGGTTCCAGGCGCGGACAAGATGGTCGCTGCCGGCCTTGGAGGCAGAGTACGGGCTGCTTGGCGCGTACGGAGTCTCTTCGGTGAACAGATCATCAGTACCGTGCAGGTCGCCGTAGACTTCATCGGTCGAAATATGGTGGAAGCGGAAAGTCTGCTTCTGCGCCGTATCGAGAGCTGACCAGTACTGGCGGGCTGCTTCAAGCAAGGTGAAAGTGCCAATCAGGTTGGTCTGAATAAAGGCCGCAGGTCCATCGATAGAGCGGTCCACGTGACTCTCTGCGGCCAGGTGCATCACAATATCCGGACGGAAATCGCTGAACTGCTCTGCCACAGATTTGGCATCAGTGATATCTGTCTGAGAAAACGAGTAGCGTTCATTACCCGCAACAGGCGCCAGGGACTCAAGGTTACCGGCGTATGTGAGGCAATCTATTACGCGTACTTCGTCGGAGGTGTTTTCAATGATATGACGAACAACTGCAGAACCAATAAAACCTGCACCGCCAGTGACAAGGATCTTCATATTTAACTTACCTTTTATTACCAGAGCCTAATAAAATTCGAAATATATTCTTCAGGATATGAATATCATATTAAATGATTTCCCCTAGGAAAACATTTGCAAATTACGTTTTAAAAAAATCAGGAAAAGGGAGTACTAATTACAGAAGAAGGATTCTTTTTTTGGAAAATTTATGCCCGGGTTAATACCCCGGGCGAATGACACTAAAAAGTTTATTCCATCCACTCAGTGTGGAACACACCTTCTTTATCGGTACGCTTATAGGTATGTGCACCAAAGTAGTCACGCTGTGCCTGTATCAAGTTCGCAGGCAAGACTGCGGAACGATAACTGTCGTAGTACGCAATGGCCGCAGAGAACGTCGGAACCGGAATACCATTCTGCACAGCATATGCGACTACATCGCGCAGGGCTTGCTGATAGTCATCAGCGATCTGCTTGAAGTACGGTGCCAGAAGCAGGTTAGCGATGCCAGCATTCTGTTCATAGGCATCCGTAATCTTTTGCAGGAACTGAGCACGAATGATACAGCCGGCACGGAAGATTTTCGCGATCTCACCGTAGTTAAGATCCCAATGGTATTCATCAGAAGCCGCACGCAGCTGGGAGAAGCCTTGAGCGTAAGAGACGATTTTGCCCAGGTACAGAGCCCGGCGAACTTTCTCAACGAACTCCTCTTTATCACCTGCACTCTTCGCATTTGGTCCGGTAAGGACTTTCGAAGCAGCCACACGCTGATCTTTAAGAGAAGAAATGTAGCGTGCGAATACAGATTCAGTGATAAGTGACAGCGGCTCACCAAGGTCAAGAGAGCTCTGGCTGGTCCATTTACCGGTACCTTTGTTTGCCGCTTCATCGAGGATCACATCGACCAGGTATTTACCCTTTTCATCCTTTTTGGTGAAGATGTCTTTTGTGATGTCAATGAGATAGCTGCTGAGCTCACCTTCATTCCATTCTGTAAAGGTTTGCGCCAGCTCTTCATTAGAAAGCGCGAGACCACCTTTCAGTAAAGCGTAGGCTTCTGCAATAAGCTGCATATCGCCGTATTCAATACCGTTGTGAACCATTTTGACATAATGACCAGCACCATCAGCACCGATATAGGTTACGCACGGCTCACCGTCTTCCGCGACAGCTGCAATCTGCTTAAGAATTGGAGCAACCAGTTCATAAGCTTCCTTCTGACCGCCAGGCATAATTGAAGGTCCTTTAAGCGCGCCCTCTTCACCGCCGGACACGCCGGTGCCAATGAAGTTAAAACCATCAGCAGAAAGCTCACGATTACGACGAATCGTATCCTGGAAGAAGGTGTTACCACCATCGATGATGATGTCACCCTTATCCAGGTAAGGCTTCAGAGAGTCGATGGCACTATCAGTGCCTGCGCCCGCCTTCACCATTAACAGGATACGGCGTGGAGTTTCGAGCGACTCAACAAACTCTTGCACTGTATAATGTGGGACCAGTTTCTTGCCTGGATTCTCGGCAATCACTTCTTCAGTCTTTTCACGGGAGCGGTTGAAAACGGAGACGGTATAACCGCGGCTTTCGATGTTGAGCGCAAGGTTACGCCCCATCACTGCCATACCGACAACCCCGATCTGTTGCTTGGACATTACATACTCCTGTCAGGTGTGGTCACTGCGACATGCTCGCAGCTTAAAGAGTTTAAACATGTTAACGTAAAGATCACAAAGAACATAGAAATAGTTGTAAACAATCACGTTAATGTAAAAAGGTGTTATTTTCGTAAAGAAGATGATAGATATTCTAAAGATTTTAATCGATATTCTTCTAAAGTTTTATTTACAGCTAAATAATTGATCTGAGTTTTTAATAAGTCAGCATTCACAGTTGACAAATCATATATCAGTCTATCTTCAAGCGAAAACATGCGCAAAAGTGATTTGAAACGGGCACTACCACGATCTTTATTACATATTGCTATAAAAGGTTTATTGAATATTATTGAGAAAACTGTCCCATGGAAAGAGTCTGTAATAATAAAATCTGCATCATTAAAAGACTTTAGCCAAGCCTCAATAGGGGGAAACTGATAATCGAATATATTAGATATACAGTCTTCAGTTTTATTATGTTTTGCTGGATAAGTCGTGAATACATTTTTTTTCAACACAGTTGAAATATTTTTAATAAACTTATTTTTTTCATCATTCAAATCAAGAACATAACTAAATATTTGTCCTGTTTTGTCTGGAATATTATTTTTCTCGAAAATTGACACATATTCGTCTTTCGACAATAACATAGTCGGATCAAGAACGTGCTCAGGATGAACTGAAAAATGAGTTTTACACATTTCAATTGCATCAGATTCTCTTACTGATAGGCTATCAAAGTCAACGATTAGTTTTCTACACACCGCAACTTCATCATCAGAATACTCCCATGAGTCAACGCCAAATGAAGCTGCGTAAGATATTTTCTTTACAGTGTTATTACGTTGTAGAAAACTTAAATAAAAAGGGGTGATCATAGGGGTATATTTAGGTCGCCATACCTGATCGCTGCCAACGATTACCGCATCAATATTGTGCTCACTAACAAATTTCTCAAGGGAGGCCTCATCATACAAAACAGGGGTTCTGTTGATATAATTATCAATAAACTCATTATGATACTTATTGATCAGCAATTGCTCTTTTAAGGTAAAAGATGATTTCTGCTTTTTAATGATGATACTCTTAATTTTAGAACCGATACGACGATAAAGATTTCGTTTAGGTGGTTGTTTTCTAAAATCTAATAGAATTGCATCATGCCCGAGATTGATTAGTGTTTTTTGCAATGCAAAGGCTTGAAGATTACCTCCATAATTAGTATGTAATGGAAGAGTAAGTGTAGCAACTTTCATAGTTTAGCCCCTAGAATCTTTGCAATTTTTATAATTACTCGATTATATTTATGGTTTAGATGTGTTAATTTTAATAGTTTTTTTAAATGAACGGTTATCTTGGCATTAAATCCTTCAATATTAGATGAATTTTTCCAACAAATGATACTCTCCTCTCTCGTTACAATCCTTTGTTTCTGTACTAAGTTAAAGAATATATTTTGTTTTGTCAAAAACCTTGAACGTTTTTGGGGCACTTTAAGACCTAATTTTTGAGCATGTCTAATACGGTATAGAAGCCCCTTATGACGATGATTGAAACTCCCCTGTTGCGATGACTTAACTGCAGCCAAGGAAATTGTATCGAGATTTAATTCATTTTCTTCAAGACCTTTTTTAATTAGTTCATCTGCTAGTTTACTACGAGTTATAATAACACTATTACCAAGACCTTCCTGATTGTAAGGTTTAATCCATGCATCGCCAAGTGATATATCAGCTAATTCAGTCATAACATCATCACAATAATCGCAGGCATTAGATTTAAATAGACCAGTACCCCACATATCACCTAGCTTATGCATTTCAACAACATGTATTCTTTCGCCATATTTATCACGACATGAAAATTTATAATCAGATGCAAAGCTAGAAGCATTTTTAACGCGATACTCAGGTTCTAAATATTCCCCCACACAACCAGCAGATTGGGCAAGAAAATCGGTATAAAAACGGCTTTTTAAGCCTCCACATATAATTCCAACTAGAAAAGGAATCTTTTGTCTATATTCAGGATGATATTTTTGCTTGAGTCTAATCGCTTTTAAAAAGCACGCCACACCAGAAACAGCAACAGTCCCATCTACTTTGTTTATTTCTGTAAAAAGAGTATCTAAACTAACAGGATAATACCTTGTCTTTGATATATTTTTGATATCATCCAAACATTGAAACAATTGATACCCATATCTGCCATTCATTTCACGAACAATAAACAAAGCATCTACAAATTTATTTTGAAGTAACTTTTCAAATATATATGTAGCTAAGCCACCCGATGAAGATGTTTGACGAAAATTTTTAGAATAACCTGCATATAAATTTTTATACAATCCTATACTAGGATCTTTAAAATCATAACCTTCAATGAATTCTTGAGCTAAAAAATCCTCATCATATTTATTTTCAATATTGAATGGGCAAACCCTTTCCATCAAGTTCCTGTCTGATGATTCCTTTAAAATAGGACGTAAAAAACCATCCTCATCCCAGTCCATATAAGATGCATTGCTTTTATCCTCGCTAATACAAACGCCACATCCAGTGCAAAAATTATCATTTATAATATCGTCAATATTCATCTTAATTTCCTTAAAACACCTTCAATAAAAAAACATCTTTCATTTTTCGATGTTGTAATCAATACAAAAACAATAAAAGTGATGCTCATATGTAATAAAAGACACAGCATGATCTTGAAGATAGAATCATATTGAAGTAGATTTTTCAGTAAAATATTAATTAGCATGGAGATGCAAGAGGCAAATATACATGGGATAATTGTTTTAACATACAATTCAGAAGCTTTAAATTTTGATTTTTTAGCTAAAAAATAAATGCGCAAATTTAAATTCAATAACGAAAATAAAGCCAAAGGTATAAATACAGAATAGACAGGCATGCCGTGGCTAAATAGAAAATAAGAGATAGGAAGACTTATAAAAACAAAGAAGCTTACTACTATTTGATAAACTTTAATCGCTCCAGTTGCTTGAATACCAGTAATGATACTCGATGAAAAGCTATCTATCAATGCAACAAGAAGTACAAAACGAACAAAAACAACTGTATATTCAGGTGGGTTAACTAACCATAAAGATAAAACTTGCGGGGTACAAATTAATAACGGTGAGCTGATTAAAAATAATAAGCTATAAGTGTATTTTGAACCGGCATTAATTAAAACCTGATAACGTGGTATATTTGCATCAGCATAAGCTTTGAATATTTGAGGCCTTATAGACATAACTAAGGCTTGAGTTAGAGATGTTAAGGCATTTAAGACTGAAGTTGATAAGGCATATGCCGCATTAACTGTTGTAGCGAAGAAAAGATTAATAGATATATTGATCCCCTGAGTGCGACAAACAAAAGCAAAGTTACCAAAGACATTCCAAAACGAAAAGGAAGTAATTTCTTTAATTATTTTAAGCGAAAGAATACCACCTTCAAAAGAGTAACGGAATCTTTTGACGCAATATCCAACATATATCATAAATACAATAAATGAAGATAAAAGTAGTAATGAGGAGTATATGTATAATTTTTCTCCATTTAATGTAGATATGAGTAGAGATATAATTAGCTTAGAAAAAACATCAAATATGGACATATAGGCGTAAAAAGACATATTTTCATGAGCTATAACAAGAGCATTAAATGGAGTCTGCAATATCGCTAATGCTATTGCCAAAACAGCAATTACATAAATTTTTTTTGCAACTACCAAAGAATTATCCGGAATATTTAAAAAATTGTAAACAATATAATCACGAAATATCAATAAAATAAAAACAAAACATGCAGATAATATTAAATAAGAAAAAATACTGTTTTTCACGATATCTTTTAGCTTTGGCAAATCACCACTACCTAAACTCATTGAAATAAATCGCTGTATAGATTCGTTCATTGCTGACGATATAAAAACAGTAAATCCCACCATACCATAAATCACGCTAAACAAACCGTAATCTGAGGCTCCTAACTGTTCAAGAACAACCCTCGTTGTATAAAATGAAACAAGAACTGAGACTATTGTTCTTGTTGCGAGGAAAATAGTATTTTTGACTATCAATGCGTTGTTTGACATTTATTACTTTTCGCTGTTTAAAGATAAAAAGAATAATCCTGTTAAAATAGCAGCATCAAATATTTTTTCTAATTTTAACTTTAATATAACGATAAAGTTTTATTAGTGGCTGATAAACCCTAAAAAAAGACAACAAACAGAATATACATTCTTTATTAGAAGAGAAAGGACATATTTTTTCAGAAAAAAAGGAGTGCTCATTCAAATAGAATTCATAAGGATCTTTATCATATTTTGTCGACAGCAAATTAGTATTTTTCATTATATGCTTTTTAATTTCATATCTAACGCTCCCTTTAACCGTTTTTAAAAAAAGGATTGTCTGGCGTTCAGCATGAATTCTATTTTGAAAAACTTTCTCACTGAAAATAGACGATAATGTACCTTCTTGATAGACATTATATTTATATATGATGACTGGTAATAGCATAACTTGCTTAGCACTTTTGAAAATGTTTAAGTTAAAATCAAAATCTTCAGAACAAATCAAGTTAGCATCGAATCTCAAGCAACTGATTGATTCACGTCGATATAACTTATCCCATAATGTTCCATCAGATGCGGGAAATATATAATTATTACTTAGATTGTTATGCTTAACGATGAAGTCTGCCCCACCATATACAGAATTCTCTCGAATAACTTTTTGTAATGAATTATCTTCTTTTTTATACACTTCATATGAGCAAACATAAACATCGATTTCTGAAACAATTAAAGTTTCAATGACACTATTAATATTAGCATTGATTTCATCATCTGGATCACAAAACCAGATAAACTTTGATTTTGCATTCTCTAAGCCAAAATTTCTCGCCGATGACACTCCACCATTGGTTTTATTAAAAATGTAATAGCTGTTATTAAGTGCATGATTATCTATAAATGATTTAACTACATCAAGCGTCCCATCAGTAGAACCATCATTTACTAAGATAACATTAATTTTGTTTGTTGAAACTTTTAGAGTTGACTCCAAGAATTTTAATAGCTTGGTTTCTTGGTTATATATAGGAACAATGATATCGATTATTTTAGCTTCAATCACTCAAACCTCCACATAATGAAATTACAAAATATACCAATTTCCATCTTTAAAAAACAATTCTTTATTTAAAGTTCCCATTAAAATAAAATTATCAGATTGATTATTTATGTTTTCATGATTATGAGGTTTAAGTGTTAGTTTATTTTTTGATAATTTACTGATTTTGACAGTAAAACCATCTATAATGGTTTTTGAGTCGGGAAGTATTAATGTAATATCATTCTTCCCTGAGACTAAATATCTTGAGTAATCCTTAGTAATATACCCATCGTCATTGATAACTTTTGTTTTATAACTGATGGATTCTATACTCCCATTAGGATCTATTGAAGAGACTATTGTTCCCGAGTTATCTTTCCATACAATTGAACTTTTAGCATTATGTCCGTCGAAAACAATCCCATAATAAGCCGATGACATATCATGAAAACTAGCATCTGGTTTATGAGCAACCGAATTCGAACTTATGAAACTTGTTTTTGCGCCTTGAGAAATAAAACCATAAGCCCATTGTTGTTTACCACCTCTGTCAGCTGAGCGAGCCAAATATGCTGCAGTACCTCCATATTTAGATTGTGGCAAAACAACAGTATCCAATCCATTAATAGCATTTGGATTCTTAACATTATTATTAATTATACCATTTTCTTGAATTACACCATTTTCTGCCCGGCCATTATTTGGAAAGAAAATATTAAAATTACTAGCCCATATTTTGGTTAACGGATTCACTATCAATCCAATACCATTCTTAGGAGTCCCTAAATGACCAGTTTTGCTATTAACCCAACCAGCTGTGACAATTTTATTGTGATGTACAGCAACAATATAAGTAGACCATTTTGGACTATGCAATGTATCAACTAACATTCCAGGTTTTAGATTTCCAATATCATATCCTATGGTGTTAAATGACGTTGGAGTGTATGTTACATTGCTAATTGTTTCCCACGGTTTAAAAGGTGGGGATGTGTTGTCAACATATAAAGCTACTGAATCACGGTCATGATATTTTGCCAATTGCATTATACCTTCAAAACCCAAAATTGGATAATCGAAGGGTCTTTCTGAATTGGCACTAAAACCAGCAACAACTGCATTCGTTCTCATACCGTAGGTATCTTTAGACGCGAGGTAACTCGATGCAATATTACTTGCTTTATATTCATTAGAAATGTCAAGCCGCCCTAGGCTATTAACCTTTAAACTTTCTGCATAATTCTGTATTGAATATAAGAACAATATAGTTAAACATATAACTTTTTTCACATGAACCTCGCGATAGAATCTAACTATTTTATACGATGCCCCAATAAAACATAAACAATAAAAAATACAAAATTCCGTATTGCCCCATATTTGACGACATCACCTTTTAGAAACAGCCTCAATCTTGAAGTCCATGATTTTTCGAAAGAATTAACATACTCATTGAGGATTTTTTTATGGCTATCATCAAGAATATCAGAAAAATCATCCAAGAAAAGGGAGGCCTGTTTTTTAGTGGCATTTATGGAATCGAGTACATTACTAAATCTTTTAAAATTAAACACAGAGGTTAAGACTATTTTTTTTGCACCGACTTGGTTATTTCCATGTTGCCTATAAAGGATGAAGGATTTTGGTATAAAAATAGTTTTACCTAAAGCGGTAGCAATTAATCCAATATACCAATCATGCATAATCGAATCTGCAACTGATGACTTTTTCAAAAGAGATAAAAGTGATCGATTGATAGCTGTCACACATCCAGTAACAGAGTTGCTAACAACTAAGTTAGGAAATGTGGGGTTAGGGTTAAGTTTTTGGTATTTGAACATAGAAATATGTACTGGGATAAGATCTTTATCTACAACACATAAATCAGAGTGAACTAGCACTGGTATATTTGTAAATCTATTTTTGCCTTCTTCGTCAAAAAAACAGTTTTCGAAAGTGGCAATTTTATTGGGAAGCCAAAAATCATCTTGATCACAAAAGAAAATTATATCAGCGTCCGCAGATGCAATTAAATAAGAAAAATTATTTTTGACCCCACCTTTACGTTCCGATGATAAGATTTTTATTTTATCGCACCAGTGGAAATGCTCCAAAACAATATCAATTGTTCTGTCTGTTGATGCATCATCGGAAATTAAAATTTCGCATTCATAAGACGGCATGCGCTCGAAATTTATTAAAACGGAATTAATTTGATCAACAATATATTTTTCACCATTATAAGTGGCTAATAAAACTTGTATTTTTTTCACAATTGTCTCTTTATAAAACTAGGTCATTAGACTTTATATAAAAAGGAAATTACCTTTGAGCACTGAAGTTCCCATGTGAGATTGGATTCAGCAAATTTACGCATATTCACAGGTGTATTTACAGGTAGCGAACAGTACCAATTTACTATATTGGCAATGTCAATCTCACTTTCGTCAGGAGCCACATTGTAAATAAAATCGCATCCGTTAAATGATTCGTCAATGTGACTTTTTATAAAAGGGATTCCTTTAGCCGTATATTCTTTTGACTTTAAAGAGCTATTATACAAATTACCACTTCTATGCCTTCCTAGAGAATCTATGCATACATGTGATTCTAAATATAATCTATCTAATTCTGAACCACTCAAAGAACCAAAAAACATAACCTTTTCGGAAATGTTTTTTTCAGAAACTAAATTTCTCAACCGAGTAAACTCAGGCTCACCATCCCCAACAATAAGCAACTTAATATCTACTTTACCTTTATAGTTACTTATAGATTCTATCATTCTATCATAACCATGCCAAAAAGATAATCTTGCAACCCCCAATAAAACAAATCCATCCGAAAAATTAGTGTTAAGCTTTTCTTTTAACAGTGGTACATGTTGAGGATCAATCCCATTTTCAATTTTAAGTGAAGGTCTTCCCCATATTTTCTCGCCTCCCTTCCCCATATAAATTATGGCATCAATTTTTTTCAGATATAGATACTTGCTCAAACCAAAAAGACATTCTGAAACTTTATGCTTAAATATTTTAATTTCATTTTTATAGGGATAGGTTGGTATCTCAAAAACAAATTTAAATTTAGGATTGTTTTTTTTGATAGTATTAACTAAAAGAAAAAGAAGTATAAAACTGGCGCCACCAAATGGTTTTCGAACATAGAGAATATCATAACTACGATCTACAATCTTTGCTAAATAGTAAAACAAAAGATCTTTATGCGTTTCCCCAACCATTAATACATTGGATTCCTTGGTTTCAAACTCCCTTTCAAGAACATAGCCATTTTTTGTTCGATATACAATATCAATAAGATAGCCAGCGTTTGAATATGCATATAATATATATTTTATTTTCTTCCAAATACCATCACTTTCATCTTTCAAAACTGTTGTTACGAAAAGTAATCTTTTCATCTATTTGCCTTTATTACCCAAGTGTACTTATTGTTGCATGAAAATTTTATGTGAGGAAGGGAATATGAATATCAAGTAGTTGGCCGTAGTTCTTTATACCTACAATTAGATATACCACAATGCATAAAATAAAGAAAAATGACTTTTTGTAAACCTTCGATAACAATATTAAGAAGAATAAATTACAAATTTCAAAATATCTCAAGGCTAAAACTGGAATGGAAAGCATAGAGTAAAAAATAGCGACTCCACAAAATGACATAACATATTCGTAGCTGAATACGTATTGCCGGGTTTTTTTATTTAAATATATAAATATTATGCTAACCAATTGCAAAAATGGTAATGTTGAAAACATATTAATTGTATCTCCAACACCTTGACTCTGTAATAACAGGTAGTTATTAATCCTGTCGATATTTATAATGCCTGAAAAGATCAATGTAGGTAATAATAAAACAATCGGTGAAAAAAGGAAGAACTTTCTATAACCAACAAATCTATGATTTACCGCAATATAAACAAGTATTGGCACAATTACAGAAAGGTGAAGTAAAATAGAAACTAAAAATACTAATAACTTTAGGGTCGTTTTTTTAGGAATAGCATATATTGCAAAACAAAATAGAGCCAAACTTAAAGCAATTCTTATTTGAATATATTCATGCAGGCATAACAAGTAAGACGAGTAAAAGAGCGTAAAAGCATAAATATTGTCTGTTGCTTTTGATATCGAAAACATTTTTATAGATAGCGTTACTAGTGCGCATACTAAAAGAAAATTAGCAAAGCCATCTCTCTGTACAGTAAATGGTTTGATTGACAATACAAAAAAAGGATCCTGTATGTTTTTAAAAATATTGCTTATGCTATTTGCTTGTGCATTCGTAAAATAATTCCAATAAACATAATAATCCTTCCAAATGTTAAAATCTTTAATACCAACTAAATATGAGCATATTATTACAAAAGTTATAATAAAAATGAACTTCAGATATCCTTTAAATGAAATGGTCATGCGGAAACCTATTATTAAAGATCTAATTTATAAACAATTACCGTTATTTTTTGCGCGAGGATGCCTACCTGTCATGTAGCAATTTACAAGTTTGTATGCATGTATGAATTTAAGTTTATACATATAGTATAAAAATATTTTTACTATTTCTGATTTAGCCATAAAATTTGGATAGTACTTGGCTGTCAGGGCAGCATCATATATTCGCTCATATTCTCTAAACTTCGAAATATTTTTATTAGCTCTGGATAAACTGTGCTTTAAGACAAAACTACATATAGCATCAATTTCTTGATGTTTCGATATTTCATGCAATCTTAAAAAAAATGATGTGTCAATCCCATATAATACAAATCTTTCATCAAAAACCGTATTATAAAACTTTAGAAATTTTTTTATAAACTTACTACTCAAGGCTAATCCGGAAGAAATTGATATTACTTTTGTGGCATCAACTGATCTTTCTGATGCTACAACCTCCTTTTGTTCAATTGGATAATAGAAACTATTATCATCAACGCTATATATTCTTGGAATTATCAAATCTGCATTCAGAGAAATTAGATTTCCAAATTTATAATTAGTCACATCAGTATCATCATCAAAAATAACATAATAAAAACTTTTATTTTCACTAATAAATTGATTATATAGTTGGCTAAGCGGAGCATTCTCAAGTCTGTTATAAAACTCAATTTTGTCAATTCTTGATGTTAAATTATCCCATAATTCTCCCTCAGGTTTAATAAATTCAGGACCATTATTTATTACTCTGAGTGATATAGATGATAAATTATGACCAGCTAAGGTTTGAAGTGTCTTGGATTGAGAAATTTTTTTATTATACAATACAATCAGAATAGAAATGCTCGACATAATTCACCCTACAAGTATAGCAATAAAATAGTTCAACATTGGCAATACAAAAAACTAATAACCATACTCTTGTTGGAAGTTGCACATAAGTTAGGATTAACGCCACTTTCACTAGCTTATTTTAAAGACACGATGTTTTTCCCAATAATGTAATAACAACGATTGAAAAATTTCACTCATCGTTAGATCAAATTTATATTTAAATCTTTGCTTTAAATATAAGTGAAATTAATTATTAATTATTAATTACGTATCGAGAAAAAATGCAATATACAAATCACCATATTTAACCACTTTTTATTCAAGTCTAATGTACTGAAAAATATTTATAAATATCAGAACCGCCAATAACGTTTATGCATGCTGCATTTCTTTACAATGGCATTGGGTAAATATTTATAATTTTGACCCAGTTTATACCCTAAAATCTTCATTGAATTATTTATAAAAGCTACAGGTATCCACAATGGTCCATTTTTCAATAAAAATTTCAGCTCAGAAATAATAAATTTTTTACCTTCTCCACCTGCACCTCCGAAGGTGTTACGGATCCATTGCTCGTTAGTGTGAAATACACCTATATCAAAGTAACGTTTAAACTCTTCTAACGGAGTATAATTATGAGAATGTTTCACTATTGCATCTGACACATAGGCAACTTTATGATTCGTTTGCACTACCTTTGCCGTGTAATACATATCTTCGCATAATATTGTATCACACGGAAACCCACCCACTTCTCTAAATGTCGATAACCTGTATGCTGAAAATGAGTTTGACATAAATACTGTTTTCAATCCCATTTCTTTAATACTCTCATACCCATAACTATATGATATGTCTGGGTAATTGAAATATCTCGCATGTATTGCTATCGGGTTTGCATCATCATGCGGCAGCTGACGACCATAAGCGCAAGCAATTTTATCATCTTTGAAAACCTCAATTATTTTTTCAATAAAACCTGGCTGGGGGATAGCATCTTGTGTTAAAAATATCACAATATCATATACATCACTAAATTTTTCAACTGCAAGATTCCTAGTACCTCCATGATTGAAGTCCTCTCCTGAGATAGTGATTACATCAAAACCTGCATCTCTTGCAATACTAGCGGTTTCATCTAAGCTACTAGAGTCAATAATATGAACCAACAAGTTTTCTGGGGCGTATTTCTGAATATTCTCGACAGCAGCCTTCCAAATATTCCCACCATTATATGTCGGTATTGCAATATAGTAATTCATAACATACTCTTTGTTGTTTAAATTAACTTAATAAGCGCCATCTTTTTTTAATACAACACCAACAGTCTTAAATAAAATTGCTATATCATTCCACATGGACCAATTTTTAACGTACCATGCGTCAAGATATACTCGAGTTTCATAATCAACATCGCTACGGCCACTGACTTGCCATAATCCTGTCATACCGGGTTTGCTTAAAAGGTAATAATCGACCTCATCATTATATCTCTCGAGTTCCGCAGTAATTATTGGCCTTGGGCCTACTAGACTCATCTCACCCTTCAAAACATTAAATAACTGAGGTAGTTCATCGAGACTCGTCCTACGAAGGAAACCTCCGATCTTAGTTATTCGTGGGTCATTCTTCAGCTTAAATGTAGCATCCCATTCTCTCTTAGCTTCAGGATTATTTTCAAGTAGATCTTCTAGAACCTCTTTGGAATTTATTACCATAGATCTAAACTTGAGACACTTAAAAGCTTGGCCATCTTTACCAATCCGCTCATGACCATAGATAGCTGGCCCGCCATCTTTTTTAACTTTACGACTAATATATATTAATGCAGGTGAGAGAATAATAATAATTGATAATGAACCAACAATATCAAACAAACGCTTAAGGAATCTAGATGACCATTTTGCTAAGTTTTGCTGGACGCGAAATATCATTACTTCGTGACTAAATATAAAAGACATATCCGTGCTATCTAGTGGCATCCCACGCAATGTAGGTATAACTGATACATACCTATATCCTTTTATCATGAAGTGTCTCAACCATGTGTTACGAATTTCGCCTTGATGAGATTCAACAGCAACTATAAATTGTGTTTTTTTGTCTATTGTTGATAGCCAGCTTGGATCATTATCTAATACAGGGATATCGTCAATATCTTTACACTTATTAACATCGTTTTCACTATCAATGAATCCCACAATTATCAAACCAAGATTATGTTCACTACTTATTGCTTTATATGCCTCTACAGCATTGTTACCGCTACCGATAATCCATGTATCTCTGCGCCATAACCCAAAGAAATCAAGCACTCGTTTAGTTATCATTCTTGTCAATGGGACAAATAACAATACAAAAAACCAAGTTAACATCCATACTATTCGAGAGAATGACCAGCTTGTAAATGCCATTACAGCAATTTCAATCACAGCAAAAATAACTAATGTCCGTAGAATCTCTTTTAACTCAAACCAGAATGTTTTACGGTAAAAGTAATGACGAAGCCTTATAGCGAACCATCCGATACAGCAAAAACCCAAAAGTAAATGAAGAGTGAACCAGCCTTCTAAAAAATTGACTGTTAATGTGTTTATGTATGCACTTGATAAAAAACCCAGCAAGCCAATTGCTATATATATAGATATATTAAAACTTATAAAATCAGATAAAGCTAATGCCAGACTGACATAAAAATTTTTGCCGAGAAGCGTCATAACTCCCTCTCATTTATTGTTTTTTTGCTTAACATTAAATTATAATTAATTAAATATGCCGAGAGAAAAGGAGCCAGGCATTTATACCTGGCTTTTCCATTTTATTTTTTATCGTCAGTATAGGAATATCCGTAATGATTATAACCATAGCTATAATAACTACTGGCTTTTTTTACAACTCCATTAAGAATACATCCTTTTACTGTTACCCCACTCTGTTCAAAGCGCTTAACACTTACATCAAGTTCCTTAGCTGTATTTAACTCAAAGCGGGCAACAAGTAAGGTTGTACCTGCATAATGACCTATAATCGCAGCATCCGTTACTGCTAGAATAGGCGGCGTATCAAGCACAACTATATCATAATTACGACTTGCCCATGAAACCAAATCATCAAAACGTTTATGCATCAATAATTCAGCTGGGTTTGGAGGAACCATTCCTCTTGAGATAAAAT
Organism: Klebsiella sp. BDA134-6; assembly: GCF_015601345.1. Classification (NCBI taxonomy): domain Bacteria; kingdom Pseudomonadati; phylum Pseudomonadota; class Gammaproteobacteria; order Enterobacterales; family Enterobacteriaceae; genus Klebsiella; species Klebsiella sp. BDA134-6. The sequence goes on from NZ_CP064784.1 coordinate 3,920,246, forward strand.
CAAAACCAACACCTGGAAGGGTTTTAACAGCTTTAGCTATATCAATCCTACCTGAAAGTAAGTCTGACAAACCATTTTCATTAGTAACGTTAAACAACTTATGTGTATAACCCTTTCTCAAGTCAGTATCGACAAACAATACTCTTTTACCGGTTTGTGCAATAACTGCTGCCAAATTTGAACTCACGAATGTCTTGCCAGCATTCGGACTCGCCCCAGAAATCATTAAAACATTATTTCTTGCTTCCATCATAGCAAAATGAAGACTTGTTCTTAACCCACGAATAGCCTCAATTGCCAGATCAGCTGGATTGTCAACAGCAAGAAAACCTTGGATTTCGCTTTGATTTTTTTTACGCCATCCCTGTGTTTGAGTTGCATTTTTAGCAAATGCCTCAGAAACTGGGATACTTGCGTATACGTTAATACCAAGTTCTTCAAGTTGCTCTGGAGATTCAACCCCTCGACGTAAAAAGACACGTAAAAGAACTATACCTACGGATAATACCCCCCCCAAAAATATCCCTGCTAAGACAATAATTGTTTTCTTTGGCTTGACAGGTTTTGGCTGAGTTACTGCGCTATCAACAATTCGAACATTACCTATAGCACTTGACTTAGCAATATTTAACTCTTGTTGTCTATTAAGTAATTGCATATATACTGCTCTTCCAGAATCAACATCACGGCTCAAACGCAAAATTTCCTGCTGCGTTTCAGGCATTGATGCCACCCTCTTGTTGAGCTTAATCTTCTCATCTTGTAAAGTTTTTCTTTTCTCCATTAAAGCCTTATACGTAGGATGCTCTTTTGTATAAAGTTGAGATATTTCAGACTCCCTGAATGTGAGTTCATTTAGCTGATTATCAACATTGACAATCTGATCTAAAACCGACTTTGCCTCTAATGATAAATCAACGGAATCGTTTTGCCTTCTATACAGGTTTAGTTTATCTTCAGCTATATCAAGATCACTTCTAACTTTTGGCAATTGCTGATTCAAAAAATCTAAACTTTTGGCATCCTGAGCAGCCTGTCTTGCAATGTTTTGTGCAAGGTAATTACTGCTGATACTATCGACTATGTTTGCAATAAGTATAGGATCTTCTCCAGTCAAAGAAATGGTCAGCATTCCTGTATCCTTTCCTTGATCGCTTATTGCTAATGATTGCTGAAGATTAGTTATAGCTTTAAGTTTTGAAGTATAATTTATTGTAAATTCTGTACCAGGTAAGGCATCAATAGTATCAACTTTAATAGACAAACCATCCACTTCTAATAAAGAACCAACTTTGCCTTTATAAGATTTATCGCCAACCATTAAAGTAAATAAATTATCATCCTCAACTTTTAATTTAAGTTCAGGTAACTCACTGTTATTTTCGTCTATATAGAATCGTGAGATTTTTACGGACGCAACTTTCTCCCCGGTCAACCGTGCCCAACCACGTCCAAACAATGGAAAATAATCTTGCTCAACTTTCGTTTGAAGATTAAGATCATCTACTGTCTTTCCTAAAATCATTCTAGATTGAAGTAATGCGATTTCTGGTGCAGATTGAGGTTGGCTATCAGGCAGTACTTGACTAAGACTACTTAATATCGCATTACCTTGCTTTTGTTCAACTTGAATGAGTGAATCGGCCTGGTACACTGGAGTTGCAAATATTGCATATACCAACGCCAATAGAGTAAATAACGCTGTGATCGAAATAATGAGTTTATGATGATCAATGAGTTCTCCAATGAGACGTCCCAGATCAATCTCATCTGCTTCTTTAGCAACCTTTTTATTTGCTACTGATGACATGAATGAATTCCTGAATTTATACGCCTAGTTTCTCAGCCCAACGATTTCCGGCTTGCTCAATTAGCTTATATACAGAAGCAAAGGCCTCATCACTTTTACGGTATGGATCGGGTATTTCTCTTTGCCCTAACCATTGACCAAAAAGCATAGTTTTCCCCCTAGCTTCAGGAGCAATTCGACCTATCTGTTCGATATGATATTTTTCCATTACTAATATCAAATCGTATTTACGGCTTAAAACAGAAGTGAATTGCTGAGCAATATGACCTTCGAGACTAAGGCCATGAAGTGATGCAATTTTAATCGCACTTTCATCGGCAGCATGACCAATAAGTGCACCAGTACCAGCAGAGTCGATAGTCTTAGCTGGTAACAGCTGACGTAAAAAACGCTCGCCCATGGGAGACCGGCAGATATTACCAGTGCATACAACTAGTATTGAATCAAACATAATTATGGCCAAGTTTTAATATAACGAACCGTTTCAGTCATATCATGTACACCACTGATTGTTGGTACCAACTGTGATATAACCCTATTCCAACGGACAAGAGGAGCTGTAGTTACATATACGATATCGTATGGTTGTAGATTAAACTCAGTACCTAAAACCATCGCCGAGGCATCCTGTGCATTCAACTGATAGATATCAGCTATTTTGCCTTGCTTATCCCCTTTTAATTGCCGTATAACAAAAACTCCAGTTGCATCGCTTAATGACTGAGAGATGCCCTCTGCGTTTCCTAGCGCCTCAGCTAAAGTCATACCACTTCGGTCCATTTTCATCGTACTTTGTTTTCCGACTTCCCCCATAACAAATATCTTGAGGTCATCATTACGAGGTATAAATAGTATGTCGCCAGGATACAACAAACGATTCTGTGTTAAATCTCCTTTTTGCATCAGAGAATACAACGATATTTTCGTATCCTTACCCGCATGGGTGAGTACTACATTCCGCCAATCGGCATCAGAAGCTAACCCACCAGCAGCATTAATAGCATCCATTACTGTTAAAGGAATATTCGTAATCGGTTGCTGACCTGATTTTGCGACTTCACCAGTGACGTAAACTTTCTGCGATCGAAACGCAGCAATGCTGACATCAACCTGCGGACTTTCAATATACGTAGTCAGGCGATTCGCAATCTCTTGTCTCACTTGCGTTAACGTCTTACCCGCGACCTGAACTTTGCCAATATATGGATAGAAAATAGTCCCATCAGAGTTTACCCAGTTGCCCGTATCACTTGCGCTACGATATTGACCCGCAGGGGTTGTCAACTCAGGGTGATCCCATACAGTAACCATAAGCACATCGCCAACGCCAATACGATACTCATAGCTTTTTAACAGGCTATCTAATTGAGGATTCGAACGAGCAATGACGGGTTCGGGGCGGAGTTTATCTATCAGACCCGGTGTCATGGGATAAACATTAACCAGTTTATCCAGATCGTAGTCGCTATCAGGCAGCTCAACCACATTCTTACGAAGGCTATTCAATCCCTGGCCCGGCATGATTGTACAACCCGATAAAAACCCTATAGCTAATGCCAATGCCGAAAATCTAACAATTTTTTTCTTCATAATGTCACATCATCAGTAAACTAAAAGTGTCTAATTCCCAAACTACCGCGCGTTTTTTAGCTCTTCACAGACTGCTGAAACCATCGGTCACATAACAGCCTGCTGACATCCTAAAGTTGCTGTAGCTGGGCTATAAATTAAATGGTATTTCAATCCCGGCACTGGCACCAACGTCGTCGCTATCACTGTTATCAGCATCGGTGTACCAGAGAGAAGTATTTAAACGCACTGATTTATACACATCACCGCTCCAGCCCAACTGTACTCCTTTCAGAGTATCCGATTGCGGGAAGGCTTTATTTATCGACTGACTTCTAGGATTGACCTTGGCATAGGCCAAGCGTGCGCTCCAGCGTTGATTATCTTCCGTCACCAATTCAACCTTGCCGGCGTATAATTGGCCATCGCCGCCCATTGCGTCACCCAGCGGATATCCTTGTTGATAATACCCGTCGGTATAAATATGGTGGTTGTAGCTGTAGTTCAGGCGGTCCATGTTCGATCGAGTATCATGCGCTTCCACATACCAGTTGATGGCATCTTTACCCCAACCGTGGTGTCCCTCAACTCCTCCCAAGAACATATTTGCTGAGGGAAGATAGCCGGCCTCGTCTTCACCAATAAGTTGACCATAGAAACTAATCGGCCAACCGAGCGTAGGCTCTAGCTTAAATTTAAAATCAAAACCGGCTAGCTGGTTACCCGGTTCATTGGCTGTACCGGTGTTATCTTTACCCGTAAAACCATCCCAAAAGCTGCTAAACGATTCCGGTCTCCCCTCCCCGCCCCACTGCATAATGCGCGATGCACCAAGCTCAAGGGACTGGAAAGGAGAAAACGTCAGACGACCGCCGATAATTTTGGTATGCGGTACGGCGGTATATTGATTCATCTGGCTGGCGGAAATCTGATACTGCCAAGGTCCAATCCAGCGCAGCCACCAGGTTTCCGGTGCAGCCTGTTCAGCACGCTGCATTAAAACGCCGGTCATCGGGCGCATCGCATCACCGCGGATTAGACTTCCTTCATAACCCGGTCCCCACCACTGCGGCATCTGGCCGAAGGAGATCCATTGGTTCCAAAATTTAACCGCGCCGTAGGCGCCGTTAGCATTAAAACGTGAACCGTTGCTGATGCGTTCGTCACCTTCAACATTACCCTGCAGGTGCACATCCCACCATTCGCCGCTGTTATTAAAGGCTAATGATAAAGAGCTATCCGCAGGCTGATTCTGCCCAAACCCCTGCGGCGTTCCGGGTTTATCCGTTGAGGTATAGCCACTCACCCGGAAATCAGCTTTTAAGGAATCGAGGCGTTGGTTGATTCGAGCGAGAACAACCTGTTCAGAAGAGTAAGAGGGTTTTGCTTTCTTAAGTGCCCGATTAATCTCTTCCTGGCTCAGAGGCCAGGTCGACAGGCTGAGATGAATAACGCCGCGATCGGAAAGCCACGCCAGATCGTTGCGCAGTTCGTTGTCATTCATCACTAACCCGGAGGCATAGGCAAGTGAGCTGGCAGAAGTTAGCAGCCCTAATGCGAGTGCGATTCGCGCAATTTTTATCATTGTACAAGATCCATTTAAAGCCCCGTTTTCGCAAGCTGGCGCGACAAGGGGAACACTGATAGATGCAGCGCCCTCTGACGCCAACCTTTGCTATGTTTGGTCTACAGGTTTGATCAAAGAAAACGAAAGCATGTTATCGGAATCTCATGCCAATGCTCGCTTTCGGTTCACAGGCTACCTGCAGTACACAATGTATGCGAAATTGTTATTGAAGGCCATTCCTTACGCTTCATACCCGCAGCTTCTCCTGCCCGCCGTCAAACGAACACGTTCTGAGCTGGCGACAACATGCAAGTATATACAGGTTGTAAAGATAATCACCTGTATAGCGTTCACTTTAGGAATTTCAGTCGCATGAAATGAGATGTGATATGGAGAAAACGTCCGTCCGCAGGTACGCTACCGCCCTTGGCTTAACAGCTACCAATGCACTGTACTTCTTTCCCTTTAAATTCAATCGCTGATTTCGATAAATCGGCGATTAATCCATCAAAACAACAATTTCGCGGCCATAAGTTTACGAGATTCTGCCCTCAATTGGGAGCGTAATCTTGAATTATCAGATACGCTGGCAGCACTATGAACGACCCGCCGATAAGGTTATTATTTTCCGGCTATCACGATCAAATGCCAACAGTATCGAACAACCAGATAATTTCAACCTTATGATTTTATTGCTTTTTCACCACAGAAAGTGTATTGACTTAGTTTCAAATTAATTATAGTTAGTCAACTACAAAAATTAATAGTGAAAAGAATTATGCCAGCATGCTGTTATCATTAATAAATTCGATATTTAGCCAGAAAAATTATTTAGGAAACATCCTGGCTGATTATCATTATGCTAATTATTGCGCAGAATGACCCATCACAGATTTATTTCATGGATATGAAATATTGCAACTGCAGACCATTTCACTTTAAATTTCATATCGCATGCAATGTGAACAGAACATGAGTCACTCTGAATCCTTCATCTCTCCCACGCTCCCCTGAGTCAGTAAAATCCATTATGCAGGTCGGCACGGGTAAAAGGTTTTTCCAGTGGGCCAAGCTTCACCGCTATCTCGCCCAGCAGCGATTGGGTTGGCGCTTTCGCCCCGGTATTCAGCAGAAGCGCCGGGATAATGATCATGCTCGCCAGACCGCCAAACGATAGTTGCGCTGTATGAGTATCACGAACACGCAACTGGAGTAGCAGAAAGGCTGCGCTCCCTGCGGCACCCAGCAGTAAGCCGGCAATCACTTCCGAAGTTGAATGTGCATGAACCATCAAACGGGAATACCCTACCAGCCCGGCCAGTGCATACCCTAATAAGACGGCAGTAAAACGAAGAGCTGGTGTGGCGCGCGCGCACAGCAGCCATAAGAGGATTGGCCAGAAAGCGGAAGAGAGTGCGGTGTGCCCGCTAAAGCCAGTGAAGTCCAGCTCGCGAATCCCGATACCCCAACCCATAAATGCCAGTTTTGATGCGCAAACAATGGCGCCTGTTATGCCGAACAGCAGAGCCCAGTGCCAGGCCAGCTGCTTTGAATCTTTTCGCAGAAAAAGAACGATAAACAGTACGGCCGCACTGGGTAACAGTACGGTGCTATCGCCAAAAAAAGTGACAACTTGCCAGTTCATTTCTTTTTCATCCTTTGACGATCTCTCCAGTCCGTAACGTCTTTTCCGCGACATTGGTGTGGGCATACACAATCAGTAACTTCACATTATTATGCATGCGTTACCGTTGTTTAATGCGCAAACATGATCTCAGTCAAGTTTTATTTTCGTCTCACGCCTTGACTAAGGGCCACTTACTTAAGAAAAGTCTTAGTAAGTAATTATCAGCAAAGAGTAAATTTAGCTAGTCCGACCATTTCAGCATGTTACGTCTTCTTCTACTACCAGAAGTCTCCGAACATTGCCTCATGTTCGCAAATGCTACAATATAACAAGAAAAACGCTAACCCATTGTATTGAAATGGATATTAATCTGCGATATCTGCTGAACTTACCGTTGTGAACGGCCACGAATTGTCTGTTCTTCATCAAAAAGCTTGGGCCGTTCACTCTCATCCGCTAAAAAGCCATAGCGCTGAAACTACGCCAGCAGCTTCTTAATACTCTCGCGGAATTTTGCCCCTTCTTTATGGTTACGCAGACCGTAGCTTACAAAAGCCTGCATATAGCCCATTTTTTTGCCGCAGTCATAGCTATCGCCAGTCATTAACATTGCATCGACCGACTGCTTTTTCGCCAGCTCGGCGATGGCATCGGTTAACTGGATACGTCCCCAGGCGCCCGGTTCGGTGCGCTCCAACTCGGACCATACATCGGCAGAGAGCACATAACGCCCCACCGCCATCAGGTCAGAATCCAGGGTTTGCGGTTCATCAGGTTTTTCGATGAATTCAACGATTCGGGCCACCTGCCCAGCCGATTCCAGCGGATCTTTAGTCTGAATAACAGAGTACTCGGAGAGGTCGCCTTCCATCCGTTTGGCCAGAACCTGGCTACGGCCCGTTTCATTGAAACGCGCTACCATCGCGGCAAGGTTATAGCGCAGAGGATCGGCGCTGGCGTCGTCCAGAATGATATCCGGGAGCACCACCACAAACGGGTTATCGCCAATCAGCGGGCGGGCGCAAAGAATGGAGTGACCTAACCCCAGCTGCTGGCCCTGACGCACGTTCATGATCGTTACGCCAGGCGGACAGATAGCCTGTACCTCCGCCAGAAGCTGACGTTTTACGCGCTGTTCGAGCAATGCTTCCAGTTCGTAGGAGGTGTCGAAATGGTTTTCTACCGCATTCTTGGATGAATGCGTTACCAGCACGATTTCCTTGATTCCCGCAGCTACAATTTCATCAACAATATACTGCACCATAGGCTTGTCGACGATCGGCAACATCTCTTTCGGAATGGCCTTGGTGGCGGGCAACATATGCATCCCTAATCCTGCTACCGGTATAACTGCTTTCAAACTCACCATTTTCATATCCACCCGTATGGTTATAAACCTTTTGATCCTGTCAGTTTGTATGTATCACTGGCATTTATCAGTGATGATACACGGTTGATCTCTGCCATACTGTCCGTCAAATTCTGAAATTACACGCAGAATTTAAGAATACACGCAAAGTCTACATACCAATAGACAGTTTTAAGAAAATTCTTATGCGCATTTTTTCGACGTAAATACCCAATGTTTACAATAGGTTATGCAGAAAACCTACCCCATTCAATTCATAAGATAGAGTAATGGAGTTTATCGTTTCTCCATCATTCCTCTTTTAATACCTTGTTATCTTCCACCAAGAGTTGACACAGAACAAGTGACTGCAAAAAAATAAAAATCCAGACCATATAATCGATTATAGTGATAATAAAATTATTTAACGTACAAAACCGTCTGAACTACAGCAAATTACTCGTCACTATTGGCTTCAGCGGCACCGAGGGCTGTTCCGCTAAAATCGGGCGCATTCTACTTGCTGCAAATTATACCCAGCACCGTTTTGTCGCTCTGCCTCCCCGGTAACGCGCAGCACATCCTCCGGCAAAAATTGATCTCCGACAAGCCACAACATTAAGTAGTATAAATATCTAAATTCCGGAAAATCGTTGTTATATACATCAAATCTATTGATAAACTTTACCGTTGCGGGGCCGCTTCCTGGTATAGCAACTCACCGCCTCCGTAGGATCCAGCTTAAAATCATATGGGCCCTCTCAGTCTATATCGATGGAAATTCGCACGATGACAAATAACAATCAACCGATGTGCTGATGGTTGAATATGGTTATATCCTGCGCAAGTGGCTATTTTATTTACGGGTATTACGAGGCCCGATTTTGTACCTGAGGTAATTAGCAGCAGAAAATATTGCATTTTATCTATGGCTTATCCATGATCGGTACATGGCACTCTTAGGTTGTAAAGGTTTTAACTGAATATGGAATGGATTGCCGACCCCTCGATCTGGGCCGGGCTCATCACGCTTGTCGTTATTGAGCTGGTACTCGGTATTGATAATCTGGTCTTTATCGCCATTCTCGCGGAAAAACTCCCTCCCGCGCAGCGTGACCGGGCGCGCGTGACCGGTCTGCTACTCGCAATGGTGATGCGCCTGCTGCTGCTGGCGTCGATCTCATGGCTGGTTACTCTCACCAGGCCGCTGATTACGTGGCACGATCTAAGCTTTAGCGCCCGCGATCTGATTATGCTGTTTGGCGGGTTGTTCCTCCTCTTTAAAGCCACCGTTGAGCTCAACGAACGGCTGGAAGGCAAAGATAGCGATAACCCGACCCAGCGTAAAGGCGCCAGATTCTGGGGGGTGGTAGCGCAAATCGTGGTGCTTGATGCCATCTTCTCTCTCGACTCGGTGATAACCGCGGTCGGCATGGTTGACCACCTGGCGGTCATGATGGCCGCGGTGATTATTGCTATTAGCCTGATGCTGATGGCCAGCAAGGCCCTCACCCGCTTTGTTAACAGCCATCCGACCATCGTTATTCTCTGTCTGAGCTTCCTGCTGATGATCGGCTTTAGCCTGATTGCCGAAGGCTTTGGCTTCCCCATACCCAAAGGCTACCTGTACGCGGCTATCGGCTTCTCGGTCATGATTGAATCCTTCAACCAGCTGGCGATTTTTAACCGCCATCGCTTTCTGTCGGCCAACCTGACGCTACGCCAGCGAACCACTGAAGCGGTGATGAATCTGTTGAGCGGGCGCAAAGACAGTAGCGAGCTGGATAGCGAGACCGCCTCGCTGGTTGCCGATCGCGACGATAACCCGCTGTTTAATCCGCAAGAGCGGCGGATGATTGAGCGGGTACTGAATCTCAATCAGCGTACCGTCAGCAGCATCATGACCTCGCGTCATGACATTGAACATATTGATCTCAGCGCGCCGGAAGAGGAGATCCGCGCCTTACTCGACAAAAATCAGCATACCCGCCTGGTGGTTACCGGCGGCGATGATGACGAAGATATGCTTGGCGTCGTGCACGTGATCGATCTGCTGCAGCAATCATTACGTCATGAACCGCTCAACCTGCAGGCCCTGATTCGTCAGCCGCTGGTGTTCCCGGAGATGCTGCCGCTGCTTCCGGCGCTGGAGCAGTTCCGCAAAGCCAGAACCCACTTTGCCTTTGTGGTCGATGAGTTTGGATCCGTTGAGGGCATTGTTACGCTCAGTGACGTTATGGAAACCATCGCCGGTAATCTGCCTAATGAAGTGGAAGAGATTGACGCTCGCCACGATATTCATAAAAACGGCGACGGTAGCTGGACGGTTAACGGGCATATGCCGCTGGAAGACCTGGTTCAGTATGTTCCCCTGCCGCTGGATGAGAAACGTGAATACCATACGGTCGCCGGTCTGCTGATGGAGTACCTACAGCATGTGCCCCAGGAAGGTGAAGAAGTGAACCTTGACGGCTACGTTCTGCGCACGCTGCAGGTGGAGAGCCATCGGGTGCAAAAAGTACAAATAGTGCCGCCGGCGCATGATGAAGATGAACTGGACTATGAAGTGTAATGATCTCTTCAATGAATTTTCTAAAGCCGCACGAACAATGGCAAACCGATTTTTGAGGAGCCGCTGACATTATTGCCGGGTGGCGGCTAACGCCTAACCCGGCCTACAAACCCACCCTCGCAACACATCACGCCTTACCCGTAGGCCGCGCAAGCGAAGCGCCGCCGGGCAATGCCACATGTCGCACTTTGTCAGCAAAGACGCCGACCCTGGATTATCATCCGCCGACAACAACCGCCAGACTTACAGCTTATCCAGTAGCTTCTTCACATCCTTGCCATCCTGGGTGTTTTTATTGCGTTCAGCCCATTCGCTAAGCCGTTTTTTCGCTTCATCCTGCAGCTGCTTACGGAGTATCTGGTCAACCTGCAGGCTATAGCTCAGCGTCTGCCAGTTACCATAAATTCGCAAAGGGATCGCCGTCTGCTTGAGCCTGTCGATGAGTTTACTTTCGCCCTTCCAGCCACCCAGAACCCGGACGTTGAAGCGCATATCGCAGTCCTCTTTCAGCAGGTTAAGCTCTCCCTGACCGGTTAACGCCATCAGTTCAGATTTCCCCTGCATATCCTTTAAGGTCACCTGTCCATTATCCAGCGTAAACTCGGTGCTGACGGAATCCAGCCGGGTCGCATTGTCATAGTTTTCCTGCGCCTGAACGTTGGTGCTGCGCTCGACGGCCTGCTGGACCAGCTGCTGGAAGTTGAGACCTTCAGTGCGTGTATCCGTCATCTGAATTTGCGCCTGCCCCTGCCAGCTGCGGCGGAACTCGTCGGCATCAATCTTGCCGCCGGAGAACTCACCGGTCAGCGAGAGCTTGCCGGTCAGGTTTATCGAATAATTGAACGCTTTCAGAATCGAGCCGATCTCAACGTTGTCGAGCTGTGGCTCGAAGGAGGCTCGCGGCGTTTCACCTTGCGCGTCCAGCGAGCCGGGAAGCGAGAGTCGCCCACCGTCCAGGTTCCCCTGCATCTGATGAATCGTCAGCAGCCCTTGCAGGTTGCTGATATCGCTTTTCACTTGGGTAAAATGCATGCCCCGCCACTGCAGTTGCTCAGCCGTCAGGCTCAGCCGGGCGTTAAAACCGCGCAGCGAGTTGTAATCCTGCTGAATACCGTTATCCGCAATCACCGGGCGTAGCTGCCTGGCCTGGCTTTGCCCTTGCTGGTTAACGCCATTATTGTCAGATGCAGAGGTATGAGACAGCAGGCTATCGAGGTTGAGCGTGCCCGCCTGAAGATTCAGCGTCCAGTCAGGCTGTTGGCCCAGCACCACGCTGCCGTTGCCGGCAAGGGTACTGCCGTTAGCCGTTAAGTTCAGCTTATCAAAGCTGAGCTTTTTCGCATCCTCAAGCCAGCTGGCCTGCATGCTGGCCTGGCCGCTAATCCCTTCAGGGGGAAGCTCCGCGCCGCGAAGCTGCCAGTTCAGTTGTGAAATATCCGCCTTCAGAGAATGAGGATAATCACCGCCCTGCACCTCGGCGGAAAAGGAAAGCGCCAGATCGCGCTGATCGCGGTTCACCCGGCCAGAGAAATCGACCGTTGCGCGATGGCTGCTGTCCTGCTCCATCTGCAGGCGGATATCGCGCACCGTCACCTGCTCGCCATCTTCATGCTGAAAAAAGAGCACGCTATCGGCAATCTGCAGCTTCTGGACATCGTACGACCAGCCGCGATCCTCGGGGACCTGAGGCAGCGTGTTATCATGCGGGACGACCGGAGCTCCCTTGCTTCGCACGGCTTCGGTTTTGGGGGTCAGCTGAATCACCGCCCCCTTCAACATCACCTGCTTAACCTGCAGCTGATGGGAAAGCAGTGGAAGCAGCCCGACGTCAAGGCGCATATTATCCGCACGAATAACAGGTTCTTCAGCGCCCGGGGCGGTCAGGGTCATGCGGCCTGAGAGAATGCTGAGCTGCGGCCAGACGTGCCAGCGCAGCGGCCCATTGAGTTCAAGCTGATAGCCGCTACGATCCGCCACCTCTTTAACCATATAGGCGCGAAAATCGTTGGGGTTGACCAGCAATACCAGCGCGGTAAGACCGGCGACAACTACCGCCAGTAAGATCATCAGCGTGGTCAGAATTCGTCTCATGGCATCCTCAGCAAACCGCTAAAATTATCAATCCTTGTCGATTCGACTCGCTACCGCGCCCTGCTGGTCGCGATATTTCGCATCTTCGCGGCGGTTATAAGGGCGCACCGCCGGGCCGGATAAAGGTTCAAAACTTAACGCGCCGATCAGCATCCCTGGACGCAGCGCCAGCGGCAGCTTACCCGAATTATAGAATTCCAGTACGATACAGCCGGACCAACCCGGATCGATACGGTGTGCGGTGACGTGCACCATCAGGCCCAGACGCGCCAGCGAAGAACGGCCATCAAGCCAGCCGACGAGGTCCGGCGGCAGGGTAACCGATTCAAAGGTCACCGCCAGCGCCAGCTCGCCCGGATGCAGGAAGAACGCTTCACCATCCGGCAGAACAATCTCTTCGCTCATCACGCGATCCAGCGCCGCGCTGACTTCCGCCTTCGGCCCACTCAGGTCAATAAAGCCCGCCGTGTGCCCGCGGAAAGTCCGAAACTTATTCCCCAGCCGAACATCGACCGTCGCGCCGTTAATGCGCTCAACGGGCGGGCGCGGATTAATGGCCAGACGCCCCTCATCCAACCAGGCTTCTATATCTCGGTCGCACAGACGCATGAACGTTCTCCTTTAAGGCATTGCGCCCCTACGCCTTCCGGGGATAAGGGCAAATTGGCTTCTCTTTGCACGTTACACAATTCGTTCGTGTTATTCAAAGAACTGACTGATCTTGGCCTTCAGAATATCGATGGCGATACGGTTCTTACCGCCGCGAGGCACAATAATATCGGCATACTGTTTGGAAGGGTCGATAAACTGCAGGAACATCGGGCGCACCGTTTTCTGGTACTGCGCCATCACCGAATCCATTGAACGTCCGCGCTCGTTAACGTCTCGCTTGATGCGTCGCATCAGGCAGATATCCAGCGGGGTGTCGACAAAAATGGAAAAGCTGAGTTCATTGCGCAGGCGGGCGTCGGTCAGCAGCAGAATCCCTTCAAGAATGATGACTTTCTTTGGTTCGATATGGATAGTTTCCGGCATACGGGTATGCTCAACGTAGCTATATACCGGCAACTCTATCGGCTGGCCGCTTCTCAGCATCTGCAGATGCTGAAACAGCAGACTATGATCCATGGAGCTCGGATGGTCATAGTTGGTTTTTACACGCTCTTCCATCGACAGATGACCTTGATCCTTGTAATAGCTGTCTTCCGGAATAACGCCGATATGTTCATCGCCGACCTGTTCACGTAATTCACGATATAGCGTACTGGCGATAAGGCTTTTGCCCGAAGCCGATGCGCCGGCGATGCCTATAATGACGCACTGATGAGACGTATCAGTCATAAATTTTTGCGACCTGATTAACCTGGGAATGTAGGAAGGGTGGCGGTTGACCGCCAAACGCCGCAATTATAGGGATTTCAGCGCGTCGATACCAGTGCTAAGCGCCTCTCGGGTCTATTCCTCCTCCGGCGACCAGCCTTGCGTATACCAGATATGCAATAAAGCGTACGAGCGCCAGGGGTGCCAGCGGCTGGCGTAGCGCGCAATCCGCGCCGGCGTCATGCCGGGAAAACGCTGTTTAATCAGATAATCATCCGCCAGAAAGATATCCGGCGCCTGCCAGCCGCGCAGCGCGAAATAGTTCGCCGTCCAGCGGCCTATGCCGGGCAGCGTCTGCAGCTGCTTTATTCCGGCGTCGATATTCTCCGGCGCGGAGAGGGGGAGATCGCCGCGGATAGCCGCCTGCGCCAGATGGATCAGCGCCTCCGCGCGCCGCAGGGGCATGCCCAGCGCCTTTAGCGCCAGCGGATCGGCCTGCGCCAGCCGCTGCGCGCTCGGGAAGAGATAAAAGCCCGGCGCGTCGGTCAACGGTTCCCCGAAGGCGGCCACCACTTTCCCGGTGAGCTTTGCCGCCATGGCCACGCTCACCAGTTGCCCGAGCACCGCGCGTACCGCTTGTTCAAACGCATCCAGGGATCCCGGCAGGCGCAGCCCCGGCCTTGGCAGCGCGAGGTTTCCCAGCGTCAGGCCGATCCGCTGCGGGTCGCAGGACAAATCAAATAAGCGCGCAACCCGCGCCAGGCACTCTTCCGCGACCGGCTGTAGCCCGGCGGAAAGCGTCACCCGCATGCCCTGCGCGGCGTCATCCGGCGTCACCGCGATCAGCCCGGCGTGGCCATTGAGGGCAAAGCTGCGGCAGTAGCTGTTGTCGACAAAGGTTTCAATCCCTTGCACCGTACGCGCCTCAAGAAAATGAAACATCCATTGCCAGTCGTAGGGGGGATGCCAGGGTAGCAGCGTCATCTTTTCTCCTTTTTTAGCGCTTCAATCATAGCGGCTCTGCGCCGCGGGCGCCTTGCTTTTAAATTCCAGTTGTCGCAGTGCCGTCAATCCGCTAAAGTCGCCCCCCTTCTTCACCGGCATGGGGATTTTGCAGGCTATGTTTATTGGTTTTGACTACGGTACCGCTAACTGTTCGGTGGCGGTAATGCGCGAGAATACGCCGCAGCTGCTGACGCTGGAAAACGGCAGCTCACTGCTGCCATCAATGCTTTGCGCGCCGACCCGCGAAGCGGTCAGCGAGTGGCTCTACCGCCATCACGATGTCCCGCCCAGCGGTGATGAAAACCAGGCGCTGCTGCGTCGCGCCATCAGCTTCAACCGCGAGGAAGATATCGACGTACTCGGCAACAGCGTGCAGTTTGGTCTCGCTTCGCTGCATCAGTACGTTGAAGATCCGGAAGAAGTCTACTTCGTAAAGTCGCCGAAATCCTTTCTCGGCGCCAGCGGGCTCAAGCCGCAGCAGGTGGCGCTGTTTGAAGACTTAGTGTGCGCCATGATGCTGCATATCAAACTCCAGGCGCAAACGCAGCTGCCGGAAACCATCGACCAGGCGGTTATCGGCCGGCCGATTAACTTCCAGGGGCTAGGCGGCGATGACGCCAACACCCAGGCGCAGGGCATTCTCGAACGCGCGGCAAAGCGCGCGGGCTTCCGCGACGTCGTGTTTCAGTTTGAACCGGTCGCCGCCGGTCTGGATTTCGAAGCGACGCTGAGCGAGGAAAAACGCGTGCTGGTCGTCGATATCGGCGGCGGTACCACCGACTGTTCGCTGCTATTGATGGGGCCGCAGTGGCGTGAAAAAGCCGATCGCCAGCAAAGCCTGCTTGGCCACAGCGGCTGCCGGGTCGGCGGTAACGACCTCGATATCGCCCTGGCCTTTAAATGCCTGATGCCGCTGCTGGGCATGGGCGGCGATACCGAAAAAGGCATCGCGCTACCGATTCTGCCGTGGTGGAATGCGGTGGCGATTAACGACGTTCCGGCGCAAACTGATTTTTACAGCGCAGCCAACGGTCGCCTGCTTAACGATTTGCTGCGCAGCGCCCGCGATAGCGAAAAAGTCGCGCTGCTGCTGAAGGTCTGGCGTCAGCGTCTGAGCTATCGCCTGGTGCGGAGCGCGGAAGAGAGCAAAATCGCCCTCTCCGCGCAGCCGAACGTCACTACCGGGCTGCCGTTTATCAGCGACGAGCTGGCGACAGCCATCAGCCAGCAGGGTCTGGAAGCGGCGCTGGATCAGCCGCTGACCCGCATCATGGAGCAGGTTCAGCTGGCGCTGGATAACAGCAATGACAAGCCGGATGTGATTTACCTGACCGGCGGCAGCGCTCGCTCGCCGTTGATCAAAAAAGCGCTGGCGGCACACCTGCCGGGCATTCCGGTGGCCGGAGGCGATGATTTTGGCTCGGTCACCGCCGGGCTGGCCCGCTGGGCGCAGGTGGTGTTTCGTTAATCACACGGTACGATCCCGGATTGCGGCTGACGCCTTATCCGGGCTACAGGCCGGGGTTTTGTAGGCCGGGCAAGGCGTCAGCCGCCCGGCAACAATACAAACACAACATCAAAACCGCACTCTGTTATTTCCCTTCACGCCGTGAAACGTAATCCCGCCGCTGTTCGCCGGTGTAAATCTGCCGGGGACGATAAATCGTCAGCGGCGCTTCATGCATTTCGTTCCAGTGCGCCACCCAGCCAAGCGTTCTGCCTACGGCGGTAATCACCACAAACATCGATGAAGGCAGTCCCATCGCCTTGAGGATCACCGCGGTATAGAAATCCACGCTCGGCGACAGGCCATTTTCAACAAAGTACGGGTCGGTTAGCGCCACCTCTTCGAGGGCCATCGCCACCTGCAACGGCATGTCGGACATCCCCAGTTCTTCCAGTACCCGATGACAGGTCTCGCGCAAAATAGCGGCGCGCGGGTCAAGATGACGGTAGCGAGAGTTACCGAATCCCAGACGACGGAACGTCTGCGGGTCGCGTTTCGCTTTGCTCAGGAACGCCGGAATTTGATCGACGGTGTTGATCTCCTCCAGCATCCGCATACTGGCTTCGTTCGCCCCGCCGTGGGCCGGGCCCCACAGAGACGCAAGCCCGGCGGCGATGCAGGCAAAGAGATTCGCCCCGGAGGAGCCCGCCGCCCGGACGGTGGTCGTCGATGCGCACTGGCCGTGGTCGGCGTGCAGCACCAGGATCTGGTTCATCGCCTGCTCAATCACCGGATTCAGCTGATATTGTTCCGCCGGAATAGCAAACAGCATATGCAGGAAATTCCCCGCATAGGACAGATCGTTGCGCGGATACTGCGCCGGTTGCTCAATTGAAAACTTATAGCTCATCGCCGCGAGCGTTGGCATTTTCGACAGCAGGCGGGTGGCGGCCAGCGCGCGGTGCTCAGGATTTTCAACGTCCAGCACATCGTGATAGAACGCCGCCAGGGTGCCCACCAGGGCGCACATTAAGGCCATCGGATGCGAGTCGCGACGAAAGCTGCTGCACATGCGGGCAATCTGCTCATGTACCAGGCTATGGCGGGTAATCGTGTTTTTGAAGTCCTGATAGCTGGCTTCGTCAGGCGCATCGCCGCGCAGCAGAATCCAGGCCACTTCCAGGAAGTCGCACTGGCGTGCCAGCTGATCGACCGGATAGCCGCGGTGCAGCAGAATGCTCTTTTCGGTATCGATCCACGAGATGGCTGACGTACAGCCTGCGGTGTTAGCAAAGCCGGGGTCGAAACTGCATATCCCCGCGGAAGCCAGCGGACGAATATCCATGCCGAGGTAGCCCAGGGTCCCCGAGACCGTACTCAAAGGAATTGACTGTTGTTCATCCAAAGAAAGCGTTAGCGATTTCGTCGTCATCCTGTCAGGCCCCCTTCCACAACGAATGATGAATTAACCCGGGCGTTTCTCCGGGCGCAACGGCCAACATAACCAGAGTCGTCCGGCGATTCTTTGATATGGATAACCAAAACATTCATAAAACAGCGTTATTATCAGCGGTTTTATGTTGATTGCCCTTTAATAATTACCGATAAAAATAGCGCGTAATCGCGTGTTCACCTTGCGGTTTCCCTGCCATTACGCGCGCTCGCTACGATAATATCCGCTGCATAGCCGCGAACTTATCGTATTTGTTTTATCAATCTTTCGTCCGTTTCGCTTTCACTTCACGATACCAGCGCGGGTGATGTTTCTTCGCCCAGGTCTTCGTCACCCAGCCTTCTACCATCGCGGTTATCGTGCCCTTCACCCACAGCGCAGCGTAAATATGCACCATGATCACCACAATCAGCGCCACCGCAGAGAAGGAGTGCAGCATCAGCGCGAAGCGGATAACCGGGATGGAGAAGGCCGGCGCAAAGTACGGACGCCAGATGATCACGCCGCTCACCAGCAGCAGCACCAGGAAGATAATCGCCGCCCAGAACACGCATTTCTGGCCGAAGTTATAGCGCCCGGTGTCGCCCACTTCCTCGTTGACGACAATCTTGCGAATATTTTTCGCCCAGAAAATATCGTCCCGGTTGATCAGGTTGTGGTGCCAGTAGCGGAAGAACATGATGATGAACGAAGCAAACATAATCACGCCCACGAACGGGTGCAGAATACGCGCCAGCTGCGGGGTGCCCATGATGTGCATCAGCCAGTTGAAGGACGGGAAGAAAAAGCCCAGTCCGCTCACTGCCGCCAGCACGAAGCAGAAGGCGGTGACCCAGTGGTTGATTCGCTCCGGCGCGGTGTAGCGCACGATGGTGTCACGTCTTTTCATTTGCGCACCTCGTCTTTCTCTTCATCCAGATTGTCCTCTTCCTCTTCCGCGCGGTTCGGACCGACGCCGACGTAGTGGAAGATGCTGGCGGCGAAGGTGGCCGCAAAGCCGACCGCCGCGAGAGGCTTCCAGATCCCTTTCCAGAACTTAACCGTGGCGCTGATTTCCGGGTTCTCCGGCAGGCCGTGGTACAGGTTCGGCTTGTCGGCGTGGTGCAGCACGTACATCACGTGCGTGCCGCCAACGCCGGCCGGATCGTACAGCCCCGCGTTGTCATAGCCGCGGGTTTTCAGCTCGGCGACGCGCTCGCCCGCCAGCGTTTTCATCTCCTCTTTGGAGCCAAAGTGGATAGCGCCGGTCGGGCAGGTTTTCACGCACGCCGGCTCCTGGCCAACGTTAACGCGGTCGACGCACAGCGTGCATTTGTAGACGCGGTTGTCTTCCGGATTCAGGCGCGGCACGTTGAACGGACAGCCGGCGATGCAGTAACCACAGCCGATGCACTGCTCGGACTGGAAGTCGACGATGCCGTTGGCGTACTGAATGATCGCCCCTTCCGCCGGGCAGGCCTTCAGGCAGCCCGGGTCGGCGCAGTGCATACAGCCATCCTTACGGATGAGCCACTCCAGTTTATCGTTCTGCTCCACTTCCGAGAAGCGCATCACGGTCCAGGATTTGGCGGTCAGGTCGGCGGGGTTATCGTATACCCCGACGTTGTGACCGACTTCATCCCGGATGTCGTTCCACTCGGAACAGGCCACCTGGCAGGCTTTACAGCCGATACAGGTGGTGACGTCGATAAGCTTCGCCACCTCTTCCTGGTGGTCCCGCGCGCGGGGCGCGGGGGTGAAGCCGTTAGTCGCGGAACGACGGATAATGTCCTGAGATTGATAAGCCATAATTGGTCTCCGTTTACCCTTCATCTTTCAGTTTGCAGGTTCGTTGGTTTCCTTATTCATCCCGGTCACGTAGCGTTTCTACGCTCCCGGCATTCACGGCGTCACCGCCTTCCTGCAACCTGAAATCTATTGGGTATCCACCTTTTCCACGTTCACGAGGAAAGCTTTATATTCAGGCGTCTGCGAGTTCGCGTCCCCCACCGATGGCGTCAGCGTATTGGCCAGGAATCCTTTCCGCGTCGCCCCCTCAAAACCCCAGTGGCACGGAATACCGATGGTATTCACCGTACGGCCATCAATAGTCAGCGCCTGTATTCGCTTAGTCACTACCGCTTTGGCTTTAATAAACCCGCGCTTCGACATCACTTTTACCGTGTCCCCCGCGACGATGCCCTTCTCCTTCGCCAACGCCTCGCCAATTTCAACAAACTGCTCGGGCTGAACGATGGCGTTCAGCCGCGCATGCTTGGTCCAGTGACGGAACAGTTCGGTGATTGAGTAGGTTGTCGCCACGTAGGGGAACTCATCCGCCTTGCCCATATTCGCCAGGTCATCGTGAAAGATGCGCGCTACCGGGCTGGAGACCACTTTCGGGTGCAGCGGGTTAGTGCCAATCGGCGATTCTACAGGCTCATAGTGTTCCGGGAACGGGCCATCGTTTAGTTTGTCCAGCGAGAACAGGCGCGCCACGCCTTCCGGATTCATGATAAACGGCCCGACGTTGGTGCCCGGCGCCGCCTGGCTATAGTCGGCGACGTCCATACCGGTCCAGCGTTTGCCGTCCCAGTTCAGCAGCGAGCGCTGCGGATCCCAGGGTTTACCCGCCGGGTCCGCGGAGGCGCGGTTGTAGAGGATGCGGCGGTTCGCCGGCCAGGACCATGCCCAGCCGGGCGTACAGCCTAAACCATACGGGTCGCTATTATCGCGGTTCGCCATCTGATTGCCCTGCTCGGTCCAGCAGCCGCAGTAAACCCAGCAGTAGCTGCTGGTAGAACCGTCATCTTTTAGCTGCGCGAAGCTGCTCAACTGCTGGCCTTTTTTGACAACCACCCGGCCCTGCTCGTCAACGATATCGCGCAGCGCCTTGCCGTTGGCCTCCCTGGCGACCTCTTCCGGCTGCGGGTCGAGGGGATCGTGATAATCCCAGGACATATTCAGCACCGGCGCCGGGTTTGCGCCGCCCTCTTGCCGATACAGATCGCGCAGGCGCATAAACAGGCGACCGAGAATTTTGCCATCGTGGAGCGCTTCGCCCGGCGGTTCGGCCGCCGCCCAGTGCCACTGCAGCCAGCGGCCCGAATTAGCGATCGAACCGTTCTCTTCGGCGAAGCAGGAGGACGGCAGGCGGAAGACTTCGGTCTGGATATCTGCAGGACGCACGTCGTTCATTTCGCCGTGGTTCTGCCAGAAATTCGACGACTCGGTCACCAACGGATCGATCACCACCAGATATTTAAGCTTCGCCAGCGCGCGGGCGGATTTGTTTTTATCCGGGAACGCCGCCAGCGGGTTAAATCCCTGCACCACGTAGCCGTTGATTTTGCCCTGGGCCATCAGCTCGGCCTGGGTCATGACATCGTATAAACGATCCCATTTCGGCAGCCAGTCATAGCCCCAGCTGTTTTCCGCGGTTGCGGCATCGCCCCAGAAGCTTTTCATCATGCTGACGAAAAACTTCGGCGTATTTTGCCAGTAATTCACTTCGTTCACGCCCAGCGCCGCGGGGGTGATTTGTGAAATATAGCTCTGATAATCAACCTGTTTTTCCGACGGTAGCGGCATATATCCCGGCAGATTGGTCGAAAGCAGTCCCAGGTCGGTATAACCCTGAATATTGGAGTGCCCGCGCAGCGCGTTAACGCCGCCGCCTGCCATGCCGATATTGCCCAACAGCAGCTGTAGCATCGCGGCCGCGCGGATAGTTTGCGCTCCGGTGGTGTGATGGGTCCAACCGAGGGCATACAGGATTGTCGCGGTTCGATTCGCAGCGCTGGTGCTGGCTAACAGTTCGCAAATGCGCTGAAAATCGTGTAAAGAGGTGCCGCACAGGCGGTTGACAAGTTCCGGCGTATAGCGCTCAACGTGCTGTTTCAATAGATTCCAGACGCAGCGCGGATGGTTCCACGTATCATCGCGCCTGGCGTAGCCGTTAGCGTCGAGTTCATAGTTCCAGCTGACTTTATCGTACTGACGCTTCTGCGGATCAAAGCCGCTAAACAGCCCCTCGTCGAAATCATAATCTTCCCGCACGATCATGCTGGCGTTGGTGTAGTGACGCACGTACTCATGCTGTATCCGATCGTGTTCGATCAGATAGCGGATCGCGCCGAGCAGGAAAGCGCTGTCGGAGCCGGCGCGAATGGGCGCGTACAGGTCAGCCACCGCCGCGCTGCGGTTAAAGCGCGGATCAACGACGATAACGGTCGCATTATTTTTAATTTTGGCTTCGATAACCCATTTGAACCCTACCGGATGCGCTTCCGCCGCGTTGCCGCCCATAATCAGCACCACATTGGCGTTTTTAATATCCACCCAGTTGTTGGTCATCGCCCCACGACCAAAGGTTGGCGCCAGCGCCGATACCGTCGGGCCGTGGCAAAGGCGCGCCTGGCAGTCAATCGATACCATCCCCAGCGCGCGGGTAAATTTACCGTCAAGGATCCCGGTTTCATTACTCGCCGCCGAAGAGCACAGCATGCTGGTTGAGGTCCAGCGGTTGACGGTGACGCCCTGGGCATTCTTTTCGATAAAGTTGGCGTCGCGGTCATCTTTCATCAATCGCGCGATACGATCGATGGCCTCATCCCAGCTTATACGCGTCCACTTATCCGAGCCCGGCGCGCGGTACTCCGGATAGCGTAATCGGTTATCGCTGTGAATATAGTCCAGTACGCCTGCGCCTTTTGGGCACAGCGACCCGCGGCTCACGGGATGATCGGGGTCGCCTTCGACGTGATAAATGCGTTCACGCACGTTTTTGGCGTTATCTCCGAAGCTGTACATGAGGATCCCGCAGCCGACTGAACAGTAGGTGCAGTTATTACGGGTTTCTTTAGCTTTTAAGAGTTTATATTGACGCGTCTCTGCGTGAGCGGAAAACGAGGGAAGAAAACCAAGCGATGCTACGGTCGTCCCTGCCATACCACCCGCGCAGATGCGAAAGAACTGCCTGCGACTGAGCTCCATTGTGCCTCCAGCTTAAACTTAAGACAGGAAAAGGGACAATGATTATACGGGTATTTTTGACTTTTGCATCTGCTGTTAACATTTACGACAAATAATAAACAATCAATCCTTTTTATTTCAATTAGTTAAAATCAGTCGCTTTAAAACAGCGGCCAGGAATGTTAACACCATGCTAATCATTGTTATCCCCTGCCGTCAGCAATCCTTCGAACCGTACCTAACCTCATTCGACGATGCGGGCAATGCGCCGCCTTTATCCGGCCATCAATAACAACGGTAATTAACGTTTAATATAACTATCTGGTTTTATATGCGCTGCTTAAATAATTTATTGTCAATTTTTATATAACTATCGCGTGAATTCATGGCATAACATCATAAAACCGTATGTCGCGACTGAACTTTCCGCTTGCTTATCATCCAACTCCCCCATACGTTAACTTTTATTAAGAATTTTCTTACAGCAGGTCTGGCCAGTTCTCCGGCATGTAGATAACGCTGGAATAATATCTTCGGCACCAGCAGAATGCTGCGTTGTCCAGCCCTACACGTATATTTGCCGAATGGCGGAGGGTTATCTGTGCCAGTAGCAGAGTCCCTGTTCATTTTTACCGTACTGATTTATTAATCCATGCCATAAGGGGGCGTGATTGTATCGTTTGTGCGCTTTTTTTGATCTTATTCGCAGGAGCCACAGCGCGTATTTCTGGGCAATGTGCGGCGTCATCATTTCCCTGCTGTGGTGGGCGCCGGCGCGCGCGGAAGTCCGGCAGTTGGGTATCGATATCCCGGTCTACTGGTACGCCGACGCCAGCGATACAATGTCCCTCGACGCCTTTCTTTCGCTGCCAGAGGAGGCGCTAAAAACGGCGCCGCTTATCCCGTCGTTCGGCTATTCGTCAAAGACCTACTGGCTACGCACTTCGCTCCCGGCGGCCTGGTTTGCTGGCGAACAGCGCTGGCTGCAGCTCGGTCCGTCGTTTGTCGATCGCTTGACCGTTTTTTATCGCCCCTACGCTAGCGATGCCCCCTGGAAACAAAAAGAGTTTGGCGACCACGCTTCTGCCCGCGATAACGATCTCGACTACCGCGAAAGCGTGCTAATTTTACCGCCCCCGCCCACGGCGGCTGGCTACGAGATGGTCTTCCGTCTCCAGAGCACCAGCACCCTGATCCTGCTGGCGACGCTCTCGTCACCGCAGGAGTTCGTACGTTCGGCCACCCTCGATACCGCCTTCTGGAGTTTCTATTTTGGCCTGGCGGTGATTGCCAGCGGTATCGCCCTGTGGCTTGCCGTCGCGCTGCGCCGACGCCTGCTGTGGGGGATCTGCCTGTTCTCGCTCAACTATCCGCTCGTCGCGGCCCTTCATGGCTACCCGGAATGGCTCTTTGGCGACGCCCTACTGCCGGTGCAGGATTACATGATTAGCTGCCTGTCGCTGGTGAGCTATGCCACCGCGCTGTGGTTACATAGCGAAGTTTTCGATTTGAAGAAAAACATGCCGCGGCTGTATCAACTGCTGCTGGCGGCGATCGCCTTAAACATTATTCTGCAAATCAGTATCCCGCTAGGGTTTTACGGCCAGGCAATGCAGATTGAAGCGGGGATATTCTTCATCGCCGCGCCAATTCTGTTGATCACCTCATGGATGCTGTGGCGGCGCAAAGCGGTTGATATCAATACCCTGTTGTTGGGGCTGCTGCCGCCGGTATACGTGGTCTCCGCCGGGCTGGCGCTGCTCTCTATCCACGGCGTCATTCCGTTTCATAACATGGTTTATTCCACCTGGCAGTACGCGCTGATTATCCACATCGTCACCGTCCTGATCATTGCGGTGCTGCGGGTGCGGGCGGAAAACCGTACCCTGGTGCGCAAGCAGCAGCTGGCGCGGGAGCTACAGATTGAACGCGAGGCCAGCTTCCACCAGCGCCAGTTTATGGGAATGGTGGCGCATGAGTTCAGAACGCCGCTGGCGATCCTCCAGGCCGCGCTGGAAAATCTGCGCCTGAGTCCCGCAACCGTCACCCAGAGCTTGCGCCTCGATCGCATGCAGCGCGCGACAACCCGCCTGGTGCAGCTCACCGATAACTGCCTGGCCGACGCCCGCCTCTCCTCCCGAGACCTGCACGCCGACAAGCAGGATGCCGAACTGCTGCCGGTCATCCATATGGCGGCGACCGTCGTAGATCTTTCGCTTAATCATTATTTGAATGTCACCCTTGAGGGGCAAACTGTCGGCCCGCAATCCCCTTCACCGGTGCTGTTTATTGATAGCGGGCTGCTGTGTATTGCGATCGCCAACCTGCTCGATAACGCGGTTAAATATGCCGCAGCCGGGGAGATAAGAGTCGAGATTTATCAGCAGGAAAAGCACGTTGAATTACGCATTGGCGATCGCGGTCCCGGCATCCCGCCGGAACAGGTCGAGCATATTTACGAGCGCTATCGACGCGGCGAAACTCACACTACAACGCCGGCCGGGACCGGCCTTGGGCTGTACGTCGCCCGACAAATCATCCAGGCCCACGGCGGGGACCTATGGCTGGCAGAAAATAGCTCAGCCGGATGCGAATTTGCGCTCACTCTCCCGCTGACGGGACAGCAGAAGGACAAACCATGACATTACGCGTAGCTATCATCGAAGATAGCGCAGATCTACTCGACGAGCTGCTGGCTTTTCTGCGCCATCGCGGCTTCGACGCCTGGGGCGTCGGCAGCGCCGAGGCCTTCTGGCGGCAGCTGCATCGCGATCCGGTCGATATCGTACTTATCGATATTGGCCTGCCGGGCGAAGACGGGTTTAGCGTGCTGGACTATCTGCACGAGATTGGCCAGTTCGGCCTGGTCGTCATTACCGCCAGAGGGCATGAGCAGGATCGGCTCCAGGCCTTAAACGCCGGCGCCGACCTCTATCTCATCAAGCCGGTCAACTTTTCCGACCTCGCGGAGAGCATCCACGCGCTGGGCTCCCGGCTTCGCCAGCAACAACCGGCGGAAAGCGTCAATCCGGCGCCATTAGCGGAGCGGTCAGCCCCTTCCCACTGGATACTCCAGAGCGAGCGCCTGGTGGCGCCATCGGGGCGGATCCTGCCGCTAACACAGCAAGAGTACCGGCTGCTGGAAGTCTTAATGCGTAACCGCAATGAAGTGTGCAGCAAAGTTGACCTGCACACTTCTCTGTTTACCGATGAGGGCGAACCGGAACTGCACCGCATCGACGTGGTGATCAGCCGCCTGCGGCACAAGGCCCGCCTGCAGGGCATCACCCTGCCGATTCGCGCGATTTTTGGCAAAGGGCTGGCGTTTCTCTCTTGACCTTTTCCCAGCCGGCAGCGGCGGCGCTGCCGGCTATTGTTCCGCCATCCGCCCGGAGTGATGACTAGTATGTTTCCAGCCTGGTGTTTCTTGTTAATTTTTTTCAGTTTTTGAGAGGATTGAGAGAAATGAGACTGACAGCACATTAAGAATTTTCTTACATTGACAGGGCGTCGTGAGCGTTTTGACCCACAGCGGCTGAGCTAACAGGCTATTGCTGAATTTAGCACAAGCCGAATGCAGGCCGTTTGTCAGGCGCTTTTCGTTCGCGCATCGCGAGCACGGTTTAACGAAGAGTATAAAAATATTCGCGTGCCTGTGAGGTACATTTTTAAAACCAAAAATTAAGTTAAAGGATCTCAATTATGGCCATGCAAACATGGTTAGCCTTATTACTGTGCATATTTTGCCTTTGCGTTTCTGTTTATAGTCTGGTGTCGTATATCCGCGACAGGCGAAAACAGAAATTTCCATTTTCAGCAAAGAACTCTACGCGCAGAAAATAACTAAAGCCACATTAATAATAACGAAATCTGCATAGCAACAATCACCGCATACGCCCGGAGGATTGATCACAACATGGCGTTATGTTGATATATCAGGGAAATAACGCCATGAAAAAAGTAAACATCGCAATCAACACCAGAAATACCTTTCTCAGAGAATCATTGGTTTCCGTCGTCAATGAGCTCATCAGCCGCAGCGGTAATCTCAAAGTCGCTTTTTCTTATAAGCATAATGATTTTTTAGATAAAGATATCATCATCGCTGAAGTTCTCCCCGGCGAAATCTATCTGTGCAATACCAGCATAAAGAACCGTAAACAAAATAGTTCGGTGATTATCCTGCACAGCTATGACAAGTTACCGGAAAAAGAGCTGATCGTTAACTGTCTCAAGGGCGTTATCTTTGTCTCTATCAAATCGGTCAATATCGATAAAATGTTCGAAATTATTGCCCAGGAGCTAAAAAGGAGCGAAATTCCTCCCGACGCGCAGAGAAGCGACTCCACGCTCGTCTGCACCCATTGCCCGCATAAAATGCTCTCCAAATCGCAGGCTGCCGTCGCCACTGGCATCATCGATGGCTTTGATATCATTAAAATTTCTGCCCTCAACAAAGTCACCCCTAAAACCATCACCTGGCACAAAAGCAAAATCATGGAAAAATACAGTCTTAATAACAATCATGACTTTTTCCAGTTCATTAACTTGTTAAAAGAGCGCTGGTAAGCTCGCGCCCGCGCCCGCCGGTGAGCGCATTCTGGACGTTAAAATTAGGAATTTGACGGCTTGTCAGCGACGGGATTCCGAAAAAGATCGGTAACCTCAAAAACATCTACTCAGGGGTAACAGGCTGCGGGTACCATTACCCGGTTCCTCAATGTAAAAATACCGGAGCGTATTTTTATATAATAAGAACAACGTCTTTATCGAGGAATCTGTTACTTCGTCACATTGCCCCTTGCGTGCCTGTTAGGGGCCTCTTTTTCACTGCGGAACGCGCCCCCGTCAGAGAGGGCGCGCGACGATCAGGCTTCGGCCTGCTGAGGCGCGACTTCAGCCTCCGGGACCTCTTCCTGCAGTTGACCT
Organism: Klebsiella sp. BDA134-6; assembly: GCF_015601345.1. Lineage (NCBI taxonomy): Bacteria > Pseudomonadati > Pseudomonadota > Gammaproteobacteria > Enterobacterales > Enterobacteriaceae > Klebsiella > Klebsiella sp. BDA134-6. The sequence continues at coordinate 3,947,937 of NZ_CP064784.1, forward strand.
TCATTTTTTGACAGCATCGCCGTCGCAATCCCGTTACCCAGCACGTTAATCGCTGAGCGCCCCATATCGAGGAAATGGTCAATGCCCATCAGCAGCAAAATACCCGCCACCGGAATATTGAAGCTCGGGATGGTGGCGGCCAGCACCACCAGCGCCGAACGCGGTACCCCGGCAATCCCTTTCGAGGCCAGCATCAGCGTCAGCATCATCACGGTAATTTCGCTAAAGCTCAGCTGAACATTATAGGCCTGAGCGATAAACATGGCGGCAAAAGAGCAGTACACCATTGAGCCGACCAGGTTAAAGGAGTAGCCGATGGGCAGCACAAACGACGCGATATTTCGCGAGCAGCCAAATTCCACCAGGCGCTCCAGGGTCTTCGGATAGGCCGCTTCGGAACTGCTGGTGGTGAACGCCACCAGCACCGGGTCTTTCAGCATATTCAGCAGGCGAAAAACCTCTTTCTTGAGCACCATATACCCTACCGCCAGCAGCACCGCGCTGGTCAGCAGGATCGCGACATAGTATCCGCCGATAAACGAGGCATAGTTAAGCAGGATCCCCAGCCCCTGCGAGGCGATAACCGAAGAGATAGCGGCGAAAATCGCCAGCGGCGCGACGTACATCACGTACCCGGTCACCTTCAGCATAATGTGGGAAACCACGTTGAGCGCCGCCACCAGCGGGGCATTGAATTTCTCTCCCAGCGACGCCCCGGCGATACCGAAGAACATTGAGAACACCACGATTTGCAGAATCTCGTTGCTGGCCATCGCTTCGGTAATGCTGGTTGGGATGGTATGGGTCAGAAAGCCTTTCAGGCTCATCCCGCTCACCGCCAGCCCGGTATCCACGGATTCTTTCGGGATCGCCAGGTTCAGGCCGGCGCCGGGATGCTCGAGGGTAACGATCACCAGCCCGACCAGAATGGAGAGAATTGACGAGGTAATAAACCACACCATGGCTTTACCGCCGACCCGGCCAATGGTCGCCGTTTCACCAAGGCGCATAATACCGACCGTCAGGGTACTGAAGACTAACGGCGCAATCACCATTTTAATCAGGCGCAGGAACACATCGGTCAGCAGCGTAATGTTTTCCGACCATGCGGTTATGGTCGTTTGCCCGGCGTAAGCGTGGATGGCCGCACCGGAGAGGATCCCCAGCAGCATGAAGATGACGATGAACAGCGTGAGTTTGTTTGCACTTGCCACAAAAATTAACCCCTGATTTATTTAACGTGTTGTTTTTTAATGTATATATTTTTTAATTATTGAAATACATTAAACATTCACCACATAAATTGAATAAAAGCAGGCGGGGTTACAACTCTTTTTTAGTTTTTATAGTAAAAGTTAATGTACTGGTTGATATGCATCAAACCGCGTCGTGCCGCCGGTAAGATGAAAAAGGCGCCGGCGTCAGAGACCAACCGGCGCAAAGAGGCATTAGCGTTTTACGGTATCCTCCAGGAAGAAACGTCCCAGCGGATTCTGATAAAAACCATCGATATTTTTGCGGCTGACGTTACGGTACGGGCTGTAGTAGAGGTCAACCCAGTTCACGTCGGCCTTAGCCATTTTTTGCAGGTCGATATACATCTGCTCGCGCTTTTTACCGTCCATTTCGACGCGCGCGGCAGCCACCAGCGCTTTTACCTGCTCGTTATGATAGCGAGTCATATAGTTCATATTGGCATCGTGACCAAGCACGAAAGTGGTTTTCTGATCGGGGTCGAGAATATCGTTGGTCCAGTACATCACCGAAATATCGTACTCTCCGGCCACCAGCATATCCCAGCTCTGGCTCGGGTCGACTTTTTGCAAATTCACCGTCACCCCGGCTTTCGCCAGCTGCTGTTGCAGCAAAATGGCAATCTGCTCATCGACTTCATCCCCGGCGTTGACCACGTAGTTCAGCTTCAGATCGGCAGCGCCCGCCGCTTTTAGCATCGCTTTGGCCTTCTGCGGATCGTAAGGCCGACGAAGATTATCCTGATAGTGGTAAAGCGCCCCGGCGGGAATATAGGAGTTGGCCACCTGGCCGTATCCAAAGGTCACGGTCTTCACGATCGCGTCTTTATCAATCGCGAAGTCCAGCGCCTGGCGCACCTCTACCTTGCCCAGCGCGCCGTGAGAATGGTTGATCAGCAGATGGTCCTCGCGCGTGGAGGGGTCCAGCTCCACCTTCAGATTGGCATCCTTTTGTAACGATGCAATGCGCGAGAAAGGCACGGTCAGCGCGGCGTCGAGCTCGCCGGCCTGCACCTTCAGCATGCGGGTATTATCGTCCGGAATGGTTAACCACTCCACGCCATCGAGGCTAACGTTTTTCGCCTGCCAGAAGTGCGGGTTCTTCACCAGCACGATCTTTTCCCCGCGCAGCCACTCTTTCACGCTAAACGCGCCGGAGCCCACGGGTTTTTCGGCAAACGCCTCTTCGCCTTCCGCTTTCATCGCCTTCTGCGAAATCACCGAGGCGTTCGGCAGGGCAAGCTGCGACAAGAACGGCGCTGACGGCGATTTCAGCGTCACTACCAGCGTGCGCGGGTCCGGGGCTTCCGCTTTGGCAATAATGCTATAGGAGTCGCGCCACAGCGAGCCTTCATCATCGCGGATACGAATTAAGCTAAACGCCGCATCGCTGGCGGTCAGCGGTGTGCCGTCAGAGAAGGTCGTGTCGCGAATTTTAAAAGTGTAGACCTTGCCATCCGGAGAAATCGTCCAGCTCTCAGCCACGCCCGGCTCCAGCTTCGTCCCGCTCTTATCTACCCGCACCAGCGGGTCAAAAACGTTGGAAAAGACCCAGTTATCCGCGTTTTGCGCCGATTTTATCGGGTCAAACGTGGTGCTGTCCTCCCGGCGGCCAATGGTCAATACCCCCGCCGCCTGGGCCATTTCGCTCACCACGCTAAGCGCCAGAAAAACGCTCGCCGCCAGTAACTTAACTTGCCTGTGCTTCATCAAAAGATCCCCCTGTTAAAGGAAAAACGGTCTCATCACCCGCGAGGTTGAGCACGCAGGCATAAGCGCGGTCGGCAATCTGCCGGGTTGGTGGTGGTGCGCCGGTGCGGCACTGCACCTGCGCATAAGGGCAGCGCGGATGAAATGCACAGCCTTGTGGAACGGCAACGGGGCTGGGCGGCTCGCCCCCCAGCAAATTCTTCGGTAGGGGTTTATCCGGGTCGATTTCCGGGATCGCCGAGACCAGCGCGGCGGTATAAGGATGCAGCGGACGGGTGAAGACCGCCTCTGCCGGCCCCTCCTCCACAATCCGCCCAAGGTACATTACCGCCACCCGATCGCAGAGCCGCCGCACAATCGCCAGATCGTGGGCGATAAACAGAATCGCCAGCCCCATCTTCTCCCGCAGCTCCATCAGCAGGTTGACGATCTGTCCCTGAATAGAGACGTCCAGCGCCGCGACGCACTCATCGGCCACGATCAGCCGCGGCTCCATGGCCAGCGCTCTGGCAATACCGACGCGCTGGCACTGGCCGCCGCTAAGCTGGGCTGGTTTCGCGCTGGCCTGCTGCGGACGCAGGCCGACCAGGGTGAGCAGTTCTGCTACCCGCAGCGCCTCCTGCCCGCGGGGCACTTTTTGATGCACGCGCAGCACCTCGGCGATGCTCTCTCCCACGGTCTGCCGCGGGTTTAACGAGGCAAAGGGATCCTGGAAAATCATCGCGCTTTGCTGGCGCAGACGGGCGATATCGCTGGTTAAGCCATGGGTAATACGCTGCCCCTCGAACCGCACCTCGCCATCGGCTACCCGTTCAAGCTGTAACAGCGCTCGGCCAAGCGTGCTCTTGCCGCTGCCGGACTCGCCGACCAGACCGAGCGTTTCGCCAGGAAAGATCTGCATCGTGACCTGGTTCACCGCGTGCACGACCCGCTTCGGCTGCCAAAGACCGCCCGATACCGGGAAGGTGACGCAAAGATTATCGGCCTCAAGCAGCGGCCAGTGAGCGTTAACCATTATCCCTCCTGCCGGGTCAGCGTGGGTAACCGGTGATGACAAGCCACCGCGTGGCTATGGCGATCCTGTCCGTAATGCAGCGGCGGCTGCTGCAGGCACGCTTCATCGGCGCGGCGGCAGCGCGGATGAAAGCGACAGCCTGATGGAAAGTGGTCGGCGCTCGGCGGCTGGCCGTCGATGATCGTCAGCCTCCCCCGTCCGCCTTCGCTGGCCGGCTGACAATCAATAAGCCCGCGGGTATAAGGGTGCAGCGGCCCGGCGAGCACTTCGCGTTTGTCGCCCACCTCGCAGAGCCTGCCGCCGTACATCACCGCGATCCGGTCGCAGGTTTGCGCCACCACCCCGAGATCGTGGGTGATCATAATGACCGCCAGCCCCAGCTCGGCACGTAGGTCGCTGAGCAGGCGCAAAATCTGCATCTGCACGGTGACGTCCAGCGCGGTCGTCGGTTCGTCGGCAATCAGCAGCCGCGGTTCCGGCGCGAGGGCGACGGCGATCATCACCCTCTGGCGCATCCCGCCGGAAAATTCGTGCGGATAGCTATTGAGCCGATTCTGCGGGTCCGGGATGCCGACCTGGCGCAGCAGGGCCAGCGCATCCTCCCGCGCCTGACGGCGGTTTGCCGCAAAATGGAGGCGCCGGCTTTCTGCGATCTGCTCCCCAATGGTCATCACCGGATTGAGATGGCTGGTCGGGTTCTGGAAAATCATACCGATTTCCCGCCCGCGCACCGCCGACATTTGCCCTTCGCTGAGGGGCAAAATATCCCGGCCGTCGAGCACAACCTCACCGCCGCTAATCCGCAGTCCGTCCCCCGGCAGCAGGCGCATCAGCGCCCGGCAGGTCACGGTTTTTCCCGACCCGCTTTCGCCAACCAGCCCCAGCATCTCCCCGGCTTCAAGCGCGAATGAGACGTTATCGACCAGCGCGATATCCTCGCCGCGCGTAACCGTCAGGCGATTCACCTTCAGCAAACTCATCCCCGTCCTCCTAACTTGTCGCCGAGCCCATCGGCCAGCAGGCTAAAGCCCATCGCCAGCAGCACGATGGCGAGCCCAGGAAAGGTGGTTATCCACCATGCGGTAGTGATAAAGCTCTGCCCTTCGGCCACCATAACGCCCCATTCGGCGGTTGGCGGCTGCACGCCGAGCCCGAGATAGCTCACCGCAGCTCCGTTCAGCAGCACCAGTACGCAGTCGGACATCGAAAAAACGATCGCTCCGGTTAGCGCGTTCGGCAGCAGATGGCGGAACAAAATCCGCAGATGGCCGTAGCCCAGACTGCGGGCCGCCAGAATAAAATCGCGCTGTTTCAGCGTCAGTACCTGAGCGCGCACCAGCCGGGCGTATGAGACCCAGCCCACCATCGCCATCGCGATGTAAAAGCTGCTCAGCCCCGGCCCGAGAATGGCGATGATTGCCAGCATCAGCACCAGAAACGGAAAGGCCAGCACGATATCAATAACCCGCATCACCAGCGCATCGACCACGCCGCCAGAATAGCCGGCAAGCGCCCCCAGCGCGGTGCCGAGCATAAAGGGGAACAGCACCCCCAGCAGGCAGATTTGTAGATCGACCCGCGCTCCCCACAGCACGCGGGAAAAAACGTCGCGGCCAAAGTTGTCGGTACCGAAGAGATGCGCGCCGCCCGGCGACAGCAGGCTGGAAGAGGCGTCCTGGGCAATCGGATCGAACGGCGCGATCCACGGCGCCAGACAGGCGACCAGCAGCCATAGCCCGACGATCGCCAGTCCGGCACAGAGCGCCTGCTGACGCGGGATAGCCCGCTGACGCAGGCGGGAAAACGTCGCTATCGCCTTCATAGTTTTATCCTCGGGTCGAGGGCTACGGTAAGAATATCCGCCAGCAGGCTGACCGCTACGGTCGCGAGAGCAAAGACCATCACCACGCCCTGTACCACCATGTAGTCGCGGCTAAAAATCGCTTTAACCAACAGCTGTCCGAGGCCAGGGATGGCAAAGACGCTTTCGATCACCACCGTACTGCCGATGAGCCAGCCAATATTCACCGCCAGCAGATTGATGGTCGGCACCAGAGAGTTCGGCAGCACGTGCCGCCAGAAGATACGTCTTTCCTGCTGCCCCCGCGCCCGGGCCGCCACCACATAGTCGCTATTCATCTCCATCAGCAGGCTGGCGCGCAGGTTGCGAATCAATACCGCCGACAGCGCCAGCGCCACGGTCAGGCACGGCAGAACCATATGGTGCAGCTGGTCTAAAAAATCGCTGCCGTAGCCGGAGACCGGAAACCAGCCGAGCACGATACTGAACAGCAGAATCAACATGATACCGAGCCAGAACGCCGGAAACCCGAGCCCGGCGGTCGTAAACAGACGAATCAGCCGATCGGCGAGGCGCCCGCGCTGGCGGGCGGCTATCGCCGCCAGCGGTACCGTCAACGCTATTGCCAGCAGAACGCTGCCGAGCACCAGCCATAGCGTCGGTTCCAGACGCGAAGTAATCAGCTTCAGGGTATCGACCCGGTAAACAATTGACTTACCCAGCTCGCCCTGCAGCAGATTGCGCAGAAAATAGCCGTACTGAACCCACAGCGGTTCATCAAGGCCAAACTGCGCGCGGATGCGGGCCAGCGCCGCCGGCGTGCTGCGCACCCCGAGCAGAATACGCGCCGGATCGCCAGGGATGGCGCGCACCATCATGAAGGTGATCAGGCTGATACCCAGCAGAACCGGCAGCAGCTGTAGCGGGCGAAGAAGCAAAAAGCGGTAACGGTGCATCAACAGCCTCCCGCGTCGCGCTGGCGCGCCAGAAAATCGAGCAGTACCGGGTAGTAAGCCTGCGGCTCTTCGTAAAACGGCATATGGCTGCTGTTGGCAAAAATGGCAATTTCGGCGTTCGCCAGCCCCTGCTTCATTTTCAGGGCGCAGGCGGGCGTCAGTTCATCGTGCTGGCCGCTGGTGATCAGACAGGGCGCGCGGATTGACGCCAGTTCAGCGCTGCGGTTCCAGTTTTTCAAATTGCCGGTATAGAGGAATTCGTTCGGCCCCTGCATGGTGGTATACGGCCCCATATTCCAGTCCCCAAGCGAGCGGATAACCGGCTCTGGCCAGACGTCAAGACGGCACACGTGGCGATAATTCAGCAGAGTAATCGCCGCCTGATAGGCCGGATGATCCAACCAGCCGAGCGCTTCGTAGCGCTGCATCATCGCGACGGTTTCTGGCCCCAGCGCCCCGCGCAGACGGTTTAGCTCCTGCACCAGATGCGGCATATCAGCGACGGTGTTTTCCAGAATCAGCGAGCGAATTGCGCCAGGATGGTGCAACGCCACTTCAATCGCCAGCCATCCGCCCCACGAGTGACCAAGCAGATGCACCTTACCGAGCCCCAGCGCCTGACGCACGGTCTCCACTTCACGCACGTAGCGCGCCATCGTCCACAGGCTGGCATCATCCGGCCGATCGGACTTGCCGGTACCCAACTGGTCAAACGCGATCACCCGATAACCGTGAAGCTTCAGGCAGGAGTGGGCTTCGCGCAGATAATCGCAGGGCAGCCCCGGCCCGCCGTTGAGGCAGAGAACGGTCTCCTCGCCGTCGCCAAACTGATAGGCCACGACGTTATATCCCTCCACCGCAATGTTATGGCACTGATCGGGCGCTATTTCGCTCCACATGGTGTACTCCTCATCGTCAATAGCGCGGTTCTGGCGTTGCGTTAACGCTAACGGCAACGCCGGAGGCTGAACAGTTAGCAAAAATACTAGTTTTGCGCGGCGCCGGTGCGGCACCGGAATTGCATGCCTTTTGCGCTAACTATTGACGGATTTGCACAAATCGTGCCCGTCGCAGGTCTCGTTTTAGATGAAGGGGGTTATATGCGACTGGAATTTGAACGCCCCGGCAGCGCGCGGGCGGCCAGCCTGGATGAGGCATTCAGCGGACTTTTTCAGGCCACCCGGAAGTTAGGATTTGACGCGGTCATTTACGACTACACGCCGGTCCCGCGTTCTTTGGAAGGGGAGCTGATTACGCCTTCGCTGCTGAAAACGTGCAATGTGCCGGAAGATATGCGCCAGCTATGGTGCGAGCGCGGATATTACCAGGTTGATCCGGTGCAGCACTGCGCGCTAGAAAGCTGCGCGCCTTTTGTCTGGTCCTATCAACGACCGGACAACAGCATGCTGCGCGGGAGGTTGAACAATCACGCCACCGCGGTCACCGACTATATGCGCGAACATAATATGCCCTGCGGGGCGACGGTTCCCCTGCATCTCCCCAACGGCAGTTTCGTCACTCTCACCGGCATCCATACCGGCCAGCGTCAGGAACGGGAAATCAGCGCCACCCTGGCGCAGCTGATGCTGCTCGCCCACCAGTTTCAGGAGTCGGCGTTTCCGCTGTTCGACAGCACCCTGCTTACCTGCCGTCATGTGAAGCTAAGCAACCGCGAGCGCGAATGCCTGGCGTGGTCCGCCGAAGGACTTACCGCCAAAGAGATCGCCCGCAAGCTGCACCGCTCGGTGGCGACGGTGACGCTGCATCTTAATACCGCAGCCAAAAAGCTCGGCGCCAGCAACCGCGTACAGGCGGTAGTCCGCGCCCTGCACTACCGTCTGCTCGACAGCTAAGAACTAGCATTTTTGCTAGTGTTCAGCCGCGGTTGCCACCCTTTACCCTGAAAGCCGGTCCACTTAGCAGGGTAAAGATGATTCATGTATACCATCAGCGAAGGTTACGCCCCGTTTCGACGCTATCAAACCTGGTTCCGCGTTTGCGGCGATATCGATAGCGGGCTCACGCCGCTGGTCATCGCCCACGGCGGGCCGGGGTGCACGCATGATTATGTTGATGCGTTCCGCGATATCGCCCTCAGCGGGCGGGCGGTGATCCACTACGATCAGTTAGGCAACGGGCGCTCAACCCATCTCCCGCAGCAGCCCGCCGACTTCTGGCAACCGGCGCTGTTCCTCGACGAACTGGCTAACCTGCTGCAGCATCTCAATATTGCCGATAATTACGCCCTGCTCGGCCAATCGTGGGGAGGTATGCTCGGCGCGGAGCACGCCGTGACGCGGCCAAAGGGGTTAAAGGCACTGATCATCGCCAACTCCCCGGCATCGATGGCGCTGTGGCTACAGGGAGCGGCCAGGCTGCGGGCGCAGCTTCCCGCCGACGTCCAGCAGACGCTGCTGGCCCATGAAGCGGCGGGAACGCTGGACAGCGCGGAATATAAGGCGGCAAGCCAGGTATTTTATCAACGCCACGTCTGTCGGCTCGATCCCTGGCCGGCGGAAGTGCGGCGTACCTTCGATGCCATGGATGCCGATCCGACGGTTTATCACGCCATGAATGGCCCAACCGAATTTCACGTCATCGGCAGCATGAAAGCGTGGACGATTATCGACCGCCTCGCGCGCATTACGGTTCCGGTCCTGCTGATTTCGGGGCGCTACGATGAAGCCACCCCGGAGGTGGTACAACCCTTTATGGACCACATCCCCGACGCGGAGTGGGTCATTTTCGAAGCCTCAAGCCATATGCCGCACGTCGAAGAACGCGAGCTGTGCATGAAGACAGTGAACGACTTTTTAACCCGCGCGATAAACGAAAAGCCGCTTACAGCGCCAGCCCGCCTCCGCCGCTGAACGGCCGCTCGCCGGCGATTTTCATCACTTCGGCCCCCAGGGTGACAAACGGCGCCCGACGGCTGGCATAAATCAGCCCGCCCGATGTCGGGCGGACCGCTTTGACCATATCGGTCAGCGGATCGATGATTTCCGCAACCACATCGTCGGCGCTGACCCACTCGCCGGGCTGTTTTAACAGCACCAGGATGCCGGTGGCCGGGGCGGTAACAATCTCCCCGGCGGCAAACGGCAGCATTACCGTTTCCTGCTGCGGAATCTCAGGCCTCGAGCCAGCCAGTACGCCGCGGTACTGCAGGTAGCGATAAAGACGTTCGGCATCGTCGCAAGCGGTGGCGTGATCCACCTCCTGCTGGCCGCGCAGTTCGACGGTCACCGCCATACAGCCGGGCTGCTGCTGCGACTGCAATGAATCAAGCGCCGTCAGGCGCTGCCACGGCAGGCCGCAGGCCTCATCAAAGGAATGACCGCCGCTCTCCTGCGACAGCAGTACCGCGCCGACGCCGAGAAAAGCCGCCAGAACCTTCGCCTCGCGTTGCCAGGCCGGGTCAGCGTAGAGATGTAAAATCGCCTGGTCATCGCAGTGCAGATCGAGCACCAGATCGGCATCGCAGGCGAGGCCCAGCAGATGATGGCGCAGGGCCTGAACTTCGCTGACAACGGGCAGCGCCGCCAGCGCATCCCGCATCGCCGCGCGCACCTGCTGCAGATACTCGCGGCGCGAGCCGGGCGATGGCGGACGCAGATAGGGCTGCGCCAGGGCAGCCAGATCGGGGAAGTCGCGGTTAAAATTACGCCCGCTCGCCAGATCGAAACGACCTACGCCGCCGCTGAGCAGCACCTGGGCCAGCCCCGGCGGGTTGGCCACCGGTACGAGAATGATTTCGCCGCGCAGCTCGCCGCGCCGTTCCGCCTGGCTGAGTAATCTTTTAAGATAATGCAGAACCAGCATGCCCGGAATTTCATCGGCGTGCAGCCCCGCCTGCAGATAGACCTTCTCTCCTGTGCCGGGCGCGCCGAAATGAAAATGGCTTAATTGCCGCTGCCCACCGAGTGCATGTTCAGGTAATGTATAGTGTTTAATTTTCATTGGACGTCCTGGTTGTGGAAAAGAAAATCCGGCTTGACCGTATCGATCACAAGATCCTTGAAATCCTGCGCCGGGATGGCCGCATTTCTTATCAAAAGCTCTCGGAGCAGGTAAACCTTACCGCCCGTCCGTGCCTGGAACGGGTGCGCAGCCTCGAGCGCGACGGCATTATTCGCGGCTACAGCGCCATTGTAGAACTGCCCGAGCCGGAGCACGCGTTTGTGGTGCAGGCGCAAATCGCGCTGGCCGACCACGGGCGATCGCAGCCGGTGTTTGAACAGGAGATGCGCCAGACGCCCGAAGTGCTGGACTGCTGGCTGGTCAGCGGCAGCTTCGACTTTCTGGTGCGTATCGGCTGTCGCAGCATGGCGCACTACTGCCAGCTGGCGGATAGCTGGCTGACCAGTAAAAAGTTTCACGTTGATAAAATCGTCACCCTCACCGAACTGCAGGCCATTAAGCGATCCTGACTAGCCGCGACGGATAAACGCCAGCCAGCGCCGCTCGGCGCGCGCGAAGGTGAAAATCAGCAAAAAGGTGCAGAGCAGATACAGCGCCGCGGCCATCAGAAACGGAATAAACGGCGAATAGGTCATGGCGTAGAACGCGCGGGCCACGCCGGTAATATCCAGCAGGGTCACGGTGCTGGCCAGCGACGTGGCGTGCAGCAAAAAGACCATTTCATTATTCAGCGCCGGGATCCCGCGCCTCAAGGTCGCGGGCAGAACCAGACGGCGAATAATCTGCCATTTCCCCATCCCGTAGGCTTCTCCGGCGACCCACTCCTGGCGCGGGAAAGTCACCATCATCCCCGCCAGCAGCTCCGCGACGTACGCGGCAGTGTTGAGCACCAGCGCCAGGGTGGCGCAGAAGGTCGCATCGCGAAACAGCAGCCAGAACGGCTGGTCGTTCATCCAGCCCGTCTGTACGATATCGAACTGCGACAGGCCGTAGTAAATCAGCATCAGTTGGAGATAGAGCGGCGTGCTGCGAAAAAAATATGTAAACGCGCGAATGGGTAGCGCCAGCCCGCGCGGGCCGTACACCTGCCCCACCGCCATCGCTATCGCCAGCGCCATCCCGGGAACGATGGAGAGTAAAAACAGCTCCGCCGTGACCGCCAGTCCGCTGGCGGCGCCGTTGCCGTCGCTCCACAAAAAGCTCGGGATCGCATCGATAAAGGTTTGCAGATTCATAAGGCCGCCCCCGCCGTGGAAGAGCGCAGCGCGTAACGCTTCGCCAGGCGGCTGAACAGCCAACTGGAGAGCGCGGTAATCACCATGTAAATCAGCGAGACCAGAAAGTAGAAGAGGAACGGCTTTTGCGTGGCGCGCCCGGCCTGTTCGGCCAGCCAGACCATATCCTCAAGGCCGAGGATCGACACCAGCGCCGACGCTTTCATCAGCCCCAGCCAGTTGTTGTTGATGCCCGGGATCGCGAAGCTCAGCATCTGTGGCAGCATCACCCGGCGGAACACCGTCCAGGGTCGCATCCCGTAGGCCTGCGCGGCTTCGGTTTGCCCGCTATCGACAGTCAGAAACGCGCCGCGAAAAGTCTCGGTGTAATAGGCGCCGAAAACAAAACCAATCGCCAGCACGCCGGAGATAAAAGTATTGAAGCGTACCGGCCCCAGCCCCACCAGACCCAGCAGCAGGTTAACCAGCATCTCGCCGCCGAAAAACAGCAGCAGCATAATTACCAGCTCCGGGATCCCGCGTACCAGCGTAGTGTAGGCGGTGGAAAACAGGCGCAGCCACGGCGGGCCGAAGAGCTTAATCAGCGAGTTAATCAGCCCCAGCAGCAGAGCGACCAGTAATGAAGAGAGCATCACGCACAGCGAAAGCGCCGCGCCGCGTAACAACAGGGGTAAATAGTCTGCGACCATATTCAGCCTTCCGCGGAGGTCGTAAAGGGGCGCAGGCCAGCGCCCACGCCCGTACCTTTACGACTTATTTGCCATAAATATCAAAGCTAAAGTATTTTTTCTGAATGGCGTCATAGGTTCCGTCGGCGCGGATTGCCTTAATGGCCCCGTTCAGCGCATCGCGCAGCGCCGGATTGTCCTTATTGACCGCAATCCCGACGTCGGAGGAGATCCCGCCATCCTGGATAACCGGGCCGGCAAAGGCGAATTTCTGCCCGCGCGGCGTATCGATAAAGCCGGTCGCCGCCTGGATATTATCCTGCAACGCGGCGTCGATGCGCCCGGAGAGCAGGTCGAGATAGACATTATCCTGGTTAGCGTAACCGACAATTTTCACGCCGTGGTTGGCCCAGTTGGCCTTCGCAAACGCTTCATGGGTGGAGCCCGTCTGGACGCCGACGGTTTTGCCTTTCAGGCTGGCGGCATCCGGCAGTAGCGGGCTGCCTTTGCGCGCCACCAGCTGCGCCGCGCTGCGGTAGTAGCGGTCGGTGAAATCCACTTCCTTTTTACGTTCATCGGTAATATTGAGCGAGGCGATAATGGCATCGAACTTATGCGCGTTGAGGGCGGCGATCATGCTCTCAAAGGGCTGCTTCACGAAAACGCATTTGGCTTTTAGCTGGGTGCACAGCGCGTTAGCGATATCAATATCAAAGCCGGTGATTTCGCCGCTGGGCGCCAGCACGTCAAAAGGCGGATAGCCGCCATCGACGCCAAAGCTGATGGTGTCAAACTGCTGGGCGGCCAGCGGCGCGCTCAGCGCCATACAGGCCAGTAATGCGGCAAGGCGTATTTTCATTTTGATTCCCCGGTGTTGGCGCGATGATTAAAAACGCAGTGAGAGGCAGGTCAGGCCGCCATCCATTTTCTTAAATTCGCTGGTGTCGAGCTGCACGATAGGCATTCCCAGCTTGCTGATTTCACCGAGGGTATGGGGATAGCCCTGCGGCGTAATTAAGGTATCGTTAATCCACAGCGTATTTCCGGCGTAGGCCTCCTCTTCCGGGATGACGATGCTGTTGAAACCGCTAAACGCCGGATGGTTAACGTAGCCTTCCGTCAGCAGCAGCGTATTGCGGCCAACGTAGTTGACGATTGATTTCAGATGCAGACCGGCGCTGACTTCGATCGCCGCGACCTGATAGCCGTGCGGCTCAACGGCGGCGGCAAACTCGCGGATCCCCTGCTCATCGGTGCGCGCCGTCAGGCCGATAAAAAACTGTTTGTCCACCAGCAGCACGTCGCCGCCGTCCATATGCCCGCGCTCGCTCATCCGCACCAGCGGACGGAAACCCGCCAGCACCGGCGCAATAGTATCGACTTCGCCCTGACGGCTCGGCGCGCCCGGATGGGTAATCACCGCCAGTTCCGGCATGACCACGGCGGTATCTTCAACAAAGTGCGCATCAGGATAATCTGCCGCCGGGGGCAGGACCGTGACCTTCAGGCCAAGCTGCAGTAGGGTTTCCACATAGGCGAGAAACTGGTGGCTGGTCGTGGCGATATCCGGCGCGCCCAGCTGGGCGGTAGTTTGTCCCGCGCCGCAGGTGGCGGCCGGTAGGCGGGCGATAGCCTGGGTAAAATGCATAAAGAACCCTCTGGTATTGGTCGCATTGTTAAGGCAAAACGGTGAGTGAATTTGATTATTAATCAGATGCCGCCGCCAATCAGGCTGAATCACTTCCCCGGGCCGCTTATTCACGCTGTATATCAGTTCAGGTTCGACGTATTCCGCTGTTGGCACCCTGAAAGCGCCGAATGAGGGTAATAAGCATCCCTGTTCGCCAGGCCGGCAGCGGAAAATGACTAAGCGTAAATTGCGCGTAAATATTCACCGTAAACGGCTCAGCGAAAAGCCTTTTTTACAGACATATCTGGACAGTCTTTTCATAATTCCTCCATTTTTAAGCGGCGTTCGCTGGCTAAACTAGTATCATTCCGTGAAACGTTTCAGGATGAGATCGCAAATTAATGAAAGGTAGCAATAAAAGCCGTTGGGCAGCCGTGCTGGTGGTGGCAATCATCGCGGGTGCCGCGTACTGGTTTTGGCAGGGTCGCGAAGCGGCAAGCACGCCGTCGGCAACGTCGGCAGGTCCGGGGCCCGGCGGCGGGCGTCCTGGCCGTTTTGGCGCCGCCCTCGCGCCGGTGCAGGCGGCAACCGCCACCAGCGAAGCGGTGCCCCGCTATCTTTCCGGTCTCGGTACGGTAACGGCGGCGAATACCGTCACCGTTCGCAGCCGCGTCGACGGTCAGCTTCTGGCCATCCATTTTACCGAGGGCCAGCAGGTTAAAGCGGGCGATCTGCTCGCGGAAATCGACCCCAGCCAGTTTAAAGTCGCCCTCGCCCAGGCCGAAGGCCAGCTGGCGAAAGATCGGGCCACCCTGGCCAATGCCCGCCGCGATCTGGCGCGCTACCAGCAGTTGGTGAAAACCAATCTGGTTTCCCGTCAGGAGCTGGATACCCAGCAGTCGCTGGTCAGCGAAACCCAGGGCACGATCAAAGCGGACGAAGCCGCCGTCGCCAGCGCCCAGCTGCAGCTGAACTGGAGCCGCATCACCGCGCCGATCGACGGCCGGGTCGGCTTAAAGCAGGTGGATATCGGCAACCAAATCTCCAGCGGCGATACCACCGGGATCGTGGTGCTGACGCAAACCCACCCGATCGACGTCGTGTTTACGCTGCCGGAAAACCAAATCGCCACGGTGGTACAGGCGCAAAAAGCGGGGAAAAAGCTGGTCGTCGAAGCCTGGGACCGCACCAATAAACAGAAAATCAGCGAAGGCTCACTGCTGAGCCTCGATAATCAGATTGACGTCACCACCGGCACCATCAAGCTGAAAGCGCGCTTCACTAACCAGGACGATGCCCTGTTCCCGAATCAGTTCGTCAACGCCAGGATGCTGGTCGATACCGAGCAGAACGCGGTGGTGATCCCAACCGCCGCGCTGCAAATGGGTAACGAAGGTCATTTTGTCTGGGTTCTGAACGATGAGAACAAAGTCAGCAAGCACACCGTCACGCCGGGTATTCAGGACAGCCTGAAAGTGGTGATTAACGCCGGGCTTTCCGCCGGCGATCGCGTGGTGACCGACGGTATCGACCGTCTGACCGAAGGCGCGAAGGTTGAAGTGGTGGAAGCCCAGGATGCGGCTACCGCCGCCGAGCCGGCGAAAGCCACCAGCCGCGAATACGGTAAAAAAGGAGCGCGCTCCTGATGCAAGTGTTACCGCCGAGCAGTACGGGCGGCCCATCCCGTCTGTTTATCATGCGCCCGGTCGCCACCACGCTGTTAATGGTGGCCATTATGCTGGCCGGGATTATCGGCTATCGTTTCCTACCGGTTTCGGCGCTGCCGGAAGTGGACTACCCAACGATTCAGGTGGTGACCCTCTATCCCGGCGCCAGCCCGGACGTGATGACCTCGTCGGTGACCGCCCCGCTGGAGCGGCAGTTTGGCCAGATGTCCGGCCTTAAGCAGATGTCTTCCCAGAGCTCCGGCGGCGCGTCGGTGGTCACGCTCCAGTTCCAGCTCACGCTACCGCTGGACGTCGCTGAGCAGGAAGTGCAGGCGGCCATCAACGCCGCCACCAACCTGCTGCCTTCGGATCTGCCTAACCCGCCGGTCTACAGCAAAGTGAACCCCGCCGATCCGCCGATTATGACCCTCGCGGTCACCTCTTCCGCCGTGCCGATGACCCAGGTCGAAGATATGGTCGAGACCCGCGTGGCGCAGAAAATCTCCCAGGTTTCCGGCGTCGGGCTGGTGACTCTGGCGGGCGGGCAGCGCCCGGCGGTACGCGTCAAGCTCAACGCCCAGGCGATCGCCGCCCTCGGTTTGACCAGCGAAACGGTGCGCACCGCGATTACCAGCGCTAACGTCAATTCGGCGAAGGGTAGCCTCGACGGCCCGTCGCGGGCGGTCACCCTCTCCGCCAACGATCAGATGCAGTCGGCGGAGGATTACCGCCGCCTGATTATCGCGTACCAGAACGGCGCGCCGATTCGCCTCGGCGACGTCGCCACCGTGGAGCAGGGCGCGGAAAACAGCTGGCTCGGGGCATGGGCCAACAATCAGCGGGCGATCGTCATGAACGTCCAGCGCCAGCCGGGGGCGAATATTATCTCGACCGCCGACAGCATCCGCCAGATGCTGCCGCAGCTCACCGAAAGCCTGCCGAAATCGGTTAAAGTGCAGGTGCTTTCCGACCGCACCACCAATATCCGCGCGTCGGTCAGCGATACCCAGTTTGAACTCATGCTGGCCATCGCCCTGGTGGTGATGATTATTTACGTCTTTCTGCGCAACGTCCCGGCGACAATTATTCCCGGCATCGCCGTGCCGCTATCGCTGGTCGGCACTTTCGCGGTAATGGTGTTTCTCGATTTCTCGATTAACAACCTGACGCTGATGGCCCTGACCATCGCCACCGGCTTTGTGGTCGATGACGCCATCGTGGTGATTGAAAACATCTCCCGCTATATCGAGAAAGGCGAAAAGCCGCTGGCCGCCGCCCTGAAAGGGGCCGGGGAGATCGGCTTTACCATTATCTCCCTGACTTTCTCGCTGATTGCGGTGCTGATCCCGCTGCTGTTTATGGGCGATATCGTGGGTCGTCTGTTCCGCGAATTCGCCATCACCCTGGCGGTGGCGATTCTGATTTCCGCGGTGGTGTCGCTGACCCTGACGCCGATGATGTGCGCCCGCATGCTCAGCCATGAATCGCTGCGCAAGCAGAATCGCTTCTCGCGCGCCAGCGAACGCTTTTTTGAGCGGGTGATCGCCGTCTATGGCCGCTGGCTGAGCCGGGTGCTGAATCATCCGTGGCTGACCCTGAGCGTGGCCCTCAGCACCCTGGCGCTGTCAATTATACTGTGGGTATTTATTCCGAAAGGCTTCTTCCCGATTCAGGACAACGGCATTATCCAGGGCACGCTACAGGCGCCGCAGTCCGCGTCGTTCGCCAATATGGCCGAGCGCCAGCAGCAGGTGTCAGCGGCGATACTTCAAGATCCGGCGGTGGAAAGCCTGACCTCCTACGTCGGCGTCGACGGCACCAACCCGGCGCTGAACAGCGCCCGCCTGCAGATTAACCTCAAGCCGCTCGATGAACGCGACGATCGGGTACAGACGGTGATTGGCCGTCTGCAGAACGCGGTGAGCGGCATCCCCGGCGTCGAGCTCTATCTCCAGCCGACCCAGGATCTGACCATTGACACCACCGTCAGCCGCACCCAGTACCAGTTCACCCTGCAGGCGAACTCGCTGGACGCGCTCAGCAACTGGGTCCCGCAGCTGCTGGCCCGGCTGCAGGCGCTGCCGCAGCTCTCCGACGTCAGCAGCGACTGGCAGGATAAGGGCCTGGCGGCGTATATCAACGTTGATCGCGACAGCGCCAGCCGTCTCGGCATCAGCATGGCGGACGTCGATAACGCCCTGTATAACGCCTTTGGGCAACGTCTGATTTCCACCATCTATACCCAGGCGAACCAGTACCGCGTAGTGCTGGAGCATGATACCCAGGCCACGCCGGGGCTGGCGGCGCTGGACAATATCCGCCTCACCAGCAGCGACGGCGGGATCGTGCCGCTCACCACGATCGCCAAAGTCGAACAGCGTTTTGCTCCGCTATCGATTAACCACCTCGATCAGTTCCCGGTCACCACCATTTCGTTTAACGTCCCGGACAACTATTCGCTGGGCGATGCGGTCGAGGCGATTCTTAGCGCCGAGCAGGCGCTGGAATTCCCGAGCGATATCCGCACCCAGTTCCAGGGCAGCTCGCTGGCCTTCCAGTCGGCGCTCGGCAGTACCGTCTGGCTGGTGGTCGCCGCGGTGGTGGCGATGTATATCGTCCTCGGCGTGCTGTATGAGAGCTTTATTCATCCGATCACCATTCTCTCCACCCTGCCGACGGCCGGCGTCGGCGCGCTGCTGGCGCTATGGCTGGCCGGGAGCGAGCTGGACGTTATCGCCATTATCGGCATCATCCTGCTGATCGGCATCGTCAAGAAAAACGCCATCATGATGATCGACTTCGCGCTGGCCGCCGAACGCGAACAGGGTATGCCGCCGCGCGAGGCGATTTATCAGGCCTGTCTGCTGCGTTTTCGCCCGATCCTGATGACCACCCTCGCCGCCCTGCTCGGCGCGCTGCCGCTGATGCTCAGTACCGGCGTCGGCGCGGAGCTGCGGCGACCGCTGGGGATTGGCATGGTCGGCGGCCTGATGCTCAGCCAGGTGCTGACGCTGTTCACCACGCCGGTTATCTATCTGCTGTTCGACCGCCTGTCGCTGTATATGAAGAGCCGCTTCCCGCGGCGTGAGGAGGAGGCGTAAGTGAAGTTTTTCGCCCTCTTCATTTATCGTCCGGTGGCGACGATTCTGCTTTCGCTCGCCATTACGCTGTGCGGCATCCTCGGCTTCCGCCTGCTGCCGGTGGCGCCGCTGCCGCAGGTGGATTTCCCGGTGATCATGATCAGCGCCTCGCTGCCCGGCGCGTCGCCGGAGACCATGGCCTCGTCGGTGGCGACCCCGCTGGAGCGCTCTTTGGGGCGGATTGCCGGGGTCAATGAGATGACCTCCTCCAGCTCGCTCGGCAGTACGCGAATCATTCTCGAGTTCAACTTTGACCGCGACATCAACGGCGCGGCCCGTGACGTGCAGGCGGCGATTAACGCCGCGCAAAGCCTGCTGCCGAGCGGCATGCCGAGCCGTCCGACCTACCGCAAAGCCAACCCGTCCGACGCGCCGATCATGATCCTCACCCTCACCTCGGATACCTGGTCCCAGGGTGAGCTGTACGACTTCGCCTCTACCCAGCTGGCGCAGACCATTGCCCAGATTGACGGCGTCGGCGACGTTGACGTCGGCGGCAGTTCGCTGCCCGCGGTACGCGTCGACCTCAACCCGCAGGCGCTGTTTAACCAGGGCGTGTCGCTGGACGCGGTGCGAACCGCCATCAGCAACGCCAACGTGCGTAGACCGCAGGGGGCGCTGGAAGACGCAACCCACCGCTGGCAGGTAGCGACCAACGACGAGCTGAAGACCGCCGCCGAATACCAGCCGCTGATCGTGCGCTACAATAACGGCGCGGCGGTGCGCCTCGCCGACGTCGCCAACGTCACCGACTCGGTGCAGGACGTGCGCAACGCCGGGATGACCAACGCCAAACCGGCGATTTTGCTGATGATCCGCAAGCTGCCGGAAGCCAATATCATTGAGACGGTGGACAGTATTCGCGCCCGCCTGCCGGAGCTGCAACGCACCATCCCGGCCTCTGTCGATCTGCAAATCGCCCAGGACCGTTCGCCGACCATCCGCGCCTCGCTGGAGGAAGTCGAGCAAACGCTGGTGATTTCGGTGGCGCTGGTGATCCTCGTGGTCTTCCTGTTCCTGCGCTCGGGCCGCGCGACGCTGATCCCGGCGGTGGCCGTTCCGGTATCGCTGATCGGCACCTTCGCCGCCATGTACCTGTGCGGCTTCAGCCTCAATAACCTGTCGCTGATGGCGCTGACTATCGCCACCGGCTTCGTGGTCGATGACGCCATCGTGGTGCTGGAGAATATTTCCCGTCATCTCGAAGCCGGCATGAAGCCGCTGCAGGCCGCGCTGCAGGGGAGCCGGGAAGTCGGCTTTACCGTCCTGTCGATGAGCCTGTCGCTGGTGGCGGTGTTCCTGCCGCTGCTGCTGATGGGCGGCCTGCCGGGAAGGCTGCTGCGCGAGTTCGCCGTCACTCTGTCGGTGGCGATCGGCATCTCGCTGGCGGTCTCCCTGACCCTGACGCCGATGATGTGCGGCTGGCTGCTGAAAAGCGGCAAGCCCCACGAGCCGACGCGCAAGCGTGGTTTTGGCCGCCTGCTGGTGGCGATTCAGGGCGGTTACGGTAAGTCGCTGAAGTGGGTGCTGAAGCACAGCCGCTTAACCGGCCTGGTGCTGCTCGGCACCATCGCGCTAAGCGTCTGGCTCTATATCTCGATACCCAAAACCTTCTTCCCCGAGCAGGACACCGGGGTGCTGATGGGCGGTATCCAGGCGGACCAGAGCATCTCGTTCCAGGCGATGCGCGGCAAGCTGGAGGACTTTATGAAGATCATTCGTGAAGATCCGGCGGTAGACAACGTCACCGGTTTTACCGGCGGCTCGCGGGTCAACAGCGGGATGATGTTTATCACCCTGAAGCCGCGCGATGAGCGCCATGAGACGGCGCAACAGATTATCGATCGGCTGCGCAAAAAGCTGGCGAAGGAGCCGGGGGCCAACCTGTTCCTGATGGCGGTACAGGATATCCGCGTCGGCGGCCGTCAGGCCAACGCCAGCTACCAGTATACGCTGCTGTCGGACGACCTCGCGGCGCTGCGGGAATGGGAGCCGAAAATCCGCAAAACGCTGGCGGCGCTGCCGGAGCTGGCGGACGTTAACTCCGACAGTCAGAATAACGGCGCGGAGATGGACCTGATCTACGATCGCGATACCATGTCGCGGCTCGGCATCAGCGTGCAGGACGCCAACAATCTGCTGAACAACGCCTTCGGCCAACGGCAGATCTCTACCATCTACCAGCCGCTGAACCAGTATAAAGTGGTGATGCAGGTCGACCCGGCCTACACCCAGGACGTCAGCGCCCTCGATAAGATGTTTGTGATCAACAGCGAAGACAAGCCGATTCCGCTTGCCTATTTCGCTAAATGGCAGCCGGCCAACGCGCCGCTGTCGGTGAACCACCAGGGGCTGTCGGCGGCATCGACCATCTCCTTTAACCTGCCTACCGGCAAGTCGCTGTCGGAAGCCAGCGATGCCATCAACCGGGCGATGACCCAGATTGGCGTGCCATCCAGCGTCCGCGGGTCGTTCGCCGGGACCGCACAGGTGTTTCAGCAAACCATGAACTCGCAGGTGATCCTGATACTGGCGGCCATCGCCACGGTCTATATTGTGCTGGGGATCCTCTATGAGAGCTACGTTCATCCGCTGACTATTCTGTCGACCATTCCGTCCGCCGGCGTCGGCGCGCTGCTGGCGCTGGAGCTTTTCGATGCCCCGTTCAGCCTAATCGCGCTTATCGGGATTATGCTATTAATTGGCATCGTGAAGAAAAACGCCATCATGATGGTCGATTTCGCCCTTGAGGCGCAACGCAACGGCAACCTGCCGCCGGAAGAGGCGATCTTCCAGGCCTGTCTGCTGCGCTTCCGGCCGATAATGATGACCACCCTGGCGGCGCTGTTCGGCGCGCTGCCGCTGGTGCTCTCCGGCGGCGACGGCTCCGAGCTGCGCCAGCCGCTGGGGATTACTATTGTCGGCGGTCTGGTGATGAGTCAGCTGTTGACCCTGTACACCACGCCGGTGGTCTATCTGTTCTTCGACCGTCTGCGGCTGCGTTTTTCGCGAAAAGTCCATCAACCGGTAAGCGAATAACATGACAGACCTCCCCTCCAGCGTGCGCTGGCAGCTATGGATAGTGGCCTTCGGCTTCTTTATGCAAGCGCTGGATACCACTATCGTTAACACCGCTCTCCCCTCGATGGCGAAAAGCCTCGGGGAGAGCCCGCTGCATATGCATATGGTTATCGTCTCCTATGTCCTGACGGTTGCGGTGATGCTGCCCGCCAGCGGTTGGCTGGCGGACCGCGTTGGGGTACGCAATATCTTTTTCTGCGCCATCGTGCTGTTTACCGCTGGCTCCCTGTTCTGCGCCCAGGCCGCCACCCTCGATGGGTTAATACTCGCCCGCGTGCTGCAGGGCGTCGGCGGCGCGATGATGGTTCCCGTGGGCCGCCTGACGGTGATGAAAATCGTCCCGCGCAGCCAATATATGGCGGCGATGACCTTCGTCACCCTACCCGGCCAGGTGGGCCCGCTGCTCGGCCCGGCTCTCGGCGGAATGCTGGTGGAGTACGCCTCGTGGCACTGGATCTTTCTGATCAACATTCCGGTCGGCATTATCGGCGCCATCGCCACGTTGTGCCTGATGCCCAACTACACCCTGCAAACCCGCCGCTTCGATCTCTTCGGCTTTGTTTTGCTGGCCGCCGGTATGGCGACGCTGACCCTGGCGCTGGACGGCAGCAAAGGGCTCGGGATCTCACCTCTGTGGCTGGCGGGGCTGGTGGCGGTCGGCGTGGCGTCCATTCTCTACTATTTGTGGCACGCGCGCGGCAACCGCAATGCGCTGTTTAGCCTTAAGCTATTCAACAACCGCACCTTTTCGCTCGGCCTTGGCGGCAGCTTCGCCGGGCGTATCGGCAGCGGTATGCTGCCGTTTATGACCCCGGTGTTTTTACAGATCGGCCTCGGCTTCACGCCGTTCCACGCCGGTCTGATGATGATCCCGATGGTGCTCGGCAGCATGGGGATGAAGCGCATCGTAGTCCAGGTGGTCAACCGCTTCGGCTACCGTCGGGTGCTGGTGGCCTCGACTATCGGCCTCGCGCTGGTCAGTCTGCTGTTTATGGCCGTCGCCCTCGCGGGCTGGTACTGGCTGCTGCCGGTGGTGCTGTTTATGCAGGGGATGATCAACGCCAGCCGCTTTTCTTCTATGAATACGCTGACCCTGAAAGACCTGCCTGACGATCTGGCCAGCAGCGGCAACAGCCTGCTGTCGATGGTCATGCAACTGTCGATGAGTATCGGCGTGACCGTCGCCGGCATGCTGCTGGGTCTCTATGGCCAACAGCATATCAGCGCCGATGCGGCGACCACGCACCAGGTTTTTCTCTATACCTACTTAAGCATGGCGGTGGTTATCGCGCTGCCCGCGCTGATTTTTGCCCGCGTACCGGACGATACCACGGTCAATACCGTGATTCGTCGCCGTAAAAGGAGTGAGTCTTGAAGTTCTGGCGTCCCGGCATTACCGGCAAGCTGTTTATCGCGATTCTTACCACCTGCATCGTGCTGTTGATCAGCATGCACTGGGCGGTGCGCATCAGCTTTGAACGCGGATTTATCGACTATATCAAGCGCGGCAATGAACAGCGGCTGACGATGCTCGGCGATGCCCTGAGCGAGCAGTATGCCCAGCACGGCAGTTGGACGTTCCTGCGCAACAACGACCGCTTTATTTTTCAGTTGCTGAGAACCTTTGAACGCGACAACGACGACCGCTCGCCGCCGGGCCGCGGTATGGGTCATGGACCGAGGGATGAACTGCACGGTGGCACCGGCCCCGAAGAGATGCCGCCGGGTGCCGCGCCGGACCGGCCGCTCGACGGTCCACGCGGCGATCGTGGCGATCGCGGTCCCGGCCCCGATATGCCTCCCCACGGCTGGCGTACCATGTTCTGGGTGGTCGATCAAAAAGGGCGCGTACTGGTGGGTCCGCGCGAGCGCGTGCCGCAGGACGGGACCCGGCGCAGTATTATGGTCGACGGCGTTGAGGTTGGCGCGGTTATCGCCTCGCCGGTTGAACGCCTGACGCGCAACACCGATATCAACTTCGACCGCCAGCAGAAGCGCACCAGCTGGCTGATTGTCGCCCTCGCCACGTTGCTGGCGGCGTTGGCCACTTTCCCGCTGGCGCGCGGCCTGCTCGCGCCGGTCAAACGGCTGGTTGAGGGGACGCACCGTCTGGCGGCCGGGGATTTCTCCACTCGCGTTGCCGCCACCAGCAGCGATGAGCTGGGGCGTCTGGCCAAAGATTTTAACCAGTTAGCCAGCACCCTTGAGCGCAACCAGCAGATGCGCCGGGACCTGATGGCCGATATCTCCCACGAGCTGCGCACGCCGCTGGCGGTGCTGCGCGGCGAGCTGGAGGCGATTCAGGATGGGATCAGGAAATTCACCCCGGATTCCATCGCCTCCCTGCAGGCGGAGGTCGCCACCCTCACCAAACTGGTCGATGATTTGCACCAGCTGTCGATGTCCGATGAAGGCGCCCTCTCCTACCAGAAAAGCGAGGTGGATATCATCAACCTGCTGGAGGTCGCCGCCGGCGCGTTTCGCGAACGCTTCGCCAGCCGCGGGCTGTCGATCGGCGTTTCGCTGCCGGAAAGCGCGACGGTTTTCGGCGACCGGGATCGCCTGATGCAGCTTTTTAATAACCTGCTGGAAAACAGCCTGCGCTATACCGATAGCGGCGGCGGCCTGCAGATTAACGCCAGTCAGAGCGGCGATAGGCTGATTCTCGATTTCGCCGATAGCGCCCCCGGTGTCACCGATGAACAGCTGGAGCGGCTGGTTGAGCGTTTTTACCGTACTGAAGGGTCACGCAATCGTGCCAGCGGCGGCTCTGGTTTAGGGCTGGCGATTTGCCTTAACATCGTCGCGGCCCACGGCGGCACTTTGCGTGCCGGCCATTCGCCTTTGGGCGGGGTTAGCATTAAAGTAGAACTACCTCTGGAACGTAATTTATCGAGAGACGTATGACTGAATTACCTGTTGATGAAAACACGCCACGCATTCTTATCGTGGAAGATGAGCCCAAGCTGGGTCAGCTGCTGATCGATTATCTTCAGGCGGCGGGCTATGCGCCGACGCTGATTAATCACGGCGATCGGGTTCTCCCGTACGTTCGCCAGACGCCGCCGCATCTGATCCTGCTGGATCTGATGCTACCCGGCACCGACGGCCTGACCCTGTGTCGGGAAATCCGCCGTTTCTCTGAGGTTCCGGTGGTGATGGTGACCGCCAAAATCGAAGAGATCGACCGCCTGCTGGGGTTAGAGATCGGCGCCGATGATTATATCTGTAAGCCCTACAGCCCACGCGAGGTGGTGGCCAGGGTCAAGACCATTCTTCGCCGCTGCAAACCGCAGCGCGATCTGCAGGCGCTGGATGCGGAAAGCCCGCTGATTGTTGACGAGGGGCGCTTCCAGGCCTCCTGGCGCGATAAGCTGCTGGACCTCACCCCCGCCGAGTTCCGCCTGCTGAAAACCCTCTCCCAGGAGCCGGGTAAAGTCTTCTCGCGCGAACAGTTGCTGAATCATCTGTACGATGATTATCGGGTGGTCACCGACCGAACGATCGACAGCCATATCAAGAACCTGCGGCGTAAGCTGGAGTCGCTGGACGCCGATCAGTCGTTTATCCGCGCGGTGTACGGCGTTGGATACCGCTGGGAAGCCGACGCCTGCCGGCTGGCGTAATTGGCCATCTGCCCCATATTTTCCCCGGCTTGCGCTGCGCATAGCCGGGCTACAGACTCACTTCAGTCCGGCCTGGCGGCTAAGCCATAATCTGAGAATACCCTCGCTGATAAGAAATGGCCTGACAGTATGTTATATTGCGCATGGATATTTTCTTATACGTTGGATGGTATAAAAGAATGATAATAAAAGGAAAAATAGGACTTTCCTGTACTCTTCTTCTGCTCTGCGCCGCTGCCAGAGCAGAAATCACCGAGCAGCAGATCGAGGCCGACTGCGCAAAAATCCCGGTCTGGGCCCGCCAGGGCGAGCAGTACTATAAAGCCAAAAACTACCCTAAAGCGCGCAACGCTTTCGAGCAGCAGGCTGCGTGGAGCGAAAGCTGTGCCCTTGATGACAGCGCCATCGCCACGGCCTACAACAACGTGGCGCTGACCTGGATACGCGAAGGCCAATGGCGTAAAGCCCGCGCCTGGCTGATGATAAGGCCGAACGACAGCAAGTCAGTTTACAATCTGGGGCTTATCAAAGATAAGCTGGCCGCCATGCCGCAGCCTGTTTCAGCAGCGGGAGAGTACTGGCGCTATGCCGGGCGCGCCTCCTGGAACGTCCTTAGCTTGAAGCCTTTACCACAATCATCACAGTATTACGTTGATTTTCAAGGCTATTATTTCGGTCTAATGGGAATGTATGCCGGCCCCAACATGGGGGAATTCTCTGAAACGGTTACGCTTAACAACAACCACGCCGTCGTAGCGCTTCGCGAAGGGGATGTTATTCACTGTAATATCTCACTGGCGTTTTCTTCGCAGGCTATCGACGCCAGTACCGATACCCCTGCGGACTGTGGTTTTGGTATGAACGTCAGGGCCGACGGGCGCTATCTGCGCGTTGATTAAACCGGACGGTTTACTCCCCTCTCCCGCAGCGCTACAATGCCCGCCCTTAATGTGGGGGCACTCCCCAACTCGCCGCACCGGGTGCGGCGAATCTGACCTGTCATCAGAACGAGAAAATCATGTTTAAACCGGAACTCCTTTCCCCGGCGGGAACGCTGAAAAATATGCGTTACGCTTTCGCTTATGGCGCAGACGCCGTCTATGCGGGCCAACCGCGCTACTCGCTGCGCGTGCGTAATAACGAATTCAATCACGAAAATCTGCAGCTCGGCATCAACGAAGCCCACGCGTTGGGTAAAAAGTTCTATGTGGTGGTCAATATCGCGCCGCATAACGCCAAGCTGAAAACGTTTATTCGCGATCTGAAGCCGGTAGTGGAAATGGGGCCGGATGCGCTGATCATGTCCGATCCGGGGTTAATCATGCTGGTGCGCGAGAATTTTCCCGACATGGATATTCACCTCTCGGTACAGGCTAACGCCGTCAACTGGGCAACGGTCAAGTTCTGGCAGCAAATGGGGCTGACCCGCGTTATTCTCTCCCGCGAGCTGTCGCTGGATGAGATCGCCGAAATTCGTAGCCAGGTGCCGGAGATGGAAATCGAAATTTTCGTTCACGGCGCGCTGTGCATGGCCTACTCCGGCCGCTGCCTGCTCTCGGGCTATATCAACAAACGCGACCCAAACCAGGGGACCTGCACCAACGCCTGCCGCTGGGAGTATAACGTCCAGGAGGGCAAAGAAGACGACGTCGGCAATATCGTTCACAAGCACGAGCCGATCCCGGTGCAGAACGTCGAGCCGACGCTGGGCATCGGCGCGCCCACGGACCAGGTGTTTATGATTGAAGAAGCCAAGCGCCCGGGCGAGTACATGACCGCTTTCGAAGACGAACACGGCACCTACATCATGAACTCGAAAGATCTGCGCGCGATTGCCCACGTTGAGCGCCTGACCCAGATGGGCGTCCACTCGCTGAAAATCGAAGGCCGCACCAAATCACATTACTATTGCGCCCGTACCGCTCAGGTCTACCGCAAGGCCATTGACGACGCTGCCGCTGGCAAACCGTTCGACACCTCCCTGCTGGATACCCTGGAAAACCTCGCCCACCGTGGCTATACCGAAGGCTTTCTGCGCCGCCATACCCACGACGACTACCAGAACTACGAGCACGGCTACTCCGTATCCGAACGCCAGCAGTTTGTCGGCGAATTTACCGGCGAGCGCAAAGGCCAGCTGGCCGCGGTGGCGGTGAAAAACAAATTTTCCGTCGGCGACAGCCTTGAGCTGATGACCCCGCAGGGCAACGTCAACTTTACCCTTGAGCATATGGAAAACGGCAAAGGCGAAATCATGCCGGTCGCGCCGGGCGATGGCCACACGGTATGGCTGCCTGTTCCGGAAGATATGGCGCTGCAGTATGCGCTGCTAATGCGCAATTTTGCAGGCCAGACGACCAGAAACCCGCACGGTAACTAGTTAATCAGGGTTATTTTTTCACGATGTAAAGATATTAGAAACGGATCACATACCGTTTCGTTCAAAGCAGATATCATCCATTTCGCTGAAAAACATAACCCATAAATGCTAGCTGTACCAGGAACCACCTCCTTAGCCTGCGTAATCTCCCTTACGCGGGCTTATTTTTTATCTCCCCCCCGTCCTTCCCTTTCTTCATGCGGTACACTTTATGCATTACTGAGCAACAAAGGTCCCCTGATAATGTCCACGTTTCCAGCCAGCTTACTGATTCTGAATGGCAAAGGCGCCAATGAACCGTCGCTACGAGAGGCGGTTAAACTGTTACGCGACGAAGGAATCGATATTCACGTCCGCGTGACCTGGGAAAAAGGCGATGCCGCTCGGTTTATCGATGAGGCCCTGAAGCTGAATGTCGAAACGGTGATTGCCGGCGGCGGCGATGGCACCATCAACGAGGTGGCGACGGCGCTGGTTGAGCGCGATGGCGATATGGCGCTGGGAATTTTACCGCTGGGCACGGCGAACGATTTCGCTACCAGCGTCGGTATCCCCCAGGATCTGGCCAGCGCCTTGAAGCTGGCCATCGTTGGCCGCGACGTGGCGATAGATATTGCGCGGGTTAATGATAAGACCGGTTTTATTAATATGGCCACCGGCGGCTTTGGTACCCGAATCACGACCGAAACCCCGGAGAAACTCAAGGCCGCGCTCGGCGGCGTCTCTTATTTAATCCACGGCCTGATGCGCATGGATACGCTTAAGCCGGACCGCTGCGAAATCCGCGGCGAGAACTTTCACTGGCACGGCGACGCGCTGGTCATCGGTATCGGCAACGGACGCCAGGCCGGAGGCGGCCAGCAGCTGTGCCCGGAAGCGTTAATTAACGACGGTCTGCTGCACCTGCGCATCTTCACCGGCGAAGAGCTGATCCCCACGCTGTTCAGCACCCTCGCCAATCCGGAAAACTCACCGAATATTATCGACGGCGTCTCATCGTGGTTTGAGATAACCGCTCCCCACGAGATGACGTTTAACCTCGACGGCGAACCGCTAACCGGCAAAACCTTCCGGATGGAGCTCTTACCGGCCGCGCTGCGCTGCCGACTGCCGCCCGACTGCCCATTGTTACGCTAATCAAGCCTCGCAAAGTAAAGACGGCGCCCGGCTGGTATACAGCAGCCGGGTACGCTCGTTAAGCCGCTGGATGTTCAGGTAAAACGGCACCTGCGGCTGCAGGAAAAACGAGGGCAGGATGCGCTTTATGTGCTCCTCCTGCTCGGTCTCGCCGATGCTGGCCGAGACGGTTTCCGAACGCAGGAAGTAGTGCTGGCCGTCGCGGGTAAAGCTAAACCAGATGTTCTGATTAATGGTAAACGACTCGCCCTGCGGCGGCGTAATTTCCCCGCGAACAATCACCAGCCCGCGGCTGCTATCAAATACGTAGCGTAACGAAATATCGCCCTGGTAACCCGCGTTAAATAACCGCAGCTCCCCGCTACACTGAAAATGGTTGCGCTGCCAGTATTGCCACGATTTTATTGCCACCCCAGTTAATATGCCGATAAATACGATAGTGATTAACCAGTTAATTTCACGCCGGCGCATTGACTACCTCCTTAATGTAATATTTGGTGAGGCATTGATTATCACGCCATTGACTAAATTTTTGCTGACAGCTAATCACAGAAACGCGGGCTTCCCCAGGATAAAGCGTCAAATAAATCCACGAATATTTTTCGCAATCAAATTTGCTACGATTGATAAAAGTCGTATGCCGAACGTGATCTACCACATCGTCATTGGCAAAAAAATGACATTGTTGCGAAAATTTAGCATTAATGGGCACATAAGTTTGCAAATAAGAGTCGAATTCTGTGTGCCACGCAACAAAACCGCCCACCAGACAGCTCAGCAGTGCCGCAAGCCCCCACAGAAGAGAGCTTCGCGGCCTTAACCGCTTTTTTCCAGGCACACTCGCAGCAGCGACCTCCTTATGTACAGGCTCGTCAACATGCGAGCATTGTTCCTCCGCGACCGGCGTCTTTATCGCCTCATCCGGCTGAAATTCCGCCATCGTTAATGTCGCTTCGAGCCTGACCCCCACTCTCGGCACCGTTATAATAATATCTTCCTCGACGCCCAGTTCCTTAAATGCGCGGCGCAGCAGAGAAATATTCTGGTAGAAACCGTTGCTGGTCACCTGAGCACCATGCTTTATCCACACTTCCTCAAAGAAGGTTTCACGGGCTACGGTTTTGCCATCCTGCTGAATAAGCAGCAACAGGCAGCGACTGGCCGGCATATTTAATGATACCGCTTTCGTCTCGTCAGCAATGAGTATTAAAACACTACGTTGCGGAGTAAATTCCACTATTCCATTAATCGTATATTTTTCCATCCTGTTCCCTGAGCGTGGTAATCATGTGGATAAGCGACATGGATACCGTATATTAAATACGATAATCCTCCATGACGGAGATGACAGTTTAAGATTTTTCGCAAGCGAGTTTACTCTATTACTCAGCGGAACTGGAGGCACAATGCGCAGTTTTTCCTTGCTATTAACAAGGTTTAAGTGAATTTACAGAATGGATGATTTTTTACTTTAAACAGAAAATGGTCGTTTATGTCATTAAAAACCATAAATATAAATTATAGTTCCACATAATTTCATTTACACGAAAGATATTATCATTTTAGATCTAAACACCACTTTTACATTAATATACGATATTTATAACTATAAATACATATAGCTTCAATGTTTTATCTAAAAAATGGCGCATACCCCGGTAGAGAATGCGCCATGTTGCCTAGTACATAGACACCGCCCGCGCCATTTCGCGCGTATATTGCTGGCTTGCGTTAACCAGCATCTGCGTATAGGCCGTTTGCGCTTCACCGTTGACCAGCGCGTCCACCGTCAAAGTTTCGAGGATCTTGCCATACTGCATCACCGCCACTTTCTGGCATAAGTGGGCAATAACCCCGAGATCGTGGGTGACCATCAGGTAAGTGAGCTTAGCCTCCTGCTGCAGCTCCGCCAGCAGGTTGAGGATCTCGGCCTGCACCGACACATCCAGCGCCGATGTCGGCTCATCCAACAGCAGCACCTGCGGCTCAAGGATCAGCGCTCTGGCAATTGCCACGCGCTGCCGCTGGCCGCCGGAGAGCTGGTGCGGATAGCGTTCGCGAAAGGCCCGATTTAGGCCCACTTTGTCCAGCAGCATATTCATCCGCCGGTCGCGATCGCGAATGCGATGAATCTGTAGCGGCTCCTCGAGGATGTCGCCAATGGTGTGACGGGGATGCAGCGAACCGTACGGATCCTGAAAAACCATCTGCACCTGCCGGCAGCGCTCGCGGTTAATCTCATGGCCTAAACGCTGACCATCGATTGCCAGCTCCCCCTGCCAGTGGGTAAACAGCCCGGCCAGACACTTCAGCACCGTGGTTTTACCGGAGCCGGACTCGCCCACCAGACCGTAAATCTCGCCGGGCCTGACGTGGAAATTAACGTCGTACAGCACCTGATTGCGCTTCTCCCCTTCGCCGAACGCGAGGTTGAGATGTTTCACTTCAATCATTATCCGCTCCTTATTCCGTTAACCAACTGGCCTGGCGCTGCAGGACCGGCAGAACCGGACGACGCTGCCGAATATCCGGCAGCGAGTTAATCAGCCCCTGCGTATAGGGATGGCGGGCGTTATCGAGATCGCCGGCGGCGATGGACTCCACCACCCGTCCGGCGTACATCACCAGCACGCGGTCGCAGAAGCTGCGCACCAGGTTGATATCGTGGCTGATAAAAATCAGCCCCAGCCCGCGCGACTGAACCAGGTCATCCAACAGGCCCAGCACCTGCAGGCGCACCGACACGTCCAGCGCGGAAGTGGGTTCATCGGCGATCACCAGCTCCGGGTCGGTAATCAGCATCATGGCAATCATGATGCGCTGCCCCTGTCCGCCGGATATTTCATGGGGATAAAGCTGATAAACGCGCTCCGGCTGGCGAATACGCACCACCTCCAGCATCTCCAGCGCCTTTGTTTTGGCCTCATCTTTACGCCCCGGATGATGGGTAAGCCAGGCCTCGGCGATTTGCTTACCCACGCAGACTACCGGATTGAGCGAATATTTCGGGTCCTGCATAATCATCGAGATACGTTTACCGCGTACGTCGCGCATCTGCGCTTCGCTGAGATGCCGCAGGTCGAGGTCGGCAAACTGCATCCGGGCGGCGGTGACGCGGGCTTTTTTCGGATGCAGCTGCAGCAGCGCGCGCCCAACGGTGGACTTACCCGAACCGGACTCGCCGACAATCGCCAGCTTTTCACGCCCCAGCTGGAAGGAGACGCCGCGCACGGCATGGGTCACCGCGCTGCCGTTAACAAAGTCGACGCACAGATCGCGTACGTCGAGCAGCGGAGCATTACTCGCTGCGAGGATCGAGGATGTCACGTAGGCCATCTCCTAAAAAGTTGAACGCTAAGCTGTTGATCAGAATCGCCAGCCCCGGAATCGTAACCACCCACCAGCACTCCATCATGTAAGTGCGCCCGCTGGAGATCATCGCCCCCCACTCCGGCTCCGGCGGCTGCGCGCCGAGGCCGAGAAAGCCCAGACCGGCCGCTGTCAGAATGATCCCCGCCATATTCATGGTGATGCGGATAATCACCGACGGCAGACACAGCGGCACGATATGCCGCCAGAGGACGCGGGCCGATGACGCGCCCTGCAGACGTACGGCGGAGATAAAATCAGCCTGGCGCAGAGAGAGGGTTTCGGCGCGCGCCAGGCGAGCAATCGGCGGCCAGGCGGTAAGCGTGATGGCGATAACCACGTGCTCCAGTCCCGGGCCTAAGGCGGCGACGAACGCCAGCGCCAGAACCAGACTCGGAAAGGAGATGAAAATATCGGTGACGCGCATCAGCACCATATCGACTTTGCCGCCGAAATAGCCGGCGCTGACGCCGAGCAGCAGCCCGAGCGGACCGACGGTCACCGAGACCAGCAGCACGATGTAAAGGGTAATGCGCGAGCCGTACACCAGACGGCTAAAGATATCCCGGCCAAACTCATCGGTGCCGAACCAGTGCTGCGCGTTCGGCGCGACCAGCGCGCTGTTGAGGTCCTGCACCAGCGGGTTGTAAGGCGCAATCAGCGGCGCGAAAATCGCCACCACCAGCAGCAGAAAGATAATTCCGCCGCCGATGGCCGTTAGCGGATTGCGCGCCATTTTGCCAATAAACCCGGCCGCCCGCGACGCCGTGCGCCGCAGCCGCTGGCGGCCTTCGCCCGTGCCGCCGGAAAGCGGCGTATCCAGAGAAACGGTCATGATTTTGTCCTCGGGTCAAAGAATTGATACAGCATGTCGGAGAGCAGGTTGAGCATCACGAAGATCACCCCCACCAGCAGCACGCAGCCCATCACCGCGTTCATATCGCCCAGCAGCAGGCTGCCGGTGAGATAGGAGCCAAAGCCCGGCCAGGAGAAGACGGTTTCAATCAGTACCGCGCCTTCCAGCAGCGCGCCGTAGGCCAGCGCCACCACCGTCAGCAGCTGTACGAGGATATTGCGAAACGCATGGTTCCAGATGACCTGAGGCTCGGTCAGCCCTTTCACCCGCGCGGTAATAATGAACTCCTGCGACAGCTGGGCCAGCATAAAGCTGCGGGTCATTCGGCTGATGTAGGCCAGCGAGTGAAAGCCGAGCAGCGAGGCGGGGAGTATCAGGTGGTTAATGGCGTTCCAGAACACCTGCCCGTTGCCCGCCAGCAGCGCATCGACGGTCATCAGACCGGTACGCCGTGGCACAATACCGTCCAGCCCGAGGTCTACCCGACCGGCGCCGCCCACCCAGCCAAGCCAGGCGTAGAACAGCAACAGCCCCATCATCCCCACCCAAAAGATCGGCGTTGAGTAGCCCGCCAGGCTGATAATGCGCACCACATAGTCGGATATACTGTTACGTCGCGCCGCCGCCAGCACGCCGAGCGGGATGCCCAGCCCGGCGCCGACGATAATCGCCATCGTCGCCAGCTCCATGGTGGCCGGGAACACGCGAATAATATCGTCCACCACCGGTTTCCCGGTCAGCAGCGCGTTGCCCAGATCGCCGTGCAGCAGGTTGACGAAATAGATCCCAAACTGGGTGGTCAGCGATTTATCAAACCCCAGCTGCTGGTAAACCTGCTGATAGGTACTCTGATCAGCGTCCGGGCCGACAATCGCCAGCACCGGGTCGATGGGCATAACGCGGCCAATGGTGAAGGTCAGCAGCAGCAGGCCGAACAGGGTAATGACCACCTGCAGCAGCCGTTTTGATAAGCGCCGGCCGCGTGAGCCGGGCGCAAGGATTGCGGTGCTCATCCTTTCTCTCCTTCGCGGGTTTTATAGACGTCACGCAGAAAAGTGGTGGCGGAGGGGTGCGGCTGATAATCCCGCACCTCGTTGCGCACCACCACCGAATCGACCATCTGCGAAAGCGGAATTAACGCTGGGATCAGCTGGTCGTAGCGCGTCTGAATGGCCTGGTAATCGGCGACCTGCTTTTGCGCATCGCGTTCCAGCAGGGCATGGTCAATCATCGAATTGAGCTGCGGGTCGTAAAAGCCGGTGCGCCAGCCCTGGAAGTTGGTCAGGCGCGCCTCATCGCTGTTATCCGGGTTATAGACCAGCGCACGCAGGCTGGAGTGCGGGTGCGGCTCCATTCCGCTGCCGCCGCGTCCTACCAACAGGTCAAATTTACGCTCGCGCATCGCGCCGTAGATCTGGTTACCGGTGCCGGTGATAATTTTGGCGTTAATCCCCGCCTGCATCAGCGTCGACTGCACGGCGATAGCAATGTTCAGGAACGGCTGATCCGAGAGGACCCGCAGCGTGGTGTCAAAGCCGTTGGGATAGCCCGCTTCCGCCAGCAGCTTTTTCGCCCGCGCCACGTCCAGCTTATAGCCCGGGTCGGGCAGCGTTGACGGCATGCCCGCCTTAATCGGCCGCTGGTGCAGCACCCCGTAGCCCGGCATCAGCGCTTTATTGATACCCTGGTAATCAATCAGATAGCGCACCGCTTCGCGCACTTTCGGGTTAGCGAAGTGCGCCTCTTTCATGCTCATCGCCACGTAGTACATGGTGCCGCGCTGCACCGCGTCGACGGTCAGCTGGGGGTCGCCGCGCAGGGCGTTGATGTCGGAAACCGCCATATTGTTGGCAATATCGAGGTCGCCTTTTTCGATCATCAGGCGCAGGGTTTGCGACTCCTGGAAATGGCGCAGCACCACGCGGCTCATTTTCGCCTCGCCGCGCCAGTAGTCAGGATTGCGTTTCATGCGCAGCACATCTTTAGCCTGCCAGGTTTCCAGCGTGAACGGCCCGGAGCCGGCTTCATGGGTGGTCAGCCAGCGGTTACCCCAGTCGTTATCCTGCTGGTGGCTTTGCACCGTTTTGCTGTCGAGCACTCCGAGGTTGCCCAGCGCCGCCAGCGAGTAGATCACCAGCTGCGGGTCGTTATCTTTCGGTAACACGATTTGTACCGTCACGTCGTCCGGGGCGCTCACCTGGTTATCAATATTTTTCTTACTGAAGCCGTAGGATTTCCACACCGAGGCCTGGGCGAGGTTGAGATGCAAAATACGCCGCATCGACCACACCACGTCAGCGGCGGTCAGCGGGTTGCCGGAATGAAACTTCACGTCGTCGCGCAAATGAAAGGTCAGCGTTTTGCCATCCGGGCTGATGTCCCAGGATTTCGCCAGCGCGGGCCTGACGTTGGTGAGCTGCTCAGGATCAAGCTCCACCAGCGAGTCGTAGAGGTTAACCACGATCCCCACCACTTCGTTCCCGGTCATCGCCGCCGGGTCAAGGGTGAGCAGGTTATTCATATTCATGCCGATGATGAGCTGATCCGGCGGCGTTTTCGCCAACGCCGCCCCGCTCCCCATCGACACGGCGAGCGCGAGTAAGCACGCTGCCAGTCGGGAGGTTTTTTTCATATCTCTGTTTGCCTGTACTGTAGGGTACATGTTGCCGGATGACGGCATTTTCGCCTTATCCGGTCTACCGGGCCGCAGACCCGATAAGCGCAGCGCCATCGGGCATTTATTTTTTTGAATCAGTCGTGGCTAACGGTGTTGGCTTCGATATACGCAAAATTAATGTCTTCGCCGAGACCCGGACGCTGTGACAAATGCACAAAACCCTGGTCATCCATGGGGTCGACAATACTGTTGAGATAGGCCGCCGGCTCATCGTAGTCGAGGAATGGATGCAGCAGGCCGCGCTCGTACCAGCGGCAATTGCGGATCGCGCCGACTACCGCCAGGCTTGCCGCGCCGTTGCCGTGGACTTCGCAATCCATACCGAAGGATTCCGCCAGCGCCGCCACCTTCATGGTGGGGGTAATACCGCCCACGCCGTTGGCCCCGGCGCGCAGGATGTCGCAGGCTCCGGCTTTCACCCACTCGGCGCGCATATGATGCTTGCCGCCGAAGCTCTCCGGTCCGACGATGGGAATTGACAGGTTTTCCGCCAGCCAGGCGTAGGAGGACATCGAATCCTCCTCCATCGGCTCTTCAAACCAGGCGAAGTTGAGTTTTTCCAGTTCTTTGCCAATCCACAGCGCCTCGGCGCGGCTGTACCAGTGATAGCCGTCAATCATCAGGTCGATATCCGGCCCTACCGCTTCGCGCACCGCCGCGCAGGCTTTAATGTCCATCTTCGGATTGGGCGCAAAAGCGATCGGCGGCATCCAGGTGTGCAGCTTGATGGCCTTGTAGCCGCGGGCGACCAGCTTTTCGGCAAAAGCAGCATACTCTTCTGGTGTCGACAGACCGCCAGACAGATCGTCGCCGCACATGGTGCTGCCGTAGGCGGGAACGGTATCGCGATAGCCGCCGAGCAGCTTATACACTGGCATATTGAGCTTGCGACCAATCAGGTCCCACAGCGCCTGTTCCACAAACGACAGCGCGCGCTCGGTCAACTGATGGGCGCTGCCGCGCTGCCAGTGGTTAAGATCCTGCCAGATACGCTCGCGGTTAAACGGGTCCTGCCCCACCATCACCTTGCGAAAAAAGGTGTTCACCACGAACGGGCGTACCACTTCCGGCGGCGCAAACGAAAAACCCCGGGTGCCATCATCGGCGGTAATGGTCAGCATCGCCATTTTCGCCATGCTTTCCGCTCCAGGATGGGAGTGTCCGGCGCTGTCGGAAACCCGACGCGTGGGATACTGGAAAACGGTGACATTTACAGATTCAATTTTCATGCTCGGTCCTTATCACGGCCAAATCCGATCTATAGAGTTAAATCGGTAAAGTGGTTTCACATTATTGAAAATACGTTTCAATATCTAATCTAAGCACAATTACGTAGCAGTGCCTCGGACAAACACCGCTAAGCAAGGCAATAAATTTGGGCATTGGCACAACAGGACGTGACTGTTTTCACAAAAGATGGGCGATATGTGAGAAGGATCGGCATAGTGAAAAAGGGGGCGTGAGCGCAGAAAAGAGAGTGACCGACCGGGTACATCCCGAGATGTTCTGCGCCCACGAAAGAGTCAGTTATTCGACCGCTTCCGCCGCTGCGTTGAGGTTTTCCAGCAGCTCAGGTAAAGCCTGATAGCGGCCAGCGGCGGCCTGGAAGCGCGCATGCTGGCTATCTTCGGCAATAATCACCGTGGCGATACCTGCGGCCTGGGCCGCGCTAAAGCCGTTGAAACTATCTTCAATCACCAGGCACCGGCTGGCGTCGAGATTGAGCTTACGCAACGTCGTCAGATACACCGCCGGATGCGGCTTGCCCTGCGCTTCATCATCCGCGCTGGAGATAACGTCAAAATAGTGCCAGAGCGAGAGCTTGTTCAGCACCGCGGAGATAACCTGACGGGATGAAGAAGTAGCGAGCGCAATCTTATAGCCCGCGTGGCGAAAATAGCGTAACGCCTCGCGCACCCCGCGCATCGGCTCGCCTTCGGCGGCGATCAGGCCGGTGATACGCTGCAGTATGGCGTCTTCAAGCCGCTGCGGGGCGAGGTCAAGCTGACAATACTGACACCAGGTACGGGCAATGTCGTCAAGGCGTTTACCTTTGGTCAGCCTTTCGCACTCCTCATCGCTCGCCGTTGCCCCCCAGCGGGCGAGGGCTTCGATCTGCGCCCGCCGCCACAGGGATTCGGAATCAATAATGACGCCATCCATGTCAAAAATTACTGCCTGAATACTCATCATCCACCTCGTTAAGGCTGGCATGCCGGGCATGCCAGCCGCATTATCTTAAGAGAACTCCACCTGCTCGCCGGCCGGCGCTTCCTTGCGGGTAAAACCCGGCTGCTCGACGTGAATAAACGCGCAGAGGAAAAAGGCCGCCACGTACAGCGCGGTATAGGCGATCACCACCCCGATGGTGCTGAAGAACGGCAGCAAAATCACCGCAATGGCCGGTGCGAGAAAGTTCGACATCCCCGCCGACAGGTTGTAAACCGAAATAGCCGCCCCTTTGTGCTGTGGCTCCAGCGCCGGGAAGACCGCCGCCAGCGGTACGAAGGCGGCGACAAAGATCCCCAGGGCAATGGCCGGAATCATCGCCATCGCGAAATTATGTCCGAAGTGCTGCGGAATGTAGTAAAACGCCAGGCTGGAGAGCGCCATGCCGATGCAGCCAAACCAGCGCACCACCTTCATCCAGCCCAGTTTTTCCCCCAGAATGCCCCACAGCACGTTAGAGAAAATGGTGGTGAAGAAGAATACCGCCCACACCTGCAGCCACTCGGAGGTGGTAAAGCCCAGCTCATCGACAAACATCATCGGCATAATTACCGCAAAGCCAAACAGCGAGAGGGTATTGATAATCCGCACCATGCTCGACAGCAGAATATTGCGGTTGGTATAGAGCAACGTCGCCGCCCGCCCCAACTCGGAAAACTTCTCGCGAGTGGTCAGGTTCTGCATATGGCGCGGCGTTTGAATATGGCGCAGGGAAGCCAGCGCGATGATGCCGCCGGTGACGCAAAAAGCCAGCGCCAGCCATAGCGTCCCCAGCTCGCCGATATGCGGAATGGTAAAGCTCGGAATATAGCTGCCGAAAACGCCGATACCGATCGAGTAAACCGCCCAGAACCAGCCGATCGCCGAGCTAGCGTTATCGCTTTTCACGTTGTGGATAATGGCAACGATAAACGAGTAGAGGAACAGCGGATACGCGAAGCCGCGGATACCGTAGAAAACGAGGATCAGCGCATAGTTCGCGTG
Source organism: Klebsiella sp. BDA134-6 (assembly GCF_015601345.1). Taxonomy (NCBI): domain Bacteria; kingdom Pseudomonadati; phylum Pseudomonadota; class Gammaproteobacteria; order Enterobacterales; family Enterobacteriaceae; genus Klebsiella; species Klebsiella sp. BDA134-6. The sequence goes on from NZ_CP064784.1 coordinate 3,987,272, forward strand.
GCCGAGGCCGAAGACGAGAAACAGTACGTGGAACACGCACCACAGCACGAAGCCAATCATCATGGTTTTCAGCGGGGTAATGATTTCCGCCACCACGCCGGAGATCCACGCCGACAGCGCGGCGGCCAGGCCGTAGAGGGTAAAAGCAAATGAAGCCTGCGCCGGGGAAAAACCGAGCTCTTTGATGTAATGCGAGAGAAATGCCAGTTCAAAACCGTCGCCGGTCATGAATACGGCAATGGCGATGTATCCCCAGAGCAGGTTCAGGGGTAAGCCGAGCCACTGTTTATTATTGATAGACATAATGACCTCGTTTTAGGGTACAGGAGGCCGTTCCGGTAAGTTCACCGGAACGGTTATCGTGATAAAAATTAGTGCTTCCGGTAGTTCAGATCGTTTAAATACAAGGAGTTAAACTGTGCGTAGCGCTGCATCAGGGTCTGATGGCGTGCCGGGTCAGCGCGCCAGGTCTGCCAGACCTCCGGTTTTTCACACACCGCGGCAAGCGGTTTGCCCGCCGCCAGGCAGGCCAGCCGCGCCGCGCCCAGCGCCCCGCCGGTCTCTCCGCCTTTGTGGGTCACCACCGGCATATCGAGAATATCGGCCAACAGCTGCGCCCAGAACGGACTGCGGGCGCCGCCGCCAACCAGCGAACATTGTTCGATCCGCGTCCCGCTCTCTTTCAGCACCCGCAGGCCGTCATTGATGCCAAAGCTCACCCCTTCCAGCACCGCGTAGCCGAGCTGGGCGCGCAGGCTGGAGTGGGTCATGCCCCAGAACATGCCGCGCGCGTCAGGATCGTTGTGCGGGGTACGTTCGCCGGAGAGATAGGGTAAGAAGAACGGCGCATGGGCCTTCTCCTCCTCGCTAAGTTGGGCAATCTCCTCCAGCAGCGCTACCTCCGTAGTGCCGGTCAGGCGGCAGAACCACTGCAAACAGCTGGCGGCGCTGAGCATGACGCTCATCTGATGCCACAGATTCGGCAGAACGTGACAAAAGGCGTGTACCGCCGACTGCGGCGCTGGACGATAGGCGTCGGTCACCACAAACAGCACCCCGGAGGTGCCGAGCGAAATAAACGCGTCTCCCGGCGAGACCGCGCCGACGCCGATGGCGCTGACCGCGTTATCGCCGCCGCCGCCGGCAACCGCTACCGAGGGGTTCAGCCCCCAGCGCTCGGCCACCTGCGGGTCAAGCGTGGCGGACACCTCGCAGCCTTCGACCAGTGTCGGCATCTGGCTGCGCGCCAGGCCGCACTTATCCAACAGAGAGTCGGACCAGTCGCGCTTCGCCACGTCCAGCCACAGCGTCCCGGCGGCGTCCGACATATCGGAGACTTTCTTACCGGTCATCCGATAGCGCAGATAATCCTTCGGCAGTAGCACCGTGGCGGTGCGCTGAAAGTAGTGCGGCTCGTGGCGGCGAACCCACAGCAGCTTCGGTGCAGTAAAGCCCGGCATCGCCAGGTTTCCCGCCACCTGATGCAGCTCCGGCGCCATCTCTTCCAGCTCCGCGCACTCTGCGGCGCAGCGGGTGTCGTTCCACAGAATGGCCGGGCGAATCACCTCCCCCTCGTCATCCAGTAGGACCGCGCCGTGCATCTGCCCGGAAAGGCCGATGGCTTTAATGGCCGGCCAGTGCTGGGCGCATTTTTCCCGCAGCGTGGCCATCAAATACTCCGTCGCCTCCCACCATGACTGCGGCGATTGTTCTGACCAGTGCGGATGGGGACGCTGAATACTCAGCGGTGCGCTATGGCTGGCGATAACCTCATTGTTCTCATCAATGACCAGCGCTTTGACTTCCGATGTGCCGAGATCGATACCCAGATACATAGCCACCTCTTAGTTAATCAGCGTATAGACTGCGGCGATCTTCTCGCGCATCAGCGCCAGGAAATCGACATTGTCGGCAAGCGTGCCAAACAGCGCTGTATTACGGGCGTACAGGGCCACCGGATCCTGAGCTTCAAACATTTCATGTACCGCCTGAGCGTCGAGGATGCCGTCCTGGTACTGATACGGCAGGGTTCCTTTATGCCACTGTTCCATAAAGACGAAGAACAGCGCGGGCAGCATGGCGGTCGCTTCCGGGCGGACGCCGCGCTGGTAGCACTCCTGCAGGGTTGGCGCGATCATCGCCGGAATTTTCGAGAAGCCATCGGCAGCGACGCGCTGGTTGGTGTCCTGGATATACGGGTTGGTAAAGCGCTTGAGCACCACGTCACGATAGGTCGGCAGGTCAATGCCGTTATCGCCGAGGCACGGAATCACATCCTCGGTGACGTAGCGGTCGGCAATGGCGTAGATGAAGTCGGTCAGCGTACTTTCATGAATATACTGCTGGCCGATTAACGTCCCCGCCCACGCGATGCAGCTATGCGAAGCGTTCAGTATGCGGATTTTCGCCTCTTCATAAGGGATCACCGATGCAACCATCTCCACGCCGACCGCTTCCAGGTTCGGGCGTTCATCGCGGAAGTTGTTTTCCACTACCCACTGGATAAAGGTCTCGCCCATCACCGGCGCTTTATCGTCAATACCGGTTTGCGCTTTGATGCGCGCGGGCAGGTCAGCCGCCGGACGCGGTGTAATGCGGTCGACCATGGTATTCGGACAGGTGGTGTTGACGGCCATCCAGTCAATCACCGCCTGCTTGCCGGTTAGCTGCAGGAACTCAACCATGCCGTCGTGAAAGCGTTCGCCGTTATGGCGCACGTTATCGCAGTTCAGCAGGGTCAGCGGCCCGGCGTTGTCGGCCATGCGCTTTTCCAGAATCCGCGCAAGGGTGCCGTAAATGGTTTTGCACTCCCCTGCCAGATCCGCCTGCAAATCGGGGTTGCTGGTTTCCAGCTGATGGCGGGTATTCAGGTAGTAGCCCCCTTCCGTCACGGTAAAGGCGATAACTTTGGTCTGCGGGTTTGCCCCTTCGTTAATCAGCGGCTGCAGCCCGGCCTGCCACGGCAGCAATTTTTGAATGGAGGTGATTTCTTCATATTCGCGCTCCCCTTCCGGGCTGACGGTTTCCAGCACGTAGCGTCCACCCTGCGCCGCCAGCGCCTGGACCACCTGCTCGGCGTCGTTGCGAATATTCCCCGCCGCGATATGCCAGCGCTTATCTCCGGAAGCGATCAAACGATGCAGATACCACGCCTGGTGAGCGCGATGAAAAGAACCCAGACCAATGTGAAGCCATGTGAATTTATTGTTCATGTTCTGATCTCCTTGAGTTGATGGGCTCACTGTAATTGATCATTTGACCAAAATAAGAGCCATGGATCACAAAAGAACAATTACCCAAACAAATTACAAATGACCAAAAAAGAGCAAAAGCTTGCCAGTTATCCTGACCACGGCCAGAATGCGGGTATTCGCCGGGTGAAATTACGCCGCGGCCAGCAACTTAGGGCGGGAAACCATGAGCAAAGAAGACGATATCCGGCTGGATCAGAAGGTCCGCGCCGCATGGATGTACTACATCGCCGGGCAGAATCAGAGCGAGATCGCCAGCCAGCTTGGCACCTCGAGGCCGGTGGTGCAGCGGCTGATCGCCGCCGCGAAAGAAGAAGGGATCGTGTCGATTAGCCTGCACCATCCGGTGGCTAACTGCCTCGATTACGCACAATTGCTGCAGGAGAAGTACCGGCTCATCGAGTGCAATGTCGTGCCCGCCTTTAACGAAGAAAGCACCCTCGATAGCGTGTCGTTCGGCTGCTATCAGCTGATGGCCCGCTATCTGCAGGATGATAAAGAGAAAATCATCGGTCTGGGTTCCGGCCTGACCCTAAAAAAAGCGCTGCAGCGCATCGATTTCGATAGCCAGAATACCCGCTGCGTGGCGCTAATCAGCGCCATGGACGCCGACGGACAGTGCAACTATTACGATGACGTCCCGCTGCTGCTGACCAGCAAAATTAAGGCCAAATACTATCAGTGGCCCGCGCCGCGCTACGCGCAAACTCAGGAGGAGTACGACATGTGGTGCACCAGCCGGCTGTTCCGCAGCGTTTCCGCCGTCGCCCGCCAGGCGGACGTTATTTTTGTCGGCATTGGGCCATTAGGTACCCAAAGCCCCATCTTCAAAGACGGCTTTATCAATCAGGCGCAGATGGATGAGCTGACCGCCCGCGGCGGCATCGGCGAGATTATGGGGCGCTTTATTGATGCCGAAGGCGGCGTGGTTGACAGCGAAATCAACAGAATGATTACCAGCTATGACATTCGCCAGAACCAGTGCCCGCGCATCGCGGTGGCGTGCGGCGAGTACAAACGTCCGGCGATTCTGGCGGCGCTTAAAGGCGGCTGGATCAATGGCCTGGTGACCGATGAACATACCGCCCGCTGGCTGCTGACGCGCTAACGTCAACCGCCAGAAAGCGGCTTAGCGGCTGCTCATCAACAGCGGCGGAATTTCAATCCGCTGCTGGCTGGCATCGCCGGAATCGATAATCTGAAACACCGCTTCCAGCATCGCCGGTACGTCCTGCTGCACCATGTCGATATCGTGCCCTAGCAGATAGACAAACGGGTCCCAGTCAAAGCAGCCCATCGGCGGCTGTTCGCTACCGGTCAGCCCCGCCTGCGATAGCCAGCGCACCACCCCTTCCAGCGATATCGTCGAGTTGACAAATATCCCCGGCAAGTGGGTCTCCGCTGCGCCAAACCGCTCTTGCAGGCAGGCCTCGACTTTACCTTTCGAATAACCGGGCGCCAGGATGTTCTCCTGCGGCACGCTCAACCCCAGCTCCCGATGCGCATCGTGAAAGCCGCGTAAACGCTCGCTGGTATTATGGTCGCCGCTGCGTCCACCAATAAAGGTCAGCGGCGCAAGCGCCCCCCGGCGGCGAGCGCTATTGGCGAGGATTTTTTGGGTCAGCGCCTTCGCGCCGCCGTAGTTATCCGATATTACCGACGGGGCGACAGACCCCGGCAGGTCGAGATTGACCGTGGGCACGCCTGCCTGCTGGCACAGGGCGGTAATTTTGTCCGGATTGGTTGCCCCGGTCGCCACCACCCAGTCAACCTGCCAGGAGAGCATCGCTTTTACCGCTTCAATTTCCAGCTCCGGGCTACGACGCGTACAGGTGATGATCGGCAGCAGGCCGCGCTCGCGGGCCATCTCCTCAAAGCGCTCGGCGACCGAACCGAAATAGCGGTTATCGTATTTGGGGACAATCATGCCAATGACGTGCGATTTTTTACTGCGCAGCATGCTGGCCTGGCGGTTAATGGCATATCCCTGCTCCTCGGCAATCCGCGTCACCTTTTCGGCAAGCTTTGCGCTGATACGGCGCTTTTTCCAGTTGCCGTTGAGGATAGCGCTCACCGCGCTCGCCGAAACGCCGGAAAGTTCCGCCAGGTCGTAAATCGTGATTTTCTTCATTTTCCCAACTTGCGTCACAAAATCATTTCGCTGTTAATTTCCCCACTTGCTCAATCGATGAAGCTAGCGCAACATGAGCTTCATCGATTGAGCTTCCATTCGACTTTCCGAAGTATTAACGCATTCAGCATTAATATTCCAGAAAAACTCAAGAAATGACGCTCATATTCAATACCTTAACAAGTTTTTGTCTTTAACGTTGAACGCGATGCCCTCGCGCTCGATAGTGCCAACCAAACTCTGTAAAGGATTATAAAATGAACCACTCTGTCTCCTCTATGAATACTTCCCTCAGCGGTAAAGTTGCCGCTATCACCGGCGCGGCGTCCGGTATCGGCCTCGAATGCGCGAAAACCCTGCTCGGGGCTGGCGCAAAAGTGGTGCTTATCGACCGCGAAGGGGAAAAGCTCAACAAACTTGTCGCCGAACTCGGCGAAAACGCCTTCGCCCTGCAGGTTGACCTGATGCAGGCGGATCAGGTTGATAACCTTCTGCAGGGAATTTTGCAGCTCACCGGGCGTCTTGATATTTTCCACGCCAACGCCGGAGCCTATATCGGCGGGCCGGTGGCCGAGGGCGACCCGGACGTCTGGGATCGCGTGCTGCACCTCAATACCAACGCCGCCTTCCGCTGCGTGCGCAGCGTCCTGCCGCATCTTATCGCGCAAAAGTCCGGGGACATTATCTTCACCAGCTCTATCGCGGGCGTGGTACCGGTGATCTGGGAGCCTATCTATACCGCGTCGAAATTTGCCGTTCAGGCGTTTGTGCATACCACCCGCCGCCAGGTTTCCCAGTACGGCGTGCGCGTCGGCGCCGTGCTGCCGGGCCCGGTAGTCACCGCCCTGCTGGACGACTGGCCGAAAGCCAAAATGGACGAAGCGCTGGCCAACGGCAGCCTGATGCAGCCGATTGAAGTGGCCGAGTCAGTGCTGTTTATGGTGACGCGGTCGAAAAACGTCACCGTACGCGACATCGTGATCCTGCCGAACAGCGTGGATCTCTGACCGTTCAACCAGCCTGTGTGAGAGGATTTTATGCAAAGCGATACGCAACATATTATTGGCGTCGATGTCGGTTCGGGCAGCGTTCGCGCCGGAGTGTTCAATCTGCGGGGAGACCTTGTCGCCCACGCGACCCGGGAAATTACCCTATTTCGCAGTGCCGGAAATGTGGTGGAACAGTCAAGCCGAGAGATCTGGCAGGCGGTGTGCTACTGCATTAAAACGGCGGTGGCCAGCGCCGGCGTCGCGCCGTCCTCGGTTGCCGGTATCGGCTTCGATGCCACCTGCTCGCTGGTGGTGATCGGTGAAAACGATGCGCCGCTGGCGGTCGGTCCTTCGGAAGACCCGGATCGCAATATCATCGTCTGGATGGATCACCGCGCCACCGGGCAGGCGGAAAAAATTAACGCCACGGGCCACGCGGTATTGCGGTACGTCGGCGGTAAAATCTCGCCAGAGATGGAAACGCCGAAAATTCTCTGGCTGAAGGAGAACCGCCCGCACACTTATCAGCAGGCGCGCCACTTCTTCGATCTTGCGGATTATCTGACCTGGCGCTCAAGCGGCGATTTAGCCCGCTCGGCGTGCACCGTGACCTGTAAATGGACCTACCTGGCGCATGAACAACGCTGGGACGCCGGGTACTTCCGCCAGATTGGCCTCGAAGAGCTGGCGGATGAAGATTTTGTCCGCATCGGCCAGCGTATTGTCGATCCGGGAACCCCCTGCGGCGACGGCCTCTGCGCCACGGCGGCAGAGGAGATGGGCCTGCCCGTCGGTACTCCGGTGGCGGTCGGTATGATCGATGCCCACGCGGGTGGTATCGGCACCGTCGGCGTGCTTAACGGCGCGGTCAATAACATGGCCTACGTTTTCGGCACCTCCTCCTGCACCATGACCACCACTCAGGAAGCGGTGTTCGTGCCCGGCGTCTGGGGACCATATTACTCGGCGATGGTGCCAGGGTTCTGGCTGAGCGAAGGCGGACAGAGCGCGGCCGGAGCGGCCATCGACCAGTTGCTGAGCTTCCATCCCGCCGCCGCCGAGGCTAAGGCGCTGGCCAAGGCGCGCGGCGTCCCGCTACCGGTTTATCTTGCCGATAGCGTGCTGGCGAAAGTGGAAAGTTCTTCTGCTGCGGTCACACTCGCCGCCGGGCTGCACGTGGTGCCTGAATTTTTAGGTAATCGGGCGCCGCTGGCCGACCCGCACGCGAAAGCAATTATCGCCGGGCTGGGGATGGAGCGGGACCTGGACAACCTGATGGCGCTCTACGTCGCCGGGCTGTGCGGGATCGGTTACGGCCTGCGGCAGATTATTGACGCGCAGAAGGCGTGCGGCATCCGCAGCGAGAATATCATCATTAGCGGCGGTGCCGGACAGCATCCGCTGGTGCGTCAGCTATTAGCCGATGCCTGCGGCGTTACCGTAGTTAGCACCGCCAGCAGCGAGCCGGTACTGTTAGGTTCGGCCATCCTCGGCGCGGTAGCAGGTAAAGTCGCCCCTTCCCTACCGGAAGCGATGAAGCAGTTTACGCGGGTGGATAAAACCTATCGCTGCGTAGAACAATTTAGCGCCGATCATCAGCGGCGCTATGAAGCATATAAAACGCTACAGCACACGGCGCGGCTAATTCGCGAATAAGCGGGATCCTGGAGGCGGCGCTTGGTGCGCCTGTCCGGGCTACCGGCCCGCAGACGGCGTTGAACCGGTAGCCCAGCCAGGCGCAGCGCCGCCGGGGAAGGCAGACGACGCGAGTGCTTAAGCGATCGTGACTTTGCCGTCCAGATAGACATCCTGCACGGCATTGATCAGCTTCACACCGTCGGCCATCGATTTTTTAAACGCCTTACGTCCGAGGATCAGCCCCATGCCGCCCGCGCGCTTATTAATAACCGCCGTGCGCACGGCGTCGGACAGATCGGTTTCGCCGCCCGCCGCGCCGCCGGAGTTAATCAGCCCGGCACGGCCCATATAGCAGTTCGCCAGTTGGTAACGCACCAGATCGATCGGATTATCGCTGGTGAGCTTGCTGTAAACCCGATCGTCGGTATAGCCGAAGTTCACCGCTTTATAGCCGCCGTTATTTTCCGCCATTTTCTGCTTCACGATATCTGCGCCGATGGTCGCCGCCAGGTGGTTGGCCTGACCGGTTAAGTCAGCGGAGACGTGATAGTCGACGCCATCTTTCTTAAACGCCGAATTACGCAGATAGGCCCACAGTACGGTCACCAGACCCAGTTCGTGCGCGCGTTCAAACGCAGCGGAGATTTCTTCGATTTGCCGACGAGACTGTTCGGAACCGAAATAGATCGTCGCCCCGACCGCCACGGCGCCCATATTGAATGCCTGCTCAACGCTGGCGTACAGCGTCTGATCGTATTCGGTCGGGTAGCTCAGCGTTTCGTTGTGGTTTAGTTTGACCAGGAAGGGGATACGGTGCGCATAGCGGCGCGACACCGAGGCCAGCACGCCATAGGTGGAGGCCACGCAGTTACAACCGGCCTCAATGGCCAGTTCGACGATATTTTTCGGATCAAAGTACAGCGGGTTGGCGGCAAATGAGGCGCCAGCAGAATGCTCTACGCCCTGATCGACCGGCAGGATCGACAAATACCCGGTTCCCGCCAGGCGGCCGGTGTTATACAGGGTTTGCATATTACGCAGCACCGCCGGTGGACGATTGTTATCCACCATCACCCGATCGACATAATCCGCCCCCGGTAAATAGAGCTGGTCGGCTGGAATTGTCATACAGCGGTGCTGTAAAAGCGTGTCGGCATCTTTGCCAAGCAACTGCGTAATATCAGTCATAGCTATCTCCCGTAAGTGCCGGTCGAAACCGGCATGCGTTTTCCCAACCCAATTATTTTGGGCAGCAATAAGTCTGGTATCGAAAGTGGGATTTTTCCATTGCAGAGGGATTTTTAAATGTCATCCACTGACATCATCCATAACCGGGAAAATGTTATATCGGTCAAAATTCCACCCCAAAGGTATTTAAAAGGTATTTAAAAGGTATTTAAAAGGTATTATATAATGGTATTGTTATTACGTACCTTACCTATCATGAAGGATTTAAAGATGAAAACTACAGTAAAGCTGTCATTCATGATGTTCATTGAGTGGTTTATCTGGGGCGCGTGGTTTGTCCCTTTATGGTTATGGCTGAATAAAAGCGGATTTACCGCTGGTGAAATTGGCTGGTCCTATGCCTGTACCGCCATTGCGGCGATCCTTTCGCCGATCCTCGTAGGTTCATTGACCGATCGCTTTTTCTCAGCACAGAAAGTGCTGGCCGTACTGATGTTTGTCGGCGCGGTATTAATGTATTTCGCCGCGCAGCAAACCACCTTCAGCGGCTTCTTCCCGTTGTTGCTGGCCTATTCCCTCACGTATATGCCGACCATTGCACTGACCAACAGCATCGCTTTTGCCAACGTGCCGGATGTCGAACGTGATTTTCCCCGCATTCGCGTGATGGGCACCATTGGCTGGATTGTCTCAGGCCTGGTCTGCGGCTTTCTGCCACAAATGATGGGCTATAGCGATATTTCTCCGACCAATATCCCTTTGTTGATCACTGCTGGCAGCTCGGTGCTGCTGGGTATTTTTGCCTTTATGCTGCCCGATACGCCGCCGAAGAGTACCGGCAAGCTGGATTTAAAAGTGATGCTGGGGTTGGACGCGCTCATCCTGTTACGTGATAAAAACTTCCTTGTGTTTTTCTTCTGCTCATTCCTGTTCGCTATGCCGCTGGCTTTCTACTACATCTTCGCCAACGGCTACCTCACGGAAGTCGGAATGCAAAACGCGACAGGATGGATGACGCTCGGCCAGTTCTCTGAAATTTTCTTCATGCTGGCACTACCGTTCTTCACCACACGCTTTGGCATTAAAAAGGTATTATTACTTGGTCTTATCACCGCGGCGATTCGTTACGGATTTTTCGTCTACGGCGGTGCAGATCAATACTTCACCTATGCCCTGCTGTTTCTTGGAATTTTGCTTCACGGCGTAAGCTACGATTTCTATTACGTTACTGCCTATATCTACGTTGATAAAAAAGCACCGGTACACATGCGTACGGCGGCGCAAGGGCTAATCACGCTCTGCTGCCAGGGGTTTGGCAGTTTACTCGGCTATCGTCTGGGCGGCGTAATGATGGAGAAAATGTTTGCTTATCAAGAGCCGGTAAATGGGTTGACCTTCAACTGGGCAGGAATGTGGGGCTTCGGCGCCGCTATGATCGCCGTTATCGCCGTGTTGTTTATGATTTTCTTTCGCGAATCGGATACAGAGATCACCGCTATTAAGGTGCAAAACGACGATTGCGATGCTGCACTGAAACAAGAGGAAGTTAAATGAAAACGGAACGTATTCTCGGCGCGCTCTACGGGCAGGCATTAGGCGATGCGATGGGCATGCCGTCTGAACTCTGGCCTCGCTCACGCGTTAAAGCTCACTTTGGGTGGATTGATCGCTTTCTACCCGGACCGGCTGAAAACAATGCAGCCTGTTACTTTAATCGTGCCGAATTTACGGATGATACATCGATGGCGCTCTGCCTCGCGGATGCCATCATTGAATGCCATGGCAAAATCTCACCAGAAGTTATCGGGCGCAATATCCTTGCCTGGGCTGAAGGGTTCGATGCGTTCAATAAAAACGTGCTGGGTCCGACTTCTAAAATTGCGCTCAATGCCATTCGCGACGCAGTACCGATCGATGAACTGGAGAACAACGGCGTCACGAATGGGGCGGCGATGCGCGTCTCACCGCTAGGCTGCCTGCTCGCACCAACACAGCTAGACAGCTTTATTGATGAGGTGGCGCTGGCTTCCAGCCCCACGCATAAATCCGACCTCGCGATTGCGGGTGCCGTCGTGGTGGCGTGGGCAATCTCTCGGGCTATCGAAGGAGATAGCTGGCAGGCGATTGTCGACTCGCTGCCTGCTGTGGCACGCCAGGCGCAGGAAAAGCGGATCACCACTTTTAGTGCCTCGCTGGCTGCCAGGCTGGAGTTGGCTTTGTGCGTGGTACGTCAGGCAGATGGTATTGAATCAGCCTGTGAGGGGCTCTATCAGCGCGTTGGCGCAGGCACCAGTACCCTTGAATCCGTTCCCTGCGCAATTGCGATGGTTGAGCTGGCTGGAGGCGACCCTAACCGCTGCGCCATTCTGTGCGCAAATCTCGGTGGCGATACCGACACCATCGGCGCAATGGCAACTGCAATTTGCGGTGCACTGAGGGGGATTTCTGCTATCGACGCCACCCTGAAGCAACAGCTTGATGAAGTGAACCAACTCGACTTTACCCGCTACGCCACGGCGCTTGCACACTACCGAGAGCAACGGGAGGCATCATGAATCTGATGCAACGATTACCCACCTTAGGCAACAAGCGTCCCATCACCATCGTCGGCGCGGCGGTCATCGATGTGATTGCTGACGCTTACGCCCTCCCCTGGCGAGGCTGTGATATTGAACTGCAACAGCAAAGCGTCAATATTGGCGGCTGTGCCCTGAATATTGCGGTTGCCCTGAAACGTCTGGGAATGGAAGCCGATAACGCCCTACCCGTTGGACAAGGCGTATGGGCTGATATCATCCGTAATAACATGGCCCGGGAAGGGCTTTCCAGCCGCATCGACGGCGTCACGGGTGACAACGGCTGGTGTCTTGCGCTGGTTGAGCCGGACGGCGAACGCACGTTTATGTCGTTTAGCGGTGTTGAAAACCAGTGGAATCCCGCCTGGCTGGCGCAACTAACTGTTCCGCCGCAAAGCCTGGTGTCACTTTCTGGTTATCAACTGGCATCACCCTGCGGGGAAGTGCTGGTGCACTGGCTGGAATCTCTGCGCGATATTACGCCGTATATCGATTTCGGCCCGCGTATCGCTGATATCCCCGAGACGTTAATGCAGCGAATCATGGCCTGTAAGCCCATTGTTTCGCTGAATCGTCAGGAGGCGGAGATCGCCGCAGAGCGCTTTAGATTACCCGTGGCAACCGAAGCGGTTGGTCAGGCCTGGCTAAAGAAATTCGCAATGCCGTTGATTGTTCGTCATGACGAAGAGGGTGCATGGTACTTCAGCGCGGAAGAACAGGGACTGGCAGCACCGTTCCCTGTGGCGGTAGTCGATACAATCGGTGCAGGTGACAGCCACGCCGGAGGGACGCTAGCCGGACTCGCCTCGGGATGGACGCTGGGCGAGTCGGTACTGCTTGGTAATGCGGTTGCGTCCTGGGTGGTAGGACATCGCGGCGGTGATTGTAGCCCAACGCGCGAAGCATTACTCCTCGCACACAAAAACGTATAGATCGCTACGACAGCGGTTGATGCTGTATTCAATCGGCCGCTGTTGTTGATCGAGTGCAACCTGATTGATAACCAGCACCGGTATTTTTTCATCCATATGAATGTGCGACTGAAATTCGGCATCCGGCATACGTGCACTGACACGCGAGCGCGTACGCTGCGGGAAGATATGCTGACTGCGAAAATAGTCATACAGCGACACGCCGATAGCATCAACATCATGAATCAGTTGGGCAGGAACCCAGGACTCTTCTATGGACACGGCCTCATCATCCACATAGCGAATTCGCTTGAGCAAAAATACATCACTTTGCGGGGCAATCGCCAATTGTGTCGCCACCTCATCCGGGCAGCTCACTATCCGTTTGTTGACCCACAGAGTGTCAGGTTTTTTTCCTCTGAGCACCACCTGCTGCGAAAAACCGCGCGCCTCTTTCAATGAATACTCAAAGATATTATTGATTTGCGTACCGTAGCCGCGAGCTCGGGTCACCACCCCTTCGTCTTCCAGCGTCCGCATCGCTTTGCGAACGGTAATGCGCGACACCCCCGTCAACTGGCTCAGGTCGCGCTCGCCGGGGAGAATATTACCGTGCTCCAGCGCACCACTGCGAACAGCATTTTTAACCGTTTCAGCAAACTTCAGGTACAGCGGCGTGTTATCCGGCGCTGCAATACGCTCGTTCAGTTGTGCGATCAACAGGGTATGCGCTTGTTCCATCGTGTTTTTTCCTGGCGAAAGTCAGGAAACAGTATACTTTTCGCCAGGCATGAAGACTACCACCATACGTGAAAATGGTGTACCGGGCCGATGCCGTGCCCCACTTCCAGTGAATCGGCCTGCGCCAGCGCCGCCGAGAGCCAGCCCTTGGCTTCCGCCACGGTTCGCCCCCAATCATCGTAACGCGGACGCAGGGCCGCCAGCGCCGCCGACAGCGTACAGCCAGTACCGTGGGTATTTTTGGTCTGGACTCTCGGCGCGGTAAAGCGCCGCTCCCCGTCGCGGGTAAAGAGCCAGTCCGGGCTTTCCGCATCATCGAGATGGCCGCCTTTCATTAATACCGCTCCGCAGCCCATTCCCAGCAACGCTCTGCCCTGCTCCAGCATCTCTTTTTCCGTTCTGGCATGCGGCGCATCCAGCAGCGCCGCCGCTTCCGGCAGATTCGGGGTGATCAGCGAGACTTGCGGCAGCAGGCGCTGACGTAGCGTCTCCACCGCCGAGGCTGAGAGCAGCGGATCGCCGCTTTTTGCCAGCATGACGGTATCCAGCACCACGTTGGTTATCCGGTAGCGCGCCAGCCGTTCCGCCACCGCCTCGACGATATCGGTTTCCGCCAGCATCCCGATTTTGGTGGTATCGATGCGCACATCGCTGAAAACCGAATCGAGCTGCGCGGCGACAAAATCAGGCTCGATACGGTACACCGACTGGACGCCACGGGTGTTTTGCGCCACCAGCGCGGTGATGACCGAGCAGCCGTAAGCGCCCAGCGCTGAGAAGGTTTTGAGATCCGCCTGGATCCCCGCGCCGCCGCTCGGGTCGGTGCCGGCGATGGTTAACGCATTAATTCGTTTCACAGATCACCTCCCGCATAGAGTGCATCGAGGAAGGCAGGAGTAAAGCTGCCGGGGCCGCCCTGTCGCGCCGCTTTTCCCCCCGCGCGCTTCATCAGACCGCAGGCTGCGGCCACGTTTTCCAGCCGATCGCCGGGCATCGCCGCAGCGGCGGCAACCACCGCCGATAGCGCGCAGCCGGTGCCCACTACCCGGGTCATCAGCGGATCGCCGCCGGTGACCGCGCGCGTACGCTGGCCATCGGTGATGTAATCGACCTCACCGGTGACCGCGACCACGGTATTCAGTTGGCGGGCCAGCGCCTGGGCCGCGGGCAGCGCGGCGGCGGTGGTATCGGTGGTATCGACGCCGCGCCCGCCGCCGCTCATTCCGGCCAGGGCCATAATTTCCGAGGCATTACCGCGAACGGCGGCAGGCTGCAGCGCCAGCAGCTCCCGGCAAAACTCTGTCCGTAAGGTCAGCGCGCCGACCGCCACCGGGTCCAGTGCCCAGGGCTTGCCCGCCTGCTGCGCGCTGCGCGCCGCCGCACGCATCGCCGCCGCGCGTTCGACGGTCAGCGTACCGACATTTATCAGCAGAGCATCGGCAATAGCGGCAAACTGGCTGGCTTCGTCCGGGTCGATAACCATCGCCGGGGATGCGCCAATCGCCAACAGGACGTTGGCGGTAAAGGTCTGCACCACGTCGTTCGTCATGCAGTGCACAAGAGGGGAATGGTGGTGAAAAAGGTGCCGCAGATGGGCAATATGCGCGGGGTTCAGCAGGTCAGACATCGTTTGCTCCCGCCAGGCGATGAAGAAGCGACGACCCTGCGGTCTCTGACTTCCCTACGCTGGCATTATCCAGATCAGGTGGTACGGGTTTTTCTCAGCCTTCACAAGGAAGGGCACCCCGAGTCATGTAGATTAAATCTCTATACTTTTTGCCAGCTTATGGGAAGTTGCTCGCTGAAGCAAGCCCGCACTTCCGGTTATCGCTTCTTCACGCTGTACCCCAGTTTGTACCCCACTAAATTCACAACCATTGATCAAATACCGACCAATAAAACCAGTGTTATTGTAAGCACGCCTGTTTTAGTTCCACGCATTTTTTGACCCTGGCCCAAATTCAGTGCAGTGCTAAATCAGAGATCCTCGTCTTTCTGACCCTGGCACAAAGTCAGTATAGTGTTCGCGAGTTATGTTGAGAACTTACCGGGCAAGACCTGCGGGGAGCAGGTTATTGCTGGATTCCCCACGACAACGATGACTCATAATTTGTCTGACCACGATATTTTCGGCCACCATGCCACACGGCACTAGTGCGTCCTGGAGCATGTCCACCCCAAAATTCTTTTCCTCGTAGTGAAAGCTCAACATTCTATCTGTTATGACCCTCCCGCTTCCTTCCTGAAGGGGGAGGGTCAGATGGTCAGGAAAAATCATGGCATGATAGCGATCATCCGGGTACGGCTATTGTCTAGCAAGATGGCCAAGAAGGCTCTCATTGAGCCAGCTATAATAGTAACAGCCGTGAGCCATTCAACTGCATTGGCAGGTAAAGCTTATTATCGAGGGCTCAACATGCTGAACTAGACAACAGTCCATAGCCTTCATCGTTGCCAACTCATGTGTTCGAGGTGACAAGTCATTTTCTCCAGGAAAATATCCGATGCCGAAATACCAGAGATTTTCCTTACCATGACGAATCAAATTTCAATTCGTTCGAAAAAAGGTAATAAGCCGGTTTTGGAATGGCAGTTTATATATTCAAAGTGCTGGCTGCCACGCGGCAATACATAAACTTCGTGCCAGGTACGTAATTGGTTGGCTGCACCGTATTTTCGATAGCGTGCAATGGCTGCATGAAAAATGGCCTCATGCGAGGCATGGCCTTCGGCCCAACGTTCCATATGTTTCAGGCTGAGAAAATATGCATGGGCATGAGTCTCCGGTAAAGATTGGCCATGTTCATTCAGTGTTTGTTGGAAACGCAGCGCGCAGCAGCCACTTTGCGCTGGCTGAGTTCGCAGGTAATCCATACCACGAGCCAATGGATCTCGTAGTTTCTGCTCATAGTCTACGCGCTGCTCCTCATCGCAATTCCCCCAAAAACTGGCAGAGCGAATCATCGCCAAATTGTGTGGTGGCACCACAAAATACCTATGACCGGGTTTCGCTTCCGACGCTGGCGGTAAATCATCGGTCCCATCTAGAGGATCACACGCTGCTAAAGGGATGCGGTCACGCATTGCACCGAAATAACCACTGTAGGGTGCGGGCTCGATCGGCAACGCCTTGCTCAGCGCGGCCATATAATCCGACCAATACAGGTTTTCCAGTCGTTCGAGTGGTACTGTCAACATTTCGCGCCAGTAGCCATAAGGACCGGACAACCGTTCTGGACGATCCCACCAACCTCCTTGTTGCTCGCTTTGCCGCCAGCCTGTAAATGCCATGCTATCCGTCCAGTAAGCTGTCACCACAAAGTTAAACATGCCTGATTCATCTTTAAAACAAGCGTGATCCCGTGCAATGGGTGCATACTTACCCTCGAATGCCGCCTTCAGCCAAGTATCAAATGCTGGATCTGTCTTGCTGCAGCCTTCAGGTATCTGCACTGCAAAGAATCCGAGATGTAATGCGCTGCAGCCTGGAGGAAAACGCGTCGACCAGCGCTGCACCTGCGGCGTAAATCCCTCCGGTTTGCGCAAAGGGTAGACTCTGGGATATACCATGTTCATCATTCCTCTACTGTCGGTTGACCGTTGCCAAAATAGGCCTTGCTGACTTCAGGACTCCTTTGCAGCGCAGCAGCTTCGCCACTGGCTACAACCCTTCCCTGTGCAATAACGTATCCATGGTGAGCGACCTCCAGAGTCTGATGCACGTTTTGCTCTATCAACAGGATGGTGCATTTATTAGCGCAAAGCTCGCTGATAAGACGAAAGTTCTCCTTCACATACAACGGAGACAAACCAAGAGAAGGTTCGTCTATCACCAATAGTTGTGGATTGCTCATCAATCCACGGCCGATAGAGACCATCGAACGTTCTCCACCCGATAGTGTGCCGGCAAACTGCTCCCGCCGTTCGCTTAACCGGGGAAAAAGCGCAAATACGCGCTCCAGTCGCTCCGCGATTTTAGTTCTTGATGGTTCCAGGTACGCACCTACCTTAAGGTTATCAATTACCGTCATTCGTGGAAAAACCTTGTTTCCTTCCGGGATCGCCGCAATCCCTTGGCCCACGATACGATGCGTATCCCAATTACTGATGCTTTGTCCTGCGAAGTGTATTGCCCCTGAACGCAGCGGTAGCAGTCCGAAGATTGCCTTAATCAAGGTACTTTTCCCCGCTCCATTAGCGCCTAGCAAACAGGTAATCTCTCCCGCTCTGACGCGCAGCGATACGCCTTCCAATACATTGACGCTGTCGTAACCCGTCACCACATTGTCCACAACCAGCAAATCTTCTCTCATTTGTCGTCTCCCAGATAAGCCTGGCGCACCTGTGGATTACTGATCACATCCCGGTATGGCCCCTCGCATATTTTCTTGCCGAAGTTCAGGACGATGCAGCGATGGGTCATTTTCTCAATGACCTGCATCTCGTGCTCGATCAGGATAATAGCCAGCTGCGGTTCCTCGCGTTGAAATGCAGTGACATCTTCCATTAGCCGGAATGTTTCATCATGCGTCATTCCCGCTGAAGGTTCGTCCAAGAGGAGCAGCCGGGGCTGGCCGAGTAGAGCTCGGCAAAGTTCTATGCGACGCCGATCAATCATGTTGAAACTGCCTGCGGGATCAAATAACCGATCGGCTATTTCCGGATTGAAACGGGCGCAAATATCTCGGGCTCGGCGCTCAAATGCAGAGAGATTCCGGCCAAGAAAGCGCCGCCATAGCAGATTTTTAATTAGACTATGGTCAAACTGATTATGGGCACCCACCATTAGATTATCGAATACGGATAACTCCAGCATCAGTCTGCAACGTTGAAAACTTCGCGCCACCCCTGCCTGGTTAATTTCGCTCGGCGAACGATTGAACAGATTGTTGCCATTAAATGTAATGCTGCCATCCGAGGGTTTATAAAGTCCGGTCAACACATTGAAAAAGGTCGTTTTCCCCGAACCGTTTGGTCCGAGTAAACCGATCACATCGCCACCATGTACATCAATATCGAATGAATCAAGCGCAACCAGCCCTCCGAATTTCATCGTTAGCTCGCGACAGCTTAGCCAGCATCCTTTATTCATGTATCCCCCTTTTGCGCGAGAAATTACGCATTGCACGAGGCACCAGCCCTTTCGGACTGAACATCAGAATAATCACAACCAATACTGAGAAGAGCAGGACGCGATATTCCTGTAAGGCATGCAGCTTTTCCGGCAATAAAATAATGAATGTGGCCGCAATCAGCGTGCCCCAGGTATTGCCTATTCCCCCCAGAACAATAATGGAAATTAGTAGCAGTGATTGTTCGAAAGTTGCCCCAGCAGGGCTTATAAACCCAGTCATGCCGCTATAGAGTGCACCCGCCACGCCGATGACAAAGTTTCCCAGCAAGAAGGCTGTAATTTTCCAGCGCTGTGTACTGATACCAAAGGTCGAGCTCACTAATTCATCATTGCGGGTCGCATCGAGATTAACCCCGATAGCAGACCACTCGATAGCGTGTGCGAGTAAGGACGCCATTAGGAAAACCAGTATCGCCAGCACACAGTAGGCAAAATAAAAAGAAACTTCACCGCCTCCCCATTCAAAGCCTGTACTCATATCCCAGCCAAACAATCTGAGACCTTCTACCTGAAGCCCCTCGCTACCACCCAAATGCTCATTAACTTGAAGAAATGAACTAAACAGAAGACCAAAAGCAATCGTTACCAGAGCCGAATAATATCCACGAGTACGCAGAACCGGCAGTAATAGCAAAATCCCTATAAGTGCCGATATAGCGCCACCGGCCAGAAGAGCCAACTCATGCGGAATAGTTCCTTTTTGCACTAACACCGCCATGGTGTAGCCCCCGCTGGCAAAAAAAGAAGCGCCCGCGAAATTGGCCAACCCCGTTAATCCGGTTTGAATATTGAGGCCGATACCTGCGGTAGTAAAAAGCAGAACCGTCCCGATCATCAGTAATGCGTAATGCTCCTCACGGAAAATCAGAATCAAAATGAAAATACCAAGACAAACCAGCATGTTCGCCGCACCTACTCGGCAGGCCACAGCACTGCCAGCTGCCTGTGCAAGACCCACCCGCCGTACGGTGAACCATAGAACCACCGTCAACAGTAGAAGCAGAAATAGTGCCAGTTGTGATTCCAGCAGCAGTAATAAGCACGCCTCGCCAATACACAGGGCAATAACGATAGCCAGTCCTAACAGACCGTCAGCCCGCATGAATAACAGTTTAAGATTCATACCCGCTCCTGATAACGTTCACGCAGTAAACCGGTCGGGCGTATGGCGATTATTAGGATCATCGCCCCAAAAGCAAAAACATCCTTGTATGCACTGGGGATCGGCAACGCAACGGTCGCTAATACCTGTAGGGCAGAGAATAGAAAGCCGCCCAGTACCGCGCCAAGGAGACTGCCCAGTCCACCAACTACAGCAGAACAAAAACCGATAACCCCAAGCATCAGTCCCATATTGAAAATAATCTGGCGGTAGTATAGGCCGGACATGATGCCTGCCAGGGCCCCCAGGCAAGACCCGATGACAAAAGTGATGATGACAACACGTTTGAAGTTGATTCCAAGAAAGCGAGACGTCTCTTCATCCTGCGCTACGCAGCGGATCGCCATCCCCAAGCGAGTTCGGGTGAGTAGGAGATGTGTTCCTATAATAGCCAGCGCGCCTATCAGCAGCAGAATCAGGCTGCTGACTCGCGCGGAAACGCCGTTAACCACCACTAACGCGTCGGGCAAGACCATAGGAAACGGCGAGGGGTTAGAGCCGCCAGGAACAAAAATCCGCAACGCTTCGCGAATCGCAGTTCCTGTCATCAAGGTAATCAGCAATACATTGATCGGAGACGATCCTTTTAAAGGTAGTACCAGATAGCGCCCAATCAGGGCACCAACGATACCGACTACGACAAATGCGCTGATCAACATTGCTATCAATGCGAAAGCGTTACCAGTCAATCCCAGCGCGGATACCAGTACTATCCCACCTAATCCTGCGAACCCTCCCAGTGTCATTACATCGGGATGCGAAAACTGCACAACATCCACCACCCCAAAATAAAGGGAAAATCCGACCGCTACTAGCGCGTATATCGTCCCCAGCATCAGGAAGTTAAAAAAATGCTGGAATAAAAAACTATATTCCATAAACCATCCTCTCTTGCCTATAACAACGCTTCTGCTAAAAAATGAGTTATTTCTCTATTGCATGCCCATATTTACTGTCAGGCCAGTACACCCACTTACCATCCTGCACCACATATTGATAGGCGTTAGTTAGATTCTGGCGATGGTCATCAAAGTTAATCGTCCCAACTAAGGATTTATAACCCGCGGTGTGATTGAGCACGTCACGCACCTTCTTGCGGTCAGGCCCCACTTTTTCTACTGCATCCATGATCAACGTTGCCGCACTATAAGCAAACGGGCCGTAGGCATCAGGCTCCTCCTTGAAACCGGCCATATTATAGGCTTTGAGGAAGGCTGCACCTTGCGAGTATTTGTCGATCGGTGCACCGTTGTGGAATGACACCACTCCTTCAGCAGCCTCCTTGCCTACACCGTCAATAAAACCGGAGTTCAAAATGCCAGACACGCCCATCATAGGTTTGCTAATCCCCATACGCTGCATTTGTGCACGAAGCGCTACCCCTTGTGGCGTCAGCCCTCCGAAATAGATAATATCAGGGTTGCTCTTTTGTACCGCTGTTAGCTCAGCGGAAAAGTCCTGCTGACTAATGTCCACGCCAAACGAACTGACTACGCTGGCTTGCGGGTTTTCTTTCAGATATTGCAGAAAGTATTTGCTTTGCCCTTTTCCATAATCAGTGGTGTCATAAATTACAGCTATACGTTTAAAACCGCTGTTTTTTACATATTCTGCAGCCAGTTTGCCTTCGTTAATCATCGTGCCATTGACACGATGAATTTCTTTATAATTATTGCCATAGGTGATTTCCGGCAATACAGCGCCCCAGACGACTAGCGGTAAACCAAAACGATGATAGGTATTTACAGTGACAGCAGCCACCGCAGAACAGTAATGACCAATAGCGGCAATAATGGAATTATTCGTGGCCGCTTTGGTGACCACCTGAACTCCTGTGGCGGGTTTGCACTCGTCGTCAAACTTTATCAGCTCAAAGGTATATTTTGCTGCCGGATCGGCATTATGTTGGTTTACCGCCAGCTGAGCTGAGTTTCGGCCACCTAACCCAGTTGCGCTGGCACCGCCAGTTAGTGGACCGATAAAAGCAATTTTCACCGTTTCTTTAGCAAGCAGAGATGTCGATCCTAATAAGGATAAAGCGATCAATGACGAGCGAAATACTTTTAAGACCATAATATGTTTATTCATTAACAAACCCCTAAGTATTTATGTTATTTAACTCAGCAACTTCAATTTCCCTTTGACTCTTTGCAACCCTATTACGATGGTATTCCAAACATCATAATTATTTCCTATACGCATGATTTAAACGTCAGCAATATCGTTCGTTTCAACCTTAAATCCTGACGGCAAGGGGATATTCTCTGCTACGCTTGAGGTTGTAAATGTCGCCGGATTCAAGCGGTTACGATTTACCGTCAGATTAAATACATCGAATCGGTTATAATATCCGACTACATCGTGCAACTGTTTTAACTCGATGATTTTTTTGAGTTGGAATGTCGCATATGCGATCCCTTCTTCATGTTGAAGGATATCGCCAATTGGCGTACCTGTCGGGTCAACAAACATTGTCGCAGCTTGTGGAGTCTGTTCGATGATGTCAGCCACCGAGCTATCCCACTCTGTTAGCATCCGTTTCATTTCTTCGTCCATTAAGGAAGCGCTCATAATACCGAAACATTTAGCTTCGAAAGAATGTGCTCCTGCGCGGATACGGTTTGCTACCTGATTGTCAAAATTTCCACCACAAGATGGTTTCTTGGTCGGCCAGATTGAGGGCCACTGCGAAATATGGATTTGTTCTCCTTGCGCCATCAAAGAATAGCGCGCCAGGGGATTTGTGTTTTCACCGCAGATGAGACTGCCAATGCGACCAATGCGTGTATCAGCCACGAACAAACCAGCCCCATCTCCCGGCGCCCAGACCATTTTTTCATAGAACGTCGGAACAAGCTTTCGGTGATGATTGAGTATTTCGCCCTTTTCACTAATAAGAATGCTTGAATTCCATAAACAGCCCACGCTGACCGCACTTCGTTCACTGAATCCCATGCACACCAGAACATCATATTGGGCAGCGGCGCTGCACAACGCTCGGATTTCCGGCCCGTCGATGAGAAGACTATTTTCGGCCATTGTTTCAAACCACTTGTGATTATGAATAGGTCCCCATAATGCGGCCCATACAGGAAACCCAGGAATAAAAGATTCGGGGAATACGACCAGCTCAGCCCCATTTTTTTTCGCCTCAGCGATATAATCAATGGCTTTCTCAAGAGTGGCTTTGGCATTCATATATACCGGTGCGGCATGAACCGCAGCAACCTTAACTTCGGGTAATTGCATGATTAAAACCTTTTAGCTTTTGATATTTTCGCGAAATGCGCGTCTAACTTCTTTCTTATGTCAAGATACATCTTATATTTGACTATTCATTAGAAAAATGGTTAGAAGATAATTGCTGTCACGTAAACAACCTTGATGGTAGTTATTCATGAAGCAGTTAGCGATATTGAAGACGTTCAGTACCTGACAATATTCTTTACATCGTCAAATATAACTATAATCTATGACTGCAATGTTTTTTGTTTATTACCGGTTTAAGGTTAACGCTGGACATTACACTTATCACCTATAAGTAAGCCCACCACTGCAATAACTAATTCATCCCAGGCCTGACGATGAACGGTAATTTGTCTCCCTAGCGTCGGTTGTATTGCAGCATCAACAATAAATAAAATATGCTCACATAAATTTGATTTCATCCTGCTCACCTCCTGCATACTCACACTACCAAAGCTGATAAGAGGTAAAAACTTGAGATTTTGCATTTGCCCTTGCAAATTTGCAAAGCCAAAAATGCACCTTTATGGTGCGTTCTATTGGTTTTGCAAATAGCTAAAGGGGAAAACGACAGAGAAATTGCTTAACTGGAAATTTCATAACGATGTTTGCATATACCAACATTATTTGGCTTTTTGTGGCGTAGCACTCTTTTAGTGCAATTTTTTTTTCGTCAACAAACTACTCTATTTTGACCCCAACCTGATTGGGGTAATCCGTAGAAAATTGATGAATAAGAAAACTTATAACAGCCTTCATTTTAGGCAGGTAACGCAGATCACGGTGGACGGATAACCACACTACTCTCGAAACGCTAACCGTTTCAGGCAGCACTTTTTGCAATCCAAATTGCTCAGCCTGCATGAATTCGGGCAACAAGACCATGCCTATTCCACCGGTTGCGGCAAACATTTGCGTAACCATGCTGCTTGAACTGAAGGCGATATCAGGCCTTTCGATCACCTCGTACAGCCACCGAACAGTATCCAGTTCGACCAGGTCTTCGATATAGCTAATAAAGCTATGCTGATGCAATTCGGCTCTACTCTCAGGCGTTCCGCACCGGCTAAGGTAGCTCGGTGCAGCATAGAGATACAGGCTAAATTTGCCTATAGGCATTATATCCAGCCCCTTAACTTCATAGGGATAAAAACTCAGGAAAAGATCGGCTTCCCGACGATTGACATGAACCTGATGAGATGATGTCAACAGTTCAACTGATATCTCACTGTATTTTTTACAGAATATGGCAAATTTTTCAGCAAGGTAAAAAGAGGCGATGCCTTCCATTGTACCAATCCTGATTTTCCCTGAAGGCATATTGTTTACTTCTGAAAGATGCGCCCCCATCATCGCCAGGATTTGAGATTCCATGGATTCGACATATTCCAGAATCTCCCGGCCCCGCACTGTTATCTTGAGCCCATTTGAGTGCCTTTCAAAAACAGGCGATGAAAGTGCTCTTTCCAGGCTAGTTATATGTCGACTTGCGGTAGAAACATCTATTTTCAGTTGACGAGATGCAGCAGACAAACTTCCTGTCCGATACACTTCCAAAAAAATGCGCAAATCATTCCAGTTTGGCGTAGTAGGCAGCATGGTGTTTTCTACACAATTTAAACAGTAATGATAACCTTCATATCGGATATGGCTCAGTGTGTAAAGAGTTGTATAAAGGTTGCCATTCACCGCTTTTTACCTTTAGATGCAACTTGCAGGGCCAGAAATCAATCGCTTCCGCTGTGTATTCAATCACATGGAACATATGCTCAAACTATAGGGCAGGATCGTCTACCGGGGCGGGGTCAGTCCAGCCAGTTATCAATACCGTACTTCCTGCGATGGTCTTAATTCACACATTAAAGAGTTCCTGGCGCTACCCTACGTACGTTGTTTGCAATGCAGATCTATCAAGCAAGGTTCCGGAGCGCAGGGAACAACATCCGGATGTACTGTTTTCCGCCAATGCGTAGAGTACTCCACATAGGTCAGAGATCTGACCCTCTATCTGAAGATAAGAATAATCGAATAGAGGCATAACATTACGCCCCCAACTGCTCTTGGGTAAAGTCAAACAAAGGTTAAACGAAACACTTTCTTCACCCCGTCGCTGCATGAAATCATTAAAGATGTAATCACCAGGGATTATATTCTCGCAAGGGACTGAATGGATTCATGACCTGATACTTTATCTGATTATTCAACTTGGGAATCCATCATCCGGAGTAAATATGGCCCTTTCAAACTTATTGATTTTGGCAATCATTCAGGGGTTAGCTGAGCTGTTGCCCGTTTCCAGTTCGGCTCACGTTATTATGGCAGAAAAGATATTGGGGCTTGATCCAAGTGCTCCAGACATGACATTGCTGTTGGTTATGCTTCACTCGGGGACTATGTTTGCCGTTATCGTTCATTTCTGGAAATCCTGGCATTCAACCTATTTTAGTTCCGTTGCGGCGTTTAAACATTATGCTCTACGCATTTTTACTGCCACCATGATGACAGGTATTGTAGGCTTGACCCTACAACATATCATCAAGGTTTATTTCGCTGGCAATACGTCGAATTTCGAAATAGAATCACTGTTCAGCAACAGTAAACTGATTGCTTCTGGGCTTTTCGTTTCGGGCATTCTCATCATTGTTTCGTCACGAATAAAAGAAAGCCACACTGAAAACCTCTCCTTAATCCAGTCAGTGCTTGTGGGTATGGTACAGGGGTTATGTCTGCCGTTTCGTGGGCTTTCCCGCTCAGGCGCAACCATTTCTGCTGCATTATCCATAGGTGTTGCCCGAAAAACTGCAGAAGAATTCAGCTTCGCCCTGGCGGTTGTGCTGACGCCTGTTGTTATCTTCAAAGAAATGGTTCGTGCTTTCCATAACAGTGCTGCACTGTCTGTTTCTTCTATCGTTTTTCCGAGTTTACTAGGTATGGTTTTCAGTTTTATTGCTGGTTTAGTGGCGCTTCGCTGGTTGGCTGGCTGGCTTGAACATGACAAGTGGCACCTGTTTGGCGGTTACTGCCTTCTTGCTGCCTGCGTCATTCTTTGGATAGGATAATCCAATCATGCTTCCTTAGCGGTCTTAACTGCGAGCCAGATGCATTAATTTTCACTTTGGAATGCTTCATTGAGTACCACTCTTTCATCTGCTTTATTTCACAAAAAGTAATACCCGCGCAGTTTGCGCGGGGCGGCTATTGCGACTAATAGTTTTACCAACCAATAATACGGTGCCAGACCTCAGGGGCGTCTTCCCCAGCTTGAAGCACCTGATATTCTTGATGCATAGATGCTGCAGCACAGGCATGATTAGGCAGAATCCTCACGCGCATACCTACAGGAAAATCATCCGGAGTAAGCCCATTGTCAGCGGGTAGAGCGATGATACCGTGCTCCTGGTTTGTGGTAGTAACACAGACGTTGAGTGGTTTACCGCTGATATCACAGACCAGACCGTAACCGTAATCTACCGGGCCTGCAGCTGTACCACGATCGCGGGAAAGCGCCATCCAGCCAGCATCAATAAACACCCAGTTTTTTGCGCGATTATACCCAATGACTGAGGCCACTACCGAAATGGCAATGTCGTCCGTACTGCAAACGCCAACGTTTTTCATCACCAGGTCAAAGCATGTAAACACGCCCGCGCGCACTTCAGCGATACCTTCCAGTTCTTCGGCAAAGTGTGCCGTTGGTGTTGCACCTACGCTGAGTATCGGACAGGCAATGCCCAGTGCTCGTACACGCTCTGCAGCGGTCCTGATTGCTTCACATTCATTACGTGCTGCCTGACGAATTTGTTCTTCAGTCCGGCAGCTGTATGATTCACCGGCGTGGGCCATCAGACCCGTCAGCACGGCACCGTTGCCTTCAACAAGCGTAGCCAGTTCAGTGAGCGCATTACTCCGTGGTGGAAGGCCACCACGATGGCCATCGCAATCAACCTCAATAAATACTGAGAACGTGACGTTGTGCCGCTGGGCAAATTCGGATACTGCAAGCGCCTGTTCCGGGCTATCCAGCAGAATATGTATGTTTATGCCCTGGTTAATCAGGCAGGCAACGCGTGCAAGTTTTTGCGGGGCAATACCTACCGCGTAGAGAAGGTTCGTATAACCTGCTTTGGCAAAACCTTCTGCTTCTGCAAGGGTAGATACGGTTGCCGGAGAATCATTTGTTCTTAGTAGATATCGAGCTGCTTCAGGAGAACGGAGTGTCTTGAGGTGTGGGCGAACGCTACTGCCAAGCCCTTCCACACGTTTGAACAGACGGTCTACATTTCGTTGATATCTTGCTTCATCGATAAGAAGAAAGGGAGTTTCGGTTTGCTGCAGCCAATGGTTGTCAGACATGATGTTTTTACTCCAGTTAGCGGAAAAACTATATTCTCACTGGATGATTCATTTTAAAATTAACCATATCTAAATATATAATTAAGGTCAGGCTTAATGCTTAACAGTGATGACTTGCGTTTTTTCTATACGATAGCCACGCATCCTACTCTGGCTGCTGCAGCACGTTATCTTGGCGTTACGCCTCCTTCAGTGACGCAGCGCCTTCAGGGAATTGAACAGCGTTTGGGTGTCAGATTAATACAACGCCCCTCCCGATTTATTACGCTTACGGATGAAGGCTGCCTGGTAAAAACCAGAGCTGAACGAATCATTGAAGAGCTGGCAGAGCTACAGGAAATCATCAGAAACCGCCGTCATGAGGTCAGCGGGAAACTAAGCGTCCTGGCCCCGTTGGGATTTGGCACTGACTACGTAGCCCCTCTGCTGGGTGAGTACTCAGCCCGGTACCCGCATCTGCAAGTAGAACTTACGCTTTCCGACGATCCGAGTTGGTCTTCATTTCATCAGTGGGATGTCGTGATCTATATTGGCGAACTGAGGGATTCCTCTATGCACTGCACCCCGCTGGCAACCAACCGGAGGTATGTGTGCGCTTCTCCCGCTTATCTGGAACAAAAAGGCATACCCGATTCACCCTCCGCTCTGAGACTGCATGACTGTATAGCGCTAAGAGAGAATAGTGAGGACGTCACGTTATGGCGTTTCAACCGTGGCAATGAAGAATATCCCATTCGAATACACCCCAGGCTTGCCAGCAACGAAGGCCGGGTTGTGACCGACTGGGCCCTGGCGGGAAGAGGTATAATTGTGCGTTCTGAGTGGGATGTAATGCCTCATCTTAACCGTGGTAAACTGGTTCGTGTGTTGCAGGAATTTAATCTGCCTGATGCGCCAGTCGTCGCGCTGACTGGCAGCGATGCGGCTGGCCGTTCTCCACGTACTCATCAGTTTATTCGCTTCCTGAAAGAGTTTCTTTCCTCCCGTCCCTGGGATTGCGAAACTTAACTGTCAGCCTTATGGAGGTCCCATAGCTCAAGAAGCGCCTTTGCAATATACAGATCCTGCACCGACAGGCCTGAACTGTCGAAGATAGTGATATCATCATTCACTGTGCGTCCCTCAGCTCTGCCGGTCAGCACATCACCAATTGCAATAACTTCTGTATCTCCAGGGGCATGTTGAAACTCGCCAATGCGTCGCGACTGAGACGGCAGATCGCAGAACAGGCGCGACTTAGTCAGCAATTCGACTGGCAATTCTTGCTTACCCGCAGCATCTGATCCCATACTCACTACGTGCGTACCCGGACGAACCCACTCTGCCAGGAAAAGAGGGCTGCGTGAAGGCGTAGCGGTGACAATGATGTCAGCTTCCCGGCAGGCTTTTTCAGCATCACAGCAGTGAACAGTCATTCCCTTCTCCCGGAGCTCATCCGCCATTTCCTGAGCACCTTCAGGACTGCGGCCCACAATAAAAACGCTATGGATTGGGCGGATTCTGAGCAGTGCGGCACATTCATAGCGGGCCTGATGTCCTGCACCAAATACGGCCAGTACGGCTGAATCTGGTCTGGCAAGCACGTCAGCTGCTACGGCATTCGCAGCTGCCGTCCGGAATGCATTTACCTTTCCAGCCTCAATTGCAGCATCTATTTTGCCTGTTTCCTGGTCGAATAACAGGATTAAAGAGTTGTGACGCGGTATCCCAATATCACGGTTCCCCGGCCAGTATGAACCGACTTTAAGTCCGGCAAGCTCCGAGGTTGACGATGCTTTGATGCTGAAAGAGTTCACATTATTTGATCCCTTACCGTGAACTACCGGAAAATTCAGGGTTTCCGACTTGCTGGCAGCGATCAGGGATTCCCTAATCGCGTCATAGGCCATTTCATGGCTGATGAGGGCCGCGCTCTCATGTTCAGAAATAAACTTCACTTACTGCTCCTGCTATATCTGGTGATGCATAAAAATCAATCAGACGCCTGCCGGGGCCAGCGCGATAGCTTCTACTTCGACGGCGGCACCGTGGTGCAGCTCAGAAACGCCGGCGACTGCACGTGAGGGACGGTAATCCTCAATCCATTCTGCATAAATGTTATTGAACTCCGGCCACAGCCCGATATCCGTCACGAAGACTCGTACAGAAACCAGTTCTCTGCGAGTAATACCAGCACCGGCAAGGCAGGCATCCAGATTACGGAGAACCTGACGAACCTGTTCTTCAAACGGTGCGCCGGCAATTTTCTCTCCGTTCGGGGTAACAGGTAATTGCCCCGAGATCCAGACGAAGCCCCCTGCCGAGCAGCTGTGTGAGTAATGACCTGCTGGCGGTGCGCTTTCAGCCCCATTCAGTACGATTTCTCTGCCCATGATTTTTTCTCATGCGTAATATGATTTTGTCAGATTGCCTCGTGACACTTACAGGGGTTAATCACGCAGAGCTAATGGAGCAGATACGGCATCTGCACGCTCCTTTCGCCACCACGATATAGCCATAGTGGCTACGCCGTTGCCCAGAACATTTACGGTCGTACGCATGGTGTCCATCAGGCGATCAACGCCAAGGATGAAAGCCAGACCTTCAAGCGGAATGTCAGGAAACATCAGTAAAGTTGCTGATAGTGTCACAAAGGATCCGCCCGTGATGCCAGCAACGCCTTTTGACGTCAGAAGGAAAACAAACAGCAGGCTTGCCTGCTCACCAAAGTTGAGATCAAGCCCGCCCGCCTGGGCGATAAACAGCGCAGCCAGAGTCATATAAATAGAGGCGCCATCAAGGTTAAGGGAATAACCGGCCGGTACAACAAACCCAACCGTTGTGCGCTGGCAGCCCGCCTGCTCAAGTTTTTTCATCAGACCCGGCAGGACAGCCTCGGAGGAGCAAGTGGTAAAGCCAATAATCAGCTCTTCGCGAATGTGTTTAATGAACCAGAAAAGGTTGAATCGGGTCAGACGTGCAACGATCATGAAAATAACGAGCACCATGAAAAGTCCCCCGAGATAGGCCAGCCCTACAAGTTTCAGAAGAGGCATTAAGGCATGGAGGCCATATTTACCCAGCATAAATGCTGCTGCGCCGAAAACACCGATTGGAGCCAGTTTAAGGATGACACCAACAACTTTGAAAGTGGCGTCACTGAGCACATTGACAAAATCCACCACCGGTTTCGCCTTTTCACCCAGGGCGAAGAGTGCATATCCAAACAACAGGGAAACCAGTAGCACCTGCAGCATGATGCCGCTGGCAAGGGCATCCACTACCGTTTTCGGAATAATGCTCAGAATGAAATCCGCTGTTCCGGACGCAGCATGAGGTGTACCTACTGCGGCTGAAGCATCGGCATGTATGTGAAGGCCTTTGCCTGGTTCAAATATATTTCCAAGCACCAGCCCGGTCAGGAGAGCTATCGTGCTGACAATTTCAAAATACACCACTGCAATCAGACCCGTTCTGCCTACGCCCGACCCCTCTTTCATTTGCGCAAAACCACTGACAACTGTCAGACAAACGATTAGTCCGGCCACCATTTTGATCAAGCTGACAAAACCCTTTGCAAGCGGATTTAACTGAACGCCAAAGTCTGGCCATAGCAGTCCGGTTATTCCTCCCATTACCAGACCTGCAACAAGCTGAAAAGTAAGGGAATAATAGAACGGTTTTTTGGTTGGATTTAACAAGGTGGATGAGGACATACACTCTCCGTCGAAATGGGCGCCCAGGGCGTTCTGGTATCAATGATCCGCTGTATAACGGATCGTCTGCTGCGTCCACCTCCGTGTAGTTCATTACAAGTAGTACCCTGACCAACGCATAATACACTATGTATTAAATTAGATTTTTTGTGTAATCTCTCTTTCTTATATCTTGCTGATATGAAACTGCCAGCGGGTAGTCATAAAATTTGATCGGTATTGAGATGTGGATCTTGCTGGTTATCTGGATGGCGGCAAATGCGGTTGTATTTCACCTGACATACTGACAATGATGGTAATGTCGGAGAATAAGCGAGATACTAATAACTATTTTTAATCAGTCACTTGCGGGAGAATGATATGAAGGCATCTGAAAACAGTTTCTTATTGTCTCAGCTGGAATCGATTGCGGAAGGATTGAGCGAAACTTTTGCCCCGTTCTGCGAAGTAGTGGTTCATGATCTGAAAACGCCTGAACATGCCGTTATTTCAATCCGCAACAATCTCTCTGGCCGTCAACCTGGCGATCCGGCAACAGAGCTTGGCCTTGCCCGTATCAGCTCTCCTGATTTTCCGAATATCCTCGCGAATTATGCCAATAAATTTTCCGATGGCAGGCCAGCAAAAAGTACCTCTATTGGTATTAAAAATGAAGCAGGCGAATATGTTGCCGCGCTCTGCCTTAATGTTGATATGACGCTGTTCAGAGGCATGCAAAATGCCCTCGCACAGTTCACAAGCCTCAGCAGTAACAGCGTCAGCGAAAATCTGGAATCAGGCGGAACGGAAATGATCAGGCAACGGATAGAGCAGTACGCTGCGAGGCTCGCAACGACCCCGCGCTCACTCAGTGTGCATGACAGAAAGCAACTGGTTGCTGAATTAAAATCAAGTGGCCTGCTCGAGGTCAGGAGGGCGATGGAGACAGTTTCCCAGCATCTGGGGATATCGCGGGCTACTGCCTATCTGTATGCCAGAAGCGACACAACTCAGTAAATCAATCCACTTTAAGCCGGCTCATTCGGGATTTGGTTTTTTTAGGGATTAACCATTCCAGACATTGAGACTTTTTACTTATAACCTGCCATTTTAGTTGAGATGATATGCAGCAGAAACTTCCCCTATGGGTGACGAGGGACGTAACATTTAAAATTGATTGAAATGGCTTAAGGTGTTCGATTTCAGAGGATATGACGGTACCGATTTTTGTATAGTATCGATACAAAAGCAGCAATATAGCTTCCCTATAAGCTTATGCTTTCCATGCAAGCGAATAAAAGCAGAGACGGCGCTGGGCCGTCTTGCACATCTGTAATATCCAAATCTAGGACCGTACCAGAGACTCAATATCTTGCAACAGCGGATCGAGCGTTGAGCGCTCTATGAAAGGACTCGGCGCACCTACAGGTGCAGTTAATCCAACTCTATTATGCCAGTACGTGGGCAATCCTACCTTTTGCGTCCCAAACATGTCGTAAGCAGAGCCAGCAACAAATATAGCCTCAGCGGGCACACAGCCTGCATTACGCAACGCAAGAAGGTATGGCTCAGGATGCGGTTTGTAAAAACCAGCCAGTTCGGAAGTCACGACGACATCGAAGGGAACGCCTACAAGGTCTGCAGCAATGCGGCCGAGGCGCTGCGAGCAGTTGGTTACCACGCCTAATTTGTAATGTGGTTCAAGCGCCTTTAGTACACGCGTCACTTCAGGCCAGGCTTGTAATTCGGTCCAGCGGGCTTCCAATTCATGAGCGAGTTTAGCTTCAAGCCCGACACTCACCGCAGCTTCCTCAACCAATGTCTCATAGGGTCGATAAGCTCCACATCCATAGGTTGCTTTTAGATAAGCCCCACGCCAAATCCTGCCTTTTTCTTCGGAGCCAGCAACCGAATTCCATAATGTCCAGGAGTCAAGAAGGGCAGTAAGCAAGTCAAAAAGGATAATTTTGACAGGCTCATGCTTATGGATGATATCAAGTGTTTTCATTTAAAATGCCCTTATTCAGATTGATTGAGTTCAGCTGTCCCTGATATCTCTAACAAGGAAGCGTAATGTAGTGGACCAAAAGTAGTGATCTTTCTGGCCGGCAATATATTCCCCCCTTAGAAGATGTCGGTAAACCCGGTATCCAGGAACAGTCCAACCTCAAGTGACGTGAAAAAAGTGATCGGCCCTCTTCAAACAGCAGCTCTTTGAGCTCAAGTCATTTTTTGTCTAAACATGGGGCACAGCCCGACGCCGAATGCCTTCAGTTTTTATACCATCCTACGGATATTCTTATCGACCTTAAGTCGATCTAACGGTGGGTAGTGATTTCAATTTGTTCAAAAAATTGTAAATGTGACTTCCGAACTTATTGCCATTCTATTGTTCTCAACATAGATTGGAATTTAATAATTTTAATTCTAGGATTCAGAGAATTTTAATGAATGAAGTTATTGACCTCCGTTTTCTGCTCACGATCCGTGAAAGCGACAGTTTGCTGGCTGCCTCGCGTAAGCTCGGGTTAACGCCTTCTGCGGTCACTCAACGGCTACAACAGATAGAGCGGCGGCTATCGATACGACTTCTCGACCGCTCGTCTCGTCAGCTTCGCTTCACTGACGAGGGTGAACTACTATGTCTTCGTGGCGCAGGTCTCGTCGAGCAGTTCGATGCGCTTCTGGAGGATCTGCAGGAACGGCGACGTGGCTTCGTTGGCAAGCTGAAAGTCAACGCCCCATTCGGGTTTGGGCGACATCATGTAGCACCAGCGGCCGCGGAATTTCAGCGATTACATCCGGAGATCGAAATTGCTCTCAGTCTGTCGGAACAGCCGATGGTTGAGGTCAATGACCGGTTTGATGTCGTCGTTCATATTGGCCAACTGCGCTCATCAAATATGGTCGCTCACATCATTGCGCCCAATCGAAGATACGTTTGCGCCTCACCCGATTTTATTGAACATTATGGGTCACCCGAACATCCGGAGGATTTGATTTCCCTTCCGTGTATCGCGCTGCGTGAAAACAACGAGGATGTGACACGTTGGTCATTTAGCCGTACAGGGAATACGCTTAATGTCCGAATTCGCCCTGCGTTAAGCTGTAACGATGGCAGTACGATACGAAAATGGGCATGTGACGGTCACGGTATTATCATGCGCTCAGAGTGGGATGTTGCGGAGTCGCTGGCAAATGGCTCTCTCGTGCGATTACTACCCGGCTGGGAGCTACCAGACGCCGATATTGTCGCACTCACGCACCAGCGCGAAGGATTACCTGCCAGGACGACAAATTTCCTTCGATTTCTTCAAGCTCGTTTCCGTCCGCATCCAACCTGGCGGGGATAAAGAAGTTAAGCTTCTTCAAGGCCGTATAAACTTTAGCGAGCACTCGCTCAAGCTCAGTACAACAACGGCTCGGAGTATTTGGATTATCCGTAGCAATTCACCTGGACTTGATATTGCCGCTGTGATTCACCAAGTTAATTTTTCGATTTCGGTACTGTCGCAAATGTTAGGATGGGTAGGCCTCTAGCGCTGCCTCTACCGGTACACTTGTCAGTCCACTCTTTGGCATAATGGGAAATTTTATCCAGCCGTTAGCCTATCTGCGCAGCAACAGAAACAGCTTCTTTAAACCTTATTGCGGATAGCATTCTGCCAGTTTAGTTACGCCACGATCACCGGTTCGTCACGCCGTATATTGGGCTGATAAAATACGCTGCGCCGCTCCGCAATACTGTCCTGCATTCATGTGGTTGTTCATGGAAAATCGTGTTGTCAGATTGCTGACAAGCCATCTCTTTATCTCAAATTTTAAATTTTTTTTCGAGTACGGTAATGACTTGAAGCTCAGTAAATCAGGCTTTGCGCGTGGCGATCTCTCCCAGAAATATAGTCAGTATGCTGGAAGACCTCTGAATTGAATAGTTTTTTGTCGGGACACTTACAAGAATACTGGCATGATATTACAACTGTCGTGCTACGCATGCTCACTATATTGAGGCGTTGTTAATTTTTTTTAGATATATCTTGACTTTTAGTGGTTAATTTGAGAACAATAAAAGCGTTTGATTTCTAATGAGGTGATACAGATGCTTTCAATGTTACATAAAGTTAAAATTACAGGGCCATCAGCAGTCCGTCCAAAAATATTAAATAATCCTATCTTACTCTCTCCTTGACTTACTTAGAAAAATGCCGAGGACTATTATTTTTAGCTCAGGAGAGTAACAAATTCATGTATACCATCAAGATATTAGATTGATGTCAATGAGTGCAATTTCACGCTGAAGATAAAATAGTGTTGGTTCAAACGGAAAAAGGTCACCATAAGATTATCTTTTATTTCAGGGCATTTATTGATTAGTTAATTATTTTTAAAGCTTTCATTTAAAGCTGGAGCGTTTATGAAAAATTATTTAATAATAGTAATTGCATTTTTATTATGTTTCATATCAATATATTCACTTTTTCAGTGGCCATTGGCTTTAGGAACGTTAGCAGCATGGGCAACAACGGGATCGTTCTTTTTACAGGTTTTACATATAATTAAAAATAGAGATACAAGTGGCTTATCCATTAGTATGTGGTCAGCGCTATTTTTTGGAGTAAGTTGCTGGTCAGCGTATGGTGTAAAACTAAATGACATGCCAATATTTGTGGCAAATGGAATAACAGCATTAATGGCTTTTATTGTTATTGCGTTAAAATTATGGAATGAAAGACCAAGAAAAAGAGATTTTACCCCTCGAAAAATTAAAAGAATTCCAGGTGTAATACTTCGACCTAGAATACGAAAGGCAAGACCATTAAAATAGTTAACCAGGTATTCATTGGTATGATTTCGTTCTTTATAATATCTTAAATGAATCCAGGGTATCTATCAAACCCGGAGCAATTCAAGGTATAATATTCAAAGAAGATGTAAAAGGAAGTACATTTTTAACATTCCATCATCAAGTGATACATTACCCGATGAATAGTACATTAGTAATAATTCTGGCATATCTGTGAAAACTGATTTAAGTCTAAAAAATTAAAATTTCAAAGAGAAGGTTATATTCTAACGATACCATTACAACTCGGCAAAACCCTTTAATTTGTTGCCAAGAGATATAGCATAAATTCAAGATTGTTTTTTGTACTCTTATCCATGAACATTCTACAGGTGCTTACCGTATCAGTATCTGGCAATGGTGCGGGTTGCTAATACCAGGCAAAATCATTTATCACTTGCGGAACCGGTAAGACGACACTGCAATAACGCTTCACATCGTTAAATAACATGACTCCATCCGAATTATACAGTAGTCTTCGTGAAGATGAAATTTCTGATATACCACAGCACTAAATTTTGTGCCACGTTCAATAATTCATATCAGAACTGGGGCCATGTAGCTGAATTCTGTTTCATCATTTAGCCAATTCATCATGCTGGCAATGAAGCATATTTTTTTTATTCAACTCCAGCGACGAAGTCGTAAGCCAATCAGTCACTTCTTGAAGGTTTAATACGTCAGCATATCGGGCATTTAGATCCAGTAATGTGAAATCGAGCAATGACTGACTACGATCGCCAATCACTTCGCGAGGTATCATGACGTGAAAACCCATCTGGAAGGCCTCAATAGCGGTTGCGCGAATACTGCCGCTGGCAGTAGCGCCGCCCAAGATAATGGTATCAATACCTTGCTGTTTTAACCATATTTCCAAATCACTACCATAAAAATCAGAAACATAACAAGTTGAATAGTTACGCATAAATGACAAACTCGCCAATGCTTCATCGGGTTGATTAAGGTACGCATCTTCTCTCAGCGTGGTGATAAACGGGTATTTCTTCCCCCATAACCAAGAAAATGAATGATCTGGACGATAAATTGTGCGGGTAAACACCGTGGGCAATCCACACTGAGCTGCGAGCGTCAACAACCGATGTAACCCTTCTTTATCAAAAGGGGTATCAATCGCCAGCGTAGAACCCGAATCCATGTAAGCGTAGGTAACATCGCGCACCAAAATGGCAGCTTTTGTGCCAAAGCCTAACTTATGAGCAAAACCAGTCTGTGTGAAGATCCGCTGAATTTCGTCTGCAAGGTAACGGCGTTGGCCCCCCGGGGTGTAAACCACCTTTAGCCCATAGGTTTTGACTTCCCCATTCTCTTCAAGCCGACGTAGCGTGCTAGCTGAGATACCCAGAAGTTTAGCCGCATCAGAAACCGTTAATAATTTATCGTACATCAAATATGTATCCCATTGACTGGAAGAGCATGCTAATACTCCCTCCTGCCATCTAATTGTGTGGAGCCTCCGTGACAGAGACTCCACGCAGTTCTAAACCCTTATCCCTGACAGAGTGGCGGGAGACAGGCATGCCAGTCTGTTATCTGTTGATAAAATATACCTAAGTCCGCAAGCGCCTGCTCATTACCGTGACGAGAAACCCACTGTATACCTATCGGCATACCTGTTAAAGAAATCCCTACCGGTAGCGTCAACGTGGGTACACCAGCATTGGTAAAGGGCATATTGTAAGCAGGGGAACCAGTTTCCGCCAGACCACGTGGCGCTAATGTTGGTGTTGCCGGTGTCATTAATATATCAACTTCATCGAACAACGCCGTCAACATTTGGCGAAAACGCAAGCGCACCTGTTGTGCATGTAAGTATTCCTGAGCAGAAATCGTGAGACCCTGTTGCAGAAATTCCTGTAAATATGCCCCGAACAAGGTCGGATTCTGCAGAAAGGTTTCGTGATGATACGCCGCGCACTCTGCTTGCATCACGGTATGATGTGCGCGGCAAGCTTCGTCAAAACAATCTGGCAACGTGATGCGTTTGAGCTTAACGCCGCGCCCGGCCAGCTCGTCCATTGCCCGAAGACAGGCCGCACCAATTTCTGCATCTACACTGGCATAATAGGGATGATCCACTATCCCAACAATATAATCGTGTTTTTCACGCAGTTTCAGCGACGTGTAGGCTAAGGATTGCGTCGTATCATCACGATGGTCCGGGCCGGACAGCGCATTAAAAACCAGTACCGCATCCTCTACAGTATGAGTAAACGCGCCAACATGATCCAATGACCAACTGGCGGGGATTACTCCCGCCTTGCTGATACGCCCATACGTAGCTTTCAGTGCTGTCACACCGTTGAATGCTGCCGGCCGAGACAACGACCCCGCGGTTTGTGTCCCTAATGCCATCAATGCCATACGAGTTCCAACTGCGGCGGCAGATCCGCTACTGGAGCCTCCGGGGGTATGTGCTGGATTCCATGCATTTCCCGTCAAAGGTGGTGTACCCAGATTCGCAAACTCGGTCGTCGTCAACTTTCCTAACAGTAATGCGCCCATACTATCAAGCTTGTCGATCACACTTGCATTTTCACTGGAGATATAACCCTCCAGCACTCTTGACCCCCCTTCTGTCGGCAAACCGCGGGTATGAAAGATATCCTTGGCGCCGTAGGGAATGCCAAACAATGCAGGCTTGCAGGCTATCGCTCCCATCTGCCGGTCTAATTCCAGTGCGCGCTGACGAGCCCCTTCTTTATCGAGATAACGCCATGCTTTGACTTCACCATCACGCTGCTCAATTCGGGACAGAAAATGGCTCAACAGCTCACTTGGGGAAATCTTGCGCGCTTCCAGCAGTCGCCGTGTGGCGGCAATCGTATTGAAGGGGGAGGTATCTAATATTTTCTTCATACACTTATGTCCTTGTTATGGTCTGGCGACAAACTGACCGTCAACGATTTGTGTATAGGGCATATCCTGCGTAATGTTGCCGACAAATTTCTGAATATTAATTGCGGTAGTAAAAGCTTCTTGAGAAATGGCCGCACTGGAGGGATAAACATTGCTGTCAATCATCCTCTGTACAGCGGCATCTACTACACTGCCGTCCAGTCCGGCAAACTCCTCTCGAGCCACTTGTTTTGCAACATCTGGATGTTGATGGATAAAAGCCAGCGATTCATTAATGGATTTAACAAAGTGCGCAACAAGCCGCGGGTTATCCGCAATCATTTTCTCCGAGGTGTTAATGGTGGAGAATGCATATTCAGGATAGTCATGAGTGAAATCGTAAATAATTTTCAGCCCTTGCCTTACCCCCTGATCAGCTTGTGGTTCATACACTACGGCAGCATCGGCACGGCCCGCCAAAAGCGGCCCCAGTTCTGAACCGTTTTGTACTTCACTAATCGTCACATCGGTCTTAGGATTCAATCCATTCTGGCCTAACAAACGTAAAAGCAGCGTGTTAGAGGTCCCTGGAGCCAGGCTAACAGCGATCCGCTTTCCTTTTAAATCCATAGGTGAAGAGAATTTAAAATCTGGTTTAGCCACAATCCATACTGGCGCGCTGTTAGCCACGGCACTGATTGCTTTAGCCTTCCCCCCTTTTTGCTGAGCAAATCCGACATGCTCAGGGCCATGTACGGAAAATTGGGCTTCGCCAGACAGCACTGCTGCCAAAGCAGTTGGGCCAGAACCAGTGGATCGAATAGACGTAACATCAATTTGATTTTTTTCGAAGAATCCCTGATGTTTGCCAACATAAACAGGTAAATACAATAATGAGTGAAATGCTTCCGTTACCAGCACGCGGTCGGGCTTTGCATCATCTGCCAACACACTAAAAGAACAAGTGACAAATAGCGCAGCGCAAACCCATGAAACGATTTTATTCATCCTGCTTTCCTTCTTAAAGTATTAAGAAACAAAATAATGATATTATTAGCGGTGTGTTTTCTTTTGCTCCCAGGGCAGCAATCTGCGTTGCAATTGAACCACAATCAGATAGAGCACAAGTGCAACAACCAGCAGCGTAAAGACGCCCACCCAAACAACATTTAGATTGAAAAGATTGCCAGCGACGAAAATCATTTTTCCCAAACCGTAATCTGAGGAGATAAATTCACCTCCGATGTCAGCAATTAGGGCAAAACCGATGTTCAGACGAAAAGCAGATATAATCCACGGTAGGGTCGAAGGCACTACAACCTTACGAAAAATCTGATTTCGATTAGCCCCCAAGGAGCGCATCAGGTTCACCTGACTATCATCAATCTGGTGCGTACCTTGCCATGCAGAGATTAATGCCACGACGTAGGTAGCAATAAAGGCCAGCGCAATTTTGGAAAATAGACCGGAACCAAACCAAATAATAATGATGGGCGCCAAAGCGATCTTCGGCAGACTATTAAGCGCAATGAAAAAAGGATCAAGAATGCGGGCCAGTATTGGCGTATGCCATAACAGAAGCCCGGAAAAAGAACCAAGCAAACTGCCCAACACAAATCCGGTTATCGTGGCATATACCGTTACACTGGTGTTTTGTAACAGTTCGCCATTACTAATCAAACGTACAAACTCCAGCCAAATCCCTGCTGGCGATCCCATGAGAAAAGCATTCACTAATCCAATACTCACCCCGAACTGCCAAAAAGCCACGATGACGACGACCAGTAATACCCGCCAGCCATTGTCACGCAGCATCGACAGCCAACGCTTTTTACGCTGACGTCCCTGGCGTGAACGATCAACAACAACAGCTGATTTGCTCATACATGTTCTCCTAGTTGAATATCCATATCTGCCCAGATAGCATCAAAAAAGGACTGGAATTCAGGATCCTTACGCGCCCCCATGGCTGATCCGTGCCGCCTGGCAAGACCAATTTCGTAGGTTTTCTTGTTCCACGTTGGTCGCTGTGACATCACGGCAATACGATCAGACATCGCTATCGCTTCGCCAATATCGTGGGTGATCAAGACAACGGTTTTTCCGTATTCTTTGAGTACAGTCAGGATTTCCTCTTCTAATACCAGTCGCGTTTGGTAGTCCAGAGCAGAGAACGGTTCATCGAGCAAAATAATGTCAGGTTCAGTGACAAGCGTGCGGATCAGTGCTGCCCGTTGCCGCATTCCTCCCGACAGCGTAGCGGGATAGGCGTGAGCGAAATCACCTAGTCCGTATTTTTCCAGGTAAGTCATTGCCCGTTCATGACGTTCCTTCTTCGGCATCTCGCTGATTTCCAGACCTAAACAAACGTTGTCCAGAATTGAACGCCAAGGAAACAGCAGATCTTTTTGCAGCATATAACCCACACGTCCTTTACCGGGCAAGGCATAGTACGGATCGAACACTTGAATTTCGCCCGCTGTCGGGGGGAGTAGCCCCGCGATAATGTTAAACATAGTGGTTTTACCGCAGCCACTGGGCCCGACAATGCTGATAAATTCCTGGTGATAAATATCGAGGGAAATATCTTTGATAACGTCTACTTCGTTATCGTCATAATCCAAAAACTGTTTTTTAACACCTTTCATGGCAATAGCTACCGCTGGGGTTGCAGGACTGCCTGAAAGTATTTTTTCTCTTGGTGGTGAAAGGTTCATCATACACTCCGGACTAAAGGTAGATCCGACTGTCAAAAAAGAGGAGCCGGATAACAGGATATCGATTACGCGCTCTTCACCGTGCAATAACTTGTCAAACTTGTCTAATATGACAAACTTATCAAAGTTGTCATTTCTTCCCATACCTTGCAACTGGAGCTCACTGACGAGCGATTGCGTATCCTGCCCTATAGTTTGAGCACACGGGCACACTACAAGTTACACCTGAATTGAAGGAAGAAGCCGTCCGTCAGATAACGGAACGCGGTTATTCCGTTACCGAAGTATCCGACCGTCTGGGCGTTTATGTGCTCAGCATTTACAAGTGGCTATGGGCTATCAGGCGGAATCAGGACCGTGGCGTAATTTCTACCTGACCGGCGCGCAGGAGCTACACAATGGCGTAGTGAAAGGTCCGACGCCGAATACCGCCAGCCCGGATACCGTGCGGGCCATAAACCCGGAAATTTTTTTCGACTATCTTGCGGTCCGTATTAACGGTGAAAAAGCCGGAGCCGCCAAGGCGGTGTTCAATAACGGCCTTGGTAACGATGGCGGTGGAAAACGGCGTGCTCAACCACACCGCTGATGCCGAAGCCAAAGACGCCGACGCTACCATCGCGTTGGATCGCGCCACGCTGAACAAGATCATCCTGGAAGAGGAAACGCTAAAACAGGCGCAGGATAAGGGTGAAGTAAAAGTGACCGGCGACGGCGCGAAGCTGGACGAGATGCTCGGCTATATGGATAAATTTGAGTTCTGGTTCAATATCGTGACGCCGTAAATCAGCCCCCGCGGCGGCCAGCTGCGGGATCTAACCCCCTCCGGAGTTTCATTTGCTTTCCCCTCGCCGCAGGCACAAAATTATCAACAGGTATCCCCCTGCGTCGAGGTATCGTTATGTCCGTTTATCACCATGCTCTGGTGCTGATCAACAGCAGCCTTGACGGCGTTCCGCTGCTGGCGCACGCCGCGAAAATGGCGGAAGAAAACGCGATGCGCATTACTATCGCCCATATCAGTACTGACTATCGGGCGCTAAATTACGTCTCAGATAGCCTGATGAATGACGATGTTTCGCAGGAGGTCATTCAGGCCAAAGCGCTGCTCACTGAGCTGGCCACCACGGTCGCCCTACCGGTGCAGACGCTATCGCTGGTAACCACGCGTCGTTTTGCCGATGTCGAAGAGTGCGTGCATAAGCGGGGAATTGATTTGATTATTGCCGGACACCATAATCGGCTGCTGGGCGTTCTCGCGTCACACTCCCTGGAGTATATTAATCATCTTACCGTCGACGTGTTGATTAAGCATCTTCCCTGACCGCCTTTCCCGCAGGCGGCGCGCTGCGTTCGTCGGGCTCCCCTCCCCGCGCCGGTCAGCGCAGCGAACTCAGTAATAATGCGAAACATTCCTCAATCAGCGGTGGTAGAGGCTGCGGTCCGCGCATCAGCGCCACGGTTCGCGTCAGCGCGGGCTGCTGAAGCTGCGCCACCTTTAACGCCGGATCCTGAAGGTGAGTGGTATAAAGCTCAGGCAGAATCGCCACCGCCAGCCGGGAGCGAACCAGGCCGTAAAGCGTTTCAATATAGTCAACCTGATAACGCGTATTCAACGTAAGACGATGGCTCTCCGCCAGCGCGCCGACCAGCCGCTGAATATTGCCCTTTGAGAATACCGCGATATCGCGCCCTGCCAGCAGCTTCCACGGCAGATGCGGCTGCCCGGCCAGTGGATCGTCGCAGTGCAGCACCGCGACAAACGGATCTTCGCGCAGAGGATAAACCTGCAGCTCTGGCGGTAACGAACGATCTATTGCGCCAATGGCAAAATCTATCTTTCCCGACTGCAGTTCGCAAAACAGGGCGTCGTTGGTCTGATCGTGGAACTCCACCCTCAGGCGCGGAAACGCCTGGGCCAGCGTTTGCGGCAGCAGCGGAAACAGCAGCGAGCTCACCGAGGGCACCAGCCCGATACGCACCGTACCGTCGCCGCCGGCCTCGACTATCTGCTGCATATCCTGAAACGCCAGCTGCGCCACGCTCAACACCCGCCGGGCGTGGGGCAAAATCGCCGCCCCCAGATCGGTTAAGGTGACCGCCGAGGCGGTACGGTTGACCAGCTTGCCGCCCAGCACCGTCTCGATTTGCCGCAACGCGCTGCTTAGCGCCGGCTGACTGATAGCCAACCGGTTAGCGGTGTCGGTGAAGTGACGCAGCTGGGCCAGGGTCACAAAGTACTGAATCTGCTTGAGAGAGAGCGCGGGCAGACGCTGCCAGGGTTCGGTCATCATGTTTTCGTCAACGGTGAGCATGCAGAATAACCCGAGGTTATCGGGCGATAAATTTATTCATCTGGGCAAACGTTTGCTCTGCCCCTAGAGTATCCCCATTATCCTTGTGCCGGAGTTGTTATGTCCAGCAGTGCTGAAACCCGTCGCCGCGCCGTTCAGGCCGCACGCGGTGAATCCCCGTTCGATCTCTTATTAACCGACGCGCAGATTGTCGACATGGCCACCGG
The DNA here is from genome assembly GCF_015601345.1 of Klebsiella sp. BDA134-6. Taxonomy (NCBI): domain Bacteria; kingdom Pseudomonadati; phylum Pseudomonadota; class Gammaproteobacteria; order Enterobacterales; family Enterobacteriaceae; genus Klebsiella; species Klebsiella sp. BDA134-6. The sequence continues at coordinate 4,031,203 of NZ_CP064784.1, forward strand.
CGAAATTCGCGAGGCCGACGTCGGGATCGTCGGCGATAGGATCGCCAGCGTACACCCACGCGGCAGCCGTTCCGATGCCCACGAACGCCGCTCGCTGGCGGGACGCTTTTTATCGCCTGGGCTGATGGATACCCACGTCCATCTTGAAAGCTCTCACCTGCCGCCTGAACGCTATGCCGAAATTGTCCTGGCTCAGGGCACCACGGCGGTATTCTGGGACCCGCACGAACTGGCCAACGTGCTGGGCGTTGAGGGCGTGCGCTACGCCGTCGCCGCCAGCCGCCATTTGCCGCTGCGGGTGATGGTCGCCGCCCCCTCCAGCGTACCGTCAACGCCGGGGCTGGAGATGTCCGGCGCGGATTTCGCCGGCGCGGAAATGGCTACTATGCTGGCCTGGCCGGAAGTTTGCGGCGTCGCCGAAGTGATGGACATGCATGGCGTGCTGCACGGCAGCGAGAGGATGCAGGAGATTATCCAGGCCGGCCTGGACAGCGGCAAGCTGATTGAAGGCCACGCGCGCGGCCTGAGCGGCGCGGATCTGCAGGCCTATCTCGCCGCCGGGGTCTCCTCCGATCACGAACTCACCTCGGCGGAAGATGCGCTGGAAAAGCTGCGCGCCGGGCTGACGATCGAGATCCGCGGTTCGCACCCTTACCTGCTGCCGGATATCGTTAACGCCCTGAAAACGCTGCCGCATCTCTCCTCGCAAATCACCGTCTGCACCGACGATGTGCCGCCGGATATGCTGCTGGAAAAAGGCGGCATTATCGCCCTGCTCAACCTGCTGATTGAGCACGGATTGCCGGCAACAGACGTACTACGTTTCGCCACCTTAAACGCGGCGATCCGGCTGCAACGTAACGATCTGGGGCTGATTGCCGCCGGACGCCGCGCCGATCTGGTGGTTTTCGATTCATTAGAAAAGCTCGCCGCGCGGGAAGTTTACGTCGCCGGGAAGCTGATTGCCCGCGAGGGCGCCCTGCTTGAGTCGATTCCGTCGGCGAGCGGCGTAACCCCGCCGCGCGATACCCTACAGATGCCGCCGCTCAGCCCAGCCGATTTTATCCTCCGCGTCGGCGTGATTCGCCACGGCGTCGCCCGCCTGCGGCATATTCGCGGCGCGCGCTTCACCCAGTGGGGAGACGTTGAGGTACAGGTCCGCGATGGCAAAGTGCAAATACCGGACGGGTTTAGCCTGATTTGGGTTAAGCATCGCCACGGTCGTCACGAAGCAAAACCACAAATTGCGCTATTAGAGGGCTGGGGCGAACTGCGCGGCGCCATCGCCACCAGCTACTCCCACGATTCCCACAACCTGGTGGTGCTCGGCCGCGATCCTGACGATATGGCGCTGGCGGCAAACCGGCTGATCGAATCCGGCGGCGGCATGGCGCTGTCGCAGCAGGGAAAAATCCTCGCCCACGTGGCGATGCCAATTGCCGGGATGCTCTCCGACTTACCCCCCACGGAGCTGGCGCGGCAGTTCCGCGAGCTTCGCGACCTGAGCGCGAAAATTGCCGACTGGGAGCCGCCCTACCGCGTCTTTAAGGCGATTGAAGGTACCTGCCTGGCCTGTAATGCCGGTCCGCATTTGACGGATTTAGGTTTGACCGACGGCGGCACCCGCCAGATAGTCGAGCCGCTGATAGACTGCCGGGAAATTCCGGAACACACAGAACACAACAATAATCTTCAGGGAGCCTGAGCATGGCCGACAATACCCTTCATTCATCCGCGCAAGGAAGCTGGCTGGAGCGCCGTTTTGCCTTGTATTCCCGCGGCAGTACGCTGCGCACCGAATGCCTCGCGGGCATCACCGGCTTTCTCGCCGCCGCCTATCTGCTGGTGGTTATCCCCGGCCTGCTGGCGGTTGGCGGGATGGATAAAGGTGCGGCAACCACCGGCACGATCCTGGTGTTCGTCGGCGGTACGCTGCTGATGGCGTTTTATGCCAACCTGCCGTTTATCGTCGGACCGGGCATCGGCGGCTCAGTGCTGGTCGGCGTCACGCTGGCGGGCAGCGAAGGCATTGGCTGGCAGATCGGTCTCGGTATCGCCTGCTGGTCGGGAATTCTGTTTTTCCTGCTGACCAAATTCGGCCTGCGTGAGGTGGTGACGCGTTCGGTGCCGCAGTCGATCAAACTCGGGCTAACGGCGTCCATCGGGCTGTTCGTCGCGGTGCTGGGCTTCCGTAACGCCGGGCTGGTGCTGGCCAACGCCAAAACCAACGCCTTGATGCTCGGCGATTTTCTCTCGCCGGGTGCGCTGGTGGCGCTCTGCGGGCTGTTTCTGGCCATCGCCCTGCAGGCGAGAAAAATCCCCGGCTCAATTCTGTGGGCGATTCTCTTTGCCACCCTGGTCGGCATTCCGATGGGCGTCACCAGACTCCCGGGCAGCTTTATCGATATGCCGCATTCGCTGACGCCGGTGCTGGGGCAAATCGACATGCTGGGCGCGCTGAATATCGCCTTTTTGCCGTTCCTGTTTGTGTTCTTCGCTTCAGAGTTCTTTTCCACCATGGGCACCACGCTGGCGGTCGGCGGCGAAGCGGGCCTGCTGGATGAAGAAGGTAATATGCCGCATATCAATCGCCCGTTTATGGTTGACTCGATCGCCGCGGCCGTTGGCCCCTGGCTGGGCATTCCGGCGGCGACCGCGCTGATTGAATCCTCGGCGGCAGCGGAAGCCGGCGGTAAAACCGGGCTGACCGCGCTGTCGGCGGCGGTGATGTTCCTCCTGATGCTGCTGTTTACTCCGGTGGCGCTGATGATTCCGAAAGAGGCGACCGCGCCGGCGCTGATCCTGATTGGGCTGAACATGTTCAGCGGCCTGCGCAAAGTGGATCTGGCAAACTTCACCGACGGCCTGCCGGTGCTGATGATGGTGATGATTACGCTGATTGCGAATAGCTTCGGCACCGGGATTGCCGGCGGGCTGCTGTTTTATGTGGTGATCAAAACCATCGCCGGGAAGTGGCGGGAAATCCCCATCGGGCTGTGGATCCTCGCGATTCCGCTGGTGTACTACTTTGCCACGCTGGTGAAGCATTAAGGTTAGCGCCGAACGTTCTCCCGGAGGAGGCGCTGGCGCGCCTTGTCCGGGTTACCGGCCCGCTGAGGGCGTGCAGGAATTAAACGCTTCGCACGCTTCTTTCACCTCTTCGTACAGCAGCCGTACTGCGGGAGAAAGCTGCTTACGGTGCGGGCAAATCATATTCAGCGGCACCACGTCTCCCTGATAGTGCGGCAACAGCACCCGCAGCCGCCCTTCCCGGATATCATCGCCGACGTCGAGTTCAGATTTGAAGGCAATGCCCTCCCCGGCAATCGCCAGGCGGCGTATCACCTCCGCGTCATCGCTCACGATAGTGCCGGAAACCTGCACGTGATGGACTTTCCCCTCCAGGCTCAACGGCCAGCGGTCAAACGCCCTGCCGCGCAGCACGTAGGTCAGCGCGTTGTACCGGGACAAATCCTCCAGCGTCTGCGGTTCGCCGTTTTCAGCTATCCAGCCGGGCGAGGCCACCAGCACCCGGCGGTTATCCGGCGCGACGGGCAGAGAAATAAACGAAGCATCGTCGTTATCGCCGTAGCGAAACGCGACGTCCACCGGGTCTTTAAACACGTCGGTCCGATGATCGGAAAACAGAATCCGCAGGCGCAGCGCAGGATGGCGCTGACGAAAAGCGCGAAACACGCGCAGAAGCAAATTGCGCCCAAGGTCGGACGGCACGGCGATTTGTAACGTTCCGCGAACTTCGTCATCCGGCGTGTGGATTTTTTGCAGCCCGGCGTGCAGCGTATCGATCATCTGCATGGCATAGGGCAGCCAGGTTTCTCCCTCCGGCGTCAGGCGTAAGCTCCGCGTCGAACGGGCGAATAGACGGATATTTAGCGTCGTTTCCAGACGCTTTATCGCCGCGCTGACCTGCGCGGGCTGCAGCCCGGCCTCCCGCGCCGCATCGCTGAAGCTGCTTAACGCCGCCGCGCGGACAAACAATGCCAGATCTTCCAGCCTGAACATACCCACTCCCCACCCCGGATTATTCTCAAAACAGGCGCGCCACGATGAAAAACGCCGCCGCATCACCGTTTGCTTACACTTTTAACCAAACCAACGCTTGCCATTTCCTTGACGTATCAGGAATCATACGAGGCTGCGATTTTGTGTCCAGGATAATAATGGGGAAATTATGCGTAAAACAAAAATGATGCTTCTGGGCGTACTGTTGGCCTGCTCAAGCGGAGCGTGGGCGGCGTCCGGCGAAGGTATACAGAAATATGAGCTGGATGGGGTGACCGCAGACTTCAAACAATTCCATATCGGCGATACCGTCCCGCCGCTGTACCTCACGCCAGAATACAACATCAAGCAGTGGCAGCAGCGCAATTTACCTGCGCCGGATGCCGGGACCCGCTGGACCTATATGGGCGGAAGCTACGTGCTGATTACCGAAACCGAGGGAAAAATCCTCAAAATCTATGATGGCGAGATTTTCTACCATCGCTAAAAGCCGAACGCCAGCGCGCTATCCCTGCCGCTGGCGTTTCCTTTTCCGATGCGATAACGCTATCCGTTAAAGCGGTTTTGTTTATGCATAAATTCCTCGACGGCAATCCCGGAAGCAACCTGCTCATAGAGCATTAAAATACTTAATATCAAATCGCCGCCGCTACGCAGTAAATCATCCGGGGCAGGACGACTCTTCTCATCCGATAAAAAAACAAGCTGTTCAAAAATATCACTGTATTCGCCATAAGCGCCTATCGGAATTTCAACTATCGGGAGATGCTCCTGGCAATAGCGTAACGCGTCTGCGGCTTTCTCCGGCAGCGTGCGCGTATGCATAAAAATAACCAGTAGTTCTCGTAACTTAACGATTAGAGCAATGTTGTTCATCATGCACTCCGGAAATGTATTACAGCGCTACTTTCCTTCCATCGTTTTTATTGACGTCGTACTGATAACTTCCAAATTTCGCCAAATCACACAGCCAAAATTAAACATCGTCACGGCGAATTAAAATACTTCACTTCTATGCTAATTAAGCTCGCATAACCGCCAGAGGAAAACAATGTTAACAATATGTTTTATTGATAAATCTCAACATCGCTAAATGTGAATAAAAACAAGTAATATTTAACGCTAATATTATTCAAGCGGTGATTATTTCAGCGAGAGAAAACGGGCAGGGATATAATAAAAAACCGTACGGCGCAACGCGACGTACGGTTCAAAAGGGAGGAGAAATCAGACCGCGCGGAAGGCTATTTCACCGGGGATAACTTCGCCCTGCCAGTACAACTGAGCCGCGACGCGATCTGCCAGCTGGCGGTAGGTTTCGGTAAACTCGCTTTCCGGGCGCGCCACCACCGTCGGCGTCCCTTTGTCGAGATCTTCACGCAGGGTGATATGCAGCGGCAGCTGGCCCAGCAGCTGGGTATGGTATTTCTCCGCCAGCTTTTGCGCGCCGCCGGTACCGAAGATAGGCTCGTGGTGTCCGCAGTTGCTGCAAATATGCATGCTCATGTTTTCCACAATCCCCAGTACCGGGACCTCGACTTTTTCAAACATCACGATGCCTTTTTTGGCGTCGATCAGGGCGATATCCTGCGGCGTAGTCACCACCACCGCGCCGGTGACCGGAATGTTTTGCGCCAGCGTCAGCTGAATATCACCGGTGCCCGGCGGCATATCCAGAACCAGATAATCGAGATCCGGCCACAAGGTTTCCTGCAGCATCTGCATTAACGCTTTGCTGGCCATCGGGCCGCGCCAGACCATGGCGTTATCGTCGGTGACCAGATAGCCGATGGAGTTGGTGGCGAGACCAAATTTCATAATCGGCGCCATATGGGTGCCGTCCGGCGAGGTTGGACGCTGATCTTCCGCGCCGAGCATGGTCGGAATTGACGGGCCGTAAATATCGGCATCCAGAATGCCGACTTTCGCCCCTTCCGCCGCCAGCGCCAGTGCGAGGTTGACCGCGGTAGACGATTTACCCACCCCACCCTTGCCGGAACTGATAGCGATAATGTTTTTCACGCCGTTGATGCCGGGCTGATTTTTTACCCGCTGCAGCGTGGCGATGCTGTGCGTCAGCTTCCAGTCAATGGCTTTGGCGCCGGTTATGCGCAGAAGCTCGGCGCTGCACTGCTCCTTGAGCACCTCAAACGCGCTATGCCAGACGAACGGCATCTGAATTTCAATGTGTACGGTCTCGTCCAGCCAGGCGACGTGATGCAGCGCCTTCAGCGTAGTGAGGTTATGTTTCAGGGTTGGGTGCTGGAAATTAGCCAGGGTCCCGGCGACCATCGCACGCAGACGCTCGGGGGATTTGGCCTGGGATTGCGAACTCATCCCGACTCCTTTGTTATTGTGAGTTGAATCTTGTGCGTTAAGTTTACCTTAAAGGGAATAATTCCCCCACAATAAGCTTTGGGCTTACCAAATTATTGCCTTTGCGGTAACATCGAAACCCCTTTTTACAATAGAAGATGTAATGCCCACTATGACTCAAGTCGCGAAGAAAATTCTGGTAACGTGCGCGCTGCCGTACGCAAACGGCTCAATCCACCTCGGCCACATGCTGGAGCACATCCAGGCTGATGTCTGGGTCCGTTACCAGCGAATGCGCGGCCATGAGGTCAACTTCATCTGCGCCGACGACGCCCACGGCACCCCGATCATGCTGAAAGCGCAGCAGCTCGGTATCACCCCGGAACAGATGATTGGCGAAATGAGTCAGGAGCATCAGACCGATTTTGCTGGCTTCGACATCAGCTATGACAACTATCACTCCACGCACAGCGACGAGAACCGCGAGCTGTCGGAGCTTATCTATACGCGCCTGAAAGAGAACGGTTTTATCAAAAACCGCACCATCTCTCAGCTCTACGATCCGGAAAAAGGCATGTTCCTGCCGGACCGTTTTGTAAAAGGCACCTGTCCGAAGTGCAAATCACCGGATCAGTACGGCGATAACTGCGAAGTGTGCGGCGCGACCTACAGCCCAACCGAGCTTATCGAGCCGAAATCGGTCGTCTCCGGCGCGACGCCGGTGATGCGCGAGTCTGAACACTTCTTCTTCGACCTGCCGTCGTTCAGCGAAATGCTGCAGGCGTGGACCCGCAGCGGCGCGCTGCAGGAGCAGGTGGCGAATAAAATGCAGGAGTGGTTCGAGTCCGGGCTGCAGCAGTGGGATATCTCCCGCGATGCGCCGTACTTCGGCTTCGAAATCCCGAACGCGCCGGGTAAATATTTTTACGTCTGGCTGGACGCGCCGATCGGCTACATGGGTTCCTTCAAGAACCTGTGCGACAAGCGCGGCGATACCACCAGCTTCGACGAATACTGGAAGAAAGACTCCACCGCCGAGCTGTATCACTTTATCGGTAAAGACATCGTCTACTTCCACAGCCTGTTCTGGCCGGCGATGCTGGAAGGCAGCAGCTTCCGCAAACCGACCAACCTGTTCGTTCACGGCTACGTGACGGTCAACGGCGCCAAGATGTCCAAGTCGCGCGGCACCTTTATTAAGGCCAGCACCTGGCTGAATCATTTTGACGCCGACAGTCTGCGCTACTACTACACCGCCAAGCTCTCGTCGCGTATCGATGACATCGACCTGAACCTGGAAGACTTCGTGCAGCGCGTTAATGCCGATATCGTCAACAAGGTGGTGAACCTCGCCTCGCGCAACGCCGGTTTCATCAACAAGCGTTTCGACGGCATGCTGTCCTCAGAGTTGGCCGATCCTCAGCTGTATAAAACCTTTACCGATGCGGCAACAAGCATTGGCGAAGCGTGGGACAGCCGCGAGTTCGGTAAGGCGATCCGCGAAATCATGGCGCTGGCCGACGTAGCAAACCGCTACGTTGACGAGCAGGCGCCGTGGGTGGTGGCTAAACAGGAAGGGCGCGACGCCGACCTGCAGGCCATCTGCACCATGGGCCTGAATATGTTCCGCGTGCTGATGACCTGGCTGAAGCCGGTCCTGCCGCAGCTGGCCGCCCGCGCCGAAGCGTTCCTCAACGGCGAACTGAGCTGGGATGCTATCCAGCAGCCGCTGCTCGGTCACAAGGTTAACGCTTTTAAAGCGCTCTATAACCGCATCGAGATGAAGCAGGTTGACGCGCTGGTTGAAGCGTCGAAAGAAGAAGTCAAAGCGCTGTCAGCGCCGGTCACCGGCCCGCTGGCGGACGATCCGATTCAGGAAACCATTACCTTTGACGATTTCGCCAAAGTGGATATGCGCATCGCGCTGATTGAAAACGCCGAGTTCGTCGACGGTTCCGACAAACTGCTGCGCCTGACGCTGGATCTCGGCGGCGAGAAGCGCAACGTCTTCTCTGGTATTCGCTCCGCCTACCCGGATCCGCAGGCGCTAATTGGCCGCCTGACGGTGATGGTCGCTAACCTGGCGCCGCGTAAAATGCGCTTCGGCATCTCTGAAGGTATGGTGATGGCCGCGGGTCCTGGCGGGAAAGATATCTTCCTGTTAAGCCCGGACAGCGGCGCTCAGCCGGGCCAGCAGGTCAAGTAATGACGCATAAAGCGCTGCTCCGGCAGCGCTTTTTTTATTTTATGAATTCTGAAAATTGTATTCTTGCTACCCCCACCCTCGGTGTTCCTGTCAATAGCTGTTAGCATCAACGCCAGGCTGGATAAAAACACAGGGACGTTGATGAAAACCTTTATTTATCATGACGAAAAATCACATAAATTCTGGACGATTGAGCAACAGGGCCACGAGCTGCATCTAAGCTGGGGCAAGGTTGGCACAAACGGGCAGAGCCAGATCAAAACCTTTGCCGACGCGGCGGCGGCCAGCAAGACTGAAGTCAAATTGATTAACGAAAAAATCCGCAAAGGCTACGTTGAAGATACTCACACCGAGCGGCCTGCCTTACCCGCATCTCCATCAGCCGCCCCGCAGCCCGAATACGCCTTAACGCCTGCGGACATCACCCGCCCGTGGCTGGCGGACGATGGCGAACTGCTTTTATCCGATGAGCTGCTTGAAAAAGCGCTCCCTTCTCGCCTCTTTCCCGGTAACCCCATCGCGGCCCCGGAAGATAACGAACTAATGGACCTCGGGAAAGCGATTCATCAGCAATCAGGAAAAACCGTCACCTTCAACTGCGCCGACTGCTCGGCCTACTGGCAGCAAACCATCAACGACGCCCTTACCGATGGCCCGCTCTCGCCTGCGGCGCTGGCGATACAGGTTGCCGTTGCGACCCGCCGGGGCTGGCGCAGCGGCGATAATGCCAACCTGATGGACGAAATTGTTTACGTCTACGGTCTGGAATATGCCGTCGACACGTTTATCGCCCTGCAGCACATTGAATTTGAATATAATTATCAAACCGTGCAGGTGACCTTCCATTCAGAGCCTACCGTCGCGAGGGGGCCGAGCTTACTCGACGTTCGTCTGCGCGCCCATCTGGCCCAGGCCGAAGAGCCGCTCTGGCAAAAGTGCGTAGATAAACTGATCGCCGCCCTGGCGGATATGCCCGTCGGGCAGCTGCCTCTGGTCGCCATCTTATTGCCAGAGCGCCAGGATATTGTTGACGACATTGCGCGTCGGGTGCTGGCGCATAAAAATGTCCGCACCGCGGAATGGCTTAAGCTGGTGGTCCGCGACCCGCAGCTGGTAAAAGCGCTGGAGCCTTATCAGGCGGAAAATTTGTTTAACGATTACTACCACGGCAGCATCTGGAACGCGACGGTGATGCGCGAACAGGGCGTTGCCGGCATCGCCCGCTTCGCCCCCTACGTGCACGATGACCTGTGCGGAGAACTGGTCAGCGAGGTAAACCATCCGCAGGCGCTGATGCAACTGATCCGCGTGAGCGAACAAGGAAAACGCTGCCACGAACGGATGTCTCAGGCCAGCCTCCGCTTCCCCCACGCGGCGATGGCGGCACTGGCCGAACTGCTGACGCAAAAAGAAGAGAAACGCTGGCGCATCATGCTGATGACCCTGCTGAGCACCCATCGGCAGCTGGCCGGGCAAATTTTGCCGTGGCTCTCGGCGCGGGCCGTCACGCTGCTGGAATCCTGCCTGCAGCAATTAAACCAGCAGGCCGATTGCGCCAGCGCCGATATGCTGCCAGCGGTACTGGTATCCCCACCATGGATAGCGAAAAAGAAAAAATCCCCTGTTCCCCAGTTGAGCTTAACGCCGCTTACTATAGAACCGGTCTGTATGCTGACGGAAGAAGCAAGCAAGCAGCTCCTCAAACAACATAGCTGGTACGCACATCAGGTGGAGATGGGCACAGGAAAGGGAGAAAAAAAATACCTGAGCCAGTTAGGCTTCCAGCGCTGGAATGGTCACCGTTTTGAAGACATATCCGACGCCATTGTGGATGCCTGGCAGCGGCAGGACTACCCGGCACTGATTACGGAATTTAAAAGTTCCCGTACTTTTCGCCAGGAAGAGTGGAATCTTTATATGCTCGCCGCGCTGCCCGCTGAGCAGGCGCTTCAGGCCTGGAACGCGCTCAGTAAAGAACCGCACACCGGGGCGGAATATGTGATGACGTACCTGCGTCTTGCCGGGCTGCCGGGTTTTATCCATTCTCTTTCACGCTATCCGCAGGAAAATTTACCGGTCGCTATCTGGTTTGCCGCCAGCGAAATCGCCCCGATGATCGCCCGCGCCTTTAACAAGCTCAAAACGCTGCGTGAAGGCGCGCGCGAGTGGCTACTGGCCTATCCGGAACACGCCATTACCGGCCTGCTGCCCGCCGCCTTCGGCAAAGCGGGCGAAGCGCAGGATAGCGCGCGTCTGGCAATCCGTATGCTGGTAGAGAAGGGCCATCAGCCGCTGCTTGAAGAGGTCGCGCGGCGCTATCACCAGCCGGAGGTAGCGGAGGCCGTCGGCGCCCTGCTGGCGCTCGACCCGCTGGATAACTATCCGACCAAAATTCCGCCCCTCCCGGCGTTTTACCAGCCAGGGCTGTGGGCACGGCCGCTGCTGCGGGGAAATGGCCTGGCTCTCCCGGATACGGCGTTAAAATCGCTTGGTGAAATGCTGCGCTTCCCGTTAGAGGAAGGTATTTATCCCGGGCTGCAGCAGGTTAAAGATTTCTGCACCGCGGAATCACTCGCCGCCTTCGCCTGGGATCTGTTCAGCGCCTGGCAAACCGCCGGGGCACCGTCGAAAGAGAGCTGGGCCTTTACCACGCTCGGTATCTTCGGCAACGACGATACCGCCCGGCAGCTGACGCCGCTGATCCGGGCGTGGCCGGGAGAATCTCAACATAAACGCGCCACTGTCGGGCTGGATATTCTCGCCGCCATCGGTAGCGATATCGCCCTGATGCAGCTAAACGGTATCGCCCAAAAGCTGAAATTTAAGGCGCTGCAGGCGCGCGCGGGAGAAAAAATCGGTGAGATCGCCGAAAGCCGCGGGCTCACCGTGGAAGAGCTGGAAGATCGCCTCGCTCCGGATCTGGGGCTCAACGATGATGGAACGCTCACCCTCGATTTCGGCCCGCGGCGCTTTATCGTGAGCTTTGATGAAGCGCTTAAACCCTACGTGCGCGATGAAAACGGCAGCCGCCTTAAAGACCTGCCGAAACCGAATAAAAGCGACGATAGCGCGCTGGCCGCCGAGGCCGTTAATCGCTACAAGGCTCTGAAAAAAGACGCCCGTACAATTGCCGCCCAGCAAATTGCGCGGATGGAGTCAGCCATGTGCCAGCGTCGTCGCTGGACGGTGGAAAACTTCAACCTGTTCCTGGTTAATCATCCGCTGGTGCGCCATCTCACCCGTCGCCTTATCTGGGGCGTATACGGTGAGGAAAACAACCTGCTGGCCTGCTTCCGCGTGGCGGAGGACAACAGCTACGGTAACGCCGATGACGACCTCTTCACCCTGCCGGAAGGCAACATTCATATCGGCCTTCCGCACCTGCTGGAAATGTCCCCGGAGGATGCAGCCGCCTTTGGCCAGCTGTTTGCCGACTATGAACTGCTGCCGCCGTTCCGTCAGCTCGATCGCAACTGTTATACCCTGACCCCGGACGAGCTGACGGCCAGCGAACTGACCCGCTGGGCCGGGCGCAAGTGCCCGAGCGGCCGGGTGATCGGGCTGGCGAATAAAGGCTGGCTGCGCGGCGACCCGCAGGATGCGGGCTGGATCGGCTGGATGCTAAAACCGTTGGGACAGTGGGCGCTGGTGATGGAGATTGACGAAGGTTTCGCCGTGGGTATGCTGCCTGATGAACTCAGCGCGGAGCAGCAGTTAACGAAAGTCTGGCTTTTTTCCGGAAGCGCCCGGCAGTACGGATGGGGCAGCAACGGCCATCAGCAGGCAACCTTTTCGGTGCTGGATAAAGTCACCATTAGCGAATTGATTAACGATATTGACGGACTGTTTGAGTAACACAAGGAACGTTTATGCACAACACAGCACTCCCGCCATGGCTGGCGGATGACGCGCAGCTGGAGCTGTCCTTTAAAAAGGGCAAACAACCGTTAAGCCATCGCCGCTGGTCTGGCGACCCGGTACCGCCGGTCGAAGAGGGACGCCTGCAACGACTGGCGAACGATATTCCCTCGCGCTATCAACATATTCAGGCCCTTACGTGGGACTATGAAACATGCACTGCCGAATGGCGGCAGGCTATTGCACAGGCGTTCGGCTATGTGGGCGTAGCCAAACCGGCAATGCCCGCCCGCGCGCTGGCGGCGATCTCCAGGCTGGCGCTATACGCGTACCGGGATGACTGCGGCAGCCTGCTGGCGCAAATTAACCATCCGCAGGCTATCCGGCTGCTGCTGCTGGTGGCGGATAAAAACAAATCCAGCCAGCAGCGCGTGTCAACATTCGCTAAGAAATATCCCCACGCCGCTCTGGCCGCTGTAGCGGAATTGCTGGCGCTGCCGGAACCGCCCGCGTGTCCGGGCTATCCTGAGATCGCAGAGAAAAAGCGTGAAGAGAGCTGGAGAACGCTGCTGCGGACGCTGCTCAATACGCATCCTCAGCTGGCTGAGCAGGTTACGCCCTGGCTAAGCACGAAGGCACAGGAACTTCTGGCGGCCAGCCGACCATCGATGCCTTCAGACGTTACGCTGGCAACCGATCGCTCCTGCCTGCCGGAGATCCTGCGCTCGCCGCCGTGGCGCAGCAAAAAGAAAAAAGCCGCGTCCCCGCGTTTTGCGCTAACGTCGCTAACCGTTGCGCCGCAGGAGTACTGGCAGCCAGGAGAGCGGGAAGCGCTGGCTGCCAGCAAACCCGCCTGTTTCTTTAATAACCTTCCACTCGATGAACGTCTCGCCAGCATAGGTAGCACTATCGTCATGCAGGAGCTGGGCTTTCAGAGCATTGAATACCTGTTCCACCAGTACACGTTATGCGGCAAGCGGGACCATTTCGATACGGAGAAATATTTTCATCGATATGTCTGGTGGGGCAACGCCTGCCACGCACTGCAAAACTTCGATATCGCTACGCTACTGGAGGCATGGGGGGATTACCTGGTAAAAGCCTACAACCCCAACGACTGCTGGAATCTTTATCTGCTTATGCAGCTGCCTCGCGAACGGGCGCTGGCGGCCTGGCAGGGCATCAATGACGCGAAATTTAGATTTGTCGGCACCGAATATGCGCTGAGTATTCTTGGGACCGATGCCCTACCCGGCCTGCTGCTGGCGTTGCAGCATCGGCCAAAGGAGATCTTCCCCCTGCTGACGCATCTCGGCGCAACGGAGCTGGCGCTACCGATGGCCCGCGTCTGGCGACGCTTGCAGGCGCACAGCCAACTGGCTCGTCAGTGGCTCCTGCAGTGGCCGGAGCACGCAGCCGCCGCGTTAATCCCACTGGCGTTCGATAAAGCGGGCGATAGCCGCGAGGCGGCTATTAACGCGCTGCGTCTGCTGTACCAGGAAGGCCACCATGAACGGCTGAAAGCGGTAGCACAACGCTGGAACGAACCGGCGCTGTGGGCGGAGCTGGAACAGCTGCTGACGCAGGATCCGCTGGACAACTACCCTGTTCGCATTCCCAAAGCGCCTGACTTCTGGCAACCGACGCTCTGGCGCAGGCCGCGGCTTATCGGCACCGACCAGCCGTTGACCGACGATGCGCTGGAGATCTTCGGCGAAATGCTGCGCTTCGCCCAGGGCGGCCATCATTACGGCGGACTGGATTTAGTCAAAGCCGCCTGCCAGCCCCAATCGCTGGCCGCTTTCGTCTGGGATTTATTTAGCGCATGGCAGACTGCCGGAGCCCCGGCCAAAGAGAACTGGGCGTTTCAGGCGCTGGGGATTTTTGGCGATGAAGCGACGGTGCGTGATTTAACCCAGCTTATCCTGGCCTGGCCGCAGGAAGGGAAATCCGCCCGCGCCGCCAGCGGGCTGCATCTTCTCACCCGCATCGGCAGCGATATGGCGCTGCTGCAGCTGCACCACATCGCGCAGCGCGCCAAATCCCGCCCGCTGCGCGAAAGCGCCGGGCAGTCTCTTAAAGAGGTCGCCGAAGCCCGCGATCTCAGCGAAGAGCAGCTGCAGGATCGGCTAACGCCTACGCTGGGGCTGGACGATCCCCAAACGCTGGCTTTTGATTTTGGTTGCCGCGGCTTTTATGTCCGTTTTGATGAAAATCTGCTGCCGGTGATTTACGACCAGCAGGGAGCGCGGCAAAAGAGCCTGCCGCGCCTGCGCGCCGAAGATGACCAGGTAAAAGCTGCGGAAGCGCTGGCCAGGCTGAAAGGCCTGAAAAAAGACGCAGCCCAGGTAGCCAAACGCCTGCTGCCGCATCTGGAAAACGCCCTGCGGCTGGCGCGGCGCTGGACGCGAACGGAGTTTCAATCGCTGTTTGTCGATCATCCGCTGACCAACAATCTGACCCGGCGCCTGGTATGGGGAATCTACGCCGCCAGTGAACCCCGTCGTCTGCTCAACGCCTTTCGCGTCGCCGCGGAAGGGGAATTCTGCGATGGCCAGGATGACCCTATCGCTCTACCGGAACAGGCGCTGTTCGGTCTTGCTCATCCGCTGGAAATGGATGACGCAACGCAGGCAGCATTTAGCCAAATTTTTGCCGATTATCAGCTATTGCCACCGTTCCGCCAGCTGACGCGCCAGACGGTGCAGCTGCTGGCGGAAGAAACCGCCCGCAGCGAGCTTACGCGCTGGCAGGGAAAATCAACAACCTGCGGGCAATTATTGGGCATCCGCAGCCGCGGCTGGTGGCAGGGCGCTGAAAACCGTTTCTGCTACGATGTCGGGCGGCATCGACTGATTCTGGAAGTCACGCCAGGGTTCGTGCACTACAACATGGATGCGAAGGCTCCTCAGCGGTTTGCCGCCATCAGACTCTATGATGGCGAACGACCCGCTGCGTTCTCACAGCTCGATCCACAGGATCTCAGCGAGGCGCTAAGCACGATTGAGATCATTTTCCGTGGATAAGCAAAGCGCATTTACGCTATTCGCTGCACATAGGATAAAAACGCTCCCATTACCGCGGTCTCTTTAAGGAAGAAACGATGATACAACAGGAACAACATCTTCAGCGTCCCCCAGCCGCCGTCCTGTACGCCGATGAGCTCGCGCGGCTGCAACAGAATGACCCCTTCCCCTGCCCGCCCGGCTGGCAGCTAAGCCTGCCTGCGGCGCGCGCGTTTATTCTTGGCGATAGCGCACGCGACATCAGCCGTAAAGTGGTCATCAGCCCGGCCGCCGTCGAACGCATGCTGGTGACGCTGGCGACCGGGCGGGGTCTGATGCTGGTGGGAGAACCAGGTACGGCAAAATCGCTGCTCTCTGAGTTGCTGGCTACCGCTATCTGCGGCGACGCCGGGCTCACCATTCAGGGCGGTGCGGCGATTACCGAAGATCAAATCAAATATGCCTGGAACTATGCGCTGCTGATAAACCAGGGCCCGTCGACGCAGGCGCTGGTTCCCGCCCCGCTGTATCAGGGCATGCGCGATGGCAAAATCGTCCGCTTTGAAGAGATTACCCGCACGCCGCTGGAGGTTCAGGATTGCCTGCTGGGGATGCTTTCTGACCGCGTGATGGCGATCCCGGAACTCACCGGCGACGATAGTCAGCTGTACGCCCGCGCCGGGTTTAATATTATTGCCACCGCCAATACTCGCGATCGCGGGGTTAACGAAATGAGCGCGGCGCTGAAACGCCGCTTCGACTTCGAAACCGTCTTTCCGATTATGGACTTTCAGCAGGAGCTGGAGCTGGTGGCTAACGCTTCGGCCCGCCTGCTGGAGCATAGCGGCATCCCGCACAAAGTTCCTGATGCGGTACTGGAACTGCTGGTCCAGACCTTCCGCGATCTGCGCGCCGAAGGGAGTAAGAAAACCTCGATGGACACCCTCAACGCCATTATGTCCACCGCCGAAGCGGTCAACGTCGCCCACGCCGTCGGCGTGCGAGCGTGGTTCCTGGCCGGTCGCGCCGGCGAACCCGCCGACCTGGTAGACTGCATCGCCGGTACCATCGTCAAAGATAACGAAGACGATCGCGCCCGCCTGCGCCGCTATTTTGAACAACGCGTCGGCTCGCACAAAGAAGCCCACTGGCAGGCCTACTATCAGGCCCGCCACCGCCTGCCGTGAGGGAACACGCATGCCAGAGCAGCCGTTAATTATCGGCGTTCGCCACCACAGTCCGGCCTGCGCCAGGCTGGTGAAAGAACGCATAGAACATACGCGTCCGGGCTACGTTCTGATTGAAGGTCCGGTGGATTTTAACCAGCGTCTGGATGAGCTGTTTTTATCTCATCAGCTGCCTATCGCCATTTATAGCTACTGTCAGTCTCAGGATGGCGGCGCGGCGGGACGCGGCGCCTGGACGCCGTTCGCCGAATTCTCCCCGGAGTGGCAGGCCCTGCTGGCCGCTCGAGCGGTCGGAGCTCAAATCCGCTTTATCGATTTGCCTGCCTGGGCGCAGGAACAAGACGACAGCGATGTCTCCGACGCTCGCCGCGTCGATGAGCAGCAGCGTCTGCTCGAAGCCAGCGGAATGGAGAATAGCGACACGCTGTGGGATCATCTGTTTGAAGATGAAACCCAGAGCGCCGAACTGGAGCAGGCGCTGGAGACGTACTTTATCCAGCTGCGCGGCGACAGCAGCGGCGGCGAAAACAGCCGGCAGCGGGAAGACTATATGGCCCGCTGGCTGGCATGGGCAATGCAGCAAAATAATGGCCCGGTGGTGGCGATCTGCGGCGGCTGGCACGCGCCGGCGCTGAAAGCTCTTTGGCGCAATTGCCTGGCGCAGGAGAGGGAGCCGGAATCTCCGCCCCCTCCAACGCCCGGTAGCGTCACCGGCAGCTATCTGACCCCCTATAGCGAAAAGCGGCTGGACGTGCTGGCGGGCTATCTTTCCGGTATGCCGGCGCCGGTGTGGCAAAACTGGTGCTGGCACTTCGGCCAGCGGCGGGCCGGGGAACAACTGCTGAAAACCATCCTTACCCGCCTGCGTCAGCATCGTCTTCCGGCCTCAACGGCAGATCTGGCTGCCGCCCACCTGCGCGCTATGGCGCTGGCGCAGATGCGCGGCCATGCCTGGCCGCTGCGCTGCGACTGGCTTGACGCGCTGGCAGGTTCATTGATTAAAGAAGCGCTGAACGCCCCGCTGCCGTGGAGCTACCGCGGCGTGATACATCCGCAAACCGATCCTATTCTGCTGACCATCGTTGACGCGCTGGCGGGAGCCGGTTTCGGCAAGCTCGCTCAGGAAACACCGCTGCCGCCGCTGCCGCAGGACGTCGATCGCGAGCTGACGCGGGTCGGAATTTCCCTACCTTCAAACCTGAATCTCAACCGCTTTGAGCCCGGTGGATTAGCCAAAAGTCAGGTGCTGCACCGCCTGTCTATCCTCGAGATCCCCGGGTTCCAGCAGCGAACGGGCAGCGCTGTGACGCTTTCCGGCGACGGCGAAGAGCGCTGGGCTCTGTTTCGGACCATGGAGCAGCATGCTGTCCTGATTGAAGCCTCCCGCTACGGCGCGTCCCTTGCGGAGGCCGCGCGCCAGCGGCTGGAAGCGGATATTCTCGCCTCTTTTGGCATCAAAAGCCTCGCCGCCAGCCTGAATCAGGCAGCGCTGGCGGGGCTCTCCACCTTTAGCCAGCAGCTGCTGGAACAGCTGGCGCAGCTGATTGCCGAAGAGAGCCGGTTTGCGGAAATGGGTCCGGCGCTGGAGGTGCTTTACGCCCTGTGGCAGCGGGATGACAGCAGCGGCATGCAGAACGCCGAGGTGCTGGAGATCGCGCTCTGCGCGGCCCTTGACCGGACGCTGTGGCTCTGCGAATCCAGCGGCGTTGCCGACGAAAAGCAGTTTCACGCCCATCTGCATAGCTGGCGGGCCCTGTGCCATATCCTGCGCGATATACATAGCGGTACCGTTTTACCCGGGATTTCACTCAACGCCGCCATGGCGCTGTTTGAGCGGCGTATTCACGCGTTTGACGCCGCACCGCTTGACCGCGGGGCGGCGCTCGGCGCGCTGATTCGCCTTGAACATCCCGCCGCCTCCGCCGAAACGGCGCTGACCCTGCTAACGCAGCTCCCTCCGGCATCGTTGGGGGAAGCGGCCCACGGTTTGCTGGCGCTGGCGCGCCACCAGCTTGCCTGTCAGCCCGCCTTTATCGCCGGATTCAGCGAGCTCCTCGCCAGGCTGACGGAGGATGAGTTTATTCTCGCGCTGCCGGATTTACGAGCGGCGATGGGCTGGCTACCGCCCCGGGAACGCGGCGATCTGGCCCGCCTGGTGCTGGATCACTATCACCTGACCATGCTGCCGGCGCA
This sequence comes from Klebsiella sp. BDA134-6, assembly GCF_015601345.1. Classification (NCBI taxonomy): domain Bacteria; kingdom Pseudomonadati; phylum Pseudomonadota; class Gammaproteobacteria; order Enterobacterales; family Enterobacteriaceae; genus Klebsiella; species Klebsiella sp. BDA134-6. The sequence goes on from NZ_CP064784.1 coordinate 4,049,991, forward strand.
TGCCCTACAGGCGCCGGTTTCCTGCTCGCCAGGGCAGCTAATCTATCACCAGCAGCGGGAACAGCAGGCGCTGGCAGCGCTAAGCCGCTGGGGAGCACGCTAATGAATACGCTATCCGATATTCTGACCATCCGAGAACTCCAGCGCTGGCGGCTGATTCTGGGCCAGGCCGCCGAGAATAGCCTCGGCGGCCTTGATGAGCACGCCCGCCGGATGGACCAGGCGCTTGAGTGGCTTTATGGCCGCGATCCGCAACGGCTACAGCGGGGCGAGCGTCAGGGCGGACTGGACGAGTCCAGTCTGACGACGCCGGACTGGATCAACGCCATCCATACACTTTTTCCGCAGCCGGTTATCGAGCGGCTGGAGAGCGATGCGGTGCTGCGCTACGGCATCGACGAAGTGGTGACTAATCTGGAGGTGCTGGAACGCATCGAGCCTTCCGAAAGCCTGCTGCGCGCGGTGCTGCATACAAAGCATCTGATGAATCCTGAAGTGCTTAACGCCGCCCGTAAGCTGGTACGTCAGGTGGTCGAGCAGATTATGGCCAGGCTGGCAAAAGAGGTTCGTCAGGCGTTTTCCGGCACGCGCGACCGGCAAAGACCCTCGCGCATTCCGCTGGCGCGCAATTTCGATTTCAAACAAACCCTGCGCGCCAATCTCAAGCACTGGGATCCGCAGCGCGGCAAGCTGTACATTGAAGCGCCAAAATTTATCAGCCGCGTTAAACGTCACAGCGAAAAATGGCAGCTGATTTTACTGGTCGATCAGAGCGGTTCGATGGTGGATTCGGTTATCCATTCGGCGGTCATGGCCGCCTGCCTGTGGCAGTTGCCCGGCATTCGCACCCACCTTGTGGCATTTGATACCAGCGTGGTGGATCTGACCGATGACATTGCCGACCCGGTTGAACTGCTGATGAAAGTCCAGCTTGGCGGCGGCACCAATATCGCTCAGGCCGTAGAATACGCGCGTCAGCTGATTGAACAACCGCACAAGAGCGTCATTGTACTGGTGAGCGACTTTTTTGAGGGCGGCGCGAACTCGCTGTTGATAAACCAGGTGAAGCAGTGCGCGCAAAGCGGCGTCAAAGTCCTCGGGCTGGCGGCGTTAGACAGCTCGGCGTCTCCCTGCTATGACCACGATATGGCCCAGGCGCTGGTCAACGTCGGGGCGCAAATTGCCGCCATGACTCCCGGTGAACTGGCCTCCTGGCTGGCGGAGAATTTACAATCATGACTCCTTTACGCCCTGAACTACTGGAACTTACGCCGCAGGCGCTCATGGCGTTGAGCAACGCCGGTTTCGTCAAGCGCGGTCAGAAAGAGCTGGATAACGGCAATATCCCCGAGCTGGAGCAGGATGACGACGGTACGCTTACCGCCGTGTTTAGCGACGGCACCTGTACCCGGCTGGCAAAAGATCAGGCCCTCAAAGAGTCCAGCTGTACCTGCGGCGCCAGCGGAATGTGCCGTCACCGGGTGATGCTCATCCTGAGCTATCAGCGCGCCAACGCCGGCAATGCCCTCGCCGAAGCGGAACCGGAAAGCGCCGAACGCTGGCATCCCGGACAGTGGCAAAAAGAACTGGCCACCCTGCCCGAATCGATTCTGAAGCGGGCACAACAGCTGGCGGATAAAGGGATAACGGTGGAATTATTCTGCCGACCAAACGAAGCGCCGTCGGCAAAGCTGCCGATGAGCGACGTGCGTTTTTATTCCCGCAGCAGCATCCGTTTTGCCCGCTGCGACTGCGTGGACGGTTCGCTGTGCGAGCACGTGGCGCTGGCGGTGCAGGCCTTTACCGATGCTGAAGCCCAGCAGCCCGGCTTTACGCATCTGGTATGGCAAACGCGCAGTCGTAAAATAGCCGCCCGCGGCGGGCCTTTTGATACGCCCGAGGGCGAGACCTGTCGACTTCGCCTGCGCCAGCTCAGTCAGTTGCTGTGGCATAACGGCGTCAGCCAGCCGCCGATCGGCTTTGAGGCCGCGTTCACCCGCGCGCGGCGCGCAGCCCAGGCGGCTAACTGGCGCTGGGTCGTCTCCGCGCTTGCCGAGCTGCGTGAAGGCGTCACGGCTTTTGAGCAGCGCGCCAGCCATTACCATCCTGAACAACTGCTCGCCCAGCTTGCAGGCCTTAACGCCCGACTTGAGAGCGCCGCCCACATGGCGCAGCTTGCCGATACCGGCCAGACCCCGCCTCTGCCGTGGCGTACCGTCGTCGGTCTGGGGATCGCCGGCGAAGCCCAGCTCGACCATCTGCGGCTTATTTCACTGGGCATGCGCTGCTGGCAGGATAACCATCGCTACGGCTTATGCATCTGGTTTAGCGATCCCGATACCGGCAGCGTTATGCATCTGTCGCGCAGCTGGCCGCTGGCTGAAAGAGCGCAAAGTCCGCTATGGCAACGCCGTCTGTTTAGCTTTCAGGCCAGTACGCTGGCGGGCGGGCAAATTATTACGCAATCCGCGAGCCGTAACGCCGGCGGCGAACTGCTGCTGGGCGCGCGCCACCGCCTGAGCAGCAACGTTCCGCTCAGCGAAGATGCCTGGCTTTTGCTCAGCGCGCCGCTGCGCCAGCCGGGCGCCGCAGCGCTGCGCGAGCATCTGCGCCAGCGCGATCCGGCCTGGGTGCGCCCGCTAGACCAGGTTGATAATCTGTTTATTTTACCCGTGGATTCCTGCGTAGCCGTTGGGTGGGACGCCGCCCGACAAACGCTGGATGCGCTAGTGCTCAGCGGAGAAGGACAAGACAACCTTTTGCAGCTGTCTCTCCCCGTCTGCGCCAGCGCGCCGTATGCCGTTGAGCGAATGGCGGCGCTGCTACAACAACAGGACGATCCGGTGGTGATGGTTTCCGGGCTGGTCACCCTTAGCGGCGGGATGCTTTGTCTGGAGCCGCTGGTCATGATGACCCGCAGCCGCGCCTGGGCGCTGAACGCCGAACCGCTTTCCGTCGGGCCACTGCCTGCTGGTAATATATTACCGCCGCCTTCGCTGGCCCAAAGTCTGCTGCAGCGCGCCCGAACGCTGCTGATCCAGATACTGCACAACGGCCTGCGCTATCAGCAAAAGAGTCTGTTTCGCGAGGCTCAAACGCTGAGCGTCGATTTGGCAAACGCTGGTTTTAGCCATCTTGCGCGCCTGCTCCGCCAACTGGGCGAGAGCGAAACGGCCACCTCCGAGGATACGCTCAGCACCATCGCGCAACTCTGTATACAATTAGAGATGATGATTGATTAACAAGGAATGATAATGAAATTTAACCGCAGGATTATCGCCGCTCTGGGCGCAACGCTATTGATGGCCACGCTTGTCGGCTGCGATAACAACAAAGATGAGGTCAAAACGTTCAACAACACGATCAACGGCGTTGACCTGACCTACACCTATCACTACAAAGGCGATGTCGTCACCCGCCAGGACGCGGATAACATTATCCCCTATCAATCGCTCGGGGTAAGTAACGAAGAGCAGGCACGTAAAGTCATCGACCCTATCGGCGCGGCCTACAGCAAAATCAAAGGCGTCACCCACAGCGTCGACTATAAAGAGCACGCTGCCCAGGAGCACCTCTCCATCGACTTTAATCAGGCTAAAATCAGCGAGCTGTGTCACCTGCCGGGGGCCAGTTTTACCGACTGTTCACAAAAGTTTATTTCACTGAGTGAGTCGGAGAAATTGCTGAAATCGCAAGGATTTAAAGAAGTGAAATAGCCCTGCCTGGTTTGGAAAATTCCCGGCTAGCGCTACGCGAGCCGGGTGACGGGGCTGTGTCTTCGGGTAGCCCGGCTCAAGCGTTTACGCCGCAAGCTGGGGGGAGGCATATCAGGATTTCGCGTGTTCGCGCTCGGTCAGCCCGCGCAGGAAATAGCGCAGGAACTGGTCGCCGCATTCGCGGAAGTTTTTATGCTCCGGGGCGCGCATCATGGCGGTGATTTCCGGCATGGAGACGCGGAATTTCTGCTGGGTGAGGATAGCGAGAATATCATCCGTCTTCAGGGAGAAGGCGATTCGCAGCTTTTTCAGCACGATGTTGTTGTTGACCCGGCGCTCGACCGCGAGCGGCGGCGCGGATTCATCTTTACCGCGCTTCGCGTAAATCAGGCCGTTAAGGAAATTGGACAGCACAATATCCGGGCAGCGCGCAAACCCCTCTTCGTCTTCTTTTTTCAGCCAGGGAACCAGCTGTTCCGCGCTCACTGGCGCATCCGCCAGCGCAAAAATACTGACCAGGCCGTTGTTGTTGGTTTTCAGGGTGTAGCGCAGGCTACGTAAGATATCGTTACTGATCATATTGCCTTCATGATGAAAAAATCTGCCGCTCAGTCTATCACGATTCCGCCATTTTACAGCCCAATCGCCTCTTTCAGGCTCTTCAGATAGCGGCGGCTGACCGGTACCGTTTGCCCGGCGCGCATCAGCAGCTCCGCCTGGCCGTTCTCCTCAAAGCGGATCTCCTTGAGATGGGACATGTTCACCAGGTACTGGCGATGGCAGCGCAGCAGCGGCGTACGGCTCTCCAGGGTGCGCAGGGTCAGCTCGGTAAAGCCCTCCTTCCCTTCGCGGTCGGTGACGTAAATACCGCTCATCCGGCTGCTGACGAAGGCCACATCTTCCATCTGCAGCAGCCAGATCCGGCTGTGTCCCGTACAGGGAATGTACTTCAGCGCCTGCTGAGTATCGTCGAGGACGGTCATATCCTGCAAGCTGCGCTCCTGGCGCAGACGAACCAGCGTTTTTTCCAGCCGGGTGGATTCAATCGGCTTCAGTAAATAATCAAACGCGTGCTCTTCAAAGGCCTTCACTGCGTACTCGTCGAACGCGGTGAGGAAGACAATATAGGGGCGATGCTCGGGATCGAGCATGCCAACCATCTCCAGACCGCTGATGCGCGGCATCTGGATATCCAGGAACAGCACATCGGGACGCAGTTTGTGCACCGCGCCAATCGCTTCGACGGCATTCCCGCATTCGCCGACGATCTCAATATCAGGCTGTGTCTCCAGCAAAATACGCAGATTTTCACGCGCCAGCGGCTCGTCGTCGACAATTAATACTTTTAACATGCGTTGTCCTCCACAGGCAGTCTCAGCGTGACGCGGGTAAAACATTCCGGCTCGCAGGTTACGGTGATCCCGCAGTCGGCGCCGAAGCGCGCCCGCAGCCGGCGGTCGACCAGGTTCATACCCAGCCCGCTGGCGCTGGGTTTGTCCTGGTACAGCCCGGCATTATCTTCAATATCCAGCTGCAGCCAACGTTCGTGTTGACTGGCGCGGATGTTGATCTCGCCCACCCCGAGGTGCTGCGAAGTCCCGTGTTTAATGGCGTTTTCGACGATTGGCTGCAGGGTAAACGCCGGAAGCTGATGCTGTCCCAGCGCTTCGGGCACCAGCATCTGAATCTGTAAATTGGCCTGAAAACGCGCTTTCTCAATCTGCAGATAGGCGTTCACATGCTCAATTTCATCCGCCAGGGTAACAATTTCCGCAGGCCGCTTCAGGTTTTTGCGAAAAAAGGTCGACAGATACTGCACGAGTTGCCCGGCTTGGTCGCTATCGCGGCGAATCACCGCTTTTAGCGTATTCAGCGCGTTGAACAGGAAGTGCGGGTTCACCTGCGCGTGCAGCAGTTTGATTTCCGATTGCGTCAGCAACGCTTTTTGCCGTTCATACTGACCAGCCAGGATCTGCGCCGACAGCAGCTGCGCAATCCCCTCTCCCAGCGTACGGTTGATCGAGCTGAACAGGCGGTTTTTGGCTTCATAGAGCTTAATGGTGCCGATCACCCGCTGATTTTCGCCGCGCAGCGGGATAACCAACGTCGAGCCCAGCTTACAGTTGGGATGAATCGAGCAGCGGTAAGGCACTTCGTTGCCGTCGGCGTAAACGACTTCGCCGGTATCTATCGCCTTTTGGGTATACAGCGAAGAGATGGGTTTCCCGGGAAGGTGGTGATCGTCGCCGATTCCGGTAAACGCCAGCAGCTTGTCGCGATCGGTTATCGCCACCGCGCCAATATCCAGCTCCTGGATCAACACCTGCGCGACCTTCATACTGTTCTCTTCGTTAAATCCCTGACGCAGGATCCCCTCCGTCGACGCGGCAACCTTCAGCGCCGTGGCTGAGAAAGCCGAGGTATATTTTTCAAACATCGCCCGCTTATCCAGCAGGATGCGCATAAACAGCGCCGCCCCGACGGTGTTGGTAACCATCATGGGCGCGGCGATGCTCTGTACCAGATGCAGCGCATCTTCGAACGGGCGAGCGATAAGCAGAATAATCAGCATCTGCACCATTTCGGCGAAAAAGGTAATCGCGCCGGCGGTAAGCGGGCTGAAGACTTTATCCGGCCGCCCGCGTTTGACCAGAATGCTGTGCACCAGGCCGCCAAGTAGCCCCTCAACGATGGTGGACACCATGCAGCTCAGCGCCGTCATGCCGCCCAGCGAATAGCGGTGAAGCCCGCCGGTCAGCCCCACCAAACCGCCGACTACCGGGCCGCCCAGCAGGCCGCCCATCACCGCGCCGATGGCCCGCGTATTGGCGATCGAGTCTTCGATATGCAGGCCGAAGTAGGTGCCGAGGATGCAGAAAATGGAAAAGGTCACGTAGCACAGCAGCTTGTGCGGTAGTCGGACGGTGACCTGCATTAACGGGATGAACAGCCGCGTTTTGCTCATCAGCCACGCGATGACCAAAAACACGCACATCTGCTGAAGCAGCAGCAACACCAGATCGAACTCGTACATACCCGCAGACCACACTTCATTTGAAAGCGCGTAACATACACTGCTTGCTTATAACTTTCTTTGAAGCAATACATGAAAATGATAATTCATGGTTAAGATCACATTTTTCAGCGTCTCGCCGGTTCGTCACTGTACAAAAAACAGACAAAAATTCCCGCTTCGGCAAACAGCTTCTACAGTTAATAGAGGAGAACACTGCGGGAGGAGAAAATGGCGCTTTATACAATCGGCGAAGTTGCCCAGCTTTGCGATATCAATCCCGTGACGTTACGCGCCTGGCAGCGGCGCTACGGATTACTGAAACCTCAGCGTACCGACGGCGGTCATCGCCTGTTCAACGAATATGAAATAGACCGCATTCGCGAAATTAAACGCTGGATTGATTCCGGCGTGCAGGTCGGGAAAGTGAAAACGCTGCTGATGGATAACGAGCAGGAGGTTGCCGACGGCTGGCGCGCTCAACAGGAGATCCTGCTCGATTATTTACAAACCGGTAGCTATCATCGCCTGCGCATGTGGCTTAAGGAGCGCAACCACAGCGACTCTGCGCACATTCTGGTCAAGCACCTGATTAATCCTTTGCGCCAGCGCCTGCTTAGCCCGCAGCCGACGTTGCTGGCGCTGCGTGGCATCCTTGACGGTATTCTGATTAATCATATCGCGCGCAGTCTCTCATCCACGGCAAAATACCCCGGCAACCATGCGCTGGTTATTGGCTGGAACGTTAGCGATATTACCCGGCTATGGCTGGAGGGATGGATAGCCAGTGAGCAGGGCTGGCGGGTGGATATTCTCGCCCATTCGCTAAACCAACTCCGGCCGGAGCTTTTCCCCGAGAGTACGCTGATGGTCTGGTGTGGAGAAGCGCCCTGTAGCGCTCAGGTCAACCAAATGCGTCTCTGGGAGCAGCAGGGCCAGATTATCTGGCTCAATCACGCCACCGCCACGTCTCCCGGAGGCGGCGCCTGACGCGCCTGTCCGGGCTACGGGTTACCCGCAATCTGTGGCCCGGTAGCCCGGCTAATCGCAGCGCAAGCCAGGTAGCAGCCGCAGCAATGCTACGTCGCGGCACATTCCCCGGGTTGCGGCGTAAACGCCTTACCCGGGCTACCGGCCCGCAGACGGTAATGAACCGTAGCCCGGCTAAGCGCAGCGCAAGCCGGGGTTATTGTCGTCGCTAAAAAGCAATTAATGTTTTATTAACACCTGCGCTTCACCGTATAATCCCTGCGTTAACATCAGGAGCCTATTATGAAGCCAGCGAAAATTGCGGTAATTACCCTGTTCTTATTTATGGCCATCAGCGGCATCGGCGGCGTGATGCTGGCCGGTTATTCATTTATTGTTCGCGGTGGTGTCGGCTGACTCGCCGGTTCAGCCGTTCAAACCCCCGGTCGACGATAATCGCCGCCAGCGCCACCAGCAGCGCCCCCTGAATCACATAAGCGGTATTAAATCCGCTGAGGCCGATAACAATCGGCGTACCGAGCGTATTCGCACCAACGGTTGAAGCAATGGTCGCCGTACCGATATTAACGATCGTCGAGGTACGAATTCCGGCCAGCATCACCGGCGCCGCCAGCGGCAGCTCAACCTTCATCAGCCTCTGCCAGCCGCTCATCCCCATCCCCTGCGCGATAGTTAACACCCCGGACGGTACCGCCCCAATCCCGGCCAGCGTGCCCTGCAAAACCGGCAATATGCCATACAGCGCCAGCGCGATAAGCGCGGGCTGCCAGCCAAACCCCATCACCGGAACCGCAATCGCCAGCACCGCGACCGGCGGGAACGTCTGCCCCATTGCGGCGATGGTCTCCACCAGCGGACGAAACTCATCTCCACCCGGACGGGTGACCGCAATCCCGGCCCCGACGCCTACGATCGTCGCCGCGAGGCTGGAGAGCGCCACCAGCCAAAAGTGCGCCAGGGTGAGAGAGACAAAACTCTCCTGCTGATAAACCGGACGCGGCAGCTCGGGAAACAGCGCGCTGAACAGCGGCGCGCTGTAGGGCAACGCCAGCAGCAGCGCGATAAACATGGCGCTGAGCCACAGCAGCGGATCACGCAGCGCCTTCACGCCGGGCCTCCTCGCGCAGCAGGTCGGCAAAATGCAGCGTCCCGCAGGCCTCTCCCTGCTCATCAACCACCGGCAGCACCTCGCGGCGATGGGCAACGAACTGCGACAGCGCCTCGCGCAGGGTCATCGCCACGTTTAACGCATCCCCTGCCAGGCGCTCGTCGCGGCGCAGATAATCACCGACGCCGCGCAGCGATAACAGACGTACGCCCAATTCGCTGCGGCCAAAGAAGGTCTGCACAAACGCATTTTTCGGCTCAAGCAGCATATGCAGCGGCTCCCCCTGCTGTACCACTTCGCCGCCATCCATCAACACCAGATGGTCCGCCAGCCGCAGCGCCTCATCGATATCGTGGGTCACCAGCACTATCGTGCGTCCCAGCAGGCGATGAATACGGATCATCTCCTGCTGCAAGGCTTCGCGCGTCACCGGATCGAGCGCGCCGAAGGGTTCATCCATCAGCAGCACTTCCGGGTTGGCCGCCAGGGCGCGCGCCACGCCGACGCGCTGCTGCTGCCCGCCGGACAGCTGATGCGGGTAGCGTTCGCGCAGGCCGGGCTCCAGCCCCAGCAAGGCCATCAGTTCATCGACCCGCGCCTGAGTTTTCTGTCGCGACCACTTCTGCAACTGCGGAACGGTGGCAATGTTCTGCGCCACCGTCCAGTGGGGAAACAGGCCGATGGACTGGATGGCGTAGCCCATTTTGCGGCGCAGTTCGAGCACCGGCTGCTGGCGGATATCCTGCCCGGCGAAACGGATCGTCCCGCTATCGTGTTCCACCAGACGATTAATCATCTTCAGCGTGGTCGACTTCCCCGAACCGGAGGTGCCGATCAGCACCGAAAATGCCCCCTCACGCAGGTGCAGATTGAGGTTTTTCACCGCAGGCTGTCCGGCAAAGGCTTTATTGACGCCGTCAAACTCAATCACCGGCCGCTCCTTTCAGTAATGCGCCCCACAGCGCGAATAACGCATCCACCACCACCGCCAGCGCGATGGTCGGGATTACCCCCAGCAGCACCAGATCCAGCGCGCTGCTGAGCAGCCCCTGGAAAACCAGCGCGCCGAAACCGCCCGCGCCGATCAGGGCCGCCACTACCGCCATACCGACGGTTTGCACGCTGACCACCCGCAGGCTGCGCAACAGTACGGGCAAGGCCAGCGGTAGCTGTATCTGGCGAAAGCGCTGCCCGCCGCTCATCCCCATCGCCGCCGCGCTCTCCAGCGCTTCACGCGGCACCTGCTGCAGGCCGGTCGTCACCCCGCGCACCAGCGGCAATAGGGCATACAGCACCAGCGCGATCAGCGCTGGCGTCATACCGGTCCCGGAAACGCCGATCTGCGCCAGCGTCGGAAACTGCCGCGCCAGCCCGGCCAGCGGCGCGATAAGCAGGCCAAATAGCGCGACGGAGGGAATGGTTTGAATCACGTTGAGAACCGCAAAAACCGGCGATTGCCAGCGGGGATACCGCCAGAGCCAAACGCCAACAGGTATACCAATCAGCAGCCCCGGCAGCAGTGTGCCGAACAGCAGGATCAGATGCTGAGACAGCGCATCGTCAAAAACATCGCGGCGATTGACATACTCTTTCAGCAAAGAGAGGTCATTGAGCGCGCCGAGCCCCAGCAGCAGCGCGGGCAGCAGCCAGATTTGCGCATTTAGCAGCCAGCGCCACAGGGTGCGGGAGGTCAGGCGACGAACCGCATCGCTGGCGATAAGCAGGCAAAGCGCCAGCGCCAGCCACAGACCGCTGCCCGGCGAGGTGCGGGCCAAAGAAGAACCGTTCTGGGCCAGCTGCACCGCCGCCCTGCCGGCCCCCCACAGCAATAGAGGCAGCAGCAGATCCGCCAGTAGGAAGATAAACAGCAGCGGGAGGCGCCCGGAACGCCAGCTCAGCAGCGCTATCAGCAGCGCGACCGCCGCCTGCCCCCCCGCCAGCCACGGCCAGACCTGCCATAGCCAACGCCCCTCGCCGGATAATAGACGGTTAGGCGCATAACTAATAAACGGCAGCGCCATCGCCAATAGCAATAGCCATGCAAGCAGCAGCGCAACCCGGTTACCGCAACGAATCGTCACGCGCGCGCTACTTCAGCAGCCCTTTTTGTTGCAGATAGTCGGCGGCGACTTTCTTCGCATCCAGCCCCTCTACCGCAATGCTGGCGTTCAGCTTTTGCAGCGTCTTTTCATCCAGGCTGGCAAATACCGGCTGTAGCCAGTCGGCTATCTGCGGATACGCCTTTAACACCGCTTCACGCACGACCGGCGTGGGCGCATAAATCGGCTGCACGCCCTTCGGGTCGCTCAGGGTTTGCAGACCCAGCGCGGCGACCGGGCCATCGGTACCGTAGGCCATCGCCGCATTCACGCCGGAGGTTTGCTGCGCCGCCGCTTTGATGGTGACCGCCGTATCGCCGCCCGCCAGCGACAGCAGCTGATTTTGCTTGAGCGTAAAGTCGTAGGCTTTTTCAAACGCCGGCAGCGCGTCCGGCCGTTCAATAAATTCCGCCGAGGCGGCCAGCTTAAAGTCGCCGCCCTTTTGCAGATAGCCGGCGAGGTCGCTTAATGAGGCGAGGTGGTTTTTCTCCGCCAGATCCTGACGAACGGCGATAGTCCAGGTATTGTTGGCCGGAGCCGGGGTGAGCCAGATGAGCTTATTCTTTTCCGCGTCCAGCTTTTTGACTTTTTCGTATCCCTGCTGCGCGTTTTTCCACGCCGGGTCGTTCTCCTCTTTGAAGAAGAACGCGCCGTTGCCGGTATATTCCGGGTAAATATCCAGCTCACCGGCGGTTATCGCCCCGCGCACCACCGGGGTGGTGCCAAGCTGGATTTTATTGACGGTTTTTACCCCATGACTTTCCAGCACCTGCAAAATAATATTGCCGAGCAGCGCCCCTTCGGTGTCAATTTTTGAGCCGACCTTAACCGGCTCGGCCGCCTGCAGCGGCAGGCTAATCAGGGCCGCCAGCGCCAGCGCGCCTGACCAAACACTTGCCTTTATCATCCTCGCGTCCCTCTTTAATTTGCGCTCCATTAACAGGAGCTTAAGAGAAAAGCGTAGTTCATTTAGGGCGGAGCGGAAAAAGAAAAGGCCGATTAATCGGCCTTTAGGATAACGGAAAGCGTGTTCCCGGGTGGCGGCTGACGCCTTACCCGGGCGACAAATCGCCATTACAGCAGTTCAAACTCGCTCTGCTGCACGCGGGCGGAATCGACGCCGATAAAGACGTTGAATTTACCCGGCTCGGCATCGTACTTCATCTGCTGGTTCCAGAACTTCAGCGCCTCAACGTCAATCGGGAAGCTGACGGTTCGCGTCTCGCCCAGCTTGAGGGTCACCTTCTTGAAGCCGCGCAGCATTTTCACCGGACGGCTCATGGAAGCGGTGACGTCCTGCAGATAAAGCTGAATCACCGTCGCTCCTTCACGCTTGCCGGTATTGGTCACCTGCACGCTGGCGGTCACTTTGCCGTCACGTTGCAGGGTCGGCGCCGACATTTTTACGTCGGAAACGCTAAAGGTGGTGTAGCTGAGGCCGTAGCCAAACGGATAGAGCGGACCGTTGGCCTCGTCAAAGTAGCGCGAGGTGTACTTGTTCGGCTTATCCGCATTGTACGGACGACCGGTGTTGAGATGGCTGTAGTAGGTAGGGATTTGTCCAACCGAGCGCGGGAAGGACATCGGCAGCTTGCCCGACGGGTTGTAGTCGCCGAACAGCACATCGGCAATCGCGTTGCCGCCTTCGGTACCGGCAAACCAGGTTTCAAGGATCGCATCGGCCTGCTGATCCTCTTTCACCAGCGCCAGCGGACGGCCGTTCATCAGCACCAGCACCAGCGGCTTGCCGGTCGCTTTCAGGGCGCTAATCAGGGCGCGCTGGCTCTGCGGCAGGGTGATGTCGGTACGGCTGGAGGCTTCGTGGGCCATGCCCTGCGCCTCACCCACCACGGCAACCACCACGTCAGACTGCTTCGCTGCCGCCACCGCTTCGTCAATCATCTCCTGCGGCGAGCGCGAGTCAACCTGCACCGCTTTCTCGTACAGATTGAGGAAGTCGACGATGCCTTTATCGTCGGTCACGTTGGCGCCTTTGGCATAGATAATCTTGCCTTTGTCGCCCAGCGCGTTCTGCATACCGGTCAACACGGTCACCGACTGATCGGCCACGCCCGCCGCCGACCAGCTGCCCATCATGTCGCGCTTGCTGTCGGCCAGGGCGCCAATCACCGCGATAGTGCCCGATTTTTTCAGTGGCAGCGTATCGAGACGGTTTTTCAGCAGCACCAGGCTTTCGCGCGCAACTTCGCGCGCTTCTTTGCGATGCAGGCGGCTTTCAGCGTTAGTATCCTGCGGGTCGGAATCTTTCGGCCCCAGGTGGCTATACGGGTCATTAAACAGGCCCATATCGTATTTGACGTTCAGCACGTGGCGGGTCGCGTCATCCAGCTCCGCCATCGTTACCTTCCCGGACTTCACCAGGCCGGGCAGATACTTGCTGTAGTACTCGTCGCTCATGCTCATGTTGATGCCGGACTTCAGCGCCACGCGCACCGCGTCTTCCGGGTCCGACGCCACCCCGTGTTTAATCAGCTCTTTGATGGCCCCATGGTCGGAGACGGTAATGCCTTTGAAGCCCCACTGGTCGCGCAGCACGTCCTTGAGCAGCCAGGCATCGGAGGTCGCCGGGGTGCCGTTAAGCGAGTTAAGGGCCACCATGACCGCGCCGCTGCCCGCATCCAACCCCGCTTTGTACGGCGGCATATAGTCGTTGAACAGGCGCTGCGGACTCATATCAACGGTGTTGTACTCTTTTCCGCCTTCAACCGCGCCGTAGGCGGCAAAGTGCTTGACGCTGGTCATCACCGAATAGCGCTCGGCCGGGCTTTTCCCCTGCATCGACTCGACCATCGCCCTGCCCATCTCGGTGGTCAGATAGGTATCCTCCCCGAAGCCTTCCGAGGCGCGGCCCCAGCGCGGGTCGCGGGAGACGTCGACCATCGGCGCCCAGGTCATGTTCAGGCCATCATCGGCCGCTTCGTACGCCGATACTCGCCCGACGGTATTCACTGCGTCGAGGTTAAAAGAAGAGGCCAGACCAAGGCTAATCGGGAAAACGGTGCGCTGGCCGTGGAGCACGTCATAGGCGAAAAAGAGCGGGATTTTCAGGCGGCTGAGTTCCATCACCTGATCCTGCATAGTGCGGATATCATGGCGGGTCACGGTGTTAAAAATCGCCCCCACCTGACCTTCTTTGATCATTTCGCGGATGGCCTCTTTCGGGTTATCCGGGCCGACGCTAATTAAGCGCAGCTGACCGATTTTTTCATCCACCGTCATTTTCGTCAGCAGTTCCGTCACAAACGCATCCCGCGCCTGCGGCGTTAGGGGATGATTGCCGAACAATTCATCCGCCAGCGCGGGTTGCAGCGCCAGGCTCACAGCGACGCCTACAGTACAAAGCCATTTCATTTTTATCCCTCATTGTTCCAGTCGACCAGATCGGCGAAAAGATAGCAAAAATCGAAGTCTGCCATAAACATAAACGAGACGCCTGAATAAAGCGCGCGTTGTTCTCTGATTTTTCGAAACATTGATGCATCAAATTGTCATACAAAGCGCTATTCTTATTTTTGATAATTTTGTACCACCACAAGGAGTGGAACATGTCATCTGCAACAACCCATAACAACGCTTTTCTGGCTGAACTCACCCGTCTGGTCGGCTCGTCCCATCTGCTCACCGACCCGGCTAAAACCCAGCGCTACCGTAAAGGCTTCCGCTCCGGCCAGGGCGACGCGCTGGCGGTGGTCTTTCCCGGTACGCTGCTGGAGCTGTGGCGCGTACTGAGCGCTTGCGTCAACGCCGACAAAATCATTCTGATGCAGGCGGCGAATACCGGCCTGACCGAAGGCTCAACGCCGAACGGCAACGACTATGACCGCGATATCGTGATTATCAGCACCCTGCGCCTGGATAAACTGCATCTGCTGGGTAAAGGCGAGCAGGTGCTGGCCTATCCCGGCACGACGCTCTATTCGCTGGAGAAAGCGCTGAAGCCGCTGGGCCGCGAGCCGCACTCGGTCATTGGTTCATCCTGCATCGGGGCATCGGTGGTCGGCGGGATCTGCAACAACTCCGGCGGCTCGCTGGTCCAGCGCGGCCCGGCGTACACCGAAATGTCGCTATACGCGCAGATCGATGAAAACGGCAAGCTCAGCCTGGTGAACCACCTCGGCATTGACCTCGGCGCCACGCCGGAGCAAATCCTCAGCCGCCTCGACGACGAGCGGGTTAAAGATGAAGATGTCCGCCACGATGGTCGCCACGCCCACGATCATGATTACGTCACCCGCGTGCGCGACGTAAATGCCGATACCCCGGCGCGCTACAACGCCGACCCGGATCGCCTGTTTGAATCCTCGGGCTGCGCCGGCAAGCTGGCGGTGTTCGCCGTGCGCCTCGATACCTTCCCGGCGGAAAAACGCCAGCAGGTCTTCTATATCGGCACCAACCGCCCGGAAGTGCTGACCGAAATTCGCCGCCATATTCTCGCCGAATTCAACCATCTGCCGGTAGCGGGCGAGTACATGCACCGCGATATTTACGATATCGCCGAGCAGTACGGGAAAGATACCTTCCTGATGATCGACAAGCTCGGCACCGATAAAATGCCGTTCTTCTTTACCATGAAGGGCCGTACCGACGCGATGCTGGAGAAAGTGTCGCTGTTTAAGCCGCACTTCACCGACCGCTTTATGCAAAAACTGGGTCACGTCTTCCCGGCGCATCTGCCGGAGCGAATGAAAACCTGGCGCGATAAATACGAACACCATCTGCTGCTGAAGATGGCGGGTGACGGCATCGAAGAAGCCCAGGCCTGGCTCGGGGAATATTTTAAGAACGCCGAAGGCGATTTCTTCGTCTGCACCGCGGAAGAAGGCAGTAAAGCCTTTCTGCACCGCTTTGCCGCCGCGGGCGCGGCGATCCGCTACCAGGCGGTTCACGCCGATGAGGTGGAAGATATTCTGGCGCTGGACATCGCCCTGCGCCGTAACGACACCGAGTGGTTTGAGCATCTTCCCGCCGATATTGATAGCCAACTGGTGCATAAGCTCTATTACGGCCACTTTATGTGCCACGTTTTCCATCAGGATTACATCGTGAAAAAAGGCGTCGATGCCCACGAACTGAAAGAGAAAATGCTGGTGCTGCTGAAGGAGCGCGGCGCTCAGTATCCGGCCGAGCATAACGTCGGCCATCTGTATGAAGCGCCGGAAAGCTTAAAACGCTTCTATCGCGAAAACGATCCCACCAACAGCATGAATCCGGGGATCGGTAAAACCAGTAAGCAAAAATACTGGGGCGAAGCGCCGGATAAAACGACAAGCGCCGCCGAACGGCAATAATCCGCACGGGGGACTGTTCAGCCCCGGGGCTTCTGTATTACGCTGCACGCCGGAGAATTCTCCTCTCCGGCAAAACCGTTTAAGGAACCCACCCATCATGCCCGCAGTGGATAAGCTACATGACGCTGACATAGAGATCCGCGAAGCGCTGCCCGATGACGCCCACGCCATCGCCGCGCTGTACGTCTGGCACGTACTCAATGGACGCGCCTCGTTTGAAGAGATCCCGCCAACCGTCGATGAGATGCGCAAGCGTATCAAAACCGTGCGCGATAGCGGTCTGCCGTGGCTGGTAGCCCTGTGGCGCGGAACCATCGTCGGCTACTGCTACGCCACCTTTTACCGCCCGCGTCCGGCCTATCGCTACACGCTGGAAGAGTCGATTTACGTTGAAGCGGGAATGGGCGGACGCGGTATCGGCAGCGCCCTGCTCTCGCGGTTAATTGCGAAATGCGAACAGGGACCGTGGCGGCAGATGCTGGCGATTATCGGCGACGGGCACAGCAACGCCGGGTCGATCGCGATTCATAAAAAGTTCGGTTTTAGCGTGGCAGGTCAGCTGCGCAGCGTCGGCTATAAGATGGGCGACTGGCGGGATACCTTGATTATGCAGCGCCCGCTCGGCGATGGCGACTGGACGCTGCCGGAGTAACCCCTTAGCGTCGCGGGTAAACGGTAGCCCGGACAGGCGCGCCAGCGCCGCCGCCGGGAAAATTCCCCGGCTCGCACTGCGCTTAGCCGGGCTACAGGTATCCAGCAATCTGCGCGCCGCAAGCCGGGGAAATGGGGTTAATCGTTCTGCGCGGTCTGCGCGCCGCCTTTCAGCATCGCATCGGCCATTTGCGCTTCACGCTGCTTTTTATAGCTGAGCGCGGAAGCCGGAACCGGCATCACTTTTCCCGTTTCAATCCACGTTCTCAGACGGCTGGCGTCGGCAAAGTGGGTATATTTACCAAACGCATCCATCACCACCAGCGCCACCGGGCGCTGATTAATTACCGTCCGCATAATCAGGCAGTGGCCCGCCGCGTTAGTAAAGCCGGTCTTGGTCAGCTGTATATTCCAGTTGTCGCGGTAGACCAAATGGTTGGTATTGCGGAACGGCAGCGTGTAGGCCGGGTGGGCGAATGTCGCCATATCTTCTTTGGTGGTGCTCAGCTGGCCAATCAGCGGATACTGCTCGCTGGCGATCAGCAGCTTAGTCAGATCGCGCGCGGTAGAGACGTTATGAATCGACAGGCCGGTGGGCTCGACGTAACGGGTACGGGTCATCCCCAGCGCCTGCGCCTTGGCGTTCATCGCGCGAATAAACGCGTCGTAGCCGCCCGGATAATGGTGCGCCAGGCTGGCGGCGGCGCGGTTTTCCGACGACATCAGCGCCAGTAGCAGCATATTGCGGCGGCTGATTTGGCTGTTCAGGCGAACGCGCGAATAGATCCCTTTCATCTCAGGCGTCTGGCTGATATCAACGGTCAGCATTTCATCAAGAGGCAGATGGGCGTCAAGCACCACCATCGCGGTCATCACCTTGGTGATCGACGCCATCGGGCGAACCAGATCCGGCTGGCTGGCATAGATGATTTTTTTGCTGGCAAGATCGACAATCATCGCGCTGCCGGAAGCGATATCCGGCTGGGAGGCGGTCATCGCCGTGGAAGTTTTAGCCATCGCCTGGGGCGCAAAAGGCACAGCCAGCAGCAACGTCAGGCTGAGCAAAGAAACTCGAAATTTGGTCATCGTGAACATTCTGAAAAGTATTTTTGCACGTTATGAACGTACGCCGCGGCGCTGGGGTGATGACGCCGCTGGCAAAAATCATCATACCCTGTCAGAACGCGAGCTGGCTAATAAGAATCGTGAACAAATGCTGCATTGCCGACATAAAAATCTATTTATGCCGGCAATGAGTTAAATCAGAAGAGTCGGTAGCCGTATCCCCAGAGAATGACGGTGATAGCCAGCAGTACTTCCAGCACCAGCACCCCGATCGCCAGGGTCGAGCTGGCGAAGCTCAGCCCCTCTTCTTTATTGATCCCAAGGAAAGTCGGAATACCGAGATACAGCAGATAGCCGGTATACAGCAGCGCAACGGTTCCCACCAGCGCACACAGCCACACTAGCGGATAGAGCGCCACGAGCCCGCTGAGGAAAAGCGGCGTGGCGACATAGCCGGCGAAAACCATACAGCGCTTAAGCGATGGCCGCTGCGGATAGCTTCGCGCCATCCACCAGATAACCCGCCCCATCACCGCCACCCCGGCGAGCATGACGGCATAAAACAGCACCGCCAGGGCCAGCCCGGTCATCAGCGACAGTTTTACCACCGTGCCGTCGCCGAAGTTCCAGCCCAGCTGCGTGGTGCCGATAAAGGCGCAGATAACCGGAACCGCCGCCATGACCAGCACATGGTGCGTATAGTGATGCGAAACGGTTTCGTTTTCACTTTTAATAACGCTCATCTCTTGATTAGGATGAGAGAAGAGCCCCCAGACATGGTTCATAGCGTCCCCCTTGTCACGGCGTGGTACAGCATTGATCCAAGTATAATTCACCTTGTAGATTATTTTGTGTACAGCGAGAAAAATGCGCTTCCCCCGCATTTTTATCATCAGGGTGTATGATTAAGGGACTGACGTTTTATGGAGTTAATCTTTATATGGATATCAATAACCTGATTTCCCAGTACGGCTACGCGGCGCTGGTCATTGGCAGCATGGCGGAAGGCGAAACCATTACGCTGCTCGGCGGCGTGGCGGCACATCAGGGATTATTGAAGTTCTGGCTGGTGGTTATTTCGGTCGCCCTCGGGGGCATGATTGGCGATCAGCTGCTTTATTTGCTCGGCAGGCGCTTTGGCGGACGGATCCTGCGGCGGTTTGCGCGCCAGAAAAAACGGATCCAGAAAGCCCAGCGCATGATCCAGCGTCGCCCCTACCTGTTTGTCATCGGCACCCGCTTTATGTACGGCTTCCGGGTTATCGGCCCACTGCTGATTGGCGCCAGCCGCCTGCCGCCGAAGGTGTTTCTGCCGCTGAATATTCTCGGCGCGATTATCTGGGCGCTTATCTTTACCACGCTCGGCTATCTCGGCGGCGAAGCGATTGGCCCGTGGCTGCATCATCTGGACGCGCATCTCAAGCACTGGATCTGGCTGATTCTGGCGGTGGCACTGGTGGTTGCGGCGCACTGGTGGCTAAAGCGCCGCGAGGCAAAGAAGAAAGAGTAACGAGAGTTCCCGGATGGCGGCGTAAACGCCTTATCCGGGCTACAAACCCCATGGACTACGCAATCTGTAGCCCGGCTAAGCGCAGCGCGAGCCGGGGAAACAGAACTACTTCGCCGCCTGATGATATCCGCCGCCCAGCGCGGAAGTCAGCTGAATACTGGCATCAAGCCACTGGCCGTGCAGGCGCAGCGCGGCAATCCGCTCCTGCAGCGCCGGCAGCTTCGCCAGGCTGACGCGCGAGCCGGAAATGATCCCGGCATTCATTCGCGCCTGGGCCAGCGCGACCATCCGCTGAGCATCTTTTTCAACCTGCTGCTGCTGCTGATTTTTCGCCATCAGCGTTTCCATCTGGCTGGCGGTTTTCGCCACCTGGTTCACCGCATCGACCACCGCTTTGTTGTACTTCGCTATCGACAGGGCGTTTTGCGCGCTGGCGATATCCAGGTTCGCGTTCAGGCGGCCGCTATCAAAGATCGGCAGGGTCAGCCCGGCGGTGACGCCCATCTGCTGGGCAGAGTGGCGGAACAGATCGCTGAGATGCAGAGCATCCTGCTGCAAGAAGGCCATCAGGTTGATATCCGGATAAAACGCGGCTTTCGCGGCATCAACTTCGCTTAATGAAGCCTCGATATACCAGTGCGCGACCTGCAGGTCCGGGCGTCGCGCCAGCAGCTCATAGCCCAGTTGGCTGGGCATTTGCGCGCTGACGGCGGGTAAATCCGCCGGATGAAGATTCAGCGCCTGGCTCTGGCTGTTGGTCAGCGCCATCAGCCGCGCTTCGATCTCTTTCATATTACCCGCTACGTCGGCGAGCTGCTGATCGGTTTTACTGACGTTAATATCGTTCTCCGCCCCTTCGGCCGAGTTGGTGATCCCGCGCTGGTACAGCGCAGTATCCACGGTGACGACATTACTTTGTTCCTGCTTCACCTGCGTCAGCACGTTTTTAATGGCCGCTTCGGTCTGCCACTGCCAGTAAAGGCGGGCGACGCTGCCGGCCAGCAGTTCGCGGGTCTGGGCCTCTTCGGCGACCTGGGCTTTGACTTCACCGATGCGCGCTTTAAGCAGCGCGCGGTTTTTACCCCACAGGTCCAGATCCCATCCGGCGGTCAGTCCGAAGGTGCCGTTGGTATACCACGGCCCGGTGTTGCCCTCGGTATCGGTGGCAAACGGCCCCATCAGCCCCTCGGAGGACATTCTCTGCCGTTCGATATCGGCGGAAAAATCCAGGTTCGGTCCCAGGTTAGACTTCGACATCCGCGCCTGCGCTTCCGCCAGCCTGATGCGCTGTTCGGCAATCTGCATATCCGGGGCGTTGGCTAAGGCACGCTGAATCAGGCTATTGAGCTGAGGGTCATGATAATCCTGCCACCAGTTGCTCTGCGGCCAGCCGTTTTTCACGGCGGCGGGCAGTTCCATTGCGACGTGGGATGCCGGGGTTTGCTGCTGGAGCGGCTTGCCAGTATCGTGCGATGGCGCGCAGCCCGCCAGCGCGATAACCAGTGGCAGGCCAGCCAACGCGCGTTTGCTCAAAGTCAGGTTCATGAAATCGGTCAGATGATTAAATAAGGTCGGGTATATTAAGCTACTTGCATCCTTGCCGTTTAGTAAAGCGTGTGCCGTAACTATTAGCAGGCTAAAAATAAACTTCTCATGGAGTGAAAATGAGTCAGAACATCTATGACGATCCCGCTTTTTTTGCCGGATACGCCACCCTCGACCGTTCAGTCAAAGGGTTGGAAGGCGCGCCTGAGTGGCCAACTCTTCAGCAAATGCTTCCACCGTTATCCGGTTTACGCGTCGTCGATCTTGGCTGCGGCTACGGCTGGTTTTGCCGCTGGGCCCGTGACCAGGGCGCCGTGCAGGTGGACGGGCTGGATCTCTCCAGCCGTATGCTGGATCGCGCCCGCGAAATGACCCACGGCGAAGGTATTCGCTATCGCTGCGAAGATCTCCAGACGCTTACCCTGCCCGCCGATAGCTGCGAGCTGGTCTATAGCTCGCTGGCGCTGCACTATCTGCCCGACGTCGCGCCGCTGTTCGCCACCGTTTACCAGGCGCTGACGCCCGGCGGCACGCTGCTGTTTTCCGCTGAACATCCCATCTACACCGCCCCGCCGCAGCAGGGCTGGCAGGTGGATGAGAACGGACAGAAAAGTTGGCCGGTGAGCCACTACCAGCAGGAGGGCGAGCGCATCAGCAACTGGTTTGCCGACGGAGTGAAAAAACAGCACCGCAAGCTATCCACCTGGATAAACCAGTTGATCGCCGCCGGTTTTATCATCGAGCATCTGGATGAGTGGGGACCGACGGCGGAGCAGATTGCCGCTCAGCCGGCGCTGGATGAAGAAAAAGAGCGGCCGATGATTTTCCTCCTGCGCGCGCGCAAGCCGGCGTAATACGCAAAATGGCCCGGAGGTTATCCGGGCCATAAGAATGATGTCAGCTTCCGTGCTCGCATTTTATTAGCTGGCAGCTAACGCTTTACCTGTCCAGAGCAATCACTCTTTTAAGCTGCCGCCGTTGGTGGCAATCACCTCTTTATACCACCAGAAGCTCTTCTTGCGGCTGCGCGCCAGGGTGCCGTTGCCTTCATCGTCGCGATCGACATAGATAAAACCGTAGCGTTTGGACATCTCCGCCTTCGACGCGCTCACCAGGTCGATAGGCCCCCAGCTGGTGTAGCCCATCAGCTCAACGCCGTCCTCTATGGCCTCACGAACCTGCACCAGATGGTCGTTAAGGTAGCTGATCCGGTAATCGTCGTTGATGCTGCCGTCGGCTTCCACCTTATCCTTGGCGCCCAGGCCGTTTTCCACGATAAACAACGGTTTCTGATAGCGATCCCACAGCACGTTCAGCAGCGTGCGCAGACCGAGCGGGTCAATCTGCCAGCCCCATTCCGAGCTTGCCAGGTGCGGGTTCGGCACCATGCTGAGAATATTGCCGCGCGCTTTTTTGTTCAGCTCTTCGTCGGCGGTCACGCAGCCGGTCATATAGTAGCTGAAGGAGATAAAGTCGACGGTCTCTTTCAGGGCGGCGCGATCGGCATCGGTTATTTCGAGATTAATGCCGTTGTCGCGGAAATAGCGCAGCATATAGCCCGGGTAAGCGCCGCGGCACTGGACATCGCCAAAGAACTGCCAGCTGCGGTTCTGCTGCAGGGTTTCAAAAATATCGTCCGGTTTGCAGCTGAGCGGATACATCAGGCCGCCGAGCAGCATATTGCCGATTTTGCCCTCTGGCACGATGTCATGACAGGCCTTTGCCGCCAGCGCGCTCGCCACCAGCTGATGGTGAATAGCCTGGTAGACTTCCGCTTTGCTGCTGTCGGCCGGCAGACCGACGCCGGTCATCGGCGCGTGCAGGGACATATTGATTTCATTGAAGGTCAGCCACAGTTTGACCTTCGCCTGGTAGCGCTCAAACACCGTACGGGCATAGCGCTCAAAGAAGCCAATCACTTTGCGATTGCCCCAGCCGCCGTAGTTTTTTACCAGCGCCCACGGCATCTCATAGTGGGACAGGGTCACCAGCGGAGTAATATTGTGCTTCGCCATTTCATCAAACAGCTTATCGTAAAAGGCCAGCCCGGCTTCGTTTGGCTGCGCCTCATCGCCGTTAGGGAAAATACGCGCCCAGGCAATTGATACGCGCAGGCAGTTAAAGCCCATCTCGGCAAAGAGGCTGATATCTTCCGGATAACGGTGGTAAAAATCGATGGCGACATCCTTAATGCCGCTATCGCCGGGTACGCGCTCTACCACATCGCCAAATACGCCGCGCGGCTGGACGTCAGAAGTGGTTAATCCCTTCCCGTCTTCCAGATAAGCGCCTTCGACCTGATTTGCCGCGGTCGCGCCGCCCCATAAAAACGCCTGCGGGAATCTCTTCATTCATCTCTCTCCTGTGATTAACGGGTTATAGACAACAGCGGCTGACCGGCTTCCACCGCGCTGGCGGAGACCATGTCGAGAGCACGATAATCATCGCTGTTGCTGATAATAATGGGCGTCGCCAGATCATAGCCGGCGTCCAGGATCGCCTGGCGGTCAAACTCCAGCAGCAGGTCGCCCGCTTTGATTTTGTCGCCCTCTTTTACATGGGCGGTAAACGGCACACCATCGAGCTTAACGGTGTCGATGCCAACGTGGATGAGCAGCTCAATGCCGCTGTCACTCAGCAGACCGATGGCGTGTTTGGTTTGAAAAATGGAAGCGACTTCGCCCGAGAACGGCGCGATAACCTTGCCCACTGAGGGAATAATCGCCACGCCCTTGCCCAACAGACCACTGGCGAAGGTACTGTCAGGCACCTGATCCAGCGCCAGAACGCTGCCGGTCATCGGCGCCAGGATATCGTTTTCCGAGGCCGGAGCCACGACAACCGCAGCCTGCTCAGCGCTGCTGCGCGGCAGTCCGGCGACGAGGGTGAGTACGCAGGCGATGATTAACGAGGCAAACATCCCCGCCGCGCCGCCCCACACCGTAGCGTCAATGCCCTCCGGCGGGATCATTTGCGCCAGCGTGAAAATGTTACCGAAACCAAAAGAGTAGACGTGACTGTCGCTAAAACCAACCATCGCGCCGCCGATGGCGCCAGCAACGCAGCCGAAGATAAAGGGACGGCGTAAAGGCAGGTTCAGACCATAAATCGCCGGCTCGGTCACGCCGAAGATCCCGGCGGAAACCGCAGAACCCGCCAGCACTTTTTGCCGCGCATCGCGAGTGCGCAGGAAAATCCCCAGCGCGGCGCCCACCTGGCCCATCACCGCAGGCAGCAGCATCGGCATCATCGAATCATGGCCCAGCACGGCGAGGTTGTTAATCATTAACGGTATCAATCCCCAGTGCAGGCCGAAGATAACGCATACCTGCCACAGCGCCCCCATCGCCGCTCCGGCAAGCCAGGGCGCAACCTGATAGATAAGCTGATAACCATTGGCCAGCAGCTGGCTCAGCCAGGTGGCTACGGGGCCGATAATCAGAAACGTGAGCGGTACGACGACGGCGAGGCAAATCGCCGGCGTGAAGAAGTTCTTCATTGAGGAAGGCAGTATCGCGTTGCTGCGTTTTTCAATCCAGCAGCTGACCCACGAAGCGAGGATAATCGGAATGACCGAGGAGCTGTAATTGATAAAGGTCACGGGAATGCCGAGAAAATACTCCGTCGCGGCGCCGGGCGCCATGCTGGCGTCAAACGCTTGAATCATCAGCGGATGGGTTAACGCGCCGCCGATCACCATGGTAATAAAGGGGTTGCCGCCAAATTTCTTGCCTGCGGTATAGCCGAGAAACAGCGGGAAAAAGAAGAACAGCGCATCGCTGGCGGCAAACCAGATTTTGTAGGTTGCCTGCTGCGTCGTTAACCAGCCGCAAACCACCGCCAGCGCCAGCAAGCCTTTGAGGATCCCCGAGGCCGCCAGGACGCCGATAAACGGGGTGAAAATACCGGAAACAATGTCGATAAGCTGGCCGATAATCGACACTTTTTCGCCTTTTACCGCCACCGGCTCACTGTCATCCGTCAGGCCGGCTTCGCCGCGCACCGCCAGCCAGACATCGTGCACGTGATTACCGATAACCACCTGAAACTGGCCGCCGCTTTCGACGACCATAATGACGCCAGGGTTCGCCTTCAGTCCTTCGGCATCCGCCTTCTTGCTATCTTTGAGCTTAAAACGCAGCCGTGTAGCGCAGTGAACCAGACTCACAATATTCTCTCTGCCGCCTACCCGAGTGAGAATATCCTGCGCGAGTGCTTTATATTCCATGCTGTTTTTCCTTACTTCCGCTGCCCGCAGGCATCGTTAACTGAGTATTAAAAATAAAAAAACCCGAGAACAACGCCGTGTAGGCGTTGCGCTCAGGTTTTGCCTGCGTAATGCAGTAACAATCCAGTTGTAGAGTGGGAGCTATGCGCCAGGCCCGATCGGCGCTTAGCGTCCCTCTTTTCTCACCCGTTCAATATGAATGGCGAGAAACATAATCTCTTCCGTCGTCAGCGGCCGCTGATAGCTCTTTTGCAGGTGCCGGGCGACGGTTTCCGCACACTTCCACGCTTTAGGGTAGTTATCCTTTACCGCGCTGTGCAGCGTCACATCATCATCTTCAACCACCGTTCGCGTCAGCATACGCTGGGCGAAAAACTTGAGATGGGTGACAAAGCGCTGGTAGCTCAGCGACTCTTCGTCGTAGTTCAGCGTCAGCTGATACTTCACCAGCTGCAGGATCTCCTGCATGACCCGGGTCACGTGCATCACTTCCGGCATTTCGCTGTTGAGCTGCGCCGTGACCAGATGCAGGGCGATAAAACCCGCTTCATCTTCGGCCAGTTCAACCCCGAGCCGTTTGCTGACGATCGCCCGCGCCTCCTGCCCTAACTCAAATTCCTTCGGATACAGCCGCTTTATTTCCCACAGCAGCACATTACGAATGGCGATGCCCTTCTTCTGCCGCTCAATCGCAAAGTGGCAGTGGTCGGTCAGGGTAATGTACAAACTATCCTGTAACTTACCGAGACGACCGCGCGCCAGATCGATGATCCGATCGCAGGTCGTTATCACTTCTAACGGTATTTGACTGAGTAATTCACCTAAACGGCCAACCAGTTCATCGCTCTGTAGCGCGAAGACCTTTTCAATTTTACTTTCATCAAGAGAGTCACCAACGCGTTTTTGAAAGGCAAGCCCTCGGCCCATGACTACCTGTTCGCGCTGCTGCTCATCAACAACCACCACTACATTATTATTAAGTACTTTGGCGATTTGCATATGAACCCCAAAAACAAAAAAACCTGACCCCGACGGATGCCAGGAAATCAGGTTTTGCCTGCCGGAGCAGTAACAATCGGTAGTGAGTATTTCACTGTCCGCCGGGTAATCTCAATGGGACAAGCTAAAAAATGTGATGCCGGTCAGATAGTTTAGCTACGCCAGTCGTTAATCGTGCGCGCAATGCTGGTTGAATCCTGTAGGGTGCGTACCGCGCTGAACAGCTCAGCAGCCTCAAGGTATTCTTTACGCAAATAGCTCAGCCACTGTTTGATACGCGCGACGTGATAAAGGCCGGTGTCGCCCTGCTTTTCCAGACGGGTGTATTTTTGCAGCAGTTCGACCACCTGCGGCCAGGGCATACGCGGTTCGTTATATTTTATCACCCGGCTCAGGTTTGGAACGTTCAGGGCGCCGCGACCAATCATCACCGAGTCGCAGCCGGTCGCGGCCAGGCAATCCTGGGCGCTTTGCCAGTCCCAGATTTCGCCGTTGGCCACCACTGGAATAGTCAGGCGCTGACGGATTTCGCCAATGGCCTGCCAGTCGATGCGCTCCGCTTTATAGCCGTCCTCTTTGGTGCGGCCGTGCACCACCAGCTCGCTGGCTCCGGCCTGCTGGACCGCATCGGCAATTTCAAATCGCCGCTCGCCGCTGTCCCAGCCAAGCCGTACTTTTACCGTGACCGGCAGATGGCCGGGAACCGCCTCGCGCATCGCTTTCGCGCCGCGATAGATAAGCTCAGGGTCTTTAAGCAGCGTCGCCCCGCCGCCGCTGCCGTTTACCAGCTTTGACGGGCAGCCGCAGTTGAGGTCAACGCCCCAGGAACCGAGCTCGACCGCGCGAGCGGCGTTTTCCGCCAGCCACTGCGGATACTGCCCGAGCAGCTGCACGCGCACGCGGGTGCCGGACGGCGTCAGGCTGTTGTTATGCAGTTCCGGACACAGTCTGTAGAACGATTTTACCGGCAAGAGCTGATCCACCACGCGCAAGAATTCAGTGATGCAGAGATCGTAATCATTCACTTCGGTCAGCAGCTCGCGCACCAGCGAATCGAGCACGCCTTCCATCGGCGCCAGTAGTACACGCATATTGTTTTTCATTGCCCGGAAAAAAGAGGCGCTATGTTAGCGCCTCTGGATGCGGGTTGAAAGGGGCCAATATCGGTTTTCCCTGCCGCGGCTCTGCTGCTTCCCGGCTTGCACTGCGCTTAGCCGGGCTACAAGGTCACCTCTGTTTGCGACCCGGGAAATGCAAAGCCGCTTAACGTGCTTCCAGGCAGTTATCCTCTTTCCAGCCGTACAGCCACTCGATGCCGCGATAAAACTCGCTCTGGGTTTTGCCTTTCCACAGCAGGTTGCGTACCTGGCGCTCAACGCCGGCGGCGTGATAGACCCGCCCCATTTCACGCGTCGACCAGACGATCCGCGCGGTACGCGGAATACGAACCGACTCATACAGCGCGAAAGCGCGGGCGGCGTCGCCGTCGCACTGCGCCAGCGCTTTACCCAGCGTCACCGCATCTTCCAGCGCCATACAGGCCCCCTGGGCCATATACTGCGCCACCGGATGCGCGGCATCGCCGACCAGCGTAATACGATCGTTGCCCCATTTCTCTACCGGCTCGCGGTCGGCGGTGGACCAGCGGCGCCAGGAGGTCGGCTTATCCAGCATCTGCCGGGGACGCGGGTGGATACCTTTAAAGTAGGAGAGCACCTCTTCTTTACTGCCGTCGCGCACGCCCCACTCTTCTGTTTCCCGGCTGTGAAAGGTCACCACCAGGTTGTACTGCTTGCCGCCGCGCAGCGGGTAATGTACCAGGTGGCAGTGCGGACCGGCCCACAGCACCGGCGCATTGATGCGTAAATCATCCGGCATGTCGGCGGCATCGACGACCGCACGATAGACCACGTGGCCGGTGACCCGCGGCGAATCGCCCAGCAGGCTTTGGCGCACCACAGACTTACCGCCGTCGCAGCCGATCAGAATATCCGCCGTCCAGCTGTTGCCTTTATCATCAAAAACCGTCACGTCATCGGCGGTCTGGCGGATATCCACCACCTGCGTCGAGGTGCGATACTCGACAGCCGGGTGGGTCAGCGCGGCTTCCCAGACGGTGGCGTGGATGTCCACCCGGTGGATCACCGCATACGGCCCACCAAAATGGTCGCGGAACGCCTGTCCGGTCTCAATATGCACCACCTCTTCACCGTTGACCGCATCCATCATGGTGATATGATCGGTAAAGACCGCACGCTGACGGGCGACTTCGCCGACGCCGAGGCTGTCCAGCGCCGAGAACGCGTTAGGGCCAAGCTGGATCCCGGCGCCGATTTCGCCGATTTCATGGGCCTTTTCCAGCAGCATGACCTTGATGCCCTGGCGCGCCAGAGAGAGAGCGGTAGCTGCCCCGCCAATCCCACCGCCGACAATGATTGCTCGCATTACTTTTGCCATGTTGCCTCCTAAGCCGGGATCTTATCTTGTTGGTTTTCCGGCGCAGCGGCGATAAACGCAGGCAGCCGGGTGCAGGCGTCATAGACCGCCTGACAGCGTGGATAGTGGCTGAGATCGCAGCCCATCCTCAAGGCGTTGGCCCACTGCGGTACCAGACAGCAGTCCGCCAGGGTGGGCGCATCGCCCACGCAAAAATCGCCGGATTTCGCGTGGCGCAATAGCTGCTCGACGGCGCTGAATCCCTGCTGGATCCAGTGCGCATACCAGCGTTTTTTATCCTCTTCGCTTACCTTCAGTTCGTCGCCAAGGTAGCGTAAAACGCGCATGTTGTTTATTGGGTGAATATCGCAGGCGATGGCGTAAACAATCTCCAGCACCCGCATCCGCGCGCTGTCGTCCTGAGGCAGCAGCAGCGGCTGCGGATAGTGCCGATCCAGCCAGTCGGCAATCGCCAGCGACTGGCCGAGAGATTCGCCATCATCGGTGATCAACGTTGGCACCAGGCCAACCGGATTCAGCCGCCGGTATTCCAGCGCGTTCTGCTGACCAATGCGGATGTTGACCCCCACGCTCTGGTAGTCAATGCCCTTCAGCGCCAGCGCAATCCGCACGCGATATGACGCCGAGCTATTAAAAAAACTGTACAGCTTCATCATTCACCTCACACCACACGCACGGCGATTGGCGTCAGACCCTCTACGTTGCCGGTGATCACATCGCCTTTCACCACCGCGCCGACGCCTTCCGGCGTGCCGGTAAAAATCAGATCGCCTGGCTGCAGCTCAAAGAAGCCGGAAAGATAGCTGATGGTTTCATTGACCGACCAGATCAGGTGGCGAATATCGCTGCGCTGATGATCTTCCCCGTTAACCTGCAGCCAAATTCCGGCCTGGTTCACGTCCGCCGTATCCGCTTTGTGCAGCGGCGCAATCGGCGCGGAAAGGTCAAAAGCTTTACCAATCTCCCACGGACGGCCCATCTGGCGCATCTCCATCTGGCGATCGCGGCGGGTCATATCCAGCCCCGTGGCATAGCCCCAGATATACTCGTGGGCCTGCTCCAGCGGGATATCGCTTCCCTGTTTGCCAATCGCCACCACCAGCTCAATTTCATAGTGATAGTTATCGGTTTGCGTCGGATACGGCAGGTTCAGCGTTTCTCCCGCGGCGACGGGCACCACCGCATCGGCTGGCTTACAGAAGAAAAACGGCGGTTCACGATCCGGGTCAAAGCCCATTTCACGCGCGTGGGCGGCATAGTTGCGGCCCACGCAGTAAACGCGGCGCACCGGAAACTGCTCATCGCTGCCGACAACTGGAACGCTAATCGGGGCCTGGGGGGCAAAAACGTATTGAGTCATGATGGATTCCTTATTCTTCATTTTTAATAACGCGCTTCGCGGAACAGGCCGAGCGCTTCCTGCACGGGACGGTCCGAAAAGCTGAATAACACGGTATCTTCGGCAGAGTTAAAAGAGACGGCGTGCCAGGTCGGCACCACGAAGATATCTTTTGCCTGGAAAGTGAAGGTCTGTTCGCCAATGGTGACCTGGCCGCTACCTTCCACCACATGATAGATAGTGCTGTCGGTGGTTTTCGCCGCGCGTGAGGTAAACCCTTGCGGTAACAGCTGCAGGAAAGCGCCCATCGACGGCATCGGATAGCCGCCGGTAACCGGATTGACGTAGCGCATTTTATAGCCGTCCCACTCGTCGGCATCGCCCATTCGCGTCAGGTCGTGCAGCGCTTCGCGACTGCGGTCGTAACGATAGTTAAAGATGGGCGAAGAGTTACCCACCTGATGGCGCAGCGGCAACATATTGGCGGCGTAGCGCGGCAGGTAGTCTCCCTCTTTGCGGGTCACCGGCTGCTGATCTTCCGGGTAATCCTCAGCAAAAGCGCAGCCCAAATAGTTCACCAGCGGCAGGTCGAGACCATCGAGCCAGACCACCGGCTCATTGCCGGGGTTGCCGTGATCGTGCCAGCGCCACTGCGGAGTCAGAATAAAATCCCCGGCGCGCATGGCGGTGCGTTCGCCATCAACGGCGGTAAACGCCCCCTCGCCTTCCACGACAAAGCGCAGCGCCGACTGGTTGTGCCGATGGCTCGGCGCTACCTCTCCGGGCATGATCAGCTGTAAACCAGCATACAGCGATGAGGTAATCGATGACTGTCCGCGCAGCGCCGGGTTCTCCAGCACCAGCACGCGGCGTATCGCTTCTTTCGCGCCAATCAGCTCGCCGCTTTTCATCAGCAGCGGACGAATCTCCTGATAATTCCAGTAGGCCGGGGCGCAGGTGGCGTTCGGCGTTTTCGGCACCAGGTGGTGCAGGGATTCCCAAAGCGGCGTCAGGTTTTGCCCGGAAATATGCTGATAGTACTGCTGACGATCTTTATTGATTTCCATTGAAGATTGAGTCATGAGCGTTCTCCTTATTTATTCACGATGCCCGCAGAAGGCAACGCGGCAGGTACAGATGTTGGGTTGCGGACGGCAAGCGTCAGCAGGACAAGCATCACGGCGCTAACGACGGCCGGTACTGCGATAACAAAAAACAGGGTGTCAAAAGAGAAATTCATCGCCATCATCACGCCGCCGGAGAGCGAGCCAACGATGGCGCCGCAGCGGCCGACCGCGTTTGACCAGCTCACACCGGTCGCGCGGCTTTGGGTGGGATACAGAGTGGCGGTTAACGCATTGAGGCCGACCTGCGAACCGCTGATGCCAATCCCGGTGCCGAAAATCGCCAGCGCCATCAGCCACAGGCCGTTCTCGCTCAGGCCAATCATGACGATACACACCGCCCCCAGGCCGTAGCTCAGCGCCAGCACCCGATAGGGATTGAAGCGATCCATCAGCACGCCGAGCAGCAAGGCGCCGAAAGTACCGCCAATCTGGAAGGCGGCGGTGACCCACGAAGCGTGCTGTAAATCAATCCCCCGATGGTTAAGCAGCGTCGGCATCCAGCTGGAGAGCAGATAGATAATCAACAGGCTCATAAAGAACACCACCCATAACATTAAGGTGATGGCCAGCTGACGCCCGGCGAACAGCTGGCTGATGCTGCCCTTCGCCGCTGCGGCAGGCTCATCAAGCCAGAAATGGGTATCGGTATAGCGTTCGCCGGTTATTGCGCCAACGTTTTTGGCTATCACCGCTTGCGGGAGCTGGCGACGGATCTGCCAGCGCGGAGACTCGGGAAGCAGCGGTATCAGCGCCACCGCCAGCATCAACGGTAAAACGCCGCCGAGAACCAGAATGCCGTGCCAGCCAATCAGCGGGACCAGCTGCGCGCTGACCACGCCGCCGAACGCCGAGCCGAGTGTGAATCCACAAAACATCAGGGTCACCAGCGCCCCACGCCGCCGGGCAGGCAGATATTCCGAGGTCATGGTAATGGTATTAGGCATCGCGCCGCCGAGGCCGAGCCCGGTCAGGAAACGCAGGAACACCAGCATCTGTAGATCGGGGGCAAACGCGGAAAGCAGGCTGAACAGGCCGAATAGAGCGACGCAGAACTCAATTACCCGTTTACGGCCAAAGCGGTCGGAGAGCGGACCGCAGAGCAGCGCCCCGGCGGTCAGGCCCAGCAGCCCTGCGCCAAATAACGGCGCGAGGTCACCGGCGGTGAGCTGCCAATGACTACGGATATCCGGGGCGATGAAACCAATCGCCGCCGTATCGAAACCATCGAGCATGACCACCAGGAAACAGCAGATAATCACGCGCCATTGTCGGGCGCCGACCGGCGCGGCATTGAGTAGTTTTTGTAGTTCAAGTCGTTGAGTCATGGTTATGCCTCAGAGCAGGTAGGGAGG
The DNA here is from genome assembly GCF_015601345.1 of Klebsiella sp. BDA134-6. Classification (NCBI taxonomy): domain Bacteria; kingdom Pseudomonadati; phylum Pseudomonadota; class Gammaproteobacteria; order Enterobacterales; family Enterobacteriaceae; genus Klebsiella; species Klebsiella sp. BDA134-6. Next base: position 4,082,499 of record NZ_CP064784.1, read on the forward strand.
TAGATGTTGTATTTATTTCTTTTATGTTGCGATTTTGTAAGCATGGCAATGAAATGTACAATGGTATTTCGGGCATAGACATAACCTGGAGGTTATACCTAATGGTGAACTGGACGCAGAAACTCAAGCTGCATCATTTACAGATGCTGGTGGCGCTGGGGGAGCAAGGCAATCTCACGCAGGTAGCGAAAATGATTAACATTACTCAGCCCGCGCTCTCCAAATGGCTCGGCCAGTTTGAAGAGGAAGTCGGCATGACTTTGTTCGAACGCCATAGCAAAGGCCTGCGCCCGACCGAAGGCGGAAAGCTGCTGCTTCAGCACGCCCAGCGGCTGATTAACGATATGTCGCGTTCGCAGTATGAAATCGAGCGTTTTAAACAGGGCGGACAGGTGGGCAGCCTGATGATTGGCTGTTCGCCGGTGGCGACCGACTGCGTCTCACAGGCAATTCTCGAACTGCTCAAAGAGATGCCGACCCTGCACCTGAATATCGAAGAAAAGGTTATGACGCCGCTGCTTAACGATCTGCTCGCCGGCGTGGTTGATGTCGTTGTCGGACGCGTTGGCGGGCGGGCGCTGGAACTGCCGCTGAGCTACCGGGTGCTCTACACCGAACCGGTCTGCTTTGTCGCCCGCCCCGATCACCCGCTGGCCCAGAAACCGCAATTAAGCTGGGCCGACCTCTCCCCCTGGCGCTGGATTGTCTGGCCCACCGGCACGCCAATTCGCCTGAGCATCGACAACGCGCTGGTGGATAACGGCGTGATGCTGCCGGAGAATACTATCGAATCGGCCTCGATGAACGTGACCAGCAACCTGCTGCAGAGTAGCGATATGGTCTCAATTCTCTCCTTGCGCCTGGCGCAGCGCTACGCGGCCCAGCACCAGCTGGCGATTCTTAATTTGCCGCGCATTGAACAAAAAGGTAGCGTTGGGGTGTTCTGGCGAAAAAGTGAAACACCGTCGTTGGCGCTGAGCCGGTTTCTGCACTGCCTGTCGCTGCAATCTACACTCTGATAGCCGTCCGTTTTGCTGTTCCCCGTCTCTATTGCAGGTATGCGTAGAATTCATGATGTGATCGGTAGCACATTTTTGGCTTTAATTGTATGATGAATGCGGTTCATCAAGGGTTATTACCATGAGTAAATCACTGATTATTGTCTGGCAGTATCTGCGCGCTTTCGTGCTCATCTACGCCTGCCTGTATGCGGGCATTTTTCTCTCTTCGCTACTGCCGATCGCTATTCCCGGCAGCATTATTGGCATGCTGATTCTGTTTTTTCTGCTGGCGCTGCAGATCATGCCGCCACAGTGGGTCAACCCCGGCTGCAACATTCTGATTCGCTATATGGCGCTGCTATTTGTGCCTATCGGCGTCGGCGTCATGCAGTACTGGGATTTACTGCGCGCGCAGTTTGGCCCGGTGGTGGTTTCCTGCGCGATAAGCACGCTGGTCGTCTTTTTAGTCGTCAGCTGGAGTTCACACCTGGTTCACGGTGAGCGCAAAGTGGTTGGACAAAAAGGAAGTGAAGAATGATCCATGAAATCTGGTGGTCGCTGCCGCTAACCCTGGCCGTCTTTTTCCTTGCCCGCAGGCTGGCGGCGCGGTTTAAATTTCCGCTGCTCAACCCGCTGCTGGTGGCGATGGTGGTGCTGATACCTTTTCTGCTGATTACCGGCATCTCCTACGAGCGCTATTTCCTCGGCAGCAAAATTCTTAACGACCTGCTGCAGCCGGCGGTGGTGGCGTTGGCCTTTCCTTTGTATGAGCAGCTGCACCAAATCCGCGCCCGCTGGAAGTCAATCATCACCATCTGCTTTATCGGCAGCGTGGTGGCGATGGTCACCGGCACTACCGTTGCCCTGATGATGGGCGCAACCCCGCAGATTGCCGCCTCTATTTTGCCGAAATCGGTGACGACGCCGATTGCCATGGCGGTGAGCAGCAGCATTGGCGGGATCCCGGCGATCAGCGCGGTGTGCGTGATTTTCGTCGGCATTCTCGGCGCGGTCTTTGGCCACACCCTGCTGAATGTGATGCGCATCCGCACCAAAGCCTCGCGCGGGCTGTCGATGGGCACCGCATCCCACGCCCTGGGGACCGCCCGTTGCGCTGAACTCGACTATCAGGAAGGGGCATTCAGCTCGCTGGCGCTGGTGCTTTGCGGGATCATTACCTCGCTGGTCGCGCCGTTCTTATTTCCGCTTATTTTAGCTGTTGTTGGATAATTGTGATTTGAATCACATTTTTAAATGCAACACGAATTAGTTGCAATGACAATGAGATGTTTATCACATATACAGGCTGTCACCCCCCGTACACTAGATTTCCATTACATTGTTATGAGGCAACGCCATGCACCCACGTTTTCAAGCTGTTCTTCCCCAACTGGCGGCGGACCTGCAAGCGGCCATCGCCCCGATGCTGGCCGATCGGCATTTCCCGGCCCTGCTGAATGCAGACCAGGTTGCGGCGCTGCAAAGCGCAACGGGGCTGGATGAAGACGCGCTGGCCTTTGCTTTGCTGCCGCTGGCGGCGGCCTGCGCGAGGGCCGATCTGTCGCATTTTAACGTCGGCGCGATTGCCCGCGGCATCAGCGGTACCTGGTACTTCGGCGGAAATATGGAATTTCTCGGCGCCACCATGCAGCAAACCGTGCACGCCGAACAAAGCGCCATCAGCCATGCCTGGCTGCGCGGCGAAAAATCCCTGCGGGCGATTACCGTTAACTACACTCCCTGCGGCCACTGCCGACAGTTTATGAACGAGCTGAACAGCGGCCTGGCGCTGCGCATCCACCTCCCCGGTCGCGAGGCGCATTCGCTGCAGCACTATTTGCCGGACGCTTTCGGCCCGAAAGATCTGGACATTAAAATACTGCTGATGGATGAGCAGGACCACGGCTTCCCGCTCAGTGGCGACGCGCTGGCTCAGGCGGCGATTCAGGCGGCCAACCGTTGCCACATGCCTTACAGCAATTCGCCATCCGGCGTTGCGCTGGAGCTGAAAGACGGTACCCTTCTCACCGGCAGCTATGCCGAGAACGCCGCTTTTAACCCGACGCTGCCTCCGCTACAGGGCGCGCTAAATCTACTGAGCCTCAATGGATACGATTACCCGGATATCCAGCGCGCGATTCTGGCCGAGAAGGCCGATGCGACGCTAATTCAGTGGGACGCCACCGCGGCGACGCTAAAGGCGCTGGGCTGCCATAATATCGATCGCGTACTGTTAGGTTAGTCACATTCTGCGGGCCAAACGGCCCGCACTGTTGAAAATCCCCGCAATTAAACGACGGTTTCTTGCGCTTGCCCGACGGGTAAAGTAGCCTGAAGCTTCCCTCATCCACTATTGAGCCAGGTTCATGTTAAAGCGTGTGTTATACAGCCTGTTAGTCCTGTTCGGCTTGCTGCTGTTAACCGTGCTGGGTCTCGACCGCTGGATGAGCTGGAAAACCTCTCCCTATATTTACGATGAGCTACAGGACCTGCCCTACCGCCAGGTCGGCGTCGTGCTCGGTACCGCCAAGTACTACCGTACCGGGGTTATCAACCAATATTATCGTTACCGGATTCAGGGCGCGCTGAACGCCTACAACAGCGGCAAAGTGAACTATCTGCTGCTCAGCGGCGATAACGCGCTGCAAAGCTATAACGAGCCGATGACCATGCGCCGCGATTTGATCAAAGCCGGCGTCGATCCGGCGGATATCGTGCTGGACTATGCGGGTTTTCGTACCCTTGATTCGATTGTTCGCACCCGTAAAGTCTTCGATACGAACGACTTTATTATCATTACCCAACGCTTCCATTGCGAGCGGGCGCTGTTTATTGCCCTGCATATGGGGATTCAGGCGCAGTGCTACGCGGTACCGTCGCCAAAAGATATGTGGAGCGTTCGCCTGCGCGAGTTCGGCGCCCGCTTCGGCGCGCTGGCGGATCTCTATATTTTTAAACGCGAGCCGCGCTTTTTAGGCCCGCTGATCCCCATCCCCGCGCAGCAGGAAGTTCCCGACGGCGCGCAGTCCTATCCTGCGGTCACGCCCCAGCAGCTGCTGGAGCTGCAGAAAAAAGAGAAGTAGCCTCGTTATCTGGCAAAGACGGCTTCCTGATAAGCAATAAATGGCCGATGCAAAGGCGCGCATCGGCCATCTATTGAGGACGCTATTGCAAATCTTTACCGTATTTAGGAGAGCGAGGGCCGTACAACATACCCGCCGGCGCGGCAGGCGTAAGCAGGCGCGCATCGGCAATACCCGCAACCTTATAGCTTCTGTCGGTCATGGTGTTGACTATCTGGTCAACGGCAGCCTGGATAAGCATGCCTAAAAGCGAACCGCCGCTGCTGTCACCTTCGCTGCTGGAAGCTACCGCGCTGCCTTTCCATAATAGTTTCCCGTTACGAATATCCACCAGTTCACCGGAAACGGCGACACGCGTATCGCTATTGATAACCTGATACGATGTCCCATATTCCGTGACCTTAAGATAGAGCACAGCGTCGGCGCCAAAAATTTCTCTTAGCTTTTGATGGCTGACACCGTGCATTTCTTCACCATTCACGACGCCATTTTGTTTAAAGGTGTTCTCAACGACGGCAACAGGGAAAACATAATATCCCGCCTCGGCAAGCGGCAGCGTGACCTGCGAAAGTACCCCATAGCCCGCTTTAACGTCCGGTGATTCGTTTTTCGGCAGCAGGACCAGAATACTCTTCGGTTTACTCTGCCTGAATGCCGTGTAGTCATAGGATTTTTTCGGTGCGCAACCGCTCAACAACAGGGTCACTAATAAACCTGCGCATAATACATATAACTTTTTCATGCTTTGCCTCCCTGCATTTTCTTCAACAGAAAATCCATAAACTGGCTGGATTCAGGAAACAGCCGTTTCTCCTGTTCAAATTCTGTTTTTGCCAATTCCGGATGACCGGTATCGATATATAACATCCCCAGATGCGCATGCAGTCCCGGAGGAACAGGAAGGGCCTGCGCCCGCGCTTTTTCAATATCTTTTTTTAATGCTTCGATTTGCTCTTGTGGCCCCATATCCAGCGCGTAATACTCATAAACCACAGGCTGATATTCATTCCAGCTATAGAGAGGTTTGGGGCTTGTCGCACAACCGCTTATCACCGCCACGGCGAGCAGAATGAAAACAGAACGAATAATATTCATTTTTAACATCCATATTATGATTTAACGCGACATTTCACCGTGCGCACACGGGAAATGTCGAAATCAGAACGATTATTTAGCCGGTGTCCACGCACCGCTTTCGATACCTGCAACCAGATTATTTACGGCTTCGCGGATAGCGAGATCCAACACTTTTCCGTTTAGCGTGGAGTCATAGCTGGCGGTACCGCCGAATCCGATCACTTCGCGGTTAGAAAGCTCAAACTCCCCGGCACCCTGCGATGAAAAAACGACTTCGGATGTCTGGACATTTACGATATTCAGATTCACTTTGGCATAGGCAATTTGGCTCTTCCCTCTTCCCAGGATGCCAAATAACTGATGGTCCCCGACTTCCTTGCGCCCAAATTCGGTCACGTCGCCCGTCACCACATAATCAGCGCCCTTCAGCGTCTGGCTGGTTCCTTTTATACTGGCTTCATTCTGCAACTCGGCCATATTACTCCGATCGAGAACATTGAATCGCCCGGTTTGTTGCAAATGTGTTATGAGAATTGTTTTTGACTGATTACCCAAACGATCGACGCCATCAGAAAATACGCCGTTCATATAGCTGGAGCGGTTATCAAACTTACCCACTGAAATTGGGCTGCGAGCGCCGTGGTAAGGCGTATTCCAGGTCGTCACCTTGGCGACTTCAAGAGAGCGGGATGATTCTTTTGCGCAGCCGCTCAATAAAAAGAGGCTTGCGAAGCCTATCGCGGCAATCATTTTCTTTAACATTGTATGGTTCCTTTCCATCATCAAAAAGCAAATGAGCATAATATCCGTAGTTGGCGGAAAGATATATAAATATATGTTTACATCTTGACAAACTCATTAATTCATTCGTGATATGAAAAGACTAATAGCTATTTATTCAGCAATATCGATTTTCGTGAGCCAGACCCGCGCAAAATAAAAAAGCTGCCCGAAGGCAGCTTTTATCAACAGAGGAACTTACTTCTTCCGCGCATACTTCAGCGAATCCAGCGCCACGGCGAAGATGATAATCGCCCCTTTGATAATGTACTGCCAGTACGGGTTCACGCCGATATAGGTCAGACCGTAGTTGATGACGGTGAAGATAATCACCCCAGTCACCACGCCGAACACGGTGCCGACCCCGCCGCTGAACGATACGCCGCCGACCACGCAGGCGGCAATGGCATCCAGTTCATACATAAAGCCAAGGTTATTGGTCGCCGAACCGATGCGTCCGGCTTCCAGCAGGCCGCCGAAGGCGTAGAACACGCCGGAGAGCGCATAAATCATCAGCAGGTTCAGAGCGACGTTGACGCCGGAAACCTTCGCCGCTTCCGGGTTACCGCCGATAGCAAAAATGTTTTTACCAAAGCGGGTTTTGTTCCACAGGATCCATACGAAGAACACCGCAATCAGCGCATAGAAGGTAATATACGACAGGCGGAATGAGCCCAGCGCCACGAACCCCTGGGCAAACTGCGAGAAGTGGCTATCGAAGCCGGAAATCGGCGACGCGCCAACAAAGTCGTAATACAGGGAGTTGATACCGTAAACGATGATCATCGTGCCAAGAGTGGTGATAAACGGCGTCACGTTCAGGTAAGCGATAATAATACCGTTGATAAGACCAATGACCGCGCCGATCGCGCACACCAGCAGGATAACCAGCGGGATCGGCATCGTAGCCATCTCCGGGAACACCTTATTGGCATTGTCCACCGCCTGCAGCATCGTGGCGGCGATAACCGCCGCGAGACCGACCTGACGTCCGGCTGAAAGGTCGGTACCCTGAGTGACAATAAGTCCGGCCACGCCGAGCGCGATAATAATACGCACCGAAGACTGGGTCAGAATATTACTTAAGTTCAGCAAACTTAAGAATGTCGGATCCTGGAAAATAATAATAGCCAGCAATACTAAAAGAACCACGTAAATCCCACCTTCTTTCAAATAGGTGAGAAAACTCTTTTTATTTAACGCACTCATGAGGAGCCCCTGATCTTAAAGGTGCAACGACGCAAGACGGAGAATTTCGTTTTGCGTGGTGGTTTTAGTCTCAACAATTCCGGCAACAAGACCATTGCTCATTACCAGAATACGGTCAGTAATACCCAGCAGCTCCGGCATCTCGGAGGAAATAATAATGATCCCTTTGTCTTTTTTTGCCAGCTCGGCGATCAGCTGATAAATTTCGAACTTTGCCCCAACGTCAATCCCACGCGTGGGTTCATCGAGCATCAGAATTTCCGGCTGGGTTAATAGCCAGCGACCGATAATCACTTTTTGTTGGTTACCACCGGACAACGAACCAATTTGCGTGTGCTGCCCTGGGGTTTTCACGCGCATCGAATCAATCACCCATTGGGTATCGCTTTTCATGCGTGAATTATCCAGCAATCCGACCTTATTCTTGTATTTCTTAATATTGGAGATCAGCGAGTTAAAACCGATATCCAGGTAGGCATAAATTCCCGTCGAGCGTCGCTCTTCGGTCACCAGGGCAAAGCCGTGGTTGATGGCTTCATTGGCGCTATGATTATTAATCTTCTTACCGTGCAACCTGATCGTCCCACCGGCCTTCTCGCGAATACCAAATAACGTCTCGACGATATCGGTACGTTTCGCGCCAACCAGTCCGGCAATACCCAGGATTTCGCCTTTGTGCAGATCGAAAGAGACATCGCGAATCGACGGCTGGCGCAATGAGGTTAAATTGCGCACCTCGAGAATCACCTCACCCGGCTTATTTTCTTTGTTCGGAAAGCGCTGATTGAGGGAGCGACCGACCATCATCGCGATAATCTTATCCATATCAAGCCCTTCCAACGGCTGAGTGGCGATCCACTGGCCGTCGCGCAGGATGGTAATTTCATCGCACAGCTGAAAGATCTCTTCCATTTTGTGGGAAATATAGACTATACCGCAGCCGCGCTCTTTTAGCTTACGGATAATTTTAAACAGATGGTTGACCTCTTTTTCGGTTAACGAAGAGGTCGGCTCATCCATAATGACAATTTTGGCGTTATAGGAAAATGCCTTCGCAATTTCAATCATCTGCATTTGCGATACCGATAGTGTACCGACGCGAGCGCGTGGGTCGATATCAATATCCAGCTCATCGAAAATCGCTTTGGTATCACGATACATTTTGTCCTGATCGACAAACACGCCTTTGGTGGGATAACGTCCCAACCACATGTTGTCCATCACCGAACGTTGTAAGACCAGGTTTAATTCCTGATGAACCATTGAAATACCGTTTTCCAGGGCTTCTTTAGCCGAATGGAAATCGATCTCTTGCCCCTGAAAAAGAATACTGCCGGAATCTTTTTGGTAGATCCCAAATAGGCATTTTAATAATGTTGATTTGCCCGCGCCGTTCTCCCCCATTAAGGCGTGAATAGAGTGGGGACGAACCTTGAGGTTCACATTATCGAGAGCCTTGACGCCAGGAAACGATTTGTTGATGTTGGTCATTTCCAACAAATATTCGCCTGACCGTTCGCTATTATTGCTGACCATAGTTATACCTGGCTGCGTGCGTGCATACCCCAGCCGACGAATTAACGACGAACAGGGACGGGTTCTGTATCAGGAATAATCGGGCGTACAGCGCGCACGCCCGCAGCTTATTAAGCTATTACTTACCGATAAATTCACTCAGATTGTCTTTATCAACGCCCACGTACGGTACGCGGACAATCTTATTTTCAATTTTCCAGTTAGTGCCGGCAGCCGGTTCTTTGCCATCGGCGAGATTTTTCGCCAGATCGAAGGTGGCTTTCGCCTGGTTGTTGGCATCGTTCAGTACGGTACCCGCCATAGCGCCGGATTTAACCAACGCTAACGCTTCCGGCAGCGCATCGACGCCGAATACCGGGATGCTGCTCTTATTGTGGGCCTTCAGCGCTTCTACCGCGCCCATCGCCATCGCATCGTTGTTAGCGATAACGACTTCAATTTTGTTGGCGTTCGGGCCAGACAGCCAGGCATCCATCTTATCTTTCGCCTGAGCGGTGTCCCACATGGCGGTGTCTAACGCCAGCTGCTGGGTTTTGAAGCCCTTGTCGTTCAGCTCTTTAATCACATAGGTAGTACGCGCTTCCGCATCTGGATGGCCCGGCTCGCCTTTCAGCAGGACAAACTGAATCTGGCCATCTTTATTCAGATCCCAGTTCGGGTTCGCTTTCCAGTGCTTGGCAATCAGGTCACCCTGAATCACGCCGGACTCTTTTGAATCGGTACCGACGTAGTACGCTTTATCGTAGCTATCCAGCGCCTTACGGGATGGCTCTTTGTTAAAGAATACCACCGGCACGTTCTGGCTACGGGCTTTATCGATGACCGTCCCCGCCGCCGCCGGGTCAACCAGGTTAATCGCCAGCGCCTTCACGCCTTTTGCCAGCAGTACGTCAATCTGATCGTTCTGCTTGGACTGATCGTTTTGCGAGTCATTCATGAGCAGCTGAACATCCGGCGCCGATTTGCCGTCTTTCTCAATTGCCTTACGCACCACCGACATAAAGTTGTCGTCGTATTTATAGATCGTCACGCCGATACGCGTATCTGCTGCGTGCGCCGCGGCGCCGAATAACATGCTGGCCATTACAGCAGACAGGGTTAACACCTTCTTATTCATGGAATCTCCGGTTTTATTATGCAGGGTCTTTGGTGTGAAAATGGCTGGCGAGCGTTACATTAATGTTACTGCACAGCGACATTCACGACTGTAATTCTGTCTTCCGTGTAGGGTACCGCTCCTGAAAAACGGCTTTATTCATCGTTTAACGCCGATTACTGCTGTAAAAGTGATTAATCACCGTGACATAGTATGTTCAGACTTGTAAACGCAGCAATCATAGTCAGCTTAATGTTAACAAACTGTGAAATCACTCACATATTGAAAGCGGTTACATCAGGCAGATAATTAGTTAGTGATCGGCCCCACAATTTGCCTCTGCGCCACCGAATGCCGGCGCACCAGCGTCGGCATAAAGCAGTGGCTGGCTTCACGATCCAGCTTCCCCGCCGCGCCCTGTAGCGCCAGCTCGGTCGCCAGTTTCGCCATCGACATAATCGGGTAGCGCACCGTCGTCAGCTGCGGGTCGGTGTAACGGGAAATGGGGATATCATCAAAACCGATCAGCGAGAGATGCTGCGGTACGGCAATGCCGTTATCTTTAAGCGTCGTGAGCGCGCCGGCCGCCATGCTGTCGTTATAGGCGAAGACCGCGGTCAGACCGAGGTTGCGCCCCAGCAGTTCGACCATCGCCGCCTCGCCGCCCTGCATATCCGGAGATCCGGATCCCACCCAGCTTTCGGGAGCGACAATGCCGTGTTCATGTAACGCCCTGAACCATCCTTCCCGCCGTAATTCATCATCTTCGATGCCGTGATTGGAAGAGAGGTAGCCGATGCGCTGGTGACCATGATTGAGCAGCATGCGGGTCGCCATCAGCGCGCCGCTGACGTTATCCAGCCCAACGCAGCGGTGGGCGTACCCCGGCACGATGCGGTTAATCAGCACCATTCCCGGCATATGCTCCATAAAATCCCCCAGCTCCGCGTCGCTCAGCGCCTTGGAATGGACGATCAGCGCTGAACAGCGCTGGCGAATCAGCACCTCAATGGCGTTACGCTCTTTTTCCGCTTCATGATAGCTATTGCCGATAAGCACATATTTCTGATGCTGCTGGGCGACGGTATCAACCGCTTTGACCAGCGCGCCAAAAAAGGCGTCCGACACGTCCATCACGACCACGCCGATGGTATCGCTGACCTGCGTCGCCAGCGCCTGCGCGTTGGCGTTCGGCCGATAGCCCAATAGCGTTACCGCCTTCATTACCGCTTCTCGCGTATCCGGGCTCACCAGCGCGCTGTTATTCAGCACGCGCGAAACCGTCGCAACGGAAACCCCCGCCTGGCGGGCGACATCACGAATGGTGATCATACTCACCAACCTGTAGAGCATTGCAGTACGTCACACTCACCTCCTGTGTTCAGCAAGGAGGCTATTCTGGCAGCGACGTGCGGTACGCTACGTGAGTGAGGTCACAGGGATGGAAACGGTTACATCCATTTTGTTAATGATTGTGATCCAGATCGTTATCTGGATGTATCTTTTAATGATGTCCCCGACGCACGCAGGGTGAATTGGCGCCATAGCCATTCAACGGGCCCCTGGCGGAAATGACGTAGCCAAAACCACGAGAAGAGAAGATTCACCGCCCATACGGGCGGCACGAAGGCTAACAGCTGTAAGCGGTCATACTTCATAAACAGGCCGAAGCGGTAAAATAGGGTGGTGCAAATGAGGGTCTGCAGCAGATAGTTGGTCAGCGCCATGCGCCCGACGCAGGCAATCGCCCCCACCAGACGAAACTTACACAGCTGCGGCCAGAAGCCCCAGGCCAGCGCCGCGTAGCCGATGGTTTGCAGCGGCGCGCTCAGCTCGCGCGGCGCCTGTAGCAAAAATGCGCACCAACGATAATCCCAGCCCAGATGCCACTGGGCGACGATAGAGGGCAAATTGACCGCCATTCCGGCGATAATCAGCAGCCCGCCGGTACGCCGGTAATGGTGAAGGCTGAACTGCCCTTTGAGCCAGCCGCTGCGCATTAGCGCGGCGCCCATCAGCATCATACCGGCCAGCTGCCAACCGTACTGCGCGCCCAGCGCCAGCAGATTATCCGACAGCATATCCGCGCGATTGCTCACCGCCTCAAAGCCGCCTTTTAGCTTCCAGTACTGCTCGTACTGCAAATTGGCCGCGTCCGGCACCCACGAACGATTGGGCGTATTGCCGGAAATCAATCCCAGCAGTAGCAGTACCGCCACGCCAATGACGTACAGCACCACGCCGGTATTAAACAGCGATTTGACATCGTGGGCGTCGCGCACCATTCGCCATCCCACCAGCCCTACCAGCGCATAAGCCAGCAGAATATCGCCGTCCCAGAAAAACAGACCGTGTATAAAGCCCAACAGCGCCAGCAGCGTCAGGCGCGACTGGATCCAACGCTTGCCGCGCGGCAGTAAAAGCTGAAGCCCGGCGCCAAACAGCAGGGCGAACAGGGTCAGGAATTTGACCTGCGCCAGCAGATCGAGAATCGCCCAGGTCCAGGCGTCGCTATCGGAGATGCTCCCGGACCACGCCGGGTTGAGGTAAGCGGCCTTCGGTAAACCGAAGGCGCTGATATTCAGTAGCAGGATACCGAGGATGGCGACGCCGCGGACAAAGTCCAGCGTGACATTTCTCTCCATGTACCCTGCTCCGTTTTAGTTGTGGTGACGTACGGCGCGCAGGAACTCCTGGCGGGTATTCTGGCTGGATTTAAACAGGCCGCCCAACGACGTGGTGGTGGTGGCGCTGGTCGCATCGCGAATGCCGCGCGCTTTCACACAGTAGTGCACCGCATCGATGGAAACCGCGACGTTGCTGGTTCCCAATAGCGTTTGCAGCGCGGTGAGGATCTGCTGCGTCAGTCGCTCCTGCACCTGCGGGCGCTGGGAGAAGAACTGCACGATGCGGTTAATTTTCGACAGGCCAATTACCGAATCTTTCGGGATATAGGCCACCGTCGCTTTGCCGTCGATCGTGACAAAATGGTGTTCGCAGGTGCTGGTCAGAGTGATATCGCGTACGGTCACCATTTCATCAACCTGCATCTTATTTTCGATGACGGTGATTTTAGGGAACCGGGCGTAGTCCAGGCCGGAGAAAATCTCATCGACGTACATTTTGGCGATGCGATGCGGAGTCTCCATCAGGCTGTCATCACTTAGATCAAGGTTTAACAGCTGCATAATCTCGGTCATGTGTCCGGCGATCAGACGCTTGCGAGTTTCATTATCAATTTCTTGTACTGGCGGACGCAGCGGCGTCTCCAGCCCACGAGCGACCAGCGCTTCATGAACGAGTATGGCTTCTTTACTCAGTGATGACATTTTTGTTCTCCTGCAGGTGTGGCGCTCTTTGCTCTTCTGAGGGCAAAGTTTGTATTCATTGTGCGTGAGGTGACGCACAGAATCCAGTAGCCGCATCGATAATTGTTGAAATTGGCGTCACCTCTCGTTCCACGCCGCCAGACCAGCGCACTACGATGCGTCACGCAACGCCCTGCTCACCTTGCCGCAACCAACCCAATCGCCGCCCCATAGCGCGACTCCTGCCGCTACGGCAAGGTCAGCATGTTGGTTAAAAGTTGCATTAATGATGCAATACGTTCCGAAAAGGAGGAAGTGAAAGTTACTCACGAGACCATGAAATATCTGTATTATGGAAAATTACGCCTGAGACACTTAAGGAGCCCTGCATGGAACTGCTCGAAGAGCACCGCTGTTTTGAAGGTCGGCAGCAACGCTGGCGGCACGACTCCGCAACGCTGAACTGCGCAATGACCTTCAGCATCTTTTTACCGCCCGCCAAAGCGGACGCGCCGCCGCCGGTTCTCTACTGGCTCTCCGGCCTGACCTGCAATGATGAAAACTTCACTACCAAAGCGGGCGCTCAGCGCGTCGCCGCCGAACTGGGCATTGCGCTGGTGATGCCGGACACCAGCCCGCGCGGTGATAATGTTGCCGACGATAGCGCTTACGATCTGGGTAAAGGCGCGGGCTTTTACCTCAATGCCACCCAGGCGCCGTGGTCAGCGCATTTCCGCATGTACGATTACCTTCGCGACGAGCTGCCGCAGCTGATTGCCCGCGAGTTCACTCTCAGCGATCGCTGCGCCATCAGCGGACACTCCATGGGCGGCCACGGCGCGCTGGTGATGGCGCTGAAGAATCCGGGCCGCTTCGTCAGCGTTTCCGCGTTCGCGCCTATCGTTAACCCGACCCAGGTTCCCTGGGGCAAAAAAGCCTTTACCGCCTATCTGGGAGCGGATGAAGCGGCCTGGCAGGCCTGGGACAGCTGCGCGTTAATGCAGGCCAGCAGCGAGTCAGATGCGATTCCAACCCTGATTGATCAGGGTGACAGCGATGCATTTCTTGCCGAGCAGCTGCAGCCGGCAGTACTGGCGGAAACCGCGCGGCAGAAAAGCTGGCCGTTAACCCTGCGCATTCAGCCCGGTTACGATCACAGCTACTACTTTATCGCCTCATTTATTGAGGACCACCTGCGCTTCCACGCCCGGTACCTCTTCGCCTGATCATCTCAATGCGTCGTGAAGCTCCTTCCCGGCGCATTGATGCTTTTCCGTCTGGCTTCACCCTGAGCGCCTTTTGCGAGGGCTGGCAGGTTTCCCCGCCAGCCCTCTTTTATCGCCCAGTTAGAAGCGGTAATCGACGGCCATAAAGTAGCGGCGGCCTTCTTCTGTATAGCTATAGTCGTCGCGGCTCAGATCCTTATCGCCAACGTTGAGTACCCCGGAGCGCAGCTTGACGTTTTTGGTGACGTTCCAGGCCGCGCCGATATCAAACATGGTGTAGCCGCCGGGCGTTTTGCCCGTCGCGCTGACCGAACGCTGTTCGCCGGTATAGTTGGCGGTGACGTAGAAGGACCAGTCGTCCAGAGGTTTCCAGTCGAGGGTACCGTTAGCGGTATGGAACGGCAGCGTTTGCAGCGGTTTATCGCCGCCGTTGCTCAGGTCGCGGCCATCGTTATAGGTGTAGTTAACCGTCAGCTTCCATTCGTCGCCGAACGGCACCTTCAATTCCGTTTCTACCCCTTTGATACGCGCCTTATTGACGTTGAAGTAGCGGAAGATCGGCACGCGTTTACCGTTCACCGTTTTCCAGCCGACAAAGTTCGGGTAGCCCGGCGCTTCGCTGGCGCTGGAGGTACGCAGGATATCGATCATATCGTCAACGTTATTCTGGAAGGTGGTGACGCTTCCTTCCACGCCGTCAAACCAGCCCTCTTCGCCGCGATAGTACAGGCCCAGCTCGAAGCTTTCGCTGGTTTCCGGTTTCAGATCCGGGTTACCGATAATGCTGCACGAGCCGCGGCAGGAGTTGGTGGTCCAGTCCGGGTTCAGCTGCAGCAGGGATGGCGCTTTAAATGCCGTCGCCCAGCCGCCCTTCACGGTCACGGTATCGGTGGCGTTATACACCAGATAAGCGCGCGGGCTCCAGTGATCGCCATAGGTCTGGTGATCGTCCATACGAATGCCGGTGGTCAAGGCCAGAGGTTCGATGATCCGCCATTCATCTTCGAGGAACAGCGCGTACTGGCTGGCGGAGGTGGATTGGCTGCCGCTGCTCAGATTGACCGGGTCTTTCAGCTTATCGTGACGCCATTCGCCGCCGAAGGTCAGCAGCTGGTTAATCATTCCCAACGGCAGAACGTATTTGCCGTCAACCGAGTTACTCTCAGAAGTGATGGTCCCGGCCTGACCCGGATTTTTATTATCCACTTTCTCGCCGTAAAATTTCAGCTCGCTATTGCCGACATCCCAGCGGCCGTTGTGGCTCAGGGAGTAGTTCTGGCGCTCGAGGCGGTTGCGGTCAAGAGAGTCGGAATCCCGATCCTGGCGATCAAACCCGTAGCCTGCGGTCATGTCCTGATTATCGGTTGGCGTCCAGGCGAATTCGACGTTGCCGTCGCGGCTGGTGAAGCCTTCAATACGCGGCGTTTCGCCCGCTGCGTTGCTGGAAGCCTGCTGATCGTCCTTGGCGCGCTTCGCCAGGCTGCCGTAGGCTTTCATCCCCAGCACGCCGTCAATCAGCGGGCCGCTGGTAAAGAACTGACCGTTGTACGTATCGCCGCGATCGCGGTGTTCCTGAAGAGTGGTGTCCGCGCTGAGGGTGCCGGTCCACTGCTGGCCGACTTTTTTGGTGATGATATTCACCACGCCGCCGAGGGCGTCGGAACCATAGAGTGAGGACATCGGCCCGCGCACGACTTCGATACGTTCGATGGCATCAACCGGGATCCAGTTGAGATCAAAATCGTTGTGGCGGAAAACGGCGTTGCGCGAGTTAACGCGTTTGCCGTCAACGAGGATCAGCGTATAGCCGCTGCTGAGGCCGCGAATGCTCACCCCTTTGCGGTTATCCCCTTCGTTGGTGAGCTGCACGCCCGGCACTTCCCGCAGGACATCCTTCAGGTTTTGTACCGGTCTACGCTGCAGATCCTGCTGGGTGATAACGCTAATACTGGCGGGCGCATCTTTGACGCTCTGTTCAGTTGCCGCAGCGGTGACGACCAGCGTTTCTTCATTGACGTCGGCGAGCGCCGGAAACGCCAGGGATACGACGGACGCGCATAATCCGGCCCGGACAAAAGGGTTTAGCCTGAACATTCCATATCTCCATGAGGTGTACAACAAAACAAACAAAAAGGTCCTGCTCACAGGTACTGTCGGCATAGCGCTCTAACGGCGTATGCGCGCAATTTTTTACAGTAGATGTGGCTGGTCGCCCCTTGTCAGTCTGACCCTCTGCAAGATACGGGGATTGGCTTCATCCTGAATTTGGCGGAAATGATAAAGATAATGATTACAGTTATCAATAAAATTATGGAGAAATGTGTCAATTTGTAAGGGCTGGGGACATAAAAAAACCCTCTTCATGAGAGGGTTTTATCTGACTATGCGAGCGCGGTTTAGCCTTTAAAGCGCTCCGGGAACTTCATTTCGCTGTAGCGTACAAAACGCGTCCCTTTCGCCAGCTTGTAACCGAACCAGATCACCAGGAACAGCGGAATACCGATATAGGTTGCCGCCACGCCGCCCCAGTCGATGGTATCTTTGAGGAACGCTTCGTAGTTCTGGCCTAGGGTAATGATCAGGCACAGCACGAAAGCGAAGATCGGCCCCAGTGGGAAGAAGCCTGAACGATACGGCAGGTCGTTGAGATCGTTCCCCTGCAGCACGTAGCCGCGACGGAAGCGATAGTGGCTGATAGCAATCCCCAGCCAGGCGATAAAACCGGTCATGCCGGAGGTATTCAGCAGCCACAGGTAAACGGTCTGATTACCGAACATCGAGCTCAGGAAGCACAGCCCTGCAATCACCGTGGTGGCATACAGCGCATTACGCGGCACGCCGCCTTTGGACAGCTTAGAGAAAATACGCGGCGCTTTGCCATCGCAGGCCAGAGTGTAGAGCATGCGGGTGGACGCGTACATCCCGGAGTTACCCGCCGACAGTACCGCCGTCAGGATAACCGCGTTCATAATCGCCGCTGCCGACAGCAGCCCCGCGTGCTGGAAGACCAGCGTGAACGGGCTAACGGAAATATCTTTAACGTCGTTACGCAGCAGGCTCGGATCGGTATACGGAATGATCAGGCTGATAATCAGAATCGCGAACACATAGAACAACAGGATACGCCAGAACACCTGCCGTACAGCGCGCGGAATATTCTTCTCCGGGTTTTCCGACTCGCCGGCCGCGATGCCGATAAGCTCGGTTCCCTGGAACGAAAAGCCGACAATCATCGCTACGCCAATCATCGCCGCAAAGCCACCGGCAAACGGCGCATCGTCGACGACCCAGTTGCTCCAGCCCGCAGGCTGTGCGCCGTTGAAGATGCCAAAGATCATCATCACGCCGACAATAATAAAGATGATGACGGTGGCGACTTTGATCAGCGAAAACCAGTATTCCGCTTCACCAAAGCCTTTTACCGAGATCCAGTTCAGCAGGAACATGATGCCGAGGAACAGCGCGCTCCAGACCCAGCCGGGCGCATCGGGGAACCAGTAGGTCATTACCAGCTGAGCGGCAACGAGGTCAACGGCGATGGTTACCGCCCAGTTGTACCAGTAGTTCCAGCCCAGGGCGAAACCAAAACCTTCCTCAACGTAATTTTGCCCGTAGGTCGCAAAAGAGCCGGACACCGGCATAAACGCCGCCAGCTCGCCGAGGCTGGTCATCAGGAAATAAACCATCAGGCCGATGAGAATATAAGAGAGCAGCGCCCCGCCAGGGCCCGCCTGAGAAATCGTTGCGCCAGAGGCAACAAAAAGACCTGTACCTATGGAACCGCCAATCGCGATCATGGTCAAGTGGCGCGCCTTCAGTTCACGACGTAAACCGGGCGCTTCTGTGGTTTTAGTATCCGAAACCATGTGAAAATGCTATCCATCCAAAAAACGAGGCGAGATTGTAGCAGAGTGTCTGTGATCCATCCGATACAATTGCAAAGTTATAAGAGAGCTTCATGATCGAGCATGGATTATTAGTAAAGCATGAAATCCCGGAAACGCCAGCGCGCATTGTGTCACTTTTACACGTCGCAATAATGCAGAAATCGCTGTAATGCCTTGGAAATATGTTTCTGCCGGTGATGAATGCGCCACAAGGTGCGGGTTAAACGCGGCAGCGGAATCGTCAGCTCTACCAAAGACCCCACTTCAAGCTGCTCCGCCACCACGCGTCGCGACAGGCAGCTAATGCCTAAGCCATGGCGCACAGCGTGCTTGATGGCTTCCGAGTTGCCCAGCTCCATCCCCAGATGAAACGCCGGTAAATGCGAGAGTAATAAATAGTCGACGATTTCCCGGGTCCCGGAGCCATGCTCGCGTAAAATCCACGGCGCTTCCGCCAGCCGTTGCAGCGTCACCTCCCCTTCGAGGAGCGGCGAATCCGGCGCGGCAAAGACAACCAGTTCATCTTCCAGCCAGGGTTCGGCAATAATATCCGCGGCGTGACAGGGACCTTCAATCAGCCCGATATCCACGCGCAGATCGGCCACCGCATTGATCACGTCCTGGCTATTGCCTACGCTCAGCTCCAGTGGTAAATCCGGCAGATCGCGTCGATAGCGCGCAATGATTTCCGGCAGAATATAGTTGCCGATGGTGCTGCTGGCGTAGACGCGGATCGCGCCGTTGTCGCCGCGAAACAGCTGTTCTATCTCCAGCGCCCGCTCCAGCAGCGCCAGCGCCCGCGGATAAAGCAGCCTGCCGTGCTCGTTGACCACCAGCCTTTTCCCTACGCGGTCAAATAGCTGCACGCCCAGCTGCCCTTCGAGATCGGTCAGCGCCGCGCTAACCGCCGATTGGGAAAGCGCCAGCATTTGCGATGCCTGCGTCGTCGAACCGCTTTTTAATACTTCAGCAAAAACTTCCAGCTGCCTTAGCGTGATATGCATGATTTTTCCTGCCTTTATATACAACTCGCGATCCGCGGCGTGAGGCTGAGGTCCATCGATCTCAAACCGCGAAATCGCGCATTTACCACTTATTTCGATTAATTATAAATATATAATCAATTTTATATTTAAACCAGCGGGTCGTATGCTTTTCCCAGACAAAGGAGAAGGTTATGACAGCACTCACTTTACCGACTAAACATCGCCCATTGCGGCACTTTGCACCTGGACTGGCGCTGACCGCCGTTCTCACCGGCGCAGCGCTGTGGGCCGGTAGTTATCCGGCTATCGCCGGCGCGGGCTTCAGCGCCCTCACGCTGGCTATCTTATTCGGCATGGTCATCGGTAACACGGTTTACCCGAAAATCTGGCAGCCCTGCGACGGCGGCGTGATCTTTGCCAAGCAGCACCTGCTGCGTCTCGGCATCATTTTATACGGCTTTCGCCTGACGTTCGCCCAGATTGCCGACGTCGGGATAGGCGGTATCGTCATTGACGCGCTGACACTTTCCAGCACCTTTTTTATCGCCTGCTTTCTTGGGCAAAAGGTTTTCGGCCTGGATAAACATACCAGTTGGCTGATTGGCGCCGGCAGCAGCATCTGCGGCGCCGCAGCGGTGCTGGCGACCGAACCGGTCGTCAAAGCGGAAGCCAGCAAAGTGACGGTTGCCGTCGCCACGGTGGTCATTTTCGGCACCATTGCCATTTTCCTGTACCCGGCTATTTACCCCTTCCTGGCGCACTGGTTTACGCCGGAAGCCTACGGCATTTATATGGGGTCGACGATGCATGAGGTTGCTCAGGTTGTCGCTGCGGGCCACGCGGTGGGTCCGGACGCGGAAAACGCGGCGGTGATTGCAAAAATGCTGCGCGTGATGATGCTGGCTCCGTTCCTGCTGTTCCTCGCCGCGCGCGTGAAACAATTAGCCCCGGCCAACGGCGGGGAAAAAAGCAAAATCACCATTCCGTGGTTTGCGATCCTGTTTATTCTGGTGGCGGTGTTTAACTCCTTCCACCTGCTGCCGAAAGCGGTTGTCGATATGCTGGTCACGCTGGATACCGTACTGCTGGCGATGGCGATGGCCGCCCTCGGCCTGACCACCCACGTCAGCGCGCTGAAAAAAGCCGGCGCCAAACCGCTGCTGATGGCGCTGATGCTCTTCGCCTGGCTGATTGTCGGCGGCGGCGCGATTAACCTGGCCATTCATAGCCTGATGGCCTGAAGCCCCTCGCGATTCAGGTTGTATTAAGGATGATGTAACTCTCCGGCTAAGCCGCTATCATTACCCTCCCCCCAGCGGCTTATCTGGAGTTTTTTTATGAAATATATTGGAGCGCACGTCAGCGCCTCCGGCGGTGTAGCCAACGCCGCCATTCGCGCAGCCGAAATCGGCGCGACCGCATTTGCCCTCTTTACCAAAAACCAGCGCCAGTGGCGCGCCGCGCCTCTGAGCGACGAAACCATTGCTGAATTTAAAGCCGCCTGCGAAAAGCACCATTTCGGTCCGGGGCAAATTCTGCCGCACGACAGCTATCTGATAAACCTCGGCCATCCGGTTGAGGATGCGCTGGAAAAATCCCGCGATGCGTTTATTGATGAACTCTCCCGCTGCCAGCAGCTCGGCCTGACGCTGCTGAATTTCCATCCGGGTAGCCATCTGCAGCAAATCCCGGAAGACGAATGTCTGGCGCGAATCGCCGAATCGATCAATATCGCGTTGGCAAAAACCGAAGGCGTTACGGCGGTGATTGAAAACACCGCCGGCCAGGGCAGTAACCTGGGCTTTAAATTTGAGCATCTGGCGGCCATCATCGACGGCGTAGAAGATAAATCACGCGTCGGCGTATGCATTGATACCTGCCATGCCTTCGCCGCCGGCTACGATCTGCGCAGCGCCGAAGAGTGTGAAAAAACCTTCGCTGATTTCGAACGGATTGTCGGTTTTCAGTATCTGCGCGGTATGCATCTGAACGATGCGAAAAGCGCGTTCGCCAGCCGCGTTGACCGTCACCACAGCCTGGGTGAAGGCAATATCGGCCATGATGCTTTCCGCTGGATTATGCAGGACAGCCGCTTTGACGGTATCCCGCTGATTCTGGAAACGATCAATCCTGATATCTGGGCGGAAGAGATCGCCTGGCTGCGGGCTCAGCAAACGGAAGAGGCTACGGTCTGATATGAACGACAGGGAAAAGCAGATCCTCAAAATTTTGCGGCGCAATCCGCTGATTCAGCAGCATGAGATTGCCGATATTCTGCAGATTAGCCGCTCCCGCGTAGCCGCGCATATTATGGATCTCACGCGTAAGGGGGCCATCAAGGGCAAAGGCTACATCCTTACCGAGCAGGAGTATTGCGTCTCGCTGGGCGCGGTGAATATGGATATCCGCGGAATTGCCGATATCCATTATCCTCAACCGGTGTCAAATCCGGGTAATATCCAGTGCTCCGCTGGCGGCGTGGCGCGAAATATCGCGCATAACCTGGCGCTGCTGGGCCGCGATGTGCATTTGATTTCCGCCGTCGGCAGCGATTTTTATGGCGAAACGCTGCTGGAGCAGACCCGACAGGCCGGGGTTAACGTGCAAAGCTGTATCCGCCTGCACGGTCACAATACCGCCACCTACCTCTCCATCGCCAATCCGCAGGAAGAGACGGTGCTGGCGATTAACGATACGCATATTTTACAGTCGCTCACGCCGCAGATGCTGAATCAGTATCGGGATCTACTGACGCATGCAGGCGTCGTTCTGGTCGATTGTAATTTAACGGAACAGTCGCTGGAGTGGGTGTTTACTCTGACCAACGCTATTCCGGTGTTTGTTGATACCGTGTCAGAGTTTAAAGCGCACCGCATTCGCCCGTGGCTGGGAAAGATCCACACGCTGAAACCCACGCTGCGCGAACTGCAGATTCTCTGGGGCGAGCCCATTGAAAACGAGGCCGATCGCGATCGGGCGCTAGCATGGCTACACGAAAAAGGCACCCAGCGGGTGGTGATTTGCTCGGAAGATGATTCGATTTTCTGTAGCGAAGCCGGCGGCGAACGCTTCCGGATGAGTTTGCCGGGCCATACGACGATTGACAGCTTCGGCGCCGACGATGCGCTGATGGCTGGGCTACTTTATAGCTACCTCGACGGCAGCGACTTTAAAGAGAGCGCCGCTTTCGCCATGGCCTGCACCGCCATCACCCGAGCCAGCGACAGCATCAACAACCCCTCTTTGTCCGTTGATAACGCGCTCAATTTACTTCCCAACGGATAGCAGCGCACCGCAGACGCGGCGCGCGCATCACATTATGCCAGCCCAATAAAGAACCCGGCGATGGTGGCGCTCATCAGGTTAGAGAGCGTGGCCGCCGCCAGGGCGCGCAGTCCAAGCTGGGCAATTTCCGGCGCGCGCTGCGGTGAAATAGCCGAAAACGCCCCGACAACCACGCCGATCGAGCCAAAGTTGGCGAAACCGCACAGCGCAAACGAAATAATCGCAACGGTTTTCACGTCCAGGTTTCCGCCGCTTTGCAGGTAGGGCGAGAAGTTGAGATAGGCAACGAATTCGTTGATCGCCAGCTTTTGGCCAATCAGGCTGCCTGCCAGCGTCGCATCGCTCCAGTCAACGCCCATGATCCACGCCAGCGGTGCGAGCAGAAAGCCGAAAATCCCCTCCAGCGTCGCGTGACCGTAGCCAAACCAGCCGCCAATGCCGCCGATAATACCGTTCAGCAGCGCGATAATCGCCACAAATGCCATCACCACGGTGGCCACCCCGGCGGCAATTTTCAGGCCGGTCATCGCCCCTGACGCCGCTGCCTCGATCACGCTTTTCGGCGGCGTCTCGGTGAAAGAGAGATTGTCGAAAGTGACCTGGGATGCTTCCGTTGCCGGACTCAGCATACGGGCAAACAGAATCCCGCCGGGGATGGCCATTAGCGAAGCGGCCAGCAGATAATCAATCGGCACGCCCATACCGGCATAGCCGATCATCATCGACCCGGCGATCGACGCCATCCCGCTGCAAATCGCGGTAAACAGCTCATTGCGGTTGAGCTTGTTGATAAACGGTTTGACGATCGCCGGGATCTCGTTTTGCCCAAGGAAAATGGTGGTCACGGCGACGAAAGACTCGATCTTGCTGATATTCAGCGCTTTCTGGAAGATCCCCCCGAGGATACGGATCAGCAGCCCCATCACGCCGAGGTAGTAAAGCAGACTGATCAACGCGGTAACAAAAATGATGGCGGGCAGAACGCGAAAGGCGAAGATAAAGCCGGCGCCGTCAAACAGCACGTCCATCTTCGGGCCGACCAGTGAACCAAAAATGAACGCACTTCCGGCGTCGCTATAGGACATGACTTTGTGTACCCCAAGCGCGGCCTGCTCGACCAGCCACTTGCCAGGGGGAAAATAGAGCATCACCCCGCCAATCACGATTTGCAGCAGCAGCGCTGCCCCTACCGTTCTGATGCTGATGCGTTTTTTATTAACTGACAGCGCAAAGGCAATGGCCAGCAACACCACCATCCCCAGAAGACTTCTCATGATGTCCATAATGATATCCTTACCTGGTGGAAAACCCGGCGCAGGCCAGGCTTTCGGTATCGTTGATATCGGGGCGGGCAACCGCAAACGGCCCGCGACTGTCGTCAGGCGATCTGCTGATACTCTTTGGCAATCTCGCAGGCCAGAACGGCGTTGTTGAAGACCAGCTGAATGTTGGATTTCAGGCTATCGCCGCCGGTCAGTTCCGCGACGCGCGCCAGCAGGAACGGCGTGCTCGCTTTACCCACTACGCCCTGCTCTTCCGCCTCCTTCACCGCCTGGTTGATGGCGGCATTGATTTTCTCTTCCGGCATCGCGAACGCTTCAGGAATAGGATTTGCCACCACCATGCCGCCATTCAGACCCGACTGCCATTTCACCGCCATCGCTTTGGCGATGTCTTTGGCGCTATTGAGGCGAATGCTGACGTCAAACGGGCTGGTTCGGCAGAAGAATGCCGGCAGCGCCGAAGTTTGATAACCAATAAGCGGGACGCCAAACGTTTCTAAATACTCGGTGGTTAAACCGAGATCGAGAATAGATTTCGCACCGGCACAGACCACGGTAACGTTGGTATTAGCGAGCTCCTGTAAATCGGCGGAAATATCAAATGTGTGCTCGGCGCCACGATGTACCCCGCCAATACCGCCGGTCGCAAAGACTTTAATTCCGGCCATCGCCGCAATAATCATGGTAGACGCCACGGTGGTCGCGCCATTTAATCCTGCGGCGACAACAAAGGGTAAATCACGACGACTGACTTTGGCGACGTTATGACCTTCGCGACCCAGAAGTTCAATTTCTTCACGGCTTAAGCCAACTTTCATTACGCCATGAATAATTGCGATGGTTGCCGGCACCGCCCCCTGGCGACGAATGGTTTCTTCTACTTCCAGCGCCGTTTGCGCATTTTCCGGAAACGGCATGCCGTGAGAAATAATCGTCGATTCCAGCGCCACTATCGGCTGGTTATTTTTTAACGCCTGCTGAACTTCCGCAGAAATCTGTAATAATTCAGAGGAAATATTTAATTCAGACATATTCTTTCTCCACTAACTTTTTTACGTTGGCGTAAGATAATTCAGGGTTATTGGTGAATTCCGATGAAAGCGCCAGAGAAGAGCATCCCTGAGCAAACTTCACCGCTTGCGAAAATGAGCAGCCGTCGAGCCAGCAGCAGGCCAGACCGGCCATCATCGCGTCACCGGCGCCGGTGACATTGACAACCTGGGTTTTCAGCGGCGCGGACCAGCCGCGTTCCCCATCTTTCTCGCTGTAGTAAACGCCGTCGCCGCCCATGCTCAACACCAGGCGTTTCAGGCCATGATGGTGAAACCAGTCGGCTACGCGAGCCACATCTTCAGTGCCGGACAGCGCGATGCCGCTCAGCGTTTCAGCCTCAATCCGGTTCGGTTTCAGGGTGTGAATACGCCCCAGGTGCTGGCTGATTTTCACGCATTTCCAGGCAGAAACCGGGTCAACAAAAATGGGCGTCGAGCCGCTATTTTCCATTAGCCAGGCCAGCGCCGACTCGCTAATATTGCAGTCAACAACAATCACCGCAGCGCCGCAGATAAAATCTTGATGCTGCCTTAAAAAGGCCGGCGTAATATGCTCAGTGATGCTCATATCATTAATCGCCACCAGCATTTCACCGGTATTATCAAGCAGCGACAAATAGCTTGATGTGCCTTCACCCGGGATTATCTGACATTTATCGACGTGAACCCCGGACTGGGCCGTTTGATTTAATAATGAATGACCATAAAAATCGTCACCAACAACGGATAATAGCCACGCCGTTTTATTCAATAAGGCAATATTTTGCGCAATGTTGCGCCCCACGCCGCCGGGAGTATATTTTATTTTCCCAGGATTAGAATCAGCGTAGTTTAGCGACACATTGGAATAACCAGCCACATCCATGTTTGCCGATCCAATAATCACAACGTAATCATTTTCAGGCATAAAAATACCCTCCAGCATAAAAAACGCTATGGCAGTAAAATTATTTAATATTAGTAAATAAACACCTCACGATTCACAGCCCTCATTTAAACACATGTTTGAATGTGAACATGTGTTTATGGTAAGCGGAATAATTTTAAAGTAAAGAGAGGCAAAATAGGATTTTCATATGAACATGAACAAAATCACAAAATTTGGCCAGTATGGTTTTTAAACAGTTTAAAAATGCGAAGAAGAGCACATACGGCGGGAGGACGGAGGAAGAATGCGGCATAAAAAAAGGGCAGAGAAGACTCTGCCCTTGAGAAGCGTTTGCTACGTCTATCAGGCGGCTTGAACTTCAGGACGTTTCAGCACCGCGTAGGAGAGACCTGCGACCAGCGTACCGACCACAATCGCCATCAGGTAGCCAAGCACCGGCGTAATCGCACCAGGGATCAGCAGGACGAACAGACCACCGTGCGGCGCCATCAGCTTCGCGCCAACCCACATGGACATCGCGCCGGTCACCGCGCCGCCAACGATACAGCAAGGCAGGACGCGCATCGGGTCACGTGCGGCGAACGGAATCGCCCCTTCGGTGATAAAGCACAGGCCGAGAACCAGCGCGGCCTTGCCGCCTTCCTGCTGCGCTTTGTCGAACTTTTTACGCGCAATCAGCGTCGCCAGGCCCAGGGCCAGCGGTGGAACCATACCCGCCGCCATGATAGCCGCCATCGGCGCATAGGTCTGGGTACTCAGCAGGCCAACACCAAACGCGTAGGCCGCTTTGTTCACCGGACCGCCCATATCGGTACACATCATACCGCCGAGGATAGCACCGAGCAGAACCGCGTTCGCCGTCCCCATCGTTTGCAACCAGTGGGTCAGACCTTCGAGGATCCCGGCAACGGGTTTACCAATCAGGTAAATCATCGCCAGACCGACGATCAGGCTGGAAACCAGCGGAATGATCAGGATCGGTTTCAGCGCTTCCATACTTTGCGGCAGCTTCAGCTTCGTACTGATCGCTTTCGCCACGTAGCCGGCAAGAAAACCGGCGATAATACCGCCGATAAAGCCAGAACCAGTGCTCACCGCCAGCATACCGCCGATAAGACCCGGCGTCAGGCCAGGACGGTCAGCGATAGAGAAGGCAATAAAGCCCGCCAGGACCGGTACCATTAGCGCGAAGGCTGAGCCACCGCCGATTTGCATCAGCGCCGCGGCCAGGGTGTCTTTCACTTCAAAAGCTTTAATACCAAAAGCGAAGGAGAGCGCGATACACAGACCGCCCGCCACCACCATCGGCAGCATGTATGACACGCCGGTCAGCAGGTGGCGATAGGCGCCCGCGGACTCTTTTTTGCCTTCCGCCGCGGCCTGGGATTTACCCGCAGGCTGATACGGTTTCGCTTCAACCACGGCTTTATCCAGCTCCTGCGCGGTTTTCTTCAGCGCCAGGCCGGTGGTGGTGCGATACAGCGGCTTACCGGCGAATTTCGCCAGATCCACTTCGATATCGGCAGCGACGACCACCAGATCCGCCTGTTCAACCTCTTCCGGGGTGATTGCATTCCCCGCGCCTACGGAGCCGCGCGTTTCAACCTTCACCCACCAGCCGCGTTTTTTAGCTTCGGTTTCAATCGCTTCCGCCGCCATAAAGGTGTGCGCGACGCCGGTCGGGCAAGCGGTGACCGCCACAATACGTTTTGGACCGTTAGCCGCAGCCGGCAACGCAGCAGCGGCCGGAGCGGCGTAAGGCGTCGCATGGCTTTTGGCTTCCCCGAGGAACAGCTCCGGGTGAGCCACGGCGCGGTTGATATCGCCGAGATAGACCTTTTTGCCATTCAGCGCGCTGTCGGCCGGCAGCGCCGTCCCCAGCACAATCGCCAGCTCAGCGTCATTTGGGTTATCAATCAGTTCGAGTTGCGCTTTTTGCGCCGCGGTGCTTAACAGGGTCTTCGCCACATAGGCGCGAGCCTGTCCAAGCCCGGCATCAATAATCAGCAGCGTTTTCATTATGCCTCTCCTGCTGTTAATTAAAGGGTTGTAAGTCGACGCGCGCCATCATTGCGGCCAACTGGGTACGATCGGTAATACCGACATTGCTCTGACTCACCGCCAGCGCGGCGACTGCCGTTGCCAGGCGCAGCGTATGCTCGCTGGACTCACGCATCAGCAGGCCATAAATCAGGCCGCCAACCATTGAATCGCCGGCGCCAACGGTGCTAACCACTTCTACTGAAGGCGGTTTGGCAATCCATTCTCCGGATGCGTTAACCCACAGGGCGCCTTCTTCGCCCAGGGAGATAACCACGTGAGCGATGCCCTGCTCACGCAGCGCATGAGCAGCTTCAATGACATCTTTCATCTCAGGCAGCTTGCGTCCAGCCCAGATTTCCAGCTCGCGACGGTTAGGTTTAACCAGCCACGGAGCCGCTTTCAGCCCCGCAACCAGCGCTTCGCGGCTGCTATCAAAAATGATGCACGGGCACTGGCTACGCAGACGGGTCATCCAGTCGGTGAACGCTTCCGGGCTAACGCCGGACGGCAGGCTACCGCTTACGCAGACCATATCGAACTGGCCCAGCCAGCTAAGAGAATCATTAACAAAACGCTCCCAGTCGCCCGGCGTCACTTCAAAGCCGGAGAAGTTGAAGTCAGTAACTTCGCCATCTTTCTCAGTCAGCTTGACGTTGATACGGGTACGGCCCTGAACGACCTGAAAACGGTTTGCGATGCCCAGCTCGCTGAACAACTGCTGAAAACCATCCTGATTGTCTTTACCGAGGAAACCGCCAACGGTGACGTCAATACCGAGATCTTTCAGCACTTTTGCAACGTTGATCCCCTTCCCTGCGGCGTGCAAACCGGTGGTGCGAACGAGGTTAACCTCACCGCGTTCAATTTCCGGGGTAAAACCCACCAGGTCATAGGCCGGGTTTAAAGTAATCGTTGCGACACGTCTGCTCATTTATGCGCCCTCCCCAAGGCCTGCGGCGATCGCTTCGCCAATCGCATCCAGCGCCTGCTGCGCATCTTCACCCTGCGCGGTAAAGCGCAAGCGGTGACCTTTCTTAACGCCCAGCGCCACGACTTTCATCAGGCTGCGGCCGTTTGCCGGCTTGCCCGAACCATCAAGGTTGGTGACGGTAATGTCGCTGGAGAATTGTTTAATGGTATTAACCAGCATCGTGCCGGGACGCGCGTGCAGCCCGTGCTCGTTGCGGATAACGTATTCCGCGCTGAGAACATCTTCGGCAATCGCATCGTCGCTGGTCAGAAGAGCCAGCAGCGTGGCGCCATCAGCCTTCAGCAAGCGGTCAGCTTTTTTATCAAGGAGCAGATTGCTCAGGCGATTAAGCACCGCCGTCGGCTGGTCATCGGCCATCGCGACGGTAATCAGCAGAGAAACCGGTTGCTCATCGCTGGTGAAGGCGTTGGCCGCGCGGCTGACGGCAACGGCGCTGCGCAGGTTGCCTTCGGTGCTGTCGTTCAGCCAGATGCCCTGACCGAGGTTCAGCGGTTTATCATTAATCGTACGGCTAACAAAGGAAGCATCGACGGCGCCGGCTTCTTTCAGCCGCGCGGCGTTCAGCGCCTGCAGGGTCAGCAGATCGCTGGCCGCAACGTCCAGGGTTAGCGTCTCATTATCCAGCTTCAGCGCTTCGCTCTGCTTTTCGCCCATCAGCAGGGCGCGCAGCTCTTCGGCGGTCGTCGCGGACTTAAGCTGTTCAGCAACGGAGTCGTCGCTCAGCACGTGGGTCAGTTGACGCAGCAGCCCAAGGTGTTCATCCGAGCTGGCGGCGATACCGATGGCGACGTAGGCGGTTTGCCCTTCGCCCCAGGTCACGCCCTGCGGAAACTGATAAACCTGAACGCCGGTTTTCAGCACCTGGTCGCGGGTGTCGGTGGTACCGTGCGGAATCGCAATACCGTTGCCAAGGAAAGTGGAGGTTTGCTGCTCGCGAGCCAGCATCCCGTTGACGTAGCCGTCTGCCACGTTGCCCGCGCTGACCAGCGCGGAGGCAACCTGACGAATAGCCTCTTCTTTATTACCGGCCTGCTGACCGGGATGAATATCCTGCACAGATAACTGGAACATGGTTCTCCTCTCCTGCTGAATTGAATCGTTTCAGCTACTTTGAGAAAAAATGCGTCATCTACCTGCTGGAGAATCTCCCGATGACGCTGAAACGTTTCAAGAAGTCTGTACCTTTATTAGCCGCCAGGCAAGAAAAGTTCGTTTCCTGATAACAGAAGTTAGAGATACAGCACACTTTTGCTGAAGCAGGAGCTGCGATGCAGGGAAAACTTCAGCTTTCTGCTGAAGTTTGATTTTGAAACGTCTTTTTGATTTATTCGTGCCCTGGTACTGTTCATTTTCTGAGTGACGGCGTAAACTCCGCGACTCCTGAAAACCGATGAACGCCGACATGCAAAACAGTAGCGCCGCCCTGCCACGACGCGGGTTTGATTTCACCTCTTCCGCCTTTCTGATCGTCGCCTTCCTGACGGGTATCGCCGGGGCACTCCAGACGCCGACGCTGAGTCTGTTTCTGACTAACGAGGTTCACGTCCGACCGGCGATGGTCGGCTTCTTTTTTACCGGCAGCGCGGTGATCGGCATTCTGGTAAGCCAGTTCCTCGCCGGGCGTTCGGATCGCAAAGGCGACCGCAAGCGGCTGATCGTCTTCTGCTGCCTGATGGGCGTGCTGGCCTGCGTGCTCTTCGCCTGGAACCGTAACTACTTTATTTTGCTGTTTATCGGCGTATTCCTCAGCAGCTTCGGCTCCACCGCGAACCCGCAGATGTTTGCCCTCGCCCGCGAGCATGCGGACAAAACGGGCCGCGAGGCGGTCATGTTCAGCTCGATTCTGCGCGCTCAGGTGTCTCTGGCATGGGTTATCGGGCCGCCGCTGGCCTACGCGCTGGCGATGGGTTTCGGCTTTACCGTGATGTATCTCAGCGCGGCGGTCGCCTTTGTGATCTGCGGCGCAATGGTCTGGTTTTTTCTTCCCAGCATGCGTAAAGAGCCGAAGATCGCTACGGGACATCTCGAAACGCCGCGCACCAACCGCCGCGACGCGCTGCTGCTGTTTATCATCTGTACGCTGATGTGGGGAATCAACAGCCTGTACATCATTAATATGCCGCTGTTTATCATCAATGAGCTGCATTTATCGGAGAAGCTGGCCGGAGTCATGATGGGCACCGCCGCCGGACTGGAAATCCCGACCATGCTGATTGCGGGCTATTATGCCAAACGCTTCGGCAAGCGCTTCCTGATGCGCATCTCAGCGGTGGCCGGCGTGCTGTTTTACGTTGGCATGCTAACCGTACATACCCCCGGACTGCTGCTGGCCCTGCAGGCGCTGAACGCCATTTTTATCGGCATTCTCGCCGGTATCGGCATGCTCTATTTTCAGGATCTGATGCCCGGACAGGCGGGCGCGGCCACTACGCTTTATACCAATACCACGCGCGTTGGCTGGATTATCGCCGGTTCGCTGGCGGGCGTCGTCGCGGAAATCTGGAGCTATCACGCCGTCTTCTGGATTGCGCTGGTCATGGGCGTAGCTACCCAGGCCTGCTTGTGGCGTATTAAAGACGTATAAAGCAGCGGTGTGCCGCATCAGCGGCACACCAGAGTATTACGCCAGGCCAATAAAAAACCCGGCAATTGTTGCGCTCATTAAGTTTGACAGCGTTGCCGCAGCCAGCGCCCTCATCCCCAATTGGGCAATTTCAGACGCGCGCTGGGGTGCAATTGCCGAGAATGCGCCAACCACCACGCCAATAGAACCAAAGTTGGCGAAACCGCATAGCGCAAAAGAAATAATGGCGATAGTTTTCACATCCAGCGCTCCCGGCGTTTGCAGGAACGGCGAAAAGTTGAGGTAGGCTACGAACTCGTTAATCGCCAGCTTCTGGCCAATCAGGCTGCCCGCCAGCGTCGCATCACTCCAGTCAACGCCCATTAACCAGGCCAGCGGTGCAAGGATATAACCGAAAATCCCCTCCAGAGTCGCGTGACCAAAACCGAACCAACCGCCGATACCGCCAATCACGCCGTTGATCAGAGCGATAATTGCCACAAACGCCATCACTACCGTCGCCACGCCCACGGCAATTTTTACCCCAGCCATCGCGCCGCTAGCCGCGGCTTCAATAAAACTTTTCGGCGGAGTTTCGGTGAAGGAGAGGTTTTCGAAAGTCACCTGCGATACTTCAGTCGCCGGGCTGAGAAGGCGGGCAAACAGAATACCGCCGGGAATCGCCATCAGCGATGCCGCCAGCAGATAATCAATCGGCACGCCCAGCCCGGCATAGCCAATCATCGTCGACCCGGCGATTGAAGCCATCCCGCTGCAAATCGCGGTAAATAGCTCATTACGATTTAGCTTATTAATAAAGGGCTTAACGATCGCCGGGATCTCATTTTGCCCAAGGAAAATGGTGGTAACGGCAACAAACGACTCAATCTTGCTAATATTCAGCGCTTTCTGGAAAATTCCGCCAAGAGTTCGGATCAGTATTCCCATTACGCCAATATAATAAAGCAGGCTTACCAATGCGGTGATAAAAATAATGGCAGGCAATACCCGAAAAGCAAAAATAAAACCAGAACCATCGAATAAGAGATCCATTTTCGGCCCGACCAGCGAACCAAAAATAAATGCGCTACCGGCATCGCTGTAGGTCATCACTTTATGTACGCCGAAAGCCGCCTGCTCCGCCAACCATTTTCCTGGCGGAAAATAGAGCATAATACCACCAATAGCAATTTGCAGTACCAGCGCCGCGCCAGTCGTGCGCAGACTAATTCGTTTTTTATTTACTGACAGTAGAAAAGCGATTGCCAGTAATACCACCATACCCAGAACACTTCTCATTATATCCATAATGATTATCTCTTGATGCCAGCAAACCCGGCATTACGCCAGGTTTTGGTATGTCTGATTTTATTACGGGCGACAGCTTACTGCCCGCCTGTTTCTATACCCAATGGATTTCAAGTTGCTTAGAGGCGGCAAGAGAGACAAATTCGTCTGGTACGAATTTGAACAGCCAAAGGCTGCCTTTGGTAAGGGACACGGATGTCCCTCATTAAAGCCCCAGGAGCTTACTCAAGTAAGTGACGGGGGTGAACGAACGTAGCCAACAAAGAAGCCGCTTGAAAGACGACGGGTATATCAGGCGATGAGGGATATTCCGCACGCCTGGTACAAAGTGAATTAGCGGTACATCCGCACGCACTCTTCGACTAAACCCCAAAACCAATCGGTATCAATAGTG
This sequence comes from Klebsiella sp. BDA134-6, assembly GCF_015601345.1. NCBI lineage: Bacteria > Pseudomonadati > Pseudomonadota > Gammaproteobacteria > Enterobacterales > Enterobacteriaceae > Klebsiella > Klebsiella sp. BDA134-6. The sequence goes on from NZ_CP064784.1 coordinate 4,115,496, forward strand.
ATGCCGACTTTGGTATTCGGCGCTTTACCGAGTACGCCCAGTTCGTCGCAGACCGTACGGCCATAGCAGGGGCCGCTGTTAACATCTACCTCAACATACATGTCCTGTGTTTTGATGGCCTGAGGATTAATCAGATAGCCGATGCAGGTGGCATCATGCACCGGACCACCCGCTAAGCCGTAGTTTTCAAACTGCGTTTTGAGGGTGAAATTCATGATATCGCTAAACAACTGTCCCGCCGGACCGCCGGCTTTTTCCATGCGTGCAATAACATCAGCGGTGCAGACCGTCTGATTAGTCAAATCGAGGCCCATCATGACCAGAGGGACACCCGAGCTGAATATCACGCGAGCGGCTTCAGGGTCGGCATAAATATTAAACTCTGCCGATGGCGTAAAGTTTCCGGTACCATAAGCACCGCCCATTAATACAATCTCGCGAATTTTCGGCAGGATTTTCGGCTGCATTCGCATGGCGACGGCTATATTGGTCAGTGGGCCAACGGGCACCAGCGTGATGTCACCCTCACTAGCCATGAGCGTGTCAATAATATATTTAACCGCATGCGTTTCTTCTGCCTGACGAGTTAACGGTGAAAATACCGGCCCATCCAGTCCGGTTTCACCATGAATATTATCAGCGACAATTTGCTGACGCATAATTGGCTGTGGCATCCCGGCATAAATCGGCACATTGACATCTAAATGTTGGCAAACATTTAATCCATTGACTAACGTTTTATCCAGCGTTTGGTTACCCGCAACAATTGTTATTCCTAATAAATCAATTGCCGGATGTCTGGCCGCCATCATTATCGCAATAGCATCATCGTGACCTGGATCGCAGTCGAGTATAATTTTTCTTTTTTCCATTTTTATTCCCTCTTTTCGCTTTTACGCCATTTTTATGTTATTACAGCAGGATTAAACAGGTATCGGATTAACGTTTGCAGCATACCAGGCGAAAACTGATACTGAATATGAGAAATCTCATACCGGGAAGCGACCGTGAAAGAAATCCAAAATGAAAATCTCAAGCAGCAATTGATAAGCGACTCGGGGTACCTGGAAAAATTTTCCGTCGATGTTGTGCGGGATACACGATTGTTCCACGCTGTGGCAGGGGATTATATTGTTAAAGAGGGGGCTCAACCCGCGCACCTTTTTTACCTCGCACGCGGCCGGGCTAAGCTTTACACCACATCAGCTAATGGTCGGGTCTCGCTGATCGACTTCTTTGGCGCACCCTGCTTTATCGGCGAGATAGAACTCATTGATAAACATCACGATCCGCGTGGCGTTCAGGCCATCGAAGCGTGCTGGTGCCTGGCGCTGCCCATCGCTTCATTCCGCCCTTTGTTGCTGAATGACGTCATTTTCCTGCGTAATCTCTGTATCGCGTTAAGCCAAAAAAACTACCGTAACATCGTGTCGCTCACCCAAAATCAATCTTTTCCACTGGTGAATCGTCTGGCAGCATTTATTTTATTAACTCAGCATTGTGATATTTATCACGAAAAACATACCCCGGCGGCGGAATATATGGGAGTGTCGTATCGTCATTTATTATATGTGATCGCACAATTCTGTCAGGAAGGCCTGCTGGTTAAACAGAAATCCGGCTACGCTCTTGGTAATAAGAAGAAACTGATCGCCCTCGCGCGGGAGATGGATCCTGAGCATAATTTTTCTGATTTATTGCATTAAGCTTTTACAAAATTTATAACCTAAATAATTCAAGTTTAAGGAGGCGTGAGCGAGTGAAGCCAACGCACATGCCACTTGAAGTATGACGGGTAAATGCACTACGCAGAGGTGCTCTGTTCAAGATGAAGCAGCCAGGTCATGGCGTCTTCGCGATTGGAGGCGCACATTTCCGCTTCCGGCTTCAGGCTGGCGCACACTTTCGGCCTAAACGGCGAGCCAAAAATAGCGCAGAGATTATTTTGCGATAGCTGCACGCAGCGGGTGTTTGCCGGCTTGCCTTGCGGCATGCCCGGGATAGGGCTGGAGATAGAAGGAGCGATACAGCAAGCTCCGCATTCAGGGCGGCATTCCATAATCGACTCTTCCGATAACGCTTTTAGCAGTCCAGCCTAAACGTTTTACCTGAAGATAGCAAAACAGACGAATTCCACTTGCCTGAAAGGCCCGGCGCGAGTAGTTTTACGCGATATTTTCGACCCTTTAAGTGACAGGATTACTGCAATGCCAAGAGCGAATGAAATTAAAAAAGGTATGGTGCTGAATTACAACGGCAAACTGCTGATTGTTAAAAATATTGATATTCAGTCACCCAGCGCCCGCGGCGCAGCGACGCTGTACAAAATGCGTTTCTCCGATGTACGCACCGGCCTGAAAGTGGAAGAACGCTTCAAAGGCGACGACATCGTTGATACCGTCACCCTGACCCGCCGCTTCGTTGACTTCTCCTATATCGATGGCAACGAATACGTCTTTATGGATAAAGAAGATTACACCCCGTATATCTTTACCAAAGAGCAAATCGAAGAAGAGCTGCTGTTTATGCCGGAAGGCGGCATGCCGGATATGCAGGTTCTGACCTGGGACGGCCAGCTGCTGGCGCTGGAGCTGCCGCAGACCGTGGATCTGGAAATCGTTGAGACGGCGCCAGGTATTAAAGGCGCATCCGCTAGCGCCCGTAACAAACCGGCGACGCTGAGCACCGGCCTTGTTGTTCAGGTGCCTGAATACCTGAGCGCGGGCGAGCGCATTCGTATCCATATCGAAGAGAGCCGCTATATGGGCCGCGCGGACTAAACTCTGCGTTTGCAACATCATAAAGGGCAGCCAGCGGCTGTCCTTTTTTTCGCACCTTTTCCGCAGCGCCTGGCCCTCTCTCTGCTGGCAACGTTGCTCTCCCTTCACTCGCTGCAAAGTTGTTATACCAAAAGTAATTAAACTATCGCTCCTCTCCTCCATTAAGCGCGCCCACTTTTCAGAACAGCCGGGTATGCAGCTAACAATTGATGATCGAGCTCACATTAAGCGGATAAATAAGGCTCACCAATTTAATTTGTTGTCATATAACTTTACACTGGGAATGTTAATTATCCGTTAATCAGGTGTGTTAAGAATGACTACCATTGCTACGGCTACGCTGCCGGAAGGCGTACAGCTCCCTCAATATGACCGCAGCCAGCTGCGTTCGCGTATTGTGCATTTTGGTTTCGGCGCGTTTCATCGCGCGCACCAGGCGCTCCTCACCGATCGGGTGCTTAACGCCGGCGGCGGGGACTGGGGGATTTGTGAGATCAGTCTGTTCAGCGGCGATCGGCTGATGAGCCAGCTTCGCCAGCAGAACCACCTGTTTACCGTGCTGGAAAAAGGCGCCGAGGGCAATCAGCCAATCGTGGTCGGCGCCGTCCATGAATGCCTGAACGCAAAACTGGATTCGCTGGCCGCGATTATTGAGAAATTTTGCGAACCACAGGTCGCCATCGTCTCTCTGACCATCACCGAGAAAGGCTACTGCATCGATCCGGCCAGCGGCCTGCTGGACATGACGCAGCCGCGCATTATCCACGATCTGCAAAACCCGACGCTGCCGCAATCGGTTCCCGGCATTCTGGTCGAAGCGTTATCGCGCCGCCGTCAGCGTGAACTACCGCCGTTTACCGTCCTCTCCTGCGATAACATCCCCAACAACGGGCATGTGGTGAAAAACGCCGTGCTGGGAATGGCAGAAAAACGGAGCCCGGAGCTGGCGCAGTGGATCGCCGAGCACGTCAGTTTTCCCGGCACCATGGTTGACCGTATTGTGCCAGCCGCCACCGATGAATCGCTGGCGGAAATTAGCGCCGCGTTGGGCGTAGAAGACCCCTGCGCTATCAGCTGCGAACCCTTCATTCAATGGGTCATCGAAGATAACTTCGTTGCCGGACGCCCGGCCTGGGAAACCGCGGGCGTCCAGATGACCGATGACGTCCTGCCGTGGGAACAGATGAAACTGCGGATGCTCAACGGCAGCCACTCGTTCCTCGCCTGGCTTGGCTATCTGACAGGTCATGCGCATATTAGCGACTGCATGCAGGATCCGATTTTCCGCAGCGCCGCATACCGCCTGATGCTTGACGAACAGGCGCCGACCTTATCTATTCAGGACGTGGATCTGACGGCGTATGCTGACAGCCTGATCGAACGCTTCAGCAACCCGGCGCTGAAGCATCGCACCTGGCAAATCGCCATGGACGGCAGCCAGAAGCTGCCGCAACGTATGCTTGACGGTATTCGCGTCCACCTTACGCAAGGCAGCCGCTGGCCGCTCCTGGCGCTCGGCGTCGCGGGCTGGATGCGCTACGTCAGCGGTATTGATGATGGCGGAAATGCCATTGATATTCGCGATCCGCTGGCCGATAAGATACAGAAACTGGTCTCCGCCAGCGATGAACACCAGCGCGTAGCGGCCCTGCTTACGCTTGAGGAGATCTTCGGTCACGACCTGCCGCAGGATCCGCAGTTTGTTGCTCACATCACCGCCGCATGGCATCAGCTTGCCGCCTTTGGTGCGCGTCAGGCGATTGCCGCCACGCTGAACGCTTAACAATAACTGCCTTTTAGCGGACAGAGTCCCCTTCTGTCCGCGCTAAGACTTCTCTTTTTCGCTTTTTTTCGTCAGGATAGGCGTAACTGTTACAACATTACATTTATCCTGGAGAAAAAGTGACCAAAACCAACTTGATCACGGGGTTTCTCGGCAGCGGTAAAACCACGACGATTTTGCATCTGCTGGCCAATAAGCCCGCGGATGAAAAATGGGCCGTGCTGGTCAACGAGTTTGGTGAAGTGGGTATTGACGGCGCGCTGCTGGCGGAAAGCGGCGCACTGCTCAAAGAGATCCCCGGCGGCTGCATGTGCTGTGTAAACGGCCTGCCGATGCAGGTCGGGCTTAATACCCTGCTACGCCAGGGCAAACCCGATCGCCTGCTGATAGAACCCACCGGGCTGGGCCATCCTAAACAGATCCTCGATATGCTGACCGCCTCGGTATACGAGCCGTGGATCGAACTGCGCGCCACCTTGTGCGTGCTGGACCCGCGCCAGTTGCTTGACGAAAAAGCGGTGACCAACGACAACTTTCGCGACCAGCTGGCGGCCGCTGACGTTATTATCAGCAATAAAGCCGACCGCTCGACGGAGGAAAGTCAACGCGCCTTTGCCGCATGGTGGCAGGCCTACGCGGGCGATCGCCGGTTCGTCAGCGCCACGCGGGGCAATATCGACCCGATGCTGCTTGATTTACCGCGGCGCAATATTGCGCCGCTCCCCGCCAGCGCCGAACACGCGCACGGCCACGGGCAGAAACAAGGCCTTGCGGCACTTAGCCTCCCCGCCCATCAGCGCTGGCGTCGCAGCCTGAATAGCGGTCAGGGCTATCACGCCTGCGGCTGGATTTTTGACGCTGAAACCGTTTTCGACACCGTTGCCCTGCTCGAATGGGCGCGCCTGGCGCCGGTCGGGCGCGTCAAAGGCGTGATGCGCATTGCGGAGGGGCTGGTACGGATCAATCGCCAACAGCTTGATCTGCATATTGAGACGCAGAACGTCTCCCCTCCCGACAGCCGCATCGAGCTGATTGCCGATACCGAGACCGACTGGAATGCACTGCAGGCCTCCTTGTTGAGGATTCGTTTAAGTTAAGACGGCTATGGTTGCCGTCGTTTACCCAATACACGATAGTTATGATTAAAAATCGAATTCCCCTTATTCTGCTGCTGAACGCGGCGGGTATAGCGCTTTTTTGTTCATGGTACCTTCCCGTTAACCATGGTTTCTGGAATCCGCTGGACTCGGCGATCTTCTATTTCTTTAATCACCTGGTTGGCGTGAGCACCGCCTATACCTGGCTGCTGGCGATTATCAATAACCGTGCCTTTGACGCCTGCTCGCTACTGGCGATGGGCAGCCTGATGCTGAGCTTCTGGTTTAAAGAGCAGAGCGCCGGACGCCGGCGGGTGATTATCATCGGCCTGGTGATGCTGCTGGCTGCCGTCATTATCAATCAGCTGGCCCAGCACCTGATGCCGGTTAAGCGCGCCAGCCCTTCGCTCTCTTTTACCGACATCACCAAAGTGAGCGATGTGATCTCATTCCCCACCAAAGATGCTTCAAAAGACAGTTTCCCGGGCGATCACGGGATGATGCTGCTGATATTTGCGTCATTTATGTGGCGTTATTTTGGCCGCCGGGCGTTTGCTATCGCGCTGGTAATATTCGTGGTGTTCGCTTTCCCACGCGTGATGATTGGCGCCCACTGGTTTACCGATATTGCCGTCGGCTCATTAACGGCAGTGCTCATAGGCGCCCCCTGGGTATTGATGACCTCATTGAGCGATAATGTTATTGCCTTATTTGAGCGCCACCTTCCGGGTAGAAAAGCAAAAATTTAAATCTATCTTTACAATTAATTAATATCATTCATAAGGGATCGTTCTGGGTCCCTTTTTTTGCCCTCGCCTGTTTTCTCATCCTGCATCATCTTTCTGTCATATTAATCATCTTAAAAATGAGTAAATTGCGTATTTTTTACCCATCACTGCCGCTATTTTGTCCTTTGCCGATGATTCACTTTTTGTCGCAAAAATACTTATAAGAAAATGCGTAAAACCGCTCGCCATCCCCCGGTTGATCGGGTAACCTCAATCTCGTTTTGCCTCGTCAGCGACATCAATTCAAAGAATGAATAAATTTGTGCGTGACTCCACAGTTTTATGCTTACGGAATTGTCTCATTGCGACCAGGTAATTAGGCTCTAACACGTTTGGCATTTTTTATAACGACATTGTCGTTAAGGACAACAAGGGATAACACACAGCATGGTCAAATCTCAGCCGATTTTGAGATATATCTTGCGGGTCGCCCCCGCGATTGCAGTTGCGGTTCTGCTTTCCGCGTGTAGTTCAAATAGTACCGCCAGGAATATGCATTCTGAGACGCTTGCTGTGGGTAGTGGCGATTTATCATCACTGCAAGCCTCTCAGGATGAATTTGAAACGATGGTCCGCAACCTGGACGTCAAGTCCCGCTTGATGGATCAGTATGCCAGCTGGAAGGGCGTGCGTTACCGCCTCGGCGGCAGCACCCGTAAAGGCATCGATTGTTCCGCCTTTGTGCAACGGACTTTTCGTGAACAGTTTGGCCTGGAACTGCCCCGCTCCACTTCAGAGCAGCAGGATTCTGGAAAATCGATCAGCCGCGCCCAGCTGCGTACCGGTGATTTAGTCCTGTTCCGCGCCGGCTCCACGGGCCGCCACGTTGGCATCTATATCGGCAACAATCAGTTTGTTCATGCATCCACCAGCAGCGGTGTGACCATTTCAAGCATGGATGAACCGTACTGGAAAAAGCGCTATAACGAAGCGCGACGCGTTCTGAGTCGTTCGTAATCGTCTTCTACCGTTGGTTAATCCCTTGGCCAACGGTAGAAACAAAAAAACACTGCCGAGGCGGTGTTTTTTTTTGCTCGCCAGCCAATAAACTTCGTAAAATAAGCTATGTCTTTAAGCAGGGATAGAAAAAACGTTTTCTATCAGCCCTTTGGCGCACATCAACAATACGGACTGACTATATAGCCTATGCCTACCCGTCACCTCGCTCCCCGGCGAAAAATCTGGCTGACAAGTATATGTATTGGAATAGCCGTCGCCCTGCTGGCCGGTAGCATCCAGTTTATGGTGATTTATCACAACCGGGCGGAGCGTTTCGACGCCATTATTAACAACGTCCATACCTATCTGCAGGACTATTTTCACGATTTAAATCAGACTATCCACGACCTGCAGCCGCTGGTCGATGAGCCATGTGAGAACGTCGCCTCAGGCTTAACCGCCCATGCGGCCTTCAGCCCAAACGTCCGCGCTGTCCTGCTGGTCAAAAATGGCCTCGCGTTTTGTTCCTCCGCTACAGGCGTCATGAGTACGCCCTTAACCCAGCTCATACCGCAGCTTGATGTAACGCAAGCGGTCGATATGGCGATTCTGCCCGGGACGCCAATGATGCCCAAAAGCGCAGCGCTGGCGTTGTGGGTCCGTAGCCCCCACGGTGGGAAAGACGGTGTTTTTGTCTCGATTAATGCCAACCTGACGCCCTATATCCTCTATTCAGCGCGACAGAATGATTTCAGCGGCCTGGCGCTGGCTATTAAGGACGTCGCCATTTCCACCTTCAGTAACCAACTCATCGACCCGCAGACCCTGATCTCGCCACCCATTCGCCAGACGCAAATTGACGGCCTGCCGCTGAAAGTCTATCTCTACGCCAACAGCTGGCTGGCGGAGAATACACAGTTTGCTCTGCTGTTGGGTGTCGTTTGCGGACTGTTGGCCGGGCTTTTAAGCTACTACGTCCTCACCATTAAGTCGGACCCGCGCAAAGAGCTTCTACTGGCCATCAAAAACGATCAGTTCTACGTGGTCTATCAACCGGTGGTGAGGTCAGAGACGCTACAAATTAGCGGCATTGAGGTGTTGATGCGCTGGCGGCATCCGGTGGCCGGCGAGATCCCTCCCGATGTCTTTATCAACCTTGCGGAAACCCAGCAGATCATCATTCCGCTTACCCGCCATCTCTTAACCTTGATTGCGCAGGATGCGCCTGTTCTGCAAACGCTCCTGCCCGCCGGGAGCAAGCTGGGGATCAATATTTCCCCCATGCATCTACACGCCGGGAGCTTTCAGCAGGATCTGCAGCGATTCACCGCCGCCATGCCGGCCGACCATTTTAGCGTGGTGCTGGAAATCACCGAGCGCGCGATGATCGATAAAAATCGTTCCTTAGAAAACTTCGACTGGCTGCACGAGCAGGGTTTTGAAATCGCGATTGATGATTTCGGTACCGGCCATAGCGCGCTAATTTATCTGGAACGCTATAACTTTGATTACCTGAAAATAGACCGCGGCTTCGTACAGGCTATCGGCACGGAGACCGTGACCTCGCCGGTGCTGGACGCCGTTATCACCCTAAGCCGCCGGCTGAAGCTCACCACCGTCGCCGAAGGCGTGGAAACGCAGGAACAGGCGGAATGGCTGCGCGATCATGGGGTAAATTATTTGCAGGGATACTGGTTAAGCCGACCGCTGACGCTGGAAGCGCTGATCGCCGCCCATGATGAACCGGCGAAATATTTCACAACCCGCTAAGTGTCCTTTATTATTTGCTATCAGAGGTCAGGCCGTTTCAGGCCCGGCATGGGAGGACGATATCCTGGTTATTTTTGCGCGCATCAGCCTGATACTGCTGACCTTATTTAGCCTGCACAGCCAGGCGCAAACCATTAAAGAGAGCGACAGGTTCGCGATTATCGGCGAGCCGAAATACGCCGCAGGCTTCACCCATTACGATTATGCCAATCCCGCCGCGCCTAAAGGCGGCGCAATTACCCTCGCCGCCATCGGCACCTTTGATAATTTCAACCGCTACGCCATGCGCGGCAACCCGGGTATTCGTACCGAAAGTTTATACGATACGCTCTTCACCACCTCTGACGATGAGCCCGGCAGCTACTATCCGCTGATCGCCGAGCATGCGCGCTATGCCGATGATTTTTCATGGATGGAGATTACGCTCAATCCGCGCGCCCGCTATCACGACGGCAGCCCCATCACCGCCAGCGATGTCGCGTTTACCTTCCAGAAGTTTATGACCGAAGGGGTACCGCAGTTTCGCCTCTATTATAAAGGCACCACGGTAAAAGCCATCGCTCCACTCACCGTCCGCATTGATTTAGCCAAACCAGGCAAAGAGAACATGCTTAGCCTGATGACGCTGCCCGTTATGCCGGAAAAATACTGGCAGCACCATAAGCTTAGCGATCCACTATCTGCGCCACCGCTGGCCAGTGGTCCGTATCGCATCACTGCCTGGCGCATGGGCCAGTACATTACCTACTCGCGGGTAAAGGACTACTGGGCCGCCGACTTACCGGTCAACCGCGGACGCTGGAATTTCGATACGCTGCGCTACGACTATTACCTGGACGACAACGTTGCTTTCGAAGCCTTTAAGGCCGGCGCCGTTGACCGTCGCGAAGAGAACGTTGCCAAAAACTGGGCTACTCGTTACGTCGGGCGCAATTTTACCCACGGCTATATCGTAAAAGACGAATACACCAACACCTCGGCGCAGAACACGCAGTGGCTGGCGTTTAATATTCAGCGCCCGGTATTTGCCGACCGCCGGGTACGCGAAGCCATTACCCTTGCTTTTGATTTTGAATGGATGAATAAGGCGCTGTTTTATCGCTCCTACAGCCGCGCCAACAGCTTCTTTCAGAATACCGAATATGCGGCGCGCGATTATCCAGATGCCGACGAGCTCGCCCTGCTGACGCCGCTGAAAAAAGAGATCCCGGCTGAAGTCTTCACGCAGATTTACCGGCCGCCGGTTTCCAGCGGCGACGGTTTTGCGCGAGAGAATTTACTCAAAGCCGATGCCATCCTCAACCAGGCGGGATGGATAGTGAAAAACCAGCAGCGGGTAAACGCGCAGAGCGGCAAACCGTTACGCTTTGAGCTGCTGCTCCCCTCCGGCAGTAGCGATCGCTGGGTCCTGCCCTTCCAGCACAACCTCCAGCGGCTCGGCATCGTCATGGATATTCGCCAGGTCGACAACTCCCAATACAGTAACCGCAAGCGCAGTCGGGATTACGACATGATGCCTAACGTCTGGCGCGCCACCCCCTGGCCCGGCACCGACCTGCAAGTCTCCTGGGACTCCGAATATATAAACTCCAGCTACAACGCCTCAGGAGTACAAAACCCGGCGGTCGACCGGCTCATCGCGCAGATTATTCGCTGGCAGGGTAATAAAGAAAAGCTGCTGCCGCTGGGCCGGGCTCTCGACCGCGTGCTGACCTGGAACTATTACATGCTGCCGATGTGGTATATGGCGCAGGACCGAACCGCTTACTGGGACAAATTCTCCTTCCCGCAGACCCGCGCGGTCTACTCCTCCGGTTTCGAAAACTGGTGGTACGACGCAAGCAAAGCGGCCAGACTCCCCGCGGACAGACGCTAAGGAATTAAGATGGGTGCATATCTGCTCCGCCGACTACTGCTCATCATCCCCACCCTGTGGGCGATTATCACCATTAACTTTTTTATTGTGCAGATCGCGCCCGGCGGTCCGGTCGATCAGGCGATTGCGGCGATTGAGTTCGGCGACCGCGGCGGCTTGCCCGGCGCCGGAGACGGCGGCATGGCCGCCAGTCATGCGCGTACCGGGGTCAGCAACATCAGCGATGGGCACTATCGCGGCGGGCGCGGGCTGGACCCGGAGGTGATTGCAGAGATAACCCACCGCTACGGCTTTGATAAGCCTCTGCACGAGCGCTATTTTAAAATGCTCGGAGATTACCTGCGCTTTGATTTTGGCGATAGCCTGTTTCGTAGCTCATCGGTACTACAGCTGATTAAAGACAGCCTGCCGGTCTCTATCACCCTGGGTTTATGGAGTACGCTCATTATCTATCTGGTGTCGATTCCGCTGGGGATCCGTAAAGCGGTCAGCAACGGCAGCCATTTTGACGTCTGGAGCAGTACGCTGATTATTATCGGCTATGCAATCCCGGCATTCCTGTTCGCCATTTTGCTGATCGTTATCTTTGCTGGCGGCAGCTATTTCGATCTCTTTCCGCTGCGCGGGCTGGTGTCAGCCAACTTCGACAGCCTGCCCTGGTACCAAAAAATCCTCGACTATCTCTGGCATATCACCCTACCAGTGCTGGCAACGGTGATCGGCGGTTTTGCCGCCCTCACTATGCTGACCAAAAACAGCTTTCTTGATGAAATCCGCAAGCAGTACGTGGTTACCGCCCGCGCCAAGGGGGTCAGCGAAAAGCAGATCCTCTGGGGACACGTATTTCGCAACGCCATGCTGCTGGTAATCGCCGGTTTCCCGGCCACCTTTATCAGTATGTTTTTTACCGGCTCGCTGCTGATTGAAGTGATGTTCTCGCTAAACGGACTGGGGCTACTGGGCTATGAGGCCACCGTATCTCGCGATTACCCGGTCATGTTCGGCACGCTGTATATTTTTACCCTGATTGGCCTGCTGCTGAATATCATCAGCGATATCAGCTATACGCTGGTCGATCCGCGTATCGATTTTGAGGGCCGCTAATGTCATTTTTTAGTCCCGTCAACCAGGCCCGCTGGGCGCGTTTTCGCCACAACCGCCGCGGCTACTGGTCGCTATGGATCTTTTTAGCGCTTTTCGCCTGTAGCCTGTGCGCTGAGCTGATTGCTAACGATAAGCCGCTGCTCGTCCAGTACCGGGGCAGCCTCTACGTCCCGCTCCTGAAAAACTACAGCGAGACCACTTTCGGCGGCAGCTTTGCCACCGCCGCCGACTATCAGGACCCGTGGCTGCAAAAGCGGCTGGACGATAACGGCTGGGCCCTGTGGGCGCCGGTTCGGTTCGGCGCGACGACCATAAATTTCGCCACCGACGCGCCCTTCCCTTCGCCGCCGTCAGCCCAGAACTGGCTGGGCACCGATGCCAACGGCGGAGACGTGCTGGCACGAATTCTCTACGGTACGCGCATTTCCATTCTCTTTGGTCTACTGCTGACTTTCTTCTCCAGCGTGCTGGGGGTGTTGGCCGGCGCCGTTCAGGGGTATTACGGCGGAAAAATTGACCTCTGGGGACAGCGGTTTATCGAAGTATGGTCGGGAATGCCGACGCTGTTTCTGATTATCCTGCTCTCAAGCGTTGTGCAGGCCAACTTCTGGTGGCTGCTGGCCATTACCGTGCTGTTCGGCTGGATGACGCTGGTCGGCGTCGTCCGTGCCGAGTTCCTGCGCACCCGTAACTATGATTATATCCGCGCCGCGCAGGCGCTTGGCGTCAGCGATCGCGCGATTATTCTACGCCATATGCTGCCTAACGCCATGGTCGCCACCCTGACCTTTCTGCCGTTCATTCTGTGTAGTTCAATAACCACCCTGACCTCGCTCGATTTTCTCGGCTTTGGCCTGCCGCTGGGCTCCCCTTCGCTGGGTGAGCTGCTGTTGCAGGGTAAAAACAACCTTCAGGCGCCCTGGTTGGGCATCGCCGCCTTTCTATCGGTGGCGGTGCTGCTGACGTTATTGATTTTTATTGGTGAGGCGGTTCGCGATGCCTTTGATCCAAGCAAGGCGGTGTAGCATGACGCAACCTCTGTTAGATATCGATAATCTCTCCATCGCCTTTCGTCAGCAGGGAGAAACCACTTCGGTCGTCAGCGAACTGTCGCTGCAGATTGCCGTCGGCGAGACCCTTGCGCTGGTCGGCGAGTCCGGCTCCGGTAAGAGCGTGACCGCGCTATCGGTGCTGCGGCTGCTCCCGTCGCCACCGGTCAGCTATCCCACCGGCGATATCCGCTTTCACGGTCAGTCGCTACTGCATGCCGATGAACGCACCCTGCGCGGCGTGCGCGGTAACCGCATCGCGATGATCTTCCAGGAACCGATGGTTTCGCTTAATCCGCTGCATACCCTGGAAAAACAGCTGTACGAAGTGCTCTCCTTGCATCGCGGGATGCGTAAAGAAGCGGCCCGCGGAGAAATCCTCGACTGCCTGGAGCGCGTCGGGATCCGCAATGCGCCCCGGCGGCTGGCTGACTATCCGCATCAGCTCTCCGGCGGCGAGCGCCAGCGGGTGATGATCGCCATGGCGCTATTGACCCGCCCGGAGCTGCTTATCGCCGACGAACCCACAACCGCGCTGGACGTCTCGGTGCAGGCGCAAATCCTCACGCTGCTGCGCGAGCTGAAGCAAGAGTTAAATATGGGGCTGCTGTTTATCACCCATAATCTGAGCATCGTTCGTCAACTCGCCGATCGCGTCGCGGTGATGCAGAATGGCCGCTGCGTTGAACAAAACGGCTGCCAGGCGCTGTTCTCCGCCCCCGAACACCCTTATACCCGCCGCCTGCTGGACAGCGAGCCGTCGGGCGATCCCGTCCCGCTCGCGCCCGATGCGCCGGTATTACTGCGGGCGGAAAACTTGAGTATCGCCTTTCCGATACGTAAAGGTCTGCTGCGACGGGTTGTCGATCATAACCGCGTCGTTAATGCCGTCAGCTTTCATTTGCGCGCGGGAGAAACGCTGGGGCTGGTCGGCGAGTCAGGATCGGGCAAAAGCACCACCGGGCTGGCGCTTCTGCGTCTGATTCATTCCGCTGGCGCGATCGCCTTTGACGGTGAGGCGCTTCAGGGACGCAACCGTCGGCAGATGCTGCCGCTACGTCGCCGCATGCAGGTGGTGTTTCAGGACCCTAACTCATCGCTAAACCCGCGGCTCAACGTGCTGCAAATTATTGAAGAGGGACTGCGCGTTCATCAGCCGACGCTTACGCCCGCCGAACGGGAACAGGCGGTGATTCAGGTGATGCAGGAGGTAGGGCTCGATCCGCAATCCCGGCATCGCTACCCTGCCGCCTTCTCCGGCGGCCAGCGTCAGCGCATCGCTATCGCCAGGGCGCTGGTCGTCAAACCACAGCTTATTGTGTTGGATGAGCCAACCTCATCGCTGGATAAAACCGTGCAGGCGCAAATCCTCACTCTGCTGAAGGCGTTGCAGCAAAAGCATCAGCTGGCCTATATTTTTATCAGCCATGATTTACGCGTCGTGCGGGCGCTGTGTCATCAGGTAATGGTGCTGCGGCAGGGAGAAGTCGTCGAGCAGGGTGAGTGCGAGCGCGTATTTACCGCTCCGCAGCAGGAGTATACCCGTCAGCTGCTGGCGTTGAGCTGACGGTCAGAAGGGGTTGTTGCCGGAGAAGGGTTCTGCAATCGCCACGCCGAAATTTTTCAGGCGACAGGTTGCGGCAAATTCGTCCTGACGGTTAACAAACAGGCACGGTTCCCCTTCGCATTCAACGACAGAGCTATCGACCTCGATGTCGCTAAGCGCCTGGCTGAGCTTATGCATGACCGGCCACGCGCTTTCGCCATCGGGGCTGAGTAATTTCAACGCCACGAGGCTATTTTCGCTCTGGGCGCCGTTTTGCGGAATCGGTTCAACTCTTGAACCTGCAAAACCGGCCAGCCAGCGATAGCTCTGCGGCAGACGGTGTACGATAGAGAGTTGCAGTGTATTCACGTGTTTACCCCGGAAGCAAAATACTTCACAATAATTTTACATCAATACTAACACATTATTGACAACTAGTCCTGATCCTGCACAGAAAACGCTTACACCAGTGGCATAGCCGTGTTATTGGTTTGTAATGTAAAAGTTTATAATTGTGCAGGTGGAACATCTTCGGGCTATATGTACCCGTTTCTGTGATCTAAAACAACTTTTTTATCGCAATCATGCGACTTTTAGAGCGATTTGATTTTACATAAAATAAACAAATTACTGAACTGAGAAGCCGGATTCGGTTGACATGCATCAAAAAAAGGGGCGATATCGCCCCTTGAAAGTCGCTTAGCGCGCGGCTTTGCGCCGTCGGCTGGCGTAGAGATAAAAGAGGATGGAGCTGCTGGCGCAGAAAGCGATCGAAATCAGCATTGGCCAGGCGGTGGTAAACGTTGCCATCGATAGCAGCGCGCCGACAATGGCGCCAATGCCGAAACGGAAAGTGCCTGCCAGCGAGGAAGCCGTCCCGGCCATATGCGGAAACTCATCGAGAATCACCGCCATCGCGTTGGAAGAGACCATCGAAACGCAGCCGATGAAAGCCGCTACGCCAAACACCAGCGCCCAAAAACCCACGTCAAACAGCGCGCATACCACCATCCATACCGCCATGGCAAACTGGATCCACAGCCCGGCGCGGAACATATTTAGCGCCCCAACCCGCCGCACAAACCGGCTGTTGATCATAGTCATGACAAACAGGAACACGACGTTCAGCGCAAAATAGTAGCCAAAGTGCTGCGGCGAAACGTGGTTAATATTGATATACACAAACGGGCCGGCGCTCAGAAACGAGAACATCCCGGCGAAGCTAAAGCCGCTTGCCAGCATATAGCTAAGCACCCGCTTATGGCGAAACAGGGTCGCGAAGTTACCTAACGTAGTACGAATGTGAAACTTCTGCCGGCGTTCCGGCGGCAGGGTCTCGCTAATAAAGAACGCGATCATCGCCGAGGCTAAGAGTGCAGCCAGCGCGAGGATCCAGAATATCGCATGCCAGCTAAACCACACCAGCACAGCGCCGCCGACCATCGGCGCCACCAGCGGCGCGACGGTCGTCACCAGCATGACGAACGACATCATCCGCGAAAACTCTTCTTTGGGATAGATATCGCGCATCAGGGCGTTAATCACCACGCTCGCCGCTGCGGCCGCCAGACCGTGGAAAAAGCGCATGGTAATCAACATATCGATAGTCTGCGACAGCGCGCAGGCCACCGCCGCCGCGGCAAAAACCAGCGTACCGCCAAGAATAACCGGCTTACGCCCTAAGCTGTCCGCCATCGGGCCATACAACAGCTGGCCGAGGGCAAAGCCCAGAATATAGGTGCTCAGCGTCATCTGCGCGCTGCCGTCCGGCACGTTAAACTGCGCCGCGATCACCGGCAGCGCCGGAAGATACATATCAATCGACAGCGGCATTAACATCGCCAGCAGGCCTAGAATAAACACAATCCCTAACGAAGAATTCTGCTTTGCCGTCACGTTTTACTCCGCGCATGTTGGCCGCCGACGCTGGCAATTTCAGCTTCTGTCAGCGGACGATATTCACCGGGCGCCAGCGCCGCATCAAGCGCAATGTCGCCAATACGTTCGCGATGCAGGCCCACCACATGGTTACCCACCGCAGCAAACATTCGCTTAACCTGATGATAGCGCCCTTCGCTAATGGTCAGGCGGACCTCGGTCGGGGTCACGACTTCCAGCACCGCCGGTTTGGTCAGCTCTTTCTCATTATGCAGCTGAACGCCTTTGGCAAACTGCTCGGCGGTCGTCTCGTCAACCGGGTTTTCCAGCGTCACCAGATAGGTTTTTTCACAATGATGGCGAGGAGAAGTAATGCGGTGGGACCACTGGCCGTCGTCGGTCATCAGCACCAGCCCGGTCGTGTCGATATCCAGGCGACCCGCGGCATGCAGCTTGTGCGCCACCGGCACGTCGAGGAAATAAAGGACCGTTGGATGATCCGGATCGTCGGTGGAACACACGTAACCCTGCGGCTTGTTGAGCATAAAGTAGCGCGGGCCGGTCTGCTGAACCAGCGTATTGCCGTCATACTCGACGTCATGCTCCGGCAGAAGCTTGAAGGAGGAGTCTTTTACAATGTCGCCGTCCACGGTAACGCGGCTGCCGCGGATTTCACGCCCGGCAATAGCCCGGCTAACGCCAAGTTGCTGAGCGATAAACTTATCAAGTCGCATGAGATTTTTTAGCCTGTAAGAGTGCTGGAGCGGGCAACGCGCCCGAAAAAGAAGAATTTCATAGGTAGTATAACGAGCTATTAACACCACTCAAGGGAAAAGATTCGTGGCATACTATTCGCGAGTTAATTAACCGCTATAAATTCATGACCTTTACACTACGTCCCTACCAAAAAGAAGCGGTCGACGCCACGCTCGCCTGGTTTCGCCGCCACCATGAACCCGCCGCGATTGTCCTGCCGACCGGCGCAGGTAAAAGCCTGGTCATCGCCGAACTGGCGCGCCTGGCGCGCGGTCGGGTACTGGTGCTGGCGCACGTTAAAGAGCTGGTGGCACAGAACCACGCCAAGTATTGCGCGCTCGGTCTGGAGGCGGATATTTTCGCCGCGGGCCTTAAGCGCAAAGAGAGCCACGGTAAAGTGGTCTTTGGCAGCGTGCAGTCGGTCGCCCGCAACCTTGACCAGTTTCAGGGCGAGTTTTCGCTGCTGATCGTCGACGAGTGCCACCGCATCAGCGACGATGATGACAGCCAGTACCAGCAGATCATCAGTCACCTTCAGCAGGTCAATCCGCATCTGCGTCTGCTGGGGCTGACCGCCACGCCTTTTCGCCTCGGCAAGGGATGGATTTACCAATTCCACTACCACGGCATGGTGCGCGGCGATGAAAAAGCGCTGTTTCGCGACTGCATCTACGAGCTGCCGCTGCGCTATATGATTAAGAACGGCTATTTGACGCCGCCGGAGCGGCTGGATATGCCGGTGGTTCAGTATGACTTCAGCCGTCTCCAGGCGCAAAGCAATGGCTTGTTCAGCGAGTCCGACCTGAACCATGAGCTGAAAAAACAGCAGCGCGTCACGCCGCATATCGTTAGCCAAATCGTCGAGTTCGCCCACACGCGCAAAGGAGTGATGATTTTCGCCGCCACCGTTGAACACGCCCGCGAAGTGACCGGGTTACTTCCGCAGGGCGAAGCGGCTTTAATCACCGGTGAAACGCCGGGTCCAGAGCGCGATCGCATCATTGAAGCGTTTAAAGCCCAGCAGTATCGCTATCTGGTCAACGTCGCGGTGCTGACCACCGGATTTGATGCGCCGCATGTCGATCTGATCGCCATCCTGCGCCCGACCGAGTCGGTGAGTCTTTACCAACAGATCGTCGGCCGCGGCCTGCGCCTGGCGCCGGGTAAAACCGACTGCCTGATCCTTGATTACGCCGGGAATCCGCACGATCTCTATGCCCCGGAAGTGGGGACGCCGAAAGGAAAAAGCGACAACGTGCCGGTCCAGGTGTTTTGCCCGGCATGCGGTTTCGCCAATACTTTCTGGGGGAAAACCACCGCCGACGGCACGCTGATTGAACACTTTGGCCGCCGCTGCCAGGGCTGGTTTGAAGATGACGAAGCCCATCGCGAGCAGTGTGATTTTCGCTTTCGCTTCAAAAACTGCCCGCAGTGTAACGCGGAAAACGATATCGCCGCCCGCCGCTGCCGCGAGTGCGATACCATTCTGGTCGACCCCGATGACATGCTGAAAGCCGCGCTGAAGCTAAAAGACGCGCTGGTGCTGCGCTGTAGCGGAATGGATCTGCAGCACGGCGCGGATGATAAAGGCAACTGGCTGAAAATCACCTATTACGACGAAGATGGCGCGGAGGTCAGCGAGCGCTTCCGCCTGCATACCCCCGCCCAGCGCACCGCCTTTGAGCAGCTCTTTATCCGCCCACACACCCGAACGCCGGGCGTGCCGCTGCGCTGGATAACGCCCGCCGATATCCTCGCCCAGCAGGCGCTGCTGCGCCATCCGGACTTTGTCGTGGCGCGCATGAAGGGGCAATACTGGCAGGTGCGGGAGAAAGTATTTGATTATCAGGGCCGATTCCGCCGGGCCAATGAAGTGCGTTAATCCTCCGTACGCCTGAGGTTTTGGTTGCCGCAAAAACGTATGGCGGCTATAATGCCGCCCGCTTTTGCATTCGCAAAGCAGATAATCTGCCTGCTGCTGGGTCGCCTGTAGCAGGATTTATATATAGAGAGACATCAATGTTTACTATCAATGCAGAATTACGTAAAGAGCAGGGTAAGGGTGCGAGCCGCCGCCTGCGTGCAGCTAACAAATTCCCGGCCATCATCTATGGCGGCGAAGCTGCGCCAGTAGCAATCGAACTGGATCACGACAAAGTGTGGAACATGCAGAACAACGCTGAGTTCTACAACGAAGTTCTGACCCTCGTTGTTGATGGCAAAGAAGAGAAAGTTAAAGCTCAGGCTGTTCAGCGTCACCCGTTCAAGCCGAAGCTGACTCACATCGACTTCGTTCGCGCTTAATCGCCGACTGAAAGTTGTATGGCAAACGCCCCGCTCCGCAAGGTTCGGGGCGTTTTGTTTATCGGGCTAACAACGTTGCCGCATTCAGTGCCAGATGCTGCAGCAGCATAATCGTTTTCGCATCGACGATTTCCCCTTCACCAATAGCTTGTAGCGCTTTTTCCAGCGGCCACTCCAGCACCTCGATATCTTCCCCTTCCGTCGCCAGACCGCCACCGTCGCCGCGCCGATCGTCGGCAGAGTATTCGGCGATGAAAAAGTAAAGCTTCTCCGTCACCGAACCGGGGCTCATGTAAGCGGTGAATACCGGCTCAATCCGCGTGACGCGAAAACCGGTCTCCTCTTCGGCTTCGGCAACGATGCGCGCCTCCGGAGAAGCGTTATCCAGCAGTCCGGCTGCGGCTTCGATCAAAAAGCCATCATGACCGTTAATCCACACCGGAAAGCGAAACTGGCGAACCAGCACTACCGTTTGCTTTTCACGATTGTAGAGCAGGATCACCGCGCCGTTGCCGCGGTCGTAAGCTTCCCGACTCAGCTCCTGCCAGCGCCCGTCCCGGCGTAATAATTCGAAGGTATATTTCTTGAGTGTGTACCAGTTGTCCGATAATAGCGTTTCGCGAATATGGCGAACGCGCGGTGCATCATCGTGCATGTTTTTCCCCTTTTAGGTGACAGAGAGCAACATAACATGCATAATCGTGCACAAACAAGATCACTCATGAAGGTATTTTGATGCTTGCCAGCCAGAGAAAACAGCAGATTTTGCAGATCCTCGCCGAGGAAAAACAGGTAATGTCAGGGGATCTCAGCCAGCGCTTTAGCGTCTCAGAAGACTCCATTCGCCGGGATCTGCGGGAGCTGGCCGCGGAAGGCAAACTGCAGCGCGTCCACGGCGGCGCGCTGCCAGTTTCCGAAGCCATCGCGCCCATTGAAACAAGAAAGAGCGTGCAAATCGCCTCAAAGCAGACCATTGCCCAGCGCGCGGTAGAGCTCATTCAACCCGGCCAGGTAGTGATTATCGACGGCGGCACCACCACCGGAGAGATGGTACGTCTGCTACCGGCTACCCTCGCGTGTACAGTTGTCACCCATAGCCCGGGGATCGCCGTCGCGCTGGTGGATAAACCGTTGATCGAGGTGATTTTGATTGGCGGCCGGTTGTTTAAACATTCGGTGGTCAGCGTCGGGTCCGCCGCCCTGGAAAGTATCTCCCGCATCAATGCCGATCTGTTTTTTATGGGCGTCACCGGCGTTCACCCGCGGGCGGGATTCACCACCGGCGATTATGAAGAAGCGGGAATCAAGCGTGCGCTGGCGACGCGGGCTGCCGAAACGGTGGTGATGGCGTCACAAGAGAAGCTGAACTCCGCGTCGGCCTTTGCTATCGGCGAGCTGGGTCTGGTCAGTACGCTGATCGTGGATACGACATTAGATGAGGCGCTGCGCCAGCAGTTAGCCATCGATGGCGTAGAGATCGTCTGCGCCGGATAGCTCAGGCCTAAGGCTAAAAAAATCCCGACTCGGCGTCGGGATTTCGCGTTTTAATTTCCGCCGGAGGTGCGGCGCTGCAGCTGATCGCGCAGGTTAGGCGGCGTGCCTTTAATGGTTAGGGTATCCGTGGCCGGATCCCAGAACACCCGCTCGCCCAGCAGCATCGCGTCAAAGTTGATGGTTAACCCGCCGCCGCTGCCGGCAAACTTGGTTAATTGACGCAAAGTGCTGCGATCCGCCGGGAAACTCTCTTCCAGCTCGTAGCCCTGTTCCGCGGTAAATTCCTGAAACGTCTTCTCGCTGACGCCCGCCAGCTCTTTTGATAGCGACTCCAGCTCGATTTCCTCACCGGCCTGCAGCTGTTCGTTGCAGTAGCTGTATACCTGCTGGCGCACGTTTTGACGCTCAGATTTATCCAGCTGCGCATCGGCGGCGAAATCATCCAGCGCCTGCAGCAGGCCGCGGTTCTGCGCTTTCGCGTTCAGCCCTTCGCTAGCGCCGAGGAAGTCCATAAAGAAATCCGCCACCTTGCGCCCTACCCGGCCTTTCAGGAAGGTCAGGTAGCGCGTTGACTCCGGGTTGGTTTCCCACTCGGTTAAATCAATACGGGCGACGATATCCGCGTGATTGATATCCAGATAATGGGTGGAGCTGATATCCAGCTCTTCATTAACGCGCATGCTGCTTAAGTTGTTCAGCACCGCCACCATCAGATATTCCACCGCCAGATAGCGATACTGGCAAAACAGCACGATTCCGCCTTCAGCAAAGGGATATTTTGCCAGTTCGTCGCGCAGGCGACCGGTAGCGGCGCGGCTAAACGGCAGGAACGCTTCTTCGCCCTTACGCTGCCCGCGCAGCGCCTGCGCCAGCTCGCTCTCTTCATTAAACAGGCCGTAGGCTTTATTTTTCGCGCTGTAGACACGATGCAGTTCGGCCATCATCTCCACCACCGTCGCCGTCGGCTCCAGCAGTGACTCGCGCAGCACCAGCTCCAGATTTTGTTCATCACGTTTGATTAACTGATGCAGGGCAATCTGGTCGATATCCAGACTCATGTTAAACTCTCCTTTTAGACCGGGCGGTATTCAACCACCGGCGGGGCGACGACGCAACCGCCGCGTGACTCTTTGCGAGCGAAGCCGCGCGCTTTTGCGTCGCGGCGAAAAAATGCGGAAAAAAAGCTGCTGCTACGGTAATATGTTGCCCTTTCACGAACAAACAGATTTTGAGTTTATGCCGCAATTATCCCGCTATAGCGATGAACACGTCGAACAGCTGCTCAGCGAGCTGACGAGCGTTCTGGAAACACATAAAGCGCCCGTTGACCTGTCACTGATGGTACTGGGCAATATGGTGACTAACCTGATCAATAGTAGCGTCGCGCCGGCGCAGCGTCAGGTCATCGCCCGTTCTTTTGCCCAGGCGCTGCAGTCATCTATCAACGACGATCCGGCGCACTAAGGATAACGAACAACAGTATATGGTGACTCTTCGTCAGCCCTACCGAGAAAAAGTCTCCCAGATGGTCAGTTGGGGGCACTGGTTCGCCCTTTTCAACATGTTGTTGGCTATGGTGCTCGGCAGTCGCTATCTGTTTGTCGCCGACTGGCCAACGACGCTTGCCGGACGCCTCTTTTCGTACGTCAGTCTCGTTGGTCACTTCAGCTTCCTGGTCTTTACCAGCTACGTGCTGATTCTTTTCCCGCTGACTTTTATCGTCGTCTCTCAGCGCTTAATGCGCTTTATCTCGGTTGTTCTGGCGACCGTGGGCATGACGCTGCTGCTGATCGATAGCGAAGTTTTCACCCGTTTTCACCTGCATCTTAATCCCTTTGTCTGGGAACTGGTGATTAACCCTGACCAGAACGAGATGGCGCGCGACTGGCAGCTGATGTTTATCAGCGTGCCGATCATTTTCCTGCTGGAGATGCTGTTTGCGACCTGGAGCTGGCAGAAGCTGCGCAGCCTGACGCGTCGCCGCCACTATGCGCGTCCCGTTGCCTGGTTCTTCTTTATTTCTTTTATCAGTAGCCACCTGGTCTATATCTGGGCGGACGCCAATTTCTATCGCCCGATAACCATGCAGCGGGCCAACCTGCCGCTTTCCTATCCGATGACGGCGCGCCGTTTCCTCGAAAAACACGGTCTGCTCGACGCGCAGGACTACCAGCGCCGCCTGGTGGAACAAGGCGCGCCGGAAGCCGTCTCGGTGCAATACCCGCTGAGCGATCTGCGTTATCGCGATCTCGGTACCGGCTATAATGTGCTGCTGATTACCGTTGATAATCTTAATTATTCACGCTTTGAGAAAAACATGCCGGCGCTGGCCGGGTTCGCGAAAGAGAACGTTAACTTTACCCAGCATATGAGCTCCGGCAACACCGCTGACAGCGGCATGTTTGGCCTGTTCTACGGTATTTCGCCGAGCTATATGGACGGCGTCCTCTCAGCGCGTATTCCCGCAGCGCTGATTACTTCGCTGAACCAACAGGGCTACCAGCTGGGCCTGTTCTCGTCCGACGGTTTTAGCAGCCCGCTCTACCGCCAGGCGCTGCTGTCCGATTTTTCACTGCCAGCCGCGAAAGCGCAAAGCGATGAGCAGACGGCTAACCAGTGGATTAACTGGCTGGACCGCTACGCCCAGGATGAAAACCGCTGGTTCTCATGGGTTTCGCTCAACGGCACCACCCTTGACGACGGTCAGCAGCAAAACTTTGTCCGTCGCTACAGCAGCGCTGCCGGTGCGGTCGATACGCAAATTGGTCGCGTGCTGAACGCGCTGCGCGAAGCGGGCAAGCTCGACAACACGGTGGTGATCGTGACGGCGGGCCGCGGAATGCCGCTGAACCCGCAGCATGAGCAGTTTGGCTGGTCGCGTGAGCAGCTGCAGGTTCCCTTAGTGATCCATTGGCCAGGTACGCCGGCTCAGGAAATCGCGACACTGACGGATAACAAAGACGTGATGACGACGCTGATGCAGCGTTTGCTCCACGTTTCGACCCCGGCAAACGAGTATTCGCAAGGCGAAGACCTGTTTAGCGCCGCCCGTCGCCGTGCCTGGGTCACCGCAGCGAATAGCGATACGCTGGCCATTACCACGCCGAAGGTCACCGTCGTGCTTAATCACAACGGTACTTACCGAACATGGAACAGCGACGGCGAGAAAATTAACGATCAAAAACCGCAGCTCAGCCTGTTGCTGCAGGTGCTGACCGATGAAAAACGCTTTATCGCTAACTGATTGATTATTTATAAATCAATCAGTCATTTCCCGGCTTGCATTCGCTTGGGGAACGGGTAATATTGTTCCCCACGAATCGGCACGTAGCGCAGCCTGGTAGCGCACCGTCATGGGGTGTCGGGGGTCGGAGGTTCAAATCCTCTCGTGCCGACCAAATTATTCACCGATTAAATCGGTAACCCCTTAAGAACCCGCACTCTTACAAAGACTGCGGGTTTTTTAATGTCATATATCCTCCCTGTTCTCAGCAAACTGCACCAGCCACTTTGATTGTAAATCATGGAAAAGCTTCTATTATTTGATGGTACACGTCATTTTTATGAAGGATTCACATGAGAGTTAATGGACTTACGAAGGGATTTTTCATCCTGATCGTGCTGATCGTCACCCTTGCTTTTTTCGACGTTCTCTCCCCCTATTATTCAGCTATTTTATGGGCAGCAATTCTGGCGGTAATCTTCCACCCGGTGAAGAACAAACTGCGCGATCGGATTGGCGAGCGCAACGGCCTGGCGGCGTTTCTGACGATAGTGATTATCTGTCTGATCGTGTTTACCCCTCTGGCGATCATACTCTCGTCGCTGGCCTTCGAGCTAAACGTGGTTTACACCAAACTGCAGCATAACGATACCCAGTTCCCGACTGTGGTAGCCAGCCTCTTTGCGCACCTGCCAGAATGGGCAAGGAGCTTCCTCTCAGAGCATAACCTTGATAGCGCGGAACAAATTCAGCGCCAGCTTTCGGACGTTGCGCTTAAAGGAGGCCAGTACCTGGCCGGTAGCGCATTCTTGATTGGTAAAGGCACGTTCGGTTTTACCATCAGCTTTGGCATCATGCTTTACCTGCTGTTTTTCCTGCTAAAAGATGGTCCGTACCTGGTCAGGCTGATCCTTGAATCCCTGCCGCTATCAAATCACGTGAAGCAGCATCTTTTCGCCAAATTTGCCGCCGTCTCCAGAGCAACCGTCAAAGGTACCGTGGCGGTCGCCCTCGCGCAGGGCGCGCTTGGCGGACTGGCGTTCTGGATCGTGGGTCTTGATGGCAGCATCCTGTGGGGCGCGCTGATGGCGTTTCTGTCGCTCATTCCGGCGGTGGGCTCGGCGATCATCTGGGTTCCTGCGGCGGTCTATCTCTTCGCGACCGGTCAGCTATGGCAGGGGGCGTTTATCGTTGGCTTTTTTGTGATCATCGTCGGCCTGGTCGATAACATTCTCCGCCCTTTACTGGTTGGCAAAGATACCAAAATGCCGGACTACCTGATCCTGATCACCACCATCGGCGGCATGGAAATCTACGGCATCAACGGCTTTGTTATCGGCCCGCTGATCGCCGCCCTGTTTATCGCTTGCTGGAACCTGCTGTCCGGACGCGATCACGCCGGAAATATCGACGAGCTTGATGAGGATTTCTTAGAAGAGGGTAAAAATCACGAGGAATAGCGCGTTCCTTTTGGACCGCCGCAGCGCAGGCATACAGGGGGAGCATATCCCCCCGATCGGCGCTTTTATTTGGCGTAGCCTTTAAACACGCCGTCCTGAGTGACGGCAATTTTACCGTTGGCGTAAACGATAAAGTTGTAAAGCCCCTGCTGGTAAACGGTCGCGTCTTTATTTTTCTCAATCACCGCCGCCGCTTTACCATCAATACTTAAGCCGGTACTGGTGCCTTTAATCTCCATGCCGTTAAAATGCCGGGTTTTCACCTTCGCGCTCTGACTATGCTGAACGGCAGCAGCGGCGTTTTCTAAGGCCTGCTTCTCATAAGCTGCATTCATCGAGGCCTGACGATTTTGCTCCGCTAAGTAGCAGGTATCGCGGGAAATCCCCTTGGCCTCGCAGTTCGCCAAACGCTGTGACTCGGAAGTACACCCTGCCAATAGCGAAAAAACCGCCAGCGACGCAACCAGTAAAACCTTTTTCACTTTCATCTACCATCACTCATATCAATTATTTAAATGAACAATTCCCTTTCAATTAATTTCCCTTATAAAACATTCTAAATGACGAAAGATAAATATAACGAATGAAATAATTTCATATGTAAATTAATTCTTTTGTTGATCATAATCATTTTAAAATTCACATTACCAATAATTGGCTGCAAGGGGAAACCGCGGACTGCCGTAGGGGATGAACAACTGCCTCCACCACACCAGCAGAACTTATAACTAGAAACTATGAAAACTTTGGTAAACACCACTACCCATAACGCTAACCAATGCTAACATTGTGCTGTTTATGATTGATAAAAAAGGATTACTCTCGTGAAAAAAATCACTACGTTTGCCGCCTCCCTGCTGGCCATCGCCTGCGTTTCCGCGAGCGCCGTTGCTGCTGAGCAGCCGCTGGAAAAAATCGCTCCGTATCCTAAGGCGGAACAAGGGATGAAGCGTCAGGTGATTCAGCTGCCGCAGCAGCAGGATGAGTCCGCATTAAAAGTAGAGCTGTTAATTGGCCAGACGCTGGAAGTCGACTGCAATCGCCACCGCCTTGGCGGCCAGCTGGAAAGCAGAACCCTGGAAGGCTGGGGCTACGACTACTACGTGTTTGATAAAGTGACGTCACCCGTCTCAACCATGATGGCCTGCCCGGACGGTAAAAAAGAGAAACAGTTTGTGATGGCTGGCCTGGGCGATGCGGGAATGCTGCGTTACAACAGCAGGTTACCTATTGTGGTTTACACCCCGGCTAATATCGACGTGAAATATCGTATCTGGCGAGCGGACGAAACCATCGGCACTGCCGTTGAGCGTTAATGGTTAAGTCAGATTCCGGCGGCCTGAGCCGCCGGAAAGCATTTACAGCGCGATATCCGCGATAGGTTTGCCTTCAGGCAGCGGTTTCAGCGTCGCCTGCGGCACATCGTCAGCAGCGGTAAGCGGCTCATAGTGCAATTCCAGCACTTCGCTGGTCCACGCCAACGCCCTTTCAATTTCCGCCGCGTTGCCATCCAGACGCGTACCGTAGCTCGGTATGATCGCTTTCAGTTTCGCCTGCCAGTCCGCGGAGTTAATCTTCTCTTTGAACACTTTCTCCATCAGTTGCAGCATGATTGGCGCCGCAGTGGAAGCCCCCGGCGAGGCGCCCAGCAGCGCGGCAACGGTACCTTCATCATCGCTGACGACTTCGGTACCCAGACGCAGAACGCCGCCCTTCTTCTCATCACGCTTGATAATCTGCACGCGCTGGCCGGCCTGCCATAAGCGCCAGTCTTCTTTGCGCGCTTCCGGGTAATACTCGCACAGCGCCGCGTGACGATCTTTGTCCTTTTGCAGCACCTGACTAATCAGGTATTTGACCAGATCGAAGTTATCCAGCCCGACGTTGAGCATCGGCATGATGTTCGACGTGTTGGTGGAAGCCAGCAGATCCCAAAGCGAACCATTTTTCAGGAAGCGGGTTGAGAAGGTCGCGAACGGCCCAAACAGCACCACGCGTTTGCCGTCGATAATACGAGTGTCGATGTGCGGAACCGACATCGGCGGCGCGCCCACTTCCGCTTGGCCATAGACTTTAGCCAGATGATGGTTAACCACTTCCGGGTTCTCACAGACCAGGAACTGTCCACCGACCGGGAAGCCCGCGTACTCCTTCGCCTGCGGAATACCGGTTTCCTGCAGTAGGGTCAGCGCGGCGCCGCCGGCGCCGATAAAGATAAATTTAGCCCTGATAACCCGTTTCTGGTGGCGATTGTTCGCATCCGCCAGCGTGACGCTCCAGCTATTGTCGGCGTTGCGCTTAAAGCGACGTACCACGGTACCCAGCTGAAGCGAGAAATTGTCATGGGTTTGCAGCCCGGCGATCAGCTGACGGGTGATTTCACCGTAGTTCACGTCGGTGCCGACTTCCGAGCGGGTTGCGGCCACCTTCTGCTGCGGATCGCGTCCTTCCATCACCAGCGGAGCCCACTCTTTAATTTGTTGATGATCTTCGGAGTAGCGGATACCGCGGAACAGCTCGCTTTGTTGTAACGCCGCATAGCGGGCGCGCAGGAAGTTAACGTTGTCTTCGCCCCAGACGAAGCTCATGTGCGGCACGCTGTTAATAAAGGATTTAGGCTTTTTCAGAATGCCCCGGGTCACCTGGTGGGCCCAAAACTGACGAGAAATCTGGAAAGATTCGTTGATATCGACCGCTTTATCGATATTGATACCGTTAGCGGTTTGCGGCGTATAGTTCAATTCCATCAGCGCCGCGTGGCCGGTGCCCGCGTTGTTCCATCCGTTCGAGCTCTCTTCCGCGACGCTGGACATCTGCTCGACCATGGTAATAGACCAGTCCGGCTCCAGTTCCTGCAGCCAGGTTCCCAACGTGGCGCTCATGATGCCGCCGCCAATCAACAATACATCCGTCTCTTGCTCATGGCGGGTGTTGGTCCGAGTGTTATTGGAACCAACCGCCTGTGAGCTGGGTACGGCCATCTTTTTCTTCATCGGATTTGAGCCTTACTTTACTCGCTTTTTTATTTAGCGCAGGTGAAACGATTCTCGGCTTCAAAGGTAACACTGAAGAAAAAAAATTTAAATATTGTTTAAATTTTAAGTTGAGTTTTGAGATCTGTTATAAAAATGTTTAATAAATGTGTATCGCAAATCACATTTTGTACTGGTGTCAGCGACGCTTACGCGCTATTATCCTCGGTTTTGTGACCGACCGCACGTAAGCAGCGATCGATCCTGCCGCCAAATTTTTAAAATCTGCGAACTTTTTTTATGCCTCCAGTTTCTGATCCCGCTACCTCCGCTGACGCTGGCGCATTAGGCCAGATACTGCGTTCGCCCGCGCTGCTGACGCGTGAAACGTTGGCTGGCGTGCTCACCGCACTGGCGCTCATCCCTGAGGTCATCTCCTTCTCGGTTATCGCTGGCGTTGACCCGAAAGTTAGCCTGATTGCCTCCGTGGTGCTGTGTATGGCGATGTCGCTCCTGGGCGGACGGCCAGCCATGGTCACCGCGGCCGCCGGATCGGTGGCGCTGGTTATTGGTCCAATGGTGCATCAATACGGCGTCGGCTACATTCTGCCAGCGGTCGTGATGGCAGGCGTTATTCAAATTTTGTTTGGCATTTGCGGCATGGCGCGGCTGATGCGCTTTATCCCGCAGCCGGTGATGACCGGTTTTGTTAACGCGCTGGGTATTCTCATCTTTTTTGCTCAGGTACCGCATTTCTGGAGCAAGCAGCCGCTGATTATCGGCCTGTTCGTGTTAACGCTGCTGATTGTGCTGTGGGCGCCGCGCTTTATTAAGGCAGTCCCTTCTCCGCTGATTGCTATCGTTCTGTTGACCCTGTTTACCGTTTTCAGCGGCCAGCTGCTGCCGACCGTCGGCGACGAAGGCTCCATGAACGGCGGACTGCCGGGATTAACCAGCCTGATGGTGCCTCTGGACTTAACCACGCTGAGCATTATCTGGCCCTGCGCGCTGAGCATCGCTTTTGTCGGCCTGATGGAGTCACTTCTGACGGCGAAGCTGGTCGATGATTTGACCCATACCCCTTCCAGTAAGGCGCGCGAGAGCGCCGGTCTGGGCATCGCCAATATCCTCGCCGGGTTTTATGGCGGCATCGCCGGATGCGCAATGATCGGCCAGACCATCGTTAACGTTGAAATGGGTAAAGCGCGCAGCCGCGTCTCGACCATTGTCGCAGGCCTGGTGCTCCTCCTGCTGGTGACCGCGCTCAGCGAAGTGATGGCGAAAATCCCGATGGCCGTTCTCGCCGGCGTGATGGTGATTGTGGCGGTAAAAACCTTTAGCTGGCACAGCGTTCGTCCGGCGGAGCTGGCGCGCAACCCGTGGCCGGAAACGCTGGTGATGCTGGTAACCGTCGGCGCGACCGTCGGCACCAGCAATCTGGCAATTGGCGTCCTGGCAGGCCTGGTTTCGATGGTGCTGATCCCCCGTCGCCTGCGTAATCAAGCGCGGTCTACATCAGAAAAATCGTCGCCAGCCCAAGAAAAATAAAGAATCCGCCGGTGTCGGTAATCGCGGTAATCATCACGCTGGAGCCGACCGCCGGATCGCGACCTAGCTTAACCATCACCATCGGGATAATCACGCCCATCATCGCCGCCATTAGCAGGTTGAGCATCATCGCCAGAGTCATCACGGCGCCAAGCTGCGGATCGTCATACAGCCACCAGGTAATGGCCCCCATGATCCCGCCCCAGACGATCCCATTGATCAGCGCAACACCCATCTCACGCAGGATCAGAAACGAAAAGCTTCCCGGCTGAATATGCTGTAACGCCATTGCCCGTACGATCATGGTGATCGTCTGATTGCCGGTGTTGCCGCCGATCCCGGCGACAATCGGCATCAGTGAGGCCAGCGCCACCAGCTGGGAGATGGTGTGTTCGAAACCGTCGATAACGCGGGAGGCGATAAATGCGGTGCATAGATTCACCGCCAGCCAGGCCCAGCGGGTCTTCACCGCCTTACTGACCGGGGCAAAAACGTCGTCGTCGTTGCTCAGGCCGCCCATCCGGCGTAAATCGTTGTCCGTCTCTTCATAGACCACATCAACGATCTCATCGATAGTTAAACGCCCCATCAGCTTGCCGTCGGCATCAATCACCGCGGCGCTGAGTAAGTCATCACGTTCAAAAGTACGCGCCACTTTTTCCGCATCCTCGTGCGGCTGGAAGGTGACGGGATCGCCTTCCATCACTTCCCCTACCCGCTTCTGCGCATCGTTAAGCAGAATGGTTTGCAGCTCGAGTTCGCCGAGCAGCAGCTTATTGCGGGTGGTCACAAACAGTTTGTCGGTGTTCTCCGGCATTTTCCCTAATCGCCGCAGATAGCGCTGTACCGCCGCAAGGGTGGCTTCCGGACGAACGGTAATGACCTCAAACTCCATGATCGCGCCGACGGTATTGTCGGCGTAGCGCATCATCTGGCGAATACGCGCGCGCTTATCCGCGGGCAGCGTTGCCAGCAAACGTCCGGTCAGATCGCGCGGCAGGTGCTGCAGCAGGTAGACCTGTTCATCAATATCGAGATTTTGCAGCGCGAACAGCAGGTCGTGATCGCTCATTTCCTCAATGAGGTCGCCCCAGACGCTTTCCGATGCCTCCAGCAGCACTTCACCGCGCTTATCGTCAGCGACCAGCCGCCAGAGCGCGTTGCGCGCATCATAAGGCAGAGCCTCAAGCGCATCGGCAAGGTCCGGGGGCGGCAGGTGGGAAACCAGCATCTCCACTTCCGCCAGATCGTCGGCAAGCGTACTGTCATCGTAACGTTCAGCGAGGGTTAATTTACCCAGCAGCGAAGATGTGACGGCTTTATCGGTGCTCAGCAGCCAAATGAGGCGGGCGCGCTCTTCGTCACGCAATCTGGCGCTTTTTTTATGCAAAACGGACATCGGTCAGGCAATCCTTGTAAAAATATCTGTCAGACCAGCAGGCCGGAAGCCTTAAGCATAGCGCGAGGAGGCGGAAATAATAACCGCTATGAATTCAGTCGACGGAAAAAACAGCAGCCTGCGGGAAGCCCGGAGGTCGGCTGGCGCCTCCGGGACGGAATAAAGCGATCAGGCGGTACGGGCGACCGCGTCGCGCGTCGCCAGCTCGCGCTCATTTCCGGTCAGCTCAGACAACTGGCCGCCGCGCATTTCCAGCAGCCTGTCGGCGTGCTGAAAGTAGTGATCGTCATGGCTAATAGCAAAGAGGGTTTTACCCATCTCCTTCATCAGCGGCAGCAGCACCTGGTAGAATTCACGGCGGAAATGGGGGTCCTGATCCGCCGCCCATTCATCAAGCATAATGATATCTCTGTCTTCCGCTAACGCCAGCAGCAGCGCCACGCGCTTTTTCTGCCCTTTTGACAGCTTCAGGTCGAGGATTTTGCCATCGTCGAGCCGTAGCTTATGGTTCATCTGCAGATAACCCAGCCACTTCTCCACCAGCGCCGGGTCAGCCGCCTTTCCTTCCGGCCCCAGCAGTCTGTCAAACAGCCAGACGTCGGTAAACACCGCCGAGAACAGCTTGCGATAATCTTCCGGCTTATCCGCCGCCATCGGCTGCCCGTCGACCAGGATCTGCCCGGAAAGGGGCTGATACAAACCGGTCAACAACATAGCCAACGTCGATTTCCCGCTACCGTTGCCGCCAATCAGAAAGACCAGTTCGCCGCGCTTGAGGGTCATATTAATCGGCCCAACCGCAAAGCTGTTGTCAGCATAATGGAAGGTGATGTCGCGCAGCTCGAGCGTCTGCCAGTGGGGATGCGCCTGCGGCTGCGGAAATTCAGCGCGGTACGGCGCGAGCGAAAACTTATTCAGCTTGTTGAATGCCACCTGCGCGCTGAGCAGAGTGGGCAGCGCGCCTACCGCCGAGAGCAGCGGCGTGCGCAGGAATAATAGGGTCAACGAGTAGGTCGCCGCCACCGCCGTATCGGCCCAGCCCAGGCTGTTGGCCATCCAGAAGACCAGGCCAATCGCGCCCAGCATCATAATATTCGACCAGTTAACCGCGCTCAGATGGAAGGTATCGGCGCGAACAATATGGTGCCGGTATTCTCGCGCATCCGGCAGATAGAGCTGATTAAACACATATTCGGCGCGCTCGCGGTTGAGAGTGAGTTCTTTGCGACCTTCGAGCACCGTCTGGTAGTCGTGATATAGCTTATCTTCGCTTTCGCGCAGCGACGCCATATGCTTATAAACCCGCGATACCAGCATAAATCCGCCCCAGATGGTCAACGCCAGCCACAGGGCGGTAACCAGCATCATTTTTCCCGACAGCCAGGCCAGATAGGCGGCGGAACCGAAGGTGAGAATAATCCCCTGCACCAGCTCCGGCAGGCGCACGAAGGCAATGGTGATATTACGGATATCGCTGGTTAACCCGGCCAGCAGAGACGCGCTGCCGATTTTCTCGATCTTCTCGATTTGCGTATCCAGAATGCGCTTAATAAATTCGCCGCGCAGGCGGTAGACGAAATGGTGGCCAAGCGTGGTCAGCGCCAGCTGCGAGCCGAGGGTGACCGCCATCAATAGCAGTAGCAGCCCGAGGAACTCCGGCAGGACCGTCAGGGAGGTATCGACAAGGGTTATCAGGCGCAGGTTAATGAAGGCGATAAGCCCAATACCCAGCGCCGCGCTCAGCAGGCTCAAGGCAATGACGGAGATAAACGGCCAGCGATATTGACGCCAGACAAGAAGAAGAAGTTCCATAACGCATAATCCGGGCAAGCAAAAACAGCCAGCAGTTTAAACTGCTCGACGATGACAGCAAGAATAATTCTTATTTTTATTCTTTATTACCCGCCAGGCGGAAAGTGAGATTGTAACGACAGGCGCCGGTCTCCGGGTGGATGCCCTCTTTGAGCGGCTGAATACCGTGGTAAAACAGCCGCGATTCGCCGCCCCAGACCACCACATCGCCGTGCTCCAGCAGCACACGCTGTAGCGGATCGTTACGCCGCAGCCCGCCGAACTGAAATATTGCCGGCAGCCCCAGCGAGACGGAGACAATCGGCGCTCGCAGGTTATGCTCGTCTTTATCCTGATGCAGCGACAGCTTCGCGCCGGGCTGGTAGCGGTTGATAAGACAAGCATCCGGGGTAAAGCGCGCATAGCCAGCCGCCGCCGCGGCCTCTGCGGCCAGCTCGCGGAAAGGCGGCGGCATCTGCGGCCAGCGCTTGCCGGTCAGCGGATCGTCCGCAGCATAAAGATAGCCATACTGGTTCGTCGTCCAGCCCAGCTCGCCGCAGTTGGTCATCGCCACCGACATCGTATAACCGCCGGGGGTGACCATCTGGCGAAAAGGCGAACGATCGGCAATCCCGGCGATTGCCTGCAACAGCGCCGGGGCGCGCTCTCGGGCGTAGCGGCGCAAAATTATCGCCCCCGGAGCCAGCGGCTCCTTGCCAGGGCGGCGTATCGGCAAAAAGATCGAACATTATTTCTCCTCGGATGACGCTTCTCGCGCCAGCAACAGCGCCTTGCGCGCCGTTCCCCAACGATAGCCGGATAGCGCCCCATCTTGGCGAACGACCCGATGGCAGGGAATAACCAGCGCCAGCTTATTAGCGGCGCAGGCGCTTGCCACCGCTCTCACCGCGCGGGGGCGGCCGATACTTTGCGCGACTTGGCGATAGCTGCGGGTCTCTCCCGCCGGGATCTGACGCAGCGCCTGCCAGACCTGAAGCTGAAAAGCCGTGCCGCGCAAATCCAACGGCAGGGAAAACGGCTGCCGGTGGTCATCAAGATGGGAAAATACCTGCGCCACCCGCTGACGAAAAGCATCATCGCCCGGATGCAGCCGCGCATTGGGAAACAGGCTGGCTAATTCAGCGTAGAGCAAAGCATCGCTCTCTCCCGGCAGCACGGCGCACACGCCCCGCTTACTCTCAGCCACCAGACAGCGTCCCAGCGGACCATCGCCGCATACCCAGGTAATATCGAGATCCTCGCCGCCGCGGCGAAACTGGCGGGCGGTCATCCCCAGCGCGGCATCTGCCTGCTGATAGTAGCTGCTATTGTCCGGGAAGCCGGCCGACAGCGCCGCATCGGTAATTTTCTCCCCCTGCCCCAGCGCTTCGCGTAAACGGCGAGCGCGCCAGGCCTGTTGCCAGGCTTTAGGGGTCATTCCGGTGACGGATTTAAAGAGGCGGTGAAAATGAAAGGGGCTGAGCGCGGCCTGACGCGCCAGCGCCTCCAGCGTCACCGGCATTTCCTGCTCCAGCAGACGGCACGCGGCGGCCACTTTCTCTACCTTCTGCTGCTGCGGGTCGGTTTTTTCCGGCTGGCAGCGTTTGCAGGGGCGAAAGCCTTCCGCCTGCGCGGTTGCAACGTCAGGGTAAAAGCGAACATTTTCCCGCAGCGCGCGACGCGAACGACAGGACGGACGGCAGCAAACGCCGGTGGTCAGCACGGCAAAAACAAACTGACCATCGGCGCGGGCATCACGTTCGCATACCGCCTGCCAGCGGCGCTCATCGGTATCAATCATTATCGGTTTCATCACGGACTCCTGCTGTAAGTGTATCTGCAGTGTGGCCCGAAGTCCGTTAACAAAAACCCGAAATCTTGCGCTTTAATTTTTCTCGCCGACGAGGAACGCGCGGAACTGCGGCGACATCCAGGTTTTAAACCCGTCACCCTCTTTGACAATCATATATATCGCCAGCCCCTGTTCGCGAACCACGTCCTGCGCTTTTTCCGGCCCCAGCACCATCAGCCCGGTATCCCAGCCGTCGGCCTCCAGCGCCGTCGGGGCGATAACGGTCACCGAAACCAGTTTATGATCGATAGGCCGCCCGGTTTGCGGATCGATAACGTGCGAGATGCGCTTACCGTCCAGCTCATAGTAGTTGCGGTAGCTGCCGGAGGTGCTGATGCCGTGGCCGTTGATATCAACGATCGCCTGCACCGCGTTTTCGCGATCGGTTGGCTTCTGGATCGCCACCCGCCAGGGCTGCCCTTCCGCATTCATACCCCGGCTCACCAGCGCGCCGCCCACCGAGACCAGATAGCGCGAGATCCCCTCCTGCTCCATCAGGCGCGCCAGATGATCGGCGGCGTAGCCTTCACCCACGGTAGAGAGATCGACGAACAGATCCGGAATGTCTTTTTGCAGATACTGTTGGCCGGCCTGGTTGATCACCGTCAGATGCTGTAATCCGCTGCGCGCTTTCGCCGCAGCAATCTGCTGCGCATCCGGCGTTTTTACCGGCTGTTTATCCGGACCAAAGCCCCATAAATTGACCAGCGGCCCGACGGTGATATCCATGGCGCCATGGGTTTTCGCGCCAATGCGCAGCGACATCGTCACGATATCTGCCATCGCCTCGCTGACCGGCCACGGCGACGTTCCCGGTGAATGGTTAAAGCGCATCAACGCTGAATCGTTCTTCCAGGTAGAAAGTAGACGGTCGTCGGCATCGAGCTGAGCCTGCACTTTCTGGCGCAGCGCCTCGGCCTTCGCCTCATCAAGGTTGATGACGCTGACCCGCCAGAATGTGCCCATGGTTTTGCCATCCAGCACGGTGGCGGCGGATTTTGGCGTCTGGGGAGAGGTGGCTGAATCACAGCCTGAAAGTAATACGCAGGCGCCGAACAGGGCGGCGCGGAAAAAAGTGATATCCATAAAATTGGCTTCCTCTGGCTAAGGCGCAAAGAGTACACCAGTAAGGTTAAACCGGGCATAAAAAAAGGCGCCATCGGCGCCTTTTTTCAAACTTCTGCGTACTTAGAACTGGTAAACCAGGCCCAGAGCAACGATGTCGTCGGTAGACACATTGGCAGCACGGGTGAAGCGGTTGTCGTCCAGCAGGTTGATTTTGTAGTCAACGTAGGTGGACATGTTTTTGTTGAAGTAGTAGGTCGCGCCTACATCAACATATTTCAGCAGATCCTGATCGCCGTAACCTTCCAGATCCTTACCTTTGGACTGCAGGTAAGCCACGGACGGACGCAGACCGAAGTCGAACTGGTACTGTGCAACCACTTCGAAGTTCTGAGCTTTGTTAGCAAAGCCCTGGTTGCCAGCGCGAGTTGCGTTGTAGGTCTGGGTGTACTGAGTCGCCAGGTAGATGTTGTTGGCGTCATATTTCAGACCACCGGTGTAGGTTTCAGCGTTGTCGCCGCGGCCCAGAGCAGGAACAGTGTTCTGCTGGCTGGTACGTTTAGAGTGAGAGTACGCGAAACCAGCGCTGATACCGTCGTAGATATCATAGGTCACAGCAGTGCCGTAACCGTCGCCGTTCTGTTTGTTCCAGTCACGACCGTTGTTGGTCGAACCTTCACCGCTTACGCTGCCGTTTTTACCCTGATACTGCAGAGCAAAGTTCAGGCCGTCAACCAGACCGAAGAAGTCAGAGTTACGGTAGGTTGCCACGCCGTTAGCGCGAGACTGCAGGAAGTTGTCAGAACCGTAGGTGTCGCCGCCGAATTCCGGCAGAACGTCGGTCCAGGAAGTTACGTCGTAAACAACGCCGTAGTTACGACCGTAGTCGAAAGAGCCCGCGTCGCCGAATTTCAGACCTGCAAACGCCAGACGAGTCCACGCCTGATCGCTGGAGCTTTCGGTGTTGTTAGCCTGGACGTTGTATTCCCACTGGCCGTAACCGGTCAGCTGATCATTGATCTGGGTTTCGCCTTTGATGCCCAGACGCATGTAGGTCTGGTCGCCATCTTGACCTTTGTCGTCAGAGAAATAGTGCAGACCGTCGATTTTACCGTACAGGTCTAATTTGTTGCCATCTTTGTTATAGACTTCAGCCGCATTCGCTGCGCCCGCTACCAGCAGTGCCGGTACCAGGAGGGACAGTACTTTAACTTTCATGTTATTAACCCTCTGTTTGTTATATGCCTTTTATTATTGCCACTGCTTACTGATTACCCTTCTAATCAGTCGGCTATTTCATTGTGCTGCAAAATGCAGAATAATCCAACAAGAATATGATACTAAAACTTCTAAGATGTTTCAAAATACCCACAAGATGTTTCAAATTGTAAATGTAAGGGAACTTTTTTTCTGCACAAAAAGCCCATAAAAATAAGCACTAATAATCAAAAAATAAAAATTATCAATCAATGTCAAAGAGTTACACAGTTACACACCTATAGCACTGAATGGTAAAACAAAATTCTCATCTGGGACTAAAATTAATCCCGCTATCATCATTAACTTTATTTATTACCGTCATTCAGTTCTGAATGTCTGTTTACCCCTATTTCAACCGGATGCCTCGCATCCGGTTTTTTTTACCCTTCTTTACACATCTT
Source organism: Klebsiella sp. BDA134-6 (assembly GCF_015601345.1). NCBI lineage: Bacteria > Pseudomonadati > Pseudomonadota > Gammaproteobacteria > Enterobacterales > Enterobacteriaceae > Klebsiella > Klebsiella sp. BDA134-6. Next base: position 4,153,631 of record NZ_CP064784.1, read on the forward strand.
TAATTATTCCCTGCTAACCGCGAAAAAAATAACGGTTATTAATCAAACAACTTACGGCTAAAATCGGAGTAATTTATATAATTTCTTGTTATTTAGTGCTATTTACATTATCGAATCCGTAAATAATTGTACAAAAATAACCGGGACGTACATCTTTGTACGCCCCGCTGGTTTGGCATAAATCTCAAGGCAAAAAGTCATTGTAGGATATTCAGATGTATGGATTTTGGACGTTAACCCTTATACTGTTCGTAGCATCTGCGCTGCCCCCGGTTAACTTGGTGCAACAGTCCGTTTACACACAATGATGAGTCGTATTCTCACACGATGACCCCGAAAAAATTTTCCCTGATACCCGGCAACATTACTCGCTTCTTTATTCTCATGGTCATCGTCCTACTGGCGACGATGGGGGTCATGATCCAAAGCGCCGTTAACACCTGGCTTAAAGACAAAAGCTACCAGGTGGTCGATGTCAGCTACGACTTACATAAACGCATCGATACCTGGCGCTACGCCACCTGGCAGATTTATGACAATATCGCTGCGACCTCGTCCAGTTCAGTCTCAGAGACAGGGCTCCAGGAAACGCGTTTAAAACAGGATGTTTACTACCTGGAGAAACCCCGGCGCAAAACAGAAGCGCTGATTTTTGGCTCGCATGACGGCTCAACGCTGGAAATGACGCAAAAAATCTCCAACTATCTCGATATCCTGTGGGGCGCCGAGACGATCCCCTGGTCGATGTATTACCTGAACGGGCTTGATAACAGCCTGATTCTGGTTTCAACGCTGCCCTTAAAAGACCTCTCTTCCAGCTTCAAAGAGTCGACCATCAGCAGCGTCGTCGAATCACGACGGGCAGAAATGCTGCTTCAGGCCAACACCTTAGATGAACGCGAGACCTTTTCGTCGCTGCGCCACCTTGCCTGGCAAAACGGCTACTACTTTACTTTACGCACGACATTCAACCAGCCCGGTCACCTGGCGACCGTTGTCGCCTTCGATCTGCCCATTAACGATCTCATTCCTCCTAGTATGTCGCTGGAGAGCTTCCGGCTGGAGCCCGATCCGTCGCAAAGCGTCAACAGCAACCCGGATAAAGAAGCCGCCGACATCGTTAGCATTAACTTTAACGGCCCGCAGATTGAAATTCTCACCACCATTAATACCACCGGTATGCGTCTGGTCTGGATGGTGCCCTTTAGCGAGCTGATTCTGGAGTCCTTGCAGAGTATCTTACTGCCGCTGTTGCTGAATATTGGTCTGCTGGCGCTGGCGCTGTTCGGATTTACGACCTTTCGCCACTACAGCGGCCGTAAAAGCATCGTGGGAACGGCGGTCTCTTCGGCAGCCAATAATGAGCTGCGCGCCCAGCGCGCCATTCACGAAGAGATTGTTTCCCTGCTGCCGCTAGGGCTTCTGGTGCACGATCTGGACGCTAACCGTACGGTGATTAGCAATCCGATTGCCGATCATCTGCTGCCGCATCTGAACCTGCAAAACATCATTAACATGGCCGATCAGCATCAGGGCGTGATTCAGGCGACGGTGAACAATGAACTGTATGAAATCCGTCAGTTCCGCAGCCAGGTTTCGCCGCGTACGCAAATCTTTATTATTCGCGATCAGGACCGTGAAGTGCTGGTGAATAAGAAGCTCAAGCAGGCCCAGCGCCTGTATGAGAAAAACCAGCAGGGCCGCACTGCTTTTATGCAGCATATCGGTATGGCGCTGAAGCAGCCAGCGCAAACGCTGGCGGAAGAAGCCGCGGCGCTCGGCATAGCTGAAAGCCGCAAGCTGGCCCAGCATGCAGATGAACTGGTCCAACTGGTCGATGAAATACAGCTGGCAAACCTGCTGGAGACCGATAGCTGGAAGAGCGCGCAGGGTCTGTTCTCCATTCAGGAATTGATAGATGAAGTGGTGCCTGAAGTCCTGCCCATCATCAAACGTAAAGGTCTTCAGCTGCTGATTAACAACTCGCTGCCGGCCAATGAGCAACGCTACGGCGATCGCGACGCCCTGCGCCGCACACTTTTACTGCTCATCCAATATTCGGTTACCACCACGCCTATCGGCAAAATCACCCTGGAAGTGAGTAAAGATGAATCAGCTGACGACCGCCTGACCTTCCGTATTCTGGATACCGGCAACGGCGTTTCGGCGAATGAAATCGACAATATGCACTTCCCGTTCCTCAACGAGACGCAGGCAGACCTTTACGGCAAAGCCAACGCCCTCACCTTCTGGCTCTGCGATCGCCTGACCCGCAAGCTAGGCGGGCAGCTCAATATCAAAGCGCGCGAGTCGCTGGGCACCCGCTACTCCCTGCATCTAAAAATGGCCGCCAGCGCAGAGGAGAGTGATTCAGGGGAACATCTGTTGGATGAGGTCGTAATACTGCTTGATGTAACGGCCCATGAAGTCCGCCGTATCGTCACCCGCCAGCTTGAAAGCTGGGGGGCCACCTGCATCACGCCGGATGACAGAATCACAAGTCAACAATATGATCTCTTTTTAACGGATAATCCGTCTAATCTTACTGCTTCGGGCTTGCTTTTAAGCGATGATGAAGTCCGGGTTCATAAGATTGGTCCTGGTCAGCTCCGCGTAAACTTTAATATCAGCGCTGCGATGCAGGAAGCTATCCTCCAGCTGATTGAGCAGCAGCTTGCTGAGGAAGAGGAGCCCCCTTCCTCAGCCGGTAGCGAAAGTAACGCCGAACTGCATGCCAGCGGCTATTACACGCTGTTTGCAGACACGGTACCAGATGATGTTAAGAGGCTGTATAATGAACGGGCAACAGGCGATTTCGCCGCGCTGGCGCAGACCGCTCACCGCCTCAAAGGGGCGTTTGCTATGCTAAATCTGGTACCCGGCAAGCAGTTATGTGAAACGCTTGAGCATCTGATTCGAGAAAAAGATGCGCAAGGCATAGAAAAATATATCAGCGACATTGACGACTACGTCAAGAGCTTGCTGTAGCAAGGTAGCCTAATACATGAACAATATGAACGTAATTATTGCCGATGACCATCCGATCGTACTGTTCGGTATTCGTAAGTCACTTGAACAAATTGAGTGGGTGAACGTTGTCGGCGAGTTTGAAGACTCCACCGCATTAATCAACAATCTGCCAAAGCTGGACGCACACGTCCTGATTACCGATTTATCCATGCCCGGTGATAAATACGGCGATGGCATTACGCTTATCAAATACATCAAGCGTCATTTCCCGGATCTGTCCATCATTGTCCTGACAATGAATAACAACCCGGCGATCCTGAGCGCGGTGCTGGATCTGGACATCGAAGGGATCGTCCTGAAACAGGGTGCGCCAACCGATCTGCCTAAAGCGCTGGCCGCGCTGCAAAAGGGCAAAAAATTCACCCCGGAAAGCGTTTCGCGCCTGCTGGAAAAAATCAGCGCCGGCGGTTACGGCGACAAACGTTTGTCGCCTAAAGAGAGTGAGGTATTGCGTCTGTTCGCCGAAGGCTTCCTGGTCACAGAGATTGCCAAAAAGCTCAACCGCAGTATCAAAACCATCAGTAGCCAGAAAAAATCGGCAATGATGAAGCTCGGTGTGGAAAACGACATTGCCCTGCTTAACTACCTCTCTTCCGTTTCCCTGAGCTCCACGGATAAAGACTAACGTCTCCCTTCCCGGATAGCGCAGCGCTATCCGGGAAACTGCCTTACTCCCTTCCCTTACGTACCCGTGCTGCGTAGACCGTCAGGGTCTGCTTGATAATATCCAGAGTCACCGGCTTAGAAAGGCAGCTGTCCATACCCGACTCCAGGCAGCGCTGCTTCTCTTCCGCCAGGGCGTTGGCGGTGACCCCGATCACCGGCAGCGTGAGTCCCAGCTGGCGTATGCGCTGGGTCAGGCGATAGCCGTCCATATTCGGCATGTTGACGTCGCTAAGCACGATATCAATATGCTGCTTGCTCAGAACATTCAGCGCATCGACCCCATCATTTGCCGTCACGCACTGATAGCCCAGCGATCCCAGCTGATCGGCCAGCAGACGTCGGTTAATAGGATGATCGTCTACCACCAGGATCATCATGTCATCATTGCTGGTGGTTTCCGCATCCGCCGCGGATAGCGCGGGCCCGTTTTCCGCGCTGGCCACGGCGATATGGAAGATGCGTCCCAGAAGCGGCAGCAGTTCATGGGGCGTGGCCACGCTATGCAGCCATTCGCCGGGCGCCCGCTCCTGCGGAATACCGATATGCCGACGAGAGAAGATCACCATTGCGCAGCCGGTCCAGGCTTCATACGTCTCGCTATCGGTTAACAGAATATCTTCCGCTCCCGGCGTTTGCCCGTCAAAACGACGGACCGGGACGCCGTGAAATGTCAGCAACTGCTCGACGAACACCGCCAGCGAGCTGTTATCAATCGCCAACCAGCAGCATTTTTCAGCCAGGCCGTCAATCAGTAGCGGCGGCGTATTTTGTACGCCATAAAGCGGGATACGAATGGTGAACCGGCTGCCCATGCCGGGCTCGGTTTCGACGGCAATATCGCCATCCATCATGCTGATAAGCTTTTCACAGATCGCCAGACCGAGTCCCGTCCCCTGGAAGTTGCGCTGCACCCCGGTTCCGACCTGGAAGAATGGATCGAACAGGCGTACCACCTCTTTCGCCGGGATCCCTTCGCCGGTGTCGCGTACGCTGATGCGCAGATAATCATCCGCCCGCTCTACGTGCAGGACAATACAGCCGGTATCGGTAAACTTAATCGCATTACTTAGCAGGTTGGAAATAACCTGTTGCAGGCGCATGGGATCGCCGGACATCAGCTGCGGTACGTCGGGCTCAATAAAACAGTACAGCCCCAGGTGCTTACGCACCACCAGCGGCAGATAGTTGGCGGAAATATGGTTCATGACCTCGCGCGGCGAAAACTCCCGCGGCTCAATTTTTAGCTGCTCGGACTCAATTTTTGAGAAGTCGAGGATATCGCTAATAATTTTCAGCAGCAGGCTGGAAGAGTTGTTCATCGCCGTCACCAGGCGATCGACGCCCTTCGGCAGCTCTTTGGTCTGCAATAAATCAAGGTTACCGATAATCCCGTACAGCGGCGTGCGCAGTTCGTGGCTGACGGTGGCGAGGAACATTGATTTCGACTGGCTGGCCTGCTCGGCAGCCTGGGCCATCTCCTGCAGCGACTCCTCCATTTTGACGCGCGCCGAGACATCCACCAACACGCAAATCGCCACATTCTCATTACGGTAGCGCGAGTGGACAAAGCTGATTTGCAGGTTAGTGTTATTGCTGGTCAGCACATCGACAAAGTTCACCTGCTGGCCGCAGATAATTTGCGTCAGCCGCTGCCTGTCCTCGTGGGTTAGCATGTTGAGATAGTTATGCGCCAGCTCGTTACTCAGGATGTTGGTGCCGTCGAGCGTACGTAAAATACAGATCCCCACCGGCGCGGAGGCAACGATTTTTCGGTTGAACTGCTCATGCTCTTCCAGCCGCTGGGCGTCATTTTCCGCCGGAATAAAAATCCGCCGTTCATACATTCGGGCGAGGACAAAGAGGAGCACGCCGGTGAGCAGATTGAGCACCACAGCGTTCAGTATCAGCATCCGGATGCGTTCCAGCACCTGATCCACCGGCACCGAATAGACAATACTCAGGGATGATGGCGGCAGGTTTTTTTTCATCGCCAGCTCGCGAAAACCGGCGGTATAGCCGAACCACAGACGCTCCTGCATCCACTTCGCATCCGCTTTAATATTACTGTCCGACCCGGCAAGCGAAATCAGCGACTGACCGTTATCGTCGAGGATAGTGACGTTCATCGGCAGACTACCAGGAGTAAAGAAGCTTTCCATACGGATGGTTTGCTCTACGCCGAGCATCGCCTGCAGGCGATTCGCTACATAGATTGGGGTCAACGCATAGAAATAACCAACGCCCGGACGCACGCCCTGGCTTATCCAGAACAGATTATTACCGCGCTCGTTTTGCGGCGCGTCGCGATACTGCTCAATGCGCTGATGCAGCACTTTTAACGCCTGGTCCCGCTCCAGCGGAATATCGCGCAGACCGAAGTTGGCCATACACAGATTGTCGCTGCCAATCAAAAAAATACGATTGAGGTCGTAGGCCGTTGAGAAATTGTCACGCCAGTAGCGCATAAACCACGCCAGTGACTGTAGCGAATTACGCCAGGTCGTACTCATCAGCGCGCAGTCGGAGTCCGGGTAGAGCGGTTCAAAATTAGGTATCGCGATATCGCCGCGCTGAACCGGCGTATCACCGCCTTCGCCGCCGTCCATCGGCCGGTTGCCCGCAACGTACTTCAGCTCTTTGATCACATCGGCGGTACGCTGGATGTAGCGCTGCGCCTGATCGGCATTGAGATTAAATTCCTGGCGAATTTCCGATTCGCGATCGTGCAAAGCATTGACGATGTAAAACACCGACACAAAAGCGACCAGCACCCACAGTAGTACCGCCAGCGCTCTGAATAGATAGCGTGAAACCTTTAACGTGTTATGGAAAGAAGCTAGATATTTCAATGTGGCGATGCTCGGCCGTCAGGGGCTCAACAGAATGGCGTTAAGGTAACGATAAAACAACGGTCCCGCAACGGGAAAACAAAAAGGGTCGGGGATAGCCCCGACCCTTTCAGAACAATCACCGCAGAGAATTACTCTTCGTCTTCGGCAATATCATCGTCAGTATCCGCTTCCGGCGCGATATCCTCATCGCCTTCCGCCGCGCTGCCGTCGATGGCATCCAGCTCTTCGTCATCAACCGGCTCAGCTACGCGCTGCAGGCCAACCACGTTTTCATCTTCCGCGGTGCGGATCAGAATCACGCCCTGAGTGTTACGACCCACAATGCTCACTTCAGAAACGCGGGTTCGTACCAGCGTGCCCGCATCGGTGATCATCATAATCTGGTCGCAGTCATCTACCTGCACCGCGCCCACAACGGAACCATTGCGTTCGGTGACTTTGATAGAGATAACGCCCTGGGTCGCACGCGACTTGGTTGGATACTCTTCAGCCGCGGTACGTTTACCGTAGCCGTTCTGCGTGACGGTCAGGATGGCGCCTTCGCCGCGCGGAACGATCAGCGAGACCACCTTGTCCTCGCCGGCCAGCTTGATGCCGCGCACGCCGGTGGCGGTACGGCCCATCGCGCGGACGGCGTCCTCTTTAAAGCGCACCACTTTACCGGCGGCTGAGAACAGCATGACTTCGTCCTGACCGGAAGTCAGATCGACGCCAATCAGTTCGTCGCCTTCGTTAAGGTTAACCGCGATAATACCGGCGGAACGCGGACGGCTGAATTCGGTCAGCGCCGTTTTCTTCACGGTACCGCTGGCGGTCGCCATAAAGACGTTCACGCCCTCTTCGTATTCGCGGACCGGCAGGATCGCGGTGATGCGCTCGTTGGCTTCCAGCGGCAGCAGGTTGACGATCGGACGACCGCGCGCGCCGCGGCTGGCTTCCGGCAACTGATAAACTTTCATCCAGTAGAGACGACCGCGGCTGGAGAAGCAGAGGATCGTGTCGTGGGTGTTGGCCACCAGCAGACGGTCGATAAAGTCTTCTTCTTTGATACGCGCCGCAGATTTGCCTTTGCCGCCGCGACGCTGCGCTTCGTAGTCGGTTAACGGCTGATACTTCACGTAGCCCTGATGCGAAAGGGTCACGACAACATCTTCCTGGTTGATCAGGTCTTCGATGTTGATATCGGCGCTGTTAGCGGTGATCTCGGTACGGCGCGCGTCGCCGAACTGTTCACGGACCAGCTCCAGCTCTTCGCGGATAACTTCCATCAGGCGATCGGCGCTGCCCAGAATGTGCAGCAATTCCGCAATCTGTTCCAACAGCTCTTTGTATTCGTCGAGCAGTTTTTCATGCTCAAGGCCGGTCAGTTTCTGCAAACGCAGATCCAGAATCGCCTGTGCCTGCTGTTCGGTCAGGTAGTACTGGCCGTCGCGCACGCCGAATTCAGGTTCCAGCCATTCCGGACGCGCGGCGTCATCGCCTGCACGTTCCAGCATCGCGGAAACATTGCCCAGATCCCATGAACGGGCGATTAAGCCAGCTTTCGCTTCCGCCGGCGTCGGCGCGCGGCGAATCAGCTCAATAATCGGATCGATGTTGGCCAGGGCAATCGCCAGCGCTTCGAGGATGTGCGCGCGATCGCGGGCTTTACGCAGTTCAAAAATCGTACGGCGGGTCACCACTTCGCGGCGGTGGCGCACGAACGCGGCAATAATTTCTTTCAGGTTCATGATCTTCGGCTGACCATGGTGCAGGGCAACCATGTTGATACCGAAGGAGACCTGGAGCTGAGTCTGCGAATAAAGGTTGTTAAGAACCACCTCACCCACCGCATCGCGCTTCACTTCTATCACGATACGCATGCCGTCTTTATCAGACTCGTCGCGCAGCGCGCTGATGCCTTCGACGCGTTTGTCTTTGACCAGCTCAGCGATTTTCTCAATCAGGCGCGCTTTGTTCACCTGATACGGAATTTCATGCACGATGATGGTTTCGCGACCGGTTTTCGCGTCAGCTTCCACTTCCGCGCGCGCGCGAATGTACACTTTACCGCGACCGGTACGATAGGCCTCTTCAATGCCGCGGCGACCGTTGATGATCGCGGCGGTCGGGAAGTCCGGACCCGGAATATGTTCCATCAGCCCTTCAATGCTGATGTCTTCGTTTTCAACGTAGGCCAGACAGCCGTTGATCACTTCGGTCAGGTTATGCGGCGGAATGTTGGTCGCCATACCTACCGCGATACCGGACGAACCGTTGACTAACAGGTTCGGGATTTTGGTCGGCATAACGTCAGGGATCTTTTCCGTGCCGTCATAGTTATCGACGAAATCCACCGTCTCTTTTTCCAGGTCGGCCATCAGTTCATGAGCGATCTTCGACATACGGATTTCCGTATAACGCATCGCTGCGGCGGAGTCGCCGTCGACAGAACCGAAGTTACCCTGGCCATCTACCAGCATGTAACGCAGGGAGAATGGCTGCGCCATACGTACAATGGTATCGTATACGGCAGTATCACCATGAGGGTGGTATTTACCGATTACGTCACCAACGACACGGGCAGATTTTTTATAGGCTTTGTTCCAGTCATTGCCCAATACGTTCATGGCGTATAGTACGCGACGGTGTACCGGCTTCAGGCCATCTCGGACATCCGGCAGCGCACGGCCAACAATGACCGACATCGCATAATCCAGATACGAGCTCTTCAGCTCTTCCTCAATGTTGACCGGTGTAATTTCTCTCGCAAGGTCGCTCATCTAACCGCTATCCCTCTACTGTATCCCGGATTCAAAGGTCGCAAATTATAACACACCCGTAGTGATACGGGTAAACCTATACCCAATGATTTTCGCGCGGCGGAAGGCGACAGGGATAGACGGTTTATTCATCCCTGAGGCCTGATATACTCGCGGGTCTGAACTGAACAGGAGTAAAAGCGCCCATGAATGCCGAAAAACCGTCGGTGGCCCACAATGTTGATCATAATGAAATCGCTAAATTTGAAGCCGTCGCCTCGCGCTGGTGGGATTTAGAAGGCGAATTCAAGCCGTTACATCGCATCAACCCTCTACGTCTTGGCTATATCGCGGAGCGCGCCGGAGGCCTGTTTGGCAAAAAAGTGCTCGATGTCGGCTGCGGCGGCGGCATCCTGGCTGAAAGCATGGCTCGGGAAGGCGCGACGGTGACCGGTCTGGATATGGGTTTCGAACCGTTACAGGTGGCCAGGCTGCACGCCCTGGAGAGCGGTATTCAGGTCGAATACGTCCAGGAAACCGTTGAAGAGCACGCGGCGAAGCATGCCCAGCAGTATGACGTCGTGACCTGCATGGAGATGCTGGAGCACGTCCCGGACCCGCAGTCGGTGGTCCACGCCTGCGCGCGGCTGGTCAAACCCGGCGGCCAGGTCTTCTTCTCGACCATTAACCGTAACGGTAAAGCGTGGCTGATGGCGGTCGTGGGCGCCGAATACGTGATGAAGATGGTGCCAAAAGGTACCCATGACGTGAAGAAATTTATTAAACCAGCGGAGCTGATCGGCTGGGTTGATGAGACTATTCTGAAAGAGCAGCATATTACCGGTCTTCACTACAATCCGTTGACCAATACCTTCAAGCTGGCGCCGGGCGTTGATGTTAACTATATGTTGCATACAACGGCGACGAAGGCATAGAGTCAGCTGTTTTTCCTATGATGATTGCGCGGCATCAAGCCGCGTGATTTTTTCTTCCGATGAAGAAATCAGCACTCGATCAAATTTTCATTTTTTTTTCTGTTTTATTGACATCTTCTCCAGGCCTTATGTGGCGTGGATTTCGCAATCATTACCCTTCCGCAACCTCAATTTAACCTCAAAATCAACTCTTGTACTCAAAAGAATCCTTACTAGAATACTCACCATATAGCGTTTCTTTTATCGACAACCCCCTACATATAGTATTTATCCACAGAGTTAGTCACAACGGCGATCTGTGGATAAGTGGGGGATATTTTCTTTCACGGACAGGTATAATCCACATGAATCAGAGTCTGCTGGTGACAAAGCGCGACGGTAGCACCGAGCGCATCAATCTCGATAAAATCCACCGCGTGCTGGATTGGGCGGCAGAAGGGCTGAATAACGTATCCATCTCCCAGGTAGAACTGCGTTCCCACATTCAGTTCTATGACGGCATCAAAACCGCCGACATTCACGAAACCATTATCAAAGCCGCCGCGGACCTTATTTCCCGCGATGCCCCGGATTACCAGTATCTCGCCGCCCGCCTGGCGATTTTCCACCTGCGTAAAAAAGCCTACGGCCAGTTTGAGCCGCCAGCGCTGTTCGACCACGTGTCGAAAATGGTGAAAAACGGCAAATACGATACTCATCTGCTGGAAGACTACACGGAAGAAGAGTTCAAGCAGATGGATTCGTTCATCGAGCACGATCGCGATATGACCTTCTCCTACGCGGCGGTTAAGCAGCTCGAAGGTAAATATCTGGTGCAGAACCGCGTCACCGGCGAGATCTACGAAAGCGCCCAGTTCCTGTACATTCTGGTTGCCGCCTGCCTGTTCTCCAACTACCCGCGCGAGACGCGTCTGGACTACATCAAGCGTTTCTATGACGCGGTGTCGACGTTTAAAATCTCCCTACCCACGCCGATCATGTCCGGCGTGCGCACCCCAACCCGCCAGTTCAGCTCCTGCGTGCTGATCGAGTGCGGCGACAGCCTGGATTCGATTAACGCCACCTCCAGCGCCATTGTTAAATACGTCTCTCAGCGCGCCGGTATCGGCATCAACGCTGGCCGCATCCGCGCGCTGGGTAGCCCGATTCGCGGCGGTGAAGCGTTCCACACCGGCTGTATCCCGTTCTATAAGCACTTCCAGACCGCGGTAAAATCCTGTTCCCAGGGTGGCGTGCGCGGCGGTGCGGCGACCCTCTTCTACCCGATGTGGCATCTGGAAGTCGAAAGCCTGCTGGTGCTGAAAAATAACCGTGGCACCGACGCCAACCGCGTTCGTCACATGGACTACGGCGTACAGATCAACAAGCTGATGTATACCCGCCTGCTGAAAGGCGGCGATATCACCCTGTTCAGCCCATCAGACGTCCCGGGCCTGTATGATGCGTTCTTTGCCGATCAGGACGAGTTCGAGCGTCTGTACACAAAATATGAGCAGGACGACACCATTCGCAAGCAGCGCATCAAAGCGGTAGAGCTGTTCTCGCTGATGATGCAGGAGCGCGCCTCCACCGGCCGTATCTACATCCAGAACGTCGACCACTGCAACACCCACAGCCCGTTTGACCCGGTTGTCGCGCCGGTGCGCCAGTCCAACCTGTGCCTGGAAATCGCCCTGCCGACCAAGCCGCTGGAAGATGTGAACGACGAAAACGGTGAAATTGCGCTGTGCACCCTCTCCGCTTTCAACCTCGGCGTTATCGATAGCCTTGATGAGTTGGAAGAGCTGGCGGTACTGGCGGTTCGCGCGCTGGATGCCCTGCTGGATTATCAGGACTACCCGATCCCGGCAGCCAAACGCGGCGCCATGGGCCGTCGTACGCTGGGTATTGGCGTGATCAACTTTGCCTACTATCTGGCGAAGCACGGTAAACGCTACTCCGACGGCAGCGCCAACAACCTGACGCATAAAACGTTCGAAGCGATTCAGTACTACCTGCTGAAAGCCTCTAACGAACTGGCTATCGAGCAGGGCGCGTGCCCGTGGTTCAACGAAACCACCTACGCCAAAGGCATTCTGCCGATCGATACCTATAAAAAAGACCTGGATGCGATCGTCAATGAATCCCTGCATTACAACTGGGAAGCGTTGCGCGAATCGATCAAAACGCACGGCCTGCGTAACTCCACGCTCTCCGCGCTGATGCCGTCCGAGACCTCTTCGCAGATCTCCAATGCCACCAACGGCATTGAGCCGCCGCGCGGCCACGTCAGCATCAAAGCATCGAAAGACGGGATCCTGCGCCAGGTGGTGCCGGATTACGAAAAACTTCAGAACGGCTACGAGCTGCTGTGGGAAATGCCGAACAACGATGGTTACTTGCAGCTGGTCGGTATTATGCAGAAGTTTATCGACCAGTCGATTTCTGCCAACACCAACTACGATCCGACTCGCTTCCCGTCAGGTAAAGTGCCGATGCAGCAATTGCTGAAAGACTTGCTCAATGCCTATAAGTTCGGCGTCAAAACGCTGTACTATCACAACACTCGCGATGGCGCGGAAGATGCTCAGGATGATCTGGCGCCGTCCATCCAGGACGACGGCTGCGAAAGCGGCGCATGTAAGATTTGATAATATTGCCCGGCGGCGCGTTGCTTGCCGGGCCTACGGTATATTGTAGGCCGGGTTAGCGAAGTGCCACCCGGCTTGTAATTCCAGGACAGGATCCTCACTCATGGCATATACCACTTTTTCTCAGACCAAAAACGATCAGCTGCTTGAGCCGATGTTTTTTGGTCAGCCGGTGAACGTCGCCCGCTACGATCAGCAAAAATATGACATCTTCGAAAAGCTGATTGAAAAACAGCTCTCCTTCTTCTGGCGTCCGGAAGAAGTTGACGTTTCCCGCGACCGCATCGACTACCAGGCGCTGCCGGAACACGAAAAGCACATTTTTATCAGCAACCTGAAATATCAGACGCTGCTCGACTCGATCCAGGGACGCAGCCCGAACGTCGCCCTGCTGCCGCTGATTTCGATTCCGGAGCTGGAAACCTGGGTTGAAACCTGGGCGTTCTCAGAGACCATTCATTCGCGCTCCTACACCCACATCATCCGCAATATCGTTAACGATCCGGCGATGGTGTTTGACGATATCGTCACCAACGAGCAGATCCAGAAACGCGCGGAAGGGATTTCCAGCTATTACGATGAATTGATTGAGCTAACCAGCTACTGGCATCTGCTGGGCGAAGGCACCCACAGCGTGAACGGTAAAACTATCACCGTGAACCTGCGCGAGCTGAAAAAGAAACTCTACCTGTGCCTGATGAGCGTGAACGCGCTGGAAGCCATCCGTTTTTACGTCAGCTTTGCCTGCTCCTTCGCCTTTGCCGAGCGCAAGCTGATGGAAGGTAACGCCAAGATTATCCGTCTGATCGCCCGCGACGAAGCGCTGCACCTGACCGGTACTCAGCATATGCTGAACCTGCTGCGTTCAGGCGTCGACGATCCGGAGATGGCTTCAATCGCCGAAGAGTGCAAACAGGCGTGCTACGACCTGTTCGTGCAGGCGGCGCAGCAGGAAAAAGAGTGGGCGGATTATCTGTTCCGCGACGGCTCGATGATCGGCCTGAACAAAGATATTCTCTGCCAGTACGTTGAGTACATTACCAACATCCGCATGCAGGCGGTGGGTCTCGATCTGCCGTTCCAGACCCGCTCCAACCCGATCCCGTGGATCAACACCTGGCTGGTGTCCGATAACGTGCAGGTTGCGCCGCAGGAAGTGGAAGTCAGTTCCTATCTCGTCGGGCAGATCGATTCCGAAGTCGACGCCGACGATCTGAGCAACTTCCAGCTCTGATGAAACGCATTTTTTTGAAGATTTCTGACACTCGTCTTGAGTGTCAGGATGAACATCCCTCTCTGCTGGCGGCTCTGGAATCGCACAATATCGACGTGGAGTATCAATGCCGCGAAGGCTACTGCGGCTCCTGCCGTCTACGGCTGGTTTCGGGCCAGGTTGACTGGCTCACCGAGCCGCTGGCGTTTGTCCAGCCGGGTGAGATTTTGCCCTGCTGCTGCCGGGCGCAAGGCGATATTGAAATCGAGATGTAATCTTTATCGGGTGGCGCTGCGCTTACCCGACCTATGAAACTGCCGTTCACAGGCCGGGTAAACCCGGCTTTTTACTGCTTCGCGTTCAGAAACTGCACCGCTTTATCCGGGAAATCGGTAAACAGGCCGTCAACGTCCGCCTGGCGATACAGCACGTTATAGAGCTGATTGACGTCGGTTGCGTACTCCGGCAACTGATCGGCGCGGACCGTATACGGATGGACCTGCATATGGCTGGCGTGAGCTTCTTTCACCATGGCCGTCAGCTTCACCTCACCTGGCTTCGAACCTTCGGCCACCAGCATGTGGTAGTCCGGACCAATGCCGTCAGCGTACTGTGCTATCTGCGCCATTGCCCCTGGTTTGAACATCCAGTCATAGCTGTAGTTCACCCACTTGCCGTCGGCCTGCCGCTGCTGGGTCTCATTCCAGTCGGTATAGGCGATAAGCTGTACCAGATTAAGATCCATCCCCATCTTCGGCTCCAGCTCGTGTTTAATACGTTTGAGCTCGTCCGCGTCAAAACACTGCAGATAGACCTTATCCTGCTTGCGGGTATAACCATACTCTTTCAGCACCTTCAGCGTACTGGCGGCAATATCCTTGCCTTCCTGATGGTGGAACCACGGTGCTTTGATTTCCGGGTAGATGCCGATGTTTTTGCCGGTCGAATGGTTCAACCCCTGCACAAACTCAATCTCCTCTTCAAAAGTATGAATACGGAAATCAGATTTCCCCATCGGGAAACGGCCCGGATAAGTTTGCACGTTCTTGCCATCTTTCGGCTCAAACCCTTCGGTAAACTTCAGCGACTTTATCTCGGCGAGCGTAAAGTCGATGGCGTAGAAGCGGCCATCCTTACGCGCCCGCTGCGGGAAACGCTGCGCCACGTCGGTCACCCGGTCCAGATAGTGGTCATGCAGTACCACCAGCCGGTCGTCTTTAGTCATCACCAGGTCTTGCTCAAGGTAATCGGCCCCCTGAGCATACGCCATCGCTTTCGCCGGCAGGGTATGTTCCGGCAGATAGCCGCTGGCGCCGCGGTGGGCGATAACGATTTTCTCCCCCGCGACGGCGCTGAAAGAGAGCGCGGTAGCGGCCAGCAGCATTCCGCTCATCAGGGCGGTTAATTGACTTTTCATCGCAGCTCCTTAGCCTTGTTTCATCTGCTGGTGATGACGTCGTTCACCCAGCATCACGATAATCAACAGCAGGACAGCCAGCACGCTGCCGCCGATCATTACCATAAAGCCGCCGTCCCAGCCGAAGAAATCGACGGTATAGCCAACGATAGCGCTCGCGGCTACCGAGCCGCCGAGATAGCCGAACAGGCCGGTGAAGCCCGCGGCGGTGCCGGCGGCTTTTTTCGGCGCCAGCTCCAGCGCGTGCAGACCAATCAGCATCACCGGACCATAAATAAGGAAGCCGATGATGATCATGCAGGCCATATCCACGCCCGGATTACCCGGCGGGTTCAGCCAGTAAACGACGGTGGCGATGGTGACCAGGGTCATAAAGAAGACGCCGGTCGCGCCGCGGTTGCCTTTAAACACTTTATCCGACATCCAGCCGCACAGCAGCGTGCCCGGGATCCCCGCGTATTCATAAAGGAAGTAGGCCCAGGATGATTTATCCAGCGCGAAGTGCTTAACTTCCTTCAGATAGGTCGGCGACCAGTCAAGAATGCCGTAACGCAGCAGATAGACAAATACGTTAGCGACGGCGATGTACCACAGCAGCTTGTTCGGCAGGATGTACTGCATAAAGATCTGCTTTGCGGTCAGCTCTTCTTCATGCTTCTCGCTGTAGTCGTCAGGATAATCGTTTTTGTACTCTTCGATAGGGGGCAGGCCGCAGGACTGCGGGGTATCGCGCATCATCGCGAAGGCGAAAATCGCCAGCAGGATCGCGCCGAAAGCCGGCATATACAGCGCCGCGTGCCAGTCGTTAAACCACGCCATTCCCAGCAGAAACAGCAGCGGCGGGATCCCGCCGCCGACGTTATGCGCGCAGTTCCATACCGACACAATACCGCCACGCTCTTTTTGCGACCACCAGTGCACCATCGTGCGCCCGCACGGCGGCCAGCCCATCCCCTGGAACCAGCCGCACAGGAACAGCAGCACGAACATCACCATAATGCTGGAGGTCGCCCAGGGGACGAAGCCCATGACCAGCATCACCAGCGCGGCCAGGATCAGCCCTGCCGGTAAAAAAATGCGCGGATTCGAACGGTCTGAGACCGAGCCCATGATGAATTTCGAAAATCCGTAGGCGATGGAGATACCGGAAAGCGCAAAGCCGAGATCGCCACGGGAGAATCCTTGTTCGATAAGATAGGGCATCGCCAAAGCAAAGTTCTTACGAACCAGATAGTAAGCGGCATATCCGAAGAAGATACCGATAAAGATCTGCCAACGTAATCGACGATATAAGGGGTCGATTTCCGCCGTTGGCAAACGCGCCTTATGCGCTGCGGGTTTAAATATACTTAACATATCAGCCTCCGTGGCCATTGCTGTTCTTCTGACGTCGACGCAAAAAAACGTAATTTATTCACTGACTTCTGATTTGGTCGCGATAGTAGGCAAAGCGTAAATCTAATACTGTGAAATGTCGCACACTTTGTTACAGAAATATGACAGCGCTTTCTAATATGCGCACAAAGTCACAACAAATGCTCGAATTACGCGCAAATATGCTCGAAATCAAACATTAAACGCTATTGATGTGGCTAAATGATGTAAAACGAAAACAGAGGACAGGGAGATGGCCGATAGTCGTGAATATGACGTCATTATTATTGGCGGCGGCGCAACCGGCGCCGGGATCGCGCGCGACTGCGCGCTGCGCGGACTGAAGGCGGCGCTGGTTGAGCGCTACGATATCGCTACCGGCGCGACCGGGCGTAACCACGGCCTGCTGCACAGCGGCGCGCGCTATGCGGTAACCGATAGCGAATCGGCGCGCGAGTGCATCAGCGAAAACCGCATCTTACGTCGCATCGCCCGCCACTGCATTGAGCCCACCAGCGGACTCTTTATTACCCTGCCGGAAGACGATCCGGCGTATCAACACACCTTTATCAACGCCTGCCAGCAGGCGGGTATTGAAGCCCAGCCTCTGACGCCCGCCGAGACGCTGCGCCTGGAGCCTGCCGTGAACCCCGCGCTGCTTGGCGCGGTGCAGGTACCGGACGGCACCGTCGATCCGTTCCGCCTCACCGCCGCGAATATGCTCGATGCCCGCGAACATGGCGCCACTATCCTCACCGGCTGCGAAGTCACCGGCCTGCTGCGCGAGGGCGATCGCGTCCAGGGGGTAGCGCTCTACGATCGTCAGCGCCGTGAACCGCTCAACCTGCGCGCTCAGGTGGTGGTCAACGCCGCCGGTATCTGGGGGCAGCGCATCGCAGAGTATGCCGACCTGCGCATCGCGATGTTTCCGGCAAAAGGATCGCTGCTGATCCTCGACCACCGCATTAACCGTCAGGTTATTAACCGCTGCCGCAAACCGGCTGACGCCGATATCCTGGTACCCGGCGATACCATTTCGCTGATTGGCACCACCTCGATGCACATTCCCTATGATGAAGTTGACGACAACCGGGTGACGGCCGGGGAAGTCGATACGCTACTGCGCGAGGGGGAAAAGCTGGCGCCGATCATGGGGCGGACCCGGATACTGCGCGCCTACTCCGGCGTACGTCCGCTGGTCGCCAGCGATGACGATCCCAGTGGACGCAGCGTCAGCCGCGGCATCGTGCTGCTCGACCACGCCCGGCGCGACGGCATGGAAGGTTTTATCACTATCACCGGCGGTAAGCTGATGACCTACCGCCTGATGGCGGAGTGGGCTACGGATGCGGTATGCCGGAAGCTCGGCAATACCGCCCCCTGTACAACCGCTGATGCGCCGCTTCCCGGCTCGCAGGAGCCGACGGAAACCACGCTACGCAAAATCATCTCTTTACCGGCATCGCTGCGCGGGTCGGCCATTTACCGCCACGGCGATCGTACCCCCGTCTGGCTTGGCGATAGCCGCCAGCACCGCAGCCTGGTCTGCGAATGCGAAGCGGTCACCGCCGGCGAGGTTCAGTACGCGGTCGAAAACCTGGCGGTGAAAAACCTGCTCGACCTGCGCCGGCGCACCCGCGTCGGCATGGGCACCTGTCAGGGCGAACTGTGCGCCTGCCGGGCCGCCGGGCTGCTCGCGCGTTTTAACGTCACCACCTCCGCGCGCTCCCTTACCCAGCTGTCTGAATTTCTGAACGAACGCTGGAAAGGCGTCCAGCCGGTGGCCTGGGGAGACGCGCTGCGTGAAAGCGAGTTCACCCGCTGGGTCTATCTCGGCCTGTGCGGATTACAAAAGGAGCATCAGGATGAAGTTTGATTGCGCCATTATCGGCGGCGGTCTCGCCGGACTACTCTGCGGGCTGGCGCTTAATCGGCGCGGCCTGCGCAGCGTGATTATTAGCCGCGGTCAAAGCGCCCTGCACTTCTCTTCCGCCTCGCTGGATCTGCTCTCGACGCTGCCAAATGGCGAAACCGTCACCGATGTTGCTCACGGCATCAGCCAGCTGGCCCGCCAGCTTCCCGAGCATCCCTATGCCAGGCTCGGCGCCGAACGGGTAATGGATTACGCCAGCCAGGCACAGGCCCTGTTTGCCGACTGCGGTATCGCCATGCAGGGAGAGGCCAGCCAGCCTCATCTGCGCGTGACGCCGCTGGGAACCTTACGCGCGGCCTGGCTTTCGCCACAGGAGATTGCCACCGCTCCGCTGCCCGCCAAGGGCGTCTGCGTGGTCGGCATCAGCGGATTCGGCGACTTCCAGCCGCATCTTGCCGCCGCCTCGCTGAACCAGTACGGCGTTAACGCCGAAGCGCAGGAGATAGATTTACCGCTCCTTGATGTTCTGCGCGATAGCCCATCCGAATTTCGCGCCGCCAATATCGCCCGCCGTCTGGATGATGAAACGCAGTGGCCGGCGCTGCTGGCGGCGCTGCGCCCGCTGGCGCAGCGGCACAGTTTCATTATCATGCCCGCCTGCTTCGGCCTCGCCGACGATCGCCTGTACCAGTGGCTACAGCAGCGTCTTCCCTGCCCGCTGCGCCTGCTGCCTACGCTGCCGCCGTCGGTGCCGGGGATGCGCCTGCACGCCCAGCTCCAGCGGCATTTTATCCGCGGCGGCGGTACCTGGCTTACCGGGGACGAAGTCATCAATATCAGCCAGCAGAACGGTATCGTTAATGCTATCTGGACGCGCAACCACGGTGATATCCCGCTGCGCCCGCGCTTCGCGGTGCTGGCCAGCGGCAGCTTTTTCAGCAATGGTCTGGTCGCCGAACGCAGCGGCGTGCGCGAGCCGATTCTTGGCCTTGACCTACAGCAGACGCTGCCGCGGGAGAGCTGGTATCAGCAGGACTTTTTTGCTTCCCAGCCCTGGCAGCGTTTCGGCCTGAAAACCGATACGGCTCTGCGTCCGCAGCTTCAGGGACAGACGCTGGAGAATCTGTTCGCCGTAGGTTCCATTCTCGGCGGTTTTGATGCCATCGCGCTGGGATGCGGCGGCGGCGTCTGCGCGGTCACCGCGCTGCACGCCGCAAGGCTAATCGGCGAGCTTGCCGGAGGTGAGTCATGAACGACACGCGTTTTGAACACTGCATTAAATGCACCGTTTGCACCACCGCCTGCCCGGTCAGCCGGGTTAACCCGCGCTATCCTGGGCCAAAACAGGCCGGGCCGGACGGCGAGCGCCTGCGCCTGAAAGACGGCACGCTCTACGACGAGGCGTTAAAATACTGCATCAACTGCAAACGCTGCGAAGTCGCCTGCCCTTCAGACGTCAAAATCGGCGATATTATCCAGCGGGCGCGCATGGAGTACAGCCGACAAAAGCCCACGCTGCGCGATACGATCCTCAGCCACACCGACCTGATGGGCACCCTCTCCACGCCATTTGCCCCGCTGGTGAACGCCACCACCGGGCTGAAGCCGGTACGGCGACTCCTCGATGCCGCGCTTAAAATCGATCACCGCCGCACGCTGCCGAAATATGGTTTTGGCACCTTTCGCCGCGCGTATCGTCAGCTGTCTGCTCAGCAGGCGCAGTACGCCGAACAGGTGGCGTTTTTTCACGGCTGCTATGTCAACTACAACCACCCACAGCTGGGCAAAGATCTTATCCGGGTGCTGAACGCCATGGGCATCGGCGTGCAGTTATTAAGTAAGGAGAAGTGCTGCGGCGTGCCGCTGATTGCCAACGGTTTCTTTGCCAGGGCGCGCAAACAGGCGCAGAGCAACGTCACCGCAATGCGGGAAAATAGCCTCCCCATTATTGCCACCTCATCAACCTGCACCTTTACCCTACGCGATGAATACCCGCACGTACTCGATATTGAGAACCGCGACGTTCGCGATCGCATTGAGCTGGCTACCCGCTGGATCTGGCGTCAGTTGGATGATGGGCGGCCTCTGCAGCTAAAACCGCTGCCGCTGAAGGTGGTCTACCACACCCCCTGTCATATGGAGAAAATGGGCTGGTCGCTGTATACCCTTGAGCTATTGCGGCTGATCCCCGGTTTGCAGCTGGAGGTACTCGACTCTCAATGCTGCGGCATTGCCGGCACCTACGGGTTTAAGTCGGAGAACTACGACTCATCGCAGGCCATTGGCGCGCCGCTGTTCCGGCAAATTGAGGAGAGCGGCGCTGACCTGGTGGTGACCGATTGTGAAACCTGCAAATGGCAGATTGAGATGTCCACCAGCAAACGCTGCGAACATCCCATCTCTCTGCTGGCGCAGGCGCTGGCCTGATACCAGCACCGGCTGCGGGGGGACTAATAGCTCCCCTTTCCCTCCGCCTGTTCGGCTATCGGCTTGAACATCGCCAGCCGTTTATCCAGCGCGCTGGTATACAAGTTGGTATCAACGCCCACGGCGACAAAATTGGCCCCCCACGCCAGCGCTTTGTGCGCCATCTCCGGGTCAACGGCCAGGAATCCAGCGGCTTTTCCCGCTTCGCGAATGCGGCGGATGCTCTGCTCAATGATCCGCTGCACCTCCGGGTGACCGGCGTTATCCGGAAACCCCAGCGAGGCCGATAGGTCAGCCGGGCCGATAAAGACGCCGTCAATCCCTTCCACTTCGAGGATCGCATCCAGATTATCAAGCGCCGTTTTGCTCTCCACCTGAATCAGCAGGCACAGTTCATCGTTGGCCTGCGCCATATAGTTCGCCACCCGCCCCCAGCGCGCGGCGCGGGCCACCCCGGCCCCGACGCCGCGGGTGCCCACCGGCGGATAGCGGGTAGCCGAGACGATCTCCCGCGCCTGTTCAGCGGTATCGACCATCGGGATCAGCAGCGTTCTGGCGCCGATATCCAGCACCTGTTTAATCAGGCTACGATTGCCCTCCACCGGGCGAATAA
Organism: Klebsiella sp. BDA134-6; assembly: GCF_015601345.1. Taxonomy (NCBI): domain Bacteria; kingdom Pseudomonadati; phylum Pseudomonadota; class Gammaproteobacteria; order Enterobacterales; family Enterobacteriaceae; genus Klebsiella; species Klebsiella sp. BDA134-6. The sequence goes on from NZ_CP064784.1 coordinate 4,175,402, forward strand.
CCGGCTGGCTGGCGTAGGGCGCGATGGCCTGCAGCTGATGATACAGGTCCTGAATGGTATTGGGCGCATGTTCACCGTCGATCAGCAGCCAGTCGTAACCCGAGGTGGCGGCAATCTCAGCCATATACGAAGAGGTTGAGCTCAGCCACAGGCCGATTTGCGCTTCCCCTTGCAACAATCCCGCTTTAAATGAGTTCGATAAAATTGCGTTCATAGTTCTCCCTTACATTAATGCTGTACGCTGCCAGCCTGCGGTACCGTGCGATTGACGCGCAGCGAAAAGATAATAACAACTCCGACAATCGCCACGCAGGCGAGCGTCACTAATCCGGCAGAATCACTCGCGAACATTGTTTCAGCCTGGACGCGGATAATCGGGGCCAGAAAACCGCCGATGGCACCAAACAGGTTGACGAAACCGATGCCCGCGGCCAGCGCCGTGCCGGACAACAGCTGCGTCGGCATGGTCCAGAACACTGGCTGTACGGCAATGACGCCCACGGCGGCAACGCACAGCGCGATAATCGCCAGCACCGGTGAAACCAGGCCAGAGACCGCGATGCCGATTGCTGCTGCCAGCAGGGTAAATGCCGCCACATTACGCCGCTCGCCGGTACGATCGGAATAACGGGGAATCAGCCAGGTACCGAACAGCGCGGCCACCCACGGGATCGCGGTCACCACCGACGCCACGAACCCCACCTTGGTGCCGAGCAGCGCGGCAACCTGGGTTGGCAGGAAGAAGATCAGGCCGTAAACCGCCACCTGAATGGTGAGATAGATAATCGCCAGCTGCCAGACGCGGCCGTTGCGCAACGCATCGGACAAACGCGAGGTCACCTTTTTCTGCTCTTCGCTGGCCAGCTCGCTGATTAACGCCTGTTTTTCGGCAGCGCTCAGGAAACGCGCCTTCTGCGGCGTATCGTCAAGCCAGAAGAAGGTAAAGAACCCGGCGCCGACCGCCAGCAGCCCCTCAATGATAAACATCCAGAACCAGCCGGGATGCCCCATAAAGCCGTGCATTTCCAGCAGCGCGCCGGAGAGCGGCGACCCGAGGGTCAGCGCCAGCGGCGCGCCCATATAAAACAGCCCCATAATGCTGGCGCGGTTCTGCTGCGGGAACCACTGGGAAGTCAGGTAGATCATACCCGGGAAGAAGCCCGCTTCCGCGGCGCCCAGTAGGGTGCGCACCAGCAGAAACTTCGCTTCGGTATCCGCCCACGCCATCGCCGCGGAGAGAAGCCCCCACAGCAAGGTGGTGCAGCCGATCCATTTTCTTGCGCCGAATTTGCGCATCAGCAGGTTGGCAGGCACCCCGAGAAAGGCGTACACCACAAAGAAAATCCCCGCCCCCAGCGCATAGGCCTCATTGCTCAGGCCGGTATCCAGCTGGTAAGTCTCTTTGGCAAAGCCGATATTCGAACGGTCAAGAAACGCCAGCACGTACAGCGCCAGCATAAAAGGGATCAAACGGGCGCGGTTTTTCTTCACCACGCTCTCAAGCAAGGTGTTGCTCATCGTAATATCCTCAACAATGGGCCGCACATCTGCGCTGTGCGGTACGACGGGATCAGTGGTTATAAGGACGTTTCAGGTTGCAGTCGCGATTCAGCTCGACGCCGAAGCCCGGTTTATCCAGCACGCTTTTATGAATGCGCCCGTTTACCGGCACCGGCTCGTCAACCAGAATCGGGTCAAACTGTGGACGCATCGTTGAGCAGTCCGGACTGGTCATCAGAAACTCGCTGAACGGCGTGTTGGTAAAGGTAATAACTGCGTGGTGCGAATAGACCGACGAGCCGTGCGGCACCACCAGTTGGCCGCGCGATTTGGCGATCGCCGCAATCTCCACCAGCGTGGTCAGACCGCCGCACCAGCCCACGTCAGGCTGCATAATATCGATGCCGGTTTCCGACAGCGTGCGGAAAGATTGCAGCGTGCCGTGGTGCTCGCCGCTGGTGACCATCATGCCGGCTGGCGCATTGCGTTTCAGCTCGCGGTAGCCTTCGTACTGCTGCGGCGGCAGGCACTCTTCGATCCACTTAAGGTTAGACGGCGCGCAGGCGTGGGCCAGTTTAGTGGCGTAGTTAACGTCCTGGCTCATCCAGCAGTCCAGCATCAGCCAGAAGTCCGGTCCGCATTTTTCGCGCATATCGGCCACCATCGCGGCATCTTTGCGGATCCCCGCGTCGCCATCGTGCGGCCCCCAGTGGGTCGGCATTTTGCCGCCAATAAAGCCCATCTCTTTTGCCAGGTCCGGACGTGCCCCGGTGGCGTAGAACTGAATTTCATCGCGCACCGCGCCGCCCAGCAGTTTGTAAACCGGCAGCCCAACCACTTTGCCGAATAGATCCCACAGCGCCAGGTCAACGCAGGAGATGGTATTCATCACCAGGCCGCCAGATCCGGAGTAGTACAGGGTGGCGTTAAGCATCTGGTCATGAATCAGTTTGATATCGCTGACGCACTTACCTTCGATAAAGCGGTTCAGATGTTTTTCCACGATAAAGCAGCCCATCTCGCCCGCGGTCGACACCGCAAAACCGGTCTGCCCGTTTTCGGCTTCCACTTCAACGATCAGCGTGCCGAGAACGTTGATGCCAAACGACTGGCGAGACTGTTCATACTGTTTATATTTGCTCATCGGCGTGGCGATATGATCGTCAATCCAGTGATTTGCCCCCTGGTCATGATAATCGCCGCCGCCAGCGCCTTTCTCTGCGGTAGCACCGCCGATAAACCAGGCGCGGACGTGTTTAATTTTCGGTAGGGTCATGATCTTCTCCTTATTATGAGGCTTGTTGTTCGAAGGGGCTCTTCCACCCCAGCAGACGGGAAATATCTTTGGCGCAGGCAATCGCCCTACCGGCGAGGTAATCGCGATTGTCTTCATTGATTTGCAGACGAGTACCCACCACGGAAATGGCGGCGGTCAGCTCGTTATTGGCGTTAAACACCGGCGCGGCCACGCAACGAACGTCGGGATAGTCTTCGCCGTTATCGAAGCTCCAGCCGCGGGCGCGAATACGCCCCAGCTCATCACGAAGCTGCTGGGCGCTGGTGATAGTGGTTGGCGTCGCCCGTTCCCACCGCAGCTCGCTGATAATCGACTCCTGAACCCGCTCGGGCTGCCAGGCCAGCAGGCATTTACCGATACCGGAGCGATACAGCGACAGGCTCTTACCCTCATGCGAGCGCACGCTGATGGTGGCCGGGGACTCAATCTTCAGAATGTAGTAGGCGTTGCCGCTGTCGATAATGCCCAGGTGGCAGAGCAGCCCGCACTGATCCATCAGTTGCGTCAGGCGTGGACGCGCCAGCTCGCGCAGGTCCATTTTGCTCAGCGCCTGCCCGGCCAGCTCAACCAGCTTGGTCCACAGGCAGTAGTTATCCTGATTATCCATGCTGAGGAAGCGCTGTTTTTTCAGCTCTCCCAGCAGCAGATAGGCGGTACTTTTCGGAATACCCAGTTCGTCAATAATGGTCGCCGCGCTGCAGGGACCGATGCGGGCGATCAAATTGAGAATATCAATGGCGCGGGTCAGCGCCGGGACTTTGCTTGATTCCAACATACTGGACTCCAATCCTGAATACTGGAATCAGTGTTGCGGTTGTCAGGCGGATAAATTGTGAGCGGCTTCAAATGACGACGCTATTCCAGCAGGGTGGACGTTCGGAGGGATAAAAATGCGAGGTAGTGCACAGAATATTTAAAAGCAAGTACAGCTGGCTGGACTCAGCCCGCGTCGGGAAGGACTCCCGACGCGGAGGCTTTTTTACACCGAGAGAGATTCAACGACGTTAATCCAGCCGTGCTCGCCAGCCACCGGCTGGCCGTTTAGCCAACGGCGCAGCATGTTCAGGGCCATCATCGCGCATACCTCCTGACGCACCTGGACGCTGTGGCGGCTGGTGGTGAATTTCACCCGCAGCGCGTGGGTGCCGTCCGGCGTGGAAAGCGCAAAATTCAGGTGATCGCTCTCCTGGCCGCTGACCGCCAGCGCCAGGCCGGCAAAATGTTTCTCGCGCCGCTCCGCCGCCCAGCGCGCGGACTGCGCCAGGGTCTCTTCCTGCGAAGGAATGACTTCGCTGGCCAACAGCGGCGCATTGACGCGTGAAAGCTGTAACGCCAGCAGGCCGCCGGTAAACTGCTCGCTCAGCGTCAGGCTTAGCTGACGCTCCTGCAGACGACGGGCGATCTGCGCGGGCAGGCCTTCGGTGCCTTCGAAAATCATGCTCTCTCCGGCCACTTTCTGCACTTCCGGCCACAGCGCCAGCATCGCCTCGCGCTGTTCAGCGGGCCCGGTCAGCTTCAGTTCAATAATCGGCATCGAGGAGCGATACCCCATCACCACGCCCGGCGGCAGCTGCAGATGATCGAGGCTCTGCGCCAGTTCGCTTTCGGAACGGCCGAAGGTGGTCAAACGCAGACACAGCGGCGCAGCAGGCAGCGGGAAACGTTCGCGCAGGCGCGGTAAAATTTCCTGCTCGACCATCACCTTAAATTCAGAAGGCACGCCGGGGGTAAAAAACATCAGGCAGCGGTTTAGCTGCACGGCAAAACCGCAGGCGGTTCCAACCGGGTTATCGATCATCTCGGCGCTTTGCGGAATTTCCGCCTGTTTACGATTGCTGGCGGCCATGGGCCTTCCACGCTCAGCAAAGAAACGGGTCATGGTTTCCAGCCACGCTTCGTGCAAAATCAACCCTTCGCCTTTGGCCGTCGCGGCGGCCAGCGCGCTCAGGTCGTCGCTGGTCGGCCCCAGACCGCCGTTGACGATCAGCACATCGGCATGCTCGCTACGCTCGCGTAAAATCGCCACCAGGGAGTCGAGATCGTCACCAACGGTATGGCGACGCTTTAAGGGTAATCCTTGATTAAAAAAGAAATCCGCCAGCCACGCGGCATTGGTATCGATGATTTGCCCATGCAGCACTTCATCGCCGGTGGACAGCATTTCCACGTTTAACATTGTGAACTCCAGCCTGATAAGTAGAAATACTATATCGCAAAGCGGCTGGCGAAAAAGCCTGAAAATCAGGCGCGGCGGAATACCGCGCCGAAGAGATTAGAAGCTGGCGTTGACGCCGACGTACGGACCGTCCGCGACTGCGTTATCGCGGTTGCCGTCTTTACCCGCCAGGTTGAGGTAGCGGTAGCCGGCTTCGATGCTCAGAGGACGCATAATGGTAAAGCGCGCGCCGGCATTGGCTTCCTGATAGCTGTCGATGCCGCTGGAGAGTGAATCCGGAGAGTAATAGTATTCGCCGAACAGACGGAAGCTGTCGCCGATTTTCCACTGCAGACCGCCGCCAACCGCCGCCGCGTAGCCCTCATCGCCGTTGTTTGGATTGGTGTAAACGCCTTTGCCGCCCACGGTGGCCAGGAATGGCCCGAGGGGGATGTTCAGGCCCAATCCCAGACCCGCCGCATCGCCGTCGTCATCATTGTGCAGCCAGTTGCCGGTTAACGCCAGACCGGTCGATTCGGTGCCGAATCCAACGCCAAGATTGGTGTAGTGCTCACCGGCCTGCCCGCTGACGCTGATCGCATTTGCCGCCGTCGAGACGAACATCATGCCAGCGAGGGCCATAAATATGCTTTTTTTCATTTTTATCTATCCAGAAAAATAATAATAAGAAAATCCCAAAAAACCGCGAAATTGTACTGCCGAATGCTAAGGAATCAATGAACTAAAGCGACGTTTGCCATTGTGATTGTAACCAGTTGCTACCGGGATTTTGCCAACGGCTCCGGGTATCAATTCGATAGCCAGAGCCAGATTGTCCGTGCTGGCTATTTATTCTACAAAGTGTGCTCAGCTTATTTCTTTCCTTCAGGGAGATGAATAAGTTACATAAAACTTTGTCAGGAGATAAAGATGAGCAAGAAAGGACTAACCACCGGCGCCGGCGCGCCGGTCGTCGATAATAATAATGTCGTCACTGCAGGTCCTCGCGGCCCGATGCTGCTGCAGGATGTCTGGTTTTTGGAAAAACTGGCCCACTTTGACCGTGAGGTAATCCCGGAACGCCGAATGCACGCTAAAGGCTCCGGCGCTTACGGTAAACTGACTATCACCCACGATATCACCCGCTATACGCGCGCAAGACTGTTCGCCGAAATAGGTAAAACCACCGATCTGTTCCTGCGCTTCTCAACCGTCGCCGGAGAACGCGGTGCCGCTGACGCCGAGCGCGATATCCGCGGCTTCTCTATCAAGTTCTATACCGAAGAGGGCAACTGGGATCTGGTGGGCAACAATACGCCCATTTTTTACCTTCGCGACCCGCTGAAATTTCCCGACCTTAACCACGTTGTCAAACGCGACCCGCGGACCAACCTGCGTAATCCGACCTGGAAATGGGATTTTTTCTCCCTGCTTCCCGAAACGCTGCACCAGTTAACCATCGACTTTAGCGACCGCGGCATCCCGCGCTCATATCGCCATATGCACGGTTTCGGCAGCCACACGTTCAGCTTTATCAACGCTGAAAATGAACGTTTTTGGGTGAAATTCCACTTCAAATCCCAGCAGGGGATCGCCAACCTGATGGATGATGAAGCGAAACGCCTGGTGGCAGAAGATCGCGAGAGTTCGCAGCGCGATCTCTATGAGTCGATTGAGAGAGGCGATTTCCCGCGCTGGACCTTCTACGTGCAGATAATGCCGGAAGCAGAAGCCAGCCGGGTCCCTTACAACCCCTTCGATCTGACCAAAATCTGGCCGCACGGCGATTATCCGCTGATTGAAGTCGGGGTACTGGAACTTAACCGCAACCCGGATAACTACTTCGCTGAGGTTGAGCAGGTCGCGATGAATCCAGCGAACGTGGTGCCTGGCGTGGGCTTCTCTCCGGACCGGATGCTACAGGGACGGCTGTTTTCCTACGGCGATACCCAGCGCTATCGTCTGGGCATTAACCATCATCAAATTCCGGTCAATGCGCCGCGCTGCCCGTTCCATAACTATCACCGCGACGGCGCGATGCGCGTTGATGGCAATAGCGGCAACGGTGTCACCTATGAGCCCAACAGTTTTGGCGTGTTTCAGGAACAACCGGACTTTAGCGAGCCGCCTTTAAGCCTTGAAGGCGCGGCGGCGCACTGGGATCACCGGGAAGATAGCGACTACTTTAGCCAGCCGCGCAGGCTGTTTGAGCTATTAAGCGAAGATGAGCATCAGCGTATGTTTCAGCGTATCGCCAATGATATGCGGGATATCCCTGACTTTATTCAGCAGCGACAAATTGGCCTGTTCAGCGAAGTCCACCCCGACTACGGCGCAGGTGTTGCAGCGGCATTGCAGCTCTTAAAGCACGGAGAATAAGTACTGATGGCAGCCCTTAAGGCTGCCATTTTGCGCTATCTGTTCCATGATGGCCCCTGACCCAATACCCTGCGCTTACCCTAACACCGCTCATCTTCGCCGCGTGTTTTCGCTTGCGGTTTGCCGAGGCGGCTCGCAAACTGGGCCTTCCCGTTAGTATCCCTGTCATCATTAAGGAGAAATCATGCGTCAAAGGACTATCGTCTGTCCGCTCATTCAACATGAAGGCCACTACCTGCTGTGCAAAATGGCCGACGATCGTGGCGTATTTCCCGGCCAGTGGGCGATCTCCGGCGGCGGCGTCGAGCCGGGCGAACGCATTGAAGAGGCGCTGCGGCGAGAAATTCGTGAAGAGCTGGGCGAAAAACTGCAGCTGACCGACATCACTCCGTGGACCTTTAGCGACGACGTCCGGGTTAAAACTTACGCCGATGGCCACCGGGAAGAGATTTATATGATTTACCTGATCTTCGACTGCATCAGCGCCAATCGCGACGTGACAATCAACGAAGAGTTCCAGGACTACGCCTGGGTGAAAGCCGAAGATCTTCCCCACTATGATTTGAACGTGGCGACCCGCAGGACCCTCACCCTGAAAGGCTTACTCTGAAAAAGCGCGCAAAAAGCGCAGCCTGACCTTCAGCCCGCCCAGCGTTTCGCTGCGCAGCAGCTGCGGATGGCTGCGGTGCAGGCGCGCAATATCGCTGACCAGCGCCAGGCCAAGCCCGGCGCCGGGGTTATCACCCACGTTTTCCAGACGATGGAACGGCATGAGTGCCTGCTGAATCTGCGCATCATCGATACCCGGCCCGCTGTCTTCGACGTCCAGCAATACCGCCTCTCCGTCACGATGCAGGCTGACGGTGACGATACCGCCCTGCGGCGTATAGCGAATCGCGTTATCCAGCAGATTCGCGCACAGCTCGCTCAACAGCACGCCATCGCCGGCGATGGTCACCGTCGAGGGTTCGCCCTCATAGCCGAGATCGATAGCCTTGCTCCGCGCCTGCTGAAGACGAGAAAAGCAGCTATTGTGGACAATCTCATACAGGTCCACCGGCGGAAACGCGTGTTCGCCCTGCTCTTTACGTTTGATGGTGGCCAGCTGCAGCAGGCGTTCAGTGAGCAGAATCGTACTGTCAAGCGTGCCGCTCATCGCCTCCAGGCTCTCTCGCCACAGCCGGGGATCGCCGCTCGCCAGCGCCACTGAGGCCTGCGTTTTCAACACCGCTAACGGCGTTTTGAGCTGATGAGACGCGTCGGCGCTAAACCGTTCCTGGCGGGAGATCATCACCCGTAACCGGTCGATATAGCGGTTAAAGGCCACGATCAGCAGACGAGTTTCCGACCACGGCAGCAGCTCCGGCAGCGGCGTCAGCAGGCCGGGTTCACGCCGCACCATCAGCGCCGAAAGCCGACGCATTGGCCGTAGCACGCGGCGCAGCAACCAGCCAGCGAGCACCAGCGTCAATAGCACTAATAGCCCCTGCGAGATCCATGATGAAAACAGCAGCTGCCCCGCCAGCCATCGCCGCGACTGCAGCGTTTCGGCGATATAGATTTCCGCCATTCCGACAACGCCGCCTTCGTTAACTGGCTGCAGCAGCCGCGCCACGCGGATGGCCTGACCGCGATACTCGGTATGATAAAACCACGCCAGCGCCGGATAGAGCTCGGTACGAGAGGTTGAGGGCGGCATCGATGGTAGGTCGTCAAAACCGGAAATCACCCGTCTCTCGGGATCGAGAACTTTATAGTACAGGCGATCGTTCATATTGAGCTCGAAGCTATCGAGCACCACCCAGGGAACATTCACTTCCAGCCTGCCGTGGCGTACCACCAGGCGCTCCGCCACCGTGCGGGCAGAGGAGAGCAGCGTACGATCGTAAGCCTGGGTCGCCGCCTGCAGGGCGCTGACGTAGCTATTAAACGCCGACAGCCCCCACAGCAAAACCAGCGGCAGGCCGAGAAACAGCAGCAGCTGGGAGAACAACGACTGCGGTTTACCCCATCTCATGAGCGAGCTCCAGCACGTAGCCCAGGCCGCGCAGGGTCACGATACGCACGTTGCTCTCCTGAAGTTTCTTACGCAGACGATGGATATATAGCTCGATGCTTTCCGGGCTGACATCATCGTTCAGGCTGAAAACCTGTTCAAATAGCTGCTGGCGCGACACCGGCCGCGTACGGCGAAACATTAGCACCGTCAGCAGCGCCTGCTCGCGCGGCGTCAATGACAGCGTTTGTCCGCAGAGTAAAAAATAGCCTTCATCACGATATTCCAGAGAACCGATCTGTTGCACCTCATGCACCTGGCCTTCGCTACGCCGCAGCAGCGCGCGCAGCCTGGCATCCAGCTCTTCGAGCTCAAAAGGTTTTGGTAAATAGTCATCGGCGCCGACGTTCAGCCCTTTAACCCGGTCCGCCACCGCGCTGCGGGCGGTTAACAGCAGGACGGGAAGGGTCTGCCCGCGCTTTCGCAAGCGCTGCACCACCTCCAGGCCGTCGAGTCCCGGCATGCCGATATCCAGCACCGCCAGCGCATATTTTTCGCTTTGCAGCAGATGATCGGCCGCCCGGCCATCAAATACGCAGTCCACGGCAAACCCGCCCTGCACCAGCGCTTTCTCCAGCCAGTGAGCCAGCTCACGGTTATCTTCTGCCAGTAAGAGACGCATATCACATCCTGAAAAGTTGCTGCTGCATTGAAAGGGAAATGAAAGGTAATTGTTTTAACAATCACGCAACCGAATAGCCACATGCCGGTTCACATAATTAAAAAAACGTCCCCTGTATCTGACTGAGGAAGCTTATGAATATGCCATTCCTGCGCCGTGCTAGCGCCATTGCATTATGCCTTTTAACCGCCTCTGCCCTGGCCGCCGAGGCGCCTTCCCGTACCGAATGTATCGCGCCCGCCAAGCCCGGCGGCGGCTTCGATCTCACCTGCAAGCTGATCCAGGTCAGCCTGATGGAAACCGGCGCCATCGAAAAACCGATGCGCGTCACCTACATGCCCGGCGGCGTAGGGGCAGTGGCCTACAACGCGATCGTCGCCCAGCGCCCCGGCGAACCCGGTACCGTAGTCGCTTTCTCCGGCGGCTCGCTGCTCAACCTGGCGCAGGGTAAGTTTGGCCGCTACGGCGTGGATGATGTGCGCTGGCTGGCCAGCGTCGGCACCGATTACGGCATGATCGCCGTCCGCGCCGACTCGCCGTGGAAAGACCTGCCGTCGTTTATGGCGGCGATGGAAAAAAATCCCGCCAGTATCGTCATCGGCGCTGGCGCCTCAATCGGTAGCCAGGACTGGATGAAAGCGGCGCTGCTGGCGCAAAAAGCGAACGTCGATCCACACAAAATGCGCTACGTGGCCTTTGAGGGCGGCGGCGAACCGGTCACCGCGCTGCTGGGCAATCACGTGCAGGCGGTTTCCGGCGATCTCAGCGAAATGGTGCCTTATCTCCAGGGCAATAAAATCCGCGTGCTGGCGGTGTTCGCTAACGAAAGGCTACCGGGCGCGCTCGCCGATGTCCCCACCGCCAAAGAGCAGGGCTACGACCTGGTCTGGCCGATTATTCGCGGCTTCTTCGTGGGTCCGAAAGTCAGCGACGCCGACTATCAGTGGTGGGTGGATGAGTTCACGAAATTGCAGCAGACCGACGCGTTCAAAAAGCAGCGCGAGCTGCGCGGCCTGTTTGAATTCAACATGAACGGTAAGGAACTGGACGCCTATGTCAAAAAACAGGTGGAAGCGTATCGCCTGCAGGCGAAATCCTTTGGCCTGGCCAAATAATTTGCGGAGGTTGCGATGAGCGATCGTATTTTTGCCGGAGTGTGGCTGCTGCTCTGCGCGGGTGGAATGTTTATCGCCTGGCAAATTCACAGCGAATACGCCTATGAGCCTGTCGGCCCACGTCCTTTCCCGGTCGGCATTATCGGCCTGATGCTGGTGTGCTCTGTCTTGCTGCTTCTGCGTCGGCCCGACGCTATCACGTGGCCCGGGCGCCGGGTTTTACAACGTCTATTAACTATGGTGGTGGCGCTGGGGATCTATGCGTGGGGTTTTGAATGGCTGGGTTTTCCTCTGGCCACCGCGCTGCTGACCGCCGTGTTTGGCCTGCTGTTTGGCGCCACGCTGCCCGCTGCCGGGGTAGCCGGCGTCGCGATGGGCATCGCGCTGTGGTACGTCTTTGACGCCCTGCTTGATGTCACCCTGCCGCTCGGCATCTGGTTGAGTTAACGGAGAAGGTTATGGATATCTGGATTTATTTATCACAGGGCTTCGCCGTTGCCATGACGCCGGGCAACCTGACCATCGCGCTAATTGGCTGCTTTGTGGGCACTATCGTCGGTCTCCTGCCGGGTCTGGGCCCGATTAACGGTGTCGCGATCTTACTGCCGCTGGCCTTTGCTCTGCACCTGCCCGCGGAATCAGCGTTAATCCTGCTGGCTACGGTCTATATTGGTTGTGAATACGGCGGACGCATTTCGTCTATCCTGCTTAACGTCCCCGGTGATGCCGCCGCCATTATGACCGCTCTCGACGGTTATCCGATGGCGCAGCAGGGACGTGGCGGCGTAGCGCTGTCGATCTCTGCCGTGAGCTCCTTTGTTGGTTCAATGATCGCTATCGGCGGGATCATCCTGTTCGCGCCGGTGCTGGCGCAGTGGTCGCTGGCGTTCGGTCCGGCAGAATATTTCGCCCTGATGATTTTTGCCATCGCCTGCCTTGGTAGCATGATGGCGGAAAATCCGCTGAAGTCGTTTCTCGCCGCGTTAATCGGTTTGGGGCTGGCGACGGTAGGCGTTGATGCCAATACCGGCGTGTACCGCTTCACTTTCGACAGCGTTCATCTTTCCGATGGCGTGCAGTTTATCGTGGTGGTGATCGGGCTCTTTTCGGTTTCGGAGATTTTGCTGATGCTGGAAAGCACCAGCGGCGGGCAGAAGCTGGTACGGAAAACCGGACGCATGCTGTTTAACGCCAAAGAGGCGGGCCAGTGCGTGGGCGCGACCCTGCGCTCATCGGTGGTGGGTTTCTTTGTCGGCATTCTGCCGGGCGCAGGGGCGACCATTGCCAGCGCTATCACCTATATGACCGAGAAAAAGCTCAGCGGCAATAGCGACACCTTCGGGAAGGGCGATATTCGCGGCGTCGCGGCGCCGGAAGCAGCGAACAACGCCTCCGCCTGCGGCTCGTTTATTCCGATGCTCACGCTCGGCGTTCCCGGCTCCGGGACCACCGCGGTGATGATGGGCGCCCTGACCCTCTACAACATCACGCCGGGACCGGCGATGTTTACCGAACAGCCGGATATCGTCTGGGGGTTAATTGCCGCGCTGCTGATCGCCAACGTGATGCTGCTGATTATGAACATTCCGCTGATCGGCCTGTTCACCCGCATGCTGACGATACCGCTATGGTTTCTGGCCCCGGCTATCGCCGCCGTGTCCGCGGTCGGCGTCTACGCCGTACACAGCACCACCTTCGACCTGCTGTTGATGGTTGGGCTGGGCGTGCTGGGCTACATTATGCGTAAGATGCACTTCCCGATGTCGCCGCTGATCTTAGGGTTTGTGCTGGGAGAGATGCTGGAGCAGAACCTGCGCCGCGCGCTGTCCATCAGCAATGGCAACGTGGCGATTCTGTGGCAAAGCGGCGTGACGAAAACGCTTCTGTTTCTGGCCATCGCGGTGATTGTTGTCCCCCCGCTGCTGCGGTACTGGCGCAAACGTCAGCTTAATACGCAGGGCGATCTGCCCTCCTCCTGATGCTCAACGTCATTGGCGGTCGCTCAGCGCCGCCAATGACGGTATACGTTGAATTTCCACCACATCTGCCTGATAGTTATCGTTTTAACTTTCTGGTGATCCGTTATGACCGTCGCCGCATCCCGTTCGGGGTTAACATTCGCCGCGCTGGCGCTGGCCCTGATTCTTGTTTACACCGGTATCAGCGCGGGGGATAAGCTTACCTGGCTGATGGAAGTCACGCCGGTGATCATCATCGTTCCGCTTTTGCTGGCCACGCGCTCGCGCTATCCGCTGACGCCGCTGCTTTACACGCTGATTTTCTTCCATGCCATCATTTTGATGGTCGGCGGCATGTACACCTATGCGAAAGTGCCCATCGGTTTTGACGTACAGGCATGGCTGGGACTGAGCCGTAACCCCTATGACAAGCTGGGGCACTTTTTCCAGGGACTGGTGCCGGCGCTGGCGGCGCGGGAGATTCTGCTGCGCGGTGGCTACGTTCACGGGCGGAAAATGCTCGGTTTCTTGGTCTGCTGTATTGCGCTGGCGATTAGCGCCGTCTATGAACTGATCGAATGGTGGGCGGCGCTGGCGCTGGGACAGGGCGCAGAGGAGTTTCTCGGCACCCAGGGCGATCCCTGGGATACCCAGTCGGATATGTTTTGCGCCCTGCTCGGCGCGCTGACCACCGTTTTTGCGCTGGGCCGCTGGCATACGAAGCAGCTACTGAACGTCCAGCGCGTCTGAGCCGGGTATGGCCTGCTGGTTGACCCAGTCACGTAGCGCCCGGCGGGAAATTTTAATGCCGCCGGTTTTCAGCGATTCAGGCAACCGCAGCCAGCGCACCGGCAGCTGAAAGCGAGCCAGCTTATCGGCGCACCAGCACGCCAGCGCGGACGGGTCGTAATGCTCGCCGCACTCCACCACCGCCACCGGCCGCTGGCCAAACTCCGCGTCATCCTGCGGCACGATAAAAATCTGCTGGATCCAAGGGTGAGCGCCAATGACCCGCTCCACCTCTTCCGGTTGAATGCCCTCCCCGCCGCTGAAAAAGAGATTATCCATTCTTCCGAGAATGGTCAGATTGCCGTTATCAAGCCTGCCGCGATCGCGGGTAGCAAACCAGCCGTGTTCATTAACCAGTGGAACTATTTGCTCATCGCGCCAGTAGCCTTCAGCCATGCTGTCCGAGCGCAGCCAGACCTCACCGTCGACAATCCGCAGTTCGCGCCCCGGCAGTGGCCGCCCGACGTCCGCCAGGCCGTCCGCCTCCTTGGCGCATACCGTCGAGGCAAACTCGGTTAGCCCGTAGCCGCACCAGCAGCGGATACCGCGCTGACCGGCCTGCTCGGTTAGCGCCACCGGAATCGCCGCGCCGCCGAGCAGAACCGCTTTTAACGACACCCTGGCGTCGCCGTTAAGCAGACGCCAAAGCTGAGTCGGTACCAGGGAGGCGTGGGTACAACCGCGTAAAGCGTGTTCCAGCGGCTGCTTGTCGCGTACCGTCAGGCCTGCGCCAGCAAACAGCCAGCGCCAGAGAATACCCTGGCCGGAAACGTGAAACAGCGGCAGCGACAGCAGCCAGTCGTCCTGCTGCGCAAAGGGTATCATCGCCAGCACGCCTTCTGCGCTGGCAAGATGGGCGCGAAAAGCGTGCACCGCCGCTTTCGGTAGTCCCGTCGACCCCGAGGTTAGCGTCATGGACGCGATACGATCTTCTCGCCAGTCGACCGCGTGGACGCCGTCGCCGGCGTGCAACGCTAATGGATTAAGCGCCGCCGGAAGGTCGCCGCCGTTTAGCACCAGCGCGTGACGCAGACCCAAAGACGGCAGCAGTTCCGCCAGCTGAGGAGCCGGCAACTGAGGATTCAGCGGCAGGACGCGCGCGCCGCACTGCAGGAGGGCCAGCCACGCCAGCAGAGCATCGGGCTGGTTGTAAGCACGAAGCAGCACGCCATCGCCGTCGCGAACGCCCCGGGCGTGAAATCCCGCCGCCAGCGCATCAATTTGCGCGCACAGCTCCCGCCAGCTTAGCCGCCGCTCGTTCAGGCGCAGCGCCTGAGCCTCTTCCCGCAGCCGCCGCCAGTGGCGCCAGGGCCAGTCGCTAAAGGTCACAGCAGCGGCTCCAGGTCATCAACGTTCAGACACGGCAGATCGCTTTCCGGCCAACGGCGCACCAGTTGGGCACGCATCAGGCTCAGGGTGTCCAGACCGGGTATCGTGTTTGGGGTCAGCCAGGCGGCGATTCGCGCCAGTTGCGTCAGGCCAAGGCTCGACTCAATGGATGAGCTGATGACCGCCGTCAGCCCCAGCGCATGCGCCTGCGCCACCTGCTGCCGCACTTTTTGCAGGCTGCCGGTCAACGTCGGTTTAATCACTACCGCCCGCAGCCCCGGCTCGGCGGCAAAGCTAAAGTCCGCCTCGCGCAGGCTCTCATCCCAGGCAATAGCGATACCCGTTTCTTTCGCAAAAGCGCGTGAATCGTCGCGGTTTTTACAGGGTTCTTCGAGAAAGGCGATGCGGCTGCGATAGTGCGGATTAACATATTTAGCGAACTGCTGCGCTTTCAGCGGCGTCCAGGCGCGGTTAGCGTCGAGGCGCAGCGTCAGATCGGGAATCGCCTCCAGCAGTAGATTGACCACCATGCCGTCGCGCACCGCCTCATACAGGCCGACTTTGACCTTGGCGACCTTCTCGCCGGGCATCAGCGAAAGCCTGGCGAACAGCTCGTCCGGGTCGCCGGAACAGAGCGGCGCCGCGCGATAATCCGCCGTCTGCGGCAGCTCGCCGCACAGTTCCGCCAACGCGCAGCTCGCGCCGAAAGCCGCTGACGGCAGGGTCGGCAGCGCGCCGCCCTCGCCATCGCGCCAGGCGCTTGCCCACGCCAACAGCACCGTCTGCGCCTCATCCAGCGTTTCCAGGCTGAATCCGGGCAGGGGAGAAATTTCCCCCCAGCCTTCACGCTCGCCGTCGCGCAGGTGCAGAAGCAAACCATCGCGGGTTTTTAACCGCCGTTCACGCAGCACCACTCCCGCATCCATCGGTAGCTGCCAGCGGTAGACCTGCGCCTGCCGCATTACGGATTCCGTTTAAATTTGCTGAAGTCCGGCTGACGCTTCTGATTGAAAGCGTTGCGCCCTTCCTGACCCTCTTCGGTCATGTAAAACAGCATGGTGGCGTTACCCGCCAGCTCCTGCAGTCCCGCCTGACCGTCGCAGTCGGCGTTCAGCGCCGCCTTCAGGCAGCGCAGCGCCATCGGGCTGTTTTGCAGCATTTCCCGGCACCAGCGCACGGTCTCTTTTTCCAGATCCGCCAGCGGCACCACGGTATTGACCAGACCCATATCCAGCGCCTGCTGCGCGTCGTACTGGCGGCACAGGAACCAGATCTCACGGGCTTTTTTCTGCCCGACGATGCGCGCCATATAGGAGGCGCCCCAGCCGCCGTCGAAAGAGCCGACTTTTGGGCCGGTCTGGCCAAAGATAGCGTTTTCCGCCGCGATGGTCAGATCGCACATCATATGCAGGACGTGGCCACCGCCGATGGAATAACCCGCAACCATCGCCACCACCGGTTTCGGGCAGGTGCGGATCTGACGCTGGAAATCGAGAACGTTGAGGTGATGAACGCCGGAATCATCCTGATAGCCGCCGTAGTCGCCGCGGACCTTCTGATCGCCGCCGGCGCAAAACGCTTTATCGCCTTCACCGGTCAGCACGATGACGCCGATATTGTCGTCATAGCGGGCATCTGCCAGCGCCTGAATCATCTCTTTGACGGTCAGCGGACGAAATGCGTTGCGTACCTGTGGGCGGTTGATGGTGATTTTGGCAATCCCGTCCGCCGATTTTTGGTAACGAATGTCGGTGTAGCCTTCGGAGCAGTCCTGCCATTCAATCGGGGCGTAAAGCATTGCTTCATCAAGAGAGATCATAAAGTGTCCTTCAGTTAACTCGCTAAAAACTGTGCCAGACAAGCTACGACTGCACCGGGGTTTTCCCGATGCGCGTTGTGTCCGGCATGATTAATCACGTGCGTGGTGGCCGATAGCTCATCGGCGATGGCGCGAAACTTGCTGTCGCGTTCGCCGCAAAGGTAGTGAAAAGGGAACTCGCGCGCCCGTAACGCCTCGCGCAGATCGGGCTGTTCAGCCAGCGAACTGGCCTGCAGCATTGCCGCCAGCGTACCGCCGTTATTGCGGCTGCGTAGCGCAATCAGCGCCGCTCGCTGCGCTGCATCAAGGGAAGCAAAGACCGGCTGCTGATACCAGTCGGCAAACACCTGGGTCAGCGGCTCGCGGCGAAAGCGTTCCGCCCAGGCGGCATCGTTGCGACGGCGCAACAAGCGCTGGTTTTCATCCGCTAACCCCGGATGCCCTCCCTCAACAACCAGCCCGCAGAGCCCTTCGCGCGGCTGGCAGGCAAAGTACATTGCCACCCGTCCGCCGAGGGAGTAACCCACCAGCCAGTACTTAAGTATGTTGTAACTATTAAGCGTTTTCTCAATAAGATGACTAACCTCGGCCAGGCTGTTTGCCGCAATTTTCGCTGAACCGCCGTGGCCCGGCAGGTCAATATAGAGACGCGAATACGCGCCGAACGCCTGCCCGACCGTCAGCCATTCGCGACAATCGCCAGAAAAACCGTGCAAAAAGACCAGCCAGGGATGGCCCGGCTGGCCGCGTTCGGCCAGCGCGTGGAGGATCATAGCTGACTCACCTGGGCCAGCAGCCGCTGCAAAGTTTGCGTACCGTCGGTTTCGTTGACCACCAGCTCAATCAGCGTCGCGCCGGGGGCTCGCCAGGCAACGTCCAGCGCCTGTTCCAGTTCATTCCAGTCCGCAGGGCGATGATAAGTCAGATCGAACATCGCCGCCGCGTGCGCGAAATGGATATTCTGCGGCATCAGATAGAACTGGCTTCGCTGCTCCTGCGGCGTGGGCAGCAGGGAAAAAATCTGCCCGCCGTTATTGTTGACGACAATCAGCACCATCGGCGCTGAAGCCTGACGCAGTAGCGCCAGCGAGTTGAGATCGTAAAGCGCCGACAGATCGCCGACGATAGCCAGCGTAGGGCGCGCGCTGGCGCGCTGCACCCCGGCCGCCGTCGCCAGTAGGCCGTCGATTCCGCTGGCCCCGCGATTGCTGTAGACCGGGTAACCTGCCGGTAGCTGCGACAGCGCGTCAATTAAACGTACCGCCAGGCTGTTGCCGACAAACAGCTGGCCCTGATCCGGCAGATAGCGCCGGATTCGCTGCGCCAGCTGGGCCTCGCCGAACGCCTCGCTGCTGGCGACCGCCGCCTGCCAGGCCTGGCGCGCCAGTTCAGGAATAATGACGGCCCACGGCTGGCGTTTTTCCGCCGGGTGCTGCTCAAGCCAGCGGTCGATGGCGCAGACCAGGCGACGACCACGATGCTGGGCAGGATCCAGACGCCCCGGTAGGTTGTCCACCAGCCAGTATTCTTCGGGTTCGCAGGTGGCCTGCCACTGCAAAACGCGCTTGCTGGTCAGGCTGCTGCCCAGTTGGACAATGATTTGCGCCTGCGCCAGTTCGCTGACCGCGTTTCCGTTGCCGAGCCACAGATCGGCGCAGGGAAGCGGCTGCCCGGTTTGCGAGAGCACATCGCCAATCAGCGGCCAGCCGAGCGTTTTCGCCCACTCGGCAACCTTTACGCCCTCTTCCGCGCTCATCCGCCCGGCGACCACTACGCCGCGTTTTTGGCGCCAGAAAAACCAGTCGCGCTGCTTTTCGCTTGAGGTCTGCAGAGACTGGCGCAGCCAGGGCTTATCGCTCTGCCACCAGTCGCCAAGCTGCCGCTGCCACTCGGCGCCGTTGTCGTCCATATCGCCGTACAGCGGTTCAGCAAACGGACAGTTAATATGAACGGCGCCGCCATGCAGCGCGCCGAGCGCCTGGTCGAGGGTCGAGACCAGCCAGCGGGAGGAGATATCCTGCGACGGGCGCGGAAGGGATATTGTGTGCGACGGATGCGAGGCGAACATGCCCGGCTGGCGTATGGCCTGATTCGCCCCGCAGTCGATCAGCTCCGGCGGCCGGTCGGCGGTCAGCAAAATGAGTTTTTCGCCGGTCAGCCCGGCTTCAATCAGCGCCGGATAGAGGTTGGCCGTCGCGGTACCGGAGGTCACAATCACCGCCACCGGCTGGCCGCTGGCTTTCGCCAGTCCTAGCGCCAGATGGCCAAGACCGCGTTCGTCAAAGTGGGTATGGTGAATAAACGCGCGGTTTTCCGCCGCCGCCAGGGTTAAAGGCGTCGAGCGCGATCCGGGCGCAATGCAGATGTGCTGCACGCCGTGGCGCGTCAAAGCTTCAAGGATCACCGCCGCCCAGCGTCGGTTAAATGCGCTTACTGACATGAATTTGTCCAGTATCAAATATTGAGGCTAAGTATAGATAAAGCAGACTGTTGCCGTTTTGATATGCATCGTTTTATCTATGTTTCTGTAAGCAGTAACGAACGCAATCCTGCGGCTTTATTTTCAATTTCCTGCCACTCCTGCTCAGGGTCGGAGCCGCTGACGATCCCCGCCCCGGCGTACAGTCTGAGCGTATGGTTTTCGACTTTCGCCGAACGCAGAGAGACGCAAAATTCGCTTTGCGCCAGCGACAGATAGCCGGCTGAGCCTGCATACCAGCCGCGGGTAAAAAGCTCATGACGGGTGATAAAATTCAGCGCCACCTGGCGCGGCAAACCCGCGACCGCCGCCGTGGGCTGGAGCAGATGAAGACAGCGGGCATCATCGGGGTTGTCCAGCTCGGCCCATATGCAGCGCCGCAGATGCTGAACTTTACGCAAACGGACAATCTGCGGCGGCAGCACTTCCAGCGCGCGCGTCTCACCTTGCATCCGCTGACAGATATCCTCTACCACCAGCATATTTTCGCGCTGATTCTTATCGTCGCCCATCAGCCAGTTGCCCAAACGCTGGGCCTGCCGATCGTCCGCATCGCCGGCGACGGTTCCCGCCAGCGCTTCGGTACGCAATAGCGCGCCGCGCCGCCGCCACAGCCGTTCCGGCGTTGAACCCACGAATGCCTCTCTCGGGTTGAAGGCCATCAGGAAGTGGAAGCAGTTGAGGTTACTGCGGCGGCTGGCGGCCATAATCGATCCGGCGTTTAACGGCGCGGCGAAATGCAAATCGGTGGCGCGAGCCAGGACCACTTTGTCCATTTCCCCCGCCGCTATCGCCTGCGTCGCCTGCGTAATCAACGCTCGCCACTGCGGATAAGCCGGGAAATGCTGTTCGCTAAGCAGAGAGGGCACCGCAGTAGGTTGCGCCTGTTTCGCCACCAGAGAATCGAGAAATTCACGCGCCGCGCGGGCATCGTCGCAAAGCGACGTCTCGCTGGATAGCGCCAGACGCAGCGTGGCGCTGCCGCCCAGGCGACGCCACTCCAGCCTCGGCAATAGCAGCAAACCCCGCTGAGGATGAAAGGCGTTAAGGCCGCAAATTCGCAGGTCATCACGCCCCTGCTGGCGCAAAAAAGCGTGCGCCAGCGTCAGGGAAGCAAAGGTTTTTACCGCCCCCAGCGCCGCCAGCTCTTCATCGCCGCTGCGCTGCTGCCAGTAGAACTGCGGCCACTGTCGCTGATGACCGCACCACAGCAGCGGATCAAAAGCGTCATTCAGCGCAAAGGGAACATCGAAAATTCGCGTGCCGGGCGATGGCGGGAACGCTTCATCCAGGCAGCGGTATAGGCTTTCCAGCGCGGTGGAAACAGACAGCACGCGAACCTCCACGGAGTAAAAACCCCACATTATACGGGGTACTACTGAGGAATAGCAGTACCCACGATGAGGGAGCGGGTTTTTAATTCGCGCGACGGTCAGTGGGTGGCGATTTCGTACGCCATGCCGATATGGTCGATGCCGTCCTCGTCGTAAACCTCGGTCACCGGCACAAAACCGAAGCTGGCGTAGAATTTTTGCAGGTGCGCCTGGGCGCCAAGATAGATGGCCTTTTGCGGCCAGTGTTGACGGCAGCTGGCCAACGCCTGTTCCATCAACTGATAACCCAGCTTCTCGCCGCGCGCCGCCGGGCTGACAATCACCCGGCCAATCACTACCGGTTCAAACTCGTCATCGCTCTTGAGAATGCGCGCGTAGGCCACCAGTTCATCGCCGCGCCAGCCGAGAAGATGGCGATTCTCTCCCACCAGATCATCGCCGTCGACGTCCTGATAGACGCAGGATTGTTCGACAACAAACACCGCACAGCGTAATTTCAGCACAGCATATAGCTGGGGGACGGTCAGTTCGGCGTGGTGAAGATCCTGCCATGTCATCATCTGCGGTTCCTTAGTTGGTATACTTTACTTTTTGACCCACGCCCTGAGGATACTGGACGATGGAATTACTTTTTTTGGGGACATCCGCTGGCGTGCCGACCCGTACGCGTAATATGACGTCGATAGTGCTGAATTTGCAACAGCCAACAATGGCGGAGATGTGGCTGTTCGACTGCGGAGAGGGAACTCAGCATCAGTTTCTGCGCACCGCCTGTCACCCCGGCAAACTGAACAAGATTTTTATCACCCACTTACATGGCGATCACCTTTTCGGCCTCCCCGGCCTGCTGTGCAGCCGCTCGATGCAGGGCAATACTCTGCCGCTGACGCTGTACGGGCCAAAGGGGCTTAAAGAGTTTGTGGAAACCGCGCTGCGCCTGAGCGGTTCCTGGACCGATTACCCGTTGGCTATCGTCGAAGTCGAGCCAGGGCTGGTGCTTGATGAAGCTGGCTTTCGGGTTACCGCCTGGCCGTTAAACCATCCGGTCGAATGCTACGGCTATCGTATCGAACAGCATGATAAGCCGGGTACCCTTGATGCCGCTCAGCTTATCGCCGAAGGCGTGCCCCCCGGTCCGTTGTTCCAGCGCTTAAAACAGGGGTTGACGGTTGAGCTGGAAGATGGACGTGTGATTGACGGTAGACGCTATCTCGGCCCTACGACGCCGGGTAAGAAGCTGGCAATTTTCGGCGATACCGCCCCCTGCCCGGCGGCGCTGGAGCTGGCCCGCGGCGTGGATGTTATGGTCCATGAGGTGACGCTCGAACAGGCGATGGCGGAAAAAGCGAACAGCCGCGGGCATTCGACCAGCCAGCAAACCGCCGCGCTGGCGCACGACGCTGGCGTCGGTACCCTTATCGCCACGCATTTTAGTTCTCGCTATGACGCTGAAGGCTGCCAGCGTCTGCTGGCAGAATGCCAAGAGATATTCCCGTCTACCGTGCTGGCGGAAGATTTCATGGTCTATACCGTAGAATAAAAAAGAGGCGTAACGCGGCAGATAAAAAAGCCGCGAATGCGCCGCCAGCTACTCTTCAACGTAGCTGTTATAACGCAGGATAGATTTCAAATTTCGATAACCCAGGTAATCCTGGATAGAGTCGTCATCAATACCTTTTTTCCCCAGTTCATAGCCGCAGGCATGGCGCAGCATCCGCGGGTGAATATTTTGCTTTAGCTTCGCCAGCTCGCAGCACTCACGAATAATTTGATAGAAACGCTGGCGAGTCATCTGGTTTCCCCGGGAGGAGATAAACAGCAAATCATTATGAGCAGGATAACACTCTCTGGCCAGCAGCCAGCGCTCTAACGAGACAACCTCTTTTGGCTGTAAAGGGTGATAACCTGAGATACCGTGACGCGCTCGGCGGATATAAACCCTTTTCCGCGGTAGATCGATATCCTGCAAAGTCAGAGCGGTAATTTCATTAATTCGGCAACCGTGCAAAAAGCACATTTGGATCATGCAGCTATTTCTTTCCGGGTGAGCACAATAATGTGCGGCAAGTACCAGACGCTCAACATCCTTTACGCTCAGATATTCCGTATCTTCCTGCATACGCCATTCCTTTTCATCCATTTAGCTTATAAGGTTACTGATAGGTAAACGTCAGCTGTACGACAGACTCAAATTTACCCACCTTTGCACCACCCCGGGTTGAATATAAACGGGCAGCCAGCGGGAAAATACCTTTTCCGGTGCTTCCGTTGATAGCAATGCTCATCTGATCCTGATTTTTATAGGTTGTAGAATGATCGCTGCTGGTTATTTGCAGCGCGATATACTGCGCCGCGTCGCTGGCGGCCATATTGGCGAAATGTGTGGCATCGTCGCCGTCCGTCACACCATCAAATTTTACCGTGGCTTTCGTTGTCCCGGCCGGACAATTTTCGACATTCAGGTAAAAAGTTTTCCACTCAGAAGCGTTGCCGGGCGTTTGAAAGTCGATATTTGGAAGTGGGCCGAAATTCACCTCTTGATATTGCGTATCGGTACTTACGTCACAGGGGAGGTAATAAATATTGCCCTTAACATTCAAAGGGACCCCGCCCGAAGATGAAAAAACGGGTAGCAATAAAACCAGCCATAGCGCCTTTTTCATTATTCACTCCTGCTATTCAATTTCTGCCTGAATGGTCGCCGTAGCGGTAAATCCACCTCCGCCGGGTAAATGCCCCGTGGTATTAATCGGATAGATTTTCATGGTCGTGTCCCCACTCTGGCTCGGGTAATTAAAATTGACCGGCAGCATCCCTGAAATAACGGGTATTTTGACGCCGGTAATATTTTCAATGCGCACCGCAATATCGCTATTGGTAGTCGCCAGCGCAGTGCTGTCGTGGGTATCGGCCGCGCCCTGGAATGAGAGCGCTATTTTTACCCCGGCGGAAATGTTGGTGCACGCCACCGTCATATTTACCGTGTGCGGGGTGAATCCTGTGGGCATCTGATTTATTGTTTTAAAGTGGTTGGCGGCAATATCGCCAAAATCAATGTTAATCGGTTGACCGGTATTTATCTCACACGATTGCGGAACCGTAACCGAACCGTTCATGGTGATTTGGGTCATCGGAGTAGCGCTATAGCTCCCTTTCTTTCGCGTCCCATAAACATTGAGGATTATCGTCGGGGGGATTGTCACCCGGCCAACGAACGGCCGGGTAAAATAGAGTGAAATATACCCTTTCGAACCGGTGTCAAAAATTGTACCCGTGGTATTACATGGGAATGAGTTAATGTAATTGTTACTCTTATCCAGTACCGGCGTCGGCACAAACTGGTTTAATTTTCCGGCGATATATAGCTCACTAGCGATTTCCAGGTATGGATTCAGACGATAATAATTTAAGCCATTTCGCGTTTGCGTTGCAGCAAGGCCAGGTATTGTCGTTTTAAAAAAAGTCGATGTATTAAGCGTGGTCGCATCACATTCACACCTCGCCTGATACGTTCCCCCGGTATTCCATTCATATATACGAAGAAACTCCATCCCTGCCTGGTTTTGCGAGGGATTAGTAAATGTTTCAGTAAAAGAAAAACTGTCCTGAAAAGCACTCCCGCTATTCGTCTGACACCACCCAGATGCCGCCATCGCCTGCGGCGATATCGCCAGCGCCGTCAGGCCCGCTACTATTCCCCATGAAAATCGTTTCATTGTCTCTGCATCCTTTCGATTAACGGCAAAGCGCCTGGGCTACAATGATGCCGGTAAGTTGTTTTGCTGACGGCAGCGTATAGTGGATCTGGCAGCGTTCCTGCGTCCCGGCGCCCCACTTCGCGTTAAGAATGCCGTTAGATTCCAGCCCGGTCAGGTAGACCTGTCCGCCATCTCCAACGATAAAAGCCTGCTCAGATGACGCCGTCCCTGGGACGCTGACCATGGCGCCGAAAGGGAGAAGCTGTCCACTCTCCTGACGCACCGTCATCAGCACCCGATTACCCACGCTGGTGGCATAATTTGCGCGAACCACCGCCCCACGGGTAGGCACAACGGTCTGAGTCGCCAATTCGAGGTCGACATCATCCGGCATCGTCGTGGTATCGAGCGTCAGGATATTCTTACGATACGGCGAGGCGTAAGGTACAACGGTGTAGCCCCGCCAGTCGGTTCTGACCCCGGTCTGGCTATTCACGCCGACGCCCGCGGCGCCGGGCGCCTTGATTAACGCAACGGTTTCGCCGAAAGGCTGCCCCAGCGTCAGGCCGTTTTCATGCACCAGCGCTCCGCCGCGCAGGGCGTAGTTCAGACGATGGCTGTATTTATCATGGCTGTAGCCGCCGGTAATCTCAGCGTAGGTCGCCCGCCAGTCTGCGTTGAGGCTACCGCTCTCCCCTCTTCCCTGGCTGGTATAGCCTTCCTGTACGCTCCAGCTCAGGTTGTTACGCTCCAGCAAGGTGCCGGAGAGACCCAGGTTATTGCTGGTTGAGCCATTTTTGCTGCTGTTCAGGGAGTAGTTGGCATAAACCGGCTTCGGCAGCCATTCCCCCAGCGGCACGCTGATGCTCAGGGCGAAAAGGTGGTCTTCGTCATTACGCTTACCGGTGTTCTGGTCGGTAGTGTTGCGGTTATAGCTGTAGTTCATGCTATAGCTGATGCCGTGCCAGCTGTTGTTATATCCAACGCCAACGGACTCCATGGTGCGACCGCTGTTCCAGTAGTCTTCGCGGATATAGCTCAGCGACAGCGATCCCAACTCTTCGCCCAGGCTCTGGCTGACCGTGACCTCTCCCCGATTGCGCCGCCGTTCAATAGAAGGCGTGTAGGTGTCATCCCGATAGGTATCCAGCACTTCCTGCATATCCCAGAAACCGCTGGTCGCATAGCGATACCCTGCCAGACTCACGTTGGTTCCCAAACCAGGAAGGTCTTTGCTGTAACGGACACGTACCGACTGCCCGCTCTCTTTCTCTTTATCCTGTCTTGTCGACCAGGCCTGGATGATATCGGTCGAGACGGCGCCCAGTTCACCGAGGTTTTTCCCCATACCCAACGCCACCGACTGGTATTTGCTGCTAAACTGGCCGCCGCCGTAAAGGGTTAACCCCCAGGGCAAGCCGTAAATCGCCGTCGCCTGGCTGAGAGGCGTTTCGTCAATGCTGTTGTCGTAGGCGCGATATACGCCAGAGGTGACGCTATATTTCAGGCGCCCTTCGCGCTGCAGGACCGGGAGCGAAGCGTAAGGGACGATCAGATTCTGCTCGCTGCCATCCGCTTCTTTGATGGTGACGGCTAAATCACCGGAACCGCCGGTCGGGTACATATCGGTGATTTCAAAAGCGCCAGGCGCAACGTAGGTCTGGTAAATCTCATAGCCGTTCTGGCGAATAATGACCTGAGCATTAGTACGCGCAATCCCGCGAACGACGGGCGCATAGCCGCGCAGGCTTTCCGGCAGCATATCGTCATCGGAAGCCAGCATCGCCCCACGGAAGGGAACGCCCTCAAAAACATCGGCATCCGTGCTGCTATCGCCCAGCGTCATCACCCCCTGTAGCGCATTGATGCTGCGCTGCGCATAGGTATATACCGTGTCCCAACTATTATTGGATTCTCCACCGCTGCTGCTGCGCGCCCAGGTCGTGTAGTTCCGCAGACGCCACGGCCCGATGTTGATTCCGGGACGCAGGTTAACGTATTGGTTATCGCTGTCCGGCGTATCGTTCTGGCGTGACCAGTTATTTGCCCCGCTAAACGAGTAATTGAGCAGCAGCGCCGTCACTCCGTCATCCCACTGTTTCGGATCTACCCAGCCTCGGGCTGCGCTGGACACCGCCGCCTGAGGAAAGCTTAGTAGCAGGCGCTGCTGGCTGAAGCGAAAATCGGCTTTTGCCTGCGGTATAACGCTAATATCCGCGCAGTGGGGTGACTTGTGCCCTAATTCAGGAAATTGGACGACGCGCACGCCCCATGCGGCAAGCTCTTCTACCGTCAGGCAAGGCTGCAATTCCGTAGCTCCCGGGCCTTTGCTCTGCTGAAAAGCCACATCGCGGGTATCCATAAAAACGTTGTTAAGATAAATATCTACCCGATAGGTGCCCGGCAGCTGCCCGCCCGCCTGCTCATAAGCGGATAAATCCCTGACGCCCGTATGGGGGCCATCCATTTCCAACAGTGCCGGGTTAAAAACATCCCGCGCCAGAACCTCATCACTCAGCGGTAGCAGCGCAACGGCCAGAGCGCCGGCTATCCGGTTAAGCCGCCATTTATTATGATTATTCTTCATTTTCTCTGGAACTCCCTGGCCTGAAAGCCTCTACAAACTCGCGCGGTGCAGCGCGCCGATACCGCCGTAATCGTTAATCAGTTTCCACTGCAAAGCGCCGGCGCTGACGTTCGGCAATTGAAAACGCGCCGTTTCCCCCGGCCCCACCCAGTTCGCGTCTTTGACTTCGGCGCCGCCAACTTTGACTTCGGCAAAATTCATATAAAAGGCGGTGGGATTAGTGACCTGTAAGGTATTACCGCTACGCGTCCAGCGAAGCTGCTCCGTCACCATTTCCGGTGTTCCTTCGACGGATTTGGGGCGATAAATCAATTTGATACGCGTTTTGATAGCGATCTGTAAGGTATTGGCGCCGGCTTTAGCCTGCGAGGAGGGAATCGCTTTAATGTTCATCCAGAACATGCTTTCTTTATTTTCCGCTAAACCGCCGCTGTAAATGACCCGCAGTCGGGTTTGCTGTTCGCCCTCAAGGCGAAATAAAGGCGGCGTTAACAGAAAAGGGGCAGCACCTTTATTACTCTCAACCCAGCTTTGAATGAGATAAGGCGTAGCGTCATTATTGGTTACGCTCAGTGAGGACTCTTTTTTACCGCCGGGATAGATCAGGCGAGTACCGCCGGTAACCACTCCCGCATGCGCCGCGGCACCGACCAACAGCCATCCAGCTATTAGCACTTTCAGGTATTTTTGCATCTCCAGCTCCCTGGAAAAGCGAGCCACATAGGGCTCGCTAACACTGTCATATAGACGGAAAATTAGTTATAGCTGATGGTGAAGTTGGCTGTACCGTCAGCCTTACCGGCAACGATGGAGGTCTCAGTCTGGATATAACGGACGCGGAACGGCAGATCGATATTGCCGGTAGCCGGGATGGACAGGCTGGCAGAACGAGTATAAAGCGGCAGCGTCGAGTTGCTGCTAGCATCAACCAGCTGCAGGGCCACGCCGGTCGCCACGTCCGGATCGACGCCCGCGCCGGTCAGCTGCAGTTTATCATTATCCCCGTTGACGTTGGCGCCGGAGAACAGTACCGATGCTTTAGCGACGGTAGTCGGGCAGTTTTCCAGTTTAATCGCGAAATTCTGTTCAGCCGCAGTAGACCCGGTACCGCTAAACGCGGTCTTGGCAATCTGCCCCATCTGAACTTCCAGCGGGTTGGACAGGTCGTTCACCACGTCGCAGCCAGCATCAATGATATCGCCGATAAACTTCACCTGACCGTCATCCGCCAGCGCAGCACCAGAGAACGCCGCGCAACCAGCGACAACAGCAGCAAGTAATGTTTTTTTCATGATTTATCCTTTTCAATGCAGTCAATGCATTCACTTATAAGCGCAATACCCTGCGCATCCTTTTATTTACGTTTGATACTAATAACGCAACAAAACATTGACCCATGAAATGGATATAATATTACGAAGTGGTCATTATGTATCAATTTGACCACTTCAATTAATTGAAATATATATCGCCAGGGAAGGCATTTTTTATTTCATATTTACCAGGGAAAAGCCTAATAAACACGATAAAAAACTAAAGAGTGGGAAGAGGCACAAACCATACATGAAGCCAATTAAAGAAACCAAAAAAATAAATGACACCTATATTTAATATAACCACATGAAAATAATAATAAAAAATATTGTTAATCATAAATTGACATTGTTACCACCTGTGGATAGCATAGGAGTCAGTTTGATACAAAATGACTATTCCATTTACCAAACCTCTCTAAATCTTGCATCATTACTTGCCGTATAGATAACCGTATGCTGAATATTCCGGTGTCCAAGGAAATCCTGGATTAATCGTGTATCCACCCCGTTATTCGCCAGCGCGAAACCGCACGCGTGGCGCAACATATGCGGATGCGCATTGATTTCCAACTGAGCAACAAGGCTCAGATTTTTCATCATCTGATATATTCTCTGGCGGGATAAAGGCTGGCCATTTCGTGATAAAAAGAGCCAGCCGGAATTATTCCCGGGGTAATTATTACGCACGCGCAGCCACTCGTTGAGTACCTTTACCTCTTGTTTATAAATAGGATGCGTGGTTGAAAAGCCATTTTTCAGCCGACGAATATAAATGACCCCACTTTGAATATCGATATCAGAGAGCTTCCAGTGGCGAATTTCGCTCACCCGACACCCATGATTAAAACACATCCACAGTAAACAGACATCGCGTTCCGGGTTAGCCCCCCGCCTGGCGGCTTCAACCAAACGCTGAACCTCCCCGACGGTCAAATGCTTACGCCTTGTTTTCATTCATTTTCTCCATCTACAAAACACAACATTGTGCGTAGTAATAATAGTACGGAAAATAAGAGGATGAGTGGAAATGTAAAGTGAGCTTAATATGATAAAAAGCATGAATATTACAAAAAATATTAAAGAGTAGAGCCCACCGTTTTCGCGCAGATAAAAAAAGGATCGCCGAAGCGATCCTTTTTACCCACGACCAATATCATTACATCAGCGGCATAGCCAACTGTACGATACTGATTAACGGCTGCGGCCATACGCCCAGCACCAGCACCAACAGCGCGGAGATCAGCACCACGATGCCCCCGGCGCTGTACTGCCAGTTAGACGGCGCATCGCGATTCAGTTTCTCCGGCGCGCTCAGATAGAGGCTCACCGCCACGCGCAGGTAGTAGTAGAGGCCAATCGCTGAACCCAGCACTACCGCCCCGACCAGCCACCACAGGTGCGCATGCACACCTACCGCCAGCACGTAGAATTTACCGATAAAGCCTAGCGTCATCGGGATACCGGCAAGAGACAGCATCATCACCGTCATCACCGCCGACAGAATCGGACGATGCCAGAACAGGCCGCGGTAGGAGTAGAGCGAATCGGCATCCGGGCCGCGGTACGGGCTGGACATCAGGCTCACCACGCCGAACGCGCCGAGGCTGCTGAACAGGTAACCGGCCAGGTAAACCCCCACCGCTTCCATCGACATGTCGCCGCTCTGCAGGGCAATCAGCGCCACCAGCAGGTAGCCAAGATGGGAAATGGATGAGTAGCCGAGCAGACGTTTGATATTGGTCTGGCTCAGCGCCATCAGGTTACCGAAGATAATCGACGCAAAGGCGATCAGGCCCAGCACCACGCGTACCGCCTCGCTGCCGCCAACCGGCATATAGAGGAACAGACGCATCACCACGCCGAAGATGGCGATCTTACTGGCGGTCGCCAGGAAGGTGGAGACCGGCGCAGGCGCACCCTGGTAAACGTCCGGCGTCCACAGGTGGAAAGGCACTAGCGACAGCTTAAAGCCAAGGCCGACAATCATCAGACCAAGACCGGCTAGCAGCAGCGGCTCGTGCAGCATGCCATCCGTCAGGCTCTTACCGAGCGCCAGGAACGAAAGGTTACCGGAATTGGCATATACCAGCGCCATACCGAACAGCAGGAACGAAGAGGCAACCGCGGACAGAATCGTGTACTTGATGCTGGCTTCCAGCGAGCGTTTCTGGCGGAAGGCGTAGCCGACCAGGCCGAACAGCGGCAGCGAAATCAGTTCGATGCCGAGGAACAGCGCCGCCAGATGGTTAGCGCCCGCCAGCAGAATGCCGCCCAGCGCGGCAATCAGCACCAGCAGATAGAACTCTTCTTTATTGTCCTTGTAACCCTCAAGCCATGGGTAGGCGAAAGTACAGGTGGCGAGGCTCGCCAGCAGCACCAGCCCGGTGTAGAGCATCGAGTAGCCATCTACGCGAATCAACGGCGTGACGTCCATCGCTCCGTTCTGACCCACGAACCAGAGTGATATCAGCGCGGCGTTCAGGCCGAGAACCGACAGCGTGGCATTGAGGAAATGATTGCGTCGCCACGCAATGGAGAGCATCACAACCACCACCGTCAAGCCGACGATCAGCAGCGGTAGCAGTGCGATCAGTTGTTGTGGAGTTATTGTCATGGCGAATTACGGCCTTGTAGTAGAAACAGAATTAACAAACCACTGCTGAATGTTGCTCATCGCAGAGTGCGAGGTGTCCAGAATCGGCTGTGGGAAGAAGCCCAGCAGCACCAGCAGAACAACCAGCAGCAGGATGATCGACAGTTCACGCAGGGACATTCCCGGCAACGCTTTCGCGGCGATTTCGCTTTTTGCTTTACCAAAGTACGCGCGATGCAGCATCGACAGCGAGTACACGGAAGCGAACACCAGACCGAAGGTAGAAATAATAGTAATCACCGGTACGGTTTTATAGCTGCCGAACAGAATCATAAATTCGCCGACGAAGTTACCGGTACCCGGCATCCCGAGGGTCGCGACCGCAAAGAACATCGACAGCGCCGGCAGCCACTTAATTTTGCTCCACAGGCCGCCCATCTGACGCATATCGCGCGTATGCAGGCGCTCGTACAGCTGGCCGCAAAGAATAAACAGGCCAGCAGCGGACAGGCCGTGGGCAATCATCTGAATCACCGCGCCCTGGTAAGCCAGCTGGCTGCCGGTGTAGATAGCAATCAGCACGAAGCCCATATGGGAAACAGAGGTGTAAGCAATCAGACGCTTGATATCGTACTGGCTGAAGGCCATCCACGCGCCGTAGAAAATACCGATGACGCCCAGCCACATGGCGATAGGGGCAAATTCGGCGGAAGCGTTCGGGAACAGCGGCAACGCAAAACGCAGCAGGCCGTAGGCCGCGGTTTTCAACAAGATCCCCGCGAGGTCAACAGAACCGGCGGTCGGCGCCTGAGAGTGCGCATCCGGCAGCCAGCCGTGCAGCGGAACCACCGGCATTTTTACCGCGAAAGCGATAAAGAAGCCCAGCATCAGCATGTATTCCACGCCGTGGGACATCGGTGTTTTCAGCAGTTCTTCATAGTTGAAGGTCCACACGCCGGTAGCGTTGAAGTGGACAAACGCCAGCGCCAGGATGGCAATCAGCATCACCAGCCCGCTCGCCTGGGTATAAATGAAGAACTTGGTTGCCGCCGTGATACGCGTTTTACCGTCGGAGGCCTTATGGCCCCACAGCGCGATCAGGAAGTACATCGGCACCAGCATCATTTCCCAGAAGAAAAAGAACAGGAACAGGTCGATAGCCAGGAATACGCCGATCACGCCGCCGAGGATCCACATCAGGTTAAGATGGAAAAAGCCCTGATATTTTTCAATTTCGCGCCATGAACAGAGCACCGCCAGCACGCCGAGCAGCCCGGTCAGCACCACCATCAGCAGCGACAGACCGTCGATAGCCAGATGAATGCTAATACCGAATCGCGGGATCCACGGCATCACGAATTCCGACTGCCACTGCGGAATACCAGTAGATTGCGTGAGAGAATAGCCGCCCTGCATCCACAACTGCAGGCCAAGCAGAAACGTCAATCCCATAGTGATCAGCGCGATCCAGCGCGGCATCTTCACGCCAAAGCGTTCAGTCTGCCAGCACAGGAAGCCGCCGATGAAGGGAATTAGTATTAACCAGGGTAATAACATAGCTAAGTATGTCCCTTATATTTTACTCCTGCTCAGGCTATCTCGCTCGCCAGCCCGAATCCTGCCAGTGCTCACACAAAACGCAGCGCGTTTCGAACGTCCGTAAGGACGGCCCCGTAGGGCTGAGCTTCGCGAATCATCCTCACGTACTCAAGTACGCTCCGGTCGATCTGCGCTGGCGGTCTCCGATCTGACTTCGCCGATGACGCCTGTACTTCAGGAACAGATTTTAAACGAATTCTAAAAATAATTTTGGGTTTGTAGGCCGGATAAACACAGCGCCATCCGGCAATCGTTCAACCAGCCAACAAACTCAACGCAATACCATCAGCAGCGCCAGCACCACGACCGCGCCGATGCCCATAGAAGCAACATACCAGCGCAGATAGCCATTCTCGCTCACCACCAGGCCTTTGCCTGCGAAGCGGGAAAGGATCGCCGGAATGTTCATCAGGGCATTCAGCGGATCGCTCTTCAGCAGCCACGCCACGCCGAGGAACGGCTTAACGAACACTTTGTCATACAGCCAGTCAAAGCCCCAGGCGTTGTACCACCAGGTACCGAGCAGACGACCCGGCGCGCTGTTGGCAATCGACGTCACTAGCGTGCGTTTACCCAGCCACAGCCAGGCGGCAATCAGAATGCCGGCAATGGCAATCACCCCGGAGGCGATTTCCAGCGTCATGACGCGTCCGTGTTCAAGCTCGGTGGTCTGCGGCAGCACGCCTTCCAGCGGCGGCACAATCAGCGCGCCAACAAAGGTCGAGAGCACCAGCAGCACAATCAGCGGCAGATGATGGGTAATCCCCTTCCCTGCATGAGCGTGAATTTGTTCTTTACCGTGGAACACGATGAAAATCATACGGAAGGTGTACAGGGAGGTCATAAACGCCCCGACCAGACCGGCGACCATCAGATTAAGATGACCATTCGCCATCGCGCCCGCCAGAATCTCATCCTTACTGAAGAAGCCGGCAGTCACCAGCGGCAGCGCGGACAGCGCGGCGCCCCCTACCAGGAAGCAGACGTATACCAGCGGAATTGACTTACGCAGGCCGCCCATCTTGAAGATATTCTGTTCGTGATGGCAGGCGAGAATCACCGAACCGGAAGACAGGAACAGCAGCGCTTTAAAGAACGCATGGGTCATCAGATGGAAAATTGCCGCATCCCATGCCTGCACGCCAAGCGCGAGGAACATGTAGCCAATCTGGCTCATGGTGGAATACGCGAGTACGCGTTTGATATCGGTCTGCACCAGGGCGGCAAAACCTGCCAGTACCAGCGTCACCGCCCCGACAATCCCCACCAGATGCAGTACTTCCGGGGTCATCAGGAACAGGCCGTGAGTACGAGCAATCAGATAAACACCGGCGGTGACCATGGTCGCGGCGTGGATCAGCGCGGAGACAGGGGTTGGACCCGCCATCGCGTCCGCCAGCCAGGTCTGCAACGGCAGCTGGGCAGATTTACCCACCGCGCCGCCCAGCAGCATCAGGGTTGCCCACATCAGCATGTTATTACCTGCTTCGAAGTGCGCAGGCGCCAGTTCGACCATTTCGCGGAAGTTCAGGGTGCCCAGCTCGTTGTAGAGAATGAACAGCGCGAACGCCAGGAATACGTCGCCGACGCGGGTCACCACAAACGCTTTCATCGCTGCCGCGCCGTTCTTCGGATCGGTGTAGTAGAAGCCGATCAGCAGATAGGAGCACAGGCCCACGCCTTCCCAGCCGAGGTACATCAGCAGCAGGTTATCCGCAAGCACCAGAACGACCATGCTGGCGATAAACAGGTTGGTATAGGCGAAGAAGCGGGAGTAACCCTCTTCACCGCGCATATACCAGGAGGCGAACATGTGGATCAGGAAGCCGACGCCGGTGACCACGGACAGCATAGTCAGAGAGAGGCCGTCCAGCACCAGATTGAAGCCGATGTTGAAGTCGCCGACCGACATCCAGGTCCACAGCGGTACGCTGACCGCCTGTTTGCCGTTGGCGAAGAAGTCAACGCCGACAAACGCCGTGACCAGCGCCGCCAGGCCTACCGAGCCCACACCCACGGTGGCGGATAAATTTTCCGACCAGCGGCCACGGGAGAAGGCCAGCAAAACAAAGCCAATCAATGGCAAAAGAATGGTTAAGGCAAGCATGTTCATCCGCGCAACTCACTTACTGAATCGATGTTCAGGTTCTGGCGACGACGATGGAGCTGCAGCAGCAGCGCCAGGCCGATACTCGCTTCCGCGGCGGCGAGCGTGATGGCGAGGATATACATTATCTGGCCATCGGTCTGGCCCCAGTAGCTCCCTGCAACCACGAAAGCCAGCGCGGCGGCATTGATCATGATCTCCAGGCTAATCAGCATAAACAGCAGATTGCGGCGGATAACCAGCCCCGTCAGGCCGAGGACAAACAGGACAGAGGCGAGGATCAGTCCATGTGTTAAGGGGATCATGCGTGTTCCTCCGTTTTTCTTTTATCGCTGTCGTTCGGACGGTTGCTCAGCACTTCCCCGGCGCGTTCTTCACGGCCGATATGGAAGGCGACAACCAGGCCCGCAAGCAGAAGCATGGAGGCCAGCTCCACCGCCAGTACGTACGGCCCAAACAGCGCGATACCCACCTCTTTGGCGTTAATCGCCGCGCCGTCGATACCCTGATCGTTAACGCCGAGAATGGCGTAAACGATCACCACCAGCAGCACCGCGGAAAGAATGGCTGGACCAATCCAGATCCCGGGTTTCAGCCACTGACGCTCCTGTTCGATTTCGCTGCCGCCCAAATTGAGCATCATCACCACGAACACGAACAGCACCATAATGGCCCCGGCGTAGACAATAATTTCCAGCGCACCGGCAAAGTAGGCCCCTAACGAGAAGAACACCCCGGCAATCGCCAACAGCGAAATAATCAGGTACAGCAGCGCGTGCACCGGATTGGTGTGGGTGATCACCCGCAGGGTTGCGAGGATGGCTATCAGGCCACAGATATAAAAAGCGAATTCCATTGCCCTCTCCTTACGGTAACAGGCTCTTGACGTCGATAGGCTTAGCTTCGTTCTCTGCTTCGCCCTTATCTTTGCCGTCGATTGCCATACCCGCCATCCGGTAGAAGTTATATTCCGGATATTTACCCGGACCGGAAATCAGCAGATCCTCTTTTTCGTACACCAGATCCTGACGTTTGTATTCGCCCAGCTCAAAGTCCGGGGTCAACTGAATCGCCGTGGTCGGGCACGCTTCTTCGCACAGGCCGCAAAAAATACAGCGCGAGAAGTTGATGCGGAAAAACTCCGGGTACCAGCGACCGTCTTTGGTCTCCGCTTTTTGCAGAGAGATACAGCCTACCGGACAGGCTACCGCACACAGGTTACAGGCAACGCAGCGCTCTTCGCCGTCCGGATCGCGCGTCAGCACGATGCGGCCACGGTAGCGCGGCGGCAGATATACCGGCTCTTCCGGGTACATCCGAGTTTCTCGTTTGGCAAAGGCGTGCATCCCGATCATGCAGATACTGCGGACCTGGGTGCCAAACCCTACCAATAATTCTTTTAAGGTCATGGTCAATTCACCCCTTATTGCGCCTGCCAGAGAATGACAGCCGCCGTTACCAACAGGTTGATCAGCGTTAACGGCAGGCATACCTTCCAGCCAAAGGACATTACCTGGTCATAACGCGGACGCGGTAATGATGCGCGGATCAAAATGAACATCATCATAAAGAACGCGGTTTTCAGCGCGAACCAGATGAAAGGAGGTAACCATGGGCCATTCCAGCCGCCGAAGAACAGCGTCACAATCAGCGCCGATACGGTGACAATCCCGATATATTCACCGACGAAGAACAGACCGAACTTCATGCCGGAGTATTCGATATGGTAACCGTCGGCCAGCTCCTGTTCCGCTTCCGGTTGGTCAAACGGATGACGGTGACATACCGCTACGCCCGCAATCGCAAAGGTCACGAAGCCAAAGAACTGAGGGATGACGTTCCACAGATGCGCCTGGTTGTTGACGATATCGGTCATGTTGAATGAACCGGCCTGCGCCACCACGCCCATCAGGGAAAGCCCGAGGAACACTTCGTAGCTCAGGGTCTGGGCAGAAGCACGCATCGCGCCAAGCAGCGAGTATTTGTTGTTGCTCGACCAGCCGGCGAACAGTACCGCATAGACCGCCAGGCCTGCCATCATCAGGAAGAACAGAATGCCGATGTTCAGATCGGCCACCACCCACGTCGGGCTGACCGGCACGATGGCGAAGGCCAGCAGCAGCGAAGTAAAGGCGATCACCGGCGCCAGAGTAAAGATCACGCGATCCGAGAAGCGCGGAACCCAGTCCTCTTTAAAGAACATCTTGATCATGTCGGCGACGAGCTGCAGCGAACCGCCCCAGCCCACGCGGTTAGGTCCGTAACGGTTCTGGAACAGGCCCAACAGACGACGTTCGCCGAAGCTCATAAACGCGCCGCAGGTGACCACCACCAGTAGAATCACTACCGCTTTAAGGATGCCTAACAGAATGTCGATGAGATCGGGAGTTAACCAACTCATGCTTTCGCCTCCTGCAGAGTATCAATACGCGCTCCGGTCAGCACCGGCGCAATCCCTGGCATGCCCATCGGTAAGCCAACCTGTCCTGCCGTCAGCCCCGCCGAGATTACCAGCGGCA
Organism: Klebsiella sp. BDA134-6; assembly: GCF_015601345.1. NCBI lineage: Bacteria > Pseudomonadati > Pseudomonadota > Gammaproteobacteria > Enterobacterales > Enterobacteriaceae > Klebsiella > Klebsiella sp. BDA134-6. Next base: position 4,212,653 of record NZ_CP064784.1, read on the forward strand.
GGCTAAGCGCCTGGCCATCAACGCTAAAAGAGACCATTGCACCTTCGTTCACCCCAAGCTTCGCGGCATCTGCCGGGTTCAGCTTAACGTACGGCTGCGGCATGCGGCTCTGGAATACCGGAGAACGCTGCGACAGCTCGTCGCTGCCGAACAGATGGTAGTAAGGCGCGATACGCCATTTCCCGTCTTCTGCCTGGAAACTTGCTGGTACCGCGGTAAAGTACTCAAGACCGCTGGCGGAAGCTTCAATCAAACGCACGCCCGGATCGCCGTGGCGCAGTTTACCGCCCACTTCATCCTGGAACTTGTTCCACGCCTGCGGTGAGTTCCAGCCCGGAGCCCAGGCAAACGGAATTTGCGAGCGCGGCGCGGACGGCTGGTTGTTCCCTTCCATGGAGAAGGCGAACATGGTGTCTTTATCCTGCGGCTGACGGGGTTCATGCACGCTGATGTTGGCGCGCATGGCCGTACGACCGCTGTAGCGGTGCGGTTCACGGGCCAGCTTCTGGCCGCGAATGCGGAAGGTCGCATCCGGCGCGGCGTCTTTGATCCCGGCCAGCTGCGGCAGGGCGGCAATGGCGGCGTCAATCACGTGGTCCAGCTGGGTCCAGTCAACCTGACGGTTGTTCACGGTGCTGTGCAATGAGTGCAGCCAGCGCCAGCTCTCCAGCATTACGGTTTTCGCGTCGTAGTAGGCCGGGTCGTAAACCTGGAAGAAGCGCTGGGCGCGACCTTCGTTGTTGACCACGGTACCGTCGCTTTCCGCAAAGCTTGCCGCGGAGAGCACCAGATGCGCTTTTTCCATAATCGCCGTACGCTGATGGTCAACCACCATCACCAGGGGCGCTTTCGCCAGCGCCGCATCAACGCGGGCGGCTGAAGCGTGGCGGTGCAGGTCGTTTTCCAGCACGATAACCGCATCGGCAGAGCCGGTTTCCAGTTCGCTCAGCGCTTCTTCAAGCGAGCCGCCGCCGATCATGCCGAGGCCAACGCTGTTGACCGCGCGGGCGACCATCGTCACGCCGACATCGGCGCCGCGACCTTTCAGGGCTTTCGCCACGTTGGCCGCCGCCTGAATAACTTCAATGCTGCCGGCGTTGGTTCCGGAGACAATCAGCGGTTTTTTCGCTCCGGCTAACGCCTGAACGATCACGTCAATTTTGCCTTTCAGCTCGCCGCTCAGCCCTTCTACCGCCGGGGCGCTTTCGTCCAGCGCATGGGCGATGGCAAAACCGAGGCGCGCCTGATCTTCCACCGGCGCGCGGTAGGTCCATGCGGCGATGTCATCGAGGCGGGTGTCATCAATATTGGTGACAAACAGCGGATGCTTCGCGCGCTGGCCGATGTTAAGGATCGCGGCGATCTGCCAGTCGGCGACTTTCTGCGCCGCCGCCATTTCACGCGCTTTGCCTTTCACCGCCTGACGCACCGCCAGCGCGATACGCGCGCCGGTCTGGGTGATGTCTTCGCCGAGGATCAGCACCGCATCGTAGGATTCGATCTCGCGCAGCGCCGGGGTATGAATACCGCCATCGCGCAGCACTTTCAGCATCATCTGCAGGCGTTCTTGTTCACCTTTAGCAATGCCGGTATAGAAGTTCCCGGCGCCGACCAGTTCGCGCAGCGCGAAGTTGCTTTCGAGGCTGGCGCGCGGAGAGCCGATACCGATTACTTTCTTCGACTGACGCAGAATATCCGCCGCACCCTGCATCGCCTGCTCGGCGTTAAGGGTAATCAGATCGTCGCCGCGGCGTTGAACCGGCTGACGCGGACGGTCTTTGAGATTCACATAGCCGTAGCCGAAACGACCGCGGTCGCAGAGGAAGTAGCGGTTAACGGTACCGTTATAGCGGTTTTCGATACGACGCAGTTCGCCATAGCGTTCGCCGGGGCTGATGTTACAGCCGACGGAACACTGCTGGCAGATGCTTGGCGCAAACTGCATGTCCCATTTACGGTTATAACGCTCGGAGTGCGTTTTATCGGTAAACACGCCGGTCGGACAGACTTCCACCAGGTTGCCGGAGAACTCGCTTTCCAGCGTCCCGTCTTCCGGGCGTCCGAAGTAGACGTTGTCGTGAGCGCCATAAACGCCAAGATCGGTGCCGTCTGCATAATCTTTGTAATAGCGAACGCAGCGGTAGCAGGCGATACAGCGGTTCATTTCGTGAGAGATGAACGGCCCAAGATCCTGGTTGCGGTGAGTACGCTTGGTAAAGCGGTAGCGACGGAAGCTATGACCGGTCATTACGGTCATATCCTGCAAGTGGCAGTTGCCGCCCTCTTCGCACACCGGACAGTCGTGCGGGTGGTTGGTCATCAGCCACTCAACTACGCTTTCGCGGAACTGCTTCGCTTCTGCGTCGTCGATGGAAATAAAAGTGCCGTCGGATGCCGGTGTCATACAGGACATCACCAGGCGGCCACGCGTGTCTTCCGCGTTCTGATATTGCTTCACCGCACACTGGCGGCAAGCACCGACGCTCCCTAGCGCCGGATGCCAGCAAAAGTATGGAATATCCAGGCCCAAAGAGAGACAAGCTTCTAGCAGGTTGTCCGCTCCGTTGACCTCGTACTCTTTGCCGTCTACATGAATCGTAGCCATTAGCGTGCTTCCAAAGTAAAAAAATCTTTTCCACTTATTCATTCAGGCAGCCAACGTAGAGGCAACCTGAATGATTTTGTGGATACATTACCAGCGCGTCTTAAGCAGGTTCGGCTGAATCCCGTTGATTGCATGGGTATTGCTGAACTGCTGTTTAATGCCAGCTTCGAATTCTTCGCGGAAATATTTAATCGCGCTCTGTAGCGGCTCAACCGCACCCGGCGCGTGCGCGCAGAAGGTTTTACCCGGACCGAGGAATCGACACAGCTGCTCAAGCGTCTCGATATCCCCCGGCTGGCCTTCGCCACGCTCGAGAGCGCGCAGAATTTTCACGCTCCACGGCAGGCCGTCACGGCAGGGCGTACACCAGCCGCAGGACTCTCGGGCGAAAAACTCTTCAAGGTTGCGCACCAGCGATACCATGCCGATTTCGTGGTCAACCGCCATCGCCAGCGCGGTGCCCAGACGGCTACCCGCTTTACCGATGCTTTCGAATTCCATCGGCAGGTCGAGATGCGCTTCGGTCAGGAAGTCAGTGCCCGCGCCGCCCGGCTGCCAGGCTTTAAACTTCAGACCATCGCGCATGCCGCCCGCGTAATCTTCCAGAATTTCGCGCGCGGTGGTGCCGAACGGCAGCTCCCAGACGCCCGGGTTCTTCACTCGGCCAGAGAAGCCCATCAGCTTGGTGCCGGCGTCTTTACTGGTAGAGATGTTCTGATACCACTCGACGCCGTTGGCCAGAATCGCCGGAACGTTGCACAGGGTTTCAACGTTGTTTACGCAGGTCGGTTTCCCCCAGACGCCAGAGCTGGCCGGGAACGGCGGCTTCGAACGTGGGTTGGCGCGGCGGCCTTCGAGTGAGTTGATCAGCGCGGTTTCTTCGCCGCAGATATAGCGCCCTGCCCCGGTGTGCACAAACAGTTCGAAGTCAAAACCGGTGCCAAGGATATTTTTACCCAACAGACCCGCTTCGGTCGCTTCGGCAATGGCCCGGCGCAGGTGCTGCGCCGCTTCGATATATTCGCCGCGCAGGAAGATATAGCCGCGGTAGGCTTTCAGCGCGAACGCGGAGATCAGCATGCCCTCCACCAGGAGGTGCGGCAGCTGTTCCATCAGTAGGCGATCTTTATAGGTGCCCGGTTCCATTTCATCGGCGTTACACAGTAGGTAACGGATGTTCATGGACTCGTCTTTCGGCATCAGGCTCCACTTCAGACCGGTGGAAAAGCCCGCGCCGCCGCGCCCTTTCAGGCCGGCGTCTTTTACCGCAGTGACGATTTCATCCGGCGCCATGCCGGAGAGCGCTTTACGCGCCCCGGCGTAGCCGTTTTTACTCTGGTATTCATCCAGCCATACCGGCTGTTTGTCGTCGCGCAGACGCCAGGTTAACGGATGGGTTTCGGCAGTACGAATAATGGTTTTCATTTATACCGCTCCAGGAGGTCAGGAATCGCTTCCGGCGTCAGATAACTGTGAGTGTCCTCATCAATCATCATGGTCGGCCCCTTGTCGCAGTTGCCCAGGCAGCAGGTCGGCAGCAGAGTGAAGCGGCCATCAAAGGTAGTTTGACCCGGTTTGATATCCAGCTTCTTCTCGATCGCCGACTGAATGCCCTGGAACCCGGTGATATGGCACACCACGCTGTCGCAGTAGCGAATCACGTGACGGCCTACCGGCTGGCGGAATATTTGGCTATAGAAGGTCGCCACGCCTTCTACGTCGCTGGCCGGGATCCCCAGCACATCGGCGATAGCGTAGATTGCGCCGTCCGGCACCCAACCGCGCTGCTTCTGAACGATCTTCAGCGCTTCAATGGACGCCGCACGCGGGTCTTCGTAGTGGTGCTTTTCGTGCTCAATCGCCTCACGCTCTGCCGCACTCAGCTCAAAAGCCTCGGTTTGTGGTTGTTGATTCTCGTGCATAATTAGCGGTCCACGTCTGACATAACAAAATCGATACTACCCAGATAGACAATCAGGTCGGAGACCAGACTGCCGCGAATAGCGGCCGGGATCTGCTGCAGGTGTGCGAAGCTTGGCGTGCGCACGCGGGTACGGTAGCTCATGGTGCTGCCGTCGCTGGTCAGGTAGTAACTGTTAATACCCTTGGTCGCTTCAATCATCTGGAAGGATTCTTGCGCCGGCATGACCGGGCCCCAGGAAACCTGCAGGAAGTGCGTAATCAGGGTTTCGATATGCTGCAGCGTACGCTCTTTCGGCGGCGGCGTCGTCAGCGGGTGATCCGCCTTGAACGGGCCTTCCGGCATGTTATCGAGGCACTGCTGAAGAATGCGCAGGCTCTGGCGCAGCTCTTCCACTTTCAGCATCACGCGGGTGTAGCAGTCGGAGACGCCACCGCCGGTCGGGATTTCAAAGTCGAAGTTTTCATAGCCAGAATAAGGACGCCATTTACGCACGTCGAAGCCGATGCCGGTCGCGCGCAGGCCCGCGCCGGTGGTGCCCCACTCCAGCGCTTCTTTGGCGTTGTAGGCGGCAACCCCTTTCGAACGACCGATCAGGATGGAGTTGCGCAGCGCGGCCTTTTCATAGGAATCCAGACGCTTCGGCATCCACTCGAGGAATTCGCGCAGCAGGCGATCCCAACCGCGGGGCAGGTCGTGCGCGACGCCGCCGATACGGAACCAGGCCGGGTGCATACGGAAGCCGGTAATCGCTTCCACCAGATCGTAGATCTTTTGGCGGTCGGTAAAGGCAAAGAACACCGGCGTCATCGCCCCGACGTCCTGGATAAAGGTGGAGATGTACAGCAGATGGCTGTTGATACGGAACAGCTCGGAAAGCATTACGCGGATGACGTTGACGCGATCCGGCACGGTTATTCCCGCCAGTTTCTCCACCGCCAGCACGTACGGCATCTCATTAACGCAGCCGCCGAGGTACTCAATACGGTCGGTATACGGAATGTAGCTGTGCCAGGACTGGCGCTCACCCATCTTCTCAGCGCCGCGGTGGTGGTAGCCGATATCCGGAACGCAGTCGATGATCTCTTCGCCATCAAGCTGCAAAATAATACGGAACGCACCGTGCGCGGAGGGGTGGTTCGGGCCGAGGTTAAGGAACATAAAGTCCTCGTTTTCGGTCCCGCGCTTCATGCCCCACTCTTCCGGTTTGAAAGTCAGCGCTTCCATTTCCAGATCCTGTTTGGCTTTGGTCAGCTCAAACGGGTCAAATTCGGTTGCACGCGCCGGGTAGTCTTTACGCAGCGGGTGGCCTTCCCAGGTCGGCGGCATCATGATGCGGCGCAGATTCGGGTGACCATCGAAGGTGACGCCAAACATCTCCCAGGTTTCACGCTCATACCAGTTGGCGTTCGGATACAGTTTGGTGAAGGTCGGCAGATGCAGATCGTTTTCAGACAATGCAACCTTGAGCATGATGTCGCGATTGCGGTCGATTGAAATCAGGTGATAGAAAACGGAAAAATCCGCGGCGGGTAAACCATCGCGGTGCGTGCGCAGACGTTCGTCCATGCCATGCAGGTCAAACAGCATCACGTAAGGCTTCGGCAACTTCTTCAGGAAATCACCCACCTCAAGCAGCTGTTCGCGCTTCACCCAAACCACCGGAACGCCGGTGCGGGTGGGCTGAACGGTAAAGGCATCCGGCCCAAAACGGTTGCGCAGTTCGCCGATCACCGGGTCATCAAGGTGATCGCGGGTTTGCCAGGCTGGTGCGGCGTCATGCGCGGTTAAATCGGTCATATTGTTCACCATTGCAAAAGGTCCGTGGTGACTGCCGGCGAGACTTCGCGCTGTAGTAGATTGATTTGCGAAGTTTTCATCCCGCCCGCAGGCGCAAGTTAAATCTCGTCCGGAGTCCGCAGATTGGTCACTGCAATACGTTCGCCGCGTTTACGCTCGCGTTCCGACTGCATATTGGCGCGATAAACGCCCTGATCGCCTACCACCCAAGAGAGCGGACGACGTTCTTTACCAATGGATTCCTGCAGCAGCATCAGCGCCTGCATATACGCTTCCGGACGCGGCGGGCAGCCCGGGATGTAAACATCGACCGGAATAAACTTATCCACGCCCTGCACGACAGAGTAAATATCGTACATTCCGCCGGAGTTGGCGCATGCGCCCATCGAGATAACCCACTTCGGCTCCAGCATCTGGTCATAAAGACGCTGAATGACCGGCGCCATTTTGGTAAAGCAGGTGCCGGCGACCACCATCAGGTCAGCCTGACGCGGGGAGGCACGTAATACTTCTGCACCAAAGCGCGCAACGTCATGCACCGCGGTGAATGACGTCACCATTTCCACGTAGCAGCAAGAAAGGCCGAAGTTGTAAGGCCAGATTGAGTTCTTACGGCCCCAGTTAACCATGTCATGTAAGGCGTGTTCGAGTTTCCCCATATACACGCTTTTGTTGACTTCTTGCTCCAGGGGGTCGGTTACGATCTCCTGTTTTTGCAGGGGGTAACGGTCGTTCTCACCGTTAGGATCGATGCGGGTGAGCGTATAATCCATCTTATTGCCTCGCTTTTACTGCGTATGACGGTTAGTGGGACTGTCTGTTTCCGGGTTAACCAGCGTGCGACGGGAGCGCGCAGGCGTCCAGTCCAGAGCGCCAATACGAACGAGGTAAACCAGACCAGCCAGTAGCACTAAAATGAAAATTGCGGCTTCCACAAAGCCGACCCAACCGCTTTCACGGATAGAGGTCGACCATGCGTAGAGATACAGGGCTTCCACGTCAAAGATAACGAAGAACATGGCAACCAGATAAAACTTCGCAGAAAGACGTAAGCGAGCCGAACCGACGGAGTCGATCCCGGATTCAAACGGCGTGTTCTTGCTTCGCGCGCGCGCGCGTCCGCCAAGGTACCAGCCGCCGACGAGCATCAGGCAGCACAGGCCGATAGCGATGATGAGAAATATAGCGAATGCCCAATGATGAGCGATGACTTCAGTGGATGTTGACATACGCATTGCTTAACCAAAAAAGTGTAGCGCTAAAACCCTCTGCTCTTACTGGCAGATGAACGCCACAGCGTTTCACGGGGAGGAATAAAAAAATAGCCGTGCAAAAAAGCGTCCCTGGGTGATGTGGAAGGCCAGTTGCGGTGGCTTTTTACTCCTTTCATTAACCTTTTGTCAACTTTAACAAAAGTTTTCACAACATTAATTTACATTGGATTTTTTTCATTAACATTAAATGCCCTTTCATGCGGAATAACCTTGCATACTGTTCGGCTTTAGTGTTGTTGAATCGTGTCCGTTTCCGCCGTAAATCAAAATGACCCGCCTATTTTGACAGGATTCAGACACGATTCCTCCCCCTAAGGAGGGGTATTTTCTTGATCTGCGACACGCTTTTGTTAATTCAACCAAGAAAACAGCAACAAACCAGATGGTTTTTTAACATTAGCAGGAAGTATTGAAAGTGCAGAGAAAAGTCGAGAAATGAGAGGAGGAGCAGTTCTAACTTACTGATTTAGCTCAAAAGATATCAACAAAACTTTCTATTAATCAATAAAATTTGAAAAAAACGAACCGCAGCGGCGATTTCACACGTCTGGGGTTCGTTTTTACACTTACATTTTGTTACCAGTTTTTGTGATGTTTGTTAGCTTTTCCCGCTCAGGAAATAAGGGAATTATCTCCCCCTTCAGGGGTATAAACGCGTGGCGTGGACCACGGCTGGTACTCTGCGCTCAGCGACTGAAAAATGGCCTGCGTCAGCTCGCTTGCCTTCTGCGGATTGCAGTTCAGCATGTAGCGGGTATCCGGCAGCACGGGTAAACCATCACTCCGGCCCGGTACGCGAAATTCGGGGCTCATCATCTCTACCGGTTGCGCGGTTACGCCAAGCCCGGCTTTCACCGCCGCCTTCACCCCCGCCATTGAGCTTGCCGCATGGGAAAGATGCCACATAATGCCGGCGGCGTTGAGTACCTCTACGATCTCTTCCCGAAACGGATCCGGGGCATCCAGCAAAACAAGCGGGACAGACTCGCCCTGAGGGAGGACATAATCCGCTGCGCAGTACCACAGCGTTGGCGACGTGCGCAGCGTCAGCATGTCAGACCCCTGGGTTTGTCGGGTGGTCAGCGCAAGATCGATTGCCCCACTCTTCAACATATCGACGATATCAAGGTGTTTGAGGACTTTGATTTCCAGCGTCAGCCTGGGATAAAAACTACCAATCCGGTTTAACAGGCACGGTAAAATGGTATCTGCTGTCTCATCAGAGGCTCCCACTGTCAGCGTTCCCTGCAGGCTGCCAAACATTAGCGACATACAGGCTTCATCATTAAAACGCAGAATCTTCCGCGCATAGCCCAACAGCTGAATGCCCTGCTCGGTCAGAAGCTTATTGCGCCCGTGGCGAGCAAAAAGTTCTTTGCCAACCAGTTGCTCCAGCCGCTGCATCTGCTGGCTTACCGCTGACTGAGTCCGGCATACCGCTACGGCAGCAGCGGCAAATGTATTGAGATCGGCGACGGCAACAAAGGTTCTCAAGAGGTCGAGGTCTAAATTTAGTATCGAACGATTTTCATTTATCATATTTGCTTCACATTCAGGCGGCTAATGCTGACCTGCCTTGTTGATGCTGTGCTCCAGGCTTCCGGCTAATCCTTAAGCTTCGCGTTACCCGCCACAGACAGACGGATGAACAACTGGACGAACGTTATTGCATTAGAAAGCACTCATCAGCAGCAAATGCGCGGAATTTCAGAGTAATATTTTGCTCGTATGCCTGAGCGCTTTTAATTACGGCGCATTGTTTTTTGTGATGAGACGCAAAAAATAGCCGTCAATGACCATTGCCTGCATCTGCACCAGCGACAAACTTTGCCATAGCGCTCAGGAAGATAACAAAAACCTGCAATAACAATGTATTAATAAAGAAACAGGCTACCTGGCATAGTCATATATCAGTATTAACGATGTTATTCTAACCGAAAACCACAATATTTATAAGCGTTAATCAGTATTATCTCAGGCAATTTTAAATGCTGACCAGCGCTTTAATTAAATTACAAACCTAAGAATATTCCTTGCATAAAATAAAACCCATTTATCAATTAAATGCTTTTCATTAAAAATACCTGGTAAAGTTGTTAACACATTCTGTGTATTGTGAATTAAACGTACATAAGAAAGTGACGCGGCTTTTGCGCAAGAAATAAGCACGCATTCCCGTCAAATCAACAAACCAGATAAACGTTTATAGAATTAGAAAAGAACACAATTTATGACCACCAATGAAAGCATTGAAGGTTTATTGTATAAACAAAACACTACCCCACCAGAGAAATCAATTAATCCCAAAAAATATGAATAGCAAAATCTTCTCCTGTTAACCCTTCAAAACAGCGGGGATGCGGAGTACATTATTCCGTGCTGACTTCCACGGCAGGGAGTGGCGATAACAGCTAAAAGGTCAAGGTTCATGTCCCCCATCGAAAAATCCAGCAAGTTAGATAACGTCTGTTACGACATCCGCGGCCCGGTTCTGAAAGAGGCAAAACGCCTTGAAGAAGAAGGCAACAAAGTCCTGAAGCTGAACATCGGCAACCCAGCGCCGTTTGGCTTTGACGCGCCTGACGAAATCCTCGTTGACGTCATCCGCAATCTCCCGACTTCCCAGGGCTATAGCGATTCAAAGGGCCTCTATTCCGCACGTAAGGCCATCATGCAGCATTACCAGGCTCGCGGCATGCGCGATGTGACGGTCGAAGATATTTATATCGGCAATGGCGTTTCCGAACTTATCGTTCAGGCCATGCAGGCGCTGCTGAACAGCGGCGATGAAATGCTGGTTCCGGCGCCGGATTATCCGCTCTGGACCGCCGCGGTCGCGCTTTCCAGCGGTAAAGCGGTGCATTATCTCTGCGATGAGTCATCCGACTGGTTCCCGGACCTCGACGATATCCGCGCGAAAATCACCCCGCGTACCCGCGGTATCGTGATTATCAACCCGAATAACCCAACCGGCGCGGTCTACTCAAAAGAGCTGCTGATGGAGATCGTCGAGATCGCCCGCCAGCATAATCTGATTATTTTCGCCGATGAGATCTACGATAAGATCCTCTATGATGAGGCGCAGCACCACTCAATTGCGCCGCTGGCCCCGGACCTGCTCACCGTGACCTTTAACGGCCTGTCAAAAACCTACCGCGTTGCCGGCTTTCGCCAGGGCTGGATGGTGCTTAACGGGCCGAAGAAACACGCAAAAGGCTATATCGAAGGCCTGGAAATGCTGTCCTCTATGCGCCTGTGCGCCAACGTCCCGGCCCAGCATGCGATCCAAACCGCTCTCGGTGGCTATCAGAGCATCAGCGAATTTATTGTTCCAGGCGGGCGTTTATATGAACAGCGCAATCGCGCCTGGGAGCTGATTAACGACATTCCAGGCGTATCGTGCACCAAGCCGAAAGGCGCGCTGTATATGTTCCCGAAAATCGACGCTAAGCGCTTTAATATTCACGATGACCAAAAAATGGTGCTCGATTTTCTGCTACAGGAAAAAGTCCTGCTGGTTCAGGGTACCGCCTTTAACTGGCCGTGGCCGGACCACGTGCGTATTGTGACCCTTCCGCGCGAAGACGATCTTGAAATGGCAATTACCCGTTTCGGCCGTTTCCTTTCCGGCTACCACCAGCTCTGATTGCATCTACCCAGCCGCCGGGATTTGCATCCGGCGGCAATCCCTGCGCACAATGTCACCCGACGTCGTAACTGATTAAGGGTTCCTAATGAGTCAGAGTCATTTCTTTGCCCACCTCTCCCGCCTGAAACTGATCAACCGCTGGCCGCTGATGCGTAATGTGCGCACCGAAAACGTCTCCGAACACAGCTTACAGGTCGCGATGGTGGCCCATGCGCTGGCGGCGATCAAAAATCGTAAATTTGGCGGTCAGGTTAACGCCGAGCGCATTGCCTTGCTGGCGATGTATCACGATGCCTCGGAAGTCCTGACCGGCGACCTGCCGACGCCGGTAAAATATTTCAACTCGCAGATCGCGCAAGAATACAAAGCCATCGAGAAAATCGCCCAGCAGAAGCTGGTCGATATGGTTCCTGATGAACTGCGCGATATTTTTGAGCCGCTCATCGACGAACAGCACTACAGCGAAGAGGAAAAATCCCTTGTTAAGCAGGCCGATGCGCTTTGTGCCTACCTGAAGTGTCTGGAAGAACTATCGGCGGGGAATAATGAATTTCTGCTGGCCAAAGGCCGCCTTGAGAAAACGCTGGAATCGCGCCGCAGCGCTGAGATGGACTACTTTATGCATGTTTTCGTGCCGAGCTTCCACCTTTCGCTCGATGAAATCAGCCAGGATTCGCCTTTATAAAATAATCACTCCCCGGCCAGCCTCAGCCTGACCGGGGAAGAACGTTGCTGAATCAGAACGGAAACAGCATCGGGATCAGCAGAACGCACACCACCATCACCAGGATAGTAAACGGCACGCCGATTTTGACAAAATCGCTGAATGAATATTTACCCGGCCCCAGTACCAGGGTATTCACCGGCGACGATACCGGCGTCATAAACGCCGCCGAGGCCGCCATGGCGACCACCATCGCAAAAGGATAAGGCGAAACGCCCATCGACTTTGCCGCGGCCAGCGCAATGGGCGCCATCAGCACCGCGGTGGCGGTATTGGATATAAACAGGCCGATAGCCGCGCACATCACAAACAGACAGCCAAGCATCAGGTACGGTCCTTTACTTCCCGCCACGTCCATTAATCCCTGTACCACCAGATCAACGCCGCCGGTTTTCTGCAGCGCCAGAGCAAAAGGCATCATCCCGACGATCAAAATAATGCTCGGCCAGTGAATGGCTTTATAGGCACTTTCGGCGTTAATACAGCGGAATTTACCCATCAGCAGACAGGCCACGATCGCCGCTATGGGGTTCGGAATTTCGTCAGTCAGCATCAGCGCGACCATCAGCACCAGACAGAAAATCGCATGCGGCGCCTGGCTGTGCGCCGGCGAGGCGTCATTGACCTCAATGGGCATATTCAGCACCACAAAGTCACGACCTCGCTTGGCCAGCAGGGCTATCTGCCGCCAGTTCCCCACCACCAGCATGATATCGCCAAGCTGCAAAGCTTCATCGGTGACCGCGCCGTCAAGAGCTTTGCCATCGCGTTTCAGACCCACAATGTTCAAATCGAAACGGGTACGAAAGGCGATTTCGCGCACCGTCTTGCCAATCAGTTCGGAATCCGGGATCAGAGAGACTTCCGCCATCCCTACGTCAAGCGCCTGATCGGAAAAGTATTCGCCGCGCAGTACCATGGGCTCCAGCATTTGCTCGCCACAGAACTGGCGTAAATCCACATCGGAGGCCGACATGTCGATCAGCAAAACGTCGCGGGCGCGGAACTCCGATACGCCGTTAACGTTAACGATAACCCGCCGGAAGCGCCGCCAGCGCTCAACGCCGATAACGTTCGCCCCATAGCGTTCGCGTAGCTTCAGGTCGTCCAGGCGCTGGCCAATCATCGGCGAGCCGGGGCGAATGGCCAGGCGACGCGCGCGCCCCGTGAGATGATAATCTTTGATAAGATCGCGGAAGGTGCTTCGCTTACGGCCATCGCGGACCTGTTCGCCTTCGTCCCCCTTTAGCATGAAGCGCATCACCAGCATATAGAAAACGCCCAGAACCAGCACCACCAGGCCTATAGGCGTGACGCTAAAAAAGCTGAATCCTTGCAGCCCTTCGCGTAACAGCTCGCTGTTGACGACCAGGTTGGGCGGTGTTGCCACCAAAGTCATCATCCCGCTAATAAGTCCGGCAAAACTGAGCGGCATCATCAACCGCGAAGGTGACGTGTTCATGCGCATTGACACGCTGAGCACCACGGGAATAAAAATGGCCACCACGCCGGTCGAGCTCATAAAAGCGCCTAATCCGGCAACGGTTAGCATTAAATAGACCAGCATTTTGGTTTCGCTATTACCGGCAACCTTTACCAGCCAGGAGCCCATTTTGGTGGCAACCCCGGTACGCACCAGCCCATCGCCAATAATGAAAAGCGCGGCGATAAGGATAACGTTGGGATCGCTAAATCCCGAGAAGGCCTCGCTGAGCGTTAAAGTGCCGCTAAGGACAAAAGCGACAATCACCAGCAACGCGATAGCGTCCATGCGCACTTTTCCGGTGGCAAAGAGTACGACGGCTACGGCAAGAAGAGATAACACCCAAATCAGTTCACCGTTCACAACTTATCCTTGTCAGAAGATGGAGTTGGAAGTTTGGCATAAAAAAGCCCCGCCGGCGCGGGGCTAAATCATGAGATTAATCTTTAAGGCTAACATTCACATTGCCGTCAGGCAGGCGCTCAACCAGCAGATTTTCAAGCGTCGTTAACACCAAATCAGCTTCATCAAGACGCGGCGCATCGGCGGGCACATTGACCGCGATAGTCCGACAACCGGCATTCAGCCCAGAGAGCAGCCCGGCAGGGGCATCCTCCACCACGGCGCAATCTCCCGGCGCCAGCCCTAACAGCTCGGCCCCCAGCAGATAGGCGTCCGGAGCGGGTTTCCCGTGCTTTACGCGCTCGGCGGTGACGAAAACCTCAGCCTCAGGCAGCCCCGCAGCGCGGTGACGAGCATGGGCGACGGGAATCGAACCTGACGTCACTATCGCCCACGGAATCCCCACGTCATCAAGTGTCCTCAGCAACGCCACCGCTCCCGGCAGCGCCGTTACGCCATCCGTATCCGTTGCTTCGACCTTTTCCAGCCAGACGAACTCGGACTGAATCTCTTCTTCGCTGCGGCCGGGAAGAAAATGACGTAATGAGGTTATCGCCTGTTTGCCATGAATGAAGTTCAACACCTCATCATGAGGGATACTGAATCGATCCGCCCATTTGCACCACGAACGCTCCACAACCGGCAACGAATCGACCAATGTCCCGTCAAGATCAAACAGGAAACCTTTACACTGCACGGGAACCTCCATCAGGCGTTGATAATCTGGTTAATTTCGTTACTGCTTAAATGGTACTGACGCGGGCAGGAGTGCCAGGTGCTCAGCATGCGCTGGTATTTTTCCCACATCGGGGTCTGGGAGTTAAAGCCGTGAGTACCGGCGTCAAAGTGGCTGTAGCGCCCTTCAACGTTAACCATAAAGCGGACATAACCGAGATAGCGGGCTTCGGTCGCCACGTCGAAGCCGAGGAAGGTGACCCGTCGCTCGTCAATCCCGCTGGCGTCCTTCAGGTTTGTCCAGGAGACATGCAGCGCGTGATACATCTCCATGATATCAATGATAGTACGACACGTTTCCTCGGTAAGCTGGCCAAACTCGCGGTCCAGCTCGCGCATCTGCAGCCCGTATCCACGCTCAATGATGGTCTGCAGGCGGCGGTAGCGTTCAGCGTTGTCCGGATCGAGCATCGTCATCATTTTGTATTGATTCGACAGAATCAGACGCTGCGCATTGGTCATTTCCATTTTTGACTCCTGTTGCACTTTTACGGCGTGAAAAAAGAAGGCGCATGAATTATGCGCCTTCTTTTATATGCGTTTTCCCGATGAAATTACAAATCATCAAGGAAAGTTTTATCCAGTTGTTTGAAGGCGCGCTTAAGCGTGTCAGCTAAAGCCTGATAATCGGGCTTGCCATCTACCGGCGTTAACGCCTGC
The DNA here is from genome assembly GCF_015601345.1 of Klebsiella sp. BDA134-6. NCBI lineage: Bacteria > Pseudomonadati > Pseudomonadota > Gammaproteobacteria > Enterobacterales > Enterobacteriaceae > Klebsiella > Klebsiella sp. BDA134-6. Next base: position 4,227,906 of record NZ_CP064784.1, read on the forward strand.
CCGGCCTCCTGCAGTTTACCGCGCACTTCATAAAACCAGTTCAGTATCGACGGCGGCAGCGGCGTCACTGAACGCTTACCCAACCACCATAAACCCTGCATCGGCAGGCTCAGCGCAAACAGCGCGGTGGCGACGGCCGGGCCCAACTGGCCGCCGAGGGCGATTTGCCAGCACAGCGTGAAAATCGCCACCGGCGGCATGATACGAATCGCATAACGCGTGGCGCGAATAATACGGTTTTCAATAAACACCGGGGCAAGGCGCTTATCCAGAGGCCAGGTCTTTGCATAGTGCTGCCCGTGGCGAAACAAGCCAAAAAAACTCACAGAGCGATTCTGGGGACCGGACATGGCTTACCTCAACTTTACATATAAAACTTAAAAAATTTGTGCAAAACACCAACTGTGCATGACAACGTTCAAAAGATTTTGGCAATGACGCACTCAATCAGGTATTCTGTGCGCACCTGAGGGGCGGTTAGACCCTTTTACCAGGTTAGTCAAATTATCGCATATTCTGCCACTGGCTGAAAATTATGCAAAATGACATAAAATCAAATGTACTTCTCTCATCGTGCCGAAAACAGTACAAGGCATGATGTTAATCATAAATGTCGATGTCATCCTGCGCTACGCTTTGTGACACACTGACGTTTTTTTAGCCACGTATCATAAAAGGTACTTCCATGTCGAGTAAGTTAGTACTGGTTCTGAACTGCGGTAGCTCCTCTCTGAAATTCGCTATCCTTGATGCCGTCAACGGTGATGAATACCTGTCTGGTTTAGCAGAATGTTTCCATCTTCCTGAAGCCCGTATCAAATGGAAAATGGACGGCAGCAAGCAAGAAGCCGAATTAGGCGCTGGCGCTGCTCACAGTGAAGCGCTGAACTTTATCGTTAACACTATTCTGGCACAAAAACCAGAACTGTCTGCTCAGCTGACCGCAATCGGCCACCGTATCGTTCACGGTGGTGAAAAATACACCAGCTCCGTCGTTATCGATGACTCGGTTATTCAGGGAATTAAAGACTCCGCCTCTTTCGCCCCGCTGCACAACCCGGCGCACCTGATCGGTATCGCAGAAGCCCTGAAATCCTTCCCTAATCTGAAAGACAAGAACGTTGCCGTGTTCGACACCGCGTTCCATCAGACCATGCCGGAAGAATCTTACCTCTATGCCCTGCCGTACAGCCTGTACAAAGAACACGGCGTACGTCGCTACGGCGCGCACGGCACCAGCCACTTCTATGTGACTCAGGAAGCCGCGAAAGTTCTGAACAAACCGGTTGAAGAGCTGAACATCATCACCTGCCATCTGGGCAACGGTGGTTCCGTTTCCGCTATCCGCAACGGTAAATGCGTTGACACTTCCATGGGTCTGACTCCGCTGGAAGGTCTGGTGATGGGTACGCGTTCTGGCGATATCGACCCGGCAATCATTTTCCATCTGCACGATGCCCTGGGCATGAGCGTAGACGCCATCAACAAAATGCTGACCAAAGAGTCCGGCCTGCTCGGTTTGACCGAAGTGACCAGCGACTGCCGCTACGTTGAAGACAACTACCAGGAAAAAGCTGACGCTAAACGTGCCATGGACGTTTACTGCCACCGCCTGGCAAAATATATCGGCTCCTACACCGCGCTGATGGATGGTCGTCTGGACGCCGTCGTATTCACCGGTGGTATCGGTGAGAACGCCGCGATGGTTCGCGAACTGTCTCTGGGTAAACTGGGCGTACTGGGCTTTGAAGTTGATCACGAGCGTAACCTGGCTGCCCGTTTCGGTAAGTCTGGCTTCATCAACAAAGAAGGCACTCGCCCGGCTATCGTCATTCCGACCAACGAAGAGTTGGTCATCGCGCAGGACGCCAACCGTCTGACCGCCTGATTCCACACCGCCAGCCATAACCCTAAATAATTCGAGTTGCAGGAAGGCGGCGACGCAGAGAATCCCCAGGAGCGTACGAGTAGTACGTAACTGGGGTGAGCGAGTAAAGCCAACGCACATGCAACTTGAAGTATGACGGGAAGCTGGTGGTGCAGTTTTGTATCCCGCCTGATACTGGCGGTAACGAAAGAGGATATATCGTGTCCCGTACAATCATGCTGATCCCTACCGGAACCAGCGTAGGCCTGACCAGCGTCAGCCTCGGTGTTATCCGTGCTATGGAACGTAAAGGCGTTCGCCTGAGCGTCTTTAAACCTATCGCTCAACCGCGTGCCGGTGGCGATGCGCCAGACCAGACTACCACCATCATTCGCGCGAACTCCGACCTTCCGGCCGCAGAACCGTTGAAAATGAGCCACGTTGAGTCGCTGCTCTCCAGCAACCAGAAAGACGTGCTGATGGAAGAGATCATCGCCAACTACCACGCCAACGCGCAGGATGCGGAAGTGGTGCTGGTTGAAGGTCTGGTCCCGACCCGCAAACATCAGTTTGCCCAGTCTCTGAACTACGAAATCGCGAAAACGCTTAACGCTGAAATCGTCTTTGTGATGTCCCAGGGTACCGATACTCCGGAACAGCTGAAAGAGCGCATTGAGCTGACTCGCAGCAGCTTCGGCGGCGCGAAAAACACCAGCATCACCGGCGTCATCGTCAACAAGCTGAATGCACCGGTTGACGAACAGGGCCGTACTCGCCCGGACCTGTCGGAAATCTTTGACGACTCTTCCAAAGCAAAAGTCGTGAAGATCGATCCGGCTCAGTTGCAGAGCGGTAGCCCATTACCGGTTCTGGGCGCGGTGCCGTGGAGCTTCGATCTGATCGCCACTCGTGCGATTGATATGGCGCATCACCTGAACGCCACCATCATCAACGAAGGCGACATCAATACCCGCCGCGTGAAGTCCGTCACCTTCTGTGCGCGTAGCATTCCGCACATGCTGGAACACTTCCGCGCAGGCTCTCTGCTGGTTACTTCCGCAGACCGTCCTGACGTACTGGTCGCCGCCTGCCTGGCCGCGATGAACGGCGTGGAAATCGGCGCTATCCTGCTGACCGGGGCCTATGAAATGGACCCGCGCGTAAGCAAGCTGTGCGAACGCGCGTTTGCTACCGGCCTGCCGGTATTCATGGTTAACACCAACACCTGGCAGACCTCTCTGAGCCTGCAGAGCTTCAACCTGGAAGTGCCGGTTGACGATCACGAGCGTATTGAGAAAGTTCAGGAATACGTGGCTAACTATATCAACGCCGACTGGATTGAATCCCTGACCGCGACTTCCGAGCGCAGCCGTCGTCTCTCTCCGCCAGCCTTCCGCTATCAGCTCACCGAGCTGGCGCGTAAAGCAGGCAAGCGTGTTGTTCTGCCGGAAGGCAACGAACCGCGTACCGTTAAAGCCGCGGCTATCTGCGCCGAGCGCGGTATCGCGACCTGCGTACTGCTGGGTAACCCGGATGAAATCACCCGCGTTGCCGCTTCTCAGGGCGTAGAGCTGGGCGCCGGTATTGAAATCGTTGACCCGGAAGTGGTTCGCGAAAGCTACGTTGCTCGCCTGGTCGAGCTGCGTAAGAGCAAAGGCATGACCGAAGCGGTTGCCCGCGAGCAGCTGGAAGACAACGTGGTTCTCGGCACCCTGATGCTGGAACAAGACGAAGTCGACGGCCTGGTATCCGGTGCGGTTCACACCACCGCCAACACCATCCGTCCGCCGCTGCAGCTGATCAAAACTGCGCCGGGTAGCTCTCTGGTCTCCTCCGTATTCTTCATGCTGCTGCCGGAACAGGTTTACGTTTACGGCGACTGCGCGATCAACCCGGATCCGACCGCTGAACAGCTGGCTGAAATCGCTATCCAGTCCGCAGACTCCGCGATTGCCTTCGGCATCGAACCGCGCGTAGCCATGCTCTCCTACTCCACCGGTACCTCTGGCGCCGGCAGCGATGTTGAGAAAGTACGCGAAGCGACTCGTCTGGCGCAGGAAAAACGTCCTGACCTGATGATCGACGGCCCGCTGCAGTACGATGCTGCGGTTATGGCTGACGTAGCGAAATCCAAAGCGCCGAACTCTCCGGTTGCTGGCCGCGCTACCGTGTTCATCTTCCCGGACCTGAACACCGGTAACACCACTTACAAAGCCGTACAGCGTTCTGCCGACCTGATCTCTATCGGGCCGATGCTGCAGGGGATGCGTAAGCCGGTGAACGACCTGTCCCGTGGCGCGCTGGTTGACGATATCGTCTATACCATCGCCCTGACCGCGATTCAGTCGTCCCAGCAGCAAGCATAATCTGCCCGCTGCATGAAAAAAGGCGACCTCAGGGTCGCCTTTTTATTTACAGCAGCTCTCGCGCCGCCGAGACAATATCATGCGCCGTCAGGCCATACTCCTTCTGCAAGAAGTCCTGCGTTCCCACCTGGCCATAACGCTCCTTCACCCCCACACGACGCATCGGAACCGGGCAGGTCTCCACCAGGACTTCCGCCACCGCCGATCCCAGTCCGTTATGAATACTGTGGTTTTCACAGGTCACGATACGCCCGGTTTTTTCGGCGTAATTTTTCACCAGCATACGGTCGATAGGCTTCAGGGTAAACATATCAATCACCGCCGCGCTGACCCCTTCCTGCTCAAGTTGACGTGCTGCCTCAAGGGCTTCCGCCACCATGATCCCGTTGGCAATCAAGGTGATGTCTTCACCTTCGCGCAGCACATTACCTTTGCCAATCGTAAACGTCGAACCCGGCGCGTAGACGCTCGGCGCCTGTTTGCGGATCGTGCGTACCCAGTAAAAACCGTCGAGATCGATAAGCTGCCGCAGGATATCCTCAAACATCACCGCATCGGTCACTTCCAGCACCACCGAATGCGCGAGGCCGCGCACAATACCCATATCCTCAAACGACATATGGGTTCCGCCGTTATGGCAGGCGGTCACCCCGGCGTCAGAAGCGATCACCTTGACGTTGTTCCGCTGATAGTCCAGCGCCATAAACAACTGGTCGAAGCAGCGGCGGCTGGCGAAAGCGGTAAAGGTATGGACAAACGGCTTACGCCCGGTCAACGATAGTCCGGCGGCGGTACCGATCACGTTCGCTTCCATAATGCCGCAGTTGATGACGTGCTGCGGATGCTGCCTCGCGACGCCATCCATCGCCATAGAGCTCATCAGATCCGCTTCCAGGGCGATAATCGGGCTATGGGCTTCAATCTGCTGCGCGACAAACCCGGCATAGACTTTGCGCATCTCTATGGCATCTTTTTGTCCTGCAGGTGCAACTTTAATCATGTTCGGCCTCCAGCTGGCGAATCGTCTCGTTTAGCGTCTCTTTCATCTCGTCCGTCAGGCGCAAGTGATGGTTGTTACTGAGATTCTCGAGATACGGCACGCCCTGGCCTTTCACGCTATCGAGAATAACGACCCGCGGGCGCGCATCGGCGGGAGGAACGGGCTGAACCGCCGCCAGCAGTCCGGGGATGTCATCGCCTTTGACGGTAACAACATCAAAACCAAAGGCGCGGAATTTATCTTCCAGATTAAAAGCGCGAATGATCTCATCCAGCCTGCCGTCAAGCTGTAGCTTGTTCCAGTCAACAAACACGGTCAGATTATTCAGGCGATGATGGGCAATAAACTGGAACGCTTCCCAGCACTGGCCTTCATTCAACTCACCGTCGCCAACGATGCAGAATACCCGATTCGCCCGTCCCGCCAGCTTATGCGACAGCGCCATTCCGCCGGCGATGGAAATCCCCTGCCCCAGAGAGCCGGTAGTGGCATCCACCCCGCGCGTTTTCAACCGATCCGGGTGGCTTGGCAGCCGCGTACCGTTCTGGTTTAGCGTACTCAGCTCCTCCAGCGGAAAATATCCCTTAATCGCTAATGTGCTGTACAGCGCGGGGCCGGCATGACCTTTTGATAACACAAAGTAGTCGCGCTCTGGCCAGTCCGGGTCCGCGGGGTCAATTTTCATCACCGCGCCGTACAGTACCGCCAGCGTCTCCACGACCGACATACTGCCGCCGTAATGGCCGAAACCAAGATCCGTCAGTGATTTAAGGGTGGCGACGCGAATGTCCCGCGCCAGTTGGGTTACTTCTTTCACATTCATGATTTAGCTCCGCTGTTCTCCTGCGCGCCGCCGCCCGCAGATCTCTTTTTCGCAAAAACGTTGTACACCACCAGCAGTACGAACAACGCCACCACAAGGCCGGTAATAGCAAACGGCGACAGATAGCGGGCCAGGTTGCCCAGCACGATACCGACGGCGCCGAAATCCGCATCCGAGAAAGTGGTGTTGGCAAAGCCAATCGCGCCCAGCACCGGCAGCAGCAGTATCGGCAGGAAGGTGATCAGCAGGCCGTTGGCAAACGCCCCTATCATCGCCCCGCGCCGTCCGCCGGTGGCGTTACCAAACACGCCGGCGGTCGCGCCGGTAAAGAAATGCGGCACCACGCCGGGCAGGATCAGCACCCACTTGAACTGCCCGCAGAGGAACAGCCCGACCAGGCCGCCCAGGAAGCTGAACAGAAAGCCAATCAGTACCGCATTGGGCGCATAGGGATAGACTACCGGGCAGTCCAGCGCCGGACGGGCATTAGGCACCAGCTTCTCCGAAAATCCGGTAAAGGCCGGTACGATTTCCGCCAGGATTAGACGTACCCCTTGCAAGATGATGAACACCCCGGCGGCGAAGGTAATCGCCATAATGATGGCGTATACCAGGTAGTTCTGGCCGCCGCTGAAAGTGCTTTCAACATATTCACGCCCCGCGCTCACCGCCATAATCAAATAGATAATCATCATGGTCAGCGAAATGGAGATGGAGCTGTCACGCAGGAAACTCAGGTTTTTCGGTAGGTTCATCTCTTCGGTTGAACGCGAGCCTTTACCGCAGACGCTACCGATCCATCCCGAAAGGACATAGCCCAAGGTGCCGAAGTGGCCGAAAGCGATGTCATCCGTACCGGTAATACGCTTCATATAGCGCTGGGCCAGCGCCGGGAAGAATGCCATCACCAGGCCGAGGATCAGGGAACCGGTAAAGACCAGCCCGATACCTTCAAAACCCGCCACGGTAAGAATCACGCCGATCATACAGGCCATGTAGAAGGTGTGGTGGCCGGTCAGGAAGATATACTTCAGACGCGTAAATCGGGCGACTACAATATTCGCTACCATCCCGAACGCCATAATCAGCGCGGTTGAAGCGCCGTATTTTTCCAGCGCAATAGAAACAATCGCCTCGTTATTAGGAATAATACCCTGAATATTAAAAGCATGCTCAAACATGCCCCCCAGTGGATTCAGCGAACCGACTAATACCGTCGCGCCGCCGCCGAGAACAATAAAACCCAGAATAGTTTTAATGGTTCCCTTGACGACATCGGAGAAAGATTTCTTTTGCGCTACCAGGCCAATTAACGCAATTAAACCGACCAGCACCGAGGGTACTTTTAGAATATCAACAACAAAATTCAGCGTTTCAAGGATAAACATATCCACCTCGCTATAAATAGTTATTGTCTGGCGAACCACGCACGCAGCTGCGCTTCGAGTTCGTTAATATCGATGATGTTGGTAATCACCACCAGCTGGCTTTCCGGGACGCTGGCGCTGGCGGCAATATCCTTAGCCATGACGAATAAATCTGCCGCACCGGGGATTGCCGAGGACAGATCGGAATGTTCCACCTCGGCTTCAATTTCGAGTTTTTTGAGCACTTTTTTAATATTCATCTCAACCATAAAACTGCTGCCCAGGCCGGAACCGCAAATTGCCATAATTTTCATTGTTATCACCTTTTTTGGGTAGAGTAGGTCCGCATCACGCAGGTGCGTAATGGGTTATAAGTCGGATAATAAAATTAAATCAGAAACGCGTGATGATAGTTTTTATCTCCTCCAGGGTGGTGGCCTGATGTAATTTATTCATATCTTCATCGCTGGAAAATAATTCCGCCAGCGCAGAGATCGTTTCAATGTGACTGTGCTTATCCGGCGCCGCCAGCATAATAATAATATCGACCGGGTCGAAGTCTTTAGAGCCAAAGGAAATGCCCTGTTCGAGTTTGAGCAGCGAGAGACCTAAACCTTTCGCCCCCTCTTCCGGCCGCGCATGCGGCATTGCCAGGCCCGGAGCCAACACATAGTAAGGCCCTAGCTTACGGTGCTGCTCAATGATCGCCGCTACATATTCAGGTTCTATAACTCCGGCTTCAAGCAGCGGTCTGGCACAGATGTCCAGTGCCTGCTGCCAGCTTTCTACCTTCTGCCGTAACGTGATGGTGGTATCAGAGAGCCATGTCTTAAGCATTTTACCCCTCGTCTTTTAACAAAAGATGGGCAAACTTTATGCAAGCAGGCAATAGTTATCTGAGATTAAGATCACAAAGATAGCGCTACCAACGTTGAACATTCAGATTTGTGATAGCGCTATCAATTCGCAATCATCCCATCAAAACGCAGCAAAAAGTCCCGTTTAAGGCGTATACTCCCTGACACGTGAAGTAATGGATGATAATAAAAAGCGTCTGTTTAGCAGGAATATGTATGTCTCTAACCCGAAAACGGCGTAGCACCGGAAAGGTGACCATCGCCGATGTTGCTCAGTTGGCTGGAGTGGGTACCATGACCGTGTCCCGCGCCCTTCGTACGCCGGAACAAGTTTCCGATAAGCTTCGCGAAAAAATCGAAGCGGCGGTGCAAGAACTGGGATATATGCCTAACCTCGCCGCTAGCGCACTGGCTTCCGCGTCCTCAAGAACCATAGCGATGGTCGTGCCGAATCTGACGGAGGCGGGCTGCTCGGCAATGTTCGCCGGACTTCAGCAAATATTACAGCCAGCAGGTTATCAAATCATGCTGGCGGAATCGCAGCATCGTCTGGAGCAGGAAGAGAAACTACTGGAAACGCTGCTGGCTTCTAACATCGCCGCCGCCATTCTACTGAGCGTTGAGCACAGCGATACCGTACGCCACTGGCTGCAGAACGCCTCGATTCCGGTGGTGGAGATGGGCGCGATGCGCGCCGATCCTATCGACATGAATATCGGCATCGATAACGTGGCGGCGATGTTCGAGCTGACGGAAATGCTTATCCACCGCGGCTATCAGAATATCGGTCTACTGTGCGCCAATCAGGAACAGTGGATTTTTCAGCAGCATTTGCAGGGGTGGTATAAAGCCATGCTGCGCCATCATATGTCGCCTAACCGGGTAATTAACGCCGCGCTGCCCGCCAACTTTTCCACCGGCGCTTCGCAGCTGCCGGAGTTTTTGCTCGCATGGCCGGAACTGGATGCGCTGGTTTGCGTTTCCGATGAGCTGGCATGCGGAGCGCTGTATGAATGTCAGCGTCGGCGCATCAAAGTTCCTGATGATTTAGCCGTTGTCGGCTTTGGGGATAGCGACGTAAGTCGGGTCTGCCAGCCGCCGTTAACGACGATGGCGGTACCGCACCATAAGATTGGCATCGAAGCCGGCCGTGCACTACTGGAGCGACTTAGCGAGGGAAACTGGAGCGACAGAAGGCCCATCGCATCCAGTTTATGCATGAGGGATAGCTGTTAAAACTACTCGGCCTCTTCCTGCTTTTCAGCTTTTGCTGACTCATTATTGGCATTGCGGGTCATCCACAGCGCCAGCGCTTTTAATGAATCCGGAGTGAACTCGTCGCAGCGGGCGGTGATCTCTTCCGGCGTCAGCCAGCACACTTCGCTCACCTCTTCCTCCTGTAAAGCAAAAGGCCCGTGTGACACGCAGCTGAACAGACCGCCCCAGACGCGGCAATGTTTATCCTCATAGTAGAACTGGCCGTGGTCAGCGAAAGGCACGCCGGCAATGCCGAGCTCCTCTTCCGCTTCGCGGCGCGCGGACTCCAGCATTTGCTCGTCAGCCTGCACCACGCCGCCGGCGGTAGCGTCCAGCATTCCCGGCTGAAAATCTTTCGTTTCGGTACGACGCTGTACCAGGATTTTGCCCATCCCATCATGAACAACAATGTAGGTCGCCCGATGACGCAAACACTCCGCGCGCATTTGTTCGCGGCTGGATTGTGCTATCACCTCATTGTTTTCATTAACAATATCGACCCATTCTGTGCTTGCCAAATGATTCTGTTCCGCCATCAGGAAACCTTACTTTTTAAAGCGCTCTTACGGCGCGTCTATACGGTTGAGGGGTAAATTACGGGTAAATTGCGACCTCTGCAATAACCTGATTATCATCGAGTGCTAAAACCTGCAATTGCCCCTCGTTCAGCAGACCGTAGCTGGCGGTAAATCCCCCTTTAGGGATGCTGACCGAGCCGGGATTGAAGAGGAAAATCTCACCGCGTTTCTCGGCAACCGGAATATGAGTATGACCATAAGCCAGCACATCGCCAGCGGCGAGGGGAGGCAAATTATCGGGGCTATACAGATGTCCGTGGGTCAGAAAAAGGCGGGTTCGCTCGCTCAAAACCTGCTGCCAGGGGGCGGTAATGGGGAAATGAAGCAACATCTGATCGACTTCGCTGTCGCAGTTGCCGCGTACGGCAATCACCCGCTCCGCCACGCTATTAAGCGCCTCCGCAACCTGGGCTGGGGCATAGCCTTCGGGAAGCGCGTTACGCGGCCCGTGATTAAGCACATCGCCGAGGATAACCAGCCACTGCGCCCCACTGCGCGCGAACAGCTCAAGCACGCGTTCAGCGGCAGGCAGAGAGCCGTGGATATCCGAGGCAAACATCAGCTTCATACTATTTATCTCCACGCATGACGATGCGTCTATGATAACGGAACCGCTGAAGCTTATCAGCCCGCGCGTTTGGCTGAGAGTGCGACGTAGCGCTGGACCGACGCCCGCTGCCACTGGAAGACGGCGTAATCCGCCAGCGCGGCGGGGACCTCATCGCCGTTAAGGACCAGTCGATTGAGCATCAGCGCCAGGTCGGTATCGGCAATGGACCACTCGCCAAATAGATTCTGCCCGCCGTGGGACAACAGTAAGCCAGCCGTTTCAAACAGCTTCGCGGCGCTTTTTCGCCCGGCGTCGCTGAGCGGAGGCTTCTTTGCTCCGCCAAAGACCACGTCCGTGGAACGCTCTTCACGGATCGGCATTAAATCGCTGCGCAGCCAGGCCTGTACCTGACGCGCCCGCGCGCGCTTTTGCAGATCATGCGGGTAAAGCCGCTCCCATTCCGGGGGCGCAAAGCGCTCATCCAGATATTCGGTAATCGCAGAGGATTCGCTCAGAAAAAACTCGCCGATCTCCAGCAGCGGTACGCGTCGCGTTGCGCTGTAGCCTTTCCAGCCGCTTTGCAGATGCTCGCCGCTGTCAAGGTTGACGGTTTTTAGGGTAAAAGGCAGGCTCTTTTCCTGCAGGGCAACGTATACGGACATCACATATGGCGAGAAAAAATCGGCGTCGGACCACAGGGTAATCGCGGGCTGGCTCATAGCATCCTCAATGGCTAATGTAATGGGGCGATACGCCAACATATCCTGTCTTTCAGAGGATGTCACTGACCGCTACCCTCAGGATCTTACATACTTCTCTGAGGTGTACGCGCTCGGCGAAAGTCATCCAGAATGAGGTAAACCTGCCGGATGACGCCAGTTCACCTATACTCGAAAAGTTTGCGACCTGTGACGGCGAGGGACTCTCATGATCGATCTTTACTATGCACCCACCCCTAATGGCCACAAAATCACGCTATTTCTTGAAGAAGCGCAGCTGCCTTACCGCCTGATCCGGGTGGATATCAGTAAAGGGGAGCAGTTTAAACCGCCGTTTCCGGCGATCTCACCGAACAACAAGATCCCGGCGATCGTTGACGATACTCCCGCCGACGGCGGCGCCCCGTTAAGCCTGTTTGAGTCCGGAGAAATCCTGCTTTATCTGGCTGAAAAAACTGGCAAATTACTGAGCGGCGAACTCCGCGAACGCCACGTTACGCTACAGTGGTTATTCTGGCAAGTCGGTGGGTTAGGGCCGATGCTCGGGCAAAATCATCATTTCAACCACTTTGCTCCGCAGGCGGTGCCCTACGCCATTGAACGCTTTCAGGTGGAAACGCAGCGTCTGTATGGCGTGCTCAATCGGCGCCTTGGCGAGAGCCCCTGGCTTGGCGGCAACCACTACAGCATCGCCGATATCGCCTGCTGGCCGTGGGTGAATGCCCATCAGCGCCAGCGTATCGACCTCGCCAGTTTTCCGGCGGTGCATAACTGGTTTGAGCGCATTCGCCAGCGCCCGGCCACCGTTGAAGCGCTGCTGAAAACAGAAGCTCATTAACCCCCTGCTCGCCCGGGAAGCTTTGATGTATGATGGCGGAAATTACTACACGGAGGAAGCCTGCCATGTCTCAACCAGACGCCATTATTCGAATTAAGAACCTGCGCCTGCGTACTTTTATCGGAATTAAAGAGGAAGAGATCGCCAACCGCCAGGACGTGGTGGTTAACGTCGCTATCCACTATCCGGCGGAGAAATCACGCAACAGCGAAGACATTAACGATGCGCTGAACTATCGCACCATCACCAAGCGCATTATTAGCCATATTGAGAATAACCGCTTCTCTCTGCTGGAAAAATTAACTCAGGATGTGCTCGATATCGCACGCGAACATCACTGGGTCACTTATGCTGAAGTAGAGATCGATAAACTGCACGCGCTGCGCTACGCCGATTCGGTATCCATGACGATGAGCTGGCGGCGTTAGACGCATCACCTTAGGGAGGCGCTATGAACGTTCTGCTTACTGGCGGTACCGGCCTGATTGGCCGACATCTGATTCCCCGGCTGCTGGAGCTGGGGCATCACATAACGGTTTCAACGCGCAGCCCTGAAAAGGCCAAAAGCCGCCTCGATTCGCGCGTCACCCTGTGGCGCGATTTCGAGCATCAGGCGAACCTCAACGGCATTGATGCCGTCATTAACCTGGCAGGCGAGCCGATCGCCGATAAACGCTGGACGGCGGAGCAGAAACAGCGTCTCTGCCACAGCCGCTGGGATATCACGCAAAAGCTGGTCAAGCTCTTCAACGCCAGCGATACGCCACCCGCGGTGCTGATAAGCGGTTCCGCCACCGGTTACTACGGCGACCTCGGTGAAGTCGTGGTTACCGAAGAAGAGCCGCCGCATAACGAGTTTACCCATAAGCTTTGCGCCCGCTGGGAGCAAATCGCCTGTGAAGCGCAGAGCGATCGCACCCGCGTTTGCCTGCTGCGTACCGGCGTGGTGCTGGCGCCGCGCGGCGGCATTCTGGCCAAAATGACGCCAGCTTTTAAACTGGGCCTCGGCGGCCCTATCGGTAGCGGAAGGCAATATCTGGCGTGGATCCATATCGACGACATGGTCAACGGTATACTCTGGCTGCTGGATAATGACCTGCGGGGGCCGTTTAATATGGTTTCCCCTTACCCGGTGCGCAACGAGCAGTTCTCCCACGCGCTGGGTCATGCGTTGAATCGGCCCGCCATTTTCCGCGTCCCGGCGGCGGCGATTCGCCTGCTGATGGGAGAATCTTCCGTTCTGGTACTCGGCGGCCAGCGCGCGCTGCCAAAACGCCTGGAAGCAGCCGGATTTGTCTTTCGTTGGTACGATTTGGAACAAGCCCTGGCCGATGTGCTGAAATAGTTCAGGGCCTTCAGGGAGATCCCGGCGATCTCCCTGATCTGTTATTCGTGGAACCCTCCTCGCAGCGCGCAAAAACCACCACGCTTGTCGCGTCTTAACTGTGAATCTCATTCCAGCGATCTCCCCTTCACTCTGTCATAACCCCTGCGTGTGATTTTACCTTACCCGGCGTTGACATTCGTCAACATCATATTCAATATTAGCAGGACACATTGATGAAGGAACATCTGGATAAACATATCAGAGCCGCAATTGACTACGCGCTGGCGCGCGGCTGGATTCTTCTCTCTGGCGGCAAAAGCGCGCACTGTTTTGGACGACTAATGTGCGGAACAGCCCGCCATCGGGAACACATGATGAGCATCTGGTCAACGCCGGCGGTGCCCATTCACCATGCCAGGCAAATCATCCGCATGGTCGATCGCTGTCTGATACCCGTATCGGGTCAGATTAACCACAAGAAGGATTAAACCATGGCGCTGTATAACTTTACGCTCACACTCTCCGGCGTCACCGCGCATACCGTGGGGCTGGAGGATGCGCTGCATGCGGCAGGCTGCGCTGATGCCCTGGTCTGCTTTTACGGAACGGCAGTCTATGTGGAGTTCGACCGCGAATGCGCCTCTCTCGAACAGGCCATTTTGTCAGCGATTGCCGATATCGAATCCGCTCCGGCCCTGAATGCGCGGGTCGAATCCGTCGATTCCGCGCTGGTAGGATTAAGCGATATTGCTGAACTCACCGGCCTGACGCGACAGGCCATCGCCTTATTGAAAGATGGCGCACGAGGCTCGGGGCAGTTTCCAGGGCCGGTACAACGCGTGAAAGGCAATTCGCCGCTGTGGCGCTGGAAAACCGTCGTCGGCTGGCTGGTGATGGAGGGACGGCTTGCCGGGGATTCGCCGCTGGTCGCCCACGCCGAGGTGCTGGACAACCTCAACCTGGCGCTGCAGTTGAGGGCGACACAAGAGAGCAACACTGTGCTGCGCTATCTCCGCGGGCTCGAAAATCAGCACCGGGCTTCACCGACGCTTGCTTAGACGCGTAAACATTCCGGCGCTTTATGGTGTTAAGGTGGCGGAATAATCCACCTCTATGGACTGCATGATGATAATACTGACTACACCGCGCCTGCGCCTCTCGCCGTTTCACGCATCCGACTGGCCATTTTTCCTGCGCTTACGGCGAGACCCGGAAGTGATGCGCTATATGGGCGAGGTTCTTGAAGAACCAGCGCTGCGGACGCTGTTTGAATCCCGCTGCGCTGACCCTGGCGTATTCGTATAGCGCGACGGCAGCGGCGAGGCGGTTGGCGATATTGGCCTGCGCATCAGTGGTAAAAATCCGCACGAAGCGGATGTCGGATACGCTCTTATGCCCGATGCACAGGGAAAGGGCTATGCCAGCGAAGCGTTAAAAGCGATTTGCGACTACGGCTTTAACCAACTCGGCGTTCACGCGATAAATGCCTGGGTGCTGGGCAATAACGCTGGCTCTTCCCGCCTGCTGGAAAAACACGGTTTTATCCGCATTCAGGTGCTCGAAAAAGCGTATCATTTGAACGGAATGGATTTCGATGACTGGGTGTATCGGCTGGAGCGCTAGCCGTCCCGGCGGAGGGGATTCCGCCGGAGGCATAGACAGTACTACTTTAACGAGCCCTTCAGGAACTGCTGCAGGCGCGGGCTTTTCGGATTGCCGAAAACATCGTCAGGGTGCCCTTCTTCTTCAATCTTGCCCTGATGCAGGAAAATCACGTGCGAAGAGACATGGCGCGCAAAGCCCATTTCATGCGTTACCACGACCATGGTTTTTCCCTCTTCCGCCAGCTGCTGCATAATGCGCAGCACTTCGCCTACCAGTTCAGGGTCAAGCGCCGATGTCGGTTCATCAAACAGCAGTACGTCGGGCTCCATCGCCAGCGCGCGGGCAATGGAAACGCGCTGCTGCTGGCCGCCGGAGAGGTGCACCGGATATTTAATCTGCTGGCGTTCGTCAATACCGACTTTTGCCAGATATTTGACCGCCCGATCGCGGGCTTCCTGTTTGCTCAGACCCAGTACCTGAATCGGCGCTTCCATCACGTTTTCCAGCACCGTCATATGGCTCCACAGGTTAAAATGCTGGAATACCATCGTCAGGCGAGTACGTAGCAGGCGTAGCTGGTTTTTATCAGAAACCTTTAACTGACCGTCTTTATCGCGAACCAGGCCAATGTTTTGCCCGTTAACAACAATCGTCCCTTCGCTGGGCTTTTCAAGAAAGTTAATGCAGCGCAAAAAGGTACTTTTACCGGAGCCGGATGAACCAATAATACTGATCACGTCTCCGGCTTTCGCCCGCAGTGAGACGCCTTTCAGTACCTCATGCTCACCGTAACGTTTATGCAGATCGATTACATTTAATTTATTGTCGGACATGGCGTTCTCAGTGCGTCGAAGAAGGTTTGATGTGCTGGAGCCAGCGCTTTTCCGCTCTGCGGAACAGGCTAATCAGCACATACGAGATAATTAAATACAGTACTGCGGCAATACCAAAGGCGGTAAACGGCTGGTAGGTTGCCGAGTTAATATCGCGGGCAATTTTCAGCAGATCCGGCACCGTGGCGGTAAAAGCCAGCGCGGTGGAATGCAGCATCAGAATCACTTCGTTGCTGTACGCAGGCAGAGCGATACGCAGCGCGGAAGGGAGGATAATGCAGCGATACATTTTAACCGAGGAAAAACCATACGCCCGAGCGGCCTCTATCTCGCCTGCCGGCACTGAACGAATCGCCCCGGCGAAAATCTCCGTAGTATAGGCGCAGGTATTCAGCGTCAGCGCCAGCACCGTACAGTTCAGCCCGCTGCGAAAGAAGGCGTTCAGTAGTTCAGTGCCTTTGACGATTTCCAGCGTATACATCCCGGAATAGAACACCAGCAGCTGAACGTACAGCGGCGTGCCGCGAAAGATATAGGTGAATAGCCAGATGGGGAACCGGATAAATTTGTTGCTCGACACGCGGCCTATCGCGAGGAAAATGGCCAGGATGCCGCCCATCACCACGGAAGAGATCAGCAGCCAGAGCGTAATCGCGACGCCGGTAAAGCGGTAGCCGTCGGTCCACAGCAGGGATTTCCAGTACTCCTGAATAATGTCAATCACAGGTCAGCCCTCTTCACGCCCACAGAGTAACGGCGTTCGAGCATCAGCAGCACACCATTGGAAACCGTTGTAAATACAAGATAAATCAGGCCGCAGACGATAGCGAAGTAGAACGGCTCCCAGGTGCTTTTACCCGCCAGCTGGGTTGCCTTGACCACATCCTCCAGCCCCAGCAGCGAGACCAGCGCGGTCGCTTTGAGGATCACCTGCCAGTTGTTGCCTATTCCAGGCAGCGCATAGCGCATCATTGCCGGGAACAGAATGCGACGAAAGGTTTGCCCGCCGCTAAAGCCGAAGGCCGTCGCCGCTTCAATATGCCCCGTCGGCACAGCCAGGAAAGCGCCGCGAAAAGTTTCGGTAAAGTAGGCGCCGTAAATAAAGCCCAGCGTGATGATACCCGCCACCATTGGGTCAATATCAAACTGCGCCAGACCAAGCGCATCGGTCACGCTGTTGAGCGCAATCTGCAGCCCGTAGAAAATCAGCAGCATCAGCACCAGATCGGGTACGCCGCGGATTAAAGTGGTATAGCCTTCAAAAATCAGCGCTAATGGACGATTATTGGAAAGTTTCGCCCCAGCGCCCGCCAGGCCGATAAGCACCGCCAGAACGACCGAGCTTAACGCCAGCTCAAGGGTGACCAGCGCGCCCTGAAATATAACCTGTGAAAACCCGTACAGCATGCTGTCTGCCCTGTCTGTCATCAACCATCACGCGTGAAATCACGCGCGATGGGGTACGCGGGATGATTAGTCGCCGTACACGTTAAAATCGAAATATTTCTTCGCCAGCTTGTCGTAGGTGCCATCCTGGCGCATCTCGGCAAAGGCTTTATTCAATGCTTCACGCAGTTCGTTGTCTTCTTTACGTAGCCCCATACCGGTGCCGACGCCGAACAGCTTCTCGTCTTTAATCGACGGGCCGCCGAACTGATAATCCTTACCGATAGGCTGCTTGAGGAAACCTTCGCTGGCGGCGACTTCATCCTGGAACGCAGCATCGATACGTCCAGCGGTCAGGTCAGAATAAATATTGTCCTGCCCCTGGTAGGAAACAATTTCAATTCCCTTCGGTGCCCAGTGCTCGTTACCGTAGGTTTCCTGAGTGGTGCCCTGCAGAACGCCAACGCGTTTGCCTTTCAGCTTCGCGAGGTCTGGCGTAATATCGCTGCCTTTTTTCACGACCAGGCGCGAATCCGCCGCGTAAAGCTTGTCGGTGAAGGCAATTTCCTGTTGACGTTTTTCGGTGATTGAAAGCGAAGACATAATGGCATCGATTTTCTTCGCTTTTAAAGACGGGATCAGCGCGTCCAGCGGGTTCTCAATAAAGGTACATTGCGTATTGATGCGCTTACAGAGTTCTTTTGCCAGATCGATGTCAAAACCAACCAATTCACCCTGTGCATTCTTGGATTCGAACGGGGCATAAGTAGGATCGGTGCCGATGCGGACTTTTTGCGGAATGGCTGCGAATACAGTGGAAACGCTGGAAAGGGCCAGCGCTAAAGAGAGAGACAACGCCAGTTTTTTCATAACTATCCTCAACAGACTGTCATTCTAACGGATTTATTAGAAGTACTTACGGCAGTTATCGTGCCATTATTCGCCCCGGTAAGGCAAAACATTCCGCGCCGGGAAGCAAATTTTTTCGCACCAGAAACGCTTAACTATGCATTTTTTTAACATCCCGCGTGGAATTTTTTGCACCAAAAAGATCCACAAAAGCGTGAGCGCACCAATAAGGGGCAGAAATAGATGCGCGTGGCCCGGCGTCCGGGCCAGCGGACGTCTTAGTCACCGTAAACGTTGAAGTCGAAGTACTTCTTCGCCATTTTGTCGTAGGTGCCGTCTTTACGCATGTCAGCCAACGCTTTATCAAACGCGGCCTTCAGCTCGCTATCGTCCTTACGCAGGCCGATGCCGGTACCATCACCGAAGAATTTTTTGTCTTTAACGGAAGGACCGGCAAACGCAAAATCTTTACCGGCGGGTTGTTTGAGGAAACCTTCACTCGCGGCCACTTCATCCTGCAATGCGGCGTCAAGACGGCCAGCGGAGAGGTCTGAGTAGATCAAATCCTGGTTCTGATAAGCCACAACATCGACGCCGTGGCTGCGCCAGCGTTCATTACCATAGGCCTCCTGGGTAGAGCCCTGAAGCACGCCGACATGCTTGCCTTTCAGCGATTCCAGCGTCGGCTGAATCGGCGAGCCTTTCGCGGCAATCAGGCGCGAGTCGGCGGCGTAGAGCTTGTCAGAAAACGCAATTTCCTGCTGGCGTTTTTCAGTAATCGACAACGAAGAGATGATGGCGTCGATTTTCTTGGCCTTCAGCGACGGGATCAGGGAGTCGAAATCGCTGCCAACCCAGGTACATTTTACTTTGATACGCGAACAGAGCTCATTGCCCAAATCAATGTCAAAACCCACGAAATCCCCTTTCGCATCCTTAGAAGAGAAAGGCGCGTAGGTGGCATCGGTGCCAATGCGAATACTCTGCGGCAGCGCAGCGAATGCGCTGGAGGCGCTGCAAATGCCCATCATTAAAGAGAGAGCCAGAACCGTCTTCTTCATAGGTTACCCTTAAGTGTCGTGATGTTGTTATGCGATGCGTTATTTTGTTATTTGTGCTGCCGATAAAATCTTGCACGTTTTATGCCATTTTCTCAGTGCGTGCTGCAAATGGCGTTAAATTTGTTAAATAAAGGTTGCGAGTTTGTCTTAAAAGGGAAGATACCAGCAATAACGGATAAACCGCAGTGCCGCAGCGCAAAAAAACAAATTAAATGTTGAGGATTTGATCGAGGCTACAAAATTGCACTGCGGCAATGCAGATGTGAATAAAGCGCACTATCTTAGTGCGCTTTACGCTCCCTGCCAGCGGGTAAAGAGGTCTTCAGGAAGAGAAATATCAAACTGATCGATAACGCGGTTGACCGTCTGGTTTATCACGTCATCAAGGGTCTTTGGCCGATGATAAAACGCGGGAACCGGCGGCATAATCACCGCGCCCATTTCCGCCGCCTGGACCAGCAGACGCAGGTGACCAAGGTGGAACGGCGTTTCCCGTACGCACAGCACCAGCGGGCGGCGCTCTTTAAGCACCACGTCCGCCGCCCTGGTCAGCAGACCATCGGTATAGCTATGAACAATGCCGGAGAGGGTCTTCATCGAACACGGCAAAATCACCATTCCGGCGGTCTTAAAAGAGCCGGAAGAGATGCTGGCAGCGATATCGCGGGCATCGTGCACCACATCGGCTAACGCCTGCACCTCGCGCAGGGAGAAATCTGTCTCCAGCGCCAGCGTCTGCCGCGCGGCCTGGCTTAGAATAAGATGGGTTTCGACATCAGAAACCTCGCGCAAGACCTGGAGCAAACGCACGCCGTAGATTGCGCCGCTGGCGCCAGAAATGCCGATAATGAGTCGCTTCACGTTGATTGCCCTTTTCCCACAATGGCGCAGACTTTGCCGGATTATAGCCCCTGACGCAACCGCGGACCCGCAATTGGTGCGAGAAAATAAAAAAGCCCGCGGCCATCGGACCACGGGCTTTCGGCAAATCAAAGGATTACCCTTCGTTATGCATCTCTAAGTTTTCGACTTCGTTCTGCAGCTGAACCGCTTTCGCATCGTCGTTACGCAGGGAATCGAGATAGTCCAGATACTGCTGATCGACATCTTTAGTGACGTAGATACCGTTGAACACCGAGCATTCAAACTGCTGAATATCCGGATTCTCTGCGCGCACCGCGTCAATCAGATCGTCCAGATCCTGGAAAATCAGGCCATCGGCGCCGATGATCTGGCGAATCTCGTCCACCTCACGCCCGTGCGCGATCAGCTCATTGGCGGTCGGCATATCGATGCCATACACGTTCGGGAAGCGAATTTCCGGCGCAGCGGAGGCCAGATACACCTTCTTAGCCCCTGCTTCGCGCGCCATCTCGATAATCTGCTCTGAGGTGGTGCCGCGCACGATGGAGTCATCCACCAGCAGCACGTTCTTATCGCGGAATTCGGCGCGGTTGGCGTTAAGCTTACGGCGCACGGACTTACGGCGCAGCTGCTGCCCCGGCATGATAAAGGTACGGCCAACGTAGCGGTTTTTAACAAAGCCCTGGCGGTAAGGTTTGTCGAGAATACGGGCAATTTCCAGCGCGATATCGCAGGAGGTTTCCGGGATAGGAATGACCACGTCGATATCCAGATCTTCCCACTCACGGGCAATTTTCTCACCCAGCTTAGTCCCCATATTAACGCGGGCGCTGTAGACGGAGATTTTGTCGATGAAGGAGTCCGGACGCGCAAAGTAAACGTATTCGAACAGGCACGGGTTGCTGACCGGGTTCTCCGCGCATTGACGAGTGAACAGCTGGCCTTTTTCGGTGATATACACCGCTTCGCCAGGCGCCACGTCGCGCAGGAACTCAAAGCCTAGCGTATCCAGCGCTACGCTTTCCGAAGCGACCATATATTCGGTGCGGCCATCGCCAATATCGCGTTTACCCAGCACCAGCGGACGGATGCCGTTCGGGTCGCGGAAGGCGACCATACCGTGGCCGATAATCATCGCCACGCAGGCGTAAGCGCCGCGAATCTGGCGGTTGGTGGCAGCGATCGCCGCAAAAATGTTGTCTGCTTCCAGCGGGTAGTGGCGGAAATTGTCCAGCTCGCTGGCGAAGATGTTGAGCAGAATTTCGGAATCAGAGGTGGTGTTGATGTGGCGGCGTTTTTCTTCAAACAGCTTTTTACGCAGCTCGTGAGCGTTAGTCAGGTTACCGTTGTGCGCCAACGTAATGCCATACGGCGAGTTGACGTAGAAAGGCTGTGCCTCGGAGGCGCTGGAACTGCCAGCCGTCGGGTAACGAACGTGACCAATACCCATATTGCCCTGCATACGCTGCATATGGCGAGCTTCAAAAACGTCGCTCACCAGTCCGTTCGCCTTACGCAAACGGAAACAGTTGTTCGCATCAATGGTGATGATGCCTGCGGCATCCTGGCCACGATGCTGAAGCACCGTTAACGCGTCATAAATGGACTGGTTTACCGGCATAACACCGGCGATACCGACAATACCGCACATACGTCTTTTCCTCGTTAAGCTACATCCCAACGCTTATGCTTTGGGCAAGAAACTTGACGAGCTCTGCAGATAGTCAAAGAACCATCTGATAACGAAACTGAACTGAGGGATAAGCTCAGACTTTTGCCAGTCTTCGCTTTTCGCCATACCGGTGAAGCTATCGAGAAAGAACAGAATCGCTGAGACGATTAACACCCCGCGCAGGGCGCCAAAGCAGATCCCTAACACCCTGTCGGTTCCCGACAGGCCGGTTTTTTCCACCAGCTGACCTATCACAAAGTTAACGATAGCGCCGACGATAAGCGTTGCGATAAACAGTATCGCGATAGCAATCCCATTTCGGACCAGTTCGTCTTCAAAGCCCGTGAACCAGACAGCCAGGTAAGTGTAGTAATGACTGGCAACAAAGAAAGCGCATCCCCAGGTTACCAGCGATAAAGCTTCACGAACAAAGCCGCGGATCAGGCTGACCAAAGAGGAAAAACCAATCACCGCTATTATGGCGTAATCAATCCAGACCATATACGTCCCACGATTTTACGCCCTGTCGTCCGGTTCGGGGCGCATTCTAACAGAAAAAGAAAACGTTTGCGTAGGGATTTCCGTGCCCTACAGAAATAAAAATGGCGCTGAAAAAACATTCAACGCCATACTGTCTTTCGCCTCTTCAGGGCGCGTCAGACAGGGGTTCCGGCCCTCTACTCCTTTAAAAAAGAGAGAGTTAGTTCGGGCTGTAGCCCATGACCACGCCGCTAAGTCCTGAAATCTGCTTCAGCTCACCTAGCTGGCCTTTCAGCTTATCCTTCGAAGTATCCGGCCCCACGAGAATACGGGTGATTTTACCCTGCACCGGCGTCGAAGGCGACGTGTAAACTTTAAAGCCAGAAGCACGCAGCTTACCAACAATCTCGTTAACCTTATCGGCGTTCTTCAGCGCGCCCAGTTGCACAACATACGCTTTGCCGGTCGGCGCCGGGATTTCAGCCTGCTGCTGCGGTTTAGGCGGCGGCGTCTGCGCCGCAACCTGCTGCGCCTGTGGTTTCTCTACCGGCTTAGGCTGAGGCTTCGGCTGAGGTTTGGGCTGTGGCTTAGGCGTCACAACCGGCTCCTGCACCACATCAAAGCTGTTGTTGTTCACCGGTATACGCGACGGATCCAGCGATGGCGCAGCGGCATCGCCTGCTCGCACCTCTTCCGCCGCCCCTTCCGGAGGCTGCGAAGGCAGCGCCTGAGTCGCTGCAGGCAGCATATCCGGCTCATCGCGATCCCCCGGCTTTGGCACCAGCGGGATCGCGGCAAACTCATCCTGATAATGTTTTTTCTGACCATCCAACAGCCCTGGCAGGATAATCACCCCCAGCGCCACTATCACAATCGTCCCGACTAAACGGTTCTGAAACTTACTCGCCACCGATTCTCCCCGCGTCTATTTCTTCCATTACATGCGCCACCGTGTGGAATGAACCACATACCAGCACCGTATCTTCAGGCCTGGCGTCCGCCATCGCGGCATGCCACGCCTGCGCGACGCTAATATAGACTTTGCCTGTGCGCAAATGTTCCAGCAGCTGCTCCGCCGTGGCTCCACGCGGCCCTTCCAGCGGCGCGCAGTACCAGTCGTCAACTTCCGTCTGCAGATTTGCCAGCGTACCTGCAATATCCTTGTCATGCAGCATACCAATAACCGCCAGCACGCGCCCCGTTTTCGATAAGGTTCTGAGACGCCCCGCGAGATATGCCGCCGCGTGCGGATTATGGGCAACATCAAGGATCGTCCGGGGAGCCTCGCTAATTATCTGGAATCGCCCCGGTAGCATCGCGCGTTGTACGCCATCACGAATCGCCTGCTCGCTAACCTTAAGCCCGCTGGCGCGCAGGGCCGCAATCGCCGTAGCCGCATTCGGCATCGGAACCTGCGGCAGCGGCAGATCGGTCAATGCCCCCAGCCGATCGTAGAAAGACCAGCCTTGTTCCCCGGCCTCGTACCGCCAGTCAGCGTCACGGCGCTGGAGCCGCGCCCCTTTTTCATCCGCCACCTGAGCAATGGTCAACGGCATGTCGGGTTCACCGACGATGGCCGCTTTTCCGGCGCGGAAAATACCCGCCTTTTCGCGGCCGATGCTTTCGCGATCTGGCCCCAGCCAGTCGATATGGTCGAGGGCAATACTGGTCACCACCGCCACGTCGGCATCGACGATATTGGTCGCATCCAGGCGGCCGCCAAGACCCACCTCAAGAATCACCACATCCAACCGCGCCTGCTGAAACAGCCACAGCGCGGAAAGCGTGCCGAACTCAAAATAGCTCAGGGAAATCTCACCGCGCGCGGCTTCAATTTCGGCAAAAGAGGTGGTATGCGCCAGCTCCGTCAACTCCTCGCCCTGCACGCGCACCCGCTCGGTGTAGCGCACCAGATGCGGCGAACTGTAAACCCCAACCTTGTAACCCGCCGCCATCAGCGCCGACTCCAGGGTACGGCAAGTAGTGCCTTTACCGTTGGTCCCCGCCACCGTGAAGACAAACGGCGCCGGTTTTAATACCGCCATCCGCTGCGCGACCTCGCTGACGCGCGCCAGCCCGAGATCGATAGTTTTGCTGTGCAGATGCTCCAGATAAGAAAGCCACGTAGCCAGGGGCGACGTGGCCTGAGGAATAGGTTGTTTTTCCATGATGTCCGGCAAGAGTTAAGATCGCTACGCGTATAAAAAAGGGCAGCGCCGTCAGGCCTGCCCTCTCCATTATCAGGCCTCTGGTTCCTGATCCGGTACCGGCGGCACCACCTCGCCTTCGTGAGCGGGTTCCGGATTTGGCGCCGGAAGGTTCATCAGCTTCGCCAGGATACTGGCCAGCTTCAGACGCATTTCCGGACGGCGTACGATCATGTCGATCGCCCCTTTCTCAATCAGGAACTCGCTGCGCTGGAACCCCGGCGGCAGCTTCTCGCGAACGGTCTGCTCAATAACGCGAGGGCCGGCAAAGCCGATCAGCGCTTTTGGCTCAGCGATGTTGAGATCGCCCAGCATTGCAAAGCTCGCCGAGACACCGCCCATGGTTGGGTCGGTCAGCACGGAGATATACGGCAAGCCGCGCTCCTGCATTTTCGCCAGCGCAGCGGAGGTTTTCGCCATCTGCATCAGCGACATCAGCGCTTCCTGCATACGCGCGCCGCCGGATGCGGAGAAGCAAATCAGCGGGCAGTTGTCTTCCAGCGCCTGCTCAACCGCGCGAACAAAGCGCGCGCCGACCACTGAGCCCATTGACCCGCCCATAAAGGAGAATTCGAAAGCGGCGGCAACAACCGGCATATCGTGCAGGGTGCCTTTCATAACCACCAGCGCGTCTTTTTCGCCAGTCTCTTTCTGGGCGGACGCCAGACGGTCTTTATACTTTTTCGAATCGCGGAACTTCAGCACATCTTTCGGCTCGAGCTCGCTTCCCAGCTCCACCAGAGAACCTTCGTCCAGCAGGCTATGCAGGCGGTTGCGCGCCGACATGCGCATGTGGTGATCGCACTTAGGGCAAACCTCCAGGTTGCGCTCCAGCTCTGCGCGGTACAATACCTGTCCGCAGCTGTCGCACTTGGTCCATACACCTTCAGGGATACTTGCCTTACGGGTGGGGGTTATATTGCTTTTAATTCGTTCAATCCAGCTCATTGATAACCTTTCTACCTGAACCTGGTCGATGCCAGTTTTGTCGCAAGGGGCGCATAATGCCATTTTTGCCCCTCACAGACCATGAATGTTGCACATTAAATCATAACATCCCGTAACATGGGATAAAAAAGTGGTCGAACCGCTCACACTTCACTCTTCGGACGGCGGCATACCGCCCGAAGAACGTCGCCGCGTTATTTCGCCTGTTTCGCCGCCGCCCGCTTGTGGCGGATGACTTCAATCACGCCAGGCAATACGGAGAGGACGATAATCGCCACAATCAGCAGCTTAAGGTTTTCCTGTACGATCGGCAAATCGCCGAACAGATAACCTGCATAGGTAAACAACAGTACCCACAGCAGCGCGCCAACAACGTTATACATCGCAAAATGACGATAGGACATATGCCCCATTCCTGCCACAAACGGCGCAAACGTTCGGACAATTGGCACGAAACGGGCCAGGATGATGGTTTTACCGCCGTGTCGTTCGTAGAAGCTATGGGTCTTATCCAGGTAGCTGCGACGGAAAATTTTCGAATTGGGATTGCTGAAAAGCTTTTCACCAAACAGCCGGCCAATTGTGTAGTTCAAGGCATCGCCAACAATCGCGGCAATGACCATCAGCAGCACCATTAAATGCACGTTGAGATCGTTGGTCGGCAGCGCGGAGAGCGCGCCAGCCACAAACAGCAGCGAATCCCCCGGCAGGAACGGCGTGACCACCAGGCCGGTTTCGCAGAACAGAATCAAGAATAAAATCGCGTATACCCAAATGCCGTACTCCGCGACCAGCTCAGCCAGATGCACATCAATATGCAGGATAAAATCAATTAAAAAGTGAATCAGGTCCATAGTTTGCGTTAGCCCTTAATAATCCGGTTAGTCCGCCAGAAACAGCGGGCCCATCGGCATGACCGGGAGGTCGTAGCGGGCCGGGTAGTCCACCGACACCAGATACAATCCTTCCGCTTTTGCCGTTGCGGCGGCAAGCGTCCTGTCTTTTGCCGCCAGAAGATCTGCAATCCAGCTCTCTGGCTGGTTACCGGCACCTACTTCCATCAGACTGCCGACAATGTTCCTTACCATATGATGTACAAAGGCATTCGCTTTGATGTCCACCACCACATATGCACCATAACGGGTGACGTTGATGTGCATCACGTTGCGCCACGGCGTGCGCGACTGGCACTGTACCGCACGAAACGAGGTGAAATCATTCTCTCCCAGCAGACACTGAGCGGCGCGCTGCATCCGCTCCGCATCCAGCGGGAGATAATAATGGGTTACGCCGCGGCTCAATACCGCCGGTCGCAGACGATGATTATAGATAACATAACGATAGCGACGCGCCGTGGCGCTAAAGCGAGCGTGAAAGTCTTGCGGAACCGGCTTTACCCAGCGAACCGCGATGTCGCCGGGTAAATTGGCATTAACGCCCAGCGTCCATGCGGCATCCTGACGCTGCGCGCGCGTTTCAAAATGCACCACCTGACCGGTGCCGTGAACGCCGGCGTCCGTACGGCCGGCGCAAAAAACGTTAATAGGCTCATTCGCCACCTGCGAAAGCGCTTTTTCCAGCTTCTCCTGCACGCTGCGAACTTCATTCTGCCGCTGCCAGCCGTAGTACTTGCTGCCATCATATTCGATGCCCAGCGCAATTTTGTAGACCACCGGCTGCTCCATCTCAGACATCAGTACAGATACTCCTGAACCAGCTTCTCAGCGATTTTCACCGCCATCAGCGCGCCGCCAAAACGGACGTTATCGGCGACGGACCAGAACTGCACCTGCTCCGGCATCCCGTAATCGTTATGCACGCAGCCGACGGAAAGGCGGGCATTACCGGAAGCATCGCCGACCTGCGTCGGGAACTCGCCCTCTTCTGACAGCTCGATATCTTCGCCGCGGCTAAGGGCATCGCGCGCCTCTTCCGCCGCCAGCGGGCGCTGCGCTTCAAAGCTGACCATCTGCGCATGACCGTAGAATACCGGTGACTGAACGACGCTTGCGGAGATCATCAGGCCATCATCCTGCAGAATTTTGCGGACTTCATCGACGATACGACGCTCTTCGCGCACGCTTCCTTCCCGATCGGGCAGCAGCGGCAGCATATTGAACGCCAGCTGGCGGCCGAAGAAGTCGTCCTCATCGATCGGAATACCGTTGAGCAGTTTGGCGCTCTGCCCTGCCAGCGCATCCACCGCTTTTTTACCGTGGGCGGAGGCGGACAGCAGGTTGGTCACGCTGATGCGCGACAGGCCGCCCTGATCGATCAGCGGTTTTAACGCCGACAGCAGCTGGCTGGTCAGGCTATTCGGTACCGCAATAACGTTACGATTGCGATAATCCGCCAGCACGAACGGGTTGACATCCGGCACCACCAGCGGCACGTCCGGCTCCAGCGCAAACAGACCGCTTAAATCAATCACCAGACAGCCCGCATTTGTGGCGTCTTCGATATACGCCGCGGTCGCTTCGACACCGGCGGCAAAAAAGGCCAGTTGGACCTGAGTCCAGTCGAATTCGGCCGCATCCTGTACGACTACCGATTTGCCCGAAAAACGCAGATGTTCCCCGGCGCTATCGCTACGCGCCAGGGCATAAATATCCCCCACCGGGAACTGACGATCGGCAAGCGTTTCGAACAGGGCTTCGCCTACGGCGCCCGTTGCGCCCAGTACGGCAATATTCCAGCCTTCAGACATGGTGGTGTACTCCAGAAAAAAGCAGCCCTGCCGGATTATCCAGCAGGAGCATTAAGATGATATTAACGAACAGGATGATGTACGGCGTTGAAGCCCAGTTGGCGCAACAGCGTCGCCGCCTGCGCATCGCTGCACTGCACGTATAGCGAAGACCATTCACGGCGTTCCTGATAATTTTTGCGCAGTTTGTCGAACTCGCCCACAACGCCCGCGACTTTTCGCAGCGGCGCATCATCGCGGCGCACATCATACACCAAATGCGCCAGCCGTTTTAGCGTTGCCTGATCGAGCGGCCCGTGCAACGTAATGCGGCCAAACTCCGGCGCCGGCAGCAACGTGTCCAGCGCCACCTGCTGTGGATGACCAATAAACGCGCTGTAGGCCTCAAAAACCTGCGTCGTACCGCGCGCTTTTCCTTCAAGGGTATAACCGGCAATATGCGGCGTACCAATATCCACCCGCTTGAGCAATTCGGTATTCAGGTCCGGCTCCGGCTCCCAGACATCCAGTACCACGCTTAAGGACTGATTGGCCTGCAGCCGCTGCAGCAGCGCGCCGTTATCCACCACCGGCCCACGGCAGGCGTTGATTAAAATCGTCCCCGGCTTCAGGCGGCGAATCAGCGCTTCATCCGCCAGGTGCAGCGTTTTGTACTGCCCTTCCTTATAGAGCGGCGTGTGGAAAGTCAGAATGTCCGCTTCCTGCACCAGCTCGTCGAGGGTGCGAAAATCGCCCTCATCGCCACGATCGGCGCGCGGCGGATCGCAAAGCAGAGTTTTTATTCCCAGCGCCTCAAGGCGCTTTTGCAGGCGCCCGCCCACGTTGCCGACGCCCACGATCCCGACGGTACGGTCGCTAAGCGCAAAACCATCGCGTTCGGCCAGTATTAATAGCGCGGAAAAAACATATTCCACCACCGCGATAGCGTTGCAGCCCGGGGCCGCGGAAAAGCCGATTCCCGCCTGATGCAGCCACGCCTGATCGACATGATCGGTACCCGCCGTCGCGGTGCCAACAAATTTGATCGCCTTGCCGGAAAGCAGCGCTTCGTTAACTTTGGTGACGGATCGCACCATCAGCGCATCGGCGTCATTCAACGCATCGACCGGGACAGGGCGGCCAGCAACGGCCTTGACTTCCCCCAGGCGGCTAAAAAGCTCGCGCGCATAGGGCATATTTTCATCAACGAGGATTTTCACGGTTCAGTACCTGTCTGAGAGCGAGAGTAAACCGGGGAAGTGTGCCATAATCTGGCCGCCAGGAACATCATCACCCGGCCCTTAGTACAGCAATACGCAAAGGATTAATCATGACGCAACCCGTTTCAGGTATGTCCGAACGCCCTCCGGGATCGGGCGAACCTCCGCTCACCACTCAGCAGCGCACCGCGCTTGAGCGGCTCATTACGCGCCTGGTGGCCTTAACCTCGCAGCAAAATGCGGAAGTGTGGGCCTGCGTAAAACACGATCTTAGCCTGAAAAACGACGCGCCGCTGCTGGCAAGCCATTTTGCCGCCGCCGAGAACAGCCTGAACCAGCGCTTAATCCTCGCCCAGCAAAATCATCACCGTCGGCAAATCCTGGCGCAGCTGAGCGAACTGCTGAACCAGGGCAACAATCGCCAGGCGGTCAGCGATTATATTCGTCAGCATGACGGTCAAACCGCGCTGCATGCCTTGACCCAGCCGCAGCTGGAGAATGTTCTGCAACTCCTGCAAAGCGGCCAGCTCTCGATTCCTCAGCCGCAGCAGCGCCCGCCAACGCATCGTCCGCTGCTGCCAGCAGAACACAACACGCTCAATCAGCAGGTGACTAAACTCGCCGCGGCCACCGGCGAGTCCAGCAAGCTTATCTGGCAATCCATGCTGGAGCTAAGCGGCGTCAAGAGCGGAGAGCTGATCCCGGCGACCCACTTTACGCCCCTCTCGTACTGGCTCCACGCGCGGCAAACGCTCAGTTCGCAGGCTGCGCCGACGTTGACCTCGCTGCAGGCCGCATTAAAACAGCCGCTTGAAGCCGCAGAATGGCAAAGAGTGATGGATTTTGCCCAAACCCACTGGCACGCGACGGCGCAAACGCCGCTCAGCGCAGCGCAGCTGTTGACGCTGCTTAACAAAATTTTTGTGCTCAGGGTAGCCAGAGCCCAGGAGACGCTGGCGATCCCGCCGGTTCAGGCGCCTCCCGCCTCAACGCGGCTGGCATTGAAAAAACCGTGGGTTATCGCGCTGGCAGTTATCGTGGTGCTTGCCCTGTTGTGGTTGGTGATTTAAGGACATATCATTCGGCCCGCATGCCGGGCCGAATGAAGCGCTACTTACGCAGCGACACCAGGGTAACCAGGATCCCCAGCACGGCGCATATCGCCGCAGCCAGGAAGACCGAAGAGTAGCCCAACGAAGTCGCGAGCAGCCCGGTAAGCGGGCCGGTGACGCCGTAAGAGATATCCTGAAACGCGGCATAGCCGCCAAGCGCCGTTCCCCGTACCTGCGGTGGTACCCGCTTCACGACCTCGACGCCCAGCGCCGGGAAGATAAGCGAGCATCCGCAGCCGGTTAGCGCCGCGCCCGCCAGCGCGATCCAGGCATTGGGCGCCTGCCAAAGCAGCGCCAGGCCTATCGCTTCAATCAGCAGCGAAACGATGGCCACTTTTACCCCGCCGAAGCGATCCGGCATCCAGCCAAACAGCACGCGCATCAGCACGAATGCCCCGCCAAACGCGGTCAGCGTAAAGCCGGCCATCGCCCAGCCATTGCTGACGAAATACAAAGAGACAAAGGTACCAATTACCGCGAAGCCAACGCCCTGAAGACCAAGACCGATACCGGGCCGCCAGATCATTCCGACCACGCTCCACAGCGACGGGCGGTCGCCGCCGTGAGCAGGAATTTTACGCACCGTGCCGTTAATCGCCCAGGCCACTAACGGCAGTACCATGGTGACGCAGGCCAGCGCCGCGACGCCGTAATGGCTGTAAATTAGCAGCCCCAGCGGGGCCCCGGCCGCCAGCGAGCCGTAGATCGCCATGCCGTTCCACGACATGACTATACCGGATCGCATGGGACCCACCAGCCCCATCCCCCAGCTTAAATTCCCGGTGAGCAGCTGGCTTTCCCCAAACCCCAGAATCAGGCGGCCAAGCACCAGCAGGCCAAACTTCGCCATGACCGGCACCGGCAGCAGCGCCGCGCACAGCCAGGCGCCACCCGCCAGCGCGCAGGCCAGCATCCCCTGAAGTACAGAGCGTTTGGCGCCGTACTGGTCGGCAAGGCGGCCGGCATAGCCTCGAGTTAATACGGTCGCCAGAAATTGAATACCGACAGCGATGCCAACCATGGTGTTGCCGAATCCCAGTTCCTGATGGACAAACAAGGGGATAACCGGTAGCGGCAGGCCGACGGTCATATAGGTCAGAAAAACGGCAAAAGTGATGCGAAACAGCGAACCATTCGCTGAAGGGTTATGTTTTGTTTCAGTGACTGCGGACATGCTTTACTCCAGTTCGCAGAGTAAGGCGAGGTGATAGCCACGCCCTCTCCACCTGATTATCAGGGTTAAGGCGCGTTGGATGACGTTAAACGCTTACGCATTATCTGAGAGACTAATGTTGTGGCAGGAGTTTGCCTTTTCGCGCAGGGGTCTGTCAAGAATACAAAAAAGGGGAGCCAACGGGCTCCCCTTGTAAAGTGTGCTCGTTATGCGCTGTATTTGCGCATCACCAGCGTAGCGTTAGTCCCGCCAAAGCCGAAACTGTTAGACATCACGGTCTTCAGCGCGCGTTCAGTCGGCTCGGTCACGATATTCAGGCCAGCCGCCTGCTCGTCCATCTCTTCAATGTTGATGCTCGGCGCAATAAAGCCGTGTTCCAGCATCAGCAGGGAGTAGATAGCTTCCTGTACGCCAGCGGCGCCCAGGGAGTGACCGGTCATCGCTTTGGTCGCGGAGATAGCCGGGCTGTTATCGCCAAAGACTTCACGAATCGCCCCCAGCTCCTTCACATCGCCTACCGGGGTAGAAGTGCCGTGGGAGTTCAGATAGTCAATCGGCGTATCAACACCGTCCATCGCCATCTTCATGCAGCGAACCGCACCTTCACCGGACGGGGCAACCATGTCTGCGCCATCGGACGTTGCGCCGTAACCAACGATTTCAGCATAGATGTGCGCGCCGCGCGCCAGGGCATGTTCCAGCTCTTCAACCACAACCATACCGCCGCCGCCCGCGATAACAAAACCATCACGGTGGGTATCATAGGTACGGGACGCTTTTTCCGGCGTTTCGTTGTATTTGGTGGACAGCGCGCCCATCGCATCGAATTCGCACGCCATTTCCCAGCACAGCTCTTCGCCGCCGCCAGCAAACACGATATCCTGTTTGCCCAGCTGGATTTGTTCAACAGCGTTACCGATGCAGTGTGCGGAAGTCGCGCAAGCGGAGCTGATGGAGTAGTTCACACCGTAGATTTTGAACGGTGTTGCAAGGCAAGCGGACACCGCGGACGCCATCGCTTTGGTCACCACGTAAGGGCCAACCGCTTTCAGGCCGCGCGGGCTGCGCATTGCGTCAGCGCCGAAAACCTGAGATTTAGAAGAACCGCCGGAACCGGCAATCAGACCCACGCGCGGGTTTTGCTGATAGACTTCATCTTTCAGGCCAGCATCTTCAATAGCCTGCTGCATAGAGAGATAGGAATAGATAGAGGCATCGTTCATGAAACGAACCACTTTACGGTCGATCAAGCCGGTGGTGTCCAGTTTGACGTTGCCCCATACGTGGCTGCGCATTCCCGAATCTTTAAACTCTTCAGAGAAAGTGATCCCGGAGCGTCCTTCACGCAGAGATGCCAGGACTTCCTGCTGGTTATTACCAATACTGGAAACGATGCCCAGGCCAGTAATCACTGCACGTTTCATTCAATACCTCTGTAAGTCGCACTATAGTAAGTTTCGAGTCGCACAATAGCGTACACTTGTACGCCGAACAAGTCCGATCAGCCAATTTGTGTATAAATTTGCGCCCTCAGGCACACATCGTTAAGATCGTTCTACGCCTTGTGATTCGAGTAACTTACGTGAAACAAAACGCCATACAACCTGCCAACCTGGAATTCAACGCTGAGGGTACACCTGTTTCCCGAGATTTTGACGATGTGTACTTTTCCAATGACAACGGTCTGGAAGAGACGCGCTACGTCTTCCTCGGCGGCAATCGGCTCAATGAACGTTTTCCAGGACATCCCCGCCCGTTTTTTGTGGTTGCCGAAAGCGGGTTCGGTACCGGCCTCAATTTCCTCACGCTGTGGCAGGCGTTTGACGTTTTTCACCGTGAGAATCCACAAGCTACCCTGCAAAGATTACATTTCATCAGTTTCGAAAAATTTCCGCTGAAAGCGGACGACCTACGCCTTGCTCACCAGCGCTGGCCGGAACTTGCAACCTGGGCCGAGCAGCTGCAGGCGCAGTGGCCTCTGCCCATCGCGGGCTGCCATCGTCTGCTGCTGGACGAGGGTCGGGTCACGCTGGACTTGTGGTTCGGCGATATTAATCAGCTGACCAACGAGCTCGATGATTCGCTTAATCGGCAGGTAGATGCCTGGTTTCTCGACGGCTTTGCCCCCGCAAAAAACCCGGACATGTGGACAGCGGAGCTGTTTGCGGCGATGGCCCGACTGGCCAGACCCGGCGGCACCCTGGCGACCTTCACCTCCGCCGGTTTTGTGCGTCGCGGGCTGCAGGAAGCCGGCTTCAGCATGCAGAAGCGCAAAGGTTTTGGCCGCAAGCGCGAAATGCTCACCGGTGAAATGCTTCAGACGCTGGAGATCCCCGCGCGCGCGCCGTGGTTTGCCCGCAGCGGTACGGAACATCGCGATGCCGCGATTATCGGCGGGGGGATCGCCAGCGCCCTGCTCGCGCTGGCGCTGCTGCGCCGCGGATGGCAGGTGACGTTATACTGCGCCGACAGCGCGCCGGCCGAAGGCGCCTCCGGAAACCGCCAGGGTGCGCTCTATCCGCTGCTCAGCCAGCACGATCCCGCCCTTGCCCGCTTCTTCCCAGCGGCGTTTACTTTCGCCCGCCGCCTGTACGACACGCTGCCGGTGATGTTCGATCATGAATGGTGCGGCGTGACGCAGCTGGGCTGGGATGCAAAAAGCGCGCAGAAAATCGCTCAGATGATTGAGCTTAATCTTCCGCCAGAAATCGCCGTCGCCGTGAACGCCGAGGCCGCAGAGCAACAAACCGGTGTCGAAACCGGCTGCGGCGGCATCGCCTATCCGGCAGGCGGCTGGCTTTGTCCGCAGCAGTTAACCGCTGAGCTGCTGGCTCTCGCCGCGACTCGCGGACTCCTCGTTCACTATGATTACCCGGTAAAGGCTCTCAGCGCAGACAATGGCGGCTGGCAGTTAAACCAACGGCAGTACCACGAGGTCGTGATACTGGCCAACGGCCATCAGTTGACCCACTTCAGCCAGACGGAGCATCTTCCCATGTACCCGGTTGCCGGTCAGGTTAGCCATATTCCGACGACGCCAGGGCTATCGAAATTGCGCCAGGTCCTGTGCTACAACGGCTACCTGACGCCGCAAAACCCGCATAATAAGCAACACTGCATTGGCGCAAGCTACCACCGAGGGCAAGCAGAAGCCGCATTTAGCGCCGACGATCAGCAGCAGAATCGGCAACGCCTGATTGACTGCTTCCCGCAGGCGGAATGGACGCGGGAGGTAGACGTGAGCGCAAATCAGTCACGCAGCGGCGTGCGTTGTGCAACCCGCGATCATTTGCCGATGGTCGGCAACGTACCTGATTATGACGCTACCTTAAGCGCATATGCCTCGTTAGCTGAACATCAGGAGCAGGCCGGAGAAGCGCCGGTTTACCGCAACCTGTATATGCTGGGCGCGCTGGGTTCACGCGGCCTGTGCTCCGCGCCGCTGGCGGCTGAAATTCTGGCGTCGCAAATGAGCCATGAGCCACTCCCCATGGATAAAGAAACGCTGGCGGCGCTGAACCCTAACCGGCTGTGGGTCAGAAAGCTGCTGAAAGGGAAAGCGGTGAAATAATCGAGGGAAAACGGGCCCGGCGGAGCGATCGCCGGGCTTTGGCGAAGAGCAGAACTATTTCTGCATCGCCTTCTGATACAGACTGTTCCACATTTCCTGCACCAGAATCTGATCCGGCGGCGACAGTTCGCCCGCGCTGATGGCTTTTTCCAGGCTCTGGGCTACTTTGTCATGCACCGCTTGCGCAGTATGCTCGTCCTCTCCTTCCAGCTCGGCCACCGCCAGCGTCAGGTGGCCGCGCAGATAACCGCCGGCAAACAGTTCGTCATCACTGGCGTGGTCGACCATATTATCTATTAACGCCAGAATGCGTGATTCAAACTCCGCGATCATCTTCTTTCCTCATAGTATGTAAAGCGTGGCCTTAGTGCAGGTCTTCCGGCCACGGGAACTGTTCTGCCGTCAAGGGCGGCGTTTGGTAATATTCTTGCAGCGCCTGAATGAAACGCGCGGGACGCTCGGGGATCCCCTGCTCCAGATAGGTCATCACCTGGGCATGCACGCGCCGCTGAAAAGCGATGCGGTCAGGCTCAAAATCCCCTTCCAGGTTGTCGCAGCTGACGTTAAAGGGATATCCCGCCGCCACGCAAAACAGCCAGTCAAACGCCTGAGGCTTCACCTCGACGTCTTCAAATTTAGACTGGGTCATCGCGTCGCGGCCGTCCGGGCAGTACCAGTAACCGAAATCAACCTGCTCACGGCGCGCCTTTCCGGCAATACACCAGTGCGATATCTCGTGCAGTCCGCTGGCGTAAAAGCCGTGGGCAAAGACGATGCGGTTGTACGGCACATCATCATCTGCCGGAAGATAGATCGGTTCGTCATCGCCTTTAATCAGACGGGTATTAAAATCGTCAGCAAAACAGCCGTCGAAGATTTCGATCAGCTGTTCATATTTATGCGTGCTGTTCATTAGTTCATCCCCAGCCAGTGGAGGATCTCCTGTCCATGGCTGTCATAAAGCAGTTTTGCACTCATCACCGCCGACACCACGACGATCATCGGTCGAATCAGTGACTGTCCTTTGCTCAGCACCAGCCGCGATCCCGCGCGAGCGCCGATAAATTGCCCGGCCATCATCACAAAGCCGGTAGCCCAAATGACCTTACCGCCGATGATAAACAGCAGCAGGCCGCCAACGTTAGAGGTCGCATTCAGCAATTTTGCATGCGCGGTCGATTTCGCCAGGTTGAACCCGGCCAGCGTGACGAACGCCAGCGCGTAAAAAGATCCGGCGCCCGGGCCAAAGAAACCGTCGTAAAAGCCAACGCAGCCGCCGGCAATCAGGGCAAACGGCAGGCCATACAGACGGCGCTGCCGGTCCTCTTCACCGAGCTTCGGCATCAGCAGAAAATAGAGGCCGATACCGATAACCAGAATGGGCAGTATTTGCTTAAGAACGTCGGACTGAACGTGCTGAACCAGCAGCGCGCCGCCGGTCGAGCCGAGAAAGGTCATCAGAATATTGAGCTTCTGATCGGCCAGATTCACCACCTTGCGGCGAATGAAATACAGCGAAGCGGAAAGCGACCCGCCGCAGGCCTGCAGCTTGTTGGTGGCCAGCGCCTGCGCAGGGGGAAGACCCGCCGCCATCAGGGCCGGCACGGTCAATAACCCGCCGCCGCCCGCCAGAGAATCGATGAAACCCGCCAGAATGGCCACGAAGAACAGTACGACCAGTACCGTCGGTGACACCATAAAAACGTCGAGAAAACTATCCATTAAAGAATATGCTCATCCAGTAGCGCCTGGCAGGAAGGCGGCAGCGGAGGCGGCGTCTTCTTCACAGGAGGGGTTGATCCCGGCTTAGGGGGTTCAAACCAGCTTTGCAATTCCGCGCCGCAGCCGTCGCCGGCCGGAGGCGGGGTCTGGTCTTCACACTCGAGGCTGCCTGCCGGGCAGCGCAGGCGCACGTGCATATGCGCGCGGTGCTGGAACCACGGGCGGACCTTGCGTAGCCAGTCGCGATCGTTACCGGCATCAAGGCACAGCTGCTGCTTAATCGCCGGGTTGACGAAAATACGCGTGACTTCGCTATCTTCCGCCGCCATCTTAATCAGCTGGCTGATTTGCGGGCTCCACAACGACGGCACCACGCGCTTGCCGTCGCGGGCCACCAGATCCAGAGCCTGCGGCTTCAGCAGCTGAGCTGAACTCCAGCGCGCCTGCGGCAGCTGAAGAAAAATATCGACGTCCAGCCCGGACTGATGGCTGGCGTGGCCGCCGTTAAAGCGTCCCCCGGCTGGCATACCCATGTCGCCAATCAGCACCGTTCCCATGCCTTTATTGTGCGCCTGATTGCTCAGACGCTGAATAAACTGCACGAGGTCCGGATGGCCGAAGTAGCGGTTTTGATCGGTACGCATCACCTGATAGCCGGTGGCGTTTAACGGCAGCGCCTGCGCGCCAACGATACAGCCATTGGCAAACGCGCCAATGGACTGCGGGCTGCCGCTAACGGGCTGCGTGATTTTCTGCCACGGCGTTGCCGCCAGGCTGGTACCGCTGGCGAGAAGCGCCAGCAGTGCGATAACGGTTTTTTTCATCTATTACCAGCGTGGAATTGATGTCGTCACGTCGCCGTTTTGCGCGCGCTGACGCATAAAGTGATCCATTAACACGATCGCCAGCATCGCTTCGGCAATAGGTACCGCGCGAATACCGACGCAAGGATCGTGACGCCCTTTGGTGATCATCTCAACTTCTTCGCCTAAGCGATTGATCGTGTGTCCAGGTACGGTAATGCTGGAGGTCGGCTTCAGCGCGATATTCGCCACGATCTGCTGACCGCTGCTGATGCCGCCGAGAATGCCGCCCGCGTGGTTGCTCTGGAAGCCCGCTTTGGTAATTTCATCGCGGTTTTCGCTGCCGCGCAGTTTCACCACCTCAAAACCATCGCCAATTTCTACGCCCTTCACCGCATTAATGCTCATCAGCGCGTGCGCGATATCGGCATCCAGACGGTCAAACACCGGTTCGCCCAGCCCCGGCGGTACGCCATCGGCCACCACCGTGACTTTCGCCCCGATGGAGTCGCCCTCTTTTTTCAGGCCGCGCATCAGTTCATCAAGCGCTTCGATTTTGTCCGGATCCGGGCAGAAGAACGGGTTCTGCTCTACCTGATCCCACGCTTTTATCGCCAGCGGGATATCGCCCATCTGGGTCAGGCAACCGCGAATCACAATACCGAATTTCGCGGCAAGGAATTTCTTGGCAATCGCCCCGGCGGCCACGCGCATAGCGGTTTCACGCGCGGAGGAACGACCGCCGCCGCGATAGTCGCGCAGACCATATTTCTGCTCGTAGGTGTAGTCTGCGTGTCCCGGACGGAAAACGTCCTTAATGGCACCGTAGTCCTGAGAACGCTGGTCGGTATTCTCAATCAGCAGGCCAATGCTGGTCCCGGTGGTTACGCCCTCGAATACGCCGGAGAGGATCTTCACCTGGTCCGGCTCGCGGCGCTGGGTGGTATAGCGCGAGGTTCCCGGACGACGACGATCGAGATCGTGCTGGAGATCGGCTTCGGTTAGCGGAATGCCTGGCGGCACGCCGTCAACAATGCAGCCCAGCGCCAGGCCATGCGACTCGCCGAACGTCGTGACGCGAAAGAGTTGTCCAATTGTGTTTCCTGCCATCACGGCTCCGTTTTTGTCGTTATGTTTGCGTGTTGTTTTAGTCTTTATAAATACCGAAATGCGCGCGCGCGGCAATCAGCTGCGGTTTAGTCAGCATAAAGACGCCATCGCCGCCGTTTTCAAACTCCAGCCAGGTAAACGGCACGTCAGGATATTGCTCCATCAGATGTACCATGCTGTTACCGACTTCACAAATCAGGATACCGTCATCGCTGAGATAATCCGGCGCGCAGGCCAGGATCCGGCGGGTCAATTTCAGGCCATCGCTACCGGAGGCCAGTCCCAGAACCGGTTCATGGCGATATTCGCCCGGCAGGTCGGACATATCTTCTTCATCGACGTACGGCGGATTGGTCACGATCAGATCGTATTGTACCTTCGGCAGATCGCGGAATAGATCGGAGCGAATCGGCGTCACGTTATGAATTAAGCCGTGATCTTCCACGTTCTGCTCGGTCACGGCCAGCGCGTCAGGAGAAATATCCACCGCATCGACTTCCGCTTCCGGGAAAGCGTATGCGCAGGCGATAGCGATACAACCGCTGCCGGTGCACATATCGAGGATGTGCTGCGGATAGTGGTCAATCAGGCCGGAAAAATGGTTGTTAATGAGTTCGCCAATCGGCGAACGCGGCACCAGCACGCGCTCATCAACGTAAAACTCATGGCCGCAGAACCAGGCTTTATTGGTCAGATAAGCGACCGGAATGCGCTCGTTAATACGGCGAATGACGCGCTCAACGATGCGATGTTTTTCGCTTGAAGTCAGACGCGCCGTACGCATATCTTCCGGAATATCAAGCGGCAGATACAGTGACGGCATCACCAGTTGTACGGCTTCATCCCACGGGTTATCGGTGCCGTGTCCGTACCAGATATTTGCGGCGCTAAAGCGGCTTACCGCCCAACGCAGCATGTCCTGAATGGTATGAAGCTCATTAACGGCTTCATCAACAAAAATTTTATCCACGCTATCCCCCAGGGCACGCTCTGCTATAAATTCGGCGGCTAGTTTGCCACGAAGACGGGGATAAATCAGCATTCTTACGTCAGGCGGAGGGGGAAAAATAGGTTTTCCTTGCCTGGATGCGTGGCGAGTCGGGTAAACTACCGACAAAGAAAAAATGAGATCAGGTAATGAAAAAGAAAACATCGCTAAGCGAGGAGGATCAGGCATTGTTCCGGCAGTTGATGACCGGCACGCGTCAGATTAAGCAAGACACCATCGTTCATCGCCCGCAGCGTAAAAAAATCGCTGAAGTACCGCCCAAGCGGCTGCTCCAGGAGCAAGCGGATAACAGCCACTATTTTTCCGATGAGTTTCAGCCACTACTGAATACCGAAGGGTCGGTTAAATATGTGCGCTCAGACGTCAGCCATTTTGAGCTGAAAAAGCTGCGTCGGGGTGATTATTCGCCGGAGCTGTTTCTCGACCTGCACGGTTTAACCCAGCAGCAGGCCAAGCAGGAACTGGGAGCCTTGATTGCCGCCTGCCGTCGCGAGCACGTATTCTGCGCCTGCGTAATGCACGGGCATGGGAAGCATATTCTCAAACAGCAAACGCCGCTGTGGCTGGCTCAGCACCCACATATTATGGCGTTTCATCAGGCACCAAAAGAGTACGGCGGAGACGCCGCACTGCTGGTACTGATTGAAGTTGAAGAGTGGCAACCGCCGGAGCTTCCGTAAACGTCAGCCCCGGAGGGAATCAGATAGCCTTAGCCATCTTCAAATTGCAGGGGCTCATTTGCCAGTTGAACTCGCCTTTGCCGCTGGAATCAAGCGTGACGCAGGCAATCGCCGAAGTGGTGAACATCGGGGGAGTTTCCCCCGGGCACAGCTCTGAGACAAGATACCCCACCAGAGGGAGGTGAGACACGACCAGCGCCGTCGCCACACCTTCATTTGCCAGCGCCTGCAAATAAGCGCTAACCATGCCAACGTCGCCGCACGGCGTGAGTTCCGGCATCACGTCGACATCTTTTGGCAGATTCATGCACTCCCCAACAATTTCCAGCGTCTGTTCAGCACGCAGGTAGGGACTCACAAGAACCCGCTCAATATCCACTTTTTGACCTTTCAGCCAGGTAGCCATCTGACGAGACTCATCGCAACCGCAGACGGTTAATGGACGAACCGAGTCACTGGCTGCATCGAGGGCAGCGTCGCCGTGACGCATGATAAAAACTTGCATATTGCACCGCTTTTGTTAACCAGAAGCACCGCGGTCTTACCCACGTAGACGATACGCAGGTGACCCGGTGGCCGGGCATTGTGCCTGATCCATTCAACGAATGAAACGCTGTTTTTTACCTCAATGGCGTAAGTATAGTCAACTATTGCTTACAAAATCGCCAAAGCTCAGCGCCGTTCATTGCCGGATTTACCTTCTTTGACCACAACTTAGGTCGTACGTTCCTCAGCGGGCCAAAAGGTCGCCCCCTGCTCGGCCATGTGTAACAAAGTGTCACATGGTGTAAAACGCGGGCCGTATTGAGCGGCCAGGCGCTGCAGTATCGCCGCCACCTCCCCCGCTCCCAGGGTATCCATATAGCGGAACGGGCCGCCAAGAAACGGCGGAAAACCAATGCCAAACACGGCGCCGATGTCACCATCGCGGGCGCTGCGAACCACTCGCTCATCGAAGCAGCGCGCCGCTTCGTTAAGCATCATCATCACGCAACGTTCCGCCACCTGCTGCGCGGACAAGCGCGCCTGTGGAGAGGAAATACCCAGTAAAGCGTAGATCGCAGGATCGGGCCGTTTTTTGCTTTTACGCCCTTTTGCCGCATAAAGATAGAAACCCCGGTTATTTTTTCTCCCTTTGCGATCGTCATTCAGAATCGAGCTAATGATGTTTGCAGGCGGGCTAAAACGTTCTCCCCATGCGGCCTCCAGCACTGGGATAATTTTGGTGCCGGTATCGATCCCCACTTCATCAAGGAGCTGAATCGGGCCAACCGGAAAACCGAATTTAACCAAAGCGTTATCAATATGCTCTATCGGCTCGCCTTCCATCAACAGGCGCATGGCTTCATTGATGTAGGGGGCCAGAATGCGGTTAACATAAAAGCCCGCTTTATCGGCGACGACAATCGGCGTTTTACCCTGCAGTTTAGCCAGCTTAACCGCCGTCGCAATTGTCTGCCGATCCGTACCACTATGTGGAATCACCTCCACCAGCGGCATTTTGTCTACCGGGCTAAAGAAATGAAGCCCGATGACCCGCTGCGGCCTGCTTGCATGCGCCGCGATCTCGCCGATCGGTAAAGACGACGTGTTAGAAGCAAAGATCGTCTCCGGACGACAATGCTGTTCAACTTCGCTGACCATTTTTTGCTTGAGCGCAAGATCTTCAAACACCGCTTCAATCACCACATCGCGATGTGCGAATCCCTGGTAATCCAGCGAACCGGATATTAACCCCATCTGGCGATCGCGCTCGCTGGCGCGCAGATAGCGGCGGCGCACCTGTTTATCGAGCAGATCCCAGCTATACTTCAGCGCGTGATTTATCCCACGCGGCTGGATGTCCTTAATGCGTACCGGTAATCCGCCTTTGCAGGCGGTGACGTAAGCGATACCGCCCCCCATGAGTCCTCCGCCCAGAATACCCACGCTGCGCAGCGCGACAGGTTCAGCATCCGCGCCGCGATCTTTTTTCAGATCGGTGCTGGCGAAAAAAATCGACCGTAGCGCCTGCGATTGCGGCGTCATCGCCAGCTCGCCAAAAGCGCGGGCCTCCTCGGCGTATCCGCTGCTGCAGCCCTGCGCCAGTCCGGTTTCCATCACCTGCAAAATGCGCTCTGTAGCCGGGTAGTTCCCCCGGGTTTTGTGATGCGTCTTTTTCGCCACCAGACGAAACAGCAGGCTGCGGCCAAGCGGGCCTGCGAGAATACGTTCACGCGCCGGAACAGCGCGGCTTGCCGGGCGGCCCTTGAGCGCCAGTTCAACCGCGGTTCGCAGCAGGATAGTCTGCGGCACCACCTCATCGACCAACCCCGCCTTCAGGGCCTGTCGCGGGCGAAGCTGCTTACCGGTGAGGATCATCTCCAGCGCGCCGCTGACGCCAATTAATCGCGGTAGACGCTGAGTTCCTCCGGAG
The DNA here is from genome assembly GCF_015601345.1 of Klebsiella sp. BDA134-6. Taxonomy (NCBI): domain Bacteria; kingdom Pseudomonadati; phylum Pseudomonadota; class Gammaproteobacteria; order Enterobacterales; family Enterobacteriaceae; genus Klebsiella; species Klebsiella sp. BDA134-6. The sequence goes on from NZ_CP064784.1 coordinate 4,270,863, forward strand.
CCGGGCAGCAGCCCCAGCTGTACTTCCGGGAGGCCAAGCCGGGTTTTATCGTCATCGCTGCATACCCGCCCGTGGCAGGCCAGCGCCAGCTCAAGCCCGCCGCCCAGGCATGCGCCGTGGATAGCGGCAATCACCGGAATCGGCAGCCCGTGGATCTCGGCCATGATTTGCTGACCCTGACGGGCAAGCGCCTCCGCCTCCTGCGCGGAATGGCAGCGGGCAATCATATTGATATCCGCCCCGGCGATAAAATTATCCGGTTTTGCCGAGATAAACACCGCGCCGCGCAGTTCCTTGTTGTCACGGATCTGACGGATGATCCCCCGTACCTCGCTGGCAAACTCAGCTTTCAGGGTATTCATTTTTTCGCCGGGCGCGTCAATGGTGATGACGGCGATATTGTCCGGGCGAACCTCAAGCGTAAATGCCGATACGGTTTCCATTATTCAGCCTCCAGAACCATCGCTGAACCCAATCCCCCCGCCGCGCAGGCGGTGACCAGCCCAAAACCTCCGCCGCGACGCCGCAGCTCATGCAGCGTTTGGGTGATCATCCGCGCGCCGGTGGCGGCAAACGGATGACCGTAGGCAATCGAGCCGCCCAGCACGTTAAATTTACTCTCGTCCACTTCCCCGATAGCCTGAGAGCGGCCAAGCACTTCGCGGGCAAAGCGATCGCTGGCCATACAGTGCAGGTTGGCCAGCGTTTGCGCGGCAAAAGCTTCGTGCATGTCTATTAAGGTCAAATCAGCCAGCGTCAGCCCCGCTCTTTCCAGCGCCAGCGGCGTCGACCAGGCCGGGCCCAGAAGCATATCCTGGCGAACATCAATCGCGGTGAAAGCGTAGCTTCGCAGATAGCCCAGCGGGACAAGACCCAGCTCTTTCGCCCGGGACTCGGTCATCAGGATCACCGCCGCCGCCCCATCGGTTAGCGGCGTACTGTTAGCGGCGGTCACGCTCCCGTGTTGACGATCGAAAGCCGGGCGTAACTTTTGGTAATCCGCCAGGGTTGAATTTTTACGAATATTATTGTCCTGCTCCAGCGGCTCACGGAACGGCGGCGTGTATGCCGTCATCACTTCTGCCGATAGCTTCCCTTCCTCCCAGGCTTTGGCGGCAAGCTGGTGCGAACGAAGCGCCAGCGCATCCTGCCGTTCGCGAGTGATACCCCAGGTTTTCGCCATTTGTTCGGCGGTATCCCCCATTCGCAGCCCGGTTGAGTATTCGGCAACGGCTGGCGGTACGGGCAGAAGGTCGCGAAAACGCAGACGGGAAAATAGCTTAAGGCGCTGCCCCAGGGTACGGGCTTTATTGGCGTCAACCAGCGTTCGGGCAAGTTTTTTGCTGACGCCAATGGGTAATACGGAAGAGGAGTCGGCCCCGCCGGCGATACCCGCGCTAATAGTGCCTGCCATCAGGCTTTCCGCGACGTTGGCCACCGCCTGAAAGCTGGTCGCGCAGGCGCGGCTGACACTATAGGCGTCAGTATGCACACTCATGCCGGTCCCCAGTACAATTTCCCGGGCGATATTCGGCGCTTCCGGCATTTGCACCACCTGACCAAATACCAGCTGCTCTATTATGTCCGCGGGGATAGTACTGCGAGCCAGCATTTCGCCGACCACCAGTTTACCTAAATCAACGGCCGGCACGCCGTGGAAAGCCGTCGCCTGTCGGGCAAACGGAGTACGTAGACCGCTGACTATCGCGATACGATCGCCCTGGCGGGTGACTAGCGGTAATGCCTGACTCATAACGCTCCCCTGTTAACCGATAAAACAAAGTGGTCTGACCTGATAACAGTTTTAACTAATATTTTACATTAAGCCAATCGGGGAAGCGAAAAAGTGGGAGCCAAAACACATTGATTAGAAAAGGTAACGCCCCTGACATGAGGGGCGTCCGGGGGAAGGATTAGCGTAGGCCGAGCTGGAAAATCAGAGTTTCAGCTTCACAGCTGAACACGAAATCGATATCCAGCTTCACGCCGCCATTAACGTCTGTAAAGTTCGGGGTGATTTTGCACGGCTCAGATTCAACGTTACGCGCTCTTTCGCTTAATGCGGCGAGCGTTTCTTCTGCTTCGGCACGGTTCGCAAACACGCGGCTATAGGATGCGGTGCAATCGGTGTTGTCCATAATGGTGCCAACATCCATACAGCAGCAAACCGGGGTTTCATCAGCACTGCATTTACTCATCGTAGATTTCCTCTGTATATGCACTCAAAGTGCCAGACAAACAATGTGCTTATTTTACGCCCGGGGCATGCCAGCCTCCAGTCGTTAATGGCGACAAACGGGATAAGTGACCGAAATCACACTTAAAAATGATCCAAAACAAAAACCGCCCACTTTGGGTATCAGCTGCCTCGGCAAAATTGCCAACTGGATCGCGTTTCTTAGATCACAATTGAAAAAACTTATAAACAAACTTGCAACATATCATCTGGTCAGACCTATACTCAGCGCACTGGTCTGATTTCTCTGTCGTAAAGCAGACCCTACACTTCGCGCTCCTGTTACAGCATGTAACATTGTTTAAATAAAAAATAACTCTATGAGGTTATGGGCATGAGCCAGAAAACCCGCCTTACCCAATCTGCCCTTGCAGTGGCTGTAGCAATGGTTTCAACCCAGGCCTGGTCAGCAGGCTTCCAGCTAAACGAATTCTCTTCATCGGGCCTTGGTCGCGCCTATTCAGGTGAAGGCGCTATTGCTGATGATGCGGGCAACGCCAGCCGTAACCCGGCGTTAATCATGATGTTCGACCGCCCAACCTTCTCGGGCGGCGCCATTTTCGTCGATCCTGATGTCAACGTCACCGGCAGTTCAGTTATCGGTAATGACGCCAGCCAGGACAATATCGCGCCAACCGCATGGGTGCCGAATCTGCACTTCGTGGCGCCGATTAACGACCAGTTCGGTTGGGGAGCTTCCCTTACATCGAACTATGGTTTAGCCACCGAGTTCAACAACGATTTTGCCGCAGGCTCGATGGGCGGTACGACCGATCTCGAAACGCTCAACCTGAACCTGAGCGGCGCATATCGCCTCAACGACCACTGGAGTTTTGGTTTGGGTTTTGACGCCGTCTACGCGCGGGCGAAATTAGAGCGCTATGCGGGCGATTTACCGGAAATCATCGGCGCTCAGCTACCGGGAATGGTGAAAGCAGGCAAACTCTCCCCGGCTCAGGCGGCGGCAATTGGTCAACAGGCCGGCGGTATCAGCCGCGACACCCAAATTGCTCGCCTGAAGGGTGATGAATGGGGCTTTGGCTGGAATGCCGGTATTTTATATGAAGTCGATAAAAACAACCGCTACGGTTTGACCTATCGCTCTGAAATTAAAGTTGATTTTGATGGGGATTATAAGAGCAGCCTGCCGTCTTCCCTCAACCCCATCAACTCTGCTCTGGGCCTGGGCCTGCCGTACGGCACCGGCGGCTCCACGATTGGCGGTTCTCTAACGTTGAATCTGCCAGAAATGTGGGAAATTTCAGGGTATAACCGCGTGGCGCCAAAATGGGCCGTTCACTACAGCCTGGCATACACCAGCTGGAGCCAGTTCCAGGAGCTGAAAGCAACCAAAACCAGCGGTGGCGAAACGCTGTTCTATAAAGACGAAGGTTTTAAAGATTCCTATCGTATCGCGCTGGGTACCACCTATTATTATGACGATAACTGGACCTTCCGTACCGGTATCGCCTTTGATGATAGCCCGGTCCCGGCTTCCAATCGCTCTATCTCTATTCCGGACCAGGATCGCCTGTGGCTCAGCGCCGGTACGACTTACGCCTTTAATAAAGATGCCTCAGTCGACGTCGGTGTGTCTTATATGCACGGTCAGCACGTTGAATTTACAGAAGGGCCGTATACCTTTAAATCAGAAGGTAAAGCCTGGCTGTACGGCGCGAACTTCAACTACCGTTTCTGATCCTCAGCAGCAACAAAAAAGGGTGAACATCATGTTCACCCTTTTTACTTTCAACCCGTCGGTTACTGTGAATCGATATCTTTAAGATCGCCTTCAATCGCCTGCGCGTTGGGGTTCTCATTCGGAGAAAGTTTACCGCCGTTGGCGATAAAGTCGTGACGCTGGAAGTAGGCTTCACGCATTAAGATATACGGATCGGAGGACTGACGAAGCAAGCCGTCTGAATCCAGCAGCTGCGCGCGTGTTTCAACGCCCTCAACCATCCATTTACCAATAGACATCGGCCATGTCAGCCAGGAAAGAACCGGATACAAGTCATCAGCCATATCCCCCCCTTCATCACGCAGGGTGAAGCTGCCGTAGAAAGGCAGTTGCACATATGGACCATAGCCGACGCCATAGTGACCCAGCGTGCTACCGAAGCGTGCAGGCTCAACGCGCTGCAGTTTCGGATTCGCCATCCCGGCCACATCAACCAGGCCCCCCATCCCAAGGATGGTGTTCAAGAAGAAACGCGTAAAGTGCACCATTCCTTTATAGGGATCGCCTTTCAGGAAGGAGTTCACCATTACCGCTGGCTCTTCAAGGTTGCTGGTAAAATTACTCAGACCATTACGCGCAGGCTGCGGAACATAATCACGCCACGCCACCGCGACCGGGCGAAGAACATAGGGATCGACAACATTAAAGTTGAAGTTGAACATGGTACGGTTAAAGCCTTCAAGCGGATCTGAACGCCCCTGTGGTTGATCGCCAGAATTAGAACTGGCGCACCCCACCAGCAATGTGGCGCCAAGCGCAAGCGCCGACAGGCGAAAATTCATAGGTGTCTCCCTGTTAAATTTAGCTATCGCTGGGGGTTATCGGGGGACAGCTGCCTCCATTAAGATATCGCCCGTAAGCATGTGCCTGCTTTCAGCATAGCCTTTTTTAGCATCATTGTTGATGTCCCGATTCTATACACATTTTGCAATTTCCGTATTGCTAATCTTGTCATTGCGAAGAATTTAGGAGCTTATCCGACCCAAACAGCCGAAACCGCTCTACGATTATAATAAAGACCCGTCGTTGAGGAAAAGTGATGAAGCCGCAAACTCACCATGATAGTGAAGATGTTGAGGTAGAAAGTGATGAAAAACAGAATGGTGAAGAAATTGAGGTTGATGAAGAACGGCTGCCTTCACAAGCAATGGCCACCCATGAAGTGATTCGTCAGGAGGGTGAGAAAGAGCTTGAGCGCGATGCTATGGCGCTACTCTGGTCAGCGATTGCCGCCGGGCTTTCAATGGGGGCTTCGCTGGTCGCCAAAGGTATCTTCCATGTTCATCTTAGCGAACTTCCCGGCGGTTTTTTGCTGGAAAATCTCGGCTACACCTTTGGTTTTGTAATCGTCATCCTCGCTCGCCAACAGCTGTTTACCGAGAACACCGTCACCGCCGTCCTGCCGATTATGCACAAGCCCACGCTCGGCAATATTGGCCTGCTGCTGCGTCTATGGGGAGTCGTGCTGGCCGGTAACCTGATCGGGACTGCGATCGCAGCATGGGCGTTTGATGTGATGCCTGTTTTTGATGAGCCCACTCGCGAGGCTTTTCTCAAAATTAGCCTGAAGGTGATGCAAAATCCCCCGCTGGAGATGTTTGCCAATGCGATTATTTCCGGCTGGCTGGTCGCAACAATGGTGTGGATGTTCCCTGCCGCAGGTTCCGCAAAGATTGTCGTCATCATTCTGATGACCTGGCTTATCGCACTGGCGGACACCACGCATATTGTGGTTGGCAGCGTCGAGATTTTCTACCTGGTATTTAACGGAACGCTGCCGTGGCAGGAATTTATCTGGCCTTTTGCTCTGCCAACACTTGCCGGCAACATATGCGGCGGGACCTTTATTTTCGCTTTATTAAGCCATGCGCAGATCCGCAATGACATGAGTCACGAGAAGAAGGCTCGTGCAGCCGAAGAGGCAAAAAAGCGCTAAGTGGCTATAGATTAAGCAGTTGGCCCGCGCAAGCTTAACGTGCGCCGAAAATAACGCTATAATCCCGGCGCTTTGTCCCCTTAGTTAAATGGATATAACGAGCCCCTCCTAAGGGCTAGTTGCAGGTTCGATTCCTGCAGGGGACACTTTTGAGTCGTTCGGCTCAGTTCGCAAAATCCCTTGAGTATCACTACCGCAGAAAAAACGTTAAGATCGAATCATCTGAATCACAGAGGTTTATCAATCCCGGCATAGATCTCATCAAGTTGCTGTAATCGGCCTTCATATAATTTTGTCAAACAGCTGATATCGCTACCACACTTCTGCCGGCTATGGAGCCATGCTTTTTGTGCATCCATCATCCTACCGCGCGTCCCCATTGGAAAAAGCCCCCGCAGGAACTGATACTTCGTTGCCATCGCAACATCCATATCGTTCAGGCTCCGGTCAGCACAGATAGCCTTCTCATCCGCCTGCATCGCTTTCTGACAATCAAAACTGGCTGAGTACCCCGCTAACGGATACAGCACAGCAATAGCCATCAGCACTTCTCTTATCTTCATATACGCTCCATTTCCGCACTCCCGCCATTTGTACACCCCGTTTATGACGAGTGCCCTTGCTATAAGCCCAACGTATGCTTTTGACACACTGACGCTCTGAACTATCCGTGCTGTCAGTGAATAAACTTAATCTATCTTACGGCTCCGATCGGATAAGTCGCCCTCCTTTTTATCCCGATGATGAAGCGGCCTACAGCATGACTGAATTAGCAGTCTGGATGACATCAACACTGCTTACCGGGGAGGGTGAATATTTTGTTACCGTAACCTTCTTCAGAATCATCCCGCGCAACAGGTCCCATCTTTAAATTTTATTCCATTAAAATCAAAAAGATAAATAAAACCCTATCATTCACAGTAGTTATCATTGTTTATTGTTTCCTGCCGTTACGATTCGCAAAACAATCCCAGTAGATAAATCTTTAGCGTCACGTATTCTTCGCGCTGCCGGATGCGCTGAACCGCGATCGTTTCAGCATCAGCGCTGCTTAAAAGCAGCGCGTCCGGCGGTTTATGGCGGATGAGAAGTTACCCTCTCAGCGATCCGCGACTTCACGGGGCAGGATGTCTGCAACATGAATAGGGTTCTATGCAGGACTTGCGGACAGCCTTTTGCCCTCCCTGATTTGATTATTTGGATAGATATGATGAAAAAAATCGCAATGGCGCTGGGCATCTGTGCACTTATGGCTTGTGGCGCTGCGAGCGCGGCAAACGGTCAGGTCGTTTCAAAGGCTAAATCAGCCTGCCAGGACAACCCAACGCAGTGCGCCCAGGCAAAGTCAACGGCAAAAGCCGATGCGCAGAAAGAAGCAAAAGCAGCCAAAGACGCTTGTGCAAAAAACCAGGCTGCCTGCGATAACGCAAAAAGTGCTGCCAAAAGTGCAGTGAAAAAATAAAAACAGTACGGTGGGTATACCCACCGTATTTTCATTGGTATGATCACCGGCAATACCGCAATTTAATTCCTGCAGAAGGCATTCAGCCTGCTTTGATAGCAGGATCTTTAACCTACGAGCCCGAGCTAAAACAGATGATTACGTGATACCAGCCATCACATCGGCTAACAGAAACGTTTAATAAGATGTTCCGCATTCAAGATAGCTCGTTTAGTAATTAAGCATCAGTCGCATGTATTATCAAAAACCTCACATAACAACCATGAATTTAATTCACAAACAAAATAATAAAGAACAATTAATTCCCTATAGTAATAGCAAGCAATTATAATTTTTTTTACTAGCGATACGTTTAATTATTACAGGGAAGCTGATAAGATGCGTGAAAGATAGTACCCTGACCAGATTCAACATTGATACTCAGACGCAATAATTGATATACGCTATCGGTTCTGATAAATATTCAGTGTGAATAGAAATCATCGCAACGCCGATAGAGGTCAACTTTAGATATCCCAACCAACCTATTTTTCATAAGATAATAGCGATCATGGAAAGAAAAGAAAGAAACATATGGAAACTAAACAATCTTCCTCCTCTGGAATATTGTTCAATCTCTCGCGCTAAAAAATTGTTGAATTGTGAAATAGAAGATTTGCTTCATTGGCATGATATTGGTGCTATAACCCTTTGCACAAAATTGGGTAGAACCAACGGTACACTAAAGGGCGCGTTCCAGCATGACCAGGGCGGCAACAATCTCTATTTTCTCAATGCACCAAATATTGATGAATTGAGCATTAGCGAAAGATCCTGGTCACGCCATTCAAAAATAAACAAAATTTTCAAGTTCAATGACAGTGAACCAAAACAGGAAGCGCAATATGGCATGCCTGTTACCCAGCTGAAGCTCCGGGTTTCCGTCTCTGGCTTATGGTACTGCGACACCAGAAATTTAACCGAGGTACTGGAAACGGCCGATGGCACCATTACTGAGCAGAGGATTAGCATTATATCCCCTGCAACAAATGTCCTCTTTTGCCACTTCATACCTGATAAGGATGAGAGGCCAACCATCACGCTCAATAAGCTGTATATCACGTGTCAGGCGATTGAGAAAATTTACGAACATACCATCAGCAGCCGCCCTCTCGAACTTGCTGAAAAAACCTTAAACGTGCCTGACGATCAAGATATGGCCCCCTCCTCAAGTATCATGCAAAATAAATTACTCATCGAATTTATCAATCATATAATTCAATCCAATCCACATTTTGGCGATAACATTCTTAACGCCACGGAAAACAGGAAAAATAAAATTTTTAATATTGCCATGGATAAACTCAGGTCTGAAGGTGTGGTTTCAAGCTACGGCAGCATTAATCTTCCGGCATCAGAATACACGTTCAAATGACAAGTACTTAATATAATGATTTCAGGATGAAACATTTTAGCGCCATGGGGACGGTGGCGCATAATTTATTCTCAATATGTTAAACGCACTTCAATATGAATTCATATGTGAATTCACCTCATAATAACACTATCCTATATGAAGGTGCTTCATGTTTATGAATTACTTTCTAAACAGCACATCAACGTAACGTTAAATATCTCTTATTCGAGTTCTGAAAGCCCAGCGCTCAGTTCTGTTGCAGCCTGATGCGCCATTAGCCTAAATTGGCGGGCTGCGGCGCTTTGCCAGGCCCCCTTGCGCTGTAGCAAACACGCGGTTCTTTCCAGCAACGATGGGGCGAGTTCAATCGCGGTTAAATCATCGCGCCCCAGAACAATGGCAGCCGGAAGTAGGGTTGCCAGCGACGTGCGTTCAACAACGGCCAGCACTGCGCTAATCGAGTTTGCCTCCATCTGTACTTTCGGTTGAATCTCACGCTGGCGGCAGTAGCGATCGATTTGTTCACGGGTGGCGAAAGCGCTACTCAGTAGAATCAGCGACTCATCATTGAGCGCGGTCAGCTCTATGCAGCGAGCCGCCGCCAGGGGATGATAGCGTCCTACCACCAGCGCCAGGGTTTCCGAGAACAACGGCTGAGATACAATATCCCGCGAATTGCTGCCTTCAAAAGCAATACCGACATCCAGTTCGTCATTTAGCAGAAGGGTCTCCATCCGATCCTGCGCTAACTCTTGTATATCCAGCGTAATATTCGGGTAACGCTGATAAAAGGCAGCCGCTAGCGGCCCCATAAAATACGTGGTAAAGGTCGGCATCATCGCGACACGTAGCGTGCCACGCTGCAGATCTTCAACGTCATTTAGCGCACGCTGCCCTTCAGCCAACCCCTGTAAAACCCGACGCGCGTAAATTAACCACACCTTACCTGAATCCGTCAGGCGGGTATTGCGCCCGCTGCGATCAAAAAGCTGTACGCCCAGAGTTTCTTCCAGTTGTCGAATCTGTTGCGACAAAGCCGGTTGCGAAACGTGCAACATGGCTGCCGCTCGCGTAAAACCGCCTTGTTCAGCGACGGCAATGAAGTAATTGAGGTGGCGCAGCAACATGAATTCATCCATAAGCAATTCAAATGAACTCAATCATAATTAAGTCTTTTAACTTATGAAATAAGTTACGTACTCTGTTCGCGCTTCTTGACCAAACGCCACAGGAGATTGGCATGAGTTGCCTCCATTCTTACCACAGCACGAAACTCACCGCGGCGACTCAGCGATGCATCTGACGCAGCGCAATAGCGCCATGCTGCTGGTGCTGGTGCTTATTGGTATAAATATGCGTCCGCTGCTGACCTCTGTTGGCCCTCTCCTACCGCAGCTCCTACAGGTAAGCGGAATGAGCTTCACGCTCGCTTCCCTGCTCACCGCGCTGCCGGTAATGGCCATGGGTCTGCTGGCGCTCGCCGGCGGCTGGATTAATGCTCAATTTAGCGAGCGGCAAAGTATCGCTCTCGGCCTGTTAACGATAATCGCCGGGACTTTGCTTCGTGAGCTGGCGCCGCAGAGCATGCTACTCCTCAGCAGCGCGCTCCTTGGCGGCATCGGCATTGGTGTGATTCAGGCGCTCATTCCCGCGGTGATAAAGCGTCTTTTTCATCGTCGGACGCCGCAGGTGATGGGACTCTGGTCAGCGGCGCTGATGGGTGGCGGCGGCCTGGGGGCCGCATTCACACCGTGGTTGGCGCAGCATAGCGCTATCTGGTATCACGCGCTTGCGTGGTGGGCCTTACCCGCCGCCGCCGCGCTCCTCTGCTGGTGGCCGCTAAGCCGTACATTACCCGCTCAGCCGCCATCAGGGCTCCCGGAGACTCTTTTTCGCCATCGTCGGGCATGGGCGCTCAGCCTCTATTTTGGTTTGATCAACGGCGGTTATGCCAGCCTGATAGCCTGGCTGCCCCCATACTATATGCAATCGGGATACAGCGCACAGTTCAGCGGCACCCTGCTGGCGTTGATGACCGTCGGCCAGACTGGTGGAGCGCTTCTGCTGCCCATTCTGGCCAGACAGGAAGATCGACGTAAGCTGCTGATGGCGGCGTTGTCATTACAGCTCATCGGCTTCTGCGGCTTTATCTGGCTACCGCAGCAGATACCCTTTGTCTGGGCTATCAGCTGCGGTATTGGCTTAGGCGGCGCGTTTCCGCTGTGCCTGGTACTGGCGCTCGATCACGCCAGTCACCCTGCCATTGCTGGCCGACTGGTGGCTTTTATGCAAGGAGTGGGCTTTATTGTTGCAGGACTTTCTCCGTGGTTATCAGGGCTGTTGCGAAGTTTAAGCGGCAACTACCAGCTCGACTGGATGCTGCACGCCGTTTGTATCTTAGCCTTGATGGTCATCACGCTGCGTTTTGCCCCCTCGCGCTATCCGCAAGAGTGGCAGCGTTCGCATTCAGCCATTCGCTAAACCCGTTTTTCACCGCGCGGGGCGTTTGTCCCGCCCCGCTTTCCAGAAGAAAAAAGCCCAAAATCAAACGACTATATCGGTAGACAAAATTATCGCTGACGACCGTCGCCGGAAAAAATTTAATACCGAATGAAATTAATGTGTCGCCGAATCACGACACTCGTAAGTAACTAAAAATTAATAAAAAAATGGATCTTGTTTCCCTCATTTTTTAGGCGTACATTAGCGCCATCTGGAGCCGTTTGAGCTCAGAATTTACAGCTATCGCCATCGGAAAAAGAGAATTTTTGTGAGCGATAGTTGAACAGACAATGAAGAGCAAATTCATTTAAGGCGTCTCGCCGAGATCGCGGAGTGATGAGTCGTGAAATATTTTTTAATGGGCATTTCTTTTATGGTCATCGTTTGGGCCGGTACTTTCGCCCTGATGATCTAGCTGTAACGGTGTTAAAAAAGGAGCCTCTCGGCTCCTTTTTTTATTCGTTGCTTTCGCTGGTTAACTTCGTCGAGGCGGGCAGCAGCCCGTCTGCACGAAACATGGATTTAATGCCGCGCACCGCCTGGCGGATACGATCGCGGTTTTCAATTAAAGCGAAGCGTACGTGCGTATCGCCGTAGTCCCCGAAGCCAATGCCCGGCGAAACGCAGACTTTAGCATCCTGCAGCAGCTTTTTAGCGAACTCCAGTGAGCCCATCGCCGCATACTGTTCAGGGATCTTCGCCCATACATACATTGACGCCTTCGGACATTCCACCATCCATCCGGCCTCATGCAGTCCTTTCACCAGCACATCGCGACGGCGCTTATACTGCTCGGCAATGTCACGAACGCACTGCTGATCGCCTTCAAGCGCCGCAATAGCCGCAACCTGTAGAGGGGTGAAGGTGCCGTAGTCGTGGTAGCTTTTAATACGCGCCAGCGCATTAACCAACGTTTTGTTGCCAACCATAAAGCCGATACGCCAGCCCGCCATATTGTAGCTTTTCGATAGCGTAAAGAATTCGACGGCAACATCGCGCGCGCCGGGAACCTGCATAATAGAGGGCGCTTTCCAGCCATCATAAACAATATCGGCGTAGGCCAAATCGTGCACAACCAGTACGTCATAACGCTTCGCCAACGCCACGACTTTCTCAAAGAACTCCAGTTCGACGCACTGCGCGGTCGGGTTGGAAGGGAAACCGAGGATCATCATTTTCGGCTTCGGGTAACTCTCGCGAATGGCGCGCTCGAGCTCATTGAAAAAATCCACGCCTTCAACGAGAGGTACTGAACGCACCTGGGCTCCGGCGATTACCGCCCCATAAATGTGAATAGGATAGCTGGGATTCGGCACCAGTACGGTATCGCCATGGTCAAGCGTCGCCAGCATCAGATGCGCCAGTCCCTCTTTTGAACCAATGGTTACTATCGCTTCTGATTCCGGATCGATCTCAACGTTATAGCGCTCTTGATACCAACGAGAAATCGCCCGGCGCAGACGCGGAATACCGCGAGAGGTGGAATAGCCGTGCGTATCGGGACGCTGGGCAACGGTGCATAGCTTCTCAACGATATGCGGCGGGGTCGCGCCATCGGGGTTACCCATGCTGAAATCAATAATATCTTCGCCGCGGCGTCGCGCAGCCATTTTCAGCTCAGCAGTGATATTAAAAACGTACGGGGGGAGACGATCGATACGCGTAAAACGGCGTTCAGGACTGAATTCAGCCATAGATTCCTCGGATTAACGTTAGCGCCCGGACCGTCCGAGCGACGCTGCTGCATGTGCAGCACGTTTAGAAAATAACCCGAAAAAATTCCCGCTGTCGAGGGGAAAGGCAAAAAAAATTTCTGGCGGTAAAAACGGGCATCAGTTCAGCAAAATAGGGCAGCAACGTTCTTCCCCCATCTCGCCTGGCTCATTAAAATTAACATATTGATATCTATAATTTAACCTGAATCGTTTTTCATCAGTAGACGCTATTGAATCTCAGGTCTTTATCATTAATCCCCTTTTATTTGTAATACTTTTCCCTATTCATGCCTTCAGCTGGCCTTCTGCCGCGAGGTTTTCTATCATGTTGCTTTCTCGCGATTAACACGGCGCACACATGCACGAAATATTTACTATGCTGCTGGCGGTTTTTGACCGTGCGGCATTAATGCTGATTTGCCTCTTTTTCCTCATTCGTCTGCGCCTGTTTCGTGAACTTCTACATAAATCCGCGCATACGCCAAAAGAGCTGCTGGCCGTTACCGCGATCTTCTCTCTCTTTGCCCTGTTCAGTACCTGGTCAGGCGTACCGGTCGAAGGATCGTTGGTCAACGTGCGTATTATCGCGGTCATGTCCGGCGGGATCCTGTTCGGCCCCTGGGTTGGGGCGATTGTCGGCGCGATCGCCGGGGTACATCGCTACCTGATCGATATTGATGGCGTCACCGCCGTCCCCTGTTTTATTACCAGCATCGTCGCCGGTCTGCTCTCCGGTCTTATCAGTCGTAAAGTGCCTAAAGCGCAGCGCTGGAAAGCGGGGATCCTCGCCGGCATGCTATGCGAAACGTTAACCATGATCCTCGTGGTCGTATGGGCGCCTTCGTTGGCGCTGGGGATCGATATCGTGTCAAAAATCGGTATTCCGATGATCCTCGGCAGCGTATGTATCGGCTTTATCGTTTTACTGGTGCAGAGTGTTGAGGGCGAAAAGGAAGCCAGCGCCGCCCGCCAGGCAAAACTGGCGCTCGACATCGCCAACAAAACGCTACCGCTGTTTCGCCACGTCAACAGCGAGTCCCTGCGTCAGGTCTGCGATATTATCCGCCGCGACATTAATGCCGATGCCGTCGCCATTACCAATACCCAGCACGTCATGGCCTACGTCGGGGTTGGTGAAATCAACTACCGCAACAACGACGACTTTATTAGCCCAACGACGCAACAGGCGATCCGCTATGGAAAAATCATTATTAAAAACAATGATGAAGCTCACCGGACGCCGGAAATACACTCCATGCTGGTCATTCCGCTATGGGAAAAAGGCGTCGTCACCGGTACGCTAAAAATCTATTACTGCCACGCGCACCGCATCACCTCTTCATTGCAGGAAATGGCGATTGGCCTGTCGCAAATCATCTCCACGCAGCTGGAGGTCTCCCGCGCTGAACAGCTGCGTGAAATGGCCAATAAAGCTGAACTGCGCGCGCTGCAGAGTAAAATTAATCCCCATTTCTTATTTAATGCCCTGAACGCCATTTCGTCGTCGATTCGCATGAATCCAGACACCGCGCGCCAGTTAATTTTTAATTTGTCGCGCTATTTACGCTACAACATTGAATTAAAAGATGATGAACAAATAGATATCAAAAGGGAGCTGTATCAAATCAAGGATTATATCGCGATTGAACAGGCCCGCTTCGGCGACAAGCTGACGGTGATTTATGATATTGATGATGAAGTCAGCTTTATGATCCCCAGTCTGCTTATTCAGCCGCTGGTGGAGAATGCCATCGTCCACGGAATTCAGCCCTGCAAAGGGAAAGGCGTGGTGACCATCGGCATTAATGAGTGCGGGAATCGAGTACGGATTAGCGTTCGCGATACGGGGAACGGTATCGACCCGGCGGTGGTAGCGAGGGTAGAGGCTGACGAAATGCCGGGAAATAAAATCGGTTTACTCAACGTTCATCATCGGGTCAAGCTACTGTACGGAGAAGGCCTGCATATCCGACGCCTGACGCCGGGGACCGAAATCGCTTTCTATGTGCCAACCCACTACGCGCCCCAGGTGGCTACGGAGTCGCTGCTGTCATGAGCGGAGATAAAATGAAAGTCATCATTGTGGAAGATGAGTTCCTCGCGCAGCAAGAGCTCACCTGGTTGATTAATACCCATAGCGAAATGGAGATTGTCGGTACCTTTGACGACGGACTCGATGTGCTGAAGTTTTTACAGCACAACAAAGTCGACGCTATTTTTCTCGATATCAACATCCCGTCGCTGGATGGCGTACTGCTGGCGCAAAACATCAGCCAGTTCGCGCACAAGCCCTTTATCGTTTTTATTACCGCGTGGAAGGAGCATGCGGTGGAAGCCTTTGAGCTGGAGGCGTTCGATTACATCCTTAAACCCTACCAGGAATCACGCATTGTCAACATGCTGCAAAAGCTGAACAGCGCCTGGCTGCAACAGCAGCAGTCTAGCATCGCTACCGGGGCAGCGCCCAATCCAACCCGGGAAAACGACACGATTAATCTGATTAAAGATGAGCGCATTATTGTCACCAGCATCCACGATATTTACTACGCGGAAGCGCATGAAAAGATGACATTTGTTTATACGCGGAAGGAGTCGTTCGTGATGCCAATGAATATCACGGAGTTCTGCAACAAGCTGCCGCCGGCGCACTTTTTCCGCTGCCACCGCTCGTACTGCGTCAACCTGAACAAAATTCGCGAAATCGAACCCTGGTTCAACAACACCTATATTCTGCGGCTTCGCGATCTTGAGTTTCAGGTTCCGGTGAGCCGCAGCAAGGTGAAAGAGTTTCGTCAGCTCATGCATCTGTAGAGGATTTACCCGAATAATGATTTTATTCGGGTAAGAGAGACAGAGCTTACAGAACCTGCCCGAGCGTCTGACGCAGGTGCGCGCCGGAGCCCAGCAGTCCCGGATTGTCGTGAACGATCAGATACACCGGAATATCCTGGACGAAAGCTTTAAACCGGCCTTTATCTTCAAAACCGCCGCGAAAGCCGGAAGCTTTAAAGAATTCGAGAAAGCGCGGAACAATGCCGCCAGCAATATACACGCCGCCAAAGGTGCCGAGCGTTAGCGCCAGGTTACCGCCAAATCGCCCCATAATGACGCAAAACAGCGACAGGGCGCGACGGCAATCGATGCAGGTATCAGCCAACGCGCGTTCGGTGACATCCTTAGGCTGCAGGTTTTCCGGCAGACGCCCATCAGACTTAACGATCGCACGATAAAGATTGACTAACCCAGGTCCAGATAATACGCGTTCGGCGGAGACGTGCCCCAGCTCGGTACGCAGTTCTTCCAGAATAATGCCTTCTTCTTCGCTATTGGGCGCGAAATCCACATGGCCGCCCTCGCCCGGCAGACTCACCCAGCGTTTATCAACGTGTACCAGATGAGCGACGCCCAGCCCGGTACCAGCACCATAAACGGCAATCGGCTTGCCTTCCACCGGCTTCGCGCCGCCAAACTGAATCAGATGTTCAGCTTTCAGCATGGGGATTGCCATCGATACCGCAGTAAAATCGTTAATGATTTCCAGATGTGAGAACCCCAGGTTCTTCTTCATCTCAGCGATAGAAAATGCCCAAGTGTGGTTGGTCATCGCCACCCAGTCGCCGGTAATCGGACAGGCGATGGCAATACAGCCATCTTCTACCTTGACGTTATGCTCTTCCAGATAGACCTGAACAACGGCTTCAAGACTGGGATAATCGAGCCCGGAATAGGTCTTGGCTCGGGATATTTCTCCGCTTGCAAGATCGCATAACGCCAGACGGGCATTCGTTCCGCCAACGTCCCCTACTAAAGCAAATTTTGTCATTCCGTTACGGCTCCGCTAAAGTCAAAATGATTCTTTGGCACACTCTAAATTCATGACGACCTAACAACAACGACCAACGTATAAGCGCCCTTTGTTTAGCGACCTACATCACAGTTAGGCTGTAATTTATGAAAATATTGTGCGGCACGATCGCCAGGCTACCTCGTTACTTTATCGTTTCAGCACCATTTGCGCCAACGCCCTAAACGCGTCCGGGCAAAGTAGTGCTTCGAAATTTTCAGAAGGATATTTTCATGCTGCACCCGCGCGCCAGAACGATGCTGTTGTTATCGATACCCGCAATCGTGATCGGTATTGCTGCCAGCCTGGTATTAATTGTGGCGATGAAAACGGCAGCCATGTTGCAGAATATTCTCTGGAGTAGCCTACCCGGAGCCCTGGGCATGAACGCCAGCGGCCCTGTCTGGACGATTGCTATCCTCACCTGCACCGGCATTGCCGTGGGTCTGGTCGTACGTTTTAGCCCTGGGCACGCCGGCCCCGATCCGGCCACCGAGTCGCTTATTGGCGCCCCGGTGAACCCCAGCGCGCTGCCCGGCCTGCTCGCGGCGCTGATAATCGGCCTGGCAGGCGGCGTTAGCCTGGGGCCGGAACATCCTATTATGGTGATAAATATCGCTCTGACGGTGGCGCTTGGCTCGCGCCTTTTCCCCCGAGTCAGCGCGCTCGACTGGACGATACTCGCCTCTTCCGGCACCATCGGAGCACTATTCGGTACGCCTGTTGCTGCGGCGCTGATCTTTTCGCAAACGCTGAACAGCAGTAACGATGTCCCGCTTTGGGACCGGCTCTTCGCACCAATGCTTGCCGCGGCAGCGGGCTCTTTGACCACTGGGCTTTTTTTCCACCCCAATTTTTCGCTACCTATCGCGCACTACAATCAGTGGCGGCTTGTCGATATCTTTAGCGGGGCTATCGTTACGCTTATTGCTATTGCGGTCGGCATGGTTGGCGTTTGGTGCCTGCCGCGTTTACACGCGCTGATGCAACGACTGAAAAATCCGATCTTAACCCTCGGTATCGGCGGATTTTTATTGGGGATCCTCGGCGTCATCGGCGGGCATATCACCCTTTTCAAAGGCCTTGAAGAAATGCAGCAATTAGCCTTTAGCCAGACGTTGACCGCCAGCGATTTCATGCTTATTGCTCTGGTGAAGCTGGCGGCGCTGGTGCTGGCCGCCGCCTGCGGTTTTCGCGGCGGGCGGATTTTCCCGGCAGTGTTCGTCGGCGTCGCGCTCGGACTGATGCTTCATGCGCACGTGGATGCCGTCCCGGCAGCGATCACCGTTTCCTGTGCGATCCTCGGACTGACGCTGGTGGTGACGCGCGATGGCTGGTTGAGCCTGTTTATGGCAGCGGTCGTGGTGCCAGATTCCACGTTACTTCCGCTGCTGTGCATCGTTATGCTTCCCGCCTGGCTATTACTTGCCGGGAAACCGCTGATGATCGCCAAACGCCCCAACGATTAAACGCGGCTGTTTCTCTCCTCCAGTGCCTGAGTGACCGTACGCAGAAAATCGGGGATATCCATTTTTGGCAGCATCACCTCCACCAGCGTCAGCCTGTCTGAGGCGACGCTGCTATTCATCGCTTCCTGCAGCTCCTGCGTGCGCGTCACTCGCCAGCAGCGGGAAGGGACGTCGGGAGCGAAAGCGTCAGGCAGACGATTCCAGTCCCAGAGCGCAATATCGTTGTAGCGTTGTTCGGGGCCGTGAATGGCGCGCTCGACCGTATAGCCTTCGTTGTTGAGCAACAAAATCAGCGGACGCTGCTTATCTCTGAGCATCGATCCCAGTTCCTGAATAGTTAACTGCGCTGCACCATCACCAACAATTAGCACCACCCTTCTCTCCGCTGCCGCGATTTGCGCCCCGTAGGCCGCTGGAAGGGTAAAGCCTATCGATCCCCATAACGGCTGGACGATCAGCGTCGCGTCGACCGGAAGCTTAAGCGCAGCGGCGCCAAAAGCGGCGGTACCTTGATCGGCAAGGATAATGTCTCCAGGGCGAAGCTGTTTCTGCACCGTATTCCAGAAATTTTTCTGCGTCAGGTTCCCCTCTGGCGCGCCGCTCACGCCGGGCGCCTGAAAATTCGGCGAAACCCATTCTGCCGCCAGGCTGGCAGAGAGCTCGATTAAAATGGCGAGCGCCTTTTCCATGGGCACCCGGCTGAACCAGCGATCGCCAACCCGGACGGCAAAGGGCTGTATTTCTATCGTTTTTTCCAGCGGAAGGTGCTGGGTGAAGCCGGCAGTAATGGTGTCGGTAAAACGCGTGCCGATGCAGATAATGGTATCCGCGTTTTCGATAGCATCGCGAGTTTCCTCCGCGCTGGCTATCCCGCTGTAAGTCCCGACAAAACCGCTCTGCTGTTCATCAAAAAGGCCTTTGCCCATGAGCATCGTGGCGTAAGCAACGGGGACCCTCGCCACCCACTCTCGAAGCGCGTTTTGTAGCCCATAGCGCTGGGCGAGAAAATCGGCCAGCAACGATACGCGACGGCTGCTTCTTAGCATCCGTTCGGCGTGCTCGCGGAAACCCGCCAGCTGGTTCTCATCGGCGGGCAGCCCCTGAATACGCAAACGATGAGCAGGCGGGGTGGTCTTTGCCTTCGCCACATCGGCCGGCAGCATCAGATAACCGGGGCGATGGTGGGTTAGCATTTCGCTCAGAACCCGGTCTATTTCATGGCAGGCATTTCCCGCCGCCAGCACCGCTTGTGAGCAGGTAATTTGTTCACTCATACGCGAAAAGTGGCTGAAATCGCCATCGCCAAGCGTATGGTGCAGCAGCTCGCCGCGCTGCTGTGCGCCGGTACAGGGAGCGCCAACGATATGCAGGACCGGTACATGTTCGGCGTAGCTCCCGGCGATGCCGTTCAGCGCGCTCAGCTCGCCGACGCCATAAGTAGTCAACAGCGCGCCTGCGCCCTTGATACGCGCATAGCCATCAGCGGCATAAGCCGCATTTAGCTCGTTTGCACAACCTACCCACCCTAGATTCCGATGCGCAATAACGCTGTCGAGGAACTGTAAATTGTAATCACCAGGTACGCCAAACAAGCGGTCTATACCGCAGTCTACGAGACGATCCAGCAGATAATCGCCAATGGTGTAAGTCGGTTGCATATCCTTACTCTCCTCTCATACAGATAAGTTGAGTATTGAATAAGCAGTTGCGCTGTCCACATTGCACCCAACAAATGCGGTGGCAAGTAAAATTTACGCGTTCAGGGAGTATACTCGGTGCCAAACATTCTTTAGTGTAAACGTATACACAACCCTGTTTTATCTGCGGAGGAAGTATGGTTTACCAGGCAAACGCCACGCGATATCAAACGATGGAATACCGCCGCTGCGGTCATAGCGGACTAAAGCTACCGGCAATTTCTCTGGGGCTTTGGCATAATTTTGGCGATGAAACGCGGGTGGAAACCAGCCGTCAGCTTCTGCGTCACGCATTCGATCTCGGCATAACCCATTTCGATTTAGCCAATAACTACGGGCCACCGCCGGGATCGGCGGAGAGCAATTTTGGCCGTATTCTGAAAGAGGATTTTTTGCCCTATCGCGATGAGCTGATCATCTCCAGCAAAGCCGGTTACACCATGTGGGACGGCCCCTATGGCGACTGGGGATCGCGCAAGTACCTGATCGCCAGCCTCGATCAAAGCCTTAAACGAATGGGCCTGGACTATGTCGACATTTTCTACCACCACCGCCCTGACCCCGAAACGCCGCTGCTGGAAACCATGCGCGCGCTGGACCACATCGTCCGCCAGGGCAAGGCGCTGTACGTCGGCTTGTCCAACTATCCGCTCGAACAGGCCCGGCAAGCCGTCAACATCCTTAACGATCTCGGCACGCCGTGCCTGATTCATCAGCCAAAATATTCGATGTTTGAACGCTGGGTCGAAGAGGGATTACTGGATTTCCTGCACACCGCTGGGGTGGGAAGTATAGCGTTTTCACCGCTGGCGGGCGGCCAGTTAACTAACCGTTACCTGCACGGCATACCGACTGACTCCCGCGCCGCCAGCGGCAGCCGGTTCCTGCAACCGGATCAGCTTACTGAAAGCAAACTGGAAAAAGTTCGCCAACTGGACGCGCTGGCCGAATCCCGCGGGCAGAAGCTTTCGCAGATGGCGCTTGCCTGGGTGCTGCGCGATGAGAAAGTCACTTCAGCACTGATTGGCGCCAGTAAAACCTCGCAGCTCGACGATGCGGTTGGCATGCTGGAAAACCGCCATTTCAGCGCCGAAGAGCGGGCAACCATCGACGCGATCCTTGCGGTGTAAATTCATTGTTACTTTAGCAAAAAGTGCTCTCACTGGCGATTTAGGAGTTCCTCCGATACGACGGGGCTTTACCGCCCCGTAATATCAGGTTAACAGGCCGACAACGGCCCCGATCGTGAAGGAGAAGAGTATGTTCAGGTCACTGATTTTGGCTGCAGTGCTTCTGGCTTCAGCGCCATTGGTCGCTAATGCTGGTGAAATCACCCTGTTGCCATCAATAAAATTACAAATTGGCGATCGCGACAATTATGGTAACTACTGGGACGGTGGCGGCTGGCGCGACCGTGATTATTGGCGTCGACACTATGAATGGCGCGATAACCGCTGGCGTCGTCACGATAACGGCTGGCATCGCGGCTGGGATAAACGTAAAGCCTACGAGCGCGGCTATCGTGAAGGCTGGAATGACCGTGATGACCGACGCGGCGGTTGGGGTCGTGGACCAGGCGGCGGTCGCGGACATGGCCACGGCCACCATTAATATTCATCATAAAAGGGAGCCATCCGGCTCCCTTTTTCATTATCGCGCTTAACTGAATATCGTCCCAACAATCAACCAGCCGTTCAGCGCTACAACGACGGCGACAATCGCCCACCCCAGCAGTTTTACCCACCGGGAATTGACCAGATCGCCCATCAAGCGGGAGTCGCTGGTGAATATCAGCAGCGGCACCAGCGCAAGGGCAATACCGAAACTCAGCAATACCTGGCTCATCACCAGAATACGCGTGGGATCCAGCCCCATTAAAATCACGATAAACGACGGCAGCATGGTGATCGCCCGACGAAACCACAGCGGGATATGAAAGCGGATAAAGCCCTGCATCACCACCTGCCCCGCCAGGGTACCAACAACCGTAGAAGATAAACCCGCCGCAATCAGACTCAGGCCAAAGATGGTGGCTGCCGCGTGGCTCAGCAAGGGTTCAAGCGTCAGATAGGCCTGATCAAGGTCGGCAACGCCGGTGTGACCATTGAAGTGGAAGGCCGCAGCGGCGGTTGCCATCATTGCCAGATTAACAAAGCCCGCGATCGTCATGGCAATCGCCACATCCCAGCGCGTGGCGTTATAGCGCTCTTTCCGCGTGCCACCGTGCAGGTGCTGAGTCAGGGATGAATGTAGATAGATCACATGCGGCATGATGGTCGCCCCCAGCACCCCGGCGGCAAGAAATACCGCCTCGCTAGTCGGCAGAGACGGAACAAGCATCCCTTTCGCCAACGGCGCCAGCGCGGGCTGGGAGAAGATAAGCTCTACGACATACGCCGCGGCGACGAACAGCAGCAGTCCGCCGATCGCTTTTTCCAGCGGCTTTTGACCGCGACGCTGCAGCATCAGAATCAGGAACGTCGCAATCCCCGTCAGCACCGCGCCCTGTAGCAATGACACGCCGAGCACCAGCTTAAATCCGATAGCCGCGCCAATGAATTCGGCAAGGTCGGTCGCCATCGCGATGATTTCGGCCTGCACCCAGTAAAACCACACCACAGGACGCGGGTAGTGGTCGCGAATTTGTTCTGCCAGATTTTTTCCGGTGGCAATGCCCAGCTTCGCCGACATCACCTGAATCAGCATCGCCATCAGGTTAGCCCATACCACCACCCATAGCAGCTGATAGCCAAAACTGGCGCCGGCCTGGATGTTGGTGGCGAAGTTACCCGGATCGATATAGCCAATGGCAGCAATGAACGCCGGCCCCATCAGGGCGAGCTTAATCTTGCGCGCTGCGCGACCGCTGCTATTCTCAACGCGACTGTTTGTCATTTTCTGCCTCTGGAAATATAGCCTTTGCTATGTTTCATGCTATCAAAATGCGAATGATTATCAAGTTCATTTGAAATGGTGATAATGATTGCTGTGATAGGAGGGAACGATAGCGGGTCGGCAACTGATAAACCGGGGAACTGATAAACGCTTTTAATTAATCACCAGAATAGTACAAGAGAGCAACTTTTAAAACCTTTACGTAACATAACAAAAATGCATGGTTGATCACTATTTTTGCCATTAGTCACATATCCTTGCAATAGTGTGTGCCAGCTCTCGTTTTCTTTGCGCTTGTTACATAGAATGTGCAAAGAAATTTAACCTGCCTCATGTTTGGAGCAAATATGGACCGCGTCCTGCACTTTATTCTCGCGATCGTAGTGGTGGCCATTCTGGCCCTGTTGGTCAGCCACAACCGTAAGCAGATTCGTATTCGTTATGTCATTCAGCTGCTGGTCATTGAAGTGCTGCTGGCCTGGTTCTTCCTGAACTCTGACATTGGTCTGGGTTTTGTGAAGGGCTTCTCCGAGATGTTTGAAAAACTCCTCGGTTTCGCTAATGAAGGGACAAACTTCGTCTTCGGCAACATGAACGACAAAGGTCTGGCGTTCTTCTTCCTGAAAGTTTTGTGCCCGATCGTCTTTATTTCTGCGCTGATCGGTATTTTGCAGCATATTCGCATTCTACCTATCGTCATTCGCGCTATCGGTACCGTACTGTCCAAAATCAACGGCATGGGCAAGCTGGAATCCTTTAACGCTGTCAGCTCCCTGATTCTGGGCCAGTCTGAAAACTTCATCGCTTATAAAGATATTCTTGGCAAGATGTCCCGCAACCGCATGTACACCATGGCGGCGACCGCGATGTCTACCGTCTCCATGTCTATCGTGGGCGCGTACATGACCATGCTGCAGCCAAAATATGTGGTCGCGGCGCTGGTACTGAACATGTTCAGCACCTTTATCGTTCTGTCGCTGATTAACCCGTACCGCGTCGACGAAAGCGAAGAAAATCTGCAGATGTCCAACCTGCATGAAGGCCAAAGTTTCTTCGAGATGCTGGGTGAATACATTCTGGCGGGCTTTAAAGTGGCGATTATCGTTGCCGCCATGCTGATTGGCTTCATCGCGCTGATTTCCGCGTTGAACGCCCTGTTCGCCACCGTCACCGGCTGGTTCGGCTATAGTATCTCCTTCCAGGGGATCCTCGGCTATATCTTCTATCCGGTAGCGTGGGTAATGGGCGTACCGGCGGGTGAAGCGCTGCAGGTAGGGAGTATTATGGCCACCAAACTGGTTTCTAATGAATTCGTCGCCATGATGGATCTGCAGAAAGTTGCCGCCACGCTCTCTCCGCGTGCGGAAGGTATCATCTCTATCTTCCTGGTCTCCTTCGCTAACTTCTCCTCTATCGGTATTATCGCCGGGGCAATTAAAGGATTGAATGAAGAGCAAGGTAACGTAGTTTCCCGCTTTGGCCTGAAGCTGGTGTACGGTTCTACGCTGGTGAGCGTGCTCTCTGCATCTATCGCCGCGCTGGTTCTGTAATTAGCGAAAGCCGGGCAAGTCCCGGCTTTTTCATGCCTGCAGTTCGCTCAACGGCAGCGGCTTACCGATCAGATACCCCTGTAGATAATCAACACCTAACTCAAGAAGCTTTTCCCGCTGCTCAGGCGTTTCAACGTATTCCGCCACCACCTTCATTTTCTTAACCTTAGCCATTTCAATAATGGATTTGACCATAATGGCATCCAGCGGATCGGTCTCGATATCACGCACGAAGCAGCCGTCAATTTTCAGGATATCGGCCTGCAGGCTTTTCAGGCGCTCGTAGTTAGCGTAGCCGGTACCAAAGTCATCAATCGCGATGCCACAGCCGAAATCTCGCAGCAGCTGGATGTTATGCATGCTGGTCTCAACATCGGAAAACACCTGCTCCTCGGTAACTTCAATCGTTATCGCCTCTGCCGACAGGTTATAGCGTTTAAACAGAGCGATGATTTGCGCCGCGCTATCCTTTTGCATCAGCGTATAGGGCAGCAGGTTAACGGAGAAATGCCGACCGTGGTGGTGTTTGAGCGAACTAAACAGCGTTTCCAGTACCTGCATATCAAAACGCTGGCTCAGGTTAAATTGCGCAATCAGTGGAATAAACCTATCGGGTGTAATGATGGTATTACCGCAGCGCATACGACTAAGTATCTCATAGTACCCTTCTCCGCAGGCATTGCGGATCGGCTGAGCGTATAACACTACTCCGCGCTCACTAAGCGCCTGTTTAATTTTCGCCAGCAGCCGTACCTGTTCGCTCGTTTGATCGGATATCTGCTCCTGCGCCGCGTCCAACGCTAATACGCGCCGCCCTGCCCCAGCCTGCTCCGATAACCAGCTAAGCTGACCAAGCATCGGGTGAAGCTCAGATTCTATGCCGCTGTAGCCGCCCCATGATGCGCCAAATTCCAGATCCAACGCCTGGTTGTTCCAACTAAACTTTTTATGGTTAAGCGTGGAAACAATATGATTTAAACGCGCCTCTGGCTCCGGGCCATTGAGTACCAGCAACAGCTCGCTGCCGGGGAGCTGATATATGCGTTCTCCCTGAGCCAATAGCGGCTGTAGTTTGCGGGCAATCTGCCTTTTGCTCTCCACTCTCATCATCATGCCGTAATGGCGGCTCAGAAAATCCAGATTCTGAATACGCAGGCTGCTGATGGCAACAGCAGGGTTTTGCCGTAGGTGACTCTCCAGCGCGCGTAGATTCGGTAAACCGGTTAGCGGATCTTCTTCCGCCTGATCCCGCCATCTGAACTTCATTCTTTCACTGCGTGCATAGATATCCGCCATATAAAACAAGCAGATAGTGAAACAAATTAATACTGAAAGAACAAACGATAGTGAATATTCAGTTTGTACCCCATGTAAAAAATTCTCGTTATACGCTACGAGTAAAAAGGCGGAAATGGACCATGAAATGCGAATCAGCGCATGTCCCAGGCGGCTAATACCAATAAAGTATAAAATGAAAATAAGCGGGACTAAATAACCGGCAATAAAAACAGAGTCATAAGGCGTACACAGCACCAGTAATATTGCCGTCAGGGCCACAAACCAATACAACGTAAATACCCGCTGCTCGCGCTTCCGCCACGCGTGACAAAGATTGCGGTAGAATGCTCGCGCATAACGCGGACTGATAATCATCCGCAACGGATAATAAAAGAATGTCGTAAAAATTAATGCGGCGCTAATCAGGCTTTGTATATCGATAATGGTGTAAATAACTGACATATTGCCGAAATAGCTTGAGATCGCCAGCGGAAACGAAAAAAAGCGCCCCGCCAGATACATCGTGACCTTCAACAGGAGTGGGGCGAAAAAGCCTCCCCAAAAAATCCTCGCGCCCATATGTTTTGCCGTCAGCCCGGCGCGCCAGCGCCTTCCAAGCTGAAAGCGGATAATAGCGCAGGAGACAAAAACCGAGAAGAGCTGGCAGAATAGCAGGATCAGCGCCTGGGCTAGCGTCAAATCGATTATCCAGGCATTGGTGATCGCAAACGCGATAATCAATGGTGCAACAGCGTAGCGACCAAAAATAAAAAGCACGGAATACATTAAGCTCAGCGGTAACCATGCCAGATAAATTTGATTTCCGTCAATAATGGTTTGTGGGGAAATAAATCGGGACAGCGGAATTGCGATAAGGCAGACCAGAAGTGCCAGCAGAGTTTTTTTGATCTTAATGTTAAGATGATCAATCATTATTGTTAATTAAAACTCCAGCTGCAATAAATATATTTAGGCAACAGATATTATGTTGCTTAATAAAGGCAGGCAAGATTTTAAATAGTGAAAAAATCTGAAATTACTTAACGCAGAGGTTTGCTGACTTATTCAAAGAATGCTTTACATTTCCTCGGTCCGTCAGACAAACAAAAAACCCCCGCCGTAGCGAGGGTTCCGAATTTGGTGGAGCTAAGCGGGATCGAACCGCTGACCTCTTGCATGCCATGCAAGCGCTCTCCCAGCTGAGCTATAGCCCCACAGGACCTCTTTACGAACCAAACCTGATGGGTGCAGGTTTTGGTGGAGCTAAGCGGGATCGAACCGCTGACCTCTTGCATGCCATGCAAGCGCTCTCCCAGCTGAGCTATAGCCCCGTAACGTAAAGCGTGTCGTGTTGACGGGCGGCATAATATGAATTCCTTCGCCAGGTGTCAACGGCAAAATCAATCCCAGCTATTTGATCGCTGAAAAAGCAGGCAAACGGCTGACATTGCGAGCCTTATCGCAGCCAGAAGCTAAACATGTCACGCTTTCCTTTAAAAGGATGCTATAACATGTGCAACTAATTCCCACATATTTACTCAGGAAATAGTATGCTCAAGGAACGAATGACACCTGAAGAAATAGCGCATCTGACTGGCTTCAGCCGGCAAACGATTAACAAATGGGTACGCAAAGAGGGGTGGCAAACTTCCCCGCGTCCCGGCGTGCAGGGCGGTAAAGCGCGCCTCGTACATGTTAATGAGCAGGTTCGCGAGTTTATCCGCAGCGCACAGCGCGTAGCCGAAAACCCCGTTCCCTATTCCGCAACCGATAACGATCTGGAATCTTTGCTGCTTACGCTATGTAAAGAGATGACGCCGGGAGAGCAAAAGCTGTTTATGTCGCTGCTGCTGCGTGAAGGGATCACCGGGCTACTCAACCGACTGGGTATCCGCGATCGGTGAAAGCATGATGAAACTTAAAGATAAAATGACCCCAGCGGAGCTCGCCGAGTGCCTTAACCTCGCCCGGCAAACCATTAACCGTTGGGCCAGAGAGCAAAATTGGCGGACGGAAGCCATACCCGGAGTGAAAGGCGGGCGCGCTCGCCTGATTGTCATCGACAAAGCAGTAATCGATTTCCTGGCAAATATCCCGGCGCTGCGGCATTTGACCATTGATAACCAGCTGGCGGAACCAGTCGTCAAATACTTTGTGAATGATGCTGATACGATCTGGCGCCAGATTGTCGAGACCATGCGCCTGATGACCCCCGCAGAGCAGTTGCACCTGCGCGATCTTCTTGCCCGCGAAGGGATTAGCGGTTTTCTATCCCGGCTAGGGATTGCTGATGCTAAAAAATAGGCAAAAAAACGGCGGGGTTAGCTTGCCCCACCGTTTTAAAACTCCCGATATTACTATCAGGATTATTGACTTTCCCGTTCAGCAATAAAAGCCAGCGCTTTATTGATTCGTTCTACGCTACGTGACTTACCGATTGCATGCACGGTTACATCAAGCGCCGGAGACTGGCCTGCGCCGGTCACCGCGACGCGCAGCGGCATCCCCACTTTTCCCATCCCCACTTCCAGCTCATCGGCCGTTGCCTGAATAGCATGATGGACATTTTCCGCCGTCCAGTCACTAATGGCGGCTAATTTGTCGCGCACCACTTCCAGCGGCTGACGGGCAACAGGACGCAGATGTTTTTTCGCCGCATCGGCATCAAACTCAGCAAAATCTTCATAGAAATAGCGGCAGCTCGCCGCCATCTCTTTAAGCGTTTTGCAGCGCTCACCCAGCAGCTTCACCAGCTCAGCCAGTTGAGGCCCGTTACGGGTGTCGATATTTTCCTGCTCAATGTGCCACTGTAAATGCGTTGCCACATATTCCGGGGCCAGTGAATTGATATAGTGGTGATTCAACCACTGCAGCTTTTCCGTGTTGAACGCGCTGGCAGACTTGCTCACCGCGCCCAGACTGAACAGTTTAATCATCTCTTCGCGAGAGAAAATCTCCTGATCGCCGCTGGACCATCCCAGACGCACCAGATAGTTCAGCAGCGCTTCTGGCAGGTAGCCGTCGTCGCGATACTGCATAACGCTGACCGCTCCGTGACGCTTGGAGAGTTTTTTACCATCATCGCCGTTAATCATCGAAACGTGGGCGTAAACCGGCACCGGCGCATTCAGCGCTTTCAGGATGTTAATCTGCCGCGGGGTGTTGTTAATATGGTCTTCGCCACGGATAACGTGGGTGATCTCCATATCCCAGTCGTCAACAACTACGCAGAAGTTGTAGGTCGGGGAACCGTCGGTACGACGGATAATCAGATCGTCCAGCTCCTGGTTGCTGAATTCGATCGGACCGCGGATCTGATCGTCAAAAACAACAGAACCCTCTTCCGGGTTGGCAAAACGGACCACGCAAGGTTCGTCGTCAGTATGATGCTCGTGGCCATGACGGCAGCGGCCGTCATAGCGCGGCTTTTCACCTTTCGCCATCTGTTCTTCACGAAGCGCTTCCAGACGCTCTTTGGAGCAGTAGCATTTATAGGCCGTGCCCGCCTGCAGCATTTCATCAATGACGGCGTTATAGCGATCAAAACGCTTGGTCTGGAAGTACGGACCCTCATCCCATTCCAGGCTCAGCCAGTTCATACCATCCATGATGGCTTCAATGGCCTCCGGCGTGGAGCGCTCAAGATCGGTATCTTCAATACGCAGCACAAACTCACCGCCGTGGTTACGTGCAAAAAGCCAGGAATAGAGAGCAGTACGCGCGCCGCCAACGTGCAGATAGCCTGTCGGGCTGGGCGCGAAGCGAGTTTTGATTTTCATGAAGTGGCCTTACGTTTGATAAAGGTGCCGACATGCGGCAGTGTACGTTGGATTTTATGGGGGAATATTCTAACACCGTGGGCTGATTCCTCAATGTTGTTACCGTTTCAACGTCACGCTTTACCCTTTTTGTTTATAAATCATGCGCCACAGATGACATTGCGATCGTTTTGTTTAATTTTACGACGAACAAACAAATTATTTAGAAAAGGCGTTGACTCATTTTCAACTCTCCCTATAATGCGACTCCACACAGCGGGGGTGATTAGCTCAGCTGGGAGAGCACCTCCCTTACAAGGAGGGGGTCGGCGGTTCGAACCCGTCATCACCCACCAACTACTTTACGTAGTCTCCGCCGTGTAGCAAGAAATTGAGAAGTGGGTGATTAGCTCAGCTGGGAGAGCACCTCCCTTACAAGGAGGGGGTCGGCGGTTCGATCCCGTCATCACCCACCACTTTCTCGCCAGCTGGATTTCTTGTCGTAAAATGAAGTACCGAAGTGGGTGATTAGCTCAGCTGGGAGAGCACCTCCCTTACAAGGAGGGGGTCGGCGGTTCGATCCCGTCATCACCCACCACTTCGGGTCGTTAGCTCAGTTGGTAGAGCAGTTGACTTTTAATCAATTGGTCGCAGGTTCGAATCCTGCACGACCCACCAATGTAAAAAAGCGCCCTAAAGGCGCTTTTTTGCTATCTGCAATATGTAAGATTCGAACCTGCCGCAGGTTCGAGTCGACAAAATTGTTGGGAACAATTTTGCACAACGCGTAGCGTTGCCCGAAGGGCGAGCGAAGCGAGTCATCCTGCACGACCCACCAATGTAAAAAGCGCCCTAAAGGCGCTTTTTTGCTATCTGCGATACACAAAGCCGGAGCAGGCTTTTACTTTACCATTCGCCAATAACGCTTAGTTCACTAGCGTCGCAACCAGTTTCTCCAGCGCGGGCGTCGCCTGCTGCTGGTCATAGACGATATATAAATCAGCGGGTATGCGCTCTTCCAGCGGACGAAACACAACCCCCGGCCACATCATTTGCGCATAGCTGTCGGCGATGAGCGTAATACCGATCCCCATACTGACCATCGCCAGCACCGTTTGCGGCTCCATTACCTCACGGATAATCATCGGCGAGAATCCGGCGCTCTGGCAAACGCGTTGTAAAAACGTCCAGTCGGTATGTATTGAGGGCATAGTGACAAAATATTCGTTACGCAACGCCGCAAGCGGGATCGCCTTACGCGCGGCAAGGGGGTGCTCTTCCGGTACGGCCACCAGAAAAGAGGACTCATGCAAGCGCAGGCTGGTAAATCCTGGGGAAGGCGCCGTCGCCATTCGCCAGATGCCGGCATCCAGCTCGCGTCGTTCTAGCATCGCCATCTGCATCGCGGGCATATTCTCTCTGAAAAGCACTTCCACGTTAGGATGCTCTTTCAAAAAACGACGCATCACCGGGCGCATTTTTCCCCACATTGCGGTGCCTATCACGCCCAACTCTACCCGCCCGGCCTCGCCCCGCCCAATCTGCTCCACTCGCGCCAGCGCCTGATGCGCGCTGGAAAGCAGACGACGGGACTCCTCCATGAGGATTCTTCCTGCGTGGGTCAAGGCCACGCTGCGGGAGTGACGAACAAACAATAGCGTGCCGAGCTGCTGCTCCAGATCTTTAATGTGAATGCTGAGCGGGGGTTGCGACATGTTCAGACGGGCCGCCGCACGACCAAAATGCAGCTCTTCTGCAACAGCCAGAAAATAGCGCAATAACTTCAGATCAATACGATGCGTGCGTTCCATGGCTCATGCGCTCCTGGGGCATAAAGATAATGCGCAAAGTTACCACACTGCATCAGAAAAAATGAAACGGCGGAACATGTGCCCGCCGCAGAAGAGGATTAATGGGCCAACTCTTTCTTCATTAGCTCCTCAGGTTCATGTTTATATTTGAAAAAAACGGCAAAAATAGCCGCCAGCAGCAATGAATAGGCCGCGAACACCAGCCAGATGGTCTGCCACTCTTTTACGCCATCAATAGAGAAGTAATCCACGGCCATGCCGCTGAGAATCGAACCTACCCATGCGCCAACACCGTTCACCATGGTCATAAACAACCCTTGCGCGCTGGCGCGAATATGTGCCCCCGCCTGTTGCTCAACGAACACCGACCCTGAAATATTAAAGAAGTCGAATGCGCAGCCGTAGACAATCATCGACATCAGCAGCAGAACAAAACCGAACGGAGACGGATCGCCAAAGGCAAAAAAGCCAAAGCGTAGCGTCCACGCCAGCATACTCATCAGCATGACCGTTTTAATGCCAAAGCGTTTCAGAAAGAAAGGAATGGTGAGAATAAAGGCGACTTCCGCCATCTGCGAAACTGAAAGCAAAATAGAGGGATAGCGCACAACAAAGCTGTCAGCAAACGCCGGGTTACGGGCGAAATCATGCAGAAAGGGGTTACCGAAGACGTTAGTTATTTGCAGTACCGCCCCGAGCATCATCGCGAAGAAAAAGAAAATGGCCATCCGCGGATTTTTAAACAATACGAATGCATCCAGTCCCATCCTCGCGGACAATGTGGTGCCAGGTTTCTTCTCGATCACAGGAATTTTCGGTAGCGTAAGCGCATAAATCGCCAGTAATAACGACGCGGCAGAGGCGATATACAACTGCGCGCTGCTCAGCTCCAGTCCCATCAGGCTCACCGTCCACATGGCGACAATAAAACCAAGAGTGCCAAATACGCGAACAGGAGGAAACGCGGTCGCCGGATCCTGGCCGGACTGCGCCAGGCAGGAGTAGGAAACGCTGTTAGACAAGGAGATGGTCGGCATGTAGGCCATCGCGTTAATCAGCATCACCCAGAACATGGTATCCGGGTCGGTTACGGTCGTCGCATAAAGGAGCACTGCTGCGCAGACCAGGTGGCAGAGCATATATGCCCGTTCCGCACGTAGCCATTTATCGGCAATAATCCCCATAACGCCGGGCATGATAATAGCCGCCAGCCCTTTGGAGCTATAGACCATACCGACGTTTGCGCCGGTGAAATGCAACGTGTTTATCATGTAAGAACCCAGGGTGACCAGCCAGCTTCCCCAGATGAAATATTGCAAAAACGACATGAGCTTTAAGCGAGAGGCGATACTCATTTTTTTCCGTTCCTTGCCATTAAAGTAAGACCCCGCAAGCGGGGTCATATTTATTATTCTTTCAGGCCAGTTTGCGTAAGAAGCCGCAGATCAGGTTGATAAAGTTCTGTCGGGAGAGCTCGGCCGCCGCCAGGGTTTGCGCGTGAGATAATGTCACATCGCCCAGCCCCTCAGCCAGATTGGTAATGGCTGAGACTGCTACCACTTTTAATCCGCAATGACGGGCGGTAATCACTTCCGGCACAACGGACATCCCCACCACATCGCCGCCAATAATCTGCATCATGCGAATCTCTGCTGCCGTTTCAAAATTCGGCCCGGGATAGGAAACAAATACACCTTCGGTCAGCGGAAACCCTTCCTCCGCCGCCACGCTCTGCAGAACGGCGCGATAATCCGCATCATAGGCGTTGGCCAGAGAAAAAAAACGCTCGCCAAAACGTTCATCATTCAGGCCTACCATTGGCGTGCCCGGCATCGTGTTAATATGATCGCTGAGCGCCACCAGGCTTCCCGGCCCGACTTCCGGACGTAAAGAGCCGGCCGCGTTAGTACAAAACAGTAGTTCACACCCCAGCAGCTTTAGCGTGCGGATAGCATCGGTCATCACCGTCATACCCCGCCCTTCATAGAAGTGCCCACGCCCTTTCATACAGGCAACGGGAACGCCGGCCAGATTTCCCAACACCAGTTCACCGGCATGGCCGTGGACCGTACTCACCGGGAAGCCGGGCAGCTTCTCGTAGGAAATCGCCACCGCATCTTCAATTTGTTCCGCCAGCGCCCCAAGACCCGACCCCAGGATAAAGGCCACCCGCGGCGTAAAATCCGGCTTATATCCGCGAATAATATCGGCGCTATACCAGGGGTTCTGTGAGAAAAGCGTGTCGCTCATAAGCTGTCCTTAAAAACTGAAGAATGGATAAAATGATTGGCTACCATCTTGTTATAACGATGCGACGCAATCGATTACCAATACAGTTTTCCCGGAAGTTTGATATCAAAAAGCTATTGATTTCATTTCTGATACAAGGGGTTGTTCTCGCGTAAGGCAGTAAGCCGGGCCGCCTGCAGCCGCACCACCTCCCACAGCGCTTCCGCGGCAGTCGACAGCGAGCGATTTTTGCGCCGCGCCAGCATCAACTGGCGTTCCACTACCGGAGTCAGCCGCTTCACTTGCAAACGGCTTCCCTGCGGGAGCGGCAGCGCTAATGCGGGTAATATGCTGATACCTATCCCCGACTCAACCATCGGAAATAGCGTGGCCGGATGCCCAATCTCCTGCACGATGTTCGCGGTTACAGCAAATCCTGAGAGCGCGGCATCAATCAGCGGACGGCTGCCAGAAGCATAATCCTGCAAAACCAGCCGCTGGGGCTGTAGTTCCTGCCAGCTCACCGCGTCCCGTCCGGCAAAAGGGTGATCGCTGCGACAAAGCAGCAAGAATGGTTCAGCGAGAACCGTCTCGCACTGTAAATCGGTAGCGGCGCCGGGATCGATAACGATACCAAAATCCACTTCTCCCTGGCGGATGCTCTCCAGCACCCACTGCTGAGGACGATCGTGCAGAACGAAATCTATCTCCGGATAGCGCCGGTTACTGTAGGCAATACACTGTGGGATCAGATGGGCGGAAATGGTCTGGCTGGCCGCCACCCGGACGGTACCCATCAGCTGTTGCCCGACGCGACCGGCCTCACGCAGCGTGCTATTGAGTTCATCCAGCAAGCGCTCAAGCCGGGCCGCCAGCTGCTGTCCGGCCTCCGTGAGCACCACTTCACGCGTCGTTCGGTCAAGCAGGCGTACGCCGGTCTGATGCTCCAGCTCTTTTACGCTATGGCTTACCGCAGACTGGCTAAGACCAATACTCTCCCCTGCCCGACTAAAGCTTTTAACGCGAGCAACGGTCACAAAAACTTTTAACTGACGCAGCGAATAATTCATCTCTTTTTTTCATGAATAGATGCAATAAATCGATTTTATTTCTCAAACTAAAGAAAGCACAATAGCGGCATCGATTTTCAGGAGCGTTTATGAAATTTTTCCGCATTCTTGATCCATTCACCCTGACGTTAGTCACCGTCGTACTGCTGGCCTCTTTTTTCCCTGCTCGCGGTGGATTTGTCCCTTTCTTCGAACATTTAACGACCGCCGCGATCGCGCTGCTGTTCTTTATGCACGGCGCCAAACTCTCGCGTGAGGCGATTGTTGCCGGGGGCAGCCACTGGCGTTTACATCTCTGGGTCATGTGCAGCACGTTTATCGTCTTTCCGGTTCTTGGCGTGCTGTTCGCCTGGTGGGCGCCCGTTAACGTCGATCCGGCGCTCTACACCGGGTTTATTTACCTCTGTATTCTTCCTGCCA
Source organism: Klebsiella sp. BDA134-6 (assembly GCF_015601345.1). Classification (NCBI taxonomy): domain Bacteria; kingdom Pseudomonadati; phylum Pseudomonadota; class Gammaproteobacteria; order Enterobacterales; family Enterobacteriaceae; genus Klebsiella; species Klebsiella sp. BDA134-6. The sequence continues at coordinate 4,305,872 of NZ_CP064784.1, forward strand.
CCGTCCAGTCGGCCATTGCGTTTACTTCTCTGGCGGGCGGCAACGTTGCGGCTGCAGTATGTTCGGCTTCGGCCTCAAGCCTGCTCGGGATCTTCATTTCGCCATTGCTGGTCGGCCTGTTGATGAATCTGCACGGCGCGGGCGGAAGTCTGGAGCAGGTCGGCAAGATTATGCTGCAATTGCTGCTGCCGTTTGTGCTGGGGCACCTCTCTCGCCCGTGGATAGGCAACTGGGTGGCAAAACATAAAAAATGGATCTCGAAAACCGACCAGACCTCCATCCTGCTGGTGGTCTATTCGGCGTTCAGCGAGGCGGTGGTTAACGGTATCTGGCACAAAGTCGGCATTGGATCGCTACTGTTTATCGTTATTGTCAGCATCGTGCTGCTGGCGATTGTAATTGCTATCAACGTGTTTGTGGCGCGCAGGTGCGGGTTTAATAAAGCGGATGAAATTACGATTGTCTTCTGCGGGTCGAAGAAGAGCCTGGCGAACGGCATTCCGATGGCCAATATTCTCTTCCCGACCTCTATCCTGGGGATAATGGTGCTGCCGCTGATGATCTTCCATCAGATTCAGCTTATGGTCTGCGCGGTGCTGGCGCGGCGCTATAAGCGCCAGGCCGAAGCGTTACAGGCGCAGGAGAAAAGCCGCGCCTCCGAAGCCTAACGCGGGCGCTTAAGGGGCTCGACCAGGCTGGTCAGCCCTTCAGTTTTAATCAATAGCGTTAACGCCATCAGCTCGCCAAGATGCCCGGCGGGAAATTGATCCTTACGGGCAAACCACAGCAAATACTCTTCCGGCACATCGATTAAACGCCGCCCTTTGTATTTACCAAACGGCATTTCCGTATTGGCAATCTCAATAAGCTGATCTTTATCCACGCGACTCTCCGAGCAGACGCAGCATTTCGTTTTCATCGATCACCGCAATTCCCAACTCCTGCGCTTTGGCAAGCTTAGAGCCCGCCGCCTCCCCGGCGATGACCAGGTCGGTCTTCTTCGACACGCTGCCCGCCACCTTCGCGCCCAGCGCAACCAGCTGGGCTTTCGCCTCATCACGGGAGAGCTGGCTCAGGCTACCGGTCAGAACCACCGTTTTCCCGGCAAATGGGCTATCAATCTCTTCAGCATTGACCACCACCGGCGCCGGCCAGCGGACGCCTTCTTTACGCAACTGAGCAATCACTTCGCGGTTGCTCTCTTCGGCAAAGAAATTACGCACGTGCGTGGCGACCACAATCCCGACATCAGGCACTTTTTGCAGATCGCCAATCGATGCCTGCTCCAGCGCCTCAATGGTGCCAAAGTGGGCCGCTAAACCGGCTGCCGTCGCCTCTCCGACTTCACGGATCCCCAGCGCGTAAAGGAAACGGGCAAAGGTGGTCTCTTTTGACTTCTCCAGCGCATCCACCACGTTCTGCGCTGATTTTGGCCCCATGCGATCGAGCCCGGTAAGCTTACCCGGCGTCAGTTGAAAAAGATCGGCAGGCGTATGCACATACTCTTTTTCGACCAGCTGATCGATGATTTTATCGCCCATCCCCTCCACATCCAGGGCGCGACGGGAGACAAAGTGCTTGAGTGCTTCTTTACGCTGGGCGCCGCAGATCAGGCCGCCGGTACAGCGCGTCACCACTTCGCCTTCTACGCGTTCAACGTCGGAATGACATACCGGGCAATGCGTGGGAAACACGATTTCACGCGTCTCCTCCGGGCGTTCTGAGAGGACGACGTTCACGACCTGAGGGATAACATCCCCGGCGCGGCGAATAACCACCTTATCGCCGATGCGCAGCCCCAGGCGTTCTATTTCATCAGCATTATGCAGCGTTGCGTTGCTAACCAGAACTCCGGCGACCTGTACTGGCTCCAGACGCGCTACCGGCGTGATGGCGCCAGTACGGCCAACCTGAAACTCGACGTCGCGCACGAAAGTCATTTGCTCCTGGGCCGGAAACTTAAACGCCACTGCCCAGCGCGGCGCGCGGGCCACGAAACCAAGCTGCTCCTGGAGATCAAGCGAATCCACTTTGATAACCACACCGTCGATATCAAACCCCAGATTCGGCCGATCTTCTTCAACTTTGCGATAGTAAGTAAGCACTTCCTCTGGCGAATGGCAGAGCTTTACACGCTCGCTAACCGGCAGCCCCCAGAACTTAAACTGCTGCAAGCGCGCTGAGTGGCTACGCGGCAGCTCGCCGCCTTCCAGTACGCCCACGCCGTAGCAAAAGAAAGTGAGTGGACGCTTCGCGGTAATCCGCGGGTCGAGCTGGCGTAAAGACCCCGCCGCCGCGTTACGCGGGTTAGCAAAGACTTTACCGCCGGTTCGCCGCGCCTCTTCATTAATTTTTTCAAACCCTGCCTGCGGCAGGAAAACCTCTCCGCGAACCTCAAGCCGCTGCGGAATATTGTCACCGTGTAGCTTCAGAGGGATAGCGCGAATGGTGCGTACGTTGGAGGTGATATCTTCACCGGTCGTTCCATCGCCGCGGGTCGCCGCCTGTACCAGTACGCCGTTTTCATACAGGATACTGACCGCCAGGCCATCGAGTTTAAGCTCACAGCAGTAGGTCAGGTCATCGGTATTTTTCAGACGATCCTGAACGCGTTTGTTAAACGCAAGGAAGCTCTCTTCATCGAAAACGTTATCCAACGACAGCATCGGCACTTCATGGCGAATCTGGCTGAACGCGGCTAGCGGTGCGGCGCCGACGCGCTGGGTAGGTGAATCGGGCGTAATCAATTCAGGATGTTGAGCTTCCAGTTCACGTAGTTCACGCATCAACCGATCGTATTCAGCATCAGGAATTTCCGGCGTATCCATGACGTGGTACAGGTATTCATGATGGCGAAGCGTGGTTCGCAGTTCAGTCAGTTTTTGTTCGTTCGATTCCATATCACACCATCAATGATAAAAAACCCCCGACGGGCGGGGGTTCAGGATAAGTAGATGAAACGCAAGAAGATGAATCAGGCGTTAGCCTCTTTCACTTCACGAATTCGATCTTGATATTCACGCAGTTTTTGCGGCGTCATCATCCGACGCTGATCGTCCAGTACTACGCCGCCGACTTCATCGGCAATGTACTGCGCGGACTGCAGCATCAGCTTAAAGTTTTGCAGTTCATCGCCAAAGGATGGAACCTGCATAAAGATAGTGACCCCTGGCGTCATCATATCCGCCATACTGTCCGGATTGAAGGTGCCGGGCTTAACCATATTGGCCAGGCTGAAGAGCACCTGACCGCTGCCGTCCGGGCTGAGATGGCGATGAAAGATATTCATATCGCCAAATTTGAAACCCGCCTGCTGGATGCTATTGATTAACAGCTCGCCATTGAGCTGTGAACCATGGTGCGCGGCGACGTTCATCACGATGACCGTCTCCTTACGCTCTTTAGGCTGCGGGGCGGCCTGCTGCGATGCAGGGGCCTGAGGTTCTGGCGCCGGCTGAGGCTCTGGAGCGACGGCAGGTTGTTGAACCGGCTGCTGCACATGCTGAACAGGTTGCTGTGGCTGCGGCGGCTGGACCTGCTGCGGCGGCTGCATCACCGGCTGTTGAGGCGGCACGGCGTGATGCGGTTGCTGAACCGGGGCCTGGGGGTGAACAGGCTGTTGTTGCGGCGGCTGCGCTGCACGGACAGGCTCTTCCGGGCGCACAGGTGGCTGCTGCGCCTGACGCTCATAAGGAGGCTGATACTGGTGCTGCGGCTGACGAGGTGCTTCATGCTCCCCATGAACGCCATTCGGCGCATGACTGGCCCGATGAACCCGGACTTCACCAACGCCTTCAACATCGTCATTAAAGTCGTCGCCTTCCGACTCTTCATCGTCGCGTGACTTCATACGTTTCAGTGGGCGATCGCGAAACATCGAGGAGCGCTCTTTACGGCTGGTCCAAAAACCGTGCACCAGTAAAGCGATTATGGCGATCGCGCCAACAATGATTAATATCAGACGCAAATCCTGCATCATTATATTCTCTGTTGTTCTAACACCTTGCCACCACGGCAAACATTTACTCACTAAGAGTATTTGCCGATTACATCAAGTGCAAGTGCGTGTGGGGCTTTCACTACATAAAGATGAACTAAATCGTGCTTTTTGCTGTTTTTTCGAACATTTCCTAACTGGTTATTGTCTGCTAACCCGATAAAATAGCCCGGCATTCAGCCTGGATGTCAAAAAAGGAGCATTACCTGACTATGGTTTCATCATCCGTAACGACCCCGCGCAGTGGCGTCTACTACTTTTCGCAGGGTTGGAAGCTGATCGGGCTGCCGGGGATACGTCGATACGTATTCCTCCCTTTGCTCGTCAACATTATTCTGATGGGCGGCGCATTCTGGTGGTTGTTCACCCGTCTCGACAGCTGGATCCCCTCTTTGATGAGCCATGTTCCTGAATGGCTGCAATGGCTTAACTATCTGCTGTGGCCCATGGTGGTCATTTCGATTCTGCTTGTCTTCGGCTACTTCTTCTCGACAATCGCCAACTGGATTGCCGCTCCCTTCAGCGGCCTGCTGGCCGAGCAGCTTGAAGCGCGCCTGACGGGTGCGACGCCGCCGGACGTCGGGGTTTTCGGCATTCTGAAAGATGTGCCGCGCATCATGAAGCGCGAGTGGCAGAAGTTCGCCTGGTATCTCCCGCGGGCCATCGTTTTGCTGATCCTCTACTTTATTCCCGGTATCGGCCAGACCATAGCTCCTGTGCTGTGGTTCCTGTTCAGCGCCTGGATGCTGGCAATTCAGTACTGCGACTATCCTTTTGATAACCATAAGGTACCGTTTAAAACGATGCGTCAGGCGCTGCGCACGCGTAAAGTGACCAATATGCAGTTTGGCGCCCTGACCAGCCTGTTTACCATGATCCCGGTGCTGAACCTGGTCATCCTGCCCGTCGCGATTTGCGGCGCGACGGCAATGTGGGTTGATTGCTACCGCGACAAACACGCGATGTGGAAGTAGCGCTATCGCTTTCGGAGCGGCTTATGCCGCTCCTTATTACTTCTGGCTTGTCATTATTTCTCTTCCGAATATAGATATGCTAAATCCTTACTTCCGCATATTCTTTAAGCGGGTATGCTGAAGCCGTACTCCCAAATTTCATACAGTTAAGGACGGGCCATGAGTAAGATTTTTGAAGACAACTCCCTGACTATCGGCCATACGCCGCTGGTACGACTGAACCGCATCGGTAACGGGCGCATCCTGGCAAAGGTAGAATCTCGTAACCCGAGCTTTAGCGTAAAATGCCGTATCGGTGCCAATATGATTTGGGATGCCGAAAAACGCGGCGTGCTGAAACCCGGCGTTGAGCTGGTGGAACCGACCAGCGGTAATACCGGTATCGCTCTGGCCTACGTGGCTGCGGCGCGCGGCTATAAGCTGACGCTGACCATGCCGGAGACCATGAGCATCGAACGCCGCAAGCTGCTGAAGGCCCTGGGCGCCAATCTGGTGCTGACCGAAGGCGCTAAAGGCATGAAAGGCGCCATCCAGAAAGCCGAAGAGATTGTCGCCAGCAATCCGGAAAAATTCCTCCTGCTGCAGCAGTTCAGCAATCCGGCGAACCCGGAAATTCATGAAAAAACCACCGGCCCGGAAATCTGGGAAGATACCGATGGTCAGGTTGACGTATTTATCTCCGGCGTCGGTACTGGCGGTACACTGACCGGCGTGAGCCGTTATATCAAAGGCACCAAAGGTAAAAAAGATCTAATTACCGTTGCCGTTGAACCCACCGATTCCCCGGTTATCGCCCAGGCGCTGGCGGGCGAAGAGCTTAAGCCCGGACCGCATAAAATTCAGGGTATTGGCGCAGGCTTTATCCCAGGCAACCTGGATTTGAAACTGGTGGATAAAGTGATTGCGATCACCAATGAAGAAGCCATTTCCACCGCGCGCCGCCTGATGGAAGAGGAAGGCATTCTGGCCGGGATCTCTTCCGGCGCCGCCGTTGCCGCTGCGCTGAAGCTGCAGCAGGATGAATCCTTTACCAATAAGAATATTGTGGTTATCCTACCTTCTTCAGGTGAGCGCTATTTAAGCACCGCATTGTTTGCCGATCTCTTCACTGAGAAAGAACTGCAACAGTAATGCCAGCTTGTTAATATCGTGTAAAAAAGCACCTTTTCAGGTGCTTTTTTGTGGCACACGTCAAACTTTTACCCCTCCTGGCATTGATTCACTTCGTTGGGTCTGGTATTTAACCAGCACATTTATTTCGATGCGCGAAATTATTCCGATTTGGATTTCCATAAGCTGAATCGATTTTATGATTTGGTTCAAGTCTTCCTTTAGCGGCATAATGTTTAATGACGTGGTAGACGTTAACGGCCGAAGGTTTCCACAGCGATTCACCGCTGCTGGTGCCGGAGCCGGATACGTGATGCCGGCGCTAACGATACAGGCTAAAGTTTGGCCGTTAGGCTAAACTTTAGGTCCACAACACTAAACCTATAAGTTGGGGAAATATAATGTTCCAGCAAGAAGTTACTATTACCGCTCCGAACGGTCTGCACACCCGCCCTGCTGCTCAGTTTGTTAAAGAAGCAAAAGGCTTCACTTCTGAGATCACTGTAACCTCCAACGGCAAAAGCGCCAGCGCCAAAAGCCTGTTCAAACTGCAGACTCTGGGCCTGACCCAGGGTACCGTTGTGACTCTCTCTGCCGAAGGCGAAGATGAGCAGAAAGCAGTTGAGCATCTGGTTAAACTGATGGCTGAACTCGAGTAAGTTCACGGGTTCTTTTTAATATCAGTCACAAGTAAGGTAGGGTTATGATTTCAGGCATTTTAGCATCCCCGGGTATCGCTTTCGGCAAAGCTCTTCTGCTGAAAGAAGATGAAATTGTCATCGACCGGAAGAAAATTTCTGCCGATAAGGTTGATCAGGAAGTTGAACGTTTTCTGAACGGCCGCTCCAAGGCCTCCGCCCAGCTGGAGGTCATCAAAACCAAAGCTGGTGAAACTTTCGGTGAAGAAAAAGAAGCCATCTTCGAAGGGCACATCATGCTGCTGGAAGATGAGGAGCTTGAGCAGGAAATCATAGCCCTGATTAAAGATAAGCATATGACTGCCGATGCGGCAGCCAATGAAGTTATCGAAGGTCAGGCTACTGCCCTGGAAGAACTGGATGACGAATACCTGAAAGAGCGTGCAGCTGACGTACGCGACATCGGTAAGCGCCTGCTGCGCAACATCCTCGGTCTGGCCATCATCGATCTGAGCGCGATTCAGGATGAAGTTATTCTGGTTGCCGCTGACCTCACTCCGTCTGAAACCGCGCAGCTGAACCTGAACAAGGTACTGGGTTTCATTACCGACGCAGGCGGCCGTACTTCCCACACCTCCATCATGGCGCGTTCCCTTGAACTGCCGGCCATCGTGGGCACCGGCAGCGTGACCAGCCAGGTGAAAAACGGCGACTATCTGGTTCTCGACGCGGTGAATAATCAGGTTCTGGTTAACCCGAACGACCAACAAATCGAAGAACTGCGCAACCTGCAGGCTCAGGTCGCTGAAGAAAAAGCGGAACTGGCTAAGCTGAAAGACCTGCCGGCAATCACGCTGGACGGCCATCAGGTTGAAGTCTGCGCAAACATCGGTACCGTACGCGACGTTGAAGGTGCCGAGCGTAACGGCGCAGAAGGCGTTGGCTTATATCGTACAGAATTCCTGTTCATGGACCGCGACTCGCTGCCAACTGAAGAAGAACAGTTCGCCGCTTACAAAGCCGTTGCCGAAGCGTGTGGCTCGCAGGCGGTTATCGTTCGCACCATGGACATCGGCGGCGACAAAGAGCTGCCGTATATGAACTTCCCGAAAGAAGAGAACCCGTTCCTCGGCTGGCGCGCGGTGCGCATCGCCATGGATCGCAAAGAGATTCTGCGCGACCAGGTTCGTGCAATCCTGCGTGCTTCCGCTTTCGGTAAACTGCGCATCATGTTCCCGATGATCATCTCTGTTGAAGAAGTGCGTGCACTGAAGAAAGAGATCGAAATCTACAAACAGGAACTGCGCGACGAAGGTAAAGCTTTTGATGAGTCCATTGAGATTGGCGTGATGGTGGAAACCCCAGCCGCTGCGACAATTGCTCGTCACTTAGCCAAAGAAGTTGATTTCTTTAGTATCGGTACCAATGATTTAACGCAGTATACTCTGGCAGTTGACCGTGGTAATGATATGATTTCACATCTTTACCAGCCAATGTCCCCGTCCGTGCTGACGCTGATTAAGCAAGTTATTGATGCTTCTCATGCTGAAGGCAAATGGACTGGCATGTGCGGTGAGCTTGCGGGCGATGAACGTGCTACACTTCTGTTGCTGGGTATGGGTCTGGACGAGTTCTCTATGAGCGCCATTTCCATCCCGCGCATCAAGAAGATTATCCGTAACACGAACTTCGAAGATGCGAAAGTATTAGCAGAGCAGGCTCTTGCTCAACCGACAACGGACGAGTTAATGACGCTGGTTAACAAGTTCATTGAAGAAAAAACAATCTGCTAATTCACGAGATGCGCGGCCCAAATTACTGCTTAGGAGAAGATCATGGGTTTGTTCGATAAATTGAAATCTCTGGTTTCTGATGACAAAAAAGACACCGGAACTATTGAGATTGTTGCCCCGCTCTCTGGCGAGATCGTCAACATTGAAGACGTGCCGGATGTAGTTTTCGCGGAAAAAATTGTGGGTGATGGCATTGCTATCAAACCTACTGGCAACAAAATGGTTGCGCCGGTAGATGGTACCATCGGTAAAATTTTTGAAACCAACCATGCTTTTTCAATCGAATCTGATAGCGGCATTGAACTGTTCGTTCACTTCGGTATTGATACCGTTGAACTGAAAGGCGAAGGCTTCAAACGTATCGCTGAAGAAGGCCAGCGCGTGAAAGTCGGCGACCCGGTTATCGAATTCGATCTGCCGCTGCTGGAAGAGAAAGCCAAGTCTACCCTGACTCCGGTTGTTATCTCCAACATGGACGAGATCAAAGAGCTGATCAAACTGTCCGGTAGCGTAACCGTGGGTGAAACTCCGGTTATCCGCATCAAGAAGTAATTCTTGCCGCAGAAGAATGGCGCCTCTCGGCGCCATTTTTTTATATCGCCGCTTTAAACGGCCGGTAGCGCTTCTCTCGCGAAAGTATTTTCATCCCTTCTGGACTGCTTTCCAGAATCCGCTTCTCGCTATCAGAAACCAGCAAATCACACTGATATCCACCCACGGCGCCAAAGAGCGAACCAATTTCGCAGATATCTTCCAGCGCTTCGCTGCCGGTCGTTTCAAAATGACCGACGACTCTTCCCTGCTGACGCACCACTAAGCGATAGCTCTTCATACTCCTTCCCCTCTCGGCGGCAGAATGAGCTCATCGCAGCCCTGTTCATCGGTCCACGTCATAACCGCCAGCACCCGCTGCGCGGCGACTTTAGCGGCGTCGCCCAGCGGCATTCCGCCCACCAGGCCGCAGGCCAGTTCGGCGCAAAAAAGATCGCCCGTTCCCTTAAGGTCGGTTTCTACACGCGGATGTTCGATCACCTCGACCGACTCTGCGCTAACCACCAGCACGTTGATCGTGGCGCTATCCGCTCCCGGTGCGCTGGTAATAACGACCCATTTCAGTGAATCAGAGAGCAGACTACGGGCGGCAATAATCGCCTCCTGCTGATTATGACAAGGCAGGCAGCTTAGCGTCTCCAGCTCAAACAAATTGGGCGTGATCACCTGAGCCAGCGGGAGCAAATGCGCACGGTAGGCTTCAGGGATCTCGGCCTTGACGTAGATGCCGCTATCCACATCGCCAATGACGGGATCAACGATAATACACAGTTCAGGATGGTGCTCGCGAATGCGCAGCAGCCATTGCGCCAGACGCTTAATCTGCACGGCGCTGCCCATATAGCCGGTCGTTACCGACCGCAGCTCGCGGAGCGCGTCACGCTCCTCCAGCGCCTTTAAATAGCCGGCAAACCACTCTTCCGGGATAACGCCGCCATAATAAGTATCATAGTGCGGCGTATTGCTGAACAGCACCGTCGGCACCGCGATGACCCGCAGGCCATGCTGCTTTATCGCCGGTATCGCAATACTGTTGCCTACGCTGCCGTAGACCACCTGCGACTGCACGGCCACAATATCGACCTGCAGCGCCCGGCTTTTATCGTTAAAGAGCACCGATTGTATTTCATCTTGCTGATCCATCCTTTCTCCTCCCGCTGGACAGCGAGTCAGACTCTGATTATCATTCGTCCTATGCTAAAATTCATTTTGTCATAGGTCAATAATGATCGTTGGAAAAACTGCCAGTGAGATCTTCGATAACATCCGCCATCTGGTACAAAGCGGCGCGCTCAAGCCTGGCGATATTTTGCCGCCGGTCCGCGAGCTGGCTGGCAAGCTGGCGGTTAATCGCAATACCGTCGCTGCCGCCTATAAGCGCCTGGTAACCTCCGGTCTGGCCATCAGTCAAGGGCGTAATGGCACCGCCATTAAAACGCATAATACTCTTCCCGCCATTGAAGGGGGCGATCCCTCTTCGCCGCTGAAGGATATTTCCAGCGGTAATCCCGATCCCGCTCGCCTGGCGGACCTCAAGCACTCCCTCGGTGCGATTGCTTTAACGCCCCGTCTGTACGGCGATGCGGCGGTTGAGCCCCGGCTGGCCGCGTGGGCCAGCCGCTGGGTTAACCCGGATCTGGAGATGGACGCCGAGATTAACCTCGCCAGCGGCGCCGTCGATGCGCTTGAGCGCCTGCTATGCGCCCTGCTGCTGCCCGGCGATAGCGTGGCCATTGAAGATCCCTGCTTTCTCAGCAGCATCAATATGCTGCGCTATGCCGGTTTTCACCCTTCCCCGGTGCCGGTCGACGGGGAAGGCATGCAACCTGAGTCCCTTGAAGAGGCGCTGCGCAACGGCGCCCGGGCGGTCATTATCACCCCGCGCGCGCACAATCCGACCGGCTGTAGCCTCAGCGATTCCCGCGCCCGGGCAATACGCCAAATACTGGCCCGCTATCCGCAGGTTCTGGTAATTGTTGACGATCATTTCGCGCTGCTCTCCGCCACGCCCTGGTACTCCCCTATCGCCGTGGAAAGCCAGCGTTGGGCGCTGGTACGCTCCCTGTCAAAAACCCTGGGGCCGGATATGCGTCTGGCCATCGTCGCCAGCGACGCCGACACGTCGGCGGCGCTGCGACTGAGGCTTAATTCCGGTAGCCAATGGGTCAGCCATCTGTTGCAGGATCTGGTCATCGCCTGCCTTAACGACAACGCCTTTATGGCCTCTCTGGCGGAAACCCGGCGCCACTATCGTCAGCAGCATGAAAAGCTGATTGCCGCCCTCGCCAGCCGCGGAATCACCCACCTGACGCCAGGAGACGGGCTTAATTTTTGGTTCCCGCTGCAGGAGCCGAGCCAGCCGGTGGCGCTCCGTCTGGCGCACGCCGGCTGGCTGGTTCGCGAAGGCGAAACGTTCGGCATTCGCGCCCCAGCGCACGGGCTGCGGTTGTCGCTTGCAGCGCTTAACGATAATGAAATTAATAAGCTCGCCAATGACTTATACCAGGTATTACAACAACAGTGACGGGAGTTAACGCTATGCAGATCCACTTTATCGTCCATGAAGTCTTTGAAGCGCCGGGGGCTTACCTGCGCTGGGCGCAGGCGCGCGGCTACGGTACCAGCTGGTCGCGGGTATATGCGGGAGATGCGCTCCCGGAAAACGCCGATGCTTTTGATATGCTGGTTGTGCTCGGCGGCCCACAATCTCCGCGCACAACATTAACTGAGTGCCCCTGGTTTGATAGCCACGCCGAGCAGCGTTTGATTGCACAGGCCATTGCCGCCGGGCGGATCGTGGTGGGGATTTGTCTCGGCTCGCAGCTTATCGGTGAAGCGCTGGGCGCGCCGGTTATGCAGAGTCCAGAAAAAGAGGTCGGCCACTATCCTATCACGCTCACCACCGCAGGTCTGCAGGATGACAAACTGGCCCATTTTGGCCCCTCGCTGGTCGTCGGCCACTGGCATAACGATATGCCTGGCCTGACGCCAGAGGCGGAAGTGATGGCCTCCAGCGAAGGCTGCCCGCGGCAAATTGTGAAATACAGCGACCGGGTCTATGGCTTCCAGTGCCACATGGAGTTTGATGCTGAGGTCATCGAGCTGCTGATCTCTCATTCACAGCTGGAGCTCAGCGCCGCCAGAGGCAGGCGTTTCATTCGCAGTGAATAGGAGATGCGCGCCTGGGATTATCGCGAAATGAATGAGAAGCTATGGGTGTTCCTTGATAAGCTGACGGCAAAGTAAGCAAAACGCTTTTATTCAAGCCCGACAATGCGAGGATCGCCAGAAATGCACAATCCCAACCCGCAACTTAAAGCCGCCATCGAAGCCTGCGATCGCGCTATCTCCCAGGAAGATTACGCAACACTGATGGAATATTACGCTGAAGACGCCGCGCTTGTCGTCAAACCAGGCATGGTGGTCAGAGGCAAAGAAAATATTCGCAACGCGTTTATCGCCATTGCCGACTATTTCCAGCACCGGCTGGTGGTGACGCAGGGAAAAATGGAGATCATCGAAGGCGGCGATAATGCGCTGGTGATTATGGAGACCCGACTGGATATCCCGACAGAAGCCGGGATAACACAGGTCACGCGGCGCGCAACCTATGTCTTTCGTCAGCAGGGCGAACGCTGGCTCTGCACCGTGGACAACTCCTACGGAACCGACCTGCTCGACATGCCCGAAGTTTAAATTCCCGCGCCCTGGGTAAAGTGCTCTTCGCCAAATACACCGGTAGAAAGGTAGCGATCGCCGCGATCGCAAACGATCGCCACCACTACCGCGCCGGGATTTTCGCGGGCAACGCGCAACGCGCCCGCCACCGCGCCGCCGGAACTGACGCCGCAGAAAATCCCTTCCTTCACCGCCAGCATCCGCATGGTGTTTTCGGCATCCTGTTGATGGATATCGAGCACCACGTCCACCAGCTGCGCGTTAAAAATACCCGGCATATATTCGGCAGGCCAGCGGCGAATTCCGGGAATACTGCTCCCCTCTTCCGGCTGCAGTCCGACGATGCTCACCGCTTTATCCTGCTCGCGCAGAAAACGCGATACGCCGGTAATGGTGCCGGTGGTGCCCATACTGGAGACAAAATGGGTGATCCGCCCGTCGGTCTGCCGCCAGATTTCCGGCCCGGTGGTGGTGTAGTGCGCGTACGGGTTGTCCGGGTTGTTGAACTGATCGAGCAGCTTGCCTTCGCCGCGCTGTGCCATTTCTAACGCTAAGTCACGCGCACCTTCCATTCCCTGCTCTTTCGTCACCAGAATTAGCTCCGCGCCGTAGGCGCGCATGGCGGCACGGCGCTCCTGGCTCATGTTGTCCGGCATCAGCAGCTTCATCTGATAGCCTTTAAGCGCGGCGATCATCGCCAGCGCAATGCCGGTGTTGCCGCTGGTCGCTTCAATCAGCACATCACCGGGCTTAATTTCTCCGCGCTTCTCAGCCTCGACAATCATCGACAGCGCCGCTCTGTCTTTCACCGAGCCCGCGGGATTGTTGCCTTCGAGTTTGACCCATATTTCGCTGCCGTTGTCCGGCCCCATGCGCTGCAGTTTGACCAGAGGAGTGTTGCCGATGGTGTGTTCGAGTGTATTCACGATTTCTACTCAATAAAAAAGCCGGGTGGCGCTTCGCTTACCCGGCCTACAAGACGTAGTGATAACTGTAGGCCCGATAGGCGAAGCGCCACCGGGCGATAAACTATGCAATAAGCTATCAGGCCGATTCAGCCAGAGCAAGCTCCTCGCGCGGCTCAATACGTTCATTGCCGTTGTACAGACGCGCGTTCTGCAGGCCAACAAACAGGCGTTCCCCGCGGTGCGGCGCATCTTCACCCTGATGCACCACGGTTAGCGGTTCGTCATACCACCCGAGAGGCTGCACAACTAATTGGGTGTAGTGGCCTTTCGGGCTCGCTTCCAGCACCTGTACCGGCAGCGGCGAATCCAGGCTGGTACGACGGCTGATATCCACTTCCCACGGACGCAAGAACAGATCGACCGGCCCCTGGTACGCCGGGGTATAGCCCAACGGCCAGCGATGCGCGCCGACGTGGAACTGACCGCCGCGAAGGGTTCCCTTCAGGCGGTTAACTTCGCCCATGAACTCCAGCACAAAACGAGTGGCCGGCTCGCGCCATACCCGATCGGGCGCATCGGCCTGTTCGATATTGCCCTGGCTCATGACCACCACGCGATCGGCAACTTCGGTCGCCTCTTCCTGATCGTGCGTGACAAATACGCTGGTAAACTTCAGCTCTTCGTGCAGCTGACGCAGCCAGCGTCTCAATTCTTTACGTACCTGGGCGTCCAGCGCGCCAAAAGGTTCATCCAGCAGCAGAATCTGCGGTTCAACCGCCAGCGCGCGCGCTAACGCGACGCGCTGCTTCTGCCCGCCGGAAAGCTGGGCCGGATAGCGATCCGCCAGATGCGCCAGCTGGACCATCTCCAGCAGTTTGGTGACTTTTGCCTTGATGCCGGCAGCATTTGGTCGTTCACGACGCGGCAGTACCGTCAGGCCAAAGGCGATATTGTCGAACACCGTCATATGGCGAAACAGCGCGTAGTGCTGGAACACGAAGCCGACTTTACGGTCGCGTGCATGCACGCGGCTGACGTCGGTACCGTGAAAACGGATATGGCCGCTGGACTGATTTTCCAGCCCGGCGATGATACGCAGCAGCGTGGTTTTCCCGGAGCCTGACGGCCCCAGCAGCGCGACCATCTGTCCGGAGGGGATATCCAGCGAGATATCATTCAGCACCTGCGTGCGACCAAAAGACTTCTTAATATTGGCAATCTCAATGCTCATGATTTCCCTCCAGTTGCGCGCGTTTTTCCTGATTGGCCAAACGCCATTGCACCATACTCTTCAAAAATAGGGTCAAAATAGCCATTAACGTCAGCAGGGCGGCGGCGGTAAAGGAACCGACGGAATTGTAATCCTGCTCCAGTAGTTCAATTTGTAGCGGCAGCGATAAGGTTTCGCCGCGAATTGAGCCGGAAACCACCGACACGGCGCCGAATTCACCAATCGCGCGGGCGTTAGTCAGCACCACGCCGTAGAGCAGCGCCCAGCGAATGTTGGGCAGCGTAACCCGGCGGAACATCTGCCAGCCCGAAGCGCCGAGCAGAATCGCCGCCTCATCTTCATTACTGCCCTGGCTCATCATCACTGGCACCAGTTCGCGGACCACAAACGGACAGGTCACAAAAATGGTCGCCAGGACCATACCCGGCCAGGCAAACATAATCTGTAGGTTATGCTCATCGAGCCAGCCGCCCAGCGGACCGTTAGAACCGTAAAACAGCAGATAAACCAGACCCGCCACCACCGGCGAGACGGCAAAAGGTATATCCAGCAGCGTCAACAGCAGCTGACGGCCTGGAAAGGTAAAGCGCGTCACCAGCCACGCCAGCAGCGTACCGAAAACCAGGTTTACCGGTACGGTAATCAAGGCAATCATGACCGTTAGCCAGATGGCGTGCAGCATGTCCGGGTCTGCAAGATTTTGCAGCACCGGCATCAGGCCTTTGCTAAAGGCCTGCACGAAGATATAGACCATCGGCACAATCAGGATGAAGGCAGAAACCAGCACGCCCGCACCTATCAGAAACCATTTACCCCAGTTGATGCGGGGCGCATCGTATCGCTTCAATTGCGTAACTTCCGCCATCAGTGACCTACCACACGTCGACCAAAGCGACTTTGCAGAGTGTTAATCGAGTACAGCAGCAGCAGCGAGGCAGCGAGGATCACCGAAGCGATCGCGCTCGCCGCCGGGTAATCGAACTCCTGCAAACGGATAAAAATCATCAGCGAGGTCACTTCCGTTTTCCACGCAATGTTGCCGGCGATAAAAATCACCGCGCCGAACTCCCCGAGGCTGCGGGTAAAGGACAGCGCAACGCCGGCCATCAGCGCCGGGGAAAGCTCCGGCAGCACCACCTTGCGAAAGCTCTGCCAGCGCGTGGCGCCCAGGGTTTCCGCCGCTTCTTCATATTCCGGGCCCAGCTCTTCCAGCACCGGCTGCACGGTACGCACCACAAACGGGATGCTGGTAAAGGCCATGGCCACCGCGATACCGAGCCACGTATAGGTGACTTTAATATCAAATTTCGCCAGCCACTCGCCGTACAACCCGTTCACGGAGAAGAGCGACGCGAGGGTTAAGCCGGCAACGGCCGTCGGCAGCGCAAACGGCAAATCCATCAGAGCATCAAGCAGCGTGCGGCCCGGGAAGCGGTAGCGGGTTAAGATCCACGCCATCAGCAGACCGAACACGCCGTTAAAAATCGACGCCACAAACGCCGAGAGCAGCGTCACTTTATAGGCCGCTACCACCTGCGGGTTGGTGACCACATCCCAGTACTGCGCCCAGCTCATCTGGGCAAGCTGCATCACCAGCGCGCTGAGCGGTAACAATAGGATCAGGCAGACGAACAGCAGGCTGGTCCCGAGGCTTAAGGTAAAGCCCGGCAGCACGCGTTTAGTCGATACTGCAAACATTACTTACGCCCCGCCGCCAGCAGTTTGTCCAGCTCACCGCCGCTGGCAAAATGGGTTTTCATCACTTCCGGCCAGGAACCAAATTTATCTTCCACGCGGAACAGCTCGGTCTGCGGGAATTTCTCTTTCAGGGAATCCATCACTTTCGGGTTGTTCACGCGATAGTAATAGTCCGTGATGACCGTCTGCGCCTGCGGGCTATAGAGCCAGTTCAGGTAGGCTTTCGCCGCTTTCTCCGTTCCGTTGGCCTGCACGTTTTTATCCACCCAGGCAACCGGGAATTCAGCGAGGATATTGGTTTTAGGAATGACCACCTCAAAGCCCTGATCTTCGTACTGTTTACGAATGTTATTCACTTCAGACTCGAAGCTAATCAGCACATCGCCAAGCCCACGCTCGGCAAAGGTGGTAGTTGCGCCGCGCCCGCCGGTATCAAACACCTCGACGTTTTTCAGAAACTGAGTCATAAACTGCTCGGTTTTCGCTTTATCGCCGCCGTCAGCTTTGTCCGCGGCCCCCCAGGCAGCCAGGTAGGTGTAACGGGCATTGCCGGAGGTCTTCGGGTTCGGGAAAATCAGCTTCACGTCGGAACGCACTAAGTCATTCCAGTCGTGGATATTTTTCGGGTTGCCTTTACGCACCAGGAATCCCATCGTCGAGTAAAACGGCGAGCTGTTATTCGGCAGACGGCTTTGCCAGTCCGCCGGGATCAGTTTGCCTTTATCGTGCAGAATCTGGACGTCGGTCACCTGATTGTAGGTCACCACGTCGGCCTTAAGCCCTTGCAGAATCGCCAGCGCCTGTTTTGATGACCCGGCATGAGATTGTTTAATCGTCAGCTTATCGCCGCCGTTATCTTTCGCCCACTGCTGTTCAAACTGCGGGTTAAGGGCGGCAAACAGCTCGCGGGAAACATCGTAGGAACTGTTCAGCAGTTCCGTCGCCTGCGCCTGCGCAACCAGCAGCACAGAAGCAGCCAGCGCCAGATATCCTTTTGTTAATGATTTAACGGCCATTGCGCACCCTTATCAATATGATGATTTTCTGCTGATCATCATATTTATAACGGCTATGAAAGGAGTAACGGTTTTATATACCGTTTGGCGATTTGGAAGTCGAAAAGAGAATAAGGAAATGGCAAAGCTTATCTGAATCACGCATTCAGAACCGGAAACCGTTCGACGCTTGCCTGCGGTGCCGAACGGTTTCCTCCCCTTGTGGGGAGAGGGGAAATCTTACAGCGCCAGCAGTCTATCCAGCGAAGGCGCGAAGTAGTATCCGCCGGTCACCGGTTTGGTAAAACGCAGCATCGCATCACGCTTACCGTCAGTATCGCCGAACATGCTCAGCAGCTGCTGCTCAATGTTGTACAGACGGGCGCAGTAAGCGCAAAAGTAGAGGCCGTGGGTACCGCTGGCGGTGCCGTACGGCAGGCTCTGACGGACAATCTTCAGCCCTTTTCCCTCTTCTTTCAGATCCACGCGGCTCAGGTGAGAGGTGTCCGGACGATCGTCGCCGTCAATCTCTTCGTTGGCTTCTTTGGTGCGGCCGATCATCATCTCCTGGTCAGGGACGCTCATGCGATTAAGCTGCTTGAGGTTGTGCTCCCAGCGCTGCACGAATACGTAGCTGCCGCCCGCATCGACGCCATCCTGAATCACCGCCACTTCACGGCGCGTCTCTTCGCCGGCCGGGTTTTCAGTACCGTCGACAAAGCCGCTCAGATCGCGCTCTTCAATCCAGCGAAAGCCATGAATCTCTTCTTTAACATCAACTGCTGCGCCAAAAGCAGACATGGCCGCCTGCGCCACAGAGAAGTTCAGCTCATGCTGCGCGGAGAGAATGTGGATCAGCACATCGTACTGGGTCGACGGCGCCAGACCTTTGCCGTAGGCCGGAAAGTCTTTTAGCTCTTCGGCCCCAACGCCGCCGCTCAGCTGGCGCCAGACGTTATGGCCAAAAGCCACCACCGCCCCCAGCTTCGCTTGCGGGTATTTCGCCTGAAAGGTGGCTAACTTATCGGCAAACACTTTGCTGGCTTCACGCAGGGCGTCAACATCGCCTTTGACATTTGCTTCAATCCAAATCGCCGCACGGCAATGTTCCGGCAAAATGCCGCTCTGAACCTGAGACATCGCTCCTCCTGAAAAATAGGACAGCCACAACGCTGTGGCTTTTTTAAGGCGTTATTGTACCCGCTTTTTCAGGACCTCGAATCACTTCAGATCAAATTAGCGGCGCCAGATAATCTTGCTCACCTTCCAGTTCTTCAGCGTGTCGTCGGAGGGCATTAACTCTTCAGGACCGCTCCAGTTGCCGGTGAAAGCATAGCTAATATGCTGGCTGCCCTCGGCCTTGCATTCCACCACGGCACCGTTGTCGTTGCTGCCTTTCTGGCAGTTGCCAAACGCCTTGCTGTAGATATCGCTGAACGGGGTACCAATTTTCACGCCGCTGGCGGCTTTGATATTGCTATCGCGCACGTCGATGCGGCTGATAGTCCCGCTCTCGCCGTTAATGGTCAGCGCGACCTTGCCATCTTTTAACGCTTCGAAATAGCGCACAATATTACCGTTAGCCGTTTTCATGCCGCTGCGCAGGCGGTAGCTGCTGCCGAGCGCATCACCGATCGCCTGTTCGTTCAGCGGCGTTGACGCCGTCAGGTTGCCTACGCCCTGTTCGGTCACTTCCGTGGAGGAACCAAACCAGTTCCACGGATAGGCCGCCGACCAGTTAACCGAGCTCATCGTCGAGCAGCCGGTTAAAGCCAGCGGTAATGCGCAGAGAAATAAACGTAGCGATTTCATGACTGAGTGTCCTTTCTGATTTATTCAACGCATGTTGGAGTGCGCGATCGGCAAAAAGTGCCGTTAAACCTGTTCTTCGCGAAAACAGGCCTGCAGCCGACGGCTGCTTAACAGCCACCAGAGCGCATAAAGATCCGCCGCCAGCAGGCCGATGGTCAGCGCCGAGGGCGATTCGCCGCTCATCCACAGCAGTGGTTGCCAGACCAACAGCAATAGCTGGGAAAGCGCCAGCAACCAGCGCATCAGGGGCCAGAGCCGGGGAAAGCGCTGACGATGCCCGCTAATAATAAACGCCAGCACCGCCGGGATGCCGGGAAGCAATCCCAGCCAAAAATTATCGTGGTCCGGATAAAACAGATTCAGCAGCGCGTCGCCCTGCTGCCGTGACGCGCCGGCCATCAGAAACAGCACCCATGTTCGCGCCTGGAGCAGCAGTACGCACCAAAAAAGAAACGGCAAACGCAGGCGGCCGTGGGTATCAAAATCGGCGGGGATAAACTCAGTATTCTTCATCTTCAATTAGGCGCTTGCCGAGGCACAGTACATCTGAATGCTCATAGCCAAGGCGTTCGTACATCCCCTGCACCACGTCATTATCTTCGCGTATCATAATGTTTATTTTCGGGCAGCCGCGGGCAATCAGCTTTTTCTCCAGCCGGTTAAGCAGCGCGTTAGCAATACCGCGTCCGCGATATTCAGGATGCACGCCAAGATAATAGGCAGACCCGCGATGACCGTCATAACCGCCCATCACCGTGCCGACCACTTCCCCGTTAACCTCGGCGACCAGAAACAGGCTGGCATCGTGGTTCAGCTTACGTTCAATGTCCATTTCCGGATCGTTCCATGGTCGCAGGAGATCGCAACGCTCCCACAGGGTAATGACCTCTTCGAAATCTTGCTGGCGAAAAACGCGTATCTCCATGGTATTCCCCACCATTGACGGTTAAAAACAGAGATTATGGCGCGATTGTGCCCGATAGCCAATATCAGGCGCAATGAGCCGCAAAAAATGGCATAATATGACTTTGTCATGTATTGAAATGAAAAGTAAAACAATTCTTATTTTGAATGGTCGTATCAGAAAACACGATACGATATAACATTGGTTACCACTTGTTTGCAATTCAGGCCGAATGAGCACTTTTAAACCTTTAAAAATACTTGCTTCGCGCCGCCAGGTGCTGAAAGCCGGGCTGGCAGCAATCACGCTTTCAGGGATCGCCTCACAGGCCAGCGCGAAAGAACAACAGCCATTGAAAACATCCAATGGGCACAGCAAACCCGCAGCGAAGAAAAAAGGCGCCAAACGCGTCGTGATGCTCGACCCGGGCCATGGCGGTATTGACACTGGCGCTATCGGCCATAACGGTTCAAAAGAGAAGCACGTAGTGCTGGCGATCGCTAAAAACGTGCGCAGCATCCTGCGTAGCAACGGTATCGATGCGCGCCTGACGCGCAGCGGCGACACCTTTATTCCGCTCTATGACCGCGTGGAGATCGCCCACCAGCACGGCGCCGATCTGTTTATGTCAATTCACGCTGACGGCTTCACCAACCCGAGCGCGGCCGGCGCCTCCGTTTTCGCCCTCTCCAACCGCGGCGCCAGTAGCGCCATGGCGAAATATCTCTCGGACCGTGAAAACCGGGCGGATGAAGTGGCCGGCAAGAAAACGACGGATAAAGACCACCTATTGCAGCAAGTGCTGTTCGACCTGGTACAAACTGATACCATCAAAAACAGCCTGACGCTCGGCTCGCATATCCTGAAAAAGATTAAGCCAGTGCATAAGCTGCACAGCCGCAATACCGAACAGGCGGCGTTCGTGGTGCTGAAATCGCCATCGATTCCGTCGGTACTGGTAGAGACGTCGTTTATTACCAATCCGAACGAAGAAAAACTGCTCGGCACCACTGCCTTCCGGCAGAAAATCGCCACAGCGATTGCCAACGGCATTATCAGCTATTTCCACTGGTTCGATAACCAGAAAGCCCATTCGAAGAGACGTTAATGAGACCCGACGCGCACCAGGTAAAAGCCTTCCTCCTTCAGCTCCAGGATGCTATCTGCCAAAAGCTCAGCGCCGTTGACGGCGACGAATTTGTCGAAGATAGCTGGCGACGGGAAGGCGGCGGCGGCGGGCGCAGCCGGGTGCTGCGCGATGGCGGGATCTTTGAGCAGGCTGGGGTTAACTTTTCGCACGTGCACGGCGATGCGATGCCGGCTTCCGCTACTGCTCACCGTCCTGAGCTGGCTGGCCGCAGCTTTGAAGCGATGGGCGTCTCGCTGGTCGTGCATCCGCGCAGCCCCTATATCCCCACCAGCCATGCCAACGTGCGCTTCTTTATCGCGGAAAAACCGGGCGCCGATCCTGTATGGTGGTTCGGCGGCGGCTTCGATTTAACCCCCTACTACGGCTTTGAAGAAGATGCCGTGCACTGGCATCGTACCGCCCGCGATCTGTGCCAGCCCTTCGGCGAAGACGTTTATCCGCGTTATAAAAAGTGGTGCGATGACTATTTCTTTCTCAAACACCGTAACGAGCAGCGCGGCATCGGCGGCCTGTTTTTCGATGATTTGAATACCCCCAGCTTCGATCATTGCTTTGACTTTATGCAGGCGGTGGGTAACGGCTATACCGAGGCGTATTTGCCGATTGTCGAGCGACGCAGGGAAATAGCATGGGGTGAACGCGAGCGGGATTTTCAGCTCTACCGTCGCGGGCGCTACGTGGAGTTTAACCTGGTATGGGATCGCGGCACCCTGTTCGGCCTGCAAACCGGCGGCCGCACCGAGTCCATCCTGATGTCAATGCCGCCGCTGGTACGCTGGGAATATAACTACCAGCCGGCAGCGGATAGCCCGGAAGCGGCGCTAGGCAAGTTCATTCAGGTGCGCGACTGGGTATAAAATTGCCTGATGGCGCGGTTCGTAGGCCGGATAAGGCGTTTACGCCGCCATCCGGCGCTGCTTTGCCCGATGGCGCTACGCTTACAGGCCTACGATAACGGCATGAAACACCATCCGGTAAATCAATCGCCATCACGCCCACTGCCGCATCCGCTGATGCAGCGTCAGCGACGGTTTCTCGGCGAACAGCTGCTGATAATCGGTGGCGAACTGGCCCAGATGCCAGAATCCCCACTGCATTGCGGCATCCTTAACCGTGGCGCTCTGCGACCACGGGCTGATCAGCTCCCGGCGCACCGCGTTTAAGCGTATACGCTTCAGCCACGCGTTCGGTCCTATTCCGAGAATTGCGTGAAAGGCGTTTTGCAGCGTACGGCGGCTGACGTGCAGCTGATTGCACAGGTCGAGAACGGTCAGCGGCTCCGACATATTCTCCAGTACATACTCCCGCGCCCGGGACAGCAGCCGCCGGTAACTCTGATGGCTGATGCTCTCGGCGGTGACGATCGGTTGCGCCTCCTCCAGCATCGCCCCCATCGCCAGTAGCAGATTATCGCCCAACACTTTGCGCACAGCGGGCTGATGCAGGTTTTCCGGGTTCTCGCTGAACGTCGCCAGCGCCTGCTGCACGAAGCCCCACAGCGCCGCTTTATGCTGCTCTTTGACTTCCAGCGCCGACTGGTTACGCAACATATGCAGCACTCTTTCCGGGTGATGCAGGAAGCCCGCGTGGCGGGTAATCACGTCCTCTGAAATAACAACCCCAAGAATGGTGTAATCGTCCGGCGTACTGAGTTCGAACTCCGTGCCGCCGGGCCGGGTGGCGATTTCGGCGCTGCCGAGACACTGTGAGCCAATAAATCCCTGCTCGCCGCGAGTGGCCGGAATACCGAACCAGAACGAGTTAGGCCACACCAGGCAAGACTGGCGCAGGGCCAGACCGGTATATTCACGAAAGACCTGAATATCATCGAGCAGGATTTCGGTAAATTCACCGTGGAATTTCCCCGGATGAAGCTGATCGTAAATCTGCTGCCAGGCGGTAATCGTCAGGGCATGTTCATAGACATCGGTGGTTCGCCGCTGGTGGACATTGTCCACCTCGACCATCGGCGTTAGCTTAACGTCTTCGGGTAATGCTTCATGATAAAGATGGTGCAGGTTGGCCGGTGTTTTCTTTTTCATGATCTTTTAAACCGGGAGCGTTTTCACGATCCCGGCACCTCCGACAGGTTAATTTTTTAAGCGATAGCGGCTACTGCGTTTACGCAACGCTCCGGTAGAAAACAGCTGCTCCAGCGCCTTCCTGGCTTCCTCAAGCGACCAGCCGAAATGTGCGGCCACTTCCCCGGCCGTCATTCCCTGACGCGCCGACGCCAGCAGCGTCAGTAAGGGCGCGGAGGATTCCGCTTCCTCGGACCGCTCAGGCGGCTCGGGCGCTTTCGGCGGCCGTTGAAAGCCGCCGATCAGCCACTGGGTATCCTCTTCAGGACGACCGATCTCCCGACGACTAATAACGCGCCCCGTACGCTGCGCCGCAGCGCTGCCGGCATCCAACGCCGCCCGGCATGCCGCCAGGTCGCCTTCCACCACCAGCGTCAGCCTGCCGGGGTCGAGGACCTCATGGCTGAGCAGCCGCACGTTGGCCGCCTTCAGCATCGCATCCGCCGCGTCAACGGCGGCGACCATACCGTCCACTTCCAGTAATCCCAGGGCGTTGATCATCGCTTCCCCCTTACGCGCGCTGAATTGGATGACGGGCAATATCCAGAACGGCATCGGTAAAGGCATTGCAGGCGGCTTTACAGGCGGCCTGGCTACCCGTCAAAAACGCGGCGGAATAGTTGGTTTCCGACGGCGGCGGCACGTAGGTCACCAGCTGAACGTCGGCCGATTTCATTGCCGCATCGATGCCGAAGGTCGCCTCCAGCGGCGGCGCTACCAGGTAAGCGATCGGATCGCCCAATGCGATACCGGAGGTAGACGAGAGATAAGAGCCAGTTCGTGACACCACGTGCGCCAGAAACGCCGTATCTTCGGCATCGTTGGCCCACTGGAACGC
The DNA here is from genome assembly GCF_015601345.1 of Klebsiella sp. BDA134-6. Taxonomy (NCBI): domain Bacteria; kingdom Pseudomonadati; phylum Pseudomonadota; class Gammaproteobacteria; order Enterobacterales; family Enterobacteriaceae; genus Klebsiella; species Klebsiella sp. BDA134-6. The sequence continues at coordinate 4,330,231 of NZ_CP064784.1, forward strand.
GGCCCCATTTTCGATATGCGCCACCATCGCATCCAGACCGGCGCGAACTTCCGCCGGATTCGGGCCACCCAGCATAATCAGCACTTCACCTGCGGTTGGCGACGGACCGTGAGCCGCGCCGGCGTAGAGAGAGCGGCCATACACCACTTCGACCATCGCCTGTTTTGTCGCTTCGTCAGCGGCAATATAAGTCACATCATCTGAATCCGCCGTGATGAGTCCGAGGCTACGTATATGTGGCGGTAATTTCAGCTCGCGGGCAAAGCCGTCATTCACTGAAGCAATCACGCGCATGGCCGTCACCGAAGGGCGAATTAAATCTAATGCAGGCATGATGCCTCCTTACCGAGTCATGTTGATGCCGGAAGCCTTCTGCTCCAGCATGCGTTTGGCCAAATCGACGATCACCGCGGCGGCTTCTACCGGCGGCGTGCCGCCCTGGTGAATATTTGAAATACAGGTCCGGTCCGCTTCGACGGTGGTCGCTACGCGCGGCGAATAAACGGCGTAACAGGAGAGGCTTTCCGACTGCCCTAGCCCCGGGCGTTCACCCACCAGCAAAATCACCACCTTCGCGCCGAGGATTTCGCCAATCTGATCTTCAATTTTGACCCGCCCGTAGCGGACGAAGAATGGCGTACCGACCTTCAGCCCGGCCTGCTTCAGGCCCGACAGCAGCGGTGGTAGGATCTCTTCATAGTTGACGGTGATCGCGTCGGTAGAGAGGCCATCGGACACCACCACCTGAACGTCAGGATTCGCCACGCACTGCGCCTTCAGCGCCTCAATCGCCTCCGGACTCAGCCGACGGCCCATATCCGGGCGCGTCAGGTAGAGGTTCTTGTCGCTAATCTCGGAGCGAACCTCCAGTAGGCCCTGGGTTTTCACCCACTCCTCCGGCACCTCTTTCAGCACCGTATCCTTGGAACGGGAGTGGTCGGCGAGGAAGCGAAGCAGCGCAAGGGTGCGCGGACGCGGACCGGCGCGACCGGTACACACGCGCGCCGCGGTGCTGCGTTTCAGTTCGGTCAGCACTTCCGCGCGATGCGGCTGCTGCACGCCAATCCAGCCTTTCGCCTCTGGCGAACCTAAATCCAACGCGCAGCTCTCCGCCGCGACCTCGCACCGGCTGGCGCATTTCGCCACCTCCGCCTCAGGCGCTTGCGCAGCCGTTTGCGGTTGTCCCATTGACGCCATCACGCTGCGTACAATTTCTTCAATCTGCTTTTGATCCATCATGTGTCATCCCCGCGTCATCAAAAGAACAGTGACGGATCGCCCGCCCGTTTGGTCAGACGACCGTTTGCCATAATGCCCATGGTTTCCAGCCAGCGTTCGAACTCCGGCGACGGCCGTAAATTCAGCAGCTGACGGACGGTGGCGGTATCGTGAAATGCGGTGGTCTGATAGTTGAGCATGATGTCGTCGCCGAGCGGCATGCCCATGATGTAGTTGCAGCCGGCGGTGGCGAGCAGAATCATCAGGTTTTCATTGAGGTTCTGGTCGGCGTCGGCATGGTTGGTGTAGCAGCAGTCGCAGCCCATCGAGATGCCGCTCAGCTTGCCCATAAAGTGATCTTCGAGACCGGCGCGAATAATCTGCCGATCGTTATAGAGATACTCCGGCCCGATAAAGCCCACCACGGTATTGACGAGGAACGGATCGTAGTGCCGTGCCAGGCCGTAGTTACGCGCCTCCATCGTCACCTGATCGGCGCCGAAGTTAGCGCCAGCCGACAGCGCCGAGCCCTGCCCAGTTTCAAAGTACAGGCAGTTCTCCCCGGCGATGCGGTTAAACTCGGCCCCCACTGCGCGCGCTTCGTCGAGCATCGCCAGCTCCACGCCAAACTCTTTTAGCCCCTTTTCGCTGCCACAGATGCTCTGGAAGATCAAGCCGCCCGGGGCGCCGCGGCGAATCGCTTCAATCTGGGTGGTGACGTGCGCCAGCACGCAGCCCTGGGTCGGGATATTGAATTTATCGATAACGCCGTAGACGGTATCAAGGACGCGGGTCAGGTTCTCCACATCATCGGTCACCGGGTTGACGCCGATCACCGCATCGCCCGCGCCGAAAGAGAGCCCTTCGTAGATTTGCGCAGCAATGCTCTGCACGTCATCGCGGGTATCGTTCGGCTGCAGGCGGCAGCTAAAGGTGCCCGGCAAGCCGATGGTGGTGTTGGCTTTTTTAATCACCGGCATTTTCTTCGCGCCGTAGATCAGGTCGGCGTTGGAGCAGACCTTCGCCACCGCCGCCACCACTTCCGAGGTCAGCCCTTTACGCACAAACGCAATATCGTCGCTACTGACTTCATCGTTCAGCACGTATTCGCGCAGGTCGCTGATGGTCCAGTTTTTAATCCGTTGATAAGCGGTTTCGTTGACGTCGTCCTGGATCAGGCGCGTCACGCAATCCTCTTCATACGGAATCACCGGGTTGTTACGAATATCGGCGACCGTCATATCGGAGAGCACCTGCTTCGCCGCCACACGCTGCTGCGAACTTTCCGCCGCCACGCCCGCCAGCACATCCCCCGAACGCAGTTCGTTGGCTTTAGCCAGCACCTCTTTTACATCCTTAAACTGATAAACATTGCCGAACAATGTGGTCTTTAGTTTCATAAGTCGTTCCCTCAGGAAGGAAATGCGAGTGATTTCACCGTCACCGGCACAACCGATCCGCCAAAAAGAGGCGTACCAATGTCGATATAGTCCCCCGCCCGTACGCTCACCTCATCGATGACCGCCAGCGGGAGTTGTTGCAGCTGAGGACGCAGCAGCATGCCCAGCGCTTTGCCAAAGTCCTGCTCCGCCACCACCAGCAGTGGATGCGGGTTGGGAAAGCGCGCGACAAAAGCCAATAGCGCGTCAATCACCACCAGCAGGGTGGCGTAGCGCACCGGTAGCGATGCGGGAAGCGCCAGCACGTAAGCATCCGTTTTAGGATCCAGATCGATCTGCATCAGCGCCTGCTGCCAGGCGCTCAGCAGATCGGCGTCATCAGGCGGGATCGCCACCGGCAGGTTGCGCAGCGGTAGCTGAACTCCCTCCAGCCAGATGGTGCTGCCAGAGAGCGAAAGCGTGTGCGCGCCGGCGCCAATCACCGTGGCGCGCACGGTTTGCGCCGGGAACTGCACGTTCATCTCACGCAGGCGCGGATGCTCATGCAGCGCCGTAGCCAGCAGCGGCCCGATATCCGCAAAGCAGAACGGGTCGGCGGGCTGGTTGCGATAGCACTCGCCCACTCCGCCGGAAAGGGTAATTACCTCGGGTATCGCCCCTGCGGGCAGCAGGCTGGTTTGCATCAGCCGTTGCGCCAGCGGAGAGAGCGCGCCGTCGATGACTTCGACGATCAGCTCCGCCATCCGCCGCGCCACCTGGGCCAGCTGCCCGGCGGTCAGCGAGCGGGCGCAGGTTCCAGGACCGAAAACCGCATCGACAATCATCTGTCCAGGCTGATGCGCATGGACCACGCGCCCCTGGCTGTCGGTCTCCAGCAGGCGACCGCCGACGTTGAGGCAGGCGGTGCCGCTGACTTTGCCGGCGTCAAACAGGGCATAGTTTGACGTGCCACCACCGATATCAATGTTGAGAACCCGGCACAGGCGCTGTGCCGACAAGGCTTGCGCCCCGGCGCCGTGACCGGCAATCACCGACTCCAGGTGCGGCCCGGCGCTGGCCACCACGAAATCGCCGAGCGACTGCGAGAGCGCCATCACCGCCGGCCGGGCGTTGCGGGTTTTCGCGCTTTCGCCGGTAATAATGATCGCCCCGGAGTCCACCGATTCGGGGGCAATGCCGGCGGCCTGATACTGGGCCAGGATCAGCGCCTTGAGCTCGGCCTCCTCTAGACCGCCCTGCTTATCGACAGGGGTGAAGAAGACCGGGCTTTGCCAGCTAATTTCGCGTTTGATAAATTCGTAGCGCGGCACCTGCGACACCGCCGCACGGTTAACCAGTTCAAGGCGGGAGAAGATCACCTGAGTGGTAGTGGTGCCGATATCGATACCAACGCTCAGCAGCTGGCGAGTTTTCACGATTGCGCCTCCGCTTCGGTTTTCGCTGCCGCGGGTACATTTTCCTCTTTTGGCACCAGCAGCATCGCCACGCCGATAGCGGTGACGCCGCCGATCAGCTTGCCGACGATCATCGGGAAAATCATGGCGTTCATGTTGGCGGCGGCGAAGCCCAGGTGGTCGCCCAGCGCGAAAGCGGCAGACACGGAGAACGCGCAGTTGATCACTTTGCCGCGGGTATCCATCTGCTTCATCATGCCGAACATTGGGATGTTGTTAGCCAGCGTCGCCACCATGCCGCCGGCGGCCATATTATTGATTTTCAGCAGATTACCGACGCGCATCAGCGGCTTTTCAAACCAGCGGGTCAACAGCAGTACCATCGGGTAAGCGCCGAGCAGCACGCAGGAGATCGAACCAATAACTTCGATAGCGCGCATCACCTCGCCGGGCTGGTCGCCGGGAGCCATAAAAATCGGGTCGAGTCCTGGGATCAGATCCCAGCCAAGCAGAAACTTGATGACCGCCGCCGCCAGGCCGATAGTGATCAGCGCCACCAGAAATTTGGCGAAGATCTGGAAGCCGTTGATCATTTTTTCCGGAATAAACTTCAGCCCCAGCGCTACCAGCACCGCGACAATAAGCACCGGGATCATATTCATCAGGATCAGCGCGAAGGTGAACTCTACCGGCTGTCCGTTAATCTCCACGCCGGAGTACATGGCCACCAGGCCGCCGGCGATACAGCCGATCGGAATCGTGACGATCCCGGCCAGTACGCCCAGCGCCAGGTAGCGGCGGTCGGAGGGCTCGATAATGCCGAGCGCGACCGGAATGGAGAACACCAGCGTCGGCCCCATCATCGCCCCGAGGATCAGGCCGGAATAGAGCCATGCCGCCACGTCGCCGCCCGCCAGCTCTTTGGCGAGGAAGAAGCCGCCCATATCGCAGGCCAGCAGCGTTCCGGCGAACATCGACGGGTTGGCGCCGAGCATTTCATACAGCGGAATAATCACCGGCCCGAGCAGATGCGCCAATACCGGCGCCAGCGCGGTCATCCCGACCATCGCCAGGCCCAGCGCGCCCATCGCCATAAAGCCCTCTTCGAACTGGCCGCCGGATCCTTCAATACTTTTGCCAAACTTGCCGAGAAAGCGCGCCGAACCGCCAAACTGCGACAGGATCCTGTCCACGGCGGCAATCAGCATAAAGAACATCATGATGTACATGATGATTTCGTTAATTCCCATAGCCTTTACTCCCTGTCATTTATGATTTGTATTAACACTCTGCGGCCTTCCCCCGGGGGCGGCGCAAAGCGCCTTGCCCGGGCTACCGGTTCAGCGCGGCTTGCCAGGCTTGTAGCCCGGACAGATGCGCAGCATCGCCTCCGGGAAAATTCGCCGGTGTTAAGGCCGCATCAGTGCGCCGCCGCGTACAGCTCGATAATCTGCTCCCGGATGGCGGTGCGTGGATTGGTGCGCAGACAAATGTCCTCCTGCGCCGCCTGCGCCCACGCGCTGAAATGCTCGAGCTTTGCGCCGGCATCTGAGAGTCGTTGACTCAGGCCCACTTCGGCGATCAGCGCCTCTACGGCGGCAATTGCCTCGTGGTCATCGGTTTTTTTAGTGGTGAGCGCCCGGCCGATTTGGCTGAACCGCTCGCGGCATACCATGCGGTTAAACGCCATCACCGTTGGCAGCAGCATGGCGTTGGCCTGGCCGTGGGGAATATGCAGCGCCGCGCCGGGCTGATGCGCCATCGCATGGCATAAGCCCAGGCCGGCGCTGGAAAAAGCCATTCCCGCCATGCAGGAAGCCAGCAGCATACTTTCGCGGGCGGCAAGATCGTGACCGTAGCCCACGGCCTTAGGCAGCGCCTGGCCAATCATCGCTATCGCGCCAAGCGCCAGACTATCGGTAAAGGGCGTCGCGTTGAGCGCGCTGTATGCCTCTACGGCGTGGGTCAGCGCGTCTATCCCGGTCATCGCCGTCACCTGGGGCGGAACGCCTTCGGTCAGGGCGGCGTCGAGAATCGCCACGTCCGGCATGAGCGAGGCGTGGGCCAGCACCTGCTTGCGCCCGCTGACCGCATCGATAATCACCGTCACGTTGGTGGTTTCTGAGCCGGTTCCGGCGGTCGTCGGCACCGCAATCAGCGGCAGACGCGGGCGCAGTATGCTGCTTTCCGTCATCTCACTTAGCGTTTGCTCCGGGTTGGTGACCAACAGCGCCACCGCTTTCGCCGCGTCCAGCACCGAACCGCCGCCAAAGGCCACCACGCCGTCGCACTTCGCTTCGCGCAGCTGCGCCACCGCCGCGCAGACGTCGGTAACGCACGGCTCCCCTGGCGGACAGGGCCAGACGGTCATCGCCACGCCTTTCACCGCCAGGCTGCGCGCAAGCCCGGCAGTCATTCCCGCCTGATGCAGGAAGCTGTCGACCATCACAAACAGATGCTTTACGCCTCGCGCTTGCGCTTCCTGGCCGCAGGCGCTGAGCGCGCCGAGGCCGCACAGCGTCACCGGCGGCACGCTGAAGGTTTTCACCCGCTGCAAATTCAAGGTGTCGAATGCCTGAAAAAGCGCCGTCTGCAGTTCAGCTTGCATTGATTCCCTCCGCTTTCTCTCTTCCACTGTTGGCTATCGCCAGCGGGGTCATAAACAGGCTGTGCTGCGGTAAATGCACCTGTAATTCCGGGAAGCGCTTACGAAACAGCGCATCCACGCCCGGCTGCATGCAGGAGCCGCCCGCCAGCCACAAATCGGCAATTTCCTGACCGTCAATATGACGAGCGACGATCTCCGCCATCTTTTCGTACACCGGCTTCACCACCGGCCAAATCTCCTGCGCGTTGCTGCGCTTGAACTGCTCCGCCTCTTCCAGCGGAATGCGGCGGTTACCAGCGAGAGTCAGGGAGATATGGTGGCCACCGGTCGCTTCATCGGCGGAGTAGGTCACTTTGCCGCGCTTCACGATGGCGATCCCTGTGGTGCCGCCGCCGATATCCACCACGCCGGCGTTATCGAGCTGCAGCAGGTCCGCCACCGCGGTCGGTTCATCGAGTACGTGACTCACCTCTAACCCTGCGGACTCCAGCACGTTGATCGAAATACGCGGATCGGTACCCGGAGGAAATGAGGTCGCCGCATGAGTGAAGCGGCAGCCAAGCTGCCGTTCCAGCGCGTCGAGATGGCGGCGCACGATGGTAACGGCGCCGAAGAAATCCCAGACGATGCCGTCGCGCACCACGTCCGCCCAGTCGAGGCACACCGCAACCGGCTGCCCGTCACCGTCGACCACCATCGACACCACATCGCAGGTGCCTAAATCCACACCCAGCCACAGCGGCGAACCGCTGAGCGCAGGCGTCTGGTTACACAGGGTTGCCGCTTTTTGCAGCCGGGGCGTGAGCCAACGTTGTTCGTCGTGTGCCATCGGTCGCCCCTTATACAATTCGGAAGGCGTCTACCAGCACGCAGCGGCGCAGGCGGACAAAGGTGCGCGCGCTGGTCACCCCCTCCCCGGTTGGCGTGGTGATAGTCATGGTGGTCCAGCCTTCCCCGCCCAGGCCGAGCCCGGCGATGCACGGCCCGTTTTTGACGAAAATGCTGGTATCAATGGCGTTCGCCATCTGGTTCATGTTGTCGATATTGCGCGAGTGCATCGCCGCCGTATGGTGGCAGCCGCCTTCCAGCTGAACCGCCAGCGCGATGGCTTCGTCGACGTTGGCAACCCGTACCACCGGGAGCACCGGCATCATCAGTTCGGTGACGGCAAACGGATGGCTGGCCGGGGTTTCAACGAACAGCAGGCGCGTCTGCTGCGGAACGTTCAGGCCGATGGCTGCGGCAATCTTGCCGGCGTCGCGGCCAACCCAGTCGCGGCTGACGGTGCCTTTGCCGCGCTCATCGATATTTTTAAGCAGCACCGGCTGAAGCTGCTCGGCCTGAGCGATGCTGAGCTTCACCGCCTGCTGGCCTTCCATCAGGCGCATCAGTTCGTCGGCAACGCTATCGACCACGATCAGCACCTTTTCGTCGGCGCAGATGATGTTGTTATCAAACGAGGCGCCTTTGACAATGGACTGCGCGGCGCGCGCCAGGTCGGCGGTTTCGTCGACCACTACCGGCGGGTTACCGGCCCCAGCGGCGATCAAACGTTTATTGGTATGTTTACGCGCGGATTCCACCACCGCTTCCCCGCCGGTGACCACCAGCAGACCAATGCCGGGGTACTTAAACAGCCGCTGGGCCGTTTCGATATCCGGGTTCGCCACGGTGACCAGCAGATTGGCCGGACCACCCGCGGCAATCACCGCCTGGTTGAGCAGCATAATCGCCCGCTGAGAGACCTTTTTCGCCGCCGGATGCGGGGCGAACACCACGCTGTTGCCCGCGGCAATCAGGCTGATGGCGTTATTAATCACCGTCGCCGCCGGGTTGGTGGATGGGGTGACCGAGGCCACCACGCCCCACGGCGCGTTTTCAATCAGCGTCAGGCCGTTATCGCCGGTCAGCACCTGTGGAGAGAGGCACTCCACGCCCGGCGTGCCGCGCGCCTGCGCCACGTTTTTGGCAAATTTATCCTCCACGCGGCCCATGCCGGTTTCGCTAACCGCCAGCTCCGCTAATTCCCTGGCGTGCTTTTCGCCCGCCTCGCGAATGGCGTGAATCGCCAACTGACGCATCGCCACGCTTTTCAGTCCCTGCTGAGCCACTTTTGCTGCCGCGACGGCGTCATCAAGGGAGGCGAAGACGCCCATCTCATGAACGGTACTGTCCGGCTTGCTGCTGTCCGTCATTTTCAGCAGTACCGCTTTCACCACCTGTTCAATATCCTGTTGATTCATGATGTTCAGTCCTATTTATGGAAAATCACCTGACCGCCGGCCACCGCTTCATCGACGATACCGATGACGCACAAATCGACAGGAGACGCCTCGCTGCGGTGCGCCTGTCGCGCCGAGCTTCCACTCACCAGCAGAACCCATTCCCCGGCTCCCGCGCCGATGCTATCGGTGGCGACGGCGCACTGCCCGTCAGGCTTCCCTGCGGCATCAATCATCTCCACCATCAGCAGCTTGTCGTGCGCCAGCCCCTGATGGCGGACGGTGCAGACAATGTGTCCCGTGACGACTGCCAGTTTCATACCCGCCTCCCTGGATTACGTGGTGAGTCGTAGGCCTGATAAGCGCAGCGCCATCAGGCAATAGCGCGCGTTAATGCCGGATAGCGGCGCTTGCGCGGCTTATCCGGCCATGAGTCAAATATTGCTGTCGCCTTTGAAACTGATGGGGAATACCTCTTCCAGATCGCCATGCGGGCGCGGAATAACGTGCACAGAGACCAGCTCGCCAATGCGCTGCGCCGCCGCAGCACCCGCATCGGTGGCCGCTTTGCACGCCGCCACGTCGCCGCGCACCATCGCGGTCACCAGACCGCCGCCAATCTGCTTCACGCCAACCAGCTTCACGCGCGCGGCTTTTACCATCGCGTCAGAGGCCTCAATCAGCGCAACCAGGCCCCGGGTTTCAATCATTCCTAATGCTTCCATTGTGTTTTCCTCTCATGGGGTCCAGAACGGGACCGTTTATACAACCAGTGTTTGCGAGTGGTTTACCCGGCTCGCGTCAGTCTGGCGCGGCACGGCTGCCACTAACGCCAGTTCGATAATTTCCTGCACGCTACAGCCTCGAGAGAGGTCGTGAAGCGGTGCGGCAAGTCCTTGAATCAGCGGCCCGACCGCGCGGTAGCCGCCCAGGCGCTGGGCGATTTTGTAGCCAATATTGCCCGCCTCCAGCGAGGGAAAAACCATCACGTTGGCCCGGCCCTGTAGCGGACTGGCGGGCGCTTTTTGCACGGCGACCTCCGGTACGAAGGCGGCGTCAAACTGCAGTTCGCCATCAACCATCAGCTGCGGGGCGCGCTGGCGTACGATCCCGGTGGCCTGCTGTACGTTGGCGACGTTGGGATGACGGGCACTGCCGTTGCTGGAAAACGACAACATCGCCACCCGCGGCTCTTCGCCGGTGATGGCCTGCCATGTCTCCGCGCTGGCGATGGCGATATCCGCCAGCTGCGCCGCCGTCGGCTGCGGCACTACGCTGCAGTCGGCGAACCCTAATGCCGGTCCGGCGTACTGCGGAAGCATCAGAAAAATCGACGACAGCGTTTTACAGCCAGGCTGAAGGCCAATAATGCGTAATCCGGCGCGCAGCACATTCGCCGTCGAGGAGAGATTGCCGGCAATACATACGTCGGCCTGACCGGCGCCGACCATGGCGGCGGCGAACATCAGCGGGTCGTTGAGTTTTTCCTCGGCGTCCGGCGGCGTTTTTTGCCCGGCGCGGTCCAGCCAGCGCCGGGCAAACGCTGCGCGTATTTGCCGGTTGCTGAACGGGTCGACGATCTGCATACCGTCCATCGGCAGGCGGTGGCTTAGGGCGAACTGGCGCAGGGCGAAAGGGCTGGCGATCAAAATCGGCTTTGCCAGCCCCTGCTGCTGGAGGTAGTGCGCCGCTTTGAGGACGCGAATATCCAGCGCGTCCGGAAACACCACCCGGGCGGGCGAACGAAAAGCGAGCTGACGGGCGCGTTCAATAATCATTGCTCCCCTCCCAGACGCTGTTGGATTTGGCTGACGGTCAGCGGATGCCTGGCAACGCTTAAAATCATCATCACGTAGACGGTGCTGGAGAGGCGGTTCAGCGCCTGCAGAAGGTCCGGGCGCAATACCTCAAAACTGCGGGTAATAAAGACCTGCGCGGCGACCGTTTCCGTTTCACGAATTTTGCAGCGCAGCAGATTGAGCAGCGCGGCATCGCGGCCGTGACTGGCTTCCGGCACCAGATGATCGTGGTCGAGATAGCGCAGCGGCTGGTGGGAAAGCTGATGCAGTTCATCCTCGTTCAGCCCGACGATGGACTGTGCCGCCAGCGGTTCGTCCAGGGCGTCGGCGCGCATAATGTTGCCGAGGCGCGAACGGATATCCGCCAGCCACGGCTGCCAGGGCTCCGCCAGTTCAATTTGCAGCCATACTGCCAGGGCGATGCTGGCGTCGAGGGCGGCGCGAAAACCCAGCCGCGGGTCGCTTTTGGCGACCATTTTGTCGGCCGTCAGATGGGTCAGGGTGTCCGGCTTTTTCTTCACCGGCTGACGGCACAGTTCGCAACAGGCCTGCGGGTGCGTGTCGCTGCTGGTCAAACCGTGCACCGGCTGCGGCTGCTGCGCTTCGTCATCAACGAACAGGCTGCCCTGCTCGTCGATAAACTTGATGCGCAAACGGCGGCTTTCCAGCAACTCCCGGGCCGATGGCGTCAGGCGGGCGTCGGCGGGCAGATGAATTTCTGCCCCTTCGCTGAGCGTATGATTCGCTCTGAGCCAGGCTTCGGTGATGAAATCTTTCATAGCGATTGCCAGTTCGCAGGCCAGGCGACGTACAGAAAACGCACCGTCGACGGCGTACCGAATTCAATGCTGGAGCCTTTCGGGATAAACATCACGTCCCCGGCCCTGGCCACCATGGTTTCGCCTTCATGGCGCACGTGGAGTTCGCCCTCCAGCACCATATCGACCTCGTCATAGTTCAGCGTCCACGGGAAAAAAGCGTTTTCCCACTGCATAAACCCGGCGGCCATGCTGCTGCCGTCCTGCTCGGTAATTAAATCCGTCAGGCCGACCCGGTGCGGCTCCGCGCCATCGAAGCGGCCGAACTTCACGCTGCCGCCGTCAATAACTTTTACACCGCCTTTACCGGTGACCGCCTTAAAGCTGGGCTGCATCGCGTCCATCCCCAGCGACTGCTTCTCCTTCATCACTTTTTCCATCAGCTGCGCCACCAGGCTTTCGGTAAACTGCCCTTCCGGCAGCTGCGCGATAATGGTTTCGCGAATGCGCTGGCTTTCGGTTTTATCCTCTGCCGCCGGTGCCGCAGGCTCTGGCGCAGATTCATCGCACTCCTGGATGGCGACGCCCAGCAGCTCCGCGACTTCGCGGGCTTCCGGGGTGATGATGCTGGCGCGCAGCACAACCGATATTTCCGCTTCGCCTCGTGCGTGGGCCGCACGAATATCGTTAGCTGTGATAAGTTTCTTCACCTGCCCCTTCCTCCTTTTGGCTGAGCTCACTCAGGTAATTCACCAGATGCTTTACGCTTTGCGGGTCGTGACCGTTGAGTTCGAAAATCGGTTCCTGAAACCCCATCTCGTACAGCAGTTGCCGCACCGCGGCGACGTCGGCGTCCGGCACATCCGTTTTACTAATCGCGGCGATATGTCGTTTATTCGCGCCAATATCCAGTAGCCCGGCGGGTAAGCGACTTTCGGTATCGTTGGCCGCGTGGACATAAATCAGCGTATCGACATCCTGCAGCGTGGTAATTAATGCGTGGTACCAGCGCGGATGGCTGAAATATTCTCCCGGGGTGTCGATGTCACCATCTTCATTAAATTCCACGGCCTGCGTTTTTCTCGCGAGGGAATATTTTCCCTGCAGCGCATTAAAAAGCGTTGTTTTTCCCGCGCCCACCGTACCGACAAATGCAATACGTTTCATCGCCGCCTCTAATTAGCTTTTGGTTAACTCGCAGAGGGTGTAATTTAATAATCGACCGAGCCCGCTTACCGTCTGCAGCAGCGCCTCTTCAACCGCGCCAACCGAGCCGTAGATCACCAGCGCGCCGCTAAACCGGTCGAGAAAACCGATATGCACATCGGCGGCCTTCATCGCTAAATCACCGGCGATCATGGCAGTTTCTCCAGGGGTTAAGGTCATAATGCCGATAGCGCCGGATTCGGGAACGCCGATCTTTTTCGCCAGTTCCGCCCCCGGATGCGCAATCAGATGCGCCAGCGTAACCTGCTTGCCGGGTACAAATTCCTGAATGATGCGTTCTTTATCCATGGCTCACCGCTCCGCTAAAACTTGCGCTTATCGTGACAAGTTTCCGCTGGAGTAAATAACAAAATTCGGCAAGTTGATTTGAAAGGTGAGATAGATCACTTATAAACAGAAATAAAAAAGCGCGGGAGAATTCCCGCGCCTGAAATAATTAAATTAAATTACAGCGGCTGAGTTTGCGCTTCAACAACCGCCAGCGCGACCATATTCACGATACGTCGTACCGAAGCAATTGGCGTCAGGATATGCACCGGCTTCGCGACGCCCATCAGCACCGGTCCGACGGTGACGCCTTCGGAGCTGGAAACGCGAAGTAAGTTGTAACTAATACGCGCGGCTTCCATATTCGGCATCACCAGAATATTGGCCGAACCTTTCAGCGGGCTGTCCGGCATCCGCTCATTACGAATGCTTTCCACCAGCGCGGCATCACCGTGCATTTCGCCATCGATCATCAGCTCCGGCGCCTGCGCCTTCACCAGCTCCAGCGCATGGCGCATTTTGCTGGCGGACGGGCAGTCCGAGGAGCCGAAGTTCGAGTGCGACAGCAGCGCCACCCGCGGTTCAATACCGAAACGACGAACCGTTTCCGCCGCCATCAGGGTGATTTCGGCAATTTGCTCCGGCGACGGATCGTGATTGACATAAGTGTCGGCGATAAAGGTGTTGCCGCTCGGCAGCAGCAGCGCGTTCATCGCCCCGGCCGCATGGACCCCATCGCGGTAGCCGAACAGCGGCTGTATGACGCTGTAGTGCTCGTGATAGTCGCCGATGGTGCCGCAGATCATCGCATCGGCTTCGCCGCGCTGCACCATGATCGCGCCGATCACCGTGGTGTTGCTGATCACCGCCCGCTGCGCCTGCTCCTGAGTGATCCCGCGGCGCTTCATCAGGCTGTAATATTCGTTCCAGTATTCTTTAAAGCGCGGGTCGGATTCGTTATTCACAATCTCAAAATCAATCCCGGCTTTAATCTGCAGCCCCAGCTTCTGGATTCGCATCTCAATCACGCCCGGGCGGCCGATCAGGATCGGTTTCGCCAGCCCAAGAGAGACCAGCTCCTGAGTCGCGTGCAGGACGCGGGTATCTTCGCCTTCCGCCAGTACCACCCGCTTCGGCTCTTTGCGCGCCTGGGAGAAAATCGGCTTCATAAACAGGTTCGTTTTGTAGACGAACTCGCTGAGCTTCTCAATGTAGGCATCAAAATCGGCGATCGGGCGAGTCGCCACGCCGGAGTCCATCGCCGCTTTCGCCACCGCTGGGGCGATCTTGACGATCAGCCGCGGGTCGAACGGTTTCGGAATGATATATTCCGCGCCGAAGCTCAGATCCTGATCGCCGTAGGCGGAGGCCACCACTTCGCTCTGTTCGGCGTGCGCCAGCTCGGCAATCGCGTGTACCGCCGCCAGCTTCATCTCTTCGTTAATCGCCGTTGCGCCGACGTCCAGCGCCCCGCGGAAGATGAACGGGAAACACAGAACGTTGTTTACCTGGTTCGGATAGTCAGAGCGGCCGGTACAGATAATCGCATCGGAGCGTACCTCTTTCGCCAGCGGCGGCAGAATTTCCGGCTCCGGGTTGGCCAGCGCCAGAATCATCGGCGCGCGGGCCATTTTCTTCACCATCTCCTGAGTCAGCACTTTCGGACCGGAGCAGCCGAGGAAAATGTCCGCCCCGTCAATCACGTCATCCAGCGTGCGTTTGCCGCTGTCTTCTACCGCATAGGCCGCTTTGGTTTCCGCCATATTCGGCTCACGGCCCTTATAGATAACGCCTTTCGAGTCGCAGACCACGATGTTGTGTTTCTGCATTCCCAGTGCCACCAGCAGGTTCATACAGGCGATCGCCGCTGCGCCCGCGCCGGAGACCACCATCCGCACGTCGGAAATGTTTTTCTCCACCACCCGCAGTCCGTTGAGAATCGCCGCGGTACTGATAATCGCCGTCCCGTGCTGATCGTCATGGAAGACCGGAATATTCATGCGCTCGCGCAGCTTTTGCTCGATGTAGAAGCACTCCGGCGCTTTGATATCTTCGAGGTTAATACCGCCGAAGGTCGGTTCCAGCGCCGCGACGACGTTGATAAATTTGTCCGGGTCCAGCTCATCGACTTCAATATCGAACACATCGATGCCGGCGAACTTTTTAAACAGAACGCCTTTGCCTTCCATCACCGGCTTACCGGCCAGCGCGCCGATGTTGCCCAGCCCCAGTACGGCCGTGCCGTTGGAGACCACCGCCACAAGGTTGCCGCGCGCGGTATATTTATAGGCTGCCAGCGGGTCCTTCTCGATTTCCAGACAGGGCGCGGCGACGCCCGGCGAGTAGGCCAGGGCCAGATCGCGTTGGGTTGCCAGCGGTTTTGTCGGGGAGACCTGGATTTTTCCGGGGACCGGGAATTCGTGGAAATCAAGGGCGCTTTGTTTTAACTGCTCATCCATTTTATCGTTCCTTTCACGTATCGATCGTAGGGGGGTGAAGCGTAATGGCCTACCTGGTGTTCACCCTAAAGGGTCACCTAGTATCTCGCCTGACGGCTTCGTAAACTTTGAACACCGCCAAACTCTCGCCATAACAAAGTTATATTTGTTATCGATTTATAATGTTTATGTAACTTAGTTTCAGAAGCAATGATAGCCCCGTCTGCTATGCTTTTTAGTTATGCAACTCATCATCCTCTCTATCCTAAACCAATAAAAACTCATGCAACCTATTGTTTCAGGAGCACATTATGTCCCGTAGAGAACTCGCTAACGCCATCCGCGCCCTGAGTATGGATGCAGTCCAGAAAGCCAACTCCGGCCACCCCGGCGCGCCGATGGGCATGGCCGATATCGCAGAGGTGCTGTGGAACGATTTCCTTAAGCACAATCCTGAAAACCCGCAATGGTACGATCGCGACCGCTTTATTCTCTCCAACGGCCACGCGTCGATGCTGCTCTACAGCCTGCTGCATCTGACGGGCTATGACTTGCCCATCGAAGAGATAAAAAACTTCCGTCAGTTGCATTCCAAAACGCCGGGGCACCCGGAAATCGGCTATACCCCGGGGGTTGAAACCACCACCGGGCCGCTGGGGCAAGGGCTGGCGAACGCGGTGGGGCTGGCTATCGCCGAGCGTACGCTGGCGGCGCAGTTTAATCAGCCAGACCATGAGATCGTCGATCACTTTACCTACGTGTTTATGGGCGATGGCTGTCTGATGGAGGGGATTTCTCACGAAGTCTGCTCTCTGGCGGGTACGTTAGGACTGGGTAAGCTCATCGGCTTCTACGACCACAACGGTATTTCCATTGATGGCGAAACCAAAGGCTGGTTTACCGATGACACGGCAAAACGCTTCGAGGCCTATCACTGGCATGTGGTTCATGAAATTGACGGCCACGATCCCGAAGCCGTGAAGAAAGCGATTCTGGAAGCCCAGAGCGTGAAGGATAAACCTTCGCTGATTATCTGCCGTACGGTAATAGGTTTTGGTTCACCGAATAAAGCCGGGAAAGAAGAGGCCCACGGCGCCGCGCTGGGCGAACAGGAAGTGGCGCTGGCGCGCCAGCAGCTGGGCTGGCATCATCCGGCGTTTGAGATCCCAAAAGAGATCTACCGCGCCTGGGACGCGCGTGAAAAGGGACAAAAAGCGCAGAAAAGCTGGGAGGAGAAGTTTGCCGCCTATCAGCAGGTCCATCCTCAGCTGGCAGCTGAGTTTACGCGGCGCATGAGCGGCGGACTGCCTGAGTCGTGGGATGAAACAACGCGGAAATATATCGCTGAGCTGCAGGCCAACCCGGCGAAAATCGCCACGCGTAAGGCTTCGCAAAACGCCCTTGATGCCTACGGCCCGCATCTACCAGAACTGTTGGGCGGCTCCGCTGACCTCGCACCAAGTAACCTGACTATCTGGAAAGGTTCGACTTCGCTGAAAGAAGATCCGGCGGGCAACTATATTCACTACGGCGTACGTGAATTCGGGATGACGGCCATCGCCAACGGCATCGCCCACCACGGCGGGTTTGTACCTTATACTGCCACCTTCCTGATGTTCGTCGAATATGCCCGCAACGCGGCGCGTATGGCGGCGTTGATGAAAGCGCGGCAAATCATGGTCTATACCCACGACTCCATCGGTCTCGGCGAAGATGGTCCGACGCACCAGGCGGTAGAACAGCTGGCCAGCCTGCGCCTGACGCCAAACTTCAGCACCTGGCGACCATGCGATCAGGTCGAGGCCGCGGTGGCGTGGAAACTGGCGGTAGAGCGTCATAGCGGGCCGACGGCGCTAATCCTCTCAAGGCAAAATCTGGCACAAATGGCGCGCACGCCGGAACAGGTACAGAATATCGCCCGCGGCGGCTACGTACTGAAGGACGCCGGCGGCAAGCCGGACCTGATCCTGATAGCCACCGGTTCAGAGGTCGAGATCACCGTACTGGCCGCAGAAAAGCTGCTGGCCAAAGGGGTGAACGTGCGCGTGGTCTCCCTGCCATCGACCGACGTATTTGATGCCCAGGATGAAGCCTATCGGGAGTCCGTACTGCCATCAGACGTCAGCGCCCGCGTTGCCGTGGAGGCCGGGATCGCCGACTACTGGTATAAATATGTGGGACTCAAAGGAAAAATTGTCGGTATGACCGGCTACGGTGAATCGGCCCCGGCCGATAAACTTTTCCCTTACTTCGGCTTCACCGTTGAGCATATCGTCAGCGTAGGGGACGAGGTACAGAACGGGTAACCCATAGCGTGGGCCAGGCGTCTGGCCCCTGCCAGTTATCGCACTGCGGCTGCTGCGCGTAGCGTACCAGGCTAAAGCGCTGGCCGTCATAGCGCCAGCGCGTTTGCGTCCCGCAGTCGCCGGGCGCGCGCCCTTTATCCAGCGTCACCAGCTCCTGGCGTCGATCGTCGTAGCGGGCGTTCACCAGCTCTACGTCACGCGGCACATCGCCGGGCGGCTGGAAAGGCAGCGTAAGCCGTAGCGGGTGAGCAATATACGGTCGCTGACGCGACACCAGCCAGGCCAGCCAAATGGTGTTGTAGGCGCCCGCTTCGCAGCTGGTCATTAGCAAAACCTTATCGTCGGTTAGCGCGGCAACCCGAACCTCGCGGCGAAACGGATCCAGCGAACAGGCGCTGCTGTTCATGCGCTCGTTGCCGTAATCCATGAGATCGTTAAGTTCATCGCGGCTAAGGGGCGATTGCGCGACGTCGATTCTCGCTACCGACCGCAGCGCAGGCGCTGGTGGAACGCTGAGCGGCGGCTCTTCCCCCTTTCCCACCCACGCGGTTTCGCTACCCACGCGCTTCTGCCGGTTATCGATAAACAGCAGAGCGGCTTTCAGCCCCTGTAACGAGATACTCTGTAGGCCATTTTCAAGCGTCATCGTCTGCGCGTCCTGCACCCGCTGCAGGAAAGCATCAATGGTGACGCTATCGTCGGTTTTAAGCAGTTTGTCGGAGATCTGCCAATGTTTATCGCCCAAAGACAGGGGTTTACCATCGAGGCGAAGGCGCGGCGCAATGGGCGCCAGCGCCGCGACCGGGTTGCCCACGCCGCCGAGCTCAATACGCAGGCTGGCGCTGGTGGCCGCCCCGGCGCTGCGGGTGAGGGTCATGACCAGGCCGTGATGCAGCCCGACGTTGCGGGCCACGCAGAAATTCTGATTGTTGCAGGTTACCTGCCAGTCATTGAAGAGCTGTTGCGCCGGCGCCGCCCGCACCAGCGATGTCGGCAGTAAACCGAAAAGCAGAAATAAAATAACCCGATGCAACATGAGCGGCACAACCCCGGAGAAAACGCCATACACAGCGGCTATGTTCACCAGCGGCGAGGTTTTACTCAATCGGATTTATCAGAGATCCCCGTTCATCAGCCCGGAGGTTTGCAAATATTGCAGCAGGATCACCGCTTTGCCATCGCGGATCTCCCCGTTCGCCATCATCTCCAGCGCCCGGTTATAAGGAAGCTCCAGCACCTCAATATCTTCATCATCAACGCCGCCACCACCGTTGGCCCGCTGAGTATCATTATATTCGGCAATAAAGAAATGGATAAGCTCGGTGACGCCGCCGGGCGACATAAACAGTTCAAACAGTTTGCGCACTTCACCGACTTCGAAGCCGGTCTCTTCAATGGCTTCTTTGCGCACGCACGCCTCCGGCTCGTCGCTGTCCAGCAGCCCGGCGCAGGTTTCGATCAACATCCCGTCTTCGTTGCCGTTAACCCAGGTCGCGATGCGGAACTGGCGAACCAGCACGACGGTCTGCTTATGGCGGTTATACAGCAAGATGGTAGCGCCGTTGCCGCGATCGTAGACTTCACGTTTATGGCGAACCACGCTTCCATCGCTGCGCGTCAGCTCATAGGTCATGTTGCGCAAAACGAACCAGTTTTCGGAGAGGATTTTATCTTTGATAACGTTGATATTGAGTGACATACGGGCCCCACAGCGTGAAATAACGATGTCATATTACGCTGCGGAACCCGCTTTGTCGTCAGTGAAGCGGAATCGATTTAACCTCGAGGAAGTCCATGATCCCCTGCGCCGCGTGGCGGCCTTCTGCCATGGCGGTCACTACCAGATCGGCGCCACGCACCGCATCGCCGCCGGCAAATACTTTGCGATGGGTGGTCTGATAGCGGTAGCGGCTTTCCACATTGGCCTTAATTCGGCCGCGACTGTCGAGCTTAACGCCGACGGATTCCAGCCACGGCATACCGTGCGGATGGAAACCAAAGGCCATGATCACCGCGTCGGCGGGCATGACAAACTCGCTTCCGGGGATCGGCGACGGGCTGCGGCGCCCCTGAGCGTCAGGCGCGCCAAGCCGGGTGCGCAGAAAGCGTACGCCGTTGACATGCCCCTCTTCGTTCAGCTCCAGGGTCACCGGCTGGACGTTAAATTCAAATAATGCCCCCTCTTCGCGCGCGTTTTTCACCTCTTTCTTCGAACCGGGCATGTTGGCTTCATCGCGACGATAGGCGCAGGTCACCTGCTTCGCGCCATGGCGCAGCGCGGTACGCACGCAGTCCATCGCCGTATCGCCGCCGCCGAGCACCACGACGTTCAGCCCTTCGGTGTTGACGTAAGGCTCTTCCGGCAGCTCAAGCAGCCCCATCACCTGTTTGGTGTTGGCGATCAGGAACGGCAGCGCGTCATATACGCCGGGCGCGTCTTCGTTCGGTAGATCCGCTTTCATCGAGCGATAGGTTCCGGCGCCAATAAATACCGCGTCATAGTCATCAAGCAGCGTCGTCAGCGGGATATCTTTGCCTATCTCACAGTTCAGCTCAAAGCGCACGCCCATCTGGGTAAAGATTTCCCGCCGCCGGGCCAGCAGAGATTTATCCAGCTTAAAGGCCGGAATACCAAAGGTCAGCAGGCCGCCGATTTCCGGATGGCGATCAAAGACCACCGGACTCACGCCGTTGCGCACCAGCCGGTCGGCGCAGGCAAGCCCGGCAGGACCCGCGCCGATAATCGCTACCCGCTTGCCGCTTTCAACGACCTGCGAAAGATTCGGCCGCCAGCCGTTGGCCAGCGCCTGGTCGGAGATATAGCGTTCAATATTGCCGATGGTCACCGAACCGTGCTCATCGCGCAGCGTGCAGGCCCCTTCGCACAAGCGATCCTGCGGGCAGACTCGGCCGGTTATTTCCGGCAGGCAGTTGGTCTGATGAGAAAGCTCAACGGCGGCGGCGATATCCCCCTCTTTCACCCGCTCAATCCACTGTGGAATGTGGTTGTGCAGCGGGCAGGTCCATTCACAAATGCTGTGTTCGCCGCACTTCAGGCAGCGTTCCGCCTCGCGATTAGCCTGTCCGGCAGTGAACGGCAGATAAATTTCGGCAAAATTGGCCTTACGCGCTTCGGCAGTTAGTTTGTCGGGCTCGCCGCGCGGCGGCGTCGCGGCCATCTGCGCGACTTTTCCGGCGGAACACGCCAATACCGCCGCGCCGGGATGACCCAAACGCGCCGCGCGCTGACGCCGCTGTTTCGCCAGATTCATCAGCGTACTGTCCGTCGCCAGCTCCAGCGCCCCGGCCGGGCAGTTTTGCACGCAGGCGGGCCCCTCTTCGCGACCATCGCACAAATCACATTTGTGCGCCGTCGCTTTGACTCTGCCCTCCTCTACCGGCGTCAGGACGATCTGCATCACGCCAAACGGGCAGGCAACCATACAGGATTTACAGCCGATGCATTTCTCCTGATTCACCTGGACGCTGCCGTTAAGCTGGCTGATGGCGTCATTTGGACAACTGCGGGCGCACGGCGCCCCTTCACAATGGTGGCAGGTTACGGCGTTACGTTTTTGCTCGCGCTTGATAACGGTAATACGCGGCAGAAAACGCTGCGGGGTCAATACATGCTGCTCATCGTTATGCGCCATGACGCAGGCAACTTCACAAGCCTTGCATCCGATGCACTTATGACTATCGCTTAAAATAAAGTGGTTCATGACATCCTTCAGTCTTCGTGGTGAATAACCCCTCAATTCGCATGACTATCTATTACCCGACAAAACGGTGCAGGAACAATGTGCATTTGCACAGGTTGCCGATTTTTTGGTAATAACCCGAGGTGGATCAATTTTTTTGACTTAAATGAAATCACGTTTTATTTAGCTAAGTAATAATGCGCTACGTTTGCGCCACCGCGGCGGCGCGCCGAAAGGAAGGAGCAGATAGAGGAAGAAAGAGAATTCTTTACGCTGCCATAAAAGGCACACGATAAATTACACTATCTCCTTATTTTCTCCACGATTGCCTGAGGGCTTGCCGCTAGAGTGTCACAGGCTGTGCAATAACAAAAAAATGTGCAAAATGAGGTCCTAATTCTGATGGCGAATTTTTTTATCGATCGCCCCATTTTTGCGTGGGTTCTGGCAATCCTTTTATGCCTGACCGGTACCCTCGCAATTTTGTCGCTTCCCGTTGAGCAATATCCCGAACTTGCCCCACCCAACGTGCGGATCACAGCGAACTATCCCGGCGCTTCGGCACAGACGCTGGAAAATACGGTCACTCAGGTTATCGAGCAGAATATGACCGGCCTCGACAACCTGATGTATATGTCATCCCAGAGCAGCGGCACCGGGCAGGCCACCGTGACGCTGAGCTTTACCGCCGGGACCGATCCGGATGAAGCCGTCCAGCAGGTGCAGAATCAGCTGCAATCGGCGATGCGTAAACTGCCGCAGGCCGTCCAGAACCAGGGCGTAACGGTGCGTAAAACCGGGGATACCAATATCCTGACGATCGCCTTCGTCTCTACCGACGGCAGTATGGATAAACAGGATATAGCCGATTACGTTGCCAGTAATATTCAGGACCCGCTCAGCCGGGTCAACGGCGTAGGCGATATTGACGCCTATGGTTCGCAGTATTCGATGCGCATCTGGCTCGATCCGGCCAAACTCAACAGCTTTCAGATGACAGCAAAAGACGTCACTGATGCTATCTCTTCGCAAAACGCGCAGATCGCCGTCGGCCAGCTGGGCGGCACGCCGTCGGTGGATAAACAGGCACTCAACGCGACGATTAATTCACAATCGCTGTTACAAACGCCGGAACAGTTCCGTGATATTACCCTGCGGGTTAATCAGGACGGTTCGGAGGTCACCCTTGGCGATGTCGCCACCGTCGAGATGGGGGCGGAAAAATACGATTACCTCAGCCGCTACAACCGCCAGGCGGCATCCGGACTGGGGATAAAACTGGCGTCCGGCGCGAACGAAATGGCGACCGCCGAACGCGTGATCGACCGCCTGAACGAACTCTCCCAGTACTTCCCGCACGGCCTGGAATATAAAGTCGCTTACGAAACCACCTCATTCGTGAAGGCGTCGATTACCGACGTGGTGAAAACGCTGCTTGAGGCCATCGCGCTGGTGTTCCTCGTGATGTATCTGTTCCTGCAAAATTTTCGCGCCACGCTGATTCCCACGATCGCCGTTCCGGTAGTGCTGATGGGGACCTTTGCCGTCCTCTACGCCTGCGGCTACAGCATTAACACTTTAACCATGTTCGCAGTAGTGCTGGCGATAGGCCTGCTGGTGGACGATGCCATCGTGGTGGTGGAGAACGTCGAGCGTATCATGAGTGAGGAGGGCCTCTCGCCGCGTGAAGCGACGCGAAAATCAATGGGCCAGATCCAGGGCGCGCTGGTCGGTATCGCCATGGTGCTATCGGCGGTATTTGTGCCGATGGCCTTCTTCGGCGGCACCACCGGCGCGATCTATCGTCAGTTCTCTATTACCATTGTCTCGGCGATGGTGCTGTCGGTTCTGGTAGCGATGATCCTGACGCCAGCGCTGTGCGCCACGCTGTTAAAACCGGTTCACAAAGGCGAAACCCACGGACAACGGGGCTTCTTCGGCTGGTTTAACCGCACCTTTAACCGTAACGCCAGCCGCTACGAAACCGCAGTCGGCAAAATTCTTCATCGCTCGCTGCGCTGGATAATGATCTACGTCCTGCTGCTGGGCGGAATGGTCTTTTTGTTCCTGCATCTGCCTACGTCGTTCCTGCCGCTGGAAGACCGCGGCATGTTTACCACCTCGGTGCAGCTACCAAGCGGTTCAACCCAGCAGCAAACCCTGAAGGTGGTGCAGCAGGCGGAAGACTACTTCCTGAAAAATGAGAAACAAAACGTTGAATCGGTGTTTGCGACCATCGGTTCCGGCCCCGGCGGCAACGGCCAGAACGTGGCGCGTATGTTCGTACGCCTGAAGGACTGGGACCAACGCGATCCCACCACCGGCTCCTCTTTCGCCATCATCGAGCGTGCAACCAAAGCGTTTAACAAAATTAAAGAAGCCCGCGTTTTTGCCAGCAGCCCGCCTGCCATCAGCGGTCTGGGCAGCTCCGCCGGTTTCGATATGGAACTGGAAGATCACGCGGGCAACGGGCACGAAGCGCTGATGGCCGCCCGCGATACCCTGCTGGAGCTGGCCGCTAAAAATAACCAGCTCACCCGCGTGCGCCACAACGGCCTCGACGATAGCCCGCAGCTGCAGGTGGATATCGATCAGCGTAAAGCGCAGGCGCTGGGCGTCTCTATTGACGATATCAACGACACGCTGCAGACCGCGTGGGGGTCAAGCTACGTCAACGATTTTATGGACCGCGGCCGCGTGAAGAAGGTCTACGTTCAGGCGGCGGCGCCGTATCGCATGCTGCCGGACGATATCAATCTGTGGTACGTACGCAACAGCAGCGGCACGATGGTGCCCTTCTCCGCCTTCGCCACCTCACGCTGGGAGACCGGTTCGCCGCGTCTGGAGCGCTATAACGGCTACTCGGCGGTAGAAATCGTCGGTGAAGCCGCGCCGGGCGTCAGTACCGGTACCGCCATGACGATTATGGAAGAGCTGGCCCAGCAGTTGCCGAACGGCTTTGGTCTCGAATGGACGGCGATGTCCTATCAGGAACGCCTCTCCGGGGCACAGGCGCCAGCGCTGTACGCCATTTCGCTGCTGGTGGTGTTCCTGTGCCTGGCGGCGCTGTACGAAAGCTGGTCGGTGCCGTTCTCGGTGATGCTGGTGGTGCCGCTGGGGGTTATCGGCGCACTGCTGGCGACCTGGATGCGCGGGCTGGAAAACGATGTCTATTTCCAGGTGGGCCTGTTGACGGTGATCGGTCTGTCGGCGAAAAACGCCATTCTTATTGTCGAATTTGCCAATGAGCTGAATCAGAAAGGCGAAGATTTGCTTACCGCCACCCTCTCCGCCTGCCGCCAGCGTCTGCGGCCGATCCTGATGACCTCGCTGGCGTTTATCTTCGGCGTACTGCCGATGGCCACCAGTACCGGGGCGGGCTCCGGCAGCCAGCATGCCGTCGGCACCGGGGTGATGGGCGGTATGATTTCCGCTACGGTGCTGGCTATCTTCTTCGTGCCGCTGTTCTTCGTGCTGGTGCGCCGCCGCTTCCCGCTCAAGGAACGGCCGCAATAATCGTGACGCGCCCTGACGATATTTTCGCCGGGGCTAAATAACAGAAAAGGCGACCGGACAGGTCGCCTTTTTCATGTGGTCGCTTCAACTGCATTATTATTCTGCCTGTGGAATCGCCATGCTTTTATTGCGGAAAACTATTTACGAAGCATGCCTTCGATAAAGTCTTTCCAGTTCCCCAGTTCATGTTCAATCATAATAGCCTCTCTTATTATTATGGGTGATTTTATGCAAATTCATTGATGGTTTAAAGATGGTTTGCGCTATCGCTCTGATGACTATCATTACCTCCCTGCTGAATACCCCTTTCATTCGTAAGTACTATGAGCCCAATTCGTGCAATTTAATGTGACCAACAGCAACATTTAGCAACATTCGTCCATTAGCCTATCGCGCCAGGATCCGCCCTGCCGCTAGCAGTAGCCGCCGTTCGGCGCGCAAAAAACGTTCAGAGTGTAACCCTGGATATATATCAGGGGGAAAAAACGATATTTATTAAAACAATTCACGTATTATTTATTAAAGGCTTATATATTCGGAAGAATCTTAGCCAATCATTTAATTCAACGGAAAAGGTTTAATCATGCTCACCATGTACGGGATAAAAAACTGCGACACCATAAAAAAGGCCCGCCGCTGGCTGGAAGCCCATCAAATAGAATATCGTTTTCATGATTATCGTGTCGACGGTCTGGATCGCAGTTTATTAGACACCTTTATCGCTGAACTCGGCTGGGAAGCGCTGCTTAACACCCGAGGGACGACGTGGCGCAAGCTGGATGAAACGGTCCGCGCCAGCATCAATAACGCCGACGCTGCGGCGAAACTGATGCTGGAAATGCCGGCAATCATTAAACGCCCATTGCTCTGCGCGCCCGGTCAGCCTATGCTGCTGGGTTTCAGTGAATCAAGTTATCAGCAGTTTAACGAGGTGTAGTCTATGTCTTGCCCGGTCATTGAGCTGGCTCAGCAGCTTATTCGCCGCCCTTCCCTCAGCCCCGATGATGCGGGATGCCAGGCGTTAATGATTGAACGTCTGCGTGCGATTGGCTTTACCGTTGAACCGATGGATTTCGGGGATACCCAAAACTTCTGGGCCTGGCGCGGGCGCGGGGAAACGCTGGCGTTCGCCGGTCATACCGATGTCGTTCCATCGGGCGACGCCGATCGCTGGATTAATCCCCCTTTTGAGCCCACTATTCGCGACGGCATGCTGTTTGGCCGCGGCGCGGCCGATATGAAAGGCTCGCTTGCGGCGATGGTGGTTGCCGCCGAACGCTTTGTCGCCCAGTATCCGGACCATAAGGGCCGTCTGGCCTTTCTAATCACCTCGGATGAAGAGGCCAGCGCCAAAAACGGTACCGTTAAGGTTGTGGAAGCGCTGATGGCGCGCAACGAGCGCCTGGACTACTGTCTGGTCGGTGAACCCTCGAGCACCGAAGTCGTCGGCGATGTGGTGAAAAACGGCCGTCGCGGCTCGCTGACATGCAACCTGACCATTCACGGCGTGCAAGGGCACGTGGCCTATCCGCACCTCGCCGATAACCCGGTTCACCGCGCCGCGCCGATGCTGGCGGAGCTGGTGAATATTGAGTGGGATAAGGGCAACGAATTCTTTCCGCCGACCAGTATGCAAATCGCCAACGTGCAGTCCGGGACCGGCAGCAACAACGTGATTCCCGGCGATATGTTCGTCCAGTTCAACTTCCGCTTTAGTACCGAGCTGACCGACGAAATGATTAAAGCGCGCGTCGTGGCCCTGCTCGAGAAATACTCGCTGCGCTACAGCGTCGACTGGTGGCTCTCGGGCCAGCCGTTCCTGACCAGCCGCGGTAAGCTGGTTGATGCGGTGGTTAACGCCATTGAGCACTATAATGAAATCAAACCGCAGCTGCTGACCAACGGCGGCACCTCCGACGGGCGCTTCATCGCGCGTATGGGCGCGCAGGTGGTTGAACTGGGGCCAGTGAACGCCACCATTCATAAAATAAACGAGTGTGTGAATGCCGCCGACCTCCAGCTGCTGGCGCGGATGTACCAACGCATCATGGAACAGCTGGTCGCCTGATGGCATCAATAGAGAAGAGGTAAGCGCATGGATTGGCTAACGAAATACTGGTGGGTTCTGGTGTTGGTATTTTTGGTGGGCGTAATGATCAACGTGATTAAAGATCTTACCCGCGTTGACCACAAAAAATTTCTCAACAATAAGCCGGATCTGCCGCCGCATCGCGACTTCAACGACAAGTGGGACGATGACGACGACTGGCCGAAGAACGACCCGTCGAAGAAGAAGTAAGCATTTTATTTGAGATTGCAGCAAAGAAATCGCCCGGCTTGTACGACGCGGGTCAAGTAACCCGGACAGATGCGCAGTATCGGCTCCGGGAAAATATCCCACTCTGCGCTCTTTTCCCGGGGGCGGCGCTTAACGCGCCTTGCCCGGGCTACCGGTTTCCAGCTCGTTTGCAGGTCCGGTTGCCCGGACAGGCGCATCGCGCCGCCTCCGGGTTTATTATTCACAGCAGCTCAATAATATCGCTATCTTTCGGTGTGCTGCCGCTGAGGGCCTCGTCGAAATAGTGCTTCGGTACGGTAAAGCGCAGATGATCGAGGGCAAACTGCATGCTACGATCGTCAATCGCGTGCCCCAAATCCTCAACAATATCCAGCGTCACGTCACCGCCGGCCTGCTGTAGCGCTTCCTGCCCCGCTACCGCCCACGCCAGATCGATAACCCGATCTTCGCCGCCGTGGATCAGGTGAACGGTGGTCGCGGTCGTCGCCGTCTCCGGCAGCGTCGCATATCGGCCGTTAAAGGCGATCACCCGCGATGCCAGACCCGGCTCGGCTTTAATGCTCTCCAGCGACATAATCGCCCCCTGCGAGAAGCCGATCAGCGCCGTCGCCTGCGGGCTGACGCCGCTCTGCTGCTGCCAGTAGCGCACCGTTTCAATGAAGGTCGGCATGATCGCATCCACGCGCTGCTGGCGGTTTTCTTCGCTGACACCCTGCACGGAAAACCACTGGCGCCCCGGAGGCGGGCCGCACGGCTCCGCGCCACCGATGCTGACGATCAGCGCCTCGGGAAAGAGCGGCGCAAACCAGCTACCGATTTGCCCCATTGCCACCGGGTTATCGCCGACGCCATGAAACAGCAGCAGCAGTTGCTGTGCAGGTGTCGCGGGGCTTTGAACAATAAAATGATCGTGTTTCATGGCTGTCTCCTTAATGTCTGCAAGGAAGTTTACGCCGCAGGCAAAATATGACCATGCCATTTAACTGAAGGAGTTAGTTAAAAAAATTGCAGCATGTGAACCTGCTGGCGCAGGTCGTTGGCGCGGTTTTCATCCAGGCTGAGCAGCGCCTGCGCCGCTTCTTCGCGCAGCCTGGCCAGCAGCGCTTTCCGTCCGGATAAATCTAACGTTCGGCAAAGCGCGGTCTCATCCTGCTGCTGCAGGCGGCCCCGTAGCGCCGGAAGCGGCAGCTCCACCAGCATAAGCAAGCGATTGAGGCTACCCGCCGAGGTCAGTAGCGAACGATGGGCAAAAGCAAAACCCGCCACCTCCAGCCAGTCTTCTTCAGTAAGAATAGTCGCTTTCAGCGCCGTCAGCGGCACAGGCTCATCTCGCCAGTCGCGCAGCCAGTACTCATCGCGCTGCAGCCGTCGAGCTTCTTCGCTTGCCAGGCGCTGGCCCGCTTCGCTGAGAGGATAGAGCGCCATCGCGGTATAACAGCCGCTGCTGGCTTCCCGATGCGTGCCCAATCGCACCAGCGTAAAACCGCAGCGTTGCCAGAAGCGCCACAGCTCAGGCGTGTAGCCAAAACTCACCGACAGATAATCCCGGCCCGCAGCCTGCGACGTCGCCTGCTCCACCAGCCGCTGCCCCACCCCCTCGCGTTGGCGAGCCGGATGCACGGCAATACGGCTGATGCGCAGCCCTGTCAGCGTGGCCGCCAGCGGGCTGCCGCCGTGCGCCGCCAGCGACTGCGCCACCAGATTGCCGCGCGGACGGCGGTAGCCGGCCCACACCGCCTGGCTAAGGGATGGCTCCAGACCGCCCTCTTCGACCAACCACAGCGCCCCGGCGATGCGGTTGCCGCTGCGGGCGCAGGTAAAATGCTGCCCCGGCGCATCCATCATGCGCCGGAGGTCAAGCGGCGACGTGCGATAGTGGGCCCCGGAAAGCAGTTGATACATCGCTTCCGGTAACGCAGGCTGTCGCCACCAGCTCTCCTGGCTGACGCTTTCCAGGGCGATATCGCCGCCTGGCGCGTGCTGAAAGGTCTCATCGCTAAACAGCAGCAGCTGCGCGATCGCCGCCTCCAGCGGACAGCCGCTCGCCCAACGAATGGGCGCCGTCAGGCTAAACTGCCGTAAGTGCGCAAAGCTGGCGCAAAACTTAAGCAAAAAGCCGCGCCCGGTCCCTTCGTACCCCTGCACGGTGGTGGTCAATAGCGTCTTCGGGAAGCGGGAGACAAGCTGGCGCAACAGCGGCCCGGGGATGGCCGCTGCCTCATCGACAATCAGCCATCCGGCGCTACAACCGGAAGCCAGCAATGCGTCGGGGGCCATAAAGCGCAAGTTTTCGCCAGCGAAAGCCGCCATGACCTCCGTCGCTCCCCGCGCCGGCGCCGTGACGATGGCATCTCCCCCCAGATGGCGAATAAGCATTCCCGCGAGCGCGGACTTTCCTCGCCCGCGCTCGGCGGTTAGCGCCGCAATGCCGGGAGGGAAACGGGCCAGTTCGGCAAGCACGGCGGCCTGCTCCGCCTGCGGATGACCATCGGCGGGACGCCATCGCGGTCGCGCGGCAAATGCCGGCACCATGCATTCCTCGCCCTGCCGCCAGAGAATGGACGCGTTATTCGCACTAATCTGTTGGCAAAAACGATAAACAAAATTCGGCGTAGAGATGGGGTCGGGAGCGTCGCTCCAGCGCAGGGAATCCGCATCAGGACGAGCCGGCCATTGCACGAAGTCGGGCACGAGCAATACCAGCCAGCTCCCGGCGCGCAGCGTACCGGCTAACGCGGCAAACGCCGCGACGTCAAAACCCTCGCGGGCATCGAAAAAGGCGTGCTGGAATTCGCGGCCCAGCAGCGATTTCAGGGCGGTAGACGAGACGTACGGCTCGGGCATCGGACGCGGACCAACCCACAGCCCGTCTCCGGACAGCGCGGTACGTACTGTTTGCGCCTGGCGCAGGGTCCAGGCATCGTCGCCGCTGAGAACCAGCAGACGACGAATGCCTTCGCGCGCCATCTGCGCCGTCAGGTGACGCAGTTCATCCATGACAAAAAAGCATTACAGCGCGTTGCCGAAGGTGTTGCACTGCGCCGGGTCGCCGCTATCGAAGCCGCGTTTAAACCAGGTATAACGCTGCTGGGACGTTCCGTGGGTAAAACTGTCCGGCACGACGCGCCCCTGGCTCTGCTGCTGCAAGCGATCGTCGCCAATCGCCTCTGCGGCGTTCAGCGCTTCCTGCAGATCGCCGGTCTCCATGTAATCTTGCTTCTGCATGTTGTAGCCCCAAACGCCGGCAAAGCAGTCCGCCTGTAGCTCCATTTTTACCGACAGACGATTCGCTTCCGCCTGCGAAGCATTTTGCTGCAGCTGGCGCACTTTCGGTTCAATACCCAACAGCTTTTGTACGTGATGGCCAACCTCGTGGGCAATAACGTAGCCCTGCGCGAAATCGCCGCCGGCGCCAAGCTTGTTTCTCATCTCATCGTAGAATGACAGGTCGATATACACCGTGCTGTCCGCAGGGCAGTAAAAAGGCCCCATCACCGATTGGCCGGTGCCGCAGGCGGTCCGCGTCGCGCCGCGATACATCACCAGCTTCGGCTGCGCGTACTGGCGGCCCATATCTTTAAAAATCGCGCCCCAGGTATCTTCCGTGTCCGCCAGAATCACCTTCGTGAATTTCGCGGCCTCTTCATCCTGCGGGCTGATGGAGCGTTGAGTGGTGGTTTGCTGTTGTGATACCGGTTCGCCGGTCAGCATGCCGGTTAAATCTACGCCGTAATAGCCCGCCACCAGGACAATAATCAGCAGCACGATGCCGCCTTTGCCGCTGGGGAGACGAAAACCGCCTCCGCCGCCCATCGGTGAACCAGATTGACCACGACGATCTTCCACATTGTCGCTTTCGCGACGTCCTTGCCAGCGCATAAGCACCTCAATTCATCATATTAACCAATGAATAAGATCGTAGGCGGTTCAGCGGAGGATTACCACAGGAAACAGCAAGAAGAGCGCCAGAAGAAGAAAACTTCTTCTGGCGTCGGGGGATTAGTCGAGTTTCACGCCCAGGCGATGAGCGACTTCTTCGTAGGCTTCAATCAGGCCGCCGAGGCTCTGGCGGAAGCGGTCTTTATCCATTTTATCCATGGTTTTTTTATCCCACAGACGGCTGCCGTCCGGAGAGAATTCATCTCCCAGCACCACTTCGCCTTTGAACAGACCGAACTCCAGTTTGAAGTCCACGAGGATCAGACCCGCGTCGTCAAATAGCTTTTTCAGCACATCGTTAGCTTTGTAGGTCAGCTCCTGCATCCGCGCCAGGTTCTCTTTGCTCACCCAACCAAAGGTTTCGCAATAAGATTCATTGACCATCGGATCGTGCATGGCGTCGTTCTTCAGGAACAGATCGAACAGCGGCGGGTTCAGCTCAATGCCTTCTTCAATGCCTAAGCGTTTCACCAGCGACCCGGCGGCGCGGTTGCGCACCACGCACTCCACCGGCACCATATCCAGCTTTTTAACCAGACACTCGGTATCGGACAACAGCGCTTCCATCTGGGTCGGGATACCCGCTTCCGCCAGCTTGCTCATAATGAAATGGTTAAACTTGTTGTTCACCATGCCTTTACGATCGAACTGCTCAATGCGAGCGCCGTCCCCTGCTGACGTATCGTTACGGAATTCGAGTATCAACAGATCCGGGTTTTCGGTGCTGTATACCGTCTTCGCTTTACCACGATACAACTCAGCTTGCTTTTGCATCTTTGTCACTCCAGTGATGATTAACGATAAAAATTTGTGCTTTTCTGCCGACGCACACGTTTGCGTCACTATACATTAAAAAGGGCCGGATTGCTCCAGCCCTGTTAATTACTTACTTAATGCGGCCTGGAATACGGCAACCAGGGCATCATTTTGCGACTGCGTCAGCGTATGGCCTTTCGGGTCGATGAACTGCAGGCTGCTGCGGTTATCGAGGTCCCCGACCTGCAGTTTATAATCGCCGGATACCAGCTGCGGGTCGCGAGCGCCCAGATCGGTCCAGCCGCTGTCGGAAAGCGGTTTATAGGTGACTGAGAAGCTACCCTGAGAACGAGAGCTATCGGTGACCTTCATACCCACTTTTTCCAGCGCGCCCGGCAGGCGTTGCCACACCAGGTTAAACGGCGCGCGAACGATCAGCATCGGCAGGCCGGTATCATCAGCGCCGCTCTGCACGTCGAAGGTCGCCCCGGCGTTTTTCTGCGCCGCGTTCTGCGCGCTAGTGGCGTTCAGATCCAGACCTTCGGAAATGACGTTCAGCATGGCGGTACTGTAGCGCTGCAGCGAAGCCGGATCGGCAACAGGTTTACCCGCCTGCTCCAGATTCACCAGCTTCACGATCACCGCCTGCTGATAGCCTTGCTGCTTAACTGAGATTTGATAGCGACCACGGTACTGCTGATCTTCATCGAGGCGATTCCACTCGACCCAGTCGGTATTCAGCGTCTGGCTAGCATCGTCGCGTTTAGCGATAGTGTAGTTTTTCGACTGCACGATGCTTGCCACCTGCGCCCACAGCGAACCGCTGCGACCGTTTTCCACCATCAGCGTCGCGGTATCGCCGCTGAACTGCGTACGCGCGCCGCTGACCAGCGCCAGAGGCTGGGCTGGCGGACGAATGTCCAGGGCTTTGCCTGTGTTACCGGTGCTGGTTGCAACCGGAATATTATAATCACCCACCTGAACCGGCAGGATCATCCCTGCTGGCGCGTGAAGTTCACTAAGCGGCGTTGCCTGCAAATAGGCCTCGTCGCCGCTCACCTGACGCTTATAGCGCGAGTCAGAACTACAGGCCGCGAGGAGTAGAACCAGCGAAACACCCGCAACCTTCGCCAGGCGCGACTTCTGTACTGAGTAAGCCATCAAATCTCCCTAAACTTTACAGCAAACCGGCATGCTTCAGCGCTGCGGTAACGACCTTAGTACCGTTTTCGGTAATCGGGGTCATCGGCAGGCGTAACGTATCGGTCGCCACAAGACCCAACGCCTTACAGGCCCATTTGACCGGGATAGGGTTGGGTTCGACAAATAATTTGGTATGCAATGGCATCAGACGCTGGTTAATCGCACGAGCTTCGGCAAATTGACCTGCTAGCGCCAGTCGGGACATCTCGGCCATTTCACGCGCCGCAACGTTTGTCGTTACGGAAATCACGCCATGACCGCCAAGCTGCATAAAGTCCATTCCGGTCGCGTCATCGCCGCTCAGCAGAATAAAGTCATCTGAAACCAGCTCTTTGATCTGATGAACGCGGCTTAAGTTCCCCGTCGCTTCCTTAATACCGATAATATTTTTAATTTCCGCCAGACGGCCAACGGTGTCAGGCAGCATATCGCAACCGGTACGGGACGGCACATTATACAGGATTTGCGGCAGGTCAGTATGCTCTGCGATAGCTTTAAAGTGTTGGAACAGCCCTTCCTGGGTCGGGCGGTTGTAATACGGCGTTACCGTCAGGCAGCCAACCACGCCGCTATCGTTGAATCGTTTGGTCAGGCTAATCGCCTCTGCGGTTGCATTTGCACCGGTGCCGGCAATAACCGGAATACGCCCGTCGGCCAGTTCCAGCGTCTGCATGACCACATCACCATGCTCTTCATGGCTCAATGTTGCGGACTCTCCGGTAGTTCCTACCGAAACGATCGCCGAGGTTCCGCTGGCGACATGATAATCAATCAGTTTTTTCAGGCTTGACCGGCAGACGTTGCCGTTTTCATCCATCGGCGTGACAAGCGCTACAATACTTCCCGTAAACATGGGCCATCCTCAGAGCATAAGTGGGACAAGATTCTCAATGTTACGTTTGGAGTCGCAATAAAAGCAAGAGACCCGATGCCATCAGGGATGTTGTATGCCGGTTTTTTTTATGCTTTCCTAACGTTACCTCACCTTTTTAAAGGAAGAACAGGTTTGACAGCCTCATTACAACACTATCTGGTTATTACCGCGTTGGGTGCTGACCGCCCAGGCATCGTGAATACGATCACTCGTCACGTCAGCAGCTGCGGCTGTAATATTGAAGACAGTCGGCTGGCCATGCTTGGCGATGAGTTTACGTTTATCATGCTGCTTTCCGGCTCGTGGAATGCAATTAACCTGATTGAGTCAACTCTGCCGCTGAAAGGCGCCGAGCTGGATCTGCTTATCGTGATGAAGCGTACAACCGCGAGGCCGCCTCAGGCGATGCAGAACACCGTCTGGGTTCAGGTTGAGGTGCCGGATTCACCGCATATCATTGAGCGATTTACGGCGCTGTGCGATACGTGGAAAATGAACATTGCCGAGCTGGTTTCCCGCACTCAGCCCGGTGCGAACGACGAGTCAGCGCAGCTTTTTATCCAGATCACCGCACACAGCCCGACTACGCAAAATGCATCAAATATCGAACAAGCGTTCAAAGCCCTATGTACAGAACTGAATGCACAAGGCAGTATTAACATTGTTAATTATTCACAGCATGATGAACAGGATGGAGTTTGAGTGATGAACCCACTGAAAGCCGGTGATATTGCACCGAAATTTAGCTTACCGGACCAGGACGGCGAGGAAGTAAATTTGACCGACTTCCAGGGACAGCGTGTTCTGGTTTATTTTTATCCGAAAGCCATGACCCCGGGCTGCACCGTACAGGCGTGCGGTTTACGCGATAATATGGACGACCTGAAAAAAGCAGGCGTTGAAGTACTGGGTATCAGTACGGATAAACCAGAAAAACTCTCCCGTTTCGCCGAAAAAGAGCTGCTGAACTTCACTCTCCTGTCTGATGAAGATCATCAGGTATGCGAGCAGTTTGGTATCTGGGGTGAAAAAACCTTTATGGGGAAAACCTACGACGGTATCCATCGTATTAGCTTCCTCATCGACGCCAACGGCAAAATCGAACATGTGTTTGATGATTTCAAAACCAGCAATCACCACGACGTGGTGCTGAACTGGCTGAAAGAAAACGCCTGACGCTAAGACAAACGCAAGACGCCGGGTCGTTCTCAACCACCCGGCGTCTTTTTTTAGGGCATTTCTTGCGGCTTCGCGCTAATGCTCGTCTTCCACTATCAGGCCATCCGGCCAGGCGTGCACCACCGCTTTGATGAGCGTCGCCAGCGGAATCGCGAAGAACACGCCCCAGAATCCCCACAGACCGCCAAAAATCACCACCGACAGAATAATCACCAGCGGATGCAGATTAACGGCTTCCGAGAAGAGTACCGGCACCAGCAGGTTGCCATCCAGCGCCTGAATAATCAGGTACACCGCAAACAGGCTCCAGAACTCGGTTCCCGCGCCAAACTGGAACAGCGCCACGCCCACCACCGGAATGGTGACCACAAACGCGCCGATATAGGGGATTAATACCGAGAACCCCACCAGCACCGCCAGCAGCAGCGAATAGTTGAGGCCAAAAAGGATAAAGCCAATCCATGTCGCCACGCCGACGACAATCATCTCCAGCACCTTACCGCGAATATAGTTGGTAATTTGCTGGTTCATCTCTTTCCATACCTGCCCGGCCAGGCCGCGGTTGCGCGGCAGCACACGGCGTACGGCGTTAAGCATCTGCTCTTTATCCTTCAGCAGAAAGAAAACCATCAGCGGCACCAGCACCAGATAGACCGCCAGGGTCAGCAGCCCGACCAACGAAGCCAGCGAATACTTCACCACCGAGTCGCCGACGGTTAACATGCGGCTGCGCATGTTCTCCGCCATCGCGTCGATAATGCCGGCATCCATTAAGGCCGGATAACGGCGCGGCACCGTCGCGGCAAAATCGGAAAGTTTATTCAACATCCCCGGCATATCGCGGATCAGATAAATACCCTGCTGCCAGGCAACCGGCATCACCACAAACGCCATCAGCAGCAGAATGCCGACGAACAGAATCAGAACGACCGAGGTGGCCCAGGTACGTGAAAACCCGATACGCTCCAGTCTGACGGTGGGCCACTCCAGCAGATAGGCCAGAACAATCGACACTAATAAAGGTGCCAGCAGGCCGCTGAAGAAAAACATAATGCCGAACCCAGCCAGCAAAATGACCAGCAGCGCTATCGCCTCCGGATCGCTGAACCGACGACGGTACCACTGCATTAACATCTGGAGCATAAAACCCTTCCCTGAAGAGCGGAGCTGTAACAATCTCAGGAATTGTATCGAAATGTCACAAAAAAGACTTCGCTTTTTATGGGTAAAACCACAAACATTAACGGTCGGGTGAATATCATATTTGCAACGCCGCAAACGACGGCTAAACTCGCTGGACCTGCTTGCGGTCAGGGAACATTACGCCGCACAATCGGTCAAACTGGCACACCTACATTACAGGACAGAGGTTATGTTCAGGCAGTTGAAGAAAACGCTGGTGGCGACCGTCATAGCGTCGCTGACGCTGGGTTCAATATTACCTGCTTTTGCCGATACCGCAGACACTCTGCCGGACATGGGCACCTCCGCAGGAAGCACGCTCTCCATTGGCCAGGAAATGCAGATGGGAGATTACTACGTGCGCCAGCTGCGCGGCAGCGCGCCGTTAATTAACGATCCGCTGCTGGTGCAATATATCAACGGTTTAGGCATGCGCCTGGTGTCGCACGCCAATTCGGTGCGCACTCCGTTCCACTTTTATCTGATTAATAACGATCAAATAAACGCCTTTGCTTTCTTCGGCGGTAACGTCGTACTGCACTCGGCGCTGTTCCGCTACTCGGATAATGAAAGCGAGCTGGCGTCGGTAATGGCGCACGAAATTTCTCACGTCACCCAGCGCCACCTTGCCCGCGCGATGGAAGACCAAAAGCGTAACGCTCCGCTGACCTGGGTTGGCGCTTTGGGGTCGATTCTGCTGGCGATGGCCAGCCCACAGGCCGGTATGGCCGCGCTGACCGGCACCCTGGCGGGCAGCCAGCAGGGGCTGATCAGCTTTACCCGCCAAAACGAGGAAGAGGCAGACCGCATTGGTATTCAGGTCCTTCAACGTTCAGGTTTCGATCCGCAGGCGATGCCGGCGTTTATGGGCAAGCTGCTTGACGAGTCGCGCTACTCGACCCGGCCGCCGGAAATGCTGCTAACCCACCCCTTGCCGGAAAGCCGTCTCGCCGACGCCCGCAACCGTGCGAACCAGATGCGCCCGGTGGTCGTGCAATCCTCGGCTGACTTCTACCTGGCAAAAGCCAGAACGCTGGGAATGTACACCTCCGGCGACAATAAGCTAGGCAACGACCTGCTGAGCAGCTGGGAAAAAGGCAATATTCGCGAACAGCACGCCGCCCAGTACGGCCGCGCGCTGCTGGCGATGGGCAGCAACAATTACGATCTGGCGCGCAAAACGCTACAGCCGCTGCTGAGCGCCGAACCGCAAAATGCCTGGTACCTTGACCTGGCGACCGATATCGATCTTGGACAAAAGCGAGCCACTGACGCGATTAACCGCCTGAAGGGCGCCCGCGAACTGCGTACTAACCCGGTACTACAGCTCAACCTCGCCAACGCCCTGCTGGAAGGCGGGCAGCCGGGGGAAGCGGCGACGATCCTTAACCGCTATACCTTTAACAATAAAGATGACGTCAATGGTTGGGATTTGCTGGCGCAAGCAGAAGCTAAGCTGGGAAATCGCGATCAGGAGCTGGCAGCGCGCGCGGAGGGCATGGCGCTGGTTGGCCGACTCGATCAGGCCATTACCCTACTCAGCAGCGCCAGTTCACAGGTCAAATTAGGCAGTCTGCAGCAGGCCCGCTATGATGCGCGTATCGATCAGCTGCGTCAGCTGCAGGAACGCTTCAAACCGTACCAGAAAATGTAAGGAGATCTCATGTCCGATACGGTCAAAATCTATCACAACCCGCGCTGCTCCAAGAGTCGCGACACCCTGAGCCTGCTGAAGGCTAACGGTATCGATCCTGAAGTGGTGCTCTACCTGGAGACGCCGCCGGATACCGCAACGCTGCGCCAGCTGCTGAAGATGCTGGGAATGGCCAGCGCGCGCGAGTTAATGCGCCAGAAAGAAGATCTCTATAAATCACTCGATCTCGCGAATCCGCAGCTCAGCGAAGAAGCGCTGATCCAGGCAATGATTGATAATCCAAAGCTGATTGAGCGGCCTATCGTCGTCAGCCACGGCGAGGCCCGCATCGGTCGTCCGCCGGAACAGGTTCTGGACATCGTTAACTAAACGATCGGGTCCTCAAGCCACGGCTCCGCTAAAGCTTGAGGATCTCTTTCACGAAAGGAATGGTTAGCTTGCGCTGGGCGGTAATTGAAGCGCGATCGAGCTGATCGAGCGTCATAAACAGCGAACGCATTTCGCGATCCAGCCGCTTAAGCAGGAAGCGGCAGACATCTTCCGGCATTTCGAAACCACGCAGCCTCGCGCGCAGTTGAAGCGCCTGGAGCTTGTCTTCATCCGACAGCGGCTGCAGCTTGTAGATTTGCCCCCAGTCAAGACGCGAAGCCAGATCCGGCAGGCCCAGCTTGAGCTGGCGCGGCGGTCGGTCGCCGGTAATCAACAGCCGGGTTTTACCGGACTCGAGAATGCGGTTATAGAGGTCGAAAATCGCCATTTCCCACAGTTCATCGCCCGCCACACACTCAATATTATCGATGCAAACCAGCGAGAGCTGCTCCATTCCATCCAGCACTTCAGGAACGAACCACGTCCGTTTATCCAGAGGAACGTAACCCACCGCATCGCCGCGCTGGGAGAGCTCCGCGCAGGCCGCGTGCAGGAGATGGCTGCGCCCCGCCCCTTCCCGTGACCAGATATAGATGTATCCGCTATGATCCTGCCGCAGCACGTTCTGAAGGGCGGCAAGAAGAGAAGGGTTATCGCCCGGCCAGAAACTCGCGAAAGTTTCATCATCGGGAAGATACAGTGGCAAAGAGAGCTGTGCCGGTGCGTTCAGATGGACCTCAACATAGGCTTGCAGAAAAACGCGGAGAGTTTAGCACAGAAATAGGCAAGGAGAGAACCGGGCGGGATCGCCGCCCGGTATAGGGATCAATGTTTCGCTTCTTCGCTATCCGCAGCGTCGAGGACCACCTCTTCCGGACGCAGCACGCTTATCAGCTTGAAGATCAGGCTCAGACCGATGCCAACAATGGTCGCCAGCGCCATGCCTTTCAGCTCAGCGGCGCCGATATGTACTTTCGCCCCGCTGACGCCGATGATCAGGATAACGGAGGTCAGAATCAGGTTCTGCGCCTTGTTGTAATCGACTTTAGATTCGATCAGCACGCGAATACCCGAAGCGCCGATGACCCCGTACAGCAGCAGCGAGACGCCGCCCATTACCGGCAGCGGGATAATCTGGATCGCCGCCGCCAGCTTGCCGACGCAGGAGAGCAGAATCGCGATGATCGCCGCGCCACCGATAACCCAGGTGCTGTAGACGCGGGTGATCGCCATCACGCCAATGTTCTCGCCGTAGGTAGTGTTTGGCGTTGAGCCAAAGAAGCCGGAGATCACCGTAGACAGGCCGTTGGCAAACATTGAACGATGCAGGCCCGGATCGCGGATCAGATCTTTCTTGACGATATTGGCCGTTACTACCAGATGTCCAACGTGCTCGGCGATCACCACCAGCGCGGCGGGCAGAATGGTGAAAATCGCAAACCATTCAAAGCGCGGGGTGTAAAAGGTCGGCAGCGCAAACCAGTGGGCCTCGGCGATTGGCGTGGTATCGACGACGCCCATCACGAAGGAGAGCGCGTAGCCGACCAGGACGCCGATTAAAATCGGGATAATCGCCAGGAAACCGCGGAACAGCACCGAACCGAAAACCGTCACCGCCAGCGTCACCATCGAAATAATAATGGTTTTGCTGTCCGGCGATTGTCCGTCAGCGGGCAGCAGACCGGCCATATTCGCCGCCACGCCCGCCAGCTCCAGGCCGATAACCGCGACAATCGCGCCCATCGCCGCCGGCGGGAACATCACGTCCAGCCAGCCGGTTCCTGCTTTTTTGACGATAAAGGAGACGATGCAAAACAGCACGCCGCACATGATGAATCCGCCGAGAGCGACTTCGTAACCCAGCGGCAGCAAAAGCAGTACCGGGGAGATAAACGCAAAGCTCGATCCAAGATAAGCCGGGATTTTGCCTTTGCAGATGAAAAGATATAACAGCGTTCCGATGCCGTTAAACAGCAGTACCGTGGCCGGGTTGATATGGAACAGAACGGGCACCAGTACCGTTGCGCCAAACATGGCGAACAGATGTTGCAAACTAAGCGGGATTGTCTGTAAAAGCGGCGGTCTTTCACTCACCCCGATAGCACGGCGCGTCATAGCATTTTCCTCTGAGAGTCGTTTGTTGATTGCTGTTGGTGTGTTTTATTCAAAAAAAAGCCGACTCTCAAAGTCGGCTTTTTCTACTTCATCAATTATTTCGTACCAAAAATCTTATCGCCGGCGTCGCCGAGCCCCGGAATAATGTATCCGTGCTCGTTCAGGCCCTGGTCAATGGACGCGGTGTACAACTCAACGTCCGGATGCGCTTTCTCCAGCGCGGCGATGCCTTCCGGCGCCGCCACCAGAACCAGCACCTTAATGCTGCTGCAGCCCGCTTTTTTCAGCAGGTCGATGGTGGCGATCATTGAACCGCCGGTTGCCAGCATCGGGTCAACCACCAGCGCCATGCGTTCGTCAATATTGGATACCAGCTTCTGGAAGTAAGGAACCGGCTCAAGCGTCTCTTCGTTACGGTAGATGCCCACCACGCTGATGCGTGCGCTAGGTACGTGCTCAAGCACGCCTTCCATCATTCCCAGACCCGCGCGCAGAATCGGCACAACGGTAATTTTCTTGCCTTTGATCTGCTCAATTTCAACCGGGCCGTTCCAGCCTTCAATGGTGACTTTTTCAGTCGCCAGATCGGAAGTTGCTTCATAAGTCAGTAAGCTGCCAACTTCTGAGGCGAGTTCACGGAAGCGTTTGGTGCTGATGTCGTGCTCACGCATCAGGCCCAGCTTGTGTTTGACGAGTGGGTGTTTCACTTCCACGATCTTCATTCTCTTTCTCCTCTGAGGGGCAGCCACAAAAAAAATCGCCGGATTATACCGCCTTTTACCTTTTACGCCATAGCCGATATGTTTGACCGGGATCAACCAAAATGCTTTACGCTGCCTGAGCCAGTATAAGACAAAATAAAAAAACCCCGCGAAGGCGGGGCTGAATGGGGCTTTACGGCAGTTTTATAGCTTTTCGCCGTTGCTGCCGATCACCTGCTGATACCAGGTAAAAGATTTCTTAC
The DNA here is from genome assembly GCF_015601345.1 of Klebsiella sp. BDA134-6. Taxonomy (NCBI): domain Bacteria; kingdom Pseudomonadati; phylum Pseudomonadota; class Gammaproteobacteria; order Enterobacterales; family Enterobacteriaceae; genus Klebsiella; species Klebsiella sp. BDA134-6. Next base: position 4,371,619 of record NZ_CP064784.1, read on the forward strand.
GGCTACGCGCCAGCGTGCCGTTGCCCTCATTATCTTTATCCACGTAGATAAAGCCGTAGCGTTTTTTCATCTCACCGGTTCCCGCGGAAACCAGATCGATACAGCCCCACGGGGTATAGCCCATCAGGTCGACGCCATCCTCAACTACCGCTTTTTTCATCTCGGCGATATGGGCGGAAAGGTAGTCAATACGATACTGATCGTCTACCGATCCGTCCGCTTCGCGCACGTCGATGGCGCCGAAGCCGTTCTCAACGATAAACAGCGGCAGCTGGTAATGGTCCCAGAACCAGTTCAGGGAGTAGCGCAGCCCGACCGGATCAATCTGCCAGCCCCAGTCTGACTTCTGCACGTACGGGTTGGAAACCAGGCTCTTGCTTTCATCATAATCCAGCTGCGGATTATCATCCGTTGCTTTCGTGGCAAACGACATATAGTAGCTAAAGCCGATATAGTCGACGCAGCCCTGAGTCAGCGCTACGCGGTCTTCTTCGGTGATGTCCAGCGCAAAACCGCGACGCTCGAAGTAGTTCAACAGGTGCTGCGGATAACGGCCACGCACGTGAACGTCGGTAAACCAGTAGCGGCGATGCATGGCGTTCATCGCCATCATCATGTCGTTGGGCGCGCAGCTCAGCGGGTAAATCGGACACATGGCGATCATGCAGCCAATCTGCAATGACGGGTTAATTTCGCGGGCGGCTTTAACCGCCAGCGCGCTGGCGACCAGCTCATAGTGCGCCGCCTGAAACATGACCGGCTCGCGGTCCTCACCCGGCAGATATTTCAGTCCGGAGTTGGTGAACGGCGCAAAATCTTCGTGGAAGTTGGCCTGGTTATTGATCTCATTGAAGGTCATCCAGTACTTCACTTTATGCTGGTAGCGGGCAAACACCACCCGGGCAAAGCGGACGAAGAAATCAATCAGTTTACGGTTACGCCAGCCGCCATACTCCGTCACCAGATGGTACGGCATTTCGAAGTGGGAGAGCGTAATTACCGGCTCAATACCGTGCTTCAGGCACTCATCGAACAGGTCGTCGTAAAACTGCAGCCCGGCTTCGTTAGGTTCTTGCTCATCGCCCAGCGGGAAGATGCGCGTCCAGGCAATGGAGGTGCGGAAGCATTTGAAGCCCATTTCGGCAAACAGCTTAATGTCGTCTTTATAGCGATGATAAAAATCAATCGCTTCGTGGTTGGGGTAGTTTTTCCCCGGCTGCACGCCATCGGTGATTTCGCGCGGTACGCCGTGCGCGCCTGCGGTCATCACGTCGGCGACGCTCACCCCTTTACCGCCCTCTTTCCAGCCGCCTTCCAGCTGATGCGCCGCCACCGCGCCGCCCCACAGAAAACCTTCTTTAAATCCGGACATGTTCTCTCCCTATGCGCAGTCGCCGCTATGCGACCGGTATTGCTGATTGAAATGGTAAACCGCGCCTACCAGCCCGGCATCGTTGCCGTGGCTAACGGTGTCGATATATTCCGCAATGCCAAACCAGGCCAGATGTTCTCGCAGCAGCGACAGAAAACCCGGCCGTTCCACAATCCCGCCGCCGATCAAAATCGTTTGCGGATCGAATAAGTTGACGAGGTTATATAGCCCGGTGCCCAGGCCGTTAAAGAATTCCGCGACCAGACGTCGACAGGTGGCGTCGCCCGCATCGTAGCGGTCAAAAATCTCTTCGCCGGTCACCTCTTCCAGCGCCTTACCGATATGCTCAGCGTAGCGATGGCGCAGCACGCGCAGCGTGCAGTTTTCATTCATCGAATAGCGCCGTACATCGCGGGTACCCGGACGCGCGGTTTGCATATAGCCGAACTCCCCGGCGCGGAAACGCGCGCCGTGGACCAGTTGGTTATTACAGAAAATAGCCCCGCCGATGCCGGTACCGATGGTCAGGACCAGAAAGTTGCTCATATCGGCAGCTTTACCCCGCCAGCGCTCGGCCAGCAGCACGCAGTTAGCATCGTTCTCAATGGCCACGGGCAGGCGCAGCTGCTGCTCAAGCCAGCTCTTGATGGCGAAGTTATCGAATTTACGGATGGCGCCGCCCATTTCGATAAAGCCGGTATGCGGGTTAACGTAGCCGGGCGCGCTGATGACCACCCCTTCGCACGCCGGATGCGCGGCGATCCACGCCAGCATTGCCTGCAGGATCTGGTCGCCGTCGCTGTCGATGATGGCCTGCTTTCCTTTCTCCAGCAGCGTGCCTTCGCGCGTCATTACCCCCATTTTTAACGCCGTGCCACCGATATCAAATGCGGCAATTTTCATCCTCAGCTTTCCTCCAGAATCCATCAAATTCGCGGTTTCTCTCTGCTTGCAGCACAAAAGAAACCGGTTTCATTGGCATGATGATTATTCCCAGCAACGCTGGCAAGCAGAAGAATGTACCCGGTTTCATTTTCGTGAACAGTATCAAATTTGCGCACTTAACGGCCGTTTAACGTCGACTGCAAAGCAGGCTCGCAAACGTTTGCTATCCCTGTTAGAATTGCGCCGTTTTTTATTGCTACCGCAAACGCGTGGAGACTTCGCAGTGACCGATAAAACCTCTCTCAGCTATAAAGATGCCGGCGTGGATATTGATGCAGGCAACGCTCTCGTCGACCGTATTAAGGGCGTGGTGAAGAAAACCCGCCGCCCGGAAGTGATGGGTGGACTGGGCGGATTCGGCGCGCTGTGCGCGCTGCCGCAGAAATATCGCGAACCGGTTCTGGTCTCCGGCACCGACGGCGTCGGCACCAAGCTGCGTCTGGCGATGGACCTGAAGCGTCACGACACTATCGGTATCGACCTGGTCGCTATGTGCGTAAACGACCTCGTGGTTCAGGGCGCAGAGCCGCTGTTCTTCCTTGATTACTACGCGACCGGCAAACTGGATGTCGATACTGCGGCGAGCGTAATCAGCGGCATTGCCGAAGGTTGCCTGCAGTCAGGCTGCGCGCTGGTGGGCGGCGAGACGGCGGAAATGCCGGGCATGTACCACGGCGAAGATTATGACGTGGCCGGTTTCTGCGTTGGGGTGGTAGAAAAATCAGAAATTATCGACGGTAGCAAAGTGGCCGATGGCGACGTGCTGGTGGCGCTGGCTTCCAGCGGCCCGCACTCTAACGGCTACTCTTTGGTGCGCAAAATTATCGAAGTCAGCGGCGTTGACCCGCAAACCACCGATCTCAACGGTAAGCCGCTGGCCGACCATCTGCTGGCGCCGACCCGAATTTATGTGAAATCCGTACTCGACCTGATTGCCAACGTCGACGTGCACGCCATCGCCCACCTGACCGGCGGCGGCTTCTGGGAAAACATTCCGCGCGTGCTGCCGGACAACACTCAGGCAGTCATCGATGAATCCTCCTGGCAGTGGCCGGACGTATTCAACTGGCTGCAAACCGCCGGTAACGTCAGCAGCCACGAAATGTATCGCACCTTTAACTGCGGCGTCGGCATGGTTATCGCGCTGCCGGCGGAAGCAGCGGATAAAGCCATTGCCTTCCTGAACGACAAAGGTGAAAGCGCATGGAAAATAGGGTATATCAAAGCCTCTGATTCCGAACAGCGTGTGGTTATTGAATGAAAAACATCGTGGTGCTGATTTCCGGTAACGGTAGCAACCTTCAGGCGATTATTGACGCCTGCGCCCGGAAAAAAATCAACGGCACCCTGCGTGCAGTCTTCAGCAACAAGGCCGACGCATTCGGCCTTGAGCGCGCCCGCGCGGCCAATATTCCGGCACACGCGCTCGCCGCCAGCCAGTTTGCCAACCGGGAAGCTTTCGACCGCGAGCTGATGCACGAGATCGACGCTTACGCGCCGGATCTGGTGGTTCTCGCCGGCTACATGCGGATTCTTAGCCCGGCGTTTGTCGCCCACTATCAGGGGCGTATGCTGAATATCCACCCTTCCCTGCTGCCAAAATATCCGGGGCTGCACACCCATCGCCAGGCGCTGGAAAATGGCGATGAGGAGCACGGGACGTCGGTGCATTTTGTGACCGATGAGCTGGACGGAGGCCCGGTGGTTCTGCAGGCTAAGGTACCGGTGTTCGCTGAAGATACCGAAGACGACATTACCGCCCGAGTACAAGCTCAGGAACACGATATCTATCCCCTGGCAATCAGCTGGTTTGTCGATGGCCGCCTGCGCGCGGAAGGAAACGAAGCCTGGCTTGATGAAATAAAGCTACCGCCGCAAGGCTACGCCGCCGAAGAGTAACCCATCGCCCTGCGTTTTATCCACGCGGGGCTTTTTTTTGATTAAAATCGTTTAACAATCAATCATATTGAAGAAATAGTTCTTCTTACTGTCATATAGTTGTGACAGAGTGAATCGCTATGCGGAAAATTTCGTCATAATAGTCTATGTCCTGTGAGTAAAACGGAGTGTGAGCTGTAATGGGCCAGGAAAAGCTATACATCGAAAAAGAACTCAGTTGGTTGTCCTTTAACGAACGCGTACTTCAGGAAGCGGCGGACAAAAGCAATCCGCTGATCGAGCGCATGCGCTTTTTGGGGATTTACTCCAATAACCTCGATGAATTTTATAAAGTGCGGTTCGCCGAGCTTAAGCGCCGCATCATCATTAGCGAAGAACAAGGCAGTACCGCCCACTCACGTCACCTGCTAGGCAAAATCCAGGCTCGCGTGCTCAAGGCCGATCAGGAGTTTGACGGTTTATACAACGAGCTGCTGCTGGAAATGGCGCGTAACCAGATTTTCCTGATCAACGAACGCCAGCTCTCCGTCAACCAGCAGTCCTGGCTGCGTAACTACTTCAAGCTGTATCTTCGTCAGCACATCACGCCAATCCTGATTAACCGCGAAACGGATTTAGTGCAGTTTCTGAAGGATGATTACACCTACCTGGCCGTCGAAATTATCCGCGGAGATACCATTAATTACGCGCTGCTTGAGATTCCGTCTGACAAGGTGCCGCGTTTTGTTAACCTGCCGCCGGAAGCGCCTCGCCGGCGCAAACCGATGATTTTACTAGATAACATCCTGCGCTACTGCCTGGATGATATCTTCAAGGGCTTTTTCGATTACGACGCGCTGAACGCCTACTCGATGAAAATGACCCGTGACGCCGAATACGATCTGGTGCACGAGATGGAATCGAGCCTGATGGAGCTGATGTCCTCCAGCCTGAAACAGCGTCTGACCGCCGAGCCGGTGCGCTTCGTTTATCAGCGCGATATGCCCGACGCAATGGTCGAAATGCTGCGCGATAAGCTCTCCATCTCCAACTACGATTCGATGCTGCCGGGCGGTCGTTACCACAACTTTAAAGACTTTATCGGCTTCCCCAACGTGGGCAAAGCGAATCTGGTCAACAAACCGATGCCGCGTCTGCGTCATCTGTGGTTCGATAAATTCCGCAACGGCTTTGACGCAATCCGCGAACGCGACGTGCTGCTTTACTACCCGTACCATACGTTCGAACACGTCCTTGAGCTGCTGCGCCAGGCCTCTTTCGACCCAAGCGTGCTGGCTATCAAAATCAACATCTACCGCGTCGCGAAAGATTCACGTATTATCGATTCGATGATTCATGCCGCCCACAACGGTAAGAAAGTGACGGTGGTCGTTGAGCTGCAGGCGCGTTTCGATGAAGAAGCCAATATTCATTGGGCTAAGCGCCTGACCGAAGCCGGCGTGCACGTTATCTTCTCCGCGCCGGGCCTCAAGATCCACGCCAAGCTGTTCCTGGTTTCGCGAAAAGAGGGCGATGAAGTCGTGCGCTATGCGCATATCGGCACCGGCAACTTCAACGAAAAAACCGCGCGGCTTTATACCGACTACTCGCTGCTGACCGCCGATGCGCGCATCACCAATGAAGTCCGCCGGGTATTTAACTTTATTGAAAACCCCTACCGCCCGGTCAGCTTCGATTATCTGCTAGTGTCGCCGCAAAACTCACGTCGTCTGCTTTATGAGATGATCGATCGTGAAATCGCCAACGCGCAAAATGGTCAGCCGTCGGGCATCATGCTGAAGCTGAACAACCTGGTCGATAAAGGTCTGGTAGATCGTCTCTACGCCGCTTCAAGCTCCGGCGTGCCGGTTAATTTGCTTATTCGTGGTATGTGTTCGCTGATCCCCGGTCTGGAAGGAATCAGCGAAAATATTCGCGTGACCAGCATTGTTGACCGTTTCCTTGAGCATGACCGCGTTTATTGCTTTGAAAACGGCGGCGATAAACAGGTTTGGCTATCGTCCGCGGACTGGATGACGCGCAATATTGACTATCGTATCGAAGTGGCCGCGCCGCTGCTGGATCCGCGCCTGAAGCAGCGGGTGCTGGATATTTTCGATCTCCTCTTCAACGATACAGTGAAAGCGCGCTATCTTGATAAAGAACTGAGCAATCGCTACGTGCCGCGCGGCAATCGCCGCAAAGTCCGTGCACAGATGGCGATATACGACTACCTCAAATCACTTGAACAGCCCGACTAACCTATGCCAATAAACGAAAATGCCCCTCGGCCGCAGGAGTTCGCTGCGGTCGACCTCGGTTCGAACAGTTTTCATATGGTGATCGCCCGTGTCGTTGACGGGGCTATGCAGATCATCGGTCGTCTGAAACAGCGGGTACATCTGGCCGATGGTCTGGATGAAAACTCTGTACTGAGCGAAGAGGCTATGACGCGCGGGCTGAACTGCCTGTCGCTGTTCGCCGAGCGCCTGCAGGGTTTTGACCCGTCAAGCGTCTGCATCGTCGGCACGCACACGCTGCGCCAGGCGACAAACGCCGCAGAGTTCCTTAAGCGCGCGGAGCAGGTCATCCCCTACCCCATTGAAATCATCCCCGGCAACGAGGAAGCGCGTCTGATTTTTATGGGCGTGGAGCATACGCAGCCGGAGCGAGGGCGTAAGCTGGTCATCGATATCGGCGGCGGCTCTACCGAACTGGTGATCGGCGAGGATTTCGAGCCTCGTCTGGTGGAAAGCCGCCGTATGGGCTGCGTGAGCTTCTCTCAGGCCTACTTTGCTGGCGGCGTCATCAACAAAGAGAATTTCCAGCGCGCGCGTCTGTCGGCCGTGCAAAAGCTGGAAACCCTGGCCTGGCAGTTCCGCATCCAGGGGTGGAACGTCGCCCTCGGCGCATCGGGCACCATTAAAGCCGCTCACGAAGTGCTGGTGGCCATGGGTGAGAAAGACGGCTTTATCACCCCAGAGCGCCTTGAGATGCTGGTCGAAGAACTACTGAAGTATAAAAACTTCGACTCGCTGAGCCTGCCTGGACTCTCGGAAGATCGTAAAGCCGTTTTTGCTCCCGGCCTGGCGATTCTTTGCGGGGTGTTTGACGCGCTGGCGATTAAAGAGCTGCGCTTATCCGACGGCGCGCTGCGCGAAGGCGTACTGTACGAGATGGAAGGACGTTTCCGTCACCAGGATATCCGTAGCCGCACCGCACAAAGTCTGGCGAACCAGTACAATATCGACCGCGAGCAGGCGCGTCGGGTACTGGAGACCACCACGCATATTTTTGAGCAATGGCAGGAGCAGAATCCCAAGCTTGCGAACCCTCATCTGGCGGCGCTGCTGAAATGGGCGACCATGCTGCATGAAGTCGGCTTAAATATTAACCACAGCGGCATGCACCGCCATTCGGCTTACATCCTGCAAAACAGCGATCTGCCGGGCTTTAATCAGGAACAGCAGATGCTGATGGCCACCTTAGTTCGCTATCACCGTAAAGCGATTAAGCTGGATGATTTACCGCGTTTTACGCTGTTTAAGAAAAAGCAGTTTCTGCCGTTAATACAGCTGCTGCGCCTTGGGGTGCTGCTGAATAACCAGCGACAGGCGACGACCACGCCGCCAACCCTTACGCTGAAAACCGAGGCGAACCACTGGACGCTGACCTTCCCGCATGACTGGTTTAGCCAGAATGCGCTGGTATTGCTCGATCTGGAAAAAGAGCAGGAGTACTGGGAAGGCGTACCTGACTGGTGGCTGAAAATCAGCGAAGAAGAGAAGCCTGACGCGGCAAGCTAGCTTCACTCATATGGGCCGGAAAATCCGGCCCATTCGCTTATTCATCCTCAACCAACGCCTCAAGCGGGGCCGGCTTGCCGATATCATAGCCCTGCATATAATCGATCCCCAGTGAAACCACGGCCTGACGAATCTCTGGCGTTTCGACATATTCAGCCACCACCTGCATATTTTTCATCCTCGCCAGAAGGCAAATAGAGGCAACGGCCTGATAGTCCAGACTGCTGGTCACCAGATTACGAATAAAACTGCCGTCAATTTTCAACAAATCCGCATTCAGCGTTTTCAGCCGCGCATAGCTGGCATAGCCGGTGCCAAAATCATCAATCGCGACCCGACAGCCCAGGTCCTGAAGCTGCGCCAGGGTTTTCCGTGCCTGCTCGGGATTGGTAAGCGAATGGTTCTCCGTCAGCTCAAAAATAATCTGCCAGGGTTCGATGTCATAATGCTCCAGCAGCGTTTTTACCTGCTGATGGAAATGGCTGTTACTCACAGAAAAAGGTGAAATATTTATCGCCAGACGCATTCCAGGAAGCTTTTTGCGCCGCTTGTCCATAAAGATCAGCGTATGTTCGAGGACCCAACTGTCGATGCGCGCCGACAGTCCAAACTCGTGCGCCACCGGTAAGAAGACATCAGGCATGATGATTTCATCGTTGTCATTCAGCATTCTCAGCAGAACTTCATGATAGCTATCCCCCCGGATGCCGACTATCTGTTGTGCCATCAGAATAAAGCGATCGTGCTCCAGCGCCTTTACCAGCTGATTCATTATCGTGACTTTGTCTTTCAGCTCCTGCTGCGTATTAATGGCGCCACGGCGCTGTAAATTTTCAGGACTTCCGGTCGCCAGGGAAAGGTCAGCCACGCCGCTGAGTTCTCCAAGCAGTAAATGCAGATGCGTCACCGGAGAGCGAACGTTACAATAGCTGAGTCCCACGGGCGGCTGCAGCGGCATACCATTCCAGACAAAGCGAAACTTTTTGAGGTGGTCAAACAGCAGGGGGATTCGCTGCTGATGGTCTTCACTGTGCAGATGGATAACCAGCTCGTGCCCGGCCATCTGATAGATATCCTCACCAGGCTGCAATAGCTCGCTGAGCGACTCGGCCAGCAGTTGTTTGTACTGAATACGCAACAGAACGCCGTAATGGCGGCCCAATATTTCCAGCTCGGGAATGCGTAAGAAGCACACCACTGACCAGGAGAATTTATTTAACGCCCGACTTAGCGCCCGGATATTGGGCAAGCGTACAACCGGATCCATAAAGGCCATCCTGTGCATGCGCGCATAAAAAATTCTCTGCTGCGTCGCCAGCATCGCCATATAGGCGATAATAAATGAAAACACCAGATAGCTTGAGGAGATAATAGCTAGCTGATTACTGTAAATCGGTGAATGCGGGAGATATTGATAATGAAAGTGGATAATAACAATCAATATAGGGGACCAAACCAATGAAATGAAGCGATAGCCAAAACGCATCGCCCCCCACAGCATCACGGGCATAACCAAGGACAAGGTATAATTCGTGCTAAAAATAGTGCTCGTACTATTCAACGGCATTAATAGCAGCACCAATAAAAAGATCAGCACTGCCACCCATAAAATAAATTCTAAGCGCTTTATTCTTGGATCGATCTGCAGGCGAATCTGAGAAACAAAACCCCGAATATAGAGCGGGTTGCGGATAATTCGAATCAGAAAGTAGCATAGCGGCACGCCGGTCAAACATCCGGCCATCAGGGCCTGAAAGGTGATAAGCGAACGCAAACTTAAGGGGTTGACCCCAATCAAACCGGTTGCGCGCGGATGGATCCCCAAATACTCGGCGAGTTGGGAAAGGATAAGAAAGATCAGTGATGGTAGCAGCATCTGCCAGAATAAACGTTGAGGCATCAGTCGCACATTACCGTGCGAGATTTGCTGCCTGCGCGGGACAAAAACGCGATACCCGCCCCAGCAAAGAACCGTCGGAATAAGAAAATGAAAAATCACGCCGATGGAATCTTCCAGCGTCATGCCGCGCGTAATGGTAAGTAACAAACCGAGAACGATGCCCGGCAAAGCGGCCCAGCCGAAAAACAGCATCAGGCTCAGTACTAACGCCAGGGGTAAATAGTAAAGATAAACTTCATTACCATTGAGTAATGCATCGGTGTTAGCCCATCTTGCCAGAGGGAGTAAAAGAATGGGCAAGATCAGCGGCAACGCCCACCATTTATCCCGATATTGTCTGTATAGTTTAATTATTTTCATAGATGCTCTACGGATAACCCTAAATCCTGCAGGGTATATTCAGGCAGGCATCCAACCAACCATCATAATCGCGCAAGGAATAACAACGCGTAACTTGCTGATGATTTTAGATGTCGAAAAAAATAGACGATTGATATAAATCAAGAAATCTCGAGGCTAATATTAATAATGCTTTTTTTTTAACATCAATCTGCGATAAGCAGAAAGCATGTAAATACGAGGATTATCTTATATAACATTTATTAATGTTTTAGCCTTGGGATTTTTACATTCTCATCAATTGACCCTTCCGCTTTACTGTGCCTTAATACGCACATCGCCCATCCTTTGGGTATACTTTAAGGAACCTTTTGTGAGTCAGGCACCCAGTATGCGTAAACGACATCGATTTAACCGTCGCATGACCCGTATCGTACTGCTTATCAGCTTTATCTTCTTCTTTGGACGCTTTGTCTACTCCTCCATCGGCGCCTGGTATCATCATCAGGATAAGAAGCAGTCGCAGCAATCCACCATTACTGTTGAACCTGCCGACTCGCTGAAAACGCCCGTACAAAAATAAGCGCTGCGTACCGCGTTCAGCAACCGATTTGAGGTAGCAAACGCAGCAATTCAGCAATGCCTTTGCTGATGATTTTATCCTGGCGCATAACGACGCCTAGCTGACGATACAGCAGCGGAGTCAACGATTGCACCTTCAGGCCGATGCTATCCTGCGGATGCTCTACCGCCATACGCGGCACAATGCTGTATCCCAGTCCCGCGCGCACCATGCGCTTAATCGCCTCAATGCTGCCTAACTGCATGACGGGCACGACCATTAGTCCATTATGGCGAAACCAGCCGTCAATCAGATCCCGGGTTCCGCTACCCGCTTCAAAAGCAATTAGCGGCAATGATTGCAGAATCTCTGGCGTCAGCGGCGAGGACAGCTCGTCTTGCCCATCGCTGAAGATACAGACAAACTCTTCATTTAATACCGGCGTTACCGCCAGGCTGCGTCCGTTCGCCGGTAGCGTACAAAGCCCAAGATCGAGCCGATTCTCTTCGATAGCCCGAACGACCTCCAGCGTATTGCCAACCGTGACCCTGACCGTCAGCAGAGGATGATCCTGATGCAGCTTCTGCAACAGCGGAGGTAATAGATGGATACAGGCGGTTGCCCCGGTACCCAGCGTCACCGAACCGCTAATTTCACGGTTGAATTCGCTAACCGATTGCACCGCCGCGCTCACCGTCTGCTCAATCCGATCGCTATGCGCCAGCAAAGCGATTCCCGCCGCCGTCGCCTTAATGCCTCGCCCGGTGCGCTCAAGCAGTCTGGTCTGCAGAAATTGTTCCAGCTGACGTACCTGCAGGCTTACCGCGGGCTGCGACAACCCCAGCAGGTCAGCTGCGGCTGAGAAGCTTCCGCGCTGTACCACCAGGCGGAACGTCGCCAGATTTCCCAGATTGAGCGTCGTCATCACAAAGTTTCTCTTATAAGGGTCATAAATGGACCGGCCTGCCTCCACAATAGCGTGCAGGGTATGCTGCCGACAACAGCGTAACAAAATGGACGATCATGAAAACACCTGCAAAATCACTCTCCGCGCCGGGCTTTGTCACCCTTGCCGCCGGGTGCAACCAGTTGATTAACTGGGGAATATCGTTTTATATGCCCGGCACTTTCGCCAGAGCTATCGCCCAAGAGACCGGCTGGGCCGCAACGGAAATCTACTTCGGCCTGACTATCGCCATGCTCATGATGGCAATGCTCTCCCCATTTGTCGCCCGGCTACTGGCCCACTTTGGCGGCCAACGGATAGTGGTCACAGGTACGCTGATGATTTCAGCAGGCTGCCTGATCATGGCTTACGTCCATAGCCTGTCGGCCTGGTTCGCCGCCTGGGCCCTGACCGGGTTCGGCATGCGCCTGGCGCTCTATGACGCGCTGTTTGCCGCGCTGGTCAATATCTATGGGCAAAGCGCCAGACTCATCATCTCGCGCGTGACGCTGGCCGGAGGGCTGGCTTCGGCTCTGTTCTGGCCGCTCGGCGCAGGGTTGCTGACGCAGATGGACTGGCGGCATGCGCTGCTGATCTATGCCCTGTTCGGCCTGCTTAGCGCTATGCTGCTGTGGAAAATGCCAAATAATAAATTGCCGCCACCCCAGCTGGCGATTAAACGCCAGCGGCTATCTGGCCGCGATAAGCGCTCCGCCCTGCTCTACGCGTCGCTGATTGCGCTGGTGACCTTCGTTTCCAACGGTACCTCGACGCATCTTCCGGAGTTTATCGCCAGCGTTGGGCTGCCTGTCGCAGTGGGAATGCTGTGGGGGATTGGGCAAACCGGCGCGCGCTTTCTCGAAGTCGCGTCCGGTTCCGCCCTTACGCCGTTAAGGCTAACGATATTGACCACCCTGGCGATGCCGCTCTGCTTTGCGCTCGGTCTGAGCGGGTCATATCTCTCCTGGGGGGCTGGTGGATTTGTTCTGGGTTACGGCGCGATCAACGGCCTGACGACCGTATTTAAAGCCACCCTGCCGCTGCAGCTTTTCGCCACGGAGGATTATGCCCGGCGAACCGGCATTTTGTTGATTCCCGCGCAGCTGCTGGCCGCCGCCTCGCCGTTTGCCTACGCGTGGCTGAATCATCATCTTGGGATGAGAGGCAGTTTAGCGATTTCCGCCGCGCTGGCGCTGGTGGTTTTCGGCCTGGCGATGTCAATTGCATGGTATCAACGTGAGAGTTCGCCCGCGGCGATTGAAGAACGGGGCTGACAGTATGACCCCTGTGACTTTTGATTTCTCGGTAAGACAAACCGTATTTATCGTCTCAGGGAATGCCGTAATCCGGCGATATTGTTATGAAAAATGCCATTAATGACGTCAATCACTAATGGCATTATTTTTTATTCAATTAACGCAAAGAATACAATTTATTCCCACTCAATTATCAATAGCCCCGCACAGACCAGTAAATCCGAAGCCTACAAGGCACGAAAAACTTTAAAACCATGACAAATACCATAAAGGATCAACATCACTTTTGAGAGCCTGTCTGAACTGCCAACAGCGCTTGACGCTGCATCCAGTCTCTACGTAGTACGGCTGTGAGGACTGGGTATTGCATCTCACAAAACTTGACGACCTTGATCCGCTCGTCTCGGAATACCCTAAAGTCTTCACGCATTTCACACCATGCGATCACCACTTGCGCTCCTGTGACATAAGCCCATCATGAACGGCCAGACGGTACGCTGCGTCTCGATACCGTTTCTATCCTGGTAAACGATAACGATCTTGCGACTTTCACGGCACCAGTACCTAAGCCGCTGGTAATCAATATTGCTGCGGTATGCTTGGTGGCAGGGCAAAGTAACGACAGCAGGGTCATCGACTAAGCACTTTAAATCTTGCGATATTACGACTGCTACCTTTGCCAGAACGGAGAGAGCTACGCGGGACAAATCCCTGTCTCCATTAGCGATCGCCCACTTAGCAGTAGCCAATGACCAGCATCCGCATCATCAACTCTGGGTCGATCGAGGGGCGTCCGATGGAGCTGTAGAAATCCGCAAGGTAGCTGAGTAGATCACGCAGATCCAGACACTGGTCGATACTGCGCAGGAGGTGTTGGACTGGGATATGGTCTTCCAGATTGAACGAGTAGGACAGGCGCAGCCGTCCACCCGGTAGCGGTCCCATCATGCTGTTCGTCCCCGCGTTCACCGACAGAGTGATTCTGCCGTCGGCACGGAGAGGTCGCTACTTTTTCAACAGAATCTGCCGGTAGCGGTCTTAAGGCTCACCAAGTGCAGCCTCAATCTGCTCGCAGAACCACTTCAGCGAAGTGGATTTTTCACTTCGCGAATGCCAGTGCAGGGTCACTTCGAAAGATGGTACCTCGAAAGGTAGATCGACGACTTTCAATGGCTTATCTCCTGGAAATTCGCAAAAGCTCCAGGCAATGCGATAGGGCAAGATAGTGATCATCTCAGTCCCGGGGATGATCTTTGGCAGTACCGAAAAATGTGGGATGCGTAGCCGCACTCGGCGCTCGACGGCCATTTTTTTCAGGACGTCTTCTACCATGCCATGGCCGGATGTTCGGGTGACAATTGCATGGGGTTCGGCGAGAAATTGCTGCATGTTCATCTGCGTGCCAATACGTGGATGAGCGTCATCGACCAGGCAACAGTATTGCTCGCTCATCAGCCTTTGGTGGGTAATGCCGGCCCCCGGCAATATCTGACTACAGATAGCCGCGTCGATATGCCCATCGTTCAGCCATGTTGCGACCTGGTCGATCTCAAGCGGCACGATGTCAAGCTCGATACTCGGCGCCATCTGGTTGAGACGGTCGAGCACTCTTGGCAGCAAAGCAATTTCCCCCAAATCCGACAAGGCAAGGCGAAAACGTCGCTTTGAGGTTGATGGGGAAAATTTGCGTGCCTCGGAAACGGCATCATTGATGCTACGGCTGGCTTCCTTGAATCCCTCATAGAGCTGAGTAGCCAGCCGCGTAGGTTGCATGCCTTGTTGGTTACGTACGAATAAGGCGTCATCGAACTGTTCCCTGAGTTTGGCCAATGCATAGCTCACTGATGGCTGAGTCACGCAGAGTCGCTCAGCAGCCACGGTGACACTCTGGGTTTCATAGAGCGTGACGAAAGTCGTGATCAGGTTGAGGTCGAAACCGGCCATTGGCTAATCTCCCGTTGTATATAGATAGTGTTTATGCGCTGAAGTCAAAGTATTTATTTGATCGATTTTAGTCATCTCTCTACAGTTGAACTACATGACATTTACTAAATATTAACTTTATGAAAACAATTCACTCCGCTGCATATGCGCTACTGCGCCGCCACGGCATGACCACCATCTTTGGCAACCCCGGCTCCAACGAACTGCCGTTCCTGAAGAGCTTCCCGGAAGACTTTCAGTACGTACTCGGCCTTCACGAAGGTGCGGTGGTGGGCATGGCCGACGGTTATGCGCTGGCCAGCGGCAAGCCGGCGTTCGTCAACCTGCATGCTGCGGCAGGCACGGGGAACGGTATGGGCGCGCTGACCAACTCCTGGTACTCGCACAGCCCCCTGGTGATCACCGCGGGTCAGCAAGTGCGACCGATGATCGGGGTAGAGGCCATGCTGGCCAACGTAGATGCTACGCAACTGCCCAAGCCGTTGGTGAAGTGGAGCTACGAACCAGCCAACGCCCAGGACGTACCGCGTGCCCTGAGCCAGGCGATCCAGTATGCGAACACCACGCCGAAAGCACCGGTGTACCTGTCGATTCCTTACGATGACTGGGATCAGCCTTCGGGACCCGGCGTCGAGCACCTGATCGAGCGCGACGTGCAGACGGCAGGTACGCCAGACGCTCGGCAACTGCAGGTGCTGGTCCAGCAAGTGCAAGACGCACGCAATCCGGTGCTGGTACTGGGCCCCGATGTCGATGCGACGCTGTCCAACGACCACGCAGTGGCCCTGGCTGACAAGCTGCGCATGCCCGTCTGGATCGCCCCGTCGGCGTCGCGCTGCCCGTTCCCTACCCGTCACCCCAGCTTCCGGGGCGTGCTGCCAGCGGCTATCGCTGGCATCAGCAAGACCCTGCAAGGCCATGACCTGATCATCGTGGTGGGTGCGCCGGTGTTCCGTTATCACCAGTTTGCCCCCGGTGATTACCTGCCGGTCGGGGCGCAACTGCTGCACATCACCTCCGATCCGCTAGAGGCTGCACGAGCACCCATGGGCCATGCGCTGGTCGGCGACATCAAGGAAACCCTGCGCGTGCTGGCCGAAGAAGTCGTCCAGCAGTCCCGGCCGTATCCAGAAGCACTCGCTGCGCCTGAGTGTGTCACCGACGAGCCGCACCACCTGCACCCGGAAACGCTGTTCGATGTACTCGATGCAGTCGCCCCGCACGATGCCATCTATGTCAAGGAATCAACCTCGACAACCACGGCATTCTGGCAGCGCATGAACCTGCGTCATCCAGGCAGCTATTACTTCCCGGCAGCGGGTGGCCTGGGCTTCGGCCTGCCGGCCGCCGTTGGCGTGCAGCTCGCCCAACCGCAGCGCCGAGTTGTCGCACTGATCGGTGATGGCTCTGCCAACTACGGCATCACCGCGCTCTGGACGGCCGCGCAATACCGGGTACCCGTGGTGTTCATCATCCTCAAGAACGGCACCTACGGTGCCCTGCGCTGGTTTGCCGGGGTGCTCAAGGCCGAGGACTCCCCTGGCCTTGACGTTCCCGGCCTGGACTTCTGTGCCATTGCCAAAGGCTATGGGGTCAAGGCCGTACACACCGATACCCGGGACAGCTTCAAGGCGGCACTACGAACTGCGCTGGACGCCAATGAACCCACCGTCATCGAGGTGCCGACCCTGACCATCCAGCCTCACTGACCTCATGTGAACGTGGTCGCCGCCGGCGCCTCGCTCACTAATCTCGATAACAACAATAAGAGATACAACAATGACTCAACGACGTGCCTTGGATGTCGCGGGCTCCGCTCCGCTTGGAAAACTCCACTATACCCTACTTTTCTGGTGTTCCTTCATCATGCTGTTCGATGGCTATGACCTGGTCATCTACGGCTCTGTCGTGCCGCAATTGATGGAGCATTGGGCATTGACTCCGGTCATTGCCGGCTGGATGGGCAGTGCCGCGCTGTTCGGCATGATGTTCGGCGCTGTCGTCATCGGCCCGCTGGCTGATCGCCTGGGACGGCGCAAAGTTATTCTCAGCGCCATGACGCTGGCCAGTGTTTGCACGCTGGGTACCGCGTGGGCCTGGGATGCGGAGAGTTTCGCAACTCTGCGTTTCGTCACCGGCGTCGGGCTGGGGGGGGCGATCCCCAACATCGTCGCGTTGATGAATGATCTGACACCGAAAGCACGTCGCAGCCGAATGACCACTATCATGCTCAGCTTCTACTCGATCGGGGCAATTTTTTCTGCTCTGGTAGCCATGTTTATCATTCCTCGCTTTGGATGGGAGGCAACGTTTCTGGTGGGCGGCATCCCGCTGCTGTTCCTGCCGTGGATGTACCGCCAGCTGCCCGAGTCGCTGAACTTCCTGCTGAAAAAGGACAAGGCCGCGGCCAGTGCGCTGCTCAAACGCATCGATCCCGCCGTCGACGCTGACCAGGTACGTTTCGATGCGCCCGTACGCACTTCGAGCGCGGCACCGTTGTCGCGTCTGTTCACCGAAGGACGTGGCGTGGGTACGATGTTCCTGTGGCTGGGGTTTGGCATGTGCATGCTGATGGTCTATGGGCTCAATACTTGGCTACCGAAGATCATGGTCGCCGGTGGCTTCCCGCTGGGTTCGAGCCTGATGTTCCTGGTGACCTTGAACATTGGCGCCACCTTCGGCGCCCTGGGTGGTGGCTGGCTCGCCGATCGCTGGGGCTGCAAGCCCACGTTGATACTGTTCTTTCTGCTGGCGGTGATCTCACTCTGCACGCTGGGTATCAAGCCTGGCCCGCTGTTGCTCAACGCTATGTTGCTGATCGCCGGTGCCACCACCATCGGCACCCTGGCCGTCATCCACGCCTTCGCTGCACAGCAGTACCCGAGCGAGATCCGTGCGACGGGCGTGAGTTGGTGTTCGGCAATTGGCCGTTTCGGGGCCGTGGCTGGCCCGGCAATGGGCGGCCTGATGCTGAGCATAAACCTGCCACTGCAGATCAATTTCATTCTCTGCGCGGTCCCCGGATTGGTGGCGATTTTCGCCATTGCCATGATCAAAAGAAGGGCCGTTGCCAGCGTGGGCTTGAATGCCCAGCCGGCAGACACCCATCACTGAACAACGTGCCCAATGCTGATAAAGGAGATATTCCGTGAGTCAAGTCAATCACACGCCGTATCGCGATCTTCACCTGCTGCCGATTGCCGGCGCATGGCGTGAAGGCAGTGCGCCGCAATCACTGCAGGTCAGCGATCCGTACAACGGAGAAACCCTGCTGCAGATCAAGCAGGCTACCCGCGATGACCTGGACGAAGCCTATCAGGCCGCGCAGCGCGCCCAGGTCGAGTGGGCGATGATAGGACCGGGGCAGCGCTCGGCCATCCTGCACCGTGCGGTGCAGATCTTCGATGAGCGTCGCGAGGAGATCATCGGCTGGATCATCCGCGAGTCGGGCAGTACCCGCATCAAGGCGCAAATTGAGTGGGGCGCTGCGCGCAGCATCACCCTGGAGTCAGCCTCTTTTCCGGCGCGGGTGCACGGGCGCATTCTGCCGTCCAACGTCCCAGGCAAGGAAAATCGCGTTTACCGAGAGCCTCTGGGTGTGGTGGGGGTGATCAGCCCATGGAACTTCCCGCTCCACCTCACCCAGCGTTCGGTGGCACCGGCATTGGCCCTGGGCAATGCCGTGGTGATCAAGCCCGCGAGCGATACCCCCGTGACGGGCGGCCTGCTGGCCGCGCGCATCTTCGAGGAAGCCGGCGTTCCGGCAGGCGTGATTAGCGTGCTGGTCGGCTCTGGTGCCGAGATTGGTGATGCGTTCGTCGAGCATCCGGTACCCAAATTCATCTCCTTCACGGGCTCGACCCCTGTGGGCGCCAACATTGGCCGTATCGCCAGCGGTGGCAAGCACCTCAAGCACGTGGCACTGGAGCTGGGCGGCAACAGCCCGTTCGTGGTGCTGGCCGATGCCGACCTGGAGCAGGCGGTAGCAGCGGCGGTGATGGGCAAGTTCCTGCACCAGGGGCAGATCTGCATGGCGATCAACCGCATCATCGTCGAGGACGCACTGTATGACCGCTTCGTCGAGCGCTATGCCGAAAGGGTCAAGGCGTTGAAGGTGGGCGACCCCAGCGAGCCGGATACCGTAGTCGGGCCTATCATCAACCGCAAGCAACTGGACACGTTGCTGAGCAAGGTAGCGCGGGCCAGGGAGGAGGGTGCCCGTCCAGTCGTCGAAGGTGACGTGCGTGGGCAACTGCTGCCGCCTCACGTGTTCGCCGATGTGACGGAAGAAATGGAGATCACCCGCGAGGAAATTTTCGGCCCGCTGGTCGGCATTCAGCGCGCGCGAGATGAGGCCCACGCGCTGGCGCTTGCGAACGACAGCGAGTTCGGGCTATCTAGCGCCGTGTTCACCGCCGACCTGGAGCGCGGCGCGCGTTTCGCGCGTCGAATCAAGGCTGGCATGACCCATGTGAACGACATTCCGGTCAACGACGAGGCACACGCTCCCTTTGGCGGTGAGAAGAACTCGGGGCTGGGGCGTTTCAACGGTGAGTGGGCAATCGAGGAATTCACCACCGATCACTGGATCAGCGTGCAGATGACACCACGCAAATACCCGTTCTAGCATACTGGCGCAGGTTCCTTTCGGCTTGCGCCTGGTCCTGCGAATCCACTGACGCCGTGATTCTTCTGTTTTCTACGGCCAGATCGAGGACATTTATCAGCAGCATTACCTGGACTTGTCCAACCGTCCGTCTTGTCGACCGGCTACTCGCTGCAGACCGAGTTGCGCCACTCCCAGAACCGTGAAGACGGCAAAGCATTGTATGGCGATATCGACAACAAGAGTTACGGCGCCATGACCACCCTGACAATCGGCGGGCATGGCGTGGGTCAGCGGTGGTGCAATGCCTTAGGACATAGACGGCATTTATGTTTTGCCGGGTACGCATTTATTTGTGAGACAGAAAATGGCTTCCTGAAGTGGCCATTCATTTACTCGAAGGAGCAGCAATGAAAATTGCAATAGTGGGCGCAGGGGCGATGGGCGGACTGTTTGGTGCGCGCCTGGCCTTGTCTGGACAGGACGTGTCTTTCGTGGAGGCGTCGGAGACGACCATCGAGGTCATCTCTCGCCAGGGCTTGCGCCTGGAGACGCCTGACGTACAGGAAAGCGTCAGGGTGCCGATCTCTCGTGCACACCAAGTGACAGGCCACTTCGACCTGCTGGTGATCTTTACCAAGGGGTTTCATACCGCCGCCGCCATCGAGTCAGTGCGCCACCTGGTGGGGCCACAGACTTGGGCGCTTTCGGTGCAGAACGGGCTGGGCAATGCCGAGCTCATCGCCCGCGTGGTTCCGGCCGAGCGCATCATCGTCGGCATGACCAACTTGCCGGCAGACCTTGTCGCGCCTGGCGTGGTGCACAGCCACGGCGAAGGGCACATCAATATCTGGACAGGCAATGGTAAGGACAGCCCGACCGTGCACGAAATCGCGGCGAATTTTAGCCAGGCCGGTTTGCCGTGCAAGGCCGATCCGCAGGTGCAGGTGTCGATCTGGGAGAAGGTGGCGTTCAACGCAGCGCTCAATTCGGTTTGCGCGGTGACCCGCCGGACCGTGGGCGCGGTCGGCCACGCTGAAGAGGGACGGCAGGTGACCTCCCGCATCGTCAGCGAAACCGTGGCGGTTGCACAGGCTGCTGGCGTTGATGCTGATCAGCTGCGGGTTATCGCTGCTGTCGACTATGCCTTTCGCAATCACCAGCAGCACAAACCGTCGATGCTGCAGGATGTCGAGGCAGGTCGCAAAACCGAGATCGATTTCATCAATGGCGCGGTGGTCGAGCGTGGCAAGCGCCTGGGCGTCGCCACGCCAGTGCTGGAGATGCTGTTCAGCCTGGTGAAGTTGAGCGAAGGCTAGATTTCCCGGCGCTGAAGGCGAAACGCCTTCAGGGTCAGGTCCGTTGTGCGCTTGAAGAACCGTGAGAAGTAAGCCTGCTCGACGAACCCCAGGCTGTCGGCGACCTGGCCAACCGTCATCGAGGTGTAGATAAGATTGCGCTTGGCTTCGGTCATGATGCGCTGGGGCTCCCTGAAGTACTTTCGATCAGCAGCGTCAGGTTTTCCAGATACTGCAGGCCGCGCTCCCTGGGCTTGGCGGCCAACTGGTAGCACTCTCGTGAGCGCTGTGAAATCCACACCAGCAAGGTGACCCTGGTACTGTTTTCAGGGAGGAGATCAAAATTCAAAACCAGAGAGTACCATCAAAAATTCCATTGAAAAAACCGTGCTTCCCGTTGCTAACAGCTGCCAGAAAGTGCCAGACACAAAAACAAAAAAGCCCGCTGTTACACGGGCTTACAGGTACTTTACTGCTTTTACGTGCAGGCTGTTGCCAGACGTGAAATCATTCCCACTCAATGGTCGCCGGCGGCTTACCGCTGATGTCATACACCACGCGGGAAATACCGTTGACTTCATTGATGATGCGGTTGGACACGCGGCCGAGGAAATCGTACGGCAGATGCGCCCAGTGCGCGGTCATAAAGTCGATGGTTTCGACAGCACGCAGGGAAACCACCCAGTCGTACTTACGGCCATCGCCCATGACGCCAACGGAGCGAACTGGCAGGAATACGGTGAATGCCTGGCTCACTTTGTTGTACAGATCGGCTTTGTGCAGCTCTTCGATGAAAATGGCATCAGCGCGACGCAGCAGGTCGCAGTACTCTTTCTTCACTTCGCCCAGCACGCGCACGCCGAGGCCCGGTCCCGGGAACGGGTGGCGATACAGCATGTCGTACGGCAGACCCAGCTCGAGGCCAATCTTACGCACTTCATCTTTGAACAGCTCGCGCAGGGGCTCAACGAGGCCCATCTTCATCTCTTTCGGCAGACCACCCACGTTGTGGTGAGATTTGATAACGTGCGCTTTGCCGGTTGCGGAAGCCGCAGACTCGATCACGTCAGGGTAGATAGTCCCCTGCGCCAGCCATTTCACATCTTCCAGCTTCAGCGCTTCTTCGTCGAAAACCTCAACGAATACACGGCCGATGATTTTACGCTTCGCTTCCGGATCGTTTTCCCCCGCCAACGCGGTCAGGAAACGCGCCTCGCCTTCAACGTGAACAATGTTCAGGCCGAAACGGTCGCCAAACATGTCCATAACCTGCTGGGCTTCATTCAGACGTAGCAGACCGTTATCCACGAAGACGCAGGTCAGGTTTTTGCCGATGGCGCGGTGCAGCAGCATAGCGGTAACGGAGGAATCCACGCCGCCGGAGAGGCCGAGAATCACTTTATCGTCGCCAACCTGCTGACGAATGCGTTCGATGGCATCGTCGATAATTTTGGCCGGCGTCCACAGCGCCTCACACTGGCAGATATCGCGTACGAAACGCTCAAGCATGCGCAGACCCTGACGGGTGTGGGTCACTTCCGGATGGAACTGCACGCCGTAAAAGCGCTTCTCTTCGTTAGCCATAATGGCGAACGGGCAGGTTTCGGTGCTGGCGACGGTGACGAAGTCAGACGGGATGGCGGTAACTTTGTCGCCGTGGCTCATCCAGACGTCCAGCATCGGCTTACCATCCGCGCTCAGCGCATCTTCAATACCGTGGATCAGGGCGCTATCGGTCTGAACTTCAACCTGCGCATAGCCAAACTCACGCTCATTAGACGCTTCAACGTGTCCGCCCAACTGCATCGCCATGGTCTGCATGCCGTAGCATACGCCGAATACCGGCACGCCGGCTTCGAAGACATACTGGGGCGCGCGCGGGCTGTTATCTTCGGTGGTGCTTTCCGGGCCGCCGGAAAGAATAATGCCGTTAGGATTAAACTCACGAATTTGAGCTTCAGTCACGTCCCATGCCCACAGTTCGCAATAGACACCTAATTCACGAACGCGACGCGCAACCAGCTGGGTGTACTGAGAACCGAAGTCCAGGATAAGAATACGATGTTTATGAATGTTATCCGTCATTGACGATAATTCCGAGGCAAGTGATACAGGTTAAATAAATCGCCCGGCGCGTGGCCGGGCGATGAAAATCAGGAGCCCATGCGGTAGTTCGGGGATTCCTTAGTGATGGTCACGTCGTGAACGTGGCTCTCCTGGATACCCGCGCCGCTGATGCGCACGAATTCCGCTTTGGTCCGTAGGGTGTCGATGGTACCACAACCGGTCAGACCCATACAGGAGCGCAGGCCGCCCATCTGCTGGTGAATAATCTCTTTCAGACGGCCTTTATAGGCGACGCGACCTTCGATACCTTCCGGCACCAGTTTGTCGGCGGCGTTATCGGTCTGGAAGTAGCGATCGGAGGAACCTTTAGACATCGCGCCCAGGGAACCCATACCGCGGTAGGATTTGTAAGAACGGCCCTGGTAGAGTTCGATTTCACCCGGGGATTCTTCGGTACCGGCCAGCATTGAGCCAACCATGACTGCGGCTGCGCCTGCGGCAATCGCTTTCGCGATATCGCCGGAGAATCGGATACCGCCGTCGGCAATAACCGGGATACCGGTGCCTTCCAGCGCTTCAACCGCGTCAGAAACGGCGGTGATCTGCGGAACACCCACGCCGGTCACGATACGAGTCGTACAGATGGAGCCAGGACCGATACCCACTTTCACCGCGCTGCAGCCGGCTTCCGCCAGCGCCCGAGCACCCGCGCCGGTCGCCACGTTACCGCCGATGATTTGCAGGTCAGGATATTTAGCGCGAGTATCACGGATACGCTGCAGTACGCCTTCAGAGTGGCCGTGCGAAGAGTCGATCAACAGAATATCTACGCCCGCGGCAACCAGCGCATCAACGCGCTCTTCGTTGCCCGCGCCCGCGCCAACCGCTGCGCCAACGCGCAGGCGACCTTGCTCATCTTTACAGGCGTTCGGTTTACGCTCCGCTTTCTGGAAATCTTTAACGGTGATCATGCCGAGAAGATGAAAGCTGTCATCCACAACCAGCGCTTTCTCAACGCGTTTTTCATGCATTTTGGCAAAAACCACTTCGCGGCTTTCACCTTCACGAACGGTAACCAGACGCTCTTTCGGCGTCATATATACGCTAACCGGCTGGTTCAGGTCGGTGACGAAACGCACATCGCGGCCGGTAATGATGCCGACCAGCTCGTTGTCTTCGGTGACCACCGGATAGCCAGCAAAACCGTTGCGTTCGGTCAGCACTTTAACTTCGCGCAGGGTAGTGGTTGGCAGGACGGTCTGCGGGTCGGTCACCACGCCGGATTCATGCTTTTTCACGCGCCTTACTTCTTCCGCCTGGCGTTCAATGGACATGTTTTTATGAATAAAGCCGATGCCGCCTTCCTGTGCCAGGGCAATTGCCAGACGCGCTTCAGTCACGGTATCCATTGCAGCGGAAAGCATAGGAATATTCAGACGGATGGTTTTCGTCAGCTGAGTGCTGAGATCGGCGGTATTTGGCAGAACGGTTGAGTGAGCGGGAACGAGGAGGACGTCGTCAAACGTCAGGGCTTCTTTAGCGATACGTAGCATGGGCAATATCTCGACCAGGGTGGATAAATATTGCCGTGGCATTATACAGAGCGTAACCGATTGCATCTACCCTTTTTTGCAAATAATACTTGCGATCCCCTCCCAGCAGGTTACTATCGACTGAATAACCTGCTGATTTAAAATTTGATCTTGCTCACATGTTGCCATCTCAATCCCCCTCAATTTACACGGTTAGCCGCCTCAATCAGTCGGTTCGGCTGCTGCTGGAACGTGAAATGGGGCAGGTGTGGATTAGCGGCGAGATTTCAAACTTCAGCCAGCCATCTTCTGGTCACTGGTACTTCACCTTAAAGGACGATAACGCCCAGGTGCGCTGCGCGATGTTCCGCAACAGCAACCGCCGCGTGACGTTCCGTCCGCAGCACGGGCAGCAGGTGCTGGTCCGCGCCAACATCACACTGTACGAGCCGCGCGGCGATTATCAGATCATCGTGGAAAGCATGCAGCCTGCGGGCGAAGGTCTGCTGCAGCAGAAATATGAACAGCTTAAGGCAGCGCTGGCGGCGGAAGGCTTGTTCGATCAGCAGCATAAAAAAACGCTCCCCTCCCCCGCGCACTGCGTCGGCGTCATCACCTCTAAAACCGGCGCTGCGCTGCATGATATTTTACACGTGCTCAAGCGCCGCGATCCTTCCCTGCCGGTCGTTATCTACCCGACCGCCGTACAGGGTGAAGATGCGCCGGGGCAGATCGTTCGCGCCATTGAACTGGCCAACGCGCGCCATGAGTGCGATGTGCTGATTGTCGGGCGCGGCGGCGGTTCGCTGGAAGATCTATGGAGCTTTAACGACGAGCGGGTGGCGCGGGCGATTTTCTCCAGCCCTATTCCCATCGTCAGCGCCGTAGGCCATGAGACCGACGTCACTATCGCCGATTTTGTTGCCGACCTGCGCGCGCCAACGCCCTCCGCTGCGGCGGAAATTGTCAGCCGCAACCAGCAAGAGCTGCTGCGTCAGCTCCAGTCCGGGCAGCAGCGTCTTGAAATGGCGATGGACTACTTCCTTGCCAACCGCCATCGCCGCTTTACCCAGATTTTTCACCGCCTGCAGCAGCAGCACCCCCAGCTGCGGCTGGCCCGTCAGCAAACGGAACTGGAAAGATTGCGCCAACGCATGCGTTTCGCTCTTGAGACGCAGATGAAGCGCGCCGACCAGCGCCAGCAGCGCGCCGCGCAGCGCCTGAATCAACAAAATCCGCAGCCGCGCATTCACCGCGTCCAGAGCCGTATTCAACAGCTGGAATACCGGCTGGCGGAAAACATTCGCGCGCGTCTTGGCGAACAACGTGAACGCTTCGGTAATATGGTCACGCATCTGGAAGCCGTCAGCCCGCTGGCGACGCTCGCCCGCGGCTATAGCGTCACTTCCGCCAGCGACGGCAAAGTGCTGAAACAAACGACGCAGGTGCGCGAAGGTGACCTCCTCACGACCCGCCTGAACGACGGCTGGGTAGAGAGCGAAGTGAAGAACATCACGCCGGTGAAGAAAACCCGTACTCGCAAAAAAGCCTGATTATCCTGCCTTTTCGGCAGGGGATAACTATACTGCTGTCATGCCCTTTTAAAACGGTTTTATCCGGCTAAGGAGCGTGATATGCCAGAAGCTTATCCCCGTTATGTGATTCCGCCCTACATCTTACGTCGTATTGTCGATCGTGGTTCTCTTCAGCAACAGCGCTGCGCGCGGAACACCCTCAGCCATGTTCAGACCCTGATGGCGCACGTTCCGGGCCGCCCCGCCGCGGCCCACGTGACGACGCCGGGCCTGCTTGAGCGCGACATTTATGATGCCGGGCAGACCCAGGATCTGCCGGGTACCCAGGTTCGTTTTGAGGGACAGCCCTCCAACGGCGACGTAGCCGTTGATGAAGCCTATGACTATCTCGGCATCACCCATGATTTTTTCTGGAAGAGCTACCAGCGAGATTCGCTGGATAACCGCGGGTTGAAGCTTACCGGCAGCGTCCACTATGGTCACGAATATCAAAACGCGTTCTGGAACGGCCAGCAAATGGTATTTGGCGACGGGGATGGCGAGATTTTTAATCGTTTTACTATCGCTATTGACGTGGTGGCGCACGAGCTAAGCCACGGCGTGACGGAGAGCGAAGCCGGTCTCATCTATTTCGAACAATCCGGCGCGCTCAACGAATCACTATCAGATGTCTTTGGATCGCTGGTCAAACAGTATCAGCGCCAGCAGACGGCAGACAAAGCGGACTGGATCATTGGCGAGGGGCTACTCGCGAAAGGCATCCACGGTAAAGGTCTGCGCTCTATGTCGCAGCCTGGCACCGCTTATGATGACCCTATCCTTGGCAAAGACCCGCAACCCGCGCATATGAAAGACTTTGTTCATACCCAGCAGGATAACGGCGGCGTTCATATTAACTCCGGTATTCCTAATCACGCCTTTTATCTCGCCGCCAGCGCAATCGGTGGTTTTGCATGGGAAAAAGCGGGATATGCCTGGTACGACGCGGTGTGCGATCAATCTCTGGCAAAAGACGCCGACTTCTCGGCCTTTGCCAGACTGACGATTCACCATGGCGAGAAACGCTCTGGCAAAGAGGCCGCTGATGCGATTACTCAGGCCTGGGAGCGGGTCGGAGTCGCGCTATGAATCTCCCCGATCTCAGCGATGACGCGGTCATTGAGCTGGCGCGCGAGGGCGGTGTCGCCTGGATCCCAGCGCTCAGCGGGATGCGTAAGATTGTCGTTGCCCGGCTTAACGAGCAACAAAGGCAGCGGATCGCGACAATTCTCCAACAGTCGCTACCGCTGGGCAAGCCGCCAGGTCAGCCAGACTCGCCGGGGAGCGGCGACCAGCGTTTCTTCCGCATTCAGATAATTAGCGAACAGCATTATCACAGCCTGATTATCCTCATTCCCGAGGAGCGTGCGCCAAATTCACTGATTGAGCTCTGGCGCGACGGTGAAGGCTGCGTCAGCGATAAAGATTAAATCGGCACAAACTCGACGCGTTTTTTTGAAATCAGCCCGTGACCGTGCTGGCAGAAATAATCCACCGCGCCGCAGGCTTTTAAAACTTCTAGCGGCTTGTGGCAATCCGGGCAGCGGGCTTCAACAACATAATCTTTCGCACAATGCTCGCAATGGGCGCTATTGCCCTGCACAGCAAGCTGCGCATGGCATACGGGGCAATCAAATTCCATGGTGACTCCTGACGACGGGTATATCGCTTTATTTTATCACGGTTGCACAATCTGTGGCTGCTGCCAGTCATTAGCCTCCAGCAGGTTATTCGCCCCCTGCGGTCCGTCGCCTTTAATTTTATTCACCCTGCATACTGAATCGGGACTGAGCAAAAGCATCATAGACCTGCTTATCGGTAAACGGCGGAAAAGTGGCCCGTTTAGCGGCATCTACCAGCGCGGCACAATAGGCTTTATGACCTTCACTCGTTGTCACGCTATTCAGTTTCCCCTCATCGCTAAAACTCAGATGTATCGTGCATTTTTTACCCGTCCAGCCGTAGCGATTGGATAACTGGGAATCAATAGACTCTTTTATCGCTCGCGCCTGTTTGCCATATTTATCGTTATCACTGAAGCGTCCGGAGCTACAGCTCCCAAGCGCTGATGTTTTATGACAGTCAGAAGGATGAAACGGCGTACAGCTGCTGGTTAAAATAACCAAACCGACCATCACTATTGTTTTTTTCATATCCCTGCCCCCATCGTTTGATACGATTCTCCCTACGTTCATTTACGTGCGTTCTACTTTAGCGAAAAGGAACGCCCCTGCTTTGAATACTGCCGGGCTGGTTTGGCGCTGGCACCTCTACGCAAGACGGCCCCGGCGTGAAATAAATGGTAATGATGTTATTGCTGGAAGGCTTCCCTTTGACGTATCGCCATTTTTCCATTGCGGCCCTGACTTCATTATCAAACATTCCGGAAGGATCGGAGTTTAATAACTGAACGTTAGTCACCCGCCCATTCTCATCAACGTCAAATTGCGCTTTAACCTGACCCGGTATCCCTTTTTTTTCGGCTTTCGCGGGATAAGCAGGCTTAACGCGTGGTTCAATCGGTTGTGATTCAGCGGCACAGGCTATAGGAATAAGAAACAGCATCAGGAGAGTTAAAAGGGTTTTCATTCTGACCTCATTGTCACAAAAATATTTATCCTCCTTGGTTTTTCTCACATTTATAACCCGGCCTCAAGCGAGTTTATTATTATTCTGCGCATGTACAATGGCGATAATAAAAAAGCCCGACGGGTGCGGGCTTTAGGTTTTTGATGCTAGCGGATAGCTTATTTACTTTTCTTGATGTGCTTAATCAAGCGCTTACGCTTACGCATCTGGTTCGGCGTCAGGGTATTACGTTTGTTGGCAAACGGGTTTTCCCCTTCCTTGAACTGAATACGAATCGGCGTGCCCATCACTTCCAGAGATTTACGGAAGTAGTTCATCAGATAGCGTTTGTACGAATCCGGCAGGTCTTTAACCTGGTTACCGTGAATAACCACGATCGGCGGGTTATAACCACCGGCGTGGGCATATTTCAGCTTCACGCGACGGCCGCGCACCAGCGGCGGCTGATGGTCTTCGGCAGCCATAGTCATAATGCGGGTCAGCATAGCGGTGCCCACACGACGGGTGGCGCTGTCGTACGCTTCGCGCACGGATTCAAACAGGTTGCCTACGCCGCTGCCGTGCAGCGCGGAGATAAAGTGCACGCGGGCAAAGTCAATAAAGCCCAGACGGAAGTCGAGGGTCTCTTTCACCTGCTCTTTAACTTCCTGGCTCAGGCCGTCCCATTTATTGACGACAATCACCAGCGAGCGGCCGCTGTTGAGGATAAAGCCCAGCAGGGAGAGGTCCTGATCGGAAATCCCTTCGCGCGCATCAATGACCAATAGCACCACGTTGGCATCTTCAATCGCCTGCAGCGTTTTGATCACCGAGAATTTTTCGACGACGTCAGTGATTTTGCCGCGCTTGCGCACGCCTGCGGTATCGATAAGGACGTATTCACGCTCATCGCGCTGCATCGGGATGTAGATGCTGTCGCGAGTGGTTCCCGGCATATCGTAAACCACCACACGATCTTCGCCCAGAATACGGTTAGTGAGCGTTGACTTACCCACATTTGGGCGGCCCACAATCGCCAGCTTAATCGGCAGATCCTGCGGGTTAAAATCATCTTCCGGCTCTTCAACTGCTTCGCCGTTCTGCTCCGCTTCAAACTGCGCCCAGTATGCCGCGTCCTCGTCCACTTCTTCCGGCGGGTTCACCTCGTCAACCCACGGTAACAGCACGTGCTCAAGCAGGCTGGTGACGCCGCGGCCGTGTGAAGCGGCGATCGGGTAAATCTCGCCTAACCCTAGCGACCAAAAATCGGCAATCGCCTGATCGGCATCGATGCCGTCAGTTTTGTTTGCCACCAGGAAGGTCGGTTTTTCACGAGAGCGCAGATGTTTAGCGATTGCCGAATCCGCCGGCATCAGGCCCGCACGCGCGTCGACCATGAACAGCACCACGTCCGCTTCTTCGATTGCCAGCAGCGACTGTTCCGCCATCCGCGTTTCTACGCCATCTTCGGTACCGTCAATCCCGCCGGTATCGATACAGATAAATTCGCGGCCTTCCACTTCAGCACGACCGTACTTACGGTCACGAGTCAGCCCCGGGAAATCCGCGACCAACGCATCGCGAGTGCGCGTTAAGCGGTTAAAAAGCGTGGATTTTCCAACGTTAGGGCGCCCGACAAGCGCGACCACAGGTATCATGTTAAATGCCTCATACTAAAATCGATACAACGCCATTTTCATGGCGTTTTTAAAAAAGCCAAAACGGCCCCTGTCTGTCAGGGGCCGTTTCTCAAAAATAGACTACCGCTGTTGTTAACGCGTAATCGCGTACAGCGTCCCGTCTTTCGCCTGAATCAGCAGTTTGCCGTCAGCAACAACCGGATCGGTCAGGAAGCCTGAGCTGTCTACCTTCTGCTGAGCCACAAAGTGACCATCTTCCGGGTTGACCCAGTGCATATAGCCTTCGCTATCGCCAACAACCAGGTTGCCATTATACAGCACAGGCGCCGTCAACAGGCGGTGCAGCAGATCGCTTTGCGTCCACAGCGTCACGCCACCGTCGGTGGTGAGCGCCAGCAGACGGTCGTTTTGATCAACCAGGTAAATACGGTTGCCGTCGACGATGAAATCGTTCACTGAACCCAGCTCGCGTTTCCACATAATCTGGCCGCTGCGCAGATCCAGCGCCGTCAGGTTACCGTTGTAGGCCAGCGCATAAATCACACCGTTCACGATAACCGGCGTCGTATCGACGTCGTTAAGACGGTCGATTTCAGTCGGGCCGGTGGCGGTAGAGATACGCTGCTGCCAAATCATCTGGCCCTGCTGCATCAGCACCGCGCTGACGCGACCGTTATCGCCACCCACAATCGCTGCGCCGTACGCGGTAGCCGGTGCGGATTCGCCGCGCAGAGAGAGCGCTGGCATATCCAGGTTAACGGTCCATTTCACCGCGCCGTCAGCTTCGTTCAGCGCCTGCAGCTGACCGTTAGTAGTATGAATAAGCACCATACCGTCGCTGACGACCGGACGGGAAATCGCTTCACCCGCCACGCTCGCTTCCCATGCGACGGTACCGTCGCTGGTGTTCAGCGCGTAAACTTTCGCTTTTTCGCTACCGATATAAACATGGCCGCCGGAGACGGTCACGCCGCCGGAGAGCAGCGCAGGCGCGCGGGAGAACCAGCCGTCTTTCTCGGCCAGGTTAACCGACCACACCTCTTTGCCGTCGCCTGAATTCAGGGCTTTAACGGTGCCTTTACGATCGGCGGCATATACAACGCCATCAGCAAAAGCCGGGTGCAGGTTAGAGTAGAATTCGCCAATACCGCCGCCAACGGAGGTGCTCCAGGACGTGGACGGCGTAAACTGGTTTTCCACCGTCGGCAGTGGCGACATTTTCACCACATCTTCTTCGCTGTTAAACAGCGAACAACCGCTCAATAAGGTAACGGAAAGCAGCCCTGGCAAAAGTAATTTACGCAATTGCATCGAGTCCCTCTCAGATGGACAAATTATTTATTTTCATACGCATCATTTCGCTGAGCGCCGGTGAAGCATCGCTTTTCGCGCCCGCTTCCCATGCCGCTTTCGCCCCTTGCTTATCGCCTTTGCTCAGCAGGATCTCGCCGCGCAGGTCGGCGACAATCGCGGTCCAGCCTTCGCCTTTCACGGCATCCAGGGTTTTCAGCGCGGCATCAGGCTGCTTAAGCTGCAGCTGTACGCGAGCAAGACGCATATTGATAACCGATTTTAGGTTATCATCAGAAGCGGCTGCCAACCCCTGCTGAAGCTGCTTTTCAGCGTTCTGCAGGTCGTTTTTATCGACAAACTGCTGCGCCAGCTCAAGAGACGCAAACGCACCATAGGTGTTTTTGCTATCGGCGGCAAATTTCTGCGCAGCGTTCAGCGCTTCTGGTTTATCCGATTTGAGCGCGGAAATCGCATTTTCATAAGCCAGAGACGAGCCCCTGGCGGTGTCCAGTTGATGGGAGGTCCAGTAGCGCCAGCCAACCAGCGCGCCAACGCCCAAAATCACCCCGACGGCCAGCGCCTTGCCATTTTCAGCAAAGAAACGCTTTAACGCATCGACCTGATCGTTTTCGTTATTGTAAAGTTCCACGCAGTCCTTCTCCTGACTAATGATTCCCGGGAGATTAACCCAGAAGTGTGCGCAAATGCGCGGCAACGCTATCCTGCGTTACGGTAGTTTGCTCACCTGAGCGTAAATCTTTCACTACCACGTTTCCGTCGGCGATTTCTGACTCGCCCAGCACCAGCGCAACGCGAGCGCCCCATTTATCAGCGCGCGCAAACTGCTTCTTAAAGTTGCCGCCGCCGTGGTTGGTCATCAGCTTAACGCCGGGTAACGCATCGCGTACCTGTTCAGCCAGACGCATTGCTGCGGACTGGGTGTCAGTTCCGGAGGCTACCAGGTATATATCGACAACAGGATCGGCTTTAAATTCCGGATTCACTGCCTGAACCAGTAAAACAAGACGTTCCAGCCCCATCGCAAAGCCGACGCCAGGGGTAGCGCGACCGCCAAGCTGCTCAACCAGACCATCGTAACGGCCGCCGGCGCAGACGGTGCCCTGGGAACCGAGGCTGGTGGTGACCCACTCAAACACGGTGCGGTTGTAGTAGTCGAGACCGCGCACCAGACGCTGATTCACGGTATAGCGAATACCCGCATCATCCAGCAGCGCGCACAGCCCGGCAAAATGCGTTTTGGACTCTTCATCAAGATAGTCGCCCAGCGTCGGGGCGTCGTTCAGCAGCGCCTGGACGTCCGGGTTTTTAGAATCCAGCACGCGCAGCGGGTTGGTGTACATGCGGCGTTTGCAGTCTTCGTCCAGCTTATCTTTAAACTGCTCAAGATAGGCCACCAGCGCGTCGCGATAGTTGGCACGAGCCTCCAGCGAACCGATAGAGTTCAGCTCCAGAGCAACGTGGCTGGAGATGCCCAGCTCGCGCCACCAGCGGGCGGTCAGCATAATCAGCTCTGCATCAATATCCGGCCCCTGCAGACCGAACGCTTCGGCGCCAATCTGGTGGAACTGGCGATAACGCCCTTTTTGCGGTCGTTCGTGGCGGAACATCGGTCCGATATACCACAGGCGCTGTTCTTGATTGTACAGGAGACCATGTTCGATGCCGGCGCGTACGCAGCCAGCGGTACCTTCCGGACGCAGAGTCAGGCTATCGCCGTTACGGTCCTCAAAGGTGTACATCTCTTTTTCAACCACGTCGGTCACTTCGCCGATAGCGCGTTTGAATAACGGGGTCTGCTCTACAATCGGCAAACGGATTTCGCTGTAACCGTAGCTACCAAGCACCTGCTTCAGTGAGCCTTCAATGCGCTGCCAGAGAGCGGTTTCGCCCGGCAGATAATCGTTCATGCCACGGATGGCTTGAATGTTCTTTGCCACGTTTATTCTCTTTATATATACAAAAATGAACCCCGGCGCCTCGCGCCCGCAGGTTCAATCATACACGGGAAGCGTATCGCTTCCCAACACGTTATTTCGCTTCAACCTGCTGAATATCGATGCGACGCGCCTCATCCAGCATCGATGCTTTAGCGCGAATACGCGCTTCCAGCTGATCGATCATATCGTCGTTATCCAGCCTGTCTTTACGTACGCCGTCTTCGTACAGGCCGCTTTTCTTGTTGCCGCCGGTTACGCCGAGGGTGGAAACCAGCGCCTCGCCGGGACCGTTTACCACGCAACCAATGATCGAAACATCCATCGGCGTAATAATATCTTCCAGGCGCTGCTCCAGCGCGTTAACAGTACCGATAACGTCAAACTCCTGACGTGAACAGGTCGGGCAGGCAATAAAGTTGATCCCGCGAGAGCGAATACGTAGCGACTTGAGAATATCGAAACCCACTTTGATCTCTTCAACCGGATCCGCCGCCAGAGAGACGCGCAGCGTATCGCCGATCCCTTCAGATAGCAGCAAGCCGAGTCCGATCGCGGACTTCACCGCGCCGCTGCGCGCACCGCCCGCTTCGGTGATCCCGAGGTGCAAAGGCTGATCGATCTGTTTCGCCAACAGGCGGTAGGATTCAACCGCGAGGAACACATCGGAGGCTTTTACGCTGACTTTAAACTGATCGAAGTTGAGACGATCGAGATGATCGACATGGCGCATTGCCGATTCCAGTAGCGCCTGCGGGGTCGGTTCGCCGTATTTTTCCTGGAGATCTTTTTCCAGAGAACCTGCGTTTACCCCGATACGAATAGGAATGTTTTTATCGCGAGCGCAGTCCACCACCATGCGGATACGCTCTTCGTTGCCGATGTTGCCAGGGTTAATACGCAGGCAATCAACGCCGTATTCCGCTACCTTCAGCGCAATGCGGTAATCGAAGTGAATATCGGCAACCAGCGGGACGTTAACCTGCTGTTTGATAAGTTTGAACGCTTCCGCCGCATCCATCGTCGGCACCGAAACGCGAACGATATCCGCGCCAACGCGCTCAAGGGCTTTAATTTGATTTACCGTCGCCGCAACATCGGTGGTGCGCGTGTTTGTCATCGACTGTACGGCGATGGGGGCGCCATCGCCAATCGGCACATTCCCAACGTAAATTCGTTTTGATTTTCTACGTTGAATCGGAGCCTGGTTATGCATGAAAAATCTCCCGCGTTACCCGTCTGTTACTGCGCCGGTGATTGTTCGGCATTAAGGGTCAGACGTGCAACCTGGTTAGTTCTGATAAAACGACTTAAATCGACAGGTTTACCCAAATACTGGATCTGTACCGCTGCCGGGGCGCCGATTTTCAGTTTATAAGGTGCCTGGCCGCTCAGGTTGAGGTTGCCGCCTTTACGCTGCAAACCGCTGAACAGCTTTTTACCGGTCGCATCACTCACTTCCAGCCAGCAGTCGGCGGTGAAGTTCAGCACCAGATCCTGCGCGGAGGCCGCCGCAGCGGTCACGTTTGCCTGATCGGTCGGTAACGGCGAAGTTGCCGCCGTATCAACGTTTGCCTGCGAAGGCGCAACCACGGCGTTATTCTCGACCGGAGCCGGAGTCGGGGCCGTAGTCGGCGCCGGAGAAGTCTCGACAGGCGCGCTATTGGCAGCGGTATCCGGTGCGGAATTCGCCGATTGATTATCCAGCGGGATGCTTTGGCTGTTGCTATCGCCAGAATTCAGCTCAGCAGAGGATTGATCGGCCATCGTGGAGATCTCGTCCTGCTGTGCTTTGTGGTCCTGCCACCACCAGGCGCCGCTGAGGCCGATCACCACGAACAGCACCAGCCAGGTAAAACTCATCAGCCAGCCATCGCGCTTTTTGCGACGTTTACCCAGCGAGAAGGTCTGCATGGGGGCAACTTTCGCCGCCCGAATCGGAGCCTGCTTGGCCATCATCGGCAGCAGCTCTTCTTCCGGAATGTGCACAAGGCGGGCATAAGAGCGGATATAGCCGCGCAGGAAGGTTGAAGCAAGATCGGCGGGTGCCTTATCGTCTTCAATATCACGAACCGTGGAAACCTTCAGGCATAAGCGTTCAGCCACCGCCTGCTGGCTGAGCCCGAGTTGTTCGCGGGCATTACGCAGACGCGCGCCCGTGGTATTTGCTTCTTGATGGTCTTGAGTGGCTTCAGTATTCATTCGCTACAACTACTGGTACGTGAAATTTAAAATTCAGCGCCGGTTACCCCGCGCCGCGAGACATCTGCTCAACGTCAGACAAACAGTATAAGTCCGTATGACCTGGTATCACAGAGACTTATCAAAATTGAATGCTAAGCGGTTGTTGTACCGCTACATACTGCCTCAAAGTCGACAAAAACGCACCGTAATTATTAACCACAACAGCGTATTTCGCCCGGCGATTCCACATAAATATGCAACGCACCGCATAGGCTGCG
This sequence comes from Klebsiella sp. BDA134-6, assembly GCF_015601345.1. Taxonomy (NCBI): domain Bacteria; kingdom Pseudomonadati; phylum Pseudomonadota; class Gammaproteobacteria; order Enterobacterales; family Enterobacteriaceae; genus Klebsiella; species Klebsiella sp. BDA134-6. The sequence goes on from NZ_CP064784.1 coordinate 4,407,562, forward strand.
CGCTGCATCATTTATTATCAGACCGCCTTCACGTCGATCGCTTCGCCCTGCATACGTTTACGCAGCGTACGCTTGGTACGGTCGATAACGTCGCCGGCCAGCTGACCGCAGGCGGCGTCGATATCGTCGCCGCGGGTTTTACGCACGATCGTGGTGAAACCATACTCCATTAACACTTTGGAGAAACGGTCGATACGGCTGTTGGAGCTACGGCCATATGGCGCGCCAGGGAAGGGGTTCCATGGGATCAGGTTGATCTTGCACGGCGTATCTTTCAGCAGCGCGGCCAGCTCGTGCGCATGCTCGGTGCCGTCGTTGACGTGATCCAGCATGACGTATTCGATAGTGACGCGGCCCTGGTTGGCGTTGGACTTCGAAATATAGCCGCGCACCGAGTTCAGGAAGGTCTCGATGTTGTATTTCTTGTTGATCGGCACGATTTCGTCGCGAATGGTATCGTTCGGCGCGTGCAGAGAGATGGCCAGCGCGACGTCAATCATATCGCCAAGCTTATCAAGCGCCGGCACCACGCCGGAGGTGGAGAGCGTGACGCGACGCTTAGAAAGACCAAAGCCGAAATCGTCAAGCATGATTTCCATGGCCGGAACCACATTAGTCAGGTTCAGCAGCGGCTCGCCCATCCCCATCATCACCACGTTGGTAATTGGACGTACGCCGGTGGTCTTCACCGCGCCGACGATTTTCGCCGCGCGCCAGACCTGGCCGATAATTTCCGAAACCCGCAGATTGCGGTTAAAACCCTGCTGGGCCGTAGAACAGAATTTACACTCCAGCGCGCAGCCCACCTGGGATGAAACGCACAGGGTGGCGCGATCGTCTTCCGGAATATACACGGTTTCGACGCGCTGATCGCCAACGGCAATGGCCCACTTGATGGTGCCGTCGCTCGAGCGCTGCTCTTCCACGACTTCCGGCGCGCGGATCTCCGCGACTTCCTTTAATTTGCCGCGCAGAACCTTGTTGATGTCGGTCATCTCATCAAAGTTGTCGCAGCAGTAGTGATACATCCATTTCATCACCTGATCGGCGCGGAAAGGCTTTTCGCCCATGTTTTTGAAAAACTCGCGCAGCTGCTGACGGTTCAAATCCAGCAGGTTGATTTTGGCATCTTTGTTCGGCACCGTCAGAGCGGCGCTATCAGGCGTGACTATTTGTTCAGACATAATTGATTCCGGCCTCGTTATTACACGTTATGGCCCCTGGAGGGTTGAAAAAAGAAACGCCCCGGGAGCGACTGCTCATCCGGGGCGCTGTATTCTACAAATTCTGGCCCATCAATACCACGTTTGCACGCTGCAATGATGAAAAAATCTGTAACTGCCAATCCTCTAAGGATTTTCGTTTGTCGCAAGGCGGCAAGCAAGTGAAGCCCCGGCAGCATAGATAAGCGACCGGGCTGAACGCGCGCAGCCAACACCGCGATAGTCGAAAAGACGACGAGGATGGGTATCTCCACAGTATTTTACGTCACGGCGAGGCGGCGAGTTCGCAAATCCCCGGGAGCATAGATAACTATGTGACCGGGGTGCGCGAGTGAAGCCAACAAAGCGGTGGCGTGAAAGACGCGGGAGATTAGCGGGTGCGCGGGCAAACCTCGCCTTCAGCAAAGAAAAACGCGATTTCGCGCGCGGCGGATTCAACAGAATCGGAACCGTGGGTGCCGTTCTCGGTGAAGCTGTCAGCGTAGTCTGCGCGCAGGGTACCCGCCAGCGCGTTTGCCGGGTTGGTTGCGCCCAGCAGATCGCGGTGACGCTGGACCGCATTTTCGCCTTCCAGCACGGAAACCACGATCGGACCGGAAGTCATAAATTCAACCAGACCGTCAAAGAACGGGCGACCTTCGTGCTCAGCATAGAAGCCGCGAGCCTGCTCAACGGTCAGGTGCAGCATTTTGGTGCCAACAATTTTGAACCCTGCAGCTTCAAAGCGAGAAAAGATGCCGCCAATAACGTTTTTTGCCACCGCGTTTGGTTTGATGATGGAAAAAGTACGTTCAATAGCCATGATAACCTCTTTATATATGTTGTTCTGTTTCGCAGATGAGACCGATAAATACGGCGCGAATTATAATCATCATCTAAGGCGGTTGCCTATGTGTTTAGGTAACATTTTTTTAAAAAAAAGCGACCTTAAACAACAAATCCGGCCAATTCAGGTAAGTTTTGTTTATTGCACGGTGAAGCTGGCGGCAACAACCTGCCCCGCCTCATCCATCACCACCAGTTGATAACTATCGGGGCGCTCAAGGTTAAGGGTGGCGCTGGCGCCTTCCGCGATCAGCGGTTCGCCGTTCAGAAACCACCAGCGCCGCCCTTCCCCACCGGTCGTTTGCAGCGGCAGAATCACCTTCAGCTCGCCGGGCAGACGTTTAACCACCGCGCCTTCACGGATGCCGGATAGCGCCAGCGGGGCGGCATCGGCGGTTTGCGCCGGCGGGCAGTCCGCCGAAACCGCCGGCAGCCTTGCGCGACGCCGTTCGCCCGCGGGCAGCCAGGGTTCAAGCGGCAGCGGCCAGACGTCGAGGATTTTCGCCACCGCGCCGGGGCAATCTGCCGCCACCCGCTCCCCTTTCTCATTCAGCCATACCGGAAAACGAATTCCACGAATACCCTCCTGACCAGGCAGCAGCAGGGTCGGCGGCTGGCTCTCGTCGAGCAGCCAGGTTGCCAGCCGTCGGCGGCAGTTCACGTCGCCCGCCGGTAAATTCTGCCCTCCGGGCCAGCACACGGTCCCGGCACTGACCGACGACGGGCGAGGATCGGCCGGTAATCCGCCGCGGCTGATGGTTGGTCGCGCCAGCAGCAGATTATTGACCTGATTCAGCAATGGCACCGCGCTGACGAAACCAAACTGCCCAACAACCGGCGTACCGTCGGGTCGTCCGGTCCAGATACCAATCAGATAGCGGGCATTCACGCCGATCGCCCATGCGTCGCGATAACCGTAGCTGGTGCCGGTTTTCCACGCCAGCGGCACCACCTGCACCAACGACGCATCGGGAACCGGCTGCGCTTCGCCAGCCATGATACGTCGCACAATCCACGCCGCCCCCGGCGACAGCAGCGCCCTCTCAACCAGCGGCGAGTCCGGCGTGATGCGCAATTGTCCCGCCTTGCCGTGGCGGGCAAACGCGCTGTAAGCCGCCACGATATCCGCCAGACGCGCGCCGGCGCCGCCGAGGATCAGCGACAGATTCGGCTCCGCGCCGGCGGGCAGCATTAGCGGCAATCCGGCATTGCGTAGCCTGGCGGCAAAACGCTTCGGCCCGTAGGCCTCCAGCACCTGCACTGCCGGAAGGTTCAGCGAGCGAACCAGAGCGTCGCTGGCGCTCACCGGCCCGTGAAATCCGCTATCAAAGTTGCCCGGGCGGTAGTCGCTAAAGCGTCGCGGCACGTCCTGCAGTAAAGAGGCCGGATGGATCAGCGCTTCATCCAGCGCCATACCATAGACAAACGGCTTCAGTACCGAGCCAGGGGAGCGGATCGCCGAGACCATATCAATATGACCAAAGCGGCTATCATCGCCAATATCCACCGATCCTAGCCAGCCGCGAACCTTCATATTGGTATGGTCGACCACGATCATCGCTAAAGAGCTGCGCGGCGGCAGGCGCGATTTCCAGTTCAGCGCCAGATCTTCCAGCTGCCGCTGTAGCCCGGCATCCAGCGTCGTGACCACCTTCTCTGCGCGGCTGCTCGCCAGCGCGCGGCGGGCAAAAAGCGGCGCCAGCTGCGGCATCTGCCGCGGAAACAGCCAGACGGGCTCTTCGAGAGCTTCTCGCACCGGCTGCGACGGCCACACGCCCTGGCTTTCCATTCGCAGCAGGACTTTATCGCGTGCCGCCTGCGCCCGCTCGGGCCAGCGGTCGGGGCGTAAGCGGCTCGGCGCCTGCGGCAATACCGCCAGCAGCGCCGCTTCACCGTAGCTGAGCTGCGCGGGGGATTTACCCAGATAGGCCCAGCTGGCCGCGCCGATCCCCTGCAGCGTACCGCCGAAGGGCGCCCGGTTGAGATAGAGCGTGAGGATCTCGTTTTTTGACAGATGCCACTCCAGCTGCAGCGCTCGCCATAGCTGCCGCAGCTTGCCGCCAAAGGTGCGAGGATGAGGATCGAGTAGGCGAGCTACCTGCATGGTGAGGGTGCTGCCCCCGGAGATCACTCTTCCGGAAGTGAGATCCTGCCAGGCGGCGCGAGCGATCGAGAGCGGATTGACGCCGGGATGATCCCAGAACCAACGATCTTCATAGTGGATCAGCGCCTGTAAATAGCGCGGCGAAACGTCAGCCAGCGTCACCGGATAGCGCCAGACGCCCTGCGCATCGGCGAAACGCCACAGCGGCGTGCCGTCTTCCGCCACCACCACTCTGGCAGGCGTAACCTCATGCAGCGGCAGCGGCCACAGCCGATCGGCCGCCAGCAACAATAGCCACAGCAAAAAAATAAACGCCGCCAGCCAGCGCCAGCGGCGTTTTATACGCTTCAATACCCGCATTTAGGGCGCAACGGTTAGCGGTCCGCTGGCCGCGCCGGTTGCCCGCCACTGCGGCACGTACATTGACTCGACCTGCGGCTGCGGTACCAGATAAGTACCTGGCGTCACCGCGCGCGCCAGATAAACCAGCGTCACCGGCTGGCCTTCATTGATAGCCACCGCGGCGACGAAGCGATCGTCGCGAAACTCAATGTGCTGGATATCCGCCTGCTGCATCTGGTTAAGCAGGTTCTGCACCGCTTCGCCATTCTCCTGCAGGCTGGCGCTGCTGTTAGCCAAATTCTGGTTTTCCAGCTCCAGCCCGGCCGGAAGTAAATCTACTACCAGCGCGTCCGGCACGTTGCGTTTGGCCGTCACTTCCAGCTTCACCAGCACCAGTTCGCCGCTGCGCAGCGATGCGAGCGATTTCTGCTGGCCCTGAGTATCGAAAATTTGCCGTTCGATTCCCAGCACGTTGCCTCCCGGCTGCGGAGCGCTTTGCGGATACCCACTGCTGTCGAGGCGAAGCCACAGCGGCTGCTGGCCGGTGTTGGTGACCTGCAGCGCCGCCAGCTGGTCGCCGGTCAGGTTGCGGGTTTGCGCTTTATCGCCGGAGAGCGGTTCGGCCTGCACGGAGGTTTGCGCCTGCCAACTGCCAGGAAGGTCCTGCAACGTACGCCCGGCCAGGAACAGGGCGTTACTCTCCTGCGTCGAAAGCCAGCGCTGGCCGTATGCCTCTTCCGCCAGATTGCTGAGTAGCGTATTTTGCGCTTCCGGCAGCAGTTTGTTCTCCTCCAGCAGCGCCAGCTTCAGCGCATCGTCGCGCAGTTCGCTGCCGTAATCGCCGAGCCAGCGGTTCGCATCCTGACGCGGCGTGGCCATCGCCAGCTTCAGGGCCTCGTCGCCGCGCGGCGCATCGCCCATCAATTTCAAGGCTACGCCCAGCTGCAGCAGCGGCAGACCGGAACGCGCCTGGTCGTGACGACTCCAGATCTCGCGCAGCGCGCCGAGCGGCGCTTTCTGCTGCCGGGCCAACACCAGCGCGGCGTAGGCCTGAGCGGCAAAGCGGCTGGCCTGGGCATCATCGCTATAGCGGACGGTCATCAGCCCCGGTTCCTGTAAATAACGCAGCAGACGCTGGTTACCGCTGTTGACGGCGTTAGTCGGGACGCTGTAGCCCTGCTCCCCTGCCCGGACGAGGAAGTCCATCGCGTAGGCCGTTAGCCAGTACTCCTCCGGCCCCTCTTTATCCCACAGGGCGAAACCGCCATCATCGCGCTGCATCTGCAGCAGGCGAGAAATGCCGATATCCACCGCCGCGCGTCGTTTTTCATCGCTATCGCCGCTGATGCCCAACGCTTTAAGCTGGACGGCGTTGGTATAGAGCGACGGGAACAGCCCGCTGGTGGTCTGCTCCAGGCAGCCATAGGGATAGGCTTTCAGGTCGCGAATATAGCGCGCCAGGTTCAGCGGCGGCTTGCCGCTTAACACCAGCTGTCCCTGCAGCGTCGCCGGCGAGAAGCCCTCGCTTTGCGTCGCCGGAGCCTGCCAGCTTTCACCCGGCTGGAGAACGGCGCCGGAATTCACGGTTTGCGCCGGGAAAGCCGGACGCACGCCGAGCTTCCACTGCTTCTGCATCGGCGCGAAGGTTTCACCTGGCAGGTTCAGGCCGCTGATAGTGGCATTCACCTGACCATCGCCGAAACCTTCATGCGCGCGGACGGGTATAAACAGGGTGCTGCGCGCGCCGGGCGCCAGCTGCACCGGCGGTATTTCTCCCCCTACAAGCTGCAGCAGACCGCTGGCGGTCAGCGCAACGTTGAGGGTTTGCGGCTTATCGGTCAGGTTACTGAGATCCAGCGCCAGACGAGTGGTATCCCCGCTGGCAAGGAATCGCGGCATGTTCAGCTCGGCAATGACCGGCGCAGCTACGATCGTTTTCCCTTCGCTGCTGCCAAAATCGTCAGCGGTCCACGCCTGGGCCATCACCCGCAGTTCGCCGTTAAAGTCGCCAATCGGCAGAGTCACCGTTCCTTCGCCTTTCTCATCCAGCACCACAGGCTGCGCCTGCTGGGCGATAATCGTTACGTGGTTAACCGGCGGTTTGCCGCCGCGCTTAAGTTCATCGCCGTCGCCGCCGAAGCGCAGGCTGGCGAGTCTCCCCTGCCCTTCAATCACCTGGCCATAGATATCGTAAATATCGGCCCCGTAGCGTTTCTGGCCGAAGAAAGCGTTCCACGGGTCCGGCGTCGCGTAGTCGGTAATATTCAGTACGCCGCTATCCACGGCGGAGAGCAGAACGTTAACCTGTTTCGGCGTCTCGCCTTCTTTGACGCTGGCCTTAACCTTCACCGTCAGCGGCTGGTTCGGACGCATTTTAGCCGGCGCCTCCAGCGCCAGATTCAGACGACGGTTTTCGTCGCCGAGCGGCAGGTGCAGCAGCCCCACCGCCCGTTTTGGCGTCGCGGAGCGGGATTTATCCCCCGGACGAATGACCAGCGCGCTGAGGTACAGGTCGTGACGATTCCACGCTTTATCCACCGGGATCGATAAGTCCATCCCGTCCGCCGGGACGTCAATCTCCTGCCACCACAGCGGCCCTTCGCTTGATTCCACCAGCGCATAGCCTTTACCGGCTGCCGGAGCGGCGATATGCAGCTTGATGGTATCGCCCGGTTTATAGGCCGGTTTATCCAGCTTCATGGTGACGCGGTCCGGACGCGCCGCCCCCTGGCCGTCGCTGTTATCCTGCCAGCTGTATCCGGCCCAGAAGCGCACGCTGCTGACCACATCATCCGGCCCTTTGACTTCCAGGCGATAAGAACCCCACTCGACCGGGAAGCTCACTTTCGCCGTTTGTCCGGCTGAAATATCCAGCGTCTCCTCGCCTTCCTGAAGATCTTTTTGATCGAACTGCGACTGCCAGCCTTCACTATCGGACCAGTTCCAGTAATAGTCGCGGCGTTCGCGAATTAACCGCACCTGTAGCCCGGAGACCGCCTTCTTCTCACCTTTCGCATCGGCATACACAATCTCAAACGCGGCGGCGCCGTTTTCATCCACCACCGGCTGCTTGACGGTGCTGTCGGTGCGGTAGTCGTAAACCTCTTTCAGGGCAAATTCTGGCCGGATACCCGGCAGCGTATCGGCAGGCCAGATTGGCTGTCTGACGGTGCGCGTAACCGGACGTCCGCCGGACTCCAGCAGGCTGGCCTGCAGGATCACCTGCAGCGGAGAGCGACTCTCCTGCCACTGGCTGGCGGCGGTGACTTCCGCATGGCCTCGATCGTCCAGAGTGGTCTGTACTTCATCCAGGCTGCGGGAAAGGTTCTCTTCGGCAATGTCGCCAAACTGGAAGCCCGGCAGCGCAGGCACGGCGTCGCGCAGCGGACGCAGGAACAGTTTGCCCTGCAGCGGGTTGCCGCTGGCCGGCGCACCGTACAGATAAGCGCCGGTCACGGCAAAGCTAACATCCGCTGCCGGAGAGACGGGCGCATTTTGCGGCGTGAGATTTAGCGCCATGCGCTCAGGCATAAAATCTTCAACGTGAAAATCCCACTCGCGCGGCCGGTTGTCGCCGGTGCTGGCGCGAATGTGCCACATTCCGGTCGCCGCGCCGCTATCAAGGGGATAAGTAAACTGGTACAGGCCGTTAACCGGTTTGCTGACCGTCGAACGAATGACCTGCCCGTCCGGCTGTACCACTTCCAGCTTCACCGGCTGCTCGGGGAGCGGTTTACCGTCGCTATCGCGCAGTAAAGCGTTGAGGATTACCGTTTCGCCCGGACGATAGAGATCCCGTGGACCAAACATAAATAGCTGCTTGCTGAAGCCCGGCGCGCCGGCGATGGCAAATTCAGCCAGGTCCAGCGCCGGGAGTTTGAGATCCAGCAAGGCGGTTTGCCCGTCCTTACGCGCCAGCAGCAGCGCCGCTTCTTTGTCCGTTTGCAGCGTCACATGGCCCTGGCCGTCGCTCTTCGCCTGCGCAAGCATCTGCCCTTTGGCGTTCAAGAGCTGAACATCGATATCGGACTGCGCCGCGCCGTTTTCCAGACTTTGGGTAAAGACATCCAGCCGGTTATGGTAACGGTGCGCGGATACGCCGATATCGCTGAGGGTGAACAGCGTCGCGGCGTTGCTATAACTGTAGCGGCCCGCCTGGTTCATCACCGCAATATACACGCCCGGCTCCTGCAGCGGTTTGATATCCGCCAGCGGCAGCAGCAGTTTTTCACGCGTATTACGCGCGGGGTTGAGGTCAAAACGGCCGGTATAGACCAGATCGGCCATCTTCAGCAGCTCATCCGACTCCCAGTTACTCAATGAATTACGGTATTCCCATTGGCTGACGAAGGCCGAAAGTGATTCTGGTTTAATACGGAAAAAATTGACGTCGACGTTATCGACATTCAGCGCCATCACCGGCAATCCGGCCACCACTTTCCCTGGCAGCAGCGAACCCCGGCTGGCAAAGCCGATGCTCGGGGCAATATCGCGGGTGGTAATAGTTTTTTCAAAGCTGCTGTCAAAGGTCGCTTTATTCAGCGCCGCCAGGGTTGGATCTACCGATACAATCAACTCCCGTTTTGGCTCAAGATGGCGAAGCCGCAGCTCTTTCAGGTTAGGCGCCAGCTCCCAGGCCCCATCAACTTTGCCGCTTTTTTTATCGACCAAATGTACGCTACGGGAGAAGTCCTGATCCGGCTGCAGAGGGATTGAGAAGGTCAGCACCAGCGTCGACGCACCGTCGAGCTGTACTTCCGAGGCATCCAGCAGCGTTAGCGCTTTGCCTTTACTTTTGTCCGCCAGCGCCGCCAGTTGGCTGGCATCCGGCTTCGCGCTAGCTTTATCCGTCGCCGTAGACGCCGCGGGCGCAGCCGCCTGCGGTTTGCCGCTGTCGTCGCAGCCGGTCAACGATAGCGCGGTGAGTAGCGCCAGAGATAGTGCCGCCAAACGAAATGGTTTCATCCTTCTAACCCCTCGGCCCGCAGGCCAGATACATTAAGTGAACACATTATTATGCGTTAACAATATCATTACCAACAGCGACGAGAATAGAATCAAACTCCCGAGAGTCAATCATCCGTGATACGGTCGCCACTCTGGGATCCATAACTTGTCACTCTCCCGGAAAACGTCGACAATTCATTCTTGAACAATAAAAAAGGAGACGCCGATGTCTACCTCGTTTTTTGTCGCTGCCGACTGGCTGGCGGAACATATTGATGACCCGGAAATCCAGATTATTGACGCCCGTATGGCTCCGCCGGGACAGGAACAGCGCGATCTGAACGCTGAGTATCAGGCTGGGCATATTCCCGGCGCCGTTTTTTTCGATATCGAAGCCCTCTCCGACCATACCAGCCCGCTGCCGCACATGATGCCGCGCGCCGAGGCATTTGCCGTCGCCATGCGCGAACTGGGCGTAAGCAGCGATAAGCATCTGGTGGTATACGATGAAGGCAATCTCTTCTCCGCGCCGCGCGCCTGGTGGATGCTGCGCACCTTCGGTGTCGAAAGAGTTTCGATTGTAGCCGGTGGACTGGAAGGCTGGCGTCGTGATGAGCTGCCGCTGGAGCAAGGTCTACCGGAGCTGCCGGAAGGCGAGTTTGACGTTAATTTCGATCCTCAAGTGATCAAACGGTTAACCGACGTTCTGCTGGTAAGCCATGAAGGATCGGCGCAGATCGTCGATGCTCGCCCGGCCGGGCGCTTTAATGGTCTGGTGGCCGAGCCGCGCCCGGGTTTGCGCAGCGGGCATATTCCCGGCGCGCTAAACGTTCCCTGGAACGAACTGGTGATTAACGGCGAACTCAAAACCACCGATGAACTGAACGAGATTTTCGCTCGCCAGGGCATCGACTTTGAGCGGCCGATTATTGCCAGCTGCGGATCCGGCGTGACGGCGGCGGTCGTAGTACTAGCGCTCACCACATTAGGCGTTAATGGCGTTAGTCTGTATGACGGCTCCTGGAGCGAATGGGGGGCACGAACGGATTTGCCGATTGAACCCGCGCAGTAAAACGGTTTGATGATAATTATTGCGGAGCTATATGTTCCGCAATAATTTAATAAATTTTCTTTTTCCTATCATTTAGCCAGGATATCATCTCATGCACTCCTCCGCCATTTTACAGGCAAATGAATTTTTATTATCAATAATTATTTAATATGAAAATACAATGGAAGATTCAATGAAAGACTTAATGGAATTAGTCATAAAAAATAATCGTAATAAATCCCCTGACCCGATGCCTGTTGATGAAATCTCTCACCTGCGCGTCAGAAAATACCGTGCCCCGCAAAATGAAGAAACCGTTGAGCTACCGGAAAGTTTAAAAGCCTTACTGGCTTACGATCGACAGCTTATTAGCCCACATGATCAGCCGGTCATTGAATGGTTGCAAAAAAACATTGATGTTAATGGTATTCTGCACTCTGAAAATCTGGATGAGGACGTGTACTACCGCAACGGTCTGGATATGACCGGAAAATCAAGTGAGGAGCTAAGTCCTCGGTGGAATAACGATCCAGTCTTCCGGCTTTGATTCCCATCAACCATATTGGTGACCAGGGCGTCTTTATTTATATCACTGAACGTGATGAGAACGGTGAATATCCGATTGCCCGTGTGGACGATCAGGAGCTATGGCTTTCAGAATCCTCGCTGATTGAGTATTAACATGGGATATTTTCAACGCAAAGAGAAACGAGGTCGGAATGAGAGGCCCGTAAAAAAACCAACGAAATACGTGATGGCGCACTGCTGGAGCTAGAATTTATACACAACGATCTCTACAGAAAATTTGAGGGTTGCGCTGAGTAAATTATTGAATCACGGTACTGAAATCCTTATGGCTAATTTTCAGGAATGTATGACTACAAGGAGTAATAATGGCGATTGTATCAGGAAATAATAGCGCTGATAGAAAAGGTATCCCTTGGTTCGGGGGGATTGTTGGCCTGGCGGTCGGTTTGACGATGCTCTATTACTGGTCAGAGTGGACTCACTGGTGGCCGGGCAACCTCCCTGAGGAGATGTCGCCGTATATGCTGGTCAAGGGGATTGATTTGGGGGAAGTTCCGCTCCATGCATACGGCAAGCTGCTCCTGTTCGGCTTTCTTCTGGTATTCCTTTTTCCCGGCTACGGCAAGCTTCCCATTGCCGCATGGATGCTCCATAACCAGCCATCGGGCGGAACGTTTTTTAACTGGATACTGCGCGCCTGGGGGGTCAAATGCGGTGTTCTGGTCCTTGTCTTCTGCAATCTGTTCTTTTTGCGCTATGTCCCTTCCACAGCGCTAAGTTTATATAGTTTTATTCTTCAACACGTGAGTATCCTGGCATCTGTTGTATTAGGAGGGCTGCTGGTAGGCGATGCCTGCCGACTGGCGCGATCTGCTGATGCGCCATTGAGCGATCTGCGCCTGCTGATGGTACTGATATTAGGGTTTCAGCTCCACTGGCCCATGCAAATTACCTTACTTAACGCTCGTAATTTCGACTCTCTGCCTGCGGGATGGGCTTTCACCGCCGCGCTGATGATCGGCGTTTTGCTGGCTTTTTTACTGACTGCCATACTGGCATGGGGGGTGTGCAGGATGTTGGGCGATGAAAATTGCCGGGCCTGGCGTGGGCAGTTCGCACTGTTTAATGGAATGATTATTTTGTGCGTAACGGGGAAAGGGGTGTTTGGCCTGGTGTCGTATTACCTGAAATAAAGCCAGACCAATAATCAGACGGGGGCATAAGCCCCCGTTGTGTTTAGATAATTCGCTTCTGCTTAAAGTCGCGCAGGAAGCTGCCCCAGCGCTTTTCATAGAATGGCGTAATGTGGGCAATCATAAAGTGGCTAATTCCCCTTTCACCCTCCACCACCTGGCAGATATCAATCGGCTCATCGCCCACAAGCGTGTCGGTCGCGACGCTGCCGGTGGCCTGAATTATCTCTTCAATATCGCCTTCGGCTTCAATACCGATCAGCAGGTTGGCCGGGGCATCGGCGCTGTCTTTAATAGAGCATAAAAACGCGCGCTTCACCGTTTTCAGCGTCTTGAACAGCGTGGTCAGCGAGTCCACCATCTGCGCGGGCGGTTCGGCAACCTCAGACAGCAGCAGCGACTCGCCGCCCTCAAGCACGGTCTGGGTACTGAGCGGGCTGCCCTCTTCCCCCAGCAGATGGCTAATTTCACGCGGCGCAAACTCTTTGCCGGTGGGGAGTTTGGCATTGAGGTAGAGCGTTTCGCCGAGGGTCATAGCGAACAGCGTGCGCACCGGCATTACCACGAAAGACTGTTCGTCCTCAACGGCCTGCTGTAGCGCTTCCAGCGAGGTGAAAAAAGGAATAACCGATGTGCCGTCATCTTTTTCCCAGTGCTGTAGGTCCAGTACGCTGTCTTCCACAACCTGCTCGCCCCGGGCAGCGGCCCCCGGCACCCAAACGGTGGCTTCCAGCAAAGTACGGAAAAACGCCGGACGGTGGCCTGGCTCGGTAGCCGCCTTCTCCAGCAGGGTTTCTAACTCATTTTTAGTTTCGGACATAGTTTCGCTACTTCAAAATCGCCCGGCGGCGCTGCGCTCGCACGGGCCCACGAGTTTTGTCGGCCGGGTAAGCGCAGCGCCACCCGGCAAGATCCATTACTCTGCCGTCAGCAGGTTGGCAATGGTGCGCACGCCAAGACCGGTCGCGCCTGCCGACCACTGCTCAACGGCAGATTTACGGTAGGTCGCCGAACAGTCGATATGCAGCCAGCCCTGGTGATAGTTCTCCACGAAGTGGGACAGGAAACCCGCTGCGGTGCTGGCGCCCGCCGGATAGGCCGCGCTGCCGGTATTGTTCAGCTCGGCGAAGTTCGACGGCAGCTGGCCGCGGTGGAATTCCGCCAGCGGCAGACGCCAGAAGGCCTCGTTTTCAGCCTGCGCGCTCGCCAGCAGGCGATTTGCCAGACCATCGTCAAAGCTGAACAGCGCGTGATAATCATTGCCCAACGCGGTTTTCGCGGCGCCGGTCAGCGTGGCGGCATCAATAATCAGCTCAGGCTTTTGCGCAGAAGCATCAATCAGGCCGTCAGCCAGCACCAGGCGACCTTCCGCATCGGTATTCATGATTTCCACGGTTTTACCGTTGCGATAGTGAATAATATCGCCAAGTTTAAAGGCGTTGCCGCTAATCAGGTTATCGGCGCAGCACAGATACAGCTTCACGCGCTTATTGAGGCCGCGAGTGATGGCAAACGCCAGCGCGCCGGTCACCGTTGCCGCGCCGCCCATGTCGGACTTCATTGAGTCCATAAAGGCGCTCTGTTTGATGCTGTATCCGCCGGAGTCAAAGGTGATGCCTTTACCGACCAGACAGGCGTACACCGGGGCTTCTTTATCGCCGGTTGGGTTATAGTCCAGCGCCAGCAGGACCGGTGGGCGCTCGGAACCGCGACCAACCGTGTGCAGGCCCAGATAGTTCTGCTCGCGCAGGTCTTCACCCTTGGTGATACGATAAGAGACGTTATCGCAGGCCACGCTGCACAGCAGGTCTACCGCACGCTGCGCCAGCTGTTCAGGCCCCAGCTCTTCCGCCGGGGCGTTAATGGTGTCACGGACCCAGTCAATAATGGTCAGGCGGTTATCCAGTTCGCTTTTCTGCGCATCGTCGAGGGCCGGCCACTCAACTTTGCGGCTGCCTTTCGGCCCCTTATAACCCGCCCAGAACGCCCATGCGCGGTCGGTGTCCCAGCCTTCGCCATCAAGCGCAACGTGTTTGATGCCCATGCCGTCAATTTTCCGCGCCGCGCGCTGAATCAAGCCCAGGTCGTCTTTGCCGTTCAGGTGCAGGGCGATGCCGTCGTTATTAATGCTGTAAGACGCTTTTTCTCCCCAGCGCGCATCGGCTGGCTGAGCGGTAAGCGTAATTTTCATAGCTTCGGTCATTATCATTATCCTTCTTAGCAAACGGGCCGCCGTATGGCAGCCCGTAAAGTTCTTTCGCCTGTTGATTTATCCGGCTGATAACCACCGGGTAAATCATAACGCGAAAATTATTCGGCTTCGTCTAACCAGACTAGCAGAATCGCCTCAAGAATTTTTTCATTGGATGCGTTTGGATCGTCATCAAACTCTTCCAGGTCGCATATCCACTGATGCAGATCGGTGAAGCGAACGGTTTTCGGGTCGAGATCCGGGAAGGCGTCGTACAGCGCTTCGCCGATTTCGCGACTGTCGGTCCATTTCAGTCCCATATTAATGCTCGCGTGCGTGGTTGATAGTGTAACGCGGAATTTCGATGACCAAATCTTCGTCAGTCACCCGCGCCTGGCAGCTCAGACGGCTGTCGGGCTCAAGCCCCCAGGCCTTATCCAGCATGTCGTCTTCATCTTCGGTACTTTCCGCCAGCGAGTCAAAACCTTCACGCACGATGCAGTGGCAGGTGGTACAGGCACAGGATTTTTCGCAGGCGTGCTCAATCTCAATACCGCTACGCAGCGCAGCATCAAGAATGGTTTCACCGGTCTCAGCTTCCACAACTACGCCATCCGGACATAGGTCCTGGTGGGGCAGAAAAACAATTTTTGGCATTTTAAACCTCGTCCACGGATTGGCCTTTCAGCGCGATACGGACCGATTGATCCATACGACGTGCGGCGAATTCCTGGGTTTGTGTGTCGATATTTTTAATCGCTTCTTTGATTGCATCGGCATCATCGCCTGCCGCAGCGGCGCGCACTTGCTCCGCGGCGTCATCGATAGCCTGACGCTCTGCGGTGCTTAACAGCGCGGCGTCGGCGGCCAGCGCGCTGACCAGACTTTCCAGTACGCGCGCGGCTTCAACTTTTTGCTCGGCCAGCATACGCGCCTGGACGTCCTGTTCGGCGTAGCTCATCGAATCTTTAATCATGCTGGCGATCTCGCCATCGGTCAGACCGTAGGACGGTTTCACCTGGATAGAGGCCTCGACGCCGGTCGATTTCTCCATCGCCGTCACGCTCAGCAGGCCGTCGGCATCCACCTGGAAGGTGACGCGAATATGCGCCCCGCCCGCCGGTAATGCCGGAATGCCGCGCAGCGCAAAACGCGCCAGGGAGCGGCAGTCCTGTACCAGCTCGCGCTCGCCCTGCATAACGTGAATAGACATCGCCGTCTGGCCATCTTTGAAAGTGGTGAACTCCTGCGCGCGCGCCACCGGAATGGTGGTGTTGCGCGGGATAACCTTCTCCACCAGACCGCCCATGGTTTCCAGCCCCAGGGAGAGCGGGATCACATCGAGCAGCAGTAGTTCGCTATCCGGCTTGTTGCCTACCAGAATGTCCGCCTGAATCGCCGCGCCGATGGCGACGACTTTATCCGGATCGATTGAGGTCAGCGGCGTACGGCCAAAGAACTCACCGACGCGCTCGCGCACCAGCGGCACGCGGGTCGAGCCGCCCACCATCACCACTTCCAGCACCTCTTGCGCCTCAACGCCGGCGTCTTTCAGCGCGCGACGACAGGCCAGCAGAGTGCGTTTTACCAGCGGCGCGATCAGCGCATTAAACTGGCTGCGGGTTATTTCCCCCTGCCAGCCGCCGACGTTCACCCATGCCGTTTCGGCATCGCTGAGGGCGATTTTCGCCGCGATCGCCGCGTCGAGCAGCTCGCGCTGCAGGCGGTTGTCGCTGCGATCGCTCAGGCCAGCCTGCTCGCGCAGATAATCGGCCAGCAGGTGATCGAAATCGTCGCCGCCGAGCGCGGAATCGCCGCCGGTAGCCAGGACTTCAAACACGCCGCGGCTTAAGCGCAGCACGGAGATATCAAAGGTGCCGCCGCCGAGATCGTAAACCGCGATGACCCCTTCCTGGCCGGAGTCCAGGCCGTAGGCAATCGCCGCCGCGGTGGGTTCGTTCAGCAGACGCAGCACGTGCAGGCCCGCCAGACGCGCCGCGTCTTTGGTTCCCTGACGCTGAGCATCATCGAAGTAGGCCGGCACGGTAATCACCACGCCGTCGAGCTCGCCCGACAGCGCTTCGGTGGCGCGTTCGGCCAGCGCTTTTAGAATGTCGGCAGACACGCGGATCGGATTGAGCAAACCACCCGTAGTCTGAATCATCGGCAGGCCATTTTCGCTTGCCTGCAGCTGATAAGGCAGATGCGGGTAGCGGGCCTCGATATCGGCCAGAGAGCGCCCCATCATGCGTTTGACGGAGCTGATGGTGTTGACCGGATCCTGAGCGGCGTTTTGCCGCGCGTCATAGCCCACCGTCAAACCCGAAGCCTGATAGTTCACCACCGACGGCAGCAAATAGCGCCCTTGATGGTCGGGCAGAGTTTCGGCCTGGCCGCTACGTACGGTAGCCACCAGTGAATTGGTGGTGCCCAGATCGATACCCGCCGCCAGACGTCGCTGGTGCGGCGCGGCGCTCAGCCCGGGCTCACTAATTTGTAATAAGGCCATAATTGCTTCCGAAAATTAAAAATCGAGCAGTTTTTCTTCGAGTTGTTCCGCACTGCTTCGCAGTTTATCGAGAAAACGCAGCTTGCGCACGGTATCCGCCGCCGCCTCCCACGTCTCGTTATTCAGTTGTTCAACCATCAGCTGATGCCGGATATCAAATTGCGCTTTGACCCGCTTGATAAAGCTTTCCAGCCGCGCTTCATCTTTCGCCTTGCCTATCTCATCGAGCTCTTCGCGCAGTTCCAGCTGTTCCATCAGGAACGCGGTATCGCGCACGGTGTGCTGCTCGCTGGCGAGATCGAAACCATGAAGCGAAAGGAGATATTCGGCGCGGGTCAGCGGGTGGCGAAGGGTTTGCCACGCCTGATTAATGGTGGCGGACTGCTGCACCGCGGCGAGCTGTTCGGCCGCGCTGCCGCTGGCGAACTTATCGGGGTGATACTGGCGCTGTAGTTCCTGGTACCGGGCAGCCAGGGGTTCTAACGAAAGGGTATAGCTGGCCGGTAACCCGAAGAGGGTAAAATAGTCCATAGCAACCTCAGGGTTAACGAGATAAAGCAAACCCCACTTACGGGCGTCCGCAGTGGGGTTTAGATTACATTGCAATTACACGTTAAAGCTTTCGCCGCAGCCGCACTCGTCCTTCACGTTCGGGTTGGTGAACTTAAACCCTTCGTTAAGACCTTCTTTGACGAAGTCCAGCTGCGTACCGTCGAGGAACTGCAAACTTTTGCCGTCGATCACGACTTTCACGCCTTTGTCTTCAAACACGGTGTCTTCTGCCGCTGGTTCGTCAACAAACTCCAGTACATAAGCCATACCTGAACAGCCGGAAGTTCTGACTCCCAGGCGCAGGCCAAACCCTTTACCGCGGTTGGCCAGAAAGGCGTTGACTCGCGCTGCTGCACTGTCGCTTAAAGTAATCGACATAACAAACCTCAACTCTTAATTATTTTGCTTCACGTTTGCTTTTGTAATCCGCAATCGCGGCTTTAATCGCGTCTTCCGCCAGAATAGAGCAGTGAATTTTCACCGGCGGCAGCTCGAGCTCGTCTGCGATATCGGTGTTTTTAATCGCCTGAGCTTCGTCCAGCGATTTCCCTTTTACCCATTCGGTCACCAGGGAGCTGGAAGCAATAGCGGAGCCGCAGCCGTAGGTCTTGAAACGCGCGTCTTCAATGATACCTTCATTGTTGACTTTAATCTGCAACTTCATCACGTCGCCGCACGCCGGTGCGCCAACCATACCGCTGCCGACGTTTTCGTCGCTATTGTCGAAAGAGCCGACGTTGCGCGGATTCTCGTAATGATCGATAACTTTTTCGCTGTAAGCCATGATGAATTCTCCTTATTGGTGCCGAATTAGTGATGTGACCATTCAATGCTGTTCAGATCCACGCCCTGCTTGAACATTTCCCACAGCGGAGAGAGTTCGCGCAGACGACCGATTGAATTGCGGACCAGATTGATGGTGTAGTCAATCTCTTCTTCGGTAGTAAAACGACCTAAAGAGAAACGAATAGAGCTATGCGCCAGCTCGTCGGTCATCCCCAGCGCGCGCAGCACGTAGGACGGCTCGAGGCTTGCGGAAGTACAGGCTGAACCGGAAGAGACCGCCAGGTCTTTCAGCGCCATAATCAGCGACTCGCCTTCAACGTAGTTAAAGCTGACGTTGAGGATATTCGGCGCGCCCTGCTCAAGGTCACCGTTGAGATAAACCTCTTCCATATCTTTCACGCCGTCCCACAGACGGTTACGCAGGCCGCGCAGGCGGGCCATTTCGCTTTCCATCTCTTCTTTCGCGATACGGTAAGCTTCACCCATACCGACGATCTGGTGGACAGGCAGCGTACCGGAACGCATGCCGCGCTCGTGACCGCCGCCGTGCATCTGCGCTTCGATACGAATACGCGGTTTACGACGCACGTACAGCGCGCCGATGCCTTTCGGGCCATAGATTTTGTGGCCGGAGAAGGACATCAGGTCAACTTTCAGCTGGCTCAGGTCGATAGGCAGTTTGCCCACGCTCTGGGTCGCGTCAACGTGGTAAATGATACCGCGGGCGCGGCACATCTCGCCGATGGTAGCGATATCCTGCACCACGCCGATTTCGTTATTCACGTGCATAATGGAAACAAGGATGGTGTCATCACGCATCGCGGCTTCCAGTTCTTTTAAATCGATAATGCCGTTACGCTGCGGGGCGAGGTAGGTGACTTCAAACCCTTCGCGCTCCAGCTGACGGCAGGTGTCCAGCACGGCTTTGTGTTCGGTTTTGCTGGTGATGATGTGCTTGCCTTTTTTCTGATAAAAGTTGGCTGCACCTTTAATCGCCAGGTTATCGGATTCCGTCGCGCCGGAGGTAAAGACGATTTCGCGCGGGTCGGCACCGACCAGCTCGGCAATCTGATTACGGGCGATATCTACCGCCTCTTCAGCCTGCCAGCCAAAACGGTGGGAACGGGAGGCCGGGTTACCAAAGGTCCCGTCCAGAGTCAGGAACTGCATCATTTTCTCGGCAACACGCGGGTCCACCGGCGTGGTTGCGGAGTAATCGAGATAGATCGGTAATTTCATTGCTCTATAAACTCCGTACATCGCTTCAATGCAAGGAATCAGGCAACCGGCTGGATGTACGACCGAGTACACAGGATGGCGGAGCATCCCGGCCTGATTCGAAAATCTTTTTTATCTTTTTGGCTCAGCTCGTTTCATCTTGCAGCCAAATAGCTGCAAGATGAAATTGAACGAGAACTACGCGCGCAGTTTAACGTCGATAGCGTCCTGAGCGCGGGTATTACGCTGGGATTCATGGTTGTGCTGACGACCGGAGACATCAAGGATTTCCTGGTTATTCACCAGTTCGCCCAGCGTGATGTTATTCAGAAAACCGGTCAGTCGCTCGCTCAGATCGCGCCACAGCGCGTGAGTAAGGCACTTATCGCCGCCCTGGCAGCCGCCTTTGCCCTGACAACGGGTGGCGTCAACGGATTCGTCTACTGCGCTGATAACTTCGCCAACCGCGATGCTACCCGCTTCTTTACCTAACAGATAACCGCCGCCTGGACCACGTACGCTGGAAACCAGCCCATTTTTGCGCAGGCGAGAGAACAGCTGTTCCAGATAGGAAAGCGAAATTCCCTGACGCTCTGAAATATCAGCCAACGGAACCGGACCCGATTCAGAGTTGAGCGCAACGTCAAGCATCGCGGTCACGGCATAACGCCCTTTAGATGTCAGTCTCATGTCTTACTTAACCTCAAACTCGCCCCTGCCCGGGCTTTTTATTAATATGGGTATTGCATAGCAAGGCAAGTCTGACATTCCCGAGTAAATTGGTCAACTATTTACTTGACTGTTTTAGTCAGGTATTTGGCTTTCCGTGCCGTTTTACTTAAGCGCGATCTGATGCCCTCTCCCATAGGGGAGGCGATCGCTAGGCCGGGTAAGCGCAGCGCCACCCGGCAAACAGACGGTACTACTCTTTATTCTTCTGCTCAATTGACGCCAGCATACCGCGCAGGATGTTCAGCTCCTGGCTTTCCGGGCGGGCGCGGGTAAACAAACGGCGCAGTTTGTTCATCACCTGGCCCGGATGACTGGCGCGGATAAAGCCGGTTGCCAGCAGCGTCTGCTCCAGATGGCCGTAGAAACGCTCTAAATCATCCACCAGCGGATACGGGGTTTCTTCATGCTCGACGACGGGCTCATTTTGCTCCTGCGCCGCCAGCCATGCCATACGCACTTCATAGGCGATGACCTGCACCGCCATCGCCAGGTTCAGCGAGCTGTATTCCGGGTTAGCGGCAATCGCCACGTGATAGTGACACTTCTGCAGCTCTTCGTTAGTCAGGCCGACGCGTTCACGGCCAAATACCAGCGCAACCGGCGCATGCTGCGCTTCGGCAACGCTTTTCAGGCCGCATTCGCGCGGATCGAGCATCGGCCACGGCAGCGTGCGGGAGCGCGCGCTGGTCCCCACGACGAGGCTACAGCCCGCTAGCGCTTCATCAAGGGTATCAACGATGTGGGCATTGCCAATGACGTCGCTGGCCCCGGCCGCCAGAGCGATGGCCTGAGAATCGGGTTTGACCAGAGGATTGACCAGCCACAGGTTGGTTAATCCCATGGTTTTCATTGCGCGGGCGACGGAGCCCATATTGCCGGTGTGTGAGGTTTCTACCAGTACGATTCGAATATTTTGCAGCATTATGGTTCTTCGGCTAAAGATTATTCGTGCATGCTATCATAAAACGGAGACATGGGCAGATTTCACTGTTACTATATGCGCCGTTTTTTCCCGTTCTTTAACATCCAGTGAGAGAGACCGATGCATCCGATGCTGAACATCGCCGTGCGCGCAGCGCGCAAGGCGGGTAATTTAATTGCCAAGCACTACGAAACCCCTGATTCCGTAGAAACCAGCCAGAAAGGCAGCAATGATTTCGTGACCAACGTCGATAAAGCCGCTGAAGCGATTATTATCGAAACCATTCGCAAATCTTACCCGCAGCACACCATCATCACCGAAGAAAGCGGTGAACATGAGGGTGAAGATCAGGATGTTCAATGGGTTATCGATCCACTGGATGGCACCACCAACTTCGTAAAACGTCTGCCGCACTTCTCCGTCTCCATCGCCGTACGCATTAAAGGCCGTACTGAAGTTGCCGTGGTTTACGATCCAATGCGTAACGAGCTGTTTACCGCAACCCGCGGTCAGGGCGCGCAGCTGAACGGCTACCGCCTGCGCGGCAGCAGCGCTCGCGATCTGGATGGCACGATCATCGCCACCGGCTTCCCGTTCAAAGCAAAACAGCACGCGACCTCTTACATGAATATCCTCGGCAACATGTATACCGAATGCGCGGATTTCCGCCGCACCGGTTCCGCTGCCCTGGATCTGGCCTACGTTGCCGCTGGCCGCGTTGACGGCTACTTTGAAATCGCGCTGAAACCGTGGGATTTCGCGGCAGGCGAGCTGATCGCTCGTGAAGCAGGCGCTATCGTCTGCGACTTTACCGGCGGCCATAACTACCTGCTGACCGGCAACATCGTTGCAGGCAACCCGCGCGTTGTAAAAGCCATGCTGGCGAATATGCGCGAGCAGCTGAGCGAAGCGCTGAAGCGTTAATTTTATCGTTGAGTAAAAAGGGAAGCCTTGCGCTTCCCTTTTTTATTATTTCATCAGATTCACTACAATCCGCACGGTGGTATTTATCGCCATGCACAATATTGCTGCGCCGTTAAACAGGGCAGAATGCGCGCGCCATTTCGGACAATCCGCGTCGCCTATCAGATGATGAATGAAACAAGCGATACCGCCGGTCACTAGCCTGGACAACAGAATCCCGAGCATCGCCGGTGCAAACAGTAACCATCCCAACTGCACAAAGTCGTTTTCGCGTGCGCCGTGCAGCAATAAAACGATTTGAAACGGTAAATAGAACCCTAGCGCGAAAATGAGCGGCAGTCGCAGATTGCTCACCGGGATTTCTGGCGTTTTCACCAGCCGCCAGGCATCGCGAACCAGCGTCAGCCCCAGTACCAGCGTGGCAAAATAGCAGATGTAATTGAAAACTGAGACGAAACGCAGCAGCGTATCGCCCTGGAGATAACGCATCAACCCGACTTGCCAGAACAGAGTCATCAGGAAACCGCACTGCAGGATCCAGCTACGAACTATCCAGCTGAAGAAATCTCTGCGCGACGGCTGGTTATGCAACATCCACGCGACAATGGGCATCTTACTGTACCCGGGGTGCAAAAAAGCCAGTACAAAACCGGCAATCAGCAGCTGGCCGTAAACAGCAACCGGAACGCTTTCTACACTCGTTTGTCCCAGCCCAATAAGATTATACAGAGCCGTATATATGCGGGGGAGCTCGGCAGGCCACCAGCTCGCCAGCTCGGGCCAAAAGAAGATGATTGATAAGCCGACCAGCAGCCCTGCCGCTGCGGATAGAACCAGTGTGTACCCTGAGGTTGGGGATTGATTAACGGTCATTATGACTCCTTGTCACGACCAGGAAAGAAAACTGAAAGCTAAAGCATTGGAGGATAAGCCACAAACAGCCGCCAACACTTTAAGATTTCAGCCCGGTCCAAAGGTATTAAAACGGCCTTAATCCCCCGCCGCTCGGCACTGCACTGCTCCACATAACCACCGCCGCCGCCAGCAAAATCACGCCACCGGCCAGCGCCAGGGTTGCCCAGCCCACCCGCTTCCATAGCACCGGCGCCTGTCTGGCGCTCAGCCTGACCGCCAGCTGGCGAAAACCGTGAACCAGCAGCGCCAGCGCGCTAATGGTAAGCGAGGTTCCCGCCGCCATCGCCATCGCGGCCGCCATCCCCCAGCCAAATACGCCGATAACCTTACTGAACAACAGAACCATAATAGCCCCGGAACAGGGGCGCATTCCCATCGACAGCACGATAGCCAGCCGGGCCCGCCAGTCGTCGCCGCTTTGCAGCCGTTCCGGCGCCGGCAGATGCTGGTGCCCGCAGCCGCAGCTGGCGTGATGAACGTGATGCGCGGTGAAGGCAGTGAATTTAGGCCGGCGCAGCAGTATGCGCAGCTTTTTTAGCGCCCGCCAGCACAGCAAAAGGCCCAGCGCGCCGACCAGCAGATAGCTTCCCTTTTCCAGCCAGAAGCTGCTCAGGTGCAACTGTCTTGCCGGAAGCTGTAGCAGCGTCAGTACCACTACCACTAAAGCGATGGCCACCAGCCCCTGCAGCAACGAGGCGGCCAGGGTCAGGCCAATGCTGGATTTCAGCTTTGACGGATGGGTCGCCAGCCAGGTTGTTATAACCACCTTACCGTGCCCCGGCCCCAGCGCGTGCAGGACGCCGTAGGCAAAGCTAAAGCCCAGCAGCGACAGCCCGGCGGCGGAAGGATTCTCCGCTACCGCCTGCAGAAGCCGACTCAGTTCGACATTCAGCGCGCGCTGCCAGACCGCGCTTTGCAGCAGCACCTGCGGCCAGGCCTGCCATAGCCAGAAGCCAGCCCCTGCCGACAGCAGCAAAAAGAGCGCCAGCGGCCAAAGCTGACGCCAGCGCGGCGAACGGCTGTTTTGAGTAAAAATCAGCGACATTGCAGCGTCACCTTTTGCGCGAAATAATTCCCCAGTTCCATATCCTCCGGCGGCGCATCCGCTTTATCCAGCGACTGCGCATAGGACAACATTTTTTCATTCGGTTTCGGCGTCATCACGTTTGCCGTGCAGCTCGTTTTCATCGCCGCCGGCAGAGCAAAATCAGCGTCTTTGTCATAATACATATCAACATAATAGGTCGGGTCGTAGGTTGAAAAAGTGAAGGTTTGCCCGGCCAGAGGCTGCGGCTTCGCCAGCGGCAGAGTAAAAGTGAGCACCGCCTGGTGGCCGCTGCGCTCCAGGCCATAGCCGTCGGGTCGATTATCAAACTTTACCCGCTGGCCGTTATGCCATAGCTCGCTGAAATAGTGCTGGCCCAGCACGTTCGCCATCACTTCCGCCGCCAGCTTTTTCCAGATTTCGCTACCGGGTTTGGCGCTGCCCGCATCATAGAGCAGATCGGCGGAGGTGATTTCATCCATCGTCCAGCGCATTTTAAAGCCGGTGAGCAGGCCATTTTCCGCCACAGCCTCCGTTTGCAAGCTGATGAAACTGTGCGGATGTGCCGCCGCGGTTAGCGATAAAAACATGAAAAACGCTACGCTGACGCATTGTTTCACTCTCTTCATCTGTTCCTCACGTGAAAAATTCTGTGAACCGCGCCAGCAATCCTGATGTAAAGACGCGGGAGTGCCCTGCTCACCCTGAATACATTAACTACGCTTAACGAAAACCCTAACTGGAACTAACCGGATGATGACAGTGATTGAACCACCATCTGTGCTTTCCAGTCCACAGCGCCGTAGCCAGGTGCTCCTGATGTTTTATCTGCCCGGGCAATCCGTGACGCCCGAATGGCTGGGTAGCCTCACTCAGGTTGATGAGGATACCGCCAGGCAGGACATCGCGGAGACGGGACGCGAAATTCAGCGTTATCACCGCTTAACCCTGACTTCACAAGCGGACGGCAGCTATCGGATGGAAGGCGCTGCGCTCGATCAACGCTTGTGCTTGCTGCACGCTCTGCGCCGCGGGCTGCGCCTGTGCCCGCATTTTGTCAGCCACCATTTTACCCCGGCGTTAAAAACGCAGCTTAAACAGCAGGGTATCGCACGCACGCTATATGACGACACCAATCTCCAGGCCCTGGTGAACCGGTGCGCCCGAACTCTGAACCGGCAGTTTGACTGCCGCGACGTGCATTTTCTGCGTCTTTATTTACAGTATTGTTTACTGCAGCACCACCTTGGGCAGAGCCCCTCTTTCACCCACGAGCAGCAGCGCTGGGCGCAAGCCGCCGCCGAGTTTACCCTCGCGGAGGAGATTGTTCGCCACTGGCAGCGTCGGGTGGCGGCGACGCCCCATGCCGGAGAACAGCTGTTTCTGACCCTGCTATTTATGCTGCTGAAAACCCCCGATCCCATCCGCGACGGGCACCAGCATGACCGGCGCCTGCATCTGGCCATCTCCAGACTGATTCACCGCTTTCAGAACCTGGCGGGGCGGCCGTTCAGCGATGAGCAGGGGCTTAGCGATCAGCTCTATATACACCTCTCACAGGCGCTACACCGCAGCGTCTTCGCTATCGGTATCGATAACGCGCTGCCGGAGGAGATTGGACGTCTGTATCCCCGTTTGATGCGCACCACGCAGGCGGCGCTGGAGGAGTTCGAAGCCAGCTGGCAGGTTCGCTTTAGCCAGGAGGAAGTCAGTTTAATCGCGGTGATTTTCGGCGCGTGGCTGATGCAAAAAAGCGATCTGCAAGAGAAACAGGTGGTTTTGCTTACCGATGATAATCCAGACCTTGAGCAGTCGCTGGAGCAGCAGTTGCGCGAGCTAACCCTGCTACCGCTCAATATTAAGTATTTGAGCGTAAGCACTTTCCAGAAAGAGGGCGCGCCGAAGGAAGTGACGCTGATCGTCACCCCCTATACCACGGCGCTACCGCTGTTTTCACCGCCGCTGTTTCATGCCGACGAGACGTTCAGCGATCACCAGCAGCAGCAGATTTGCAAGATGCTCGAGGCCTAAGCCACCGCTTTTGGCCGTACCACCAGCGCCGGTAAGGCCACCAGCGCCATCACCCAGAAAACGCCCTGGTGCAGATGCTGGTAGAGGAAGCCGGCAAATACCGTCATTACCGCAATGCTGCCGCCCATCGCTACCGCGGAGTAGACCGCCTGCAAGCGGATGACTTCGCTTCCCTGGCGAGCCGCGATATAGCGCATCGCCGCCAGATGGCAGACCGTAAAGGTGCCACAGTGGAGGATCTGCGCGACGATAAGCCAGGGTAGCGCCGTCGTCCAGCCCATCAGCGTCCAGCGAATCACTCCGCACACCGCGGAAAGCAGCAGCAGATCGCGGGCGCTGAAGCGGCGGAAGACCTTTTTGCTCAGCGCGAAAATCACCACTTCCGCCACCACGCCAAGCGACCACAAATAGCCCACGGCGGAGGCGGAATACCCCGCCTCCTGCCAGTAGATTGCGCTGAACCCATAGTAGGCGGCGTGCGCCCCCTGCAGCAAACAGACACAGGCAAGGAAGCGCCAGCTTTGCCGCACCAGAGTGACCCAGGCCGACAGCCCGGCCGCTTCCTGCTGGCGGGATTCTCCCTGCGGCTGCACCGACGGCTTCAACAGCATCCCGAGCAGCATGGAGGCTATACCGACGCTGAGCATCACCAGTATCATCCGGTAGTCATACAGGCTGACCAGCTTCCCAGTCAGCGCCGAGCCAATGACGAAAGCTATCGACCCCCACAGGCGCACGCGCCCGTAGTCCATGGTGATCTGCTTTTGCCAGGTATTCGCCAGCGCGTCGGTCAGCGGCACCAGCGGCGAGAAAAAAAGGTTAAAGCCGACGATAATCACCATCAGCCAGACAACCTGGTGGCCGATCCAAAATGCGAGCGCAAAGAGCAGCGTCAGCAGCGCCAGAATGCGTAGAGAAGAGATAAGACGGGACGGGTCGCTGACCCGCGGCGCAATCAGCAAGCTGCCAAGAAAGCGCGACACCAGCCCGGCGCCGAGCAGCATGCCGATGGTTTCCGGCGTCAGGCCAAGTCCGGAAAGCCAGACGCTCCAGAAAGGCAGGAAGATACCGTAGCTAAAAAAGTAAGTGAAGTAACTAAGCGCCAGCCAGCGCGTGGAGTGCAAGACCATGATTCCCTCCCGAATGGAGGCGACAGTCTGGCGATAAAGCGGAGAAGGTGCAAGATGAAGTTATCCTGCCCGTTTCCGGGCAGGTCAGGCTTAACAAGAATGAATCTTCAGTATCATTTTTTGCCGCATGCTTTCACCCTGTGACAGCATAGTCAACTGACCAAAACCCGGTCGATGGTGATCGTCAGGCGCATGGCTCATTGGTTCAAAGCAGAAGAAATCAAACGCATACCCCTTATCAAACGCCGGGTCGGAAACAAAGACGAAATAGCAAGGCGCAGGCGGCTCGGTAGTCATCAAAAGCTGATACCCCGAATCTGGCTGCTGGATTACCGCCGCGCCATCCCATCCGGAAAAACCATTGTTTACCCAATGCGCGGGCAGCGGGGCTGGCTGATTGAAATCCAGTTCCTGCGGCAAGCTTTCCTGGTGCTCTCCGGTTAGCCAGTGCTCTTTTTCAAGCCAGTATCCGGTGGTATACGCCTGCACGCGGGTTTCCGGCGACAACGGGAAATAGGGATGCCAGCCGAGGCCAAATGGCAGCGAATCGCCATCATTAGTGACAACCAACTCAACCTCAATACCGCCTTCGTTGAGAGTAAAAATCTGCTGCGCCGTGTAGTGATACACGCCCTGACGATGAACATACTCTAACTTAAGCTGCCCGGGGGATTGTTCAGCACAGCACCAGCGATTCAGCCAGCCATCGCCATGAAGGTAATGGCTATCCCATTCAACGTTGGGCCGCAGTTGATGCTCTCCCGTCGGTGAGCAAAAGCGATTCCCACTGACGCGGTTACCGAACGGCACGAGAGGGAAACAAGAAGATTCCACCGCAATGCCGCTTTTCCGTCCCGGGCGCAGTACGGGGATCGATTTTCCCTGGTGCAGCCACCATAGTCCTTCGATCGCGCCGCCCTGCTCCGCAACCTGCAGCCGCAGCGTTCCATTTTCCAGCGTATAAAGCGTCATCTGGCCTCCTTAATCCGGGAAGTTAATTACCACTTTGCCGCATTTACCGCTCGCCATCAGCGCATAGGCCTCTCCCGCCTGCTCAAGAGAAAAACGATGCGTAATAGCGCTATGCGGCCAAAGCTTCCAGTCGGTCAGGTCGCGGGCGCATTTTTCCATATGGAACAGGCTGGTCACCCAGGAGCCAATAATTCGCCGCTGGTGGTGCATCAGATCAGCGCTGACTTCAAACTCAACTTTCCCGGTTTCACCGATATAGACCACCCTTCCCCAGTCCGCGGTCGACTGCAGCGCCAGCAGGCGTCCGGCGGCATTACCGGAACAATCGAGCGCCACATCCGCCCCGCCGCGCGTCAGTTCGGCAATCAGCGCCGGAAGGTTTTCCGTCGTCGCCAGGAATCCGTTGTCCATCACGCCAAGCTGCTTTGCCGTCGCCAGACGATCCGGCAGCATATCAACGCCGATAACGCGCTTCGCGCCGCGCCCTTTCGCCAGCATCATGGCCATCATGCCGACAGGTCCCAGGCCAACAACCAGAACGTTGTCGCTGCCGGAGACTTCGCCGCGCAAAATACCTTCGTAGGCAGTCCCGACGCCGCAGCTAATAAACGCTCCATCTTCATAGCTCAGGGTATCCGGGAGATGAATCAAGTCTTTCTCTTCCGCCAGTAAATACTCTGCATGTCCGCCATCGCGCTGCCAGCCATAGGCCGCTTTCCCCTCCCCGGTACAAGAAATAGGGAAGCCGCGACGGCAGTTAGAGCAGAATCCGCAGCCGGAAATATGGTAAACCAGTACCCGATCGCCCGCTTTAAAGTGGCGGCATCCCGCTCCCGTCTCAACTATTTGCCCGCAGGGCTCATGACCGTTAATAAATCCCTGATACAACGGTTTGTCCGGCGCAGCTGCGGTGCCACGGTGCTGATGATAAATATAATGCACATCGCTACCGCAAATTCCTGATGATTTCATTTTAATCAGGACCTGATTAATTCCTGGGGTTGGTACAGGGACTTCTCTAAGCTCAACGGTGGAATTCCCGGGTAAAAAAGCAGCTAGCATTGTTTTCATAATTCCCTCTATACAAATTAATATACCCTTCATACTTCAAGTTGCTTGTGCGTTGGCTTTCCTGCAACTCGAATTATTTTGGGTACAAACATTAATGTTTGAGTTTATTATTGCGTTGGGTCAGCAATATATTCGCCAGCACCGCCACCACAATAATTAATCCGCGAACAACCTGCTGGAAGAAAGAGTTAATCCCCAGCAGCACCAGTCCATTGCCAATAAGGGTGATGACCAGTACGCCTAATAAGGTGCCAAACAGCGAACCGCGACCGCCCGACAGAGCGGTACCGCCAACCACCACTGCGGCAATAACGTCAAACTCCAGACCGTTTGCCGCCCCCGCATTACCCGAACCAAGCCTGGCGGCCAGCAAAATTCCGGTAATCGCGGCCAGCAGGCCGGAAAGGGTAAAAATCAAAATACGCACCCGCTTGACGTTGATCCCGCAAAGCTGGGCCGCGGTAGCATTGCCGCCGGTCGCGAAAACGGAGCGACCAAACGCGGTCTTGCGGCTGATAAAGACAAAGATGATAAACAGAATCAGCATAATTAATGCCGATACCGGAATACCAAAAAGCTGTCCGCCGAGCCAGTCCAGTACCTCATTTTCATCGATGGGCACCGGTAGCGCATTGGTCATAAACAGTCCCATACCGCGTAATGCGCTCCACAAACCCAATGTAGCCACGAAACTGGGAACGCTGAAAACGCCGCGTAGCACCCCGGCCAGGGTGCCCAACGCGGCTCCCAGCAATAAAACCAGCAGGCAAGCTACGCTAAGCGGTATCTGGAACTGCAGCAGATAGGCGAGGCAGACGGAGATAAACGCCACCATGGGCCCGACGCTGACATCTATCTCGCCGGAAATAATAATCAGCGTCATCGCCCATGCCGCAATCCCGATCGTTGCGGCATCGCGCAGCACGTTCATTTGGTTATTTAAAGAAATAAATCCCGGCGCGTTAAATGAAAAAACCAGATACAAAATAGCAATGACCACCAGCAGGCCAATATCATTAATATGACGGCTGATAAACTGCTTCGGTGTGGTACTTTTGCCTTGCGGCAGCGTTAATGATGAGGCGGACATCGGTGAGTTCCTCAATAAACGTAATGGCTAATGCGTGGATAAAATTGCCGACATTAATTCATCGACGTTGACAGGGGCTACAAGCTCGCGGCTAAACCCGCCGTTTTGCAGCAGCAAAATACGGTCGCAAACTAACGGCAGCTCTTCTATTTCGCTGGAAATGAAGATGACGCTTTTACCTTCAGCGGCCAGTTCCCGCACGATACGATATATCTGCTGCTTGGCTTCGATATCGACTCCGCGCGTCGGCTCGTCAAGGAGCAATATTTCGCTTCCGGCGTAAACCCAGCGCCCAATCACCACTTTTTGCTGATTGCCGCCCGATAAGGTCCCGATTGCCGTTTGCGTATTTGCCGCTTTAACCGTCATTCGGCGCATCACAGCCGCCGTCAACTCCTGGATCCGTTGCCAGTTCAATACCCCACGTTGACTCACCTTATGCCGGTTCGTCATCACCGTATTTTCATCCACACCCAGTAGCGGAATAATCCCCGCCTCTTTACGGTTTTCCGGGGTATAGCCGACGCCGCTTTTTAGCATTGTGGTATATTCCGGCCGCGCAATGGTTACGCCATTCAGCGTAATTTTGCCGCTGGAGAGCGGTTCTAATCCAATGATTGCCTTGAGTAATTCGCTACGGCCTGACCCCAGCAGCCCGGCAATACCCAACACCTCTCCGCGGTGTAACGTAAAGTTAATATTTTGCAGCTTAGGCGGATGGCATAGCCGATCAACCTGCAGAACCGGGGTCGTGAGCGCGATATCAGACTTCACCACCGGGAGATCGATATGCTCTCTGCCCAGCATCAGCGAGACGATTTCCTGAGTTGTCGTGCTCTCCAGAGTGACATCGCCTGCAACCTGACCGTCGCGCATGATGGTTGCGCAGGAGGCGATTCGGCGGATTTCCTCCATACGATGGCTAACATAAATCACCGCCACGCCCAGTGCCGACATCCGTTTTACCGCGTTGATCACCAGCTCAACTTCCGCATTAGCCAGCGAGCTGGTCGGCTCATCAAGGATAACCACCTGCGGCTGGCCTTTCATTACGCGGGCAATCTCCACCAGCTGCTTTTGTGCCGGGCTAAGCGTGTCGACCAGCGCATCTGGCGGGACGTCCACTCCGAGAGCGGCCAGCGCTTCAGCGGCCTGGTGGCCCATAAGAGTCTGGTCAACCATGCCGTTACGCCGCGGCCACTGGCCCAGGCAAAGATTTTCCGCCACCGTTAAGCCTTCAACCAGGCTTAGCTCCTGGTATACGGCTCTGACTCCCAGCTCCGCCGCACGCCGCGTCAGCGTTGCATCGTTACCTTCAAGACGGGTTCCACCCAACCAGATTTCGCCGCTATCAGGACTTTCGCTACCGGTCAGCATGCGAATAAGCGTGGATTTTCCGGCGCCATTTTTCCCCAACAGCGCGCGAACCTCACCCTTTGAGAGGGTAAAATCAACGTTATCCAGCGCGACAACGCCGGGATAACGCTTATTGCCTCCGATGATTTCCGCGACCGGCGCCGAACTATTCTCTATTTCCGTCATAACATCGCTACCTCTGTTAGCTGACTGGAGTCATCAAGGCAGGCCATCGACATGCGTTGCCAACCACTGCTTTCCATCTTCAGATTTAACGTAGGTATCGATATCCACAGGGATAATTTTATTTTCCGCCGGGGTTTTATTAATCACGTTCATGGTTTGCGTGAAGACGGCGTTGCCCATTTTCTTACCGGAAATATCCACCACGGCCTTCAGTACCTGATAATTTTGTAACTCCTGAGCGATTTCCGTTGTCATATCAGAACCAAATACGGCAATTTTCCCCACTTTCCCCTGATTACGCACCGCCTTAACCGCGCCCAGCGTCGCACCGCCGGATTCCCCCATAATGGCGTCCAGGTCAGTTGTTGAGATAATCAGCTTTTCGCCCACAGAAATAGCTTTATCGAGGACGGTCCCTTCCTGATTCGCGACTATTTGCATGCCCGGAACGCGAGCTTTTAGCGCAGCTTCGAAGCCTTTACGCCGCTGAACGCACACCTCGAACGCTTCACAGTTAATGACCGCGATTTTTGGCGCGCTGATATTGTTGGCAATAAAATAATCGGCGGCGGCATCACCCAGCTCTTTTCCGAACTCAAGCGGGTCGCCAACCAGATAGGCGGAGACATATTTATCCACGCCCTTCTCATTAATGCAGGTGTTGTAGCAAATAACCGGAATGCCGGCTTCATTGGCCCGGCGAACCGCGCGGCTGCTGCCGTTCTCTGAGACGGCGGAAAGAATGATGGCGTCAACGTTACGCGCAACCAGCGTATCGATAAACGAACTCTCTTTGGAAATATCTCCCTGAGCGTTGGTTTCAATCAGCTGAATTTTGGCCTGGTTCTCTTTGGCTGCATCCTGCACGCCCTGGCGAACGCCGGCATAATAACCCTGTGTATCAAGATAGATAGCCCCGACGGTAACCTCTTTCTCTGCGCTCAAACCCGGCAATGAAATACTCAACAACGTTAACAGTAAACATGAAAAAAATGAGACTGCTTTGTTTTTAGACATACGTGCCTCCTGTAGGGTCAGGCATTTATTGTTGTTTGGTTCCGGCGGCAAACGGGCATGCCGCCGAACGATTTCACATATTCTAAACATCTCGGGAAAAGCGGCGGGTCAGGCCGCTCAAAAATTACAGTAAACGCTCTTTAGTTAATGAGGTGCAGTACAAACGGTATTGTCTCCCGAAATAGTGCCGCCTTCGCCCAGGCTGGATTTAGCGCTTCCAGGCCGGACAGCGCCTGCTGGTATCGCTCCCCCCCGCCCAGTCCAGCTGTCGCCAGGGTGCGCACGAACAAACATTTCTCCTGATGCTGCTTTTGAATATCGGCATAGAGCGCGAGCAGATCCGGCTGAGATACCGCAAAGAAGTCTGCCTCCACCTGTTCCACCTCCATATGTTGCGACCACTGCAACATATCGCTGAAAAGTTGGTTGCTGGCCAGGTGTTCGCCAATCATCCGCAAGGCAATACCTTGCCAGAAGAGGTAATCCACTGGCTGATCGTTGTAGTAGCTGTGAATATTGATGGTCCTGTCACCCAACGCGGCCTTCTGAAAGCACTCAACGGCGCGCTCTTCCCTGCCCTGCTGCCTGGCGCATATACCCAGCCAAAACCAGATATCGTTATCGGTTTGCCCCGGTAGCCGCCCTTCGCTAAGGTTATCCGGATAGTGCAGCGCACAGAGCAGCAGCTCCTCGGCCTGCTGCGGCCGCTGCTGCTGAATATGCTGCCAGGCCCGCAATAAGTGATTGATAATAAACTGGCTGGTGATTTTTCCTTCACCACCTTCCCACGGGTGAAATTTACGCGAAGAAAGGACATCAGCCGCTTGCTCACTCTTCCCGGCAAGATGCCAAAGATGCAGGAGCTCCGCGGTTAAATCATCGCGCTTCAAAGCCGTAGCGAGATGAGCTTCCAGGCGGTTAAGGCGTTTTTCTGGCTCTACGCCAGTGAGCTTATCCAACAGGTCGCGTTCAAACAGGAGTCGCGCATCTTCCGGCTGTTGTTCGCAAGCTTTATCGAGGCAGGTGGCTGCCAGCTCCGCATCAGCGTGTTTATTCCATGCATGAATCGCCAGCCCTCGCCAGGCGTCAGCAAAATCAGGCGCCATTTCAACGCAGCGCTGCCACAGGCGTATCGCTTTCTCATAGTTACGGCGGCTGTAGTGGAAACAGGCGAGCAGGTGCTGAGCAAAATAGCACTCGGACACATTCTCCAGCGCCGCGACTTCTACCAGCAGATTGGGGAAGCGTACGAAGTCAGGAAATACCTCGCGGGCGCGGTTTATTAGCGCTATGCGTTCATTCCCCTGGCCCAGACTGGCTTGTAAATAGAGCGGCAGCGTTTTCTGGCAGTTGAGCTTCGCCAGCACATCCTTCGCCCGATCGGCCATTCCCCAGCTCAGCAATAATCCAGCGGTTTGCAGGGCATTAATATCCCGCGACTGGCATACGCCAACCCATTGCGCGTAATCCGGCTCCGCTTCTGAGAGCGTCGCCTTTATCCACCAGAGGGTAGGATTCAGAGGATAGTCACGCAGCAGTTTTGCAATCTGCTCCTGCGCCTCGGCGGGACGGCCGGTGAAATGCAGTAACAACGCTTCCAGAGAAAGCACATCCTGATTGGTCTGGCATGCCAGCAAACTTTGCCGACAAAAATTCAGTGCATCGTCATAACGCTCGTTTCGTGTAGCCAGCCTGGCAAGCCCATAATACCCTCCCGCCTTGCTGTTGCCGCTCCATACCGCGCGCCAAAAATCCTCCTGCGCATCATGCCACTGCTGTAACCGTTCTCTGGCGCTGGCGCGGATCATACTGGCCTGACCGCACTGCGGGTTTTTATTTAAACGATGCGCACGCACAAGCGCCTGGGTCGCGTAATCGATCGCTCGCGGATAGTCGGCACGATTATATTCCAGCATCGCCAGCGCCAGGTTGCAGCGGTAATCCTGTGGATCCAGCTCAATACCGCGCAGGTAATAGTCGAAAGGTGAACGGCTGGCATGGTTATACTGCTCCAGATGCTGGCCGATAAACCATGCTTCATCCACGCTGACAATCTTATCCGCGCTTAACGGGGCTTTCGCCACTTCCGGCAACGGAATTTCCTGCGGCTGATGTTCCTGATAGCGCAAAACGCACTTACCCTGGCTATCAAGCAATTCCATCGTCAGGCGAGCAGCAGCGATACCGGCAAGCGTTCCCTGAACGGCGGCGCATGGCGTCAGCTCAATCATTTCATCCAGCAGAGGCTGCGGGTTACCCTCTTCGCGAACGGTAAGACGATACGCGGTAAGAGGGGCAATGGCATAGACGCCCCAGGCAATGCCGTTATTTTCGCGTTGTAGCTTAATCACCGCATCGCGCGAAGCGTTCTGCACCATGCCCAGTGAGTGATAAGGCAGGAAATATTGCTCAAAACGTTTTTCTTCAAACGGATCGAGCCAGGTAAAATCCGGCTGGTTATCGGCAAAAATACCGGTCATCAGTTCGATATACGGCCCGTTCTCATCGGTCAGATTTTTATCCCATGCCCGGCCAAATTCGCTATAGCCCCAGCTCCACTGCTTTTTCCCCGGCGCGATATGATGATCCGCAACGTGCAGCAGCCCGCCATTTTCATCATGGCACCAGGCGCCGACAAAATCGTACTCTGACTTTTCCGCCATGTAGGAGGTCGGCACAGGGACGTTCTTATAGCGCGAGATATCGACGCCCGCCGAGTAGTCCACCTTGTAATAAGTGCCAGTGGCGATGGGGAAGGCTGAAACCGCGCGTTTGCCGTGATCGAATACCGCATTGACGTCCGGCGGGAATACGCTTTGATGCCCGTCGCCGCCTTTCACCGCCGGATTCGCCCACCATAAGAAATGACGTGGGGTCGCGTTGCTGTTGTAGACCCGGCTGCCAATCTCCAGCGCCGCACGCTCCGGGCGCAGCGTAAATCCGGTCATCACCTGGAGTCCGTGCATCGGCTCGGTCTCGCCAACCCAAACGGTTTTTGAACCATCTTCATTTTCGCTAATGGTAAAGTCCACCGGCATATAGGTCGTCGGGCGATGGTGCTGCGGCCAGTTGAACTCTATTCCCCCGGAAATCCATGGGCCAAGCAGTCCCACCAGAGCAGGCTTGATGACATCATTGTGATAAACGAAATCACGCTGTCTGACCTTATCCCACGCGCGATGTACGCGCCCCCCTAGCTGGGGCAGGATCATGACCTTGATATAATCGTTTTCCAGCCATACTGCCTGCCAGGCTTTTAGCGTTTTATCCTCGCTCAGCGTATCCGTCACGCCATAGGGATACACGGCCCCGGAAGACCCCTGATAAACCCGATTTTCCAGAAACATGGGGTGAATATCCTGCGTCCCCGTTTCATAGGTCGGAATATGTACCGTTTCCTGCCAAACGTTTACTGAACTCATAATGCCCTCAAAGTTAACAAGACATACTGAAGTGAAATAATGAGAGCAGTTTAATAGACAGAATCAGCGTATTTACGCACAATAATCACGCAATTTAGTTAACAAGGTTTAGTTTATGAAAGCCTGCATTAACAATCAGCAAATTCGTCATTACAACAAGGGCGTGCTTCTGGAGTATCTGTACCGCAAGAAGCGAGCCAGTAAATCGACGCTTGCAAGACTGGCGCAAATCTCTATTCCCGCGATCAGCAATATTCTCCAGGAGTTGGAGGAGGAAGGACGGGTCGTAAACGTACAGGACGATCGCATTTCACGCGGCCATAGCAGCGGAGCCTGGCTTATCGCCCCCGATGGAGAATGGACGTTATGCATGAATATCACGCCAACCAGTATTGAGTGCCAGCTTGGTAACGCCTGCCTGAGTCCGAAAGGCGATGTGGAATACCATGCGATTGATGCCCCTAATCCCCAGGCATTACTTACCGCCATTGAAAAATGCTGGCATCAGTACCGTAAGAACTGGCCCAATCGCAAAATCAATCTGGCGCTGGCGGTTCATGGCCAGGTTGATGCGGGAACCGGCGTATCGCAGACCATGCCGCAGGCGCCCTGGAAACAGCCGGTAGAGATGAAATATCTACTGGAAGAAAAGCTCAACGTCCGCGTTATGGTCGATAACGACTGCGTGATGCTGGCGCTGGCTGAGAAATGGCAAAATGATGGTCAGTATCGCGACTTCTGCGTGATCAATGTCGATTACGGGATTGGCTCTTCGTTCGTTATCAACGATCAGGTATGGCGCGGCAGTCTCTATGGTAGCGGACAAATCGGTCACACGATTATCAATCCTGACGGCGTAGCCTGCGATTGCGGACGCTACGGTTGCCTTGAAACCATCGCCTCTCTCAGCGCACTAAAAAAACAGGCTAGGGTATGGTTAAAGACCCGTCCCGAGCTCGCCGATAATCCTGAAGAACTCACCATTGATGCATTAATAGAGAAATGGCGACAGGGAGATCCCCGCCTTCGTACCTGGGTTGAAGATTCGGCAAACGCCATCGGACTGAGTCTCTACAACTTTCTGAATATATTGAATATAAATAACATCCTGCTTTATGGTCGTAGCTGCAGCTTTGGGGAAGAGTGGCTAAATATCATTATTAGACAGACGGGGTTTAATCCCTTCGATCATCGCGACGCGACACGTACAAGGGCCACCCAAATCGGCTTTGGCAAGCTAACCCGCGCGCAGCAGCTGATGGGTATCGGTTATCTCTACGTTGAGGAGCAACTACAGACGCTGCGTTAATCATCAGGGGGACGTGGCGGAGCGCAAATTTGTGTATTACGTTTAAATCACACGTCTCTCATAACGAGCTGATTATGAACACACTACGCTATTTTGATTTTGGCTCTTCCCGCTCCCTGCTGCTATTGATCGCCCGTATCGCGGTGGTGGTGCTGTTTATTCTTTTCGGCTATCCCAAGCTGCTCGGCTTTAGCGGCACGGTGCAGTACATGGCCTCCTCCGGCGCGCCAATGCCGACGCTTGCGGCCATTATTGCCATCATTATGGAAGTGCCTGCGGCTATTTTGATTGTGCTGGGCTTTTTCACCCGACCGCTGGCGGTGATCTTTATTTTTTATACTCTGGGTACCGCAGTTATTGGGCATCACTACTGGGATATGTCCGGCGATGCAGTGCTGCCGAACATGATTAACTTCTGGAAAAACGTCAGCATTGCCGGCGCCTTCCTGCTGTTAGCAATAACCGGGCCCGGCGCCATTTCGCTCGATCGACGCTAATCTTCAGACGCAAAAAAGGCCGCAATTGCGGCCTTTTTAATTTCAACGGCTAACGATTATGCATAAACCGGGAAGCGGGAGCAGATGTCCAGCACTTTGCCCTTCACGCGCTCAATGACCGCTTCATCATTGATGTTGTCCAGTACGTCGCACATCCAGCCAGCCAGCTCTTTCACTTCCGCTTCTTTAAAGCCGCGACGGGTGACCGCCGGAGAACCGATGCGGATACCGGAGGTCACAAACGGGCTCTTCGGATCGTTCGGTACGCTGTTTTTGTTCACGGTGATGTTAGCGCGACCCAGTGCAGCATCAGCTTCTTTACCGGTCAGATTTTTATCGACCAGATCCAGCAGGAACAGGTGGTTTTCAGTGCCGCCGGAAACCACTTTGTAGCCGCGGTTCAGGAACACTTCGACCATCGCTTTGGCGTTTTTCGCTACCTGCTGCTGGTAAACTTTGAACTCTGGCTCCATCGCTTCTTTCAGCGCAACCGCTTTCGCCGCGATAACGTGCATCAGCGGGCCGCCCTGGGCGCTCGGGAATACGGCAGAGTTCAGTTTTTTGTACAGTTCTTCGCTACCGCCTTTCGCCAGGATCAGGCCGCCGCGCGGACCCGCCAGGGTTTTATGGGTGGTGGTGGTCACCACGTGCGCATGCGGAACCGGGTTTGGGTACACGCCTGCGGCAATCAGGCCGGCAACGTGGGCCATGTCGACGAACAGGTATGCGCCAATGCTGTCAGCGATTTCGCGCATTTTCGCCCAGTCAACGATACCGGAGTAGGCAGAGAAACCACCGATAATCATCTTCGGTTTGTGTTCCTGAGCCTGCTTCGCCATATCTTCGTAGTCAATTTTACCGGACTCATCAATGCCGTAAGGAATGATGTTATACAGTTTGCCGGAGAAGTTGACCGGGGAGCCGTGAGTCAGGTGGCCGCCTTGCGCCAGGTTCATACCCAGCACGGTGTCACCCGGCTGCAGCAGAGCGGTATAGACCGCGAAGTTAGCCTGAGAGCCGGAGTGCGGCTGCACGTTAGCGTAGTCAGCGCCAAACAGCTCTTTCGCGCGATCGATAGCCAGCTGCTCTACGATATCGACGTATTCACAGCCGCCGTAGTAGCGCTTACCCGGATAGCCTTCAGCGTATTTGTTAGTCAGCTGAGAGCCCTGCGCCTGCATAACGCGTGGGCTGGTGTAGTTTTCGGAGGCGATCAGTTCGATGTGCTCTTCCTGACGTACTTTTTCTTGCTCCATAGCCTGCCACAGTTCGGCATCATAATCGGCAATGTTCATTTCACGCTTTAACATCCGCATCTCCTGACTCAGCTAACAATAGAATTTCGGCCTTAAAAGGCGGTCCGATTGGACAACGGCCCACAGTATAACTGAATCATTCTGTGATAACAGGTCTTGACAAAGGATTTTACGCAAACGATTGGCTCCGCATAACACAAGGCTTTGAGCAATAAAGCTCCTGCAATTATCAACGGATTTGTTTTCAGGTTTGTGATGCAAATAATTCATGTTGCCACTGCCGTAGGGCAAAGCGTTAAAGAACCATTTACAAAGCAGGGGTATTTTTATAAGATGCATTTAAAATACATCATTAAGATAACATACAAGGAAGCTGCTATGCTCGACGCGCAAACCATCGCTACGGTGAAAGCCACCATCCCCCTGCTGG
The DNA here is from genome assembly GCF_015601345.1 of Klebsiella sp. BDA134-6. Classification (NCBI taxonomy): domain Bacteria; kingdom Pseudomonadati; phylum Pseudomonadota; class Gammaproteobacteria; order Enterobacterales; family Enterobacteriaceae; genus Klebsiella; species Klebsiella sp. BDA134-6. The sequence goes on from NZ_CP064784.1 coordinate 4,447,336, forward strand.
TTGAAACCGGTCCGAAACTGACCGCCCATTTTTACGACCGCATGTTTGCTCATAATCCCGAACTCAAAGAAATCTTTAATATGAGTAATCAGCGCAACGGCGACCAGCGCGAGGCGCTGTTCAACGCCATTGCCGCCTATGCCAGCAATCTTGAGAACCTGCCCGCCCTGCTGCCGGCGGTGGAAAAAATCGCCCAGAAGCACACCAGCTTTCAGATCCAGCCTGAGCAGTACAATATTGTCGGTACCCACCTGCTGGCCACCCTTGACGAGATGTTCAGCCCCGGCCAGGAAGTGCTGGATGCCTGGGGCAAGGCCTACGACGTACTGTCCAACGTCTTTATTAACCGTGAAGCGCAAATCTACCGCGAAAGCGCCAGCAAAGCCGGCGGCTGGGAAGGCACCCGCGCCTTCCGTATTGTCAGAAAAACGCCGCGCAGCGCGCTGATTACCAGCTTTGAGTTTGAGCCGATCGACGGCGGCGCGGTCGCTGAATACCATCCGGGCCAGTACCTGGCGGTCTGGCTGAAGCCGGAAGGTTTCCCGCATCAGGAGATTCGTCAATACTCCCTGACCCGTAAATCCGATGGTAGAGGCTATCGTATCGCGGTTAAACGCGAAAAGGGCGGGCAGGTTTCAAACTGGCTGCATGGTTCCGCGCAAGAAGGCGACGTGATTTATCTGGCCGCGCCGGCCGGCGATTTCTTCCTCAACGTGGCGCCGGAAACGCCGGTCACGCTGCTCTCCGGCGGCGTCGGTCAGACGCCGATGCTGGCGATGCTGGACACGCTGGCAAAAGCACAGCATCCGGCGCAGGTGAACTGGTTCCACGCGGCAGAGAACGGCGACGTGCACGCCTTCGCGGACGAAGTGAAAGCTCTGGGTGAAACCCTGCCGAGGTTTACGTCTCACGTCTGGTACCGCAGTCCGAGCGAAGGGGACCGTGAAGCCGGCGCGTTTGATAGCGAAGGTTTGATGGATTTATCGGCCCTGGCCGACAGGATTGGCGACCCGCAGATGCAGTTCTATCTCTGTGGCCCGGTGGCGTTTATGCAGTTTGCCGCACAGCAGCTGGTTGAACTGGGCGTCAATAAGGACAACATCCATTACGAATGTTTCGGGCCGCATAAGGTGCTGTAACCCAGCATAATAACCCCGGTAGCGGTGCGCTTACCGGGGCTACAAATCTGGATGGAATTGAACTTCTTAAGCCATCATCCGTTTTTTTTAAGCTTAAATCGCCGCGTCGTCTTCTTCGCCGGTGCGGATACGAATCACGCGCGCGACATCGAAGACAAAGATCTTACCGTCGCCGATTTTGCCGGTCTGCGCCGTACGGATAATGGTATCCACGCAGGTGTCGACGATATCATCGGTGACAACGATTTCGATTTTTACTTTCGGCAGAAAATCCACCATATACTCCGCGCCGCGATACAGCTCGGTATGCCCCTTCTGGCGGCCAAAGCCTTTCACTTCCGTTACCGTCATCCCAGTGATGCCGACTTCGGCCAGCGCTTCGCGCACGTCATCCAGTTTGAAAGGTTTAATAATCGCATCAATCTTTTTCATGGTGTTCCTGTCTTTGTCGCGTAACCGGTTGCTAACCGTATCATAACTTGCGTCATCCTACGGAGCTACTCTTTAAAGTCGTTAGCGTCGAGCTCGTGGCGCGACAGCAGTTTATAGAATTCGGTGCGGTTGCGCCCCGCCATCCGCGCCGCATGCGTGACGTTGCCTTTGGTAATTTGCAGCAGCTTGCGCAGGTAATTGAGCTCAAACTGGTTCCGCGCCTCGACAAACGTCGGCAGCGCGGTGTTTTCCCCTTCCAGCGCCTGCTCCACCAGGGCGTCGCTAATGACCGGCGAAGAGGTCAGCGCCACGCACTGCTCAATCACGTTCACCAGTTGGCGCACGTTGCCCGGCCACTTAGCGGCCATCAGCCGCTTCATCGCATCCGTGGAGAACGCGCGCACAAAGGGTTTGTGGCGATCGGCAGACTGGCGCAGCAGATGGTTAGCCAGCAGCGGAATATCTTCCGTACGCTCGGCCAGCGGCGGGATTTTCAGGTTCACCACGTTCAGGCGGTAAAACAGATCTTCGCGAAACTCGCCGCGCGCCATCGCCTTTGGCAGGTCGCGATGGGTCGCAGAAATAATCCGCACATCAATGTCGATGTCGCGATTGCTGCCCAGCGGGCGCACTTTACGCTCTTGTAAAACGCGCAGCAGTTTTACCTGTAACGCAACCGGCATATCGCCGATCTCATCCAGAAACAGCGTACCGCCTTCTGCGGCCTGAAATAGCCCCTCCCGGTTGCTGACCGCACCGGTAAAGGCGCCGCGCGCGTGGCCGAATAGCTCCGACTCCAGCAGCTGTTCGGGGAGCGCGCCGCAGTTAATGGCGACAAAAGGTTTGTCCCGGCGCGGGCTGGCGTTATGGATGGCCTGGGCGATAATCTCCTTGCCGGTACCGCTCTGGCCGTTAATCAGCACGCTCACGTCCGACTGCGCCACCATCCCGGCCTGCTCCAGCAGGCGTTCCATCAGCGGGCTGCGGGTCACAATCGCCTGGCGCCAGCGCTCATCGGTCGTCGGCGCGCTCTGCTCCAGCGCGTCATCAATGGCTTTATACAGAGCGTCTTTATCCACCGGCTTGGTGAGAAAGCTAAACACGCCCTGCTGGGTGGCGGCGACGGCGTCCGGAATGGAACCGTGCGCGGTGAGAATAATCACCGGCATTCCCGGCTGCACCTTCTGGATTTCGCTGAACAGCTGAAGGCCGTCCATCTCGTCCATCCGCAGGTCGCTGACCACCAGATCCACTTTGTCACGGCCCAGCGTGCGCAGCGCCTCCGGCCCGCTCTCGGCGGTCAGCACGCTGTATCCTTCGCTGACAAGACGCATGCCCAGCAGCTTCAGCAGGCCCGGATCGTCGTCCACCAACAGCAGGCGGGCGGGTTTACGGATCGTCATGAATCACCTCCGGGACTTTATCGCTGCCGTGCCCGGCGTCTGAGCTAAAGTTCCCGCCGGGTTTACGGCTGGAGAGCTGGCGCTCAATGTCGGTGAGATTCTCCAGCTTGCGGGTCGTCAGTTCGAGCTGATTGCGTAATTCAATTTCCTGCTGACGCAGCGTCTCCAGCTCCGCATCGCTTGATTGCTGCAGTTTGGCGTAGCGGGAGCGCTCGTCAATCAGCTGAAGCTGCCGGCCCTGGGCATCGCGCCAGAGCTGATAGAGCGGGCGAACCTGGGCGGCGATTTGCGGGCTGAAGGTATCCAGGCTAGCCACCAGATCGCGACGCTCATTGGGCGTAATCTTGGCATCTGCCAGCAAAATGCCGCGCTTAAAGGCATCCTGCCAGCTGTTGTCATCGTGCAGCCGGGCTTCAGCCCGCGCCTGTACCGGAGCAAGGCGATCCGCGCAGTCAATTCCCCGCAGCCAGTAAAGCGGGTTTTTATCGCTGGCCTCACTCTGCAGGGTCCAGATGTCGGCACACTCTACCGAAAGAAAATCGGCGACCTGATGCTGCGGCAGCGCAGAGAGCGTTTTGCCATCCGCGGCGTGTGGTGATGTAGAGGCGGAACATCCCGCCAGCGCCAGGCACGAAATGCCTGACAGCAGCCATCCCCTGAGGGGACGGACAAGTGCGAAGAAGTGGGACATATTCACCCGATAGTTATACGTTATTTTTTTCCAGACTCGGCGACGGGGAGCGTGATACGAAAACAGATAAGCCCGGATTTATCATCAACCAGGCTCAGCTCGCCCTGCATTTGCCGTACGCAGTCGCGGGCAATGCTCAGCCCCAGACCGCTGCCTTTTACCGCCCCTTTACGCTGGTGACTTCCCTGATAAAAAGGCTCAAAAATCATGTTTCTCTCTGCGGGCGGGATCGGCTCGCCGTTGTTAATAACGTCAATGCAAACCTGCTCGCCGTGCCGATAGCTATGGATTCGAATGTTACCGGATTCAGCACCATAGTGCACCGCATTGGAGTAGAGATTATCCAGTACGCTCACCAGCAGAGCAGGCTCCGCTTCGCAAAAACGCTCGCTGAGCACCAGATCGGTATGCATCATTTTAGCTCTTGCCGGCAGGCTGTGGGCGGAAACCACATTTTCCACCAGCTCGGCCAGATTCACCGTCTCACGCGCAATCGGACCATCGGCCTGTTTACGGTTGTAGTCCAGCAGCTGCTCAATCAGCTTTTGCAGGTTGCGGCTGCTGTTATCCAGAATCTCAACGATCTCCTGCTGCTCGGGCGTCAGCGGCCCGGCCACCCTGTCGGCAAGCAGCTCCGTCCCTTCGCGCATGCTGGCCAGCGGCGTTTTCAGCTCATGGGAAAGATGGCGCAGGAACTGATGCCGCTGGGATTCCAGCCAGGCAAGGCGTTCGCTCAGCCAGATAATGCGTTTGCCGACGGAGCGCAGCTCGCGCGGACCGGTAAACAGCGCGGCGTCATCCAACGATTTCCCCTCGCCCAGTCGGTTGATCATTCTCTCAATGCCCTTCACCGGGCCGATAATCATACGGGTAAAAAGCAGAACCAGCGCCAGGCTGAGCAGAAACAGCACCAGCGCCTGCCAGCCGAAGAACTGACCGCGCTCAGCGATTTCCTGCTGCAGCTGCTGCCCGCGCGAATAGACCACCGTTCGGGTCGCCTGAACCATGTCGCTATTGGCGGAGGCAAACGCTTCCAGGCTGGCGGCAGACTTCGCCGCCGGACCGCTATTTTTACACTGCAGCTCGGCCAGATCGTCGAGATCCTGCCGCAGCGCCCGCCAAATTTTCTCATCAGGCAGGACGCCCGCGTGAGCATCGAGCATTTCACTGTAGCGTTGGCGCTGATTCTGATAGACCCGCGCCAGCGTCGGATCGTCCAGCACGCAGTACTGACGGTAGCTACGTTCCATCTCCAGCGATGCGTTAATCATCGCTTCGCTGCGGCGGGCGTCGATAAGAGTGGTACGGTTGATATGCGCCGCCTGCGCGCTCAGCGCGTTGAGGCTTTGCCACGCCTGCCATGCCAGCACCAGCAGCGGCAGCAGGATCAGCACGAAGGATAACGTGACCAGCTGGCGCAGCGAACGGGGGAAAAGGGAGAGTCGCTTCACGGATAGGGTCTCAATCATTAGCTCATGACGATGCTAACCGAGGACGCAATAAACATCTACGCCGGAAATAATAAAGCCAGGCTACGGGAGCCTGGCTTTATTAAGGAATGAGGCGGTGCCTTACTCGACGTTTCGCCCGATGACTGATAAAGCAGAGCTGTTATCAGGAGTTGGACGGCAGGCACCTGTTTGTGCGTCATTCGAAGTTTATGTAGCGCGTCCCGAAGGGGCTGACATAAGAAGGTGAATGAGCCACTGGTTATAATTATGCACGAACTATGCCACATCTCAAAACATTTTATTAACACAATGAAATATAATACTTTTTTACTATTCATGGACATGAATGATGATGGTCGGTTTTCACGCAAAGTGTCGCTGATTAGCAACACCGGATGAATGATTTAGCAATGCTATTATAAATCAATAGGTTAAGTGTCACCTTTTGACGACACTGCTATGGCGCGTTTGTCGGCGATCCCCGACACCTACTCTCGATATGCCTCACCAATAAAAAAGCCCCCTGCGCGGGCAGGAGGCTTAATGCGATTTGTGAGCGATTTTTAGCCCAGCTGCTTACGCGCGTTGCGGAAAATACGCATCCACGGGCTGTCTTCGCCCCAGTTTTCCGGGTGCCATGAGTTCGACACGGTGCGGAACACGCGCTCCGGGTGCGGCATCATGATGGTCGCGCGCCCGCTTTCGCTGGTCACTGCGGTGATGCCGTTCGGCGACCCGTTCGGGTTAGCCGGATAGTTTTCCGTCACCTTACCGACGTTGTCGACGAAGCGCAGCGCCACCAGGCCTTTGCTTTCCAGCTGCGCCAGATGCGCGCCATCGCGGACTTCCACCTGCCCTTCACCGTGAGATACGGCAATTGGCATCATGGACCCCACCATTCCCTGCATCAGCAGCGACGGGCTCTGCGTCACCTCAACCAGGCTGAAGCGCGCTTCAAAGCGGTCGGACTGGTTACGTACAAAGCGCGGCCACAGGTCGCTGCCCGGGATCAGCTCGCGCAGGTTAGACATCATCTGGCAGCCATTGCACACGCCCAGCGCCAGGGTCTGAGGACGATGGAAGAAAGTGGCAAATTCGTCGCGAACGCGTTCATTGAACAGGATTGATTTCGCCCAGCCCTCACCGGCGCCTAAAACGTCACCGTAGGAGAAGCCGCCGCAGGCCACCAGCGCCTGGAAGTCAGCAAGACCGGTACGGCCCGCCAGCAGGTCGCTCATATGCACGTCAATGGCATCGAAGCCCGCACGATGGAACGCTGCCGCCATTTCAACGTGAGAGTTCACGCCCTGCTCGCGCAGCACCGCAACCTTCGGACGCGCGCCGGTGGCAATATAAGGCGCAGCAATATCCTCATTAATATCGAAGGAGAGCTTCACGTTGAGGCCCGGATCGGCATCGTTGGCTTTCGCCTCGTGCTCCTGGTCGGCGCACTCCGGGTTATCGCGCAGACGCTGCATTTGCCAGGTGGTTTCTGCCCACCACATACGCAGCGTTGTGCGGCTTTCGCTGAATACCGGGTGACCGTCGGCCTCGATGACAAAGCGATCGCCCGTCGTGGCCTGGCCAAGATAGTGAACGCAATCCGCCAGACCATGAGCGGCCAGCAGCGCTTCGACTGCCTGGCGGTCAGCGGCACGAACCTGAATCACGCCGCCAAGCTCTTCGTTAAACAGCGCGGCCAGACGATCCTCGCCGAGCGCGGCGATATCAACCTTGACGCCGCAGTGGCCGGTAAAGGCCATTTCGGCCAGCGTGACTAGCAGGCCGCCGTCAGACCGGTCGTGCCACGCCAGCAGCTTACCTTCAGCTACCAGCGCCTGCATTGCGTCCCAGAAGCCTTTCAGCTGCGCGACATCGCGAACGTCGGCAGTCACATCGCCAAGCTGACGATAAACCTGCGCCAGCGCGGTCGCGCCCAGCGCATTGTTCCCCTTGCCTAAATCAATCAGCAGCAGGGCGTTGTCAACGGTTGCGAGCTGCGGAGTGACGGTACGGCGTACGTCTTCCACGCGGGCAAAAGCGGAAATCACCAGCGACAGCGGGGAGGTCATCTCGCGCTGTTCGGTACCTTCCTGCCAGCGGGTTTTCATCGACATGGAGTCTTTACCCACCGGAATCGTCAGTCCCAGGGCCGGACAAAGTTCTTCGCCAATCGCTTTTACCGCTTCATATAAACCGGCGTCTTCGCCTGGGTGACCGGCTGCAGCCATCCAGTTTGCCGACAGCTTCACGCGATTGAGCGCGCCAATCTGCGTCGCAGCAATGTTGGTCAGCGCCTCGCCGACCGCCAGACGGGCAGAAGCGGCAAAGTCCAGCAGTGCAACCGGCGCGCGCTCGCCAATAGACATGGCTTCGCCGTAATAGCTGTCAAGGCTGGCGGTTGTCACCGCGCAGTTAGCCACCGGGATCTGCCACGGCCCCACCATCTGATCGCGCGCCACCATACCGGTGACGGTGCGGTCACCGATGGTAACGAGGAAGGTTTTCTCCGCCACGGTCGGCAGGTGCAGCACGCGATTCACCGCGTCGGCAATAGTGATGCCCTGGCGTTCCAGACTCTGGCCCTGGGCTTTGAGGGTCTGCACGTCGCGGGTCATTTTCGGCGTTTTACCCAGCAGCACGTCAAGCGGCAGGTCGATCGGGCGATCGTCAAAGTGACTATCATCGAGGCTCAAATGCAGCGCTTCGGTGGCTTCGCCAATGACCGCGTACGGCGCGCGTTCGCGGCGGCACAGCTCATCAAACAGCGGCAGCTGCTCAGGCGCGACCGCCAGAACATAACGTTCCTGAGATTCGTTACACCAGATTTCCAGCGGGCTCATACCCGGCTCATCGCTGAGGATATCGCGCAGCTGGAATTTACCGCCGCGTCCGCCGTCGCTCACCAGTTCCGGCATCGCATTAGACAAACCGCCGGCGCCGACGTCGTGGATAAACAGAATCGGGTTGGCGTCGCCCAGCTGCCAGCAGCGGTCGATAACTTCCTGGCAGCGACGCTCCATCTCCGGGTTGTCGCGCTGTACGGAGGCAAAATCCAGATCGGCATCAGACTGGCCGGAGGCCATTGAAGAGGCCGCACCGCCGCCGAGGCCGATGTTCATCGCCGGGCCGCCGAGAACAATCAGCTTCGCGCCGACGACAATCTCGCCCTTCTGCACGTGTTCGCCGCGAATGTTGCCGATACCGCCCGCCAGCATAATGGGCTTGTGATAGCCGCGCAGCTCTTCGCCGTTGTGGCTGGTAACCTTCTCTTCATAGGTACGGAAGTAGCCATTGAGCGCCGGACGACCGAATTCGTTGTTAAACGCCGCGCCGCCCAGCGGGCCTTCAGTCATGATATCCAGCGCGGTGACGATGCGATCCGGCTTGCCGAAATCCTCTTCCCACGGCTGTTCAAAACCGGGTATACGCAGGTTGGAAACCGAGAAGCCCACCAGACCCGCCTTCGGTTTCGCCCCGCGTCCGGTGGCGCCTTCATCGCGAATTTCACCGCCGGAACCGGTCGCCGCGCCCGGCCACGGAGAAATCGCCGTCGGGTGGTTATGGGTTTCGACCTTCATCAGAATATGCGCGTCTTCCTGGTGGAAGTTGTAGCGGCCGGTTTCGTGGTCGGCGAAGTAGCGACCCACGGCTGAACCTTCCATTACCGCGGCGTTGTCTTTATAGGCAGACAGCACGTAGTCCGGGGTTTTCTCGAAGGTGTTTTTAATCATTTTGAACAGCGACTTCGGCTGCTTTTCGCCATCAATGACCCAGTCGGCGTTAAAAATCTTGTGTCGGCAGTGCTCGGAGTTAGCCTGCGCGAACATATAGAGTTCGATATCGTTCGGGTTGCGACCCAACTTCTGGAAAGCATCCTGCAGATAGTCGATTTCATCCTCCGCCAGCGCCAGCCCCAGACGGAGGTTGGCATCAATCAGCGCCTGACGGCCAAGACCCAGCAGATCAACGCTGGTGACCGGAGTTGGCTGATGGTGGGCGAAGAGTTTTTCACCCTCTTCCAGCGCCGTGAAGACGCTTTCCATCATGCGGTCATGCAGTTCGGCCGCCACCAGCGACCACTGTTGGTCATTCAGGCTGCCCGCTTCGACGTAATACGCCACGCCGCGTTCCAGGCGCACCACCTGAGACAGGCCGCAGTTATGGGCGATGTCGGTAGCTTTAGAAGACCAGGGAGAGATGGTGCCAGGACGGGGAGTAACGAGCAGTAGCTTGCCGGTTGGGGTATGGCTGCTTAAGTTCGGGCCATATTTGAGCAACCTTGCCAGACTCTCGCGATCGTCGCCGCTGAGCGGGGCGCTAAGGTCGGCAAAATGAACGTACTCGGCATATATCGTGCTGACCGGAAGGTTGGCCGCCTGGAAACGTGCCAGCAGTTTATTGATACGGAATGCCGACAGTGCAGGTGAACCACGCAAAATTTCCATCATAAGTCTCTCGTCTTCGAAGCTTTCATGGTGAGCCAGGGGGGAAACGGGCGCCATTATAGTGAATCCTGCGCCCCGACGAAACCGTTTGCGTAGAAATAAAATGATTGCCGGGGTTTATCAATTAATGTGACTCATCTCGCGAATAAGTTGCCAACTGACGCATTCTTAAGCAAAATGCCGCTCATTCTAAGACAACCTTTTACTTTTTCTGGTCATAATCTGCTGAGGAACCCAAAGCTGCAGAAGATTAACTATCTGAAAAAACTAAAGATTAATTATCTGCTCATCGGCATTGTGACCCTCCTGCTGGCGGCCGCCCTGTGGCCGTCTCTCCCGTGGATGGGTAAACCAGAAAACCGCGTGGCGGGGATCATTGCGCGCGGAGAATTGCGCATCAGCACCATTAATTCGCCGATGACCTTCGCGACCCTCAATGATAAATCCTACGGTTTTGATTATGAGCTGGCGCAGCAGTTTGCCGACTACCTCGGCGTCGAGCTCAAAGTCACCGTCAGGCAGAATATCAGCCAGCTCTTCGACGATCTCGATGAAGGCAAAGCCGACATGCTGGCTGCCGGTCTGGTCTACAACTCCGAACGGGTGAAAAACTATCAGGTCGGGCCGACCTACTATTCCGTTTCGCAACAGCTGGTGTATCGCAAAGGCAACCTGCGCCCGCGCACCCTGGCAAATCTTACCGCGGCGCAGCTGGCGATCGCTCCCGGGCACGTGGCGATTAACGATCTCCAGGGGCTGAAAGAGCAAAAATATCCCGACCTCGACTGGCGCGTGGACGATAAGCGCGGGACGACGGCGCTAATGCAGGCGGTCATCGATGGCAAGCTCGACTATACCGTGGCGGATTCGGTCGCCGTCAGCCTGTTCCAGCGCGTTCACCCGGAGCTGGCCGTCGCCCTCGATATCAGCGACGAGCAGCCGGTCACCTGGTTTAGCGAAAAAGGCGAAGATAATTCCCTGTCGGCGGCAATGCTCGATTTCTTCAATAATATTAATGAAGACGGCACCCTGGCGAGGCTGGAGGAGAAATACCTCGGCCACGGCAACGATTTTGATTACGTTGATACCCGCACCTTCCTGCGCGCCGTGGAAAGCGTTCTCCCGGGCCTGCAGCCAATGTTTGAAAAATATGCCCGGCAGATAGACTGGCGGCTGCTGGCGGCCATCTCGTGGCAGGAATCGCACTGGGATCCGCAGGCCACCTCCCCTACTGGCGTGCGCGGAATAATGATGCTGACCCGCAATACGGCCCAAAGCCTGGGGTTGACGGATCGCACCGACGCCGAACAAAGCATCGACGGCGGTATGCGTTATTTGCAGGATATGATGAATAAAGTGCCGGAGTCGGTGCCGCAGGACGAACGCATCTGGTTTGCGCTGGCGGCTTACAATATGGGCTACGCGCACATGCTTGACGCGATGGCGCTGACGAAAAAGCAGAAAGGCGACCCGAATAGCTGGGCCGATGTAAAACAGCGTCTGCCGCTGTTAAGCCAGAAAAACTACTATAGCCGCCTGAAGTACGGCTTTGCGCGCGGGCACGAAGCCTACGCCTACGTTGAAAACATCCGCAAATATCATATTAGCCTTGTGGGCTATCTCTCTGAAAAAGAGAGAAAAGACGCGCAGATGGCGGCCCTGGGTGAACACTACCCAGCGGTCATGCCGGATGAGTTGGATAAACCGGAACAGTATGCCTCGTCCTTTTTCAACTTTCGCGCCGAAACGCTGGTTGATAACGCAAAATTAAAAATTCCCGGCGCCGGGCATTAATCCTGGGCCTGCTGGCCAGCTCGCTTCAGCGCTTTTTTCTCTTCGCGCCGCCAGCGAAAGAAATCGCTCAGCATGCCGGAACAGGCCTCCGTCATAATTCCTTCCGTTATTTCTACCCGATGATTCATGCCCGGATGATGCAGCACATCCATCAGCGACCCGGCGGCGCCGGTTTTCGCATCCCTGGCGCCAAATACCAGCCGGGAAATACGGCTGTGCACCATCGCTCCGGCGCACATCACGCAGGGCTCAAGGGTAACGTACAGCGTTGCGTCAATCAGGCGATAGTTTTGCAGCACCAGTCCGCCCTGACGCAGGGCCATAATCTCGGCGTGCGCGGTCGGATCGTGGCGGCCGATTGGCCGGTTCCAGCCCTCGCCGATGACCTGATGATTATGCACCAGCACGGCGCCGACCGGCACTTCGCCCTCTTCCCAGGCGCGTTTGGCCAGCGTCAGGGCGTGACGCATCCAGTATTCATCATTTAATTCATGGTCAGACAAAACGAGCACTCCTGCAGAAAAGCGGGGCGCATTATACATGGGCGCTATGTATTGCACACTATTCTAACTGCTGAAGATCGCCCTGCGGCGTCACCCGCCAGCGATGCTGGCAAAAATTGAGCAGCGGGTTGTCCTGCTCGCTGTCGCTGTAGCCGCTATACAATCGCAGCGGAGCGCCTATTTTCTGTTCCAGCTGCGCCACCTTTTCGTTGCCGAGGCAGCGAAGGGTTAAGCCCCAGCCGCCGCAGCGCCGCTCCATCCGGCTGGCAATCAGATTGACCCGCGGTAGCCAGGCGGTATCAAAATAGACTTGCTCAACCAGCGACTGCGGCGAACCGGTAATCAGCCAGACGTCGGCGTCCGTGCTGGACAGATAATGGCTAAGCCGCGCCTGAACAACCGGGAATGCCGTAACGTGCTGGCGAAACCAGCGAACAAAACTCGCCTCCAGCCGTTTAAGGTGACGCTCGCTGCGTCCGAAGGTTGAAGCCCACAGCAGCAGGCTCATCGGCCAGCGCGCGGCGCGACCGTACAACATCAGCCCGGCGGCAATAACAGGCAATAAAGGAAGCACCAGCAGCGCATTCAGCGGCTGATGGCGCAGGACAAAGCGCAAAAAGCTGCCGAACATATCCTGCTGATGCAAGGTTCCATCCAGATCAAAAAAAACCACTCTCCGCGTGCTGCTATTCAAAACCTACTCCCATGTACGATCGCCCGATAACCAGTAGCTTAACAGCCTTACGTCGCGAATAGCGAAAACATACGCTGTCGTTGAATCCGGATTAAGAAAACGCGCTTGCAGAGAAATCTTAGGATAGAATTTTTAATTCGCGATAATCCTCTTATAATCGAATACAAAATTCTTTCAGCCGAGGGTGAAGCTGTCCTCCGGAGCCGCTATGAACTGTTTGACCCGTATTCGCCAGCGCTACCCTACGTTGGCCGCAAGCGATAAAAAACTGGCCGATTTCATTCTGGCTCAACCGGATCAAACCCGCCACCTCAGCTCACAGCAGCTGGCGGGCGAAGCCGGCGTCAGTCAGTCAAGCGTAGTGAAATTTGCGCAGAAGATGGGATTCAAAGGCTTCCCGGCGTTAAAGCTGGCGCTGAGCGAAGCCCTGGCAAGCGCCCCTACGCCGCAGTCCGTACCGGTACATAATCAGATTCGCGGCGACGATCCTCTTCGGCTGGTTGGCGAAAAGCTGATTAAGGATAACATCGCGGCTATGCACGCCTCGCTGGACGTCAACACCGAAGAGAAGCTGCTGGAAGCCGTCACGCTGCTGCGCCACGCCCGACGGGTGATCATTACCGGTATCGGCGCATCGGGCCTGGTGGCGAGAAACTTTAGCTGGAAGCTGATGAAAATCGGTATTAACGCCGTCTCTGAACAGGATATGCACGCGCTGCTGGCAACGGTACAGGCGATGTCCCCGGACGATCTGCTGCTGGCCATTTCCTACTCCGGTGAACGACGCGAGATCAATATGGCGGCGGGTGAAGCGTTACGGGTAGGAAGCCAGATCCTGGCGATCACCGGTTTTAACCCCAACGCGCTTCAGCAGCAGGCTACGTTGTGCCTGTACACCATTGCGGAGGAGCAGGCCACGCGCAGCGCCGCGATCTCCTCCACCAGCGCGCAGATGATGCTGACCGATCTCCTGTTTATGGGGTTGGTGCAGCAGGATCTTGAGCACGCTCCGGAGCGGATTCGCCACAGCGAAGCGCTGGTGAAAAAGCTGGTGTAACTCCGAGTGTCCTGCCCACTGGCAGAAGCTCTCTCTTATTGGCTCAAGCCGGACAAAATTTCTCCGCTACGGATGGTCGCCCCGCGGTTGAAAAGAGCTGGTCCGGGCAGAAAATAGGCGTATAATGCCCGCCCTGTTTGTGTTGTTTCTGAGAATTTCCTGATGGCGCTGTTAATCACCAAAAAATGTATCAACTGCGATATGTGCGAGCCTGAGTGCCCGAATGAGGCGATATCCATGGGTGATAGCATTTATGAAATTAACAGCGACCGCTGCACCGAATGCGTTGGCCACTATGATACGCCGACCTGCCAGAAGGTGTGTCCGATCCCAAATACCATCCTGAAAGATCCGGCCCATAACGAAAATGAAGAGCAGCTGTGGGATAAGTTTGTCCTGCTGCACCACGCGGACAAACTGTGATATTGCCGGATGGAGTTATCCGGCCAGTCTAGCTTTCGATAATCACCGTAGCGCAGGCATAGTGACGTTCGTCGGCCAACGTCACGTGAATGCTGCTGACGCCCAGTCGCTCAGCCAGACTCTTCGCTTCGCCCCACAACCGTAGCTTTGGCTTACCCAGCTCGTCGTTGTAAACCTCAAACTGGTTAAATGCCAGGCCATTGCGGATGCCGGTGCCAAGCGCCTTGGCCGCCGCTTCTTTAACGGCGAAACGCTTAGCCAGAAAACGGACCGGCTGCTGATGCTGCTGCCATATCGCCCACTCGTGATCGCTCAGTACGCGACGAGCCAGACGGTCACCGCTGCGGGCAATCACCGCTTCAATACGGGCGATTTCAACGATATCAGTACCCAGTCCGAGAATAGCCATCAGGCGCGAGCTTCCAGCATCAGGCGCTTCATTTCCGCAACCGCCTCTTTAAGGCCGCTCATCACCGCACGGCCAATAATCGCGTGGCCGATGTTCAGCTCGTGCATTTCCGGCAGCGCCGCAATGGCTTTTACATTATGGTAGGTCAGGCCGTGACCGGCATTGACCTTCAGCCCCAGGCTGGCGGCATAGGTCGCCGCTTTGGCAATACGCTCCAGCTCTTTTGCCTGCTCGGCGTCGGTTTGCGCATCGGCGTAGCAGCCGGTGTGAATTTCGATATAGGGTGCGCCCACGTCCGCTGCCGCCTTAATTTGCGCGTTGTCCGCATCAATAAACAGCGAAACCAGGATGCCGGCGTCGGCAAGACGCTTACAGGCATCGCGCATTTTATCGAGTTGGCCCGCCACGTCCAGCCCGCCTTCGGTGGTCACTTCCTGGCGCTTTTCCGGCACCAGACAGCAGAAATGAGGTTGAGTCTCACAAGCGATATTCAGCATCTCTTCCGTCACCGCCATCTCAAGGTTCATGCGGGTATCCAGCGTCTGGCGCAAAATACGGACATCGCGGTCGGTAATATGGCGACGATCTTCGCGAAGGTGGACGGTAATACCGTCGGCGCCGGCCTGTTCGGCGATAAATGCCGCCTGTACCGGATCAGGATAAGCGGTACCGCGGGCGTTGCGTAATGTCGCAATGTGGTCAATGTTGACCCCTAACAGTAATTCAGCCATGACAATCCTCGTTAATCGTTATTTGTTTTATCGGCTCGCGCTGCCCGCGCGGGCAAAAACTGACGAAAAAGCTCGCGACTTTTTAGCGGCTTCCCGCCCAGATAGGGCTTCAGGGCGATACGTGTGAAACGTTTTGCCGCGCGCAGCGCATCGCTGTCCGGAAATTCACGGCTCGCCAACGCCTTAAGATGGTGCCCGGTAAAGGTGCTGTTATCAATAACCACGCTGGCGATAAAGCCTTTTTCTTCACGGTAGCGATAGGTCATCGCATCGTCAACCGCTTCTCCGCTGCCGGCGCAATGCAGGAAATCCACGCCATACCCCAGGTGCCCAAGCAGCGCCAGTTCAAAACGCCGTAGCGCCGGTTCCGGCGAGCCGCTTGCGCCAGCCAGAGACTGGATACAGTGTAAATAATCGAAAAAGAGTTCGGAGAAGCGCGTTTCATGCTCAAGCACGCGAGAGAGCAGTTCGTTGACGTAAAGGCCGCTGTAGAGCGTGATACCGCTGAGAGGGAGGGCCAGCGAGACGGCTTCCGCGCTGCGCAGCGTTTTGACTTCGCCGCGCCCGCCAAAGCGAAGCAGCAAGGGAGTAAAGGGCTGAAGCGCGCCTTTGAGGTTGGAACGTTTGGAACGTGCGCCTTTAGCCACAAGGCGCACGCGGCCGGATTCTTCCGTGAAGACGTCCAGCATCAGGCTGGTTTCGCTCCAGGGACGACTATGCAGTACGAAAGCGCGTTGCCAGCCTTCCATCATACTCGTCGTCTTTCAAGCCGCAGGTGCGCTGGCTGCGCCCACTCCCCCCAGTCACTTACTGAAGTAAGCTCCCGGGTACTCGCGGTCTTGCCGCGTGACTCAGCCTCCGGCCTCGCTCCTTCGGAGCCAGCGCAAGCGCTGTTCAAAACACTTTGTGTTTTGGCCTGCACCTCGAAAGCCATAGAGTATCCAAACTTAGAGATCGTCGCCGTAACCGAGACTGCGCAGCGCGCGTTCGTCATCAGCCCAGCCGGATTTCACTTTCACCCACAGTTCGAGGTGAACCGGCGCTTCAAACATATCCTGCATGTCTTTACGCGCTTCGATACCGATAGTTTTGATTTTGGCCCCTTTATTGCCAATCACCATCTTCTTCTGGCCTTCACGCTCAACCAGGATCAGACCGTTGATATCGTAACCGCCGCGTTCATTGGTCACAAAACGTTCGATTTCAACGGTGACGGAATAGGGCAGTTCAGCGCCGAGGAAACGCATCAGCTTTTCGCGAATGATCTCGGAAGCCATAAAGCGCTGAGAACGGTCGGTAATGTAATCTTCCGGGAAGTGATGAATCGCTTCCGGCAGATGCTTACGCACGATACCGGCGATAGTATCAACGTTCAGCCCGGTTTCCGCGGAAATCGGCACAATATCGAGAAAGTTCATCTGGCTGCCGAGGAACTGCAGATGCGGCAGTAGATCCCCTTTTTCCTGTACGTTATCGACTTTGTTGACCGCCAGAATCACCGGCGCTTTGCCGTCGCGCAGCTTGTTGAGCACCATCTCGTCGTCCGGCGTCCAGCGGGTACCTTCAACGACGAAAATAACCAGCTCTACGTCGCCAATGGAGCTGCTTGCCGCTTTGTTCATCAGGCGGTTTATCGCGCGTTTTTCTTCCATATGCAGACCCGGGGTATCGACGTAGATCGCCTGGTACGGGCCTTCAGTATGAATACCGACGATGCGGTGACGCGTCGTCTGTGCTTTTCGGGAAGTAATAGAGATCTTCTGCCCGAGCAACTTGTTCAGCAATGTGGATTTGCCCACGTTTGGACGACCAACGATGGCAATAAATCCGCAGTAGTTTTTTTCTTCGCTCATTCCAGCTCCAGCTTTTTCAGCGCCTGTTCGGCGGCAGCCTGCTCCGCCTTGCGACGGCTAGAACCCGTGCCAACCACCGGTTCACTCAGGCCGCTAACCTGGCAGTGGATAGTAAATTCCTGATCGTGCGCTTCACCGCGAACCTGTACCACCAGGTACGACGGCAGCGGCAGATGACGCCCCTGCAGATATTCCTGCAAGCGGGTCTTCGGATCCTTTTGCTTGTCACCAGGGCTGATTTCATCCAGACGACTCTGGTACCAGGAGAGAATAAGACGCTCAACGTTCTGAATATCGCTGTCGAGGAAAATCCCGCCGATTAGAGCTTCAACGGTGTCCGCCAGTATCGATTCACGGCGAAAGCCCCCGCTTTTCAATTCACCCGGCCCAAGACGCAGACATTCGCCTAATTCGAACTCACGGGCAATTTCTGCCAGCGTGTTGCCTCGCACCAGCGTCGCGCGCATGCGGCTCATATCACCTTCGTCTACCCGAGGGAAACGATGATAGAGCGCGTTTGCGATCACAAAGCTCAATATTGAGTCACCTAAAAATTCCAGGCGCTCATTATGTTTGCTGCTGGCACTGCGATGAGTTAATGCCTGTTGCAACAGCTCCTGATGATGAAAAGTGTAGCCCAGCTTCCGTTGAAGCCGATTAATTACGATGGGGTTCATGCGTTACCAATAGATGAATGCGTCAAAAATGCAGCACACGAAACCGACCTGAGTAAAAACCAACGCGGTTTCGTGTGCTGTGTCAATCTTACGAGAGACAACCTAAAACTTCGGGGGGATATTCTATACGCAACGACAAGGGATGTCGTTAGTTTGAATAGATTTAAATCTTAAATAATTCACGCTGCCGTTATTGCGGCGGCAGCGTGAATAAGGCAGGAAAATTACTGGATACCGCCGATACGCGATAAACGTACACCGGTAGGCCATTCGCCTTCCTGTTTTTCGAAACTCATCCAGATTGCGGTCGCTTTACCCACCAGATTCGCCTCCGGCACAAAGCCCCAATAACGGCTGTCGGCGCTGTTATCGCGGTTGTCACCCATCATGAAATACTGGCCCGGCGGAACAATCCAGGTCGCCAGCGGCAAGCCGGACTGGTGGTAATACATCCCCACCTGATCCTGAGCAATCGGTACGGTCAGAATACGGTGCGTCACTTCGCCCAGCGTTTCTTTACGTTCGGTCAGGCGGATACCATCGGCTTTGGTTTCGCCTTTCGGCAGTTGCCAGAAACCACTGGTCGCTTCCCCGCCGTTGCTACGGGAGAAGGTCTGAACGAAATCGCTCGGCTCAACGTTGGAGTAAGTGACCGGCAGCGCGTTGCCGCAGGCCTGGCCAGAACTACAGCCCGGCTGGATAGTGACCTGTTTAGCAATGGGATCGTAGGTCACTTTATCGCCCGGCAAACCGACCGCGCGCTTGATATAATCCAGGCGCGGATCTTGCGGATATTTAAAGACCACAATATCGCCGCGTTTCGGATGCCCGGTTTCGATCAGCGTTTTCTGGTAAATCGGATCTTTAATGCCGTAGGCAAACTTCTCAACCAGAATAAAATCGCCGATCAGCAGCGTCGGCATCATCGACCCGGATGGGATCTGGAAGGGCTCATAAATAAATGAGCGAACCACCAGCACAATCGCCAGAACCGGGAATACCGAAGCGCCGGTTTCCAGCCAGCCCGGTTTCGGGCCAACTTTTTTCAGCGTTTTCTTGTCTAACTGGTCGCCGGTCGCCGCCTGGGCAGCAGCCTGACTTTCGCGACGTTTTGGCGCAAAGATAAACTTATCCAGGCACCACAACAGACCCGTCACCAAAGTCGCGATGACCAGGATCAGGGCAAACATGTTCGCCATGCCAACTCCTTAGGTTATTTGCCGTCTTTACCAACGTGCAGAATGGCGAGGAACGCTTCCTGCGGGAGCTCAACGTTGCCGACCTGCTTCATGCGTTTCTTACCGTCTTTCTGCTTCTGCAGCAGCTTTTTCTTACGGCTGACGTCGCCGCCATAGCATTTCGCGAGGACGTTTTTACGCAGCTGCTTCACGGTAGAACGGGCAATAATGTGGTTACCGATGGCAGCCTGGATAGCGATATCGAACTGCTGACGCGGGATCAGCTCTTTCATCTTCTCTACCAGTTCGCGGCCGCGGTACGGCGCATTGTCGTTGTGCGTGATCAGCGCCAGCGCATCCACGCGCTCGCCGTTAATCAACACATCTACACGCACCATGTTGGAAGCCTGGAAGCGCTTGAAGTTGTAATCCAGCGACGCATAGCCGCGGGAGGTGGACTTCAGACGGTCGAAGAAGTCGAGCACCACTTCCGCCATCGGAATTTCATAGGTCAGCGCCACCTGATTGCCGTGGTAGACCATGTTGGTCTGCACACCGCGTTTTTCGATACACAGGGTGATGACGTTGCCCAAAAACTCCTGCGGCAGCAGCATGTGACACTCAGCGATCGGCTCGCGCAGCTCCTGGATATTGTTCAGCGGCGGCAGCTTCGACGGGCTATCGACGTAGATAACCTCTTTCGAGGTGGTTTCGACTTCATAGACTACCGTCGGCGCCGTGGTGATCAGATCCAGGTCATATTCACGCTCCAGACGCTCCTGGATGATCTCCATATGCAGAAGACCGAGGAAGCCGCAGCGGAAACCGAAGCCCAGCGCGGTAGAACTCTCCGGCTCGTAGAATAGTGAAGCATCGTTGAGGCTCAGTTTGCCCAGCGCGTCGCGGAAGTTCTCATAATCATCTGAGCTTACCGGGAACAGGCCGGCATACACCTGCGGTTTCACCTTTTTGAAGCCAGGTAGCGCTTTCTCTGCCGGGTTGCGCGCAAGCGTCAGCGTATCGCCGACCGGCGCGCCGAGGATGTCTTTAATGGCGCAAACCAGCCAGCCTACCTCGCCGCATTTCAGCTCGGTACGGTCAACCTGTTTCGGCGTGAAAATCCCCAGACGGTCGGCGTTATACACCTGCCCGGTGCTCATCACCTTAATTTTATCGCCTTTGCGCATAGTGCCGTTTTTGATACGCACCAGAGAAACGACGCCGAGGTAGTTATCAAACCAGGAGTCGATGATCAGCGCCTGCAGCGGCGCCTCCGGATCGCCTTCCGGAGGCGGAATATCGCGCACCAGGCGTTCCAGCACATCTGGGACGCCAACGCCGGTCTTCGCTGAACAGCGTACCGCATCGGTGGCATCAATACCGACAATGTCTTCAATCTCTTCCGCCACGCGTTCCGGATCGGCCGCGGGCAGGTCAATTTTGTTCAGGACCGGAACCACTTCCAGGTCCATTTCCATCGCCGTATAGCAGTTAGCTAGCGTCTGGGCTTCTACACCCTGGCCAGCATCAACCACCAGCAGAGCGCCTTCACAGGCGGCAAGCGAACGAGAAACTTCATAAGAGAAGTCGACGTGGCCGGGGGTGTCGATAAAGTTCAGCTGATAGGTTTCGCCATCGGCCGCTTTGTAATCCAGGGTGACGCTCTGCGCCTTGATAGTGATACCGCGCTCACGTTCAAGATCCATGGAGTCCAGAACCTGGGCTGCCATTTCACGATCGGAAAGGCCACCGCAAATCTGGATAATACGGTCAGACAATGTCGACTTACCGTGGTCGATGTGAGCGATGATTGAAAAGTTACGTATATTCTTCATATTTAGAGTTAATTATGCCTTACGCGAATCATGAGGCCGCTGTTCTGTGCCTGACGTTTTTTAATCCGAAAACGCCGCATTCTACACTACATCCACGAAACCAGGAAATGCTCTTACCGCTAGCATAACCGGAGTAAATGATGAGTTCTTGCGGGAGTTGTAAATAAAGATAAGGGCCAGTGAAATCACTGACCCAGTTGGGAGGAAGGCGTCTCGATGCGGACTAAATCTGGCGGCAAGCCGACGCTGATAATAACCGGCTGCCACGACTGCCGGGAGGCTAGACCCGGCGAAAGACCGCGTGCGACCAGAAACCCGCCCACGCCGCCCAGAATTGCCCCGCATAGCGAGGCAAAGTCGTTGGCAAACAGCACCTGGAATATCGATGCCATCACGAACAATCCGACTAACGGCGCCATATATACCAGTACTGCCGACCCAAGCAGACTACTCTCAGCAATGCCCAGTTCCACTTTTTGCCCGACCGACAGCGGCTGCTCGCAGGGAACGCTAATGGTATGGCTGGTTTGCGGCCCAAGCTTATTCAGCACCCGGCTTCCGCAGCCTGCGCGGGAAGCACAGCTGCTGCAGGAGGCTTTCACATCGCAATGAACCAGCGCAACGCCATTATCCCAGGAAACAACCGTCGCCCACTCTTTAATCATTGGACTGCCCTGAATTTAATACTGTCGGAAATACGCTTCGCCGTTTGCGGCGGTAGCTCGCCAACAATGGTTATCTCTGCATTATCACGCACGGTAGTCGCCACGGTACGACGTCCGGTACGCAGCAGCTGATCGCTGCTATTCGCGGTGGCGCGATTAATATTGATAGAGAAACTAAACAGCCCATCGGAATACAAACGGGACTCAACCGGACCATCGAAGGTGGGTAGACGACGCTGGCTGCTGGACACTTCGGCAACCCCCTGCGGCAGCCATGTTGGCGCCCAGTTGAAGTTGGCCTTATTGCCCCCCTCCGGCACCGACAGCTGCGGAGGCAGATTCGCTTTAGACAGGGTTTCCATGCTGGCGCTCACGTTATCCCCCACGTTGAACGAGACGACCCGGAACTGCTCAAGCGTTTCGCCGTCGCGGTCAAGCAGATCAACGCGCAGAGGCAGCTTAGTTTCAGCGTCTAACCATGCG
Organism: Klebsiella sp. BDA134-6; assembly: GCF_015601345.1. Taxonomy (NCBI): domain Bacteria; kingdom Pseudomonadati; phylum Pseudomonadota; class Gammaproteobacteria; order Enterobacterales; family Enterobacteriaceae; genus Klebsiella; species Klebsiella sp. BDA134-6. The sequence goes on from NZ_CP064784.1 coordinate 4,469,202, forward strand.
ATATAGCTATAGCGGGTGCCATCGCGAGCCACGACGCGCACGACATCGCATAAACGATCGGCAATACGCGTCCGCCCTACGGAAATGAAGTCGTAATAGGACGACAGACGTTTAAAGTCGGAATAGACCAACGATGGCAGCGAATCAACGATATAGTCGCCGTTCAGGGTAAAAGGATCGAGCCCGGGTTCAAAGTAGCTGATTTCCGTTCCGCGCAGCACTACTTCGCGACGAGGTCCGTCAAGCTGCAGGAGCTGAGCCAGGGTGCGATTATCCAGTTTAGCGTGTCGATACCGCAGCGACTCAACGCCCTGCTTGTTGATGCTGACGAAAGAGAGTTCGTAATTGAGGGACTGGCTGGCCAGGTTCATCTGCTGCAACAACGCCCCGGACGATGTATCAGCCGAGGCGTTGACGGAGAAGAACAGGCTGCCTGCCATGAGCGACATGGCACACCAAAGTTGCTTCATTACTGCGATTGCGTTCCTAAAGTTTGATAGCCCGGTACCTGAACGGCGGCTTGCTGAGTCTGGGCCTGACCAAACTGGAGCTGTTCCGCATGCAGGCGACGCTGCAATTCATAGTCCTGCAGCATAGCATTAATTCTGCGGCGCTGTTCCTGCACCTGAGCCTGCTGACCGCTACCCGCTGAAGCCTCAGCCGGTACGCCCAAGCTAACCGGGCTGGCCTTGCCCATCATCGGCATAGTGTTAAACACCGGCGCCTCCGGCTGCTGAGATGAATCAGAATGGCCATTATACTGCTGGACGCCGACAATCACAGCGAGGGATACGCACGCGGCAACGCCCATCTGGGTGAGCGAGCTGGCCCATGGGCGTACTTTTTGCCAGAAAGGCATCTGTCGCCACTGGTGCGGCGCGGGCTGAGATTCAGGAATAAGAGGAACCGTCTGACGAACGGGCTCGTTTTCAATGGCGGCCATGACGCGAGCTGAGATATCAAAATGGAGCACCTCACTCGTATCGCCTCGCAGCGTATCGCGGATGAGATGGTAGCTCTCCCAGGTTTTTTGCATTTCAGATGAACGCTCCAGCTCGTTGAGCAGTTCGTTATCCAGCGTTTCACCATCCATTAAGGCCGAAAGTTTTTCTTTCTGCATGCCTGATACCCTTTTCCAGTATTCCGCTATCGTCAACGCCTGATTAGCGGTTGAACTTTATTATCAATAGCTTCTCGCGCCCGGAAGATGCGCGAACGCACTGTGCCCACCGGACAATCCATGATGGCGGCTATTTCTTCATAGCTCATGCCATCCAGCTCCCGCAAGGTGATTGCCATGCGTAAATCTTCCGGGAGCGATTCAATGGTACGAAAAACTATTTGTCTCAGCTCTTCTGACAACATTAAGTTCTCAGGGTTCGAAATTTCTTTCAATGCCCCGCCACTTTCGAAGTTTTCAGCATCATTTGCGTCAACATCGCTGGATGGCGGACGGCGGCCCTGAGCAACCAGATAATTCTTCGCCGTGTTGACGGCGATGCGATATAACCAGGTGTAAAAAGCGCTATCCCCCCGGAAAGAATCCAGCGCACGCCATGCTTTGACGAACGATTCCTGAACAACGTCAGCGATATCGCCCGGCGGCACGTAGCGGGAGACCAGGCTTGCAACCTTATGCTGATAGCGCACCACCAGCAGGTTAAATGCTTTCTGATCTCCTTTCTGGACCCGTTCAACGAGGACCTGATCCGTTAACTGCTCGCTCATCCGAGGTAATGTCTCCCCAAACCCAATTCCCATGCGTATTCAAAAACACCACCCAATTACTGCATAAATGAGCAAGCAGAGGGTTGGAGTGTCTGAAAACAATAAAGTTCCGTTACGCCTTAGTTTTTCGTCCGGCACCGGCTGACGGATTGTTATCTCTCATTATATGTCCCGGTAGCTAAACGATATGTAAGATAATAAGAAAAAGCGCAAGACCCGCCAGAAGGGTAACGTAACCCGGCTTTTATTTCACTATAAAATCTGAAGCTAACGAGCCGCTTCGCAAAACCTTTTTTCGCTTCCCCGCCCGTATCATTAAGCCGTTATGTTTAGCCCTCACAACAATGAGTAAAAAAAATGTACGATTTCTCGCGGGCTGGTGCTATTGTTCGCTTATTGTGTTTAGTAAATTAAACAAAGGCTATGAAAACAACTTCCGATTCCTCCTGTGATGTGCTGATTATTGGCAGCGGCGCTGCCGGATTATCCCTTGCCTTACGCCTGGCGGAGCGCTGCACGGTTACGGTTCTCAGCAAAGGCCCTATCAGTGAAGGTTCTACTTTCTACGCGCAGGGCGGAATTGCCGCCGTGTTTGATGAAACCGACAGCGTAGAATCCCACATTGAGGATACGTTGATCGCCGGGGCAGGTCTTTGCGATCGCCATGCGGTGTCGTTTGTGGCGAGCAACGCCAAACCCTGCGTTCAGTGGCTGATCGATCAGGGCGTCTTGTTCGATACCCAGGTTCAGGCGAACGGCGAGGAGAGCTACCATCTGACCCGCGAGGGGGGGCACAGTCACCGCAGAATCCTTCATGCCGCCGATGCGACCGGTAAAGCCGTTGAAACCACCCTGGTGAGCCAGGCGCTGGCCCACCCCAACATCCGCGTGCTGGAGCGCAGCAACGCCGTTGACCTGATTATCTCCGATAAAATCGGTCTGCCCGGAACGCGCCGCGTGGTGGGCGCGTGGATCTGGAATCGTAATAAAGAAGCGGTTGAAACCTGTAGCGCAAAAGCCGTCGTGCTGGCAACCGGCGGCGCGGCGAAAGTTTACCAGTATACAACGAATCCTGACGTCTCTTCCGGCGATGGTATCGCGATGGCCTGGCGTGCCGGCTGTCGGGTCGCCAATCTCGAATTTAATCAGTTTCACCCTACCGCGCTGTACCATCCGCAAGCGCGCAACTTCCTGCTGACGGAAGCGCTGCGCGGCGAGGGCGCCCTATTGAAACGCCCGGACGGCACGCGGTTTATGCCGGACTTTGACGAACGCGGCGAGCTGGCCCCGCGCGATATCGTCGCCAGAGCCATCGATCATGAGATGAAGCGCCTGGGCGCTGACTGCATGTATCTTGATATCAGCCATAAACCCGCAGGATTTATTCGCCACCACTTCCCGATGATCTACGAGAAGCTACTGGGGCTGGGCATCGATCTGACCAAAGAGCCGGTGCCCGTCGTGCCTGCAGCGCACTACACCTGCGGCGGCGTCATGGTTGATGATAATGGGCGTACAGACGTGGATGGACTGTATGCCATCGGCGAAGTGAGCTATACCGGATTACACGGCGCGAACCGCATGGCATCAAACTCGCTGCTTGAGTGCCTTGTCTACGGATGGTCCGCCGCCGAGGATATTGTCAAGCGCATGCCTTTCGCGCAGGCGGTCAACGAACTGCCATCGTGGGACGAAAGTAAGGTCGAAATACCGGATGAACTGGTCGTGATTCAGCACAACTGGCATGAGCTGCGTTTGCTGATGTGGGATTATGTCGGCATCGTGCGCACCACCCGCCGCCTCGAGCGCGCCCTGCGCCGCATTAATATGCTGCAGCAGGAGCTGGACGAATACTACGCCCGCTTTCGCGTCTCCAATAATTTACTGGAGCTGCGTAACCTGGTGCAGGTTGCCGAGCTGATTGTGCGCTGCGCCATGCTACGTAAAGAGAGCCGAGGGCTGCACTATACACTCGACTATCCGGAACAGCTGCCGGATAGCGGGCCATCTGTGCTCTCGCCGCTGGCTTACATAAAAAGATAAAAATCCTGGGTCAAAGCGGTAAAACCTTCGGAATACTGCTGCTCCGGCCCACGGATAATCAATCTGTCGCTAAAGCACTCGTCTCCCGCCGTTGGAGAAAAAGCCAACAGAACCCGATGCGGCGGACGCATTTCCGTTTCCGCTACATCGGTACGTAGACGCAGATGCCAGCCCATATTCTGCGCCCGTTGCACAAAGGCGTTGCCAATGTCGACCGGAAGCACGACGCAGAAAAATCCCTCCTCCGTAATCAACTCGGCGGCGCAGGTTAATAATGTCGAATGATCGAGTGAGGAAGTATAACGAGCCTGCTCGCGCTGCGAGGTTGCGCAAGGTACGCCGTCGGCAAAAAAGGGAGGATTGCTGACAATCAGCTCATAGCGCCGGGTTTGCGGCGGCTGCCATTGCTGAATATCCGCCTGATGAATGTGCAGACGCCCGGCCCATGGAGAATCCTCAGCGTTTTCTTGCGCCTGCGCTGCCGCCTCTTCATCCAGCTCCACGGCATCAACGATCACCGTCTCCCCAGTTCGCTGCGCGAGCATCAGCGCTAACAGACCACTGCCGGCGCCGATATCCAGCACGCGTTTAACCTGAGCGATCGGCGCCCATGCGCCAAGTAAAATACCGTCGGTACCCACTTTCATCGCACAGCGATCGTGGGCGACAAAAAACTGCTTAAACGTAAAACCATTGCGCGGCAGCGCGAACTTCGACTGGGACATCCTCGATAACCTTGCGGGCAAAAAACTCCTGAGCTTAAGGCTATGCACAATACCGGAGAACAGATAGCCTTACAAACAGATGAACATTGCGTCCGTAACGTCTATAATCGGCGGTCCACTCAGAGGTAGATCATGACTGTAACGACTTTTTCCGAACTTGAACTCGACGAAAACCTGCTGGACGCCCTCCAGGATAAAGGTTTCACACGCCCGACAGCCATTCAGGCCGCCGCTATTCCGCCTGCGCTTGATGGCCGTGATATTCTCGGTTCAGCCCCGACCGGCACCGGTAAAACGGCGGCGTATCTCCTGCCAGCGTTGCAGCATCTGCTCGATTTTCCGCGCAAGAAGTCTGGTCCGCCGCGTATCCTTATCCTGACCCCTACTCGCGAACTGGCGATGCAGGTTGCCGACCATGCGCGTGAACTGGCAAAACACACTCATCTGGATATCGCCACGATCACCGGCGGTGTCGCCTATATGAACCATGCCGAAGTGTTCAGCGAGAACCAGGATATCGTGGTCGCCACCACCGGTCGCCTGCTGCAATATATTAAAGAAGAAAACTTTGATTGCCGCGCCGTTGAAACGCTGATCCTTGATGAAGCTGACCGCATGCTGGACATGGGCTTCGCGCAGGATATCGAACATATCGCCGGCGAAACCCGCTGGCGTAAGCAGACCATGCTGTTCTCCGCAACCCTCGAAGGCGACGCCATTAAAGATTTTGCCGAGCGTCTGCTGGAAGAGCCGGCGGAAGTTTCGGCGACGCCTTCCACTCGCGAACGTAAAAAGATCCATCAGTGGTATTACCGCGCGGATGACATCAAGCATAAAACCGCCCTCCTCGTGCATCTTCTGAAGCAGCCGGAAGCGACGCGTTCTATCGTCTTCGTACGTAAGCGCGAGCGCGTGCATGAACTGGCAGGCTGGCTGCGTGAAGCGGGTATCAACACCTGCTGGCTGGAAGGCGAGATGGTGCAGGCGAAACGTAATGAAGCGATCAGCCGTCTCACCGATGGCCGTATTAATGTATTAATCGCTACCGACGTTGCCGCCCGCGGTATTGATATTGCGGATGTGAGTCACGTTTTCAATTTCGATTTGCCGCGCACGGCGGATATCTACCTGCACCGTATCGGTCGTACCGGGCGCGCGGGTAAAAAAGGAACCGCCATTTCTCTGGTTGAAGCCCACGACCATCTGCTGCTGGGTAAAATTGGTCGCTATATTGAAGAGCCGTTAAAAGCCCGCGTCATCGATGAACTGCGCCCGACCACTCGCGCCCCCAGCGAGAAGCAAACCGGTAAACCTTCCAAGAAGGTTTTAGCCAAGCGTGCAGAGAAAAAAGAGAAAGAAAAAGAGAAACCGCGCGTGAAAAAACGCCATCGCGATGCTAAAAATGTCGGCAAGCGTCGTAAGCCGAGCGGCAGCGATACGCCGCAGCAGTCGAGCTAAGAGTAAAAGAGCGCCGGGATATTCCGGCGTTTTTGCATTTACGCCTGCGGAAACAGTGCCGCGGGGGGTGGTATCGGGCGCGCTCCTTTGGGCCGGTGAGTCAGGAAGTCATCATTATGAAAAAAAAAGATTTCGTCACCCAGGATCTACTCAGCAAAATCTACCAGCACAATGACCCCGGCCCCCGCAAGCTCCCGCCTGAACGTCGTCTGGCGGAGGAGTATGGCGTCTCGCGGTTTACTATCCGCCAGGCGCTGGAAAAACTCGCCGACATCGGCGTCATACGCATCGTGCAGGGCTCGGGGATCTGGATAAACGAGCGGATGAGCAACAATCCGCTGGTCTATAACTCCATCACCGAAAAGCGCTTCGATCGGATGTGCTATCGGACAATCAGCCTGCATAAAAAGCGCCCCGACCGCGAGGAGCAGCAGATTTTCGGTATTACGGATGAGGATTTTATCTGGCAATTTTGCCGCCTGCGCTTCGTCGATAACGTGGCGCTGCAGATTGAGATATCGCGTATGCCGGCCGCCGCCTTTGCCGATCTTAGCCGGGAGGTTATTGAGAAATCCCTGCAGCAGTATGTGCTGGCCAAGGGCTATCAAATTTCACATTTACTCACCACCTATCAGGCGGTGAGCGTCAGCCGGGAGCAGGCTGCCCTGCTGGGTTGCAAAAAGGGTATCCCGGCCATGCATATTAACAATCGGGGGATTCTCAACGGCGGGCAGGTGTATGAAATCAGCGATATCATCGATATCAACTACTCCTGTACCTACGTTATACCGCATAACCGCGACAACTTAATCTTCCGCCAGGCGCCCTCGGACTAGCTATGGCGTATGGATCGTGCCGTCAGGCAGGCGGCTCTGCGTCCATTCATGCGGACGATAGACCACCGGATATGCCTGCGCCATCTGCTGATTAAAGCCGACGCCAATCCCCGCCGCCTTAGGGGGATAGATAAACCCGTTTTTGACAACCGGCGCGCCGGGGAATACCGTATCGGTCGCGCCAGAACGCGGTATAAACTCCTGGATTGCGGCATTGCTGAGGTAGATATTCAGGTGGGTATTGACCGCAACCCCAATAGGCGTCATATCGCCTGGCCCGTGCCACGCCACGCGCACGCCGAAGGCCTGACAGAGAACCGCCAGCTTCAGGGCTGGCGTAATCCCGCCAATCTGGGAAACGTGGCAGCGAATAAAATCGATCTGTCGCTTAACAATCAGGTCATGCCATTCAGCCGGATTATTAAACAGCTCCCCCATTGCGAGCGGGATCGCGCTTTGCTGGCGGATCTGCGCCAGCCATGCGCTCTGCTGCGGCGCTAAAATATCCTCAATAAACCACGGCTGATAGGGCTCGAGCTGCTTCGCCAACTGCAGCGCCTGCTGCGGGAAGAGCCTTTCGTGGACGTCATGGAGGATATGGAAACGGTGTCCGTAGCGCGCTCGCAGCAGCCGGAACATCTCTACCGTATTCCTGATGTACTCATCCTGATCGTAATAAGCTCCCGGCGTCGGGTTTTCCGGCGTGTGCATCTCCTGCGCCGTTCCGCCGTAAAAACCGAGCTGGCAGCGGATATGGCGATAGCCCTCTTCCAGCAGACGTTCAACGGCGATAAACAGCGCTTCCGGCGTCTCGCCGCTGGCATGGGTATACGCCGGAATAGCGTCACGTGATTTACCACCAAAGAGCTGATACAGCGGCATTCCCGCCAACTGGGCTTTGATATCCCATAGCGCCATATCAACGCCGGCGATCGCGTTATTCATTACCGGCCCGTTTCGCCAGTAGGCGTTGACGTTCATCATCTGCCAGAGGTCTTCGATATTGTTGGCATCACGACCAAGCAGCAGCGGCTGAAGATATTCATCAACCATCGTTTTGACCGCCAGCGGACGCTGTTGGAAAGTCGCGCAGCCGTGGCCCACGGTGCCTTTGTCGGTGGTAACGCGTACCGTGACCAGGTTATGACGATCGGGGCGGGTGATAAAACACTCAATATCAGTAATTAGCATAGCGTTCACGGCAAGGCTCCCTGCGGCAAAATAATAAAAGATGATGCCAATTATCTTCGCCCTATTTATTAGACAAGGTAAACCTTTTTATTTAATAAAATTTTGGTCCGAAAAACGAATTTAATTTCATTAAAAACCGTACCAATTTAGACATAAACCGCCAACAACCACCATAACCAATGCAATTTGTGACTGAAATCATATTTTATTGGTTTGTTTTTATAGTTTGGCTTATTTACCATTTCACGACGCAAGCAGCACCACACATTAATCCAGGAGCCGGTATGGAGACGCAAGATGCAATCAGCAGAATTATTTTTCTGATTGGCGGAAAAGAAAATATTAATAACGTCTGGCACTGTATGACCCGATTACGCTTTGATTTAATTGATGATAACAAAGTAGAAAAAGAAGAGATTAAGAAACTACCCGGCGTGCTCGGCGCGCAGCTGCAGAGCGATCAGTTCCAAATCATCATCGGGCCGAAAGTCAGTAGCTGGTATGAACGCCTGCTCGCGGTATTAGGTCCCGTCGGCGAAGAGGCTGCGGAAAAACCCCACCAGCGTAAGGGGCTGGTATCGCTGTTTATGGATACCGTATCGGGCGTTTTTGGCCCGATCGTGCCGGCCATTGCCGGAGCCGGGATGATAAAAGGCCTGCTGGCCGGACTGATCGCGCTGAAAGCGGTACCGCAAAATAGCGATACCGTGATGATAATCGACCTTATCGCCAGCGGCGTATTCTATTTCCTGCCCTTTTTCCTTGCCGTCTCGGCGGCAAAGATTTTTAAGACCAACGAGTATCTGGCCGTCGCCGTTGCCGCCTGCCTGATGTACCCGACGCTGATTGACGCCGCGAAGGCGCTGGCGGCCCATCATGATGGAGCGGTTTCCGCGCTGTGGCTTCTAAACGCCGTCCCGATCCCCGTATTCAACTACGCCTCCAGCGTAATCCCGGTTATTTTCTCCGTGCTGGCGCTGAAATATATCTATGCCTGGGTCGATCGCATTATGCCCGAGGTGCTGAAAACCGTTTTCACGCCGACGCTGGCGCTGTTTATCGGCGCGCTGGCGGCGCTGGTGATTATTGGTCCGGTTGGCATTTGGCTTGGCAAAGCGCTGGCGTGGTTTATTGAAGGTCTGTTCGGCATCTCCGCGAGTTTTGCCGGACTGGTGGTGGGTGCTATTCGCCCGGTCGCGATCCTGACCGGAATGCATCACGCCATGACGCCCATTGCCCTGCAAAACTTCAGCGATCGCGGTTACGACATGCTGATGCCGATGATGTTTATGGCCAACATGTCGATAGCGGGCGCGACCTTTGCTATCTGGCGCGTGAGTAAAAACCGCCAGCAGCGCACGGTTACGCTGTCTGCGGCAATTTCCGCGCTGCTAGGGATCACCGAGCCCGCGCTGTTTGGCGTCTTAACGCGCTATAAAAAAGCGTTCGTCGCGGCCACTGTTGCCAGCTCGCTGGCCTCAGCCTTTATCGCTTTCTTCGGCGTACGACTGTATGGCTACATTCTGTCGAGCATTTTTAGCCTGCCGGCTTACATCGGCCCCTACTTTATCTTTGCGCTGTCGGGCGTGGCGATCGCCATCGTATTGTCGTTCACCCTCACCACGCTGTTGGTAAGGCAGGAGCGCTAGCCTGAGATAATAAAAAAACCCCCGGCTCGATTGAACCGGGGGTTTTTGCTAACGCTTACAGACTTTCAGTGAAAGTACGTGCAATAACGTCGCGCTGCTGTTCCGGAGTCAGAGAGTTAAAGCGTACCGCATAGCCAGACACGCGAATGGTCAGCTGCGGGTATTTTTCCGGATTTTCAACCGCGTCCAGCAGAGTTTCGCGACGCAGCACGTTAACATTCAGATGCTGACCGCCTTCAACGCGGACTTCAGGCTTCACGTCTACCGGAATTTCACGGTATTCGATCTCGCCCAGATTGCTCACAGCAACCACATCATCTTCAGCAAAACCGGCCTTTGCGCACAGGCAGCGGGCTTCGCCTTTTTCGCTATCCAGCAACCAGAAAGAGTTCAGCAGGTCGTCGTTTGCAGCTTTAGTAATTTGGATACCAGTAATCATTTTTTGCCTCCCAGGCAGGGTTTGTTCGATTATTGGCCTTCGCGGCCAATTGGTAAAACCATTGTTCTATGAGTGTATATATATCAGCCGGGCACCCGGCATTCTTTGATTTAAATCAACAAAAACCACATCACAAAAGTGGTCATAGATGGATATTATTGTTTTACATCAAGTTACGCCGTGCCAAACACCAAATAAATTTGTAAATTTTCAATTTTTTTTGCATGGGGAGCGCCAATCGCGCGGAGCAAATTTTGTGATGTTGAAAGATGCAGTTAAGCTATGTCGATGACACTTTGCAGGAGAGCAAAATGACCACCTCATTAACCTGGCATGACGTGCTGGCAGAAGAGAAGCAGCAACCCTATTTTGTTAATACCCTTAAAATCGTAGCTGAAGAACGCCAGTCGGGAGTCACTATCTATCCCCCGCAAAAAGATGTCTTTAACGCGTTTCGTTATACCGAGCTAAGCGACGTCAAAGTGGTGATTCTCGGCCAGGATCCCTATCATGGACCCGGACAGGCGCACGGACTGGCCTTCTCGGTTCTGCCAGGTATTCAGATACCGCCGTCGCTGCTGAATATGTACAAGGAGCTGGAAGGGACAATACCGGGCTTTCAGCGCCCGACTCACGGCTATCTCGAAAGCTGGGCACGTCAGGGAGTTTTGCTGCTCAATACCGTATTAACGGTTCGTGCCGGGCAAGCGCACTCGCACGCTAGCCTCGGATGGGAAACCTTTACCGATAAAGTGATTTCATTGATTAACCAGCATCGGGAAGGCGTGGTATTTCTGCTATGGGGTTCGCATGCGCAGAAGAAAGGCGCGATAATCGATCGCCAACGCCACTGCGTGCTCAAAGCCCCGCACCCGTCGCCGCTCTCCGCCCACCGGGGGTTCTTTGGCAGTAATCATTTCGTGCAGGCGAATCAGTGGCTGGCCGAACGCGGCGAAGCGCCGATTGACTGGGTCCCCAGGCTGCCGGCTGAAAGCGAATAGCTCTGAAAATGAAAATGCCAGCATCACGCTGGCATTTTGACTCTGAAACAAGGTGTTACGCCTTGTTTTGACGCCACCATTCAGCCAGCAGCACGCCGGTTGCTACGGACACGTTCAGGCTTTCAACGTTGCCGGTGCCTTCAATCGCGATGTTCAGATCGGCGCTGGAAATAGCGGCGTCGGAAAGACCGTCACTCTCCTGGCCTAACACCAGTACCATTTTCTTCGGCAGCTCAGCTTTAAACAGCGGAGTCCCGTTATGGCTGGAAGTAGAAACAATCGCGTAGCCCGCTTTACGGAAGCGCTCAAGCGTGTCGATAAAGCTGTCGCCCGTAATCGGTTCAACGTGCTCCGCGCCGCCTTCCGCAGTACGAATCGCGGCGCCGGACTCCATAACGCCGGCATCCTGCACAATCACGCCCTTGACGCCAAAGTGCGCGCAGCTGCGCATAATCGCGCCGAGGTTATGCGGGTTACCGACATCTTCCAGCGCCAGGACACAATCTTCAGCGTCGGCTTTAGCTACCCACTGCTCAACGGAAGTGCCATGGCGCTTTTTAATCAGGAAGCAAACCCCGCCATGGTGTTCAGTGCCGGACGCTTTCGCCAGCTCTGCTTCATCGACCACGTGATAGGCTTTACGATTCGCCGCCATCCAGCGCAGAGCTTCTTTGAAGCGCGGGGTCACGCTCTGAATAAACCAGGCGCGAACGATAGCGTCCGGACGGCTCTGGAAGAGCGCCTGGCAAGCGTTTTCACCATAGACGCGGGTTTCTTCCGCGCGCTGGCGACGCAGCACTTCAGGATCGATAAAGCTTTTTCCGCTGATCCCGCCGTGATCCGCTTTCACCGGCGCCTCATCACCCGGCGCGCGGGATACGGTACGCCACGGAGAGGAACCCTCACCGCCAAAGCCTTCACGCTTGCGATCGTCACGTTTCCGATCGCCACCGCGGCTCTCTTTTTCATCGCGCGCAGGGCGGTTACGACCGTCAACACGAGACTTTCCTGGACGTCCCCCGCCCTTCCCGGTACGCGGGTTATGGGTACGTCGGTCAGAATCATCATCACTGCGGACATACATCACTTTGACCTTGCCGCTTTTATTTTTCAGTTCGTCGTCGCTCATTCATTTTCTCCACCTGCGCTGCGCGAAGCGCGCAGATTACCCGATGTGTCACCAGTTAGCCATTATTTCATTTAAAAGCCTGAGTCTATCGTATTCATTGAATAAAACTCATTGTCCTTTATTAGCTGTGCATCGATAATATGTAACATTACAGAAACAAATCGGCCACGTGCCGCGCTGCAACCCATAACCAGAGGTTAGTTATGAATACCGTTTGTGCCAGTTGTCAGGCTCTGAACCGCATCCCCGACGATCGTAGCGCCGATGGCGCGAAATGCGGGCGCTGCGGTCACGATCTTTTTGATGGCGATGTGATCAACGCGACCGGGGCAACTCTGGATAAACTGCTGAAGGACGATCTGCCCGTTGTTGTTGATTTCTGGGCGCCTTGGTGCGGCCCCTGCCGTAACTTTGCGCCAATCTTTGAAGACGTGGCTGAAGAACGCAGCGGCGAAATGCGTTTCGTGAAAGTGAATACCGAAATGGAACGCGAACTGAGCGCTCGCTTCCGCATTCGCAGCATCCCGACCATTATGATGTTTAAAAATGGCGAAGTTATCGACATGCTCAATGGCGCCGTCCCCAAAGCGCCTTTCGATAGCTGGCTAAACGAAGCAGGCCAGCAGTAAACCTCACGGGGCACGACTTGTGCCCCGTTTTCTCCTCTGCGACAATGGCGTTTTTTCTTAGCGATCATCATGACTGATAACGCCGTCCTCCGCCTTCGAGCCGAACGCCTCGCGCGCGCCACCCGGCCTTTTCTTGCTCGCGGCAACCGTATCCACCGCTGCCAGCGCTGCTTGCTGCCGTTGAAACAGTGCCTCTGCGCCACCCTCAACCCGGTTGCTGCTACCAGCCGTTTTTGCCTGGTGATGTTCGATACCGAGCCAATGAAGCCCAGCAATACTGGACGCCTGATTGCCGATACCCTGCCGGATACCGAAGCCTTTCAGTGGTCACGAACCGAACCGCCGCAGGCGCTGCTGGATTTAGTCGCCGACCCGCAATACCAGCCGATGGTGGTTTTTCCTGCGTCTTATGCCGACGCAGAGCGTCAGGTTCTTGATTCCCCGCTCCCGGGTAAACCACCGCTGTTTATCATGCTCGACGGCACCTGGCCCGAAGCGCGAAAAATGTTCCGCAAAAGCCCCTGGCTTGACGCGCTGCCGATGATTTCCGTCGATTTGTCGCGCATCTCCGCTTATCACCTGCGGGAAGCGCACGCAGAGGGTCAATACTGTACCGCCGAAGTCGCGATTGCGCTGCTGGATCTGGCGGGGGATAAAACCGCGGCCGCGGCTCTTGGCAATCACTTCAGCCTATTCAGAACGCGCTACCTGGCAGGAAAAACCCAGCATAAGGACAGTATCACAGCACAACTGAGAGAAAACGTTTAAAATCATTCGGTCACTGGGGATCAAAGGAGACCGGTATGAGCCAACGAGGCCTGGAAGCATTGCTGCGGCCAAAGTCGATCGCCGTTATTGGCGCATCAATGAAACCACAGCGCGCCGGTTATCTGATGATGCGCAACTTGCTGGCTGGCGGGTTTAACGGCCCCGTCCTCCCCGTTACGCCAGCGTGGAAAGCGGTTCAGGGCGTACTGGCCTGGCCTGACGTCGATAGCCTGCCCTTCACGCCCGATCTCGCCGTGCTTTGCACCAACGCCCGCAGAAACCTTGAGCTGCTGGAAGCGCTGGGGCAAAAAGGGTGCAAAACCTGCATCATCCTCTCTTCTATACCCGAACAGTATCCCGCTCTGCTGGAATGTGCCGCCCGCTATCAGATGCGGCTGCTCGGCCCAAATAGTCTGGGCCTGCTTGCGCCGTGGCAGGGTCTTAACGCCAGCTTTTCGCCGGTGCCTATACATCGAGGTAAACTGGCGTTTATTTCGCAATCGGCGGCGGTCTCCAATACCATCCTGGACTGGGCTCAGCAGCGTGAAATGGGTTTTTCTTACTTTATTGCGCTGGGCGATAGCCTGGACATTGACGTTGATGACCTGCTTGACTTCCTCGCTCGCGACAGTAAAACCAGCGCTATTTTGCTCTATCTCGAACACCTCAGTGATGCCCGCCGCTTTGTCTCGGCGGCCCGTAGCGCATCGCGTAATAAGCCAATCCTGGTGATTAAAAGCGGACGCAGTCCGGCTGCGCAGAAGCTCCTGCACGTCAATTCCGGTATGGATCCGGCATGGGACGCCGCTATTCAGCGCGCAGGCTTATTGCGGGTACAGGATACGCACGAGCTGTTCTCTGCGGTCGAAACCCTTAGCCACATGCGCCCGCTGCGCGGCGAGAAACTGATGATTATCAGCAACGGTGCCGCTCCGGCAGCGCTGGCGCTGGATGAACTTTGGCTGCGTAACGGCAAACTCGCCGCGCTCAGCGAAGAGACCAGCAGCGCTCTCCGTCAGGCTTTACCGGAAGCCATCGATATCACCAACCCGCTGGATCTCCGCGATGACGCCAGCAGCGAACATTACCTCAAAGCGCTGAATGTACTGCTGGATAGCCATGACTACGATGCGCTGCTGGTGATCCATTCCCCCAGCGCTGCCGCGCCGGGGACAGAAAGCGCGCTGGCGCTGATTGACGCCCTGAAGCGCCATCCGCGCGGCAAATACGTTACGGTTCTCACCAACTGGTGCGGTGAGTTCTCTTCACAAGAAGCGCGGCGCCTGTTTAGCGATGCGGGGCTGCCGACCTATCGAACGCCTGAAGGAACCATTACCGCTTTTATGCACATGGTGGAGTACCGGCGTAACCAGAAACAGCTCAGGGAAACCCCGGTCCTGTCAGATTCGTTAACCACTAACACTGCCGAAGCGCACAGCCTGCTGCAACGCGCAATGAATGAAGGCACAACGTCGCTGGATACCCATGAAGTGAGCCCTGTTCTGCGCGCTTACGGTATTCATACCCTGCCGACGTGGATTGCCGCCGATAGCGCCGAAGCTGTACATATTGCCGAGCAGATTGGCTACCCCGTCGCTCTGAAGCTGCGCTCGCCTGATATTCCGCATAAGTCAGAAGTTCAGGGGGTTATGCTTTATCTGCGTACGGCTACCGAGGTACAGCAGGCTGCGGACGCGATTATCGATCGCGTCAAAATGACCTGGCCTCAGGCGCGTATTCACGGACTGCTGGTGCAAAGCATGGCTAATCGCGCCGGGGCGCAGGAACTGCGGGTTGTCGTTGAGCACGATCCGGTTTTTGGGCCGCTGATCATGCTGGGAGAAGGCGGCGTCGAATGGCGGGCTGAGGATCAGGCCGCCGTCGCGCTCCCGCCGCTGAATATGAACCTTGCGCGCTACCTGGTTATCCAGGCCGTCAAAAGTAAAAAAGTGCGCGGCCGCAGCGCGTTACGCCCTCTGGATATTCCCGGCCTGAGCCAGCTGTTGGTACAGGTATCGAATTTGATCGTCGACTGCCCGGAAATACAGCGCCTGGATATTCACCCTCTTCTGGCTTCCGGCCACGAGTTCACCGCGCTTGACGTAACATTAACGCTCGCCCCCTTCACCGGCGACAGCGAAAGCCGCCTCGCCATACGCCCTTATCCACAACAACAGGAAGAGTGGGTGGTGATGAAGAATGGCGAACGCTGCCTTTTCCGTCCCATACTCCCGGAAGATGAGCCGCAGCTGATGGCCTTTATCGCTCAGGTCACAAAGGAAGATCTCTACTATCGTTACTTCAGCGAAATCAACGAATTTACCCATGATGATTTAGCCAATATGACGCAGATCGACTACGATCGAGAAATGGCCTTTGTTGCTGTACGCACCACGGTCGAAGGGAATGAGATCCTCGGCGTGACGCGGGCGATCTCCGACCCTGATAATATCGATGCCGAGTTTGCCGTCCTGGTGCGCTCCGACCTGAAAGGTATGGGTTTAGGCCGCAAGCTTCTGGAAAAGCTGATTGCCTATACGCAAAACCACGGCCTGCAGCGGCTGAATGGCATTACCATGCCGAATAATAAAGGCATGATCGGCCTTGCCAGAAAGCTAGGATTCTCGGTTGATATTCAGCTTGAAGATGGGATTGTCAGTTTGTCTCTACAGCTTGTACATGAGCAATTACAAACGGCTGGCCGCAATTGTTGACTACTTTAACGGGCAGTAATGGTATTATTGCCCGCTTACGTCGTCTGCATGGTACAGAAGACCCTTCAATAAACAGAGAAGAAACGCACTGTGATGTTGTCAAAATTTAAACGCAATAAACATCAACAACACCTTGCCCAACTCCCTAAGCTTTCTCAGTCAGTTGATGATATCGAGTTCTTTTACGCGCCGGCAGATTTTCGGCAAGCGTTACTGGCCAGGATAGCTCAAGCCACCCAGCGTATTTGCATCATTGCGCTTTATCTGGAACAGGATGATGGCGGCAAAGGAATTTTGCAGGCGCTATACGACGCTAAGCGTCAGCGTCCAGAATTAGATGTGCAGGTGCTGGTCGACTGGCATCGCGCCCAGCGCGGACGTATTGGCGCCGCGGCGTCAAACACCAATGCCGACTGGTACTGCCGCATGGCTCAGGAAAACCCCGGTGTCGACATCCCGGTTTATGGCGTTCCGGTCAATACCCGGGAAGCGCTCGGCGTTCTCCATTTCAAAGGCTTTATCATTGATGACAGCGTGCTCTACAGCGGCGCCAGTCTGAATGACGTTTACCTGCATCAGCACGATAAATATCGTTATGACCGCTACCAGTGCATTCGCAACGGTAAAATGGCCGATGTGATGTTCGACTGGGTTGAGAATAACCTGGTGCAAGGGCGTGGAGTTAACCGCCTTGACAGGGCCGATCGGCCAAAAAGTCCGGAAATTAAAAATGACATCCGTCAGTATCGCCAGGAGCTCCGCGATAGCGGCTATCATTTTCTCGGCAATGCTGATGAAGAGCAGCTGTCGGTTACCCCTTTAGTTGGTCTGGGGAAGACCAGCCTGCTGAATAAAACCATTTTCCATCTGATGCCCTGCGCTGAGCATAAGCTGACTATCTGCACCCCTTATTTCAACCTGCCCGCTCTGCTGGTCCGTAATATCATTCAGCTGCTACGCAGCGGGAAGAAAGTTGAAATTATCGTTGGTGATAAAACCGCTAATGATTTCTATATTCCGGAAGATCAGCCGTTTAAAATTATCGGCGCGCTGCCCTACCTTTATGAAATCAATCTGCGGCGTTTTCTGAGCCGGCTGCAGTATTATGTCAACACCGATCAGCTAATTGTCCGTTTATGGAAGGATGACGATAACAGCTACCACCTGAAAGGCATGTGGGTTGATGACGAATGGATGCTGCTGACCGGCAATAACCTGAACCCGCGCGCATGGCGACTGGATTTGGAGAACGCGATTCTTATCCACGACCCGAAACATCAGCTTGGCGCAATGCGCGAAAAAGAGCTCAATCTCATCCGCAAACATACTACGATCGTTCAGCACTATCGCGATCTACAGAGTATTGCCGATTACCCGATAAAAGTACGCAAACTGATCAGGCGCCTGCGACGTATTCGAATCGATCGCCTTATCAGCCGTATTCTCTGAATTCCCGCCCCGCTCAGCGGGGCTTTTTTCTGGAATTAGTATGCGCATCATCATGCTTATCGCCCCACTATTATTACTGACCGGCTGCAGCCATATGGCTAATGATGCATGGAGTGGCCAGGATAAAGCCCAACACTTCCTCGCTTCAGCCATGCTCTCTGCCGCAGGCAACGAATACGCCCAGCATCAGGGCTATAGCCGCGACCGTAGTGCCGCCATTGGCTTTATGTTTTCCGTGAGTTTAGGGGCATCGAAGGAGCTATGGGACAGCCGCCCGTCCGGGAGCGGCTGGAGCTGGAAGGACTTCGCATGGGATGTGGCAGGTGCCACTACCGGCTATGCGGTATGGCAGCTGGCACATCAGTAAGCCTACAAACGTAGACCCTTACCTTTACGATGTAGCGTTAGGGACACCAGGAATGCGATTGCTCCCATTACGGTCACGTACCAGTAAAAAGCGTGCTCAATTCCTGCCGATTTTAACGACAGCGCGACGTACTCAGCCGAGCCGCCAAATAGCGCATTCGCCACCGCATAAGATAGCCCAACCCCCAGGGCGCGTACCTGTGCCGGAAACATTTCAGCCTTCAGAATTCCGCTAATTGAGGTATAAAAGCTCACTATCAGCAGGGCACATATCACTAAAGCAAATGCCGCATACGGCGAACTCACGTTCTGTAATGCATTGAGAATTGGAACAGTAAAAACGGTAACAAGTACGCCAAAACAGAGCATTGAGGTCCGGCGGCCAATCTTATCCGAGAGCGCGCCAAAAAGTGGCTGAACCAGCATATAAACAAATAAAGCCGCGGTCATAATCATGCTGGCGGTACCCGCCGTCATGCCAGCGGTGTTGACCAGATATTTCTGCATATAGGTTGTAAAGGTATAAAAGCTTAATGAGCCGGCGGCCGTAAACCCCAACACCATAATGAATGCTTTGCGGTTACGCCATAATCCTTTAAACGATCCCGCTTCTTTTAATGCGCGAGTTTCCTGTTTTGAAGTTTCATCCAACTGCCGACGCAGCCACAGGGCAACGATGGCTAATACTGCGCCGAGAGCGAAGGGGATCCGCCATCCCCAGGCATGCAGCTCCTCATCGCTGAGGATCTGTTGTAACGCAACAACAACAAGTACAGCCAGAAGTTGGCCGCCAATCAGCGTGACGTACTGAAATGAGGCATAGAAACCTTTTTTACCTTCTACCGCAACTTCGCTCATATAGGTCGCGCTGGTACCGTATTCTCCGCCAACGGACAGACCCTGAAATAAACGAGCCAGCAATAGCAGAGCCGGAGCCCAGGTACCTATCGTTGCATAACCCGGCAGGCAGGCAATCACCAGTGAACCAAAACACATCATGCATACGGAGATAAGCATAGAGGTTTTACGTCCGCGGCGGTCAGCAATGCGCCCGAATATCCAGCCTCCGATCGGACGCATCAGAAAACCAGCAGCAAATACCCCAGCAGTTTGTAATAATTGAGTTGTGGTATTACCTGAAGGAAAGAAGATGTGCGCAAAGTAGAGTGAGCAAAATGAATAGACGTAGAAATCAAACCATTCAACTAAATTCCCTGACGATGCCCCTACGATTGCCCATATACGGCGCCGGGTATCACCGTGATCCTGGGATTCACGTTCGCTAATACTGCTTTCTGTCATTGTAATTCTGCTCCAGCAAAGACTGCAATCTGCTGTGTTGGATGACCCAACTCACTCAGACAAATTAATTAGTGAACCAAATGTTATATAGTTGTTATCATTTTATATGTGATAAATATCACATTTTATTTCTTACTGTGGCTATTCAAGATTAACGTGGACGGACAGGCTGGGATGAAGTGAAATATGAGGGTAAGTGCATCTGAACAGGCTTTTATATTACAAGGAAGGAGGGGAATGCATGGCTGGACAGAACGATTTTGCTTATCTGAAACGCAAAAAGCCCATCCGTCAGGATGGGCTCTTCACGTGTTTGATGCCTGGCAGTTCCCTACTCTCACATGGGGAGACCCCACACTACCATCGGCGCTACGGCGTTTCACTTCTGAGTTCGGCATGGGGTCAGGTGGGACCACCGCGCTATCGCCGCCAGGCAAATTCTGTTGTCAGAAACGAATCTTTTACACCGATGCTGCGTTGGCTGCATTCGTAAAGTCAGTCACATACCTCAGTATGCTCCTTCCTTTACTTCATTTGCCGCCTTGCCTCAGCGTAAAATCTTTCGTTCCCGAAAATCTGTAATCAATGCTGAAATTGTTGTCTTCTCAAATCCGCCAAAACATCTTCGGCGTTGTAAGGTTAAGCCTCACGGTTCATTAGTACCGGTTAGCTCAACGCATCGCTGCGCTTACACACCCGGCCTATCAACGTCGTCGTCTTCAACGTTCCTTCAGGACCCTTAAAGGGTCAGGGAGAACTCATCTCGGGGCAAGTTTCGTACTTAGATGCTTTCAGCACTTATCTCTTCCGCATTTAGCTACCGGGCAATGCCATTGGCATGACAACCCGAACACCAGTGATGCGTCCACTCCGGTCCTCTCGTACTAGGAGCAGCCCCCCTCAATTCTCCAGCGCCCACGGCAGATAGGGACCGAACTGTCTCACGACGTTCTAAACCCAGCTCGCGTACCACTTTAAATGGCGAACAGCCATACCCTTGGGACCTACTTCAGCCCCAGGATGTGATGAGCCGACATCGAGGTGCCAAACACCGCCGTCGATATGAACTCTTGGGCGGTATCAGCCTGTTATCCCCGGAGTACCTTTTATCCGTTGAGCGATGGCCCTTCCATTCAGAACCACCGGATCACTATGACCTGCTTTCGCACCTGCTCGCGCCGTCACGCTCGCAGTCAAGCCAGCTTATGCCATTGCACTAACCTCCTGATGTCCGACCAGGATTAGCTGACCTTCGTGCTCCTCCGTTACTCTTTAGGAGGAGACCGCCCCAGTCAAACTACCCACCAGACACTGTCCGCAACCCCGATTAGGGGCCCACGTTAGAACACCAGCCATTAAAGGGTGGTATTTCAAGGATGGCTCCACGCAGACTGGCGTCCACGCTTCAAAGCCTCCCACCTATCCTACACATCAAGGACCAGTGTTCAGTGTCAAGCTATAGTAAAGGTTCACGGGGTCTTTCCGTCTTGCCGCGGGTACACTGCATCTTCACAGCGAGTTCAATTTCACTGAGTCTCGGGTGGAGACAGCCTGGCCATCATTACGCCATTCGTGCAGGTCGGAACTTACCCGACAAGGAATTTCGCTACCTTAGGACCGTTATAGTTACGGCCGCCGTTTACCGGGGCTTCGATCAAGAGCTTCTCCTTACGGATAACCCCATCAATTAACCTTCCGGCACCGGGCAGGCGTCACACCGTATACGTCCACTTTCGTGTTTGCACAGTGCTGTGTTTTTAATAAACAGTTGCAGCCAGCTGGTATCTTCGACTGATTTCAGCTCCATGGGTAAACCACTTCACCTACGTATCAGCGTGCCTTCTCCCGAAGTTACGGCACCATTTTGCCTAGTTCCTTCACCCGAGTTCTCTCAAGCGCCTTGGTATTCTCTACCTGACCACCTGTGTCGGTTTGGGGTACGATTTGATGTTACCTGATGCTTAGAGGCTTTTCCTGGAAGCAGGGCATTTGTCACTTCAGCACCGTAGTGCCTCGTCATCACACCTCAGCGTTAATAACGTTCCGGATTTACCTGGAACATCCGCCTACATGCTTAAACCGGGACAACCGTCGCCCGGCCAACATAGCCTTCTCCGTCCCCCCTTCGCAGTAACACCAAGTACAGGAATATTAACCTGTTTCCCATCGACTACGCCTTTCGGCCTCGCCTTAGGGGTCGACTCACCCTGCCCCGATTAACGTTGGACAGGAACCCTTGGTCTTCCGGCGTGCGGGTTTTTCACGCGCATTATCGTTACTTATGTCAGCATTCGCACTTCTGATACCTCCAGCAACCCTCACAGGCCACCTTCAACGGCTTACAGAACGCTCCCCTACCCAACAACACATAGTGTCGCTGCCGCAGCTTCGGTGCATGGTTTAGCCCCGTTACATCTTCCGCGCAGGCCGACTCGACCAGTGAGCTATTACGCTTTCTTTAAATGATGGCTGCTTCTAAGCCAACATCCTGGCTGTCTGGGCCTTCCCACATCGTTTCCCACTTAACCATGACTTTGGGACCTTAGCTGGCGGTCTGGGTTGTTTCCCTCTTCACGACGGACGTTAGCACCCGCCGTGTGTCTCCCGTGATAACATTCTTCGGTATTCGTAGTTTGCATCGGGTTGGTAAGTCGGGATGACCCCCTAGCCGAAACAGTGCTCTACCCCCGAAGATGAGTTCACGAGGCGCTACCTAAATAGCTTTCGGGGAGAACCAGCTATCTCCCGGTTTGATTGGCCTTTCACCCCCAGCCACAAGTCATCCGCTAATTTTTCAACATTAGTCGGTTCGGTCCTCCAGTTAGTGTTACCCAACCTTCAACCTGCCCATGGCTAGATCACCGGGTTTCGGGTCTATACCCTGCAACTTAACGCCCAGTTAAGACTCGGTTTCCCTGCGGCTCCCCTATACGGTTAACCTTGCTACAGAATATAAGTCGCTGACCCATTATACAAAAGGTACGCAGTCACCCAACAAGTGGGCTCCTACTGCTTGTACGTACACGGTTTCAGGTTCTTTTTCACTCCCCTCGCCGGGGTTCTTTTCGCCTTTCCCTCACGGTACTGGTTCACTATCGGTCAGTCAGGAGTATTTAGCCTTGGAGGATGGTCCCCCCATATTCAGACAGGATACCACGTGTCCCGCCCTACTCTTCGAGTTCACAGCCTGTGCGTTTTAGTGTACGGGAGTATCACCCTGTACCCTGCGACTTTCCAGACGCTTCCACTAACACACAAGCTGATTCAGACTCCGGGCTGCTCCCCGTTCGCTCGCCGCTACTGGGGGAATCTCGGTTGATTTCTTTTCCTCGGGGTACTTAGATGTTTCAGTTCCCCCGGTTCGCCTCGTTTGACTATGTATTCATCAAACGATAGTGCAACGAATTGCACTGGGTTTCCCCATTCGGACATCGCCGGCTGTAACGGTTCATATCACCTTACCGACGCTTTTCGCAGATTAGCACGTCCTTCATCGCCTCTGACTGCCAGGGCATCCACCGTGTACGCTTAGTCGCTTAACCTCACAACCCGAAGATGTTTCGTAAAACATCATCGTGTCGCGAAAATTTGAGAGACTCGAACACACCTAACATGTGTGTCGTTTCAATTTTCAGCTTGATCCAGATTTTTAAAGAGCAAATATCTCAAACGTCACCCGAAGATGAGTTTTGAGATATCGGTTGGTTGTGCCTTTCACTCACAGCCAGCAAGTGGCGTCCCCTAGGGGATTCGAACCCCTGTTGCCGCCGTGAAAGGGCGGAGTCCTAACCGCTAGACGAAGGGGACACGAGGTGTCGCGACTTCGCAGCCGTCTTGCTTCTTTACATCTATCAGACAATCTGTGTGAGCACTACAAAGGCAGGTTCTTTAAGGTAAGGAGGTGATCCAACCGCAGGTTCCCCTACGGTTACCTTGTTACGACTTCACCCCAGTCATGAATCACAAAGTGGTAAGCGCCCTCCCGAAGGTTAAGCTACCTACTTCTTTTGCAACCCACTCCCATGGTGTGACGGGCGGTGTGTACAAGGCCCGGGAACGTATTCACCGTGGCATTCTGATCCACGATTACTAGCGATTCCGACTTCATGGAGTCGAGTTGCAGACTCCAATCCGGACTACGACATACTTTATGAGGTCCGCTTGCTCTCGCGAGGTCGCTTCTCTTTGTATATGCCATTGTAGCACGTGTGTAGCCCTACTCGTAAGGGCCATGATGACTTGACGTCATCCCCACCTTCCTCCAGTTTATCACTGGCAGTCTCCTTTGAGTTCCCGACCGAATCGCTGGCAACAAAGGATAAGGGTTGCGCTCGTTGCGGGACTTAACCCAACATTTCACAACACGAGCTGACGACAGCCATGCAGCACCTGTCTCAGAGTTCCCGAAGGCACCAAAGCATCTCTGCTAAGTTCTCTGGATGTCAAGAGTAGGTAAGGTTCTTCGCGTTGCATCGAATTAAACCACATGCTCCACCGCTTGTGCGGGCCCCCGTCAATTCATTTGAGTTTTAACCTTGCGGCCGTACTCCCCAGGCGGTCGACTTAACGCGTTAGCTCCGGAAGCCACTCCTCAAGGGAACAACCTCCAAGTCGACATCGTTTACAGCGTGGACTACCAGGGTATCTAATCCTGTTTGCTCCCCACGCTTTCGCACCTGAGCGTCAGTCTTTGTCCAGGGGGCCGCCTTCGCCACCGGTATTCCTCCAGATCTCTACGCATTTCACCGCTACACCTGGAATTCTACCCCCCTCTACAAGACTCCAGCCTGCCAGTTTCGAATGCAGTTCCCAGGTTGAGCCCGGGGATTTCACATCCGACTTGACAGACCGCCTGCGTGCGCTTTACGCCCAGTAATTCCGATTAACGCTTGCACCCTCCGTATTACCGCGGCTGCTGGCACGGAGTTAGCCGGTGCTTCTTCTGCGGGTAACGTCAATCGACAAGGTTATTAACCTTATCGCCTTCCTCCCCGCTGAAAGTACTTTACAACCCGAAGGCCTTCTTCATACACGCGGCATGGCTGCATCAGGCTTGCGCCCATTGTGCAATATTCCCCACTGCTGCCTCCCGTAGGAGTCTGGACCGTGTCTCAGTTCCAGTGTGGCTGGTCATCCTCTCAGACCAGCTAGGGATCGTCGCCTAGGTGAGCCGTTACCCCACCTACTAGCTAATCCCATCTGGGCACATCTGATGGCAAGAGGCCCGAAGGTCCCCCTCTTTGGTCTTGCGACGTTATGCGGTATTAGCTACCGTTTCCAGTAGTTATCCCCCTCCATCAGGCAGTTTCCCAGACATTACTCACCCGTCCGCCACTCGTCACCCGAGAGCAAGCTCTCTGTGCTACCGTTCGACTTGCATGTGTTAGGCCTGCCGCCAGCGTTCAATCTGAGCCATGATCAAACTCTTCAATTTAAGTTTGATGCTCGTGAATTAAACTTCGTAATGAATTACGTGTTCACTCAGAGACTTGGTATTCATTTTTCGTCTTGCGACGTTAAGAATCCATGTCACTTTGAGTGCCCACACAGATTGTCTGATAAATTGTTAAAGAGCAGTGCAACGCGGCTTTCGCTCACCGTTGCGAGGTCCCGTATAATACGTTTTCCTCATTCAGAGTCAAGCGTTTAATTTCGCTTTTCTCTGCCGGTATTCATCACTGAATCCCGCTGACCCGGCGGCTTGCGTGCCGTTGTTCCGTGTCAGTGGAGGCGCATTATAGGGAGTAATTCTGAAGTGGCAAGGGGAATTTTAAAAAAAAATCTCACCCGCTCAATTTTCAGCCAAAACATCGACTGAGATTAAATTATTGCCTGGTTTTTAAACAAAAACGAGCCGAGTTGGCCCGTTTTTGCTGTTTTGTGATTTACTGCACTGCCACTATCCGGTCATTTTTCACGACCAGCCGTACTTCTTTACCCGGAATCAGCTCACCGGAAAGAATCTGCTGTGCCAGCGGGTTTTCGATCTGCTGCTGGATAGCACGTTTTAGAGGACGTGCGCCATAAACCGGATCGTAGCCGTTTTCGCTAAGCAGCTTCAGCGCCTCATCAGAGAGGTGGACTTCGTAGCCGCGCTCCTCCAGTCGTTTATACAACCGCTGCAGCTGAATCTGCGCAATAGAAGCAATATGTTTTTCACCTAACGGGTGGAAGACAACCACTTCATCAATACGGTTGATAAATTCCGGGCGGAAGCTTTGACTAACCACGCCCAGCACCAGATCTTTCATGTGACTATAATCCAGGGCACCAAAACGTTCCTGAATGAGATCCGAACCGAGGTTGGAGGTCATGATGACCACCGTATTGCGGAAGTCGACCGTTCTCCCCTGCCCGTCAGTTAAACGTCCATCGTCCAGTACCTGCAGCAGAATGTTAAAGACATCCGGATGCGCTTTTTCCACTTCATCCAGCAGGATGACGGAATAAGGGCGACGGCGGACCGCCTCAGTGAGATAACCGCCTTCTTCATAACCGACGTATCCCGGAGGTGCCCCAACCAGACGTGAAACGGAATGTTTCTCCATAAACTCTGACATGTCGATACGTACCATCGCATCGTCGCTATCAAACATAAAGTTAGCCAGCGCTTTACAGAGTTCTGTCTTACCTACCCCGGTAGGGCCAAGGAACAGGAACGAGCCAATCGGACGGTTAGGGTCGGATAACCCGGCACGACTACGGCGGATCGCGTTCGATACCGCTTCAACCGCTTCGTTCTGACCAATAACGCGGCTATGCAGCTCCTGCTCCATACGCAGCAGCTTCTCACGTTCGCCTTCGAGCATTCTCGCAACCGGAATCCCCGTCCAACGAGCCAGCACTTCCGCGATTTCCGCATCCGTGACTTTATTACGCAGCAGACGCATGGTCTTGCCTTCAGACTGCGTTGCCGCCGCCAGCTGCTTTTCCAGTTCCGGGATCTTACCGTACTGCAGCTCGGACATCCGCGCCAGATCGCCGACGCGACGCGCCTGCTCAATCGCGATTTTAGCCTGTTCCAGCTCGGCCTTAATCGTCTGGGTACCAGAGAGCGACGCTTTTTCAGCCTTCCACTCTTCTTCTAAGACTGAATATTGACGTTCTTTATCCGCCAGTTCCTCATTCAGCATATCCAACCGCTTAATGCTGGCTTCGTCAGACTCTTTCTTCAACGCCTGCTGTTCCAGCTTGAGTTGAATGATGCGTCGATCGAGTCTGTCCAGCTCTTCCGGTTTTGAGTCAATCTGCATGCGGATGCTGGACGCAGCTTCATCGATCAAGTCGATAGCTTTATCCGGCAGCTGTCGGTCGGCGATATAACGGTGAGACAGCGTAGCCGCCGCTACAATCGCCGGGTCAGTGATCTGCACGTGGTGGTGCAGTTCATAACGCTCTTTCAGACCACGCAAAATCGCAATGGTATCTTCAACTGTCGGTTCCGCAACGAACACTTTCTGGAAACGACGCTCCAGCGCGGCGTCTTTCTCAATGTACTGGCGATACTCATCCAGTGTCGTGGCGCCCACGCAGTGCAGCTCACCACGCGCCAGCGCCGGTTTCAGCATATTCCCGGCGTCCATAGCACCGTCTGCTTTACCTGCGCCCACCATCGTGTGCAGCTCATCGATAAAGAGGATGACGTTGCCTTCCTGCTTGGCGAGATCGTTTAGCACGCCTTTTAAACGTTCTTCAAACTCACCGCGATACTTGGCACCCGCCACCAGCGCGCCCATATCAAGCGCCAGGACTCGACGCCCCTTCAACCCTTCCGGTACTTCACCGTTGACGATCCGCTGCGCCAGCCCTTCAACAATGGCCGTTTTACCTACGCCGGGTTCACCAATCAGCACCGGGTTATTTTTGGTACGACGCTGCAGAACCTGAATCGTTCGACGAATTTCTTCATCACGGCCAATTACCGGGTCAAGCTTGCCCTGCTCGGCACGTTCGGTCAGATCGACGGTAAATTTTTTCAAAGCCTGACGTTGGTCTTCGGCTCCCTGATCGTTCACGCTTTCACCTCCGCGCATTTGTTCAATCGCCTGACTCACGTTAGCGGTTGTGGCTCCGGCGGATTTTAAAAGGTCGGTCAGAGTGCCGCGTGATTCAAGCGCAGCCAGAACGAACAGTTCTGACGAAATAAAGTTGTCCTTTCTCTTTTGCGCCAGCTTGTCGCAAAGGTTAAGGATACGCACTAAATCCTGAGAAGGTTGAACATCGCCACCGGTACCTTCCACCTGCGGCAATCGGCTCAACGCCTGTTCAATATTGGTGCGTAACTCTCCGGCGTTGATGCCAGCCGAAGTTAATAAAGGACGTACCGATCCCCCTTCCTGATTCAGCAAGGCGCTCATTAGATGAAGAGGTTCGATGAATTGGTTGTCGTGCCCAAGCGCAAGAGACTGGGCATCGGCAAGAGCAAGCTGGAATTTATTGGTAAGACGATCCAGACGCATAACTCCTCCCATAACAGGTCAAATTTGCTACTGGAGATTAAATGAGGTCATCCCTCAATTATTCAAGGTTAAAGACCTGAACTATGCAAAAATAAGTTTGCCTTCTGGATCGTCTTAGTTCGGCAGGTTATATCAGCCAGATGAAACTTGCCATACGACCCGTCGTCTTGTCGCGACGATAAGAGAAAAAATCATCTTTTTCGCTGAGGGTACAGCGGTCTCCGCCAAAAATCTGCTCAACGCCAACGCTCGACAGACGCTGACGGGCAAGCTGATAGATATCAGCAAAATACTTCTCACCCGCAGGGCGAAATGCGCGCTCCGCCTGGGTATCTTTTGCCATAAAGGCCTCACGCACCTCCGGGCCAACCTCAAACGCGTCCGGCCCGATAGCGGGGCCAAGCCAGGCCATAATATTTTCCGGACTATCGGCAAAACAGGCAACGGTTTCTTCCAGCACGCCTTCGCAAAGACCTCGCCAGCCGGCATGAGCAGCCGCAACCTCCGTACCCGCGCGGTTACAAAAAAGCACCGGCAGGCAATCAGCGGTCATCACCGCGCATACCGTACCCGGCACATTACAGTATGACGCATCCGCACGCTTTGACTCGTACGGCCCGCCGTCGAGTTTTAACACTGCCGTACCGTGAACCTGTTCCAGCCACACCGGGTATGACGGCAGACCGCCAGCGGCAAACATGCGCCGACGGTTCTCTTCTACGTGCTGCAGATTGTCTCCGCAATGAGCGCCGAGGTTAAGTGAATCGTATGGCGATAAACTTACCCCGCCAACGCGCGTGGAACTACAGGCAGCAACGCCTTCCGGCATCGGCCATTGCGGTACAATCACTTTAGTCATAACCAGTCGATATCGTCTTTATGAGTTTCAAAATCAGCGCGCATGGCATCGATCAAATCAACCATATCCTGCGGAATTGGCGCATGCCATTCCATTTCAATACCGCTGATCGGATGGTATAAGCGCAGCATCGTGGCATGAAGAGCCTGGCGGTCGAACTTACGCAGAGCAGTGATGAACTCTTCCGACGCACCTTTAGGCGGACGTGGGCGCCCTCCATAAACCTGATCGCCCACCAGCGGATGGGTGATGTGCGCCATGTGCACGCGAATCTGGTGCGTACGACCGGTCTCGAGGCGCAAACGCAAACGAGTATGAATGCGAAAATGCTCCATGATCCGATAGTGCGTCACCGCCGGTTTCCCCATGGGATGTACCGCCATATGCGTACGCTTGGTCGGGTGACGGCTAATCGGTTCTTCAACCGTTCCGCCAGCCGTCATATGACCAATCGCTACCGCTTCATATTCACGGGTAATTTCACGCAGCTGCAGGGATTCCACCAGTCGGGTTTGCGCCGGGATAGTCTTTGCTACCACCATTAAACCAGTGGTGTCTTTATCAAGACGGTGCACGATCCCCGCCCGCGGCACGTCAGCAATGGCGGGATAGTAGTGCAACAGCGCATTCAGCACAGTACCGTCAGGGTTGCCCGCGCCGGGGTGCACAACTAAATCGCGCGGTTTATTAATTACGAGGATGTCATCATCTTCATAAACGATATTGAGCGGAATATCCTGCGGTTGGAAACGGACTTCTTCTTCGATTTCAACATCGATAGCAATCGTCTCTCCCCCCAGCACTTTTTCTTTCGGCTTGTCGCTGACGCAGCCGTTTACCAGCACTCTCTGGTCAAGGATCCATTCTTTTATGCGCGAACGCGAATAATCCGGGAACAATTCGGCCAAAGCCTGATCTAAGCGTTGTCCGAGTTGATTTTCGGACACCGTTGCGTTGAGTTGTACTCGTTGTGCCATATACAGCTTCTTCGTTTTAACGTTGGGTTTTACGGCTTTGCCGTTTAATATAGTGTGCTATTGTAGCTGGTCTTAATCGGGAGCAGGAACAGAGATTCTCCCGCATAAACATTTTGAGGAAGTCAAAACGTCATGACGCGCATGAAATACCTGGTGGCAGCAGCCACACTGAGCCTGGCTTTGGTGGGTTGCTCTGGCTCAAAGGAGGAGGTGCCCGATAATCCGCCGAATGAGATCTACGCGACCGCTCAGCAAAAGCTGCAGGACGGTAACTGGAAACAGGCAATAACGCAACTGGAAGCGTTGGATAACCGTTATCCCTTTGGACCTTATTCCCAACAGGTACAGTTGGACCTGATTTATGCGTACTACAAAAACGCCGATCTACCGCTGGCTCAGGCCGCCATCGATCGCTTTGTGCGCCTGAACCCGACTCATCCTAACATTGATTACGTTATTTATATGCGTGGTCTGACAAATATGGCGTTGGATGACAGTGCGCTGCAGGGCTTCTTCGGCGTCGACCGTTCTGACCGCGACCCACAACACGCGCGCGATGCCTTTAACGACTTCTCCAAACTGGTTCGTGGCTATCCCAACAGCCAGTACTCTACTGACGCCTATAAACGTATGGTGTTCCTGAAGGATCGTCTGGCGAAGTACGAGCTGTCGGTTGTGGATTACTACACCGATCGTGGCGCATGGGTTGCGGTAGTTAACCGCGTAGACGGCATGCTGCGTAACTATCCGGATACGCAGGCCACCCGCGATGCGCTGCCGAAGATGGAAAACGCCTACCGTCAGATGCAGATGAACGCGCAGGCTGACAAAGTTGCGAAAATCATTGCAGCCAATAGCAAGAACACCTGATAGCCCTTAGATAAGCAAAACGGCAGCCAGATGGCTGCCGTTTTTTTATTCGTTAAATTGCTTAGCTGAAGCGGTTTAGCGCCGAGTTAACTCATCAAATATGGCTCCCTTTCTTCCTTTCCACAAGCAAAATCTCACCTGTTCCTGTCCTGTCTCACAAAACAGATTTGTTGACAAAAAGTGACAATAAAATGTGATTTAAATCACGCATTTTGACATTGGGCGAGGTATGCTGAGTTCACCAAGACGGGAAAGACAAGAGGTAAAATTTATGACAATGAACATTACCAGTAAACAAATGGAAATTACTCCGGCAATCCGCCAGCACGTCGCAGACCGTCTCGCCAAACTGGATAAATGGCAAACCCACTTAATTAACCCGCACATCATCCTCTCTAAGGAGCCGCAGGGTTTTGTCGCTGACGCCACCATCAATACGCCAAACGGACACCTGGTTGCCAGCGCGCGGCACGAAGACATGTATGCCGCAATCAACGAATTGATCAACAAGCTGGAACGGCAGCTCAATAAAGTGCAACACAAAGGGGAAGCCCGCCGCGCCGCGACATCGGTGAAAGAGGCAGGCTTTGTGGAAGAAGAAGAGTAATCCTTAACTTAAGCTTGTGTCATGCCACGCGCCTCCGGGCGCGTTTTTTATTGACAGAGTGAAAACAGTACAGGTACTGTAATCCCCACTAACTCAAGGAATTCATCGTGAAACTGATCCCGTTCTTCTTCGCATTCTTTTTTACCTTCCCCTGAATGGGAGGCAATTCGTCGTGTGATAAAGAATGCGAAGACGAACAACAAGGCCTCCCAAACGGGAGGCCTTTTTTATTGATAATCAATAACAAGAAAGGCAACACATATGACCGAGGAAAACCCATTACTGGCGCTACGCGATAAGATCAGCGCTCTGGATGAGAAGCTGCTGGCGCTGCTGGCAGAGCGCCGCGGCCTGGCCGTAGAGGTAGGAAAAGCCAAGCTGGCCTCGCACCGTCCGGTGCGGGATATCGACCGCGAGCGGGACTTACTGGAACGCTTGATGACGTTGGGGAAAAAACATCATCTCGATGCCCACTACATCACGCGCCTGTTCCAGCTGATCATTGAAGACTCGGTCCTTACCCAACAAACGCTACTGCAGCAGCACCTCAATAAAATCAATCCGCACTCCGCGCGCGTGGCGTTTCTCGGACCGAAAGGTTCATATTCGCATCTTGCGGCCCGCCAGTATGCCGCCCGCCACTTTGAACAGTTTATCGAAAGCGGCTGTGCGAAATTCGCCGATATCTTTGAGCAAGTGGAGACGGGCCAGGCCGACTATGCCGTCGTCCCCATTGAAAATACAAGCTCCGGCGGCATCAATGATGTTTACGATCTTCTGCAGCACACCAGCTTATCTATCGTCGGCGAGCTGACTCTGCCTATCGATCACTGCGTGCTGGTCTCAACATCCACCGACGCGCAACAGATTACGACGGTCTACAGCCATCCACAGCCGTTCCAGCAGTGCAGCCAGTACCTCAGCCGCTATCCGCACTGGAATATTGAATATACCGATAGCACCTCCTCAGCGATGGAAAAAGTCGCTCAGGCTAAATCGCCGACCGTTGCCGCGCTGGGCAGCGAAGCAGGCGGGGCGCTGCACGGTTTGCAGGTACTGGAACATTGTCAGGCTAACCAAACGCAAAATATCACCCGCTTCCTGGTTCTGGCGCGTAAAGCGGTGGAAGTCTCCGATCAGGTCCCCGCGAAAACCACGCTGTTGATGGCCACCGGCCAGCAAGCCGGGGCCCTGGTAGAAGCACTGCTGGTACTGCGAAACCATAACCTGATTATGACCAAGCTGGAGTCGCGTCCCATTCACGGTAATCCGTGGGAAGAGATGTTTTATCTGGATATCCAGGCCAACCTGGAATCACTGCCCATGCGTAAAGCTTTAAAAGAGCTGGCCGAGATAACACGTTCAATGAAGGTGCTGGGCTGTTATGCCAGCGAAAACGTGGTACCGGTCGAGCCGGTTTAACGCTCTATAAACGGCAATTTCTTCATCCCTGCCACGCTAACAGGCAGGGTGAAGATGGCGCCAGAAAGCGGATATTTCGCCACTTCCTCAGCATCCATATTCTCCCGCGTGGTGGTAATGTAGAGCGTCTTCATATCCGCTCCGCCAAAACAGACCATCGTCGGGCAACGCACCGGTAGACGATGCTCCTCCAGCTGCTCGCCCGTCGGCGAGAAGCGCGCAATACGCCAGCCGTCAAACATCGCGCTCCAGTAGCAACCTTCGGCATCGATGGCCGCGCCGTCTGGAATCCCCTCTCCCGGCTGAAAGCGCAGGAAGACCTCGCGTTTACCCGCCTCGCCCCGCTCATCGAGAGGTGTTCGATAGATAACGGCATTTGGCGTATCCGAGGTATACATCCAACGCTTGTCTTCGCTAAACGCCAGACCGTTAGCGCCGTGAATATCGCACTGGATAACCTGCGGGGAGAGATCGTTATCGATGCGCACTAAGAGCGCGCCGTTAAAATCTCCCGGTCCCCAGAAAGTCCCGGCATAAAAGCGGCCGTCGCGATCGGTTCCACCATCATTAAAGCGCGCTAATTGCGGATTGCTGGGGTTATCGCAGACTTTTCGCTGTAGAAGACCATGCGCATCAGTGAGCCAGATACCGCTGCGTAAAGCGACGATAAAACCGCCCTTTTCGCGCAGAGCAAAACAGCCGGGCTCCTCGGGAAATTGCAGAACCTGATGTTCACCCGTCTGCACGTCGTAGCGATGAATTTCGCATTCCATAATATCGGCCCAGTACAATGCCTGTTCGGCTTCGCTCCAGGTCGGACATTCCGGTAAATGCCCGGTGTAATCAAACAGCGGTTGTGGTTCAGCCATCGTTTTCATCCCTATAAAAAAAGCCAGCGGGTCACCCCTCTGGCTTTATTGTATACGTGTTTTACGCCTTACTGCCGATTATCATTCGCCTGGCGCAGCAACGTTCGGCTTTCGCTCTGGAAGCGCTGGGCATAGTCACCGAACCAGTGTTCAACCTTACGGAAGCTATCGATGAACGCCTGTTTATCTCCCTGCTCCAGCAGGCCGATAGCTTCACCGAAACGCTGGTAGTATCGCTTAATCAGCGCCAGGTTATTTTCCGAGGACATAATAATGTCAGCGTAGAGCTGCGGATCCTGGGCAAACAGTCGACCAACCATCGCCAGCTCCAGACGATAAATTGGCGACGAGAGCGCTAAAAGTTGCTCAAGACGCACGTTCTCTTCGGCCAGATGCAGACCATAAGCGAAGGTAGCAAAGTGGCGCAACGCCTGAATAAAGGCCATGTTCTGATCGTGTTCGATGGCGCTGATGCGATGCAGCCGAGCGCCCCAGACCTGAATTTGCTCCAGGAACCACTGATACGCCTCAGGCTGGCGGCCATCGCAGTACACCACTACCTGCTTCGCCAGACTGCCGCTATCAGGACCAAACATAGGATGCAGACCCAATACCGGACCTGTATGCGCAGCCAGCATCGCCTGCAGCGGTTCCGCTTTCACCGAAGCCAAATCGACCAGGATGCAGTCCGCCGGCAGCGGAGGCAACTGAGCAATCGTCGCCGCCGTGATATGAATCGGCACGCTGACGATAACCATGCCGGCATCGGCGACAATCTCGTCCGCCCGCGACCAGTCGTCTTTCTCCAGAATACGAACCTGATATCCGGAAAGCGTCAGCATTTTCTCAAACAGACGCCCCATTTGCCCGCCGCCGCCGACAATAACGACCGGACGCAGGTTCGGATAAAGCGTTTTAAAACCTTTATCGTTTTCGCTGGAATAAGACTCACGCATGACGCGACGCAAGACATCTTCGATAAGATCCGGCGGAACCCCAAGCGCAGCTGCCTCCTCACGGCGGGAGGCCAGCATCGCCGACTCGCGCTCAGGGACGTAAATCGGCAGGCCATATTGGCTTTTAACCTCTCCGACTTGCGCTACCAGCTCCAGGCGCTTAGCCAGCAGCTCCAGCAGCGCTTTATCGACTTCATCAATTTGATCGCGTAACGCGGTCAGTTCAGCAACCATATCATCCTCTTACGCCAGACGAGCCGCCAGATGGCCTCGCAGATCCTTATCAAGTTCGCGGAGCAGCGCATCGGTGGTTTCCCAACTAATGCAGGCATCGGTCACCGAGACGCCGTATTTCATATCGCAACGCGGCTGCTCAGAGGATTGATTACCTTCGTGGATATTGCTCTCAATCATCAGACCAATAATGGAACGGTTACCATCTTTGATCTGCGCGACCACGGATTCCGCAACCGCGGGCTGACGGCGGTAGTCTTTATTAGAATTCCCATGGCTGCAATCTACCATCAGAGAAGGTTTCAGTCCCGCCTGAGTCATCTCTTTTTCGCACTTCGCAACATCTTCCGGGCCGTAGTTTGGCGCTTTTCCACCACGCAGAATGACGTGACCGTTCGGATTGCCCTGCGTTTGCAGCAGGCACACCTGCCCGGCCTGGTTGATGCCGACGAAACGGTGCGGCATTGCGGCGGCGCGCATCGCGTTAATGGCGGTGGCAAGGCTACCGTCGGTGCCGTTTTTAAACCCAACCGGCATCGACAGGCCTGAAGCCATTTCGCGGTGAGTCTGGGATTCCGTCGTACGCGCGCCGATAGCGGACCAGCTAAACAGATCGCCGAGGTACTGAGGACTGTTTGGATCCAACGCTTCCGTCGCCAACGGCAGCCCCATATTGACCAGTTCAACCAGCAGACGACGCGCAATCTTCAGGCCGCCTTCCACATCAAACGAACCATCCATATGCGGATCGTTAATCAGCCCTTTCCAACCAACTGTGGTACGGGGTTTTTCAAAATAGACGCGCATGACCAGATAGAGGCTATCGCTGACCTCTGCGGCAAGAGCTTTAAAACGACGAGCGTACTCAATGGCGGTTTCAGGATCGTGAATCGAGCAAGGACCACACACCACCAGCAAGCGCGGATCGCGACCGGCGATGATGTCAGAGATAGTCTGTCGAGAGTGCGCGATCTGCGCTTCCTGCTCAACGCTCAAAGGGAATTCAGTTTTCAACTGATCCGGAGTGATCAAAACCTGTTCATCAGTAATATGTACGTTGTTCAGCGCGTCTTTTTGCATGATTGCGATCCTGTATAGCTCGTTTGCGATAGTTATTGCCTCAGCGAGGATGAC
Source organism: Klebsiella sp. BDA134-6 (assembly GCF_015601345.1). Lineage (NCBI taxonomy): Bacteria > Pseudomonadati > Pseudomonadota > Gammaproteobacteria > Enterobacterales > Enterobacteriaceae > Klebsiella > Klebsiella sp. BDA134-6. Next base: position 4,505,016 of record NZ_CP064784.1, read on the forward strand.
GTAACGATACCACACAAAGTAAAGATTTCAATCCATATTACGTAAATTTTACTTTACACCAAGAAATTAAATCGCGCTACATTCCATTTTTATTGTACATTATTGTTTACACAAAGCGATTTAACGCCCATGACTCCCCTTTTGAAAGCCATTCTTTTACGAAAAATCCTGGTGAGAATTATCTTAAAGCGGCGAGGCTGGCTAATGACGCTTTTCATCAATAATGCTATTCTTCGCCCGGGTTTCAGCAATCTGCATCCCCCACGCTATGACAACCTGACGGAACCGTAATGACTGTTCTTCACCGTCTCTTTTTGACTTTAGTACTATCACTCGTGGGTATCTCTGCTGTTGCCTCCGGGCCGTCTGAAAATGTTCGGACGATCGTTTCGGGGATCGTGACTTATACACGCTGGCCGCAATTATCAGGTCCTCCAAGGCTATGTATTTTTTCGACATCACGTTATATCCATAGCCTGGCCGAAGAGGCACCGGAAATATTGCCTTACAAACCCGTGATTGTTCGTAATACAGAAGAAGCCTTACAGACGACCTGCGATGGTTTTTATTTTGGCAGTGAATCACCGATCCAACAGTCTGAATTTACGGCCAAATATGGAAACCGGCCCCTATTACTTATTGCGGAACAAAACACCGATTGCTCTATTGGCAGCGCTTTTTGCCTGCTTATAAACAATGAGAGAGTCAGATTTTCCGTAAATCTGGATGTACTGACGCACAGCGGCGTTCGGGTTAATCCCGAGGTGCTGATGCTTGCCCGGAAAACATCACATGAATAAGGATTTTTCTCAGGCCCGGCGCCCCACATTTAAAAGAGCGCTGCGCCGTATCAGCATGATAAGCGTGGTGATCTCTATGACACTGGTCTGGCTGTTACTCTGCGCCGCTTCCATATTCACACTTAAGCAGTACGCACAAAAAAACCTGGAGCTTACCGCCGCTACCATGGGTCGCAGCCTGGAAGCCACGCTTGTTTTCGGCGATAGCGCAGCGGCTGAAGATACGCTGGCCACGCTGGGAAGACAGGGGCAATTCTCCAAAGCCATTCTGGTCGATGGCCGACAAAAACCCTTCGCCTCATGGCATAACGAACGTCTGGTCAGGCAGGATAAAATCAGCGACATTATCAGCAAATGGTTATTTCCTGAACCCACGGTACAACCTATCTGGCACCAGGGGAAAATCATCGGTGAACTCCGTCTGACCGCGCTGGACCGGCTGATAAGCTATTTTCTTGGCATCTCAATTATTGTGCTCACCGGCAGCATTTTTCTTGCTTCCTGCATCGCTTTGCTCCTGACCCACTCGCTGCACCGCGGCATTGTGGCTGCATTACAGAGCATTACCGAAGTGGTACATGACATTCGCGAAAATCGCCATTTTTCTCGCCGGGTCCCCGAAGAGCGCATTGAAGAATTCCACCTTTTTGCCCAGGACTTTAATAGCCTGTTGGGCGAAATGGAGGACTGGCAGCGACAGCTTCAGGCTAAAAATGCTCAGCTCCTGCGCAGTTCATTGCACGATCCGTTGACCGGTCTGGCTAACAGAGCGGCTTTCCGTAATGTCATTAATGAGCTGATGAAAGACGAAACCGTCCACAGTAGTTCCGCGCTGTTATTTCTTGATGGCGATAACTTCAAGCTTATTAACGATAACTGGGGCCACGCAGCTGGCGATAAAGTGTTAATTGAAGTCGCGAGCCGCCTGATGGCCTTTGTCGGCAAACAGCATCAGGCATGGCGTCTCGGCGGCGATGAATTTGCCATTCTGCTACGCGATGTTCATTCAGAGGCCGAAGTTCAGGCCCTGTGCCGTGCGTTGTCCGAACAGTTTATCCCGCCGTTTAATCTCCACAATGGCCACACCGCCAGTCTGTCATTGAGTATTGGATACGCTTTAACCTGGGAACATGCCTCCGCGGAAAATCTGCAAGAGCTTGCCGATCAAAATATGTATCGGATGAAACACCAGCGCTTGCAGCAAACGCAAAAATAAAAGGAATCACCATGATTGGGAAATATTTTGCACCTGCTTTACTTGCCGCAATTTTTCTTAGCGGCTGCCAGGCCCCGCAAGGAAAATTCTCTGCAGAACAAATTGCAGCAATGAAGTCATACGGCTTTACTGAAACCAACGGCGACTGGTCATTAGGAATATCTGATACCATCTTATTTGATAAAAATGACTACCACCTGCGTGCCGATAGTAAGCAGCAAATCCGCACAATGGCTTCACGGCTGGCCACCACCGGTATTACCCACAGCCGTCTCGAAGGCCATACTGATAATTACGGCGAAGACGGCTACAACGAAATGTTATCGCTTAAGCGCGCCAACAGCGTTGCGGATGCCTGGGCCGAAGGGGCGAATATTCCACGCGCCAATTTGACCACTCGCGGACTTGGGAAAAAGTATCCGATAGCCAGTAACGATACCGCGAAAGGACGTGCTGAAAACCGCCGCGTCACGGTGGTTATCAGCACGCCTTAGACAACCTATTCGACTGGTTTAGCCTCTAACATCGCCGTTGCTGCACGCCAGCGCAGATAATCAACGGCGAGACATAGCGCGAGGCTGCCCCCCATTAGCGGCAGCGCAACCCCCAACAACAGTGCAATGACGGCAGTCAGCAGACGAGCGGGCCATGCTAATCCAAACCACGCCTGTATCAACGTATTGGCCGGGTTAAACGCCGCGCGCGCCGGGCGGCGGATCCACCACAAGCGATATCCCACTACTATCATCACGCAGAGTGCGGTTCCGAACGCGATAAGCAATAGCTGATTAACAAGGCCGAACAAAATTCCCATATGGAAATCAACACCCCAGCGGGTCAGCTTGGCCATGAGCGGAAAGTCGGAAAAATGCGTACGGTCCACGATCCGCATCGTTGACCCCTCGATCGCGACAGCATCAACCTGTGTTGGCCAGCTTCTGTCGATTTCATTTACCGTCCACGCGCGCCCGGAACCCGACGGCGGTCGAATCTCCAGCTTGCCGGCATCCAGCCCCGCCGCGCGTGCGGCCAGCAGAACCTTGTCAAACTCCTCTACGCGCAGCGGCGATGCTGCCGCCTCGCCCATCATCCTGCTTCCCATATGATGTTCCGCATGCGGATCGTGAACTGCCGGAACGGCGCTTTGCAGCTGCGTATTTACCTGTGGCGTCAGCCAACCAAAGGCGGCGCGCATCTTATCGACGTTACCACCGGCCCATTGTGACCACGTTAAACCGGTCGCAGAGAAGATGAGCATACCGACCAGCAATGCCCATCCGAGAGACACATGCAGGCGGCGGCTATTCTGCATCTTATTGTTAATGCGACGACGCGGGCGGGTCATCGACCACAGCGCGATCCCACCGAGAGCGGCAACCCACATCCAGGACGCAGCAAGCTCGCTGTACAGGCGACCAACACTTCCCAGGAGCAATGAGCGGTGGGCATAATCAATCCACTGACGCAGCGGCAAAATACCGCTGGTACCGTAAACCGGCAGATCTCCTTTTACCCTTAAAGTCACCGGATCGACAAAAATTGCCCGTGTTTCCGACTCGCCAAGGCTCGGGTCAATAAACATCACTCGGGTAGTATCGCCAGCCAGTATCCCCGGACGTACCGCATGCAGGCGCAGGTTTCCCTGAATAGCCTCTGTTGCTACGGTAATTTGCGCGCTGAGCGGCTGTTTTTCTCCACTGAGGGTACCGCGAAGCGCATCCTGATAGAGCCAGCTTTCCAGCTGCGGACTGGCGACATATAGCGTGCCGGTCAGAGCCGCCACAAAAATAAACGGTCCGATAAACAGTCCGATATAGAAATGAAGACGACGCAGCAGGTTCAGCCATGCTGCGCGCGAGGTGCAGGTAGTCATACTTTTCCTTTTTAAAAGCAAAAGAGAACGTTGCGCAGTGCGCAGGTTGTTTTTTTATCTAAGGGGGAAAGCAGACGGAAGAGGCGGCGCTCGGGTAAGGGGATAAAGCCAGGGAAAGTAATGCCAGTGTTTGTTCACCGGTCGGCTAACAGGCACTCGCTGGCGTCGAAGCACCATAGCAAGCAACAACACCAGCGCGAAGATAAAGCCTGGCACGTGAGCTAAGAGCACGCAGTAGCCGCAGGCTTCAGCATGATCGAGCGGCACGCCGTGCGAGCGTTGCGGCGTCGAAGCGTCGGTGTGCATCATCGTCATCTGATGTGATGGCGCATCTTCCGCCATCGTCATCATTGCGTGGTGCATTCCGCTCATCGGATCTTTTTGCAAAGCGACTGAGATCAACGGCGCCACCACGATCAGCGCGATCGCAAACAGCGCCAGCCATGCGGCTCGCCGTTGAGATGCTGATTGATGAAGAATATTGCTGACCACCGCCCCTCCAAATGAGGGCCGTATTGTAAATGATTCACAATAAAATGGTTAAAATAAAGATAAAAAAGGGCCAGCCCATCAGGCCAGCCCTCTCATTCAGGATGTCGCGAAAGCGAATCTTAGTTAAGACGCTCTTTGATACGAGCAGACTTACCGGTACGCTCACGCAGGTAGTACAGTTTAGCTTTACGTACAGCACCACGACGTTTGACAGAAATGCTGTCAACTACCGGAGAGTGAGTCTGGAAGACACGCTCAACGCCTTCGCCGTTGGAAATTTTACGAACAGTGAATGCAGAGTGCAGACCGCGGTTACGAATAGCGATAACCACGCCCTCGAATGCCTGCAGACGTTTTTTGGAACCTTCAACAACCCATACTTTCACTTCCACGGTATCACCCGGACGGAAGGAAGGTACGTCCTGCTTCATCTGTTCTTGTTCAAGTTGCTTAATAATGTTGCTCATAATTTAATCTCTTATCCTGGGTAAACTGATATTGGGGGCTTACGCTATCCCATCATGTTTATGCTGCTGTTGCGCGAGTTCCTTTTTGAACTCCGCCAGCAACCTTGCTTGCTCTTCAGTCAGAGCCAGGTTTTCCAAAAGTTCAGGTCTTCTAAGCCAGGTCCGGCCCAGCGACTGCTTCAGACGCCAGCGACGTATCTCAGCGTGGTTTCCCGACAGCAATACTGGCGGTACTTCCATACCTTCTAACACTTCAGGGCGCGTATAGTGAGGGCAATCCAGCAATCCTTCAGCAAAAGAGTCCTCGATTGCTGAAGCTTCATGACCCAGAACCCCCGGAATAAACCGGGAAACGGAATCAATCAGCGTCATTGCCGGTAGCTCGCCACCGCTGAGAACATAATCGCCGATTGACCATTCTTCATCAATCTCGGTCTGAATTACGCGCTCATCTACGCCTTCGTAACGACCGCACACCAAAATCAGCTTCTGATTGGTTGCCAGTTCGCTGACGCCCGCTTGATCAAGCTTGCGTCCCTGAGGTGAAAGATAAATCACCTTTGCGCCTTCACCTGCCGCGGCTTTTGCTGCATGAATGGCATCCCGTAAAGGTTGTACCATCATTAACATCCCCGGTCCGCCGCCGTAAGGACGATCGTCCACGGTACGGTGCCGGTCATGAGCGAAATCACGAGGACTCCAGCTCTGGATGCTCAGCAGGCCATTTTTTACTGCCCGGCCAGTTACCCCGTAATCGGTAATTGCGCGGAACATTTCAGGAAACAGGCTAACGATACCTATAAACACAAGCCAATCCCCATAGTGCCGTTTTTTACCGTTTATCCGGAGAATTTAAAAACCAGGATCCCAATCTACTTCGATAGTACGAGTAGCGAGATCGACTTTCTTGATAACCTGCCCATCGAGGAACGGAACCAACCGCTCCTTGATACCAAATGCATCTTTCAGGTTTGCCTTGATGACGAGAACGTCATTAGATCCAGTTTCCATCATGTCGATGACTTTACCGAGACCATAGCCTTCAGTGGTCACTACCTGGCAGCCCATCAGGTCTTTCCAGTAATAGTCACCCTCTTCAAGCGCAGGCAGCTGCGATGAATCCACGACAATTTCGCAATTAGTCAAAAGATTCGCTGCATCGCGATCGTCAATGCCTTTCAGCTTAATGACGATATCCTGATTGTGGTGGCGCCAGCTTTCCAGCTCAACAACCTGCCACTGACCCGCCTTCTGGATAAACCAGGGCTGATAGTCAAAAATGCTTTCGGCGTCTTCGGTGGAGGAAAACACTCTGAGCCAACCACGGATACCGTAGGAAGAACCCATCTTGCCCAATACAATCGGTTCAACAGGTGCTTGTGCGGTGTGTTGCTTGCTCATCATGACCACCGTGACAGATTAAGCTGCTTTGTTAGCGGCTTTGATCAGCGCAGCTACGCGATCGGAAACAGTAGCGCCCAGGCCAACCCAGTGAGCGATACGATCCAGATCCAGACGAGTTCCTTCTTCGGTCGCAGAAGCGATCGGGTTGAAGAAACCAACGCGCTCGATGAAGCGACCGTTGCGTGCATTACGGCTGTCGGTAACAACAACCTGGTAGAACGGACGCTTTTTCGCGCCGTGACGTGCTAAACGAATAGTAACCATAACATCCTCTTGTGTGAATAAAACACCGGGCCCCATCGAGGAACGGAGCCCGGTGTCATATTAAAAGCCCGAAAATTTTACTGATTTCTGGGGAAATTGCAATCAGCAGTTATAAACTCTGCCGTGGAAGGCCCCCTAAATGGGGTAACTGAGCCAGAGCGCGCCAACAATGGGTAAAAAAAGAAGCGCGCCCCGACAGCAAAATAGCGACGATATTATCGCCCGCCGGGGAACCCAGGCGGCATCATACCTTTCATTCCGCGCATCATCTTCATCATGCCGCCTTTCGACTTCATCTTCTTCATCATGCGCTGCATATCATCAAACTGTTTGAGCAGACGGTTCACATCCTGCACCTGCATTCCGCAGCCTGCGGCGATGCGGCGCTTACGCGAACCTTTAATAATTTCCGGTTTGGCGCGCTCTTTCAGCGTCATCGAGTTGATGATGGCTTCCATACGCACCAGCACTTTATCGTCCATCTGCGATTTAACGTTGTCCGGTATCTGTCCCATGCCCGGCAGCTTGCCCATCAGGCTGGCCATACCGCCCATGTTTTTCATCTGCCGCAGCTGTTCAAGGAAATCGGTGAGATCAAAACCGTCGCCTTTTTTCAGTTTGGAAGCCAGCTTTTCAGCCTGCGCGCGGTCAACCTTACTTTCGATATCTTCGATCAGCGACAGAACGTCGCCCATGCCGAGAATACGGGAGGCGATACGGTCCGGATGGAACGGCTCCAGCGCTTCGGTTTTCTCGCCAACGCCAAGGAATTTAATCGGCTTACCGGTGATATGACGAATCGACAGCGCCGCACCGCCGCGGGCGTCGCCGTCCACTTTGGTCAGCACCACCCCGGTCAACGGCAGAGCCTCGTTAAACGCTTTCGCCGTGTTCGCCGCATCCTGGCCGGTCATCGCATCGACAACAAAGAGGGTTTCTACTGGATTGAGAGACGCATGGACCTGCTTAATCTCATCCATCATCGCTTCATCAACGTGCAGACGACCGGCAGTATCCACCAGCAGCACGTCGTAGAATTTGAGCTTCGCTTCCTTCAGCGCGGCATTCACGATATCAACCGGCTTCTGACCTACGTCAGACGGGAAGAAATCAACGCTAACCTGCTCGGCCAGCGTTTCCAGCTGCTTGATCGCCGCAGGGCGATAGACGTCAGCGGAAACCACCAGGACTTTCTTCTTGTGCTTTTCACGCAGGAACTTACCCAGCTTAGCGACGCTGGTGGTTTTACCCGCCCCCTGCAAACCGGCCATCAGCACCACGGCTGGCGGCTGCGCGGCTAAATCCAGCGCCTGGTTCTCCTCGCCCATCGCGGCAACCAGTTCGTTGCGCACAATTTTGACGAACTCCTGGCCCGGGGTCAGGCTTTTGTTGACTTCATGACCTACCGCGCTTTCTTTTACGCGGTTGATGAAGTCACGTACCACAGGCAGAGCAACGTCCGCCTCCAGCAGCGCCATACGCACTTCGCGCAGGGTATCTTTAATGTTGTCTTCAGTAAGGCGTCCGCGGCCGCTAATGTTGCGCAGCGTACGCGACAAACGATCGGTTAAATTATCAAACATTGTCTCTCGCCTGAGGTGGAAACGGTCGGTCGCCGCAGCGACACAAAAACGGAATGGGCGCAGTATAACACGACATAAACGCGAATGTGCTGCAACGGTTGGAGCCAGAGTCGCGTGACGCTATACTGCTTCTCTTTACTATTTAGTCAACAGTCGACGCCCATATGCCTGTTTTTGCTCTACTCGCTCTTGTCGCGTACTCCATCAGCCTCGCGCTGATCGTCCCTGGTCTGCTGCAAAAAAACAGCAGTTGGCGGCGGATGGCGATTCTTTCCGCAACTATTGCGTTGATTTGTCACGCCTTCGCGCTGGAGTCACGCATTTTTCCCGGCGGCGAAAGCGGGCAAAACCTCAGTCTATTAAACGTGGGATCGCTGGTCAGCCTGATGATCTGTACGGTGATGACCATCGTCGCATCGCGTAATCGCGGCTGGCTATTGCTGCCCATTGTCTACACCTTCGCCTTAATCAACCTCGCGTTCGCGACCTTTATGCCGAACGAGTACATCACGCATCTGGAAACCACGCCGGGGATGTTGGTCCATATCGGCCTGTCGCTCTTTTCTTATGCTACGCTGATTATCGCTGCGCTTTACGCTCTGCAGCTGGCGTGGATTGACTATCAGCTGAAGAATAAAAAGTTGACCTTCAGTAGCGAAATGCCGCCGCTGATGAGCATTGAACGTAAAATGTTCCATATCACCCAGATAGGCGTGGTGCTGTTAACCCTGACGCTGTGCACCGGGTTGTTTTATATGCACAACCTATTTAGCGCGGAAAACATTGATAAAGCAGTACTGTCTATTATTGCGTGGTTTGTTTATATCGTCCTGCTTTGGGGCCACTATCATGAAGGGTGGCGCGGACGCCGGGTCGTCTGGTTTAACGTGACTGGCGCAGGACTGTTGACGCTGGCCTACTTTGGTAGCCGCGTATTGCAACAGTTAATGAGCTAAGTCTTTAAGGAATCCCAAGTGGAACATATCTCCACCACCACGCTGATCGTGACGCTGATCGTCATGGTGGTTATCTCCGCCTATTTCTCCGGTTCAGAAACCGGCATGATGACGCTAAACCGCTATCGCCTGCGTCATTTGGCCAAGCAGGGCAATCGTCAGGCAAAACGCGTCGAAAAGCTCCTGCGCAAGCCTGACCGTCTCATTAGCCTGGTTCTCATTGGTAATAACCTCGTCAACATTCTTGCCTCGGCGTTGGGTACCATTGTAGGTATGCGCCTGTACGGCGATGCCGGCGTCGCCATTGCCACCGGCGTCCTGACGTTTGTGGTGCTGGTGTTTGCCGAAGTGCTGCCAAAAACCATCGCGGCGCTCTATCCAGAAAAGGTGGCCTATCCCAGCAGCCTCCTGCTCGCGCCGCTGCAAATACTGATGATGCCGCTGGTGTGGTTGCTCAACACGATTACCCGCATTCTGATGCGCATGATGGGCATTAAAACCGACATCGTGATTAGCGGGGCATTAAGCAAAGATGAGCTGCGCACTATCGTTAATGAATCACGTTCGCAAATCTCCCGGCGCAATCAGGACATGCTGCTCTCCGTCCTGGACCTCGAGAAAGTCAGCGTTGACGACATCATGGTTCCGCGCAACGATATTGTCGGTATCAATATTAACGACGACTGGAAATCCATCGTCCGCCAGCTGACCCACTCTCCACACGGGCGCATCGTGCTGTACCGCGACACGCTGGACGATGCCATCAGCATGCTGCGGGTACGCGAAGCTTATCGCCTGATGACCGAGAAAAAAGAGTTCACAAAAGAAGTCATGCTGCGCGCCGCCGATGAAATTTACTTCGTGCCGGAAGGAACGCCGCTCAGTACGCAGCTGGTGAAATTCCAGCGTAATAAAAAGAAAGTGGGTCTGGTCGTTGATGAATATGGCGACATTCAGGGGCTGGTCACGGTTGAGGATATCCTCGAAGAGATCGTCGGCGATTTTACGACTTCAATGTCGCCTACGCTTGCTGAAGAGGTGACGCCGCTTAATGATGGCTCAGTGATTATCGATGGAACCGCCAACGTACGGGAAATCAACAAGGCATTTAACTGGCATCTCCCGGAAGATGAAGCGCGAACCATTAACGGTATCATCCTGGAAGCACTCGAAGAGATCCCCGCTCCGGGTACCCGCGTACGCATCGAACAGTATGATATCGATATTCTTGATGTTCAGGAGAATATGATCAAACGGGTGAAGGTGATGCCGGTTAAACCCATTCGCGAGAGCGTGGCTGAGTCATAGCCCCCCTGCGGGCTGGCAGAAGGAAATAGAAAAACGGCCACCTCACGGTAGCCGTTTCGCTTATTTACTTCGCTTTCGCGACGGTGACCATCGCCGCGCGAATAGTACGACCGTTCAGGGTATAACCCTTTTGCATAACGCCCAGCACGTTGCCTGGCGCGACGTCTTCGGACTCAACCATCGCAATGGCCTGATGGACGTTCGGATCCAGCGGCACGTTCGTATCGCCAATCACTTCCACGCCGAACTTACGTACCACGTCGAGCATGGACTTCAGCGTCAGTTCGATGCCTTCAACCATCGGCGCCATATCCGGGTTAGCTTTATCAGCGACTTCCAGCGCGCGATCCAGGCTGTCGATGACCGGCAGCAGCTCGTTGACGAATTTTTCCAGCGCAAACTTATGCGCTTTTTCGATATCCAGCTCGGTACGGCGGCGCAGGTTATCTTCATCGGCTTTCGCACGTAGCAATACTTCACGTTCGCGCTTCTGCGCTTCAGCAAGCTGAGCTTCCAGATTCGCAATTTTTTCATCGCGCGGATCCACCTGCTCAGCCGAAACCTCAGGCTCTACCGCCTCAACGTCGTCGTGCTGCTCCGTGATAATTTCTTCCGGGGCTTGCCCCTCAGGCGTTTTCTGTTCTTTACTACTCATGAATTTCTCCGCGTTTTTTTCGCATTCATCTCGCTAACTTCGCTTATTATGGGGATCAGTTTCCTGGTTTCAAGGGAACGCGGCCAGATTGTCACTATTCATTTAACGCAAGGACATCCAGATCATGAAGAACCACTTCAAGTGTATAGGCATTGTGGGACACCCTCGTCACCCAACCGCGCTGACCACACATGAAATGCTCTGGCGCTGGCTGTCCGGCAAAGGTTATGAAGTGCTGGTTGAGCAGCAAATAGCGCATGAACTTCAGCTCAGCAATGTCAAGACCGGGACGTTGGCCGAAATTGGCCAACAGGCAGATCTGGCCGTCGTGGTTGGCGGCGATGGCAATATGCTCGGCGCAGCCCGTACGCTGGCGCGCTACGACATTAACGTTATTGGGATTAACCGCGGCAACCTCGGTTTTCTGACCGATCTCGACCCGGATAACGCGCTACAGCAGCTTGCCGATGTGCTTGAAGGCCACTATATCGCCGAAAAACGCTTTCTGCTGGAAGCTCAGGTGTGTCAGCAGGATTGTCAGAAGCGCATCAGCACGGCAATTAATGAAGTTGTCCTGCACCCCGGCAAAGTGGCGCATATGATTGAGTTTGAAGTTTACATTGATGAGGTATTTGCTTTCTCTCAGCGCTCCGATGGCCTGATTATCTCCACGCCCACCGGCTCCACGGCTTATTCACTCTCTGCTGGAGGGCCGATCCTCACGCCTTCACTGGATGCGATCACCCTGGTCCCCATGTTCCCGCATACGCTCTCGGCACGCCCGCTGGTGATCAATGGCGACAGCACCATTCGCCTGCGCTTTTCTCAACGCTGTAGCGACCTTGAAATTAGCTGCGATAGCCAGATAGCGCTTCCAATTCAGGATGGTGAAGATGTGCTGATTCGCCGCTGTGATTATCACCTCAATCTCATCCACCCAAAAGATTACAGCTATTTCAACACATTAAGCACCAAGCTTGGCTGGTCGAAAAAATTGTTCTGATTTTATAGCCAGCCCCTTTACTGGATAAAAAACCAGATTATACTGTACGAAAACACAGTAATGGTTTTTCATACAGGAAGGCAGCTATGTTGGCACAACTCACTATTAGTAATTTTGCTATTGTTCGTGAGCTTGAAATCGATTTTCACAGCGGTATGACCGCCATTACCGGCGAGACCGGCGCCGGTAAATCGATCGCTATCGACGCGCTGGGGCTGTGCCTCGGTGGTCGGGCGGAAGCCGATATGGTGCGCAGAGGCGCCAACCGGGCTGATTTATGCGCCCGCTTCTCCCTGAAAGACACACCTGCCGCTCAGCGCTGGCTGGAACAGAACCAGTTGGAAAGCGGGCGTGAGTGTTTACTTCGCCGCGTCATCAGCGCTGACGGCCGCTCTCGCGGTTTTATTAACGGCACGGCAGTCCCTTTATCCCAGCTTCGCGATCTGGGTCAACTGCTTATCCAGATCCACGGCCAGCACGCCCACCAGTTGCTGACTAAACCCGAACACCAGAAGACGCTGCTTGATGGCTATACTGGTGAGTATGCGCTTACTCAGCTAATGGCAGAGCGCTATCGTCAGTGGCATAAAAGCTGTCGCGATCTGGCGCAGCATCAGCAGCAAAGTCAGGAGCGCGCAGCCCGTGCGGACCTGCTGCAATATCAATTAAAAGAGCTAAACGAGTTCAACCCGCAGTCGGGCGAATTCGAACAAATTGATGAAGAATACAAACGTCTGGCTAACAGCGGTCAGCTGCTGACGACCTGCCAGCATGCGCTGACGGTACTGGCAGACGGCGAAGAATCCAACCTGCAGAGTCAACTGTACGCCGCGAAGCAGCTGGTCAGCGAGCTGGCAGGTATGGACAGTAACCTCTCCGGGGTACTCGATATGCTTGAAGAGGCGTCTATCCAGCTTAGCGAAGCAACGGACGAACTGCGCCATTATCACGATCGCCTCGATCTCGATCCGAACCGCCTGTTCGAGCTGGAGCAGCGTATATCCCGACAGATCGCCCTCGCGCGGAAGCACCAAATCACGCCCGAAGAGCTTCCTGACCTTTACCAATCCCTACTGGAAGAGCAGCGTATGCTGGATGATAGCGCCGGTTCTCTGGAATCTCTTAGCCAACTGGTCGTTGAGCATCATCAGCTGGCGCTGGATACGGCAAAGCAGCTGCATGCCCTGCGCCAAAATAGCGCCGATGAATTGACTCAGCTCATTACGGAGAGTATGCACTCACTCTCGATGCCGCACGGTGTGTTCGCCATTGATGTCGCGTTTGATGAGCGCCACCTTACGGCTGAAGGCGCGGACCATATCGAATTCCGCGTCACCACTAACCCGGGTCAGCCGCTGCAGCCGATTGCTAAAGTTGCCTCCGGAGGCGAGCTGTCACGTATTGCGCTGGCGATTCAGGTCATCACCGCACGTAAGATGGAAACTCCGGCGCTGATTTTCGATGAAGTGGATGTCGGCATCAGCGGCCCTACGGCGGCAGTCGTCGGTAAACTACTGCGTCAATTAGGCGAATCAACCCAGGTAATGTGCGTTACCCACTTACCGCAGGTTGCCGGTTGTGGACATCACCATTTCTTCGTCTGCAAGGAAACGGACGGTGAAATGACCGAGACGCATATGCACCCTCTGGATAAACGCGCTCGTTTGCAGGAACTGGCCCGCCTGCTGGGCGGTAGTGAAGTCACTCGTAATACCCTGGCAAACGCGAAAGAGTTGCTTGCCGCCTAAACTTTTTGATTTTCACAGAGTCATAGTGAACAGCAAATTGCCGATAGACCTGCAGCCGAAGGTTCCCAACCGGGCAAAGGTCTATTATCATCGGCATATTACAGATGAGCCACGTACTGCTCGGGCCCAAAAAGGAATCAAATCACTATGCGCTGTAAAATGCTGACTGCTGCCGCAGCGGTTCTTCTTATGTTGACCGCAGGCTGTTCCACTCTGGAACGAGTGGTTTACCGTCCTGACATCAACCAGGGAAACTATCTGGCACCAACCGATGTAGCAAAAATTCGTGTCGGCATGACGCAACAACAGGTTGCCTATGCTCTTGGTACCCCGATGATGTCAGATCCGTTTGGCACCAATACCTGGTTCTACGTTTTCCGTCAGCAGCCTGGGCATGAAAAAGTTACCCAACAGACGCTTACCCTGACCTTCAACAGCAGCGGTGTGCTGACCAACATTGATAACAAACCTGCCCTGACGGCGGAGTAAGGCTATCAATATGCAAAAAGCGCTCAATGAGCGCTTTTTTTTATCTCTGAGCTTTGTGCGAAACGGTTACTTTCCCGCGCTTTTCTCAGCCCGCTGGCGACGCAGCTCTTTAGGGTCTGCAATCAGCGGCCGATAGATCTCTACTCGATCGCCATCGTGGACCCGATCCTGAAGCTTCGCCGGGCGGCTATAAATACCCACTTTGTTCTTCGCCAGATCGATATCATCACGTAACGCCAGAAGACCGCTGGCCACGATCGCCTGCTCGACCGTCGCGCCCTCTTCCAGCTTAACGCGTTGCAGATACTGCTTTTCCGGCAAGGCGTAGGCAACTTCAACGATGATGTTAGCCGACACTGTAAACCTCTTTTGCCCGCGTCGTAAACGCTTGCACCATATTCATGGCCAGCTCTTTGAAGATACGACCAAACGCCATTTCAATCAGCTTATTGGTGAATTCAAAATCGAGATGAAACTCAATTTTGCACGCTTCCGGGCTTAAGGGGATAAACTTCCAGCCGCCAATCAGCTTCTTAAACGGACCATCGACCAGACTCATGAGAATACTCTGGTTACTGGTCAGCGTATTTCGCGTTGTGAAGGTCTTGCTGATACCTGCTTTGGAGACGTCAACCGCCGCGGTCATTTGCGTCGGACCGAGCTCCAGAACCCGGCTACCGGTGCAGCCCGGCAGAAAATCAGGGTAGGACTTCACATCATTTACCAGTTGGTACATCTGTTCCGCACTGAACGGCACGAGGGCGGTACGGCTAATCTGAGGCATAGCAGGTTCCACATATAAACACGGTGTAAATAATATCATTTATCTGCTGCTAAAAAAAACGCTGTACCGCAACTCGTGCTAAGATAGCCCATTACGCCTCGCGGGAAGATTGAGGTACGACTGTTTTAAGACGATGACTTCAGGATACTATGACTAAGAAAAAAGCCCACAAACCTGGATCAGCCACCATTGCGCTGAATAAACGCGCCCGTCATGAATACTTTATTGAAGATGAATACGAGGCTGGTCTTGCTCTGCAGGGATGGGAGGTAAAATCTCTCCGTGCTGGTAAAGCCAATATTGGTGATAGCTATGTCATTTTGAAAGATGGCGAAGCCTATCTGTTTGGCGCCAACTTTACGCCAATGGCTGTTGCTTCCACTCACTACGTCTGCGACCCGACGCGTACCCGTAAGCTTCTGCTCAACCAGCGTGAACTGGATACCCTGTACGGGCGTATCAACCGCGAAGGTTACACTGTGGTCGCTCTTTCTCTGTACTGGAAAAATGCCTGGTGCAAAGTCAAAATCGGCGTAGCAAAAGGTAAAAAACAGCACGACAAGCGTACCGATATCAAAGACCGCGAATGGGCAGTAGATAAAGCCCGAATTATGAAGCACGCGGGTCGTTAACACCCCATCCCATCAGGGTCAGTTTTGCTGACCCTGGCGCTATATTGTTGTTGATGCTGATTTTTCACCCAACCTGACGCCTTAATCCTCGAAACGAGGGCTGGTAAGCGCATTCATAAATCTGTTATACTCAACGTACACATTGGGGCTGATTCTGGATTCGACGGGATTTGCGAAACCCAAGGTGCATGCCGAGGGGCGGTTGGCCTCGTAAAAAGCCGCAAAAAAATAGTCGCAAACGACGAAAACTACGCTTTAGCAGCTTAATAACCTGCTCTGAGCCCTCTCTCCCTAGCTTCCGCTCTTAAGACGGGGATCAAAGAGAGGTCAAACCCAAAAGAGATCGCGTGGAGGCCCTGCCTGGGGTTGAAACGTTAAAACTAATCAGGCTAGTCTGGTAGTGGCGTGTCTGTCCGCAGGTGCCAGGCGAATGTAAAGACTGACTAAGCATGTAGTACCGAGGATGTAGGAATTTCGGACGCGGGTTCAACTCCCGCCAGCTCCACCAAACATTCATTCATGATGCATCATGAACCTTAAAAAAGCCTGTAACTTCAACGAGTTGCAGGCTTTTTTGTTGCATGTGTGGCCATGATCTCTGTATGAATCTTGAGCATTATGTATCTTGTTTTGCACCGCGTTGCCAGAACGCTAAAAAAACAAGGTGCAAAAACATGCCTAAGGTATTGAAATCCCTAACCAATACCGAGATCGCTGCCGCCAAGCCGCAGAAGACCGAGTATATGCTGCGCGATGGCGACGGACTGGCGTTGTTGATTAAGCCATCCAGCAGAAAGATCTGGTACTTCGAATACACTCCCCCGGCGCTGAAAAAACGGACCAAAATCAGCATTGGCCCCTACCCGGTAGTCACCCTCGCCATGGCGCGAGATTTCAGGTTGCAATACCGGCGTTTACTGGTGCAGGGCATTGACCCGCAGGCCCATCTGGAGCAGGTTGCAGAGGAGCAACGACTCCAGAATGAATGCACACTGGAAAAAGTTGCGGAGCAGTGGCTCAAAGAGAAGAAGCGGACCAGCGATCTTAGCGAACGCCAAAGATGTCTGGCGTTCGCTGGAGATGCACGTCTTCCCTTCTCTGGGTAATACGCCCGTCACTGAGATCCGCCCGAAGATGCTTAAGGAACACCTCACACCGCTGGAAGAACAAGGCATCCTCGAAACGCTGCGCCGGGTTATCTCACGGCTCAATGAAATCTTCCGCTTCGCCATCTCTGAAGAGCTCATCGAGTTCAATCCAGCTGACAACCTGGTCGCCCGCTTCAAGAAACCGAAAAAGCAGAACATGCCCGCCCTTCACCCCAGTGAACTGGGCAGACTAATGCTGGCGCTACAGAACGCCTCTATCCGCAAGGAAACACGCTGCCTTATCGAATGGGAGCTACTGACCTGGGTTCGCCCCGGCGAAGCCGTCAGCGCCCGCTGGTGCGACATCGACATGAAAAAAGCGGAATGGCGCATCCCCGATACCTTTATGAAGATGAATCGTTCGCACACGGTGCCTCTCAGCAAACAGGCGCTGCGCGTTCTTCAGATCATGGAGCCCGTCAGCCGCCATCGTCCGTGGGTGTTCCCCAGCATCCGCAAACCACTGGAGCATATGCACCAGCAGACCGCGAACGCCGCGCTTATCCGTATGGGGTTTGGCGGTGAACTGGTCGCCCACGGCATGCGCAGCATCGCCAGAACGGCGGGCGCAGGTCATTTTCCCCGTGAAGTCCTGGAGTCTGCGCTGGCGCACCAGAAAGAAGACGAGATCGAAGCGGCCTACAACCGCAGCGACTATCTGGAACAAAGGCGACCGCTGATGCAGTGGTGGGGAAACTACGTTGATGCCGCCAGACGGCAGGCGCTGCTCGGTGCAGAAGAACCGCTGCAAATCGTGGAAGGAGAATAATGTGACCAGTCCCATTCGTCAGAATCTGTTTGAACGGGAATGTGATATGCCGCTGCTGGAAGCGCGGCATCTCGCCCTTCTGCTTCTCGGCCTCGATGCTTCCCAACCGGCAAACGCCCTGCCGGAAGAACATCAGGAGAATTACCATATCCTGCACGACGCCATCAGCCGCACCATCAAAGCTACAGGCATGGTCAGCGCCCCGGCGAATAAACGTATGTTCTATGCCGATGAAATGTTCGCGCTGGCCTGGCGGCTTATTGATGACGAACTTACGCCGCCAGAAATTAAGGCCCGCAGCCTGAAGGCGGTGATGAAACTGTCACGCAACAGCCGTGGCCGCAAGTGGCTGAAGACGCTTGGTGATGATGCGCTGCCTGATCTCACTGCTTCCACACAACCTTCTCAGCGTGGGATGCATAAGCGCGACAAGGCGCGGGAGAATACTGCCAGGCTCTGTTGGTTACTGGTTCAACTTCTGGTTGAGGAGACTGACGGACGGTATGGCACGTCTGATAAACCGGCTTCGGATCGGATACTTCGTAAGCTGAAGACGCTGGCTCAGGAGCGGGAATTGCCGTCTGATGGGCTTGGGCGGGGGACGTTTTATGAGGTGTTGAAGATGGGGAAAAATAAAGAGTAGGCTGGCTCCTTAATTGATTTTTATACGGATAAGTATCGATACTACGGCTAAAAAGCTAAAAACGGCGTATAAGAGAAACGCTCTCTAACTCATCTTTTTTGTGTCCTAGATTCTTTTGCTTGTTTCCGCTAATCTCTTGAAAATATGTATTAACACACGTTAACTGACTATACTGACTTTGCTCTTGTACATAAAGAATTGCAGTCGGCCTGATACGAAAATAAGGTGACGATGACATAACATGTATGCTATGTATAAGAAACATAAGTCAATTTTTATTTACATTAAAAATGGACATATTCAATTGGCAAAGCTGAATATGTAAAGAGAATCATGGGGAAAAAGATGAATGATAACGATCTAAACATTCCAGAAATAACTATAGGTGATCACTTACATACCTCTGTAAAAGTGGTTCTTGGTACGGTTCCGTATGCAGGAGGAGCTTTAGCCGAGGTCTTTTCTTCTTTTATAGAATCACCATTCCAGAAAAGGAAAAATGAATGGATGAATAAAGTTGTAAAAGCAATTGAAAAATTACAAAACACTGGCATTCAAATAGAGACATTAAAAGAAAATAAAGCTTTCATATCTGCTGTGTTTTATGCTTCACATTTAGCCATGAAAACACATCACGAAGAAAAATTAAAGTCTTTAAAAAATGCTATCGAAAATGTGGCATTAGAAACTGAGCCAGATGAAGTGCTACAGCAAATATTTTTTAACTATATTGATACTTTCACAGTATTACATATTAAATTACTACAATTTGGTTCAAACCCTAATCCTCCATCAAATATGATGATGGGGTCATTAGATAATATATTTGACAATCAAAATAGAGATCTAAAATATAGCAGATTGTTTATCAATCAGATATGGAAAGAACTATACAATTATGGCCTATTAAATATTGAATCAATGAATACATAGTCATCCTTCGGAGGATTGAAAGAGTCGCACTTAACGGATTTAGGGAAAAGATTTTTAAACTTCATCACCGAAAAAGAATAAATTTATAATTACCTTATTGATTCGAGCATGTCGCCAAATACTATTTTTGAAAAACATAATCTCTATCAGCAACCACTATATTTATTTTAGGGGGAGAAATACTCTCTAAAAATCTGCCAAAGAAGAGCAAGTGTGCAGATAACCATGTTAGCTGTTTAACTACCATTGAGGACTTGAAAGGAACACCGCCTTCTTAGAAGGCGGTGTTCCTCCTATTGCCTGTCAATAACTAAGCGGGCCTGCTCCATGAAGTTGATCCTAGCTGCTGACATACCGAACTTTTTGTATTTATAACGGAAGTAAGCTGACATCCGGTCTTCATGTGTTGACATTATTATCTGTCGGTCTCGGAATTCTGTGCGTAACAAATCAATAAAACCAACAACATTGATTTCATCCAATGTCTGGACTGGATCATCTATAAGCAACAGTGTATGTTTAGCATACCGCTGGTTCAGGGCTAGTGTAAATGAAAGCACTAAAGCTGAAAGTTGGCCTGAGCTCATGGAGAAAACAGCATCATGCTCATGTCCTGGCGTTTCATTGAAAGCGATAGAATTACCATCATTTTCAATGAAAATGCCTAATCCCTGTTGGTAACTTTGCATTAAACGCCCAGAATAGATATGAAAGAGAATTTCAATCTCTTTAACAATAGATTCTAAATATAACCGCTTCTCATCTTCATATATTTTCTTGAGCTTCCTTAGATAATCCCTTTGTCTAGTAGCTTTATTAATAACTAAAGCTGCTTTGTTATACTCCAGTTCGCATTGTGCAATGTAATTAGAAGATGCAAAAGAATGTTGCTGCCTCAAATACGCCTTTTTTAACTCAAATTGGTCAATAGTAATTTGCTTGACAGCATCTACGCTGTTATTGAAGATTTCACTATAAATCTCTTCAAAGTCATCATGAATGCAACTATCATCTACAGTTTTGAACCTTTCACGGACCCGCAATTCAAGTTCATCTAATGTTTTCTGTGTTATAGGTTGAAAATTATCAGATAAAAGGTCCTGAAGGTTAACGCCAGCCATTAATAATTGTTGATAATATTTTTCTATCCACTTGATCTGATCATCTGATAAACTTACCAATTGGCGCTTATACTCAATATTTTCTTTCATTTCATACACAAAAGACTGGAGTGCAGATTCAATTGGTTTCTGATAATTATCCCTGAAATCGGCTAATGTTTGGGAAAAGTAATTATTTTGCTGCGTCGCTAAATTTTCAAGAGATACACGTTGACTTTCAATTCTCTCCAACAATACCTCTTCAGTTGGCCAAGAATATCCACATGTAGGGCAAATATTAGTTGAATCACTATGGGCCTGATACTCTTGAAATGCAATCACTAATTGCTCACGAGTTTGCATCAATTCTACGAGGCATTCCTGAACTTTATCAGTGGTAGCCAACTGTTGTTTAAGTACATCGACCTGTCGCTGAAAATCCTCCTGAGAAATATTTTTTGGGAGAATATCTGCCAATAAAGCAGTGATCACTAGTCGATTATTCCTAATTGACTGTATTACATCTTTAAAGGCATCGCTTAATAACATCGCAGCATCAAAATATGCGAGGTCTACATTCCATTTTTCTCTTTCTTTCAGAGGGAGAATAAACATCAATAATCGTTGCTGCAGTTCTTTTTTAGGGAGAAGTGTATTGACTAACTTAATATTGAGAAGATGATTATTAAAATGCTCAAAATTTTCGATAAAACGGCCTATTCGAAATAATACGTCTTCTGGGGACAACCATTTTTGGAATTGCTGTACATCAAATTCTATTATATCACGATCCCAAGGCTGATCTGTCACCTCTATCATCCTCTTATATGTAACAGAAGAACACTCAGGTATAATCTGCTGTTTCGCCTTTTCCCATTTATCCTTAAGTTGTCGCAGTTCGGAATGTTTCTGTGGATTACATATTTTCCCGATTTTGGTTACTGCCAGCGAGATATTATCAATTTTATTCTGAATATCTCCGATTTCAAACAAATGCGCAATCTGTCCCTGTCTGTCCCTTTCCTTTTGTTTTAATAACCTAGTATTTTCTTCCTGTTCAACATAATGGAACAATTCAAAATCACGTTGATATTGTTCCCCAAGTAAGGTAGAAAGATAAGTATCCTCATTTTGTATCGCTTCATCTCGCTCCGCCTGAAAACTTGCCAACTCATAGAGTGGAAGCCTTAAATCAGCAACACCTCTATGCTGATCCAACTCAGTTTTGCTAGCGGCTCTCTCAAGGAAGCTGCTATCCCCATTTACAACAATTTCTGCACGAATTGAAAGCCAGTCTCCTTCTCTAGCTTGTTTGAACAGCCATGGGCAACCACTCTTCATGCTACGTCGATCCACCGTTAATTCTTCAAGTTCAATATAACGACGGATTTTGCCTGTGAGTAGCAATTCCAAAGCATCAAAGAAAGAGGATTTGCCAAAACCATTAGGACCATCCAGAACAACAAGATGTTCACTTTCAATTTTTAATTCAAGCTTTTCGAAAACTTTAAAATTTCGAACTTCCAAGCGTTTAATGATCATTTTCATAGCCAGCCTCAGACAATTTCTCATCAATCAAAGCCAGCAACTCTTCTGGCAGTATCTCCGGTGACTCAATCTTGTTAACCAAGGAATCAATGGCCAATTCAGTTGCTACAAGTACACCGGGATTATCGGTACGCAGTATTTTTTCTCGAATATTACGTTCTAGGCTAGCTAAATCGGAGCTACCAGAGCTATTAACCTCAATAAAAGGTAGCTTTATTGCTAGCCTGTATAACAAACTTTGCCATCCCCCCTCTAAATAATGTGATTTGTATTCAGTAAAAGTGCTAGGGGTAGTGATTAATTGACGAAAAACAGTCTCAAAACCTTGAGTGACGATTTGTTGTTGAAGTGAATCCAGTTCTTCGGAGGTATAAGGCAGTACATGTTTTTTGAAAAAGTAGCAATCTTCTTCTGCGTGATGAACTAATTTACTTGAGAGTACGTTATTTCTATCAGTGTTCCATGCTATTAATAAGTTTATATTTTTTTCAAGGGCAGGATCAGCTGTGACATTCTTGCACTCATTAAGCCATTTAGCTTGGAATTTAGGTGTTATTACTGGTTCACAATGCATCACCAGCCAGTAATTTTTCTTTCCCGCATTAGAATATTCATACAAAGCTAAGTCAGTATCGGTTTTACGCGTCATACCTTCTGACGCAAACAATTGCTCAATCAAGTTCTGCATCTTTTAGGCTCCTTGGTACATTGTTTAAAGAAACCATTGCAACTCTCTTATAGTTTCCGATACGGTTTTCCCTCAGTAATTCATGGTCTGCGATATCAATACCTTCAGTAGCATCTACTCCTACAATCACATCTGAGATAGATGATCTATCTATAGAGCTAGTGATAAGTGCTCCGCGCTCGAAAAGACATTCAATATCTTCACTAAGTGCCTGTTGCATAATGTCATGACAGATACTTTCCTGATGTTCTACTCCTTGATGTATCCCTGTCGGATAATAGAAACGACCATTATCTAGCCAAGAAAATATAGTACCAGATCCTTCGTTACATGTTGTCTGCACTAATTTCCAAAAAATATTAAACATACCAAGGCGCATTGAATCACGATCAAATGATTCATCCTTAAACTCACTAAGAGTGCTAAAACGACCTTTTTTATGCGGCATCGTGGCGCGTAGGAAAGTTTTCATCCCTTCGATATCTAGCGCTGCGATAGCCGCAAGATAATCGTCTAACTTATTACATGCAGCCTGTGAAAGATCATCATGAAGTTCGCAAAAATCATGGTAGTATGTGCCAATATCAATCTGTAGACGGCTTAAATAAAATGCTTCGTTGTCGTAGGGACCATAATCAGTCGCTTCTATTACTTCATACAATACTGAAAAATCGATAAATTCTGTAGCCGCAATTTCGGTCTGATGGCGAACTGATTGATGAATTTGACTGTGAATCATAATGACTTTTGAATTCACTATTGCTTCAAGTGTATTCTGAATTATTGCGACAAGACTTACTTTCCAAGAGGGTAATCCTGCGACGCGAGAAAACAAGCTGACAAGTTTGTTTCGAATAAACCTGTCCACTTCATCTAATGGACAAAAAGATTGTGTAACATTCCCGTTTACATCAGGAGGAATAGTATAAGTATAAAATCTCACCGGATTATAGTCTGTCGCAAACGTTGGAGGGATATCAGTCACAGCTCGTGCGACATGAAAGTAAGCACATGTCGCTCCTCTTTGCCTTGCATTGTCTCTTTGAGTCGTGATTCCTTCACGATAGGCAGTAAATCGTGTCTCCTTATATGCTTTGACCTGATGCATTGACAAACACTGCTGGCTTCGAAAAATCGCAAAATCATCTTGACTTTCCAGTTGTAATTTCAGATCCCGGTTCACCTCATAATCCAAGGACATCATCTCAAGGCAATGGTACAAAGCTAATTTTCCCTGATAGACAAATCCGCTCCAAGTTGAAATAGCTGTGTGCGGGAAAACCGGAGAAGTTACAGTCATGGGGGTCCCTTAATCACCTAAAACTCACATTAACTGGGACGCACTTTCAAGGACACATCCCTCCCGTTGGCGAGGTCATAAGTATATAACTTATTGGCAAACATAATAATTAGGTATCTGAGCTTACATTGATCTACTTCCTAGATTTACATTTTAATGAAAACCAACCAGCCCTAATACTGAGGTGCAGCATACTTAGCCAGCACCGTAAAGCAATGACCCATATAATTAATTGATTTTAAAACACTATTTTAATTTTTTATCTTTCTCCTCTCATCTAACCGCCTTATGTCAAAAATATTGGGAGTGTTTGTAGTCGTGCGTTGCCATTCGTTAACCTCAGCAGTAAGGGCCAGTTTAAGTAAAAGAAAAATAAAACTGTTTACTTTCATATAATTGTTGAAAGACCATCAGTTCTGGCAGCAAATAAAATATTCCCGGACTCATTACTTTCAATCCGGACTTAACTTTTTCCCCCGGACCTATACCTCCCCTTCCCGTTCCGCGCTATAACCGCTCCGACACTCTGTTCCCGTGAGGTGCAATCATGAAATCCCGTGCTGACAGTAACGATGCTTTTCCCGAAAGCGGCAACGTGCGTATGCGGCAGGTAGTTCAGTTTCTGGCGATGAGCGAATCATCCGTTTACCGACTGATTAAAAACACAGACTTTCCCCGCCCCGTCCACCTCTCTTCCCGACTGGTGGTCTTCGATGCCGCTGAAATCCGTCAGTGGCAACAGCGCCGCACCGCCATCCGTTAATCCACGCTCAGGGATGAGCCGACTGATACCTCATCATGAAACGCGCCCCTTTTCTCTGTAAGCAGTCTCCGGACCGCACGCTCGAGGTGGTGATCCTGGCCGGAAGCCTGGCATGGGAGACTTCACGCGTGTGGCGAAAAGATCCCGACCGGGAAGATGATGTTCCTCCGGTGGTACTCGGATCAGATGAACTGGCCGATCTAGACAACCTGACCATTATCAGGCCCGACACACTCTACGCCCGGGTACTTCGCACAGGCGATATCCGCGAAGAGGAGTTGCTGAAAATCGCCGTAAAACTGGCACATGCGGATGTGCAGATGGCCCGGCTGATGACCCCTGACGGTGAGTTACTGGAGAACTGGACCGGTCAGCTTGAACGCCTGCGACAGGAAAGGCCTTCCGACATTCTGCCGGAGCACTTCCGCCTCGATGAAGAGGCACTGTGGTTTGACAAGCTCACCGAACGCCGGGACGGTGAAAGCGACGTTCAGCCCCAGCGCATCTGTTCCCCGCTGCGCGTCACCGCTATCACCTGCGACAGCCATGACGGCAGCTATGGCCGCCTGCTGGAATGGCACACAACCACCGGGCAGCTGCGGCGCTGGGCCATGCCGATGGCAATGCTCAGCGGCAACGGCGAGGAGCTGAGGCGCATTCTGCTGGAGAACGGCCTGACCTACATCTCCACCCGCCCCGCCCTGCGCAGCCTGCTGTGCGAGTACATCTCGCGGTCACTCCCCGGACGCCGGGTCACCTGCGTGGAGAAAACCGGCTGGCACAACGGCGTGTAC
Source organism: Klebsiella sp. BDA134-6 (assembly GCF_015601345.1). Classification (NCBI taxonomy): domain Bacteria; kingdom Pseudomonadati; phylum Pseudomonadota; class Gammaproteobacteria; order Enterobacterales; family Enterobacteriaceae; genus Klebsiella; species Klebsiella sp. BDA134-6. The sequence continues at coordinate 4,530,376 of NZ_CP064784.1, forward strand.
GTGCTGCCGGATGAGGTTATCGGTCCCGGTGGCGACAACGTCATTCTCCAGGGCAGCCACTATCTGACCGGCGGCTTTGCGCAGGGCGGCACACTGGCGGAGTGGCAGGAGCAGGTCGCCGCACTCTGTGCAGGCAATTCACGACTGGTCTTTGCCGTCTGCTGTGCGCTGGCCGCCCCGCTGCTGCGCCTGACCGGAACGGGCGGCGGGGGTTTTCACTTGCGCGGAGAGTCCACTGACGGTAAAACCACGGTGATGAAGGTGGCTGCTTCCGTCTGTGGCGGCACGGATTACTGGCACTCCTGGCGGGCCACCGGGAATGCGCTGGAAGGAATTGCCAGCCGACACAACGATGCCCTGCTGCCGCTCGATGAACTGCGCGAAGTGGACCCGCGTGAGGCCGGAATGATTGCCTATATGCTGGCGAACGGCCAGGGCAAGGGGCGCGCCCGCACCGACGGCGAAGTACGCAACCGCAGGCACTGGACGCTGCTGCTGTTCTCCACCGGGGAACTGTCGCTGGCGGAACATACCGAACGCGCCGGAGAACGCCTCTACGCCGGAATGGATGTGCGCATGGTACAAATCCCCAGCGACACCGGGCAGCATGGCGCGTTTGAGCAGCTACACGGCTTTGCCAGCGGCCAGCAATTTGCCGATGCCCTCTGCGACCAGGTCGCCCGCTTCCACGGCACCGCCTTTCGTGCCTGGCTGGCCTTCCTCACCAGTGACCAGGACGCCAGCACCACCCTGGCGAGAGAGTTACTTCGCCGCTACCAGACCGCCCTGATGCCGGACAACGCCGGAAACCAGGTGCAGCGCATCGTGGCCCGTTTTGCCCTGCTGGCGGTGGCCGGAGAGATGGCGACGCTGCACGGCATTACGGGCTGGCAGGAAGGCACGGCGTATGAGGCGGTGCAGATCTGCCTGCACGCCTGGCTGAACGAACGCGGCCATATTGCCAACCAGGAGGATGAAGGCGTACTGGCACAGATCAAGCGGTTCATCACCGCGCACCAGTACAGCCGTTTTGCCTCGTGGGATGGCCCCGACCGCCCGCTGAATATGGCAGGCTTTCGCCGGGTGGAAAAAGATCCGCTGACGGGTGAAGAGCACACACTGTTTCACATCCTGCCGGAGGGCTGGCGGGAAATGTGCCGGGGATTCAGTCCCGCCAGAGCGGCGAGATTATGCCAGGAAGCAGAATGCCTGCTACCCGGCAGCGACGGGAAATACCAGTCGCAGGTTCGCCTGCCGGAGATCGGCAAAGCCAGGGTCTACCGCCTTACCTCCCGCATCCTCAGTATCTGAGTGCAGTCTCGCGTGTCTTAAAAAAAGGTGGTACAGGGTGGGACAGCCGTTGCTGAATCTGTCCCACTTTTCAGGCTGGCATTTTTCAGGTGATACAGCGCAAAGCCACGGCTGCCGCGGTTGTACCACCTGTCCCACCTGTACCACCTCAAAAACATAAGGAATGAAAATGGCGAAAAGGGACTGCAAAGGCTAAGGCTGAAAGGAAGGGGGAATAAGGGGGAACGGGCCTGCCCTTTAAGGATAAAAATCTGGGCGGCGCCAGCCAGTATGCCGAATGTTAAACCAGTGCAGTCTGGTAAAGGATAAAAACAGAATAACTCACTGAGTAATACAGTTAGCCTCCCCTTTAACACCGTCTTCTCACTTCACATTTTTTGTCCATAAAAGGCATTTACAGCCCCCATTTTCTCATGTGATTATCGCTCGAGAAATTCCCCCTGGATTACATAAGGTCTTGTTATGGATAACTGGTCAGCGCTTTTTGACGGACAGACCCGATACTTTCTGGAGATTAATGACAGTCCGGTGAAACCGGATGTCCTGCGCTTTTACGGCAGGGAAGCCCTGAGCGAACCGTTTAAATGGGATATTGAGTTCACCACGCCGCAGGCGAACATTCCCCCGGAACAGGTGCTGATGAAATATGCCTCGTTGCAGATGCGTGGCGGTAAAAATGTTCACGGCATTATCACCCGCCTGGAATGGCTGTCCACCTCCGCAGATCAGTCCCGTTACCGGCTCACGCTCAGCTCCCGCCTGGCGCTCCTGGGATACACCCGGCAGTGCGCCGTATTTCAGAACCAGTCCGTCCCGGAGGTGGTGGAGCAGGTGCTGCGCAGACACGGGCTGGAGGGACCTGATTTTGAATTCAGGCTGGAGCACACCTACCCGCCGCGTGAAATTATCACCCAGTGGCGGGAAACGGATTTGCAGTTCATTCAGCGTATTCTGTCTGAGGTGGGGATTTACTGGCGTACGGAGATGGACGACGTGCGCGGTCTGGATACTTACATCCTGGCCGACAGCCAGCTTAACTACCGGTTTGACGTGCGCCTGCCGTACCGCGAGCCATCGGGGCTGTTTGACGGTGCGGCAGAATCGGTCTGGGATGTGCGAACCTGGCACAGGGTTGTCACCGGGACCGTCACCATGCGTGATTACAACTACCGGACTGCCAGCACGCCGATGGATGCGACGGTCAGCGTGCGTCATGATGCGGTCACCACCGGGGAGCATTACCGCTACGCCGCGCCTTACCGTGACGCGGGTAATGACAGCGACCCGGAGCCGGAAACCGAATCCGGCGCGTTTTACGCCCGGCTTCATCACGAGCGGGAACTCAATAAATCAGCCCGTATCCACCTGTTCAGCAACGCCTTACACCTCGCGCCCGGCCAGGTGCTGGAGCCGCAGGGCGATGTCATTACGGCCCTGAAAGAGGGTGTGCTCCTCACGCTGGTGACCTGCCGGGGGGCCCGTGATTCCCGCCTGCACGTGTCGGTCTGGGGAATGCCCTACACCGAGCGTTACTGTTTCCGCCCGGTGGACATCCCGCGCCCGGAAATTCACGGCACGCTTCCGGCCCGGATTGAGAGCCGGGAGAAGAACGACATTTACGCCCATCTGGATGAGCACGGACGCTACCGAGTCAGGCTGGACTTCGACCGGGAAGAGAGCGAACCGGGCTACGCATATCTGTGGCTGCGGATGGCGAAGCCGTACTCTGGTGATACATATGGCTGGCACACGCCGCTTACCGACGGGACGGAAGTGGCGATTGCGTACAGCAACGGCGATATCGACCTGCCGTATATCTCCCACACCCTGCACGATTCTGAACATCCCGACATCGTTAATCGCGACAACCGCAGCCAGAACATTCTGCGCACCGCCGCTGAAAATGAGCTGCGGATGGAGGACCGCCGCGGTGAGGAGCATATCGCGCTGAGCACGCCATATGGCGCAACGCAGTTGAATACCGGGCATCTGGTGGATGCGCAGGACAAACCGCGCGGCACCGGTACGGAACTGCGCACCGATGAGCACGGCGTTATCCGCGCCGGAAAGGGGCTGTTTGTCAGCGCGGATGCGCAGGCGAAAGCGCAGGGTGACGCACTGGATATGAGCGCTGCGCTGAAGGAAATCGACCGGCTCAACCAGCAGCTGCAGCAGCTGGAGATAGCGGCAGAACAGGTGCAGGCGCTGAAGGCGGACGTGGACAGCCAGATAGCGATATTTGAGCAACGGCTGAAGCCGCTCAATGAGGCGCTGCTGATGTCCGCCCCGGAAGGGATGGCGCTGATCAGCGGCGAACATCTGCAACTGGCCGCCGGCAAAAACGTCGCCATCAGTGCGGGCGGGGACATCAGCACCGGCGTCATGGGTAACATGACCGCCCTCGCCGGAGACAGGCTCGGTCTGTTTGCCCGCACCGGACAGCTGAGCCTGAAATCCGGGGAAGGCCCTGTGGAGGCGCAGGCGCAGAACGGCAATATGAGGCTGTTTGCAGAGAAGAAGCTGACGATGAGTTCAGCGAGTGACATCTCGTTTGCCGGAAAGAAACGCATCACGCTGATTGGCGGCGGGAGCTACCTGCGGCTGGAGGCAGGGAAGATTGAGTATGGCACGACAGCGACGTATATGCGCAGAGTGAAAAGGACGATGGCTGCTGCACGAAGCGCTTTACCTCTGGATACCTCCCCGCTCCCTCCTCCGGCTACCATGCGGGAATTTAACTCCGAAACGCTGACTCCCTGGGTGACGCCGGTCTATGCGAAATCCTGCCTGAAAGAGAAAGGCTGCACCGATGCCGGTACCACCGACGAGCCTGTAGAAAACTTCGGCCAGATGACGATTTTTGCCCAACCGGTTGAAGATGACTGCTGTGGGTACGGTCATCAGCATGCTCATGAAGAAGATGAAGACGTCGTTCAGCATGCCCAGTCAGCCAAAAAACGCAAACCCGATGCCGGGAGCGAAAAAGCCCCGGCAGAGGCATCCGCCGCACCGCTTGCACTGGGGGCGGTAACTGGCGTCATGACGCAGGTGTGGGGAGAATGGTCCTTAACCGGCGTACTGGGAGCCGCCCGCGGTATTCCGTATGTGGGGGCGATGATGTCCGCGCTGTATGTCCCGTCTGCGGGTGAAGGCAGCGCCAGTGTTCCAGGGCGAGATGAATTCTGGTACGAGGAAGAGCTGCGGCAGAAAGCGCTGACCGGAGCAAAAGCCACGACCCGGGTGAGGTTCTTCTGGCGGCAGGATGAACAGGGTAACATGCGGGTCTACGGTGTTCATACGGGTGAAGGTACGCCGTATGAAGGTGTGCGCACGGCTGAAATGAAGTGGGTTGAAAAAAATAACCGCTATGAGTTCACCCCCTCTCACGGTGTTGATGGCCCGTTGATAACCTGGACGCCGGAAAAGCCGGAAAACGGCGACATTCCATCGCATACGGGCAGCGATATCAGGCCTATTGACCAGGCGACGATACTGGTCACGCCAATACCAGACGGTAAAGATGAATACACGACGCCACCATTCCCGGTGCCGGAAGAGCGGGATCTCAACGATTACATACTGGTGTTCCCTGCCGATTCCGGGATTATGCCGATTTATGTGTATCTGAAAGATGATTCACGAAATCAACCCGGAACAGCTACTGGCAACGGTGTAAAACTATCCGGAGATAAACCTTGGCTAGATTTATCTGTTACAAACTCGGGAGATGGAGCTTCAATACCATCTCTGGTAGCAGATACTCTACGAGGTAAGAAGTTCAGCTCTTTTGATGATTTCCGTGAAGCTGTCTGGAATGAAGTCGGTAAGCACCCAGAATTAACTAAAGACCTCACAACAGTAAACAAAGACAGGGTTGCAGATGGTCTTTCGCCATGGGTTCCCAAAGAGGGTCAATACATAGGACCAAACACTATTGTTAAAAAATTCGAGATTCATCATGTAATTCCCATAAAAGATGGGGGAGGCGTCTATGATATGGATAACTTACGTATAGTTACGCCTAAACTACATGATGAAATACATTACAGGAGATAGGTGACATTATGAATATGCCAGTTTTGAAAGATAGACTTGAGGATTACACTGAAAACGAGTTTCTAGATATCCTGTATGAGTTTAGAAAAAGCACCAGAAAAGAGAAAGAATTAAAAGGAAAAAAACTGGATGAATATTTGGACATGCTCATGGATAATTTTATCAAAGTTACAAATCACCCTAAAGGCAGCGATTTAATCGTATTTCCAGATAAAGATGAGGATGGAGAACCCTCTAAAGTTCTAGAAATAGTCAAAAGCTGGCGTAAATCGCAAGGACTCCCATTGTTCAAAGACTCACAGTAATGATGAAAATATTAAGGGTATCCACTATTCATGACTCAACGGAAGAAAACAGATTTACAGTTACTTCAATGTATTCTGCCAGAAATGGGGTTTATTGACGAACGGAGATTGATAACATCCGCAAACTGGATGTGTACATCTTCGCCGACAGCCCGCTTCACTATTATTTTGATGTACGCCTGCCGTACCGTGAGCCGTCGGGTCTGTTCGACGGCACGTCAGAATCGGTCTGGGATGTGCGGACCTAGTATAATGTTATCACAGGTAGTGTTGCTACACAGGATAACATTCTGGTTTTCCCTGCCGATACCGGGTTTAAGCCGATTTATGTCCCTCTCAAAACGGCTCGGGATGAATGGGGGGACAATGATGTATGTCACATAGCTCATGTTCTGGCATTCATCCAGAATCCACCAGACAGCAGCAATCGACGACGCACTGTAACCCAATGCTGTCGCAATCTGAGCACACCTGTAGAACCAGAAACCCCGGCCTAAACCGTCCCCCATTTTCCTCCGAGGATATATGAATCATTCTGTATCAATAAACCATGAACCTTGCTGATCGTTTTTTGCACTACCACACAATATCAAAACCAAATAAATGAATAGTATGAATCGGGATTGCTAAGAGCCACACCAAAGTTAAAAGAACCAATTTACAGAAAGTCACAATATAAGGATTAAATAATGGAAGCTAAACATGAAGTTATCACTATTGAATTAACCATTGAAAATGGTGTTGTTACCTATGTACGCAAAGTTCAAAAGGGAGAAATTACAGCCTCCCTCGATACTTTTTTCTGGTTAGCAAAGCAGGCCGATTACAAAATTATCCCCCCACAAGAAAACACTCAAGAATCATAAGATATTCTAACTTTCGCAGAAGGCGATTAAATGAATATATTTCCCGAAATGGTTAAAATCTAATGGGTCGATATGGTCAAAAAAACAGGCGCAGAGTTCCCCCTGCGCCTTCACCTCAATGATGCTGCAACAACACCTGCGAAATCTTCCTCGCTTCATCAGCAGGATCCGCTGCATGCGTGATCGCTGATCCCACAATCACCACATCCGGGCCTAACAGTGCGTAGTCCTTCACAGTCTGACTGCTTATACCGCCTGCCACGGCAATCCGCGCTTTCCGGCGCGCCTTCAGCATCGTTATCAAATCATCAATCGGCTTGCGTCCCGCCGCCTGCTGGTCGGTGCCGGTGTGAACTGCAAGCATATCCGCCCCCGCCTCCTCCAGCAGACGAACCCGTGCGGGCAGATCGTCGACGCAGATCATATCCACCACTACCTGCTTTCCAGCCTCTTTTGCCGTGCGGATGCAGGACTGGATCGTCAGCACGTCGGTCACGCCTAACACCGTGACATAGTCTGCCCCAGCGTCGAAAAGCAGCTGCGACTCAAAATGGCCGCCATCCATAATTTTCGCATCCGCCAGCACTTCCTTATGCGGGTATTTCTCTTTAATGGCTTTAATCGCGTTCACACCTTCCCGAATAAGAAAGGGGGTTCCCACCTCAATAATATCAACGTCGTCAACCACCTTATCGATAAATACCAGCGCTTCAGGCAGGGTTAACTCATCCAGGGCAAGCTGTAATTTCATGTTGGTTTCCTTGTGTCGAATGACTATTCGAGGTTGGCGTGCAGCGCAAAACCTTTGGTTAAGCGATATCCCGTCGACTGCGCCAGATTCACTATCATGGCGTCGGCCAGCACCATAACTGCTTCTTCAAACAGGCTGCCACCGGGCAGAATGCCTTTCACGTTATCGGGTCCATCCGGCAGTTTGTCGGTATAGGCCGGGATCCTGACCACCACCTCCGCCAGATTCCCCAGCGTGGACTCGGGGAAAATGGTCAGCAGGGCCACTGTGCCACCCAGTTGCTTCGCTTTCGTAGCCACATTCACCAGCGAAGCCGTTTCGCCCGATGCGCTGGCCAGCAGCAGCAGGTCGCCTTTTTGCAGCGCAGGCGTGACCACATCGCCAACCACATGCACCTTCAGGCCGATATGCATCAGGCGCATCGCAAAAGCTTTCAGCATTAACAGCGAACGCCCTGCGCCAAAAACAAACACCGTGTTCGCTTCAGCGATGGTCTGCTCCAGACGCACCAGCGCAGCGCCATCAATCCGCGCCATCGCCTGATGCAGGTCAGTACAGGCAACGCCTGCAACAGATTGCGTTTCCATCATGCGTCCTCCTGACAGAGCGGGAATAAATCATCCTCATACTGGAGCATCCCCATGATTTCCCGGACATAGTTATCGACATGTCCCAGAAAGTGAAAACGTTCCGGCGCGGCGCGATAGCGCTGGTAAAGCGGCGTATCAAAGGTGATGCCAAGGTGCGGGTTCTCTTTGACGGTGGCGAATTTGATGTGCGGAATATGCGAGTAGTAGCGATTCTTGCGCACGCAGAGCTGCCCGTTCTCTTCAACGATGTAGCAGGCCATACCGTGGTAAAACTGCACCGTGTCGTAGTGAACCGCGCAGGGTTTATACGCCAGGTTGCTGAATACCAGTGGCCCGTCGCCGATATTAATGGAGCAGTGACCGTAATTCGGCGGCACGATAATGCTCTGCCCCTCCTTCACCACCGCCACGATAAGATCGTCCACCAGCAGATCTTTTGGCGCGACGGCAAAATCCGGCGACTTTTGCAGGATATATGCCGCCGTGCCCTTAATCACCTCATACACTTCCGGATGGGTGTTGCGCCGCGTGTCGTTATAGCCGTGATAATGGCCGCTGGTTTTCTTGCGCTCCTTGCCGATCGTTCCCGGCATGATGATGGTAATGTCGTACTGGTACTGGTCGGCAGCAAGCCGTTCCTGATCCTCCGCAAAGCTGAGCCCGCGATAGACATCGTAAGCCGGTTCATCACGCTGTGCTTCAGTGAACTCCGGTAAGACCACCGCCATCTGCCCGGCGCTTTTGCGGCCAAAGCCGAGATAGTTTAGCGGCGGTTTCAGCGCCATTACGCCATCATCATCGAGATACAGCGGCAGGCCGCTGTGGTGTAGCTGTTTCATTTTGCCTCCTGTGTATACGCGTTAGCTGCGCGGATCGCCTCTTTCAGCCGATCGGATTTCATGCCGAAGACGCTCTGAATGTTGTTCCCGACCTCGACGACGCCCGCCGCGCCAAGCTGTTTCAGCACCGCCTTGTCCACCAGCGTCTTATCCGTCACGTCAATGCGCAGACGTGACATGCACGCTTCGATGCTGGTCATATTCCCCAGCCCGCCATAGGCCAGAATGATGCCGCTCACCAGGTCGTTCTGTTCGTTTTCCTGCGCCACAGTGTTTTCTTCGACTTCACGCCCCGGCGTCAGCAAATTCCAGCGACGAATGGCAAAGGTAAACAGGACGTAGTACAACGCTCCCATCACCAGCCCGACCGGGAACACCATGTACCAGTGAGGCGCGCGCGGCAGAACGCCAAAGAAGAGATAGTCGATAAGCCCGCCGGAGAAAGAGAGCCCGATGTGTACGCTGAACCACTCCATCAGCAGGAACACCAGCCCCGCCAGGACGGCGTGAATGCCATACAGCACGGGCGCAACAAACAGGAAGGAAAACTCAATCGGCTCGGTGATGCCGCAAACAATGGAGGTGATCGCGCCAGAGAGCATAATGCCCTTCACCCGCGCTTTGTTTTCCGGGCTGGCGCAGCGGTAGATCGCCAGCGCAATCGCCGGAATGCAGAACATCTTGATCGGCGTCAGCCCGGCCATAAAGGTTCCGGCGGAAATCGGCACCTGATCTTTCAACTGGGCAAAGAAGATAAGCTGGTCGCCATGCACCACCTGCCCGGCTTTGTTCACGTACTCGCCAAACTGCAGCCAGAACGTCGGCCACCAGACATGGTTAAGACCAAACGGGATCAGCAGCCGCTCGACAAAACCGAACAGGAAGGCGGACACGCCCGGCCCCTGCACCGTCATGGTGTTCGACAGGCCATTGATCAGATGCTGAACCGGCGGCCAGACCACCGCCATCACCAGCCCGACAAACAGCGCGGCGAAGGAGGTGACTATCGGCACGAAGCGCTTGCCGGAAAAGAACTCCAGCCACGAAGGAAGCTGGATGCGGTAATAACGTTTATACAGCCAAGCGGCGATAATCCCGATAATGATGCCGCCAAACACGCCGGTCTGGAGCGAAGGGATGCCCAGCACCATCGTGTAGTCACGCACCTGCGTCACCGATTCGGGCGTGATCCCAAGAAACTGGCCGATGGTGACGTTCATAATCAGAAAACCGGCGATCGCCGACAACCCGGCAATCCCCTGATCGTCACTAAGCCCTACCGCCACGCCGACCGCAAACAGCAGCGGCAGGTTAGCGAAAATCGCACTACCCGCTTCCGCCATCAGCTTCAGCACGTGAACCAGCCAGTCAGCGCCGAGAAACGGCAGGCTGGCGACAATATTGGGATCCTGAAAGCTGACGCCGAAGGCCAGCAAAATACCGGCGGCAGGCAGCATGGCAATGGGGATCATGAGCGATCGCCCGATGCTTTGTAACATTTGCAGAAGGTTGAATCTTTTCATCTCGATCTCCTGAGCGCGTCTTTATGACAGGGATTCGCACAACAGCAGGTTCTGCTCCGAACACCTTCAGTATCCGAACCAGGGATGATTAAAAAAACAGCAACCGAAGACGAAAGTTATTTCCGGTTTTCGCTTAAAACCGGAAAATTTATGAGGGCAATCACGCCAGAAGCCATCAGAAAGGGATAAAAGGGGAAATCGCGTTCGGCGGGAGGCCATCATATGAGTATCTTCGAGGCACATTTTCGCAGGCTGCACGCCCGCTACGGCGCAGGCCAGACGCACGAATTACAGATGCAGGAGATCGCCGCCATCTTCGGCTGTTCAGTGCGTAACTGCCGTATTGCGCTGAAAAAAATGCATCAGGAAAAATGGCTCGACTGGCAGCCCCAGCGCGGACGCGGCAAGCGCTCACGGCTCCATCTGTTAACCTCGCCGGAAAAACTGTTCAGCCAGAACGTCAATAAGCTGCTGGAGAAGCAGGATTACGGCAACGTGCTGCGGTTTATTGGCAACGACAAGTATCTGCTGGATCGCCTGAGCCTGTGGCGCTTTGGGGTACAGGATAAAAGCAGCGAAACGCGGGTGCGCATCCCCTACTATCGCAATCTGGATCCGCTTAACCCGCTCGTCCCCCTGCGGCGGACCGAACGCCACCTCTTGCGCCAGTGTCTGAGCGGGCTGACGCGCTATGACGCCGTTCAGGGCAGGATCGTCCCCGATATTGCCCACTACTGGACCCACAACGAGGACTTTACCCGCTGGGAGTTCTGGCTGAAATCTACCGCCCGCTTTGCCGATGGCAGCGAACTGGATGCCTGCGCCGTTCAGCGCTGCCTGCTTGCCGCCAGCCAGAGCCCGCAATTCGCCCCGCTTTTCAGCCCAATCAAAACCATCACCGCTGACGCCCCCTGGCATCTGGTGATTGAAACGCATCATCCGGTCAAGCGTCTCGACTGCCTGCTCGCCACCCAGCCGACGATGCTGTTCGATTACCAGCACGGACACATCCGCTGTACCGGCGCTTTCCACCTGCAGGAGCACAGCGACAACTTTATGGTTTTGCGGCGCAATCAACACTGGCATCAGGCGCGCCCCGGACTGGATGAGATCACCATTTTCACCTGGGCTCCGGAGCATATCAGCATGAGCTTTATTCCCCTGCTGCGGGGTGAGGAGGCGCAGGATGACCGCCCGCTCAACGAGCGTAGTCTGGAGCAGGGGTGCTGCTTTGTGCTGCTGGACAGTGACGGAGCCTTTGCGGATGAGGCCGGAAGACGGTTTATCAATTACCTGCTGCAGCCTGTCGAACTCCTTAGTCAGACGCAGCTTCCCGACGAATACGCACGCATCCTCTCCGTTGCTCAGGGTATGCTGCCGCAATGGAACCACCGCCCGGTGGATTTTGGCGGGGTCACCGCGCCGTTTAACCTGCGTCAGCCGGTTATCATCAGCACCTTTCAGCAGCCGGAACTGGTGGAGCTTGCCGGAGCGATTCGCCGCCAGCTTGAGCGCTGGCATATTCGCGCCGAAATACGGATCGACGCATTTGACAACTTTAACAGCCAGCCGCGCCCTCCTGCGGATATCTGGCTCAGCAACTTTATGCTCGATACCCTTTCGGTTCCGGCGTTTCTGGAATGGCTGGCGACCACCGCGTTGTTTACGCGCTTGCCTGAAGCCCAGCGACGCAACCTGAACGCCCTGCTACCGACCATTCTGAACAGTGACGATGAAAAGGCGTTCGCCACCATTGCCGCCTTTTTCCATGAGATGACCCACCAGCGATATGTCATTCCTTTGCTGCATCACTGGATGGAATTTGCGACCGAGAAGTCATTTACCTGGCGCGATTTAAATACGCTGGGATGGCCGGATTTTAGCCAACTTTGGCTCGAATAATGCACGCCCGCAAAAGCTCGCTAAAGGGCCTTTAAAGGTAAGGGAGGGAAGTGCGGCATTTATACATTTGTGCTGGCAATTCCCTCAGCGCTTATTGAGGTATTAATCCAAGGCTCCCTTTCAGTTACCTGTTCCCATCACTGCAATGCCGTTTTGATAAAGAGGCTACTGCGGGAGCTATTTTCACAAGTGATCTTTTTTAACATATGAACATTCAACTATATGGACTAAGAGAGCATTCCTTTTACTAAGCTTAGGTGGCACTGAGTATGGTCGTGCCATCTACGGTATCAACCCCCACCGGGGCCAGTAATTGCTGTATCCAACCAATAGCATTCCCCCTTTCAACGCATTGGGAGAAGAATGCACGCTGTTTTGCTCGGGTAAAGGCAACAAAAAATGTATTTAGCTCTTCACTACGTTGGGGAGTAAGACTCCACCAAGTCTGATTATCGAGCCCATAAAAAATCATGGTATGGAACTCAAGCCCCTTGCTTTTATGTACGGTCATCAGAGCGACTTGACCAATGCCTTCAAACTCATCCAAAGTCTCGATCCAGCTACTGCTATGTTCAGCACATTCTTGCAGGAGTGTGATAAAACCACTCCAGACTCTCGCAAAGTCTCTTTCACGCTGGTAAGAGGGAAAAGTTTGCCTTAACGCAGGGAGACTAACAAATTCAAGAAGCAACTCAGCAATTGCTTCCGCCGAATCCGAATCAGGTGGCCGATACGCTAATTCTAACCTTAATTTGCGTACAAATGCTTCAAGCTTCACCAGCAACCGCTCCTGAGTGAGAACATTATCCGGATCGGCAGCCTCTAAAAACAAAGTATTTTGCTGAGCCAACTCCCAATTTTGCGGACTTCGGTCCGTAGCTCCCAAGCGAAGCAAAGGAATGAAAATACCAGTCAGTTCTTCTCCTAGCAGATCCTGTATCTGAATTTCACCAACTGACCTAGCTGCATTTCTAATCCGGAGACCTCGTGCCGCAAAAGCAGGTGCTATCTCCGCCTCCACCTGATCAGCCCGCATCCTGATCAGAATCGCAACATCATGTGGCTTGACACGACCTGACCGCACCTCACCATTCACCCAGTCAGCCAGATAATTGTTCTCGTCATCTGTGTTCTGAAATTGCCAGATAGCAGAAACATCACCTTCGATTTCACGAGTCCCTTGTGCCTGTACCACTTCCACATCGCCGTCTATACGACGCGCTATCTCATGCTGAATACGAACCAGATCCTCATGCGATCGCCAGTTTGAAAGCAAAGATATGCGCCTAGCATGGAAGTCGTTTTCAAATTGTCCGAAAGCATCATCCATAGCCCCCGCCCATCCCATTATACGCTGCTTATCATCACCTACAGCTGTGAAAGCAGCATCGCTACCATCGAATGCCGTTAGCAGCATGTCGTATTGGGCAAAGGTAGTATCCTGATACTCATCGAGAAAAACAATTGGATATGTTGCCTGTAAGGCACGACGGATATAAGCATTTTCCTGCAATAGAAATTTTACAAGCCTGTTTATCATGGGGAAAGACAGAGCAATCTCATCCCCCCCGAAAAATTGGTCATTCCAGTAATCTGCTAGTGCACGACATAACTCAGAACCATTTGATTGATCAACTGGCAGATCTGTCAGAGGTATGCTTCTCTCAATTTGCTGGGCACTCACACCGTGATAGCCATGACGCTCAATAAAATCGACATAATCTCTACGATACGGCGTAACGATCTGATATGTACCGCGAGCATTGAACGGCTCCGGTATAGCAGGACGGAATCGATCCAAAAGTCCCTTGGTAAATGCATCGAAAGTCATTGAATCAAAGCGCCGCGCCTGCTCTCTCGGACATCGTTTTGCAACCCTTTCAGCAAGATTTCGAGCGGCATCCTTTTTAAAGCTAATGGCCAGAATACGTTTAGAAGGCGGGCAAATCCCAGTTTGAAGAAGATAGGTCGCCTTTTGTGCCAAAAACTCTGTTTTTCCGGCGCCAGCACCAGCGGTCACGAGTACACTACTATCAATTTCACGTAAAGCTTCCCACGCTCGGCTTTCAAGGCCATCAACCCCCTGAGGTACCCAATCTTCACTGTTTATACGGCTCATTCATTCTCCCCCAACAGATCTAGCTTATGCGTAACGTACTCAATGAGTGCCCTAAGCTCGGCAGGAGCAGACGCAGATACCTCGCCATCAGGGATACGGGAAAACGCCGCCAAGTGGGTTTCAGGCTTGCTACGACTTAAGAACAGGTAGGGATACCATTTAAAAGCATCATCATATTGCGCAGAATACAAGGCAGGATTACCACCTGTTTTCAGTGTGCTGACCTTTTTGGCCTGAATAGCATCGGCACTACTCTGAGGTCCACGGCCACCTGGATTGGGAACCTGATAAGCAGTTGGAAATGAAAGCAACATGGAAAAATCGAGGTCAATAGGATAAGAAAAGAAAACACCTTCCTCCTGGAACGCCTGAAGCCAACTATTTCGTACGTTTCCACTTAGAAGCTGCTGGTCGGTAAGCTGATCAGCTTCATCAGGGTCGACACCACCGCGCAGATATTGAGTGTTATTCTGAAAGTTATTCCCTATATCGGCTAGATTTTGAAGGCAACTTCTCATAGCACTTGCTCCACCATGCCTGCGCCCCAGATCTAGATCGAGCAATGTGGCATGGGGGATATCAAGATCGTTAAGCAGCCGCCAGAAATGTGCTACAAACCGCCCGCCGAGAGGGACGACGGGAACGAATGACGGATCAAGGGAAACTCCCATTTCTTCAGCGATTTTAGGAATGACAACACGCTCTGAATCCCCCTCCCCCAAGATAACAAATCGCGCAAAGTAAAGCTCGGGATAAGCTTTGACGGCCAACCTGATATAAACGCTTGCCTCAACATCATCTTCTGGCAATGTCAGTTCGCGGATCGATGAATGCCGGACACGCCGATCCATACGAAAATATCTCACTTCCTCCGGTTCTATTCGACTCAGGATCGCCGGTGAATGGCTGGATATCAGGACCTGAGCAGAGGGTAATTCTCCTATCTCTCTCGCTTGCCTGATGATACGAGACAAAAAGAACGGTGACAGGCTGTTTTCAGGCTCTTCGATGGCGAGGATGGTAAGGTGAACACGACGTAACTTATCCTGTTCAAACAAGCTCTCATCGGCAGGTAATGCAAAAGCTTCCCACTCGGTCTCGAGCGTTGCTGCTGTAAGGGCAATATGAAAGAGAGAGCGCTGCCCATCACTCAGTTCATATAATCGACGCTCCTGAGCTCCTTGATCAGGCGTAAAAGTAAACTCGGCTTTACGAACAAGCTCCTCAAAACGGTTTTCGATAAGCCTTAAACGCGGGTTACTATCTGTATCAGCCTCATGGACCTGTTTCCACCGGTTCGAAAGACGCTCCAGTAGAAACCTTGATGGCTCTTCCTGCTCGAAACGACTCTGGATCTGACCGGCATTCTCAGAACTCGTATCCCTGAATGCTGTCGACCATTTAGCAGCCTGCCATAACCGCCCTTTAAGAAGAGATGTCACCTGCGTCGTCGCATCACGGTTTGCCGGTAAGTAAATAAACTGAATGGAAGAGCGCTCTACCGCTTGGACCTTAGAACAGTTATCCCATTCAAAATTATCATCCAAAGCTCTTATCCAGCGTATATCCTCTTCAATTGTACCTTCTGGGGTACCGTCATCCATCCATGTTGCTTGTAGTCGTATCCGAGCTTTAAGAGGCTCCCCCTCACCGGATGCAGCCATTTGATTGAAAAATTCCGGAACTGCATCAAGAGAAGAGCCGTCTCGAGCGGCCAGCTCAGGGAAGGCAAGTATTGCTTCAACAAACAGGCTTTCCCCAGACTGTACCTCATGCTGGTCAAGAGGTATGTGAAAATCCCGACGTTGTACCGACCGCTGAACTGGCGATGTACCAAACAAACGGGACACAGCCTGCAGCACTGCTGTCTTTCCGGAACCATTCCCGCCAATAAACGTTGTCAGCCCTTCTTCGAAATTGAGCTCGACCACTTCACGCCCAAAGCAACGAAAATTATGTAGTCTTATAGTCTCGATTTTCATCCCTAAATGCCTTTTATATTTTTAAATTATCGATGTCAAAGTCGGACCTAATTCTTAGTGACGTTATTTGTATTTATGCAACATCAAGATAGTTTAGGTCAGTCTGTGTTTATAACAATTCTAAGCATACATCGAGAACCAGCAGGTTATAACCCAATTTATTTGACAAATTGGCTTCCATCAAAACAGTTGTAGGAACGAGCTAGCTAGGTATATGGCACTTTCTGAAAAACTACTCCATAGAAGGCGGAAGATGAAGAAAGCCCCCAAGTACAAAGCTTTTGTGTTAGCACAACTGCGCCTCCCCTACAACAGGACAGTTTACAACTGTGGTATTGAAAGAAGTCATGTCGGCAGAACTCTTCTTTAACTACGTAATCTGATTAAAAGGATTAATAAACAGTGCATAATCCAGGCAATAATTCAGCACTAATCTGCAAAAGAGCATTTTGCCGTGACAGTGGAAAACCGGGGCGATCAATGTGCAAGTAGCCCATCGAAGCGGGTCATGAGCTTGAGATATCTGACGTATCTTAACATTCGCCTATCTGCATCAAGGCGCAAAGCATTCTAAGGAAAGTTAGCCGACTATATTATGCGCTAGAAGTCAATATCCTCTATCGAAACACGCAAAACCCGGCCCCAATAATAATCATAAAAATCAACACGCTAAAAAAACTCCTTCCATATCAACACCATCGCCACTCATTTCGCGCCTTCCCTTCCCCGCAAAAAATCAAAATCCCCAACAAACTCAACCACCTCCCCCACCAATTACAAGGACGCCAGCCCAAAATTCTCCATCGGTGATTACCAGAGTCATCCGATGAAGTCCTAAGAGCCCGCACGGCGCAAGCCCTGCGGGCTTTTTTGTGCCCTCAAATTGTCCCGCGAAGTCCGAAGAGAACTAATTAAATCCGAACCTTTTAGGCCCATTGATAGGTCCAACGAAAAACTCTATTGTTTTCGTTGGCCCTAAAAGCATGGAGACGACTCATGGCACGACGAACCAAGCCGTTAACGGATACGGAAATCAAAACCGCCAAACCTAAAGATACCGATTACCAGCTATACGATGGTGATGGGTTGACGCTGCTTATCAAATCCAGTGGAAGCAAACTCTGGCAGTTCCGTTATCATCGCCCCTTAACAAAGCAGAGAACCAAGCAAAGCTTCGGCGCCTACCCTGCTGTCTCACTTTCCGATGCGCGTAAACTCAGAGCTGAATCTCGTGCATTACTGGTAAAAGAGATCGATCCTCAGGAACACCAGAAAGAACTGGCAAGGAATACCTGGAAGCAAAGACCAACACGTTCAAACTTGTCGCTGAACGTTGGTGGAACGTCAAGAAAACCAGCGTTACAGAAGACTACGCCGAAGATATCTGGCGTTCACTGGAAAGAGATGTTTTTCCTGCAATTGGCAATATAGGCGTCACCGATATCAAAGCCCATGTATTGGTTCAGGCGGTACAACCGGTACAGGCCAGTTTTCTAATGAAATCGCTCCCAGCAATCCACCTTACATAGACATGCATGAAGCGGCAATCTCGTTATTGATAAGTCATCGTAAATGACAGCACGCCGTTCGCGGTACCGGTAGTGATCTTATCCCCAGTCTGATAATAACGCGCCTTTAGAGGTACGCTGAATCCACCGCTTGCCGAGGAAGTCCCCACGCCGACATCCGAACCCAGCGCCATCGGCTGATTATTATAAAGCAACTGAATGCCCACGCCCGTGGCAGCATTATTGCCGCTGGTCGTATTGATCACTCCTCTTGTTGCATCAAAAATATTCCCCTCCATTTTGACGCTAACCCGGGTTCCAGCGTTGCAGGTGAGCGGGAGATTGAACGACTGGGTATAGGCGTCACCAGGAGTAGAACCTTTGCCGCTGAAGGCGCGTTTATCGACCTCTCTCATATCAACAGGTATCGCTGCCGTCGCCAGCTTACAGGCCGGAGTTGTCACCGTGAAGGCGTTGATATTGACCTCCGCCTCAGGGGATTGCCAAAGCAGCGAATTATTCAGTAAAACCAGCGCACCTACGGATTTCGCGGTTATCGTGCCGGATCCGGTTTCGGTTGCCGTTTTATAAAACGTCACCGTTACGGTGCCATTTAACGTCGGGCTAATCATTCCGCTGGTGTTCTCACAAAGTTTAGCGGTATTGATATCGCCCCGGATCGTATTGCTGCCGGTAACCGCCGCACTGCCACCGGCGCATTTTGTCGTTGAACCCGAGATGGCATAGCCAATACCGGCAACGTTGGTTTTATACACGCGCCGACCGTTCACCATCGAATCAAATGTGCCGTTCGCAATCACGCCTAAGGTCTGATTGGAGATTACGCCATCAGCAGAGTTGTAACAGCTGAACGCATTGATGGTTGGCGTCACAAGCTGAGTGCCGATAACTGCACCAATAGGGAGATCGCGCGATATCGTAATATTCTGCGGCGAGACGGTGGTTGAAGGCGTTGGGGTCGTGCAATCCCAGGCCAGAGCAGCTTGAGAAAATATCCCCAGAGCAGCAAAAATCAGGGTGATGACAATCGGTTTCATTTTTTCTCTCCTGCTTAATGGCATGGTGCAGTAACGTAATGCGTGGTGTCTGAAAACGAGGTTATCTGATATGTTGCGCGGCAGCTTTCACCCGCCCAGTTCACCTCCACGGTCCCCTTCTCCGGTGCGCCGTTTAGCCAGACCCGCTGGCGCTCGTCAACGATGCCATCCGTCAGGTTATCGCGATTTTTTATGCTGGCCGTCGCCCCAAACGGGATCTCTTTTCTGGACAGCTGTAGCATGATTTTGTATCCCGTTACGGTGGGGTAATCTGCCAGCGCTAAAGCACCTTTCGTGGGCACTACCGTACGAGTATCATTGAGAACATCCGTGTTGTTATTCAACGTGGCGGTATCCAGCGATAGACTGTTCTGCCGATAGGGCGTCACATATGGCACCACGGCAAAACCTTTACTGTCGGTATAAATCCCACCATTGTTTGCCACTTTTACTCCAGCGGCGTTATCCGCTTTTACCAGCGCCATGGTCTCGCCGAGCGGCTGAGTCGCGGCGATACCGTATGGATGCACCACCAACCCGCCCATCGCGCCTGCTGAAAGCTGGCGGCTATCACGAGAATAGCTGTAGCCAAGCTGATACTCTCCATGGCGCCCTTTATAGTTGACGGAAGCGCTGCCCATCGTATCGGAGCCTTTGCTGTTATAGCCCTGCTGCACGTTCCAGCTCAGGTTTTTATCTTCCAATGCAGAGCCGGATAATCCCATCTGCGAAACGCTATCACCTTTCTTATTGCTGCTAGCAGAGAGCGTCATCCAACTGTCCGACAAGAAACGTGACAGCGGGATCTGCATCGTAAAAGCGACAATATGATCGTTGTCATTGCGCCATGGCCCCTTCGAATAGCTATAGTTCAGGCCATAATTGATATTGTTAACGCTGGTGTTGTATCCCACATTCACACTGCGCTCGCTATCACCTCCCCAGTAATCCTGCTGCCAGGCGGAAAGATTTACGTTACCCCAGTCACCGAGCCTTTGATTCAGCGTGACCTGAGCTTTACTGCGTTTATTACGTTGATAGCGCCAGTTGTCATCAAGCCGCGTTTCATCACTTACCATGCGGAACGGATTCACATCGCCGTTTGCTTCCTGAAAGTCACGAAAGCCCGATGAGGAGTAGCGGTAGCCCATCAAACTCAGAGAGGTTCCGGTTGTCGCAAAATCCTTGGCATACTGCGCGCGTAACGAAACCCCCTCCTGGGTCTTCTCGGGTAATTGCGAATGGGCAAATGTGGTATCAAAAGAGAGCGAACCAAGATCGCCAAATCCTTTCCCTATTCCTAATGCGCCAGCCCAATAATCTGCTGAAGTCAGCATTCCGCCGTAAACCGTGGTATCCCAGGGCAAACCATAGCTCAGAGTCGTTTGCAAAAACGTTGGTTCCTTATCCTGATCATTTGCCGCCCGATACTGCCCCACAGCCAGCGCATATTTAAACTGGCCTTCCCGCTGCATTACCGGTACCGCGGAAAAGGGCTGGATAAACTGATGTACCGAGCCATCCGCTTCACGTACCGCCACGTCAAGATCGCCGCTGGCGGCAGTGGGATATAGGTCGTCAATCACAAAAGGGCCTGGTGGAACATACGACTGCCAGATAATGTTGCCACCCTGACGTATGGTTACCTGGGCGTTACTTTGTGCGATACCGCGCACCACGGGAGCAAACCCGCGTACGCTTTCTGGCAGCATTGAGTCATCCGAATAGAGCTGAACACCACGAAAATTTACGCTGTCGAAGACCCCGGACTGGGTATAACCATCACCCGCGCTAAACTGGCTCTTCAGCGTTTTTATATCCCGCTCAAGGGAGGTAGCAATGGTGTTCCAGCGACTCATTCCGTTGTTGTTGTTATAGGTTGAATAATTACGCAGCCGCCAGGGTCCGACATTAATGCCGCTACGCAGGTTTAAATAACTATCGTTTTGCGATTCAGTGCCGCCATGGTTATTGGCGGCGGAAACGTTATAGTTCAAAAACAGCATATTTAGTCCATCGTCCCACTGAGCCGGTGATACCGAACCCTGAGGATCCCGTCTCAGATACTCCTGGGGAACAGAGAGCTCAAGCCGCATTCCATTAAACTGAAAATGAAGCTGACTACCGGGCAGTAGGTTGCTGATATTTTCAACCGTCGCTGATTCATCCAACGCCATCCAGTTGGGCTGCGCATTTGGCTTCACGCCCCATTGCGTAAAATCTGCACGGGTCAGCACTGGCATTAAATCGCTTTCATGACTGACAAATACGATGTCGCGCGAGTCGACGTAATTTCCGTTGAGATAAACATCGACATGATACACGCCGGGCATCTGCCCGTCGGCTTTGCTAAAACGGGAGATATCAACATCACGAGGAAGATTTCCGCGAGTTTCAATAAAATCCGGGGCAAAATAATCCTCAGCCAGTAGCGCTGGGACATAAATGCATAAAAAAATAAGCGCAGCTAACTGAGTTAATTTTGCACAACCTGACATCGCATTAAACTGGAGCATGAATAATTAACCTAAATTTTAAATTTATGTTGAGCCGTAATGCCTCCAAAGTCATTTATCGCACGCCACGATACTTCACCACTCGCTACTGTTGTCTGAGGTAGCGATAGCGTCTGGAATGGTAAAACCATTGGAGGTTTTGCTAATTCTTTACCATTAACTTTTACATCATAAAGCGACACGCTATAAGGAGTCGGATTATGCACACTGAGTTTTCCACCCGCGGCGGAAAAGGTTAATTGCTGATAAGCTAATGAAGGGTCGCCTTTTAATCCTGCGGGGCGATAAAAAACTTTCATTTTACTTTTTACAGCAATCAACAACTCATTCTTCGCCTCCGCCGACGAAGAAGGTATTGATTTAATATTCAACCAATACACGCTTTCGCGGTCTTGAGGTACAGCGTTACCGGCTAACATCACACGTACAGAATTCTGCGTATGTGGATTTAATTTAAATAGCGGTGGCGTAGTGACAAAAAGGCTATCACCATCATCACTGTTCTCATTTTTACTGACCCATGACTGAATTAAATAGGGTGTATTATCTGGGTTACTTACGCTGATCGCCGCTTGATGACCAGTGCCATTATAAATTAATCGGGTGCCACCAATTTCCACACCACTGATGGCGCTTGTTGAGATAAGTAACAAACTCACAGCGATTTTTTTTAATACTTTCCGAAACATGAAGAGATCCTGAGAGACTAAATCAGGGCCACAAAGGGCCCTGCGGTTACTGATAAGTTACTGTAAATGACGTAGAGGAATTTGCTGTTCCTGCACCAACTGCGCCCGTCGCCATATATTTAGCGAAGTAGGTCAGGGTATTATTCACATCTTCCAGCAAAGTCACGCTTGCCGAGGTGGAGCCTACTGGAATAAGCGTCGTGCTATCCTGCTCATAAAGGGCCACGCCAACATTCGATGCAGTTTGCCCGTTGCTAAGAGCCAGAATAGAAGGATTCGCGGCACTGGTGGTACCATCAAAACGAATGCTGGCGCTGGAAACGCTGGCAGGGCAGGATTTCAGCACAATGTTAAAGCGCTTCGCCGCCGCCGTAGCACCATTACCACCGGTAAATGCCGTGGTAGAGATAGTGCCGAGATCAACAGGTTGAGAAATAGCGGAAGTATCAACCACGCAGGCTGTCCCCGTAATGTTTCCGGTAAAATTGATAACTCCGTCAGCGGCATTTGCAGCCTGAAATACGGACAGAGACATAAGTGCAGAAATCAGTGCAATCTTTTTCATATATAAGTTCCAGATAATTAATTGAATTTTTGAAAATAAATAAGTAATCCTAAAAAATCTTTGTAGCTTTCACCTCCATAATTTTTTAACGAGTGATACCACTCAGTTATATTCGCAAGTGCTTAACTTATAGGATTCGCTGCGCACAATATTTTGATACAGCGAAACGCGATTGTTCTGCTGAAGCTTAAATATCAGACTGCGCCGATGGGTATAAAACGTTTTCATCGTCATCCCTAGCTCAATACCAATTTCTTTAGCATCCAGGCCTTTCTGCATACAAGAGAGCACTTCTTTCTCACGACGAGAAAGTGAATATTTCACTCTATAGTTATATCTTGAATTCTTAACCAGTAAACATGAGGGGATCTCATTCAATCGACATTTTTTATCAATAAAAATGAAATCCGGCAGATGCATTAATGCATAATAGTCAAGATCATTGGTAATAAACGCAATAACTTTCCTGCCGGGAAATATGTGCTTTCGCACCTCTGACAGGTTTATCGTTTCAATGTCTATAATATAGTAGTTTTCATCAATCAACTCCGGCGTTAACAACGCACAGATGCCGACGATAAAAAAGTAATCATCAGAAAAAATGGCGTCTGACAAATCCATAAAGCTTACCTTTCCGACATAATCCTCTTTGTTATTTAGCGTCTGTAATCCCTTTCGTGTTTCGATGTAAAATTTACAGAAAATATTTTTTTATGACAGCATAAAAGTAATGGTTTTCACTTATTAAGTTAAAAACGATCGTTTCTACTATCTTTTCATCTTTCATGGATTATTAATCCATGAAGAGCGCTAATGGCCAAACCAAAAAACCAATAATAAATAAAAACATGGAATTTAAAACTAGTACAATGCATAGGTGCAACTTAATGATCTATTAGTCTTTGATAGCCAGAACCTGTAATAACCATGATTTTAGATTTTTCTTAGACAATATTCCCTTAACAGTTAACGAAATATATTGCGTCGGAACAGGGCTAATTTTACCTGGTTAACCGCAGGGTAACATCAGCGAACGCTGATAATTCTGTCAGGAAGGGCCTACAGATGTAGGACAAGAGATTATGACTGGAAACATTCGATGGACTGTTCCAGCTTATTAAGCGAACTTTCTATTTGGTCCAAAACGTTGATAAGTTCTGTCGTCGAAATAGCATCGGGCAGCCGATCTTCAAGCCGTTGGGCAATATTGACCAATTCATTAGCCCCCAGAAGCTGGGCAGTACCGTTGAGGCGATGAATATGATGTTTCACAGATGGATAGTTCTCCTCGCGAGCGGCCACTCGGGCGGCCTCCAGATCGCGTCGATTTTCCCGCTGCGCATCGCGCAGAGCCGTGAGCATCAGCGACCGATTGCCTTGCGCCAGCACCGCCAGCCGCTTCTCATCAAACGCAGCCCGGCTCGTCTCGCTCACTTCGGCTAACAGTCGAGAAATTTGCGCAAGCGTAATCGGTTTAAAAAGACATCCCGTCATTCCCGCCGCAAGACAGCGTTCACGTTCATGCTGCTGTGCCGTCGCAGTCAGTCCCCAGATAGGCAGCTTGCTATCAAATCCTCGCACCTGCCGGGTCAAGGTGATTCCATCCATCACCGGCATATTGAGATCGGTAATAACCAGGTCGTAATGGTCCTGCTGGAGATAGCGTAACGCCTCTTCACCATTTCCGGCTTCATCGGCAGCAATACCCAGGTTGGCGAGCTGGCGTTTGAGTAGAAGACGGCTGGAGGGGTGATCGTCAGCGATTAATACTCGCAGCGCTCTGTCAATGACCGACGATGAAGGCTCGGTTGCAACGGATTCAGGAATGGCATCATATGACGTTTGCACTGGCAGGCTTAGCACCACGCGGGTCCCCCGATTAAGCTCACTGTGCAGATCAATTGTTCCTCCCATTTGCTGCATCAGCGCTCTCGAAATCGCTAGCCCCAGGCCAGAACCACGATGAAGTTCCCCCACATTCCCCTGGCTGAAGGGCATAAACAGGGACTTTTGTTCTTCGCTTCCGATCCCTGGCCCTGTGTCACTCACCGAGATCGTCAGCGTGCGATCGCGCTTTCTCGCCGACACCTGAACGCGCCCATCACGGGTGAACTTCACCGCATTACCAATCACGTTGGTCAGCACCTGTCCCAACAACTGAGGATCAAGCTGCATGGCTTCTTTGGGTTCCAGATGCGATTCATAGCACAGCGCTATTCCCTTTTGCGCGGCAAGTGCAGTAAAGAGCAATATTTTTTCTCTTATCAGGGCATCCGTATGCACCCACTTCACAACCACCTCTTGTAACCCGGACTCTATCTTTTCGAGGTCAAGAATCTCACCAATCAGTTTTAGCAATGAGCGTGAAGCCATCGCGGCATGCTCGACCGACGCTTTATCGGCAGGCGTGAGGTGGGTAGTAGACTGCTGCAGAAGTTCCAGAAATCCGACAATCGCACTTACCGGCGTGCGGATCTCGTGGCTCATGTAAGAAAGGAATTCACGCTTCTCTTCATTTGCCTTCTGGGCTTTGTTTTTTTCCATCTCGAGTAAACGCTGGGACGCCTTTCTTCTGCGAACTTGCAGTGCCAGGTAGGCCACCCAGAGTAAAGCACTTACCACCAGCAAAGCTGCGAGAGCAGCCACCAGATAAAAAGGCCGGTTATATAGCTCCCAGGTATCTATTCGGACGTCCGGCAGGCGTATCCACTTACTGACAATCTGCAAAACTTCTTTCTGCGGAATATCATCAAGCGCTTTATCAAGAATCTGCCTTAATTCAGGCTCAGAACGAGGAACACCAAAACTGATTGCCGCTGGCTGTGCTTCCGCTAGCGGAAGCCACGCTAGCTGGTCAGGATAATAGTGCTCGCTAAGGTAGCGAGCGGTCAGCTGATTGGAAATCGCGGCATCAACCTTCCCTGTTGCAACAAGATTTAATGCTACGCTGGAGTTCTCGACTTCCTCCCAGTGGATATTCGGATGACGGGTTTTCATTTTCATCAGTAGAGTGTGATCGGCGCTGATTGCCACCCGGGTCCCCGGCTGAAGCGCGGTTTCCTGTGCATCCTCCTTTCTGACCACGATGACAAACTGGGTGGTAATAAAAGGATGGGTAAAGGAGAGATCGTTTTCGCGGCTCAAATCATAGGTTGCAGCCTGTACAATATGCCAGTTGCCCTTTTTCATCTCAGAAATCATATCTTCATTCGATTTGACGACAACCGTTTCAAACTGCATTCCCGTTTGCAGACCGATCAGATTAAGAATATCCCCTATCACCCCACGTATTTCCTGATTACTATCCGCCATGGTATACGGCGCAAACCATGGATTAATAATCACCCGCAGCGTCTTGTGACTCTTTAACCACTGCTTTTCACGCGAGGTGAGATTGAGCGGTTCAAGCAGAAAAGAGAGATTGCCTTTATCAATCGTCGACTGCGCAATTTGCCCGTGGAGATTTTCATCTATCGCGCTGATGGTGCTGTTAATAATCTTCCGCAAACGCGCCTGCGCTGGTAAAAATAAAAAGTGGCTCGTTTTCTGCGGCGAAGACCAGAATTTAACCGTACTCAACGCCAGGCTGAACTCCTGCGACAGCCAGGTACTGGTGGTCAGCGAGTCCCCCATAAACCACGCATTTTGCCCGTAGGCAACAGAGCTCAGCGCTTCCTGATAATTGGCGTAATTGGCAATCTCGGCATTCGGAAACGCCTGATGAATAAAATCAGCATCAGGGTAACCTTCAACAACCGCCACGCGCGTACTCTGCGGGCTGTGTAAGGGGGCCATGACGTTTACCAGAGAAGTCACCAGCCCCGGCCAGGAATGGACCAGTGAAGCAGAAAGCTGGATCCCCTCTTCCACAGAGGGCCGGGTATCAAGGCCGGTCAGCACCGTATCAATTTCACCCGCCCTAAGTGCGCGAATCGCATCGGCGCGATTTTGATACCCCAGCACGGTAATGCGGATATTCAGCGAGTAGTGGATTAGCGTCAAATAATCCGCATTCATTCCCCGGTAGCGTCCGGTAAGCGTGGTTTGCACCAGCGGAGGCTGTCCCGGTAGATAAACCCCCACGCGTAGCGCTCTTTTCTGCTGCAGCCACCGCCTGTCATCCTCGCTCAAATAAACCGGAACCGGCGTGATGTAGCTGTAGCCAGACAGCTCCAGTTCAACCGGAGACTCGCCCTGCGCATGAACGCCATGAGCGCTAACTATCCAGATAATAAGGAGTATTGCGCGCCACGCTTTCATCGTCAGGTCAGCTTATTTTGATGGGCAAAGGAGAGGAGTTCGACCAACGATTTACAGCCTAACTTTTCCATCAGCCGCGTTTTATAAGTACTCACCGTTTTAGCGCTAATAAACATGGCTGCGCCAATCTGCGAATTGTCTAAGCCGCTTAGCATATAACTCATCACCTTCATTTCCTGCGCCGAGAGTGATTCCAGACGTTGGCTATCCGTTAGCGCAACCGTCGGTTCTTCGAGGAAAAAAGGAAAATAGCTATAACCATTATGCGCTGCATTAATCGCCGCCAGAATATTATCCATATCCTGTCTTTTACTAATAAAAGCGTTCGCCCCCGCCTGAGCGCAGCGTTTACTGTAATAACGATCGTTTTTTGCTGACACCACAATTAATATCCCGGTAAAACCCTGTGCTCTGAGTTTTTCCACCAGCTCAACGCCATTAATACCGGGGATTTCAACGTCCACAACGACGATATCCACCACCGTTTTTGCCAACGCCTTTAGGGCCGCAGCCCCGTCTTCATACTCGTTGATAATGGTAATGCGCTGCTTTTCCAGCACGCCACGAATGGCCATGCGCGCCAGGGGATGATCATCCACAATGATTGCACTACAAGATAGACACTCGCTCATATGCCCACCCGAAAGAATTTCTTCTTAAGAAACACCCTATTTACGATAATAGCCTGGCGGCACCACCGGACTGATTTATAAATGAATATTTGTTGTTCCCACGCACGTTATTCACGCAATTTTGTGCCTCTACTAATCTAAGCTACTCATTACCTTAGACACTGTTACCGCCTTCACACCCCGGAAGGTTACATGTTACTTTCCGCGTCATTTGTTTTTAAAACAATAAGATAAATAGATTCACGCCCCCTGCTCCTGCTAATTTTATGCCTGAAACGCACCCTGTGCGCAGTTCTAAAAGAGAGATAAACATGAAACGAGCTGTGAACGCCCTACAAAACTTTGGAAAATCACTGTATGGACCGGTACTTATCTTGCCGATAGTGGGTCTGTTTATCGCTTTTGGCAACGTGCTCGGTAACGGTAACCTTGCTGAATACCTGCCTTTCCTCGGCCATCCTTTCATACAGAATATCGGCCAGCTAATCGCCAAATCTGCGGTATCGGTACTGGTGAATCTGGCGCTAATCTTCGCCGTGGGTATTCCTGTTGGCCTGGCCACGCGCGATAAAGGCTACGCGGCGCTCATCGGCCTCGTGACATTTATCGTCTTTATCAACGCTATGAACATCACGCTTCAGCTACAGGATAAGCTCGCGGCACCCGAGCAAATGAAAGCGGCGGGTCAGAGCATGGTTCTGGGCGTTCAGGTACTCGAGATGGGGGTCTTCGCCGGGATCCTTACCGGTGCGCTTTCAGGCTATCTCTACAATAAATACTCTCCCGTACAGTTCTCCGGGGCTATGGCAATCTACTCTGGCCACTGCTTCGTTGCCATCATCATGCTGCCGGTCTCAATGCTGCTTGGCGTGCTGATGAGCGAAGTGTGGCCGTTCGTTCAGCACGGTATCAGCGCGATGGCCCTGGCGATTAAAGGCTCCGGCCCCTTCGGTGTAGCGATTTACGGGTTTCTTGAGCGCATTTTGGTGCCGACAGGACTGCATCATCTGGTCTATACCCCCTTCCTTTATACCGAACTGGGCGGAACGCAGGAGGTATGCGGCACGGTTTATCAGGGCGCACGTAATATTTACTTCGCCGAAATGGCCTGCCCGCAGGTCAAACAGCTCAGCAGCACGGTGGTCTGGGATGCTCGCGGCATCAGCAAAATGTTCGGCCTGCCTGCCGCCGCGCTGGCGATGTACCTGACCGCAAAGCCAGAGCGTAAAGCCGCAGCAAAAGCAATACTAATCCCGGCAGCGTTGACCTCCCTGCTGGTCGGCGTGACCGAGCCTATTGAGTTTTCTTTCCTGTTCGTTGCCCCGCTGCTGTTTGTTGCCCATGCCGTGCTGACCGGCCTCGGCATGATGCTCTTTTCGCTGTTTGGCGTTCATGCGATCGGCGCGAATGGCATTATCGATTTCATTCTTTATAACCTCCCGCTGGGCACCGAGAAGTCAAACTGGCCGATGTATATCGGCGTCGGTCTCATTATGTTCGCGCTCTATTTTGTCGTATTCCGCTTCCTGATCCTTCAATTCAATATGAAGACGCCGGGCCGTGAGGATGATCAACAGGAGACGCGGCTGTATAGCAAACAAGAGTATCAGGCCAAAGGAAAAAACGACGGACTGGGCGAATCAATTATCGCTGGTCTTGGCGGGCGTCAAAATATTGACGTCGTTGATAACTGCTACACCCGTTTACGCGTCACCGTGAAAGATGTCGACATCATTGATGAACCCGCGCTCAAGGCAACAGGCGCGAAAGGCATCATCAAGCAAGGTAATAACGTCCAGGTGGTCTACGGACTGCACGTCAAGAAAATGCGAGAAGCCGTTGAGACGTTTCTCTGAAGGAGATAATCATGTTTAAACCCCCGTTCATTTTGACCATTGCCGGAGGCGGCAGTACCTATACTCCAGGCATCGTAAAAAGCCTGATGGTGCGGCTGAGCGAGTTTCCGCTGGCGGAAATCCGCCTCTATGATATTGATGAAAAGCGGCAAAATACCATCGCGCCGGTTGTTGAGAAAGTGATACGAGACCATAGCGCAACCATCCGCTTTAGCGTGACAACCGATCCCGAGGCCGCCTTCAGCGGCGCACATTTCATCTTCGCTCAAATGCGCGTGGGCCAGTATAAAATGCGCGAGCAGGATGAAAAAATCCCGCTGCGTCACGGCGTTGTCGGCCAGGAAACCTGCGGGCCGGGCGGGTTAGCTTATGGTTTGCGTACCATCCTGCCGATGGTTGAGCTGATTGATTTTGTGACCCGCTATGCGCATGAAAAAGCCTGGATTGTTAACTACTCCAATCCGGCGGCCATCGTAGCCGAAGGCGTACGCCGACTGCGACCGAATGCGCGAGTGCTCAACATCTGCGATATGCCGGTCGCGGCGATGCGAAATATGGGCGCGATCCTTGGCGTCGATCGCCATAAGCTAGAAGTCGATTACTTCGGTCTGAACCATTTTGGTTGGTTTACCCGCGTTCTGGTCGATGGCGAAGATAAACTGCCGGAGCTACGTCGCCATATCGCTAAATTCGGTTTATTAACTGAAGATGCCGCGAAAACTGACCCTCAGCACTCCGACCCGTCGTGGGTGAAAACATGGCGAAATATCCAGCCAATTATGGATAATTTCCCAGACTATTTGCCAAACCCCTATTTACAGTACTACCTGATGCCAAACCAGATTGTCGAACATCAGGATCCTGACTACACCCGTGCGAATGAAGTAATGAACGGCCGGGAGAAAAAACTGTTTGCCGCCGCCGAAGAGTATCAGCGCACCGGTGTCCTATCGGATGCGTTTCATGTCGGAGTACACGGCGAATTCATTGTTGACGTTGCCCGCTCGCTGGCGTTCAACCTGCATCAACGACATCTGGTGATGGTCGAAAACCGGGGCGCAATAAGCAACCTGCCCTACGATGCGGTAGTTGAGATCCCGGCCTACATCACCTCAGAAGGTCCGGAACCTATCCGTGTGGGCCAGGTGCCGCTATTTCATCAAACCTTACTTCAGCAGCAGTTGGCATCAGAACAGCTGCTGGTGGAAGCGACAATTGAAGGCAGCTACGAAAAAGCGCTGCAAGCCTTTACGCTCAATCGCACCGTCCCGACAATGGCGCATGCGAAAGCAATCCTTGACGAGATGATCGACGCCAACCGCGAGTATTGGCCTGCCCTGCATAAAGCCTGGCGCGAGGGTGAAGCGATATAAAAGCGGCTTTTAACGCGGCTCAGTCCTGAGCCGCTTGTCGGCAGCGCAAAAAAAAACGACAATCTTTGCGCAGGCTAACGTCACCCCCGCGTTTATGAAGGGCAGTTAACGCTATTTCGAAAGCCGGGTCTCGGGTAACCCTTTAATCTCCAGAGGTGATCTTGCTTTTCATCCCCACCATTCAGGTTGTGAAATGAGTAACCGGCTGGCGACGCTTTTAACGCGCGGTAACGCCCTGACCCGCGCGGAATATCGGGTGTTGTCGTACCTTACTGAACATCCCCTGCTGATCGGCAATATCACCGTTCGCCAGTTGGCAAAGGCCACTTTCGTCTCTACCGCTACCATTATGCGTTTGTGTCAGAAACTGGGTTTTAGCGGCTACAGCGAATTTATCTGGCACTGCAAGCAGTTGCTCTCTGAAACGCCTCACATTGCTCCTCAAACACAAATCGCCGCGGATTTGCCCGGTCTTTTCAACCAATTTATCGCTAACTATCAGCAAACTTTTCACTGGGTCACCGCGGACAAACGTGATGGCTTTTGCTCGTTGCTGCGCGAAAAGGAGAGTTTTTTTCTCTATGGCGCCGGATTTTCTTATCTTTTTGCGGAGTATCTGACAAAGAAGCTTCAGGTGTTGGGCAAAACGGCGTTTATCTCCGGACCCGGCGATAGCCGCAATATTTTCTTAAGCAATGCCGCACGGTATCAGGTGTTTATCGCGGTATCGCGCAGCGGCGAAACAGAACAGGTACTTGATAAAGCGCGGATAGCAAAAAATATCGGCATGACGGTGGTCGCGTTTACCCGTGCATCAGCCAACACCCTTGCCGGCATCGCCGATCTGCACTTTGCGCTGTATGATGAAGCGGTACATTTTGCTGCGGAGGCCTCAGGCGTCACCTCCTTTGAGTCAAACCTGGTCCTGCTGATGGATTTACTGCTGCTGGAAGCGACCGGTTAAAAACGCCGTTTCCAAAATCACTCTTCCCCAGGCCAAAGTGCCGCGCTCTGGATTGATTTTTAACGATCAAACGGGTACGTTGCCTCATAAATCCAGGGAGATGGTTGTAAATCATGCCAATTATTCAATCTGTTGAACGCGCGTTACAGATCCTGAATCTGTTCAATGAACAGACGACAGAGCTAAAAATCACCGACATCAGCAAACAAATGGGGTTGAGTAAAAGTACCCTTCACTCTCTGCTCAAAACGCTACAGCTGCATGGATATATCGATCAAAACCCTGAAAATGGTAAATACCGGCTTGGCATGAAGCTGGTTGAACGGGGTTACTTTGTCGTGGGTACCATGGATATTCGCCAGAAAGCGAAAGGCTGGCTGACTGAGCTCTCTTCACGCACCGGCCAGACCACTCACCTCGGCATCCTTGATGGACGCGAGGGTGTTTATATTGAAAAAATCGAAGGCAAGCTAGCTGCCATCGCTTACTCCCGTATTGGCCGTCGCCTACCAGTCCACGCAACGGCAATAGGCAAAGTTCTGGTGGCATGGCTTAGCAAAGAGGAACTGGAGACGCTGCTGATCGATTATTGCTTCACCGCCTACACTCCCGCCACCATTACCTCCGCAGAAGCCCTACGAAAAACGCTGGCACTGACCCGCGAGCAAGGTTACGCGTTTGATAACGAAGAAAATGAACAGGGCGTCCGCTGCGTGGCAGTCCCTGTCTGGAACCATGAATCGCGCGTCATTGCGGCATTAAGCCTCTCTACGCTGACCTCGCGGGTGAACGATGAAGAGCTGGCGAGTTTTCGCCAGCAGCTTCAGGAAGCCGGGCTCCAGCTTTCGCGCGCGCTGGGTTACCCGGGCTAAATGCCTACTTTATCGTCGGCTGGTAGGTAAAATAGTCGAAATCAGCGTAGCAACCATCACCGCTGATATCTTCGCAATGCAGGCCCACAAAGGCGCCGGTAAAGAAACCACGTCCGCCGACATAATCATCCGAAAGTTTCCACGCCTCATAGGTTACCGGTACCGTATGCCACTGCTTGCCATCAAAAGAATACGCATAGCGATATACCAGCTTGTCCACATCGACCCGTAACCAGATACTTTCTACGTGTTCCGGTACCACAATGGGATCGTCATGCAGCGGCCAAGAAGGAACATTATGGTCGAGCTGTAAAACCTTCAGCGTTCTGCCTCTCCCCTCTTCAAAATCCACAAAGCAATAGCTCCAGTTTTTACTGTTGTAGTAGCACGTCAGCCCTGCGCTCTGCTGAAAGTGAACGGGCGAAAACTGCATCCGCGTTTCGGCGCGGAATGTGAAGTGCTGCCAGCGGCGAGCAACCGTAGCCTGCGTAAAAGTTGAATTCAAAGAGTCATGCCCATAAAGACGTAAAAAACCGGGACGCGCGCTCAGAGAGCCTAACGTCTCGTCAAAGGGAATACGTAAGGTTTGCCACTCAGGATCCAGCGCACCATGCGTAAAGTCATCGCGCCAGTCGCCATTGTTCACGGTCGCACATTCCGTCATTTTCGGCCCGGGAACCGTTAATGGCGCGTGTTTACCGCCTTCGACATACGGCCAGCCGTCACGCCAGCCGACGCGAGCGATGCCCGTTTCGCGTCCCAGCGGGCAATATCCACGTCCGCCAGAAGCAAGAAGCGGCACGCCGGGTAAGCGCAAAGGGCGGCTGGTCAGCCAGGCCATATACCATTCGCCGGTATGCGTTTCCAGCATCGAACCATGACCGCTTTTTTGCAGCGGGTTTTCCGGTGTATGCCAGCTGGTCATCATCGTCACTTCTGGGTGAAGTTCATATGGGCCGTCAATCTGCCTGGACCGCAGGATAACCACCGCATGTTCGTAACTGGTGCCCCCTTCCGCCACCATCAAATAGTACCAACCGTCTTTATAGTAGAGGTGAGCGCCTTCGGTATAACCCAGCGCGGTCCCGGTAAACAACGTTTTGCGCTGTTTTGCAAGCTCCCCGGTCGCCGGAAAATACTCTTGCAGCACAATAGTATTGTGCGGATTACTGTGATGACGCGGCCCCCATGGACGATAGATATAGTATTTACGCCCATCGCGGTCGTGAAACAGTGAAGGATCAAAGCCGCCGTTACCCATCGAGATAGGCTCACTCCATGGCCCCTCAATCGAAGGTGCCGTAACCAGATAGTTACGGCCATTCTTCCACGGTGAATCAACGATTTTCACATCGGTATACAGCAGCCAGAACATTCCGTCGCTATAGCTCAGACAGGGAGCCCAAATACCGCCCGAATCTGGATTTCCTTTCATATCCAGCATCGATACGCGATTGAGAGGAGTGCTCACCAGCGTCCAGTTTTTTAGATCGCGCGAGTGGTAGATACGTACGCCCGGAAACCACTCGAACGTTGAGGTGGCGATGTAATAATCCTCACCCTGGCGGCAGATCGAAGGGTCCGGATTGAAACCTGTCAGAATCGGGTTGGTGATAGTGTACATGGTAACCTCCTGTTAATGGGATATAGCTGTGGCGGCGGCAGGGAGTTCCTCACTCTGCGTGGCCCGGCGTTTAATAAGCTGCTGGCTTATCGCCTCCACTCGCGCATCGGACAGCTTGTAGAGCGACAACATGATGAACATGCCAACGTAGAGAACCACAGGCACAACGCAGAAAAGAATTTTTATCGTGCTCAGTACCTCATCCGGCTGCACGCTGTTACTGGCGGAATAGTTAACGAACGCCAGGATCCAGCCAACGACCGCTCCGCCGATAGCCAGACCAATTTTCAGGCTGAAGAGATAGGTTGAGAACACCAGTCCGTCCAGACGACGCCCACTGCGGCTCTCTTCATAATCGACAACATCAGAAGCCATCAGCCATTGCAGCGGCGTGGTGGTGTTGAACACGAATAAGAACAGGATGTTGAGAGCAAAAATAAGTGCAATATGCTGGGCTGGTGTCACAAAAATCAGCAGGCTGATCAGCGAATAAGCCACGATGATCCATTTGAACGACTTAACACGATCGAAACGGCCTAAAAGACGTGAAGAGCATAGCGAGCCAAACATGGTTGCAAGGCTACCGTAGAGTAAAAACTGCGTCGCCAGCTCCGGGTGATCCATCACGTACTTCACGAAGTACAGCGTTGCTCCGCCGCGTACTACATTTGAGCAGGTTGCCATCATTTTAAATGCGCACATGATTCGCCACTGCCCGTTACCCAGCAGCAGCTTCAGATCCTTCGCCACCGAAGCCCCCGGCTGGACCGCAAAGGTATAGCGCTCCTTTGTGGTGCAGAAACACACAAACAACAGCACCACTCCGCTCAGGCCCAGTACACACATGGCGCCAAAATAGCCTGTCTGCTCATTCCCCTGGCCAATAATGCCCACCAACGGTAAAGCAATACCGCTTATCGCCAGCGATCCCGCCGCCGCGAGGAAAAAACGCCAGGATTGTAGAGCATGGCGCTCTTTCGGATCGGCGGTAATCACCCCAGGCATTGCGCAGTAAGGTACGTTAACGAAGGTATAGACCAGAGTGAGCAGGATGTAGGTTACGCAGGCGTATATAATTTTGCCATTTGCCGAAAAATCAGGCGTATAGAACGTTAACATACAGACAATACCGAACGGGATAGCTCCCCAGAGCAGGAACGGGCGGAACTGACCATAGCGGGTGCGGGTACGATCCACCAGCAGGCCCATTAGCGGGTCGGTTACCGCATCAAGCACCCGGGAGACCAGAAACAGCGTTCCCATAATACCTGCTGACAAACCAAATACGTCAGTATAGAAATAGGCCAGCAGGAACATCGTCGCCTGCCAGACAAAGCCACAGGCGGTATCACCCAACCCGTAGCCGATTTTATCCTTCATCGTTAATTGCATTCTTGAATCCCCCAACGCCAGTAGATGATACAAAGCAAACGAGGGACCTGGATGAGCGCTAGCGCATCAGGAATACACCCTTATATCGTGTGCCAATATAACAATTTATATATATAGATATTACTGATGAGTATATTTTAGAGGCAATGGTCATATCTTATTTATGAATTATGATATTTTGCTTTTGTGATGAGCATCTTTATAGGAACAAGTGAAAATAATAATAAATAACGGGTAAGGAAAATCCGTCCGCGAAATAAATCCCGCAGACGGATAATTATGATTCAGCTACAGTCCGAGCGCTTTTTTACCGGCGTTAATGACGTCGATAATTTT
Organism: Klebsiella sp. BDA134-6; assembly: GCF_015601345.1. Lineage (NCBI taxonomy): Bacteria > Pseudomonadati > Pseudomonadota > Gammaproteobacteria > Enterobacterales > Enterobacteriaceae > Klebsiella > Klebsiella sp. BDA134-6. Next base: position 4,566,265 of record NZ_CP064784.1, read on the forward strand.
ATCGGTATCGTAAATACAACCTCGCCAGGTTCCACCGCTAACAGACTGTAACGCCGCCCACAGGCGGGTATCATCAGGTAAAAACGCATGGGCACGCAGTTCAGGATACGCGGAGCGCATCGCCAGTTCATACGCCCCCTCCTCGGGCGTCAGCGGCCGATCGGTCGTGCCTATAAAATTAACGCTTCCGGTTAATTCATTACGATCGACGATAATTTCAATAATATCGTTATCACGTAATTTACCAATAGGCCCTCCAGCTAGCGCTTCCGGTGCAACATGGCCAAAACAAGCTCCGGTTGAGACGCCGGAAAAGCGTGCATCAGTAATTAGCGAAACTGTTTTTCCCCAGGAAATATGCTTTAACGCCGAGGTCAGTTGATAGGTTTCTTCCATGCCAGTGCCCGAAGGACCTCCGCCAATCACCACCATAATATCGCCCTGCTCAATCTCCCCCTTCTTGATAGCGCCGATGGCCCGCGCTTCTGAGACAAATACCCGCGCTCTTCCCGTATGGCGATAAATGCCATCGCTATCTACAACCGACGCGTCAATAGCCGTTGCCTTAATTACCGAGCCTTCAGGAGCAATATTTCCGACCGGGAAACACACCGTTGATGTTAATCCACGGGACTTCGCCAGCGCAGGAGGAAGAATAACATCATCCGGATCTACACCATCCCGATCCCGCAAACACTGACGGAACTTCTCTCGCCGTTCCGAAGATTGCCACCAGTCCAGGTTTTCACCAACCGTCTGGCCCGTCACCGTCATAGCGTCTTCATGCAGCAGACCAAGTTGGCGTAAATGCAGCATCACTTCAGGTACGCCGCCAGCAAGGAAAGCGCGCACCGTCGGGTGATAATCGGGACCATTTGGCAGTACGCTTACCAGACGCGGCACCTTGCGGTTAATGCGCGTCCAGTGTTCAACATCAGGAATCGTGCATCCTGCCGCATAGGCGATCGCCGGTATATGCAGCAACAGGTTCGTTGAGCCGCCAAACGCAGCATGAATAACCATCGCATTTTCAATCGCCTTATCGGTCAAAATTTCGCGGGTGGTAATCCCCCTATGATCAAGATCGATCACGGCTCTCGCCGACTGACGGGCGCTCTCCAGCCAGACATCTTGCCCGGATGGCGCCAGGGCCGAATGCGGCAGAGCCAGTCCCAGCGCTTCCGCCACCACCTGCGACGTTCCGGCTGTTCCCAGAAACTGGCACCCACCTCCCGGCGAAGCGCAGGCACGGCAGCCCAGTTCAGACGCTTCCTGCAACGACAATTCATGATTGGCGTAACGCGCGCCGATAGTCTGTACTTTGCCGGCGTCTTCGCCAACGGTCGGCGGCAGAGTTGCGCCTCCGGGTACCAGAATCGTTGGCAGGTCATGCATTGACGCCAGAGCGATCATGGTCGCTGGTAACCCCTTGTCGCAGGTGGCCACGCCAATGACCGCACGACGCGTCGGTAAAGAGCGAATCAGGCGGCGAAAAACCATAGCCGCATCATTACGATAGGGTAAAGAATCAAACATACCGTGCGTCCCCTGTGAACGACCGTCGCATGGATCGCTGACATAAGCCGCAAATGGGATACCGTCATTGCGCGTAATTTCCTTCGCCGCCGCCTGCATTTGCAGACCAATCTCCCAGTGCCCGGTATGGTACCCCAGTGCGACTGGCCGCCCGTCCCCGGCACGGATCCCACCTTGAGTCCCGATAATCAAGACTTCTTTACCCGTCAGTTTGTTCGCATCCCAACCCATACCCGCGTTCTGCGTCATACCGAACAGATTGCCGCTTGGCGACTCCATCAGCATTTGCGGCGTTAATGGCAGCGCCCCCTGAGGGCCAGCAGCATGGGTGGTAACGGCGTAAAAACGCTCATTTTGCGGCGTGAAGATGTTATCAATAGCCATAGTTATCCTTGCGTGCTAGCAGAGTTGAAGTCGTTGAAGCAGAGTGGCTAACTGCGCTTTTTTCTCTGTATTAAGCGGTGCAGCGGGTGGGAGAACATAGGTTGAAATCGGCTGACCGCAAAGCGCCATAGCCTCTTTGATAACATTCACAAATGGTGTATCAAGCTGATATATCTGCGGAATTTGCAGTAAGGTCTGGTTCAGTTTTGACGCCTGCGCCAGATCCCCGTCGCGAAAAGCCTGCAATAAACCAACTGAAAGCTGAGGCGCAAAGTTGCCGCTCGCAGAAATAGCGCCATCGCCGCCCAACAGCAGGGTATTGAAGAGATGGTCATCATATCCGCTAAGTACGGAGAAGCGCGGATGCTCTGCCTTCACGAGGCTAATCATACTGCGCAAATGGGCGATAGAGTCGATGGTGTCTTTGATACCGACGATATTCGCACGTGAATCCGCCAGTTTTTTCACCAACGGCGGCGTCAGATCCTGGCCGGTCAGGGCCGGGAAGTTATACAAAATCACCGGTAACGTGACGCTATCAGCCACCTGCTGAAAATAGTGGATTAGGTTCGCTTCAGAGACTTTCCAGTAGTAGGGATTGATAACGACAATCCCATCCGCACCGTTTTGCTGCGCATGCTGGCTGAGCGCGATCGTCTCGCGAGCATTCGTTCCGCCGGTACCAATCAGCACCGGAACACGCCCATTCACATGCGCGATGGCGAAAGCGGCAATGTTTTTTCGTTCCTCTACGTTGAGCTGAGAAAACTCCCCGCCGCTGCCGAGAAAAAACAGTCCATCAACGCCCGCCACGATCAGGTTGTCAATTAGCGCCCCGGTGCCTTGTCGATCAAAATCGCCTTCAGGCGTAAAAATAGTTGAGACAGGAGGGATAATCCCCGCGAAATGGGCACTATGCTGCATATCCTTTCCCCTTAGTTTATGCTTGTTCTACATTATAGAACATCGTTCATTAATTTAACGTTTATACTATGACGCCTTGAAGGGAAAGGTAAACGTGGTTACGCGCAAGAGTCTGGTTTTTATTATCTGGATCACAGAAAGAGTGAAAACCATCGAGTGGTTTGTATTGTCTTTGCCACCCGCGCCAGCTGAACGATAAGGTATTGACCAAAGTACCGCGATTGTATGGAGGTATAGCCCTGGTAGGGCGTCGCGGCTTTCTTACGCAGCGCCCGTTTGGTTCGGCTATGGAAGTAATTCGAAGGTAATTGAGATCAGCGTGTCCGGGTTAATCTCATCGGGGGTGCTGCTATAGAGCGAACCGGCCTGACCATAGAGCGTAACCGTTCCGCCTTTAAAACCCGATGATAATACCTTCGCCATCAGAGGATCGGTTTGTTTATCGTACACCATCGTTGAATTCATCGTATTAAGTATCGGCGTACCATCAAGCTTTTTCTCCAGAATATTCAAGGATAAAGTCTCATTCTGCTTGTACGGAGCCTTCCCTTTTTTATCAATCACAAAATAGACGCCATTAGGCAAAACCTCATATTTCTTGTTTTTGATTTTAGCCATGATTCTTTTTTCAATATCAACGTACTTAGACGATAGTTTTTCGTTAAGCATATTGACGATACTTTCTATTTCATTTTCTTTAATTTTAAGTTTTTTATTATAAGCGTCGTTAAACCCGGAAACCAACGCTGAAGGCGCTAGCTTGACATTATTGTCGGCCATTTTATTTACATCGGATAGCGCCTGAGTCAGGTAGAACACGCCGAGCGCATAGGCATTTTTGTTGCTTTTATCCGCCAGGTTTACATCGCTTTGCTTGATGGCCAGGCTATCGAGCGTAGACTGTAATTCTTTATTTTTATCATTCAAAGCAGCGACTGAAGCATCATATTTTTTCTGCGCCGTTTCAGCCGCCGCGATGAGCTCAGCGTTCTTTTTCGACAGCGCGTCGAGAGCGGTTTTCTGCTGGCTTTCGCCCTGCGTATTCTCATTTTTCAGAGCGGCGATCTTCGCCGACAGCACGCGGGTGGTCTCATCCAGCTTTTTCTGCGTCGCTGCTGCTGCTGCGCGAAGTTCCAGATTCTTTCCTGTCAGCGTATCGATGGTGGTTTTTTGCTGGCTCTCTCCCTGCTCCTTCTGGGTTTGCAGCGCGGCGATTTGCACCGACATCGTGCGGGTCGTGTCATCCAGTTTTTTTTGCGCCGTATCGGCGGCGGCGGTCAGCTCGGCATTCTTTTTCGTTAGCGCATCAAGCGCGGTTTTCTGCCCGCTTTCGCGCTGCGCATTCTGAGCCTTCAATGCGCTAATCTGCGCCGACAGGTCGCGGGTCGTGTCATCCAGCTTTTTTTGCGCCGTATCGGCGGCGGCGGTCAGCTCGGCGTTCTTTTTCGTTAGCGCATCCAGCGCGGTTTTCTGCCCGCTTTCGCGCTGCGCATTCTGAGCCTTCAATGCGCTAATCTGCGCCGACAGGTCGCGGGTCGTGTCATCCAGCTTTTTTTGCGCCGTATCGGCGGCGGCGGTCAGCTCGGCGTTCTTTTTCGTTAGCGCATCCAGCGCGGTTTTCTGCCCGCTTTCGCGCTGCGCATTCTGAGCCTTCAATGCGCTAATCTGCGCCGACAGGTCGCGGGTCGTGTCATCCAGCTTTTTTTGCGCCGTATCAGCGGCGGCGGTCAGCTCGGCGTTCTTCTTCATTAGCGCGCTAACGGCGGCAGGATCGCCGCTCTCTTGCTGCCCACGCTGTGCTTTCAGCGCGGCAATCTGCGCCGACAGCTGGCGCGTCGTTTCATCGAGCTTTTTCTCTGCCGCTTTGGCCGCAGCGGTCAGTTCCGCATTCTGTTTCCGCAAAGCGTTAAGCGTACTTTCAGTTTTCGTCTGATTCACTTTCTTTCTGACGACGTCCTGCTTCTGCGGTGCTTTTTTATCACGGCTATCGTTATGTTGATTAGCCGACGCCGAACCTCCACTGGCGGCGTCTGAGGCCGGCGGATTTTTTATTTCGAGTTTCGATATATTATCAAGGAAGTCTCCCCTCTCAGCACGAGCGGGAAACATCACAATAAGGGTAAAGAGAGACAATAAAATCGCAAAACCGCGAAGATTATATATATTCAATTTCCCCTTATGGTACATCATCTGGCCAGCCCATCCTTAAGCTCGGCTTTTCTTGCCCGGCTTTCGAACTCTTTAATTAATTTCTGCGAAATACTATTACACTTATCATTTATCTTGTATTCAAAAAGTGGAGTAATCGTTGACTTTACGCTGGCCGACGTTTGGCTTGAAACAGAAGCATAAAACTTAGCGTCGTTGATTAAACCATACAGCTCGTTTGAATCCTGCTGAAACTTTTTATCGAGCTTAACCAAAGCGTCAGCATCCTGGATACACTGTTGTAGGGCAGGAATCTGAGCTGGCTGTTCATTTTGAATCACATCTTTTTTTATTAGTGCGCTCTGTGGTTTTTTAACATTAGTACACCCCTGTAATAAACCTACAGAAATACACACCAATGCTAATAAGCTATTTCTTATCATTTTCCCATCCATTAGAAAAAAAGTTCAAAAAATATATTTGTCGATTCCAGCAGAAAAAATTTTAACAAACAACGCCAGGCGTTAGATTTGCCATTAATTCAGAAAAAACACACAAAAAGGCTATTTTTTAACCAATTGATAGATGGGAATTATCCTGGTGCAAAGCGATATTTTTATCTGAGATTTTACTCAAATTCATATTTTTAATAGCAAACTGCAGTTTATATGCCTGATATTCAACGGGCGTTTGCCAAATCAAATCAGGCATAAGTTTTTTCTAAATCCAGACCAAAAGATCACTCACTCCACTTCGGTCTGGCCACCGTATTCTTCTTCAGAAGATTGCGAAACTCCTTCAGGTAAGGTTCATTGCTGCGCCCGCGTTTGCATATCGCTGAGAAAGGAGATTGAAAGCCAAACTCATTGGGTAACAGCACGCGCAGGCGATTCTCCTTAATCCACGGCCAGGCGTAGTGCTCGGGAAGGTAGCCGATATATTTCCCGGACAGGATCAGCAGCAGCTGCGCATCGACGGTTTCAACGGTCGCGCTGCCTTTGCTGAAGCCACGCCGCCGCAGATCGCTGGTATTCCAGTAGCTGCGCGTCACCAGCGGACACTGGCTGATCAGATCCTTATCAAGGTGTCGGCTAAAGAACATAGGATGCAGGTCGCTACAGTAGAGCCAGTGCTGCTCGCGATAGAGTGGTTCACTGATGATGTTGTGCACCCGCGAGTTATAGCTGCCGATAGCGAGATCGATATGGTTATTCAGTACGCCGTTTAGCTGTTCCGCCGGGGTACGAATAATCAGCTTGATATGCACATTGGGAAACTTATCGCTAAAGCTGCGCAGCACCACCGGCAGCGACAGCGCGGTTTCCGTTTCGATGGAATCGAGCGTTGAGATACAAATCGTACCGCTATGCTCGCCTTTCAGCAGCGCCGACTGACGCTCCAGCTCGTTCAGTTCACTCAGCACGCGGATCGCCTGCTGTAAAAAATGCTGCCCTTTTTCGGTCAGCGCAAAACCGCCGCGCCCTCGCTGGCACAGGCTAAAGCCAAGCTGGCCTTCCAGTTGCGACATCGCATTGCTGATTGCGGAAACGGAAATCCCCAGCTCCTGCTGGGCCCGGCCATAGCTCTCTAGACGGGCCACCGCCTCAAAAACCTGGAGCTGTCGAATGTTGAGCGTCGCGTCGTTAAGCATGGCGTTTAGTTCACGAATAAATGAACTAAGTATTTGCGGCAGACGATTTAAAGTCCAGCACATCTTTCGCACTATCCCAGTTGTTGAGTTTTGTTGGTCAGATTCAGGAGCTGAAATGGATAACGTCTTTCATCAACCGCAGGGTGGCAACGAGATGCCGCGTTTTGGTGGCCGCGCCACAATGATGCGCCTGCCATTTATTGATAATTTACAGGGACTTGACGCAGCATTTGTCGGCATCCCGCTGGATATCGGAACCTCACAGCGTTCCGGAACGCGCTACGGCCCGCGCTACATTCGCACCGAATCGGTGATGATTCGTCCGTACAACATGGCCACCGGCGCCGCGCCTTTTGATTCCCTGTCGGTAGCGGATATCGGCGACGTACCGATTAACACCTACAATCTGCTCAAATCGGTGCAAATTATCGAAGATTACTACACCGGTTTAAATAGTTTTCCGCTTATCCCCCTGACTCTCGGGGGCGATCACACCATTACCCTGCCCATACTGCGCGCGCTGACCAAAAAGCACGGTCCGGTTGGGCTGATTCACGTCGATGCCCACACCGATACCAACGATGAGATGTTCGGCGAAAAGATCGCCCACGGCACCACCTTCCGCCGCGCCGTCGAAGAGGGGCTGCTGGATCTCAAACGCGTCGTCCAGATAGGCCAACGCGCGCAGGGCTACGCCGCCGGCGACTTCCAGTGGGGCGTCGATCGCGGCTTTCGTCTGGTCCAGGCGGAGCAGTGCTGGCACAAATCCCTGGCCCCACTGATGGCCGAGGTTCGCCAGCAGATGGGAGATGGCCCGGTTTATCTCAGCTTTGATATCGATAGCCTCGACCCCATCTGGGCACCCGGTACCGGCACTCCGGAAGTCGGCGGCCTGACGTCGATTCAGGCGCTGGAAATCGTGCGCGGCTGCCGCGGCCTGAACCTCATAGGTTGCGACCTGGTCGAGGTCTCGCCTCCCTACGATGTCAGCGGCAACACATCCCAACTGGCCGCCAACCTGCTGTATGAAATGCTCTGCGTTCTCCCCGGCGTGAAATACCCATAGAGGAAAAACCATGCAGCTTAATGTCTTTCGTACGCTGTGGGGCGTCACCACCCCGTGGCAGCAAACGGTCAACGAACTCAAAAACGTCGGCTGCTGCGGCATTGAAGCGCGGGTTCCGCTGACGGTGGAAGAGCAGCGGGCGCTGGCCCAACGCATCGAAGCGTCCGCGCTGGAGTATATCGCCATTGTCTTCAGCGGCGGCGGCGTCATTCCGGCCCAGAGCGAAACGCCCGCGCAGCACCTGGAGCGCTTAAAAGAACGTTTTGCGGCGGCAAAAGCGCTTAATCCGCGCTTCGTCAACCTGCTGGCCGGTAACGACCGCTGGCCGCTGGCGCAGCAGGTGGATTTTCTCGGCAGGGCGCATGAGCTCGCCGCCGAATATGAGCTGTTCTGCAGCTTTGAAACCCATCGCGCCACGTCGCTGTATAGCCCGTGGCTAACGCTGGAGATCGTTCAACAGCTGCCGCAGCTACGATTTACCGCCGATATCAGCCACTGGATCGTGGTAAGCGAACGCCTGCTGGATGACCCCTGCGATGACTTCAGCGCCTTTATCGAACGGGTTCACCATATTCAGGCCCGCGTCGGCTACGACCAGGGACCGCAGGTGCCGCACCCCGCCGCGCCGGAATATCAGTCGGCCCTGCAGTTTCAACAGCGCTTCTGGGAACAGATCTGGCAATCGCAGCGCCGGCGCGGCTACCAGCAAACCACGCTTACGCCGGAGTTTGGCCCCGATGGCTACCTGCATCACCTGCCGTTTACCAACGTTCCGGTCGCCGACCTGTGGTCGCTGAATGCCTGGATGGCCCAGCGTGAACAGCGGCATTTTGTTGAATTCACCTCGCTAACTGAATAAGGAACTGGAGAAATGACCGCTGCAAAAAGTTCTTTTACTGAATTACCGACCATCGATATCAGCGACCTGAACTGCGACGATCTCGCCCGACGCCAGGCGGTGGCCGACGCTATCGGCCAGGCGGCCCGCGAAGTCGGCTTTTTCTACATTACCGGCCACGGCATCGCGCCTGAACTGATTGCTGGGGTCCGCGCGGCGGCCAAAGAGATTTTCGCCCTGCCGATGGAACGCAAGATGGCGTACTACATCGGGCAGTCGAAAAGCCATAAAGGCTACGTTCCGGAAGGCGAAGAGATTTACGGTTCCGGCAAGCCGGATCACAAAGAAGCGTTCGATATCGGCTTTCAGGCCGCTGACGACCACCCGTACGTCATGGCGAAAACGCCGCTGATTGGCGCCAACGAGTGGCCGGACGTGCCGGCGTTTAAATCCCGGGTGCTGGCCTACTATGAGGCGGTTTTCGCCCTTGGACATCGCCTGTTTGATGCCTTCGCTCTCGCCCTTGGCCTGCCGGAAGGCTATTTCAAGTCGATGGTCACCTGCCCACCATCGAAGCTGCGCCTGATCCACTACCCCTTTGACGCCAGCGCCGAAGACGTTCCCGGTATTGGTGCACATACCGACTATGAGTGCTTCACCCTGCTGCTCGCCGACCAGCCGGGTCTTGAAGTGCTGAATGAGGATAGCGACTGGATCGACGCCCCGCCGCTGAAGAACGCGACCGGAGAAGAGGCTTTCGTGATTAATATCGGCGACATGCTCGAAGTCCTGAGCGCTGGCACATTTGTTGCAACTGCACACCGCGTACGCAAGGTGCCGCAGGAACGCTACTCCTTCCCGCTGTTTTTCGCCTGCGACTACCACACGCTGATTCGCCCGCTGCCGGGCTTCCTTGAGGCAGGCGAAGCCAGCGAGTATCAAGAACTGAGCATTGGTGAGCATATGTGGAGCCAGGCGTTACAGACCTATCGCTACCTGCGCGAGAAAGTCACCCGAGGCGAGCTCCAGCTCCCCGAACGCGCCCGCGGCACTAACACCTTTGGCCATCTGAAAAAACAAGCACAGCAAAAAACCGTAAATAACCCGTGAGGATAAATGATGAACAAAACGCTAAAAAAACTCTCGCGCCGTGTGGCTTTATCCATCGCCGTCACCGCTTGTTTTTCACCGCTGGCTCAGGCCGCGGAGCTGCTGACCGAGGGCGTCTTTAAAGTGGGGATGGAGGTGACCTATCCGCCCTTTGAGTCCTACGACAGCAACAACAATATTGTCGGTATCGACCCGGAGTTCGCGGCGCTGATCGCCGAACATCTGAAGGCCAAACCGCAGCTTATCGACACGAAATTCACCAGTCTGATCTTAGGCATCGGTAAAAAATACGATGCGGTGATCTCCGGTATGTACGTGACGCCCGAGCGTCAGAAGCAGGCGGACGCTATCCCTTATGCCCTGTCCGGCGCGTCAATCATTGCGCTGAAAAGCAGCGCTATTCAGCCAAAAACGGAAGACGAACTGTGCGGCGTGAAGGTAGGTCTGCAGGCGGGCACCGCCTGGGTTTCGAGCCTGAAAACGCACTCCGACGAGTACTGTCTGAAAAACGGCAAACCGGCCATTAGTATTCAGGAATTCCCGACCGCGCCGGAAGCGTCCCAGGCCCTGCTGTCGAAAAATATCAACGCCCAGTTAGAAATCGCCCCGGCGGCGCAAATTATCGTCGAGAAAAGCCGCGGTCGCCTGGCCATTAGCTCGAGCCGCCTGGTCTATCCGCTGCCTCTGGGAATCTACGTCGCCAAAGGCAACACCGAGCTGGCCGAGGCCATTAAATCAACGTTAGCCACCCTTAAAGCCAACGGCAAATATGACGCCATCATCAAGAAATACAACTTAGAAAGCATCAATTAATACAATAATGAAACGGGAGTCGGTATGGAGTTCGATTGGGGATACTTTTTCTCATTATTTAGCGTTGGGGCATTCTGGCAGGCATGTGTCACCGTCGTTGTCGTCAGTTCATTGTCCTGGTTTATTGGCCTGATATTAGGTTTTCTTTTAGCCTGCGCCAAGCTCTCCGGCCCGCGCTGGCTGAAGGTTCCCGTCGAACTCTATATTTGGTTTTTCCGCAGCGTGCCGCTGATGGTCCTGCTGGTCTTTGTCTATAACCTACCGCAGCTGTTTCCGGCCACCCAACCGCTGCTCGGCATTCCGTTTATTGCCGGGCTGGTATCGATGACGGTGACCGAAGCGGCCTATATGGCGGAAATCCATCGCGGCGGACTGCTTTCTGTCGCCAAAGGGCAAAGCGAAGCTGGCCATGCCTTAAGCTTTAGTTTTATCGGCGTTCAGCGCTTAATTATTATCCCGCAGGCGTTTCGTATTTCCCTGCCTACCCTGATTAACGAATACATCACCATCATCAAACTCAGCTCAATTCTGTCGGTTATTTCGCTGCCGGAACTGCTGCTGACCGGCCAGCGCCTGTATGCGCAGAATTTCCTCGTCATGGAGACGCTGCTGGCGGTCGCCGTCTATTACGTCATGGTAGTGACGGTGTTTACCTGGCTGTTCAGGGGGCTGGAAAACCTGCTGGATATTCAGCGTAAGCGTCCGCAAACGCTCAATGAGAGTGAATGCGCAACCCTGCGCCAGAACCTGAAGCCGCCGGTACAGGCGCAAAAAGCGCAGGCCGCCAGCGGCAACCCACCGGCGCTGGATCTGCACGCCATCGAAAAATCCTGGGGCCAGCACCACGTGCTGAAAGGCATCGACCTCAAAGTGGAAAACGGCGAGGTAATCAGCATCATCGGCCCGTCCGGCTCCGGCAAGACTACCCTGATCCGTACGATTAACGCCCTTGAGAGCATCGACGGCGGCGAGATCATTCTTTACGGCGAGGATTATCTGAAAGGCGCATCCATTGTCGATAAACAGCAAATGCGCGCCGGCGTACGCCGTATCGGCATGGTGTTCCAGGGCTTCAACCTGTTTCCCCACCGTACGGTGCTGGATAACGTGATGCTCGCCCCGCTCTATCACAAGCTGCTTGACCGCGCCGCCGCCAGGGAGCAAGCGCTGTGGCTGCTGGATCGCGTCGGTCTGCTGGCGCACGCCGAAAAGTACCCATACCAGCTCTCCGGCGGCCAGCAGCAGCGCGTAGCCATCGCCCGCGCCCTGGCGCTGAAACCGGACATCATGCTGTTTGATGAACCCACGTCGGCGCTGGACCCCGAACTGGTTGGCGAAGTGCTGAAGGTCATTCAGTCCCTCGCCCGCGAAGGCATGACGATGATTATCGTGACCCACGAGATGGACTTCGCCTTATCAATTTCTGACCGGGTGGTGATGATGGAAAACGGCGTCGTGCAGAGCGATATGCCGCCGCAGCGCATTCGCGGCGATGTCGCCGATCCGTCCCTGACCCGCATTCGTGAATTTATGGGAGTACAATAAATGGCAACTGAACGGGAACTACGCCAGCAGCTGGCCGCCGCCTATCGTCTGGCGGCGCTCTTCGGCTGGGAAGACACGCTGTATACCCACTTCTCCGTACGCCTGCCCGGCGACGGCGAGCCGCGGTTTTTGATTAACCCCTTCGGCATGATGTTTGACGAAGTTACCGCCAGCAACTTAATCGTGGTCGATATGCAGGGGAAGGTCGTCGAAGGCAGCGCTCCGGCGAACTCGGCGGGCTTTACGATTCATAGCGCGGTCCATATGGCCCGCGAAGACGCCCACTGCGTGATCCACACCCATACGCTGCCGGGGATGGCAGTTGCCGCCTGCGCAGACGGGCTGCTGCAGCTTAACCAAATCAGCACCGAATTTTATCAACGCGTCGGCTACCATCCTTATGAAGGCGTGGCGTTCGATCTCGATGAACGCGTGCGGATCCAGCGCTCGCTCGGCGAGAACATCGCCATGATCCTGCAAAGCCACGGGCTGCTGTCGGTCGGCCGCACCGTCGCCGATGCGTTTTACATCATGTACTACCTGAACCGCGCCTGCGAGATTCAGATGGCCGCCGCGCAGCTGGCGCCGCTCGGCCCCATCCATACGATACCCGAGCCGCTGAGCCGGCACGCCTGCGAGCAGTTGATGGGGGTTGAACATGAACGCCAGCTGGTGTGGCAGGCGTGGCTGCGCCGCCTCGACCGTCTTGATACTTCTTATAAGAGCTAATGCCTATGACTCAGTTCACCCTCGTCGTGGATTGTAACGATCCTCAGTATACCCGGGAGATTTGCGCCGCGTTCGCGCTATTCCCGGAAGTGAAAGCGGTTCTGCCAGAGGACCCCGCCGCCCGCGAGGCGCAATATGCCTGCTGCTGGTTTCCCGACCCGCAACTGCTGGTGCGCTCGCCTCAACTGAAGCTGATCCAGGCCGCGTCTGCCGGCGTCGACCATTTACCCGCCAGCGTTTTCGCCAGCGATGTTCCGCTCTGTCGGGTGGTGGATGAAGATTTTCGTCACGGTATGTTTGAATACGCGCTGTGGGGCGTGCTGTGGTTTCAGCGGCGCTTTGACCGGGCGCTGGCTCACCAGCGCGAGCGCGTCTGGAAAATGTATCCGCAGCGAGCGGCGGCCGATTATCACGTTGGGGTCATGGGCCTCGGCGAAATTGGCGGCTATATCGCCGCGCAGCTTGCCGGATTGGGATATAAGGTTTCCGGCTGGGCGCGCAGTGAAAAATCCCTTGCTGGCGTGCGTTGTTATCACGGAGATGCTCAGGCTGGCGAATTTCTTGGCCAACTGGATGCGCTGATCAACGTCCTGCCGTTAACGGATCAGACGCGAGGCATCCTTGCCCACCCTTTACTGGAGCAACTACCTGACGGTGCAGCGCTAATTAACTGCGGACGCGGCGAGCATATGGTGAATCTGGACGTGCTCGAGGCGCTGGATAGCGGCAAGCTCTCCGGCGCGCTGCTGGACGTGTTCCCCGTCGAACCGCTGCCCCAGGAAGACCCGCTGTGGCAGCATCCGCAGGTGGTTATCACTCCGCATATGGCCTCCATCGCGCAGACGGAGGTGATTGCCCGCCAGCTGCTGGATAACATCCAGCGGCAGCGGCAGGCGCTGCCGCTGAAAAACCTGGTGAATAAACAGAGCGGTTATTAACCCGGCGCTTCGGCGGCGGGATCGCCATGGGTTAACCGTTGCTCCGTCTGGTTAATGTGACGCTCAATGACCGCTCGACGCGCATCGTCAGGCGGTAATAGGTTCAGCAGCGTCTTCCACGCCGTCAGCGCCTCGCTAAAATGCGCCTGTTCTAACGCACTAAGCGCATACAGATTAAGCAGGCGGGCGTTAACGCGCTGGTGCGCCATCAGCTGGCGCACCAGCGCGTCACCCCGTGGGTCCGATACCCGCAGCAGCGCCTCCGCATAGCTAAATGCCGCCCGATCGTTCTCTGGCGCCAGCGCGTAAGCGCGAGCATAAGCCTGAGTCACCATACCGGCGTTGTCCAGGATCCTGCCAATCCGCCCGAGCATAAGCCACTCCTCAACGTTGGCGTCCGGGTTTTGCCACAGTCTGGTGCGTAACCCGAGGGCCAGACGCCGCAAATCGTCTTCATCAAGCGGCAACGCCTTTGGTTCCTGTACCCGCGCCAGCAGGGCCGGCGTCTGGTCCACCGCCTGCTGCCAGATTCTCACCTGCTGATAGTGGCCGGTATGGCAATAGCTGGCCGCGCCTACCGCCAACGCAATGACCGCGCCGGGTATATAAACCCACGGCCCGGCGGGTTTGCTCTCAGGCGCCCGGCCGGCAGAAAACGCCTCCAGTCCGATCCTGACGCGGCGGCGCGAACGGGCCACTATCGCCCAACCGCCGATGGCGATCGCGGTGGCCGGCAGTACCCACAGCAGAATAGTCAGCGGGGTTAATGGCGGATCGTAGGTGACGAAGTTGCCGTAGCGCGCCACCATGTAGTCCACGATATCATCGTTACTTTTCCCTTCCTGCATGAGCGCAAAAACTTTCTGCCGCAGATCTGCCGCGATCGCGGAACTGGAATCAGCAATGCTATTGTTCTGGCATTTCGGGCAGCGAAGCTGCTCCGTAAGCAGGCGAAACCGCTGTTCCTGCTCCTCATCTTTAAACGGCATGACATCAATAGCGGCCAGCGCGTGCGCGCAAAGCAGCAGCATCAGCGCACTCAGTAGAAATCTCATGGCGCGGCCTCCCTACTGTACTTCTCCCACAGCGGCCTGAATTCACGTTCCCACACCCGATCGTTAAGATCGCCCGCGTGGCGGTAGCGAATAATCCCCTGCCCATCGATCAAAAACGTCTCCGGCGCGCCGTAGACTCCGAGATCCAGGCCAAGCATTCCGTCACCGTCAAACAGGCTCAGCGCATAGGGATTGCCCAGCGTTTTCAGCCAGTCTATCGCTTTCAGCCGATCGTCTTTGTAGTTCAGACCAACCACGCGGATCCCCTGCGCGGAAAGCTGATTTAAATACCGATGCTCTGCGCGACACGTCGGGCACCAGGTTGCCCAGACGTTAAGCAGCAGCGGTTCGCCCTGACTCAGCACATCCGCCTGAAAATGCTGCTTGCTATCCTCCAACGCCTCAAGGCGAAAAAGCGGCACCGGCTGGCCAATCAGCGTCGACTCCAGGCTGGCGGGATCGTCCCCTTGCGCATTACGCGCCAGCTGCCATACCAGCAGCAGCATAATGGCCATAAAAATGACCAGCGGGATCACCATCATACCGCGCTTCATCCGACCTCCGCGGTAGGGTGTCCACGACGCCGGCGGTAGCGTGGATCGCTCAGGCACAATACTCCGCCCAACGCCATCAGCACTCCTCCCGCCCAAATCCAGCGCACGAACGGTTTATAATAGAGGCGCACGGCCCAGGCGCCGTTGCCCAGATCCTCACCCAGCGCGGCATAGAGATCGCGGGTAAATCCGCCGTCAACCGCCGCTTCGGTCATCATGGCGTTGCTACTGGCGTAAAACCGTTTTTCCGCATTCAGTATCGCCTGCGGTTCGCCGTTTCGCGTGACGCCAATGACCGCGACGGCAGCACGATAGTTTGGGCCGAGAATCTCTTTGACCTCCTGGAAGGAAAAGCGGTATTCATGGATGTCGACGCTGTCGCCCGTGCGCATACGCACATCGCGCTCCACGCTGTAATTTTGGCTAAAAGCGATGCCCACAATGGTGACCGCCAGCCCGAGGTGGCCTGCGACCATTCCCCAGTAGCTGAGTGTCTTTCTGGCGCCGCGTGAAACCCGCCAGGCGATCTCCACCATCGCCAGCGTAAAGACCCAACAGGCCATCGCCAGCCCGACCACCGTCATGGCGACAATCTTATCGCCAAACCACCATGGCAACAGAAGCGCCAGCGCCAACGTGCTTGCGCTGGCGATAACCAGCAGCCGCCTGAGCCTGCGGGGGCGATCTCGCCCCCATCGCACCAGCGGGCCGATGCCCAGCAGCAGCGCAAACGGCGCCGTCAGCCCGCTGAACATCGTGTTAAAGAACGGCGCGCCAATCGAAATGCTGCCGAGGCCCAGCTGTTTATGCGCCAGCGGCAGCAGCGTACCCAGCAGCACCGCGAGCATCGCGGTAATCAGCAGAACGTTGTTGCCAAGCAGCAGTGACTCGCGCGACCAGAGCGCATTATTTACCCGCGAGCGCACCTTATAGCCACGCGCGGCGAACAGCAGCAAAGCGCCGCCAACCACCAGCACCATAAAGGCAAGAATAAACATGCCGCGCGCCGGATCGGAGGTAAAAGCATGAACCGAGACCAGCACGCCGGAACGCACCAGAAAGGTCCCCAGCAGACAGAGTGAAAATGCGCAGATGGCGAGCAGAAGCGTCCACGCCTTGAAGCTGGCGCGCTGTTCAGTAACCGCCAGCGAATGCAGCAGCGCGGTGCCGGCCAGCCATGGCATCAGTGACGCGTTTTCCACCGGATCCCAGAACCACCAGCCGCCCCAGCCCAGCTCGTAGTACGCCCATGCGGAGCCCAGCACAATACCGAGCGTCAGGAAGACCCACGCTGCCAGCGTCCACGGGCGTGAAAAGCGCGCGAAGGCGCTATCCAACCGTCCGCTCAACAGCGAGGCTATCGCCAGGGAAAAGGCGACCGAAAATCCAACATAGCCCATATACAGCAGCGGTGGATGGAAGATAAGCCCGGGGTCCTGCAACAGCGGATTCAGGTCGCGCCCTTCAATGGCGAATTCCGGCAGCGTACGGGCAAACGGGTTGGAGGTGAACAGAATAAACAGCAGAAAGCCGACGCTTATCATTCCCATCACCGCCAGCACTCGGGCAACGATATCGAGCGGCATCCGCCTGCTGAGCAGCGCTACCGCTAGCGTCCAGCCGCTCATCAGCAGCACCCACAGCAGCAGCGAACCTTCATGAGCGCCCCAGGCCGCGGCCACGCGGTACCAGACCGGCAGCTGAGTATTGGCGTTGTTGACCACATAGTTCAGCGTAAAGTCGTTCGTAATCAAGGCGTTAATCAGCACCATAAAGGCGCCCATTACGAGGATAAACAGCAGCCCGGCAAATATCCGGGAAGAGGCCATCATTCGCCTATCGCCCCGCGCCGCGCCCCACAGCGGATAGACGGAAAGTAGTAGCGCAACGCCAAGCGCCAGACACAGCAGCCCGTTGCCGACTTCAGGCATCATGAGGAGGCATCCCTGTAGGCGCTATCCGGCCGGCGATGGTTTCTCTCCATCGCTTTTTCCACTTCCGGCGGGGTATAGCTCTCATCGTGTTTGGCGAGCACCTCTTTCGCCTGTACCCGGCGTTGTTCATCAAGCTCGCCCTGCACCACCACGCCCTGCCCTTCACGAAACAGGTCCGGCAGAATGCCGTCGTAGCTGACATCCACCGAACCTTCGGCGTCATAGATGCTAAAGCTCACCCGCAGCGAGTTCGGATCCCGCTTCACGCTGCCGGGCATGACCATCCCGCCGACGCGCAGACGCTGACCGGGCTCGGGCCGTTGCTGCGTTTCGCGCTTGCCATAGAGGATTTCGCCGGGCGTATAGAACAGGTCGATACTCGAGCGCAGCGCGTAGAGCACCAGCGCGGTGGTCAACGTGAGCCCGGCGAGGATCGTGAGGGCGACCCACAGCCGATTTTTGCGGCGAAGATTCATCTTGCCTCCTGCGCCGCGCGCATCCGGGCTTCACGAGCGCGCTGCTGTACGATGCCGCGCAGGATGATCCGATGCTGTATAACGCTGTGCGCGACCAGCGCCATTAGCGGGATAACGGTCAATGCCGCCGCCAGCCAGACGTAAAAGGCATAGCCGCCCATGGCCAGGAAATCGCTCCAGTTTGCAAATGCGCAGTTCATCGACGGCCCCTTTTTAAAATCAGCTCGCTTACCCACGGACGACGTTTTTCCATGAGCAAAATGAGATTCCGCATGCGCATTAGCGCCAGCGTGATAAACAGTAGCAGGTAGCCGATAATCGCCAGCCGCAGCGGCGTGCGCATCGCCGGGTCGATGCTTTGCTGCATATTCGTCGAACCCTGATGCAGGGTGTTCCACCACTCCACCGAGTAGTGAACGATCGGTAAATTCACCACGCCAATAAGCACCACAATACCCGCCGCGCGACCGGCCAGACGGCGGTCGTCAAAAGCGTGCCACAGCGCAATCGCGCCGACGTAAAGAAATAGCAGCACCAGCTCAGAGGTTAATCTGGCATCCCAAACCCACCAGGTGCCCCACATAGGTTTCCCCCACGCGGCTCCGGTCACCAGCGCCACAAAAGTAAATACCGCCCCCACGGGCGCCATTGCCGCCAGCGCCAGATTCGCCATCTTCATCTGCCAGACCACGCCAATAAATGCCGCCACCGCCATCAGGGCATAAATGCCCATAGACCACATGGCCGCCGGCACGTGCAGATAGATAATGCGATAGCTGTCGCCCTGCTGATAATCCGCGGGCGCAAAGCCAAATCCCCAGACCCAGCCCGCGAGTAGCACCAGCGCGCTGACGCCGCCCAGCCACGGCGCAACCCTGCCGCAGAGCTGATAAAGCCGCGGCGGATGCGTTAGTCGAATCCCTGTTTTCCTCATATTTCAGTCACCAGAAATAAAGATGAATCTATTGATAAGCGCGGGCCTGAAAACCACCCGCCGTCGCAAACCTGATAAGCGCCATCAGGGAGACAGGCGCTACTGCATGCTGACGCGAAGCGCCGCCGCCGTCGCAAAAGGGCTTAACGTTGCGCTGCCCGCCAGCAGCGCGCCCAGGATCGCCATATACCCCTCAACGGGCAGATGCATGGCCGCCGCATCCATCGCGGCGGCGGCAAAAATGAGTAACGGAATCGTCAGCGGCAGAACCAGCACGCTTAACAGCACGCCGCCGCGCTTAAGCCCGACGGTGAGCCCCACGCCCGGCGCGCCGAGGAATCCCAGCGTTGGCGTCCCTAACAGCAGGGTCAGCGCCATAATTTTCCAGCCATAGACGTCCATGCCCAGCAGCAGCGCCGCCAGCGGCGACAGGATCAGCAGGGGCAGACCGGTCACCGCCCAGTGAGCCATCACCTTAGCCAGCACCACTGCCGGCAACGGCAAAGGCAGCAGCATCAGCTGTTCGAGGCTGCCGTCCTGAAAGTCGTCGCGAAACAAGCGCTCCAGCGCCAGCAGCGAGGAGAGCAGCGCAGCGACCCAAATAATGCCGGGCGTCAGCCGCGCCAGAAGCTGCGGATCCGGACCAATAGCCAGCGGGAACAGGGTGATGACCATCAGAAAAAACCACAGCGGATTGGCGATTTCCGCGCGATGGCGAAACGCGACCCGCAGTTCAAGACAAAAAATCCGCCACATCACCGTTCCGTCCCCTCGCCGCTCAGCGCAATGCGCCGTATCCTGCCGGACGCCGCGGTAATGGGTTGATGGGTGGTGAAGATAACGATGCCGCCTTGTTCCGTGTGCTGCGCCATGCGCTGAATCAGGCGCTCGACGCCTGCCGTGTCGACAGCTGTAAAAGGTTCGTCGAGGATCCACAGCCGGGCGCGGGTCAGCCAGAGACGCGACAGCGCCACGCGCTGCTGCTGACCGGCGGAGAGCTGGTTAACGGGAGTATCGTCGTAGCCGGCAAGCCCCGCCTGTTCCAGGGCCTCCCGGCATTGAGCGATATCGTCGTGTTGATAAAGAAAGCGTAGATTTTCCAGGGCAGTCAGACGGGCTTTGATTCCCGGCTTATGGCCAATCCACAGCAGGTTTTGCTGGTAGCCGTCGCGTACGCGATGCAGGGGTTGGCCTTGCCAGTAGATTTCACCGGCATCCGCGCGAGCCAGTCCGGCGAGCAGGCGCAGGAGGGTCGTTTTCCCCGCACCGTTGCCTCCGGCGATCTGCACCCAATCGCCCGGCGAAACGCTGAATGAAAAATCCTTCATCAGCGTCCGACCATCGCATTCGCGGTACAGTTTAATGGCCCTCAGCCAACTCCGGGAACGTTCGCTCATCGTCATACCGTTATTGCCCAGGCTGATATGGCGTATAGACACCGGTCAGGCTATGCAGAAAAGCGACAATATCATCGATATCTTTTTGTGCTAATTCAGTACCGACCTGATAGCGCAGCATAAGTTTTACCGCGCCATCAAGCGTCGGAACATCACCGCGATGGAAATAGGGGGCGGTGAGAGCCACATTACGCAGACCCGGCACTTTTTGGCGTAATTTATCACGAACTTGTTTAGTCACATTCATTCGGCCAATATCAGCAGCCGTTATTTCGCCAAAATCAAAATCACGCTTCAGCCCCAGAGGTTCAAAAGAGCGGCCGCCGAGAATAATACCGCCGTGACAGGTAGCACATTTATTATCCTTAAATAGCTGATAGCCATGTTTTTGTTGGGCGGTCAGAGCGCCTTCATCACCGCGCAGCCAATTATCAAATGGCGCATCGGGGGTAATTAATGTTTTTTCAAATTCAGCGATAGCATCAGTAATGCGTTCACCGCTAAAACCTTGCGGGTAAACGGCTAAAAAATCCTTTTTCAATACAGGATCTTTATCCAGTTTATTAATAATATCTCCCCAGGATTTTGATGCCATCTCAATGGGGTTTAACGGCGGGCCACCGGCCTGTTCCTGCAGCGTTGACGCCCGACCGTCCCAGAATTGATCAATATTAAAGACAGCGTTAAATACCGTTGGCGCATTAATTGGCCCAATAGCCCCCCCTACGCCAATGGACGTTTTTCTGCCATCTACCCCGCCCGCGTTTAAGGCGTGACAGTGTGCGCAAGATATTGTGCTGTCGCCCGATATTCGCGCGTCATGATAAAGACGAAAACCCAGCGCAACCTTCTGCTCATCGACGGGCAGTTTTTTAGGGATCGGCTGGAGAGGTTCATTACGATGCTCCGCGGCGGTATCCGCGCTGGCGTAGTAGCGCTCGCGCTGGTGCTTTATCCAGTTGAGTATCTCAATACGTTCGCTGTCGCTCACTCTGCCGGCCCAGTGCAGCGCGACGTAACGCGTGGGCGGCATCGTTTGATGCTGCATAACCCACTCAATCTTGTTTAATTCACTTTGTGAAACGGGTTTATCGTCAATCAGGGAGGTACGCACGGATTGCAGGCTAAAGGATTTGTATCCCAGCCGCACATCATAATCCATCAACTGTTTGGCTACGGGAAAAGAGGCGTAAAAGGGCAACGCCGCCGCTGGCGTATGGCAGTAGTCGCAACCTTTTTCACTAAAAAAAGAGAGAACTTTATTATTTTCGTCAACCGCCGAGAGTTGCTGCTCGTTTTTTTTAATACGCTGATTGTCGTAATACCAGATATAGCCTGACAACCCTAAATAACATAACAAGCCTGCGGTAATGACAGAGGCCGTAATGGTCGCAATTTTCTTCATAAGATCATTCCTTTGAGGCATTGCAGCTGAGATAATGACGTCTTATACTTATAATTTCACGTAACATAATAGCGGTGAAAGCACTGCGTATATTGATTAACGTCAAAACCCACGACAGGCAGGACCTATAGATATAATAAGCCAGCCCTATCATCTAAATATTATCCCGCACCTCACTCCGGGGATAAAAACTCACCCACACATATTTCCTTTTATCTTATAAAGGTTCATAAGCGGATGTGAGGGATCGCATTAACGAGATCCATCACCTGAAAAAATGAGATATGAATTCTATTTCATGCAACCAATTCACATTTGAAAAATGCTGTCGTGACAAAAAATAAAGAGCGGAAAAATACTTCCGCTCGCGTTTAAAAAGCGAAGCGGCTTATCCTCTTAATGTTGGACGCCTGCCGAACAATAATGCGATCAGCGCAACCACAACCGGCACCAGTGACCCCCACAGCACGGCATTCCAGCCGAAGAGATTCATCAATGCGCCGGAGGAAAACGAGCCAATCATCATGACCCCGAAGACAATAAAATCGTTCAGCGATTGCACCTGGGTTTTCTCTTCCGGGCGGTGGAAATCCATAATCTGCGCCGACGCGCCGGTAAAGCCGAAGTTCCAGCCAATGCCGAGCAGAATAAGCGACAGCCAGTAGTGCATAATGTCGATACCGGCGAGGCCAACCATCACCGACAGCACCAGTAGAATCAACCCTGCAGCGTTAATACGCCGGGCGCCGAAGCGATTAATCAACTTGCCGGTAAAAAATCCTGGGCCGTACATGGCGATCACGTGCCACTGAATGCCCAGATTCGATGCCTGCTGCGAGATACCGTGCATGTGCATGGAAAGCGGCGCGGCGGTCATCAAAAAATTCATCACCATATAGGAGATTGCGCCGCTGAATACCGTCCGGGAAAACCCCGGCTGGCGTACGATTTCGCCCAGCGGACGCCCGCCAGATTGGGTCTGCGCCACCGGCGCGGCGGTTTTTACCCCCAGTAAAACCAGCGCCGATAGCGCCGCCACCAGTCCCTGAGCGATAAAGGTCATTGCGAAGGTGTGTGGTGGCCACAGATTCATGGTGCCGGTCACCAGCATCGGGCCGATAACCCCCGCCGCCACGCCGCCCCCCATAACCAGGGAGAGCGCCCGGGCGCGCCGCTCGCCGCTGACGCCATCAGTGGCGGCAAAGCGGAAAGAAACCGCCACCGCCGCATAGGCGCCGCCGAAAAAGGCCGCGATACAGAATAGCCAGAACGAACCGAGCACCACCGCCAGCGCCGCCAGCATTCCCGTCAACACACCGGCCCCGGTGCCGGTCATAAAGACCGTCTTGCGTCCGCGCCGTCTGGCCAGTTCGCCAAACGGCAGTATGCAGGCCGCCATACCCAGCACAAAAATGGTGACAGGCAGCGTTGCCAGCGTCGGTAGCGGCGCGATGGCGTTGCCAACAATCGCCCCTGTGGCGTAAAACACCACCGAGTTTGCTCCCGCCAGCGCCTGTGCCGTCGCCAGGCGAATAATATTCTGGTTTTGCTGCCCGACGGGCAGCGTTATCTCAGCGCTCATGGACTCTTTTATCCTGAATTCGTTTTCGTTATGCCAATACCCTGACTGACATAATGAACGTAATCAGACATTCCGACCAGCCATCACGCCGCCATCAATATCCCAAACCGCACCGGTCACCCAGCGGGTGCTCTCGCTGAGGAGAAAAGTGACGGTCTGCGCGATATCATCAGGCGTGCCGACGCGGCCAACGGGATGGAAGCCGTCGAAGCTATTCATCACAGCCTTCACATCCTCTTCAGGAATAAAGTTTTCATAGATTGGCGTATGCACCACCGCCGGAGATACCGCATTGACCCGAATACCGCTACCGCCCAGCTCAATCGCCAGGTTTTTCGTCAGCGCATGCAGCCCCGCCTTCGCCATGGAGTATGCCGAGGACGGCGTCGCGCCGATGGCCTGCTGCGCCCACATCGACCCGATATTCACAATCGAGCCTTTGATGCCGTTGACCAGCATATTGCGCACCACCTCACGGGTGATAAAAAACGTCGCGCGGTTGAGATTCATATACCGATCGTAATCGGCCATTTCATGTTCGATAAACGGCTTCGGGAAGAAGACGCCGGCAGCGTTGACCAGCAGGCTGATATCCTGATGCTCTGCATTGATGTTCGCCATGACCTGCTGCATACCGGCCTCGCTCATCAGGTCGGCCACGAGAATATCCACCTTACCGTATGTCGCCAGCGCCTGACGCGCCTGTTCGGCCTTTTCCCGACGATTGCCCACCAACACCACGCTGCCGCCATTCTCCACCACCCGTTTGGCCGTCGCCAGCCCCATACCGCTGGTCCCGCCAATCACGAGCAGTTTTTTTCCCATAAACGTCGTATTCATCATTCACCTCTTCACGGTTGCTTGTATGGCCTCAGCATGCCTGTCCTGAACCGCGCTGACGAATGAGAAGAAATAGTCCTGCAGCAAAGAAAATCTATCTTGATGGCCTATACTGAGGCGAAATTTGACTGAGGGATATCCAGCATGCGATCGCTTAACCGACTGAAATGGCTTCACGCTTTTGAAGCCACCGCCCGCCACGGCAGCTTTACCGGCGCGGCGCGCGAGCTGGGGGTGACCCCCGCCGCCGTCGGGCAGCTGGTCAGGGCGCTGGAAGAGTGGGTCGGCCATCCGCTGCTGCACCGCACCCGTGCCGGTAAAGCGCGTCTGACCCTGGTGAGCGAGGCCCAGGAAGCGCTGCAGGATATTACTCAGGGACTGGATAAGCTGGAGAGCGGGCTGAATAAGCTTCGCGGCCGCCGGGCGCGTTCGGTGGTGGTGATCACCGCCTCGCAGGTGCTGATGATGAACTGGCTGATGGAGCGCTTAAATCGCTTCTCCGCCGCCCATGAAAATATCGACCTGCGCCTCAACGTTACGGAAAAGCTGATGGATGTGGCCCACGGCGAAGCGGATTTAGGTATTCGCTGCGGCCGCGGTGACTGGCCCGGGGTCGATAAAACCTGGCTGATGGATGAAGAGGCGTTGCTGGTGTGCAGCCCACTTATCGTCCCGGCAGACAAAACCACCTGCGGCGAGTGGCTGGCGGCGCAAAAGCTGATTCATGATGATACGCCGCATCCCGGTGCCAGCTTTCCCTCATGGGAGGATGTGCTGGCCGCGGCTCAGGCCCCGACGGCGCGCGATAGCGGGATGCATATCGACTCAACGTCGGCGGTTATCCTTGCCGCCCTCAGCGGGCGCGGCGTCGCCCTCGTCCGCCGGGCGTTGGTAAGGCAGCACCTCGCCACGGGGCAACTCGTCCAGCTACAGGCCGCCCGCCGCTGGCCGCTAACCTGGTCCTACTACATCGTGACGCCGCAGCATGCGATCATGCGTCCGGAAGTGAAGGTGTTTTATGACTGGCTGCTTCACGATGTGCTGGCGGAAAACCCGATGCGCTGATTATCTTCCGCCAGACCCGCATAGAAAACCTTTATTGCTTTATGGTTTTACCTGGTCATGAATGCGCCACTTCTGCTTAAGCACATTTTTATCCTGGCTATCCAGCCACTGGTTTACTTTCTCCAGCAGCTGCGGGTTCTCTTTATTCATCATATAGACTTTAAAGCTCGCGGTTCCCGGGAACGGCGTCTCGTTAGCCACGCAGAATACGCCCGGTTCATTGCTCTGGTAATAGACGCCTTCGATCAGGTCGGTCACCATCATATCCGCCGTTTTCTGCCGCAGCGCTTCAAGGTTATCGATATTGTTTTTCACCCGGATAATTTGCGCATGCTTGATATGTTCATCAACAAAGCTTTGGTTGGTTCCCCCCGGATTCACCACCACCTTCACGTTCGGCTGGTCGATTTTTTCCAGGCTACCGAGGGCCGGCGCTGCCGCGCAGTTAGCCAGCGCAATTTTGCCGTTCGGCACCACCGGCTGGCTTAACGCGAAATCTTTCGCCCGCGCCGCGGTTTCCGTCACCCCGCCCATGGCGATATCAAACTTATCGGCCTTCAGATCGGCGGAGAGAGTTGGCCAACTGGTCGGCACGAAGCGCACCTTCAGGCCAAGGCGCTTGCCGAGATCTTTCGCCATATCCACATCGTAGCCCAGCAGCTCTCCGGCTTTATTGTGAAACGCCAGCGGCGCGTAGTCTCCCGGCACGCCGACTTTAAGTTCGCCGCTTTGTTGGATGCTGTTCATGTCGCGCGCCTGAGCGCCAAAGGCGATGGCGGCAATGATGAAAGCAATACCTGACTTCAACTTCATCTTTTTATCCTTGTCCAAATGTGAACCGTTTCTGATTACACCGCGCTGCGCGGCGGATGCTGTTTATTCGCCATAAAATCTTTAATCATGGTCGCCGTCAATACCGGCGGCGAAAAAGCGGACAGCGTCCCTTCGGCGACGCGCCCGGCGAGCAGCTCGCAAAAGCGTTCAACCTGATTAACCGGACAAGCGGCAATATCCTGGGCAGAGTAACGCCACCAGCGTAGCGCCAGCAGTTGCTCGATAATCGCCTCGCTAAAGCGCATGCGGATGACCTTCGCCGGATGACCACCGACGATGGCGTACGGCGCGACGTCTTTGACCACCAGCGCGTTGGCGGCAATCACTGCCCCATCGCCAATCGTGATGCCCTGCGCCAGGGTGACATTCTGACCAATCCACACATCGTTGCCGATGGTTATTGGCCGGGGCGTTTTCTCAAAAGGGTAAAACTGGTTGGGCCTGCCGCTGTCGGCTGCCAGCGTCGCCATCACGCCAGAGTGATGAGCATAAAAAACCGGGCTGGCGCTGGCCCACTCCAACGGATGCCGGTCGCCCAGCACCTGTAGCCGATCGGCAATCGAGGTGTAGCGCCCTACCCTGATGAGCGCTGGCAGCAGGGTTCGCGTATAGCTAAAAGCACCCAGTGAGGCCAGCCGTTCACCGCAGCGCCCCCAGTAGGTGGTATAGGCCTCGGTGGCCAGGTTTTCCGGTACATCGATCGGCAGGTCATCACGGTAAAAGGCGTGGGCGCAGACCAGTTTCTGCCCGCCGACAAAAACGCGCTGCGCCTGCAAAAGAGGCTTAAGCTCACCAAAGGCGATTTTCATTTTCGATTTTCCCGCACATAAGTACTCCCGGTCAGCCGCTTAATCTCTCGATCATTGATAGCGTACCGATCCGCTCACTGTGCGAAAAATCGTTATGACATCTCTTTTTTGTGAGCCGCAGCGCGAAAGCGACGGTCAGTTATACTCCAGCGCAAACGTCACCATGCTATTGGCGGTACCGGCGGTTACCGCGTCATCCGTCTGTATGTACTGGGCGTTGAAGTTGATATTTTCCGCCGCGCCGGCGCTGCTGGCGGTAATTCGCTTGAGCACAGGTAAGTTGCTGGCTTCGTTGATTTTGACGCCGGTTCCGACTGCTGGCGCCGGGGCGCTGTTATTGCCGTAGGTCAGCCTGACGCCCACCCCGCTCGCGGAGGCATTGTCTTTGCTGAGCGCCAGGGTATCCGTCCCCCCGGTTTGCGTCGTCACGCCAAAAAAACCAATACGGATATCGGTCGGCGTGGAACAGAAGACCGGAATGGAGAAGCTCCTGGCGCTGCCGCCGACGGTGTTTTTGCCTTTAAACTCCGCTTTATTTACCGCGCCGAGGCTGACGTGAATATTCGCGGTTGAGACCTGACAACTGCCGCTGCTGCCGATATCGACGTTCAGCGCGGCCATATCGAGAGTGACCGGCGGGCTGGCGACAAAAGCGGCGCTGCTATCGGCCTGCTGCTGAATAGTCAGTTCGCCAATCTGCGGCTGCGCCGGAACGTTAGCGTGGTTACCGCTGGCCAGAGCGACCTCGCCGGTCTTATAAAACGTCACGAAGACTTTCACCACAATCTGCTGCTGCGTCAGCAGGTTAGCTATTTCATTGCTGTCGCAAACCGTCACGGACTCCGCGCTACCGGCCGCATGGCTGCCATCAATCACGCGAATGGCGCCGCCGCTGCACTGAAAGCCCAACGTGTAGCCCATGCCGTCCAGCGCGGAGGGAAAAACGTGCTGGCCGCCGATCGACAGGGGCGATGAGGCGGTTTTAAGCTGCCGATACACCAGACGTTTAGCCGCCGCTTTCGGCAGTTGAAGATCGCAGGTGAAATGAATCCCGCTGCCGTTATCCGCCATCACGCTGGTCATCTGCGTATTCAGCGGCAGCGTAGGCAGATACTTAATATTCTGGACGTTAACGGTCATCTGACCGATATCCCCTTTACAGGTTTCCGCCCACCCGCCGTGGCTATAAATCCCGGCCATCAGTAGCAATAAAAACGATACTATGCGCAAAATCACCTCAGTGCTGACCTACTGGCAAACGCCAGAGACGGTTTTTACCGGACTCTGTCCCTGCTGTACGGTATCGGTAAGATGGAAATGCAGCGCGCATTTCCGCGAGATATTGTCGGCGTTCCAGGCAACATCAAGCGTCCCTTCTTGCGGGATACCGCTCAGATAGACCTGCCCGCCATCAGCCACCATGCCGCCCGGAACCGCGCCTTGCTCGTCTTCAGCCTTACGCAGGCGAACGCTGGCGCCAAACGGCAGCGGACCGCGGCTATCGCTGAGCGTAAACAGTACTCGGTTGCCGATATGGGTCTGATAGTTTGCCTGCACCACCGCCCCGCCGCCGGGGATCACCGTCTGTCCTTCAAGTTCAACATCGGCATCGTCGGCCAGCGATTCGGTATCGAGCGTAATGGTGTTTTTGCGATACGCCGTCAGCGAGGGCACCACCGCATAACCCCGCCAGTCGGTATGCACGTTGCTGCCGTTTTGAATCGCCACATCGGCGGCTCCCGGCGCGCGTACGATGGCAAAGCTATCGCCGACGGTCTGCCCCAGCGTCACGCCATGAGGATGGGCGACGATGGAGCCCGCAGCGCCCCAGGTCAGCTGATGGCTTCCGCTATCCTGGCGATAGCCGAGCTGCGCGGTTCCGTAGCCGCCATGGTAATCCAGCGATGCGCTGCTGTTACTGCCCTGTCCGCCGTTAGCGTAGCCCTGCTGAAGGGAATAATAGAGATGGGGATTACGCGGAATCGAACCGTACAGCGACGCCTGCTGCGAGGTGCGTCCGTTATTGTCGGAAGTGGTGCTGTAGCTAATCGCGCTCTCGGCAAGCGGGCCGCCAAGCGGAATGCTCAGGTTGAAGGACCATGAGCGATCGGCTTTTTGGCGATCGGAAGACTGGGTGTAGTAATAACCCACGCCCCACGAAACGCCTCGCCAGGCGCTGTAAAATCCGAGATGGATTGTTTCATCACGGCTTTGGCGGTGCCAGTACTCCTGTGACCAGGCGGAAATCGCCAGGCTACTCATACCGCCAAACGCCTGCGATACGGAGATTTCCTCCCGGCTGCGCTTGTTGTCCACAAGGCCATTGCGGCTTTCAAGCGCGTTGGCCTCGCTAAAGTCGTAATAACCGCCAGAGGAGTAACGATAGCTGGCGAGGCTAAATGAGGTGCCGGTTCCGGCAAAATCCTTCTGGTACTGCACGCGCAGCGAGTGGCCCGCCGAGCGCTTTCCCGATGGCGTTTTGGTATTCGCCCATGTCGCATCGCCCCCAAGCGAGCCCAGCTCGCCAAAACCACGTCCGACGCCGAGCGCCCAGGACTGGTAATCCTGCGCCAGCTGGCTACCGCCGTAGAGCGTGAACTCGGCCGGCAGCCCATAAAATAGCGTCCCCTGCAAAAATGTCGGCGATGGCGTCTGGCTCTGCCCCGAATGGTAGCGCCCGGCGCTCAGGCTAAATTTCACTCGTCCTTCGCGCAGCATAAACGGTACGGCTGAAAAGGGCTGGGTAAAGGTCCGCACCGAACCGTCGCTCTCTTTAACCTGGACTTCGAGGTCGCCGCTTTGCGCCGTCGGATAGAGATCGTTAATGGCGAACGCTCCCGGCGAGACAAACGTTTCATAGATAACGTAGCCATGCTGGGAGATGGTGACTTTCGCATTGCTGTGCGCCATACCGCGGATCGTCGGGGCAAAGCCGCGCTGGCTATCCGGCAGCATTTCATCATCCGACATCAGCTGAACGCCGCGAAACTGCACGCTGTCGAAAACGTCGCCGCTCGTAAAAGTATCGCCCATCCGCAGCAGGCTTTTGAGTGACTTCAGGTCGCGCTGCAGCCAGGTGCTCTGTGAATTCCAGCGCCGGGTCCGGTCATACTCCATCGACGAGACGTTACGCAGTCGCCAGGCGCCAAAGTTCACTCCGCTGCGTAAATTCAGGTAGCTGGAGCGGCTGTTGTCATCCGACTGCCGGGTTTGCGACCCGGTCAGGTTATAGTTAACAAATGCCGCCGGAATCCCCTCATCCCAGCGCGCCGGATCGACGTACCCGCGGCTTTGCACGTTCATTGCCGCCTGGGGAATGCTTAAGTTCAGGCGCTGAGTGGCGAAGTCAAAACGGCTGCTGGCATCAGGGATATAACGCTCGATGCGGGTGAACGGCTCTCCCTCATGCAGGGTATTAAACGCCGGGAAAGCGCTGACGTTGACGCCATATTCCGCCAGCTGCGCCGGGGTTAACTGCGGCTGCAGCGCGCCGTTGCTGTCGACAAATGTCACCTCGCTCTGGGCTATTTCCTGGTTATTTACCCAGATGCTGACTGGATATGTCCCGGGCTGCTGGCCGCCTGTTTTAGCAAAATAGTGTAAATCAGCGGTCTTTTGCTGCGGATTGGCAAATTCTAATGCCGCCGGATCAAAGTAGTCCTCCGCCCGCGCGATACCGCTTTGGCATAGTAAAATAAGCGCCGTCGGCAATAATAAAATCCCACCGGTTGGCGCAGCGATCGCCGAATAAACGGAAGTCATACCCGAGGTTGTATTTTTCACAATATCCTGACCAGGCCAAACAAAAATTACTGTTGCGCGTAATCCGTAATACCACCGAAGTCATTAATGGCGCGCCATTTGACTGCCCCGGAATGAGTAATTGGCCACTCTTTATGGTCAAGGGGGCCAATCATACCGGGTTCGGGAATTTCTGTCGCGCCAACCGAAATAACAAAAAAGGAGACAAAATAGGGCGTCGGATTTTGGGCAACCAGTCTGGAACCTTCAATTTTAAACGTCAGCTTGCGCCATGCATCGGCAGGCTCCCCCGGGAGACCATTCGGACGATAGAAAATCTTAAACTTTGATTTAATATTAACCTGAAGCTTATTCGCTTCATCTTTTTTCGTGGGCGCAATGCTTTTTACGTTGAGCCAAAAAACGGATTCGCGATCGGTGGGCAGCGTTCCGCCAATATAGTTAATACGCAATACGTTCTGCTGTTCGGGATCGAGACGGAAAAGCGGCGGCGTCACAATAAAAGGCACGCGGCTTTTATTGTTTTCCGCATAGTTTTCCACCCACGATTGCACCAGATAAGGTGAATGAGTATCAGCGTTGGTGACCGATATTGCGGCTTCACGCTTCCCTTCCTGATAAATAACACGGGTTCCTCCCATGACAATACCGGCCTGTGCCGCAGTTGATAGCAATAAAAAGGCTATCGCGGCGATCGTTCGTTTCATAATGACTACCGTCCGGGAATAATAAAAGCGGGTATCGCTACCTGAAGCTGATAAAAAGTCTGCAGAAATGATGCATCCGTATTTCAGCCAGGCAGCGGCCCAGCATGGGAAGCCATAAATAACCGCAGCTTTACCCGCTTTTAGGGTATTAGTTGTAAATCATATTGAAGTTGGCCGTACCGTTGGCAGAACCGGCGGAAACCGCGCTGGTTGAGACATAGTCGGCAAAGAATTCCAGATCGGCGGTACCTGTTGCCGCCCCGCTCGCGCCAGCGGTAACGCTGTGGCCACGTGATACGGCGCCGAGATCAACCGGTGTTGACTTATCGTCTTCGTAAAGCTTTATCGCCACCCCGCTTGCGGTACCGTTAATCGCCAGCAGATCGCTATTGTTGGTATCACGGGTACCGTCAAACAGTACCGAGACGGTGGTGACGGTGGAAGGACAATCTTTTACTTTGATATGGAAGGCGGTTTTCGTCGTTTCAGAACCTGCTCCGGTAAAATAGCTGCTCGCCCATTTTCCCAGATCGACGCTTTGGTTCGCACTGGTGCTATCGACATTACAAGAGGAGTCAGTAATGGAGCCGGTAAATTCTACCTGACCGCCCGTGCCCTGCGTTCCCGCACTAAAGCCGGGGTTAACGGTCATTACTGAACTGGCCGATTGTGAAGGACTGGATAATGCGCTAGCGGAAACCAGAGCACCGACAAACATTGCCATAATACGAAATTGCGTTTTCATTATTCATCTCATCTCTAACTTATATTTTCGACAGATTGAGCGCGATGGCTTAAGCCTCGGGCTAATCTGCGTACAGATCCTCCATGTTAATAATATTCGCGTTCCGTCCGCAGGATAGCAGGCAGCAAAAAACTGAGCTGCTTATTCGAATCTTTTATTAAAAAAGAAAGTTACTTCGGCGTAATTGATCAACCATTCATTAAGGGAACAAATAAATACTATCCTTACCCATTACAATTCGCAATATTTTGTTATGTTAATGAAATGCTGTTTTATTTTACATATAAGAATAATATTCAAAACATTGCGCCGTTTGTTAATTAACGCAACCAAAAATCACGAGACAACAACATTAAAAATCAACATCAGACAGTGTAATTTAACAATTACCCTAGAATTTACCGCGATTTTTCGGCAATCATTCTGTGAGCGGACCGTGAATTTACACAATATTAGGATAAATCCTAGATTGGTTTCTATCTTATTTTCGTAACCAAAAAAACAATAATCACCTGAGTAATTATATATAGAGAATATCAATGCCAAGGGTATTTCATGTGAAAGCAAGGGAGGCAAAACAAATAACAACACTTTCTTTATGGAATAATAAACCCGCAATCTATGCTGAAGATTGCGGGTTTTACTAAAATAAATAGCTGACGTTACCGATCAGAACAGACCCAGAGGCGCCGTACCGTAGCTCACCAGCAGGTTTTTCGTCTGCTGATAGGCGTTAAGCGCCATCTTATGGGTTTCGCGCCCTACGCCGGACTGTTTGTAACCGCCAAACGCGGCGTGCGCAGGGTAAATATGATAGCAGTTGGTCCACACCCGGCCGGCCTTAATGCCGCGCCCCATGCGATAGGCCAGATTGGTATCCCGCGTCCACACCCCGGCCCCAAGGCCAAACTGGGTCTGGTTAGCAATAGACAGCGCCTCGGCTTCATCTTTAAAGGTGGTGACACCGATAACCGGGCCAAAGATCTCCTCCTGGAAGCTGCGCATATCGTTGCGGCCCTGAATCAGCGTCGGCTGAATATAGAAACCGTTATCCAGTTCGGCAGAGATGCTGGCGCGTTCGCCGCCGGTCAGGATCTTACCGCCTTCATCGCGGGCGATCTTAATATAGGAAAGGATCTTATCGAACTGCTGACGCGACGCCTGAGCGCCAATCATCGTGTCGGTATCAAAGGGGTCGCCGCGGCGAATTTGCGCTACTTTGTCCATGACCCGCGCCATAAAGGGCTCGTAGATAGACTCCTGAATCAGCGCGCGGGACGGGCAGGTGCAGACCTCGCCCTGGTTAAAGAAGCCCAGAACCAGGCCCTCTACCGCCTTTTCGATATACTCTTCTTCGCCTTCCATCACGTCGGCAAAATAGATATTCGGCGACTTACCGCCCAGCTCAACTGTACAGGGGATAATATTTTCCGCCGCGCAGGCCATAATATGCCGGCCAACCGGCGTGGAGCCGGTGAAGGCGATTTTGGCGATGCGTTTACTGGTTGCCAGCGCTTCGCCAGCCTCTTTGCCAAAACCCTGCACCACGTTAAGCACGCCCGCCGGGAACAGATCGCCAATAATCTCCAGCAGCAGCGTAATGCTGAGCGGCGTCTGCTCCGCCGGTTTAAGTACCACGCAGTTGCCCGCCGCCAGCGCCGGAGCCAGCTTCCAGGCGGCCATCAGCAGCGGGAAATTCCACGGAATAATTTGCCCGACCACGCCGAGAGGCTCATGGAAATGGTAAGCCACCGTCGTTTCATCAATCTCCGCCGTGCTTCCCTCCTGCGCGCGAAGGCAGCCGGCGAAATAGCGGAAGTGATCGACCGCCAGCGGCAGATCGGCGTTAAGGGTTTCGCGGATTGGCTTACCGTTATCCCAGCTTTCCGCCACCGCCAGATATTCCAGATTGGCTTCAATACGGTCGGCAACCTGCAGCAGCAGATTCGCGCGGTGCTGAGCCGACGTTTTGCCCCAGGCGTCGGCAGCCCGGTGCGCCGCATCAAGGGCGAAGTCGATATCTTTGGCATCAGAACGCGGAAACTGCCCGATGTTGCTACCGTCGACCGGGGAGGTATTCATAAAGAATTCACCGCCGATCGGTTCGACAAATTTACCGTCAATAAAGTTACCGTAGGCTGACTTCAGTGCTACCAAAGCGCCCGGCGTGCCAGGATGTGCATAACGCATCGCGAATCTCCTTCATGTAGGGTTGAAGCGCAGCGGCGTATTAGTTTTGTACGGCTGCTCGCTGCGCCTCTCCCCTTTGCAGGGGTTATGCCATTTTTCCTTATTTTAAATAATTATTTATTTTCAATTACTTAATAGATTCACTTTTCGCTCTGTCGCATGGAATGTCTCTTATGTGTCGCAAATCGCAACACTACAAAAACCTTATAGCTACAATATTGCAACACAAATAAAACCATGAGGTGTCCCGTGCCAGGAAATCCGTTTGCCCTGACGCCAGAGATCGAAGCGAGTCCGCTGCTGAGCGACTCCTGGTGCCGCAGCCAGCGCTATGGCCTCGACCCCGCCACGGATGACTTCCCTCGCCTGCACGCCAGCGAACTGGCCGAGAGGCTCGCCAACCATAGCCGCCTGCAAACGCTGGCCCAGCCGGTCGTCAATGCGCTTTCCCGCAAAGTCAACGACCTGCAATCCGTCGTGGTTCTCTCCGACGCCAGCGGTTTGGTTTTGCAAACCTTTGGCGATACGCACGCCATGCAGAAAGCGCAGCGCTTCGCTTTAGCGCCGGGCAATCTGTGGAGCGAAAGCGGACGCGGAACCAACGCCATTGGCACCGCGCTGGCGATTGACGATAGCTGCGAAATCGATGGCCGCCAGCATTTCCTGGCCAGCAACCGGGGACTTTATTGCGCCGCCGTGCCGCTGCAAAGTCCCGAGGGCAATATAGCCGGGGTGCTGGATATCTCCGGCCCGGCTCACTATCCGCACGCGCGAACGCTGGCGTGGGTGAAAGGCGCCGCGAAGCAGATAGAGTATCTGTGGTTTAAGCAGAGTCTGCATCCACAGCAGTGGCTGATGAGCCTTCACCCTCAGCCGGAGAAACTCGACGGCGTCGATGAACTGCTGCTGGTGTTTACGGACGCAGTTCTGACGGCCGCCAACCGGCTGGCGATGCGCGAATTCTCGCTCAACGCAGAACAGTTCGGCCATCTCACTTTTCAGCAGCTTTTTCCACGGTTGCGGCAAACCGCCGTCAGCATACCGCTGCCGCTCGCCGCCGGGGATCGTCACTACTATTTCCGTCTGCGCGCGCCCGCTACCGCAAGCGTCGCGGTGACCCCACGCCCAGGTATCGATCTGCCCTTCTCCAGCCAGCGCGAAGGGGAGAAGCTGCTGCGCCTGCTTAACGCCGGGATCGGTCTGTGTATCGAAGGCGAAACCGGCTGCGGCAAAGAGTACGTCAGCCGCACCCTGCACCGGCACAGCCGCTGGAGCGGCGGCAAGTTCGTCGCCATCAACTGCGCCGCCATTCCGGAATCGCTGATTGAATCCGAGCTGTTTGGCTACCAGCCCGGGGCGTTTACCGGCGCAAACAAAAACGGCTATATCGGCAAGATTCGCGAGGCCGACGGCGGCGTGCTGTTTCTTGACGAGATCGGCGATATGCCGTTAACGCTGCAGACCCGGCTGCTGAGGATCTTACAGGAGAAAGAGGTCACGCCCCTTGGCGCCAGCCGGAGCTCGCCGGTTAACTTCGCGGTGATTTGCGCCACCCACCGCAACCTGGCGCAGCGCGTCGCCGAAGGTACCTTCCGCGAAGACCTGCTCTACCGCCTGCGCGAGTTTGCTCTGACGCTGCCGCCGCTGCGCGAGTGGCCTGAACGCCCGGCGTTTATCCAGCGATTGTGGCGCGAGCTCGGCGGAGAAAAACGTCGCGTCGCACTGGCCCCGGAGGTTGTGCAACACCTGGCGACTCAACCCTGGCCAGGCAACGTCCGCCAGCTGCAAAGCCTAATGAGGGTACTGCTGGCGCTCGCCGAAGAGGGTGAAACGCTGACGGTGGATGATTTGCCCCAGGAATACCGAAGTTCTCCCGTCCCCCGCCCGCCGCGCGGGCTTCAGCAGCACGATGCGCAGCTGATTGCCGATACGCTGGCAAGCTATAACGGCAATATCAGTAAAGCCGCGCAGGCTTTAGGCGTCGCGCGCAGCACGCTGTATCGCCGCGCCGCCCGTCGCGGGAGCCATAGCGCATAGCCTTCTGATTCACTCAGGGCGTGAAGCGCGGTGGCCATATTACCGGCATTAGCGTTACCAGGTTTCAGCCGCGCCATTTTGTCACTGCAGCATTCATTGCTGGCGTTAGACGCTTTTTTATTTTAGACTTTACTAAATTTAGAAAAGACTAAAATAAATGAATACACCCGAACAGCTACAGGCCAGCGCCGGCGAAGCCGCCGCGCTGCTGAAAGCCATGAGCCATCCCTGCAGGCTATTGATTCTGTGCATGCTATGCGATGCGCCGGGCACCAGCGCCGGCGAACTGGCGCGCATCACCGGACTGAGCCCCTCCGCTACCTCCCAGCATCTGGCGCGGATGCGCGATGAAGGCCTGATCGGCTGCGAACGCCAGGCGCAGCGCATTCACTACTTTATTACCCGGCCAGCGGTTCAGCACATTGTCGCCGCGCTGAAGTCAATCTATTGCCCTTAAGGAGCGTTTATGACTATTGCCACTCTTTCTCCTGCCGAAGCCCGGGACCTCATCGGCCGCGGCGCGCGGCTGATCGATATCCGCGATGCCGATGAATACGCCCGCGAGCATATTCCCGGAGCGGAACTCATGCCGCTGACAACCCTGACAAATGGCTCGGCGCTGCGCGCCAACCCTGAAGAAACGATCGTTTTTCACTGTCAGGCGGGATCGCGCACCCAGAATAATGCCTCCCGTCTGGCGCAGGCCGCCGCACCGGCGCAGGCAAAACTACTGGCTGGCGGAATTCAGGCGTGGAAATCGGCGGGTCTGCCGGTGAAAGAGGATAAATCTCAGCCGCTACCGCTGATGCGCCAGGTCCAGATCGCCGCCGGGGTTCTGATCTTGCTTGGCGTCGTTTTAGGTTACGCTTTTAATAGCGGCTTTTTTCTGCTTAGCGCCTTCGTCGGCGCCGGATTAACCTTCGCCGGGATCACCGGTTTTTGCGGTATGGCGCGTCTTTTGGCTTTGATGCCCTGGAACCGTCGCTAGCCTCTACCTCTTTTGGTCAGTTGTTGGTAACGCTTTTGCTGAGCTATGGTTATTGTCAGCGAAAGATTTATCAGCACACAGGAGAAGCAGTATGTTTTCAGTCGGTGACCTGGTACAACCGCGCGCGGGTGGGCCAAAACTTAAAGTCGTTGAAGTCGAGGACGATCGCATTATTGCCGTTCAGGCAAGCAACGAGCAGGGCGAGAAATATACGCTGAAGGCTGCCGATGTGACGGCATATAAAGAAGATGGCGATTTTGGCGTGTGCTGATCAAGCCGGGTAACAATAACGGTGGGTCTCCCCACCGTTTTAACGATTAGATCAGGAAACTATCAAGGGATTTTCCCTCAGCCATCGCTTTCGCAAGCGGCTTCGGCATACGTCCCTGTCCGGTCCAGGTTTTCTCGGCGCCGGTATGATCGGTAAAACGATATTTAGGCGGACGCGGCTGGCGCTTTTTATTCCCTTTCGAGGAAGCGCTATTGTGGCCCACTAATTGTTCAGGGGTAATACCATCAGCAATCATTAACTCCAGCCAGGTATTTAGTTTTTCCTGATGTTCTGCCCGCTGTGCCTGAGCAGCCTGCTCTTCAGCACGTTTTTCTTCAGTGACGGTCCTTAGCTTTGCCAGCATATCTTCAAGCACGTCAATGGAGAATTCACAGGACATGGCGCGGAGTGAACGTATATTATTCAGCTTCTCTAATAGTAATGACATATAATTCAAAAATTCCCAAATAGCAAATGAAACAAAGATTACGACGCTAGTTTAATTGATACAATTATTTATTTCCAGCCTTTCACTAATTGCGGATATACCATCAGCTATATTTGACAATAAATAAGATAAACAAATCGATAAAAGCGAAATTTCCCACAGTGAATAAACCCGGTCAAAAAGAGAAATATCAACCAGCCAATGCCTTTAGCTTATTACCTGCATGCTCAGCAAGTTATCCGTATACCCCGGCCAGACCATCACAAGGCGGCACTGTCGTTGGCGGAATAGTCATGCAAAAAATCTGAATGCTCACCCAGCAATTAAATCAGCATATCATGCTGACAATTTGCTTTTTGAAGAGTAAAAAATGCCAAAAGTGATGCACTGCCCACCGCGACGCGATTCTGTCGCGCAATCGTCCTCTTCCGCCCTGCCTCCCGCCGATCCCCACGGCGCAATAATAAACTATCTCTTTGAAAAATATTAAAAAAAATAAACACCAGGAACAAAAGTAGCGTAACGAACAAAAAACAGCCTGAAGCAGAGTATTTTATCGACCAAAAGCCTTTAAATAAAAATTTATAGCTAGTTGCCTCTTTTAATGCAGAGATATAATCTACGCACATCAAAACAGGCACCCAAAAACGCTGATTAACGGCCGGTCTTTTGGCATTATCGACTTCATTTTCGAGGAGCACACCGATGTTCTCTGCGCAGTCCCGCTTGCGTCATGCGGTAGCAGACACCTTTGCGATGGTGGTTTACTGCACCGTTGTGAACATGATGATCGAAATTTTTCTCTCCGGAATGACCTTCCAGCAGTCGTTATCTTCGCGACTGGTGGCGATTCCGGTGAACATTATTATTGCCGTGCCTTACGGCTTTTATCGCGATTTCGCGATGCGCCAGGCGCGCCGCATCAGCGCGTCCGGCTGGATGAAGAATATTGCCGATGTAGTGGCCTATGTGACGTTCCAGTCACCGGTATACGTGGCGATTCTGCTGGTTGTTGGCGCCGACTGGCATCAGATCGCCGCGGCGGTAAGTTCCAATATCGTGGTATCAATGATGATGGGCGCAGCGTACGGTTATTTCCTCGACTACTGCCGTCGCCTGTTCCGCGTCAGCCCACTACCAGCAGGCCAAAGCCTGAGTTGATACAAAAAAGCGACTGGTTCCGCCAGCCGCTTTTTGTCAGCTATACTGCGTTTCGCCAAACAGGCCACTCAGAAAACGCTCAAGCGCCATTCGCGAACTGAACCCGTGTGGAATACCATAATGCTGTTGAGCATCACCCGCTAAATAGAGCGGGAACTGCTCATAATGATCGCAGGTTTTGATATCCGACGCGGGCTCCGCAAGCGTTGTGCTGCGCTCTTTTAAAGCCGGATGAATAATTAACGCGGTACGCCCCATACGAGCTTCACGGTTCACATAAACATAATTATCGCCACGGCGATAGCCGTACGCTTTTTGCGTCACAACATCCATGGTGAAGCCGGCTTTTTCAAGAACACGCGCCACCTCATCGGGTCTTAAATACATACTCATTCCTCATTATCTTTTACCGCACGTTAACCTTACCTTATTCATTAAAGTCAACGCTTTCGGAATATTCCATAAAGGGCTATTTACAGCATAATTCAAAATCTTGTCCTACACTTATAGTCTCAATGGAATTAAGGGAGAAACCAATGGCCAACCGAGCAAACCGCAACAACGTAGAAGAGAGCGCTGAAGATATCCATAACGATGTCAGCCAATTAGCGGATACGCTGGAAGAGGTGCTGAAATCGTGGGGCAGCGACGCCAAAGATGAAGCGGAGGCCGCGCGCAAAAAAGCGCAGGCGCTGCTCAAAGAGACCCGCGCCCGGCTTAACGGCAACAACCGCGTCCAGCAGGCGGCATGCGACGCCATGGGCTGCGCTGACAGCTACGTGCGCGACAAACCGTGGCAAAGCGTCGGTGCCGCAGCAGCCGTTGGGGTATTTATTGGCGTATTACTGAATCTACGTCGATAATAAAGCTGCCAGACCCATGAAGATAACAAATACGCGTCTACCCCTGCACTGCAGGGGTTTTTGTTATCTCTTCGCGTAAAGCGCGGCATCCAGCATACGCACAGCCTGATTCGCCACTTCTGCCGACGTCAGGTTGGTGAAGCTCATTATCAGCCCCCCTTCTCCTCGACTCTCCATTCGCCAGTCGCTTAGCGCCTGGATGGCCAGACCGGCCTGCCTGGCGAGCTGCGCCAGTAGGCGATCGTCACCGGCCACCCTGACCACCATCTGGATCCCGCCCGCTTGAGGCACCACGGTAAAGCCCTGCGCGCGCAGCGCCGACTCAAGCCACAGGCGGCGCTGCGCATAGCCGGCACGCATTTTCTTCAGATGGCGCCAGAAGTGGCCTTCGCGAATAAAATCCGCCAGCGTCTGCTGCCACAGCGTCGGTGCGCTACAGCTCATTAGCGCGGCCTGTTCACGAAACTGCGCCACCAGTTGCGCAGGCACCACCAGCCAGGCGGCGCGTAATGCCGGAAACAAAGACTTACTGAACGTCCCGGCATAGATAACCCGCTGCGGGGCGTCGAGGCTTTTCAGCGGCGGTAGCGGCTTACCGTGATAGCGGAATTCGCTATCGTAATCATCTTCGACAATCCACGCGTTATTCTGCGCCGCCCATAACAGGAGCTGTCTGCGCCTGGACAGCGAGAGCGCCACGCCAAGCGGGCTCTGATGAGCCGGGGTCAGCAGTGCGAAATGGGCATTCGGGTAATGCCGCTGCGCCCAGGCAATATCCATCCCGTCTCCGTCGACCGGAACGGGGCTGATCGCCACCCCCTCGTCGTTCACGACCGGCCGGATCAGCGGAAACCCCGGATCTTCCATCCACATTTGCTGGCCAGGCCGCGCCAGCGTGCGCAAAATAAGGCGCATCGAGGCCGCGTAGCTACCGGTGATCAAGACCTGTTCAGGCCGACACTCAATGCTGCGCGACAGGCGCAAATAATCGACGATCGCCCGGCGAAGCGTCAGTTCACCGCAGGGATCGCCTGGCGCAAGGTCAAAACGCGTTTGCGTACGCAGACGACGCCCCATTACGCGCGCCCACAGGCCGCGTGGAAACAGATCCAGCGCGGGCAGCCCCAGCTGAAACGGCAGCGCCGCCGCGGGCTCATCGCCCGCGACAGTCTGAACGAGCGCGTTTTGCTGCGGAATAAGCCGCTCGCTGACAAAGGTCCCCGCCTGTCCGCGCCGCTCCAGCCACCCCTGCGCGACCAGATCCCCCCAGGCGTTCTCAATGGTCGCCCGCGACACGCCAAGCTCCTGAGCATATACCCGACTCGCAGGCAGTCTGCTGCCGGGAGCCAGCTCGCCGCCCTCAATCGCCTGCTTAAGCTGTCGGGCAATGCGCTGGTAGTGCGGAATTTTTTTACCGTCCATCATGGTCTGCTTTTTTCATCACAATATGGCTATCTTATGCAGTCCATTATAGTGCTATTTTCCTCGCGTCTTAATGAGGAGAGTAAAATGAACACACTACGTCAGCCGTACAATGAACTGAGCCCGGAAGTCTATAACGCCCTGGTTCAGGCCAAAATTGCGCTGGAAAAAAGCGAGCTGGATGGCGCGCTGATAGAGCTGGTGTATTTGCGGGTGTCGCAAATCAACGGCTGCGCCTTCTGCCTGGAGATGCACAGCAAAGCCCTGCGTAAATCCGGCGTGGCGCAGAATAAGCTGGACGCGCTGGCAGGCTGGCGGGTGAGCGCCCATTTCAGCGATGCCGAACGCGCGGCGCTGGGGTGGGCGGAATCGGTCACCTATATCGCCGAAAGCCATGCGGAAGACGATGTTTATATGCCGCTGCTGGACCATTTTAGCGCCCGCCAGATTAGCGATCTAACCTTCGCCATCAGCCTGATGAACGCCTTTAACCGCCTGGCGGTGAGCATGCGCCTGTAATTTCACGTCACAAAGTCCCGCCCCCCGCAGGATCCTTTTGCGGGGGCTAACCTTTACAAAAACCATATATATTGCGCTGTTGAACTTTTAAATAACTACATCTAGTATTTCCTTCATCGATAACCCATAGCAAGCGACGTCTGTTTTAGCGCCGTACCGCTATCTTAAATGGAAATACGAATCATGCGCATTACTATTTACACTAAAAACGACTGCGTACAGTGCCATGCCACTAAACGGGCCATGGAAACCGGCGGGTTTGAATTCGACATGATCAACATCGACCACCATCCTGAAGCCGTCGATATGCTGCGCGAGCAGGGTTTCCGTCAGCTGCCAGTGGTGATTGCCGGAGAGACCCGCTGGTCCGGCTTTCGTCCCGATATGATCAACCGCCTGCGCCCGACAGTTACAACGGCCAGCGTATGAGCCTGATCGTCTACTTCTCCAGCAGTTCCGAAAATACGCACCGGTTCGTCCAGCGTCTGGGACTGCCCGCCGTGCGTATTCCGCTTAACGAGCGCGAGCGCATCCAGGTAGACGAACCCTACATTCTCATCGTCCCCAGCTATGGCGGCGGCGGCACGGCGGGCGCGGTTCCCCGACAGGCGATCCGTTTCCTCAACGATCCGCACAACCGCCAGCTCATTCGCGGCGTCATCGCCGCGGGCAACCGCAATTTTGGCGAGGCCTATGGCCGGGCTGGCGACGTCATCAAGCAGAAATGCGGCGTACCGTATCTCTATCGCTTTGAGCTAATGGGCACCCCGCAAGATGTCGACAACGTGCGTAAAGGAGTAAGCGAATTTTGGCAACGACAACCGCAGAACATATAACCACCGAGGCGCCGGATTTCCACGCTCTCAACGCGATGCTGAATCTTTACGACAGCAACGGCCGCATCCCGTTTGACAAAGACCATCAGGCGGTGGCGGCGTTTATGACCAGCCACGTTGAGCCGAAGACCGTGCCCTTTACCACTCAGGACGACAAGCTGACGTGGCTGGTCGCCGAAGGCTATTACGATGCCAGGGTGCTGACCCGCTACCCTCGCTCGTTTATTCTTGCGCTGTTCGCGCACGCTCACAGCTACGGCTTTCGCTTCCAGACGTTTCTCGGCGC
This sequence comes from Klebsiella sp. BDA134-6, assembly GCF_015601345.1. Lineage (NCBI taxonomy): Bacteria > Pseudomonadati > Pseudomonadota > Gammaproteobacteria > Enterobacterales > Enterobacteriaceae > Klebsiella > Klebsiella sp. BDA134-6. Next base: position 4,609,067 of record NZ_CP064784.1, read on the forward strand.
GTGGAAGTTCTATACCAGCTACGCGCTAAAAACCTTCGATGGTAAGCGCTACCTTGAAGACTTTGCCGATCGTACCTGCATGGTGGCCCTGACCCTGGCGCAGGGTAACGAGACGCTGGCCCATCAGCTGACCGATGAGATCCTCTCCGGGCGCTTTCAGCCCGCCACGCCGACGTTCCTCAACGCCGGTAAACAGCAGCGCGGCGAACTGGTCTCCTGCTTTCTGCTGCGCATCGAAGACAATATGGAATCCATTGGCCGGGCGGTGAACTCGGCGCTGCAACTATCTAAGCGCGGCGGCGGCGTGGCGTTTCTGCTCTCCAATCTTCGCGAAGCCGGTGCGCCAATCAAGCGCATCGAGAATCAGTCCTCCGGCGTGGTGCCGGTGATGAAAATGCTGGAAGACGCCTTCTCCTACGCCAACCAGCTTGGCGCGCGCCAGGGGGCCGGCGCGGTCTATCTGCACGCCCATCATCCCGATATCCTGCGTTTCCTGGATACTAAACGCGAAAACGCCGATGAAAAAATCCGCATCAAAACGCTCTCGCTCGGGGTGGTGATTCCGGATATCACCTTTCAGCTAGCGAAAGAAGATGCGCAGATGGCGCTGTTCTCCCCTTACGACGTCGAGCGTCTGTACGGTAAACCGTTCGGCGATATCGCGGTGAGCGAAATGTATGCGCAACTGGTGGCCGACGAGCGGGTCAGCAAGCGCTGGATCCGCGCCCGCGATCTGTTCCAGCGGCTGGCGGAAATTCAGTTTGAGTCCGGCTATCCGTACATCATGTTTGAAGACACGGTGAATCGTGCGAACCCGATTGCCGGGCGCATCAATATGAGCAACCTGTGCTCGGAGATCCTGCAGGTCAACGCGCCTTCTACCTTTGACGAAAACCTGGATTACGCCAGCATCGGCCAGGATATCTCCTGCAACCTCGGCTCGCTGAATATCGCCCACACCATGGACTCTCCTGATTTCGCCCGCACGGTCGAGGTCGCGGTGCGCGGTCTGACCGCGGTGTCCGAAATGAGCGATATCCGTTCGGTACCGTCGGTGGCGGCGGGCAATGCCGCTTCGCACGCCATCGGCCTTGGGCAGATGAATCTGCACGGCTATCTGGCGCGCGAAGGTATTGCCTACGGTAGCGAAGCGGGACTGGATTTCACCAATTTCTATTTCTATACCATCACCTGGCACGCGCTGCGCACCTCGATGCTGATAGCACGGGAAAAAGGCACGCGTTTTGCCGGATTCGAGCAGTCGCGGTACGCCAGCGGCGACTATTTCCGCCCCTACCTGGAAGGCGACTGGCAGCCGAAAACGGCGAAAGTCCGCGCGCTATTCGCCCGTGCCGGTATTGCCCTGCCCGACCGCGATATGTGGCGGCAGCTGCGCGATGACGTGATGCGCTACGGCATTTATAACCGCAACCTGCAGGCGGTGCCGCCGACGGGCTCGATTTCCTACATCAATCACGCGACCTCCAGCATCCACCCGATCGTGTCGAAGATTGAGATCCGCAAAGAAGGGAAAACCGGGCGCGTTTACTATCCGGCGCCGTTTATGACCAACGACAACCTGGCGCTGTATCAGGATGCTTACGAAATCGGACCGCAGAAGATCATCGACACCTACGCCGAGGCGACGCGCCATGTCGATCAGGGGCTGTCGCTGACCCTGTTCTTCCCCGATACCGCCACCACGCGCGATATCAATAAAGCGCAAATCTACGCGTGGAAGAAAGGCATCAAAACGCTGTATTACATCCGTCTGCGCCAGTTGGCGCTGGAAGGTACCGAAATCGAAGGCTGCGTGTCCTGCGCGCTGTAAGGAGAACAGGATGACCCATTTATCGCGCATCAGCGCCATCAACTGGAACAAGATTGAAGACGATAAGGATCTGGAGGTCTGGAATCGGCTGACCAGCAACTTCTGGCTGCCGGAGAAGGTGCCGCTGTCCAACGATATCCCCGCCTGGCAAACCCTCACTCCGGCGGAGCAGCAGCTGACGATTCGCGTCTTCACCGGGCTGACGCTGCTCGATACCATCCAGAATACCGTCGGCGCCCCGGCGCTGATGGCCGACGCCCTCACCCCGCATGAGGAAGCGGTGCTGTCGAACGTCAGCTTTATGGAGGCGGTGCACGCCCGCTCCTACAGTTCCATTTTCTCGACGCTCTGCCAGAGCAAAGACGTCGATGCCGCCTATGCCTGGAGCGAACAAAACGCGCCGCTGCAGCGCAAAGCGCAGCTGATACTGGAGTACTATCAGGCAGATGAACCGCTGAAGAAAAAAATCGCCAGCGTCTTTCTCGAATCCTTCCTTTTCTATTCCGGCTTCTGGCTGCCGATGTACTTCTCCAGCCGGGGGAAAATGACCAACACCGCCGATCTGATTCGTCTGATCATCCGCGATGAAGCAGTACACGGTTATTACATTGGCTACAAATTCCAGAAAGGTCTGGAAATAGTCAGCGCCGAGAAGCGCGAAGAGATGAAAAACTTCGCCCTCGACCTGCTGATGGATCTGTATGACAACGAACTGGCCTACACCCGCGAACTGTACGCCGATAGCGGCTGGATTGAAGAGGTCAACGCCTTCCTCTGCTACAACGCCAACAAGGCGCTGATGAACCTCGGCTACGACGCGCTGTTCCCGGCGGAAATGGCCGCCGTCAATCCGGCGATCCTCGCCGCGCTCTCGCCGAATGCCGACGAAAACCACGACTTCTTTTCCGGTTCAGGTTCATCGTATGTGATGGGAAAAGCGGAAGAAACCGTCGACGGCGATTGGGACTTTTAGCCCTACTTTCACCAGGAATATATCAGCATATTTCCTGGTGATTTATTTCACATTATTTGTTTTCGCCTCACTCAATATCTTTCGGTCATCACCGTGTCATATTCAACAGTATGTCCGCGATTTCTGCCTGAATTAAGGCAACATAACTAAAAAATATCAACCACAGGTCATTCAGGCTCAGCCCTTATATCACGGGGGATGAACCGGAATTCTCCCCTGCGCATTTCCCTGGCAGCTCCACATAAAGGGTTGTCACAGATTCTCAGTATGTTAGGGTGTAAAAAAGCAATTATCACCATCGGGTACCGTATCGATATTAATAAATAACAGGAAACACTCTATTGCATGGCAATTAAATTAGAAATCAAGAATCTCTATAAGATATTTGGCGAGCACCCGCAGAGGGCTTTCAAATATATCGATAAAGGACTATCGAAAGAACAAATACTGGAAAAGACGGGGCTATCGCTTGGCGTAAAGAACGCCAGTCTGACCATTGAAGAAGGCGAGATATTCGTCATCATGGGGCTCTCCGGATCGGGGAAATCCACCATGGTTCGCCTTCTCAATCGCCTGATTGAACCCACCCGCGGCCAGGTCCTGATCGACGGCGTCGATATCGCTAAAATCTCTGACGCCGAGCTCCGCGAGGTGCGCAGAAAAAAGATTGCAATGGTTTTTCAATCCTTTGCGCTTATGCCGCATATGACCGTGCTCGACAACGCCGGTTTCGGCATGGAGCTGGCCGGCGTGCCGACTCAGGAACGCCAGGAAAAAGCGCTGGAGGCGCTGCGTCAGGTCGGCCTGGAAAACTATGCTCATGCATACCCGGATGAACTCTCCGGCGGTATGCGCCAGCGCGTTGGTCTCGCCCGCGCGCTGGCGATTAATCCCGATATTCTGTTAATGGATGAAGCCTTCTCGGCGCTCGACCCATTAATTCGTACCGAGATGCAGGATGAGCTAACTAAATTACAGGCCAGACATCAGCGTACCGTGGTCTTTATTTCCCACGATCTTGATGAAGCCATGCGTATTGGCGATCGTATTGCCATTATGCAAAATGGTGAAGTGGTTCAGGTCGGCACGCCGGATGAAATACTCAATAATCCGGCCAATGATTATGTCAGAACCTTCTTCCGCGGCGTCGATATTAGCCAGGTATTCAGCGCCAAAGATATTGCCCGCCGCAGCCCGGTGGGTCTGATTCGTAAAACGCCCGGTTTCGGCCCGCGCTCCGCGCTGAAATTATTGCAGGATGAAGACCGCGAATATGGCTACGTCATTGAACGCGGGAATAAATTTGTTGGCATTGTCTCCATTGATTCTCTCAAAGCCGCGCTGAGCGAAGGCCAGGGAATCGATGCGGCGTTAATCGACTCCCCGCAGGCGGTGGATGCGCAAACGCCGCTCAGCGAACTCCTCTCTCACGTCGGCCATGCACCGTGCGCGGTGCCGGTTGTCGACGAGGGGCACCAGTATATCGGCATCATTTCCAAACGAATGCTGCTGCAGGCTTTAGATCGCGAGGGGGCAAACAATGGCTGATCAATCTAACCCGTGGGACACCGCACCGGCGGCGGATAGCGCAGCGCAATCCGCCGATGCCTGGGGCACCTCTACGCCAGCGCCGACCAACGGCGGCGGCGCCGACTGGCTGAGCAGCGCGCCCGCGCCGCAGCCGGAACACTTCAATATTATGGACCCGTTCCATAACACGCTGATCCCGCTCGACAGCTGGGTCACGCACGGTATCGACTGGGTGGTGATGCATTTCCGTCCGCTATTCCAGGGGATTCGCGTACCGGTGGATTACATCCTGAGCGCCTTCCAGCAGCTGCTGCTGGGTATGCCGGCGCCGGTGGCGATTATTATTTTCTCGCTGATTGCCTGGCAGATTTCCAGCATCGGCATGGGCGCGGCGACGCTGATTTCGCTGATCGCTATCGGTGCTATCGGCGCCTGGTCGCAGGCGATGGTAACCCTGGCGCTGGTGCTGACCGCGCTGCTGTTTTGTATGCTGATCGGCCTGCCGCTTGGGATATGGCTGGCGAGGAGCCCGCGGGCGGCGAAAATCATCCGTCCGCTGCTCGACGCGATGCAGACCACGCCGGCGTTTGTCTACCTGGTGCCCATTGTGATGCTGTTCGGTATCGGCAACGTTCCGGGCGTGGTGGTCACCATTATCTTCGCTCTGCCGCCGATTGTCCGCCTGACCATTCTGGGGATTAACCAGGTGCCGGCGGATCTGATTGAGGCGTCGCGCTCCTTCGGCGCCAGCCCGCGTCAGCTGCTGTTTAAGGTTCAGCTACCGCTGGCCATGCCGACGATTATGGCCGGGGTCAACCAGACGCTGATGCTGGCCCTGTCGATGGTGGTCATCGCCTCGATGATTGCCGTTGGCGGTCTCGGCCAGATGGTACTGCGCGGCATCGGTCGCCTCGATATGGGCCTGGCCACCGTTGGCGGCGTCGGGATTGTTATCCTCGCCATTATTCTTGACCGTCTGACTCAGGCCGTAGGACGGGACTCGCGCAGCCGCGGCAACCGCCGCTGGTATGCAACCGGCCCTCTGGGGCTGATTACTCGCCCTTTCTGTAAATAAGAGCCCATCCCCCCGGCAGCCGGGGGGATAGACTTCCCTTCTGATAAGTAAAAGGAACAACGATGCGACATACAGCGATCCTTGCCACAGCGTTAACCGCCCTCATTTCCACCACCGCCTTCGCGGCGGATCTGCCTGGCAAAGGCATTACCGTTAAGCCAATTCAGAGCACCATTTCGGAAGAAACCTTCCAGACCCTGCTGGTCAGCCGCGCGCTGGAGAAACTCGGTTATAGCGTCGATAAGCCGAGCGAAGTGGATTACAACGTCGGCTATACCTCGCTCGCTTCCGGCGACGCCACCTTTACCGCCGTCAACTGGCAGCCGCTGCACGACGATATGTACGCTGCCGCCGGCGGCGATAAAAAGTTCTACCGCGAAGGCGTGTTTGTGAACGGCGCGGCGCAGGGCTATCTGATTGATAAGAAAACCGCCGAGCAGTACCACATCAAATCTATCGATCAGCTAAAAGATCCGAAAATCGCCAAACTGTTCGACACCAACGGCGACGGCAAAGCCGACCTGACCGGCTGTACGCCTGGCTGGGGCTGTGAAGCGGTGATTAACCATCAGCTTGATGCCTATGGTCTGAATAACACCGTCACCCACAATCAAGGGAACTATGCCGCCATGATGGCCGACACCATTGCCCGTTATAAAGAAGGCAAGCCGGTCATCTACTACACCTGGACGCCTTACTGGGTCAGCGATGTGCTGAAACCGGGTAAAGACGTCGTCTGGCTGCAGGTACCGTTCTCCTCCCTGCCGGGCGTGCAAAAAAATATCGACACGAAGCTCTCTAATGGCGCCAACTACGGCTTCCCGGTCAGCACCATGCATATCGTCGCCAACAAAGCCTGGGCCGAGAAAAACCCAGCGGCGGCGAAGCTGTTTAGCATCATGAAGCTGCCGATTGCCGATATCAACGCCGAGAATGCCATGATGCACGAGGGGCATGGTTCGGAAGCGGATATTCAGGGCCACGTCGACGGCTGGATCAAAGCCCACCAGCAGCAGTTTGACGGCTGGGTAAACGAAGCGCTGGCCGCGCAGAAATAATCTCCCGCTTTTATCGCGTTTCCCCGGAAAGGTTCCTGCCTTTCCGGGCCATCAGAACGTACAGACTCAACCTTCGCTATCATCGCCCCGCCCTTCCCGCTCGATGGTTTTATATGCAAAAAAAGTGCATAACTTTAAGCATCGGCCTGTTAGCGGCTGTTAAGCCGCACGGCTCTCTGCTAAGGTAAATCTACCTGTTTAATCATGTGATTTTCACGTGAGTGATTAATAAGCAATTCCTATGGAAAATCCTGACGCATTGACGCACTCTCCTCCCGCTGACGCGGCCACGCTGGCTGAAGGCCTGAAAGACAGCCTGCCGATCGTCATTAGCTATATTCCCGTGGCCTTCGCCTTCGGCCTCAACGCTACGAAGCTCGGTTTCACTCCCCTGGAAAGCCTGTTCTTCTCCTGCATTATTTACGCGGGCGCCAGCCAGTTCGTGATCGTCGCAATGCTGGCGGCGGGAAGCTCGCTGTGGGTCGCCGCGCTCACCGTCATGGCGATGGACGTTCGTCACGTGCTCTACGGCCCTTCCTTGCGCAGCCGCATCCAGCGCGCGCTGAGCGACAAAAAAACCGCGATCTGGGCGTTCGGCCTGACCGATGAGGTCTTTGCCGCCGCCACCGCTAAACTGGTACGCGACGGTCGACGCTGGAGCGAAAGCTGGATGATCGGTATCGCTTTTCTGTCATGGGCGTCGTGGGTCTTCGGCACGCTGATCGGCGCGTATTCAGGCAGCGGCCTGCTGACCGACTTTCCGACGGTGGAGGCGGCACTGGGCTTTATGCTTCCCGCGCTGTTTATGAGTTTTTTACTGGCTTCTTTCCAGCGCAAGCAGTCGCTTAGCGTGACCGCCGCGCTGGCAGGGGCGCTGGGGGGAATGATTCTGTTTTCCATACCCGCCGCCATCCTGGCCGGGATTGTCTGCGGCTGCCTGACCGCTCTGGTACAGGCCAGCATACAGGGGATGCCCGATGAACAGTGATGTCCTGACGATCGGCGTTGTGGTCGGCTGCGTAAACTATCTGTTTCGCTATCTGCCGTTGCGCCTGCGCGCCGCTAACGCGCGTCCGACGCGTCGCGGTCCGATCGGCGTGCTGCTCGATACCATCGGCATCGCCTCTATTTGCGCGCTGCTGGTGGTCTCCAGCGTGCCGGAAATTCTCCACGATGCCCGCCGCCTGCTGCCTACGTTGGCTGGCTTCGCCGTACTTGGCCTGACCTTCTGGAGAACGCGCAGCATTATTTTGCCTACGCTGTTAAGCGCTCTAACCTACGGTGTTGTCTGGAAAATCGGCCTGTGGCTATAAGCCTAAAGTATCAATTTTTGTCAATAATTCATTTGATTTATTTGTCACAATAGTTATTATATCGACTGTAATTAATGAGGTCATAACCAAAATGGATAGTTCGTTTACTCCCATTGAGCAAATGCTCAAGTTCCGCGCCAGCCGTCACGAAGACTTTCCTTTTCAGGAAATTCTGCTCACCCGCCTTTGCATGCATATGCAGGGAAAGCTGCTGGAAAACCGTAACAAGATGCTGAAAGCGCAAGGGATTAACGAGACATTGTTTATGGCGCTGATCACGCTTGAGTCTCAGGAAAACCACAGCATTCAGCCTTCCGAGCTGAGCTGCGCGCTGGGCTCTTCGCGCACCAACGCCACGCGCATTGCCGACGAGCTGGAAAAACGCGGCTGGATTGAGCGCCGCGAAAGCGATAACGATCGTCGCTGCCTGCATTTACAGCTCACCGAAAAGGGGCATCAGTTCCTGCGCGAAGTGTTACCGCCGCAGCACAACTGTCTGCATCAGCTCTGGTCTTCTTTAAGCACCAGCGAAAAAGATCAGCTCGAGCACATCACCCGTAAGCTGCTTGGTCGCCTCGACCAAATGGAAGAGGATGGCGTGCTTGCGGAGTCTCTGCGCTAAGCGCGGAACCAGCCGCTCAACGCTTTTTCTGGATTGACAAGGAAACGAACAGGCCAGCAGATCTTCTGCTGGCCTTTCTGATAAACAGGTCGGCTCAGCCGATGTGAAATAATAAGATCGTGGAGAATAACATGAGCGCAAATGCGGAGAGCCAAACCCCGCAGCAACCGGGCAGCAAAAAAGGGAAGCGTAAAGGCGCCCTACTGCTGCTGACCTTGCTCTTTATTATTGTTGCCGTGGCATACGGGATTTATTGGTTTTTAGTACTGCGTCACTTCGAAGAGACCGATGACGCGTACGTGGCAGGGAATCAGGTTCAAATTATGGCGCAGGTGTCCGGCAGCGTGACGAAAGTCTGGGCCGACAATACTGACTACGTGCAAAAAGGCGATCCGCTGGTCACCCTCGACCAGACCGATGCCCAGCAGGCGTTTGAAAAAGCGCAAACCCAGCTGGCCGCCAGCGTGCGTCAAACTCGCCAGCAGATGATCAACAGCAAGCAACTGCAGGCCAGCATTGAGGTTAAAAAAACCGCGCTCTCCCAGGCGCAGACCGACCTTAACCGCCGTATTCCGCTGGGGGCCGCCAACCTGATTGGCCGCGAAGAGCTGCAGCACGCCCGCGACACGGTTGCCAGCGCCCAGGCCGAACTGGACGTGGCGATTCAGCAGTACAACGCCAACCAGGCGATCGTGCTGGGCACGAAGCTGGAACAGCAGCCTGCGGTACTGCAGGCGGCCACTGAAGTGCGTAACGCCTGGCTGGCCCTGCAGCGGACGAAAATCGTCAGCCCGATTAGCGGCTACGTTTCGCGTCGCTCCGTACAGCCCGGCGCGCAAATCAGCAGCACCACGCCGCTGATGGCCGTCGTTCCGGCGACCAATCTGTGGATTGACGCCAACTTTAAAGAAACGCAGCTGGCGCATATGCGTATCGGTCAGCCGGCCACCGTGATCAGCGATATTTACGGCGACGATGTGAAATACACCGGTAAAGTGGTCGGACTCGATATGGGTACCGGTAGCGCCTTCTCGCTGCTGCCCGCGCAGAACGCCACCGGCAACTGGATCAAAGTGGTTCAGCGCCTGCCGGTACGTATCGAGCTGGATGAAAAACAGCTGGCAGAGCACCCGCTGCGCATCGGCCTTTCGACCCTCGTTGAGGTGAACACCACCGACCGCGGCGGCGAGATGCTGGCAAGCCAGGTGCGTAGCTCCCCGGTTTACGAAAGTAATGCCCGTGAAATCGGCCTTGAGCCGGTCAATAAGCTGATAAACGACATCATCCAGGCCAACGCCGGATAATTCGGGGTGAGCGTAATGCAACAGCAAAAACCGCTGGAAGGCGCGCAGCTGGTCATTATGACCATTGCGCTGTCGCTCGCGACCTTTATGCAGGTGCTGGACTCCACCATCGCCAACGTGGCCATTCCCACCATCGCCGGTAACCTTGGCTCATCGTTGAGCCAGGGGACCTGGGTTATCACCTCGTTTGGGGTGGCGAACGCTATCTCCATTCCGATTACCGGCTGGCTGGCAAAGCGCGTTGGCGAAGTGAAGCTGTTCCTCTGGTCGACGGTGGCGTTCGCCATCGCCTCCTGGGCCTGCGGCATGTCAAACAGCCTGACGATGCTGATCTTCTTCCGCGTGATTCAAGGGATCGTCGCCGGTCCGCTGATCCCGCTATCGCAAAGTCTGCTGCTCAGCAACTACCCGCCCGCCAAGCGCTCTATCGCGCTGGCGCTGTGGTCAATGACGGTGATCGTCGCGCCGATTTGCGGCCCTATCCTCGGCGGCTATATCAGCGACAACTACCACTGGGGCTGGATCTTCTTTATCAACGTGCCGATTGGCATCGCCGTGGTGGTGATGACGCTACAGACCCTGCGCAATCGCGAAACCCGCACCGAGCAGCGGCGGATTGATGGCGTCGGCCTGGCGCTGCTGATCATCGGTATCGGCAGCCTGCAGGTGATGCTCGACCGGGGTAAAGAGCTGGACTGGTTCGCCTCGAACGAAATCATCATCCTGACCATTGTCGCGGTGGTGGCGATAAGCTTCCTGATCGTCTGGGAGTTAACCGACGACAACCCGATAGTCGACCTATCGCTCTTTAAGTCGCGAAACTTCACCATCGGCTGCCTGTGTATCAGCCTCGCCTATATGCTCTACTTCGGCGCTATCGTGCTGTTGCCGCAGCTACTGCAGGAGGTATACGGCTATACCGCCACCTGGGCCGGTCTGGCTTCGGCGCCGGTCGGGGTGATCCCGGTTATCCTGTCGCCGATTATCGGCCGCTTCGCGCATAAGCTGGATATGCGTCGGCTAGTCACCTTCAGCTTTATTATGTACGCGGTCTGCTTCTACTGGCGTGCGTGGACCTTCGAACCGGGTATGGATTTCGGCGCCTCGGCGTGGCCGCAGTTTATCCAGGGCTTCGCGGTAGCCTGCTTCTTTATGCCGCTGACCACCATTACGCTGTCCGGCCTGCCGCCGGAAAGGCTAGCGGCGGCATCGAGCCTGTCGAACTTCACGCGTACCCTGGCGGGCTCCATCGGCACCTCGATTACCACCACCATGTGGACGAACCGCGAGGCGCTGCACCATGCTCAGCTTACCGAGTCGGTGACGCCGTATAATCCCAACGCCCAGCAGATGTATGACCAACTGCAGGGATTAGGGATGACGCAGCAGCAGGCGTCCGGCTGGATCGCGCAGCAGATAACCAACCAGGGGCTGATTATCTCCGCCAACGAAATTTTCTGGTTCTCGGCGGCGATATTTATCCTTCTGCTCGGGCTGGTATGGTTTGCCAGACCGCCGTTCAGCGCCGGCGGCGGCGGTGGCGGCGCGCACTAAGGTTTGACCTGAAGGGATCTACGGATCCCTTTTTTATGGCCGCCGCGCAGGTTGTCCAGTTTGCGCTAGTTTATGTCCAGTTCGCTGGAGATGCCTCTTCGCCTTGTCATGCACGATAAAGATCCGCTTAGAAGGAGAAAATCATGCTGAGTCAACCTGGTGAAAAATACCGTCCCTATCCGCCTATTGCCCTGCCCGACCGTCGCTGGCCGGAGCGACAAATTACCCGCGCCCCGCGCTGGCTCTCCACCGACCTGCGCGATGGCAACCAGGCGCTGGCCGAGCCGATGGACAGCGCGCGCAAGCTGCAGTTCTGGGACTTACTGTTGGAGTGCGGATTTAAAGAGATCGAAGTCGCCTTTCCCTCGGCCTCGCAAACCGATTTCAACTTTGTGCGTCAATTGATTGAAGAACGGCGTATCCCGCAGGATGTGACGATTCAGGTGCTAACCCAGGCACGGGAAGATTTAATCCTCAGGACCTTCGAATCGCTGCGCGACGCCCGCCGCGCCACCGTCCACCTCTATAATGCCACCGCTCCGCTGTTCCGCGAGCGGGTATTCGGGATGAACAAAGCGCAGATCGTCGAGCTGGCGACCCGAGCCACCCGCCTTATCCGCCAGCAATGCGAACAGCAGCCGCAGACCCGCTGGCAATACGAGTACTCCCCGGAAACTTTTTGTTTTACCGAGCCGGAATTCGCGCTGGAAATTTGCGAAGCGGTGGCGGAAATCTGGCAGCCCTGCGCCGAACGGCCGATGATTATCAACCTGCCCGCGACGGTGGAAGTCAACACGCCTAACGTTTATGCCGATCAAATTGAGTTTTTTTGTCGTCACTTCTCGCGCCGCGCCGATGTGTGCATCAGCGTCCATCCACATAACGACCGGGGAACCGGCGTCGCCAGCGCGGAGCTGGCGGTGATGGCCGGCGCCGACCGCGTCGAAGGCTGCCTGTTCGGCAACGGCGAGCGCACCGGTAACGTCTGTCTGGTGACACTGGCGATGAATCTCTACAGCCAGGGCGTCGATCCCCGACTCAGGTTCACTGAGATGAAGCGGGTGGTCGAGATCGTCGAAAGCTGCAACCAGATCCCGGTTCATCCGCGCCACCCATGGGCGGGAAACCTGGCCTATACCGCCTTTTCCGGCTCGCATCAGGATGCGATCAAAAAAGGGTTCGATGCCCGCCGGCCCGGCGATCGCTGGGAAATGCCCTACCTGCCCATCGACCCGCAGGATATCGGCTGTAGCTACGAGGCGGTGATCCGCGTTAACAGCCAGTCCGGCAAAAGCGGCAGCGCGTGGCTGATTGAGCAGAATCATGGTCTGAAGCTGCCGCGCGCGCTGCAGCAGGATTTTAGCCTGCACGTCCAGCGCGAAACCGATACACATGGTAAAGAGATGACCCACAACGCGCTGTGGCAGCTGTTTCGCGCCCGCTATGGGCTGCTCCCCCAGCCGCCGCTGGCGCTGCTGGATTACCAAAGTGATAGCCAGCAGGACGGTCAGCTTTCTCTGCAGGCCTCCCTGCGTATCGCCGGCGAAACGCGACGTCTGCAGAGCCGCGGCAACGGCCTGCTGTCCGCCGCCGCCAGCGGGCTGAGCGGCCTGTTAAAACAAAACTTCGTGATTAAGGATTATCACGAGCATACCCTCGGCGAACGTAGCGACAGCCGTTCAGTAGCCTATATTCGCTGCGTCTTCCCGAATGGCGACAGCCGCTGGGGGGTGGGAATTGATAACGACGTGGCGCGCGCCTCGCTGCAGGCGCTGTGTAATGCGATGAGCGCAGGTCATTATTCCGGTGAACGGAAGTAGTCGCTGGGGGCAACGCCTGTTACCCGGCGAAACATGGCGCTAAAAGCGCTGTGGCTACCGTAGCCGAGATCCAGCGCCACCCGCAGTACCGACTGCCCCTGCGCCAGGCGAACCAGCGCTTCCATCAGCTTCGCCCGGCGCACCCATTCGCTCCAGGTGAGCGTGGTCTGCTGCTGAAAATGACGATTCAGCGTGCGCTCGCTCATGCTGCTCTCTTTCGCCGCCTCGGCGCTGCTCCACGAGTCGCCGGGCGCTTCTCTTACCTTCTGGCATAAACGGCGCAGGACTTCGCTTTGCGGCTCCGGCAGGCCAAACGGCAGCACCGCCATACCGCGAATTTCATCAAGGATCAGTTCGTAGATGCGTTCATCGCGGCTGCCCGGCGCGTAGGATTCCGCCAGCGTCAGCGACGCGACAATCAGTTCACGCAGCAGCGGAGTCACCTGCACTATCTGGCAGGCAGAGGGAAGATCAGCGCGCGCGAGAGGATCGATAAACAGGGTTCGCGCAGCCGCAGCGCCGGTAACCCGCAGGGTATGTGGGGTACCGGCGGGCAGCCAGACGCCTCGCCCCGGCGGCACAACCCAGTAGCCATGCTCGGTTTCTACCCGCACCACGCCGCTGAGAATATGCAGCAGCTGGGCGCAATCGTGCTGATGCCAGGGTTCGCTATCGCCATGGGTGTAATCATGGGCAAAAGGCACCAGCGAACGGTGTTGAAAATTGAAGGTTAAGGTCGTCGACATCGCCGCGGCGTCAGGGAATAGCGGCCCGACGGAGTTCGCCGGGCCGTAGCAGAAGCACTAGATGTGCAGTTCTTGCAGTTTTTCTTTCGGCAGCGCCAGCTCATCGTTGCTGTTGACGCGGACATCGCGCTCGATGATATGGCGAGCGATTTCCTGAGCTTCTTCCAGCGAGTGCATGGTGTAGGTTCCGCACTGGTAAACGTTCAGCTCCGGGATCTGGTTCTGATCTTTCACCTTCAGCACGTCGGCCATCGCCGCTTTCCAGGCATCCGCGACGCGCTGCTCGTCCGGCGTACCGATCAGGCTCATATAGAACCCGGTGCGGCAGCCCATCGGAGAGATGTCGATAATTTCCACACCATTACCGTTCAGGTGATCGCGCATGAAGCCGGCAAACAGGTGCTCAAGGGTATGAATGCCTCTTTCCGGCATCACTTCCTGGTTTGGCACGCAGAATCGCAGATCGAAAACGGTGATTTCATCGCCGTGAGGCGTGTTCATTTTCTTCGCGACACGCACCGCAGGCGCTTCCATTCGGGTATGGTCGACTGTGAAACTATCTAACAACGGCATTCTTCACCTCCGATAGTGATTTTTTTAAAAATAAAATGAACTCTTTTTGAGGCAGCGAGTCTGAGTATATGAAAGACGCGCATTTATTATCATCATCATCCCTGAATCAGAGATGAAAGTTTGGCCACAGTGATGTGGCCGTTTTCTTTTTTACGGCGCGTAAAGCTACGCGTGCCTTGCCAGCAGCGCTTCAAACGGCTCGCTATCCGCCGCTTCCACCTTCTTCTGTCGCTGTAGCGATGCCTCACGCTCGGCAACAAAATCCGCCTCGCTTAAAATTTCCAGCGGCTCTTCGCGTAGCATCGTCCGATAGCGATCGGCCAGCTCTCTGCCGGTGCCGCCAATCCCCTCTTCAAGCATAGAACGCAGAATGCGCGCCGAGAAGGTTAATTCCGGGTTGTCGAAGCAGGCGACCAGCTCATCGCAGGCCTGCTGATAGGCCTGGCATCCGTGGATGCTATCCAGGGTCTGCGCCACACGGCGTAAATCGCGGAACAGATCTTTGCCGACTTGGGCCAGCGGGAACTGCGCGGTTTCGCAGCCAATCCCCAGCGTCAGGCCCGGCTTACGGCCTTCCAGAATCACCCGATTCCAGTTGGTGCGCGTGCACAGCAGCTCGTCGCTGCTCATCTCCGGCGCATCAGCCAGCACGCACCAGACCATAAACAGATCGAGGAAACGCACCTGCTGCTCGTCAACGCCAATCGGCGAGAACGGGTTGATATCCAGGGAGCGAACCTCAATGTACTCAATACCGCCGCGCAGCAGCGCGTCGGAAGGCGTTTCGCCGCTGCGGGTCACGCGTTTCGGGCGAATCGGCGCGTACAGCTCGTTTTCAATCTGCAGCACGTTGCTGTTGATTTGCAGACGCTTACCGTCTTTCTCCAGCCCGATATTTTCATACTCTTCGGAAGGCGTTTTAATCGCCCGCTTCAATCCTGCCACATACTCGTAGAGATCGTTAAACGTAATTCCGAGATTACTTTGCGATTTATTGGTATAGCCCAGATCGCTCAGACGCAACGAGGTCGCATACGGCAGGTAGTACATGCCGTTGCCGGCTTTCTCAAACGGCAGCGACGTCGGTTTGCCCTGCAGGAACGACGAGCAGATCGCCGGGGAAGCGCCAAACAGGTACGGAATCACCCAACCAAAACGGTAGTAGTTGCGAATGGAGCGGAAATAGCCCGCTGAAATCGCTTCTTTACCGCTTTCCGCATCCTCAACGCCGCACTTAGCCTGCCAGAAAGCCATCGGCAGCGAGAAGTTATAGTGCACGCCGGAGATGGTTTGCATCAGCGCGCCATAGCGATTTTTCAGCCCTTCACGATACAGCGTTTTCAGGCGACCGATATTAGAGGTGCCGTACTGCGCCAGTTCAATATCCTGGCCGGGCGCGATATAGCAAGGCATACTCAGCGGCCACATGCGCTCGTCGCCAATATGACGTGCGGTATAGCGATGAACATCGCGCATAAAGGTGAGCATATGCTGGATATCGCCATCAACCGGCGTAATAAATTCCAGCAAAGCTTCGGCAAAATCGGTGGTAATCCACTTATGAGTCAGCGCTGAACCCAGTGCCTGCGGATGACCGGTAGTGGCCAGCGTGCCGTCAGCGTTGACGCGCAGCGTTTCGCGTTCAAGACCACGTTGAATACCCTGCAGCGCCTGCGGATTTTTTTCCAGCCAGGCCAGCGCCTGTGATACGTCCGGGATCAATTTGACCTCCCGCCTGTCGAAATCGTTTGAATTAGCATAATTGTAATGGTTGAACAATCAGTCCAATTAGTGCCACCACGTCATGCCCTGAAGCGTTATCGCCGCAACGACGATATAGCGTATTGCTTTGCCAAGGCATAAAAAAAAGAGCACTGGTCCCCAGGAAATGCGCATCCATCCCGCCAGTAAACACAGCAAATCGCCTATAACAGGCGCCCAGCTTAATAATAGCGCGGCCGCGCCGTAGCGCCTCAGCCAGCCGGACGCCTTCTCTTGCCAGCGCGATGTTTTGCGCAGCGGAAACAGGCGCCCCAGAATAACGTTAGTTACCCCTCCAAGGCTATTACCGATTATTGCTATTAAAACCAGTAACCACGGCTGACTCACCCTCGCCAGCAGCATAGCAATTAACACCACTTCCGAATTGCCGGGAAGCAGCGTGGCGCTCAAAAAGCTGCTGGCAAACAGCGATATCAGCGACAGCGAGTCGCTCACAGCAATCGCACGTCCACGGCATCCATTCCGGCGCGCTTTGCCGCCTGCAGACCGAAGTCCGCATCTTCAAAGACCACGCATTTCTCCGCCGCAACGCCCATGCGTTCAGCGCAGAGTAAGAAAGTATCAGGCGCGGGTTTATGGTTGGCGACATGATCGGCGGCAACCACCGCCGAGAAGTAGTGGCGCAGGCCCAGATGGGCCAGCAGCGCTTCAGCAACGGCGCTCTCGCTGCCGGTACCGACCGACATCGGACGACGACCGTGCCACTCTTTGACCACCTCAATCAGCGGTAAAGGGCGGACGCTATCAAGCAGCATCGCTTTCACGGCGTCCGTTTTTTCCTGCGCCAGAGAGTGAGGATCTAAATCAGCCTGATTTAATTCGATAATGGCCTGAGCGATCCGCCAGGTTGGAGAACCGTTAAGCGCGACCATAGCCTGCATATCAAAACGCATACCGTAACGTCCCAGAACCTCGTTCCATGCCTTACGATGCGTAGGCTCGGTATCGAGGATCGTGCCATCCATATCAAAAATCAGTCCTGCGTAACGTTCGTACATCGTCTTCTCACCAACCTGTTAAGGAGGAGTTACTGTAACGCAAAAGGTCTGCTTTGTCGCTGCCAGCGGTAGATACAACAAGGGCGCTCGATGGCGCCCTTGTTGATACAGATGCAGTGTGGTGCGTTTATTTGATTCTTAAATCGTTCTCAACCATACGAACGCCCTGCACTTTTCGCGTCACTTCTACCGCTCGTTTAGCGCTATCGGCGGATGAGACAAAGCCGCTGAGCTGTACACGACCTTTAAAAGTCTGGACGCTAATTTCCGAAGACTTAATCTCTTTGTCATTGAAGAGCGCGGTTTTGACTTTGGTGGTCACGACGGTATCGTCAATATACCCTCCGGTACTTTCCTTTGTGGACGAACCTGCGCAGCCCGCCAGCGATACGGCGACCAGAAGCGTCGCGCAAAACGCAGATATTGCCTTGAACCATTTCATGGATTTCTCTCCTTGCACTTATCCCACCCAGTATCAGGTCGGTTAACAGGAATAAATTATAGTGGAAATAGGGAGTTGCCAATGAAAAAAGTGCTGAAGGGCGAGGTGTATTATTGCGCTTAAGAGGTTTTGAGACAAAGAGAGTGGCTGGAGCTTATTTCGCAGACCATGAAACAACAGCGTGACTGCTATCTCGGAGAAGATGGTGCATCCGGGAGGATGACTCACTCGGTTCGCCCTTCGGGCCGTTGCTGAAGCAACGTTATCCTCCCTGGTGCTGGCGATTATCTCGCAGACCATGAAACAACAGCGTGGCTGCTATCTCGGAGAAGATGGTGCATCCGGGAGGATGACTCACTCGGTTCGCCCTTCGGGCCGTTGCTGAAGCAACGTTATCCTCCCTGGTGCTGGCGATTATCTCGCAGACCGTGAAACAACAGCGTGGCTGCTATCTCGGAGAAGATGGTGCATCCGGGAGGATTCGAACCTCCGACCGCTCGGTTCGTAGCCGAGTACTCTATCCAGCTGAGCTACGGATGCATCGGGAAACTTGCTTTACTACCGATATTGATACCGCTGCTGAAGCAACGTTATCCTCCCTGGTGCCGGCGATTATCTCGCAGACCATGAAACAACAGCGTGGCTGCTATCTCGGAGAATATGGTGCATCCGGGAGGATTCGAACCTCCGACCGCTCGGTTCGTAGCCGAGTACTCTATCCAGCTGAGCTACGGATGCATTGGGAAACTAACTTTACTGCCGATATTGATACCGCTACTAAAGACGTATCAAGTAAGAGATGGTGCATCCGGGAGGATGACTCACTCGGTTCGCCCTTCGGGCCGTTGCTGAAGCAACGTTATCCTCCCTGGTGCTGGCGATTATCTCGCAGACCGTGAAACAACAGCGTGGCTGCTATCTCGGAGAATATGGTGCATCCGGGAGGATTCGAACCTCCGACCGCTCGGTTCGTAGCCGAGTACTCTATCCAGCTGAGCTACGGATGCATCGGGAAACTTACTTTACTGCAGATTTTGATACCGCTGCTAAAGCCGTATCAAGTAAGATGGTGCATCCGGGAGGATGACTCGCCTTGCGGCTCGCCCTTCGGGCCGTTGCTAAAGCAACGTTATCCTCTCTGGTGCTTGCGGCTAATACCGCCACCTCATCCACACCTTCGTTGCTGAAGGTATGGAGAATATGGTGCATCCGGGAGGATTCGAACCTCCGACCGCTCGGTTCGTAGCCGAGTACTCTATCCAGCTGAGCTACGGATGCAAAATGGCGGTGAGGCGGGGATTCGAACCCCGGATGCAGCTTTTGACCGCATACTCCCTTAGCAGGGGAGCGCCTTCAGCCTCTCGGCCACCTCACCACACGCCTCTTACGAGTGCTTCGAAGAACTTGTTTCTGCTCTTCGTCGCTGCGATGGCGCACATATTACTTTCTGGTACTTATAAGTCAAACCTTTTTTCGAGACCTTTTTTTCGTTTGCACACTTCCCGCGCAATTAGCCTGTGAAAACGGCAAAAAGAGTATTTTATCAACAAGAAATTGGCGATTACGCCGCGGCTAACGCAAAAGATAACTGTCGCGGACGCTGAGAAAGAGACAAAAAAGAGAAGCTATCGGAGAGGAAAAGTGGCACAAATGGGGGATAGAAGGAGGCGCCTCACCGAACAGCGAGGCGCGAAAACCTTAGTAACTGGACTGCTGGGATTTTTCAGCCTGGATACGCTGGTAGATCTCTTCACGATGCACGGAGACTTCTTTAGGGGCATTAACGCCAATACGTACCTGGTTACCCTTCACCCCTAAAACTGTCACAGTGACCTCATCTCCAATCATGAGGGTCTCACCAACTCGACGAGTCAGAATCAGCATTCTTTGCTCCTTGAAAGATTAAAAGAGTCGGGTCTCTCGTATCCCGGCATTATCCATCATATAACGCCAAAAAGTAAGCGATGACAAACACCCTACGGTGTAAGCAGTCACGGCATCACATTCTGTTAAACCTAAGTTTAGCCGATATACACAACTTCAACCCGACTTTATCGTTATCAGTGCTTCTCGCGCAAGATGCTGTAATCCGAGAATCACAGCATCTATGCAATTATAGTTATTACAGTTTTGCGCTTACCCAGCCTTTCACACTGGCCAACGCAGCAGGGAGAGCAGACGCATCGGTACCGCCGGCTTGCGCCATATCCGGACGACCGCCCCCTTTACCGCCCACCTGCTGGGCGACCATACCTATCAGTTCCCCTGCTTTCACGCGGTCTGTCACATCCTTAGACACACCAGCAATCAGAGAAACCTTACCTTCTGCGACCGTGGCCAACACGACAATCGTTGAACCCAGTTGATTTTTCAGATCGTCAACCATAGTACGCAGCATTTTCGGCTCAACGCCGGCCAGCTCGCTGACCAGCAGCTTAACGCCGTTAATCTCTTCCGCTTTGCTGGAGAGATTTGCGCTCTCCTGCACAGCAGCCTGCTCTTTCAGCTGCTGCAGCTCTTTTTCCAGCTGACGGCTGCGTTCTAACGCGGCGCGGACTTTGTCGCCGAGGCTGTGGGTATCCCCTTTCAGCAGCTGCGCGATATCGCCCAGCAGATCGCTCTGCGCATGCAGCATCGCCATCGCGCCTTCGCCGGTGACCGCTTCGATACGGCGCACGCCCGCGGCGGTGCCGGATTCAGAGGTAATGCGGAACAGGCCGATATCACCGGTGCGCGAGGCGTGAGTACCGCCGCACAGCTCGGTGGAGAAATCGCCCATGCTCAGTACGCGAACGCGATCGTCATACTTCTCGCCAAACAGCGCCATCGCGCCGGATTCACGCGCAGCGTCAATATCCATGATATTGGTTTCGATCGGCAGGTTGCGACGAATTTGCGCGTTCACCAGAACTTCTACCGCGCGGATCTCCTCCGGCTTCATCGCTTCAAAATGCGAGAAGTCAAAGCGCAGCGCTTTGTCGTTAACCAGAGACCCCTTCTGCGCAACGTGCGTACCAAGTACCTGGCGCAGCGCCGCGTGCATCAGGTGCGTCGCGGAGTGGTTGAGGCGGATACGCTGACGACGAGCCTCATCAACATCGGCCTGCACGGCGTCGCCGACTTTCAGCGAGCCGCTGGTGACTTTACCGATATGACCAATGGCCTGACCGTATTTCTGCGCGTCATTGACGTGGAAGGAGAAACCGGCGCCTTTAAGTTCGCCTTTGTCGCCCACCTGGCCGCCAGATTCCGCGTAGAACGGCGTCTGATCCAGAATGACCACCGCTTCCTGGCCCGCATTAACCGCATCAACCGCTTTGCCATCGATAAACAGCGCGGTGACTTTGCCGTTCAGTTCCAGGCTGTCATAGCCTTTAAACTCAGAGGCGCCGTCAACGCGGATCATCGCATTGTAGTCCGCGCCAAAGCCGCTGGATTCGCGCGCGCGGCGGCGCTGCTCTTCCATTGCCGCTTCAAAGCCCGCTTCATCAACTTTGATGTTGCGCTCGCGGCAAACGTCCGCGGTCAGGTCAACCGGGAAGCCGTAGGTATCGTACAGGCGGAAAGCGGTTTCACCGTCCAGCGTGTCGCCCTGCAGTTTAGCCAGCTCTTCATCCAGCAGCGCCAGTCCGCGCTCCAGAGTACGGGCGAACTGCTCCTCTTCGGTTTTCAGCACCTGCTCAACCTGAGCCTGCTGCTGTTTCAACTCATCACCGGCAGAACCCATTACGTCAATCAGTGGGGCAACCAGTTTCCAGAAGAAGGTCTCCTTCGCGCCCAGCATATTACCATGGCGAATTGCGCGACGAATGATGCGGCGCAGCACGTAGCCGCGGTTTTCATTCGACGGAATAACGCCATCGGCAATCAGGAACGCGCAGGAACGAATATGGTCGGCGATAACGCGCAGCGACTTGTTAGACAGATCCGTGGCGCCGGTAACCTTCGCCACGTTCTTAATCAGATCGCGGAACAGATCGATATCGTAGTTGGAGTTCACGTGCTGCAGAACGGCGGCAATACGCTCGAGGCCCATACCGGTATCCACGGACGGCTTCGGCAGCGGTTCCATAGTCCCGTCAGCCTGACGGTTGAACTGCATAAAGACGATGTTCCAGATCTCAATATAGCGGTCGCCGTCTTCTTCCGGTGTTCCCGGAGGGCCGCCCCAGATATGGTCGCCATGGTCGAAGAAGATTTCGGTACAGGGGCCGCACGGCCCGGTGTCACCCATCTGCCAGAAGTTATCGGAAGCAAACGGCGCGCCTTTGTTGTCGCCGATGCGGATAATACGCTCGCGCGGTACGCCAACGTCATTTGCCCAGATGTCGAACGCTTCGTCGTCGGTTTCGTAAACGGTCACCCACAGTTTTTCTTTCGGCAGGGCGAACCAGCTTTCACCGGTCAGCAGTTCCCATGCGTATTTGATGGCGTCCTGTTTGAAGTAATCGCCGAAGCTAAAGTTGCCCAGCATTTCAAAGAAGGTGTGGTGACGCGCGGTGTAGCCGACGTTTTCCAGATCGTTGTGTTTACCACCCGCACGAACGCAACGCTGCGCGGTGGTCGCGCGCGAATAATTACGTTTGTCGAGACCAAGGAAGACATCCTTGAACTGGTTCATCCCGGCGTTGGTAAACAGCAGGGTCGGGTCGTTATGCGGCACCAGGGAGCTGCTCGCAACTACCTGATGTCCTTTACTATGGAAAAAGTCGAGAAACGCCTGACGGATCTCAGCGGTGCTCTTGCTCATAATTATCCTGAAATCAAGCTAACGAAATGTCGCTGGCAGCCACTGCCCAGTATCGACCGGCAGGCTACTCACGAAAATAAAGTGGGAATAAGATAAGTTTTCTTCACGGGGAAGTAAAATCCCGGATGGGTCAATCTGCAAAATTTCGCCAGATTTCCTGAATATCTTCCATCAGATAACCGCGATAGAGCAAAAAGCGCTGAATTTTGACTTTTTCGGCAAATACGGTGGGCAGGGGTTCGCCATATTTTCGCTGCGCCTGCTCTTTAGCAAGCTGCGCCCAGTCGATTACGCACTCGCGCATGGCTGACTCTATCGTCTCGCGGGAAATCCCCTTCTGCTTTAGCTCCTGGCGGACGCGCGCCGGGCCGTATCCCTTGCGGCTACGGCTGGCAATAAACTGACGAACAAAGCGTTCGTCGTCCAGGTAGCGGTTCTCAATGCACCATTCAACAACTTTATCGACCTCTTCCGGCGTCACGTTCAGCGCTTCAGGCCCATTTTTACTCATAACCGGCGCGGCCAGTTTGCGCCTTAGCTCTTGTTCGCTGTGGTCGCGCATTGCCAGAATGCGAATCGCGCGATCCAGCAGCCTGGCGTAGTCAGAGCGGCGGGATGAAGTTTCAGTCACGGGCAGCCTCGCTAATCAAAAAAGCAAAAGGGCCGCGTAAGCGGCCCCTTGTTAGTCTGTTCAGACGATATCAGAAATCCTGTTCGGTTTCCGCTTCGCTGTTGCCATCAACCGCGAAGTCCGGCGTGGAGTCCTGATTGCTCAGCAGCAGTTCACGAACTTTCTTCTCGATCTCTTTTGCCGCAGCCGGGTTCTCTTTCAGCCAGGAGATTGCGTTCGCTTTACCCTGACCAATTTTATCGCCGTTGTAGCTGTACCAGGCACCGGCTTTCTCGATCAGCTTCTCTTTCACGCCGAGATCGACCAGCTCGCCATAGAAGTTAATCCCTTCACCGTAGAGGATCTGGAATTCAGCCTGTTTAAACGGCGCGGCGATTTTGTTTTTCACCACTTTAACGCGGGTTTCGCTGCCGACAACGTTATCGCCCTCTTTCACCGCGCCAATACGACGGATGTCCAGACGAACGGAGGCGTAGAACTTCAGCGCGTTACCGCCGGTGGTGGTTTCCGGGTTACCGAACATCACGCCAATTTTCATACGAATCTGGTTGATGAAGATCAGCAGCGTGTTGGACTGCTTCAGGTTGCCCGCCAGTTTACGCATCGCCTGGCTCATCATACGCGCCGCGAGGCCCATGTGAGAGTCGCCGATTTCGCCTTCGATTTCCGCTTTCGGCGTCAGCGCCGCAACGGAGTCGACGACGATAACGTCTACCGCGCCGGAACGCGCCAGCGCGTCACAGATTTCCAGAGCCTGTTCGCCGGTATCCGGCTGGGAGCACAGCAGGTTGTCGATATCGACGCCCAGCTTGCGTGCATAAACCGGGTCCAGCGCGTGTTCCGCATCGATGAACGCACAGGTTTTGCCTTCGCGCTGCGCGGCGGCGATAACCTGCAGCGTCAGCGTAGTTTTACCGGAAGATTCAGGCCCGTAGATCTCGACGATACGGCCCATCGGCAGGCCGCCTGCGCCCAGGGCGATATCAAGGGAAAGCGAGCCGGTGGAGATAGTTTCCACATCCATGGAACGGTCTTCACCCAGGCGCATGATGGAGCCTTTACCGAATTGTTTTTCGATCTGGCCCAGTGCTGCCGCCAACGCTTTCTGTTTGTTTTCGTCGATAGCCATTATTACTCCTCTCATGCCGGGTGTAACCGGGTAGTGAATTCTGTTCTGTTGAAGCAATTATACTGTATAGTCATACAGTATCAAGTGTTTTGTAGAAATTGTTGCCAGAGGAGATTTAGCGCATAGGCCGTGGCCTGGCGGCGTACCGACTCGCGGTCTCCGGCAAAGCATTCGCGCCGGGTCACGCCCTGTCCGCTGGCGCTGGCGACGCCAAACCAGACGGTTCCCACCGGCTTTTCCGCGCTGCCGCCATCCGGTCCGGCAATGCCGCTGACCGAAATGGCATAGTCCGCGCGGGCCGCGCGCAGGGCGCCAATCGCCATCTCCACGACCACCGGTTCACTCACCGCGCCATGCTCAAGCAGCGTCGCTTCGCTGACGCCAATCATCTGCGATTTCGCTTCATTGCTGTAGGTCACAAAACCGCGCTCAAACCATGCCGAACTACCGGCGATATCGGTAAGGGTTTTGGCGACCCAGCCGCCGGTGCAGGACTCCGCCGTGGTCACCGTCGCGCCGCGCGCTTTCAGCGCCTGCCCCACCAGCTCGCTCAGCTGCATTAATTCGGAATCTGTCATTCGTCGCCCCACGTAAGCTGTACAACCAGGCCATCAAAGATAGCACTTCCAGCAGAGATATGGGGATGAGGTAACGAATTTACGAGTCTGCTTCAGAAAAACATCGACCATGTCCGACGACGCATTTTCGGATAGCCGCCAGGGGTCGCCGGTGTCACAATTCACCGCACATATCAGGAAGAGTGAAATAAGAGGTTACCAGGAATGGTCAAAACACCGCTTACCTCAGAGCAGAACGTGAAAAAAATACGCCAGGTGCGCTTGTGCCTGTTTATCTGTGGCGTCGTGTCACTGTTTACCGCGCTACTGAATATATTTACCCGCTCATTCAACCCGCTGTACGAAGGCGTACAGATCCTGCTGGGGGTGGGCTGTATTGTCTTTGGTTTCACATTAACCAAAAAAATCAAAAAGATACTTGAAGAATAATCAGGTCAGATAACCGGCCCGCCGCGGGCCGGCTTCATTTATTTCATACTCGCCGCAATCAGCTCCACGTTGTGACGCAGCATTTTCACGTAGCTGTCCGCCACGCCGCCCGGTTTAGAGAGCGCTTCAGGGTAGAGCTCTCCCCCCGGCTGCGCGCCCGTTGCGCTGGCAATCTGTTTAACCAGTCTTGGATCAAGCTGATTTTCCATAAACCAGGTATGCACCTCGTCGGCTTTAATCTGTTTGATTAAGGCCGCCACCTGCGCCGCGCTGGCTTCACTTTCCGAAGACAATCCCTGCGGCGCGAGGAAGGTCACACCATAGGCGCGGCCAAAATAGCCGAACGCGTCGTGGCTGGTCAGAACCTTACGCTTTGCCTGCGGAATGGCGCTGAACCGATCTTTTGCCCAGCGATCGATCTCATTGAGCTGGCTGATATAGCGCTGACCGGATGCCTCCAGCGCCGACTTATCTTCCGGGTCGGCTTTCACCAGGGCGTTGAGGATATTCTGCGCATACAGCGCACCGTTCGCGGCGCTGTTCCACGCGTGCGGATCGGTTACCGTTGCGCCATCTTCTTCCAGCGTATGGGTTTTTACGCCGTCGGAAGCCACCACCAGCTCGCCTTTAAACCCCGATGCCTTAATCAGCCTGTCCAGCCAGCCTTCCAGCCCCAGGCCGTTCACCACCACCACATCGGCTTTGCTCAGCAGCGCGCTGTCTTTCGGCGAGGGTTCAAAGGTGTGCGGGTCGCCGTCCGGCCCTACCAGCGTATCCACATGCACATGTTCGCCGCCAATCTGCTGCACCATATCGCCTAATACGGAAAAACTACTCACCACGTTTAGGGTTTTCGCCATCACCCCGTGCGATGCCAAACCCAGCGCCAGCGCTAGCCATATCCCGGTACGTTTCATCATATTCCTTACCCCATTAATTTGCGCCAGCCGACAACCAGCCGGCTGCGCGTGCCAAAAAACACCGATATAAAAAAGATGCCGCTGGCGGTCAGCACAATGGCGGGCCCGGCAGGCAGGTTTGCCGCCCACGACAGGCTCAGCCCCATCCACGCGCAAAAACCGCCAATGAGCGCCGCCAGCAGCAGAATGCCCGGCAGCGTCCGCGCCCAGCATCGCGCCGCGACCGCGGGCAGCATCATGACCCCCACCGCCATCAGCGTGCCGAGCACCTGAAACCCGGCCACCAGATTGAGAACCAGCAGGGCGAGGAACAGGCCGTGCAGCAGCGCAGGCAACCTTCGTGCATTGACCTGAAGCCAGACGCTGTCGAAGGCTTCGCTGACCAGGCCGCGATAAAACAGGGCGATGCAGATCAGCGTCAGGCTGGCGACGCCGCTCACAAACAACGCAGAATCGCTGTCCACCGCCAGAATCGAGCCGAACAGCAGATGCAGCAGATCGACGTTAGAGCCGCGCAGCGAGACCAGCGTCACGCCCAGCGCCAGGGAGCCAAGATAAAATCCGGCAAAGCTGGCATCCTCTTTTAAAGGCGTGCGTCGGCTGACCCACCCCGCCACCAGCGCGACCGCAATCCCGGCGATAAAACCGCCGACGGTCATCGCCAGCAGCGACATCCCGTTAAGCAGATAGCCCGCGGCCACACCCGGCAAAATCGCATGCGAGAGCGCATCGCCCATCAGGCTCATGCGGCGTAAAAGCAAGAAGACGCCGAGCATGGTGGTGCTCAGGGACAACGCCAGGCACACCACCAGCGCGCGGCGCATAAAGCCAAATTCGATAAAGGGCTGAATGAAGGTATGCCAGATCATGCCAGCCTCGCGCCGTGAAAGGCGGGCAGCACATCAGGCGTACTGCCCCAGCGGGCGCGCTGCGGCGTCAGCAGCATCGTTTCCGGGAAATAGTCGGCGACCCGCTGGTTATCGTGCAGCACCGCCAGAATCGTCTGCCCCTGCTGATGCATTTCCAGGATCAGCGCCATCAGCTCGCGGCAGGTGGCTTCGTCGATGCCGGTAAACGGTTCGTCGAGCATCACCAGCGGCGCGCGCTGCACCATCACCCGCGCGAACAGCATGCGCTGAAACTGACCGCCGGAGAGCTCCTCAATCGGCGTTTTCGCCATCGTTAACAGCCCCACCCGCTCTATGGCTGCGACGATGCGCTGACGCCCTCCTCCTCCGAGCCCACGCAGCAGCGATACGCACGGCCAGGTCCCCTGGCTGACGACATCCTGCACCGTGAGCGGAAACTGCGACTCCAGCGCATGCCGCTGCGCCAGCCAGCCGATAACCGGCCGTCCGTCGCGCCAGTTCAGGCGGCCGCTGACCGGCGGAATAAATCCGGCCAGCGTCTTTAACAGCGTCGATTTGCCGCAGCCGTTCAGGCCGACGATAGCGGTCATACTCCCCGCTGCAATCGCGCCGCTCAGCGACGGCGTGATCGCCAGCCCTTCATAGCCAGCCACCAGATGATCGAGCTCAATCATGGCAGCGATACCGCCCACCAGGTTGCCAGCCACAGAGCGGCCAGCAGCACGCAGGCCATCCCCAGCCGGGCTATACCTGATGTCATCAATAAGGAAGTCAATGTTAACGCCTCAATAAAATGTTATAACATAACAATATTAAAAGAAGCGCGGAATGTAAATTGGCGTCAACAAAAGGAAATGCTGCAAAATGTTACAGACTCCTCTCCGCACGGAGAGGAGCGCAGAAGGCGGGATTACTGCATGCGGGCCTGAGAAACCGCCAGCCCCAGCTGCCAGACGGCCATCGCGTAATGGGTGCTGTGGTTATAGCGGGTGATGGTGTAGAAGTTCGGCAGGCCGTACCAGTACTGGTAGCCTGTGCCGATATCCAGACGCAGCAGGCTCGCCTGCTGATGGTTACCCAGCGGCTGAGTCGGGGTAAGTCCTGCCGCCGCCAGCTGCGAGACGCTGTATTTGGTTTTGAACCCATTGTTCAGCCCAGGCGCCTGGCCCAGCGCCTGTACCGCCACCAGATCGCCGCTCACCCAGCCGTGCTGCTTGAAGTAATTCGCCACGCTGCCAATCGCATCGACCGGATCCCACAGGTTGATATGCCCGTCGCCGTTAAAGTCCACCGCGTACTGCCTGTAAGAAGAAGGCATAAACTGACCGTAGCCCATCGCGCCGGCGAAGGAGCCTTTCAGATCGAGCGGGTCGTCCTGTTCGCTGCGCGCCATCAGCAGGAACGTTTCCAGCTCGCTGGAGAAGTACTCGGCGCGGCGCGGATAGTTAAACGACAGCGTCGCCAGCGCATCAAGGATGCGGGTTTTCCCCATCACCCGCCCCCAGCGGGTCTCGACGCCAATAATCCCGACGATAATCTCCGGCGGAACGCCGTATACCTGGTACGCGCGGTTGAGCGCATCCTGATACTGGTTCCAGAACGCCACGCCGTTCTGCACGTTATCCGGGGTAATAAACTGCTTTTTGTAGCGCAGCCAGGCGCCGTTTGGCCCTGACGGCGGCAGTCCGGTGGGCGCCTGACGGTCCATCAGACGCAGCACGTAGTCCAGGCGTTTGGCCTGGGAGAGGATTTGATGCAGCTGCTGTCGGTCGAAGCCGTGCTTGCTCACCATTTTATCAATGAACTGTTCCGCCGCCGGGTTATTGGCGAAATCGCCGCTCATCTCCATCACGTTATGCTGCGGCTCGAGTAAAAAACCGCCCGTACCGCCCGCCATTTCCTTTTCCGCAGGAGTTTGAGGTTTGCTGCTGCAGGCAGCGAGGAGAACGCACAGGGGGAGTAAAGCCAGGGAACGACGCTTCAACATGGGACATCCATTTAACAAATCGGCAAGGGGTAATTATGGTAAAGCATGCGCCCGCTCACAAGGAAGCGGCGGCAATGTAAATTCTTTTTTATCGCCTTTTTTCCTCTCGCCCCGTCGGATCCTTCGTTCACTTCAGCCACAATCTTTCAAAATAAAATATTTATCTTTCATTTTGCGATCAATATAACAATTTCAAACCTTTTAAAATGATTAAAATTAGCTGCCAGTTAGCAAGAAAAATAACACGCTGAAGGAGAGAACAATGATTGAAGTCGTTACCCACGGCGCCGAATGGTTTATCGGCCTGTTTCAGAAGGGAGGCGAGGTGTTCACCGGTATGGTCACCGGGATCCTGCCTTTGCTGATCAGTCTGCTGGTGATCATGAACGCGCTGATCAACTTTATTGGTCAGCAGCGGATCGAAAAGCTGGCGCAGCGCTGCGCCGGTAATCCGATCTCCCGCTACCTGCTGCTGCCCTGCATCGGCACCTTCGTTTTCTGTAACCCGATGACCCTGAGCCTTGGGCGCTTTATGCCCGAGAAATACAAACCGAGCTACTACGCGGCGGCCTCCTACAGCTGCCACTCAATGAACGGCCTGTTTCCGCACATCAACCCCGGCGAACTGTTCGTCTATCTGGGGATTGCCAACGGGCTAACCACCCTCGGTCTGCCGTTAGGGCCGCTGGCGGTGAGCTATCTGCTGGTGGGCCTGGTGACGAACTTCTTCCGCGGCTGGGTGACCGACCTGACCACGTCGATTTTTGAGAAAAAAATGGCTATCCAGCTTGAGCAGAAAGTGCATCTGTCAGGAGCGACATCATGACCCGTATTCGCATTGAAAAAGGCGCCGGCGGCTGGGGCGGCCCGCTCGAACTCGACGCCGTTGCCGGTAAAAAGATTGTCTATATCACCGCGGGCACCCGCCCGGCGATCGTCGATAAAATTGCCCGCCTCACCGGCTGGCAGGCGGTCGATGGCTTCAAAGAGGGCGAACCGCCGGAAGCGGAAATCGGCGTGGCGATTATCGACTGCGGCGGCACCCTGCGCTGCGGTATCTACCCGAAGCGCCGCATCCCGACCATTAATATTCACGCGACCGGCAAATCGGGTCCGCTGGCGCAGTACATCGTCGAAGATATTTACGTTTCCGGCGTCAAAGAGGAGAACATTATCGCGCTGGAAGATGGCGACTCCCCGGCCCCGCAGGCCGCGCCTGTTCAGCCGGCGGCCCGCGACTATGACACCAGCAAGAAAATAACCGAGCAGAGCGACGGCCTGCTGGCCAAAGTTGGAATGGGGATGGGTTCGGTCGTGGCGGTGCTGTTCCAGGCCGGTCGCGACACCATCGATACGGTGCTGAAAACCATTCTGCCGTTTATGGCCTTCGTCGCGGCGCTGATCGGCATCATCATGGCCTCCGGCATCGGCGACTGGATTGCCCACGGCCTGGCGCCGCTCGCCAGCCATCCGCTGGGCCTCGTCACCCTGGCGCTGATCTGCTCTTTCCCGCTGCTGTCGCCGTTTCTCGGCCCCGGCGCGGTCATCGCCCAGGTCATCGGCGTGCTGATTGGCGTACAGATTGGCCTTGGCAATATTCCGCCGCACCTCGCCCTGCCCGCGCTGTTCGCCATTAACGCCCAGGCCGCCTGCGACTTTATCCCGGTTGGCCTGTCGCTGGCGGAAGCGCGCCAGGACACCGTGCGCGTCGGCGTACCGTCGGTACTGGTGAGCCGCTTCCTGACCGGCGCGCCAACGGTGCTGATAGCCTGGTTCGTTTCCGGATTTATTTACCAATAAGAGGTTCCTGAAGATGACCGTGATTTACCAGACCACCATTACCCATATCGGCGCCAGCGCGGCGATGGCGCTGGACGAGCAGATGCTGATCACCTTCCGCGAAGGCGCCCCGGCCGATATCGAAGAGTACTGCTTTATTCACAACCACGGCGAGCTGTCCGGCGCGCTGGTGCCGGGTGCGGAGCTGCAGCTTGGCGAGATGCGCTACCCGGTCACCGCCGTCGGCGACGTCGCCGAGCAGAACCTGCGCGAGCTGGGCCATATCACGCTGCGCTTTGACGGTCACCGCGAAGCGGAATTCCCCGGAACCGTACACGTGGCGGGCCCGGAGCCGGAAGGCATCGCCGCCGGCTGCGTACTGAAATTTGTTGCTTAAGCTGTAAGGAGAAAAGTATGAATCAGGTTGCTGTTGTCATCGGTGGGGGACAAACCTTAGGGGAGTTTCTGTGTCGCGGGCTTGCCGCGGAAGGCTATCGCGTGGCGGTGGTCGATATTCAAAGCGATAAAGCGTCCCGCGTCGCGCAGTCAATTAACGCGGAATATGGCGAAGGAACGGCGTGGGGCTTCGGCGCGGACGCCACCAGCGAAGCCAGCGTCGTCGCCCTCGCCCGCGGGGTGGACGACATTTTTTCCCGCGTCGACCTGCTGGTCTATAGCGCCGGGATCGCTAAAGCGGCGTTTATCAGCGATTTCGCACTGGGGGATTTCGACCGCTCGCTGCAGGTGAATCTGGTGGGCTACTTCCTTTGCGCCCGCGAGTTTTCCCGCCTGATGATCCGCGACGGCATTAAAGGACGCATTATTCAGATCAACTCTAAATCCGGCAAAGTGGGCAGCAAGCATAACTCCGGCTATAGCGCGGCGAAGTTCGGCGGCGTGGGGCTGACGCAGTCGCTGGCGCTGGACCTCGCGGAGTACGGGATTACCGTGCACTCCCTGATGCTCGGCAACCTGCTGAAGTCGCCGATGTTCCAGTCTCTCCTGCCGCAGTACGCCACCAAGCTGGGGATCCCGGAGGAGCAGGTCGAGCAGTATTACATCGACAAAGTCCCGCTGAAGCGCGGCTGCGATTACCAGGACGTACTTAACGTGTTGATGTTTTATGCCAGTCCGCAGGCTTCGTACTGCACCGGCCAGTCCATTAACGTCACCGGCGGGCAGGTGATGTTTTAAAACAGGATTCCCGGATTGCGCTGCGCTTACCCGGGCTACAAAACCGGCAACCCGCGCCGGTCCGTAGCCCGGGTAAGGCGCACGCGCCGCGACCCGGGTCTTCCCTACACCACACTTTATGGAGACTTTTATGGTTACCGTACTTATCACCGTCGCCGCCATCGCCTGGATAACCCAGCTCGCCTTTGGCGGCTGGCAAATCCGGCAGTTCAATCGCGCGTTCGACCGGTTGTGCCAGCAGGGCCGCGTCGGCGTGGGCCGTTCCTCGGGGCGGTTCAAGCCGCGGGCCGTCGTCGCCATTGCCGTCGACGAAGACGACCGCATCTGCGATACGCTGTTAATGAAAGGCCTCACCGTCTTCGCCAGGCCGCAAAAAATTCCCGCCCTCACCGGTAAGCATCTCAAGGAATTGCAGCCTGATGTGATCTTTCCCAATGATCCGCTCTGTCAGAATGCACTATCATTAGCGCTTAATCCGAAACATGGATAATTTCGTTGTGAACGTTAATATCTTGCGAAATTATCATTTCGAAACTTTAAACGCAGGATACAACGCCTATGAAACCACGTCAGCGCCAGGCAGCCATTCTCGAGCACCTGCAAACGCAGGGTAAATGCTCGGTCGAAGAGCTGGCGCAACACTTCGACACCACCGGCACCACCATCCGTAAGGATCTGGTGATCCTTGAGAATGCCGGTACCGTTATCCGCACTTACGGCGGCGTGGTGTTAAATAAAGACGAGGCCGATCCGCCCATCGACCACAAAACGCTGATCAACACCCATAAAAAAGAGCGGATTGCCGAAGCCGCGGTCAGCTTTATTCACGATGGCGACTCGATCATTCTTGATGCCGGCAGTACGGTGCTGCAAATGGTGCCGATGCTCAGCCGCTTCAACAACATCACCGTGATGACCAACAGCCTGCATATCGTCAACGCCCTCTCCGAACTGGATAATGAACAAACCATCCTGATGCCGGGCGGCACGTTTCGCAAAAAATCGGCCTCTTTTCACGGCCAACTGGCGGAAAATGCCTTCGAACAATTCAGCTTCGACCGCCTGTTTATGGGCACCGACGGCATTGATTTAATCGCCGGCGTCACCACCTTTAATGAGGTTTATACGGTTAGCAAAGCGATGTGCAATGCCGCCCGCGAAGTTATCCTGATGGCTGACTCGTCAAAGTTTGGCCGCAAAAGTCCCAATATCGTCTGCGGCCTCGAGAGCGTGGACAAACTGATTACCGATGCCGATATCAGCCCGGAATTTAAGCGGGCGCTGGAAGACAAAGGCATCGAAGTCATTATTACTGGAGAACATCATGAGTAACTTTCTGTTAGAAGCCGGACGCCAGACCCTAATGCTGGAGCTTCAGGAGGCGAGCCGCCTGCCTGAACGCCTGGGCGACGACTTCATCCGCGCAGCGGAAACCATCATCCACTGCGAGGGCAAACTGGTGGTCTCCGGTATCGGCAAATCGGGCCATATCGGTAAAAAGCTGGCCGCCACCTTCGCCAGCACCGGCACCCCGGCATTTTTCGTCCACCCGGCGGAAGCGCTGCACGGCGATCTCGGAATGCTCGACAGCCGCGACGTGATGCTGTTTATCTCCTACTCCGGCAGCGCCAAAGAGCTGGATCTTATCGTCCCGCGCCTGGAGGAAAAATCCATTCCGCTGCTGGCGATGACCGGTAAATCCACTTCGCCGCTGGCGCTGGCGGCTAAAGCGGTGCTTGATATTGCCGTAGAGCGTGAAGCCTGTCCGATGCACCTCGCGCCGACCTCCAGTACCGTCAATACCCTGATGCTCGGCGACGCGCTGGCCATGGCGGTGATGCAGGCCCGCGGCTTTAACGAAGAAGATTTCGCCCGTTCGCACCCGGCCGGCGCGCTGGGCGCGCGGCTGCTGAACAAAGTTCACCATCTGATGCGCCGCGACGGCGACGTGCCGCGCGTCGCCAACGACACCAGCGTGATGGACGCGATGCTCGAACTCAGCCGCACCGGCCTGGGGTTGGTGGCAGTCTGCGATGAACGTAATCACGTGCAGGGCGTGTTTACCGACGGCGACCTGCGCCGCTGGCTGGTGGGCGGCGGCAGCTTACAGGATATCGTCAGCCAGGCGATGACCCGCAACGGCGTTACTCTGCAGGCGGAAAGCCGCGCGATAGAAGCCAAAGAGCGCCTGATGAAGCACAAAATCAGCGCCGCTCCGGTGGTGGATGAAAACGGCCAACTGGTCGGCGCGATTAACCTGCAGAATTTTTATCAGGCCGGGATCCTTTAAGCCCCAGACGCTTCGCCAGCCGGTGCAGGTTGGCGACATCGAGCCCCAGCGCGCGGGCGGCGCCGGCCCAGCTGCGGCCATTAGCCGCCAGCGCGCTGGCTATCGCTTCGCGCTGGAACGCCTCCGTCGCCTCGCGCAGGCTCACCGCTTCCGCCGCCGGATGCGGACTGACGCTCGGCAAGACCGGCGCTTCCCCGGCCAGTTGAAAGTGCTGCGGCTCCAGCGCGATGTCATTACCCGCCTGCGTCGCCCGCGCCAGCACCACCGCCCGATGAATAGCGTGCTCCAGCTCGCGCACGTTGCCCGGCCATGGCCAGGCCAGCAGTCTGGCCCGCGTCGCCTCGCTTAAAATCACCTGCGCCAGCCCCATGCGTAAACGACACTGTTCGCAGAAATAACCAGCCAGCAGCACCACGTCATTTTCCCGTTCGCGCAGCGCCGGAACCGACAGCGGAAACACGCTCAGACGATGATACAGGTCGGCGCGAAAACGCCCCTCCACTACCTCCTGACGCAGGTCGCGGTTGGTGGCCGCCAGCACCCGCACATCAACCCGCAGGCTGCGATCGTCGCCGACGCGCTGAATATCGCCATACTGCAGCACCCGCAGCAGCTTGGCCTGCAGCGCCAGCGAAAGCTCGCCGATTTCATCGAGGAACAGCGTCCCGTTGTCCGCCATTTCAAATTTGCCGCTGCGGTTGCTGATCGCCCCGGTAAACGCCCCTTTGACGTGGCCAAACAGCTCGCTCTCCGCCACGCTCTCCGGCAGGGCCGCGCAGTTGAGATAGACCAGCGGATTGGCCGCTCGTGGCGATCCCTGATGTACCGCTTTCGCCACCAGCTCTTTGCCGGTGCCGGTCTCGCCGCTAATCAGCACGTTTAAGTCGGAAGCCGCGACGATGTCGATCTCCTTCTTCAGCTGCAGCATCGGCGCCGACAGGCCAATGATCTCCTGACGTTCGGCCGGCGGGTAAACGATAGCCTGCTCCGGCAGCACGTTTTGGTTCTCCAGCCGGGCGATCAGCAGCGCGTTATTGAGCGCCCCGGCCACCAGGGCGGCAATCAGGCGCAGCTCCTCGTCGCTGAAGCTGTCAAAACGGTCCGCATCCATGCCGTCGAGGGTGAGCGCGCCAATCAGGGTTTGCCCGGCAAACAGCGGCAGGCCGACGCAGGCGTGTACCTTCAGGCTCTCCTGACCGGGGATCAGGCCATCGTAAGGGTCCGGTAGATCGCTGTCCGCCGGGAAACGCACCACGTCCCCCGCGCGGGCAATCGCCTCCAGCCGCGGGTGGCCTTCAAGGGCAAAGCGCCTGCCAAGCACGTCCTGGGCCAGGCCATCAATCGCCAGCGGCACAAACTGGTGCGCTTCGTAGCGCAGCAGCGCCGAAGCATCACAGCCAAGTATCTGCCGCAGGGTGGTAATCAGCCGCGAAAAACGGTCGGCGTGGCCGAGATCGCTTTGTAAATCAATGGCTATTTTCGCCAGGGCCTCGACGGAGAAACTCATTGTCGCCTCATAGTCATTCTGACAACCCACATAGTCATATCGACTATTTTAACCATTGTCATTTTGACATCAACAGATTTAACAAAAAACATAAAAAACTTTAAATTCAATTAGTTAAAAATTTGGCACGCAACTTGATATAAGCAAAACATCTTATTTGAACACTGCTGAATTAATTGAGGTTGCTATGTCTATTCTGGTAAAAAATAACATTCATTGGGTTGGCCAGCGCGACTGGGAAGTGCGTGATTTCCACGGGACGGAATACAAAACGCTGCGCGGCAGCAGCTACAACAGCTATCTCCTCCGCGAAGAAAAAAATGTGCTGATCGATACCGTCGATCATAAATTCAGCCGCGAATTCGTGCAGAACCTGCGCGGCGAAATCGATCTCGCCGATATCGATTACATCATTATTAACCATGCGGAAGAGGACCATGCCGGCGCGCTGACCGAACTGATGACGCAGATCCCGGACACCCCGATTTACTGTACCGCCAACGCCATCGACTCTATCAACGGACACCATCATCACCCGGAGTGGAATTTTAAGGTGGTGAAAACCGGCGACAGCCTGGATATCGGCAACGGCAAACAGCTGATTTTCGTGGAAACCCCGATGTTGCACTGGCCGGATAGCATGATGACCTATATGACCGGCGACGCGGTGCTGTTCAGCAATGACGCCTTCGGCCAGCACTACTGCGATGAGCATCTGTTTAATGATGAAGTTGATCAGATTGAACTTTATGAGCAGTGCCAGCGCTACTATGCCAACATTCTGACTCCGTTCAGCCGCCTGGTGACGCCGAAAATTACCGAAATCCTCGGCTTTAATCTGCCGGTGGATATGATTGCGACCTCCCATGGCGTGGTCTGGCGCGATAACCCGACGCAGATCGTCGAAAAATATCTCGAGTGGGCGGCGGATTATCAGGAAGACCGCATCACCATTTTCTACGACACCATGTCCAACAACACCCGCATGATGGCTGACGCGATAGCCCAGGGCATTACCGACGTGGATCCGCGCGTGGCGGTGAAAATTTTCAATGTCGCCCGCAGCGATAAAAATGAAATCCTGACTAACGTGTTCCGCTCGAAGGGCGTGCTGGTCGGCACCTCAACCATGAATAACGTAATGATGCCGAAAATCGCCGGGCTGGTGGAGGAGATGACCGGCCTGCGTTTCCGTAACAAGCGCGCCAGCGCCTTTGGCTCCCACGGCTGGAGCGGCGGTGCGGTTGACCGCCTGTCCACGCGTTTACAGGATGCGGGCTTTGAAATGTCCCTGAGCCTGAAGGCCAAATGGCGCCCGGATCTCGACGCGCTGGAAGTGTGCCGCGAGCACGGCCGCGAAATCGCCCGCCAGTGGGCCCTCTCCCCGCTGCCGGCGAGCCCGGCTAAACACGCCGCGCCTGTGGCAACGCCTTGCGCCGCGCCAGCGGCAGCCGATCTCGGCCCGAAAATGCAGTGCAGCGTTTGCCAGTGGATTTACGACCCCGAACAGGGCGAACCGAACCAGGACGTCCAGCCGGGTACGCCGTGGAGCGAAGTCCCGGATAACTTCCTCTGCCCTGAGTGTTCGCTGGGTAAAGATGTGTTTGACGTTCTGGCATCGGAGGCAAAATGAGTGATGGCATCGTCATCATCGGCTCGGGCTTCGCGGCCCGTCAGCTGGTGAAAAATATTCGCAAGCAGGACCCGAATATCCCGCTGACCCTGATCGCCGCCGACAGCATGGATGAGTACAACAAACCGGATCTCAGCCATGTGGTCAGCCGCGGGCAGAACGCCGACGACCTGACCCTGCAAACGGCGGGCGAGTTTGCCGAGCAGTACAATCTGCGCCTGTTTCCGCATACCTGGGTCAGCGATATCGACGCCGATAATCAGGTTGTGAAGAGCCAGGACCGCGAGTGGCGCTATGACAAACTGGTGCTGGCCACCGGCGCAACGCCGTTTATCCCACCGGTGCCGGGCCGCGAGCTGATGCTGACCCTCAACAGCCAGCGGGAATACGGTGCGGCGCAAAGCCAGCTGCGCGATGCAAAAAGAGTGCTGATCGTCGGCGGCGGGCTGATTGGCTGCGAGCTGGCGATGGATTTCTGCCGCGCCGGCAAAGCGGTGACGGTGGTGGATAACTCCGCCAGCGTACTGTCGGCCCTGATGCCGCCCGAGGCCAGCAGCCGACTGCAGCATCGTCTGACCGACATGGGCGTGCATCTGATGCTGAAGTCCCAGCTGGAAAGCCTGGCGCAGAGCGCCGACGGGATTCGCGTCACTCTTGACCGCCAGCGTACGGTGACGGTGGATGCGGTGGTCGCCGCCGCCGGTTTACGCCCGGAAACGGCGCTGGCGCGGCATGCGGGTCTGAAAACTCACCGTGGCGTGGTAGTGAACAGCCAGCTGCAAACCAGCCATCCGGCGATTTACGCCCTCGGCGATTGCGCGGAAATCAACGGTATGGTCCTGCCTTTTCTGCAGCCGATTCTGCTGAGCGCCATGTGCCTGGGTAAAAATCTGCTGGCTCAGCAGGGGGAACTGAAGCTGCCGCCGATGCTGGTGAAGGTTAAAACGCCGGATTTACCGCTGCACCTGGCGGGCGATACCCGACGCGAGGATCTGACGTGGAATATCGTTGCCGCCAAAGACGGCTTGGTCGCGAAAGGCGTTGACGCCGAAAACCAGCTGCGCGCTTTTGTGGTCAGCGAGGATCGCATGAAAGATGCTTTTGCCCTGCTCAAACAGCTGGTGAGTTAACCGGGAGGATATGACGTTATTCCCGGGTCGCGGCGTAAACGCCTAACCCGGGCTACCCAACGGCAAGGCGCTCGGGTTTGGTAGCCCGGCTAAGCGTAGCGCGAGCCGGGAAAATGCCCAACCTACCGCGCCAGGTTATCGTATCCGCGCCAGCGGTAGTTGAGCACCGACAGCACCCAGCAGGCCACGAACAGCCCGACCACCACAAAACCGGCCTCGCCGAGATGGTCGTTCAATGTGCCGACCCAGCGCCAGACGCCTCCGCTGAGGGAGAACTTATCCATCAACAGCCCCAGCGCTTCCAGACCGCCGATAAATAGCGCCACCACCACCGAGGTGCCGGTAATGGTCATATTGTAATAGAGCTTACGCTGCGGCTTACTGAACGCCCAGCCGTAGGCGCCGACCATCAGCACGTTGTCGAGCGTATCCACCAGCGCCATCCCGCTAGCGAACAGCGCCGGAAAAATCATAATCGACCAAATCGACATCCCGCTCGACGCGCTGGCCGCCGAAATCCCCAGCACGCCGATTTCCGTCGCCGTATCAAAGCCGAGGCCAAACAGAAAGCCCACCAGATACATCTGCCAGCTGCGGCTAATCAGGCAGAAGGTTTTACCGAACAGCCAGCTCATCATGCCGCCGCCGGTCATGACCTCATCGCTCACCTTTTCGCCCTGCTTCCACGCCCGAAAGCTGCGCCAGACGCTGCGCAAAATAACCAGGTTGATAAAGGCCATCACCAGCAGGAACAGCGCCGATACGGCGGTACCGATAACGCTGCCGGTCTCGTGAAACCAGCTCATCTGCTGACCAAACGCGGTGGCGGTCGCGGCAATCGCCGCCGACGCCAGCACCACAATCGACGAATGACCCAGCGAGAACCACGCGCCAACGGCAAAAGGTCGCTTCCCCTGCTGCATCATTTTGCGGGTCACGTTGTCGATCGCCGCGATATGGTCGGCGTCCACCGCGTGGCGCAGACCGTAACCCCAGGCCAGCAGGCTGGCGGCCATCAGCGCGCCGCTACCGCCGAACGCCGCAAATGCCCAGCCCCAGGCCAGCAAATTGGCGGCAATCAATGCCAGCACCAGCGCCGCTGCGCGCGGCTGCTGACGCAAAATCGTCACTATCATATCGGTGTCCTTTAAGCCTGCAGGCGGGCCGCAGCGATAACCGCCTGACCGAGGGCAATCGCGCCATCGCCTGCGGGCAGCTGCTGCGGAAAGAGCAGAGTAAAATCGGCCAGATAAAAGGTCAATCGCGCCGTCAGCAGGCGGTTGTGCAGTACCCCGCCGCCGAAGGCCAGCGTGTGAATATTCCGTGCGTTCGCGCAATCGCGCATCATGGCCGCCAGCCCGCGGGCCAGCGCATCATGAAAGGCCCAGGCTTTTTGCGCCGGGCTCGCCTGCCAGCTCAGCCACCGCTGCCAGAACGTCGCCAGATCCAGTTTTCCATCGCGCCACGGCAGCATCGCCGGATGATCAATCCCTTCGCAGGTCGCCGCCAGCGCTTCCAGACGGCACGCCGCTTCCCCTTCATAGCTCAGGGTGAGCGGGGCGCAGCCCAACGCGCAGGCGACGGCGTCAAACAGACGCCCGCACGACGATGCCTGCGGCGCATTAATACCGCGCTCGATTGCCCGCGCCAGCAGCGGCCAGCTTTGCTGGCGTAGTGCGGCGGTGTCGGCATAATTCTGCCATTCAGGGACGAACGCCAGGCAGTGGGCGAGCAGATTGCGCCACGGCTGACGCGCCGCGAGGTCGCCGCCCGGCAGCGCCACCGCCGGCAGACCGCCGAGATGCTCGCACTCGCGATAGTTGACCCGCAGGCACTCGCCGCCCCACAGCTCACCGTTTTCCCCCATCCCGATACCGTCGAGCGTCAGGGCAATCACGTCGCCGCCCTCCAGCGGCCAGCGGTGCTCGGCCAGGCAGGCGGCAGCGTGGGCATGATGATGCAACACGCGCTCCACCGGCAGCGCCAGCGACGCCGCCCACCGCGAAGCGCGGTAGCCGGGATGGGCGTCGGCAACCACCCGCTGCGGGGTAAAAGCGTAAATCTCCTGCATCAGACGCAGCGCTTGCCGCCACTGCGCCTCGACGCCCTCCTCGTCGAGATCGCCAAAATGCTGGCTGAGCACCGCTTCATCGCCGCGCAGCAGGCAGAATGTATTTTTCATATCCGCGCCGAGAGCCAGCAGCGGCGGTACGTCGTGGAAACCCGGCGGCAGCGCCAGCGCGTCCGGCACGTAGCCGCGGGCGCGGCGCAGCATCTCGCCGCTTTGCCGCACCACGGAATCGTCCATCCGCTGCACAATCTCACGATTATGCAGCAGAAAACCGTCGGCAATTCCGGCTAAATCCGCCAGCGCCCCGGCGTTGGTTAACGCCGGCGGGCGGCCGCTGAGGTTGCCGGAGGTCATCACTAATGGGCGCGCCAGCGCCTGCGAAAGTAAATGCTGCAGTGGATTAGATGGCAGCATCCCCCCTACTTCCGCAAGCCCTGGCGCAATCTGGTCGCACAGGCCGGCCACCTGCGTTTTCTCCAGCAACACGATCGGCGCGGCGGGAGAGGTCAGCAGCGTCAGCGCCGGTTTGCTGAGCCCCGCCGTTGTCGCCAGCATCACCGCCAGCGGTTTCGCCGGGCGATGCTTGCGCGCCCGCAGCTTCGCGACGGCCTCAGGGTTTCCGGCATCGCACAGCAGATGGAAACCGCCCAACCCCTTCACCGCCACAATATCGCCCGCCAGCAGGAGAGCCGTCGCCGCTTCAAGAGCCGCCTCGCCAAATAAATGCCCCTGCGGGCCGCGCCATTCCAGCTGCGGGCCGCACTCGGCGCAGGCTACCGGCTGCGCGTGAAAGCGGCGATCGGCAGGATCGCCATATTCCGTCGCACAGGCGGAGCAAAGAGGAAACGGCAACATAGAGGTCAGTGGGCGGTCGTAGGGCATAGCGCGAATAATGGTAAAGCGCGGCCCGCAGTGGGTGCAGTTGATAAACGGATAGCGGTAGCGGCGTTCTCGCGGGTTGTTCATCTCAGCCAGGCATGCCGGGCAGGTAGCGGCATCGGGCACAATCTGCGTGCGCATGCTTCCGACTCCGCTTTGGCGAATGGTAAAGCCCGGCGGCTCGGCGGCCCAGACGAATGACGCGGCCGCCGCGCTGTCGATACGCGCCAGCGGTGGGCAACGCTGGGTTAACGCGCTGAGAAAGGCCGCATCATCGCCGACAAGGCGCACCAGTACGCCGTCGCCGTCGTTACACACGTCGCCGCGCAGCCCCAGCTGCTGCGCCAGCTGCCAGACGAAGGGGCGGAATCCCACCCCCTGCACTTTACCGCGAATGCGGATTTGCACCCCGTTCATTGCGCGGCCGGATTACCAGGCCAGCGCGGTGCGGCGGCGTTTTTCGATATTCATCTGTTCGAGCCTATTGCGGTCGACGCAAATCAGCGCGTGGGTCGGACAGGCGTCCATACAGGCCGGGCCTTCCTCACGGTGATAGCACAGGTCGCATTTGTTGGCTTCGGCTTTTTCCGCTATCACGTTCAGCCCCGCGCCGCTGTGGCGAATAACCGGGCGCACCACCACTTCCATGGCGCCGTACGGACAGGCCACCACGCAGGTTTTGCAGCCGATGCAGCGCTCCTGCATCACGTGGACGAAGCCCTGGTCGCGGCTGATAGCGCCGTTCGGGCAGACGTTGGCGCACGGGGCGTCCTCGCACTGACGACAGGCGGTGGCCGTCGACACGTTGACGCCTTTGATCACGTGAATACGCGGTAAAAAGGTTTTTGGCGTCAGCGCGGCGCAGTCCTGATTTTCCTGATGAGAGACCACGCAGGCCACTTCACAGGTGCGGCAGCCGATGCATTTGCTCGCGTCGGCGATAATGAAACGGTTCATCCATTTCTCCAGCTATAAGAAGGTTACGCGCCGGAGTATGCATAATGCGTTCCAATTTTTATAATACTGATATTAAAGGAGATAAATACGGGAGAGACTGTCATCGTCAGTTGTGACGATGACAGCTGACGACGTCAGGCGTGCGGGCCGGGGACCATTGAGTCGCGTTCAATCAGCTCGCCGGAAAAGGTTTGCTGAAATTTAAAATCGCCGCCGTCGAGCATAAAGATCAGCCGGTTGATGCTCTCTTTGATCATCTCCGTCACCGGGACTTTGACGCTGGAGAGCGCCGGCACCATAAACGGCGCCAGCGCGATATCGTCAAAGCCCACCACCGAAACCTGCTCCGGCACCTTAACGCCGAGCTGATGCAGCTGTTTCATCGCGCCAACCGCCATATCGTCGTTGCTCGCCACCAGCGCGCTGTAGCCGACGCGGCGCTGGCGCAGCGTCTCGACTCCCGCCGCGCCGGTTTCCGGCGTCCAGCGCCCTTCGACGATCAGATCGTTATTCGGCGTAATGCCGTGGCGGGCCAGCGCGTCTTTATAGCCCGAGAGACGCTCAACGCCGGTTGGCGAATCCAGCGAACCGGTAATAAACGCGATTTGCCGATGACCCAGCGCGATAAGCTTTTCCACCGCCATCATCGCTGAGGCTTTTTGATCGGACCAGACGCAGTGGCTGGCGTTGCGGCGCAGGCGGCGGTTGAGCACCATAATCGGCCGCTCATGATTTTCGATAATCTCATCCATCTCATCAACGCTGAGAAAGCGTGGATAGATAATAATCGCATCGCAGCGCAGATCGAGCAGATACTGAATCGCCTCGCGCTCCTCCTCCGCGCTGTGCTTGCCGTCGGCGAGGATCAGCTGCCGCCCTTTGTCTTCGGTCATCCGCGCCACGTGGTAAAGCAGTTCGCTGAAATAGACGCCGTGATAAAGGGTGTTGGTCACCACCAGCCCGAGGGTCTGCGTCTTTTTCGTCGCCAGGTTGCGCGCCAGCAGATTCGGCCGGTAACCGCTTTCGGCCACCGCCTGGAAGACGCGATCTTTGGTCTCCTGGCTGACATAGCCGTTCCCCGACAGCACCCGCGAAACGGTGGCCTTCGACACCCCCGCGCGCTTCGCTACCTCCAGCATCGTTGCCATGTGGTTATTCCTGTTGCCAATGTTGCCCGCAGTGTACTGCACGCGCTGCGCTTTTTCAGCATTTGTGCGTCTCCCGCGCTGATGCGCACACAGCGATCAAAATCACAAAATCGAGATCTTATTTTTTTATTTCTTGTATGCATTCATGAAACTAATCATGATTTTGTGGAACCGGTTTCCTATGTATGCATGATGCCGCTCCGCTTTCCGGCGCGGTGACAAGCCAGTATCCCATTGATAAACAGGATAAAATCCGATGTCTAAAAATTATGCAGCTCTGGCGCAGCAGATTGTGGCGGCAATTGGCGGCGCAGATAACGTGGCCGCCGTCACCCACTGCATGACCCGCCTGCGTTTTGTGGTCAAAGACAACGAGCGGGTCGACAGCGCCACCCTCAAAGGGCTAAAAGGCGTACTCGGCGTCGTGCGTAGCGATAACCAGTGCCAGGTCATCATCGGCAATACCGTCTCCCAGGCCTACCGCGAGGTGGTCGCCCTGCTGCCGGGAGAACTGCGCCCTGCCGAACCGCAGGGAAAACCGCCGATCACCCTGAAGCGCATCGGTGCCGGGATCCTCGATGCGCTGATCGGCACTATGTCGCCGCTGATCCCGGCAATTATCGGCGGATCGATGGTCAAGCTGCTGGCGATGATCTTAGAGATGACCGGCGCGCTGCCCAAAGGCGCGCCAACGCTGACTATTCTGACGGTTATCGGCGACGGCGCGTTCTTCTTCCTGCCGCTGATGGTTGCGGCTTCCGCGGCGGTGAAGTTCAAAACCAATATGTCGCTGGCGATTGCGATTGCCGGGGTGCTGGTGCACCCGAGCTTTATCGAGCTGATGGCCAAAGCCGCCCAGGGCGAGCACGTGGAGTTCGCCTTTATTCCTGTGACGGCGGTGAAATACACCTATACCGTGATCCCGGCGCTGGTGATGACATGGTGCCTCTCTTATATCGAACGCTGGGTCGACCGTATCACCCCGGCGGTGACGAAAAACTTCCTCAAGCCGATGCTGATTGTGCTGATTGCCGC
Source organism: Klebsiella sp. BDA134-6 (assembly GCF_015601345.1). Taxonomy (NCBI): domain Bacteria; kingdom Pseudomonadati; phylum Pseudomonadota; class Gammaproteobacteria; order Enterobacterales; family Enterobacteriaceae; genus Klebsiella; species Klebsiella sp. BDA134-6. Next base: position 4,653,604 of record NZ_CP064784.1, read on the forward strand.
CCCGCTGTCGATTCTGCTGATTGGCCCGCTCGGCATCTGGATCGGTAGCGCCATTTCCGCGCTGGTCTATACGATCCACAGCTACCTCGGCTGGCTGTCGGTGGCGATTATGGGCGCCCTGTGGCCGCTGCTGGTGATGACCGGGATGCACCGCGTCTTCACGCCGACTATCATTCAGACCATCGCCGAAACCGGCAAAGAGGGCATGGTGATGCCGTCGGAAATCGGCGCCAACCTGTCGCTGGGCGGCTCATCGCTGGCGGTGGCGTGGAAAACCAAAAACCCGGAGCTGCGCCAGACGGCGCTGGCTGCCGCGGCTTCCGCGATTCTGGCGGGGATTTCCGAACCGGCGCTGTACGGCGTGGCGGTGCGGCTGAAGCGACCGCTAATCGCCAGCCTGATCAGCGGCTTTATCTGCGGCGCGGTGGCCGGCATTGCCGGGCTCGCCAGCCACTCAATGGCGGCGCCGGGCCTGTTTACCAGCGTCCAGTTTTTCGACCCGGCCAATCCGATGACCATCGTCTGGGTCTTTGGCGTCATGGCGCTGGCGGTAGTGCTGTCGTTTGTCCTGACGCTGATGCTCGGCTTTGAAGATATTCCGCAAGAAGAAGCCGCCGCCGACGCCAGACAGCGTCAGGCCGGCGCCCAGGCTTCTCACGCCTGAACACCATTTTATTAACGAGGTAATGCATGGCGACTTTTCCACAGGGATTTTTATGGGGCGGCGCACTGGCCGCCAACCAGTCCGAAGGGGCATATCTGGAGGGCGGCAAAGGGCCGACCACCGTCGATATGATTCCCCACGGCGCGCACCGCCTGGCGGTCAAGCTGGGGCAGGAGAAACGCTTCGCGATCCGCGACGATGAGTTCTACCCGAGCCACGAGGCGATCGATTTTTATCATCGTTATAAAGAAGATATCGCCCTGATGGCCGAGATGGGCTTTAGCGTCTTCCGCACCTCTATCGCCTGGAGCCGCCTGTTTCCAAAAGGTGATGAACAAGAGCCGAACCCGGAAGGGATCGCCTTTTATCGCTCGCTGTTCGAGGAGTGTAAAAAGCATAATATCGAGCCGCTGGTGACGCTGTGCCATTTCGACGTGCCGATGCACCTGGTTACCGAATACGGCTCCTGGCGCAATCGAAAAATGGTGGAGTTCTTCACCCGCTACGCCCGTACCTGTTTTGAAGCTTTTGATGGGTTAGTGAAGTACTGGCTTACCTTCAATGAAATCAACATTATGCTGCATAGCCCATTCTCCGGCGCCGGTCTGGTGTTTGAAGAGGGGGAAAATCAGGAGCAGGTGAAATACCAGGCCGCCCATCATGAACTGGTCGCCAGCGCCTTAGCGACCAAAATCGCCCACGAGGTGAATCCGCAAAATCAGGTCGGCTGTATGCTGGCGGGCGGCAATTTCTACCCTTACTCTTGTAAGCCGGAAGACGTGTGGATGGCGCTGGAGAAAGATCGCGAGAACTTGTTCTTTATCGATGTCCAGGCGCGCGGCGCGTATCCGGTGTGGGCGGCGCGGGTATTCCGCGAGAAAGGTGTGACCATCGCCAAAGAAGCGGGCGATGATGAAATCCTGCACCATACCGTCGATTTCGTCTCCTTCAGCTACTACGCTTCGCGCTGCGCGTCGGCGGAGATGAACGCCGGCAACACCAACGCCGCCAATATTGTTAAGTCACTGAAGAACCCGCATATTCAGGCCAGCGAATGGGGCTGGGGCATCGACCCGCTCGGCCTGCGCATCACCATGAATATGATGTATGACCGCTACCAGAAACCGCTGTTCCTTGTGGAAAACGGTCTCGGCGCGCGGGATGAGATTGACGCTAACGGCGAGATTAACGACGACTACCGCATCAGCTATCTGCGCGAGCATATTAAGGCGATGGGCGACGCCATCGCGGATGGCATTCCGGTGATGGGCTACACCAGTTGGGGCTGTATCGATCTGGTGTCCGCCTCCACCGGCGAGATGAGCAAGCGCTACGGCTTTGTCTACGTCGACCGCGACGACACCGGTCACGGCACGCTGGCGCGGAGACGTAAGAAGTCGTTCTGGTGGTATAAGAAGGTGATTGCCAGCAACGGGGAAGATTTGGCGTAGTGTGCCCCGCGGACTGAGGGATGCTCAGCCTGGCAAACACCTGCAACACGGAAATTTCCCCAGCTCGCGCTGCGCTTAGCCGGGCTACAGGTTCATTAACGCTCGCGGACCGGTAGCCCGGAGAGTAGCCGTAGCCCGAGTAGGGCGTTTACGCCGCGACCCGGGGAAAAAAGTAAACTTGCTCCCCCTGACCAAACTCCCGGCTTGCGCTGCGCTTAGCCGGGGAACGCCGGCTCCTCTGCGGCTTCAAGTGCCGCAAAACCGCCCTGCCCCTGCCAGCCATCAAGCCGCGCGTACACCACCTCGACCGCGTCCTTAATCGGCTGGGTCATTGGGTAATAAAAGCCGACGATATCCGGCTGAATGCCTAAGAAAATCACCTCGCCGATATCCTCTTTTAGCTGATCGATCAGATAGTTGAGCGGCATATTGTGGGTAGTCATCATAAACATCTCGGCAATATCATCCGGGTCGACGATGCGGATCTCGCCGGGATTCAGCCCCATATCGGTGGCATCGACGATCAGCAGGCGCTCAGGGCGCAGCTCGCGAATAGCAACAATATCGTTTTCCGGCGCGCTGCCGCCGTCAATCACCACCCACTCGCCGACGGGATTAGCCGCGCACATCTCCGCCAGCAGCGGGCCTGCGCCGTCGTCGCCCATCATGCTATTGCCAACACAGAGTAAAACGTCAGTCACGGAGTCTCCTCACCATCAGGTAGATGGCGCTTTCCTGGTGAATATCATGCAGCATGCTGAGCAGGGTTTTGCTCCACGCCTGCTGCTCGGGGGTCTGCCGGGCCTGCGCTTTATCAAAAGCGTTGGCCAGCATCGTCACATGATTGCTATCGATCACGATCTCGCCGTACTTCGGCACGCCTTCCATTTTGCGCCGTGCGGTGCTGCCCTCTTCGAGGGTCGCAATCCACGCCAGATACGCCAGCCACGGGCAGCTCAGCGCCGCCTCGAGGCAGTCGATGACGCCGAGGTGGTGGCCAATCGCCAGGCTGTAATAGACCACCTGCTGCGCCTGGTCAGGCGTCGCGTCGTTCTCATCAATAAATTTACGGCTCAGCTGACTGAACACCACCGTCTCGCTCATCGGATACGCGCTCCCTCGACCACCTGGTTCAAATGGGTGACGATCTCGGTCAGACGCGGATCTTTTTCCGCCTCCAGCCAGCGCACCACCTGGCTATCGCCCTGCGCCAGCAGGCGCATATAGTCGTCGGCAATCTGGCGACCATAGCGATAGCCCGCCAGGCGACGCGCTTCGCGGTCAATGCGCACCCGCAGCGGCTGTACCATATCCGGGTGCAGAAGCTCGGTCGGCCGTTCATCCTGCTCGCCCGGCAGACGGGCGTGGATTTTCTGCTCCAGCAGGCCCAGCGCCATCGCGAAGCCGTACAGCGTCGCGGCAGGCGTCGGCGGGCAGCCGGGAATATAGACGTCTACCGGCACGATTTTATCGGTCCCGCCCCACACGCAATAGAGGTCGTGGAAAATGCCGCCGCTGTTGCCGCAGGCGCCGTAGGAGATACAGATTTTCGGGTCCGGCGCGGACTGCCACGCGCGCAGCGCGGGAGAGCGCATCGCCCGGGTCACCGCCCCGGTAAACAGCAGAATATCGGCGTGACGCGGCGACGGCACCACTTTGATACCAAAACGCTCGGCGTCGAACAGCGGCGACAGGGTAGCGAAAATCTCGATTTCGCAGCCGTTGCAGCCGCCGCAGTCCACCCGATAGACGTAGGCGGAACGCTTAATTTTTTTCAGCAGCGAGGCCTTCATGCTGGCGATGGATTCATCCACCGTCATCGGCACCGGAATGCCGTTTTCATCGCGCGGGCCTAATAAATTGCTCATCAGCTGGCCTCTCTCATATGGCGAGTCAGTTCAATACGGTCGGACGGCACCAGGCACTTCTGGCGTTTACACTCCGGGCAGGTCTCAAAACTTTCGCGATGCAGCTCGGCGCGGCTGTCGCCGTTGTGTTTGAGCAGCGCGATGGCGTAGTCGATCTCTTTCTGTACGGCGAACGGCCGTTCACATACCCGACAGTGGCAGATGGCAAAACGCGACTGCTGGAGGAAATCCTCTTTTTTCCACACCGCCAGCTCGTACTCCTGAGAGAGCCTAATCGCCGCCGTCGGGCAGACCTCTTCGCAGCGTCCGCAGAAGATGCAGCGCCCGAGGTTGAACTGCCACCCCAGTTGATTGGTGGCCAGATCGGTCTCCACCGTCAGGGCGTTCGACGGGCAGGCGTTAACGCAGGCGGCGCAGCCGATGCACTGCTGCGGATTATGCTCCGGTTTGCCGCGGAAGTTTTTATCCACCGGCATCGGCTCCAGCGGGTATGAGTGCGTCGCGGTGCCGGTTTTGATGACTTTTTTAATAAAGGTAAACATGGCGATTCCTTATTTCAGCGGCGAGTTCTTACGCTCGATGCTGTAGCGCTCCAGCTCTTTGTATGGCACCACTTTGCTTTTCTTCTTGCGCACGTCGACCACGGTCATGCGGTCGGTACAGGAGTAGCACGGGTCGAGGCTGCCGATAATCAGCGGCGCGTCGGAGACGGTATTGCCGCGCAGCATATAGCGCAGGGTCGGCCAGTTGGCGTAGGTCGCCGCCCGGCAGCGCCAGCGGTACAGCTTCTGGTTGTCGCCGGTCATGCTCCAGTGGATATCATCCCCGCGCGGCGCTTCCGAGAAGCCGAGCGCGAAGCGGTGCGGAATATAGGTGAAGCCTTCCACCATCAGCGGGCCGCCCGGCAGGTTATCGAGGCCGAAGTCGATCATGTTCAGCGCGGTGTAAACTTCGTTGATGCGCACCTTGAGGCGCGAGATGACATCGCAGCCCTGCTCGCTGTGCACTTCCATCGGCAACAGGCCGTAGCCGACAAACGGGTGGTCGGCGCGGGTATCACGGGCGTGGCCGCTGGCGCGCACCATCGGGCCAACGTTGCTGAAGTCGCGGGCGATTTGTGGGTCGAGACGACCAATACCCACGGTACGCTGCTCCATATTCGGCGTGCTGAGCAGCATATCCACCAGCTCCTGCACGTCGCGGCGCATCTGCTGCGCCAGCTGGCGGGTCTGGATCATGTCCTCTTTCAGCAGATCGCGACGAATGCCGCCAATCAGGTTCAGGCCGTAGGTTTTACGCGCCCCGGTAAGAATTTCCGCCATCTTCATTGAGGTTTCGCGCACGCGGAAGAATTGCATAAACCCGGAGTCGAAGCCGGTAAAGTGGCAGGCGAGTCCGAGGTTCAGCAGGTGCGAGTGCAGGCGCTCCACCTCCAGCAGAATGGCGCGGATCATTTGCGCGCGCTCCGGCACCACAATGCCCATCGCGTTCTCCACCGAGGTGGTGTAGGCGGTGCTGTGGGCGAAGCCGCAGATACCGCACACGCGGTCCGACAGGAAGGTGACTTCGTTGTAGCCCATCCGGGTTTCCGCCAGCTTTTCCATCCCGCGATGGACGTAGAACAGGCGGTAGTCGGCATCGATAATATTTTCGCCGTCAACGAACAGGCGGAAGTGGCCCGGTTCGTCGGAGGTGACATGCAGCGGGCCAATCGGCACCACGTTGTTTTTCTTGCTGCCCAGCTCGTTGATAAACTCGTAGGTTTCCGCGTCGGTGGTCGGCGCCGGACGCTGGCGGTAGTCCATGCTGTCTTTACGCAGCGGATAGAGTTCATCCGGCCAGTCGTCCGGCAGCACCAGCCGGCGCTCGTCCGGCAGACCGACCGGGATCAGACCGTACATATCGCGCACTTCGCGCTCGCCCCACACGGCGGCAGGCACGCGCGGCGTCACCGACGGATACTCGGGTTTATTGGCGTCCACTTCCACGCGCACGGTGATCCAGCACTTCGTGCCCTGCTCCATCGACAGCACGTAGTAGACGGCGTAGTGGCCGTTGAGCTTGCGTTCGTCGTTGCCGAACAGCACCGACAGCCAGCCGCCCTGCTTGTAGTACAGGAACTCGACCACTTCCGGCAGGTAGTTGACCTTTACCGTGACCGTCAACTGGTCTTTGGTCTGCCAGGCTTCATCCAGCACCACGCCCGGAAAGGCCTGATGCAGCGCGGCGAGATAGTGTTGACCGATTTTTTCTTCAGACATGCTCAAACTCTCTTAAATCACGCCACCAGCAAGGAGACGAAGGCTAAAAAGGCAAAACCAAACCCGGCCCAGGTGACGCGGGAGGTGGCGCAAAAGCGCAGACGCGCCATGCTGTTTTCGAACAGCGCAATCACCAGCACGCCAAGCACCAGCTTGATGACGGCAACCATCAGCGCCAGCAGCAGACCGCCGACGCTAAAGCTGGTCATCTGTCCCCACGGGATAAATACGCCGACGAACATTTGCAGGACCACCAGCTGTTTGAGGCTAATGCCCCACTTCAGCACGCCGAAGCCGCTGCCGCTGTATTCCGAGAGCGGGCCTTCCTGAAGCTCCTGCTCCGCTTCCGCCAGGTCGAACGGCAGCTTGCCCATTTCGATAAAAGTGGCGAAGGCGCAGGCGCACAGCGCCAGAATTAGCGGAAGAGTGCGGGCGACAGGCCAGTGGTAAATGGTGTCGGTGATGCTGCTGATATGGGTGGAACCGGCGACCTGCGCCGCGACCCACAGGCCGAGCAGCAGGATAGGCTCCACCAGCACGCCGAGCATCGCTTCGCGGCTGGCACCGATAGCGGTAAACGGGCTGCCGGTATCAAGGCCGGAAATAGCGAAGAAGAAGCGGGCGATAGCGAACAGGTAGAGCAGGGTGATCAGGTCGCCCAGCCCCGCCATCGGCGAATCAACGGTCACCACCGGCAGCGCGGTGGCGATGGTCAGCATCACGCCGACCATCACGTACGGCGTCAGGCGGAAGACCCAGCCGGAGGCGTCCGGGCCAACGCTCTGGCGGCCCAGCAGTTTCACGATATCCCGGTACTCCTGCAGCACGCCCGGACCGCGGCGGTTATGCAGACGCGCGCGGGCGACGCGGGTCACCCCGGACAACAGCGGCGCGGCGGCGAACAGCACCAGCGCCTGCAGCAATGCAATTAATACGCTCATTCTCAGGCTCCTCGGGAAATCACAATCACCACCAGTACCGCCAGCTCAACCAGCGCCACGCCGCGAAACAGCGCAGGCGCGGAGGCGCTCTGCCAGCCGGGCACCAGGCGCACCGGATTCAGCCAGTGGCGAAGCTTGAGGATCGGCGCAAAGGCTTCTTTTACCGGCATGGCGAAACCGTGGGCGGTCACCACCATGGATTTCTCATGGTCGTAGCCGCAGACCCAGGCCGCGCCGCGGGAGCGCGCCGGCAGGCGATCGCCCTTAAAGAAGATCATCAGCAGCAGCGGCAGCAGCGGGCAGGCGATCAGCAGAATGGCGATCAGCGGCTGAGACACCACGCTGGAGACCTCCGCCTGCACCGGAAACGCCCCGCTCACCAGCGGCAGCAGCCACGGCGCGGCAACCCCGCCAATCACGCAGCAGACGGCGGCCAGCACCACGCTAAAGGTCATCAGCCCCGGCGCGCAGGTGGCGTTTTCCGCCTCTTTGCTACGCGGCGCGCCGAGGAAGGTGACGCCGTAGACTTTCGCCATACACATCACCGCCAGGGCGCCGGTAATCGCCAGGCCCACCGCCAGCAGCGGTCCGAGCAGGCGACCAACAAACGCGTCGCCGGTGCTCAACTTAAAGAAGGACTGATAGATTACCCACTCCCCGGCGAAGCCGTTCAGCGGCGGTAGCGCGGCCATCGCCATCAGGCCCACCAGCATGGAGAGCGAAATCAGCGGCATCTTCTTGCCGATGCCGCCGAGCTTCTCGATATCGCGATGGCCGGTACGGAACCACACCGCCCCCGCGCCGAGGAACAGGGTGGTTTTAAACAGGCTATGGTTGATCAGGTGATACATGCCGCCGATAAAACCCAGCACCATCAGAGTCGGGTTATGGGTCGCCACGCCGGTGACGAACGCCCCGAGGCCGAGCAGGATAATGCCGATGTTTTCCAGAGTGTGGTACGCCAGCAGGCGCTGAATATTGTGCTCCATCAGGGCGTACAGTCCGCCGACGAAGGCGGTGATCATGCCCAGCACCAGCAGCATTACCCCCCACCACAGCGGCGGTACGCTACCGGCCAGCGACACCGTCAGGATGCCGTAGAGACCGACTTTCATCACCACCGTGGAAAACAGCGCGGCGGCTGGCGCGCTGGCGCCGGCGTGAGCCTGCGGCGCCCAGCCGTGCAGCGGAATGACCCCAGCCAGCAGCGCAAAACCAACCAGGCCCGGCAGCCACAGCAGCGCGTTCTGCGGCGCCGCCATCGCCTGTTGGGTAATCTGCGCCAGCTCAAGGGTGCCGTAGGACGACCAGACCAGCCAGCAGCTCCACGCCATCAGCAGCGTACCCAGACGCCCCAGCGCAAACCACAGCTTGCCGGACTGCGCGCAGCCGGTAAGAAACGCGGCGCAGAGCGCCATAATCTCCGCCATCACCACCAGCGCGCCGAAGTTCGTCACCACCACCGCGCAGGTCGCAGCGGCCAGCAACAGGTTCACCAGCAGGCCGTTCGCTTTGACCTGCGGATGGCGATGCCAGGCGATATTGAACAGCGAAATCGGCAGCGCCGAGAGGCCGATCGCCAACAGCCACAGCGCGTTGACGCCGCCCACGCGCAGGGTCAGGTGCAGCATCTGCAGCATACCGCCGTTGACGCGCTCCGGCATTAGCAGCGCCGTTCCGCCCGCCAGCACCAGCATCGCGCTGGCGACCGCGCCGCCGATCCCGGCGATCGCCCCGCTCAGCGGTTTGCGCAGGGCGAACAGAAACGCCAGCACCGCGCTGGCGGCGTACCAGGCCACCGCCTGATTCACTAAGGAAATCACACTCATTTCACGTCCCCTTGTTGCGCCTGGAACAGCGACAGATCGCCGAGATCGGTATTAAAGGTCAGCTGCCGCTTACGCTTGCTGGCCTGGGCGATATCGCGGATATCCACCAGCAGCAGCGCGTTAGTCGGGCAGGTGCGAACGCACGCCGGGCCCTGCTCGTCGAAGTGGCACAGGTCGCATTTGACGGCGATGGCGCGCACGCCCGGCACCCAGTCGAGCAGCGAGCTGACGCGGGCCGGCGCCGGCGGCGCGGCGGGGGCCAGGGGGGTATTGGCGTTAGCCGGCATATCCAGCGGACGGCTGCCGGAAAACTCAATGGCGCCGAACGGACAGGCGATGCCGCACAGCTTGCAGCTTACGCACAGGCTCTCATTGAGCTGCACCGCGCCATCGACGCGATTAATGGCGTTAACCGGGCAGACGGCGGCGCAGGGCGCATCTTCACATTGGTGGCACATCTGCGGCGCGGATTCTTTTTCATTGCGCATTAAATGCAGCCGGGGCATGGCTTGCAGGCCATGCTGGCGGTGAGTCTCAGCGCAGGCGGCTTCGCAGGTGCGACAGCCGATACAGACGGTGGAGTCAGCAATTACAAAACGGTTCACCGGGTCATCCTCAGGTGAAAGTCATTTTTGACGAAAACAGGTTGCGCAGGTGTCAGCTTCGACACTTGTCGACACCTGACGATTAACGGGCCAGCGTCAGGTGGCTTAAATCCACCGGCTGGTCTTGTTCGATAGCCTCGTAGAGACGGTCGTAAACGCTGGCGATAGTCGCCAGATAGTGCTCGAGAACCTGCTCGCGATCGCGGTTGCTGATCCGGCCATCGATAGTGCCATCCGCGCCCAGCGTGGCCTGAGCGATCAGATGCCTGTCGTCGCCGTTTTTGGTTTCCACGTAATACTCGATGGTGTGGCTGTTAAACCCTTCCGCCAGCGCGACGTAGACCTGAAAATGGCCAAACAGTACGAAGCACAGTTCTTTATCCGGCGCGCAGCTCATGGCGTGATGCAGACGCGCTTTCGACAGGGTTATTCCCTGTACCAGCGAGTTGCAATAGGTGTGCCACTGCTCCTGATGCTGGCGGTGACGATCGGCGATGTAGTCCGCCTTTTCACTTAATTCCCAAATAGTCATCCCGGATCCCCCGTTGTATGAGATTCACCGGTTAAGCACTTTTCATGCCAATATTTAATTAGTTGATTTTAAAATAATTTATTAAATACCGGCCGGCAGAAAGACATGTCGATGACGATGTCTGACGCGCGTCATCGACATTTTCGTGACATTACTTGTGACCTGGCATCGTTATTGCATTAAAGGGCCATCGCGATACGGAGGCACCATGCACGAAATCACCCTTAGCCAGCGGGCGCTGGAAATTATCGAACAGCAGGCGCAGCAGGCCGGCGCGCGTCGGGTCACCGGCGTGTGGCTGAAGGTCGGGGCGTTTTCCTGCGTGGAGGCCAGCGCGCTGGCCTTCTGCTTTGAGCTGGTGTGCCGCGGCACGCTGGCGGAAGGCTGCGAGCTGCATATCGCCGAACAACAGGCTGAATGCTGGTGTGAAACCTGCCAGCAGTACGTGCATCTCATCTCGCAGCACGTGCGCCGCTGCCCGCAGTGTCAGAGCGACCGGCTGCAAATCGTGGCGGATGACGGCTTACAGATTCAGCGACTAGAAGTGGAGTAATAAGATTATGTGTACAACCTGCGGCTGCGGTGAAGGCAACCTTTATATAGAAGGCGATGAGCATAACCCGCATTCGGCGTTTCGCAGCGCCCCCTTCGCGCCCGCCCCGCGCCGGATGATGAACATTACCGGCGTGAAAACCGATAACTTTTCCCCTACCCGCTCGGCGGTGGGCGACCTGCACTACGGTCACGGCGAGGCGGGTACCCACGCGCCGGGCCAGAGCCAGCGGCGGATGCTGGAAGTGGAAATCGACGTGCTGGATAAAAACAACCGTCTGGCCGCCCGCAACCGCGCGCGCTTCGCCGCTAAAAACCAGCTGGTGCTGAACCTGGTCTCCAGCCCCGGCTCCGGCAAAACTACCCTGCTGACGGAAACCCTGCTGCGGCTGAAAGCGAAAACCGCCTGCGCGGTGATTGAAGGCGATCAGCAAACGGTGAACGACGCCGCGCGCATCCGCGCCACCGGCACACCTGCTATTCAGGTCAACACCGGCAAAGGCTGCCATCTCGACGCGCAAATGATCGCCGACGCCGCGCCGCGCCTGCCGCTGAATGACCGTGGGATCCTGTTTATCGAAAATGTCGGCAACCTGGTGTGCCCGGCGAGCTTTGACCTCGGCGAACGTCATAAAGTGGCAGTACTGTCGGTCACCGAAGGCGAAGACAAACCGCTGAAATATCCGCATATGTTCGCCGCCGCCAGCCTGATGGTGCTTAACAAGATCGACCTGCTGCCGTATCTCAACTTTGACGTGGAGAAGTGTCTGGCCTGCGCCCGCGAGGTGAACCCGGATATTGACATCATCCTGCTCTCCGCCACCAGCGGCGAAGGCATGGACCAGTGGCTTAGCTGGCTGGAGACGCAACAATGTGCATAGGCATTCCCGGACAAATCTGCGCCATTGACGGCAATCTGGCGAAGGTAGAAGTGTGCGGTATTCAGCGCGAAGTCGACCTGACCCTGGTGGGCGCGGTCGACGATCGCGGCCAGCCGCGTCTCGGCCAGTGGGTGCTGGTCCACGTGGGTTTCGCCATGAGCGTCATCAACGAAGCCGAAGCCCGCGACACCCTCGAAGCGCTGCAAAATATGTTTGAAGTCGAGCCGGACGTCGGCGCGCTGCTGTACGGCGAGGAGCGGTAAATGCGTTATGTCGATGAATACCGCGCCCCGGAACAGGTGATGCAGCTGGTGGAACATCTCCGGCAGCGCGCGCGCCTTCTACCGCATACCGCCGACCGTCCGCTGCGCATTATGGAAGTGTGCGGCGGCCATACCCACGCCATTTTTAAATTTGGCCTCGACCAGCTGCTGCCGGAAAATATCGAGTTTATTCACGGGCCCGGCTGCCCGGTGTGCGTGCTGCCGATGGGACGCATTGACGCCTGTATCGATATCGCCAGCCGTCCGGGGGTGATTTTCTGCACCTTTGGCGACGCCATGCGCGTGCCGGGAAAAAACGGCTCGCTGCTGCAGGCGAAATCGCGCGGCGCCGACGTCCGCATCGTCTATTCACCGATGGATGCCCTTAAGCTGGCGCAGCAGAACCCCGAGCGTGAAGTAGTGTTCTTCGGACTCGGTTTTGAAACGACGATGCCCGCCACCGCCCTGACCCTGCGTCAGGCCCGCGAGCGCGGCGTCGCCAACTTCTACTTTTTCTGCCAGCACATCACCCTGCTGCCGACCCTGCGCAGCCTGCTCGACCAGCCGGATAACGGTATCGACGCGTTTCTCGCCCCCGGTCACGTCAGCATGGTGATTGGCACCGACGCCTACGGTTTTATCGCCAGCGACTATCATCGTCCTTTGGTGGTGGCAGGATTCGAACCGCTTGATCTACTGCAAGGCGCGGTGATGCTGGTTGAGCAGACAATAGCGCGGCACAGCGACGTGGAGAACCAGTATCGCCGGGTGGTGCCCGATGCGGGCAATCCGCTGGCGCAGTCGGCCATCGCCGAGGTGTTTTGCCTTAGCGGCGATAGCGAGTGGCGCGGGCTGGGGGTGATTAGCGACTCCGGCGTGCATCTGACGACGGCATACCAGCGTTTCGACGCCGAGGCGCATTTCCGCCCGGCGCCGCAGCGGGTCAGCGACGACCCTCGCGCCCGCTGCGGCGAGGTGCTGACCGGCCGCTGTAAGCCGCACCAGTGCCCGTTGTTCGGCAAGACCTGCAACCCGCAGAGCGCGTTCGGCGCGCTGATGGTCTCATCGGAAGGCGCCTGCGCCGCCTGGTATCAATATCGCAGTCAGGAAATCGAAGCATGAAAAGCGTTCAGTTAGCCCACGGTAGCGGCGGTCAGGCGATGCAGCAGCTGATCGGCGACCTGTTTATGCAGGCTTTCGCCAACCCCTGGCTGGCGGAGCAGGAAGATCAGGCGCGTCTCGATCTCGCTCAGCTTAGCGCGCAGGGCGACAGGCTCGCCTTCTCCACCGACAGCTACGTTATCGATCCGCTGTTTTTCCCCGGCGGTAATATCGGCAAGCTGGCGGTGTGCGGTACGGCGAACGATGTAGCGGTGAGCGGCGCGCTGCCGCGCTATCTCTCCTGCGGGTTTATTCTCGAAGAGGGGCTGGAGATGGCCACCCTCGAAGCGGTGGTGAACAGCATGGCGCAGACCGCCCGGGAGGCCGGTATCGCCATTGTTACCGGCGATACCAAAGTGGTGCCGCGCGGGGCGGCGGATAAGCTGTTTATCAATACCGCCGGGATCGGCGTGATCCCCACCGGTATTCGCTGGGGCGCGCAGCAGATTAGCGCCGGCGACGTGCTGCTGGTCAGCGGTACGCTTGGCGATCACGGGGCGACGATTCTTAACCTGCGCGAGCAGATGGGGCTGGACGGCGCGCTGTCCAGCGACTGCGCGGTGCTGACGCCCTTGATTCAGACGCTGCGCGACGTCGCTGGCGTGAAAGCCCTGCGCGATGCCACCCGCGGCGGGGTTAACGCGGTGGCCCACGAGTTCGCCGCCGCCAGCGGCTGCGGGATTGAGCTGCATGAGAATAAGCTGCCGGTGAACGAGACCGTGCGCGGCGTCTGCGAGCTGCTGGGGCTGGACGCGCTTAATTTTGCCAACGAAGGCAAGCTGTTGATCGCCGTCGCCCGCGAGGCGGCGGAAAGCGTACTTGCGCATTTACGGTCCCATCCGTTAGGCCGCGATGCGGCGATAATCGGCGAGGTCGTGCCGCGCGCGGGCGTGCGCTCCATCGGCCTGTACGGCGTCAAACGTACGCTGGATCTTCCTCACGCCGAGCCGCTGCCGAGAATTTGTTAACGGTGCGGGACCCCGGATTGCGGCTAACGCCTTATCCGGGCTACAAAACTGCGCACACCTGTAGCCCGGCTAAGCGCAGCGCGAGCCGGGCAAAACCAGCATGATTATCCCGCCCAAACCCGCGGGCAACCGCGGATGGGTGGACGGCGGTAACAACCGCTTTATAAACAGACTATTATTTGTGTCATCACTTTCTTCTGCGCCGCTTTGCGGCGCTTTTGGACTTAAGCAATGTCGTATACACCGATGGGCGATCTTGGGCAGCAGGGTCTGTTTGATATCACCCGCATTTTATTACAGCAGCCGGATCTGGCCGCGCTGAGCGAGACGCTGACCGGCCTGGTGCAGCAGTCCGCGCTCGCCGACCGGGCGGCGATTATTCTGTGGCATTCCGGCAACCATCGCGCGACAAGGCACGCCTGCGACGATGCCGGACATCCGGTGAGCTACGAAGATGAAACCGTCCTCGCCAACGGCCCGGTTCGACGCCTGCTGTCCCGACCGGATGCGCTGCATTGCGATCGCGCCACCTTTGCCGAGACATGGCCGCAGCTCGCCCGAAGCGGACTCTATCCCACCTTTGGCTATTACTGCCTGCTGCCGCTGGCGGCGGAAGGCCGCATCTTCGGCGGCTGCGAATTTATTCGCGACGACAACCGCCCATGGACTGAAAAAGAGTACCAGCGGCTACACACTTTTACGCAAATCGTCGCCGTGGTCACCGAGCAGATCCAGAGCCGGGTCAGCAACAACGTCGATTACGACCTGCTGTGCCACGAGCGCGATAACTTCCGCATCCTCGTGGCGATCACCAACGCCGTGCTCTCGCGGCTGGATATCGACGAGCTGGTCAGCGAAGTGGCCAAAGAGATCCACCGCTACTTCCGCATCGACGCCATCAGCGTGGTGCTGCGCAGCAACCGCAAAGGCAAGCTCAACATCTACTCCACCCACTACCTCGACGCCAGCCATCCGGTGCACGACCAGAGCGAAGTGGATGAAGCCGGCACCCTGACCGAGCGGGTCTTCAAAAGCAAAGAGATGCTGCTGCTCAATCTGCACGAGCATGATCCGCTGGCGCCGTACGAAAAAATGCTTTTCGAGATGTGGGATAACAAAATTCAGACCCTGTGCCTGCTGCCGTTAATGTCCGGCAATACCCTGCTCGGGGTGCTAAAGCTGGCGCAGTGCGATGAGAAAGTCTTCACCACCACCAACCTTAAGCTGCTGCGGCAAATCGCCGAGCGCGTCTCGATCGCCATCGACAACGCCCTCGCCTACCGCGAAATTCAGCGCCTGAAAGAGCGGCTGGTCGATGAGAACCTCGCCCTGACCGAACAGCTCAACAACGTGGAGAGCGAGTTTGGCGAAATCATTGGCCGCAGCGAGGCGATGAACAGCGTGCTCAAGCAGGTGGAGATGGTGGCGCAGAGCGACAGCACGGTGCTGATCCTCGGCGAAACCGGCACCGGTAAGGAGCTGATTGCCCGCGCTATTCATAATCTGAGCGGCCGCAATAGCCGGCGGATGGTCAAAATGAACTGCGCGGCGATGCCCGCCGGGCTGCTGGAAAGCGACCTGTTTGGCCACGAGCGCGGCGCTTTCACCGGCGCCAGCGCCCAGCGTATCGGCCGTTTCGAACTGGCGGACAAAAGCTCGCTTTTCCTTGATGAAGTGGGCGATATGCCGGTTGAGCTACAGCCGAAGCTGCTGCGCGTGTTGCAGGAGCAGGAGTTCGAGCGTCTCGGCAGCAATAAGCTGATTCATACCGACGTGCGCCTGATCGCCGCGACCAACCGCGATCTTAAGCAGATGGTCGCCGATCGCGAATTTCGCAGCGATCTCTACTATCGGCTGAACGTTTTTCCGATCCACCTGCCGCCGCTGCGCGAGCGTCCGGACGATATTCCGCTACTGGTGAAGGCCTTCACCTTTAAAATCGCCCGCCGTCTGGGACGCAATATCGACAGCATTCCGGCGGAAACGCTGCGCCTTCTCAGCCGCATGGAGTGGCCGGGCAACGTGCGTGAACTGGAAAACGTCATTGAGCGCGCGGTGCTGCTGACCCGCGGCAGCGTGCTGCAGCTCTCCTTGCCGGAAATGAGCATCGAGCCGGAGCCGCTGGCGGCGGAAGTACTGCCGGAGGAAGGCGAAGATGAATACCAGCTGATTGTCCGGGTGCTGAAAGAGAGCAACGGCGTGGTCGCCGGACCGAAGGGCGCGGCCCAGCGCCTGGGGTTAAAGCGCACTACTCTGCTTTCGCGCATGAAACGCTTGGGTATTCATAAAGACCAGCTGCAGTAGGCACATCTTCAGAACGCTGTTTCATTTTGATTTTAATGAAACAGCGTTCTGTGAGACAACTCGCGTTACCCGCCGCTCATCAATGATAAATAAGCCTTTTCCTTAATGGAGATGCTTATGACGCGTTTACCTCTGGCCGCCGCCATCGCTTTGCTTTTCTCTTCTCAGGCTGCATTTTCCTCTCTGCCCACCTTTTCTGTCTGGCCCGGCGGTGAAGCGCCCGGCGCGAAAAACAGCCCGGCGAGCGAATCGCTGGTGGAGCGCAGCAAAGACCCCTCTCTGCCCGATCGCGCGGTCACCGGCGTTCGCGCTCCGACAATTACCGTTTACGCGCCGGAGAAGCCCAACGGTATCGCGCTGCTGGTGACGCCGGGCGGCTCTTATCAGCGGGTGGTGCTGGATAAAGAGGGCAGCGATCTTGCCCCGGTGTTTAACGCCCGGGGCTATACCCTGTTTGTGATGACCTACCGGATGCCCGCGGACGGTCATGCGGAGGGCAGCGATGCGCCTCTGGCCGATGCCCAGCGCGCGCTGCGTACCCTGCGGGCGCGGGCCGCCGAGTGGCGTATCGACCCGCAAAAAATCGGTATTATGGGCTTTTCCGCCGGCGGACACGTGGCGGCCAGCCTGGAGACCCGTTTTAGCGAACCGGCTTACGCCGCCGTGGATGTTATCGACCAGCAGAGCGCGCGGCCGGATTTCGCGGTGCTCGGCTATCCGGTTATTTCTATGGTTCCGCCGATTGCCCATCCCGGATCGCGCAAGGCGTTGATTGGCGAAACGCCGACGGCAGAGCGGCAGCGTCGTTATTCACCGGAACAGAACGTCACGCCGCAGACGCCGCCGACCTTTATTTTTCACGCGGTGGACGATCCTTCCGTGCCGGTGGATAACGCGCTGGTGATGTTTAACGCCCTGCGCGCGCAGCAGGTGCCGACCGAGCTGCATCTGTTCGCCGAGGGGAAACACGGGTTTGGCATCCGTGGGACAACGGGCCTGCCCGCCGCCGAGTGGCCGCAGCTGGCGATGAACTGGATAGCCTCGCTGGCGGAAATAAAAAAATAGCGCCGATAACCCCCGGCTCGCGGTTGACGCCTTAGCCGGGCTACCTGTCCGCAAACTGCGGTGACCCGTAGCCCCGGTAAGGCGTCAGCCGCCACCGGGGAGATCATCTGAAGCCCCTGTAGGTATGACTTCCCGGAGGCGATACTGCACATCAGTCCGGGCTACAAGTTCGTGTGGTTTGGTAGCCCGGACAGGCGCGCCAAGCGCCGCCTCCGGGGGATTTTGCCGAGCTATTTATCAGAACTGAAGCCGTTGCTGGTCGCCAGTTCGGCAAACCACAGCGCGTTGCGCTTTATCTGCCGCTCTCCGGTTTGCAGGTCGAGCCGCCAGAAACCGTAGCGGCGCTTGAACGAGTTAATCCATGACCAGTTATCGATAAAGGTCCACTGATGCACACCAAAGCAGTTCGCGCCGTCGGCTATCGCGCGGTGCAGCTGCACCAGATGCTCTTCCATCAGGCCGATGCGGAACGAATCGTCAATGACCCCGTCTGCGCCGGGTTCGCCTTCCGACTCAATATCCATCGCAATACCGATTTCCGCGAGGAACCACTTTATATTGCCGTAGTTATCGCGAATATTGGCGGCAATGTCATAAATCGCCTGCGGCAGAATCTCATTATTATCGCGATAAGGATTAAAGCGCCCTTCTGGATTCACATAGTTTTCGAAATAGAACTCCGGGGTGAAATAGTCCAGCGTATAGTCGCTTTCGCGCGCCTTCACCCGCCGCGGAACGTAATAGTTAACGCCGAGAAAATCGACGCGCGATCCGGTAATCAACTCCACGTCGGCTTTTGTCACCTCCGGCAGGCAGTTGCGCGCGGCCAGAATTTCGCACAACTCTTTCGGGAACTGATGCTTCACTAGCGGATCGAGAAAGCTGCGGTTGAAGAACAGATCCGCATACCACGCCGCTTTTTTATCCTCCGCACTGTCGTTGCGGGTATAGGACGGCGTCAGATTCAGCACCACGCCAATCTCGCTTTCCAGCGCCAGCGCGCGAAACTCGCGCACCGCTTTAGCGTGGGCCAGCATAATGTTAAACGCCACCTGCGCCGCCAGCCTGCCGTCTTTCTTGCAGGGATAGTGGAAGTCGTACAGATAGCCGCCCTCAACCGGCACAATCGGCTCGTTGAAGGTGATCCAGTATTTCACTTTGTGACCAAACAGCTCGAATGCGGTGCGGGCAAAACGCGCGAAGAGATCCGTCACGTGCGCCGACTCAAAGCCGCCGTACTGCTTTTGCAGCGCTTCCGGCATGTCGAAGTGGTAGAGGTTAATCATCGGTTCAATGCCGTTTTCGATCATCTCATCAAGGTAGGCATGATAGAAACGCACCGCGTCCGCATTGGGCGCGCCGGTTTCGAAGTCATCAATCAGCCGCGACCACTGAATCGACGTGCGGAAGGAGTTGAACCCGGTCCGCTTCATCAACGCCACGTCCTGGGGATACTGATGATAGGTGTCGCAAACGGTTTGCGGCCCAATCTGCTGATAAAAACGTTCCGGCTGTTCGGCAAACCAGCTATCCCAAATAGAACGGTGCGGCTTGTTGCTTATCCCTTCCGTTTGCGGGCCGGATGCCGCCGCGCCCCAAAAAAAGCCTTCCGGAAACTGATACCGGGTCATAACGCCTCCTGTAAGTTAAAAAAGGCCGCACCCAACGGGCGCAGCCAATAAGCACTACTCTGCAACCACTTCAATCGATTTGATAAACATGTAGCCCCAGTCGCCGGCGAATTTACCGAAGTCGATGCGGTTATCGCCGGCCTTCAGCTCAACCGGCACCAGCAGCTGCTGGCCCTGTTCATCGGTCTGCGGGAACTCAACCGCGATTGGCGCGCCGTCGTTGACGATAAACGAGTTTTTCTTGCCGCCCCATTTGCCGCTGAACGTCACCCGCAGTTGATACTTGCCGGCCCACGGCGCGGAAACCTGCCAGCTCACCTTATCGCCGTCGTTGGCGAACGGGCCGAGGAAGCCGTCTTCGTCAATCGTCAGCGCGTCTTTCTCGCTTTTCGCCGCCGCAATTTTGCCATCGGTCACGTTCAATACCCCGCCGCCAAAACGGCAGTAGTCGGCGGGGACTTTACCGACGGCTTCCGTCACCGTGACCTTAACGGTTTTGCTGCTTTTGAGCAGACCGTCATCGGCACTAAAGGTCAGCGCGTATTCACCGGGGGCGCTGAACCAGGCGCGGGTTTCGGCTTTATCCGTCGCGCAAAAATGAGCCTGCGCGCTGCCGCCGTTGCTCCAGTTCACCTTTACGTCGCGGTCCGGGAGCCCGTCATCGCGCCAGCTCGCGCTCAGCTGCACGCCCTGATCCTGGCTGGTGGTAAGCCTCTCCGCCAGCGCGACTACCGGCGCCTGATTCGCCTGGGTATGCTTCACGCTAATCACGTTCGAAGGCGCTGAGCTGCCGCTCTCGTTCTTAGCGATGACGCGGTAATAGTAGGTATTCCCCAGCCGCAGACTGCGATAGTCATCGCGGAACAGATCCATCGTCTGCGGGTTCCATTCGTTAACGCCGTCGGAAATGTCGCGCCCCACCACCTTCCACGGCCCGGATGCCGAATCGGCGCGCTCAACATCGTAGGCGCGTCCTACCGCCGCCCCCAGCCAGTTGATCGCAAAAGGTGAATCCGTCGCCCGCAGCGTCGGCGCATCCGGCTTCGGCAGCGGCGGCGCTTTCTCCAGCCCGGTCATCTGCGCCGCGGCGGTGCGCACCAGGTCGACCACTTCCATCTCCTGATTGGCCTTACCTTCCACCGGAAAGCCCGGCAGATGGTAGCTGTAGTGGCCGGTGGACTCTTTATGCCAGTAGAAGCCGCCGTCGTGACGATGACCGCGGAAGCCCCAGATTAAACCGCCCGCCGCCTGCGCGCCGTTGACTTCGCTATGGACGATCGACTGCATAATGGCGTTAAGCTGCTGCGCGTCCAGCAGGCCGAATTCGCCCACCATATAGACTTTCTTACCCGCTGCCGCCGTCAGGTCTTTTTTCACCTGATCGGGATGGTTGTTATCGGCATTGGTGTAGTAGTGGTTGCTGACGATATCGACATGGGGATCGTTAAGCGCAAACCCGTTAATTTTCTTGTAGGTGCCATCGACCACCAGCTGATGCGGCGCCCACTTTTTGATCCACGCGGCGGTCTGTTGAAGAAACGCCGCGTTGGTGTCTTCCAGTTCGTTGCCGGTCTCCCAGGCCATAATCGCTTTTTCGTCGTAATAAGGACGACCGGTCACGCTGTTGGTACGGGTGATGACCTGGCGAATCACGTCCAGATAGGCCTTGAAGGTTTTACTGTCGGTACGGTAAAAATCCTCCGGCTTTTCGTAGTAGAACGCCGCCAGCTGCT
The DNA here is from genome assembly GCF_015601345.1 of Klebsiella sp. BDA134-6. Taxonomy (NCBI): domain Bacteria; kingdom Pseudomonadati; phylum Pseudomonadota; class Gammaproteobacteria; order Enterobacterales; family Enterobacteriaceae; genus Klebsiella; species Klebsiella sp. BDA134-6. Next base: position 4,674,313 of record NZ_CP064784.1, read on the forward strand.
CGCGACCGCCCCACCACCACCAGTGATCGATAAACGGCAGGATCAGGCGCAGCCCCTGTTTGTCCGCCTCGGCGATCATGTTGTCGTATACCCGCATTGCCTTTTCATTCAGGCGCGGCATGCCGTCGGCGATTTCCGGGGCCAGAATATGGGTTTCGCGACCGCAGGCCTCGTCAAACGCCTGCTGCACCGAGAGCACGTATACCCGCTGCGCCCTGGCGCCGGTTTGCACCAGCGCCTTAATCCAGTTTTCCTGCTCTTCCGCCGTCGGCCAGCGGAAATATTGCCCCCAGCCACGCGAGTCGGCCTTGCAGGTACCGCGCGCATCGTCCTCAATACGGTGCAGCTCCGGCGCGTGGATGCCCGCAAAGCGGAAAACCTTGTCGCCGTCTTTTAGCGTCGCACCGTCGCGGGTAATAAAGTGTTCAAAGTGCGAGCGCTCTGCGGCCATCGCTCCTGCGCTTCCCAGCGCCGAAAGCAGCGCGACGAGCATCAGTTTTGTCACCGGCTTAATCATCGTTATCTCTCCTTAGAACCAGACTTCGGCCTGCACGCCAAAGTTCAGCGTGTCGGTGTCGCCGCTGCGCGAGTAGCCGCCTGCGGAAATAGTATTGGTGTCCCAGTTATAGTTGCCGTCCAGCGCGTCGGACACGCCTTTATCCCACTTCGCGTAAGTGACGAAGAAGCGCAGCTGCGGGCGGTTCCAGAAGCCGGAATCAAAGGTCAGGGTCGGCGCGATGGTCACTTTCGTCAGGCCGCCTTTGCCTTTACCGTCCACGCCTTTGTAGTTTTTATCGTCGAGATATTCGTAGCCCAGCTCGTACTGCATGGCGAAGTTTTTGGTGATCTGCTGATACGGGCGGATCCCCGCCACCCAGCTGGTGCGTCCCCAGCCGTTGGCATCTTCCGTCCACCAGCGGTAGTTTTTGTCTTTCTGATAGTAGGCAAACGTGGAGATTTCCCAGTCGCCGAGCGAGGCCATGTTATCCAGCACCACGCGCCAGGACTGGGTATCGTCGAGGTTTGCCCAGCCCCAGCCGTTTTTCCCCAGCGAGTCTCCCGCCGCCAGACCGCGCCCGTACTGGAAGACCACGCGAGAGTAGCCGCCGGTCAGGCCGTAAAAGCCGTCAAAGTTGTAGACGCCGGTCACGCCGTAGCCCTTTTCCGCCGAGGTCGGGTGCTTCTCGTTGCGGTTCATATGATGGCCAATCAGCTCAAGGTCGAAGCCGGTGCCGCCAATCTTTTTCAGCCACAGATTGAGCGAGTAGTCATCCGGATAGCCCTGATCGCCTTTGTCGACCGGGTAGGCTTTGGTTTCGTCGGTTGGTGAGAAGGCGTATACCCCGGCATCGAAGCGCGCGAAGCCGAGATCCATGTTGTCGAAGCCCCCGCCGGTGCCGTTGTACTGAATGTACTCCCAGTCGAACTGGTGGCTGGAGGTGTTGGAGCTACTGTAGCGCTTACCGGCCCAGAAGGTCATTTCCGGGGCGAAGTCGAGGTTTGACAGTTCGGCAAAACCTTCACGGAACTGCACATCATGCCCGTCGTCGTCCTGACAGTTCCAGTCGGAGGTGCATTTCGACTGATGGGTAATGTTGGCCTGGACTTTAGCCACCACGCCGCTGTCCGAGGTTAACGTCACCGTCGGGATCAGTTCGATCTTGGTATCCTCTTCGTTGCCCAGACGCCACTTGCCGTCCGGCATCAGACCAACCGAGTCGGCGCGGTTGCCGTCGGCGTTGGCGAGGATCCCTGAACGGATATAGCCGTGGAGCATAAAATCGTACTTCGGATCGGCGATGGCGCAGTCGCTCATCACCGCAAGGGCGAGTAAAGACAGAGGTATTGAATGATTTAGCCTGATCATTTTTATTCCTTGGTTATTTTTTTATTAACACTGCCTGAGAACGGGAGGAAATTTACGGATCAAAAATGGAAATGTACATCCGTTAACGGAAAGCGCTTTCCGTAATTGCCGGATGAGTTCACAATTTTAACGAGAGCTGGCGAATATTTGTGATGAAGTTCACATAATCTGGCAGATATAAAAAAGCCCGCACGCGGCGGGCTGTGGCAGGCAGGCGAAAAGCTTAGCGTTCGGCGTCGGCGAGCTGCCGTTCATAGACCTTGAAGAACGGACGATAGAGCATCCAGGCATTAAAAATGGCGAACAGGCACATGCAGAGGTTTTTCCAGCTGCCGTTAGCTGACCACGCCGCGCCGAGCGGCGCCGGCATCGACCACGGCAGCATCGCCACCGCCCGATCGAGAATCCCCAGCTGGGTTAAATACCATGCTATACAAGCATTTATCAGCGGAACAAACAGAAACGGCAGCAGAAAGACCGGGTTCATGATAATCGGAAAGCCAAACAGTATCGGCTCATTGATGTTAAACAGCGAGGGTAGCAGGCCAATTTTCCCCACGCTTTTCAGCTGCCGCGAACGGCTGCGCATCGCCATAAACACCAGCGGTAAAGTGGAGCCGATGCCGCCGATCAGCAGGTAAAAATCCCAGAACCCCTGCAGGTAAATATGCGGCAGCGTGGCGGAACCGGCGGCCAGCGCCTGCTGGTTTTCAAACAGATAGGTCATCCAGAACGGGTTCATAATCCCGGTGATAATCAGCGCGCCGTGAATGCCGACAAACCAAAGCAGGTTGCAGATAAATAAAGAAATTAATACCGCGGTTAAGGTGTCGGACGCCACCACCAGCGGCCGCACCGCTTCGCTAATCAGCTCCGGTAAAATGCGCCCGGTACTCTGCAGCAGCAGCGCGTTGATGACGCTGATGGAGAGCATCACCACCAGCAGCGGGATCAGCAGCTGAAAGCCGTTGCGGGTCATCACCGGCACCTCTTCCGGCAGGCGGATGCACCAGCCTTTCTTGTAGAAGAAGCGCACGATCTCAATGGAGTAAGTACTTGAAATCAGAGCGGTAAAAATCCCCATCCCGCCGAGGAAAATATTGGTCGCGCCGTTGCCGCGAAAGCCGATAAACAGCAAGAACGCCAGGCAGCCGGTCAGCCCGCAGAGCCGCTCAGGCAGCCGGTACTGCTTGGCAAGACTGGCGCTGGCGCCGAAGGCCACAATCAGCGCCACTAGCCCGATGGTCAGTTCGAAGGTCGGCAGCAGAATGGGCCGTAGCTGGAAATAGAACTGGCCGAAAAACGATGCGCCGTCGATGGAAACGGGCGGAAACAAAATCGGCACCAGCAAACTTCCGACAATCACAAACGGCATCGCCAGCGCAAAGCTGTCGCGCATCGCCGTGATGTGGTTATTGCGCGTCAGAACGTTGGCCAGGGGCGCCAGCCGCTGCTCGATGATATCGACGACAACATTCATCAACTGAATGTTCATAGTCCTGCCTTATAGGAATAGTTTATCGCCAGGATGATCGCGCACTCCCGGATAAAGTAAAAGCCCGCCATAGGTGATCGTTGTCACAATAAATAAATCCACAAACGGAAAGCGCTTTCCGTTTTATATCCATTGTGACTATAGTCGGCGCATCCATCTCATCAGGAGCGATATATGAAAAAGATAATGTTGTGCTGTTCCGCGGGCATGTCCACCAGCCTGCTGGTGAAAAAAATGATCGCCGAAGCCGAGCAGCGCGGTCTGCCGGTGGAGATCAACGCCTTCGGCGTCGCGGAATTCGATCAACAGGTCGGCCATTACCAGGTGGTCCTGCTGGGGCCGCAGGTGAAATACATGCAGAAAGATCTGCAAAAGCAGGCTGATAAATACGGTATCCGCGTGGAACCCATCAACATGATGGATTACGGCATGCAGAAAGGCGGCGCCGTACTCGATTTCGCGCTTTCCCTTATCGATAACAAAAACTAAGGAAAGATCATGAGCTCTCTGTACGCGAAGCTGATCGCCGTGATTGAACAGAAGATCACGCCTATGGCGGGTGCGATTGGCCAGCAAAAATACGTCACCTCCATCCGCGACGGTTTTATTACCGCCCTGCCCTTTATGATCGTCGGATCGTTTTTGCTGGTCTTTATTTTCCCGCCGTTTTCTCCGGATACGACGTGGGGATTTGCCCGCGCCTGGCTGCAATTTTCTCTCGATCATCGCGATGCGCTGATGCTGCCGTTTAACTTCAGCATGGGGGTAATGACGCTGTTTATCGCCGTCGGGATCGCCGCCAGCCTGGCGAAACACCACAATCTGGACTCGCTGACCGCCGGAATGCTGTCGCTGATGTCGTTTCTGCTGGTGGCCGCGCCGCTGAAGGATGGCCAGATCTCCACCGCCTACTTCTCCGGCCAGGGGATCTTCACCGCGATTCTGGTGGCGATTTATTCCACCGAACTGTACGCCTTCCTCAAGCGTCACAACATTACCATTCGTCTGCCGCCGGAAGTCCCGGCGGGCGTGGCGCGCTCGTTTGAAATCCTGATCCCGGTGCTGGCGATCGTGCTGACGCTGCATCCGCTGAATCTGTTTATCGAAGCGCAGCTGGGGATGATTATCCCGGAAGCGATCATGTCGCTGGTGAAACCGCTGGTGGCGGCCTCCGATACCCTACCGGCGATCCTGCTGTCGGTGCTGGTGTGCCAGGTGCTGTGGTTTGCCGGGATCCACGGGGCGCTGATCGTCACCGGGATTATGAATCCGTTCTGGATGGCGAACCTGTCGATCAACCAGGCGGCAATGGCCGCAGGCACCGCGATCCCGCATATCTACGTCCAGGGCTTCTGGGATCACTACCTGCTGATCGGCGGCGTCGGATCCACCCTGCCGCTGGCTTTGATGCTGCTGCGCAGCAAGGCCGTGCACCTGCGAACGATTGGCCGGATGGGCGTGGTGCCGGGCGTATTTAACATCAACGAGCCGATTCTGTTTGGCGCGCCGATCATCATGAACCCGCTATTCTTCCTGCCGTTCGTGCTGGTGCCGATGATCAACGCGACCCTGGCCTACTTTGCGCTGAAGCTGGACCTGGTGAGCCGCGTGGTGTCGATGACGCCGTGGACGACGCCCGCCCCTATCGGCGCCTCGTGGGCGGCGAACTGGAGCTTTAGCCCGGTGATCATGTGCCTGATTTGTATGGCGACGGCGATGGTGATGTACCTGCCGTTCCTGAAGGCCTACGAAAAACAGCTGCTGGAGCAGGAACACGCTAACGCGGCCGCCCAGGCCGAAAGCGCGCCGCAGTCCGCATAATTCATACTATTCAGAGGGTTATCATGGAATTAGAAGAACAGGTGATGGGTATCATCATCAACGCCGGCCAGTCGCGTAGCCTGTGCTACGAAGCGCTGAGCTGCGCTAAAGCGGGGGATTTCGCCGCCGCCGACGAAAAAATGAAAGAAGCGGCGCATTTCGCCCGCGAGGCGCATCGGGTGCAGACCCAGCTGATTGAGGCCGACGAGGGAGAGGGTAAAACCAAAATGACCCTGGTGATGGTTCACGCTCAGGATCATCTGATGACCTCGATTCTGGCGAAAGAGCTGATCGGCGAACTGATCGCCATTTACCGCTCGCGACCGCTGCACGCGTAGAGTTCCTCCTCTCCAGGAGTGAGGAGATGACCTGGCCCGGGTAAGGCGTTTACGCCGCGACCCGGGAAAACGGTAAATGCTCATGTCACCTGGCTGACTTCCCGGCTCGCGCTGCGCTTAGCCGGGCTACCTGGACAGCACGCGTAGCTCCCTCTCGGAGAAAACCGGCTACCACGATTAAGGACAACCATGCTACATCTCGGTTTAGACATCGGCGGCACCAAAATGGAAGCCGTCCTGCTCAACGCGGCGGGCGAATGCGTCTATCGCCAGCGCCGTCCGACGCATAAAGAGAGCTACGACGCGTTTATGCAGCAGCTGCTCGGGCTAATTGAGAGCGTCCGCGCCTGGAGCGAGCGTCCGTTTACCCTTGGTATCGGCCTGCCGGGGGCTATCGACCCACAAAGCGGCCTGATTAAAAACTGTAACTGTCTGGTGCTTAACGGCCACGACCTGCGTCATGACCTGATACGGGAGCTCGGCCAGCCGGTATGGATGGCGAACGATGCCGACTGCTTCACCCTCTCTGAGGCGGTGGACGGCGCGGGCGCGGGGGCGATGACCGTTTTCGGCGTTATCATCGGCACCGGCTGCGGCGGCGGCGTTGCGGTGAACCAACAGCTGCTCAGCGGGCCTAACGCCATCGCTGGCGAATGGGGACACAATCCCCTGCCGGGCTACTGCCCCGATCGCGACGGCCCGGCGCAGCCCTGCTACTGCGGAAAAGAGAACTGCATCGAAAGCTTTATTTCCGGCACCGGCTTTGCCCGCCGCTACGGCGCGCAGGCGCGATCCGAGGCGATTATCGCCGCCGCGCAAAACGGCGATCCCCAGGCGCTGGCCCACTGGCGGCATTTTATCGACGCTTTCGCCCGCAGCCTGGCGTCGGTAATCAATATCCTCGATCCGCAGGTGATTGTGCTGGGCGGCGGGCTCTCCAACGTCGGGCAAATCTATGAGCAACTGCCGTCGGCGATCGTCCCGTATCTCTTCTCCGATAGCTGCCGAACGCAGATCAAACAGGCCCGCTTCGGTGATGCCAGCGGCGTGCGCGGCGCGGCCTGGCTGCCGGTTCTGGCCGATGCTGAAGCCGGTCGGCGGTAGACACTTTTTTCAGCAGGTATGCTAAGCTAGGCGAAAATATTCAGACAGAAAATGCCATGCCAACCATTGATGATGTTTCAAGATTAGCGAATGTCTCCCGAGCGACGGTATCCCGCGTGCTGACCGGCACGCGGGGCGTGCGCGAAGAGAGCCGGGAAGCGGTGCTGCGCGCGGTAGAGGAACTGAACTACCGCCCGAGCTTTGCCGCGCAAAACCTCGCCAGTCAGACATCCAATCACGTGGGGCTGGTGATCCCGGCGAACGATGACAGCAGCGGCGCGCGCCTGCTACCGATGCTCTCGCTTGCGCTGAAGGGGCTGAATAAAAACCTGATTGTTCAGTACGTGACGGATGCGGCGGAACAGGCGGCGGTCGTCGACGATTTACAGCGCCAGTGCGTGGCGGTGGTGGTGCTCGGCGCCGTCCCGGCGGATGCGCCGCGCAACGTGATCTCCTTTGACCGCTTCAGCATTGCCGGGGTCAATAATCAGGGCTACGACTACGCTTTTGCCACCGAGAGCGCCTGCCGCTACGTGATCGGCAAGGGCCATCGCAATATCGCGCTGCTCGTTGATAACGACAGCGATGACGCCAGCCGCCAGATGCTCGAAGGCTATCGCAACGTCCTGCAAAACTACTCCATCCCTTTTAACCGGCAGCTGATGCTGGCGGCCAACGATAACGTTGAACAGGCGCTGCTGACGCTGATTAACAGCTTCAGCAAATACTCGGTGATTATCGTGAAACGGGACCGCTACGCCGCCGAAGCGATGCGCCTGCTGCGCGAGTTCAACGTTGCCGTACCGCAGGAGGTCTCGCTGCTGAGCCTGGAAGATTCTCCCCTTGCCTCGCTGCTCAATCCGCCGCTGACGTGCATCTCCTGGCCGCTGGAGCAGCTGATGGAGAACTGCCTGCAGCGTATCCGCAACCTGATTGACGAGCGCCCCACCTTCTCTCCCGAAGGGCGTACGCTGGCGGGCCGCCTGATCCCCCGCCAGTCGGTGGCCGATCTCTCCTGATTTCAGCGTCCGGCCTTCCGCGTGGCCGGGCCTTTTTCTCTCCCGCCGCGGGTTCGCACGCTAATCATTCGCCTTACATCTAAATAAGAATTATTTTCATTTATAAATAGCTTGTGCTATATAACATAGCAATGGCTATAAATGATGATTAATTAACCGCAACGTTGTGAGGGACCTTATGCTGCACCTGCCACCCCTGAAGCATCTGATGTTTGCCGCCACGCTGGCGCTGCTGGCCGTCGCCCCCGTCCAGGCAAAAGAGAAATTTAAAGTGATTACCACCTTCACGGTGATCGCCGACATGGCGCAAAACGTTGCGGGCGACGCCGCCGACGTCAGCTCCATCACCAAACCGGGAGCCGAGATCCACGAATATCAGCCAACGCCCGGCGATATCAAACGCGCGCAGGGCGCACAGCTGATCCTCGCCAACGGCCTGAACCTTGAACTGTGGTTCGCCCGCTTTTATCAGCACCTGAACGGCGTACCGGAAGTGGTGGTCAGCAACGGCATTCAGCCGATGGGCATCAGCGAGGGGCCGTATAACGGTAAGCCCAACCCGCACGCGTGGATGTCGGCCGACAATGCGCTGATCTATGTCGATAACATTCGCGACGCGCTGGTGAAGTACGATCCTGAAAATGCCGACGCCTATCGCCATAACGCTGAGACCTATAAAGAGAAGATCCGCCAGTCCATGGCGCCGCTGAAGGCGGAACTGGCGAAGCTACCGCAGGATAAGCGCTGGCTGGTAACCAGCGAGGGGGCGTTCTCCTATCTGGCCCGCGATAACGGCCTGCAGGAGCTCTATCTGTGGCCGATCAACGCCGACCAGCAGGGCACGCCGCAGCAGGTGCGGAAAACCATCGACACCATGAAGAAAGCGCATATCCCGACTATCTTTAGCGAAAGCACCATTTCCGATAAACCGGCGCGTCAGGTGGCAAGAGAAGCCGGCGCCCACTATGGCGGCGTCCTGTACGTCGACTCCCTGAGCGCCGCCGATGGCCCGGTGCCGACCTATCTCGACCTGCTGCGCGTCACCACCCAAACCATCGTCCAGGGCATCAACGACGGACTAAGGAAACAGGCATGAGTCACGAGCTACCGGGTCTCGCGGTCAACAATGTCAGCGTGACCTATCGCAACGGTCATACTGCCTTGCGCGACGCCTCGTTCCGCGTGCCGCGCAGCGCCATCGCCGCGCTGGTCGGGGTGAACGGTTCGGGCAAATCGACGCTGTTTAAAGCGCTGATGGGCTTTGTACGCGTCGGTAAAGGCGATATCGCGATCCTCGGCCAGCCGGTTAACCGCGCCCTGCGGCAGAACCTCGTCGCCTACGTTCCGCAGGCGGAAGAGGTGGACTGGTCTTTCCCGGTGCTGGTGGAAGATGTGGTGATGATGGGGCGCTACGGCCATATGGGCTGGCTGCGGCGGGCTAAAGCGTGCGACCATGAGATTGTCGATGCCGCCCTGGCGCGAGTCGGCATGAGCGAGTACCGGCAGCGCCAGATCGGCGAGCTCTCCGGCGGGCAGAAAAAGCGCGTGTTTCTGGCCCGCGCTATCGCTCAGCAGGGAAAAGTTATTCTGCTGGATGAACCCTTCACCGGCGTCGACGTGCAGACCGAAGCGCGCATCATCGAGCTGCTGCGGGAGCTGCGCGACGAAGGCTGCACCATGCTGGTTTCCACCCACAACCTCGGCTCGGTGAGCGAGTTCTGCGACTACACGGTGATGGTCAAAGGCACCGTGCTGGCCAGCGGCCCGACGGAAAGCACCTTTACCGCCGAAAACCTCGAACTGGCTTTTAGCGGCGTGCTGCGCCACGTGGTGCTGAGCGGCGCGGAAGAGAGGATTATTACCGACGATGAGCGGCCGTTTATCAGCCGCCGGGCGGCGGGAGGCGAAAGATGAGCTGGCTGCTGGAGCCGTTTGGTTATCAATATATGCTGAACGCGATGTGGGTTTCAGCGCTGGTGGGCGGAGTGTGCGCGTTTCTCTCCTGCTACCTGATGCTCAAAGGCTGGTCGCTGATTGGCGATGCCCTCTCCCACTCTATCGTGCCGGGCGTAGCGGGCGCTTATATGCTCGGCCTGCCCTTCGCGCTGGGGGCGTTTCTTTCCGGCGGGCTGGCGGCGGGCAGCATGCTGTTTCTTAACCAGCGTTCGAAGTTGAAGGAAGATGCAATTATCGGCCTGATCTTCTCCTCTTTTTTCGGTATCGGCCTGTTTATGGTGTCGCTGAACCCGACCTCGGTGAATATCCAGACCATTATTCTCGGCAATATTCTGGCTATTGCTCCAGAGGATATTATTCAGCTGGCGGCAATTGGCTTTATTTCGATGGCGATTCTGCTGCTGAAGTGGAAAGACCTGATGGTGACCTTTTTCGATGAGAATCACGCCCGCTCGATTGGCCTCAACACCAGCGGGCTGAAGCTGCTGTTCTTTACCCTGCTGGCGGCCTGTACCGTGGCGGCGCTGCAAACCGTCGGCGCGTTTCTGGTGATTTGCCTGGTGGTGACGCCCGGCGCCACCGCCTGGCTGTTGACCGACCGCTTCCCGCGCCTGCTGGCGATTGCCGTCGCGATTGGCAGCCTGACCAGCTTTTTCGGCGCGTGGCTGAGCTACTATCTGGACGGGGCGACCGGCGGAATTATCGTCGTCGCCCAGACGCTGCTGTTTTTAGCCGCGTTCGTTTTCGCGCCGAAGCACGGCCTGCTCGCCAGCCGTCGCCGCGCCAGGGAGGCCTCATGCTGAGCGCGCTGCTTGAACCTTTCCAGTTCTCCTTTATGGTCAACGCCATGCTGGTGGCGGCGATCGTTGCCATCCCCTGTGCGCTGCTGTCGGTGTTTTTGGTACTCAAGGGCTGGGCGCTGATGGGCGATGCCATGAGCCACGCGGTTTTTCCGGGCGTGGTGGTGGCGTATATCCTCGGTATCCCCTTCGCCATCGGCGCGTTTATCGCCGGGCTGTTCTGCGCCATCGCCACCGGTTATCTCGACGATAACAGCCGCATTAAGCGCGATACCCTCATGGGCATCGTATTTTCCGGGATGTTTGGCGCAGGCCTGGTGCTGTACGTGTCGATTCAGTCGGAGGTCCATCTCGATCATATTCTGTTTGGCGACATGCTGGGTATTTCCGCCAGCGATATTGTACAAACGTCGCTGATTGCGCTGGCGATTGCGCTGATAATCGGGCTTAAGTGGCGTGATTTTCTGCTGCACGCCTTTGATCCGCAGCAGGCGAAGGCCAGCGGATTGCGCTGCGGGCTGCTGCATTATGGGCTGCTGTGCATGATTGCGCTGACCATCGTGGCGACGCTGAAAGCGGTGGGGATCATTTTGTCGATTTCGCTGCTGATAGCGCCGGGGGCGATTGCTCTGCTGCTGACCCGGCGTTTTGTCAGCGCCCTGCTGCTGGCGGTGGCGATGGCGTTAAGCTGTTCGCTGGGCGGCGTGTGGCTGTCGTTTTATCTCGACAGCGCGCCGGCGCCGACCATTGTGGTGTTGTTTACCGCCCTGTTCGTTATCGCATTTGTCTGGACCTCGGTTCGCGATAGTCAAACCACGGCCCGTTCCGGCGAGGCCCCGGGTCGCGGCTGACGCCTTACCCGGGCTACAGACCGCGCGAATTGTAGCCCGGCTAAGCGCAGCGCGAGCCGGGGAGTTTATTGCGGCTTTTTGGGCCGATACTTTTCCGGTAACTCCGGTACCGGGCGTTTGTCATCGATCAGGTGGCGAATTGTCAGAATCGGGTGCCGCCAGAGCATCCTCGGCCCTGCCCAGCGCATAATCCGCTTCATCTCTTCGCGTTTTGCGGGCTGGTAGCAGTGCACCGGGCACTGCTTGCAGGCGGGCTTCTCTTCGCCAAAGACGCATTTATCCAGCCGCTTGTCGGCATAGGCGTTGAGCGCCTGATAGTGTTCGGTATCGTCGCGGGCCTCCGGGCAGCGGCGCTGATAGAGCGCGATCATGCTGCTAATGGTCTTTTTTTCCCGCGCAATACGTTTGCCTGCCATCGCCTGTTCCTCCCGAAAAAGATGCATTCATAATACACATTCAGAGAGAGCGATGCAGCCACATACTCCCTGAGGATTATGCCGGTTTGTCCACGTGCCCCAGCGATTTTTCCGGGAAGCAAACGTCGCGCACACGGCGCTTGAGCTCAGCCGCGTCAGGGAAACCGCCATCCTTCTTGCGCTCCCAGATTTGCACATCATCAACGGCTACCACGAAGATCCCGCCGGTTCCCGGAATCAGCGTGACCGAAGCAATGTCGGTGCTAAAGCTGTGCAGCAGTTCCTGGGCCATCCAGCTGGCGCGCAGCATCCAGTTGCACTGCGAACAGTAGGTGATGGTAATCGCGGCTTTGTGGCTCATCGGCTTCTCGCTGTCGGTAAAAGGGCAAATTGTAAACAACTTGCAGATTAATTGAAGATAACATGATTATTTTGTTGCAAACGATAATACCTATCATTACCATTCGCAATCAATAAGCATGGAGAAAAAACGTCCAGTAACGGAATAACCGGACACACCTGCACTCTGGAAGTAACGCGTGAGCCAATACTCAAAACCTATCCCAGTAGGCGTCATTGGCGCAGACAGTTTGAACACGGCCAGCGCGGAAGAACCGCAGCGTACACGTAGTACGTGAGGATTATTCGCTACGCTCCCCCTTCGGGCCGCCCTGAAGGCGTTCAAAACTCTATGAGTTTTGTCTGAGCACTGCCCAGGTTCAAAATGGCAAGCAAAATAGCCCTAATGAGATAGGTTCTAATAATTATTAAGGCGTGGCTACTATGTATAACTCCACTCAATCAACAGCATGGTTCAAGAAAAGCCTGCTGGTGACTTCTTTGCTTACAGCAATTTATCAGACTTCCGCCGGGGCGGCTGATACCACCGCGAAAACCACCAGCAGCGCATCGACTGATGACAGCTCGGAACGGATGACCGTTACCGCGCCGGCGCCGTTGCTGAAAGCGGGCAGCGAACATTCGATCGGCGCTCAGGAGCTGCAGGATAAAGGGGCCAACGACTTTGGCTCCATCATGCGCTACGAGCCGCTCATTAGCGCCACCGGCGCCAGCGGCGGTTCCGGCAACGGCAAAAGCGGCTTCGACCGCGGCGGCTATACCGGCTACAACATACGCGGCATGGAGAGCAACCGCGTCGGGATCGACGTCGACGGCATCGCCCAGCCGAACGCCACCGGGCGCAGCTACGCCAGCCGCGCGGGCCTCAATACCTTCGGTATGGGCCGCGACTACATTGACCCCTACATGTACGGCAGCATCGATATTCAGTCCGGGGCGACATCAACCGATACCGCCAACAGCGCCATCGGCGGCAACGTCTCTTTCCGTCCGAAATCCGCGGATGACTACCTGCATCCGGGCAAAACCAGCGCCTTCGGCTACCGCAGCGGCTACGACTCATCCGATCGCAGCTGGCACAACGGCGTCACCGTTGCCGGCGGCGACGAGACCCTGCGCGGGATCTTCGTCTACAGCCGTCGCGACGGTCAGGAGACGGAGAATAACAGCGGGACCGTTGATTCCTATCCGGCAAACTGGCACTCCAACGCCTTTATGGCCTCGGGGATCTGGCAGCCGAATGACGAACATAAGCTCACCAGCACCTTCGATTATTACCATAAAACGAACCACACGCATTATGACGCCTGGGACTCCAGCGGCAACAGCGTTATCGGCACGTCAAACCAGACCAGCCAGACCCGCCGCTGGGGACTGAGCCTGAAGGACGACTGGACGCCGATGAACGACTATATCGACAGCGTATCGACCAAGGTCTACTACCAGCATACCGAGGCCCATGACTGGACCTATATGCCGGACAGCGTCACCCGCGCAATGCAAACGGTGAGCTCCGACTACGATACCGACACCTGGGGCATTCAGAGCGCGCTGGCGAAATCGATAGGCCGCCACGATCTGAGCGCCGGTTTTAACGCCAGCACCACCAAAACCCAGCGTCCGTTAACCCAGTCGCCCACCCCGAGCGCCTTTAGCCAGATCATGCAACCGGACGCCGACAGCCGCGGCTATATCGTCGCCGGCTTCCTGCAGGACAAAATTAATTTCGACCTCGACGAGCATAACTTTGCGGTTATCCCGGGCATTCGCGTGATGCATCAGTCGACCAGGCCGGAGAACGTCTCCGATCTGGCAAACAATAGCAGCGTGCTGACCGGTTCCGACGTGTCAAATCTGTACGGTAAGAACGCTGATACCCAGGCGCTGCCGTCGCTGGTGTTGCAGTACGATTTCACCCCGCGCCTGATGACCTATCTGCAGTATCAGCGCGGCGCGCAGTTCCCGAACGCCAGCCAGCTGTACGGTTCGTGGAACCTCGGCTCCAGCTACGCCGGACGCGGCCAGTATGCGCTGATCGGCAACACCGATCTGAAAACCGAAACCAGCGATAACGTTGAGTGGGGGATGAAGGGCGAAGTGGCGGAAGGTATCACCATGCGCACCGCGCTGTTCTACAACACCTATAAGAACTTTATCGCCTATACGCGCTACACCCGCGCCAATAATCCGGCGCAGTTCACTAACGTACCGTCGAATATCTACACCATTTACCAGGCGGAAAACCGCGATAAAGCGTATATCTACGGTGGCGAAATCAGCGCTAAATTCAACTTTGGCAGCTGGTTTGAAGAAGTTAATGGCCTGAGCGCCACCCTCGCTTACGGCTATAGTGAAGGGCAATCGAAATCCAGCTACAGCGGCGATAAGTACGTCGACCTTGATAGCGTCGCGCCAATGAAAGCCATCGTCGGCGTGGCGTGGGACGATCCGGCAAAAGTGTACGGCACCGCGCTGACCGCCACCTTTGTTAAGGGCAAGCGCGCCACCGCCACCAACCGTGAAAGCTATACCAACTCCGGCTCCGCGATTACCGATTCGACCAGCGAATATATGCGCGTTCCGGGTTACGGCATGCTGGACTGGACCGCGTACTGGCAAGTCGCGAAGAACGTGCGCGTCAACGGCGGCGTATACAACATTACCGACCGTAAATACTGGGATTATCTGAGCAGCCGCAATATCGAAACGGCGACGAATCAGGACGCCAACGACAGAGCGCTGGCGGTGATGCCTGGCCGCACCTGGCAGCTGGGCGTTAACGTCGATTTCTGACCGGCCAATAATAAGAAACCTGCTCCCCGGCCGCGCGCCGGGGAAACTCATCGTAGAGAAGGATGTGAATTATGCACAACACCCAAGCGCAACATCTCCCGCTGTGGCAGCGCTATCTGGCCACGAAAGCGCAATCTTCCGCGAAATACGCCCGGGATATCGCCGCCGAAATGGGGATTAGCGAAGCCGAACTGACCGAAGCCCGCCAGGGCTACGATGCCGTACGTCTGCGGGACGATGCCCGCGCCATTCTGACGGCGCTCGAAGCCGTGGGGGAAACCAAATGCATCTGCCGCAACGAATACGCAGTGCATGAGCAGGTTGGCGAATTTACCCATCAGCATCTGAGCGGCCACGCCGGGCTGGTGCTCAACCCGCGCGCCCTCGATCTGCGCCTGTTTCTCAGCCAGTGGGCCAGCGCTTTTCGCCTGAACGACAACGGCCGCCAGAGCATCCAGTTCTTCGATCCGCACGGCGACGCGCTGCTCAAGGTTTACACCACCGGGAATACCGACATGGCGGCCTGGGATGCGCTGATTGCCGAGCATACGCAGCAATCGCCTGCCCCGCTGGCGATTCGCCCCGCCGCTCCGCTGAAATATGCTGATTCCGCCGACGGCGAGGCGCTGGAAAACGAATGGCGCGCCATGACCGACGTTCACCAGTTCTTCGGCCTGCTGAGAAAATATAACCTGTCGCGCCAGCAGGCTTTCCGCCTGGTCAGCGACGACCTCGCCTGCCGCATTGACACCCGGACGCTGCCGGGCCTGCTGGAAACCATCCGCCAGGATGGCAACGAGATCATGATTTTTGTCGGCAACCGCGGCTGCGTGCAGATCTTCACCGGCGCGCTGGAAAAGGTCGCCCCGATGCGCGGCTGGCTGAATATCTTCAACACCGCGTTTACCCTGCATCTGCGCGAGGAGAGCGTGGATGAGATCTGGGTGACCCGCAAACCGACCTCTGATGGCCACGTCACCAGCGTCGAGCTGTTCGCCAAAGACGGCACGCAGATAGCACAGCTGTTCGGTCAACGCAGCGAAGGCCACCCGGAGCAGGCGCAGTGGCGTGCGCAGGTTGATCGTTTGACCACCGAAGGGCTACTGGTATGAAGCACTGGCTGATATTGCTTGCGGCGTTCCCGCTGTTGGCCAGCGCCGCCGCCGAGCGGATTGTGTCGCTCGGCGGCGACGTCACGGAAGTGGTTTATGCGCTTGATGCCCAGCAGCAACTGGTGGCGAAAGACAGCACCAGCACCTGGCCTGCCGCCGCGCAGAGCCTGGCGGATGTCGGCTATATCCGCCAGCTAAGCGCCGAGGGGATCCTCTCCCTGCGGCCGACGCTGGTGCTGGCCAGCGCCCAGGCGCAGCCCTCGCTGGTGCTGAAAAAGGTTGAAGAGAATAAGGTTAAGGTAATCAACGTACCGGGCGGCTACGACCTTCCGGCTATCGAGGCAAAAATTGCCGTGATTGCCGACGCCCTTGGTAAGCAGAGCGAAGGTAACGCCCTGCGCCAGAAGGTTCATCAGCAGATTGCGCAAATTCCTTCCCAGCCCGTGAACAAGCGGGTGCTGTTTATTCTCAGCCACGGCGGTATGAATACCATGGTGGCCGGGAAACAAACCGCGGCGGATGGCGCAATCAGGGCGGCCGGGCTGCAAAATGCCATGCAGAGCTTCGACCATTATCGCAGCATGTCGCAGGAGGGCGTTATCGCAAGTAATCCGGACCTGGTGGTGATCTCCGCCGATGGGCTGAAAGGCATGGGCGGCGAAGCAGGGCTATGGAAGCTGCCCGGGCTGGCGCAGACGCCTGCGGGACGCCATAAGCAGGTACTGGTGATAGATGATATGGCCCTGCTCGGCTTTAGTCCGCGCACTCCGCAGGCGGTGCTCGCGCTGCGGCAAAAAGCGGAGCAACTGCCCTGATGCGCTCCCGCCCTGCTCGTCATCTGTGGTTAATGACGCTGCTGCTGGTCATCCTGACGCTGCTCGCCACGACCCTGGGCGCCATGCGCCTGCCGTTGACCAGCCTGCTGCCCGCCGGCGATGAGATCCTGAGGAACATCTGGCTGACTATTCGTTTGCCACGAGTGCTGCTGGCGCTGCTGGTCGGCGCCGCGCTGGCGCTCTCCGGCTGCGTGATGCAGGGGCTGTTTCGCAACCCCCTCGCCGATCCGGGACTGTTAGGGATCAGCGGCGGCGCGGCGCTGGCGGTGGCCTGCTGGCTGGTGCTGCCCCTGTCGGTGCCGCTGATCGTGGTGCTATACGCGCCGATGCTGGCGGCGTTTATCGGCAGCACGGCGGTGATGGTGGTGATTTTTATCCTCAGCCGGGCGGGAGACGCCTCGCTGTCGCGCCTGCTGCTGGTCGGCATCGCCATTAACGCCCTGTGCGGCGCGCTGGTCGGAGTACTGGCGTGGATCAGCAACGATACTCAGCTGCGCCAGCTTTCCCTCTGGGGTATGGGCAGCCTCGGGCAGGCGGAATGGTCGACGCTGCTGGTGGCGGCCACGTTGATGATCCCGGCCTCCCTCGTGGTGTGGGCGATGGCTTCGCGGCTTAACCTGCTGCAACTGGGCGATGAAGAGGCGCACTATCTGGGCGTCAACGTTCGCGCCCTGCAGCGGCTACTGCTGTTGTGCAGCGCATTGCTGGTGGCGTCGGCGGTGGCCATCAGCGGGATTATCGGCTTTATCGGCCTGGTCGTGCCGCATTTGATGCGGATGTGGCTGGGGCCGGACCATCGCGGCCTGGTCCCCGGTTCGCTGCTGTGCGGCGCGATACTACTGCTGCTGGCCGACACGCTGGCGCGCACCGTTGCCGCTCCCGCGGAGATGCCGGTCGGGCTATTGACCAGCGTACTTGGCGCGCCGTGGTTTCTGTGGCTGATTTTTCGTCGGGAGAAAGAGACGCATGGATAACCGCTATAGCGCGCGTTCGCTGTCGCTGCGTCTGGGTCACCGCCAGATTGTTAACGATGTCTCGCTCCAGCTCCGCGGCGGCGAGATGGCGGCGCTGATTGGCCCCAACGGCGCCGGTAAGTCGACCCTGCTGCGCCTGTTGACCGGTTTTTTAACCCCCGACGACGGCGAACGGCTGGTGGAAGGCCGCCCGCTGGAGAGTTGGTCGGCAGAGGCGCTGTCCCGTCGCCGGGCGGTGATGCTGCAGCGAACCCAGCTGCACGCCGACTGGCCGATCGAAACGGTTATCGCCATGGGCCGCTCGCCGTGGGGCGGCACGCCAAATGAGGAGATGATCCGTCGGGTAATGGAAGAGACCGGCTGCGATCATCTGGCCGGGAGACGCTACCCTTCCCTCTCCGGCGGCGAACAGCAGCGGGTGCAGCTGGCCCGCTGTCTGGCGCAGCTGTGGCGCGATGGCGCGCCCGAGGGCTGGCTGTTTCTCGATGAGCCCACTTCAGCGCTGGATCTCTATTACCAGCAGCACCTGCTGCGCTTGCTCAAACGCCTGACCCGCAGCCGCCGCCTGCACGTCTGCATAGTGCTGCACGACCTTAACCTCGCGGCGCTGTGGGCCGATCGGATTCTGCTGTTGCATCAGGGGAAACTGGTGGCGCAGGGCACGCCGCAGGAAGTGATCCAGCAGCCGATTATCAGCCGCTGGTACGGCGCGGAGGTCAGCACAGGCGAACATCCCGATGCGGCCGTTCCGCAGGTCTATCTGGCGCCGTGAGCCGAGGAAATGATTGTGCCGACGGCGGCTAACGCTCTGCCCGTCCTGTGAAAACGGTCCTTTATAAACAACGAAGCCGATACGTTTACCGGCTTCGTTGTGATTGGCAAATTAGAAGATCTGCCGATACAGCGCTTTAATCTCTTCCAGATTGGTATCGCGCGGATTGCCGCCGGTACATACGTCCGCCAGGGCCGCGGCGGCCAGAGCATCAATATCTTCTTCTTTCATGCCCACGTCGCGCAGACGCGCCGGAATATTCACGTCGCGATTCAGCTGCGCCACCGCCTCTATCGCCGCCTGTCGCGCTGCGTCAATCGGTATCGTTGCCGCCGACTGATTACCCAGTGCAACAGCGATATCACGATACTTCTCGCCGGTACATTCGGCGTTATAGGCCATGATATGCGGCAACAGCACCGCGTTGGCCACGCCGTGCGGCGTGCCGTAAAATGCGCCCAGCGGGTGGGCCATGCCGTGGACCAGCCCCAAACCGACGTTTGAGAAGCCCATCCCAGCAATATATTGCCCCAGCGCCATGCCTTCCGCGCCCTGCGCGTCGCCCTGTACCGAAGCGCGCAGCGAGCGGCCAATCACCTCAATGGCCTTCAGATGCAGCATGTCGGTGAGTTCCCATGCGCCTTTGGTAATGTAACCTTCGATCGCATGGGTCAGCGCATCGACGCCGGTCGCCGCTTTCAGGCTGGCAGGCATACTGGCCATCATTTCGGCGTCAATAATCGCCACCAACGGGATATCGTGCGGGTCATAGCAAACAAATTTGCGGCGGTTCTGGACATCGGTAATCACGTAGTTGATGGTCACTTCCGCCGCCGTACCGGCGGTGGTTGGGATCGCGATCATCGGTACGGCGGCGTTTTTGGTATCGGCCCCGCCTTCGAGACTGCGAACGTCGGCAAACTCGGGGTTATTAATAATGATGCCTATTGCTTTACAGGTATCCTGCGGTGATCCGCCGCCGATGGCGATCAGGTAGTCGGCGCCCGACTGCTTAAACGTTTCTACACCCTGCTGCACAACCTCAATGGTGGGGTTCGGAACAACGTCATCAAAAATGCTGTAAGGCAGCCCGGCTCCGTCGAGAATAGCCAGGACTTTTGTCGCAACGTTAAAACGAATCAGATCCTTATCAGTGACCACCAGCGCTTTTTTGAAGCCGCGTTTTTTGACTTCATCGACAATACAGCGAATCGAGCCGGGACCAAAATAAGAGGTTTCGTTTAAAATCATTCTGTAAGCCATGCGTGCTTCCCTCAATCTGAGTGTTTGATAACCATAATATTTAGCCCTACAGTAACGTGACTGACGTAGCCGTTTTATTATTTAATATCAAATAACGCCCTAATTGCCCTGCACGCAATCTCAGTTAATTAACCCATCGCACATTTGCCATCAGCTTTGTCCAGCATACTGGACATCATCACCCGCAAATTTAATGACATCGCTAAACCTCACAACAATATAAGCTGGCAAAAGAACATTAACTCACGATGAATATTATTGAAGTTGATCACACTATTTCTCTTTTACCACCGGTATTTGTCCGTGTAGCAAAAAAGTCGTTTATACCGCGGCGCAAAATGAACAGGCTAGCGTCGCGCAGACGACACCGATATTTTATGCCCACGCTCTGCGATTATTCTGTACATCCGTTGCTTACTCCCCACCGCCTTATCCATACACTCCCGACGTACACCGCCGCAGATTGCACACCGCAAACTTAACACTTATTTAACAAAAAGGTTATTTATTCAACAAAAGCGGCTATCCCCGGCGCTGGCCATCGCTTACGAACATCGCATAAGATTTATCTGTCATTAAGGATAATTGCTTATCACCCTGCGGATAGCGCAGCAGATTTTTTAAGAGTTACGAAATTTTCATCATTAAGAATATTCTCTGTTATTTGCGAGATATTAATTCTCAAAAATCATAAAAAATTAAAAAAAACGCCTAAGAGATCTATATTTATTGCAAACATCATAGCCTCTTGTTAGTATGCCTATTAGTCAACATTTTTATTATAAAAATACCATTTATGATGCTTATTAACTTTTATCCTGTTCACCTGACCAAACTTTTCCAACGGCAGTAGTAAATGTCTGACTTTATATATTGACATTTCGCACCTGTCCGCTAATTCCCGAGTAAGCAACCCCTCAGGTCCATGTTCTTTTAAAACATAAAGAATATACTCCTGCTCTGGTACGACGACCCCGGAGAATTTATTGATGCCCATTGAGCTCATCAATGAGCGCAAACTCTCAACTGCGGTTACAGAATTTTGATTTGAATGTGGGGTACAGGATGAAAATGAAATCTTCATGAGTCAGCTCCTTCTGTCATTCAGTACACAGCAGTATGGATTGACCCCACGAAAACGGCAACATTAGCTTTAAATTTCAACTTAAACAGTACATTTATCTGAAATTCACTTTTTTTTATGATAAAAACCCTGGTATAAAGAGTGAATTTTTAATTCCGTGCGGAGATAAAAATGCGGTTCGATATAGAGGGATTTATTACATTTGATACTGAGGAAGCATCCCTGGTCAATCTGCTGACCGGTGATTGTATTGAACTCTCTGCGACTTCCACTCGCCTCCTTACCAATCTGTTACAGTACCGAGGGGATATTATTTCTCGCGTTGATATTTTTCAGTCGGTGTTTGAGAAATATGGCGCCAGGCCCTCAAATAGCAATCTTAATCAATACATCTCAACGCTGCGTCGTAGTCTTGCCGATCTGGGCATTGAGAAAAATGTGATTATTACGGTACCGCGAATCGGCTTTAAGATTTCTGAGGAAGTCATTATCACCAGCGATAATGATTATTCATCCTCCTTCACGCTCCCGATGCTTACCGCCGAACTGCCCCAGCGTAGTTTGCTATTGCAGCATCGCAAAGCGGTCATATCTTTTATCCTGGCATTGACAGGCCTGCTGCTGCTTTCATCTTTTTTTATGTTTAAAAAACAGCCCTCTACGCTGGTTTTCATCCAGGATAAATGTACTATTTATGGCTCTGGCGCCCAGCGCACGCACGAAATACTCAGCAATAAAAAACTGTTCCCCTCTGGGCTTGATTGTTCGACGCCTAAGAAAATCTACCTTTTCAACCGACAATTAAATCAGCAACAAGGCTTAGGTATTTATATGGATATATTCATCCTCAAATGTGATATGAAGGACCAGCAATGCCACAGTTACTACTATAAGGAAATAAAAAATGCGTAAATACGCTGTAATATTTCTGGCCACTGCCCTGACGCTGGTATTCGCTGCGTTCCTCTATATAGATATCCACAGCCATGACACCTTTTCCTGTAAATCACAGTACGATCTCACTGAGGATATAAATGAGAATATTCTCCGCTCACAGGGCTTGCTATCCGCCCAGCTTTCTAATAACCGTCTTTTAATCAGCCTTGAGGGTTTGCTCACCAGCAATGGCGATAAATACATTGTCTCCCGCACCATCGCTATCACATTAAAAAGAACCACCGCGACCAGTCATCTCTTTTATATCATTGATTCGCAAATCACTCGCCATCACGCCGACAATACGCCTGAAAATATCGCCCGGCAAAATCTCTTTGGCAACCAAACTAATGATCAAATCATCTATATCAATCACGTTAATGATGATATTATTTTATTCGGCAATCAAACGTTCCCACAATATGGTTGCCAGCGTCAGAATACAATCATTGATTGAGATTCATCTCATTAATTTTAATTATACCGATATCATGACGATACATTTACTACCAACCTTAGGCAGCATCGCGAATATCATTGATATGATTAACCCCCGGCTCAATCTGCACCATGTCAGAACGGCGTTTATCGCATCGCATCTGGCTAAGTTAGTCGATTTTTCTGCGGCCCAGCGGCGTAAAACCATTCTGGCGGCGCTCATTCATGATGTCGGAGGATTAAATGAAAAATCGCGTCTTGAACCGCTTAACTATATTGATAACGAAGACAACCATCATGCGCTCATCGGCAGCGAATTACTTAGCCGCATTCCGCTGTTTCGTCCGCTCAACAAAATCGTTCGCTATCACCATACCCACTGGCGCAACGGTCTTGGGCATTATAGTGAAGGCGAGCAGGTGCCCGAAGAGAGCCATTTGTTATTCTTCGCTGACCGACTGGATGTTCTGTATTGCCAGCACCGCACCGAACATATCCCATTATTAAGCAAAAGGCTGGTCGACATCGCCGCCGCCGGCGCCCCCATTCTCTATAAGCAAGAATATATTCAGGCCTTCCGAATCCTCTCCGCCGATGACTATTTCTGGTCGGTTATGGCCTCCACCGACTATCGCGATTACATTAAAGCGATCTCCGGCGTCCATAACGACACGCTCTCTTTGCACAACCTTCGCGATATTGCCGAGCTGGTCTCTTTTATTATCGATCAGTTCAGCCAGCAGACGCCGTGGCACTCCGCGGCCGTCGGACATATTGCCGGTTATCTGGCAACAAAAATGGAGATGAGCGCCACGCAAGCCCTAAAAGTAGAGATTGGCGGATTACTGCATAATATTTCCTGCCTGGATCATAGCCCGCCGCCAAAGCGGGTGGGGTCATCGGATAAAGCCCAGCGTTATTTTTATCTCATTGAAGGTATTGATGATATTTCTGAGTGGTTGGCCATGCAAAATGATCCCGCGTCGGCGCAGTGGCATAATAAAGCCCTGCAACCGGAAGCCATGCTTATTGCGGTAAGTCGACGGGTGGTCCATGCGCTCAATGGGCCAAAAGCGGAAGAGAAATCGCTGGCGCAGTTAATTAAAAATAATCCGGGAGAGGAAATTCCCCCGTTGATGTTGTCTCTGATTGCGCAATATTCTTCACAGATTATTCAGATCTACCGTGCTACCGCGGGCGAAATAAAAAAGTTAGTGAATCGCATTGCGCAACTCACTCACTCCGTTTAGAGGCTAAAACGGTCTGATCGCACGACTCAGGCGCTCAATCCGCCGTCCAGAACCAGGGTTTGCCCGGTCATATATTGACTCCCCTCACCGATTAAAAACGCCACCGCCTGCAGCACATCGTGGGTTTCGCCCAATCTGCGCAGCGGTATCGCCTGGCGCATCTCTTTTAATTTTTGCGCGGGTATCTCTTCGAGCATTTCCGTGCGAATCAGGCCCGGCGCCAGGCAGTTGACGCGAATACCGAAGCGCCCAACCTCCAGCGCCAGCGAGCGCGCAATGCCGCCCATCGCCGCTTTACTCGCGGCATACGCCGTCTGGCCGACGTTGCCCTTTACCGCGCTGACCGACGACATCATCACGATGGAGCCGCGCCGCTGCATCAGCATCGCCGGCAGCAGCACCCGGTTCCAGTTCAGCATTGAGATCACATTGGTGTCCAAAACCTCGCGCCAGAGCGCGGCGTTCTGGTGAATATGCAGGCCGTCGCGAGCTATCCCGGCATTGTGGATAATCGCTTCCGGCGCCCCCCGCTCGGCCAGCAGCGTCTGCGCAAGCTGCTCCACCCGCGATTCGTCGTTGCCGTCGCAGGCGTATCCCCGCACCCGGTGGGTTGAATTTTCACACTCCGCCAGGGTGGCGTTCATCGCCTCCTCATCGCGTCCGGTAAATACCACGTTCCAGCTTTGCGCCAGGCCGGTGACCAGCGCCCGACCGATGCCGCGGCTGCCTCCGGTAATCAGTATCCATTTTTGTGCCATATTAGCTGCCTGACTCTTTACTGATGTGCTGGCAGAGTTCGCCAAGCGTTATCCCTGGATTGTGAATAAACCAGTCCGCCTCCAGGGTGATATTGAATTCACGTTTTGCCAGCACCATGAGCTCGACGTAGTCGAGGCTGTCCAACTTCAGCCGAACCAGCGGCGTATTCTCATCAATCTCATCCGGTTCCAGGTCTTTCGCATCGCAAATCATTTCACACACTTTTTGTAGAACATCATCATAGGCAATCATAAATTATCCTTAATTATCAATTCGTCATTGGGCCAACTTTGAGCGTGACCATATTGGTCATTATCAGATCATCCAACTGCGCCGCCGCCGCGATGCGTACCAGCGCGCCCTGCTCAACCTGGCCGACCACCAGCGAGGGCAGCAGCCAGAGCGATAGTGATTCGGACCAGATCGGCGTCGCTTTGCCCGCAAGACGAGCATCGAAAACCACCTCCTGGTGGGTTTGCAGCACCGGATAGCGGGTAAATATTTGCTGCAATGAGGTTTCCCCGGGCCCGAGCAGGGCCGCGATGTTCTCCTGACGCAGCAGCGCGGGATCGTTAATAAGCTGGCGAAACAGCAGCGCGTCAAGAAACTGCCACTGCGCCAGGTCGGGCCATGTGCTGTTGAAGTGGGACTGCAACGCGAGCAGCGTCTTTGGCGCGACGCCGCTGGGCTGCTTACCCACCAGCGATTCCGGCCCGGCGGCGAGGCTCATCTGGCATGACAAACAGACTTCATCATCCTGCGGGCTGCTGACCAACGCGGCGGACAAGACGCGATTTTTCGCGGCGCCGGGAGTTAGCAGCCAGTCGCTATCGCACCATAGCGGCCTGCGCAGGCGAACCACGCATTTCAGGTAACGTTCAGGACCGGAGGGTGGGTTCGTCAGCCGCAACTGGACGTCGCGCTTCACGTCGAGCAGCGCGCGCATGCCGTGGACGCTCAGCCGGCCGTCGCCCATCGCGCGCGCTGCCGCGAGGTCGAAGTGAATGGGGTTATCGTCGCCGGAAAACGCCGCCCACTGCCTGGCGTCCGCAAGGGTATAGCGCAGCCGCGTCACGCGTGCTTCTCCAGTACCAGCGCGGCGTTCGCGCCGCCGAAACCAAAACTCAGATTTAGCGCCCGGCGGATCTCACCCTGACGATGCCCTTCGGCGATATAGTCGAGATCGCACTGCGGGTCTGGCTGGGTTAAATGCGCCGTCGCGGGCATGAGCCCCGCCGCCATCGCCTGCAGACAGACGATGGTCTCGAAGCTCCCCGCGGCGGCGATCAGATGCCCGGAGTAGGCTTTGGTGCTGGAGACCGGGATGCGATACGCCTCGTCGCCCAGCGCCTTTTTCAGCGACCGCGTTTCGTTAATATCGTTGAGCGGCGTGGAGGTACCGTGGGCGTTGATATAGTCGAGGTCGGCGGGCTGGAGATCCGCGGCGCGCAGCGCCCAACGGATAGTTTGCTCGCGGGCCACGCAGTCTTCCGCCGGGGAGGTAAAATCCACCGCGTCGGAAAAATTGGCGTAGCCGGTGACTTCCGCCAGGATCGTCGCCCCGCGCGCGAGGGCGCTCTCGCGCTCTTCCAGACACAGCACCGCTCCGCCCTCTGAAAGCACAAATCCGCTGCGCTGCAGGCTAAACGGGCAGCTGGCCCGTTCCGGCGATTCCGTTTCCCGGCTCAGCGCCCCGAGCACATCAATATTCCAGATGGCGCAAACGCTGTTTAACGACTCCCCGGCGCCGGCGAGCATCATGCTGGCGCGGCCAAAGCGAATCGCATCATAGGCCTCGCCAATAGCAATAGTGCCGGTGGCGCAGGCGGCGACCGGGGTATTCTGATAACCGCGTAAATTCCACAGCTGGCTACAGGCCGCGGTGGTCACGTTCGGCATGGAAAAGAAGCAGCTGAAAGGCGATGCAACGCCTGTTTTCTCGAACTCCGGTACCGCGAGGTAGCTTTCATCGAGCCCCGCCCAACCGGAACCGATGATGGCGCCGCACATCAGCGGATCGTAAAAGCCGGTGGGGGCTTCGCCAGCAAAGGCCATCGCTATCGCTTCCCGCGCGGCGCCCAGCGCCAGGCGCGCGTGACGGGGCAGACGCCGGCGAATGGCGGCAGGTACGCCCTTGAGGCTGGGTTCGTTCTCCACCTGACCAATGAAATGCGTGTGAATGCCGTTAGCCGAGAGATCCACATAGCGGTAACCGCGTCGATAATCCACGATCGCCTGCCAGCTTTCGGCCGCGCTATCGCCAAGGGGAGTCACCGCGCCATAGCCGGTTATCACCACGCGATAAGGGGAGTTACTGTGACTCATTCTGGGATGTCCTCTGTTGCGGGTAATTGCCTCCCTGCGCCAGCCAAAGCTGCAAAGTGGCATAAAGATAGTCGTACTGGTTTTGCGCGAGGCTGTTCTGTACATCAAGCAGCGCATCCTGGGCGTTCAGCAGGGTCTGATAATCCACCGCTCCGGAGCGGTAGCGGCTCCCGGTGAGCGCCAGGCGCTGTTCGCCCAGCTGCAGTGATTGCAGCAAGCGTTCGCGCTGCTCATCGGCGTTCAGCCGCTTCTCCATCGCGTTATCCACCTCCGATAGCGCGGTATAGGCGGTGCGGCGAAAGTTAACCGCCTCCTGCTGCACCTTCACGCTGGCCTGCTCGACGGTGAGCTGTACCGTGTTCCACTGGATAAAGGGCGCAGAAACGCTGCTGCCCACGGTGCGCAGCGGGTCGTTAAACCACTGGTGAAAGATCTGGCTGCCGGCGCTCAGGGTTCCCTGCAGCGACAGCGTGGGATAGAAGCTCAGCCGCGCGGCATCTGAGCCCGCCAGCGCCGCCCGCAGGCGGGATTCCGCCGCCTGCAGGTCCGGCCGACTGGCTAGCGCGGCCAGCGGCGTGCTGCTTGCAATGGCGATATGCTGACGCACATCCAGCGAGGAGGACTCATCGGTGTGCTGAGCAGGCGGTCTGTTGAGCAGCAGCGCCAGCGCGTTGCGGGAAATCGCCCGCTGCTGCTTCAGGCTCAGCAGCTGATTCTGGCGACTGATGATCGTCTGCCGCGCCTGCAGCACATCGAGCAGGCCCACTTTCCCCGCTCGCTGCCAGGACTCAATCTGCGCCAGCGTCTGTCTGGCGATGTCCAGACTCGCCGCCTGCCAGGTCATTTGCTGATTCAGCAGCGCGATGTTCCAGTACAGCTGCGCGGTGGTGTCAATCGTCGAGAGGATCGTCGCCCGGTAGTCCTGCTCGCTGGCTATCGCCTCCCATTCGCTCTGTTCACGGATCCGCGCCAGCTTGCCCCACAGATCCAGCTCATAGCTCAGGGACAGTGAGGCGCTATAGCTCTCCTGCGACCCGCCGCTGTTCAGCGGCTTTGAGTTACTGCCGGTGCCGCTCAGGGTCGCGTCGGGGCTGATATTGGTCTGGGTTAGCCCGGCGGAAAGGCGCGCCTGTTTAAGGGTTAAGGCGGCAGCGGCCAGATCATTGTTGCTTTCCAGCACCTGATCCACCACCCGCGATAGGCGTTGGTCGCCGAAACGATCCCACCAGCGTGGCGCTTTCTCCGGCGGGAGCGCGTTGCTTTGCCCCTCCGTCCGCTGCCAGCTTTCCGGCACCGACAGCAGCGGGCGCTGATAGTCGCTACGGGTCAAATTGCCGCAGCCCGTTAGCAATACAATGAACGGTAATAATGTCAGCGGTCTCATTCGCGGGCCAGCGCCTCCGTAGGGTTCAGCCGCGCCGCCCGGCGCGCTGGAAAATAGCCAAACGTCAGGCCAATCAGGGCGGAAAAGCCGCAGGCCATCGCTACCGGCAGCCAGGTGAAGACCATGGAAAACTCCTGCGTCAGCAGGGCGAACAGATTGCCGGCGGCCCAGGATCCTAAAACGCCCGTTAGCCCGCCGAGGGCGCAGATCATCACCGCCTCAATTAAGAACTGATGCATGATGTCCGAGGGGCGCGCGCCGACCGAAAGCCGGATGCCAATCTCATGGGTACGTTCGGTTACCGAAACCAGCATGATGTTCATCACCCCGACGCCGCCGACCAGCAATGAAATAGCGGCAATCGCGGTGATCAGCAGCGACATGGAGTCGGAGGTTTTTTGCAGCGCTTTGGCGAGCTGTTCGTCGGTCTGGACAAAGAAATCTTTTTTGCCGTGCTCGCGGATAAGGTGCCTTTCCGCACGGCGCGCCGCATCCTGCGGCGACAGGGTTTCCTGAAAGCGCAGCGTCAGCGCCTCCAGCGGCTTGTCGCCGGAAATCCGCTGCAGTAGCGAGGTATAGGGGATCCAGGCCGACATAAATCCGCTGACCACCTTCGGCCCAGGCTTGCTGGCGATACCGATCACCCGCCACGGCGCGCCGGCGATTTGCACAATTTTGCCCAGCGGATCTTCATTGCCGGGAAACAGCGTCTCTTTACTGGTTTCATCCAGCACCAGTACCGGCTCCCGATCGTCGACATCGCGGCGGGTAAAGCCGTTGCCGTGCAGAAAACGGATCCCCTGCAGTGAGAAATAGTCGGCGGAAACCCCGGAGAGAATAATCGAGGAATCAAAACCCCGGCGCACCGCGGTGGTCATGCTGGAGACGATCGGCGATACCCCCAGCACCCAGGGCTGCTTGCCGAGGCTGGCGATATCGTCCAGCGACAGCGCCCGCTCCATATCCGTGCGCTTGCTGCCCCAGCCGGTGCCGGGGCGGATTTCAAGCGTGGTATTACCCAGCTTGCCGATCTCGTTCATGATGCTCTGCCTGGCGCCTTCTCCCACCGCCATTGAGGAAACCACGGACGAAATGCCGATGATAATCCCCAGCATCGACAGAAAGGCGCGCATCCGATGCCCCAGCAGTGAGCGCCAGGCCATGCGCACCGACTCGCCGATACTGCGCGATAGCGAAGCCCGGCCGTTATCCTGTACCGCGGGCAGCCGCTGGACGTCACGGTTATCCCGCGCGCTATAGGCGTGGTCAGCGACCACCTGCCCATCGCTGATCTCGACGATCCGCTGCGCCTGCTGCGCCACCTCGCGATCGTGGGTCACGATAATCACCGTGTGCCCGTCGGCGTTCAACTGGTGCAGAACGTCCATCAGCGCCCGGCCGCTGACGCTATCCAGCGCCCCGGTGGGTTCATCAGCGAGAATAATTTGCGCGCCGTTGATCAGCGCCCGACAGACGCTGACCCGCTGCTGCTGGCCGCCGGAAAGCTGCGCGGGTTTATGCTGTAAGCGCCCATCAATGCCCAGCTTTTCTGCCAGCAGCGCAATGCGCGCCTGGCGTTCCGCGGCGGGCATCGCGGTATAGAGCGCGGGGATGGCAATATTCTCTTCCGCCGTCAAATAAGGCATCAGGTGGTAGCGCTGAAAAATAAACCCCAGCCAGCGGCTGCGTAGCTCCGCCAGCGCCGCGCTATCAGCCTGGTGGATGGCGATGTCGTTGATATACACCTCACCGCCGCTGGGCTTATCCAGACAGCCGATAATGTTCATCAGCGTCGATTTACCCGAGCCGGAAGCGCCCATAATCGCCACCATTTCGCCGGGCATAATGGTCAGGGAGACGGATTTCAGCACCGGAATAATTTGCGTCCCGGCAACAAAATGACGCGTGACGTTGTTCAGCATAATTAACGGCTTAACCATCACACAGACCCCGCGTCCTGGGGGATCACCACCCGTTCGCCGGGCTGCAACCCTTCAAGAACCTGCGCATACTGGCGGTCGTTAATCCCGATACGGACGGTTCGCTCCTCGCTGCCGTTCTCCTTTTGCACCATCACCAGGTAGCGCTCATCGCCGAGCGAACGCCCCAGCGCGGCAACCGGCACGCGCAGCGCATCTTTCGCCTGCGCGATACGGATAAACACCTGGGCGGTCATCGAGGTTTTCAACAATCGCTGGCGATTATCCACCTCAAAGGTGCCGTTATAGTAAATGGCGCTGCTCTGCTGATTGCCGGCGGAAGCGCCGGCGTTTTGATCTTCCAGCGCCTCCTGCGGCGCGGGCTGGACATAGCCCAGCTCCCCTTCGTAACGCGTCTGCGGATCGGCAATAACGTAAAACCACAGCGGCTGTCCCGGATGGATTTTCTGGATATCGGCTTCGGAAATGCGGGTCTGGACCTGCATTTTATCGAGATCGGCGAGCACCAGAATGGTCGGCGCAATTTGCGAGGAGACGATGGTTTGCCCTTCACGGGTGACGATGCCCAGCACTTCGCCATCCATGGGCGCGAGAATGCGGGTATAGCCGAGATTGGCGTTGGCGGTCTGCACGCTCATTTCCGCCTGCACTATCTGCGCCTCATTGACCGCGATCTGCTGAACCTGCGCAGCATATTGCGCCTGCGCCTGTTCAAGATCGCTGCTCACCCCGGAGCCATCGCGGTTCATCGCCCGCTCGCGCGCCAGCGCTTTGCGGTACTGCACCAGCGTGGCCTCGGACGCCAGCTTTTGCGCTCTGGCGCTGGCCAGCTGCGCGGTGGCGTTGCGTAAGTCGGAAAGCTGCAGCGTCGGGTCGATTTCGGCGAGCAGCTGCCCTTTGCGCACTCGTTCGCCCTGTCGCACGTACAGCTTGCGCAGCTGACCGCTCACCTGGGCGCCGACGTTCACCTGGACGGCGGGTTTGATAATCCCGCTCGCCAGCACCACCTTTTCGATATCCCCGCGATCGAGCGCCACGGTATCCAGCGCCTCGGCCTGGGCCGGAAACGCGCGCGGGTAAAAAACAGCGGCGATAACGGCGAGGATCGCGACCAACGCCAACAGCCACGTCTTACGGCGGCGTAATAGTCCTGTCTTCATTGGCCCACCTCTCCCTGTGCGATATCGTGCAGCTCGCCTTCATTCAGACGATAAACCCGCGTGAAATGATGCAGGATCGATTCGCTGTGCGTCACCACGATCAGCGTCTTGCCATGCTCGCGGCAGTGCTGACACAGCGCGGCGATCGCCGTTTCCGCGGTTTCATCATCAAGATTGGCGGTCGGCTCGTCGAACAGCAATATCGGTCGGGTGCTGTAGAGCGCCCGCGCCAGCATCAGCCGCTGGCGCTGGCCTAACGAGAGCGCCGAATGGCTTTCGCGGATCAGCGCTTCCATCCCTCCCGGCAGCGCCTGAACCACCGGTCCCAGCGCCATTTTGTTGACCAGGGCTTCCACCCGCCCGCGATCGCCGTCGCTGTACCACGGGTCAAACAGGGTGATGTTTTGCAGCACCGAGGCGTTAAACAGGATGTCTTCCTGGCTCTGCAGCCACACCAGAGACGCCAGCTGCTGCGCGCTCGCCTCATCGCCGTTCAGCAGAATTCGTCCATGCTGTGCGGAAAAAAGACCGGCCATTAGCCGCAGCAAGGTGCTTTTACCGGCGCCGGAATCGCCGACGATCGCCACCCGATCGCCGGGCTCCAGCGCGAGATCGACGGCATTAAGCACCGGACGCTGCGGACTGTAATGAAAGCTCACCTGCTCAAACGCCAGCCGCGGAACCGTCCCACCGCTGAGCGAAGCAAACAGGGGCGCGGCCAGCTCATGGCGGGTAAACAGGCCCTGCGCGCGGGTATCGATCACGTGCAGCTGTGATTTGCGAATCACGGCATAGAAGATGCGCGTGACGTAGGAGGTAAAAATCTGCCGTAAAAAGCTATAGGCGAAAAAGTCGCCCAGAGAGATAAGCCTGGCGTGCACCAGCGGCAGCACCACCAGCATAAAGACCACCATCTCAAGACTGCCGGTCAGCTGATACAGTCCCTCTTTGACCTGTTGGTAGACTTTCTGCCGCTGGAGGCAGGTGAAAAGGTCATGGGACAGGCGGGCAAACTGCGCTTTACGCTGCGTTTCCAGCCCGGCGGTTTTGATGGTTAACACGCCCTGTAGCGTTTCCATAAAAAAGTCATTCAGCGTCGCGCTTTTCAGCTGCAGCTGCTGGGTATACCAGCGGTCGCGAAAGATAGCCCAGACGCTAATCAGCCCCATCGCCACAATGCCCACGGCGGAAATCAGCGCCAGCACCGGAGAGATCCAGAACATGATGCCGATAGCGATAACGCAGATGATCCAGTCCGAGCGGAGGCCGTTATCCAGCTCGATTTTTTGCAGCATCCCGCCCTGCCAGGCGATAAAGCGGCTGAACACATCCCCCGGCGCGCGTTTTTCAAAAAAATGCAGCGGATTATTGAGTAAGCGGGAAAAACCGATATCGCTCTTCAGCAGGACAAAGCGGCGGATAAAACGCTCGCTAATGACCCTGACGCCCAGCGCTAACAGCGTGGAGATGACAAAAGCGAGGATGAACCATAAATAAGGAAACGACGTATTCTGAACGTCAGAGAAGGCCTGATTGATCGCCCGGCTGACCATCGTCGGCATTAAAAACAGCGTGAGCGACACCAGGAAGGTCAAGAGCATCAGTTTATAAATGCCCGGCACCGCCGCGGTCTCCTTCAGGCTCATCGCCCGCGGCATCTCCTGCTGCGCGCCGGCAATAACAGGCGCCTGCTGATCAATAACGCCGGGAGACTCTTCAAGGATCAGCGCGTAGCCGCTTATCTCTTTTTTCAACGCCGAGAAAGGCAGCCACTGCTGGCCAATCGCCGGATTCATGACGCAGACGTAATCCCCTTTTCGCCAGGCCAGCAGGACATAGTGGCTGGCGCCGTAGTGCAAAATGGAGGGGAACGGCAGCGCATGGATTTCATCGTGATCGAACAACACCGGCGCGGTGGCGATGCCGAGCTGTTGCAGGATAACGGATAAATCGCTTAACGATGTCCCATGGTCGGAGGCCGGGAAAATCTCCCGCAAAGCCGGGAGAGAGCACTGAATATTCTGGGTTTGCGCCAGCATCGCAATACAGGAGAGACCGCATTCATTGGTCTCTTCCTGGAAAACCATATCAGGGATAATCTTTTTCATGATGATGGGTCAGTGATTAATAAAATAGAGCGAATGGCTGTGCCATAAAAGCCAATCCTGCGGATAATCACGCAGGGTGTTTTCAAGCATCGACGGTAGATTCGCCGCGACCTCTTTTGGCGCCAGTGGGGAATAGATTTTTATTTTTATCCCCTGCTGATAATAGAGGTGATAAAAAACCACCTTCGCCGATACGATGCGAGAAAAGCGCTGTACCCCACTATGCAATTTCGCCGGGCGGCCAAAGATCCGGCAGCTTATTTTTCCGGACTGCGCTTCAGGGGTCTGCACGGTATAATCGGCAGGAATATCGGGGAAAATAATCATATTTTCCCGCCCTTCCGATACGTTGCTCATTAACGCCATAAGCTCGCTGGCAAGCGACGTATTATCCTGGTGGATGGAGCAATAAGAGAGCGCGACGCCGCCCATTTTACGGCTGGCGACGGTATAGCTCTCCGCGCTGGAAGAGACCACCACGCTGGCCTTCCCCGGCGTCACGCCGGCCCCGACCATCGCCGCTAAAATATCGGAAACGCAGTGCAGCGGCGCCAGAACGACCGGGATCTTTTGCGCCGCCAGCGGGGCGACAACGGCATCAAGCGCTCGCGTGCATGCCTGCATCTGGGCCAGGGTGGCCGGGTGTTGTCCCCAGGTTGCCCCCATCTCCAGCAGCTGGCGGCGCATGGCTATCCATGCGGCATCGATTCGACCATCAGCCCCCGTCAGGCAGCGGTAGTTTTGCGTCGCCACGGCGGTGCGCCCGCGGTATTGCCCCCCCAATAGACGCAGCCTGCATAGCGCGCGAGCCGTCAGCAACAGCAGCGGCATAGGGATGAAACGCATGACCCAACGCACCACCTTTTGGCCGTAGCCGGTAAAGGGCCGATAGCGCCAGCTCAGCTGCGCGGACCATTTTCTTACGCTGAAGACGCTCCAGACGATCAGAAAGCGCGTCACGCTTACTCCTTGTCCTGAGTTAACAGCTGGCGCATATAATCGGCAAACTCAGGAAATTGACGATCCTTCGCCACGACGTATTTTTTATTCACAATAAACAGCGGCGTCGCGTTAATATCATAGAGTTCGGTGATTTTGGCCATATATTCCAGACGCTCGGCCACGGCTTTGCTTTGGCGTAACTGATGGTATTTCGCGACATCAATATTGTTCTTTTTCAGCCAGCCGTTAAGCGCTTCATCATCAGCTAAATTTACTCCACGGGTCATTACCGCGTTGAAAGCCTGGTCGCGCATCTGGCGCTCAATACCCATGACTTCGAGGGTGGCAAAAACCGGCGCATAAATTGCCAGACCGTTTCTTTCGG
This sequence comes from Klebsiella sp. BDA134-6, assembly GCF_015601345.1. NCBI lineage: Bacteria > Pseudomonadati > Pseudomonadota > Gammaproteobacteria > Enterobacterales > Enterobacteriaceae > Klebsiella > Klebsiella sp. BDA134-6. Next base: position 4,708,801 of record NZ_CP064784.1, read on the forward strand.
CGGTGATATGGATAACTTCAAAGGTACTCTCCGCCGGTAATGAGGCAGCGAATTTTTCGATATCTTCCTCGTTCGACGCGCAGTAGTGACAGCCATAGGACATCACTTCAATAATGCTGCTGTCATGTTTTATTGGGCTACTGGCAACGATTGCGCTGTCAATTTCCCGCAGGGCCGAAGGCTCGCTGCTGTCCGATGCAAACGTATTAAATACAAAAATGTGATAGCACAGCACGGTAATCAGCGACGAAATTAATGCCACCAGAAACGTATAGCCAACAGCGGTAATAGGTTTTATCTTCATTTGATACCAGGCTCGCGAAAACGACGGAGAAATATATGGAGGGTTTCCCCTCCATATACCGCAGCAGAAATTACTGACGGATGCGATTCGGCACTACGCACATACCGTCGGACGCATCTTTCATGGTCACGGTTGAGTTGCCGTGCTTATCGGTGCAGGTGGTTACTTGTTTACAGGTTGAAACACCGCCCACCACCACGGTCTCATACGAGCTGGTGCAAGTTTCCTTGCAGCATCCACCAATAATCGCTGATGCTTCAATCATACTTAATTTTTGCATTTGTTAGATCCTTAACTATTTATATTAAAATGTATTTTTCTTACACTTACCTACTGGCTTAGATACCTGCCAGTAATTCTTTCGATGTCAGAATTTATACGCTGCTATACGCAGGGGGTGGCGACGATGCACTTGAAAATATTAAACAGCTCTACGTTGTTTTTAACGTTTAACTTTTTCATTAGCCCCCGTTTACAGCGGCTCAGGCGACGAACATCAATTTTTTGTTCAGAGGAAATTTGTGACAATGATTTCCCTTTGAATATTTCTTCCATTAACCACCAGTCATCACTGGAGATACTGTTATTAAAATCTCTGGCTAACCATTTCTGTCGAGTATAGTTAATTAACGAGCGGCTAAAAAAGATCTGCTTTGCCACCATAGCGTCCGCATTTTCAATAAATTTAAAAAAGTTATCCAGCGATTCATTTTTTAATAACCAACTTGCCTCCGGAAGTAGCGAATGCAGCGCAAAGAACAGAGAAATATTGTTCTCGCTTAATAAAATAACCAGTTGCTGATTCTCCCGGCAGTAGTGCTCTTTAATGGTGTAAAGCGCGTTAAAACGCTCGTCCGGCAAGCTGTCGACATCGCAGAGGACCCAGCGCAGTTCATCTTTCTGCTTAGGCAGACGCAGGGTGTTAATCAACTCAGAGAAATGGTCGAGCCTTGTGAACGCGCAGTCGCCTTCATGCATGGCAAGATCGTCAACCACAGAACGCACGCCTTCGGCGAAAAAGATATTTTTATCGTAGAGAAAGAAACGACGGCTCATTTATCATCATCCTTGATCTATTCTACTGGTAATTAAGGGTGTAATTCGCTGTTGCCTGGAAGGCGCCGGTTTCCAGGGTTTTGTTACTCAAGGCGTCCGGTTCCCCTTCAACAAACGCTTTAAAATTTAGCTGCATGTTGGCATCGGAAATCGCGACGGCGGTCGTCGGCGTATTGAGTAAAATCGCAGTGCCGTTACTTTCTTCAAAACCAATGCCAATACCGCTGGCGGTTTGCGGCGCGACCGGCGTAATCGCCAGGCGGTCGCTCATATTGGCATTTTCCGTCCCGCTAAAGGTCACGGTGACGGAATTAAAAACATCGGTGCTGCAATCCTGGAGTTCAATAACAAACGCTTTGGGCTGCGATTTTCCCTCCGCATAAAGCGTGCGGGTTGAAATCTGGCCAAAATCCACGGTGATGTTTTTTGATGAAGGCACAATACTGCAACCATGGGCAACGACGGTTCCTTTGAAGTTTAAATCGCCGCCGATCAGTTCCCCGATGGCATGCGCAGGAGCGGCCGCGGGTAGCGAACATATGAGTATCATTGATGCGATGAGTTGACGCATGCTGTCCCCTTACTGAAACTCAGCGACCACGGTGGCCGATGCCTGGAAATCCCCTTCGAGAACGTTGGTTCCGGCATTGGCAATCGGCGCGGCGGTCAAATTCCAGGTTCCCTGATTGTTATTAAAACCCGGCACGTCATAAAACTTATTCGCGGCGACTAAACTGCCGCCGGAATCTTTCAGGATAATGCCAAGATTGGAGCGGTCGACGGCGCCGGTGGTGCCTAAATAATCGCTGTTAAAACTGGCGGTATTGGCCTGCTGAATTCCGAGGCGAATATTTAAATTGCCGGTGGCGAAACTCCCCCCTTCGCACTTCACCTGAATCGGCACGGACTGGCTGTAATTGCTGCCGTTAAGCAGCGAGCCCGCGCTGGGGATGGTATTAAAATCAACGACGATCGGCGATCCTGAGTTGACAATACATTTATCCGGAACGGTAATGACTCCGGAATTAATCGAGACAATTGACATGGGAGTGCTGCCCATCCCTGCGCTGTAATTCCCAAGGCGCCCATAAAGCTTGGCGATTTCAGTACCCAGCAGGTTAACGCCGTTGACAATCGGCTTGGTGATCATAAACGTTACCCGCCCCTGAGCGCCGGACTCGAAGTTGTTAAACTGGGTAGTTGGCGGTACGCATTTATTTTGATAAGCCTGGTTTGACTCATTATTAAAAGGGACCGGAAGATATTCCATGCGCTGGCCGCGGATATAAATCTCAATTTTCACATCCATATAATCATTGAGTTTTAAATACCCCGGCGAGCTGCCCTGCTGCAGCAGCGAGGCGGTCGCAGAGTAATAAATCGCCTGGTCTTCCATTGGAATAGTGCAGCTGGCGATACCAGAATATTGTCCGCCCAATGAAAAGACATAAGGAATCGTCGCCCCAATGCTGTTATTGGTAATATCCTGGTTGGCGACGTCGATATTGTACATTTTAGGTCCGCCAACCGGCGTAATTTCCCCTTCCACCGCCGCGCTGGCGTCGAGAGAGAATAAGCCGCCGCAGAGTAATAGCGTGATGCAAGATTTCCGCCCGATAACCCTCGTCGCCATCAGAGATACTCCATTTTTAAACGCAGCAGTCCGCTAAAGTTTCCTGCGGTCACGTTTCGCCCGGTCGATTCCAGCACGGCAATAAACGTCAGGCTGCTGTCGCCGGTTTTCACGATAAACGGCGGCTGCGTTTGATTAATATCCAGCGCCCGCTCTTTGACATCCAGCAGGCGAATACCGGCTCCTGAGATGCTGCCGGTCAGGCGCAGCAGTTGGCGATTATGCTCATCCGACTCGCCGATAAAGGTGAGCTGAACCGCCTGCTCGCCGGTGGTGTAGAGATGCTTGCTGCTACCCGTCGTCCGTGAGGCGATGCTGTCGCGCGCCTGCGATGCGCCTTTCAGGCAATCCCTCAGCTCGACGCGAACCAGCACCGGCTGGCTCCGATCGCCGGCCTGATGGAAACGACGGGCGCTGATTTCGCCCATCTCAATAATCTGCAGGCGGCTCTGCGGCGCCAGCACGCACGGCGAGGCATAAACGGAGCCATTGAATATCACGTTACCGCCATCTTCCCCCTGATGATCCTGGTTGTAGTGCTGCGGCTGTAGCGGAATATCAGCGTCGGCCAGCGCTGGCATACTGATACCGAATACAAACAGTGCTAAAAGCGATAGACGCGTTTTCATCATCAGGTTCCTCTTTGATTACCCTTGCTGCGATGGCGGCAGCGCTTTACAGGTGTTTCCTTCACAGCGGTATTTCAGCTCTGGATGTCCGCCATAATCGTTCACGTACATCATCGCAAAATCTCTAACGCCGCCATCGGTCACGCTGAACTCCAGACTGGACTTCGGCGCAATCATAATTCCCGGGAACTTAGTGATTTTTTCACCCTTAACGCGGGACAGGCTAATAATGGTGATGTAGTAAGGCGTCGGGTTTTGCGCAGTCATCTTATTGCCGCTCTTTTGAAAGACGACCTGGTCCTGCCAAATCTCGCTTTTGCTTTTGGGAATAATGGCGGTCGGGCGGAAAAATAATTTAATCCGCGACTGCATGGCTAACTGCAGGACGTTAGCTTTATCCGGCTTGGGCGGAATTTCGCGCACGCTTAAATAAAACAGGCTTTCCCGATCCTGCGGTAATTGATTAATACCGTCAGTTTTGGTGACCCGCGCTACCCCTTTTTGCCCGCCGTTAATCCGCTGCAGAGGCGGCAGCACCACCAGCGGAGAGGTAATCTTGTTGCCCTTGCTATCCTCCACCCACGATTGCGCCAGGAACGGAATATCCGGGCTGGTGTTGGTTAAATTGGCGCTCGCCGAGCTATCTTTACCGGTGATGATAAGACGCGTGCGATCCAGCGAAACCCCCGCCTGCGCGGTACCGCTTACCGCCGCCAGCATCAGAACGCCTATCCAGCAGAGTTTGTTGCTTGTTATGCTCATTTTTGGCCTTTTATTACTGTCACTGTCATTTACACGGCAATAGCGCGGCTGTCGAACGACGCTCTATGGTCGGCGGGATGGCAATCTGACACTGCTTTTTCCCGCTCCACACTACGCTTAGCAGTTCCTGAGGATTAACCCCTGCCAGCCATCCCTGCCCACCTTCCATAATCATCGATACGCTTACGCCATCGCCGTTGATAACCTCGGCGCCGAACGGCGGATAGGTACCGTCAGCCAGGCGGATAATGCCCATCATTTTTTCGCCCTGCGCCATGCCGAAGGTCTGATAGCCAATAGCGCCTTCGGTCAGCGTGGCGGTGCTGATGGCTTTTGCCGGTTCGATGGATTCCGACATCGCATCAACGTCAACCCGGGTATCAAAGCTGTTGTAGCTCACGATGTCCGGAATAACGGCGATGCCGAAATTATTGGTTCTTGATTTACCGTCATTGAGCGGCACGTCGCCTATGCCGTTGGTGTTCACCATTACGCGCGCCGTGTTGAGCGTCGCGCCGCTGTTGTGGATCGCCGCCCCGTGCCGGGTCGCGGTAAAGCCGCCGCGCAGGGTGCTGCTCAGAGAGAGATAGTGATCCTGCTGATAGCTGGCGTTGCTGTTGATTTCAGCGTACTGCGAGCGGCGCTGATAGTAGCCGTCGACGTTGGCATAGCCGCTCTGGCTCGCTCCGGCACGCAGACGCCACAGGTTGTTGTAGTCGCTGCTGTCGGTATAGGAGAGCATCGGGCTGGTTTTGCCGTTATTGGTCTGCACGTCGAGACCGCTCCATTTGCTATCGCCAACCGGAATGGAAAGCGAGAAAGCAATAGAGTCGTCTTTCCGCCCTTCGTAATCCGAACGGTAGGCCGAAATATTGGTGGTGATCCCGCGAATATTACCGACGTTAAACGAGCGCCCTAACGAGATGCCGTAGCGATCCTGGCTGCTTCGATTCCAGTAATTCTGATGGGTATAGGTCAGAAAAACGGTGGTTGCTTTGCCTGGCTCATCGGCCCAGAACGTTTTATTCCCGGTGATGGTATAGACTTCTTTTTCACGCCCAAGACTGTCGTAACCCTCATAGCGCTCGTTGAGATATTGCGAGAAAGAGCGGAAGTCCTCCTGCGAGAAGCGATATCCGGCGAAGGTAATGGAACTATTATATTCGTCGAACGTTTTTGCATAGCTCAGCTTAAACGAGGTTCCTTTAAGCCGTTTCTGGTTTGACTGCTGGCTGTAGGACTCCGTGGCGTCCAGCGAGAGGGCGCCAAGTACGCTGAGATCGCGGCCAATACCGGCGGAGACTGCGGTATATTCAGCCCCTGCGCTTTGTAACCCGCCGTACAGCGACCAGGCGTTGGTGATCCCCCAGGAGAAATCGCCGGAAGCAAAACCGGGGCCCTGAATTTTATGGCTATAGCGGGACGGCGCGCCGATGGCCACGTTGTAGCGCACGTAGCCGGGACGCGTAAGATAAGGAATGTTGGCGGTGTTAACCTGGAAAGTCGAAATTGAGCCATCCTGCTCTTCCACCTGCACATCCAGCGTACCGCGCACCGAGCTGCGTAAATCCTGAATATTAAACGGCCCGGCTGGCACCGTCGTTTCATAAATGATGCGCCCGCTCTGCTTCACCGTCACTTTGGCGTTGGTCTTGGCCAGGCCGCGAATTTCCGGCGCGTACCCCTGCAGGTTTGGCGGTAGCTGACGCTCATCGCTGGCGAGATTAAGCCCGGTAAAGCGCACGGTGTCGAAGACCTGAGAATCAAGATAGATCTCCCCCGCCGTCAGCTTTGCCGCCATCATCGGCAGCGGACGGTAGGCGTAGATCTGATTCATATCGAAATCAAATTGATGCGTCGCGCTGTAATAGCTGGTCTGATATTCGCCGCGCAGGCGCCAGCCGCCGAGGTTAACCCCGGTCTGACCGTATCCGCTCAGGGTGCTGTAATCTTCATGCATATCAAGCTGGCGGGTATATTGCCCGGTCAGGCTATAATCGAGCAAAAATCCGCCGATCCCCTGGTCCCAGCGCTCCGGCGGCGTCCAGTTCGGATCGTTGTATTTCATCCACGCCTGCGGGACGGTGATGTCCAGCACCCCGGCGTAGTTACTGAGGGTGGCGCCAGGAAGGCTCAGCAGGTCATAGCAATCGGCAAACGGCTGTGCGACCTTTTGCTGCGCTTCCTCTTTCAACGCCAATCTGGCAAGAATTTCGCCGTTAATGCAGGCCTGGGTATGCTTCTGGTCTTTAGAAGCCAGATAGCGAACCTTTTGCTGCCCGACCGCCTGGCCATTTATTTTAATATCTAATAAGTACTCGCCCGGCGGGACATAGTTGTCGGTGGCGAAACGGGTTAAATCGATATTGTCGCGATCGGCCGCATCCAGTACGTCAGTATTAAATTCGACGTCGGTTGAGGCGTATGCCATAGAGGTACAGCAGAAAAAAAGCATCTGAGAGAGGATTGTTTTTATTTTTTGTTCTGCTGACATGACTATTCATCCCGAATCATTCAGTAAAATATCGTGCGCGACAAACAAGCTCCAACAGCAATCGCTGGCTTGTTTCTAGTTGTAATCCATAAAAAAACGAGTGACGGCGTAAAAATCCCCGGCCTTAATATGCTGCTGAACCGGCACCAGCGTAGCGGTAAATTTCAGCGTATTATTCTCATCACTCAGGAGATATCCCGATGAGGGTTCTCCAAACGTTAAAATTTCCCCATGTCGATCGCGAATCTGGATACCAAAACCCTTTCCTTCACCATCCGGAATTAATACTGTCGGGTCCTGCGATGAAGCATTTCCGGTAAAAGTAATCGTGGCATAAGCGCCTGGCGTTGATTGATTTACGCTGCCGAAAGAGGCGCAGCCAATTAAGCGCACTAAAAAAGGCCGGATAAGCTTACTTTCTTGATCGCTATTAATATCGCGAGCGGAAATGTTACCGAAATCTACCCATAGCTCCCGTGAATTAGGATCAATATCGCATGCGGCAGCCACCAGCTCCCCCGAAAGAGCCAGCTGTCCAGGCGTAAAACTAGTACTCGAAGCATGTCCGGAAAAGAGTAATCCCGATACCAATAACGCCATCAGTCTCTTTTTCTCTGTATCCTTAACCATACTCAGAATTCCATATTATCTGGCACCTACTCCAATATCGCGGGGAGAAATCTCCCCGCGAGCGATAATTCAAAATCGATTATTGATAATCGATAGTGAAATTGATCGTTGACTGGAATGCGCCTGCAGTTACGGTGGTGGTAGAACCGCTCGCTGCCGCTTCCGCTTTCAGGAATGCCACGAAAGGAATGGTGTTAGTACCATCAACCAGGGTGACCGGAGTGGTCTGCGCGCCCCAGGTTACAGTCTGGCTAGCGCTGTCTTTCAGGCCGATACCTGCACCGGATGCAGTACCAGAAGTAAATGCAGCCAGAGTAGGATCGTTCGGGTTAACCGAAGTCGGGGTATAGGAAACAACGGCGCTGCTGGCGATAGTGGTATCGCAGTACTGCAGCTCGATGTTTTTGGTTTCAGTTGCCTGACCACCGCCTTGCAGCAGGGAAACTGGAACCTGACCAAAATCAACGGTTACCGGGCTGGACGACGGAGCTAAACCACACGCGGTATTCACCAGCTCACCCTGAAGCTCAATCTGACCATTCGTGGTATCAGCCAGTGCAGACATTGAGCCGAGAGCAGCAGTTAATGCCACAGCCATAGCAACTTTATTCAGTTTCATAGAAAATTCCTGCGTTATAAATTTTTATCCTAAAAGAGTAAGGAGCTATAAAATTGCCGAAGTCTATTCACCCAACAATTTCCAGCCCTCCGCATCACCGAAAAATCCGTTTCAATAATTAGACTATTAATTAATATTAATAATTTAATTAAAGCCAGATCCCCTGGTCGACAAAAATACTAACAAATCATTTTTTAGGTAAAAAGAGATACATTTACAGGGGAATTAAAAAAAGATTTAACCTCGCGAACAATGCCACCATAGGAAATTAACTCGCAGAGCCCTGAGATATATCCTAAAAACAAATTGCGTCAGGTAATTAATAAATGATAGAGGACCGACATTCGCAGTAAAGCAATTGTAACATAGATCACAATTTATTAACAAATGGCTTTTCCTGATATAGGGATAGTAAAAAGCAGCCCACGCAATGGACTTTACGCAGCGGCTAAGAGGCGGGGAAGTCGATTCATGGGCCCATCGCGCCTTCTTGTTTTCCTGACCTGAAGACTCCGTTATCATGCGGCCTATGTGTCAATGAAAAGAAAAGCACAATGTCACGGGAACCGATGAGCAATAGCGCGACGTCATGAAAACAATAAACTCCGCTAACGCGTTAAAACGTAAGAAAATGGACATCAATAACAGATGAGTACATTAGAGAATTTCGACGCCCACACCCCCATGATGCAGCAGTATCTCAAGCTGAAAGCCCAGCACCCGGAGATCCTGCTGTTTTACCGGATGGGTGATTTTTACGAACTGTTCTATGACGATGCGAAACGCGCGTCGCAGCTGCTGGATATCTCGCTGACGAAGCGCGGCGCTTCCGCGGGCGAACCGATTCCGATGGCCGGGATCCCGCACCACGCGGTGGAAAACTATCTGGCCAAACTGGTGAATCAGGGCGAGTCGGTGGCCATTTGCGAACAGATTGGCGATCCGGCAACCACCAAAGGGCCGGTGGAGCGCAAAGTCGTCCGCATCGTGACCCCGGGAACCATCAGCGATGAAGCCTTGCTGCAGGAACGCCAGGACAATCTGCTGGCCGCCATCTGGCAGGACAGCAAAGGTTTTGGCTACGCCACCCTCGATATCAGCTCCGGGCGTTTTCGCCTGAGCGAGCCCGCTGACCGCGAAACGATGGCTGCCGAGCTCCAGCGCACCAACCCCGCCGAGCTGCTGTACGCGGAGGATTTTGCCGAGTCGTCGCTTATTGAGGGTCGCCGCGGCCTGCGCCGTCGTCCGCTGTGGGAATTTGAAATCGACACCGCGCGCCAGCAGCTCAATCTCCAGTTCGGCACGCGCGATCTGGTTGGTTTCGGCGTTGAAAACGCCCCGCGCGGCCTGTGCGCCGCCGGCTGCCTGCTGCAGTACGTCAAAGACACCCAGCGCACGTCATTGCCGCATATCCGCTCCATCACGATGGAGCGCCAGCAGGACAGCATCATTATGGATGCGGCCACGCGCCGCAATCTGGAGATAACCCAGAACCTGGCCGGCGGCTTTGAAAATACCCTCGCCTCGGTACTCGACTGCACCGTGACCCCCATGGGCAGCCGTATGCTGAAGCGCTGGCTGCATATGCCGGCGCGCGACACCACCGTGCTGGTAGAGCGCCAGCAGACCATCGGCGCGCTGCAGGAACATTACACCGAACTGCAGCCGGTACTGCGTCAGGTCGGCGACCTCGAACGTATTCTGGCCCGCCTGGCGCTGCGCACCGCCCGCCCTCGCGATTTAGCGCGTATGCGTTACGCTTTCCAGCAGCTGCCGGCGCTGCGCGCCATGCTGGCCGACGTCGACTGCGCGCCGGTGCAGCGGCTCCGGGAAAAGATGGGGGAATTTAGCGAGCTGCGCGAACTTCTGGAACGGGCGATTATCGATGCGCCGCCGGTGCTGGTTCGCGACGGCGGCGTTATCGCCCCCGGCTATAATGCGGAACTCGATGAGTGGCGCGGCCTGGCCGATGGCGCGACCGATTATCTCGACAGACTGGAAGTTCGCGAGCGCGAGCGTCTGGGGCTGGACACGCTGAAGGTGGGCTACAACGCCGTCCACGGCTACTACATCCAGATTAGCCGCGGCCAGAGCCAGCACGCGCCGATCCACTACGTCCGTCGCCAGACCCTCAAGAATGCCGAGCGCTATATTATTCCTGAGCTGAAGGAGTATGAAGACAAAGTGCTGACCTCCAAAGGGAAGGCGCTGGCGCTGGAAAAGCAGCTGTACGATGAGCTTTTCGATATGCTGCTGCCGCATCTTGGCGACCTGCAGCAGAGCGCCAGCGCGCTGGCGGAGCTCGATGTGCTGGTGAACCTCGCCGAGCGCGCGGAGACCCTCAACTACTGCTGCCCGACCTTTAGCGATAAGCCGGGCATTCGGATTAGCGAAGGCCGCCATCCGGTGGTTGAGCAGGTGCTGAAAGAGCCGTTTATCGCCAACCCGCTGCACCTCGCCCCGCAGCGGAGAATGCTGATTATCACCGGTCCGAATATGGGCGGTAAAAGTACCTATATGCGCCAGACCGCGCTGATCGCCCTGCTGGCGTATATCGGCAGCTACGTTCCGGCGGAAAAAGTCGACATCGGCCCTATCGATCGTATTTTCACCCGCGTCGGCGCGGCGGATGACCTGGCCAGCGGCCGCTCAACTTTTATGGTAGAGATGACCGAAACCGCTAATATTCTGCATAACGCCACCGAGCATAGTCTGGTGCTGATGGATGAAATTGGACGCGGTACCTCGACCTACGATGGCCTGTCGCTGGCGTGGGCCTGCGCGGAAAATCTGGCGAATAAGATCAAAGCCCTGACCCTGTTTGCCACCCACTACTTCGAGCTGACCCAACTGCCGGAGAAAATGGAAGGCGTGGCCAACGTCCATCTTGATGCCCTGGAGCACGGGGATACTATTGCCTTTATGCACAGCGTGCAGGATGGTGCGGCCAGTAAGAGCTACGGTCTGGCGGTTGCCGCGCTGGCCGGAGTGCCAAAAGAGGTGATTAAGCGCGCGCGGCAGAAGCTGCGCGAGCTGGAAAGCATCGCGCCGAGCGCTGCCGCCACGCAGGTGGACGGTACCCAGATGTCGCTGCTTTCCGCTCCGGAAGAGACCTCGCCCGCGGTTGAAGCGCTGGAGAATCTTGACCCGGATTCGCTGACTCCGCGCCAGGCGCTGGAGTGGATCTATCGCCTGAAGAGCCTGGTATAGTTCTCGTTTAACGTGAAAAACGGCAGCGTCCTGCGGTGCTGCCGTTTTAATAAATGCAAACTGGGTGCGAGAGGATGCATCCTGACAACCAATACGCGGGGTTGCCCCCGCGCTGATGCTATTTCTTCGATTCGTAAGCGAGAACAGCTTTAAACGCCATACTACGCTCTTTAATACTGAGTTCGCACAGCGAGCTGCGCACCAAAAGCGTAAATCCCAGTACCGCAATACACAGTACGACGATTGCCACAAGGGCATATTTTGTTAGCATGTCTTGCCTCCCTGCAAAGAAGAGACTAACATCTGAATTGTTCAGGTTCATCCGTCAACCTCAGTTGATAGAAATATCTTCTGGGGCTTTCGTTTATCTGAATCTTTATAAATGCTCAAAGCCAGATAACCTCAAGCACCCGCCGCTATTCTATATTTTCCCGGCTGCGAAGCTTATCGGTAATTTATCAAACTCGTTGAGTTTATTATAAACTGGAGATAACTCGCAAATATATCTGCTTTATTAACCTTTTATGTAATTTGAAAATTAATTAATAAATATTTTGCATTGATTAACTCAATATAAAAAAGGCCCGACTAAGCGGACCCCGTTGATTTTAGCGTTTATCTTCCGCCAGCAGCGGCGGAATATGCGGCACCATCGGCGCGTCATCAATATCTTTCTGGGTCATGCGGAACGCTTCCGGATAATGTTCGCGGCTGGTACGGCGTAGCGGTTCCGTATCACGCCAGGTGTAGAAACAGTGCTGGCACTGGAATACCGTCCAGACATCTTTTACCGGCGACGTTGCCAGCACTTCAATATGTTCATCGGCGCAGCGTGGACAAATCATCTTCTTCTCCTTATTTACGGTTGGCCAGCATGGCGGTCAGTTTTTCAGCCCAGGCTTTGGTTTCAGGAAGATCCTGTACCGGCTGGCTGTAGTGGCCGCGCAGATCGGGCGCAACCGGCGTGGTGGCGTCGATAATCAGTTTGTCGGTGATCCCCGCCGGGCTGGAGCCTGGATCGAGCTCCAGTACCGACATATTAGGCAACTGCACCAGGTCCCCGGCCGGGTTGACCTTCGACGACAGCGCCCACATCACCTGCGGCAGGTTGAACGGGTCGACGTCCTCATCAACCATGATCACCATCTTCACGTAGCCCAGACCATGCGGCGTGGTCATCGCCCGCAGGCCTACCGCGCGGGCAAAGCCGCCATAGCGTTTTTTGGTGGAGATAATCGCCAGCAGGCCGTGGGTGTACATCGCGTTGACGGCCTGTACCTCGGGGAACTCAGCCTTCAGCTGCTGATACAGCGGCACACAGGTGGCCGGGCCCATCAGATAGTCGATCTCGGTCCACGGCATGCCGAGATAGAGGGACTCGAAGATCGGTTTGCTGCGGTAAGAGACTTTATCAATTCGTACCACCGTCATATTACGGCCGCCGGAGTAGTGGCCGGTAAATTCGCCGAACGGGCCTTCGATTTCACGCTTGCGGCTTTCAATCACCCCTTCGAGGATCACCTCTGAGCCCCACGGCACGTCAAAGCCGGTCAGCGGAGCGGTCGCGATAGGATAAGGACTTTCGCGCAGCGCGCCGGCCATCTCATATTCCGACTGATCGTATTTCAGCGGCGTAGCGCCCATGAGGGTAATAATCGGATCGTTTCCCAGGGTAATGGCAATCGGCAGGTCTTCACCGCACTCTTCCGCTTTGTGCAGATGCAGAGCGATATCGTGCATCGGTACCGGCTGCAGGCCCAGTTTACGTTTGCCCTTCACCTCCATACGGTAAATGCCGACGTTTTGCTTGCCAAAATTGTCCGGGTCGAGAGGATCGCGAGAAACCACACAGGCTTTGTCGAGATAAAAGCCGCCGTCGCCGTCGTTGAGACGGAACAGGGGCAGAATATCGAACAGATTAATCGCCTCGCCGTCGACGGTATTTTCCGCCCACGCCGGGTTTGCCCGCCGCTCCGGCGTCACCGGGAATTTATCCCAGCGACGAATAAATTCGTCGATCTGATTTTTCACCGGCGTATTCGGCGGCAGACCTAGCGAGATAGCGTGGTTCTGCCAGGAGCCGATGGTGTTCATTGCCACATGCGCATCGGTAAAACCGCGAATATTGTCAAACCACAGCGCGGGAGCGCCATCGCCGATGCGCCCGGTGGCGTTTGCCGCCGCGGCCAGATCCGGCTCCGCGTTCACTTCTTCGCTAATTTTCAGCAGTTGCCCCTGCTCGTCCAGCGCCTGCAAAAAGCTGCGCAAATCATCAAAAGCCATTATTCATTCTCCTGTGAAATATTCTCTACCGCCCGTAACCCGTTCCAACGGCGCGCTTTGTGATATTGCAGACCGAACTGATCCAGCACCCGCGTGACAACGTGGTCAGTGACGTCCTCAATGGTTTTGGGATGGTTGTAATAGGCGGGCATGGGCGGCACCATCGCCACGCCCATGCGCGACAGAGCCAGCATGTTTTCCAGATGGATAGTGCTCAACGGCATTTCGCGCGGTACCAGCACCAGCTTACGCCCCTCTTTCAGCACCACGTCCGCGGCCCTCCCAACCAGCCCCTCGGCATAACCGGCACGGATACCGGCCAGCGTTTTCATACTGCAGGGGATAACGATCATGCCGTCGGTACGAAATGAACCTGATGAGATGATGGCGGCCTGATCCGCCGGGCTATGCGAGAAATCGGCCAGCGCCGCCACTTCACGGGCGCTGTACGGTGTTTCCAGTTCAATGGTGGTTTTGGCCCACTTTGACATCACCAGATGCGTTTCCACTTCCGGCATCTCACGAAGCGCTTTCAGCAGCGCAACGCCCAGCGGAGCGCCCGTCGCTCCGGTCATCCCTACTATTAGCTTCATCATCGCCTCACATTTTGTTCGTATACGAACATTTTTATTAAAGCTACGCTTGATAAGCTTTTCTTGCAAGTTCGTTCGTACACGGCCGCATTTTTCATCAAAACAGGAAAAATGCTCAAACGCCCTTCGAACGGCTATCATAGAACCGACGGTTTTTTTAGGGAGTGGTCATGGAGTTAAAAAACGAGGCGTTCCACCTGCTGCGCCAGCTTTTTCAGCAGCACACCGCCCGCTGGCAGCTTGAACTGCCGGACCTCACCAAACCGCAGTATGCGGTGATGCGTTCTATTGCCGAGCATCCCGGCATTGAACAGGTGACGTTAACGGAAGCGGCGGTCAGCACCAAAGCGACACTGGCGGAGATGCTGAGCCGAATGGAGAGCCGCGGTCTGGTTCGCCGCGAACACGACCCGGCGGACAAACGCCGTCGGTTTGTCTATTTAACCGCGGAAGGCGAAGCGTTACTGGCAAGCTCAATGCCGCTGGGTCACGCCGTCGACGAAGAGTTTTTAGGTCGGCTGAGCGATGAGGAGCGCCAACAGTTTTCGCACATCATCCACAAGCTGATGGCGCAAGAACAACAGCGTTAACCCAGGCGTTCGCGTAAAAAATCAATAAACGCCCGCACCCTGGCAGGAATATGCTGCGCGTCCGGGTAAACCGCGTATACCCCCTGGGGCGGAAAGCTAAACGCCGGCATTACCTTCGCCAGTGCGCCGTCCGCCAGCGCAGCGGCCACCAGCCATTCGGGTAGCAGCGCGATGCCGCTCCCTGCCAGCGCAAAAGCCATCAGCGCGCTGGCGCTATCCGCCGACAGCCGCGGCGCCGGTTTAATCTCGAAGGCAATGCTCTCGTCATGGGGCCCGCTAAGCTGCCAGCGGAGCGGTGCGGTCAGACGTTCATGAATAATCCACGCCGATTTCGCCAGATCATCAAGCGTCTTTACAGGATGCTGCGCCAGCCATGACGGGGCTGCAACCGGGACGATGGCAAAGCGCGAGATCAGCGCCGCGCGGTAGCGCGAATCCGCCAGCGTGCCGAGGCGAATCGCCACGTCAAACCGTTCTGAGATTAAATCCGCGTGATGAGACGAGGAAACATGGCGTACGTGGAGCGCAGGATGCCGCAGGCTGAACTCTGCCAGCGCCGGAATAATCACCTGCGCGCCATATTCAGGCGTCGTCGTGATCCGCAGCTCGCCGCTCAACCCCACGTGGCTGCCCCGGACGTCGTCCTGCAGGTTTTCCGCCGCTTTCAGCAGCGCGACCCCGCGATGATAGAACAGCGAACCGGCTTCGGTAAGCGTCAGCCGCCGGGTCGATCGCAACAGCAGCGTGACCCCCAGCTCGCTCTCCAGCTGGCGGACGTTGAAACTCACCACCGCCTTGGTCTGCCCCAGAGCCGCCGCCGCCGCAGTAAAACTCCCGCTATCGACTACCGCCACAAACATGTTCATTCGCTGCAGATTCAGCATCGCGCCGCCCATTGTCAAAATATTTACGACAGTATATCTCCGAATGTCGTGTTTATTCGCCCTGATACTGAGGTTTACAGTAGCGGCCTTCACGGGGGATTTCATCAATGACGTATCGCAACAAGGTCGCAACCGTTTTTCTGCTGGGTTTCTTTCTCGACTTAATCAATATGTTTATCGCCAGCGTCGCCTTTCCGGCGATGGGCCGGACGCTACACGCGTCGGTGGGCGAGCTGGCGTGGGTCAGCAATGGCTATATTGCCGGGCTCACCCTGGTGCTGCCGTTTAGCGCCTGGCTCAGCCAGCAGTTTGGGGCCCGGCGGGTATTCCTGCTTTCGCTTACCTTGTTTAGCCTCGGAGCGTTGGCTGCCGGGATGGCCGACTCGTTGATAAGCCTCGTCATGTGGCGCGCCCTGCAGGGGATGGGCGGCGGGCTGCTGATTCCGCTAGGACAGGCGTTAACCTGGCAACAGTTCAAGCCTCACGAACGGGCGAAACTTTCCGCCGCGGTGATGCTGGTTGGGCTGCTGGCGCCGGCGTGCTCTCCGGCGCTCGGCGGAGTACTGGTGCAGTCGTTGAGCTGGCGCTGGGTTTTCTTTGCCAGCCTGCCGATAGCGCTGCTGACGTTCGGGCTGGCCGCGCTGTGGCTCAGGGATGAGAAGAGCATCGCGCGGCCGGGCGGCTTTTTACATATTTCGTTACTGCGCGACCCGCTGCTGCGCTTTTCTATGCTGGTCTATCTCTGCGTGCCGGGGACGTTTATAGGAATTAATGTCGTCGGGATGTTTTATTTGCAAAGCGTGACGGGGATGGCGCCCTCCACCATCGGCTCCCTGATGCTTCCGTGGTCGCTGGCCTCATTTGTGGCGATCGCGACGACCGGCCGCTATTTTAATCGTCTCGGCCCCCGCCCCCTGATTGCGCTGGGCTGCCTTCTCCAGGCAGCCGGAATAATCATCCTGGCTGGCGTCAATGCGCATATCGCCAGCAGCGCGCTGATCGCGGCGTTTATCCTGATGGGCGCAGGCGGCAGCCTGTGCAGCAGTACGGCCCAGAGCAGCGCGTTTCTTAACGTGGCGAACCCCGATATGCCGGACGCCAGCGCGCTGTGGAACCTCAATCGCCAGCTCAGTTTCCTGATAGGATCTGCGCTACTGGCGGCTTTACTGAGCGTTTTTTTACTTTACTGGCCAACCCCGCTGGCGTGGCGCGGCGTATTTATCGCCGCCGCCGTTTTGACCCTGGTGCCGCTGCTGGGTTGCCTAAAATTCGATAATCGGGCGCTCGTCTTACGCCTGCACGGTAAAATGGAGAACAAATGAATCGCTATATTGCGGAAGTTATTACGGCCCACGTGGCTATAGAAAACTGGCTGAATCAGGGGGAAGGGAGCGCCGAAGCGCTGCTGCATCGCTTTAGCCAGGAATTTAGCATGATCCCGATAAACGGTATGCGCATGGACCATCAGTCGGTCAGCGTTTTTTTTCGCGAGGCTCGCGCCAGCCGCCCGGGCTTGAAGATTGTCATCGACAATGCCGCCATACTTGCCGAATGGCACGATGGCGCAGCGGTGCTCTATCGGGAAATCCACGCTTTACCCGGCAAAGCGGACACCGCACGCTGGTCGACGGTTCTTTTCCGTCTGCAGGAAGGGAAAATCAACTGGCTGCACCTCCACGAGACGGCGCTCGCATAAGCGACGGAGGCCCAAAAAAGAAAAAGGCCCAATCAAACGATTGAGCCTTTTTTAAGAAAGGTGTCTTACTCGCGGAACAGCGCTTCGATATTCAGCCCCTGGCTTTGCAGGATCTCCCGCAGGCGGCGGAGGCCTTCTACCTGGATCTGACGCACGCGTTCGCGGGTCAGGCCAATTTCGCGGCCCACATCCTCAAGCGTCGCGGCTTCATAGCCCAGCAGGCCGAAGCGACGAGCCAGCACTTCACGCTGCTTGGCGTTCAGTTCGAACAGCCATTTGACGATGCTTTGTTTCATATCATCGTCCTGCGTGGTGTCTTCCGGACCGTTGTCTTTTTCATCGGCCAGAATATCCAGCAGCGCTTTTTCCGAGTCGCCGCCCAGTGGAGTATCCACCGAGGTAATGCGCTCGTTCAGACGCAGCATCCGGCTCACGTCATCAACTGGCTTATCCAGCTGTTCGGCTATCTCTTCCGCGCTTGGCTCGTGGTCCAGCTTATGGGACAACTCGCGTGCGGTACGCAGATAGACGTTCAGCTCTTTGACGATATGGATCGGTAAACGGATCGTACGGGTTTGGTTCATGATCGCCCGTTCAATCGTTTGACGAATCCACCAGGTCGCGTAAGTCGAAAAACGGAACCCACGTTCCGGATCAAACTTCTCAACTGCGCGAATCAGCCCCAGGTTACCTTCTTCAATCAGATCCAGCAGAGCCAGACCACGATTGCCGTAACGACGGGCTATCTTGACGACCAGACGCAGGTTGCTTTCGATCATCCGGCGGCGTGACGCAACATCACCACGCAGCGCGCGACGCGCAAAATAAACCTCTTCTTCGGCCGTCAGCAGCGGGGAATAACCAATCTCTCCAAGATAAAGCTGCGTCGCATCGAGCACCCGTTGGGTGGCTCCCTGCGAAAGAAGCTCTTCCTCAGCCAGATCGCTATCACTGGGTTCCTCTTCAACTAAGGCTTTCTCATCAAAAACCTCGACTCCGTTCTCATCAAATTCCGCGTCTTCATTTAAATCATGAACTTTCAGCGTATTCTGACTCATAAAGATGGCTCCTACCCGTGATCCCTAAGCAAAGCACCTTCGCTAAACATCACTCAAAAGACGCCAGGACGATAACCTTTTCTGCCCCGGTGAAGAAGGCATCGCGGCCGCCCTGGCGCCTTTGTTAGCGATATTGAGCTTATCCGTACTTTGCCAAATTATCGCTGCGGTAAATACTGCAGCGGGTTGACGGATTTCCCCTTGTAACGAATTTCAAAATGCAAACGTGTAGAGCTAGTACCTGTGCTACCCATGGTAGCGATTTTCTGCCCCGCCTTGATATCTTGTTGCTCTTTTACGAGCATCGTATCGTTATGGGCGTAGGCGCTCAGGTAATCATCGTTGTGTTTGATGATAATAAGATTACCGTAACCGCGCAGTGCGTTACCGGCATAGACGACGCGCCCATCTGCGGTCGCGACAATAGCCTGTCCTTTACTGCCTGCGATATCAATACCTTTATTGCCACCTTCGGCACCACTAAAGTTCTCGATAACCTTGCCATCAGTCGGCCAGCGCCATGAAGAGATCGGCGAACTGGTTGACGTACTGCTTGCAGTCGATTGGGTTGTGCTGACAGCTGGGGCCGTAACTGGCGCGACGGTTGTTGTCGTCGCAGGCTTGTTATTCGGCAACATCTTATTAGCACTCTGTTCACCTGAGGATTCAGAATACGTAATAGTTGGTTGGGACGCAACCACCGCGGTGGATTTTTGTGCAGAATTTGCGGTTAACATCCCGCCGTTGCTGGCCTTCACGCTGGCCTGGGCGACAGGGTTATCACCGGTGATTGGCTGGCCGGATGCGTTGCCAACCTGCAGCGTCTGACCAACGTTCAAACCGTACGGCGCCGGGATATTATTACGCTGCGCCAGGTCGCGGAAGTCGTTCCCGGTGACCCACGCAATATAGAATAGCGTGTCGCCGCGTTTAACAGTATAGGTACTGCCGCCGGTATAGCTACCTTTCGGAATATCTCCATACTTACGGTTGTAGACAATTTTACCGTTCACCGTTTGCACCGGCTCCTGAGCCATCGGCTGAACCTGAACGGGCTGCGTCTGCACCGGTTGCGTTTGTACCGGGCGCGCCTGTGGGACGTTATTTGACGGAGGCGTGATCAGCATTCCGGAATTCGTACTGGAAGACGAAGCCCCGCCAGCCGAGCTGACCGGCGCAGGCGGATTGTTGGAGCTGCTGCAGCCTGCCAGCCAGAGTGACACCAGTGACAAAGCCGCAATGCGGCTTAAGGTAAATTTTGGGCTTCCCGCGCTCATTTATCCCCCAGGAATATGTTAACTACCAATATCTTGCTCACCGGACGGCGCCCGGCCAGGACACGAAAAATGCGTCCACCCTATGCCTAAATGCAGGCAAAAAAACCTGGAATAATCCGGGTTCAGGCCAACTCCCCTTTCACGAGGGGTACAAAGCGCACGGCTTCGACAGTATCAATGACAAACTCGTTACCGCGCCGACGGATTCGCTTCAGGAACTGGTGCTCTTCGCCTACCGGCAGCACCAGTACGCCGCCATCGTCCAGCTGCGCCAGCAGCGCAGCCGGAATTTCCGGCGGCGCGGCGGTAACGATGATCGCGTCGAACGGCGCGCGTGCCTGCCAACCCTGCCATCCATCGCCGTGACGGGTTGAAACATTATGTAAATCAAGTTGTTTAAGGCGACGCCGCGCGTGCCACTGCAAACTCTTAATACGCTCAACCGAGCATACGTGATGCACCAGATGCGCCAGGATCGCCGTCTGATAGCCAGATCCGGTGCCAATTTCCAGCACCCTTGACTCCGGCGTTAGCGTCAGAAGCTCTGTCATCCGCGCCACCATGTAGGGTTGCGAGATGGTTTGCCCCTGGCCAATCGGCAGCGCCGTGTTTTCCCACGCCTTATGTTCAAAGGCTTCATCAACAAACTTTTCTCGCGGCACCAGCGCGATCGCGTTCAGCACGCGCTCGTCAATAATGCCCTGCGTGCGGAGCTGATTGAGAAGACTTTCAACACGTTTACTTACCATTGCGTATCAACCCCAACGCGATCCAGCCAACCGCTCACCACCTCATGTGCGCCGTGGGCGGTTAAATCGACATGTAGCGGAGTGACCGACACATAGCCTTCATCCACGGCGGCGAAGTCGGTATCCGGCCCGGCGTCGTACTTCTCGCCCGGAGGTCCAATCCAGTACAGCGTATTGCCGCGCGGATCTTTTTGCGGGATCACCTGATCGGAAGGATGACGGCTGCCGCAGCGGGTCACGCGGATACCTTTAATCTGCTCAAGAGGCAGATCCGGCACGTTGATATTCAGAATGCGCCCGGTGCGCAGCGGCTCGCGGCTTAAAGCCCGCAGAATCGAACAGGTGACCGCGGCGGCGGTATCATAATGCTGATAGCCGTTTAGCGAGACGGCCAGCGCCGGAAAGCCGAGATGACGGCCCTCCATCGCGGCGGCAACGGTGCCGGAATAGATGACGTCGTCACCGAGGTTGGGACCGGCGTTAATGCCGGAAACCACAATATCCGGACGCGGCCGCATCAGGGCGTTCACGCCGAGGTAAACGCAGTCCGTCGGGGTGCCCATCTGTACGGCGATATCGCCGTTATCAAAAGTGAAAGTACGTAGCGAAGATTCCAGCGTCAGGGAATTCGACGCTCCGCTGCGGTTACGATCGGGTGCAACTATCTGAACCTCAGCGAATTCTCGTAAGGCCTTTGCCAGGGTCTGAATGCCCGGCGCATGAATCCCGTCATCGTTACTCAGCAATATTCGCATAGTCACCCGTTGTATTGATAAGCTCCCTTACTACGCTGGTGGCGAAGCTGCCTGCGGGCAGCCAGAAACGCAGTTCAACGGTAACGTCATCCCACCAGTTCCAGCTCATCTGCTGGGGATAGAGCAGCATCGCCCGGCGGGCGGCCTCTACTTTCTCACGCACCAGCAGCGCCTGTAGCTGCGTCTCTTCGGCCACTGCCGCCTGTTCAGCGGCCAGCGCACCCCGTTGGCTTCCCCAGTCGCCGCTGCCCACAAGCGCAGCGGTAATCATCAGCTCGCGGTTATCTACCCGCGCCTGGAGTTCCGTCAGTTCTTCAGAGGCCGCAACGAACCAGCTTCCGCGCCCCGCTAATTGTAGCGCATCGCCATCAACAACCTGATTAAATTCCGGTTTTTTTAATCTAATACCAACCTGTTGATTAAACAATGCGCTGCGGGCCGCCGACAACCAAAAACTGCGTTTATTGCGATCGCGCACCGGCGCGCCGTTCTCGGCCCAGCGCAGCGCCCCCTGCAGGTTACTGCCGCCGATACCGAAGCGCTGGGCGCCAAAATAGTTGGGTACGCCATGCTCGGCAATCGCCTGTAAACGCTTTTCGACATCGTCGCGGGCGCTGACTTCGCGCAGTACCAGAGTAAACTGGTTCCCCTTCAGCGCCCCGAGGCGCAGCTTGCGCTTATGGCGCGCGTACTCCAGAACCTGGCAACCCTCGAGCTGAAATTTGCTCAGGTCGGGCATCTCTTTGCCCGGCACTCTGGCACACAGCCACTGTTCAGTCACCGCGTGTTTGTCCTTCTGCCCGGCAAAGCTCACTTCACGCGCATGAATTTTAAGGAATTTTGCCAGTGAGTCAGCAACAAAACGGGTATTGCAGCCGTTTTTCAGAATCCTCACCAGCACGTGCTCGCCTTCACCATCGGGGGCAAAACCGAGATCTTCCACCACCAAAAAGTCCTCCGGGCTGGCTTTTAGCAGCCCCTGGCTCAGCGGTTTTCCATGTAGGTAGGTGAGTTCGTCAAAAGCGATCATTTCTCCGCCTTACGCAGCAGCGCCACCGCTTCACAGGCAATGCCTTCGCCGCGGCCGGTAAAGCCCAGCTTTTCGGTGGTGGTGGCTTTGACGTTCACATCGTCCATATGGCAGCCGAGATCTTCGGCGATAAAGACGCGCATCTGGGGAATATGCGGCAGCATTTTCGGCGCCTGGGCGATGATAGTGACGTCAACGTTGCCAAGGGTATAGCCTTTCGCCTGAATCCGCCGCCACGCTTCGCGCAGCAGTTCGCGGCTGTCGGCGCCTTTAAAGGCCGGATCGGTATCCGGGAACAGCTTGCCGATGTCGCCCAGCGCCGCCGCGCCGAGCAGCGCATCGGTCAGCGCGTGCAGCGCGACGTCGCCGTCGGAGTGCGCCAGCAGCCCTTTCTCGTAGGGCACGCGCACGCCGCCGATGATGATTGGGCCTTCACCGCCAAAAGCGTGTACGTCAAAACCGTGTCCAATTCGCATTAAGCCTTCTCCTGGTGTCGGGAACGGGTAAGGTAAAATTCGGCCAGCGCCAGGTCTTCCGGGCGCGTCACTTTTATATTATCAGCTCGTCCGGCGACCAGTTCAGGATGGAAGCCGCAGTACTCCAGCGCCGAGGCTTCGTCGGTGATAGTCGCCCCTTCATTAAGCGCCCGCGTCAGACAATCAACAAGCAGTTCGCGAGGGAAAAATTGCGGCGTCAGCGCATGCCATAAATCATTACGCTCAACGGTATGGGCGATGGCCGCCCTGCCCGGCTCCGCGCGCTTCATCGTGTCGCGAACCGGGGCGGCCAGAATGCCGCCCGTACGGCTGGTGTCGCATAATTGAAGCAGGCGGCTGAGGTCATCCTGGTGCAGGCAGGGGCGCGCGGCATCGTGCACCAGCACCCAATCAGCCTCGCCAAGCACCTTCAGGCCAGCGAGAACGGAATCCGCGCGTTCTGTCCCGCCATCAACGACGGTGATTTGAGGATGGTTCGCCAACGGCAGTTGGCTAAAGCGCACGTCACCCGGGCTGACGGCGATGACCACCCGCCGTATACGCGGGTTTGCCAGCAGCGCGGCGACCGCGTGCTCGAGAATCGTTTTGTTACCGATTGAGAGATATTGTTTAGGGCATTCCGTTTGCATGCGGCGGCCAAAACCGGCTGCCGGCACCACGGCGCAAACGCCCGGAAAAGTGGCTGCCATGTTGTAATCCTGGGCCTGTTTATCGATTATTCTGCTGTTGCCCCGCAGCCTGGTTGCGTTTTGACGCATCCGGCACCAGACGATAAAACGTTTCGCCCGGGCGGGTCATACTGAGTTCATTGCGTGCGCGCTCTTCGATAGCTTCCTGACCGCCGTTGAGGTCGTCAATTTCGGCGAATAGCTGATCGTTGCGTGCTTTTAATTTAGCGTTAGTTGCCTGCTGCGCGGAGACATCGTCATCAACCCGGCTATAGTCGTGCAGGCCATTTTTGCCGAACCACAGCGAGTACTGTAGCCAGACCAGCAAAGCCAATAACAGCAGCGTTAGTTTACCCATCCTGCCCCCTGAAAAACGGCATCATCATCCCATAACTCGCCCGAGTTCTCTACTCTGGCGCGCGGACGACGCCGCGTAACGCGGGGACTGTACCACATTTTTACCGTTGATACCCAGGCTAGATTCATTCGTAAAAAGGACTACCCCAGTAGCCAGAGGAACAGCAGACCGAACATCAGTCCGACGGTCAAAATCGTCGCGCAGACGCTGTACTGAAGTTTACCGTCCATCAGCGAATGCAGCGCGATGCCAACCACGACGGCAACCGGCATTAATGCCAGAAAGAACGGCCAGGTATAGAGGAGGACAAATAGCGTGTTACTGCCATAGATCAGGAAGGGAATACCCAGCGCCAGCAGCCATGAAATAAAGCCAACGGCAGCACCCGACAGAGACCAGGTGGTCTCGTCGCTGACTGCCGGCGGCGGTTCTGAACGAATAATACTGATGTTCTGGGTATTGCGCATATCGAATCCTGTTGACCTGGCGATCGGCATCCTGTGATGATGCCGCAGCCGTTTCAGGATCTGATAATATCGCTCTGTCGTAGCAGGTCTAATAATTGGTGCACCAAATTTGTTACCAATTGTTCGCCGTCGAGGTGAATTTCAGCGCGCTCCGGGGATTCATACACTGAATCAATTCCGGTAAAGTTGCGCAGCTCCCCGGCACGCGCTTTCTTATACAGGCCTTTCGGATCCCGCGCTTCGCAGATCGCCAGCGGCGTATCGACAAAGACTTCGATGAAACGCCCTTCGCCTAAACGCTCGCGAACCAACTGCCGTTCTGCGCGATGCGGAGATATAAACGCGGTCAATACAACAAGTCCGGCATCCACCATCAGCTTCGCCACTTCACCTACGCGTCGAATGTTCTCTTTGCGGTCGTCGTCGCTGAAGCCAAGATCGCTGCACAGGCCGTGACGCACGTTATCGCCATCCAGCAAATAGGTGCTCACGCCGAGCCGATGTAGCGCCTCTTCCAGCGCGCCGGCAACGGTGGATTTCCCCGAGCCCGAAAGCCCGGTGAACCACAGCACCACGCCGCGATGGCCGTGATGCTGCTCGCGCTGCTCCTGGGTGACAGGATGCGCATGCCAGACGACGTTTTCGTCATGCCGGGCCATTACTTGCCTCCCAGCAGGTCGCGAGCGTCCCAGTGCGGGAAGTGCTTGCGAATTAGCTGATTCAGCTCAAGCTCAAACGCGCTGTACTGGGAAGCGCCCGCCTGCGCCTGTTCGTTCGGCTCGCGTACCATGCCCGCGCCAACGGTGACGTTGGTTAAACGGTCGATAAAGATAAGCCCCCCGGTGACCGGGTTATCCTGGTATTTATCCAGCACCAGCGGCTCATCGAAAGTCAGATCTACCAACCCGATGCCGTTGAGCGGCAGCGATTCTACTTCGCGCTGGGTCAGGTTGTTGATATCAACCTGGTAGCGAACGCCATCCACGCGGGCGCGGGTTTTCTTACCGGCGATTTTAATGTCATAGCTCTGGCCAGGCGTTAGGGCCTGCTCCGCCATCCATACCACATCAACGCTAGCGCTTTGCACCGCAGGCAGAGAGACCGCCGCGTCCACCAGCAGGTCGCCGCGGCTGATATCAATTTCATCCTTCAGCACGAGAGTGATCGCCTCCCCGGCCGCCGCTTCCGGCAGGTCGCCGTCAAAGGTGACGATGCGCGCCACGGTGGATTCCACCCCCGACGGCAGCACTTTCAGACGCTGTCCTACGCTCACGCGGCCAGCGGCAACCGTCCCGGAAAACCCGCGGAAGTCGAGGTTCGGACGATTGACGTACTGCACCGGGAAGCGCAGCGGCTGGCTTTCCACCACGCGCTGAATCTCAACGGTTTCCAGCACTTCCAGCAGCGTCGGGCCGCTGTACCACGGCATTTTATCGCTCTGGCTGGCGACGTTATCCCCTTCAAGCGCGGAAAGCGGGACAAAGCGAATGTCGAGATCGCCCGGCAGCTGTTCAGCAAAGGTCAGATACGCTTCACGAATAGTGTTAAAGGTCTCTTCGCTAAAATCGACGAGGTCCATTTTGTTCACCGCCACCACCAGGTGTTTGATCCCCAGCAGCGTCGAGATAAAGCTGTGACGGCGAGTCTGATCGAGCACGCCTTTGCGGGCGTCAATCAACAGGATCGCCAGGTCGCAGGTTGACGCGCCGGTCGCCATATTACGGGTGTACTGCTCGTGCCCCGGGGTGTCGGCGATAATAAATTTGCGCTTCTCGGTAGAGAAGTAGCGGTAGGCGACATCGATGGTAATCCCCTGCTCGCGCTCGGCCTGCAGACCGTCAACCAGCAGCGCCAGATCGAGTTTTTCGCCCTGCGTACCGTGACGTTTGCTGTCATTATGCAGAGAGGAGAGCTGATCTTCGTAAATCTGACGGGTATCGTGCAGAAGCCGGCCAATCAGCGTACTTTTACCGTCATCGACGCTGCCGCAGGTCAGAAAGCGCAGTAGGCTTTTGTGCTGCTGGGCATGCAGGTAGGCTTCTACGCCGCCTTCATTGGCAATTTGTTGTGCAATTGTGGTGTTCATGGCGGCTCCTTAGAAATAACCCTGACGTTTCTTCAGCTCCATGGAGCCTGCCTGGTCGCGGTCAATCACGCGCCCCTGTCGTTCGCTGGTGGTCGACACCAGCATTTCTTCGATGATCTCCGGCAGCGTTTGCGCATTGGACTCCACCGCGCCGGTCAGCGGCCAGCAGCCGAGGGTGCGGAAGCGCACCATCTGTTTTTTGATCATCTCGCCGGGCTGTAGATTGATGCGATCGTCATCGATCATCATCAGCATCCCGTCGCGCTCCAGCACCGGACGTTCTGCCGCCAGGTACAGCGGTACAATTTCAATATTCTCCAGATAGATGTACTGCCAGATATCCAGCTCGGTCCAGTTGGAGAGCGGGAAGACGCGGATGCTTTCGCCCTTGTTAATCTGGCCGTTATAGTTGTGCCATAGCTCCGGGCGCTGGTTTTTCGGGTCCCAGCGGTGGAAGCGGTCGCGGAAGGAGTAAATACGCTCTTTGGCGCGGGATTTCTCTTCATCGCGGCGCGCGCCGCCGAACGCGGCATCGAAGCCGTATTTGTTCAGCGCCTGCTTGAGGCCTTCGGTTTTCATGATATCGGTATGCTTGGCGCTGCCGTGGACAAACGGGTTAATCCCCATCGCCACCCCTTCCGGGTTTTTGTGCACCAGCAGCTCGCAGCCGTAGGCTTTAGCGGTACGGTCACGGAACTCATACATTTCGCGGAATTTCCAGCCGGTATCGACGTGCAGCAGCGGGAACGGCAGGGTGCCCGGATAAAACGCTTTACGCGCCAGATGCAGCATTACGCTGGAGTCTTTACCGATGGAGTACATCATCACCGGGTTAGAGAATTCGGCGGCCACCTCACGAATGATATGGATGCTTTCCGCCTCCAGTTGCCGCAGGTGAGTGAGTCGTTTTTGGTCCATAACCGTTCCTTAAGCCAGATTTACTACAGAAGCCTTAAAGGCCTCTGAGGATGAGGTGTGTTGATACCAGGCGAGCTGTTGATGTAATTGCACCACGTCTCCTACCACGATCAGGGCGGGCATCGGGGCGTCTTTCGCCAGGTTTTCAAGCTGTTGTAATGTGCCAGTCTTCGTTTGCTGATCGGCGCGGGTACCGCGCGAGATCACCGCTACCGGGGTGTCGCCATCGCGGCCGTTGGCGATCAGCTGCGCGCTGATTTCCGCCGCTTTCAGGCTGCCCATATAAATCGCCAGGGTCTGGCCGCTTTGCGCCAGCCGCGCCCAGTCGAGCGGCGAGTTTTCCGCGCCGAAGTGTCCGGTAATAAAGGTGGCGCTCTGGGCATAATCACGATGCGTCAGCGGAATTCCGGCATAGGCCGTTGCGCCCGCCGCCGCCGTCACGCCCGGGACGACCTGAAACGGAATGCCCGCTTCGGCCGCGGCCTGCAGCTCTTCGCCGCCGCGGCCAAAAATAAACGGGTCGCCGCCCTTCAGGCGAATCACCGTTTTGCCCTCTTTCGCTGCATCCACCAGCAAACGGTTGATCTCCTGCTGCGGTACGGATACGCCGGAAGCGCTTTTACCGACGCAGATTGTCTCCGCGTCTCGGCGTACCAGTTCGCGCACCTCCGGGGTGACCAGGTTGTCGTAGAACACCACGTCCGCCTGCTGAAGGGCCTGCAGGCCACGCAGGGTCAGCAATCCAGCATCACCAGGCCCCGCTCCGACGAGGATAATTTCACCGGGGCGTTTGTCCGGCTGCCGAAGTTCATCTTCCAGCGCTTTTTCCGCTTCGGCTTTGTTGCCAGCCAGCATCAGGCTGGCAAAACGACCGGTAAACACGCGCTCCCAAAAGCGGCGGCGTTCGGCGGTGGTTTTCAGATGGGTTTTAATATGGTGACGCCAGTAGCTCGCCGTTTCAGCCAGCCGCCCCAGGTTGGTGGGCAGCAGGGCTTCGATTTTTTCGCGCAAAATCCGCGACAGCACCGGCGCTTTGCCGCTGGAAGAGATAGCCACCAGCAGCGGAGAGCGATCGACAATGGATGGAAAGACAAACGAGCACAGCGCCTGATTATCCACGACGTTGACCAGCCGATAGCGCGCGTTCGCCGCGACATAAACGCGTTGGTTCAGCTCGTCATCTTCCGTGGCGGCAATCACCAGAAATACGTCATCAAGCTGCTGCTCTTCAAAAACGGTTGCCCGCCACTGAATTTCCTCGCGCTCGACCTTTTCGGCAAGTTCCGGCATCAACGTTTCGGCGACAATGTGCACCTTCGCTTCAGCGCGCAGCAAAAACGTAATCTTACGCGCGGCTATCTCGCCGCCGCCGATCACCAGCACGGGTCTCTCTTTCACTTCGGCAAATATCGGCAAGTATTCCACTGCGCAACAACTCTCTTACAATCAGCAATAGAGCGACTATAGGGTGCGGTCTAGAGCAAATGAAATTACGAAATGGAATGAGTTGTTACTCAAAAGAATAACGACCTGGGAAAGCAAATATCAAAAAGTGCTTAACACGCGGTTTTTCCACCATTTAAGAGCGATTGAAATTGTTTAACCCCGGTCACAGTTTCATACTACGCGGGTGAAATTGTTTTAAGTGCTAAAGGACCCCCTATGTTTTCCGCATTGTGCCGTCGCCTGCTTCCCCTGGCGTTGGGCGCAGGTTTTGTCTTCTCCGCCGCCCCGGCATTCAGCGCCCCGGGCGAAACCGCCAATGCCCAGGCTCGTCATATCGCCACCTTTTTTCCCGGAAGAATGACCGGTACGCCGGCCGAGATGCTGTCAGCCGATTACCTCCGCCAGCAGTTCGCCCAGATGGGTTACCAGAGCGATGTACGCAGCTTCAATACCCGCTACGTCTATACCGATAGCAGTCAGCGTAAAAACTGGCATAACGTCACCGGCAGTACGGTGATCGCCGCTCATGAAGGCCAATCTCGCCAGCAGATCATTATCATGGCGCACCTGGATACCTACGCGCCGCAGAGCGATAAAGATGTTGAAAATAACCTCGGCGGCCTGACCCTACAGGGGATCGACGATAACGCGATGGGGCTGGGCGTCATGCTGGAACTTGCTGAACAGTTAAAGAACGTTCCTACCCGTTACGGTATTCGCTTCGTTGCCACCAGCGGCGAAGAAGAGGGCCGGCTTGGGGCGCAGAATCTGCTCAAGCGCATGAGCGACGCGGAAAAGAAAAACACCCTGCTGGTGATTAATCTCGATAACCTTGTCGTGGGCGATAAGCTGTACTTTAATAGCGGCCGCAGCACGCCAGCGTCGGTGCGCAAGCTCACCCGCGACCGGGCGCTGGCTATCGCCCATAGCCACGGCATCGCGGCCTTCACCAATCCAGGACTGAACCGGGACTTTCCGAAAGGCACCGGCTGCTGCAACGACGCCAGCGTTTTTGATACCGCCGGGATCCCGGTACTGTCGGTGGAAGCGACCAATTGGTCATTAGGTAAGAAAGACGGTTATCAGCAGCGGAGCAAATCTCGCAGCTTCCCGGACGGCACCAGTTGGCACAAGATTCAGCTGGATAACCTGCAGTATATTGATAAAGCGCTGCCAGGACGGATTGAGCATCGCGGACGCGAAGTGATGAAAGTGATGCTGCCGCTGGTGAAAGAGCTGGCGAAGGCGGAGAAGAAGCCCGCCTCAAAATAGACTAACGATAAAATCCGGCAACAAGGACTGTCGCCATGATGCGTTTTCGCTTTTTAATACCGTTGCTTCTACTACTGGCTACCAGCGCGCGGTCCATCGCCGACAGCCTGGTTTATATCTGGCAGCGCGTCTGGCAGGGCGGGCACGTAGCGGCGCTGCGCGAGAGCCACGATCTGTTTTCCACCCTGCGTGTGTTGGGGCTGCAGATTCATCCCAGGGAGGGCGCGCGCATTGCCCGGGTGAATACTTCCTTATTACAGCGGGATGGTCGTCCGGTATGGCTGGTGGTCCGCCTGGATGGTAGCTGGACGCGGCAGCTATTCTTCCGCAAATAAAAAGTATTATTGCCCGCTGGCGCAGCGATGGCGTTAACCTCACGGCAATAGAAATTGATTACGATGCCCCCACATCGCGACTTGCCGATTACCAGAAACTCTTGAGAGCCTTGCGCCAGGAGCTGCCTTCAGACATAACGCTCAGCATCACCGAGCTCCCCACCTGGATCTCGTCGCCATTGCTTCTTCCCATGCTGGCTGTGGTTGATAGCACAGTGCTGCAGCTCCACAGCGTACAATCGCCGAAGCAGGGTTTGTTTGACCCGATTCTGGCTCAGCGCTGGAGCACACAATATGCCCTTATCTCTCCACATCCGTTTTATCTGGCGCTGCCGGCCTAAGGCTCCGCGCTGATTTCCTATCCAGGGTAGCCGTTAAGCGTAGAAAGCGAGTCAGCGTTGAGGGTGGTGGCTGAGAAGCAGGAACTGAGAGTCTCACCACAACAAATCGACGCGTTTATTCGCCAGTTGGAAAAAATCCGCCGATGCATTTTTCGGGTATCGTCTGGTTCCGTCTGCCTCTGGACAACGATAGCCGCGCCTGGTCACTCAGCACGCTGGCGGCAGTTATCTGTCATCAGCCATTAACCACACTCTGGCAGTGGCTGGCGAATCCCGACAGCGCTAACACCAACGCGGAGTCCACGCACTATGAGCTGGCGATTAAAAACGCAGGTAATATTGATGCCATGCTGCCGGAAAAAATTACGCTACAGGCAGCAGGAGTTACGCGAAGCTTTCGAACTTTATCAGCAGATCATCGACGCCGTGCGCACGGGACACGAGGACCCGGAGCAGCTCTCCCTGGCAAGCCTTGGCCAACAGGGACGCATTAAGCACTGGCAAAGCGACCCCGTTGCCGCAGCCCATCTTTACGCTACACCGCTGACGTTCTGAGCCATCCTGAAAACAAAAACTTTCTGCTGCAGAGCCTTGACGATCCGCTTATTCAGCAGTTGCTTATTGTGAGTTTTTTCACGCGTTCTTCTAACGCGTTATACGAGCCAGAACCCAGACCCTTTAGCCCGAAAGAGATCAAAAATTACCATAGATACGCTGCCTGCTTGCCCGCCGCCTGATGCGCGCAGAGCAGTATCAAAAGGCGCTGACCTATTTTGTCCTTGCGGAGAATCGTGATGCCGCGCAGACGTTTATCACTACCCTGCCGAAAAATGGGCCCAAAACAGCCCAGGCGCAGGCATGGTGGCAAGCCGCGCAAATTCTTCGCCATCAGGGCATGGCGTTGACGGGCTATGAGATGGCGCCGGATTTTGCGGTCTATGATGGCTGGTATTCATCGCCGTATTACGGCTGGGGCCCGGAAGGCAGTCCGATGACCAAATCGTGGATAAGTGCCGGCGAACGTCAGCGCGTTCAGCTCTCTCAGCCCAAGCAGGATAATCACTTTATGCACTATCGCTGGCAGGCGGTGAAGCTTGCCGAAAAATCCGCCGACCTATTGCCGCGTAAATCGCAGACCTATGCCGCCGTGCTGTGTCACGCAGCGGGGTGGATCTGGGCTCAGGACCCGGCCAAGGTAAAACGTCTCTATAAGCGCTATGTTAAAAACGGTGCGTCGTTCCCTTGGGCGGAAAACTTTGGCCAGAATTGCCCGGAGCCGGACTTTACAGCGTCCGGGGTTGGCAGAAAGGAAAGGGAATAAGGAGGGAGAGCACGAGACTCTCCCTTTCTGAAGTCAACGTTATCACGAGGTCAAATATGCTGAGGACAGGGTCGGCGATTTTGCATCCTGTGGCCTGCCTTTCGACTAAAGGTAGCTGAAAAAAACGCTGCCCCGAACCTGTTCAGATAACAAATACGCCACCGCTGACATCTCACCTCTGTAAAATTACACCTGAGGTGAGTGGAGTATTTCGGAGTCCCATAAGTCGTTGAGCGCAGTTGCGATGCGCTCGCGCCTGACTGTTTCCCTTTCCATCTGACGCTGTTTGACCAGGGGTTTAAGCTGCGCAATAAACTCATGGGTGGGCGCTGGCAGAGTGCTTTCGTCAACGGGGATTTCTTGCCCGGTATCACGGTTAAAGACTTTTACACCGTAGATTGGCACATGAGCAAAAACGGCCTTATCCTGCAGTGCTTCGCCAATACCTGACATCGTTTGCCCATCAAAGCGCAGCTGGACGGCCTTGCTCCACTTATCGCCAAAATAGATCATTCTGGATAAAAAGTAGCTGCCAAACGGCTCCCTGACGCCGCTTTCTGAGTGCATAAACCAGGCCCGGGAATCATGGATATAGTTATCATACAGATTGATCAGCCCGCTGATTTTATCGTTCTTCTCTCTTTTCAACAGGCACGGCTCAATATGCTGACGGAATCTGTATTCACCTGCCTTCTTAAACCGAAGATATTCATACGCTTCATTCTGATGGGTATATATATAGGCCGTTGTGGCAAGCATCGGATCCAGCATCTGTAAAAGCGTCGCCGTCGTGCTCACCTTCCGGGAAAAGCCGATTTCTGCGTTTGTCGCAATACTGCAGGTGGCCGAATCGATCGCCCCCTGCGTTTTTTGATTCGTAGCAGGTTTAAACAATGCGTCAGGACGAACTGTGCGCGTGTAGTCCGCCGCAAACTCGATGGCGGCTTCCCAGAGCTGGCCGCGGGCATTATTGGCATCGTACAACGGCTCCCCAATGAGGTCTGCCCCCGGAAACCAGTTTTCATCTCCCTTGTGTCTGGATTCCTCATTTTTACGCGCCTGCGCTATAGCTTCCGCTTTACATTGCAGGAGTGACCACTCGCGGGCAAGTGCGCGCTGCGCCTGCTGGCTGAACCCTGCCTCATACGGCTGGGCGGTAATCTCCGGGTGCTGGGATGCGTTCTGAAAGAAAGGCTGCGACGTGAGATTCATCGGCGATGTCCTGGACGAAGCAAAACGTGCGATACGCCAGCCGGTCATCCAGATCATTTCCGCTTCCAGCATCTCTTCCAGACAGACTGACTCAAAACGAAACGGCGCGTAGATAGCATCGTCAGACAGCGGATCCTCCTGCTGATTGTCAAGGGAGAGGGTCGACCGCCAGTTGTTAAAGGTGTCTACCAGTGCGGGATAAAAATCAAATTCCCTAACTGAAGCAAAACTCATTTCCCGAAAGATATACATTTGCCTGAAATCCGGGTGCAACAGGGCAAAAACATCAGGATGAAACGACAGCGGCGCCCCGGCATCAATCGCGGCCGCATACATATCATGCAGGGTAATTTGCGATAACAGATCGCCCTCCCCGCCGCGACCTTTGCCCTGGTCGCCGGTAGGATACCCCCCGCCAACGTCGGAGTGCATACCGGGGTAGACCACTTCCTGAGTATTGGGCAAATAGCGGCCTGCGGCGGTACGGATGGAGTCCAGCGAAAACGCCTGACGCTGCTCGTGAGCCGCCACAAGGTGATAACAGCGTTTGATTAACCCCGACTGCGGCAGCGGCTGCGTCTGCCCCGCCCAGCCGTTGTGACCGGTGAAACCCGGCACCACGTTGGCAATGCCCACTGCCGGCACGGTATCAAACAGACCCAAAAATTCCACCGAGACCTTCACGCCCAGCAGCGTTCCCGCCGGGAAGCCGAGCACCCCCTCCGCCAGCGCCTCATCCAGCCAGCTGACAAAAGCGCGGGCTTCTGCCGCGCCGCGGGAAAAGCCGTACACAAACAGCTTTATTGCTACCGTCTTACACTGCGCGCGCACGAATTTTTCCTGCATCGGGCTTAATAGTTTTTCGAGCGTACGCAGCCGCACCCGCTTCTGGTCATGCATCGCTTCCCGCGAGTCTAAATAGGCCTGGTTAACTTTTTCACGGTTGTAAGACATCGCCATACTGCCCGCGAATAAACCCAGTTCCGCGCCCGCAAGAGTGCTGGAGCTGTTCATCGCCTGAACCGCCGTTTTCATTTTGCCGTTGCTGAGGAAATCTTTTGTAACAGTGTGACTCAGGGCATTACATAGCTGCACCAGCCCCCAGTTGATACGGTCCTCTCCTCCGACAGCAAACTGCAATCCCGACGAGTAATAGTCATAGGTGCCAATCCGCGGAAAGGGCGTACCGACGCCGGGTATATAGAAGGCATAAAAACCGCGCTCGTTTCCCTTGCGATCATCAGGCGCACAGGCGTGGTAAAGTTTTGCCACGTTGGACGGATGCGGCGGCGTGCTGGCAGTATCTTTTGGCTCATTATTATTGGTGCCGTCAAAAAACAGGCTGATATGCAGGCTTTTGCAGCACAGGCTGCCTTTATTCTGACGGGATTCCTGGCGAAACAGCGCCTCCTCCCTGCCGGTTTTTATTATATTTGCGTTGACCTGCTGCTGGCTCAAAAGCAACCTTCCGTCTTTCGGAAAGGCGGGGGGAACCCAACACGGATCGCCCGTGGTGGTAAACTGGTTATTCCCAAAACGTTCCCGAAGGGATTCTATTATTGAGGGCATTGGGCAGACTCCGGCAGATCGAAAGGCTCTTTAATCGGGTGGTCAGGATGCGTCACGCCGTGGCAGGTCGCGGTAACTTTAACCTGCTGACAGGGTAAAAAATGAACCTGCAGTCCGCAGGACTCTTCATATTCAGGAATGGTGGCCACCGCTTTATAATGGCGATAATTTGCTTCGTGAGCTTTCGCATAATCGCGAAACTCTTTTGTTCCCAAGCGGGGCATATCCTTCGGAAACGGGTCAGGATCCACCTCCCACTCCACTGCCACCTGCATATCGGGCCGCCATTTTTCCGGCAGCGATATGCAGCAGGTAAATCCCCCGGCGTGTCCCCGGTAGCCGTTGACGGAGAACCAGTTGATATTCGTGTCTGCCACATGGTTATAGCCCTGTAGATCGGCCGCTACGTAGCTGGTCTTCCCGTTGCCGCGTGATTCTTCTTTTTCAATCGGGCCACAGCCCAAAAGTAAAAAACATAACAGCGGAGCTGCTTTAAATACTCCTTGCATATTACGAACTCCCTTTCATGTCACACTAAACGCGCAGTATCTACTGCGGGTATAAAACGCACAAGTTACCATAACTTAATTATGGTTTTCTGGCGGGCACCGGGCAGGCTCCTGCTGATGGCCGGGGTCTTTAATCGGGTAGACAGGATGCGTCACGCCGTGGCAGGTGGCGGTAACCTTAATTTGATGACAGGGTAAGATGTCCTTCGCCGTCTCCACTGCCAGAAGTCATTCAGCTTGCTGGCCAACCTGCGGGGAAAAGGGGTTTTCCTGTACCGTTGACTGGGCACCGTCCTGTTGCCTGGACGGCGCAAGCACCGCCTGAACACACCGCTACAATCCGCGTAACCGATCCGTTGGATTTACGTTAGAGCGCTTCGAAAATATCTTCAGAATACCCGGAAGGCACATCCCTATCAGAATCAATCCTCCCCCGAAAATAACATTGGCGGAAAACGTTTCATGCAATAACCAGAGTGCGAATAGTGCGGAAAACACCGGCTCCAGATTGTAAATCAGAACGGCTCGCGTTGGCGTTGAATACCGCTGGAAATGCGCCTGAACCCAAAAAGCAATGACAGTAGAAAAGACTGCCGTTATCCCTAACGCGATGACAAGCTTGCTACTCCAGTTACGAGGGAGAATCTCACCTCCGCTGATGTGCTGTAGTCCCAGAAAGATTACGGCCATCGTAGAGATCTGTAAAAACGTTAGTGTCATATTATTATGACGCGCGCAGAAACGATCGAGCGCAATAATATGTATGGCGGTGAACAACGATCCAATAACGACCAACCCATCTCCCAGATGGAGCTGCCATCCCTGGATATCGGCCATCAGATATAAACCCGCAAGACCAAACAATGTCGCTAATATCGCGTCAAAAGAGGGGCGTTTCCCCATCAATGGTCCCGTGAGCAATAACACCCAAATGACGCTGAGCCCCGCAAGAAAACCGGTATTTGAGGCCGTTGTTAACTGAAGACCATAAATAAGGAACACAAATGAAGTTCCCAATAGCAGACCCAGTAGTAGACCAGACAGAAATGTTTATCGCGATAATGTTCCCAATCCTCTCAAGCTGAACGGCAGCAAAAAGAAGGCCGAAAGCAGAAAGCGTAGCCCTAACACCATCATTACCGGATAGGTATTGACCACCATTTTCATAACCGGAAAACCAATCCCCCAACCCGCCGCGACAACGGCCAGCAATAGCTCGGCAACCCAGCGTTTTGGCACTCTGGGCTTCATTTAATCCCCCCCAGGCGCTGTGCTGTACCGGCAAGCAACTCCACTGCTGTTTTAAGTTCTTCACGCTCCGTCATATGGCTAAAGCTCATGCGAATTGCCCCTTGAATCAAGGCATCATCCAGCCCCATAGCGCTTAAAACATGGCTGGGTTTTTGTTCCGTTGAATGACAGGCTGAGGCACTACTGAGCGCAACTTTCATTTTGAGTTTTTTCAGAAGCATACTGGACTTAATGCAAGGCAAAGAGAAGTTCACGGTATTAGGCAGGCTTTGCGTCCTACAGCCATTTATCACAACGTCCGGCATTATTGATTCGAGGAGATCGATAAAATAACTCTTCATCTCTTTTTGAAACGCAATGCGCTGCGGATATGAGGAGATAAACAGCTCAGCAGCCTTTGCCATTCCAGCAATAGCAGGAAGATTCACTGTGCCGCTACGGATGCCTGACTCCTGACCTCCTCCATGAATGAGTGGCGAGTGCCGAAGGATGTCAGGCCGTGAGCTGTAGAGTGCGCCGACGCCTTTGGGGCCATAGAATTTATGAGCTGAAAAACTGACAAAATCAGGGCTGGACTGTGTCACCGAGAAGGGGAGTTTCCCCACGAACTGGGCGGCGTCGCTATGGAATAATATACCGTGCTGGCGCGCTATAATTCCAATTTGATCCAGAGGCTGTAGAACACCAGTTTCATTATTCGCTGCCATGACAGAAATTAGTCGAGTTTCTGGACGGATAGCCTCTTTTAGAGCCTCAATGGAGACGCGTCCCAGACGATCGACAGGCAGAAAAGTAATGTCGACACCGTGTCGCCTGACATACTCACAAACTTTTAGCAGGCATTCGTGCTCGATCGAACTGGTAATGATATGAACCTTGCCGGTGTGTAAGAAGTAATCAGACACCGCTCGAATAACCGTGTTATTTGCTTCAGAAGCACCAGAATTGAAAGTGATAAATTCCGCATTAGCCCCAATCATTTGTGCCACAATGGCCCTGCACTCTTCTAAATAATTTTGCGCTCTGATCCCTTCATAATGACTGACAGAAGATGCATTGGCGAAGTATTCGTCAAAGCAGTGTATAACAGTAGCGCGGACTTCAGGAGCCATGTTGGTTGTTGCGTTATTATCCAGATAAATCATGTTTATATCCACTTCCTGTTAGACAACCATAGGGTCTGCTTTTATAGACGATACGGCACTGTATTCCATTTTAGCGATGTGGCCTTCATCATCGCCAAAAAATATATTAGCGATGGTGAGATTATGATTTTGCGGTTTTTGCATAACAGTTAATGCGGTGCGGCCTTGTACCACCTTATTGTGATCTGAAAAATCAGACCAGTCGATGATCACAAAGTCACGGGATTCTGTAAATCGCTGTTTCAGTTTGAAAAGTATATCTTTATAGTGTTGGAAAATGATAGCTGGACATTTAGCAGTAAAAACGTCACCATTTTTTCTTGCTAAGACAAAAGGAATGACATCAGGGACTGATAACTTTATTTCAGTATGAGATCCATTTTCAGTAATCAATAATCCTTCCGTATTGTCCTTGAGTTTCTTTTTTATACTTTCGATGGACCGATTTTTACTGGTTCGCTCGGAAAAAACCATTAATTTATCGCGTTTGATGAGAGTATTTTTTTGGATAAAAAATTCAATTTCCTCAGGAAGTTCTCCAGCCGCTTGCGGTTCTGATATCTTTTCGAGTTGAGGGAGAGTACAGCTATCTTCAGAACAGGCAATCCCGAGATCGTCTACCAGAATACCGTAAACGAGTTTGATATTTACTGATAAGTTTTTTTCCGAAAGCAACGGCATCAGATAACGTGTTAAGCGCAAACTCGTCTGCGCCAAATTGCCGATTGAAATGACCACCTTCGAGATAGACAACGAGCTTACCGGTACTTGCGGCGTAACAATTTTCGACTATAACTTCCAGGGAAGAATGATAATCACCTTTAGGTACTATTTCCTTTTCTAATGACATGACGCTGCCTTGCGCTTTATTTAAGAAAAAACTCCCCAGCAACAGCCAGTAAAACGGGGAAGTCGAGGCGTTCAGAAAATATTGGGGTATTCGAATGATGAGAGAAAATCCGAAATATATTCTTTCTGCATTCGCCCTGACTCAAAATATAAATACAATTTGTGGCCTGTGTCAAGCCAGGTACAAATGAGAACCTCAATCACAACGGATAATTATGAGATAATATCGTAATGAAACATAAATCACTTATATTTCTAATGGGTATAGTTTAAAAGACCAGGAATAATAATTCATGATCGATGGAGATTTTGTCAAAGCAGATTTGTAGTTGCAGAAAAATCTATGACGCCGGGAGACTGAAAATCGAGGCAAATCCCGGCAGCCCATCTTTCAGCCTTCCACGCAGACAAGGACGAGGCCCGGCGACAAGTCAGCGGTTATATTCTGGTGAATGACCATAGCGCCAGGCTTCATCATGACAACAGTGTGCTGAAGCCGGAAGAATCAGATAGCAGATACCCTTTTCACTGTAAAACCGTCGCCAATATGGCTTACCAGGTCAAAAAAGGGTTCTGCTGTTTTAGCCGGATGTTGTGGAAATCCCACAGGGCTACATTAGCCTTCGTGCAACCCGCACTCTCTTTTCAGGCCAAAGAAGCGCGTTTCTTCCTCCGCCATCCCCGGCTCCCATTTACGGGTGGTGTGGGTATCCCCCACCGACAAATAGCCCTGATCCCACAGCGGGTGATACTTCAGGCCGTGCTTTTGCAGATACTGATAGACGGTACGATTATCCCAGTCGATGATCGGCAGCACCTTAAACACGCCGCGCTGGATCGCCAGCACCGGTAAGTGGGCGCGGCTGCCGGACTGCTCGCGGCGCAGGCCCGCAAACCAGGTTTGCGCATTCAGCTCTTCCAGCGCTCGGTTCATCGGCTCGACCTTGTTGATGTCATTATATTTTTCAATGCCCTCAACGCCCTGCTCCCACAGCTTACCGTAGCGCGCCTCCTGCCATGCAGCGCTCTCCTTCGCCCGATAGATCTTCAGGTTCAGATTGAGTTTGTCCGTTAATTCGTCGATAAACTGGTAGGTTTCAGGGAACAGATAGCCGGTATCGGTCAAAATGACCGGAATATCCGGGCGCACCTGATTGACCAGATGCAGGCTCACTGCCGCCTGAATACCAAAGCTTGAAGAGAGCACGTATTCGCCCGGCAGGTTTTCCAGCGCCCACGCGACGCGTGCTTCCGCGCTGAGCTTTTCCAGCTGGCTATTGGTTTCCGCCAACTGCAAAACACGATCGACCTTCGGTAATGCGTTCAGCGCGTTTAGATCGAGTACGGACATAAGAACCTCGTTTGTCTGTTTCGCCGGGCGGGACTGCGTTTGCCCGGCCTACAAAACCCACAGGCCCGGTAAGCGAAACGCCACCGGGCAGCTGGATGTTTATTCCCAGAAATCACGGGCTGGGTCGAGCACCGGGCGAATGATGCCCGCACGCACCGTAAAATCGCCGAAGCCTTCACCCGCTTCGCGCTCTTTCGCCCAGCGCCCTACCAGTTCGTCGATCGAGTCGAGGATTTCCGACTCGGTAATATTTTCCCGATACATACGCGGAATACGCGTCCCGCTGCGGTTACCGCCCAGGTGCAGGTTGTAGCGGCCCGGCGCCTTACCGACCAGCCCCACTTCCGCCAGCATCGCACGGCCGCAGCCGTTCGGGCAGCCGGTGACGCGGGTAACGATATGCTCGTCGCCAACGCCATGTTTGCTCATCACCGCCTCGACTTTATCGGTAAACGACGGCAGGAAACGCTCGGCCTCCGCCATCGCCAGCGGACAGGTCGGGAACGAAACGCAGGCCATCGAGTTTTCGCGCTGCGGCGTAACGGCGTTCATCAGACCATGATCGCGCGCCAGCTTCTCGATCTTCGCCTTCTGATCTTCCGGTACGCTGGCAACGATCAGGTTCTGGTTCGCCGTAATGCGGAACTCGCCTTTGTGGATCTTCGCAATCTTCAGCAGGCCGGTTTTCAGCGGACGACCCGGATAATCAAGAATACGACCATTTTCAATAAACAGCGTCAGGTGCCAGTTATTGTCGATACCTTTCACCCAGCCGATACGATCGCCGCGGCCGGTGAACTCGTACGGACGGATCGGCTCAAACTTGATGCCCGCCCGACGCTCCACTTCCGCCTTAAAGGTCTCAACGCCCACGCGTTCGAGGGTGTATTTGGTTTTCGCGTTTTTACGATCGGTGCGGTTACCCCAGTCGCGCTGGGTCGTGACCACCGCTTCCGCCACCGCCAGGGTGTGCTCCAGCGGCAGATAGCCAAACTCGCTCGCCGTACGGGCGTAGGTTTTCTTATTGCCGTGTTCAATCGATAAACCGCCGCCGACCAGCAGGTTAAAGCCTACCAGTTTGCCATTTTCAGCAATGGCCACGAAGTTCATATCGTTCGCGTGCAGATCGATATCGTTCTGCGGCGGGATCACCACGGTGGTTTTGAACTTACGCGGCAGATAGGTCTGGCCGAGGATCGGTTCTTCATCGGTGGTGGCGACTTTCTTCTGATCCAGCCAGATTTCGGCATAAGCGCGCGTGCGCGGCAGCAGGTGCTCGGAGATCTTCTTCGCCCACTCGTAGGCTTCAGCATGCAGCTGAGACTCGTACGGGTTAGAAGTACAGAGCACGTTACGGTTCATATCGTTGGCGGTCGCCAGCGCGTCCAGCCCCACCGAATGCAGCATCTGATGCACCGGCTTGACGTTCTTCTTCAGAATGCCGTGGAACTGGAAGGTCTGACGGTTGGTCAGACGGATGCTGCCGTAAATGGTGTTATCGCCGGCGAATTTATCGATCGCCTGCCACTGTTTAGTGGTGATCACCCCGCCCGGCAGGCGGCAGCGAAGCAGCATCGCGTGACGCGGCTCCAGCTTCTGCGCCGCGCGCTCGGCACGGATATCGCGGTCATCCTGCTGATACATACCGTGAAAACGGATCAGCAGAAAGTTATCGCCTTTAAAACCGCCGGTCAGGCCGTCGTTCAAATCTTCCGCGATGGTGCCGCGCAGGTAGTTGCTTTCGAGCTTCATGCGCTCGGCGTCAGTCAGTTTACCTTCGACCACCAGCGGGCCTGGATGTTTTTCGCTCATTAGTAGACATCTCGCTGATAACGGCGCTCAACGCGCAGCTCACTTAAAAATTCGTCCGCCGCTTCGGCGTCCATCGCGCCGTATTCGGCAATCACTTCCAGTAGCGTCTGCTCAACGTCTTTTGCCATACGATTCGCATCGCCGCAGACATAAATATGGGCGCCGTCGTTAATCCAGCGCCACAGTTCGGCCCCCTGCTCGCGCAGCTTGTCCTGAACGTAGACTTTTTGTTGTTGATCGCGGGACCAGGCCAGGTCGATGCGGCTCAGCACACCTTCTTTGACGTAGCTCTGCCACTCCACCTGATAAAGGAAATCTTCGGTAAAATGCGGGTTGCCGAAGAACAGCCAATTCTTACCTTCCGCGCCTTCCGCCGCGCGCTGCTGCATAAAGGCGCGGAACGGCGCGATGCCGGTGCCGGGGCCAATCATGATCACTGGCGTCTGCGGGTTAGCGGGCAGACGGAAGTTATCGTTATGCTCGATAAAGATGCGCACTTCGCCATCTTCTTCGACGCGGTCAGCCAGGAAGCTGGAAGCGCCGCCGGCCCGAGCGCGGCCTTCAATGTCATATCGCACCACGCCAACGGTGACATGGACTTCGCTTTCCACTTCCGCCTGCGAAGAGGCGATAGAGTACAGGCGCGGCGTCAGCGGGCGCAGCAGGTCGACCAGCGCCTGGGCATCCAGCTGCGCCGGGGAGAAGCGCACCATATCGACAATCGGCGTGGTCGCGGCGTAATGCTGGAGCTGCGCCTTATCGCCCACCAGCGGCAGCAGTGATTCGCTGCGGGTTAAGGTGGCATAATTTTCCACGATGTTACCGGTGTTGACCGTCAGCTCGAAGTGCCACTCCAGCGCTTCGGCGAGCGGCAGCGTTTTGCCGTCAACCGTGACCGGCTCCGCGCCCGTCAGCCACAGCAGTTCCACCAGCTCTTTCACCAGAGCCGGATCGTTCTGGTACCAGACGC
Source organism: Klebsiella sp. BDA134-6 (assembly GCF_015601345.1). Taxonomy (NCBI): domain Bacteria; kingdom Pseudomonadati; phylum Pseudomonadota; class Gammaproteobacteria; order Enterobacterales; family Enterobacteriaceae; genus Klebsiella; species Klebsiella sp. BDA134-6. Next base: position 4,751,430 of record NZ_CP064784.1, read on the forward strand.
CCAGCGCATCGCCCGGCTGATAGCGCAGGCCAGAGTCGCCGAGGTCGATTTCAATATGGCGCACATCTTTTTCAGAATCGCGGCCGGTAATTTTTTGATTCACCGCCAGCGTCGCGGTCAGCGGCGCTTCTTTGGTATAGGGGCTGGTGTGGATCTCATTCACCGACCCGCTGGTGAGCAGCTGAGACGGCGCGGCGGCAGGGGCGCGCGCTTTCAGCACCTCAACCACCCGAGTGCGCCATTCGGCGGCGGCGGCCTGATACTCGACATCAGCGTCAACCCGGTCGAGCAGGCGTTCGCCGCCCAGTTCGGCCAGCTTGTTATCAAAATCTTTGCCGGACTGGCAGAAGAATTCATAGGAGGTATCGCCGAGGCCAAACACGGCAAATGCGGTATCGGTCAGCTTCGGCGCTTTCTTCGAAAACAGGAACTTATGCAGCGCAACGGCTTCTTCCGGCGGCTCACCTTCACCCTGCGTTGACGTCACCACGACCAGCAGCTTTTCGGAGGCAATTTGTTTGAATTTATAGTCGCCTGCGTTAACCAGCTTCACGTTCAGCTGCGCGGCCTGCAGATCGTCACGCAGCGCTTCAGCCACGCGGCGGGCGTTGCCGGTTTGCGATGCCGAAATCAGGGTGATGGACGGAACTTCCGCCGCCTGGGCTGGCGCGACAGCCGCCGCGCCGGGCTGCTGATTCAGCGCGCCCCAGAAGTAACCGGAAACCCAGGCCAGCTGGGTGGGCGTGAAGTCGGTCGTGGCCGCCTGAAGGCGCGCCATTTGCTCCGGACTCAGCGGTAGCAAATTTGAAGGTGGGGCCTGTGTCGTCATGCGTCGTTATGTTCCAGTAAGCAAAGCTGTGATTCACGCCCTGTCAGCGCGATAAAACAGAAGAAAATGTATTTACTCTAAATAATTCGAGTTGCAGGCAGCGACACAGCGCCCCCCGGGAGCTTACCTGAGTAAGGGACCGGGCTGGGCGAGGCCCAAGGATGGGCCGAGTATTGCTAACGCACATGCGGCTCGAAGTATGACGAGTTGGTAGGTTAACGGTGCAAATAGTAACAACTAAATAAGGGATGGAAATAACAAATAACCAAATGAACTAACCTGTTTTAGTTATAGTTATTAACAACAAAATCGATTAAATAAGCACATGAAATATAAGAACTTAATTTGCATATGCTGGATGAATGCGTCTATTTTGTGTTCAGGGCCGTTTTAGTTAATGCGAAAAAATGTGCTTTCCGGTACCCTACGGCGGTTTTTTTGCCATATTGAGAATAAAAGATGTCCACCACGCTGTTTAAAGATTTCACCTTCGAAGCCGCTCACCACCTGCCGCACGTGCCGGAAGGCCATAAATGCGGTCGTCTGCACGGCCATTCATTTATGGTGCGCCTGGAGATTACCGGTGAAGTCGATCCCCATACCGGGTGGATCATGGATTTTGCCGAGCTGAAGGCCGCGTTTAAACCCATCTACGATCGCCTCGACCATTACTATCTGAACGATATTCCAGGACTGTCCAATCCGACCAGCGAAGTGCTGGCCAAATGGATCTGGGAGCAGATGAAACCGCGGGTTCCGCTGCTGAGCGCGGTGATGATCAAAGAGACCTGCACCGCAGGCTGCGTCTATCGCGGCGAGTGATTAAAGCGTTTGTGTCGGCGGTCGATATTCCTTAAATAACATCATGTTAGCTTAAGCGCTCTGGATATCTGGGGCGCAAAATGGCTGACGATTTTGATATTATTATCATCGGTGCAGGGATAGCTGGCACCGCTTGTGCTTCACGCTGCGCACGAGCAGGGCTTTTGGTCCTGCAGCTTGAACGTGGCGAACTTCCCGGCAGTAAAAAACTCTCCGGTGGCCCTCTTCATTGTCACGCCCTTGCCGAACTCCTCCCTGATTTTGAGCAATCCGCCCCCCTTGAGCGCCGAATTACCCATGAGAGCCTGGTGCTGTTGGCTGACAGCAGCGCAACAACCTGCTCCAGTCTACAGCCTAACGGTGATTCATGGAGTTTACTGCGTGCGCGGTTCACTCCAGTATGGACTATGCATGGATCTACCGCTCTATTCTGGAGAGCATTGCGCTGACACTGAAAAATAACTACGACAATATGTGCAATGAAATGAATCATTTCGCTAAACATATCATCATCACCGGCGGCGGCTCTAACAGTGACCTTTTTATGCAAATCTTTGCTGACGTGTTCAACCTTCCGGCCCGACGCAATGCCATCAACGGCTGTGCAAGTCTCGGGGCTACAATCAACACGGCTGTTGGGTCAGGCTTGTACCCATCTTACGAAACAGCAATTGAAAAAATGGTCCGGGTAAAAGATGTGTTTATGCCAGTTGAACAAAACGCCAGTCGCTATGAGGCTCTCAATAAAGGCATATTCAGAGAGTTGACGCAGTATACCGACGTCATTTTGAAAAAGTCATATCAAGTGATGCACGGAAATCTGGAGAACGTTGACGCGATTCAAAGTTGGTCGAACGCATAACGCTATGCCTACTTGCGCCGGGTGAAAGCTCACCCGGCAACATTTTTCGTTGGCGTCAACAAACGCGCTACTATTGCCGATATGTCGCTATATCCTGAGTTTTTATGTTAACTCAACGCACCAGATACCCCCCATCCACCGCCAGGATATGACCATTAACGTAATCCGATGCCCGGCTCGCCAGAAAGACTGCCGCCCCCATGAGATCCTCCGCCTCTCCCCAACGACCGGCTGGAATATGCGCCAGAACCCGTCGGTTTTCCTTAGGCATGTTGCGAACGACCGCTGTCATTTCGGTTTCATAATAGCCGGGGGCAATGCCGTTAACCTGAATATTATACGGGCCCAGTTCTTCACAATAGGCTTTCGTTAAACCCACCAGCGCATGTTTGGTTGCGGCATAGGCCGGTGACCAGCTACCGCCTAAATAAGAGAACACCGAGCAAATATTAATAATTTTACCACTACCACGCGGGACCATAACTTTAGCTGCCTCATGGCTCAGTTCGAAAGCTGCCGTCAGGTTAGTCTCAATCATCGGGTCCCAGTCTGCACGCCCAAAGCGCAGTACCTTATTTAAGCGACAAATTCCGGCATTATTCACCAGGATATCGACCGTACCGAAATGCTGGCAACACTCGGTGATAATACGCTGCGGCATGCCGTGATCGGTAATATCCGCTGGCATGAATTCCACCGCTGCCCCCTGTTGCTCAATAAGCGCTCGGGTTTGAGCGTTATCGACACGTCGGCCTGGGATAAACAGATTGGCTCCCGCCGTCGCCAGGGCAAAAGCGAGAGCCTGCCCCAGACCGCTATTGCCGCCGGTAACAATGGCAGTTTTCCCTTTGAGGGAGAAGAATTCCATGGAAAAAGCACTGGATGGAACAAATGGCAGCATGTTTAACTCGATCCTTAAGTCACCATAGGGACAGCACGCTCTGGCGGCTGATTTAAGAGCCGATGATATCATTGCCGCAGGGAGGAGGGATCTTAAGCACAGGGTTGAAACAATGCCATTTGATGAATTCATCTATGAATTTGTTTCTTGCCGGGCAGTGTTCAGTTGCCCGGCAAGAAATCAGGGATCAGGCAATATTCAGATACTTGTGCGTCTGCATCGATAAGCGCCAGTTGCGGGCAATGCAAGTTTCGATGCACAGGCGTGTCGCGTCATCTTTCTGGCTAATCGGCTGAAGCGCGATAATACGCGGCTTTTCATCGGCCAGCGTTGCCAGCAATTCATCCAGCGCTTCGATATCGCGCACGCGTCCAACCGGATGTTTAATTTCATCAGCCCGCTGTAGCGCCTGCGAGAGCACGTCATAACCGCCGCGCATGTTCACCTTTGGCGACACCGTCACCCAGGTATGAGGCGTACAGCGAACTTCATGGGTGCCGCTGGTTTCAATCTGGCAGCTAAATCCGTTTTGCTCCAGTAAAGAGGTTAACGGCGTTAAATCATGAATGCAGGGTTCACCGCCGGTAATCACCACGTGGCGGGCCGTCCAGCCCTGACGCCCGATGATAGCCAGCAGATCTTCGCTGCTCGCCGGGCCCCATTTATCGCTCTCTTTGGTTTTCGCCAGAATGCTGAACAGCGACACTTCCCGATCGGCAAGCTTATCCCAGGTATGTTTGGTATCGCACCAGGCGCAACCAACCGGGCATCCCTGTAAACGAATAAAAATGGCGGGAACGCCGGTGAAGTAACCTTCGCCTTGCAAGGTCTGGAACATCTCGTTAATCGGGTACTGCATAATCATCTCTGCTTAGGGTTGTGAACGCGCATTATCGCAGATTTGCCCGCGCAGATCTTGTCCCGCGCTGCGCTGAGTGATCGATTAAAAATACGCCAGGATGATACTCCCCGGCCGCAGACAGATGATATTATTCAGCGACGTTTTTTTATTAGCTTGATAATCATCAGGCTACTATTAAACGGTATGGATAAAATTTTTGGTGTAACAAAATATGTATAACCCTGAATGCTAAAAATAAAAAAACCAACTTAAAAATAATAAATTTCAACGATGTACAAATGGATACATGAAATAATGAATTTATAGGATTATCTCGGGGTCAAATTCGATCCGCGGCGATATCCTTCCTTAAAATAACCTTAATAAACCGCACGTTATGTTCATTCTCCATTTAATATCCGTTTAATTTTCCGCGCCTAGAATCCAGTCAACCAATACTACTGAGACTGCATTCATGAATACATTATTAATTACTGGCGCGACCGGATTTCTGGGTGGAGCAGTGTTAGAAAGCATTCTTAATAAAATGAATGTGCCTAATCTATTACTGTTAGTTCGTGCTGATAATAGTGTAGCCGCCGTAGAACGGGTTAAGGAAAACCTGCGAAAATTCAATATTAGCGAAGAGAGATTAACGGCCCTGACGCCCGGCAACATTCTGCTGGGGGATCTGGCCAATCCGCAGCCCTTTCTCGACGACCCGCGCTTGAATCAGGTTACTCACGTGCTCAACTGCGCCGCCGTCGCCTCATTTGGTAACAATCCGCTTATCTGGAAAGTCAACGTCGAAGGTACGCTGCAGTTTGCCCGGCGGATGGCTCAGGTCAGCAGCCTTCAGCGCTTTCTGCACGTGGGCACCGCGATGTCCTGCTCGCCAGATCCCGATTCGCTGGTAGCGGAAAGCACGGCGTTTCGTGAACGCGCCGAGCATCTGGTCGAGTACACACACTCTAAATCAACAATTGAACGTCTCATGCGGCAGGAGTGCCCAACGCTACCGCTGGCGATTGCCCGCCCCTCGATTGTTGTTGGCCACACTCATCACGGCTGTCAGCCCTCCAGCAGCATCTTCTGGGTGTTCAGCATGGGGCTGATGCTGCAAAAATTTATGTGTTCAATGGAAGATCGCATCGATGTGATTCCCGTCGATTACTGCGCCGATGCGCTGCTGATGCTGCTTATCAGCCCGCTGGCGCGCGGAGAGGTAGTGCATATTTCAGCGGGAGAGGAAAACAGCGTAAGGTTTGCGGATATCGATAACGCTATGGCCTCCGCCCTAGAGCAGGCGCCGGTCGGCGATAAATACGCCCAGGTCAGCTATGAAACGCTGGTCAAAATGCGCCGTGAGCTGAAGACTATTTTTGGCCCCTGCAACGAACGGCTGATGCTAAAAGCCATGCGCCTTTACGGCGCCTTCGCCACGCTTAACGTACGATTCAGCAACGACAAGCTGCTCAGCATGGGCATGCCGAAACCGCCGCGCTTTACCGATTACATTGACCGTTGCGTACAGACCACGCGCGGGCTTTCTATTCCGCAGCAAATGGCGGTAGATTTTAAGTAGTCACCGGTTTCGGGCCAAAAAAAAGCCAGCCCGAAGGCTGGCTTTTTCATATCAGAGAAAGACAGGCTTATGCCTGACCTTTGATCTCTTTACGACCGTTGTACGGTGCTTTTTCGCCCAGCGCTTCTTCGATACGAATCAGCTGGTTGTATTTAGCAACGCGGTCAGAACGGCTCATAGAACCGGTTTTGATCTGGCCTGCAGCGGTACCAACAGCCAGGTCAGCGATGGTAGCGTCTTCAGTTTCGCCTGAACGGTGAGAGATAACAGCAGTGTAGCCAGCGTCTTTCGCCATTTTGATCGCAGCCAGAGTTTCGGTCAGAGAACCGATCTGGTTGAATTTGATCAGGATGGAGTTAACGATGCCTTTCTCGATACCTTCTTTCAGGATCTTGGTGTTGGTTACGAACAGATCGTCACCAACCAGCTGGATTTTGTCGCCCAGTACTTTAGTCTGGTATGCGAAACCGTCCCAGTCAGATTCGTCCAGGCCATCTTCGATGGAGACGATCGGGTACTGTTTGGTCAGCTCTTCCAGGAAGTGGGTGAATTCTTCAGAGGTGAACGCTTTGTTGCCTTCGCCGGCCAGAACGTATTTACCGTCTTTGTAGAATTCAGAAGCCGCGCAGTCCATCGCCAGAGTGATGTCTTTGCCCAGCTCGTAGCCAGCAGCTTTAACCGCTTCAGCGATAACAGCCAGCGCTTCAGCGTTGGAACCCAGGTTCGGCGCGTAGCCGCCTTCGTCGCCAACAGCGGTGTTCATACCTTTAGCTTTCAGAACTTTAGCCAGGTTGTGGAACACTTCAGAACCCATACGTACGGCTTCTTTCAGGGATTTAGCGCCAACCGGCTGAATCATAAATTCCTGGATGTCGACGTTGTTGTCAGCGTGCTCGCCGCCGTTGATGATGTTCATCATCGGAACCGGCATGGAGTATTTGCCCGGGGTGCCGTTCAGCTCAGCGATGTGCTCATAGAGCGGCTGACCTTTAGAAGCAGCGGCAGCTTTGGCGTTAGCCAGAGATACGGCCAGGATAGCGTTCGCACCGAAGTTAGATTTGTTTTCAGTACCGTCCAGGTCGATCATGATTTTGTCGATGCCAGCCTGATCTTTGGCGTCTTTGCCAAGGATTGCCTGAGCGATCGGGCCGTTAACAGCGCCAACGGCTTTCAGTACGCCTTTACCCATGAAACGGGATTTGTCGCCATCGCGCAGTTCCAGCGCTTCGCGGGAGCCAGTAGAAGCACCTGACGGAGCAGCTGCCATACCGACGAAACCACCTTCCAGGTGTACTTCGGCTTCAACAGTCGGGTTACCACGGGAGTCGATGATTTCACGACCGATGACTTTAACGATTTTGGACATTAGGTTTTCCTCAGTACAAGTTAAACTAAAACTCCAGACAAACAATGCACCCGGATGGGTGCATTGCCGTTCTAACTCTTTTACTTCGCCTGACGCTTCTGGTACTCGCTAGCGGCTTTCACAAAGCCTGCAAACAGCGGATGGCCATCGCGCGGCGTCGAAGTAAACTCCGGATGGAACTGACAGGCGACAAACCACGGATGGTTAGGCACCTCGATGATCTCGACCAACTGATCATCCCCGGAACGGCCCGCAATACGCAGGCCCGCATTTTCAATCGGCTTCAACAGCATATTGTTGACTTCGTAGCGGTGACGATGGCGTTCGGTAATGGTTGGCTCACCGTACAGCTGGCGCACCAGGCTATCCTCACCCAGCTGGCACTGCTGCGCGCCAAGGCGCATCGTGCCGCCGAGGTCGCTCTTATCAGAGCGCACTTCGACATTACCGTCTTCATCACGCCATTCGGTAATCAGGGCCACAACCGGGTACTTACAGTCTGGCACAAATTCCGTTGAGTTGGCGTTTTCCATCCCCGCTACGTTGCGCGCGAACTCAATCAGCGCAACCTGCATACCCAGGCAAATGCCCAGATAAGGAATGTTGTTTTCACGCGCATAGCGCGCGGTGGCAATCTTACCTTCAACGCCGCGATAGCCGAAGCCACCAGGGATCAGGATAGCGTCTAAATTCTTCAGAATTTCGACACCGCGCGTTTCCACATCCTGCGAATCAATCAGCTTGATGTTGACGGTAACGCGATTTTTCAGACCGCCGTGTTTCAGCGCTTCAATCACCGATTTGTAGGCGTCCGGCAGTTCAATATACTTACCGACCATACCAATGGTGACTTCACCTGCCGGGTTCGCTTCTTCATAGATAACCTGTTCCCATTCGGCCAGGTTTGCTTCCGGACAGTTTAAGCTGAATCGTTTACAAATATAATCGTCCAGCCCCTGCGATTTCAACAGGCCCGGAATTTTATAAATGGAATCGACATCTTTCATCGAAATAACGGCTTTTTCTGGCACATTGCAGAACAATGCAATTTTGGCACGTTCGTTCGCCGGAATGGCGCGATCGGAGCGACAGACCAGGATGTCAGGCTGAATACCGATGGAAAGCAGTTCTTTAACGGAGTGCTGGGTCGGCTTGGTTTTGACTTCACCCGCGGCGGCCATGTACGGCACCAGGGTCAGGTGCATAAACAGCGCGTTTTCACGACCGATATCTACCGCCAGCTGGCGAATCGCTTCAAGGAACGGCAGCGACTCAATATCGCCAACGGTGCCGCCGATTTCTACCAGCACAACATCATGGCCTTCGCCGCCCGCCAGCACGCGCTCTTTGATCGCGTTGGTGATGTGCGGAATAACCTGAACGGTGGCGCCCAGATAGTCGCCACGACGCTCTTTGCGCAGGACGTCAGAGTAAATACGGCCCGTGGTGAAGTTGTTGCGACGGGTCATCTTGGTACGAATGAAACGCTCGTAGTGACCCAGGTCCAGATCGGTTTCAGCGCCGTCTTCAGTAACGAACACTTCCCCGTGTTGGATTGGGCTCATGGTGCCCGGATCGACGTTGATGTACGGATCCAGTTTCATCATGGTCACGTTAAGCCCGCGGGCTTCGAGAATGGCTGCGAGGGAAGCTGCGGCAATGCCTTTACCCAGAGAGGATACGACCCCGCCGGTCACAAAAATATAGTTCGTTGTCATGCTGAACCTGAGAAGTTAGGTTTAAAAGACGATGGAATAACCAGGACGGGAAAGCAGTATACCCGATCATGACTGACGCCACAAACTTTCATTATCCCTCCTTTTCATCAGGCCCACACAAACGCAGGGAGTGAGAAAATAGCCGCTTTTGGCGAAATGTTTTTGACGTAAATCAAGCGCTTGTTATTTAAAAAATCACACAAATAGCGCTTGATCACGAAAACTCTTTAGAGATCAGTTTCCTGGCGTTTTACTTCCTGCCATACCTCCTCCATAGTATCGAGGTCAACGCCGGTCATTTCCAGGCCGCGCGCGGCGACAATCCGCTCTACTTCGCGGAACCGACGCTCAAACTTCAGGTTGGCTTTTTGCAGGGCAACTTCGGCTTTTACCCCTAAATGGCGGGATAAATTGACCGTCGCAAACAGCAGGTCGCCCACTTCCTCCTCCAGTTTAGCTTCATCCACCACCGCCTGCTGCGCTTCGTGCATGACTTCGTCTATTTCTTCGTGCACTTTGTCCAGCACCGGCCCCAGAGAAGTCCAGTCAAAGCCTACCGCCGAGCAGCGTTTCTGGATTTTATGCGCGCGCATCAGCGCCGGCAGACTATGCGGAATATCGTCCAGCGCCGAGTGCTGGGACTTTTCCGCTCGCTCTGCGCTTTTGATCTGCTCCCATCGGGCCAGCACTTCGCTGCTGTTCCCGGCGGACGCATCGCCGAAAATATGCGGATGGCGGCGCTCCAGCTTGTCGCCGATCGCGGCGCAGATATCGTTAAAATCAAAGCGCCCCTCTTCCTGCGCCATCTGAGCGTAGAAGACGACCTGGAACAGCAGGTCGCCTAATTCACCGCGCAGATCGTCAAAATCTTCGCGGGCAATCGCGTCGAGCACTTCATAGGTTTCTTCGAGGGTATACGGGGCGATGGTGGCAAAAGTCTGCTCTTTGTCCCACGGGCAGCCGTTTTCCGGATCGCGCAGACGCTGCATAATGCCGAGCAGGCGGTCGATTTGGCTCATTGTCGTTTCCATTAAAGAATCAGGCCGGGGCGACCCCGGCCGACATAAAGAAAGTGAAGTTAACCGCCGTGAAGGCGACGGGCGTCGATGACATCCGGTACCTGATTCAGTTTACCCAGCACGCGGCCCAGCACCTGCAGGTTGTAGATCTCAATGGTCATATCGATCGTCGCCAGTTGCTGTTTGGTATCGCTGCGGCTGGCCACGCCGAGCACGTTAACTTTCTCATTGGCGAGAATGGTGGTGATATCGCGCAGCAGGCCGCTGCGATCGTTGGCCTGCACGCGCACCACCAGCGAGTAGCCCGCCGAGTAGCTCTCTCCCCACACCGCGTCAACGATACGCTCGGGAGCGTGAGACTGCAGTTCGGCGAGCTGATCGCAATCCGCGCGGTGCACCGAGATCCCTCGGCCTTGGGTGATAAAGCCCACGATCTCGTCGCCGGGAATCGGCTGGCAGCAGCGCGCAATATGGTGCATCAGGTTGCCGACCCCTTCCACCACCACGCGACCATTGTCTTTGCTGCGATTCTGCGGAGCATGGGTTTTCTGCTGCAGCTGCTTTAACGCCGCCGCATCCTGCTCCGCCGCGCTGGGCTTATTAAACTGCGCCTGCAGGAAGTTAACCATCTGGTTGAGGCGAATATCGCCGCCGCCAATCGCTGCCAGCAGTTCGTCCTGCTCGTTGAAGTTGTAGCGCGGCAGCAGATGCTTTTCCGCCTCCTTCAGGCTAATGCCCAAGTGTTCAAGCTCGTCATCGAGGATCTGCCGCCCGGCAAGAATATTCTTGTCGCGATCCTGCTTGCGGAACCAGGCGTGTATTTTGGAACGCCCGCGGCTGGTGGTAACGTAGCCGAGGTTCGGGTTCAGCCAGTCGCGGCTTGGGTTGGGCTGCTTCTGGGTGATAATTTCAATCTGGTCGCCCATCTGCAGCTGATAGGTAAACGGCACAATTCGCCCGCTGATTTTCGCCCCGATGCAGCGGTGGCCGACATCGCTGTGAATATGGTAGGCAAAATCGAGCGGCGTCGAACCGGAAGGTAAGTCCACCACGTCGCCCTTCGGCGTAAAGACGTAAACCCGGTCGTCAAAGACCTGGCTACGCACCTCATCCAGCATCTCGCCGGAATCTGCCATCTCTTCCTGCCAGGCAATCAGTTTACGCAGCCACGCAATACGATCTTCATAGCCGCGCCCGCCGCTGGCCGCTGCGCTGGCACCCTCTTTATACTTCCAGTGCGCGGCCACGCCCAGCTCGGCATCTTCATGCATCTGGCGGGTACGGATCTGAATTTCAATCGTTTTACCGCCGGGACCCAGCACGACAGTATGAATTGACTGATAGCCATTAGGCTTGGGATTGGCGACGTAATCATCAAACTCGTCCGGCAGGTGGCGGTAGTGAGTATGCACTATCCCCAGCGCGGCGTAGCAATCCTGCAGGCGCTCGGCGACGATACGCACCGCCCGCACGTCAAACAGCTCGTCGAAGGCGAGATGTTTTTTCTGCATTTTGCGCCAGATGCTGTAGATATGCTTGGGACGCCCGTAGACCTCGGCTTTGACGCCCTCGGTTTTCATCTCCGTGCGTAAGTGCCCTACGAATTCGTCAATGTAATGCTCACGATCGATGCGCCGCTCGTGCAGCAGTTTAGCAATCCGCTTATATTCCGCCGGGTGCAGATAGCGGAAGCAGTAATCCTCAAGCTCCCACTTGAGCTGGCCGATCCCCAGGCGGTTGGCCAGCGGCGCGTAGATGTTGGTACACTCTTTCGCCGCCAGCACGCGCTCATCTTCCGGCGCATCTTTCACCTCGCGCAGATGGGCAATACGCTCGGCGATCTTAATCACCACGCAGCGGAAATCATCGACCATCGCCAACAGCATGCGGCGGATGTTATCCACCTGTTCAGAGGAGACCGAATCGGTATGGGTGGCTTTAAGCTGGCGTATCGCGGCCATGTCCCGCACGCCGTGGATCAGGGTCACGACGGATTTCCCGACGCTCTCCTGCATAATTTCTTCGCTGACGACGTTGCCATCTGCCAAAGGGAACAGCATCGCCGCCCGCAGCGTATCGATATCCATGCTGAGCATGGAGAGAATTTCCACCATCTCCACGCCGCGCCACAGCAGGAGGTCGGCCTGCGGATGCCCCTGCGTTTTCTCTCGACAATAATCCCAGGTTTCGGCTAAGCGTTCACACGACTGCTGGCTGGAAATTCCCAGACTCGCGATCCATTTCTTCGGGTCAAATTCACCAGCTTTATTTAAATGTGCACTTCTTACCGCAACCATTGTCCTCTCCTTAAGGGACCGCCTGCCGAAGTCGGCAAGCCTCAACTTTTACACTTCATCCTTCAAACCGCGTCAACGTTGGCTTTCGTTTTTTATCTCAGTCACCTGCTTCTGAGGATGCCGCTTCAATGCGATTTGAAGAATTGTTGTGCTCAAACAACACCATTGATTCCAGATGTCCGGTATGCGGGAACATATCCAGCATCGCCAGGCGTTGAATGGTATATCCCGCCTGCAATAAAACGTCGCTATCGCGCGCTAGCGTCGCCGGGTTACATGAAACATACACCACCCGACGCGGCGCTAATTTTATAATATGTAACATCACGCCCGCCGCGCCGGCGCGTGCCGGATCGAGCAGGACTTTATCAAAACCGTGCTTCGCCCACGCCTGGCGGGTCACGTCCTCTTCCAGGTTTTCATGAAAGAAAGTCACATTATGTAACGCGTTCAACGCCGCGTTCTCTCTCGCCTTCACGACCAGCGCGGGAACCCCTTCCACGCCAACCACCTGCGCCGCACGCTTCGCCAGCGGCAGGGTAAAGTTGCCCATGCCGCAAAAGAGGTCCAGAACGCGATCCTGAGGCTGGATATCCAGCCATTCCAGCGCCGTGCGCACCATCAGCTGGTTTACGCCATCGTTCACCTGGATAAAATCGCGCGGACTGAACACTAAGCGTAGACCGTCCGAGGTGTACCAGGGGGCCTCCCCGCGAATATGTTCCAGTATCTCGCTTTGCGGGGCGAGATACAGGGAAAGACCGTGAGATTGCGAAAAACGTTCCAGCTTTACTTTATCCGCCGCCGGAAGGGCCGCGGTATGGCGCAACACCATCAGCGGGCCGTTATCCGCCTGCACCAGCTCCACGTGCCCAAGCTGGCGCACCGATTGCAATTCGTTAAGACATTCACGCACCGCAGGCAGCAGCGCACCAAGATCGGGCACCAAAACGGGGCACTGCACCACATCGACGATTTCGCTGGCGCCCGCCTTGCGGAAGCCCATCTGTAATTGTTGGGACTTTGGCTGATAATTCAAGCTCAGACGCGCCCGGCGACGATAGCCCCACGGCGCAGCGGCTATAATGTCATCAACGTCGCGCTTCATTAGCCTTGCGAGCGCGGCGCGTTTGCTCTGCTGCTGCAGCGCGACGCTGGCATGCTGCTGCTGACACCCGCCGCAGACGCCAAAATGCGGGCAGCGCGGCGTCTGCCGCTGCGGGCTATCGCTAAGACGGCGTTTAACCTGGGCGCGGGCGTACTGTTTTTTATCTTCGACCACCACAACTTCAGCCTGCTCCTGCGGCAATAAGCCGCTCACAAACAGCGCTTTACCCTGGTGACGCGCAACGCCCTGGCCGAAGGGGTCAAGGTCATTTACTGTAACGGTTATGATCTGGCGCGTCGTCACACGCCGTTTTGCAGAGTAGAATTGCGCCATCGTAGAGATTTGTCTCAATTAAATATACTGACTCTGTATACGAGTCCGGTCAGGATCAGCCGGAGTAACCAACGCACCAGCCGCCTGAAAGATGATATGTATATTCTCCCATAATGGAACCGCATGACCAACTACAGCCTTCGTGCCCGCATGATGATTCTTATTCTGGCGCCTACCGTCCTGATCGGTTTGCTGCTCAGTATTTTCTTCGTCGCACACCGCTATAACGACCTACAGCGCCAGTTAGAAGATGCCGGGGCCAGTATTATCGAACCGCTGGCGGTCTCCAGTGAATATGGCATGAATTTGCAAAACCGCGAGTCAATCGGGCAGCTTATCAGCGTGCTGCATCGCCGCCACTCCGATATTGTGCGCGCCATTTCCATCTACGACTCGCAAAACAGGCTGTTTGTCACCTCTAACTTTCAGCTCGATCCCGGCGAACTGCAGCTACCAAAAGGGATCCCCTTTCCCCGCCGTTTAAGCGTGTTTCGCCACGGCGATTTGATGATTTTGCGAACCCCTATCGTCTCGGAAAGCTATTCACCAGACGAATCACCGGGAAGCGATGCCAAGATGCCGGGCAATATGCTCGGCTACGTGGCGCTGGAGCTGGATCTCAAATCGGTGCGGCTGCAGCAGTATAAAGAGATCTTTATCTCCAGCGTGATGATGCTGTTCTGTATCGGTATTGCGCTGATCTTCGGCTGGCGACTTATGCGCGACGTGACCGGGCCGATCCGCAATATGGTGAATACCGTTGACCGCATCCGCCGCGGCCAGCTTGATAGCCGCGTTGAAGGTTTTATGCTCGGCGAGCTGGACATGCTCAAAAACGGCATCAACTCCATGGCGATGTCGCTGGCGGCCTACCACGAAGAGATGCAGCATAACGTCGATCAGGCCACTTCCGACCTGCGTGAAACGCTTGAGCAGATGGAAATCCAGAATGTCGAGCTGGACCTGGCGAAAAAACGCGCGCAGGAAGCAGCGCGCATCAAATCCGAATTCCTCGCCAATATGTCCCACGAGCTGCGTACTCCGCTCAACGGCGTCATTGGCTTTACGCGTCTGACGCTGAAAACCGATTTAAATACCACCCAGCGCGATCATCTGACCACCATTGAGCGTTCCGCGAACAATCTGCTGGCCATTATTAACGATGTTCTGGACTTCTCTAAGCTTGAAGCCGGTAAGCTCATTCTGGAGAGCATCCCGTTCCTGTTGCGCACCTCGCTGGACGAGGTGGTCACGCTGCTGGCGCACTCGGCGCACGACAAAGGACTGGAGCTGACGCTGAATATCAAAAATGATGTCCCGGATAACGTCATTGGCGACCCGCTGCGCCTGCAGCAAATTATTACCAACCTGATGGGTAACGCCATCAAGTTCACCGAACACGGCAATATTGACGTGCTGGTGGAACAGCGCGCCATCAGCAATTCGCGAGTCCAAATCGAAGTCCAGATCCACGATACCGGTATCGGCATTCCGGAGCGCGATCAGTCGCGTCTGTTCCAGGCGTTCCGCCAGGCCGACGCCAGCATTTCCCGTCGCCACGGCGGAACCGGCCTCGGGCTGGTCATCACCCAGCGGCTGGTGAAGGAGATGGGCGGCGATATCTCCTTCCACAGCCAGCCTAATCGCGGCTCGACGTTCTGGTTCCATATCAGCCTCGACCTCAACCCCAACGCGGTTCCCGATAGCGTGCCGACCCAGTGCCTGGCGGGTAAAAAACTGGCCTATATCGAAGCCAATGCGGCGGCAGCGCAGAGCACGATGGAGCTACTGGCGACAACGCCGCTGGAGGTGGTCTATAGTCCGACGATGACGGCCCTACCGGATGCCCACTACGATATCCTGCTGGCGGGCATTCCCGTATCAATACGCGACCTGAGCCAGCATCGCGATAAGCTGGCAAGGGCCTGCAAGCTTGCCGATCACCTGGTGCTGGCCCTGCCGTGCCACGCCCAGGTCAGCGCCGAAACGCTGCGCCAGGACGGCATTGCCGCCTGTTTGCTGAAGCCACTGACCTCAACGCGCTTACTGCCGGCGCTGACGGCCTCCTGCCAGGCGCAGCCAACGACTCTACCGCCGCGTGCCGATAGTAAGAAGCTACCGATGACGGTCATGGCCGTTGATGACAATCCGGCAAATCTCAAACTCATCGGCGCGCTGTTGGAGGATTTAGTCCAGCATGTCATCCTCTGCGACAGCGGCCAGCACGCCGTCGAACAGGCCAGAGAAACGCAGCAGGATCTGATTCTGATGGATATTCAAATGCCGGAAATGGACGGTATCCGCGCATGCGAACTGATTCACCAGCTCCCCCACCAGCAGCAAACGCCGGTGATCGCCGTGACGGCCCACGCCCTCGAGGGGCAGCGTGAGAAATTACTCAAAGCGGGAATGAACGACTATCTGGCGAAACCCATTGAGGAAGATAAGCTCCACAGCTTGCTGCTGCGCTATCAGCCGGGAAAGGCGGCGCCGCCGCAGGTCGCCGCGGAGCCTGCAGAGCCGCCCGTCAATCATAATGTCACTCTCGACTGGCAGCTGGCGCTGCGTCAGGCGGCGATGAAACCGGACCTGGCGCGGGAAATGCTGCAGATGCTGCTCGCCTTTATGCCTGAAGTGCGTAACAAGGTGGAAGAACAGCTGGTGGGAGAACAGCCGGAAGGGGTACTGGATTTAGTGCATAAGCTGCACGGCAGCTGTAGCTATAGCGGCGTGCCGCGTCTGAAGAAACTGTGTCACACCATTGAGAGCCAGCTGCGCGCGGGCACCGCCGCCGAGGAGCTGGAACCAGAGTTTCTGGAGCTGCTGGATGAAATGGACAACGTCGCGCGGGAAGCCTGTAAGCTACTGGGAATTTAAAACGCATGCCCCGGTCCGCGCTTCGCGACCGGGGGATAACCTACAATAACCGCCCCATTTTCAGCACGGCGGCAACGTTTCTCGCCGTCATACGCACGTTTTCAGCGGCATTTTCCAGCGCCTCATCCAGCGTACAAATTGAATAAATCACGCTGAATACCGCATCCAGGCCGTGCTGATGCACGATGCCGACGTCAGGCGTCAGGCTCCCGGCAATGCCGATGACCGGCAGATTATAGCGTTTTGCCACCCTCGCCACGCCAACCGGCACCTTGCCGTGCACCGTCTGGCTATCGATACGCCCTTCGCCGGTAATCACCAGGTCCGCATCCGCCACGATATCAGCAAGGTGCAGAGCGTCGGTCACGATCTCAATCCCCGGCCGCAGCTTTGCGCCGCAAAAGGCGTACAGGCCCGCGCCCATGCCTCCCGCCGCGCCGCCGCCTTCAAGATGCAGCACATCCATTTCTAAATCACGATGAATAATCTCGGCAAAATGGGCCAGCGCGCTATCCAGGCAGGAGATCATCTCCGCCGTCGCCCCTTTCTGCGGCCCAAATACCGCCGTCGCGCCCTCGGGCCCCGTCAGCGGATTGGTGACATCGCAAGCGACGTCGATACGACAGCTGGCCAGGCGCTTATCCAGTTCGCTAACGTCGATACGCGCGAGGTTTTCCAGCGCGCGTCCGCCGGCGGCAATCTGCTGGTTATCTTTAGTCAGCAGCTTCGCCCCCAGCGCCTGTACCATTCCGGCACCGCCGTCGTTCGTCGCGCTGCCGCCGATGCCGATAATAATTTGCGACACACCCGCGTCCAGCGCGTGGCGAATCAGCTCGCCGGTCCCCCACGAAGTGGTCAGCAGCGGATTGCGCCGCGCCGGCGGCACGCTCTCCAGACCGCTTGCCGCCGCCATTTCGATAAACGCGCACTGTTTATCGCCCGACAGGCCGTAAAAAGCGTCCACCGGCTCGCCGAGGGGACCGGTGACGGTAACCGCTATCCGGCATCCCTGGGTTGCGGCGACCATAGCTTCGACGGTCCCTTCGCCGCCGTCGGCAACCGGCAGTTTGACATATTCCGCATCGGCGTAAATTTCTCGAAAACCTTGCTCTATCGCGGTAGCAACATCCAGCGCACTCAGGCTCTCCTTGTATGAATCCGGTGCGATCACTATCTTCATAAGCTGTCCTTAAAATGAACGATGACCCGATGCCGTGCGGTCAATCGGCCCCCGAAGGGACCGATATTTCCTTAGCGCACCATGCAGGGACGCTTGTTATCAAACGTCCAGTTCGGGATTAAATACTGCATGCCCATAGCGTCATCGCGCGCGCCCAGGCCGTGTTTCTGGTACAGCTCATGGGCTTTCATCACCTGATCCATATCAAGCTCTACGCCAAGACCCGGTTTCGCCGGTACCTGTACCATCCCGCCTTTAATTTCAAACGGTTCTTTGGTCAGACGCTGGTTGCCTTCCTGCCAGATCCAGTGGGTATCGATGGCGGTAATTTTCCCCGGCGCCGCCGCTGCAACATGGGTGAACATCGCCAGCGAGATATCAAAGTGGTTGTTAGAGTGCGAGCCCCAGGTCAGGCCAAACTCATGGCACATCTGCGCCACGCGGACGGAACCCTGCATGGTCCAGAAGTGCGGATCCGCCAGCGGAATATCCACCGACTGTAGCGACAGCGTATGGCCCATCTGACGCCAGTCGGTTGCGATCATATTGGTCGCCGTCGGCAGACCGGTGGCGCGACGGAACTCCGCCATCACTTCACGACCGGAGAAGCCCTGCTCGGCGCCGCACGGATCTTCCGCGTAGGCCAGCGATCCCTTCAGATATTTGCCGATCTTAATCGCTTCATTCAGCGACCACGCGCCGTTCGGATCCAGAGTTACGCGCGCCTGCGGGAAGCGCTTCGCCAGCGCGACGATAGATTCCGCCTCCTCTTCCCCGGCCAGCACGCCGCCTTTCAGTTTAAAGTCGTTAAAGCCATATTTCTCATACGCCGCTTCCGCCAGGCGCACCACCGCATCCGGGGTCATCGCTTCATCATGACGCAGGCGATACCAGTCGCATTTGTCATCCGGCTGGCTCTGATACGGCAGCGGCGTGGCTTTACGGTTACCGACGAAGAACAGATAGCCGAGCATTTCCACTTCGTTGCGCTGTTGACCATCGCCCAGAAGAGACGCCACGTTCACGCCCAGATGCTGGCCCAGCAGATCCAGCATCGCCGCTTCGATCCCGGTCACTACGTGAATTGTGGTACGCAGATCGAAGGTCTGCAAACCGCGTCCACCGGCGTCGCGGTCGGCGAAAGTATTGCGCACGGCGGTCAGCACGTTTTTATACTCACCCAACGTCTTACCAACCACCAGCGGGATCGCATCTTCGAGAGTCTTGCGGATTTTCTCTCCACCGGGGATTTCGCCGACGCCGGTATGGCCGGAATTATCTTTAATTACCACAATATTACGCGTGAAGAACGGGGCGTGCGCGCCGCTCAGGTTCATCAGCATGCTGTCGTGGCCCGCGACCGGAATGACCTGCATAGAAGAAACAACGGGGGTCGAAAATTGTGCGCTCATAGTTCAATCCTTATTCAAATCAGTGACGACCGAAAACGGGGCGTTTACGGTCAAAAGTCCATCCGGGGATCAGGTACTGCATTGGGCCTGCGTCATTACGCGCGCCGCCGGGCAGCCTTTTATAGGCCTCATGTGCCTTCTGTACCTGCTCCCAGTCCAGCTCAACGCCAAGTCCTGGCGCGTCCGGAACCGCGATTTTTCCGCGCTTAATCTCCAGCGGATTTTTGGTCAGGCGGCAATCTCCCTCCTGCCAAATCCAGTGGGTATCAATGGCCGTGGGGTTACCCGGCGCCGCCGCGCCGACGTGGGTAAACATGGCCAGTGAAATATCAAAGTGGTTATTGGAATGGCAGCCCCAGGTCAGGCCCCAGTCATCGCAAAGCTGCGCCACGCGCACCGCGCCGGACAGGGTCCAGAAGTGCGGATCGGCCAGCGGAATATCCACGGCGTTCAGCATCACCGCATGGCCCATTTCGCGCCAGTTGGTGGCGATCATGTTAGTTGCTACCGGCAGACCGGTAGCGCGGCGGAATTCCGCCATCACTTCGCGGCCGGAAAAGCCCTGCTCGGCGCCGCAGGGGTCTTCGGCGTAGGTCAGCACATCGTTCAGCCCTTTACACAGAGCGATGGCTTCGTCCAGCAGCCAGGCGCCGTTAGGGTCGACCGTAATGCGCGCATCCGGGAAACGCTTCTTCAGCGCGCGGGCGGTTTCGATCTCCTGCTCGCCGGGCAGCACGCCGCCTTTCAGTTTAAAATCTTTAAAGCCGTAGCGATCCTGCGCGGCTTCCGCCAGGCGCACCACCGCCTCGCTGTTCAGCGCTTCCTGATGGCGCAGGCGATACCACGCGTGGCTGCCCGGCGTGCTTTCCAGGTAGGGCAGATCGGTTTTCGTACGATCGCCTACATAGAACAGATAGCCCAGCACGGTCACCGCATCACGCTGCTTGCCCGGCCCGAGCAGTTCGCAAACCGGCACGTTGAGCGCTTTGCCCAGCAGATCCAGCAGCGCTGCTTCCAGCGCCGCCACCGCGTTCACCCGCAGTTCGAACGTCCAGGCGCCTTTACCGAAGGTGTCAAAATCCGCGGCCTGGTTGCCTTTATGCACCTGCTGAACCACTTTATTCAGGCGGGCGACTTCCTGGCCCAACACCTGCGGGATAGCGTCAACCAGCGTCTGATAAATCACCTCGCCGCCTGGCGCTTCGCCGACGCCTGTATTGCCGGCGTTGTCGGTCAGCACCACGATATTGCGGGTGAAATACGCGTTATGGGCGCCGCCGATGTTGAGCAGCATACTGTCCTGCCCGGCCACCGGGATAACCTTCATGTCCGTGATAACGGGACTCGATTGCGTTGTCATGATGATTATCCTGCCACTGGTTTCAGTTCAATACGCTTAATATCACCGACCAGCACCAGATAGCTCAGCACCGCCACCAGCGCATGGACACCCACATAAATCAGCGCGCCGTTAAACGAACCGGTGGTTCCGACGATATAGCCGATGGCAATTGGCGTCACGATGCCGGAGATATTGCCGAACATATTGAACAGACCGCCGCTCAGGCCGCTGATCTCTTTCGGCGCCGTATCCGCCATCACCGCCCAGCCCAGCGCGCCGATGCCTTTACCGAAGAAGGCCAGCGCCATAAAACCGATGATCATCCACTCCACGTTGACGTAGTTACAGAACACCATCACCATCGACAGCAGCATTCCCATCACGATCGGCGTTTTACGCGCGATGTTCAGCGAGCCGGTACGCCGCATCAGCCAGTCGGAAATAATCCCGCCGAGCACGCCGCCCGCGAAGCCGCAAATTGCCGGCACCGACGCGACAAAACCGGCTTTCAGAATGGACATGCCGCGCGCCTGCACCAGATAAACCGGGAACCAGGTGATGAAGAAATAGGTTAAAGCGTTGATGCAGTATTGACCGATATAGACGCCGATCATCATGCGGGAACCCAGCAGCTGCTTGATTTGCCCCCATTTTACGCTAAATGGCACTTTGGCTTTGGCTGCCGCCTGATCCATGTTGATCAGCGCGCCGCCTGCGGCAATGTAATCCAGCTCTTTTTGGTTCACACCCGGATGCTGGTTCGGTTCATGAATCACCTTCAGCCAGACAAAGCTGATGATAATCCCGAGGCCGCCCATAAAGAAGAACACGTGCGACCAGCCCACCTCATGGGTCAGCCAACCCATGATTGGCGCAAAAATAACGGTGGCAAAGTATTGCGCGGAGTTAAAAATAGCCACCGCCGTGCCCCTCTCCTGGGCGGGGAACCAGGCCGCGACGATACGGCTGTTTCCGGGGAAAGATGGCGCTTCGGCCAGGCCGACAAGGAAACGCAGGGTAAACAACGCGACGATAATGCCGAAGCCGCTAAAGATATCGACGAAGCCCTGCAGTAGGGTAAACATGGACCAGATAAAAATGGACCAGAAATAGACGCGTTTTGAACCGAATCGGTCAAGCAGCCAGCCGCCTGGGATCTGACCGATAACGTAGGCCCATGAGAAGGCGGAGAAAACATAACCCATGCCAACGGCGTCAAGACCAATATCTTTGGCCATCTCCGATCCGGCAATGGATAAGGTGGCGCGGTCGCCGTAGTTGAAGGATGTGACGATAAACAGCATCACCACTATCCAGTAGCGAGCATTGGTGCGCTTTTCAGCGCCGCTCGCCGCCTGACTTAATGAACTCATTGTTGCACTCCTGAATCATAGCGTTAGCTACGTTCATTCTGAACAGCACAACCTGTAGGGTACTCAGAATGACGTGTTAGTGTTTTTCATTGTTTTCGTTATATCTGGCACTGCATTGGGAACTGGCAGGGAAAGTATAAAAAGAGGGGCTGCCGGGCTCACCGTGCAAATACACAGCTTTCACCGGCTGAGCAAATCTGATTTATGGCGTATGCCTAACGAGATGGGGGATGGTTCACGGAAATGAAAAACCGCGCCCGTTGAGAGGTGGAGAGGGCGGTACAAAAGACAGGAGTGTGAATCAACTCTCTTGACCCCGTGAAATAGCCCGGTAAAGACCCTGGCATAACACAGGTTTTAAGGCAAATGCCCGAAGCCAGCCGCGCGGAGAATTGGTACGATCTTTTTGACCGTTAATCTGGCACTGGCATTGAACATCAGTAATAAAAGGGGCGCCCTCTATTGTAGGGAGAGGGCGAAACTTTTTAATCAAGCAGCGTCGCCCACTGCGTTACCCATGGGTTAGAGACGCTTTCGGGTTCCGGATCTTCGCTGGCGTCAATCATCAGCATATCGCCCACGCGCGTGCCGCCCTGCTCCTGCAATAACGCATCAAACTTCAAACCGCCGCCGCAGAAGTTGGCGTAGGTGCTATCGCCCAGGGCGATAATGCCATAGCGTAAATGCGGCTGGTACATATCTTTGATGCCTTCGTACAAGGGCACAATGCTGTCCGGTAAATCGCCCTGCCCGGTGGTCGAAGTCACCACTAGCGCATATTTCCCGGTATATGACTCCCAGTCTTTGACTTCAGGATCTTCAAAGACTTTCGCCTGATGACCCAGCCCGCTCAAAATAGCCTGCGCCTCTTCGGCGACCAGGAGCGAATTTCCATACATCGTACCGACAAAAATTCCGACTTCCGCCATGACTAGCTCCCTGAATTGACCTGTATCTCTTCATCCTGACCGCAGTCGTCGGCAAACTCAACCCTTTCATTTAGCGGGAGAAGGCCGCGCCAGCCAAACTGCGACAGCGCGCGCATCCAGACGTCGTCAAGACCGGCGCGAATGACCAGCGGTTCGCCGGTAAAGGGATGCGTTAACGAGAGCTGGCTGGCGTGCAGCATCAGCCGATCGCAGCCAAAATGTTCCGCCGCGCTGCGATTCTGCCGCAAATCGCCGTGTTTGCTATCGCCGATAATCGGATGGCGAAGATGGGCAAGATGGCGACGCAGCTGATGTTTACGTCCGGTTTTCGGTTCCAGTTCCACCAGGCTATAGCGGGTCGTGGGGTAACGTCCGGTCGCCACCGGCATCTCTACCGTCGCCAGGCCGCGATAATGCGTCACCGCCGGTTGCGGGTCTTTATTTTCGCGAGCGAACTTATCGGCGATTTTATCCAGCTCCTCAACCAGCGGATAATCAAGCACCGCTTCGTCGTTGAGCCAGCCGCGGGCGATCGCATGATAGCGTTTCTGCATTTGATGCTGCTCGAACTGCTGCGACAGCAATCTTCCTGCTTCGCTCGATAGCCCCATCAACAACACGCCGGACGTCGGCCTGTCGAGACGATGGGCGGTGAACACGTGCTGGCCTATCTGGTCGCGCACGGTCTGCATTACCACCACTTTTTCATCACGATCCAGCCAGCTACGGTGCACCAGCCAGCCCGAAGGTTTGTTTACCGCGACCAGCCAACGGTCCTGATATAAAATTTCCAGCATCAGGCTTCGCCGCCGGCAAACAGCGCATCCAGCAGGACCAGTTCGGCCAGCAACCGCTCGCGTACGGGGTGAGCGTTATCGAGAGCCATCTCATAATAGGGGGCAACGGCGAAGTTCTGCGGTAGCGGCATTCCGCTTTCCAGCAGCTGGCGCATACGCGGAATCAATACCCACTGCAGCCATTCAATCGGCTCCATGGTGTCGAGGCAAAACGGCTGTTCGCTGGCAAACGCGCGGCTATCGGGGGCACTATCCTGCCAGTGTTCCGTTTCGCGCAGCAGCGCTTCAATGGCGAGCAGGCGCTCGCGCACGCGATGGTCAAGAGTCATGGGAAACCTCGGTGAGTTGAAAACCGGCGCAGAATAGCAAATTCAGACGAGAAATAAAAAAAGGGAGCACTGTATAAAACAGTGCTCCCGGTTCGTTTTGCAGCAATCCAGCTACATTGGTGCTCCCTGCTCGTCCTTGAAAACTTTTCCTGAGGTCTCCTGACCATGTTCATCCATAAACAGTTGCATCCTGCTTTCACACCACCCCGATGCGAAATAACTCATCCTTAAGTCTATCCTGATCTTCCTGATCCACCGAACGTCCCGCTCGGCTCTCGTTCTCCTTCCTGGAGGTGTCCTTTTACGCAATCCTGCGTTATCCTGTGCTTCATCCTGAAGCCTGTCCTTGCAACGCCGTCCTGGCGGGTCCTGCAGAAGCGTCATCATCCTGATGTTCACTTCGTTTATCAACTCCCTGTCGATGTGTATAGAATCCCTGATTCCGCCCTGTCTTACAACCCTTGTTAAGACAATATCTTAAGATTATTCGTCAGTATCCTTAATAAGAAAATCATTAATCACTTGAAAAATCTTAAATTTCTTAAAATATAGTCCTTGAAGGATCGGCTTAAATGATGACGATCTCTTACAGGTCTTGTAAGAGATCTCTCACAAAAATTTGAGTAGTCTGGATTACAGAACAGGCTTAAGGGAATTGAGGAAACTCGCAAGCGAGGGGGAAAGGGTCGCGCGTTTTCGGGTGCCAAGGGTCTCTTTGATCACTTCACCGCTCATATTACAGACCGAAATGACATCCAGTTCGCTGTCGAGGGTGGCGATAAACAGGGTCGGCGACAGCTTCAAACGCTTTTGCACCAGCAGATGACCGATCAGATTTTCCTGCACCCGCTGGAAATCATCCGGGCTCCAGGTTTGCAGCAGCGTCATGGTTTCATCGGCGAAACGCGCCTGCATATCACCGGCAAACTGAGTGGTATAATAAGCATGAAGCGGTTGTTGTACCACAATCTCCAGCGCCCGTTCAACTGCGTGAATGTTTTGTTCTAATGAAAACGGCTGCGGCTGCCAGAAAACACCGTCATCATCCGTGCCGTTGACGCACGGCGACGGAATACCGTAAAGCTCTTCGCTACGCGGCAGGCTGGAGCGCTGCTGCTGCCACGCCTCACAGTAACGTTGGGTAAATGCTTGTAGCGCTTCTGCGGTTTGCTGATCCACCGGTTTCTCTCTTCACGTTAGACAGGATACACTTGGCATATAGTGTAACCGCTTTAACTATGGTGAAACATGTCTTCTTACGATAATCATCAGGCGCTGGCCGGCCTCACGCTCGGAAAATCAACCGATTACCGCGATACCTACGACGCCAGCCTGCTTCAGGGCGTCCCGCGCAGCCTGAACCGCGACCCGCTGGATCTGCACGCCGATAATCTGCCGTTTCACGGCGCCGATATCTGGACGCTGTACGAGCTCTCCTGGCTGAACGCCAAAGGTCTGCCGCAGGTCGCCGTGGGCCACGTTGAGCTCAGCGACACCACCGTAAATCTGGTGGAATCAAAAAGCTTTAAGCTCTATCTCAACAGCTTTAACCAGACGCGTTTTGCCGACTGGCAGGCGGTCGAGGCGACGCTGGCGCGCGATCTCAGCGCCTGCGCCGAAGGGGAAGTGAAGGTGTCGCTGTATCGCCTTGATGAGCTCGAAGGCCAGCCGGTGGCCCATCTGCACGGCACCTGCATCGACGACCAGGATATTGAAATCGATAACTACCAGTTTAGCGCCGATTACCTGCAGGACGCCGCTGCCGGCAAAGTGGTCGAAGAGACCCTGGTCAGCCATCTGCTGAAGTCCAACTGCCTGATTACCCATCAGCCTGACTGGGGCTCGGTGCAGATTCAGTATCGCGGGGCGAAAATCGATCGCGAAAAACTGCTGCGCTATCTGGTGTCATTCCGCCATCACAACGAATTCCACGAGCAGTGCGTAGAGCGCATCTTTAACGATATTCAGCGTTTCTGCCAGCCGGAAGCCCTTTCGGTTTATGCGCGCTACACGCGACGCGGCGGTCTGGACATCAACCCGTGGCGCAGCAATACCGATTTTGTGCCGGCCACCGGTCGCCTCGCCCGTCAATAATCAACATTTTCACAATTTGCGTGCGTTAACCCGCGCGCAAGGTTGTGAAAACGCCATCAGCAGGGCTATTGTAATCACAGGAAGACGATAATCGTCCTGTAAGGAGTTCACTTGATTACACATGTTAGCCCGCTTGGTTCAATGGATATGCTGTCGCAGCTGGAAGTGGATATGCTTAAACGCACCGCCAGCAGTGACCTGTATCAACTCTTTCGCAACTGCTCGCTTGCTGTGCTCAACTCGGGGAGCCTGACCGATAACAGCAAGGAGCTTCTGTCTCGTTTTGAAAACTTCGATATTAACGTGCTGCGTCGCGAACGCGGCGTGAAGCTGGAACTGATCAACCCGCCGGAAGACGCTTTCGTTGACGGGCGTATTATCCGTTCCCTGCAGGCCAACCTGTTTGCCGTACTGCGCGATATCCTGTTCGTCTACGGCCAGATCCACAACACCGTCCGCTTCCCGAACCTCGATCTTGAAAGCTCGGTGCATATCACCAACCTGGTCTTCTCCATTTTGCGTAACGCCCGCGCCCTGCACGTTGGCGAAGCGCCAAATATGATTGTCTGCTGGGGCGGCCACTCGATTAACGAAAATGAGTATCTGTACGCCCGCCGCGTAGGCACCCAGTTGGGTCTGCGCGAACTTAACATCTGCACCGGCTGTGGACCGGGCGCGATGGAAGCGCCAATGAAAGGCGCCGCCGTCGGCCACGCGCAGCAGCGTTACAGAGACAGCCGCTTTATCGGGATGACCGAACCGTCAATTATCGCCGCCGAGCCGCCGAATCCGCTGGTGAACGAACTGATCATCATGCCGGATATCGAAAAACGTCTGGAGGCGTTCGTGCGCATCGCCCACGGCATCATCATCTTCCCGGGCGGCGTGGGCACGGCGGAAGAGCTGCTCTATCTGCTGGGCATTTTGATGCACCCGTCGAACAAGTCGCAGGTTCTGCCGCTGATCCTCACCGGGCCAAAAGAGAGCGCCGATTATTTCCGCGTACTGGATGAGTTTATCGTCCATACGCTGGGCGAATCCGCCCGTCGTCACTATCGCATCATCATCGACGACGCCGCAGAAGTTGCCCGTCAGATGAAAAAAGCGATGCCGATGGTCAAAGAGAACCGCCGCGAAACCGGAGACGCCTACAGCTTCAACTGGTCGATGCGTATTGCGCCGGACCTGCAGATGCCGTTCGACCCCACCCACGACAATATGGCCAACCTTAAACTCTATCCGGACCAGCCGGTGGAAGTGCTGGCAGCGGATCTCCGCCGCGCCTTCTCCGGTATCGTCGCCGGTAACGTTAAAGAGGTGGGTATCCAGGCTATCGAGAAATTCGGCCCGTATAAGATTCACGGCGATCCGGCGATGATGCGCCGCATGGATGACTTGCTGCAGGGCTTTGTGGCGCAGCATCGTATGAAGCTGCCGGGCGGCACCGCCTACATCCCCTGCTACGAAATCTGTTCCTGAGTTCTCTTGTGCTCTTCTCCCGGGCGGCGGCTTACGCCCCCCGGGCATTTCTCCCCGCCCTTGCCGCAATATTTCCCCGCGTCTTCAGTTCTCAATACGCCCGAATGCTTTCCAAATAAATCATTCCTTTTATGAATTTTTAGCGCCATTTCCACAAAAGCCAATCGTTTGCGTTTCCAAAAATGGCAATAAATATCACCAGGAAAGATGACTTTTAACGTAAAAACGTCGAGAACATCGCATTTTTACAGTAAAAACCTCGTTATTACGTCCCGCCACTATTCTCTCATATGCTGAAAATGATAGCCTCCGCGCCACAAATCTCTGGCTGATCACCAGAAACAGGCTGTTGGACTAAAATTGCTTACATTTAAAGTGGATTATTGCATTTGAGATCGCGATCACTGATGCATTCACCATATAAATGTATCTTCCCGCACCAATTGTTACGGAGAAAATGCCTAAAAAACCGTAAACAAACGAATTTCATATTATTTGGTCTTTTTTATTCAATAGATTTTGTTGCTTCCTCCAGGAGATACAGATGGAAACCACTCAAACCAGCACCATCGTTTCGGATGCTACCCGTAGCGGTTGGCGTAAGACGGACACCATG
This sequence comes from Klebsiella sp. BDA134-6, assembly GCF_015601345.1. Taxonomy (NCBI): domain Bacteria; kingdom Pseudomonadati; phylum Pseudomonadota; class Gammaproteobacteria; order Enterobacterales; family Enterobacteriaceae; genus Klebsiella; species Klebsiella sp. BDA134-6. Next base: position 4,779,539 of record NZ_CP064784.1, read on the forward strand.
TGGATGCTGGGCCTGTACGGCACGGCTATCGGCGCGGGCGTCCTGTTCCTGCCGATCAACGCCGGCGTCGGCGGTATGATCCCGCTGATCATCATGGCGATTCTGGCCTTCCCGATGACCTTCTTCGCCCACCGCGGGATGACCCGTTTCGTGCTGTCCGGTAAGAATCCAGGTGAAGACATCACCGAAGTGGTCGAAGAGCATTTCGGCGTCGGCGCAGGTAAGCTGATTACCCTGCTCTACTTCTTCGCCATCTACCCGATTCTGTTGGTTTACAGCGTGGCGATCACCAATACCGTCGAAAGCTTTATGCTGCACCAGCTGCATATCACGCCGCCGCCGCGCGCGATTCTTTCCCTGATTCTGATTGTCGGCATGATGACCATCGTGCGCTTCGGCGAGCAGATGATTGTGAAAGCGATGAGCGTGCTGGTGTTCCCGTTCGTGGTCGCGCTGATGATCCTGGCCTTTTATCTGATCCCGCAGTGGAACGGCGCGGCGCTGGAGACACTCTCCCTGAGCAGCGCGACCGCGACCGGCAACGGCCTGTGGATGACCCTATGGCTGGCGATTCCGGTCATGGTGTTCTCCTTTAACCACTCGCCGATCATCTCCTCCTTCGCCGTGGCGAAACGCGAAGAGTACGGCCAGGGCGCAGAGAAAAAATGTTCCAGCATTCTGGCCCGCGCGCACATTATGATGGTGCTTACCGTGATGTTCTTCGTCTTCAGTTGCGTACTGAGCCTCTCCCCGGCGGATCTGGCGGCGGCGAAAGATCAGAACATCTCGATTCTGTCTTACCTGGCGAACCACTTTAACGCGCCGATCATCGCCTGGATGGCGCCGATCATTGCGATGATCGCCATCACCAAATCCTTCCTTGGCCACTACCTGGGCGCTCGCGAAGGCTTTAACGGCATGGTGATTAAATCCCTGCGCGGTAAAGGCAAGTCCATCGAAATCAACAAACTGAACAAAATCACCGCCCTGTTCATGCTGGTCACCACCTGGATTGTGGCGACGCTGAACCCCAGCATCCTTGGGATGATCGAAACTCTGGGCGGCCCGATTATCGCGATGATTCTGTTCCTGATGCCGATGTACGCGATTCAGAAAGTCCCGGCGATGCGCAAATACAGCGGCCACGTCAGCAACGTATTCGTAGTGATTATGGGCCTGATTGCTATCTCCGCGATTTTCTACTCTCTGTTTAGCTAATATCCCCCGCGCCGCTTAACGGCGGCGCGCCTCCCGACAGCACTGGATGCATCATGATCAGCGTATTCGATATTTTTAAAATCGGCATTGGCCCTTCCAGCTCCCACACCGTTGGACCGATGAAAGCGGGCAAACAATTCACGGACGATCTTATTGAGCGCGGGCTGCTTCCCGAGGTAACCAAAGTCGTCGTCGATGTCTACGGCTCCCTTTCCCTGACCGGTAAAGGCCACCATACCGACATCGCGATTATTATGGGCCTGGCGGGCAACCTGCCGGATACCGTCGATATCGACGCGATTCCCGGCTTTATCCAGGACGTCAACACCCATGGCCGCCTGATGCTGGCGAACGGCCAGCAGGAAGTGGCGTTCCCGGTCGATCAGTGCATGAATTTCCACGCCGACAACCTGTCGCGGCATGAGAACGGCATGCGTATTACCGCCCTCGGCGGCGAGAAGGTTCTCTACAGCCAGACGTACTACTCCATCGGCGGCGGGTTTATCGTCGACGAAGACCATTTCGGCGTGACCGCCGAAGCGCCTGTCGCCGTCCCTTATCCGTATAAAAGCGCCGCCGACCTGCAGCGCCACTGCCGCGAAAGCGGGCTATCGCTCTCCGGCCTGATGATGCAAAACGAGCTGGCGCTGCACAGTAAAGAAGCGCTGGAGCAGCACTTTGCCGCGGTCTGGGAGGTGATGAGCAGCGGAATTGAGCGCGGCATTACCACCGAGGGGGTTTTGCCGGGCAAGCTGCGGGTTCCCCGTCGCGCCGCCGCGCTGCGCCGGATGCTGGTAAGCCAGGACAATACCAACAGCGACCCGATGGCGGTCGTTGACTGGATTAATATGTTCGCCCTGGCGGTTAACGAAGAGAACGCCGCCGGCGGGCGCGTGGTGACCGCGCCGACCAACGGCGCCTGCGGTATCGTACCTGCGGTGCTGGCCTACTATGACAAGTTCATCCGCAAAGTGAACGCCAACTCGCTGGCGCGCTATATGCTGGTCACCAGCGCCATTGGCTCGCTCTATAAGATGAACGCCTCAATTTCCGGCGCCGAAGTGGGCTGCCAGGGAGAAGTCGGCGTAGCCTGTTCAATGGCGGCGGCCGGTCTGGCTGAACTGCTGGGCGGCAGTCCGGGTCAGGTATGCATCGCTGCGGAAATTGGTATGGAACACAACCTCGGTCTCACCTGCGATCCGGTTGCCGGCCAGGTGCAGGTGCCGTGCATCGAGCGTAACGCTATCGCGGCGGTCAAGGCGGTCAACGCCGCGCGTATGGCCCTGCGCCGCACCAGCGAGCCGCGGGTGTGCCTCGATAAAGTCATCGAGACCATGTACGAAACAGGCAAAGATATGAACGCCAAATATCGTGAAACCTCGCGCGGCGGCCTGGCAATGAAGATTGTCGCCTGCGATTAACCCCTCTCCCGGTATGCTGCGGTATGCCGGGCTGTCTTTTCCCTGCCCTCACCCTTCATTTATGTTATATAAATGATAATTTAGTTATTTATTAGTTATAAAGACGATTTGTTACCTTACGGAAAACCGCTCAAGGAGAACAAATCATGCTCAGATTATCCCGCCCGACGCTGCTGCTCCTGCTTGCAGGCTTATCCACTTCCGCGCTGGCGAAGGCGCCGGAGACCGTGAACATCGGTTATCAGAAAGCGAATATCTTCGCGCTGCTTAAATATCGCGGCACCCTCGATGAAAGCTTCAAAAAGCAGGGTATCGCCGTACGCTGGATTGAATTTCCCGCCGGGCCGCAGATGCTGGAAGGACTGAACGTCGGCAGCATCGATCTTGCCGCCACCGGCGATGCGCCCCCGGCCTTTGCCCAGGCGGCGCAGGCGGATCTGGTCTATTTAGCCCACTCTCCGGCGAACCCAAAAACCGAAGCCATCGTGGTGGCGGAAAACTCGACGATTAAGAGTGTCGCCGACCTTAAAGGCAAGCGCGTGGGGCTCAACAAAGGCTCCGACGTGAACTATCTGCTGGTGACCGCGCTGGAGAAAGCCGGGCTGAGTTATAAAGATATCACGCCGGTCTATCTGCCGCCTGCTGACGCCCGCGCCGCCTTCCAGCGCGGCGCCATTGACGCCTGGGTTATCTGGGATCCGTTCCTCGCCGAAGTGGAAACGAACGCCAAAGCGCGGCAGATTCGCAATGCCGAAGGGCTGGTGCCGCACTACACTTTCTACCTGGCCAGCCGCAAATTTGCCGACACGTATCCGGATACCGCAAAGCAGGTGGTGGATGAGCTGGGTAAACTGAGCGAATGGGCCAACGGTCATCAGGACGATGCCGCCGGGATCCTCTCCACCTCTACCGGGCTGGATAAAGCTATCTGGCTGAAGACGCTGGCGCGTCTGCCTTATGGCGCAGAGCGTATGACGCCTGCGGTCTATAACGAACAGCAGGCGCTGGCGGATACCTTCACCCGTATCGGCCTGCTGCCGGTGAAAGTCGATGTGCGTAGCGCAACCTGGTCGCTGGATAAACAGTAAGCCTTCCCTTCCTTCCCGGGTCGCGGCGCCAGCGCCTTACCCGGGCTACCGGCCCGCAGATGGTGATAGACCCTTAGCCCGGACAGGCTTGTCAAGCGCCGCCTCCGGGAAAAACCTTCCGCCCCACAGTTCAGCCCCTCACCCTTCGGGGAGAGGGGGACCGGCAAAATTAACTCACCTTCTCTTCACGTCCGACCACGACCTGCGCGCCGTAGCGATAGCCTGCGCCCGGATGCGGCGCAGCCAGCCGCGGGCCGGCGCCAAACAGCTTCTCGCGCAGGGTTCCCTCGCGATACTCCTGCTTAAACACGCCGCGCTTTTGCAGCTCCGGGACCAGCAAATCCACCACGTCGCGGAAGGTTTCGTGGGTCACTGCATAGGCGAGGTTAAAGCCATCGACGTCGGTCTCCTCGACCCAGGACTGCAGCTCATCGGCGACCGTCTGCGGGCTGCCGACCACCAGTGGCCCGAAGCCGCCGATCCCCGCCCAGTCCGCCAGCTTCTGTACGGTCCACTGGCTATTCGGATCGGCGGTGGAAAACGCCTCTACCATCGACTGAATCGCGTTGGTATGCAGATACTCCAGCACCTGATCCGGCTGATACTGACCAAGGTCGATGCCGGTCCAGCCGGAGAGCAGCGCCAGCGCCCCTTCGTAGCTAACGTACGGTTTATACTCCTGCCATTTCGCCTGAGCTTCACGGTCGGTTTCGCCGACAATGACCGTCTGCATATTGAAGATCAGGATGCTGCGCGGATCGCGCCCGGCCTCCTCGGCGCGACGGCGAATATCCGCCACCGTCTTTTTCAGCAGCACTTTCGACGGCGCGCCGACAAATACGCACTCCGCGTGGCCGGCGGCGAACTGCTTGCCGCGGCTGGAAGCGCCCGCCTGATAGAGCACCGGCGTACGCTGCGGCGATGGCTCGCAGAGGTGGATCCCCGGCACCGAAAAGAAGTTGCCCTGATGGTTAATCGGATGAATTTTTCGCGGATCGCTGAAGATCTTACGTTCCCTGTCGCGTAGCACCGCGCCATCCTCCCAGCTCCCTTCCAGCAGCTTATAGACCACCTCCAGATACTCATCGGCGTAGTCGTAGCGGGCATCGTGGTCGGTCTGCGCTTTCTGGCCAATATTACGCGCCCCGCTCTCCAGATAGGAGGTCACGATATTCCAGCCCACTCGCCCCTTCGTCAGATGGTCGAGCGTCGACAGGCGGCGGGCGAACGGATAGGGATGCTCAAAAGAGAGCGAAGCGGTCAGACCGAATCCGAGATGCTCCGTCACCAGCGCCATCGGCGTAATCAGCGCCAGCGGATCGTTGACCGGCACCTGCGCCGCCTGGCGGAGCGCCGCATCGCCGTTGCCGTTCAGCACGTCATAGACGCCCAGCACGTCGGCGATAAACAGCCCGTCAAACTTGCCGCGCTCCAGCAAACGCGCCAGGTCGACCCAATACTCAAGGTCTTTATACTGCCAGGAGCGGTCGCGAGGATGGGCCCACAGCCCCGGCGACTGATGGCCGACGCAGTTCATATCAAAAGCGTTCAGACGAATTTCACGTTGTGATGACATAGCGCTCTCCACGACGCGCCCCGCTGTCGGGACGCGCGCATAATCATTAAAGGAATCAGGGGATAAAAGGCGTTCAGAACGCCGGACATCGGGCGGATTGCTTAATGCCCAGCGCCAGTAATGCTTCGGCAGCTACGGCGGCGGCATGGTCAGCTACCTGCGGTAGCCCCATCAGTTCACCGAAGTGGGCCCGCGCGGCGGGCCCGGAGACCAGCAGATTGGGCGCGACCCGCCCTTCCCGGCCAATCGCCCGCGAGCGGCGATCAACGTCCAGCCCGAGGCCAAACGCGTCGGCGCGAATCAGCCCATCCTGGCTCAGCTGGCGCAGCAGCGGCTGGCTGTCGGTGAGGGCCCCGTGCGCCGGGCCGGTGGTTAAAATAAAATGGTCAACGCTCACCCGCTGCGCTTCACCGCCCCGGGGCGAGAGGGTGAGCGTCAATTTTTGCGCGTCGCCTGCCAGCGCAGTAATCCTGGCCGCCAGCACTCGCAGGCTGCCGTTGCGCTGGCGCTGCTCAAGAATCCCGGCGACCTGGGGAGCGATACGGTAGCGGTGAACGTCCCAGTAGCTGCGTAAATGACGCAGGAAGCGCTGACGATCGGCCACCGACAGCGCCTGCCAGATCTCCTGCCCCTGATTACGCACCGCGTCCAGCACCACCTGCCAGGCCTGCCCCCGCTCTGCGGCGCGGTCGATATCCCGGCGGATTTGCCGCAGCCGCTGGCGCAGCGATCCGTAGGTATACTCGCCTTCCCAGGGGTCAGCGCTGCCGCTCAGGTTGCTGCGGGAGAGTAGCCCACGGCGTGAAAATGCCGTTATCGGCCCCCGATGTCCCAGCCGCGTCAGCGTCGCGACGGTATCCGCCATCGTCAGGCCGGTGCCCATGACCGCGACGCTCGCCTCCGGCGCGATAGCGTCCAGCACGCCCGTTCGCCAGGGGTTAGCGATGAGCGCCGGATGGATCGCGAACGGCGTCGCCAGCGACGGCAGAGAGGGCGGCGGATGGCTGATGGCCAGCACCAGCAGATCGGCCCGCAGCCGATGCCCGCCATCGGTGATAATCTCGCCATCTTCAAACCTTAGCGCCTGCTCGCGCAGATGCGTCAGCCGCCCACCGCTGGCGCGCGCCTTCTCGGCAAAACGCTGGGCGACGTAGCGGCCAAACTGGCCGCGCTGCGGATAGACCGCGCCGTCTTCCAACAGAGCCTGCGGATCATCAGCAAAAGCAGGCTGGCTGCGGTACCAGCGGTCGAATGCGCCCTCCTCTTCCCCGGCAAGCTGCATCCGTGCGGCGGGAACGTTAATCCGATGGCTCGGTTCGGTCGTGGAGTAGGCCACGCCCGCACCGGGCACCTCGCGCGGCTCCAGCAGCGTGACCCGCACGCCAGTCGGCGCCAGGCGCAGGAGATGAATAGCCACCGCCGCACCGCTAAATCCGCCGCCGACGATCACTACGTGCGGTTCAGTTTGCATAGCCCACCGCCTTCAGAAACCGGTGTAACATACGCGCCTCCTCAGCTTGCGCTGACCTGTTTCACCGGACGCTTATCGCCGCCGATGGTTTCGCCGAACGGGCCGGTATTGACGCTACGCGCCTTCGGCTGATCGTGGCCTGCCAGCGGCAATAGCGGCATGACCAGGTCAGCGAAACGATGGGCTTCTTCCAGATGCGGATAGCCGGAGAAGATAAAATTGGTGATACCGAGCGCCTGATATTCGCGAATGCGTTCTGCCACCTGCTGCGGATTGCCGACCAGCGCCGTTCCCGCCCCGCCGCGCACCAGCCCTACGCCCGCCCACAGGTTCGGCGCAATACGCAGATTGTCGCGCGATCCTTTATGCAGCGAGCTCATGCGCGCCTGGCCGGTGGAGTCCATACGGGCAAAAATTTTCTGCGCCTGGGCGATGGTCTCGTCATCAAGGTGAGAAATCAGCCGATCGGCGGCGGCCCACGCCTCCTCTTCGGTTTCGCGAACAATCACATGCAGACGAATCCCGTACTGCAACGTGCGGCCCCGGGCGGCGGCGCGCTCGCGCACTACCGCCAGCTTTTCGGCCACCAGCGCCGGCGGCTCCCCCCAGGTCAGGTAGGTATCGATTTGATCGGCGGCAACGTCGATGGCTTCCTCAGAGGAGCCGCCAAAAAACAGCGGCGGGCCGTTTTCCTGTACCGGCGGAAACAGCACTTCCGCGCCTTCCACGTGGATATGCTCGCCGTGATAATCCACCTTTTCACCTTTCAGCAGGCGCGAGTAGACGTCGAGAAATTCGCGGGTGACCTGATAGCGTTCGCCGTGGCTGAGGAAAATACCGTCGCCTTTGTTTTCCACCGGATCGCCGCCGGTGACGACGTTAATGAGCAGCCGACCGCCCGACAGACGGTCGAGCGTCGTCGCCATCCTCGCCGCCAGCGTCGGCGGCTGCAGGCCCGGACGAACGGCCACCAGATAGCGCAGGCGACGGGTCAGCGGCGCCAGCGCCGAGGCCACCAGCCAGGAGTCCTCGCAGCTTTTCCCCGTTGGGATCAGCACGCCGTAGTAGCCGAGGCTGTCGGCCGCCAGCGCTACCTGCTGCAGGTAAGGCAAATCAACCGGCCGCCCGCCCTCCGCGGTGCCCAGGTAGCGACCATCGCCGTGGGTGGGCAGAAACCAGAACACATTGATTTTGTCGTCGGTTTTTTGCGTCATTATCGATTTCCTATATAACCATATTCGATATTTATCGAAGAGTTGTTTTAATTTGGTTATATGAGTGTTAGCGATAATCGTGCCAATGGTGAATAAAAAATTAACAATACAAAATCAGTCGGTTAGATAAAACGGGACCGTATACCGCTGTTGCAAATGCCGCAGCCAATGCGTTCGGACTGCGGCATTTGCAACTGACCGGCGAGTTAGCCCTCTGGTTTCCGTCCCCGGCACAGGATAACTTCAGGATATCAAAAGCCGGAGGTCAACCATGCTGAATCCTGAATTTCCATCCTCAACGCCCACGCTGATCGACCCGGCGTCGAAAGCTTTTCAGAGCCTGCTGGATAAACTGGCCCCAACAGAGGCGACCGTACTGATCGTCGGCGAAACCGGCACCGGTAAAGAGGTCGTCGCCCGCTACCTGCATCACCATAGCCCGCGCCGTCACCGGCCGTTCCTGGCCGTCAACTGCGGCGCGCTCAGCGAAAGCCTGGCGGAAGCGGAGCTGTTCGGCCATGAAAAAGGAGCGTTTACCGGCGCGGTACAAAGCCATCCCGGCTGGTTCGAAGCGGCGGAAGGCGGCACGCTGTTGCTCGATGAAATCGGCGAGCTTAGCCTGGCGCTCCAGGTGAAACTGCTGCGCGTCCTGCAGGAGCGCGAAATCACCCGCGTCGGCTCGCGCAAGGCCATTAAGGTCGATGTGCGGGTGATCGCCGCCACCCACGTGGATCTGATGCAGGCCATCCGCGAGCGTCGTTTCCGCGAAGACCTCTACTATCGACTGAATATCGCCATCGTGCCGCTGCCGCCGCTGCGCCAGCGTCGCCAGGATATTCCGGTGCTGGCGGACCATTTTCTCTCGCTCTACGCCCGCCGCTTAGGTCGCCCGGTTCGCCGTCTGGCCCCGGAGACGCTGGCAAGACTGATGGCGTACACCTGGCCGGGCAATATTCGCGAGCTGGAAAACACCCTGCATAACGCGGTATTGCTGAGTAAAGAAGAGGAGATCGGCCCCGCCCAGCTGCGGCTGACGACCCTGAACAACGAGCCCTCGGCAGTTGGCGATAATGAACTCGACGATTTTATTCGTCGTCAGCTTTCCCTGCCGGGCGAACCGCTGTGGGAAAGGGTCACCGGGGCGCTGATACGCGGCGCGATGGCCCACAGTGACGATAATCAAAGTCAGGCCGCGGCGCTGCTCGGTATCAGCCGCCACGCGCTGCGCACGCAGCTGGCAAATTTAGGCATCATTAAAAGCCGCCGCCGTCAGGAGCCCCGCTACAGCGCGGCGGTCAAAAAGATCTCTCGCGACCGGGAACTGCGTATCGGCTTCCAGCGCTTCGGCAATCTTGGCATCCTGAAAGCGCGACAAAGTCTTGAGCAAGCCTTTGCCAGCCGCGGCGTCAGCGTGCTGTGGAGCGAGTTCCCCGCCGGGCCGCAGCTGCTGCACGCGCTAGCCTGCGATGAAATCGATTTTGGCACCACCGGCGAAGCGCCGCCGGTTTTCGCGCAGGCCAATAACAGCGAGCTGGTCTACGTCGCCTGGGAACCACCCGCGCCGCAAAGCGTGGCGATGGTCGTCCCGCAGCACAGCGACATTCGCACCCTTACCGACCTGCGCGGCAAGCGTATCGCGCTGAATAAAGGTTCTAACGTGCACTGGCTGCTGCTGCATATCCTGGAAGAGGCCGGGCTGGGATTACATGACGTCAAAGTGGTCTATATTCCGCCGAAATATCCACTGACCGCCAGCGATTACCTGGCTGTGGACGCCTGGATGATGTGGGATCCGCTGCTCAGCGACGCGGAAGATAGCGGTGAATTACGGGTTGTCGCCAGCGGCGAGGGGCGCGTCAATAACCACCAGTTCTACCTGTCGCGCCGCGACTACGCCAGCCGCAATAGCGATATCATGCAGCGCCTGCTGGCGGAACTGACGCAGACCGGGCAGTTTATCGACCAGCATCGGGAGGAAGCCGTCGGACTGCTCTCCGCCGAGCTGGGGCTTAACGCCGCTTCTCTGGCCCGAGCCCTGGCGCGCCGCAGCCATCGACCGCGGCCAATGGATCTCCACGTGATTCGCGCCCAGCAAAGTATCGCCGATCGTTTTTACGCGCTGGGCCTGATCCACAAACCGGTGTCGGTACGCGAGGCGGTCTGGTACGGCGAGGCCACTCATAGCGATCCTCGCCTGCTGATGCACGTTGGTTAGCCCGAAACTGCGAGGCATCTTCCTGATTTTCCTGGTGCCAATAGCCTCATCCGCGCGGTGGTGTTACCCTAAAAGACGTTGAGAATAAGGGGGATCCGTGGCCGTTCATTTGCTAATCGTCGACGCACTTAATCTGATTCGCCGCATCCATGCGGTGCAGGGGTCACCCTGCGTCGATACCTGCCTGCATGCGCTCGAACAGCTGGTGGTTCATAGCCAGCCGACCCACGTGGTGGCGGTATTTGATGATGAAGACCGCGGCCACGGCTGGCGGCATCAGCGCCTGCCCGATTATAAAGCCGGGCGCGCGCCGATGCCGGAGACCCTCGAAGCGGAAATGCCGGCGCTGCGGGCGGCGTTTGAGCAGCGCGGGTTTCGCTGCTGGGCGCTCAGCGGCAGCGAAGCTGACGATCTCGCCGCGACCCTGGCGGTAAAGGTGGCGCAGGCCGGCCATCAGGCAACCATCGTTTCAACCGACAAAGGCTACTGCCAGCTGCTGTCGCCGACGATTCGCATCCGCGACTATTTCCAGAAGCGCTGGCTCGACGCGCCGTTTATCGCCAAAGAGTTTGGCGTGACGCCGGAGCAGCTGCCCGACTACTGGGGGCTGGCGGGCATCAGCAGCTCAAAGGTTCCCGGCGTGGCGGGGATTGGTCCAAAAAGCGCCGCCCAGCTATTAACCGATTTCCAGGATCTGGAAGGAATCTACGCGCGGCTGGCGGACGTGCCGGAGAAGTGGCGCAAGAAGCTGGAAGAACAGCAAGAGATGGCCTTCACCTGCCGGGAAATCGCACGTCTGCAAACCGATTTACAGCTGGACGGCAACCTGCAGCAGCTGCGGCTGGCCCGCTAGCGCTGGGGCTTCCCGGAGGCAATGCTGCGCATCTTTCCGGGCTACCGATCCGCAGACGGTGATGACCCAGTAGCCCCGGTAAGGCGCCAGCCACCACCGGGGGAATAAGCGAAGCCGCACTGGATCTGTTTCCCGGAAGCCGTCGGCAGAAACCTTCGCTTACGGCATCACTCTTCGATACGCAATCCGTAGGTTTTGAATTTCTCCAGCACAACGGCGATGGCCTCGTCATCAAGAACCGGCACCGGATCGATAATCGCCAGGGTACTGAGATAGAGCTGCGCCAGTACCTCAACTTCATGCGCCAGCCACAGGGCCTTTTCCAGATTCTCTTCACAAGCGATCAGTCCATGGTGCTGCAGCAGCGTCGCTTTACGATTTTTCAACGCCACGGCCACATGTTCAGACAGCTCGCGGGTACCGAACGTGGCGTATGGCGCGCAGGGGATAGAGTTGCCCCCCGCCGCCGCAATCATATAGTGAATGGCGGGAATGGGGCGATTGAGGATCGACACCGCCGTGCAGTGAACCGCGTGATTATGCACCACCGCGTGCGCGTCAGGGCGGGTCTGATAGGCCGCCAGATGAAAACGCCACTCGCTGGACGGCAGTTTACCCTGTTCGTGCTGGCCTTCGGCATCGATATACACAATATGCGCCTCCGTCAGCTTTTCATATGGAATACCCGTCGGCGTGATCAGCATTCCCCCTTGATAACGCACGCTCACGTTGCCGGCGGTCCCCTGATTTAACCCCAGCCGGGTCATTTCCAGGCAGGTATCAATAATCTGCCGGGCCAGTCTATTTCGTTCCATTCTTTACCTCTCTTTATGATGCGCAATGCCACAACAGACGGCTCGTCGGATAAGACGCGCGACGCTGTTGAATAACTCGAATAATTGCCCATCATCTTCATCCCGAATAATCAGAAAGGAATTTACATTCACCGGTTCTGTGATACCTCTCACTTATTTCAGGCTAAAAAAAGCGTTCTCTCGTTTTTGCCTGATAAAAAAATGCCCGTTCTTACTCATAGATTTAAAAACGGGCATTTTGCTGATAGTTTTAACAACTGACCGTTTTCTTTATTATAAATTAAATCGGGCATTCAACCTGTGGGTTTTAGAATTAACTTCCTCAAACGGTCATGTTTTTCTGATAATTAAAGTGATGATAATCACATAAAATCACCGAGGGGATGCTAAATGTGACCGTCATCATATTAAAAGGCGTTTTTAATTTGAAAATGCATTCATGAGTTCATTCCGTGATGTTTATTTCACTGTTGACGTCGCCGCAAGAGCTCACCTGATTATTGTGGTCTGGTGGGCATAAGCCGGCCGCTGAACACGCTTCTGAACCAATGAGGATGCTATGGGAAACACAACAATACAAACGCAGAGTTTTCGTGCGGTAGAGACAGGGAAAAGCAAGCGCTACATTATTCCCTTCGCCCTGCTGTGCTCGTTATTTTTTCTTTGGGCGGTCGCTAATAATCTCAACGATATTTTATTACCACAATTTCAACAAGCCTTTACGCTGACGAATTTTCAGGCCGGACTGATTCAATCCGCCTTTTATTTCGGCTATTTCGTCATCCCTATTCCGGCCGGAATCTTGATGAAAAAGTTAAGTTATAAAGCCGGCATTATTACCGGACTGTTCTTATATGCTTTTGGCGCCGCGCTATTCTGGCCCGCCGCCGAGGTCATGAATTACACCTTATTTCTGATTGGCCTGTTTATTATTGCTGCGGGCTTAGGGTGTTTAGAAACCGCGGCAAACCCGTTTGTTACCGTGTTAGGCCCAGAAAGCGGCGGTCACTTCCGGCTTAATCTTGCCCAGACCTTTAACTCGTTTGGCGCCATTATTGCGGTGGTTTTTGGGCAAAGTCTTATTTTGTCTAATGTGCCGCATCAATCGCAGGATGTGCTCGATAAAATGGCTCCGGAGCAGCTTAGCGCCTATAAGCACAGCCTGGTGCTCTCGGTGCAAACCCCGTATATGATCATCGTCGCGGTTGTCTTACTGGTCGCTCTGTTGATTATGTTGACCAAATTTCCGGCCCTGCAGAGCGACGACCATAGTGACGCCAACCAGAGTTCTTTCTCCGCTTCCCTTGCTCGCCTGGTCCGCGTTCGCCACTGGCGCTGGGCTGTGCTGGCGCAGTTCTGCTACGTTGGCGCGCAAACCGCCTGCTGGAGCTATCTGATTCGCTACGCTATCGAAGAGATCCCCGGCATGACGCCCGGTTTCGCCGCCAACTATCTGACCGGCACCATGGTGTGCTTCTTTATCGGCCGCTTCTCCGGTACCTGGCTCATCAGCCGCTTCGCGCCGCATAAAGTGCTGGCGGCCTACGCCCTGCTTTCCATGATCCTGTGCCTGATTTCCGCTTTCACCGGCGGCCACGTGGGTCTGCTGGCCCTGACGCTGTGCAGCGCTTTTATGTCCATTCAGTATCCGACCATCTTCTCGCTGGGCATCAAAAACCTGGGGCAGGACACCAAATACGGCTCCTCTTTTATCGTCATGACCATTATTGGCGGCGGGATCGTCACCCCGGTGATGGGCTTTGTCAGCGACGCCGCCGGCAATATTCCCACCGCGGAGCTGGTTCCGGCCCTGTGCTTTGCCGTCATCTTCATTTTCGCCCGTTTCCGTTCGCAAACGGCAGCTAACTAAACATTTATCCGAATAACGTGAGGAATCTGTAATGAAAAAAATCAGCTTACCGAAAATTGGCATTCGCCCGGTGATCGATGGACGCCGCATGGGAGTACGCGAGTCGCTGGAAGAACAAACCATGAACATGGCGAAAGCCACCGCCGCGCTGATCGCGGAAAAACTGCGTCACGCCTGCGGCGCGCAGATTGAGTGCGTCATCGCCGACAGCTGCATCGCGGGTATGGCGGAGTCCGCTGCCTGCGAGGAGAAATTCAGCAGCCAGAACGTCGGCGTCACCATTACCGTCACCCCGTGTTGGTGCTACGGCAGCGAAACTATCGATATGGATCCGCTGCGGCCAAAAGCCATCTGGGGCTTTAACGGCACCGAGCGCCCCGGCGCGGTTTACCTTGCGGCGGCGCTGGCGGCGCATAGCCAGAAGGGTATTCCGGCATTCTCCATTTATGGCCACGACGTACAGGACGCCGACGACACCACCATTCCGCCGGATGTCGAAGAAAAACTGCTGCGCTTTGCCCGCGCCGGCTTAGCGGTCGCCAGCATGAAGGGCAAAAGCTATCTTTCCGTCGGCGGCGTGTCGATGGGGATTGCCGGTTCTATCGTCGATCACAACTTCTTCGAGTCCTGGCTCGGTATGAAAGTGCAGGCGGTGGACATGACCGAACTGCGCCGCCGCATCGACCAGAAAATCTATGATGAAAGCGAGCTGGAAATGGCGCTGGCGTGGGCGGATAAAAACTTCCGCTACGGCGAAGACCAGAACGCGCAGCAGTATAAGCGCAATGCCGAACAGAGCCGCGCGGTGCTGAAAGAGAGCCTGCTGATGGCGATGTGCATTCGCGACATGATGCAGGGCAACAGCAAGCTGGCGGAAAAAGGGCTGGTCGAAGAGTCATTGGGCTATAACGCCATCGCTGCGGGTTTTCAGGGCCAGCGCCACTGGACCGATCAATACCCCAACGGCGATACCGCCGAAGCGCTGCTCAATAGCTCGTTCGACTGGAACGGCGTACGCGAACCCTTTGTCGTCGCCACGGAAAACGACAGCCTCAACGGCGTGGCAATGCTGATGGGCCACCAGTTGACCGGCACCGCTCAGGTATTTGCCGACGTGCGCACCTACTGGTCGCCGGAAGCGGTAGAACGCGTCACCGGACAACCGCTCACCGGGCTGGCGGAGCACGGCATCATCCACCTGATCAACTCCGGTTCGGCGGCGCTGGACGGCGCCTGCAAACAGCGCGATGCGGAAGGCAAGCCAACCATGAAACCGCACTGGGAAATCAGCCAGCAGGAGGCCGACGCCTGCCTGGCGGCCACCGAATGGTGCCCGGCGATTCATGAATACTTCCGCGGCGGCGGCTTCTCCTCCCGCTTCCTGACCGAAGGCGGCGTGCCGTTCACCATGACCCGCGTGAATATCATCAAAGGTCTTGGCCCGGTACTGCAAATCGCCGAAGGCTGGAGCGTAGAGCTGCCGAAAGCGATGCATGACCAACTCGATGCCCGCACCAACTCCACCTGGCCCACGACCTGGTTTGCGCCGCGCCTGACCGGTAAAGGCCCGTTCTCCGACGTCTACTCGGTGATGGCGAACTGGGGCGCTAACCACGGCGTGCTGACCATCGGGCACGTCGGCGCCGACTTTATCACCCTGGCGTCGATGCTGCGGATCCCGGTCTGCATGCATAACGTAGATGAGGCGAAAATTTATCGCCCCTCCAGCTGGTCTGCGCACGGTATGGATAGCGAAGGCCAGGATTACCGCGCCTGCGAAAACTACGGCCCGCTGTATAAACGTTAATGCGGCTTTGCCCGGTGGCGCAGGCTTACCGGGCCTACAGAACCGTAGGCCGGATAAGCGCGGCGCCATCCGGCGACGTTTATGGAGTTCACTATGAAAAAAGACGTCATCCTGGTCCTCGACTGCGGCGCCACCAACGTGCGGGCGATTGCGGTTGACCGCCAGGGGAACATTATCGCCCGCGCCGCAACGGCCAACGCCAGCGATATCGCCGTGGAGAACAGCGCATGGCACCAGTGGTCGCTGGAGGCGATCCTGCAACGTTTCGCCGAGTGCTGCCGGCAGATTAGCGATGCGCTCTCGTCCTGCACGGTTCGCGGCATCACGGTCACCACCTTCGGCGTCGACGGCGCGCTGGTGGATGAACAGGGCAAGCTGCTCTATCCGGTCATCAGCTGGAAATGTCCGCGTACCGCGGCGGTGATGGACAATATCGGCCGCTTTATGCCCGCGCAGCAGCTCCAGCAGATTGCCGGCGTCGGCGCATTTGCCTTCAACACCTTGTATAAGCTGATCTGGCTGAAAGAGAACCACCCGCAGCTGCTGGAGCAGGCCCATGCCTGGCTGTTCATCTCCTCGCTTCTCAACCAGCGTCTGACCGGGGAATTCACGACCGATATCACCATGGCGGGCACCAGCCAGATGCTGGATATCCACCAGCGGGATTTCAGCGCGCAGATCCTGCAGGCGACGGGGCTGCCGCGCCGCCTGTTTCCCCGGCTCGTTGAGGCGGGCCAGCAGATCGGCACGCTACAAAGCGATGCCGCGAATATGCTGGGTTTAGCCGTCGGCATTCCGGTTATCTCCGCCGGACACGATACCCAGTTCGCGCTGTTTGGCGCGGGCGCGGAGCAGGATGAACCGGTGCTCTCTTCCGGCACCTGGGAAATCCTGATGGTGCGCAGTGCTCAGGTGAATACGCCGCTACTCAGCCACTACGCGGGATCCACCTGCGAGCTGGATAGCCAGCCGGGACGCTATAACCCCGGCATGCAGTGGCTGGCCTCCGGCGTGCTGGAATGGATACGCCAGCTGCTGTGGACGCCTGAAACGCCGTGGCAAACGTTGATTGAAGAGGCCCGCGCCCTCCCCGCCGGCGCTCAAAAAGTGAAGATGCAGTGCGACCTGCTATCCAGCCCAAATGCGGGCTGGCAGGGCATCACGCTGAATACCACTCGCGGTCACTTCTACCTCGCCGCGCTGGAGGGATTAGCCGAACAGCTGGCGAACAACCTACAAACGCTGCAAAAAATCGGTCACTTTAACGCCAGCGAGCTGCTGCTGGTCGGCGGCGGCAGCCGCAACGCGCTGTGGAATCAGATCAAAGCCAACAGGCTGGAGATCCCGATTAAAGTACTGGATGACGCCGAAACCACCGTCGCCGGCGCCGCCATGTTTGGCTGGTATGGCGTCGGTGAATTCAGCAGCCCGGAGCAGGCCAGAGCGCAGGTGAGCTATCAGTATCGCTATTTTTACCCGCAAACCGATCCCGAACTGATTGAGGGAGTATGAGATGCTAAAAACAATTTCCCCGTTAATATCGCCGGAGCTACTGAAAGTGCTGGCGGAAATGGGGCACGGAGATGAGATCGTCTTTTCCGATGCCCACTTCCCGGCGCACAGCATGGGGCCACAGGTCATTCGCGCCGACGGCCTGCAGGTCAGCGACCTGCTGCAGGCGATTATTCCGCTGTTTGAGTTAGACAGCTACGCTCCGCCGCTGGTAATGATGGCCGCCGTGACCGGCGACGCCCTCGATCCGCAGGTGGAAACCCGCTACCGCGAGGCGCTTTCCGGCCCCGCGCCCTGCCCGGATATCACGCGCATCGACCGTTTTGCTTTCTACGAGCGAGCGCAAAAAGCCTTTGCGATCGTTATCACAGGTGAGCGCGCTAAGTACGGGAATATTCTTTTAAAAAAAGGAGTAACGCCGTAATCTCATGCCGGAGCGCCCGTCTGATGCGGGCGCTCAGCGAACGCCAGGGTGAGAAAAATGAAAGCGGCACGACAGCAAGCGATACTAGACCTGCTCATTAACCATAACAGCCTGACCACCGAAGCCTTATCGCTGCAGCTGAACGTCAGCAGAGAAACCATCCGCCGCGATCTCAGCGAGCTCCAGTCCCAGGGAAAAGTGCTGCGTAACCACGGCCGGGCAAAAGTCATTCACCGGCAAAGCCGGGATAGCGGCGACCCTTTTCATATCCGTTTGAAAAGCCACTACGCGCACAAAGCGGATATCGCCCGCGAGGCGCTTGCGTGGATAGAAGAGGGGATGGTTATCGCCCTTGATGCCAGTTCCACCTGCTGGTATCTGGCCCGCCAGTTGCCTGATATCGACCTTCACGTCTTTACCAACAGCCAGCCAATTTGCCAGGAGCTCAGCAAGCGAGAGAACATTCAGCTCACCTGCTCCGGCGGTACGCTCCAGCGAAAATACGGCTGCTACGTCAGCGCGTCGCTTATCCCACAGCTCAAAGCGCTGGAGATCGACCTGTTCATTTTTTCCTGCGAGGGTATCGACAGCGAGGGCGCGCTCTGGGACTCAAACACGGTGAACGCCGAGTTCAAATCGCTGCTGCTCAAGCGGGCGTCGCAATCGTTATTGCTGATTGATAAGAGCAAATTTAATCGCTCAGGAGAGGCGCGGATCGGCCATCTGGATAATGTGACGCATATTGTTTCGGACGTGTCGCAGTCGTAACGGCTATGGCAGCGCCGGATAGCAACTTAGAGCCTATCCCAATAGGCGTTATTGGTGCAGTCAGTTTGAACACGGACAGCGCGGAAGAACCGGAGCGTACACGTAGTACGTGAGGATTCTGAGCACTGCCCAGGTTCAAAATGGCAAACAAAATAGCCCTAATGGGATAGGCTCTTAGTGCCCTATCCGGCCTACAAGCGGGCAAACTAGCGTTCGTCGCGGCGACCGCCGACGGCAGCCCACAGGCGGCGAACGTGAACCGTCACCTCTTCGCGATCGTGATACAGCTGGCGCGCCTGGATCTGCGCGTTGATACCGTGCTCGTCGAGCTGTTCCTGAATATAGGCCAGGTTACGCGATAGCTCTTCGTAGCGTTTTTTCATCGGCAGCTTCAGGTTAAAGATGGTTTCCCGGCACCAGCCGTTCACCAACCACTGCGCCATCAGCGCAGCCACTTTCGCCGGTTTCTCTACCATATCGCACACCATCCACGAGATGTTGCTGCGCGTTGGGCGATACTTGAAGCCATCTTCACGCAGCCAGGTCACCTGGCCGGTATCCATCAGGCTTTGCGCCATTGGGCCGTTATCCACCGAGGAGACCCACATATTGCGTTTCACCAGCTGATAGGTCCAACCGCCGGGGCAGGCGCCGAGATCCACCGCGTACATACCGTTCGCCAGACGCTCATCCCACTCATCCGCCGGGATAAAGACGTGAAACGCCTCTTCCAGCTTGAGAGTCGAACGGCTTGGCGCATCGGACGGGAACTTGAGGCGAGGAATGCCCATATAGAACGGCGAGTTGTTGTTAGACAACGAATAGCCGGTGTAGCAGCAGCCCGGCGCGATAAAGAACACGTGGACCACCGGACGTTTTGGCGTTTCATAGTTGGTCAGCACGCCCGCTTCGCGCAGCGCCGCGCGCAGCGGTACCGTAAACTTGCGGCAGAACTTCATCAGCTCTTTGCTTTCGTTGGTATCGGCCACTTCCACGCGCAGCTCGCCGCCCTTCTCCACCACGCCCTGCAGCATACCGACGATCGGGGAAATACGGTCTTCCGGCGGCAGGTCGCGCAGCAGTTCGCCAACCACAAACATCTGGCGGGCAAACACCAGCGAGCTGAACGGCAGCTCGCGCACCAGCTTTTCGCCGTCTTCGGCCTGATAGCACTCAAAAATCACATAGCCGGAGTCGTCTTTGACTCGGGCAAAACCAAACACCTCAAGGCGCGAGGCCTTATCGGTAATTTCTGCTGCGCACTCTTTCTCAAACCCAGGGCGACAATAGAGGACAACTTTATTCATGAACAACGCCCTTACGTTTCAGACGAATTGCACCAATTAACATTAATACCCAACCGGCGAGGAAGCAGACGCCCCCGACCGGCGTAACGAACGCCCACAGGCGTAAATGCGAGAGCGCCAGACAGTAGAGGCTGCCGCTAAAAAGAACGGTACCGAGCGCCATAAAGACGCTGCTCCAGTAAAACCAGATGCTGATCCGGCGCTGCATCGCCACCGCCAGGCCAAAGATCGCCAGCGTATGGAAAGCCTGATACTGCAGGCCGGTGTGGATCCAGCCCATTTCCGCAACGCCCATCGTTTTACTTAAAACATGCGCGCCAAAAGCGCCCAAAGCCACAAAGATAAAACCGCTTATCGCGGCGAAAATCAGCATAAAACGGCTGGTCATGTGTTTACCCTACGATGATTTATTGTTCATAACGAAAGCGAAATTTTTCTTGTTCATTAGCCGCTTTTGCCAGAATCCACTGGCGGAAGGCGGCTATTTTACCCAGTTCTGCCTGACTGTCATGACAAACGAGATAAAACGCATTCTTACTGACCAGAACATCATTAAACGGACAGACCAAACGGCCTGCCTCAATCTCGGACTGCGCCATCACATTGTTGGCCAGCGCGACCCCCTGTCCATGGATTGCCGCCTGCAGTACCATTGCGCTGTGGCTAAATATAGGTCCCTGTTGAACATTGATATGGTTTAGACCCAACTGACGGGTATAAGTTTGCCAGTCGCGGCGGGAAGCGTCGTGCAGCAGGGTATGTTGCGCCAGATCGGCAGGCATTTTCAACGCTTTATCACCGGTGAGTAACAGCGGGGAGCACACCGGGAGCAGATATTCGGCGTATAGTTTTTCCACCCGTAGCCCCGGCCAGTTGCCGCGGCCGTAAAAAATCGCCACGTCGACATCGTCGGCTAGCTTATCTTCCTGACGGTCCACGGCCTGGATTCTGACGTCGATTCCCGGATAAGCTGAGTTAAAGCTTGTGAGTCTCGGCACCAGCCACTGAATGGCAAAACTGGGCAGCATACTGACGGTTAAAGCCCCTTTTGCGCTTCGCGCCTGAAGCTTGCGGGTCGCTTCGGTGAGCTGCGAAAAAATCTCTTTGATATCCTGAAAATAGCTCTGCCCCTCCTCCGTTAAAAGAAGAGAACGATTGCGTCGACGGAACAGCTTGAGGCCGAGGAAATCCTCCAGAGACTTGATTTGGTGGCTGACTGCGGCCTGGGTCACAAAAAGCTCATCGGCGGCGCGAGTGAAGCTAAGATGACGGGCGGCAGCATCAAAAACACGTAATGCATTCAGAGGTGGCAAACGCTTGGACATAGTTATTCTGGCTTAGATGTTAAGGCAATTTAACAAACAGGAAACAATAGTTAACCTATTAGTTTTTTTTATCTGAGCTATTATAATTTGTCCGTTGAGCTTCTACCAGCAAATACCTATAGTGGCGGCACTTCCTGAGCCGGAACGAAGAGCTTTTTTTGGAATGCGTGTTCCAACAAGCTTTTGGCTTACGGTTGTGATGTTGTGTTGTTGTGTTTGCAATTGGTCCGGGTTTGCGGACCATGGTAGCTCAGCTACCCCTTTTCACTTCCTGTACATTTACCCTGTCTGTCCATAGTGATTTAATGTAGCACCGCACTGCGCGGTGCTTTTTTTTGCCTGCTATACCCGTCATACTTCAAGTTGCATGTGCGTTGGCCTCGGATTACTCGGCCGATCCGTGGGCCTCACCCTGGCGGGCCGTCGCAAGCGACGTTCAAATCTGCTCCCGGCAGATTTGTCGTTCACTCCAGTCACTTACTCGATAAGCTCCTGGGGTTCGCTCACTTGCCCCCTTCCTGCAACGCGAATTATTTAGGGTATATACGCTAATCACTTATCCAGCTCGCCCAGCTGTTTGACGTCAGAACGGTTAATCTGCTGCTTGTTACCCCAGGCATCTTTGTACGAAATCATGCCAGTATCATTATCCGTTTGCGGTTTGCCGTCGGTCACGATGGTGCGCCCATCGTTGGTATGCATCACGTAGTTGGAGGAGCACGCGCTCAGGCCAAAGGTCAGCACACAGGCAGTAATAATTGCGGCAGTCTTATTCATTTTCATCTTTCTCTCCTTTCGACTATTTATACTGTTTATGATTCGTTCTGTACCAGGTTAAAACGCAAACCCAACACTATTCAGCATAACTATCTTTTACCCACCCGAAGCCATATTCAGAAAATTCCAGTCGTTAGCACAAACCTTGTATCACCCGCCGATTTGCGCGACGATCCTGATATCGATACGAGGAATCTCATGAACGCATTCAACCCCGTCCAATTTCGCGCCCAGTTCCCGGCGCTGGCCGACGCCGGCGTCTATCTTGATAGCGCCGCGACCACCCTCAAACCGCTGGCGGTCATTGAGGCCAGCGACCAGTTCTATCGCCTTAGCGCCGGCAACGTCCATCGCAGCCAGTTCGCCGCCGCCCGGCAGCTAACCGAACGCTATGAGAACGCGCGCGAACGCGTGGCGGCGCTGCTTAATGCCCCATCCGGCGAAGATATCGTCTGGACGCGCGGCACCACCGAAGCCATTAATATGGTGGCGCAGAGCTACGTGCGCCCGCGTCTGAAACCCGGCGATGAGATTATCGTCAGCGAAGCGGAGCATCACGCCAACCTGGTGCCGTGGTTAATGGTTGCAGAGCAAACCGGCGCGCGGGTGGTGAAGCTGCCGCTGGCGGGCAACCGTCTGCCGGACGTAGCGGCGCTTGGCGCGCTCATCACGCCGCGCAGTCGGGTGCTGGCGATTGGCCAGATGTCCAACGTCACCGGCGGCTGCCCGGACCTGGCGCTGGCGATTCGCCAGGCTCGCGCTGCCGGGATGGTGGTGATGGTCGACGGCGCGCAGGGGGCGGTGCATTTCCCGGCGGACGTCCAGGCGCTGGATATCGACTTTTATGCTTTTTCCGGCCATAAGCTCTACGGGCCGACCGGCATCGGCGCGCTGTATGGCAAACGCGAACGGCTGGCGGAGATGTCGCCGTGGCTCGGCGGGGGAAAAATGATTACCGAAGTCACCTTCGACGGCTTCAAAACCCAGCCCGCCCCCTGGCGCTTCGAGGCCGGGACGCCCAATATCGCCGGGGTGATTGGCCTGAGCGCGGCGCTGGAGTGGCTGGAGGAGACGGATATCGCGCAGGCGGAAAACTGGTGCCGCAGTCTGGCCACGCTGGCGGAAGAGGAGCTGGCGAAACGTCCGGGATTCCGTTCGTTCCGCTGCCAGGGCGCCAGCCTGCTGGCGTTTGATTTTGACGGCGTTCACCATAGCGATATGGTGACGCTGCTGGCGGAATCGGGTATCGCGCTGCGCGCCGGTCAGCACTGCGCTCAGCCGCTGCTGGCGGCGCTTGGCGTCAGCGGCACGCTGCGGGCCTCCTTCGCGCCTTATAATACGCAAGACGACGTTTACGCGCTGGTGCACGCCGTTGACCGCGCTCTGGAAATTCTGGTGGACTAATGACGACTTCTCACCCTTTTGGAACCCGCATCACCGAGGCATTTCTACGGCAGACCTTTACTCCGCTCAGCCAGTGGGAGGATAAATACCGCCAGCTGATTTTACTGGGCAAGCAGCTTCCCGCCCTGCCGGACGACCAGAAAGCGCGCGCCAAAGAGATTGCCGGGTGTGAAAACCGCGTCTGGCTGGGCTATTCCGTCGATGCCGAGGGCAAGCTGCATTTCTTCGGCGATAGCGAAGGCCGTATCGTGCGCGGCATGCTGGCGGTGCTGTTGACCGCCGTTGAAGGCAAAAGCGCCGCCGAGCTGCTGGCGCAGGATCCGCTGGCGCTGTTTGATGCGCTGGGAATGCGCGGCCAGCTGAGCGCCTCGCGCAGCCAGGGGCTCAGCGCCCTGAGCGAGGCGGTACTCGCCGCCGCCCGCGAGGTTGAGGTTTAAGCTCATCCCGGGGGCGGCGCCTGCGCCGCGACCCGGGAATTTACGCCGTCAGCCGCTCCGCCTTCGCCAGCATTTTCTTCAGCGCGTGGGAGACGGCGACAAAACCAAAGGTCGCAGTCACCATCGTCGCGGCGCCAAAACCGGATGCGCAATCCATTCGCTTCGGCCCCTCAGCGGTGCTTTTCATCGCGCACACGCTGCCGTCCGCCTGCGGATAAACCAGCGCTTCGGTGGAAAACACACAATCCACGCCGAGCTTACCTTTGCTGTTCTTCACCACCCCGAACTGGCTCTTCAAACGCTCGCGCAACTTTGCCGCCAGCGGATCCTGGATGGTTTTCGCCAGATCGGCGACCTGAATTTGCGTCGGATCGATTTGCCCGCCCGCGCCGCCGGTGGTCACCAGCGGAACCTTATGGCGACGACAGTAAGCGATCAGCGCCGCTTTCGGGCGCACGCTGTCGATGGCGTCAATCACGTAGCTAAAACCAACGCCAAGATACTCCGCGACGTTTTCCGGGGTGATGAAATCGTCCACCACCGTGACCCGGCACTCGGGGTTGATCAGGCGAATGCGCTCCGCCATCACCTCGGCTTTCGCCAGGCCAACGTTACCGCCAAGCGCGTGGATCTGGCGGTTGGTGTTGGTCACGCAGACGTCATCCATATCGATGAGGGTTATCGCGCCAATCCCGGTTCTCGCCAGCGCTTCCGCCGCCCAGGAGCCCACGCCGCCGATGCCGACCACGCAGACGTGCGCATCGGCAAAACATTGCAGCGCCTTTTCACCATATAAACGCGCCGTGCCGCCAAAACGCTGGCGCCAGGCATCGCTGATTACAACAGACATAAAACCTCAGAATAAGTGGATATTCCCGGGCCGCGGCGCAAGCGCCTTACCCGGGCTACCGTAGCCCCGGTAAGCGCAGCGCGACCGGGGAAAAGAACGTGAGTACTAGCCGCTAAAGACGTTGCCCGCGCCCGGCGCGTTTTTCAGCACCCATACGCGGCCATAGTGGTTATACCAACCGGCACGGTGTCCGGCATCCGGACCAATGCCCTGGTAAATATCGAAGTGCTGGCCTTTAATCGCGCCGCCAACGTCGAGGGCCACCATTAAACGCAGCTCGTACTGGCCGTTGAACTTACCGTTATTGTCCAGCAGCGGCACTTCCGCCAGCAGCGTGGTGCCAGCAGGAACAATGGAACGGTCGGAGGCCACCGACGCGCGGCCAATCAGCGGCACCGCGCTGGCGCCTTTCACCGGCGCAAAGGACTGCGGTTTAAAGAAGACGAACGACGGGTTCTGCTCCAGCAATTCACGAACCTCCGCCTCGCTGTGCTTTTCGCCCCATTCGCGGATCGCCTGCATCGACATATCTTCGCGCTTCACTTCGCCGCGGTCGATCAGCACTTTACCGATGCTGTAATAGGGCCAGCCGTTTTTCCCGGCATAGCTGAAGAAGTTCAGCGGCGAACCGTCGCCAAAGTCAATGTAGCCGCTACCCTGCACGTCCATGATGAAATTATCCATCAGCGAGTTGCTGTAGGCCAGGATGTAGTTGTCGCTCAGAGCGCCGGCGTAGATGCTGGCGCGGGACGGCAGCTTGCCGCGCTTCGGCGGCATCCGGTAAATCGGATACTGGAACTCGCCCTGGCGAGTATGACGCGCCTGCACCACCGGCGTGTAGTAGCCGGTAAACTGAACGTTACCGTAGTTATCCGTCCCCTGCATCTGCCAGGCGTCGATACCAAACTGGCTCAGCGTGCGAGTGTCGCCGCCGGAACGCAGCCACTCCTGAATCGCATTGTAGACGTTGCTCTGGCTGGTGTAGAGACGCGGAGAGGCACTACGAATCTGTCTCACCTGCTCGGAGAAGTCGCCGGCGTTAATCGGCGAGCCGACCGCATCAGGTTGGTTAACCAGCGAAAACGGCTGGGTGAGTTTACCTTCATTATACTGCTGACCGCGATCGGTCGGTTTTGAGGAACAGGCGGCCAGCATTGCCAGCATCGC
This sequence comes from Klebsiella sp. BDA134-6, assembly GCF_015601345.1. NCBI lineage: Bacteria > Pseudomonadati > Pseudomonadota > Gammaproteobacteria > Enterobacterales > Enterobacteriaceae > Klebsiella > Klebsiella sp. BDA134-6. The sequence continues at coordinate 4,805,058 of NZ_CP064784.1, forward strand.
GCCTGTTACTGCATATTTTGCCCAACGTCCTTTCATGGTATCTCTTCTTTATGCTGCTAAGCCCGGGTGCGTGATGAAGATAACAAACCGCCAGGGCTAATGAAATGCGCTTGGGCACCGCAAAGGCAGTTTTGCGCAAAAAACAAGCGGGAAGTGCTTCTGTATGCACCATTTTTTACAAAATCGACGATTTCTGTCAAAAAGGGTTGCATCAAAACGTTAGCGGAGTATAGTGCGCTTCCACGGACGCGGGGTGGAGCAGCCTGGTAGCTCGTCGGGCTCATAACCCGAAGGTCGTCAGTTCAAATCTGGCCCCCGCAACCAATTAAAATCAGAGAAGTAACGTTACTCGATGGAAGAGTAATGACGGACGCGGGGTGGAGCAGCCTGGTAGCTCGTCGGGCTCATAACCCGAAGGTCGTCGGTTCAAATCCGGCCCCCGCAACCAATTAAAATCTGATGCAAGTTTACTCGATGAAGAGTAAAGACGGACGCGGGGTGGAGCAGCCTGGTAGCTCGTCGGGCTCATAACCCGAAGGTCGTCGGTTCAAATCCGGCCCCCGCAACCAACATCATAAACACCCTCAAGGGTGTTTTTTTGTTTCTGCGTTCCGCAAAATCTTCCATGTGATTCAGGGAACGGCGCAGCGCCGCTCCCCAGCCCTTTCTCAGCCCTTCGGCAACACAATATTGCTCGCCGCCAGCATGCCCATCTCGTGGTACATCGCGCAGGCTGCTTCAACGATCGGCATCGCCAGCGCCGCGCCGCTGCCTTCGCCCAGGCGCATCCCCATATTCAGGTAGGGCTCCAGTTCGAGATGCATCAGCGCCGTACGCGCGCCCTTCTCTGCCGAATAGTGGGACGGGATCAGATAGGGTTTCACTTCCGGCGCAATTCGGCACGCCGCCAGCGCCGCCGCGTAGGAGAGAAAGCCATCGAGCACCACCGGCAGGCCGCAGGAGGCCGCGCCCAGCATCACGCCCGTCATCCCCAATAAATCAAAACCGCCCACTTTCGCCAGTACATCCAGGCCATCATTCGGGTCGGGTCGATTGACGGCAATTGCCCGACGCACCACCTCCACTTTGTTAGCGACTTTCGCCAACGGCAGATTAGCGCCAATCCCGACCACCTCCTGGGCATCGCTACCGGTCAGAACGCTGACAATCGCCGCCGCCGGGGTGGTATTGGCCATTCCGAGCTCCCCGACGCCAAACAGCGTCACGCCATCCTGCGCCAGCCCTCGCGTATAGCGCATCACCTCCAGCAGCAGCTCTTCCGCCTGGCCGCGGCGCATTGCCGGACCGACGGCGATATTGCCGCAGCCGCGCGCCACGCGCATGTTGATAACGCCCGGAATAAGCTCGGCATCGATCCCGACATCAATCACGTGCACCTTCGCACCCGCCTGCGCCGCCAGTACGCAAACGCCAGTTTTGCCCAGCGTCATATTCGCCGCCTGAATCGCGGTCACCGCTTTTGGCGAGATGGCGACCCCTTCGTCCCACACGCCGTGGTCGGCGCACATCACCAGCAACGCCTTCTTTTTCACCTGCGGGACGCCGTCAAGGCCAGGCATGCCCGCCAGCTGCACGGCAAGATCTTCAAGGCGTCCAAGGCTTCCGGGCGGCTTCAGCAGACCATCAATATGAAGCCGGGCGCGCGCCATCGCTTTTTCATCAGGCGCAGGGATCGCACTCAGTAGAGAGGTTAAGCTTTGCATAAAGGTTCTCGTCATGTTGGCTGGCTCAGGGCAGAGCCAGCAAGAAGAATAACGCCCGGTACGGCGCGCCTGATTTACTTGATTTTCACACCAATGCCCGACACCACCAGCCAGACCTCGTCCGCCGCCGCCGCCAGGCGCTGATTGACGCGCCCGGCGATGTCGCGGAAATGGCGGGCCAGACGATTCTCCGGCACAATCCCCATTCCCACTTCGTTGGTCACCAGCACCACGCGGGCCGGACAGCGCTGGCAGGCGGCGATCAGGACGTCGATTTCGGCGTCGATCGCCCGCTCCATCGCCGCATAATCCCAATCGTCCGGCGCGCTGTCGCCGCCCAGCGCAAACAGCAGGTTGGTCACCATGGTGGTAATGCATTCCAGCAAAATCGCCTCTTCCGGGGCGATATCCGGCGTTATCAGCTCATCAAGCTGCCGCCAGCGCTCGGCGGTGCGCCAGTGTGCGGGCCTGCCATCGCGGTGGTGCTGGATCCTCGCCGCCATCTCGTCATCAAAGATCTGTGAGGTAGCGATGTACAGTACCTGCGGCGCATGGGCGATCAGCGCTTCGGCATGACGGCTTTTACCGCTGCGCGCCCCGCCGGTGACTAAAGTCAGCATACGGGCTCCTGATGTTGACGCATGATGGCGTAGATTTTTTCGATATCGATATGCTGGCGCATCGCGTCGGCCAGCAGATCGAACTGGCGGGATTTATACTGCGCATATTCGACATCGCTATCCAGCGCCGCCAGCCCTTTACGCTGGCGCAGGCCGTTAACCAGCGCGCGGGTAAATTCATCGCTATCAAACAGGCCGTGCAGATAGGTGCCAAACGCCAGGCCGTCATCACTGACCGCGCCGTCCGCTACGCTCAGCCCATTTTTATGGAGTTGCATCAGCGAACGGCAGCCATCGCGCAGCTCAGTTTCGCCCATATGGATCTCATAGCCGCGCACGGCCAGCCCCGCCGTTGCCGCCAGCCACGCCGGCAGCCCTGGAGCGAGGGTCGCCCTCACCTGGGTGGTCGTTTTGCTGTGCGCAAAGTGGGTGACGGTATTGAGCAAACCCAGCCCCGGCTGCGTGCCAAGCCCCGACTCCACCTCATCGATAATGGTTTCGCCGAGCATCTGGTAGCCGCCGCAGATCCCCAGCACCGGTACGCCCCGATGCCGGGCCTGCAGCACCGCGTGCGCCATGCCGCTCTCGCGCAGCCAGCCCAGGTCGCCAAGCGTATTTTTACTGCCCGGCAGGATCACCATATCCACGCCCGCCAGTTCCTGCGGCTGGCGAACATAGCGGACGCGGACGTCCGGCTGCGCCGCCAGCGCGTTGAAATCGGTAAAATTGGCGATGTGCGGCAGCTGAACCACGGCAATCTCAATGTCGCGCCTGTCGGTGCGCAGATATTTGCCCTTTTGCAGCGCGACGCCGTCCTCATCTTCGAGATCGACGTCCAGCCACGGCATCACGCCGAGTACCGGGACGCCGGTGAGCGCTTCTATCTGCTCGATCCCGGAATATAGCAGCGCCACATCGCCGCGAAATTTATTGATAATCACCCCTTTGACCCGCGCGCGCTCGTGGTCGTGCAGCAGCGCGAGGGTGCCGTAGATAGAGGCGAATACGCCGCCGCGATCGATATCGGCCACGAGGATCACCGGGCACTGGGCCATCTCGGCCATGCCCATATTGACGATGTCGCGATCGCGCAGGTTGATCTCCGCCGGGCTGCCCGCCCCTTCCAGCACCAGCACGTCATGTTCGGCGGCCAGGCTATGATAGACCGCGAGGATCTGTTCGCGCAGGCGCGGCTTGTATTCGTGATAGCTCACCGCGTCCATATCGGTCGCCACCTTGCCCATCAGCACCACCTGCGCTTTGCGGTCGCTGGTCGGCTTAAGCAGCACCGGGTTCATGCGCACGTCCGGCGCGATCCCCGCCGCTTCGGCCTGGAAAATCTGCGCGCGGCCCATCTCTTTGCCATCCGGCGTAATACCGGAATTGAGCGCCATATTCTGCGATTTAAACGGCGCGGTGCGCTGCCCGTCCTGATAAAAAATACGACACAGCCCAGCGACCAGCACGCTTTTACCGACGTCGGAAGCGGTGCCCTGTAACATAATTGCCAGCGTCATGACGCCTCCTTCATCGCGTTGCTTCGCATCCGCGTAAAAAATTCTTCTTCGGTTTTACACAGCGGCAGCCCGAGCTGCGCGTGCAGCTTCACCAGCCACGGCTGGGTTAGCCCGGCCTGGGCCATCAGTTCGCTGCGGGCAAACACCTCGCCGGGTTCGCCATGCGCCAGCACTTCGCCGCGGCGTAACACGTAAACCGCATCACTGACTTCATAGATCAGATCGATATCATGGCTGGAGATCGCCACGTGGTTGCCCCGATCGGCAATACGCTTAATGATGTCGATCATCTGCGCGCGTCCCGAAGGATCGAGCCCTGCCGTAGGCTCGTCGAGCAGTAAATAGCGCGCCTGCAGCACCAGCGCGCCGGCTATCGCCACGCGCTTTTTCTGCCCGTGGCTCAGGCACTGAATCGGCTGGTGACGAAACCCCTGGGCATCGACGAGAGTCAGGGCATCGTCCACCCGGCGGGCAATTTCCTCTTCCGCAACTCCCAGGTTACGCAGGCTAAAGGCGATATCGCTGTCGATATCGGTATAGAAAATCTGCTGGTCCGGGTCCTGGAAAACGGTCGCCACCTGCTGACGCAGCGCCAGCAGGCCGCGCTTGCTGTAGTCCAGCGGATTTCCCTGCCACAGCACCGCCCCGCTCTGCGGGCGCAGCAGACCGCTCAGGTTCATAAACAGCGTCGATTTTCCGCAGCCGTTCGCCCCCACCAGTCCGGTCACCGCGTGATGGGAAAAATCCAGCGTCAGCCCCTTCAGCACCGGCTCGTCCTGATAGCGAAACCAGAGATCGGTCGTGGCAAGCATACTTATCCTTAGAGGTGAAAATCACCCTGATACAATTTGATATCCAGCGTGGTGCTCATCTGCTGGTAGCGGATCATCACCCGGGTAAACAGCAGCCCTACCAGCATCGCCAGCGAACGATAGCCCTTCGGCACGCTACGGTAGCCAAAACGTAATGTTTGCGCACGGTGAATCGCCAGCGCTTCGTCTAACAGAATAAAAATAAAGCGCCAGGTCAGCAGGATTTGCTCGGTCAGCAGCCGCGGCACCCGCCCGCGCTTGAGCAGCACAATAAGCTGCGGGAACGGCAGATTCAGCACCAGCCAGAAGGTGGACGCCAGCGCCGCCAGGCTGCGCCAGAAGGTCTGATTGGCGGTCGTCAGCCCCTCCGACGTGATGCCCAGCCAGACGCTGCCCAGCGGCAGGCTCACCAGCAGATCCTGCGGATCGCGGCTGACGCTGAACAGAATGGTCAGCACGCCGATCAGTAGGAAGCCAAACGGCAGCGCCATCCAGCGGCACCAGCGCCACGGCGAGACCCGCAGCAGCCAGCAGGTTAAGGCGGCAATCAGCGCCATTTCGATACCCTGCCCCAGCGGGGGCAGGGTAAAGGCCAGTCCCATCAGCAGCAGCCAGAACAGGAACTTGCGCTCCGGCGCGACGTGAAACCAGCGGCTCTGATAGCTGAGTCGGTCAAACCCGGTCATCACGGCGCTGTCTGCCTTTGCTGTAGCCCAGAATATAGAATATCACCGCCGCGCCAAGCGAGCCCTGGAGCGTAAACAGCAGGCTCTCAATCTCCCCGCTTGCCGGTTCATACAGCGGCTGGAACCACGGCTCATAATGCGGCGCGACCACCTGAATCTGGCTCTCCGCCTCGCCGTCCGAGCCGCCAAACTCGCCGCCGTGATTGATAAAGAACGGTAGGATCACCAGCGCCACCACCATGGCTAACAATATCAGCGTCTTTTTCATGTTAATGCCCCTGTGCGGTAATCAGCTGACGTTTGGTCAACTGGTCGTAGATCATGACGGTTAACAGCCCTTCAGCAATGGCGATCGGGATCTGGGTCAGGCAGAAGATCCCCATAAACTTAACGATCGATCCGGTCGCGCCGGCGGTCGGATCCGGGAAGGCCACGCCGAGCTGGACCGAGGTGACAAAGTAAGTCACCAGATCCGCCAGCATGGCGCAGAGAAATACCCCGACATCGCGACGAATGCCCGCGCGGCAGGCCATTTTCCACACCATATAGCCGACCACCGGCCCGATGACCGCCATCGACATGCCGTTCGCGCCGAGCGTTGTCAGCCCGCCGTGCGCCAGCAGCAGCGCCTGGAACAGCAGCACGATGGCGCCAAGGATCGCCACCACGCCAGGCCCGAAGAGAATCACCGCCAGGCCGACGCCGGTCGGGTGCGAGCAGCTGCCGGTAACGGAAGGAATTTTCAGCGCCGAGAGGACAAAAATAAACGCCCCGCACAGCGCCAGCAGCACCTTCTGGTTGTTATCTTCCTGCACGATGCGGCGCAGGCGCACCAGCCCGTACCACAGGCAGGGTAAAAACAGCAGCCACCACGCCAAGGCCCACATCGGCGGTAAAAACCCCTCCATGATGTGCATCGCGAAAGCCTTTTCGGGCACCACTATCAGCAATAGCGCTGAAGCTAACCCGCTGAAAGACAGCTGTTTTAGCTGTTGTTCAAGTTTCATTCTGCATACTCCCACTGTTTGTTGACCAGAATGGTCGAGAAATAGGGCAGCGGCTGGTCGTCGCTGACTTCAGCCAAATGACGCCAGCACTGCTCGCCCGGCAGCGTGGCTTCGGACATCATCAGGGCGGCATCCAGCAGGCCATTTTTCGCCAGCAGCGCTTTAATGCGGGTAAAGCGTCCGTAGACTTTCATCAGCACCAGGCTTTCATGCTGGCGCAGCGCCTGTTCGATTTCCGTTTCCGGCGCGGTGCAGGAGATCACCGCCAGCGACTGCTGCTCCATGGCCAGCGGCGTTTTTGAACGCGCGGCAATGGCGGCGAAAGAGGTGACGCCGGGTACAATCTCCAGCCACTCCGGGCAGCCGATGCGCTGGAGTAAGAACACCCAGGTGCTGAACAGCATGGCGTCGCCGAGGGTAATAAAGCCGACCTGCTTGCCCGCCGCCACTTCCTCAACTAGCGCGGCGGCGACCTCGTCCCACACCGCTTCTTTTTCCGCACTGTCGGCGCTCATCGGGAAATGGCAGCAGCGCACTTCAGTCTGCTCGCCGATATATTCACGCACGATGGAGAGCGCGAGGCTGTCGCCGCCTTTACGTCCGGCGGGCGCGTAGAGAATGTCCAGCGTGCCCAGCACGCGCGCCGCGCGCACGGTGATCAGATCGGCGGCGCCGGGGCCGGTGCTCAGGGCATACAGTTTGCCGCTCATGCCGCCTCCTCCATCGCCAGGCTCAGCGCCTGCTGCAGGTGAGCGACGAACATCGCGCGCACCGCCGGATTCTCTCCCAGCCCGTTCAGCCACGGCGTCGCCGTGATACCGGCGGCGTTGAACAGCGTTTTCCAGGAATCCTCTTCGTCCGAGGCCATATCGTTAATGGCGTGATCGCCGGCCACCAGCATCAGCGGCATCAGGTGCACGCCCTTCACCCCCTGCCGGCGCAGGCTGTCGATAAGAATATCGACCTCCGGATAGCTTTCGACCGCGCCGACCCGCGCCGGAAATCCCTTCGCCGTCATCATATGGTCCAGGCAGGCGTAGGCGGCGAAAGCGTGATGGCTGGCGCCGTGGCCCATAAAGACCACCGTTTCATCGGCGGCAAGCGGCGGCATCTGCTGGCGCAGCGCCTGCATCAGCTGAACGTAATCGTTATGGCTGCTCAGCAGCGGCGCCCCCAGAGTCAGGCGGAGGAACAGCGGGCGCAGGCTCTGCACTTCGCGGACGATCTTTTCATACTCATCGCCGTTGATAATGTGCAGCGACTGAATCGCCACATCCTGGTAGCCCTGCTCGGCCAGCTTCTGCAACGCCTGCAGCGGCGTATCAATCTCGATACCGTCGCGCTGTTTGAGCTTGCGGATAATCATCCCGGAGGTAAAGGCGCGAAACATGTCGCGGTCCGGGCAGCTGGCCGCCAGCTCGCGCTCGCAGGCGACGATGTTCTTTTCACAGGTGTCGGGATAGCTGGTGCCAAAACTGACCACCAGAAGCGCTTTTTTCATTTCTGACTCCTTAAGCAGCGGCCAGCCAGCGCGCTAAGCGCCGGGCAAAGGCAGCCTGACTTTCCAGTAATTCTTCACCGGTCACCAGCGGCGCCGGGCGCGTAATCACGATGCAGGGGATACCGGCATCCAGACAGGGTTGTACTTTTTCCTGATAGCCGCCCTCGGCGCCGGAGGCCTTAGTGATCACCACATCGGCCCGGCACTGGCGGTAGAAAGCGGCGTTGAACTCGGCGCTGAACGGCCCGCACAGGGCGAAGATCTCGCCAACGCCAAACCCCAGCGCGGCGCACTGCGCGATGACATCGGCTACCGGCAACACACGGGCCAGCAGCGTTTTTTCGCCTAATCCCGTCCGCCAGCGCGCCAGATCTTTGCTTCCGGTGGTGAGCAGCACGCGCGGACCGAAGCGCCGCGCGACCTCGCAGGCCTGTTCAACGCTCTCCACGGTATAGAGCAGCGGATGGGTCAGGCCGCTCAGCTGCTCAGGGCGCTGATAGCGGCTCAGCAGCACGCCGGCGGTTTCGCAGGCCTGGACGATATTGCGGCTCACCGCTTCGGCGTAGGGGTGCGAAGCATCAATCACCCAGCGGGTCCGGTTAGCCTTCAGCCAGGCGATCATCTCCTCCAGCTCAAGACGCCCGCAGCGCACCCGGCCGCGAATATCCCCCGCCAGCTGCTGGCCGGTCGGCGTCGCTACCGACAGGGTGTAGCGAACCTGCGCCGCGTCAAGCTGTTGGCACAGCGCCCGCGCGTCGCTGGTTCCCCCCATCACCAGCACCTCGCCGTGGCTCACAGCACGTAGCCCCGCGGCGTGATCATCAGGCCATCCTGGATATAGGTCGCTTTGTTGCCGACGATCACCAGGCTGGTCATATCGACCGGTTCAAAATCCATCTCCCCCAGGGTGGTCAGCCATTTCTCCTGCTTTTTACGTCCGGCGGACTTCACTACCCCCACCGGGGTCTGCGCGCTTTTGCTGGCCGACAGCAGCTCGAAAGCGCGCGCCAGATGCCCTTCGCGGCCGCGGCTGCGCGGGTTGTAAAAACAGATCACAAAGTCGGCTTCCCCGGCGGCGACAATGCGCTTTTCAATCACCGGCCACGGGGTCAGCAGGTCGCTGAGGCTGATATGGCAGAAGTCGTGCATCAGCGGCGCGCCCAGCAGCGAGGCGGCGGCGATGCTGGCGGTCATCCCCGGGATCAGGCGAACCTCCACATCCAGCTTCTGCTTGCTGACCAGTTCAAGCACCAGTCCGGCCATGCCGTAAATACCGGCGTCGCCGCTGCTGATCAGCGCCACGTTATGCCCGGCCTGCGCCAGCTCAATCGCCGCCTGGCAGCGCTCAATCTCTTTGCACATCCCGGTTTTGATCACCTGCTTATCGCCGGTAAAGGCTTTCACCAGGTGGGTGTATGTTTTATAGCCAACGACGATTTCCGCCGCCTGCAGCGCTTCAATGGCCTCCATGGTCATCATGGACTGCGAGCCAGGGCCGATTCCGATTACGCTTAACATCAGTGTGAAACTCCCAAAGTAATAGTGACGCCCTGTTCGCGCAGGGTTTCGCCCAACAGTTGTCCATGGCTCAGCAGCCAGGCCGCCGGGCCGGATACGCTCCCCACGCCGACGGTGTTTCTGACGAACGATGAAGCGGGAAAGTGATGCTCATGCTCGCGCAGCGCATCAGCGGTAAAGGTTTCAAACGGCACGCGGCAGCAGGAGGCCAGCTGAATCAGCCCCTGTTCGTGTTTCTTCAGCGTGACGCTGCCGATGGCTTTCAGCGCCAGCGGATCGAGGCGCTGCGCCTCAAGCTGGCGCGCCAGCAGCGCCGCTAACAGCGGGAATGGCGTATCGCGACGGCAGCCAATTCCGGCGACTACCCGCTGCGGCACCAGCTTCCAGTGCGGCACGTCGATCGCCGGCAGTTCGTTGCGCAGGGTGACGCAGACCAGCGCGTCCAGCTCGGGAAGCTGGTGCAGATCGGTCACGGTAATAAACCCGCGCCGGTCGCAGCGGCTGACGTCTTCATCCAGCTCGTCGTCCCACCACAGGCCGACGCGTTGATGGCTGACCAGCATCTGGTTGACGGTTTTCACCGCCGCGCGGAAGTCGACCATTCGGGCATTAAGCTGGAACGCCAGGGTATCCAGCGCCGCCATCTCGTTGACGTCGGTGGCGGTGGTGATCACCGGGTCGGCGCCGAGCATCCCGGCCAGATAGCGGCTCAGGGCATTCGCGCCGCCCGCATGGCCGGAAAGCAGGCTAATAACGTGCTGGCCGCGCTCGTCAATCACCACCACCGCCGGGTCGCTAAACTTGTCATTCACCAGCGGGGCCAGCACGCGTACCGCGATCCCGGTGGCGCCGATGAAGATCAGCGCCGAATAGCTGCTGAAGGCCTCGCGCGCGGCGCTGGCAAAACCGTTTTCAAAGGGAAGAAACCCCTCCTCCAGCAGCTTCTCGCTGGTAAAACAGGTTAACGGCAGCATCGCCGCCAGCCGTTTCGCCAGCCGGACGCCGCCTGGGGTCAGGCAGAAAAGCGCAATCGATTCAGGCTTTACGGTATTCATGGCTAAAGTCCGCCGCGTAGAGTTTTGAGTAGTGATACTCAGAGCCCAGGAAATTCCCGACCAGAATGAGCGCCGTTTTGCGGATCCCCGCCTCGCGCACCTTGTCGCCGATATCCGCCAGGGTGCCGCGTACGGTCTGGCTTTCCGGCCAGGTCGCTTTATAGATCACCGCCACCGGCGTGGTTGCCGGGTAACCGCCTTCAATCAGGCGCTCCGCCACCCGATGAATACGCTGCACAGAGAGGTAAATCGCCATCGAGGTCTGGTGGCTGGCAAACGACTCAAGCTGCTCACGCTCCGGCACCGGAGTGCGCCCTTCGAGGCGGGTAATAATCAGGCTCTGGGAGACTTCCGGGACGGTGTATTCGACCCCCAGCTCCGCCGCGGCGCCGAGAAACGCGCTGACGCCCGGCACCACCTGCCAGTCGATGCCGCGTTTAGTCAGCTCTTCGCCCTGCTCGCGTACCGAGCCGTACAGCGACACGTCTCCGGTCTGTAAACGCACCACCGTTTTCCCGGCGTTAACTCCGGCTTCCATCAGGTTAAGAATTTGCTCCAGATGCAGTTCGGCGCTGTCGTGACACTCGGCGCCAGGAGGACAGTACTCCAGCAGCTCGGTGTTAATCAGCGACCCGGCGTAGATCACCACCTGGGCCTGCTGAAGCAAACGGTACCCCTTGAGGGTAATCAGTTCACGATCGCCCGGCCCTGCGCCAACGAACCACACACTACGGGGATCAAATGTCTCAGCCATGGTTTTCTTCCTTCTGACAGGCGATAACAAAAACGGGATTATTCGGTTTGAAATAGTGGCCGCTGCCCAGCGTGGTCAGCGCTGAAACGTTCAGCTGCAGGCAATCAACCTGTTCGATTCCCTTCAGCCGCAGATAGTCGAGAGCGGCATTCAGGTTCTCCTGGAGGATAAAGGTCATCACCAGACGACCGCCGGGGTAGAGCTGCTGCCACGACCAGTCAATAAGCTCGTCGAGGCGGCCGCCGCTGCCGCCCATAAATATGGCGTCGGCCCGCTCGGTCATCACCATCGGCGCTTCGCCGGGCAGGATCTCAATGTTGCCGCAGGCGAAATGCTGGCGGTTTTCGTCCAGCAGCTGCAGGGCCGCGGGATTGCGTTCGATCGCCGTTACCTGCAGCGAGGGGTACTGCAGCGCCGCCTCAATCGACACGCTGCCGGTACCGGCGCCGATATCAATCAGGTGGCTTGCCCGGTGCAGTTCAAGTTTGGCCAGCGCCAGCGCGCGAACCGCCTCTTTGGTCATCGGCACCTTCTCGCCGCGCAGAAAAAGCTCATCTTTCATCGAGGATCACCACCGCGTTCATCTCATATTCACCGTTGACCTCACTGACCGGTAGCCAGCGGATCCGCTCGTTATCCATCGCCAGATTTTCGCCAATCACCATCCAGCGATACCCTTTTCCCCGCGCCGCCAGCTGGGCGGCGATTTCCCGCGGCCCGCAGCGCCCGTCGGTCACCATCGCCACCTTGCGCTGGCGCGCCAGCTCATCAAAACAGACCTCCCGCCCGTGGCTGCTGGTCAGCCAGATATCGTTCATATCGATACCAGCCTTCGCGCAGAGATACTGCACCGCGCTGATGCCGGGGATAATGCGCACGCGCTCGATGCCAAAGTGGGCTATCAGCCGCGTACCGATGCCGTAAAACAGCGGGTCGCCGGAGGCCAGCACCACCACCTTCTGCGCGTCACGCTCGCCGAGCCATTCCAGCAGTTCGGCGATATTGGCCCCCAGCGCAAACCGTTCGCCGTCAAACTCAGGGAACTGCTGCAAATGCCGCTTGCCGCCCACCAGCGCGTCCGCACTGGCGACCGCGTCCCGCGCCGCCGGCGTCATCAGATGCAGGCCCGACGGGCCCATGCCAACGACCGTTAACATGACATCTCCCGCGCAATCTCGGCGATCGGCCGATTGCTGCCGAGGACCTTGTTATCAAAGGAGAACATGATGGCGTCGCAGACGGGCGGCGCTTTGGTAAAGCGCAGCATCTGCGTCACCCGCAGGCAGATGCGTTCGGCAAGATGGTGATAGATATGCTGAAAACCGTACGCGTCGATGTGCTCCATCGCCGCTTCGGTGGTATCGCATTCGCTCACCAGCTGCAGAAGCGCCAGCGGCGCGCCCAGCAGCGCCAGATGCGCGACCAGGGTTTCCATCCGCGCATCGGCGATATGGCTGTGGGTGTGGAAGATCCCGGCGGCGACTTTAATCAGCTTGCCAGGGTGGCCGATCAGCACAATCTGGCGGAACCCGAGGCGCACGGCCTCTTCAATCATGTAGCCGACGAAGTTGCTCATGGTGACCACCACCTGCGCATCAATACCCATCTGCTCGCGGACGAAGCGCTCGCCGTGGTTGCCCGGCACCAGCACCACCCGCTCCAGCCCCGCCGCGCGCTTAATTTCCAGCTCCAGCGATAGCGAACGCTTCCAGCTCTCCTCCGACATCGGCGTCACGATACCGGTGGTGCCGATAATCGAGATGCCGCCCAGGATCCCGAGCCGCGAGTTATAGGTTTTCTGCGCCCGCGCCTCGCCTTCCGGGGCGAAAATCTCGACTTCGGCTCCGCGCGACGGGCCAATCGCTTCGCGCACCGCCGACTCAATAGTGTGGCGCGGGGTACGGTTAATCGCCGGGCTGCCGATGGGCAGGCCGATTCCTTTGCGGGTGACCGTGCCGACGCCTTCGCCGCCGCGCAGGATAATCTCGCCGGAATCGTCGAGCGTCACGCGGGCAAAAATCAGCATCCCGTGGGTGGCGTCAACATCGTCGCCGCCGTCTTTACGAATGGCGGCGATCGCCTGCTGCCCTTCAACGTGCGGCGACTCGACGTTAAGGCACAGGGTGACGCCGGAAGGGGTGACAATGGAGACCTGATGAATCAGATGCTGGCGCATCACCATCAGCGCCGCGACCTTGGCTGCCGCCGTCGCGCAGGATCCGGTGGTATAGCCTTTGCGCAGCGCCTTGCCGTTGTGCCACACCGGGGCGTCAAAGGATTGCTCGCTCATCGCGCCCCCTGCAGGTGGTACAAAATGGCGTTGACGATGGCGGCGGCGACGTTGCTGCCGCCTTTACGACCCAGCGCGGCGATGCCCGGCAGGCCGCTCTGCGTCAGGGCCTCTTTCGACTCCGCCGCGCCGACGAAACCGACCGGCACGCCGATCACGCCGTTGACCGCGACGTCATGCTCCAGCAGACGAAACAGTGCGGTGGGCGCATTGCCAAAAACAAACACCTTCTCGCCCTCTTCGGCGACCGCGATATCGACCGCCGCCATCGAGCGGGTCATCCCCTGCGCTTTGGCCTCCGCCACCACCCGCGGATCGCTGATATAGCAGCGGCACTCGCCGCCGAATTTCGCCAGCAGAGTTTTATTGATCCCGGAAAGGGCCATGGTGGTATCGGTATAAAGCGTGCAGGGATGGCTCAGGGCGGCGCTTAAGCGCGGAAGCACGTCGGGCGAAAACCACAGGATATCCAGCCAGTCAAAATCGGCGGTGGTGTGGATCACCCGCTTGATAATGGCTTCGTGCAGCGGGCTGGCAAAGCGGTAGTCCGGGCGGGTCTGCGCAATAATGTCGCCAATAATGTCGAAGCTTTTCGCCTCAATCGCCTGCGGTTGCTGGATATAGTGCATTCATTTGTCCTCAGGCTGCGCCGACCAGCCAGTACCGGACCGCCATAAACAGCGCCAGCGCCAGGGTCGAAGACACCCACATCAGTCGAATCGTTCGGGAAATATCATCTACGGAAATATCGCGCGTCGCGTCGCCGATCCACGGCTTCTCCACGCGCTGGCCAAAGTAATCGTTAGGGCCGCCAAGCCGGATGCCGAGCGCCCCGGCGACCGCCGCTTCCGACCAGCCGCAGTTCGGGCTGCTGTGGTTGTAGCGGTCGCGCCAGCCGATACGCAACGCGCGGCCGCCCGCTTCACCGCAGAGGAGAGCGGCGAGGCTGATAAGCAGCCAGCTCAGGCGGGCGGGGATAAAGTTGGCGACATCATCGAGGCGGGCGCTGACCATGCCGATGGCACGATATTTTTCGTGCTTATAGCCAACCATCGAGTCCAGGGTGTTGACCGCTTTATAGGCCATCGCCAGCGGCGCGCCGCCCAGCAGCAAAAAGAAGAGCGGCGCGATAATGCCGTCGACGGTGTTCTCCGCGACGGTTTCCACCACCGCGCGATTAATCTGCTGCGGCGCAAGCTGCGACGTATCTCGCCCGACGATCCACGACAGTTTGATACGGCTCTCCACCTGATCGCCCGCGCGCAGCGGACGCTCGACATCCCGCGCCGACTGCGCCAGACAGCGTCCGGCCAGCACGGTGAAAATCATCCATACTTCAACGAGCCACCCAAGCCACGGATGGATCGCCTGCGCCAGGGTCAGCACGCCCCAGGAGACGCCCCACGTCAGCCCGACCACCACCAGCCACATCATCGCGCCGCCGAGGCGCAGGGCCGCATCGCTGTGACAGCAGCGACGCACGCCGCGCTGAACGACGGCGATCAGGTTGCCAATCCAGCGCACCGGGTGCGGCCAGCTCTGCGGATCGCCGATGAAAAAATCAAGGAGCCAGGCAACGCCCCAGGCCAGCAGCGTCATAGCGCGCTCCTTGCCGCAGCCAGCCAGTGGTTAAGCATCATGGGACGCTGCGCAAAGTGCAGGTGCAGATAACTGGCGAACGTGTTGCCCACCTGCCAGCCGCCCGACCACTGCTGGAGGGTGATGCCGTCGCGGACTTTGCGGCAGGCCAGGACCGCAGGGGACTCGGGGGTAAAATCCGAGTAGTGAAACTCGTGCCCGCGCAGGATTTCGCCGGGCGCCGCCAGCAGCGTTTGCCGCATCGCCCGCGCCTCACAGTAGCCAAAGCGGGTGAGCCGTTTGCCCATCTTGCTGTGACCGGGAATAAGGTTGGCCATCGGATAGATGTCGCCGCTGGCGTCTTCAAGAGTGCTGCCGAGATACATCAGGCCGCCGCATTCGGCGTAAATCGCCACCCCGCGCCGGTGCGCCTCCTGCAGCTGCGCCAGCATCCGCGTGTTCGCCGCCAGCGCGGCGGCATGAATTTCCGGATAGCCGCCGCCGAGCCAAATCATCTGGCACGGTGGAAGCTCGCTATCGCGCAGCGGGCTGAAGCGCACGATATTCACCCCGCAACGTTCGAGCAGCGTGAGGTTATCCGGGTAGTAAAAGTTGAAGGCTTCGTCGTCGGCCAGCGCCAGCGTCAGGCCCGCGCCGGCGTCGGGCGACGGCAGCGGGGACCACTCCCCGGCGGGTAGGGTAATGAGTTGGCTAAGGGCAAGGAGCCGTTCAATATCCAGCGTTTGCGCCAGCGTGTGGGCAAAATCGCGCCACGGCTGCTGGTTAACCAGCGACTCGCGGGCGGTAACCAGTCCCAGATGGCGTTCCGGTAACGCCACCCCTTCCACCCGCGGCACGTAGCCGAGCACCGGCAGCCCGCAGTAGCGTTCAATGGCGCCTTTGAGAAGTTGATAATGGGTGTCGCTGTTGACGCGATTGACGATAACGCCGGCGATATTCAGGCTGGGGTCGAAGTGCTGAAATCCCATCACCGTGGCGGCGATGGAGGTGGAAACCGCTTTACCGTCTACCAGTAAAATGACCGGACAGCCGAGCTGTTTGGCCATCGCGGCGGTACTGCAGTAGCCGGGGTCGGCGCCGAAACCGTCATACAGCCCCATGACGCCTTCAATGACCGCGATATCCGCCCGCTGCATCCGTTCGCAAAACAGCGCGTTAAGCACTGGCTCCGGGAGCATAAAGCCATCGAGGTTGCGGGAAGCGACGCCGCTGACGGCGGTGTGCCAGCCGGTGTCGAGGTAGTCCGGGCCGACTTTGTACGGCTGCACCCGCATGCCGCGCTGCTTCAACAGGCTGAGCAGACCAAGCGTAACGGTGGTTTTACCACAACCGCTGCCGGTACCTGCGAGAATAAATGCGTGCTGCCTGGCTGCCATACCCCGATCCTGTGCCGGGTGGTAGGGCTGCGTGCATTCCCAGTCTTTCGACTGTACGCATCTGAGCAACCCACTTCCCACCGAAGTTGTTGATTATTACCGGCAGGCAGGTCTTCTGGCTTAGCGTCGTCCTCCCCCATCCTTCCCAATCCGGTAAGCAGATCAGTGGCTAAATATGGGTTCGTCAGCATCACAGCAGCGGGGGCTGCGGGGGATTCACACCCCCTTCCCTGGCGCCTGTCGGTTTAGTCCGTCGTGATTCGAGCGGGACTGCCCGGCTCGAATGCTTTCAGGAACATCTTACGGAAGCTGGATGGCTCCCGTCGTGTTTAATCTTTAATTGCAAAGGCTGCTTCATTACGCCGATAGCGCTCTGAAAAGCATTTCAGTTGTCACTCTATCCCATCAAATAAATAAAAACTGGTGCAGCTTATCGTTCTCTCATTATTATTTTGTTGCGCTATGACAATTTATTGCTCTGAATGAGATATTTTCATTTTATAATGAGCCAGATACGAGGGCATATCAAAAATCGGCAATAACAAAATATTGTCATTTAAATTGACTCAGTTTGTGATCTGGCGTTAATTTGCTGGCGATAGGCCTGCGGAGTGACCTGATAAGCCTGGCGAAAAACTTTGCAAAAATAGCTGGTTTGCGAAAATCCTAAATTCCGCGCAATGCTGGCGATGCTCCAGTCGCTGTGGCAAAGCAGCTCTTTGGCGCTCACCATCCGCTGATGGTTAACCCACGCGTTAAAACCGATTCCCTGATATTTTTTGAACAGCTTACTGAAATAGTAGGGACTGAGATAAACGTGGGCGGCGACGTCTTCCAGGCGAAGCTCGTCGGATAAATGGGCGTCAATGTAGCGCAGCGCCTTCTTCATTTTACTGTCGTGGGGGCTGACCGCCCGGCTGGCGCGCGCGGGTTCAGGCGGCTGGGGATTGTCTTTAATCACCACAAAATTAAGCTGCTTTTTCAGGCAATTCTCGACGATCAGCTTCAGTAAATCCGCGGAGGCAATCACTCTGGAGTAGTCCATCTCCGGCACGTCGCGGAACGCTTTAAGCAGCTCGGGGTCAGCCTGCCAGCGGTCGTCAACGTTGAGGATATCCACCAGTTCAACGTCGTTGCTTAAGCGCACCTGGCCACAAAGCACGAAGCCCACAAGGTGCCCGGCGATAACCAGCGGAATGGAAAAATCGGTTAACCCGGCGTGGCAGCGGTAGATACAGAGCGCATCGGTTTTCGAGGCCTCGAGTCCGCCGCAGCGGTCGCTCATTCGGCAGCGGGTGCTGTGCTGGGGATGCTGGCGCATCAGCTGGCAGAAAGGAGTGAAATTAAACAGTTCGGATATTTCATCACCGTGAATATTGACAACCACAACCGCCAGACTGGTGGCCTGCGCAAAATCCTGTGCGATTTTATTAATGAGTTCTGAGTTCAGTGTGCTCGCAGAAATCATGATAAAACCTCTCAGTTAATTTTTTGTTATAAATAAAACATTTTTTTAATATTCACTGCCTTTCATCATCATTTACCGCCAACGATAAAAGAATATTACGATAGCAAAAGTCTCCCATCCGTGGGAGACGTTTTTGGCCAGTTCGTGATACCGGTTCATGAAATTTTTTAGCTATTTCAGCCGATACATTAATCCTCTAATTTACAGGTATTACACGGTAAGTTATTCCCTATCAGATAACGATAGATCGCCGCGCCGAGGCAGGCGCCGATCAGCGGCGCAATAATCGGTACAATAAAATACGGAATATCCCTTCCGCCGGTCATCGCGATATCGCCCCAGCCCGCCATCCACGTAAACAGCTTCGGTCCAAAATCACGTGCCGGATTCATCGCGAAGCCGGTCAGCGGCCCGGTTGAGGCGCCAATGACCGCCACCAGCAGACCGATCAACAGCGGGGCCAGCGGCCCTTTCGGCACGCCGTTGCCATCGTCGGTCAGCGCCATGATCATCCCCATCAGCATGGAGGTGATTACCACTTCGACCAGCGCCGCGTGCCAGATGCTCAGCGACGCCGCCGGGTAGGTGCTGAAAATACTCGCCAACTGCAGGCTCTCCACACTGCCGCGAGCAATATGGTGGGCGGATTCAAACTCGGTAAACATAGTGCTGTACAACACATAGGCCAGCACCGCGCCGCCAAAGGCGCCCGCGACCTGTGAAACGATATAGGGGAACACTTTTCGTCCGGGAAAGCAGGCAAATAGCCATAAAGCCACGGTCACCGCCGGGTTGAGATGGCCGCCGGATATTCCCGACGTCAGATAGACGGCAAGCGAGATCCCCAGCCCCCAGATAATGCATATCTCCCATAGCCCGAGGCTCGCGCCCGCCACTTTCAACGCGCTCAGGCAGCCGATGCCGAAAAACAAAAACAGCCCGGTGCCCAGAAACTCGGCGGTACATTGCGCTTTTAACGAATCATTCATGGTGACACCTTCTTAGCAGAGTTCGTGTCCTGACCAGCCAACCTCCTGCTGGCAGTAGAGTACAACGAGCATCACTATATGAACTCCGCTCCACAAATTGTTGGCAACCTGCCGACGGCGGCTCCGGAAAATTCGGGCATCAATAACAAATTATTGTCATGGAATAAGCCGGAAGAGCTACGCTGACGCGTGGATTCTGTAATTAACCTGTCCCTTTGGCATGCAAAAATATTGCTAAAACCAACTCCTCTTTTTCCAACAAACATCACAAATCAGTTTTTCTCGCATAGCAGATAAAATTAAATTCGTCATGAATAAATTTGTAAATATGGAATATACAAAACAAGATAATCACATAAGACAAAATAAAAATATATAATAAAATCATTGCATTAAATTTATAAATGACAATTTTATATTATTAAACACCCACTATTTTTTCACCATCAAATTCAAGTCAGCCATTCTTTTTCCTCGCATCTTCTTATAGTCCCAACTATCGGAACACTCCATGCGAGGTCTTTATGCAACAAGAAGCACTAGGAATGGTAGAAACCAAAGGCTTAACCGCAGCCATAGAGGCCGCTGATGCAATGGTGAAGTCAGCCAATGTGATGTTAGTGGGCTATGAAAAGATTGGCTCCGGGCTGGTCACCGTCATCGTGCGCGGCGACGTTGGCGCGGTGAAAGCGGCCACCGATGCCGGTGCCGCCGCCGCACGTAACGTGGGAGAAGTGAAAGCCGTACACGTCATCCCACGCCCTCACACCGATGTAGAAAAAATCTTACCGAAGGGAATTAGCCAATGAGCAGCAATGAGCTGGTTGAACAGATCATGGCTCAGGTGATTGCCCGTGTGGCAACGCCGGAACAGCAGGCCATCCCTACTGAAAACCATCCAATACGAGAGACGGCTATGGCAGAAAAAAGCTGCAGTTTAACGGAATTTGTCGGGACCGCCATTGGCGACACCCTGGGCCTGGTGATCGCCAACGTCGATACCGCCCTGCTGGACGCGATGAAGCTTGAAAAACGCTATCGCTCCATCGGCATTCTCGGCGCCCGCACCGGCGCAGGCCCGCACATTATGGCGGCGGACGAAGCGGTGAAAGCAACCAACACCGAAGTGGTCAGCATTGAGCTTCCGCGCGATACCAAAGGCGGCGCGGGCCACGGTTCGCTGATTATTTTAGGCGGCAACGACGTTTCCGACGTTAAGCGCGGTATCGAAGTCGCCCTGAAAGAGCTCGACCGCACCTTCGGCGATGTTTACGGCAACGAAGCCGGACATATCGAGCTGCAGTACACCGCTCGCGCCAGCTACGCCCTGGAAAAAGCGTTCGGCGCGCCGATTGGCCGCGCCTGCGGCATCATCGTCGGCGCGCCGGCTTCGGTTGGCGTACTGATGGCCGATACCGCGCTGAAGTCAGCCAACGTTGAAGTCGTGGCCTATAGCTCCCCGGCGCACGGCACCAGCTTCAGTAACGAAGCCATTCTGGTGATTTCCGGCGACTCCGGCGCGGTCCGCCAGGCGGTCATCTCGGCGCGCGAAATCGGCAAAACCGTCCTTGCGACCCTCGGTTCTGAACCGAAAAACGATCGCCCGTCCTACATCTGATACCCACGAGGCTGATTCATGAGATCGAAAAGATTTGAAGCACTGGCGAAACGCCCTGTGAATCAGGACGGCTTCGTTAAAGAGTGGATCGAAGAAGGCTTTATCGCAATGGAAAGCCCGAACGACCCGAAACCGTCGATTAAAATCGTTAACGGCGCGGTAACCGAGCTGGACGGGAAACCGGTAAGCGAATTTGACCTGATCGACCACTTCATCGCCCGCTACGGCATCAATCTGAACCGCGCTGAAGAAGTGATGGCGATGGATTCGGTCAAGCTGGCCAATATGCTGTGCGATCCGAACGTCAAACGCAGCGAAATCGTCCCGCTGACCACCGCGATGACGCCGGCGAAAATCGTCGAAGTGGTTTCGCATATGAACGTGGTCGAGATGATGATGGCGATGCAGAAAATGCGCGCTCGCCGCACCCCGTCCCAGCAGGCCCACGTCACCAACGTCAAAGATAACCCGGTACAAATTGCCGCCGACGCCGCCGAAGGCGCATGGCGCGGATTTGACGAACAAGAAACCACGGTTGCGGTAGCGCGCTATGCGCCGTTTAACGCCATCGCGCTGCTGGTGGGCTCGCAGGTAGGCCGTCCGGGCGTGCTGACTCAGTGCTCGCTGGAAGAAGCCACCGAGCTGAAGCTCGGCATGCTGGGCCATACCTGCTACGCCGAAACCATCTCCGTCTACGGCACCGAGCCGGTCTTTACCGACGGCGACGACACCCCGTGGTCGAAGGGCTTCCTGGCCTCGTCCTACGCCTCTCGCGGCCTGAAAATGCGCTTCACCTCCGGCTCCGGCTCGGAAGTGCAGATGGGCTACGCCGAAGGCAAATCCATGCTTTATCTGGAAGCGCGCTGCATCTACATCACCAAAGCCGCCGGCGTTCAGGGGCTGCAAAACGGCTCGGTAAGCTGCATCGGCGTACCGTCTGCGGTGCCGTCAGGCATTCGTGCGGTGCTGGCGGAAAACCTGATCTGCTCGTCGCTGGATCTGGAATGCGCCTCCAGTAACGACCAGACCTTTACCCACTCCGATATGCGTCGCACCGCGCGCCTGCTGATGCAGTTCCTGCCGGGAACCGACTTCATCTCTTCCGGTTACTCCGCGGTGCCGAACTACGACAACATGTTCGCCGGCTCCAACGAAGACGCCGAAGACTTTGACGACTACAACGTTATCCAGCGCGACCTGAAGGTGGACGGCGGTCTGCGTCCGGTTCGTGAAGAGGACGTCATCGCCATCCGTAACAAAGCCGCCCGCGCGCTGCAGGCCGTGTTTGCCGGAATGGGGCTGCCGCCGATTACTGATGAGGAAGTTGAAGCCGCGACCTACGCCCACGGTTCGAAAGATATGCCGGAGCGTAACATCGTCGAAGACATCAAGTTCGCCCAGGAAATCATCAATCAAAACCGCAACGGTCTGGAAGTGGTGAAAGCGCTGGCGCAGGGCGGGTTTACCGACGTGGCCCAGGACATGCTCAACATCCAGAAGGCCAAGCTGACCGGGGACTATCTGCATACCTCCGCGATTATCGTCGGCGACGGACAGGTGCTATCAGCCGTCAACGACGTTAACGATTATGCCGGTCCGGCAACGGGTTATCGCCTGCAGGGCGAACGCTGGGAAGAGATCAAAAACATCCCTGGCGCTCTTGATCCCAACGAGATTGATTAAGGGGTGAGAAATGGAAATTAATGAAAAATTGCTGCGCCAGATAATTGAAGACGTGCTTAGCGAAATGAAGGGCAGCGATAAACCGGTCTCGTTTAATGCGCCGGCTGCCTCCGCAGCGCCTGCCGGCGACGGCTTCCTGACCGAAGTGGGCGAAGCGCGTCAGGGAACCCAGCAGGACGAAGTGATTATCGCCGTCGGCCCGGCTTTCGGCCTGGCGCAGACCGTCAATATCGTTGGCATCCCGCATAAGAGCATTCTGCGCGAAGTGATTGCCGGTATTGAAGAAGAAGGCATTAAAGCGCGCGTGATTCGCTGCTTTAAATCCTCCGACGTGGCCTTCGTCGCCGTTGAGGGCAATCGCCTGAGCGGCTCCGGCATCTCTATCGGCATCCAGTCGAAAGGCACCACGGTTATCCACCAGCAGGGGCTGCCGCCGCTCTCCAACCTGGAGCTGTTCCCACAGGCGCCGCTGCTGACCCTGGACACCTACCGTCAGATTGGTAAGAACGCCGCCCGCTATGCGAAACGCGAATCGCCGCAGCCGGTCCCGACACTGAATGATCAGATGGCGCGGCCGAAGTACCAGGCGAAATCGGCCATTTTGCACATTAAAGAGACCAAGTACGTGGTGACGGGTAAAAACCCGCAGGAACTGCGCGTGGCGCTTTGATAAAGGATAACTCCATGAATACCGACGCAATTGAATCGATGGTCCGCGACGTATTGAGCCGCATGAATAGCCTGCAGGGCGAGGCGCCTGCGGCGGCTCCGGCGGCTGGCGGCGCGCCCCGTAGCGCCAGGGTCAGCGACTATCCGCTGGCGAACAAGCACCCGGAATGGGTGAAAACCGCCACCAATAAAACGCTGGACGACTTTACGCTGGAAAACGTACTGAGCAACAAAGTCACCGCCCAGGATATGCGTATCACCCCGGAAACCCTGCGCTTACAGGCGTCTATCGCCAAAGACGCGGGCCGCGACCGGCTGGCGATGAACTTCGAACGCGCCGCCGAGCTGACCGCGGTACCGGACGATCGCATTCTTGAAATCTACAACGCCCTCCGCCCCTATCGCTCGACGAAAGAGGAGCTGCTGGCGATCGCCGACGATCTCGAAAGCCGCTATCAGGCGAAGATTTGCGCCGCTTTCGTTCGCGAAGCGGCCACGCTGTACGTCGAGCGTAAGAAACTTAAAGGCGACGATTAACTTTAGGGGTAAACAATGCGATATATAGCTGGCATTGATATCGGCAACTCATCAACGGAAGTCGCCCTGGCGACTCTGGATGCGGCCGGCGCGCTGACGATTACACATAGCGCGCTAGCGGAAACCACCGGGATCAAAGGCACGTTGCGTAACGTGTTCGGCATTCAGGAGGCCCTCGCTCTCGTTGCAAAGCGCGCGGGGATCAATGTCAGCGATATTTCGCTCATCCGCATTAACGAAGCCACGCCGGTGATTGGCGATGTGGCGATGGAAACCATTACCGAAACCATCATCACCGAATCGACCATGATCGGTCATAACCCGAAAACGCCCGGCGGCGTGGGGCTTGGCGTTGGCATCACTATTACGCCGCAGGAGCTGTTAACCCGCCCGGCGGACGCCCCCTATATCCTGGTGGTGTCATCGACCTTCGATTTTGCCGATATCGCGAACGTTATCAACGCCTCCCTGCGCGCCGGGTATCAGATTACCGGCGTCATTTTGCAGCGCGACGACGGCGTGCTGGTCAGCAACCGGCTGGAAAAACCGCTGCCAATCGTTGACGAAGTGCTGTACATCGACCGCATTCCGCTGGGGATGCTGGCGGCGATTGAAGTCGCCGTTCCGGGGAAGGTTATCGAAACCCTCTCCAACCCTTACGGCATCGCTACCGTATTCAACCTCAACCCGGAGGAGACGAAAAACATCGTCCCGATGGCCCGCGCGCTGATTGGCAACCGTTCCGCCGTGGTGGTCAAAACGCCATCCGGCGATGTCAAAGCGCGGGCGATCCCCGCCGGTAACCTGGCGTTGCTGGCCCAGGGGCGCAGCGTGCGCGTAGATGTCGCCGCCGGCGCCGAGGCCATCATGAAAGCGGTCGACGGCTGCGGCAGGCTCGATAACGTCACCGGCGAGGCTGGCACCAATATCGGCGGCATGCTGGAACACGTGCGCCAGACCATGGCCGAGCTGACCAACAAGCCGAGTAGCGAAATATTCATCCAGGACCTGCTGGCCGTTGATACCTCGGTACCGGTGAGCGTCACCGGCGGTCTGGCCGGGGAGTTCTCGCTGGAGCAGGCCGTCGGCATCGCTTCGATGGTGAAATCGGATCGCCTGCAGATGGCGATGATCGCCCGCGAGATCGAGCAGAAGCTTAATATCGACGTGCAGATCGGCGGCGCCGAGGCCGAAGCCGCCATCCTGGGCGCGCTGACCACGCCGGGCACCACCCGACCGCTGGCGATCCTCGACCTCGGCGCAGGCTCCACCGATGCCTCCATCATCAACCCTAAAGGCGAAATCATCGCCACCCACCTCGCCGGAGCAGGCGATATGGTGACGATGATCATTGCCCGCGAGCTGGGGCTGGAAGACCGCTATCTGGCGGAAGAGATCAAGAAATACCCGCTGGCTAAGGTCGAAAGCCTGTTCCATTTGCGCCACGAGGACGGCAGCGTGCAGTTCTTCTCAACGCCGCTGCCTCCCGCTGTATTCGCTCGTGTCTGCGTGGTGAAACCGGAGGAACTGGTGCCGCTACCCGGCGACTTAGCACTGGAAAAAGTACGCGCCATTCGCCGCAGCGCCAAAGAGCGGGTCTTTGTCACCAACGCCCTGCGCGCGCTGCGTCAGGTCAGCCCGACCGGCAACATTCGCGATATTCCGTTCGTGGTGTTGGTCGGCGGCTCGTCGCTGGATTTCGAAGTCCCGCAGCTGGTCACCGATGCGCTGGCGCACTACCGCCTGGTTGCCGGGCGGGGAAATATTCGCGGCAGCGAAGGCCCGAGAAACGCGGTGGCCACCGGGCTGATTCTCTCCTGGCATAAGGAGTTTGCGCATGGACAGTAAGCACAGCGCCCCGGCCATCGTCATTACCGCCATCGACGGCTGCGACGGCCTGTGGCGCGAAGTGTTGCTGGGCATTGAAGAGGAAGGCATCCCTTTCCTGCTCCAGCATCAGCCGGCCGGAGAGGTCGTGGACAGCGCCTGGCAGGCGGCGCGCAGTTCGCCGCTGCTGGTGGGCATCGCCTGCGACCGCCATACGCTGGTCGTGCACTACAAGAATTTACCCGCATCGGCGCCGCTTTTTACGCTGATGCATCATCAGGACAGTCAGGCCTATCGCAACACCGGTAATAACGCGGCACGGCTGGTCAAAGGGGTCCCTTTCCGGGACCTGAATCGCTAAGCAACAGGAGAACAGCAGGATGAATAACGCACTGGGACTGGTTGAAACAAAAGGGTTGGTGGGCGCTATTGAAGCCGCCGACGCCATGGTGAAATCCGCCAACGTGCAGCTGGTTGGCTACGAAAAAATTGGCTCTGGTCTGGTGACCGTGATGGTTCGCGGCGACGTCGGCGCGGTCAAAGCGGCGGTGGACGCGGGCAGCGCGGCGGCAAGCGTAGTGGGTGAAGTGAAATCCTGCCACGTGATCCCGCGTCCGCACAGCGACGTTGAGGCCATTTTACCGAAATCAGCCTGATTGATGGCGAATAAGGAGCACCGCGTGAAGCAATCACTGGGATTACTTGAAGTTTGTGGTCTGGCACTGGCTATTAGCTGCGCCGATATCATGGCGAAATCCGCTTCTATCACGCTGGTCGCCCTCGAAAAGACCAATGGTTCAGGCTGGACGGTGATTAAAATTACCGGTGATGTGGCCTCCGTGCAGGCGGCTATCACCACCGGTGCGCAGTTTGCCGAACAGCGAAATGGCCTGGTGGCCCACAAAGTCATCGCCAGGCCAGGAGAAGGGATCCTGCGCACGCAGACGCCCCCTCTCTCCGTCATGCAACCTGAGCCTGAAGCGTCAGAGACGGCAGATAGGGTTTCCGAAGCGCTCCCGCAGGAACAGGGTCTGGTTAGCTGCAACCTGTGTCTGGACCCGAAATGTCCGCGCCAGAAGGGCGAGCCGCGCTCGCTTTGCATTCACCCCGGCAAGCGAGGTGAGGCGTAATGGATAAACAGCTTCTGGAATCAACGGTCAGTAAAGTTCTCGACGAGATGCGGCTACGGCCCATCCCGCTGGGGGTTTCAAATCGTCATATCCACCTGTCCGCGGCGGATTACGAACGCCTGTTCCCCGGCCATCCCATCAGCGAGAAAAAAGCGCTGCTGCAGCCGGGACAGTATGCCGCGGAGCAAACCGTCACCCTGGTGGGGCCGAAGGGGCAACTGAAAAATGTACGCCTGCTCGGCCCGCTGCGCTCGGTAAGCCAGGTGGAAATCTCACGTACCGATGCCAGAACCCTGGGCGTTGCGGCGCCGCTGAGAATGTCCGGCAACCTCAAGGGCACGCCGGGCATCCGCCTGGTCAGCCCTTTTGGCGAGCTGGAGCTGGCGTCAGGGGTTATCGTCGCGCAGCGGCATATTCATATGTCGCCGCTCGATGCGCTGATCCTGCGGGTCGCCCACGGCGACAGAGTTTCGGTGGCCATTGAAGGCGACGAGCGCGGGCTGATCTTCAACAACGTGGCGGTTCGCGTTTCGCCGGACATGCGCCTCGAAATGCATATTGATACCGATGAGGCTAACGCCGCCGGGGCCGATAGCCCGCAGGTCTTTGCCCGGCTGGTAGGCCCGCGATGAACACTGAACTTCTGCAGCGCATTGTGGAGACGATCGTCTCCCGGCTGCAGCGGCGTGCCGAAAGCACGGCGACGCTGAGCGTTGCGCAACTGCGTGATGCCGACTGCCGGAGTCTGTTCTGCCAGCACGCGTCGCTGCGCATCCTGCTCGTCGACCTGCCGCTGCTGAACCAGTTGGCGGAGGCGGACACCGACGATGCCGCCGCCCGCAACATTCACGATGCGCTGGCTTTCGGCATCCGCGTGCAGCTCACCCTGCACGGCCAGCTGCTGCCGGTTATCCCGGTTAAAAAACTGGCTCGCCTGCCGCTGACCTTTGCCGACGAACGCGGGCTGCCGCTGGTTTTACACGCCGGTTCGGTGCTCAGCTATCGCGACGTCGCGCCGCTAGGTCACGGGCGTCTGGTTATTCAGCGCAAATGCCTCGTGACCGCCCTGGCGCGCGACGCGGCGCGCGCGCGGAATATTCAATTAATTAAGCAGGAGTAAATCATGCATCTGGCACGAGTCACGGGCGCGGTTGTCTCCACGCAAAAATCGCCTTCCCTGGTCGGGAAAAAGCTGCTGCTTGTGCGGAGGGTCAGCGCCGATGGCGAACTTCCCGCCTCGCCCACCTCCGGCGATGAAGTCGCCGTGGATTCCGTCGGCGCGGGGATCGGCGAGCTGGTTCTGCTCAGCGGCGGCTCCAGCGCCAGGCACGTTTTTTCCGGGCCAAACGAGGCCATCGACCTCGCCGTCGTCGGCATTGTCGATACGCTTTCACGTTAAGGAGCGAATATGGCGATTTATACCCGAACGGGCGACGCTGGCACCACCTCACTCTTTACCGGCCAGCGGGTGAGTAAAACCCATCCGCGGGTTGAAGCCTACGGCACGCTGGACGAGCTGAATGCCGCGCTGAGCCTGTGCGCCTGCGCCGCCGCGGATGAAAATCACCGCGCCCTGCTCGAGGCCATCCAGCAGCAAATTTTCTGGTTTAGCGCGGAACTGGCCAGCGACAGCGAACGGCCGTCGCCCAAACAGCGCTACATCAGCAGCGAAGAAATTTCCGCCCTGGAAGCCGCCATCGATCGGGCCATGGCCCGCGTCGAACCGCTGCACAGCTTTATTTTACCCGGCCGCTGCGAAGCTGCGAGCCGCCTGCATTTTGCCCGTACGCTGGCCCGCCGGGCCGAACGCCGCCTGGTGGAGCTGGCGGCGGAAGTCAATGTGCGCCAGGTGCTGATGCGCTACATCAATCGCTTATCAGACTGCCTGTACGCCCTGGCCCGCGCCGAAGATAGCGACGCGCACCAGAACAACCTTATCCGTGAAATAAGCCGGCGCTATCTGGCCGCCAGCCAGCCGAGCCGCAGTAAGGAGACGACGCCCGTGGCCCTCTCATTCCACGATCTACACCAGCTCACCCGCGCCGCCGTCGAGCGCGCGCAGCGGCTACAGGTGCCGGTGGTGATCAGCATCGTTGACGCCCACGGTACCGAGACCGTGACCTGGCGGATGCCGGACGCCCTGCTGGTCAGCAGCGAACTGGCGCCGAAAAAGGCCTGGACCGCGGTGGCGATGAAAACGGCGACCCATGAGCTGAGCGATGTAGTTCAGCCGGGCGCCGCGCTTTATGGCCTCGAAACGCATTTACAGGGAAAAGTGGTCACCTTTGGCGGTGGTTACGCCCTGTGGCGCGACGGCTTATTAATCGGGGGTCTTGGCATCAGCGGCGGCAGCGTTGAGCAGGACATGGACATAGCACTGGCCGCCATCGCGGCCATTAATGTGGGAACTCATCAATGAATACTTCTGAACTCGAAACCCTTATTCGCACCATTCTTAGCGAGCAATTAACCACGCCAGCGCAAACGCCGATCCAGCCGCAGGGCAAAGGGATTTTCCAGTCCGTCAGCGAGGCCATCGACGCCGCGCACCAGGCGTTCTTACGTTATCAGCAGTGCCCGTTGAAAACCCGCAGCGCCATCATCAGCGCGATACGTCAGGAGCTGACGCCGCTGCTGACCGCGCTGGCGGAAGAGAGCGCCAATGAAACGGGAATGGGCAACAAAGAAGATAAATACCTGAAAAACAAGGCTGCGCTGGACAACACCCCCGGCGTGGAAGATCTCACCACCACCGCGCTGACCGGCGACGGCGGTATGGTGCTGTTTGAGTATTCGCCGTTTGGCGTAATCGGGTCGGTCGCACCGAGCACCAACCCAACGGAGACCATCATCAACAACAGCATCAGCATGCTGGCGGCGGGCAACAGCGTCTACTTCAGCCCGCATCCGGGAGCGAAAAAGGTCTCACTCAAGCTCATCAGCCTGATTGAAGAGATTGCCTTCCGCTGCTGCGGCATCCGCAACCTGGTGGTCACCGTGGCGGAACCGACGTTTGAAGCGACCCAACAGATGATGGCCCATCCGCGCATTGCGGTCCTCGCTATTACCGGCGGCCCCGGCATTGTGGCGATGGGCATGAAGAGCGGTAAAAAAGTGATTGGTGCTGGCGCGGGCAACCCCCCCTGCATCGTTGATGAAACCGCTGACCTGGTCAAAGCGGCGGAGGATATCATCAACGGCGCCTCGTTCGATTACAACCTGCCCTGCATTGCCGAGAAAAGCCTGATTGTGGTGGAGAGCGTCGCTGAACGTCTGGTACATCAAATGCAAACCTTCGGCGCGCTGCTGCTAAGCCCGGCCGATACCGACAAGCTCCGCGCCGCATGCCTGCCGGAAGGCCTGGCCAATAAGAAGCTGGTCGGAAAAAGCCCATCGGCGCTGCTGGAAGCCGCCGGGATCGCCGTTCCGGCGAAAGCGCCGCGCTTGCTGATCGCTATCGTCAACGCCGACGACCCGTGGGTCACCAGCGAACAGCTGATGCCGATGCTGCCGATCGTGAAAGTCAGCGATTTCGATAGCGCGCTGGCCCTGGCGCTGAAGGTTGAAGAGGGACTGCATCATACCGCCATTATGCACTCGCAAAATGTGTCGCGCCTGAACCTCGCAGCCCGCACCCTGCAAACCTCGATTTTCGTCAAGAACGGCCCCTCTTATGCCGGGATCGGCGTCGGCGGTGAAGGCTTTACCACCTTTACCATTGCCACGCCGACCGGCGAAGGGACGACCTCGGCGCGCACCTTTGCCCGCTCCCGTCGCTGCGTGCTGACCAACGGCTTTTCCATTCGCTAACCGAGGTCGCGATGAAGACTTTCTCACTACAAACGCGGTTGTACAGCGGTCAGGGTAGCCTGGCGTCGCTCAGGCGCTTTACCAACAAGCACATCTGGATCATCTGCGATGGCTTTCTTGCGCGCTCGCCGCTGCTGGAGACCCTGCGCAACGCATTACCCGCAGATAACCGCATCAGCGTCTTTAGCGAGATAACCCCGGACCCCACCATCCGCACCGTGGCGCAGGGCATTGCGCAAATGCAGGCTCTGCAGCCACAAGTGGTTATCGGCTTCGGCGGCGGCTCGGCGATGGATGCGGCGAAGGCTATCGTCTGGTTCAGCCAGCAGAGCGGCATCAATATCGAAACCTGCGTGGCGATACCAACCACCAGCGGCACCGGTTCGGAAGTGACCAGCGCCTGCGTGATTAGTGACCCGGATAAAGGCATCAAGTATCCGCTGTTTAACAACGCGCTCTATCCCGATATGGCGATCCTTGACCCGGAGCTGGTGGTCAGCGTGCCGCCGCAGATTACGGCCAACACCGGCATGGACGTACTGACCCACGCGCTGGAGGCGTGGGTCTCTCCGCACGCCAGCGACTTTACCGACGCGCTGGCGGAAAAAGCCGCCAAACTGGTGTTTCAGTATCTGCCCACCGCGGTGGAAAAAGGCGACTGCGTGGCGACGCGCGGGAAAATGCACAACGCCTCAACCCTTGCCGGGATGGCCTTCAGCCAGGCGGGACTGGGGCTTAACCACGCCATCGCGCACCAGCTTGGCGGACAGTTTCATCTCCCGCACGGTCTTGCCAACGCGCTGCTGTTAACCACGGTTATCCGCTTTAACGCCGCTGTTCCCCGTGCTGCCAAACGCTACGCGCGGTTGGCAAAAGCCTGTGGATTTTGCCCGCCAGAGGCCAACGACGTTACGGCGATCAATGCCCTGATCCAGCAAATCGAACGGCTCAAGCAGCGCTGCGCGCTGCCTTCGCTGGCGGTGGCGTTGAAAGAGGGACGATCCACATTTTCAGCGCGCATTCCGGCGATGGTGCAGGCCGCGCTGGCTGACGTCACGCTACGCACCAATCCTCGCCCGGCCAGCGCCGAGGAGATTCGGGAACTGCTGGAGGAACTGCTATGAGTCACGCCGTCAACGCTGTTGAAATGGCCCTGAGCGCTGATGACATCCGTGAGCGCGTTCGCGCAGCGGGCGTGGTCGGCGCGGGGGGCGCGGGTTTTCCCGCCCACGTGAAGCTGCAGGCGCAGGTAGAGATTTTTCTGGTGAACGCAGCCGAGTGCGAACCGATGCTCAAGGTCGACCAGCAGCTGATGTGGCAGCAGGCTGCGCGTCTTGTCCGCGGCGTACAATACGCAATGACGGCAACCGGCGCGCGCGAAGGGGTGATTGCCCTGAAAGAGAAATACCGCCGGGCTATCGATGCGCTCACCCCGCTGCTGCCTGCCGGTATTCGCCTGCATATTCTGCCCGATGTCTATCCCGCAGGCGATGAGGTGCTGACTATCTGGCTGGCGACCGGTCGCCGGGTCGCGCCCGCCGCGCTGCCGGCCAGCGTCGGGGTCGTGGTGAATAACGTGCAAACGGTGCTCAACATGGCCCGCGCGGTCGAGCAGCAGTTTGCGGTGACCCGCCGGACGCTGACCGTTAACGGCGCGGTCGCCAGGCCGCTGACCGTCACCGTCCCCATCGGCATGTCGCTGCGCGAAGTGCTGGCGCTGGCGGGCGGCGCGACGGTCGACGACCCCGGTTTTATTAACGGCGGCCCGATGATGGGCGGCCTGATTACCTCTCTCGATAGCCCGGTGACCAAAACCACCGGCGGCCTGCTGGTGCTGCCGAAAAGCCATTCGCTTATTCAGCGACGGATGCAGGATGAGCGCACGGTGCTTTCCGTGGCCCGCACCGTCTGCGAACAGTGCCGACTCTGTACCGATCTCTGCCCGCGGCATCTGATCGGCCACGAACTCTCTCCGCACCTGCTGGTACGGGCGGTGAACTTTCATCAGGCCGCCACGCCGCAGCTGCTGCTGAGCGCCCTCACCTGCTCAGAGTGCAACGTCTGCGAAAGCGTGGCCTGCCCGGTGGGGATCTCGCCGATGCGCATCAACCGCATGCTCAAACGCGAGCTGCGGGCGCAAAACCAGCGCTACGAAGGGCCGCTCTATCCGGCAGATGAGATGGCGAAATATCGCCTGGTGCCGGTGAAGCGGCTGATCGCCAAACTGGGGCTAAGCCCCTGGTATCAGGAGGCGCCGCTGGTGGAAGACGAACCGGCGGTCGCAACCGTGACGTTGCCGCTGCGCCAGCATATCGGCGCCAGCGCGGTAGCCAACGTTGCGGTAGGAGAACGCGTTACGCGCGGGCAATGCGTTGCCGATATCCCGGCAGGCGTATTAGGCGCGCCGATTCACGCCAGCATCGACGGCGTGGTTGCGGCCATCAGCGAACAGGCCATCACGGTGGTAAGAGGTTAACCATGTCTCAGGCTATAGGAATTTTAGAACTCACCAGCATTGCCAAAGGAATGGAGCTAGGCGATGCGATGCTGAAAAGCGCCAACGTCAATCTGCTGGTCAGCAAGACTATCTGCCCGGGTAAGTTTTTGCTGATGCTCGGCGGAGATATCGGCGCTATCCAGCAGGCCATTGAAACTGGCGCGTCGCAGGCCGGCGAAATGCTCGTTGACAGCCTGGTGCTGGCGAATATTCATCCCAGCGTACTTCCGGCCATCAGCGGCCTGAACAGCGTAGATAAGCGCCAGGCAGTCGGCATCGTTGAAACCTGGAGCGTTGCGGCCTGCATCAGCGCCGCCGATCGGGCGGTGAAAGGCTCAAACGTCACCCTGGTGCGGGTGCATATGGCCTTCGGCATCGGCGGTAAATGTTACATGGTGGTGGCGGGCGACGTATCCGACGTCAATAACGCGGTCACGGTGGCCAGCGAAAGCGCGGGCGAAAAAGGGCTACTGGTTTATCGTTCAGTGATCCCGCGCCCGCATGAAGCGATGTGGCGACAGATGGTGGAGGGATAATGGAAAGACAGCCGACAACGGATCGCATGATTCAGGAGTACGTGCCGGGGAAACAGGTCACCCTCGCGCACCTGATTGCCAATCCCGGAAAAGATCTCTTTAAGAAGCTCGGTCTGCAGGATGCGGTTTCCGCCATTGGCATCCTCACCATTACCCCCAGCGAGGCGTCGATTATCGCCTGTGATATCGCCACCAAATCCGGCGCGGTGGAGATCGGTTTTCTCGACCGTTTTACCGGGGCCGTGGTGCTGACCGGCGACGTTTCCGCCGTGGAATATGCCCTCAAGCAGGTGACGCGCACTCTGGGCGAGATGATGCAGTTCACCACCTGCGCAATCACCCGGACGTAGCGCAATGAAGCGCCTGATGTTTATCGGCCCCAGCCAGTGCGGCAAAACCTCGCTAACGCAAAGCCTGCGCGGTGAAGCGCTCCATTATAAGAAAACCCAGGCTATCGAATGGTTGCCGATGGCCATCGATACGCCGGGGGAATATCTGGAGAACCGCTGCCTGTATAGCGCTCTACTGACCAGCGCCTGCGAGGCTGACGTTATCGCCCTGGTACTGAACGCCGACGCCCAGTGGTCGCCGTTTTCGCCTGGGTTTACCGCCCCGATGAATCGCCCGACGATTGGCCTGGTCACCAAAGCCGACCTCGCCGACCCGCAGCGGATATCGCTCATCGCGGAGTGGCTTATGCAGGCTGGCGCCGGGCGGATTTTTGTTACCAGCGCGTTGAACAATTCGGGACTCGACGCGGTGCTGGATTTTCTGAATTCGAAGGAACCCCTATGTCTTACAAAATAATGGCCATCAACGCCGGCAGCTCATCGTTAAAATTCCAGCTGCTGGAAATGCCCCAGGGCGAGACGCTCTGCCAGGGATTGATTGAACGTATCGGTATGGCAAACGCCCAGGTGACCCTCAAAACGCCGGCGCAGAAATGGCGGGAATCGGCGCCGATCGCCGATCATCGCGAAGCCGTCACGCTGCTGCTGGAAAAGCTCCTCGGCTACCGCATTATTGAGAGTTTGCAGGATATTGACGGCGTCGGCCACCGCGTGGCGCACGGCGGCGAGCGCTTTAAAGATTCGACGCCGGTGACCGATGAAAGCTTAGCGGAAATCGAGCGTCTGGCCGAGCTGGCTCCGCTGCATAACCCGGTTAACGCCCTGGGAATCAAAGTCTTCCGCCAGCTGCTGCCCGATACGCCGTCGGTAGCGGTGTTTGATACCGCTTTTCACCAGACGCTGGACGAGCGCGCGTTTATCTATCCGCTGCCGTGGCGCTACTACAGCGAGCTGGGCATTCGCCGCTACGGCTTCCACGGCACCAGCCATAAGTACGTCAGCGCGACGCTGGCGGAAAAGCTGGGCGTGCCGCTGAGCGCTCTGCGCGTGGTTTGCTGCCATCTCGGCAACGGCAGCAGCGTTTGCGCCATTAAAGGCGGGCGTTCGGTGAACACCTCAATGGGCTTTACGCCGCAGTCCGGGGTGATGATGGGCACCCGCAGCGGTGATATCGATCCGTCGATTTTACCGTGGCTGGCGCTGCATGAGGGGCAAACGCCGGAGCAGCTGAATCAGCTGCTGAATAACGAATCCGGCCTGTTGGGGGTTTCCGGCGTCTCACACGATTATCGCGATGTCGAACAGGCGGCGGACGGCGGTAATCGTCGGGCGGCCCTGGCGCTGGCGCTATTTGCCGAGCGTATTCGCGCCACCATCGGCAGCTATATCATGCAGATGGGTGGAATTGATGCGCTAATCTTTACCGGCGGCATCGGCGAAAACTCGGCCCGTGCCAGGAGCGCCATCTGCCATAACCTGAATTTCCTCGGGCTGTCGGTAGATGAAGAGAAAAACCAGCACAACGCCACCTTTATTCAGGCCGAACATGCGCTGGTCAAAGTGGCGGTCATCAATACCAATGAAGAGCTGATGATTGCCCGCGACGTGATGCGCCTCGCGCTTCCCGAAGCGCAGACATTAACCGTTTCAGCCTGAGCTCGCCGTCCCGCAAGTTGCGGTGAATCATGGTAATAACGGGATCGGCATGACACTATGCGCTTAAAATTCTGAAACTTTACCCTAAATAATTCAAGTTACAGGACAAAGCACTTGTGCTTTGAACAGCGCTTGCGCTGGCCCCGTAGGGGCGAGGCCGCAGGCCGAGTAACGCGGCAAACGAGTGACAAATTCGTCTGGAACGAATTTGAACAGCCAAAGGCTGGCTTTAGTGAGGGACAGGGATGTCCCTCATAGTCCCCAGGAGCTTACATAAGTAAGTGACTGGGGTGAATGAGAGCAGCCAACGCTCCTGTAGCTTGAAGTATAACGGGTAAAAAGGTGAATACGTGGCCGTAGCACAATGCCCCGCCTCCTGTGGGGAACTTATCCAGGGCTGGATCCTCGGCAGCGAGAAGCTGGTCTCCTGCCCCGTTGACTGGTACAGCACCGTCGAGGTGGACTACGGTTCGCCTCGCGCGGATGAACGCCCGCTGTCGCGGGCGATGGTTGACCGGCTGCTGAGCTACTGGCGCTATCCGCCAGCGCTGAGCAAAGAAATTCGGATCGATATTTGCTCTACGATTCCGGTCGCCAAGGGGATGGCCAGCAGTACCGCGGATATCGCCGCGACGGCGGTGGCCACCGCGCATCATCTCGGCCATCCGCTGGATGAAGCCACCCTCGCCCGGCTCTGCGTTTCCCTGGAACCCACCGACAGCACCCTGTTCCGCCAGCTGACCCTGTTCGACCACAACACCGCCGCCACGCAAATTGCCTGCAGCTGCCAGCCTCAGCTCGATCTGCTGGTACTGGAAAGCCCCGCCACGCTGCTGACCACCGATTACCACCGCCTTCCCCGGCTCGAAAAGCTGCATGCCCATTCCGCCGCGCTGCATCAGGCCTGGGAGAAAGTTCAGCAGGCCTGCCAGACCGACGATCCTCGACGGATGGGCGAGGCGGCGACGCTGAGCGCCATCGCCAGCCAGCATCTGCTGCCGAAGCCGGGTTTTGATACGCTGCGGGGGCTGGTGGAAGAGTGCGATTTATACGGCATTAACGTGGCGCACAGCGGCAGCGTGGTCGGCCTGATGCTCGACCGCCAGCGTCACGATATTGAGTATTTGCAGCGGCGGCTGCAGGAAACGAGGCTTAGCGAGCTCTGGCCCCGGCAACATCTGCTGCGCATGGTGCAGGGCGGCGTCAAGCTTCGCTAACGCTACAGCAGCCATACCTCCCCGGAGGCGGCGCTGCGCGCCTGTCCGGGCTACCGGTCCGCAGACGGCTATGAATCCGTAGCC
Organism: Klebsiella sp. BDA134-6; assembly: GCF_015601345.1. Lineage (NCBI taxonomy): Bacteria > Pseudomonadati > Pseudomonadota > Gammaproteobacteria > Enterobacterales > Enterobacteriaceae > Klebsiella > Klebsiella sp. BDA134-6. The sequence goes on from NZ_CP064784.1 coordinate 4,841,588, forward strand.
CAGCTAAGCGCAGAGCGAGGCGGGGATAAGCTGCACCGATGCATTAATCCCGGCGCATTCCCCGGGTTGCGGCGCTGCGCGCCTTACCCGGGCTACCGGACCGCAGACGGCTGTAAACCCGTAGCCCGGTCAGCGCAGCGCCACCGGGAAGAACGCAGACGAACAATGGCGGCAGACGCCCGGAACATCTACCCGTTAAAAACCCGCCTGAAAGCCGTTAGCAGCTGCGTATTCTCCTGCTGGCTGCGGATCGCGACGCGGAAGTAGCGTCCGTCGAGCCCGGGGTAGTTAGCGCAGCTGCGGATCAGGATGCGCCGTTGCAGCATCACGTATTGCAGATCCAGATCCGGCACGTCGCAGCGCAGAAACAGATAGTTGGCCTGCCCGGGATAGACCGTCAGACCGGGAACGTGGCGCAGCTGATGGTAAAAGCGCTGCCCCTCTTCCGCCAGCCACTGCCAGGTTTTCTGCTGATAGACGCTATCCTGGAGAATAATTTCCCCGGCCAGCGCGGCAAAAGCGTTGATTGACCACGGCATCTGACGCTCGCGCATGCTCGCCACCGCTCGCGCATCGCCATTGACCAGATACCCCAGACGCAGGCCGGGAATGGCATAAAACTTAGTCAGCGAACGCAGCACCCACACGTGCGGGTTGCGGCTCAGTAGCGGAATAAACCCCGGCTCATCGGGGATAAAATCGATAAATGCTTCATCGAGAATCAGGGCGATTCCCAGCGACTTACAGCGTTCAGCAATCATCTCCAGCAGACGGCGCTCGGGCAGCAGACCGGTTGGGTTGTTCGGGGTGCAGAGAAACAAACAGTCCAGATCCGGCGTCAGAGCGTCAAGAATCGCCCCGGTGAGCTGCCAGCCATCCTCTTCACACAGCAGAAATTCCCGTACCGCGCAGTCCACCGACTGCAGCGCCCGGCGGTATTCGGCAAAGCCCGGAGTGACGATCATCGCCTGGCGCGGCTTGAGACCCTGAACCAGCGTAAAGATCGCTTCAGTTTCGCCGTTTCCGGCGAGGATCCATGAGTCGGGGATCTGATGGTGTTCCGCCAGCGCGAGGTGCAGCTGCTGATACTCAACGTCAGGATAGCGTTCGGCGCAGGCCATATTGTCGATGATGGCGTGCTTTAAGCTTTCCGGCATCCCCAGCGGATTGATATTGGCGCTAAAATCCAGCAGCTGTTCCGCACAGATGCCCAACAGCGCGGCGGCCTCGCGGATATTGCCGCCGTGGGCGCTCTTCAGTAGAGCCATGTCCTTTTCCTGTTGCGTTACCCTCGCCTTGCCAGCGTCGCGCCGTCGGCGAAGTAGGCTTTAATCCCTGCCAGAATCGACTCTGCTACTTCCTGCTGGAATTTCGCCGTTTTCAATTTACGCTCTTCTTCGACGTTACTGATAAACGCGGTTTCCACCAGAATCGATGGAATATCCGGCGCCTTCAGCACCGCGAAGCCCGCCTGCTCAACCCGGTTCTTGTGCAGGTTATTAATGTTGCCCATCTTTTCCAGCACCGCCTTGCCGAACTTCAGGCTGTCGGCGATGGTCAGCGACTGCACCATGTCGAACATCGTGTGGTCGACGTAGCGGTCGCCGCTTTTGCTGACGCCGCCGATCAGATCCGAGGCGTTCTGGGTCTGCGCCAGATACTTAGCCGCGGTACTGGTGGCCCCTTTGGTTGACAGGGCAAACACCGACGATCCGCTGGGCTGACGGCTGGTAAAGGCATCGGCGTGAATAGAGACAAACAGGTCGGCGCGCTGCTTCTGCGCCTTGGCGACGCGGACCTTCAGCGGGATAAAAACGTCCTCGTTGCGGGTCATATAGACCTTCATATTGCCCTCTTTCTCGATCAGCGCGCGCAGCCGTCGGGCAATCTGCAACACCACGTCTTTCTCGCGGGTGCGGTATTTCCCCACCGCGCCGGAGTCTTCGCCGCCGTGGCCGGGATCGAGCATGATAACAATGGGCCGATCGCGCCCGGCTTTACCCGGTTTAGGCCCGCTCTCCGCTGGCGGAACCTGCCGCTGAAGATCGCCTTTGTTGTAATCCTCAAGCAGCGCCAGCAGCGGATCCTGCACGTCGGTGGCGTTAGCGGGATAGAGGTCCATAACCAGACGCTCTTTAAACCCGGCGACCGGAGCCAGCGCGAACAGCTGCGGTTTCACGTTCTGTTTTAGCTCAAACACCATGCGTACGGTTTGCGGATCGAACTGCCCCACGCGGGCGGATTGAATATAGGGGTCGTCGCCGCGAATCTGCCCCCCCATGCCTTTAAGTACGGAATTGAGATTAACCCCTTCCAGATCCACCACCAGACGTTCAGGATTGCTGAGCGCAAACTGCCGATATTTCAGGATATGGTTGGACTCCACGGTCACGCGGGTGTAGGTCGACGATGGCCATACGCGTACGGCAACCACCTGCGCCGCGGCAGCCAGGCCAACCGGGCTCACACTCATTAACCACATGGCGCCCGCCCCTTGTAAAAAACGGCGGCGGCTTAATCCTGACTTGTATCCCGACATGCCACTCCCAAGCAGTAAGAAATCATTCGTATTGAAAACAAACAGATTGACCGGAAACTTTAACGAAAGGCGTATAACCTGTCATCTATAAAAGGGTAAACAATCTTTGACACCCTGATTTGGCTCACACCTTTTTCCTGGCTCCGTCCAAAATTGGGGCTTGCGTTTGCCGACAAAACAGAATAAAAATACATTAATTACGAATAATCATGCATTGAGGTTGTGTCATGGTGAAGGAACGTCGCACCGAACTGGTAGAGGGATTCCGCCATTCTGTTCCCTATATTAACGCCCATCGGGGTAAAACGTTTGTCATCATGCTGGGCGGAGAAGCCATTGAGCATGATAATTTCTCTAGTATTGTCAACGACATTGGTCTGCTTCACAGTTTGGGCATTCGCCTGGTGGTGGTCTATGGCGCTCGTCCGCAGATTGACGCCAATCTGGCCGAACATCGCCATGAGCCGGTTTATCACAAACAAACCCGAGTGACTGACGCTAAAACGCTCGAGCTGGTTAAGCAGGCGGCGGGCATGTTGCAGCTGGAAATTACCGCTCGCCTGTCGATGAGCCTCAACAACACGCCGCTGCAGGGCGCTCACATCAACGTGGTCAGCGGCAATTTCATTATCGCGCAGCCGTTAGGCGTGGACGACGGCGTGGATTACTGCCACAGCGGGCGCATTCGCCGCATTGATGAAGAAGCGATTCACCGCCAGTTGGATAACGGCGCGATCGTGCTGATGGGCCCGGTTGCGGTGTCGGTCACCGGCGAAAGCTTTAACCTGACCTCCGAAGAGATTGCCACCCAGCTGGCGATTAAGCTGAAAGCTGAAAAGATGATTGGCTTCTGCTCATCGCAGGGGGTTTACAATCAGGACGGCGAGATCGTCCCCGAACTGTTCCCCAACGAAGCCCAGGCGCGCGTCGAAGAGATGGAAGCGGATGAAGACTACAGCTCCGGCACGGTGCGCTTCCTGCGCGGCGCGGTAAAAGCCTGCCGCAGCGGCGTGCGCCGCTGCCACCTGATCAGCTATCAGGAAAACGGTACCCTGCTGCAGGAGCTGTTCTCACGCGACGGTATCGGTACCCAGATAGTGATGGAGAGCGCCGAGCAGATCCGCCGCGCCACCATTAACGATATCGGCGGTATCCTCGAGCTGATTAGCCCGCTGGAGCAGCAGGGCATTCTGGTCAGGCGTTCGCGCGAACAGCTGGAGATGGAAATCGACAAATTCACCATTATTCAGCGCGACAACACCACCATCGCCTGCGCCGCGCTCTATCCTTTCCCGGAAGAGAAGATCGGCGAAATGGCCTGCGTGGCGGTGCATCCGGATTACCGCAGCTCATCGCGCGGCGAAGTGCTGCTCGAACGCATTGCCGCGCAGGCGAAGCAAATGGGCCTCAGCAAGCTGTTTGTGCTCACAACCCGCAGCATTCACTGGTTCCAGGAGCGCGGATTTACGCCGGTCGACGTCGACCTGCTGCCGGAGAGCAAAAAAGAGATGTACAACTATCAGCGCCGCTCCAAGGTGCTGATGGCAGACCTGGCCTGATAATATTATCCCCGGAAACGCATCCGTAACCGGGGATAATTATCTCTCGTCCAATAACCCAATTATTTATAATCTATTCCCCTGATAGCTGGCCTCGCTTATAGTAGCTTAAGAACGGAGTTGCAATATAAGCATGGAGAGCAGTCTGAATGATCCTTTTTGAAAACGGTTCCCCTCGCTACAGGCGAATAATTGCCACACTACTCTCTTTATATCCCTGGCTGCTGATGGTGTTGGTCTCTCTTAATGTCAGGAATAAACTCGCAGGCGGATTTTCAGCGCAGGCGCGGCATTTGCTTGTGCGCTGGCCACCCTGTCATTCATTAATTTTATTATTTCCATAATTTTCATCATGCTAATTAATATATTTATCACGACCAGAGAAAAAGTAAATGCCGGTTATTTCTGGGCAATAAACTCTATCTCTTTACTGTGGGTAATTTTCCCGATATTTAATCTCTAAGCGTTTCATTGCAAAACACAAAGGATGTGTACTTATTATGCAGAAATCACCAAACTGGTTTGTGAAGAATATAAAGCTAATCGTCACCGTTATTGCGCTTTATCCCTGGTTACTCGTTCTGCTGATGATGATGGGCAGCGGCGGCGCTTCCGGAAGCACCCTGGGAGCCGGGCTGTTCATTTTCTTTGTTTTCATTGTCCTGTCTATCATTAACCTTGTGATTTCAACCGTGATTATCGTGGTGGTTAATGTCTCAACGCCTCCGATCCCCAAAGGCTCGGCAAAGTATTTTCTCGCCATGAATTCCATCTCGCTGCTATGGCTGATGCTTTTACTGGTGTCCTAATAGCCGCCGGGCTCTCACCCGGCGGAAAAAATATCCCCCAGGCCGCTGCGGCGTTCGGTACGCGCGACAACCGCCTGGGTCAGCACCTGCTCATCGGCATAAATCGACAGCTGCCGTTTCGCACGCGTAATAGCGGTATAAACCAGCTCGCGGGTTACCAGCGGCACGCTGCGCGAAGGCAGGATCAGCGCCGCGTGATCGAACTCTGACCCCTGCGATTTATGAACCGTCATCGCCCAGGCGGTATCGTGCTCCGGCAGACGACTTGGCTGAACCGACTTGATGCTGCCATCGGGCATCGGGAACCAAACGCGCAGGCCATCGCCTCTTTCCAGCGCAATACCGATATCGCCGTTAAACAGCCCCAGCGCGCTGTCGTTGCGGGAGATCATCACCGGCCGTCCTTCATACCAGCGCGAATAGCGCGGCAGAGCAATCGCCCGCTTGCGGTTCAGCATCTGCTCCAGCTGTTCGTTCACGCCGCTAACGCCATAAGGACCATCGCGCAGCGCGCAGAGCAGCTGAAACTCGCTAAAGGCGGCAATCAGCTCTGCGGGCTCGGCCCGTTCACGCAGCAGCTGCAGAAAACGGCCGTAACCTGCCTGCGCCTGAACGAGCATCGCTTCATACTCCTCGGTGGAGCTCAGCGGATGCAGGGCGATATCGTCGAACGACTGACGCAGCGTCTCCCTGACCGCGCGGCGTTCACCGCTGTTCACCGCCCAGGCCAGATGACCGATACCGGAGTGGCGGCCAAAACGGTAGCTTTTTTGTAGCAGGCACAGGCTATCGCGCAGGGCGCCGGCAATCTCGCTTTCGCCTGCCGGCACCGGCTGACCGGTCAAGCGGCCAAGCTGCGCCGCCCGCGCCGGGGTGAACCCTGCATTAACCCACGCGCAAATATCCCCCAGCACCGCGCCGGCCTCTACCGAAGCCAGCTGATCGCGGTCGCCAAGGAAAATCACCCGCCCGTGTTCAGGCAGCGCCTCGATCAGGCGCGACATCATCGGCAGGTCAATCATTGAGGCTTCATCGACCACCAGCACGTCAAGATGCAGCGGGTTCCCGGCATGATAACGCATCCGCTGGCTTCCCGGCTGCGCGCCCAACAGGCGATGGAGGGTGCTGGCTTCGGTCGGCACCAGCGCCTTTTGTTCGTCGGTAAGAGGGAGGCGGCGCAGCGCAGCGCCGAGGGATTCAGTCAGGCGCGCGGCGGCTTTACCGGTCGGCGCCGCCAGACAAATACGGCAGCGCGGGCTGGTGTTGGTTTGAATCAACGCCGCCAGCAGTTTGGCGACGGTGGTGGTTTTACCGGTCCCGGGGCCGCCGGAGATCACCGAAATCCGTCGGGTCAGAGCAACCGCGGCAGCAACCTTTTGCCAGTCGATTTCATCCCCTGGCGGAAACAGCGCGTCGAGCGTCGAGGCCAGCCGGGTTTCATCTATCTCCAGCACCTGGTTGGCTTCGTTAAAGAAGCGCGCGACGGTTAATTCGTTGCGCCACATGCGGTTGAGATAGAGCCGTTCGCCGCAGAGGATCATCGGCGTCGGCCGCTCACCGCGGCTCACCGCTTCCGAATCGAGCAGCAGAGGCAGCCAGCCCTCCGCAGCGCCGGTCAGTTCAAGGATTTGCTCACTCAGAGCCGTTGTCTTTGCGCTCAGGAGTTCATCGTCGGCAAGACGTGAAATCGGCAGGCAGACGTGCCCCTCTCCGGCATCGCGGCTGAGAATTGCGGCAGTCAGCTTCACCGCCGGATGCGCCTCCTGCGCCACCATGAGCGCAAACTGGACGTCCAGCGGGCGCAGCAGGCGCTGTTCAACCGCCTGCTGCAACAGTTCATCCATGGTCATAGCACAACCTCCAGGGTTTCCCCGGCAAACAGCGCATCGAGGCCGTTAATCAGCGGCAGCGCCGGCCGGGTGGTGAAGATCCCCTGCCCGCCTTCCTGCCCGTCCATGCCGCGTAAAAAGAGATAAATAACGCCGCCGAAATGGCGTTCGTAATCATAATCGGCCATACGGTGGCGTAAATAGCGGTGCAGCGCCAGGCTATAGAGCTGATACTGCAAATCGTAACGATGCGAACGCATTGCCTGCCTCATCGCCTCCTGGGTATAAGCCTCGCGGTTTTCCCCAAGCCAGTTGGATTTGTAATCCAGCAGGTAGTAGCGGCCGTTGTGGCGAAACACCAGGTCGATAAAGCCTTTCAGCATCCCGCGCACCTGGCGGAAATCGAGCGTTGGGGTATCCACGGAGAGCGAATCATACTGACGAATCAGCGCATCCAGACGCAGGGGATCCAGCGGCTGTTCGATGGGGAGATAAAACGCCATCTCCACCTGTTTATCGCGCTCGCTCAGCTGATTGAGGGCGATCCCCGCGCCAGGCAGAGGGGTACGCAGTACGCCGTCGAGCCATGCGGTCAGCACGGGGGTCCACTTTTCCTCGAAGCCGCTCAACTGAAGTTTTTCCGCCATCCAGTCGGCGGGAATCGGCTGGGTAAAATCGAGATCTTCGAACAAACTGTGCAGAAACGTTCCCGGCGACGAGCCGCGCGGGAACTGGTGCGGCGTAAGCTGCGGCTCCTCCACGACCTTACCGACGCCAGCGGCATCGACATCCAATCGCGGCAGAAGATCCTGCGCCACGCTGTGTCCATTCTGCTGCAGGCCGGAATAGCTGGTGACCCGCCAGTCATCGGTCACCGACCGCTCAAGCATACGGGCTGAAAGCGGCGGCAGCTCCGCCTGCGGAGCCTGCCACGGCATCTGCGCCGCCATATCCGGCAGCTGCAGGGCAATGTCCCCGCTGCAGAACACCTGCAGGCGCGCCATCAGCCCCGCGGCATCCATCGCTTCCCCGCCCTGCAGCAGACGGCCCAGCGCGCTGTGATGAAAATCGCTGGCGCCAGGTTTGTCGCTGCGTCGGGTGCTGAGCGGCGCCACGCCAAGGCTACAGTGCCAGACCGCGCGGGTCAGCGCGACGTAAAGCAGACGTAAGTCTTCGGCCAGACGCTCGGCCTCCGCCAGCTCCATGCTGCCCTCATCCTGGCCCAGGTCGAGAACGGCGGCAAAGGAGCTTCTGTCGTGATAAAACGCCTGATCCTGCTTACGGAACCGCGCGATAAACGGCAGCCAGACCAGCGGATACTCCAGCCCTTTCGATTTATGGATGGTGACGATCTGCACCAGATGCTTATCGCTTTCCAGCCGCATCTGCTGGCTGGAGGCGTTGCTGTCCGGTTCGGCGATATGCTGCGCCAGCCAGCGCACCAGCGCATGTTCGCTCTCCAGCTGGTTCGCCGCCTCCTGAAGGAGCTCGCTGATATGCAGAATATCGGTCAGGCGCCGCTCGCCGCCGTTGGTCGCCAGCAGATTTTCAGCGATGCTCCGCGCGCTCATCAGCGCGCGGAGCATCGGCATGACGCCCCGCTGCCGCCAGACTTGCCGGTAGCGACTAAACTCCTCAACCAGCTCATCCCACGCCCGTTCGTCGTGATTGAGATTTTCGATATCCAGCGCGTTAAGGCCAAACATCGACGTCGCCAGCGCGCTGCGCAGCGTATTTTCGCGTTCAGGTGCCAACACCGCCTGGAGCAGCCACAGCAGCTCCTGCGCCTCCGGCGTTTCAAACACGCTATCGCGATTGGAGAGATACACGGAAGGAATCGACAGCAGCTGGAGGGCATCGCGGATTAAAGACGCTTCCTGGCGATTACGCACCAGTACCGTGATGTCTGAAGCCCGCACCGGCTCCGCTTTTTCACCGCGCCACAGCAGCGCCTTGCCCTGCTGGCCGGCACTGAGCCAGTCGCGGATTTGCGCCGCGCAGAGCTGAGCCATAAACGTCTGGTAATCCCCCGCGCCCACAGCCTCGCCCGACATCAGCCAGATATTCATCGCCGGTACCGCAGCATCATCGACGGTAAAGCGCAGCCCCTGGTTTTTATCGGCCGACTTCACCGGCATAAACGGGATTTCACGGAACATAAAGGGATTATCGCTGAGACTAAACAGGCGATTGACGCTGTCAACCATCCCCGGAGCGGAGCGCCAGTTGGTGTCGAGCGTATAGTGGGCGGTGACGTCCCCGCGCGCCTTCATATAGGTGAAAATATCCGCGCCGCGGAAGGCGTAGATAGCCTGTTTTGGGTCGCCAATCAGCAGCAGCGCAGTGTCCGCCTGACGCCGCCAGATGCGGCGAAAGATGCGGTACTGCTGCGGGTCGGTATCCTGAAATTCGTCGATCATCGCCACCGGAAAGCGCTGGCGAATCGCGCTTGCCAGCGCTTCGCCGCTCTCCCCGCGCAGGGCGTCATCCAGGCGGCTGAGCATATCGTCAAAGCCCAGCTCGCCGCGGCGGCGTTTCTCCCGCGCGACCGCTTCGCGGATTTCAACCATCGCCCTGGCGATCACCAGATCGGTCAGGGTTAACGGTGTCGCCAGCAGCGCTTCTACCGCGCTGAACAGCGGGTGTACTGGCGGCGCGCCGTCCGCTTTGGTGCGCTCAAGCAAGAAGACCTGGGAGAACTTCTCCAGCGCATCCGGAAGCTGGTAGCTCAGGGTCTCTTCCTGGGCCCAGGCGGTCACTTTCTCCAGCCATTTCCCCTGATTGCCGCGATTGAACTTGCGCCGGTCGAGGCCCGAGTTTTCCAGCACCGCCTCAACCTCGCCCACCTGTGCCAGCCACTGCTGCTTCAGCGCGTTGATGCGTTCGATAATTTGCTGATGGCGTTCGGCTAGCGTTTCGTCAGCCGGCGGCGGAGATTTAAGCTGCGGCGCCTCTCCCTGTAGCCAGCGGTCGATGGATTTCAACAGATCGCGCGGCCCTTTCCACGCTTCGTGGATAACCGCCGCGATTTCGCGCGGCAGCGGGTAGCAGTGGCGACGCCAGAAGTCGGCGCAGGCCTGATAGCGCAGGCGGGACTCGTCTTCAATCAGCTGCTGTTCGAACAGCATGCCGGACTCAAAGGCGTTGAGGCTCAGCATCCGCTGACAGAAGCCGTGAATGGTAAACACCGCCGCTTCGTCCATCTGGCGTTCGGCCAGCAGCAGCGTTTGCGCGGCCTGGGTTTTATCGGCGATTTCCGCCAGCAGCCCGGCGTAAAGCGGGTTGTCGGCGCTGTCGCGCAGGCAGGCGATACGCAGCTCGTGGATGTTGCTGCGAATACGCCCGCGCAGCTCTTCGGTAGCCGCTTCGGTAAAGGTCACCACCAGCAGCTCTTCCACGCTAACCTGCCGGGGAAAGGCGGATTCACCGCCCAGCCCCAGCAGCAGCCGCAGATAGAGCGCGGCGATGGTAAAGGTTTTTCCTGTGCCCGCAGAGGCTTCTATCAGGCGCTCGCCCGTCAGGGGCAAGCGCAGGGGGTCAAGAGACTCGGCGGTGTCGGTCATTCATTCTCTCGCATCAGGGGTAAGGATTTCTGCAATGCGCTGACGTTCTCCCAGACTTTGCCATCCTGAGGATGCGCGTATTCCGCCTTGCCATTCTGGCTACCGGAAACCTGGGAGAGCATTGCCATGCCCTGCGGATCCACCACCGTCTGATGGAAGAAGTCGGCAAGCTTTTGCGGCGTCAGCAGTTTAATCTGAGCCACTACTTTATCACGTGAATCGAAACGCATATTACCGCGATCGAAATCTTTGCTCAGCTTCGACGCTTCATCGCCCAGCGTTTGCGGCGCTTCCAGCATCTGACCAATTACCGCCTGCTGAATTTGCGCAAACTCTTCCGGCTTCATCGCCCGCAGTTTGGCTTCCGCCGTGGGGAAGAAGGCCTGGAAACGCTGCCAGAGATAAGCCGGCTGCTTATCGTTGCTTTGCAGCAGGAACCCCATCCCCCACTGGCGGCCCACGTTCATCGAGAAGGCGAAGACCGCGTAGCCCAGCTGTTCTTCCGTACGCAGCTGGTTATAGAACCACGGCTGTACGATTTGCCCGAGAAGCGAGCTGGCGGCGGAGCTGGCGTATTCGTCAACGTTCGGCGGCGCGAAGACGGCGGCCAGCGCGGAATCGGTGCTGTTGCCCGCTTTTTCAAAAATCGCCAGCTGTTTATGGTCGACCAGCACGTCTTTGTTGCGGCACCACTCGTTGCCGTCGGCGCCGAGCTGTTTTTGAATCTGCCGCGCCATGGCGGTGGATTGATCGGCGGTAAGATTACCGATGACCATCAGCTCCGGTCGCCCTTTCGCCTTGAGATTAGCGCGGTACTCCAGCACCTCTTTCAGCGTAATCGACGGCAGCAGCGCCCGCCGCTCTTCACGCTGGAAGTACGGCACCTGCGAAACCATCTGAATCGGCATGATCGCCTGATCATAGGCTTTGCCTTTATCCGCCGAATCCATCATCTGAGCGTACCAGGATTTGGCCTGCTCCAGCTGTTCTTCGGTTGGCGTATAGCTGAAGTAGCCGTCGAGCAGGGCGTTAAACAGCTCAGGCAGATGCTGGGTATAGCCGTTGGCGTTAACCATCAGGCCGTTATTCGCGCCGGTAGAGAAGCTGATCCCCCCGACCGCCGCCTGGTTGCTGAGCTGGTCGAGCGCAATGCCCGCCAGATAATCATTGAGCGCAAACATCACCTGGCGGCGGGCGCTGTCCATCGCCTGCGGGTTCCGCAGAACCAGCGAGATATCCGCTTTCGGTTCGCTGGCGAAGTACTGGCTCGGCGCGTAAATCACCCGCAGCGTCGGTTCATCAACGATCAGCTGCGGATGCGGGTAAGCCTTATCGTTTTTGATTAAGCTGAAATCATCCGGAATATAGGGGTTCAGCACCGGCAGCTTGAGGTCGATGGCGCTGGACTTCTGCTGCCAGTCGGCAAAGGTCTGCTCGCTGATTTTATCCACCTGATAGGGCGCATTGACAAAGTAGGCTGTCTTGTTATGTGGCTCTTTCGGGCTGATGTACCAGATGCGGGCATTTTGCGGCGTCATCATCGCCAGGCGGTCTTTGATTGCCTGCGGATCGTAGCGATCGGCAATGTTGACCACGTCCAGCGTATGCTCCACCGGCACGCGGATCATGGTGTCCGCCAGCCATTCGACGTAATCCATATTGCGGTTGATGGATGGGTAGCGGAAGTCGAGCGCCAGCACGTGGGCCAGCTCATCAAAATAGCGTTTATCAATCCCCTGGCTGCGCAGCAGATTGAGGTAGCTAAAGATGGCTGCGGTAACTTCATCGCGGTGTGCCAGACCTTTGTCCGTCAGGGTCGCAGATATCGCCAGCACCCCGCTGTTGCCGTTGACCACTGGGTCAGAGTCCGCGCGAATGCCTTCAACCAGCCCCTGCTTTTGCAGCCAGTCGGAGAGCGTGCCGGGACTGCGATTACCGATCATGTAGGTCACCAGCTCATCGGTTTTGCTGCGGAACTTGTCGCTATTGTTATCAATGCGGAATTCCACGCGCAGCACTTTACGCGGCATCGCCGGGACGTAGTGAATGATAATGCCCTTTTGCGCATCGGTCACCACCGGGACGGTAATCTCCGGTTTGCTGATATCGTGGTTCGGCACGCGACCGTAGGTGGCCGCCGCGATGCTTGCCAACTCCGGCAGAGGCTTGTTGCTGTAGATCACCGCCTTCATCAGGTTGGCGGAATACCAGCTATCGCGGAAAGCGTGCAGGGCATCAAGCACCGGTTTGCCGGGCTTATCGCTCAGCGTTTCAAGGTTACCGCCGGAAAACTGCGAGCCGGGGTGCGCCGGGTTGATGGTTTCCGCGCTAACCTGCGCCATTCGCATCCCGTCCCGGGTACGCGCCATCGTGAGCTCGGCATTCACCGCATTACGCTCGCGGTCGGCATATTTTTTATCCAGCAGCGGCGCGGCGATGGCGTCGGCCAGGCGATCGACCGCGCCGTCGAGGGCGTCGTTTTCCACTTCAAGATAGAAGGCGGTGCGATACGGCGCGGTGCTGGCGTTGTGGCTGCCACCGTGCATTTTGAGATACTCTGCGAGGCTATCCGGCTGCGGGTACTTTTTCGAGCCCATCAGCGTCATATGCTCCAGGAAGTGGGCCAGCCCTTGATGCTCGGCGGGATCCTGCAGCGATCCCACGGGAACGACCAGCGCCGACAGCGATTTTACCGCCTGGGGATCGGAAACCAGCAGCACCACCATGCCGTTATCGAGGCGGATCGCCTGATATTGACGGGTATCTTTGTCGCTTTTACGGATGGTTTCCTGGATCGGTTGCCATCCGGTGTCTGCCTGACTTAACGGCGCCCAGAGGGCGGCCAGTAAAACAATAACCTTGAACCATAAACTGCGGGGCATTCACGGACCTCATCATTAACAAACCTGGCGCTGCATAATTGGCAGCCTTAGAGCTTTTCCCGGTAGGTGTCATTGTTGCAGCCAGTTTGGACGCGGACAGCGCGGAACAACCGGAGCGTACACATAGTACGTGAGGATTGTGAGCACTGCCCAAGCCCAAACAGGCAAATAAAATAACCTAATGGGATAAGCTCTTAATAAAACATCAGTCCGTGATTCGCTGCGCATCATAATTGAACTGCCGTCCAGTGCGCAATTTTTATACTATTACAATGTTATTCGGACTGATGGAAACGAAACACCGGTAGCAAATAACGCTGCGTATGCGTAAGGATCTCTTCATAGTATTCTGGTTCCAGGGTACGCCACAGGCGCTGATACCAGACGTCGGTACCTTCACCGCTGACCACCATGTTCCCTTCATAAGCCTGTAGAAATTTACTGCGCGCTTTTTGCTGCGTCTCTTCGTCCATTAACATGACATCCTTTTCGGCGTCATAACAGACTTTTAGCCATGCGCCGCCGCTTTCCGGCAGCAGCAGCAGCGGTTTGGACATTCCCTGCAGGTAACCGTCAACCAGATCGTTAAGGTAGCCCTGGGCCTGCTCCTGCGCCAGCGGTGGAAAACGCCACTGGCCCTCTTTACGCACAAACAGCCGACTTTCGCCGCTACCGCCGCTAGCACAATAGACAAGATGCTCCAGCCAAAGTTGCATCCCTTGGGCCACGCTTAATAGCGAAGGCCGCCAGCGCAGCAAACCGTCGGATTGTACCTGCTGCAGCCAGCCAGTTATGTTGACTCCGTTGCATTGCAGATCGATTTCCATGCTTTGCCCCGGCTGGCGGCAGGCAATCACCCGTTCGGCCAGGTTTTGCATCTCCTGACGCTGGGTTTCCCAGGCCAGCTCGCCGAAAGCGCCGTAGGGTAGCTCGCCGGCGGCACGGAAGCGGCGATACATCGCCGAGGCGTCCTGCTCTTCAATCAGGGTGTTGAGCAGCTGCTGGTTCAGCTGATAGCGGCTCAGCCCTTCGAGGATAAAAGGTTCATCGTCGGGGATCTCGCTCTCCTCCGAGCGGAAATTCACCCGCAGCCGCTGCTGAAAGAAGGCGCGAACGGGGTGTTGCCAGAAGCGCAGCAGCTGTTCGAAAGGTAAGCGATCGATTTCCGGCGCCGGCAGCGGCTGGATGAACGCGCTGTGCGCTTCCCCCTGCTGGCTGGCGGCCGCCAGCCATTCCCGGGCATAGCTTTGATCTTCATTGGCCAGAAAATTAGCGGCATCGAAAGGCATGCGGGTATGTAGATGCGTGATGTGCTCCTTGACGCGGCGTTCGCTGGCATCGCAGTCCAGCTCCTCGTCGCCCTCCAGGCAATGGCTCTGGCCGATGTAGTCCGACAGCTCCTGAACCAGAACGGAGGGATAGCGTTCACTGTTATCCTGAATAGAACGGCCGATATAGCTGATGTACAGCTTCTGTTCGGCCGACATCAGGGCTTCAAGGAACAGATAGCGGTCGTCATCGCGACGGCTACGGTCGCCGCGCTGCGGCTTCTGGCTCATTAAATCAAAGCCCAGCGGCGCCAGGGTGCGCGGATAAACGCCGTCGTTCATTCCCAGCAGGCAGACCACCTTGAAAGGAATCGAACGCATCGGCATCAGGGTACAAATATTGACTGGGCCGGCGAGAAAGCGCTGGCTGATACGCTGCTGATCGAGCCTCTGGGACAGCTCATCGCGGAGTAGCGACAGCGGTACCGTTTCGCCATATTGCGCGTCGACGCCGCCGTCAATCACCGCCTGCCACTGCTGTTCTATCAGCGCCAGGGCGGCCTCCGTTTCGCTGTCCGGAAGGAAGAAGTCGTTCAGAAGGTCTCGGCATAGCGGCAGCCACTCGGCTAATGGGCGATCCTGGGCCAGCCCGCGACGCCAGAGATTGAGCTGCATCAGCAGCGACGCCAGGTTGCCCACCAGCTCGGCGATAAGACCGCTCGACTCATCATAAGGCAGCACCGAGCGCCACTCCCCCTCGCTGCTGTCCATGGCGTAGCCCAATAGCATACGCGTCAGGCCAAAGCGCCAGGTATGCTGGCCGGTAGCAGGGAGGTCGAGCTCGCGCACGTTGTCGTCATCCATTCCCCAGCGTACGCCGGATTCGTTAACCCACTGGCGCAGGTAGCGCAGCCCCTCTTCGTCGATGTTAAAGCGCGCGGCCAGTACCGGAACGTCGAGCAGCGCCAGCACGTCTTCGCTGGCGAAGCGGCTGTCGGGCAGCGAAAGGAGAGTGATAAACGCCTGCAGCGCCGGATGCGATTCACGGGCGCGCCGGTCGGATATCGCCCACGGCAGCCAGCGCTCGCCGCTGGCGCTGCCGAAGACCGCCTGGATATAGGGGCTGTAGCTATCGATATCCGCCACCATGACGATAATATCGCGCGGGGTGAGTTCGGGATTCTCTTCCAGCATCGCCAGCAGCCGGTCGTGCAGCACCTCAACCTCGCGCTGCGGGCTGTGGCAGACATGAATCGTCAGGCTACGGTCATCCGCGGCCAGCAGCCGCTTGCTGCCGCTGTTGGCAAACTCCTCGGCGCTGCGCCCGGCCACCGCCGCATTGCGCAGCTCAAGAATATCCGCCTGCAGATTATGCAACAGGTTATCCGGCGCGATATCGACAAAGGCGTCCAGCTCTTCATAGCGCTCAAGACCCGCCAGCAGATAAATATAGTCGCGCCCCAGCTTGCCCCAGGAAGCCAGCAGCGGATTACCCACATCCTGCTCCCCGGCGTCGTTGAACAGCCCTGGAGCCTGTTCCGTATCGCGAAACAGCGGCAGCGCTCGCGTCGTTTCGCGGTGGTGACGGCGCTGGCGGGACAGCAGTTTTGCGAGAAATGCCGGGTCTTTAATGTCGCCCCAGTAGTAGCGACACGGGTTAGTGAAAAGGACATAGACGTCGACATGCTTACCCAACGCCTGTAGCGCCTGCAGATATACCGGCGGCAGCGCCGAAATCCCGCAAATAAAGACTCGCGACGGCAGCCCGGCGGGCGGCTCTTCGGCCGCTTCAAGCGCGCTGATAAAGCGTTGGTACAAATTGGCGCGATGCCACAGCGGCTGGCCCAGCTCGGCGGTATATTCCACGAGAGCTTTCCACAGCGGCGCCTGCCACTCCTGCGCATCGCCCAGGCCGTCCACGCGCCGATCGGCCTCCCAGCGCATCAGCCACTCGGGGCGATAAACCAGATACTGGTCATAGAGATCGGCGACTCTGGCGGCCAGCTGGAACAGCTTACGCTTGTCGCTATCGTCGTGCAGGTAGTGGCGCAGTAGCGTAAAGGATTCATCGTCAAGCCGCTGCGGTAGCAGGGTCATGAGTTTCCAGCTCATACTTTGTTTGCTGAACGCGCTTTCTCCGGGAATATCTTTCAGTACCCGCACGAACATATCCCAGATAAAGCTGGCGGGCAGCGGGAACTCAATGTTGGCCGCGATGCCGAAGCGCTGCGCCAGCGTCATCTGTAGCCACTGCGCCATCCCGGTACTCTGCACCAACACCATTTCCGGCATAAAAGGGTCATCCAGCCGCTGGCGCTCGACGATAAACTCCATCAACGCTTCAAGCACATCCAGACGGTTTGAGTGGTACACCCTTAACATATTCGCTCCTGGTTACTGACTGACCGGGCAATGCAGCCGGGTCATCTGCGCCCGCCTGGCTGCGGGCATGGTGATCGTTACCGTGATGCTGACACATCTTTGCACCGATGTCTGCACACGGGATACCTGGCGATTCGCGGGAATCACCGGTGGGCTAAGCTGAGCGAATCGCCACGCATCGCGCCACAGCTGACGGTACTGGTTAAGCTGCATAAAGCCGTTGGCCAGCCCTCGCTGATAGCCGGCCAGCGCGGTCACGGTTGCGATAAGCAAGACTAAAGCCAGCAACGTTTCAGGCAGGCTAAACCCTCTCTGCCGCCTCAGGGCATCTGGCATAGGCTCGCCTCCTTTAACGGGCAAAAATCGCTCCAGCCGTGAGGCGAAAAGCGAACGCGGCTTTGTTCGATTGCGCCTGACTGCCACAGCAGCATGCCGCCGCCATCGCTGCCGCCAATTAGCAATACCGAGGCGTCGCTAAAGATCCGCAGGCAGGCGCGCCAGCCGAGCGCCGCGTTCTGCTGGCAGCTAATCGTTTCCTGAAGAGACCAGGCGAGCCCCTTCCCCCACTGCAGCGCAGAATGCGCGCCAGCGGCATCGCGAAGCGCCTGTGTTTCGCTGGCCGTCTGCGCTAACAGCGAACGCTGCTGCTGGTTCAGCCCCTGGAGTAATAAACTGCCGAGCGCTAAAAGCAGCAGTACCATCAGTAGCGAAGAGAGCCCGCGCTGGCGATTCACAGGTTATATCCCGTTACGGCGTATTCCGCCCGCGCGCGGATTTGCGGGTCGGCGACCGAGTGCGCCGCCAGCGCGATCGATAATTCAGGCGAGAAGCCCGCCCTCTCCAGGCGCGTAACCTGAAACGCGGTGACCTGAATCGCCGCCGGGTTGGTCATTTTCTCCCAGCCTTTGCCGCTACAGGCGCTTGCTCCGCGCAGGGTTTCCAGCGCGCCATCGCGCAGACGAAACCCGGTGGTATCCGATTCCGATGACGGCGCGCTATTCCAGACGCCATCGCTGTTGCTATCCCAACTCACCAGCAGGCAATCACCGCCGCCTGCAATATACAGCGCCTGCCCGCGACAGAGGCCACGGCAATAGCCGGCGCGCTGCAGGTGCTTCGCTACGGTGTAGATTCGCTGCCAGAGCTCATTTTCCAGCGACTGCTGGCGGGTCTGGCGAAGCGTAGCCCACTGCAGCGCCGGGAGAAAACGCGCGCTGCCGAGCAGCAGTACGGAGCTGATAGCCATCGCGATCAGCGTTTCCGGTAGCGAAAAACCGCGGCATGTTACAGGCATGATGCTATCTCCTCGCCGCGACAGAGGCGGATTCGCCCCCAGTTTGAAACGATTATGTTCCAGCCGCCGGCCGCGCTTTGCAGGCGGATATGCCCGGCCCAGGCGGTATTACGCAGGCCATAGAATCCCAGCCCCGGCGTCATCGCGCTGAGCGAAACCTCCGGCCAGAGCGGTTGCAGCGTGAAAGCGTTCCTGACGCTACAGTCGGCCATCGGCCCGCTGGCGCTCAGGCACCACCCCGCCGCGCCCTGGCCGACGCTTAACACTCTATCGCGGTTGTGCCAGTTGGCGTCATCGCGTAGCAGCACCAGGTAGTCGCGGACCTGACAGGCGGTTTGCCACAAGCGCTGCTGCCGTTGCCAGCTCTGCCAGCCGTAAAGCCCGCTGGCGCCAAGAATGACGACCACGACCATCGTGACCAGGGTTTCAATCAGGGTGTAGCCATGTTCTCTGTTCATGGCCCAAGTATGCGGAGCATTGAGGCTTTATTCGAACAGTAAAATGCGGGTTTGCGTCGCGCTTCAGAGAGTATTTATGGTATTGCAACGGGTTGCAGAGACGCAGGATACCTGCTCGCAAAAAAGTCTTCTGACAGCGGGTTACTGCGCCGTTTGGCCTTGCTGGCGCATAAAAAAACCGGCGCTCGCAGGCACCGGTTTTTTGTCGTCACTTCCGGGTTAAATCGCCACTGGCGCTTTAATCCCCGGATGGGGGTCGTAGCCTTCGATTTCGAAGTCTTCAAAACGGTAGTCGAAAATCGATGCCGGCTTACGTTTGATCACCAGCTTCGGCAGCGCCCGTGGTTCGCGGCTCAGCTGCAGGTGCGTCTGCTCCATGTGGTTGCTGTACAGGTGCGTATCACCGCCGGTCCAGACAAAATCGCCCACTTCGAGGTCGCACTGCTGCGCCACCATATGCACCAGCAGCGCGTAGCTGGCGATATTGAACGGCAGGCCGAGGAATACATCGCACGAGCGCTGATAGAGCTGGCAGGAGAGCTTGCCGTCGGCGACGTAGAACTGGAAGAACGCGTGGCACGGGGCCAGCGCCATTTTGTTCAGCTCGCCGACGTTCCATGCCGAGACGATAATCCGGCGAGAATCCGGGTCGTTCTTCAGCTGTTCCATCACCGTGCTGATCTGGTCGATATGACGGCCGTCCGGCGCGGGCCAGGAACGCCACTGCTTGCCGTAGACCGGCCCCAGATCGCCGTTTTCATCCGCCCACTCGTCCCAGATAGTGACGTTGTTTTCGTGCAGATACGCCACGTTGGTGTCACCCTGCAGGAACCACAGCAGTTCATGGATGATGGAGCGCAAATGACAGCGTTTGGTCGTCACCAACGGGAATCCTTCCTGCAGGTTAAAACGCATCTGGTGGCCGAAGATAGAGACGGTGCCGGTACCGGTGCGGTCATTTTTTTGCGTGCCCTCGTCGAGCACTTTCTGCATCAAATCAAGATACTGTTTCATGGTTCCTCAAGAATTTTGTTGCTGCGGACGACAACGGTACGCCCAGACCATCATGATGATACCCGCAAGCACCATCGGGATCGAAAGAATCTGACCCATGCTGATGTACTGTACCCAGCCGCCGGTGAACTGCGCATCGGGCTGGCGGAAAAACTCCACGATGATGCGGAACAGACCATAGCCAATCAGGAACAGACCGGAAACCGAACCTGCCGGACGCGGCTTGCGGATAAACAGGTTCAGGATCAGGAACAGCACGACGCCTTCCAGCGCCAACTCATAGAGTTGGGAAGCGTGACGCGGCAGCGCGCCGTAGGTATCGAACAGCGATTGCCACTCAGGATGTGACGGCAGCAGCGCCAGGTCTTCCGCCCGAGAGCCGGGGAAAATCATGGTGTAGTGGAAGTTCGGATCGACGCGGCCCCACAGTTCGCCGTTGATAAAATTGCCCAGACGCCCGGCGCCGAGGCCAAACGGAATCAGCGGCGCAATAAAATCGGAAACCTGGAAGAAGGTACGCTTCGTGCGTTTGGCGAAAATGATCATCACCAGAATCACGCCGATCAGGCCGCCGTGGAAGGACATACCGCCGTCCCAGACGCGGAACAGATAGAGCGGATCGTCGAGGAACACCGGTAGGTTGTAGAAGAAGACATAGCCAAGACGCCCGCCGAGGAAAACCCCAAGGAAGCCAGCGTACAGCAGGTTTTCAACTTCGTTTTTTGTCCAACCGCTGCCCGGACGATTGGCCCGACGGGTGGCCAACCACATCGCAAATATAAACCCAACCAGGTACATCAGGCCGTACCAGTGAAGGGAGACCGGTCCAATGGAAAAAATTACCGGATCAAACTCCGGAAAATGCAGGTAGCCACTATTCATCTGTCACCATAAACACTTGTTATTCCGCCGAAAGTGGACAGCGGGGATCGTTCGCGCGCGTCAGAAACGGGCGCTCCAAAGGCTGCGAATGATAGCATAAGCGCGAAGGGCGATCCGCGCCGGACATGTAAAAGATATGTATACGAATGCGAATTCGCGGTTGAGCATTCCCGGAGGCGGCGCGCTGCGCCTGTCCGGACGACCCAACCCTCAGGCCGCTCGAATCTCGTCAGCGTTGTCCCGGGTCACGGCTAACGCCTTACCCGGGCTACAAATTCATGAACCGTAGCCCCCGCTACCGGCCGCCGCGAATCAGGCCGCCGAGTCCGCGTCGCTCCATAAAAGCCGCGACCTGATGGCGCACTTCGGCGGTCATCTGCGCGTCCAGGCTACGCTGGGAAAGCTCCTGGGCTTCATTGATATCGATGCGCCGCAGCAAATACTTCACTCTCGCCACCGAACGACCGTTCATCGACAGATGGCGATAGCCCATCCCGATCAGGATCGTCACGCACATCGGATCGCCCGCCATTTCGCCGCACAGGCGCAGGTCGATACCAAAACGCTCGGCGTCGCGGGCAATCATCGCCAGCGCCCGCAGTACGCCCGGATGCAGGCTGTCGTACATACTGGCGACCCGGGTATTGTTGCGATCCACCGCCAGAATGTACTGGGTCAGGTCGTTGGTGCCAACGGAGATAAAATCAACGCGGTTCGCCAGCTGCGGCAGCATAAAGACCATCGACGGCACTTCCAGCATCACGCCAAGACGCGGGCGGGGAATGGCGTAGCCAATCATCTCCTCCACTTCGCGGCTGGCGCGATCGATCAGGCGACGAGCCTCATCCACTTCATCGAGACTGGTGACCATCGGTAGCAGGATGCTGAGGTTTCCGGTTGCCGCGTTGGCCCGCAGCATCGCGCGGACCTGTACCAGAAAGATCTCCGGCTGATCGAGCGTGATCCGAATGCCGCGCCAGCCAAGGCACGGATTCTCTTCGCTAATCGGCATATACGGCAGCTGTTTATCCGCCCCGATGTCCAGCGTGCGCAGGGTGACCGATTTCTCGTTGAACATCTGCAGCATGCCCTGATACTGGGCAACCTGCTCCTCTTCAGACGGGAAGCCGCTTTGCAGCATAAAGGGGATTTCGGTACGGTAAAGGCCGATACCGTCGACGAAATTGCCGAGCTTTTCTTCGTGCTCGGGGCTGAGGCCCGCGTTGAGCATCACTTTTACCCGCTCGCCGCTTTTCAGTTCGGAAGCGCGTTCAAGATCGTCCTCAGCCAGGCGGCTAAGCTCGTTCTCTTCGCTGATCAGGCGCTGATACTCTTGCAGCAGCACCGGCTCCGGGTCGACCAGCAGCTCGCCGCGATAGCCGTCGACAATCAGAGTATGCCCGTGCAGCAGCGAAGGCTGAATATCCGCGCCCATCACCGTCGGAATGCCCAGCGCGCGCACCATAATCGCGGCATGGGAGTTGGCCGCGCCATCGCGCACCACCACGCCGGCTAAACGATCCTGAGGAACCTCCGCTAAGGTGGTGGCCGACAGTTCATCCGCCACCAGCACGATACGCTCCGGCCAGGTGTTTGGCCCCTGAATACTGTCATCAAGATGGAAAAGCAGCCGCTGGCCCAGCGTGCGCAGATCGCCCGCGCGCTCTTTCAGATAGCCGTCGCTGAGCGCGGCAAACTGTTCGGCAAACTTCTCGATGATCTTCTTCACCGCCCATTCAGCCACCGCGCCTTTATCGACTTCGGCGAACAGTTCGCGGCGCAGGCGCGCGTCGGAAAGCAGATGCGAATAGAGGTCAAAGATAGCCGCCGTCTCTTTCTGCGCGCCGGCAGAGTAGCGCTTGCTGTAGCGGCGAAACTCATTCGCCGCCTCTTCCAGCGCGCCGGTCAGCCGCTCGCGCTCGGAAGCGGTATCGAGCGTCGAGGCTTCATACACCTGCTCCATCAGCGGCAGGCTGACGTCCATCCAGCCTTCGGCAATCGCCACGCCTGACGAGGCGGGCAGCGCGCGGATGCGGGTCTGACGGTATTGACCAAACAGCGCGTTCAGCTGGGACTGAGAGAGAATGCCGGCGATTTGCGTGGCCAGAGTGACCAGAAATGATTCTTCGCTTTCGTCAAACTGGCGCAGTTCGCGCTGCTGCACGACCAGCACGCCGAGCAGCTGACGCCGCTGGATAATCGGCACGCCGAGGAAGGCGCGAAAACGGCCCTCTTTTACTGCGGGAATGTATTTAAAGCTGGGGTGCTTTTGCGCGTCGGCGAGGTTAATGGGTTCCGCCAGGCGGCCCACCAGGCCGACCAGGCCTTCGTCAAAAGCAAGCGCAACGATGCGCCCGCGGGGCTTTTTCAACCCGCGCGTCGCCATCAGGTAATAACAGCGTCGGTCATTGTCAGCCAGATAAACCGAACAGACTTCCGTCTCCATCGCGGCGCAGATATCGGTGACCAGGATATCCAGCGCCTCGTTTAAACGCGGCGCACTCGCGACCTTCTCGACTATTTCTCGCAACCGAGTGAGCATAATGTGCGTGGCTTAACCTCTTTTACGTCGATATGCAGGCGCGCTTTGCGGCTTAGGCGTGCTTTCCGCCAGCGCCATCGTGACGCTGGCGAACTCTTTCATCACCCTGCGGTATACGTCGCGCTTAAACGACACCACCTGGCGCACCGGGTACCAGTAGCTTACCCATCGCCAGCCATCAAACTCAGGTGTACTGCTGGTTTGCATATTGACATCCGCATCGCTGCCGATCAATTGCAGGAGAAACCACTTCTGTTTCTGGCCGATACATACCGGCTTAGTGTCCCAACGCACCAAACGTTTAGGCAATTTGTAACGCAACCAGTTACGGGTTGAAGCGAGGATCCGCACATCTTTGCGGCTTAACCCGACTTCTTCGAACAATTCCCGATACATCGCTTGCTCTGCTGATTCTCCTGGATTTATGCCCCCTTGCGGGAACTGCCACGAGTGCTGACCATAGCGCCTGGCCCACATAACCTGGCCCTGGCGATTACAGATTACAATACCGACATTTGGGCGGTAGCCATCGTCATCAATCACCGGACTACCTCAAAATAAGCTTCAATGTGAATGATTGTTTCACACTCGCTGGAAACGGTAAACCACTCTGTGAGAGCGATGAGTTCGAATAACATTTGAATAACTCACAGTAATACCCAGAGTTATAAACAGCGAAAGCCATACCCGGACGATTTTATTCACTTTTTCTGTGGATAGAGTTGTGAAGAAGTATGGAATTAACCCGGGAAAACCCGGAATCATCCGAACGGCGTAGCCATAACCATTAATAATAATGATCTAATTTTCATTATGTTAGCATGTTTAAATTTCATAATTCACAGTATAACGTGACGATCATCACATAAGCGATCCTGGAACTGATGAAAGATCGAGCAATGTTGATTTTATCCACAGATTACACAAGCGAGCTGGGCATATTTTGTCTAAAAACTCGATTTTCCTCTCACGTCAAGGCTGTAAATGGAAACAGTAGTGGCGCTTTTCCCCAGTTATCCCATTTTTCTGTGGATAACAGGGTGTAAGATCCTGTTCATTGTCGGTGACCAGTTCTGGAAAACCCGGTTTCACCATTTTCACAGCGACAAAAAAATGAAAAAAAAGCCATACGAATCATCAAATTGTCATACTTACTCAAGAAAAGGTAAACTCTATCCACAATGGATGAAATTACTGCTCACTTTTTAGCCAGAGGTTTTACGTTATGCCGACCATCGCGCCGCTCTTATCCCCCCCGCAAAGCCAGGAGCAACTTCTGGCCCAGGCGCAGCAGTTGGCAGGCTATTCGCTGGGTGAACTGGCCCAGCTTGCCGGGATTCCGATTCCGCGCGATTTAAAACGCGATAAAGGCTGGATCGGCATTCTGCTGGAGATATGGCTGGGCGCCAGCGCAGGCAGTAAGCCGGAGCAGGATTTCGCCGCCCTCGGCGTCGAGCTGAAAACGATCCCCATCGATTCTTCAGGCCGCCCGCTGGAAACCACCTTCGTCTGCGTCGCGCCGCTCACCGGCAACAGCGGCGTGACCTGGGAGAGCAGCCACGTGCGCCATAAGCTCAAGCGCGTGCTGTGGGTGCCGATAGAGGGCGAGCGGACGATCCCTTTGGCCGATCGCCGCGTCGGCGCTCCGCTGCTGTGGAGCCCCAGCGAAGAAGAAGATCGCCAGCTGCGGATGGACTGGGAAGAGCTGATGGATCTGATCGTGCTCGGCCAGGTCGAACGTATTACCGCCCGCCATGGCGAAGTGCTGCAGCTGCGCCCGAAAGCGGCAAACAGCAAAGCGCTGACCGAGGCCGTCGGCGCCCGCGGCGAGCCGATCCTCACCTTACCGCGCGGTTTCTACCTGAAGAAAAACTTTACCGCCGCCCTGTTGGCCCGCCACTTCCTTCTCTCCTCCTAAATAACGGCCTGCGGATGATTATTTTTTTGTTCTGCCGTAGCGGTTGCATATAATCGCATCTTTCTATTTTGCAGGACTTTGAACGATGTTATTTGCATGGGTAACCGATCCTAACGCCTGGCTGGCGCTTGGTACGCTGACGCTGCTGGAGATAGTGCTCGGGATCGATAATATTATTTTCCTCTCTCTGGTGGTCGCTAAGCTGCCCACGGCGCAACGGGCTCACGCTCGCCGCATTGGGCTAATGGGTGCGATGATCATGCGTCTGGCGCTGCTGGCGTCAATCGCGTGGGTCGTCAAGCTCACCAATCCGCTCTTTACCGTGTTAGGCCAGGAGATCTCGTTTCGCGATCTGATCCTGCTGCTGGGCGGGCTATTCCTGATCTGGAAGGCGAGTAAAGAGATTCACGAATCCATTGAAGGCGAAGAAGAAGGGCTGAAAACCAACGTCCATTCCTTTATGGGCGCTATCGTGCAGATTATGCTGCTGGATATTATTTTCAGTCTCGATTCGGTGATCACCGCCGTCGGGCTGTCGGACCATCTGTTTATCATGATGGCGGCAGTGGTCATCGCGGTGCTGGTAATGATGGTCGCCGCTCGTCCGATAGGCGATTTTGTTGACCGCCATCCTTCGGTGAAAATGCTGGCGCTGTCGTTTTTGATCCTCGTCGGCTTCACGCTGATGCTCGAAAGTTTCGACGTGCACGTGCCGAAAGGCTACATCTACTTCGCGATGTTCTTTTCGATTGCAGTTGAAAGCCTCAACCTGCTGCGCAATAAAAAAAATCCGCTGTAGCCCGCTAAAATGCAGCCCTGAAACGGGCTGCAATCCTTTTTTAAGACTTAACTGCTTTTTATGTCTCATAAATCAGGCTATTAATATACTGGTACGAGGTGCGGCTATAATAGGGGTGATAACGATGAAAAAATGGGCAGTATTGATTTCCGCCGTAGGACTGGCGTTCTCGGTTTCCGGTTGCAGCAGCGATTACGTCATGGCAACCAAAGATGGACGCATGATTCTGACCGATGGTAAGCCCGCCATAGATGACGATACCGGCCTTATCAGCTACGAAGATCAGCAGGGTAATAAAATGCAGATCAATCGTGACGACGTTTCGCAGATTATTAAACGTTAAGACCCGCCGCCGGGCAGCGATGTCTCATTTATCGCCGGGTTGAGCAGCTTTCATTATTCTTCAGATTTAAGAAAAGAGTCGGGACAAACCGGATCTGCCCGCCAGCATTAAGCGGGCCGGAGCGCGTCAACCCGGCTTTTTTGATTTTTTACTTCCCCTTTTTCTCCCCCTCTGCCATTTTTATATTCCTTTGTCGGGTAATGCCTGACCTTGTTGATAAAAAAAGGAAGCCGGCTATGCAGTATCACCGTATCCCACACAGTTCTCTTGAGATCAGCACGCTGGGGCTGGGCACAATGACGTTTGGTGAGCAGAATAGCGAGGCAGACGCGCACGAACAGCTCGATTACGCGGTGAGTCAGGGCATTAACCTGATTGATGTCGCGGAAATGTATCCCGTCCCGCCGCGCCCGGAAACCCAGGGCCTGACGGAAACCTACGTCGGCAACTGGCTGGCGAAGCGCGGCAATCGCGAAAAGCTGGTTGTCGCCTCTAAAGTCAGCGGCCCCGCCCGCAATAACGACAGCAGCATTCGTCCTGACCACAAGCTGGATCGCAAAAACATCCGCGATGCGCTGCACGATAGCCTGAAGCGTCTGCAGACCGATTATCTCGACCTCTATCAGGTACACTGGCCTCAGCGCCCGACCAACTGTTTCGGCAAGCTGGGCTACACCTGGGCCGATTCCGCGCCGGTCGTCACCCTGCTGGATACGCTGGACGCGCTGGCCGAATTCCAGCGCGCAGGTAAGATTCGCTATATTGGCGTCTCCAACGAAACGGCGTTTGGCGTAATGCGCTATCTCCACCTGGCGGATAAGCACGATCTGCCGCGCATCGTGACGATTCAGAACCCGTACAGCCTGGTGAACCGCAGCTATGAAGTGGGCCTGGCGGAAGTCAGTCAGTATGAGGGCGTGGAGCTGCTGGCCTATTCCTGCCTGGCGTTCGGTACGCTGACCGGGAAATACCTCAACGGCGCGAAACCGGCTGGCGCGCGCAACACGCTGTTCAGCCGTTTTACGCGCTACAGCGGCGAGCAAACGCAAAAAGCGGTGGCGGCCTATGTCGATGTCGCCAGGCGGCACAACCTTGATCCGGCGCAGATGGCGCTGGCCTTCGTGCGTCGTCAGCCTTTTGTCGCCAGCACCCTGCTCGGCGCGACGACCATGGAGCAGCTTAAGACCAACGTCGAAAGCCTCCATCTGGAGCTAAGCGCAGAGGTTTTAGCCGAGATTGAAGCGGTGCATCAGGTTTATACCTACCCGGCACCGTAAGGCCGTAAAAGCTCCCGGAGGCGATGCTACGCATCTGTCCGGGCTACAAATTCGTGCGGTTTGTAGCCCGGACAGGCGCGACGCGCCGCCTCCGGGAAAATACGTATACGGTCAGCGAAGCGCCACCAGAGAGACTATCTGCGTCGTCCCCAAATCCACAGGGCAGTAATCGCCAGCGCGAACACCACGCCAAAGCCAATCCCTACGCCCACGACAGGAATACCGATGCTCACCGCCAGCGAATAGAGGCCCAGCATCAGCAGCATCGCCACGTTTTCGCCGAGGTTCTGCACCGCGATAGCGTTACCCGCGCCAACCGTATGTTTGCCGCGCTCCTGAAGCAGCGCGTTCAGCGGCACGATAAAGAAGCCCCCGAACGCCCCGAGCAGCAGCAGCAGAGCAAACGCCGGCAGCAGCGCCTGTTGGATGGCGAAAAAGATAACCGCCACGCCAATCAATATCCCGGCAGGCATACAGCGCGACACCGTTTCCAGCGTCACCAGCTTCGCCGCCGCGCCGGCCCCCAGTACGATCCCCACCGCCACCATCGCGTTAAGGTAGGTTGGCATGGCGTTGCTGGTAATGCCCAGCGCCACCGGGACCCACAGCACCAGCAGGAAGCGAAGCGTCACGCCCGCCCCCCAGAACAGGCTGGTGCCGACTAACGAAAAGCGGGTCTCACCGTTGCGCCATAGCGTCGTACAGGCGCTGAAGAAGCTGTGGGTCATCGGCCTGAAGCGCCACGACTGTCCGGGGCGAGCCGCCGGCAGCTTCGGGATCCACAGGTTGGCAACGACCGCCCCGGCATACACCATCGCGCAGACGCTGAGCGCCGCCACAACGTGCCAGTCGGCGAGAATACCGCCCGCCATCGAGCCGAGCAGGATTGCCGCAATGGTCGATGACTCCATCAGGCCATTCGCTTTCACTAACTTATCGCCGGCGGTCAGCTCGCCGAGGATGCCGTATTTAGCCGGAGAATAGGCGGCGGCGCCGATGCCCACCAGCGTATAGCCAATAAACGGATTCACGCCGAAGCAGATACAGCCTGCGCCTACCAGCTTCAGGCCGTTCGCCACCATCATCACCCGCCCTTTGGCAAAGCTATCGGCAAACTGTCCGACAAACGGCGCGAAGAGAATGTAAGCGCCCACAAACAACATCTGTAATACCGGTTGGCTCCACTCCGGGTAGAACAGCTGCTTCATCAGCGCCAGGGTGGCGAACAACAGCGCGTTATCGCCAAATGCCGAAAGAAACTGGGCGCAGATAACCGCCATCATCCCTTTCGAATACAGCGACGTGTTAGTGTGTACTGACTCACTCATCCGAATCTTCCGCCTGTTCAACCATGCCTTTAAGGGTGACAAAGTCCGGCTTGCCGCTGCCCAGTACCGGGAGCTGCTTCAGCCAGCGAATGTCGCGCGGTACCGCCAGCTCCGGTACGCCGTGTTCACGGGCATAGCGCAGCAGTTTTTCACGATTCAGTTCATTATCGGTAGTAAACAGCACCAGCGCCTCGCCTTTGCTGGCGTCCTGTTTAATCGCCGTAGCGTGCATTTTGTCCGGCGAAACCGCCAGCGCCACCTGTTCGACCATCTCCAGCGACACCATCTCACCGGCGATTTTGGCAAAGCGCTTCGCGCGGCCCTGAATCCGCACGTAGCCCTGCTCGTCAAAGCTGACGATATCCCCGGTGTCGTACCAGCCAGCCTCGATGACGCCATGCTGATTTTCCGCCGCTGGCGCTTCCAGTACCCCAGGATTTTCCACCCGCAGATAGCCGTTCATAATGTTTGGCCCTTTAAGCTGCAAACGGCCCCCCTCTTCAATTCCCGGCATCGCCAGCAGACGCGCGTCCATCCCCGGCAGAATGCGGCCAACGGTGCCCACTTTCGCCGCCATCGGCACGTTGATCGAGACTACCGGCGCGCATTCGGTGACGCCGTAGCCTTCAAGAATGCGCAGGCCAAACTTGTCCTGCCAGATCTGCTTCGTGCTCTCCTGCAGCTTCTCCGCCCCGGCGACAACGTAGCGCAGGCGGTAAAAATCATACGGATTCGCGAAGCGGGCGTAGTTGCCAAGGAAGGTGGAGGTGCCGAACAGCACGGTACAGTTGCGGTCGTACACCAGCTCCGGCACCACGCGATAATGCAGAGGGCTGGGATAGAGGAACACTTCCGCGCCGGTAAACAGCGGAGTCAGAAGGCCGACCGTCAGGCCAAAGGAGTGAAACAGAGGCAGCGCCGACATAAAGCGATCGCTCGCGGTAAAGTCGGCAATGGTTTTAATTTGTTCGACGTTGGCCAGCAGGCTTTTATGGCTATGCACCACCCCTTTCGGGTTGCCTTCCGAGCCGGAGGTAAAGAGGATCATCGCCGCGTCTTCCGGCTGCTGCTTAACCTGAGCCAGCTTCGGCATCATCAGGTGAGCAAAAATCCACAGCTTATCGCCGGCGGTGACGTCGCCTTTTAAATCTTCGAGGAACACCCAGCGCACCTGAGTCAGCTGCTCCGGCAGGTGCCAGAGTTTGCCTTTTTCGAGGAAGGTGCGTGAGGTGAACACGGTTTTGATTTCCGCGGCAGTAATGGCGCTGCTCAGGCCTTTGACTCCGGCGGTATAGTTCATCATCGCCGGGACCCGGCCGCGGGCGATCGCGCCGAAAATCACCGCCGCGCTTATTCCGGCGTTCGGCAGCATCAGGCCGATTTTTTCGCCCTGGGCGCTGTATTTTTCCAGAATGCGCGCCACGAAGAGGGTTTTGGTCAGCAGCTTACGGTAGGTGTCCGGCTGAAAATTGATATCTTCCACGCAGTTTTTGCGCGCGCCGAAGCGGTACTGGGCCGCCAGCAGCGACTCATACAGCGTTTCGCGCGGGCGCACCGCCATCCGCGCTTCCATCATGATCTGATGCAGCATTTCACCGGCAATTTTACGCCGCTCGCGGGCGCGAGGCGCATCGGGCATCGGCAGATGCGTCGGCGGCAGCAGGTGCAGCTGAATGCGCGGGAACAGACGGCGTTTGACCAGCCCTTTCAGGCGGCTAAAGGGGGTTAATTCAGCGCCTTCGATTCTCAGCGGCACGATGGTCGCCTGCGACTTCGCCGCCACAAAGGCGGCGCCGTCGTAAATTTTCATCAGCGAACCGCTCACCGTGATCCGCCCTTCCGGGAAAATCACCACCGGGCGCCCCTGCTCAATCAGGCGGACCAGATGTTTTATCGACATCGGTTTGGTCGGGTCCAGCGGCACAAAATCAATAATCGGCTTTAGCGCGCGCATAAACCAGCGATCGCTGATTGAGGAATAGACCGCAAACACCGGGCGCACCGGCAGGAAAAGCGCCAGCAGTACGCCGTCAATAAATGAGACATGGTTTGGCGTAATCAGCACCTTTTGCTGATACAGCGCCTGCGGGTCACCGGTTAACTTGACCCGGTACAATCCTTTGAAAAGCAGTCTAAAAAATCCCAAAAGCATAACAACTCCGTTTGACCGGTTAATCAGTCAAAGCAGGTTACATGAGAAGGGGCGGAAAATGCACCAGGAGGAGCGGAATTCAGGACAAAAAAAACCTGCGCATCCGCGCAGGTCGGTGCAAGATAATCAGTACGAAAAGCGTACTTAAAAAACTCACCAATCAATACCTCTGGGATCCTGATTGTCTCGTTTTTCCCGCCGCCGCCGCCAGCCATAAAACGCAAAGGAATGAGCCTAAGTGCAACCAGTTATTACTTTTTTCGCGAACTGTAACAATGGCCAACGGCGGGCAAAAAAAAACCTGCGCATCTGCGCAGGCTGGTGTAATTAAGTGGTCAACCTGAAGTTGACTCCACCTATCAATACCTCTGGGATAGCCAGAATATCAATGCAATGAATGGGTAAACCAGCGAACATTCGCAACAGCCAATCGCAAAGTGTAAGCAAAGGTGTGAATTGTCGTTTTCCGGAATCATTCTCCGCTCGCCTGTGGGTAACTATTTCACCAGCAACGCTAATCTGCGTCACAATTGCATGAACCCAAAAGTAGCAACCCTTGAATCTGCCGCGCTTTCCCGTAACATAAACGTTATGTAAACGCTTACCCTAAAAAAGGCCTGGTATGGCGACTATTAAGGATGTAGCCCGGCTCGCAGGAGTTTCCGTCGCTACCGTCTCCCGCGTTATCAACAATTCCCCGAAAGCCAGCGAAGCGTCGCGCCAGTCGGTAGGCGCCGCGATGGAAACGCTAAATTATCACCCCAACGCCAACGCCCGCGCGCTGGCGCAGCAGTCAACGGAAACCGTCGGCCTGGTGGTGGGCGATGTCTCCGACCCCTTCTTCGGCGCGATGGTGAAAGCCGTCGAGCAGGTCGCCTACAATACCGGCAATTTTTTGCTGATCGGTAACGGCTATCACAATCTCCATAAAGAGCGCCAGGCGATTGAACAACTGATTCGCCACCGCTGCGCCGCGCTGGTGGTCCACGCCAAAATGATCCCCGATGACGAACTGGCCTCGCTGATGAAGCAAATTCCCGGCATGGTGCTAATTAACCGCATCCTCCCCGGCTTCGAGCAGCGCTGCGTTGCGCTGGATGACCGCTACGGCGCATGGCTCGCGACCCGCCACCTGATCCAGCAGGGCCACACCCGCATCGGCTATCTCTGCTCAAACCACGCTATTTCCGATGCCGAAGACCGCCTGCAGGGCTACTACGCGGCGTTAAAAGAGAGCGATCTGCCGTGCAACGATCGCCTGGTGACTTTTGCCGAACCCGATGAGAGCGGTGGAGAACAGGCCATAACCGAGCTGCTGGGTCGCGGCAGGAACTTCAGCGCCGTAGCCTGCTATAACGACTCAATGGCCGCCGGTGCTATGGGCGTATTAAACGATAACGGGATTGATGTGCCGCGCGAGATTTCGCTGATTGGCTTTGATGACGTGCTGATTTCGCGCTACGTGCGCCCGCGTTTGACCACCGTACGCTATCCGATTGTCACCATGGCGACGCAGGCCGCGGAGCTGGCGTTAGCGCTGGCGGAACATCGCCCGCCGCCGGAGATTACCCACCTTTTCAGCCCCACGCTGGTCCGCCGTCACTCGGTGATTGCGCCTCTCGATAGCGATAAATCGTAGCGGTATAAACTGACGGCGGCGGCCGGATAATCCAGGCCTTCGCCGATATACTGCCAGCCGAAACGTTCATAAAAATCGCGGCAGGCGGAGTAGAGAAACAGCTCGCTATAGCCCTGCGTTCGGGCATAGCCAATCACGTGCTGCTGTAGTTTCCCCGCCAGCCCGCGCCCGCGCGACTCAGGAGCCACGTAGAGCGCCGCCATCCACGGATAAAGGTCCTGACGGCTGATTAAATCGCAGCGCCACAGGCCGACGGTGCCCAGCAGCGTCTCCCCTTCAGCGGCAATAAAGGTCATCGGCAGCGCCCCCGGCGTCTGGCTATGCCCGACAATGCTGGCGAAGAACGCCTGCGGCAGCGTTTCACCGCCAAAAGCCTGCCATAGCCATCCCGTCACCCGTGAAGCGTGCTGCGGCGCGGCGTGCAGGGGCTGAATGATCACACCAGCTTCCCCTGAAAAATGGGCACCGATTCAAACAGATAGCCGTCAAAGTCCGGCGCGTCTTCATCGGAGAGCTCCAGCAGGCTGTTTTTGACGTTTTCAAGATGCTGCCACATTGCCTGCCAGGCCCCCATCACATCGCGTCGGCGCAGGGCGGCGAGGAGCGTTTGCCGGTCGCCGAGCCACTTCAGCCGGTACGCCCGGCTGGCGATATGCACGTTGAACTGCTGCCACAGCGGGCTGCTGTCCATCTGCAGCCAGATGCGCTCGACCGTCGCCAGCAGCATCTGATTTTGCGTCGCCCCGGCCAGCACCAGGTGAAACAGCCGGGCGTTATCCTGGCTGGTATCGTTGGCGGCAATAGCCCGCTGCTCCTGCTCGATAATACGCTTCAGGTTATCGATATCGGCGCGGGTCGCCATTTTGGCGGCAAAGGCGGCGATATTGCTCTCCAGCAGCTGGCGGGCCTGCAGGATTTCGAACGGCCCGACGTCGCTGCTCAGCATCTGCTCTTCCTCACTATCGTCCTCGTGCGGGATGCGCATGACGTACACCCCGGAGCCCTGGCGAATATCGACCGTCCCCTGCAGCTCCAGCATCAGCAGCGCTTCGCGCACTATGGTCCGGCTCACGCCGTAGGTCTCGGCGATATTGCGTTCCGGCGGCAGGCGCGACCCGATGGGGTAGCGCCCCTGCGCAATCTGTGCGCGTAAATCATCACCTATTTCCTGGTAGGGTTTCTTTTCCGGCGGAATGATAGCCTTCTCCACAATATCACCTGTGCGTTATGAACCTGCGAGTCAATATCGGCCGCTATCTTAGCAAAATTTCCGCCCGCCTAGCGCCACTCATCGTCAATATCCAGCGTCAATTCGCGACTCTCGCCTAGCTTACGGAACCAGCTGGCGGAAGCCTTGGGCCGCCGGGCACGATTATTTTGTAAATCGATTTCAATCAGCCCGTAGCGATTTTTAAACGCGTTCATCGGCGAAACGTTGTCGGTAAAGGCCCACAGCATGTAGCCGTGACAGTTGGCCCCCGCTTCCCTCGCGCGCAGCGTTTGCCACAGATGCTCGCTGATAAAACGGATCCGGTAGTCGTCGGCGATAGCGCCTTCGCGATTGCGAAACTGCCCTTCGTTTTCCACGCCCATGCCGCTTTCCGCCACAAACCACGGAATATTGCGATAGTCCTGCTTGATCCGCATCGCCATATCAAAAATGATTTGCGGATAAATTTCCCAGCCGCGAGAGCTATTCATCCGCCGCCCCGGTAGCTCAAAGGGCTCATAATAGTAAGCCGGGTGGAACGGCGTCTGCGGATGCCAGGCGCGCGAGGGAGCTTTGACGCGATGCGGGTAGTAAAGGTTAATTCCCAGCTCATCGACGGTGTTTTCGCGGATAAGCGCCAGCTCTTCCGCGTCATAATCCCAGGAGACGTGGTGCTGTTCGAGCAGGGTCAACAGCTCGGGCGGGTAGATGCCGTGTACCAGCGGATCGAGGAAAACCCGGTTATAAAACAGATCGTAGCGTTCGGCGGCGCGCACGTCGTGCGGCGCGTTTGAACGCGGGTAGGTGACCTCCGGGTTAAGAATGCAGCCGACCGTGCCGCGATAGCCTTTCTCGCGAAACAGCCGGACCACTTTTGCCGTCGCCAGCACCTTGTGGTGATTCCACTGCATCCAGGTGCCGGTGTTCTGCTCGTAAGGCCAGCGCAGCGCGTCCAGATAAACGCGGGTCTGCACCACGATCGGTTCATTGAAGGTAAACCAGCGCGTCACTTTGTGGTGATAACGGGCGAACACTTTCTCCGCGTACTGCACAAACAGCTCAACCACCTTTTTCGACGCCCAGCCGCCGTACTGCTCCAGCAAATGGCCGGGAAGTTCATAATGCTCAAGGCAGATCATCGGCTCGATGCCGTTGGCCAGCAGTTCATCGAAGAGCTGGTCGTAGTACGCCGCATAGTCTTCATCGACCGTGACGTTTTCATAGTCGGTGAGAAAGCGCGACCAGTTAATCGACGTGCGGTAGTGGGTCAGCCCCGCCAGCTTCATCAACTGCACGTCTTCGCGAAAGCGGTTGATAAAATCGGTCGCCACCGCCGGGCCGTAGCCGTTATGCCAGACGTGGCGGTCGTTTTTGTACCACAGATCCGGCCAGGAGTCCTGGCCCTCTTTTTTGCCGCTCCAGCCCTCGGTTTGCCACGCCGAAGCGGCGGCGCCGAGGATAAAGTCGTGGGGGATCGCCATCCTTACTGTCGTCATCGTGTCCTCATATCTGTTGGCTAGTGGGGGTATTTTCCGCCTGGCGCTGTGCGTTTTCCGCGCGACGGGAGGCAATTTTGACGAACGGCAGATAGATCAGCACCGCGGTCAGGATACAGATAAGCTGGGTCACCACCGCGCCCATCGAACCTGCAGTGGAGAGCCAGGCGTTGATCAGCGGCGGCGTGGTCCACGGCACCATCACTACCGCTTTACCGGCAAAACCGGCGGCGGTCGCGAAGTAGCCGATGCTGCCGGTCACCAGCGGCGTGATGATAAAGGGGATCGCGAGGATCGGGTTGAGCATGATCGGCATGCCGAAAATCACCGGTTCGTTGATGTTGAACAGGCCCGGCCCAATCGACAGCTTAGCGATCTCTTTCATCTCTTTGCGTTTGGTGGCGATCATCACCGCGATCAGCAGGCCAATCGTCAGCCCCGATCCGCCGATGCTCATATAAACATCCCAGAAAGGCATGGTAATGATATTCGGCACCTCTTTGCCCTGCTCAAAGGCGCTCATATTGACGGTGATCGCTCCCAGCAGCAGCGGTTCGCGGATCGGTTTGATCATCTGGTTGCCGTGGATACCGATAACCCAGAACAGCTGCGCGACAAACATCAGCAGCAGGATCCCCGGCAGGCTTTGCACCACGCGTTCCAGCGGCTGCTGCACCACCTGATAGACCGCGTCATACAGGTACATGCCGGTGGCCTGATGAAAAATAAAGCCAAAGGTGGCGATCGCCGTGGTGGTGATAATGGCCGGGATCAGCGCGGAAAATGACGCCGAGACGTTGGGCGGCACGGTATCCGGCATCTTGATCTTCAGCCCCTTGCGACCCTCCAGCCAGCAGTAGATCTCCACCGACAGAATGGCGATAAACATGCCGAGGAACAGGCTGCGGGTATCGGAAAACTGGCGCAGCAGCACATCTTTCACTTCATGCATTTGGCCGTCGACCATCATCTCGACGGTGGTCGGCGTGACGCAGATAAAGCAGATCACCGCCAGCAGACCGGGGAACAGGCTCTTGATGCCGTTAATCCGCCCCAACTCGATGCCGATAAGAAAGACCGCGCCAATATTGAGAAAGTTAAGGGTCGCATAATTGATGGCGCTGGTAATCGGTTTGAGCGCCGCCAGAAATGAGAGCGACTGAAAGCTGGCGAGTCCGTTTTTCGGATCCAGCACCATATTGGAAATCAGCACCGAAAAGGCGCCAACGATGATCACCGGCATCAGGGTAATAAAAGCGGATTTTATCGCCATGATGTAGCGGTAGCTGTTGAATTTCGTGGCGAAACTCCCCAGTGAGTCGATCAGTTTGTCCTGCAATGCCATAGAGGATACCTCAGGTTTAAGGGCTTATAGCGCACCAGGTGTACAGCCAAACACCTATTGGCATACCAAAAAATAGCGACTGGTGAAAATAAGTTCTGTGATTAAGCTCTCAACGCGCTCATTGGTATTCCAGAATGGCGATAATTGGCATACCGCATTGGCGGTTTTATTTTCCACTCGATCAATTCCTGTAAAAGCGTGATCGCGATGGTTTTTTTGCCGCGCCATGAGGCCATATCCCCCTGAATGTCTGTGATAAACTGCGGGTTACCACGTGATATCAGGAATCGGATGAATGGCTACAATGCTGGATGTCTCAATTCGCGCAGGCGTCTCTAAAGCGACGGTTTCCCGCGTGTTGAACGGCACGGGTCAGGTAAAAGAGAGCACCCGCCAACAGGTTTTTAAGGCGATGGAAGAGCTGGGCTATCGGCCTAACTTTCTCGCCCGCTCGCTGGCGAACCGCACAAGCAACAGCATCGGCCTGGTGGTTTCCACCTTTGATGGCTTCTATTTTGGCCGCCTGCTGCAGCAGGCCTCCCGCCAGACGGAAGCCTGGGGCAAACAGCTAATCGTCACCGACGGCCACGATGCGCCAGAGCGTGAAGAAGAGGCGGTGCAGATGCTGGCCGATCGCCAGTGCGACGCCATCGTGCTCTACACCCGCCATATGAGCGAAAAGAAGATCATGTCGCTGATTGAGTCCATCGCCATGCCGCTGGTGGTGATTAACCGCGATGTTAGCCAGGCGCGGGAACGTTGCGTGTTCTTTGAACAGCAGGATGCGGCGTTCCAGGCGGTGGAGTACCTGATTACCCAGGGCCATCGCGATATTGCCTGTTTGACCGTGCCGATGCACACGCCGACGGGCAAAGCCCGCCTGGAAGGGTATCGTAACGCGCTGAAAAAGCACGGCATCAAGTGGGATCCGGCGAAGGTGAAATACGGTGACTCCACCATGAGCCGCGGCTATGAGCTGTGCTGCGAGCTGCTGGAAGAGAAGACGCCCTTTAGCGCGCTGTTTTCCTGTAACGATGATATGGCGCTGGGCGCGTCGAAAGCGCTGCATCAGGCAGGGCTGCGGATCCCGCAGGATATTTCGCTGTTTGGTTTTGATGACGCGCCGAGCGCCAAATGGCTGGAGCCAGGGCTGTCGACGGTCTATTTGCCGATCGATAACATGATCACCACCGCTATCGATCAGGCCATCAAGCTGGCCAACGGTCAGCCGATCGAGACCATCCCGCCGTTTACCGGCACCCTGGTGCTGCGCGAATCGGTGACAATTGGGCCGTATTACCCATAATGAGCGGGCCCGATAAGCGAAGCGCCATCGGGCACCACCTTACAGCAGCTCAAGCGCCAGCAGCTCTTCAATGGTCTGGCGACGGCGGATCAGCCGCGCTTTGCCGTTGTCGAACAGCACCTCCGGCAGCAGCGGACGGCTGTTGTAGTTTGAAGACATCGACGCGCCGTAAGCGCCGGTATCGTGCAGCACCAGATAATCCCCCGGCGCCACCGCAGGCAGCAGGCGGGTTTCCACTTTCCCACCCTCCTGCTGGGTAAAGACATCGCCCGATTCGCACAGCGGCCCGGCCACCACGGTTTCAACCTCCGCCGCAGCGCGCAGATCGCGGCCGTCCGCGGCGAGAGCGGTAATATAGTGATAGCTGCCGTACATCGCCGGGCGCATCAAATCATTAAAGCCGGCGTCAATCAGCACGAAGTGGCGGCTGCCCATCTCCTTCACGCTGCGGACCTGAGAAACCAGCACCCCGGATTCCGCCACCAGGAAACGACCCGGCTCGATCTCAAGCTTCACCGGATGGCCCAGATGTTTAGCGATCTGCTCGCGCGCGGCGTTCCACAAGCCGAAGTAGTGATCGGTGTCGATCGCCTCTTCACCTTCGTGATAGGGGATCGACAGCCCGCCTCCGGCGGAGATCGCCTGCAGATCCTGACCGAATTCAACCACCTGGCGCACCATCGCGCCGCAAACCTGTTCCAGGTGGCCATAATCGACCCCAGAACCGATATGCATATGAATACCCACCAGCTGGAGCTGGTAACGGCGCATCACTTCCAGCGCCGCCGTTAAATGACTGTGCCAGATCCCGTGCTTGCTGTTCTCGCCGCCGGTATTGGTTTTTTGGCTATGGCCGTGGCCGAAGCCCGGGTTAACCCGCAGCCAGACGCGATGGCCAGGAGAAACTTCGCCCAGTTGGCTCAGCATATCAATTGAGCCGGCGTTGACCGGGATCTGCAGCTCTTTAACCCGCGCCAGCGTCGCGTCGTCGATCAGGTCAGCGGTAAAGACAACATCGTCCGGATGCTGATGCGGATCGTACCCTGCCGCCAGCGCGCGCTCGATCTCGCCCAGCGACACCGAATCGACCTTCACGCCCTGCTCGCGCATCAGGCGCAGAATGTGGATATTGGAGCAGGCCTTCTGCGCAAAACGCACCACGTCGAACTTGCTCAACTGGGCAATCTGGCGGCGGATAATCTGCGCGTCGTAAACCCAAACCGGGCAGCCGAACTCGGCGGGCAGACGCAGCAGGTTTTCTGCGCTCAGGTCGGTATCAGTGGCGTAAAGCGAGTGTGGCATAAAGAACTCCGGTGCTATGTGTGTGCGTTATCTCTGTTTTTTACGATTACGCCACAGCGCGTACGTAATAAAAAATATCGTTTTATTGCCAGTCTATGCAAAAATGATATGGCTTGCGCCACTTAAGGAACACCCATGCCCGCCGTCAACCTGCGCCATATTGAAATCTTCCATGCGGTGATGACCACCGGCAATCTGACCGAGGCCGCACGTATGCTGCATACCTCGCAGCCCACCGTTAGCCGCGAGCTGGCGCGTTTTGAAAAGGTGCTGGGGTTGACGCTGTTCTCCCGTACCCGCGGGCGCCTGCAGCCTACGGTTCAGGGATTACGTCTGTTTGAAGAGGTCCAACGCTCCTGGTATGGCCTGGACAGAATCGTCAGCGCCGCGGAAAGCCTGCGCGAATTCCGCCAGGGGGAGCTGTCGATAGCCTGTCTGCCGGTCTTCTCCCAATCGCTATTGCCGCTACTGCTGGCGCCGTTTTTAGCCCGTTACCCGGACGTCAGCCTGCAAATCGTCCCTCAGGAATCACCGCTGCTGGAGGAGTGGCTGTCGGCCCAGCGCCACGATCTGGGATTAACGGAAACCCTGCATACCCCCGCCGGAACCGAGCGTACGCCGCTACTGACCCTCAATGAAGTGTGCGTACTGCCGCAGAGCCATCCGCTGGCGGCAAAGCCGGCGCTGACGCCGGCGGATTTTCGCGGCGAAAACTACATTAGCCTGTCGCGCACCGATAGCTATCGCCAGCTGCTCGATGCCCTGTTTGTCGAACATCAGGTCAAACGGCGGATGGTGGTGGAGACGCACAGCGCCGCCTCCATCTGCGCGATGGTGCGGGCCGGGGTCGGCATTTCGGTGGTTAACCCGCTCACCGCCCTCGATTATGCCGGGAACGGCGTGGTGGTACGCCGCTTTAGCGTGGAAGTGCCTTTTACCGTTAGCCTGGTGCGCCCGCTGCACCGTCCCGGCTCCGCGCTGGTCGATGCCTTCGCCCGCCATCTGCAAGAGAGCATGCCGCGCATCCTGACGCCGCTCGAAGCAGTACTTACGACAGCATAAATTCCACCGCGTCCGCCGCATGGATCGCGGCCGTATCAAATACCGGCAGCGGGCTGCTCTCTTCCGGCACCAGCAGGCCGATTTCGGTACAGCCGAAAATCACCCCTTCCGCACCCTGCTCCGCCAGGAGCTCAATAACCTGAAGATAGTAGTCGCGCGAGTCTGCGCTAAAGGTTCCCAGGCACAGCTCGTCGAAGATGATCTGGTTGATACGTTCGCGATCTTCCGCCTCCGGAATCAGCGTGTCGATAGCGAACTGCTGCTGCAGGCGGCCGCGATAAAAATCCTGCTCCATGGTATAGCACGTCCCCAGCAGAGCCACGCGGCGCTGGTCCTTCGCGGTAATCGCCCGGCCGGTCGCATCGGCAATATGCAGGAACGGCACATCGCAGCGCGTTTCAATGGCCTGCGCGACTTTATGCATGGTGTTAGTGCACAGGACAATCCCCTCGGCGCCCGCCTGCTGTAGCCCGAGCGCCGCCCGGGCGAGGATCTCGCCCGCCCGATCCCAGTCGCCGGTGGACTGGCAGACTTCAATTTCGTGGAAATCTACGCTATGCAGCAGCAGGCTGGCAGAGTGCAGGCCGCCGAGGCGCGATTTAATACCTTCGTTAATAAGACGATAGTAAGGAATCGTCGATTCCCAGCTCATGCCGCCTAACAGACCAATTGTTTTCATCATCCCTCCGTGCGTGAAGTTTCAGTAAAACAAAGTTGTGATCGACTTTCCACTTCTCCAGGCGATCGTTTCCTTTTAGAAGATTATGCGATAGATTAAATGAAACATTGTTTCATTTAATTACAGGACCAGCGGATGTTTATTTTTCATAAAGAGACCACCCTTGAAGATCTGGGCAATGGCGTCACCCGCCGCATCCTTGCGCACGATGGCAAGATGATGGCGGTTGAAGTGAACTTCGAAGCGGGTGCTATCGGGCCGATGCATAATCACCCGCACGAGCAGCTCACCTATGTGCTCTCCGGCGAGTTTGAGTTCACCATCGGTGATGAAAAGCACGTGGTCAGCGCCGGCGATACGCTCTACAAGAAACCGAACATTATGCACGGCTGCGTGTGCCTGAAACCGGGCACGCTGCTGGATACCTTTACCCCCGTTCGTCAGGATTTTCTGCAAAAGTAATCTCTCCTCCCTGGGGC
This sequence comes from Klebsiella sp. BDA134-6, assembly GCF_015601345.1. Taxonomy (NCBI): domain Bacteria; kingdom Pseudomonadati; phylum Pseudomonadota; class Gammaproteobacteria; order Enterobacterales; family Enterobacteriaceae; genus Klebsiella; species Klebsiella sp. BDA134-6. The sequence continues at coordinate 4,882,944 of NZ_CP064784.1, forward strand.
ATGCCGCGCATGCCCACCATTTTCTGAACTTTTCCGCCAATAATAACTGTCATAATGTATGTCATGTCGCAATGATTAGCCGAGCAATTAATCCCACCTGAATCACCTCACTGCGCCTGTCTCTCATCCTTTTCTATGACCGCCCCCTGGCAAAATGCGCGCGCCAGCACCTTTTTGAAACATCGTTTCGACTTTGATCACATTTCCGCGATGAACCGAATGACTCCGTAATAAATAGCAATAAAATAAAATTAAAACGGCGTTTTACAAAATCAGAACGCTGGGTAAGACAAAATCAAAAAACATATGCTCTCCAGGGATGATAAGAGCGCAAAAGTTCTCAACAAACGCACAGTTAACAAGGAAGCATTTACCGCCGACATACCAGGAACGCATTAACTCTCCGGCGGCTACCGCGGGAGAGACAGTCAACCCGAATCCGTATTACAAACTCGCAAGCCAGGTAGGTATGTATGAATGAAAACAAAATGCTGGGATTGGCATGGATATCGCCCTATATCATAGGGTTGATAGTCTTTACCGCCTTTCCCTTTGTTTCATCTTTCTTCCTCAGTTTCACTGAGTACGATTTGATGAGCCCACCGGTGTTTAACGGCATCGAAAACTATCGCTACATGCTGACCGAAGATGGCCTCTTCTGGAAATCCATGGGCGTGACGTTCGCGTATGTCTTTTTAACCATCCCGTTAAAACTGGCTTTCGCTCTGGGGATCGCGTTTGTCCTCAACTTTAAGCTGCGCGGCATTGGTTTTTTCCGTACCGCCTACTATATCCCGTCCATTCTCGGTAGCTCGGTGGCGATTGCCGTATTGTGGCGCGCGCTGTTTGCTATCGACGGCCTGCTAAACAGCTTTATCGGCGTGCTCGGCTTCGATCCGGTCAACTGGCTCGGCGAGCCTTCGCTGGCGCTGATGTCCGTCACCCTGCTGCGCGTCTGGCAGTTCGGTTCGGCCATGGTTATCTTCCTCGCGGCGCTGCAGAACGTTCCGCAATCACAATATGAAGCGGCGATGATCGATGGCGCGTCAAAATGGCAGATGTTTATGAAGGTCACGGTGCCGCTGATCACGCCGGTGATTTTCTTCAACTTCATCATGCAGACCACCCAGGCGTTCCAGGAGTTTACCGGCCCGTACGTCATTACCGGCGGCGGCCCGACCTACTCCACCTATCTGTTCTCGCTCTACATCTACGACACCGCCTTTAAGTACTTCGATATGGGCTACGGCGCGGCGCTGGCGTGGGTGCTGTTCCTGGTGGTCGCGGTCTTTGCCGCCATCGCGTTTAAGTCTTCGAAATATTGGGTGTTCTACTCCGCCGATAAGGGAGGCAAAAATGGCTGATATCCAACACATCTCTGAAGCAAGGGACATCGCCGAACGTGAAGTCGCGCGGACGCTGCGTCGTGAAAAAATTAGCCGCTCGATTCGCTATGTGATCCTGCTGTTCGTCGGCCTGCTGATGCTCTACCCGCTGGTATGGATGTTCTCGGCGTCGTTCAAACCGAACCACGAGATCTTCACCACCCTGAGCCTGTGGCCTGCCCACGCGACCTGGGATGGCTTTATCAACGGCTGGAAAACCGGTACCGAGTACAACTTCGGTCACTACATGCTGAACACCTTCAAGTATGTGATCCCGAAAGTACTGCTGACCATTATCTCCTCCACCATCGTGGCCTACGGCTTTGCCCGCTTCGAAATCCCGTGGAAGAAATTCTGGTTCGCGACGCTGATCACCACCATGCTCCTGCCGAGCACCGTACTGCTGATTCCGCAGTACCTGATGTTCCGTGAAATGGGCATGCTGAACAGCTATCTGCCGCTGTACCTGCCGCTGGCTTTCGCCACCCAGGGGTTCTTTGTCTTCATGCTGATTCAGTTCCTGCGCGGCGTTCCGCGCGACATGGAAGAAGCGGCGCAGATCGACGGCTGCAACTCCATTCAGGTGCTGTGGTACGTGGTGGTGCCGATTCTGAAACCGGCGATTATCTCGGTGGCGTTGTTCCAGTTCATGTGGTCCATGAACGACTTTATCGGTCCGCTGATTTACGTCTACAGCGTGGATAAATATCCGATCGCGCTGGCGCTGAAAATGTCCATCGACGTCACGGAAGGCGCTCCGTGGAACGAAATTCTGGCAATGGCGAGCATCTCCATTCTGCCGTCCATCATCGTGTTCTTCCTGGCACAACGCTACTTCGTACAGGGCGTTACCAGCAGCGGAATTAAAGGTTAAGAGGGAAATATCATGGCTGAAGTTATTTTCAACAAACTGGAAAAGGTCTACTCCAACGGCTTCAAGGCGGTACATGGTATCGATCTGAAAATTGCGGACGGCGAGTTTATGGTTATCGTTGGACCGTCCGGCTGCGCCAAATCCACCACCCTGCGCATGCTGGCCGGTCTGGAAACCATCAGCGGCGGCGAAGTGCGGATCGGTGAGAAAATCGTAAACAACCTCGCGCCGAAAGCGCGCGGTATCGCGATGGTGTTCCAGAATTACGCGCTCTATCCGCATATGACGGTGCGTGAAAACCTTGCCTTCGGCCTGAAGCTGAGCAAGCTGCCGAAAGATCAGATTGAAGCCCAGGTTAACGAAGCGGCGAAAATCCTTGAGCTGGAAGAGCTACTGGATCGTCTGCCACGTCAGCTCTCCGGCGGCCAGGCGCAGCGCGTGGCGGTTGGCCGCGCGATTGTGAAGAAACCGGATGTGTTCCTGTTCGATGAACCGCTCTCTAACCTTGACGCCAAGCTGCGCGCCTCGATGCGCATCCGTATTTCCGACCTGCATAAGCAGTTGAAGAAATCCGGTAAACCGGCGACCACCGTGTACGTTACCCACGATCAGACCGAAGCGATGACCATGGGCGACCGCATCTGCGTGATGAAGCTGGGTCATATCATGCAGGTGGATACCCCGGACAACCTCTACCACAAGCCGAAAAACATGTTTGTGGCCGGATTTATCGGCGCGCCGGAGATGAATATTCGTCCCAGCAAGCTGGTTGAGCAAGCGGGCCGTCTGCATCTGACCGTTGGCGATGGCCTGCTGCCGCTCAACGACAGGCTGCAGAGCAAGGTCGACACCCACAAGAACCAGCAGGTGTTCTTCGGCGTGCGCCCGGAGTTTGTCTCCATCTCCGATGAACCGTTCGCCGAAGGTTCATGCACCGGCGAAATGGTACGCGTGGAAAACATGGGCCATGAATTCTTCGTCTATCTGAAGGTCGCCGATTATGAACTGACCGCCCGCGTGCCGTCAGATGAAGCGAAGCCCATGATTGAGAAAGGGCTGCATCGCAAGGTGCATTTCAAATTCGATCTCAACAAGTGTCATATCTTTGACGCCAAAACTGAACAGAACATCTCTCTGTGAACCCTGGAGTATTAAAATGAAAAAAGTGCTTTTAAGCGCCGCAATCTCCGCAACTTTGGCCCTTACCGCGTTGCCTTCCATGGCGAAGGATGTCGACCTGCGTATGTCATGGTGGGGCGGCAACGGCCGCCACCAGGTGACCCTGAAGGCGCTGGAAGAGTTCCATAAACTCAATCCGGATATTAACGTGAAGGCGGAATATACCGGCTGGGACGGTCACCTTTCGCGCCTGACCACGCAAATCGCCGGCGGCACCGAGCCGGATGTGATGCAAACCAACTGGAACTGGCTGCCGATCTTCTCGAAAAACGGCGAAGGCTTCTACGATCTGAATAAGATGAAGGATGTGATCGACCTGAGCCAGTTTGACGCCAAAGAGCTGCAGTCCACCACGGTGGACGGCAAGCTTAACGGTATTCCGATCTCCGTCACCGCGCGCGTGTTCTACTTCAATGACGAAACCTGGAAAAAAGCGGGCGTTGAGTACCCGAAAACCTGGGACGAGCTGATGGCGGCGGGTAAAACCTTCGAGAGCAAGCTGGGTAAACAGTATTACCCGGTAGTGCTGGAGCACCAGGACACCCTGGCGCTGCTGAATTCATATATGATTCAGAAGTACAACCAGCCGGCTATCGATGAAAAAACCAAAAAATTCTCCTACAGCAAAGAGCAGTGGGTCGAATTTTTCCAGATGTATAAAAAGCTTATCGACAGCCACGTCATGCCGGACACCAAGTACTACGCCTCGTTCGGCAAGAGCAATATGTATGAAATGAAGCCGTGGATTCAGGGCGAGTGGGCGGGAACCTATATGTGGAACTCCACCATCAACAAATACTCCGACAACCTGAAGCCGCCGGCGAAGCTGGAGCTGGGCAGCTATCCGATGCTGCCGGGCGCCACCGACGCGGGCCTGTTCTTTAAACCCGCGCAGATGCTCTCGATTGGTAAATCGACTAAAAACCCGGAAGCGGCGGCGAAGGTGATCAACTTCCTGCTGAACAGCAAAGAAGGGGTTGAGACGCTGGGCCTGGAGCGCGGCGTGCCGTTGAGCAAAGTCGCGGTGCAATACCTGACCGAAAACGGCGCGATCAAAGAGGACGATCCGGCGGTATCTGGCCTGCGTCTGGCGCAGTCCCTGCCGGCCAAACTCTCGGTGTCGCCATACTTTGACGACCCGCAGATCGTTGCCCAGTTCGGCACCTCTCTGCAGTACATCGACTACGGGCAGAAAACCGTAGAAGAGACGGCAATTGACTTCCAACGTCAGTCTGACCGAATCCTGCGCCGCGCGATGCGCTAATTAACCGCTATCCGTATCTACCCCGCAGCTCCGGCTGCGGGGTATTTTTTTAGCAAGGAGTGAATCGAATCATGAAAGGCAAAATCATCCCGCTGAGCTTTCTGCACACGCAGGACCGCGAAACCGGTCACCAGGTGATCCGGATGACGCCACCGCATGTTATCTGCCACCGCAACTACTTCTATCAAAAATGCTTTACCCGGGACGGCAGCAAACTGATTTTCGGCGGTGCCTTTGAAGGCCACTGGAATTACTATCTACTCGATATCGCCGCCCAGCAGGCCACCCAACTGACCGATGGGCCGGGTGATAACACCTTTGGCGGTTTCCTGTCCGCCGACGACCGGTCGCTGTGGTACGTGAAAAACAACCAGCAGCTGCGCCGCGTGGACCTGGCGACGCTGGAAGAGCAGGTTGTATATCAGGTGGATGACCAATGGGTGGCCTACGGAACCTGGGTCGCCAATAGCGATTGCAGCCAGATGGTCGGTATCGAAATCAAAAAAAGCGACTGGCAGCCGCTGACCGACTGGGGCAAGTTCCGCGCCTTCTACTTCACCGAGCCGGAGTGCCGGTTGATTAATATCGACCTGCGCAGCGGCGAACAGCGCGTGGTATTGCAGGAAAAACGCTGGCTCGGCCACCCGATTTACCGCCCGTTTGATGACGGCACCATCGCCTTCTGCCACGAAGGCCCGCGCGATGCTATCGATGCCCGAATGTGGCTTATCAACGCTGACGGCAGCCATATGCGCAAGGTTCGCCAGCACCAGCCGGGGGAGAGTTTTACCCACGAATTCTGGGTGCCGGATGGATCCGCGCTTTATTATGTCGCGCATCAGGAAAACGATCCGCATCGCTATCTGTATCGCGCCGACCCGGCAACCCTGGAAAACCGCCAGCTGATGGCCATTCCTCCGTGCTCACATCTGATGAGCAATCACGATGGCTCGCTGGTGGTCGGCGACGGCGCGCCGCACAGCACCGGCGATATACAGCTTAACGATCCGTTTATCTGGGTGTTTGATATAGCCGCCGATAAGCAGACTGCGGTGTGCCGCCACGACTCCACCTGGAAAGTGATTGAAGGCGAGCGGCAGGCGACGCATCCGCATCCGTCATTTTCACCGGATAACCGCTGGGTACTGTTTACCTCCGATAAAGAGGGCATGCCGGCGCTATATCTGGCGGAGGTGTAGTGATTCGGCAACGTCCCGGCTCGCGCGGTGCTTAGCCGGGCTACGGGTTCACCGCCGTCTGCGGACAGGTAGCCCGGACAGATGCGCAGCATCGCCTCCGGGAATTATCACCCTGCTTCCCCGGGGGCGGCGCAAAGCGCCTGCCCGGGCTACAGGTTCACCACCGTCTGCGGACAGGTAGCCCGGGTAAGGCGTTGACGCCGCGACCCGGGAAGACCGTCAGAAGAAATATTTAAACCGCACCCGCGCGCCGTAGCGTTCATCGGTATTGCCGCTTTTCGCCGCCGATGAATCGAGCCATGACGCATAGGCTCCGAGATAAATATTAAAGTTCGGCATATCCATAATATTCGGCAGATGCCATGAGGTATGAAGGGTGTGGATATCGTAGCGCCCCGGCGCCAGGATGGCGCAGTCGCCATCGCACTCCGCGTTGACGCCGGACATATTAAACTGGTCGATTTTGTTATGCGCATAGATATAGCCCAGCTCCACGCGATGCCATAACGCATTGATACCGGCGCTGAAATCCTTTTCGTCCGCCGCATCAAGATACGCGGTGCTTACGTTCACCACCGCCCCGTTCTCGGCATCGGTTTTCAGCGTATTCCAGCTCATGGTCATACCGTAACCGGTACGGCTGGATTGATCGACCCAGCGGCCGTTCTGATTCTCATAACCGTAAGCATTATTAACGAGGTTACTTTCCATCGCTCCCGCCACCGACCAGGCGCCGGATTGCCAGGCCGCGACCGGACGCACGTAAACCACATTTTTACGGTTATCCAGCGCGTTGCCGTGATAATTCTGGTCCACGAACAGCGAGCTGCCGTCCTCCACCAGCGTATTCACCTCAAAATACCAGTTATCGAGATTTTTACTCAGCAGGAAATTGCCGCCGCTGCTGCTGCGTCCGCGCCCCTCTTTCATCATATAAATATAGCCGTAGCCGTCGCTATACAGATCGTTCGCCGTGTTGCCGGAATATTCAACAAACGTATCCTGATTTAGCGGGAACATATCGTAGGCTTCGAAGCGACCGATTTTAATTTTCCAGTCATCCTGCTGACCAAAGAAAAAGGCCGCATCATCAAGATTCATTTTACCGTTCATATCCGCCAGCGGCTGTACGCTGAAACCGGCATATTTACCGTTAGCCCCTTTGCGTAATCCATCAAAGCCCAGAAGAATACGGCCGTTAATATCCCAGCGCTCTTTATCTCCCGGCGCCCAGTTTTTATTAGCGCTGGTTTTCACCGACGTCAGGCTACCGGTGCGGCTGGCGCCGTCCATATTAAACTCAACGTCGCCATAGAATTTTAATTCACCATAATCATTAAGTTGTAAAGCGGGTTTAGCTGGCGCGGCGCTGGCCACCGTCGTCGCTTGTGCCTCCTGTTTTTTTAGCGCGCGGATTTCCGCCTCCGCGCTGGCCGCCCGCTGCTCTGTCGCCTTTAGCCGTTGTTCCATTTGCGCCAGCCGCTCCTCAAGGGATAACGGCGCCTGAGCATTAGCCAGAGGGGTAAATAAAGACGTCAGAACACACCCGACCCAGATTTTATTCATCGGAATAACCCTTTATTATTTAGTTAAATAGTATTTTTTATTTATGGGTAAAGCTCGACAATAATAACCCGTCCACCGTCAAAGACGGGTTATTAACAACTATTCAGTAAAACTTATTCCAGCTGCCAGGCACCTGCTTCTTTTAAATGCGCCGAACCGCTCCAGGAAAATAACGCTAATTCACGGCGAGCGGCGTCAGGATATATACGACTGCTGAGACAGGCCTCGCCATCATTAACAAACACTTCTACCGAAGAGCTATCGAAGAATATTCTTAGCTTCAGATCGGCGCCTTCGGTCAACGGGACGCTGCGGGTGCCGCAGAGGCCATACTGCGGATAGTGTCGCTCAAGCACCAGGCGCTGCATCTGCGCATCCACGTAAACGCGCAGACCTTCGCCGAAGCTGAGGCCATACTGCTCGGCGCTGCTGCTGGCGCAGTCCCAGTGCAGGATCACCTCCATCGCCTCGCAGTTTTCCACCGTCGTGGTCTGCTGGTTCTTCAGCGTCGTCACCGGCCACGGGAAGCTGGCGCCGCGCATGCTCTCGACCTCTTTCGCCGGACGCATCTGCAGACGGTTATCGGCGCTCAGGCTCAGCTCGCGCGGCAGCGAAAGCATGCCCGCCCAGCCGTCCTGCTGCTCCGGCAGCGGCGATTCCCACATATCCAGCCAACCGATGACAATGCGGCGACCATCGGGCGTGAGGAAACTCTGCGGGGCGTAGAAATCGTGCCCGTGATCCATTTCGACAAACTCCCCCTCGCGTACAAACGCCTGCCCCGGCTGCCACTCACCGAGCAGATAGCCGCTCTGGAACAGGTTGCGGTTGCGATAGCCTTTCGCCGCCAGCCCCTGAGGGGAGAACATCAGGATATGTTTGCCGTTGAGGGCGAAGAAATCCGGGCATTCCCACATGTAGCCCATCTCTTTTTCCGCTTCATCAAGCACGCCCGCGTCCTGCCACTGGCGCAGATCGGCTGAGCGATACAGCCGCACCTGGCCGGTATCGCCATCGCGAGCGCCAACGATCATGTACCAGCTGTCCCCTTCTCGCCACACTTTCGGGTCGCGGAAATGGTGCATGCCCGGCGGAGTGTCGACCACGATCCCCTGGCGCTCGAAGTGAATCCCGTCGCGACTGGTCGCCAGACACTGCACCTGATACAGGTTGGCTTCATCGCTGGGATCGCCATGGAATTTATGCCCGGTATAAATCAGCGCCAGCGTATCGCCATCCACCACTGCGGAGCCGGAGAAGCAGCCGTCTTTATCCTCCGGGCCTTCCGGGGCCAGCGCCACCGGCAGATGCTCCCAGTGCACCAGATCCTTACTGCGCGCGTGACCCCAGTGCATCGGTCCCCATTGGGTGGAGTACGGATGGTGCTGGTAAAAGGCGTGATACCAGCCGTCGAACCAGACCAGGCCATTGGGATCGTTGATCCAACCCGCGCGGGCGGCCAGGTGATAGCGCGGATACCAGCGCAGGTTCAGCTTTTCATGTTTGGCCTGCAGTTCTTGCTCGGCCCGGGGAATGGAATAAGTCATATTCATTACTCTTTTGATTCAGATAGCGGAAGTTTGCGGCATCAGCGGGTCCGAAGAGGACTTACTGGAACGCAACAAGAAGATGGAGATAAAGGTGGTGCAGAACACCAGCAGTCCCATAATCAGATAGGACTGGGCGAAGCCGTATTTCTCATAGCTATAGCCAGCCAGCGGCGACAGCACCGTCGCGATAACCGAGCTGGTGCAGGCAAAGCCCACCAGATAAAGCGTTGAGGAGAGACGCTTGTCGAAGTTCAGGCTGTTGTATTTAAAGATGGAGACCAGCAGCACCGGCAGCTCGACCGCGTGCAGCAGTTTAGTAATGGAGATAAGCAGCGGCCCTTCCACCAGCCCGGACGCCACCATACGCATCGCCATCACCATCCCGGCGAAGATCAGACCATTTTTCGCGCCAATACGGTTAACCAGCCACGGCGCGCAGAACATACCGGCAGCTTCAAGGAACACCTGGAACGAGTTCAGGTAGCCGTACATCTCGTTGCCTTCCTGTAAGGTCGGGAACTGGGAAGAGAAGTAGACCGGAAACTGCTGATCGTAAACGCCGTAGATACAGGTGCCGATGACGAAGAATACCAGCGCCCAAAAGCGCGGCAGGGTCAGCAGACGCAGAGCGTCCTCCAGCGTCACTTTACCGCCCGATACCGCCTCCTGCATGGCGTGCGGCGCGGAAGAGACCCGCAGTCGCGCCAGTAGTATAAAAAAGACCAGTCCGGAGCAGCTGGCCACCGCGAAGTTTAAATGCGGATTAATATTAAACAGCAAACCGGCGAAGAACGTCGCCACCGCCCAGCCCAGCGAGCCCCACATCCGCGCTTTGCCGAATTCAAACTGGCTCTGGCGCGCGACGCGCTCGGTATAGGACTCCAGTACGCCGATACCGCCGTTGAAGGTCAGTCCGATATAAATCCCGCCGAAGATGCTGCCGAGCAACACGTTAATTTTGAGCAGATAGCCAAACAGCATATAGGCCGGGCCGGAGAGGATCAGCAGAACGGTAATGTACCAGAGCAGATTTTTACGCAGGCCGAGTTTGTCCTGAATAAAGCCGTAACACACCTGCGCGAAAAGCGCCGAGACGGAAAGCACCGAGAAGATAATCCCGGTATCCCCCGGTTTAAGGCCCACTTCCTGGTGCAGCCAGATCGAGAGCAGCGAACCTGAAGAGGACCAGGTCACGAAAAAGAAAAACAGTAACGCGCTGAGTAACGGATAGCTTTGTGAGGGGTGCGCTTTCATCATGACATTCTCATGTAGGAGTAATGCTGATATGGTAACGTTAACAAAAAACGAATCTCATGTCATTTTGCTAAGATTCATGATGTTAATCACAAAAGTTAACGTTAACATAATGAGAGTGGGATCGCGATCAAATATTCCTCGTCTGCATCGGCATCGGGTGTACGATAGAATATCGCATGATCCTTTTACATCAGTAACTTAGTAAAACCCGTTGCCGACGGCATGGGTGGAGCACTTAATATGGCATCTCTGAAAGATGTGGCAAAGCTGGCGAATGTGTCGCTGATGACGGTCTCCCGGGCGCTAAACAGCCCGGAAAGACTCAAGCCGGAGACCCTGGCTCGGGTCCAGGCGGCTATCGAAGAGACCAACTATGTCCCCGACCTGTCGGCGAAGAAAATTCGCGGCGCCCACGCGACGCCAAACACCATCGGGGTGCTGGCGCTGGATACCGTCACTACGCCGTTCTCGGTGGAGATTACGCTCTCCATCGAAGAGACCGCGCGGGCGCACGGCTGGAACAGCTTCGTGGTCAACATGTTCTCTGACGATAGCCCGGAAACTATTGTCGACCTGCTGCTCTCCCACCGTCCGGACGGGATTATCTATACCACGATGGGCCTGCGCCAGGTGCCGCTGCCGGCCAAGCTGTTAACCCTCCCCTGCGTGCTGGCCAACTGCGAAAGCCTGCACGATCCGGTGGCCAGCTATATCCCGGACGACGAACAGGGCCAGTATACGGCGGTGCAGGCTCTGCTGGCCGCGGGCTACCGCCGTCCGCTGTGCCTGCATCTCCCGGTGAATCATCTGGCGACCGTCCGCCGCCGTCAGGGGCTGGAACGCGCCTGCCGGGAAGCGGGGATTGACCCGGATACGCTCCATCACAGCTATATGGCCTATGGCGATGAGCACTATCGCGATATTCCCGCTGTCGTGCTGGCGCATATTCAGCAACCCACGCTGCCGTTCGACTCGGTGATTTGCGGCAACGACCGCATCGCGTTTATGGTCTATCAGACGCTACTGGCGCAGGGGCTGCGCATTCCGCAGGATGTGGCTGTGGTGGGTTACGACAATATGGTGGGGATCGGCGATCTGTTTTTTCCGCCGCTCTCAACGGTACAGCTCCCGCACTATGATATTGGGCGCCTGAGCGCCCTGCACATTATTAACGGCGACAGCCATCGGGAGACGGTACGGGTTGCCAGCCCGTGGCTGCCGCGCGAGTCGTTATAGTTAATTGCCGATATTGCGCAGCTTCTCGCCGGACATCAGCTTGCGTTCAATATGCTCAAGGGTGACGTTTTTAGTTTCTGGGATCAGCCAGAACGTCACGCCGATAAAAGCGACGTTCAGCGCGGTATATAACCAGAAGGTTCCCGCCGCGCCGATCGCGTCCAGCAGCGTCAGGAAGGTCGCGCCGATAATCATGTTTGACACCCAGTTGGTGGTGGTTGAGCAGGTGATACCGAAATCGCGACACTTCAGCGGCTGAATTTCCGAACACAGGATCCACACCACCGGCGCGGCGCTCATCGCATAGCCGGCGATACACATCATGGTCATCCCCACCGACAGCCAGGAGAGACCGCTGGAGGCGGTGCCGTTATCAAACTGCATCAGGCAGTAGCCCAGCACCAGCGTGCCGATGGCCATCACGCTAAAGCCGATTTTCAGCGCCGGTTTACGCCCGGCCTTATCGACGGTAAAGACGGCGATAAAGGTGGCGAACATAAAGGTCAGGCCAACCACCAGGGTCGCCACCATCTGCTGCTCGGTAGTGGTGAAGCCGGCCATTTTGAAGATGCGCGGCGCGTAATACATGATGATATTCATCCCGGTAAACTGCTGCATCGCCTGCAACAACATGCCGAGGAACACCGCCCGCCGCACGTTGCGGTTGACCTTAAACAGCGCCCAGCCCCCCTGCTTCAGCTTGAGACTTTCGCGGATCTCATTCAGCTCGTCGCGGGCTTTTTCAGACGTGTCGCGCAGCATCCGCAGCACCTCTTCCGCCTCCACGTGACGCCCTTTTTCCGCCAGCCAGCGCGGGCTATTCGGCAGGAAGATCACCAGAATAATCAGCACCAGCGCCGGCAGAGCCAGTACGCCAAGCATCGCTCGCCAGTTGCCGCTGTAGCTGAACGCGGTATCGGAGAGAAACGCCATCACGATCCCCAACGTTACCATCAGCTGATACATGCTGATCATCTTGCCGCGCACGTTTTCGCTCGCCATTTCCGACAGATACAGCGGCGCGGTATAAGAGGCAATCCCCACCGCGACCCCGAGAACGATCCTCGCCGCCAGCAACATTTCGACGCTGGCGGCAAAAGCGGAGCCCACGGAACCGGCCACGAACAGCACTGCGCCCACCATCAGGCTGTATTTGCGCCCAAGGCGAAAAGAGAGCCAGCCGTTAAATAACGCGCCGATGGCAGCCCCCAGCATCATGCTGCTCACCACCCACTCCTGCAGGCGGCTGGATAAAACAAAATGATCGGTAATAAAGGGCAGCGCCCCGGCGATTACGCCGATATCAAGGCCAAACAGCAATCCTGCCACCGCGGCGGCAACCGAGACAAACTGATTCATGCGCCGGGTATCGCGCAGCGTACGCGGCATAGTTGTAGAGTCGTGACTGATTGAGGTCATTTTTTTCCCGCCAGACGAAGTAAGACATACGATGAAACTACGGGATCGGCGGCGCAAGGTGTCAGGCGTGACAAGCCAAAGATATGGATTAAGTTGCTACAGGCAATGGTTTTGTGATGGACATTCAACTTTCGAAAGAACAGAAAATAAGCATTTCAACTTCACCGACCCTTGTTAAACATAGATACTCTGCTGAGAAACAAGTAAATCATATGGACTATTTCAATTTCATCATATGGACAATTGTTATTCAGCCATAAAAAAACCCTGCCGAAGCAGGGTTCCATTTTGCGCTGATAACGCGGCAAATATTAGCGCGCCAGCCAGCCGCCATCCACCGCCACGGTGTAGCCGTTGATGTAGTCAGAAGCGCTGGAAGCCAGGAAGACCACCGGCCCCATCAGGTCGCTTGGCAGGCCCCAGCGTCCCGCCGGGATACGGTCGAGGATCTCGCTGCTGCGCTGTTCGTCGGCGCGCAGCTGCTGGGTATTGTTGGTCGCCATATAGCCCGGCGCCAGCGCATTGACGTTGATGCCGTGCTTGGCCCACTCGTTCGCCAGCAGACGGGTCACGCCCATCACCGCGCTTTTTGACGCCGTGTAGGACGGTACGCGGATCCCGCCCTGGAAAGAGAGCATCGAGGCGATATTGATAATCTTGCCGCCGGTACCCTGAGCGATAAAGTGTTTCGCCGCCGCCTGAGACATAAAGAACACGCTCTTAATATTCAGGTTCATCACGTCGTCCCAGTTTTTCTCGCTGAATTCAATCGCGTCTTCGCGACGGATCAGACCGGCATTGTTAACCAAAATATCGATATGACCGAACTCCGCTACCGCACGCTCCAGCAGTTGTGGAATGCCGTCAATCTGGCGCAGATCGGCGGTCAGGCTGAGAAAACGACGGCCCAGCGCCGTAACGCGCTCAATGGTTTCCGTCGGTTCAACAATATTGATACCCACGATATCGCAGCCGGCTTCCGCGAGGCCAACCGCCATACCCTGGCCCAGACCCGTATCACAGCCGCTGACCACGGCTACTTTGCCCTGCAGGGAGAATGCGTCGAGAATCATACTTGGTTCCTTAATCTTTCAGAGCCTGTGTAGGTACAGGCAAGGTTCTGATAGTCCAGCCTGCTGCTTGTGCAGACCCTTATGGTTTGAAGAACTCTCAGGGATTGACCCTTCTAAAAATAAAACAGAGTTCCGTTTTACTGTGAGCACATCTTATCCCCGGCTAAAGTCATTTTCAATTATTATTAAAACATCGTTTCAATTTTAAGACTGCTAAATGTTAAAAATGCAAAACAGATCACGAAGCGCCGGAGAATTGATCCGGAAATATTTATTTAATTCTTTAAAATACAGTTAGTTAAAATGAACTTTAAAAAAAGACCAGGGATCGAAAAAAATCGACAAGAAAACAAAGACCGCCGGGATACCTGCCGCACGTAAAGCAAAAAAACGCGATCTGCAGCAAGAAGTTGTTGCGAATTGCGTCCGCCATCACAAATAATGAAACGATGTTTTGATAAATTAACACCCATCTTTTAAATCTACTTCCACTGGCCGGTCAACGCAGGCGGGCGACATCTCAGGAAGGAAAAGGAGTACATCATGGCTAAAGGCATGCGGGTTAAACTGAATTATGACGTCAGCCGCGATCCGGACACCGGCGCGGAGATCACCCGTTTAACCCCACCAGAAGTGACCTGTCATCGTAACTATTTCTATCAGAAGTGTTTTTTTAACGATGGCAGCCATTTGCTGTTCGCCGGCGAGTTCGACGGTAACTGGAACTACTATCTGCTGGACCTCGCAAAAGCCGAGGCGGTGCAGCTAACGGAAGGCGCTGGTGATAACACATTTGGCGGTTTCCTTTCCCCGGATGATAAATCCCTTTATTACGTGAAGAACGACCGGACGCTGCTGGAAGTTAACCTCACGACGCTGCAAGAGCGCGAAGTTTATCGCGTTGCCGATGACTGGGTTGGCTACGGCACCTGGGTGGCCAACAGCGATTGCACCAAACTGGTTGGCATTGAGATTGCCAAAAGCGACTGGACGCCGCTTAACGACTGGCAGATTTTCCACGATTTCTTTCACAAAGGCCCCCGCTGCCGCCTGCTGCGCGTCGACCTGCAAACCGGCGAAAGCAGCGTGATCCACGAAGAGAAGAAATGGCTAGGCCATCCGATTTATCGTCCGTTCGATGACAATACCGTCGCCTTCTGCCATGAAGGCCCGCACGACCTGGTCGATGCGCGGATGTGGATGGTGAATGAAGACGGCAGCAACGTGCGTAAAGTTAAAGCGCATGCGGAAGGCGAAAGCTGCACTCACGAATTCTGGGTTCCGAACGGCTCCGCGCTGGTGTACGTCTCTTATCTGAAGGGCCAGCAGGGTCGAACAATTTATAGCTTCAACCCGGATACCGGCGTCAATGAAGCGGTGATGCAGATGCCTGCCTGCTCGCATCTGATGAGTAACTTTGACGGCACGATGCTGGTTGGCGATGGCTCCGGCACCCCGGTGGACGTCAAAGACACCAGCGGCTACACCATTGATAACGACCCGTATCTGTACGCTTTCGATGTCGCGAAGCAGGCCTATTTCCGCGTCGCGCGGCACGATACCTCCTGGGCAACGGTGGCCAATAGTCGCCAGGTGACCCACCCGCACCCGTCCTTTACGCCGGACGATAGCGCCATTTTGTTCAGCTCCGATAAAGACGGCAAACCTGCCGTTTATATCGCGAAGCTGCCGCCGCAGCCTGAGATGCTGAAGGCATAGCGTTAGCCACTGTTTGAGTTAGTGTTTCTGTAACTGGCCTTGCCCTCCTTTCGGAGGGCTTTTTTATGCCCGACGTTTGCCCCGGATTGCGCTGCGCTTATCCGGGCTACATGACGTGTAGCTGGGGCGCGCTGCGCCGCCTCAGGGAAGAGGGATTCATACCAACAGAAAACCCCGGCTGACCGCTCCGGGGTAAACGATGAAGACATTTTTTAATTTAGAACGAGTAGGCGACACCTACGCGGAAGCGGGTCTGGCGGTCGCTGCGATCGTTGACGCCGACGTTGCCGAGCTCGCCGTACGGCGCCCAGTTTTTATCCAGCTTATAGGCAACCTTGAGGTTGTACTCCTGCGAGTACGGTTTGTTGTCGTTGCGCTTAACTCCTTCGCTACTGCGCGCGTAAACGTAGTTCAGCTCCGTACGCCAGTCGCCGAAGACGTAACCGGCCCACGCATCGCCACGGTTAACTTTGTCATCGTCTTTCCCTGCATTCGCCGGGTAGCGGGTATAGTCATAACGATAGCGGGCAGCAACGTAGAAGCCATTATCAAAGCTGTACTGCACGCGCAGGTTTGGCTTGTAGATCGAGCGGCTATCGTTACTTTCAATATTGAACCCCGGCGTGACCGAGAAGTTTTTGTCCGCTTTCCACTGCCAGCTAATGCTCTCTTCATGACCATTGCCGACGAAATCGGAATAAGGCTGGCTGGTGTTCTCGCCGCCCGATTTCCACTTCGCCTCAACGGAGAAGCCGAAGCCGTTAGCGAAACGGTGGGAGACGGAAACGCGGTCGGCGTTACTCTTATCCGTTTTCCCGCCATCAATGAATTCGTGACGTAAATCTACCGTGACAGCTGAAGCCGCGAAGGACATGCCACAGAGTGCAGCAAGGGCCAGAGATCTTGCGAACATAAATTACCCCTCATAATTAAAATATCGTTTCGTTTTTATAAAACCGTATTTTATTTTTTAGGCAATAATGTTTTAGTGATCGCGATCGTAAATATTTGTTTCAAAAAAGGTGGCACAAAAAGACGTGACAACGCTCACCAAAATCGCGCGTCAAAAAGGAGTTTTTTTGGAGGGAAACGCCTGGTGGGAAGAAAAAAAAAGCCTCCACAGGGAGGCTCAGTTAACGCATATTAGAAAAGACTTATTAACGTTCCACCGCCAGCGCCACGCCCTGACCGCCGCCGATACACAGCGTGGCAAGCCCTTTACGGGCGTCGCGTTTGATCATTTCATGCACCAGGGAAACCAGGATCCGGCAGCCGGAAGCGCCGATCGGATGGCCCAGCGCAATAGCGCCGCCGTTGACGTTCACCCGCCGCTCGTCCCATTCCAGCACCCTACCCACCGAAATGGCCTGGGCGGCAAAGGCTTCGTTGGCTTCAATCAGATCGACTTCATCCAGCTTCCAGCCCGCTCGCTCAAGGCAGCGGCGGGTAGCATGGACCGGGGCGATGCCCATTAGCGCCGGATCGACGCCAACGCTGGCAAAGGCGCGGATCCGCGCCAGTATCGGCAGCCCCAGCGCCTCGGCTTTAGTCTCGCTCATCATCATCACCGCCGCCGCGCCGTCGTTAATGCTCGACGCGTTGCCCGCGGTGACCGAGCCCTGCTGGTCAAAAGTCGGCAGCAGACTGGCCAGCGCTTCAGCGCTGGGGTCAACGCGCGGCTGCTCATCGGTATCCACCAGCCGCGGAATACCGTTGAGTTCGCTGGTCACCGGAACGATTTCATCGCGAAAGCGGCCGGAGTCAATCGCTCGCCGCGCTTTGTGCTGCGAGCTAAGCGCCCACGCGTCCTGCAATTCACGGCTAATACCGTACTCGCGCGCCAGGTTCTCCGCCGTCACGCCCATATGGTAGTCATTAAACGCATCCCACAGGCCATCATGGACCAGGCTGTCGATAAGCTGGCTGTTACCCAGCTGCGCGCCGGTCCGGCTATCGGTCAGCACATGCGGGGCGCGGCTCATATTCTCCTGCCCTCCGGCGATCACCACGTCCGCTTCGCCGCACTGAATCGCCTGGGTTGCCAGGTGCAGTGCCTTCAGCCCGGAACCGCAGACGTCGTTGATGGTAATGGCAGAAACAGTATTAGGCAGCCCGCCACGTATCGCCGACTGACGTGCCGGATTCTGTCCGGTTCCTGCCGTCAGAACCTGGCCGAGGATCACCTCATCAATACTCTGCGGATCGACGCCGCTGCGCTCCACTAACGCCTTTACCACAACGCTGCCCAGCTCCACCGCAGAATGACGCGATAGCGTGCCCTGAAAACAGCCGATTGGCGTTCGCAACGCGCCGACGATTACGACATCTTTCATCCTCTACCTCTGCTCCGCCTCTGCGCAAAGAAACAGCATCATAGTAGTGAATTGTTATCAAAAAATTTCGCAATTGTTTAAAAAAAGTGAGGGAAATCACAAAGATCGTCGACGATGGCATAAATGGCCCCTATTTGCGCCCATGCCCCTGCAGATGCTGACGCAACCAGCTTCCGGCTTCGCCCGGCGGCGCTTTTTTATTCCACAGCAAATCGGTAGAGATCATCCGCGGCCAGCCGGCAATATCCAGCGCCACCAGGCTTCCGCTCCCGGCAAACTCCTCCACCAGCGCGCTGGGTAAAATACACCACCCCAGCCCCTGAGCCGCCATGCTGAACAGCAGCAGATAGTTTGGCGCCGACCAGACCAGACCGCGCGCCGGTTCCGCCGAATTGTCCAGATAGGTGCTCAGGCGCAGCTCGCGCCAGCTGAACAGCTCGTCACGGGTGACTCTCCCCTGGGCCGCCAGCGGATGCCGGGGCGCCACGAAGATAGCCATTTCGGTTTGCATCGGCAGGCGGATACTGGCTATCTCTGTCGGATAGCTGTCCCTGGCCTCAATCAGCCCCACCTGCGCCCGCTCTTTTTGCAGCAGATCGATAACATCGTCATCTTCGCCAATCAGGCACTCAAATTCGGTATGCGGAAAACGGCGATCGAACTGCGCCAGCAGATCTTCAAGCACATCGGGATGCAGCGTATCGGAGAGCACAAAGGTCAGGCGCGCTTCGGTGTTGCCAGACAGCGAAATGGCCAGTTCATCCAGCCTGTCGCTGGCCGCCAGAATCGCTTTCACATAACTCAACACCTGTTCGCCCTGCGGCGTCAGCGTCGGTTGCCTGGAGGTGCGATCGAACAGCGTGACGCCAAGATCGGCCTCCAGATTGGCGATTGCGGTACTGATGGTGGACTGGCTTTTACGCAGCCGCCGCGCCGCGCCAGAGAACGAACCGCAGGCCACGGATTCGACAAAAGCGGTTAAAGCTTCGGGAGAATAGCGCATGAACTATCTACTTTATCGATGGATACT
Source organism: Klebsiella sp. BDA134-6 (assembly GCF_015601345.1). Lineage (NCBI taxonomy): Bacteria > Pseudomonadati > Pseudomonadota > Gammaproteobacteria > Enterobacterales > Enterobacteriaceae > Klebsiella > Klebsiella sp. BDA134-6. Next base: position 4,902,028 of record NZ_CP064784.1, read on the forward strand.
ATCTTTTGTTTATCATATTTATCCATAAAATGCCGGGTAATTTCTTATAAAGTCCGGAGGCAACAAGCCATGCAACAAGTTAACGCCCAGCGCAAAACGCTGACGGAACGGGTCATTCACGCTATCAGCTTTGAAGGTCTGGCGACGCTGATCCTCGCCCCGACCGCCGCATGGCTAATGCAGCGTTCGGTAGTCGAAATGGGCGGGCTCAGTATCCTGCTCGCGACGCTGGCGATGGTCTGGAACATTATCTATAACGCCCTGTTTGACCGCCTGTGGCCGGTTTCCCGTGTCGTCCGCAACCTGCGGGTCCGCGCGCTGCACGCGATCGGCTTTGAGTCAGGCTTTATTCTTATTGGCGTCACCATGGTCGCGCTGGTGCTGGGCGTCTCGCTGATGCAGGCGTTTATGCTGGAAATCGGCTTCATGCTGTTCTTCCTGCCCTACACCATGGCCTTCAACTGGGCCTGGGATACGCTGCGCGAGCGCGTGATGAAGGTTCGCCTGCAGCGAATCGCCGCTCGCCGCTCATCCTGCACGGATCGCCCGATCGATTGACGGGCGCTCCGCCGCTTCACTTATTAGCCAGAAACTATCGCCGCAGCCCATTCATAAATGTGATAAATTGCACTCCTTTTTGTTCGTTTTCTGGTTGATAAAGTCGCATAATGTCTAAAATTTGGTCTAAAGAAGAAACTCTCTGGAGTTTCGCCTTATATGGCACTGCTGTAGGCGCTGGCACGTTATTCTTGCCGATCCAACTGGGATCCGCGGGCGCCATTGTTCTTTTCATCACCGCGCTGGTCGCCTGGCCGTTGACCTACTGGCCGCATAAAGCGCTGAGCCAGTTTATTCTCTCCGCCAACATCGCCCCGGGCGAGGGGATTACCGGCGCCGTTAACCATTACTACGGTAAAAAGATCGGCAACCTGATTACCGGCCTCTATTTCCTCGCCTTTTTCGTGGTCGTGCTGATCTACGCGGTCGCCATTACTAACTCGCTCGCGGAGCAGCTATCCCGACATGTCCCCATCACCTCCCAGGTACGGGCGCTGCTCAGCCTGGCCGTTGTACTAGTGCTGAATCTGATCTTTTTAATGGGCCGCCACGTCACCATTAAGGTGATGGGCTTTTTAGTCTTCCCGCTGATCGCCTGTTTCCTGTTCCTCTCCATCTATTTAATGGGTAGCTGGCAGCCGGCTTACCTGACCAGCCAGATGCAGCTGACCCCGCACACGTTCCACCAAATCTGGATCTCCATTCCCGTGATGGTTTTCGCTTTTAGCCATACGCCAATCATCTCGACTTTTGCTATCGATCAGCAGGAAAAATACGGCGAGCTGGCCATGGGTAAATGCAAAAAAATCATGAAGGTGGCCTACACCCTCATCTGCGCCAGCGTGCTGTTTTTCGTCTTCAGCTGCCTGCTGTCGATACCAGCGGGCTATATCGAAACCGCGCGCAATCAAGGGGTCACCATTCTTTCCGCCCTGTCGATGATGCCGGGGTCACCTGCGTGGCTGGCGGTCACCGGGATTATTGTGGCGGTGGTGGCGATGTCGAAATCGTTCCTGGGTACCTATTTTGGCGTGATTGAAGGGGCCAGCGAAATCGTCAAAACGTCTCTCGCTCAGGCGGGTATTCGCAAGAGCCGCGCGTTCAACCGGGCGATGTCGATCCTGCTGGTATCGACGCTGACCTTCGTGGTGTGCTTTATCAATCCCAACGCTATTTCAATGATTTACGCCATTAGCGGCCCGCTTATTGCGATGATCCTGTTCATCATGCCGACCCTCTCCACGTACCTTATTCCGGCGCTGAAGCCCTACCGCTCGGTGGGTAACTTCATTACCCTGGTTATCGGTTTGCTCTGCGTATCAGTGATGTTTTTTAGCTGATCCTTGCTCTGCGGCGAGTTTCTTGCTCGCCGCACGTTCTGCCAACATTCTCATCCCCCCAATCTCCCTGACGGACATACACTGATCCTTTGCATACCATTAGAGCAGGGGTTTATATGTCCAGCGTAAAATTATCCGGTACCGCGACGTTAGGCGATCGTCAGGTTTATCGTCTGGGATACGGGGCGATGCAGCTTGCGGGGCCCGGCGTCTTTGGGCCGCCAAAAGATCCGCAAACCGCTATCCGCGTACTGCAGGAAGCGGTCGAGTCGGGCGTCAATCATATCGATACCTCCGATTTTTATGGCCCGCACGTCACGAATCAGCTCATTCGCCAGGCGCTACATCCCTATTCCGACGATCTGTGCATCGTGACCAAAGTCAGCGCTCGCCGCGATGAAAAAGGCAACTGGCTCCCCGCGATGTCTCCCGCGGAGCTCACTCAGGCGGTGGAAGATAATCTACGCAATCTGGGCCTCGACGTGCTTGAGGTGGTGAATCTGCGCAGTATGCTCGGCACTCACGGTCCGGTAGAAGGTTCGCTGGAGGAGCCCTTAACCACCCTGCTGGAGCTTAAAGAACGCGGGTTGATTCGCCATATCGGGCTGAGCAACGTTACCGCCAGACAGGTGAGCGATGCGCAAAAAATGACGCCCATCGTCTGCGTTCAGAACCAGTACAACGTGGCGAACCGTCAGGATGACCCGCTTATTGACGAACTGGCGGCGCAGCATATCGCCTGGGTGCCCTTTTTCCCGCTCGGCGGCTTTACGCCGCTGCAGGCCCGGGAGCTTAACGATGTCGCCGCTTCGCTGGACGCGACCCCGATGCAGGTGGCGCTGGCATGGCTGCTTCAGCGCTCGCCGAATATTCTGCTCATTCCGGGTACCTCTTCGCTAGCGCATCTGCATGAAAATCTCGCCGCCGCGCAATTAACGCTTCCGCCTGAAGCGCTAACCATTCTCGATAATCTCCAACCCCACGCCTGATTTCAGGCTTCTGCGGATGAATATTCGCAGAAGCCTTCATCTCAATATTTGCCTGGAATTACCTTAACGCCGCTGGCACTATACATCCTACAAATTAGGGGTTATCTGCTTTATTCTCTTACGGATAACCCTATGCAAAGCATAGCTTTATACTTTTCCGACTGGCCTCCTAATTGGAGGCTTCTGTCGTTTTTGTCTCACCAAAAATTTCGGAGTCTTGATTACAGGAAAAACAATATCTCATTCAAAGTTTATACAAATCAATTTAGCTGCAAAGATAGCTAACAACATCAAACGCTCATAAAAACATCTGGTTAACACAATCAGAATGTTTGCATTGCTATATAAAAAATCAACCACACACAATAACAATTTACAAGGATTGCACATGACAGAGGGAACGATAAAGACCAGTAAGTATGAAATCATTGCTATTTTCAGGGAAGAGCTCCGAAAGCAGGCGGAGATAGAAGTTTTTGTTAATAACAAAAGCACTATTACCCAGCTAACGCGGGTGGATTTTGCCGAGTTTCATATCTTAACCACCAGCAAAATCCCCACCGGGCATAAAGTTAAATTTATTCTGCATAGCGATTCAGGAAAAATCGAGTTTTGCTCCACGCTAAAGAAAAGCTACGCCAGCGGCGAAGGAAAATGCCACAAGGTCGCTTTTACCTTGCCGGAATGTATCCAGGTGGTACAACGTCGGCGCGATCCCCGATTCCGTTTGCGCCACGAGCACGAATTCTTCTGTCACGGTCGGCATAAAAATGGAGAAAATTATCTATTCGAAATCAAAGACATTTCGGATGGCGGTTGTGCGCTGATGACCAAGAGTCCCAATCTGAAATTCCTCAGCCATAACGCCATCCTTAAGAACGCCATACTGGCCCTCGCTGAATATGGCGAAGTTACCGTCGATTTAGTTATAAAAAACGTTGTCATGGTGACTTTAGATGATAACGAAAAGTCGGATAGCTACTACCAAATTTCTTGCCAGTTCAAATTTCGTCATCTTGATAACAAGAAGAGAATAGAGAAAGTGCTGCTCGACTTGATTATGGAAGCCAAGAGAAAAAAGAGAGTCTGAACCATTGGACAGTATATTGCTTTACACCGATGATAATATCATCGGACAATCAGTTCATGATTACTTGATCGATCACGCCACTGACATCACGACCCTGAACTTTCAGGATATCGTGAAAGGAGTCTGCGCTTCCCCGACAGCGACCGTTATTATCAATATCATCCATAAAGATATCTCAGCGGCCACAACGGTTGACTTACTGAACACTTTGCGCAATCGCCTCGCGCATTGCGCCATGCTGGTTCTGATAGTCAAAAGCGAGCTCTCCAGCCTGTACCGGGAACTGCTTGATCTGGAAAACCTATTGATTCTTACAGAAAAATCCTCTTTGTCAGCGTACTCAGCCATCCTCAGCAGGCCCTTAACCGCCGAGGGCTGCCAGGGTCTATGTACCCGCAGAAAGCTCACTGCCAGGGAGCTTCAGGTGCTGGAGTTAATTATTGCCTGCAATAACAATAAAAGGATTGCGGTGCTTCTCGACATTGATCATAAAACGGTTCACAGTCATAAGGTACATATTATGAAAAAACTAGGAATGAATAGTTCGCGGATAATGAACAAAAGCATAGTCAATATGTATCAGTGTTGAAACTAAAAATATGTGGGTGACCAATCAAAAGCCGATAATTTATTGGCAACAAGCCATTAATAATCATTCCCACCGGCAGAAAGGTCACCTATAATATCCACCTCTCTTTACCTCTGACCTTATTTTGACGAGAGATAATGAACGCAACTCTTTTTTCTGATCATAATTTATCACGTAGCGATATATCCGTTCGTTATGTCTTTCAAAAAATGTTTTCCCCAGAAGGTACGCTCGTCGCCGTGGAGTGCCTGAGCCGCTTTGACCGCATGTCCATATCGCCGGAATACTTCTTTCGCTACGCCAATACCGGATTACGTGAAAGCATTTTTATGGAACAGCTGGCGCTCATTGAAAAACATAAACAGTGGTTTAAGCAAAATGGCATCTCGGCGACGATCAACGTTGATGACCATATACTTAACGTATTGCTACGCCCGGAGATTAAAGCGCTCGTCAACCATATCGGCTGCGTCCATTTTGAAGTTACCGAGAACTCAAATAAATTATTAAATAAGGCGCTCGCTACCTGGAGCAACCCGCAAAGCACCACGCTCTGGCTCGATGATTTCGGTTCTGGCAACGCCGGTATTAGCGCCATTCGCGACTATCATTTCGATTATGTCAAAATCGATAAAGACTTCTTCTGGCTTTTAATGCAAAAAGATTCCGGCCGGCCGTTAATGGATGCACTGGTCACCTTCCTTACCCGCAATCACCATAATGTGATTATTGAAGGCGTAGAAAGCGAAGCGCATAAGGCGTGGTTACAGGGAATGGAGTGGTTTGCTATTCAGGGACACTACTGGAAGGAAGTCAGCATTGAACAGCTGGTCAAAGAAGATCTCACCGTTTAAATAAATGCCGGATGATTCCGGCATCAATTGTAACATTTGCGCAAGGCCATCAACCCTTCAATTGTAAACAAGTTCCCAGGTCGCCCAGCTGGTCAACGGACCGCTGGTTGCTTTTTCCGGCGCTGGCGTAACGTAGCCAATGTAATAGGTAAATACGCCGCCATCCACCGCTTTTTCTACCAGCGGTACCCGGTTTTGTAAGGGGTCGGCGGGAACAATTTTATTGCTTTTATCCAGCGTATTATTGTCATTGGTCGACAGCGCGAGGAAAATATGGCTGGCGCCGTCCGCCCGCGTATTCCTCAGATAACCAGCATTCTCATTGCTGACCGCATTGACCGTAAATCCGTCAACCCAGCGCACGTTAACCAGGCGGATCTCGTTTTTATCCGCCGCGCCGCCGTCGTGCCGCAGCTGGCAGTTCGAGAGCTCCAGCGTGAAGGGCTGCGGTTTCATAAATGCCCCGGCGCCGCGCTCGTGGACTTCCGCCAGGCTGACCGGCGCCAGCCAGACGCTGCCGCTCCCGGCGTTGTTGCCGCCGTTTAGGGCCACGCTGCATGAAATATCGGTGACCCGTCCGGCAAAATCCACCCGTCCCCGATCGTAGTTGGTCTCAAAAGCCGACGCAGGGGAGGCAATCAGCATCCCGCTTATCAGGGCCAGCTGAATGAGTCGTTTGCTATTTTTCAATTGTGCTGAATCACGCATACCCGCCTCCCGAATTAATCGTACGTCAGGTTAAAGATCATGTGCGACTCCACCTCACCGGTACTGGTGGTCGGCGCATATTGATAGAAACGCGCGTGCAGAGGCAGGGTGATGTATCGCGTTTCTTGCGTGCGCAGCGTACCCACGCTGTATTTCTTGTTGAATTCCAGCGGTACGCCCTCTTTGAGGACCTGGATACCAATCCCTTTCGCCAGCGAGGAGCCGGATTTTTCGTTCAGCAATGCGCCCCGGCTCACCGTGGTGCCAGTGGCCAACGTGCCGGAGAAAGAGGTCTGGATATTGGCGTATCCCGACTCGCTTAGCCCGCCGCTGCACTGCAGCTCAATATTAAAATCCTTCCCGCCCGCGGTGGTGCCGACGCCATTGAGATCGCTGCGCTTGATGGTGCCGACATCGACGTTCATGTTTTTGCCGCTCAGGATGGTACATGAGGGCGATACCACGGTGATGGCGTTGGCGCTCAGACGGGTTTCGAGGATCGGGTTATTGCCGTTCTCCCAGTCATAAGAGGTGTACTTACCTGCCGCCAGGGTACCGCTGCCGGTCACGCTCGCGGTTTTAATCACCTCCAGCGTAAAGCGGGAACCCTCCAGCGAATAGTTTGTGGTCCTGCTAACGTAGCTGGAGAAAGTGTCAGGATAGATGATATTGACCGTCGCCCCGCCGCGGCTAAACCGCAGGCCGATACCTGGCACGTTGGTGGAATAAATTTTATTCCCCAGATCGGTCGCCCCGGGGGCGACGATTTTGGCCACAAAGCGGTTAGTGCCGCTGCTACAGCTATAGCTGGCCCCGCCCGGCGCCGACATTGTCCAGTCGCGGGAAACGATCACCGACCCTACCGGCAGATCCGGTGGAACCACCACCCGGCCCACTACCATGTCGAGGCTTACCGTCGGCTGCGACAGGCGCGTACAGTACGCCCACGCCGACGTAGTCCCCATCGCCATTAAGCCAATAAAAAGCGTCAGTTTTTTCATTAGCGACATAGCGTTTCCTTTGTTTTTTCCTGACTTAATTCCACCGAGCACTGTCCGCCGCTCCACTTAACCGTGGCCTTCGGCGCGCTGGCGTCGCTGATAAACATCATGCTGCCCTGCCCCACCACGCCGATCTCTTTCCCGGAAGGGGTGTAAATTGTCGCGGCGAACGGTAGCGGCAGGCCGTTTGCCTGGCGCGCCCGCAGAGTGATGTTGTTCTGCAGCGTGGTATCGAAGGAGACCTTGACCACGCTACCCTCCCACGGCACAACCTGCGCCACGGTACTGCCGAAGGCGACATCGTCGTTGCTGCCTTTCGGGTCAATCTCAACGGCGTTAATCCGGTAAGGCCGCAGATACGGCAGAATGGCGTAGCCGTTGCTATCGATACGGGTCCCCGGCGAACCGGGCAACATCGCGCCCGCGGCATCTTTCGCTTCGATCAGCGCCATAGTGGTGCCGGTTTCCGGCGAGAATACGACGCCGTGCTGATGCGCGATTAGCGTCCCGCTGGCGCCCACGCCGCTCTGGCGATAGCCTTCGCCCTGGCTATAGCTGCCGTTCAGCGTCGTCCACGGGGTACGGTAACTGCCGTTCAGCGCCACATCGTGCTGGCCGCCAGTGGCGGTGGTCGTCGACACGCCGTAGTTAAGGTTGTTTTCGCTATCCAGCGAACCGTTGACGCCAATCTGCGAGCTGGCGAAACGCGAATTGTTAAACGCGGTATTCGATGTCAGGTTAGCGGTGCGGTTTTCACCGAACCACAGCGGGTAGCTAAAGTTGAGAGAAACGCGATCGTCGCGGCGGTGGCCGGAACTATCCGGGGTATAGACGCGCTGGGCGCTGACCGACCACGAGAGCCGACCGTACATGTTGTTGTAACTAAACTGATACTGCTTTTCCGTCCCCGAACGGTTCCAGTAATCCGCTACCCGACCGCTCAGGTAAAAGCCGCCCCAGCCGTCCGGCAGGTTTTGGTTGACGGTAAACGTCATGCCGTTTTTCTGCCGCCATACGGTGTAGTTGCTGCTGTAGTTCTTCTCCTGATCGACGGCGTACAGAGCGTCGTTCAGGTTGTAGTAGCCTTTGGTGGAGTAGCGATACGCCGCCAGCACGATGCTGGTCTGGGTTTCGGTAAACATGCGGTTAAAGGTGGCGCGATAGCTCTGGCCGTGCTCGTCGAGGGTCTCGCTCTTCAGCCGCGAATGGGTAACGTCGAATGACAGCGCGCCGATGCCGGTGTTCATCCCGGTCCCCAGCAGGAACGCCTGATAGTCATCAAATCCGGTGACGCCGGTATAGCCGGTGAACAGGTTATTGATACCGTGCTGCCAGGTTCCCTGGTAGAGCATCGGTTTATTACGCAGCGAACTATCGTCGACTTTACCGGCAGAGAGCGCATAGCGGGTCATCCCTGGACGCAGCAGCTGCGCCACCGAGGCGTAAGGCACGCTGAATACCTCGACCGAGCCATCGGCCTCTTTAACCGACACTTCAAGGTCGCTACCGTAGCCGGAAGGATATACATCCTGCAGGGTAAACGGCCCCGGCGGCACCGTGGTCTGATAGATAATATTGCTGCCCTGGCGCACCGTCACCAGGGCGTTGCTTTGCGCCACGCCGCGAATTTCAGGGGCGTAGGAGCGCATGCCGTCCGGGAACATATTGTCATCGGTCGCCAGATTGATCCCGCGCAGGCCGATGGTGTCAAAGAACTCGCCGTTGGTAAAAATCTGCCCGCCGCTGACTATCGAATTAATCTGCGGGATAGGCCGCTGCAGGTAGGTCTGGTTGCTGTTCCAGTGCGCTTTCCCCTGCTGCTGCTGCCAGTTCAGGTTACCGATATGCTTGAGCAACCAGCCATCCCACGACAGACCCGCGTTAACGCCAAGATACGCGCTACTGTTATCGGAGCCGTTGGCCGAGGAGATATGGCTGTTCCAGGCGTTGGCCATCCAGCCTAAATTCAGCGCCGCAACGCCTTTATCCCAGAATTCCGGGCTGACAAAGTTTTTCAGGCGCTGATCTTCGTAGATTTGCGGTACGGCAATATCCAGTCTCAGGGAGGACTGAATCAGCGTGTCTTTGACGTTGGCCTCGTTGCGCCACTCCTGTAGGCGTCCGCAGAAGCCCTCTTTTTCGCTGAGCTGCGGGTTAAACTTTTCCGGCGAGATCCCATATTGCATCAGCATCGCTTTGGTGTAGCAGATGCCCATTTTGCCATCTTTATCGGCGGTGATTTTCAGATCGTAGCGCCCTTTCCACTCGCCGTTGGTATACACATCAAGGGAATAGACGCCTTCGCTAATCGCGCTGGTCGAGAAACGCGACAGGTCGACCTTTTCGCGACTGCCGACGATAAAACCATCGTTAAATTGATAGATCGTTCCCGGGTTTTCCTGTCCGCTGGAAAATGGCGGAAAGCAGCACAGCGCAACCGCGATAGCCGTGCTTAATCTTCCCGGGCAGATTGACCTCTGCTTCATGATCGTTTCCCTTATTTGACGGTAACTTTCACTGCGACATCTGCGCCATAATCATTAATGTTGTTAACGGTCAGGATCTCGCCTTTGCTCACTGCGGAAGAGAGGGCGATGGTCTGGCTGGACTGTGGGGCAAACATGACCGTTTTGCTGTTGAGCGCTTTGCCGCCGTTACGGGAGATACGGCTTACGGTGATATAAAAGGGCGTCGGGTTACTGACGGACAGGCTGTTGCCATTAGCGGAGAGCGCTAATTTCTCTGCCGCGGCGTCGCGATTGCCTAATCCGCTGGGACGATAGATAAACTTAAAGCGCGAACGAATCGCCAGCTGCAGAATATTTTGCCCTTCATTCTTCTGGCTGGCCTCAACCGGCGGTATTTCCAGCAGGTTCAGCCACCACAGCGTCTCTTTATCTTTAGCGAGACCCGCGCTGCTGCCGAGCTTAATACGCAGAGTCTGACCGCTTTTCGCATCTACGCGGGAAATAGGCGGCGTGATAATAAATGGCGTCGTAATGGTATCCGGCGTCGCGTCGGCATTACCGTTGTCCAGCCAGGCTTGCGCCAGCGCTGGACGGTCGGCGGTGTTAGAGAGCTGCACCGTTATTTCTTTTTCATTTCCTGGATAAATAAAGCGGGTGCCGTTGACAATAATATTATTGGCGTGGGCCGCAAAACTAAAAATGAAACAGAAAAAAAGGGCAATACGCTTCATGCTGACCTCAGAATAAAAAAATAAGCGGCAGCAGTGGCCGCTTTATTATTGTTGTATACCCTAAATAATTCGAATGACGGGTATAAACCGCCCCGGCGCGAGGCGGCCTTTATCTCTCAGTCGATATTACTGGTAGGTAATTTCGTAAGTCGCATAGCTGTTAACCACACCGGTGGTAACAGTCGTCGGGGTGCTGGTCGCGTAGCCGACGTAGTAAGTGAAGCGCGCGCCATCCTGAACGGCAGATGCGTCGCCGACCGCTTTAGGCTGAGTGCTGTCGCCCGGGATGATTTTTTTGGTCAGCGCGGTAGCATTGTCGGTAGAAAGAACCAGCTGGATATTCTTCGCGCCAGCGGCTTCAGTGTTAGCCAGGTAGCCCTGCTGTTTAGCCGTTGCGCCAGCCAGCAGGTTACCGCCGGTCCAGTTCACGCCCAGTTTGCTCACATCGTCCTGTTTAGTACCATCAGCAGCCTGGCAGTCAGAAACATCGATGGTGAAAGATTTCGGTTTCAGATAAGTATCCGCCGCGGCAGCTTTAACTTCAGTTAAAGTAACCGGAGACAGATATACGTTCGCATCGCTGCCCTGGCCGTTTACGGAAACAGTACAAGATACGTCGGTAACTTTACCGAAGAAATTAACCTGACCGCCGCCTACATTGGTATCAGCAGCATTTGCAGCCATACCAAAAAACGCAGTCGCCATTGCAGCAGAGAGAAGAACCTTTTTCATTGCCATTTCCTTGTCAGAGTGAATTAAGTATCAATGAGCAAACAGTTAATTCGCACAAAAGTCAGAAGCGATTTGCGATGCTCACTTGTGCAACTGTTAATAGAAACTTCGACTGACCGGAGGCCGCAATATTTAAGGCGTCAGGAACGAATTCAATGAAAGAATTCGTCGAGGCTGTCGGCGTCAAAGAATGCTATTTTTCGCTGACAAATATACATATGTTCACGAGCTGTTAATCAATGTAACAGATAGCTCACAACTATTAATTGTGGGGGATTGATAGCAAGAAACGAAACCATTGTTATTTACATTGAACAGGGAAAAGCGATATGGAATTAACAAAACAGCAACCTATCTTGTCATAGAAGGCTATTTCTCCACATAGAGAACACTCTTAATTAATCATCCACGACGATCTTTCCGCCAGTTGAAAATGCAGATGCAACGCGCGCCATCCTGCCGGCGTAATCGTCACTTCGCGAAATCCCGCGGTGGTGGTAAACCAGCCTTTCTGCAGACCGTGCTGCAGCAGCGCCGCCCCAGCCGCCCCGCCAAGGTGAAGGCGGCGTTCGCTCCAGTCCAGACAACCGCAGCACGCTTTACGCCGCGAGGTGCGTTTCACCGTCACCCCCAGGCGGGTAAAGTGCGCTTCCCCGGCGGGCGTCAGGGCCGTGCCGTCAGGCGCTATCCACGCTTCGCGCAGCATAAAATCATATAGCGATACCGCCACTTCTCCGGCCAGATGATCGTAACAGGTACGCGCAACGCGCAAATTTACCGGCGTGCTGGTTGAGAGCGTCACCGCGCGCTTGCCGGCCATGGCCATCATATTCTCCAGCAAACCGGCGACATCGCTACCGGCGAGACGGTAGTAGCGATGGCGGCCCTGGGCAAGGCAAATCAATAAATCGCTGTTGATCAGGCGGCTAAGATGCGCGCTGGCGGTCGAGGGGGAAATATCCGCCACGGCGGAAAGCTCGGTGGCCGTCCACGCCCGGCCATCCATTAAGGCGCAAAGGATCTTTAGCCGCGAGGCATCGGCCATCGCCGACGCCACTACCGCCATCGCCTCGGCCAGCGACTCGTCGTCTTCAATCAGCTCAACAGGTTTTAACATAGCGCCTCGCTTATTTTCCCCACGGCAAAACATAACCCTATTACAGGGGATCGGAATGTGAAGAACGGTATTCGCGCAGCACCTGAGCCACTCGAATGTGATAACAGGCGAAAATGCTCTCCCGCCCCTCTTTCTGCGCAGCCTGATGGCAAAGGTTGCGTTTCCATGCCAGCACCGCGTCCTCATCCCGCCACCAGGAGAGTGACAGAATTTTCCCCGCCGTGCTCAAACTTTGAAAACGCTCAATGGCGATAAAGCCGTCAATGTCGTTCAGCAGCGGCTTCAGTTCCGCCGCCAGCGCCAGGTAACGTTCCTGGCTCGCCGGAGTGACCTCGGCTTCAAAGAGTACTGCAATCATTTCGTCGTCCTCACGCAATCAGTATGAGAGCCACAGTAGCTTTTCACCCGAGCCCAATGCTTCGTTAACGAGCGAAATATGGCCGCCTTTTTGCTCAAAAAACACCCATTGCATTCACAAAAACAATGATTAATAAGCCGATGCAGGAAAATTGCGCTTCTGGTCAGATTATTTTCCGTGACCAAAAATACGATTCACGACAACCCATCCTTTTGTTTTTATTGAAAATAAAAAGTTAAAATTTGCACACCCGTCATCATATCGTCATAAAAATGTGATCTAAATCGCACTTTTTGCAACGCGCGTTATAGTTAGCAGACTTATTATAAGTCCATCGAAAGCAAACACGCTTTCCACCATAAAAGTTAAAAGGATAAACACCATGAAAAACGTAAAATTACTTGCCGCTGCCGGTATGCTGTCTCTGGTCTCTTTCGCTAGCTTCGCTCAGCCTGTTAGCGTAACCGCAGATACGCTGGACAACGCCGAAGCCAAAATCGCCGCCATTGCTAAAGACCAGGGCGAGTCTTACCACATTACCGAAGCGTATACCGGTAATCAGGTGCATATGACCGCCGAGCTGTCTAAATAACCGAATGGTTGCAGAGGGAGCTGCCGGACAGGTCGCCTGACGGCGGCTGGTCTGGCTCCCGCCACATAATAAGCACGCAGCAATGTCGAGCCCCTTAATGGGGCTTTTTTGTTGCTGGCGAACAGTGAACCCACAGCCCGGGCTGTGGGTTCACTGCCGTCTGCAGTCCGATAGCCCGGACAGATGCGCAGCATCGCCTCCGGGATGTTATCGGCCCGCGACGGCGCTCTTATTCGATAACGCACGCTGAATCGACAGCACGCTGAACAGCACAATCACCAGCCCCACCAGCGCCATTCCCTCAATTTTTTGTCCAAGGAAGATCCAGCCTAACAGCACCGCCGTCACCGGACTCAGCAGGCTCATCGCCGACACAGCCACTGGAGACAGGCGGCCGATGCCGCGAAACCACAGGCCATATGCCAGCATCGCCCCGGCAACGCACAGCCAGAGATAACCCGCCGCCTGAGTCAGCGTCACCTGATGCAGCGGCGGATCGACCAGAAACGCCATCGGCGCCAGTACGATACTGCCAATCAGCAGCTGCCAACCGGTCAGCGCGATGACCGGCAAAGCGATCGCCCAGCGCCGCGATAGCCAGGTTCCCAACGCCATACTCATCGCCCCCAGAAACGCGGCGGCGATCCCCAGCGGTTCGAGGGTGGTTTGCGGCGACAGCAGCAGCATCGCCATTCCCGCGATCCCCATCAATGCCGAGAGTACCGCCAACCAGGGCGATCGCTGACGATCGACGCACCAGGCCAGCAGCATCACCAGCAGCGGTTGAATGGCGCCAATCACCGCCGCCAGACCGCCCGGCAGCCGATAGGCGGCAATAAACAGCAGCGCCTGAAACGCGCCGATATTCAGGATCCCGGTGACGATCAGCTTCCACCACTCGGCGCGCAGCGGGAAACGGCGGCTCCAGATCAGCAGAGCGATCCCGGCCGGCAGAACCCGCAGCAACGCAGCGATAAACGGCCGATCGGGCGGCAGGAACTGCGAGGTCACAATATAGGTGCTGCCCCAGATGGCGGGCGCCAGCGCGGTCAGCAGTAAATCAACGATCACATTACGCGAAACAAAGGCCATGATTTTATCTTCATATCAAGGTAAATTGTGGCCTAAGTATGTACCGACAATTATCTTGATATCAAGACAAGTGAGCATGAATGGACAAATCACCGCAGACCGACGCCGTGGATCGCATTCTTGAACAGTGGAAACGGGAGCGCCCCGATCTCGATTGCAGCCCGATGGGGCCGATCGGCCGCCTGAAACGCTGCACGATGCTGCTGGAGCCGCGCATCGAAGCGGCCTTTGTGCGCCACGATCTGGTGCGCTGGGAGTTTGATATGCTGGCAACGTTACGCCGGGCGGGCGAGCCGTTCATGCTGTCGCCCACCCAGCTCTTTTCAACGTTAATGATCACCTCCGGCACCATGACTCATCGCCTGAAGGCGCTGGAAAAACGGGGGTTTATTTGCCGTCTACCAAACCCGGAAGATGCCCGCAGTATGCTGGTGGCGCTAACGCCAGAGGGACGAGAGCTCATCGATAAGGCGGTGGAAAGCCACGTGGAGAATGAGCGGCAACTGCTGAGCGGGCTTTCCGCAGCGCAGCGCCTGCAGTTGGATGAAGCGCTGACGGTTTTTATGCGCCTGCTGGAAAAAGAGTAATACCACTTTGCTTTGACAGGGTGCTCATACTGCTGCCGGAGCATCTTTGATGAAGCATCACCGTTATTTCCCCGGAGGCGATGCTGCGCATCTGTCCGGGCTGCGCTCACCCCTTACCGAGCGGAAACGGGCGATCCTGCACAACCGTCTTCATCACCAGCGTAGAGCGCAGGTGCTGCACGCCCGGCATCGCCGAGAGCTTGTCATCATACAGTTTCTGGAACGCCGGGAGATCGCGCGTCACCACGTGCATCAGGTAGTCCGGATCGCCAAACAGGCGCTGTGCCAGCACGATCTGGGGGATCTCTTCTACCTCGTCCTCAAACGCGCTCACCGCTTTCTTATCGCCCTCTTTTAACGTCGCGAAGACAATCGCCAGGAAGTTGAAGCCCATTTTGGCCGGATCAAGATTGGCCCGGTAGCCGGTAATGACGCCTTCCTGCTCCAGCGTCCGCAGCCGTCGATGACAGGGAGAAAGGCTGAGATTCACCCGCTCGGCTAGCTCGGTTATCGACAGTCGTCCATCGGACTGGAGTTCAGCAAGAATTTTTCTATCAATGCTATCCATTTGGAATATTTTCCCTCAGAAGACCGCTTAAGAGCATAACATTGAAAGCTCATTGCGCAATAAACTCGATATTCTTTCCTTCAAATAATCGCCGCTTTACGAGGGAAAATGATGAGAAACTGCCGTTACCACGCAGAGGTGCGCTGTCCATGGAAATGAGCTTTATCGCCAGCTTTTGGCTGGTCTCCTTTCTGCTGATCATCACGCCGGGCGCTGACTGGGCCTATACCATCAGCGCGGGAATCAACGGACGCCGCGTGATACCCGCCGTCGCCGGACTGATGTCTGGCCACCTACTGGCCACGCTGATCGTCGTCGCCGGAATCGGCGTGTTAATCGCCGGCCACCCGCTGGCGCTGTCGACGATTACCCTGCTGGGCGCGGGCTATCTGATGTGGCTGGGAATCGCTATTTTGCGCCATCCGCCAACGCCAGGCACCCAGCAATACAGCGCGGATAGCTGGAATCGCTGGGCGATTAAGGGGCTATGCATTAGCGGTCTGAACCCAAAAGTCTTTCTTCTGTTTCTGGCCCTGCTGCCGCAGTTTACCGACCCCCAGGGAAGCTGGTCTCTGGCTCAGCAGATGTCGGCGCTGGGCGGCATTCATCTGGTGACCTGCACGCTGGTCTATTTACTGGTCGGCTACGGCGCCAGAGCGCTGTTGGCAACCCGGCCTCAAATCGCACGCAAGGTCAGTATGGCTTCCGGCGTGATGATGGTCGCCGTAGCCGCCGTGCTGTTCGTGGAGCAGTTGAGGTAGGGGGGAAGTATGAGGCGTGAGCGACCGGCCTGTTCGCGCCAGTGCATTATTAAGAAAAAACGTACAGTAAAACGCCCCGCCTCACGGTTATTTTTGCATCAGCCATAACCTCCCTGAAGTTAGCCCACAGGCGACTCCGGGATCCTTATCAGCCTGATTTTTGATTATGTGCCCTTCCGATATAATCCTCTTAGCAGCAGCTAAGGTTTATCTCACTTTAAATAAAATAACTCTTACCATCCGCCAGAATTCTTGCGCATCCTGTTTCCCCTATTCATAAGAAGGTTTTTGCAGTATGGTTAACAATATTAGAAGTTATATACTGCTGTATACCCACTTAAGGAGAAAACAATGAGCAGGATATGGGCCCTACCCCAAAGAGTAACGCCAAACAAAAATATAAATATAAAAACTGCCTATCCAAAAGAAGCCACAACGCTTAAATATTGCCCGCCGCAGCAATAAATAATGCACATGCAGACGAGCTTAATCATTACCTGATAACGGCCAAAAAATGCGCTAGCCGGCTGCATAATAAAGGGAACTCAATGAAAAGCAATGCTATTTTAAAAAAAAGGAACTTCCTGACTCACAACGAAATAGAGTCATTACTCAAAGCGGCCAACAGTGGCGCACATGCCACGCGTAATTATTGTCTGACATTATTATGTTTTATTCATGGATTACGCGCCAGTGAAATATGCCGCCTGCAAATTTCCGATATCGACCTTAGTTCTAAATGCATCTATATTCACCGTCTTAAAAATGGATTTTCGACAACGCATCCTTTGCTGAATAAAGAAATCCGCGCATTAAAAAACTGGCTGCATGTCCGCGCCTCATACCCGCAGTCCGACAGCGAATGGTTATTTCTCTCACGAAAAGGTAATCCTTTGTCTCGCCAGCAGTTTTATCAGATTATTTCCGCCTCTGGCGATAATGCCGGGCTGTCGCTCGAAATTCATCCGCATATGCTCCGTCATTCATGCGGCTTCGCCCTGGCCAACATGGGCATTGATACCCGCCTTATCCAGGACTACCTGGGCCACCGCAACATTCGCCATACCGTATGGTATACCGCCAGTAACGCTGGCCGTTTCTATGGTATCTGGGACGAAAGCAGAGACAGACAGCGGAGCCCTGTTCTGCCGTAATGCTCGATGCCATGGAGGGCGTCAAAATAACCGTCAGGCAGCGGTAAACATTAATAAACATTAACCATACGGTGTTTATGATTATTGTTCCGGCAAGTTCACAGCGCTACGATGATTTATCTTATTACCCCTCGGGCATGACCCAGCATATAAATGCACCAACTCCCTTCCGTTTAAAATAGCCGCAACCATGCTTTTTTCCTTTTAATTTTATACACCTGAAAAAGAACCGCGGCGCAGAGGTTGCCGCCATCAATAAAATCTATAAGAATAAGATTTATCATCTGGCAATATTCTGTCCCACAGCCGCTACAATGTCATTATTCAACTATGCTTAATCCCCTTCATATAATACGCGATTAACCTTGCGAATTATTTGTGAGCGCCCCCTGCTGTCAGCAGGGTCGTGTTAATTATCAAGATCATATCAGGAGTTATTTATTGTGAACCGACGTCGTTTTCTTACCGGTAAAGAAGTTCAGGCGATGATGCTGGCAGCCCGTCACGGGCAAACGGGAGAGCGGGATTACTGTCTAATCCTGCTCGCTTTTCGTCATGGTATGCGCATTAGCGAATTACTCGATCTGCACTATCGCGACCTCGATCTGGTCGAAGGCCGCATCAATATTCGACGGCTGAAGAATGGATTCTCCACCGTACATCCGCTGATGGTCGATGAATGTGACGCCATCAGGCGCTGGAGCCAGGTACGCGGCGCCTGGAAAGGCGCGCAAAAAACCGATGCGCTGTTTATATCGCGACGCGGTACTCCGCTTTCGCGTCAGCAGGCCTACCGAATCATCCGAACCGCTGGCGTAGACGCTGGCACGGCTACCCATACTCACCCGCATATGCTGCGCCATGCCTGCGGTTACGAGCTGGCGGAGAGAGGGGCCGACACCCGCCTTATCCAGGACTACCTCGGCCATCGAAACATTCGCCATACCGTACGCTATACGGCCAGCAACGCCGCGCGATTCGCCGGACTCTGGGAACGCAACAACCTGATGGAGTGGAATTTACAAAATCAGAGAATGGAAAATAAGAATTTGATAAATAAGGGGAAATAGCTTACCGAACAGGTCAATTGGGGCCAAACTGTGTGCATCATAAAAATATTCAGTAACCTTTTGCAACCATCGAATGCATCAAACAGAGTGTAAAAACCAATATCACATTGATTAATAATATTTTTTTATTTTTAATTTTTTCCAGAAACATTCTTCTTTCCGCTACCCATCCTTCGTGGCCCCGCGTTGCCGATAGCCATCCATGGCTTATTAAGCCTTAACTATTTCAATTCATTATCTCGAAAAACAACAACAAAGCAGATTAAAAAACCAAATCTTTTATAAAAAAGCCATATTTTCAGTGAATTACGCCAACGAGTCAAAATGGCCCCAAATGTCTCATTTTTTGGGTGAAAAACATGCAGAACCGCAGCCGAAAACTTCGGCTGAAACATGAAATACCTGGAGGTCATGATGACGGCCAGATCGGTTCGTAATCCCGATATTGTTCAAAGGAAAACAACATGAAAATCAAATCACTGGCAATCGTTGTTCTGTCAGCCCTGTCTCTGAGCTCCGCGGCGGCGCTGGCCGACACCACGGTAAATGGCGGCACGGTGCATTTTAAAGGGGAAGTCGTCAACGCAGCCTGCGCCATTGACGCGGGTTCAATCGATCAGACCGTTCCAATGGGCCAGGTTCGTTCGGCAAAACTCGCTACTCCAGGCAGCACCAGCACGGCTGTCGGCTTCAATATCCAGTTGAACGATTGTGACACCACCGTTGCCACCAAGGCCGCCGTCGCCTTCACCGGCACCGCAATTGACAGCACCAACACCACCGTACTGGCGCTGCAAAGCTCCGCAGCAGGCAGCGCGAATAACGTCGGCGTGCAGATCCTGGACCGTACCGGTACGCCGCTGGTGCTGGATGGCGCGACCTTCAGCGCAGCTTCCACCCTGAACGATGGCACCAACGTCATCCCGTTCCAGGCGCGCTACTATGCGACCGCTGCAGCCACTGCCGGTACCGCTAACGCTGACGCGACCTTCAAAGTGCAATACCAGTAATTCATTCATCAGGCAGGGAAGCATATCGGGCCAGGAAGGCCCGTTATCCATAACGGAACTCGGGTGATAACGATGCAAAGGATGAAGTCAGGTCTGTTGATATTTTTGCTCCCATCGCTGGCGCTGGCCGGTAATCAATGGAACGTCACGCTGCCCGGCGGAAATATGCGCTTTCAGGGCATCATCATTGCCGAGTCCTGCCGCGTTGAAGCTGGCGACCAGCAGATGACGGTCAATATGGGACAGATCAGCAGTAATCGGCTTCATTCAGCCGGAGAAGATACGAATCCAGTTCCCTTCGATATCCACCTGCAGGAGTGCAGTACCGCCGTCAGCCAGCGCGTTGGCGTGGCCTTTCACGGCGTCGCCGATGGTAAAAACCCGGACGTGCTCTCGGTGGGCGAAGGACCGGGAATAGCGACCGGCGTGGGTGTCGCTCTGTTTGATAAAGACGACCATCCGATCCCATTGAACGGTCCTCCCGCCGCCTGGACAAGATTGTATACCGGGCCAACCACATTGCATTTTGTAGCGAAATACCGGGCAACAGGGCACCAGGTCACCGGTGGCGCGGCCAACGCTCAGGCCTGGTTCTCCCTGACCTACCAGTAATGAATCAGCAGACGAACCGAAAACAGGAAACGACGGTGACGATAAAAGGGGTAAACGTGAGAACAACACTGGCGATAACGCGCGGTTTACTGGCGGGGGCGCTGATGATAGCCGCCATGGGATTTACCGCTCGCGCCGAGGCCGGCGTGGCGCTGGGGGCAACCCGCGTCATCTATCCTGCCGGGCAAAAGCAGGTTCAACTGGCGGTCACCAACAACGACGAAAAGAGCACTTATTTGATCCAGTCATGGGTGGAGAATGCCGATGGCGCGAAGGACGGCCGCTTTGTCATCACCCCGCCGCTGTTCGCCATGCAGGGGAAAAAAGAGAATACCCTGCGCATCATTGATGCCACCAACAACCAGCTGCCGCAGGATCGGGAAACGCTGTTCTGGATGAACGTCAAGGCGATCCCGTCAATGGATAAATCAAAGCTCAGCGACAACACCCTGCAACTGGCGATCATCAGCCGCATTAAGCTCTATTACCGCCCGGCAAAGCTGGCGCTGCCGCCGGATCAGGCTGCGGAGAAACTGAAGTTTCGCCGCGGCACCGGCACGCTTACGCTGGTCAATCCCACCCCCTACTACCTGACGGTCACCGAACTCAACGCCGGAACCCGGGTGCTGGAAAATGCGCTGGTTCCGCCGATGGGTGAAGCCAGCGTTAAATTGCCCGCCGATGCCGGTCGTGAGATTACATACCGGACGATTAACGACTACGGCGCGCTGACCCCACGGATGCAGGGCGTCACGCAATAACCGACGGGAGGCCGCGTCCTCCCGGAAATAAAAATAAGAACTGACAGCCGGGCGACTTTGGACCGGAGGGACTATGTCACATCTGAAATATGGACTCGACGGCCTGGACTCCGGGCGTAAAAGCAGCCACGGGCCGGGGAATACGCGCGCTTTCGCTCAAATCACGCTGGCTCTGTTACTTGCCGCACCGATCTTTTCTGTGCAGGCGGAGCTCTATTTTAATCCGCGTTTTTTAGCGGATGACCCTGCCGCCGTGGCGGATTTATCAGGATTCGCCAACGGCCAGGAGGTCCCTCCAGGAACCTATCGCGTCGATATTTACCTCAATGACGGGTTTATGACCACCCGCGATGTCACTTTTAATAGCGGAGAAAACGATCGCTCGCTGGTCCCCTGCCTGACGCGCGGGCAGCTGGCCGGGATGGGTGTCAACACGTTATCCATTGAAGGGATCGGCGCTCTGGCATCCGATGCCTGCGTACCGTTAACCGAAACCATCAAGGACGCCACTACCCGCTTCGATGTCGGTTTGCAGCGGCTGTATCTGACCGTACCCCAGGCGTTTATGGGCAACCGCGCCCGCGGCTATATTCCCCCCGAACTGTGGGACCACGGGATTAACGCCGGCCTGCTGAACTACAACTTCACCGGCAACAACGTGCACAACGACGTTGGCGGCAGCAGCAATTACGCGTACCTGAACCTGCAGAGCGGGCTCAACCTCGGCGCCTGGCGCCTGCGCGACAACACCACCTGGAGCTACAGCAGCGGCGGCAGCTCGTCGACCAATGAAAACAAGTGGCAGCACATCAATACCTGGCTTGAACGTGATATTACGCTGCTGCGCTCGCGCCTGACCCTCGGCGACAGCTACACCAACGGCGACGTCTTCGACGGCATCAACTTCCGCGGCGCGCAGCTTGCCTCCGATGACAATATGCTGCCGGACAGCCAGAAAGGGTTTGCCCCGGTCATTCACGGCATTGCCCGCGGCACCGCTCAGGTATCGGTGAAACAGAACGGCTATGAGATTTACCAGAGCACGGTACCGCCCGGCCCGTTCACCATCAACGATCTCTACTCCGCCGGCAATGGCGGCGATCTGCAGGTGACCATCAAAGAGGCCGACGGCAGCAGTCAGGTCTTCACCGTCCCTTACTCGTCCGTTCCGGTGCTCCAGCGCGAGGGCCATACCCGCTATGCCGTCACCGCCGGGGAGTACCGCAGCGGCAGCAATCAGCAGGAAAAACCGAAGTTCTTCCAGAGCACCGTAATGCGCGGTCTTCCTGAGGGCTGGACGCTGTACGGCGGCACCCAGCTGGCGGACCGCTACCGCGCCTTTAACCTCGGCGTCGGCAAAAATATGGGGGAGCTGGGGGCGCTGTCGCTGGATATCACCCAGGCCAACGCCACCCTGCCCGATGACAGCGATCGTCAGGGCCAGTCGGTACGTTTCCTCTATAACAA
Organism: Klebsiella sp. BDA134-6; assembly: GCF_015601345.1. Classification (NCBI taxonomy): domain Bacteria; kingdom Pseudomonadati; phylum Pseudomonadota; class Gammaproteobacteria; order Enterobacterales; family Enterobacteriaceae; genus Klebsiella; species Klebsiella sp. BDA134-6. The sequence goes on from NZ_CP064784.1 coordinate 4,924,237, forward strand.
GTCGCTGACGGATACCGGCACCAACATCCAGCTGGTGGGCTACCGCTACTCGACGCGCGGCTATTTCAGCTTCGCCGACACCACCTACAGCCGGATGAACGGCTACAACATCGAGACCCAGGACGGGGTGGTGCAGATGAAGCCGAAGTTCACCGATTACTACAACCTCGCGTACAACAAGCGCGGCAAAGTGCAGCTCAGCGTTACCCAGCAGCTGGGACGCACCGCCACGCTCTACCTGAGCGGCAGCCATCAGACCTACTGGGGAACCAACAGCGCCGACCAGCAGCTCCAGGCCGGGCTTAACGCCGCCGTGGACGATATCAACTGGACCCTGAGCTACAGCCTGACCAAAAACGCCTGGCAGCAGGGTCGTGACCAGATGCTGGCCGTCAACGTCAGTATCCCGTTCAGCCACTGGATGCGCTCCGACAGCAAGTCGGCCTGGAGAAACGGTAACGCCAGCTACAGCATGTCCAACGATCTGAACGGCAGGACCACCAGCCTGGCGGGGCTGTACGGCACGCTGCTGGAGGACAACAACCTGAGCTACAGCGTACAGACCGGCTACGCCGGCGGCGGTGAGGGCAACAGCGGCGGTACCGGCTACGCGGCGCTGAACTACCGCGGCGGCTACGGCAACGCCAACGTCGGCTACAGCCGCAGCGACGGCATCAAACAGCTGTACTACGGCCTGAGCGGCGGCGTACTGGCCCACGCCGACGGCATCACCCTGAGCCAGCCGATGAACGATACGGTGGTGCTGATCAAAGCCCCCGGCGCGGATGGCGTGAAGGTAGAAAACCAGACCGGGGTACGGACCGACTGGCGCGGCTACGCCGTTCTGCCCTACGCCACCGAATACCGGGAAAACCGGGTGGCGCTGAACACCAATACGTTGGCCAACAACGTCGATCTTGATGATGCGGTGGTCAGTATTGTGCCCACCCACGGGGCGATTGCGCGCGCCGAATTTAAGGCCAGCGTCGGCATGAAGCTGCTGATAACGCTGACCCACAACGGTAAACCGGTTCCTTTTGGCGCCATAGCCGCCGCTGTCGATAGCCAGAATAGCAGCATCGTCGCCGATAACGGCCAGGTTTATCTGAGCGGGATGCCGCTGGCGGGCAAGGTGCGTGCGAAGTGGGGAGACGGACCCGACGCCAGCTGTGAAGCCGACTACCGTCTGCCGCCGGAAAGCCAGAACCAGGCGTTAAGCCAGCTGTCGGCAGCGTGCCGCTAAGGAAAGCATGATGATGAGAAAAAACCTGTATCTGCTGGGCGCCATACTCTCTCTGGTCTCCTTCAGCACCCCTGCCGCCGATAGCACTATTACGATTAGCGGATACGTAAGGGATAACACCTGCGCCGTGGCGGGTGAGTCAAAAGATTTTACCGTCGACCTGATGAATAACGCCGCCAAACAGTTTAATGCCGTCGGCACGACCACGCCGCTGGTGCCTTTTCGCATCGTGCTATCGCCCTGCGGCGGTTCCGTCACCGCGGTCAAAGTCGGTTTTACCGGCGTAGCGGATAGCGACAACACCAGCCTGCTTAAGCTGGACAGCGGCGTATCAGCAGCATCCGGCATCGGCGTGCAGATCCTTAACGGCAGCCGGGCCCCCCTGCTACTCAACGCCCCCTCGTCAAACATCGCGTGGACCACGCTGAAACCCGGGCAGACCAACACTCTGAACTTTTACGCCCGGCTGATGGCCGCGCGCGTCCCGATTACGGCAGGACACGTTAATGCCACCGCAACCTTCACGCTTGAATTTCAGTAACCGGAGGCTGAAATGAAATGGACTCATGCACCCTGGCTGCTGGCGGTAATCATGACCTTCGCCAGCGCCCCCCAAGCCGCCGATGTGACCATTACCGTTAACGGCAAAGTGGTGGCCAAACCCTGCACCATCGCCACCCCAAAGGCCACCGTCGACCTCGGTGATTTATACACCTTTAACATGCTTTCACCCGGCTCGGCATCAGGCTGGCATGACGTCACGCTCGAGCTCAGCAACTGTCCGGTTGGTACCTCACGGGTCACCGCCAGCTTCAGCGGCACGGCGGATGCCACCGGCTATTACAAAAACCAGGGGACGGCGGGCAACCTCCAGCTGGAGCTGCAGGACACCAGCGGCGCCCGGTTTAACAACGGCACAAGCAAAACGGTGGCCGTCAACGATGCCACGCAATCCACCCGCTTTCCATTGCGCGTCAGGGCGCTGACGGTTAATGGCGGGCCAACGCAAGGAACAATCCAGGCGGTGATTAACGTCACCTACACCTGGCTATAAGGCAGGAGAACGTTATGAATCAGCGGATTACCGCTCCCCGTAGATGTCATATGGCGCTGGTCAAGGCGCTGTGGCTGGCGATTGTGTTAGCGGGCTTTTCCACCAGCGTCAGGGCCTATACCTGCTACGACTCCACCGGCACCATATTAAATAGCGATTCCGGCGGGAAAGTATCCAACGTCTACGTGAACCTGCAGCCAAGCCTCGGGGCCGGGCAGAACCTGGTCGTCGACTTATCCAGCTCGATTTTTTGTAAAAATGACGCGCCGGACCGGCGCAACGACATGGTAAGCATGCTACAGGGCTCGGCCTATAGCGGCCTGTTGACCAATTTTACCGGCTCTTTAAAGTACTATGGGGTTAGCTATAGCTTCCCGCTAAACTCCCCGACCGCCAGCCACAACTTTACTTCCGGTAACTACACCAGCTGGAATACCCAGCTCTACCTGACGCCAATATCCACCGCCTCCGGGCTGGCGATCAGCGCCGGCTCGCATATCGCCACGCTGGTCATGTATCAGGTGGGTTCCGATATCAACGGCGGCGGTAACGTTCGTACCTCAAAATTTACCTGGAATATCTATTCCAACAATAGCGTGATTATCCCGACGGGCGGCTGCGATGTTTCCGCTCGCAACGTCACGGTAACGCTGCCTGAGTACCCGGGTTCAACCGCTGTTCCGCTTACGGTACGCTGCGGGCAAAATCAAAAGATAGGTTTTTACCTCTCCGGCACCACGGCGGATAGCGCCAACACCGTTTTCACCAATACCTCTTCCGCCTCACCGGCTCAGGGCATTGGCGTTCAGCTACTGCGCAATGGCACCATCCTGCGTTCAAACAGTACCGTCTCAATGGGAACCGTGGGCACCTCCGCGGTCAACCTGGGACTCACCGCAACCTATGCGCGCACCAGCGGCCAGGTCACCGCGGGCAACGTGCAATCCATTATTGGGGTGACCTTTGTTTACCAGTAACGCGCCTGCGGCGCGTGATAGAACGGGAATGGACTATATTCTTTCGCCCTGCTCGCTGGTCGCCGATGGATTAGTCAAAGTGATGATGGCCAACAGCATGCAGCCCGTTGTGCTGCCGTCGGATGCGACGAGGCTTCCCGGCGACGCGAACATTCGCCGCATCATCGTTTTTCTGCCGGAAACGCCGGCCAGGCTGCTCGCCACCCTACAGCAGGCCGCTGCGTTTCTCGAACGTTCGGCAACGCCGCTGCCGATGCTGATCCTTAGCCGCAGTCCGGCCAGTTGGCTGTGGCACACGCTGCTGCATCAGGTCATCGATCGACATTTACTTTCTGAAGTGCGATCCGCCGCCTCGGACCTGCCCGTCCCCAGCCTGACCGCAGTGCTCCAGGACTACATTCTGCAAAGATATCCTTCGCTTAAGCAGTTGGCCGACGAAGAGATACGCCTCGGCGGAAAGCGCCCCGGCGGGCTCACCAGGCCGGAGCTCAATGCCATTCTCGGTCTACTCAGCGGATACAGCGTCAACGCCCAGGCAAAGCGCCGCGGCATTAGCCACAAAACGCTTTATAACCAGCGCACAGCAGGACTGAAAAAAATGGTGGAACATTATCCTCAGCTGGCAACCCGTTTCCCCGGCAGCCAGACCAAAGGGCAGAAGATCCAGCCGGATGCCGCGCTCTCCGCCTTTGAGCGCGAATTTGTCCACGCGATTCACTGTCGGCAAATTTTCCCGGTCTTCCAGCCCATCACTGACGATCGGATGCGGCTAAAAGGTTTAGAGATCCTCTGTCGCTGGCGGCAAAAAGGTCAGGTTCTGCTTCCCGGCGAGTTTTTACCGCAGATACGTTCCGCGTACGCCTGGCTGGTGTTGACAGCCTTTATGCTTCGCGAGGCCGTGGAGAGTATCAATTTGCATCCAGGTGAGTTTTATTTCTCAGTCAATATTCCCGCCGCTATCGCCAGCAATGACAACCTGATCCGCATGCTGGAGACCGCGCGCCAACAGCTGCGCGAGCCCCATCTGTCCTCGAGGTTGGTACTGGAATTTGCTGAAACCCTGGACCTCAACCTGCAGAGTAAAATTGCCGATAATATTTCCCGGCTACGCAAGCAGGGCTTTGCCATTATGCTCGATGACTGCTTTTCACAAAGCAGCGTCATGTTTCCAGTGAGGTCGGTCAGGTTCAGCGCCTATAAGCTGGATATGAGCATCGTCAACGATATGCAGCGCGATCCTCACGCCATGGCCCTGATCAAAAGCCTGCTTTACTACTGCCAGCTAACCGGTAGCCGCTGTGTTGCCGAAGGCGTGGACAGCCTGGATAAATTCAACCGGCTGAGAGCTCTGGGGATCGACCGTTTTCAGGGTTATCTCATTTCGCCGCCGGTGGAGCGGGAAAACGTCAGTGACCTTATCCACCAGCTTTTATCCGGCCGCAATCTGAGCCTTATCGACGGATGAAAAATCCCCAGAAGACGTCGCCGACCGCGCCAGGCTAAAATAGTTGCGCCAGCGCGCTGGCGCATTTATTCAGGCGCGGATATCGTCGTACTCGCGGGTATTATCAAATTCATGTTTGGCAAACGGGCATAGTGGAATAATTTTGCGCTGCTCGCCGCGCATTTTTTCTACCACTTTCGCCACCAGCTTTTTCCCTACCCCCTGTCCTTTCAGGCTGGGGTCGACGTCGGTATGCTCAATAATGCTGAGGTGCTCGCCCGTAGGCACAAAAACAATTTCCGCCACCTGATTCCCGTCGGCATCATTGACGTAAAACTTATTATGACCTTCCAGTATTTCCATCGTTTCCTCGCTTATTTTTGGCGATACTTCAGTGCGCCGCTCGGGCAGGTATCAATAACCTTAACCACCGTGTCCACGTCCACTTCATCGGGGACGATCCACGGTTTGCGTTTCAGGTTGAAAAGCTTCGCGCTGCCGCGCACGCAGTTGCCCGAGTGCTGACAGATATCGGTGTTAAAATAGACATCGATTTTCTCGCCGGTATAGGCGCGATAACCCGCGTCCAGTAGTTCTTTATCCATGACATTGCCTCAGTTCTGACTATTTTTTATAACTTTGTCTCTAAGCATAGTCCTGCCAACAACCGCTGACTATCGGTAACGGGTGAAATTTTATTTCGGTAGCCGCACGCCATTAATGCAGAATGAATGATTTTCTATGCACTCTTTAGCCAAAGAAAATGTTCTGATTGCCGATAAAGTACGGACGCTTCTGTTATATCCATCTTTAATTTCCCTGGCAGTGAGATTAAACTCATTCCATCCTAACCCGAGCACTCAGGTATTTAGTCTTGAATCGCATTGTAAAGCTGGCGCGCCCTTCGCTCTTATTCTCGCTATTTACGCTCACCGGCTGCTCATTATCCCCGGCGATTCCGGTATTAGGCGCTGCCTTTCCAGGCTGGTTCTTCTGCTTATTAGGCGCCTCGCTATTACTTATTCCCTGCCATATCCTGATTGTGCGTAAAGGATGGCAGTCGCGATTTTCTCCGCTGGTCTTCAGCTATCTGGCGCTGATGTTCCTGTTCGCCACGATTCTGTGGTTCCTGTTCTTCGTAAACTAGATACCTATGACTCAATCCCGCTCAAGCGTTATCCGCAAAAAATGGCCCCTGCTGGCGCTCGTTCTCGCCGCTATTGTGGCGCTAATTGTGGTTATCTGGCAGCTGCAAACCTCGCCGGAAACCAACGATGCCTACGTCTATGCCGACACCATCGACGTGGTGCCGGAAGTGAGCGGGCGGATCGTCGAGATGCCTATTCGCGACAATCAACGGGTAAAAAAAGGCGACCTGCTGTTCCGCATCGACCCGCGCCCCTACCAGGCGATGCTCGACGATGCCAAAGCCCGCCTGACCACGCTTGATGCGCAGATTATGCTGACCCAGCGCACGATCAAAGCGCAGGAGTACAACGCGCAGTCGGTCAGCGCCGCCGTTGAACGCGCTAAAGCGCTGGTTAAGCAGACCACCTCTTCACGCATACGCCTTGAGCCACTGGTACCGCAAGGGTTTGCCTCACAAGAAGATCTGGATCAGGCGCGAACGGCCGAAAAAGCGGCGCGCGCCGAACTGGAGGCCACCCTGCTGCAGGCGAAACAGGCTTCCGCCGCCGTGACCGGCGTCGATGCCATGGTGGCGCAGCGCGCGGGGATCCTCGCGCAGATTGCGCTGGCGGAGCTGCACCTTGAATTCACCGAAGTGCGTGCGCCGTTTAACGGTGTAGTGGTGGCGCTGAAAACGACGATCGGCCAGTACGCCTCGGCCCTTAAGCCGGTCTTTACCCTGCTGGATGACGACCACTGGTACGTGGTGGCGAACTTCCGTGAAACCGACTTGCAGAACGTGCGGCCCGGCGTTCCGGCAAGAATCACCGTCATGACCAACCACAGCCGTACCTTTGAGGGCGTGGTCGACTCGGTCGGCACCGGCGTTCTGCCCGACGGCGGCAGCGTCATCGAGGGCCTGCCGGTCATCCAGAAGAGTATCAACTGGGTCCACGTCTCCCAGCGCTTCCCGGTCAAAATCGCCGTCAAAGACCCCGACCCGGCCCTGTTCCGTATGGGCGCCTCCGCCAGCGCCGTTCTGCAGCCGCAATAAGGAGACGGCATGCAGAGCTTATGGCCGTTTCTCACCCGTGAACTCCACGATGCGCCGGGGCGGGCGAACTACACCCTGCGCCTGACGCTCAGCTGCGCGGTGCTGATCGTGCTGTTTATGACGTTGCATATTCCCTTCCTCGCCGTCGCCCTGATCGTGGTGTTTTACGTCAGCCAGCCTAACGTGCTGATGATTAAGCTGGTCAGCGTGGTTTTCGTGCTCACCGTCAGCGTCGCGCTCGGCGGCGTGCTGCTGATTATCAAGTGGACCTATGACTATCCGCTGATCCGCCTGGTCGCCTCGGTGATCCTGTTCTTCTGCGCCATTTATCTGATGCGGGTGCTCGGCAAGCTGGGGCTGGCATTTTTCGTGGTGGCGCTGGCGGTCATCTACGCCCAGACCTTCCCGTCGATGACCAGCCAGAGCGAAATTCTGGTGCGCCTGCTGCTGTGGCTATGGGTAGCAATTAATACCGCCATTCTGGTGACGCTGCTGGTCAACGCCTGTTTCCAGCAGGCCTTTCCCGGCTATCAGTTTAAAGCCCGGCTGGTGGTGATGCTGCGCCAGACGGCGAAGGTGCTTAGCCAACCGGATGCTGGAGAGTCGCAGCCTACCTTTACCGAGATCGCCGGGCAGTTTAACCAGCTGCAGTCCCTGTATCAGCAGGCTGCACGCGCCACGCCGGAGATCGCCGCCGACCCGCAGGCCTGGCAGGCGCTGATGGCCGCCGCACTGCGCTGCTATCATTTGACGGCGCTGCTCCAGCCGGGCGACGACCATTCCGATGCGCGTCAGCGGATAGCCCACGAACTTAACGCGCTGGCGGATAATTTGCCCAGCCCCACGGCGGTGGATATTGAGCCGTTGATGGTCCCGCGCGACGGCGCCAACGGCGCCATTTTGCAGGAGATCGCCGAGGTGCTGGCGCGGCTGGCGCGCGGCGAAGACATCGCGTTACCGCAGGGTGAAGTGGAAAAAGCGCCGCTGCTACTGCCGGACGCGTGGTCCAATCCCGCCTATCTACACTTTGCCCTGAAAACGCTGCTGGCGACGCTGCTGTGCTACGTTTTCTATACCGCCGCCGACTGGCAGGGCATCCACACCATCATGCTGAGCTGCGTGATCGTCGCCCAGCCGGGCCTGGGCGCCACCATGCAGAAAACGTGGCTGCGCATCGGCGGCGCGCTGCTGGCTACGCTGATTGCGCTTCTGCTGATGGTCTTTGTGCAACCCTGGACCGACTCGCTAAGCGGCCTGTTGGCGATGACCCTGCCGGTTTTCGCGCTGGCGGCGTGGATTGCGGCAGGCTCGGAGCGCATCGCCTACGCCGGCATTCAGATAGGCTTTACCTTCGCGCTGGCGTTCCTCAGCTGGTTTGGCCCGCTCAGTAACCTTACCGAACTGCGCGACCGGGTTATCGGTATCCTGCTCGGCGTGCTGGTCTCCTCCATTGTTCATCTCTATTTATGGCCCGATAGCGAAGCGCCGCGGCTTAAGGCGCGTCTGGCGCAGCTGTATCGTCAGCTGGCGCAGACCCTCGCCGCCCGCGACGATGAGGTTCAACTGGTACCGCTCTTTGCCGCGCTGACCGAAAGCGAAACCTTAATTAACCGGGTGTCCGCCGAGCCGTTGGGAACCTACGCGCACCCGTGGCCGGAAGCGAAAAACTGGCCGACGCGGGCGACTTTTCGTCAGGCAGAAGAGATCCTGCGCCTCAGTGAAGGCTATCGCCTGAATGCGGCGTCGGGGGATACCTTTTTATCCCGCTGCGCCCCGCGGCTTGAGGACTACGCCGTCAGTATCGACGCGCAGCAAACCACCGCAGAACGCTCTCAGGCGCTTCTCCCGGACCCGGCGAATCCGTTTGGCGCGCCGCTGGTCCACGCGTTGGCCGCCCTGCCGGCGTGGCCCTTTGCATCCTCCGTTATTCCGCGACAGGCAACCCGCTCATGATAAACATCACTCCTCCTCCGCGCGTCTGGCGTACCCCGGCGCTTGCCTTCGCCCTGACGCTGTTAACCGGGTGCGCGTTAATTCAGGACGATCCCGGCCAGGTGCCGCTGGTCAAGCCGCAGCAGGCCGAGCTGGCGCAGGTGATCCATCTGGCGAATAGCGGCTGGCCGACGGCGCGCTGGTGGGAAGGCTATCAGGATCCGCAGCTCAATATGCTGGTCAACCGCGCGTTGCAGAATTCACCCACTATGCAGGCTGCGCGGCTGCGTATTTCGCAATCGCAGTCCACCGTGGAGCTGGCGCAGTCGGCAATGGGCGTGCAGGCCACCGCCGTGGCGGCGCAAAACCGCCTGCGGGTGACCAATAAACAGTTCACCTGGCCCTACTCCTTCTCCCTGCCGGTGGATAAAAACGGCCCCTGGTACACGTTGAATACGGTCGGCGTAGGGGCAACGCTGAATATCGATTTATGGGGCGCCGACCGCGCCCGCGTCGCCGCCGCGATTGGCGAAAAGAACGCCCGCCAGGCGGAGACCGCCGGTATCGAGCTGGATCTCGCCAGCAGCGTCGCCCAGCTCTATTTCGCGATGCAGGCAACCTTCCAGAAAATCGAATTACTTAACCAACTGGAGGCCATCGCCAGTCTCTCGGTGCGGGCCCATGAGCATCGTACCGCGCGCGGCGTCGAGGATAGCGTCGATGTCGCCAATGCCCAGGCGGAGCTGCTGGCGGCGCAGCAGCAGGTGATTACGGCGCAGGGAACGATAACGCAGTATCGGGAAACCCTGCGGGCACTGATCGGCGCTGATGCGCATAGCATGCCGGAGATCCATCCGGTGGCGCTGCCGGCGCTGCAGGAAACGCTCCCGGACTCGCTCTCGTTTGAGCTGCTGGCCCGCCGCCCGGACCTGCAGGCGCTGCGCGGCTACGTTAGCGCCTCGATGAGCCAGGTGGACGCGGCAAAAGCGGCCTTTTACCCGCACTTTGATATCAAGGCCTTCTGGGGCTACAACGCCCTGAGCGTCGGCGACCTGTTTAAGTCCTCCTTCCAGCAGATCAATATACTGCCGGGGCTCTATTTACCGCTGTTTGACGGCGGGCGCTTAAACGCCACCCTGAAATCGACGCGTACGGCGAGCAATATCCTGATTAAGCAGTACAACCAGGCGGTGCTGGACGCGGTGCGCGACGTGGCGATTAGCTCCAGCCAGTTGAACGATTTGAACCAGCAGGCCGCCCTGCAGCAGCAGAAAGTGACGGCGGCGATGGTGACCACCCGCAGCGCCAGCGCGCACCATCAGCGCGGGCTGGTCAGCTACTATGCGGCGCAGGAGGCGCGTCGCCCGGCCATCGCGCAGCAGCTTTTGCTGCTGGATATCCAGGCCCAGCGGCTCAGCACTGATATCACGTTGATTAAAGCATTGGGCGGCGATTACCGCGGCCCGGCGCTGAGCGAGAACGCCCCATCGCGCTAGCTTAACAGGCGCCATTCGCGCGCCTGGTTTACCGCCTGGATGCGTCCCTTCACCTGCAGCTTTTCATACAGCTGCTTAAGGTGCCATTTGACGGTTTCCGCCGAAATACCCAGCTCGCGCGCGACGCCCTTATTGGAATAGCCGTCGGCAATTAAACGCAGGGTCTGCTGCTCCCGTTCGGTCAGCCGCAGGGCGGGCGGCTGCGGGCGGGCGCTATCAATCGCGATGTCGGCGGCGGCGAAACGCGACAGCACAGCGGCGATATCGGCGGTCAGCGCATCATCCGCCGCGCCGCGCTTGTGTATCTCCGCCAGCAGCGCAGCCATCTCTTCCCTCCCCTCCAGCAGGCTGCGCCATAACCCCTGATGCAGCGCGCGCGCAAGCGCCGGTCGGCAGATAGTCATCGCCTGCTCCCGCTCGCCGGCACGCCAGAGGGCGAGCGCCTGCCTGAGCCGCAAACGCACGGCGAACAGCCACTCGCCGCTAGTTTCCCGTACGCCGGCCAGCGTATCCAACAGCCGCGCGGCGGCCAACGGTTCGCCGGCGGCGATAAGGAGGCGGCTCTGGCTGAGCGCGATATATCCGCCGGCAGCCTCCGTCTGGCTAAGGGTCTGCAGACGAAGCAGCAGCGCCTCAGCGGCCAGTTTGTCGCCCGCGTGAAGCGCGACGGCGATCCGCTCCGCCAGCAGCGGCGCCTGCGCCCGCAGCCAGCCGCGCTGGGCCGCCAGCCCTTCGGCATGCAGTAATAGCGATTCGGCCTCCGCGAGCCGCCCCGTTTCTCGGGCCTGGCGGGCCAGGACGATGTAGGTGCGGCTAAGGCCGTCCGGCGGACAAAAGCTGTCGATAGTCTCCAGACGCGGAACCAGCAGGCTTTGCGCTTGCTCTCTCTTCCCCTGCTCCCAGGCGATCTCCGCCAGGATGGGCGCCAGGGTTGCGCCGCTGCTGGCGTTCTCACCGGCGTGCCGCTCCGCGTAGCGCAGCGCCCGTGCCGCCTGGCGTTCCGCTTCGGCAAGATTTCCCTGACGCAGATAGCTCTGCGCCATGACGAACGCCCGGTAAACCGTCACGAACAGGTTGCGGTTAGCGAGGTTAACGCCGGATACCCGCTGCTGAACCTCCAGCGCCTGCTGCGGCCGGGAGTCCGCCAGATGGCAGTAGCTGAGGATGTTGCATACCAGGCCATCGACCCAAATATCGCCGCAGGGCACCTCGCGCAGCAGCGGTTCGACAATGGCGATACTGCGGTCGATATTGTCGGCAAAGGCTTCGCAGATCGCGCGCACTACCCGCAGCTTAACCCACGCGCTGTGGGCCAGCGCCTCGCCATGCGCCGCCGATTGCATCTCAATGGCATCCAACAGCTGGCGGGCTTCGCTGAATCGGAAACGGTGGGCTAGCGCCCAGGCCAGGTTTAGCTGCAGCGCAATGCGCGACGGGTCAGGATGCGCAGGCAGATAACGGATCCACTGCACCAGGGTATCGATATCCCCCTCTTCCGCCAGCGACTGCGCGCCGGCTTCCGCATCCTTCGCCGCCGACGTCCCGGCGGCCAGAGCATGGCGTATCGCCTCGGCCCACAGCTGCTGTGAGGCGAACCAGCCGCTGGCGCGGTCGTGCAGCTGGCGAATATCAATCTCACCGCTGTGCCGCAGGCGGTGCAGCAGCGCGTCGCGCATCAGCGGGTGATAGCGAAACCAAAGGCCGCTTTCATCCAGCGCGGAAAGAAACAGGTTATGCCGCTCTATCCACGCCAGCATCGCGCTGGCGTTATTGCGGCCGCAGACGACGTCGCACAGCGCCGGATGCAGGCGATTAAGCATCGAGGTCTGCAGAAGGAAGTCGAGCACCTCTGGCGGCAGCGGCGCGAAAATCACCTCATCCAGATAGCGGGAGATTGACCGCGAGCCGGCGCTGTGCCCCATCGCCGTGGAGGCGTCCGCAGAGAGCGCGGCCATTTTCATTCCCGCGATCCACCCTTCCGTGAGCGCGATTAGCCGCGGGATCGCCTGCGGATCCAGCCCCGATGCGCCGGAGAACCAGGCGCGGGCTTCGCTGGGGGTAAAGCGCAGCTCGGGGTCGTACACCTCCAGCAGCTGATCCTGCATATGCAGACGGCTGAGGGCTAAAGACGGCTGACTGCGGCTACCGATAATCAGGTGCAGCGCCGGCGGCGCATGGTTCAGCAGCCAGCTCATTCCCTGATGAATCGCCGGATCGCTGATGCATTGATAGTCGTCGAGGATCAGATACAGCGGGTGCGGGCACTGATTAAGCTGATTAACGAGTTCAGCAAAGAACAGGGGGAGATCGGCCGGAAGCTCGCCTTGCAGCAGCTGCAGAAACGACGGGCTCCACCCCTGCCACAAGGGCCGCAGCGCCTCCTGCAGATAGCGTATAAACAGTAGCGGCGCGTTGTCATCCTCTTCAAGGCTCAGCCAGGCCAGCGCATCCCCTTGTCGAAGGCGGTGCCGGTACCACTGCGCCAGCAGGGTGGTTTTGCCAAATCCGGCGGGCGCGCGCACCAGGGTTAAACGGCGGGAGACGGCGGCGTCGAGGCGCTGTAGCAGGCGCTCCCGCGACAGCAGACTTTCCGGCGTACGGGGCGGCGTAAAGCGCGTGGAGATAAGCGGCAGCGTCCCCGTGAAGCGTAAAGGTTCCTGATGAACAAGCGCTGCCAGCGCATCATCCGCCGAGGATAAAAAGGCCATACCACGATTACTCCTTAATCCAGTCCGTACGCTCATTATCCCCCCCATCAGGGGGGTAGGCCACGCTTATCGCGCCCGATAGAGTAGTGCCATTCGCCGCAGCGGCTACGACGACATCGGCCGCGGGCCTCCCTAGTTTATTAATCAGTACAAGGTGAGTACAGACATGGCTATCGAAAATAAAGTTGCGCTGGTAACCGGCGCCGGTCAGGGCATTGGCCGCGGTATTGCGTTGCGTCTGGCCAAAGACGGCGCGTCGGTGATGCTGGTCGACGTGAACCCTGAAGGGATTGCCGCCGTCGCCGCCGAAGTGGAAGCGCTGGGACGCAAAGCAGCCACCTTCGTCGCTAACATCGCCGATCGCGCGCAGGTGTACGCCGCCATTGATGAAGCGGAAAAACAGCTGGGCGGCTTTGATATTATCGTGAACAACGCCGGGATCGCCCAGGTTCAGGCGCTGGCCGATGTGACGCCTGAAGAAGTGGACCGCATCATGCGCATCAACGTTCAGGGTACCCTGTGGGGTATTCAGGCGGCGGCGAAAAAATTCATCGATCGTCAGCAGAAAGGGAAAATCATCAACGCCTGCTCTATCGCCGGTCATGATGGTTTCGCGCTGCTGGGCGTTTATTCCGCCACCAAATTTGCCGTACGCGCCCTGACGCAGGCGGCGGCGAAGGAGTATGCCAGCCGCGGCATTACGGTTAATGCCTACTGTCCGGGGATTGTGGGAACCGGGATGTGGACCGAAATCGATAAGCGCTTTGCGGAAATTACCGGTGCGCCGGTGGGCGAAACTTATAAAAAATACGTTGAAGGCATCGCCCTTGGCCGCGCCGAAACGCCGGACGATGTGGCAAGCCTGGTCTCTTATCTGGCAGGCCCGGATTCCGATTATGTTACCGGTCAGTCGATTCTGATCGATGGCGGTATTGTTTACCGTTAAGGGATAAACCCGGCGCAGAACGCGCCGGGTTTTTGCGGGGTTACGCGTTAGCCGCGGGCTCCTGCGGCTTGTCGCTACGGGTGTTTTCCAGCATCCGGCGAACCGGAACAATCAGCAGGCACAGCACCGCGGCGCAGATCAGCAGCGCAATAGAGCAGCGTGCGAACAGGTCGGGCAGCATATCCAGCTGATCGGCCTTCACGTGACCGCCAATCAGACCCGCCGCCAGGTTCCCCAGGGCGCTGGCGCAGAACCACAGCCCCATCATCTGGCCGCGCATTCTTTCCGGCGCCAGCAGCGTCATGGTCGCGAGGCCAATCGGGCTGAGGCACAGCTCGCCCAGCGTCAGCATCAGAATACTGCCCACCAGCCACATCGGCGAGACGCCCGCGCCGTTGTTGCTCAGGACGTTTTGCGCCGCCAGCATCATCAGGCCAAAGCCCGCCGCCGCGCATAAAATACCGATAACAAACTTGGTGATGCTGCTCGGACGCACGTTTTTACGCGCCAGCGCAGGCCACGCCCAGCTAAATACCGGCGCCAGCAGAATAATAAACAGGGCGTTAATCGACTGGAACCACACCGCCGGGATCTCGAAGGAGCCGAGCATACGGTTGGTATAGTCGTTAGCGAACAGGTTAAACGAGGTCGGTTTCTGCTCAAACGCCGACCAGAAAAAGGCGGCAGAGATCAGCAGGATAAAGCATACCAGCAGGCGGGCGCGCTCTTTGCGGCTCAATCCGGCGAAGACGAACAGGTAGATAAAATAGAGTACCACCGACGCCGCAATCACGTAGACCAGTACGCTGGCGACCGCCACCGGGTTAATCACGATAACGCCCTGGGCAATCAAGGCGATGATAACCGCCACGCCCACCGTTAGCGCCAGCAACCATGCGCCGACGCCATTTCGTTTCACTACCGGGCTGTTCCAGGTGGAATCGAGGCCGACTTCACTGTCGTAGCGTTTCATCGCCGGGACGGCAAAAACGCGGAAGATAATCAGCGCGACCAGCATCCCGATGCCGCCGATGCCGAAGCCCCAGTGCCAGCCGTGGGATTTAATCAGCCAGCCGGAGATCAGCGGGGCGATAAACGACCCCATGTTGATGCCCATATAAAACAGCGAGAAGCCGCCATCGCGGCGCGCATCGCCTTTTTTGTAGAGGGTACCGACCATCACCGAAATACAGGTTTTAAACAGGCCGGAACCGAGCACGATAAACATCAGGCCAATAAAGAACAGGCTATCGCCCATCACCGCCGACAGGGCGATGGAGAGATGGCCCAGAGCGATCAGTATCGAACCGTACCAGACCGCCTTTTGTTGCCCGAGCCAGTTATCAGCCAGCCAGCCGCCCGGCAGCGCGGCAAGATACATGGTCCCGGCAAAGATCCCGACAATGGCCGACGCGTTCTCGCGCGCCAGCCCCATCCCACCGTCATAGACGGTGGCCGCCATAAACAGGATCAGTAACGGACGAATACCGTAAAACGAGAACCGTTCCCACATTTCGGTGAAAAACAGTGAACCGAGGGGGTAAGGATGACCAAAAAAGGTCCGAGTTTCATTTTTATTAACAGAGGAATGCATAACTTCTCCCAAAGATGTCCGCAGCGCTTTAACGCAGCGGAAAGCGTGTTGGCCTTTTATACATAAGACCAATCATTCACATTTAATGTGACGTAATTTAACCATTTGATAACCTAATAATGGTCCTGTCTAGTCCCTTCCCCCAACTTTTTAGATGAAAAGTCGACAAACGTCTACTTTTACAGATTTAAAGTTGGTGAGAGGGGAAATGTGATTGACAGAGGCATTCATGACAAAAATGATACTTTTCTATTTAATTACAATAAGTTAATAAATTACCATAGCAACCTCATCCCACCAGGAAACCCGGGCGGTAAAAGGGGGAAAAGCAGGAAAAAACAGCATTAATGGTGGGCTTTATTGAGTAACGCCGTTTAATGGCATTCTCATCGACTCAAACAAGACGGGACTCGCGGCAGGGAATATTCCAACCGGCAGCCGGAGGAACGCTCGTAGCGAGCATCCCGACTAGATGGCCCGCTGACGGAGAGGAAATATCTACAGATAGCGGATCAAAAAGACGATAAGCCCCTCAATCATTTGTGGCTTCATGACTCTAAAAAGATACTTAAACTTTTTATGGGATATTTTTACAATGCGCCATTTCGCTTTTGATGTCACCAGCCTCAGGGTGAGCCTGACTTTCAGCGATAGACTTTCTTCAGATACAACGATCCGCACTTTATTTCTTGCATAGTCATATTTGAAACTAATATCAAAAAAGAAGCCATCGTTTGCCACGGTTATTTTTTTGGTATCACCAAAAGATCCCTTGGTAACTTTATTATCAGGGTTAGCTTTTAGATGTGACAATATTGAGACATACAAGCACACGAATTTTATTTTAAACTCATGCCGCTGTCGTTTTATTTTCTCCTTTTCTTCCCTTAATCTTTCCAGGCTATTTGTCATCGAACTCATTTATTCTTCCTGCCATATGATGTCTATCCTACATAATCACCAGCGAAGTTTTTAAAATAGGATAGCATCACGATAATTCTCCATGCGGATAATCAGACAACGCCTCAGAATATTATTTCTGTAGCGTTCGGTAATAACCGCTCATTATGGCTTGCATAATGACAATATATAAAATATGGTTTTTACTGTCATAACGCGATTCTGACATAAAGATTGAAATAAAATCCACTTTTTATTTCATTAGACATGTTTTTCAGAAGTTTCACGTAACATTTTAAATGTCTACTTGCTAAGGATTATATTAGCTATGCGCATAATGTATTGAAAACTTTTAAAAAGCGGGAAAACCAGTGACCCGTTTGTTCGTTGACGGATAGGCCGATGCTCCCGATGGCATACAGGTACGTTTGAGGCGCTATACCCTCCGGGGGTATCTTTCCTGTACGCCACTATCAACGACGATTTCATCCAGCGTGGTTTCATTTCGCTATATTCTGGAGAAGCCATCACTTTCTCAGCGCCGGGTTTATCTTAGCCAACAGCGGGTATCCTTTACGCAGCGCATTACCGAGCCCTTTACCGTGGCACTCCGGGTCCGGTGGCGCCGCTGCCGGAACAGAACGCTAGGGGTGCGCCTCTTCATCCAGGGAGATCACCTGAATGCCGGCGTTGCGATACGCCTGAACGTCATCGGGCAGACGATCGACCACCACGGTATCAATCCGATCCGCGGCGGTAAATTGGGCAAGGGAGGTGTTATTCAGCTTGCTGTAGTCGCAGACGATAATCACCTGGCTGGCGTGTTCAACCATGCCGCGTTTCGTTTCTGCCAGCATGATATCGGCCACGCAGGCGCCGTGTTTCAGCGATAGCGAATTGGCGCCCATAAACGCTTTATCGACGTTCAGCGTATCGAGAATGGAGCGCCCGTTGATAGCCACCACGCAGTGGTACCCCTTCTTCACGATCCCACCCAGCAGAATGGTTTGAATAGAGGGGCTGGCTTCCAGCTCGCGGGCGATTTGGTAATCGTTGGTCACCACCGTGACGTTTTGTCTGTCGCGAATATTGCGCGCGATATGCAGGGTCGTGGTACCGGTATCCAGCACGATAATGTCGCCATCCTCAACCAGCGCCGCCGCGCGCTGGCCGATGCGCTCTTTCGCGCTGAGGTTGACGATTTCGCGCGCGTCAGAGGCCTGTTCAAAGCTTGCCCGCGTGCGAAGAACGGCGCCGCCGTGGGTACGGGTCAGCAGCCCCTCCTCTTCCAGCTGTCGGAGATCGGCACGAATGGTGGCGCCAGATACATTAAAGACGTCACACATCTCAGAAACAGCCACTTTGCGTTTTTCCCTGAGAATACTGAGCAACTTCTCCTGTCTTTCTTCTGCAAACATTCTGCCTCTCTCTATATTTACGGCGCTCTCCGCGCGATAGCATACCTTCAGTCTGGTCCCGCACTCAGCGCATCCAGCCTGTCGTATAAGGCGGCGGATTGCCGGTAGAGCGTATCAAAAAGCTCGCTGCAGGCCTGGTAATATTCCCGCAGACGGGGATCCGGCGAAATCAGCTTGTCGAACTGCACCGTCTGCCGCACGCCGCTGGCAAAATCGGCGTAAAGCCCTGCGCCAACCCCGGCGATAATACCGCATCCGGTGACGCCATTCTCCTGATTGCGCGTGGATAATATCGGAAGATTGTACGCCGCCGCTTTGATTTCAAGCCACAGCGGGCTGCGCGCGCCGCCGCCGGAAGCGATCATTTGCTGCGGATATTGCCCGCACGCTTGCAGCTGGCGAAGGTTGCGCCAGGACGCAAAGGCCACCCCTTCCAGAACCGCGCGAAATAAATGGCCGCGGCGATGCTTGCGCTGCAGGCCGAAAAACTGCGCCCGCGAGTTCGTGTGCTCGGCCAGGCGCTCTCCCGTCAGATAGGGAAGAAAGAGCAGCCCTTCCGCACCGGCAGGCACCGCGGCTGCTTCCTGCAAAAGCTGCGGGTGCGTTATCTGGTTATCGGCCAGCGCCAGCCGCGCCCAGCGGACGGCATCGCCTCCGGCATCCAGAATCGTAAATCCACCCCAGGCCGCGTTAGCCAGATGAAGATTATTGACCAGCGGATGACGTAACGGCCGCTGCGATACCACCGTTATTAGCGTCGACGTGCCGGTGGAGTCGGACGCCATCCCCGGCTCATACACGCCAGAACCGAGCAGAGAGGCCGCCATATCGGACGTGCCTGCCACCACCGGGATACCGACAGGTAGCCCCGTCGTATCGGATGCGCGCGGCGTCACCTGGCCGATGATGTCGCTGGAAAGTTTAAGCTCAGGTAGCTGATCGACCCGCAGGCCAAACGTTTCGCAGGCTTGCGAAGACCAGTTGCGGGTTTCGCTGTCCATCAGGAAATAGCAGGACGCCTCGCTATAGTCGGTCGCCAGGGCGCCGGTGAGCATGAAATTAATATAGTCCTTCGGCATTAACACTTTGGCGAGCTTTGGCCAACGCTCCGGATGATGTTCACGCCACCAGGCTAATTTAAAAGCCGGCCAGGCCGCCGCGGGCGGATTATTTAAATGCGCCAGCCACTTTTCCCGCCCTTCGCGCGCGGTAAAGGCATCCACCTGCGGCTGGCTGCGCTTGTCATTCCACAGCAGCGCCCGGTCCTCCACCAGCTCGCCGCAGTCGTCCAGCAGGACGGTGCCGTGCATCTGTCCGCAGGCGCCAATGACCGCAATCTGCGTAACCATTTCAGGATAGCGGTAGAGCACCTCGCGTATGCATTCACAGGCGGCCCGCCACCATAGAGAAGGAGCCTGTTCTGACCAGCCCGCACGCGGCGTGGTCTGCTCATACTCCCTCTGCGCAAAGCCGACCATCGTGCCATCAACGCACAAAATAGCGGCGCGGGTACTACCAGTGCCAACATCAATCGTGAGTATTTTATCTTTCATCACTGACTCCGGTGACGTTTTATGGCGGGCCATCAGGCCCGCGGTCTCTCAGTTTAATCGGCGTTCAGCTCGGGAAAGCGCTCCGGGTGCTGCTCCAGTTCAGTCAGCACTTTGCTGACCGCACCGTGGCTCATGCCAAAGCGGCGGACGCCAAGCTGGTAAAGCGCGCGCACCGTTTCCAGATCGCGAATGCCTCCTGCGCCTTTGATATCGATTCGGCCTTTAAGCTGGTCGGCAATGATGCTGACTTTCTCCACCGTCGCGCCGGTCGGCGCCCAGCCGGTGGAGGTTTTGACCCACTTCATCCCCACCTCTACGGCGATATCGCACACGCGGCGAATCTGCTCCTCATTGAGATAGTGCGTTTCGAGGATCACCTTCGCCGGTACCGGCGCGGCGGCGTCCACCACGCGGCGTAAATCCTCGCGCACATAGTCATAATCGCCGGATAACACTTTGCCGATGTTCACCACCATATCGACTTCGCGGGCGCCATCGGCAATCAGCTGCCGCACTTCCTGAACCTTGGTATCAGTAGCATGCCCGCCGCCGGGAAAGCCGACCGGCCCGCCAATCATCACCTCTCCCGTTCCCTGCTGCGGCAGCAACGTACTGAGAAAACGCGTCCAGCAGGGCAGCACATGGACGGAAATAATGTTGTATCGGGTAGCCAGCTCGGCGCAGGCGCGAACGTCCGCTTCGGTACTGGTGGCCTGGACTGCGCTCAGGTCGACTAAACGCGCAAAACGACGGGTTGTTTCATTCATGGTTTCATCCTGCTCTTTGTTTTTATTTGCTTTCATTTAATGCTGTTAATCGGCTTAAATCCATTTAAAAACGCATTAAATGAAAATAACGTGATCAAATTAGCATTTTTTTATTTTCATTTGTTTTTAATTAGCAGACGGAAAATGAGCGAAGCTCTTGCTGAACGGGCGTAAATGGGCATAAACGGGCACAACCGCAATATTGCATTTATTTTTGTTTGTTTTTGTTTGTGACCGGATAACGAGCGAGGTAGCGGAAACGGGTGCCGGGAGGGAGGTTGAAATGCGTTTCCTGTCACACTCTCCGGCGACGAAAAGATCGCCTTCAGAGGATATTCCCGCGCTCTCAACGCCCCGCGCAAGGGAAAGGTAATCTGATTATGTACTTCAGGAGAGAGCTATGTTGCCGCTGGAACGTCACCGTTTGATTGTCGAACTGCTGGGCCAACACGGCGTAATGCGGGTCAATGAGATCGCGCAAGCGACCCAGGTTTCCAGGGAAACGATTCGCCGCGATCTGAGCGCGCTGGAACGGAAAGGGATCTTAAATCGGAGCCATGGAGGAGCGTTGGCGGCGGAGAACCCGCTGCCGGCAATCCGGGCGGCGTCGCCCGCTCTGCCGGTCGAAGATAGCCAGGGAAGCTTTCAGCAGAGAACGCTACTGCACAGCGAAGGAAAAATGCGCGTTGCCCGCAAAGCGCTGCAGTTTCTGCAGCCGGGACAGACCATCGTCCTGGACGGCAGCAGCACCAGCTGGTTTTTGGCCCGGCAGATGCCGGAGATGGCGCTAACGGTGATTACGCCCTCCATCCGCATCTTGCAAACGCTGATGAGCAGACGCTCGTTGCATCTCGTGGGACTGGGGGGCGATTTTTCCCCGACCGAGGAGTCGTTCTTCGGTGAAACCGCCTCACGAACGCTGCGGGAGTACGCCGTCGATACGCTCTTTTTCTCCTGCCAGGGACTGGAGCGCGATAGCGGCTTATATGCGGGTACGGAAGCCCACGCCGCCCTGTTGAAACAGATGATGCTGGCCGCCCGTCAGACGGTGGCATTAGTCGACGGCAGCAAGCTGGGGCGAACAGGCGTCGCGCGGATCGGCGGGTTAGGCGAACTGGACTGTTTAATTACCGAAAAGTTTACCGATCCGCTGCTGGAAAAAGAGATGACCTGGCACAACGTCGGCTTACAAATCGCCTGAGTGCGCCGTCATGACGTGACGGCCAATACGCGCATTGTCGAAACGCTGCTTCACGCGGCAGGGCCAGACTTTGCCTGAAATCAGCCACTACCGGAATAAAAAGAGGCCTTATGCGTTATTACCTTTCTCCCTCGCTCATGTGCATGGACATGATGCAAGTGACCGAACAGCTGCGCTTTTTAAATAGCAAAGCCGACAGGCTGCACGTCGACGTGATGGACGGGCACTACGTTAAAAATCTGGCGCTATCAGCCAGCTTTGTCGCGCAGATTCGTCCTTACACGTCGCTGCCGATCGACGTCCATTTGATGGTTGAGGAACCTGCGGCATTTATCCCGGCGCTGATAGAAGCCGGAGCAGACGCCATTTCACTGCATCCGGAAACCATTTGCCGGGAAGCCTTTCGCATCATCAATTCCATCCGCCAGGCGGGTAAAGCGGTGGGCATGGTGCTCAATCCCGCCACGCCGGTTGAGAGCATGCAGCACTATCTGCATCTGCTCGATAAGGTCACGGTGATGACCGTCGATCCGGGCTATGCCGGTCAGCCGTTTATTCCCGAAATGACCGCCAAAATCGTGCAGCTTCATCAGCTAAAAGAGACCCGCGACCTCCACTTCTTGCTGGAAGTCGACGGCTCATGCAACCGCACCACCTACCGTGAGCTGCTGGGCGCCGGGGCGCAGGTATTAGTGATGGGCAGCAGCGGCTTATTCCGCCCGGATATGCCGCTCGAGCAGGCCTGGGAAAAAATGTCCCGGGAACTGTCCGCCGCGCTGCACTCCCCCGAGTGCGTATAAAGGAGCGAATGATGTCAGGAAAAGTCTGCGTTTTTGGTTCATTCAATTTCGACATGGTGGCCAGAGTGGAACGCTTTCCCGTCCCGGGCGAGTCGTTAGTGGCCTGCGGGAGCATGACCAGCGCCGGCGGAAAAGGGGCGAACCAGGCCACCGCCGCGCTAAAAGCGGGAGCGAATGTCCACTATATCGGCAAGATTGGTAATGATACGTTCGGCCATTTTGCCCGCCGCCATCTAAAAGGCGTGGGGTTTAACGCCGTAACGCTGCTGGTCGCCGAAGATGTCCCCACCGGCAATGCGCTGATTTATGTGGCCGGCAACGATGCCGAAAACATGATCGCCGTCGACCCCGGCGCGAATATGACGGTTAGCGATGATGAAATCGCCAGCTGCGTCCCCGCTATCGGCTGCGCGGATGTGGTTCTGGTTCAGCTGGAAAACAATCTTTCCGCCATTGAACAGGTCGTTGACGCCGCGAAAGCAGCCGGGGCCTTCGTGGTGCTCAATCCCGCCCCCTGGCAGCCCGTTGAGCGCGCCTTTCTAAGCAAAGTGGATCTGCTCACGCCGAACGCGACGGAGGCCGGGCTAATGACCGGGCGCCGGGTTGACAGTCTGGCGGCCGCGGCCGAGGCCGCCGATATGCTCCATGCTCAGGGCGCGCGCAATGTCATTATCACCCTTGGCGCAAAGGGCGCCCTGTTGAGCGAGCAGGGCGTGAAATCCCCTATCCCGTGCTTTCCTTCTCATCCCCGCGATACCACCGGCGCGGGCGATGCCTTTAACGGCGCGCTGGCGGCGCGTCTGGCCTGCGGCGAGCCGCTGCATACCGCGGCCCGATTCGCGGCGGCCTATGCCGCCGTCAGCGTCGAAAAGCAGGGCGCATCATCTTTACCGGATTACCAGGAGGCACGAGAACGGCTTTTGCGTGCCGCCTCTGATTATCAAATGGCATAAACCCTACTGTATAAAAACCATTAAGAGGATAGCTCAATGAGTACGCTAATAACGGATAAGGTCGATAAAGCGGCGGTCCACCATGAAAAACTGGACACCAGCGCGTATTTAACGCACACCCCCTGGCTGCAATTTTTACTGGTCTGTTGCCTGTTTGCTCTATGGGGCATGGCGGGTAACCTGAATGATATTTTGATCGCCCAGTTTAAAAAGGGCTTCGATTTAACGGATACCCAGACGGCGCTGGTGCAGTCGATTTTTTTCCTCGGCTATTTTTTTGTCGCCCTGCCTGCGGCGGCGCTGATTAAGCGCTATTCCTATAAAGCGGCGATTATTATTGGGCTGTGCCTGTACGCCCTCGGCTGTTTCCTGTTCGTTCCGGCCGCGCAGATCATGACCTACGGCGCGTTCCTCGCCTGCCTGGGGGTGATCGCCTGCGGACTCTCTTTTCTGGAAACGTCGGCAAACACCTACTCAAGCCTGCTGGGCCCGATTCAATCGTCCACCCAACGCATTAACTTTTCGCAGATCTTCAACTCGCTGGGCGTGATTTCCGGCGTGCTGATTGGCCAGGTGATGGTCTTTGGCGAAAACGATCCGAGCCATGAACAGCTGCTGGCGATGCCCGCCGCCGCCGCGGACACCGCGCGCCATCAGATGGTCGGCCAGGTGGTCGGGCCCTATCTGATTATCGGCTCCGTGCTGGTAGTACTGGCGCTGGTGTTCGTGTTTATTAAATTCCCGTCGTGCAAGGGCACGCCGTCTCAACAGCAGCAGATCCCGACAGAAAGCATGGGACCTACGCTGAAACGCCTGTTTGCTATCCCGCGCTTTCGCCTCGGGATCCTGTCGCAGTTTTTGTACGTCGGCGCCCAGGTTGGCGTATGGAGCTTCACGATTCGCTTTGTGCAGCTCGTGCAGCAGGGCACCAGCGAGCACTCCGCGACTTACTGGCTGCTGGCTTCTCTGGTGATTTACGCCGTGGGTAAAACCGTGGCCACCTGGTTGATGAACCGCCTGAATCCGGCGCTGCTGCTCGGTACCTTTGCCCTGGCCGCCACTGTCCTTTTATTGGTCGCCGTGTTCAGCAGTTCAATGCTGGCGGTCTATGCACTCATTCTGGTCAGCTTCTGTATGGCGCCATGCTGGCCGACTAACTTTGGCCTGGTCATTAAAGGCATGGGGAAAGATACCCAGACCGCGGGCTCGATCGTGGTGATGTCGATTATCGGCGGGGCCGTTATTCCGCTGGTGATGGGCATTATCTCGGATATGAACGGCGGCAATATGCAAATCGCCTTTATCGCCCCGCTCCTGTGCTTTGTATATGTCGCTTTCTACGGTTTCTGGTGCGTGCGTAAGGGGGTATGAAATGCGTGAACTGGTTAATAAAATTGCTCATATCGGCTATCAGGTCAGCGACTTAACGCGTTCGCTGGCCTTCTATGAACCGCTGGGCTTTCAGCGCCAGCAGCGGTTTAGCAAACCTTCGCCGCAGGGCGCCATTGAAGTCGCTTTCCTTGAAATGGGGGGCGCCGTTCTTGAGCTGTACCAGCTGCCCACAGGAACGCCTTTTGACGCTCCTCGCTGCGGTATCGATCATCTGGCGCTGGAAGTTAGCGACCTGAATGCGGTGCAGCGGCGGCTGGCGGCGCTCGGTTATCCGCTCGATGAAGGGCCGATTGAGGAAGAAAATGTGCGCTTCCTGCTTATTCGCGGCCCCGACGGCGAACGGCTCGAGTTTGATGCCTTTAAGCGCTAAGCGGCCGGCCTGATTCCCTTCTCCCTTTTAGGCCCGGTTAATACGGGTCTAAAAGCGGGCTTCCTCTGGCTTTACAAAAACCGGGGTAATTCGAGGATTTCTCTCCCCTACCCAGCCTCTCCTGCCTATTGTGCAATGTTACAAAATTGCTTCTGTTTTGTTGATTTTCTATTGTGAGCCATTCGGCAATTTCCTCTCCTGAATTTCCCCAGACTACATTCAGTCAATACGCGATATCAGGAGAGACAAATGAGCAGCACCTCCGCCGACTTCCAGAATCTTTACCAGGCCCTGAGCCGCAGCGCCACCCGCAGCCCGGATGCGCTGGCGCTGGCGTTTGAGGATCGGCGCTATCTGTACCGCGATTTTCACCTGCGGGTACAGCGAGCGATGGCGCAGCTTGACCAGGTCTGGTCGCTGCGCAAAGGCGATCGAATCCTGCTGGCCTGGGGGAATCATCCCGCTTTTTGCGAAGTCCTATTTGCCGCGCTGGGTCTGGGCATCGAAGTGGTCCCTTTCAGCACTAAGCTTAAGCAGGCCGAAAGCGAGGAGCTGGTGGGTCATATCGCCCCCCGGGCCGTGCTGTTCGATGCGACCGTGCAGGACTGGCTGAAACACACTCCCGACGCCCGCTGCATTTCGCTCAGCGAATGGCAGGCGCTCTCTCTTCCCGATCCGCTAACCCGTCTGCCGACCCCGGTTAACCGCGATGATACGGCGGTGATGATGTTTACCTCCGGTACCACCGGCGAGCCTAAAGGGGCGATTATCACGCACCACAACCTGCTCTGCGCGATTGACGCTTACACGCAAAAACTGCATCTTACCGCCGCGGATAGCACCATTCTGGCGGTGCCTATCTATCACATCACCGGCCTGTCGGCGCTGCTGGCGCTGTTTATTAGCCTTGGCGCGAGCATCTGGCTACAGCACCGGTTCAACGCCCCGCAGGTAATCAACACCCTGCGCGAGCAGAACATTACCTTTCTGCACGGCTCGCCAACCATTTTTATCCTGCTTTGCCAGGCTGCGCGCGAGCAGAGCGCCAGCCATCCTGGCGATTTCCCCGCGCTGCGCACGATTGCCTGCGGCGCGGGCCACCTGAGCGACGGACTGATCGCGGAGCTAAAAACCCTGTTCCCGCATACGGCGATTCAGCCGATCTACGGTCTCACCGAAACGACCTCACCCGCGACGATTTTTCCGGGCGACGTCTGGGGCAGCGCTAAATGCGGCAGTTCGGGCCAGGCGATCCCCGGTCTCGCCATTACGATCCGCAACGATCGCCAGCAGCCCCTCCCCGCCGGGCAAATCGGGCATATCTGGCTAAAAGGCGATGTGGTGATCCGCGAATACTGGCAGCACAGCGAACGACGCCCGAGCTGCGATGCGCAGGGCTGGTTTTGTACCGGCGATCTTGGCTATCTCGACGACGAAGGCTGGCTGTACATCAAAGACCGTAGCAAAGACATGATCAATCGCGGCGGAGAGAAGATCTACTCGCTGGAGCTGGAGAACATCCTCTCTACCTATCGGGGCGTGCGGGAAGTTGCCGTGATCCCGACCCCCAGCCCGGTCTATGGCGAAGAGCCGGTGGCGTTTATCGTGCCGGACGGTCAGCACCACCTGACCAGCGAAGAGATCCTCGGCTGGCTGAAGGTCAAAATCGCCCGCTTTAAGCTGCCGGCGCGCATTATTTTCACCCGCGTTTTACCGCGTACCCATAACGGAAAAGTGAGCAAACAGCAGCTTAAAACGCGCCTCGCGGAATCCATCATCACGCTATCAACGGAGGATAAAAAGTGAGCAACAAATTTATCAGCGCCCATCAAGCGGCGCAGCGGGTCGCCAGCGGAGACACCGTCTGTACCGTCGGGATGACGCTTATCGGCGCGGCGGAATCCATTTTAGGCGCCATCGAAGCGCGTTTTCTGAGCGGAGGCGAGCCGCGCGATTTGACGCTGCTGCATGCCGCAGGGCAAAGCGATCGCCAGCGCGGTATCCAGCACTTCGCCCATCCGGGTATGGTGACGCGCCTCATCGGTTCGCACTGGGGCCTGGCGCCGCGCTGGATGGCGATGATCAACAACAACGAAGTGGAAGCCTGGTGTCTGCCGCAGGGGCAGATCGTTCATCTCTATAGCGCGATGGCTGCCGGACTTACGGGGCGCCTTTCCCCCGTCGGGCTCGGTACCTTTGTCGATCCGCGCATGGAAGGCGGGCGGATGAACGTCCGCACCCGCGAACGGCCCGATCTGATCGAGCACGTGACGTTTCGCGGCGACGAGTATCTGTTCTACCCGGCCATTCCTCTGGACGTGGTCATTGTGCGCGGCACCCATGCTGATGAAGACGGCAACCTCACGACCGATGAAGAGGTGATGAAGCTGGAAGTTCTGCACGCGGTTCTCGCCGCCAGACGCTATGGGGCGAAGGTGCTGGCGCAGGTGAAATATCGCGTGGCGAAAGGCTCGCTGCATCCGAAAAGCATCACCGTTCCCGGCAACCTGATCGACGCCATTGTGGTGTGCGAAGAGCCGCAGACGGATCACCGCCAGACCTCCAGCTGGGACTTCGATCCGGCGCTGTGCGGCGATATCCAGCTTCCCGCCGCGCAGAACGCGCCGCTGCCGCTCGACCTGCGCAAGCTCATCGGGCGGATTGCCTGCCGCTATCTGACGCCCGGCTGCGTCATCAATCTCGGCACCGGCATTCCCAACGACGTTATTGGCGCCATCATTCACGAAGAACGGCTCGGCGAGCAGGTCACCATCACCGTGGAGTCAGGGATCTACGGTGGGCAGCAGGCGGGCGGCGTTGATTTCGGCATCGGCCGTAATCTGAGCGCGATGATAAGCCACCAGGATCAAATGCTCTATTACAACGGCGCCGGGGTCGATATCACCTTTATGGGCGCCGGCGAGATAGACCCGCACGGCCACGTCAACGCCACGCGGCTCGGCACCTCCTGCCCCGGCGCGGGTGGTTTTATCGATATCACCCAGAATGCCCGCCACGTCGTGTTCTGCTCCTCTTTTACCGCCAAAGGGCTGGAGATCGCCTGTGAACAAGGAGCGCTGCATATCCGTCGCGAAGGCGAGGTACGCAAATTCGTCGCCGGGGTTAATCAGATTTCTTACAACGGCGAGCTGGCCCGCGCCAAAGGACAAACCATGCATTACGTCACCGAACGGGCGGTTTTCGAACTGCGCCCGGAGGGGCCGGTGCTGACGGAAATCGCCCCCGGTATCGATCTTGAGCGCGACATCCTGGCGCATATGGATTTTCGTCCGACGATCGCCACGGATCTTCAGGTTATGGACAGCCGCTTGTTCACCCCGCAGCCCTGCGGCCTCGCGGAACATCTGTCCCGGAATTCATCCTCTGACTCATAAGGAAATTAGCTATGAAACTTGCCAGTAAAACCGCCATTGTCACCGGCGCCGCTCGCGGTATCGGCTTTGGCATTGCCCAGGTGCTTGCGCGGGAAGGCGCGCGCGTGATCATCGCCGATCGCGACGCGCACGGCGAAGCCGCCGCTGCCTCCCTGCGCGAATCGGGCGCGCAGGCACTGTTTATCAGCTGCAATATCGGTGAAAAAGCGCAGGTCGAAGCGCTGTTTTCCCAGGCCGAAGAGGCGTTTGGCCCGGTGGATATTGTGGTGAATAACGCCGGAATTAACCGAGACGCCATGCTGCACAAACTCTCCGAAGCGGATTGGGACACGGTGATCGATGTCAATCTGAAGGGCACTTTTCTCTGTATGCAGCAGGCCGCCATCCGCATGCGCGAGCGCGGCGCGGGCCGCATTATCAATATCGCTTCCGCCAGCTGGCTTGGCAACGTCGGGCAAACCAACTATTCGGCGTCAAAAGCCGGCGTGGTGGGGATGACCAAAACCGCCTGCCGCGAACTGGCGAAGAAAGGCGTCACGGTTAACGCCATCTGCCCGGGCTTTATCGATACCGATATGACGCGCGGCGTCCCGGAAAACGTCTGGCAAATCATGATCAATAAGATACCCGCGGGCTACGCCGGGGAGGCGAAAGACGTTGGCGAGTGCGTGGCGTTTCTGGCATCCGACGGCGCACGCTATATCAACGGTGAAGTGATTAACGTCGGCGGCGGCATGGTGCTGTAAGGAGAAAAACGATGACACAGGCTAATGATATTGTGGTTGTCAGCGGCGTTCGTACCGCTATTGGCACCTTTAACGGCAGTCTTAAGCATACCCACCAGCATGACCTCGGGGCAGCGGTTATTCGCGAAGCGGTCAACCGCGCCGGGCTTGCGCCGCAGGATATCGACGAAACGATCGTCGGCAACGTCGGGCAAATCGCCGAAAGCGGCTTTATCGCCCGCATCTGCCAGCTACGGGCGGGGATCCCGCAGGAGAACACTGCCTATTCGGTTAACCGCCAGTGCGGATCCGGGCTCCAGGCCCTCGCGGACGGCATGATGCAGCTGCAAAGCGGCCAGGCCGAGGTGGTCGTCGCCTGCGGAACGGAAAATATGACCCAGCTCCCCTACTACCTGCGTAAAGCGCGCGATGGCTATCGCATGGGCCACGGCGAGCTGGAAGATGGGCTGATCTCCATTCTTACCTGGCCGGAAGGGCCTTATCACAACGGCATCACGGCGGAAAATGTCGCGCAACGCTTCGGTATCTCTCGCGAAGCGATGGACGATTTCGCCTGGGCAAGCCAGCAGAAAGCGCTGAAGGCGATCGCTGAGGATCGCTTCCGCGAGCAGATTCTGGCCCTTGAGGTGCCGGACGGCAAAAAATCGACCCGCCTGTTTGCGACCGATGAACACCCGCGCGACACCCCGCGTGAAAAGCTTGCCGCGCTACGCCCGGCATTTAAAGCCGACGGCGTGGTGACGGCGGCCAACTCCTCCGGCATTAACGACGGTGCGGCCGCGCTGGTGATGATGACCCGCCAGCAGGCGGAAAAACGCGGCCTCACCCCGCGCATGCGGATTCGCGGCTGGGCGGTTGCCGGCTGCGGCGCGGATATTATGGGGTTTGGCCCCTCTCCCGCTACCCGGCGTCTGATGGACCGTCTCAATATGGATGTCCACGCCATCGATTTAATTGAACTCAATGAGGCCTTCGCCGCCCAGGCGCTGGCGGTGATGAACGATCTGCATCTCGATCCGGCCCGCGTTAACGTCAACGGCGGCGCGATCGCCCTCGGCCACCCGGTGGGCGCCAGCGGTGCCATCCTGCCGGTCAAACTGATGTATGAAATGGCGCGCAGCGGCGCGCGCACCGGTCTGGTCACCATGTGCATCGGCGGCGGCCAGGGGATTTCTATGCTATTCGAGCGCGAAGGCGCTTAGGAAAAGACGGCCCGAAGTGGGGCTTCGGGCCGGGCGTCGTTCGGGTCAGCACCCGGCGACAACCTGTGAGCTGACGAACGGGATCGACGCGATCCCGGCAAGGCTTCTGACCACGAATACGGGGAAATAATAACCATGTCCGCAATAAATGAAAAGGCGGTAAACGGGACGCAGCTACAGCGCACCCATAAAAAGATCTACCGTCATTTGATGCCGCTGCTTATCGTGGCGTACATCATCAGCTTTATTGATCGTACCAATATTGGCATGGCGAAAGCGACCATGTCGGTGGATATCGGCCTTTCCGCAACCGCATTCGGCCTCGGGGCCGGGTTGTTTTTTCTCACCTACGCAGTGCTGGAGATCCCCAGCAACCTGTTTTTAACCCGGATTGGCGCGCGGCGCTGGATCGCCCGCATCATGATCACCTGGGGGATCATCTCCTGCGGCATGGCGTTTGTCACCGGGCCTACATCCTTTTACGTGATGCGCCTTTTGCTCGGCGCCGCCGAAGCGGGGCTGTATCCGGGCATTATTTACTACCTGACCCTCTGGTTTGGCCGCGAAGAGCGCGCTAAAGCCACCGGCCTGTTCCTGCTGGGGGTCTGTCTGGCCAATATTATCGGCGCGCCGCTGGGCGGATTGTTATTAAGCCTTGATGGAATGTCCGGCTGGCACGGCTGGCAGTGGATGTTCTTTATCGAAGGGCTGCCTGCGATAGCGCTGGCGTTCGTCGTCTGGCGCAGGCTGCCGGATAAACCCGCCGACGCCCGCTGGCTGGACAGCAACGACGTGCAGGCAATCACTGCGGTGCTGGAGAAAGAAGCCGAGGAGACGCGCCATACGCCGAGCCGTTTTTCCCTGAAAACCGCGCTCACCACCCGCGTATTTTTGTTGCTGGTGCTGATTTACTTTACCCATCAGTTTTCGGTTTACGGCCTGAGTTATTTCCTGCCAGGGATCATCGGTAGCTGGGGCCAACTGACGCCGCTACAGATCGGTCTGCTGACCGCCATCCCGTGGATCGCCGCCGCCGCGGGCGGGATCCTGCTGCCACGTTTCGCCCGGACGGAACAGCGTTCGCGCAGCATGCTGATGGCCGGGTATCTGGTCATGGCGACCGGCATGGCGATTGGCGCAATTGCCGGCCACGGCGTGGCGCTGCTTGGCTTCTCGCTGGCCGCCTTCATGTTCTTCGCCATGCAATCCATCATCTTTAACTGGCTCCCCTCGATCATGAGCGGGCATATGCTGGCGGGCAGTTTCGGCCTGCTTAACTGCCTCGGACTGTGCGGCGGATTTCTCGGGCCGTTTATCCTCGGCGCGTTTGAGGACCGCACCGGCGCGGCGACGTCCGGCTTATGGTTCGCCGTCGCGCTACTGATCGTCGGCGCGCTGGCATCTCTATTGATTAAAAGTTCGTCATCCTCTACCCCCGCCTCGGCAAAACAGGCCCGCGGCGAAAACGCTTAATCAGGAGCGCCTTATGCGTATCGAAGTGTTACTGGATTTAAAAACTCGCCTCGGCGAGAGTCCTGTATGGGATGTCGAGCAGCAGCGTCTTTGGTGGGTAGATAGCCTCGACGGGCGCCTGTTCGCCTGTAATGCGCAGGGCAGCGCGATTAAGAGCTGGGACGTGCGGCAGAAAATTGGCTCTTTCGCCCTGCGCCAGAACGGCGAAGGCGCGGTGGTGGCGCTACAGAATGGCGTTCATCTGCTCGACTTCGCCAGCGGCGAGCTGGCGTTGCTGCACCAACCGGAAGCGGATCGGCCCTTTAACCGGCTCAACGACGGTAAAGTCGATCGTCAGGGACGCTTTCTGTTCGGGTCGATGGATATGCGCGAAGAGGAGCCAAGCGGCGCGCTATATCGCCTGGATACCGATCTGTCACTGCACGTGTTGAAGAAAAATATCATTGTCTCTAACGCCCCCTGCTGGAGCCCCTCCGGCGAAACGTTCTACTTTGCCGATACCTGGACAGGCGAGATCGGCGCCTGGGATTACAACACCGCGACCGGCGATCTCTCTGGCGAACGAGTCTTTTGCCACGTCGATCGCAGCGAAGGCGGCGCGGCGGATGGCGCCACCGTGGACAGCGAAGGCTATCTGTGGAACTCGCTGGTCTACGCGGGCAAGCTGGTGCGCTACACGCCGGAGGGCGAGGTCGATCGCATCATTGAGATGCCGGTGAAAAAAGTTACCAGCGTGATGTTCGGCGGCGAAAACCTCGACGTGCTGTACGTCACCTCAATGGCGCAACCGCCGCTACCGCGCTTCCCGGAAGATAATCAGCTACGCGGCAGCCTGTTCGCCATTTACGACCTGGGTGTGACCGGCGTAGCGGAACGGCGCTTTGCCGGTTAAGCGAATCTCCGGCTCGCCGCGATAACAATAATACCCGGCGAACCCACTCTGACCCTGATACCTGGCGGCGCGCCATGCTGTCGCGACGCCGCGGAGTAAACACGACTATGACAACAATCAATCACACACCTGCCGGCGAACAAGGCGCAAAAAAGCGGCTGATACATCGTTTCTCCTGGGTTTCGCTGCTGGTTTGCTGGCTAATCTGGGTGCTTAACGCCTACGACCGGGAGATGATCCTGCGCCTTGGCCCGGTCATCTCTAAAGAGTTCTCGCTCTCGCCGGAACAGTGGGGCAACGTCGTCGCGCTGATTATGGTTGCCCTGGCGGTGCTGGATATCCCCGGCGCCATCTGGAGCGATCGCTACGGTTCAGGCTGGAAGCGAGCGCGCTTTCAGGTACCGCTGGTGCTGGGCTATACCGCCCTCTCTTTTATTTCCGGGATTAAAGCGATCAGCCACGGACTGACGGCGTTTGTGCTGCTGCGCGTTGGCGTCAACCTCGGGGCCGGCTGGGGCGAGCCCGTCGGCGTCAGCAACACCGCGGAGTGGTGGCCGAAAGAGAAGCGCGGCTTCGCGCTGGGGGTACATCATACCGGCTACCCGATTGGCGCGCTGCTGAGCGGCGTGGTGGCAAGCCTCGTGCTTTCCGCATTTGGCGAAGGCAGCTGGCGCTACTGCTTCCTGCTGGCGCTGATCGTCGCCATACCGCTAATGATCTTCTGGGCGAAATATTCCACCGCCGATCGCATCAACACGCTTTATCAGCATATCGATAGCCAGGGGATGACGCGCCCGGCGACGCAGGAAAGCAGCCATGTTGCCAAAGGCGAAGGGATGAAGACATTTTTACGCACCCTGCGCAACCGCAATATTTCGCTGACGGCGGGCAATACCCTACTGACGCAAATTGTCTATATGGGCATTAACGTTGTGCTGCCGCCGTATCTTTATCACGTCTCCGGCCTGTCGCTGGCGGCATCCGCCGGGCTAAGTATTATCTTCACGCTGACCGGTACCCTGGGACAGATAATCTGGCCCTGGCTGTCCGATAGCTTTGGCCGTAAACGTACCCTGATCGTCTGCGGTCTATGGATGAGTATCGGCATTGCGCTGTTCTATTTCGCCACCAATATGCCGCGTCTTATCGCCATTCAGCTATTTTTTGGCCTGGTGGCCAACGCCGTGTGGCCTATCTATTACGCAATGGCCTCGGACTCCGCCGAAGAACGCGCCACCTCTACCGCCAACGGAATTATCACCACGGCGATGTTTATCGGCGGCGGCATTTCGCCATTGCTTATGGGCTGGCTCATCCAGTTTGGCGGGGGATGGGAAAATCCGGCGGGTTATATCTACGCCTTCTTTACCATGGCGGGATGTGCGCTGCTGGGGATGTTGTTGCAGCTCATGACCACCGATAAAACGCCGCGCAAAGCGCATTAACGCAGGAGAACGCATGAAGATTGTTATCGCGCTGGATTCGTTTAAGGGCAGCTGTAGCGCGCAGGCCGCTTGCGCAGCGGTAGCACAGGGATTGCGCCGGGTTGACGCGGCGCTGGAGCTGGTCGAAATGCCCGTCTCGGACGGCGGTGAGGGATTGCTCTCGACCCTTGCGGAAAGTCCGCAGCTGAAGGGCGCGAGGTGGCAGCAGCAGCGCTGTACCTCGCCTTACGGTGTCTCCATGCAGGCCGCGTTTCTGATCCTGCCCGGCGAGCGGGCCATCATTGAGATGGCGCAAAGCTGTGGGCTGGAGCTTACGCCGAAAGCGCAGCGGGATGTGCGTCTGGCCAGCAGCTTTGGACTGGGCGAACAGGTAAGAGCGGCGCTGGATGCCGGTTGCCGGCGTCTGATTATCGGGCTGGGCGGCAGCGCGACCAACGATGGCGGCATCGGTTTTGCCCAGGCGCTTGGCGCACGGTTCTGGCGTAAGGACGGCACGCTGCTGCCGGTTCCCGCCGCAGGCCAGGATCTTGCGCATATCCAGCGCATCGATTTAAGCGAACTGGACCCACGTTTACGGCAAGCCGAAATTCAGGCCTCCTGCGACGTCACCAACCCTCTGCTTGGAACCGATGGCGCCACCTGGGTTTATGGCGCGCAGAAAGGGGCGGATGAGGCGGCGCTGAACGAGCTGGAGGCGGGTATGACGCACTACAGCCGGCAGCTTACGCAAACGCTCGGCTACGACGTCAGCGAAGTGCCCGGAGCCGGGGCCGCGGGCGGAATGGGAGCTGCGCTGATCGCCTATGCGGGCGGCACGCTGCGTCCGGGCATTGACCTGGTGCTGGAATTGCTAAACGCCGACCGTCATCTTAGCAATGCCGCGCTGACCATCGTCGGTGAAGGCTGGCTCGATCGTCAGAGCGCATTTGGTAAAGCCCCGGTGGGCGTAGCGGGCAAAGCCGCGCGCCATGGCGTACCGGTTGTGGCCCTTTGCGGAGGACGCGATGAGAGCAGTCGGCAATTATATCAACACCATATTGACGCGATGTGGTCTATCTGCCAGCGCCCTATGCCGCTGGCGGAGTCGATGAACACATGCGAACAGCTCCTCGCCGACGCAGCGGAGAATGTTCTACGAACCTTTCTGAGCGGACGGCGCGGAGAGGCACATAAGCGGATAACTGTATGATTATTACGACGGCGCTGGCTAATGAAATTGTCGCCCGGGCAATGGCGATAATTCATCATAACGTGAACGTGATTGACCATCATGGACAGATTATTGCCTCAGGTGAACGTCATCGTATCGGCGAACAGCATGAAATCGCTCGCGAGGTGATACGCACCGGTAAACGCATTTGTATTAATAACACCGTGGAAGCGGCGCGTTTTCAGAATGTGCATCCCGGGATTAATCACCCCATTATGTATGACGATCGTGTGGTGATGGTAGTGGGCATCAGCGGCGATCCTGCGGCGATCAGCCGCTATGCTGAACTGGCGGTGCTCACCGCCGAACTACTGGTCCGCCAGGCCATAGAGATGCGGGAAACTAACTGGCGACAGCGTCTGCGCGACACTCTGTTTTGTCAGTACCTTGAGCAAGGAGCCGCGCCCGCCGGACAGGAAGCGCTTCATCGCCTGGTGGAGCTCGGCTTCAGTTTTAATGCGCCGCTGATGCCGGTTGTGGTGACCGTGCAGGTCGAACAGCACCAGCTAAGCGAAGTACTGAGTACGCTGCTGCGGGAATTCTCGCAGCTGTCCGGGGTAAGGGACGTCATTTTGCTGGGCAGCAATGAAATACTTATCCTCAATACGCTATGCGACCCCCAGGAGACGATGCTGCGAGGCATCGAGTTTGTTCTCAGCAATCAGATCAGCCATTACCATATCGGGATTGGCGTGCAGGCGGACAACGCCCCGGATATTCGCGAGGCCATCCGATTCGCCAGGTCGGTGATTGAGGTGGGGAGCAAAGTGCAGCCGCAGCGACAAATCTACTACTTTCGCGAGATGGCGATGCTCTGCCTGTTTCGGGTGCTGGAGGACAGCTATATGGTGAATTTTTTTATCAATAACGTACGCCAGCTGCTTGAGCATGATTCCGGCGAAGTGCTGCTGGATACTCTGAGCAGCTTTATAGCCAATAACGCCGAGCCGGGCAAAACGTCGCTGCTGTTGGGGATTCATCGTAATACGCTCACCTACCGGCTGCAGCAGATTAAAAAGCATATTCAGCTCGATCCGATGGTCTTCACCGACCTGACGCAGCTGGCGGTGTCGGTACACTGCTATCGTCGGCAGAACCCGCGCCAGAGCGAATGGATTGATACCTTAAGCTAAAGAGCGGCGGGTGCTCTCGCCCGCCCTGCAGGGAAATACGCCTTAGCCATGTGCTCCGGCCATGTCCGGGAGGAGACGGCCCGAACGTACAGGTCGCGGCGTATCACTCTGAGACCGACGTTTATCAAAATAATAGCGCGCCCGGCATTTTTATCGCGAGTGGGGCGCCCGTCGCCGGTGGCGGGCTTTTCGCCTCAGCCGTTCGGCGAAGCTTGCTCGCTTCAGTCGCCATTTCTGTACATATTTTAATCAAATGGCATCTTTCTTGCCTTTTATCTACGTTCCCCGACGGCGGCATTCGTCGGCCAATATAGACAAAAAGGACAGGAAAATGGCGCAAATGAATGAAAACATCGCGACCGCACCGGTCTCTCCCTTACGCGATTTTTTCGCGAAACCCCGTATCATCGCCAGGCCCGGCTTTAACCGCTGGCTGGTGCCACCGGCCGCGCTGGCGGTTCATCTCTGCATAGGTATGGCCTATGGGTTTTCCGTTTACTGGCTGCCTATGTCGCAGTTAATAGGAGGAAGCACGTCCTTGCAATGCCCCGTCAATATGTCGTTCTGGCAGCAGCTGTTTACCCGCGATTGCGACTGGAAAATCTCCATGCTCGGCTGGACCTACACGCTGTTTTTTGTTTTTCTCGGCTGTTCGGCGGCGCTGTGGGGCAGTTGGCTGGAGAAGGTTGGACCGCGGCTGGTGAGCTTTATTGCCACCTTGTGCTGGTGCGGCGGCCTGCTGCTATCCAGCGCCGCTATCTATTTCCATCAGCTATGGTTGCTGTGGCTGGGGGCCGGGGTCATCGGCGGAATCGGTCTCGGACTGGGCTATATTTCACCGGTTTCGACGCTGTTGCGCTGGTTCCCTGACAAGCGCGGAATGGCGGCAGGGATGGCGATTATGGGTTTTGGCGGGGGAGCGCTGGTGGGCGCGCCGCTGGCAAACGGTCTGATGAATTACTTTGCCGGTCCGGCCGGCAACGGGGTATGGCAAAGCATTCTGGCGCTGGCGGCGATTTATGCCCTATTTATGCTTGCCGGTACCTTTGGCTATCGCCTGCCGCCCATGGGCTGGCATCCTTCGGGTGAGAAGGCGCAAAAAACGATCCGCAATAATCCCACCATCCAGGTGCACGTCCGCGTTGCCTGCCGCACTCCGCAGTTCTGGCTGCTGTGGATGGTGCTATGGCTCAACGTCACCGCGGGAATCGGTATTCTCGGTATGGCCTCGCCGATGCTGCAGGAGATCTTTGCCGGTAAACTGCTGTCGCTCGATCTCAGCTGGCATGAGCTGAACGGCGAGCAGCTGAAACGCATTGCTACCATGGCCGCAGGATTTACCGGCCTGCTCAGCCTGTTTAACATCCTGGGACGTTTTTTCTGGGCATCGGTGTCCGACCTGTGCGGGCGCAAAATGACCTTTGCGATTATTTTCTGCCTGGGCGCCGTGCTGTACGGGACGTTGCCGCTGGTGAATCACGGCGGCTATATCGCGCTGTATGTCTGCGCGATGTGCATTATCATTTCGATGTACGGCGGAGGCTTTGCCAGTATTCCCGCCTATCTGGCCGACGTCTTTGGTTCACAAATGGTGGGCGCGATTCACGGGCGCTTGTTAACCGCCTGGTCGGCGGCAGGGATCAGCGGCCCGGTGCTGGTGAACTATCTGCGCGAGTATCAGCTGACGCACGGGGTTCCGCCCGAGCGCGTCTATGATATTACGCTGATGGTCCTGACCGGCCTGCTGGTAATGGGTTTTATCTGTAATCAGCTGGTGCGTCCGCTGACGGAAGAGCATGCGATGACCGCGGAACAGCAGCAGCAGGCGAAAGGTCTGTATACTATCAATAAGGATGCCCAGCTCACGTGGGAGGCCCGTCCGTCCACGCTGCTGTTAACCGTAAGCTGGTTAGCGGTGAGCGTGCCGCTGTTATGGGGAGTCGGCACCACCCTCCAGCAGGCCGTGAAGTTCTTTATGTAGGTTCTTGCCGCCGATGCCGGGCAGTATCCCGGGAGGCTATTTATGCGCTTACCGGCGTGCCAGGCCGCCTGACTGGATATGTTGAAGGATCCTCTCGACCGCCTCTTCGGCGGTCAATACAGAGGTATCCAGAGTCAGGCTGGCGGTGCGCCAGGGCTCATACTCACGGGTGATCACCTTTTGCCAGTCCGGCAGGATATGGCCGCGAATATCCGCCGCGCGGTTTTCCACGCGATACCGATGCTGGGTTTGGTCGGTGCAGGTCAATTCTATCTCCAGAAACGGCGCGGCATTCCCGGTCGCGACCGCTCTCCAGGCCTGGCGGGTAATGGCTATAGGGTTAACTGAGTCGGCAATCACCACGTTGCCCAGCCTGAGGTTATCCGCGGCAATGGCGTACGCCACCAGATATCCAGCCGGCCCTATATCGTGCAGGGTGACGGTTTTGGCGCGGATCAGCGCCTGCTCAATCGAATCAATCCGTAACCAGACGGCGCCCAGCCTGGCGGCCAGCAGGCGAGCGATAGTTGATTTCCCGGTACCGGGCAGACCGCCAAAGATCAGTAACATCGATTTCCCGTTACGGCAGCGTCATGTTATTGCCGCTGGCGATGATTATTGGTGATTTTCCAGCTTACCTGACCACGGATCTTTTTCAGCCAGGTATTATTAGTATTCAATACTGGCTGAAACGACATCAGGATGCATCTACAGATAATCGTCACGTCCAGGGCAACGTTCAGTGATAGTGATACCGTCCCGCTGGAAATTTACTTCAGCCTTTTGCCCTTATCATCCACCACTTTCTCGCCATCTTCCTTTTCAAACGCGCCCTTTTGCGCGTCAGGAAGGATATCCAGTACCACCTCCGATGGGCGGCACAGGCGCGTTCCCAGCGGCGTCACCACAATCGGGCGATTAATCAGGATCGGATGCTGCAGCATAAAGTCGATTAACTGGTCATCGGTAAATGTATCTTCCGCCAGGCCCAGTTCTTCATATGGCTCAACATTTTTACGCAGCAGCGCCCGTACCGCGATCCCCATATCGGCAATGAGTTTGACCAGCTCATCGCGTGGCGGTGGATTTTCAAGGTAATGAATAACGGTGGGTTCAGTACCGCTATTGCGGATCATCTCCAGCGTATTACGCGACGTGCCGCAGGCCGGGTTGTGATAAATAGTAACGTTGGTCATTTTGGTATCTCATGACAAAGTGAAAGAGAGACGTAGCGCCAGCGTGGCCAGCGTTACAAACAGCACAGGCAGAGTCATGACAATCCCGGTGCGGAAATAGTAGCCCCAGGTGATGGTCATATTGTTCTGTGAAAGTACGTGCAGCCAGAGCAGCGTTGCCAGGCTACCGATCGGCGTAATTTTCGGGCCCAGATCGCAGCCAATCACGTTGGCGTAGATCATCGCCTCTTTAATAACGCCGGTTGCGGTGCTTCCATCGATAGAGAGCGCCCCCACCAGCACGGAAGGCATGTTGTTCATGATCGAAGACAGGAAAGCCATCAGGAAGCCAGTACCCAGCGTCGCAGCCCAGAGTCCTTTATCCGCCAGTACGTTCAGTACTCCTGAAAGGTATTCGGTTAGCCCGGCGTTGCGCAAACCATATACCACCAGATACATTCCCAGTGAGAAAATCACGATCTGCCAGGGCGCACCGCGTAACACTTTACCGGTATTGATGGCATGACCTCGTTTCGCCACGGTAAACAGTATTACCGCCCCTACCGCGGCAATCGCGCTGACCGGAATGCCAAGCGGCTCGAGGACGAAAAAACCGACCAGCAGCAGAATCAATACTATCCAGCCGGTGCGGAACGTAGCCGGATCTTTAATTGCGTTTGCCGGTGATTTAAGCAGGGCCAGATCGTAGGACTGCGGGATATCTTTGCGAAAGAACAGGTGCAGCATCACCAGCGTGGCGCCAATGGCGGCAATATCGACCGGCACCATCACCGACGCATATTCGGTGAATCCCAGCCCAAAGAAGTCCGCCGAGACGATATTCACCAGGTTCGACACAATAAGCGGCAGGCTGGCCGTATCGGCGATAAACCCGGCAGCCATCACGAAGGCCAGCGTCGTGCCCTTGCTGAATCCTAGTGCCAGCAGCATGGCAATCACGATTGGCGTCAATATTAATGCCGCGCCATCATTGGCAAACAACGCCGCCACCGCTGCGCCGAGCAGAACGATATACGTAAACAGCAAACGGCCACGACCGTTTCCCCAACGAGATACGTGCAGCGCTGCCCATTCGAAAAAGCCGGACTCATCAAGCAGCAGGCTGATAATAATTACGGCAATAAAGGTCGCCGTCGCGTTCCAGACGATATTCCACACCACCGGGATATCATCGACATGTACGACGCCAACAATCAAAGCCAGTACCGCGCCCAGCGTCGCGCTCCAGCCGATGCCTAACCCCTTCGGCTGCCAGATAACCAGAACAATGGTCAGGACAAAAATAGCACCTGCCAGTAGCATACCCCCCCCCTGAAAATCACATTCGAAAAAACATATATGTTACGGCAAATTTTTAAAGGCAGAACGCTTTACCGCTCCCAGAACAGTTTGCTGATGCCAGCTTGCGGGCGATGGTCTGTACGATCTCCTGTTGGCTTAACCAGGCCTGCTCTATTACCTGTGCCGCCCATGCAGGCATATGTGGTGATAAGCGATAGTGCACCCACTTACCCTGCTTGCGATCCAGCAACAATCCGCTTTCCCGCAGCATAGCGAGGTGACGGGAGATCTTGGGCTGCGACTGATCCAACGCCGTGCAGAGATCGCACACGCACAGCTCCCCCATCTCTTTAAGCAGCAGCACAATACCCAGGCGGGTTTCATCGGACAGATTTTTGAAAAGCTGTAAGGATGTTAATGACATCATTCCTCCCGATCGTCGACGGACAGGATACTCCACAGAGATATAAGTTCAACACCACATATGAAAAATCATATGTGTTAGAGTCATGCCGGCGGGTCAGGTCAGTCATGCCTATCGAGCATTCAGTGTTCATGACTGTCTTAAAAATGAACGATAACGCCATTTGGTTCCATCATCATTGATGATTTCATACTGCACCTCCCCCGCTTTCACTGTTTTATTCAGGGTGATTTCCTTTTTCTCTCTTGGCGCTAACATGATGCTATCAATTTTCATATAACCAGACTCGAATGTCGCTATCGTCATATACCATGGCGTTGGATTGCTCATAATGACAACCTGTTGATTGTTATTTTTAATCTGAAACTGCAGTCGCTCTCCATCAGTCTGCTGAGGTCGTGGGACATTAACGGGTCGTACAAAAACTTTCAGGCGTAATCGCAGGGGAAGAATAACGCGCTTCTCATTAGCCGGACCGATCGTATTGGGCGGCACCTGATAAATATTCAGCCAGTAAAGAGATTCCTTATCTTGCGGAAAATTATCCCGAGAGATCAACTGCAGCTTTACATCGCGCAGTTCACCCGGCTGTAATCGAAACACCGGAGGGACGGCAATAATCGGTGTTCTGGCGTTTTCTGGAGACATAAATAGATCCCCCTCATCAAACCAGAGTTGTACAAGGGAGGGCTCCCCCCCTGAATTTATCAGATTCACCGATGAAACCATTTCTCCGGCATTAAATATTACCCGGGTACCTTCTACATTCACAACGGCGAAACCAGGCTGCGCCAGCACGAATAGTACGCAGCATAACCATTTCACCTTGATAATTGTTTTACTGAAAGCTGACAACAACCTGTAACTGCGCATTTACGGACCCCGCGGTAACTGTCTGACCAGTGATTGCACCCAACTCTGCAGTGAAATCTCCTGTATAAATATCGGTGCCGCTTCCCGTCCCAGTTAAGGACAATAAATCTTTAAAACCATACCATCCGTAGCTGTTTCCTGAGCCAAATGATGATTTAGCGGGTAAAAGATTGAGCGCACTTCCACTATTGTTAAGAATTTGAATACCGACCCCTGAGGCTTCCCCTGCACCGTTTCCATAATTGGTATCCAGCAGCCAGGTGAGACCACCACCGGAAGTCACCAGCCCCAGACTTTGCGCTTTACTGACCGCGTTTGCCTGATTCACCATAAAACCCATAGCAACATTTGCCGAAGAACTTGTTGAATTCGATGTACTGGAAACAGCCCCCGATTCACATTCCAGACTGATGGAGAATCCGGCGCGGCTGGTATTTCCCGCATTAAGCTCGCTAACTGAAATAGTTGGCAACAGTACAACCGAAGGGAAATCCTTAACAAGACATGTCGCCCCTCTGACGAACGTCACATAATTCGTCAGACCAAAACCGGCAGGCCAGTACCCATACCATCCCGAGTAGTTACTAGCAGAATCAGCGCCGTTATAAAGTCCAGAGCTTAAGCTCCCCCCCTGAAATGCAACATAACCGGCAGGCTGAGCGCTCCCTGTACTCCACCAGTTATAGGTGTAGAAGTTTGAGCTATTCTGACTCCCGTAAGTTCCGTCAACCTTAAACAGCTCAACAAATACATCAGCGAATGCACTCGCGGGGATATAAGTATAGGTATCATCTGAATACCAGTCGTCAGCGGTAAGCTGACGGGATTTCCAGTACCGTGAATAATATTCCCCTGTCTTCATATTCGTTAATCTGATAGCAACATTTTTTACATACGTAAAATAAGAGCCGTCTACTTCGCTGGCGGCATTTTTACCACTGTAGTTTTCGTCACCATTAGTGGCATAAAACTCATATAATCCCGCATCCACTGCAGTCTGATTGCAGCGAAATAAAATCTGATTTGCCGGGTATGTCTCCTTGTGACCAGACGTCAGAAAGGAGGCTGCTGAACTACCAAGAAGGGTTCCAGACGGCTGAAAACTACTGGAACCACTGATCGTTATAATACCGGGCAACCCAAGACTTGTGACCGTATTAGCATCAGAAGCACCGGTCCACGATGCGGCAGTATAGCCCGCATTCAGCGCAGCAGTGGATAGTTGACTTGTCGACGTTACTTTTGTGCAGGTACCTGCAGCAAAGCTTATCTGGCTCCAGCCGAAAAAAATAACCGGAACTAGCAGGAAAATAAAAATCCGCGGCTTCTCTTTTTTACTTTGGAAGGTCATCATCTCTGTTATTTCCTCTCACAGGGCAGATGAATTTGTGTTACCGGCTGATTATCTGCTTTCGGTAGGCGATATTTGATTTCACAGCGCTGACCATCCTGCTTTCCCCATTTAACAGTCAGTTTTCCTGTATTATCTTCAACGCGGGCATAAATTTGACCGCCCTGACCTACCATTCCTATTTCGTTACCAGCAGAATCAAAAACATCAGCGCCCATCGGAGGCATTTCCCCCTCAAAGCTCGCGGTGATTAAAATGGCTCTACCATGCAGCGTTTCGAAAGACACCATCGGCATGGCTCCTGCGTAAGGAACCACTTTCTTACTGCCTCCCTGCAGCTCAACGTCAGAATTAATGAATCTCGAGTCAAGTCCAACATTGTTATACTGGTAAGGGGTTAGCGACGGATGTATAGCGTAGCCAAAGCGATCTATTGTTGCTCCCTGGCCGTTCTTGACAATTGCCCCACTGGCGCCCGGCGCATGGATGATTGCAAACGTATCGCTTGCATAGGGTCCTACCGTGAGCCCGCCGCGGTGAGCAACCAGCGTGCCAGAATATCCTGCGCCGAACTGCCGATAGTTTTTACCTGCAGAGAGGTTTGCGCGAAAAGCGCCCACGGATGTGTTCTGCTGACCGCTCCCTCCCCAACTGGTGGCATTACCGCTGTTATGGTAATTTTCAGCACCACCATATAGGGAATAAGTAAAATTACTCTGTTCCCCGGCAGAACCATTGATACCTACCTGCGCACTCCGGGTGTCTCTATTTTTATTTAAGCCAAAAGTCAGGTTGGATCGATTTTTGCCAAAATCAAGTGGTACAGAAAAACCCAATGAGATGGTATTTTCTGTATACCTTTGTCGGTTTCCCGTGTCGTAATCGCTATCCCTAAGACTATAAAAGTATCTGCCGTTCGTCATAATGGTCTGCTGACGAGCAATACTCAGGTTATAACTGAGTTGTCCCCAGTTATTACTGTATCCCAATTGCAATTGTTTAATTCTGCCTCTCCCATCATAATAATCGGCAGTACTGCCTGAGAGGTTAAGCATCCCCCATTCATCCATAGGCTGACTGACGGTTGCTGAAAACTTATTTTTTTGCCTTAACGTATCTGACCAGTATTCAGTGCCATTATGATACTGACGCCTGACGCCAAGGACATCCTGTAAATCCCTGAAGCCACTGGTTGAATAGCGATACGCAGCAAGAACAAGATTAGTTCCTGTGTCAAAGGTTCTGCTGTAGCTGGCTTCTGCACGCCAGCCGCTGGTGGTCTGCTCATTTTCAACTCGGGTATGAGAAAAAGTCGTGTTTAATCCGAATGCCCCTGCTCCAGTAGCAATAACGCCT
This sequence comes from Klebsiella sp. BDA134-6, assembly GCF_015601345.1. NCBI lineage: Bacteria > Pseudomonadati > Pseudomonadota > Gammaproteobacteria > Enterobacterales > Enterobacteriaceae > Klebsiella > Klebsiella sp. BDA134-6. Next base: position 4,969,125 of record NZ_CP064784.1, read on the forward strand.
CCCAGCAAAGCGGCCTGATAATCCTCAGCAAGACGAATACCGCTGTTCGCGGTGAGCATGTTCGACATGCCCCGCTGCAGTGTTCCTTCAATAAAACGATTGTTAACGCTGTAATAATTTCTCACCCGTCCTAACGATACAGAATACTCCCAGTTACCTGGTCGTACAGAATCAGGTACAGAAGAGTAGGGGACGGTGAACGTTGAAATATTACCACCAGCCTCAATAACCTCTACATGCAGGTCTCCCTTGCTTTTCGTGTTATAAAGATCATTAATAACAAAGCTCCCCGGCGAAACGGTAGTCTCATACACTACCGTCCCCTGCTGACGGATGACAACCCGAGCTGTTGTCGCTGCAACGCCTCTGACTTCTGGTGCGTATCCCCGCTTTCCCTGAGGCCACATTCGTTTATCGGTAGCCATCTTTACGCCATTAAAAGACAGACTCCCGAACAGGCTGTTGCTGGTGTAGCTATCACCGACAGTGAGTACGCTTTCTAATGCAGGAATAGCACGTTGCCCCCATGTCCTGGCCGCATTATATTTATATTCACTACCGCCAAGGTTACTGTCAGCATATCTTAAATTTCCTGTATGCCTGAGCTGCCACAATCCAAGGTTCGTCCCTGCATTAATATTGCTCCAGAGATAATTATATTTAAAATTTGTTCCTGTATTCTCGGTGCGTGTGAAATTGGTGTTATGGCGCAGAAAAAGCGCCATAACCCCGCTATCCCAGCTTTCGACAGGAATAAAACCACGGGGATTTTGAAACATATTCGACTGTGGTACAGACAGGTTGAGACGAGACTGTGATAAGTCCACCTCAGCCTGAATAGTCGCCCCGGCGTCAGACACAAGTACACACTGATGACTTTCTGCAGTCACTACAGCATTTATTCTGATGGCCAATTTAGCGATCAGTTCCCGAGTCAGACAAGGTTCTGTTTTTCCATCTTCACGCTCCATTATATTGATGGTCTCGCTTATCGAAATTAGCGTGTTGTTAACATAGACATCGAGAACATATTTCCCGGATTGAACAGGCGTGATTTTTTTATTGAATCGTTCCATATCCTGCCCAAGGGCAGAACCTTTCAGCAATGCCGGGTCGAAGTAATAATCCTGTGCACTGGCGGAAGGAATATATGTAACAACAAACGATATTGTTAATATGATTTTGTTAAACCGCCACCAGATATTACTAATGCAGATATTGTTATAAATTGAATTCCGCATTCAGTCGTGCTCCCTGATCGTTTACCACTGTCACAGTGATTTTTTTACCCTTAACTGAACCTGCTCGAGAAATATTGAAAATATGAGATCCTGAAGGCTCAATCATACCCGACCCAGAAGACAATCTCCGTTGCTTCTCTGTTAATGCAACGCTGCTGACAGTGACATAGAAAGGCGTGTGGTTTTTTATCATCACTGCTGAGGCATTATCTGCAACAGGCGTTACAGATATATTGGGCACCCCCCTGCCTGGACCTGATACCAGAGATGCAGGGCGATAGAAAATTTTAACTCTGTTACGCAGCATGACGAGCATTTTATTTTTTACGTCATTTTTGTTAATATTTGCTGGAGGAACCTGCAAGAAATTAAAATAAAACACAGACTCTCTATCATCTGGAAGATTCAAACCACCCGTGAATGTCACTTTAACAACCTGACCTGCACCCGGCTGAATTCGAAAAACAGGGGGGGAGGCGATAAAGGGAACCCTTACAGAGGCATCCGGTCCACTAGACATCTTCCCGTCATCAAACCACGTCTGTACAACATAGGGGAAATCGCTCTGGTTTTTAAGGTTAACATCAACTGAACGACTGCCCTCATTATATATAATCCGAGTACCCGTCATAATAACGCTGGCATTAAGCTGAAGAGAAAATAACGCTAAAAAAGTAAAACAAAAGAACGAAAAGGATCTATATAGAAATTTCATATTTCTCTCCATTAATAAAGCCAGTACACAGCCTGGCCCGGTAAAAATGGCCGGAAAAAATTCCGGCCATAGTTTTACAGGTAGGTCACGGCATACTGTAATGAAGCGGTAACATCACCCGCTGTTGGCGTACCAGCTGAATAGTACTGAGCGGTATAATTAGCACTTGCCGATGTTTCACCTGCGGTTAACGTCAGGTCAGCATCACCAGTGAAATAGCTGGTAAAATCAATAACCGTTCCCGTAGTGTCGAGGATCTGGATTTCCACATCACCTGCACTACCGGTATTTCCCAGATTGCCAGAGGTAGTCACCTGATTACCTACAAAAACGGTAGAAATTTCCCGATCGGTCGTTTCAACCGCGCAGCCACTGACACCGACTTCAAAATTTGTGGCGCCAGCAGTTGTCGAACTTGCGAAATCGGAAATACTCACCGTCGGTAATAAAACCACCGGTGATACCGCGTTTCCGTTGATGGTCACCGCGCAGGTCTGGTCAGTGACTTCGCCCTGGAAAGTAATAGTGTTATCAGATGCAGCAAAAGCTGAAACAGCGGATGACAAACCGACAAAAACACTCAGGGCTATGATCTTTTTATTCATAAATAAATTCTCCACGTACATTATTAATAGCAACGATATTATAAACGCTATATTTCAGCCTGCCTGGTGATGGCACAGCACTCTGATATTATGCAAACCTCCTTATTTTCATTCCTATCTTACTCTCAATTCTTTGCCTGATATTATAAACAGCCTTGACATCGAGTGACATTTCCGTGGAAATATCAGCCACGCCTTTATGCTTTAGCGTTAAATAGAGAACTTGCCTTTCTTTTTTTGTTAATGCTCTGCCAGACCGACGAAACAAAGGTAATCCAATAAACACTTTCCTGAAGTTAATTAAGGTCGCCCCTAAACCTTCAGAGAGGTAGAGTACCTCTGTTACTCTCTTTTCAGTTTGTTTGTAATAATTGGCCAGCGCTGCCATTTTTACATCTGCCAACAATATTATCTTCATATTCGTACTGGCAAGGTATTCAACCCACTCGTCATTCATAAAGAAATGAATGTTCCGCCAGGAAAAATCCACAAAAATAAAACCTTCAGAAGAGGTGATAATACTTATTGAATTAACCAGAAACCTCACCCCCGCCTCAAAAAAAACATTTACTCCCGGCCAGATACAAACCTTAGGATTAAGACACTGAGAGGCGCTAAACTCTTGTTCAGGAAGGATTTGGCATTTAACACTACAACTCTGACACAGTACATTCCCATGCTTCATACCCCTCCTTGAAATATCCTAATAATCACCAGGAACTTTCCTACATAATATATTCAGATATAAATTTTACAACTTGATTTTTTTGAATTAATAAACTCTAAAAAAGAAGAAAAATCTTAACTCAGGGATGATTAAACCTACCTGATATACACAAAAATTAGGAATCCCCCCCATGCACTTAAGAATATTCTTGCGAAATAATGAATTTTGCGCTGAAGTCAGGCCACAAAAAAGTCAAATTCAGAGCTTTTCACTACCAACAAGTGAAATTCAAATACTTAATAATAAAAAAAACATGATTACATTTCTTTTGAAGGGTTATTTTGTTAAAAAGTAAAATAACGCCCTAAAGGAAATACCATTATCCTTTTAGAAAAGGGTTGATTTAGCATCTCATCAAAAAAACTGACAAAAATTAAAAAAAAATCACCCCACTTTGTGCAGATTGCGTTATACAGTACTCATTAGTCATTTAAACAAAATTTATGCTATCAATCATGATAGCAGTGCTCTGCTAAAAAAAAATAGCTATGCATATCCTTGCTTAACAAATAAATACTGTATCGCATGGCTGACGTTATTCAGCTATGTAGAAAATAAAACATACTACCGCAGAAGCTTTTCCTTTATTTCTGCATACTCACGTTCAGTGATAATGCCTGAGACCTTAAGCTCATGAGCTTCAATTATTTGTTCAGTAATACTCTTCCTTACACTGGGGTACCCTGAGTAAGAATGTTTATGGTGATGATATCGCTGTCTTTCCGCCATTCCCTTCCCCCTAACCAATAGATAAATAATTGAGCAAATGACAGGGATGAAGAGTAATAAAACGATCCAAACTACTTTAAAAGAAATATGCAAGTCATCATCACGAAAAAGATCCGTCAGAATCTGAAAAATTAACATTAAATAAGCAAGAAAGAACAAAATCGTAAAAAATGACATAACAATATCCGAGAATGTCATTGAATGTAAATTCATTAAAGAAACCCTCCATAAGCAATCGGCATAAAATGGGAAATGAGTTAATTAAAAAACAGCTTAATTAATCCTGTCTCCCCCAGACAGCAATATTATTCAAAGAACATACAATGAGAATAATTCTACAATTGAGCGACAGGAGTAATGGTAACCTGCCCCCTTAGTGACGTAATATTAACCTGCTGCCCGACAAAAAAAGGCGTTTCTCCCATCGGTTGAACAATGACAAATTCATTACCATGCACTGGTCGGATGAAAAGCTCCACAGCATTTATTTGAGATCTATTGCGCTGAATCGCTTGCCCGGTCAAAGCACCGGCAACGGCACCGCCTGCCGTAGCGATGCGTCTGCCACTTCCACCACCTATAGCATTGCCTGCTACGCCACCTAATACCCCACCTGCTGCCGCACCGGCAATATTATTATCACTGTCATTCTGGATTGTAATATTTCTTACTCTGGTGACGGTACCCTGGGTAACAGCCATGGGCTGCCCCGTCAAAGCCATATTAATATTATCAGCCGAGCCCACAGGATTTCCACTGCAGCTCACTAAAAATAAGGAACCAACAGACACTAAAATTAATTTCAAAAACATAACCTCTCCTGTTATTGACAACGTAATTCATCTTTAATTAACAGGAACCGCCACTGTGGTCGCTCCCTGACATACATAGTTTAATACTTATCACTGCTTTTTATTCAGTAAGCAATTTTGCTATCACATTACTGATATCATCAAATATGGCCATAATAAAAATGGTCATGAATTTGTGGCCACACGGCTATGGTTTGCTATACACACTGAATGTATTGTTATTTTTAAAACTTCGGCATTAGATTTAATCTATACTGCAACTCTCACTATAATTTATGAGGATGGTATTTCCACATCTACCTGGTACAAGCAAGGATGCTTTTATATTTAATGGTCAATAAAATTTTTTGCATCCAGATAATATCCATCACCTCTTTTATTTTCAATTCTGGCACATTTATAAGGTGCGATTTTTTTTCGCAACCGCCCAATGAGTACTTCTACAGTATTATTGTTTTGATTAAATATATCATCATGCAAATGCTTCATAATTTCATATTTACTGATGAGCTTGCCACTTTTTTTAATAAGCAGTCTCATTATCTCAAACTCATAGTTGGTGAGTTTTATTTTTTCATCTGCAATAAACAATGCTCTACTTCCAATGTTAAGCTCAATCTTACCTGCAGCCATTTTTTTTGTCGGTTCCAGACAAGACCTACGAATAAGTGTTTGTAAGCGAACAATGAGTTCTTCTATCCTGAATGGTTTGACAATATAATCATCAGCGCCTCCATTTAAAGCACGCACTTTATGCTGCAGGTTTTCTTCATTGCTGATCATTAAGATCCTAATATTTTCTCCCATTTTTCGCCAACGCCGAATAGCCTGGACACTTTCGGAATCACGAGGAGTCGTAGTCATTACCATAACATCTGGTTTATTCGATATCATGAACAGCCATGCTTCTTTTAAGCTCGAACAAACATCCACAACAAACCCAGCATTTTCCGTCTGAGATCGTAAGTAATTTTGACTAATGACATTTGGATCTAATATTAAGGCACGCACATCCGAATCCTTATCCTTGTTAGAAAATGTTCCTACTTTGTATAGCCCCAGGCTTTTAATCTATTCCATCGCAAAACATATAACTTATAATTCCATCTGGTACCAACGCTGGTGATCTCATCCAATTGAACATACCTGAACATGGCAACAATTGTTACGCTATTTGTCAGGCAAGGCAATAGAGCAAAAAGTCATACTGAATATACAAATTATTATTCTAAAACCTGTAATAAATTATAAAAACATCATAGACAATCATAACGAATCAGCACATAACTCCAATAATCAAATAAAATCTAGTTTTTCACGCTACCAAGATAGCTTTAATTAAGAAAGGATTATACAACTGACTGCCTTTAGCTGGTGTGAAAATAGGTGCATTGGTAAGATTTTTTATAACTTCACGTAAAGCTCACATTTTTTTGTTCAATTTTCACACGCTTTTACAAAGACAATTCATAAACCTGACAACTGTAAAATCGATTAAAATTATAGATATTTATGCCCTCTACAGGAAAATTTTTTAACCATCACTCACTGGAAATAGTTATTGCCATTTTTTATTCAGCTCAGAAAAACCAGAAAGAAGGTATTTCACTAGATTTACGATCAAATGTAATCCCTATAATTTTTAACTTGTGCCAGTATTGCCATGTAGTTAAAGAAACAACATGCTTTGATATAATTCAGGCAGGGATAGAGTTTGCTTTTTCCTGATAAATATTTTGCATAAACTGTTTATGAATAAATCAGGAGTTAAAAAGGGATACTTCATCAGGGCAGGAAGATGTATGTTACCTATTCGGATATAAACAATACAAACAGAAGAAGGAGAAAGAAATGCCAGTTCGATTGCCACATTGAATAACCACATAAATGGTTAGCGCAGCATTACGTCAAAAGAGAGTGAGGGACAAGAAGATATATTCCTGTTGATAGCTATATTTTCATGCCCAGATTTTTACAGGAGTTAAAAGCAGTTATCGAATAGCTATAAAAGAAAAAATAGTTAACTTGCTTTATCACTGATTACCAGTATTCAATGTCGATTATTAAATCAATACGGCTTACTGTCGCTATCATTGATTAAAAAGAACATACGACAGTATAAAAATTGCATACACCTTTATAAAAACCATGAGCTAACATTATTAATTCACTGGTGAATAAAATAGATCATCTGCGACACATGAAAATAGTACGTTGCAGATCGCTAATACGCCATGTGACTTCATCTATTTTCTGAATTTTATAAAAAAATACAGACTGACTTGAAGTAAGTTTCTCCGTCAATTCTGGCGGAGTTGTATCCTGCTTGTTGGCTGTAAAACGCCCTTTAACTACTTTATGAAAACCATTTTCCGTATTTTTGGTGATAGTCATATCACCTGAACGGTCAACAATATATTCCTTCCCTTCATTCTCGAGAGTACCATATTCATTAACAACCACATGTCCTTTCTCTGTTATATGAAAAACAATTTTAACATTACCTGTGATAACGTTTTTTTCTCCCTGATTGATGTAAAAACTAGACATACAGTTCATTGGCAAATATTTATCTATGGCAAATAACTTATAACCAATAAAGGCAATAACCAGCAACAATATAATATTAACAGCTACGCTAAATATTTTTAATATTGAGATAGTTTTCACATTGATTACCTTTATTCAATTTATTTGCTTTGCAAACAGCTACGTGCGTAGAGTACGTTTTATCTTTTAAAGATGTTTTATTATCATCAAAAAATATCGTTTGGGTCATGTTCTTACAAGTTTCAATGATTTTCTTACCAAGTATGGTATCGAAAAAAACGGATACATTATTAATGTTTGTTAAGCTTTTATCAACATATACATCACATTTCCCTATCGTTTTATATTTATATAATACACTGCTTTTTTCATCATATTTGATGTAAAGACATATGAGGAGTATGCTAAAACATATAAAAATGAAGAAATTAAGCTTTAAGCCAGTGTTACGTAACACTTTGTGTTTTATTTTTTTTGTATTATTTTCTTGAGCTTGGGATATTAACTTAAAATCACAATGCAACCTGAACCCTTGTTTAGGTATCGTTTCAATGATATCTGACAGACCTAATTCTTGTAACGTTTTCCGTAATATAGAGATATTTCTGTTTAGATTGTGGTTAGATGCCACTAAACCATACTTCTCCCAAACTTTCTCAAGAATTTCAATTCTGCTTAACTGCTCGTTATTTTTTTGTAACAATAAAGACAATAGCCTCGCGGCCGATACAGGAAGTATTATCTCTGTATTATCGTTCTCTAAAGCTCGCGACTCTTCATTGTAATGAACCAAATTCTCAAGTAAGTAATTCATTGCACATCGCTCCTGCAATTATATTCTTTTTATTATAATTTGATTAAATAGGTTATGCAATTCGTATGCAATTGGTTACTTTTTGAACTTAAAAGGCGCAAGTTATACTAATTTCAGGAGAAATCATTTATTTTCATCTATTTTCGCTAATATATTTGATTTTTTTTTGATATTAAGCACGTACATATCGTATGTTTTTTATAATACTTGTTTTTTATCAGTACGTTGCAGTTTATCTCTATTGGCGGACTTCACTTTAACCTGCGTATCACATAATTAGCAGCATAAGTTTATTCTTATAATTGTGTTATGACCTTAACCTTGGTAACTTACTGATTTGCTAATTATTGCCGTCTGCGATCGCCATCCTCGCAGTGAAAACGTCCGCGATTGAAAGCATACTCTGTCTAACTAGACGCTATCGTCCATCTGGTGCCCAGGCTGACCCTGTGTCCTCTATGAATATAGTCTACTTTCAAAGAGTTGAGTGAGATTCTAGCATAAGCAAATGGTGGTCAAATTCGTAGTAACAGCGACCAGCCAAGAATCGTGCATGAGCACAGATCAATCACCAACGCATCGTGGGTTAATACTCAGATGATGTCCCTATACTAAGTGATAGCGACGTTTGTAGGCACCATTCATTCGTTTTGAGAAATTAAGGCTGGCGTCCATAGCGGACTCTATTCAGGAAGTGGAGCGAGTGAGGGGAATCGAACCCCCGTCATTTGGTTGGGAACCAAAAGCTCTACCATTGAGCTACACTCGCCCAGACAGGATCCGATAAAGCAAATTCACCCATTTGGATTCTTGTCAGGGATGTAATCAGTTTTACAACAGACTACTTTAAGACAACCATGCAATGCCTTACTCCTCCTCCTTGAAGCGAAGAGGTGCGAGGGCCATTATAGACCTTACGCACCCGCTGACAAGCCCAAACCAGGCTAACTGCCGATAAAATAACCTTTTAGCACTTGGGCTTACTGCCCTGCGGCGGCAAATAGCGCAGCGGGTCGATCGCCGTCGCCCGGTAGCGAATCTGGAAGTGCAGACGCACGGAATCCGCATCCGAGCTGCCCATGGTGGCGATCTGCTGGCCGATCTTCACGCTCTGGCCATTGTTCACCATCAGCTTGTCGTTGTGCGCATAGGCGCTGATATAGTCCTCATTATGTTTAATCATAATCAGGTTGCCGTAGCCGCGCAGCTGGTTGCCCACGTACACCACTTTGCCCGCCCCTGCCGCATACACCGGCTGGCCGCGCTTACCGGCGATATCGATACCTTTATTGCCGCCATCGCTGGTGGAGTATGGCAGCACTACTTTACCGCTGGTTGGCCAGCGCCAGCAGCGTTGCCCGACCGGTGGCCAGGAGGACTGCGGCACTGCCGAAGATGGCGTCACGGCTGCGGTACGTTTCGCTGACGATTTCTTGCCGGATGCCCCCGCCTTCGCCGTAGTCCCTGAGCCGCTGTTCAGCTTCAGCTTTTGCCCAACTTCGATGGTATAGGGAGGTGAAATATTATTGAGACGGGCGAGATCCCTGACGCTGGTGCCAGTGGAACGTGAAATAGCGTACAGCGTGTCGCCGCGCTTCACGGTATAGGTGGAACCGGAATCGGATGAGCTGGAACACCCCGCGACGATCAGGCTGCTCAACAACATTATTGCGATAACAAAGCGTTTTCTCATCAGGCGTCCTGCGCTTAACACAAACATTCACCTCAAAACCAGGGGGGATTATCATACCAGTCCCCAGGGCAATCCCCAATCGCTACCCTTCATACAGAAGTATTAAAGGCCGGCTAAGCGGCTACATATCATCGCCAGGATCTTCATGATGCTTCGGGTTAAACGGCTAGTTAATCCATGAGCCGCCTGGCGGCGCATCTGTAATATCACACTCTCCCCCGTGGCCAACATGTTTTGGTAATGCCTTTGTCCCATTTATGGGCTACCCTAGTGGCCTGAGTACATGACCCGGCGGGTTTGTGCCGGGTCATTTTCTATTTCAGGAGTTGTCATGGCCGGGGAACATGTCATTTTGCTGGACGAGCAAGATAAGCCTACAGGTATGCTGGAGAAGTATGCCGCCCACACCCTCAATACCCCTCTGCATCTCGCGTTTTCCAGCTGGCTGTTCAATGAACAAGGCCAACTGCTGGTCACGCGCCGCTCGCTGGGCAAAAAAGCCTGGCCAGGCGTGTGGACAAACTCAGTCTGCGGGCATCCGCAAACCGGCGAAACCTTCGAACAGGCCGTTGAGCGCCGCTGCCGCTTTGAGCTCGGCGTTGAGATTACCCGCATCGTCCCGGTCTTTCCGGAGTTCCGTTACCGGGCCGTCGCGCCGAATGGCATTGTCGAAAACGAGGTCTGTCCGGTCTATGCGGCACGAGTCGCCAGCGCATTACGGATAAATCCTGACGAAGTGATGGATTTTCAATGGAGCCATCTTGCGGATGTGTTAAGCGGGATTCGCGCGACGCCGTGGGCTTTTAGCCCGTGGATGGTGCTGCAGTCGGCGGACGATAATGCGCGTAACGCATTAATCAGCTTTAGCAATCAGGCATAAAAAAACCCAGCTCTGCTGGGTTTTTTTATTCGCGTAATGCTTATTTTACCGGACGCATCGCCGGGAACAGGATCACGTCGCGGATGGTGTGGCTGTTGGTAAACAGCATCACCATACGGTCGATACCGATACCGAGACCCGCAGTCGGCGGCAGACCATGCTCCAGCGCGGTCACGTAGTCTTCGTCATAGAACATCGCTTCGTCGTCACCGGCGGCTTTCGCGTTAACCTGATCGAGGAAACGCTGCGCCTGGTCTTCCGCATCGTTCAGCTCGCTAAAGCCGTTACCGATTTCACGCCCGCCGATGAAGAATTCAAAACGATCGGTGATTTCCGGGTTCTCGTCGTTACGACGCGCCAGCGGAGAGACTTCTGCCGGATATTCGGTAATGAAGGTCGGCTGGATCAGATGCGCTTCCGCCACTTCTTCGAAAATCTCGGTCACGATGCGGCCCAGACCCCAGCTCTTCTCAACGTGAACGCCGATGCTTTCCGCAATGGCTTTTGCAGAATCGAAGTTATCCAGATCGGCCATCTCGGTTTCCGGACGGTACTTCTTGATCGCTTCGCGCATGGTCAGTTTTTCAAACGGCTTGCCGAAATCGAAAGTCTGATCGCCGTAAGGCACTTCAGTATGGCCGAGAACGTCCTGCGCCAGGGTGCGGAACAGGGATTCGGTCAGCTCAATCAGATCTTTGTAGTCCGCATAGGCCATATAGAGTTCCATCATGGTGAACTCTGGGTTATGGCGAACGGAGATACCTTCGTTACGGAAGTTACGGTTGATCTCGAACACGCGCTCGAAGCCGCCAACCACCAGGCGCTTCAGGTACAGTTCCGGCGCGATACGCAGGTACATATCCAGATCCAGCGCGTTGTGATGGGTGATGAACGGACGCGCAGATGCGCCGCCAGGGATCACCTGCATCATCGGGGTTTCGACTTCCATAAAGCCGCGACCGACCATGAACTGGCGGATGCCCGCCAGGATCTGCGAACGCACTTTAAAGGTGTTGCGCGATTCATCGTTGGAGATCAGATCCAGGTAGCGCTGACGATAGCGCGCTTCCTGATCCTGCAGGCCGTGGAATTTGTCCGGCAGCGGGCGCAGGGCTTTGGTCAGCAGACGCAGCTCGGTGCAGTGGATAGAGAGCTCGCCGGTCTTGGTTTTGAACAGCTTACCGCGCGCCGCGATGATATCGCCGAGGTCCCATTTTTTGAACTGCTCGTTATAGACGCCTTCCGCCAGATCGTCGCGGGCAACGTACAGCTGAATGCGGCCGCCAACGTCCTGCAGCGTAACGAAGGAGGCTTTACCCATGATACGACGGGTCATCATGCGGCCAGCGACGGCGACTTCAACGTTCAGCGCTTCCAGCTCTTCGTTTTCTTTGCCATCGAAGTCAGCGTGCAGTTGGTCAGAGGTGTGGTCACGACGGAAATCATTCGGGAACGGGATACCCTGCTCACGCAGCGCGGCCAGCTTCTCACGACGGGCTTTCAGTTCATTATTAAGGTCAATTGCCGCGTCAGCGCCCTGTGCTTGTTGTTCAGACATGTTGGTTCCTCATAACCCTGCTTTCAAACTTGCTTCGATAAATTGATCCAGGCTGCCGTCCAGCACCGCCTGAGTGTTGCGGGTTTCCACCCCGGTGCGCAGATCTTTAATGCGGGAGTCATCCAGCACGTAAGAACGGATCTGGCTGCCCCAGCCGATGTCGGATTTGGTGTCTTCCATCGCCTGCTTCTCGGCATTTTTCTTCTGCATTTCCAGCTCATAAAGCTTCGCTTTCATCTGCTTCATGGCCTGGTCTTTGTTCTTGTGCTGTGAACGGTCGTTCTGGCACTGGGTCACTAAGCCGGTCGGAATGTGGGTAATACGCACCGCGGATTCCGTACGGTTAACGTGCTGACCGCCCGCGCCGGATGCGCGATAAACGTCAATGCGCAGATCCGCCGGGTTAATGTCGATATCAATATCGTCATCCACTTCCGGATAAACGAACGCGGAGCTGAAAGAGGTGTGGCGGCGGCCGCCGGAATCGAATGGGCTCTTACGCACCAGGCGATGAACGCCGGTTTCGGTACGCAGCCAGCCGTAGGCGTAGTCGCCGATAATCTTGATGGTCACGGACTTAATGCCCGCCACTTCGCCTTCAGACTCTTCAATAATCTCGGTCTTGAAGCCGCGCGCTTCTGCCCAGCGCAGATACATGCGCGTCAGCATGCTGGCCCAGTCCTGCGCTTCCGTACCACCGGAACCGGCCTGGATATCGAGGTAGCAATCGGCGCTGTCGTATTCACCGGAGAACATGCGGCGGAATTCCAGCTGCGCCAGCTTCTCTTCCAGCACATCGAGCTCAGCGACGGCTTCGTTGAAGGTCTCTTCGTCGTCGGCTTCAACGGCCAGCTCCAGCAGGCCGGAAACGTCCTCCAGCCCCTGAGACATCTGATCCAGCGTATCCACGATAGCTTCCAGCGAGGAACGCTCTTTGCCCAGCGCCTGTGCGCGCTCGGGCTCGTTCCAGACGTCCGGCTGCTCCAGCTCTGCGTTTACTTCTTCGAGACGTTCTTTCTTAGCATCGTAGTCAAAGATACCCCCTAAGAACGCCCGAGCGCTCCGTGAGGTCCTGAATGCGGTTTTTTACCGGATTTATTTCAAACATGGTCGGTTTCTTTTAATGGATTCGTCAAAATGCGGTGATAAGAGCGGAATTCTACCGGATTCGCGCTCTCATTAATATACTGTTGTCAATTTGGCCAGAGGTGGTCGATGATCAGCTGCAGGCTGCGGTTGCCGCGGAACTCGTTGATATCAAGCTTATAGGCAAGCTGAACTTCGCGAACGCCGTTATCCGGCCAAAGGGAAGTATCAACATTGAACGCGATACCGTCCAGCAGCGGGCCGCCGCCGACCGGTTCAACCATCACCTTCAGATGACGCTCGCCGACCAGCCGCTGCTGCAGCAGACGAAAACGCCCGTCAAACAGCGGCTCGGGGAACATCTGCCCCCACGGCCCGGCGTCGCGCAGCATCTGCGCGACCTCCATGCTCATTTCTGCCGCCGCCAGCGGACCGTCGGAGACCACTTCGCCCTGCAGCAGCGCCGGATCGAGCCACTCGGTCACCAGCTCGCCAAAGCGCTGCTGGAACTCTTCAAAGCGCGCCTCTTCCAGCGATAGTCCTGCCGCCATGGCATGGCCGCCAAACTTCATAATCAGCCCCGGATAGAGGGTATCCAGGCGCTCCAGCGCATCGCGCATATGCAGCCCCTGAATCGACCGGCCGGAGCCTTTGAGCGTACCGTCGCCTGTAGGCGCAAAGGCGATAACCGGGCGATGAAAACGCTCTTTGATACGCGAGGCCAGAATACCGACAACGCCCTGGTGCCACTGCGGGTGGTACATCGCCAGGCCGCCGGGTAGCGTCTCGCCGCTGCGCTCCAGCTTCTCACACAGGGTCAGCGCTTCCGCCTGCATCCCCTGCTCTATCTCTTTACGCGTCTGGTTCAGCGCGTCCAGCTCATTGGCCAGCACCCGCGCTTCGCCGGTGTTGTCGCATAGCAGCAGCGCCACGCCGACGGACATATCGTCCAGCCGTCCAGCCGCGTTCAGGCGCGGACCGAGCGCAAACCCGAGATCGCTTGCCGCCAGCTTTTGCGGGTCGCGGTTGGCGATTTCCAGCAGCGCTTTAATGCCCGGACGGCATTTCCCCGCCCGAATGCGGCTCAGCCCCTGCCAGGTCAGGATCCGGTTGTTGGCATCCAGCGGTACGACGTCCGCCACGGTGCCAAGCGCCACCAGATCGAGTAAATCAGCCAGATTCGGCGGCGCGATGCCGCGCTCCTCAAACCAGCCTTTATCGCGCAGAAAAGTGCGCAGCGCCAGCATCAGATAAAAAGCCACACCCACCCCGGCCAGCGATTTCGACGGGAACTCACAGTCGCGCAGGTTCGGGTTAATAATCGCTTCCGCCGCGGGCAGCGAATCCCCCGGCAGGTGGTGATCGGTCACCAGCACCGGAATACCCAGCGCGTGTGCATGATCGACGCCAGCGTGCGAAGAAATGCCGTTATCCACGGTCATAATCAGCTGCGCGCCGCGGGCGTGAGCCTGATCCACCACTTCAGGACTCAGGCCGTAGCCATCCTCAAAACGGTTTGGCACCAGGTACGAAACGTTGCTATACCCCAGCGCGCGCAGGGCCAGCACGCTCAGCGCGGTGCTGGTGGCACCGTCGGCGTCAAAGTCGCCGACCACCACGATGTGCAGCCCCTGCTTAAATGCGCCATAAAGTATCTCTACTGCTTTTTCGACGCCGGTCAGCTGCGACCACGGCAGCATGCCTTTCACCCCCCGCTCCAGCTCCTGCGCGCTGCGCACGCCACGGCTGGCGTACAGCCGCTGCAACAGCGGCGGGAGATCGGCAGGTAAATCGACGCCGTCAACCGCCTCACGGCGGCGTAGTTGTATCTGTTGTTTCACGCGAATCAGTTACCGCTTGTCTGTTTTTGATGCTCATCAAGGAGCGCTTTCAGGTCTTTAGGATCGCGATAGCCGGGCATCAGCGTGCCGTCGCTCAGCACCATCGCCGGCGTGCCGTTAACGCCAAGCTGAACGCCGAGAGTGTAGTGCTTAGCGATATCAACATCGCAGCTGGCCGGCTGTACGCCTTTGCCACTCATCGCGTTATCCAGGGCTTTGTTGCGATCCTTGGCGCACCAGATAGCCTTCATGTTCTGTTCGGCTTCGCTTTGCAGCCCCTGGCGCGGGAAGGCCAGATAGCGCACGGTAATCCCCAGCGCGTTGTAGTCGCTCATCTGTTCGTGCAGTTTA
Organism: Klebsiella sp. BDA134-6; assembly: GCF_015601345.1. Taxonomy (NCBI): domain Bacteria; kingdom Pseudomonadati; phylum Pseudomonadota; class Gammaproteobacteria; order Enterobacterales; family Enterobacteriaceae; genus Klebsiella; species Klebsiella sp. BDA134-6. The sequence continues at coordinate 4,984,727 of NZ_CP064784.1, forward strand.
TGGCAATAGCCGCAGGTAATATCGGTGAAGACGGTGATGACGTGTTTTTCCTGCGGCGCCTTATAGACGATCATCTCTTTTTCCAGCGCGTTCAGCTTACCGACCAGCAGCGTATTGGTGACGTTTACCGGCCGCGCGCCGCTGACGTCGTACATCGGCCCCTGGATAATGTGCTTACCGTCATCGGTAACGTATATCACGCCGCTGTCCGTCAATGCGGTGCTGATGCCTTTGATCGGCGAAGGTTGCACGTCCGAACTCTGCACGCCCAGCTTCGCCAGCAGTTGCTTAATCGCCGCGCTATCCGCATGCGCCGCACCAGATAAGGTGGTCGCCAGCAGAGTGAACATCAGTAAACCTTTTTTCATACTCAGTCCTTTTTTTCAGCACTCACGCACGCGGGTGATGCTGTTGATGGAGTTGTCGCAGACGCTCGGTCGCCACGTGGGTGTAGATCTGCGTCGTGGAGAGATCGCTGTGTCCTAACAGCATCTGCACCACGCGTAAGTCAGCGCCATGGTTAAGTAAATGCGTAGCAAACGCATGGCGTAACACGTGCGGGGAGAGCTTTTCGCTATCAATCCCCGCCAGTACGGCATAATGCTTAATTCGATGCCAGAAAGTCTGGCGCGTCATCTGCTGCGCGCGCTGGCTGGGGAAAAGCACATCGGACGCCACGCCGTTCAGCAGCCAGGGACGGCCGTATTCAAGGTAGTTCTCAACCCACAGCACCGCCTCTTCGCCTAACGGTACCAGACGTTCTTTATTTCCTTTACCAATCACGCGCAGCACGCCCTGGCGCAGGCTAATGTCGCTCATGGTCAGGCCCACCAGCTCGGAAACGCGCAGACCGGTGGCGTACAGCACTTCCAGCATCGCTTTATCGCGCAGCTCCAGCGGCTGTTCAACCAGCGGCGCCTGGAGCAGTCGCTCCACCTGCGCCTCGCTCAGATCCTTCGGCAACCGCTGCGGCAGCTTTGGTGAGGCCAGCAGCGCGCTGGGATCGTCCGGGCGAATTTTCTCCCGGTAAAGATGCTGGAAGAAGCGGCGCACGGCGCTTAGCAGGCGCGCGGTGCTGGTGGCCTTGTAGCCACCGGTTTGCCGCTCCGCCAGCAGCGACTGGAGATCTTCGCCGCTGACGCTGGCAAGCGACAGGCCACGATGATGCAGCCATTCGACCACCATCGTCAGGTCCCGGCGATAGGCGCTTAGCGTGTTTTCAGCCAGATTACGCTCCAGCCATAAGGCATCAAGAAACTGCTCGATTCGTGCGAGATCCTGTTCCACTCCGGCCTCTTTGCTTATTAAAACGGCGCCATTATACCCTAAATAATTCGAGTTGCAGGCGGGCGCGGCCTTTCTGGTACACTAAGCGCAAAGTCACAGCAAGAATTGAGACGTTTCCGCGATGAACATAGGTCTTTTTTACGGTTCCAGCACCTGCTACACCGAAATGGCGGCAGAAAAAATCCGCGATATTATCGGCCCTGAACTGGTCACGCTGCACAACCTGAAAGATGATTCCCCTACCCTGATGACGCAGTATGACGTGCTGATCCTCGGCATTCCGACCTGGGATTTCGGCGAGATCCAGGAGGATTGGGAGGCCGTCTGGCAGCAGCTTGATACGCTGGATCTGCAGGATAAAATCGTCGCGCTGTACGGCATGGGCGACCAGATCGGCTACGGCGAATGGTTCCTCGACGCGCTCGGTATGCTGCACGATAAGCTGGCGACCAAAGGGGTTAAGTTCATTGGCTACTGGCCTACCGAAGGCTATGAATTCACCAGCCCGAAACCGGTCATCGCCGACGGCCAGCTGTTCGTTGGCCTGGCGCTTGATGAAACGAACCAGTACGACCTGAGCGATGAGCGCATTCAGAACTGGTGCGAGCAAATCCTCGGTGAAATGGCTGAGCAGTTATCCTGAGCCCTTGCCTACTCTTGCGTCGGTTTCTGTAACACTAGCCGACGCAGGTCGCGCCATTCTCCCGCGTCCATGCTATCCGCCGCGACCCACAAATGCTGGGTACGTTGGTTTTCCGTATTCCGCAGGCGCAGCAGCATGCCGCTGTTGATTACCCACGGCGTGCCGATGATATCCCACTCTGCCTTTTGCCAGCGCAGACGCGAGTCGATCAGCAGCTTTATTTCACCCTGACGGGCGTGGATTCGCCGCTGGCTGCGTACGCAGTCGAACACTACCAGCGACAGCAATATCAGCCACAGCGGGGTATAGCTCAGCGGCCAGGGCAATACCAGCACCAGCGCCGCCACCACGCCGTGCATCAGCAGTGAGAACCACTGCGCGCGCCACGAGATGCGTAAATCAGATTGCCACAGGACCACGTTCCCGATTCCGAGTCTGAATTAATTTTACCATCCGCTGCAGTTCAGCATCAGCCGGCTCGCCATGATTCATCAACCAGTTGAACAGATCCGGATCGTCATTTTCCAGCAGGCGGATGAATAACGCCTTATCGCCATCGCTTAGCGTGTCGTACTCATGCTCGAAAAACGGCATGATGGAGATATCGAGTTCACGCATACCTCGACGACATGCCCAGTGGATGCGGGCTTTATTGTTAATGTCCATGTTTTACTTCCTACTTATAAATATCTCTTAGTTTAACCCGTTTTCGGCGCTGACTTCACTGGAATATCAAGATTCGCGAGCGCTATTCCATGAAATCCTTAAAATGATCAGGTTATTGATTATTTCGATCGTTTTAGCTCCCGGTTTTTTAGGGCACGAATGGCCTGTCAAAAGCGCTTGCATTGCACCATAGCTCTTTTACCATTAGTCACACACTCTGCGTTAAGCTATTCAGGATATGACTATGGCTTTTACACCTTTTCCTCCGCGTCAGCCTTCCTCTTCCGCTCGTCTGCCGTTAACGCTGATGACGCTGGACGACTGGGCGCTGGCGACGATTACCGGTCCGGATGGCGAAAAATATCTGCAGGGGCAGATTACCGCCGACGTCAGCCACCTGACCGACGAGCAGCATCTGCTTGCCGCGCATTGTGACGCCAAGGGCAAGATGTGGAGCAATCTTCGCGTTTTCCGCCGCAACGAGGGTTTTGCGTGGATTGAGCGCCGCAGCCTGCGCGATGCGCAGCTGACCGAACTGAAAAAATACGCGGTGTTCTCTAAGGTGACCATCGCCGCCGATGATGAATCCGTGCTGCTGGGCGTTGCCGGTTTCCAGGCGCGCGCTGCGCTGTCGCCGCTGTTTAGTCAGCTGCCGAACGCCGAGAAACAGGTGGTCAGCGAAGGCGCTACCAGCGTGCTGTGGTTTGAGCATCCGGCCGAGCGCTTCCTGCTGGTGACCGATGTGGCAACCGCCACCCGCATCACCGATACCCTGCGCGGCGAAGCGCAGCTCAACAATAGCCAGCAGTGGTTGGCGCTGAATATCGAAGCCGGTCTGCCGGTTATCGACAGCGCCAACAGCGCGCAGTTTATTCCGCAAGCCACCAACCTGCAGGCGCTGGGCGGCATCAGCTTCAAAAAAGGCTGCTACACCGGCCAGGAAATGGTAGCCCGCGCTAAATTCCGCGGCGCCAACAAGCGCGCCCTGTGGTATCTGGCGGGAACGGCCAGCCGCGTGCCTGAAGCCGGGGAAGACCTGGAGCTGAAAATGGGTGAAAACTGGCGCCGTACCGGCACCGTTTTAGCTGCCGTACAGCTGGACGACGGCCGTCTGCTGGTGCAGGTGGTAATGAATAACGATATGGAGCCGGACAGCGTGTTCCGCGTGCGCGACGATGCCGGTAGCCTGAGCATTGAGCCGCTGCCGTATTCGCTGGAAGAGCGTTAAAGCGACATTCCCGGCCGCCTTCTCCCCGGAGGCGGCGCTACCCTACCCGCAAACCACGAAACACCCGCGACCGCGCTTTGCGCAAATGCGCCATCTCTGGCCCAGGCCACTTTCTTGCGTAGAATAATAGTGTATGTTCTGAACAATCATTTATTTCTTAAGCGGTAAAGAGATGAGACGGATTGAGGTCATACTGGGGGAACTGGAGCGGCTAACGCGCGGGCTGAGTCTTGCGGATCTGGAACAGGAAACAGCTTTTACGGCGGAAGCCATCGGCTTTAACCTCGGGCTTGCGCGTAACTCGGTCAGTAAAGACCTCAATCAGTTATGGAACGACGGCCTGGCGATTAAAAGCAAAGGGCGACCGGTGTTCTTTCTGCACCGTCAGGCAATGGAAACGCTGTTGGGGCGCAGACTGAATGATACCGAATGTGAAGTGCGCACGGTTGGCGACCTTCTACCGCATCAGGAAGATCGCTCGCCGGATGACCCCTTCAGCGGGCTGATTGGCTACGACCGTAGCCTCCGTGACGCGGTGGAAAAAGGCCGCGCCGCGGTGCTTTATCCTCACGGGCTCCATGTGCTGTTGACTGGCCCCTCCGGTGTGGGAAAAACTTTCTTTGCCGAACTGATGCACCGCTTTGCCTGCGAACACGCCGCGGGCTCCCCCCCGCCGCTGGTCTACTTTAACTGCGCCGAGTATGCGCACAACCCGGAACTGCTCTCTTCGCATTTATTTGGTCATCGGCAGGGCGCCTTTACCGGCGCCAGTGAGAATAAAGCCGGTCTGGTGGAGCAGGCGGACGGCGGGTATCTGCTGCTTGATGAGGTGCATCGCCTGCCTTATGAAGGGCAGGAAAAACTCTTCTCCATTCTCGATAAAGGTCAATATCGCCCGCTCGGTTCAAGCGCCACGGCGCGTTCCATCACGGTACGCTTGATTTGCGCCACTACCGAACCGGTCAGTTCGGCGCTGCTGCGAACGTTCCAGAGGCGCATCCAGGTCTGTATCGATCTTCCTGGGATCCGTCAGCGCTCGGTGGAGGAACAGGTGGAGCTTATCGTCGGTTTTCTCCAGCGTGAGAGCCGCAAAATTGAGCGTACGGTCAGTATCGACAAAACGCTGTTGCTCTGGTTGCTGAATAAGCCGCTGGAAGGCAATATCGGCCAGCTCAAAAGCGATATCCAGTTTCTTTGCGCCCAGGCGTGGGCCGCGGGAATGACCGAGCATAACGACACGCTCCGGCTGGATAAACGGCTGGTAGACATGCCGTTCAACGCCACCCCGGAACAGCGCCTGCTCGTCGATACCTTGTTTGACGGCCAGGATCGGCTAAGCGTCGATGCGCGCACGTTACCCGCATTGAAAACCTCTCTGGCGACAGGAGCGGAGATCGAAGAAAGCGATCTGTTTTACAGCTTCCTCACCCGCGAATACATCAACCTGCGCAACAGCAATGTCCCACCGGCTGAGACGCTGGCGATCCTCAAAAACAAACTCAGTTCAATCTTTGAATATGGTCTCTACAGCCGCGACAGCGTGGCCCATCCGCCGCGCTACGGCGATCGGATTGAAGAGCGGGTGACCCTGCTGATTGGCTGTGTGGAACAGGTGCTGGGCTTTACGCTGCCAGAAAACCTGATGAATCCGCTGCGAAAACACTTTCTGGCGCTGATTGGCTACGTCCAGCGCGGGCTGATCCCGCAGCTCTACTCCTCCAGCCTGATCCTCGACCGCTGCAAAGACGAGTATGAAAACGCGACTCTGCTGTGCCGGAAAATCAACGAGCTGCTGCATATTCAGTGCCCGGCGACGGAGATTGTCTGGTTATGTCTGTTCCTGAAAGAGTGCCGCCATTATCGCCAGCGTATCGACGCCAGTCCCGACTGCGGCGTCATTTTAATCGCTCACGGCGCGACGACCGCGACCAGCCAGGCCCAGTACGTCAATCGAGTGCTGGAGCGGGAGCTGTTCAGCGCCATCGATATGCCATTTGAGCAGTCGGTGCATGACACGCTGGAAACGCTAACCCAGCTGATCCAAACCCAACGCTACCGGCGGCTGATTCTGATGGTGGATATCGGCTCACTGGTGCATTTTGGCAGTACCATCAGCAAGTTATTCCAGATTGACGTCCTGTTACTGCCAAATATTACGCTGACCAGCCTGCTGGAGCTGGGTCTGGATTTAAGCTATGAAACCAGCGAGCTACCGCAGCTTGCGGAATTAATGCAGAGTAAAAATATCCCCTGTCAGCTCTGTACTCCGCAGCAGGAGAATGGCGGTAAGGTGCTGGTGATCTCCTGCATTACGGGCATGGGAACCGCAGAGAAAATCAAAAAAGTGCTGGAGGAAAGTTTTGGCGAGCTGATGTCACAGGATACGCGAATGGTAATCCTTGATTACAACGAGGTTCGCAGCCTGGAGCGCGTTCAGCAGTCGCTGCTGGCCGGTGAGCGGCTAGCGGGGATTGTCGGCACCTTCCAGCCGGGGCTACCGGACATTCCGTTTATCTCACTTGAAGAGCTGTTCTCCGAGCAGGGGCCGGAGCTGGTGCTTAGCCTGCTCACGCCGGACCTTTCAAGCAGTGAGCGCCGTCTGGAGATGGAGCGCAGCGCGATGCGATTTATCAGCGCGCTGACCATGGAAAGTATCATCAACCATATTTCGGTACTCAACCCCCAGCGTATTCTTAAAGAGATGGAAGGCGTGTTTAACCATTTAACCACCTCGCTTTCGCTAAAACCCAGCCGCCAGGTGACACTACGCTTCCTGATCCACTGCTGTTGTATGGTCGAGCGTATCGTGATTAACCGAAAACCGTTACAGATGTCGCTGGAGAGCCAGCCCGCGCTGGACGTCCGCGCGTTTAGTGTCATTAAATCCGCCTTCCAGCCGATCGAAGAGGCTTATGCCATTAGGTTATCCGACGCGGAATATTTTTATATCTACGAACTGCTGTATCGCTAACCCCTTAACTGGCGTGGCTTTACGCTGCGCCAGCCCCTCTTATCCCCCCATGTGACACAAATTCTGGCATAGCCTTTGCTCTTATTACGTATGTCAACGTAATAGCGCCAGGAGGCCATTTTGATTACCACTGAACCCTTGTCCCAGATCCTGCTGCTGACCCATGGCGGCTGGGGACAACAGCTCTGCAACAGCCTGTGCATGGTGACGGGCGAAATTAAAGGCGTAACGGAAATAGCCCTGATGCCCGTCGATACATTGGGCGAGTTTTATCAGCGCGTAGAAGCTGTCGTGAAAACCCTCCCCGAAGGCTCACTTATTCTGACCGATTTTATCGGTGGGACTACCTCTAACGTGGCCGCGCGGCTAAGCGCCGATTATCCGGTGGCGGTGATTTCCGGACTGAATGCCTCGCTGCTGCTGGAGGCGCTGGACAAGCGTGAACAGGGGCCGCTATCCGCCTGCGTAGCCGACTTAGTTGAAGCCGCGCGCAGCAGCTGTCTGGACGTTGTCGCCCACGTTCGTCAGCTACAACAATCACAATAAGGAAAAAATATCATGGCTAACATCGTGTTATGTCGTATCGACAGCCGCCTCATTCATGGTCAGGTGGTGACAAAATGGGTCGGACAATCCCAGGCCAACCGGATTGCGGTAGTGAGTGATGAGCTGGACGCCGATCCGTTTATGAAAAATATCTATCTGATGGCGGCACCGCCAAACATCAAAGTGGATTGCTACAGCAATCAGAGCTTTGCCGCATCGTGGAAAGAAAACCAGCTTGGTGACGGCAGCGTGTTGGTGCTGTTCCCTTCCCTCGCGGCGATTCAGGAGGCCGTACAGCTCGGGTTTGATGTTTCCGCCATTCAGGTTGGCGGCTTAGGCGGCGGGCCGAACCGCAAGGTCGTTTTCCAGAACATCACGTTGGATGAAAAAGACGTTGCCATTCTTCACGACCTGAAAAGTCGAGGGATTAAGGCGGTCTTCCAGACTATCCCGGAAGATAAGCCGCAGTCGCTGGACGATATCCTGAAAAAATTCTAATCCTCTGATAACAGGGTAAATAATTATGGATACTTTAGTCTTTGCAAGCCTGATGGGATTGTATTACTGGTTTGCCCGCTTACGCCTTGGCTACACCTTCTCCGCCATGCTGCTTCAACCCGTGGTGATCGCCGTTTTTGTCGGCCTGCTGCTGGGCAACATGGAAACAGCGATGATTATTGGCGCTGGCATGCAGCTGGTTTACCTCGGCGTGACCTCAACGCCCGGCGGTAACGTGCCGTCAGATCCGGCGCTGGCCGCCTGCATCTCAATTCCTATTGCCGTAAAAGCCGGAATGGATCCGAACCTGGCCATCGCGCTGGCCATCCCGTTTGGCGTGATCGGCGTATTCCTTGACCAGCTTAGACGCACGCTGAACGCCGCGTGGGTCCATATGGCGGATAAACACGCGGAAACGGCCAACATGGGCGGTATTATGCGCTGCGCGTTCCTCTACCCGGCATTGCTCGGCCTGGTGCTGCGTTTCCCGGTGGTGTTTGCTGCCAACTATTTTGGCCAGGACGTGGTGGAAAGTTTCCTCAAGCTGATGCCGCACTGGTTGACTCACTCCTTTGAAATTATGGGCGGCATTCTGCCGGCGCTGGGCTTTGCCATCACCATTATGGTGATCGGCAAGAAGAGCCTGCTGCCGTGGTTTATCGGCGGATTCTTTGCGGTGCTGTACCTGAAGGTGGACATCATGGCGATGGCGATCTTTGGGACCTGCGTGGCCTTCCTGATTAAAGGCCTGGCGAAAAATGAAGGAGCAGCATGATGAGTAGCGACGTAATGCAGCATGAACTGGTTGAGCGCGCACGTGAGAGCGGTACGCTGACCAAAGCGGACATCACCAAGGCCTGGTTTATCTACTGGCTGGGCGCGGAAGTTTCCAGCTCCTATGAACGTTTACAAAGTCTGATTTTCTGCGCCTCCATGACGCCGATTATCAAAAAACTCTACCCGCAAAAAGAAGAGCAGGTGGAGGCGCTAAAACGCCATCTGAACTTCTTCAACTCTGAGCAAACCTTTGGCGCGGTGATTCAGGGGATCTCGATTGCGATGGAGGAGCAGAAAACCCGCGGAGAACCGATTAGCGACGCGTCTATCACCGGGATTAAGACCGGGCTGATGGGGCCGCTGGCCGGGATGGGGGACTCGATCATCTGGGCGGCCGTCATGCCGTTGCTGATTGCGATTTTCATCCCGTTCGCCGCCAGCGGCAGCGCGATGGGCGGCATTGTGCCCTTAATTCTCTATCCGGCCATTACGCTGGCGATCAGCTACGGCATGGTGCACAAAGGCTACACCCTGGGACGCGACTCAATAATCGGCCTGCTCCAGGGAGGACGAATTAAGGAGCTTATCTACGGCGCGAACGTGCTGGGCCTGATTATGATGGGCGCGCTCTCCGCAAGCTACGTCAAAATCACCACCCCCTTAAAGCTCAGCGCGCTGAAGGGCTCGGAGGTGGTGGTCCAACAAATTCTCGACTCTATCGCGCCCGGCCTGTTGCCGCTGGCGGCGGTGTTTGCCATCTACTTCTATCTGGTGAAGAAAGGGCCGCGCTACACCACCATTCTGCTGTCAATTGTCGCGCTCAGCGTGGTCTGTTCGCTACTGGGAGTGCTGTAAACCATGACGCAGAATATCTATCAACAGCTGGGGTTAAAACAGGTGATTAACGCCTGCGGCAAAATGACGATTCTGGGCGTTTCCAGCGTGGCGCCGGAGGTGATGCAGGCAACGGCGCGGGCGGCATCGGCCTTTGTGGAAATCGACAGGCTGGTAGACCGAACCGGCGAGCGGGTCTCCCGCTTTACCGGTGCGGAGGACAGCTATATCACCTCCTGCGCCTCGGCGGGAATCGCCATCGCCGTGGCCGCCGCGATTACCCATGGCGACCAGGCGCGAGTGATGCAGATGCCGGACAGTCGCGATATGGCCAACGAAGTCGTCATGCTCCGCGGGCATAACGTCGATTACGGCGCGCCCATCACCAGCGCGATTCGCTTAGGCGGTGGGCGCGTCGTGGAGGTCGGTTCAAGCAATCTGGCGGCGCGCTGGCAGTTGGAGAGCGCGATCTCTACCAGCACCGCCGCCCTGCTGTACGTGAAGTCGCACCACTGCGTGCAAAAAGGGATGCTGAGCATTGAGGACTTCGCCCAGGTCGCGCAGCGCCACAACCTGCCGCTGATTGTCGACGCCGCCGCCGAGGAGGATTTGCGCGTCTGGGTCGCGAGCGGAGCGGACATGGTTATCTATAGCGGGGCAAAAGCGTTTAACGCGCCCACCTCCGGATTCATCACCGGGAAAAAACAGTGGATCGCGGCGTGTAAGGCGCAGCATCACGGTATTGCGCGGGCGATGAAAATCGGCAAGGAGAATATGGTCGGTCTGGTTTATGCGCTGGAACACTATCATCAGGGACAGAAGGCGGTCGCTGCCGAGGAGCTCCAGCCCGTCGCGAAAGCGATTTCAGAGATCAAGGGCTTAACCGCCGATATTGAGCAGGATGAAGCCGGACGCGCTATCTGGCGTATCCGCATTCAGGTGAATGCCGAGGAGCTGGGCCTGGATGCCCGCGAAGTCGAAGCACAGCTGCGCAACGGCGATATCGCCATTTACGCCCGGCGCTATAACCTCCATCAGGGGGTTTTTAGTCTGGACCCACGAACGGTGGCTGAAGGGGAGATGGCCCTGATCGTGACGCGCTTAAAGGAGATTGCAAACCATGCAGCAAATTAATTTTTATCGCCAACGAGTGGCAATTAACGTACTGGCGAAAGATATCGCCAACGCCCGGGAAATTTATGATGCCGCCGAAGGCCATGCGGCGATCGGCGTCCTTTCGGCACAGTTTGCCTCCGTGGAAGAAGGTATCCAGGAAGTCAAACGCTGGATGGCGGAGATACCCTCCCTCTCCGTCGGCCTGGGGGCCGGCGATCCAGCACAGTATTACAAAGCAGCGATGATCGCGTCAGCGCTGCACCCGGCGCACGTAAATCAGACCTTTACCGGCAGCGGGTTTGCCGCAGGCGCGCTGGCGGCTACGGGCGGGCAGCAGACCTACATTAATGCGCTGGTCAGCCCGACGGGAACCCCAGGCGAGGTGCTTATCTCCACCGGCGTCAGCAGCTGTCAGGGCACGCCGGCCCGCGTCTCCTGCGATGCGGCGGTACGCATGATGCAGGATATGGGGGCCCATGCGGCGAAGTTTTTCCCCATGGGCGGCGAGAAGTCGCTACCGGAGCTGTATGTGCTGGCGACCACCGCTGCGCGCAACGGGATGACGCTGATAGAACCAACCGGCGGAATCGATCTCGATAACTTTGGCATTATTTTGCAAAGCTGTCTGGAAGCCGGCGTACCTCGCGTGATGCCTCATGTTTACAGCTCGATAATCGACCCGCAAACCGGCAATACCCGGCCAGAAGATATCCGCAGATTAATGGATATTGTGAAAGCCGTGGTCTGAATCAAAAACACCAGGCCGTAGCCCAGGCAAGCAAGCCATCACCAACGGAGAATATCCCGGAGGCGGCGCTGGCGCGCCATGTCCGGGCTACCAGCCCTCAGGCGACGGTGAACCTGTAGCCCGGCAAAGCGTAGCGCGAGCCGGGAGATTTCGCGAAATTTATACCTGCCCGACGTACAAATAAATGGCCAGGAAGTGGCACACGCTGCCGCCCAGGACAAAACCGTGCCAGATAGCGTGGTTGTACGGAATACGTTTGCAGACGTAGAAAATAACCCCCAGCGAATAAATAATCCCGCCAACGGCCAACAGCGTCACGCCGCCCACCGCCAGCTTAATCGCCAGTTGATAAACCACAATCAGCGACAGCCAGCCCATAGTCAGGTAGGTCACTAAAGAGAGGATCTTAAAACGATGCGCAATCGTCAGCTTAAACAGGATCCCCAGCAGCGCCAGGCTCCAGATGACGATCATCAGCCCGCGCGACAGCGGCGAATTGAGCCCCACCAGCAGAAACGGCGTGTAGGTCCCGGCAATCAGCAAATAGATGGCGCAGTGGTCGAATTTTTTCAGCCACAGCTTTGCCCGCTGATGCGGAATAGCATGATAGAGCGTAGAGGCGAGAAACAGCAGAATCATGCTGCCGCCGTACAGGCTGTAGCTGGTGATGGCCGTTGCGCCGGCGTTGCTGTCCACCGCCTGTACTAGCAACAACACCAGACCGACAATACCGAACACCAGCCCAATCCCGTGGCTGATGCTGTTGGCAATTTCCTCTGCCAGAGAATATCCCTGCGTGATTAACGATTTGCGAACCATATTTGACTCCGAAAACAAGTACGCTTTCAATAGCACACTTAGGTTAACTGAGAATGATTCCAGTGAACACCTGTTAGCTAAAATAAAAGGATGAATATTTGTGAACAGTATAAAATCAATAGCTTACATAAATATTTCAACTAACAGGCGTTCACTATTTAATTAAAGTTTTTCGAATTCAATAACATAAAACTGCTTTTCTTCGGGGTAGATTTCCGCTATCACTTCGCGCAGCTGCGCCAGGGTCATATTCTCCTGCTGCGCATGCCATTCGCTCAGCGTATCCAGCGTCACCGTCGAGGTTGCGACTACGCGAATGGTGCAAAAATAGCCGTCATCTTCATAGCGGCCAACGCGCAGTACATCGCCTGCTTTAAAGTGCGATTCCGCAGCATCGCGGAGGGTAATGGTTTTACGTCCAGCGAGGATGTCGTCCTGAAAACGCTGAAAAAAGGTTATGTTATTTGGCTGCATGATATCATTCCGTCCTGGTCATTATGAATTGTGAGTTTGCCACTGTGAGTATCTTCTCCCACGCCGCTATCGCCAGTCTCAATAATCTTGAGATGATGGTGTATCACTATGTCATTAAAAATCGCGACAAAGTGATGTACATGACCATCCGCGAACTGGCGGAAGCGGCCGGAGTCTCCACGACCACCGTCCTGCGCTTCTGCCGCAAGCTGCAGTGCGAAGGCTACTCGGAATTCCGCGTACGCTTTAAATTATATCTGGAGCAGAATGAGCCTCAACAGGCAAATATCGGTGCCAGCGAAATAATGAGCTTTTTTAAAAGCGTTAATAACGATGAATTTGACCAACTGCTCGAGCAGGCGGTCGATATTATTCTGTCGTCGGAACGTATTATTTTCGTCGGCGCCGGCACCTCCGGCGCGCTGGCGAAATATGGCGCGCGTTTTTTCTCTAACGTCGGGAAATTCAGTAACCATATCGATGACCCTTATTTCCCGGTGACCAATGATATGGCGCGTAATGCGCTGGCGATTGTGCTGTCGGTCTCCGGCGAAACCGAAGAGATCCTGCGCTTTGCCAGCCAGTTCAGCCTGCATCGCTGTAAAGTGATGTCCATTACCAGCCACGAGCACTCGCGGCTGGCAAAGCTTGCCGACTTTAATCTCTCCTGGCACGTTCCGCAAACGCGCATTGGCGGCGTCTATGACATTACCACCCAGATCCCAGTCATTTATATTCTGGAAACACTGGGGCGTAAATTAGCGCGCAAACTCCGCTGAAAATAACAGGATGTTTTTTCAATGTAACAAATTCCATTCAGGGAAAATTGTTATATCGTGACATTTATATCGCCTTTGTTAGACTCGAAACCAACAAGTAATTATGACGAGATGAGCAAAGATGAAGAAAATTCCTTTACCAAAAGACTTTTTATGGGGCGGCGCCGTCGCCGCGCACCAGGTTGAAGGCGGCTGGAATAAAGACGGTAAAGGTCCGAGCATCTGCGACGTGCTTACCGGCGGCGCGCACGGCGTGCCGCGCGAGATAACCCAGCAGGTAGAGCCGGGCAAGTACTATCCGAACCATGAAGCCATCGACTTCCATGGCCGCTACAAAGAAGACATCAAGCTCTTCGCCGAGATGGGCTTCAAGTGCTTCCGTACCTCCATCGCCTGGACGCGCATTTTCCCGCTGGGCGACGAAAGCCAGCCGAATGAAGAGGGGCTGAAATTCTACGATGACATGTTCGATGAGCTGCTGAAGTACAACATCGAGCCGGTAATCACCCTCTCCCACTTTGAGATGCCGCTGCATCTGGTTCAGCAGTACGGCGGCTGGACCAACCGCAAAGTGGTCGATTTCTTTGTGCACTTCGCCGAAGTGGTCTTCGAGCGCTATAAGCATAAAGTGAAATACTGGATGACCTTTAACGAGATCAATAACCAGCGTAACTGGCGCGCGCCGCTGTTTGGCTACTGCTGCTCCGGCGTGGTCTATACCGAGCATGAAAACCCGGAAGAGACCATGTATCAGGTGCTGCACCATCAGTTTGTCGCCAGCGCACTGGCGGTGAAGGCGGCACGTCAAATCAATCCGCAGATGCAGGTTGGCTGCATGCTGGCAATGGTCCCTCTCTATCCGTTCTCCTGTAAGCCGGAAGACGTGATGTTTGCCCAGGAATCCATGCGCGAACGCTACGTCTTTACCGATGTCCAGCTGCGCGGCTACTATCCGAGCTACGTCCTGAACGAATGGGAACGTCGCGGCTTCAGTATCAACATGGAGGACGGCGATGCCCAAATCCTGCGCGAAGGCACCTGCGCGTATCTCGGCTTCAGCTACTACATGACCAATGCGGTGAAAGCGGAAGGCGGCAGCGGCGACGCAATTTCCGGCTTCGAGGGCAGCGTGCCCAACCCGCATGTCAAAGCCTCCGACTGGGGCTGGCAAATTGACCCGGTAGGCCTGCGCTATGCGCTGTGCGAACTGTATGAGCGCTATCAGAAACCGCTGTTTATCGTCGAAAACGGCTTCGGCGCGTACGATAAAGTCGAAGAAGACGGCAGCATCAACGACGACTACCGCATCGACTATCTGCGCGCTCACGTCGAAGAGATGATCAAAGCGGTGACTTACGACGGCGTTGAGCTAATGGGCTATACCCCGTGGGGCTGCATCGACTGCGTCTCCTTCACGACCGGTCAATACAGCAAGCGCTACGGCTTTATCTACGTCAACAAACATGACGATGGTACCGGCGATATGTCCCGCTCGCGCAAGAAGAGCTTTAACTGGTACAAAGACGTTATCGCCAGCAACGGCGAGAAACTGTAATCATCTTGCCCCTTTCCAGCCGGAATGGGGCAAAACTTCCCACAAAACAGACACTTCTTTACAGCTTTAGCATTGCTAACGCGCGCTCAGCCGATAAGATAAACCACATCAAACGTTGAGCCGCTGACGCTTACTCCGCGAATCAACGCCGCACGCTGCCGGCCTTTCCGGCGCATCACTATGTAGAAAAATGATGCTAAACGTCTTCAGACAGATCCTGATATGGCTGCTGATTGTCGCCGCCGTTAGCCTGGCGGTGGATTACCTGCGCAGGCCCGCGCTGCCGCAGAATTTCTCCAGCACGCCGCTGCAAACGCTTGATGGCCGAACGGTCGATCTGGCGGCCTTGAGCCACGAGCGCCCTTTGCTGCTGTACGTCTGGGCCACCTGGTGCGGCGTTTGCCGCTATACCACGCCTTCGGTGGCCGCATTGGCCGACGATGGCGGCAACGTCATGACGGTAGCGCTCCGTTCCGGCGACAACGCCGCCCTGACGCGCTGGCTGGCGCATAAAAAAACGGCGCTGCCGACGATCAATGACGCTACAGGTCAGCTATCCCAACGGTGGGAAGTGCAGGTCACGCCGACCCTGATCGTGATTTCACGCGGCGAGGTTAAGTCAATCACCACCGGCTGGACCAGCGGCTGGGGGATGCGCCTGCGGCTGTGGCTGGCGTCGTAGGGCATTTCCCTGCTTGCGCTGCGCTTAGCAGGGCTACGGATGGGGTGCGGTATGCAGATTTTGTCGCCCGGGCAAGGCGTTAGCCGCCCCCCGGGAAACGAGCTGCCGATTATCTTCCGCCCGCCAGCTCGAGGAAGCTGCCGGTAACGTAGGAAGCCTTATCGCTTAGCAGCCAGACGATGGCCTGAGCCACCTCCTCCGGCTGCCCGCCGCGCCGCATGGGCAGCATCGACTTCATGCGATCCACGCGCCCCGGCTCACCGCCGCTGGCGTGCATGTCGGTATAGATTAAGCCGGGACGCACGCCGTTAACCCTAATCCCCTGCGCCGCCACCTCCAGCGACAGGCCAGTGGTCAGAGTATCTACCGCACCTTTCGACGCGGCGTAATCCACATACTCCCCCGGCGCCCCGAGGCGCGACGCCGCGGACGACACATTCACAATCGCCCCGCCCTTACCGCCGTGCTTGTGCGACATCCGCTTTACCGCCTCCCGGCAGCAGAGGAAGTAACCGGTCACATTGGTGGCCAGCACCCGGTTAATCCGTTCGGCGCTAAGGCTTTCAATCGTCCCTTGGGTAAATAAAATCCCGGCGTTATTGACCAGTGCGGAGAGCGGTTCGCCGAGACGGTCGATCGAGGCAAACATCGCCATCACCTGCGCTTCATCGCTGACGTCCGCCCGTAGCGCAACGGCTTTGCCGCCGCTGGCGATAATCTCGTTCACCACGCCGATCGCGGCGGCGCTATTCTGGTGGTAATTCACCGCCACGGTATAACCTTCCTGCGCCAGCAGCAGCGCCGTCGCTTTACCTATTCCCCGGCTGCCGCCCGTTACCAGTGCTATCGTCATGCCATTCTCCCAAAAAATAAAGGCGCCGCAGCGCCTTTAAAAGATAGTCTAATCAGCAGATTACTGGTATTCGCTCATCGGTACGCAGGAGCAGAACAGGTTACGGTCGCCGTAAACATCGTCCAGACGCTTAACGGTCGGCCAGTATTTGTTGTTCAGCCCTGCCGGGAAGACCGCCAGTTCGCGGGCGTACGGATGGTTCCACTCGCTCACCAGTTCACCCTGGGTATGCGGCGCGTTCACCAGTGGGTTATCCTCCAGCGGCCACTCGCCGGCTTTCACGCGGTCGATCTCGCCGCGAATCGCCAGCATCGCATCGATAAAGCGGTCCAGCTCCACTTTGCTTTCCGATTCGGTTGGTTCAACCATCAGCGTACCGGCAACCGGGAAGGACATGGTTGGTGCATGGAAACCAAAATCAATCAGTCGCTTAGCGATATCCAGCTCGCTGATGCCGGTCTCTTCTTTCAGCGGACGAATATCCAGAATGCATTCGTGCGCCACGCGACCGTCGCGGCCGGTATACAGCACCGGGAACGCGTCTTTCAGCCGTGTAGCTATGTAGTTGGCGTTCAGAATCGCCATCTGGCTCGCCTGTTTCAGCCCTTCTGCGCCCATCATACGGATATACATCCAGCTAATCGGCAGAATGGAGGCGCTGCCGAACGGCGCAGCGGAAACCGCGCCCTGGCGGGTCAGCATGCCTTCAATTTGCACCACGCTGTGGCCCGGTACAAACGGCGCGAGGTGCGATTTCACGCCGATCGGCCCCATACCCGGGCCGCCGCCGCCGTGCGGAATGCAGAAGGTTTTATGCAGGTTGAGGTGCGAGACGTCCGCGCCGATAAAGCCCGGAGAGGTAATGCCAACCTGGGCGTTCATGTTCGCGCCATCGAGATAAACCTGGCCGCCAAACTGATGCACCACTTCGCACACTTCGCGAATGGTCTCTTCGTAAACGCCGTGGGTGGACGGATAGGTCACCATGATGCAGGAGAGGTTCGCCGCATGCTGCTCGGCTTTCGCCCGCAGATCCGCCAGATCGATATTGCCGTTTTTATCGCAGGCCACCACTACCACCTGCATTCCCGCCATCTGCGCGGAAGCCGGATTGGTGCCGTGCGCAGAGCTTGGGATCAGGCAGATATCGCGATGCCCCTCGTTGCGGCTTTCGTGGTAATGACGAATTGCCAGCAGGCCCGCGTATTCGCCCTGCGCGCCGGAGTTCGGCTGCATGCAGACCGCATCATAGCCGGTCAGCTTAACCAGCCAGTCGGAGAGCTGAGCGATCATCTGATGATAGCCTTCAGCCTGATCGACCGGGCAGAACGGATGCAGTTCGGCGAATTCCGGCCAGGTGATAGGGATCATCTCGGCGGCGGCATTCAGCTTCATGGTGCAGGAGCCCAGCGGGATCATCGCCTGGTTGAGCGCCAGATCCTTACGCTCCAGCGCATGCATATAGCGCATCATCTCGGTTTCGCTGTGGTAGCGGTTAAACACCAGATGAGTAAGGATCGCATCGTCGCGCAGCATGCTGGCGGGGATCGAGCGGCTATCGAGGGCCACGTCTTTATCCAGGGTATCGATGTCCAGGCCATGATCGTCGCCAATGATGGCGCGGAACAGATTCAGGACGTCTTCACGCGTGGTGGTTTCGTCAAGGGTGATCCCGACGGCATGATGAATATCGCTGCGCAGGTTAATGCGCAGCGCTTCCGCCCGCGCCAGCACAGCGGCTTTATCGGCAACCTCAACGCACAGGGTATCGAAGTAGTGCGCATGGCGGAGCTTAAGGCCTTTTTTCTGCAGACCATCGGCCAGAATATCGGTCAGACGGTGAATACGGCTGGCGATACGCTTCAGGCCAGCCGGACCGTGGAATACCGCGTACAGGCTGGCAATGTTGGCCAGCAGCACCTGAGAAGTACAGATATTGGAGTTCGCTTTCTCGCGGCGAATATGCTGCTCGCGCGTCTGCATCGCCATGCGCAGCGCGGTATTGCCCGCCGCATCTTTCGATACGCCGATAATACGGCCCGGCATGGAGCGTTTAAATTCATCTTTGGCGGCAAAGAAAGCCGCGTGCGGGCCGCCGTAGCCCATCGGTACGCCGAAGCGCTGGGCGGAGCCAAAAACGATGTCCGCGCCCTGCTTGCCCGGGGCGGTCAGCAGAACCAGCGCCATAAAATCGGCGGCGACGCTGACAATCACTTTGCGCGCTTTCAGGTCAGCAATCAGTTTGCTGTAATCGTGAACCTCGCCGGTGGTGCCCACCTGCTGCAGCAGTACGCCGAAGACGTCCTGATGGTCGAGCGCTTTTTCCGCATCATCGACAATCACATCGAAACCGAAGGTCTCCGCGCGGGTGCGCACCACGTCCAGAGTCTGCGGGTGAACGTCGGCGGCGACGAAGAAACGGTTGGCGTTTTTCAGTTTGCTTACGCGTTTGGCCATCGCCATCGCCTCCGCGGCGGCGGTGGCTTCGTCCAGCAGCGAGGCCGAGGCGATATCGAGACCGGTCAGGTCGAGGGTCACCTGCTGGAAGTTCAGCAGCGATTCCAGACGGCCCTGAGAAACCTCCGGCTGATAAGGCGTATAGGCGGTATACCAGCCCGGGTTTTCCAGCATGTTGCGCTGAATCACCGGCGGCAGCTGCACGGCGGTGTAGCCCATGCCAATGTACGACTTGAAGCGCTTGTTACGACCGGCAATCGCCTTGAGTTCCGCCAGCGCGGCGAATTCCGTGGTTGCCTCGCCCACCTGCGGCGGCGTCGCCAGCTGGATATCCTGCGGCACAATCTGGCCAATCAGGGCGTTAAGCGAATCGGCGCCAACGGTTTTCAGCATCTCCTGCTGCTGCAAGGCGTCCGGGCCGATGTGACGTTCAATAAAGGCGTCACGGTTTTCAAGCTGGCCTAAAGTCTGGGTCATGAGCGATGGTTCCTGAACGTGCGGTGAATCGTGATTGTCTGACTGGTTTGCCCGGCGAGCACTGATGCTTACCGGGCCAGAATACGCAAAATCATTGGCGTAGCAGGAAGCCAACGCCCCTGCAGCGTGAAGGATGAAGCGTATTTATTCGTCTTCTAACAGAGCTTCGTATGCGGTCGCATCCAGCAGCGCGGCAACCTGAGCTTCGTCGCTGGCTTTGATTTTAAAGATCCAGCCGCCGGCGTACGGCTCGCTGTTGACCAGCTCAGGGGAGTCGTTCAGCTCGTCATTGACGGCAACGATTTCGCCGCTGATCGGCGCGTAGATATCGGAAGCCGCTTTGACGGATTCGGCAACCGCGCAGTCTGCGCCCGCTTCAACGACGGCGCCCACTTCCGGCAGGTCTACGAAAACCATATCGCCAAGCAGCTCTTGCGCGTGCTCGGTGATACCAACGGTATAAGTGCCGTCCGCTTCTTTACGCAGCCATTCATGTTCTTTGCTGTATTTCAGTTCTGCTGGTACGTTGCTCATCAATTCATCTCCAAAAGGGAAATCACACCACGGCTTTGCCGTTGCGTACAAAAACAGGTTTAGTCACTTTGACCGGCATTTCGCGGTTGCGAATCTGCACTACGGCGGTTTCACCGATGCCTTCCGGTACGCGCGCTAACGCAATACTGTAGCCCAGCGTCGGGGAGAAGGTGCCGCTGGTGATAATGCCTTCTTTCTGATTGCCGTCGGCATCGCTAAAGCGCACCGGCAGGCCGCCGCGCAGAACGCCTTTCTCGGTCATCACCAGGCCCACCAGTTGCTCGGTGCCTTTTTCACGCTGCATTTCCAGCGCTTCACGCCCGATAAAATCACGGTCAGCCGGTTCCCAGGCAATGGTCCAGCCCATATTAGCCGCCAGCGGAGAGACGCCTTCGTCCATCTCCTGGCCGTAAAGATTCATGCCCGCTTCCAGGCGCAGCGTATCGCGCGCGCCGAGGCCGCATGGCTTAACGCCCGCATCGAGCAGGCCGCGCCAGAAATCTACCGCCTGCTCGTTCGGCAGCGCGATTTCATAGCCCGCTTCGCCGGTATAACCGGTGGTCGCAATAAACAGATCGCCAGCCTGCACGCCAAAGAACGGCTTCATGCCTTCCACGGCCTGACGCTGCGCATCGGTAAACAGCGTCGCCGCTTTCTCTTTCGCCCTGGGCCCCTGGACTGCGATCAGGGAAAGATCGTCGCGCACGGTTATCTCAAGACCATAAGATTCAGACTGCTCGGTGATCCAGGCGAGATCTTTTTCACGGGTGGCGGAGTTAACAACGAGGCGGAAATAGTCTTCAGAAAGGAAATAAACAATCAGGTCATCAATGACGCCGCCGGAGGCGGTCAGCATGCCGCTATAGAGCGCTTTACCTGGCACGGTGAGCTTCGCTACGTCGTTAGCCAGCAAATAGCGCAGAAACTCGCGGATTCGGCTGCCGTGGAAATCGACAATGGTCATGTGCGACACATCGAACATTCCGGCATCGCCGCGCACCGCATGATGCTCATCAATCTGGGATCCGTAATGCAGCGGCATCATCCAGCCATGGAAATCCACCATGCGCGCGCCGCATAGCGTGTGTTGTTCAAACAACGGAGTCTGTTGAGCCATCTTTTCCTCATCGAATAAAACGGAACCAGCCACTATTTCTGGCGTTTTTGCGCCGCGAAAAACGCCGCCGGCATCGCTAACGGACGCTGACGCAAACGTTCTCTTTGGCCTGAACTTACCACCGATATCCACACTAAACCATAAGCCTGGTCAGGACATCACATTAGCTTATGACTAAAATCAGCTAAAGAGACTACAGAGTTTTCGGCTGCAATAAAGCGGGTTAAACCGCATAAAATTAAACTAATAAAGTGAAAAAGCAGCGCATGATGATATTTTCTGCGAAATGATGAGCCTAATTTCTATAACAAAAAAAAGGTAACATTAATAAAACTAATGCGAAAAACGAGGTGAAATTAGATTATTTCAAATGAGAGGAGAAAACCCGGCGCGAGGCCGGGTGAGAGAAGTGTGATGTACTTAACGTAACCAGGCAGGCAGGTCGTGGAGCCCCATCGCCTGACGAATAAGCTGCGGCTTCACGCCGGGCAATGTATCCGCCAGCTTAAGGCCGATATCCCGCAGCAGCTTTTTCGCAGGATGGCTGCCGGAGAACATGTCGCGAAAACCCTGCATCCCCGCCAGCATCACCGCGGCGCTATGCTTGCGGCTGCGTTCATAGCGACGCAGATACAGATGCTGGCCGATGTCCTTGCCCTGCGCGTGCAGGCGCTTCAGTTCGTCGATCAGCTCGGCGGCATCCATAAAGCCAAGATTGACGCCCTGCCCCGCCAGCGGATGAATGGTATGGGCGGCATCGCCGACCAGCGCCAGACGATGGGCGGCAAACTGACGCGCATAGCGGCCGGTGAGCGGGAAGACCTGGCGCTCGCTCTCCACGGCGCATAAGCCGAGGCGGTTATCGAAGGCAATATTCAGCGCCTGATTGAAAGCGGCATCGTCCGCCGCCCGCATCCGCTCCGCCTCTTCAGGAGAGAGCGACCAGACAATAGAGCAAAGGTGCGGATCGCTCAGCGGCAGGAACGCGAGGATCCCTTCACCGTGAAACGCCTGACGCGCCACCGCTTCGTGCGGCTCTTCGGTGCGAATAGTGGCAACCAGCGCATGATGGTGATAATCCCAGTAGGTCAGCGGAATATCGGCTTTATTGCGCAGCCATGAATTGGCCCCGTCGGCGCCAACCACCAGCCGGGCGGTTAACATGTTGCCGTCCTGCAGGCTAAGAAAAGCCTCGTTCTCCCCCCACGCGACCTGCTGCAGCTGCGCCGGAGCCAGCAGGGTGACGTCTGCACAGCGCTGTGCATTTTTCCACAGGGCATGGTGAACCACGGCGTTTTCAATAATATACCCAAGGTGACTAAAACCCATGCTCTGGTCATCAAAGCTGATGCGGCCAAAACTGTCTTTGTCCCACACTTCCATACCGTGGTAGCAGCTGGCGCGCTGGGCGATAATATCCTGCCAGACGCCCAGTTTGTTCAGCAGCTTCTCGCTGGCGGCGTTAATCGCCGACACCCGCAGCGCCGGCGGCGCATCCTCGCTCAAAGGCTGAGGCGCGGCCTGTTCCAGCACCGCAACGCGCAGCCCGCTGCCCTGTAAACCGCAGGCAACGGCCAGTCCTACCATTCCACCGCCAACAATAGCGACATCAACACTTTGCACGTTTCACTCCTTAACGGGGGACCCAACCGAGGGTACGCTGCGCCAGCGCATCGCGCGCCGGGGTAAATAATTCCATCGCCATCAGGCCCAGATTGCGCCCCGCTACCAGCGGCGACCAGCGATTGGCGAACAGATGCACCAGCCCATCGGTCACGCCGATGGTGGCGGCTTTATCTGCGGCGCGCCGGGCCTGATAGCGACTTAAAAGCGGATAGCTACCCGGATCCTCTCCGTCAGCATGCGCCTGCGCCAGCATTTCCGCCAGGCTCATCACATCCCGCAGACCGAGGTTAAACCCCTGTCCGGCGATAGGATGCAGCGTTTGCGCCGCATTGCCGACCAATGCCAGACGATGCGCAACCGTGCGGGTAGCCGAGGTCAGCGACAGCGGATAGACGCTGCGCTTTCCGGCCTGGACGATCCGGCCAAGACGCCAGCCAAACGCCTGCTGAAGCTCGTGACAAAAGCGTTCGTCAGACCAGCTCAGAACCGCTTCATGCCGCGATTGCGGATGGCACCACACCAGCGAGCAGCGGCCCTGCGACATAGGCAGCATCGCCAGCGGACCGTGTGGGGTAAAGCGTTCAAACGCGCGCCCGCTATGCGGCTGAGCGGTACTGACGTTGGCGATAATCGCCAGCTGTTCATAGGGTTGTTGCTGCCAGCTGATACCGCAGCGGGCTCCCAGAGTGGAGCGCGAACCGTCGGCGGCGACCAGCAGCTTACCGCTGAGCGTTTCGCCGTTATCCAGCTGCAAGCTCACGCTCTCTTCGCTGCGGCTGACATTTTCCACCCTGGCAGGGCAGTGCAGCGTCACGCCCGGCGCTTTGCGCAGTTGCGCAAACAGGCGCTGGCCGACATCGTGCAACTCAACCACCTGACCCAGCGCCGCCAGCCCATAGTCCTCAGCCTCGAGGGTGACAAACCCCGCATGGCCGCGGTCGCTAACATGCACGCGCTGAATGGCCGTGGCGCAGTCGGCTATCTCTTGCCAGATATCCACGCGCGCCAGCTGCTGGCAGGTACCAGCAGCCAGGGCGATGGCGCGGGCGTCAAAACCCGGATGCTGCGCGGATTCCGGCGCGGATGCTTCAACCAGATGCACGGGCAGCGTACCGCCGGTTAAGCGAGATATCGCTAACGCCAGCGTCGCGCCGGTCATTCCGCCGCCAACGATCAGGATGCTCATAGCTGGCGCGCCGCCGCCATCAGCGCCTCAATATCATCAGCCTTTTTCACTACCCCGGCGGTGAGATTCTCGTTGCCGTCCTCAGTAATGACGATGTCGTCTTCAATACGAATGCCGATGCCGCGGTACTGGGCCGGAACGTCGGCATCCGTGGCGATATACAGCCCAGGCTCAACGGTAAGCACCATTCCCGGTTCGAGAATACGCGAGCGGTCGATGTCATAGCTGCCGACATCATGCACGTCGAGACCCAGCCAGTGGCTCAGGCCATGCATAAAGAAAGGACGATGGGCGTTATTAGCAATCAGCTCATCAATTTCGCCTTTCAGGATCCCCAGGCGCACCAGGCCGGTAATCATAATCCGCACCACCTGCTGGTTAACCTCGTTGATCGAGGTTCCGGGGCGATAGAGCTTCAACGAGGTTTCCAGAGATTCAAGGACGATGTCGTAAATCTCGCGCTGCGCCGGGCTGAACTTGCCGTTAACCGGGAAGGTTCGGGTGATATCGCCCGCGTAGCCGCGGTATTCGCAGCCTGCGTCAATCAGCACCAGATCGCCGTCGCGCAGCTCGCATTCGTTTTCGGTGTAGTGCAGGATGCAGCCATTTTCGCCGCCGCCCACGATGGTGTTATAAGAAGGGAAACGCGCGCCGTGACGGTTGAACTCGTGGAGGATCTCGCCTTCCAGATGATATTCAAACATCCCCGGGCGGCATTTTTCCATCGCACGGGTATGCGCAAGGGCGGAAATCTCGCCTGCGCGGCGCATCACCGCCAGCTCTTCTGGCGACTTAAACAAGCGCATCTCATGCACCAGCGGCCGCCAGTCAATGACCGAGTTCGGCGCCTGTAGATTCTGCCGCACGCCTTTGCGTAGTTTTTCCAGCGCGTTAAACACGATTTCGTCGGCGTAGGCATATTCGCCCTGCGCAAAGTAGATAGCGTCGAGGCCGTTAAGGAGCTGGAACAGCTGCTGATTGATTTCACTAAATGCCAGCGCGCGATCGACGCCCAGCTTCTCGGGGGCAGCTTCCTGCCCAAGGCGACGGCCAAACCAGATTTCAGCGGTCAGGTCGCGCACGCGGTTAAACAACACGCTGTGGTTGTGCGTCTCATCGCTTTTAATCAATACCAGCAGCGCTTCGGGCTCATTAAAGCCCGTGAAATACCAAAAATCGCTGCTCTGCCGGTAGGGATATTCCGAATCTGCGCTGCGTACCGCTTCCGGCGCGGCGAAAATGAGCGCTGCGCTGCCCGGTTGCATCTGCGCCAGTAGAGCCTGGCGACGAGAGAGAAATTCCTGCTGAGTCATGACGCCCCCTGAACGATTTAATGAATTTATTAATGTAGCGTCGGCTTTTGCACTTCCGGCGCGGTGGGTTTCTGGAGAGAGAAGGTGTCGTGACACAGTAGCGCGGCAACGCGTACGTATTCGATAATCTCCTCCAGAGACATTTCGAGTTCTTCCTGATCCTCGTCTTCGTCATACCCAAGCTGAGCAATATTGCGCAGGTCGTCGATGGCTTCGCCGGTTTCGTCTTTCACTTTATCCAGCTTGGGCTGCGTCACGCCCAGTCCAAGCAGGAAATGGTTTACCCAACCCGCCAGCGCATCAGCGCGATCGAACACGCTCACCGCATCGCCATCCGGCAGGTAGAGCTGAAATAAGAAGCCGTCGTCCTCCAGCGAATCGCTAGTGGCGGAATGCATGTTACGCAGCGACTGCGCCAGCTCATGGCCAAAGGCCAGACCTTCGTTGGTCAGATCGTGCACCAACGGCTGCCAGCTGCTGTCTTTGTTGCCGCCGCACAGGATCCCGCTGATCAAACCGTGCATTTCGGCAGGGGTTAATCCCACCCCTTGTTGGTTCAGTAACTGGTCTACATCGTTATAGCCAGGCATTTCGTTCTGTATAGACATGCGCATTCGTCATCGTTGGGAGGAATATTCATGATATGCTACCACTTTGGACCCTGGTGAACCAGAATAGGGCTTGTATCTTAAAACCAGGGTAGCTATAGTGTCGCCCCTTCGCAGACCCTCCCAGGGCGTGAAGGCCGCGCAGTCAATCAGCAGGAAGGTGGCATGTCTGCACAACCCGTAGATCTCCAAATTTTTGGCCGTTCACTACGAGTGAATTGCCCGCCTGAACAAAGGGATGCCTTAAACCAGGCAGCTGACGACCTGAATCAGCGGTTGCAAGATTTAAAAGAACGCACTAGAGTCACAAATACTGAGCAGCTGGTCTTCATCGCCGCGTTGAACATCAGCTATGAGTTGACTCAGGAAAAAGCGAAAACCCGCGACTACGCCGCCAGCATGGAGCAGCGTATTCGGATGCTTCAGCAGACCATCGAACAAGCATTGCTTGAGCAAGGTCGCATAAGCGAAAGACCCGGGCAGAAGTTTGAATAACACTTTGCATTTAACTGTGTTAGAGTAATCGCAAGAACAAAATTTCTCTGAGATGTTTGCAAGCGGGCCAGTCCCCTGAGCCGATATTTCATACCACAAGAATGTGGCGCTCCACGGTTGGTGAGCATGCTCGGCCCGTCCGAGAAGCCTTAAAACTGTGACGACACATTCACCTTGAACCAAGGGTTCAAGGGTTACAGCCTGCGGCGGCATCTCGGAGATTCCCTTCTTTTTCGTTTCATCCCCCGTAAGTTAATTTTCGGCTTTTGCCGTCGTGTATTAAACTACGCCTGTTTGTATCGTTTGCTTACCGATGAGACTCAGGTATGACTCTACTGTCAGATCCCCCCTATACCAGGCAGCAAATTCGTCAGCAGATCCGCCAGCGCCGACGCGCGCTAACGCCGGAGCAGCAAACCCAGTTCGCCCTCCAGGCGGCGGACAGAATGATGGCGTATACGCCGGTTCTGCTCGCGCAGACGGTCGCGGTATTTCTTTCGTTTGACGGCGAGCTGGATACGCGGCCGCTGATTGATCAGCTCTGGCGGGCGGGCAAACGGGTGTATCTCCCCGTGCTTCATCCGTTCAGCCCCGGCAATCTTCTGTTTCTGCACTACCACCCAAGCAGCGATCTGGTGGTGAATCGTCTGAAAATCCGCGAACCGAAGCTCGACGTGCGCGATGTCCTCCCGCTTAGCCGGCTGGATGTACTGGTAACGCCGCTGGTCGCGTTTGATGCCGCCGGACAGCGTCTGGGTATGGGCGGCGGATTTTACGACCGGACGCTGCAAAACTGGCGGCGGCATCGCCTGCAGCC
Organism: Klebsiella sp. BDA134-6; assembly: GCF_015601345.1. Classification (NCBI taxonomy): domain Bacteria; kingdom Pseudomonadati; phylum Pseudomonadota; class Gammaproteobacteria; order Enterobacterales; family Enterobacteriaceae; genus Klebsiella; species Klebsiella sp. BDA134-6. Next base: position 5,011,833 of record NZ_CP064784.1, read on the forward strand.
GGTCGGCTACGCGCATGATTGCCAGCAGGTCGACGCGCTACCGACGGAGCAGTGGGATATCCCGCTGCCAGCGGTCATCACGCCGTCAAAAACCTGGCTCTGGTAAAACGCCCGAACAATTGACATTGCTGTTTTTTTCACCTAAATTCCTGGGTAAAGGGTGAGGGAGGCGAACCTCCCTCCTGCATTCTCTCAGTTAATATGCTGGCCAGGCGATGATTAACAGGATAAGCAGCATGATGAAGAGTCTCATCATTGTCCCTTTCCTTTTAGAGCCCCTGCCCCGGTAGGGGCTTTCCCGTTTCAGCCCCACGCTGAGTCTTTATCGTAAATCCCTTTCTTTCAGGCACAACGACCTCCGACGGTTTTAATCGCCGTTTGCGGCAGGCCTCGCAAAGCGTTTGGGTGGTGACGGGAAATGGCAGAAGGGTCTATCAGGAGACAAGGGGCAGGTCGATGACCTGCCCGCTGGCAAAAAAGGAGTTAGAACAGCAGACGGGCGCGGATGGTGCCAGGAATAGCCTTCATCGCCTGCAGCGCGCTCTGCGCGACATCTTCTTCGGCTTCGATATCAATCACCACGTAGCCCATTTGCGGAGTGGTCTGCAGATACTGCGCCGCGATGTTAATACCCTGGGCCGCGAAAATCTGGTTAAGCGCGGTCAGAACGCCCGGACGGTTTTCATGGATGTGCAGCAGACGGCGCCCGCCGTGCAGCGGCAGAGACACTTCCGGGAAGTTAACCGCGGAGAGCGTTGAACCGTTATCCGAGTATTTCGCCAGCTTGCCCGCCACTTCCAGACCGATGTTCTCCTGCGCTTCCTGAGTGGAGCCGCCAATGTGCGGGGTCAGGATAACGTTGTCGAACTCACAGAGCGGAGAGTTGAACGGATCGCTGTTGGTCGCCGGCTCGGTCGGGAATACGTCGATCGCCGCGCCCGCCAGGTGCTTGCTCGCAAGCGCATCGCACAGCGCCGAGATATCCACCACGGTGCCGCGGGAGGCGTTGATCAGCAGCGCGCCGGGCTTCATCAGCGCCAGCTCTTCCGCGCCGATCATATTCTTCGTCGAGGCGTTTTCCGGCACGTGCAGGCTCACCACATCGCTCATGTTCAACAAATCAGAGAGATGCTGAACCTGGGTGGCGTTACCTAACGGCAGTTTGCTTTCGATATCATAGAAATAGACGTGCATCCCCAGCGATTCGGCCAGAATACCCAACTGCGTGCCGATATGACCATAGCCGATGATACCCAGCTTTTTGCCACGCGCTTCAAAGCTGCCGACCGCCAGCTTGTTCCATACGCCGCGGTGCGCTTTAGCGTTTGCCGCCGGTACGCCACGCAGCATAAGCAGCAGCTCGCCGATTACCAGTTCAGCAACGGAACGGGTATTGGAGAACGGGGCGTTAAACACCGGGATACCGCGTTTTGCCGCCGCGTTTAAATCAACCTGGTTGGTGCCGATACAGAAGCAACCGACCGCAACCAGCTTCTCCGCCGCCGCGAAGATCTCTTCCGTCAGATGAGTACGGGAACGCAGGCCGATGAAATGGGCATCACGGATGGACGCTTTCAGATCTTCGCTATCCAGCGCGCCTTTATGAAATTCGATATTGGTGTAGCCCGCTGCGCGGAGGCTGTCCACCGCTTTTTGGTGCACACCTTCAACCAGCAGAAATTTAATCTTGTCTTTTTCCAGTGATACCTTAGCCATTTCCCCGTCCTGTTTTTGTCTTAACTGATGTCGTGCGGAACGAAAGTTCTTCTCAGCAACATATCAAAAAAAACTATTGCGGCAATATGAACGTTTGCGTCGGCATCCTGAAGAAATATCAATCAGCGGGAAATAGCAGGACAAAACACCAGAAAGTAAAAGAAAGGTAGATTGTTACTGAGACAAGGCGCATAAATGTGACAGAAGTCACCAAAATAGGCCTGGAGAAAAAATATTTGCGAGGGAGCGATTCGCTCCCTCGGATCAGACTATTTAGTGATAGTTTTTACACCATCAGCGGTACCAATCAGCGCGACATCCGCACCACGATTCGCAAACAGGCCGACGGTCACGACGCCCGGAATACCGTTAATGGTATTTTCCAGCGCAATAGCGTCCAGAATTTCCAGACCAAACACATCGAGGATCACGTTACCGTTATCGGTCACGACGCCCTGACGATACTCCGGACGGCCGCCCAGCTTAACCAGTTGACGCGCTACGGCGCTGCGCGCCATCGGAATCACCTCTACCGGCAGAGGGAATTTACCTAAAATATCCACCTGCTTGGAAGCATCGGCGATGCAGATAAATTTATCGGCGACCGAGGCGATAATTTTCTCGCGCGTCAGCGCGGCGCCGCCGCCCTTAATCATCTGCATGTGGCCGTTGATTTCATCTGCGCCGTCCACATAAATACCAAGACGGTCAACGCTGTTCAGATCAAAAACCGTAATACCGAGGCTTTTCAGTTTTTCAGTAGAGGCGTCAGAGCTGGAAACCGCTCCTTCAATCTGCCCTTTCATGGTACCCAGCGCATCAATAAAATGCGCCGCCGTGGAGCCCGTGCCGACCCCAACGATAGTGCCCGGTTGTACATACTGCAATGCCGCCCAGCCTACCGCTTTTTTCAGTTCATCTTGCGTCATGATTATGGTCCGAGATGTGAATTCCTGTGGCGCATTATAGAACATCAGGGGGGCCATTGTCCCTGCGATGGCGATCACACAACGCAGTCGCCAATTTTTCATCTTCATCAAAAACAAATTTATGTCATAGTGCGAGTTAACGAAAAGTATTAGGGGGCACGCCAGGGCAATGAAACGACCGGACTACAGAACACTACAGGCGCTGGACGCGGTAATCAGGGAACGAGGGTTTGAGCGCGCCGCGCAGAAGCTTTGTATTACGCAGTCCGCCGTCTCTCAGCGCATCAAACAGCTGGAAAACATGTTTGGACAGCCGCTGCTGGTGCGAACCGTACCGCCGCGTCCTACCGAACAGGGGCAAAAGCTGCTGGCCCTGCTGCGTCAGGTTGAGCTGCTGGAAGAGGAGTGGCTGGGCGATGAGCAAACCGGCTCCACGCCGCTGCTGCTATCGCTGGCGGTCAACGCCGACAGTCTGGCCACTTGGCTGCTGCCCGCGCTTTCCAGCGTGCTTTCGGACTCCCCGATTCGCCTGAATCTGCAGGTGGAAGACGAGACCCGGACCCAGGAACGCCTGCGCCGCGGCGAAGTGGTCGGCGCGGTCAGTATCCAGCCGCAGGCATTGCCAAGCTGTCTGGTCGATCAACTCGGCGCCCTCGACTACCTGTTCGTCGCCTCGAAGGAGTTTGCCCAACGCTATTTCCCTAATGGAGTGACCCGCTCGGCGCTGCTGAAAGCACCGGTGGTGGCATTCGATCATCTTGATGATATGCATCAGGCCTTTTTGCAGCAGAACTTCGATTTACCCCCGGGCAGCGTGCCCTGCCATATCGTCAACTCTTCTGAAGCCTTCGTGCAGCTGGCCCGCCAGGGAACGACCTGCTGTATGATCCCGCATCTGCAAATTGAAAGAGAGCTGAACAGCGGCGAGCTTATCAACCTCACGCCGGGCCTGTTCCAGCGCCGGATGCTCTACTGGCACCGTTTTGCGCCGGAAAGCCGCATGATGCGCCGGGTGACCGATGCGCTGATCGATTACGGCCACAAGGTGTTGAGGCAAGATTAACCCCCGCAAGCAGGCCGGAGCCCTCCGGCCCGCGTGACCCACCATTCTTTGCTCATATCTTTGAAATACATCACAAAATAAAACATTTTATCCGGCAAAAAACGACGCATCGATGGCTGTTTTTTGCTGGCGACAGGGCCGATGAAAAAGCTCACCGTATTCGCAATACCCCATTTTATTGCGAATACGGAGCACAACATGTCTGAGTTGCAGGAGTGGCAAACGCTCGCCAACAAAGAGCTTAGCCGGCGGGAAAAAACCGTCGACGACCTGATCAAACAGACGGCAGAGGGCATCGCCGTTAAGCCGCTGTATACCAAAGCCGATCTTGATAATCTGGAAGTGACCGGCACCCTGCCCGGTCTGCCGCCTTACGTTCGCGGCCCGCGCGCCACCATGTACACCGCGCAGCCGTGGACCATCCGCCAGTACGCCGGTTTCTCTACCGCCAAAGAGTCCAACGCCTTCTATCTCCGCAACCTCGCCGCCGGGCAGAAAGGACTTTCCGTCGCCTTCGACCTCGCCACTCACCGGGGCTATGACTCCGATAACCCACGCGTGGCGGGCGACGTCGGTAAAGCGGGCGTGGCGATCGATACCGTCGAAGATATGAAAATTCTGTTCGATCGGATCCCGCTGGATAAGATGTCCGTGTCGATGACCATGAACGGCGCGGTGCTGCCGGTGATGGCGTTTTATATCGTTGCGGCGGAAGAACAAGGGGTTGCGCCGGAACAGCTCACCGGGACAATCCAGAACGATATTCTGAAAGAGTATCTATGCCGGAATACCTATATTTACCCGCCAAAACCCTCAATGCGCATTATCGCCGACATCATCGCCTGGTGTTCGGGCAATATGCCGCGCTTTAACACCATCAGCATCAGCGGCTACCACATGGGTGAAGCGGGAGCTAACTGCGTGCAGCAGGTGGCCTTTACGCTGGCGGACGGTATCGAATATATCAAGGCCGCGCTCTCCGCCGGGCTGAAAATTGACGACTTCGCGCCGCGCCTGTCGTTTTTCTTCGGCATCGGCATGGATCTGTTTATGAACGTTGCGATGCTGCGCGCCGCCCGCTATCTGTGGAGCGAAGCGGTAAGCGGCTTCGGCGCCACCAATCCGAAATCCTTAGCCCTGCGCACCCATTGCCAGACCTCCGGCTGGAGCCTCACCGAGCAAGATCCGTATAACAACGTGATCCGTACCACCATCGAAGCGCTCGGCGCCACGCTTGGCGGCACCCAGTCGCTGCACACCAACGCCTTTGACGAGGCGCTCGGCCTGCCGACCGACTTTTCCGCCCGCATTGCGCGTAATACGCAGATCATCATTCAGGAGGAGTCGGAGATCTGCCGCACCGTGGATCCGCTGGCCGGATCGTATTACGTGGAGTCGCTGACCGATCGCATCGTCAAGGAGGCGCGGGCCATTATTCAACAGATCGCCGAGGCGGGTGGAATGGCTAAGGCGATCGAAGCAGGACTGCCGAAACGGATGATCGAAGAGGCCTCCGCCCGCGAACAATCGCTGATCGATCAGGGCAAGCGCGTCATCGTCGGCGTTAATAAGTACAAGCTGGAAAAAGAGGATAACACAGCGGTGCTGGAGATCGACAACGTCAAGGTGCGCAACGAGCAGATCGCCTCGCTGGAAAAAATTCGCGCTCAGCGTGACGATGTGACGGTGAAAGCCGCGCTGAACGCCCTCACCCACGCCGCGCAGCATCATGAAAATCTGCTGGCCGCCGCGATAAACGCCGCCCGCGTTCGCGCCACCCTGGGGGAAATCTCCGACGCGCTGGAGGCGGCGTTTGACCGCTATCTGGTACCCAGCCAGTGCGTCACAGGCGTGATTGCGCAAAGTTACCATCAGTCAGACACAGCCGCCTGCGAATTTGACGCCATTGTTGCGCAAACCGAACGGTTCCTGATGGATAACGGCCGCCGACCGCGCATTCTGATCGCCAAAATGGGCCAGGATGGGCACGATCGCGGCGCCAAAGTGATCGCCAGCGCCTATTCCGATCTCGGCTTCGATGTTGACCTGAGCCCGATGTTTTCCACGCCGGAAGAGATTGCTCGTCTGGCGATAGAAAACGACGTGCACGTGGTTGGCGCCTCATCGCTGGCGGCAGGCCACAAAACCCTGATCCCCGAGCTGGTCGCCGCGCTGAAAAAATGGGGGCGGGAAGATATCTGCGTCATCGCCGGCGGCGTCATCCCGCCGCAGGATTACGCCTTTCTGCAGGCCCGCGGCGTGGCCGCCATTTACGGCCCCGGCACGCCGATGCTGGAGAGCGTGCGTGACGTCCTGACGAGGATTAGCCAGCATCATGATTAACCTATCCACCCTGACCGACGCCATTCGGCGATTACGTTTGGGCGAGCGGGCCACGCTTGCCCAGGCCATGACGCTGGTAGAGAGTCAGCATCCACGCCACCAGGCGCTGAGCGCCCAACTGCTGGATGCGATTATGCCTTTCACCGGCAACGCCCTGCGCCTTGGCGTCACCGGCACGCCGGGAGCCGGAAAGAGTACCTTTCTGGAAGCCTTCGGCATGCTGCTGATTCGACATGGCCTGCGGGTTGCGGTGATCGCGGTCGATCCGAGCAGTCCGGTCAGCGGCGGGAGCATCCTTGGCGACAAAACGCGCATGATCGACCTGGCGCGATCGGATTCGGCCTTTATCCGCCCGGTGCCCTCAAGCGGCCATCTCGGTGGCACCAGCCTGCGCGCGCGGGAGCTGATACTGCTGTGCGAAGCGGCGGGCTACGATGTGGTGATTGTCGAAACCGTCGGCGTCGGTCAGTCGGAAACCGAAGTCTCCCGCCTGGTGGACTGCTTTATCTCGCTGCAGATCGCCGGCGGCGGTGACGATCTGCAGGGCATCAAGAAAGGAATCATGGAGATGGCGGATATTGTCGTCATCAATAAAGATGATGGCGAGAATCGCGCCAGCGTCGCCATCACCCGGCATATGTATGAATCCGCCCTGCATATTCTACGCCGCAAGCACGCCGCGTGGCAGCCGCGCGTTTTGAGCTGTAGCGCGCTGGAGCGGCGCGGCATCGAAGCCGTCTGGCTCGCCGTTCTGGATTTCAAAACAACCCTGACTGACAGCGGAGATCTTGAAAAACTGCGCCAGCGCCAGGCGCTGGAGTGGCTGCAAAAGCAGACCGAAACCGAGGCGCTGCACCTGCTGTTTGCCCGAACCGACTTCGAGCGCTACTTCCAGCAGACGTTACAGGCGGTGAAAAACAACGGCCTCTCGCCGCGCACCGGCCTGCGGCAGATTAGCGAATTTCTCCAGAATCATTACTTTGCGTGAAAGGATATTTATGTCTTATCAATATGTTAATGTCGAAATTATTCAGAAAGTCGCGGTCATTGAGTTCAACTATAGCCGCAAGCTCAACGCCTTAAGCAAGGTGTTCATCGACGATCTGATGCAGGCGCTGAGCGATCTCAACCGGCCGGAAATACGCTGCGTTATTTTACGCGCGCCCGGGGGCGCAAAAGTCTTCTCCGCCGGCCATGACATCCATGAACTGCCCAGCGGCCGCCGCGATCCGCTCTCCTATGACGATCCGCTGCGTCAGATCACCCGCATGATCCAAAAATATCCGAAACCGGTGATCTCCATGGTCGAAGGAAGCGTCTGGGGCGGCGCGTTTGAGATGATCATGAGCTCCGATCTGATCATCGCCGCCAGCACGTCAACGTTCTCTATGACGCCGGTGAATCTCGGCGTGCCCTACAACCTGGTCGGCATTCACAATCTGACCCGCGACGCCGGCTTTCACATCGTGAAAGAGCTGATTTTCACCGCCCTGCCGATTACCGCCCAGCGCGCGCTGGCGGTCGGTATTCTCAATCACGTGGTGGACGCCGACGAACTGGAGGATTTTACCTTGCAGATGGCACACCACATCTCCGAGAAAGCGCCGCTGGCGATCGCGGTCATTAAGGAAGAGCTGCGCGTGCTTGGCGAAGCGCACACCATGAATTCCGATGAGTTTGAACGTATTCAGGGAATGCGTCGCGCCGTTTACGACAGCGAGGATTATCAGGAAGGCATGAGCGCGTTTATGGAAAAGCGTAAACCTCAGTTCGTCGGCCATTAATCACGCCGGGTTAAGGAGTATAAAATGAAACGGATAAGCGCCGATGAAGCGGCGGAGATTATCCAGCATGACCAGATGGTTGCGTTCAGCGGGTTCACGCCCGCCGGTTCGCCTAAAGCGCTACCCGCGGCCATCGCTCGCCGCGCCGGTGAATTACATCAGGCGCAGCAGCCTTTCCAGATCCGCCTGCTGACCGGCGCCTCCATCAGCGCCGCCGCCGATGATGCGCTCTCGGCGGCCGATGCCGTCTCGTGGCGTGCACCGTATCAGACCGCCTCCGGGCTGCGGCAAAAAATCAACCAAGGGGAGGTGAGGTTTGTCGACCTGCACCTGAGCGAAGTGGCGCAAATGGTCAACTACGGCTTCTTTGGCGAGATTGATGTCGCGGTGATCGAAGCCTCGGCTATCGCGCCGGACGGACGAGTCTGGCTCACCAGCGGTATCGGCAACGCGCCAACCTGGCTGCTGCGGGCGAAGAAAGTGATCATCGAGCTTAATCACTACCACAATCCGCGCGTCGCCGAGCTGGCTGATATCGTCATCCCCGGCGCCCCGCCGCGGCGCAACAGCATCGCCATCTTTCATGCGATGGATCGCGTGGGCAGTCGGTACGTGCAAATCGATCCGCAAAAGATTGTCGCGGTCGTGGAGACCGAACTGCCCGACGCCGGCAATGCGCTTGATAAAGTCAATCCCGTGTGTCAGCAAATCGCCGATAACGTGGTCACCTTTCTGCTCGAAGAAATAGCTCGCGGACGCATCCCGCCTGAATTTCTGCCGCTGCAAAGCGGCGTGGGCAATATCAATAACGCGGTTATGGCGCGGCTGGGTGAGAATCCGGATATTCCCGCTTTTATGATGTATTCGGAGGTATTACAGGAGTCGGTGGTTAATCTGCTGGAAAGCGGGAAAATTACCGGCGTCAGCGCCTCCAGCCTGACGGTATCCGCCGATGCTTTGCGCAAGATTTACGACAACATGGATTTCTTCGCCAGCCGTATTGTCCTGCGCCCGCAGGAGATCTCCAATAATCCAGAAATTATCCGCCGCCTCGGGGTTATCGCCCTCAACGTGGGGCTGGAGTTTGATATCTACGGCCACGCTAATTCCACGCACGTGGCCGGGGTGAATCTGATGAACGGTATCGGCGGCAGCGGCGATTTTGAGCGCAACGCCTGGCTCTCTATCTTTATGGCCCCCTCCATCGCCAAAGAGGGAAAAATCTCCACTATCGTGCCAATGTGCAGCCACGTCGATCACAGCGAGCACAGCGTAAAGGTGATCGTGACCGAGCAGGGGATCGCCGACCTGCGCGGGCTATCGCCGCTGCAACGCGCCCGCGTCATCATTGATAACTGCGCGCACCCGCTCTATCGGGACTATTTACACCGCTACCTGGATAACGCGCCCGGTGGGCATATTCATCACGACCTCGCCCACGCGTTCGACCTGCATCGTAATCTGCTTGAGTACGGCTCCATGCTCGGCTAGTCCTCCGTACCGACGCGATCCTCAGTAATGTGCTGAAGCATCGTGGCGGTATAGCGATGGTTTTTCAGCGAATAGAGATACTCCTGCATATACATCGCGCTGCCGGGCGCATCGAAGTACTTCAGCTTCGCCGGGTTGACCAGACGCCAGGCGAAGTAAGGAATAACCGTCAAAAACTGCCCCCGCTCTACGGCGCTAATTTTGGCCATAAAGCTGTAGGGACGATAGATAATCGTCGGGTTGATCCCGCTGGGGCGCATATACGCGTCCAACATTGCCTCAAAATTGGCCCGGTTCTGGAAGCGCATCTGCAGCCATGGCAGCTCACGTAAAAGTTCCTGCGGCGGCCTATCTTCATAACGGCGGGAAACCAGAAACCCAAGACGCAGCGGCGCGAGTTCGCTAATGGTCAGATTTTCCAGCTCCTGCACGCGGGCCGAAACGTGCTGCGGTGAGATAATAAAATCGAGCTGACGGTCAAACAGATTATCAATCACCCCATTCTCGCTGAACTCTACGGCCTGGGTGGTCACCCCATCGTATTTATCGCCCAGGCTGATGAGCTGATCGAAAATAATCGTCGGATAGGTATTGTCGATGCCAATGACGACGTTGCGCGAGCGGCGCGCGGAAAAGTGAATTTCGTTATCGATGGCCGATAAGCGCTGATAAATGGGAAACAGCTTCTGATAGAGCTCCTGCCCCGCTTTATTGAGGCTGATGCTGTTATCTTTGCGGGTAAATAGCGTATAGCCTATCCGATCCTCGAGCGCAGCAATGCTTTTGCCGAAGGGAGACGCGGTCATATGGATTTTTTCCGCCGCTCTGGCGATGTTGTTAGTCTGCGCCAACAAAATGAAATTGCGCATCTTTTTCGAAATAAAGATATCCATGCTCACCTCATAGTAGAACAGGGATATATCCTTACCTCATTCAGGGAAAAGACTTTTGTCGCGCTCTCACTTTTACAGATAGTCACAGAAAAAGCCCGGCGCGAAGGCCGGGCGATGGGATTACTGCGCCGCTTTGGGTTGTTCGGCGGGTTTCGCCGGTTCAGCAGGTGCTGGCGCAGGCTGGGTCGGTTGCAGCTCAAACACCACGTCCACCTGGTCATCAAATTGAATGGTTGCCTGCTCGTAGGTTTCCTGGGCAGAAACCGGCGCCGCATCGGCCTTCATCATCCGCACCATCGGGCTTGGCTGGTAGTTGGAGACATGATAGCGAACGCTATAGACTGGCCCCAGTTTGCCGTGGAAACCGGTAGCCAGCTCCTGAGCCTGGTGAATGGCATCATCAATCGCCGCTTTACGCGCTTTATCTTTATAAGCGTCCGGCTGCGCCACGCCCAGTGAGACTGAACGGATCTCATTCAGACCGGCTTTAAGCGCCCCATCTAACAGACCGTTGAGCTTATCCAGCTGGCGCAACGTCACTTCAACGCTACGCACCGCACGATAGCCCTTGAGAATGCTTTTGCCGTTCTGATAGTCGTAATCAGGCTGGGTACGCAGGTTAGCTGAGTTAATGTCTTTCTTCGCAATGCCGCTCTTCTCCAGGAAGGAGAGATACTGGGCCACGCGCTCATCGGCCTGTTTTTTAGCGGATGCCGCGTCTTTCGCGGAGACGTTTACTTCAATCGCCAGCGTAGCGATATCAGGAACCGCAGCGACGCTGGCGGTACCTGAAGTGACGATATGTGGGCCGTTTGGCAACTCGTTTGCCTGAACTGCCATTGCGCTAAATCCGAGTGCCGCCGCCAGGGCCATGACTTTTAACTTCACTGTCGTTTCTCCATATTACATTGGTCGTCTATACACAGACGCATGCCAGCAAGCTTAGCGCTTACGCGGAGAAAGTCCATCGGACAAGGCTTAGTTAAGCAGCGCCTGCACATGGGCGAAGCCGTCATTCGCCAGCTGGAAGGCAATGACCCACATCACCAGACCGACCAACACGTTGATAATGCGCTGCGCCTTCGCCGTACGCAGGCGCGGAGCCAGCCAGGCGGCCAGCAGGGCCAGGCCAAAGAACCACAAGAACGATGCGCTGATGGTGCCTAAGGCAAACCAGCGCTTCGGCTCCATCGCCAGCTGCCCGCCGAGGCTTCCGAGCACCACAAACGTATCCAGATAAACGTGGGGATTCAGCCAGGTCACCGCCAGCATGGTGACGATAATTTTCCAGCGCCCTTGCTTCATCACTTCCGCGCTGGCCAGCTCCAGATTGCTGCTAAAGGCCGTTTTCAGCGCGCCAAAACCGTACCACAATAAAAAAGCGACGCCGCCCCAGGTCACCAGCGCCAGCAGCCACGGCGATTGCATCAGCAGCGCGCTGCCGCCAAAAATCCCGGCGCAAATCAGCAGCAGATCGCTGATGGCGCACAGCAGCGCGATCATCAGATGGTACTGACGGCGAATGCCCTGATTCATCACAAAGGCGTTTTGCGGGCCGAGCGGCAAAATCATGGCCGCTCCCAGAGCAAGGCCCTGAAAGTAATACGATAACATGGGGAGTGATTTCCACTGAAAGAGTCAATGCCGGGGAATATAGCGCGCAAATATCATTAGAGGAAATTGAAAATATTAATCATTGATAAGCCAATCTAATAATCAGGTTCGAATAAAAGGCCGGGCATACCGGCCTTTTGGAGGGGAAAACTACTCTGTTTTTTCCTGCGGACGAATCACATGCACATCCATCTGCGGATACGGGAAGCCGATGCCGTTGGCGTCAAAGTCGCGCTTAATGCGCTCCAGAACATCCCAGTAAACGCTTTGCAGATCGCTACTTTTACTCCATACGCGTACCACGTAGTTCACCGATGACGCGCCCAGTTCATTCAGACGAACGGTCATTTCACGATCTTTGAGGATACGCTCATCCGATTCGATAATATTAGTGAGCAGTTGCTTCACTTTATCAATATCAGCATCGTAGGCCACGCCAATGATAAATTCGTTGCGGCGCACCGGCTCGCGGGAGAAGTTGATGATATTCCCGGCGATGATTTTACCGTTCGGCACCACCACGATTTTGCCATCCGCGCTGCGCAGGGTCGTAGAAAAAATCTGCACGTTCAGCACGGTTCCCGCGATGCCGCCCAGGTCAACGTATTCACCGGCGCGAAATGGGCGGAAGACCACCAGCAGGACGCCAGCGGCAAGGTTAGACAGCGAGCCCTGCAGCGCCAGACCTACAGCTAAACCCGCGGCGCCGAGGACGGCAATGACCGAGGCGGTTTGCACGCCCACGCGGCCCAGAGCGGCGATCAGCGTAAAAGCAATAACGGCATAGCGCACCAGCGCAGAAAGAAAATCGGCAACGGTGGCATCGATATGCCGCGCCCGCATCAGGCGATTCACAGTATTGGAAACAATGCGCGCCACGATCAAGCCGACAATAATAATCGCGAGAGCCGCGACGATGTTGACGGCATAGCTCAGCAGTAATGCCTGATTGCGCACCAGCCATGAACCGGCGTTATTTATGCTATCGACAACGTTCAAATCTTCCATTCAACTTTCCTTATGGATACCCGGACGGGAAATAAAATAACCAAACCTGATAATTGCAAACAGGTTAAGGGTAAACAATAACAGTGCGTTTTGCCAAATTGATCACATTTATTTAGCAAAACTTCATGTTGTTCCAATAATAAAAAAGCCCGCATTTCTGCGGGCTTCCGGGTAAGAAACGAAATTTTCTTACAGAACGTCGATCGCGTTCAGCTCTTTAAATGCCTGCTCCAGACGCGTCACCATGGAAGTCTGTGCAGCGCGCAGCCATACGCGCGGATCGTAGTATTTCTTGTTCGGCTGGTCTTCGCCTTTCGGGTTGCCCAGTTGGCCCTGCAGGTAAGCTTCGTTAGTTTTGTAGTACTGCAGGATACCGTCCCAGGTTGCCCATTGGGTATCGGTATCGATGTTCATTTTGATCACGCCGTAGCTTACGGAGTCTTTGATTTCCTGAGCGGAAGAACCGGAACCACCGTGGAATACGAAGTTCAGGCTGTTGTGCGGCAGGTTGTGTTTCTTAGAAACGTATTCCTGGGAGTCGCGCAGGATAGTCGGGGTCAGTACTACGTTGCCCGGCTTGTAAACGCCGTGTACGTTACCGAAGGAAGCGGCGATGGTGAAACGCGGGCTGATTTTGCTCAGCTCGGTGTACGCGTAATCAACGTCTTCCGGCTGGGTGTACAGCGCAGAAGCATCCATGTGGCTGTTGTCCACGCCGTCTTCTTCGCCGCCGGTGCAGCCCAGTTCGATTTCCAGAGTCATGTCCATTTTGGCCATACGCGCCAGGTACTTAGAACAGATCTCGATGTTTTCGTGCAGGGACTCTTCAGACAGGTCGATCATGTGAGAAGAGAACAGCGGTTTGCCGGTTGCAGCGAAGTGTTTTTCACCAGCGTCCAGCAGACCATCGATCCACGGCAGCAGTTTCTTCGCGCAGTGGTCGGTGTGCAGAATAACCGGAACACCGTAGTGCTCAGCCATCTGATGAACGTGATGCGCGCCAGAGATAGCGCCAAGGATGGCTGCGCCCTGAGGAACGTCAGTTTTCACGCCTTTGCCCGCGATGAACGCAGCGCCGCCGTTAGAGAACTGAACGATAACCGGAGAACGAACTTTTGCAGCTGCTTCCAGAACGGCGTTGATGGAATCAGTACCCACGCAGTTTACCGCTGGCAGAGCAAATTGGTTTTCTTTAGCTACCTGGAACACTTTCTGAACGTCGTCGCCAGTGATGACGCCCGGTTTTACGAAATCAAAAATTTTAGACATGTTACGTAGTCCTGTATCTGTATCTTCGACCGTTGAAGAAGGTTCGCGAGCTTTTACGCGCGCTGAAAAACAGGCGGGTCTCCCCGCCTGAACTGAATTACTGCTTAGCGCGCTCTTCGAGCATGGCTACTGCCGGCAGAACTTTACCTTCCACGAATTCGAGGAATGCGCCGCCGCCGGTGGAGATGTAGGAGATTTTGTCAGCAATGCCGAACAGGTCGATTGCTGCCAGAGTGTCGCCGCCGCCGGCGATAGAGAACGCTTCGCTGTCTGCGATGGCGTTAGCCACGATTTCCGTCCCTTTGCGGAAGTTCGGGAATTCGAACACGCCGACCGGGCCGTTCCACAGGATGGTTTTCGCATTTTTCAGGATTTCAGCCAGTTTCTCTGCGGAAGCATCGCCCAGGTCCAGAATCTGCTCTTCATCTTTAATGTCGTTAACAGATTTCAGGGTGGCGGTTGCGGTTTCAGAGAACTCGGTTGCCACGCGAACGTCAGTCGGAACCGGGATATCGCAGGTCGTCAGCAGGCGTTTAGCTTCGTCAACCAGATCGGCTTCGTACAGGGATTTACCAACGTTGTGGCCCTGAGCGGCAACGAAGGTGTTGGCGATGCCGCCGCCGACGATCAGCTGATCAGCGATTTTAGACAGGGAATCCAGAACGGTCAGCTTAGTGGAAACTTTAGAACCACCCACGATAGCGACCATCGGACGAGCCGGTTCTTTCAGCGCTTTACCCAGAGCGTCCAGCTCAGCGGCCAGCAGCGGACCTGCGCAAGCCACGTCAGCGAATTTGCCGATACCGTGAGTAGACGCCTGCGCGCGGTGAGCGGTACCGAACGCGTCCATGACGAATACATCGCACAGCGCAGCGTATTTTTTCGACAGCTCTTCGTCGTCTTTCTTCTCGCCTTTGTTAAAGCGAACGTTTTCCAGAACCACCAGCTCACCGGCAGCGACTTCTACGCCGTCCAGGTAATCTTTAACCAGACGTACCGGGTTAGACAGTTTGTCTTTCAGGTAGTTAACAACCGGCAGCAGAGAGAATTCTTCGTTGTACTCGCCTTCGGTAGGACGACCCAGATGGGAAGTGACCATCACTTTCGCACCCTGCTTCAGGGCCAGTTCGATGGTCGGCAGAGAAGCACGGATACGCGCGTCGCTGGTTACTTTCCCTTCTTTAACCGGTACGTTCAGATCAGCACGGATAAAAACGCGTTTACCAGCCAGATCCAGATCGGTCATCTTAATTACAGACATGGTGAATCCTCTCGTTGATTCTTGATAAAGTTTTGCAGGCGCCTGCGCGCCTTACCTGAAACCTTGTGCGGCCATCGCTAACGTGGTGTCGAGCATCCGGTTAGCAAAGCCCCATTCGTTATCGCACCAGACCAGCGTTTTGATCAAATGCGCGCCACTCACTCGCGTTTGCGTGCCATCAACAATGGCGCTATGCGGATCGTGGTTGAAATCTATCGAGACTAACGGTAATTCCGTATAGTCAACTATACCATGAAATGCACCCTGTGCTGCTTTTTGCAGCAACTGGTTGACTTCACTTGCTTTTACCGGTTTTTTCACCGTGACGCTAAGGTCGATAGCCGTCACATTAATGGTCGGCACACGCACCGCAATCGCTTCGAAACGATCGTTAAACTGAGGGAAAAAACGCGTAATCCCCGCAGCAAGCTTAGTATCAACCGGGATAATCGACTGACTGGCTGCTCGCGTCCGGCGCAAATCCGGATGCCAGGAATCAATGACCTGCTGATCGTTCATTGATGAGTGGATCGTCGTTACCGTTCCTGACTCTATGCCGTAGGCATCATCTAATAGTTTAATGACCGGAATAATGCAGTTGGTCGTGCAGGAGGCGTTGGAGACGATACGGTGCTCGGCTCGCAGTTCATCATGATTGACGCCAAAAACAACCGTTGCGTCGAGATCGTTGCCGCCAGGGTGTGAAAAGAGCACCTTCTTCGCGCCAGCCTGAAGATGGGCTTCGCCATGTTCACGGCTGCCGTAAACGCCCGTACAATCAAGCACCACATCCACCGCCAGCTCACGCCACGGCAACACCTCAAGGGAAGACTCATGCAGCAGGCGAATAGCATCATCGCCGACAAACAGCTGCTCTCTCTCCTGGCGTACATCCCAGGCAAAGCGCCCATGGCTGGTGTCATATTTCAACAAATGCGCGATGCCGGCAGCATCCGCCAGTTCATTGATTGCCACCACGGTAATTTCCGCACGACGCCCGGATTCATACAAAGCACGAACCACGTTACGCCCGATGCGACCGAAGCCATTAATCGCAATGCGTATGGTCATAGGTCTCCTGCAAGGCTGTCCATGATAAGAGGTGGCTGACAGAGTAATGCAGCAACGCTCTGAGGGAAACCTTACCTGTCGCAAACTGCGACTGATTGATTAATTGTCGAACATTTAGACGACTGAAACGCTTCAGCTAGAATAAGCCAAACAAGGAATAAAAGGAATGATTGTCCAGCTGGAGAAACCATTTATCTGACTTACATCACACTTTCGCGCTATCTGCTGGGGAATTTATTCCATATTCCAGAATGGCGAATAAGCGTAGCAATATCTTTTCGTTGCCGGGCCGCTAATACTGATTTATATCAGAAACTATACTGAAGAGCGGCGATATTATTACCGTTACGTCCGAGTCTCGGAGTCCCTCTAAAATCATGACAATTCCCCACATTCAGCCCTCTGCGGCACGTTACTATGCGCTTCGCTTACTTCCGGGCGAGGAGGTTTTTTCCCGTCTGCGCGCGTTCGTGCAGCAACACCATATTCAGGCCGCCTGGATAGCCGGCTGTACCGGCAGCCTAAGCAACGTAGCGTTACGCTTTGCAGGTCAGGATGAAACCACCTTATTGAACGGAATATATGAGGTGATTTCTCTGAATGGCACGCTGGAATTAACCGGAGAACATCTCCATTTATCCCTGTCCGATCCGCAAGGCGCCATGCTCGGCGGCCATATGATGCCCGGCTGTACCGTCCGCACCACTCTTGAACTGGTGATCGGCGAACTGACCTCCGTGGCGTTTAGCCGTCAGCCGTGCGCGGTGTCCGGCTATGACGAACTGGTCATTTCATCCCGCTAACGCTTCACTTAAACGAGGTCTTCTATGGCGCGTCGCCAATTTTCCAGCCAGTCTCTGGCCCTGATCGTCATTGCTATCGCCATCAATATGGTCGGCGGGCAGCTGATCAGCATGCTGAAATTACCGATTTTTCTCGACTCTATTGGCACCTTAATCAGCGCGGTGCTGTTAGGCCCGGTGGTCGGAATGCTGACTGGCCTACTCACCAACCTGCTGTGGGGGTTGTTGACCGATCCTATCGCCGCCGCCTTCGCTCCGGTGGCGATGGTTATCGGGCTGGTGGCCGGATGGCTGGCGCGGACGGGATGGTTTCGCACCTTACCGAAAGTGGTTGTCAGCGGTATCATCATTACTCTTGCCGTCACGCTTGTCGCCGTGCCTATTCGCACTACGTTGTTTGGCGGCGTTACCGGCAGCGGTGCCGATCTCTTTGTCGCCTGGATGCACTCGGTCGGCCAGAATCTGGTGGAGTCCGTCGCGATTACCGTGCTTGGCGCGAACCTGGTCGATAAAATCCTGACGGCGGTCATCGTCTGGGTCCTGTTGCGCCAGCTTCCGCTGCGCACAACGCGCCATTTCCCAACCATGTCTGCTGTACGCTAAATGCATCCCTTTACTTCATTAAGCCTGTGGGCGCTCGCTGCCTGCTCCACGCTCCTGCTACCCGCGGGTACGCCATTAAGCCTTTATAGCGCGCTAACTTTCATTTGTTTACTGGGAATGAAGGCCACGCGACCACGGGCAAAATACGTACTCTGGCTGATGATCCCTTTAGGGTTAGGCCTGTGGCTGGTGCACGGCGGCTGGTTGAGCGAATGGATCGGTGGACAAGCGCGTGAACCTGAACGTTGGGCCAATGCCGTCACGCTCTGGCTGCGGATCCTGGCCATCGTATCAACATCGCAGCTGTGGATGCACTACGTGCCGGTTTCGCGGTTTATGCGCGCCCTGTTTGCCTCCCGCTTGCCGCCGGGTCTCGCCTATCTGTTTGCCGGCCCCTTGCTGGTTGTCGAGCAACTCAAACGTCAACTGGCGATTATTCATGAGGCCCAGCGCGCACGGGGCGTACCGCTGGATGAGGCCTGGTATCATCGTTTACGCGCGATGCCTGCATTGATTGTGCCGCTTACCCATAATGCGCTCAACGATTTAGCCGTACGCGGTGCGGCGCTGGATATGCGAGGATTTCGCCTGCATCGGACACGCACCACACTGTGGGCGCCGCCGGACAGCCCCTTACAGCGTTGGGCACGCTACGCCATGATGGTGCTGATGGTAGCCGAGACCGGAGTCTGGATATGGTTACATTAGAACAGTTTCGCTATCTTCCAACCCATGCCGCGCGCCCACCTGCCTGCTTCGATTTTCACTACGCCGAGCCCGGTATGGTGGCGATTTTTGGCGATAACGGCAGCGGAAAAAGTACGCTTGCGCAGTTGATGGCGGGCTGGTATCCGGATTTCCTCCCCGGAGAAACTGAAGGTAAAGGAACGTTACTCGGGAACCCTATCGGACAGTTGTCGCTCGTCGAACAGGCGAACACCATCCAGTTGGTTCAACAATCCCCCTATCTCCAGCTTTCCGGCTGTACCTTCAGCGTCGAAGAAGAGGTCGCTTTTGGACCTGAAAATCTCTGCCTCAGCGAAGACGAGATTATGCTCCGTATTGATGAAGCGCTGACGCTGACAGCGTGCCAGGCGTTACGTCATCGCCACCCGGCGACGCTCTCCGGGGGAGAAACCCAGCGGGTAGTCATTGCCAGCGCGCTCGTCATGCAGCCCAGGATATTGATTCTGGATGAAGCGTTTAGCCGTTTGACAGCGCAGGCAAGCACCATGCTTCTTGAGCGCTTGCAGCACTGGGCGCAGGTGCAGCGTTCCTTGATTATCCTTTTTGAACGAACCCCCTCGCCTTTTCTTGCCTGGTGTCAGCAGGGATGGCGACTGCATGATGGAGCGATTTCCCCGCTATGCTGACGTTAAATCAGGTGACTTATCGCTGGCCCGGCGCGGCGGCAGACTGTTTGCAAAACATCTCGCTAAACCTCTGTGAAAACGAATGGCTGGCGCTCACCGGCGATAACGGCGCGGGGAAATCCACCCTGCTGCGGGTGATGGCCGGACTGCTACCCGCCACGTCCGGTACCGTCAATCTGCTGGATAAACCGATGGCGCATTATAAAAATCGCCATCGCGCCGGTATGCTCGGCGTATTGTTTCAGGAAGCTGAAAATCAAATCTTTCACAGCAGGGTGGCTGAAGAAATCGCCTTCGGGCTGCGGCTACAGAAACGGCCTGCCACAGAAGTTACTCAACGCACCGCGGCAGCGCTGCAGCTTTGCCAGTTAGAGGATGTCGCCGATGCGCATCCGCTGGATTTGCATACCGCCCAGCGCCGCATGGTTGCCGTCGCCTGTCTGGAAGCGATGGCGCCAGCAATTCTGCTGCTCGACGAACCCAGCCGCGATTTTGACCCGCACTGGCTGACGATATTTGAGGAGTGGCTTGCGGTTTGCCGCAAGAGGGGGACCAGCGTAGTGGCTATCAGCCATGACCCGGCTTTTATCCAGCGCCACTTTTCCCGCATGGTGCGCCTGGAAAAGGGCAGACTGCTGAGTATTTCCTGAAAAAGAAACGGGCCGCCTGAGCGACCCGTTTTTTTACGGTGACAATCAAATTCTTTCCCAGCGGCGGTGCTGCGCACCTGTCCGGGCCACCCGACCGTACTGGCCTGTAGCCCGGGCAAGGCGCCGCTTTACCGCGCCGCCCCCGGGAGCGGTAAAAGGACTACAGCAGTGCTTTCGCTTTGGCGACAACGTTATCCACGGTGAAGCCAAACTCTTCAAACAGCAGCTCCGCCGGCGCAGACTCACCGAAAGTGGTCATGCCAACGATCGCGCCGTTCAGGCCCACGTATTTGAACCAGTAGTCGGCGATACCCGCTTCGATAGCTACGCGCGCAGAGACGGCTTTCGGCAGCACGGCTTCACGGTAAGCGGCATCCTGCTTGTCGAACGCGTCGGTGGACGGCATGGAAACCACGCGCGCCTTCACGCCTTCGGCAGTCAATTTTTCGTAAGCGGCAACCGCCAGCTCAACTTCAGAGCCGGTGGCGATGAAGATCAGTTCCGGCTGACCGGCACAATCCTTCAGCACGTAGCCGCCGCGGGCAACGTTCGCCAGCTGCTCTTCAGTACGCTCCTGCTGCGCCAGGTTCTGACGGGACAGAATCAGCGCGGTCGGGCCGTCCTGACGCTCAACGCCATATTTCCACGCGATGGCGGATTCCACCTGGTCGCACGGACGCCATGTGGACATGTTCGGCGTGACGCGCAGGGAAGCCACCTGCTCTACCGGCTGGTGAGTCGGGCCGTCTTCGCCCAGACCGATGGAGTCGTGGGTGTAGACCATTACCTGACGCTGTTTCATCAGCGCGGCCATACGTACCGCGTTACGCGCATACTCGACGAACATCAGGAAGGTAGAGGTGTACGGCAGGAAACCGCCGTGCAGAGCGATACCGTTGGCAATCGCGGTCATACCGAATTCGCGCACGCCGTAGTGGATGTAGTTACCGGCAGTGTCTTCGTTGATCGCTTTAGAACCGGACCACAGGGTCAGGTTACTTGGCGCCAGGTCAGCGGAACCGCCAAGGAACTCAGGCAGCAGCGGGCCGAAGGCTTCAATGGCGTTCTGAGATGCTTTACGGCTGGCGATTTTCGCCGGGTTAGCCTGCAGCTTCGCGATGAACTCGTTCGCTTTCGCATCGAAGTCAGCCGGCATGTCGCCTTTCATACGACGAGTAAACTCGGCGGCTTCCTGCGGGAAGGCTTTGGCGTAGGCGGCAAATTTCTCGTTCCACGCGGACTCTTTCGCCTGGCCGGCTTCTTTGGCATCCCACTGGGCATAGATTTCAGACGGGATTTCAAATGCCGGGTGTTTCCAGCCGAGCGCTTCGCGGGTCAGCGCGATTTCCGCGTCGCCCAGCGGCGCGCCGTGGGAGTCGTGGGTACCGGCTTTGTTCGGCGAACCGAAACCAATAATGGTTTTGCACATCAGCAGGGACGGTTTGTCGGTGACCGCACGCGCTTCTTCTACCGCGCGTTTAATCGAGTCAGCATCGTGGCCGTCAACGCCGCGCACCACGTGCCAGCCGTAGGCTTCAAAACGCTTCGCGGTGTCATCGGTGAACCAGCCTTCTACATGACCGTCGATAGAGATGCCGTTGTCGTCATAGAACGCCACCAGCTTGCCAAGCTTCAGGGTACCGGCCAGGGAGCATACCTCGTGAGAGATACCTTCCATCATGCAGCCGTCGCCCATGAACGCGTAGGTGAAGTGGTCAACAATGTCGTGGCCCGGGCGGTTGAACTGCGCCGCCAGAGTTTTCTCCGCGATGGCCATACCAACCGCATTCGCAATACCCTGCCCCAGCGGACCGGTAGTGGTTTCCACGCCCGCGGTGTAGCCGACTTCCGGGTGACCCGGCGTTTTAGAGTGCAGCTGACGGAAGTTCTTCAGCTCTTCAATCGGCAGATCATAACCGGTGAGGTGCAGCAAGCTGTAAATCAGCATGGAACCGTGGCCGTTGGACAGGACAAAACGGTCGCGGTCGGCCCAGGACGGGTTCTGCGGGTTATGATTCAGGAAATCACGCCACAGGACTTCGGCAATGTCAGCCATACCCATCGGGGCACCCGGGTGACCGGATTTGGCTTTCTGTACTGCGTCCATGCTCAGCGCACGAATAGCGTTAGCAAGCTCTTTACGTGAGGACATTTTGACTCCAGATCGGATAATGAAGGCCATGCCCGCAACGACTTGACGACAGCGCGTTTTGGGCTACGCCGGAAAAAAGTGTGAACAATGTAACCTAAGCGGCAAAGCATGTACATGGAGCATCCTTTTGCCGTTTAAGAAATCTCTGGAACACGTTGTGCTACGGCGTAATCCTCTCGCCCGCATTCTCATATAGTATTTATAATTTGCACAGGATACGGCAGGCAGCCATCGCCGTTTTTTCGGATAAATAACCATAAGATTGTGGAAGATAAAAAATGAAAATTCGCTCAGCTCTTCTTGCCCTTGGGATCGCAGCCACGCTTACCGGATGCCAGAACATGGATTCCAACGGCCTGCTTAGCTCCGGCGCGGAGGCTTTCCAGGCTTATTCACTCAGCGACGAGCAGGTAAAAGCCTTAAGCGACAAAGCCTGTCAGGAGATGGATGCGAAAGCGACTATCGCGCCTGCCAGCAGTGAATACAGTAAACGTCTGAGTAAAATCGCCGCCGCGCTGGGGGACAACATCAACGGCCAGCCGGTGAACTACAAGGTGTATCAAACTAAAGACGTTAACGCCTTCGCCATGGCTAACGGCTGCATCCGCGTTTATAGCGGGCTGATGGATTTGATGAATGATAATGAAGTCGAAGCGGTTATCGGCCACGAAATGGGTCACGTTGCGCTGGGCCACGTGAAGAAAGGCATGCAGGTGGCATTAGGCACCAACGCGGTACGCGCGGCGGCGGCCTCCGCGGGCGGCATCGTCGGTAGCCTGTCGCAGTCGCAGCTGGGCGATCTGGGCGAGAAGCTGGTGAACTCGCAGTTCTCTCAGCGTCAGGAGTCTGAAGCGGACGACTACTCGTACGATCTGCTGCGCAAGCGCGGCATTAATCCGGCAGGCCTCGCCACCAGCTTCGAGAAACTGGCAAAGCTGGAAGCCGGACGCCAAAGCTCCATGTTTGATGACCACCCGGCATCGGAAGCACGCGCTCAACATATCCGCGATCGCATGAAGGCCGACGGGATCAAGTAAGCCCCGGCGTACTCTCACTATTTATAGTGAAGAGGAACGCCTTGTGGAGCCTCCCCCCTCTCCCGGTAAGGAGAGGGTTTGGGCCCTCAAGCCGGGCGTTTTCCTCGGAGGCGGCCTGCGGGCTCGCCGTCAGACTAGTACAGCGTCTTCTGCGGCGGGCCGGCAAAGCGCAGCGCGCCTATCTCGCCCATTTTCACCTCCACCACCGACGGCCCCGGCATCGCTAGCGCTTCGGTCATCACCGCCTGGAAATCCTCCGCCCGATCGACGCTCCACGCCTGCAGACCGACGGCCTGTGCCAGCAGCGTAAAATCTGGCGTATGCAGCTCGTTATAATACTGGCGGCCGCCAAAATACTTATCCTGAATGCCGCGCATCACGCCGTAGCCGCCATCGTTCATAATCAGCAGCGTCACGTTAGCCTTTTCCTGAGCCAGCGTCGCCAGTTCACCGAGGTTCAGGCTCAGGCCACCGTCGCCAACCAGCCCCACCACCTTACGCTGCGGATTGGCAATCGCGGTACCAATAGCCATCGGCAGCCCCATACCAATAGCCCCGGCCAGCGAGTGAATATTCATCAGCGGACCGTGGGCGCGAAACAGGCGACTGCCCCACAGGCTACCGGACACGGTAATATCGCGTACCAGGATGCCGTTCGCCGGCAGCGCCTGCGCGATCGCGTCGCTTAATCTGGCGTAATCGCCGCACTGTTCGCGCAGCCCCTGCTCCGCGATCGCCACCGCTTCTTTTATCTGGCTATCCCAGCGCGCGTCGCCCCATATGCGCCCCTGCGCTCGTTCCGCCAGCGCGCCTAATAATGCGCGGCAGTCCGCCACCAGCGTATTGTCCATCAGGTAGTTACGGCTGGCCGCCGCCGGGTCGATATCAATCTGCACCCGCGGCGCGGGCAGCTCCAGCGTCCACGAACGCGTCTCGTTGCTGCGTAACCGTGAACCGGCGACAAGTGTGAAATCACAGTGTGAAATCAGCGCTTCAACCGACGGCGAATTATGAAATGCGCGCAGGCTGGCGCGGTGACCATCCGGCAGAATGCCGCGGCCGTGGGTACTGGAAATCACCGTCATCCCGGCATCCGCCAGCACCTTCACCGCCTCGCAGCTCTCTAAGGCGCCGCCGCCAAGCCACAGCAGCGGCCGCTTCGCCTGCTTAAGCTGCGCCCACAGCATATCAACCATCGACGATTCCGGCGCCACAGCCGAAGCGTGTTTCAACGGCGCGGTCAGCAGCGAAAGCGGGATTTTGGCGCTCTGAATATCAATCGGAATTTCAACCGAGACCGGGCCACATGGCGGCGTCTGCGCCTCCTGAATCGCTTTATGCAGGAGAGCGACCGCCTGATTGGCGCTACTGATGCGATAAGCGCGCTTTGAGCTGGCCTTCAGGAAAGTCAGCTGATCGCGAGTTTCGTGAATAAACCCGGTATCGGCATCCAGCCAAGCTTTTTCAACCTGGCCGGTGAGGTGCAGCAGCGGCGTGCCGGCGTTCATCGCTTCAACCAGCGCGCCGACGGCGTTGCCCGCCCCGGCGCCAGTGCTGGTCAACGCCACGCCGAGCCCGGAAAAACGCCCGTGGGCGTCAGCCATAGTCACCGATCCCGCCTCCCCGCGCGCCGGGACGAAGCGGATTTTTTCCCGCTGGCCAACGGCATCGGCGATCGGCAGATTGTGAATAGAGATGACGCCATACATGGCTTCAACATGATACTGCTCCAGCGTTCTGGCGATGGCGTCGCCGACGGTTATCATTTCGCTCATTGTTCACCCTTATCTCAATCGCACCAGTGGTTGACGCTATTACCCGTCGCCAGATAAATACTCTTCTGCTGCATCCAGGCCTTCAGACCCTGGATACCTTTTTCGCGGCCCAATCCGCTCTCTTTAAAGCCCCCAAACGGGGTGGAGATAGAGAAAACCTTATAGGTGTTGATCCACACCGTACCGGCCTCCAGCTGTTCGCTCAGGCGCAAGGCGCGGCCGGTATCGCGCGTCCAGATCCCCGCCGCCAGCCCGAAGACGGAGTCATTGGCCTCGCGGATCAGCGCCGCTTCATCGCTAAAGCGCAACGCCACCAGCACCGGCCCGAAGATCTCTTCCTGACAGACGCGAGCCTGGTTGTTCAGTCCCTCGACGATCGTCGGCTGGAAGTAGCTGCCCGCCGCCAGCGCCGGATCCGCCGGGATCTCGCCGCCGCACAGCACGCTACCGCCTTCGCGCTTCGCCAGTTCGACATACGCCAGCACGCTCTGGCGATGCTTATCGTTAATCAGCGGTCCGACGTGGGTGTCGGCGCTAAACGGATGGCCCACCCGCAGCCCGCGGGTTAATTCCAGCAGCCGGGCCATTAATTGCGGATAGACTTTTTCATGAATGAACAGACGCGATCCGGCGATGCAGGCCTGGCCGCCGGAGCTGAATATGCCGTAGCAGATACCCCGCGCCGCCTGTTCAATATCGGCATCTTCCAGCACGATGGTCGGCGATTTGCCGCCCAGCTCCAGCGACGCCGGGATCAGTTTTTCCGCCGCCACGTGCGCCAGATGTCGTCCGGTAGCGGTACCGCCGGTAAAGGAAATTTTGCGCACCTTAGGATGACGAGCCAGCGCATCGCCAATCACCGAACCTTTGCCCGGCAGCACGCTCAGCAGCCCGGCGGGCAGCCCGGCCTGCTCAAAGATGCGCGCCAGCTCCAGCGCCATCAGCGGCGTCGCTTCCGCCGGCTTGAGGATCACTGCGTTCCCCGCGGCGATGGCCGGCGCAACTTTTTGCATTTCGCTGGCGATGGGCGAGTTCCACGGCGTAATCGCCGCCACCACGCCCAGCGGTTCATAGCGGCTCAGGGTCAGCAGATCCGCCTGACGCGGCGTCGGCAGCTCGCCCTCCAGCAGTTCGCAGGCGGCGGCAAAATAGCGCGCGGTACCCGCCGCGCTCATCACCAGACCTCGCGCTTCCGCCAGCGGTTTACCGTTGTCGCGGCTCTGCTTGCGGGTTAACTCGTCGCTCTGCGCTTCAATCAGATCGGCGACCTTATGCAGGATCTTTGCCCGCTGATGCGGCAGCGTGGCCCGCCACATCGGCTCCCGCCAGGCGCGATCGGCGCAGTCGATCGCCTCCTGCAGATCGTCCAGGCTGGCCGCATATAGCGAAGCGTTAAGCGATCCATCCGCCGGAAAGCGGCTGTGCATCAGGTTGCCGCCGCCGCGCCGCCACTGGCCGCCGATAAAAATGTCTAACTCGTCCATCTCAGCCTCTCTGCGTTATGTCAGTTCGCAGCAGGCGCGTACCGCGCTCAGTGCCGCCAGGGTCGACGTTTTGGGATTGCTGGCGAGCGGCAGGCCGCTCAGCTCCAGGTGAAACTCGCCGAACCCCCCTTCGGCGTGCAGCGTATGGGTGTTGCGTTGCGTCGTCGGATCCACCATCAGCTGCACCCGGGTGGCATCAAGACCAATGCCGCCCAGCGCCACGGTTGCCGCCACGTTGGCGTTCGCCGGAAACAGCCGCGCCGCTTCGCGGGCGCTGCCCTCAAAGAAAATCTGCGTTTCATGTACCGCGCTAAGATCGATCAGCTGCTCGGCATAGCTGCCGCGCCAGCTGGCCGGGCTTTTACGCGACTGATAGGTCACACGCTCAAGGCCGCCCTCTTTCGCCGCCGCCAGGCCATCAATACCGGCTATCGCGCCCGCCAACAGCGTTAGCCTGCCTCCCGCCTGGCGTAGGCGCTGTTCCAGTTCGCTATCCGCCAGCGCGCCGGTGGAAATCACCGCCAGATGCCAGCCGCGGGCCAGCACCGCCTCACCGTACTGCGCCACCGCCTGCTGGCTGGCGCATTCAAGCACCAGATCCGGCGTCTGGTCGCACTGCTGCGGATCGCTTAACGGCGCAACCGCCCCGGCAAACTGCCGACGGATCGCCGCATGGTGCGGCTCGCGCGCCACGATCCAGCCTAACGCCACCTGCGGCGGCAGCCGTTCAATGACCGCCTGCGCCATCGCGCCGTAGCCGATTAACATCACCTTTTTCATCATCTTTCCCTACAGGTGACGGCAAAAGCCGCCGGACACATCCAGCGCCGCGCCGGTGGTAAACGAAGCCAGCGGCGAAGCGAGAAACAGCAGCGCCTGCGCCGGCTCCTGCGGTTTTCCGAGCCGCGCCATCGGGATCCCGCGCTTGCGGGCGATGTCGGCGGTCCACTCTGGCCAGCTCTGGCTCTTATCGCTGCGGTTTGCAAAACGGCGCTGCCACTGTCCGGATTCGACCATGCCCAGCAGAATGGAATTGACGCGAATCCCTTTGCCGATCAGATCCTTCGACAGGGTCAGCGTCATATTCAGCAGCGCGGCGCGGGCAGCGGAGGTGGCGATCATGTGCTCTTCCGGCTGCAGCGCCAGCAGCGAGTTCACGCAGGTAATTGAGGCGATATCCGACCGCTCAAGCTGCGGCTGGAACGCCCTGACCGGATTAATCACGCCGAACAGTTTCAGCTCGGCTTCGTGCAGCCAGGCCTCGCGCGGCGTATCGGCGAAATGGGCGACATAGCCCTGGCCGGCGTTGTTTATCAACATGTCAGCGCCGCCAAAATGGGCTTCTACTGCATTTGCAAAGGCCTGAACCTCTTGTTCATTCAGAACGTCGCAGCGCCAGGAAAACACGTCCCCAGCGGGATATTCGTTTAGCAGCGCCGCGTGGGCGCTGGCCAGCCGGTCCGGATTGCGGCCGCAAAAGGCGACTTTCGCCCCTTCGCCCAGCAGCAAGCGCAGCGTTTCGAAACCAATCCCTGACGAGCCGCCGGTGACCACCGCGACGCGTCCTTCAATTTGTGCATTCATCGCGCACCTCTTCCCCTATGCGTAAAAGCTGTTGATTAAAAAACGTCGCGTTATCGAGATAGCTGGCGTGCCCGGCCTGCGGGATAGCGGTGTACGGCATGCCGTAGCGTAGCGCCACCCCCTGCACCAACTCGGGCTGGGTGATGGCATCCTGCTCGCCGCACCACACGGCGAAGCGGCCGCGATAATCGGCAAGCCAGCGGTGGATGTCGTCGTGCGCCAACATCCAGGCGGCGGCGAGATAGCCTTCACTGCGCAGCCTGCGCATGCCTGCCGCAACCGTCGCCACATCGGCTTCGCGCGCGCCGGGGCGCAGCAGCTTCGCCGCCCGTCCCAGGGCCATCGCCTCACCGCCCAGCGCCATCTGTTGCTGACGCCCTTGCCAGACTTTTTCCCGCTGCGCGGCTGCCGCCTGGCCGTAGCCCTGAGCGACGTCGGCCAGCACCAGATACCGCACGCGCTGCGGATACCTGGCGGCAAAAGCGGCGGCGACCAGCCCGCCCAGCGAATGGCCGACCAGTACGGTTTTCTGCACCCCGGCGCGGTCGAGCATCCGCGCCAGCGCATCGGCGTAGTCGCCGGCATCCGCCCGCGCCGTCGCAAGCATCGGGCTTTCGCCATAACCGGGCATATCCCAGGCCAGCACGCGGTAGCCCGGAAGCGCCATCTGTTTATGCCAGGAGGCCGCGCCGGAACTGATGCCGTGCAGCAGCGTCAGCGGCGTACCGCTTCCTTGTTCACGAAAACCCGTCATCATCGCTCCTTAGCTACGCTTCACTTTTGACAGCGGATGATCTTCAGGGTAGGTCGGAATATGCGGCTTTGGCGTACCGAGCATCACGCACATCAGCGCCTCTTCCTCTCCATGGTTGAACAGCCCGCGATAAATTCCGGCCGGAACGGAAATCAGATCGCGTTCGCGCAGGACGGTCTCGGTATAGCTGTCGCCATCCTGAATCATCAGGGTGATCTGCCCTTTGAGCATGAAAAACACTTCTTCCACATCGTCGTGCAGATGCAGCGGGCCTTCGCATTTGGACGGCAGTACCATGGTGGAGAAGGTGAAGTGTTCCGCCTGAACGGTATTGCTATCGCTGGCGACGCCGGTCGCGCCGGTGCCGATATAGCGCATCTGCGCGCGGCGATACTTCGGGTCGAAATCCGCCTGGAACTTCAGCGCATTCCAGTCGTATTTACGGCCTTCAAAGCGCGCGATACGCGACTCGACCCACTCTTCCATCGTCAGATGTTCAGGTTTCAGACTCGGTTTTGCGGTTACGGTTGAATCAGTCATCGTTTTATCCTCAGTAACGTCTTAGCAGCGGCAGTAACAGGACGCAGCCCACCGCCGCCATCACCACCAGAAAAATCAGCCCGGAATCCATGCTGTGGGTGAAGGCGATAAGCGCCCCCATCAACGCCGGCGATAACGCCCCGGCAAAGTTTCCCAGCCCGTTGAAAATTCCGCCCGCGGTGGCGCTGACTCGCGGATGGGTCGCCTTGGCCAGCAGCGCGAAGATATTCGGCGCGCCGGTCCCCCACATAAAGGTGCTAAAGCTCATCGCCGCGATCACCGGCAACGGCGTGGTGAAATGCATCACCGCAGCCAGGCCAATACCTGCACCTGCCAGGGAAATAAAGCAGGCGGCAGCGCGCTTATCGACGCGGTCTGACAGCCAGGCGCCGATGATTTCGCCGAGCAGCATGGCGATAAACGGCATTGAAGACAGCCAGCCGGCGTGTTCAAGATGGATACCTTTGCCCTTAATCAGGTAGCCCGGCAGCCAGCCGTTGATGCCCCACAAATAGGCGAGAAAAGCGATATTGAAGATGCAAATCATCCAGAAGTGCGGGCTGACAAACAGCTCGCGGCGGGCACTGCGGCGCGCCTCCTGCGACGTTTGCCCGCCGCTGGCTTTCGCCTCCAGCCTGACGCCGCGCAGCCCGATACGCACAAAAATCAGTACCGGCACCGTCAGCATCGCCATCACAAAGAAGGTGCTCTGCCAGCCGAAGGTGTTGAGCAGCCAAATCGATAGCGGAAAGCCAATCGCCGCGCCCACCGGGGTGCCCAGCAGCCAGAGCATGGTGGCCCGCGCCTGCAGGTGCTGCGGAAAGGTATGGCGGACGATAGCGAACGCCAGCGGGAACAGCGGCCCCTCGGCGATACCCAGCAAAATTCGCAGCGTCACCATTAGCGTGTAGTTGTGGGTGAAGCCCATCACCAGCATTAAAATGCACCACACCGCCATCATCCCGGTAAGCAGACGCAGCGGCGCGATACGGTCGCCCAGGCCGCTTAACAGCACTGAGGAAAATCCGTAGCTCAGCAGGAAAGCGCTCATCAGGATACCCAGACGAGTGGTGTCGAAATCGATGCCCATCGCCTGCTGGAAGTGGCTATCGGAAAACAGCGCGGCGATGCTGATCTTGTCGAAGAACGCCAGCAGTACGCAGGCCAGCAGCGACAGCGGAATGGCCCAGCGAACCGCTTTTTCAGGCGTGCGGATGCCCTCGCCGCTCGCCTCAGCAGGCGCGGCGTTAGTCTCTAATGTGGTCATTTCTCCCCCTTAAGGGTGCGGGTTAGCTATCGCAATGACATCAGTGAAAAGGCCGGGTCAGCGAGCGGTACAGCGGATAAATCTCGCCCTGCCGCCATCCAGCGCTTCGCCAGCTTGACGGTACGCGCATCGTTGAACGCCACCAGCTGCGCCAGCCGCCCGTTTTCGTCCAGCGAGAAGTACAGCGAGTCTTCACGCGCTATCGTTCTGCTGCCCGGCTGCGGAATACCAAGGATCTGGATATTGTGCTGATATTGATCCGACCACAGCCACGGCGCATCGTCGTAGCCTGGCGCATCGGGGTTGAGCATCGCTTTTGCCGTCGCCACCGCTTGATTCAGGGCGAAGGCCCAGGACTGGATGCACAGGCCGTAGTGATGATGCTGCGCCACATCCCCGGCAGCAAAGATGAACGGATCCGACGTTCTCCCCTGGGTATCCACAACGATCCCGCGCTCTGTTTTCAGCCCCGCGTCGCGCGCCAGTTCGAGATTAAGATCGACCCCGATCCCCACCACCACCGCATCATAAATTTCGCGCTTACCGTCACAGTGAATGACCGGCAGGCCGTTATTATCTTCCAGCTCCAGCGCGCCGCAGCCGGTACGGATATCCACGCCCTGCGCGCGATGAATTGCCGCTAAGCGTTGCGACACCTCGCCGCTCACCGAACGCATGCACAACGCAGGCTGCTGCTCGAACAGCG
The DNA here is from genome assembly GCF_015601345.1 of Klebsiella sp. BDA134-6. NCBI lineage: Bacteria > Pseudomonadati > Pseudomonadota > Gammaproteobacteria > Enterobacterales > Enterobacteriaceae > Klebsiella > Klebsiella sp. BDA134-6. The sequence goes on from NZ_CP064784.1 coordinate 5,043,003, forward strand.
TCACCGCCACGCCGTTTTTCCGCGCCGAGGCGGCAATCTCAAGGCCAATCCAGCCGCCACCGACAATGGCCAGTTTTTGACTTTCCGCCAGACGACTTTTCAGACGCTGCGCATCCTGCCAGTGACGCAGGGTATAAACCTGAGGATGCGCCGCCCACGCCTCGCCCGGCAGACGCGCTCGCCCCCCGGTGGCGATTAAAAGAATGTTGTAACTAATACGTTCGCCGTTGCTTAAAATTAGCGTTTTAGCGGCCCGGTCAATCTGCTCTGCACGCAGCGGACGATACCAGGTCAGGTTCAGCGCCTGCTGCGCTTCGTGCGAAAACAAGCGCGGTAGCTGCGCATCGGTATCCAACAATGCGGCTTTGGAAAGCGGCGGCCGCTCGTAGAAATCCCATTCCTCTTCCGCCACCACGCAAATCTCACCGTCGAATCCCTCGTCGCGCAGCGTTTTCGCCGCCCAGCCGCCCGCCTGGCCGCCGCCGACAATCACAATCCGCGCCGTCATACCGCCTCCGTTTTTTTCTGCTGGCGGCGAGTATCGTGGTCGATACCGCCCTCCACTGCCCATTCGGTAAAGGAGACCAACGAGTGCTCCAGCTCGCGCGGCTGCCAGTTTTCCGTCAGATAATCATCGTTGGTGTAGTACTCGAAGGCGCCGCCGGTGGGGCTGTTGACGTACCAGAAGTAGGCCGAAGAGACCGGGTGGCGGCCGGGGCCGATAAAGGTACTCCAGGCGTTTTTGTTCATCGCGATGCCGCCGCCGATCACCTCGTGGATGTCACGCACGGTGAAGGCCACGTGGTTCAGACCCCGCTTGCGGTTCGGCAGCTGCAGCAGGAACAGGTTGTGATGGCCCCCGCGCGCGCCGCAGCGCAGGAATACCGCACGGTTGATGTAGCGGTCTGACACCTGGAAGCCGAGGACTTCGCGATAGAAGCTTTCGACCACCGCCAGTTCTTCAACAAAGAACACCACGTGGCCGACGTTGATCGGCTGCGCGCGGTCGTAAACCGGACTCGGCGTGTCGATGCGGCGAACATCGCCCCACTGGTTGATCGGCTCGACGTTAAGCTCTACCGCCGTTTGCTGGCTGACCTGCACCCGCAGCGTCATGCCGTTCGGGTCGAGGCACTCCAGCGCGCCGTCAACCCTGCGGAAGCCGGGCTGACGTTCCAGCTTTGGACGTAGCGCCTCCAGCGCCGCCTGATCCGCTACACCCCAGGTCATACGGCGCAGCGTATTGCCGGCCTCAAACGCTGGGGGCAGGTCGGGGCTGTCGATCAGATTAAGCTCGACGCGCGCGCCGCTGAGGGTGGTAAACACGCGCCCGCTGGCATCGCCAGCCAGGCCAAAATCGTGCATAAATTTGGCGCTATGGTTCAGGTCATCTACGCCAAATTCCAGCTTTTCAATTCCGGTAATACTCATTGTTCGTCGCCTCTTTACCGTTCTGTCGCCCGAATTTGGGCGTAAAACATGCCCGGCGCACTCAAGCGCCTGCCATTAAGTGTTTGATTTAACTAGCCTGAGACAAATATCCCAGGAAACCGGAAATTTTGTCCGCCGCCAGGCTGACGTCGTTCTGCAGCCGCTCGCGATCGCTTTGCGGGATCTCATCGGAGGGAACCAGGATGCTGACCACCCCCGCCACCCGGCCACTGCGGTCATACACCGGGTAGACAATCGACGAGATGCCGTGGCGGAAGAACGACTCGCCAATCACATAACCTCGGGCTTTATCCTGCTGTACCATCTGCCACAGCGCTTCGCGATCGTGCAGCTGGCCCGGAGTGTTGCCCGGCAGTCGCTCGTCAGGGAACAGCTGTTCAAACTCGCTGCGTGAAACATCGGTCAGCAGCATGCGGCCCAGCGAGGTGCAGTGCACCGGCAGCCGGGTGCCAACACTGACCTGGTTGATCCGCGAACCGGCCGCGCTGACGCGAGCGATGTAGATAATGTCCCGGCCATCGCGGATCGCCAGATGACTGCTGCACTGGCTGACATCGCGCAGCTGCTCGATAACCGGCTGACCCACCTGGGCGATATCCAGCGAGGCGATATATTCAAAGCCCAGCCGCAGCACGTTCATCCCCAGCGAAAAGGTGTTGGTGCGCGCGTTGCGCTCGAGAAAGCCCATATACTCCAGCGTTTGCACCACGCGATAGGCGGTCGCTTTCGGCATATCCACCAGCCGGTGCAGCTCGGCGAAGGTCAGATCGCGATGCTGTTCGCCAAAAGCCAGCAGCAGCTGCAGGCCGCGCTCAAGCCCCGGCACCAGGTACTTCACTTCCTGATCGTTCGCCATACCGCCTCACTTATTAGTTAAAAACAAAACCGCCGTTGACCGGGATTAGCTGGCCGGTGATAAACCGCGACAGATCGCTGAGCAACCAGACCACGCTGCCGGTGACGTCTTCCGGCTGCTGCGCGCCGCTCAGCGCGCGACCGTTTTCATAAAGTTGATGGCGTTCCGCAGGCACGTATTCCGTCGCCTCAACGCGGGTCAGCCCCGGCGCGATGGCGTTTATGCGGATGCGCCTTTCCCCCAGCTCGCGGGCCATTGAGCGGGTCATCGCGATCACCGCGCCTTTACTGGCAACGTAGGCCATCAGCCGCGGCGCCCCCCACAGGGCGGTATCCGAGGCGACATTGACGATCCCCGCCCCTTCGCGCAGCAGCGGCACCGCCGCGCGGGTCACCAGCCAGGTACCTTTAACGTTAACCGTCATCACCCGATCCCACAGATCCGGATCGTAATCGAGCATGTTTTTACCGCCGACGCCGGTGGCCATTGCCGCATTATTCACTAACCCGTCGATCGCTCCCCGCTCGCCGATAGCGCTGAATACCCGGTCGATCGATTCGCTATCGGCGAGATCGATCGCGTGGGATTCGATGCGGTAGCCCTTTTCCTGCAGACGATGGGCGCTTTCCGCCAGCTCACCCCGCAGAATGTCGCACATCACCACCGCCGCGCCCTGTCCGGCGCAGGCTTCGGCGAAGTGGTAGCCCAGGCCGCGCGCCGCGCCGGTGACGACGATACGTTTCCCGTTAAGCAGGCCGTTCATCAGGCGGCTCCCTGCTGCTCTTCCAGGGCCGCCAACTGCTCTTTTGCCGCTTTCTGCATCATGCGGCGCAGACGCGAAAGGCCGACGTCGTGCTGATAAAGATATTCACGATCGCGGGCATTCGGCGCCAGGCTTTCCAGCACCACGCGATCCTGTTCGAGCACTTCCCAGTGCAGTTTTTCCAGGCGGTTGCGATACATAAAACGCCACAGATCGCGCTGCCAGCCCTGTACGCCACGGATGCGCCAGAAGAAGACGCGGCAGTTGTCGTTATCTTCCGGCACCACCATGCCGACAATCCAGAAGTGACCGCCCGGTCCAAAGCGCTTTTTGTACGGAATAGAGAGGCGCATCCAGTAGGTCCCGCTGTTGCCCAGTTCAACCCAGTCGAAGTTAACGCCAACCTGCCCTTTCTTCTCAAAAATAAACCCAGTTTTCGTGGGCTGCAGCACCATGTCGGCTTTGCGATCGCCTTCCGCCATCGAGTGCGAGGAGGAGTGGAGATAGGTGCCATGCATCGGGTCCATCACGTTTTCCAGGGCGTACTGGTAGTTGCATTTCCATGCCGCGGTACACAGGAAGTTGCTATATTTGTCGCTATCGGCCAGCTCTTGCGGAAAGTTCAGCTCATCAGGCTGCTGGTCGGCGGTGACGCCAAACCACAGAAAAATAGCGCCGTGCGCTTCCTGAACGCTGTAGCTGCGGACGCACTGCTGACCCACCAGCGGACAGCGGTCAACTGCCGGGACGTCTTTCACTTCGCCGTTGCCGGCCACTTCCACGCCGTGATACCAGCAGGCGATGCGATCGCCCAGGTTCCAGCCCATCGACAGGCGCGCGCCGCGATGCGGACAGCGGTCTTCCAGCGCCTGCACCTGGCCGTCTTTATTGCGCCAGACCACAATCTGTTCGCCGAGGCGGGTAATGCCCACCGGGGCCGACTGCACTTCCCAACTCGCCAGCACCGGATACCACAGGCCGCGTAACCCTTTATCAAGATAGTTTTGTACCGTTGTCGTCATCGCTGTGTCCTCAGTATCCATTTACCTGCAGAAATGCCTGGAAGCTGCTTTCGCTCCACGGTTCGCCCTGCTGGTCGTACATTCTGACGCCGTTCAGGCCGCTCACCAGCTCGCCGAGGTTTTCCGCGCCCTGCTCAAAGAGCGTTTCCAGGGTGGCAATAAGCTGTAGTTCCCAGCTTTCCGGCACCCGGCTGCGGGTTTGCCAGATCAGATTGGGATAGTCGCCGGGCTTGTGAATATTGCCGTTTCCGCCTTCCGCCGGCGGCGTGAACTGACGGCTTTCCGGCAATGCCGGGTTAAAGTCCAGGGATTCGCTCATGCCACGTTCTCCTCGATAAAAGAAATCTGGATCTGCTGGTCGTATACCCGCACCGGGTAGCGATGCAGGCTGCGGCCACCGGGGCCGTGCAAACACTGGCCGGTTTTGACGTCGAATACCGCTTCATGCAGCGGGCACTCCACCTTGCCATCTTCAACAAAGCCCTGGCTCAGCAGCGCATAAGCGTGGGGACAAACGTCTTCCAGCGCGTAATATTCGCCATCAATCAGATAGATACCGATTTCTTTACCGTCGATACTGCCGCTGTAGGGGAAATCTTCCTGTACTTGCTCCGCGTCACACACGCCAATCCAGCTCATCGCATTCCTCCGGGCTCTGTTTCATATATGAAACTCTGTTTCTTATTTAATACGGTCAATATAAAAGCGATGAATCTTTCGTCAAGCGCTAATGTGATTAAATTGTTAATGAATAGACTTTTAATTAGCTAACTGTGGAATTGATCACGAAAAAAAGCAGCCAGATGAAATGATGATATTTAAAGTGCTCTTTCATTATAAATAACGCTATCTCTTAAGAAATGAAGTGGACCTGTTGACTTCTTTTCACAATGCTCGTTAGAAATGAGCACAAAGGTAAATCTCACAGTTTCACATATGAAACAAAATGAAATTTTAACCTTAAAAAACATAGAGTTTCATAGGTGAACCATTTTAGTCAGGTGATTATTTCTGGCGTTAAAAAAATAATAACCAATATGTATTAAATTTAAAAAAGAGGTAAAACATGGCGGCAAGATGGCAAGGTACTATCGCACTACTTTTGTTAATAATTATTTCTTACGTCGATCGGGTAAATATCTCGGTAATGATCCTGAACCCCGAATTCGCCGCTCACTTTCATTTAAATGAAAACAGAATGTTACAAGGCATGCTGATGGCATGCTTTCTCCTGGGTTATGGTTTATCGGCATTAATATTAACTCCGCTTATAGAAAGCAGGCTCAACTATCGCCAGGGACTGTTAAGCAGCGTGGCAATATGGGCGCTGGTTTGCGCGGTTTCGCCGCTGCTGGGCTCGCTGCTGGGAATGTTAATCGCGCGCATCGTTCTCGGCGTTGCCGAGGGGCCGCTATTCTCGCTGAAAACCCGCTTTATCAGCGATAGCTTCGCTGCCGATGAGGTTGGTAAACCTAACGCCGTGACGGCCCTCGGCGTCTCGCTCGGGCTGGCGATGGGCTTTCCGCTGGTCACCTGGCTGATGGCGCACGTCGGCTGGATGGGTTCGTTTTACGCCCTGGCGCTGCTGAACCTGCTGCTCGGCGGCGGATTAATCTGGCGCTTTCTGCCCGCCCCTGTCGTCAATGAACGCTGCGCAAAGCCCGGTATCATCAAAACCTTTACTCTCGCCTGGCGCACGCCGCTGCTCGGCTGGATCCTGGTGGTGGAGATCGCCACCCTCAGCTATCTGTGGGGCAGTAGCGCCTGGCTGCCGGCCTGGCTACGCGACGAGCATCACTTCTCGCTGCAGGCCACCGGCCTGCTGGCGGCGGTTCCGTTTCTGCTAAGTCTGGGGTCAAAATTTCTCGGCGGGGTATTGCTCGATAAGATGCGGCCGGAGCAGGCGCCCGTGCTGTTTATTATCGGCGGCCTGCTGACCGCTCTGTCGGTGTTGGCGCTGATGCTCAGCCACCAGCAGGCGATGCTGGCGCTGTTTATGCTGGCGGCGAACGTATTCTGGGGGTTGCAGGGCGCGGCGATCCCTGCGGTCGTGCAGCACCATGCGCCACGCGAGGCGGTCGGCAGCGCCTATGGCATTATTAATGGCATCGGCAATATCTGCGCAGCGTTTATCCCGCTGCTGATGGGGATGGTCATGAAGTCGGCGGGATCGGTAAGCTCGGGATTCTCGGTGCTGGTGGTATCACAGCTGATGACGCTTTGCGCCGGAGGCGTGCTGCTGCTGCGCATGCGTCGCGCAGCAGCAGTGAGCGTCTGAGGCTTATTCGCCTTTTTTCGCCGCCTGAATGTAGAGCATTTCCAGCGCCAGCGTCGCCGCCGCCAGGGCGGTGATTTCGGACTGGTCGTAGGCCGGAGCGACTTCCACCACGTCCATGCCGACGATGTTCAGATCCTTCAGGCCGCGCACCAGCTTGATCGCCCGATCGGAGGTCAGGCCGCCGATCACCGGCGTACCGGTACCCGGGGCAAACGCCGGGTCCAGGCAGTCGATATCAAAGGTCAGGTACACTGGCATATCGCCGACGATCTGTTTCACCTGAGCGATCAGGTCGTCAACGCTGCGATCGTTGACCTGGCCCGCATCCAGCACCGTGAAGCCGTTGTCTTTATCAAACTCGGTACGGATACCGATCTGCACTGAGTGATTCGGATCGATCAGGCCTTCGTTCGGCGCGGTGTAGAACATGGTGCCGTGGTCAAATTCGCAGCCGTTGGCGTAGGTATCGGTATGGGCATCAAAATGCACCAGCGCCATTTTGCCAAAGTGCTTAGCGTGAGCGCGCAGCAGCGGCAGGGTGACAAAGTGGTCGCCGCCAAAGGAGAGCATGCGTTTACCTGCCGCCAGCAGTTTTTCCGCGTGGGCCTGCAGCTTTTCACTCATTTCACGCGCGTCGCCGAAGGCATAAACCAGGTCGCCGCAGTCCACGACGTTCAGGCGCTCGCGCATGTCAAAATTCCACGGGAAGCGGTTGTGCTCCCACGCAAGGTTCGTCGACACCTGACGGATCGCCGCCGGGCCATGACGGCCGCCCGCGCGTCCGGAGGTCGCCATATCAAACGGTACGCCGGTGATGACCCAGTCCGCATCGCTGTCATACGGCATGAAATTCATCGGTAGACGCAGAAAACCAAATGCGTTGGATACCAGGGAGTTATCGTATTGATGACCTAAGGTGCTCATGGATATGACCTCTTTTACCGTCGTTGCGTTGAAATACAAATATAAAAAAACCCTTCCGCGTCGTTAGGCCCGACGAGGAAGGGTTTAAATGAGTTTACTGCTTAGTTGAGCGAATTATCGCCGTAAATGTCTACGCGTTCAAGTGAGTCTGGCGAATGGCCGTAATGAGCCTTCTCTCCCCCTCTCTTCCCTCTCGGCTACGGAGAGGACGTATATCACTCGTCTTCGAGATAAGTGTAGCCGTATAAACCCGCTTCGAACTCTTCAAGGAACTGCTGCTGCAGGGCGGCGTCCAGGTCCGTATTTTTTACCTGATCGCGGAACTGGGTCAACAGCGTGTTCGGATCGAGCTGCACGTACTGCAGCATATCCGCAACGGTATCCCCTTCATCCGACAGCTCAACTTCGACGCTGCCGTCAGGGAAGACAAACACGTCTACGGCTTCCGTATCGCCGAACAGGTTGTGCATATTGCCGAGGATCTCCTGGTAGGCGCCCACCATAAAGAAGCCCAGCATCGGCGGATTCTCCGGATCGTATTCCGGCATCGGCATGGTGGTCGCAATACCGTCGCCATCCACATAGTGGTCAATCGCGCCGTCGGAATCGCAGGTGATATCCAGCAGCACCGCGCGGCGTTCCGGTATCTTGTTCAGCCCTTCCAGCGGCATCACCGGGAACAGCTGATCGATACCCCACGCATCCGGCATCGACTGGAACAGGGAGAAGTTGACGTAGATCTTATCCGCCATGCGCTCCTGCAGTTCATCAATAATCGGGCGATGCGCGCGGTTGCTGGGGTCGAGCTGCTTCTGAACTTCATGGCACATATTCAGATACAGCTGCTCGGCCCAGGCGCGCTCTTGAAGATTAAAAGTGCCGGAGGAGTAGCCGATGTGGATATCGTGCAGATCCATCTGGCTGTCGTGCAACCATTCGCGCAGCGAGCGGCGGTTGCCGGTTTCCTGCATCTCCAGCCAGGTTTCCCACATGCTTTGCAGCGGACGCGCGGCGTCTTCCTCAGGCGGGGTCGCCTCGGTATATTCGTTACGCTCAACGCCGATAATGTTCGATATCAGCACGGTGTGGTGCGCCGTGACCGCGCGGCCGGATTCAGTGATCACCGTCGGATGCGGCAAACCGTTCTCTTCGCAGGCATCGCCAATCGCCCAAATAATGTTGTTGGCGTATTCGTTCAGGCCGTAGTTAACCGAACAGTCGGACTGCGAACGGGTGCCCTCGTAGTCAACGCCGAGACCGCCGCCAACGTCAAAGCACTGAATATTCACGCCCAGCTTATGCAGCTCAACGTAGAAACGCGCGGATTCACGTACGCCGGTGGCGATATCGCGAATATTGGCCATCTGCGAGCCAAGGTGGAAATGCAGCAGCTGCAGGCTGTCCAGATGCCCGGCAGAGCGCAGAATTTCAACCAGCTGCAGAACCTGTGTCGCCGCGAGGCCAAATTTGGATTTTTCGCCGCCGGAAGACTGCCACTTACCGGAGCCCTGCGAAGCCAGACGCGCGCGCACGCCAAGACGCGGTACCACGTTCAGCCGCTCGGCTTCTTCCAGCACGATGGCGATTTCCGACATCTTCTCGATGACCAGATAAACCTTGTGGCCCATCTTTTCGCCCACCAGCGCCAGGCGGATATATTCACGGTCTTTGTAGCCGTTACAAACAATGACGCTGCGGGTCATACCGGCGTGTGCCAGCACCGCCATCAGCTCAGCCTTCGAACCGGCTTCCAGACCCAGCGGCTCGCCGGAGTGGATCAGCGATTCAATGACGCGGCGATGCTGGTTGACCTTGATCGGATAAACCAGGAAGTAGTCACCGTTATAGCCATAAGACTCACGCGCGCGTTTGAAGGCGGCGTTAATCGAACGCAGACGGTGCTGCAAAATCTGCGGGAAGCAGAACAGCGCAGGCAGGCGCTGCCCCTGAGCTTCACGGGCTTTCACCAGCTCAGCAAGGTCAACGCGCGCTTCCGGGACGTCAGGATCCGGGCAGACGCTGATATGGCCCAGTTCGTTAACGTCGTAGTAGTTATTACCCCACCAGGCAATATTGTAAGTACGTAGCATCTTGCTGGCTTCCTGGGAGCTCATCGCAACCTCCTGCATGGAACGTAGTACACCGTGATCGCCTGCTGACGAAGGCGAAGATAATGACATGTCGTCAGACATAGCGAACCTCAAATTTTAGTAACAAGTGTAAAACAGTTGACTACTATCGCAATCCGAAGAAGCGATAACAACCCATAAACAGTCCGAAATCCCAGTAGATAGTGCTGGTCTTGCGGCTGAGCGACCGGTTTCTTATTCATATCATCGTAAAACACGTACCCGAACGGAGTATGACAGTCCGGAGAAACCACGAGAAAACCCTTGCTATCGCAAGAGCGCCCTTGTTCAGTGTTCCAGCAGCCTGCCGGCCCGGGAATCCTGAGAAGCGCCGAGATGGGTAGAACATCGGCTGGTTTGCATGAGAGAGATGCGGGTTGCGGGATAGTGACGCGCGACGGAACGACGCGACGAATCAGGCGAAAAACGTGGGTTCATTATCTGGTATCACCTCCACACTGCCCCGAGACGGGCCAGCGACAAGCCAAAGCTATACGTTCCAGACAGTCAGCGAAAACGCCGCTGCGGGACTCTGTCAATACAGACTGCTTAACCCGGCTGGAAGTGGCGTCACGAGGTAAATGCTCGTGCGCTGTTTTAATGAGCCGCGCGCGGCGTTTTATACCGAGAAGCGGGGTAAAAAGCAAAATAAAAATATGCGCGTTGCCGGGGATTGTCAGGAAAAATTGCCACCGCCCTTTTTCTATAAATGCGACGAATATCAAAAAAGGCTGGAAATGGGGTCAAGAACTGCCCTAAAATAGCCGTCCAGAAGTTAATCCATCTATACTGATTAACACTCAGACTGCTCGTGTCGCTACCTGCAAGCTTTGGTAGAGTCATCCGTCAAAGCCATTCTACACAACAGTATGAGCTACCCGAATCGTCCACAGGTGAAATAAAACATGGCAAAACACCTCTTTACGTCAGAGTCCGTATCAGAAGGGCATCCCGACAAAATTGCTGACCAAATCTCCGACGCCGTGCTGGATGCGATCCTCGAACAGGATCCGAAGGCGCGCGTAGCTTGTGAAACCTATGTCAAAACCGGCATGGTTCTGGTCGGTGGCGAGATCACCACCAGCGCATGGGTTGATATTGAAGAGATCACCCGTAACACGGTCCGTGAAATTGGCTACGTGCATTCCGACATGGGTTTTGACGCCAACTCCTGCGCGGTCCTGAGTGCTATCGGTAAACAGTCTCCGGACATCAACCAGGGCGTTGACCGCGCCGATCCGTTGGAACAGGGCGCGGGCGACCAGGGCCTGATGTTTGGCTATGCCACCAACGAAACCGACGTGCTGATGCCGGCGCCGATCACCTATGCGCACCGTCTGGTGCAGCGTCAGGCTGAAGTGCGCAAAAACGGCACTCTGCCGTGGCTGCGCCCGGATGCGAAAAGCCAGGTCACCTTCCAGTACGACGACGGTAAAATCGTCGGCATTGACGCGGTAGTCCTGTCGACCCAGCACGCGGAAGATATCGACCAGAAATCGCTGCAGGAAGCGGTGATGGAAGAGATCATCAAACCGGTTCTGCCGACCGAGTGGCTGAACAGCGCCACAAAATTCTTTATCAACCCAACCGGCCGTTTTGTTATCGGCGGACCAATGGGCGACTGCGGCCTGACCGGGCGTAAAATCATCGTTGACACCTACGGCGGCATGGCTCGTCACGGCGGCGGCGCGTTCTCCGGTAAAGATCCATCTAAAGTGGACCGTTCTGCGGCCTACGCGGCGCGCTATGTAGCGAAAAACATCGTTGCCGCTGGCCTGGCCGATCGTTGTGAAATTCAGGTTTCCTACGCCATCGGCGTGGCGGAGCCGACGTCAATCATGGTTGAAACCTTTGGTACCGAAAAAGTGCCTTCTGAGCAGTTGACCCTGCTGGTGCGTGAGTTCTTTGACCTCCGTCCGTACGGCCTGATTCAGATGCTGGATCTGCTGCACCCGATCTACAAAGAGACGGCGGCATACGGTCACTTCGGTCGCGAACATTTCCCATGGGAAAAAACCGACAAAGCAGCCCAGCTGCGCGAAGCGTCCGGTCTGAAATAATCTCCGCACTCCCCCCGCTTTCAAGGCCAGCCCCGCGCTGGCCTTTTTACTTTAGCTTCCCTCCGCTGACGCCGAATCCTGCCTTCCGCTCGTCAAAAATGGAAGCGATTACATCATATACAGCCCAAATATACTCCCCTAATACGTGCAAAATGTAATAACCCTTCACTTTGTTACACAATATTTCAGCAAAGTCTGATTAGCGCTTTTAATTTCTTAGACTAAACTCAATTAATATACTGATTTAAATACGTTTATAACAATTACGTTTCTTTACTCTAGTGTAACCGATTACACAGTCGTGATTACTATCACATTTTTTTACGACGTATTTACCTACCCTACGCATCGACAGGATCAATAACTCAACCGGAGGGCGTTATGCCTGACAACAAAAAACAAGGGCGTTCGAACAAGACGATGACGTTCTTTGTCTGCTTCCTCGCCGCACTGGCTGGCCTGCTGTTCGGCCTTGATATCGGTGTTATTGCGGGTGCCTTACCCTTTATTGCCAACGAGTTCCAGATAAGCGCCCACACTCAGGAATGGGTGGTCAGCTCCATGATGTTCGGCGCCGCCGTCGGCGCAGTGGGCAGCGGCTGGCTCTCCTTCAAACTCGGGCGTAAAAAAAGCCTGATGATTGGCGCCATCCTGTTCGTTGCCGGCTCGCTATTCTCCGCCGCCGCGCCGAACGTGGAAGTGCTGCTGATCTCCCGCGTGCTGCTCGGCCTGGCCGTGGGCGTCGCCTCCTACACCGCCCCGCTGTATCTGTCTGAAATCGCCCCGGAAAAAATCCGCGGCAGCATGATTTCGATGTACCAGCTGATGATTACTATTGGTATTCTCGGCGCCTATCTTTCCGATACGGCATTCAGCTACAGCGGCGCCTGGCGCTGGATGCTCGGGGTGATTATTATCCCGGCGGTGCTGCTGCTGATTGGCGTGGTTTTCCTGCCGGACAGCCCGCGCTGGTTTGCCGCTAAGCGCCGCTTTGTCGATGCCGAACGGGTTCTGCTGCGCCTGCGCGACACCAGCGCTGAAGCGAAACGCGAGCTGGATGAGATCCGCGAAAGCCTGAAGGTAAAACAGTCCGGCTGGTCGCTGTTCAAAGAAAACAGCAACTTCCGCCGCGCGGTATTCCTCGGCGTTCTGCTGCAGGTGATGCAACAGTTCACCGGTATGAACGTCATCATGTACTACGCGCCGAAGATTTTTGAACTGGCGGGCTATGCCAATACCACCGAACAGATGTGGGGCACCGTCATCGTCGGTTTGACCAACGTGCTGGCGACCTTTATCGCCATCGGGCTTGTCGACCGCTGGGGCCGTAAGCCGACGCTGATCCTTGGCTTTATCGTCATGGCGCTCGGCATGGGCATTCTGGGCAGCATGATGCATATCGGCATCCACTCCGCCACGGCGCAGTACTTTGCCGTTCTGATGCTGCTGATGTTTATCGTTGGCTTTGCCATGAGCGCCGGCCCGCTGATTTGGGTGCTGTGTTCCGAAATCCAGCCGCTGAAAGGGCGTGATTTCGGTATTACCTGTTCGACGGCCACCAACTGGATTGCCAACATGATCGTCGGCGCGACGTTCCTGACCATGCTGAACTCGCTGGGCAGCGCCAACACCTTCTGGGTCTATGGCGGCCTGAACATCCTGTTCATCTTCCTGACCCTGTGGCTGATCCCGGAAACCAAAAACGTTTCGCTGGAGCATATCGAACGTAACCTGATGAAAGGCCGCAAGCTGCGCGAAATCGGCGCGCGCGACTAGCCTGATACGCTTCCTCCCTCCCGGGAGGAAGCTTCTTCTTGCTCTCCTCACCCCGCCGCACTATCCTCTGGCGCTATGAAAACACCCCGAATTCCCATTGCCCTTCAACAGGCCGTTATGCGCAGCCTGCGGGAGAATCTGGCCAAAGCGAACCTCAAGCTGGGACGACTTTACCCTGAACCGGTGCTGGTTTATCAGCAGCGGGGAACCTCCGCCGGTACCGCCTGGCTGGAGAAAAATGAAATCCGCCTTAACCCGGTGCTGCTGCTGGAAAACCAGCAGGCGTTTATTGATGAAGTCGTGCCGCACGAGCTGGCCCACTTGCTGGTGTGGAAGCACTTTGGCCGCGTGGCGCCACACGGCAAAGAGTGGAAATGGATGATGGAAAGCGTGCTGGGCGTTCCGGCTCTGCGCACCCATCGTTTCGAACTCGATTCAGTCCGTAAAAATACCTTCCCCTACCGCTGCCAGTGCCAGCAGCACCAGCTTACCGTCCGCCGCCACAATCGCGTGATGCGCGGAGAGGCCACCTATCGCTGCGTGCGCTGTGGAGATGTTCTGGTGGCGGAAAAGTAATCTCCGGAAATAATTGGAAATTTTCTGATCTGACTGATTGCGTCTGGCAATCACATTCGTTACGTTGCGGGCTCGTTTTGACACGGAGTTAACGATGTCCCGTATTCATATTTTTACTGTCGCATTTCTCAGCGCGGCGGTATGCGCTCCGCTTGCAGCGGAAGGAATCAACAGTTTTTCTCAGGCCAAGACCGCTGGGGTCAAGGTCAATGCCGATGCCCCCGGCGATTTTTACTGCGGCTGTAAGATCAACTGGCAGGGAAAAAAGGGGGTTATCGACCTGGAGTCTTGTGGCTATAAAGTGCGTAAAAATGAAAATCGCGCCAGCCGGGTCGAGTGGGAGCATGTGGTTCCCGCATGGCAGTTTGGCCATCAGCGTCAGTGCTGGCAGGACGGCGGGCGCAAAAACTGCGCTAAAGATCCGGAATACCGCAAGATGGAAAGCGACATGCATAACCTGCAGCCGGCGGTCGGCGAGGTCAACGGCGATCGCGCCAACTTTATGTACAGCCAGTGGAACGGCGGCGAAGGCCAGTACGGTCAGTGCGCAATGAAGGTTGATTTTAAAGATAAAGTTGCCGAGCCGCCGGCGCGCGCACGTGGCGCCATCGCCCGTACCTACTTCTATATGCGCGACCGCTACCAGCTCAATCTTTCCCGCCAGCAAACCCAGCTGTTTACCGCCTGGGATAAGATGTACCCGGTCACAACCTGGGAGTGCGAACGCGACGCGCGTATTGCCAAAGTTCAGGGCAACCATAATCCTTATGTCCTGCAGGCTTGCCAGGCGCAAAAGAGCTAACCTACACTAGCGGCAATTGTTAATTTGCAGCTTTACTCCTCCCCCTTTACTGGGGGAAGAGACATCTGCGCTAAGAACGGAACATCAAGCATGCGCATTCCTCGCATCCATCACCCGGAACGCATTACCACGGGTAGCCAGATAGCTCTTTCCGACGACGCGGCCAACCATGTCGGTCGCGTTTTACGGATGGGTAAAGGCCAGGCTATAGAGCTTTTTGACGGCAGCAATCAGGTCTTCGAGGCGGTTATTGTCGAGGCCGGTAAGAAAAATGTTCTGGTTGAAGTACAGAGCAGCAAAGTTGATAACCGTGAATCCCCTCTGCATATCCATTTGGGCCAGGTGATGTCCCGCGGCGAAAAAATGGAATTCACCATCCAGAAATCGATCGAACTTGGTGTAAGCCTCATAACGCCACTGTTTTCCGAGCGCTGTGGCGTTAAACTGGACGCCGAACGTTTGCAGAAAAAGATCCAGCAGTGGCAGAAAATCGCCATTGCCGCCTGCGAGCAAAGCGGCCGCAACGTGGTGCCGGAAATCCGCCCGGCCATGCAGCTTGAAGCCTGGTGTGCGGAGCAGGACGAGGGCCTGAAGCTTAATTTGCACCCTCGCGCCAGCGCCAGCATTAATACGCTGCCGCTGCCGGTCGAACGTATCCGGCTGCTGATTGGCCCGGAAGGCGGGCTTTCGGCAGAAGAGATAGCGATGACTGCTCGCTACCAGTTTACTGATATCCTGTTGGGACCGCGCGTTCTGCGTACAGAGACAACTGCGCTCACTGCCATTACCGCCCTGCAGGTGCGTTTTGGCGACTTAGGTTGAAGCGTTAACGGAGAAGAACAATGATTAAGCTCGGCATCGTGATGGACCCCATCGCAACCATCAACATCAAGAAAGACACCAGCTTCGCCATGTTGCTGGAAGCGCAGCGTCGCGGCTATGAACTCCATTATATGGAGATGAACGATCTGTACTTAATCAACGGCGAAGCCCGCGCCCGTACGCGCAAGCTAAGCGTCGAGCAGAACTACGACAACTGGTACGCGTTCAACGGCGAGCAGGATTTGCCTCTCGCGGAGCTTGACGTCATTCTGATGCGTAAAGATCCGCCGTTCGATACCGAGTTTATCTACGCGACCTACATCCTCGAACGCGCCGAAGAGCAAGGCACGCTTATCGTCAACAAACCGCAGAGCCTGCGCGACTGTAACGAAAAGCTGTTTACCGCCTGGTTCTCCGAGCTGACCCCGGAAACGCTGGTCACCCGTAATAAAGCGCAGTTGAAAGCCTTCTGGGAAAAACACGGCGATATCATTCTCAAACCGCTGGACGGTATGGGTGGCACCTCTATTTTCCGCGTAAAAGAGGGTGACCCTAACCTCGGCGTCATCACCGAGACGCTGACCGAGCTGGGCAACCGCTACTGCATGGCGCAGAACTATCTGCCAGCCATTAAAGATGGCGATAAGCGCGTGCTAGTGGTTGACGGCGAGCCGGTTCCTTACTGCCTGGCCCGTATCCCGCAGGGCGGCGAAACCCGCGGTAACCTTGCTGCCGGCGGTCGTGGCGAAGCGCGCCCGCTGACCGAAAGCGACTGGGCCATCGCCCGCCGCGTTGGCCCCACGCTGAAGGCCAAAGGCTTAATCTTCGTCGGTCTGGACATCATCGGCGATCGTCTGACGGAAATTAACGTCACCAGCCCCACCTGCGTCCGTGAAATCGAAGCCGCCTTCCCGATTTCCATTACCGGGATGCTGATGGACGCCATCGAGAAGCGCCTCAATAAATAAAGCGCTTATTCCGGCTGCAGGCCCGCGCCTGTAGCCTGGAGCCAGCGCAGGCGATTCGCTTTCAGGCTCAGGCAGGCAAGCCCCTGAAACCTGAAAGATAAAGTGAATCGACACTCCCTTGCTTTACCCGCATACTGGGTGCTGCTTTTTTGAACCAGGAACAGAACCTCTGACAATGAATTTACAGCATCACTTTCTAATTGCCATGCCTGCTCTCCAGGACCCGATGTTCCGTCGCTCCGTAGTCTATATCTGCGAGTATAACGATGACGGTGCCATGGGCATCATCATCAATAAGCCGATGGAAAATCTGCAGGTTGAAGGGATCCTGGAGAAATTAAAAATCACGCCTGAGCCGCGTAATCCCGAGATCCGCCTGGATAAACCGGTGATGGTTGGCGGTCCGCTGGCCGAGGATCGGGGTTTTATACTGCATTCGCCGCCTTCCGATTTCTCCTCCAGCATCCGTATTTCCGATAACACGGTGATCACTACCTCCCGCGACGTGCTCGAAACGCTGGGTACGGATAAACAGCCGGAGAACGTGCTGGTTGCGCTGGGCTATGCTTCCTGGGAGAAAGGCCAGCTGGAGCAGGAGATACTGGATAACGCCTGGCTCACCGCGCCGGCCGATCGGAATATTTTGTTTAGCACGCCGATAGCCGACCGCTGGCGTGAGGCTGCGAAGCTGATTGGCATTGATATCGTGACCATGCCAGCCGAAGCGGGGCACGCGTAATGAGCGGAACGTTTTTAGGCTTCGATTTTGGCACCAAAAGCATTGGCGTCGCCGTAGGGCAGCGCATCACCGGCACCGCCCGCCCCCTCCCCGCGTTGAAAGCGCAGGACGGTAAGCCTGACTGGAACGTTATTGAGAAACTGCTGAAAGAGTGGCAGCCCGAAGCCGTGATTGTCGGCCTGCCGCTGAATATGGACGGTACGGAACAACCCCTGACCGCCCGTGCGCGCAACTTCGCGAATAAAATCCATGGCCGCTTCGGCGTGCAGATAATCCTGCATGATGAACGTCTGAGCACGGTTGAAGCCAGAGCCGGGCTATTCGAACAGGGTGGATTCCGGGCGCTAAAAAAAGGCAGCGTGGATTCCGCTTCTGCCGTCATTATTCTGGAAAGCTACTTCGAGCAGAGTTACTGAAGCTGAATGATGGCGCCCCATACCAGCGGCAGGCGCCATCATCCGGATTTCATGTTTAGTGGCGCAGATGTTCATTCGCCCAGCTTACCGCCTGAGTCCGGTTCTTCACGCTTAGCTTACGGAACACGTTATACAGATGGGTACGCACCGTGTTTTCACTGATAAATAGCGCGCGGGCAATATCCAGATTTGTCGCCCCGCAGCGAAGTTCATTCAGAATTTCACATTCACGCTCGGTCAACGGTGAATTTTCCGCAGGCGCCGATACATGATCCGCAGCATACATCGCCGGGTGCATCACGCTCAATTCAGCCGTCTGTTCGCCGTTCAGCACAGCCCTAACGCCCTCAATTAAGCGCGATTCATCATCGTCATGACGGAAAACGCCGTACAGCGCTGGCCACTGCGCCATTTCGTAGAGCTCATACTTTTGTGCGCTATTGATAATCAATAAACGGGGGTTATCTCCCTGCATGCGAATAATATCACGCCATACGCTATTCAACTTTTTATTTGAAACCGCAATATCAAATAATATTACAGAATTTTTCAAAAGGCGTTGCGCGAGGGGTTTGTTAATATTTTGCAGAATGACCGATGCGGATAACCTTTCGGCCAGCCAGGTCGCAAATGCTTTGCTTTGAATGGAGGGGTGAGTAATAAAAGTAACCTGGTGAGAAAAAGCCAAATCCTCAGATAAATTAATCACTTAAAACTCTCCTTAGTTGATTTCCGCCTTCATAGCGGTTAAATGAATTAACAAGAATACGATCGTCTGTGTATTTATAAAAACAAACCACTTTTACACATTGAAACAATATTCCATGGGAATTTTCCTATCCCTGTAAACAGCATAAATCGAATGCCTTAAGAGAGTCAAAAGATTATCAAACTTTTTTCCTGGTTATGAGAGGTTTATGTCAATTCGTTTTTCATGGAATACATTATTCGGCTTAATCTTAGGTGTTTATTTGTAATATCAAATAAGGGTAGCAAACATTAATAAAACATTATTATAACAAGCTATTGGTAGGATCTCTGAATATAAAAAGCGCAGCTACAAAAGCCCGGCGGCCGTACGTTGCTGAAAGCTTTGCGTAAATGTTTGCATGCCCGATTGCTGCCCGGTTTGCATTACGCCGGGCAGCTGATGCGTTTTCCCCTCTCGGATCAAATTAGCCACCGCCGGGGTATTAACCAAAAGCTCGTATAACGCAACTCTGCCGCCAGCAGCATCTGGAAACAGTTTTTGTGCCAGCACCGCGCACAAACTTCCCGCCAGCTGACTGCGTACCTGCTCTTTCTCCTGCGCCGGAAAGACGTCCACCAGCCTCTCAACCGCCTGCGCCGCGCCGCGCGTATGTAGCGTCGCCATCACCAGATGTCCGGTCTCCGCTGCCGTTAATGCCAGGCGGATCGTTTCGCTGTCACGTAGTTCTCCTAACAGAATGACATCCGGGTCCTGACGCAGCGCGGCGCGCAGGGCAGCGGCAAATGAGGGGCAGTGGCGGCCGATTTCCCGCTGCTGAATCAGACAGCGCTCGCTGCGGTGAATAAATTCAACCGGATCTTCCAGCGTCAGGATATGACCGCTGAGGCGCTGGTTAAGATAGCCCACCATCGCCGCCAGGGTGGTTGATTTCCCGCTACCGGTAGCCCCCGTGACCAGGATAAGTCCGCTCTCCTCATTGAGCAGCTCCGTTAAGGCGGCCGGCACACCGAGATCCGCCAGCTGAGGGCAGGTTTCCGCCAGCAGACGCAGCGCCAGCGACAGACCGCGATTGTGCACAAATGCGCTGGCGCGCAGACGCGGCCCACCCGCCGGAGTCAGCGCGAAATCAACCTGTCCGCAGGCCTTCCACTGGTCGAGCTGCTCGGCGTTGAGCCAATCAGTGAGTATTTTGCCAATATCAGGGGAGGTAAACGGCGCGGGCTCCAGCTTGCCCTGGCGACGCCAGCGCGGCGCTGAAGCATTGCACAGGTGTAGATCGGAGACGTTATGCTTTACACTAAGGGCCACTATTTCTTCCAGTTCCATAACTCATCCTCGGTATATGAACGATATTGCGCATAACCTGGCACAGGTCCGGGACAAAATCTCAGCCGCTGCCGCACGCTGCGGCCGTGCTCCAGAAGAAGTTACGTTGCTTGCAGTCAGTAAAACGAAACCTGCGAGCGCTATCGAAGAAGCGATGGCTGCCGGCCAGCTCGCGTTTGGCGAAAACTATGTCCAGGAAGGCGTGGATAAAATCCGCTACTTTCAGGGAACGGGCGCAACCGGTCTACAGTGGCACTTTATTGGTCCGCTGCAGTCCAATAAGAGCCGTCTGGTGGCCGAGCATTTTGACTGGTGCCATACCGTAGATCGTCTCAAAATCGCCGTCCGCCTGAGTGAACAGCGCCCGGCTCAACTGCCGCCGCTCAACGTGCTAATTCAAATCAACATTAGCGATGAGCAGAGCAAGTCGGGTATTCCGCCTGAAGAGCTGGACGCGCTGGCGGCAGAAATCGCTAAACTCCCTAATCTGCAGCTACGCGGTTTAATGGCCATTCCCGCGCCAGAGTCAGAATATGTAAGGCAGTTTGCCGTCGCCCAACAAATGGCGGTAGCATTTGCGCGGCTAAAAACGCACTACCCTACCGTCGATACGCTGTCGCTGGGAATGTCGGATGATATGGAAGCCGCCATCGCGGCGGGAAGCACTATGGTGCGCATCGGAACCGCAATTTTCGGCGCGCGCGACTACAGCAAAAAACAAGGAATCTGAGGAACGCCATGAAGACGTTGACTTTCCTGCTCTCAACGGTCATTGAGCTTTACACAATGGTCGTGTTGTTACGCGTCTGGATGCAGTGGGCGCGCTGCGACTTTTATAACCCGTTTTCGCAGTTCGTGGTCAAGGCTACGCAGCCTGTCGTTGGGCCGCTGCGCCGTATTATCCCGGCGATGGGGCCGCTCGACAGCGCCTCCCTGCTGGTCGCATTTATTCTCTGCGTCGTGAAAGCTATCGTCCTTTTTATGGTCGTCACCTTCCAGCCGATTATCTGGATCTCCGCGCTGCTGATCCTTATCAAAACTGTCGGCTCGCTGATCTTCTGGGTTCTTCTGTTAATGGCGATCATGAGCTGGGTAAGCCAGGGCCGCAGCCCGGTGGAATATGTTCTGATGCAGCTGGCAGACCCGCTGCTGCGCCCGATCCGCAGGCTGCTGCCCTCAATGGGCGGCATTGATTTCTCGCCGATGGTGCTGGTTCTGCTGCTGTACGTAATCAATATGGGTATCGCCGAACTGTTGCAAGCTACCGGCAACGTTCTGCTTCCGGGGCTGTGGATGGCGCTATGAGTGCCGTCGAAGCCTGCGCTGACGGGTTGGTCTTACGGCTGTATATTCAGCCCAAGGCCAGCCGCGACAGCATCGTTGGTTTACATGGCGACGAGCTCAAAGTCGCCATTACCGCACCTCCCGTTGACGGCCAGGCCAACGCCCATCTGGTAAAATTCCTCGCCAAACAGTTTCGCGTAGCGAAAAGCCAGGTGCTTATTGAGAAAGGCGAACTGGGCCGCCACAAACAGATAAAAATCATTCATCCGCAGCAGATCCCGGACGGGATCGCCGCGCTGACAGAATAAACAGGATCTCATATGCAAAAAGTTGTTCTCGCTACCGGCAACCCCGGAAAAGTGCGCGAGCTGGCCTCGCTGCTGGCAGATTTTGGCCTCGATATCGTGGCGCAAACCGAGCTGGGCGTGGATTCCGCAGAGGAAACCGGCCTGACGTTTATCGAAAACGCCATTCTGAAGGCGCGCCATGCCGCGCAGGTGACCGGGCTCCCGGCCATCGCCGATGACTCAGGTCTGGCCGTCGATGCATTAGGCGGGGCGCCCGGCATCTACTCCGCCCGCTATTCCGGTGAAGATGCGACCGACCAGCGCAATCTGGAAAAGCTGCTCGACGCGCTGCGCGACGTGCCGGACGATAAGCGCCAGGCGCAATTCCACTGCGTGCTGGTCTATCTGCGTCATGCGGAAGATCCAACGCCGCTGGTTTGCCACGGCAGCTGGCCGGGCATCATCGCTCGTGAAGCCGCAGGCAACGGCGGCTTTGGTTACGACCCAATATTCTTTGTTCCGACGGAAGGTAAAACCGCAGCGGAGCTGAGCCGTGAAGAAAAGAGCGCCATTTCCCACCGCGGACGCGCGCTAAAACTGTTACTGGAAGCCTTACGTAATGGCTAATTTGCCGCCCCTGAGCCTCTATATTCACATCCCGTGGTGCGTGCAAAAATGCCCGTACTGCGATTTTAACTCGCATGCGTTAAAGGGCGAGGTACCGCACGACGACTACGTTCAGCATCTGCTGAACGATCTGCGGGCCGACGCCCACTATGCGCAGGGACGTGAAATCGGGACTATTTTCATCGGCGGCGGTACGCCGAGCCTGCTCTCAGGCACGGCGATGCAAACCCTGCTCGACGGCGTGCGCGAATCTCTTCCGCTGGCATCCAACGCGGAAATCACCATGGAAGCCAACCCCGGCACCGTGGAAGCGGATCGCTTTGTCGAGTATCAGCGCGCAGGTATTAATCGCATCTCCATCGGCGTACAGAGCTTTAGCGAACAGAAGCTGCAGCGGCTCGGACGTATCCATGGGCCACAGGAAGCCCGGCGCGCGGCAAATCTGGCAAGCGGTCTGGGACTGCGCAGCTTTAACCTCGATTTAATGCACGGTCTGCCGGATCAGTCTCTGGAAGAGGCGCTGGATGACCTGCGCCAGGCAATCGCGCTCAATCCGCCGCACCTCTCCTGGTATCAGCTGACCATTGAGCCAAACACCCTGTTTGGCTCGCGTCCGCCAACCCTGCCGGACGACGACGCGCTGTGGGACATTTATGAACAGGGGCATAGCCTGCTCAGTTCGGCGGGCTATCAGCAATATGAAACCTCCGCCTACGCTAAGCCGGGCTATCAGTGCCAGCATAACCTGAACTACTGGCGCTTTGGCGACTACCTGGGGATTGGCTGCGGCGCGCACAGCAAAGTGACGTTCCCGGATGGGCGCATATTGCGGACGGCGAAAACCCGGCATCCACGCGGCTACATGGAAGGCCGCTATCTGGAGCGCCAGCACGATGTGGAAGATGCGGATAAACCGTTTGAGTTCTTTATGAACCGTTTCCGCCTGCTGGAAGCCGCCCCGCGCGATGAATTCAGCCGCTACACCGGCCTTGATGAGCGTACGATCCGTCCGCAAATCGATGCCGCCATCGCCGAAGGCTACCTGATGGAAGATGAGCGCTACTGGCAAATTACCGAGCACGGTAAGCTATTTTTGAATTCCCTTCTCGAACTTTTCCTCAGCGAATAATCTCCTCTCCACTTATCCCGTTATAAAAATAGCGGGATAATTAATTATTCGTTTTTTACGAAACATCAATATCACTATTCCCGAAGCATCTCAATTCAACATTTCCAGTGAAAATAAATTCACATTCATTTATTGAAAATAAATATAACCAACCGCACAAAAATATCTTTTTGATCGACTTATTGAGAAAAAGTGTGAGACAGATAGCTTAAAGATGTACGACAACAAGGATAATATGTCATACAGAAACAAAGATTACCCCTTAAGATATTGACCAATTACCCCAAGTGCATGGAGCCGACTCATGAAAAAATTCTCTTTTTCTCGTTCTCTGGTGTGTGTATCTTTGCTTGCCCTGCTCTCCTCAGGCGCAAGCGCGGCTGAAAAAGTCACATTAAAACTGGCACATAACCTTGAACGCAGCCATGTTGTTCATCAGGCCTTTGAGGAGATGTCCAAAGAGGTTAACCAACTTTCCAACGGGGCTATAAAGATCCGTATTTATCCCAGTAGCCAAATGGGCAGCGCGCGTGAAACGCTGGAGTTATTACAAAATGGCGCGCTGGATATGACCAAAGGTTCCGCCAGCGATCTGGAGTCCTTCGATAACGTCTACGCGATATATAATTTACCGTTCCTGTTTAAAGACCAGAATCACTTCAATAAAGTCGTCTTCGGTGAGGTGGGTAAGGAAATAATGGAGTCTACGAAAGATAAAGGATTCTTTGCGCTTTCCGCTTATGTTGCCGGGACCCGCAGTTTTTACGCCAAAAAGCCCATCACTAAACCGGAAGATTTAAAAGGATTGAAAATCCGCGTCCAGGCCAGCCCGACAACCTTAAAAATGGTCGAATTAATGGGCGGTTCGCCAACGCCCATTTCCTTTGGTGAAGTTTATACCGCCATGCAGCAGGGCGTGGTGGACGGCGCGGAGAACAATGTGCCTTCCTGGGTGCAAACGCGCCATATCGAAATCGCGAAAGTGTTCTCTGAAGATGAACATGCCTCCATCCCGGATTTCCTCGTTATCTCCAGTAAAACCTGGGACAAACTGACGCCGGATCAGCAGCAAATCCTGATCAAGGCGGCAAAAGCTTCCGAAGCGTATCAGCAAAAACTGTGGGACAAGATCGACGCCGACACCCGCGCGCAGGCCAAAGCCATGGGCGGCGAAATCATCAAAGTGGATAAAGCACCGTTCCGCGCCGCCGTGCAGCCGCTGTTTGATGACTTCAAAAAAGATCCGAAGCAGGCCGCCCTGCTGGACAAATTTGAAGCTGCCGCCGAATAACACTTAGCGGGCCAGCCGCTGGCCCGCTTTCATCGGGAAAACAATGATGATACTTAACCGCATAAAGCTGGCGGTGGACCGCACGATCGCCGCATTCTCCGTCGCCGTTATGATTGCGCTGGTGGTCTGCGTCGTCTGGCAGGTGTTCAGCCGCTACGTGCTAAACCAGCCAAGCACCCTGACCGACGAGCTGGCGCGATTTTTGATGATCTGGGTCGGGCTGCTGGGTGCGGCATATACTGTCGGCGCCCAGCGTCATCTGGCGATCGATTTACTCGCCATGACGCTTCCTCCCCGCAAGCAAGCGCTGCTCAGCGTCATTATTAATCTGCTGATCTTTATTTTTGCCGGGTCAGTAATTGTAACCGGCGGCGTGAAGCTGATTGAAAAAACGCTGTCGACATCCCAGGTCTCGGCCGCGATGCAGATCCCCATGGGCTACGTGTATCTGATCCTGCCGCTAACCGGCATCATTATGATGTTTTACACGCTCTGTTTTATCAGCAACGGTCTGAAAAATATGAAAAACTATGAAGCGGGGGCAAATTGATGGACAGCTATATCGCACTGATGCTATTTGGCTCTTTCTTTATTCTGGTTTTTATTGGCGTCCCCATCTCCTTCTCCATTGGCATCGCGACCGTCGGCTCGATGCTGCTGATGTTCCCGTGGGATATTGCGGTGATTACCGTTTCTCAGCGCCTGGCGAACGGCCTCGACAACTTCGCCCTGCTGGCGATTCCATTCTTTATCTTTGCCGGCACCCTGATGAACAGCGGCGGGATTGCCATCCGCTTAATCAATCTGGCGCAGGTGATGGTCGGACGCGTGCCGGGATCGCTGGGCCACGTCAACGTGCTGGCAAATATGATGTTCGGCTCGATTTCAGGTTCGGCGGTCGCCGCGGCGGCGGCGGTAGGGGGAACGCTCAACCCCATTCAGACCCGGAAGGGCTACGACCCGGCGTTCTCCACGGCGGTTAACGTCTCATCATGCATCACGGGCCTGCTCATCCCGCCGTCAAACGTCCTGATCGTCTTCTCCCTGACGGCCGGGGGCGTCTCGGTTGCGTCGCTGTTTATGGCCGGTTATCTGCCGGGCATTCTGATGGGCCTGGCCATCATGGTGGTGTGCGCTTTTATCGCTAAACGTCGCGGTTATCCGGTTTCTGAACGTCCCACATGCGCCCAGGCAGCAAAAGCGTTTTTCGACGCCTTGCCCAGCCTGCTGCTGGTGATCATTGTGATGGGCGGGATCCTCGGCGGCATTTTTACCGCGACCGAAGCGTCGGCTATCGCCGTGGTTTACACCTTTATCCTGTCAGTGCTGATTTACCGGGAAGTGAAGTGGCGCGATCTGCCGAAGCTGATCCTTGAATCGGTGGTGATGACCTCCATCGTGCTATTGCTGATCGGCTTTTCCGTCGGCATGTCGTGGGCGATGACCAACGCCGATATACCCTACATGATAAGCGATGCGCTAATGGGGATTTCTGAAAACCCGGTGGTGATTCTGCTGCTGATAAATATCGTGCTGTTAATCGTCGGGATCTTTATGGATATGACCCCGGCGGTACTGATTTTCACGCCGATATTCCTGCCCATCGCGCAGGATTTGGGGATGGATCCGGTGCATTTCGGCATCATGATGGTCGCTAACCTGTGCATCGGTCTGCTGACGCCGCCGGTAGGCAGCGCGCTGTTTGTAGGCTGCTCTATTTCCGGCGTTAAAATTCAGCAGCTCATTAAACCGCTGCTGCCGTTCTACGCCGCCCTGCTGATCGCGCTGATGATGATTGTCTATATCCCGCAGATCTCGCTGTTTATTCCGCAGCTGCTGGGGCTGATGTGACCGACTGACCATAATCGCTACCTGCGCCCGCAGGTAGCGAATTAAAACTTACTTTAACGACCCCACCAGCGCTTTGCGGCTCTCCTCAAGGGAGACCACGCGGCCGCAGACGTCCTTACCAAACTGCTGGAAATCTGCCTCCTGGTTTTTCCATTCGTCCTGAATGGCCGTTTGCAGGCCGCCAAGGCTACCAAGGATCCCCTGCAGCGGGTTACCGCCGCCTTTGAGAACCGCCTTCGCGCCCATCTCGTTGATGCTGTCCTGCAGAATACCGCCCATCGCCTGGTTTACCAGCTGCTGGCCGTCGGCGCGCACCTGATCGATGGCTTTATAGTGGAACGTCAGCCCATCGTTGCGATGTTCAATAATACGGCCCATTTGCGCTTTCAGCTGCGCATCAAGCTTGGTCAGGCGGCTATGCATGCTGCTGCTGGCCCCCACCTGTTCGGTAATGATTTTATCCAGCGCGGCGCGGCCTTTTTCTACCCGCGTGCGGGCGCCTTCATCAATCCACGGCAGGCTGCTGCGCAGTCCAGCCTGATAGTCCTGCGCCTGCTCGCGCTGGGCGGCATTCAGCGCATAGGCTTTCCCGTTAAAGGTCAGATTGCCGTCCGGCTTAATCACCAGATCGCCGTTTTCGCCTTTCACCTGCACCTGCTGCGGGCTGAGGATGACATCGTCACGCGGCGTGACGCTACACTGGTAGTCCGCATGCGCGGACAAAGCGGTGACGGACAGCGCCACTGCCAACAGCGTTTTGCGCATCATTTAACTCCCTTCAGACAAAACGGGCCGGCAGTTGCCGACCCTTGTCAAACTTAGTCCCACCAGATATCAAAAAGTTCGCTGGTGCGTACATCGGCAAGCCCGCGATCTTCCAGCCATTTACGCACGATGGCCTGGTGTTCTTCGGTGCATTTGCCGATTTCCTGCAGGCAGATCAGCCCTTCCCAGGAAAGATAGCCGCTGCCATCAAAGGCCAGCTTATTAGGCTCAATCACTTCATCAATCAGATCGTTAACGGTCTGGTCGATCTGCTCTTCGCTGGTTCCTTCCGCGAAGCGCCACGCGACGGAGAAACCCACTTCCTGAAACTCGTCGATATGCATTTTTTTACGCAGACGACGGCTACGATTCGTTGCCATTATTTCACCCTCTCGAACATTAAGTCCCATACGCCGTGGCCAAGACGATGGCCACGCTGTTCAAATTTGGTTACCGGGCGCGATTCCGGGCGCGGCACATAGTCGTTGCTTTCAGACCGGTTACGATACCCTTCAAGCGAGGACATCACTTCCAGCATATGCTCGGCATATTGCTCCCAGTCGGTCGCCATATGGAAGACCCCCCCCAGCTTCAGTTTACTTTTCACCAGTTCGGCAAAAGGCGGCTGAACGATACGGCGCTTATTATGACGCGCTTTGTGCCACGGGTCAGGGAAAAACAGCTGCACCATGCTCAGGGAGTTATCCGGAATCATGGTATGCAGCACTTCCACCGCATCGTGGCACATGACGCGCAGGTTCTGCACGCCCTCTTCTTCGGCGGACGCCAGGCAGGCGCCGACGCCCGGCGAGTGCACTTCAATGCCGAGGAAATTCTGCTGCGGCTTCTCTTTCGCCATCGCCACCAGCGACGCCCCCATGCCAAAACCAATCTCCAGCGTGACCGGCGCTTCACGGCCAAACAGGGCGGCGAAATCGAGCGGCGCTTCGTTGAATTCAACGCCCATCACCGGCCAAATAGTGTCCAGCGCGTGCTGCTGACCTTTGGTCAGGCGGCCCTGACGACGGACGAAGCTGCGAATACGGCGCAGCGGGCGGCCGTTTTCATCGAATTCCGGAGATATGACGTCGTTTTTCATAAAAGTTAAGTCTGCTTGTGAGATGTGTTCGGAAAACGGGCATTATCCAAAGTTACCCGGCGGATGCAAGGGTTTACAGCCCCTCGCCCTTGTGCTGCAATCTGCCACCTTATAATCGCTTTCCCGGAGCCGTAGCTTTGACTTTTCTCGCCGCGCAATTTTCAGCCCAGGTGCTGGACTGGTACGACAAATACGGGCGCAAAACCCTGCCCTGGCAAATTGGCAAGACGCCTTACAAAGTATGGCTCTCCGAGGTGATGTTGCAACAAACGCAAGTGGCGACGGTTATCCCCTATTTTGAACGCTTTATGGCGCGTTTCCCAACAATTACCGATCTGGCGAACGCACCCCTCGATGAAGTCCTGCATCTTTGGACCGGACTTGGCTATTACGCCCGCGCGCGCAATCTGCATAAAGCGGCGCAGCAGGTGGCCACCCTGCACGGCGGAAAATTCCCGCAGACCTTCGATGAAGTCGCCGCACTGCCAGGCGTGGGCCGCTCCACCGCCGGCGCGATTTTGTCCCTTTCTCTCGGTCAGCATTATCCGATTCTCGACGGCAACGTGAAGCGCGTGCTCGCGCGCTGCTATGCTGTCAGCGGTTGGCCGGGGAAAAAAGAGGTTGAGAAACGCCTGTGGGAGATCGCCGAGGACGTCACGCCGGCCAAAGGCGTCGAGCGTTTTAACCAGGCCATGATGGACCTTGGAGCGATGGTATGCACCCGCTCAAAGCCGAAATGCGAGCTTTGTCCGCTGAATAACGGCTGCGTGGCCTACGCAAATCATTCATGGGCTCAATATCCAGGCAAAAAACCGAAACAGACGATCCCCGAGCGTACCGGCTATTTCCTGCTGATGCAGCACGGCGACAAGGTGTTTCTCTCCCAGCGCCCACCGGTGGGATTATGGGGGGGATTGTTCTGCTTCCCGCAGTTTGAAGATGAAGATACGCTGCGGGAGTGGCTGGCCCAGCGGCAGATCAAGGCTGAGAATCTGACGCAATTAACCGCGTTCCGCCACACTTTCAGCCATTTCCATCTGGATATTGTGCCGATGTGGCTTACAGTGCACTCATCCGGCGCATGCATGGATGAAGGGGGCGCACTCTGGTATAACTTAGCGCAGCCGCCGTCCGTCGGTCTGGCGGCCCCCGTGGAGCGCTTGTTGCAACAGTTAAAAGCCGGAGCACCGGTTTAGCTTTCTGGCGATTAAAGAGGATTAAGAATGAGCAGAACGATTTTTTGTACTTTCCTGCAGCGTGAAGCCGATGGCCAGGATTTTCAGCTGTATCCGGGCGAGCTGGGCAAACGCATCTATAACGAAATTTCCAAAGAAGCCTGGGCCCAATGGCAGCATAAGCAGACGATGCTGATAAACGAGAAAAAACTCAGCATGATGAACCCTGAGCATCGCAAACTGCTGGAGCAGGAGATGGTTCAGTTCCTGTTTGAAGGCAAAGACGTGCACATCGAAGGCTATACGCCGCCAGAAAAACAGTAAGGGCCTGACGGCCCTTTACAACAATAAACACAACACGCACTCCCGGAATGATGAAAAAATACTTAGCGCTAGCGCTGATTGCGCCTTTGCTCGTTTCGTGTTCCAGCTCAACCAAAAAAGGCGCCGAGTATAACGAGGCGTGGGTGAAGGACACCAACGGCTTTGATATCCTGATGGGCCAGTTCGCCCATAACATCGAGAACATTTGG
Source organism: Klebsiella sp. BDA134-6 (assembly GCF_015601345.1). Classification (NCBI taxonomy): domain Bacteria; kingdom Pseudomonadati; phylum Pseudomonadota; class Gammaproteobacteria; order Enterobacterales; family Enterobacteriaceae; genus Klebsiella; species Klebsiella sp. BDA134-6. Next base: position 5,072,665 of record NZ_CP064784.1, read on the forward strand.
GGTTATAACGAAGTTCTGCTCGCCGGGCCGAAGGACTACGTTAAATACACCGACCAGTATCAAACCCGCAGCCACATCAACTTTGATGCGGGGACGATTACCGTTGAAACTATCGCCGGTACCGACCCGGCCGGGCGCCTGCGCCAGGCGATTATTAAAACCCTGCTGATGGGCGATGACCCTAACTCCATCGACCTCTATTCTGACGTCGATGATATTCAGATTTCAAAAGAGCCGTTCCTGTATGGCCAGGTGGTGGATAACACCGGCGAGGCGATTCGCTGGGAGTGGCGCGCCTCGCGCTTCGCCGACTATCTGCTGCAAACACGCCTGAAAAGCCGCAGCAACGGCCCGCGCATGATCTACAGCATCACCATTAACCTGGTGCCGAACCACCTCGACAAACGCGCGCATAAGTACATTGGTATGGTCCGTCAGGCATCGCGCAAATACGGCGTTGATGAATCGCTGATCCTGGCGATTATGCAAACCGAATCCTCCTTTAACCCCTATGCGGTAAGTCACGCCGACGCCCTGGGGCTGATGCAGGTGGTGCAGCACAGCGCCGGGAAGGACGTGTTCCGTTCGCAGGGGAAATCAGGCCTACCGAGCCGCAGCTACCTGTTCGATCCGGTCAATAACATCGACACCGGCACCGCCTATCTGGCAATGCTTAACAACGTCTATCTGTCCGGTATCACCAACCCGACCTCGCGTCGCTATGCGGTCATCACCGCGTATAACGGCGGCGCGGGCAGCGTACTGCGGGTCTTCTCCAGCGATAAGGTTCAGGCGGCGAATATCATCAACAACATGACGCCGGGCGATGTTTATCAAACCATCACCAGCCGTCACCCCTCCGCCGAGTCGCGTCGTTATCTGTACAAGGTTAACTCTGCGCAGAAAGGCTATCGCCGCAGGTAATCTCCCTCCAGCGCCCTTGTTTCCTCAAGGGCGCCTTGCTTCTGCTATACACAATAGAGTTGCGCAACTGTTTTGCGATTTTCTGCGGCAGTTAACAAAAGCATCCGCCGCATAAATGATAGAATCCAACCAAAATAACGCTATAAATGTTATTTAAAACACAAAACAATTCTATATCCGTGAGGATCAAAACATGAATCTTAAGCTGCAGCTCAAAGTACTGTCGTTCCTGCAGTTCTGCCTCTGGGGAAGCTGGCTCACCACGCTCGGCTCGTATATGTTCGTCACCCTCAAGTTCGACGGTGCGGCCATCGGAGCGGTCTATAGTTCGCTCGGTATCGCCGCGGTATTTATGCCGACGCTGCTTGGTATCGTTGCCGATAAATGGATCAGCGCCAAATGGGTTTACGCCATTTGCCATCTGGTCGGCGCGCTGACGCTGTGGCTCGCCGCCCAGGTCACTACGCCGGGCGAGATGTTCCTCGTCATTCTGCTTAACTCGCTGGCCTATATGCCGACGCTGGGGCTGATTAACACCATTTCCTACTACCGTCTGCAGTCTGCGAACATGGATATCGTGACCGATTTTCCGCCGATTCGCATCTGGGGCACCATCGGTTTTATCCTCGCCATGTGGGGCGTCAGCTTCTCCGGATTTGAGCTAAGCCATATGCAGCTTTATATCGGCGCGGCGCTCTCCTTGCTGCTGGTGCTCTTCACCCTGACGCTGCCGCAAATTCCGGTGGCTAATCAGCAGAAAAACCAGAGCTGGACCGCCATGCTGGGCCTTGATGCCTTCGCGCTGTTTAAAAATAAACGTATGGCGATCTTCTTTATTTTCTCGATGATGCTGGGCGCCGAACTGCAAATCACCAATATGTTCGGCAACACCTTCCTGCACAGCTTTGATAAAGATCCGCTGTTCGCCAGCAGCTTTATCGTGCAGCACGCCTCGGTGATGATGTCGATTTCGCAGATCTCGGAAACCCTGTTCATCCTGACCATTCCGTTCTTCCTCAGCCGCTACGGCATCAAAAACGTGATGCTGATTAGTATTGTGGCGTGGATGCTGCGCTTCGGCCTGTTCGCTTACGGCGACCCGACCCCGTTCGGCACCGTGCTGCTGGTGCTGTCGATGATCGTTTATGGCTGCGCCTTCGACTTCTTCAACATCTCGGGTTCGGTGTTTGTGGAAAAAGAGGTTCGCCCGGAAATCCGCGCCAGCGCGCAGGGGATGTTCCTGATGATGACCAACGGCTTCGGCTGCATACTTGGCGGGATGGTAAGCGGTAAAGTGGTGGAGCACTTTACCGTCGAAGGGATCACCGACTGGCAAACCGTATGGCTGATTTTCGCCGGCTATTCGCTGGTTCTGGCTTTTGCCTTTGTAGCGCTGTTTAAGTACAAGCACGTCCGCGTACCAACCGGGGCGCAGACCGTCGCACATTAAATAATCGGCTTACCCCAGATTTATGAATAAAAAAACGCGCCCCGGTGTTATCAACGGGGCGCGTTTTTTATGCTTTCAGCACATAGCCATATAGCCGCTTAATGCCGTCAGGGTCCGTTTCGCTGTAGACCCCCTGGAGCTCCGGCGAGAAACCCGGCAGCATATTGACCCCCTCCTCCAGCGCCAGGAAATAGCGCAGCACCGCCCCGCCCCAGATCTCTCCGGGCACCACACACAGCACGCCCGGTGGATACGGCAGCGCGCCTTCCGCCGCAATCCGTCCTTCCGCTTCGCTTAAGCGCACCAGCTCAACGTTACCGCGAATAAACTCGCGGTTGGCGTCCTGCGGGTTCATCACCGCGCGCGGGAAGCTCCTCTTGCGGAACATCTCTTTTTGCAAATCCTTCACGTCAAAGCTGACGTACAGGTTATGCATCTCCTGGCACAGCTCGCGGATGGTGTAATCCCGATAGCGCACCGGATATTTATTAAAGATGGTCGGCAGAACGTCGGCCAGCGGGGTGTCGGATTCAATATGCTGCTCAAACTGGGCGAGCATCGCCACCAGCTGCGCCAGCTTCTCGGCGCTCTCTGCGGGCGTCAGGAGGAACAGAATGGAGTTCAGATCGCACTTCTCCGGCACGATGCCGTTTTCGCGCAGGTAGTGGGCCAGAATGGTCGCCGGGATACCAAAATCGGTATATTTCCCGCTCTCCGCATCGATCCCCGGCGTTGTCAGCAGCAGTTTACAGGGGTCAACGAAATACTGATCGCTGGCATAGCCTTCGAAGCCGTGCCAGCGCGCGCCCGGCTCAAAGCTAAAGAAGCGCCGTTCGCGGGCGATGGCTTCAGTGGGATGATCCTGCCACGGACGCCCCGCCACCACCGGTGGAATAAACGGCTGGATCATTTTGCAGTTGGCGATAATCGCCTTGCGCGCTTCAATACCCAGCGCCACGCACTCCGCCCACAGGCGGCGCCCGCTCTCTCCTTCATGAATTTTGGCATTCACGTCCAGAGCGGCGAACAGCGGATAAAACGGGCTGGTCGAGGCGTGCAGCATAAAGGCGTTGTTGAGCCGCTTATGCGGGCAAAAACGTTCCTGCCCGCGCAGGTGGTTATCTTTTTTATGGATCTGCGACGTTTGCGAAAAACCGGCCTGCTGTTTATGCACCGACTGCGTGACAAAAATGCCCGGATCGTCCGGCGTCAGGTCCAGCAGCAGCGGTGAACAGTCGGCCATCATCGGGATAAACTGCTCGTAGCCGACCCAGGCCGAGTCAAACAGGATGTAGTCGCACAGACCGCCGATTTTATCGACCACCTGGCGGGCGTTGTACACCGTCCCGTCATAAGTACCGAGCTGAATCACCGCCAGGCGGAACGGGCGCGGCGCATCGGCTTTTTCCGGCGCCGTCTCGCGTATCAGTTCACGCAGGTATTTCTCATCGAAGCAGCGATCGTCGATACCGCCAATAAAACCGAACGGATTGCGCGATGCTTCAAGATAGACCGGCGTTGCCCCGGCCTGAATCAGCGCGCCATGATGATTGGATTTATGGTTGTTACGGTCAAACAGCACCAGATCGCCGCGCGTCAGCAGCGCGTTGGTCACCACTTTGTTCGCCGCCGAGGTGCCGTTAAGGACAAAATAGGTTTTATCGGCGTTGAAGACCTTCGCCGCAAACTTCTGCGCGTGTTTGGCCGATCCTTCATGAATCAACAGATCGCCAAGCTTAACGTCGGCGTTGCACATGTCGGCGCGAAAGACGTTTTCGCCAAAGAAGTCAAAGAACTGCCGTCCCGCCGGATGCTTCTTAAAGAAGGCGCCGTGCTGATGGCCCGGGCACGCGAAGGTGCTGTTATCCATCTCAACGTATTGGGTCAGGGTATCGAAGAACGGCGGCAGCAGGTTCTCTTCATAGCCGCAGGCGGCGGCTTCCAGTTCGAGCCACTCCTGCTCTTTGCCGCTAACGATGGCCGTCACGCCTTCTGGTTTTTCGTGGTCAGCGTCACTGAACAGATAAACCGGCAGGTTGAACCCGGTGCGTTTCAGTAACGCAAGGATGCCGCTGCGGCTGTCCGCTACGGTAATGACGACTGCCGCCACATCGGTAAAATCGGTACTGTCCAGGGCCACCACGCGACGGTGGGTGGACAGGCGGGATACCAGCTCGCGGCTGGCGGCAATGTGCATTGATTTCATGAGCGCGAATACCCGTTTCCGGAGAGTAAAAGGCTTCGGCCAGGGCGTCTGGGCTCTGGCCAACGAAATGTCAGGGTCTGACTGGATCCCAGCTCCGACCGCCAGACATCAGTAAAAGCAGACCGCGTCCGATCTTACTGTTGTCCTGCAGTGAGCCTGCGTTACGCTCACCGCATGGCGGGCAGAAGTTGCAGTGTAAGGGTAGCAAGACGAGGCTGCCTGCGCATCTGTACGCAGCGGCACTGGTGATGTAGTGGCGATGTCGTCATCCCGGCGGCCTCATTCAGGAGAGGAGAAAATTCGCGCAATCATGTCACCTTTAAATCTACCGCGCAAGATGAATTACGTATGCAGCCACACCACGGATGCGCAAGCCTTTTTGCCCGATTGGCGTCATAATAATGCAGTCATTAGGGATAATTAACAGGAGTCATGTTGTGGTTACAGGGCCATTTATTAACGCCGGCGCGGTCCTTTTGGGCGGCGTACTCGGCGCACTCTTAAGTCAAAGATTGCCGGAACGGATTCGTACATCAATGACCTCTATTTTTGGCCTTGCGTCGTTGGGCATCGGCATTCTGCTGGTGATCAAATGCGCCAACCTGCCGGTGATGGTGCTTTCAACGCTGGTGGGCGCGCTGCTCGGCGAAGTGTGCAACATGGAGAAAGGCATTAATACGCTGGTCAGTAAGCTCCAGCAGCTGCTTTCGCCCAAAAAGGGGCAGAAAAAGGTCTCAGCGCATGAGTCCTATATTCAAAGCTACGTCGCGATAATCGTGCTGTTCTGCGCCAGCGGAACCGGGATTTTCGGCGCGATGCGCGAAGGAATGACCGGCGACGCCAGCATTCTTATCGCCAAAGCGTTTCTCGATTTCTTTACCGCCACCATCTTCGCCTGCACCCTGGGGCTGGCGGTCTCGGCCATTTGCGTACCGATGCTAGCCATCCAGCTGGCGCTGGCGGCCTGCGCATCGTTGATTATGCCGTTAACCACGCCGATGATGATGGCGGATTTCACCGCTGTCGGCGGGATGCTGCTGGTTGCCACCGGTTTGCGCATCTGCGGAATTAAAATGTTCGCCGTGGTTAATATGCTGCCGGCCCTGGTGCTGGCGATGCCGATTTCAGTGGCCTGGACGGCGTTTTTCGCCTGAAGATGCGTGCTTTTGACGCAATCTGGTGATAGATTGTTCAGTCTGCTGCGAAACAGATAAATTTCGTTGACGAGGTGCGGTGAATCAGGTTTAATGCGCCCCGTTGCCCGGATAGCTCAGTCGGTAGAGCAGGGGATTGAAAATCCCCGTGTCCTTGGTTCGATTCCGAGTCCGGGCACCACTATTTAAAGAACCCGCCCAAAAGGCGGGTTTTTGCTTTTCTGCGACCGGACTCTCCATCGAACTCCGTTCGATTATTCGCCGCACAGCGGCTCACCCCTTCGGGGCCAGCGCGACAAGCGCGCTGTTCAACGCCTGCGGCGTTAGTCCGAGTCCGGGCACCACTTATTCAGAGAACCCAGCCTATGGCTGGGTTTTTGCTTTTCTACGACCGGACTCTCCATCGAACTACGTTCGATTATTCGCCGCACAGCGGCTCACCCCTTCGGGGCCAGCGCGACAAGCGCGCTGTTCAACGCCTGCGGCGTTAGTCCGAGTCCGGGCACCACTTATTCAGAGAACCCAGCCTATGGCTGGGTTTTTGCTTTTCTACGACCGGACTCTCCATCGAACTGCATTCGATTATTCGCCGCTCGGCAGTCTTCATTTGCAAGATATTGGGTGGAAACTCGCTTATCAAAAGTTATACCCAAAACAACATGCTAAATCCGGTCAAAACGACGATACAGGCGATATTCAAAAACAGGCCGGCGCGCATCATCTCCTGCTGCTTGATATGGCCAGTGGCGAAAACGATAGCGTTTGGCGGCGTCGCCACGGGCAGCATAAAAGCGCATGAAGCCGCTATGGCAATCAATACCGACAGAATCACAGGCGACATGCCGAACGCTTCGGCCACTGAGGCAAATACGGGAATAAGCAAAGCGGCGCTGGCCGTATTACTGGCAAACTCGGTCAGAAACACCACGAATGCTGCAATCACCAGGATAATAATAAATATCCCCATATGAGCCACCATCCCGCTAATCTGGTTTGCCAGGAACAGACTGGTACCCGTCTCTTTCAACACATTACTTAAGCAGATACCGCCGCCGAATAATAACAGCACGCCCCAGTCAGCCGTTTTCTCTATATCCTTCCAGTGAACTACCCGAGCGAAATTGACTAATATAATGGCGCCTAAAGCCACAATGGTATCGAAGGATTTAAAACCGCCCAGCAGATCGTTAATGGGTCCGCTGAAAATCCAGAAGAATACGGTAAGGCCAAAAATAGCCAGGGTGACTATTTTGCCTTTATCCCAATCGACCTGTTCACTATTCGTTTCGAAGGTCCCCTTAAGTTCCGGCCTGAACACGAGGTAAAGAATCGCAATAGCGACTGGCAGTAAGACGATCATTGCCGGGAAACCGAACTTCATCCAGTCAAAGAAGGAGAGCCCCACCTCAGCGGCGGCAATCGCATTCGGTGGACTGCCGACGATGGTCGCCATTCCGCCAATGCTGGCGCTATAGGCAATACCGAGGAGCACAAACACATAGGTTGAATGGCGGTTTTTGCCATCGACTTTACTCAGGATCCCCAATACCAGCGGCATCATCATTGCGGCCGTCGCCGTATTACTGATCCACATTGACAGCAGCGCCGTCACGCCAAATAGCATAAAGACCGCGAGGCGCATTTTGCCCCTCGCCATCGCTAATACTTTATCGGCAATGACTTTATCCAGCCCCTGCACATGCATCGCCGCCGCCAGAGCAAAGCCGCCGAGGAAAAGGAATATCGTAGAGTTAGCGAAACTGTTTAGCGCCGCCTGGGTATTAAATACCCCCAACAGCACGGCCATAACGGGAACCATTATTGCCGTAACGGTCACGTGCAGCGCTTCCGTTAACCATAATACGGCGATAAAAGCGAGCATACTCAGTCCCATGACCACCTTCGGCTCATAGGGTAGCGTGTTGTAGAGAACGATAAACAGAACAATATCGAGCAAAATGATGATGCTGTTACGATTAAAAAACCACTCGTGGGTATTGGTGGGTAAAGGACTCATGTCGTTTTTATTCATAGTAGCTTCCTTGTAACTGGTTACGACTGAATCATTACATGTATATGTCTATCAGGTATAAATTATGTTCCTGTTCTGTTAACTGGATCGTACCAGACAATTTCCCGGCTGAATGACACCCAGGTCAGGATATTTCCGGAAAGAGGTTCCTGATATAGACGATTTATTGAAGCGAGCAGGCCGACTTTATTAGCTTTAATTTCCTGCACCTGAATTTAGATCGTTGGCTACTTTGCCGGTATACGCGGCATTGATAGTTTCACCAACACCTAAACTAACCCCAGAGATCCATCGAATATTTTCGGCAATCTATTTCTGAAATAGAGATAAAGCAGCGCGTAAAAACGGATAATTCGGTGAAAAACCGGGCAAAAGCGCGCTATTCTGGAAATCAACACGCCCAGGCGGCTAACAACCTTTCCCTCCGGACGGCTAAAAAGCATCTTATATTCCTTTTTGCTCTTAGCGGCAGACAAAAGTTCTTTAAAATGCCAATTTTGCAGCCCTACCATTCAAATCATCTCGATACGAATGGGCAAAATGTTATGTCAGTTTTTCATTCCGTTAGCGACCTGATTGGTCATACTCCCCTGCTGCAGCTTCATAAGCTGGATACCGGCCCCTGCGGCCTGTTTCTAAAACTGGAAAATCAAAATCCCGGCGGTTCGATAAAAGACCGCGTCGCGCTATCCATGATTGCCCAGGCAGAGCGCGAAGGAAAATTAAAACCCGGCGGCACGATTATCGAAGCCACCGCCGGCAATACAGGCCTCGGGCTGGCGCTGATCGCCGCGCAGAAAAATTATCGCCTGATCCTGGTGGTGCCGGACAAAATGAGCCGTGAGAAGATTTTCCACCTGCGCGCGCTGGGAGCGCAGGTGCAGCTTACCCGCTCGGACGTTAACAAAGGCCATCCCGCCTACTATCAGGACTACGCCCGGCGTCTTGCCGACGAAACGCCAGGCGCCTTTTATATCGACCAGTTTAATAACGAAGCTAACCCGCTGGCGCATGCCACCACCACCGCCCCGGAGATCTTCCAGCAGCTGGAAGGCGATATCGACGCGATTGTCGTCGGCGTCGGCTCCGGCGGAACGCTCGGAGGGCTACAGGCCTGGTTTGCTGAGCACTCCCCCAAAACGGAATTTATCCTCGCCGACCCGGCGGGCTCCATTCTGGCGGACCAGGTCGAAACCGGACGCTACGGCGAAACCGGCTCGTGGCTGGTGGAAGGGATCGGCGAAGACTTTATTCCGCCGCTGGCCCATCTTGAAGGCGTCCGCAGCGCATACCGCGTCACCGATAGCGAAGCTTTCGCCACCGCCCGCCAGCTGCTGCAGGTTGAGGGCATTCTCGCGGGCTCCTCTACCGGAACGCTGCTCACCGCTGCCCTGCGCTACTGCCGGGCGCAGACAACCCCGAAACGCGTGGTGACCTTCGCCTGCGACAGCGGCAATAAATATTTATCAAAGATGTTTAACGATGACTGGATGCGCCAGCAGGGCTTTTTAAGCCGTCCATCGCGCGGCGATCTCAGCGATTTTATCGCCCTGCGCCACGACGAAGGGGCAACCGTCACCGCCGCGCCGGACGATACCCTGGCGGCCATCCTCGCGCGTATGCGCCTCTACGACATCTCGCAGCTGCCGGTGCTGGAAAACGGCCGGGTCGTCGGCATTGTCGACGAATGGGATCTGATTAGCCACGTCCAGGGCGACAGTCAGCGCTTTTCACTGCCGGTCAGGGAAGCAATGACGCGTAACGTGGAGACTCTGGATAAGCACGCGCCGGAAAGCGCGCTGAAGGCCATTTTCGATCGCGGCCTGGTGGCCGTTATCGCCGACAACGATCGTTTTCTTGGCCTCATTACCCGCAGCGATGTGCTGACCACCTGGCGTAACCGACTCGAACAGTAAGGACTTCTCAATGACAAATTTGCATACCCTGAGCGTACATAGCGGCGCATTTACCGATGAACACGGCGCGGTGATGCCGCCTATTTATGCCACCTCCACCTTTGCTCAGCCCGCGCCGGGCCAGCATACCGGGTACGAATATTCGCGCAGCGGCAACCCGACCCGTCACGCGCTGGAGACGGCGATTGCCGACCTGGAAAGCGGCACGCGCGGTTACGCCTTTGCTTCCGGTCTGGCGGCCATCTCAACCGTGCTGGAACTGCTGGATAAAGACAGTCACCTGGTCGCCGTCGACGATGTCTACGGCGGCACATACCGGCTGATTGAAAACGTTCGCCGCCGCAGCGCCGGCCTGCGGGTAAGCTGGGTGAAGCCCGACGATCTGGCGGCCATCGAAGCAGCTATTCGGCCCGATACGCGCATGATCTGGGTTGAAACGCCGACCAACCCGCTGCTTAAGCTGGCCGACCTCAGCGCCATCGCCGCCATTGCGCGGCGGCACAATATTATCAGCGTTACCGACAACACCTTCGCCTCGCCGGCCATCCATCGTCCGCTGGAGCTGGGCTTTGATATCGTGGTGCATTCGGCGACCAAGTATCTTAACGGCCACTCCGATGTGGTCGCCGGGCTGGCGGTGGTCGGCGACAACGCCGCGCTGGCGGAAAAGCTGGGCTATCTACAAAACGCGGTTGGCGGCGTGCTCGATCCGTTCAGCAGTTTCCTGACGCTGCGCGGTATTCGTACCCTGGCGCTGCGTATGGAGCGCCACAGCAGCAATGCGCTGCTGCTTGCCGAGTGGCTGGAGCAGCAGCCGCAGGTCGAAAGAGTCTGGTTCCCGTGGCTGGCTTCGCATCCGCATCATCAGCTGGCGCGCAGGCAAATGGCGCTTCCCGGCGGGATGATCTCCGTGGTGGTCAAAGGCGATGATGGCTACGCCGAACGGATCATCCGTAAGCTGAAGCTGTTTACCCTCGCGGAGAGCCTCGGCGGCGTGGAAAGCCTGGTGAGCCAGCCGTTTAGCATGACCCACGCGTCGATCCCGCTGGAGCAGCGGTTAGCCAACGGCATTACTCCTCAGCTGATTCGTCTGTCGGTAGGCATTGAAGATCCGCAGGATCTGATCGCCGACTGGCGCCACGCGCTGCGCGACTAAGCAGATTGCCCGGCGGCGGCTAACGCTTTGCCGGGCCGACAAGCCCCCCATCACATCAGGCCCGCCGCCCGGCAGAGACTTAAGCACTCTGCCCGTTGTGGCGCTGCCCCTGCAAAAGATGCTCAACAAACCGCGTCAGCTTCGGCAGCGGCCGAAGATCCTGCCGCCAGAGTAAATGAACCGGCCTCGGCTGCGGGGTATACGCCTCCAGCACGCGCACCAGTTTGCCGCACTCGAGCGCATCCGCCAGCAGCACTTCCGGCTGCAGCAGCAGTCCAGCTCCGGCGATCGCCGCCGTTCGCAGGGCATAGCCATCATTGCAGCGCAGGACGGCATCGCGCTTCCAGCGGACGCCCTCCTCGGCGCCCGGCAGCTTCCACTCATTGCGCGCGGTCCACACCGTATGCGACAAACAGAGGTGATCGGCCAGGTCCGCAGGCGTCATCGGGGTACCGTAGCGGGCTAAATACCCGGGCGCGGCGCAGATCGTCATCCGGTAGGGCGCGAGATACTTTGCTACCAGATCGTTATTGCGGATCTCGCCGATGCGGATCGCCAAATCGATACCTTCATCCACCAGATCGACCATCCGGTTAGTCAGATCCAGCTCCACGCGCACGTCGGGCCAGGCCTGGAGAAAAGTGGCGGCCAGCGGAGCAATGACGCAGGCGCCAAACGACGTTGGCGCGCTTACCCGCAGCGTCCCCGCGGGCGCGATCCGCAGCCTCTCCACCGCGCTCTCGGCGATTGAAACCTGTTCAAGGACGCGTTTCGCCTCGTCAAAATAGACCCGCCCGGCGTCGGTGAGGCTCTGGCGGCGGGTATTGCGCTCAAGAAGACGGGTATTAAGCTGCCGTTCGATCAGCGCGATATATTTCCCGACCATCACCGCCGACATATCGAGGCGCGATGCGGCTTCGGTAAAGCTTCCGCACTCCACCACCGCAATAAAGGTCTCCATCGCCCGCAGCTTATCCATATTACAAACTCCTGGTTAGTAATCATTTAACTTTTAGCCAGTTTATCCGATATTTGTTTTATTAAAGAATAGCCTCTCATCCGAGAGAGGAATCTGCTATGAAAATCATCGTTATTGGCGCCAGCGGTACCGTTGGCCGCGCGGTTGCGCAAGAGTTAAGTCAGCGTCATGAGGTTATTCACGTCGGCCGCACTCAGGGCGACTATCAGGTGGATATCACCTCACAGCAAAGCGTAGAGAACCTGTTTGAGAAAATCGGTCGGGTAGACGCGATTGTTTCCGCCACTGGTAATCTGTTCTTTGGTCCGCTGGCGACCATGACCGATGACGATTTCAACCAGGGCTTACAGGATAAACTACTGGGGCAGATTCGCCTGGCGTTGACCGGCCAGCATTATCTGAACGACGGCGGATCTATTACGCTGATTAGCGGGATCGTCGCCCATGAGCCCATCGCTCAGGGCGTCAATGCCACCACCGTCAATGCTGGGCTGGAAGGATTCGTTCGCGCCGCCGCCTGCGAACTACCGCGCGGAATACGCATTAACCTGATTAGCCCGACCGTATTAACGGAATCGGCGGCAGCCTACGACGGTTTCTTCCCCGGTTTTGCCAGCGTTCCCGCCGCCAGCGTGGCTCAGGCCTACCGCCGCAGCGTGGAAGGCATCCAGAGCGGACGGATCTATAAGGTCGGCTACTAACCGGTACCGCTGCGGGCCGGAATCCCCCTTCCAGCCCGCAGCGGCGCTTACATCCTGTTTCATCAACGGCTACACTGCTCCTTCAATTTGCCTTTTTGAATGACTCATGTTGAAGAAACTTGCTTTTATCGCCCCGCTTTTGACGCTTATCGCCCTGCTTATCTGGTGGTTCACGCCCCGCTACGCCGAAGAGGATGTCGCGTACTACCGCTCCGTCTTCTGCGTTATCGACCATCAGGACAGCCGCGCGTTTCTCCGCGATATGGAAAATATGATTGAAGGCGGCAATTCGGATTATGCGCTGCATAAGACCCATTACGTGCCCGCTCTGGGCCAACGGATGCTGGACACCTGGCAGCAGCTCACGCCGGAAGAGCAGAAAAGTATCAGCCAGGACCAGCAGCGCTGTCGCCAGCTGATGAGTGAAAAGTAGCGCCCGGATTAAGGGGGATTACTGCGCAAAATGACTCGCTGACAATAATAGAAAATAACATTCCGCTGCGACGAGCGGAATGTTAAACATAAACATGGCGAATGAATAACAGTATTTAGCGCGCGCAAAAGTTATATTTAATCGATAGCCTGACGTTATTATCATCCTATTTATTTAAAAAATTTCGTTTCAGAAATAATTTCGTCACAATCCCCTCTTATATTTTCAAGCCTTAATAAACAAAGAATTATAACCAATAATTATCGAGGCTTATGTTGATTCGCTATATTCCCGTTTCGCTCTCTCTGGTCGCCGCTGCCGTTTCCTGCGTGCTCTACGCTGCGCCGATAAATACGCCCGTGCTCGCTACGATGGATAATTTCCGCGATATTGCTGGCACGACGACTGTTTATACCACCAGCCGCGACGGCACCCTGCGCACAGGCGTTTTTTATCGTTCCAATGCCCTGGCATTATCCTCCGCGGACCAGTCGACGCTGAGCACGCTCGGTATCAGCGATGTTTATGATTTGCGCACGGCCAGCGAAATCGCCAGCAGCCCGGACGTGATGCCCGACGGGGCGAGGTATACCCATATTGATATCATCGGCAATACCGCTTCGGGCAGCAACATCACCTCAATAACGTTCAGTAGCGCCGCGGAAGCCAAAGCAATGATGCAGCAGACTAACGTCGCCTTCGTCAGCGATGCCGGGATGCGCGCCCGGTTCACCACGCTATTTAACGATCTGGCCAGCGCCGAAGGCGCAGCGCTGTTCCATTGTACCGCGGGCAAGGACCGCACCGGCTGGACCGCCGCGATGCTGCTGAGCATTGCCGGCGTCGATGAGGGGACCATTATGGAAAACTACCTCGCCACCAACGATTATACCCGCCAGCGCGTTGAAGCGACCCTGGCGATGATGCCCCCCGCCATGGCGGCGATTTACGAGCCGCTGCTGGGCGTTGACGCCAGCTATCTTCAGGCCGGGCTGGATGAAATCAGCCGCGAGTACGGATCGGTTGATAACTATCTGAAGCAGGGCCTGGGGCTGTCGCAGGAGACGCTCTACGTCCTGCGCGGCAAAATGGTGCAGTACGGCCAGCTGCCGGGGCAAAGCGAACTGCGGGGGAATGCGGCGCAGGGCGCAGCGCTGCTTAACGCCCTGCAAAATAGCGGGCTAGCGGGCCGCTACACCGACTATAACTATTATCTGCAATCGGCCATTGATGCCGGAACCCTCGGCGGCGTGGAGACTCAGGTCGGCGGGCAGATCTACGCGGACGCCGCCAGCTACCTGCTGCGCAGCGGATCGCGATTAGACAGGGCGTTAACGCCGAATATTGATAGCCGTCAGCTGCGGGATGGGGAAGGAAAACTGTGGTTGACCGGGCTTAGCGGCTATCTTGGCACCGATGGTTCCGCCCGCGCCGCCAGCAGTAATGAGCATACCACCGGCTCGCTGCTGGGCTATACCTGGCGGTTTAACGCGCAGCTTAGCGGCTACGGCACTCTGGGATATAGCTGGGGCTCGCTGGGCAGCGCCAGCGCCGATGCGGATGCCAACACCACTCTGCTGGGGTTTGGCGGTCGCTATGCTTTTGAGGATCTAAATCGTGGTTTATTTGCCGCCGCCGATCTTAACGCAGGCTGGATCGATTATAGCAGTACGCGCCGGCTGAATAGCGGGCTGGGTACGGCCACCGGCGATACCCATGGCCAGCTGGTTGGCGGCACGCTGCGCCTCGGCTACGTGAGTCCACTCGATTTTGCCAGCGTTGAGTACGCCATCGGTACCCGCCTGACCCACCTGCGGATGGACGCTTTCCGCGAAAGCGGCAGCGAGCTGGCGCTCAACGTCGACCGCGTCAGTGAAAATAACGCCAGCGGTATTGCCAATGTGAGTATCGCATTTCATTCGCAAAACGGCGGCGGCTGGCGCTTCACGCCGGCGATAAATATCGGCTATGAACATAGTTTCAGCGGCCCTTCGGTACGCACTCAGGGCCAGGTTTATCACTATGAAGTCGTACAGAACGCGGCCTTCGATAGCCGTGACATGGTCAACGCTGGCGCCAGTTTGAGCATCACGCGCGGTGCGCTGAGCCTGAACCTTGGCGGCCAGGCTGATGTCGCCAGCGGCGGCGACAGCCACGGCTACAGCGGCAACCTTAGCGTGGGCTACGCCTTTTAAACATCTACAGCGGGCCGCCGCCGCTGGCGGCTCGTTCTTAGCCACGTAATTGTAAAACGGTTAAAAATCCACTGCCGAGGATCGGCGCATTTTTCGCCGTCATGGGCAAAACGAAACGCTGGCAGGAAAGGTAAAACAGAAATTATGTTTCAATCGGCTACTGGCAGCGGCAATCATCAATCTGATGCATGATTGTCCTTACCATAAAAAGTAGTTGATCTGGTATCGACAAGCTCTTATTTTGCTTCTCAGTTTTTAAACGAGATGAAACTGATGCCTACTATCACAGCCAGTAGTATGAAAGAAGCAAAAGAGTTAATGAATTGTGGAAAGTACAAAGAAATCGTCCTCAATTTCGATATTGATGCTGACGATTTTTTCACCCTCGCAACATCCCATTCAGCAACAAAAGTCACCATCACAGACAGAAATAATCGCTCATCGGTCAAAGCAGAAAAATAATAAAAACCCCTGAGGCTCTTCTTATGCTGTTAGCTATTGGTACCGTCGCTGTTGCTTTTCTTTCCACGCTGATGCTGATCTGGCTTGACGATCGCATTGCCGACCAGGATTAACGACCCGGGCCAGCGATAAGTCGCAAAACGCCCGCCTCTGTGTTTCTTTCGCCCGTCGCCATCGGCTGCGGGCGATTCAAAAACCCCGCCCATGCCATTTTCACGCTACGCATTGATGATTTTCGCCCGCCGGGCAGGTCATGCATTCGCATAAAAACAGGGGCTTAAAGAAGAAAACGAGAAGGGAGCCCCGCGCCGCCGACGGCGCGGAGCAAGACGATTACAGCGACTTAGCCAGACGCTCGACGGCGGTCATCAGACCGTCTGCCGACACCGTAGAGTAGGAAAGACGCAGCGTGCGGGTATCCGGGTTATCGTTATAGAACGCTTCCCCTGGAACGTAAACCACGCCGTTTTCCAGCGTTTTCTTCATCCATTCCATGGTATCGAACGGATAGCGGAAGCGGGCCCACAGGAACATACCACCTTTAGGACGGCTGAACTCCAGATGCTCGCCAAGCTGCGATTCCAGCGCGTCGGCCAGCGCCACGCACTTCTTGCGGTAATCCTCGCGGATCAGGGCAATCTGGCTTTCCAGACGGTTCATGCTCAGGTATTCCGCGGTGATGACCTGCGAAAGCATGTTAGTGTGCAGATCCGCCGCCTGTTTGACGATCACCGTCTGCTGCGCCAGCCAGTCCGGCATGACGATCCAGCCAATACGCATCCCCGGCGCGAGGATCTTGGAGAAGGTGGAGGTATAAACCACCTGATCTTCACAGCCCAGCTCAACCGCGTACTGATACAGCGGACGGCGCACTTCGTCAGTGAAGCTAATTTCGCCATACGGATCGTCTTCAATGATGACGAAGTCGTGCTTTTTCGCCAGCTCTACCAGGCGGCGACGGCGTGCTTCGCTCAGGGTTTTCCCGCCGGGGTTGCCAAACGTCGGCACCAGGTAAACGGCTTTCACACGCGTGGTTTCCAGCAGGTCGGCCAGTTGCTCCACCAGCATGCCGTCATCATCGGTATCTACGCTGAGAATGTTCGCCTGCGCCAGCTGGAAGACCTGCAGCGCCGCCAGATAGGTCGGACGCTCAACGACGATCGCATCGCCCGGATCGAGCAGCGTGCGGGCGACGATATCCAGCGACTGCTGCGAACCGGAGGTGATATAGACATGGCTTGCCGAACAGGCCACGCCGCGCGCCTGACAAAGTTCGCTAACGGCCTGACGCAGCGGCGGATAACCTTCGGTCAACCCGTACTGGAACGCATCGTTAAAGCGCCCGTTCATCACCTGCTGCACTGCCAGGTTCAGGCCTTCGGTATCAAAAAGCTCCGGGGCCGGAATACCGCCGCCCAGAGAGATAACGCCGGGCAGTTTACTGTGCTTGAGGAGTTCGCGGACGGCGGAGGGCTTAAGTTCACCCGCGCGGGCGGCGAGTCGCCGATCGTGCATACTATTTTCCTTTTCTGTCTTGTTGTTGTGATGTTTTATCTATTTTTAACGGTCATTCACCGGTCGCGCGACGCTGACCGGGGCTACGGGTTCGTATGTTCGGTAGCCCGGACAGATGCGCAGCATCGCCTCCGGGATATTCTTCAGCATCCAGCGGCCTTGCCCGGGTGCGGCGCGATGCGCCTTGCCCGGGCTACAAATGCCGCAGGTGACGAGAACCGCAGCCCGGATAAAGCGCTCACTGCCGCAATCCGGGGCCAAACTTAACGGCTATCTGTGTCTTTTAGCACGATTAACGGTTCAATATCGCTCTCTTTTTTAACCACCAGAGAATCATCTCCGCGCAGGCAGGTCCCGCCATAGTTACCGCCGACGGTGAAGGTGCAAACCTGGATGTATTTGCCATCCACTTTTGGCAGGCACCACAGCTGCTGATAGATATTTTTGCGGTCGAAAAACTGGCCGCTGGTTTTATCCAGCACTTCGTCCTGCGGGCCAATCAGGTCGATATTGTTGCCGCAGCGGCCCGAGATAGGCTTAACCGCATAGCCGCTTTCCGCCAGCTGCTCGTTAACCACAAAATCGGTATCCAGAAGATAGCGATGATTAGGGAACAGCGACCACAGCACCGGCAAAATCGCCTTGTTGCCTGGGATGACGGTCCACAGCGGCTCGAAGACTAATACTTCCGGGCGCAGCAGAACGTCTATCAGGCGAACTTCATTATTCGGGTGTCCGGTACGGATCGGCACCGCCGCGTACTCATCGGCGCTGACTTCCCGCACCTGCTCAATAGCGGTTTCCCATGCCCAGGTTTTCCAGACGCAGTTGACCAGACGACCGTCAGCATCGATCAGCTGCCCGGCGGCATCCCAGCGCAGCTCATCCAGGCCAAACAGAATTTTGCTCTCGAAACCGGCCTGGGTCAGCGAACGCTGGATAAACTGCGCGTGGTAGTTCTCCTCCAGATCCTTATCCTGCATGATGTGTACAAAAGGACGCGCCCGGCTGTGCTTCCACGCCCCGGCCAGCTCATCCAGCAGATTTTCCGCCGGGTTGTGGCCGGTGCCGTAGTAGCCCTGTTTCAGCCACTGTTCGAGGATTAGCCCGCCTTCGGTATGGCAGGACGCGGAGTCGGCGTTGTACTCATACACCTTGAGCCCCCGCTCATCCATACAGAAATCCATGCGGCCGGTAATCATATGATGGCGACGGCGCTGCCACGAGAGGCGCAGACGCGGCCAGAGAATTTTCGGAATATCGAACAGGGCCAGCAGGCTGTCATCCTTCATCACCTTGTCGGTGGCGTGCAGGTACATCAGGTGCAGCTCGTTGGTGGCCTTGATAAGCTCCTGCTCGGCGCTTTCGCTGATGGTGAAATACTGGTAAGGGTCTTTATTGATGACGTGGCCGTTGGCTTCCACATAGGCTTTTTGCAGCGAATCTTTCTCGTTGAGCCAGTTGCCGCGGTATTGGCCTTTATTCGGCAGCCGCGCGCCTTTAATGGCCATCGCCTCACCCGGCAGCACCGGCTGCGGCAGGCTGTGCTCGGTATCGGCGGTTTGGATCATCCAGCCGAGGATTTCGGTATCGGCAAAGGTGTCTTTAATCGTGTAGAGGCCGTTTTTCACTTCCAGCGTCAGCTCGCGGGTCCACTGCTGGCCCTGCGGCAGCGGCGAGTGAATCACGTTCTGTTCGGCGATCCTGACCTTATTCCCAACCAGTTGCGTAATCACCGCCACGTGGCCAGTGTGCTTAAACTCGCCGCCTTTCTGCCAGATCAGCAGCGAGCCGGCGATCGGCGGACGGCGGGAGCCGTTGGCGAACGCCTGCAGCGGCAGAATATTGTCGTTGACCACCTCGCGGAGAAAACGCAGGGAGAAGATTTCATAGGCCATGCCGACATCGGTGAAAACAAAGCCGTAGGTGAGGAACAGAAAGCGGCGCGCGAACTCCACGCACTGCCATTTGTGCCCCATATACTCATTACCGATATAGCTGCGGAACGTGGCGTCATCCGGATAATCTTGCGGATTTAAGCTACTGTAATTCGAAGAATAAATCGCCACGCCGCCCGGTGCGTAGCCTAATAGTGTACCAAACGGGGCGTCACTGCTTGTCGAACCTTTGCTCATTTAGCCTGACCTCAAATTAATGCAGCCCGGGCAGTTGGCGAAACAAAACTCCCTCTTCTTATCCTGCCGCAGGCACTTACCAGACAGAGGTGGAGTGATGATACCACTCATTCGATTCGCTAATCGTGCCCTTAAGGAAAATAAGCCTGCGCCGCCGGGCAAAAGTGATATCGTTATTTGAGATAAAAAAAACAGGAGTCGACAATGAGCACACCTTCGCATCTGACTGCCCAACCGCTGGTCTGGGGGCATGGCCCACGCACCTTTGAGGTGTTCCTCGAACCCACCTGCCCTTTCTCCGTGCGCGCCTTTAATAAGCTGGATGATCTGCTAGATGAAGTTGGCGCGGATAACGTGACGATCAAAATTCGTCTCCAGTCCCAGCCCTGGCATCTGTTTTCCGGCGTCATCGTGCGCTGCATTCTTGCCGCTTCCACCTTGCCGCACGGCCGGGAGCAGGCGCATAAGGTCCTTAAAGCCGTCGCCGACCACCGTGAAGAGTTTGAGTTTACCGACCACTGTAGCGGGCCAAACATGGACGTCACGCCGCAGCAGATTATCGAGCGTATCGAACGCTATAGCCACGTTTCGCTGGCTGCGGCGTTTGCCCGCCCGGAGCTGCAAAACGAGATCAAATGGCACAGCAAGTACGCCCGCCAGAACGGCATTCACGTGTCGCCGACCTTTATGGTTAACGGCCTGGTGCAGCCGGATCTCGGCAGCGGCGACGACGTCAGCGTATGGGCCGCGCGGATTCTGGCTTAGACCGGCGCACCGAAAGGTTAGCGCCACGACTTCAACACCTCACTAAAAAGGCAGATCAGCATGTCAGAGAAGAACTACCAGCCACCGAAAGTGTGGGAATGGAAGCAAAACAACGGCGGCGCATTCGCCAATATCAACCGTCCCGTCTCCGGCGCAACGCACGATCGGGTGCTGCCGGTGGGCGCGCACCCGCTTCAGCTCTATTCGCTGGGGACGCCCAACGGGCAGAAGGTGACCATTATGCTGGAAGAGCTGCTGGCGTTAGGCATCAGCGGCGCGGAATACGACGCCTGGCTGATTCGCATCGGCGAAGGCGATCAGTTCTCCAGCGGCTTTGTCGAGGTTAACCCGAACTCGAAAATCCCCGCGCTCCGCGACCACTCTACCACGCCGCCGACCCGCGTTTTTGAATCCGGCAGCATCCTGCTCTATCTGGCGGAAAAGTTTGGCTTCTTCCTGCCCAAAGATCCAGCAGGCCGCACTGAAACCCTCAACTGGCTGTTCTGGCTACAGGGCTCGGCCCCGTTCCTCGGCGGCGGCTTTGGCCATTTCTTCAGCTATGCGCCGGTGAAAATCGAATACGCGATCGACCGCTTTACGATGGAAGCCAAACGCCAGCTTGACGTGCTCGACAAGCAGCTTGCCCGCGGCCGTTTTGTGGCGGGAGAAGAGTACACCATCGCCGATATGGCCATCTGGCCATGGTACGGCAACGTGGTGCTGGGGAACGTTTATAACGCCGCCGAGTTCCTTGATGCCGGTAGCTATAAAAACGTGTTGCGTTGGGCGCAGGATGTTGGCAATCGCCCGGCCGTACAGCGTGGACGCATGGTTAACCGCACCTCTGGCCCGCTTAACGAGCAGCTTCACGAGCGCCATGACGCCAGCGACTTCGACACGCAAACCGAAGATAAACGCCAGGCTTAGCACCCATGCCCGCCGGAGGCTTCAGCCTCCGGCTTTTAGCGCAGATACTTCTCAAACCATGCCAGCGTGCGTTGCCAGGCGAGCTCAGCCGCGGCCCGGTCATAGCGCGGCGTGGAATCATTATGAAAGCCGTGGTTAACACCCTGATAAATATAGGCCTCGTAGACTTTATGGTGTGCCTTCAGCGCTTTTTCATAGGCGGGCCAGCCTTCATTAATGCCGCTATCCAGTCCTGCATAATGCAGCAGCAGCGGCGCGTTAATTTTATCGACCTCATTCAGCGGCGGCTGGCGACCGTAAAACGGTACCGCGCAGGCCAACTCGGGGATCGCTACCGCCGCCGCGTTGCTGACGCCGCCGCCGTAGCAAAATCCGGTGATGCCGACCTTCCCCGTCGCCTGCGGGTGCTGGCGCATAAACGTGACCGCCGCAAAGAAATCATTCATCAGCTTCACGGGATCGACCTTCTGCTGTAGCGCGCGGCCTTCATCGTCGTTACCGGGATAGCCGCCGACGGAGCTCAGGCCATCCGGCGCCAGCGCGATATAGCCCGCTTTCGCCACCCGCCGGGCAACGTCTTCAATATAGGGATTCAGGCCTCGGTTCTCATGCACCACCACCACGGCGGGCGCTTTGTCGGCTATTTTCGCCGGCGTCACCAGATAGGCCCGCACTTCACCATGGCCGTCAGGAGAGGGATAGCGCATATACTCCGGGCGGATATCCGGGTCAGTAAACGCCACCTGCTCCGCCAGAGCATAGTCGGGCTTCAGCAGGTTAAACAGCGCCAGCGCGGTCATCCCGCCGACGGTATACTTCCCCGCCAGCTGGAGAAACTCGCGTTTGCTGATTTTGCCGTGGGCGTAGTAGTCATAGTACTCGAGCAGCTGCTGGGGAAAATCTTTGGCCGTGAGTCGCGTCATCACCCTTCCTCCGTTGTTAAGCGCTCTTTAAGCAAAGCAGAAGCGCGAGCATGCGCCAGCGGCGAGGGGCAGAAATGGTGGATTTTGTTGGCCGGGTCAGGCGCAAGCCGCCACCCGGCAGAAAGACGAGCGCAATATCTAAAACAGCTCGATCATCAGCCTCAGTGTTTCACTTTGGTCAGACGATCGAGGTAGCCCATCACAAAGGCCGACAGCACAAAGGTCAGGTGGATAATGACGTACCACATCAGCTTATTGTCCGGGACGTTTTTCGCATCCATAAACACCCGCAGCAGGTGAATAGAGGAGATCGCCACGATGGAGGCGGCAACCTTATTTTTCAACGACGTCGCGTCCATTTTGCCCAGCCAGCTGAGTTTTTCTTTACCCTCGTTAATATCCAGCTGCGAGACAAAATTTTCATACCCGGAGAACATCACCATCACCAGCAGACCGCCCACCAGGGTCATATCCACCAGCGACAGCAGGGTCAGAATCATATCCGACTCACTGACGCTAAAAATATGCGGCAGTATGTGGAAGATCTCCTGAAAAAATTTGATGGTCAGCGCAATCAGACCGAGCGAGAGGCCAAAATAAACCGGCGCCAGCAGCCAGCGCGAGGCGTACATAGCATTTTCCAGAAAGCGTTCCATAAGATCCTGTCAGTTAACATAAACGGCCGCCATTATACCGCAACAGGGCAACGTTTATGCAACACTCGTCCAACAGGAGAGCAATTCGAGGAGATAAAAAAGGCCGGCGCAAGGCCAGCCTGGGAGATGAGTCGGTAAGGGATTACTTCGCTTTTACGGTTTCTTCGCCCACCAGACCAATCTTCAGATAGCCCGCCTGGTGCAGGGTATCCATGACCTTCATCATCGTCTCGTAGTCTACGGTTTTATCTGCGCGGAAGAAGACGGTGGTATCTTTCTTGCCTTCGGTCAGGGCATCCAGGGACGTAATCATGCTCTCTTCGGTGATGGGGTCATTACCAAGGAACATGGTTTTGTCCGCCTTCACCGACAGGTAGATCGGCTTTTCCGGGCGCGGCTGCGGCTGGCTGGAAGACGCCGGAAGATTCACCTTCACGTCTACGGTGGCCAGCGGCGCCGCCACCATAAAGATGATCAGCAGCACCAGCATGACGTCGATAAACGGCGTCACGTTGATGTCGTGCATTTCACCGTTATCATCGAGGTTTTCGTTAAAATGCATGGCCATAAAGCATCAACCTACGCGAAGTTTCTGGGCGGTACGCACTGGCTTAACGCCGCTGGCGCTCAGGTCCAGATCGCGGCTTTGCAGCAGCAGAACTTGGGCGGCGACATCGCCAAGTGAAGCTTTGTAGCTGGCAATCATACGGGCGAAGATGTTGTAGATGACCACCGCCGGAATCGCAGCGAACAGGCCAATTGCCGTAGCCAGCAGAGCTTCCGCGATGCCTGGCGCCACGACCGCCAGGTTAGTGGTCTGGGTCTGGGCAATACCGATAAAGCTGTTCATGATGCCCCAGACGGTACCAAACAGACCAACAAACGGGGAAATCGCGCCGATGGTCGCCAGATAACCGTTGCCGCGCCCCATGTAACGACCCACCGCCGCCACGCGACGCTCCAGTCGAAAACCGGTACGCTCTTTAATGCCTTCGTTATCTTCAGAACCTGCGGACAGCTCCAGCTCGTTCTGCGCTTCGTTGATCAGTTGGGAGGTCAGGCTTTTCGCCTCGAACGCGTTAGCGATATCGCTGGCCTGGTCGAGAGAGCGTGCTTCTGCAACCAGCTGCTGTTCGCGCTTGAGGCGACGCTTGCTGGCCAGGATCTCTGCGCCTTTGCCGAAAAAGATAGCCCATGTGACTACCGACGCCAGAATCAGGCCGATCATCACTACCTTAACGACAATATCGGCATGATGATACATACCCCAAACGGAGAGATCCGCCTGCATCAAATTATTACCCACACTGTATCTCCAGGACGTAAATCACAAAATCTGCGCACAATAATATCAAAACGACATCGAATTGATAGTGGTTCTCATTAGTATTTACACTGTGCAGCAAATCACGATTATTTTCCTTGCGCTTACGCAGTAAAAAAGTTGCTGACCCCACCGTTGGTAAAATTTTTACCTGTATCCGCCGCGACCCGGTACATTAACGGGTATTCATGTTAGTTTAGACGTCCAGACGTATAAAAACAGGTTATCTGAACATGGCTGATAAACATCTTGATACTGCGCTGGTTCACGCCGGACGCAGCAAAAAATACACTCAGGGCTCGGTAAACAGCGTCATTCAGCGCGCCTCATCGCTGGTTTTCGACACCGTCGAAGCGAAAAAACACGCCACCCGCAACCGCGCCAAAGGCGAACTGTTCTACGGGCGTCGCGGGACGCTGACCCACTTTTCCCTGCAGGAAGCGATGTGCGAGCTGGAAGGCGGCGCCGGCTGTGCCCTTTTTCCCTGCGGCGCGGCGGCGGTGGCCAATACCATTCTGGCATTTGTCGAGCAGGGCGACCATATTCTGGTAACCAACACCGCCTATGAACCTACCCAGGATTTCTGCACTAAAATCCTCGCCAAACTCGGCGTCACCACCGTCTGGTTCGACCCGCTCATCGGCGGCGATATCGCCCGTCTGGTACAGCCGAACACCCGCGTGGTGTTCCTCGAATCCCCCGGATCCATCACCATGGAAGTTCATGATGTTCCGGCGATCGTCGCGGCGGTGCGCCGCGTCGCTCCCGAAGCCATCATTATGATCGACAACACCTGGGCGGCGGGCGTGCTGTTCAAAGCGCTGGAGTTTGGTATCGATATCTCCATTCAGGCCGGCACCAAATACCTGATCGGCCATTCCGACGCGATGGTCGGTACCGCCGTGTCCAATGAGCGCTGTTGGGCGCAGCTGCGCGAAAACGCCTATCTGATGGGGCAAATGGTGGATGCCGATACCGCCTATATGACCAGCCGCGGTCTGCGCACTCTGGCGGTGCGTCTGCGTCAGCACCATGAAAGCAGCCTGCAGATTGCCGAATGGCTGGCCCAGCATCCACAAGTGGCCCGCGTGAATCACCCCGCTCTGCCCGGCAGCAAAGGCCATGAGTTCTGGCAGCGCGACTTCACCGGCAGCAGCGGCCTGTTCTCTTTCGTGCTCAATAAACGCCTGACCGACGCCGAACTCTCCGCTTATCTGGACCACTTCAGCTTGTTCAGCATGGCCTACTCCTGGGGCGGCTTTGAATCGCTGATTTTAGCCAACCAGCCGGAACACATTGCCGCAATCCGCCCTGATGCTGAAGTTGATTTCAGCGGCACGCTGATCCGCCTGCATATCGGGTTAGAAAATGTTACCGATCTGCAGGATGATTTAGCGGCGGGCTTCGCGCGTATCGTGTAAAGTGACAGTCAGTGGCAACAATAGCGGACGTTTTTTAGAAAAACGGCCGCTTTAGTTGCGCCCGGGATCAAGGTGCCCGAGCCTCTTCAGGAGTACACTAGACAAAAAACACGGTACCACTTAGGAAAGTCCATGGTTGTCATTCAAGAAATTGTCGCCGCGCTGTGGCAGCATGATTTTGCCGCGTTGGCAAACCCCCACGTTGTGGGCGTTGTATATCTGGTCATGTTCGCAACCCTGTTTCTGGAAAACGGTCTGCTGCCCGCCTCATTTTTACCGGGCGATAGCCTGCTGCTGCTCGCCGGGGCGCTGATCGCCAAAGGCGTAATGGACTTTGTACCTACGGTCGCCATTTTAACCGCAGCGGCCAGCCTCGGCTGCTGGCTGAGCTATATCCAGGGGCGCTGGCTGGGTAACACCATCACGGTTAAGCGCTGGCTTGGGCATCTGCCGCATAAGTACCATCAGCGGGCAACCTGCATGTTTGACAAACACGGCCTGCTGGCGCTGCTGGCCGGGCGTTTCCTGGCGTTTGTTCGCACCCTGCTGCCCACCATGGCGGGCATTTCCGGGCTGCCAAACCGCCGCTTCCAGTTCTTCAACTGGCTGAGCGCGCTGCTGTGGGTTGGCGTGGTTACCGGCCTGGGCTATGCGCTGAGCATGATTCCCTTCGTTAAGCGTCATGAAGATCAGGTTATGACCTGTCTGATGATTCTGCCTATCGCGCTGCTGATCGCCGGGCTGCTCGGTACGGTTATCGTGGTGATTAAAAAGAAATACTGTAACGCCTGATCGTTTGCCGGGGCGGCGCGGATTCGCCGCCCTTACATCGTTCGTCACATCCCCTGAATCGTTCTGATTCGCGCCGCATCTTCCCCCGGCGTCATGCCGAAATAACGCTTAAACTCGCGGCTGAACTGCGACGCGCTTTCATAGCCCACCCGCATCGCCGCCGCGCTGGCCTTCATACCATCGTGGATCATCAGCATGCGCGCTTTATGCAGGCGATAGGTTTTCAGGTACTGCAGCGGGGAGGTGCTGGTGACTGATTTAAAGTTATGGTGGAACGCCGAGACGCTCATATTTGCTTCCGCCGCCAGCTGATCGACACTGAGGTTTTCCGTGTACTGGCTTTCAATACGCTTCAATACGCGGCTGATCAGGCTGAAGTGGGTCTGCCGGCTGACCAGCGCCAGCAGCGCCCCCCCGCACGGCCCGGTCAGCACGTGATAAAGGATTTCGCGGATAATCTGTTTGCCAAGAATGCGCGCGTCCAGCGGGCGCTCCATTACGTCCAGCAAGCGCTCCGCCGCGCACAGAATCTCTTCGGACAGCACCGCGGAGTTAATCCCGCTCGACGCCATGGACGGCTGAAACTGCTCATCTTCGCCGATATCCATCAGCAGCTCTTGCAGTTGCAGAATATCGACATTCAGCCGAATCCCCGCCAGCGGCACTTCCGGGGTGGCGAAGGTTTCGCATTCAAACGGTAGCGGTACCGTCAGCAGCAAATACTCATTGGTGTCATAGCGAAAGGTACGCTCGTTAATGTAACCAATTTTATGCCCGGAAAAGAGAAAAACGATCCCCGGCTGATACATGACCGGCGTCCGTGTCCCCGGCTGGGTACCGTACAGCAGGCGAATATCCGGCAGCAGACCATTAAGCACTTCCTCTTTATCTTTCAGCTGATTAACCTTACTCGTTAGTAACTGACATATCTCAGCGCGGTTCATTTGGCGGGCCTCTGCGAACGTTTTTTTACCTCCGTATTGTGCGCACTTCCGGCGTATTTCTCCAGCCCCAAGGAGAAATGGGCAAGACAACGGCAGGAATGTGCATTGAGGGGAACGGGCGACGGGAACACAATGTCCGTCATCTGGCAGAGGTATCGTCTCTGTTGGCGGTTTTATCTATTTGAGGGCATCAGCCATGAATAATTTCGACCTACATACCCCAACCCGCATTCTGTTCGGTAAAGGCGCGATTGAAAATCTGCGCGATCAAATCCCGGCGGATGCTCGCGTGCTTGTCACCTACGGCGGCGGTAGCGTGAAGAAAACCGGCGTGCTTGATCAGGTTCTCAGCGCGCTGAACGGCATTGACGTCCGGGAATTTGGCGGCATCGAGCCCAACCCATCCTACGAAACGCTGATGAACGCGGTAAAAATTGCGCGTGATGAAAAAATCACTTTCCTGCTGGCGGTGGGCGGCGGTTCCGTTCTCGACGGCACCAAATTCATCGCCGCGGCGGCCCACTACAATGCCGATAGCGATCCGTGGGAAATCCTCGAAACCTACGGCAGCAAAGTGGCCAGCGCCATCCCGATGGGCTCCGTGTTGACGCTGCCGGCGACCGGTTCCGAATCCAATAAAGGCGCGGTCATCTCGCGCAAAACCACCGGTGACAAACGCGCGTTTATGTCCAGCCACGTCCAGCCGGTGTTCGCCATCCTGGATCCGGTTTACACCTATACCCTGCCGCCGCGCCAGGTGGCTAACGGCGTCGTCGACGCATTTGTCCATACCGTTGAACAGTACGTCACCTATCCGGTCGACGGCAAAATTCAGGACCGCTTTGCCGAAGGCATTCTGCTGACCCTGGTGGAAGACGGCCCGAAAGCGCTGAAAGAGCCGGAAAACTACGACGTACGCGCCAATATTATGTGGGCGGCCACCCAGGCACTGAATGGCCTGATTGGCGCAGGCGTGCCGCAGGACTGGGCGACCCATATGCTCGGCCACGAGCTGACCGCCATGCACGGTCTCGATCATGCCCAGACCCTGGCTATCGTCCTGCCTGCGCTGTGGAATGAAAAACGCGACGCTAAACGCGCCAAGCTGCTGCAGTACGCCGCTCGCGTCTGGAACATCACCGAAGGTTCTGAAGAGCAGCGTATCGATGCCGCCATCGCCGCAACGCGTGATTTCTTCGAACAGATGGGTGTCCCGACGCGCCTTTCTGCCTACGGTCTGGATGGTAGCTCTATCCCGGCGCTGCTGGCGAAACTGGAAGAGCACGGCATGACCCAACTGGGCGAAAACCAGGATATTACGCTGGACGTCAGCCGCCGTATTTACGAGGCTGCACGCTAATCAACCTCCTCTCCGACGCGTAAACTCGCGCAAAGGAGAGGAGTTTAACTACCGTTTTTAGCTATTTCGTCCAGACTTAATGCTACCCCTCGGCGGATTTTATTCCGCTGAGTTCATTAACAGGAGGAAGGCATGACACATCCAACCGTTATAAAACTACACGACGGCAACCTGATGCCGCAGCTGGGGCTCGGCGTGTGGAAAGCAGGCAACGAGGAAGTCGTCTCCGCCATTCATAAGGCGCTGGAAGTCGGTTATCGCTCGTTTGACACCGCCGCCGTGTACCAAAATGAAACCGGCGTCGGCAACGCATTGAGCAGCGCAGGCGTTCCCCGCGATGAGCTGTTCGTCACCACGAAACTGTGGAATGACGATCAAAAGCAGCCCAAAGAAGCGCTGCAGGAAAGTCTGAAAAAACTGAAGCTCGACTACGTCGATTTATATTTAATTCACTGGCCGGTTCCGGCAACGAACCACTTCGTCGACGCCTGGAAAAGCTTAATTGAGCTGCAGCAGCAGGGGCTGGCAAAAAGCATCGGCGTGTGTAATTTCCAGGTTCATCATCTGCAAAAAATCATCGATGAAACCGGTGTCGCTCCGGTGATAAACCAGATTGAACTTCACCCGCTGATGCAGCAGCGTCAGCTTCACGCCTGGAATGCGACGCATAAGATCCAGACCGAGTCCTGGAGCCCGCTGGCGCAGGGCGGCGAAGGGGTATTCGATCACAAAATTATTCGTCAACTGGCGGATAAATACGCTAAAACCCCGGCGCAGATCGTAATCCGCTGGCATCTGGACAGCGGCCTGGTGGTGATCCCGAAATCGGTGACGCCATCGCGCATTGCCGAGAATTTTAACGTCTGGGACTTCCGTCTTGATAAAGATGAATTAAGTGAAATCACTAAACTGGACCAGAACAAACGCCTGGGGCCAGACCCGGATCAGTTCGGCGGTTAATCTTCCCCGCTCCGTCGGATTTCGGCGGAGCATCGCTTTGCGGACCGGTTAAAACCACGTACATTGAGAGTTTGTTGCAATCAAATGGATGTGTGCTGATGAGCTGTATTTTCTGTCAAATTGTTGCGGGGAAAGCCCCCTGCCATAAGGTGTGGGAAGATGAACACCACCTCGCCTTTCTCTCTATTTTCCCCAATACCGACGGTTTTACGGTCGTGATCCCAAAGAAGCACTACCCCAGCTATGCGTTTGATATGCCGCCGCAGGCGCTGGCCGATTTGGTGCTGGCGACGCAGAAAGTGGCGAAGCTTCTGGATAAAGCCTTTGATGACGTGGGCCGTACGGGGATGTTTTTTGAAGGCTATGGCGTTGACCATGTCCACAGCAAGCTCAGCCCGATGCACGGCACCGGCGATATGACCCAATGGCGGCCTATCGAGTCGCGTCAGACTCAGTTTTTTGCGCAATACGAAGGCTATCTCTCTTCCCACGATCACGAGCGGGCGGATGATGAAAAGCTGGCGGCGCTGGCCGCCAGAATCAGAGAAGCATAGCCACATAACGGCTTTTGCCGTTGAGGCTTTGGCCCGGTAGCCTATAACCACCGGGCAAGAGATTAACGCCCTGCTTTTACCCGCTTTTTCTGGCCTGCCGGCGTCTGGCGCTGATGCGCCACCGGCGTATGCTTGGTTAGCGCCGGACGAGTATGGCGGTTCTGGCGACGCGCTTCGCGCATCTCGTCGATCGTCGGCGCCGGTACCAGGCAATCGCGACGGCTGCCGATCAGGTGCTTTTTACCCATGGTCTCCAGCGCCTGGCGAATCAGCGGCCAGTTGGCCGGGTCGTGATAGCGCAGCAGCGCCTTGTGCAGGCGGCGCTGTTTGTCGCCCTTCGGCACCACTACATCCTCACTCTTATAGCCAATCTTACCCAGCGGGTTCTTACCGGTGTAATACATGGTGGTCGAGTTCGCCAGCGGCGATGGATAGAAGTTTTGCACCTGATCCAGGCGGAAACGATGCTGCTTAAGCCACAGCGCCAGATTCACCATATCTTCATCCCGCGTCCCCGGATGGGCGGAAATAAAGTACGGGATCAGATACTGCTCTTTACCCGCCTGCTTCGAATAGGTATCAAACAGCTGCTTAAAGCGATCGTAGCTGCCCATTCCTGGCTTCATCATCTTCGACAGCGGCCCCTCTTCCGTATGCTCAGGGGCAATCTTCAGATAACCGCCAACGTGGTGGGTGGCCAGCTCTTTAATATAGCGCGGGTCTTCAACGGCGATGTCATAACGCACGCCGGACGCGATAAGGATCTTTTTGATGCCTTTCAGGTCACGGGCGCGGCGGTAAAGATTAATCGTCGGCTCATGGTTAGTGTCCATATGCGGACAGATATCCGGATAAACGCATGACAGGCGGCGGCAGGTTTGCTCGGCGCGCGGCGACTTGCAGCGCAGCATATACATGTTGGCCGTCGGACCGCCAAGATCGGAAATAATGCCGGTAAAGCCGGGAACCGTGTCGCGAATCGCTTCGATTTCATTGATGATCGAATCTTCGGAGCGGCTCTGAATGATGCGGCCCTCATGCTCGGTAATCGAGCAAAACGAACAGCCGCCAAAACAGCCGCGCATGATGTTAATCGAGAAGCGAATCATCTCGTAGGCCGGAATGCGGGCATCGCCGTATGAAGGATGCGGAACGCGCTTATACGGCAGGGCAAACACGCTATCCATCTCTTCAGTGGAAAGCGGAATAGCGGGCGGGTTAACCCAGATATAGCGTTCGCCGTGTTTCTGCATCAGCGCGCGGGCGCAGCCGGGGTTAGTTTCATGGTGCAGAATACGCGACGCGTGCGCGTAGAGAACCTTGTCGCCTTTCACCTTTTCAAAAGAAGGCAGCAGGACATAGGTCTTTTCCCACGGCTTCGGACGCGGCGGCTGTACGGTAACGCGCTTCGCTTCCTGTTTTGGCGGTGCGACGGTTTTGTTATCCGCGCACGGCAGATCTTCACCGTACGGATGCGGGATCGGATCGATTTTCCCCGGCGTGTCCAGACGCGTGGAGTCCACCCCGCTCCAGCCCGGCAGCGCTTCCTTCACCATGATCGCGGTGTTGCGAACGTCGCGAATTTGCCCGATAGGCTCGCCGGCGGCCAGACGGTGCGCCACTTCCACCAGCGGACGCTCGCCGTTGCCGAACATCAGCATATCGGCTTTAGAGTCCACCAGAACCGAGCGACGCACGGTATCAGACCAGTAGTCGTAGTGCGCGGTTCGGCGCAGGCTGGCTTCGATACCACCGAGGATCACCGGCACATCTTTCCACGCTTCTTTGCAACGCTGCGTATAAACCAGCGTGGCGCGATCCGGGCGCTTGCCGGCCACGTTCCCCGCCGTGTAGGCATCGTCATGGCGCAGCTTACGGTCAGCAGTGTAGCGGTTGATCATCGAATCCATATTCCCGGCGGTGACGCCGAAGAACAGATTCGGTTTACCCAGGCGCATAAAGTCGTTTTTATTATTCCAGTCCGGCTGGGAAATAATCCCCACGCGGAACCCCTGCGCTTCCAGCATGCGTCCGCAGATCGCCATGCCAAAGCTCGGGTGATCGACATAGGCATCGCCGGTAACCAGAATAATGTCGCAGCTATCCCAGCCAAGTTGATCCATCTCTTCTCGCGACATCGGCAAGAACGGCGCGGGGCCAAAGCAGGCGGCCCAGTACTGCGGCCAGGAGAAAAGGTCACGATCCGGTTGGATCAGGGATATTGCGCTCATATTGCTTCCGGGGAAATGATAAAAAAATAATCAAAAAGGGCGGCGATTATAAGCCGGAACGATGGAAGAAATGAAGGAGGTTTTTCCGATCCCGGCCGGTATGGGCCGGGACAGAATACATTACGGCGCCGGATTCACCAGAATCTGGCCAATAGAGCCACGGTCGGCAAGCTCCAGCGTCTGACTTAAGTACTGGAACGGGAAGTGCGGCCAGGAGGGCTGATTGTAATAGACCAGCAGCTCAACCTGACCATCGATCCAGACGGTATCCTTCCAGCCGCGATCTTCCGGGAACGGCGCGGAGCCGTTGACGTTACGCACCTGAAACATCACGCCTTCAATATGGAAGGACTGCGGCCGGTCGGCGCGCACCGTCCAGCGCTCCCAGGTTCCCTGCTGCGCCGTAATATCGATACGTTGCGGATCCCATAGCTGACCGTTAATACCCGGATCGTCACCAAGCGTGATATCGCGGCTGCGAATCGCCGCGCCAGCCAGAATCTCCGTCGGCAGCAAACGCACGGGCAGGCTATCGGTCACCAGCGGCAGCAGGCCCGTCGGGCGCAGCGTCAGAATCAGGGTGGAAATCAGGATGCTCGACGGTTCGAAGAAGCCGCGAATACGATCGACGATGCTGGCCGCTTCCCCGCAGGTGATCGATACTTCATCGCCGTTAGTCATATCGACCAGAATTTCACGACGCTCACCCGGCGCCAGCGACAGCTGCTTCAGCGAAACCGGCGCCGGCAGCAACCCCTGATCGCCGGAAATCACGTGCAGCAATCGACCATCGCTCATCTGCAGCTGATAGCGACGGGAGTTGGACGCATTCAGCAGGCGCAGGCGCACCCAGCCGCGCGACACTTCCACGAAAGGCCCCTGAACGCCGTTCACCAGCAGCGTATCGCCAACGAACCCTCCGCTACCGGGCTCGCTATACTCAGGCGTACCGAAATTATCCAGACGCTTATCCTGAATAATCACCGGGAAATCATCCACGCCGTAGTGATTGGGGATCGGCAGATTTTTACTGACATCATCTTCCACCAGCCACATCCCGGCCAGACCGTTATAGACCTGTTTTGCCATATGGTTTGGCGTGTTGGCCTGATACCACAGCGTCGCCGCGCTTTGGCGGATTGGCAGTACCGGAGCCCAGTCGGCGTTGGCGGACATCATGCGCGCGGCGCCGCCAATCAGCGGACCGGGGACCTGCAGGCCGCGGATCGTCATCGCCACGTTTTCCGTCAGGCGGTTGCTGTAAATCAGCTTCACATCGTCGCCATTCCAGACGCGAATGGTTGGCCCCATATAGCGGCCGTTAATCCCCCACACCGATGCGCGGGTTCCGGGCGTAAACGACCAGTGCGCTCGCTGTAGCGTTAAAAATAGCGGCTGCCCGCGGCGGGACTCCAGCAGAGGAGGGATCGGCAGCGCAGGCTGCTGACCAGCGGCCTGTGCTTTCAGCGGCGCGGCGCCTGCGCACAGCGCTACGCCTGAAGCCTTAATGAACTGACGCCGACTGAGTGACATATTTACTCCATGAAATACTGACTAATTAACAAGGGAATTCGTTTCCCGCCAGCAATACGCGCGCGCTTCGCGGCGTTTCCTGTGTTATTTCTTTGCGGCCGCTTCGCGTTCGGCAACTTCTTTATCCAGCTCAGCGATTTTAGCGGACATCAGCTCGCGACAGTGCGTCGCCAGCGCGCGAACGCCCTCTTTTCCATACTGACTGGTGTCTACCGGCGGCAGCATTTCTACAATCACCAGACCGTTATTCAGGCGATTGAGATTAATTTTATTCGATGTATTAGAAACGCACACCGGAATAATTGGCACGCCAGCCGCGACAGCCGCATGAAAAGCGCCGGTTTTAAAAGGCAGCAGACCGCGGCCTCGACTGCGGGTCCCTTCTGGAAACATCCAAAAAGAGATATTGCGCTTTTTAAACGCGTTCACGACTTCGGCAATAGTGCCGTGCGCTTTTGCCCGGTTATTGCGGTCAATCAGCAGGTTCCCCGTTAGCCAGTAGAGCTGGCCGAAAAAAGGGATCCACGCCAGGCTCTTTTTACCCACGGTAACGGTCGGCGGCTGCACAATATTTGATGCCGTCACCATATCATAGTTATTCTGGTGGTTAGCGATATAGATAGCGTTGCCGTAGCTTTCCGCATCGGCCGGCTTGCGCAGCTCGACTTTCAGGCCGAAGACCGGCGACAGTTTGCCAAACAGGTGACCGAAGGTGGCGACGTGCTTAGGATTACGAGGACTGAACAGACAATAAATACAGCCGAAGATGCAGACCAGAATACAATAGATGACAACGATAATTAGTCGAAAAATAAATAGCATAGCTACCTCTAAAACCCAAACCGCTTAGAATTATACTCGCTGTTTCGCAGATTGCAGGCATCGGGCATCATTGCAAAGCGCGTTAAGCACCCCGAACGATCCTGACGGATATTGTTAATCGCAATGCCTGAATAAACAACGATTTTGCGGTAAATATTAACCTCCCCCGCCTTACTGCGGGGGAGGATCATCCTACTCTTCGCTATCGCCCGCGGAGGCGCGACGCGGTGAGTCAATCTCCACCCGGTCGATTTTCTGCAGTCCACGCATCAGAGAGCCGCGGCGGCCGCGCTCGCCGGTGACTTTTTGCAGCTCTTCCGGACGGAGTTTGATTTTCCGTTTGCCGACGTGAATCGTCAGCGTACTTTGCGGCGGTAGGACAAACAGATGCGCCAGGCCATCCTGACCCGCAGCCGCTTCCGCCGACGGGATGTTGATAATCTTGTTGCCCTTGCCTTTCGACAGCTGCGGCAGGTCGCTGACCGGGAACATCAGCATGCGGCCGGCGGCGGTAATGGCCAGCAGCATATCGGACTCGTCCTCAATCACCAGCGGCGGCATCACGTGGGCGTTATCCGGAAGGCTAATCAACGTCTTACCGGCGCGGTTGCGCGCGACCAGATCGTTGAAAGTACAAATAAACCCGTAGCCTGCGTCGGACGCCAGCAGCAGTTTTTGATCATCGGCCTCCATCAGCATATGCTCCACCGTCGCCCCCGGCGGCAGCGTCAGCTTACCGGTGAGCGGCTCGCCCTGTCCGCGTGCGGACGGCAGGGTGATCGGGTCAATCGCGTAGCTACGCCCGGTGGTGTCAATAAAGACCACCGGCTGATTGCTCTTCCCTTTCACTGCGGCTTTAAAACTGTCTC
Organism: Klebsiella sp. BDA134-6; assembly: GCF_015601345.1. Taxonomy (NCBI): domain Bacteria; kingdom Pseudomonadati; phylum Pseudomonadota; class Gammaproteobacteria; order Enterobacterales; family Enterobacteriaceae; genus Klebsiella; species Klebsiella sp. BDA134-6. Next base: position 5,108,004 of record NZ_CP064784.1, read on the forward strand.
CCGCTTTATAGTTCAGTCCCGGCGCGTCGATATCATGGCCTTTGGCGCTGCGTACCCAGCCGCTCTGCGACAGAACGATGGTCACCGGCTCGGACGGCAGCATATCGTGCTCGCTCATCGCTTTCGCTTCTTCACGCTCGCGCAGCGGCGAACGACGATCGTCACCAAAGGCGTCGGCATCGGCCTGCAGCTCTTTCTTCAGCAGGTTATTCATTTTGCGTTCAGACGCCAGAATGGCCTGCAGATGGTCGCGTTCTTTTTCCAGCTCGCTTTGTTCACCGCGGATCTTCATCTCTTCCAGTCGGGCGAGATGGCGCAGTTTTAACTCCAGAATCGCTTCCGCCTGGGTTTCGCTGATGCCAAAGCGCGACATCAGGGCCGGCTTCGGCTCATCTTCGTGACGGATAATTTCGATAACTTCATCGATATTCAGAAACGCCACCAGCAAACCTTCCAGGATATGCAGGCGCTTGAGGACTTTTTCCAGACGGTAGCTGAGACGACGGCGCACGGTATCGCGGCGGAAAGTCAGCCATTCCGAGAGGATTTCCAGCAGGTTTTTTACCGCAGGACGGTTATCAAGCCCGATCATATTCAGGTTGATACGATAGCTCTTTTCCAGATCGGTCGTCGCGAACAGGTGGTTCATCACCTGCTCCATATCCACGCGGTTAGAGCGCGGGACGATCACCAGACGAGTCGGGTTTTCGTGATCCGATTCGTCGCGCAGGTCATCCACCATCGGCAGCTTTTTGTTGCGCATCTGGGCGGCAATCTGTTCAAGCACGCGGGCGCCGGAAACCTGATGCGGCAGCGCACTGATCACCACCGCGCCGTCTTCTTTCGTCCACACCGCGCGCATACGCACCGAACCGCGGCCATTCTGGTAGATTTTGCGGATCTCGGCACGCGGAGTAATGATTTCCGCTTCGGTCGGGTAATCCGGCCCCTGTACGATATCCAGCAGATCGTCCAGCGAGGTCTGCGGTTTTTCAATCAGGGTAATGGCCGCCTGAGCCACTTCACGCAGGTTGTGCGGCGGAATATCCGTCGCCATACCGACGGCGATGCCGGTAGTGCCGTTGAGCAGAATATTGGGCAGGCGCGCAGGCAGCATTTTCGGCTCCTGCAGAGTGCCGTCAAAGTTTGGTACCCAGTCAACGGTGCCCTGCCCCAGTTCGCTCAGCAGCAGTTCAGCATACTTCGACAAACGGGATTCGGTATAACGCATCGCGGCGAAGGATTTAGGATCGTCCGGCGCCCCCCAGTTCCCCTGACCGTCAACCAGCGGATAGCGGTAAGAGAAGGGTTGCGCCATCAGCACCATGGCTTCATAGCAGGCGCTATCGCCGTGCGGATGGTATTTACCCAGCACGTCGCCGACGGTGCGGGCGGACTTTTTGAACTTGGCGCTGGCGTTGAGACCCAGCTCAGACATCGCATAGACGATGCGACGCTGGACCGGCTTCAGGCCATCGCCAATAAACGGCAGCGCCCTGTCCATGATGACGTACATGGAGTAGTTCAGGTAGGCGTTTTCCGTAAATTCATGCAGCGCGAGGCGCTCTGCCATATCGCTCATTAATCGTGAATCCTCAATCTGCGTACCGGCCGTTCGGACGGCAAAACTACCGGCGATAATACCCTATCTGACGCCCTGAGTCACAGGGCGTTAGGCTGGTTGAGGAATTCCGTGGACATCCTTCATTTCAGCGGAAGATAAACGTCCGTCTGCAGCTCATGCTCACCGACTTCATGCACAAAATTGAGGTAGCGAAAGAAAACCGGGAAATCGCGCAGCGCCTCTCCCGATGCGGGCAGCCAGTCGCGATAAAGAAACCAGATACTCTGCGCGAGCGTGTCCAGAGAACCGTAATGACGCCCTACTGCGCAGCGCCCGCCGGGGATCTCGCCATTCACCACGCCAAAGCTGTTTTCCGGCACCGGCTGGCTGACCGTACCGCCAATATCGAAACGAAAATCGTCAGCCGGCGTGGCAGCGGGGTCGTCCCAGGAGATCCCCCAGGTTGCGCAGCTGGCGACCGGGGACAGACCGCTCTTCTTGCGCCAGGCGATAAACTTCGCGGCGGTCTCATTGACTAAACCAGGGTTACCGCGATGCTGCAGCATCGCGATCTGAGTGGTAGGAAGCTGGATTATTTTAACATCCATTGGGTGTTGCTCCTGTAGCGTATGTTTCGGTACACGTCGATGCCATTCCAGCCAGTCCGGCTGTTGGCGGAATTGGCTGGGGCTTTGCGCGAAGGCGCTGCGGAAGGCGCGGCTGAACGACTCCGGGTTCTGGAACCCCGCATCAAGGGCAATATCGATAATCTTTTCCTGTGGATTAAACGCCAGTCGCCAACAGGCGCGACGCAAACGTAACCATTGGATATAGCGATAGAGCGGTACCCCGCTATAGGCGCTGAATTGCCGGTGAAAATGATACGGCGAGCTATGGGCTATCGCACTGAGCGTCTCCAGCGACAGCGGCGTGTCCAGATGACGTTCAATGTACAAGCACACTTGCTGAAAACGCCCGGCAAAGGCCGGGCTTACCTGAGTATCGTTCATCGCATCCTCCCGGAAACATACTCTGACAGAGCGAGGAGTGCGGTTCCTGACCGATCTTGCTTAAGATGATGAGAAAACTATGGCGTGATTTTACGAATCTGCTTTACGTCGATTTCCACTGAGTTCCAGTCTTTATCCACTTCACCCTGAATCTCTACCGTATCCTGCGGGGTCACGGTCACGCCGTTCCAGCGCTTGTGATCGATATCGACGTTCACGGTGCCGGAGCTGTCCTGGAATTTATACAGGTCGTCGGAAATACGCTCCACGATTTTACCGCGCAGGGTCACCCAGGTATCGTCACGCAGGGTTTTCGCATTCGCGACCGTCGTTACGCTCCCGTTCGGGCCAATGAACCCGCCGTTTTGCGTGGTCGTCTGGCTGGTTTGCGTCGAGCCGGGTCCGGAAAACCCGCCCTGCTCAGCGGCCAGTACCGGCATGGAAACTAAGGCGATGATAGCGGTCATTGCGGCGATTTTCTTCATGATGTGTTCTCCCTTTGTGTTTATATCGTCACTATTACACCGGGCAAAACTTAACAACTTCTTAAGCGGAAAAAATAAATTTTATTCCTGTACAGCGCGCGCCGCAACGCGCTTTACTGCGGGAATATCCAAGGGACACAGGAGCAGAAAATGCGCATTTTACTGGTGGAAGACGACAAACTGATCGGTGACGGCCTCAAAACCGGACTGACCAAGCTGGGCTTCAGCGTCGACTGGTTTACCCGCGGCGAAGAGGGGAAAGCCGCGCTGTATCACGCCGCTTACGACGCCATTATTCTTGACCTGACCCTGCCCGGCATCGATGGGCTGGATATTCTGCGCGAATGGCGCGACAAAGGCCGCCACGAACCGGTACTGATCCTGACCGCCCGCGACGCGCTTAACCAGCGCGTCGAAGGATTACGCCTCGGCGCCGATGACTATCTCTGCAAACCTTTCGCGCTGGTTGAAGTCGCCGCGCGCCTGGAAGCACTGATGCGCCGCGCCCACGGCCAGAGCAGCAGCGAACTGCGGCACGGCAATGTGGTCCTCGATCCTGGCCGACTCACGGCCACCCTGAACGACGAGAGCCTGCCGCTCAAGCCAAAGGAGTTTGCTCTGCTGGAGCTGCTGATGCGCAATGCCGGACGCGTGCTGCCGCGTAAGCTTATTGAAGAAAAGCTCTATAGCTGGGATGACGACGTCTCCAGCAACGCGATAGAAGTACACGTCCATCATCTGCGCCGTAAGCTCGGCAGCGCTTTCATTCGTACCGTACACGGTATCGGCTATACCCTGGGGGACGCATGAAGCGGCTGGGGAAACTGAGCCTGCGCGTCCGCCTGACGCTGCTTTTTTTGCTGCTGACCAGCGCCGCCTGGGGCATTGCCAGCTTTGTGGCCTGGCAACAGACCACCGACAAGCTGGATAAGCTGTTCGATACCCAGCAGTTGTTGTTCGCCCGCCGCCTGAGCGCGATGAATTTCGACGAGCTCCATACCCTCGCGCCACAGGTGCGGACAAAGAAAAAGGTCAAACACGGCCATCTCGACGACGATGCGCTGGCTTTCGCTATCTTTACCACCGACGGCAAAATGGTGCTTAACGATGGCGAAAATGGCCAGGATATCCTGTGGGGTAACAACCGGGAGGGGTTCAGCGACGGCTACCTGCGCGGCGATGATGACGAATGGCGCTTTCTGTGGCTCACCACCCGCGACGGGCGCCATCGTATCGTCGTCGGCCAGGAATGGGATTACCGCCGCGAGATGGCGCTGGATATCGTCACCTCCCAGCTTACACCCTGGCTGGTTGCACTGCCGCTGATGTTTTTGCTGCTCATCGTGCTGTTAAGCCGGGAACTGGCGCCACTGAAAAAGCTGGCCAACACGCTGCGCACCCGAGCGCCGGATTCCGCCGAAACGCTAAATAGCGAGAACGTGCCCAGCGAAGTTCGCCCGCTGGTCGACGCGCTAAATCAGCTCTTTACCCGGACGCATGACACCATGATCCGCGAGCGTCGGTTCACCTCCGATGCCGCCCACGAACTGCGCAGCCCACTGGCGGCGCTGAAGGTGCAAACCGAAGTGGCCCAGCTCTCGCTGGACGATCCGCAAGGGCTGGATAAAGCCCTGGAGCAGCTCCACCAGGGTATCGATCGCGCAACCCGCCTGGTCGACCAGCTACTTACCCTATCGCGCCTGGATTCGCTGGCGCAGCTGGATGATGTTCAGACGATCGCCATTGATGAACTGCTACAGTCTGCGGTCATGGAGATGTACCACCCGGCGCAACTGGCCGGACTTGAGCTACGCCTGCACCTGAACGCGAAGAACATCTTGCGCACCGGGCAGCCGCTGCTGCTAAGCCTACTGGTGCGCAATCTTTTAGATAACGCGGTGCGCTATAGCCCCGCCGGAAGCCAGGTCGACATCACCCTGGATGCCGGTGAATTCCGCGTACGCGACAACGGCCCGGGCATCAGCGCCGAGGCCCTGGCGCGCGTCGGCGAGCGCTTTTATCGTCCTCCAGGCCAGGAGCAGCCCGGTAGCGGCCTCGGGCTCTCCATAGTCAAACGCATCGCCGCGCTGCACGGGATGACGGCAAGTTTCGGCAACGCCCGCGACGGCGGATTCGAGGCGCGCATTCGCTGGTAGCGGCATTATTGCTATAAAAGCAAAAGACTTTGCACATTTTGCTCATTTTACCGCTCTGCCCGGCGGGGTAAAATTAACCACAAAATTGAAAAGTTGAGGATAAAAAATGAGTAACATCCTGATTATTAATGGCGCAAAAAAGTTCGGCCACTCTAACGGCCAGCTGAACGACACCCTGACTGAAGTCGCGGAAACCTATCTGCGCGACCTCGGGCATGATGTTAAAGTGGTCCGCGCCGATAGCGACTACGACGTGAAAACCGAAGTGCAAAACTTCCTGTGGGCCGATTCCGTTATCTGGCAAATGCCGGGCTGGTGGATGGGCGCGCCGTGGACGGTGAAAAAGTACATTGATGACGTCTTTACCGAAGGTCACGGCGCGCTGTATGCCAGCGATGGCCGCACTCGATCTGACGCCAGTAAGAAATATGGTTCCGGCGGCCTGATTCAGGGGAAAAAATATATGCTGTCTCTGACCTGGAACGCGCCGATGGAAGCCTTCACCGAAAAAGATCAGTTCTTCCACGGCGTTGGCGTCGACGGTGTTTACTTGCCATTCCATAAGGCCAACCAGTTCCTTGGGATGAGCGCCCTACCTACCTTCATCGCCAACGATGTGATCAAAATGCCCGATGTTCCGCGTTATACGGCAGAATATCGCAAGCATCTGACGGAAATTTTTGGTTAACTGTAGTGAGTTATGAAAAGACGACAAGCGCGGCTCATTTTAGCGGCGGCTTGAAGTATGATGAGAATATACAGAAGGAGTTGAGTTAACCATGTTGACAGTGATCGCTGAAATTCGTACTCGTCCGGGCCAACACCATCGCCAGGCGGTGCTTGATCAGTTCGCAAAAATAACCCCGACCGTTCTTCAGGAAGAAGGCTGCCATGGCTATGCGCCGCTGGTCGATCACGCCGCTGGCGTCAGTTTTCAGACCACTTCACCGGATTCCATCGTGATGGTCGAGCAGTGGGAAAGCGTCGCCCATCTTGAGGCGCACCTGCAGACTCCGCACATGAAAGCCTACGGCGAAGCCGTTAAAGGCGACGTGCTGGAAATGAACATTCGTATTCTCGAAGCGGGCATTTAAGCAAGCAAATAAATCGGCCGGTTTCCCGGCCGATTTTTTATTATCCGTCCAGCTCCGCCAGATCGCCCTTCTCCTGAAGCCAGTTACGCCGATCTTCAGAGCGCTTCTTCGCTAACAGCATATCCATCATGGCGGTTGTCTGCTGCTCGTCTTCATCGTTGATAATCAGCTGTACCAAACGGCGGGTATTCGGATCCAACGTGGTCTCGCGCAGCTGCATGGGGTTCATCTCGCCCAGCCCTTTGAAGCGCTGTACGTTCGGTTTGCCTTTCTTGCGCTTAAGCTGCTCCAGCACGCCGGTTTTCTCTTCTTCTGTGAGCGCGTAATACACCTCTTTGCCGAGGTCGATACGGTACAGGGGCGGCAGCGCCACGTAGACATGGCCGTGTTTGACCAGAGTACGGAAATGCCTGACGAACAGCGCGCACAGCAGCGTCGCGATGTGCAGACCATCGGAGTCGGCATCCGCCAGAATACAAATCTTGCCGTAGCGCAGCTGGCTCAGGTCGTCGCTATCCGGGTCGATACCAATGGCGACGGAAATATCATGCACTTCCTGGGAAGCCAACACTTCATCGGAAGAAACTTCCCAGGTGTTCAGGATTTTACCTTTCAGCGGCATGATCGCCTGATATTCGCGATCGCGCGCCTGCTTGGCCGAGCCGCCCGCGGAATCCCCTTCCACAAGGAACAGTTCGGTGCGGTTCAAATCCTGGGCGGTGCAGTCCGCCAGCTTACCGGGGAGCGCCGGACCGCTGGTTAGCTTTTTACGCACCACTTTCTTCGCCGCGCGCAGACGACGCTGGGCGCTGGAAATCGCCATCTCCGCCAGCAGCTCTGCCGACTGGACGTTCTGGTTTAGCCACAGGCTGAAGGCGTCTTTGACCACGCCGGAAACAAACGCGGCGCACTGACGTGAAGAGAGGCGCTCTTTGGTTTGCCCGGCAAACTGAGGATCCTGCATCTTCACGGAGAGCACGTAGGCGCAGCGTTCCCAGATATCTTCCGCCGACAGCTTCACGCCGCGCGGCAGGATGTTCCGATATTCACAGAACTCGCGCATGGCGTCCAGTAGCCCCTGGCGCAGACCATTAACGTGGGTTCCGCCCTGCATCGTAGGAATCAGGTTGACGTAGCTTTCGGTCAGCAGCTCGCCGCCTTCCGGCAGCCACAGCAGCGCCCAGTCGACCGCTTCAGTATCACCGGAGAAGGTGCCGACGAACGGTTTTTCCGGCAGCAGAGGCAGGCCGTTAACCGCTTCGCTAAGATAGTCGGTCAGACCATCGGCATAGCACCAGCGCTGTTCGCTATCGTTGACCAGATCGCGGAAAACAATCTCTACGCCAGGGCAAAGAACGGCCTTGGCTTTTAATAAATGCGAGAGGCGTGAGACGGAAAAACGCGGGCTGTCAAAAAAGCTTTCATCCGGCCAAAAGTGCACGCTGGTACCGGTATTACGCTTACCGCAGGTACCGGTCACGTGGAGATCTTCTACTTTATCGCCGTTTTCAAAGGCGATGCTGTAGATCTGGCCGTCGCGGCGCACGTTCACCTCAACGCGTTTCGATAAGGCGTTGACCACCGATATCCCTACGCCATGCAGGCCGCCGGAGAACTGGTAGTTCTTATTGGAGAATTTCCCCCCCGCGTGCAGGCGGCAAAGAATCAGTTCAACTGCCGGAACCCCCTCTTCAGGGTGGATATCCACCGGCATTCCGCGGCCATCATCGATAACTTCCAGCGACTGATCGGCATGGAGAATGACCTCCACGCGTTTCGCGTGACCGGCCAGGGCCTCATCCACGCTGTTATCAATAACTTCCTGACCAAGATGATTTGGACGTGTGGTATCAGTGTACATTCCCGGACGGCGGCGAACCGGCTCAAGCCCGGTGAGTACCTCAATGGCATCAGCGTTATATGAAGATTGCGTCATGGTGTGTATTCGTAGGTCGTTCCGAACCGCTCAGCGCAGGCCCAGAAAATCGATAATCTGAGTGAAATGATCTTCAAAGCCAACAAATGCGTGATTACCGCCCTCCTCTACCGTCTGTCGGCAGGAGGCGAAATAATCAACGGCCTGGCGGTAATCAAGCACTTCATCGCCCGTTTGCTGCAATAACCAGATTAAATCCGGCGCTTCCAGCGGGTCAATTTGCATGACTTTGAGATCGTAAATATGGCGAGACTCTAGCACATATTGCTGCCCCGTGTATGGATTCTCATTAGGGCCAAGGAAATTGTTCAATAGCTCAAACGGGCGCACCGCAGGGTTCACGACCACCGCCGGTAGCATAAAGCACTGCGATAGCCAGGTCGCGTAATATCCCCCCAGCGACGACCCGACAACACCCAGCGGTTCACCGCCATGCTCCAGCACCAGAGACTCCAGATGCTCAGCCGCTTGCGCAGGGTAAACCGGGAGCTCCGGTATCACCATTGAGATGTCAGGATAGGTCCGCGCCAGCCACTCTTTCAACGCAGTCGCTTTTGCCGAGCGCGGCGAGCTGTTAAAACCATGCAGATAGAGAAGCGTAGACATCAGTATCCTTCTGAAGCGATATCCGGGTGAAATTTCACGCCTTCAAGGCGGCAAACTTCAGTGGTCAATGTGCCGTCAGGATGCAGATCCAGCCAGCGCCAGCCCGGAGAGACGGTATCCAGCGTGAAGTTAGCGCAGTGCGGCTTAAACTGCACGCAGGTGGATGGCGTGGCCATCATGCGCCGACCGTTCCAGTCAAGATCCAGTTCCTGATGAATATGGCCGCACAGCAGATGCTTAACGCGAGGAAACGCGGCCAGCGCGCAATCAAGCGCCCCGGCATTGCGCAGGCTATGCTGATCCAGCCAGCTACAGCCTGACGGCATAGGATGGTGGTGCAACAGCAGCAGCGTATACCGCTCCGGGACTTCCGCCAGCTTCTGCTCCAGCCATTCCAGCTGGAAATCGCTCAGTTCGCCATGCGGCACGCCGAACACCTGGCTATCCATGAGCAGTATTTGCCAATGGTCGCCCAGCAATACGCGTTTAGCGGGGGAGATGCCTGATTCCTGCAGCGTGCTGTACATCGCCGGTTGAAAATCATGATTACCCGGCAGCCAGACGCAAGGTGCAGCAAAACTCGCGATGCCCTCAGCAAAATGCTGATAGGCCGCGGCAGAGTGATCTTGCGCCAGATCGCCTGTAGCAACAATCAGGTCGCATTCTCGCTGTGAGGCGCGGATAGCATCCAGTACGGCCTGATAGCTTTCCCAGGTATTGATGCCTAACAGCGTTTCGTGTTTTTCAGCAAACAGGTGAGTATCGGTAATTTGTAATATCCTGACTCTGGCCTCACCAGCCAAAGGTAGGTTTAACAGGCTTTCCAAATGGTGTCCTTAGGTTTCACGACGCTAACAAACCGGAATCGCCATCGCTCCATGTGCTAAACAGTATCGCAGCCAATCGGCCAAAAACTGATTAATTTGATGCTTTTCGTCGCGTTGATGCAACTTTTTATTAGGATAATCATACCGCGCTTTGAAGCGAAAGATCTGCTGGCTTGAACACACTTCAGCGACCATTGCATCGTGATAGAGCCGTACCGTCATTGACGGCAGACTCCAGTAGCTCACCGAGGGAGCCGTCTGCTCAATCGCTACTAACGTAGTGTAGCGGGTCGATTCGACGATGGTTAATCGGTATTGCGCGTTGCCCACCTGGTAACTCACCTTTTCTCCCGCTGCATCCGTTCGCGGCAACAGGCGGCGCAGCTGGGCAAAGTTGGTTTCACACAGGCGCATCATTTCAGGAAAGTCAGGCGTATAACGCTTCATTTTGTCCACTCGTTGCGTAAATTGTGATAATGCAGTTGCAGCCATTGCAGCGCGATGACAGAGGCTGCGTTGTCGATTTTCCCCTCTTCCACCCATTTGTAAGCCTGTTCCCGGCTCACCACATGGACGCGAATATCCTCATTTTCGTCGGCCAATCCATGAATCCCTTTCGCCGTCGTGGCATCGACTTCTCCCACCATAATAGACAGTCTTTCGCTGGTGCCGCCGGGGCTGGCCAGGTAGCTCAGGACCGGTTTAATCCGGCCAACATTAAGCCCGGCCTCTTCCACCGCTTCACGACGTGCGACATCTTCAGGAGATTCGCCTTCTTCTATCATACCGGCGACCATTTCAAGCAGCCACGGGCTCGCGCTAGTATCGTACGCCGCAATACGGATCTGCTCGACGAGCACAACTTCATCGCGCACCGGGTCAAAGGGTAGCAAGACTGCGGCGTGCCCGCGCTCAAAAATTTCACGCGTCACTTCATCACTCATGCCGCCGTTAAACAGGCGATGGCGAAAACGATATAAATCGAGCGAAAAAAAACCGCGATAAAGCGTTTCGCGTGCAATAATTTCTACATCGTTTTTAGAGAAGGTAATCCCCTGCTGATTGACGTCGCTCATTTCGATATCCTGTAGAACATGAAGTTATGAATTTATAGGCGGTGTGGCTACCGTTTTACGGCTCGTATGTTAGATTGGTGCAAATTACCGCCCCATGGCACATAACGCCAACTTTTTACGGTAACAGACTCTATACAATCAGTGATTATTTTTAGAATTTGAGTAGCGCTAAATGCTTCACAACAAGGAATGCAAATGAAGAAACTCTTTCCCATCCTTATCGGCCTGGGCCTGACTGGCTTCAGCGCCATGAGCCAGGCAGAAAACCTGCTGCAGGTTTATCAGCAGGCGCGTATCAGCAACCCTGATCTGCGTAAATCAGCAGCCGATCGTGATGCCGCATTCGAGAAGATCAACGAAGCGCGTAGCCCGTTACTGCCGCAGCTCGGTCTGGGTGCAGATTATACCTATACCAGCGGCTTCCGTGATGCTAAAGACCAGAATTCCGACGTCACCAGCGGATCGCTGCAGCTCACGCAGGTTCTGTTTGATATGTCGAAATGGCGTGCGCTGACGCTGCAGGAAAAGAACGCCGGCATTCAGGACGTCACCTATCAGACGGACCAGCAAACGCTGATTCTGAACACCGCGACGGCCTATTTTAAAGTGCTGGCCGCTATCGATACGCTCTCCTATACCGAAGCGCAGAAACAGGCTATTTACCGCCAGTTAGATCAGACCACCCAGCGCTTTAACGTTGGCCTGGTGGCGATTACTGACGTACAGAACGCCCGTTCACAGTACGATGCCGTGCTGGCAAACGAAGTCACCGCGCGCAACGACCTCGATAACGCGGTTGAAGAGCTGCGCCAGGTGACCGGCAACTACTATCCGGAGCTGGCCTCGCTGAATGTTGATGGGTTTAAAACCACGAAACCATCGGCGGTGAACGCGCTGCTGAAAGAAGCGGAAAACCGCAACCTGTCGCTGCTGCAGGCCCGACTCAGCCAGGACCTGGCGCGCGAGCAAATTCGCCAGGCGCAGGATGGGCATCTGCCGACCCTGAATTTAAACGCGACCAGTAGCGTATCTAATAACAGCTACAATGGTTCTAAAAACACCACGCAGGACAGAGATATCGGGCAGAACCAAATCGGCCTGAACTTCTCCCTGCCGCTGTATCAGGGCGGGATGGTGAACTCCCAGGTTAAACAGGCGCAGTACAACTTTGTCGGCGCCAGCGAGCAGTTGGAAAGCGCGCATCGTAGCGTGGTGCAGACCGTTCGTTCCTCTTTTAACAACGTGAACGCGTCCATCAGCAGCATCAATGCCTACAAACAGGCCGTGGTCTCTGCCCAAAGTTCACTGGATGCCATGGAAGCCGGTTATTCAGTGGGAACGCGTACCATCGTCGATGTCCTGGACGCGACCACCACGCTGTATAACGCAAAACAGCAGCTGTCCAACGCGCGTTATAACTACCTGATTAACGAGCTGAACATCAAGTCCGCGCTCGGTACGCTGAACGAGCAGGACCTGGTTGCGCTGAACAACACGCTGGGTAAAGCGATTCCGACCTCGCCGGACAGCGTCGCGCCGGAAAATCCGCAGCAGGATGCCAGCGCTGACGGCTACAGCAACACCGCCGCGGCAAAACCGGCGTCCGCACGCAGCACCAACGGCAGCAACCCGTTCCGCCAGTAATCACGCTTGCGCACTCCACGCTTCGCTTACCCCGCGGGTAAGCGAAGCGTTAAACGTAAGGCAACGTAAAGATCCCCCGCTTTCCGCCCCTATTCGCTTCATTTTCCACCACTCATCCTCTATCCTGAGCGTTAACAAAACGCATACCACTGGGTCCAGGAAGACAAACATGAAACGGACAAAAAATATTAAACACGCCTCCTTCCGCAAAAGCTGGAGCGCTCGTCATTTAACTCCCGTCGCGCTTGCCGTGACGGCGGTATTTATGCTCGCCGGTTGTGAACAAAGCGATGAAACGGTTTCTCTGTATCAAAACGCCGATGACTGCTCTGCCGCTAACCCGAGCAAATCCGCAGAGTGCACCACCGCTTACAATAACGCGCTTAAAGAAGCGGAACGTACCGCGCCGAAATACGCCTCCCGTGAAGATTGCGTCGCCGAATTCGGTGAAGGTCAGTGCCAGCAGGCGCCGGCTCAGGCTGGCATGGCTCCGGAAAACCAGGCCCAGGCGCAAAGCAGCGGCAGCTTCTGGATGCCGCTGATGGCTGGCTACATGATGGGCCGGATGATGGGCGGCGGAATGGGCGCTCAGCAACCGCTGTTCAGCTCAAAAAATCCGGCCAGCCCGGCCTATGGTAAATACACCGACGCGGGTGGTAAGAGCTACGGCGCAGCGCAGCCTGGCCGTACTATGACCGTGCCGAAAACCGCGATGGCGCCGAAGCCGGCCACCACCAGCACCGTGACGCGCGGCGGGTTTGGCGACTCGGTCGCTAAGCAATCAACAATGCAGCGTAGCTCAGCAAGCTCCTCTTCTTCACGCTCAATGGGCGGCTAAGCGACATGGAAAGAATCAGCATTACCGAGCGCCCGGACTGGCGCGAAAAGGCGACAGAATATGGCTTTAACTTTCACACTATGTACGGCGAGCCGTACTGGAGCGAAGAGGCCTATTACAAACTGACGCTGGCGCAGGTTGAGAAGCTTGAGGATGTTACCGCTGAACTGCATCAGATGTGTCTGCAGGCGGTAGAGAAAGTCATCGCCAGCGATGAGTTAATGGTCAAATTTCGCATCCCCAAACACACATGGGGCTTTGTACGTCAGTCGTGGAAAACCCATCAGCCTTCGCTGTATTCGCGTCTCGATCTCGCGTGGGACGGCGTAGGTGAGCCGAAGCTGCTGGAGAACAACGCCGATACGCCAACGTCTCTGTATGAAGCGGCATTCTTCCAGTGGATCTGGATGGAAGATCAGCTTAACGCCGGTCAACTTCCGGCGGGCAGCGATCAGTTCAACAGCCTGCAGGAGAAGCTGATCGAACGCTTCAGCGAGCTGCGCGAGCAGTTCGGCTTTCAGCTGCTGCATATGGCCTGCTGCCGCGATACCGTTGAAGACCGCGGTACCGTGCAATATTTGCAGGACTGCGCCGCAGAAGCGGGTGTGGCAACCGAATTCCTTTACATCGAAGATATCGGTCTTGGCGAAAAAGGTCAGTTTACCGACCTGCAGGACCAGGTGATTGGTAATCTGTTCAAGCTCTATCCGTGGGAGTTCATGCTGCGTGAGGTCTTCTCTACCAAGCTGGAAGACGCTGGCGTGCGCTGGCTGGAGCCAGCGTGGAAGAGCATTATCTCCAACAAAGCGCTGCTGCCGCTGCTGTGGGATATGTTCCCCAACCATCCAAACCTACTGGCCGCTTATTTCAGCGAAGATGCGCATCCGGAGATGGACAAGTACGTTATCAAGCCCATCTTCTCACGCGAAGGCGCTAACGTCTCTATCGTGGAGAACGGTAAAGTGCTGGAGTCGGTAGAAGGGCCGTACGGCGAAGAAGGCACCATCGTCCAGGAGTTCTATCCCTTGCCGAAGTTTGGCGACAGCTACACGTTGATTGGCAGCTGGCTAATTAACGATCAGCCTGCGGGAATTGGCATTCGCGAAGACCGGGCGCTGATCACTCAGGACCTGTCGCGCTTTTATCCGCACATTTTCGTCGAGTAACACTGAACCCCGGCTGCACCGCTTACTGCCGGGGTTTTGTTTTTTCTCAAGCGCCAATCACTACTGACAGCATACTCAACGACCCCATCTCTATTCCTTCAACCGGAATAGTTATCGGCTCCTCGCCGTCCCACGCCCCCAGTACGTACAACAGCGGTAGGAAGTGATCGGCCGTCGGGTTAGATAGCGATCCACCTTCATGCGCCAGGTAATTCACCAGCGGATGCTCAGCCACGGGGCCTTTCCAGTTCAGATTCGCTTTCACGTAGTCATTAAACGACTCAGCCCAGGGATATGGCGTATTCTCGCCGTGCCAGCGCGCGGTACGCAGGTTATGCACCACGTTGCCGCTTGCGACCAGCATAATCTCTTCATCGCGCAGCTGAGCCAGCTTACGCCCCATTTCGAAATGCCATGCGGCGGGTTTCGTGCTATCAATACTCAGTTGCACCATCGGAATATCGGCATCGGGATACATTTTAATCAACACGCCCCATGAACCGTGGTCAAAGCCCCAGGCTTCTTTATCCAGCGTCACCGGCACCGGCGCCAGCAGCTCAACCAGGCGTTGGGCCAGCTCAGGTGAACCCGGCGCCGGATAATGCGTATCGTAAAGCGCCTGTGGAAAACCGCCAAAATCATGGATCGTTTTCGGCGCCTCCATCGCGGTCACTCCCGTACCGCGTGTAAACCAGTGCGCGGAAATCACCACAATGGCTTTAGGCCGCGGCAGCGTCTCGCCCAGATGCCGCCAGGCGCGGGTATAGATGTTATCTTCCAGCACGTTCATCGGACTACCGTGGCCTAAAAAGAGCGCGGGCATGCGGGTACGGGACATAGTGATATCCTTTATTAAGAAAGTTGATGTATTTACATTACGCTCTTTCTATGGAGGATAAACTCAGATAAGCATGATGATGATCGTCAGAAAATTTGAATGTAAGAGTCGGTAAAGCGTGCATCAGCGCGTTTGCGATCGTTAATGAAGAGAAATACTCTTCATAAGAATCATTTTCATAAGGAGATGCAGGATGTCATCCCCCATAATTTTGACCCTGCTGGCAGGGAGCGCCACCTTTATTGGGGCAATTTTCGGCGTTATCGGGCAGAAACCCTCGAACCGCTTATTGGGGTTCTCTCTGGGTTTCGCCGCCGGGATCATGCTGTTGATTTCGTTGATGGAAATGCTGCCTGCCGCGCTGGCTACCGAAGGTATGTCGCCGCTGCTCGGCTACGGCATGTTTATTATCGGTCTTCTGGGCTATTTTGCGCTTGATCGCATACTGCCTCACGCCCACCCCCAGGATCTGATGTCTCCCGGTATTTCCCGCCCGCGCAATCTGCGCCGTACGGCGATATTGCTGACGTTAGGCATCAGCCTGCATAACTTCCCCGAGGGCATAGCGACCTTCGTGACGGCCAGCAATAACCTCGAACTGGGGATGGGGGTCGCGTTAGCCGTTGCGCTACATAACATCCCGGAAGGGTTGGCGGTAGCCGGACCGGTTTATGCCGCCACGGGTTCCAGAAGTAAAGCGGTATTCTGGGCGGGTCTTTCCGGCATGGCGGAAATCCTTGGCGGCGTGCTGGCCTGGCTGGTTCTGGGCAGCGTGATATCCCCGGTAATGATAGGCGCGGTCATGGCCGCGGTGGCCGGTATCATGATTGCGCTGTCAGTCGATGAGCTTATGCCACTGGCGAAAGAACTCGATCCGCAAAGCAACCCGAGCTATGGCGTGCTGTGCGGGATGTCGGTGATGGGATTAAGCCTGGTGGTTTTGCAAACGGTGGGAATCGGCTAAAAGACAAAAACAACAAAGCCCACTTGAGGTGGGCTTTGTTAAGCGAATAAGCCAAAATCAGCTGGCTTTACGCTCGTGTTCGCGACGGTAAGCCGCGAGATCTTCGATAGTGACCACAGCCATATTGTGTTGCTGAGCAAACTCGATGCACTGAGGCGCCCGAGCCATAGAACCGTCGTCGTTGGTCAGTTCGCACAGCACGCCAGCCGGTTTGAAACCCGCCAGGGTCACCAGATCGATAGTCGCTTCGGTATGGCCGCCGCGGGTCAGGACGCCGCCCGGCTGCGCGCGCAGCGGGAAAACGTGGCCAGGACGGTTCAGGTCGGACGGCTTGGCGCCATCGGCAATTGCCGCGCGCACGGTGGTCACACGGTCAGCGGCGGAAACGCCGGTGGTCACGCCTTCAGCGGCTTCGATGGTCACGGTAAAACCAGTACCGTAGGCGCTGGTATTGTTCTCAACCATCATTGGCAGGTCGAGCTGTTTACGGCGATCTTCCGTCAGGCACAGGCAAACAATACCGCTGCCGTGACGAATAGTCAGGGCCATTTGCTCAACGGTCATGGTTTCAGCGGCGAAAATCATATCGCCTTCATTTTCACGATCTTCATCGTCAAGTACCATCACACCGCGGCCTTCGCGCAATGCATCTAAAGCGTGTTCCACACGTTCAAAAGCGGTACCAAAAGAGGAAAGTAGCGTCTGATTCATGGTAAAAAAAACCTCATTAATTGTATGGTTACCAGAATCAGGGCAGTCTTAGGAGCGCCGGTTTAGCGGCAAAAGTCAACGCAAGCGGGCAGAAACCCGACTGAGCCGTTACTCTCTCCCATCCGGACTCTAACCGTCGGCCCCGGAATTACACCGGATCTGCTGACCTTTCTGCATTCACAGAAAGCGCTCGCGGGCTTTCAACGCTATGGTTGATTTACCGCCGGTGGGGAATTTCGCCCCGCCCTGAGAATAAGCAAAGTCACTATAACGCTATTGACTATCGTCGGCAATGCATAAGCTTCAAACATTTATGGTTTATAGGCACCGACGATCGCACTACAATGAGCGCATAACCGACCAGAGCAGGATACCACCATGATTGACCCGAAAAAAATTGAACAAATCGCCCGTCAGGTTCATGAATCGATGCCAAAAGGGCTCCGCGATCTGGGGGAAGACGTGGAGAAAAAAATTCGTCAGGTGCTCCAGTCGCAGTTAACTCGCCTGGACCTGGTAAGCCGCGAAGAGTTCGACGTGCAGACGCAGGTGCTGCTGCGCACGCGTGAAAAGCTGGCGCTGCTGGAGCAGCGTCTTAACGATCTGGAAAGTCGTTCGTTGAGCGCGCCGGCGACACCAGACGCTGAAGAGAAGCAGTAAAAACAAGCAACGGGCCGCAAGGCCCGTTGTTATATCGGTAAGGTGGAAAGTTGATTAGTGCTCCAGCTCCGCTTCTGGCGTCATAGCGTTGTTCGCCTGCCGGCAGTAAAGCTCATAGCGTTGACAAAACCATTCACGATGCGCTTCATCCATATTGCCAACAATGGCCTGAAGATCGACGGGCTGACCTTGTGCGTTCATTCTGGCGAAACTCTGAGCCAGGAAATCAAAATTCTTCATTAAATACATATCGTTATTCTTCATACGCATACTCCTTCAGCCGTTGGTGTTCTGATTGGTCATATGCTTTTTACTTACTTCAGTATTTATCCTTACCTTAACGTTTTTTGTACGAAAAATGCGCCCAACATGGTGATTTATTGAGCCAAATCATTTATGCCGTCATTAAATATAAAGAGGCCCGCAATTAGGCGATCGCGGGCCTCTTTTGTTCTGTGTTGCAGCGTTATCGCCGGTTACGCCTCGGTTAGCGCGATAATCCCGGATATACCGCCGCTACAGTGCGGAGAGAACACATTACTGTTTGTTATCTTTCTGGATCTTCTTAATGATATTGGTCGTCGAGCAACCGTCTTCGAAGTTGAGCACCAGCACCTCGCCGCCGTTTGCCCACACCTCTTCACTACCGGCAATCTGTTCCGGCTTATAGTCGCCGCCTTTCACCAGCAGATCCGGCAGAATGCCTGCAATCAGCCGCTGCGGAGTGTCCTCTTCAAAAGAGACCACCCAGTCGACGGCTTCCAGCGCGCCCAGCACGATCATTCGCTGATCCAGCGGATTGACCGGACGAGACTCGCCTTTCAGACGCTTCGTTGATGCGTCGCTGTTCACCGCCACAATCAGCCGATCGCCCAGCTTGCGAGCGTTCGCCAGGTAGGAAACGTGGCCCGCGTGTAAAATGTCGAACACGCCGTTGGTCATCACCACTTTCTCGCCACGCTTGCGCGCCGCGGCGACCGCCAGCTTCAGCTCTTCTTCACCCATCACGCCAAAACCGGTCTCTGAGCGCCCGCGTACCGCGTTCTCCAGTTCGATAGGTGAAACGGTTGAGGTACCAAGTTTACCCACCACGACGCCCGCCGCCGCGTTGGCAAAATAGCAGGCCTCTTCCAGCGTGTTGCCGGAAGCCAGCGTTGCCGCCAGCACGCCGATGACCGTGTCGCCCGCGCCGGTAACATCATAAACTTCCTGCGCCTGAGTAGGCATATGCAGCGGCGGCCGCCCAGGCTGCAGTAGCGTCATCCCTTGCTCGGAACGGGTCACCAGCAGCGCGGAGAGGTCAAAATCGGCGATGATTTTCATCCCGCGTTCAACGATCTCTTCTTCATCCTTACATTTACCCGCTACCGCCTCAAACTCTGAGAGGTTAGGCGTCAGCAGGGTGGCGCCGCGATAGCGTTCAAAATCAGTGCCTTTCGGATCAATGAGCACCGGGACACCCGCGTCGCGAGCCAGCTTAATCATGGTCTGAACGCTGGTCAGCGCGCCTTTGGCGTAATCAGACAGCACCAGCGCGCCAATGGAACCCAGCGCCTGCTGAATCCGCTCGTGCATCGGCTGCGGGTCGACGCCGGAGAAACCCTGTTCAAAATCAAGACGAATCAGCTGCTGGTTACGCGACAGTACGCGCAGTTTGGTAATCGTCGGGTGCGTCGGGACAGAAACAAAATCGCACTTCACGTTAACGTCGGCCAGCGCCTTACTCAACGCGCGGGCGGCATCGTCAATCCCGGTCAGGCCAACGAGGCGAGAGGTCGCGCCGAGGGACGCAATGTTCATCGCCACGTTTGCCGCGCCGCCAGGACGTTCTTCGATATTTTCCACCTTCACCACCGGCACCGGCGCTTCCGGCGAAATGCGGCTGGTGGGACCATACCAGTAGCGGTCCAGCATCACATCGCCAACCACCAACACTCCTGCACGTTCAAACTCTGGCAGCGTTACTTTCATTCCTCTCTCCTGCGAGACGCAAACTTTGCGCGCGATAATAGCACACCCGTTTTTTTAGTTAAGCCATCAACCACTTCTGCCAGCTGGCGCTGACCTGTTCGCGCTCCTGGCTAAACGCCTCTGGCGCCACGTTCCCCGGCTGCTCCTGCAGAGCCAGGTGATGTAGCGCATCGCGCAGCGTGGTGTAAGCGTGAGTTAACGCCCTCGCCTCTGCCTCGTCCATAATGTCATTCTGCGCCAGCAGTTCCAGAATACGGACGTTATCGGACCAGCGCGTGAGCTTCGGTTTATCACTGGCATAGCGTAGGACCAGATACTGGGTAATAAATTCAATATCGGTGATTCCCCCGGCATCGGCTTTAATATCAAAGCGATCGTGATGCTTATTCCCCAGATGAGCGCGCATTTTTTCACGCATTTCCCGCACTTCTGTTTGCAGTTTTTCGCCTTCTCGCGGAGCGGTGAGAATATCCCGACGAATGGCGTCAAAGCGCGTCTGTAGCTCAGGATCGCCGTACACTACGCGGGCGCGAACCAGCGCCTGGTGCTCCCAGGTCCATGCCTCGTTTTGCTGATAATCAGCAAAGGAATCGGCGGTAGTCACCAGCATGCCCGCCGCGCCAGAAGGACGTAAGCGAGCGTCCACTTCGTACAAAATGCCCGACGAAGTGCGAGTGCTGAAAAGATGCATGATGCGCTGGGCCAGGCGCAGATAAAACTGACGACCGTCGATTTCGCGCTCGCCGTCGGTCATCACCTCCATCGGACAATCGTGGAGGAACACCAGGTCGAGATCGGAACTGTAGCCCAGCTCCCAGCCTCCGAGTTTACCGTAGCCGATCACCGCAAAACCGCGCCCCTGGCGATCGTGCAGGTGCGTCGGCTGCCCATAGCGGGCCACCATCTGCAGCCAGGCTTGCTGGACCACCGCGTCAATCATCGCCTCCGCCAGCCAGGTCAAGTGATCGCTCACTTTCATCACCGGCAGGGTTCCGGCGATATCGGCCGCAGCGATATGCAGCAGCTGCGCCTGCTTAAACTGGCGCAGCGCCTCCAGCTGCTGCTCTTCATCCTCTTCCGGTACGCGCAGCAGATACTGCCGAAGCTCGTCGCGATAGGCATCGGTGGCCGTCGGTTGATAAAGCGTATTCGGGTCCAGTAGCTCGTCCAGCAGCAGCGGATGGCGAGCCAGCTGGCTGGCGACCATCGGCGACGCCGCGCACAGGCTAATCAGGTGCTTTAACGCGCCGGGGAATTCGCTCAGTAGTTCCAGATAGGTTGTGCGGGTGACAATCCCGGTGAGCAGCGGCGTAATGCGCGCCAACGGCACCGGGGCATCGGCGCGCGAACAAATTTCGCTGAGCAGGTGCGGCATGAGCTGGTCAAGCACCTGGCGGCCGCGCGGACCAATCGTGCGCCGGTCCAGCTCTTTACGAAAATCGGCGATCAGCGCCAGCACGCTGCGGCGATCGCTGTCGGCAAGATGCGCCAGCGCCGGGCTGGTATCATCCTCCTGCAGCGCGTCCTGCCACAGTTCGCGCCAGTACTCTTCAAGCTGTTCATCCGGCGACTGGGTTTCATCATCGCCAATCAATTCATTAAACACGCGCCGCACGTTGGCCATCTGCTCCGCCAGCCGCGCGCTGAGCGCATCCCAGTCGGCAGCCCCCATCCCCCAGGCCAGCCGGGCGCGATTAAGTTCATCCTGGGGCAGGGTTTGCGTCTGCTCGTCGTTGATGCTTTGCAGCAGGTTTTCCAGGCGTCGCAAAAACAGATAGGCTTCGCGCAGGCTCCGCGCATCGCCTTCCGGCAGCAGGTGCAGCTCTTCGATAGCGGCCAGCGTCGGCAGCAGGGCCCGCTGTTGCAGCATCGGCTCGCGACCGCCGCGAATCAGTTGGAAGACCTGGACGATAAACTCCACTTCGCGGATACCGCCCGCGCCAAGCTTGATATTATCCTTCAGACCCCGGCGGCGCACTTCACGGGCGATCATTCCCTTCATGCTGCGCAGTGACTGAATCACGCTGAAATCAATATAGCGGCGGAAGACAAACGGCCGCAGCATGGCGCGCAGCTCGCTGGCGTAAACGCCATCGTTATCGCCCATGATTCGCGCTTTTACCATCGCGTAACGCTCCCAGTCGCGCCCCTGCTCCTGGTAATAATCTTCCAGCGCGGCAAAGCTCAGCACCAGTGGGCCGCTGTCGCCAAACGGGCGCAATCGCATATCCACGCGGTAGACAAAGCCATCCTGGGTGGGCTGATCCAGCACCTTAATCAGGCGCTGTCCGAGACGGGTAAAAAACTGCGCGTTATCCAGCTCACGACGGCCGCCGCGGGTGGAGCCGTGCTCCGGCCAGGCGAAAATCAGATCGATGTCGGAGGAGAAGTTCAGCTCGCCGCCGCCGAGCTTGCCCATGCCGAGGATCAGCAGCGGCTGCGCTGAACCTTCAGCATTACACGGCGTCCCCCATTCGCGACAGCAGGCGGCGTAAAGCCAGTCGCGCGCGGCGACGATTAAGGTCTCCGCCAGCGCGCTTAGCTGCTGCAAACTGCTCTCTTCGCTGACCAGCGATAGCGCCTGGGCCCAGGCGATGCGCACCATAATCCAGCGGCGAAACTGGCGCAGCTCGCGCATCAGCGCGGCCTCATCATTGACCTCGGCCAGGCGAACCTGCAGCCACTCGGCGTAGTGGTGCCACTCCAGCGCCTCGGGAGGCGAACTTTCAAGTTCCGCCAGCCATTGCGGCTGCGCGATCAGACTCTGCTCGACAAAATCGCTGAAGGCCATAACCGATTGCGCCCGTTCGCTCAACGTCGATACGGGAAAATCCGCTGGCAGTCGGTCTACAACCGTCTGCCAGTGCTGCTGTAACTGCGAAGAAAGCGGCATCTTAGGGGCTCCCTGGCCTGAAATTATCGTTTTCCACTATGCAGCCAGAACGGCTCCGCTGCCAGCGCCTGGCGACGAAAATATTCGATAACGCTACTGTCGTTATGCGCAATCGCCCGGCGGGTCTCTTGCCAGTTTTCCAGCCACGGCCCGGCGACGTCGAGATAGGCTCCGGATAACAGCTGAACGGTGTCAATTTCGCGGGTCAGGCGCGGAAGCTGATCGACATAACCGTCAGCGGACGGCTGGCGAAAGGTGTTTTTCAGCTCCGCCGCAGCTCTGGAGAGCTGAATATCAGCGAAGCGTTTAAACGATCCGGCAATTTTCTGCTCCCCGGCAGCGTTCAGGAAAGGACGCCAGCCGCGGTTTACTAGCAGATCGGTGAGCGTCAGCTTGGCTCTGACGGTCGCCACGCTGAAAAGCGCCGCCTGGGCCGTTTCGGCCTCGGCCAGCGCCGTTTCGGCTTCATTCAGACGCTCACGCAGCAGCGTGGTGGCCTTGCGCGGGACAATACCGCCAAATAGCACCAGCGCGTGCCGCACGCGGCCAATAGCGTGCAAAATCTCCGCTTTCGCTTTCGCATTGCCGCGATTGAGGAGTTCATCATGATACAGCCAGTGCGCGAGCGCGCTTTCCAGCGCCGCTTCCAGCGCCTGTTCGACGCTGGCCTTCGGCGCGACGCGAAGGATCGTTAACGCGGTCAGCGGACGTTCTTCATTACCCTGCGCCAGATGATAACCGCGCGCCGCCTTGCTCAGGCTACCCTGGCGCAGTACGCCGGTATCCAGCAGGCGACGGGCAAGGGTCAGAATGTCCTGCGTTTTACCGGACAGCAGTTCCAGCTCCAGTTCACAAATCGGTTCCTGATGCTCGCCGGCTGTCACTTCGCCGCGGTCGAGCGCGATTTCAATTTCGCTGTCGCCTTCCTTGACCACCCATCTTTCACGCGCAAAATCGGTGTTGAAAAGCGGCTGTACGTTCTGTGCGAGCTCCGCCGGCAGTTCCCCCTGCGGCCAGACCTCAGCCGGCAGTTTCTCCAGCGCCAGCTCCGGCGTGTCCAGCGGAATGTTGTATTCCGGACGCTGATGCAGGCCGCCGACGACGCGCCCGGCGATTTTCAGCGTCATTTCATAGCGCCCCTGGTCACCGCGAATGCGTAGCCCCATGTCGTGGCGGCGCAGCCAGTTATCCGCCGTTTCATAGTAAATATTCAGCAATTGACCCGCGGGCGTATGCTTTGCCTCCAGCGTACTGAGGTGCTGACGCAGCGCGTCAACGCCATCCTGAGCGACGATAAACTTTAATTCGATTTCTTGAGCCATGACTGAATTCTTCCGCTTATATGCTGTGCCGGGAAATTGCGGCGAACTAACAACGATATTTCTTGTCAGTAAATAGTATTTTGCGGCGAATCGCCATGCAATGCGCATTTTGCCGGGCCACCTCCTGGATGATTCCGATTGTGGCGGAAAACTTTGCGTCGCTTCGGCGATGCCACTACTATCGTTCAACTTTTTATGA
Source organism: Klebsiella sp. BDA134-6 (assembly GCF_015601345.1). Taxonomy (NCBI): domain Bacteria; kingdom Pseudomonadati; phylum Pseudomonadota; class Gammaproteobacteria; order Enterobacterales; family Enterobacteriaceae; genus Klebsiella; species Klebsiella sp. BDA134-6. The sequence goes on from NZ_CP064784.1 coordinate 5,131,964, forward strand.
CCAAACGATGACCTGATGCCTAAATTACGCCTTATTACATTGACTTTGCTGGCGCTGAGCGCCGCCACGGCGGTTCACGCGGAAGAAAAACGTTACGTTTCAGATGAACTGAATACCTGGGTGCGCAGCGGTCCAGGCGATAACTATCGTCTCGTGGGCACCATCAACGCCGGGGAAGAAGTCGCGGTGCTGCAAACCAACGACAGCACTAACTATGCTCAGGTACGCGACGGCAGCGGCCGTACAGCCTGGATCCCCCTGAAAGAGCTGAGCAACGAGCCCAGCCTGCGCACCCGCGTGCCGGATCTGGAAAACCAGGTCAAAACCCTGACCGACAAACTCAACAACATCGACACCACCTGGAACCAGCGCACGGCGGACATGCAGAAGAAAGTCGCCGGTAGCGACGCCGTGATTAACGGCCTGAAAGAAGAGAACCAAAAGCTGAAAAATGAGCTGGTTGTCGCGCAGAAAAAGGTAAACGCCGCGAATCTACAGCTTGATGACAAACAGCGCACCATTATCATGCAGTGGTTTATGTACGGCGGCGGCGTGCTAGGCGTCGGCCTGATCCTCGGACTGGTGTTGCCGCACCTGGTACCGAGCCGCAAACGCAAAGACCGTTGGATGAACTAATTCGTCTTCTCTGCCAGACTTACGTATCATCGTAAGAAAATGAAGACGGGAGAGTAAGGCGTGAAGGTTTATCTGGTCGGTGGTGCAGTACGAGATGCGTTATTAAGGCTACCGGTTAAAGACAAAGATTGGGTCGTAGTTGGCGCCACGCCTCAGCAACTTCTCGACGCGGGCTACCAGCAGGTAGGCCGTGATTTTCCCGTGTTCCTTCATCCGCAAAGCCGCGAAGAGTATGCCCTGGCGCGTACCGAGCGCAAGTCAGGTTCTGGTTACACCGGCTTTACCTGCTATGCCGCAGCCGACGTTACCCTTGAACAAGACCTGTTGCGCCGCGATCTGACGATCAATGCGCTGGCCCAGGACGCCGACGGCCAGGTTATCGATCCCTACGGCGGCCAGGCTGACTTACGCCAGCGCCTGTTGCGCCACGTCTCGCCCGCCTTTAGCGAGGATCCGCTACGCGTCCTGCGCGTGGCGCGTTTTGCCGCCCGCTACGCGCATCTGGGGTTCCGCATCGCCGATGAAACCATGGCGCTGATGCGCGCCATGGCCGATGCCGGCGAGCTGGCGCACCTCACGCCTGAGCGGGTGTGGAAAGAGACGGAAAGCGCCCTTTCCACCCGCAATCCGCAGGTCTTCTTCCAGACATTACGCGACTGCCGCGCGCTCAAGGTGCTGTTCCCGGAAGTCGACGCGCTTTATGGCGTACCGGCCCCGGCTAAATGGCACCCGGAAATCGACACTGGCCTGCACACGCTGATGACCGTCACCATGGCGGCAATGCTCTCGCCCGAAGTGGATGTCCGTTTTGCCACCCTATGCCACGACCTGGGGAAAGGGCTGACGCCGAAAGCGCTCTGGCCGCGCCATCATGGTCACGGCCCGGCGGGGGTTAAGCTGGTCGAGCAGCTCTGCACCCGCCTGCGAGTACCAAACGACATTCGCGACCTGGCGAAGCTGGTCGCCGAATTTCACGATCTGATTCATACGCTGCCTATCCTGCAGCCGAAGACGCTGGTCAAGCTGTTCGATAATATTGACGCCTGGCGCAAGCCGCATCGTGTCAGACAAATCGCGTTAACCAGCGAGGCCGACGTGCGCGGGCGCACCGGCTTTGAAGCCTGCGATTATCCGCAGGGACGCCTGCTGCTGGAAGCCTGGGATGTTGCCCGGTCGGTCTCAACAAAAGAGGTGGTTGCCGAAGGTTTTCAGGGCGTTGAGATTCGTGAAGAGCTGACGCGTCGGCGAATTCAGGCCGTCGCCCGCTGGAAAGAAAAGCGTTGCCCTCAGCCGCGGGACTGAGGGCGGGCGCTTAGAAGAAGACCACGTAGACCGCTGCCGCGACAATAAAGCGGTAGATGGCGAACGGGATAAACGAAATACGTTTAATCAGCTGCAGGAAGGTTTTAATCGCAATCAGCGCAACGATAAACGCCGTGACAAAACCGACGGCAAACATCGGAATATCGCTGGCGTTCAGGAACCCGATGCTCTTGTACATATCCAGTACGGTTGCCCCCATCATCATCGGCACCGCCAGCAGGAACGAGAACTCAGAGGCTGCATAGCGGCTTACGCCCATCAGCATCCCGCCGGAAATCGTCGCTCCGGAACGCGAGAAGCCCGGCCATAGCGCCAGACACTGGAAGCAGCCGATGACGAACGCCTGACGATAGGTCATATCATCAATGCCCACCGCGCGCGGCTGTTTTGGCTTCAGCACTTCCGCCGCGATCAGCAGCACGCCGCCCACAATCAGCGCATACATCACGTTAATCGGGTTAAACAGCGACTTGATGGTATCGTGGAAAATCAGCCCCAGCACCACCGCCGGGATCATCCCCAAAAGAATATGGATAAGCGACAGGCGACCGCTGCCCTGGCCTTCATGTTCAGGCTTTTTGCCAAAATGAATGCCGATTAAGCCAAACAGACGGCGCCAGAACATCACCACAACGGCCAGAATGGAGCCAAGCTGAATCACTACTTCAAAAGTATTTGCGGTATCGCCTTCAAAACCCAGCAGATGACCGACAATAATCATATGACCAGTACTGGAGACAGGTAAAAATTCTGTCAAACCCTCAACCACACCCAATATTGCCGCTATCAGCAGCGAGTGTATATCGCTCATCCAATTAAACCCTTTAAAAAGTAAAATGAAAAAAACCAGGAACGAAGAACCGAGCTATCAGGCGTGCTTATTTGGCCGCAGACAGCGCGCAGAAAAATGAGCGTACAGGTTGTACGCAAGGATTTCGAGCGCTGTTCTGGAACAAAACGGCAAATAGCATAGCCTGATGGTCGGATTCTATGACCGGTATAAACACACTTTGTTTAACGAGTATGACCTGAAAAGTTTTGTTTCAGATTAAGGCCACGTTCAATAATGACGCCAACGTTGGCCGCTCGCGCTACCGCGCCGGGCTTGCTGACTTTAATACGTACCCATGGTGATTGAAACTTTTCCAGCAGCAGGTCGGCTATCTCTTCCGCCACGCGCTCCACCAGCGCAAAGCGCGCTCCCTCAACGTGGTTGATCACCAGCTCACTGATATCAGCATAGCTGAGGCAATCGTTGACATCATCACTGGCCGCCGCTTTACGGTTATCCCACGCCATTTCGATATCGAACACCAGCTTCTGTTCGATGGTTTGTTCCCAGTCGTAAACACCAATCGTGGTGATTACCGAAAGTTGCTCTATAAATACAATATCCATCACGACCCGCCTGCTTTTTGACTAAACCGGATACCACTTCTGGCCAATTATGCGTATTATCCACAGATGCAAAGACATCCCCTAAATAATTTGCGTTGCAGTAAGACCGCGACGCGGCAAGGCTCCAGGCGCATGGCATTGCGATGCGTCCGGGCGGGCCAGCGCGCCGACGGCGCTGGGGATAAACCAACTCTTTCTAAATGGAACAGCTGATGAGTGCAATCGCGCCTGGACTGGTTATCCTCGCCTACCTCTGCGGCTCAATCTCCAGCGCCATTCTCGTTTGCCGCCTCGCTGGCCTTCCCGACCCCCGCGACAGCGGCTCCGGCAATCCAGGGGCGACAAACGTCCTGCGAATTGGTGGCAAAGGCGCAGCCGTAGCGGTGCTTATTTTTGACGTACTGAAAGGCATGCTGCCGGTCTGGGGCGCGTGGGCGTTAGGCCTGACGCCGTTCTGGCTCGGCCTGGTGGCGATCGCCGCCTGCGTGGGCCATATCTGGCCGGTATTTTTTAACTTTCGCGGCGGCAAAGGCGTGGCGACCGCCTTCGGCGCCATTGCTCCTATCGGCTGGGATCTTACCGGCGTGATGGCCGGAACCTGGCTGCTGACGATTCTACTTAGCGGCTACTCCTCTCTTGGGGCCATCGTGAGCGCGCTGATTGCGCCCTTCTATGTCTGGTGGTTCAAACCGCAGTACACTTTCCCCGTTTCGATGCTGTCTTGCCTGATCCTGCTGCGCCATCATGACAACATTCAGCGTTTGTGGCGTCGTCAGGAAACCCGCATCTGGTCTCGTTTCAAAAAGAAGAAAAAAGCGCCGGAGCAGAAATAGCCTTTGCTTCGCCACAACTCGCGGCAAGGCGGCAAGTGAGTGAGTACCGATGAACTTACTCCAGTCAGTGATTCGGGCGAGCGACAAATCTGCCGGGAGCAGATTTGAACGTCGCTTGCGACGGCCCGGCAGGGCGAGGCCCATGGATGGGCCGAGTAGCCCGTTGCCAACGCGGCCATGGCCCGAAGTATGACGGGCATAAGCTTTTCATATGACCGGGATGGTTAGCCCCCGATCAATACTCTTCGCTGCTGTTTTATCTTGATTTTGCAGGGGCGCGACATTGCACGGCACCGTGTTACCACAGAATAAAAAAGGCTGGCAGGCCTCGCTGGACCTCCAGTTTCAATTTCTCGGCGGGAAAACCACGCTCGCCTCCCGTCGTCATGTCGGTCCCCTCACCGTTCAGCGCCCGTTTTACCCCGAAGAAGAGACCTGCCATCTCTATCTGCTTCATCCGCCCGGCGGCATCGTCGGCGGCGATGAGCTCACCATTAGCGCGACCATTGATCCCGATTGCCATACGCTGATAACTATGCCCGGCGCCAGCAAGTTTTATCGCAGCAGCGGCGCGCAGGCGCGGCTTCAGCAAACCCTGACGCTGGCCGAAAACTCGACGCTCGAGTGGCTGCCGCAGGACGCGATCTTCTTTCCCGGCGCCAACGCCTCGTTGCATACCGCATTTCATCTCGCCGCCTCCAGCACGCTGCTGGCCTGGGACCTGCTGTGTCTTGGCCGGCCGGTCATCGGCGAAGCCTTTAGCCACGGCGCGCTTGCCAATCGCCTGGAGGTGTGGGTCGACGGCTCTCCGCTGCTGATTGAGCGCCTTAGCCTGGCCGATGGACAGCTGGCCTGCGTCGCGCAGCAGCCATGGGTGGGAACGATGCTGTTCTACCCGGCGAACGAAACGCTGCTGGAAGGCGTACGCGAAAAACTTACGCCGCTGGCAAACTACGCCGGCGCGACGCTCACCGACGGCCTGCTGACGGTACGCTTTCTAAGTGACGATAATCTGCGTTGCCAGCGGGCGATGCGCGATATCTGGCAATTTATGCGCCCGCACCTGACCGGCAAATCTCCGGTACTTCCCCGAATCTGGCTGACTTAAGAGAACGCTATGGAACTGACACCCCGAGAAAAAGACAAGCTGTTGCTGTTCACCGCCGCGCTGGTGGCGGAGCGTCGCCTGGCCCGCGGCCTGAAGCTCAACTATCCCGAATCCGTGGCCCTGATTAGCGCCTTTATTATGGAAGGTGCGCGCGACGGCAAAAGCGTCGCCGAGCTGATGGAAGAGGGGCGCCACGTCCTGAGCCGCGATCAGGTCATGGAAGGCGTGCCGGAAATGATCCCCGATATCCAGGTCGAAGCCACCTTCCCGGACGGCTCGAAGCTGGTTACCGTCCATAACCCGATAATCTGAGGTAGCGCGATGATCCCAGGAGAATATCAGGTAAAACCCGGCCAGATAGCGATTAACGTCGGCCGCGCCACCTGCTGCATTATCGTTGAAAATCACGGCGACCGGCCGATTCAGGTCGGCTCACATTACCACTTCGCCGAGGTCAACCCGGCGCTGAAGTTCGATCGCCAGCAGGCGACCGGCTATCGCTTGAATATCGCCGCCGGCACCGCAGTGCGCTTCGAGCCGGGCCAAAAACGCGAGGTGGAGCTGGTGGCGCTGGCCGGAACCCGCGCGGTGTACGGTTTTCGCGGTGAGGTGATGGGCGCGCTGGAGGCAAATGATGAGTGAAATATCACGTCAGGCCTATGCTGACATGTTCGGCCCTACCACCGGCGATAAAGTTCGCCTGGCTGACACCGAGCTGTGGATCGAAGTCGAAGATGATTTGACCACCTACGGCGAAGAGGTCAAATTTGGCGGCGGTAAAGTGATCCGCGACGGAATGGGACAAGGACAGATGCTTTCCGCCGAGTGCGTGGATCTGGTGCTGACCAACGCCCTGATCGTCGATTACTGGGGGATCGTCAAAGCCGATATCGGCGTCAAAGACGGACGGATCTTCGCGATCGGCAAAGCCGGCAACCCGGATATTCAGCCCAACGTCACGATCCCTATCGGCGCGGCCACGGAAATTATTGCGGCGGAAGGCAAGATCGTCACCGCCGGCGGCGTCGATACGCATATTCACTGGATCTGTCCGCAGCAGGCGGAAGAAGCGCTGGTCTCCGGCGTTACCACCATGATCGGCGGCGGGACCGGCCCGGCGGCAGGCACCAACGCCACGACCTGCACGCCCGGGCCGTGGTACATCTCGCGGATGCTGCAGGCAGCGGACAGCCTGCCGGTCAATATTGGCCTGCTGGGTAAAGGCAACGGCTCGAATCCCGACGCGCTGCGTGAGCAGGTCGCGGCCGGGGTTATCGGCCTGAAAATTCATGAAGACTGGGGCGCGACCCCGGCGGCAATCGACTGCGCGCTGACCGTGGCCGACGAAATGGACGTGCAGGTAGCGCTGCACAGCGATACCCTCAATGAGTCCGGATTCGTTGAGGATACCCTGGCGGCCATCGACGGACGCACTATCCATACTTTCCATACCGAAGGCGCGGGCGGGGGCCATGCGCCGGATATTATTACCGCCTGCGCGCACCCCAATATTTTGCCGTCATCGACCAACCCGACGCTGCCCTATACCGTCAACACCATTGACGAACATCTGGATATGCTGATGGTTTGCCATCACCTCGACCCGGATATCGCCGAGGACGTAGCGTTTGCCGAATCGCGCATTCGGCGTGAAACCATCGCCGCGGAGGACGTCCTGCACGACCTCGGCGCCTTCTCCCTCACCTCGTCTGATTCGCAGGCGATGGGGCGCGTCGGCGAAGTGGTGTTGCGCACCTGGCAAGTAGCGCACCGCATGAAAGTTCAACGCGGACCGCTGGCGGAAGAGAGCGGCGATAACGACAACTTCCGCGTGAAGCGCTATATCGCTAAATACACCATTAATCCGGCGTTGACCCACGGTATCGCCCACGAAGTCGGCTCGATTGAAGCCGGTAAACTGGCGGATCTGGTGCTGTGGTCCCCGGCCTTCTTCGGCGTGAAACCGGCAACGATCGTTAAAGGCGGCATGATCGCCATGGCGCCGATGGGCGACATCAACGCCTCTATCCCAACGCCGCAGCCGGTACACTATCGCCCGATGTTCGGCGCGCTGGGCAGCGCACGTCACAGCTGCCGTTTGACCTTCCTGTCGCAGGCGGCGGCGGAAAACGGCATCGCTGAACGGCTGAACCTGCACAGCGCGACGGCTGTGGTGAAAGGCTGCCGCGCGGTACAAAAAGCCGATATGCACCACAACGGTCTGCTGCCCAATATTACCGTGGATTCGCAAACCTACGAGGTGCGCATCGACGGCGAACTGATTACCAGCGAACCGGCGGACGTGCTACCAATGGCGCAACGTTATTTCCTGTTTTAAGGAGCGCACATGCTTTATTTAACCCAACGGGTGGAGACACCGGCGCAGGCCACCGCCAGCGTTACCCTGCCGATTGACGTGCGGGTAAAAAGCCGCATAAAAGTCACGCTTAACGATGGTCGTCAGGCGGGCCTGCTGCTACCGCGCGGCCTGCTGCTGCGCGGCGGCGATATTCTCAGCAACGAAAACGGCAGCGAGTTCATTGAAGTGATCGCCGCCGATGAAGCCGTTTCGGTCGTACGTTGCGATGACCCCTTTGTGCTGGCGAAGGCCTGCTATCACCTTGGCAATCGCCACGTACCGTTGCAAATTATGCCCGGCGAGCTGCGCTATCATCACGATCACGTCCTGGACGATATGCTGCGCCAGTTTGGTCTGGCCGTGGATTTCGCGCATCTGCCGTTTGAACCGGAAGCCGGTGCCTACGCCAGCGAGTCGCATGGCCATCACCATCATCACCATCATGAGCACAGCCACTAAATGCCGACGCCGGAAAAACGTCTGCGCTTGATGCAGCTTGCCAGCAGCAGCCTCCCGGTTGGCGGCTACAGCTGGTCCCAGGGGCTGGAGTGGGCAGTGGAAGCGGGCTGGGTAGCAGATACCGCCGCCTTTGAGCACTGGCAGCTGCGGCAGATGGAGCAGAGCTTTTTTACCGTCGACCTGCCGCTGTTTGCCCGCCTCTACCGGGCCTGCGAAGCGGGCGATCTGGCCTGCGCCCGGCGCTGGACCGCTTATCTTCTCGCCTGCCGGGAAACTCGCGAGCTGCGCGATGAAGAGCGCAACCGCGGCGCGGCCTTCACCCGGCTGCTGGCCGACTGGCAGCCGGACTGCCCGCCCGAGTGGCGCAAGCTGTGCCAGCAAAGTCAGCTAACCGGCATGGCGTGGCTCGGCGTACGCTGGCAAATCGCTATTCCTGACCTGGCCCTGAGCCTTGGCTATAGCTGGATTGAAAGCGCGGTAATGGCGGGCGTCAAGCTGGTGCCCTTTGGCCAGCAGGCGGCCCAGCAGTTGATTCTGCGCCTGTGCGACCGCTACGCGGCGGACATGGACAGCGCCCTTGCCGCCCCGGACGACGCCCTCGGTTCGGCGACGCCGCTTGCGGCTATCGCTTCCGCCCGGCACGAAACCCAGTATTCCCGATTATTCCGTTCTTAGGAGAAGGTATGAACATGATTAAGCAACCGTTGCGCGTCGGCGTCGGCGGCCCGGTCGGCTCCGGAAAAACCGCGCTGCTGGAAGCCCTTTGTAAAGCCATGCGCGACACCTGGCAGCTGGCGGTGGTCACCAACGACATCTATACCAAAGAAGATCAGCGCATTCTCACCGAAGCCGGTGCCCTGGAGCCTGAACGAATTGTCGGCGTCGAAACCGGCGGCTGCCCGCATACCGCTATTCGGGAAGATGCGTCGATGAACCTTGCCGCGGTGGAAGCGCTGAGCGAGAAATTCGGCAATCTCGATCTCATCTTTGTGGAAAGCGGCGGCGATAACCTGAGCGCCACCTTCAGCCCGGAGCTGGCGGATCTCACCATCTACGTGATCGACGTGGCGGAAGGGGAAAAGATCCCGCGCAAAGGCGGACCAGGGATCACCAAATCCGACTTCCTGGTGATCAACAAAACCGATCTTGCACCGTACGTGGGCGCGTCTCTGGAAGTGATGGAGCGCGATACCCTGCGCATGCGCGGCGAACGCCCGTGGAGCTTCACCAACCTGAAAAGCGGTGACGGCCTGCAAAATATCATCGCCTTTATCGAAGACAAAGGCATGCTCGGCAAGTAACCCCTGCACCATCCCGGCGCAGAGGTGTCGGGATGGTGCACGCCCTGCCCTCTCTTTAGCCATCCCCTTCATGAAGCCCTGATAGCGCCTGCCCTGCGATGTGGCATAAGGTTTGCTAATTCCAGTCATGCCTAACCATTAAGGAATGACTATGTCATCACTGGATATAAAAACTGATTTACCTGCGCAAACCAGTGCCTCCGGCTCCAAAGAAACGCTGGAAGATTATACCCTTCGCTATGCTCCGCTGAGCTTTCGCCGCTGGGGACCGGGGGTTGTGGCGGTGACCGCCTTAGGCGGCATCGCCTATCTGGCTGACTTTTCTATTGGCGCCAGCATCGGCATGGCGTGGGGCACCACCAATGCAATTTACGCGATCCTGCTGGCGGCGCTGGTTATTTTTCTTACCGGTATCCCGCTGGCGATTACCGCCGCGCGCTATAACATCGACCTTGACCTGATCACCCGCAGCGCCGGTTTCGGCTACTTTGGCTCGGTGATCACCAGCATTATCTTCGCCGGATTTACCTTTATCTTCTTCGCACTTGAAGGCTCGATCATGGCGCAGGGGCTGCTGGTAGGCCTGGGGATCCCGCTGTGGATGGGCTACCTCATTGCCACGCTGATGGTATTGCCACTGGTGGTCTACGGCATGAAGGCGCTGACTCGCCTTCAGGTCTGGACGACGCCGCTGTGGCTGGTCCTGATGGTGGTTCCGGTGGCCTGGCTTATCGCCAAAGACCCGGATCTGGTGGATGGATTTATGAACTTCGCCGGTAAAAACAACGCTGCAACGGTAGATTTAACCGCCATTATGCTCGGCGCGGGGGTGTGCCTGTCGCTGATCATGCAGATTGGCGAGCAGATCGACTATCTGCGCTTTATGCCGCCAAAAACCGCGGAAAACAGCAAAAGTTGGTGGCTGGCGGTGTTCTCCGCCGGTCCGGGCTGGGTCGTGTTAGGCGCGATTAAACAAATTATCGGCGCTTTCCTCGGCTTCTATCTGCTGACCCGCTTCCCTGCGGTGCACAACACCGAACCGGTGCAACAGTTCGTCAGCGTTTTCGATAACCTGGTCCCCGGTTGGCTGGCGCTCACCCTCGCGGTGGTGCTGGTGGTTATCTCGCAGATTAAAATTAACGTCACCAACGCCTATTCCGGCTCGCTGGCGTGGACCAGCGCCTGGACACGCACCACCAAGCGCTACCCGGGGCGGATTATTTTCGTCATCGTCAACCTGACGATTGCCCTTGCCCTGATGGAAGGCGACATGTTTAGCGCTCTGGCGTGGATCCTCGGCTTCTATTCTAACTTTGCCATCGCCTGGGTAGTGGTGGTCGCCACCGACATCACCCTCAACAAAGGGGTGCTGAAGCTGGCGCCGGCGCAGCCGGAGTATCGCCGCGGGATGATCTACAACGTCAACCCGGTAGGCGTGGTCTCTTTTGCCCTCGCGGCAGGCCTGTCGATTAGCGCCTTCTTCGGCCTGTTGGGCGAAACGCTGGCACCGTTCTCGCCGCTGATTGCGCTGGTGGTGGCTTTCGTGATGACGCCGGTCATGGGGATCGCTACCCGCGGGCGCTATTACATTAAACAGCACGATGACGGTATTGCCGAGCCGCGCTACGATGCGCAGGGTAACGCGTCGATCACCGTTTACCGCTGCCTGAGCTGCCGGGAAGAGTACGAACGTCCTGACGTGATGCATTCGCACAAGCACCAGGGGGCGATTTGTTCGCTATGTAAGAGTATGGAATAAGCAGGAAGGCAGGCCGACAGGACGTCGGCCTGTGAAACATCAGACGTTATGCCGCCGGGAGCTCAGCCAGCGGCCAGCGCGGACAAACGGTGACGCCGAGCTCCGCTTTCGCCCCGGAGTGCAGACGAACCATCCCGGCATAGGCAATCATCGCGCCGTTATCGGTGCAAAATTCAGGACGGGCATAGAAGACTTCCCCACCGCGCTTTTGCATCATTTCCGCCAGCTTCGCGCGCAGCGTACGATTAGCGCTGACGCCCCCCGCCATCACCAGCCGTTTAAAGCCGGTTTGTTCCAGCGCGCGGCGACACTTAATCATCAGCGTATCCACGACCGCGTCTTCAAACGCGCGGGCAATATCGGCGCGGGTCTGGTCGTCATCGCCGTTGCTGCGGATGGTGTTCGCGGCAAAAGTCTTGAGGCCAGAAAAGCTGAAATCCAGCCCGGGGCGGTCGGTCATCGGGCGCGGGAAGACAAAGCGCCCTTCGGTGCCCTGGGAGGCCATCTTCGACAGCATCGGGCCGCCGGGATAATCTAACCCCAGCAGTTTCGCTGTCTTATCGAAGGCTTCGCCCGCCGCGTCGTCAATCGATTCGCCTAGCAGTTCATACTGGCCAATGCCGGTGACGCTGATCAGCTGGGTATGGCCGCCGGAAACCAGCAGCGCGACAAAAGGATACTGCGGCGGATTATCTTCCAGCATCGGCGCCAGCAGGTGCCCTTCCATATGGTGTACCGGGATCGCCGGCACGTTCCAGGCGAACGCCAGCGATCGGCCAACCGTTGCGCCGACCAGCAGCGCGCCAACCAGGCCCGGGCCCGCCGTATACGCAACGGCATCAATCTCTTTTGCCGTCAGCCCCGCTTCTTTGAGCGCCGCCTGAATCAGGGGGACAGTTTTACGCACGTGGTCGCGCGAGGCCAGCTCAGGCACCACGCCGCCGTAATCAGCGTGCAATTTCACCTGACTATACAGCTGGTTGGCTAACAGACCTTTTTCGTCGTCATAAATGGCGATGCCGGTTTCATCGCAGGATGTTTCAATTCCCAGTACACGCATGGCTAGTTTTACCTCGTTTCAATACCGCGCAGTGTAGGACCAATGCGGATTGATGTATACCCTAAGAATTTCAGGTCGCGGGAAGGCAGCGACGCAGCACATCCCCCGGAGCGTACGGAAAGTACGTGACTGGGGTAAGCGACAAATCTGTCAGGAACAGATTTGAACGTCGTGGAACGACGGCCCGTAAGGGCGAGTCTCATGGATGAGACTCGTAACTCAAAAGCCAACGCCCCTGCGGGCTGAAAGACGACGGGTATAAAACTTTCCTCACCCCTGGCGTTCACTTCGTGTATACTCCCTGTCCTTATAAAAGTCCCTTTCAAAAATCGCGTCGGTGCTTTACAAAGCAGCAGCAATTGCAGTAAAATTCCGCACCATTTTGAAATAAGCTGGCGCTGATGCCAGCGGCAAACCGAATTTATCAAAGGTGAGAGTTACATGCCGGTAATTAAAGTACGTGAAAACGAGCCGTTCGACGTAGCGCTGCGTCGCTTCAAACGTTCATGCGAAAAAGCAGGTGTTCTGGCGGAAGTTCGTCGTCGTGAGTTCTATGAAAAACCGACTACCGAACGTAAACGCGCTAAAGCTTCTGCAGTGAAACGTCACGCGAAGAAACTGGCTCGCGAAAACGCACGCCGCACTCGTCTGTACTAATCTGTTGGGAGCCAGGCTCTCAATTCAGACCGAGTTGTAGTTGTAAGGCCGTGCTTCCGAAAGGAATGCGCGGCTTATTTTCGTTTATGCATTAGCATATACACTACACCATTCAGGATGCTCTCAGGCAGCAAGGGAGTGAGTCCCGGCGCTTACTCAAGTAAGTGGCAGGGGTGAACGAACTCAGCCGACGCAGAGGCAAGCTGAAGGCTCAAGTGTATAAAACGGGGCATATGGCTGGACGAATCCCACGAGTATTTATCAATGACCTGCTGGCGCGCACCGACATCGTCGATCTGATCGATGCCCGGGTAAAGCTGAAAAAGCAGGGCAAGAATTATCACGCGTGCTGTCCGTTCCATAACGAAAAAACCCCCTCTTTCACCGTCAACGGTGAAAAACAGTTTTACCACTGCTTCGGCTGCGGTGCGCACGGCAACGCTATCGACTTCCTGATGAACTACGACAAGCTCGAGTTCGTGGAAACCGTCGAAGAGCTGGCCGCCATGCATAATCTTGACGTGCCGTATGAAGCAGGTAGCGGACCCAGCCAGATCGAGCGCCATCAGCGGCAAAATCTCTATCAGCTGATGGATGGTCTGAACACGTTTTATCAACAGTCTCTGATGCAACCCGCCGCCGCCCCCGCGCGCCAGTATCTGGAAAAACGCGGCTTAAGCAGTGAGATCATTACGCGTTTTGCGATTGGATACGCCCCTCCCGGCTGGGATAACGTCTTAAAACGTTTTGGCGGTAATCAAGAAAATCGCCAGTCGCTGATTGATGCAGGCATGCTGGTCACGAACGATCAGGGGCGCAGTTACGACCGCTTCCGCGAACGGGTGATGTTTCCCATCCGCGATAAGCGAGGCCGGGTGATTGGTTTTGGTGGTCGCGTGCTGGGTGACGCCCTGCCGAAGTACCTGAACTCCCCGGAGACCGATATTTTCCATAAAGGCCGCCAGTTGTACGGTCTTTATGAAGCGCAGCAGGACAATGCTGAACCGTCCCGCCTGCTGGTGGTCGAAGGTTATATGGACGTGGTGGCGCTGGCGCAATTCGGCATCAACTATGCCGTTGCGTCGTTAGGAACGTCGACGACAGCTGACCATATTCAGCTGTTGTTCCGGGTCACCAATCAGGTGGTTTGCTGCTACGACGGCGACCGGGCTGGCCGCGATGCCGCCTGGCGCGCGCTGGAAACGGCGCTGCCGTATATGACCGACGGGCGTCAGCTACGCTTTATGTTTCTGCCGGATGGCGAAGATCCGGATACGCTGGTGCGCAAAGAGGGGAAAGACGCATTTGAAGCGCGGATGGAGCAGGCTCAGCCGCTCTCCACGTTTTTGTTCAACAGCCTGTTACCGCAGGTGGATTTGAGCACCCCGGACGGCCGCGCGCAGCTGAGTACGTTAGCCTTGCCGCTGATAACGCAGGTGCCGGGTGAAACGCTGCGCATTTACCTGCGCCAGGAGTTAGGCAATAAGCTGGGGATTTTAGATGATGCGCAGCTTGAACGTTTAATGCCAAAACAGTCTGAAAATGGCATCCAGCGCCCCGCTCCGCAGCTAAAACGCACGACCATGCGTATACTGATAGGGTTACTGGTACAAAACCCGGACCTGGCCCCGCTGGTACCGCCTCTCGAAGGGCTGGACCCACGTAAAATGCCTGGACTTGGTTTGTTCAGCGAACTGGTTAACACCTGCCTGGCACAGCCGGGCCTGACTACCGGACTGCTTTTAGAGCAATATCGCGGCACAAATGAAGCCGCAACCCTTGAAAAACTGTCGATGTGGGACGATATAGCAGATAAGGATATTGCTGAAAAAACCTTCACCGACTCGCTCAACCATATGTTTGATTCACTGCTGGAACTGCGGCAAGAAGAGTTGATAGCTCGCGACCGCACTCACGGTTTAAGCAGTGAAGAACGCCGGGAACTCTGGACTATCAGCCAGGAACTGGCCAAAAAATAAACGAAAGATTAAATCATTCAAGTTGTATCAAGGCAGCAAGAGAACGTCCCCCTGGAAGGCAACATAAGCCCATGGGCAGGATGAGGGAACGTAGCTAACGCAGAGACAACTTGAAGGATGAAGTATTTAACGGCTTAAGTGCCGAATATCGTTCGGGAAGACCCCGACAGCCGCTCGAGGCGCAGCGGCAATAATATAAGTACGCCCTCGCTTTAAATGTTGGCAGTTCGCCTGCTTACACCAATCAAACGAATTAAGTGTGGATACCGTCTTATGGAGCAAAACCCGCAGTCACAGCTGAAGCTTCTTGTCCAACGTGGTAAGGAGCAAGGCTATCTGACCTATGCCGAGGTCAATGACCATCTGCCGGAAGATATCGTCGACTCCGACCAGATCGAAGACATCATCCAAATGATCAACGACATGGGCATTCAGGTGATGGAAGAAGCGCCGGATGCCGATGATCTCTTGCTTGCTGAAACGAACAACAATACCGACGAAGATGCGGAAGAAGCTGCCGCGCAGGTTCTCTCCAGCGTTGAGTCTGAAATCGGACGCACAACCGACCCGGTGCGCATGTACATGCGTGAAATGGGTACCGTCGAACTGCTGACGCGCGAAGGCGAAATTGACATCGCTAAACGCATCGAAGACGGGATTAACCAGGTCCAGTGCTCAGTTGCGGAATACCCGGAAGCGATCACCTATCTGCTGGAGCAGTACGATCGCGTTGAAGCGGAAGAAGCACGCCTGTCCGATCTGATCACCGGCTTTGTCGACCCGAACGCTGAAGAAGATCTGGCGCCAACCGCCACTCACGTCGGTTCTGAACTCTCTCAGGAAGAGATGGATGACGACGAAGACGAAGATGAAGAAGAAGACGACGACAGCAGCGATGACGACAACAGCATCGACCCTGAGCTGGCGCGCGAGAAATTCGCCGAGCTGCGTACGCAGTACGAACTGACCCGCGACACCATCAAAGCGAAAGGTCGTAGCCACGCCGCAGCGCAGGAAGAGATCCTCAAGCTGTCTGAAGTGTTCAAACAGTTCCGTCTGGTGCCAAAACAGTTCGATTATCTGGTTAACAGCATGCGTGTCATGATGGATCGCGTTCGTACTCAAGAACGTATCATCATGAAGCTGTGCGTTGAACAGTGCAAAATGCCGAAGAAAAACTTCATCACTCTGTTCACCGGCAACGAAACCAGCGAAACCTGGTTCAATGCGGCCATCGCCATGAACAAGCCGTGGTCAGAGAAGCTGCTTGACGTGAAAGAAGACGTTCAGCGCGGCCTGATGAAACTGCAGCAGATTGAGCAAGAGACCGGCCTGACCATTGAGCAGGTAAAAGATATCAACCGTCGTATGTCCATCGGTGAAGCGAAAGCGCGCCGTGCGAAGAAAGAGATGGTTGAAGCGAACCTGCGTTTGGTTATCTCGATCGCCAAGAAATACACCAACCGCGGTCTGCAGTTCCTCGACCTGATCCAGGAAGGCAACATCGGTCTGATGAAAGCGGTTGATAAGTTTGAATACCGCCGCGGCTACAAGTTCTCCACCTACGCAACCTGGTGGATCCGTCAGGCGATCACCCGTTCTATCGCAGACCAGGCGCGCACCATCCGTATTCCGGTGCATATGATTGAGACGATCAACAAACTCAACCGTATTTCCCGCCAGATGCTGCAGGAGATGGGCCGCGAGCCGACGCCGGAAGAGCTGGCCGAGCGTATGCTGATGCCGGAAGATAAAATTCGTAAGGTGCTGAAAATCGCCAAAGAGCCGATCTCCATGGAAACGCCAATTGGCGACGATGAAGATTCGCATCTGGGAGATTTCATCGAGGATAACACCCTCGAGCTGCCGCTGGACTCTGCCACCACCGAGAGCCTGCGCGCCGCCACCCATGACGTTCTGGCTGGCCTGACCGCCCGTGAAGCGAAAGTCCTGCGTATGCGCTTCGGTATCGACATGAATACCGATCACACGCTGGAAGAAGTGGGTAAACAGTTCGACGTTACCCGCGAACGTATTCGTCAGATCGAAGCGAAGGCGCTGCGTAAACTGCGCCATCCAAGCCGCTCTGAAGTGCTGCGTAGCTTCCTCGACGATTAATTTCGCCGCGTGCCGCAAAAAGCCAGTCATATGACTGGCTTTTTTTATGTCTGAACAAAACATATTTATTTAAGAAATATTAAAACCCCATTCGAAAACCCCTAAAAATACATTCAGGCTATATTCTTAATTACTTCTTTATCGGCATATAAACAACTGGACTCATCGTTTTACGTTTGTACCATGGGTTTATGGATGGCCCGGAGAGCATAAAACGGAAGATAAATCATAGGGAAATTAAATGAATAGCAAGCGTAAAATTCAGTTGGCTGATTTTAATAGAAAGGTTATTTTAACCACGTCTAATACCTTATTTCTCAACCGCGGAATAGAAAGTACCACCATGGATGAGATCGCCCATGAAGCGGGTTTTAGCAAAACAACGCTTTATACCTATTTTGAAAATAAAAAAGACATTCTGGATCATCTTATCCTGGAGGGAATGGAGCGTTTCTATCAGGAGGTGATAAAAATAGCCAGTCGGCAAAATTCATTCCGCGAGTTTTATCGCGAGCTATGCCATGCGCTGATCGCTCTCCACGAAACGAGCATTGCCTATTTTCCCGCTATCACAGGGCAAATCGCGAATTATGAAAAAATCACTAAAAACAATAAAGCGTTGAAGAGTATCTCTATGATTGGTGAACAGATAAACCATATTATCGCCGCGCAAATCACCGGCGCCGCCGAAAAAAAAGAGATCGGGCTGAATGCTTCCGCCGCGGACGTCACAATGCTGTTCTGGCTCTGCCTGACCGGACTCGTGGAAAAATCCTCGCATAGAGAATCCTATTTTTTACGTCACCTTGAGAAAGACCGAAAATCCTTTCTCGACTTCGCTTTTGACTCAATATTATTAATGATAGAAAAAGGGAATGTTAGCGATAATGTAAAAGCTGGCTAAAGCCACGGACTTTAGCCAGCGCGGCTACGCGACGACCAACCCCCCGGAGTCGTCCGCAGCTCATTATAGCCCTCGCGTGGCCAGCGCCTCGTCGAGTTCCCGGTAGGCCTCCACCAGCTTATCCAGCGTCGCCCGGTTGAGGCCGCTGGGATTCGGCAGCACCCACACTTCCGTCGCGCCAATGGTCACCTGCTGCTTGCCCCATTTTACGCCACGCGCCTGAAACGCTTTCTCAAAGGCCTGTTTACCGAGGATCGCCAGCGCACGCGGCTGATACTCTTCCATTTTCCTGACCAGCTCCCGGCCACCGTCTCGGAGCTCCAGCAGCTCGACCTCGCTGGCCTGCACCGTTGGGCGCTCGACGAGCATGGTGATCCCGCAGCGAGTATCCAGCAGCTGAAGTTCCTCCTCGGGCTTCAGCAGACGGTCGGTAAAGCCGGCCTGGTGAATCACCTTCCAGAAGCGATTTCCCGGATGGGCAAAATGAAAACCGGTATGGGCGGAAGACTTCCCCGGATTGATACCGCAAAAAACGACCCTCAGGTCCGGCGCCAAAATATCGTTAATCATGTTTTCCCCAGCTCAATACCTAAAAGGTCATTATAAAGGATTGAAAATGCGTTGTTTATAAAAACAGCAGGCGTGCGTTTTAGGCTGGATTGCGGGGAACAGTTACTTTATAATCCTTCGCCACGGCCCCTTAGCTCAGTGGTTAGAGCAGGCGACTCATAATCGCTTGGTCGCTGGTTCAAGTCCAGCAGGGGCCACCAGATACAGCAAGGGCTGACGAGAAATCGTCAGCCCTTTTTGCATTATGCGGCCCCATCGGGGCGCCACAGCTTAAAATGAGGTCAGGTTACACCAGCGCCTGCAGCTGTTCGCGCATATAGACGGTGAAGTATTCCGGGTTTTTAATGACGATCCGCTTACCAGAGGCAATTTTGTCCGCCCATCCGGCGACTTTTTCCGTGAACCCGACATCCCATCCCTCCTTTTCACCCCGGGCCGTGACCTCGGCAGGGTTCGCCGGTACGCCTAGTTCATGCAAATACTTCAAAATTCCCTTAGCGGTACTTTCATCCATAGTATTTGGCACCGACAACGAGGTGTTCATACCACCAATAAAATCCAGGGCTTTATCGATTGCTGTTGGCATGCTCTTATCCTTAAAATTAACCACGTAATGAACATGCTTACACTATGGACCCATCTTTGCCGGGATATCAAAGAGATCGTTGCCTTTCTTTGATTCAGACCGCAGCTAAACGCTTGCGTGCTGCTTTTCTGCTCGACTATTCCGTATCACTCCCCACAGGAAACTACTCCATACGTCCGCGCTTAAACTGACCGGCGTCGATATCGTAGTGCTTCATTTTGCGCCACAGCGTGGTGCGGCCGATATTCAACAGCTGCGCCATCTCCTGCACCCGACCGCTGGTCACCCGGGCGGCATGGATAATCGCCTCTTTCTCAATGGCGCTGAAGGTCAGGCTGGTGGGCAGCAGCGAAGAACCCGCGTCGACCCCGGGCCGCTCGGCAAACAGATATTCCGGCAAATTACTCAGGCGGATATGGCCGTTATCGCTGCTAATGGCGATATTCTCGATAACACTGTTCAGCTCAAAATCATTGCCCGGCCAGGAGTAGGCCACCAGTTGCGCCAGCGCATCATCATCGACCTTCAGCCGCGAGGAGAAGCGCTTTTCCAGGCTCTTAAGGCGATTGTGCACCAGCGAGGGAATACTGTTGCGCCGCGCTCGCAGCGGGGGAATAACGATTTCAAAAGAGTGCAGCGCGTAGTAAAGCTGGCGGCTAAAGCGGTTTTGCTCCACCAGATTGGCAAGATCGACGGTAGTGGTGGCGATCACTTTGACGTCCACCGGGATCAAGCGACGGGCGTCCAGACGGGTTAATACCCCCTGCTTGATTACCTGCAGCAGCGCGGACTGCAGCTCCGGCGCCAGATATTCGATTTTTTCAAGAAACAGCGTCCCGCCGTTGGCCAGCTCAAGACGGCTAAGGCGACCGTTTTCATCGTCCGTCGGCGCGCTGCCCATAAAATCCTGGCCCAGGACACTGTCGGCATACAGCTGGCAGTTGACCGCGATATACGGCCCGCCGCCCCGCTCGCTCTCATTGTGAATCGCCTGGCTGAGCAGCTCTTTGCCCACCCCCTCTTCACCGCACAGCAGCACCGGGAAAGCGCCACGCGCCGCCTGGCGACCAAAGTGAATCAGCCGCCGGGTTTCCGGGTCGTCCGCCGACATCTGTTCAAAGGTATGGCTCACTTTGCCAAGCTGGCTGGTCATCAGTTGGCGCATCTGCTCGACCGGATGCAGCAGCAGAATAAAGCTGTTGCCCTGCTCTTCGACGATTGGCTTGAGCGTAATTACGGCGTCGACAAACTGATGCTGGCTCTCAAAGGTGACTTCCACATGATTCAGCCCACGCGCGTGCTTAATAGCCCGGCGCAGCAAGGCCGGCAGCGTCACCAGCTCATTGATGTTTTTCCCCTGGCTGGCCTGGGCATCAAGATGCAGCAGTCTCGCGGCCTGCACGTTAAGAAATTGCAAAACTCCCTGCTCATTCCACGCCATCACCCCGTCATCCATACTCTCCAGTAGACCGTACATCTGGTTAAGATGGCGATTCGACTCTGACAACAGGCTGTCGGTGAGCAGTGAGTTACCGACTTCCCGCGCGATAGCCAGGGTCAGGGAGAGATCCGGCGAAGCCTGCTCTTCGGCCAGGCAGCACAGGGAAATGGAACCGAACAGGCGCCCGTGGTTATCAAACACCGGTGTGGAGCTAAACGACCATTCGTGCAGCGCATGTTTAAAATGCTGCTCGCCCGTCGTTTTGACCGGCTGCCCGAGCATGGAGGCCAGAGAGAGCGCGCAGCTGCCGATAATGCTTTCCGCGCAGTAGCTGCCGTCACGAAATCCCAGCGCCGCCAGTTGGTCGAGGGTCTGCGGATCGCCGCAGCGGCTGAGAATACAGGCGGACTCATCAAGGATAAACAGCGCGCAGGGGCGGTTATCCATAAACTCCCAGGCATCTTCCAGCGCCGCCTGGCCAATCGTCAATAGCGCGGTCTTGCGCCGGCAAATCGATTCGAAGGTCAGCCCCTGCGCCTGATGCGGCGTTTGCCAGGTTTCCCGCTGCATAAACTTACTGCAGCGATGCCACGACTGGGTTATCACCAGGGGAAAGCTCTGAGTCTGCGCAGTCATATCCATTTCCGCTGTTACATAAACGACAACCCCTCCGGCGGCGACCGCCAGAGGGGGATAAAACGCCCCTTCTCATTAACGAAGCGGGACAGGACCACGATAAATTAACGCGCCAGCCACTGCTGTCCAAGCAGATCGGCGGTCAGAATCGCCGCATGTACGCTCTGCACGCTGACCGGGAACGGCATGTTATGAATGGTTTCCCCTTCCGCACAGGTCGCTTTAGCAACTGCCTGAATTTTCTCATCGATGCCCTCTTTAACGCCCATTTGCGCCAGCGTGACCGGCAGGCCGACGGTATGGCAGAAGTTCAGCACCGTTTCGATCTCTTCCATCGGGCTATTTTGCAGCACCAGCTGCGCCAGGGTACCAAAGGCCACTTTCTCGCCATGGTACAGATGGTGACACTCTTCGAGGATGGTGAAACCGTTGTGAATGGCGTGCGCGGCGGCCAGACCGCTACTTTCAAAGCCGATACCGCTGAGGTAGGTATTCGCTTCAACGATGCGTTCCAGCGCATCGGTCACCACCCCGGCCTGGGCGGCGAGGCGGGCTTTTTCGCCTTCCGCCAGCAGCGTATCATAGCACAGGCGCGCCAGGCTCAACGCCGCCGCCGTCGACTGGCCGCCCGCCATGCTGGTGGCTCTGGCGTCGTAGCAGGCCTTGGCTTCAAACCAGGTTGAAAGCGCATCGCCCATCCCGGCCACCAGCAGGCGCACCGGGGCTTTGGCGATAATCGCCGTATCCATCACCACCATATCCGGGTTTTTCGGGTAAATCAGATACTCTTCAAACTCACCGGCTTCGGTGTAGATAACCGACAGCGCGCTGGTTGGCGCATCGGTGGAGGCGATCGTCGGGATCACCACCACCGGTAGCTTCTGGTAGTAGCCAATGGCTTTCGCCGTATCGAGCGTCTTGCCGCCGCCGATACCCACCACGCCGCGGCAGCCGTGCTGCTTCAGAATGGCGATCAGGCGATTGATCTCAACGTGGCTACACTCGCCGTTGAAGCGCTCCGCATGGCAGCTGATGTTGTGGCTGTGTAAACCTTCCAGCACTTTTTCTCCCGCCAGCTTCATTACGAAGTCATCGGCAATCACGAAAAAGCTGTCCGCCAGGTTTTTGGCGTATTGCCCAAACAGCGTGGATGCATCTGGTCCCTGGAGATATTTGGCTGGAGATTGAATAACTTTTAGCATTCCGTTCACCCTCAAATAAGTGCATGTTTTGACATGATGGGCCCCGGTATTTCCCCGTCCGGCCATGTATTAAAGGCGGGAACGAAAGCGCTACCTGAGCGATGCCATCACTGTAGGGCGAGCCGCGGGCAAAAAAATCTTTCCCCTTTTTGTCCCGATTTGAAACAGCACATAAATTTTATTGTTCCATATTGGAACATGAATTCACATGAAACGGTGGGATTGCGATCTCGATCCGCCCCTTCGACGCAAAAGAAGGCCACTAAGCGGGCGAGCGTTGGCGTTTTTCACCGCCATGGGCGGCAAGAGAGGGCAAAATTATTTCTTTACGCAGGTCTTGCAGGCAGGTGAAGCCAGATGAAATAGCCGCTTTAGCTCGCATTTTTTCATTTCCCGGCGCAAAAGCGTTTCATTTCGGAACAAAAATGAATAATTACGTTTCGTAATGAAACTCCTTTTATCGCAGTTTTTTTCCCCGCTAACTCAGCCAGAATCATTACATCGCCCGATATCGCACATCGTCAGGCGGTACCCCTACACGATGACCGCCTCCATCAGCAGAGAGGCCGCATCGAAACTCCGACGGAGAATAAACAATGAAGAAACTGATTAACCGTGTCGAAGATGTCCTGAGCGAACAACTGGCTGGTCTGGCAAAAGCGCACCCTGAACTGAGGCTGCACCAGGACCCGCTCTACGTTACCCGCGCCGATGCGCCGGTGGCCGGGAAAGTGGCGCTGCTCTCCGGCGGCGGCAGCGGTCATGAGCCGATGCACTGCGGCTATATCGGCCATGGCATGCTCTCCGGGGCCTGCCCGGGGGAAATATTCACCTCCCCGACGCCGGATAAAATGTTTGAGTGCGCCATGACTATCGACGGCGGCGAAGGCGTGCTGCTGATTATCAAAAACTACACCGGCGATATTCTTAACTTCGAAACCGCCACCGAGCTGCTGCACGAAAGCGGCGTTAAGGTCACCACCGTGGTGGTCGATGACGACGTGGCGGTGAAAGATAGCCTCTACACCGCCGGACGGCGCGGAGTGGCCAATACCGTGCTGATTGAAAAACTGGTGGGCGCGGCCGCCGAACGCGGCGACTCGCTGGAATCCTGCGCCGAACTGGGGCGCAAGCTCAACAACCACGGCCACTCTATCGGCATCGCGCTCGACGCCTGCACCGTGCCGGCCGCCGGGCAGCCCTCATTCGAACTGCAGGACGATGAGATGGAGTTCGGCGTCGGCATTCACGGCGAACCGGGCATCGACCGCCGCCGATTCACCTCCCTCGATCGCACCGTTGACGAAATGTTCGATACCCTGCTGGAAAACGGCGCCTATAGCCGCACGCTGCGCCACTGGGACAACGTGAAAGGCGCGTGGCAGGAGGTATCGCAAACCAAGCAGGCGCTGCAAAAAGGCGATCGGGTTATCGCGCTGGTCAACAATCTCGGCGCCACGCCGCTGTCCGAACTCTACGGTGTCTATAACCGTCTGACGCAGCGCTGCGAGGAAACCGGCATCGTTATCGAACGCAATCTTATCGGCAGCTACTGTACCTCTCTGGATATGGTGGGTTTTTCCATCACTCTGTTAAAAGCCGATGACGAGACGCTGGCATTATGGGACGCCCCGGTTCACACCCCGGCGCTGAACTGGGGAAAATAAGGAGCACGACATGTCATTAAGCAGAACGCAAATCGTAGACTGGCTCTATCGCTGCGGCGATATCTTCACAAAAGAGAGCGATTTTTTGACCGGTCTGGACCGGGAAATCGGCGATGCCGACCACGGCCTGAATATGCATCGTGGTTTCAGCAAGGTGGTGGAAAAGCTGCCGTCGATTGCCGATAAAGACATTGGTTTCATTCTTAAAAATACCGGTATGACGCTGCTCTCCAACGTCGGCGGGGCCAGCGGCCCGCTGTTCGGCACCTTCTTTATTCGCGCCGCCCAGGTGACCCAGGCCCATCAGAGCCTGACCCTGGAAGAGCTTTATCAGACCTTCCGCGAAGGCGCGGAAGGGGTGGTGAATCGCGGCAAAGCCGAACCGGGGGATAAAACCATGTGCGACGTCTGGCTGCCGGTGGTGGAATCGCTGCGCCACTCCAGCGAACAGCACCTGTCGATACAAAGCGCCCTTGATGCTGCCTGCGAACAGG
Source organism: Klebsiella sp. BDA134-6 (assembly GCF_015601345.1). NCBI lineage: Bacteria > Pseudomonadati > Pseudomonadota > Gammaproteobacteria > Enterobacterales > Enterobacteriaceae > Klebsiella > Klebsiella sp. BDA134-6. The sequence continues at coordinate 5,156,454 of NZ_CP064784.1, forward strand.
CGCAAACCGCCGTCCACGCCACCATCGCCATGCAGGCCCGTAAAGGGCGGGCCAGCTATCTGGGCGAACGCAGCATCGGGCATCAGGATCCGGGCGCAACCTCGGTGATGTTTATGGTTCAGATGCTGGCTGCTGCAGCTAAAGAGTAAGGAAAACGCGATGGTAAACCTGGTTATTGTTTCTCATAGCGCCCGTCTGGGCGAAGGTGTCGGAGAACTGGCCCGGCAGATGTTAATGAACGATGGCTGCAAGCTGGCGATCGCCGCCGGCATTGACGATCCCGCCAGCCCGATCGGCACCGATCCGATTAAGGTAATGGAAGCCATTGAATCCGTCGCCGACGCCGATCATGTGCTGGTGATGATGGATATCGGCAGCGCCCTGCTGAGCGCCGAAACCGCGCTGGATCTGCTCGATCCGGTGATTGCGGCGAAGGTCAGGCTGTGCGCGGCGCCGCTGGTTGAAGGGACGCTGGCGGCGACGGTGAGCGCCGCAGCCGGAGCCGACATCGACAAGGTGATCGAGGACGCCATGAATGCGCTGGAGGCAAAGCGCGTACAGCTCGGGTTACCATCGCAACCGCAGCCCCCTTCGCTGACCGCCGCGCTGGCCGATGACCGCGACGCGCGCTCGGTTTCCGTAGTGATTCAAAACCCTAACGGCCTGCACGTTCGCCCGGCGTCAAAGCTGGTCGCCGCGCTGGCGGGATTCAACGCCGATCTGGTGCTGGAGAAAGAGGGAAAGTGCGTCACGCCGGATAGCCTCAACCAAATCGCCCTGCTTCAGGTGTGCCGGAACGATACCTTAAGGTTGCTGGCCCGCGGCCCGGACGCCGACGCCGCGCTGGCGGCATTCCAGGCGCTGGCGGCGGAGAACTTCGGCGAGCAAACGGAGGCAACGCCCGCTTTGCAGCCCACCCGTGCCGCTCGCGTTCAGGGCCAGGTCGTACTCTACCCTCGGCCTCAGAACAGCGTTACGCGGGAAAAGATCGCCGCCATCGGTCAGCAGCAGCTGCGCCTGAAAGGGGCTATTGATCGGACGCTGGACGATCTTAGCGCGCTGACGGCCCTGGCGGAGGAGAAATATTCCGCCGACATCGCGGCGATCTTCTCCGGGCATCATACTCTGCTCGATGATCCTGATTTATATACAGCAGCGTGCGAGATCGTGCGCGACGAGCAGTGCAGCGCGGAGTGGGCGTGGCATCAGGTGCTGAGCGATTTAAGCCAACAATATCGCCATCTCGACGATGCCTACCTTCGCGCCCGCTATATTGATATTGAAGATATTTTGCACCGCACGCTGCGTCACCTTAACGAGAGCAGCGAAGCGCTGCCGCAGTTTAGCGCGCCTTCAATCCTCGTTGCCGACGATATCTTTCCCTCTACCGTCGTGCAGCTCGACGCCCGTCAGGTTAAGGGGATCTGTCTGCAGGAGAGCAGCGAGCACGCTCACGGCGCCATTATCGCCCGCCAGGCGGGTATCGCAATGCTTTGCCAGCAGAGCAATGTGCTGACGACGCTGCAAAATGGCGAGACCGTCACCCTTGATATTCCCGGCAAACGCGTGATTCGCGGCTAACCTGCCCCCATCTTTCCGCCCCGGAGGCTGCCTCCTCCGGGAACTCGCTTAACTTTCAGGATCCGTTATGTCTCAATTCTTTTTTAATCAGCGCGCCAACCTCGTCAACGACGTGATTGAAGGAACCATTATCGCCAGCCCGTGGAATAACCTGGCGTGGCTGGAGAGCGATCCCGCCATTCGCGTGGTGGTGCGTCGCGATCTCGACAAAAACAACGTGGCGGTGATCTCCGGCGGCGGTTCCGGCCACGAGCCGGCCCACGCGGGCTTTGTCGGTAAAGGCATGCTGACCGCCGCCGTCTGCGGCGATCTGTTTGCCTCGCCGAGCGTCGATGCGGTGCTGACCGCTATCCAGGCGGTGACTGGCGACGCAGGCTGTCTGCTGATCGTCAAGAACTACACTGGCGATCGTCTGAACTTCGGTCTCGCCGCGGAGAAGGCGCGCCGCATGGGCTATAACGTTGAAATGCTGATCGTTGGCGATGATATTTCGCTGCCGGATAATAAACATCCGCGCGGCATCGCCGGGACAATTCTGGTGCATAAAGTGGCTGGCTACTTCGCCGAACGCGGGCACAATCTTGCGACCGTGCTGCGCGAAGCGCAGTATGCCGCCGGACATACCTTCAGCCTCGGGCTGGCCCTTGCCAGCTGCCATCTGCCGCAGGATGCGGAAGCGGCCCCGCGCCATCATGCGGACCAGGCCGAGCTGGGCATGGGGATCCACGGTGAACCGGGCGCATCGGTCATCGCTACCCAGAACAGCGCGGAAATCGTTACGCTGATGACGGAGAAGCTCAGCGCCGCCCTGCCGGAAACCGGTCGTCTGGCGGTGATGATCAATAATCTCGGCGGCGTATCGGTTGCCGAAATGGCGATTTTGACCCGCGAGCTGGCGCATACGCCGCTGCATCAGCGTATCGACTGGCTGATAGGCCCGGCTTCGCTGGTGACCGCGCTGGATATGAAAGGTTTCTCCCTCACCGCCATCGTGCTGGAAGAGAGTATTGAGAAGGCGCTGCTTTCCGCGGTAGAAACTGCCGGCTGGCAGACGCCGGTGCAGCCGCGCAAAATCAGCGTGATGCCGTCCTCGCTGCGCAGCTCGCGGGTGGAGTTTGCGCCCTCGGAGAATAGCGTGGTTGCGGACTACGTTGAGCGGGTGACCGGCACGCTGTCCGATCTTGAAGCGGACCTCAACGCGCTGGATGCCAAAGTCGGCGACGGCGATACCGGCTCCACCTTCGCCGCCGGCGCGCGCGACATCGCCGACTTGCTACAGCGTCGCCAGCTGCCGTTGGCTAACCTCGCTACGCTATTCGCGCTGATTGGCGAGCGTCTGACCGTGGTGATGGGCGGCTCCAGCGGCGTGCTGATGTCGATTTTCTTTACCGCCGCCGGGCAGAAACTGGAACAGGGAGCAAGCGTCGCCGAAGCGCTAAACGCCGGGCTGGCGCAGATGAAGTTTTACGGCGGCGCCGATGAAGGCGATCGGACCATGATTGACGCCCTACAGCCGGCGCTGGCGGCGCTGCAGGCCGAGCCGGATAATCTGCGGGCGGCTTTCGCAGCGGCCCAGGCGGGGGCGGATCGTACGCTTCACGCCAGCAAAGCCAACGCCGGGCGCGCGTCGTATCTCAACAGCGATAGCCTGCGCGGCAATATGGACCCCGGCGCCCATGCGGTGGCGATGGTGTTTAAAGCGCTGACGCAGAGATAATCCCCCTGCTCGCGCTGCGCTTAGCAGGGCTACAGGTTCACCCTCGTCTGCGGGCTGGTCGCCCGGACAGATGCGCAGCATCGCCTCCGGGAAAATCAGCCGCTCTGCTCCCGCGGGCGGCGCAAAGCGCCTGCCCGGGCTACGGGTTCACCTCCGTCTGCGGGCCGGTAACCCGGACAGATGCGCAGCATCGCCTCCGGGAAAATCGGCCGCTCTGCGCTCTGCTCCCGGGGGCGGCGCTTAACGCGCCTTGCCCGGGCTACGGGTTCACCCCCGTCTGCGGGCCGGTAGCCCGGGTAAGGCGCCAGCCGCAACCCGGGTTTTCTCTGCTCTTACTTGTTGTGCCAGTAGGCCTGCGAACGCACCAGCTGCGGATCAATCTCTTCGCCTTCAAAGCGCGCCAGCAGCGACTTCACCGCCGCGCCTTCCCCGGTCAGCCAGATAAAATAATCGTCCGCCGGAACCACCACCTGCGCCAATTTTTCGGCCACGGCGGCTGGTTTATGCCCCACCACCCACTCGATATTAAAGCCATCAAGATCGGCCAGGTAATCTTGATAAGACTCATCGCTAATGGTGACGATCGCCGTGACCTGCGGGCGCGTCGGAAGCTGCTGCAATCCGAGGAGACGGCGGCGCAGCGCGGGCATTCCGGACTCATCGGTCACGTACAGCTGCCAGGCGTAATCTTCCGGCACCACCAGCGAACCGCGCGGGCCGCCGATCACCAGCTTATCGCCCATTTTCGCCGCCAGCGCCCAGCTGCTGGCAATGCCGCCATCGTGAATAAAAAAGTCGTACGCCAGCTCATGACGCCCGGCGTCGTACAGCGGCGTATAGTCGCGGGTCGCCGGACGCACGCCATCGCCCCAGTTAATACCTTCATCCGTCACCTCCGGCGGCGTGAACGCAGCGCCCGCGGCCGGGAAAAAGAGCTTGGTGTGGTCGTCAAACCCCTGGGAAACAAAGCCTTCCAGCGCCTCTCCGCCCAGCACGACACGCTGGAATGCGCTGCCGATACGCTCGACGCGCAATACGGTTAACTCACGGAAGCGCAGTTCATTACGTACGCGCTGCGGGTATTTGGGGTGTCTGGTCGTTGTCATCTTTCATCGCCTTCGTGAACGGAATAGATATATCTAAAAATCTTGCAAATGATAATGATTGCCATTAAAAAAGAATGCAAGCATTTTTTGATATAGTCATAGAAAAACGCCAAAAAAGCCAAAATCAAAAATTAAATCGTTAAATATCAATTAAATAAAAAATATACTCACTACTGTGTTGCAACTTTATTAATTTTAGATATAAATTAGATATATCAAATAATCACAGGAACAAAACATGAGACATCATCACGAAGAAGGACGTGGGCCACGTGGACGCCACGATGAACATGGCGAACACGGCGAGCATGGCCGCAGGGGCGGCGGACGTCGGCAGCGCTTCTTTGGCCACGGCGAGCTACGCCTGGTGATTCTGGACATCCTCACCCGTAACGCCAGCCACGGCTACGAGCTTATCAAAGAGATCGAAACCATGACCCAGGGCAACTACAGCCCGAGCCCCGGCGTCATCTATCCGACGCTAGACTTGCTCCAGGATCAGGGCTTAATTAGCGTGGCTGACGAAAACGGTCGTAAAAAAATCGCCATTACCGCCGACGGCAGCCAGCTGCACGCGGAAAACCAGCAACAGCTGGAGCAGATTCAGGCCAGGCTGCAGGCGCGTATGGTGGGTTGTGAACTGCGTAAAAATCCGCAGATGAAGCGCGCGCTGGAGAATTTTAAGGCGGTACTGGATTTAAGGGTTAACCAGCAGGCCATTACCGAAGCTCAGCTAAAGCAGATCGTCGGCGTGATTGATCGCGCGGCAATGGAGATTTCCCAGCTCGACTAATCCTCTGCCCCATCGCTGGGCAGCCTGCACCGCCGCGGCGCGCGCGGCGGAAGCCCTTATTCACCGGGTTTTACGCCTTCAGGAGTAAAACATGCCAATAATAGCGTCGTGAGATTAAATTTTGCTCAATCGCAATTTCACGTTGCGTTTATCCCGATTTTCCTGGCCCGCGCCGAAGTGGCGTAATCCCTGCAATACTTAATTCAGTATCATGTGATACGCCCCTCCCAGGAGCACATTTTGAACAGGTTACCTTCCAGCGCATCGGCTCTTGCCTGCAGCGCGCACGCACTGAATCTCATTGAGAAGCGAACGCTCGATCATGAGGAGATGAAATCACTTAATCAGGAGGTCAGAGAATACTTTAAAGAGCATGTGAACCCAGGGTTTTTAGCGTATCGAAAATCGGTCACTGCTGGCGGGGATTACGGAGCCGTAGAGTGGCAAGCGGGAGGGTTAAATACGCTTGTCGACACTCAGGGACAGGAGTTTATTGACTGCCTGGGTGGGTTCGGGATTTTTAATGTAGGGCACCGTAATCCAGTTGTCGTTTCCGCCGTCGAAAATCAACTCGCTAAACAACCTCTTCATAGTCAGGAACTGCTGGACCCGCTGCGGGCCATGCTGGCTAAAACCCTGGCGGCCTTAACGCCGGGCAAACTGAAATACAGCTTCTTTAGCAATAGCGGCACCGAATCGGTCGAAGCGGCGTTAAAGCTGGCGAAAGCTTACCAGTCTCCGCGCGGCAAATTTACCTTCGTCGCCACCAGCGGCGCGTTTCACGGCAAATCGCTCGGTGCGCTTTCCGCCACCGCGAAATCGACTTTCCGTAAGCCTTTTATGCCGCTGCTGCCGGGATTCCGGCACGTACCGTTCGGCGATATTAACGCCATGCGTACGTTGCTGAGCGAGTGCAAAAAGACCGGTGATGACGTCGCGGCGGTGATCCTTGAGCCTATTCAGGGTGAAGGCGGGGTGATTCTGCCGCCGCCGGGCTACCTGCCCGCGGTGCGCAAGTTGTGCGACGAATTTGGCGCGCTGCTGATCCTCGATGAGGTGCAAACCGGTATGGGGCGCACCGGCAAGATGTTTGCCTGCGAACATGAAAACGTCCAGCCGGACATTCTGTGCCTTGCTAAAGCACTGGGCGGCGGGGTGATGCCGATTGGCGCAACGGTCGCCACCGAAGAGGTATTCTCGGTGCTGTTCGACAATCCGTTCCTGCATACCACCACGTTCGGCGGCAACCCGCTGGCCTGCGCGGCGGCGCTAGCGACCATCAACGTGCTGCTGACGCAAAACCTGCCCGCGCAGGCGGAGCAGAAAGGTGACATGCTGCTGGACGGCTTCCGTCAGCTGGCCCGCGAATATCCAGATCTGGTGAATGACGTGCGCGGCAAAGGCATGCTAATGGCGATTGAGTTTGTCGATAACGAAATCGGCTATGACTTTGCCAGCGAGATGTTCCGCCAGCGGGTACTGGTGGCCGGAACGCTGAACAACGCCAGGACGATCCGCGTAGAACCGCCGCTGACGCTGACGCTGGAGCAGTGTGAACAGGTACTAAAAGCGGCCCGCCTGGCCCTGGCGGCGCTACGGGTTTCGGTAGAAGAGGCATAGTAACCTGCCCTCTCCCGCCGTGGGAGAGGGTATTACGCTATACCACCCGCACGCCGGCAGGCATCAGCCTTTCCGGCGTGAGCAGGACGCTTTCGCTGCCATCGTCGGTTTCGGCGCAGAGCAGCATGCACTCCGACGTTTCACCGCGCATTTTGGCTTTTGCCAGATTACACAGGACCACGACCGTTTTTCCCAGCAGCTCTTCTTCGCTGTAGTACGGCACAAGGCTGGTTACCGTCTGCAACGTGCGATCGCCAACATCAATCCGGGCAATATAGAGCTTGTCGGCATTCGCATGCCGTTGCACTGCCACAATTTTTCCCGTACGCATTTCAAGTCTGGCAAAATCATCATAAAGCACCGTTTCCATCTTGCACTCCTCAAGTAAAATTTTAGTAAAATATAACAAATGCCGTCGAGGTTTCCGCATAATAGTGCGAGTAATGTTAGATTCATCACTCTTTTTCGCGGCAGGATCGCGGTGACAGTGATGAATAATACGGCGGAAATTTACTGAAAAGAGATGCAGCAGCCCGCGCTTGCTTTACAATGGTTTGCGTCGATGGGGCAACGTCAGATAAGGAAAACAATGGCCACACTAAAAGATATCGCGACCGAAGCAGGCGTTTCACTGGCGACGGTTTCTCGCGTTTTAAACGACGACCCCACGCTGAACGTCAAAGAAGAGACAAAACATCGCATTCTTGAGGTGGCGGAAAAGCTGGAATATAAAAGTACCAGCTCGCGTAAGGCTCAGGTTCACACCGTAGGCCACCATCATATTCTGGCCATCTATAGCTATCAGCAGGATCTGGAAATCAACGATCCCTACTATCTGGCGATCCGCCACGGCATCGAAACGCAATGTGAGAAGCTCGGTATCGAGCTGACCAACTGCTACTTTAACAATGCGCTACCCGAGCTGAAAAAAGTGACCGGCGTTCTGATTGTCGGCCAGCCTTCGCGGGCGATTCGCGAAGCCGCCACGGCGTTAACCGACAACGTCTGCTTTATTGATTTCCATGAACCCGGCAGCAGCTATGACGCCGTCGATATCGATCTGGTGCGCATCGCCAAAGAAGTTATCGACTTTTTTATCGCCCAGGGCGCACGGCGCATCGGCTTTATTGGTGGCCAGGATGAGCCGGGTAAAGCCGACATCCGCGAAGTGGCCTTCGTCGAGTATGGCCGCCTGAAGGGGGTGGTTTCGGAAGAAGATATCTGGCGCGGAGGGTTTTCCAGCTCCTCCGGCTATGAGCTGGCAAAAACGATGCTGGCAAAAGCGGATTTCCCCACCGCGCTGTTCGTCGCGTCAGACTCTATCGCCATCGGCGTGCTGCGCGCCATACATGAACGCGGTCTCTCTATCCCGGAAGATATCTCGCTCATTAGCGTTAACGATATCCCAACCGCGCGTTTTACCTTTCCGCCGCTCTCTACGGTGCGCATTCATTCTGAAATGATGGGCAGCCAGGGCGTCAACCTGCTGGTTGAGAAAGCCCGCGATGGCCGCGCGCTGCCGCTAAACGTCTTTGTCCCCAGCGTGCTGAAGCTGCGCGGCACCACCCGCTAATCTCGTTTCTGGCGCTGAATCCTCTGCGCCTGGCTCCCGGGGGCGGCGCTTGACGCGCCTTACCCGGGCTACGGGCGCACCGCCATCTGCAAAACGTTAGCCCGGACAGATGCGCAGCATCGCCCCGGGAAATTCAGCGTCTCTGCGCCGCCTCCGGAAATATCCCTCTCCCAACGCCAACCGCAGGCGCCCGGTAACGCTCATTTTGTGATCGAGTTAAAGTAAATCACTCTCGCCGGTTTTATTTAGTAAAACTTTTACTAAAATACACCTTATCCGCTTAGTCCGTTCAGGGAGGCGATATGAATCGCTGGGAAAACCTTCAACTCACTCATGAAAACCGGCTGCCTCCGCGCGCCTATTTCTTCTCTTACGATTCGCAGGCCCAGGCGCGAACCTTCGCCCGTGAAATCAGCAGCCGCTTTCTGTCCCTTAGCGGACAGTGGAACTTCCGCTTCTTTAATAACCCGCTGCGGGTGCCGGAAGCGTTCACCTCGCAGTACATGAGCGACTGGGGACCGATCACCGTGCCGGGAATGTGGCAGATGGAAGGCCACGGCCAGCTACAGTACACCGACGAAGGCTTCCCCTTCCCGATTGACGTGCCCTACGTTCCGACCGACAACCCAACCGGCGCCTATCAGCGTATCTTTACCCTCAGCGACGGCTGGCAGGGCCAGCAGACCATCATTAAATTTGATGGCGTCGAGACCTATTTTGAAGTTTACGTTAACGGTCAGTACATCGGTTTTAGTAAAGGCAGCCGCCTGACGGCAGAGTTCGATATCAGCCGCGCGGTAAAAACCGGCGACAACCTGCTTTGCGTTCGCGTCATGCAGTGGGCGGACTCCACCTATATTGAAGATCAGGATATGTGGTGGTCGGCGGGTATTTTCCGCGACGTGTATCTGGTGGGCAAAAACCCGCTTCACGTCCAGGACTTCACTTTGCGCACCGATTTTAACGATGACTACATCGACGCCACGCTCTCCTGCCAGCTGGTGCTGGAAAATCTCAATGCGCAGCCGGGCGCAGCGACGCTGGAATACGCGCTGTTCGACGGCGAAAAGGCGCTGTATGAAGGCACAACGCAGCGCCTGACCGTCAGCGAGCAGTTGAACGTCGACTTTGCGATCGACGTGAGGGCGCCGCAGCAGTGGTCGGCGGAAAACCCGTACCTCTATCACCTGGTGATGACGCTGAAAAACGACGTCGGAGAGATTATCGAAGTCATTCCGCAGCGCGTCGGCTTTCGCGATATCAAAGTGCGCAACGGCCTGTTCTACATCAATAACCGCTACGTAATGCTGCACGGTGTTAATCGTCACGACAACGACCATCTGAAGGGCCGCGCCGTGGGGATGGATCGCGTTGAGAAAGATCTGCTGCTGATGAAGCAGCACAATATCAACTCGGTACGTACCGCCCACTATCCCAACGACCCGCGTTTCTATGAGATGTGCGACATTTACGGCCTGTTCGTGATGGCGGAAACCGATGTCGAATCCCACGGCTTCGCCAACGTCGGCAACCTGAGCGCCATCACCGATGACCCAGAATGGGAGCATATTTACGTTGAGCGGATCGTCCGCCACGTCCATGCGCAGAAAAACCATCCGTCGATCGTCATCTGGTCGCTGGGCAACGAGTCCGGCTACGGCTGCAACATTCGGGCGATGTATCACGCCGCGAAAGCGATCGATGATACGCGGCTGGTGCATTACGAAGAGGATCGTGACGCGGAGGTGGTGGATATCATCTCCACCATGTATACCCGTGTGCCGCTGATGAACGAATTCGGGGAATATCCGCATGCCAAGCCGCGAATTATCTGCGAATACGCCCATGCGATGGGCAACGGTCCCGGCGGGCTGAGCGAATACCAGAACGTATTCTATCAACATGACAGTATTCAGGGCCACTATGTGTGGGAGTGGTGCGATCACGGAATCCAGGCCACCGACGACAGCGGCGCGGTGTGGTACAAATTCGGCGGCGACTACGGCGACTATCCCAATAACTACAACTTCTGCCTCGACGGGCTGATTTTCTCCGATCAGACGCCTGGACCCGGGCTCAGAGAGTACAAGCAGGTTATCGCCCCGGTAAAAGTGCAGGCGATAAACATCCGCGAAGGCGAACTGCGCGTCGATAATAAGCTCTGGTTCTCGACCCTTGATGACTACACCCTGCGCGTGGAAGTACGCGCCGAGGGGACTACGCTTGCCAGCCAGCAGCTTAAGGTGCGCGATCTTGCGCCAAACAGCAGTCGCGATATCAAAATCGACCTGCCGGCGCTCGACGACCGCGAAACCTTCGTCAACATCATGGTGACCAAAGATTCCCGTACGCCGTACAGCGAAGCCAACCACCTAATCGCCGTCTACCAGTTCCAGCTTAAAGAGCAGACCGCAGCAAAAACACCGCTGATTAACACCAGCGCTACCTCGCTGCGCATTGCCGATGAACGTCTGAGCTACAGCATCACCGGGCACAACTTCCGCGTAGTGTTCTCGAAAGTCAGCGGCAAACTGAGCGAATGGCAGGTGAACGGCATCGACCAGGTGACCCGCGAGCCGAAGATCAACTTCTTCAAGCCGATGATTGATAACCACAAGCAGGAATACGAGGGGCTGTGGCAACCCAATCATCTGCAAATTATGCAGGAGCATCTGCGCGAATTCAGCGCCGAGCAGCGCGGTGACACGGTGATTATCACCGCCCGCAGCATCATCGCGCCGCCGGTTTTCGATTTTGGCATGCGCTGCACCTATCGCTGGCAGATTACCCCGCAGGGCCATATTAACGTTGAGCTTGCGGGTGAACGTTACGGCGACTATCCGCATATTGTGCCGTGCATCGGTTTTATGCTGGGCATTAACGGCCAGTTTGAACAGGTGAATTACTACGGTCGCGGTCCCGGCGAAAACTACGCCGACAGCCAGCAGAGCAACATCATTGACCTTTGGCGAACCACCGTGGACGACATGTTCGTGAACTATCCGTTCCCGCAGAACAACGGCAACCGGCAGCACGTACGCTGGGCCGCGTTTACCGACCGTCACGGCAGCGGTCTGATGGTGGTCCCGCGCGATCCGCTTAACATCAGCGCCTGGCACTATACGGCGGAGAATCTGCACGCCGCGCAGCACTGTAACGAACTGCACCGCAGCGATGACATCACCCTGAATATCGACGCCCGTGTGCTCGGTCTGGGGTCTAACTCTTGGGGGAGCGAGGTGCTGGATAGCTGGCGCGTCTGGCTCAAACCGTTCAACTATGGCTTTACGCTGCTGCCGCTGGAAGGCGGGAGCGCTTCCTCGCAGACGCTGGCGAATCATAGCTTTGACGCTGGTTTCTTTTCCTCCGATTCACACAGCGAGGCTGAAAAATGAGAATTCTCGATAATTTAGAACAGTTTAAGCAAATCTATCACAGCGGACGTAAATGGCAGCGCTGCGTGGAGGCCATCAATAATATCGATAATATTCAACCAGGAGTTGCCCACTCTATCGGCGATTCGCTCTCCTATCGCGTGGCAAGCGACAGCACCACGGATGCGCTGTTCGTTGGCAACCGCCGCTATTTCGAGGTGCATTACTACCTTCAGGGTCAGCAAAAAATTGAGTTTGCCGCCAAAGAGCAGCTGCAGACCGTGGCCTGCTATCGCGATGAAACCGACCGTGAATATCTCAAAGGCATCGGTGAAACCGTGCAGGTTCACGAAGGTCAGATGGTGATTTGCGATACCCATGAAGCTTATCGCTTTATCTGCGACTCGCCGGTCAAAAAGGTGGTGCTCAGAGTGACTATCGAAGACGGCTACTTCCTGAATAAGTAAGCCCGCGTGAAGCAAGATGAGGCCAGCGGGTTTATTCGTTGGCCTTCCCGGTCCCAGCCCTCAATGCGGGCCAGATCATTTTTCGGAGGACCTATGTCCGAATCAGTTCGTGCCAAAATAGGCAAATTCGCCTTACTGTCGATGGCGTTTGCCGCCGTATTTAACGTACGAAACATCGTTAATAACAACATCGAGTTAGGGCTCAGTTCCGCCCCTATCTTTCTGTTTGCCACGGTGGTCTATTTTATTCCGTTTGTGTTTATCATCGCCGAATTCGTTTCAGCGAATAAAAATTCCGAATCAGGTATGTACGCCTGGCTGAAGCAGCCTTTAGGTACCCGCGCGGCCTATCTCGGCTCGTTCCTGTACTGGTTTGTGAACCTGTTCTTTTTCCTGTCGCTGCTGCCGAACGTGGTGGCCTACGCTTCGTACGCCATTATGGGTTACGCCATTCCTTTCTCGCCGATGGTCACTTCGCTGATCTCTATCGTCCTGTTCGCCATGGCCACCCATATTTCCACCAAAGGTGCGACCTGGCTGGGAAAAATATCCGAATGCGTAGCGTATGGCGTTTTCGCGCTATTTGCGATTTACGTGGTCGGCGCTTTTACCGCGCTGGGCGCAGGCCATGTTCCCGCGCAGCCGATTACGCTGCACGCCATGGCGCCTACCATCAACTGGGCGACGCTGGGGATCATGTGCTGGATTTTCCAGGCGGCTGGCGGGGCTGAAACCGTCGCCGCGTACCTGAACGACACTAAAGGCGGGCAGAAATCGTTTATTAAAGTCATCATCACCGCCGGGATCCTGATTGGCGGCATGTACGCGCTGGGATCTTTGCTGGTCAACGTCTTTGTGGCACGTGAAGATCTAACCTATGCGGCCGGTATGGTGGAAATTTTCACCGGTCTCGGCGCTTATTTCCATATTTCGGAAGCGCTGATGGGCCGCTTCGTCGGCATTATTCTGTTTATCGCCATTTTCGGCAGCATGATGATGTGGACCGCCGCACCGGTAAAAATTCACTTCTCGGAAATTCCTGCGGGCATCTATGGCAAAAAAACTACCGAACTGAACGTCCACGGCGTGCCGGTGCGCGCTGCCTGGTGGCAATTTCTCTTCGTCTTCTTGATGCTCATCGTGAACGGTTTCGGCTCCGCCAGCGTTCAGCAAATGATGAACACCGCGATTAACCTGACCGCGGGTACCGCGATGCTACCGCCGCTGTTTATCATGGCCGCCTACTTTGTTTTCCGCTGGAAACATGACGATACGCCGCGCGACTTCCGCATGGGTTCAAGAAAGGTTGGGATGGCCGTGGTGTCGATGCTTATCGTTATTTTCCTGGTCAGCATGACCGCCTCCGCTTTCCCGCCAGGAGTCGACCTGGTGAATGCCTTCTTCATTAACGTCTTTATGACCGCAGTCTTCTCCGGGCTCGCATGGTGGTGGATAACCCGCTTTGAGAAAAAACAGCGCAAGAACCAACATACACCCCTGAAATCAGCGGCAAATACGGTGAAATAAGCCACCGTTGCTCCCGCCAGCGGGATATCCCTGGCGGGATTTTTTTACCCACAAGCCAAGCTCTGTCACCCGACCATTTTCGTGATCGAGTTAAAGCAATTCATTTTTACCGCTTTTATTTACTAAATATTTTACTAAAATTAACCACGATACTTAACTACCTCTACCCTACAAACAACACAATCCCCTTCGGCCATTCTCTGAAGGACAATGTGTGGAGATGTGTTATGTCTGATATCAAACGTAATACCATCGGCAAGTTCGGCCTGCTGTCGCTGACCTTCGCTGCCGTCTTCAGTTTTAACAACGTGATCAATAACAATATTGAGCTGGGACTGGCCTCTGCTCCGATGTTCTTCCTCGCTACCCTGCTCTATTTCGTTCCTTTCTGTCTGATCATCGCGGAATTCGTTTCGCTGAATAAAAACTCTGAAGCGGGCGTTTATGCCTGGGTGAAAAGCTCGCTGGGCGGACGTTGGGCTTTTATTACCGCCTATACCTACTGGTTTGTGAATCTGTTCTTTTTTACCTCACTGCTGCCGAGGGTCATCGCGTATGCCTCCTACGCCTTCCTCGGCTACGAGTACATTCTGACCCCCGTCGCCACCACGATGTTGAGCATGGCGCTGTTCGCCCTGTCGACCTGGGTGTCCACCAACGGCGCAAAAATGCTGGGTCCTATTACCTCGGTGACCTCGTCGTTAATGCTGCTGCTGACGCTTTCCTACATTCTGCTTTCCGGCAGCGCGCTGGCGGGCGGTATTCAGCCGGCGGATCCGATTACCGTGGATGCGATGATCCCGAACTTCAACTGGGCGTTCCTCGGCATCACCACCTGGATCTTTATGGCTGCCGGCGGAGCTGAGTCCGTCGCGGTGTACGTCAATGACGTGAAAGGCGGATCGAAATCCTTCGTTAAGGTCATCATCCTCGCCGGGATCGTAATTGGCGTGCTGTACTCTATTTCCTCGGTGCTGATTAACGTGTTTATCAGCAGCAAAGAGCTGAAATATACCGGCGGATCGGTACAGGTCTTCCACGGTATGGCGGTCTGGTTTGGCCTGCCGGAAATCGTGGTCAACCGTTTTGTCGGCCTGGTCTCCTTTACCGCCATGTTTGGTTCGTTATTAATGTGGACCGCGACGCCGGTCAAAATCTTTTTCTCCGAAATCCCGGCCGGAATATTTGGTAAAAAAACCGTCGAGCTCAATCAAAACGGCGTACCGGCGCGCGCGGCGTGGATTCAGTTCCTGATTGTGATTCCACTGATGATTATCCCGATGATGGGTTCCAGTACCGTGCAGGATTTAATGAACACCATTATCAACATGACCGCCGCCGCCTCAATGCTGCCGCCGCTGTTTATCATGCTGGCGTACCTCAACCTGCGCCGCAGGCTCGATCACCTACCGCGCGATTTTAAAATGGGCTCGCGCGCAACCGGCATTACGGTGGTTTCCATGCTGATTGTTATTTTCTCCATTGGCTTCGTCGCCTCAACGTTCCCGACCGGCGGCAATATTTTGACCATTATTTTTTATAACGTCGGCGGCATTGTTATCTTTCTCGGATTTGCGTGGTGGAAATACAGCCAATACGTGAAGGGATTAACTCAGGAAGAAAAAAGAATTGAAGCGGCGCCAGCCTCTGACGCGTCATAAGCCATTTTACTTAAAACAATAAACCCCAATACCTCTTAATAACACGATGAAAAATAATAATTCGATTTACGGGGCGCTTGCCGCCCTGGCCTTCTGCACACCTGCCGTAGCGGCCGATTTTGCTCACCCGGCGGAACATGATGACATGAAAACGCCTGAATTGAGCGCCACTTCATACCGTTTTTACGGTGAATTGGGGGTCGGCGGATATATGGATTTAGAAGGCGAGGATAAACATAAATATAGCGATGGCACTTATATTGAAGGCGGGCTGGAAATAAAGCACGGCAGCTGGTTTGGCTTAATTTATGGCGAAGGTTGGACGGTTCAGGCCGATCGTCAGGGTAATGCCTGGGTACCGGACCACGGCTGGGGTGGATTTGAAGGCGGAATAAACCGCCTCTACGGGGGATATAAAACCGAGAGCAGCACCGAAATTATGCTCAGCCTGCGCCAGGACTCCTCGCTCGACGATCTGCAGTGGTGGGGCGATTTCACGCCCGATCTCGGCTACGTGATCCCCAATACCCGCGACATTATGTACGCACTCAAGGTGCAGAACCTGGCGGGAGATTTTCGCTATAGCGTGACCGCCACGCCGTCCGGGCACCACGATGAAAGCAAAGCGTGGCTCCACTTCGGCAAATACGACCGCTACGACGATAAATATACCTACCCAGCGATGGTTAACGGCTACGTCCAGTACGATATCGCCAAAGAGGTCACCTGGATGAACGGTCTGGAGGTGACCGATGGTACCGGACAGCTGTTTTTAACCGGTATTCTCACTCCCAACCTCGCCGCCCGCGCCTGGCACCATACCGGGCGCGCCAGGGGAAAAGACGTGCCGGGAACGGAAACCGGCTTTATGGCCAGCGCCATGTATGAAGCGCTCAAGGGCGTGTATCTCTCCACCGCCTATAGCTACGCCAAACACCGCCCGGATCGCGCTGCCGAGGAAACCACCTCGTTTATGCAGTTCGGCGTCTGGTACGAGTACGGAGGCGGACGTTTTGCCACCGCTGCGGACAGCCGCTTCTACATGAAAAACGCCTCCGGCGACCCGAGCGATCAGGTTTTCCTGATGCAATATTTCTACTGGTAAAAAGGGATATCAATACCGTGAAAATCATCACCACTCTGACGCCGCTGGCCTGCGCCCTGCTGCTAAGCTTTTCCGCCCACGCGCTCACTGCGGATGACTTTAAAAATGTTATCAACCGCAGCGGCGCGCCGCAGGCGATGCAGGATTTTGATTACGATGATCACCAGCGCTTCAACCCGTTTTTTGATTTGGGCGCATGGCATGGGCATCTGCTGCCGGACGGTCCGGCCACCATGGGCAGCTTTCCGGGGCCCGCCCTGCTCACCGAGGAGTACATCAACTTTATGGCGACCCATTTCGATCGCCTGACGGTGTACCAGAACGGCAAAAAAGTCGCCTTCACCCTGCAGGCCTGGAGCCTGCCCGGGGCGCTGGCGCAAACGCTCTCCGCGCCCGGCGTACGGGTCGAGATGACCCTGCGCTTTGCCAGCGCCCACACCTCTTTACTGGAGACTAAAATCACCAGCAGCGGTCCGCTTAAGCTGGTCTGGGACGGCGAGCTGCTGGAGAAGCTCTCCGCCAAAGAGGGGAAACCGCAGTCAACGCAAACCATCGACCAGGCTTTCCCGGACTATCAGCGCCGCCTGAGCGCGACCCACGACGGTCTGACCGTCAGCTTCGGCAAAGTCCGCTCAGCATCGGATTTAATGACCTCCGGCGAATCGCAGTATCAGATCCATCGCTCCCTGCCGACGGTCACCCAAATCGACGGCCATCGATTTACCAGCAGCGCGCACATCAACGGCTCGACCACGCTTTATACCACCTACTCGCACCTGCTGAACGCCGAGCAGGTTCGTCTCGAGAAAGCGCAAATCCGCGATATTCTGGCGCGACCGGCGCACTATCTGCGCGCTTCCGAGGCGCGCTGGAACGGCTATCTGCAAAAGGGGCTGACTAACCCTGACGCCACTGAGCAACAAACCCGGGTGGCGGTGAAAGCGATCGAAACCCTTAACGGCAACTGGCGCGCGCCGGGCGGCGCCGTTGAGCACAACACCGTCACGCCATCGGTAACCGGGCGCTGGTTCTCCGGCAACCAGACCTGGCCGTGGGATACCTGGAAGCAGGCCTACGCTATGGCCCACTTCAACCCGGAGATCGCGAAAGAGAACATCCGCGCCGTCTTCTCCTGGCAGATTGCCGCCGACGATAAAGTGCGTCCACAGGATGCCGGGTTCATTCCGGATCTGATCGCCTGGAACCTGAGCCCGGAGCGCGGCGGCGACGGCAGCAACTGGAACGAGCGAAATACCAAACCGAGCCTGGCGGCCTGGTCGGTGATGGAAGTCTATAACGTCACCAAAGATAAAGCCTGGCTGGCGGAGATGTATCCGAAGCTGGTGGCCTACCATGGCTGGTGGCTGCGCAACCGCGACCACAACGGCAACGGCGTGCCTGAGTACGGCGCGACCCGCGATAAAGCGCACAACACCGCCGACGGCGCGATGCTGTTTACCGTGAAAAAGGGCGATAAAGAATGGACGCTTTCCGGCCTGAAAACCTACGAGCAGGTGACGGCGAAAGGCGATTACGACAGTCTGGAGATCCCGGCGCAGGTGGCCGCCTCCTGGGAGTCGGGGCGCGATGACGCGGCTGTTTTCGGCTTTATCGATAAAGATCAGCTGGATAAGTACATCGCCGGCGGCGGTAAGCGTAGCGACTGGGCGGTGAAATTTGCTGAAAACCGGGGTAAGAACGGCAGCCTGCTCGGCTATTCGCTGTTGCAGGAGTCGGTCGATCAGGCCAGCTACATGTACAGCGACAACCACTATCTGGCGGAAATGGCGACCCTTCTCGGCAAGCCGGAGGAGGCAAAACGCTACCGGGCGCTGGCGCAAAAGCTCGCCGACTATATCAACACCTGCATGTTCGACCCGCAGAGCAAATTCTATTATGACATTCGCATTGAAGCGCAGCCGCTGGCAAACGGCTGTGCCGGTAGGCCGATCGTCGAGCGCGGCAAAGGGCCGGAGGGCTGGTCGCCGCTGTTCAACGGCGCGGCCACTCAGGCGCATGCCGATGACGTCATTTCGGTGATGCTGGACGCCAAAGAGTTCAACACTTTCGTACCGCTGGGTACCGCCGCATTAACGAATCCGGCGTTTGGCGCGGATATTTACTGGCGCGGCCGCGTGTGGGTGGACCAGTTCTGGTTCGGTCTGAAAGGGATGGAGCGCTACGGCCACCGCGAAGAGGCGCTGCAGCTGGCGGACGCCTTCTTCAGGCACGCCCGGGGTCTAACCTCCGATGGCCCGATTCAGGAGAACTACAATCCGCTCACCGGCGCTCAGCAGGGCGCGCCGAACTTCTCCTGGAGCGCGGCGCATCTGTACATGCTGTATAACGACTTTTTCCGTAAGCCATAGGATATTGCCCTCACCCTCTCCCACAGGGAGAGGGAACTGTCCAACCCCCTATTTAACAGATGGCTCCTCTTTTTCCCCTCTTCCCGTGGGTGAGGACTCGTCTTACGCCTCCGGCAGCAGGCCGATAAAGCTGCGCTTCTGCCGCGGCTGCGACATTAGCTCCTCCAGCTTCGCCACGCAGGCCAGATAGTGCGGGGTTTTCTTGTGCGCCAGCACCGCTTCATCATCTTTATAGGCTTCATAGATAAAAAAGCGCGTCTTCACCTCCGGGTCCTGCAGGACATCAAAGCGAAGATTGCCCGGCTCCTGCAGCGCCCCTTCGTGGTTGGCGCGGAACACCTCAAGAAACTCGTCGACCCGTTCCGGTTTGATATTGATTTCCACCAGCGTTACGTTCATTGCAGCTCTCCCTGTTTTTCCTCCTGCCAGAACTGATACGCCTCACGGGCGCTTAAGTTCTCATGCACCACTTTTTTCACCGCCTTGAGCATCGCGCGCGGCGCGCTGGACTGGAAGATATTCCGCCCCATATCCACGCCGGAAGCCCCCTGGTCGATCGCCCGCCAGCACATCTCCAGCGCCTCCTGCTCCGGCAGCTTTTTGCCCCCGGCGATGACGATCGGCACCGGGCAGCTGGCGGTGACTTTCTCAAAGCCTTCCTCAACAAAGTAGGTTTTCACGAACTGCGCCCCCATTTCAGCGGCAATGCGGCTGGCCAGCGAAAAGTAGCGGGCGTCGCGGGTCATCTCTTTGCCCACCCCGGTTACCGCCAGCACCGGCATACCGTAGCGGTTGCCGGCGTCCACCAGCTTGATGATGTTGTTGATCGACTGATGCTCATGTTCGCTGCCGATATAGACCTGCGCCGCCACCGCGCAGACGTTCAGGCGCAGCGCGTCCTCCATCGCCACCGCCACGCACTCGTTGGAAAGTTCGCTGAGGATCGAGTTGCCGCCGGAAGCGCGCAGCACCACCGGTTTGTTGGTCGCCGCCGGCACCTGGCTACGCAGCACGCCGCGGGTACACATCAGCACGTCGGTCTCCTCAAACAGCGGCGCGATAGAGAGATCGATCCGCTCCAGCCCGGTAGTCGGCCCCTGAAAATAGCCGTGGTCGAACGCCAGCATCACCGTACGGTTGCTCTGCGGGTTGAAGATACGCGCCAGCCGCGATTGCATCCCCCACTCCAGCGAACCGCAGCCCTTCAGCGTGTAGAGCGTGTTCTGCTGCGGACGGTCTAAGCCGAAGTTTTTTCCCTCTTTGATATCGTCTAAATCAGCCATCTCATCCTCCATCAGAAATCGTAGTTATTGATATTCTCTTTGGTGAACACCACCCGCTCCGGCAGCAGCACGATGCCGTTGCCTTTCGCTTCATACTGGTAGCCCTGCACGCTGTTGGGCTCGACTTTCAGGGCGCCAAGATCTTTCACATCGACGCTGTCGCCGACGTTCAGATCGCCCTTTTTCAGCAGACGATCGGCGACGTTAACCGCGATCTTACCCTGCTGCACCACGTCCCACAGACCGAAGGCTTTTACCGTGCCGCGCTCCACGTAGGGGCGCATCACGTTCGGGGTACTAAAGCCGACAATCGCCACGCCCTGGCGCTTGAGGTTCTCTGCCGCCTGGGCGGCCGCCGGTAGCGCGTTGGCATCCGGAGCGATAATGGCGTCGAGATCCGGGTACGCTTTTAAGATCCCCTCGGCGGTTTGCAGCGATTTAGTGGCGTCGTTATAGCCAAACTGGGTGGTCACCACTTCCCACTGCGGATGCGCTTTTTCGATTTTGGCCTTCGCCTCTTTTACCCACTGGTTCTGGTCGGTCACCGTCGGGCTGGAGTAGAAAAACGCCACTTTGGCGGTAGGCTTCGTCACCTGCTTTTCCGCCATCGCCACCAGCAGACCGCCGAGCTGCTGCGGCGTCCCCTGATTGATATAGATGCTGCGGCACTCCGGTTTGGTATCGGAGTCCCAGGTCAGGACCTTGACCCCGCGCTGCATCGCCCGCTTCAGCGCCGGGCACAGGCCGTCCGGCGATACGGCGGAGACGATAATCGCGTTGTAGCCCTGGTTGACGAAGTTGTTGATCAGCTGTACCTGGCCGGAAACGCTCGGTTCGGTCGGGCCGTCGTAGGTGACGTCCACGCCGAGCGCTTTGCCCGCCTCTTTCGCGCCGTTGCCGCCGCTGGTAAAGAAACCGACGCCGACCAGCTTAGGAATAAAGGCGATGCGGTCAGCCGCCTGGGCCGATGCCATACCCAGCGCCATTGCCAGCACGATCAGTTTTGTTTTCATTTTTATGCTCCGATTGTTTTACGCGAGAAAAGACGCCGCCAGCTCATCCGCACCCATTCACGGTGCAGACTCAGCGAACGCCCCATCACCACCACAACCAACAGCGCCCCTGACAGCGCGCTCGACACCTGGTTGGGGATGCCGACCATTTGCAAACCTTGTTGTAAATAGCCCACCAGCAGCGCGGCCAGCGCCGTGCCGATGATCGAGCCGGAACCACCGTAGATATTGGCCCCGCCGAGTACCGCGGCGGTCAGCGCGGGCATCAGCAGGTCGCGGCCTAAGTCCGAGCGCGCCGAGCCGAAATAGGAGACCATCACCAGCGCCGCCACTGCCGACGCCACGCCCACCAGGCCATACAGCGCGTAGGGCATCCCGTTAACGGAAAGCGCGGCGTAGCGCGCGGCGCGCGGGTTCTGGCCAAGCAGAAAAAGGTGCCGCCCAAAGCGCCCGCGGTGGGCCAGCAGCCAGAAGAAAAAGGTGATAATAGCGAACAGCACCAGCGGTATAGGCAGGCCGAACAGGGTCAAATTGGCGAAGGCGGTAAAGCTATCCGGGAATCCGCCGATGCCTTCGTAGCCGGTCGCCCCGGCCATGCCCGACAGCAGCAGCGCGCCGCCGCCGTAGAGGTACAAGGTGCCAAGGGTAATCACCAGCGGGCTAATGCCGGTGTAGTGAATCAGCGCCGCGTTCAGCAGCCCGCACAACAGGCCGAGCAGCAGCGTCAGGGGGATCGCGAGGCTCATTGGCCAGCCCGCCTGCATCATCACCCCCAGCGCGATGGCGCACAGGCCGATAGTGGAACCGAGCGAAATATCAATCCCGCCGCTGATGATCACCAGCGTCAGCGGCAGCGCCACGATGCCAATGCAGATAAAATCGCTGGTGCTGAACAGCAGCATATTGAGATCCAGCATGCGCGGATTCAGGGCGCCAAACAGCAGGATCTCCAGCACAAGTAACGCCAGCAGC
The DNA here is from genome assembly GCF_015601345.1 of Klebsiella sp. BDA134-6. Taxonomy (NCBI): domain Bacteria; kingdom Pseudomonadati; phylum Pseudomonadota; class Gammaproteobacteria; order Enterobacterales; family Enterobacteriaceae; genus Klebsiella; species Klebsiella sp. BDA134-6. The sequence goes on from NZ_CP064784.1 coordinate 5,178,615, forward strand.
GCGCTTTCCCAGTTGAGCTTCATTTACGCCACCTCTTTGTTTTTGCGTTGGGGAAACGGGGCCACGCGCTTGCCCCCTTTGTTGCCGGGCTGAAAGCGGCTGTACTTCAGCGCCCGCTGATGGCGGGCCAGCGCCTGACGCAGACGCCCGTCGAGCACCAGTACGCCGAGCAGGACCAGGCCGGCGATGAAGTCGTTCCACCACGCCGGGAGACGGAACAGCACCAGCACGGTATCGATTTGGGTGAGGAAGAAGGCGCCGAGAAAAGCGCCGAGCAGCGTGCCGGTACCGCCAAGCAGCGAGATCCCGCCGAGCACGCAGGCGGCGATGGCCTTCATCTCCAGGCCGCTGCCGGTCTGATTGGGCACAAAGCCAATCTGCGCGGCGAACACAATCCCGGCACAGGCCGCCAGCATACCGTTAAGGGTGAATGCCAGCATCCGCGTGCGGTTCACCGCCACCCCGAGCTGGCGGGCCGCGGCGAGGTTATCGCCAACGGCGTAAAAATCGCGGCCAAAGGCGGTGCGCGACAGTATCCAGCCGCCCGCCAGCAGCAGCGCCAGCACCAGCCAGCCCAGCGGCGAAATGCCGATGAACGCCGGTTCCGACAGCGCCTTCAGGCTGTTCGGCAAGCCTTCAATCCACTTGCCGCCGGTCCACAGCAGCATCACTCCGCGATAAAGCCCGAGAGTGCCGAGGGTGGCGACAATCGCCGGTATCCGCAGCCCCACCACCAGAAGACCGTTAAAGGCGCCGGCCAGCGCGCCGATCGCCAGCGCGAAGGCGATAGCGGTCATCAGGCCATAGCCGCTATTCAGCGCCACCCCCACCGCGATAGCGCTCAGGCCGACGGTGGACCCCACCGAAACGTCAATATTGCGGGTCAGCATCACCAGGGTTGCCCCCAGCGCCAGCAGGCAGAGGATCTGCGAACTGGCGAAGATCATGCCCAGGGTCTGTAAGCTGAAATAGGCCGGGTTGAGCGCCACCAGCCCGGCAAACAGCACCACGATGGCGAGAAAGGCGCTCAGTTCGCGATTTTTCAGTAACGTTTTCATGCCTGCCCTCCGAAGGCCAGGGTCATCATCCGGTCAACGCTGACCGCTTGCTGCGCCAGCTCGCCGCTCTGCCTGCCCTGATGCATCACCAGTACCCGGTCGGCCAGGCCGACGAACTCGTCGAGATCGCTGGAGATCATCAGCACCGCCACGTTTTGCGCGGCGACGCTTTTCAGCAGCTGATAGATATCAGCGCGGGCGGAAACGTCGACGCCGCGCGTTGGCTCATCAACGATCAGCAGCAGCGGGTTAGCTTCCAGGCAGCGCGCCAGCAGCACTTTCTGCTGATTGCCGCCGGAGAGCGTACGCACCGGGCGATCGCCATCGGCCATTTTGATCCCCAACGCCCGGTGATAGCGCTCAACCACCGCCGCTTCGCGCCTGTTCTGCTGCCACAGCGATGGCTGGTTAAACATCACCGTGTTCCAGCGCACCGGCGCATCGAGAAACAGCCCGGAAACCTGCCGATCCTCCGGCAAATAGACCAGTCCGCCGGCCAGCCTGGCGCGTGTACTGTCGCGGCTGATATCGCGGTTCTCCAGCCACACCCGCCCGGCGCGCGCCGGCCTGAGACCGTAGAGCGTTTCGGCGAATTCGGTTCGCCCGGAGCCGACCAGCCCGGCGAGGCCGACGATCTCTCCGGCACGGATCTCCAGGCTGAGATCGATAAATCCCTCCCCGGTGAGCTCCTCCACCCGCAGCACCGGGAAATCCTGCGCCTGGGTGCGGCGATTACCCGGCAACGCCAGCCACAGCTTTTGCGTGTCGCTCAGCGCGCGATCGCGGCTGACCGGCGTCATCGCGCCGATCAGCTGATTGTCGCCGTACTGCGCGGTCTCTCCGCTCAGCACCACCGCGCCATCGCGCATTACCGAGACGTGGCTGGCGACCTGGCGGATCTCCGGCAGTTTGTGCGAGATAAACACGATCCCGACGCCGAGCGCCTGTAAAGAGCGGATCTGACGGAACAGACGTTCGGTTTCCCCCGGGGTTAATGAAGCCGTGGGCTCATCGAGGATCAAGATCTGCGCGTCGCGCATCAACCCGCGCAGGATCTCCACCATTTGTTGATCGGCGACTTCCAGAGTGCTGGCCGCCGCCTCAAGGTTGAGCTGGCAGTTGAGCTGCTGAAGCTTTTCCCGCAGGCGGGTCTCGTTATCGGCCCGCTTCGGCAGACGAAAAAGAATATTTTCCCGCACCGTCAGATTGGGGAATAACATCGGTTCCTGCGGCACCAGATACACACCCTGCTGATGGGCCTGGGCGGGAGTGAGGCGCGCAAACGCGCGTTCGCCGAGGATAAGCTCACCGCTGTCGGGCGTTTCCACGCCGGCGATAATCTTCATCAGCGTCGATTTCCCGGCGCCGTTGCCGCCCATCAACGCGTGTACCTGGCCGGAAAGCAGCGTGAAATCAATCTGCTTCAGCACGGTGACGCCGGAGAACTGTTTGCAGATTTGGCGAGCTTTAAGCAGTGGCTTCATCATCGCGCCTCGTTTTGAACAAAAGATTTTTTAAATTAATAATGTTCAAAAGCGTAGACGGTGAACTATATTTACAACCGTGCAACGATCACAGTTTTATGCTTTAGATCGTTTGAATAAAACCAGCGAACAATGAAAGATCGGTTTTGCCAGTCGGCTCACATTTTCCGACCGCGCAATAACGAACATATGATCTAAATTTTTATAAGAGTTCACTTTATGAGCGAAAAACGCATTACGGAAGAGAGCCGCTACGCCGGGCTGGCGTTAGCCGAGGAGGAGCTGGTGGCGCGGGTGGCGTGGTGTTACTACCACGACGGCCTGACGCAGAACGACATCGGCGAGCGTTTAGGACTACCGCGGTTAAAGATCTCCCGCCTGCTGGAGAAGGGCCGCCAGTCGGGGGTGATCCGCGTCCAGATTAATTCGCGCTATGAAGGCTGCCTGGCGCTGGAAACCGAACTTCAGCAGCGCTTCGGCCTGAAAATCGCCCGCGTGCTGCCGGCGCTGAATACGCCCCCGATGAACACCCGCCTGGGGATTGGCGCGGCGCAATCGTTAATGGGCGTGCTGGAGCCGGGACAGCTGCTGGCGGTGGGCTTTGGCGAAGCGACCATGAGCTGCCTGCAGCACCTGAGCGGGTTTATCGGCTCCCAGCAGATTCGGCTGGTGACGCTTTCCGGCGGCGTGGGCCCGTATATGACCGGTATTGGCCAGCTTGACGCCGCCTGTAGCGTCAGCATGATCCCCGCGCCGCTGAGGGTATCATCGGCCGATGTGGCGGAGATCCTGCGCCGGGAATCGAGCGTTCGCGACGTGATCCTCGCCGCCACGGCGGCGGATGCGGCGGTGGTGGGCATCGGCGCCATCGATCAGCGCCGCGACGCCACCATCCTGCGCTCCGGCTATATCAGCGAGGGCGAGCAGCTGATGTACGCCCGCAAAGGCGCGGTGGGCGACATTTTAGGTTATTTCCTGCAGGCCGACGGTAAACCGGTTGAAGGGCTGGAGATCCATCGGGAACTGCTCGGGGTCACCCTTGATGAGCTGGCGCAGCTGCCGACCATCGTTGGCGTCGCCGGGGGCACAGAAAAAGCGCAGGCGATTTACGCGGCCCTTATCGGCAAGCGGATTAATGGCCTGGTAACGGAAGAGACAACAGCACGCGCGGTGCTCACGCTGGCCTCATAACGGCTCTGCGCCGCGCAACACGAGCGAGGCGCATGTCATGAGTTACCTGTTAGCGTTAGATGCCGGGACCGGCAGCATTAGGGCGGTAATTTTCGATCTCAACGGCCGCCAGATTGCGGTCGGCCAGGCCGAATGGAAGCACCTGAGCGTGGACAATGTCCCCGGCTCGATGGAGTTCGACCTTGGCACCAACTGGCAGCTGGCCTGCCAGTGTATCCGCCAGGCGCTGGCCGCCGCCCATCTCTCTGCGGGGGATATTCAGTCCGTCGCCTGCTGCTCGATGCGTGAAGGCATCGTGCTTTACGACCGCAACGGCGAGGCCATCTGGGCCTGCGCCAACGTTGACGCCCGCGCCAGCCGGGAGGTGGCGGAGCTCAAAGAGATCCACGACAACCATTTTGAATCGGAAGTGTACGGCGTGTCGGGGCAGACCCTGGCGCTAAGCGCCATGCCGCGCCTGCTGTGGCTGGCCCATCATCGCCCGGATATTTACCGCAGCGCGGCGACCATCACCATGATCAGCGACTGGCTGGCGGCGAAACTTTCCGGCGAGCTGGCGGTCGACCCCTCTAACGCCGGGACCACCGGCATGCTCGATCTGTTCAGCCGCGACTGGCGGCCGGCGCTGCTGGATATGGCCGGACTGCGGGCCGACATTCTTTCGCCGGTAAAAGAGACCGGCAGCGTGCTGGGGGCAGTAACCGACGCGGCGGCGGCGCAAAGCGGGCTGCGCGCCGGCACGCCGGTGGTGATGGGTGGCGGTGACGTCCAGCTCGGCTGCCTCGGGCTAGGCGTGGTGCGCGCCGGGCAGACCGCGGTGCTCGGCGGCACCTTCTGGCAGCAGGTGGTGAACCTGCCGGAAGTGCGCACCGATCCGGAGATGAATATTCGCGTTAACCCGCACGTCATTCCCGGTATGGCGCAGGCGGAGTCCATCAGCTTCTTCACCGGCCTGACCATGCGCTGGTTCCGCGATGCCTTCTGCGCGGAAGAGAAGCTGATTGCCGAACGCCTCGGCGTCGACGCCTACAGCCTGCTGGAAGAGATGGCCAGCCGCGTGCCGGCGGGTTCTCACGGGGTGATGCCGATCTTCTCTGACGCCATGCACTTTAAGCAGTGGTACCACGCCGCGCCGTCGTTTATTAACCTCTCCATCGACCCGGAAAAATGCAATAAAGCCACCCTTTTCCGCGCGCTGGAAGAGAACGCGGCGATTGTTTCCGCCTGTAACCTGGCGCAAATTTCGCAGTTTTCCGGCGTGAAGTTTGACGGCCTGGTCTTTGCGGGCGGAGGCTCAAAAGGCGCGCTGTGGAGCCAGATCCTCAGCGATGTTACCGGCCTGCCGGTACGGGTGCCGGAGGTCCGCGAGGCGACGGCGCTGGGCTGTGCGATCGCCGCCGGTGCTGGCGCCGGGCTATACAGCGATATGGCGGCGACCGGCGAGAAGCTGGTGAACTGGCATCGGGAATTTACGCCCAATCCGGCGCACCGCGAGCTGTATCAGGAGATGATGGCCAAATGGCAGTCGGTGTACGCCGAGCAGCTCGGTCTGGTGGATAGCGGGTTGACAACCTCAATGTGGCAGGCGCCGGGTCTGGCGCATCGCCAACGCGTAACGCCATAGCCCCTCTTCTTCTCCTCCCCACCGAGGGAGGAGGAACTCTTCACCGTTCTTTGAATCCCATCACAATCGCCGCACTCCCCTTTTCCCTTTTCGCCCGCGACGGCTAAATTAGTAACTCATCCGACCACATAACAATAATTTTACACTGGAAGAGATTATGAGCCGCTACCCGTCGCTTTTCGCCCCGCTTGACCTGGGGTTCACAACGCTCAAAAACCGCGTGTTGATGGGCTCGATGCATACTGGCCTGGAGGAGCTGCCGGACGGCGCGCAGCGGCTGGCGGCTTTTTACGCCGAGCGCGCCCGCCACGGGGTGGCGCTGATCGTCACTGGCGGAATTGCCCCCGCCCCTTCCGGCGTCACCATGACGGGCGGCGCGGTGCTTAACAACGCCAGCCATCTCTCTCATCATCGCCATATCACCGATGCGGTACACGAGGAGGGCGGCAAAATCGCCCTGCAGATCCTGCATACCGGGCGCTACAGCTACCAGCCGAAGCTGGTGGCCCCTTCCGCGCTGCAGGCGCCGATCAACCCCTTTATGCCTCACGCGCTGAGCCACGAAGAGATCCTGCAGCTGATCGATGATTTTGCCCGCTGCGCCCAGCTGGCGCGGGAAGCCGGGTACGACGGCGTCGAAGTGATGGGTTCGGAAGGCTACCTGATTAACGAATTCCTTGCGGCGCGCACCAACCTGCGCGACGACCAGTGGGGTGGCGACTACGCCCGACGTATGCGTTTTGCCGTCGAGGTGGTCAGAGCCGTGCGGGAGCGCGCGGGCAGCGATTTTATTATTGTCTACCGCCTGTCGATGCTCGACCTGGTCAGCGGCGGCAGCACCCTGGCGGAGGTCACCGCGCTGGCGAAAGCGATTGAGGCCGCGGGGGCCACGATTATCAATACCGGTATTGGCTGGCACGAGGCACGCATTCCCACCATCGCCACCCCGGTACCGCGCGGCGCGTTTAGCTGGGTCACCCGCAAGCTGAAGGGCGCGGTGTCGATCCCGCTGGTCACCACCAACCGGATTAACGATCCCGACGTGGCGGAAGCGATCCTGACCCGCGGAGACGCTGACATGGTCTCGATGGCTCGCCCTTTTCTCGCCGATAGCGAATTTCTCTCTAAAGCGCAGAGCGGACGAGCGGAGGAGATCAATACCTGTATTGGCTGCAACCAGGCCTGCCTCGATCGGATCTTCGCCGGCAAAGTCACCTCGTGTCTGGTCAACCCGCGCGCCTGCCATGAAACCCTGATGCCTATAGTGCCCGTGGCGACGCCGAAGCGGCTGGCGGTGGTCGGCGCCGGCCCCGCCGGGCTGGCCTTTGCCGTTAACGCCGCCTCGCGCGGACATCAGGTTACCCTGTTTGATGGTCACCGCGAGATTGGCGGCCAGTTTAACATCGCCAAACAGATCCCCGGCAAAGAGGAGTTCTATGAAACCCTGCGCTATTACCGTCGAATGCTGGATCTTACCGGCGTCGCGCTGCGGCTTGAAACTCTGGTGACAGCGGACGATCTGCTGGCATTTGATGAGGTTATCCTCGCTACCGGGATCGCCCCGCGGATGCCGGATATCGTGGGGATCGATCATCCCAAGGTGCTGAGCTATCTCAATGTCCTGCGCGATAAAGCGCCGGTCGGCGAGAAGGTGGCGATTATCGGCTGCGGCGGGATCGGCTTCGATACCGCCATGTACCTTAGCCAGTCCGGCATCGCCACCAGCCAGAATATCGGCGAGTTCTGTGCAGAATGGGGGATCGATACCAGCCTGCAGAGCGCGGGCGGATTACGCCCGGAAGGGATGCAGCTGGCTAAAAGCCCGCGCCAGATCGTGATGCTGCAGCGCAAAACCAGCAAGCCCGGCGACGGGCTGGGGAAAACCACCGGCTGGATCCATCGTGCTACCCTGCTGGCCCGCGGCGTCAAAATGATCCCCGGCGTCAGCTATCAACGGATCGATGATGCCGGCTTACATGTGACGATCGGCGGCGAATCTCAGGTGCTTAACGTCGATCATGTGATTATCTGCGCCGGTCAGGATCCCCGCCGCGAGCTGGCCGATCCGCTTCGGGCGGCGGGTAAACCGGCGCATTTGATTGGCGGCTGCGACGTGGCGCTGGAGCTGGACGCCCGGCGGGCAATCGCTCAGGGCACCAGGCTGGCGCTATCAATTTAGGGAAAGAAGACCCGACCAGTTGCCCGGCTAAGGCGTCAGCCGCAAGCCGGGGAAGCCGATAAGGCTTAGCGCTGCTTGCGCACCTTTGTCGCTTTCAACACCACAAATTTATTATTGGTGGCGATCGTCGTGCAGTTACCGAACGCGCGCTTCAGCTTGCGGAAATAATCAAGGTGGCGGTTGCCGACAACGTACAGCTCGCCACCGTACTTCAGGCTGCGGCGGGCATCGTTAAACATCTGCCAGGCAATATGATCGGTGATCGCATGCTGCTGATGGAACGGCGGGTTACAGAGGATGGCGGCGAAACGGTCCGGCTCAATATCAGACAACGCGTTATTCACCACAAACTCGCAGCGCTCGATGTCATCCGGCAGGTTGGTTTCAACGTTCAGCCGGCTGGAGGCCACCGCCATATAGGACTCATCGGTGAACATCACCCGGGCGTCTGGGTTTAAGGCCAGCGCTTTCAGGCCAATCACGCCGTTGCCGCAGCCGAGATCGGCGATCTCGCCTTCGATATTTGCCGGCAGATGTTCCAGGAAGAAGCGCGCGCCAATATCCAGGCCGCTGCGGGCGAACACGTTGGCGTGGTTGTGGATCGTCCACGGCGTACCGTCCAGCTGCCAGCTATAGGTCTGCGACGCATCGGCCACCTCAGGCGCGGTAAAGGTACAGAAAATCAGCCGCGCCTTTTTCCATGCCAGCGATGTGGTGGTGGTGCCGAGGATCTTCTCAAACAGCGCCAGGGTGGAATTATGCACATCCCGCGCTTTCGCGGCGGCAACAATGCGGGTTTCCGGCGTGACAACCGCACGCAGCGCGCGCAGCTGCTGCTCCAGCAGCGCCAGCTGTTTTGGTACTTTAATTAGCACCAGTTTCGGAGCTGCGGGCAGTTCGCTCAGGGGATCCTGAAAACGTACGCTCTCTTCATCAATGCCGTTCATCCGCAGGTTGTAGCGGGTCGCCAGCTCAGATACGTAGGAATCGTTGATGCTGACCGGATTGCGTTCCGCGAGCGCGCAGCCCAGCGCGCCGAAGCTGTCATTGAAAATGAGCGTCAGGCCGTCGACATCATTCACCTGTTGCAGCAGATATTCATCCGCCGCTTCCCACGCCTGAAGCGCTTCCTCTTCAGCATTTGGCGGGAACCGCTCTAATGTGAATAACTCACCGTTTAACTCTACCTGGCTCATCGCCTTTGTGCCTCCGGAACTCTAAAACCCGCGAGTTTATACGCAAACTTCGCCCAGTAGAATAGAGATGCGCCGATTATCTCCTTCTGCCGGGCGATAGCTCGTTACGCCGGGAGGTCGTCCTGCGCCAGGCGCGACAGGCGTTTATCGTCCAGACTGTACTTGCTCATGATAACAATCAGCAGCGCCACCAGTACCCCGGGGAAGACGGTGAACAGCAGCTTGATCATCTGCAGCGCGGAGTCGGTTTGCTGCGCTGCGCCGCCAACGTAGTCGCCCCATGCCAGCATATAGCCCACCAGCGCGCCGCCGATGGCGATCCCCAGCTTGATGGCAAACAGGTTTGTTGAAAAAACGATCCCGCTGAGTTTTTTGCCGCTACGTTTCTCTTCCGCATCGATGATATCGGACAGCATGCTCCACTGCAGCGGCGTGGCGGCCAGCTGAATAATATTGATGATAATCACCAGCGCAAAGATAGCGGCCACGTTCCCCGCCGGGACGAAGTACATGCCTATCAGCAGCAACGCCTCGATGGCCATCGAGATTTTAAACCCTTTCACTTTATCAATATTTTTAAAGATAAACGGGGAGAGCATTGCACCCAGCACGCCGGAGGCCAGGGTGGTGGTCAGCAGCAGGCTGCCCAGATCCGCCCGCCCCATAATGTTGTTGACGTAATAGAGCGTGGTCCCGCCTTTAAACAGCACCGCAATCAGGTTAACAACGTTGAGCGCGAAGAGAATGCGCCAGTCCTTATTGGCGAGCAGAGTTTTCAGATCGTCAAGAATGCTGCTTTGGTTGTTGACCGCGATATCCGTGGTGTAGCGCTCTTTCGTCAAGCCGAAGCAGATAAAGAACAGGATGATGCTCAGGCACCCCATCACAATCATGGTGTAAAAATAGCCGTTTTGCACGTTACCCTGACCCAGCCAGGCCACCAGCGGCAGCGCGGTCAGCGAGACAATCAGACCACCGAGCGTACTGAGCGCAAAGCGCCAGGACTGAAGCGAAACGCGCTCGCGGGAATCGTTAGAGATATTATTGATCATCGCGCAATACGGAACGTTAATCGCCGTATAGACCAGTGATAATAAGGTATAAGAAACATAGGCGTAAATCAGCTTGCCAGTATAACCGAAATCCGGCGTATAAAATGTTAAGCAGCAAAGTACGCCAAAAGGAATCGCGAACCATAAAATATAAGGGCGGAATTGCCCATATTTAGTCCGGGTACGATCCGCCACCGCCCCCATTAATACATCGGTCACCGCGTCTAATACCCTTACCGCGAGAAACATGGTTCCCATATGTGCCGGATTTAAACCAAATACGTCGGTATAAAACCAGGCCATAAACAGCATGACCGTCTGCCAGACTAAATTACAACCGGTATCTCCTAACCCATAGCTAAATTTTTCTTTAATACTGATACGGGCAGTGTTCATCGCGCCTCCGCCAGAAAGATCGTTAATATTTGTCCTCTGTACGTTATTGCTTAGGGCTTACCAATTATGTATAAATCATCCTGTTAAATATAAGAAGAGTGTACCCGATGAGTGACGAATCTCCCGTTTTCGAAAAGATCCCCGTGGGCGCCGGCGAGCTATTTACCCTGCGGGTAGATAACATTAATAATTTCAACGGCATAAGCGTAGTCCCTCATTTTCATATGATGGACGAACTGATGTGGTTCAGAGAGTCGGAGGGCAGCTATTCGATTGGCGATGAGAAATTTACGATAAAAAACAATACCCTGATTTTCGTCCCCGCCTTATTGATCCATGAAATGACGCTCCCGGCCGCTGCCAGCCACAAGCGTTATCTTATGCAATTCGAAAAAGAGTGGCTCGAGGGATACGACCTGTCGCTCCCCGCCGCCCACTGCGGCGCGGTCGCTTACCTTTCCGGCGAGGAAGCCGAGCGCCTGGAGCTGCTGCTGAGCTGGTGCGGCGAGTTCAGCGACTTTACCGATTCGCTGTTTCGCTCCCTGATGCAGACCGTGCTGCTGCACGCCTTTAATAGCCTGAAAGATTCCGTCCCCATTACTGAACGCACCAACCACCGCTATCTGAGCGAGCTGATCGAACTGCTGCAATCTATTGATGAGAATGAAAATTTTGAGATGACAACCGAAGAAGCCGCCCGCCGCTGCCGGTGGTCGAAATCCTGGTTTTCCCGCACCTTTAAATCCGCCTTCGGCATCAGCTTCAAAAAATTTATGCTGCTGCGCAAACTGAATATCGCTATCAATCTACTGACCAACACCGACCTGAAGATTAGCGATATCTCGCAAAGCGCCGGCTTCACCGACAGCGCCTACTTCTGCCTCAAGTTTAAGGAGATGATGAACGACACCCCGCTGGCCTTCCGTCACAAAGTCAGAAGCACCGATGCCGTAGGGCGTCGGGCGGAGAAATAACGCGTTTTTGTGAACCGCATCACCAGATAAGTAGACGTTTATTATATAAATAGCCAGAGTCTATATATCCCCGTCGCCTTCGCCTATTTACAATCATCGCTATATTTTGCGCATTAAGGGTAAATACGATGATTCAGAATCCTGTTTTTAAAGGTTTTAATCCTGACCCCAGTATCTGTCGGCGCGGCGATGATTATTATGTGGCTGTATCTTCCTTTGAATGGTTTCCCGGCCTGCCGATTTACCATTCGAGAGATCTCAAACATTGGCAATTACTCACCCACGTTCTTACCGATGATAATAATCCGGATTTAAAAAAGCTGCCCTCCGCCAAAGGCATTTGGGCCCCGAGCCTGACCTGGTGTGAAGAGGAAAAGCTGTTCTACGTTATTTATGGTGTGATGAATTCCATGAATTCACGTTATTTCGATGTAGATAACTATCTTATTACTGCCAGTGAAATCACCGGCCCGTGGAGTGAGCCGGTTTATCTCCACTCTGCCGGATTCGATGCTTCTATCCTACACGACAGCGACGGTAAAAAATGGATCGTTTCCCTGGAGTGGGAAACCCGCGAAGGTTACGAAAAACCGGGCGCCATTTGCCTGGTGGAGTATTCGCCGCAAACGCGAAGCGTTGTCGGCTATCCGCAGCGGATCTGGCGCGGTGGTACCGATCGCGGCTGTATTGAAGCACCGCATTTGACGCGCCGCGGCGACTATTACTACCTGATGGTCGCCGAAGGCGGTACCGGCTACGGCCATGCGGTCACCATGGCGCGCGCAACGCAGGTCGCCGGCCCCTATGAGGGCGATCCGCAAAACCCCATAATCACCTCCTGGCCGGAGAACTTTAACGCTCGCCACGACGCAGGCCATCTCAAACCACACTACTTCAATCCGCAAACCTATCTGCAAAAAGCCGGGCACGGCAGCTACGTCGAGACCCCAACGGGCGAAGTCTGGTTAACCCATCTTTGCAGCAGACCCTTCCGCAAGGAGCTGCGCTGCCCGCTAGGCCGCGAGACGGCGATACAAAAGATGGTATGGAGCGACGATGGCTGGCTGCGGCTGGCGGCCGGGGGGAACCTCGCTCAGTACCAGGTGGAAGAGTCGAATCTGCCTTCTCAGCCGTTTCCGGCTAAACCAGACAGGGATGATTTTGATGGGCAGACGCTGGATAACGCCTTCTATGCGCCGCGGATCCGCTTTCAGCGCTTTACCAGTCTTGAGCGTAAGGCGGGTTACCTGGCCTTACGCGGTCAGGAGTCGCTGAGCTCGCTCAATAAAGTCAGCCTGCTGGCGAAAAAGCTCACCTCGGTATACGCCACTATCGTTACGAAGATGGATTTCAGCCCGGAGATTTATCAGCACAGCGCCGGCCTGACGCTCTACTACGACAACATGAACTATCTGTTTTTGCATAAAACCTGGGATGAGGCCGCCGGTGCAGCGCAGCTGGCCATCATTTATATGGATAACGGCGAGCGTCACGACGACCCGCAGAAAATCCGCCTTGCGGAGGGAGAAGTCTATCTGGCGATGGCGATTAACGGCCGGGAGATACAGTGCTCGTGGTCCGTCAATGGCGAGAAATATCAAAATATCGGCGCGGTCTACGACACCTCGCGCTTTTCCGATGAATACAGCGGCTACGGCGAGTTTACCGGCGCGTTTGTCGGTATGGCCTGCGTGGATAGCATGCTGCATCGTAAAGAGGCGCTGTTTGACTTCTTTAGCTACCGGGCGGTAGAAGACGCGATGATCGAGTAACGCCGCCTTTCTGGCATCCTGCCCGCGCGGGGTGCTAGAATCCCCGGCAGTTGTCGCTGAATGACCCAAACAGGCTGCATGAGCACTTTAACCTATCTCCAGGGCTACCCTGAATCCCTGCTGGCGCAGGTCACCACGTTAATCGAACAGAACCGTCTCGGCGAGGTGCTGAAAAAGCGCTATCCGCAGGGTCACGATATCAACAACGATAAAGCGCTGTACCAGTATACCCAGGATCTAAAGTCGCGCTATCTGCGCGGCGCGGCGCCCATTAACAAGGTGATGTACGACAACAAGATCCACGTCCTCAACAACGCGCTCGGCCTGCATACCGCGATCTCCCGCGTTCAGGGCGGCAAGCTGAAGGCCAAAGCCGAAATTCGCGTCGCCACCGTCTTTCGCGACGCACCGGAGGATTTTTTGCGGATGATCGTGGTGCACGAGCTGGCGCACCTGAAGGAAAAAGAGCACAACAAAGCGTTCTATCAGCTGTGCTGCCATATGGAGCCGCAGTACCATCAGCTGGAGTTTGATACTCGCCTGTGGCTGACCCAGCTTTCGTTAGAGCGTTCTGCGCCATAGCGCACTGGTTTTGTCATGATGGCGTGCTACAGTGACGAAAGGTCCCTTTTACGGAGTTCGTCAACGTTTATGATACGTTTCGCAGTTGTTGGCACAAACTGGATAACCAAGCAGTTTGTCGATGCCGCCCATGAAACCGGCAAATATAAACTCACCGCCATCTACTCCCGCAGCCTTGAGCAAGCCCAGGCCTTCGCCAGTGACTATCCCGTCGAACATCTGTTCACTTCGCTGGAAGATTTAGCGCAAAGCCCTGACGTTGACGCGGTCTATATCGCCAGCCCAAACTCGCTGCACTTCCCGCAAACCCGCCTGTTTCTACGACATAAAAAGCACGTGATTTGCGAAAAACCGTTGGCCTCGAACCTGCAGGAAGTCGAAGCCGCGATTAAAACGGCGCGGGAAAATAACGTGGTCCTCTTCGAAGCGTTCAAAACCGCCAGCCTGCCAAACTTCCTGCTGCTTAAACAGTCGTTCGACAAGATCGGCAAGCTGCGCAAAGCCTTTATTAATTACTGCCAGTACTCTTCCCGCTATCAGCGCTATCTCGATGGCGAAAATCCCAATACTTTCAATCCGGCCTTCTCTAACGGCTCGATCATGGACATCGGCTTTTACTGCCTGGCCTCCGCGGTGGCGCTGTGGGGCGAGCCTCGCGCGGTGCACGCAACCGCCAGCCTGCTGGAGAGCGGCGTTGACGGCCAGGGCACGGTTGTTCTGAGCTACGGAGATTTCGATGTCACCCTACACCACTCGAAGGTAAGCGATTCGGCCATCCCGAGCGAAATTCAGGGCGAAGCCGGCGCGCTGGTGATCGAAAAAATCTCCGAATGTCAGAAAGTCTGCTTCGTGCCGCGGGGCGGCAAGTCTCAGGAACTCACCCAGCCGCAGCATATCAATACTATGCTGTATGAAGCGGAGGAGTTCGCTCGTCTGGTTGAAGCCAACGAGGTGGCTCATCCGGGTCTGGAAGTAAGCCGCATCACGGCGAAGCTGCTGAGCGAAATTCGTCGCCAGACCGGCGTGGTCTTCCCGGCGGATAGTCAGTCGGTGGCGTAAAGCTGTGTAAATGGTCCGTCGACCTCCATTGACGCCATTTATAACCTGTAATACTTTGTTACGCGCAAAGGGGAGTAACTTCCTTGCCGGCCGATCGTCATTACGATGCGTGAAAAACCGCATCCGGTCGCCGGGCAACAGATTCTTGTTGTAAGTGAGACCTTGCCGGAAGGCGAGGTCTATGCATAAAAGCGCAACGGCTGCCGTCTTCCGACGTCAGCCGTTTTGTTTTTATGTAAGGAATATCGTAATGAATACTGTCGGCACACCGTTGTTATGGGGCGGATTCGCAGTGGTCGTGGTCATCATGCTGGCTATCGATCTGCTGCTGCAGGGACGGCGTGGTGCGCATAGCATGACCATGAAGCAGGCCGCTGGCTGGTCCATTCTCTGGGTTACCCTCTCGCTGCTGTTTAACGCCGCTTTCTGGTGGTATCTGGTGCAGACCGAAGGTCGCGCCGTGGCCGACCCGCAAGCGCTGGCGTTCCTCACAGGCTACCTGATCGAGAAAGCGCTGGCGGTGGATAACGTCTTCGTCTGGCTGATGCTGTTCAGCTACTTTGCCGTTCCGCCTGCGCTACAGCGCAGAGTACTGGTCTATGGCGTACTGGGCGCGATCGTACTGCGTACAATCATGATCTTCGCCGGCAGCTGGCTGATTTCTCAATTTGAGTGGCTGCTCTACGTCTTCGGCGCATTCCTGCTGTTTACCGGCGTGAAGATGGCGCTGGCGAAAGAGGATGATTCCGGCATCGGCGATAAACCGCTGGTGCGCTGGATCCGTAATCATCTGCGCATGACGGATAAAATCGAGGGTGAGCGCTTCTTTACCCGCCAAAACGGCGTGCTCTACGCGACGCCGCTGCTGCTGGTGCTGATCCTGGTTGAGCTGAGCGACGTTATCTTTGCCGTCGACAGTATTCCCGCCATCTTCGCCGTGACCACCGATCCGTTTATCGTGCTGACCTCAAACCTGTTCGCGATTCTCGGCCTGCGCGCCATGTATTTCCTGCTGGCTGGGGTTGCGGAGCGCTTCTCCATGCTGAAGTATGGCCTGTCGGTAATTCTGGTGTTTATCGGGATCAAAATGCTGATCGTCGATTTTTACCATATTCCCATCGGCATTTCGCTGGGCGTGGTCGGTGGTATTCTGACATTGACGCTGCTTATCAACGCTTGGGTCAATAAGCAGAACGATCGGAAAAAACAGCTGCAG
This sequence comes from Klebsiella sp. BDA134-6, assembly GCF_015601345.1. Lineage (NCBI taxonomy): Bacteria > Pseudomonadati > Pseudomonadota > Gammaproteobacteria > Enterobacterales > Enterobacteriaceae > Klebsiella > Klebsiella sp. BDA134-6. The sequence goes on from NZ_CP064784.1 coordinate 5,194,398, forward strand.
TAAGAAATAAACGGCCGGGTGAAGACCCGTTTCACCCGGTCGGCAACGTTCACCGCGCATTATTCTTACTCATGTCACAAAATAGTTAATACATAGTTAAAAAATAAGATCCCAACGCGATAAACAGCATTTTACCCTTCCACAACAGCGTTCTTTCCGTATACTCAACCAGGCAAACATCTATTTACATCCGGACATAAACGTTACAAATAACACGTAGCCGGGACGAAAAGCGACATCACTGGAAGGAATGAATTATGGCAACCCCATCACCCCGATCGACCCTGCTACGGCGACTGGCTCAGGGCAGTCTGGTCAAACAAATTTTAATTGGTCTGGTACTCGGCGTACTGCTGGCGACGGTCTCAAAACCGGCCGCCGTGGCGGTTGGACTGCTGGGTACGCTGTTCGTCGGCGCGCTGAAAGCGGTAGCGCCGGTGCTGGTGCTGATGCTGGTCATGGCCTCCATCGCCAACCATCAGCAGGGGCAAAAGACCAGCATCCGCCCGATTCTGTTCCTCTATCTACTGGGGACTTTTGCTGCCGCGTTAACCGCGGTGCTGTTTAGCTTCCTTTTTCCGTCAACGCTGCACCTGAGCGCGGCGGCAGAGAGCATCACCCCTCCGTCGGGTATCGTCGAAGTCCTGCGCGGGCTGCTGATGAGCATGGTTTCTAACCCCATTAACGCGCTGCTGAACGCCAACTATATCGGGATTCTGGTATGGGCCGTCGGTTTAGGGTTCGCGCTGCGCCACGGCAATGAAACCACCAAAAATCTGATTAACGACATGTCCCACGCGGTAACCTTTATTGTTAAAGTGGTGATTCGCTTTGCGCCGCTGGGTATCTTCGGCCTGGTCGCCTCCACGCTGGCGACGACCGGTTTTGAAACCCTGTGGGGCTACGCCCAGCTGCTGCTGGTACTGGTTGGCTGTATGCTGCTGGTGGCGCTGGTGATTAACCCGCTTCTGGTGTTCTGGAAAATCCGCCGCAACCCGTATCCGCTGGTGATGACCTGCCTGCGCGAAAGCGGCGTATACGCCTTCTTTACCCGCAGCTCCGCCGCCAACATTCCGGTGAATATGGCCCTGTGCGAAAAGCTGAATCTGGATCGCGATACCTATTCGGTCTCTATTCCGCTGGGCGCGACCATTAACATGGCCGGCGCGGCGATTACCATCACGGTTCTGACCCTGGCCGCCGTACATACGCTTAATGTTCCGGTCGATCTGCCGACCGCGCTGCTGCTGAGCGTGGTCGCCTCGCTGTGCGCCTGCGGCGCTTCCGGCGTGGCGGGCGGGTCGCTCCTGCTGATCCCACTGGCCTGTAATATGTTTGGTATCCCGAACGATATCGCCATGCAGGTGGTCGCCGTGGGCTTCATCATCGGCGTTCTGCAGGACTCCTGCGAAACCGCGCTGAACTCCTCGACCGATGCGCTGTTCACCGCCGCCGCCTGTATCGCTGAAGACGATCAGCTGGCGAAAAACGCCCTGCGCAGTTAATCTCTCCCCTCCCCTCCGCTAACGCGCGGAGGGGTTCTCTTCCTGCACCGCCTTTTCCGCTTTAAACGGATCGATACCGCGCTTTTGCATCCGCCGGAAACGGATGATGTTCATACCATTCATTAGCAGGAAGCTGCCTTCAATCAGGGTGCCGCCGATCGAACCCAGCCAGGCGTTGTGGATAACCCAGCAGGCGGTCGAACACCACATGACGCAGCGGACGGTTAACCCCGAGCAGCGAAAGAGCGCCCAGGTGCTGGCCAGCGTGCCAATAATTGGCAGCAGCTCCATAGCATGCTGCAGCTTTGCCAGCCCCAATACCAGGGTGAGGACAATAAACACGGTCATTACCCACAGCTTACGGGTACGCATAGAGATAAGGGTTCGGACGGTATTGAGCTCAGCACTCATGCCCGCCGGATACGCGCCCATCAAAAAGAAATGTACGCCAATGGTGGCGCTGTAGACGGCCAGCTGCAGCTTAAAGCGGCGCTCATCGCGGTTGAAAAAGGTCGTAATCCCGATCAGAAAGGCGATAACGCCGACGCCCTGGGCAAGCCAATACGCGGTCATGAAAAGTCCTTATAAAACAAAACGGCGCATCATTATCTGAAACGCCGCTTCCGGAATACCGCCCTTTTATTACTCTAAAGATTTCGCGCCACAGCAAGGCGGCAAGTTTAGACATCCCCGGGAGCTTACTGAAGTAAGTGACCGGGGTGGATAAATGCTGCCAACACAGCGGTGGTGCGAAAGATGACGAGTAATTAAAGGGTGACGCCGCTTTTGAAAATAGCCAGCTCGCGGAAATCATTCCGCTCATTACAGGTCTGCTTACCGTTAGCGAAGTCCACAATGGTATCGACAAACTCCTCCAGCAGCTGCGGCATCGCTTTACCGTGAATCAGCTGACCGGCATCGAAGTCGATCCAGTGCTTTTTCTTCGCCGCCAGTTCGCTGTTGGTGGCAATTTTTACCGTCGGCACGAAACCGCCGTACGGCGTGCCGCGCCCGGTACTGAAGAGCACCATATGGCAGCCCGCGCCGGCCAGGGCGCTGGTCGCTACCGCGTCGTTGCCCGGGGCGCTCAGCAGGTTCAGGCCGTGCACTTTTAGCCGCTCGCCGTAGCGCAGGACATCGACCACCTGGCTGGAGCCCGCTTTCTGCGTGCAGCCCAGCGACTTATCCTCCAGCGTCGTGATACCGCCCGCCTTGTTGCCCGGCGATGGATTCTCGTAAATCGGCTGGTCATGAGCGATAAAGTACTGTTTGAAATCATTAACCATCGTCACCAGCTTGCCAAACGTCTCTTCATCACGACAGTGGCTCATCAGCAGCTGCTCGGCGCCGAACATTTCCGGCACTTCGGTCAGGACGGTGGTGCCGCCGTTGGCAATCAGATAATCCGAGAACCGACCCAGCATCGGGTTAGCGGTAATGCCGGACAAACCGTCAGAGCCGCCGCACTCAAGGCCAAACTTCAGTTCGCTCAGTTTACCCGGCTCGCGCCTGTCGTGACGCATGACGTCATATAGCTGACGCAGATGCTCCAGCCCGGCTTCCACTTCATCATCCTGGTGCTGGCAGACCATAAAGTGAACGCGCTCAGGGTCGAACTCACCCAGCGTTTCGCGGAAGGCGTCAACCTGATTGTTTTCGCAGCCCAGACCGACCACCAATACCGCCCCGGCGTTCGGGTGACGCACCATGTTTTGCAGCATAGTGCGGGTGTTAATGTGATCGTCCCCGAGCTGCGAGCAGCCGTAGGTGTGGCTGAAAAGGTGAACGCCGTCGATACCTTCCGCGTCGTTGGTTTCCTTCAGAAAACGGTTCTGCATCTGGCGCGCCATGGCGTTGACGCAGCCGACGGTCGGTAGGATCCACAGTTCGTTGCGCACCCCGACTTCGCCGTTAGCGCGACGATAAATCTGGATGTCGCGATCCGCCGGCTGCGCGGCGGGCTCGCTAAGATCCGGTTGATAGCTATACGCGTCGAGATCGCTCAGGTTAGTACGCGTATTGTGGGAGTGAATATGTTCCCCCGGCGCAATATCCGCCAGCGCATGTCCTATCGGCAGACCATACTTAATGACGTTGTCTCCCTTCGCAATCCCGCGCAGCGTAAACTTATGCCCGCGCGCAATATCCTGAGCCAACGTGACCGTATCGCCGTCAATGGTGACTACCGAGCCTGCCGCCATATCCGCCAACGCTACCGCGACGTTATCGTGCGAATGGATTTTAATGTATTGCATATCAACCGACCTCTGGTCTTAGTTCAGTTCAATGGCGAAGTAGTCACGCGCATTGTTAAAGCAAATGTTTTTCACCATCTCGCCCAGCAGTTGAATGTCCGCAGGGGCTTCTCCCGCTTCAACCCAGCGGCCAATCATCTGGCACAGGATGCGGCGGAAGTATTCATGACGGGTGTAGGAGAGGAAGCTGCGGCTATCGGTCAGCATGCCGACAAAGCGGCTCAGCAGGCCAAGCTGCGCCAGCTGGGTCATCTGACGTTCCATACCGTCTTTCTGATCGTTAAACCACCAGCCGGAACCGAACTGCATCTTGCCCGGCATGCCTTCGCCCTGGAAGTTGCCGATCATGGTGCCCAGCACTTCGTTGTCGCGCGGGTTCAGACAGTAGAGGATGGTTTTTGGCAGCAGATTTTCTTCGTTCTGTTTGCTGAGCAGTTTGGACAGCTCTTCCGCCATCGGACGGTCGTTGATGGAGTCAAAACCCACATCCGGCCCTAACAGCTTGAACTGACGCAGGTTGTTATTGCGCAGCGCGCCGATGTGATACTGCTGTACCCAGCCGCGGCGGGCATATTCCGCGCCGAGGAACACCAGAACCGCGGTTTTGAACTGCGCGACTTCACGTTCGCTGAGAGTTTCACCGGCCAGACGGCGCGCCAGGATACTATCCAGTTCGCTTTCGTTGGCTTCCGCGAACAGCACCACGTCCAGCGCGTGGTCAGAAACTTTACAGCCGTGAGCGGCAAAGTGATCCAGACGTTTGGTCAGTGCGGACTGCAGGTCGGCAAAGCGGCGAATATCGGTGTCAGACACTTCGCCCAGCTTCGCCATGTAGTCGTTGAAAGTTGCCTGCTCAATATTGAACGCTTTGTCCGGGCGCCAGCTCGGCAGCACTTTGACGGAGAATGAGCTGTCTTTCGCCACGGAGGCGTGATGCTCCAGCGAATCGACTGGATCGTCGGTGGTGCCGACCATTTTCACGTTCATCTGCTGCATGATGCCGCGGGCGGAGAAGCTCTCCTGCGCCAGCAGATCGTTGCACTGATTCCAGATTTCATCCGCCGTTGCCGGCGAGAGCACCTTACCTGTAATACCAAAAGGGCGGCGCAGCTCAAGATGGGTCCAGTGGTATAACGGGTTACCGATGGTATGCGGTACGGTGGCCGCCCAGGCGTCAAATTTCTCGCGATCGGAGGCGTCGCCGGTGCACAGACGCTCTGCTACGCCGTTGGTGCGCATCGCGCGCCACTTGTAGTGATCGCCTTTCAGCCAGATGTCATACAGATTTTTGAAGCGATAATTCTCGGCAATCTGCTGCGGCGGCAGGTGGCAGTGATAGTCGAAAATCGGCTGGTCTTTCGCGTAATCGTGGTACAGGCGGCGGGCAAACTCGGTATCAAGCAGGAAATCTTCGGTCATAAACGGTGTCATTTTCGTGTCCTCTTCGCCCCCGAAGGAGCCCATCAGATGATTGACTATAATGCTGACAAAGTTATCACACCAATTTCCACAGACCGAAGTATTTTTCGTGAGTTAGATCAATAAACGACGACAAAAAAAGTACCATCAAAGGAGTAAACTCCCCGCCAAAGCGCGCCAGCTCTGGCCTTTGTCGCAAGAATGAATGCCCACACAAACTTTCCCACTTTTGTGACGTCACTCAACTTTTGAAGTTGTATGACAAGTTATCTTGCTGCCGTCAAAACATATAAACCGACGGAATGCATTACCGACGAATAATCACGTCGGATTTACCGGTATGGACACCGAATTTAGACACAACAGTTGATGGCAAGGTTCGGGCCATACGAGGTTTCCTCTCCTGAACCCTCCGTTTCACCTTCTTCGCCTCAGTGACAGGGCTGGAAGATAGCCGCACCCGCTGCGGATATATAACAAACGATGAGGTTTACATGCGTAAAATTAAAGGGTTACGTTGGTACATGATCGCACTGGTGACGTTAGGTACCGTGCTGGGGTACCTGACGCGTAACACTGTGGCGGCAGCTGCGCCGACTCTGATGGAAGAATTACACATCTCCACCCAACAGTATTCCTATATCATCGCGGCCTATTCCGCTGCCTATACCGTCATGCAGCCCGTTGCCGGCTACGTGCTGGACGTGTTAGGTACTAAAATCGGCTATGCCTTCTTTGCGATCGCCTGGGCGGTGTTCTGCGGCTCTACGGCGCTGGCGGGAAGCTGGGGCGGTCTGGCGCTGGCGCGCGGCGCGGTGGGTGCCGCCGAAGCGGCAATGATCCCTGCGGGCCTGAAAGCCAGCTCCGAATGGTTCCCGGCAAAAGAGCGTTCTATCGCCGTTGGCTACTTCAACGTCGGCTCCTCGATCGGCGCCATGATTGCCCCGCCGCTGGTGGTTTGGGCCATCGTGATGCACAGCTGGCAGATGGCGTTTATCATCTCCGGCGTTCTGAGCTTTGCCTGGGCGATGGCGTGGCTGGTTTTCTACAAACACCCGCGCGATCAGAAAAAATTAACGGAAGAAGAACGCGACTACATTATCGGCGGCCAGGAATCTCAGCATCAGACTAACAACGGCAAGAAAATGTCGCCGTGGCAGATTCTGCGCAACCGTCAGTTCTGGGGTATCGCCCTACCGCGTTTCCTTGCCGAGCCGGCGTGGGGGACCTTCAACGCCTGGATCCCGCTGTTCATGTTTAAAGTCTACGGCTTTAACCTGAAAGAGATTGCGATGTTTGCGTGGATGCCGATGCTGTTTGCCGACCTCGGCTGCATCGTTGGGGGCTATCTGCCGCCGCTGTTCCAGCGCTGGTTTGGCGTTAACCTGATCGTTTCGCGTAAAATGGTGGTGACCATGGGCGCGCTGCTGATGATTGGCCCGGGGATGATCGGTCTGTTCACCAGCCCGTTTGTCGCCATCGCCCTGCTGTGCGTCGGCGGCTTTGCTCACCAGGCGCTGTCCGGCGCGTTAATCACCCTCTCTTCCGACGTATTTGGGCGTAACGAAGTGGCGACGGCGAACGGCATGACCGGTATGGCCGCCTGGCTGGCGAGCACCATGTTCGCCCTGGTGGTCGGCGCGCTGGCGGACACTATCGGCTTTAGCCCGCTGTTCGCCGTGCTGGCGGTTTTCGATGTGCTGGGCGCCGTGGTTATCTGGACCGTGCTGAAAAATAAATCAGCGGATGACGACAGTACCCCGCTCGAGACGAGTAAACCCGCCACGCAAAGCTAGACGCAGGCGAGTTGCCTCCACCCGAAGCCGCCTTGATATAGGCGGCTTTTTCGTCTGTTTTTATGGTGAGAAGCGTGTAAAAGTGGTATAACAAATCCAATATTGTCGCCATCTCCCGGGAGCGAATATGGAAATCACTGAATCGCGTCGTCTGTATCAGCAGCTTGCCGCTGAGCTTAAGTCGCGCATTGAACAAGGCGTCTACCTTGTGGGCGATAAGCTACCCGCAGAGCGGTTTATCGCTGATGAAAAAAGCGTGAGTCGTACCGTGGTTCGCGAAGCCATCATTATGCTGGAAGTTGAAGGCTACGTTGAGGTTCGCAAAGGCTCCGGCATCCACGTTATCTCCAATCATCCAAAACATCAGCAAATTGCCGATGAATCGCTGGAATTCGCCAATTATGGTCCTTTTGAGCTGTTGCAGGCCCGCCAGCTGATAGAAAGCAATATAGCCGAATTCGCGGCGACTCAGGTGACCAAGCAGGACATCATGAAGCTGATGGAAATCCAGGAAAAAGCGCGTAAAGAGAAGTGCTTTCGCGATTCCGAATGGGATCTTCAGTTCCATGTCCAGGTAGCGCTGGCGACGCAAAACACCGCGTTAGCCGCGATCGTAGAAAAAATGTGGACCCAGCGCGTGCATAATCCGTACTGGAAAAAACTGCACGACCATATCGACTCGCGTACCGTCGATAACTGGTGCGACGATCATGACCAAATTCTTAAGGCGCTGATTCGCAAAGATCCGCATGCAGCGAAGCTGGCCATGTGGCAGCATCTGGAAAATACTAAGCTGATGTTATTCAACGAAACCAGCGATGACTTTGAATTCAATGCCGATCGCTACCTCTTTGCCGATAATCCAGTGGTTCACCTCGATACGGCCGCCAACGGCGTAAAATAGACGCTTATCCTCATACCGGGCAGCGATTCCTTCACTGCCCGCAACGCCCTCAGGGTAAGCAAAGCATATATAGTGTCAGCCTGTGTAAATACACTCGCCACCCTCCTTCGCAATCAGCAAAATCAGAATGCAACAAACTGCAATTTCTCTGACGTAAAGTCAGCGGGTTTGTTACAATTAGATGCATTTTGTCGTTCTGAGAGTTAGCTTTGGCTTACTTCACTTTTAAACAGGGAACCGTTCAGAGCGCAGCAGCGACCCTAATCTAATAAAAAGCTATGTCGCCGTGCATATACCGCGTTCAGACGTGCCGTTAACCGATGTACCAGGAATCGTGAATGGAACTATTAACTCAATTATTGAATGCCTTGTGGGCTCAGGATTACGAAACTCTCGCGAATCCATCCATGATTGGCATGTTGTACTTTGTCTTATTTATGATTTTGTTCCTTGAGAACGGTTTACTGCCTGCCGCCTTTTTGCCCGGCGATAGCCTGCTGGTGCTGGTCGGTGTCCTTATTGCCAAAGGCGCGATGGGCTTTCCGGAAACCCTGCTGCTGCTTACCGCGGCGGCAAGTCTCGGCTGCTGGCTAAGCTATATCCAGGGCCGCTGGCTGGGTAATACGCGAATCGTACAAAACTGGCTATCGCACCTCCCCTCGCACTACCACCAGCGCGCGCATCATCTGTTCCATAAGCACGGGCTTTCCGCGCTGCTGATTGGCCGTTTTATCGCCTTCGTTCGTACGCTGCTGCCGACCATCGCCGGACTATCCGGCCTGAGCAGCGCACGCTTCCAGTTTTTTAACTGGATGAGCGGTCTGCTATGGGTCCTGATTCTGACCTCCCTGGGGTACCTGCTGGGGAAAACGCCGGTATTCCTGAAGTATGAAGATCAGCTGATGTCCTGCCTGATGCTGCTGCCCGTCGCACTGCTGGTATTTGGCCTGATTGGTTCGCTGATTGTCCTGTGGAAGAAAAAATACAGAAGCCGGGGCTAACAATGGCGATGCAACGATCCTCTCTGCGTCAGATAAGTTGGGTGCTGGGCGGTTCGCTACTCCTGTGCGGCCTGTTCTGGCTCTGGCTCACCGTGCAACAGCAGGAGTCGACCCTGGCTATTCGTCCCGTCAGCCAGGGTATCAGCATGCCGGACGGTTTTTCCGTCTGGCATCATCTCGACGCTAACGGCATCCGCTTTAAAAGTATTACGCCGCAGAATGACGGCTTGATCATCAAGTTTGACTCCAGCGCTCAGGGAGCCGCGGCAAAAGAAGTTTTGGGCCGCGCCCTGCCGCATGGCTATATTATCGCGTTACTGGAAGATGATGATTCGCCTACCGCCTGGATTTCACGCCTGCGCGATACCCCGCACAGATTCGGCTAATGCACGAAAATTCCGAATATTTTCACCCTGTTTGGTGATTTCCCGTTTTACTTACTATCATTAAGTCTGCGGGAGTCACCAGGCTCACGTTAATCAACTGGATAGGGTATATCCTCCAGATATTCCCTCACACAATGGAAGGTTTTATCCATGAAACACCGCATTGCTTTGATCCTGGTTCTGTCTTCACTGAGCGCCAGTGCCTTTGCCATCTCCCCTTGTCAGGAAAAAGAACAAGATATTCAGCGGGAGATCAGCTACGCCGAAAAACATCATAACCAGCACCGTATTGATGGTCTGAAACGGGCGCTTAGCGAAGTGCAGGCAAATTGTAGCGACAGCCAGCTCAAAGCCGATCACCAGAAAAAAATCGCCAAACAGCAGGCAGAAATAAGCGAACGCCAGAATGACCTGCGCGAAGCCGAACAGAAAGGCGATGCTGATAAAATCAGCAAGCGTCAACGTAAACTTGATGAAGCGCAGCAAGAACTGAAAGCGCTACAGTCTCGCGAGTACTAATCGATTAAGCAAGACCAATATGGACCACTTTCACAGGAGATAAAACATGGCTAAAGATAACGTTGCAGAAGACCTGCGTGCGGAACTGAAAACGCTGGCTGATACCCTGGAAGAAGTGCTGAACTCCTCCACGGATAAGTCGAAAGAAGAGATTGGTAAACTGCGCAGTAAAGCCGAAAGCGCGCTGAAAGAGAGCCGCGTTCGCTTGGGTGAAACCAGCGACGCCATTGTGAAGCAAACGCGCGAAACCGCTGCGCGTGCGGATGAATATGTCCGTGAAAACCCGTGGACCGGCGTAGGGATTGGTGCTGCCGTCGGGCTGGTGCTGGGTGTCCTGCTGACGCGTCGTTAATTATGGCGAACTCTCAAAACACGCAAGGGCCGGGGCAAAGCGTTTTCGGCATTGGCCAGCGGATAGTCACCCTGCTGGTCGAAATGGTCGAAACGCGCCTGCGCCTCGTCGTCGTGGAGCTGGAAGAGGAGAAGGCCAATCTCGTCCAGCTATTCCTGATGCTTGGGCTGACGCTGCTGTTCGCCGCGTTCGGCCTGATGAGCATGCTGGTACTGATCATCTGGGCCGTCGATGCGCAATATCGGTTAAACGTGATGATCGCTACCACCGTGATTCTGCTGCTGGCGGCGCTCATTGGCGGGGTCTGGACGTTACGCAAAGCACGTCGTTCAACGTTCCTGCGCCTGACCCGCCAGGAGCTGGCTAATGACCGGGCATTGCTGGAGGATGACAAGTCATGAGCCGCGACCAGCAGGAACGCGAACGACAAAAGGCGCTTTTGCTACGTCAAATCCAACAGCAGCGGCTGGATCTCAACGCCAGTCGCCGCCGCTGGCTTGAGGCGACCGCGCCTATCGACCGTGGCTGGAACACCCTGCTCAACCTGCGTTCATGGGCAATGGTTGGCAGCGGCCTCGTCGCCGTATGGTCCGTTCGCCATCCGCGCTTTTTGCTCCGCTGGACAAAACGCGGCCTCGGTATCTGGAGCACCTGGCGTATGGCTCGCAAGCTGTTGCAGCAGACCGCATCGCGCTAAGGCTGATTTCTCACGTCTGGGTTATGTCAGCCGGGTCAGGTGCCAGCCGCCGCCCGGCATCAATATCGTCATGCTGTACCCATCAGATTTTCCCTTCTGCTCGCCGCCCTCATCACTCTTACGCTACGCCGCTATAACATCCTTTATATTCATTTCGTTTATCAATAATTGCTCAGAAACTTTGAAAAAGATCTACAGTTTTCCTTGCTAACAATCACATCTCATCCTCGCTAATATCCTCTCCATCGACAGCAAGCCCGCGTAACTACGCAGGATTGCACCAAAAAACGAAATCGCCGCCCTTTGGGTTTCCTGGAGTAAGAAATGAAAAAATTAGAAGATGTTGGTGTACTGGTAGCGCGCATTCTGATGCCCATTCTGTTTATCACCGCAGGTTGGGGAAAAATCACCGGTTATGCGGGTACTCAACAATATATGGAAGCCATGGGCGTCCCTGGGTTTATGCTGCCGCTGGTTATCCTGCTTGAGTTCGGCGGCGGTCTGGCAATCCTGTTCGGTTTCCTGACCCGTACCACCGCGCTGTTCACCGCAGGCTTCACCGTGCTGACCGCGTTTCTGTTCCACAGCAACTTTGCTGAGGGCGTGAACTCGCTGATGTTCATGAAAAACCTGAGCATCGCAGGCGGCTTCCTGCTGCTGGCTATCACCGGTCCGGGCGCGTTTAGTATCGACCGCGTACTGAATAAAAAGTGGTAAGCGCACTATACTAGTAAATAAAAAAGCGAGGGGACTTCTCCTCGCTTTTATTATCTATACCCTAAATAATTCGAGTTGCAGGACAAAACGGTTAACCGTTTGAACAGCGCTTGCGCTGGCCCTGAAAGGGTGAGTCCCGTAGGGGCGAATCACGCGGCGACGCAGTGAATCCCCAGGAGCTTACTCGAGTAAGTGACTGGGGTGAGCGAGGAAAGCCAACGCACAAGCAACTTGAAGTATGACGGGTATAAAGGAGGAAATAATGGGACAATTAGTTGACGGCGTCTGGCACGATACCTGGTATGACACCAAATCCACCGGGGGGCGATTCAAGCGTTCTGTTTCTGCCTTTCGCAACTGGCTAACCGCCGATGGCGCGCCGGGCCCAAGCGGCGAAGCCGGGTTCGCTGCGGAAAAAGACCGTTACCATCTGTACGTTTCTCTTGCCTGTCCATGGGCGCATCGCACCTTAATTCTGCGCAGCCTGAAAGGGCTGGAGCCGTTTATTTCCGTTTCAGTGGTCAACCCCCTGATGTTTGAAAACGGCTGGACTTTCGACGATAGCTTCCCGGCAGCCACGGGCGATACCCTCTACCAGCACGAATTTCTCTATCAGCTCTATCTGCACGCCGATCCGCACTACAGCGGGCGCGTTACGGTGCCGGTATTGTGGGACAAAAAACAGCAAACCATCGTCAGCAATGAGTCGGCGGAAATCATCCGCATGTTGAATACCGCGTTTGACGGACTGGGTGCCCGCGCAGGGGATTACTACCCGCCTGAGCTGCGCGCGCAAATTGATGAGCTGAACGGCTGGATCTATGACAACGTCAACAACGGGGTCTATAAAGCCGGATTCGCCACCAGCCAGCAGGCCTATGACGAAGCGGTCGATGGGGTATTTACGTCTCTGGAGCGTCTGGAACAAATCCTTGGCCAACACCGCTTCCTGACCGGCAATCAACTGACGGAGGCCGATATTCGTTTGTGGACCACCCTGGTTCGTTTCGACCCGGTGTATGTGACCCACTTTAAATGCGACAAACGCCGCATCAGCGATTATCTCAATCTTTATGGCTTCCTGCGCGACATCTACCAGATGCCGGGAATCGCGGAAACGGTGGACTTCGCCCATATTCGCAACCATTACTACCGTAGCCATAAGACGATCAACCCGACCGGGATCATCTCCGTCGGCCCGCAGCAGGATCTTAACGAACCGCACGGCCGCGATCTTCTCTTCCGCTAAGCGATTGGGCGCGATTTACCGCGCCCAATAATTCACAAAACAAATATTTACCGCCATTTCATTCACGTCTATTCTTATTTCGATCGCTTTAAAAACAAGTGATTGACGGCTAATCGAGGCGTAAAAATGGACTGGTATCTTAAAGTATTAAAAAATTACATTGGATTTGGCGGCCGCGCCCGGCGCAAAGAGTACTGGATGTTTATTCTGGTCAACATCATCCTGACCGGCGTACTCAGCATTATTGATAAAATGCTCGGATGGCAGCGCGCAGGAGGAGAAGGCATTCTGACGACCATCTATGGCGTGCTGATCTTCTTACCGTGGTGGGCGGTGCAGTTTCGTCGATTGCACGACACCGACCGCTCGGCATGGTGGCTGTTATTACTGCTGATCCCCGTGATCGGCTGGCTAGTGATCCTGGTCTTCAATTGTCAGAACGGCACTCCCGGCAATAATCGCTTCGGGCCGGATCCCAAACCGACCTCCTACTGAATAATGCGCCCCTCGTTAAAAAGGGGCGCATTTTGTTTTATCTAGCCATAAATAGCTTCGGAATTTCCCGCAGACACCATGATTTCGCCTCCCCCATGCTGTCCCGGCGCCAGGCCATAATAATGTCGATCTCGTTACTGTACTCCGGGCTGACCACCCGCAGGCGCCCTTCGGCAATATCCTGCTCAACCAGCGGATACGGCATCGTGGCGACGCCCAGTCCTGCCAGCAGGGCCTGGCGTTTATCTTCGATCGAGCTCACTGTTAATCGCGGCTGTTTGTCGAGTAGCTGCACCGTCAGCACCGGACGTTCGCGGGCGGTGTCCGCCACCGCCACGCCGCGGTACTTAACGCGCGTCACTTCAGAGAGCGGCTCCGGTTCCTGGTGAATGGGATGGTCAGGCGCGGCAACGTAGACGCTCATGACCGAGTAGAGCTTACGGGAGTTAATTTCCGAGGAAGAGCGAAAATGCATATCCGGCGCAACGACAATATCCGCCCGCCCCTGCTCAAGGCGCTCCCATGCTCCGGCCAGCACTTCGGTAATAATCGACAGCTGAGTGTTCGATTTGGTCGCCAGCTTTTCAATTAACGGAAACAGGTCGGTGGTGGGTACCAGCGCCTCGGTGACGATGGTCAGGTGCGTTTCCCAGCCGCGCGATAGCGCTTCGGCATCGGTTGTCAGCTTATCCGCCGCTTCCAGCAGAACGCGCCCGCGCTCGAGCAGCATTCGGCCAACGTTGGTGAATTTTGTTCGATGACCTGAACGGTCAAACAGAACGACATCCAGCTCTTCTTCCAGCTTTTGCATGGTATAGCTGAGCGCTGAAGGCACTCGACCAAGCTCATCAGCCGCCGCCGCAAAGCTTCCGCGCCGGTCAATCGCATCCATAACGCGTAACGCTTCCAACGTTAATGCTCTCTCTTTAGCCATCGTTCTCTCATTCAGGAAATTTGAACATACCGGGCAGAATATCTGGCTAACAATACAGCGTCCATACCTTTACCATTGATTTAGTGTAAAGAGAGGTCAAGAAGATGATTACAACCCGAACAGCCAAACAGTGCGGTCAAGCCGACTTCGGCTGGCTGCAGGCCCGCTACACCTTTTCCTTTGGCCACTACTTCGACCCGAAATTGCTAGGTTACGCGTCGCTGCGCGTGCTCAACCAGGAAGTTCTGGCGCCCGGCGCGTCGTTCCAGCCGCGTACCTATCCGAAAGTCGACATTCTGAACCTGATACTGGAAGGTGAAGCGGAATACCGCGACAGCGATGGCAACCATATCCAGGCTAAAGCTGGCGAAGCGCTGCTGATCTCTACCCAGCCCGGCGTGAGCTACAGCGAGTACAACCTGAGCAAAGAGCGCTCGCTGACGCGAATCCAGCTGTGGCTGGATGCCTGTCCGCAGCATGAAAATCCGCTTGTGCAAAAAATCGCTATCGCCGAGGGAGCGCAGCAGCTGCTGGCTTCGCCGGACGGCAGCCAGAAGAGTCTCCAGCTGCGCCAGCAGGTATGGATCCACCATATCAATCTGGCGAAAGGCGAGCAGCTTAGCGTGCAGCTCCACGGCCCACGGGCCTACCTGCAGTCGATTCACGGCACGGTGCATGCGCGGGTACAGGAAGAAGAGAAACAGGCACTGACCTGCGGCGATGGCGCGTTTATTCGTGACGAAGCTAACATTACCCTCGTTGCCGATACGCCGCTGCGCGCTTTGCTGATAGATTTACCTGTGTAACAACGGCGGTAAGGGAGTGTGTCAGTGGGCAAGAAGAAAACAAAAAAAGCGGCGCTAGCAGCGTCGCAGCCGCAGCCAGAAACCATGACAACGGTTAGCTTTGGTTATGAAGAGATGTTGAGCGAACTGGAGGCGATCGTCGCAGAAGCGGAGATACGGCTCCAGGAAGAAGAAAGCGTCGCCTGACGTCAATATCGGCCCCAGCCGGGGCCGATAGATTTACTCACTCAGCGCCTGAGCTAAATCTTTTTGTACCTGCTTACGCTGTTCTGGCGTCAGGACCTGATTGACATCAAAATAGTACTTCACGCGATAATAGCGAACCTGCTGTTCGACTTTACTAAACGCCGCCAGCTGATCTTTGACCGCTTTTTCATTCCATTTTCCGGAATCGATCACATCAAATAATACGCCGTCTTTAATATCTTTCTGGGAGATCTGCTGAACGCTTTTCTCCAGCTGTTGATGCAGGTTTTTAATTTTCGTTACCTGATCGTTGGTCAGTTTTAAGTGCTGGACGATCGGATCCTGCGCTGGGGCTGGCGCAGCGTTAACATCCGCAGCCTGTGCCGCCATTGAGAAGCCCGTGGCGAGGAGGGTTGTCACTGCAATGCGAGTCATTAATTTCATTTTAGTTTTATCCTGATTAATTATCACCGATGTGGCCGGCCATTATTTTTCAGAAGCAGATGAAGAAATGTAAAAAATAGTTCGCATAAATGTATGTAAATCAGGAAATATATAAAAGACATGAATGCTATAATTAAATTCATTTATTTAAAATATATAAAATAAGCGAGGATAACGCATAACCGCATGAGTCATAATGCGGTTGATGGCAGGCCTGTTTCCCCACCTTGTGCCCGCTTTCTTGTCAGGTGGCGGCTAACGCCTTACCTGACCTACTCCCCCCGCCTCCTATGCCCGCTAGCGTCGAGGACAGGCATTCATCTGCCCTGTGTTTCAACCTGCCATAGGAAGCAAAAACCCCCGCCATTTCTGACGAAGGTTTTCTGAAAAGTTGAAGCTGACCGTTAAGCCGCTTTCTTTTGGGTATAGCGTCGTGGACAGGCATTCATCTGTCCTGTGTTTCAACCTGCCATAGGAAGCAAAAACCCCCGCCATTTCTGACGAGGGTTTTCTGAAAAGTTGAAGCTGACCGTTAAGCCGGGTTCTTTTGGGTATAGCGTCGTGGACAGGCATTCATCTGTCCTGTGTTTCAACCTGCCATAGGAAGCAAAAACCCCCGCCATTTCTGACGAGGGTTTTCTGAAAAGTTGAAGCTGACCGTTAAGCCGCTTTCTTTTGGGTATAGCGTCGTGGACAGGCATTCATCTGCCCTGTGTTTCAACCTGCCATAGGAAGCAAAAACCCCCGCCATTTCTGACGAGGGTTTTCTGAAAAGTTGAAGCTGACCGTTAAGCCGCTTTCTTTTGGGTATAGCGTCGTGGACAGGCATTCATCTGTCCTGTGTTTCAACCTGCCATAGGAAGCAAAAACCCCCGCCATCGCTGACGAGGGTTTTCTGAAAAGTTGAAGCTGACCGTTAAGCCGCTTTCTTTTGGGTATAGCGTCGTGGACAGGCATTCATCTGTCCTGTGTTTCAACCTGCCATAGGAAGCAAAAACCCCCGCCATTTCTGACGAGGGTTTTCTGAAAAGTTGAAGCTGACCGTTAAGCCGCTTTCTTTTGGGTATAGCGTCGTGGACAGGCATTCATCTGTCCTGTGTTTCAACCTGCCATAGGAAGCAAAAACCCCCGCCATCGCTGACGAGGGTTTTCTGAAAAGTTGAAGCTGACCGTTAAGCCGGGTTCTGTCGTGGACAGTCATTCATCTAGGCCAGCAATCGCTCACTGGCTCAAGCAGCCTACCCGGGTTCAGTACGGGCCGTACCTTGTGAACCCCTATTTGGCCTTGCTCCGGGTGGAGTTTACCGTGCCGCGAACTGTTACCAGACGCGCGGTGCGCTCTTACCGCACCCTTTCACCCTTACCTGATCCCACTTGCGTGGGCCATCGGCGGTTTGCTCTCTGTTGCACTGGTCGTAGGCTTGCGCCTCCCAGGCGTTACCTGGCACCCTGCCCTATGGAGCCCGGACTTTCCTCCCCTCCGCCCGTCTCCCCCGAAGAGGACGACGACGAAGCGGCGACTGTCTGGTCAGCTTCGGCGCGCAGTATAGAGGGTTTGCCAGCGGTTGTCATCCTTCCGTCGCCATTCCGACCTGCAATGTCGCCGCAATATTACGCGACGCACGATAAATATTGTCCGCCGCGCCGCGAAACGCCTCTTCCAGCGTCGTTACGCTGTTCAGCACGCTAAACACCGCATCAATCCCATACTGGTGAACCACGCCCACGTCGCGGGTCAGACTACCGGCAATGCCAATTACCGGTTTATGATACTTTTTCGCCACGCTCGCCACGCCAACCGGCACTTTACCGTTAATGCTCTGGCTATCCAGCCGACCTTCGCCGGTCACCACCAGCGAACAATCGAGGATATGCTCTTCCAGATTCAGCGCCTGGGTCACGATTTCAATCCCGCTGCGTAATTCAGCGTTCAGGAACGCCATCAGCGCGGCGCCCATACCGCCCGCCGCGCCCGCACCGGCAACCTGCTTCACATCGACATGCAGATCGGCCTTAATAACGTCCGCATAGTGCGCCAGGTTGCTGTCCAGCTCGCGGATCATCGCTTCGGTAGCCCCTTTCTGCGGGCCAAATATCCTTGATGCGCCGGTATCGCCGATCAGCGGATTGGTGACATCGCAGGCCACCCGAATGGCGCAATCATGCAGCCGCGCATCGAGACCGGTAATATCTATCGAATTCAGACTACACAGGCTACCGCCGCCGTGGCCGATCTCCGCGCCATTGGCATCGCAAAGACGCGCGCCCAGCGCCTGCACCATCCCCGCGCCGCCGTCGTTGGTGGCGCTGCCGCCAATGCCAATGATGATATTTTTCGCCCCATGATCCAGCGCCTGCAAAATCAGCTCGCCGGTACCGCGCGACGTCGTCAATAGCGGGTTACGCTGAGCAGGCGGCACCAGCCCCAGCCCGCTGGCCGCAGCCATTTCGATAAACGCGGTTTTGCCATCGCCGGAAAGCCCCCAGCAGGCATCCACCGGGACGCCCAGCGGCCCCGTCACGCAGGCGCTCATCTCGGTTCCCTGCGTCGCGGCAATCATCGCCTCAACGGTCCCCTCGCCGCCATCGGCGAGAGGAACCTTCACGTAGAGCGCATCGGGGAAAATTTCCCGAAAACCTTTTTCTATAGCCTGGGCAACCTCGGTAGCCGAGAGGCTTTCTTTATAAGAGTCTGGGGCGATTACGATTTTCATAGTTATGTAGCCTGACAGTGCCGCGCAAGGCAAGAATTACAGGGCGCGCATCCGCGCCCTTCTTGTTAGCGAGTGACTTCCACTTTCGCCAGTTTTTCGTAGTAGCATGCAAGCGCGCTATGGTCGGCGGTACCCAAACCGTCGGCGCGCAGCGCCTGCATCATCTCCATCACCGCGGCGGTCAGCGGCAGCTGGGCGCCCACGCCGTGGGAGGTGTCCAGCGCGTTCGCCAGATCCTTAATATGCAGATCGATACGGAAGCCCGGCTTGAAGTTGCGGTCCATTACCATTGGCGCTTTGGCATCCAGCACGGTACTTCCGGCCAGCCCGCCGCGGATGGCCTGATATACCAGATCCGGGTTCACGCCCGCTTTGGTCGCCAGCGTCAGCGCTTCGGACATCGCCGCAATGTTCAGCGCCACGATCACCTGGTTAGCCAGCTTGGTCACGTTGCCCGCGCCGATCTCGCCGGTATGCACCACGGAACCCGCCATCGCTTTCAGCAGATCGTAATATTTGTCGAAAATCGCTTTATCACCGCCCACCATCACCGATAGCGTACCGTCGATGGCCTTCGGTTCGCCGCCGCTGACCGGCGCATCCAGCATATCGACGCCTTTCGCTTTCAGCGCTTCGCTGATTTCGCGGCTCGCCAGCGGCGCGATGGAGCTCATATCGATCAGCACGGTGCCTGGCTTCGCGCCTTCGATAATGCCGCCTTCGCCCAGCGCCACTTCTTTCACGTGCGGCGAGTTCGGCAGCATGGTGATGATCACATCGCACTGCTCGGCAATCGCTTTCGCTGATGCCGCAGTTTCTGCGCCTGCGGCAATCACCTCGGCAATCGCTTCCGGGTTACGGTCAGCAACCACCAACGAGTAACCTGCCTTGAGGAGGTTTTTACTCATTGGTTTACCCATGATACCGAGGCCAATAAAACCAACTTTCATTGTCATGTCTTTATCTCTCTAGTTTCGGTGGTGGTTATTTCTTAAAGGAATCAGCCAGTTTTTGCGTGGCAGAGCGGAATACGCCCAGGTCGCTGCCGACGGCGACAAAGGTCGCGCCCCATTCCAGATAGCGCCGCGCGTCGGCTTCAACCGGCGCCAGAATACCGCTCGGCTTACCGTGCTTTTTCGCGCTGGCAAAAATGTGCTGAATCGCTTTCTGCACTTCCGGATGGGAAGCATTACCCAGATGACCCAGCGCAGCGGCCAGATCGCTTGGGCCGACAAAAATACCGTCCACGCCCGGCGTGGCGGCTATCGCATCAACGTTATCCACGCCCTGCTGGCTCTCGATTTGCACGAGAATGGTGATATTTTTGTTCGACTGCGCGAAGTAATCCGGCACGGTGCCAAACATATTGGCGCGGTGCGAAACGGATACGCCGCGAATGCCTTCAGGCGGATAGCGGGTTGAGGCAACGGCGTTAACTGCCTGCTCTTCCGTTTCGACAAACGGAATCAGGAAGTTATAAAAACCGATATCCAGCAGGCGCTTAATGATCACTGGTTCGTTGGTTGGTACGCGGACGACCGGCGCGCTGGCGCTGCCTTTCAGTGCCATCAGCTGCGGGATAAAGGTGGAGATGTCGTTCGGCGCATGTTCGCCGTCCAGTACCAGCCAGTCGAAACCTGCAAGGCCTAAAACTTCGGTGCTAATTGGGCTCGCCAGCGCGGACCAGCAGCCAATCTGAACCTGATGCGCCGCCAGGGCCGCCTTAAATTTATTCGGGAAGATATCGTTATTCATCACTTATACCTTGTCACTTAACCGTTAATTATTTCTGCAGTTCCATGCGTTTGATGTCGCCGACCACAAACAGATAGCAAACCATCGCCATCAGGGCCGAGCATCCGACGAAGACCAGCGCTGCGTTGAATGAGTGCAGCTCGCTCACCAGGTAACCGATAACCAGCGGGGTTACGATGGAAGCGACGTTACCAAAGACGTTAAAGACGCCGCCGCACAGGCCGACAATCTCTTTCGGCGCGGTATCGGAAATCACCGGCCAGCCCAGCGCGCCGAACCCTTTACCGAAGAAAGCCAGCGCCATCAGGGTCACCACCAGCGCGGTGTTATCGGTGTAGTTACACAGAATGATGGTGGAAGCCAGCAGCATTCCGAGGACGATCGGCAGCTTACGCGCCACGGTGATGGAACAACCGCGTTTAATCAGATAGTCGGAGAACACCCCGCCCAGCACGCCGCCGGCAAAACCGCACAGCGCCGGAATCGATGCGACCAGACCCACTTTCAGAATCGACATGCCCTTTTCCTGCACCAGATAAATCGGGAACCAGGTGAGGAAGAACCAGGTGATGGTATTGATAAAATATTGGCCGAAGAACACCCCCAGCATCATGCGGTTGGTCAACAGCTGCTTGATATAGTGCAGTTTAGGTCCGTTGGCCGCCGCGCTGCCGGGCTTTTTATGGTCCATATCAACCACTGCGCCGTTCTCGGAGATAAACTTCAGCTCCTCTTGCGTCATGCGCGGGTGCTCGGTGGGGTTATGGATCAGTTTTACCCACAGGCCGGTCAGCACAAAACCAATCACGCCCATGACGGTGAAGACGTGCTCCCAACCCCAGGCAAAGGTCAGCCAGCCCAGCAGCGGCGAGAACAGCGCCAGAGAGAAATACTGCGCAGAGTTAAAAATCGCCGATGCGGTGCCGCGCTCTTTCGTTGGAAACCACGCAGCGACGATACGGGCGTTTGCCGGGAAAGATGGCGCTTCAGAGAAACCCAGCATAAAGCGCATAAAAAACATGGAGATACCCGCCCACGCCAGCGGAAACATATCCACAAAGCCTTGCAGGAAGGTAAACAGCGACCAGAAGAACAGGCTGTAAGAGTAGACTTTCTTCGAGCCAAATTTATCGAGCAGCCAGCCGCCGGGGATCTGCATCAGCAGGTAGGCCCAGCCGAATGCGGAGAAAATATACCCCATTGAGACCGCGCTCAGCTGCAGTTCTTTCGCCACCTCTGTACCGGCGATCGAGAGCGTCGCCCGGTCGGCATAATTAACAGCGGTAACAATGAAAATGATCAACAGAATTAAATATCGAGTTGGCACTTCCTTTTTCTGTTCTATCATTGCATCCAGACTCATCTAATATTCCTCAGGTACAACACACCTTCCATTATTTATTTTGGCGTGATTCTTCATTATTCATAAATCAATATCAGGAAGTATCGATTTACCTATCCGGCGCATTGCAAGCATGACTCAGTATAATCAGCTCATGGTATTTAATCACTGTGCATAACCCCCACAAAGAGATAACAAAAAACATTATAATTGTGCAAATGCAATAATCAGTGGGCGCTGATGCACAATTCCAGTGATTTCCTTCTATGCCTGACGCCCTCTCGCAAAAACGAGTGATTTAGATCACATTTTTAAATCTAAACACCTGACATTCTTAATTCCATAAATCTGAGCATCAGAAATTGAATATATCCTAAATATTTCGAGTTGCATGAAGACGGCAACGCAGGGAATCCCCAGGAGCTTACTAAAGTAAGTAACCGGGGTGAGCGAGGAAAGCCAACGCACATGCAGCTTGAAATATGACGGGTATAAACGTTTTATTTTATTATTCGCACCTTGCTGGAGAATACTGGACAATGGCTGACATTGAAATTAGACAAGAATCGCCAACGGCGTTTTATATAAAAGTACACGAAACGGATAACGTGGCGATTATTGTTAACGATCGAGGTTTAACGGCCGGAACGCGTTTCCCTGACGGGCTCACGCTGGTTGAACATATCCCGCAAGGCCATAAAGTCGCGCTGGTCGATATTCCCGTCCACGGTGAAATCATCCGCTATGGCGAAGTGATTGGCTATGCGGTACGCGATATCCCGCAGGGCAGCTGGATTGACGAATCACTGGTCGAACTACCTAAAGCGCCGCCGCTGCATACCTTACCGCTGGCGACCAAAGTCCCGGCGCCGCTGCCGCCGCTGGAAGGCTATACCTTCGAAGGCTATCGCAACGCCGACGGTAGCGTGGGCACCAAAAACCTGCTCGGCATTAGCACCAGCGTGCACTGCGTGGCGGGCGTCGTCGATTATGTGGTGAAAATCATCGAACGCGATCTGCTGCCGAATTATCCCAACGTCGATGGTGTTGTGGGTCTGAACCACCTGTATGGCTGCGGCGTGGCGATTAACGCCCCGGCGGCGGTTGTCCCGATCCGTACCATTCATAACCTGGCGCTCAATCCAAACTTCGGCGGCGAAGTGATGGTAATTGGCCTCGGCTGCGAAAAACTGCAGCCGGAGCGTCTGCTGGAAGGTACCGATGATGTGAAAAGCATCCCCGTGGATAGCGCCAGCATCGTCAGCCTGCAAGACGAAAAGCACGTCGGTTTTAAATCGATGGTCGACGATATTCTGCGAGTTGCCGAGCGTCATCTGGAGAAGCTAAACCAGCGCCAACGTGAAACCTGCCCGGCCTCCGAGCTGGTGGTCGGTATGCAGTGCGGCGGCAGCGATGCGTTTTCTGGCGTCACCGCCAATCCGGCAGTGGGCTACGCATCCGATCTGCTGGTGCGCTGCGGGGCGACCGTTATGTTCTCGGAAGTCACCGAAGTACGCGATGCAATCCATCTGCTGACGCCACGCGCCGTCAACGAAGAAGTGGGCAAACGTCTGCTGGAAGAGATGGCCTGGTATGACAACTATCTCGATATGGGCAAAACCGACCGCAGCGCCAACCCCTCCCCGGGCAACAAGAAAGGCGGTCTGGCGAACGTCGTAGAGAAAGCGCTGGGTTCTATCGCCAAGTCCGGGAAAAGCGCGATTGCCGAAGTGCTCTCTCCGGGGCAGCGCCCGACCAAACGCGGTCTGATTTACGCCGCGACGCCGGCTAGCGACTTTGTCTGCGGTACTCAGCAGGTGGCATCCGGGATCACCGTGCAGGTGTTTACTACCGGTCGCGGTACGCCGTATGGCCTGGTCGCCGTGCCGGTCATTAAAATGGCGACACGAACCGAGCTGGCAAACCGCTGGTACGACTTAATGGATATCAACGCGGGAACCATCGCCACCGGGGAAGAGACCATCGAAGAGGTGGGTCTGAAGCTGTTTGAGTTTATTCTTGATGTCGCCAGCGGCCGCAAGAAGACCTTCTCGGATCAGTGGGGATTGCACAATCAGTTGGCGGTGTTTAACCCGGCGCCAGTGACGTGATGCGTTAAAATGCTTATCCCGCTCGTCAAATCTCGAGCGGGATTCACCAGGCTACTTCTGTCTGTTAAAAAAGGCCTCTATCTGCGCCTTCGTCGAAGTCCCTTCCATCGGCCCACGCTGGGTAATCGCCAGTGAACCGCTGGCATTAGCCCATCTCAACGCTTCCTGCGGCGATGTGCCCGACAGGAACAGACTGACAAAGGTTGCACCGAAACAGTCACCCGCTCCCGTAGGATCCACAACCGGGACATGAAACCCGGCAACATGATGCGTTTCCCGGGCGCTGAAATAGCTCGCTCCGCGCGGACCGCGTTTAATCACCACGTGCTTAACGCCGCGCTTTAAAAGTTTATCCACCAGCACCTGTTCATCGCGCCCCGGATTGAGACCAAAGTAATCCAGTTCGCCGTCGCTTGGCAGGAAGATATCGGTGTAATCAAGAATATATTCAAAGGCCTGCGACATTTCTGGGATATTGAGCATCTCTTTACGAATATTCGGATCGAACGAAACCGTGCCGTTGCGCGCTTTGATATTTTCAATCGCCTTACGCATCGCATCGATCATGCGAAACGAAAACAGCGAGGAACCCATAATGTGGAAATGATTGCACTGATTAAGCAGGCTTTCGTCAATATGATCGGCAGTCAACAGACCGCAGGCACTGTTCGGCATATTAAAAATAAAATCGCGCTGTGCCTGACTCCGATAGCTTACAAAAGCACTGCCAGTAGTCGCTTTTTGCAGTATGGCGATACCGTTGACATTAACGCCATCGGCATCCAGTCGCGCGATATTCATTTCGCCAAACGCATCATTGCCGACGCAGCTAAAAAGCACCGAACCAAAACCCAACTTTGCCACCTGATCGGCAAAAATTGCCGGTGCACCGCTGGGATATGGCCCCCAAAACTCTCCCGGGCGAGAAAAGCCCTGGTTCTCTTCTTTTGCCAGAAACTCCACCAGTAGTTCGCCGATGGTGCAAATGGTCACTTTCATCATCGCTCCTTTACTTTGCTTTTTGCAAAGCAGGGTTGAGCCATGTCAGGCACTCATTATTGGTATAGCTGTTAGTCAGCCCTGCGGCGAGTAGACGGGCATGATATTCCGCAGCAACAACCTGCGGCGTAACGATGCCGCTAAGTTGCTGCAAATTGCCAATCGCGTAACGCTTATCGCCATAGACCGGACGATGTGCGGCTACCGCGATTACCCTCTCGCTTTGCGACACCGCTTCGCTCAGCAGGCGGGCGCTGGCTTCCTGTCTGACGCTTAAAGTGCCATCCTCAGCAATATGATCGACAGCTATCAGCGCTCGCGAGGGGCGATAATGACCCAGCGCGCTTAACGCCAGATCGCCTTCGACTATTTTTCCACTACTCCCCAGCACGCCGCCGAGCAGCACGGTTTCGCCATTCAGAAACTCCTGCGCCAACGGCACATGCGCCAGGTCGTTCAACAGTAGACAGAGCTCGTCGTAACCGGCAAGGAAGGGGATCACTTTACGTAATATCGAGCCCTGACCCAGGAATAGCGTTTCACTATCTTCGATCTGCGCGGCGATCTGGCGAGCCATTTCGGTCTCCAGCGCTTTATCGGTGACAACTGGCACCTCCTGAATCAGCGCAACCGGCGTACCTGCCTGAGAAGTGTATATTGCGCCGCCAAAAGAGCGCTTCAGGTAGCCCTGCTGTTCAAGGTAGTTAAGATCGTTACGAATCGTCACCCCGGAAACAGCCAGCATTTCAGCCAGATCGTCGACTTTGATCTCTCCGTTCTTACGCACGATCTCTGCGATGTCCAGGCGCCTTTTCAGCAGACTTGTTGACGGTTTTGCCACAGTGTTGTGCCTTCTTATTTTCTCCCAGAATAACTTTCATTTTTAAATTTCCCCACCACATTGTCAAACGCAAGACCGTCCATATGGGTTTAATACCAAATTAAAATCATTTAATTCATAAAGTTACAGCATTCCTTGCGCCTTAATGTAATTTTAAAAAAGAAAATAAACAAGAAGAAATAACTTTCATTTATAAAAAAACATCACTGATGTGTGCGTTTGATCACAACAAAAACGGGAGTCGGTCGCTACATTACTTTCAAAACGAAGGTTATTAACGAAAATAAACTTACAATATGAAAGTTAAGGAGTATGAATGTTCATTATTTCCAGTAAAAATATGCTGTTGAAAGCCCAACGCCTTGGCTATGCCGTTCCTGCCTTTAATATCCACAACCTGGAAACGATGCAGGTGGTGGTAGAGACGGCAGCCGAGCTGCGTTCTCCACTGATCCTTGCCGGCACCCCGGGAACTTATAGCTATGCAGGAACCGGTAACGTAGTAGCGATCGCTCGCGATCTGGCTAAGATCTGGGATCTTCCTTTAGCGGTCCACCTCGATCACCACGAAGATCTGTTCGATATCACGCGCAAAGTACAGGCCGGTATCCGCTCGGTCATGATCGACGGATCGCATTCGCCTTTTGAAGAAAACGTCGCGTTAGTCAAGAGTGTTGTTGAACTGAGCCACCGCTATGATGCCAGCGTCGAAGCCGAGCTTGGCCGCCTGGGCGGTGTGGAAGATGATTTGGTGGTTGATGCAAAAGATGCGCTGTATACCAACCCGGAACAGGCGCGCGAATTTGTCGCCCGCACCGGCATCGACTCTCTGGCGGTGGCAATCGGTACGGCGCACGGCCTGTACGCAGCGGAACCTAAACTCGATTTTGACCGCCTTGCCGCCATTCGCGATCGCGTTGACGTTCCTCTGGTTCTTCATGGTGCGTCGGGCCTGCCCGATAGCGACATCCGTCGGGCAATTTCGCTGGGCGTGTGCAAGGTCAATGTCGCCACCGAACTGAAAATCGCTTTCTCCGATGCCCTGAAGCACTATTTCGAAGAAAATCCGGATGCTAACGATCCGCGTCATTACATGAAACCGGCCAAAGCGGCGATGAAGGATGTCGTACGCAAAGTCATTCACGTTTGCGGCTGTGAAGGACAACTGTAATTATCGGATCGAAGGAGCAATGTCGTGATCCATACCCTGACACTCAATACGGCAATCGATATGAATATCTTTTGCGATCCGCTGAAGCCGTCGGCAGTGAACCGAACCCGACACACGGAATATTGCCCAAATGGTAAAGGAGTGAACGTATCGCTGATATTAAATCATCATCAGCAGCCCACTCACATTATAGGTATTTTCGGTGGTTTCACTGGCCGCTATATTGTGGAAGAGTTACGTCAGAAAAAAATTAAAGTGACGCCGGCATGGGTCTCTGAGCCAACCAGAATTAATATTTTTATTAATGACGGCATTGAGGAATATAAGCTTGTTAATCCTGGTGCAAAAATTGATGATGAGTGCAAGCAGCAGGTTATTCATCACCTGGAATGCGTTTCCGCTGGGGATTATTTGGTCATTAGCGGCAGCCTGCCTCCAGGAATTGAAAGTCGGTTTTATGGCGAGATTATTGAATTATGCCAGCAGAAAGGCTGCGAAATTATTCTCGATATCAGCCATCCGGTCCTGCGCCAGCTGCTGGAATTACGCCCTTTGCTGATCAAGCCTAACGATGATGAGCTGCGGGAAATCTTCAGTCTCGATGTCAGTAGCCACCAGCAGGTGCGCGAGGCAATGCATACGCTGCACCAGCTCGGCGCTCGCAACGTGCTGTTAACGATGGGCGCCGAGGGTCTCTACTTTTCTGATGGTGAAAGCGTGTGGTTCTGCTCCGCACCCAAAATAGATCTGGTCAGCTCCGCCTGCGCCGGTGATGCCGCACTAGGCGCTTTTCTCAGTAAATGGCTTAACGAGGAAGACGTCACTCACGCCCTGGCACTAGCCAGCGCGACCGGCGCCGATGTCGCCGGTTCCGCTGGATTAGGAAAATTACAACGCACAGAAGAATTATTACAGCAAATTCAAGTCGTCCAATTATAAAGGTCCGATTATGAAAAAAATCATTGCAGTTACCGGTTGCCCTACGGGTATTGCGCATACTTTTATGGCTGAAGAGGCCTTAAAAACCGCAGCAAAGAAATTAAACATTGAAATTAAAGTCGAAACCAACGGCGCTTCAGGTGTTGAAAATGCGATTACTCCTGCGGATTTAAAAGATATTTATGGTGTTATTATTGCCGCTGATAAAGATGTTAACGCCGAGCGATTTAATGGTCTACCTGTCATTGAAGTTCCGGTTAAAGAAGCCATTCACCATCCGGCTGATTTAATTAACAAAGTTATCAGCGGCCAGGCGGCGCGTCGTCAGGGTATTTCTTCCTCCCACGCTTCAACGGAGAAATACGAGCAGGAGTCTTTCGGTCGCCAGGTATATAAGCACCTGATGAGCGGCGTCTCTAACATGCTACCGTTTGTTGTCGCCGGAGGGATTTTGATTGCCATCTCCTTTCTTTGGGGCATCTACTCCGCCGATCCAAACTCGCCGCAATATAACGTTATCGCCGCCACGCTAATGAAAGTGGGTCAACAGGCCTTCTCAATCATGGTGCCGATTTTCACCGCTTATATCGCCTGGTCTATTTCCGGGCGTCCCGGTATGGTCGCGGGATTTGTCGGTGGGCTATTAGCCAACGCTACCGGCGCAGGCTTTCTCGGCGGGATTATCGCCGGTTTCGCCGCCGGTTATTTTATGCTGCTGATCCGCAATATGCTCAACGGCCTGCCGCGCCAGTATGAAGGACTGAAATCGATCTTCATTATGCCGCTCGTTGGCGTACTGGTGATTGGCGTGATGATGGTGCTGCTGGGTCAACCCGTCGCCGCTATCAACAACGCGATGATGAACTGGCTGAGCTCATTGCAGGAAGCAAACCCGATTCTGCTGGGCATTGTGGTAGGCGCGATGTGCTCCTTCGACTTTGGCGGCCCGGTGAATAAAGCCGCCTACGTTACCGGTACGCTGCTGCTTGGTCAGGGTAACTACTTCTTTATGGCCGGAGTTTCCGCCGCCTGCATCACGCCGCCGCTGGTTATCGCACTGGCAACGACCTTCTTTCCGAAAGGCTTCAGTGAAGAAGAGCGCGCCGCCGGAATGGTCAACTATATCCTCGGCTGCACTCATATTACTGAAGGCGCTATTCCGTTCGCCGCGAAAGATCCTTTACGCGTCATCCCTATGATGATGATCGCCTCTTCCATCTCTGCGGTTCTCAGCTATAGCCTGCAAATTCAGGTTCCTGCTCCACACGGCGGCTTCCTGATCCTGCCGCTGGTGAGCAAACCGCTGATGTGGGTACTGTGTATTCTCGCCGGTTCTGCCTGCGGCGCGGTCATGCTGGGATGCTGGAGGTTATGGCAAAAACGGAACCAGGAAGCGGCGACGCTTGCCGGTGCCATTAAATAAGGAGCTATTTATGCAACTGAGTTGCGCAGATATCCATTTCGACCACGCGATCAAAACGAAAGATGAAGCGCTGCAACGCGTCGTTGGCAGATTAACCGAAGCAGGGCATACCACGCCCGCTTATCTGAACGGCATGCGCGACCGCGAAGGGCAAATCAGCACGTACCTTGGCAACGGTATCGCCATTCCTCACGGCACGCCGCAGAGCCGCGATGCGGTGCTGAAAACCGGAGTGAAAGTGCTGGCCTGCCCGCAGGGGGTAGATTGGGGAGAAGAACAAACGGCTTATCTGATAGTGGGTATCGCCGCACAGGATAGCGAACACCTCGATATCCTACGCCAGCTTACCCATGCCATGAGCGACGAGCGCGTGCCTGAAGCGCTCTCGCGCGCCGAGAGCCCGCAGGCGGTGCTGAAGATTCTGGCCGGAAATATCTTTCCGGCCGAAGGGGAAGAGATGAAACCGCCTCCGGCGTTCGATGAAGAGGCGACGTTTACCCTACGCAATCCCCACGGACTGCACGCGCGGCCAAGCGCGGTCCTGGTGAAAGCGGTGAAGCAGTGGCGATCGCAAATTCGGGTGGAAAATCTCGACACCCGTTCCGCTATTGTTGATGCCAAAAATCTGATGCGGGTCGTTTCTCTCGGCGCAAAGCAGGGGCATCGGCTGCATTTTATGGCCAGCGGGGAAGATGCCCATCAGGCGCTGGAGGCTATCGGTACGGCCTTTAATGCCGGATTAGGCGAAATTGCCGCACAGCCGCAGCAGGTCGTTCAGCCAGCAGAAAAGCCTAAACGGAGCTGGCTTTCACGAATATTTAGTTAAATTTCAATAAATTAAAAACGCTCTGCCGTCATCGCCAGAGCGTTTTTTTATCTTCAACTTTCGCAACATTACGTTTTATCTTTCTTTTTTTCGAGATTGATCACAAATCAAAACAAAGGAGTTTGCGAGCAAAACAAAACATAACGAATATATTCGAAAGAAAACGGAGGTTTGAAATGAAAGATATTATTTCCCGACACAAAGCTGGCGAACACATCGGCATCTGCTCAGTTTGTTCCGCGCATCCGCTGGTTATCGAAGCCGCGCTACGTTTCGATCTGCATACCAACAACAAGGTGCTTATCGAAGCAACCTCTAATCAGGTTAACCAGTTTGGTGGCTACACCGGTATGCAGCCTGCGGACTTCCGCGATTTCGTGAATAAAATTGCCCAGGACGTTGGTTTTCCGTCAGAACGCATCATCCTCGGCGGCGACCACCTTGGCCCGAACTGTTGGCAGGACGAGCCTGCCGCCGAAGCGATGGAAAAATCTGTCGACCTGATTAAGGCCTACGTCGCCGCAGGCTTCAGCAAAATCCATCTCGATGCCTCGATGTCCTGCGCTGACGACCCGGTACCTCTGAACCCGGCCGTCGTCGCTGAACGCGCCGCCCGCCTGTGCCAGGCCGCAGAAGAGGCAGCAAGCGATGAGCTGAAGCGCCATCTGACCTACGTGATTGGTACCGAAGTTCCGGTACCGGGCGGCGAAGCCAGCACCATAGGCAGCGTCCATGTGACCCGCGCGCAGGATGCGGCGGCGACGCTGGAAACCCATGAAGCCGCCTTCCGCAAACTGGGTCTTAACGCAGCGCTGGAGCGCGTCATTGCTATCGTGGTGCAGCCCGGCGTTGAGTTCGACCATACGCAAATTATCCATTATCAGCCGGAAGCCGCCAAAGCGCTCTCCTCGTGGATCGAAGGCACGCCGATGGTCTACGAAGCGCACTCAACTGATTACCAGTCTCGTCAGGCCTACCGGGCGCTGGTGCGCGACCATTACGCCATCCTCAAAGTGGGCCCGGCGCTGACCTTCGCACTGCGTGAAGCCATTTTTGCCCTCGCACAAATGGAAAATGAGCTGGTCGCTCCGGAGTCCCGCAGCCGCGTAATGGAAGTGATTGATGAAGTGATGCTTAACGAGCCGGGCTACTGGAAAAAGTACTACCGCCCGACCTGGAGCCAGGCAATGGTGGATATCCACTTCAGCCTGTCCGACCGCATTCGCTACTACTGGCCACATCCACGTATTCGCCAGAGCGTGGAAAAGTTAATTGCAAACCTGACCGAAACTAAGCTGCCGCTGGGCCTTATCAGCCAGTATATGCCCGTGCAGTTTGAACGACTGTCGTTAAACGAACTTTCCGCCGTGCCGCACGACCTCATCCTCGACAAGATTCAGGATGTGCTGCGAGCTTACCGTTACGGCTGTTCATCTGAAATCGCCTGAGTAAAGAGGATTTATGAGTCAATTGTTTGTTCGTACCGGCATTCATTTTAGCTCCAGCCAGCAGGCGTTGGAGCATATTGGCGAAGAGATGCTGGCGCGCGGCGTCGTGCATGATAGCTACCCACTGGCGCTGCTCGAACGAGAAGCAACTTTCCCAACCGGCATTGCGCTGGAGCAGCACGCGGTCGCTATTCCCCACTGCGAGGCAGTACATGCGAAGTCTCCGGCTATCTATCTGATTCGCCCGGATAATCCGGTCCCTTTTCAACGCGCTGACGACGACGGAGAAATCGACGTTTCGTTAATCATCGCACTGATTGTAGAAAATCCGACCGCACAGCTACAGCTGCTGCGCCGGTTATTTAGTGAGCTACAGAATCCGACCACGCTTGAAGCATTATTGGCTGCCTCGCAAGAGCAGCTGCCCGAGCTGTTTCGGCACTCTATCCTTGAGTCAGAACCCAGCGTTCAGGCTTTATAACAGACTGATAATAAAAGGGGTACCCTATGAAACGTAAAGTAATTGTAGCCTGTGGAGGCGCTGTTGCCACCTCGACCATGGCCGCAGAAGAGATCAAAGATCTGTGCGCGGACCATAGCATTGAACTGGATCTGGTGCAGTGTCGAGTGAATGAAATCGAAACCTATATGGACGGCGCGCACCTCATCTGCACCACCGCCCGGGTCGACAGAACCTTTGGCGATATTCCAGTGGTTCACGGCATGCCTTTCATATCCGGCGTAGGTATTGAAGAGCTGCAGCAAAAAATCCTGAACATCCTGACGGAGTAACGCTCATGTTTAGCGAAATCATGCGTTATATCCTCGATCTTGGTCCAACGGTGATGCTGCCGATCGTGATCATTATCTTCTCCAAAATACTGGGGATGAAGCTCGGGGACTGTTTTAAATCAGGCCTGCATATCGGGATTGGTTTCGTTGGTATCGGCCTGGTCATTGGCCTGATGCTCGACTCTATCGGCCCGGCGGCAAAAGCGATGGCGGAGCATTTCCAGATTAACCTGCACGTGATTGATATTGGCTGGCCAGGGTCGTCGCCGATGACCTGGGCATCGCAAATCGCGCTGGTGGCGATTCCTATCGCCATTGCAGTCAACATCTTCATGCTGGTGACCCGGATGACTCGCGTTGTGAACGTCGATATCTGGAACATTTGGCATATGACCTTTACCGGCGCAATGCTGCATATCGCCACCGGCTCTTACTGGATCGGTATTCTTGGCGTGGTGGTACATGCGGCTTTCGTCTACAAACTTGGCGACTGGTTTGCGAAGGATACTCGCGACTTTTTCGGCCTTGACGGTATCGCTATTCCGCACGGCAGCTCAGCTTATTTAGGGCCGATAGCGGTGCTGGTCGATACGATTATTGAAAAAGTCCCCGGCTTGAATCGTATTCACTTCAGCGCTGACGATATCCAGAAACGCTTCGGCCCGTTCGGCGAGCCGGTCACCGTCGGCTTTGTTATGGGGCTGGTCATCGGCGCGCTGGCAGGCTACGACCTGAAAGGTATTCTGCAGCTGGCGGTGAAAACCGGTGCTGTGATGTTGCTGATGCCGCGCGTTATCAAACCGATCATGGACGGCCTGAACCCGATAGCCAAACAGGCGCGTAAACGTCTGCAGGCAAAATTCGGTGGCCAGGACTTCCTGATTGGTCTCGACCCGGCACTGCTGCTTGGCCATACCTCGGTCGTCTCTGCCAGCCTGATCTTTATCCCGCTGAGTATTCTTATCGCGGTCGTGGTGCCGGGCAACCAGGTCCTGCCGTTCGGTGACCTCGCAACCATCGGTTTCTTCGTGGCAATGGCGGTTGCGGTGCATCAGGGGAACCTGTTCCGTACGCTAATTTCCGGGATCATCCTGATGGGGATCACGCTATGGATTGCGACGCAAACCATCGGCCTGCATACCCAACTGGCGGCTAACGCCGGCGCTCTGAAGGCGGGAGGCCTTGTGGCCTCCATGGACCAGGGCGGTTCGCCGATTACCTGGCTACTCATTCAGCTCTTCACCTGGCAAAACGTGGTGGGTTTTGCGGTTATCGGTGTCATCTATGTTGCCGGCGTGCTGCTGACGTGGCGCCGGGCTCGCAACTTTGCCGCCGCAGAGAAAGCGGCCACCGCGCAACAGAGCCCAAGCATTTCTTAACCTCAAGGGGGAGCATCCGCTCCCCCGGACATTCCTGGAGAATTATATGCAATCAGTGGTAATCCATGCTGAGGGGACAGTGCGCGTTGAAGAACGCCCGATACCGGCTCTGCAAACGGAAAATGATGTCCTGGTGAAAGTCGTCAGCTCAGGATTGTGCGGTTCTGATATTCCGCGCATCTTCGCCAAAGGCGCACACTACTACCCCATCACCCTGGGTCATGAGTTCAGCGGTTACGTTGAATCTTACGGCTCCGCGGTGACCGATCTGCAGCCTGGCGACGCAGTGGCCTGCGTGCCTCTGCTTCCCTGCTTTAACTGCCCGCAGTGCCAGCGCGAATATTTCTCTCTTTGCAAGCAGTACCAGTTTGTCGGTTCGCGCAGCGAAGGCGGCAATGCGGAGTATGTGGTGGTCAAGCGCGCCAACCTGTTCCGTCTGCCGGATCGGATGCCGATTGATGACGGCGCGTTTATTGAACCAATGACCGTCGGCCTGCATGCCTTCCATCTGGCTCAGGGCTGCGAAGGAAAAAACGTCATTATTATTGGCGCAGGCACGATTGGTCTGCTGGCGCTGCAGTGCGCCCGCGAACTGGGCGCCAAAAGCATTACGGCAATCGATATCAACCCGCAGAGGCTGGAACTGGCAAAAACGCTCGGCGCAACGCACGTTTACAACAGCAAAGAGATGAGCAGCAAAGAGATTCAAACGGCGCTAGAAGAGCTTCAGTTCGACCAATTGGTGCTGGAAACCGCCGGTACGCCGCAAACCGTCGCGCTGGGCATTGAGGTCGCCGGACCGCGAGCGCAACTGGCGCTGGTGGGCACGCTGCACCACGATTTGACGCTGCTCTCCGCCACCTTTGGCCAGATTCTGCGTAAAGAGCTGACTATCGTCGGCAGCTGGATGAACTACTCAGGTCCGTGGCCGGGAGAAGAGTGGCAAACGGCGGTACGCCTGCTGACGGAAAAACGCATTCAGCTTGCTCCGCTTATCGCCCATATCGGCAATGCAGAAAGCTTTGCCCGCGAAGTTCAGGCGCTGAACGGCGCGCCGATGCAGGGAAAAATTCTGCTAAAACTTTCCTGATCGACTGAGCCAGCAATCAGAGCTGGCTCACATAACCTTTCGAAAATTATCGTTCAACTTTCATTACCCTTCGATTACACTAAGATCAGTTAATTATCAGGCAAATTAATATGAACTCATTTGAGCGAAGGAACAAAATCGTCGAAATGGTTAATGCGCAGGGTAGCGTATTGGTACTGGACCTTTCGAATCTCTTTGGCATCTCCGAAGTGACTATCCGGGCCGATCTCCGTTTGCTGGAGGAAAAGGGGTTACTCACCCGCTTTCACGGCGGCGCCGCGAGGCCTGGCAGCAATTTGACCGAAGGAGATAACCAGGAAATTATACTTGAAGACCGTTATCAGCTGGCCAGCGATCCGAAGAAACGGATCGCTCAGGCGGCGGTAGCGATGATTAGCGAAGGCATGACGGTAATCCTGGATAGCGGCAGCACTACTCTGCTGATTGCCGAGGCGCTGGTACGCATGACCAATATTACGGTGATTACCAATAGCCTGCCCGCGGCGTTTACGCTATCAGAAAACAAAGATATCACGCTGGTCGTGTGCGGTGGCACCGTGCGTCATAAAACGCACTCGATGCATGGCACCATCGCTGAACGCTCGCTTCAGGGTATCAGCGCCGATCTGATGTTCGTCGGCGCAGACGGAATCGACACCACCAATGGCATCACGACCTTCAACGAAGGCTACTCCATCAGCGGCGTCATGGCCGCTGCGGCGCATAAGGTGGTAGCAGTACTGGATGCCAGCAAATTTAATCGTCGCGGGTTCAACCAGGTTCTGCCGATGGAGAAAATAAACTGCGTCATTACCGATAGCGGAATAAACGATGAGTATCGGAAGGCATTAAAAAGTACTCGGATTGAGTTACACATCGTATAGAAAATAAGGCAGATGCGGTGACATCTGCCCTATTTGACCATCACGTTTTGTACGCTGATAACCCGCTAAAGAATGCGCCAGGTTCCCCTTTTTTTTGCGCCGGTCCGCTGTAATCTTCCCTTTTGCTGCAGCGTCTTCAGATGCCGCTCAACGGTTCTGGCAGAAACATCCATTTCCTGAGCCATGTCTTTCGCGGTGCGCGTGGGTTCTTTAGACAAAAGCTTGAGGATCCGTTCCTCAACGGCCGCCAGCATTTCCACTTTTTCTTCCGACATTTCTTCCGACATTTCTTCCGACAGAGAAGCTGTTTGTCCCATGCCATCTTTCAACGCGATAACCACATTTTCCAGCATAAATTCAATAAATGGCGTGCTGTCACTCTGGCTATCACACATCCCTAAAACCTGGTAATAGCGCTCCTGCTGATAATGCATCAACGTTTCAACTGGTAGCCAGGCAAGCTCCGCGCGCCATTGGCTAAGAATCAAGGTTTGCCATAGGCGTCCCATTCGGCCATTACCATCGGCAAATGGATGGATAAACTCAAATTCGTAGTGGAAGACAGCTCCAGCGATAAGCGGATGAATGTCAGTGACTTTCAGCCATAGCAGCAACTCGTTGATCAAACGTTCGACCTGAGAGGCGGGGGGAGCCATATGAACCAGTCGGGTATCCCGGTAAATCCCTACATCTCCGTCACGCAGCTGGCCAGGGTTATCAACCAGCCCTATCATCAGCGTCCGGTGGGCGGTCAAAAGATCGGTTAACCGGTGGCTTTTCCATGCAGGCATTTTTTCATATGCCAGAATAGCGTTTCTCACTTCCTGAATATCTTTTGCTGGCGCAAGAACACGTTTACCCTCCACCAGCGCAGTGACCTGATCGGTACTCAGGCTGTTATGCTCTATCGCCAGCGACGCCTGAATCGTACGAATACGATTCTCTTTTCGCAGAAGGGGGGAGGCTCGTCCCGTTTGAGCTGACCAGTGCCCTAACAGCTCACCAACCTCAACAACCAGATTGAGAATGGCAGGAGAAATGCTAAACGGCGGCTGGTAATGACTCATGAGGTTAGTCTCCCTGCTGCTCCAGGGCATACTTATACAGGGCGTTTTTCTTCACGCCGTGGATTTCCGCGGCCAGAGCGGCCGCTTTTTTTAGCGGCAGCTCGGCCTGCAGCAGGGCCAGGGTACGCAGCGCTACCGCCGGCAGCGCCTCTTCCTGCGCTTTAAAACCTTCTACGATCAGCACCATCTCGCCTTTACGGCGATTTTCGTCCTCTTTCACCCATGCCAGCAGCTCGCCAATTGGCGCCCCGTGAATCGATTCCCAGGTTTTGGTCAGCTCGCGCGCCAGTACCACGTAGCGGGACTCGCCCAGCACGGTACAAATATCTTCCAGGCTTTCCAGCAGGCGGTGGGTGGATTCATAAAAAATAATCGTCCGCGGCTCTTCTTCCAGCGCCTTCAGCGTATCGCGACGCCCTTTGGATTTGGCGGGCAAAAAGCCTTCATAGCAGAAACGATCCGAAGGCAGGCCGGCTGCGCTTAGCGCCGCAATCGCCGCACAGGGTCCGGGCAGCGGCACCACGCGGATATTGGCCTCGCGGCAGGTGCGCACCAGATGATAGCCGGGATCATTAATCAGCGGCGTTCCGGCGTCGGAAACCAGCGCGATGTTTTGCCCCGCTTTAAGCTTCGTGACCAGCGTTTCCGCCTTTTGCTGCTCATTGTGGTCATGAAGCGCGAATAATCGGGCGTTGATCGCAAAATGCTGCAGCAGCAAACCGGTATGACGGGTATCTTCCGCCGCAACTAAATCAACGGTTTGCAGCACTTCCAGCGCGCGCTGCGTGATATCAGACAGATTCCCTATCGGAGTGGGTACAATAAAGAGCTGTCCCTGAGAATTATCTGCTGATTCGTGTTGTTTCATTGTCTCGTCCGTATTGCCGAATTAATATTGAGCATTGAGCCAAAAAAATATCACTGGATACATATGGTACCGTCAACATTTCTTCGTTCTAAACCCGTGCGTTGTCTGCCCGTACTGCTGGCCGCTCTGATCTTTGCTGGCTGCGGTACCCATACCCCGGACCAAAGCACGGCGTATTTGCAGGGTACGGCCCAGGCTGACTCCAGTTACTATCTGCAACAGATGCAGCAAAGCGCGAATGATAGCAAGACCAACTGGCAATTACTTGCCATTCGTGCACTGCTGAAGGAAGGTAAGAAACCGCAGGCGATTGATCTATTCAATCAGTTGCCATCTAATCTCAACGCCGCGCAAAGCCGCGAAAGATCGCTGCTGGCGGTTGAAGTGAAGCTGGCGCAGAACGATTTCCAGGGCGCGCAGACGCTGCTCAGCAAGCTCGACCCGGCAAGCCTTGAGCAGAATCAGCAGCCCCGCTACTGGCAGGCGCAAATTGACGCCAGCCAGGGTCAACCCTCGCTGAACCTGCTGCGGGCCCTGATTGCCCAACAGTCGCTGTTAAGCCTGCCTGCGCAAAAGCAGAAAAACATCGACGCGACCTGGAAAGCGCTCACCGCCATGACCAAAGATCAGGCCAACGCGCTGGTCATTAACGCCGACGAGAACGTCCTGCAGGGCTGGCTGGACCTGCAGCGCATGTGGTTTGATAACCGCAACGACCCGACGATGCTCAAGGCGGGTGTGAAAGACTGGCAGACCCGCTATCCGCAAAACCCGGGGGCGAAGATGCTCCCGACGCAGTTAGTGAATATGCAGAACTACCAGGCCGCATCGACCAATAAAATCGCCCTGCTGCTGCCGCTAAACGGCCAGGCGGCGATTTTTGGCCGCACCATCCAGCAGGGCTTTGAAGCGGCGAAGAACGGCGCGCCTGCCGTTGCAGGAAGCGCGGTTCCCGCCCAGGTCGCCCAGGCGGCGAATGTTGCCGAAAGCACGGTGATCAGCCCATCGCAGGCGGAGGTTACCGATCTGACGACGACCAATAACGCCCAGACCCCGGTACAGGCGCCAGCGGCCGACCAGGCGCAACCCGCGGCGCCGGTCACCGCGCCAGCTGCAGTACAAGCCCCGACGCCGGAGGCTACCAGCCAACCGACGGAAGCGCCGCAGGCTCAGGCCGTCGCCGCAACGCCAGCCAACCCTTCGGCAGAACTGAAAATCTACGATACGACCACTCAGCCAATGAGCCAGCTGCTGGCCCAGGTGCAGCAGGACGGCGCGACCATCGTTGTCGGTCCGCTGCTGAAAGATAACGTCGAAGATGTCATCAAGAGTAATACCTCGCTGAACGTGCTGGCGCTCAATCAGCCGGAGAAAGTCGAAAGCCGAGCCAATATCTGCTATTTCGCCCTCTCGCCGGAAGATGAAGCCCGTGACGCGGCGCATCACATTCACGATCAAGGCAAACAGACTCCGCTGCTGCTGGTGCCGCGCGGCGCCCTGGGCGATCGGGTCGTTACCGCCTTCGCCAACGAGTGGCTGAAGCTGGGGGGCGGTACGGTGCTGCAACAGCGTCTGGGCTCCACCGCCGAGCTGCGCGGCAGCGTCAACAGCGGTATTTCGCTAAGCGGTACGCCGGTCTCAACCCTACCGTCAGGGCAGGACAGCGCCCTGGGCAGCCCGAGCGATATGCCGGTCAGCAGCACTGGCGGCGTCGACGCCGCGTATATTCTGGCCACGCCGGAACAAATCGCCTACATCAAGCCGATGATCGCCCTGCGTAACGGCAGCCAGAGCGGCGTTACGCTGTACGCCAGCTCTCGCAGCGCCCAGGGGACTTCCGGCCCGGACTTCCGCCTGGAAATGGAAGGCCTGCAATATAGCGAGATCCCGATGCTGGCAGGAAGTAACCCGGCCCTGCAGCAGCAGGCGCTGGCCGCCGTTCGTAACGATTACTCGCTGGCGCGTCTGTACGCCATGGGCGCCGACGCCTGGTCGCTGGCCAACCATTTCTCGCAGATGCGCCAGGTTCCCGGCTTTGAACTGAACGGCAATACTGGCGATCTCACGGCCACGCAGGATTGCGTGATCAACAGGAAACTGTCATGGCTCAAATACCAGGGTGGGCAAATCGTCGCGGCCAACTAAGTAAACAGACCGGCGACGCCTGGGAAATCCAGGCGCGCCGCTGGCTGGAGAGCCAGGGTCTGCGTTTTATCGCCGCCAACGTCCGCGAGCGCGGCGGCGAGATAGACCTCATCATGCGCGACGGCAGCATCACCGTCTTTATCGAAGTACGCTATCGTCGCAGCGCAAACTACGGCGATGCCGCCTCCAGCGTCACGCCGCAAAAGCAACAACGACTGCTCAAAGCCGCGCGTCTGTGGCTCTGCCGACAGAATGGGAGCTTTGAGACTGTGGATTGCCGTTTCGATGTGGTAGCCTTCACCGGAAACGACATCCAGTGGCTAAAAAACGCCTTTGGCGAATAGCGTAAACGAATTAAGGGATCCCGTGCTCGACAGAATCAAAGCCTGCTTCACCGAAAGCATTCAAACCCAAATTGCAGCAGCGGAAGCACTCCCGGACGCCATCTCCCGTGCGGCGATGACGCTCGTTCAGTCGCTGCTGAACGGCAACAAAATCCTCTGTTGTGGTAATGGCACTTCCGCCGCCAACGCACAGCATTTTGCTGCCAGTATGATTAACCGTTTTGAAACAGAGCGTCCTGGTTTACCCGCCATTGCACTAAATACCGATAATGTGGTCTTAACCGCAATTGCCAACGATCGCCTGCATGACGAAATCTATGCTAAGCAGGTGCGTGCGTTGGGACACGCCGGCGATGTGCTGCTGGCGATTTCTACTCGCGGCAACAGCCGGGACATCGTGAAAGCCGTGGAAGCGGCGGTCACCCGCGATATGACTATCGTGGCGTTAACCGGTTATGACGGCGGTGAACTGGCTGGCCTGTTAGGGCAGCAGGACGTCGAAATCCGCATTCCCTCGCATCGCAGCGCGCGAATTCAGGAAATGCACATGCTCACCGTCAACTGTCTGTGCGATTTGATCGATAACACGCTTTTTCCACACCAGGACGATTAAGGAGAACACATGAAGGCTCTCTCGCCCCTCGCCATTCTGCTGTCTGCGCTACTGCTTCAGGGATGCGTTGCTGCCGCGGTAGTCGGAACGGCAGCTGTCGGCACTAAAGCCGCGACGGACCCGCGTACGGTAGGTACTCAGGTGGACGACAGCACGCTGGAGCTGCGCGTCAACAGCGCGCTGTCGAAAGATGAACAAATCAAGAAACAGGCTCGCATCAACGTGACCGCCTATCAGGGCAAAGTCCTGCTGACCGGGCAGTCCCCAACGTCCGATCTCTCCGCGCGCGCGAAGCAAATCGCTATGGGCGTAGAAGGGACAACGGAGGTGTTTAACGAAGTGCGTCAGGGCCAGCCGATCGGCTTAGGCACCGCGTCTTCGGATACCTGGATCACCACCAAAGTCCGCTCCCAACTGCTGGGTACCGACCAGGTGAAATCCTCTAACGTGAAGGTGACAACCGAAAACGGTGAAGTGTTCCTGATGGGGCTGGTTACCGACCGTGAAGGTCGCGCGGCGGCGGATATCGCCAGCCGGGTGAGCGGCGTGTCTCGCGTCACCACCGCCTTTACCTATATCAAGTAAGCGTCTCTGCCTCCCGGCCTGCGCTACGCTAAGCCGGGCTACGGGTTCACCGTTGGCTGTGGGCCGGTAGCCCGGACAGGCGCGCAGCGCCGCCTCCGGTAAGATCATCAGAGTAAAGCGACGCCCCCAACCACCGCACCGCACAGCGCCACCAGCCCGCCGGTCAGCCACAGCGCCTTCGCCGGGAACGCTTTACGCAGCATAATCAGTGACGGTACGCTAACAGCAGGCAGCGTAATCAGCAGCGCCAGCGCGGGCGCCACGCCCATTCCAGCCAGCATCATGGTCTGCACAATTGGGATCTCCGCCGCCGTCGGTATGACAAACAGGCAGCCGGCAATCGCCATGGCAATCACCCAGAACAGCGTATTATCCACCACGCCATCAGCGTGAGGGAATAGCCACACGCGCGCGGCGCCCAGCACCAGAACCGCCAGAATATAAACCGGGATGGTATTCCAGAACAGCGTCCACAGCGCGCGCAGCCAGCGGCTGAAGAAGGCGCCCTGCGCGGTTTCCGCAGACAATTCCGGCACATCTGCGGGCTGCGTCGCCGCTTCTTTCACCCATTTCTGCACCAGCGTGGCGACCACCAGTACGGTCGCCAGTCCGGCCAGCAGGCGAATTAGCGCGAACTGCCAGCCCAGCACGAAGCCCATAAACACCAGCGTCGCCGGGTTGAGCAACGGATTGCCCAGCCAGAATGCCAGCGCGCCGCCCATGGATACCTGCTGTTTACGCATGCCCGCCGCCACCGGCGCGGCGCAGCAGGTACACATCATCCCCGGCAGAGAGAACGCGGCCCCTAGTAGCGTGCCGCGAAAGCGCGACTGGCCCAACGTGCGCAGCAGCCAGTCACGTGGGATCAGCACCTGAATAAGCGATCCCAGCAGCACGCCTAATACCGCTGCTTTCCATACCGCCAGAAAATAGACCAGCGCGTAATCCCAGGCCGCAGCGAAAGGATTTGCGTCACCGTTAGCGAGGATAGATTTACCGATACTGTGCGTCTCGGCGGCGGTAAAAGCTTTGCCGTAGTAGGGCTGCCATTTGACGAACCACAGGCCGACGATAACGATGAGAAAAAAGAGCGCGGGCTTCCACCATTGAAACGGTGCTGCCGCCTGAGATGAAGACTGACCAGCCATAGCATTCCCCAGGGAGTGTCATGTTAAATTGAGGCCATGAATACTACGCTTTCAGGGAAATTTTGGAAATTATTAATCCCCTGACCGCGCCGCTCTCTCACGAAGCTGCGATGACGAGAGAATCTGTACGCCTTCATGCGTTGGCGATAGCGCCTCCGCGAGCAATGCGCTCGCCACGTCCCGCGCGTCTATCGATTTCAGGTTCCCCGGCAGGAGGCGGAAGAGCGGCGCAAACAGGGTCTCGCTGGTCCGCTGCTTTTCGCGTTCGCCTATCAGCATGGACGGGCGAGCAATGGTCAACCGCGGCCACTGCTGCGCAATCAGCGCCTCTTCCATCTCGCCTTTTACCCGATTGTAGAAAAAGGGCGAATGCGCGTTCGCCCCCATCGCGCTGACCACCAGCATATGCTGCGCGCCCAGCCTTTTCCCCACCAGCGCGGTATCAATAACCAGCGTATAATCGGCATGCACAAACGCCTCTTTGCTCCCCGCCTCCCGGCGGGTAGTTCCCAGGCAGCAGAAAACGATATCGATCGGATCGATCACCTGCGC
The DNA here is from genome assembly GCF_015601345.1 of Klebsiella sp. BDA134-6. Taxonomy (NCBI): domain Bacteria; kingdom Pseudomonadati; phylum Pseudomonadota; class Gammaproteobacteria; order Enterobacterales; family Enterobacteriaceae; genus Klebsiella; species Klebsiella sp. BDA134-6. Next base: position 5,237,099 of record NZ_CP064784.1, read on the forward strand.
CAGAGCATCCGTGAGCTGCGGATCGTGCGGGTTAAACACGCCGGCGATATCGGCCAGCGGTCGACGCGTGGGCGCGGCAATGGATTTAATCGCCGGCGCGTTAAGCAGCATTCGTAGTAAGTGACCACCAACTAACCCGGTCGCCCCCGTTAACAGTACCTGACTCATCGAAACTCCTTTGCAGACTTTTCTATGTTGCGATCCCAGCCTCATGTTCCAGACTTAATACTCTACGAGGTAATTATCCATCATCATCAAGGAAATGCCTCATTCCACACCGAAACACTGGAGGAAGAATGAGTAAGAAGATAGCCGTATTAATTACCGACGACTTTGAAGATTCAGAATTTACCTCACCGGCTGACGCCTACCGTCTGGCCGGCCACGAGGTGGTCACGATTGAAAAACAGGCGGGGAAGAAGGTAAAAGGGAAAAAAGGGGAAGCCGAAGTTGTTATCGATAAAGCTATTGATGACGTCAGCCCTGCCGACTTCGACGCCCTGCTGCTGCCGGGCGGATATTCACCGGACTCGCTGCGCGGCGACCAACGCTTTGTCACCTTCACCCGCGACTTTGTCAACAGCGGCAAACCGGTCTTCGCCATCTGCCATGGTCCGCAGCTGTTGATTAGCGCCGATGTGATTCGCGGGCGTAAGCTGACGGCCGTGAAGCCTATCGTTGTCGACGTGAAAAACGCCGGCGGCGAATTCTATGACCAGGAAGTGGTTATCGACAACGAGCAGCTGGTGACCAGCCGAACCCCGGACGACCTGCCGGCGTTTAATCGTGAAGCCTTACGCCTGCTCGGCGCCTGATTCACGCAGCCAGTGCAGCTTTTTACCAAAGCCCAGCGTGTTATCGGTGAACTTGATCTCATCGGGACGAATCTCCCAGACGGGCGCCGATAGCATGCGGGCCACCGGAAAACGGCTGACGTAGCGCTTACGCATCGCCGCCTCTTCTTCCCCGGCCAGGCGGCGAATTTTGCCTTTAAACTGCACGCCGCGGATCAGCGCGACGGTCTTCGGCTGGCCGTTGACCGTCCCGGCTACGTTGGCGCCTTCCCCGGTCATTTGGCCATGGCGCGTTTTTTCATCGCTGAGCAGATAAAATGCGACCTGCTGCGGGTCATAGACGTAAAAGGCGTTGGCGCACCACAGCTCGTCATCGCGGGCGACGCACCAGGTCACGACGTGCTGTTTGCCCAGCCAGCGGCTGATAGCAGCGAGCGTATCCATCTTTACTCTCCAGTATGTTATGGTGCTCACACCTTAACATAGCGATCTCTGTACCGTGTGCTGGTTTCTCTATCTGATTCGTACCGCCGATAATCGCCTCTATACCGGGATTACCACCGATGTTGCACGCCGCTTTTGCCAGCATCAGGACGGCAAGGGCGCGAAAGCGCTGCGTGGCAAAGGAGAGCTTCAGCTGGCCTTTAGCAAAGAAGTTGGTGAACGCTCACTAGCGTTGCGTCTTGAATATCGTATCAAGCAGCTAACGAAGCGCCAGAAAGAGCGCCTCGTTGCCGGGGACGGATCATTTGAGGCTCTGCTGGAAAGCCTCAGAAGCGGTTAAAGTGGTCGCTATATTCGACCAGCCCGCTCACGCCGTTCAGCGCGTCATCGGCCAGACGATGAACCTGGAAAGCCTCGGCGCTATCGGGCCAGCGGCAGCGCAGGTCGAAACGCGCCGCGGGTTCAAAGCCCAGACGGCCATAGAGTGCCGGATCGCCAAGCGTCACGACGGCGGCATAGCCAAACTCGTTCAGGGAATCGAGCCCTTCATAGACCAGCTGACGCCCGATGCCCTGGCCGCGGTAGCTTTCATCGACCGCCAGCGGAGCCAGTCCGACCCACTGCAGCTCTTCGCCTTCGACGGCGACCGGGCTAAAAGCCACGTAGCCTACGACCTGGCCTTCGTCATCCGTCGCCACCACGCCCAGCGTGATCAGACCATCTTCACGTAGACTGTGCACCAGCTGCGCTTCCGCGTCGCCGCCGAAGGTACGACGCAATAAAGCATCGATTCCCGGCGCATCAATCCCAATCTCTACTCGAATCAGCATGCCTCACCTACCGATGTCTGTTCAGGTTTCTGCGGGCCTTTCAGACCAGCTTCAACAAAGTCCGCCAGCTGCAGCAGCATGATGCGCAGCGCCTTTGGCATCTGCTCCAGCTCAATGGCATCCATCAGGTTTTTTACATACAGTCCCAGCTCGGTATCGCCTTCGATAACCAGGCGACGCTGGAAGAACAGCGTATCCGGATCCTGCTTACGCGCCGCAATCATCAGCAGGTCGCTGGCGTCAGCGCTGAAGCTGACGTCCGCTTCGGCCGCAGGGCTGACCACCAGACGCCCATCAACCACCGAGGTATACCACAGCAGACCGATGTCACGCACATGAATACTTAACCAGCGCCCCTCGAGAAAATCCAGTTCCCCATCCGCCAGCGCCTGGCGAAATTGCCAGCTTAATACTTGTTCCAGCACCTGGCGCTTGAGGGCAAATGGCGCCAGCTTAACCGGCACGCTCATCATCGACGGGCCAAAGTGAACCAGTTTGGAACGCAGTTTATCCAACACAAGCTTTACTCCATGAATGCAATAGTTCATCTATTGTGCCATATCAAATAAACGACATAGCGGCGTAAATCAACAAAATCACGATGCCGGGCCGCTGGTATTGATCCCGCCAATACGCTTTTAACTGCCTCAAATCAAAAATTGTCACCAGAAGGTTAACTAAAATCCCAGCTCATTAACCATCCAGCGTCCCTGACGGGCCGCGTTTTTCAGGAAAAATTATGGAGCTGCTCTGCCCAGCCGGTAACCTTCCGGCGCTTAAGGCGGCCATCGAAAACGGCGCCGATGCCGTCTATATCGGGCTGAAAGATGACACCAACGCCCGCCACTTTGCCGGCCTTAATTTCACCGAAAAGAAACTGCAGGAAGCCGTCAGCTTTGTGCACCAGCATCGTCGCAAACTGCATATTGCCATTAACACCTTCGCTCATCCTGATGGTTATGCCCGCTGGCAGCGCGCGGTCGACATGGCGGCGCAGCTGGGCGCCGATGCGCTGATCCTCGCCGATATCGCGATGCTGGAATACGCCGCCGAGCGTTACCCGCATATTGAGCGTCACGTTTCCGTTCAGGCTTCGGCCACCAACGAAGAGGCGGTGAAGTTTTATCATCGCAATTTCGACGTCGCCCGCGTGGTGCTGCCGCGCGTGCTGTCGATTCACCAGGTCAAACAGCTGGCGCGCGTCACGCCGGTGCCGCTGGAGGTTTTCGCCTTCGGTAGCCTGTGCATTATGGCGGAAGGACGCTGTTACCTTTCCTCCTACCTCACCGGCGAATCGCCGAATACCGTCGGCGCCTGTTCGCCGGCGCGCTTCGTGCGCTGGCAACAAACGCCGCAGGGCCTGGAATCACGCCTTAACGAAGTGTTGATCGACCGCTACCGGGATGGTGAAAACGCCGGTTATCCCACTCTCTGTAAAGGGCGTTATCTGGTCGACGGCGAGCGCTATCACGCGCTGGAAGAACCCACCAGCCTGAATACCCTGGAGCTGCTGCCGGAGTTGATGGCGGCAAATATTGCCTCGGTGAAAATCGAGGGCCGCCAGCGCAGCCCGGCCTACGTTACCCAAGTGGCGAAAGTCTGGCGTCAGGCGATCGATCGCTGCAAAGCCGATCCGCAAAACTTCGTGCCGCAGTCCGCGTGGATGGAAACCCTCGGTTCCATGTCCGAGGGGACGCAAACCACCCTTGGCGCCTATCACCGTAAATGGCAGTGAGAACAGCAATGAAATATTCATTAGGGCCGGTGCTTTATTACTGGCCAAAAGAGACGCTGGAAAATTTTTATCAGCAGGCGGCAAGCTGCAGCGCGGATACGATTTACCTCGGCGAAGCGGTATGCAGCAAACGTCGCGCCACCAAAGTCGGCGACTGGATCGACATGGCAAAAGCGCTGGCGGGAAGCGGTAAACAGGTGGTGCTTTCTACCCTCGCGCTAGTGCAGGCCTCCTCTGAGCTGGGCGAACTTAAACGCTATGTCGATAACGGCGAGTTTCTGATTGAAGCCAGCGATCTCGGGGTCGTCAACCTGTGCGCGGAACGTAAGCTGCCGTTCGTCGCCGGCCATGCGCTCAACTGCTACAACGCCGTCACCCTGCGCCTGCTGCTCAAGCAAGGCATGGTGCGCTGGTGTATGCCGGTTGAGCTTTCCCGTGACTGGCTGGCGAACTTGCTGACCCAGTGTGACGACCTGGGCATCCGCCATCAGTTTGAAGTGGAGGTGCTCAGCTATGGCCACCTGCCGCTGGCCTACTCCGCCCGCTGCTTTACCGCGCGCTCGGAAGACCGGCCTAAAGATGAATGTGAAACCTGCTGCATCAAATACCCTAATGGGCGCGACGTGCTCTCGCAGGAGCAGCAGCAGGTATTCGTCCTCAACGGCATTCAGACCATGAGCGGCTACGTCTACAACCTCGGGAATGAGCTCAGCACCATGAACGGGCTGGTGGATATGGTTCGCCTGTCGCCGCTTGGCAGCGAGACCTTCGCGATGCTGGAGGCCTTCCGCGCCAATGAAAACGGCGCTGCGCCGCTGCCGCTGACGGCGAACAGCGACTGCAACGGCTACTGGCGACGGCTGGCCGGACTGGAATTGCAGAGCTGATTAACCGCTCACTTTGTTAATGGCTATCGCTGCTTTTTAATGCACTATTAAAGATGCAGCTTTTCTGGCAGGCGTATCACGGATACGCCTGGCTGGAAGAAGACCTTCAATCTGATGACGATGCTGTAGCAAAGTGAGCCTTTATGACTGACAAACCTGTTTCGTTCTCGGTGCTCGATCTGGCGCCGATCCCGCAAGGTTCTTCCGCAAAGGAAGCCTTCTCCCACTCTTTAGACCTGGCGCAGCTGGCGGAAAAGCGCGGTTATCACCGCTACTGGCTGGCCGAGCACCATAATATGGTCGGTATCGCCAGCGCCGCGACTTCGGTGCTGATTGGCTACCTTGCCGCGAATACCACCACTCTTCATCTTGGCTCCGGCGGCGTGATGCTGCCGAATCATTCGCCGCTGGTAATTGCCGAGCAGTTCGGCACGCTCAATACGCTGTACCCAGGACGTATCGATCTCGGCCTTGGCCGCGCGCCGGGCAGCGATCAGCCAACCATGCGCGCGCTGCGTCGCCATATGAGCGGCGATGTCGATAACTTCCCGCGCGACGTCGCGGAGCTGGTGGACTGGTTCGACGCCCGCGATCCTAATCCGCACGTGCGCCCGGTTCCCGGCTATGGCGAGAAGATCCCGGTCTGGCTGCTCGGCTCAAGCTTGTACAGCGCCCAGCTGGCGGCGCAGCTTGGGCTGCCGTTCGCCTTTGCCTCGCACTTCGCCCCGGATATGCTTTTCCAGGCCCTGCACCTCTACCGCACCCACTTCCAGCCGTCAGAACGGTTAGAGAAGCCGTACGCGATGGTGTGCATTAATATTATTGCCGCCGACAGCGACAGAGATGCGGAGTTTCTGTTTACCTCTATGCAGCAGGCGTTCGTCAAACTGCGCCGCGGCGAAACCGGGCAACTGCCGCCGCCGGTGCAAAATATGCATCAGCTGTGGTCCGCTTCAGAGCAGTATGGCGTCCAAAAGGCGCTGAGCATGTCGCTGGTCGGCGATAAAACCAAAATCCGCCACGGGCTGGAATCGATCCTGCGGGAAACCCAGGCCGATGAAATCATGGTCAACGGCCAAATCTTCGATCATCAGGCGCGCCTGCATTCATTTGATTTGGCGATGCAGGTGAAAGAAGCGCTTCTCGGATAGTGAGCAATGCGGCATTTTTGCCGCATTTTTTTCCGCCTGAATGACAATCTGTGACCCACCTCATTCTTCTCGCGCCATTTCCCTCATCTGGTTACGTTAAGCGTAATTACGTTACCCCGAGCGTAATTGTTCTCTAAAAAGAGCGATGTTACTTTCTCTCTTGTTTTACTTTTCATAAATGCACGCCTCAAAGAGAACCGCCATGAGCCAACCAACAGCCAGTGCGATAAGGATCGGTGAGTGCTTATTAAAAGCGCTATTAATGGAAGTTTGCGCCTGGCCGAAACCCGGCCTGGTGACGCCGCACTCGCAGGGCGCACATGACGATATGGATATATGGCTTTTTATTACCAGTAGTTCTGCCATAGCGCCCTGTTTTTATGCTTGCGCGCAGGCCGGTGAATATCATCAGGGTGCGCTGGCAGATTTATTTCCCCAAATACGTCTTATCGGTATTGAATACGAATCCAGGCTGCTGCAATCCACCCGCCAGATAAATACTCAGCGCGGCATACTCTTTGCCGGAGCCGTTCTGGCAGCCGCCGCAGGCTGGCTGAAAGGTCAGAGACAGCCGCTTTCCAGCGAGTCATTAAGTCAGTGCGTCGCCGGGCTCTGCCTCGATCTCTGCCGCAACGATTTTGCGGCGCTCGCTCATCGTTCACCGAGAACCCACGGTGAAAAACTGTATCTGGCGTTTGGTGTCACAGGCGTGCGCGGCGAGGCAGAACGGGGCTTTCCGCTGGTCTGCCGTATTGGTCTCCCAACCCTGCGCCAGGCGCTCTCGCTGAGATTTAGCTGGCGTGAAGCACTGGTACATACGCTGCTCGCGCTAATGGCGCACTGCGATGATACGACGGTACTTTCGCGCGCAGGCCCCCCTGCGCTGCACGAAATGAAACATCGCGCGCAGCGCCTGGTCAACCTGGGAGGAATGAGCCACCCCGGCATAGAACATGAGCTCAACGAATTTAATGCATGGTGCGTGGACAAATGGGTCAGTCCGGGCGGGTCGGCAGATTTATTAGCGCTGACCCTGGCGATGTATTTTCTTTGCTATCAATTGCAAGAGGTCCCTAACGAGGAAGATATATGAGTATCTATTTATATACATTATTAACTTATGCCATGACGATTTTTATTTCGTTTGCCGTGGTCGGAGTAATTGTTGGCGTTAATAGAGTAATGAACAAGCTGAATATTACCGACGACTAATACGCCTTGGTTTATGCGTTATCAGGAATATATTTTATGGATATCTTTATTAAGCTCTTTTCGGGTATTGGTACCTTTTTTATTGAAGATCCCAAAATAGCCATTGCGCGAATATTATTAATCATTCTGGGTTTTATCCTGGCGTGGATGGGTTTTCGCCGCACCCTCGAACCGCTGATTATGGTGCCGATGGGCTTAGGCATGATTGCCGTTAACGCCGGGGTACTGTTTCTCGCCGGCGGGCAAACCGGCACCTTAATTCTCGACCCGATGGTCAGCGACCCCGTTGAGCTGGTCAACATCATGCAGATTAACTTCCTGCAGCCGGTTTATAACCTGACCTTCAGTAACGGTCTGATCGCCTGTATCGTTTTCTTCGGCATCGGCGCGATGAGCGATATCAGCTTTATTCTGCTCCGCCCCTGGGCCAGCATCATCGTTGCGCTGTTCGCCGAAGCGGGTACCTTCGCCGCGCTGCTGCTGGGAATAGAAGTATTTGGCCTCCCGGCTAACGAAGCGGCTTCTATTGCGACCATCGGCGGCGCGGATGGTCCGATGGTGCTCTTCGCCTCCTTGATTCTGGCGCCGAATCTGTTTGTCCCCATCGCCATTATCGCCTACCTGTATCTGAGCCTGACCTACGCCGGCTATCCGTATCTGGTGCGTCTGCTGGTACCGAAAAAGTACCGCGGGATGGAAGTGGATATCGAATATCCCACCGTATCCAAAAAAGCGAAGTTTATCTTCACCATCTGCGCCTGCCTGCTGCTGTGTCTGCTGCTGCCGGTCGCCGCGCCGCTGATCCTCTCTTTCTTTCTCGGGATCGCGATTAAAGAAGCGGAGATCGAACCGTTCCAGAAGCTGCTTGAGACCACCCTGACTTATACCGCGACGCTGTTTCTCGGCCTCCTGCTCGGCACGCTGTGCGAAGCGCAAACCATTCTCGACCCGAAAGTCGGCATCATTCTGGTTCTCGGTATTGGCGCGCTGGCTATATCGGCAATCGGCGCCCTGCTCGGCGGCTGGTTTATCTGGCTTATCTCGAAAGGACGCTACAACCCGGCCATCGGCATCGCAGGGGTTTCGTGCCTGCCGACCACCGCCAAAATCGCGCAGAAAGAAGTCAGCCATGAAAACCCCTATGCCGTCATTCTGCCGCTGGCGATGGGCGCAGGCGTCAGCGGCCTGATCGTTTCGGCCATCGCCACCGGGGTCTTTATCTCCACGCTATTCCTGCTGAAATAAGGGAGTAAAAACATGCTTAAAGAGCACAACTGGCATCAACTTAAGGATGACACGGCGCAGCGCCTGAAGCTGCTGGCTCCGTATTTCCGCACTGGAAAGATCGTCGATGCTAACGATACCGTCGCGGTGCTGGAGGCGGCGATCCGTAGCTTTGATCGCGTCAATATTGAAGGTAACAATCAGAAGCAGGCCGACTTTCTCGCCGAATGCCTGTGCAAAGTCGACCCGCAAAAAATCTCTGGCCTGCATATGGTGCAGTCGTCCGTGCCGCTCAGTTCGCACCTCGATCTGTTCGAGAAGGGCATTGCCGAAAAGCTCGACTTCGCCTACGCCGGCCCGCAGGATGGCCGCCTCGCGCAGCTTATTCAGCAGGGTAAGATCAAACTTGGCGCCATCCATACCTACCTTGAGCTGTTCAGCCGCTATTTTGTCGATCTCACGCCGCGAGTGTCGTTAATCACTGCTTTTGAGGCGGACAAAGACGGCAATCTCTACACCGGTTTTAACACCGAAGATACGCCGGTGATCGCCGAAGCCACCCATTTTCGCCAGGGGATCGTCATCGCCCAGGTGAACAAGATCGTCGATAAAGTACCGCGCGTCGATATTCCCGGCGACTGGGTAAATGCGGTTATTGAAGCGCCGCGCCCGTTCTACGTTGAACCCCTGTTCACTCGCGATCCGGCGTTGATCACCGATACCCACGTGCTGATGGCGATGATGGCGCTCAAAGGCATTTATGCCGAATACGGCGTCGAGCGCATTAACCATGGCATCGGCTTCTTCACCGCCGCCATTGAGTTGCTGCTGCCCACCTACGGCGAAGAGCTGGGGTTAAAAGGCAAAGCCTGTACCCACATGGTGCTGAACCCGCACCCGACGCTGATCCCGGCGATCGAGAGCGGATGGATCCAGTCCGTTCACTGCTTCGGCGGCGAACTGGGTATGGAAAAATACGTCGCTGAACGCCCGGACGTGTTTTACATCGGCCAGGACGGCAGCCTGCGATCGAACCGCGCCTTCGCCCAGGCCGCCGGGCACTACGCGCTGGATATGTTTATCGGCGGCACGTTGCAAATCGATAAGTACGGCAACAGCAGCACCGCCACAGCCAGCCGCGTTTCCGGTTTTGGCGGCGCGCCGAATATGGGCTGCGATGCCAAAGGCCGTCGCCACGTAACCCGCTCCTGGCTTAAGTGCGGAGAAGAGTTCAACGCCACTCAGCAGCAGCTTATTGGCGAGATGCCGCGCGGCAAACGCCTGGTCGTCCAGATGCAGGAGACCTTTCGCGAGAAGCGCCAGCCGGCCTTCGTTGACAAACTGGATGCCTGGAAACTGGCGGAAAAAGCCGGTCTCGCCCTGCCACCGGTGATGGTTTATGCCGATGACGTTACCCACGTGCTCACCGAAGAGGGGCTCGCCCACCTGCACCGCTGCGAAGGGCTGGAGCAGCGGATGGCGGCCATTCGCGCCGTCGCGGGCTACACCGATATCGGCCTCGCCGCCGACCCAGCGCAAACACAAGCGCTACGCGATGCAGGCATTGTGCAAACGCCGGAAGATTTAGGCATCGACAGACGCCGCGCCAACCGCCAGATGCTGGCGGCGAAGAGTATTCGCGATTTGGTCGAGTGGTCCGGCGGCCTGTACAACCCTCCTGCTCGATTCCGTAACTGGTAAGGGAATAGCAAATGGCTCTACATCAAATATCACATCATTTCAGCGGCAAAAGCGACCGTCCGTCTCTGCCGCGCACCGTGCACTGCGGCATCGTCGGTTCCGGCGATCTGGAAGTGTTACTGGAACCGAAAACCCTGGCAGGCGGAATCGACATCAGCATTTGTACGCCGGTCACCGGCTTCGACGCTATCTGGGAAATCGTCCTCACCCGTTTTCTCGATAATGGCCCGCTGGGCGATATGCAGGTCAGCATTAACGATAATAGCGCGACGCCCGCCGTCGTGGCGCTGCGACTTCAGCAAGCATTACAACAGGCCATGCCGGGAGAAAACCATTATGAATGATCTGCGTTTTCTGGAAGCCAGCGCCCGCGAGCGCGCCAAAGGTCTGGTGGATAAAGGCACATTTACCGAGCTGATCGGCCCGGCGGCAAAATGGATCAGCCCCCACCTGCCGGTACTGGGCGAAGCCGTGGAGTTCGATGATGGCATGGTCACCGGAGTTGGCCTGCTCGGCCAGCATCCGACCATCGTCATCTCTCAGGAAGGCCGTTTTATCGGCGGCTCCGTTGGCGAGGTTGGCGGCGCAAAGATGGTTGGCGCGCTGATGCTGGCGGATAAGCTGGCAGCACAGACTCACGACCCGGCACGCCGCCCAATCGTGCTTATCTCGTTTGAAACCGGCGGCGTACGCCTGCACGAGGCCAACGCCGGGCTGCTGGCGCATGCCGAGTGCATGGATATGCTGCAAACCCTGCGCGGCCGCGTACCGGTCGTCGCCCTGATCGGCAGCAAGATCGGCTGCTTCGGCGGTATGGGCTTTGTCGCCGCCGCGACCGACCTGATCGTCATGAGCGAATCAGGCCGTCTCGGACTTACCGGCCCGGAAGTCATTGAGCAGGAGATGGGCCGAAGCGAATTCGACGCCTCCGATCGCGCACTGGTGTTCCGCACCACCGGCGGCAAGCACAAATATATCGTCGGCGACTGCAACTACCTGGTTGCCGATTCGCTGGCCGCCTTCCACCAGCAGGCTTCACTGATTGCCGACCTGCCGTGGTCTGAGATTGAAGCGATGCGCCGGATCGGCAGCGAGGCGAAAGTCCGCACCCAAATGGCGCTGACGCAAAAAATCAACGAGCTTGCTCCCGTCGATGCGCGCGATGTCTGGGCTGCGGCAGGAAATTCAGCGCCGCAATCGCTGGTTGATATGGATCTGGAAACCTTCCTGAGCAATGTCCAACGCCTGTCCGTGGAGGAAGCATAATGGAAAATTTACTTGGCCAGGGGCGCGCCGCTATCGACCTGATTGTCGATGAGGGCAGCTTTGCCGAAAACGCGCTGGCGGGACTCAATCTCCCCTGCGACGACTACGGCCCCGGCGCGGTGGTTGGCAGCGCACGGATTAACGGCGAAATCTGCACGACGATCGCCAACGACGCCATGTCCTTCAACCCCCGCTTCCCCGTCGTCTACGCGGGCGTTATCGGCCTGGAGGAGGGGTATAAAATGGCGCTGGCGGTCTACCGTACGCTGGCGATGGATAAAGACAAACCGGCTGCCGAAAAGCGTCCGCTGGTGCTGATTGTCGATACGCCAGGGAATGGGCCGGGCAAGCTGGAAGAGATTATCGGCATGAATAAGGCCACCGGCGCATATCAGCTGGCGCTGGCCGAAGCACGCCATGCAGGGCACCCGATCGTCGCCATGGTCATTGGTCGCGCAATAAGCGGCGCGTTTCTCTGCCACGGCCTGCAGGCCGACCATATTCTCAGCCTGACCTCGGAATTCGGCACCATGATCCACGTGATGCCGCTCAGCAGCATCGCGCGCATTACGCGTCAGGACGTCGAGCGCCTGAGCGAACTTGCCCGCAGCAACCCGGTGTTTGCGGCGGGACCAGAGTTCTTCTGGCAGCTAGGCGGTGTTGAAGAGCTGGTGAAAACCATCCCGGCAATGAAAGAGACCATCGCCCGACACATAGCTGAAGTGCGCCGGCAAAAAGCGGCAGCGGGTATCCCATCGACTGGCCCACAAGGTCGTGGAGTCTCCGGCGAAGAGCGAGGCGGCAGAAAAGCGCGTGGCGTCATTCTGGCGCAAATGCGCGAAGAGTACCAGCACGTCGCGGCGCGTTATCAGCCCGGCTGAGCCAGGGAGAAGAGCAAAATGAACGATCCCATCGCCACGCTTGAATGGCTGCTTGAGGCCCAGCCCGGCATTCCCTCTCTGGAGGAGATGCCGTGCCGGACGCTGGATGATAAAGGCATTGCCGGCCCCACGGCTGCGCACGTGATTGAAGAGATCCATACGCCGCTCAACCTGGCGCTGGTGACCTTTACCACCGGCAGTAGCGCGTTTCAGAATATCGTCGGCGTCACGCACAACGAACTGGCGCTGCGCACCGCCGCCGGAAAGCGAGCGCTGGCAGCATGTGGCGTAACCGCAGGGCAGCTGGTGCTGGTGACCTACGCGCCGCTGGTCAACGTGTTTACCCGCCAGGCGCTGGATGAGAGCGGCCTTCGCTGGTCGTTTTTATCCCGCTCCTGCCGGGATGCGCTGCTGATCGCCCTGTGCCGGCAGCCGCCGGACGCGGTGGTGGGTGAGTCCTCTTTTTTACGCGCCACCCTGGAGCAGGCGCTGAAGATGGGCCTGGAGCACAGGCTAGCGAAAAAGCTGACGCTGATCGTGGCGGGTACGCCGCTGGATGAAGCGCTGGTTCCGCTGGCAGCTTCGCTGGGTTATGCACTGCACGATATGTATGGCTGTCAGGAATTCGGCTGGCTGACGCTTGATGGCATCCCGCTACGCGAAGATATTTCGCTGGTTCCCGCTCCACAGGGCGGAGACTGGCGGGAAGCGATCGTCGGCGGTTTACCAACCGGCGACAGCTTTCCCGTCGCCGCCAGCGGACATCTCTGCAATCCGCAGGGCAAAATCCAGACCTGGAAGCGCCAGCGCACCACGCCGGAATACGACATGGTGGTCATGGCGACCACCGCACGGCATCGGGAGATCGTGGAGCGCACCGCCCGGACGATTTTGCGTATTAAGGGACGCGTTTGCCACGTGTCAACGCAGCTGATAACCGAGGCCACGGCCACCCATATCCGCCTCTGGCCAAAGTCGGTTCCCGGCGAATGTACCGCAGGCGTTGCGCCCATCGATATTATCGGTCCGCAGGCAACGGCCCAGTTTGACGCTCTGCTGCAGTCCCAACGGGATTTACAGCAGCAGGCGAAAAACGATCCTGCCTGGTGTAAAGCGCGATGACCGCCCTGCAACGACATACCCTGTGCTGGCTGGAGCCTTCGGCGCTGAATGAAATCGCGGCGCAGCTGGAGTGTGAATTCAGCCACCTTCCTGCCGTACTGCGGCAGCAAACGTGGGAATATCTGCTCAGCGGATCGCTACCGGGCATCGTACGTCGCGGCTTGCGGAGTGAGAATCGTGTTCCCCTTGGGTTCTGTTTCCCACTGCGCTGGCAAGGTCAGCGAGTGCGTCTGGCCACTGAAGCGGCGTTATCCGCGATAACCCGTTACTCAACGCCAGAGCAAACGGCATCGCTCTCCATTGCAGAGCGTACTAATGCGATACGCGCATTCCATGCCTTGCGACAGGCATGGCGCTGGCACGGGCTCCGGCTCGGGGTCTGGGGTTCGGTGGCGCTGGAAATGGTCACGCCGTGGCAGTGGAGCGATACCCACTCAGATCTGGATATTCGCGTTATTCCCACCGCGCCAGGCGAACTCAACGCATGCTGGGCCTGTTTACGTCATACCGAAGAGCAATTTCAGTTACGTATTGATGGCGAGATTGGTTTAGCTGATGGATACGCAATCAATATCAAAGAGTGGTTCAGCGGAAGCGCAACTCTGCTGGCTAAAGGTGAGAATGATGTTCAATTAAGATCGCGACAGCAGGTCACGGCAGCAATAAGAACATAACTCTGTTTAATATATCAAAAAGGAATCTAATATGTCTGAAGTTAAATCAAAAGTTCCGGGTGTGGTCGATGAAGTAAAAGCCTCTGCCGGAGATAAAATTGAAAAAGGCCAGGTGGTGATTGTGCTCGAAGCCATGAAAATGAAAATGCCGGTCGCCTCGCCGGAGGCGGGTATAATAAAAACTCTGGCGCTCAATACCGGAGACCGCGTCAACCCAGGCATGGTGTTATTTGAAATTATTGCAGAGTAAAGTGAGTCAACACGCATTTAATTAAAAAAACAATGCGACATTCTATTGTGAGATTATTTCTATGTTAATGTCATATCAGTAAGCATTTTGCTTGCTGATATGATAAATCATAGTGACTGAGCAAACCTGTGTTCTTACGAATGTCCGCAAATAAAAACGCGCTATGCTAAAAGCCGCTGATTTATTTTTTGTCATTTCTCCAACGCGGGCATTATCAACCCGCTTTGTGTAATTCGCTTTTAGTATGGATAGACAAAGAGAAACATCATGATTATTTACGGATTGATGTTAATGGGAATGTGCATGTTCGCCGGGCTAATCGTTGGCGATCTTCTTGGCATGGCGTTGGGTATTTCCGCCAATATCGGCGGCATCGGCTTCGCGATGCTGTTTTTAGTTATCGTGTCACAAAAATTAGTGGATAGAGGATTGCTCTCAAAGCCTGCAGAACAGGGAGTAGGTTTCTGGAATGCAATGTATATCCCGATTGTCGTCGCCATGTCGGCAAACCAGAACGTTATCGCCGCCCTTAAAGGCGGTCCGGTCGCATTGATTGCCGGCGTTGGCGCCGTTTTTATTGGTTTTCTGCTGATTAAACCTTTGAGCAAAATTGGCGGTCACGGCCATCAGGAAAGCTCCACCGTTAGCGAGGAGTGTAAGTAATGGAACAGCTGACAAAGATTTTAACCGGTAGCTTCACCAGCAACGGTTTGATTACCGCTTTTGTCGTGGTGGGTATCGTATGTTGGGCCGCAAGCTGGATCTCAACACATCTGCTTCGCGGCAAGATACACAGCTCAGCTATTGCCATCGTCGCCGGATTGCTGCTGGCCTGGCTTGGCGGGGAATTGACCGGCGGTAAAAAAGGTCTGGCCGATATCAGCCTGTTCAGCGGTATTGCGCTGATGGGCGGCGGTATGTTCCGCGATTTCGCCATCATTTCCACCGCCTTCGGCGTCAAACTTGAAGAGCTGAAAAAAGCCGGTATGGCCGGCGCGCTGGCGCTGGTTATCTCGACGGTGCTCTCTTTTTATCTCGGAGCAATTGTCGCCTGGGCTTTTGGCTATACCGACGCCATCAGCATGGCGACCATTGGCGCGGGGGCCGTAACCTTTATCGTCGGCCCGGTAACCGGCGCAGCGCTTGGCGCAAGCTCGGATGTTATCGCGCTGAGCATCGCCGCTGGCGTGATTAAGTCTATTGCCGTCATGATCTTAACGCCGCTGGTAGCGAAAGCCGCAGGCCTGAACTCGCCTGCCGCCGCTATAGTCTACGGCGGGCTAATGGGTTCCACCAGCGGGGTCGCCGCGGGTCTGGCGGCCACGGACCCGAAACTCGTTCCCTATGGCGCAATGACGGCAACCTTTTATACCGGCCTTGGCTGTCTGCTGGCCCCTTCGGCCCTCTATCTCTCTTTAACCCCCTTCTTTTAATGACGATCGCCTGCTGTTATGCAGCAGGCGCAAGGGATGTTCAATGTATTCATTTCAGCGCATGAAACCAGGGCAAATCGCGCTTCTGGCCTCACTTTGTACGCAAGAAGACGAAGATAATTTTCGCCAGAAGCTGTTAGCGGATAAGCCCGAACATAAGGTGGGTTTTGTTTTTATGACCGGGACGTCGGATGAATTAAAAAATAAGCTACAGCGCTGTATCATCGGCTGCGCGTTTAAGCATCAGATAATTACGCGCCAGGAGTCGGCCATTTTTACGTTATGCCAGGTCAGCCACCAGGCACTGACCCATGCTTTAGCAAACAGCATCAACGGCGACCGGATGAGAATCAAGATAGCCTTAGTCAGTAATCCAAAGTGGCTTGCCGTCGCTATCTACGGCGAAAGCGTGGTCTATCAGCGATTGAGTCATGAGCTTATGGGGTTTTCTCTGTCTCGCTTTTCTCCATCATAAGCTGTCTGGCGTACATACGGCACTCGGCTAGCAAAGACAGCAGACCCGGATGATTTTCCTGACTACGTGGGAAAACCAGCGAGATTTCCTGTTCCATTCTATAGGGCTCCTGCAGCGGCAGCAGACGAATGCCGTTACTAAACAGGCCGCTCATCCGCCCCGGGATTAAGGTATAGCCCATGCCGGCGTTCACCATACTCATCAGTGAAAAAACATCATGTACCCGGACGGTGATGTCGGGCGTAAATCCAGCAATCTGAAAGGCCTCCTGAAATCCTCTCCAGGTCGCGAAGCCTTCGCTCAAGGCAATAAACTTTTTATTTTGCAGATGCCGTAAATCTACGGGGGTCGATAAGCTATCCGCTTCGGTTACCGGAACCGCAAGGTAGATGGAATCAGAGAATATGGTCCATGTCTCAAATAACTGGATGTTGTAATCATCGGGAGTCGATATCAGAACCGCATCAATCTTCTCTTCATTAAGCGCTTCTAATAATTTTTTATTAGAATTCATGATAAATTCAATGGTCAGTTCCGGGCAGCGTTTTTTCAAACCCTGAACAATTTGCGGTGCAGTTTTTAACACTAACGAATAAAGTAGCCCTAACCGTAAAACCTGAGAATGGTACCCCGAAGCCTTGCGAGTAAGATAAATACAGCGTTCCAATGCATTAATGACTTCCCGCGCTTCCTTTTGCATAACCCATGCGCCAGGTAAAGGATAAAGATTGCGGCCATTATGGGTAAACAAAGGACAGCGTAAATTATCTTCCAGCGAATGAAGCGCGCGATGAACGCTAACGGATGAAATGTTCATTAGCTCTGCAGTTTTTGATATGTTCATCGACTCCATATAGCTAAGGAAAATCTCGAGCTTCCGCAGAGTAATATCGTTATTCAGCATATAAATATTCCCTTATTCAAGACAATATTTATAGTAAGAGAAATAAAGAAAATATTTTTTGAGCCAGATCGTTAAATCTGGCTCAGCGGAAAATTCAATTATTGATAGGTGGGTAATACATTAAAGCTCGACAGGAAATGCACAATCACGTTACCCAGACCAAACAGCAGGACCAAAGCAATCATCGGCTTTCCGCCCCAAACGCGAAACAATGGGCTACCAAAACGTTTACGCGATGCGCGAGCCAGCAGCGCTGGTACGATTGCCGCCCAGATGGTCGCTGCCAGACCCGCATAACCGATCGCGTAGAGGAACCCGTTCGGCCACAGCAGGCCGCCCACCATTGGCGGGAAAAAGGTGAGAATCGCAGTTTTAAAGCGTCCCAGCGCGGAGTCGTCGAACCCGAACAGATCCGCCAGATAATCAAACAGGCCGAGCGTCACGCCAAGGAATGAGCTGGCTACGGCAAAGTTTGAGAAGATCACTAACAGCAGATCCAGACTCCGGCTATTCAGTACCCCGCTGAGCGCCTGGACCAGGACATCAATATTGCCCCCCTTCTGCGCGATACCGATAAACTCCGGACGAGGGATATTGCCCATCGTCACCAGCAGCCACACTACGTACAGACCCAGCGCCAGTAGCGTGCCGTAAACCAGGCATTTAACGATAGTGCGCGGATCCTTACCGTAGTACTTCATCAGACTCGGCACGTTGCCGTGATAACCGAAGGACGCGAGGCAGAACGGCAGCGTCATCAGCAGATAGGGCATATACGAGGCATTTTGTTCAGCCACGTTAAACAGGGTGCTCGGCTGGACGTGTCCCAACAGGCTGCCAAAGGTCAGAAAGAAGGTAATGACCTTAGCTCCCAGCACAATGGCCGTCATGCGGCTCACCGCTTTGGTACTCAGCCAGACAATAAACGCCACCAGCAGGGCAAAACCAAAACCTGCCGCCCTTGCCGGTATGTTCAGCGACATTTCGCTAAACGTATGGTGCAGGATCGAGCCGCTGGCAGAAATATAGGCATAAGTCAGAATATAAAGTACAAAGGCGATCGACACGCCGTTAAGCAGATTCCAGCCTTTGCCGAGCAGATCTTTCGTAATAGTATCGAAGCTCGAGCCAATCCGGTAATTCAGGTTCGCTTCGAGGATCATTAACCCGGAGTGAAGCATACAAAACCAGGTAAAAACCAGCGCAGCCAGAGACCAGAAGAACCACGCGCCGGACATCACAACCGGCAGTGAGAACATACCCGCCCCAATAATCGTCCCACCAATAATCACTACGCCGCCAAACAAGGACGGTCGGGTTGCCGTAGTGGTAAGTGTCGCCATTTGCCGAAATCTCCAGTCGAAAATACTTTTGTTGTTATCAATGTGACGCACTGTACCAGTACACGAGTACAAAGAAAATAAAAAAAGCCCCAATCGTTGAGATCGGGGCTGTATCGTTTACTTTACGTTAGCGGAAACGCTAATTATGCATCGCCACCGAAACGACGACGACCTGCGGAGTCATCGCGACGCGGAGCTGAAGCATCATCGCGGCGCGGCGCGCGGCCGCCTTCACGACGTTCGCCGCTGAAACGACGACCTTCACTACGACCGCCTTCGCGACGCTCGCCGCCAAAACCACGGCCTTCACGACGTTCACCGCCGCCGAAGCTACGACCGCCTTCACGACGCTCTCCGCCGCCACGACGTTCGCCGCTGCGCTCAGGACGCGGCTGAGCATCACCCAGCAGCTGCATGTTCATCGGCTTGTTCAGGATGCGGGTACGAGTAAAGTGCTGCAGCACTTCGCCCGGCATACCTTTCGGCAGTTCGATGGTGGAGTGAGAACCAAACAGTTTGATGTTACCGATGTAACGGCTGCTGATGTCGCCTTCGTTGGCGATTGCGCCAACGATATGACGAACTTCAACACCGTCATCACGGCCCACTTCAATCCGGTACAGTTCCATATCGCCAACGTCACGACGTTCACGCTTAGGACGATCTTCGCCGCTGCGTTCAGGACGATCGCCGCGCGGGCCACGGTCGTTACGGTCGCCACGACGCTCAAAACGATCGTCACGGTCGCGGAACTCGCGCTTAGGACGCATAGGCGCATCCGGCGGCAGGATCAGCGGACGTTCGCCCTGAGCCATTTTCAGCAGCGCTGCGGCCAGCGTTTCCACGTCCAGCTCTTCACCTTCGGCAGACGGCTGGATTTTCGCCAGCAGCGCACGGTACTGATCCAGATCGCTGCTTTCCAGCTGCTGCTGAACTTTCGCGGCAAATTTTTCCAGGCGACGTTTGCCCAGCAGTTCTGCGTTCGGCAGTTCAACTTCCGGAATGGTCAGCTTCATCGTGCGTTCGATGTTGCGCAGCAGACGACGCTCGCGGTTCTCAACGAACAGCAGCGCGCGGCCAGCACGACCCGCACGACCGGTACGGCCGATACGGTGAACGTAAGACTCAGAATCCATCGGGATATCGTAGTTAACCACCAGGCTGATACGCTCAACGTCCAGGCCACGGGCCGCAACGTCGGTCGCAATCAGGATATCCAGACGACCGTCTTTCAGACGCTCCAGGGTCTGCTCACGCAGGGACTGGTTCATGTCGCCATTCAGCGCAGCGCTGCTATAGCCGCTACGCTCCAGCGCTTCGGCAACTTCCAGGGTCGCGTTTTTGGTACGAACGAAGATAATCGCCGCATCAAAATCTTCCGCTTCCAGGAAACGCACCAGCGCTTCGTTTTTACGCATACCGTAAGCAGTCCAGTAGCTCTGGCTGATGTCCGGGCGAGTCGTTACGCTCGACTGGATGCGCACTTCCTGCGGCTCTTTCATAAAGCGGCGGGTAATACGACGAATCGCTTCCGGCATGGTAGCGGAGAACAGAGCGGTCTGATGACCTTCCGGGATCTGCGCCATAATCGTTTCTACGTCTTCGATGAAGCCCATGCGCAGCATTTCGTCAGCTTCATCCAGAACCAGACCGCTCAGCTTAGAGAGATCCAGCGTACCGCGTTTCAGGTGGTCCAGCAGACGACCCGGGGTACCGACAACAATTTGCGGTCCCTGACGCAGCGCGCGCAGCTGCACGTCATAACGCTGGCCGCCGTAGAGGGCAACCACGTTTACGCCGCGCATATGTTTAGAAAATTCCGTCATTGCTTCAGCAACCTGTACCGCCAGTTCGCGGGTCGGCGCCAGCACCAGAATCTGCGGTGCTCTCAGCTCAGGATCAATGTTGTTCAGCAGCGGTAAAGAGAACGCTGCGGTTTTACCGCTACCCGTCTGGGCCATACCCAGAACGTCGCGGCCGCCCAGCAGATGCGGAATGCACTCAGCCTGGATCGGAGATGGTTTTTCGTAACCCAGATCGTTAAGCGCTTCAAGGATGGGAGCCTTCAGGCCCAGATCTGCAAAAGTGGTTTCGAATTCAGCCATGTAGTACGTGTGCCTCAAAATTAATGGCGGCCAGTCTACATAACTCATCGTGAAAATTTACGGTAATTTTCATTGAAAAGTGTGAACCGGCTCAAAGTAGGTGTATTAACGAACAACAACGCCCTCACCCGCAAAGGTGATGGCAATCAAAAAAGGGCTGATGTGTTCGTCAGCTATTGCTGGTCCGATTCTGCCAGGTCATCTTGCTCCTGGCCCAAGAGCGATAATTCCAACAATGCGTATCGGTGCTCAACGTAGTTATGAACGTTGTTTGCGACCGCCAGTTTGAACAGTGCCGTAGCGCTGTCCTTGTCCCCCAGACTTAGGTAGTACTTACCTAAATAGAAGTTGGTTTCACTGAGATGCTCAGCGAGCGAGGTGTTATCCGTTGCGTCTGCCTTCAGGCGGGTCATTAGCTCTTTTTCGCTAATGTCGCCAAGGTAGAACCCGACAATGTTCCATCCCCATTGTTCTTTATCCGACTTGTCTAAGCGCTGTCTCAGTGCTTCAAGCGCCTGCTTCTCATTGAGCTGACGCTCAGCGAGATAAAGCCACAGGCTTCGGAAAGGATCATTGGGATCGTCTTGATAAAACGCCAGCAGATCATCTTGCGCTAACTTAGCACGACCGCCGTAATACAGGGCGATGCCGCGATTTAAGTGCGCGTAGTTGTAAGTTGGATCAAGCTCAAGTACAGAATCAAACGCTTCATAGGCAGCATCAAAATTGCCTGCCTGCGTTAAATAAATGCCTAAGTAGTTGAATACTTCAGGCATATCCGGTCGGATTGCCAGCGCTTGTGAAAAATCATTTCGCGCTAATGCCCTCAGACCGAGACTATCATACAACACTCCGCGCTCATATAAAAGCTGTGCGCGTTCGTCATCGGTTAAAGCCCGACTGGCAAGAATTTGTTCCATGCGCGCCAGAATCACTTCTTGCTGCAAAGTCGGTTGCAATGGCACCGCGAGGACTGCGTCCTTACGCCAGGCAGAGTTGCTGCATCCTGCCAGCGTGAGAGCTGTCGCCACGAAACACCAGCGCAAAAAAGGCTTCATTTCCCACTCCCGAAGACAACGATTGGATGAACGTCCAGTTCCCCGGCTGCAAACAGGGCGTCCTGCCCGTAATGCGCCCTCCGCTATGCGGAGGGCAAACGGCAACCTTACTCGCCCTGCTGTTCGGCAGCCGGAGCTTCCGGCGCAGCCGCAGGCTGAGTTTGTTCAGTTGCTTCTTTGATGCTCAGACGGACACGGCCCTGACGGTCAACTTCCAGTACCTTAACCGGCACTTCCTGACCCATCTGCAGATAGTCGGTCACTTTCTCAACGCGCTTGTCGGCGATTTGAGAGATGTGGACCAGACCTTCTTTACCGCCGCCAATGGCAACAAACGCGCCAAAGTCAACGATGCGGGTCACTTTACCGTTATAGATACGGCCAACTTCGATCTCAGCGGTGATCTCTTCGATACGACGAATCGCGTGCTGCGCTTTGTCGCCGTCGGTTGCCGCGATCTTCACGGTACCGTCGTCTTCGATTTCGATAGTGGTGCCGGTTTCTTCGGTCAGCGCACGAATAACGGAACCGCCCTTACCGATGACGTCTTTAATTTTGTCCGGGCTGATTTTGATCGTGTGGATACGCGGTGCGAATTCAGAGATATCGCCGCGCGGCGCGTTAATCGCCTGTTCCATCACGCCCAGGATGTGCAGACGCGCACCTTTAGCCTGGTTCAGAGCAACCTGCATGATCTCTTTGGTGATACCTTCAATTTTGATATCCATCTGCAGAGCAGAGATACCTTCGCGGGAACCCGCTACTTTGAAGTCCATATCGCCCAGGTGATCTTCATCGCCCAGAATGTCAGACAGTACGACGAAGTTGTCGCCTTCCTTCACCAGACCCATTGCGATACCCGCAACGGCGGCTTTCACCGGCACGCCTGCGTCCATCAGCGCCAGAGAAGCGCCACAGACGGAAGCCATGGAGGAGGAACCGTTAGATTCGGTGATTTCAGAAACCACGCGAACGGTGTACGGGAACTCTTCGATAGTCGGCATAACGGCCAGGACGCCGCGTTTAGCCAGACGACCGTGACCGATTTCACGACGCTTCGGAGAACCAACCATTCCCGTTTCGCCTACGGAGTACGGAGGGAAGTTATAATGGAACAGGAAGGAATCCGTGCGCTCGCCCATCAGCTCATCGATGTTCTGCGCATCACGTGCGGTACCCAGCGTCGCGGTAACCAGCGCCTGAGTTTCGCCACGGGTAAACAGTGCGGAACCGTGGGTACGCGGCAGAACGCCGGTACGAACGTCCAGACCACGAATCATATCTTTTTCACGACCATCGATACGCGGCTCACCGGCCAGTACGCGGCTACGAACCACGTTTTTCTCGATTGCGTGCAGGATTTCACCCAGTTCGTTAGCGTCCAGGGATTCATCTTCCGCAACCAGGGTCGCGATAGTTTCAGATTTGATCACGTCAACCTGAGCATAACGCTCTTGTTTGTCGGTGATACGGTAAGCATCGCTCAGGCGAGATTCAGCCAGCGCGGCAACGCGCGCGTTCAGCGCCGCATCAACCACTTCCGGCTGCCAGTCCCAACGCGGTTTACCGGCTTCTTTCACCAGGTCGTTGATGTTCTGAATAACAACCTGCTGCTGGTCGTGACCAAACACAACCGCGCCCAGCATCTGGTCTTCGCTCAGCAGTTCAGCTTCGGATTCAACCATCAGTACTGCGGCTTCGGTGCCTGCAACAACCAGATCCAGTTTGCTGGACTTCAGCTCTTCCTGGGTCGGGTTCAGCACGTACTGGTCATTAATATAACCAACGCGAGCGGCGCCAATTGGGCCGTTGAACGGAATACCAGACAGGGACAGGGCTGCGGAAGCACCAATCATCGCGACGATATCCGGGTTAACCTGCGGGTTAACGGAAACCACGGTCGCAATAACCTGAACTTCGTTGACAAAACCTTCCGGGAACAGCGGGCGAACCGGACGGTCAATCAGACGCGCGATCAGGGTTTCGCCTTCGCTCGGACGGCCTTCACGACGGAAGAAACCACCCGGGATTTTACCTGCAGCGTAGGTACGCTCTTGATAGTTAACGGTCAGCGGGAAGAAATCCTGGCCTGGTTTCGCTTTTTTCTGGCCCACAACGGTAACGAATACCGCGGTGTCATCCATGCTAACCATAACGGCGGCAGTTGCCTGGCGCGCCATCATGCCGGTCTCCAGGGTTACGGTATGTTGGCCGTACTGGAATTTACGAACGATCGGATTAAGCAAAATTCTATCCTTATATCTATAGATGATGTCAAATCCACGATAAGACATCGTATGACCCGATCTTCTGCATCCTCGCGACTAATGACAACCTTTACCCGCCCCTGCGAGTCAAGCCTCTCATTAGCCGCGCGAACCTCTGCATGAAGATCATTAATAGCAACAATACATGAGTTTTTAATGAATTGCTGCCGCCCGGTCGAAAAAAGGGGCCGTGAGGCCCCTTCTTCTGAAACTCGCAGAATTAGCGACGCAGACCCAGACGCTCGATCAGCGCAGAGTAACGTGCAACATCTTTACGTTTCAGGTAGTCGAGCAGTTTACGACGCTGAGAAACCATGCGCAGCAGACCACGACGGCTGTGGTGATCTTTTTTGTGCTCTGCAAAGTGACCCTGCAGGTGGTTGATCTGTGCAGTCAGCAGTGCAACCTGAACTTCAGTAGAACCGCTGTCGTTTTCGCCACGACCGAACTCAGAAACGATTTTTGCTTTAGCTTCAACGCTTAGAGACATTTTCGAACTCCAAAATTAAAAGAAAGAAAGGGTGCCGATCTCTAATTCAGCAACCCCTGATATAACGCCCGCAAATGTTAAATCACTTTGGCGAGCGTTAAGCGGCGATATTCTACTCGCAGCAGCCTTTTATCGCAAGGAAAGCGCTCAGGCAGGGTATTCAACCACCAGACGACGAGGCGCAACGCGGCCTTCATCATCAATTTCCCCCATACCAAGAAACTTCTCTTCCGCACCTTCCGTGACGCGAACCAGTCCCTGCAGCGGCGCGCCCGATGTACGAATCGGGTTACCGTTTTTAAAGTAGACGGCTGAGGTTTCCGGAATATTAATCAACGGGTAATCCGAAGCCGGACTGTCCATCGGCATCAGCAGCGGGTCCAGCAGCTGGGCGGCGGGAATATCCTGCGCATTGGCCTGTTCGACCAGCGCCTGCAGCTGCTCCAGCGTCACCATTCGTTCGACAGGATATTTACTGACCGCCAGGCGACGGAGGAAAGTGACGTGCGCGCCGCATCCTAGTTTCTCGCCTAAATCATCAATAATCGTGCGAATGTAGGTGCCTTTCGAGCAGTGGATTTCCAGCTCAAGCTCGCTACCCTCATGACGAATAAATAGCAGTTCGTATACCGTAATCGGCCGGGATTCACGCGGTACTTCAATCCCCTGTCGGGCATATTCGTACAGCTTTTTCCCCTGGTATTTCAGCGCCGAATACATCGAGGGTATCTGCTGAGTTTCGCCGCGGAAGCCGTCAAGCGCGGCTGCCAGCTGCTCTGGGCTAAAAGTCAGCGGACGCTCTTCCACCACCTGACCATCGGCATCAGAGGTATCGGTGCGCTGTCCGAGCTTTGCAATCACGCGGTAGCGCTTGTCAGAATCGAGCAGATACTGGGAAAACTTTGTCGCTTCCCCGAGGCAAATCGGCAGCATACCGGTCGCCAGCGGATCCAGCGCCCCCGTGTGCCCTGCCCGGTTGGCATTATAAAGCCGTTTGACTTTCTGCAACACGTCATTGCTGGATGCGCCTTGCGGTTTATCCAGCAACAGAACGCCGTGCACATCGCGGCCGCGACGACGAGGACGACTCATTAGTCCTCCTTGCTGTCGTCCGGGTTCACACGACGCTCATCGTCATGTTTCACCACGCTGGTCACCAGATTCGACATGCGCATCCCTTCGACTAACGAATTATCGTAGAAAAACGTCAGTTCCGGCACGATACGCAGGCGCATCGCTTTGCCCAGCAGCGAGCGAATAAAACCAGACGCTTCCTGCAAAGCCTTGATGCCCGCTTTCACGGCGGCTTCGTCTTTATCGTTCAGGAAGGTCACAAACACTTTGGCATAGGCCAGGTCGCGGGACATTTCAACGCCTGAAACGGTCGTCATCATGCCCAGACGCGGGTCTTTAATTTCGCGCTGCAGGATGATTGCGATCTCTTTTTGCATCTCCTGGGCCACGCGCTGCGGGCGACCAAATTCTTTCGCCATAATAAATTCTCCAGACAAATAAGGGGGCCACGCGGCCCCCTTTAATTTTGTATAACCGGGTGGCGCTGCGCTTCCCCGGCCTACTAAACGATTAATCGATGGTACGTTGAATCTCGATGATTTCGAACACTTCGATCATATCGCCGACGCGAACGTCGTTGTAGTTCTTAACGCCGATACCACATTCCATGCCGTTACGGACTTCGTTTACGTCATCTTTGAAGCGGCGCAGGGATTCCAGCTCGCCTTCATAGATAACCACGTTGTCGCGCAGAACGCGGATTGGGTTGTGACGCTTAATCGTACCTTCGGTGACCATACAGCCCGCGATGGCGCCGAATTTCGGCGATTTGAACACATCACGCACTTCAGCCAGACCGATGATCTGCTGTTTCAGTTCCGGAGACAGCATGCCGCTCATCGCAGCTTTCACTTCGTCGATCAGATGGTAAATGACGGAGTAGTAGCGCAGATCCAGGCTTTCCGCGTCGATAACTTTACGCGCAGATGCATCAGCACGAACGTTAAAGCCAACCAGAATCGCGTTGGATGCGGCCGCCAGGGTTGCGTCGGTTTCGGTAATACCACCTACGCCGGAACCGATGATCTTCACTTTCACTTCGTCGGTAGACAGTTTCAGCAAGGAGTCGGAGATCGCTTCCACAGAACCCTGAACGTCCGCCTTGAGGACGATGTTCACTTCGTGAACTTCGCCTTCGGTCATGTTGGCGAACATGTTCTCCAGCTTAGATTTCTGCTGACGAGCCAGTTTAACTTCACGGAATTTGCCCTGACGATACAGCGCAACTTCACGCGCTTTCTTCTCGTCACGCACGACGGTCACTTCGTCGCCAGCAGCCGGTACGCCAGACAGGCCGAGGATTTCCACCGGAATGGATGGACCCGCTTCCAGCACTTCCAGACCCAGTTCGTTACGCATCGCACGAACGCGACCGTATTCGAAACCGCACAGGACGATGTCGCCTTTATGCAGCGTACCTTCGCGTACCAGAACGGTTGCAACCGGACCACGACCTTTATCGAGGAAGGATTCGATCACCGCGCCGCTCGCCATACCGTTGCGAACCGCTTTCAGCTCCAGAACTTCAGCCTGCAGCAGGATAGCATTCAGCAGATCGTCAATACCGGTACCGGCTTTAGCGGATACAGGGATGAACTGCGCTTCGCCGCCCCACTCTTCCGGCATAACGCCGTACTGAGAGAGCTCGTTTTTAACGCGATCAAGGTCCGCTTCCGGCTTATCAATTTTGTTCACCGCAACGACCAGAGGTACCTGCGCCGCTTTCGCGTGCTGGATAGCTTCGATAGTCTGCGGCATCACGCCGTCGTCTGCCGCCACGACCAGAACCACGATATCCGTCGCCTGCGCACCACGAGCACGCATAGAAGTAAACGCGGCGTGACCCGGGGTATCCAGGAAGGTGATCATACCGTTGTCGGTTTCAACGTGGTACGCACCGATGTGCTGGGTAATGCCGCCCGCTTCGCCAGAGGCCACTTTCGTTGAACGAATGTAGTCCAGCAGAGAGGTTTTACCGTGGTCAACGTGACCCATGATGGTCACAACCGGTGCGCGCGGTTCAGCCGCAGCGCCGGTGTCACGGTCACTCATTACCGCTTCTTCCAGCTCGTTTTCACGACGCAGGATAACTTTGTGGCCCATCTCTTCGGCAACCAACTGCGCGGTTTCCTGGTCGATGACCTGGTTAATCGTCGCCATGGCGCCCAGCTTCATCATCGCTTTGATGACCTGAGAACCTTTGACGGCCATCTTGTTGGCCAGATCGCCAACGGTGATGGTTTCGCCGATGATAACATCACGGTTAACCGCCTGAGCCGGCTTCTGGAAGCCTTGCTGCAGAGCAGAACCTTTACGATGCTTACCGCCTTTACCGCCGCGAACGGCCGCACGGGCTTCTTCACGATCGGCTTTCGATTCAGCGTGTTTGTTGCCTTTCTTAGCCGGGCGCGCTGCTTTCGCATTACGTCCACGGCCACGACCGCCTTCAACTTCACGATCGTTGTCGTCTTCAGCCTGACGCGCATGCTGAGAAGTCGTTACGTGATAGTCAGTGGTCTCTTCAGGAGTTTCTGGCGCTTCAGTCCAGTTCTTTTCATTTTCTTGAGCCATACGGCGTGCTTCTTCCGCTACACGGCGCGCTTCTTCTTCAAGTTTGCGGCGTGCTTCTTCTTCCGATTTGCGCTTGAGCTCCGCAGCTTCGTTTTCGCGGCGTTGCTTTTCAGCCTGGGCGGTTTTGGTCATATCGTCGGTTTGTTGATTGCTCACTTTGTCTTTTTCCGCGGCTTCACGTTTCGCTTTATCGGCGAGTTCACGTTTCGCTTGTTCTGCGGCCTCACGTTCAGCTTTTAATTGCGCCTCGCGTTTGGCTGATTCTTCAGCTTCACGACGGGCTTGCTCTTCCGCTTCACGCTGCGCCTGCTCTTCCGCGGCAAGGCGTTCGGCCTCTTGCGGATCGCGTTTCACAAAGGTGCGTTTCTTGCGGACTTCGATTTGTACCGATTTGCTCTTTCCACCGGTACCCGGAATATTTAACGTGCTGCGCGTTTTGCGCTGCAGCGTCAGCTTGTCGGGCGCCGAGCCGTGTTCACGGTTCAGGTGCGTCAACAAGGTTTGCTTCTCTTGCGCGGTCACAGAATCATCAGCCGATTTGCGGATCCCTGCATCAGCAAACTGCTGTATCAGGCGATCCACAGAGGTCTGAATCTCTGAGGCCAGCGCTTTAATGGTCACATCTGTCATGCTGTTCCTTCCTGCTACAGTTTATTACGCTTCGTCGCCGAACCAACAAATATTACGAGCGGCCATGATAAGTTCTCCGGCTTTCTCGTCGGTCAAGCCTTCGATATCAGCCAGATCATCAATGCCCTGCTCGGCGAGATCTTCCAGCGTACAAACACCACGGGCGGCCAGGGTGAATGCCAGAGCGCGATCCATACCTTCGAGATTCAACAGATCGTCGGCAGGTTTGCTATCTCCCAGGCTCTCTTCTTTGGCCAGCGCCAGCGTGGTCAGCGCGTTTTTCGCCCGCTCACGAAGTGCTTCAACGGTCGCTTCATCCAGACCGTCGATTTCCAGCAGTTCCTTCATTGGCACATAGGCCAGTTCTTCCAGAGTGGCGAAACCTTCTTCAACCAGCAGCGTGGCGAAATCTTCATCAATATCAAGATATTTAGTGAAGGTATCAATCGCTGCATGGGCTTCGGCCTGATGCTTAGCCTGGAGGTCGTCAACGGTCATGACGTTGAGCTCCCAGCCGCTGAGCTGAGATGCCAGACGTACGTTCTGACCGTTACGGCCAATGGCCTGCGCCAGGTTGCCCGCTTCTACTGCGATATCCATGGTGTGCTTGTCTTCATCTACCACGATAGATGCGACGTCAGCCGGAGCCATGGCATTAATCACGAACTGAGCCGGGTTATCGTCCCAAAGCACGATATCAATACGCTCGCCGCCCAGTTCAGTCGAGACAGCCTGAACGCGCGCGCCGCGCATACCGACGCAGGCGCCAACCGGATCGATACGCTTGTCGTTAGTTTTAACAGCGATTTTGGCACGAGAGCCAGGATCGCGTGCAGCCGCTTTAATTTCGAGAACTTCTTCACCAATTTCCGGTACTTCAATGCGGAACAGTTCAACCAGCATTTCCGGCTTGGAGCGAGTCACGAACAGCTGCGCGCCGCGCGCTTCCGGACGAACTGCGTACAGTACGCCGCGGATACGGTCACCCGGACGGAAGTTCTCACGAGGCAACATGTCTTCGCGCAGGATCACGGCTTCAGCATTGTTGCCCAGATCCAGCGTAATGTTGTCGCGGTTCACTTTCTTCACTACGCCCGTGATGATTTCACCTTCGTGCTCACGGAACTGATCGACCACCATCGCGCGTTCGGCTTCACGTACTTTTTGTACGATAACCTGCTTGGCGGTCTGCGTAGTGATACGGTCAAAGGTAACAGATTCAATCTGGTCTTCGACGTAATCGCCGGGATTCATGCTTTCATCTTCGTAGCGCGCAGCTTCCAGCGTGATTTCGCGCGTCGGCTGGGTCACTTCTTCCACAACCAGCCAGCGACGGAATGTGTCGAAATCACCGCTTTTACGATCGATTTCTACGCGAACGTCGATCTCTTGCTCATATTTTTTCTTGGTAGCCGTTGCTAGCGCACTTTCCAACGCTTCGAAAATTTTCTCACGCGGCAGCGCCTTTTCGTTGGAAACGGCTTCAACAACAGCCAAAATTTCTTTGTTCATCGGGGCCTTTCACCTCAATCCAGACTGTTAAAAGTGGGGAACCAGGTTCGCCTTCTGGATGTTACTCAGCGCGAACACTTCATCTTTGCCTTCGACGGTTACCGTGATCATCTCACCGTCTACCGCTTTGATAAGGCCCTGCCATTTGCGTCGGTTCTGCACCGCCATACGCAAAACCAGCGAAACTTCTTCGCCAATGAAACGCTCATAGTGCTCGGCGGTAAACATAGGACGATCGAGACCAGGGGAAGAAACTTCCAGGTTATAAGCGACTGTAATTGGGTCTTCTACGTCCATAACAGCACTGACCTGGTGGCTCACATCAGCACAATCATCAACATTGATGCCATCTTCACTATCAATATAGATGCGCAGTGTGGACGTGCGACCGCGAATAAATTCGATGCCGACCAGCTCAAAGCCAAGCGCTTCAACTGGCGCAGTGAGCATCTCTGTTAATTTTTGCTCTAATGTGGACAAACCCACCCCCAAGACATAAAAAAAGGGCGTATAGCCCAGTTATTCTGAAGTCAGATAACAAAAAACCCCGATAAATCGGGGCTTTAGATAACTGAACCCTGAGATCGCAACTGCGATCTGGAACACTTTCCAGAAGAATTCTTTCAAATTCGTCTACGAAGGACCCGGTCCTCACAGTATATTTGAAAAAGTACTTAATGGGAAAGTGGTTGCGGGGGCCGGATTTGAACCGACGACCTTCGGGTTATGAGCCCGACGAGCTACCAGGCTGCTCCACCCCGCGCCTGAAACGTGGCATATTTTACTCGTTTTGAGCAAAAGACGCAAATACTGCTGGGATTTGGTACCGAGAGACGGGACATAAAATCGTAGTGAATTGTATTGATACTTCATATATTTTGTCAACATGAATTTCACATTGCCAGGTTTCGGTTCATGCTGGTATTTCTGGGTTTTTTGGCAAAAAGCGGCTCAGCCTCTTCCTGTCGCCAGCAAAAAATGATTAAATGAAAACTCACAATTAATGCATAAACATGCAATAAAGATTGTTGAGTCAAACTCACCACAGTCTATCTAGCAGGGTTTTATTTTATGACGACGATTCTCAAGCATCTCCCGGTTGGCCAACGTATTGGTATTGCTTTTTCTGGTGGGCTGGATACCAGCGCCGCGCTGCTGTGGATGCGTAAAAAGGGAGCAGTCCCTTATGCATATACCGCCAATCTGGGACAGCCAGACGAAGACGATTACGAGGCCATTCCTCGTCGTGCCAAAGAGTATGGTGCTGAAGGGGCTCGTCTGATCGACTGCCGTAAGCAACTGGTTGCGGAAGGCATCGCCGCGATCCAGTGCGGCGCATTTCATAACACCACCGGCGGATTGACCTACTTTAATACCACTCCGCTGGGCCGCGCAGTGACCGGTACCATGCTGGTCGCGGCCATGAAGGAAGACGGTGTTAACATTTGGGGCGACGGGAGTACCTATAAAGGCAACGATATCGAACGTTTCTATCGTTACGGCCTGCTGACCAACGCTGAGCTGAAAATTTACAAACCTTGGCTGGATAGCGACTTTATCGATGAGTTAGGCGGCCGCCAGGAGATGTCAGAGTTTATGATCTCCTGCGGGTTTGACTATAAAATGTCCGTTGAAAAAGCCTACTCAACCGACTCCAATATGCTGGGCGCCACGCACGAAGCTAAAGATCTTGAGTTCCTGAACTCCAGCGTCAAGATTGTGAACCCGATTATGGGCGTCAAGTTCTGGGACGAAAGCGTCAAAATCCCGGCGGAAGAAGTCACCGTTCGCTTTGAACAAGGCCACCCGGTTGCGTTAAACGGACAAATCTTTAGCGATGACGTTGAGATGATGCTGGAAGCTAACCGCATCGGCGGCCGCCATGGTCTGGGTATGAGCGATCAGATCGAAAACCGTATCATCGAAGCGAAGAGCCGCGGCATTTATGAAGCCCCGGGCATGGCGCTGCTGCATATTGCCTATGAGCGTCTGCTGACCGGTATTCATAACGAAGATACCATTGAGCAGTACCATGCGCACGGTCGTCAACTGGGTCGTCTGCTGTATCAAGGGCGCTGGTTCGATTCCCAGGCGCTGATGCTTCGCGACGGCCTGCAGCGCTGGGTAGCAAGTCAAATCACTGGCGAAGTCACGTTAGAACTGCGTCGCGGCAACGATTACTCCATTCTGAATACTGTCTCTGATAATCTGACCTATAAAGCAGAGCGTCTGACGATGGAAAAAGGTGACTCGATGTTCTCCGCTGAGGACCGTATCGGCCAGCTGACGATGCGCAATCTGGATATCACCGATACTCGCGATAAGCTGTTTGGCTACGCGCAGTCCGGACTGCTGACCGCCTCTTCCGCCACCGGTTTACCGCAGGTGGAAAATCTGGAGAATCGCGATAAATAATCCGCAACAACGTTCCAGCCGGCCTTAACCCGCCGGCTTTTTTACTCTCGCAATAAATCCTAAATAACATAACCAATTAATTGCTATAACTGATGATATAGAAACTTTCAATAATCACAGCCTATAATTGGTGAACGCCTTTATAGTTATTCCGAGAGGATCATGATGAATATTAAGCCTCCCGTCAGGCCACAAGCCCATATCGATCGTCTAATGGCCATGCTGGAACCGCATGCCACACCGCTGAATGTTGTCGCTCGCAAAAGGCTAAGCTGGGAATATAAAGGAAAAATCCAGCTCTATCTTTTCAAGAAAGGCGGGCTATCCATTTTTCGTTCATCGGATAGGTTACTGATGGTCACGGTGTATGAACCGCACTTGTTTGGCGTGGCTGAGATGCTACAACCGAGCCGTAGCCATGGTCTACGCGCGGAAATTGACTCAGAGATATTGCGGATTGACAGCGACATCGCGATGCAGCTATTCAGTCAGCACAGCATGTGGGAAGAAGTCACCAGACTGCTGGCCTATCATACTTCTTATTTAGTGTATCGTGACGATCTAGTCTTACAGCAGCGTACTTATTCCGTGATTCGCAATCACTTAATGGAAATGATCCTGTTATCAGAGGAAACCCGGCTGCGGGTATCTATTCTGGAATACATTCAGGACCGAACACACCTCTCCCGTAGCAGCATTCTCAATGTGCTATCAGCCTTGAAAAAAGGGGCCTATATCGAGTATGCCCGCGGCGGTTATTTACAAAGTATCGCCTCCCTGCCTGAGAAATTTTAACGCCTTCCCCCGTTCCTTTGTCGTCTCCCGCTATCGTTTAAATTTAAACGTATAAACGATAACGGCGAACGATAAATACTTTTATGCTGGGAGTCCGTGTCAATCGACAGCTGGATAAATTAATTATTCGATAGCGTCATTCATCGGTTGGCCTGAATGCGGATACCTGCACCGTATGTATAGCATCGGCGCTGGGTAACAGCGAAAAAAGCTTAATCCAGAATCCCGTTAATTTTGCCCGAACAATCGTATCGGGCATTTTTTTACCCGAAGGAATATGAAAAATGCGCATGTTTACAGCAAAGCCTATCCTGCTAATCGCTACTCTCTGTACCAGCAGTACCGCCTTCGCCTCCCTCAACCTCCACGGCGAAGCCGGTTCAGAGTTTACCAATCTGTCGGCAAGCTTTGGCGCGGAGCACCCCGGCATGGCCGTTAGCGGTAACTGGGCGCACAGCGATAATGATGGTGATACGGCTGGATTAGGGCTGGGTTACAATTTTAATCTCGGCCCGTTTCTGTTAACCGCTGGCGGAAAAGCGCTATACCTGAATCCGAAAGATGGGGATGAGGGCTACGCTATCGCGCTCGGAGGAGGCGCGCAGTTACCGCTTGGCGACTTCGTTACTCTGTTCGGCGAGTCTTATTATTCACCTGATTCCATGTCCAGCGGCGTAAATGATTACCTCGAAGCGAATGCCGGTGTCAGGATAAATATCATTAAGTCTATGAACATTGAAGCGGGTTATCGCTACATCAATATGACAGGCAAGCATGACCATCGCGATAATAAACTTGCGGATGGCGCCTATGCAGGTTTCAATTTCCGCTTCTAATCGTTTAACCAGGGGTTGCCGATCGGCAATCCCTGGTTCATGCAACCGAAGGGACAGACTTCAGCAATTTATTAATCTCCTGCAAGCCCGCGATATTGTTCTCTTTACGGTAGACATCATTCATTGAAGATATTTGCTCCAGTTTGGTTAACGCACCGTAAACCTGGTATGCTTCACCGTCTTTATTAAAGACATCTCGATTATCCGCATCCTGTAAATAGTTGTCTTTAAGCGACTGGCTGAGCTTGCCGATTAGCATACTGTTATCCTGAAAACAGCTGACTACCTTTGCCGACGCCTGCGCGGGTTCCGAATTCGCGATCACCGGTACAAGGATAGTATTCAGGGTATCAACCGTTTCTGGAGATGAATGACGACTACATCCAGCCAGGCCTAATATGCTGGCAATGATAACTATTTGAAAAGTACGCATGGCGTCACTGTACCTCGTCTAAAAATTGATGAGGATGACTTTAGCGATTTAGCAGGGGTCAAAACCAGCGCAGTGTTGTTTATAAATAAACAACGGATAGGGAAATAAAAACGAAAAAAGACGCTTTCAGCGTCTTTTTTCAAAAATTGGTACCGAGGATGGGACTCGAACCCACAAGCCCGTTAGGGCACTACCACCTCAAGGTAGCGTGTCTACCAATTCCACCACCTCGGTACGGATACTACTTATCAGTGCGGGATGTCGCTGCTCGGCTGCGCCGGCGCTGTCTGCTGAGTTTGCTCAGTTTTCGGAGCGCTCAGATTATCCCACTCACTTCCTTTATTGGTCTTGTTGCTGTTGATATTGCCCAGCGCCAGACTGATGATGAAGAACAGCGCAGCCAGGATACCAGTCATACGGGTCATGAAGTTACCAGAACCGCTGGATCCAAACAGAGTGCCGGAAGCGCCTGCTCCGAAGGAGGCTCCCATATCAGCGCCTTTACCTTGCTGCAGCATAATCAGACCCACAAGGCCAATTGCCACAATAAGGAAAACAACTAAAAGAGCTTCGTACATAATCAACCTGTTCCTTGCGGATTTGCCGCATACCAAGTGCTTCGACCAATAAAGCGGGACGTTTTAACGTTTCCCACTGAAGCGGGTGTGAATACTAACCAAAGCGAATGACCTTCGCAAGGGCAATTTCAGTGCATTGTATCAAGTGCGGAAAAAAACAGCAAAAAGCGATTTCTATCGACTAAAAAGGCGGCAGCCGTCGCCTTTTTAGTCACTTAACAAAGAGATTAAACGCTTTTGACGGCATCGGCGATACGATGGGCAAATTCGTGCACCTGCTCTTCATGCTCGCCTTCCACCATAACGCGAATCAGCGGCTCTGTGCCTGATTTACGCAGCAGTACGCGACCCCGATTTCCCAGCGCCGCTTCTACTTCCGCGGTTACTGCTTTTACATGCTCATGTTCCAGCGGGTTGCCGCTACCTTCAGTAAAGCGAACGTTAACCAGAAGCTGCGGGAACATTTTCATTCCGCTGCACAGGTCGTGCAGACTCATATGGTTACGCACCATCGCCGCCACCACCTGCAGGCTGGCGACAATCCCATCCCCCGTCGTGGTTTTATCCAATAAGATCACATGGCCGGAGTTTTCTGCGCCAATGCGCCAACCTTTCTCCTGCAGTTTCTCCAGCACATAGCGGTCGCCTACCTTCGCGCGAACGAATGGAATGCCCAGCTGTTTAAGCGCCAGTTCAAGTCCCATGTTGCTCATGAGCGTCCCAACAGCGCCGCCCCGCAGCCCCCCCTGACGCAGGCCCTCACGGGCAATGATATAGAGGATCTGGTCACCATCAACTTTGTTGCCTTCGTGGTCCACCATAATGACCCGATCGCCATCACCATCGTAAGAAATACCCAGGTCGGCTTTTTCCGCCAGTACACGCGCCTGCAGGGCACGAACATCCGTCGCCCCGACCTCTTCATTGATGTTGAGGCCATCAGGCTCACAGCCCATCGCAATAACCTGAGCGCCCAGCTCGCGGAAAACATTCGGCGCAATGTGATAAGTCGCCCCGTGAGCGCAGTCGACCACCACCTTCAAAGCATTGAGGCTAAGCTCGTTCGGAAAGGTGCCTTTGCAAAACTCGATATAGCGACCAGCGGCGTCGACGATACGACTGGCTTTACCCAGCTCGGCGGAATCGACGCAGGTCAGCTCTTTTTCCATTTCGGCTTCAATGGCTTCCTCTACCTCATCCGGCAGCTTGGTGCCTTCGATAGAGAAGAATTTGATGCCGTTGTCATAGAACGGATTATGTGAAGCGGAAATGACAATCCCGGCTTCCGCGCGGAAGGCGCGCGTCAGATAAGCAATTGCCGGCGTTGGCATCGGCCCGGTAAAAGAAGCGGATAATCCCGCAGCAGCCAGGCCAGCCTCCAGCGCGGACTCCAGCATATAGCCTGAGATACGGGTATCTTTACCAATAATAATCTTCCGTGAGCCGTGACGTGCCAGCACCTTACCAGCTGCCCAGCCCAGCTTTAATACAAATTCTGGCGTTATTGGCGCATCGCCTACGCGGCCACGAATACCATCTGTACCAAAATATTTGCGGTTACTCATAACGTTTATTTTCCTTAGCGGCCAGGGTAGCTTCCACCACGCGCAGCGCTTCTACCGTTTCTTTGACATCATGGACGCGAATAATCTGCGCGCCCTGCATTGCAGCAATGACAGCGCAGGCCAGGCTGCCACTCAGGCGCTCCGTCGGCCCGACATTGAGCAACTGACCTACCATCGACTTACGCGACATACCTACCAGCAGCGGAAGACCAAAATGATGGAACTCTCCCAGTCGGGCAAGCAGTTCATAATTATGAGAAAGATTTTTACCGAAACCGAATCCCGGGTCGAGCAACAATTTATCTTTTGCGATACCGGCACGTTCGCAGCGCACAATATGTTCGACAAAAAAGCGCTCAACGTCAGCAAACACGTCCGCGTACTTCGGCGCGTCCTGCATTGTCTTCGGCTGGCCCTGCATATGCATCAGACACACCGGCAAGCCCGTTTCAGCCGCAGCCTCCAGCGCTCCCGGTTCGGTCAGCGAACGGATATCATTGATGATATGCGCGCCAACACGCGCCGACTCGCGAATCACTTCCGGTTTTGAGGTATCAACAGAGATCCAGACTTCAAAGCGCTGGGCAATCGCCTCCACCGTCGGAATGACTCGCGCCAGCTCTTCCTCGACGCTGACATCCGCAGCCCCCGGACGCGTCGACTCCCCACCGATATCAATGATAGTCGCCCCGGCATTGATCATCAGATTGGCGTGTTTAACGGCTTCGACCAGCGTGTTGTGAGTCCCGCCGTCAGAGAAAGAATCCGGAGTAACGTTAAGAATACCCATCACATGTGGGTGAGAGAGATCGAGGGTTGAGCCCTGGGCTACAAGTTTCATCGCTAAATCCCTGAGTCAGAGAAAGGTTGAAAAAGAAAAACCCCGGAGCATATGCTCAGGGGTTTTAAAAAGTACAACAGCGTCAATAACGGCTAACTTATTTGTCGCCCAGCTGTTCTGACATGGTATTGCCCGGGTTTGGCGTACGCGGTTCATCAACCGGACGCGGCGCACGCGGCGTGCCATTGTTGTCAGAATTGTTGGACGAGCCCGGTTCTTCCCAGCCAGCTGGCGGGCGAACATCGCGGCGAGCCATCAGGTCATCTATCTGCGGGGCGTCGATGGTTTCATATTTCATGAGCGCATCTTTCATCGCGTGCAGGATGTCCATGTTATCGTTCAGCAACTGGCGTGCACGATTGTAGTTACGCTCAATCAGTGACTTCACTTCCTGGTCGATAATGCGCGCCGTTTCATCGGACATATGCTTCGCTTTCGCGACGCTGCGGCCAAGGAAAACTTCACCTTCTTCTTCGGCATACAGCAGCGGGCCGAGTTTGTCAGAGAAGCCCCACTGAGTCACCATGTTACGCGCCAGGTTGGTCGCGACTTTGATGTCGTTCGACGCACCGGTAGAAACATGCTCTACGCCGTAGATAATCTCTTCCGCCAGACGACCGCCGTAAAGGGTAGAAATCTGGCTTTCCAGCTTCTGACGGCTGGCGCTGATCGCGTCGCCTTCAGGCAGGAAGAAGGTAACGCCCAGCGCGCGACCGCGCGGAATAATCGTCACTTTGTGTACCGGATCGTGTTCCGGCACCAGGCGACCAATAATTGCGTGACCGGCTTCGTGATACGCGGTGGACTCTTTCTGCGCTTCCGTCATCACCATGGAGCGACGTTCCGCACCCATCATGATTTTGTCTTTCGCTTTCTCGAATTCAACCATCGATACAACGCGCTTGTTGCCACGAGCGGCAAACAGCGCAGCTTCGTTCACCAGGTTTGCCAGGTCAGCACCGGAGAAGCCAGGCGTACCGCGGGCGATAATTGCCGCGTCGATATCCGGCGCCAGCGGTACGCGACGCATATGTACTTTCAGAATCTGTTCACGACCGCGGACATCCGGCAGACCGACCACAACCTGACGGTCAAAGCGGCCTGGACGCAGCAGCGCAGGGTCAAGAACGTCCGGACGGTTGGTTGCCGCGATAACGATAATACCTTCGTTACCTTCGAAGCCGTCCATCTCTACCAGCATCTGGTTCAGCGTCTGCTCACGTTCATCGTGACCACCACCCAGGCCAGCGCCACGCTGACGGCCCACGGCGTCGATTTCATCGATAAAGATGATGCACGGTGCCGCTTTCTTGGCCTGTTCGAACATGTCGCGCACGCGGGATGCACCGACACCAACGAACATTTCAACGAAGTCAGAGCCGGAAATCGTGAAGAATGGAACCTTGGCTTCACCCGCGATGGCTTTTGCCAGCAAGGTTTTACCGGTACCCGGAGGGCCGACCATCAGGACGCCTTTCGGGATTTTACCGCCCAGCTTCTGGAAACGGCTCGGTTCACGCAGATATTCAACCAGTTCACCCACTTCTTCTTTCGCTTCGTCACAACCGGCGACATCGGCAAAAGTGGTTTTGATCTGGTCTTCCGTCAGCATACGCGCCTTACTCTTACCGAACGACATGGCGCCTTTGCCACCGCCGCCCTGCATCTGGCGCATAAAGAAGATCCAGACGCCGATAAGAAGCAGCATCGGGAACCAGGAGATGAAGATAGAAGCCAGCAGGCTCGGTTCTTCTGGCGGCTCACCTACCACCTTGACGTTTTTAGTCAGAAGGTTATCAAGCAGCTTAGGATCGTTCACCGGGATGTAGGTCGTGTAACGGTTACTATCTTTCTTGGTAACGTTTATCTCACGTCCGTTGATACGCGCTTCGCGAACCTGGTCCTGATTGACCTCCTGCAGGAAGGTAGAATAATCCACCTTGCGGCCATTCGACTCGCTGGGCCCAAAGCTCTGGAATACTGACATCAGCACAACGGCAATGACCAGCCAGAGTATTAGGTTTTTCGCCATGTCACTCAAGGGATTAACCTCATATTACAACTGTGTTAAAAACAGCGTCAGGATACTCTATATCCAGCGTCTTTCAAACTTTCGTTTGAAATCTGCCGGTTATGGTTTACGCCCGGTCGCTACAATATACACTTCACGCGAACGGGCGCGAGAAGAGTCCGGCTTACGAACTTTGACCTTCGTAAACAGGGAGCGAATCTCTCTTAGATACTCATCGAAGCCTTCGCCCTGGAACACCTTCACTACAAAACTACCACCTGGCGCTAATACATCACGAGCCATTCCAAGCGCCAGTTCCACCAGATACATGGCCCGGGGAATATCCACCGCCGGTGTTCCACACATATTTGGCGCCATATCGGACATGACAACTTGTACTTTACTGTCACCTACACGCTCAAGTAACGCTTTCAGGACTAATTCATCACGAAAGTCGCCCTGAAGGAAGTCCACACCAACGATTGGATCCATAGGTAAAAGATCGCAAGCAATGATGCGGCCGCTGTTACCGATCTGCGTAACCGCGTATTGCGACCAGCCACCGGGTGCAGCGCCGAGGTCAACTATCGTCATCCCCGGTTTAAAAATCTTGTCACTTTGCTGTATTTCATCAAGTTTAAACCAGGCACGGGAACGTAACCCCTTTTTCTGTGCCTGCTGAACATATTTATCGCTAAAGTGTTCCTGAAGCCAACGACTTGAGCTGGCAGAACGCTTTTTACCTGTCATTTAACATTCCCATTTCGGGTTCATCGTACTTCGCGACGTAAAAATCGACGCGGTAGTTTGGCGATATATGGGAGATGGCGGTAGAATGAACCGTTTTCAATCCCAACGTAAGCAAAAAAATACGATGAATCTGAGTACTAAACAAAAACAGCACCTGAAAGGTCTGGCACATCCGCTCAAGCCGGTAGTTATGCTTGGCAACAATGGTTTGACCGAAGGGGTACTGGCCGAGATTGAACAAGCGTTAGAGCACCATGAACTTATCAAGGTGAAGATCGCCTCGGAAGATCGCGAAACTAAAACCTTGATCGTGGAAGCTATCGTGCGCGAAACCGGCGCCTGTAATGTACAGGTCATCGGTAAAACGCTGGTTCTGTACCGCCCAACTAAAGAGCGTAAAATCTCGCTGCCACGCTAAGAATATCCTGGTTATCGACACAACTTTGTGTAAATCGAGGGTTTTCTGCGGGTAGACGAGCAAAATGCCATGCTCCGGACGCTGATAAAAGGCCGCTACGCGGCCTTTTTCCTTTCTTTACAATCCATCAACATCGTAGCGTTAAATTCGGATTAAAGGTACTCAACCTTCAGAATTTCGAATTCGACTTCACCGCCCGGTGTACGGATTACCACAACATCATCCTGCTCTTTACCGATTAAACCACGTGCAATCGGTGAGTTCACAGAGATCAGATTTTGCTTAAAATCGGCCTCATCATCGCCGACGATACGGTAAGTTTGCTCTTCATCCGTATCGAGATTCAGAACGCTAACCGTCGAACCAAAAATCACCCGGCCGTTGTTAGGCATTTTAGTGATGTCGATAACCTGCGCGTTCGACAGCTTTGCTTCAATATCCTTAATGCGGCCTTCACAGAAGCCCTGCTGTTCGCGGGCAGCATGATACTCTGCATTTTCTTTAAGATCGCCGTGCTCGCGCGCATCAGCGATGGCAGCGATGATTTCAGGGCGGCGTACGGACTTCAGGAAATCCAGTTCTTCGCGCAGTTTTTCAGCGCCACGTAAGGTCATCGGAATAGCTTGCATTTGTTATACCTCTTTTTCATTCCTTCATGGAGCAGACAATACCGCTCCGCAGCCGGTCAAGACTTGAGCAGGGCCGGAGCAAAAGAAAACCGACCCGGAAAGTCATCCCCAGGTCAGCAGCAATTTTCAATTTGATACGTATTTTACCCTGAAGTTCACTATGGGTCATCGTTTACTTTACAGGGCGATGCACCGTAGTATGACGGACTGGTTTCAGGCTGTTAGCGCGAGATTATGCGATTTTCCAGATTTATCATCGGATTGACTGCCGGTATAGCGCTTAGCGCTCAGGCAGCGAATATTGACGAGTACATCAACCAGCTTCCTGCGGGCGCAAACCTTGCCTTTATGGCGCAGAAGGTGGGATCCCCAACGCCGGAGATAGACTATCATAGCCAGCAGATGGCGCTCCCGGCCAGCACCCAAAAGGTGATAACCGCGCTTGCTGCGCTGCTGCAGCTGGGTCCGGACTTCCGCTTCACCACCACGCTGGAAACGAAAGGCAGTCTTGATGGCGGTGTCCTGAAAGGCGACCTTATTGCGCGCTTTGGCGGCGATCCTACCCTTCGGCGTCAGGATATTCGTAATATGGTGGCCACGCTGAAGAAAGCCGGCGTCCAACGAATTGAAGGTAATGTCCTGATCGATACCTCCATCTTCGCCAGCCATGACAAAGCGCCGGGCTGGCCATGGAACGATATGACGCAGTGCTTTAGCGCCCCGCCGGCGGCGGCTATTGTCGATCGAAACTGTTTCTCCATCTCGCTCTATAGCGCGCAAAAACCGGGCGATCTTGCGTTTATTCGCGTGGCGTCTTACTACCCGGTGACCATGTTCAGCCAGGTACGAACGCTGGCGCGCGGCTCTTCTGAAGCACAGTATTGTGAGCTTGACGTGGTTCCCGGCGATCTGAACCGATACACCCTGACCGGCTGTCTGCCGCAGCGCAGCGAGCCGCTGCCGCTGGCTTTCGCTATCCAGGATGGCGCCAGCTACGCCGGCGCAATTCTGAAAACGGAGCTGACCGATGCTGACATCACCTGGAGCGGTACGCTGCTGCGTCAGACGCTGGCGAACGATCCGGGTACCGTCCTGGCGAGCACCCAATCTGCGCCGCTGCACGATCTGCTGCGTATTATGCTGAAAAAATCGGACAACATGATCGCCGATACGGTATTCCGCACCATTGGACATGCCCGCTTCAGCGTACCGGGTACCTGGCGAGCCGGATCCGATGCCGTACGGCAGATCCTGCGCCAGCAGGCCGGCGTCGATCTCGGGAATACCATTATTGCCGATGGCTCAGGTCTGTCGCGCCATAACCTCATCGCGCCAGCCACGATGATGCAGGTGCTGCAGTACATCGCCCAGCACGATAACGAGCTCAACTTTATTTCGATGCTGCCTCTGGCCGGCCACGATGGTTCTCTGCAATATCGAGCGGGTCTGCATCAGGCCGGCGTTGATGGCAAAGTTTCGGCGAAAACGGGTTCACTGCAAGGGGTGTATAACCTGGCCGGTTTCATCACCACCGCCAGCGGGCAGAAGATTGCGTTCGTGCAATACCTGTCTGGCTACGCCGTGCCTCCGGCCGACCAGCGTAATCGCCGCATTCCGCTAGTGCGCTTCGAAAGCCGATTATACAAAGACCTCTATCAGAACAACTAAAGCAAAAGGGCCGCATCATTGGCGGCCCTTTCGTTTGTTCAGGATTAACGTTTGTAGATGAATTCGACGCCTTCTTCGTCGTCTTCGTCCCAATCATCATCCCAGTCTTCATCATCTTCTACTTCAGCTTCTTCAAGCTGCTGACGATGATAGTCGTCCCACATAAACTCGACTTTTTCTGCCGGCTTCGCTTCTTCCGCATGGACAATCGGGTTTTCGATGATAAAGGTCATCACGTCCCAGCACAGGTCTTTTACGCCCTGCTGGCTGGCCGCCGAAATCAGGTAGAACTTATCTTCCCAGCCCAGCGCCTGCGCGATAGCTTTCGCTTTCGCTTCCGCCTCAGCTTTGTCCATCAGGTCAATCTTGTTAAAGACCAGCCAGCGCGGCTTAGAAGCCAGTTTCTCACTGTATTTTTCCAGCTCGCCGATAATAATCCGCGCGTTCTCAACGGGATCGGATCCGTCAATCGGCTCGATATCGATGAGATGCAGCAGCACGCGACAGCGCTCCAGGT
The DNA here is from genome assembly GCF_015601345.1 of Klebsiella sp. BDA134-6. Lineage (NCBI taxonomy): Bacteria > Pseudomonadati > Pseudomonadota > Gammaproteobacteria > Enterobacterales > Enterobacteriaceae > Klebsiella > Klebsiella sp. BDA134-6. The sequence continues at coordinate 5,280,588 of NZ_CP064784.1, forward strand.
GCTTCAGGAAGCGAATACCGAGGCCTGCGCCTTCCGCTGCGCCTTCAATCAGCCCAGGGATATCCGCCACCACAAAGCTCTTCTCGTTATCCATACGCACCACGCCGAGGCTTGGCACCAGCGTCGTAAACGGATAGTCAGCGACTTTAGGCTTGGCAGCGGAAACGGCACGAATAAAGGTCGATTTACCCGCATTCGGCATCCCCAGCATCCCGACGTCCGCCAGCAGCATTAACTCCAGCTGCAGATCGCGCTTATCGCCCGGCGTCCCCATCGTCTTTTGACGCGGAGTACGGTTGACGGATGATTTGAAACGGGTGTTGCCCAGCCCGTGCCAGCCGCCTTTGGCGACCATCAGGCGCTGACCATGCTTGGTCATATCGCCCATCGTCTCGCCGGTCCCCTGGTCGATTACACGGGTCCCTACCGGCACTTTCACCGTCACGTCTTTACCGCGTTTACCGGTACAGTCGCGGCTCTGGCCGTTTTGCCCGCGCTCGGCGCGGAAAGACTTCTCAAAACGATAGTCGATGAGGGTGTTCAGGTTTTCGTCCGCTTCAAGCCAGACGTCACCGCCATCACCACCGTCACCGCCGTCCGGGCCGCCTCTCGGGATATATTTTTCGCGGCGGAAGCTAACGCAACCATTGCCGCCATCACCTGCTACGACCAGGATCGTTGCTTCATCAACAAACTTCATTTTACTCTCCGTAAATCATTCGCCTGAGCGGGGGAGCGGCACAACCGCTTCTCGCTTACGCCATCGTCCCCAAAGACGATGACCGACGGCGGAATACATCGCGCCCGCAACCACGACAAACGCACCGAGATAACCCATCAGGTTCAACAGCGGTCTGGCGAAAACGTCGGGCCAGGCCAGTGATAATAAATCTGAAAATAGCAGCGTAAACAACGGTGTTAAGGTAATCAACGCGCTCACCTGCGCTGCCTGCCAGCGCGCCATCGCTTCCGCCAGCGCACCGTAGCCTACCAGGGTGTTTAGGCCGCAAAAAACCAGGCAGGCCAGCTGCCAGTCGCTTAATGCCAGTACCTGCGAAGGCTTCGCTAATGGCAATAGCGATATCGTACATAAAGTGTACAGCAAAAAAAGGATTTGCTGTGACGCCAGACGCCGCAATAACACCTTTTGCGCGACGCCGTAGCATACCCATACCGTCGCCGCCCCGACGCCGAAAATTACCCCCCACGTGTAGTCCGTCAGGCGAGTAAAAATCTCGATCAGGCTGGTGTTAAAAAACATCACCAGACCGCTCACCAGCATCAGCGCTCCCACAACCTGAGTGCCGCGCATTTTTTCTTTAAGGACAAAAACGCTGGCCACCATCATGCCGACCGGGGACAGCTGGCCAATCACCTGAGAAGCGGTGGGGCTGAGATATTGCAAGGAAGAACTAAACAGAATGAAGTTACCGAACAAACCACCCGTCGCAATGACCAGCAGTATCAACCACCGCGGCTTACGAAAAATACGCAGCGGAGGCAGCTTTCTTTTCATGGCCAGGATGGCGCCAAGACCAAAACTTGCCATCAAAAAGCGATAAAAAACCACCGTCGGCGGCTCCATCACTTCAAGAACCTGCTTCATTGCGATCGGCAGGCCCCCCCAACACATCGCCGTGGTGAGCGCTAAAAGAATGCCGATGCCGGCCTGCTGCTTCATGCCCGTTTTCCCTGCAGAAAATTTTCCGGGTTTTCAATGTAAAAAGCCCCGCAACACGTTGCGGGGCTTTAATCCGTTACCGGACCACGAAAAACTTACTCAGCAACGATGCTGATGTATTTACGGTTGTTCGGGCCTTTAACTTCGAATTTCACTTTACCGTCTGCTTTAGCAAACAGAGTGTGGTCACGACCGCAACCTACGTTAGTGCCAGCGTGGAATTTGGTGCCACGTTGACGAACGATGATGCTACCCGCCAGAACGGATTCGCCACCGAAACGCTTAACGCCCAGGCGTTTAGCTTCTGAATCGCGACCGTTACGAGTTGAGCCGCCAGCCTTTTTATGTGCCATTTAAATCTCTCCTCAGGTCTTAGGCGCTGATGCCAGTAATTTTCACATCAGTGAACCACTGACGATGGCCCTGCTGCTTACGGTAGTGTTTACGACGACGAAACTTAACGATTTTAACTTTCTCGCCACGACCGTGTGCAACAACTTCAGCTTTGATTACGCCGCCCTCAACGAAAGGAACGCCGATTTTAATTTCTTCACCGTTTGCGATCATCAGCACTTCTGCGAACTCAACAGCTTCGCCAGTTGCGATGTCCAGCTTTTCCAGGCGAATGGTTTGACCTTCGCTTACTCGGTGTTGTTTACCACCACTTTGGAAAACCGCGTACATATAGAACTCCGCTTCCGCGCACCTCTTCGTATGATTCAGAGTGCGCTATAAATATTCACAATAGGGCGCGAATATTACGCAAAACGCGAGCCTTTGACAAGAGCGATCAGCGATCAACGCAGAAAAAAAACACAACTTTCACTCCAGCGTTTATCTGCGGCAATTTTTCAGTACAATCACATCTTCTTTTAATTCTATCTTAATCCTTCTGTGATCCTATTGGATACGCGGAAACAGGACATTTGGCCCGGCTTTTGCGATGAATTTAGAAAAAATCAATGAGTTAACCGCGCAGGATATGGCGGGCGTCAATGCGACAATTCTTGAGCAACTCGACTCGGATGTTCAGCTTATCAACCAGTTAGGCTATTACATCGTTAGCGGAGGCGGTAAACGCATTCGCCCGATGATCGCCGTGCTGGCCGCGCGTGCCGTTGGATATCAGGGAAACGCTCACGTCGCCATTGCTGCGCTGATCGAATTTATCCATACCGCCACCCTACTACATGATGACGTCGTCGATGAGTCTGATATGCGCCGGGGCAAAGCCACCGCAAACGCCGCTTTTGGCAATGCCGCTAGCGTGCTGGTTGGCGATTTCATCTACACCCGCGCCTTTCAGATGATGACCAGCCTCGGCTCATTGAGAGTGCTGGAAGTGATGTCGGAAGCCGTTAACGTCATTGCTGAAGGCGAAGTCCTGCAGCTGATGAACGTGAACGACCCGGATATCACCGAAGAAAACTATATGCGGGTCATTTACAGCAAGACCGCCCGTTTGTTTGAAGCCGCGGCCCAGTGCTCCGGGATCCTGGCCGACTGCACCATGGAGCAAGAGAAAGCGTTACAGGACTATGGGCGCTATTTGGGTACCGCTTTCCAGCTGATTGACGATCTGCTTGACTACAGTTCGGATGGTAAGCGGCTGGGTAAAAACGTCGGTGATGATCTGAATGAAGGCAAACCCACCCTTCCGCTCCTGCACGCTATGCAACACGGCAGCGCAGAACAGTCCGCCATGATCCGCGGAGCGATCGAGCAGGGTAACGGCCGCCATCTACTCGAAGCCGTGCTGGAAACCATGGCAGCCTGTGGCTCGCTGGAATGGACCCAAAAACGCGCGGAGGAAGAGGCTGATAAAGCAATTGCCGCCCTCCAGGTCCTTCCCGATTCTCCGTGGCGTGAAGCGCTAATTGGTCTTGCCCACATCGCCGTGCAGCGCGACCATTAACCCCTCCTCTCACTTTCCCGCGTAGAATCGCGGGAAAGTTCCAGTAAGCGCCATTAAAGTCATTTTCAACCTCATTTCTTGATTTATTCTTAATATCAAAGCCATTAAAAGAACTTGTTAGAACATTACTGGAACTCAAGGTATAGTCATTTTGTCGCCCATTAAGGGACGAACGGAATGTTTATTACCAGGAGAATTTATGGATAAGTTCATCGACTGGCATCCGGCGGATATTATTGCCGGATTACGCAAAAAAGGGACGTCGCTGGCAGCTGAATCGCGGCGTAATGGTTTAAGTTCTTCAACGCTCGCCAATGCGCTGAGTCGGCCCTGGCCCAAGGGCGAGCTGATTATCGCTCACGCTCTGGAAACCGATCCTTGGGTAATATGGCCATCGCGCTATCACGATCCCCATACCCACCAGTTTATCGACAGAACGCAGATGATGCGTCAGAGGAAGAATAACAAATAAAGCGAGGTTGCAGACAACAGCCCCCGGACATACGTCAGAGGGCTGCTGCAATAGGCTTATTCGGCTTTCACGCGTTCGATATTCGCGCCAAGCGCCTGAAGTTTGTCTTCGATACGTTCGTAGCCGCGGTCAATGTGGTAAATACGATCGACAATCGTCGTACCTTCCGCAATACAGCCCGCCAGCACCAGGCTGGCTGACGCACGCAGATCGGTCGCCATTACCTGGGCGCCAGAAAGCTGCTTCACGCCGTGGCAAATCGCCGTATTGCTCTCGATTTCCGCATGCGCGCCCATACGGATCAGCTCCGGGATATGCATGAAACGGTTTTCGAAAATCGTTTCGGTGATCACGCCGGTTCCTTCTGCAACCAGATTCAGCAAAGTGAACTGGGCCTGCATATCGGTCGGGAAACCCGGGTGTGGGGCAGTACGAACGTTGACGGCCTTCGGACGATTGCCGTGCATATCGAGGCTAATCCAGTCCTCGCCCGTTTCAATGTCCGCGCCGGCGTCGCGTAGCTTGGCCAGAACCGCATCAAGGGTATCCGGCTGGGCATTGCGGCACAGAATCTTACCGCCAGAAATCGCCGCCGCCACCAGGAACGTCCCGGTTTCAATACGATCCGGCAGAACGCGGTAGACGCCGCCGCCAAGGCGCGCTACGCCTTCGATGGTGATACGATCGGTGCCCTGACCTTTGATCTTCGCGCCCAGCGTGTTGAGGAAGTTCGCAGTATCGACAATTTCCGGCTCGCGCGCGGCGTTTTCGATAACGGTGGTGCCTTCCGCCAGCGTCGCAGCGCTCATGATGGTGACGGTAGCGCCAACGCTGACCTTATCCATCACAATATGCGCGCCTTTCAGGCGTCCATTAACCGACGCCTTGACATAACCTTCTTCCAGTTTGATTTCCGCACCCAGTTGCTCAAGACCGGTTATGTGTAAATCAACCGGGCGCGCGCCGATGGCGCAACCGCCGGGGAGTGATACCTGTCCCTGACCAAAACGCGCCACCAGCGGACCCAGCGCCCAAATCGAAGCACGCATGGTTTTGACGAGATCATACGGCGCACAGAAAACGTCGACCGGGCCGGCATCGATCCATACGGAGCCGTTGCGCTTAACGTTCGCGCCCAGCTGGCTCAGCAGTTTCATGGTGGTATCGATGTCTTTCAGCTTCGGTACGTTCTGGATCTCAATCGGCTCTTCGGCTAATAGCGCGGAAAAGAGGATTGGCAGGGCGGCGTTTTTCGCGCCGGAAATAGTGACCTCGCCCTGCAGGCGAGTAGGCCCCTGAACACGGAATTTATCCATTGATTCTGTTCTCTGTTAAGAATTCACATATGCTGCGGGGAACACCCCCACAGCTTATAAGCCATTTAGTTTGCGGTCTCGCGCCCACTCCTGCGGGGTAAACGCTTTTATCGACAGAGCATGGATGCGGTTATCGGCAATATATTCCATCAGCGGGGCATAGATAGCCTGTTGCTTCTTGACCCGACTCATGCCGTCGAACATCTCACCCACAGCAATAACCTGAAAGTGGCTGCCATCGCCAGAGACGTGGATTTCCTGAAGGGAGAGTGCGCTCATCAGCACGGTCTGAATTTCATGATTTTCCATGGGCTACATTTATCTGATAGTGAAAACAGCCCAACATCTTAGAGGAAAGTGGCGCTGTCTTAAACAAGCAAAAAGCCCCATCGAAAAGTTTGATGGGGCTTTCAGAATAGCTTCAGCACTAAGGCACTGAAAAAGTTATGGGATCATATCGGCAGGAAGGTTATACAACCTGACCAGGGTTTGCAGATTTTCACTCTTACCGGTCAACTTCGCTTCCCCGCCCTGCCGACGAACCAGCGCGATAAAATGCACTAATAGCGCCAGCCCGGCGGTATCCACGCGGGTCACGGCGCTCAGGTCGATTGCGGACACGCCATCCGTCGCCTGAGCGCGCGCTTCCCACAGCGGGACCAAAAGATCCTGGTCCAGCTCTCCGCGCAGCGCCAGCGTCTCACCATCGCGAGTCCAGCTCAGCTGCCCGGTCATTATTTTTTCTGTTCCAGAGTAATCGGCTGCGCTGAGCTTGCCTTCAGCTGCGCCGTCAGACCATCAACGCCTTTAGTACGCAGCAGGTCGCTCCACTCGTTTTGTTTAGTGGTGATCATGCTCACTCCTTCAGCAATCATGTCGTACGCCTGCCAGTTACCGGTCTGGGTATTTTTACGCCACTGGAAATCCAGGCGCACCGGCGGACGGCCATTAGGATCGAGGATGGTGACGCGAATAGGAACAATGGTCGCGCTGCCCAGAGGCTGCTCAGGGGCAATCTGATAGGTCTGACCGTGATACATCGCCAGCGCCTGGCCATAGGCCTGTTTCAGATATTCGCGGAAAGCGGCGAAATAGGCTTCACGCTGCGCCGGGGTCGCTTCTTTGTAATAACGCCCTAACACCAACGCGCCGGCGTATTTCACCTGAACATAGGGCAGCAGTTCCTGATCGACGATGTCGCGCAGGTAGTTCGGGTTAGCCTGAATCTTAGGCTGCTCGTTCTTCAGGCGATCGAAGGTTTTCTGCGCCGCTTCGTCCATCAGCTTATAAGGATTGGATTGGTCCGCGGCGGTTGCCGCAGTCAAAGGGGCAATCACCAGCATGGCGACCATTAGTAAGCGTTTAAACATGTCTTATCTCTCCTGAAATTAGTGCGTCGTGCCGGCTGGCGGCGTAGCGTCAGTATGACTCTCCCCGGCAGACTGTTCATCGCCAGAATTCTTATTGTCGCTACCTTTACTGTTATAAAGGAACTGGCCTATCAAATCTTCCAGCACCATTGCGGATTTGGTGTCCTGAATGGTACCGCCATCTTTAAGGATAGTGGTTCCCAGCTCAGGATCTTCAAACCCGATGTTCATCGCCAGGTACTGTTCGCCAAGCAGACCGGAAGTTCGGATCGCCAGCGAGCTGGTATCCGGGATATGGTTGTAGCGCTCATCAATATCGAGAGCGACGCGAGGCAGGTAGGTTTTAGGGTCAAGCGTAATATCCGCCACGCGTCCAACGACAACGCCGCCAATTCGCACCGGAGAGCGCGCTTTCAGACCGCCGATATTGTCAAAAGTGGCATAGAGCCGATAAGTCGGTTCGGTACGTAAAGAAGTGACATTTGCCGCCTTCAGGCAGACAAACAGCGCGGCCAGCAGCGCAACCAGTAAAAACACCCCTACCCAGATTTCATTTTTTCTCGTTTGCATGAACTCAATTCCCAAACATCAGCGCAGTCAGCACAAAATCCAGCCCCAGAACCGCCAGCGACGCATGCACCACGGTACGCGTCGTCGCCCGGCTAATCCCGGCGGAAGTGGGGATAGCGTCATAACCGTTAAATAACGCGATCCATGTTACCGTAATGGCAAAAACCAGACTCTTAATCAGGCAGTTAACCAGATCCATCCGCCAGTCAACGGCGTTTTGCATCGCGCTCCAGAAGAATCCGCCATCGATGCCCTTCCAGCTGACACCGACCAGCGAGCCGCCCCAAACGCCGACCGCCACAAAAATAATCGTTAACAACGGCAGTGAAATCACCCCCGCCCAGAAGCGCGGAGAGATCACGCGGCGAAGCGGGTCGACCGCCATCATCTCCATGCTGGAGAGCTGCTCGGTTGCGCGCATCAGGCCAATTTCGGCAGTCAGCGCCGAGCCGGCACGCCCGGCAAACAACAGCGCAGCGACCACCGGCCCCAGCTCACGCAGCAGCGATAGCGCCACCAGCATGCCCAGACTGGTTTCGGCGCTATAGGTGGTCAACACCAGATAGCCCTGCAGACCCAGCACCATACCGATAAACAGCCCCGATACAATGATGATCAGCATTGATAGCACGCCAACGTTGTACAGCTGACGCACCAGCAGCGGCGCATGCTTGCGAAACTCAGGCTTGCCCACAACCGCGTTGAAGAGCATTAATCCAGCACGCCCAAACGTCGCGATAGTTTTAATACCGCGATGCCCAAGCGCGGCTAGCGCATTTAACAACATGAGTCGCTTAACTCCCTTTGCCCAATAAATCATGATGATAATCACCCGCCGGATAGCGGAACGGCACCGGGCCGTCGGCGATACCATCAATGAACTGACGAACCCGAGGATCGGCATTTTCCCGCAGCGACTGCGCACTCCCGTGCGCTACCACCTTTTTGTCCGCCACGATATATGCGAAGTCCGCGATGCTGAGCACCTCCGGCACATCATGCGAAACCACGATACAGGTGACACCCAGGGTGCTATTGAGTTCAGAAATCAGCTTCACCAGCACCCCCATCGTAATGGGGTCCTGCCCGACAAAGGGCTCATCGAACATGATTAAATCAGGTTCCAGCGCAATCGCCCTCGCCAGCGCGGCACGGCGGGCCATGCCGCCGGAAAGCTCAGAAGGCATCAGCTTCGCGGCTCCGCGTAGTCCGACGGCCTCCAGCTTCATCATCACCGTAGTGTGCAGCAGCGCTTCCGGCAGACGCGTATGCTCGCGCAGCGGATAAGCGACGTTATCGAAAACGTTCAGGTCGGTGAACAGCGCGCCGGACTGAAACAGCATGCTCATACGCTTGCGGACGGTATACAGGCGCGAGCGCGACATCTGCGGTACGTTTTCACCATCAAACAGGATCTCGCCTTTGTCGGGCGGGATCTGACCGCCGATCAGACGTAACAGGGTGGTTTTGCCGATCCCTGATGGCCCCATTATCGCGGTGATCTTGCCGCGGGGTACCGATAGCGAGATATCATCGAAGATCACCCGATCGCCCCTCGAGAAGCGAATACCGCGCACTTCGACTAGATTCGCCGAACTCTGGCTCATAAAATCATCCTTACTAGACACCCGTCGGGCTAAGCATGGCGCTTTCTTTCACCACAAACCCAACATTTTTACAGAATCTTACCCGCCCGGGTTAGCGAAAGCTGGCATTTGTTTTACTTTTGGCACACATAAAGTCAAAATTAAGAATTCGTTACGCTGCCTACGGACGGCCAGCGAGGCGACGATTATACCTGAAGAAAGGACTTTAGATGCTCTTAGCGACGGCTCTGTTAATTATTGGTTTATTGCTGGTTGTCTACAGCGCCGATCGTCTGGTCTACGCCGCTTCAATACTCTGCCGTATGCTGGGAATCCCCCCCCTTATTATAGGGATGACGGTGGTCAGCATCGGTACCAGTTTACCGGAAGTCATTGTTTCCGCTGCCGCCTCCCTGCATGGACAAACCGATCTGGCGATCGGAACCGCTCTCGGATCGAATATCACCAATATTCTGCTGATCCTCGGCCTCACCGCTCTGTTTCAACCTTTTACCGTGCATTCTGATATCCTGCGCCGCGAATTACCGCTAATGTTGCTGGTCAGTTTACTGGCAGGATTCGTTCTGTATGACGGGCAGCTCACGCGGATAGACGGCCTTTTTTTGCTGGCGCTGGCCGTACTGTGGCTGCTGTTTACCCTTAAGATTGCCCGCCTTGCGGAACGCCAGGGGAACGACAGCCTGACCCGTGAACAGCTGGCGGAGCTGCCGCGGGAAGGCTCGCTTCCCGTCGCGCTGCTCTGGTTGGGCGTCGCGATGATAGTGATGCCGATGGCCACGCGGATGGTGGTGGATAACGCCACGGTGCTGGCAAACTTTTTTGCCATCAGCGAACTGACCGTCGGCTTAACGGTCGTTGCCATCGGCACCAGCCTGCCCGAGCTGGCCACCGCCATTGCCGGAGCGCGAAAAGGCGAAAATGACATCGCCATCGGCAATATCATTGGCGCTAATATTCTTAATATCGTACTGGTTCTCGGGCTCCCCGCGCTGATTGCGCCAGGCGCCTTTGCCGCCGAGGCCTTTAGCCGCGACTATGGTGTCATGCTGCTGGTCAGCCTGATCTTCGCGGTGCTGTGCTGGCGTCGTAAACAACAGCCCGGTCGCCTTGCCGGTGCCCTGCTGCTGGGTGGTTTTGTGCTTTGGTTAGCGATGCTGTACTGGACAGCGCCGCTCTTCGTTGAATGATTCGGGATAACATTATGTCGCAAATAGATTTGCCAGCGGATTTTGACTTTCAACGGGCAGGCCGTGAGGTGCTGGACATTGAACGTGAAGGTCTGGCCCAGCTCGATCAATATATTAATGAAGACTTTACCCGTGCCTGTGAGACCATTTTTCGCTGTACCGGTAAAGTTGTGGTGATGGGAATGGGTAAATCCGGCCATATCGGGCGAAAGATGGCCGCAACTTTCGCCAGCACCGGGACATCATCATTCTTCGTCCATCCCGGCGAGGCCGCGCACGGCGATTTGGGCATGGTCACCCCATGCGACGTAGTGATCGCGCTATCTAACTCCGGGGAATCAAATGAAATTCTCGCCCTGATTCCAGTCCTCAAGCGCCTGCAGGTGTCGCTTATCTGTATCACCAGCCGACCAGAAAGCAGCATGGCGCGCGCGGCGGATATTCATCTGTGCGTGAAAGTGCCCAAAGAGGCTTGCCCCTTAGGGCTGGCCCCCACCTCAAGCACCACCGCCGCGCTGGTCATGGGCGATGCCCTTGCCGTAGCGCTGCTGGAAGCCCGCGGTTTTACTGCTGAAGATTTTGCGCTGTCGCATCCTGGCGGCGCGCTGGGCCGTAAGCTACTGCTGCGGGTCAATGATATTATGCACACCGGCGATGAAATTCCGCATGTTGGCCTGGGGGCCACGCTGCGCGATGCGCTGCTGGAAATCACGCGCAAAAATTTAGGCATGACCGCTATTTGCGACGACGAAATGAATATCATCGGCATTTTCACCGATGGCGATCTGCGCCGCGTCTTTGATACCGGCATTGATATGCGTAACGCCAGCATCGCCGAAGTGATGACGCGAGGCGGTATCCGTATCCGTCCCGGTACTCTGGCCGTTGATGCGCTGAACCTGATGCAGTCCCGTCATATCACCTGCGTGCTGGTTGCAGATGGCGACCGTCTGGTAGGTGTGATACATATGCACGATCTCCTGCGCGCGGGCGTAGTGTAAGTAAGGAAAAAATAATGAATAATGCTGATGCCCTGATAGCGACCTGCTATGGTCCGGTAAGCCAGGGTTTTATTGACCGGGCAGCGAAGATCCGTTTACTGATACTTGATGTGGACGGCGTTCTGTCCGACGGTCTTATCTATATGGGCAACAACGGCGAAGAGCTGAAAGCGTTTAACGTGCGCGACGGCTACGGTATCCGCTGCGCCCTGACTTCAGAGATTGAAGTGGCGATAATTACCGGGCGAAACGCTAAACTGGTGGAAGATCGCTGCCAGACGCTCGGCATCACTCATCTCTACCAGGGGCAGTCTGATAAGCTGCTGGCGTTTCATGAGCTACTCAATAAACTGGCCGTTAGCGCGGATGAAGTGGCCTATATTGGCGACGATCTGATCGACTGGCCGGTGATGGCGGAAGTGGGTTTAAGCATAGCGGTAGCCGATGCGCATCCGTTGCTCCTCCCGCGCGCGGATTACGTTACTCGTATCAACGGCGGTCGCGGAGCGGTACGCGAAGTGTGCGATTTGCTACTATTGGCGCAGGGCAAGCTGGATGAGGCCAAAGGGCAATCTATATGAGTAAAACCAGACGTTGGGTTATTATTTTACTATCGCTGGTCGCGCTGATCCTGATCGGCCTGAACCTGGCGAGTACGGACGATGCCACCCAGCAAGCGATCAATCCTGACGATCCGACGTATACCAGCGAGCATACCGATACCGTCGTTTATAGTCCCGAAGGGGCGCTTAACTACAGGCTAATAGCGGAACACGTAGAGTATTTTTCCGAACAGCAACTCTCGTGGTTCGCAAAACCGGTGATGACCACCTTCGATACGAATAAAGTACCAACCTGGTCTATCAAAGCGGATAAAGCTAAGTTGACGAATGACCGCATGCTGTATCTTTACGGGCACGTTGAGGTTAATGCGCTGACGGCGGATTCTCAACTGCGCAAAATTACGACGGATAACGCCCAGATAAACCTGGTGACGCAGGATGTTACCTCCGATGACATGGTGACGTTGTACGGAACAACATTTAATTCCAGCGGCCTGAAAATGCGCGGGAACCTGCGCAGCAAAAATGCCGAGCTGATTGAAAAGGTTAGAACCTCATATGAAATTCAGAACAAACAAACTCAGCCTTAAGATTGCGCTCGCCAGCGCCTTACTGGCCGCCAGCCTGTCGGCACAGGCCAAGACGGGTGATACCGATCAGCCGATTCATATTGAATCCGATCAGCAGTCGCTGGATATGCAGGGCAACGTCGTCACCTTTACGGGTAATGTCGTCGTCACTCAGGGAACGATCAAAATCAACGCCGACAAAGTCGTCGTGACCCGCCCGGGCGGCGAAAAAGGCAAAGAGGTTATCGATGGCTATGGTAACCCGGCCACCTTCTACCAGATGCAGGATAACGGCAAACCGGTAAAAGGCCGCGCGTCAAAAATGCATTATGAACTGCAAAACGACTTTGTCGTGCTGACCGGCAATGCGCATCTGGAACAGATCGATAGCAATATCCAGGGCGACAAAATCACTTACCTGGTGAAAGAGCAAAAAATGCAGGCCTTCAGCAATAAAGGCGGGCGCGTGACCACGGTTCTGGTTCCTTCGCAGCTGCAGGACAAGGGTAGCGATCAGTCAAAGAAGGGTAAGTAATTCGTTATGGCAACATTAACCGCAAAGAATCTTGCTAAAGCCTATAAAGGCCGCCGCGTTGTAGAAGACGTCAGCCTGACCGTGAATTCGGGCGAGATTGTTGGCCTGCTAGGCCCAAACGGCGCCGGTAAAACCACTACCTTCTATATGGTTGTTGGTATCGTACCGCGCGACGCGGGCAACATTATCATCGATGATGAAGACATCAGCCTGCTGCCGCTACACGCGCGCGCGCGTCGCGGAATCGGCTATTTGCCGCAGGAGGCCTCCATTTTCCGCCGTCTCAGCGTTTACGATAACCTGATGGCGGTATTGCAGATTCGCGACGATCTGAGCAACGAGCAGCGTGAAGATCGCGCGAAAGAGCTGATGGAGGAGTTTCACATTGAGCACCTGCGCGATAGTCTCGGCCAGGCGCTCTCCGGTGGTGAACGCCGCCGCGTCGAGATCGCCCGCGCGTTGGCGGCTAACCCGAAATTCATCCTGCTGGATGAACCCTTTGCCGGCGTTGACCCCATCTCCGTTATCGATATCAAACGCATTATTGAACACCTGCGCGACAGCGGCCTTGGCGTCCTGATAACCGACCATAACGTCAGGGAAACGCTGGCCGTTTGCGAGCGTGCCTATATCGTCAGCCAGGGCCACCTGATAGCCCACGGTACGCCGCAGCAAATCCTTGAAGACGAGCAGGTTAAGCGCGTGTATCTTGGGGAAGACTTCAGACTCTGATAGGGTAGAGGTTACAGACGTTTTAGCCGGAGATATTGGCCCTGAATATGAAGCAAGGTTTGCAATTAAGGCTAAGCCAACAGCTTGCCATGACGCCACAACTGCAGCAGGCGATTCGTCTACTGCAGCTGTCCACGTTAGAACTCCAGCAAGAACTCCAGCAGGCGCTGGACAGCAACCCGTTGCTGGAGCAAACCGATCTTCACGATGAGGTAGAAACCAAAGAGGCTGAGGATCGCGAATCTCTGGATACCGTCGACGCCCTTGAGCAAAAAGAGATGCCCGAAGAGCTGCCGCTTGATGCCAGCTGGGATGAGATTTACACCGCCGGAACGCCATCAGGCAACGGCGTCGATTACCAGGATGACGAACTGCCCGTCTATCAGGGTGAGACCACGCAAAGTCTGCAGGATTACCTGATGTGGCAGGTTGAACTTACGCCATTCACTGATACCGATCGCGCCATCGCGACCTCTATCGTCGATGCCGTTGATGATACCGGCTACCTGACGATTTCTATCGAAGACATCGTGGAAAGTATTGGCGACGATGAAATCGGACTTGAAGAAGTTGAGGCAGTTCTCAAGCGCATTCAGCGTTTCGACCCCGTCGGCGTGGCGGCGAAAGATTTGCGCGATTGCCTGCTGGTCCAGCTTTCACAGTTTGCCAAAGAGACGTCGTGGATTGAAGAAGCCCGTCTGATCATCAGCGATCATCTCGATCTGCTGGCCAACCACGACTTCCGCAGCCTGATGCGTGTAACCCGCCTCAAAGAAGAAGTGTTAAAGGAAGCGGTAAATTTGATCCAATCGCTGGATCCGCGCCCGGGGCAGTCGATCCAAACTGGCGAGCCAGAATATGTCATTCCTGACGTTCTGGTGCGTAAAGTGAACGATCGTTGGGTGGTTGAGCTCAATTCAGATAGCCTTCCGCGCCTGAAGATCAATCAGCACTATGCCGCTATGGGTAACAGCACGCGCAATGACGCTGACGGCCAGTTTATCCGTAGCAACCTGCAGGAAGCGCGCTGGCTGATCAAGAGCCTGGAGAGCCGCAACGACACCCTTCTGCGCGTCAGCCGCTGTATCGTCGAACAGCAGCAGGCTTTTTTTGAACAAGGTGAAGAGTTTATGAAACCGATGGTGCTGGCGGATATCGCTCAGGCCGTCGAAATGCATGAATCCACTATTTCACGCGTTACTACGCAAAAATACCTGCACAGTCCACGCGGTATTTTTGAGCTGAAGTATTTCTTCTCCAGCCATGTGAACACTGAAGGCGGCGGCGAAGCATCGTCGACGGCTATTCGCGCGCTGGTGAAGAAATTAATTGCCGCGGAAAACCCCGCGAAACCATTGAGTGACAGTAAGCTCACCACCATGCTATCCGATCAGGGTATTATGGTGGCACGGCGAACCGTTGCTAAGTACCGAGAGTCTTTATCCATTCCGCCGTCAAATCAGCGCAAGCAATTGGTTTGACCCAACCGATAAGGAAGACACTATGCAGCTCAACATTACAGGACACAACGTCGAGATAACCCCCGCCATGCGCGATTTCGTTACCGCGAAGTTCAGCAAACTGGAGCAGTTTTTCGACAGGATCAACCAGGTCTATATTGTGTTAAAAGTGGAGAAGGTGACGCAAATTGCGGACGCCAATCTGCATGTCAACGGTGGCGAAATCCATGCCAGTGCGGAAGGGCAGGATATGTATGCTGCTATCGATGGACTTATCGATAAGCTGGCAAGACAGTTAACAAAACATAAAGATAAACTGAAACAACACTAATTGTCCGGGCAATCGCCTACGCCAACCGCCTGCCGGCGGTTGGCAAGGAGAGCTCAGGTGAAATTATGATAAATAACGATTCGGCTCTACAACTGAGCAATGTCCTTAACCAGGAATGTACCCGTAGCCAGGTTCACTGCCAGAGCAAGAAACGCGCGCTGGAAATCATCAGCGAGCTGGCGGCAAAGCAGTTAGGCTTATCGTCCCAGATAGTGTTCGAGGCGATCCTTACCCGTGAGAAAATGGGCAGTACCGGGATTGGCAACGGCATTGCAATTCCCCACGGCAAACTCGAAGAGGATACGCTGCGGGCCGTGGGCGTGTTTGTCCAGCTGGAAACTCCCATTGCTTTCGATGCTATCGACAACCAACCCGTCGATCTGTTATTTGCCCTTCTCGTCCCGGCCGATCAAACTAAAACGCATCTGCATACGCTCTCGCTGGTGGCGAAACGTCTGGCCGATAAAACAATTTGCCGCCGTCTGCGCGCTGCGCAAAGCGATGAAGAGCTGTATGAAATCATCACTGAAGCGGGAAGCAATAATGAGGCGTAACGAAAGCCGCACCTTACGCTTTTTCGTACTGAGGAGAAACGGTACATGGTACTGATGATCGTCAGCGGCCGTTCAGGGTCGGGGAAATCCGTCGCCCTGCGAGCGCTGGAAGATATGGGTTTTTACTGCGTGGATAACCTGCCGGTTGTGCTCTTACCTGAGCTGGCGCGCTCGCTCGCTGACAGAAACATCTCGGCCGCGGTCAGTATTGACGTGCGAAACATGCCTGAGTCGCCGGAAATCTTCGAGCAGGCGATGAAAAATCTGCCCGCAGAATTTTCACCTCAACTGCTGTTCCTGGATGCCGATCGTAACACCTTGATTCGCCGCTACAGCGACACGCGTCGTTTGCATCCCCTCTCCAGCAAAAACCTGTCGCTGGAGAGCGCCATTGATGAAGAGAGCGACCTGCTGGAACCTCTGCGTTCCCGCGCTGACCTGATCGTCGATACCTCAGAAATGTCGGTACATGAGCTGGCAGAAATGCTGCGCACGCGTTTGTTAGGCAAGCGCGAACGCGAGCTGACGATGGTGTTTGAATCCTTTGGATTTAAGCATGGTATTCCTATTGATGCCGACTACGTTTTTGACGTGCGCTTCCTGCCGAACCCGCACTGGGATCCAAAACTGCGTCCCATGACCGGCCTTGATAAACCCGTTGCCGCCTTCCTCGACCGGCACACGGAAGTTCACAATTTTATCTACCAGACCCGCAGCTATCTTGAGCTATGGTTACCTATGCTGGAGACCAATAACCGCAGCTATCTGACGGTGGCCATTGGTTGTACCGGTGGTAAACACCGTTCGGTTTACATCGCCGAACAGCTGGCTGACTACTTCCGCTCGCGCGGCAAGAACGTGCAGTCTCGTCATCGGACGCTGGAAAAACGCAAATCATGACCGTTAAGCAAACCGTTGAAATCACCAATAAGCTGGGCATGCACGCTCGCCCGGCGATGAAGCTGTTTGAATTAATGCAGAACTATGATGCTGAAGTGCTGCTGCGCAATGATGAAGGAACTGAAGCTGAAGCGAATAGCGTAATTGCCCTGCTGATGCTTGACTCAGCTAAAGGGCGTCAGATTGAGATTGAAGCTAACGGCCCGCAAGAAGTAGAGGCGCTGGCAGCGGTTATCGCGCTGTTCAACGCCGGGTTTGATGAGGATTAGATTTCACTCCCCCGGTCGCAGCGCGCCTTCCGGGGTACTGAGCCGTGAAATCATCAATGTAGCTGATTCGCCCGCATAAACCCTTCCCCACCTAATTGCCTCATCTGGCGCAGGATCCACGCCTGGCGGCTGCGAATATAACCTGACGGCGCGTCAGCGCGAAAGCGAATGGGATTCGGCAAGACCGCCGCTAAAAGCGCGGCTTCAGCAGCCGTTAATCTACTGGCCGGTTTGTGAAAATAGCGCTGCGATGCAGCTTCAACGCCAAACGTCCCTTCACCAAACTCAGCAATATTCAGATAAACGGTGAGGATCCGCTTTTTGCTCCAGACCGTCTCAATGCCAACGGTCAGCCCCGCCTCCAGCCCTTTCCTTAGCCAGCTGCGACCATCCCACAGGAACAGGTTTTTTGCCGTCTGCTGCGACAGGGTTGATGCACCGCGGATGCGGTTCTCATTGCGTTCATTGTGCGCCAGCGCCTTCTCAATCGCTGGGACGTCAAACCCCCAGTGCTCCGGGAATTTCTGGTCTTCCGCGGCAATAACCGCCAGCCCCATCCACGGAGAAATTTCATCCATGCCCACCCAATCGGAATGGGCGATGTAATGAAAATTCCCTGAGAGCCATGCGCCGAGCTGCCGCTCCAGCATCACCGCTGAAAACGGGACGGGGACGATGCTAAACAGAGCAACCCCGCCGCCCCATAGCACCCCGCAAGCCAGCAGTAGCCTCAGGAAAAAACGTTTAATCAAGCGCAACGGCGAAAAGCGAAATGTCATGCCGTCAGAACCAATACGCGAGAAACGAGTTTTTCAATGCCGCTCGCCGCTTCGGCGATGTTCTGCGCCAGCATATACGCGGGAGTCGTCACCACTTTGTTGTCTTCATCAACCACAATGTCGTCGACCGGGCAAGGCACATGTTCGGCCCCCATCTCCTCTACCGCATCGGCGGTATCAAGATCGGTACCAATAGTTACGCGTAGCGGAATAGAAAATATTTTCGGCAACAGCGCCGGAGCGATACAGATAAAGCCCAACGGTTTACCCGCCTGATGCATCGCCAGCGCCAGTGTCTTAAGATCGCTATCCACTTCACATTCACTTCCCTGCGCAGCAAAGCTGCTGAGGTTCTTTGCCGCGCCAAAACCTCCGGGCACAATCAGCGCGTCCAGCGCATCCGCCCGTGCGTTTGCTAAAGGCTGAATCTCTCCGCGCGCGATACGCGCCGCTTCCACGAGCACATTACGGCTTTCCGCCTGCGCTTCGCCGGTCAGGTGATTGATAACATCGGTTTGCGCTTTATCAGGCGCATAGCAGATAGCCTGAGCGCCGCTGCGGGCAATAGCCAGCAGAGTAATAACGGCTTCATGAATTTCGCTTCCGTCATAAACGCCGCAGCCGCTCAGCACCACACCAATTTTCTTCATCACATCAGCCCCTTAGTACAAGTTTATGAAAGCAGTCAAAAATTTTGAATTACTCGCTATGCTTCACATATTTTACTGTTTCATGTAACAAACTATTTAAGGTTTGCTATCTTAATGAGCGAGTAAGCCAAATCCTCAGGTTGCGCCGTGTAAAAAAATCACTCAAATGATTCTGGCGTAACGACCAGTTCCCTGGTGTTGGCGCAGTATTCGCGCACCCCGGTTTATCCGGGGTCATTTTTTATCTGCCGCCGCGACCCACGCTTTCAGCACCGCGACATCGTTTTGCCACTCTGATTTCATCTCTTCAACCCATTCACCCACGTTATCCGACCACGCAGGTAAATCCGGCGTTTGAATCTGCTGCCCTAACTGCTGGATATGTCGCAAACCGATTGAGCCCGCAGCCCCTTTAATCTTATGACCCTCATCGACAATGCCTTTCTGGTCGCGAGCGGTTAAATTGGATTCCAGGACCGCCAGGTAGCCCGGCATCATTCTTTCAAAAACGGCCAGACCGTCATTAATCAGCTTCGGCCCTACCAGTTCGATATACTGCTCAAGCATCGGAATATCCAGTACGGAAGCCGATTTACTGATATCTACAGATGGCATCTCATTCTCCTCCTCTTCCGGCGCATCCCAGAATTTTTTGATAATCGCGGTTAATGCCGGAACCGATAACGGCTTGCTCAGAACATCATCCATTCCCGCTTCCAGATACTCATTCTTGTTCTTCAGGACGTTAGCGGTAAGCGCCACCAGCGGCGGGAGCTCATCGGCGGCAAAGCGTTGTTTCAGCTGACGAGAAATATCGAGTCCAGTCATATCCGGCAGTTGAATATCAAGCAGAACCAGATCGTACTCGCCGGGTACAAACATCTCCAGCGCAGCCTTACCGGTCATCGCCACATCCACGCTATTGCCCAGCTTCTCCAGTACCGAGCGCGCCACGATCACGTTGAGCTCAATATCTTCCACCAGCAGCACGTTCAGCGCAGGTAATGGCATTTCATCTTCCGCCAGCGTGTCTTCAACCTCTTCAGCCACGGCCGGAGCATGTACGGTAAGCGTAAAAGTCGCGCCTTTACCCGGGAGGCTGGCAACGCTAATGTCGCCGCCCATATTACGCGCCAGACGTCGCGACACGGCGAGGCCGATGCCGGTACCTGTCGCTGGCTTGCCGCCCTGGCTATCTTTCACCTGGTAATACATGGCGAAAATTTTATCCTGTTCCGCTTCAGGGATTCCAATGCCTGAATCCTCCACTTCAAAGTGCAGGATGTCTCCTTCGTCATAGCGCACGCGGACATTCACGTTTCCACCCTGCGGGGTAAACTTCACGGCGTTACTGATAAGATTCCACAAGATCTGGCGTAAACGCGTTCCGTCGGTGATCACTTTATGCGGCAGCGGAAGCGAAGGATCCAGCACAAAGCGCAGCCCTTTCTGCTGCGCCTGCAGACCGGAGAGGTTTTCGAGGTCGGCCAGGAAGCCGGTAAAGTCCACCGGCTGGTTATCCAACTGAATTTTACGCCGCTCCATCTTATCCATCTCAATAATATCATTGAAGATATTGCCCAGCGTTACCGCTGAGACGTGGATGGTTTTCAGGTATCTTTCCTGTTCGTCGGTCAGGTCGGTATCGAGAAGGATTCGGCTCAGCCCAACAATGCCGTTAAGCGGCGTACGCAGCTCGTGGCTAATCGTTGAGATAAAGGTGGTCTTATCGCGGCTGGCCCGCTCCAACGCGTCCTGATAGCGCTTACGTTCCGTAATATCACGACCGAACCCCATCAGGCCGCGCCGCTTACCGACGCGGTCATAATAGGGCACTTTGCGAATTTCAAAGCAGGCCTTGCGCCCGTCCGGATAATCCAGCCACTGCTCGTAGGTGAGCGAGACGTTATGGCGGAAGACTTTCTCATCCGTCTCCAGCACCTTCTCCGCCACCTCTTCGCTGTAGACATCCTGTGGCTTCAGATGAATAAGCTGTTTTTCGCTTTTACCGGTCAGCAGTTCCATGGCGCGGTTACAGCCTGAAAACTCTTTATCTTCATTACGATAGAAAACCAGGTCCGGTGAAGCGTCAAGGAAGGAGCGCAGAAAAGAAGATTGCTGTTCAAGCTGAATTTGCGTTTCTTCACGTTCCTTCATCTCAACTTTCAGCTGCTCAAGCGTCGTTTCACGTTCCGCTTCAGCTTTTTCACGTTCGCCGATTTCCTGGTTAAGCTGGGCGATATTGTCCTTAAGCTGCACATTCAGCTTGAGATCGCGCTCGCGCATCTCCTCCAGTTTCTCCACCAGCCGCGAAAGACGCTGCCGGGACTCTTCCAGTTGCTCAACCACCACCGACAGGAAATAGACCGCCCACGGGGTAATCAGCAAGCCAAAGAAGATAGAGCGGATCACATCAATACTTTCCACCTGGCCGTGCAGCACCATAGTTACGGCCATCTGCACGACGATCGCCAGCACCACCAGCGCAAAGGCCAGCAGCATGGAAAAGCGCACCAGACCCAGCTTCATCATCAGATCAACATAATACTGCGCCAGCATACGGATTTGCTTCATAAGGGATTCCTTCGCGACAACTTCGCACAATAATACTCAATTCTGAGCAAGACGCTGTAAGTTGTGCGAAAAATGCGGGAAGGATTGTAGTTACGCGCCTGCCTGCGGGTAGCAGTTAGCCGGAATGCAGCTGGCGATGACGTTATTCGGCAGCGGCCGGAGATCTCCAGCAACGACCAATAGCTGACCCCTGGACGCCATATTCATTGAGATATTTATCCAGCTCAACCATCCCGGTCCACCGGTTCTCACACCACAGCGGCGCCAGCAGCGTAGGACGTCGGGCGCTGGCGGAAATACGGTGATAAATCACCTCTGCCGGGGTATGACGGATCATCTCGCCTGCGGTGACCGTATAGTCCGCCAGATCAATACCGTTCAACCTTCCGGCCTGCCACGCCCTGGCCATAATACTGCCCTTCACAATATGAAGTGGATGTAGCTTAATGCCGTCTACGCCGGTCTCTACCACCTGTTTTAGTGTCTCAAGGCATTCGCTCTGCCCTTCGCCCGGCAGGCCAACAATAAGGTGGCTGCACACTTTGAGGCCCCGCTCGCGCGCCAGGCGGGCTGTACGCTGGTAGCAGGCAAAATCGTGGCCGCGATTAATTCGGCGCAGCGTTTTATCGTGCGCGGTTTGTAAACCCAACTCGAGCCAGACTTCATAACCCTGCTGCCGATATTCAGACAGCAGATCCAATACCGCTCCAGGGACGCAGTCCGGGCGAGTGCCCACGCAGAGCCCGACGATATTAGCCTGGCTGACCGCCTGCTGATACATGGAGCGCAGCACCTGTACCTCGGCAAAGGTGCTGGTATAAGCCTGGAAATAGGCCAGGTAGCGTTTGGCGCGATTAACCCGCTGCGCCTGATGGGCCAGCTGTTCAGCGATCGAGCTGTGCTGCTGTTCTTCATCAGCAAAAGAGGCGACATTACAGAACGTACAGCCGCCGCGGCCAATGGTGCCATCGCGATTTGGGCAGCTAAATCCACCATGCAGCGTCAGTTTATGAACCTTTTCACCGTATCGGCGCATAAGATCCCCACCAAACATATTGACTAATTTTTGTAACTGCATAATCTGATAGACCGGCCTTAAGAAAGGGGCCAAGCCTGCCATTTTTAGCTACCGACGGCGATGACCTGGATCAATCGTCAACGCGGCCGCTTATCTCATTGCATAAACAATCAAGATAACTGCAATTTAATTCACCTTCATGGTAATGACTTTTCCTTATATATAACCTCTGATTTGCCATTATCTTTACCAGGGCATAAAACAGTATTAGTCACTTTTAATTAAACAAAAACCAGTTTAAAAAACTGCAATAAATAAACAGTTCAGCACAGAACGATAATACCGTGCCGTCGATATAGTGAGACAGATCACACTCGATCAAGTCGTTCCCTACGCCTCACCAGCATTCAAAAGGCCATTATTTTCTTAAAAATCATTATATTAGATGTTGTATAGCACATTTTTGTATAAATAAGATTGCCATTTGACGTATGTGTGGATTCCCGATAAGTTGGGAATCCGCTGGAAGCTTTCTGGATGAGCGCTCTGCTCATCATATTTATGCAGTAATTGAGATTCCCTCTTAACAGCAAGTCCTCAAACTTGTGTACCGACGCGAAAAGGATTTAAAGAGGGCGAATGCGAGGTGTAAACCCCGTCGCCATACTCTTTCTGTGCCCGTGCGCAATCGGTATCGGAGGGTATCCCGTAGAGCCTGGGGAGGTTCACTGATATGTTGTACGATAAATCCCTTGAGAGGGATAACTGTGGTTTCGGCCTGATCGCCCACATAGAAGGCGAACCTAGCCACAAGGTAGTGCGAACCGCTATACACGCACTGGCCCGAATGCAGCACCGCGGCGCAATTCTTGCCGATGGAAAAACCGGCGACGGTTGTGGCTTGCTGCTACAAAAACCCGATCGTTTCTTCCGAATTGTTGCGGAAGAGCGCGGCTGGCGTTTAGCCAAAAATTACGCCGTTGGGATGCTGTTCCTTAATAAGGATCCTGATCTGGCCAAAGCGGCGCGCCGCATCGTCGAAGAAGAACTTCAACGCGAAACGCTGTCTATCGTCGGCTGGCGCGATGTGCCGACCAATGAAGGCGTTCTCGGTGAAATCGCCCTCTCCTCGCTGCCCCGTATTGAACAAATCTTTGTGAACGCCCCGGCTGGCTGGCGTCCGCGCGACATGGAGCGCCGTTTATTCATCGCGCGTCGCCGTATCGAAAAGCGTCTGCAGGAAGATAAAGATTTCTACGTCTGCAGCCTGTCGAACCTGGTCAACATTTATAAAGGTCTGTGTATGCCGGCGGATCTGCCGCGCTTCTACCTGGACCTCGCGGACCTGCGCCTGGAGTCGGCAATCTGCCTGTTCCACCAGCGCTTTTCCACCAACACCGTGCCGCGCTGGCCGCTGGCGCAGCCGTTCCGCTATCTGGCGCACAACGGCGAGATCAACACCATCACCGGCAACCGCCAATGGGCCCGCGCCCGAACCTATAAGTTCCAGACGCCACTGATCCCGGACCTCCACGACGCTGCACCGTTCGTCAATGAAACCGGCTCTGACTCCAGCTCCATGGATAACATGCTGGAGCTGCTGCTGGCGGGCGGGATGGATATCATCCGCGCCATGCGCCTGCTGGTGCCGCCAGCCTGGCAAAACAACCCGGATATGGACCCAGACCTGCGGTCGTTCTTCGACTTTAACTCCATGCATATGGAGCCGTGGGACGGCCCGGCGGGCATCGTCATGTCCGACGGTCGCTATGCCGCCTGTAATCTCGACCGTAACGGTCTGCGCCCGGCACGCTACGTCATCACTAAAGATAAGCTCATCACCTGCGCTTCCGAAGTCGGTATCTGGGATTACCAGCCGGATGAAGTGGTCGAAAAAGGCCGCGTCGGCCCGGGCGAGCTAATGGTTATCGATACCCGCGAGGGGCGTATTCTGCACTCCGCGGAAACCGACAACGATCTGAAAAGCCGCCACCCGTATAAAGAGTGGATGGCGAAAAACGTCCGTCGCCTGGTGCCATTCGAAGATCTGCCGGATGAAGAGGTCGGTAGCCGCCAACTGGACGATGATACCCTCGCCAGTTACCAGAAACAGTTTAACTACAGCGCTGAAGAGCTGGACTCCGTCCTGCGCGTACTGGGTGAAAACGGCCAGGAGGCGGTCGGCTCAATGGGCGACGATACCCCATTTGCCGTGCTCTCCAGCCAGCCGCGTATCATTTACGATTACTTCCGCCAGCAATTCGCGCAGGTGACCAACCCGCCGATCGACCCGCTGCGCGAAGCGCACGTCATGTCGCTGGCCACCAGCATCGGCCGTGAAATGAACGTCTTCTGCGAAGCGGAAGGCCAGGCACACCGCCTGAGCTTCAAATCGCCGATTCTGCTGTACTCCGATTTTAAACAGCTGACCACCATGGAAGAGGAGCACTATCGCGCCGACGTCCTGGATATCACTTTTGATGCCACCGCAACCACGCTGGCTGAAACCGTGAAGGCGCTGTGCGATAAAGCCGAACAGATGGTGCGTAACGGTACCGTTCTGCTGGTGCTCTCTGACCGCAACATCGCGAAAAACCGTCTGCCGGTACCGGCTCCGATGGCGGTAGGCGCGATTCAGACCCGGCTGGTCGACAAGAGCCTGCGCTGCGATGCCAACATTATTGTCGAAACCGCCAGCGCCCGCGATCCGCACCATTTTGCCGTGCTGCTCGGCTTCGGTGCGACGGCTATCTATCCGTACCTCGCCTATGAAACCCTGGCGAAGCTGGTGGATAACAAAGCCATCGACAAAGCGTACCGCGCGGTGATGCTGAACTATCGTAACGGCATCAACAAAGGCCTGTATAAAATCATGTCGAAGATGGGGATTTCGACTATTGCGTCCTATCGCTGCTCGAAGCTGTTTGAAGCAGTCGGCCTGCATCGCGACGTCTCAGACCTGTGCTTCCAGGGCGTTGTCAGCCGCATCGGCGGCGCGAGCTTCGATGACTTCCAGCAGGATCTGCTGAACCTGTCGAAACGTGCCTGGCTGGCGCGTAAACCGCTGGACCAGGGCGGCCTGCTGAAGTACGTCCACGGCGGCGAATATCACGCCTACAACCCGGACGTGGTGCGTACCCTGCAACAAGCGGTACAAAGCGGCGAATACAGCGATTACCAGCAGTACGCGAAGCTGGTTAACGAGCGCCCGGCGGCAACGCTGCGCGATCTGCTGGCCGTGACGCCGGACGGAACCACGGTGAGCCTGGACGACGTTGAACCGGCCAGCGAACTGTTTAAACGCTTCGATACCGCGGCGATGTCTATCGGCGCGCTGAGCCCCGAAGCGCACGAAGCGCTGGCGGAAGCGATGAACAGCATCGGCGGTAACTCCAACTCCGGCGAAGGCGGCGAAGACCCAGCGCGCTATGGCACCAATAAAGTGTCGCGCATTAAGCAGGTTGCTTCCGGCCGCTTCGGCGTAACCCCGGCTTATCTGGTCAACGCCGACGTTATCCAGATTAAAGTCGCTCAGGGCGCGAAGCCTGGCGAAGGCGGCCAGTTGCCGGGTGATAAAGTGACGCCGTACATCGCTAAACTACGCTATTCAGTGCCGGGCGTGACGCTGATCTCCCCGCCGCCGCACCACGATATTTACTCTATCGAGGATCTGGCGCAGCTGATTTTCGACCTGAAGCAGGTCAACCCGAAAGCGATGATCTCCGTGAAGCTGGTTTCTGAACCGGGCGTCGGGACTATCGCCACCGGCGTTGCAAAAGCTTACGCGGATTTAATCACTATCGCCGGCTATGACGGCGGCACCGGCGCCAGCCCGCTCTCTTCAGTGAAGTACGCGGGCTGCCCGTGGGAACTGGGACTGGTGGAAACACAGCAGGCGCTGGTTGCCAACGGGCTGCGCCACAAAATTCGTCTGCAGGTGGACGGCGGCCTGAAAACCGGCCTTGATATCATCAAAGCGGCCATCCTCGGGGCTGAGAGCTTCGGCTTCGGTACCGGCCCAATGGTCGCGCTGGGCTGTAAGTATCTGCGTATTTGCCACCTGAACAACTGCGCAACCGGCGTAGCAACCCAGGATGACAAACTGCGTAAGAACCATTATCACGGTCTGCCGTTTAAAGTGACCAACTACTTTGAATTCATCGCCCGCGAAACGCGCGAGCTGATGGCGCAGCTGGGCGTGAAGCGTCTGGTGGATCTGATTGGCCGCACCGACCTGCTGAAAGAGCTGGACGGATTTACCGCCAAGCAGCAGAAACTGGATCTGAGCAAACTGCTGGAAACCGCAGAGCCGCATCCAGGCAAAGCGCTGTACTGCACGGAGAACAACCCGCCGTTCGACAATGGCGTACTCAACGCGCAGCTGCTGCAGCAGGCGAAACCGTTTGTTGACAGCAAGCAGAGCAAAACGTTCTGGTTCGATATCCGCAACACCGACCGCTCCGTTGGCGCATCGCTGTCCGGTTATATCGCCCAGACCCACGGCGACCAGGGGCTCGCTGCCGACCCAATTATCGCCCACTTTAGCGGTACTGCGGGCCAGAGCTTCGGCGTGTGGAATGCAGGCGGCGTCGAGCTGCATCTGACCGGCGACGCGAACGACTACGTGGGCAAAGGGATGGCTGGCGGCCTGCTCGCCATTCGTCCTCCGGTAGGCTCGGCCTTCCGCAGCCACGAAGCCAGCATCATCGGCAACACCTGCCTGTACGGCGCGACCGGCGGTCGCCTGTATGCTGCGGGCCGTGCGGGCGAGCGTTTCGCAGTGCGTAACTCCGGGGCTATCACCGTCGTCGAAGGTATCGGCGACAACGGCTGTGAATACATGACCGGCGGCATCGTCTGCGTGCTGGGCAAAACCGGCGTCAACTTTGGCGCAGGCATGACCGGCGGCTTTGGTTACGTTCTGGATGAAGATGGCGACTTCCGCAAACGCGTGAACCCTGAACTGGTAGAAGTGCTGGACGTTGACTCTCTGGCCATCCATGAAGAGCACCTGCGCGGTTTGATTACCGAGCACGTGCAGCTTACCGGCTCGCAGCGCGGCGAAGAGATCCTGGCGAACTGGCCGGCCTTCTCAGCGAAGTTTGCGCTGGTTAAACCGAAGTCCAGCGATGTTAAAGCACTGTTGGGTCACCGTAGTCGTTCCGCAGCTGAGCTGCGGGTGCAGGCGCAGTAAGGGGTTAAGATGAGTCAGAATGTCTATCAATTTATCGACTTACAGCGAGTTGATCCGCCAAAGAAAGCGCTGAAGATCCGTAAAATTGAATTTGTGGAAATTTACGAGCCGTTTTCAGAAGGCCAGGCCAAAGCACAGGCGGACCGCTGCCTGTCCTGCGGCAACCCGTACTGCGAATGGAAGTGCCCGGTGCATAACTACATCCCGAACTGGCTGAAGCTGGCTAATGAAGGGCGTATTTTTGAAGCGGCGGAGCTGTCGCATCAGACCAATACCCTACCGGAAGTCTGCGGGCGCGTTTGCCCGCAGGACCGCCTGTGCGAGGGTTCCTGTACGCTGAACGATGAGTTCGGCGCGGTCACCATCGGCAACATCGAACGCTATATCAACGATAAAGCGTTCGAAATGGGCTGGCGCCCCGACCTTACCGGCGTAAAGCAAACCGGTAAAACCGTCGCCATTATCGGCGCGGGTCCGGCGGGCCTGGCATGCGCCGACGTGTTGACCCGCAACGGTGTGAAGGCGGTGGTTTTCGATCGCCATCCGGAAATCGGCGGTCTGCTGACCTTTGGTATTCCGGCGTTTAAGCTGGAAAAAGAGGTGATGACCCGCCGTCGCGAGATCTTCACCGGTATGGGCATCGAGTTCAAACTCAATGTCGAAGTGGGCCGTGATGTGCAGCTCGACGATCTGCTGAAAGATTACGATGCGGTGTTCCTCGGCGTCGGGACCTATCAGTCTATGCGCGGCGGGCTGGAAAACGAAGACGCCAGCGGGGTCTTTGATGCGCTGCCGTTCCTGATCGCCAATACCAAGCAGATCATGGGCTTTGGCGAAACGGCGGACGAACCGTACGTCAGCATGGAAGGTAAGCGCGTCGTGGTTCTTGGCGGTGGCGACACCGCAATGGACTGCGTGCGTACCTCGATTCGCCAGAACGCCACCCACGTCATCTGCGCCTATCGCCGTGATGAGGAGAACATGCCGGGATCGAAGCGCGAAGTGAAAAACGCGCGTGAAGAAGGCGTGGAGTTCCAGTTCAACGTTCAACCGCTGGGCATTGAAGTGAATGCCAACGGTAAAGTCTGCGGCGTGAAGATGGCGCGTACGGAGATGGGCCAGCCGGATGCGAAAGGCCGCCGCCGCGCGGAAATCGTGGCCGGTTCTGAGCATGTGGTACCCGCCGATGCCGTGGTCATGGCGTTTGGTTTCCGCCCACACAGCATGGAATGGCTGGCGAAGCACAGCGTCGAGCTGGATTCTCAGGGCCGCGTGATTGCGCCGGAAGGCAGCGACAACGCCTTCCAGACCAGCAACCCGAAAATCTTCGCCGGTGGCGACATCGTTCGCGGTTCCGATCTGGTGGTGACGGCGATTGCCGAAGGCCGTAAAGCGGCTGACGGGATCCTGAACTACCTGGAAGTGTAAAAAAACAAAACGCCGGATGAGAAAATCGTCCGGCGTTTAGCATTTAGCTAAGTGCTATTTGATTAGCAGTCGCCAGGCGATATCCGCTTCAATTGTTGTGTTATCGGTGTTTCCACTGAACATACTCTCGTTGAGCACCGGGAACAGCATCACGCGAAAACTCATTTGCTTCCCTTTCGGCACGACATTATTTTCTACGGCGATTACCGCCTCATTGTTTCGCACATATAGCGGAGATGGTGTCCCGCTTTCCGGCGTAAAGTTCAGCTGGTCCGCTGTTTTTCCAGCGCTGTAGGACTTGCCATCAACGGTAATATTTTCAACCTTAAGCCCAACCCCACCGCGAGTGCCAAACAACAAGCGACCTTTCTCGCCAGCAGCCCCCTGAACCAGCACCGCCATCTGATGCATTTCAGAACAGGAAACATTCACATTCACTTCCCACTCAGACAGTTTGTGCCAATTCTGGGTAGTGGAAACAATGTCATCACGGCGTATCTGGTTATAATCAATTTTTGTCCGGGAAAGCGTAATCTGGCACTCTTCGGCACGAACAGCACCTGACAGCAACATTCCCGCAGATAACAGCATCCCTACCCACTGATTCATCGACATACGCCGTCCACCTCTTCGTAAAATGCGTCTTCATCCCTCTTATTGCTTAAGATGTAATCAATCTTGCACAGTCGGTTATTATTGTCGTCCATGGCATACAGTGCCGAAAGCTGGCCAGCCTCATTAAGGAAAACATGCCCGTCATCCACGCTGGTGACAATATAATTGCCCTTCTCATCAACGATGGATAATCCCTTATCCAGCGCCCTGTTATCCGCACGCTTAACGCGGATCATCACCCGACGATTATTCAGGACTTTAAAACCGACTTCGCTCACCGAAGCATGCGCAGCTGCCACATACTTTGTTCCATTTGCCAGCGTCATACTCGCAGGCAGCTTGTTCGCGTTAATTTCAATGCGCGAATTACGCCACTCATTCAACCCAGGGATAACAGCCTGCCCCCAATAATCGGTCCAGACCATCCCCTGCGGAGTACTGATTTCAACGCCAGCTTTCGATTCATTCAGTTTTGCAATGGCAAACGTATTCCGAATGGTATAAGGCGTGAAGGTGACGCCGCTTTTATGCGCCGCAACCCCACCTGAGAGCGTGGCATTATAATTACGCTGGCGCGAACCCACGCTCCCGCCGCCAATGCCTAATCGAGTGTAATGTAAGTTAGTGCTCAGGTTGCCGTTAACGCTATTCTCACTCTCTCCCCTGTCCCGATCGACGGAGATATAGTAGTAAGAATCCGGTGACAGTGCGCCAGAGTTCTGCACGCCGTAGCTGTTACGGTTGCCCTGTTTACGCATATAGCTACTGACGTGCTGCGAACCGCCAAACGGAATGCTCAGGTTAACGTAGATCAGGTCATCATCCTGTCTCCCGTCTTTGTTCCCCATTGCTCTCTGCCAGTTCGCAGAAACGGTGGCTCGTTCGAAGCTCCTGCCCCATGAAAGCAACAGGTAGCGGGAATCATTACCCTCACCTCTGCTTTGGTTGTAACTAAAACCGGCGCTAAATGACCCCCCAAGCGGCGTAAACCAGGCCAAACTGGTGGAATACGTATTACTATAAGGCTGAAAATCATCGTTCAGCGCGTCAGTCAGCTCGCGATAGCCGGGGCTAAAATGCGCCGCGCTCGCTGACATACTTAAAGATTCTGCCAGCTTAAGTGAACTCTGTAGCTCAGTTTTCACTCCGCTATTTTTCTCGCCGAATTTTCCCTGGCTTGCAGCCACGCTGGTGGAGGCACTCCAGTTATCGGTAAGCAGGTATTCTGTATGGGCGCCGCCGCCAAGGTAATTTTTCGTCGCCGCACCAGAAGCCAGCAGATTCAGCCGAGGCAATATGCGCCAACCGTCAGAGAGATTAAACACCCAGGGATTTTCATAATCCCCTTTAATATCGCGTATCTGACCAAAAGAGACGGCCAGACCCTGCGGTCGGGAAAGCTTCCGCGCCGTGACGGATGCGGCTGGAACAATAAAGCGATTGCTTGAACCATCGGATTCAATAACCGTCACCTCCAGTTCCACATTAGTGCTCGCTATTGGTACATCATCGAGCGTGAACGGTCCTGCCGGAACCAGCATGCTGTAGAGAAGTCGTCCGCTCTGACGAACCTCCACGCGCGCCTGAGCATTATGCGCCATTCCTGAAACGCTGACGCCGCTTCCGCTGCCCTGCAAAGCTCGGGTAGGCATCAGTTGCACGCCAACAATCGGGGCTCCACTCAGGACATATGAGCTGACATTGATCTCCCCGACCTGCGCAGTCATCTTCAAGGCGTCAAAAACGTGCTCGGCAAAGGTATAAACACTTTCAACATTCTTATCGCCATTATCGTCGGTAAGGATATAGCGGCTACGCAACGACCAGTCGCTAATGTTTATGCCACCTTCCAGACTGGCCTGAGAATAGAGGCTGGTATCGCTGCCACCATATTCGCTGCGGGTACTGAACAGGTCATAGTTGAGCAATCCAGCTATTCCGCCGTGCTGAAAGCTTTTGATATCACCATTCATCCCATTCAGCGCCTCCGGCGGGAGATACAGTTCGATCATTTCCTGACCAGGCAAGGCCTTCACTACCGCCTGCGCGTAGTCATTGACGATGTCATGGCACTCTTCATTTTTTTTCAGGGGGACCGGCATTAATCCGGAAAACTCAATAAAATCACCATCAACGCACAGCGTACCATCCTCACCAAAACGTGCCGCGACGGTTCCTTTATCCTTACCGTTAATCTTCACCCGCACGGAATGCGGACCGGGGAGAAAGCGTGGAGCACGCGCAAAATAACGGTTGAGATTGACATTCAATCCGCGTGACTGAATCATCTCAGTATCAAACGTTATCTCTTTGGCTAGTACATCAACGGAACAGAGTGCAGCCAGCGGCAAGATTCCATACAATGACGCACAGGAGCGAGAAGTAAGACGGCGCTTTTTAAACATAGACGCTTCTTATTTTGCATTCAGGTCCGAAATAAAACTAGGCACTTCAATACCATAGCGGCTAGCCGGATAGAATTGAACTTTATTATCACCATTAATATTTTTTGAAACGGTGATATTCAACGTTTCTCCTGGCAAGATGTAACTTTTACTAATATGCCCCTTCGTACCAGATGGTAGAAAAACTATCTCAGGAGCCAGACGAACAACATATTTATCAGGATTGATGACTTTTGCAGTATTTCCTGAGCCTGACCACTGCAGATACTTCCACGCATCCGTCACAACGGCAAGGCTCGCAGGACGAATTAGCACGGGTAAATCCTGACGAATATTGAAGCCAATTTTAATTCTTTTATTTTCACTTTTTGGCGGAATGCCTTCAAACGTCACGCGTTTAAAATGTTCGACGGCCAATGGGTTATTATTCTGCAGAATAAAACGGACTTGTTGCGTTTGCCCGGGTTCTACGCGAACGACGGGTTGCGTAGGTATCAGCTTCAAATCCTTACTTTCATCAGGCAAATCAATAACCGTTGTATACAATAATGCGGGGTGCGCATCCGTATTTTTCACGTTCATTGTGCCACTGTGAGTCGCCTCATCAATCACTAATAAACTTGTTTCCGGCACCATCCCCTCAGCAAAAACAGAGAGTGAGGCAAAATAGAAAATAGAAAAAATAATAATTTTGGCTGATGAATAATTAAAAAAGCGCAAAACAAACCCCTTGGATAATTCACGCCCCGTGTTAACCAGGACAATAAAAATGGGAGCAGCCCAAAATAGTCGCTCCCATTTTATTAATAGTCTATGATATCAAGAATTACAGATAACGCAGGCTGATAGTTAGCTCACCATCCATCGCAGTGTCATCAGTAATAGCCAGCGTGCTGGTATTTTGAATAGCCAGAGACGTTACCAGTGGGAACGTCGCGGTTTTGAATGCAACCGGTGTGCTAGAAGAACCAAAGGCCGCAACAGAAAAGTCGCGGAAAGAGCCTGCTGTGATACCATCGGCGCTCTTGGCCCACTTAACACCTGAATCATAATAATCAGTGCTAATAGCGGTCACACCTTGGCCGTCAGCGGTTACGCCATCAACTTTTACGAACATGCCATAAGAACCAATATTGACGTTACCCGCTTTGCCCACGCCGTAAGTCATGCGATCGTCATCAAGGGAGTTACCAAGAGCGCTGGCATTTTCAACGGTTAATTTAGCATTAGAGCTGCTACGCTCATCAATCAAATTCCAGGATAATTTGGTTGCAGCAGTACAGTTAATGGTCAGGTTGATATTTTTCTGCCCCAGTTGATTAACGGCTGTGGCGGATAATTCACCCAGGTTAATCGTACCATAGTCCACCACACCACCATTATCGAGAGTGGGTGTGCATGCTGCGTTTGTTAAAGTACCCTTTACTTTTAATACAGCAGTAGGATTAGCAGCAATAGCCGAAGTCGCGCTCATTGCCAGAATGGCAGCCAGAAGTGTTTTTTTCATTAGTCAATCCTTAACGTACAATATATTTATATATCTAATAAACGCATTTTAAAAGAAAAGGCGCGTCTTGAATACGAAACGAACAATACATTAAAGGGTACAATAAAATACACTTAGAAAAATTAACTTTAAATGTAGGGAAGCTTAATCAATAATTAATCAATATAATTATCCTTCTGCTATTCACGAAAACAAAAACAACAAGAATGAATCATGGCAAGAACCTGAAGATTTTGGGCCTTAACATGGATATTCATTGACTTTAATTATAAAACCACCATGCATGATAAAAATAATATTAATATATTTTATTATCTGGGCGGCAATGAAATACCATCATTCCGAACACTCATTTACAAGAGAAATAAGTTCATATCAAACTCTCGAATATTAATTATATGAATTCAATAAATTCAATAAATTCAAATAAATTTCTCGCGCAATATTTTAATTTCAGATGCACCCTCATTTATTACAGATTTAGCAAGCTCTTTCACTCATCGACAACTCAGTTTAATAACTTAAGCAAAGACATACCAGGTAGCAGATACACAATGAAAAGAGGGGGGAAGGGGAATAAAATAAACCCAGGAGCCCTACACGGAGTGAGTAGAATTATGAAGTTTATTAGCGGAGTTTGAAATCAGCGCCGCGTACCCGCATCAGAGAGTATGAAATAGAGAATTAAAGCGGGGATGCTTTGCTTTACGGTAATCACTGTGAATGGCAGAAAGTAAAACAGGCCCCGAAGGGCCTGGAAAAAATCATTTCACGACGCGTAGCGCCGGACGCCCGCCGCGAGGTGGCGGCGTATCGTCAGGATCGTCGTCATGATTATCCGGCTTATCGCCATCGATCACCGACATGACCGTTTCGCTGTCAGGCAGTTCTTCGTCATCGTTCAGGCTAGTGACATCTTCATCATAGGCCGCTTCCGGTTCGAACATGGTCCCCGCGCCATTCTCACGCGCGTAAACCGCCAGTACGGCAGCCATCGGCACAGAAACATTGCGCGGCACGCCGCCGAAGCGCGCGTTAAATCGCACTTCGTCGTTGGCCAGCTCGAGGTTACCGACAGCGCGTGGGGCAATATTGAGAACAATTTGCCCATCGCGAGCGTACTCCATCGGGACCATTACGCCCGGCAGAGTCACGTCAACGACCAGATGCGGAGTCAGCTGGTTATCCAGCAGCCACTCATAGAACGCTCGTAACAGGTACGGGCGACGCGGCGTCAGCTGTGATACATCCATCATTTAGCCCCGACCGAGACGCATTTCACGTTCGGCTTCAGTTAAAGAAGCGAGGAAAGAGTCGCGCTCAAATACGCGAGTCATATAGCCTTTAAGCTCTTTCGCACCAGCACCGACCAGCTCTACGCCGAGAACCGGCAGACGCCACAGCAGCGGCGCCAGGTAGCAGTCCACCAGGCTGAACTCATCGCTGAGGAAGTAGGGCTTCTGGGTGAAAACTGGCGCAATCGCCTGTAGTTCTTCACGCAGCTGCTTACGCGCAGTATCAGCCTGAGAAGCGGTACCGGTTTGAATGGTATTCATCAACGAATACCAGTCCTTTTCGATACGCTGCATGTACAGACGGCTTTCCCCACGCGCCACCGGGTAAACCGGCATTAGCGGCGGATGCGGGAAACGCTCATCCAGATATTCCATAATGATGCGAGATTCCCACAGAGTGAGCTCACGATCCACAAGCGTCGGTACGCTTTGATTCGGGTTGAGGTCAATCAGATCCTGAGGCGGGTTGTCCTTCTCCACGTGCTCTATCTCAAAACTAACACCTTTTTCGGCCAGCACGATGCGGACCTGATGGCTATAGATGTCAGTAGGACCAGAAAACAGCGTCATTACCGAACGTTTGTTGGCAGCGACAGCCATGAAAACCTCCAGGTATATTCAGAATTTTTGTACTGCTGCCGACCACGCATGGCCAGCCAGATGTAAAAACCCCATTTGCGTGACTTCATTTCGTTCGTCATCCAAACAAAAAATGAACAATCACCTGCATTTGGGCAGAAAATTGGATGATAGTTTACCAGATTTTGAAGACGTTGTGGTGAGGGGATTCTGGAAATGCTGAAAAAGTGGTAATAATGGGGCGTTTGTAGAGGGAAAATGGCAAATTTATCCATAAAAAAACCCGCCGAAGCGGGTTTTTTCGCAAATTGTTCTGCGTGAGCAGAAAACAATTAACGTTTGGAGAACTGAGGACGACGACGTGCTTTACGCAGGCCGACTTTCTTACGTTCAACCTGACGAGCATCACGAGTAACGAAACCAGCTTTACGCAGTTCGCCACGCAGGGACTCGTCGTACTCCATCAGAGCGCGGGTGATACCGTGACGGATCGCACCAGCCTGACCAGAGATACCACCACCTTTAACGGTGATGTACAGATCTAATTTCTCAACCATGTCGACCAGTTCCAGCGGCTGACGAACTACCATGCGGGCAGTTTCACGACCGAAGTACTGTTCCAGAGAACGCTGGTTGATAACGATTTTACCGTTGCCCGGTTTGATGAAAACGCGAGCTGCGGAACTTTTGCGGCGACCGGTGCCGTAGTATTGATTTTCAGCCATTGCCTATAATCCCGATTAGATGTCAAGAACTTGCGGTTGCTGTGCCGCGTGGTTGTGCTCGTTACCCGCGTAAACTTTCAGCTTACGGTACATAGCACGACCCAGCGGGCCTTTTGGCAGCATGCCTTTAACCGCGATTTCAATCACACGCTCAGGACGGCGGGCAATCATCTCTTCAAAGGTCGCTTCTTTGATACCACCGATGTGGCCGGTGTGGTGGTAGTACATTTTGTCTTCGCGCTTGTTGCCGGTTACAGCAACTTTTTCTGCGTTCAGAACGATGATGTAATCACCAGTATCAACGTGCGGAGTGTATTCCGCTTTATGCTTGCCGCGCAGGCGCAGAGCCAGTTCGGAAGCCAGACGGCCCAGAGTTTTACCGGTCGCGTCAACAACATACCAGTCGCGTTTTACGGTTTCTGGTTTAGCTGTAAAAGTTTTCATTAAAAGCTTACCCAAATAAATAAGTTACACGTTGGTGAACACCCAAACGTTTAGTCAGTTGAGGTTCACACGACATTGTCCAGCAAACCTACCCCTTCGAATAGCCTATGCCGGCACATAGAAAGTTTTGGGAAAAAAACCTTCTCGTAACGTGGGGTCGCAAGATTATAGAGAAGTCGGGGTCAAAGATCGACCCCTTTATGTGATTTGTACCCGGTTTTACCCCGGTAAGTGTTCTCGCTTCAGATACTCCTCGCTCTGCATCTCCTGCAGGCGCGACAAACAGCGCTGGAACTCGAATTTTAACCTCTCGCCCTGATAGATCTCATAAAGCGGTACCGCCGCGCTGACCACCAGTTTAACGTGGCGCTCATAGAACTCATCGACCAGGGCGATAAAGCGCCGCGCTTCGCTCTCCATCAGCCCGGTCATCACCGGAACGTCAAAGAGCATCACGGTATGAAACAACCGCGAGAGCGCAATATAGTCATGCTGGCTGCGCGCATCCACGCACAGCGTGGCGAACGATGCCGCCAGCGTCTGGTTCTCAACGCCCAGCGTCGGCAGCGGGCGATGGTTGATCTCCAGCGTCGGTGCCTGTTCGCGCTTCGCGCCTGCCAGCGCCAGCCACAGTTTATCCATCTGCTGCTGGGTCTCAGCGTTCAGCGGCGACAGCCACAAATGCGCCTGGGTTAGCGTGCGCAGGCGGTAATCAATACCGGCATCGACATTCATGATATCGCAATGTTGCTTAATGGCGTCGATGGCGGGCAGGAAGCGGGCGCGCTGAAGGCCGTTCCGGTACAGTTCGTCAGGAGGAATATTCGATGTCGCCACCAGGGTTATGCCACGAGCGAACAGCGCTTTCATCAGACCGCCCAACAGCATCGCATCGGTGATATCAGAGACGAAAAACTCATCGAAGCAGAGCACGTCGGTTTCAGCTTTGAAACGGTCCGCAACAATTTCCAGCGGATCGCTATGCCCCTGCAGCGTCGTTAACTCTTCATGTACCCGCAGCATAAACCGATGAAAATGCAGACGTTGTTTGCGTTCTCCCGGCAGGCTTTGATAGAACAGGTCCATCAGCCAGGTTTTTCCCCTGCCGACCCCGCCCCACATATAGAGACCGCGAACCGCGACCGTTTCGGCAACGGGTTCGCGCTTGCCCAGCAGTTTGCCGAATTTGGCCCGCAGACCGCCGCCGGTTTGCGGTGCGACCGAAGGTTTATTCTGCAGTTCTTGATAAATCGTATCGAGGCGGCTGACCGCTTCTCGCTGGACGTCGTCAGGTTGATGGCTCCCCTCCTTGAGAGAGGAAAGGTAACGCGATGTTGGGGACAGGCTTTGCATGATCTAATTGTTATTCCTTGAAAACCGTAATGCCATAGCTCACGATTGACGAAAAAAAGGCCGCTCTACACTACGTGATGATACGCCAGGATTCCACTTCTGTGGAATTAGCGGTTATAGTGGCATTATCGGGCGCAGGCGGAGAGCCTCACAGCCACCCTACGGAACCACAAAACAACGGGAGATGTTCATGACCTGGGAATACGCGCTAATTGGGCTAGTTGTCGGCATCATTATCGGCGCCGTCGCGATGCGTTTTGGCAATCGCAAATTACGCCAACAGCAGGCGCTGCAGTTTGAACTGGAAAAGAATAAAGCAGAGCTGGAAGAGTACCGCGAAGAGCTGGTAAGCCACTTTGCCCGGAGCGCAGAGCTGCTGGATAACATGGCGCATGATTACCGCCAGCTGTATCAGCATATGGCGAAAAGCTCCAGCAACCTGCTGCCGGACAGCATGGCGGACGCCAATCCGTTCCGTAATCGTCTGGAAGAGTCTGAAGCGGGCAACGATCAGGCCCCGGTCCAGATGCCGCGCGACTACTCTGAAGGCGCATCCGGCCT
Source organism: Klebsiella sp. BDA134-6 (assembly GCF_015601345.1). NCBI lineage: Bacteria > Pseudomonadati > Pseudomonadota > Gammaproteobacteria > Enterobacterales > Enterobacteriaceae > Klebsiella > Klebsiella sp. BDA134-6. The sequence continues at coordinate 5,318,747 of NZ_CP064784.1, forward strand.
GCTGCGCGGCGGCGTAAAGCGCGACTAATCCGCCAACGACAGTAAAAATATTTTCCGGGCGCACCCTCTGCGCCCGTTTCAACCTCTCATCCCAGCTACAATTTAACTATTGCCCACGTTGTTACCGGGCCGAAAATTCAATAACATCGGACCATTCGGGACGTTTCCCATACACCTCAGGTTACGAGAGCCAGCATCTAATGAATAAACAGACTTTGCTGTTAAGTGCGTTAGCGTTAAGCGTTGGGTTGTCGTTGTCCGCCTTACCTCCGGCAGCAGCGTCTTTACCGACACAGGTTCCCGGCCAGGGCGCGTTGCCAAGCCTCGCGCCGATGCTGGAAAAAGTGTTGCCGGCGGTGGTGAGCGTACAGGTTGAGGGCACCGCGTCACCCGCGCAGAATATGCCGGAAGAGCTGAAGAAGTACTTTGGCGACAATGCGCCGCAAGAGCAGGCGCAGCCGTTTGAAGGCCTGGGTTCTGGGGTCATCATTGACGCGGCAAAAGGCTACGTGCTGACCAATAATCACGTGATTAATCAGGCGCAGAAAATCAGCGTCCAGCTTAACGATGGCCGCGAGTTCGATGCCAAACTGGTCGGCAGCGACGAGCAGAGCGATATCGCCCTGCTGCAGCTGTTAAAACCCAGTAATCTGACGCAAATCGCTATCGCCGACTCCGATAAGCTGCGGGTAGGCGATTTCGCCGTCGCCGTCGGTAACCCATTTGGTCTGGGTCAGACCGCCACTTCCGGGATTATTTCAGCCCTTGGCCGCAGCGGCCTGAACCTTGAAGGGCTGGAGAACTTTATCCAGACCGATGCCTCGATTAACCGCGGCAACTCCGGCGGTGCGCTGCTGAACCTCAACGGCGAGCTGATTGGTATCAATACTGCAATTCTGGCCCCCGGCGGCGGCAGCGTCGGCATTGGCTTCGCGATCCCCAGCAATATGGCGAAAATCCTCTCCCAGCAGCTAATTCAATTTGGTGAAATCAAACGCGGCCTGCTGGGCATCAAAGGCATGGAAATGAGCGCGGATATCGCCAAAGCGATGAATCTCGACGTCCAGCGCGGCGCCTTCGTCAGCGAAGTGCTGCCAAATTCCGGGTCGGCCAAAGCGGGCATCAAATCTGGCGACGTTATCATCAGCCTGAACGGCAAGCCGCTCAACAGCTTCGCCGAACTGCGCTCCCGCATCGCCACGACCGAGCCGGGGACCAAGGTGAAACTGGGGCTCCTGCGCGAAGGAAAGCCCGTAGAAGTTGAAGTCACTCTCGACAAGAGCACCTCTTCTTCCGCCAGCGCCGAACTTATCGCGCCAGCACTGCAGGGCGCATCGTTAAGCGACGGTCAGATGAAAGACGGGACCAAAGGCGTCGTCATTGATAATGTCGATAAAGCTAGCCCTGCCGCCCAGGCGGGGCTGCATAAAGACGACATCATTATTGGCCTCAACCGCGAGCGCGTACGGTCCATTGCCGAACTGCGAAAAGTGCTTGAAAGCAAGCCGACGGTGATTGCGCTGAACGTCATTCGCGGCAGCGAAAGCATCTATCTGCTGCTACGTTAACTCGCCTTCCGGGCATCGCGTGCAGTGCGATGTCCGGACAAGACGTGTTATGCTGCGCCTGTCCATCCATCAACGATATCTGCATCATGCCTGGAAAGCTTTTACGTTCGATACTTATTGGTTTGATTGTCGGCGGTCTGCTGCTGGCCGTTATGCCTTCGTTGCGCCAGTGGCAGCTTTCGCCAACCACGCAATACGATAGCGCGGATGAATCCCCTGCCAGCTATAATTCCGCCGTTCGCCGCGCCGCCCCGGCGGTCGTGAACGTCTATAACCGCGCCCTCAACAGCACCAGTCATAACCAGCTAACGCTCGGTTCCGGTGTGATCATGGACCAGCGCGGCTATATCCTGACCAATAAGCACGTTATCAACGATGCCGATCAGATTATCGTGGCCCTACAGGATGGTCGGGTTTTTGAAGCGCTGCTGGTCGGCTCGGATACTCTCACCGATCTCGCGGTGTTAAAAATCAACGCCAGCGGCGGCCTGCCGGTCATTCCGATTAACCCGAAACGCGTGCCACATATCGGTGACGTCGTGTTGGCGATCGGCAACCCGTACAACCTTGGGCAAACCATTACCCAGGGCATTATCAGCGCCACTGGCCGTATCGGCCTGAACCCCACCGGACGCCAGAACTTCCTGCAGACCGACGCGTCAATCAACCACGGTAACTCAGGCGGCGCGCTGGTGAACTCGCTGGGTGAGCTGATGGGTATCAACACCCTGTCATTTGATAAAAGCAACGATGGCGAAACGCCGGAAGGGATCGGCTTTGCAATCCCTTTCCAACTGGCAACCAAGATTATGGATAAGCTGATCCGCGATGGCCGCGTTATTCGCGGTTATATTGGGATCAGCGGCCGCGAAATTGCGCCGCTGCATGCGCAGGGCGGCGGCGGCATCGATCAGCTGCAGGGGATTGTGGTGAATGATGTTGCGCCGGAAGGCCCGGCGGCCCAGGCAGGGATCCGCGCCAACGACGTCATTATTTCGGTTAACGACAAACCCGCCGTTTCCGCCCTGGAAACCATGGATCAGGTCGCAGAGATTCGCCCGGGCTCGGAAATTCCGGTGGTGATTATGCGCGATGATAAAAAAATTACGCTGCATATCGCCGTCCAGGAATATCCGGCGACCAATTAACAGGCTCCCCGCCAGGGGAGCGCCTTTCAATCAGCAAACAATGGCCCGGCCGGGAATTTCGCCAGAAACCCGGTCACGGCCAGCAGCGACCGCAGCCCGGGCCACGCAAACTGGCGCTCCCGCAGCTCGTCATCCAGCGTTATCAGCGCAAACTCGCCTTTATCTCCCAGAACGCCGCCCTGCCAGAGCAACCGCTGGGCCTGCTGCCGCGCCCAGGGGGAATCACTTTTCCAGGCCAGCAGATGCAGCAGCGCCTGCTGCAGGCAGATGCCATGTGAATGATTATCCCGCTGCAGCCGCCGGTAAACCGGTAGCGGTATGCTACGCACGGTATAGAAACCGCTGCGGATTTCGCTATCAACATCCGCCATGCCAGCACAAAACTGACCGGCCAAATCGCACAGACGATTGTGCGTCAGCGCCTGCCCCAGAGCATCCAGGCGACCGGCCGCCGCACACAGCAGCGCGTATCTTTGCCGCTCATGTGACAGCGAACCAGGCAGCGTCGGCACCGTTTCAAAAGCCCCGGCCTGCGCATGCCGTACGCCAGCATCATAACACTGGACAAAGAAATCATGGCTACCCTGAGCGATTGAGGGGTGTGCCAGCAAATTCAGCGCCGGTTGCAGCTGTTCGAGCTCATTGAGCGACGCCAGCATGTCATCCACGACCACGTCCTTTGTTGATGTCGAAGCCCTGCAGCCAGGACGTAATGCTATGGTTTCATTCATCAAAGTCTCCTTATGGAAATTCCACGGCTCGCGCTGCGCTCAGCCGGGCTACGGGTTTACAGTCATCTGCGATCCCGTAGCCCGGGCAGGCGCAACGCGCCGCCTCCGTGAAGAGCACAGAACTACATCGCCAGCACGTACTTGAGCATCACCCCGGCGGCAATCGCCGAGCCAATCACTCCCGCCACGTTCGGGCCCATCGCGTGCATCAGCAGGAAGTTCTGCGCATCCGACTCCAGCCCCACTTTGTTCGACACCCGCGCCGCCATCGGTACCGCCGACACGCCCGCCGAGCCAATCAGCGGGTTGATTTTGTGCTTACTGCACAGGTTCAGCAGCTTCGCCATCAGCACGCCCGCCGCCGTCCCCACGCAGAACGCAATCACCCCCAGCACCAGTATCCCCAGCGTCTGCGGCTGCAGGAACTTGTCCGCCACCAGCTTCGCCCCTACCGATAACCCGAGGAATATCGTCACGATATTTATCAGCCCGTTCTGCACCGTGTCGCTCAGGCGCTCCACCACCCCGCTCTCGCGCATCAGGTTGCCGAAGCAGAACATCCCCAGCAGCGGCGCCGCGTCCGGCAGCAGCAGCGCCACCAGCAGCAGCAGTACCGCCGGGAACAGAATCTTCTCCCGCTTACTCACCGTGCGCAGCTGCACCATGCGGATTTTCCGCTCCTTCTCGCTGGTCAGCGCCTTCATAATCGGCGGCTGGATTAACGGCACCAGCGCCATATACGAGTACGCCGCCACCGCGATGGCGCCCAGCAGCTCCGGCGCCAGTTTCCCGGAGAGGTAAATCGCCGTCGGCCCGTCCGCGCCGCCGATGATGCCGATGGCCGCCGCCTGCGGCAGGGTGAAGCTGATAATCCCGAAGTAGTTCAGCGTCAGCGCCCCGAGCACCGTGGCGAAGATGCCGAACTGCGCCGCCGCCCCCAGCAGCAGGGTCCTCGGGTTGGCCAGCAGCGGGCCGAAGTCGGTCATCGCCCCGACGCCCATAAATATCACCAGCGGGGCGATGCCCGAGCCGATGGCGACCTTATAAAAAATCGCCAGCACCCCGGCGGAGTAGCCCATATCCACGGCGAGGTCTTCCATCTGCCCCTGCACCGACGGCAGCGCCAGGGCCAGTGCCTCCTTGATGGCATGAACGTCCGGCGTACAGTTAAGCTTCGCCGCAATCACCGCCAGCTGCCCGGCGTCGTGATGGGCCAGCAGGCTCTCCAGGGCGGTCAGCGCCAGCCCGGCCTCGGGAATATTCGACAGCAGCCCGCCGAAGCCAATCGGCAGCAGCAGCAGCGGCTCGAACTTCTTCGCGATGGCCAGCCACAGCAGCAGCAGGCTCACCAGCAGCATGACGGCCTGGCCGCCGCCGAGGTGCATCAGCCCCATGCCCTGAATCAGGGCGTTCAGACTTTCCATTTCCGTTCCTCTTCCTTACGCCAGGGCCAGCAGGGTGTCGCCCACCGCGACCGCGTCCCCGGATTTCACCGCGATACCGCGCACGGTCCCGGCCTGCGCGGCGCGGATTTCGGTTTCCATCTTCATGGCCTCCAGAATCAGCAGTACGTCGCCCTCGGCCACGCTCTGGCCCTCGGTGGCCAGCACCTTCCAGATAGTGCCCGCCAGCGGCGCGGTCACCGGCGTACCGGCGCCTGCCGGGGCGGCAGCCTGAGCCGGGGCGGAAGGCGCCGCCGGAGCGGCCGCTGTCAGCGGGCTGATATCGCCGCCGTCGCTGACCTTCACCACAAAGGCTTTCCCTTCCACTTCCACGGTGTAGACGCCGGAAGCGGCGGCTTTCACCGGAGCGGCGGCAGGTTTTGCCTCTTCCGCCTGCGGCAGCGGCTCAAAGGCCGCCGGGTTATGGCGGTTCTCAAGGAACTTCAGGCCGACCTGCGGGAACAGCGCCACGGTGAGCACGTCGTCGATGGCGTTCTCCGCAAGCGTGATGCCCTTCTCCTGCGCCTGGCGCTTCACGTCGGCTTCCAGCTCCGGCTTCAGCAGGTCCGCCGGGCGGCAGGTGATGGCTTCGGCGCCGTCCAGCACGCGGGCCTGTAATGCCGCGTTGACCGGCACCGGGGTGTGGCCGTACTCGCCCTTCAGAATGCCGGCGGTCTCCTTCGCAATGGTTTTGTAGCGCTCCCCGGTGAGGACGTTAAGCACCGCCTGGGTGCCGACAATCTGCGAGGTGGGGGTGACCAGCGGGATAAAGCCGAGGTCCTCGCGCACGCGGGGGATTTCCGCCAGCACCTCATCCAGACGGTGGGCGGCGTTCTGCTGCTTCAGCTGGCCTTCGAGGTTGGTGAGCATGCCGCCCGGCACCTGGGCCACGAGGATACGGCTGTCGGTGCCCTTCAGCTGGCCTTCGAAGGCGTGGTATTTTCTGCGCACTTCGCGAAAGTACGCGGCGATGCTCTCCAGCTTCAGGATATCCAGCCCGGTGTCATGTTCCGTTCCGGCCAGCGTCGCCACCAGCGCCTCGGTGGCCGGGTGGCCGTAGGTGGCGCTCATGGACGAGATGGCGGTATCGACGCCGTCGACGCCGGCCTCGATGGCCTTCAGCAGGGCCATCTCCGCCATCCCGGTGGTGGCGTGACAGTGCAGGTGCAGCTTCACGTCATAACGTTTTTTGATTTCACTCACCAGCTCAAAGGCGGCCATCGGGGTGAGAATGCCCGACATGTCTTTAATCGCAATGGAATCGACGCCGGTTTCCAGCAGCTGTTCGGTCAGGTCGAGCCAGGTCTGCAGGGTGTGAGCCGGACTGGTGGTGTAGGAGAGCGTGCCCTGGGCGTGCGCGCCGTGGCTGCGCACCGCCTGCAGGGCGGCCTGCATATTGCGCGGGTCGTTCATGGCGTCGAAGACGCGGAACACGTCCATGCCGTTTTTGACGGCGCGCTCAACGAAGCGCTGCACCACGTCATCGGCGTAGTGGCGGTAGCCGAGCAGATTCTGGCCGCGGAGCAGCATCTGCAGCGGGGTCTTCGGCATGGCCTTTTTCAGTTCGCGCAGGCGGACCCAGGGGTCTTCGCCGAGGAAGCGGATGCAGGCGTCAAAGGTGGCGCCGCCCCAGCATTCGAGGGAGCCGTAGCCCACGTCGTCGAGCCGCGCGGCGACGGGGAGCATATCGTCGAGGCGCAGGCGGGTGGCAAAAAGGGACTGGTGGGCGTCGCGCAGGACGACATCGGTAATGGCAACGGTCATGGATTCCTCCGTGAATTAAGGGTTAAGGCGGCGATGGTGGTGAATAGCGGCGACAATTACCGGCTTTAAGCGGGCGAAGTCGTCAGCGGGCGCGGCGGCAGGTGTGGCCTTCGGCGCGGGAGCCGGTTCCGGGAAGAAGCGGTTGACGGCGGCGGACATGCTGCGGATGGCGAAAATCAGCAGGAACAGAAACGCCAGCACAAAGCCCATGCCGAGGCACATCAGGGTGAAGCCTTCACCCAGTAACAGTGCTGCATTAGTCATAAAATAGCCTTCAGGCAGGAGGCACGATAATGATGTTATTTATATCCATCGTCTTTCAAGTTGCTTCTTTGTTGGCTACGTTCGTTCACCCCAGCCACTTACTTGAGTAAGCTCCTGGGGATTCTCTCTCTTGCCGCCTCAAAGCAACTCGAAATCCACTGGGTATATAACGAAAATAATAAGGATGGAGTTCCCTGAACCGCCCCGGCCAGAGTCCTTGTTTATTATCGCAATAAACGTATCGCCATCATTATCGTGCAATTCATATAACCCAGATTATTTGATAAAGCTTACGTTCTGGCATATTTCATCAGCGACGAGCTCTTTACGCTGGTTAAAAATAATTTTGTTCTGTTCGAACAGGTTATTTCCATGGGTATCAATAGAGACAATTAGCGGACCAAACTCTTTTACCCGACATACCCATAGCGTTTCCGGCATTCCCAGATCGCGCCACTGCGCATCTTCGATCTCTTCCACGCACACCGCAGCCACTACCGCGCAACCGGCCGGGAATACGCAGTGCAGCGCTTTATGCTCCGCGCATCCCTCCTCGGTACCTTTCCCCATGCCGCCTTTCCCAACAATTAATTTCACGCCGGTCTTTGCAATAAATTCTTTTTCGAATTTTTCCATGCGCATGCTGGTGGTCGGCCCAACGGAAACCATTTCAAACTTATCGTCCTCACCTTTAATCGGACGGACAATCGGTCCGGCGTGTAAAATAGCGCCACCGCTAACATCAACGGGTAATTCGCGCCCACCTTCAATTAAACGACGGTGCGCCACATCGCGACAGGTCACAATATGACCGTTGAGATAAATAATATCGCCCGCTTTAATATCGGCTAAATCTTCATTTTTAATCGGCGTCGTAAGGATTTTTTTAGTCATCAGAAATTCACTCCGCTGTGAGACGTAATGGTGTAGTTCAAGTCTTTATCAAAAACGATATGTCCTTTTCGGTGCGACCAGCAGCCGACGTTCACCGCCACCCCGATGGTGGAGGGATGGCGCGCGGTGTTTTCAATATTCACACCCATGACGGAGGTATTACCGGACATCCCCTGAGGCCCAAGGCCAATTTTGTTAATGCCGTCTTCCAGCATTTTTTCCAACGACGCCGCACGTTCATTCTCATTGTGCGAGCCTATAGGGCGCATCAGCGCTTTTTTCGACAGTAGCGCCGCCGTTTCAACGGAAGTCGCCACGCCCACGCCTACCAGCAGCGGTGGACACGCGTTTAAACCGTAGCTGGTCATCACGTCGAGAACAAAGCGGGTAACGCCTTCATAACCCGCGCCCGGCATCAGCACCATCGCTTTCCCCGGCAGGGAACAGCCGCCGCCCGCCATATAGGTATAAATGCTGCACCGATCGGAATTGGGAACGATCTCCCAGAATACCGTCGGCGTACCTTTACCCACGTTTTTACCGGTGTTGTATTCATCAAAAGTCTCAACGCTGTTGTGGCGCAGCGGGGAATCCACGGTCGCTTTGATCACCGCTTCACGCAGCAGCGCTTCCAGTTCACCGATCAGCGGGAAGTTAGCCCCGCACTCCACCAGAAACTGAATCACGCCGGTATCCTGGCATGAAGGGCGATCCAGCTCTTTTGCCAGACGCTGGTTCTCAATCATGGTCGTAAAGATGACGTCGGCCAGTTTACTGGTCTCTTTCTTATGCAACTCTTCCAGTTTTACGGTGACATCATCAGGCAAGACTTTGCCGGTGTACCCCACAAATTTGGCCATAATATTGGTCATATGGGATATCTGTTCACTTTTGCTCATACAGGCTCCTTAGTCAGGACAGCTTCCGTTCATTACGGATGAAAAGGGAAAAGGATTGGCAGCAGAATCAGGCTGACAATGGTGGAAACGATAATCAGTGGGATGCCGGATTTGGCGTAGTCAACAAACTTATAGCCGCCTGCCGACAGCACCATCATGTTGGCAGGCATGCCGATTGGCGTGGCGTAGGCGCAAGAACTGCCAATAACCGTCGCCATTAGCACCGCACGAGGATCGGCGCCCATGCCCGCCGCAATCGACAGGCTCACCGGTACTAACAACGCGACGGTCGCGGTGTTGGACATGAAGTTAGTCATAATGATGGACAGCGCAAAGACCACCACCAGCAGCATAAACGGCGAAGAGTTTTGTCCCAGCAGGCCAATCACGTGATCCGCCACCAGTTTTCCCGCCCCGGTCATTTCCAGCGCTTTCGCCAGCGCCAGCGTGCCGCCGAAGATAAAAATAGTCTGAGAATCAATGGCTTTATAGGCCTGCTTTTCTGTAAGCACGCCGGTAACCACCAGCACCAGCGCGCCGATACAGCCCGCTACCGCAAGACTCACACCGGTCTGCTTTTCGAAAATCATGCCGAGGATCGTGGCGATCAGAACAACGAAAGAGAGGATTTGCTTCCAACGCGGAACGTGACTGTAATCGCGCTGTTCGCCGACGCTGCCAACTTCCCCACGGTTCGGGTGGTTGGGCAGGAATTTATAGCCGATGGTCAAGAAGTAAATAACGCCGCAAACCAGCATCGGTAAACCGAGTTTGGCATATTCAAAAAAGCCAAAACCGCTGCCAATATTCTGCAAAGCTGACTGCGCAATCAGGTTGCCCGGCGCGCCAATCAACGACAGGTTACCGCCGAGCGCGGCAGCGAAAACCAGCGGCATCAGCAGTCGGGAACGAGCAAAGCCTGATTTTGCCGCCACACCGATAACGACCGGGATCAGGACGGCTGCGGTACCGGTATTGGAGAGGAAACCGGACATCACGCCAACCACGACCATAATGGTAAAAATCAGCTGCTTTTCCGTTTTCGCGAAGCGAGTAATCACGCCCCCCACCTTATTCGCCATCCCGGTTTCAAATAGCGCCCCGCCGACGATAAACATGGCGACGAAGAGAATAACGTTGGTGTCGATAAAGCCGGCGAAAGCCTGCTTGAGATTGAGCACGCCGGTGAGAACCAGCGCGACGCAAACCACCATAGACGTGACCGCGAGCGGTATTTTTTCCCACACAAACATGGCGATAGCAAACACCAGCAAACATAGAGTAATGGTAATCGGTTCCATATTTATAATTATCCCATCAATGATATATGATATTGTATCCAATATTGACGAGAGGGAAACTATTCCCATACAAAGACTAAGTCAATGCGTTTTTCACGAAAGAGTCAGGATTGCGATCTTTATCAAAACCCCGCAAAAGCAGTACCTTAGCGAAATTAATTTATGGAATGAATAGATAAGACGCCTGCAACGATCGTACAGGCGATTAGGTCAGGCCGAGGGCTCGTCGACATAGCGCGTCAGCATATTTTCCATCGAACGGATGATATGCTCGCGCATTAGCTGACGGGCCAACGCTTCATTATGCTGCTCCAGGGCCAGTAAAATCCCTTTATGCTCGCGTATGGAAATGATCGCGTACTCTTCCTCGGTGACCTTATGCCCCATCGAGAGCCCGTTCCACATATTGCTGAGCAGCAGCTTCATTTTGCCGTTTCCGGCCGCGTTCCATATCTCCATATGAAAAGCCTGATTGAGGTCAGAATATTCAGCTGAGTTATTTTCCGCCAACGCTTTTTCCGCAGCGTAATGAACTTCGGCAATGCGCGAAATGTCCGTCCCAGGGCGAGAAGCTTTAGCGACCGCTTCACTCTCCAGCAGCGCGCGAATCTCGTAATGCTCGTGAATCGTTTGTTCGTTAATCCCCAGCACAACCGCCCCTTTATTGGGGCGGACTTTAATCAGCCCATCCGCAGCCAGTATCTGAAATGCTTCACGCACGGGCATACTGGATACGCCAACCATACTGGCGATCCCTTCAAGGGTTATTTCTTGCCCTTCAACTAAATCTCGCGACAGTATCGCTTTACGTAAGACTGCCGCGACCTGCTCTTTCGCTGAAAGAAGCTTAATTTTCCCTAATCGAGGCTTCTGCACTTTCCCAATCCTTCATGTGTTGACGCATTATTTCTGCCAGAGAGAGGAAATAACGCTGCGTTTCCTGCGCGATCTCGGCGCGATCGCCTTGATGGATAGCATCCATCAGAGAACTGAGTATTTGCGCCGACTCCTGATTATCCTCTTTCAGATACAGAATGACATAGCCGATATAACCATCTAAAAACTGCTGATAAATTTTTTCCAGATAGCGGTTATCAATATAAGAAATAAGCGCCTGATGAAACGCCAGCTCCCGAATCCTTTCACCAGGAAGCCCCAACTCTCGCGCTCTCGTAGCCAGCGACTCGCCTGCCGACGCGGGCACCAGTGAAAAAAGCGCCGTTGCCATCGCCGCAATGGCCTGGAAAATATGGCTGACGTGGTCAGGTTCCAGCCGAGAGACCTGCATATGGCGGTTTGGCAAGCGCACCAGAAACCCTTCCTGCTCCAGGGCCTGTAACGCTTCACGAACCGGCATACGAGAAAGCCCCAGCTGTTCCGCAATACTCTCCTGCGCGAGCTCATCCCCCGACTTCATACTGCCGGAAAGGATCTCGTAACGGATCATTTGAGTAATTTGGTCCCTGGTCTGCTTTCTTTCAATTTTTTTCACGACGTCCTCGTTTGTTGCCGCTCAAGACGCGGGGAGTTTAGCAGATTTACCAGCAGGTTGAGTCATTCAGGGGCGGGAGAAAGGCATAAAAAAGCCGGAACCCAGGCTCCGGCTTCTCTTTTAATGAAGCGTTATTTATTCACAAAGTCTTCGCCAAGGGCGATATCTTTCTTCAACGTATCCAGCATCCCCTCCAGCGCCTGCTGCTCAAACGCGCTCAGTTTACCGATAGACTGACGCTGCTCTACGCCATTTTTACCTAACAGCAACGGCTGAGAGAAGAAGCGGGCATATTGGCCATCACCTTCAACATAGGCGCATTCCACCACGCCTTTCTCTCCCTGCATGGCACGAACTAAAGAGAGACCGAATCGCGCGGCGGCCTGCCCCATTGATAGCGTTGCTGAGCCACCACCGGCTTTTGCTTCAACAACTTCAGTACCAGCGTTTTGAATGCGTTTAGTCAAATCCGCCACTTCCTGATCGCTGAAGCTGACACCCGGAATTTGTGACAATAAAGGAAGAATAGTCACACCGGAGTGGCCGCCAATAACCGGAACCTCAACGTCTGACGAAGATTTGCCTTTTAGTTCAGCGACAAAGGTATTCGAGCGGATAATATCCAGCGTCGTGACGCCAAACAGCTTGTTCTTATCGTAAACACCGGCTTTTTTCAGCACTTCTGCGGCAATCGCCACGGTGGTGTTCACCGGGTTGGTGATAACCCCGACGCAGGCCTGCGGGCAGGTTTTGGCGATTTGCTGTACCAGATTTTTCACAATACCGGCATTAACGTTGAATAAATCGGAGCGATCCATTCCGGGCTTACGCGCTACGCCCGCGGATATCAGCACCACATCAGCACCTTCCAGCGCAGGGGTGGCGTCTTCGCCGGAAAAACCTTTGATTTTTACATCGGTAGGGATATGGCTAAGATCAACCGCCACGCCCGGTGTTACCGGAGCGATGTCGTACAACGAGAGTTCTGAACCTGAAGGCAGTTGGGTCTTAAGTAGTAGGGCAAGCGCCTGGCCGATTCCACCAGCGGCGCCGAGGACTGCAACTTTCATCCTAAACTCCTTATTATGGTTAAAATAGTCTTTCGTTACTCCGTCGCCTGGACCTTAATTCACAAGATGAACAATTACAATAATTATGGCTGAAGAATGCGTGGTCGTGCGCAGCGATGCAGCAGCTTCGCATTTTCCTCCCTGAGACTGACCATCCAGCAAAGCGTAGTACCGGATCGACTATTGGTTACAATACACCCAGCGCATTGAGCAGAACAACATCATTTAATAACATTTCATTTACTTTTGTAGCAATTTGCGCGCCGTGACGAAAGCATGTTCCTTATTAGGGTTTTTTGCTAAAATATGCGCCCTTCATAACATTATTTACGCTTCTCCCCTGCGGATTATTTGCATAAAAATGCATGTTTATGCATAATGATGTTGTTTTTACCACCATAATTGGGTGACTTATGCGTAGTTCGGCAAAACAAGAAGAACTGGTTAAGGCGTTTAAAGCGCTGCTTAAAGAAGAAAAATTCAGCTCTCAAGGTGAAATCGTACAGGCTCTGCAAGAGGAAGGCTTCGATAATATCAACCAATCGAAAGTCTCACGTATGCTCACTAAGTTTGGCGCCGTACGCACGCGTAACGCCAAAATGGAAATGGTTTACTGCCTGCCCGCCGAGCTTGGCGTCCCGACGACCTCCAGTCCGCTAAAAAACCTGGTGCTGGATATCGACTATAACGATTCGGTCGTGGTTATTCATACCAGCCCAGGCGCAGCGCAGCTGATCGCCCGGCTTCTGGACTCCCTGGGCAAAGCTGAAGGTATTCTCGGCAGCATTGCCGGTGATGACACTATCTTTACCACCCCGGCCAGGGGTTTTACCGTTAAAGAGCTGCATGACGCCATTCTCGTTCTGTTTGAGCAGGAACTCTGATCCCCTCCCCTCTGGTTAACGCCAGAGGGTATCCCTTCAAAAAATTATCATTTCTTTAACATTTTGTGTGTTTTTCCGTTTCTATACATTCATTTACGTGATGAAACCCACTTAAGCGCACAAAAGATCAAATTCATATAACCTCATGATTTTATTAATCATAATCGCCTAACCTGGCAAGATTGTGACATTTCTAATTCTTATACGTTATAAAAAAGACATTTCTTTGTAATTATTTACATGAAAAACAATTAGCAAGGTATTAATATTTTCAGTGATTAGTGTATACTTGATTTTGTGATGAGGGTCACGAAACAAAGACCCCCAACAAAAAGATTCGACGAGGTGAACATCATGAAAATCAAAACCACTGTAGCAGCATTAAGCATCCTTTCCGTTCTGTCTTTCGGCGCCTTCGCCGCTGACTCTATCAACAGCGAACAGGCTCAAGGCCGTCAGGCAATCGGCACCGTTTCCGTCGGCGCGGTAAGTTCTTCCCCGATGGATATGCACGAAATGCTGAACAAGAAAGCACAAGAAGAAGGTGCTTCTTCATACCGCATTATTGAAGCACGTACCGGTGACCACTGGCACGCAACGGCTGAGCTTTATAAATAAGATTTAACGATTGTCGGTCATTAACTGAAACAGAATCTCTCCAGCGGCCCCAGGTTTATTAAGCCTCCCGCCGCTGCAAATATTAAGGTTGGAGAAAAGATTATGAAAAGCGCAATTATCATCGCATCCCTGGGTCTGGCTTCCGTTCTCTCTTTCGGCGCAAACGCTGCCGTCAATCAAGTGAATGCTGAACAGGCGCAAAATCTGCAGTCCATGGGCACCGTTTCCGTTTCTCAGGTAGGCAGCGCGCCGATGGATATGCGCCAGGAACTGGCGGCTAAAGCTGAAAAAGAAGGCGCCAGCAGCTACCGAATTATTGAAGCCCGTACCGGCGATAGCTGGCACGCTACGGCTGAGCTGTACAAATAAACCCTCGTCGTCTTATCCGACGACTTGCCCCCGCTCTGTCGGGGGCTTTTTTACGACTGCCGCACATTAAAACGAAGCTCCCCTTCCAGCTCTTCTTCCGCTTCATCAAATAGCAATATTATCGCGCCAAAGCGCCGTCGCTGATTATCGCTTAAATGAATAAACTCAATCTCTAGCGGCAGGGGCAGCAGCCCTGCGGTCACCGCTTCCCACAGCGAATCCAGGTTGTTCACTTTCTCACGCGTTAAGCCAAAGGTACGTGAAAACTCACGATAAAAATCCTGCTGTTCAGCTATTTCATCAAAATCAAAGGTATAGGTAGTCATTGCCCGCATCCTGTCCACACCTGCAACTTTTCATAGCCCGGTCATCCCGGCGTGTAGTTCCACTCTGACGGTAGAATTCATACTCAGACAATTAAGTATAGCGATAAAAAAACCGACGCTTCAGGCGTCGGTTCTGGCGGCTAGCTATTGGTTAATACATGCTGGTACTTATGCAGCATCTCCACCAGCCTTCGCACCGGCTCGGTCACCTGCGGAGAGGCTTCCCAGAGCTGTAATTTTTGCTGGTAAATATCCAGCTCATTAAGCAGGCGGGCAAAATAGTAGCGGCGCTTATCATCGCTACTGGCGGAAATGACGCGATCCGCCGTACGACGCAACTGCCGGTGGAATACCGACAGGTCGTCATTTATCGGTACTGGCGCGTCGCGCAGGCGCTGATGCGCAATAATCAGGGTCAGCGCCAGACGAAAGCGGGCGATATCGCCGGGAAATTTATTCAGCAACAAAAAGAGCTGGCGATACAGGGCCGGCAAATGGTTTTCCTTTCGTCGCGCCGTATTGGTGGTCAGCGATGATACCGCCGCCGAGACAAACTGGTTGAGCAACACGCGACCGGTGCGAGCCTGAGAGTTATCGCGAACCAGTAAAATCACCATCAGCGCGAGGAAACACCCCACGATCTGGCCTAAGGCGCTATCCAGAAATTGGTTGAATTGAAACTTCATCGGATTATCCAGCACCAGAATATTAATGGTGCTGGCCAGCGCCCCCAGCGAACCCAACCGCCGCTTTTGCACCTCGATACCGATAAAAAATGCCATCACCGCCAGGCTGATACACAGCAGCAGCATACTTTGCTGAGTCGCGGGCATAATCACGAGGAAAAACAGCGCCCCCAACGGTAATGCCGCCAACGTGCCGTAGAGGAAATCGATAGCCACCATTCGCGGATTAGGCAAACGCATCGCTAAGGCAGTGACAACTGCGATCATCACCATCGCCCCGCTACCTGAAGTCCAGCCGGTCCACAGCCAGAACAGCGTACCGAGGATGCAGGAGATCGACGTACGCCAGAAGTTGACCATCGCATGATGTCGCTCGGCGGATTCCGCCTTCACCACCACTTCACCTTGCAGCACTTCCGCTTCAATACGGCTGATTTTGGTATTGCCAACCACGCCCCGCTTCAAAAGTAGATAGCGCGTCGCAGCCCCGACCCAGCTGTAGATCGTCACCGGCGTATTGTGCTCTCCCTTCCAGGTTAAAAAGCGGCGCATCCGCTTTAACTGGCGGTGCACGTCCTGCACGGTCTCAACCGGTTCAGCGAACAGCTCGCGGTAGTCATCGGTGACCATCTCAGGCCGGGTATTCTGAATCAAATAGGTTTCACAGGCCTGGGTAATTAAGGTCAAAGAGAGGGTATTGATCGCCTTCAGCCGCTGGTTCACTTTTGCCCAGCGCGAGGACTCCATAATTAAGTTTCCGCGCATCCCTTCCAGCCCGTTGGTGCGGCGAACCAGCGCGCTCCAGGCCTTATCGACTTCGTCTTTATCGGCATACGCCACGCAAAGCTGCATCAGGCGGTATTGATCGATCAGCAGGTTATCCAGCTCAAGGTCGATCTCTTTTTTAATCGACCGCGGCGAAAATAGCAGGTCGGCCACGATAGCGCTGACGATACCAACAACAATTTCACTGCACCGTTCGACGGCGAACTGCGGCGCCAGCATCGGCTCTTCGTGGATAGTGATAATAATGATAAGCGCGGTATAGCCCGCCAGGCCCCAGGCATAGGAGTTCTCAACCCGCACCAGAGAGGAGATCCAGGTACAGAACCCTGCCCACAGGCAGCAGACCAGCACCATCAGCAGCGGGGCGCGGATCATCAGGATGATAATCGCCAGCGCGGCGATACAGCCGATAAAGGTACCGACAATACGCAGCATCCCGCGATAGCGGATAGCCCCGGAGTAAGGCTCTCCGCCGGCGGCAAACGCCGGGCCGGCGGCCACGATGGCCGCGGTAAGCACCGCCCAGCGCGGTGTTTCCAGCTGAAAGTGAAAACCGACGAATAACGCCAGCACCACCGCACAGGCTAATTTAATGGCAAAGCGGAGATGCCGGGGTTCGATGGTGAAAATCCCCATGGCGATTAACCGAACTCACGCAGGCGCATCGCCAGTTTCTGGAAGAAACTTGTCCGGCTGGAATCGCGGTCGTCTTTACCAGTAATCACCACCGTCGCCGTCGTCCCGGCCGGCCAGAGATTACCTTGCTGCTGGTCAAGGTGAATACGTACCGGCACCCGCTGTGCCAGGCGTACCCATTCAAGATTAGAGTCAATAGAGGCCAGCCCTTTCGTATCGCTACTGCTGCTGGCATTGGTCACCCCAGCAGCAATGCTGTCGACGGTGCCTTTAAGGGTTTGCACGCTTCCCAGCGGGGTAATTTCGGCGCGGAAGCCAGGACGCACGCCCTCAAGCTTGGTCTCTTCCAGGTAGGCCATCACATAGAAGGTATTCTGCTTGACCAGCGCAACCGCGGTAGAACCGCGGGTGATAAACTCGCCGCTGTAGACGTTCAGGTTCGTCACCCAGCCATCAGCCGGAGCGCGAATGACCGTGCGTTCAAGATCAAGCTTCGCCAGATCGCGACTCGCGATCGCTTTTGCCAACTGATGCTCAACGGTTTGCAGAACGTTATTCGCCTGGTCAATCTCCTCCCGGGACATGGCCTGGACGCCAAGGCGGTTACGACGGCCGGCTTCAACGCGCTTCTCCTGCGCCAGAGTCTGGTAATAGGAGACATCGGCTTCAGCCTCAGCTAAGGCTTTCTGGTAACGCGGCTGATCAATGACGAACAAAACCTGGTCTTTCTTAACCAGTTGGTTATCCTTGATATTCACCTGCGAAATCAGGCCGGAAACATCGGGAGCGATGGCCACAATATCCGCACTAAAGCGCGCATCGCGCGTCCAGGGCGAGGCGGTGTAATACACCCATGCGCGAAAAATCGCCAAAAATGCCAGGATAACCAGTATCACAGTGATTGCGGTACGGAGGATATTTCTTGTTAGTGTTTTCACATCTACCTCAAACGAACAAACGCGATATCAGATAAAACAGGCAGCAATAGAGCGCGGTATTAAACAGTGCCGGATGCCAGACAAAATCATAGATGCCGGTCGGAACCAGCAGGCGATGCACCAGCCAGAAGATGGCGAGCGACAACAGCAACTCAAAGAAGATCGGCGGAAACGACAAGCCGAAAATCACAATGACAGGAAACAGACTCATGATGACCTTGATAAGAAGCGTACAGGTGATATGCGCGATGCGTTTATTATTAAGCTAACTATATAGTAACGTAACAATTGCGGTCTTATCTATAATGTGTGATCTAAATCACTTTTAAGCCAGAGTGAATAATGGAACGATTAAAACGCATGTCCGTTTTTGCCAGAGTGGTGGAATTAGGTTCATTTACCGCCGCGGCCCGCCAGCTCCAGATGAGCGTTTCTTCCATCAGCCAGACGGTAGCCAAACTGGAAGATGAGCTACAGGTTAAGCTACTCAACCGCAGTACGCGCAGCCTGGGCTTAACAGAAGCGGGAAAAATATATTATCAAGGCTGTCGGCGGATGCTGTTCGAAGTCCAGGATGTCCATGAACAGCTATACGCGTTTAACAATACGCCCATCGGTACGCTGCGCATCGGCTGTTCTTCAACTATGGCACAGAATGTCCTGGCTCGCATAACCGCCGATATGCTCAAAGAGCACCCGGGGCTCTCCATAAACCTGGTCACCGGCATCCCGGCGCCGGACCTGATCGCGGACGGTCTGGACGTGGTGATTCGCGTGGGAGCGCTGCAGGACTCCAGCCTCTTTTCCCGCCGTCTGGGCTCTATGCCAATGGTGCTCTGTGCGGCGAAAAGCTATCTCCAGCACGCCGGATGTCCGGAAAAGCCGGCGGATCTCGCCAGCCACTCCTGGCTGGAATACAGCGTCCGGCCGGATAACGAATTTGAAATCATCGCTCCGGAAGGCATTTCAACCAAGCTGATCCCTCAGGGCAGATTCGTCACTAACGATCCGATGACGCTGGTGCGCTGGCTGACGGCAGGCGTCGGCGTAGCTTACGTTCCGCTGATGTGGGCGATCGAAGAGATCAACCGCGGCGAACTGGAGATCCTGCTGCCGAGCTACCAGTCCGATCCGCGACCGGTATACGCGCTGTATACCGAGAAAGATAAGCTGCCGCTGAAGGTACAGGTATGCATTAATTACCTGACCGAGTATTTCGTCGGGGTGGCAAATATTTACCAGGGTATGCACGGTCGGGGAATAGCCCGCTAGCGTCCAGAGCCTGCGAAAAAGGGTAATAACGCATTATCAGGCCCGGCATCGGAAATAATCTGCGTCACGTCGCGGAGATTGCCGATGTTCACCTCGCCGGAGCGATGAAATTTGCTTTTGTCGATTAACAATAGCGACTGTGCCGCCCGTTTCAGGAGCAGCGATTTGTAAGCGGCATTATTGGCGCTGGAATCCCAGAGAACGCCGTCGTTATCGATCCCCTCGCAGGAAAAAATGAACAGATCGATCTCCAGCGATTTGACCTGCGATAACAGCGCAGGGTTAACGTAATAGCCATATTGACGCTGAAGCTGACCACCGGCGCTGATCAGCTGGATCCGTTCACGGCGGCCCAGCTCTACGCAAACCGGGTGGCTATTGGTAAACACCGTCAGGTTAATATTCGGTAGCTGACGCGCCAGAAACCAGCAGGTTGAGCTCGCATCCAGCGCGATCGTCATGCCTTCATCAATCCACGCCAGCGCGGTACGGGCAATATCAGATTTATGGGCATAATGGCTTTTCACGCGGCTATGAAACGGCTTCTCGCCGCTGTGATTATCGCGCAGGAGAACGCGCGCCTGCCCGTGGCTACGCTGAATACTCCCCTGTTTCTGCAGCTCGCTCAAATCGCGACGAACGGTCTCGATGCTGACCTGCAGAAGCTGGGATAACGCTTCAGTGGTTAGGGTGCGGTGCTGACTGAGTAACTCGACTATCTGCTGCTGACGCGCGGCTTTCATCGCGACCCCGCGGAGGTGATGTGCGCTTTCGCCGCGAGCGAAAGCGCATTGAGAGATATCAGGCGGTGCCGCCGACGGTGAGTTTATCCACTTTGAGCGTTGGCTGACCAACGCCAACCGGTACGCTCTGGCCCTCTTTGCCGCAAACGCCGACGCCGCTGTCCAGCTTCAGATCGTTCCCCACCATCGAAATCTGCTGCATCGCTTCGATACCTGAACCGATGAGCGTCGCCCCCTTCACCGCTTTGGTCACTTTGCCTTTTTCAATCAGGTAGGCTTCAGACGTGGAGAAGACAAATTTCCCGGAGGTGATATCCACCTGACCGCCGCCAAAGTTCGGCGCGTAGATGCCGTAATCGACCGATTCGATAATCTCCTGCGGCGTTGATTTCCCCGCCAGCATGTAGGTGTTGGTCATACGCGGCATAGGCAGGTGCGCGTAGGATTCGCGACGACCGTTGCCGGTTGGCGCCACACCCATCAGCCTGGCGTTGAGCTTGTCCTGCATATAGCCTTTGAGAATGCCGTTTTCAATCAAAACGTTATACTGGCCCGGAGTACCTTCGTCATCAATGGCGACGGAGCCACGACGGTTGGCAATGGTGCCATCATCCACCACGGTGCACAGCTCAGAGGCCACCAATTCGCCCATATGGCCGCTGAATACCGAGGTCCCGCGACGGTTAAAATCGCCTTCCAGTCCGTGACCGACGGCTTCATGAAGCAGCACGCCAGGCCAGCCCGCCCCCAGCACAACCGGCAGCATTCCGGCAGGCGCTGCGACGGCGGTCAGATTGACCAGCGCCATACGCACGGCTTCTCTCGCCCATACATCTGCGCGCACATCGCCATCCTGCGAGGCCAGGAAATAGTCATAGCCAAAGCGACCACCGCCGCCGCTAGCGCCGCGCTCGCGTTTGCCATCCTCTTCCACCAGCACGCTGACGGAAAGACGAACCAGCGGGCGCACGTCCGCCGCCAGCGTGCCGTCAGTGGCGGCAACAAGAATTAACTCATAGACGCCGGTCAGGCTGGCGGAAACTTCCTGCACCCGTTTATCGGCCGCGCGGGCGGTTTTATCTACCCGGCGCAGAATATCCAGCTTCTCTTCCCGACTCATGCTTTGCAGCGGGTCGATACTGGTATAGAGCGAGCTGTGCTCCACTCCGCCGAGGGTATGAACTTTACCATCGCCGTGGTCGCGTACAATGGTACGCGCCGCCTGCGCGCTCTGTTCCAGCGCCAGTCGGCTAATCTGGTCCGCATAGGCAAAGCCGGTTTTTTCCCCGCTCACCGCACGGACGCCGACGCCCTGGTCGATATTGTACGAACCATCTTTAATGATGCTGTCTTCAAGAACCCAGGACTCGTGATAGCTCGACTGAAAATAGAGATCGCCGTAATCCAGACGGCGCTCGGCCAGTTGGCCAAGAATGGTAAACAGATCCTGATGGTTCAGGCCGTTTGCCAACAGTAATTGTTCACTTACCAGGTTCAGACTCATCGTTTTGCTACTCGTTTGTTGCCGCCTCTCGGGCGGAAATAAAATAGGCTCTCTATTGAGAGTGCGGTAATTACGCACAATCGTCAAATCATTGCTTTTTGTCACTTCGCGCCTGGCGCAGAACTTCGTTAATTTGCGGCTGATCGATAGGACCGGTGATGCGATAGCGCAGAATAGAAACTTTATTCCACAGCGGCCCCAATACCTTGCTGGCGGCAAAGACCGCGGCGCCGATTATCGGGTTAACGGCAAAGGCTGCAGCGACGCCCACGGTCGCGGAAATTTCCGGCGCGACCACGGCCTGCATATTCAGCTGACGGCGGACAAGATCCACCGACCCTTTCATGGCAATATCCGCTTCCAGGCCATCAACTAGCGTATCGTCGGTATGGAGAACGCCGTCTTTAATCCACGCCGTACTGCGAATGGAATCGAAGTAGAAACCTTCGCTGAAGGTATCGCTAAAGTCGAAACGCAGCTTGCGCAGCAGCGCGTCAACGCTCAATAAACGCAGTAGCTGGCCGGCATGACCGGTGCTGAGATCGGTAAACTCGCCTTTCCCAAGACGGCTTTTAAGGATCCCGTTAAGCGAGGCAACGTCGGGCTGCCACGGCGGCGCACGCCAGTGAAGGTCATAATCAATATCAAACGAAGAACCTTTTACCGGCGTGGATACGCCGAAGAAGTTCACGAAATCATCGGTTTTATTACCGTGCAGTTTACCTTTTAAAGAGGTTCGTACGCCCGCCGGCGCGCTCACCCACACGCCATCGGTCGTCAGGCGGCCAAAACCGGTATCCACCAGGCCGTTCGCCAGCGTCAGGGTATCTCCGCGAATAGTGAAATCGCCTTCGATGCGACCATATTTTTGCCCCCACAGCCAGCACTCGGCGCAGCGAAGCTGAAGGTCCGGCCAGCCGTGGAAATCCATTTTTGCGTCTGCCAGAGGGCCGCTGCTTTTTTCCGTCCCGCCGCTTTTCGCTGCAGTGGGGTTGTAGTAGAGATAGCGAATGGCTGCCAGCCACGGTGCGTTTTTCCGCATTGTCAGGGTGGCGTTAACTTCACGTCCCTGGGCTTCAATCTTCGTCCCTCCGGCGCCGGGTTGGGAAACAAGGCTGACGTTATTCCAGCTCTGGCCCGCCATCGTTAACACCGGCGTACGCAGCGTGACCTGCTCGGGGAAAATCATATTGCTGCTGACGTCATTGGCCGCGCCGCCCTGGAACAGCGCCAGCCACTGCGCACCATCCATCGGCGGCATATTCAGCTCCACGCCAGGCTGCCCGGGGAGTGGAGACACGGCTTTACTGTCAGTGGTTAAAATAGCGCGGTCCAGAGTCAGCTTATGACCCAGCAGCCAGCGGCTATTGATATGATTTTTCGCCCCCACGGAGCCGGCCAGAGTAAAGCTGCTTAGGCCGCCATCAACCTTAATGTTTACCGGTAGAGGCTCACCGGCCCGTTTATCGACCGGTGCAGGTAAGTGACTACTTACATTCTTCAGGTCAGCGTTAACATCCACCTTATAGCTAGCGTTACCGCGATACGGAAGCTCAATCGCGACTTTACCGTCCCAGGGCACGCTACCGCTCAGGGTGCCATCCAGGGCTTTCGGCAGTAAACCGGTACGCGCGGGCTGCCAGTTGGCGTTCATCCCGACGTCTACCAGGAATGCTTTTGCGCCTTCGGTGGTCGAGAAATCGATATTCAGCGGCTGATTAAACCAGGTCGCGCTCATCGGTTCGCTTTTCAGGTCGCCGTTTACAAAGCTGAATTTACCGTTCAGGTTCTGCAATGTGGTATCAATAGGCTTGATAAATAAACTGTTATTGTCCAGCCGGACATCACCCTTAGCGGTGGTCATCTCGCCATCCAGGGGAATATCAAGATGTAAGCGAGCGCTCACATTACCGTCCAACTGAAGCTCATCCAGCGCCGCGCCCAGCGTCTCTTTCAGCGGCGTCTCGTTAAAATAAGGACCAACCTCTTTACCCGGACCGTTAACATCGGCATCGATTAATAACTTTTCACGCGAATAGTCGGGGATCACCGCATCGAGATTGCTGGCGGTCACTTTGCCGAGCATTGCCTTATCGGCCTTCATCCATAGTCCGTCATTGATAAAGTTAAGGTCGATATTCAGGCCGGTTAGCGCAGGCCAGTCAGGCTGAAAGGCAAAGGTGGCGTTCTTTAGCGGCACCGTGACCTGGAATTGCCCCTCATTATGCTTATACGGGAAAAGGTGCGGGTTGCCGCCATAAGCCAGCGTGGCATCAGTGGCCTGGCCGCCTTTAATCGCTCCGCTGAGATAATCCACCAGCGCTTTGCCCATCAGATTTTCCGGGAAGTAGCGCCATGCCTGACCGCCGTCGTTGGTACTGATACCGGCCAGAATACCGAGCCAGGGTTCATCGCCCTGCGGCTGCAGATAGCGGAACCCGCCGCGGGCACGAACACCGGTAGCCTGTACGTCGATGTCGCGACCATCGAGCATAAAACCTTTGTCATTCTTCACCCAACTGAGGGTCGCATCGCCCCGGGCGATTTCCAGCGGCGCGCGAAAGACCGTTTCATAGGGCATTTTCGCCTGCGCCATGTGGGCATGCAGGGTACCGTTTTCCACGCTGCCGGCAATGTTGCCGGAGAAATGCTCCGCGCCGGGCAGCAGCTTCCACTGCTTCCAGGACATGTCGCTCCAGTCCGCCTGGAAACGCGTTTTTTCCGCCATCTGTAGCGGAATATCCAGCGCCAGAAGGTTGATTTTGCCGTCCGGCTGCGTCGTACGCCAGATTTCGCCCAGCGACGGTGCCAGTTTATCCGCCATCGGCTGCAGCCCGGTCAGGCCGCTAAGGTTAAGATTGCTGGCGCGAATGCGCAGCTCATCGCTGCGTTGACCATTTTTTCCCCCCACATCCTGAGCCGGGATCCACGCCATCGACAGCGCGCCGCGCGGCCAGGGTTTATCATCCATCGAAATGCGCGTATCCGGGATGTCAAAGCCCCAGCTTTGATTATCGCGATAGATGTGCGCCGTCAGATTATCAACCGAGAGATGATGCTTATCTTTATCACCCTGCCAGCTGGCACCGCCTTTTTTCAGCCATACATCCCCGCTGGCGACGTCGCCTTTGTCGATGGTCATCCAGCCTTCAAGGCTAAACCGCGCGCTCTGCAGGGCGATGTTGTCCTGCATCCAGCGACCAAGCCATGGCTTAACGTCGATATCATCGGCCTGAAGCCAGACGCGCCCCTTATTGAGCAAGCCGTCTTCATCGCGCAGGTCCATGCGCACCTGCATCACGCCATGCTGGCCGGTCAGGCTGCTAAGGCTAAGCTGCCCCTCAGCGCGATGGCGATTTTTACCGTTCAGCCAGGTAAGCTGCGGGATGGAGAGCTCTGCCCGCTGGCCCGAGATCGTCAGGAAGCTCAGATGGCTATCGCGAAGAATAAAGTGGTCGAACTGGCGGAGAAAAAGATCGCTGATACGGTCGGTTTTCAGCCCTTCACCGCCGTTATTGGTTTGAATAGGAGTATTGGTATGAATCTGCAGCTGCCAGAAGGTCAGATCGCGAAACTGCCAGCGCATATGCAGCAGGCTTTGCCAGACGTCGAGCGCCAGAGTGACGCGCTTGACGGAAAGCTCACCGCCGTCATTCAGGCCGGCCTTAACATCGCGGACATCCAACGTTGGGCCAAAAGTCTGCCAGCTGGCGACAATGTTTGAGGCATCGACCGGCACGCCGGCCATCGCGGAGACTTTTTCCAGCACCTGCGGACGCCAGCTGTTCAACTGCGGCAGAACGAGACGCAGACCGCTCACCAGCAGTGCGACGACAACAATCAATGTTGCCGCGGTGAGCAGTAATATCCCGGGCAGTCGCCTCACGCATCTCTCCTTGTCAGCCTGTTACGCGTCATCCTTTCGCCCGCCTCTTTATCCCGACATCAGCAAGCAAACGGATGATTACATCATTACGACATCAAACTGCTCTTGATTATAGAGCGGTTCAATTTGTACTTTGACCTGCTTACCGACAAAGATCTCGACTTCTGCCAGCGCGTGCGACTCTTCCCCTTTCAGCGTTTCCGCTACCGCAGGAGAAGCATAGACCAGGAACCGGTCGGAATCGTAGGCGTGGTGCACGCGCACGATTTCGCGCATGATTTCATAGCACACCGTTTCCACCGTTTTCACCGTACCGCGCCCGTGGCAGGTAGGACACTCATTACATAGCACATGCTCCACGCTTTCACGAGTGCGCTTGCGGGTCATCTCTACTAGTCCAAGCTGGGAGAAGCCATTAATGCTGGTTTTAACCCGGTCTTTGCTCAGCGCCTGCTCAAGAGAGTGCAGCACCCGGCGACGGTGATCTTCATTGTTCATATCAATGAAATCAATGATGATAATCCCACCAAGATTGCGCAGCCGTAGCTGACGAGCAATCGCCTGGGTCGCCTCAATATTGGTATTAAAGATAGTATCGTCAAGATTACGGTGACCGACGAATGCGCCGGTGTTGATATCAACGGTGGTCATCGCTTCCGTTTGATCAATGATTAGATAACCGCCTGATTTCAGCTCAACTTTACGTTCCAGCGCGCGCTGAATTTCGTTTTCCACGTCGAAAAGATCGAAAATCGGCTGGCGGCCGCTGTAATGCTCCAGCTTGCTGGTCATCTCCGGAATATATTCGGCGGTAAACTCCAGCAGCGATTCGTAGGTCAGACGGGAGTCAACGCGAATACGGTCAAGATGCGCATCGGCGAAATCACGCAGCACGCGCTGCGCCAGCGCCAGTTCACCGTACATTTGATAACGCGTCTGCTGGCGCTTTTTGCGCTCCATCACTTTTGTCCAGACGCGCTTTAAATAGGCGGCATCTGCGGCCATCTCCTGCTCATGAACGCCTTCCGCCGCGGTACGGATAATGAATCCGCCCTGTTCATCGCAGTATTCAGACACCACTTTTTTCAGGCGTTCGCGTTCCGCTTCGCTTTCAATACGCTGAGAGACGCCGACATGCGAAGCCCCGGGCATAAAGACCAGATAGCGAGAAGGAATGGTGATATCGGTGGTCAGGCGGGCACCTTTGGTGCCGAGAGGATCTTTCACCACCTGCACCATTAAATCTTGTCCCTGACGCACCAGCTCGGAGATATCGCGGACGGCGAACTGCTTTTGCTCTTCGCCCGCCACGCACTCGGTATGCGGCATAATATCAGAAGCGTGCAGAAACGCGGCCTTATCCAGGCCAATATCTACAAAAGCCGCCTGCATTCCCGGCAGCACCCGACTGACACGACCCTTGTAGATATTGCCTACTATTCCGCGTCGCGCTTCACGCTCAATATGAATTTCCTGGAGAATACCGCCATCAATGTAAGCGACGCGCGTTTCTGATGGCGTTACGTTAACTAATAATTCAGCAGTCATCTTTATCCCTTTTCTTCACGCAGTGAGTTAAAGTTACTTAGCAACTCATACGTTTCCACCAGCGGTAAGCCAACGACGGCGTGATAGCTGCCATTTATCTTCCTGACGAAACAGCCACCCAACCCCTGAATACCGTATGCACCTGCTTTATCTAACGGTTCGCCGCTGGCGACATAATCGGCGATATCCTGTACTGAGAGCACGCGGAAAGTGACCTCCGTGACCACCAGGCAATCCAGCATCTGCTGCTTATCGGCCAGCGCCACGGCGGTCATCACCTGATGAGTTTTCCCGGAAAGCATGCGCAGCATCTCGGCGGCGTGCCCGGCATCGCGCGGTTTTTCCAGCACTTCACCGTTAAGGATGACAATGGTATCCGCGCCCAAAACGGGCAGATCGCGCGGTGCCAGCACGACGCCAGCCTGCGCCTTTTCGCGCGCCAGACGGACCACATACTGCTGTGCGCTCTCCTGTGGGCGGCGCAGTTCCTCAATACCGGGAACCACGCGCTCAAAAGCGAAGCCAAGCTGAGTCAGCAGTTCCTGCCGACGCGGAGAACCTGAAGCAAGATACAGAGTCGTCATATCAACCTTATTGCACCGCAAACTGCTGGCGCACTTTACGCATCAGCAGGAAAATCCATGGCCAGAGCACACCGTTTACTACACTACTCCAGAACACTTCCGGACGGAAAGAGACGTTGATCACTAAAAACTCTGCCCAGAAAACAATGATATCCACGGAGAGGGATAACATGACTACTACCAACGCCTGTTGCCAGAGCGCCAGATTGCGGAACAGCTGATATTTCAGCGCGACCAGATAAGCCACAATACTTAATGATAGTGCGCGAACGCCAAGCGTCGAGCCGCTGATGAGATCGAGGATCGCCCCCATCACAAAGCCTGTACCGACGTTAACCCTGTGGGGTAGCGCGAGGATCCAGTACAACAGGATAAGCAATACCCAGTTTGGCCGGTAAACGCTAATGTCCGCCGGCCAGGGCATTATTTGCAGCAATAGTGCGATAAGAAACGAGAGCCAGATAACCCAGCGTCCCTGGCTACGATAACTTGCCACTATTGCCCCCCCGCTGGCTGAGACTGCTGTGGCATACCGGTTGCCGGAGCCGGCATCTGCGGCCCCATAGCATCCGGAGCAGGCAGAACCTGCGGCATCATCTGCATCAGGCGTTCATTCGCTACGCGATGAACCTCTTCCGGCGTCATCGGATTCGCGCCGTTGCGATCGGCTCCCCATAGCAGCAGCAGGTAACGCAGGCGCTGCAGACCGGCTGTCGGACGCGCCTGAATCACCGTATACGCACGCTGCGTATCCAGCTTAACGGACGAAACCACCCCCACCGGATACCCTTCAGGGAAGCGACCACCGAGGCCCGAAGTCACCAGGACATCGC
This sequence comes from Klebsiella sp. BDA134-6, assembly GCF_015601345.1. Classification (NCBI taxonomy): domain Bacteria; kingdom Pseudomonadati; phylum Pseudomonadota; class Gammaproteobacteria; order Enterobacterales; family Enterobacteriaceae; genus Klebsiella; species Klebsiella sp. BDA134-6. The sequence goes on from NZ_CP064784.1 coordinate 5,346,933, forward strand.
CAACGCGAATATCGGTATTGGCCGGCAGATGTTCCAGCTGCAAATCATCGGTACAGCCATTGCCTGCGGCAATCACGCGAATATCGTTACGCAGTACCTGAATCGGTAACGCATGCGTGGCATCGCAAATCAGCAGCACGCGGCTGGTCAGTTTCGCCACCGCGACCACCTGACCAACAACGCCTTTATCGCTGATCACCGGCTGGCCTTCATAAACGCCGTTAACGCTGCCTTTATCGATAACGACCTGATCGCTATAGGGGTCATTAACCGTTGAGATGACCTGAGTCACCATTTTTTGCTCGTCCTGACGCAGCGGAGAGCCCAGCAGTTCACGCAGACGCGCGTTCTCCTGCTTGTACTGGCCCAGCATCAGTAGGTCGCTGTTCTTCAACAACAGTTCCTGGCGCAGCGCGCGGTTTTCCAGTTCGAGCTGGTCGCGGGTGGCCAGCGTTTGCGAAACGCTATCCAGCAATTCCCTTGGACCATTTGAGACAAAGTAGAAAGGGCTGACGGCTGTATCCATGTACGTTCGAATTTGGCTGAACGTACCCAGGCGGCTGTCGGCGATTATCACGCCAAGCGCCACCAAAACCGCCAGAATAAGGCGAATCTGTAGCGACGGGCCACGGCTAAAAATTGGCTTCATAGGCTATGCGTATTCTCGTGTCAGTTAAGATCGGGGTAGCCGTAAGCCAGCTACCCGGATCTCAGGCTGACTACTCTTCGCTGAACAAGTCGCCGCCGTGCATATCGATCATTTCCAGTGCCTTACCGCCGCCACGAGCGACGCAGGTCAGTGGATCTTCTGCAACTACGACAGGTATTCCTGTCTCTTCCATTAACAGACGGTCAAGGTTGCGCAACAGTGCGCCACCGCCAGTCAGAACCATTCCGCGTTCGGAGATATCGGAAGCCAGTTCCGGCGGGCACTGCTCCAGCGCGACCATCACCGCGCTGACGATGCCGGTCAACGGCTCCTGCAGCGCTTCGAGGATTTCGTTAGAGTTCAGCGTAAAGCCGCGCGGCACGCCTTCAGCAAGGTTACGCCCGCGAACTTCGATTTCGCGAACTTCATCACCCGGATAAGCGGAACCGATCTCGTGTTTAATACGTTCTGCGGTCGCTTCGCCGATTAGGGAGCCATAGTTACGACGGACATAATTAATGACGGCTTCGTCAAAACGGTCGCCGCCGATACGTACGGAGGAGGAGTAAACCACACCGTTCAGCGAGATGACCGCCACTTCAGTGGTACCGCCGCCGATATCCACAACCATCGAACCCGTTGCTTCGGAGACCGGCAGACCTGCGCCGATCGCAGCCGCCATCGGCTCTTCAATCAGGAAGACTTCACGGGCGCCAGCGCCCTGTGCGGATTCGCGAATCGCGCGACGTTCAACCTGGGTCGCGCCGACCGGTACGCAGACCAGCACGCGCGGGCTCGGACGCATAAAGCTATTGCTGTGCACCTGTTTAATAAAGTGCTGGAGCATTTTTTCGGTAACGAAGAAGTCGGCGATAACGCCGTCTTTCATTGGGCGAATAGCTGCAATGTTGCCCGGTGTACGCCCAAGCATCTGCTTCGCTTCATGACCCACAGCGGCGACGCTTTTCGGCGATCCGGCACGATCCTGACGAATGGCCACAACGGAAGGCTCATTCAATACGATGCCTTGTCCTTTTACATAAATCAGGGTATTCGCGGTACCCAGGTCAATGGACAGGTCATTGGAAAACATGCCACGAAATTTTTTTAACATACTAAGGGATAATCCTGAAAGCTGGGGCGGAAAACAAAATCCGCTTACTTTACCAACCACGCGCAGCAGCGACAAGGCGCAAAAATCATCTGCTGCGGTGAAAATTAGTGCAGTTCGTTACCTTTGTTACAAATTTGACTGAGTCCGTCCGACGCAGAAATCTTCAGCAGCGCTCCGCGCTTGAATCTGCAACCTGTCAAAGGTCATTCACTGGCATTTACATTGCGACAATCCGGCAGGTAGACAAGCACACCCCCATCACTATGGCGCGCATTATTCTACGTGAAATCACGCTAAACGGCAGATCAAACAGAGTATCTTTGCGAATATTTTTTCACATTTGTGTCAAGTGGCTGTGAGGCGGCAAAAAATTCCCCCTGTCCACCGGTAACACCGCATTGAGACAGCACCTGCCACTCGCTTCGGCTGAGCACGCCGGTAGCGAAAACCTGAACCGGCATTCCTTTACAGGCCTCAACCAGGCTCTGGACCAGCAGCTGATTTTCACTGCGTTTTTCTATATTGCGCGATAACCCCGAATGCAGCTTAATCACTTCAACGTCGAGCTGCTTGATCCAGCTGGTTCCAACCAGCGTCAGACCAGCCTGAACCACGGCAATCCGAATACCTAAAGCGTTAACCAACCGCATAACCGGCTGCAGGCGGCCGATATATTGACAAACATCCGCCTCTGCAAGTTCAAAAATAATACGTCGACGGTGTGATTTTTCGCATTGCATCAAAGTATCGCGCAGCCAGCGCTGGAATCGAGGGCGGATTAAGGACTCAACCGTCACCTGCAGCGCGAGGTTTTCTTCCGGCCAGAAGCCTAAAAACGGCAGCAGTCGAGTAATTTGCAGGCGGTCATACTCTTCCGCCAGGCCAAACTGCAGCACCATCGGCATATATTCCGCCGCGATCACCTCTTCCTTACCATCATAAAGACGGCACATAAGTTCGCGATGATGTACGCGACCATCACGAGTCACCGCAGGTTTCTGGTAAAGTCGCGGCCCGCCGCGGCTGAGCATCTGCTCGATAAGCGTACGCCAGCGCACGTTGCCACGCCCTTTCTCCGGCAGAGAGTCATCATAAACAGCCCAGCTATTGCTGCCCTGCAGCACCGCATTGCGCGTCGCCGCTTCCGCATGTTCCATCACCTGAGCCGCCGTTTGCCCGCTACGGAAAGCGCAGATCCCGATATGCATCATATCGTCACGATCGAGAATGCGCGTCGGCGGCAGGGCGTCCATGGCTTTCAATAGCAAGCCGGCAATGCTGTCCGCCTCTTTTAACGTGCGATGCGGAAGCAGGACGGCAAAATCGCTGCGATGGTAGCGAGCCAGCAAAGCGCCAGGGTAGCGCATAATGAAAGTGGAAAGCATGTTGATCAGCGTAAAGTAATGCTCTTCGGTCGCCGCGCGCCCCCAGTTATCACGCAGCAGGTCGAAATCCGGCAGGCGGATCATCATAACGATGCCGTATGACCCCACCTTCTCCTGATCTTCAAGCAGCGTCGACAGCTGATTATCAAAAAATAATCGGTTACTCAGACCGGTTTTTGAATCCTGTGCGACATAGGAACGAATCAGGGTATCCATGCGGCTTCGCTGATCGCTGGCGAACTGAAGTTCGGATAGCAGCATATCCAGTGCGCTACTGGTGTTTGCTGGCCACTCGTGCACCGACCCTCGCACCTGCGGTCCACGTTCGCCATTAAGAATACGCGCAGTGCGAAGCTCCAGAAGTTCCTGGCCCGCCAGCTGGCGACGGATCCAGCGCACGGAGAAAAAGATAATCAGCACCATAAAACCAATGGCGATGGAAAGCGGCGCGGTGACGTGCAGTGAACGGAAGTAATCGGCCATGGGATCCAGGTACACCAGATGGATAGCCATACCTGGGTGCTTGAGCGACGGGACCGTGATGTCGCGAAACTGATTGCTGCTGCCTAAAGGGCGATAATTATCGGTACGAGAATGGCTATAGACCGGCTTGCCATTGAGCTGAAAATCAACGCGCACCGCTTCGACCGGCGTCATCAGCTCATCCATCTGCGGTTCAATCTGGTCAAAGGACATAGAGACCAGACGGTTATCCAGCATCGTCGCCACCGCCTGAACGCGGTTAGTCATTTTTAGCTGAATGCCGTTATAAAAACTCAGCGACGCGCCAATCAGCGTGACAAAGATCGTCAGACCGGTGAGCAACGTGACAAAAGCTGAGAATTTCGTCGTTAATCGCATCCCTGTGTTAACTCCGCGTGTGAATGACTACCCGATAAACATCCGGGCTCCTGTGCTGACGCCTAAGCTAAAGTAAGCACTAACTTTCTAAAGAGCGACGCATACTATCAAAGCTGGCGCATCTGGCAATTTATTGCGTTACGTCGGTGTAATAATGCCGTTAGCGAGTATAGTCTGCAGAAAAAATTTTCCAATCATCCAACCTATGAGGACCGGCGTATGCAGGCTTTAATCTTAGAACAGCAGGATGGCAAAACTCTCTCTTCGGTGCAAACCATTGACGCCAGCCAGCTGCCACAGGGCGATGTGACAGTGGATATCCAATGGTCCAGCCTGAACTATAAAGATGCGCTGGCTATCACCGGTAAAGGAAAAATTATCCGCAACTTTCCGATGATTCCTGGCATCGATTTTGCCGGTTTTGTCCATAGCAGCGAAGATCCTCGCTTCCACGCCGGCCAGCAGGTGCTGCTGACAGGATGGGGCGTGGGTGAAAACCACTGGGGCGGCCTGGCGGAGCGCGCTCGCGTTAAAGGCGACTGGCTGGTGGCGATGCCGCAAGGCCTGGATGGACGTAAAGCCATGGTCATTGGTACTGCAGGTTTCACCGCGATGCTGTGCGTGATGGCGCTGGAAGACGCCGGGATCCGACCTGAAGACGGCGAAGTGGTGGTCACCGGGGCCAGCGGCGGCGTCGGCAGCACCGCGGTCGCTTTGCTGCATCATCTCGGGTACACGGTGGCGGCAGTTTCCGGGCGCGAAAGCACGCATGAATACCTTAAAAACCTCGGCGCGCAGCGCATTCTTAGCCGCGATGAGTTCGCCGAAACCCGGCCGCTGGAAAAACAGCTGTGGGCAGGTGCCGTTGACACCGTTGGCGATAAAGTACTGGCAAAAGTGCTGGCGCAGATGAACTACGGCGGCTGCGTCGCCGCCTGCGGTCTGGCAGGTGGCTTTGCTCTGCCCACTACCGTGATGCCCTTTATTCTGCGTAACGTGCGCCTGCAGGGCGTTGACTCGGTAATGACCCCTCCCGCGCGCCGGGCCGAGGCCTGGCAGCGGCTGGTTCGCGATCTCCCGGAATCTTTCTACGCGCAAAGCGCAACGGAAATCGCCCTCGCGGAGGCCCCTGCGTTTGCCGATAAGATCATGAGCAATAAAATTCAGGGCCGCACGCTGGTCAAAATCGCCTAATCTGCAATTTTTCGTGACATATTCGCAATAACGCTGCGCCTCCGCCATGCTAAGAAAAACGCATGACGGAGGATGCCATGAAACCCAAAAAACTGACGGAAGCCGACGTGACGGCAGAATCCGTTTTTATGCTGCAACGTCGCCAGATCCTGAAAATGCTGGGAATTAGCGCGACCGCCCTTTCCCTCTCGCCCTCCGCGCAAGCTGACCTGCTGGACTGGTTTAAAGGCAACGACCGCCCGCCAGCGCCGGCGGGTAAAGCGCTGACGTTCGATAAACCGGCGCAATGGCAAAACAATCTCACGTTAACGCCGGAAGATAAGGTATCAGGCTACAACAATTTTTATGAGTTCGGCCTGGACAAAGCCGATCCGGCGGCAAATGCCGGAAGCCTGCGCACCGACCCCTGGACGCTAACGATCGGCGGTGAAGTGGCAAAACCCCTCACGCTCGATCATGACGACCTGACCAGCCGCTTCCCGCTGGAGGAGAGAATTTACCGCATGCGCTGCGTCGAAGCCTGGTCGATGGTGATTCCGTGGGTCGGCTTCCCGCTACATAAACTGCTGTCGCTGGTCGAACCCACCAGCAATGCACGCTATGTCGCGTTTAAAACGCTTTATGCGCCTGAGCAGATGCCGGGCCAGAAGGATCGTTTTATCGGCGGCGGGCTGGCGTATCCCTATGTCGAAGGGCTGCGGCTCGATGAAGCCATGCATCCTCTGACGCTGCTCAGCGTCGGCGTGTATGGTAAAGCGCTGCCTCCGCAAAACGGCGCGCCGGTTCGACTCACCGTTCCCTGGAAGTACGGTTTCAAAGGGATAAAGTCGATCGTCAGTATTGAACTGACCCGTGAACGTCCTCCCACCACCTGGAACCTCGCCGGGCCTGAAGAGTATGGTTTCTACGCCAACGTCAACCCGCATGTCGATCATCCCCGCTGGTCGCAGGCAACCGAGCGTTTTATCGGTGCAGGCGGCGTACTCGACGTCAAGCGCCAGCCAACGTTGCTATTCAACGGTTATGCCGAGGAAGTGGCCTCGCTATACCGGGGCCTGAACCTGCGGGAGAATTACTAGTGCGCCTGACTGTAAAACAGATAACCTGGCTGAAAGCGCTTCTCCATCTTGCCGGCTTTTTGCCTTTTGTCTGGCTGTTCTGGGCTGGGCATCAGGGGTATTTCAGCGCCGATCCGGCAAAGGATATCCAGCACTTTACCGGTAGGATGGCTCTTAAATTCCTGCTGGCTACCTTGCTTGTTTCGCCGCTGGCGCGCTACGCTAAACAGCCATTATTGATACGCACCCGGCGCTTACTCGGTTTATGGTGCTTTGCCTGGGCAACGCTGCATTTGACCAGCTATACGCTGCTCGAACTTGGGATTAACAATCTGGCGCTATTGGGTACAGAAGTGCTCACCCGACCCTATCTGACGCTGGGGTTAATCAGTTGGCTGATTCTGCTGGCGCTGGCGGCGACGTCAACGCAAGCGATGCAGCGAAAATGGGGTCGTCGCTGGCAAACATTGCATAACTTCGTCTATGTTGTCGCGATCCTCGCCCCCATCCACTACCTGTGGTCGGTGAAGATTTTATCCCCGCAACCGGTAATTTATGCGCTGTTGGCGGTCCTACTTTTAGCATGGCGATACAAGAAGTTCCGCCAGTGGTGGCGCTAATTCCGGATATGTGCAGTTTCCCGCAGTTCTTTTATCAACCGCCACTCTTTTCACGATAGCGGTTGATAATCTTCCCTGATAAGACCAGTATTTAGCTGCCAATTGCTACGAAATCGTTATAATGTGCGACTTTGGTTTTCCTGACGGGCTTTTTGAGTCCCGAAAAGGTGACAATCGCGCATCGAAGGTATATTTTGTTTTTTACCCGAGAATGGCAGAAGATAGCCGCATATTGGCCGATAAGTTTCGCTTTTTGCTTTCGAGCATCGGAGGCTTAACCTGTCGGCTTCTGAAGAAGCGCGGCGTCTTGCAACAGCAGTAATTCATATGCTTTACAGACGGTGCTAACACGCCTGTCACAATCACACTAAACAAAGAGTACGGAACCCACTCATGGATATTCGTAAGATTAAAAAACTGATCGAGCTGGTTGAAGAATCAGGCATCTCCGAACTGGAAATTTCTGAAGGCGAAGAGTCTGTACGCATCAGCCGTGCCGCGCCAAACGCAGGTTTCCCGGTGATGCAACAGGCTTATGCCGCACCGATGATGCAGCAACAGCCAGCTCTGTCTAACGCAGTCGCCTCTGCGGCAACGCCAGCAATGGAAGCCCCTGCGGCAGCGGAAATCAGTGGCCACATCGTACGTTCCCCAATGGTTGGTACTTTCTACCGCACCCCGAGCCCGGACGCGAAAGCCTTCATCGAAATCGGTCAGAAAGTTAACGCGGGCGATACCCTGTGCATCGTTGAAGCCATGAAAATGATGAACCAGATCGAAGCCGATAAATCTGGCGTGGTGAAAGCCATTCTGGTCGAAAGTGGTCAACCGGTAGAATTTGACGAGCCACTGGTCGTCATCGAATAACGAGGCGAACATGCTGGATAAAATTGTTATCGCCAACCGCGGCGAGATTGCATTGCGTATCCTGCGTGCCTGTAAAGAACTGGGCATCAAGACCGTTGCTGTGCACTCAACGGCGGATCGCGATTTAAAACACGTATTGTTAGCGGATGAGACGGTCTGTATCGGGCCGGCACCGTCCGTAAAAAGCTACCTTAATATCCCGGCGATTATCAGCGCTGCTGAAATCACCGGCGCGGTGGCTATTCACCCGGGTTATGGATTTTTGTCCGAAAACGCAAACTTCGCTGAGCAGGTTGAGCGTTCCGGCTTTATCTTTATCGGTCCGAAAGCTGACACCATCCGCCTGATGGGCGACAAAGTGTCGGCTATCACCGCGATGAAGAAAGCGGGCGTTCCGACCGTACCGGGTTCTGACGGTCCGCTGGGCGAAGATATGGACGTTAACCGCGCTCATGCAAAACGCATTGGCTACCCGGTGATTATCAAAGCCTCCGGCGGCGGCGGCGGTCGCGGTATGCGCGTCGTGCGCAGCGATGCTGAGCTGGCTCAATCCATCTCCATGACCAAAGCGGAAGCGAAAGCCGCTTTCAACAACGACATGGTGTATATGGAGAAATACCTGGAGAATCCTCGTCATATCGAGATCCAGGTACTGGCTGACGGCCAGGGTAACGCTATCTATCTGGCTGAGCGTGACTGCTCCATGCAGCGTCGTCACCAGAAAGTTGTCGAAGAGGCGCCAGCGCCGGGCATTACGCCGGAACTGCGTCGCTATATCGGCGAACGTTGCTCCAAAGCGTGCGTCGATATCGGCTATCGCGGCGCGGGTACTTTTGAGTTTCTGTTCGAAAACGGCGAGTTCTATTTCATCGAAATGAACACCCGTATTCAGGTTGAACATCCGGTAACCGAAATGATCACCGGCGTCGACCTGATTAAAGAACAGCTGCGTATCGCAGCAGGGCAGCCGCTGTCCATCAAGCAGGAAGAAGTTGTGGTTAAAGGCCATGCGGTGGAATGCCGTATCAACGCCGAAGACCCGAATACCTTCCTGCCGAGCCCGGGTAAAATTACCCGCTTCCACGCGCCGGGCGGTTTTGGCGTGCGCTGGGAGTCTCATATCTACGCTGGCTACACCGTGCCTCCGTACTATGACTCAATGATCGGTAAGCTGATCTGCTATGGCGAAAACCGTGATGTCGCGATTGCCCGCATGAAAAATGCGCTGCAGGAGCTGATTATCGACGGCATCAAAACCAACGTTGATCTGCAGATCCGCATCATGAACGACGAGCATTTCCAGAATGGTGGCACCAATATTCACTATCTGGAGAAAAAACTCGGATTGCAGGAGAAGTAGTTCTCCCATCGCTGCAAAAGGCCGGATAATCCGGCCTTTTTTCTTTTTCTCTCCTCTCCTCTTTTCCATGCGGTACAATCCCCGCTTTCTTCATCCTCAGGGGACAAAAAATGGACAAACGCTTTGTTCAGGCCCATAAAGAGGCGCGCTGGGCGCTGTGGCTAACCCTTCTCTACCTTGCGGCCTGGCTGGCTGCCGCCTATCTGCCAGGCGTCGGTATTGGCCTAACCGGCCTGCCGCACTGGTTCGAAATGGCCTGCCTGCTGGTACCGCTGGTGTTTATTCTGCTGTGCTGGGCGATGGTAAAAGTTATCTATCGCGATATTCCTCTGGAGGATGACGATGCAGCTTGAAGTCATACTGCCGCTTATCGCCTACCTGCTGGTGGTGTTTGCTCTCTCCATCTATGCAATGCGTAAGCGCACAACGGGTTCCTTCCTGAACGAATATTTCCTCGGCAGCCGCTCGATGGGCGGCATTGTATTAGCCATGACGCTTACCGCTACCTATATCAGCGCAAGTTCGTTTATAGGCGGCCCCGGCGCAGCCTATAAATATGGCCTCGGCTGGGTGCTACTGGCGATGATCCAACTTCCGGCGATTTGGCTTTCTCTGGGGATTTTGGGTAAGAAATTCGCCATTCTGGCGCGCCGCTATAATGCAGTAACCCTTAACGATATGCTCTTTGCCCGCTACCAAAGCCGCCTGCTGGTCTGGCTCGCGAGCCTGAGCCTTCTGGTGGCGTTTGTCGGGGCAATGACGGTGCAGTTCATCGGCGGAGCGCGATTGCTGGAAACCGCGGCGGGTATTCCCTACGAAACCGGTCTGCTGATTTTTGGCGTTAGTATCGCGCTCTATACCGCGTTCGGCGGTTTTCGTGCCAGCGTCCTCAACGACACGCTCCAGGGAATGGTGATGCTGGTCGGCACTATTGTCCTGCTGGTTGGCGTCGTTCATGCGGCTGGCGGGCTACATAATGCGGTAGAAACCCTGCAAACCATCGATCCTAAACTGGTTTCACCGCAGGGGGCTGATGACATTCTTTCCCCCACCTTTATGACCTCCTTCTGGGTGCTGGTCTGCTTCGGGGTGATTGGCCTCCCGCACACCGCCGTTCGCTGCATCTCCTATAAAGATAGCAAAGCGGTGCACCGGGGAATTATCATTGGCACCGTCGTGGTGGCGATCCTGATGTTTGGGATGCATCTTGCGGGTGCGTTAGGCCGGGCGGTGATCCCGAATCTGACGGTGCCGGATCTGGTTATCCCGACGCTCATGGTGAAAGTATTGCCGCCCTTTGCCGCAGGGATCTTCCTCGCTGCGCCGATGGCCGCCATTATGTCGACGATCAACGCCCAACTGCTGCAAAGTTCCGCTACGATCATTAAAGATCTCTATCTGAATCTGCGCCCCGAGCAGATAACAAATGAAGCCCGGTTGAAGCGGATGTCGGCAACGATCACCTTGTTGCTGGGCGCTTTACTGCTGCTGGCAGCCTGGCGTCCCCCTGAGATGATTATCTGGCTCAACCTGCTGGCATTCGGCGGCCTGGAGGCTGTGTTCTTATGGCCGCTGGTGCTGGGCCTGTACTGGGAACGAGCGAACGCGAAAGGGGCGTTGAGCGCGATGATCGTCGGCGGCTTACTCTATGCCATACTCGCCACTTTTAATCTTCAGTACCTGGGTTTCCATCCGATAGTGCCCTCGTTGCTGTTAAGCTTATTGGCTTTCCTGGTCGGAAACCGGTTCGGTACCTCCGCACCGCAAGCCGCCGTATTGACTACTGATAAATAAAGAGTTTTGCTATGCCATGGATCCAACTGAAACTGAATACTACCGGCGCGAACGCGGAAGAGCTGAGTGATGCGCTGATGGAAGCGGGTTCCGTTTCCATTACTTTCCAGGATACTCACGATACGCCGGTATTCGAGCCTCTACCGGGTGAAACCCGTCTGTGGGGCGATACGGACGTTATCGGTCTGTTTGACGCCGAAACCGATATGGAAGAGGTGGTCGCCATTCTGCAGCAGCATCCGCTGCTGGGCGCCGATTTCGTGCATAAAATCGAACAACTGGAAGATAAAGACTGGGAGCGCGAGTGGATGGATAACTTCCACCCTATGTGCTTTGGTCAACGGCTGTGGATTTGCCCGAGTTGGCGCGATGTTCCGGATGAAAACGCCGTGAACGTGATGCTCGACCCGGGCCTGGCGTTTGGTACCGGAACGCACCCCACTACCGCGATGTGCCTGCAGTGGCTAGATGGACTCGATCTCGCGGGTAAAACGATTATCGATTTTGGCTGCGGCTCCGGCATTCTGGCCATCGCGGCATTGAAGCTGGGCGCGGCGAAAGCTATCGGTATTGATATCGATCCGCAGGCCATTCAGGCCAGCCGCGATAATGCCGAACGTAACGGGGTCTCTGAACGCCTGGAACTCTATCTGCCCAAGGATCAGCCAGAGGCGATGACAGCCGATGTGGTGGTCGCCAACATTCTGGCTGGCCCATTACGCGAGCTGGCCCCTCTTATCAGCGTGCTGCCGGTTACAGGCGGTCTGCTGGGGCTTTCCGGTATCCTTGCCAGCCAGGCGGAAAGCGTTTGTGAAGCCTACGCCGAGCTCTTTGAGCTCGATCCCGTCGTGGAGAAAGAGGAGTGGTGCCGGATTACCGGTTATAAAAAGTAATCTCTCCTTGTGGCCTCATCGCAGGCCACAACTTTTCGCGTTTTCTGTACATAATCTTGCGCTCAATAAGAATAAGATGATGAGGTAACGTATTGTAGTTACCAATAAAATCATCATTCTATTCATCGGACGAATTATATGAAATTATCTTTGGGCAAGGCGGCATTGTTGGCGTTAAGCATGATGCCCGTTACGGTTTTCGCTTCCCACTGGAGCTATGAAGGCGAAGGTTCGCCGGAACACTGGGGGGCGCTCAATGAGGAGTACAAAATCTGCCAGAACGGCATGAACCAATCCCCTATCAACATCGATGCCACGTTCAAAACCCACCTTTCACCGCTGGACACACACTACATCGATGGGCCAATCACGCTTATTAATAATGGCCACACCATACAGGCGGGGCTAAAGACCACGACAGCGGATACCATTACGATTGACGGTACGCCATTTATCCTCCAGCAGTTCCATTTCCATGCCCCGAGCGAAAACACGGTCCACGGCAAGCACTATGCGATGGAGATGCATCTGGTTCATAAAAGCGCTAAAGGCGCCGTTGCCGTAGTGGCGGTGATGTTCGACCAGGGCGCGGAAAATAGCGAGCTGAACAAGCTATGGGCCACTATGCCCGAGCAGGCTGAGCAGACGGCTAAAATTGTCACGCAAATGGATCTCAACGCCCTGCTTCCCGTAGATAACACCTACTGGCGCTTTAGCGGCTCTCTGACCACTCCGCCTTGTTCAGAAGGGGTGACCTGGATTGTGCTTAAGCATCCCCTGACCCTTTCTTCAGCGCAGCTGGCAAAATTCAGCCACGCTATGCATCACGATAACAATCGTCCGGTACAGCCGCTGAACGGTCGCGTGGTCATAGAGTAAACATCAGAGATGCTTCACGATCATGTTCTGAAATGAGAGTTAACTCACATAAAGCTAAGGTAATTTGCTGATTTCTTCAGCAGATTATCTTGCCCGCGCCCGGCTCCGGGAAGAAAAAATGAGAAGTTAGACAAAATTATATGTGTAGATAAATTCATCACATATTTTTAATGCAATGATTTATAAAGCTAATTATTCATTGGCGCTAATCTTCACGGCGATTCTTTGATCCACCGCAGAGGATTGCTCAAAGTTTGGCCTTTCATCTCGTGCAAAAAATGCGTAATATACGCCGCCTTGCAGTCACAGTATGGTCATTTCTTAACTCATGCGCATCGGACACTACCAGCTCAGAAATCGACTCATCGCAGCGCCTATGGCTGGCATTACTGACAGACCATTCCGGACGTTGTGTTACGAGATGGGAGCAGGGTTGACCGTATCCGAGATGATGTCCTCCAACCCGCAGGTTTGGGAGAGCGACAAGTCCCGCTTACGGATGGTGCACGTTGATGAGCCCGGTATTCGTACCGTGCAAATCGCCGGGAGCGTACCGGAAGAGATGGCTGCAGCCGCCCGTATTAACGTGGAAAGCGGCGCCCAGATTATTGATATCAATATGGGGTGTCCGGCTAAAAAAGTGAATCGTAAGCTTGCAGGTTCAGCCCTCTTGCAGTACCCCGACCAGGTGAAGTCCATCCTGACGGCGGTCGTCAAAGCAGTGGACGTTCCCGTAACTCTCAAGATTCGCACCGGTTGGGAACCGGAACACCGTAACTGTGTAGAAATTGCCCAACTGGCTGAAGAATGTGGCATTCAGGCTCTGACTATTCACGGACGCACGCGCGCCTGCTTGTTTAACGGAGATGCTGAGTACGACAGTATTCGGGCAGTTAAGCAGAAAGTTTCCATTCCGGTTATCGCGAATGGCGACATTACTGACCCGCTTAAAGCCAGAGCTGTGCTCGACTATACGGGGGCAGATGCCCTTATGATAGGCCGTGCCGCTCAGGGAAGACCCTGGATCTTTCGGGAAATCCAGCACTATCTGGACACTGGAGAGCTGCTGCCCCCGCTGCCGTTGGCAGAGGTTAAGCGCTTGCTTTGTGCACACGTTCGGGAACTGCATGGCTTTTATGGCCAGGCAAAAGGGTACCGAATCGCACGCAAACACGTATCCTGGTATCTGCAGGAACACGCTCCAGATGACCAGTTTCGGCGCACATTCAACGCCATAGAAGATTCCAGCGAACAGCTGGAGGCGTTGGAGGCATACTTCGAAAATTTTGCGTAATAGAAATAAAGAGCTGACAGAACTATGTTCGAACAACGCGTAAATTCTGACGTACTGACCGTTTCTACCGTTAACTCTCAGGATCAGGTAACTCAAAAGCCCCTGCGTGACTCGGTTAAACAGGCACTGAAGAACTATTTTGCTCAACTGAATGGTCAGGATGTTAATGACCTGTATGAGCTGGTACTGGCTGAAGTAGAACAGCCCCTGTTGGACATGGTGATGCAATACACCCGCGGTAACCAGACCCGTGCTGCCCTGATGATGGGCATCAACCGTGGTACTCTGCGTAAAAAATTGAAAAAATACGGCATGAACTGATACTAATCAGTTAAGTGTTTGATATAAAAGGCGCTCTTCGGCATGGGGAAGCGCCTTTTTTATTTCATTGATTATAATGGCTAACTGTCGCCAGCTGTCGGGTAGCCCCACAAAGGATCGACATAATATTATCAACCAAAGCGGGCGCCTGGCGATACAGATCAAATTGCCCGGGTTCCACCAGCCAGTTTTTAATAATACCCGTAAACGCGCTGTGTAAGACAATTAATGAAATTTCAACATTAGTTTCCGCTGGTAATAAACCGTTACGAATACAGAGCTGCAAAACCCCGCGAATAATCGGGTAACTAAATCCAATTCTCTTACGAATCTCAGCTTCCGGCATCATGTCGCTGGAAAACTCGCATTTCTGATACAGAATTTGCATCAACGCACGTTGACGGGGGTTATTGGCGATATATTGTAAGCCAATAATAAATTTCTCTCGGAGCGTACTGAGCGGATCCTGGCTCTCTTTTTGGGGAAATTCATGCTGAAGCAGGTCACGTAGCGGCAGCTGCTGTTGCCACATTTCATTAAATAGCTCCGCTTTGCTCGCAAAGTGCCAGTACACCGCTCCGCGCGTGACACCAGCAGCATCAGCAATATCGGCCAAGGTGGTGCTGGTCACGCCGCGTAGGGCAAACTGCTGAATGGCAGACTCAATCAGAAGCTGCCGGGTCTTTAGCGCATCTTCTTTCGTTCTTCTAGGCATACGGTGCTCCACTCAACGCCAGATTGAGAGTGTGGGAAATAGCTGAATAGGTATAAACCTAGCATCTGACAATCAATATTGTTTAGCAAAAACACAGATAAGTTAAATCTCAAACCAAAATAAAATAAATACACACAACAAATAATTAATTCTAATTCATTCATGAATTAAATATCAATGTAAGCAAATTTTAATTTCAGATCATTATAAAAACATTACCCCTGATATTTTGTTTTTACGTGCCTTGCTGATGGCTAAAAAATAACTATTTCTTACATCCATCGTTTTTTATTTGTAGGATAACAAACCGCATTTTAATTCATTATTTCTTGCACAGATTCGTGGCCAGGTCAGGCTCATAATCTATAAGGAACAGCAATGACACCTCATGTCAGGGTTACACTTTTATCCAGCCTTATCATCTCGGCTATCTTGCTCAGCGGTTGCGATAATTCAGGCGATGAGCAACCGCATGCGCAGACACCTCAGGTCTCCGTCTATGTGGTACACAGCGCGCCGCTGTCCGTCACCACGGAGCTACCCGGCCGCACATCAGCCTACCGCGTCGCGGAAGTCCGCCCGCAGGTGAACGGAATTATCCTGCAGCGTAACTTTGTCGAGGGTAGCGATGTCAGCGCAGGACAGTCGCTTTATCAAATCGATCCGGCGACCTATCAGGCGGCTTACAACAGTACAAAGGGTGATGAAGCGAAAGCAGAGGCGGCAGCCGCCATCGCCCATTTAACGGTAAAACGCTACGCGCCTCTTCTCGGCACAAAATATATCAGCCAGCAAGAATACGATCAGGCGGTGGCGACAGCACGCCAGGCTGATGCCGATGTTATCGCTGCAAAAGCGGCCGTTGAAAGCGCGCGTATTAATCTGGCCTACACCAAAGTGACCTCTCCCATCAGCGGCCGTATCGGCAAATCCAGCGTGACCGAAGGCGCCCTGGTGACAAACGGTCAGGCCGACGCGATGGCGACGGTACAGCAGCTCGATCCTATTTATGTGGACGTTACCGAATCCAGTAATGATTTCATGCGCCTGAAACAGGAAAGTCTGCAGCACGGCAATGACACCAAAAACGTGCAGCTGATTATGGAAAATGGTGAGCCGTATACGCTTCAGGGCACTTTGCAGTTCTCTGATGTCACCGTGGATGAGAGTACCGGCTCCATTACGCTTCGTGCCATCTTCCCTAACCCACAGCACGCTCTGCTGCCAGGTATGTTTGTTCGCGCCCGCATTGATGAGGGAGTTTCGCCGAATGCCATTCTCGTGCCCCAGCAGGGAGTCACCCGGACGCCGCGCGGCGATGCCAGCGTGATGATCGTTAATGACAAAAACC
The DNA here is from genome assembly GCF_015601345.1 of Klebsiella sp. BDA134-6. Taxonomy (NCBI): domain Bacteria; kingdom Pseudomonadati; phylum Pseudomonadota; class Gammaproteobacteria; order Enterobacterales; family Enterobacteriaceae; genus Klebsiella; species Klebsiella sp. BDA134-6. Next base: position 5,363,288 of record NZ_CP064784.1, read on the forward strand.
AGGTGGAAACGCGAGCCGTCACCGCCTCACAGGCGATTGGCGATAAGTGGTTAATCACGAGCGGTCTGAAAGCCGGTGAAAAGGTTATCGTCAGCGGTCTGCAGAAAGTACGTCCCGGCGTCACCGTGAAGGCCGAAGAGGATACCGCGACGTCCGTCGCGCAATAAGGTACGAACCCCTATGTCTAAGTTTTTTATTCATCGACCGGTCTTCGCCTGGGTGCTGGCGATCATCATGATGATTGCCGGTGGCCTCGCAATTATGCAGCTACCGATTGCACAATACCCGACTATCGCGCCGCCAGCGGTGGCCATCTCCGCAACCTATCCAGGTGCGGACGCACAAACCGTTCAGGATACGGTGACTCAGGTTATCGAACAGAACATGAACGGTATCGATAATCTGATGTACATGTCCTCAACCAGCGATTCTGCAGGCGGCGTGACCATCACCCTGACCTTTACGTCGGGTACGGATCCGGATATTGCGCAAGTTCAGGTGCAGAATAAACTCCAACTGGCGACGCCGCTTCTGCCTCAGGAAGTGCAGCAGCAAGGGATTAGCGTCGAGAAATCAAGCAGTAGTTTCTTGATGGTTGCTGGATTCATCTCGGATAACCCCAGTACCACTCAGGATGATATCTCTGACTATGTAGCATCGAACGTCAAAGATACCATTAGCCGCCTTAACGGCGTAGGCGATGTACAGCTCTTCGGCGCGCAGTATGCCATGCGCGTCTGGCTGGACGGTAATCTCCTGAATAAGTACAACCTCACGCCTGTCGACGTCATTAACCAGCTACAGATACAGAACGATCAGATCGCAGCAGGCCAGCTTGGTGGTACGCCGGCTCTTAAAGGCCAGCAGCTAAATGCATCCATTATTGCTCAGACGCGGCTGAAGGATCCGGCAGAGTTTGGCAAAGTGACTTTGCGCGTGAACGCGGATGGCTCAGTGGTGCATCTGAAAGATGTGGCACGTATTGAGCTGGGAGGTGAAAACTACAACGTTGTCGCAAAAATCAATGGAAAACCGGCTTCAGGCCTGGGAATTAAGCTCGCTACCGGCGCCAATGCCCTCGATACCGCCGCCGCGATTAAAGCGAAGCTTGCCGAGCTGCAGCCGTACTTTCCACAGGGGATGAAGGTCGTCTATCCCTACGACACTACGCCGTTTGTGAAAATCTCTATTCATGAGGTTGTGAAGACGCTTTTTGAAGCGATTATCCTCGTCTTCCTGGTGATGTATCTGTTCTTACAGAATATCCGGGCCACGCTGATCCCCACCATTGCGGTTCCGGTCGTCCTGCTCGGCACCTTTGCCGTCCTGGCAACGTTTGGTTACTCCATCAATACGCTAACGATGTTTGGCATGGTGCTGGCAATAGGCCTCCTGGTTGACGATGCTATCGTGGTGGTGGAAAACGTCGAACGCGTCATGGTTGAAGAGAAGCTTCCGCCAAAAGAGGCGACGGAAAAATCGATGGCGCAAATACAGGGGGCGCTGGTTGGCATTGCCATGGTGCTTTCGGCGGTGTTTGTCCCGATGGCCTTCTTTGGTGGTTCTACGGGAGCGATTTATCGGCAATTCTCTATCACCCTCGTCTCCGCCATGGCGCTGTCCGTACTGGTTGCGCTGATCCTGACCCCCGCGCTTTGCGCTACATTATTGAAACCAACATCAGCCGATCATCATGAGAAAAAAGGGTTTTTTGGTTGGTTTAACGCGAAATTCGATCGTAGCGTAAACCACTACACTAACAGCGTTAGCGGGATCCTGCGCTGTACCGGACGCTATCTCATCATCTACTTGCTGATCGTTGTGGGTATGGCCGTGCTCTTTGTGCGTCTGCCCACCTCCTTCTTGCCGGATGAGGATCAAGGGGTATTTATGACCATGATCCAACTGCCTTCAGGCGCAACGCAGGAGCGCACGCAAAAAGTGCTCGATACGGTTACCGATTACTACCTGCATAAAGAGAAGGCGAACGTTGAAAGCGTCTTTACCGTTAACGGCTTTAGCTTTAGCGGTCAGGGTCAAAACTCCGGTATGGCGTTTGTCAGCCTGAAGCCATGGGAAGCACGTAGTGGTTCCGAAAATGGCGTTGAGGCCATCATCAAACGAGCAACCGCCGCCTTCAGCCAGATTAAAGATGCCATGGTCTTCCCTTTCAACCTACCGGCCATCATCGAGCTGGGTACGGCCACGGGTTTTGACTTTGAGCTTATCGATCAGGGTAACCTCGGCCATAGCGCGCTAACCCAGGCTCGTAATCAGCTCCTTGGTATGGTGAGAGAGCATCCGGATCAGCTGGTACGCGTTCGTCCAAACGGGCTTGAAGATACACCACAATTCAAGCTGAATGTCGATCAGGAGAAAGCTCAGGCTCTGGGGATTTCGCTATCCGATATCAATGAGACTATTTCCGCGGCGCTGGGGGGATATTACGTCAACGACTTTATTGACCATGGACGAGTGAAAAAAGTCTACGTTCAGGCCGATGCTAAATTCCGTATGCTGCCGAGCGATATCAATAATATGTACGTCCGCAGCGCGAATGGCGAAATGGTCCCATTCTCCGCTTTTGTGACTTCGCGCTGGGTTTATGGCTCCCCGCGCCTTGAGCGCTACAACGGTCTGCCCTCTATGGAAATGCTTGGCGAAGCGGCGCCCGGAAAAAGTACCGGTGATGCGATGATTTTAATGGAACAGTTGGCCAGCAAGCTTCCTGCTGGGATCGGCTACGACTGGACGGGAATGTCTTATCAAGAACGTTTATCCGGTAATCAGGCGCCAGCCTTATATGCCATTTCTCTTATTGTTGTCTTTTTGTGTCTCGCGGCGCTTTATGAAAGCTGGTCTATTCCCTTCTCCGTCATGCTCGTCGTTCCATTAGGGGTGGTTGGAGCACTACTGGCAGCGTCGTTACGCGGGCTAAATAATGACGTTTATTTCCAGGTGGGTTTATTAACAACTATCGGCCTGTCTGCGAAAAACGCTATTCTTATCGTTGAGTTTGCGAAAGACCTGATGGATAAAGAAGGCAAAGGAATTATTGAAGCCACACTTGAAGCATCGCGTATGCGTTTACGCCCTATCCTGATGACTTCGCTGGCCTTTATCCTGGGGGTTCTGCCTCTGGTAATTAGCCATGGAGCTGGCAGCGGCGCCCAAAACGCGGTTGGTACCGGTGTTATGGGCGGAATGCTGATGGCAACATTGCTGGCTATCTTCTTCGTCCCGGTCTTCTTCGTGGTGGTAAGACGCCGTTTTACGAAACACGCAGAGTAAATATTCTTTTCTAAAGGCACCTTTCTGGTGCCTTTTTTCGTCTGCGTATCGGTAACCTATCCTAATGATATTAAATGTATTTATTACTATTTAATAATTACCGCAGTTTCCCATACACATTATTTACCTATAGTCTTCTGACTTTCTTCACGATATTTACGTTACTCATAAATTGAGATTATTTACTCTAGCGGCGCCCTGTATTGCTGATGATAAAATAAACCGTTCCGTAGGTGTATGGGTTCTCCAATACAGCGAAGCGGATTATTTAGAGGTAACATCATGAATAAATTTATTATAGTGGCATTGCTGGCGACTCTGCTCGCTGGCTGTGCGCACGACTCTCCGTGCGTGCCGGTCTATGATTCTGAAGGTAGATTAGTCCACACTAATACCTGTATGAAAGGAACGACCCAGGATAACTGGGAAACTGCTGGCGCGATTGCCGGTGGCGCAGCCGCGATAGCTGGCCTGACGCTCGGTATTGTGGCATTGACGCGTTAATTCCTTTCTCTTCTCTACCATGGCAGGTACCGGAGTAATATCCGGTACCGCTTTCCCCGAAGGTAAGCCCCACCATGCTTAAACTACATTGCCCGCTGCTGAAGCTCGGGCAAAGCTCCCTCGAATAACATCGAGCGGATGAAACGTCATTGCCGGATATAATTTTTTCGTAGACGCAAAAACGCAAAAAGCCCATCCTGACGGATGGGCTTTTCACTTATTTGATGCCTGGCAATGCCCTACTCTCACATGGGGAGACCCCACACTACCATCGGCGCTACGGCGTTTCACTTCTGAGTTCGGCATGGGGTCAGGTGGGACCACCGCGCTATCGTTGCCAGGCAAATTCTTTTAAAATCGCCGAACTTTAACCTAAAAACTGGTGCTGATACCCAGAGTCGAACTGGGGACCTCACCCTTACCAAGGGTGCGCTCTACCAACTGAGCCATATCAGCACACTTAATTTGATGCCTGGCAGTTCCCTACTCTCACATGGGGAGACCCCACACTACCATCGGCGCTACGGCGTTTCACTTCTGAGTTCGGCATGGGGTCAGGTGGGACCACCGCGCTATCGCCGCCAGGCAAATTCTTTGTGCTCAGTACGCAATTCTTTATCGCATCTGCCGCGTTGCCCGCGCTCGCAAAGTCAGTCACATACCTCAGTATGCTCCTTCCTTTCCTTCGCTTGTCGCCTTGCTGCTGCGCAAATTATTGCGTACTCAACTCTGAATCAATGCTGAAATTGTTGTCTTCTCAAATCCGCCAAAACATCTTCGGCGTTGTAAGGTTAAGCCTCACGGTTCATTAGTACCGGTTAGCTCAACGCATCGCTGCGCTTACACACCCGGCCTATCAACGTCGTCGTCTTCAACGTTCCTTCAGGACTCTCAAGGAGTCAGGGAGAACTCATCTCGGGGCAAGTTTCGTACTTAGATGCTTTCAGCACTTATCTCTTCCGCATTTAGCTACCGGGCAATGCCATTGGCATGACAACCCGAACACCAGTGATGCGTCCACTCCGGTCCTCTCGTACTAGGAGCAGCCCCCCTCAATTCTCCAGCGCCCACGGCAGATAGGGACCGAACTGTCTCACGACGTTCTAAACCCAGCTCGCGTACCACTTTAAATGGCGAACAGCCATACCCTTGGGACCTACTTCAGCCCCAGGATGTGATGAGCCGACATCGAGGTGCCAAACACCGCCGTCGATATGAACTCTTGGGCGGTATCAGCCTGTTATCCCCGGAGTACCTTTTATCCGTTGAGCGATGGCCCTTCCATTCAGAACCACCGGATCACTATGACCTGCTTTCGCACCTGCTCGCGCCGTCACGCTCGCAGTCAAGCCAGCTTATGCCATTGCACTAACCTCCTGATGTCCGACCAGGATTAGCTGACCTTCGTGCTCCTCCGTTACTCTTTAGGAGGAGACCGCCCCAGTCAAACTACCCACCAGACACTGTCCGCAACCCGGATTACGGGCCCACGTTAGAACACCAGCCATTAAAGGGTGGTATTTCAAGGATGGCTCCATGCAGACTGGCGTCCACACTTCAAAGCCTCCCACCTATCCTACACATCAAGGACCAGTGTTCAGTGTCAAGCTATAGTAAAGGTTCACGGGGTCTTTCCGTCTTGCCGCGGGTACACTGCATCTTCACAGCGAGTTCAATTTCACTGAGTCTCGGGTGGAGACAGCCTGGCCATCATTACGCCATTCGTGCAGGTCGGAACTTACCCGACAAGGAATTTCGCTACCTTAGGACCGTTATAGTTACGGCCGCCGTTTACCGGGGCTTCGATCAAGAGCTTCTCCTTACGGATAACCCCATCAATTAACCTTCCGGCACCGGGCAGGCGTCACACCGTATACGTCCACTTTCGTGTTTGCACAGTGCTGTGTTTTTAATAAACAGTTGCAGCCAGCTGGTATCTTCGACTGATTTCAGCTCCATGGGTAAACCACTTCACCTACATATCAGCGTGCCTTCTCCCGAAGTTACGGCACCATTTTGCCTAGTTCCTTCACCCGAGTTCTCTCAAGCGCCTTGGTATTCTCTACCTGACCACCTGTGTCGGTTTGGGGTACGATTTGATGTTACCTGATGCTTAGAGGCTTTTCCTGGAAGCAGGGCATTTGTCACTTCAGCACCGTAGTGCCTCGTCATCACGCCTCAGTGTTAAAGTGAACCGGATTTACCTGGAACACACACCTACACGCTTAAACCGGGACAACCGTCGCCCGGCCAACATAGCCTTCTCCGTCCCCCCTTCGCAGTAACACCAAGTACAGGAATATTAACCTGTTTCCCATCGACTACGCCTTTCGGCCTCGCCTTAGGGGTCGACTCACCCTGCCCCGATTAACGTTGGACAGGAACCCTTGGTCTTCCGGCGTGCGGGTTTTTCACCCGCATTATCGTTACTTATGTCAGCATTCGCACTTCTGATACCTCCAGCAACCCTCACAGGCCACCTTCAACGGCTTACAGAACGCTCCCCTACCCAACAACGCATAAGCGTCGCTGCCGCAGCTTCGGTGCATGGTTTAGCCCCGTTACATCTTCCGCGCAGGCCGACTCGACCAGTGAGCTATTACGCTTTCTTTAAATGATGGCTGCTTCTAAGCCAACATCCTGGCTGTCTGGGCCTTCCCACATCGTTTCCCACTTAACCATGACTTTGGGACCTTAGCTGGCGGTCTGGGTTGTTTCCCTCTTCACGACGGACGTTAGCACCCGCCGTGTGTCTCCCGTGATAACATTCTTCGGTATTCGTAGTTTGCATCGGGTTGGTAAGTCGGGATGACCCCCTAGCCGAAACAGTGCTCTACCCCCGAAGATGAGTTCACGAGGCGCTACCTAAATAGCTTTCGGGGAGAACCAGCTATCTCCCGGTTTGATTGGCCTTTCACCCCCAGCCACAAGTCATCCGCTAATTTTTCAACATTAGTCGGTTCGGTCCTCCAGTTAGTGTTACCCAACCTTCAACCTGCCCATGGCTAGATCACCGGGTTTCGGGTCTATACCCTGCAACTTAACGCCCAGTTAAGACTCGGTTTCCCTGCGGCTCCCCTATACGGTTAACCTTGCTACAGAATATAAGTCGCTGACCCATTATACAAAAGGTACGCAGTCACCCAACAAGTGGGCTCCTACTGCTTGTACGTACACGGTTTCAGGTTCTTTTTCACTCCCCTCGCCGGGGTTCTTTTCGCCTTTCCCTCACGGTACTGGTTCACTATCGGTCAGTCAGGAGTATTTAGCCTTGGAGGATGGTCCCCCCATATTCAGACAGGATACCACGTGTCCCGCCCTACTCTTCGAGTTCACAACCTGTGTGTTTTAGTGTACGGGAGTATCACCCTGTACCCTGCGACTTTCCAGACGCTTCCACTAACACACAAGCTGATTCAGACTCCGGGCTGCTCCCCGTTCGCTCGCCGCTACTGGGGGAATCTCGGTTGATTTCTTTTCCTCGGGGTACTTAGATGTTTCAGTTCCCCCGGTTCGCCTCGTTTGACTATGTATTCATCAAACGATAGTGCAACGAATTGCACTGGGTTTCCCCATTCGGACATCGCCGGCTGTAACGGTTCATATCACCTTACCGACGCTTTTCGCAGATTAGCACGTCCTTCATCGCCTCTGACTGCCAGGGCATCCACCGTGTACGCTTAGTCGCTTAACCTCACAACCCGAAGATGTTTCGTAAAACATCGTCGTGTCGCGAAAATTTGAGAGACTCGAACACACATAACATGTGTGTCGTTTCAATTTTCAGCTTGATCCAGATTTTTAAAGAGCAAATATCTCAAACGTCACCCGAAGATGAGTTTTGAGATATTAAGGCAGGTGACTTTCACTCACGAACCAGCAAGTGGCGTCCCCTAGGGGATTCGAACCCCTGTTACCGCCGTGAAAGGGCGGTGTCCTGGGCCTCTAGACGAAGGGGACACTGAAGTCTCAATCGCAAGACGCCTTGCTATTTACTTTTCATCAGACAATCTGTGTGGACACTACAAAGGCAGGTTCTTTAAGGTAAGGAGGTGATCCAACCGCAGGTTCCCCTACGGTTACCTTGTTACGACTTCACCCCAGTCATGAATCACAAAGTGGTAAGCGCCCTCCCGAAGGTTAAGCTACCTACTTCTTTTGCAACCCACTCCCATGGTGTGACGGGCGGTGTGTACAAGGCCCGGGAACGTATTCACCGTGGCATTCTGATCCACGATTACTAGCGATTCCGACTTCATGGAGTCGAGTTGCAGACTCCAATCCGGACTACGACATACTTTATGAGGTCCGCTTGCTCTCGCGAGGTCGCTTCTCTTTGTATATGCCATTGTAGCACGTGTGTAGCCCTACTCGTAAGGGCCATGATGACTTGACGTCATCCCCACCTTCCTCCAGTTTATCACTGGCAGTCTCCTTTGAGTTCCCGACCGAATCGCTGGCAACAAAGGATAAGGGTTGCGCTCGTTGCGGGACTTAACCCAACATTTCACAACACGAGCTGACGACAGCCATGCAGCACCTGTCTCAGAGTTCCCGAAGGCACCAAAGCATCTCTGCTAAGTTCTCTGGATGTCAAGAGTAGGTAAGGTTCTTCGCGTTGCATCGAATTAAACCACATGCTCCACCGCTTGTGCGGGCCCCCGTCAATTCATTTGAGTTTTAACCTTGCGGCCGTACTCCCCAGGCGGTCGACTTAACGCGTTAGCTCCGGAAGCCACTCCTCAAGGGAACAACCTCCAAGTCGACATCGTTTACAGCGTGGACTACCAGGGTATCTAATCCTGTTTGCTCCCCACGCTTTCGCACCTGAGCGTCAGTCTTTGTCCAGGGGGCCGCCTTCGCCACCGGTATTCCTCCAGATCTCTACGCATTTCACCGCTACACCTGGAATTCTACCCCCCTCTACAAGACTCCAGCCTGCCAGTTTCGAATGCAGTTCCCAGGTTGAGCCCGGGGATTTCACATCCGACTTGACAGACCGCCTGCGTGCGCTTTACGCCCAGTAATTCCGATTAACGCTTGCACCCTCCGTATTACCGCGGCTGCTGGCACGGAGTTAGCCGGTGCTTCTTCTGCGGGTAACGTCAATCGACAAGGTTATTAACCTTATCGCCTTCCTCCCCGCTGAAAGTACTTTACAACCCGAAGGCCTTCTTCATACACGCGGCATGGCTGCATCAGGCTTGCGCCCATTGTGCAATATTCCCCACTGCTGCCTCCCGTAGGAGTCTGGACCGTGTCTCAGTTCCAGTGTGGCTGGTCATCCTCTCAGACCAGCTAGGGATCGTCGCCTAGGTGAGCCGTTACCCCACCTACTAGCTAATCCCATCTGGGCACATCTGATGGCAAGAGGCCCGAAGGTCCCCCTCTTTGGTCTTGCGACGTTATGCGGTATTAGCTACCGTTTCCAGTAGTTATCCCCCTCCATCAGGCAGTTTCCCAGACATTACTCACCCGTCCGCCACTCGTCACCCGAGAGCAAGCTCTCTGTGCTACCGTTCGACTTGCATGTGTTAGGCCTGCCGCCAGCGTTCAATCTGAGCCATGATCAAACTCTTCAATTTAAGTTTGATGCTCGTGAATTAAACTTCGTAATGAATTACGTATGTTCACTCAGAGACTTGGTATTCATTTTTCGTCTTGCGACGTTAAGAATCCATGTCACTTTGAGTGCCCACACAGATTGTCTGATAAATTGTTAAAGAGCAGTGCAACGCGGCTTTCGCTCACCGTTGCGAGGTGGCGTATATTACGCTTTCCTCTTTCAGAGTCAACCCGTTATTTCAGGATTTTTTCTCTTCAACCGACCGGGCTGTTTGTGAAGTGATTCACATCTGCCGTGTCAGTGGGAGCGCATTATAGGGATCCCATTTTTTTGCACAAGCCTTTTTTCGATCTTTTTTTCCAAATGATGGTTTTTCAGCCGCTTCGCGGTGTTCTTGCTCAATCCGCTCACTTTTTACCACAATAAAGGGTTGCAGACGGCCAAAAAAGCAACCAAAGTCTCTGCACTCCCTTCATTTATTGAGGTAACCATGACCACCAGTTTGCGTCGTTATAAAAATTTATTCCCTAAAACGGGCCTGCGCGTGATGATCGACAGCAGCAGCGTGGTGATCGGTGATGTCAGAATGGCTGATGACGTCAGTATCTGGCCTCTGGTCGCGATTCGCGGTGATGTGAATTACGTCGAAATAGGCGCTCGCACCAATATTCAGGACGGTAGCGTCTTACATGTCACACATAAGTCTCCTTCCAAACCGCAAGGCAATCCATTAATCATTGGCGATGATGTTACCGTCGGCCATAAGGTGATGCTACACGGCTGCACTATTGGTAATCGGGTACTGGTGGGGATGGGTTCGATTTTGTTGGATGGCGTGATTGTTGAAGACGACATAATGATTGGCGCAGGTAGTCTGGTTCCTCAGAACAAACGTCTCAAGAGTGGCTATCTTTACTTTGGCAACCCGGTAAAACAGATACGCCCCCTGACGGAGGCGGAAATCGCGGGGCTCATATATTCAGCGAATAACTATGTAAAGTGGAAAGGTGATTATCTCGATCAGGAAAGCCAGATCCAACCCTGAGCATCTTCCTGCTGGTCGAGAATGAGAACCTGGGCTTCATCTTCCAGATCCCAGCGATGTTCACGAAAAGCGGCCAGCCATTGCGCAGGGTCTTCACCGCCAAAACGCTTCTTGAGACCGGTTAGCGTTAAGGCGCAGGTTAGCTGCATGCCGTTAACTAATGCCGGAAAAGCGATACATTGATGCGCTTCATCCCATACCTCTCTGTCTGGAAACTGAATAGCCTGGTTCATGCATTCAGTTCCTTCTGCAAAGCCGCAATGACTGGCGTAATTTCTGGCAGTACGCCATGCCATAACAGCACCGCATGGGCAGCCTGCGCCACCAGCATTCCCAGCCCATCAGCGCATTTGGTGGCACCATGTTGCCGGCATAGTGTTAAAAATGGCGTACAGCCTTTCTGGTAAAACATGTCATAACAACAGACACGGGGATTTATTAATGTAACAGGGATCGCGGGAACATCGCCGTCAATACCGCTGGACGTCGCATTAATAATGAGATCAAATTCCTGGCCGCCTAATGCTTCTATATCCAAAGCGTGGACGCTGCCGGTATGAGCAAAAAGCGTAGCCAGTTCATGGGCGCGAGAATAGGTACGATTAACAATAGTCACGGCGCAATCCAGCGACAAGAGAGGAAGCAATACGCCGCGTGAAGCCCCACCTGCGCCAATGAGCAACACCCGGAATCCAGGTTTAATAAAACCAAGCCGTTGCAGATCGCTCAGTAGTCCAATACCATCGGTATTGTCCCCAAGCAGGCGGCCATCCTCCAACCGTTTAAGCGTATTGACCGCACCAGCCAGCGCTGCACGTTCGGTTAACTCATCCGCTCGCGCGAAGGCCTCTTCTTTAAAAGGCACGGTGACGTTCGCTCCCTTACCGCCTTCATTAAAGAAGGTATCGAGCGTGGTAACAAAATCATCGAGCGGAGCCAGGATACGGCCATAGGGATGCGTAATGTGCAGCTGCTGCGCAAAAAGCCGATGAATTGATGGCGACTTGCTATGGGCAATCGGGTGTCCGAAGACGGCATAAGTTTCCATGAGTTACCCCTGGCGGAAGAGTTCGCCCGTCAAGGCATCACGTATTTCAGATGGGTTTTGACGCCCTCCCGTTGCCCCATCGACTACCGGGAAATCCGCGCCAAACTGCGTATAAACCTCAGCCGTCGTGCGACAAGGTGGCAGACCAGATAAATTTGCGCTGGTAGAAACAAGCGGTTTCCCGTAAGCCTTACACAGTTCGACCACCAGCGGATGATCCGTGACTCGTACTGCCAATGAATTAAAGCGCCCGGTCAACCAACGCGGCGTTGAAGCGCAGGCCGGGAAGACAAATGTTACCGGCCCAGGCCAACACGAAAAAATAGCCGCTAGCTGCTCATCGCTCAATTGCGTATCGTCAATATACGGCTTGAGTTGCTCAAAGTTCGCAGCAATCAGAATCAGCCCCTTTTCAACGGGACGCCGCTTAAGTGCGAGCAGACTCATGACGGCTTTTTCGCTATCGGGATCGCAACCGACGCCAAAAACGGCTTCTGTTGGATAGGCAATGACATGTTCATTATTCAGAAGCGCCACAGCGCGTACGATGGCTTCTGAGGGCAGGTTATTATTCACAGATTTATTCCGCCGATATCGGCTTTCCACATTGTTTGCTGGCACAAAAGCGCTTAACGCCCTGCGCCGTTTTCTTTTCGATTAGCAACGGGTAATGACACTCAGGACACTCGCCCGCCACTGGCCTGAAGTTAATGACGAACTGGCAATCGGGGTAACGATCGCAGGAATGGAAGTTTTTTCCATAACGTGAACGGCGCTGAACCAGATGCCCTTGCCCGCATTGCGGGCAGGCTATTGCAGTTTCATCCGGCTTATCGATAAGTTCAGTATGTTCGCAATCAGGATAGCTGCTACAACCGATAAACATACCAAAACGCCCCTGGCGTAGCACCAGCACTGCGCCGCAAGACGGACACGTTTGCCCCTCCAGAACTTTAACAATATGCCCGTCCGCCTGATTTTTCAGGGGCCGGACATAGTCACAGTCAGGATAATGCGAGCAGCCGAGAAAAGGCCCGTGCTTCCCGGAGCGTATTACCAGTTCAGCCCCACACTGCGGGCAAGGTTCGTTTTTACGCACCGAAAACAGCGCTGTTTTGGTCATAACAATTCTAATGTCGCAGCAAAAAAGTTAGTGCAGCATACCTTCATTTACTTCAAAGAGTAATTCTTCCATTTGCTGGTAGGCATTTTCGCAACCGGGAATATTGAACAGCACCATCAGAATCACCCATTTGAGATCCTCCAGATCGAATTCTGCCGTATCCAGCGCCAGCACGCGCTCTATCACCATTTCCCGTGTTTCGAGGTTCAACACCTGAATTTGCTCAAGGAACAGTAAGAATCCCCGGCAACTCGCGTCAAGACGCTGACACTCCTCGTCAGTATATACTCGTAACGAGAGTGGGTCAGAAGCTAGCTGCATAGGTGCAACAAGCCCCTCCTGGTAATCAGCCAGTTTTTCGAGCCACATTAGGGCGTTATAGATATCTTCTCGTTCAAAACCGGCATCGGTCAGATCCCGAGTTAGCTTGTCCTGATCCACGCGCATTTCTGCTTCGTTATGGATGTAAGTTTCAAACAGATACATCAGTACGTCGAACATGGCTTGCCCTCCTTAATCGGACATAGCCGCCGGGTACAGCTGCGATCCAGCCTGCTAACTCCAGTTCTAGTAGCTGGGCTACGGTTACTGGCACAGATTGGCCGGCACGTTCAGCGACAACGTCAACAGGTGTTACCTCATCTCCTACGTTAGCCAGGAGCTCTGGAAATGGCAATGCTACAGAAGGCCGATCACCGCAATTATTTACGTCATTTGGCTCGGGAAGAATATTCGGTAGCTCATCTCGCCAGTATTCGACGATATCTTCAGGGGCTGTTACGGGAATCGCGCCCTGCTTGATAAGCCAATGAGGGCCTTCTGAACCCGGGCTGCCAATCGGCCCTGGCAGAGCAAAGACATCCCTTCCCTGCTCCAGCGCATAACGAACCGTCACTAATGAGCCACTTTTCAGCGCAGCTTCAATAACCAACACACCGGCGCTTAGGCCACTGATAATCCGGTTACGGCGGGGAAAATTGGCCGGAAGGGGCGGAGTGAACAGCGGAAACTCAGAAATGACGGCTCCGCCACCGTTAATTATCTGCTCCGCTAACGCCTGATGGCGACGAGGATAGATCTCTCCTAAGCCATTCCCTAAAACAGCCACCGTTTTACCTTTCCCTTCCAGCGCACCACGATGAGCAATACCATCAATGCCAAGGGCCAGACCGCTCGTGATCGTAATGTCATACCGCGCTAAAGCTTCGCTAAATAGTTTTCCCCAACGAGCGCCATACCAAGAGTGTGACCGACTCCCAATGACGGACAGCTGCCGGCTACTGAGTAGCGCAGGATCTCCACATACTAAAAGGGCGCATGGAAAGTCGACAATCGCCCGCAATTGAGGTGGGAAAAGCGGATCTTCGGCAGTCAGTAAATAGCAATTGGGTTGCTCCAGCCATTGTAGCGTGGCATCGATTTCGCATTGGTTAACGCCGAGGAAATGCTTCGATTGCGCCAGATTCAAACCACGGGCACGCAACTCTTCTCGCTCTAGCGTCGGAGATGAACATAGCTGGCGTGCAGCACTGATAGCACCTTCGCCATACAGGCTGCTCACTCTCATCAAACGTAACCAAATTTCCCTCGGCGTCATCCCTGTTCCCCTGCCACAAGCGACTTTAACAATCTTTGCGATTGGTCAGTGAGACTGTCAATTGCAGGGGGTTTTGTCTAGAATAGAGGTAATGATCTTTCCAACTCCTGAACACAACTCTGGATAACTATGTCAGTTTTGCAAGTGTTACATATTCCGGACGAGCGCCTTCGCAAAGTCGCAAAACCGGTAGAAGAAGTAAATGCAGAAATTCAGCGTATCGTCGATGATATGTTTGAGACGATGTACGCTGAAGAAGGTATCGGTCTGGCCGCAACGCAGGTAGATATTCATCAGCGCATTATCGTTATTGACGTATCAGAAAATCGTGAAGAGCAGCTGGTATTAATTAACCCTGAGCTGCTGGAAAAGAGCGGAGAAACAGGCATTGAAGAGGGTTGCCTTTCTATTCCTGAACAGCGTGCTTTAGTACCGCGTGCAGAAAAGGTGAAAATCCGCGCGCTCGATCGCGACGGTAAACCTTATGAGCTTGAAGCTGACGGTCTGCTGGCAATCTGTATTCAGCATGAGATGGATCACCTCGTCGGTAAGCTGTTCATCGACTACCTGTCGCCGCTCAAGCAACAACGCATTCGTCAGAAAGTTGAGAAACTTGATCGCCTGAATGCCCGAGCTTAAGGACGAGAATTAACGTGTCAGATTCACTACGTATTATTTTTGCGGGCACACCTGACTTTGCAGCGCGTCATCTCGACGCGCTGCTCTCCTCTGGACATAACGTTGTTGGCGTGTTCACCCAACCGGACCGTCCGGCTGGTCGCGGTAAAAAACTCATGCCCAGCCCGGTAAAGGTTCTGGCGGAAGAGAAAGGCATACCGGTATTCCAGCCAGTTTCGTTACGTCCGCAGGAAAACCAGCAACTCGTCTCTGACCTGCGCGCAGATGTTATGGTCGTCGTGGCCTATGGCCTCCTTCTGCCAAAAGCCGTACTTGATATTCCACGCCTGGGCTGCATTAACGTTCACGGCTCGCTGCTTCCGCGCTGGCGCGGTGCGGCCCCGATTCAACGTTCGCTGTGGGCTGGCGATGCCGAGACGGGTGTAACCATCATGCAGATGGATGTTGGTCTCGATACGGGTGATATGCTGTATAAGCTTGCGTGCCCGATCACCGCAGAAGACACCAGCGGGACGCTGTACGACAAGCTGGCTAACCTTGGCCCTCAGGGGCTTATCGAAACCCTTAAGCAGCTTGCCACAGGTACCGCAAAACCGGTTGTACAGGATGAAGCGCTGGTTACCCATGCGCAAAAACTCAGCAAAGAAGAAGCGCATATCAACTGGTCTCTTTCCGCTGCTCAGTTAGAACGCTGCATTCGCGCCTTTAACCCGTGGCCAATGAGCTGGATAGAAATTGATGGCCAACCGGTAAAAGTCTGGCAGGCGTCGGTTATCAATGTGGCCACAACCGCCGAGCCAGGAACCATTCTTGAAGCGACCAAACGGGGAATTCAGGTCGCGACCGGGGACGGGGTCCTGAATTTACTGTCGCTACAGCCGGCCGGGAAAAAAGCCATGAGTGCTCAGGATCTATTAAACTCGCGCCGGGAATGGTTTGTACCTGGCAGCCGTCTGGTCTGACGCTCCCTTCTTAATACGCCCGGTGTTACCGGGCATTTTTATTTTTGTACTTATGAAAAAACAACTCAATTTACGCAGTCTGGCAGCACAGGCCGTTGAACAGGTTCTCGAACGAGGGCAATCCTTAAGCAACGTTCTGCCCCCGCTGCAACAAAAAGTCTCGGATAAAGATAAAGCGCTGCTTCAGGAGCTATGCTTTGGCGTGCTACGTACACTTTCACAGTTAGATTGGCTGATAGGCAAGCTCATGTCCCGACCGATGACGGGTAAGCAGCGCGTTGTGCACTATCTGATTATGGTGGGCTTTTATCAACTGTTATACACACGCATCCCGCCTCATGCAGCCTTGGCGGAAACCGTTGAAGGCGCCGTTGCTATTAAGCGTCCACAGCTCAAAGGGTTGATAAATGGTGTCTTGCGCCAGTTTCAGCGTCAGCAGGAAGAGCTGTTAGCTGAATTTTCTCGTAGCGAGATCCGCTTTTTACATCCTTCCTGGTTATTGAAACGTCTGCAGAAAGCCTATCCAGCACAGTGGGAATCCATTGTAGAAGCGAACAACCAGCGCCCGCCGATGTGGTTGCGCGTAAACCGCGTCCACCATTCGCGCGACAGCTGGCTGGAATTACTGGAGGCGGCGGGAATGAAAGGCTTTACTCATCCCGCTTACCCTGACGCCGTGCGCCTGGAAACACCGGTACCGGTCCACGCATTACCCGGGTTTGAGGCTGGTTGGGTGACCGTGCAGGATGCCTCTGCTCAGGGCTGCATGACATTCCTTGATCCGCAAAACGACGAGCAAATTCTGGATCTGTGCGCTGCCCCGGGTGGTAAAACCACCCATATTCTCGAAGCGGCGCCCGAAGCACAAGTTCTGGCTGTCGACGTTGATGAGCAGCGACTCTCCCGCGTCTACGACAACCTGAAGCGTCTGGGCATGAAGGCAACCGTCAAGCAAGGCGATGGCCGTTATCCAGCCCAATGGTGTGGCGAGCAACAGTTCGATCGTATTCTGCTGGATGCCCCTTGTTCCGCCACCGGTGTTATTCGCCGTCACCCGGATATTAAATGGCTGCGCCGGGATCGCGATATCGCGGAACTGGCCCAGCTCCAGGCTGAAATTTTGGATGCCGTATGGCCGCACCTGAAATCCGGCGGCACTCTGGTTTACGCGACATGTTCAGTATTGCCAGAAGAGAACAGCCAGCAAATAAAAGCCTTCCTGCAACGTACAGCTGATGCGGTTCTCAGCGAAACCGGCGACGCTGATTTACCGGGCCAGCAAAATTTGCCTGGCGCCGAGCAAGGTGACGGCTTCTTTTACGCTAAGCTAATCAAAAAGTAATGAGATAACGAGTCGCGACTGATGAAAATTATCATATTGGGCGCAGGGCAGGTCGGCGGAACTCTGGCAGAAAACCTTGTCGGAGAGAACAACGATATTACGCTGGTAGACACGAATGGCGACCGCCTTCGCAGTCTTCAGGACAAATTTGATCTCAGAGTGGTTCAGGGCCACGGCTCGCATCCTCGCGTGCTGCGTGAGGCCGGTGCGGATGATGCCGACATGCTGGTTGCAGTGACCAGCTCAGATGAAACGAACATGGTGGCCTGTCAGGTCGCCTATTCGCTGTTTAATACGCCAAATCGTATTGCCCGCATCCGTTCCCCGGATTATGTACGCGATGCTGATAAACTTTTCCATTCAGAAGCGGTTCCTATTGACCACCTCATCGCTCCAGAGCAGCTGGTAATTGACAGTATTCACCGTCTGATCGAGTACCCAGGCGCGCTGCAGGTTGTCAATTTTGCTGAAGGCAAAGTCAGCCTTGCTGTCGTTAAAGCTTATTATGGCGGTCCTTTGGTGGGAAACGCGCTTTCAACTATGCGCGAGCATATGCCGCATATTGATACACGCGTAGCAGCTATTTTTCGCCACGATCGTCCTATCAGGCCACAAGGATCAACAATCGTAGAAGCCGGTGATGAGGTGTTTTTCATCGCAGCATCACAGCATATTCGTGCAGTGATGAGCGAACTTCAGCGTCTTGAAAAACCGTACAAGCGCATCATGTTAGTTGGCGGGGGAAACATTGGGGCCGGGCTCGCCCATAAGCTGGAGAAAGATTACAGCGTCAAGCTTATTGAACGTAATCAACAGCGCGCCGCAGAGCTCGCAGAAAAGTTGCAAAATACAATTGTCTTTTACGGTGATGCATCAGATCAAGAATTGCTGGCGGAAGAACACATCGATCAAGTCGATCTTTTTATTGCCGTCACCAACGATGATGAAGCTAACATTATGTCTGCCATGCTCGCAAAACGCATGGGCGCCAAAAAAGTAATGGTACTGATCCAGCGCCGGGCCTATGTTGATCTTGTTCAGGGGAGCGTGATCGACATTGCAATATCACCGCAGCAGGCAACAATTTCTGCTCTGCTCAGCCATGTGCGTAAAGCCGATATTGTTGGCGTTTCCTCTCTGCGCCGCGGTGTCGCGGAGGCCATTGAAGCTGTAGCGCACGGAGATGAAAGCACTTCGCGGGTCGTTGGTCGCGCTATCGATGAGATTAAACTCCCCCCCGGAACAATTATTGGCGCAGTAGTACGCGGTAATGATGTCATGATCGCGAATAATAATCTGCGTATTGAGCAAGGGGATCATGTCGTTATGTTCCTGACGGACAAAAAATTCATCTCTGATGTCGAGAGACTATTCCAGCCAAGTCCTTTCTTCCTGTAGCTCTTAGGCGTCGACAAGACGCCTTTCTTTTATCCCTTATATATCAAAGGATAATATTTTTCTGCAATTATTCCCCAGTAATGGAAAATAAGAATACATTTGTTAAACTTATCTGTGTTAGCTGGCTCAAGGAGAATAAAATGAGTTTTTTAAAAGAATTTCGCGAATTTGCGATGCGCGGGAACGTGGTTGATTTGGCAGTCGGTGTCATCATTGGTGCAGCATTTGGTAAAATCGTATCGTCGTTAGTTGCCGATATTATTATGCCGCCACTAGGTTTACTCATTGGCGGAATCGACTTTAAACAGTTTGCTGTCACGCTACGAGACGCCCAGGGAGACATCCCAGCGGTCGTAATGCATTATGGCGTATTCATCCAGAACGTCTTCGATTTTATTATCGTGGCGTTTGCCATTTTTATGGCAATCAAACTGATGAATAAATTGAATAGAAAAAAAGAAGAGATACCGGCAGCACCACCGGCCCCGACCAAAGAAGAAGTCCTGCTTAGCGAAATTCGTGACCTGTTGAAAGAACAAAACAATCGTTCTTAAGAAGCGTCAAAAGCAGAAGGCCAGTGGTAAAAAAGTTATTTACTTTCTTGCCACTGGCCTCCCGACCATTCCGTCCTGCATGTTTTTCTTTTCTTTGGTAGCTCCCTTTCCCTTTCTTGTTCTTCTCAACTCGCTGCCTGAATAATGGGTCATGAAGTAATGCCTCAATGGCGTTATCTTTAATTTGCCCTTTAGTATGCTGATAGCGGCTCATAAACTCTCCAGATTAGTAAAAGAAATCGGCCTGAGTGTAGACGCGACTGATGCAAAAATCAACGTGCTGTATTTTGGTTGCTGGCACCCTGCTCAAGCGCTTCAAGAATTGAACAATAGACGCTGCTGTGCGCTGTTCCGCAGCAAGCATCATTGAGGCGCTGCAAAGAACGACGCATGGTTTGTAGCTCTTTAATCCGGGATTCCACTTCGCTTAAACGAGCCTGCACAATACCTTTAGATTCCTGGCAGGTGTGATGTTCAGGATCGATGCGGATCGAAAGAAGTTCGCGGATCGATTCCAGCGTGAAACCGAGCTGCCTGGCATAGCGGATAAAACGCAGCCTCTGTAAGTCGTTGTCCGTATAGAGGCGAAATCCACCTTCCGTACGCACATTGTGATCCATCATCTGCTGCTTTTCGTAGTAGCGGATGGTGTCGGGAGTAACATCAGCCAATTTTGCCAGTTCACCAATACGGTACATGATTACTCCTCTTTAATTTTATGTAGCAACTTATCAGCGTAATCTCCGCGCAGGAAGTCAGTGTTCAGGCCCGCCTGTCGCAGCTTTAATTCGAGTAGCGCCAAACGACGGCTCAGCTCCGCATAGCGCGGATCGCTCTCCTGTACACCTTTTAGTAAGTCAGTGAGCATTACCGCTTCTTTACGATGTTCAAGTTCTGGAGGTAAACAACCCGCATTTTTGAGTAATCGATAACCTGCGCGTAGCTCAGCTGGCACATGCGAGTCGTCATCCAGAGACAGGGGTTCCCCGCTTCCCGGAAGATTATCTAACTCACCTTTGCGCTGCGCATCAAGAATATGACGTTCTGCCCACTGATCCAGTAACCACATCATAAGGCTCCGGCGATGAACATAAATAATGCAGATATTGTAAACAAGCAGGAATAGGGAGGATATAAAAAAACCCGCCGGAGCGGGTTTTTTTACGTTACTACAGATTACTCTGCAGCAGCTTCTGCTTTCGATTCAGAGCGATCAACCAGCTCGATGTATGCCATCGGCGCGTTGTCGCCTGCACGGAAGCCACACTTCAGAATACGAGTGTAACCACCGGCGCGGCTCGCGAAACGCGGGCCCAGCTCGTTAAACAGTTTTGCCACGATCTCGTTATCACGAGTGCGGGCGAATGCCAGACGACGATTAGCAACGCTATCAGTCTTGGCAAGAGTAATCAGCGGCTCAACTACGCGACGCAGTTCTTTCGCTTTCGGCAGGGTCGTCTTGATGATTTCATGACGAACCAGCGAACCAGCCATGTTACGGAACATAGCCTGGCGATGGCTGCTGTTGCGGTTCAGTTGACGACCACTCTTACGATGGCGCATGACCTTATCCTTCTCAGTAAAACCTTAACCTGTGATCCGGTTACTCGTCAGCAATGCTTGCCGGTGGCCAGTTTTCCAGGCGCATGCCCAGAGACAAACCACGTGAAGCCAGCACGTCTTTAATCTCGGTAAGAGATTTTTTACCCAGGTTCGGCGTTTTCAGCAACTCAACCTCGGTACGCTGTACCAGATCACCGATATAGTGGATAGCTTCTGCCTTAAGGCAGTTAGCAGAGCGGACAGTCAATTCGAGATCGTCAACAGGGCGCAGCAGGATCGGATCGAATTCTGGTTTCTCTTCTTTCACTTCCGGCTGACGTACATCACGTAAATCAACGAAAGCTTCCAGTTGTTCTGCCAGGATGGTTGCCGCACGACGAATCGCCTCTTCAGGATCGATTGTGCCGTTGGTTTCCATTTCGATGACCAGCTTGTCCAGGTCGGTACGCTGTTCTACACGCGCTGCTTCAACATTGTAGGCAATACGCTCTACCGGGCTGTAGCATGCGTCGACCAGCAGACGGCCGATTGGGCGCTCATCTTCTTCCGAATGAATTCGGGCAGAAGCCGGCACATAACCGCGACCGCGCTGAACTTTGATACGCATGCTAATAGCAGCGTTCTCATCGGTCAGGTGGCAGATCACATGTTGCGGCTTGACGATTTCGACATCACCGTCATGGGTAATGTCGGCTGCGGTCACAGGGCCAATGCCAGATTTGTTCAAAGTAAGGATAACTTCATCTTTACCCTGAACTCTCACCGCCAGCCCTTTCAGGTTGAGCAGGATTTCAAGGATATCTTCCTGAACGCCTTCTTTGGTGCTGTACTCATGAAGTACACCATCAATCTCAACCTCGGTCACCGCGCAACCCGGCATCGATGAGAGCAGAATACGGCGCAGTGCGTTACCCAGAGTATGGCCAAAGCCACGCTCTAAAGGTTCAAGGGTCACCTTGGCGTGCGTCGAACTCACTTGCTCGATATCGACCAGGCGCGGTTTTAGAAACTCTGTCACAGAACCCTGCATTGTGTCCTCTCTTTGGTACTAAGCTTTACTTGGAGTAAAGCTCGACGATCAGGTGTTCGTTAATGTCCGCAGACAGATCAGAACGTTCCGGCTGACGCTTGAACGTACCTTCCATCTTGCCAGCATCAACTTCCAGCCAGGTTGGCTTTTCACGCTGCTCAGCCAGCTCCAGAGCGGCTTTCACGCGAGATTGCTTTTTCGCTTTCTCACGAATGCTGACAACGTCATTCGCTTTAACCTGATAAGAAGCGATGTTAACAACACGACCGTTTACCATGATAGCTTTGTGGCTAACCAGCTGACGTGATTCAGCACGAGTCGCGCCGAAGCCCATACGGTATACAACGTTGTCCAGACGACCTTCCAGCAGAGTCAACAGGTTTTCACCGGTGTTGCCTTTCAGACGCGCTGCTTCTTTATAGTAGTTACGGAACTGACGCTCCAGCACACCGTACATACGGCGAACTTTTTGCTTTTCACGCAACTGCACACCATAGTCAGACAGACGCGGTTTACGCGCACCGTGCTGGCCAGGAGCTTGTTCAATTTTACACTTGGTATCGATCGCGCGAACGCCAGACTTAAGGAACAGGTCTGTGCCCTCACGACGGCTCAGCTTGAGCTTAGGACCCAAATATCTTGCCATTTTCTTTCTCCAACAATCCTAGAAACGAACGCGTTATACGCGACGTTTTTTCGGCGGACGACAACCGTTATGAGGGATCGGAGTCACATCAGTAATATTCGTGATGCGGAAACCAGCGGCGTTCAGTGCACGAATAGTAGATTCGCGACCTGGACCCGGACCTTTGACCATAACTTCCAGATTCTTGATGCCGTATTCTTTTACGGCTTCAGCGCAACGCTCTGCTGCAACCTGAGCTGCGAACGGAGTGGATTTGCGAGAACCACGGAAACCGGAACCACCGGCTGTTGCCCAACCCAGCGCGTTACCCTGACGATCGGTAATGGTAACGATGGTGTTGTTAAAAGAAGCATGGACATGAGCCACGCCATCAGAGACTTGTTTTCTTACACGCTTACGTGCACGAACTGGTGCCTTTGCCATTATTCAATCACCCCGACTATTTCTTGATCGGTTTACGCGGACCCTTACGGGTACGTGCGTTGGTCTTAGTACGCTGACCGCGAACCGGAAGACCACGACGATGGCGTAAACCACGATAGCAACCAAGGTCCATCAGACGCTTGATGCTCAGGGTGATTTCACGGCGCAGATCACCTTCAACGACAAATTTACCAACCGCTTCACGCAGGGATTCAATTTGTTCTTCAGACAGCTCACTGATCTTAACATTTTCAGCGATACCCGTGTCAGCACAGATGGCTTTAGAGCGGGTCTTGCCGATACCGAAAATGGCAGTTAATGCGATTACGGTATGTTTGTGATCAGGAATGTTAATGCCTGCTATACGGGCCACTATGCACTCCTACTATTTAATATGTACGCACCATGCTGAAAAGCCCGTTTTCAGGATACTCAAATGGAAACGTACAGACATACAAAAGATTGGCTGGCTAATCTAGCCAGCTCAACCCAACTTTGCAAGAAAAATATGCGAATAAATCAGCCTTGGCGCTGTTTATGCTTCGGCTCGGCACTGCAAATCACGCGGATGACGCCATCACGCTTAACGATTTTGCAGTTACGGCATAATTTCTTGACGGAAGCACGAACTTTCATTTTTACTCTCCGTAACTTCTCGAGCGACCTGTTAGCGGCCGTAGCCTTTCAGGTTCGCCTTCTTCAATGCAGACTCGTACTGACTCGACATCATCAGAGTTTGCACTTGAGCCATAAAGTCCATAATCACGACAACAACGATAAGCAGTGAGGTCCCACCAAAGTAGAACGGTACTTTCATTGCATCACGCATGAACTCCGGGATCAGGCAGATAAAAGTGATGTATAACGCACCGACTAAAGTCAGGCGAGTCATTACTTTATCGATATACTTCGCCGTTTGCTCTCCCGGACGAATTCCTGGTACAAATGCACCGGACTTCTTCAGGTTATCTGCTGTTTCACGCGGGTTGAAAACCAACGCCGTATAGAAGAAACAGAAGAAGATGATTGCAGACGCATAGAGTAACACATAAAGCGGTTGCCCAGGCTGCAAATACAGCGAAATTGTTGTCAGCCAGTTCCAACCAGTACCGCCCCCGAACCATGATGTAATGGTTGCCGGGAACAGAATAATACTGGAAGCGAAGATTGCCGGGATTACCCCTGCCATATTCACTTTCAGCGGTAAATGTGTGCTCTGTGCAGCATAGACACGACGACCCTGTTGACGCTTAGCGTAGTTTACCACAATGCGGCGTTGGCCACGCTCAACAAAGACAACAAAGAAAGTCACTGCAAATACTAATACTGCAACCAACAGCAACAGGAGGAAGTGCAGGTCGCCTTGACGCGCTTGCTCGATAGTATGGGCGATGGCCGGCGGGAGACCCGCAACGATACCGGCGAAGATAATGATCGAGATACCGTTTCCGATACCGCGTTCAGTAATCTGTTCACCGAGCCACATCAGGAACATCGTTCCTGAGACCAGACTAACAACAGCGGTGAAATAGAATGCAAAGCCTGGATTAATCACCAGGCCCTGCATACCAGGCATATTCGGCAGACCGGTAGCAATACCAA
The DNA here is from genome assembly GCF_015601345.1 of Klebsiella sp. BDA134-6. Taxonomy (NCBI): domain Bacteria; kingdom Pseudomonadati; phylum Pseudomonadota; class Gammaproteobacteria; order Enterobacterales; family Enterobacteriaceae; genus Klebsiella; species Klebsiella sp. BDA134-6. The sequence continues at coordinate 5,387,621 of NZ_CP064784.1, forward strand.
TCGACTGGAATATCGCCAGCACCAGAGTACCGTAGCGGGTGTACTGGCTGATCTTACGACGACCAGACTCCCCTTCTTTCTTCAGCTCTGCTAACGGCTGATAAACAACCGTTAACAGCTGGACAATGATCGATGCCGAAATATACGGCATGATACCCAACGCAAAGATAGAAGCACGGCTGAGAGCACCACCAGAGAACATGTTGAACATTTCAATGATGGTGCCTCGCTGTTGCTCAAGCAGTTTGGCAAGTACAGCGGCATCAATACCAGGGATCGGAATAAAAGAGCCAATACGGAACACAATCAACGCACCGATTACAAACAACAGTCTGCGCTTCAGTTCGCCAATCCCACCTTTGGCACTTTGAAAATCTAATCCCGGTTGCTTAGCCATCTGCTACTTATTCCTCAATTTTACCGCCAGCAGCTTCGATAGCAGCACGAGCACCTTTAGTCACGCGCAGGCCACGAACAGTTACCGGACGAGATACCTCACCAGACAGGATCACTTTCGCGAATTCGATCTGGATACCGATAATGTTAGCCGCTTTCAGCGTGTTCAGGTCGATAACATCGCCTTCTACGTGAGCCAGATCAGACAGACGAACTTCTGCAGTGATCATCGCTTTACGAGAAGTGAAGCCGAATTTCGGCAGACGACGGTACAGAGGCATCTGACCACCTTCGAAACCGCGACGTACGCCACCGCCAGAACGAGAGTTCTGACCTTTGTGACCACGACCACCGGTTTTACCGAGGCCAGAACCGATACCACGACCCAGGCGTTTACCCGCCTTTTTGGAGCCTTCGGCCGGAGACAGAGTATTTAAACGCATCTCTTACTCCTCAACTTTAACCATGAAGGAAACCGCGTTGACCATACCACGAACAGCAGGAGTATCCTCGCGCTCTACGGTGTGACCAATACGACGCAGACCCAGGCCAAGCAGCGTTGCCTTGTGTTTCGGCAAACGACCGATTGCACTGCGGGTTTGAGTAATTTTAATAGTCTTTGCCATGGTTTATTTCCCCAGAATTTCTTCAACGGATTTACCACGCTTGGCAGCGACCATTTCTGGAGAATTCATATTTTCCAGGCCATCAATAGTTGCACGAACCACGTTGATCGGGTTGGTGGAACCATATGCTTTGGCCAGAACGTTATGAACTCCAGCAACTTCCAGAACGGCGCGCATTGCACCACCGGCAATGATACCGGTACCTTCGGAAGCTGGCTGCATGAATACACGAGAACCCGTGTGAACACCTTTAACCGGGTGCTGCAGGGTGCCGTGGTTCAGCGCGACATTAATCATATTGCGACGGGCTTTTTCCATCGCTTTCTGGATCGCTGCTGGAACTTCACGCGCTTTACCGTAACCAAAACCAACGCGACCGTTACCGTCACCAACTACAGTCAGAGCTGTGAAGGAGAAAATACGACCACCTTTAACGGTTTTAGATACGCGGTTAACCGCGATCAGCTTTTCCTGCAGTTCGCCAGCTTGTTTTTCGATGTGAGCCATCTTACACCTCTACCTTAGAACTGAAGGCCAGCTTCACGGGCAGCATCTGCCAGTGCCTGGACACGACCATGATATTGGAACCCGGAACGGTCAAAGGAAACATCTTTGATGCCTTTTTCCAGAGCGCGTTCAGCAACAGCTTTACCCACAGCTGCTGCCGCGTCTTTGTTACCGGTGTACTTCAGTTGTTCAGCGATAGCTTTTTCTACAGTAGAAGCAGCTACCAGAACTTCAGAACCGTTCGGTGCAATTACCTGTGCGTAAATATGACGCGGGGTACGATGTACCACCAGGCGAGTTGCACCCAGCTCCTGGAGCTTGCGGCGTGCGCGGGTCGCACGACGGATACGAGCAGATTTCTTATCCATAGTGTTACCTTACTTCTTCTTAGCCTCTTTGGTACGCACGACTTCGTCGGCGTAACGAACACCCTTGCCTTTATAAGGCTCAGGACGACGGTAGGCGCGCAGATCTGCTGCAACCTGACCGATCACCTGCTTATCAGCGCCTTTCAGCACGATTTCAGTTTGAGTCGGACATTCTGCAGTGATACCGGCCGGCAGTTTATGCTCAACAGGATGAGAGAAACCTAAAGCCAGGTTTACTACATCCCCTTTGACCGCTGCACGATAGCCTACACCAACCAGCTGAAGCTTTTTAGTGAAGCCTTCGGTAACACCAACAACCATTGAGTTCAGCAGGGCACGCGCGGTACCAGCCTGAGCCCATCCATCCACGAAACCATCACGCGGACCGAAGGTCAGAGCATTATCTGCATGTTTAACTTCAACAGCATTGTTGAGGGTACGAGTCAGCTCGCCGTTTTTACCTTTGATCGTAATAACCTGACCGTTGATTTTTACATCAACGCCGGCAGGAACAACGACCGGTGCTTTAGCAACACGAGACATTTTTTCCTCCGATTAGGCTACGTAGCAGATAATTTCGCCACCAAGACCAGCCTGGCGCGCTGCACGATCGGTCATAACACCTTTAGAGGTAGAAATAACCGCGATACCCAGACCCGCCATAACTTTCGGCAGCTCATCTTTACGTTTGTAGATGCGCAGACCTGGGCGGCTGACACGCTGAATGCTTTCTACAACAGCTTTACCCTGGAAATACTTAAGAGTCAGTTCCAGTTCCGGCTTGATGTCGCCTTCAACTTTAAAATCTTCAATAAAGCCTTCTTCCTTCAGCACGTTGGCAATTGCCACTTTCAGCTTGGAGGAAGGCATGGTGACCGCAGCTTTATTCGCGGCCTGACCGTTACGGATACGGGTCAGCATATCCGCGATCGGATCTTGCATGCTCATCTGTCTTTACTCCCGTGATTCAATTGGTGACAATTACCAGCTAGCCTTTTTCAGACCCGGGATTTCACCGCGCATTGCGGCTTCACGGACCTTGATACGGCTCAACCCGAACTTCCGCAGGAAACCATGCGGACGACCTGTTTGACGGCAGCGATTACGCTGACGAGACGGGCTGGAATCACGCGGCAGAGTCTGCAGCTTGAGAACAGCGTTCCAACGATCTTCGTCGGTTGCGTTCACATCAGAGATGATAGCTTTCAGTTCAGCGCGTTTAGCGAAGAATTTATCAGCTAAAGCCACGCGCTTTACTTCGCGTGCTTTCATTGATTGCTTAGCCATTAAGTAACCCTACCTTACTTGCGGAACGGGAAGTCAAAGGCAGCCAGCAGAGCGCGGCCTTCTTCATCAGATTTCGCAGTAGTGGTAATGGTAATATCCAAACCACGAACGCGGTCGACTTTATCGTAGTCGATTTCTGGGAAGATGATCTGCTCACGGACACCCATGCTGTAGTTGCCACGACCGTCGAAAGACTTAGCGGACAAGCCACGGAAGTCACGGATACGCGGTACAGCAATAGTGATCAGGCGCTCAAAGAACTCCCACATGCGTTCGCCACGCAGAGTTACTTTACAGCCGATCGGATAGCCCTGACGGATTTTGAAGCCTGCAACTGATTTGCGTGCTTTGGTGATCAGCGGTTTTTGACCGGAGATTGCTGTCAGATCTGCTGCTGCGTTATCCAGCAGTTTCTTGTCAGCGATCGCTTCACCAACACCCATGTTCAGGGTGATCTTCTCGACCCGAGGGACTTGCATGACAGAATTGTAGTTAAACTCAGTCATGAGTTTTTTAACTACTTCGTCTTTGTAGTAATCATGCAGTTTCGCCATCGTACTACTCCAAATTACTTGATAGTTTCGCTGTTAGACTTGAAGAAACGGACTTTTTTGCCGTCTTCGAATCTAAAGCCTACACGGTCAGCCTTGCCGGTTGCCGCATTGAAGATCGCAACGTTAGAAACCTGAATAGCAGCTTCTTTTTCAACGATGCCGCCTGGTTGGTTCAGAGCCGGAACCGGCTTCTGGTGTTTCTTAACCAGGTTGATACCTTCAACAATGAGCTTGCCGGAAGACAAGACATTCTTAACTTTACCGCGTTTACCTTTATCTTTACCGGTTAACACGATAACTTCGTCATCACGACGGATTTTCGCTGCCATGATTCGCTCCTTAGAGTACTTCTGGGGCCAGAGAGATAATTTTCATGAACTTCTCGTTACGAAGTTCACGAGTTACCGGCCCAAAAATACGCGTACCGATGGGCTGCTCGCTGTTATTGTTTAAAATAACGCATGCATTACCATCGAAGCGAATGACAGAACCGTCCGGGCGACGAACACCCTTCTTGGTGCGCACCACTACCGCCTTCAGCACATCACCTTTTTTGACCTTACCACGCGGAATTGCTTCCTTGATGGTGATCTTGATGATGTCGCCTACGCCTGCGTAGCGACGGTGCGAGCCACCCAGAACCTTGATACACATTACGCGACGTGCACCGGAGTTGTCGGCGACGTTCAGCATAGTCTGTTCTTGGATCATTTTAGTGCTCCGCTAATGTCAACTACTACTGAGACCCAAAAATAGGGTCGTTAAAAAAGCCCCATATCGAGGGCGCGGCATTATAACACCGCAAATCAGATATGGGTAGAAAAAATAAACGGCTCATCGCTGAGCCGTTTATCCGTATCGAGAATGCGTACTGTATTACAGAACCGCTTTCTCTACAACGCGAACCAGCGTCCAGGACTTAGTCTTGGACAGCGGACGGCATTCGCGGATTTCAACCACGTCGCCGATACCGCATTCGTTGTTCTCGTCATGTACGTGCAGTTTGGTCGTACGCTTGATGAATTTGCCGTATACCGGGTGTTTCACCATACGTTCGATAGCAACAACAATGGATTTCTCCATTTTGTCGCTAACCACGCGACCTTGCAGAGTACGGATTTTATCGGTCATTACGCACCCGCCTTCTGAGTCAGTAAAGTCTTAACGCGTGCAACATCACGACGCACTTGCTTCAGCAGATGAGTCTGTTGCAGCTGGCCACTTGCAGCCTGCATACGCAGGTTGAACTGCTCACGCAGCAGGTTCAGCAGCTCAGCGTTCAGCTCTTCAACGCTTTTTTCACGCAGCTCTTTTGCTTTCATTACATCACCGTCTTAGTTACAAAGGTGGTTTTGATCGGCAGTTTCGCTGCTGCCAGGCCGAATGCTTCACGGGCCAGCTCTTCCGGTACGCCGTCCATTTCATAAAGGACTTTACCCGGCTGAATCAAGGCAACCCAGTACTCCACGTTACCTTTACCTTTACCCATACGAACTTCCAGCGGCTTCTCGGTGATCGGTTTGTCCGGGAATACACGGATCCAGATCTTACCTTGACGCTTAACTGCACGGGTCATAGCACGACGTGCTGCTTCGATCTGACGTGCAGTCAGACGACCACGGCCAACAGCTTTCAGACCGAAAGTGCCGAAGCTAACATCCGTACCCTGCGCCAGACCACGGTTGCGGCCTTTGTGCACTTTACGGAATTTTGTACGCTTTGGTTGTAACATCAGCGACGCTCCTTATTTACGGCCTTTACGCTGCTGCTTTTTAGGTTGAGCAGCCGGTTCCGGTTGTTCAACAGCAGCCATACCACCCAGGATCTCACCTTTGAAGATCCATACCTTAACGCCGATTACACCGTAAGTGGTGTGCGCTTCAGAGGTGTTGTAGTCGATGTCAGCACGCAGAGTGTGCAGCGGAACGCGACCTTCACGGTACCATTCGGTACGTGCGATTTCCGCGCCGCCAAGACGGCCGCTAACTTCAACTTTGATACCTTTAGCGCCCAGACGCATTGCGTTCTGTACAGCACGCTTCATCGCACGACGGAACATAACGCGACGTTCCAGCTGAGAAGTGATGCTGTCAGCAACCAATTTAGCGTCCAGTTCAGGCTTACGAACTTCGGCAATATTGATCTGTGCAGGCACGCCAGCGAGATCCGCGACGACCTTGCGCAGTTTTTCTACGTCTTCGCCTTTCTTACCGATAACGATACCCGGGCGAGCAGTGTGAATGGTCACACGAATGCTTTTAGCCGGACGCTCGATAACGATACGAGATACAGACGCTTTCGCCAGTTCCTTAGTCAGGTACTGACGTACTTTAAAATCGCTGTCCAGGTTGTCAGCGAATTCTTTGGTGTTCGCAAACCAAGTTGAGTTCCATGGTTTTACAATACCCAGGCGAATACCATTAGGATGTACTTTCTGACCCATTGCTAGTCTCCAGAGTCTCAGCGATCGGACACAACCACAGTAATGTGGCTGGTGCGCTTCAGGATGCGATCTGCACGACCTTTAGCACGCGGCATAATGCGCTTCATGCTCGGGCCTTCGTCTACGAAAATTTTCGCAACTTTCAGATCATCAATGTCAGCGCCATCGTTGTGTTCAGCGTTAGCAATGGCAGATTCCAGTACCTTCTTGACCAGTACAGCAGCTTTCTTATTGGTGTAGGTCAGAATATCCAGGGCCTGCGACACTTTCTTACCGCGAATCAGGTCAGCAACAAGGCGAACCTTCTGAGCAGAAGAACGAGCATGGCGATGTTGAGCTAAAGTTTCCATCTCTTCCTCCTACCTTATTTCTTCTTCGCTTTTTTATCAGCAGCGTGGCCGCGATAAGTACGAGTCGGTGCGAATTCACCCAGTTTGTGACCAACCATTTCGTCGGAAACAAAAACTGGAACGTGCTGACGACCATTATGGACAGCGATGGTCAAACCGATCATGTTAGGAAAGATCGTTGAACGACGGGACCAAGTGCGCAGGGGCTTCTTGTCTCCGCTTTCCACCGCTTTCTCTACCTTCTTCAGCAAGTGCAGGTCAATAAAAGGACCTTTCTTGAGAGAACGTGGCATGGCTTATCCTCTAAAATTATTTGCTACGGCGACGTACGATGAATTTATCAGTACGCTTGTTGCTGCGGGTCTTCTTACCTTTGGTCTGAACGCCCCACGGAGTTACCGGGTGCTTACCAAAGTTACGACCTTCACCACCACCATGTGGGTGGTCGACTGGGTTCATCGCAGTACCGCGAACGGTAGGACGAACACCACGCCAGCGTGCAGCACCTGCTTTACCCAGAACGCGCAGCATATGCTCAGCATTGCCAACTTCGCCCAGAGTAGCGCGGCAGTCTGCTTCGACTTTACGCATTTCACCAGAGCGCAGACGCAGGGTGACATAAGCACCATCGCGAGCAACGATCTGAACGTAAGTACCAGCGGAACGCGCCAGCTGACCGCCTTTACCTGGTTTCATTTCTACGTTATGAACGGTAGAACCAACCGGGATATTGCGCATCGGCAGGGTGTTGCCTGCTTTGATTGCAGCATCAACGCCAGATTGAATCTGGTCGCCAGCTTTCAGGCCTTTAGGGGCCAGAATGTAACGGCGCTCACCATCTTTGTACAGAACCAGCGCGATGTTCGCGGAGCGGTTCGGATCGTACTCAAGACGTTCAACAACTGCCGGGATACCATCTTTGTTGCGTTTGAAGTCAACAATACGGTAGGCCTGTTTGTGACCACCACCGATATGACGGGTGGTGATACGGCCATTGTTGTTACGACCACCGGATTTGCTGTTTTTTTCAACCAGCGGAGCAAAAGGTTTGCCCTTGTGCAGCTCTGGGTTGACCACTTTAACAACGTGGCGACGACCCGGAGATGTCGGTTTACATTTAACAACTGCCATTGTATTACTCCTCCGACTTACTCAGCGCCGCCGACGAAGTCCAGATTCTGGCCTTCCTTCAGGGTGACGTAAGCTTTTTTCCAGTCGCTACGACGACCGATACGCTGTCCGTGACGTTTAACTTTCCCTTTAACTACCAGGGTGTTAACGACTTCGACTTCGACTTCAAACAGTTTCTGCACAGCAGCTTTGATCTCTGCTTTGGTCGCGTCTTTAGCAACTTTGAGAACGATGGTATTGGTTTTTTCCATCGCAGTAGACGCTTTTTCAGAAACGTGCGGTGCGCGCAGCACCTTCAGCAGACGTTCTTCACGAATCATGCCAGCATCTCCTCAACTTGCTTAACAGCATCAGCAGTCATTACGACTTTGTCGAAGGCGATCAGGCTAACCGGGTCGATACCAGTTGCATCACGTACGTCAACCTTGTGCAGGTTGCGCGCAGCAAGGAACAGGTTCTCGTCCAGCTCACCGGTGATGATCAGCACATCTTCCAGAGCCATGTCTTTCAGTTTCTGTGCCAGCAGCTTAGTTTTAGGCGCTTCTACAGAGAAAGATTCGACAACGATCAGACGATCCTGACGTACCAGTTCGGACAGAATGCTTTTCAGCGCGCCGCGGTACATCTTTTTGTTAACTTTTTGACTGTGGTCCTGCGGACGCGCAGCGAAGGTCACGCCACCTGAACGCCAGATCGGGCTCTTGATAGAACCTGAACGCGCACGGCCGGTACCTTTCTGGCGCCACGGCTTTTTGCCTGAACCAGTTACTTCAGCACGAGTCTTCTGAGCACGAGTACCCTGACGAGCACCAGCTGCATAAGCAACTACAACCTGGTGAACCAGCGCTTCGTTGAAATCACGACCGAAGGTAGTTTCGGAAACAGTCAGCGCGCTCTGCGCGTCTTTCAATACTAATTCCATTGCTATCCCCTTACGCCTTCACAGCTGGTTTAACGATCAGGTCGCTACCGGTTGCACCCGGGACCGCGCCTTTAACCAGCAGCAGGTTGCGCTCAGCGTCAACACGTACTACGTCCAGGCTCTGAACGGTGACACGTTCGTTACCCAGCTGACCTGCCATTTTCTTGCCTTTGAACACTTTGCCCGGAGTCTGGTTCTGACCGATAGAACCCGGAACGCGGTGAGACAAGGAGTTACCGTGAGTTGCGTCCTGGGTACGGAAGTTCCAGCGCTTAACGGTACCAGCAAAACCTTTACCTTTAGAGGTACCGGTTACGTCAACTTTTTTAACGTCAGCAAACAGCTCAACGCTAATGTCCTGACCTACGGTGAACTCTTCGCCGTCAGCCAGACGGAATTCCCACAGACCACGGCCAGCTTCAACGCCAGCTTTAGCGAAGTGACCCGCTTCCGGTTTAGTTACACGGTTAGCTTTTTTAGCACCAGTGGTAACCTGAACGGCACGGTAGCCATCGTTAGCCAGATCTTTAACCTGAGTAACGCGGTTTGCTTCAACTTCGATTACGGTTACTGGGATAGATACGCCATCTTCAGTGAAGATGCGGGTCATGCCCACTTTTTTACCGACTAAACCAATCATTGTTTCAACCTCTCAATCGCTCGATGACCTGATTAACCCAGGCTGATCTGCACGTCTACACCGGCAGCCAGATCCAGACGCATCAGAGCATCAACGGTTTTTTCAGTTGGCTCAACGATGTCAACCAGACGCTTATGAGTGCGGATTTCGTACTGATCGCGCGCATCTTTGTTGACGTGCGGAGAAATCAGAACGGTAAAGCGCTCTTTGCGGGTCGGCAGCGGGATCGGACCACGGACTTGCGCACCAGTGCGCTTAGCAGTCTCGACGATTTCCGCGGTTGATTGATCGATCAGACGATGATCAAACGCTTTAAGGCGGATACGGATTCTTTGGTTCTGCATGAGACCAGAGCTCCAATTATTTTATAGACGAAATGGTTACTCCTCATACCCATTACGATTGATGGGAGAGTGTAACCGTTCTTACATAGTTCCCCAATTGGGAACATTGTTTGGTAGCGTGTTGCTGCTACCGGGGTTCATATCGAACCGGCCGTCAACTTTGACAGGCCCGCGCATTATACGCAAATTCAGATACAACGCAAGGGCTGCGTACAAAATCATCACCTGTTTCCGGGAGCACGCATCCGCGTTTACTGCAATACCATGAAAGACCAGCAAAAACTCTGGATTAGGGTATCCACTCCTGTTTATTGCCTTTTGCCAGAAACCCCGTATCAGCATCACACTCGGTCACTGAGGCCACAACGCGGGAACAATCGATGACAGTAGCGACCTTTGCATTCTTTATTATCCATGGCGGGTTATTACTCACGCTTTGTTGGCACGACCTGCGCTATGGCTTGCTACCCGATAAATTTACCTGCCCTCTGCTGTGGGGTGGATTGCTTTATTATCTCTGTCTGTCGCCGGCTAATCTGGTACATGCCGTCTGGGGTGCGATAGGCGGCTATCTGGCCTTCGGGTTGATCTATTGGCTCTACAGGGGAATACGCGGGCGAGAAGGCATCGGCTACGGCGATATAAAATTTCTCGCCGCGCTTGGGGCATGGCATGGGTGGAAAGTTTTACCGCAGCTTGTTCTCATAGCAGCTATTCTGGCCTGCGCTGCCGTAACGGCGCTGACTTTGTGCACAAGAACAAGGCAGACGCTACACTACCCGCTGCCTTTTGGCCCTTTCCTGGCCGCAGCGGGTGTGTTCTGTGGATGGCAGGCGTTTATCAGTCAGCCACTTTAATCTGCGACTGAAGATAATTCTGCAGACCAATTTTGCCTATCAGGTCCAATTCGGTTTCCAGCCAATCGATATGGCCCTCTTCATCTGCAAGGATGGTGATTAACATATCACGGCTGACGTAGTCATGGACGCTATCGGCATAGGCAATGGCCTCGCGTAGATCCTTCGCCCCTTCAAGCTCCAGCCTCAGGTCGGATTGCAGCATCTCCTCGACGTCTTCCCCGATGCGGAGTTTGCCGAGATCCTGCAGATTCGGGATCCCTTCGAGAAACAAAATGCGCTCAATATACTTATCGGCGTGCTTCATTTCATCGATAGATTCGTGGTATTCGACATCATTGAGGCGCATCAGGCCCCAGTTCTTGAACATTCTCGCATGGAGAAAGTATTGATTAATTGCGACAAGCTCATTTCCCAATAATTTATTGAGATAACTTATGATTTTGACATCACCTTTCATTATATAGTCCCTCCGCTTCCACTTATTGAAGCGTAGTTCGAGCTATAGGGATGTCAAAGTAAAGCTGAGGGGCTTCAGGCGATCTCTTGATATTCCGGCATGCGGGTTAATTCATCTTCCATAATTTCGCGCGCCGCGCGAACGCACTTACCGCATTGATTTCCAACGGGAATAAATTTTCTCAGTTGCTGAAAAGACTGAGGATTGAATTGGCGCACAGCCTGGCGAATTTTTTTATCGTTCACACCATTACACAGACAAACGTACATATATACTCCCGTTCAACTTACAAACAAAGTGTAAATGAGAATAGTTATGATTACAATAGCGTGTCTATTAAATAAACATTTAATCTATTTGCTGCTGGTCATCGTGCTGCAACTCACAAATAGCAGGCAGCAAAAAGGGCGCCTTAGCGCCCTTTTTAATTCAGAACTAATTATTAGCCCAGAACTTTAGCAACAACGCCCGCGCCAACGGTACGGCCGCCTTCACGGATTGCGAAACGCAGACCGTCGTCCATCGCGATCGGGTGGATCAGGGTAACAACCATTTTGATGTTGTCGCCCGGCATTACCATCTCTACGCCTTCCGGCAGTTCGATGGTGCCAGTCACGTCAGTTGTACGGAAGTAGAACTGCGGACGGTAGCCTTTGAAGAACGGAGTATGACGGCCGCCTTCGTCTTTGGACAGAATGTACACTTCAGATTCGAACTTGGTGTGCGGCTTGATGGAACCCGGCTTAGCCAGTACCTGACCACGTTCGATTTCTTCACGTTTGATACCACGCAGCAGAACACCAACGTTCTCACCAGCACGGCCTTCGTCCAGCAGTTTGCGGAACATTTCAACGCCAGTACAGGTAGACTTCGCAGTCTCTTTGATACCAACGATTTCAACTTCTTCGCCAACTTTGATGATACCGCGCTCTACACGACCGGTAACAACGGTACCACGACCGGAGATGGAGAATACGTCTTCGATCGGCAGCAGGAACGGCTTGTCAATCGCACGCTCTGGTTCCGGGATGTAAGAATCCAGGTAGCCAGCCAGTTCGATGATTTTCGCTTCCCAGTCTGCGTCGCCTTCCAGCGCTTTCAGAGCGGAACCGCGAACGATCGGAGTGTCGTCGCCCGGGAAATCGTACTGAGACAGAAGTTCACGAACTTCCATTTCAACCAGTTCCAGCAGCTCTTCGTCATCAACCATGTCGCATTTGTTCAGGAACACGATGATGTACGGAACGCCTACCTGACGACCCAGCAGGATGTGCTCACGAGTCTGCGGCATCGGGCCGTCAGTCGCAGCAACAACCAGGATCGCGCCGTCCATCTGCGCAGCACCGGTGATCATGTTTTTAACATAGTCGGCGTGGCCCGGGCAGTCTACGTGCGCGTAGTGGCGAGTCGGGGTGTCATATTCAACGTGAGAAGTGTTGATGGTGATACCACGAGCTTTTTCTTCCGGCGCGTTATCGATCTGGTCGAATGCACGAGCAGAACCACCGTAGGTTTTAGCCAGAACGGTAGTGATTGCAGCGGTCAGAGTAGTTTTACCATGGTCAACGTGGCCGATAGTACCGACGTTGACGTGCGGTTTTGTACGTTCAAATTTTTCTTTAGACACGGCTATATTCCTTACTATAGTGCTCTCCCCTTCTGGAGAGAGCACGGGACTTTGGTTTTAACCCTGCGGCTTATTTACCACGGGCTTCGATTACGGCCTGAGCAACGTTGTTCGGCGCATCATCATACTTCAGGAACTCCATGGAGTAAGAAGCACGACCTTTGGTCAGAGAACGCAGCTGAGTTGCATATCCGAACATTTCAGACAGCGGAACTTCAGCGTGGATCACAACGCCAGTCACGTTGGATTCCTGACCGCGCAGCATACCGCGACGACGGCTAAGGTCACCGATAACGTCACCAGTGTTCTCTTCCGGAGTTTCTACTTCAACCTTCATGATCGGCTCAAGCAGAACTGGTTTCGCTTTCTTAAAGCCATCTTTAAAGGCAATAGAAGCGGCCAGTTTAAACGCCAGTTCAGAGGAGTCAACGTCGTGGTAAGAACCGAAGTGCAGACGCACGCCCAGATCAACTACCGGATAACCAGCCAGAGGACCTGCTTTCAGCTGCTCCTGGATGCCTTTATCAACGGCCGGGATGTATTCGCCAGGAATTACACCACCTTTGATGTCGTTGATGAACTCATAACCTTTCGGGTTAGAGCCCGGCTCCAGTGGGTACATGTCGATAACGACGTGACCGTACTGACCGCGACCACCAGACTGTTTAGCGTGTTTACCTTCGATATCGGTAACTTTCGCGCGAATCGCTTCGCGGTAAGCAACCTGAGGTTTACCGACGTTCGCTTCAACGTTGAATTCACGCTTCATACGGTCAACGATGATGTCGAGGTGCAGCTCACCCATACCGGCGATGATGGTCTGGTTAGATTCTTCGTCAGTCCATACGCGGAAAGACGGGTCTTCTTTAGCCAGACGGCCCAGAGCCAGACCCATTTTTTCCTGGTCAGCTTTGGTTTTCGGTTCAACAGCGATAGAGATTACCGGCTCAGGGAATTCCATACGCTCCAGAATGATCGGCGCATTAGGATCGCACAGAGTGTCACCAGTAGTTACGTCTTTCAGACCGATAGCAGCAGCGATATCGCCCGCGCGAACTTCTTTGATCTCTTCACGTTTGTTAGCGTGCATCTGTACGATACGACCGAAACGCTCACGTGCAGCTTTCACGGAGTTCAGGATGGTATCACCAGAGTTAACCACACCGGAGTACACGCGGAAGAAGGTCAGGTTACCCACGAACGGGTCGGTAGCGATTTTGAATGCCAGAGCAGCAAACGGCTCATCATCGCTAGCGTGACGCTCAGCCGGAGTATCTTTACCGTCGTCCAGGATACCGTTGATCGCAGGTACGTCAACCGGGGATGGCAGGTAGTCAACTACCGCATCCAGCATCGCCTGAACACCTTTGTTCTTGAACGCAGAACCACAGGTTACCAGGATGATTTCGTTGTTCAGAACGCGCTGACGCAGAGCAGTTTTAATCTCTTCTTCAGTCAGTTCTTCACCACCCAGGTATTTCTCCATCAGCTCTTCAGAAGCTTCAGCAGCGGACTCGATCAGGTTCTGGTGCCATTCTTCGGCCAGTTCCTGCATGTCTGCCGGGATATCTTCATAAGTGAAGGTTACACCTGCATCTTCTTCGTTCCAGTTGATGGCTTTCATTTTCACCAGGTCAACAACACCGGTGAACGCTTCTTCAGCGCCAATCGCCAGCTGCAGCGGAACAGGGTTCGCGCCCAGACGGGTTTTGATCTGACCAACAACTTTCAGGAAGTTCGCACCCATACGGTCCATTTTGTTAACGAACGCAATGCGCGGAACTTTATATTTGTTTGCCTGACGCCATACGGTTTCAGACTGAGGCTGAACACCACCAACTGCGCAGTAAACCATTACTGCACCATCAAGCACACGCATGGAACGTTCAACTTCGATAGTGAAGTCAACGTGCCCCGGGGTGTCGATGATGTTTACGCGATGCGGTTCATACTGCTTAGCCATACCTGACCAGAATGCAGTAGTCGCTGCGGAGGTGATAGTAATACCACGCTCCTGCTCCTGTTCCATCCAGTCCATGGTGGCAGCGCCGTCATGAACTTCACCGATTTTGTGGTTTACACCGGTGTAGAACAGAATACGTTCGGTAGTAGTAGTTTTACCGGCGTCGATGTGCGCACTGATACCGATGTTACGGTAGCGTGCGATGGGTGTTGTACGAGCCATTTGATTCCTCGTTATTTCTTTAGGCGTTCAGTTAAGTTATCCAAAACGGGCGACTTATCTGAAGCGCCCGTCTGGTGACTATGACTCCGAAGGGATTACCAACGGTAGTGTGCGAACGCCTTGTTGGCTTCTGCCATACGGTGAACGTCTTCACGTTTCTTAACTGCAGTACCTTTGTTGTCTGCAGCATCAGAGAGTTCGTTCGCCAGACGCAGAGCCATGGATTTATCACCACGTTTACGAGCAGCTTCAACGATCCAACGCATTGCCAGAGCATTACGACGAACCGGACGGACTTCAACTGGAACCTGATAAGTAGAACCACCAACGCGGCGAGACTTAACTTCTACAGTCGGGCGCACGTTGTCGAGAGCGACTTCGAAAGCTTCCAGTTCATTTTTACCAGAGCGCTGAGCCAGGGTCTCCAGCGCGCTGTATACGATTGCTTCTGCAGTAGATTTTTTACCATCTACCATCAGGATATTTACAAATTTAGCCAGCAGTTCTGATCCGAACTTAGGATCCGGCAGGATTTTACGCTGACCAATGACGCGACGACGTGGCATGGAAATACTCCGTTGTTAATTCAGGATTGTCCAAAACTCTAAGAGTTTAGTTTGACATTAATATAAAACGTTTGGCCTTACTTAACGGAGAACCATTAAGCCTTAGGACGCTTCACGCCATACTTGGAGCGAGCTTGCTTACGGTCTTTAACGCCGGAGCAGTCAAGCGCACCACGAACGGTGTGGTAACGAACACCCGGAAGGTCTTTAACACGACCGCCACGGATCAGGATCACGGAGTGCTCCTGCAGGTTGTGACCTTCACCACCGATGTAGGAGGTGACTTCGAAACCGTTAGTCAGACGCACACGGCAAACTTTACGCAGTGCGGAGTTCGGTTTCTTAGGAGTGGTGGTATATACACGAGTACATACGCCACGTTTCTGCGGGCAGGCTTCCAGCGCCGGCACGTTGCTCTTTGCAACTTTGCGCGCGCGTGGTTTGCGTACCAGCTGGTTAATTGTTGCCATTAAATAGCTCCTGGTTTTAGCTTTTGCTTCGTAAACACGTAATAAATCGCCTCATATAATATGAGGACGCAGAATTTTAGGGCGGTGCCGAAAAGGTGTCAAGAAATATACAACAATCCCGCCATTACCAGGCCAACTGACCCGCATGTTTGACGGTCAGTCTGACGAACTCAGTATAGCTAACCCTGATGACGCTGTCCGCAATTTGACCAGTCAGCCCGCGGGCTTCGATATCTTCTTGCAGAGCGTAGATGGAGATGGGGGCAGATTGCAGGATTTCAAGGAAACGCCCTTCCGCGATGGCGGCGATAACGCCGTCCGACAGCAGGAGAAGATCGTCACCCTCTTTTATCAAACGGCGCATCGTCGCTATATCGGCGTGCCAGGGGGATGTGCTTAGTGTGTGGAGCATTCAGGCCTCAGAAACGCAGTATCACGTTAAAATCATCAAACCGGGCGCGTAGAGCCTCTGGCTCCAGCCATTCACCATCAACGACCCATGGCGTAGCAGAATTCAGACCGCGCTCCCGTGCTGAAGCAGCGCAAATCCAGCACTGTTCGATATCGTATAGCGATAAGAGTTTGAAGGTGGAGATATAGTCGCGCGCCAGCACTGCAGCAGGCCGCTGCTCTGGAAGCAGCTGAAATACGCCATCGCCCACGAAGAAAACGCCGATCTCTTCGGTCAGGGCTGAGGTTGCCAGCAAGGCGTCCAGCCCTTCCCTGCCCGACGCTGAACCATGGGGCGCAGAGGAAAAAATAAAGGCTACGCGTTTCATCAGAACTGCACCATGCGATCGCAGGTTAACGCGGCTTCCGCCAGCGCGCCCAATCCACTCAGGGTAAAGCCCAGCTGCAAATTATGCGCAGGCAAACTCAGCTGCCGGGCCTCCTGTTCATCAGTGATTCCACGGCGTAAAGCTGCGGCTACACAGATATGCAAGGAAACAGCGTGTTCGTCATGCAGCGCCTGCCAGGCCCGAACCAGATCAAACTCGTCGCTAGCGGGAGCCGTAAGCTGATTCGCGTTGTAGACGCCTTCACGATAGAAAAAGATGCTTAGCAGCTCGTGCCCTTCCTGCAAAACGGCTCGGGCAAACTGTAATGCGCTGCTGGCCTGCTGGGTACCGTAAGCGGGGCCCGTCACCGTAATGGCAAAGCGCATTATTTTTCCAGCCCCTGGAAATCTCCGCTTTTGAACTGACGAATGTAGAGATAGACCGTGTGCTTAGAGATGTTCAGCCGATCGGCCACCTGGTTAATGGCATCCTTGATATCAAAGATCCCTTTCTCATAGAGGTTCAGGACGATCTGCCGATTTTTGGCGTTGTTAGAAACGTTACGGTCAGCGTTTACCTCTTCAATCGTGAACTCAAGCGTCTGGGCAACCAGATCGTCAACCGATGAAGCAAAGTTGACCTGCGAGTTTACCTCCGTCGTTTCCGGCGGAATAAAGGTGCTCATTATTTGTGAGAACGGCACATCAAGATTCATGTTGATGCACAGCAGGCCGATAACCCGATGGTCACGGTTGCGGATGGCGATTGTGACCGATTTCATCAGCACACCGCTTTTGGCGCGGGTAAAATAGCATTTGGAAACGCTGCTATCGGCTCCAGTCATATCGTGCAGCATGCGCAGCGCAAGGTCGGTAATTGGCGAGCCGATTTGTCGGCCGGTGTGTTCACCGTTGGCGATACGAATAGCGGAACATTTTAAGTCCTGCAATGAGTGCAATACGATTTCACAGTGGGAACCGATGAGCATCGCTAACCCGTCCACTACCGCTTCATAGGATTTGAGGATATCGAAGTCGGTCTGGTCAAAAGGACGTTGATCCAGTAAATCAAGCTCACTGGTCTCGTTGGTTAAAAGCGACCTGGACATGGAAAAAAGCACTCCTTTTCAGGAGCCTGTCGTTATCGTCAGGGCAGGCTCATCATCATTATTAATCTATCTAAAGTAATACAGCGCCTGAGGTTCTTTCCAGTTTTAATTATATCTGCCCGCAATAAAAAAGCCGCCGCCTCTGGAGGCGGCGGCTTAAAACCGATTACTTCTTAGCGTCAGCGGCAGGGGCTTCAGCGGCTGCTTCAGGCTTGGCATCCGCTTTCGGGGCCGGTTTAATATCCAGCAGCTCTACATCAAATACCAGAGTAGAGTTCGCCGGGATACCCGGTACGCCGGTTTTGCCGTAAGCCAGATCCGGTGGAATGACCAGCTGGATTTTACCGCCTTTCTTGATGTTCTTCAGGCCTTCGGTCCAGCCCGGGATCACGCCGTCCAGGCGGAAGGAAAGCGGCTCGCCGCGGGTGTAGGAGTTATCAAACTCTTTACCGTCGATAAGCGTACCTTTGTAGTTAACCACAACGGTATCGCTGTCTTTCGGCGCTTCACCGGTACCGGCTTTCTCAACTTTGTACAGCAGGCCAGATTTAGAGGTTTTCACGCCTTTCTCTTTCGCGAAGGCGTCACGGTAAGCTTTGCCTTTCGCTTCATTCTCAGAGGCGTCTTTTTCCATTTTCTGCTGAGCAGCCGTTTTTACACGGGTTTCAAACGTCTGCAGAGTCTGTTCGATCTCCTGATCGGACAGTTTGCTCTTATCAGCAAAAGCGTCCTGAACACCGGCGATCAGCTGATCTTTATCTAATTTGATGCCCAGTTTTTCTTGTTCTTTCAGGGAGTTTTCCATGTAACGTCCCAGCGATGCACCCAGCGCATAAGCAGATTTCTGATCGTCATTTTTGAATGCCGATTTGCTGTCCGTTGCGGGTGCCGCTTTCGCTGTCGTCTCAGCAGCGAAGCTCAGCGGTGCATTCAGGGCGACGGCCATTGTGGTCGCCAGCAGCGTTACTTTAAACAGTGATTTCATCCATTTCTCCAGGGCCGGGGCATCTCACCCCAGGGTTATCGTAAAAAACAAAAAACGTACTATAGAACGTTGCAGAACAAATCAACATACAGACGTACCTGAATATCGCCTCATTTAAGACTATTTTTGTATAAATTAGTTTCCCGTCAGACGTAACGATGCTGCACGGATGCTGAAACTTCAGTAGAATCCGCCCGCAGGATAAGACAGAAGAGGTTACTCATGCACGATAGCACTTTAGAGACTCGCCTTGCGGAGCTGGAGAGCAGGCTAGCGTTTCAGGAAATCACTATTGAAGACCTCAACAAAACCGTCACCGCCCACGAGATAGAAATGGCAAGGATGCGCGAACATATGCGCCTGATGGTGGAAAAATTGAAAGCGACTCAGCCATCACACATGGCTTCACAGGCGGAAGAAACGCCTCCTCCGCATTATTAAGACGTAAAAAAAGCGGGTCTCCCCGCTTTTTTCTATTCCGCAACGCGAGCGTAGCGGAATTAATGACAACCACAGCCGCCGTTACCGCCGCAACCGCCTTTGCCGTGTTCGTGGCCATGGTCATGGCCGTGACCGCCGCAGCAACCGTCATGATCGTGGTCGTGGCCATGATCGTGGCCGTGAGCACCGTGTACATGACCATGCTCCAGCTCTTCCGCCGTTGCTTCGCGAATTGCGACAACTTCAACGTTGAACTTCAGATTCTGACCAGCCAGCATGTGGTTACCGTCAACAACAACGTGTTCGTCACCCACTTCGGTAATTTCTACCGGTACCGGACCCTGATCGGTTTCCGCCAGGAAGCGCATGCCAACCTGCAGCTCATCAACGCCCATAAATACGTCTTTAGGCACGCGCTGAACCAGGTTTTCGTCGTACTGACCGTACGCGTCATTAGCGCCGACTTCGACGTCAAATTTGTCGCCTACATCGTGGCCGTCCAGCGCGTTTTCCAGGCCGGAAATCAGGGAACCGTGACCATGCAGGTAGTCAAGCGGCGCGCTTACCGGAGACTCATCAACCAACACACCGTCTTCTGTACGTACCTGATAGGCCAGGCTGACCACCAGGTCTTTTGCTACTTTCATGATATCTCCTGAGCATGGGAAGAATAGTGGCGCAGATTGTAGCGGAATTCTGCAGCCGTGTACCCTCTAGCTTAAAAAAAGCCGATAGATAACGCTAGTCCGGATGAAAAATGCCTATCACTTGCTCTTCTTTGCGAACATGCTCGCGGACCTCTTTATCCGCCTCACGCATCTGATGCCCGCACTTAACGCACTCAACAATATCGACATTATTCTCACGCCACATCGCCAGTGAATCCTGAGCCTGGCACGCCGGACATTTCGCACCGGCAATAAAACGTTTACGCACAGCCATATCATTTACCTTTATTCAAATTCATCCCAGCCATCTAACTGCCTGCTCTCTTTTTGCATCTCACGCTGAAAGATCTCCTCCAGCTCGCGTCTGGCTTCCCGCACGCGGGATATCTGCAGGGTATCACTATGCACCGGCATTAACTCGCGCAGCATCCGCATATCAAGACGCCGAAAGTGGAGCTGAGCGCGCTGCGCCTGATGGGGATGCATACCGAGTGAGATCAGCGCTTTTCGTCCCAGCTCCAGCGCGCTGGAGAAGGTTTCGCGAGAAAATTGCGCCACTCCCGCCTGCAACAGCTCATGGGCCTCAACGCGTCCCCGCGCTCGCGCCAGAATGTGCAGATGTGGAAAGTGTTGTTGACACATCTCCACCAGCTTCATGGTATCTTCCGGCTCGTTACAGGTGATAACGATCGACTGCGCGTCTTCGGCGCCCGCCGAGCGCAGGAGCTCCAGCTGCGTCGCATCGCCAAAATAGACTTTATAGCCATATTTACGCATCAGATTGACCGCGCTGATATCTCGCTCCAGTACCGTGATGCGCATTTTGTTCGCCATCAGCAGACGGCCAATCACCTGGCCGAAACGCCCAAACCCTACGATAATGACCTGCGGTTTGTCATCTTCAACCCACGGCGCCTCACCCTCTTCTTCGGGTTGATTCAATCGCCGCGAAAGCACTTTATCGATTAGCGTCATCAACAGCGGCGTGGTCATCATCGACAACGTCACCGTCACCAGCAGCAGGGCCATCTGATCGTTTTGAAACAGACGAAGCGAAGCGGGTAGTGAAAAAAGCACAAAGGCGAACTCCCCTCCCTGGCTCAGCACGCCGGCAAACTGCACCCGCTCTGAACTGCGCAAACCGTATACCCGCGCCAGAAGATACAGGACAAGACCTTTTACCGTCACCAGCACTGCGACGCTGACCACAACCCACAGCAAATGGGTATAAAGCACCCCAAGATTCAGCGCCATGCCAACGGAAATAAAGAACAACCCAAGGAGAAGTCCTTTAAATGGATCAATGGCGATTTCCAGCTCGTGGCGATACTCACTCTCGGCCAGCAGAACGCCGGCGATAAAGGTCCCGAGCGCCATTGACAAACCGAGCGCATCCATAAACAAAGCCGATCCGAGCACCAGCAGTAGCGTTGCAGCGGTGAAGACTTCCCGCACGCCGGATCCGGCGATAAAACGAAATACCGGCCTTAGCAGATAACGACCGCCAACCAGCATTCCGCCGAAGGCCAGTACCTTCATCCCTATGGTGAGCCAGTTAAAATGGTCGTCACCAGAACCCGCAAGCAATGGAACCAGCGCCAGAGCCGGAATCACGGCCAGATCCTGAAACAGCAATACCGAGAAACCCAGCTGTCCAGACTCGCTGCGGCTCATGCCCTTCTCACGCATCAGCTGCAGCGCCATCGCAGTGGAAGACATCGCCAGCCCAATCCCGCCGACCACCGCAGCGCGCCATGAGAAGTCGCTCAGCATAAGCAAACCGCCAAGAATGAGCGCGCTAAAGGCGACCTGAGCGGCCCCGACGCCGAAAATTGAGCTTCTCAGCCGCCACAGTTTGGACGGATTCAACTCCAGTCCGATGATAAACATCAGAAAGACGACGCCTAATTCTGAGAAGTGAAGAATTTCATCAACATCGCTGATGAACCCTAATCCCCAGGGGCCGATGGCGATACCGGCCAGCAGATACCCCAGCACGGCGCCAATACCCAGCCTCGCCGCCAGCGGTACCGCCACCACCGCGGCAAACAGAAATAACACCCCGGCCAGCAGTAAATCAGCTCCCGCCATTTGGACCTCCAGCCATTACAGGATTAGCCAGCCAATCGCGGTAGGCGCGAGCGCGGCTTTTCAGGTCTTCGGGAGATTGCCGACGCGCCCAGTAGACGATAATCGGGCTCATCCAGTGCATACGGCACATGCCGGCAGTCAATTCAAAAGGACGGAGAATGTCATTCATCGGATAACGATGGGCATCGCGCCGGTAGGCGCTCTCCGGCTCACCGGTGGTAATGACGCTACGCCAGTACTTTCCCGCCAGCTGATTCCCTCCCGCCCCGCTGGCAAAGCCGCGGCTGAGCACCCTGTCCAGCCACTCTTTCATCAGCGCCGGGCAGCTCCAGGTATAGAGCGGATGCTGGAAAACAATCACCTCATGCTGGCGCAGGAGATCCTGCTCACAGGCGATATCGATAAAAAAATCCGGATAGTGCGCGTAGAGATCGTGCACGGTCACATTCGACAACTGTAAGGCCGGTTCAAGCAAAACCCGGTTGGCCACGGAATCCTGAGATTCTGGGTGGGCATACAGCAGCAAAACTTTCGCTGTCTGAGACATCTTTCCCCTCCCGAACGTCTTCTGGCGGCCTGTGCAGCGGCTGCGTCCCGACGCAACCAGAATGACTTTGTGTATCATCTTCATTTTGGGCTACCATTGCGGCCCGGTTGAGCGATTCGCTCCACACTACATTATCATAATGACAAATTAACATAGTCAGAACATACGGCGCCTTATGATTGTTTTCTCCTCCTTACAAATTCGTCGCGGCGTACGCGTCCTGCTGGACAACGCCACCGCTACCATCAACCCAGGGCAAAAAGTCGGCCTGGTGGGTAAAAACGGCTGCGGTAAATCCACGCTGCTTTCGCTTTTGAAAAACGAGATTAGCGCCGATGGCGGCTCGATGACCTTCCCCGGCAGCTGGCAGCTGGCCTGGGTTAACCAGGAAACACCTGCGCTTGCGCAGCCGGCTATTGACTATGTTATTGATGGCGATCGCGAATTCCGCAAGCTGGAGGCGGATCTGCACGCGGCCAACGAACGCAATGACGGTCACGCCATCGCGACGGTACACGGTAAGCTGGACGCTATCGACGCCTGGACCATCCGCTCACGCGCGGCCAGCCTGCTCCACGGGCTCGGTTTCAGCAACGAACAGCTTGAAAGACCAGTGAGCGACTTTTCCGGCGGCTGGCGTATGCGCCTTAACCTCGCTCAGGCGCTGATTTGCCGTTCCGATCTGCTGCTGCTTGATGAACCGACTAACCACCTCGATCTCGACGCGGTTATCTGGCTGGAGAAGTGGCTCAAAGGCTACCCGGGAACCCTGATTCTGATCTCCCACGATCGCGACTTTCTCGATCCGATCGTCGACAAAATTATCCATATCGAACAGCAAACGATGTTCGAGTACACCGGCAACTACAGCTCATTTGAAGTGCAGCGCGCGACCCGTCTTTCGCAGCAACAGTCGATGTACGAAAGCCAGCAGCTGCGCGTCGCGCATTTGCAGAGCTACATCGACCGTTTTCGCGCTAAAGCCACCAAAGCTAAACAGGCGCAAAGCCGTATCAAAATGCTCGAGCGCATGGAGCTCATCGCGCCTGCCCACGTGGATAACCCGTTCCACTTTAGCTTCCGCGCGCCGGAAAGCCTGCCCAATCCGCTGCTGAAGATGGAAAAGGTTAGCGCCGGCTATGGCGAGCGCGTGATTTTAGACTCAATCAAGCTGAATCTGGTGCCCGGTTCGCGCATCGGTCTGCTGGGGCGCAACGGCGCCGGTAAATCAACGCTGATTAAACTGCTGGCCGGTGAGCTACAGCCGCTGCAGGGTGAAATTGGTCTGGCGAAAGGCATCAAGCTTGGCTACTTCGCTCAGCATCAGCTGGAATTCCTGCGCGCGGATGAATCCCCGCTGCAGCATCTTGCCCGCCTCGCGCCGCAGGAGTTAGAGCAGAAACTGCGCGACTACCTGGGCGGTTTCGGCTTCCAAAGCGATAAGGTCAACGAACAGACGCAGCGTTTCTCCGGCGGCGAGAAAGCGCGCCTGGTGCTGGCGTTAATCGTCTGGCAACGGCCAAATCTGCTGCTGCTTGATGAACCCACCAACCACCTCGATCTCGATATGCGTCAGGCGCTAACCGAAGCGTTAATCGATTTTGAAGGCGCGCTGGTGGTGGTTTCGCACGACCGCCATCTGATTCGCTCCACCACCGACGACCTTTATCTGGTGCACGATAGCAAAGTCGAACCTTTCGACGGCGATCTTGAAGACTACCAGCAGTGGCTGAGCGACACGCAAAAGCAGGAAAACCAAGCCTCAGAAGAGCCGAAGGAAAACGGCAACAGCGCCCAGGCGCGTAAAGATCAGAAACGCCGGGAAGCCGAGCTGCGTACGCAAACCCAACCGCTGCGCAAAGAGATTGCCCGCCTGGAAAAAGAGATGGAGAAGTTCAACGCGCAGCTGGCGCAGGCGGAAGAGAAGCTGGGCGACAGCGAATTGTACGATCAAAGCCGCAAAGCGGAACTCACCGCGTGTTTACAGCAGCAGGCTAGCGCGAAGTCCGGGCTGGAAGAGTGTGAGATGGCCTGGCTGGATGCCCAGGAACAGCTGGAACAGATGCTCCAGGAAGGCTAACGGCATGATGCAGTACCAAAAGGCGGGAACGCCCGCCTTTTTTAATCCCTCTCACAGCCGCTTAACGCTGCGCCGCCAGCCGGGCGCGGATCTGCGACAGCGAGGCATAGCCGTACAGCTTGCCATCCAGAAAGCGCGTTTTTAACTCGCCCTGCTGCTCCTGTTCCAGCGTTTGCCCATCGTACAGCTGCAGTTCCCCCAAGGCGTCGCGTTCCACGCACAGCAGACCGCGCGCTGAGCGTTTGAGGCCATTATCGGTTTTCGGCTCCTTAAAGAGGGCTCTTCCCTCGCCGTTCACCTCCCCCCAGGTCGCTTTCATCGCGAAGCCGAAGGTATCTCGGGTGTTGTACTGGTAGGTAAAGGAACCCACGCCAAATACCACATTAGCGCTGGCAAAACCTTTCGCTTCCAGACGGCGCAGGATCTCATCCGCTCTGGCAAGGGTAATGGAATCGCCGTAAATCAGGCCGACATGCGGATCCAGCACCTTATACCCTTTTTCGTTAATCGTACCGCCGAAGATTTCCCACAGAACCTCTACGGAGCCTTTCTCCTCGGCGCTGCGCTCGCTGCTGGTGTCATTGTCAGCTGCGGTGCCGCACAGAATCGCCACCGGATCGCCGCTGTCCGGACGGAATACGACTCGCCCCTGACGCTGCATAATTATCGCCTTCAGCTCGCGGGTGTATTCGGTCAGCACCTGCCAGTAGTCCCAGGTATCCGAGACGATAGAGACGAAACCCTGCGGGTGGACTTCGGTAATCAGCCGGCGAAAGGTTTCAATTTCCCGCTCGCGCTCGCCCATACACATTACGCTGTGTTCCGTGGCCGGAATGCTGGCGCCGATGAGCTCATCGTCACCGCGAGTGTAATAATCACGGGCATACAGCAGCGAAGGCAGGCTATCGGTACCTTTGAAACTGGCCAGATGTCCGCAGCCCGACTGCGCAGTGTCGTGCAGCCCGGACATTCCCCGAAACGAAAAGTCGTGACATTGGAAATCAAGGTGCGTCAGATCGCTACAGGTTTTCTCCGCCCAGCGTTCGCAAATCAGGCGATAGTGGTGGGCGATGGTTGCGTTGGTTGACGCTTTCCACAGCTCCGCCGAAAGCACCGTTTCCAGATAGTTTACCAGCCAGAAGAACTCAGGTTGCGTATTGGTGATGGTCAGCACCGGTACTTTCATCGGCACCTTGGTGCCTTCATCCAGCGCTTTGATATGCAATGGTAAATAGCCAAGCCGATGCAGAGCACGAATAGGCTCCACCCCAACTGTATCGCGCCCCAGATAGCCGTCCATCACCTGCTTATACTCGTTGACGACCTCCTCTTCCGGGCGGGCGAAAAACGCCTCGTTAAACAGATCGACCAGGAACCACTGCAGAAAGCCCTGCAGGCCGAAAAATACCAGCTTGCCGTCGGCCTGCGGCGACTGGAAAAAACGATCGCTGCGCGGAGTAAAGTTTGAGTAGACCTTCGTAGTCCCCTGCGGATACTGCACGCGATGGGAAACTTTATAACCATCAATAGCCAGAATCGGATTTATTTTCATCATGTTATCCCCAATGTGCGCGGTAGATGGCGTCAATATCGATAAGCTCCAGCTGCGGATGAGTCAGGGCAGGAGAAGTCAAAGAGGTGGTGGTGTAAACGGCATCGATGCCGTTATTCAATAGATGCTCTACGCCTTTGGAAAAAATACCGTGGGTGACATACAGACTCACGCTGCGGGCGCCCGCCTCGCGCAGCACCTTCGCCGAGCCGATAAAGGTGCCGCCAGCGTCGCACAGGTCGTCAACAATAAGCGCTGCTTTCCCCGCTACATTTCCGGCCAACAGGGAAAATCCGGTTAACGCGCCGCTGGCAAGGTCACGCTCTTTACCGAGGATCGCGAACTCTCCGGCACCGCAGGCTTTAGCCACAGGGTGAATCTTCTTGAGCGCGCCGGCGTCCGGCGCCACCAGCATCAGCTCCCCGGCAGCAATAGCCTGACGCAGACCGGCGCTCTGCAGAAGACAGCGCTGTTGTGCCACCGCGACCATATTATTGACTGCCGCCGCGGCGGCATCGCTGTGTGGGTCAAGCACCACGACTTTGTCAAAGCCAAGGGTATTAAGCTGCCGGGCGAAGACCTTCAGCGCAAAGCTGTCTCCCGGCACCATATGACGATCCTGACGCGCCCACGGCAGCCACGGCAGTTCCAGATGGCTAAACGCCACGTCGGTAACATGACGCACGGCCTCCACCAGCTGCGCCAGCAGCATAAAATCGTTCATGTCGCGCAGAGCAACCGCCCGGATGCGCATCAAACGGGCGGAAGGCGGTAATTGAGCGGTTACCTTCAGCCACACAGCGCCATCGGGAAAGGCGCCGCTGGCAAGCGTAAACGCCTCATCATCCAATTCCAGGGTAAATTTTTCGCTCATGATGACCTCTACTCATTAAATTGTGTCCCTAAGACACAATCAATAATGTCCCTAAGACACATATAGTGCAAGCGTTAAATGTCACTTAAGCGGAAAAATGGATTAACCAATTGAAAAATAATAATAAAAATAGAGACTTGCTGCTCAGGTAGGGGCTGGTACACTTGTCAGCGTTCTTTTACGCTACGAGCGCTCTATGACCACCGATGCCGAATACCTCAGCCAATACGATGCCAGCCGCTTTCCCTCGCCGCTGGTGACCGTCGATAGCGTCCTGTTTACCCTGCATGAAGGGGCGCTGTGCGTTCTGCTGGTTGAGCGCGCTAATCCGCCGCAGCAGGGGGCCTGGGGGCTACCCGGCGGGTTTATCGACCAGGCGCACGATGATTCAACCCGCGCCACGGCGCTACGTAAGCTCACGGAAAAAACCGGGATTTCACCGCCATGGCTGGAGCAACTCGACACCTTTTCCGGGCCGGATCGCGATCCGCGCGGCTGGAGCCTGACTATCGCCTGGTTTGCGTTAATCTCGTGGGTAGATTGTCAGCCGCATATCGCCAGCGTCAGCGATGCCCGCTGGGTGCCGGTAGCGCAGCTGGATAGCTATTCGCTGGCTTTCGATCATCAAAAGATCATCGACGCCGGTCTGCATCGCTTACGCCAAAAAACGATGTACTCTTTACTGCCGGTTTACTGTCTGCCGGAGACCTTTACCCATGGTCAGCTGCTGGAAGCCACGGAAATCATCCTTGGTCAGCCGATTCAACGCAAAAGCCTGATTCGCCGCTTCGAAGCTTCCGGAATGTTTGAAGAGACCGGTGAAACAGCGGCAACCGGTGCGCGGAAAGCGCGGCTATGGCGGCGTAAACCCGGCGTCGATTTTCATCTCTTTTCACGTAACCTGCTGACCAATTAGCCGCAAGGCCACATATGGGCTAACCTGCGCACTTCATGCGCGGTATAGTATGTTATAAAGATTATTTATTGCTCTGGTGCTATGGTTGATATCACTCCTACAGAAATGACGCCCCATGAAGACGACTCGCAGCAGTTTCATCCGATGCGCGGCGTAGGCAATCGTCATTTGCAAACCATGTTGCCGCGGCTAATCCGTCGCAAACTCCGTTTTACTCCCCACTGGCAGCGCCTTGAATTGCCGGACGGCGACTTTATCGATCTGGCCTGGAGTGAAGACCCTTCTCAGGCGCGCCATAAACCTCGTCTGGTGGTATTTCACGGCCTGGAGGGGAGCCTACACAGCCCTTACGCCCACGGACTTATCCATGCGGCAATGCAGCGCGGCTGGCTGGGCGTGGTGATGCATTTTCGCGGCTGCAGCGGCGAACCCAATAGGAATAACCGCATCTACCACTCGGGCGAAACGGAGGATGGCTCCTGGTTTCTGCGCTGGCTCCAGCGCGAGTACGGCACCGCCCCCACCGCCGCGGTGGGATATTCGCTCGGGGGCAATATGCTGGGCTGCCTGCTGGCAAAAGAGGGCGACGCTATTCCCGTTGATGCCGCGGTTATCGTCTCGGCTCCGTTTATGCTGGAGGCCTGTAGCTATCATATGGACAAAGGTTTCTCCCGCGTTTATCAGCGCTACCTGCTCAACCTGCTGAAAGCCAACGCCGCGCGTAAGCTAAAAGCCTATCCCGGCTCTCTGCCCGTCGATTTACGCCAGCTAAAAAGCATGCGCCGTATTCGCGAATTTGACGATAGCATCACGGCAAGGATCCACGGCTTTGCCGATGCGCTGGACTATTATCGCCAGTGTAGCGCCATGCCGCGCTTAAGCGATATCACTAAGCCAACGCTGATTATTCACGCGAAGGACGATCCCTTTATGGATCACCATTCGATTCCCCCCCAGGAGCAGCTGCCGGCGAATGTCGAATATCAGCTCACGGAGCACGGCGGGCACGTTGGTTTCGTCGGCGGCACGCTGCGTAAGCCAGAAATGTGGCTTGAAAAACGAATTCCGGATTGGCTAACCCGTTGGTTAGGAGCGCAAATATGATCATTCCCTGGCAAGATCTTGATCCCGAAACGCTGGATAACCTGATCGAAAGTTTTGTATTACGTGAAGGCACCGATTATGGTGAACATGAACGTTCGCTGACTGATAAAGTCGCGGATGTTAAACAGCAGTTGAAAAGCGGAGAAGCCGTGCTGGTGTGGTCAGAACTGCACGAGACGGTGAACATTATGCCCCGCAAGCAGTTTCACGGCTAAGGCGGCACACACTATCGTTTACTCTGGGAGTTGTTATGTCTGCCAAACATCCGGTGATTGCCGTCACGGGCTCCAGCGGCGCGGGAACCACGACCACCAGCCTCGCCTTTCGCAAAATATTCGCCCAGCTTAATCTGCACGCCGCCGAAGTTGAAGGCGATAGCTTTCACCGCTATACCCGTCCGGAAATGGACATGGCGATCCGTAAAGCACGCGATCAGGGCAAACATATCAGCTACTTTGGCCCCGAGGCTAACGACTTCGGCCTGCTGGAACATACGTTCGCCGAATATGGGCAAAGCGGTAAAGGCCAGTCGCGTAAGTATTTACATACCTATGACGAGGCCGTGCCGTGGAATCAGGTTCCGGGGACCTTCACGCCTTGGCAGCCGCTGCCCGAGCCGACTGATGTCCTGTTTTATGAAGGCCTGCACGGCGGCGTGGTGACGCCGCAGCATAACGTAGCAAACCATGTCGATCTGCTGGTCGGCGTGGTGCCCATCGTCAATCTTGAGTGGATCCAGAAGCTTATCCGCGACACCAGCGAACGCGGGCACTCTCGTGAGGCGGTGATGGATTCAGTGGTCCGTTCGATGGAAGACTACATCAACTTTATCACGCCGCAGTTTTCGCGCACCCACCTCAACTTCCAGCGCGTACCAACGGTGGATACGTCCAACCCTTTTGCGGCGAAAGCCATCCCTTCGCTGGATGAAAGCTTTGTCGTTATCCATTTCCGCAATCTAAAAAATATCGATTTCCCCTGGCTTTTGGCGATGCTGCAGGGCTCGTTTATCTCGCATATGAATACGTTGGTGGTGCCGGGCGGGAAAATGGGGCTGGCGATGGAGCTGATCATGGCGCCGCTGGTTGAGCGCCTGATGGAAGGCAGGAAAATAAGCTAACGGTCAAAACCCCGGTGACGCAATTGCCGGCCGGGGCCCGTTCGGCTTACCCTTCGATTACTTCATAAGAGTGGGTAATGTTTACCGCTTTCTCAAGCATCAGCGCGACGGAACAATACTTTTCCGCCGACAGATCGACCGCGCGAGACACCGCAGCGTCCTTTAGTTCTTTACCGGTCACGATAAAATGCAGATTGATATGGGTAAACAGACGTGGCGCCTCTTCGCGGCGCTCCGAGGTCAGCTTGACTTCGCAGTTGGTGACGTTATGACGGCCCTTCTGCAATATGGAAACCACATCGATCGCGCTGCATCCGCCTGCCGCCATCAGGACCATTTCCATTGGGCTGGGCGCTTTATCCCCGGAATTTCCGTCCATCAGAATCTGGTGACCAGAAGCCGACTCACCGATGAAGGTTAACCCTTCAACCCATTTCACTCGCGCTTGCATAATTTTAACTCCAGGGCTGTAATTTTCCCGACAGATTACGCGTACATAACAATTCTCGCAACGGAAGGCGACCTGGGTCATGCTGAAGCGAGACACCAGGAGACATGCAGCGAAAGCTATGCTAAAACAATCTGGATGCTACAGTAATACATTGATGTACTGCATGTATGCAGAGGAGTTCACATTACAGGCTGCAGAAAACTTTCAGCCGGATTCCCAGGTATAGGGATTCAATACGATTGCATGCCCGGATGCCGTGTAGTGTCGGCACCCGGAGATAGCTTATAACAGAGGATAACCGCGCATGGTGCTTGGCAAACCGCAAACAGACCCTACCCTTGAATGGTTCTTGTCTCATTGCCACATTCATAAGTACCCATCAAAGAGCACGCTGATCCACCAGGGTGAGAAAGCAGAAACGTTGTACTACATCGTTAAAGGCTCCGTGGCTGTACTCATCAAGGATGAAGAAGGTAAAGAGATGATCCTCTCTTACCTCAATCAGGGCGATTTCATCGGTGAATTAGGCTTGTTTGAAGAAGGCCAGGAGCGTAGCGCTTGGGTACGTGCGAAAACCGCATGTGAAGTGGCCGAAATCTCCTACAAAAAATTCCGTCAGCTGATCCAGGTTAACCCGGACATCCTGATGCGTCTCTCTTCGCAGATGGCTCGTCGTCTGCAGGTCACGTCTGAGAAAGTGGGTAACCTCGCCTTCCTCGACGTTACCGGTCGTATCGCTCAGACGCTGCTGAACCTGGCTAAACAGCCGGATGCGATGACCCACCCGGACGGTATGCAAATTAAAATTACCCGCCAGGAAATCGGTCAGATCGTCGGATGCTCCCGCGAGACCGTTGGCCGTATCCTGAAAATGCTGGAAGATCAAAACCTGATCTCCGCGCACGGTAAAACTATCGTCGTCTACGGTACCCGTTAAGTCGGTAAAACGGCGTATTGCCTGACGATACGCCGTTTTTGTTTTCCCCTCATGTGGCGCAGGCTGATTTACCACCCGGAAGTCAACTATGCACTGCGGCAAACGCTGGTGTTGTGCCTGCCGGTTGCGATTGGGCTTCTGTTCGGTCATCTCCAGCAGGGGTTGCTGTTTTCTCTTGTTCCCGCCTGCTGCAACGTTGCCGGGCTGGATACGCCGCATAAACGTTTCTTTAAACGGCTAATTATCGGCGGCAGCCTTTTCGCCGGCAGTAGCCTGATCGTTCAGCTCCTTCTGCAGCGAGATATCCCTTTGCCGCTGATCCTCACCGGTCTGGCGCTGATCCTCGGCGTCACCGCTGAAATCAGCTCCCTGCACGCGCGGCTGCTGCCCGCCTCGCTTATCGCGGCTATTTTTACCCTCAGTCTCGCTGGCAACATGCCGATCTGGGAGCCGCTGTTAATCTACGCCCTCGGCACCTTATGGTATGGCGTGTTTAACTGGTTCTGGTTTTGGCTCTGGCGCGAACAGCCGCTGCGTGAATCATTAAGCCTGCTCTACCGGGAGCTCGCCAACTACTGCGAGGCCAAATACAGTCTGCTTACCCAGCATACGGATCCCGCCACATCGCTGCCGCCGCTGCTTAACCGCCAGCAAAAGGTGGTGGATCTGATTACCCAGTGCTATCAGCAAATGCATATGCTGGCGGCTAACCAGCGCAGCGATCATAAACGCCTGCTGCGCGCTTTCCAGGTTGGACTGGACCTTCAGGAGCATATTTCCGTCAGCCTTCATCAGCCGGAAGAGGTGCAGAAGCTGGTGGAGCGCAGCCACGCGGAAGCGGTGATTCGCTGGAACGCGCAAACCGTTGCCGCCCGCCTGCGAGAGCTGGCGGACGATCTGCTCTACCACCGTTATCCCCGGCGCTTTCAGATGGACAAACAGATCGGCGCGCTGGAAAAAATCGCCTGGCAGCATCCGGATAATCCTGTCGGCCAGTTCTGCGCCTGGCACTTCAGCCGCATTGCCAGAGTTCTGCGCACCCAGCGCCCGCTATACGCGCGTAACCTGATGGCGGATAAAACCCGCCGCCTGCCGCTGCTACCCGCGTTGAAAAACTATCTGTCGCTTAAGTCGCCAGCGTTACGTAATGCCGCGCGTATCAGCGTGATGCTGAGCGCCGCTAGCCTGATGGGCAGCGCGCTGCATCTGCCTAAGCCCTACTGGATCCTGATGACCGTGCTGTTCGTGACACAAAACGGCTACGGCGCGACGCGGGTACGTATCGTCCATCGGGCTGCCGGAACCATTGCGGGACTGGTCATTGCCGGGCTCACGCTGCACTTTCACGTTCCTGAAGGCTATACGCTGACCGCGATGCTATTTATCACGCTGTTAAGCTATCTGATTATCCGCAAGCACTACGGCTGGGCGATGGTCGGATTTACCGTGACGGCGGTGTATACCCTGCAGCTACTTACCCTGAACGGCGAGCAGTTTATCGTCGCCAGGCTAATCGATACCCTGATTGGCTGCCTGATTGCTTTCGGCGGGATGGTCTGGCTATGGCCGCAGTGGCAAAGCGGGCTGCTGCGCAAAAATGCCCACGACGCGCTGGAAGCCGATCAGGAGGCCATCAGGCTGATCCTCAGCGCCGACCATCAGGCCCCGGCGCTGGCCTATCAGAGAATGCGCGTCAATCAGGCGCATAACGCGCTGTTTAACTCGCTAAATCAGGCGATGCAGGAGCCCGGCTTTAACTCTCACTATCTGGAAGACATGAAGCTGTGGGTGACCCACAGCCAGTTTATTGTCGAGCATATTAACGCGATGACCACTCTGGCGCGCGAGCACAATATGCTGACACCGGATCTGGCGCAGCGTTATCTGGAATCCTGCGAGATTGCGCTCCAGCGCTGCCAGCAGCGGCTGGATTCCGACGGGCCGGGCAGCGCGGGGGATGTGAATATTATGGAGGCGCAGGATGCGGATGTCCCTCGCGGCCCGCTCAGTACGATGGAGCAGCATTTGCAGCGCATCCTCGGGCATCTGAACACCATGCACACCATTTCATCGGTGGCATGGCGTCAGCGTCCGCATCATGGCATCTGGCTGCGCGCCACTAAGCGCTAAGCACCCGCTCAACCGCCTGGGCAAAGCGCGCCATGCCTTCAGCAATATCGCTATCATCAATCACCAGCGACGGTACGAAGCGCATCACGTCCGGTCCGGCATTGAGCACCATGACGCCCGCCTCTGCGGCTGCATACAAGAAATCGCGCGCCTTCCCGTGATACTGCGGCTTCAGCTCGGCGCCGATCAGCAGACCCATGCCGCGAATATCACTGAACAGATCGAACCGCGCGTCAATTTGCTGAAGGTGCTGAACAAACAGCTCACGCTTCGCAGTGACGCCGTCAAGCACTTCCGGCGTGTTAATCAGATCGAAGGCCGCCCCGCCGACCGCGCAGGCTAGCGGGTTTCCGCCGTAGGTCGAACCATGGGAACCCGCGTGGAAAGCGCTGGCGATATCATGGGTGGTCAGCATCGCGCTGATAGGGAAGCCGCCACCAAGCGCCTTGGCGCTGGTCAGAATATCCGGCGTCACGCCGTAGTGCATATAGGCAAACAGCGAGCCTGTGCGCCCCATACCGCACTGCACTTCATCAAACACCAGCAATGCCTGGTGCTGGTCGCAGAGATCGCGCAATCCTTGCAGGAATTCCGGCGTCGCCGCCGTCACTCCGCCTTCACCCTGAATCGGCTCGACCACCACCGCGCAGGTATGATCGTCCATCACGGCTTTCACCGCGTGTAAATCGTTAAACGGCACGTGAACGATATCGGCCGGTTTAGGCCCAAACCCGTCGGAATATTTCGGCTGACCGCCGACGGAAACGGTGAAAAGCGAGCGACCGTGAAACGCATTATGGAAAGCGATGATTTTGGTTTTGTACGGGCTATGGCGAGTCACGGTGTAGTGGCGCGCCAGCTTGAAAGCCGTTTCGTTGGCTTCCGTTCCGGAGTTCATAAACACGACGCGATCGGCAAAAGTCGCATCCACCAGCTTTCGCCCGAGTCGCAGGGCCGGTTCGTTGGTAAAAACGTTGCTGGTATGCCACAGTTTTTCACCCTGCTCATGCAGTGCCGCCACCAGCGCCGGATGACAATGACCGAGCGCGGTCACGGCAATACCGCCGGCGAAATCAACGTACTCTTTACCCTGCTGATCCCATACTCGGCTCCCCTTGCCCTTCACCGGAATAAATTCTGCCGGTGCATAAATCGGCAAAATGACTTCATCGAATGTAGCGCGGGTGATTGCCGGTTGTTCAGTTGCCATGTGGTGCCCATCCTTTACGTTATGCAGCAATGATTATGATAATCTAATCACAAAATATGCATAAAAAATCAACTCATGGCAACTACAAATCAACGATTGAGGAAGTTTGCCAGCAGCTGGTGTCCCTGCTCGCTGAGAATACTCTCCGGATGAAACTGCACACCCTCGAGATCGTACACGCGGTGGCGAATGCCCATGATCTCCCCCTCTTCGCTGCGGGCGGTCACCTCAAAGCATTCAGGCAGCGTTAGCGGGTCAATCAGCAGGGAGTGGTAGCGGGTTACGGTAAGCGGATTATTCAGTCCAAGGAACACCCCTTGACCGGTATGGCTGATGGGGGACGTTTTCCCGTGCATCACTTTGGCGGCTCGTACGATAGCGGCGCCGAAAACCTGGGCAATCGCCTGATGGCCGAGGCAAACGCCTAAGATCGGCGTCTTACCGGAAAAGTGGCGAATCACCGCCAGCGAAATCCCTGACTCATCGGGCGTGCAGGGGCCCGGCGAGATAACGATTTTCGCTGGCGCCAGGGCAATGATATCCGCTAACGTCAGCTCGTCATTACGCCTGACCAGAACTTCCGCGCCAAGCTCGCAGAAATACTGATACAAATTCCAGGTGAAAGAATCGTAGTTATCGATAAGCAGGATCATAGCGGCTCCGGGAACAAAGAACCGCGCTATTCTACTCAGTTTCCACGGCTTCGCTTACCACTTTGCGAAATATCGTCCGCAGTGGAGAAAGGTCGCCCATCGCTCCGCTCTGGTTGGCCTGGTTCCACGCATCGACCGCAATATCGCGCCAATCCAGCGTATAGCCCGCATGAATAGCCAGCTGCTCAAAGAAAATGCGTTGCGCCATGCCGTTACCGAGACGGAAAGGATGCAGGACATTTATTTCGCAGTAGTAATGAGCAAGACGTTCAATGAATTTATCCAGCGCGAGCCCCACCAGATAACTTTCCTCTTCAAGATCCTGAAGCAGCGCGTTTCCCTCTTTTTCGATATAGGCGAAATGGCAGAAACGGGTGTCGCCCTGATAGATATCCACTTCACGCAGTTGCCCCGCCCAGTCAAAAACATCCTGATAAAGCTGGCGATGAATAGCGCAGAGATGAGGCAATCCCCGCACCAACGGCCCGAGTTCAATGGTTGCCGCGCGTAATGCGGTCAGCTCCCACGCCGCCTGTTCAAGTCGCTGAGCCTGGCGAATACCCAGGCGGTTGCGCATCACCTTAAGACCGGGGTAGAGATAGGGGTCCCGCCCCTCGCCGAATTTATCGCTCATAGTGACTCCTTAACGCCGCAATACGCGCCAGGGCTTCTTCGGGGGTAAGGGTTATCAGCGGAATATCGACGCCTTCCAGCCGTCGGCTGGCCTGAAAATTCATGTTACGTCGAGCCTCCCAGAGACGGGATTTCTGTTTTTCGGTGAGCTTTTTCATTTAACACCTCCCTGACGCGTCCGCGGTTGCCACAAGTATAAGCGGCAAAAAACGATTTCGCAGGGAAGCGGGGAATGCGCGGGGAAGGGTTACCCGCGCAAATAGGGTTACGGCAGCACTTTAGCTGAAAGGATCACGACAGGTTTCGACGGTACATTCTGATACGGCCCAACGTTATGGGTCGGCACCTGAGAAATCTTATCCGCCACGTCCATGCCTTTGACGACTTTACCAAACACCGCATAGCCGAAATCGCGCTGGCCATGATCGAGGAAGGCGTTATCCGCAATATTGATAAAGAACTGGCTGGTGGCGCTGTCCTGATCGGCAGTACGCGCCATGGCGATAGTGCCACGCGTGTTGCGCAGGCCGTTGTCGGCTTCGTTTTTAATCGGCGGATTAGGCTGCTTCTGCTGCATCTGCTCGTTAAAGCCGCCGCCCTGCACCATAAAGCCCGGGATCACGCGGTGAAAAGTGGTGTTGTTATAAAAGCCGCTGTTCACATACTTGAGGAAGTTATCCACCGAGATCGGTGCTTTCTGGCTATTCAGCTCAAGCTCAATATTGCCCGCAGACGTGGTCAGCAACACATGGGGATCCCCTTTTGCCGCCATGGCCGGGGAGAATGCTGAAATGGCGAAAACGGCAGCCACCGCCGCGAGAGTTGATTTGAGCATGGAAATTCCTTAACGGAGCAGAATAAAAACCGAGTGCTTTGATTCTAAAGAGCCTTTGCATCCTGGGCCAGCCTTTTACCTAATTTTACTTAGCTGAAACACTTGTAACGATGCGTCTATTGATCCGCCAAATAAATAAATGTGAATTCAGTCACATTAATAATTGCAAAAACATCTAATTCTCATAATAAAAGTTTGCTTGAATCACACTAACGCATAAAATCTGTCCGCCCGGCGCAGAGTCAACGCGCTTTACATTTCTATTCACAGGCCAGTCATGACTAACAGCAACCGTATCAAGCTCACATGGATCAGCTTTTTCTCCTACGCCCTGACCGGCGCGTTGGTGATTGTCACCGGGATGGTGATGGGAAACATCGCAGATTATTTTCATCTGCCTGTTTCCAGTATGAGCAACACCTTTACCTTCCTTAATGCCGGTATCCTGATCTCTATCTTCCTGAACGCCTGGCTGATGGAAATTGTTCCGCTGAAAACCCAGCTGCGTTTTGGCTTTATCCTGATGGTTCTGGCCGTCGCGGGTTTAATGTTCAGCCACAGCCTGGCGCTGTTTTCCGCTTCGATGTTCGTGCTTGGCCTGGTCAGCGGGATTACCATGTCGATTGGTACCTTCCTGATCACCCATATGTATGAAGGTCGTCAGCGCGGGGCGCGTCTGCTGTTCACCGACTCCTTCTTCAGCATGGCGGGGATGATTTTTCCAATGCTGGCCGCTTATCTGCTGGCGCGCAGCATCGAGTGGTACTGGGTATATGCCTGCATCGGCCTGGTCTACGTCGCGATTTTCGTGCTGACTTTCGGCTGTGAATTCCCGGTATTAGGCAAAAAAGCCCTGCAGGATAGCCAGCCGGTAGTGAAAGAGAAATGGGGTATCGGCGTGCTGTTCCTCTCCATCGCCGCGCTGTGCTATATCCTCGGCCAGCTGGGCTTCATCTCCTGGGTACCGGAATACGCCAAAGGCCTGGGCATGAGTCTTGGTGATGCAGGTAAACTGGTGAGTGATTTCTGGATGTCGTACATGATCGGCATGTGGTCATTCAGCTTTATTCTGCGCTTCTTCGACCTGCAGCGTATTCTGACCGTGCTGGCAGGCGTAGCGACGGTACTGATGTATCTGTTTATCAACGGTTCGCCGGAGCATATGCCGTGGTTTATCCTGACCCTCGGCTTCTTCTCCAGCGCTATTTATACGTCGATCATCACCCTGGGCTCGCTGCAGACCAAAGTGTCATCGCCGAAGCTGGTGAACTTCATTCTCACCTGCGGCACGGTAGGCACCATGCTGACCTTCGTGGTTACCGGTCCTATTGTTGCCGCCAGCGGCCCGCTGGCGGCGCTGCATACCGCTAACGTTCTCTACGCGGTGGTATTTGTGATGTGTCTGATCCTCGGCTTTGTCTCCCGCCACCGTCAGAACAACGCGGCAGCGGAATCCCACTAAGCCTCAGGCCCCTTTGTTCCGGCAAAGGGGCTATTTCGAGTAAAGAACAACTCTTCCCCGCCCCTGTCCGTCTGTACCCAGGTCTGCGCCAGCTGCGTCGTTGCAATCACTCTCCCCTGACGAATTGACCAGCGCACCGGTACCTGACAGCGCACGGCCTCAAACCCGTTTTCCGCGGGCAGAATCACCAGATTCGCCGGGTTCCCCTTCGCAATACCATAATCGCTCAGACCAAACGTTCGCGCGCTGTTTTCCGTCACCAGCTTCAGTCCATCATTAATCTGCTGATAGCCCATCATCTGGCAAACATGCAGCCCCATATGCAGCACCTGCAGCATATTGCCTGTCCCCAGTGGATACCAGGGGTCAAATACATCGTCATGGCCAAAGCAGACGTTAATACCCGCCGCCATCAGCTCCTTCACGCGCGTGATGCCGCGGCGCTTCGGATAGTCGTCAAAGCGTCCCTGGAGGTGAATATTGACCAGTGGGTTAGCGACGAAGTTAATGCCCGACAGCTTCAGCAAACGAAAAAGACGCGACGTATACGCGCCATTGTAGGAGTGCATCGCGGTGGTATGGCTGGCGGTCACTCGCGGGCCGATGCCCTCTTTTAACGCCAGGGCCGCCACGGTTTCAACGAACCGCGACTGTTCATCATCGATTTCATCACAGTGGATATCCAGAGGCCGCTGATACTTTTTCGCCAGACGGAAAGCGATGTGCAGGGATTCCACGCCATATTCGCGCGTAAATTCAAAATGCGGAATCGCGCCCACCACGTCGGCACCCAGACGCAGCGCCTCTTCCAGCAGAGCCTCACCATTGGGATAGGATAAAATACCCTCTTGTGGGAAGGCGACAATCTGCAGCTCTACCCACGGCGCAACCTCCTGTTTGACCTCCAGCATGGCTTTGAGCGCGGTCAGCGTAGGGTCGGAAACATCAACGTGGGTACGTACAAACTGGATGCCGTTGGCGATCTGCCACTTCAGCGTCTTCCACGCGCGGGCTTTAACATCCTCATGGCTCAATAACGCCTTCCGCTCCGCCCAACGCTCAATCCCTTCAAACAGGGTTCCGGACTGATTCCAGTTCGGCTCTCCGGCGGTTTGGGTGGTATCGAGGTGTATATGCGGCTCAATAAACGGAGGAATGGCCAGCCCGCCGCGCGCATTCAGCACTTCATAACTCTCATTGCGCGCCTCGCCCATAGGGGTGATATTCCCGAAGCGCCCCTTGTCTATCGCTATCTGCCATAACCCTTCGCGATCGGGCAGACGAACGTTCTCAATTAACCAAAGCGGCGCTGCTGTCATATCGATGACTCCCGTAATTGTTGCTGAAGTTTTACTCAACCCGCCGTGGGTCTCCGCTGCCAATTTTGTACATAAAAAAAGCAAAAAGGAAAAGCCAGCGTTTTCCAACACTTACAAAAATACTGACAAATCATAAACATACCACTTAAGTAGTAGGTAAAGGTGTAATTGATTTGCATCAATAAGTGTCGCGGCTGAATCGTTAAGGTAGGCGGTAATATAAAAGAAATCGAGGCAAAAATGAGCAAAGTCAGACTCGCTATCATTGGTAATGGTATGGTCGGCCACCGCTTTATTGAGGACCTTCTTGATAAATCCGACGCCAGCCTGTTCGATATTACCGTCTTCTGTGAAGAACCCCGTATCGCCTACGACCGCGTGCACCTCTCCTCCTACTTCTCTCACCATACCGCCGAAGAACTCTCTTTGGTACGGGAAGGTTTCTACGAGAAGCACGGCGTTAAGGTGCTGGTCGGCGAACGCGCCATCACCATCAACCGTCAGGAGAAGGTTATCCACTCCAGCGCGGGCCGTACCGTTTTCTATGACAAGCTGATTATGGCGACCGGCTCCTATCCGTGGATCCCGCCGATTAAAGGCTCGGAAACTCAGGACTGCTTTGTTTATCGCACCATTGAAGACCTTAACGCTATTGAAGCCTGCGCCCGCCGCAGCAAACGCGGCGCGGTCGTCGGCGGCGGTCTGCTAGGTCTGGAAGCCGCGGGCGCGCTGAAGAACCTCGGCGTTGAGACCCACGTGATTGAATTCGCGCCCATGCTGATGGCTGAACAACTGGATCAGATGGGCGGCGAACAGCTGCGCCGTAAAATCGAAAGCATGGGCGTACGCGTTCACACCAGCAAAAACACCAAAGAGATCGTTCAGGAAGGTACCGAAGCGCGTAAAACCATGCGTTTTGCCGACGGCAGCGAGCTGGAAGTCGACTTTATTGTCTTCTCTACCGGTATCCGTCCACGCGATAAGCTGGCCACCCAGTGCGGTCTGGAAGTCGCTCCCCGCGGCGGTATCGTGATCAACGATGCCTGTCAGACCTCTGACCCGGATATCTACGCCATCGGTGAATGCGCCAGCTGGAACAACCGCGTTTTTGGCCTGGTCGCACCTGGCTACAAAATGGCCCAGGTGACCGTTGACCATATTCTCCAGACCGAAAACGCCTTTGAAGGCGCGGATCTCAGCGCCAAGCTGAAGCTGCTGGGCGTTGACGTCGGCGGCATTGGCGACGCTCACGGTCGTACGCCGGGCGCGCGCAGCTATGTTTATCTCGATGAAAGCAAAGAGGTCTACAAACGCCTTATCGTCAGCCCTGACAACAAGACCCTGCTCGGCGCGGTGCTGGTGGGCGATACCAGCGATTACGGCAATCTGCTGCAGCTGGTGCTGAACGCCATCGAACTGCCGGAAAACCCCGACTCGCTAATCCTGCCGGCGCACGCGGGCAGCGGTAAGCCGTCCATCGGTGTCGATAAGCTGCCGGACAGCGCGCAAATTTGTTCCTGCTTCGATGTCACTAAGGGCGCATTGATTGCCGCTATTAATAAAGGCTGCCACACGGTGGCGGCGCTGAAGGCGGAAACCAAAGCCGGTACCGGCTGCGGCGGCTGTATCCCGCTGGTGACTCAGGTGCTCAACGCCGAACTGGCGAAACAGGGTATCGAAGTCAACAATAACCTGTGCGAGCACTTTGCGTACTCCCGTCAGGAACTGTTCCACCTCATCCGGGTGGAAGGCATCAAAACCTTTGAAGAGCTGCTGGCGAAACACGGAAAAGGCTACGGCTGCGAAGTGTGTAAACCGACCGTGGGCTCGCTGCTGGCTTCCTGCTGGAACGAATATATCCTCAAGCCGCAGCATACCCCGCTGCAGGATACCAACGACAACTTCCTGGCCAACATCCAGAAAGACGGTACCTACTCCGTTATCCCGCGCTCTGCGGGCGGCGAAATCACGCCGGAAGGCCTGGTGGCCGTCGGCCGTATCGCCCGCGAATTTAATCTGTACACCAAGATCACCGGCTCTCAGCGTATCGGCCTGTTCGGCGCGCAAAAAGACGATCTGCCAGAAATCTGGCGTCAGTTGATCGAAGCGGGCTTCGAAACCGGCCATGCGTATGCCAAGGCGCTGCGGATGGCGAAAACCTGCGTCGGCAGCACCTGGTGCCGCTACGGGGTAGGCGACAGCGTCGGCTTCGGCGTCGAGCTGGAAAACCGCTACAAAGGCATTCGTACGCCGCATAAAATGAAGTTTGGCGTCTCCGGCTGTACCCGCGAGTGCGCGGAAGCCCAGGGTAAAGACGTCGGCATCATCGCCACGGAGAAAGGCTGGAACCTTTACGTCTGCGGCAACGGCGGCATGAAGCCGCGCCACGCGGATTTGCTGGCGGCGGATCTTGACCGCGAAACGCTAATGAAATACCTCGACCGCTTCATGATGTTCTATATCCGTACCGCCGACAAACTGACCCGTACCGCACCGTGGCTGGATAACCTGGAAGGCGGCATCGATTATCTGAAGTCGGTCATCATTGATGACAAGCTGGGTCTGAACGAGCATCTGGAAGAAGAGATGGCCCGCCTGCGTGCAGCGGTAGTCTGCGAGTGGACGGAAACCGTTAACTCGCCAGCGGCCCAGGTACGCTTCAAACACTTTATCAACAGCGACAAGCGCGACCCTAACGTCCAGGTAGTGCCTGAGCGTGAACAGCATCGCCCGGCCACGCCCTACGAACGTATCCCGGTAACTCTGGTGGAGGAAAACGCATGAGCCAGTGGAAAAATATCTGCAAACTCGATGACATCCTGCCGGAAACCGGCGTCTGCGCGCTGTTAGGCGATAAACAAGTGGCGATTTTCCGCCCCTATCACGGTGACCAGGTGTTTGCGATTAGCAATATCGACCCGTTCTTCGAGTCCAGCGTCCTCTCTCGCGGCCTGATCGCCGAGCATCAGGGCGAGCTGTGGGTGGCCAGCCCGCTGAAAAAGCAGCGCTTCCGACTGCGCGATGGCCTGTGTATGGAAGATGAAAGTCATTCGGTGGCGCACTATGAGGTCCGAGTGAAAGACGGCGTCGTGCAGCTACGCGGTTAATCTTTTTACGGGAGGCGCAACGCCTCCCTTTTTTTTGCATTTTTTTCTTCAATTGATGGCACAACATCATTTGTACTGCATCGCGAAGGCAGCCAACCAAGAGGCAGCGCAAAGGATGAGGTGCGAAAGGAGCTCCTATGTTTACGGACACAATCAACAAGTGCGCGGCCAACGCCGGACGTATTGCGCGCCTCTCGGCCAATCATCCACTCAGCTTCTGGGTCAGCTCCATGATGGCAGGCGCCTACGTCGGCCTCGGCATCATCCTTATTTTCACCCTCGGCAACCTGCTCGACCCTGCCGTTCGCCCGCTGGTGATGGGCGCCACCTTTGGCATTGCGTTAACGTTGGTGATTATCGCCGGCTCTGAATTGTTCACCGGCCACACCATGTTCCTTACCCTGGGGGTGAAGGCGGGAACCATCCGTCAGGGTCAGATGTGGGCGATTCTGCCGCAAACCTGGGTCGGTAACCTTCTGGGTTCCGTATTCGTGGCGCTGCTGTATAGCTGGGGCGGCGGCGGCCTGCTGCCGGTTGATACCAGCCTCGTCCATACCGTCGCGCTGGCAAAAACCAGCCAATCCGCGATGGCGCTCTTTTTCAAAGGCGCGCTGTGTAACTGGCTGGTGTGTCTGGCGATCTGGATGGCGATTCGTACCGAGGGCGCGGCAAAATTTATTGCTATCTGGTGGTGTCTGCTGGCGTTTATCGCGTCCGGCTATGAGCACTCCGTCGCCAACATGACGCTGTTTGCCCTCTCCTGGTTTGGCCATCACAGCGATGCCTACACGCTTGCGGGAATCGGTCACAATCTGTTATGGGTAACACTCGGCAATACTTTGTCCGGTGTCGTATTTATGGGGTTGGGTTATTGGTATGCTACGCCGCAATCGGAGCGCCCCGCCCCGGAAAAAACTAACGAGACTGAGAGTCTGGCTCAGTAGGTGTAATCGGTGCAGACAGGTTGAACACAGAAAGCGCGGAACAACCGGAACGTACACGTAGTACATGAGGATGATTCGCTACGCTCACCCTTCGGGCCGCCCTAAAGGGCGTTCAAAACTCGATGAATTTTGTGTGAGCACTCCCCAGGCTCAACCTGACAAATAAAATAGCCGGATAGCCAGATTCTGAGGCTGCTGCCAATAATTAAGAGGGAATGTCGTGGACCATTTGCCTATATTTTGCCAATTACGCGATCGTGACTGCTTGTTAGTCGGCGGCGGCGATGTGGCTGAACGTAAAGCTCGCCTGTTACTGGACGCTGGCGCCAGATTGACGGTTAATGCCCTGGATTTTGTGCCGCAATTCCAGGTATGGGCCGATGCAAACATGTTGACCCTGGTTCAGGGCGAGTTTAATCCTGCTCTGCTGGATAACAGCTGGCTGGCCATTGCCGCAACCGACAACGAAGCGGTTAATCAACAGGTCAGCGAATCAGCGGAAGAAAGGCGAATATTTTGCAATGTGGTCGACGCCCCTCAGCAGGCCAGCTTTATCATGCCGTCGATTATCGACCGTTCACCGCTGATGGTTGCCGTCTCATCCGGCGGCACCTCGCCGGTGCTGGCGCGCCTGCTGCGCGAAAAGCTGGAGTCGGTTCTGCCATTACATTTGGGCCAGTTGGCCCACTACGCAGGTCAGCTGCGCTCAAGGGTGAAGAAGCAGTTTGCCACCGTCGGCGAGCGCCGACGCTTCTGGGAGAAGCTGTTTGTTAATGACAGGCTGGCGCAGTCGCTGGCCAATGAGGACCGTCAGGCCGTCGCTGATGCCACGGAGCAGCTGCTGACCGAGCCGCTGGATCATCGCGGTG
The DNA here is from genome assembly GCF_015601345.1 of Klebsiella sp. BDA134-6. Taxonomy (NCBI): domain Bacteria; kingdom Pseudomonadati; phylum Pseudomonadota; class Gammaproteobacteria; order Enterobacterales; family Enterobacteriaceae; genus Klebsiella; species Klebsiella sp. BDA134-6. The sequence goes on from NZ_CP064784.1 coordinate 5,432,169, forward strand.
AAGTGGTACTGGTGGGCGCCGGCCCCGGCGATGCCGGACTGCTGACGCTCAAAGGCCTGCAGCAAATACAGCAGGCCGATGTCGTGGTTTATGACCGCCTGGTCTCCGACGATATTATGAATCTGGTGCGCCGCGATGCCGATCGGGTCTTCGTGGGTAAACGCTCGGGCTACCACTGCGTACCGCAGGAAGAGATTAACCAGATTCTGCTGCGCGAAGCCCAGGGGGGGAAACGCGTTGTACGGCTGAAAGGCGGCGATCCGTTTATCTTTGGCCGCGGCGGTGAAGAGCTGGAAACCTTGTGCCATGCCGGTATTCCGTTCTCCGTTGTACCAGGAATTACCGCGGCCTCAGGCTGTTCCGCCTACTCGGGCATTCCCCTGACCCACCGGGATTTTGCCCAGGGCGTGCGCCTGGTCACCGGCCACCTTAAGACCGGCGGCGAGCTGGACTGGGAAAACCTGGCGGTTGAAAAGCAAACCCTGGTGTTTTATATGGGCCTGAACCAGGCCCCGGCGATCCGGGAAAAGCTGATTGCTCACGGCATGGCGGCGGATATGCCCGCAGCCATCGTTGAAAACGGAACGGCGATAACGCAGAAAGTTGTCACCGGCACGTTAGAACAATTGGATATTCTGGCCCAGCAAATGGCCAGCCCGGCACTGATTATTGTCGGTCGCGTGGTCGGTCTGCGCGATAAGCTGAACTGGTTCTCAAATCACTAATCGCTCTGTAGCCCGGAGCATGATGCACCGGGCTACAAATTGCATTAATGCACTTCCTCACAGCTTTCCTGCAATATTCTCAACACCGTTTCCTCACCGCTACGATTAGGGTTAATACGAATCGCATAGCGTTCAATACCCGGATTTGCCTCACGGAAGGTTCCGGATAAGCGATAGAACAACGGCGGTATTTCATATTTTGACTCGGCGCCAACCGGATATGGCAATGCCCCAAGCCGCTGCGCATTAGCCAGTACCTGCTCCGCAATCGGCTGATGAAACTCAACCAGCAGGACCCGGGACTGCGCGTTAGCGATAATTGCCTGTTTAACCTGCGACACCACGCCGTGATTCAACTGCAGCAGAAGCCGCTCCGTCACCCCCGCCTGCACTGCGTGCATCACTGGGGCGAACACCATCCCTCGCAGTACTTCCAGCGCCTGCCCCCCCTGAATCTGGCTGCCGCCGGAATACATGCTGGCGCGGATGCGGGCAACGGCATCAGCACGTCCCACCACCGCACCCACGCCTTCCGGACCAAACAGCTTAAAGCAGGAAAATGTCGCCAGCGTCGCACCGCATTCGCAGCCGATATTCGCCACCTTCATCACCGCGTAGTTATCGTCGGTCAGTGTCGGAACATGCTGCTCATTAAGCACAGAGAGCACCTCTGCCAACCGATAGCTATCTTCAGGGCACTGACGCGTATGCTGCACCAGCGCAGCATCGGGTCGATACTGCGCCACCGTCTCTGAGAGCGCCGCCAGATCGTTAAAGTCCACGCGAATTGGCTTTAGTCCCATCTGCTCAATAATCACCGACGTCGTCGGATAGACCGGCGCATCGTGGATTAATAGCGTGCCGCCGGGCTTCACCAATGCCGCTATCGCCGCGCGAATTGCCCCGGTCCCGGCTCCCTGCAGCAGCACGGCGGCCTCGGCATGGAATGCATCAGCCAGCACTGCTTCGACGCGCTGCGTGACGCGGGGCTGATTCAGCCCCGACGCCAGACCAAAGTCACCACCGCGCAGGAAATCGGCCCCAGGAAAATGGCGACAGATAGCATCCACTAGCGCGAACTGCTTATGTTGGGCTTCAACCAGCGACAGACTTTCCAGCGGAAAGGTTCTCATAACCCACGCTCCTTCTTATGCCGGAATAAATAATCCGAGCCAGAACAGAATATTCAGCACAATACCGGTAATCATGACTGCCACAACCGGCGCGGCCATTTTTTGAACCGGACGTCCCAACGACTCATTGAGGAAGTAGATCGCAGCGGTGATTGAGAAACCGGTATACCCAGCCATTTTGATGGAGGCAAAAATAGAGCCAACCAGCAGCGCCATCTCCATCAGCATGTTCATCGCATTACGAATGTTATCTGACGCATTGCGCACTGAAGGATAGCGTCCCAACCACTTACCGATTGAACGCAGCAGCAGCACTTCCGCTGAAATCACCAGAGCGCCCAGCAGCGCGGCAATCCACGGATTCGGCGCCAGGTAGCCCACTGCATACACGAAGGTAAAACCGGCAACCGCATACACCCCGGTAGCCAGGGCGGTAGTGGCGATCATCGGCACGAAACCCAGACCACGCATAAACTCCGCCAGCGCCGCTTGATGAATCAGCGTTTGCGACTGCTCAGGCGTCACGCCTGCCGAATACGCTTTTTCCAGAGTAAAGATGGACACCTCGCTACCGGCAAAAATTTTCATGCTGGCTACCGCCGCAATCAGCGCGCCCACAATAGCGATATACGGCAGGTTTTTGATAATCCGCGACGTGCGCTCTTCAAACACCGACATCCCGCTGGCGTCATGATCCTCGCTACCGCGATTGCGCAGATCCTGGGTAATCGCAATCCCCAACAGCATTACCATGCCAATGAAAATCTCAATCGACTCAGGATTGAGATGCGGGAAATAGCGGACGACCAGTACGCGCGTAATCAGTACAACAACCGCTGCCAGCAGGCTGCTTTTCCAACCGAACTGGTAGAAAATGGCCACCAATGGGAACAGTGCAAAAGCGGATACTACCGGCGAACTCAATTCGCCCAACGATCCCAATACATCGACCGGTAGCGCCGTCAGCAGATGGTTAACCGGCAGCAGGCAGGTAAGGATCAGAATCCCCCAGACCGCCCCCAGGCCGAAAGCCAAAAGACTATTCGCTGCCAGTACACCAAGGATATCGGTAGGCAAAAACAGCAGCCAGGCATTCAGCAGCCCGGTTTTCAACGTGAACGAAATCCCGACTGAGGCGACAAAGCCAATACTTAAACCAAATGCGATACTGCCCGCTTCCCGACGATGCATGTTACCTTCAATCAACTGCGGGAGGATCGGGCGAATACCATCATGAAAAACCGCGGCTGACCGGTGCGCCAGTAACGACGTCATCCCCGTCAGACAAGCCACCACAATGAGTTGAATATAAAGCGCCATAACAGTGCCTTTTTATTTTAAAGAGTTGATCAGTAATGGGATCGCATGTTCAATATGTTCAACCGAAAGGCCAAACGCGACTCTTCCTTCCGCCACCATTTTTGCAATCTGATCCTCTTTCGCCTTAATACCCGGCTTAGCAATAGTGCAACTTTTGTTGAACCCGATAATGGCGATCGCAATGGAAAGCGCCGCGCCAGCACCGGTGTTACACGCACCAATGTAGTAATCCAACTGGCCGTTTTTCACCTTCATAGCCGCTTCCATGTCGTTGTAGATGAACACCTCGAAACACCCTGGCGCCGTATTTTCAATCGTTTTTTTAATCAGCTCGCGCTGTAAGCCAGCAACACCAATCTTTTTCATCTCTATGTCCTTACAGGAAAAATTGAGTAGGGTTAGTACGTAACATCAGATCCACATCGGCCTGGCTGAAACCGGCCTGGTAAAGCAGAGGGACAAAGGTAGTCAACAGATAGTCGTAACCGTTGCCGCCATTAGCCTTTAAGTGAGAACGGCGGGTGATATCCATCGACAGCATGACGTGGTCCAGGCAGCCCCTTTCACGCAGGGCGAGCAGCATAGCGATGCGTTTTGCGTCGGGGTAATAATTGTTTTTACCAATTGTGTCGAACTGGACATAAGCGCCGAGATCGATCATGCGCAAAATATCATCGATATTATCTTTCAGGTCGCAATGGCCAATAACCACGCGGGAGAGATTGACGCCGTGTTGTTTCAGCAGGGCAAGCTGCTCCAGCCCCATGGTGCTAAACGAAGTATGCGTTGAGATAGGTCGTCCGGTCGCGTTATGCGCCAGCGCCGCGGCGCTAAACACTTTGGCTTCCAGATCGGTAATCACCCCTTCACTGGAACCGATTTCGGCGATAATTCCGGCTTTGAGCGGTGTGCCATCAATACCGATTTCGATCTCATCGATCATCTCCTGCGCCAGTTCCTGCACAGAACGGGTAGCAACATGCTCAGGAAAGAAAGCGTGCTGATAATAGCCGGTGCAGGCAATCACGTTGATGCCGGTATCGCGCATCAGATCCAAGATAAAGGACGGGTTGCGCCCCATATAACGGTTAGTCATCTCAACAATATTGCGCACGCCGAGGTGCATTAAATCGCGCATCTCTTTACTAATCAGTTCGTATTGATCCAGGCGACAATCGATGTTGCCTTTAAAACCGGACAAATCGATATGTAAGTGCTCGTGCGCGTAGGTATAACCGGAGCTATCAATCATCATTATGTATTCCTTGCGAGCGTTATAAGCGAAAGGAAAGAGCACCCATTTTCCGGCGCATGCGCACCAAAAAAGTCGCATACGGTCGCGCCGACATCAGACAACGTGCGACGGGTCCCGAGCCGTGCAGGCGATTGCCCGGGAGACCACACCAGCAGCGGCACCTTCTCCCGCGTGTGTTTACTGTGGCCTATCGTTGGATCGTTACCGTGGTCGGCCATCACCACCAGGCAATCATCCGGGCGCATATCCGCCATCAGCAGAGCCAGCTGCTCATCGACCAGCTCCAGCCTGTCGACATAGCGCTCCACATCTTCAGCATGACCCGCCAGATCGGTTTCCTGGATATTGGTGCAGATAAATGCCGTCTCCCGGCGGTTAAACTCCGCCCGGGTGATCTCCATAATCTGCTGGCTATCGACCAGATTTTCCCAGCTGATGCCATGGGGATTGCTAACGATATCAGCGACCTTGCCGACGAGAACCGTCGGAACGTCCACCGCAAAGAGCTGGGCAGGAACCTGCACCTGTTCATCAACGCCGTAGCCCATATGCACAACCTGGAATCCCTGCTTATAGGCGCCTGAGCGCGGTGCGTTGATACCGATATAGCCGCCCTCTTTCTCTTCCACCGCGTCGAAGATATTCTGTGTACTGGACAGCTGACCGCCAAAAGTGATAACGCGTCCCACGGAAGCCTGTTCACGCACCGTCCTGCCAATCGCTTTCACCTCAGCAAAAGTCTTTTCACTCAGGTTGCCGGTGATGTTGTAAACCTGCCCCAGATCGGCTTCCAGGTTATCGCCAACCGCCACCGCGCCGTCCACCAACAGCCAAAACGGGCCTTTGCCATGACGCTCTGTTTGATGTCCGGCGGCAAGCAGCGCATCTTCAACCTTATCGATAACAGCATTAAATGGCATTCGCAGCGGGGTTCGGGGTTTGGTCCCAAAAATCTCCTGATGCCCCATAAAGGTATCACCGCCCTCATGTTCAAGCTCTGCGGTTCCCCATACGGCATCTTCAGAAAGCTGCATCACACCTGGGGCAAAACCGAGGGCGTTTATCAGACCCAGCTTTTCCAGCGTTGGCAGCCGCAGCGCAGGAAAGCGTTGCAGAATATGCCCGCAGGTATTCGCACCGATATCCTGCGGCCTCACTTCGGGAACATCAGCCATCGCGCCGACGCCAAAGCTGTCTATCACCAACACTACAAATCTCGCCATTAGTCCTCCAGAACGTTGCCAAGACTGTCATAACGGGCAACGATTTCAGGGCTGCAGCTTTGAATACCGGCAATCAGCACCACATCGCTACGGGTAACGAAAATCTGCGTGCGGAAACAGAAGATTGCCGCACTGCCGACAGGAAACTCACCTTCCAGCGGCAGGTAGTAATCAATGCTGCTGTCATCTACCGCATTAAGCTGCGCCAGTTGGGCTTTTTCGCTGGCCGGAGCGAATATCAGCGCATGCTTAGCATGACCACGCCGATAATAGCCGCCGCCGTAGCAATAGCTTTGCCCGGCAAAATGATGGGAAATTTCACTCAGCCACAGCATGGCAACACGCTCCGGTTGATCTCCCTGCTGGTTGGCGGGGATGGTACCGGTCAGCGCATGCCCCGGCTCAGCGTGGGTGACGCCAAACTCCGCCAGTAGCGGCAGAGAGCTGCAGCTGGTTGCCGAAGGCGCATTCAGTTGCTGAACCGTCACGCCGAGACTTTCGAGTTTGTCTCTCGCGGCGAGCAAAGAGCGTAAATTCGGCGTTGGCAGAATTTTTTCCTGTTCGTCATCCCACAGCAGGCAAGGGAAGTGGGTGAGCCCGGTCAGTTCAATGCCCGGCAGGCTTTGAAGATGAGCCACCACGTTGTCCAGCTCAGCCAACGCGAATCCACTCTCCTGTCCCGGATAGAGGAAATCGCTCTCTCCATAGACCTTAAGCATGACCGCCTGCGCCCGACCGCTTGCTACCGCCGCCGCCGAAACTTCCTGAGCTTTCTCCAGAGAGAACAGGGTAATGACTTCGGTACCCTGCTCTACCGCGCCCGCCACCTGCGCGGAAGGTATTTGCACCAGATGACCCTGATGGGAAACGGGCAAACCGGCACGGCGCATCACCCGACTCTCTTTGTAATCCACAACAACAATGCCCTGATACCCCAGCGCCAACAGCTTTTCTGCCAGCCACGGATTTCGACCAATCTGCTTGGTCATCACGTACAGGCTAATTCCATATTGCTGCGCGGTCTTCAGCAGCAGCTTGCCATTTTCCAGCACCTGATCGACATCAATAACCCAGCTATCCGGGGCGATAAGCCCTTGCTGCCAGAAGCGGAGCACTGTCGCAATCAGCGCCGGGTTCTGCCGTTGTAATGCTTTAATAAACATTTACTTGCCTCTGCTTTTATTCCCTTTTTAAATATTCATTTTTTTGAATATTTAAGTCGCATAGCGCCCATTCCCAATATTCTTCACACGGCCTGCTGCGCCGCTCCCCACAACCCATACCAGTTAGCCAGCAAATAACCTTTTTCATTAGCATGTAGAGTGACGTCAAATTCTTGCATCAGCGCCTGATGCAATTGATGAATCTCATCCCAATGCGCCGAACTGGTTATCTCTGCCATGAACTCCTCATCCAGCGGCTCAATAACCTCACCGCGGCGGCTGCGCATCAGCGCATTTGCCATATGAGTTATCGCGATTTCCCCTTGCTCGCTAAAGACGGGAAGATGCCACTGCTCGTCCAGCTGGCGGACGACCTGCATCATTCCGCGACAAATATCCTGGTCGATAATCCCTGCCTCACACAGCAAGTTGAGCCTGTTTTCCATAATCACTGCCTTAATGTTAATAGCTTGGCTCTTGCTCTCCGCTCACCACCCGTTGTTGATGAGCTAATAGCGCCTGTTTATCAACGAATGCACGTAGCAGATGTTGAATCGGGTAATCATCTGCCCTGGCCAACACTACCGCCTCAGTCGCCTGCAAAAAACGCGGATCGTCACTTAGCGGCAGGGCTTCCAGCCCTAACATGGCCAGCTCCGCGCCAGCGGTGACGTTCCAGATAACGGCGTCAATTTCGCCTTTGACGATGCGACTTAGACTCTCGTGATAAGAGAGGTCGACGCGCTCTACGTCGCTATTGGCAAAATAAATTTCGGTCATAATTTTCTGGTCCGCCGAGCGGTTATCAAGCCCCACTCGCCGCACCGAATCGATTTCGCCTTTCCGGCAAATCAGCTGGTGCTCACCGACATAGGTGTGCGGCCCAAGGGTCATTACCATCCGCAGCCCGCTCTGCGCTAAATAACTTTCTGCCGCCAGGCGCGAAACCACCGCCATGTCGTAAACACCGTTAAGTAAGCACTCCACGCGAATGTCGGCGCCGCGCATATGCGCATAGTAAAAAGGAATACCTTCAAACTGCGCTTTCAGTCCGCTCGCCAGCCCTTCATACAATCGCGTATAGGGCAGAGGCATTGCGCAAACGACGTTAGTGATATCGATATGCGCCAATAGGGCCTTGTTATCCATCTCAACCAGGTAACTGCCGTTGCGCCCTCGGCGTTCAATACGAATGGCCCCGGAAGACTCCAGCGTTTTTAGCGCCGCCTGAGTCAGCCCAACGGAAGAGCCGCATTCACCCGCTAACTCATCAATCGTTTTTAGACGATTACCGCACTGCTCGCCCAACAAATAACGAGCCAGGGTCGTTAGTGCCATGCCCTCTTTTTTAATGAATGTCCGACGCATCTATAATCTTCACTAAATTGAATATTTATATCTTCACTAAAATGAAGATAATTAACAAGGAGCAAATAATCAAATCACGACAGTTATCACAAATTAAAAAGCCGGATGCATTGCACCCGGCTTTGGATATGACGACAACCATCAGATAGATTAAGGCTTAGCGACGAAACCAATCGCTTCGTAGACCGCCTTCAGGGTAACAGAAGCGCGAGCGCTGGCTTTCTCCGCGCCCTCTTTCATCACCTGATTCAGGAAAGCTTCATCGCCGCGGAAACGGTTATAGCGCTCCTGCAGTTCGGTCAGCATACCGGAAACGGCTTCAGCCACTTCGCCTTTCAGGTGGCCGTACATTTTGCCTTCAAAATGCTGCTCCAGATCTGGAATGCTCTGGCCGGTAACGGCAGAGAGGATATCCAGCAGGTTGGAGACGCCCGCTTTGTTCTGGATGTCGTAACGAACAACCGGCGGCTCGTCGGAGTCGGTGACCGCGCGTTTAATCTTCTTCACCACCGATTTCGGGTCTTCCAGCAGGCCGATAACGTTGTTGCGGTTATCATCTGACTTGGACATCTTTTTGGTCGGCTCCAGCAGCGACATCACGCGCGCGCCGGATTTTGGAATAAACGGCTCAGGGACTTTAAACACGTCGCCGTAAATAGCGTTGAAACGCTGGGCGACATCGCGGCTCAGCTCCAGGTGCTGTTTCTGGTCTTCGCCAACCGGGACCTGGTTAGTCTGATACAGCAGAATGTCGGCAGCCATCAGCACCGGATAGTCAAACAGACCGGCGTTAATATTTTCCGCATAGCGCGATGACTTGTCTTTAAACTGGGTCATACGGCTCAGTTCGCCGAAATAGGTGTAGCAGTTCAGCGCCCAGCCGAGCTGCGCGTGCTCCGGCACGTGGGACTGAACGAAGATGGTGCTTTTTTGCGGGTCGATACCGCACGCCAGATACAGCGCCAGCGTGTCCAGCGTGGCCTTACGCAGCTGCTGCGGGTCCTGACGAACGGTAATCGCGTGCTGATCAACGATGCAGTAAATGCAGTGGTAATCGTCCTGCATGTTTACCCACTGACGCAGCGCACCCATGTAGTTGCCAATGGTCAATTCACCTGAGGGCTGTGCGCCACTAAAAACGATGGGCTTAGTCATTTTTTATTCCTGAGTTTCACTGTACGGTAGCCCGAAAGCGGGCAAGAGTTCATTAAATTGGTCAAAGATATAATCCGGCTCGCTCAGCGAAATCGGCTCGCCGTAGTTGTAGCCGTAGGTCAGGCCGATCGAGCTGCAGCCCGCGGCCTTCGCGGCCTGAATATCATTGCGCGAGTCGCCAACGAACAGCAGCTCTCCGGGTGCCAGCCCCAGTTTCTCCGCGACCAGAAGCAGCGGTTCCGGATGCGGTTTTTTGTTTTTTACATCATCGCCGCCGATAACAACGGTAAAATATTTGGCGATATCCAGCGACGCCAGAATCGGCGCGACAAACGGCGTCGGTTTATTGGTCACCAGCGCCAGCGGCAGGCCCTTTGCGTGCAGCGCGCCCAGCGTATCGGCAACGGCTGGAAACAAAAAGCTCCCCTCTTCCGCCACTTCGCCATAGTAGCGGTCGAACAGCTTGCGCAAAATGGCCTGCTGTTCAGCCTGCGGGATATCGTCATGATCGACGGAAGGTTTACCCTGCGCAGCTCTCAGCGCCGCGCGCTCCTGACGGGCCCAGGTCAGAGCCCGCTGGATCAGAACGTCCGCGCCGTTGCCAATCCAGGTCACGACACGTTCTTCGCCCGCCATCGGCAGTTCCAGCGCATACAGCGCGTTATCAACGGCAGCGGTCAAGCCCGGCGCGCTATCGACCAGCGTCCCATCGAGATCGAACGCCACACCGCGAATATTTTGTAACTTATCCATGGCTAACCTTTGCTAATTCGCTACGCATTTGATCGACCACTTTTTTGTAGTCAGGCTGATCGAAAATGGCCGACCCAGCAACAAACATATCCGCACCGGCGGCGGCAATCTCAGCGATATTGCTGACTTTTACGCCGCCGTCGACTTCCAGACGGATGTCGTAGCCGGATTCATCAATGCGACGACGAACTTCACGCAGTTTTTCCAGGGTGTGCGGAATAAAAGACTGACCGCCAAAGCCAGGGTTGACGGACATCAGCAGAATAACATCCAGCTTATCCATTACGTAATCAAGGTAGCTCAGGGAGGTCGCCGGGTTAAACACCAAACCGGCTTTGCAGCCGTGCTCTTTGATAAGCTGCAGCGTGCGGTCAACGTGTTCGGAAGCTTCCGGATGGAAAGTAATGATGCTGGCGCCCGCGGCGGCAAAATCAGGGACGATGCGGTCAACCGGCTTGACCATCAAATGCACGTCAATCGGCGCAGTGATACCGTAATTTCGCAGTGATTTCAGCACCATCGGGCCAATGGTCAGATTCGGCACGTAGTGGTTGTCCATCACGTCAAAGTGCACAACATCCGCACCCGCAGCCAACGCATTGGCGGTGTCCTCGCCCAGACGGGCAAAATCAGCCGACAGAATCGAAGGGGCAATCAAATACTGCTTCATCCGCATCTCCTTGAAATTTATTTGGTCTTGGGCGGACGGTACAGAGCCAGAAGCTCGTCCACCTTCTTACGTGTACCACCGTTGCTGCTGATGCTGCGTCGAACCTTCACAATATGCGTCTCAGCGGCGTTCTTGTACCACTCCTGAGTGAGCGGCGTGCGATGGTTTGAAATAAGCACAGGAATACGCTTTTTCATCAGCAATTCCGCTTTTTTAGCCAGCAGCTCCTGCTGCTCCTGGCTAAAGCTATTCGTATGATAAGCCGTAAAATTCGCCGTAGACGACAGCGGCGCATAGGGCGGATCGCAGTAAACAACGGAGCGGTTATCCGCCCGCTTCATGCACTCTTCATAAGATTCACAATGAAACTCTGCATGCTGCGCCTTCTCCGCGAAATGATACAGCTCAGCTTCGGGAAAATAGGGCTTTTTATAGCGACCAAACGGCACGTTAAACTCACCGCGCAGATTGTAGCGACACAGGCCATTGTAGCCATGACGGTTCAAATAAAGGAACAGTACCGCGCGACGCAACGGCTCCTGACTCTGGTTGAACTCATCACGGAACCGATAATACTGCTCTGCGACGTTGTTCTCTGGCGTAAACATCTTACGCGCCGCCGTAACATAGTCATCGGTACGCAGCTTGACGATGTTATACAGACTAATCAAATCACTATTGATATCAGCGAGGATATAACGAGAAAAGTCGGTATTCAGAAATACCGACCCGGCGCCTACAAAAGGCTCAATCAAGCAGTCGCCCTGCGGCAAATGCTTTTTAATATCGTCAAGCAGGGGGTATTTACCCCCTGCCCATTTCAGAAAAGCGCGATTCTTTTTCATGCTGCCTAACTAATTACACATTCTCCGGCTGCGGAGAAAGCTCCGACAGCATCCTGCGCTTCAGACTACTCTGCGGCATTATTTCAGGTCAGACTGAACCTGATGCAGCGGTTTTGCCCACGGGTTTTTCGCCTGTACATCTGCTGGCAGCGTAGCAACAGCACGTTTCGCTTCATCTTTCGAAGCGTAAATGCCGCTCACCAGGACATACCAGGGCTGACCATTACGCGTAGTCTCATAGACAACATATTTTTCCAGCTTCTCTTTCTTCGCCCAACTGTTGAGGTTGTTGTAGTTAGAAGAGCTGCTGAGCTGCAGCGTGTAGTGACCGGACGGCGCAGACTTCATCGAACTGACGTCACCAGAGCTTTTACCCGCAGCAGCCGTTGCTGCCGGAGCGGCAGCGGCAGTTGCTGCGGGCGCGGTGGTCGCAGCAGGCGCGGTAGTCGCGGCTGGTTTGGTCTGGGCCGTTGCAGCAGGCTTAGTCGGCTGCGCTGCTGCCGGCGTCGTGGTCGCGACGTTCTCTACACGCTTAGGCTGGACCGGAGCCGATTTCGGCTGGGTCGACGCTTTCGCCGTGGCCTGCGGTTTCGGTTCGATAACCGTATGCTTACGCTCAGCCGGGCGCGGTGCTGTTGCCGTCTGACGCTCTGTCGTCGCCTGACGTGGGGCAGTGGCGCCATTGCGCACCGGCGCAACGGTAGCAGGCTCAGTTGGCAAAGTAGAATTCGCTACCGCGCTATCAATCTGACCCTGCTGCTGGGTCAGCGCATTATTCAGATCGCCCTGAACCTCAACGCGCTGCTGCCCTTGTGGTTCAGCCGTAGCCTGACCTTGAGTCGGGTTAGAGGCGATAGGCGGCAGAGAAACATCCTGCGGCTGCGCGCTGTTAGCCGCTGATGAATCCTGAGCAACAGGCTGAGTATTATTATTGTCCTGCTCACCGGAGAGGTTGATGCTCTTCTCACCGGAAGCCGTTTGCTCGTTGGATGAGGATGGTGATTTCAGCGCGGAACCCACGCCAACAATCAGCAGCAGCAGAACGAGGATCCCCACGCCCATCATGATGTATTGACGAGAGGCTGGTTTCGCAGGCGCCTTCTTACGCTTACGAGGACGACGCTCAACCTGACGCTCTTCGTCATCGCCTTCGTCAGACTCTACCTCTTCTTCGTACTCTTCATACTGTTCTTCGTCGCGCTCACGGCGTGCTTTGCTGCCGCGCGTCGGGCGACCATCGTCAGCATCATCAAGATCGACATCATCAAAATTGATTTGCGGATCGGCATCACGCTCTGAAGACTGACGAGAACGACCAGTACGACGATCGCTGCGATCGGCTTTCATATCGTCTTCTGGTTTTAATTCATCCATTTAACACCCCACTAAAAGGCTTATGCTCACGACTATTGCACATCACCCGAAATGATAACGCCGCGCGAACGCGGCCAGACCTTCTTATTGTTGCGCCTGCTGAGTATCAGCAATCGCGCCAAGAACAACATCATGCGGTACTCCGCCGCGTATCTCGCTCTTCCCTATCGCGAGGGGTAGCACCAGCCGCATCTCGCCTGCCAGCACCTTTTTATCACGCATCATGTGGGGCAAATACGCCTCTGCTGCCATCGCCTGCGGCCCGCATACCGGCAAACCAGCACGCTGCAACAGATGAATAATTCGCTGCGTATCCTGCGGATCAAAGCGCCCCAAACGCTCGGACGCATGCGCCGCCATCACCATACCGGCCGCGACAGCTTCACCATGCAACCAGTTACCGTAGCCCATTTCAGCTTCGATAGCATGACCAAAAGTATGGCCAAGATTGAGTAAAGCACGTAACCCGGTTTCGCGCTCGTCGGCGGCGACAACTTCCGCTTTCAGCTCACAACAGCGACGGATACAGTACGCCATTGCGGTTTCATCCAGCGCCATCAATGCATCAATGTTATTTTCCAGCCAGTCGAAGAATTCGCCGTCAAGAATAACGCCGTACTTGATCACTTCAGCCAGGCCGGAAGAGAGCTCACGCTTCGGCAGCGTTTTGAGACAGTTGAGATCGACAACAACAGATACGGGCTGCCAGAAGGCGCCAATCATGTTTTTACCGAGAGGATGGTTGACGGCCGTTTTGCCGCCGACCGAAGAATCCACCTGCGACAGCAGAGTGGTCGGAACCTGAATAAAGCGCACGCCACGCTGGTAGCTGGCCGCTGCAAATCCCGTTAAATCACCAATTACCCCACCGCCGAGCGCCACTAACGTGGTGTCGCGGCCGTGTGGTTTTTGCAATAGCGCGGTAAAAACGGTATCCATCACCGCCAGGCTTTTATACTGCTCGCCGTCGGGAAGAATCACGCTATCGACTTTTACTCCCGCTTGCTCAAGTGCGGAGCGTACGGTATCCAGATAAAGCGGCGCCAGCGTCTCATTGGTGACCAGCATAACCTGGTCGCCTGATTTCAGTGGCAGGAAGGAAGCTGGATCGTTAAACAAACCAGCCGCGATGGTAATCGGGTAACTACGTTCCCCGAGGGTTACAGTAAGCCTCTCCATAACGCGACGTCCACCTCAGTTGCTTTTACTCTGACGCACTTTATTAAGCCAGAATCAGTTGCTTTCCAGCATATGAATAATCTGGTTTGCTACCACTTTCGCGCTTTGATCGTCAGTACGGATAGTGACATCAGCAATCTCTTCGTACAGCGGATTACGCTCATCCGCCAACGCTTCCAGTACTTCGCGAGGCGGCGCATCAACTTGTAGCAAAGGACGCTTTTTATCGCGCTGCGTACGGGCAAGCTGCTTTTCGATAGTTGTTTCCAGGTAGACCACCACGCCGCGGGCGGAGAGACGGTTACGCGTTTCACGGGATTTTACAGAGCCACCGCCGGTTGCCAGCACGATTCCCTGTTTTTCCGTCAACTCATTGATAATTTTTTCTTCACGGTCGCGGAAGCCGTCTTCGCCTTCTACATCAAAGACCCAACCCACATCTGCGCCAGTGCGTTTCTCAATTTCTTGATCGGAATCGTAAAATTCCATGTTGAGCTGTTGGGCTAACTGGCGCCCAATAGTGCTTTTGCCGGCACCCATAGGCCCAACCAGAAAGATATTGCGTTTCTCTGCCATTTTTTCGGTACTACTAAGACTATTCGTTAATGGTAAACCCGCTTCGCAGACACCCAGCGCAGCAGGACATGAACTGAAACCTCATATGCAATAGAGCGAGAGTCAGACTAAAAATTATCTCAATACTCCGGCTGGTTTGGCAACAGAATAAATCACCGGACAAGAAAGGGAGGATTGATGTCGTACCCGACTCTCAAATCGGTACCCCTTGTATGCTAAATCCGTCCTCACGTCAAACACCTGAAACGTGTTTAGCAAGAAAAACCCGCTTAATGCACTGCCAGAATACGTGGAGTAATGAAGACAACCAGTTCACGTCGTTCGTTATCCTTACCGTCACGGCGAAACAACTGGCCAAGCCAGGGGATATCGCCAAGAAGAGGAATACCATCGCGAGACGTTTTATTTTTTTGCGCAAAGATACCGCCTAACGCCAGAGTCTCTCCGCTTTTCACCTCAACCTGCGTTTCTATTTCTTGTTTATCGATAGCCAGCGCTTCGCCATTTTCCTGTTTGAGCACCTGGCCCGGCGTATTTTCACTAATCCTGAGTTTTAAACGCACGCGATCGTGATATAGCACCGTCGGCGTAACCTCCATCCCCAGCACCGCCTCTTTAAATTCAACGGAGGTCGCGCCGCTTTCGCCGCTGGAGACCTGATAGGGTATCTCGCTGCCCTGCTTAATGCTGGCGGGCTGCATATGTGAAGCCAGCAGCCGGGGACTGGCGATGATGTCCACCTGCTGCTTCTGCTCAAGTGCGGAAAGCTCCAGCTCCAGGAGCCGCCCGCTGATGCGGCCGATGTTAAACCCGGCCCTCGTACTGGCATCCCCTACCGCCAGGTTACTGCTCAAGGTCGTCAGTTTACCGGATCCCGGTGGGCTGCTGGCGTCCGCCAGATTCCACTTAACGCCCAGTTCGCGCAGGCTGGTTTCGCTCATTGAGACAATATGCGCCGCCAGCTCAACCTGACCGACGGGCACATCCATCTCCTGAACCCATGCCCTTAACGCCGGGAGGTGCCTGGCGTCATCGCGAATCAACAGGCGATTGGTTCGCTTATCGACCATCAGATACCCGCGAGCACTCAGCAGTTTTTCGCCTACTTTGGCCAGATCCTCTGCATCAGCATATCGCAGGCTCATGCTATGCCCCTGTAGAGGGAGATTCTGTAGACGCTTTGCTCTCTCCGCCTCAAGCTGTGCCTGCTGCGCCTTTTGCCAGGCCTGAGTATGCACGTACAGTACCGAGCCTTGTTGGGTCACGGTCAGACCGGCGCTATCGATAACCGATCGCAACGCCTGCTGCCACGGCACCTCCTTAAGCTGCAAAGATACCGTTCCGCTGACGTCCGGCGCCACCACGAGATTTTTTTGCTTTAGCTCCGCCAGCGTTTGCAGTACCTGGGTCACCGGCGCATCATCGACGACCAGCGATACGGGAAGATCTTTTTTTGCCGCGACCGCCACCAGCGGCAGGAGCAGAAACAGCAGGCTTATCCATCGCATCATTCTTTATTCCCTTTCGCAGCCAGACCCACTGTGCGGGTTCACACCCCGCGCCGATTGATATAGCCATTTTGTCAGATGTCAGAAGCGTGACCCGCCAGCCTGTAGGCAGCGTCTCCGCATCCCTCACGCGGCGCCATTTCCCGGCACTATCCTGCAGGATGCCAATCAACTCTCGCGGATCGCCTATCGCCCCACCGTAGCGCCATTGGCTAAGCTGTACCGTTCGGCAGCTATCGACCGGAGGCTGGAAGGGATCGCGTTCCGCAGCCAGCAGCGGCAGAGGAAACAGCAGTAAACACCACCCTTTACGGCGCATCTTCCGCCTCCAGTTGCAGGGTAAGCCGTAGAGCCTGATTGCCCGGCTGAATTGAGAAAGCCGTGGCCCGCATCCCGCAGCGGGCTAGCCAGGAAAAAAGCGCCGGTACTGCTTGCCAGTCAACCGCCAGCTGCATCTCGCCACCGCGCCCTATCGGCCGCCAGTCCATAAGCGCAGCGCCCGTCACCGGGAGGTCAATGGGAGAGAAAGCCTGGGTTTGTTGCTCCTCAATATCAACGTTTTGTAGCGCAGCCCGCAGCGGCAACAGTTTGCGCCACTGCGCTTGTATGCGCAGCGTGCCGGCCCCGTTAGTGTCTGGGTGAGGGAGCCGCAGTAGCCATCCCCAGGATCCGGCAATGAGAACCAGAACGACAGGTATTGTTACCAGGCTTTTGCGCCCCGTCAGCCAGCGTTCAATCTCAACCCGCATTGTCTTCCTCTCCGGCCATGGAAAAGTGAAATAACCAGCGTCCTTCACCGTCGCGGTGCGTTTCACCCGCCCTGGGGGGGCGCAAGCCGGGCAGGCGCCCCAGCGCCTTTTCCAGCGCGGATAACCCCTTAAGATTTAACGTTAACCCGCTCAGCCACAGAGTATTCTGGCGGTATTCCAACTGAGTTAACCAGGCGTGTTCCGGCATAAGCGCCGCTATCGCCTGCAACCTTGACTGCCACGCGGCGGTTTTCTCCCGCCGAAGAACGCGCAGACGTTGTTGTTCCTGCTGCTGTAGCCGCTGGCGCATGGCTCGCTCACGCTGCTGCAAGGCGGTATAAAGCTGGTCTTCAGCGCTAATCCTCGCGGTTTCAAGCAAATGGCCGACCCGTTGGTTGAGCTGTGAAGTGAAGAACGCCGCCAGCAGCATAAGCAGCAGACCAACAATCAGCAGCCCCGCCATCTGCAGACGTTGCCGTCGACGCGTTTCGCGCCAGGGAAGGAAGTTGACAATATGGCTCATGACTGACGCGCTCCCAGCGCCAGGCCGAGGGCAACGGTAAAGCTATCGCCACATGCCGGGAGCGGCGGCTGCAGGCGGTGGATGGCGCTCCAGGCGTCAAAATTCCGTCCGTCGGGCGATGCGGAGGCGCAGAGGCGAAACGTACCGCCGTTCACCCGGGATACCAGGTTTGGAAAAGAAGGAGCGTCGCTGCACGGACAGCATCCCCAGCTGTCAGAGGTGGCCCAAAGCCAGCTCGCTTCGTCACGCCAGGCCAGCCCCTGAACGTCATCCGGTTGCCAGGGGAGAAAGGCGCTAAGCGCGCTGGCATCCGGAACAATCCCCACCACCCTCAGCTTGAGTCGACTTGCCAGGCGGCACAGAAGGTTAACGTCCAACCGCTGCGCGGCGGTAACTCGCCAGCCATCGACCGCTCCGGTTTCCGCATAATCGACGCATAGTGACGATGCGGGCATTTCCAGCTGCTGCGCCATCGCGCTGGCAATCCAGGTCGCCTGTTCGCTTTCTCTTAATGAAATCTGCGGGCGCGGGAGCTGCTTTTGCAGGGTTCGCGCCGCCGGAAAGGCGATACAGACCTGATGGTGCAAAGGCAGCTCCCGCCGCCAGCTTTGCAGCTGGCGGGCCAGCGATTCAACATCCACCACCATTCCCTGCCGCACGGTACCGGGCATGAGCGGGATGCTCCACCAGCGGCGTAGCGCCCAGCGTGAGCGCTCATGTAATAACGCGACAATAGCAATGTGGTCCTGCTGGATATGCATTCCTACGCGCCAGTTTCTAAACGCCATGCTTACGATCTCCTTATCCGCCGATATGCTTCGCTATATCAATGCTCCAGGCTTGCCTTTATACTACTGCGCGTTTGTTTATAAACTGCCCAATGAAAACTAAATGAGAAATCTCCGGTGAAGTTCGTAAAGTATCTTTTTATCCTTGCAGTATGTTGCGTACTGCTGGGAGCAGGCTCGATTTTTGGTCTCTATAAATATATAGAGCCGCAGCTCCCCGACGTCGCAACCCTGAAGGATGTGCGCCTGCAGATCCCTATGCAGGTCTATAGCGCGGATGGCGAGCTGATTGCGCAATATGGCGAGAAACGCCGTATTCCCGTCACGCTACAGCAAATGCCGCCAGAGCTGATAAAAGCGTTTATCGCCACCGAAGACAGCCGTTTTTATGAGCATCATGGCGTTGACCCGGTCGGGATTTTCCGCGCCGCCAGCGTCGCGATGTTCTCAGGCCACGCCTCGCAGGGCGCCAGTACGATTACTCAACAGCTGGCGCGCAACTTCTTCCTGAGCCCAGAAAAGACGTTGATGCGTAAGGTAAAAGAGGCCTTCCTCGCGATCCGCATCGAGCAGTTGCTCAATAAAGATGAAATCCTTGAGCTGTACCTGAACAAAATCTATCTTGGCTACCGCGCCTACGGCGTCGGCGCGGCCGCGCAGGTCTATTTCGGGAAATCCGTCGACCAGCTAACGCTGAGTGAAATGGCGGTCATTGCGGGCCTGCCTAAAGCGCCGTCGACGTTTAACCCGCTCTACTCCATGGATCGCGCAACCGCCCGCCGCAACGTTGTTCTCTCACGGATGCTGAGCGAAGGCTACATCACGCAGGCGCAGTACGATCAGGCGCGTAGCCAGACGATTGACGCCAGCTACC
The DNA here is from genome assembly GCF_015601345.1 of Klebsiella sp. BDA134-6. Classification (NCBI taxonomy): domain Bacteria; kingdom Pseudomonadati; phylum Pseudomonadota; class Gammaproteobacteria; order Enterobacterales; family Enterobacteriaceae; genus Klebsiella; species Klebsiella sp. BDA134-6. Next base: position 5,451,350 of record NZ_CP064784.1, read on the forward strand.
ATACGCCGGAAATCGCCTTCTCCTCCCCGTACCTCAGCGAAATGGTGCGCCAGGAAATGGTCGGCCGCTACGGTGAGCAGGCTTATGAAGACGGTTATCGCGTCTACACCACCATTACCCGTAAAAATCAGCAGTCGGCCCAGGAGGCCGTGCGTAAAAACGTGCTGGATTACGACATGCGCCACGGCTATCGCGGCCCGGAAAAGGTGCTATGGAAAGTGGGTGAAACGCCGTGGGATAACCAGAAAATCCTCGATACGCTGAAAAAAACCCCGAATACCGGACCGCTCTCGCCGGCGGTCATCACGTCGGCAAATCCGCAGGAAGCCGTCGCGCTAATGAGCAACGGAACCTCAGTGTCGCTGAATATGGAAGGCGTCCGCTGGGCGCGTCGGTTTATCTCTGATACCCAGCAGGGTGCCACGCCGCGTAAAGTGAACGATGTGGTGCAGACCGGGCAACAGGTCTGGGTACGTCAGGTGGGTAGTAGCTGGTGGCTGTCGCAGGTGCCGGATGTCAACTCGGCGCTGGTCTCGATCAACCCGCAAAACGGAGCGATCATTGCGCTGGTCGGCGGCTTCGATTTCAACCAGAGCAAGTTCAACCGTGCGACACAGGCGCTGCGCCAGGTCGGTTCTAACATTAAGCCGTTCCTCTACACTGCTGCGATGGATAAAGGCTTAACGCTGGCGAGCATGCTCAACGATGTGCCGATTTCCCGCTGGGATGCCGGCTCCGGCTCCGACTGGCGCCCCAAAAACTCACCGCCGCAGTATGCGGGCCCTATCCGCCTGCGTCAGGGGCTGGGTCAATCAAAGAACGTGGTGATGGTTCGCGCGATGCGGGCCATGGGCGTGGACTACGCGGCTGAGTATCTCCAGCGTTTTGGCTTCCCGGCGCAGAACATCGTGCGGACCGAATCGCTGGCGCTGGGTTCAGCGTCTTTCACCCCGCTTCAGGTTGCTCGCGGTTATTCGGTGATGGCTAACGGCGGTTTCCTTGTGAGCCCTTATTTCATCAGCAAAATCGAGAACGATCAGGGCGGCGTCATTTTTGAAGAACGGCCAAAAGTTGCCTGCCCACAGTGCGATATTCCGGTGATTTACGGCGATACGCCGAAGTCTGATGTGCTGGAGAATAAAGACGTTGAGGACGTCGCCACCTCACAGGACCCGCAAAACCCCGGCGTTCCACCACAACCGCAACTTGCGCAGGCGAACCAGTCCCTGGTGGCGCAAAGCGGCGCTCCGGAGTACGCGCCGCACGTGATCAACACGCCGCTGGCGTTCCTGATTAAAAGCGCCCTGAACACCAACATCTTCGGCGAACCGGGCTGGATGGGTACCGGCTGGCGGGCAGGCCGCGACCTGCAGCGTCACGATATCGGTGGCAAAACCGGGACCACCAACAGTTCAAAAGATGCGTGGTTCTCAGGCTATGGTCCTGGCGTCGTAACGTCGGTATGGATTGGCTTTGATGACCACCGCCGCGATCTGGGCCGTACCACCGCCTCCGGAGCAATAAAAGATCAGATATCCGGCTATGAAGGCGGCGCTAAAAGTGCCCAACCGGCCTGGGATGACTTTATGAAAAGGGTGCTGGAAGGCGTACCGGAAGAGCCGCTAACGCCGCCGCCGGGTATTATTACGGTGAACATCGACCGCAGCACCGGCCAGTTGGCCAGCGGCGGTAACAGCCGCGCCGAGTACTTTATTGACGGCACGCAGCCTACCCAACAGGCGGTTCATGAAGTCGGCACCACCATTACCGATGGCGGGGGCGAGACCCACGAACTGTTCTGACAAAAAAAGCGCCTGCGGGCGCTTTTTTTATCTGGGAGAGGCGCTACAGCCGCCCCTGCGCCTGCAGCCACTCGCGCAGCAGGAAAAGCGCGCTAACGTTACGCGCTTCGTTGAAATCTTCTTCCTCGAGCAGCGTCATCAGCTGCGACAGCGGCCAGCGCACCTGCGGCAGCGGCTCGGGCTCATCGCCGGGCAACGACTCCGGATAAAGGTCTTCCGCCACCAGGATATTCATCTTGCTGGAGAAGTAGGACGGAGCCATGCTTAGTTTTTTCAAAAACGTCAGCTTTTGCGCGCCAAACCCAACCTCTTCTTTCAGCTCGCGGTTGGCGGCTTCCAGTACGCTTTCGCCTGGATCGATCAGGCCTTTTGAAAAGCCCAGCTCATAGGACTCCGTACCAACGGCATATTCGCGAATCAGGATTATATGGTCATCGACAATCGGCACAATCATCACGGCTTCACGGGTAGAAGGCCGCATCCGTTCATACACGCGGCGCACGCCGTTGCTGAACTCAAGGTCCACGCTTTCAACATTAAAAAGGCGCGAGCGCGCGACTGTTTCAACATTGAGAATGGTGGGTTTTTGTAATGATTTGCTCATTGTCATCGGTCTATGCTGTGATTACAGCGGTCATTGTGCGATACGCAGCACGGTTTCGGCAATCCTAATCACCACTAATTTACATAGTTGCAACTTTTTCGCCTTGCGCCCGGGTATCACAAAGACTAAAAAGTCAATAGGTTGAATAGTATTTGAGAATATACTGATTCCTGGATTTTAACGCTTTTGATAAGGTTGTATGCTGCTGCATTACATAATAGATTTTCCCGCGTTGACGTAATTAAGTGCCGATTTCGACGGCTGTTTTACCTCTATTGATGAATGGCAACCGACGATACCAGTAAGAAAAGAATAACTATGATGGGATGGGCATGGGCACCTTTCTGATATTTTTGTTAGCTCTGCTGATCTGCGCATTGCTTATCGGGTGGTGGTATCGCACGCATGCAAGACGTCGTCGCCTGCCGCTGCTGCACGCCTTTAGCGATGCCGCGACGCGCAAGCTTTCCGATGAAGAGCGCAGCGCAGTAGAAAAATACCTCGAAAGCCTCAGCCGTAACCAGCAGTTGCCAGCGTCTGGCGCCAGCACCGCGCCGGTCAACCTGACGCTGAACGAACAGAGCGGTACCGTGTATAGCGTCACCCGCGCCATTACGCGCTACGGCATCACCACCGATGACCTCAACAAATGGCGCTACTTCCTTGATTCAGTGGAAATTCATCTGCCCCCCTTCTGGGAGCAACATATCAACGATGAAAACAGCGTCGAGTTAATCTCCACCGATAGCCTGCCGCTGGTGATTGCTCTGAATGGGCAAACGCTCAGCGACTATCCTCAGGAATCCCGGGGGTTTGCGCTTGAAAAAGCCGCGGTGCCTCAGGCATCCATCCGCGGGGAAGAGAGCGAGCAAATTGAGCTGCTAAACATCCGCCCGGAAACGCCAGAAGAGCATGCGCTTAGCCGCCCTGACGGCCTTCGCGAAGCCATTCTGGTGGTTGCCGCCTTCCTGCTGTTTTATTGCAGCCTGATAACCCCGAACGTTTTTTCGCCCTGGCTGCTGGGCGGCGGGTTACTCCTGCTGCTGGCAGGCGTATGGGGGATCTACGCTCCCCCGCGTAAAACATCGCTGCGGGAAATTCACTGTCTGCGCGGCATGCCGAAACGCTGGGGGTTGTTTGGCGAAAATAACCAGGAACATATCAATAATATTTCCCTCGGCATTATCGACCTTATCTACCCGCGCCACTGGCAACCGTGGATTGCGCAGGACCTCGGCCAGCAAACGGATATCGACATCTACCTCAGCCGCCACGTTGTCCGCCAGGGCCGCTTCCTGTCGCTGCATGATGAGGTCAAAAACTTCCCGCTTCAGTACTGGCTCCGCAGCGCGATTATCGCCCTCGGCGCGCTGCTGATCGTCGTGATGCTGTGGGCCAGCGTACCGCTGAATATGCCCTTTAAATTCACCCTTTCATGGCTCAAGGGCGCGCAAACTATCGAAGCCACGACGGTTGCCCAGCTGGAGAAGTCAAAGATTCGCATCGGCGACACGCTGCGCCTGAAAGGCACAGGAATGTGCAACATCCACTCGCCGGGCGCCTGGACGGCAAAAGAGAACTCGCCGTTTATGCCGTTCGATTGTTCACAAATCGTCTGGAATGATGCCCCTCCCCTGCCGCTGCCGGAGTCAGATATCGTCAGTAAGGCCACCGCCCTGATGCAGACCGTCCAGCGCCAGCTCCATCCCGAATCCGATGACGATTCGCGCGTCAGCCCGGCGCTACGTTCCGCCATTCAGAAGTCAGGCATGGTGCTACTGGATGATTTTGGCGATATCGTCACAAAAACCAACGACCTGTGCTCTGCGAAAGACGATTGCGTTCGTTTGAAGAATGCGCTGGTTAACCTCGGTAATACCCGCAACTGGGAAGCCCTGACCAAACGCGCCAGCGCGGGCAAACTGGACGGCGTCAACGTCCTGTTACGCCCGGTAAGCGCGGAATCGCTGGAGAACCTGGTCACCACCTCCACCGCGCCGTTCATCAGCCGTGAAACCTCGCGCGCGGCTCAGGCGCTGAATAGCCCGGCACCCGGCGGTTTCCTGATTGCCAGCGATGAAGGCAGCGACCTGGTAAATCAGCCGTGGCCAGGCACCGGTTTATATGATTTCCCTGCTCACCAGCAGTGGAGCGAACTGCAGCGTCTGGCAGGCATGCTAATGCACACGCCGTTCCAGGCAGAAGGCATCGTCACCAATCTTTACACCGATGCCAACGGCACGCAGCATATCAACCTGCATCGTATTCCTGACCGCTCCGGGCTGTGGCGCTACCTTGGCACAACGCTGCTGCTGCTGACCATGCTGGGCTGTTCGGCGTATCACGGTATCCAGGCTTTTCGTCGCTATCAGCGCCATCGCCAGCGTCAGGAAGAGATCCAGAAATACTACGAAAGCTGCCTGAATCCGGTTCTGCTTTCCTCACCCGACCCGCAAGAATAATTCTCTACGCGACGGGGTGTGATACCCTGTCGCGCAATTTCCCCCCTCGCTGGAGACTGACCATGCATTTTGATATCGCCTGGCAAGAGGTTGATACCGTTCTGCTGGATATGGACGGTACGCTGCTCGACCTCGCCTTCGACAACTACTTCTGGCAAAAACTGGTTCCGGAAACCTGGGGCGCCGCGCGGGGGCTCAACCTGCAGGAAGCCAGAGACGCGATGCGCCAGGAGTATCATGCGGTACAACATACGCTAAACTGGTACTGCCTGGACTACTGGAGCGAGCGTCTGGGTTTGGATATTTGTGCGATGACCAGCGAGCAGGGGCCAAGGGCCGCGCTGCGTGAAGATACCGTGCCGTTCCTTGAGGCGCTTAAAACCAGCGGCAAACGGCGGATTTTGCTGACCAATGCCCACCCGCATAATCTGGCGGTGAAGCTAAAGCATACCGGTCTGGACGCGCACCTTGATTTATTGCTTTCCACCCACACATTTGGTTATCCGAAAGAGGATCAGCGGCTGTGGCACGCAGTGGCTGAAGAAACCGGCTTCGACGCGCGCAATACGCTGTTCGTCGACGATAACGAGGCGATTCTGGACGCGGCGGCGGAGTACGGCATCCGCTATTGCCTGGGTATCACCAACCCCGACTCCGGGCTGGCGGAAAAAAGCTACGCTCGCCATCCTGGGTTGAACGACTACCGGCATCTGATCCCCTCGCTGACCCTACAGGAGAGGCCATGAAAGAAAAACCCGTCGAAGCCGTCAGGCTGGACAAATGGCTGTGGGCAGCCCGCATTTATAAAACCCGAGCGCTGGCGCGCGAGATGATTGAAGGCGGCAAAGTGCACTATAACGGGCAGCGCAGTAAGCCTGGCAAAGTGGTCGAGCTGAACGCGACCCTGATGCTCCGCCAGGGCAATGACGAACGCACCATTGTGGTAAAAGGCATTACCGAACAGCGCAGGCCCGCCAGTGAAGCCGTCGCGCTTTATGAAGAGACGGCTGAGAGCATCGAGAAACGCGAGAAAGTGGCGCTGGCGCGGAAAATGAACGCCCTAACCATGCCGCATCCCGACAGGCGACCGGATAAGAAAGAGCGCCGCGACCTGATGAGATTTAAACACGGCGATAGTGAATAACTGTGGCCCGCAAGAGAGATGATTATGACTCAACACGATCAATTACACCGCTATCTGTTTGAAAACTATGCCGTACGCGGTGAGCTGGTAACAGTTTCAGAAACTTTAGAACAGATTCTGACCAACCATAGCTACCCGCAGCCGGTGAAAACCTTGCTGGCGGAACTGCTGGTCGCTACCAGCCTGCTGACCGCCACGCTGAAGTTCGCGGGCGATATTACCGTTCAGCTGCAGGGCGATGGCCCGCTGTCGCTGGCGGTGATCAACGGCAACAACCAGCAGCAGATGCGCGGTGTCGCCCGCACCCAGGGCGAGATCCCGGAAGGGGCGGACCTGAAAACCATGGTCGGTAATGGTTATCTGGTCATTACCATCTCTCCGGAAGAGGGCGAGCGCTATCAGGGCGTGGTTGGTCTTGAAGGCGATACGCTGGCGGCCTGCCTCGAAGATTACTTCCAGCGCTCTGAACAGCTGCCAACCCGACTGATCATCCGTAGCGGTGAACACGAAGGTAAACCAATGGCCGGCGGCATGCTGCTGCAGGTTCTGCCGGCGCAGGACGCGCAGGCGGCTGATTTCGAACATCTGAGCACCCTGACCGAAACCATCAAAGCTGAAGAGCTGTTTACCCTGCCCGCGAACGATGTGCTCTGGCGCCTGTATCACGAAGAAGAAGTCACCGTTTACGAGCCGCAGGGCGTTGAGTTTAAATGCACCTGCTCTCGCGAGCGCTGCGCCGGCGCGCTGAAAACGCTGCCGGATGAGGAGATCGATAGCATCCTGGCCGACGAAGGAGAAATCGATATGCACTGCGACTATTGCGGTAATCATTACATCTTTAATGCGATGGATATTGCCGAAATTCGTAACAACGCCTCCCCGGCCGATCCGCAAATCCACTAATCCCCACTCTGTCAGGCGCGGTTTTCCTCCTCGCGCCTGACGTCAACGATTTTTCTTCGCGTGGTGAATCGATTCCCCATGAAAGAGTTACGTAATTTTCTTTCAGGTAAGCGATTACATTCACATTTCAACAGTTTTTTTAATTACTTTTTAACCATTAAGAAACATCTACCCCCACTGTAGCCCTAATTCCTGAGATAATCCCCTACGCCTCGTGACAGGAGTCACAACGTTTTTCGTAAGTCCGCCGTTTGTCGAGATACGTAAATCTATGAGCCTGGTCGCGGTCTATACCCCGTAATAAACCCTACAATTTAAAGCAGTACATATTGGCTAAGGAGCAGTGACATGCGCGTTAATAATGGTTTAACCCCGCAGGATCTCAAGGCTTATGGTATCAATGACGTCCAGGATATCGTCCATAACCCCAGTTACGATACATTGTATCAGGAAGAGCTCGCCCCCAATCTGGAAGGTTATGAACGTGGCGTATTAACAAATCTTGGTGCAATCGCCGTAGATACCGGTATTTTTACCGGCCGTTCTCCAAAAGATAAGTATATCGTTCGTGACGACACCACCCGCGATACCGTGTGGTGGGCCGATAAAGGCAAAGGTAAGAACGACAACAAGCCGCTTTCTGAGGAAACGTGGCAGCACCTGAAGGGGCTGGTGACCCGCCAGCTCTCCGGCAAGCGCCTGTTTATCGTTGACGCCTTCTGCGGCGCCAATGCCGACACCCGCCTGAGCGTCCGCTTTATTACCGAAGTCGCCTGGCAGGCGCATTTCGTGAAAAACATGTTTATTCGCCCAAGCGAGGAAGAGCTGGCAAACTTCAAGCCGGATTTCATCGTGATGAACGGCGCTAAGTGCACCAACCCGCAGTGGAAAGAACAGGGCCTGAACTCCGAAAACTTCGTTGCGTTCAACCTGACCGAGCGCATCCAGCTTATCGGCGGAACCTGGTACGGCGGCGAAATGAAAAAAGGGATGTTCTCGATCATGAACTACCTGCTGCCGCTGAAGGGCATCGCTTCCATGCACTGCTCCGCCAACGTCGGGGAAAAAGAGGATGTCGCTATCTTCTTCGGCCTTTCCGGTACCGGCAAGACCACCCTCTCTACCGATCCGAAACGCCGCCTGATTGGCGATGACGAACACGGCTGGGATGACGACGGGGTATTCAACTTCGAAGGCGGCTGCTACGCCAAGACCATTAAGCTATCCGAAGCCGCAGAGCCGGATATCTACCATGCGATTCGCCGCGATGCGCTGCTGGAGAATGTGGTCGTGCTGGCTGACGGCACCATCGATTTTAACGACGGTTCAAAGACCGAAAACACCCGCGTCTCTTATCCGATCAATCATATCGAGAACATCGTTAAGCCCATCTCCAAAGCCGGTCATGCCACCAAGGTTATCTTCCTCACCGCTGACGCCTTTGGCGTTCTGCCGCCGGTTTCTCGTCTGACCGCCGACCAGACCCAGTACCACTTCCTGTCTGGCTTCACCGCCAAGCTGGCCGGTACCGAGCGCGGCGTCACGGAGCCGACGCCAACCTTCTCCGCCTGCTTTGGCGCCGCCTTCCTGTCTCTGCACCCAACGCAGTACGCAGAAGTGCTAGTGAAACGCATGCAGGCTTCCGGCGCCCAGGCCTATCTGGTCAACACCGGCTGGAACGGTACCGGCAAACGTATCTCGATCAAAGATACTCGCGCCATTATCGATGCGATTCTTGATGGTTCACTGGACAATGCCGAAACCTTCACTCTGCCGATGTTTGAGCTGCAGATCCCGACCGAGCTGCCGGGGGTGGATACCCATATCCTCGACCCGCGCAACACCTACGGCTCGCCAGAGCAGTGGCAGGAAAAAGCGGAGCAGCTGGCGAAGCTATTCATCGAGAACTTTGAGAAATACACCGATACACCAGCAGGCGCTGCGCTAGTAGCCGCTGGGCCGAAACGCTAAAGAGAATAAAAAGCCGGGAATCGCTTCCCGGCTTTTTTGGCTTACATCAGGCTTGCTTCTTCTTACTCGCCGCCTTGCGCCGCTTATCCAGATCCTTAATCAGCTTATTTACCTGCTCATCGGCAAACATCGCCTCAAGCGTAGTGGAAAGCTTACGACGCCAGTTTGGATACTCGGTGCTGGTCCCGGGAATATTGACCGGCTCAGCCATCACCAGCCAATCTTCCGGCTGCAGGCCCAGCAGCGCGCTGTTGCTGTCGGCGATATAGCGCTGCATTCCGCGATTCAGGGTTGGCGTCATCGCCATCAGCGACGCTTTATGTCCGGTACGCTTTGGCAGACAGCCATAGCGGTGCAGAGCATCCAGCAGCCCCTGCTTCGCCAGCTCGCGATCCTGATACAGTCCACGTAATACCACCTCATCCGGATACAGGCCGAGTGATTTACCCAGCGTCAGGTCGCCGCTTTCCCAGTAGCCGCGCAACGTTGGCAGGTCATGCGTCGTTGCCACAGCCATTGATTGCTCCGGATACGCCTTCGGCGCACGGAAAGTCTTTTCGTGGTCATTTTCGAAATAGAGCACTTTGTAGGAGTAAACGCCGCTTTTACGCAGCTTGCCGACGATCTCAACCGGTACGGTTCCCAGATCCTCGCCGATCACCATACAGCGATGACGCTTACTCTCCAGCGCCAGAATCGACAAAAGATCGTCTACCGGATACTGCACATAGGCGCCGTGATCGGCCGTCTCGCCGTAAGGGATCCACCACAAACGCAGCACCGACATGACATGATCGATGCGTAGCGCCCCGCAGTTTTGCATATTCGCGCGCAGCAGCTCGACGAAAGGCTCATAGGCGCGCGCCACCATGATATGCGGATCCATCGGCGGCAGACCCCAGTTTTGCCCCAGCGGGCCCAGGATATCCGGGGGCGCGCCGACGGAGGCTTTCAGGCAGTACAGCTCGCGATCGCACCAGGTTTCCGCCCCGCCTTCCGCAACGCCCACCGCCAGGTCGCGATACAGGCCGATCGGCATGGCGTCGTTTTGGCTGGTATGCCAGCACTCGGCAAACTGGGTATAAGCGAGCCACTGCAGCCACAGGTAAAAATTCACCTCATCGGCATGTTCGGTGCAGAACGTTTTAACCTCCGGGCTATCGGTATCCTGATAAGCCTTCGGCCACGCGGGCCAGCCCCAGCGCATCGGGTCCTGTTGCACCTGCCAGGCATGCAGCGCGTCAAACGCCGCCTGCCAGTACAGGCTGTCGCCCTCGCGGGTGACAAACTGGCGAAACTCCGCCATCGCCTCATCGTTGCGCGCAGAAAAACCTTTCCAGGCCATGCGCAGCGCGGTGAGCTTAAGGGCGGTCACGGCGGTATAGTCAACGTCATCGGTCTGGCGCGCGGCCTGTAAAGTCTGCTGCGTAGCCGGTGATTGCCACCATTTCTGCGCCTCTTTGCTATGACGGAAATCCTCTACCGCATTGACGTCAATATAGATAACGTTGAGCCAGCGGCGCGAAGAGGGGCTGTACGGACTGGCGCTCTCCGGGTTAGCCGGATAGAGCGCGTGAATCGGGTTAAGTCCGATAAACGAGCCACCCCGGCGGGCGATTTCCGGCAGCATCGCGCGTAAATCGCCGAAGTCGCCAATCCCCCAGTTCTTCTCCGAGCGCAGCGTATACAGTTGCACGCAGGTTCCCCACAGTTTCTGGCCATCCTTCAGCGCCTGCGGTTCGTAGCAGCGCGCGGGCGCGACGATCGCCCGGCAGTGCCAGCGATCGCCGTCCTGAGTCAGCGTGAGCGTATGATACCCTTCCGGTAATCTTGCCGGCAGCGGCAGCGTTTCACCGCCGCGCGCCTGGCCCTGATACTGTTTCCCTTCTTCGGTAGTGAGGATCCAGTGAAACTCCCCCTGGCCCGCTACCGGCAGAGACATCTTTTTGCCGTGGGTGAACACCTGCACCGCTGGCAGTGGGTTAACCACCGCCTTCGGGGTGATGGTGGTACGATGCATCGCATCAAGCAGCCGCTGCTTGGTGGCCGCAGCAATGGACTGCGGCTTACCGTGCGCGTTGATATAGCTTGGGCTTATTCCCGCCGCCAGGGCTGCGTTATCAAGGCGTTTAGTCTCCATAGGCCTGTCCTTAGCGTTTTGCCTGCCAGATACGTTGCTGATAATCGCGAATCGAGCGGTCGGAGCTGAACATGCCGCAGCGCGCGGTATTCAGAATCGTCGCGCGCGTCCAGGCTTCCTGGTCGCGATACAGCTCATCAACCTGCTTCTGCGCCGCCACGTAGGCTTCAAAATCTGCCAGCACCAGGTACGGGTCGCCGCCTTTCAGCAGGCTGTGCAGCATCTGGTCGAAAGCATGCTTATCGCCATCGCTGTATTTACCGCTCTCCAGCTCTTTTAGCACCGCGTCCAGCAGCTTATCTTTCTTACGCCATTTCAGCGGATCGTAGCCTTTGGCCTTCAGCGCTTTCACTTCTTCCACGGTATGACCGAAGATAAAAATGTTTTCTTCGCCTACCTGCTCAGCGATTTCCACGTTCGCTCCATCCAGGGTTCCCACGGTCAGCGCGCCGTTCAGCGCCAGCTTCATGTTGCCGGTACCGGAGGCCTCTTTACCCGCCGTTGAGATCTGCTCGGAGACATCCGCCGCCGGGATCAGCATTTCCGCCGCCGAGACGCAGTAATCCGGCAGGAATACCACTTTCAGCTTATCGCCGACCAGCGGATCGTTGTTGATCGCGGCGGCAACCTTATTGATCGCCCAGATAATATTCTTCGCCAGATAGTAGCCCGGCGCCGCTTTCGCGCCGAACAGGAACACGCGCGGTACGCGGTCCGCCTGCGGGTTCTCGCGAATTTCTTTGTACTGCGCAAGAATATTCAGCAGGTTCAGGTGCTGGCGTTTGTACTCGTGCAGGCGCTTGATCTGGATATCGAAAATCGCCTGCGGATTAATCTCGATACCGGTACGCCGCTTCACAAACTCCGCCAGACGAACTTTGTTAGCCAGCTTAATGTCGCGATACATCTGACGGAACTTAGCGTCATCGGCATATTTTTCGAGGTTGATCAGCTGGTCGAGATCGTTGGCCCACTCTTTCTTCAGGGTTTTATCCAGCAGCGCGGCCAGAGCCGGGTTGCACTGTTTGATCCAGCGGCGCGGGGTAATGCCGTTGGTGACGTTATGGAATTTATTCGGCCACAGCTGGTGATATTCCGGGAACAGATCTTTCACCACCAGGTCGGAGTGCAGCGCGGCAACGCCATTAACCGCAAAGCCGCTCACCACGCACATGTTCGCCATGCGAACCTGTTTATCGTGCACCACCGCCAGTTTCGCCCACACCTGCTTATCGCCCGGCCAGGTTTTATCCACCAGCGTTTTAAAGCGGTCATTAATCTGTTTGATGATCTGCATGTGGCGCGGCAGAAGCGCTTTCACCAGCTTCTCATCCCAGCACTCCAGCGCTTCCGGCATCAGGGTGTGGTTGGTATACGCGAAGGTGTTGCTGGTAATTGCCCAGGCGTCGTCCCAGCTCAGCTGATGCTCATCAATCAGCACGCGCAGCAGTTCCGGAATCGCAATCGTCGGGTGAGTATCGTTAAGCTGGATGACTTCATAATCCGCCAGCTCCGCCAGCTTGCGGCCCGCCAGATGATGGCGACGCAGAATATCGGCAACCGAACAGGCGCACTGGAAGTACTGCTGCATCAGACGCAGTTTTTTACCCGCCTGATGGTTATCGTTCGGGTAGAGAACTTTCGTCAGTTTTTCGGCGTCAATGCCCTGCTGTTCGGCACGCAGGAAATCGCCATCGTTGAATTTGGTCAGGTTAAACGGATGCGCGTGCTTAGCCTGCCACAGGCGCAGCGGCTGAGCCACGTTGTTACGGTAGCCCAGCACCGGCAGATCCCAGGCTTCGCCGGTAATCACGAATGCCGGTACCCACTCACCACTTTTGGTCACTTTACCGCCGAGGCCAACCTGCACGTCCAGCGCTTCGTTGTGGCGGAACCACGGGTAGCTATTACGCCCCCAGTCATCCGGCGCTTCCATCTGCTGGCCATCAGCGAAAGATTGGCGGAACAGGCCGTACTGGTAGTTCAGGCCGTAGCCGGTCGCCGATTGTCCCACAGTGGCCATAGAATCAAGGAAACATGCCGCCAGACGACCGAGGCCGCCGTTGCCCAGGCCCGGGTCGATTTCCTCTTCCAGCAGGTCGGTCAGGTTAACGTCATGCGCCTGAAGCTCATCGCTGACCTGCTGATACCAGCCAAGGTTAAGCAGGTTGTTGCCGGTCAGGCGACCAATCAAAAACTCCATGGAGATATAGTTTACGTGGCGCTGCCCTTCGGCCGCTTGCGCTACCGGCTGAGCCGACAACAGCTCGGACAGCGCGCCGCTTACGGCGCGCCACCACTGACGCTGGGTCATCTCGGAAGCGGACTGTAAACCAAAATGCTGCCACTGACGCGTCAGTGCAGCCTGAAACTGAGCTTTGTTAAAAGAAGTCTGTGACATAAGTAATCCGGGTCCTTTACTAAAACGTTAGCGTTAGTGTGCCGACCTCCCGGAGTCACGTCCTCATCCCGCCAGGGATTAGCCGGGGAGGAGTAGCAGGGATGAGCGAAAAGTGTGATCGTGGCCACTATTACGTTAGCTTACCGGCAAAAATTATGCTGCAAAATTCGCCACGCCGGAACCACAAATCGGCCTGCTTACCGCGCTAAATTTTGTTACAAGCCAGGACGATAAAAGCGGGCAAAACATCGATTTGTAAATATTGCCAAATAAAAGTAAATATCTGCAGAATAAACGGACTGTAATGCAGAAATAGCTCAAAAAGATGACTTATAAGATTTCACTGATAATATTTCATTAAAAACAAACAGCTACTAATTTTGTAATAAAAGATTAGCTTATCGTGCCTAAAACTTCCGCAATCCCAATAACCGCGCGCGCTGCCGCGCATTTATATGAATTTCTCTCACTATGCAAATTTGTGACATAGAGCAAATTCAAGAGCATAAAACTCGGACATAACTTGCAATAAAATTCATTATGGCCGACCTTATTGGATATTAATTACGAAGCGCAAAAAAATTCGCAATTCCTCACTTGCACAGCGAAATGAAGAACTATGTTGATTCCGTCTAAATTAAGTCGCCCGGTCCGCCTTGAACACACTGTGGTTCGTGAGCGATTGCTGGCGAAACTTTCCGGCGCGAACAATTATCGTCTCGCGTTGGTGACCAGTCCGGCTGGATACGGTAAAACCACGCTCGTTTCTCAATGGGCGGCGGGGAAAAACGATCTCGGCTGGTTCTCGCTGGATGAAGGTGATAACCAACAGGAGCGTTTTGCCAGCTATCTTATCGCCGCCGTTCAGCAGGCGACAGGCGGCCACTGTGCGGCCAGCGAAGCGATGGTGCAAAAGCGCCAATACGCCAGCCTGCCCTCTCTCTTCGCGCAACTGTTTATTGAGCTGGCCGACTGGCAGCGCCCGCTATTCCTGGTGATTGATGATTATCATCTGATCACCAATCCGGTTATTCATGATGCGATGCGTTTCTTCCTCCGCCATCAGCCGGAAAATATGACGCTGGTGGTGCTGTCGCGTAATCTGCCGCAACTGGGTATCGCCAACCTGCGCGTGCGCGATCAGCTGCTGGAAATCGGCAGCCAGCAGCTCGCTTTTACCCATCAGGAAGCGAAGCAGTTTTTCGACTGTCGTCTCAGTTCGCCTATTGAGGCCGACGATAGCAAAAGGCTGTGCGACGATGTTGCCGGCTGGGCCACCGCGCTGCAGCTGATTGCCCTCTCGGCGCGCCAGAACAATACTTCCGCCCATCACTCCGCCCGTCGTCTTGCCGGTATTAACGCCAGCCATCTTTCTGACTATCTGGTCGATGAGGTGTTGGATAACGTGGACCCGCGGACGCGTAACTTCCTGCTAAAAAGCTCGCTGCTGCGCTCGATGAACGATGCGCTCATCGTCCGCGTCACCGGCGAAGAGAATGGCCAGATGCAGCTGGAAGAAATTGAGCGTCAGGGATTATTCCTGCAGCGGATGGACGACTCCGGCGAATGGTTTCGCTACCATCCGCTGTTCGGCAACTTCCTGCGCCAGCGCTGCCAGTGGGAGCTGGCGGTCGAACTGCCGGAAATTCACCGTGCGGCCGCTGAGAGCTGGATGGCGCAAGGCTTCCCGAGCGAAGCTATTCATCACGCCCTGGCCGCGGGTGACGCCAAAATGCTGCGCGATATTCTGCTCAACCACGCGTGGGGCATGTTTAACCACAGCGAACTGAGTTTGCTGGAACAGTCCCTCGCCGCGCTGCCTTGGTCAAACCTGCTGGAAAACCCGCGTTTGATTCTTTTACAGGCCTGGCTGATGCAGAGCCAGCACCGCTATAGTGAAGTCAATACCCTGCTGGCGCGCGCCGAGCAGGAAATGGATTCGGAAATGGACACCGCCATGCACGGCGATTTCAACGCCCTGCGTGCCCAGGTGGCGATCAACGCCGGCGATCAGGACGAAGCCGAGCGCCTGGCGATGGTGGCCCTTGATGAACTACCGCTGGCCAGCTACTACAGCCGCATCGTTGCCACATCCGTACACGGCGAAGTTCTGCACTGCAAAGGCCAGTTGAGCAAATCGCTGGCGGTCATGCAGCAGACGGAACAGATGGCCCGCCGTCATGACGTCTGGCACTACGCGTTATGGAGCATGATCCAGCAAAGCGAAATTCTCTTCGCACAGGGCTTCCTGCAGGCCGCCTGGGAAATTCAGGAAAAAGCTTTCCAGCTCATTCGTGAACAGCATCTGGAACAGCTGCCGATGCATGAGTTCCTGCTGCGTATTCGTTCCCAGCTCCTGTGGGCCTGGGCACGGCTGGATGAAGCGGAAACCTCCGCGCGCAGCGGCATGAACGTGCTCTCGTCCTATCAACCGCAGCAGCAGCTGCAGTGCCTGACGCTGATGGTGCAGTGCTCGCTGGCGCGCGGCGATCTGGATAACGCCCGCAGCCATTTGAATCGCCTGGAAAACCTGCTGGGCAACGGTCATTACCATAGCGACTGGGTATCCAATGCCGATAAAGTCCGGGTTATCTACTGGCAGATGATCGGCGACAAAGCCGCCGCGGCAAACTGGCTGCGCCAGACGCCAAAACCGGAGTTCGCCAATAACCACTTCCTGCAGAGCCAGTGGCGCAATATCGCCCGCGCGCAAATTCTGCTCGGCGATTTTGATTCCGCCGAAATGGTACTGGATGAGTTAAACGATAACGCCCGCTCGCTGCGTTTGATGAGCGATCTGAACCGCAACCTGCTGCTGCTCAACCAGCTCTACTGGCAGGCAGGGCGTAAGAGCGAGGCGCAAAAAGCGCTGCTGGAAGCGCTCACCCTCGCGAACCGCACCGGGTTTATTAATCATTTTGTCATTGAAGGCGAAGCGATGGCGCAGCAGCTGCGCCAGCTGATTCAGCTCAATACGCTACCGGAGCTGGAGCAGCACCGCGCCCAGCGTATTCTGCGCGATATCAACCAGCATCATCGCCATAAGTTCGCCCACTTTGACGAGAGCTTCGTCGAGCGGCTGCTGAACCATCCGGAAGTGCCGGAACTTATCCGTACCAGCCCGCTGACCCAGCGCGAATGGCAGGTGCTGGGGCTCATCTATTCCGGTTACAGCAACGAGCAGATCGCCGGTGAGCTGGACGTGGCCGCCACGACGATTAAAACACATATCCGTAATTTGTATCAGAAGCTGGGCGTGGCGCACCGCCAGGATGCCGTTCAGCATGCCCAGCAGCTGTTGAAAATGATGGGATACGGCGTATAAGCCGCTATCGGCTGGCCTTATACATCGCCACCCTGATTAATCGCCGGCGGAAAAATTTCCCTCCGCCTGGCGTTCTCCCTCTCCATCACCGGAGATAAGCGCGTGACATATCACCCGCGGCATCACGCCATGCGGCGCGCGTTGGCCTGCCCCGGAAAAGTTAATGAATCAGCACAGCTCCAGCTGAAGATTATTGTCGGTAATCACCTTCAGCACGCCGGCCGGCGGCATAACATCGGTGTAGACCGCATCAACCATACTGATGCTGCCCATATTAACCATCGCGTTACGGCCAAACTTAGAATGGTCAACGACCAGCATCACGTGACGAGAGTTTTCAATAATCGCCCGCTTGGTGCGCACTTCATGGTAGTCGAACTCCAGCAGTGAGCCATCGGTGTCGATACCGCTGATGCCGAGAATGCCGAAATCAAGACGAAACTGGGAGATAAAATCCAGGGTGGCTTCACCGATGATACCGCCGTCCCTGCTACGCAGCTCGCCGCCGGCCAGAATAATGCGGAAATCCTCTTTCACCATCAGCGTATTGGCGACGTTGAGGTTATTGGTGACGATACGCAGATCGTTATGGTTAAGCAGCGCATGGGCTACCGCTTCCGGCGTGGTACCGATATCGATAAACAGCGTCGCACCGTCGGGGATTTCGCTCGCCACCTTGCGGGCAATGCGCTCTTTTTCCTGAGTCTGGGTCGATTTCCTGTCGTGCCATGAAGTATTCACCGAGCTGGAAGGTAGCGCGGCGCCGCCGTGATGACGGAGGATCATTTTCTGATCGGCTAAATCATTCAGATCGCGGCGAATGGTCTGCGGGCTGACGGCAAACTGCTCGACAAGCTCTTCGGTACTGACGTATCCCTGTTTTTTTACCAGCTCGATAATCGCGTCATGACGTTGTGTTTGTTTCATGAAATATCCCTGGGAATCTCTACGTTCGTTTTCGCACATTCTGCGTATCAACAAACGCCATCGCCAGCCCGGTCACCAGACCGGCCACGTGCGCGCCGTTCGCAATCGACATGCCGAAAACATCAAACCAGCCAGCAATTAACCACACTAAAGAAAAGAGTATCAAGCCGCGCTGTAAATAAACGCCACTTTGCGGATCGCGCTCGCCTCGCAGCCAGACATAGCCCATTAGCGCATAGACCACGCCGGACAGTCCGCCAAACCACGGGCCGCTAAACTGATGCTGAACAAAGCCGCTCAGCAAGGCGCTGATTACGGTAATCACCACCAGTTTGCCGCTGCCAATGCGCTTTTCTACCGCTCCGCCGAGGTACCACCACCATAGCAGGTTGAACAAAATATGCATCAGCGAGAAGTGCATGAGCGCATGGCTAAAGTAGCGCCAGACTTCAAATTTCAGCGAAGGATCGTAGGGCCAGGCCAACAGCAGCATGACCGGTTGATCGCCAATGACCGTTTGCAGGACAAAGACGACGATGCAGGCGAAGAGCACGCCCCAGGTCACCGGCCCGGCGTTATGGCGAAGCGTCGCTAAAAAGGGGAAGCGCTGGTAGTGCAGCCCGCTGTTGGTGTGCCCCGACTGCCAGCTGGCGGCAAGGTAACGCGGATCGGCGGGATTTTCCAGAAAACGGGCCAGCTCGGCCTGCACGCGTCCAGCCTGGGACTCATCGGCCAGCCAGATATCGCTCTGCGTATGCTGCTGAATAGTCAGAATAATCCCCTGCGTCGCCATATAGTCGACAAACGCCTGGGCCACGCGCGGGTTGGCAAAAGAGGTAATCATTAACATGCAGCGGATCGCTTATTCCACACAAAGGGAGATATTATAGCCACAACCGACGCTAACGCCTAAAGTGCGCCATGCGCAACTTCCGCCGGGAAATGCCGATGCCAGGCATCAAACCCGCCGTCCACGCTATAAACCTTGTCGTAACCCTGCTGTAGCAGATACTGTGCGGCGCCTTTGCTGCTGTTGCCGTGATAACACATCACCATGACCGCCGTATCAAAATCGTTGTCGCGCATAAACGCGCCCAGCGTATCGTTAGTCAGATGAAAAGCGCCCGGCGTGTGGCCCATTGCATAGCTTTGCGGGTCGCGAATATCGACCAGCACCGCCGTCTGCTGGTGCATTTTCTGGTGGGCTTCTTCTACGTTAATACATTCAAAGCGATCCATAAGCTCTCTTCTTTATATACGGATATACAGGCAGGCGGCGAACGCCCTGGATTTTAGCGTCTAGTGTACAGCCTGGCGCTAAATAAACGCCAATATGTTACACGCATCACTCTGAAATGTTTTTTTGATGTTACCAATAGCGCGATTGTTTGCTATATTGAGCGATATCGAACATTTATGAGCTTAAACGAAAGTGTAAGAGGTGGCGAGCGTGGAAACCAAAGATCTGATTGTGATAGGGGGAGGCATCAACGGTGCCGGTATCGCGGCAGACGCCGCAGGGCGTGGTTTATCCGTGCTGATGCTGGAGGCGAACGATCTGGCCTGCGCCACATCCAGCGCCAGCTCAAAGCTGATTCACGGCGGGCTGCGCTACCTTGAACACTATGAGTTCCGCCTGGTGAGCGAAGCGCTGGCCGAGCGTGAAGTGTTATTAAAAATGGCCCCGCACATCGCCTTCCCGATGCGCTTTCGTTTACCGCATCGTCCGCACCTGCGCCCGGCGTGGATGATCCGCATTGGGCTGTTTATGTACGATCATCTGGGCAAGCGCACCAGTTTACCCAGCTCAACCGGGTTGCGTTTTGGCACAGAATCGGTACTTAAACCTGAAATCGTGCGCGGTTTCGAATATTCCGACTGCTGGGTCGACGATGCGCGCATGGTGCTGGCCAACGCCCAGATGGTTGTGCGTAAAGGCGGGGAAGTGCGCACCCGTACCCGCGCCATCTCGGCAAAACGTGAAAACGGTTTGTGGATTGTTGAGGCAGAAGATATTGATAGCGGCGAGAAGTTTACCTGGCAGGCGCGCGGTCTGGTTAACGCCACTGGCCCGTGGGTTAAACAGTTCTTCGATGAAGGGATGCACCTGCGCTCACCGTACGGCATCCGTTTGATTAAGGGCAGCCATATCGTCGTGCCGCGCGTGCATGCGCAGAAGCAGGCCTACATCCTGCAAAATGAAGATAAACGTATTGTTTTTGTGATCCCGTGGATGGATGAATTCTCCATCATTGGCACCACCGACGTTGAATATAAAGGCGACCCAAAAGCCGTGGCGATCGACGGTAAAGAGATTAATTACCTGCTGAACGTCTATAACGCCCACTTTAAAAAGACGCTCACGCGGGACGATATTGTCTGGACCTACTCCGGCGTACGCCCGCTGTGCGACGATGAATCCGACTCACCGCAGGCGATCACCCGCGATTACACCCTCGATATTCACGATGAAAACGGACAGGCTCCGCTGCTGTCGGTCTTTGGCGGCAAGCTCACGACCTATCGTAAGCTTGCCGAGCATGCGCTGGAGAAACTGACGCCTTACTATAAAGGCATCGGCCCGGCATGGACCAAAACCGCGGTACTGCCCGGCGGCGATATCGGCGGCGACCGTGACGACTACGCGGCAAAGCTGCGCCGCCGCTTTTCGTTTATCAGCGAATCGATGGCCCGCCACTATGCGCGGACTTACGGCAGCAATAGCGAATGGATCCTCGGCGAAGCGACTTCGCTTGCCGATCTGGGCGAAGATTTCGGCCACGAGTTTTATGAAGCCGAGCTGCGCTATCTGGTAGAACACGAGTGGGTACGCCGTCTGGATGACGCTATCTGGCGCCGGACCAAACAAGGTATGTGGCTGAATGCCGAGCAGCAGGCGCGCATCAGCGAGTGGCTGGCGCAGCACGCGGGAAAGTCTGAACTGTCGTTAGCGTCGTAAAACTGTAAATAGCAACGGGGCCTGGTGGCCCCGTTTTGTTATGGCTAACCCGCTACAGACGTACTGGATCGATATGCCAGATATGGTCGGCATACTCCTTGATCGTGCGGTCAGAAGAGAAGTAGCCCATATTGGCGATATTGAGCATCGCTTTGTTGGCCCACTCTTCCGGGTGAAGATACAGCTCATCCACCTTATCCTGACAATCCACGTAGCTACGAAAATCCGCCAGCACCTGGTAGTGGTCGCCAAAGTTAATCAGCGAATCCAGCAGATCGCGATAGCGGCCCGGCTCCGATGGGCTGAACAGGCCAGTGCCGATCTGCGTCAGCGCCTGGTGCAGCTCTTCATCCTGCTCATAGTAATCACGCGGTTTGTAGCCGTCGGCACGCAGGGCCTCCACCTCTTCCGCCGTATTACCGAAGATAAAGAAATTATCCGCCCCTACGTGCTCCTGCATCTCAACGTTAGCGCCGTCCAGAGTACCGATGGTTAACGCGCCGTTAAGCGCGAACTTCATATTACTGGTCCCGGAGGCCTCCGTTCCCGCCAGCGAAATCTGCTCGGAGAGATCCGCCGCCGGAATGATCAGCTGCGCGAGGCTGACGCTGTAGTTAGGGATAAACACCACTTTCAGCTTATCGCCAATCTGCGGATCGTTATTCACCACCGCCGCGACGTCGTTAATTAAATGAATAATATGTTTGGCCATGTAGTAAGCCGAAGCCGCCTTTCCGGCGAAGATATTCACTCGCGGCACCCACTCGGCGTCGGGGTTGGCCTTAATGCGATTGTAGCGAGTAATCACGTGCAGCACGTTCATCAGCTGACGTTTGTACTCGTGAATACGCTTGATCTGCACATCAAACAGCGCCTTCGGATTCACTACCACATTAAGCTGCTGACCAATGTAGTTCGCCAGCCGCTGCTTGTTTTCCAGCTTAGCCTGGCGCACCGCCTGGTTGACTTTCGGATAGTCAATATGCTGCTCCAGCTCCTTCAACTGGCTCAAATCCGTGCGCCAGTTATGGCCGATATTTTCATCCAGTACTTTTGATAGCGGCGGATTCGCCAGCGCCAGCCAGCGGCGCGGCGTCACGCCGTTCGTGACGTTGGTAAAGCGCATCGGGAAGATTTTGGCAAATTCGGCAAACAGCGACTCGACCATCAGCCGGGAGTGCAGCTCCGACACGCCGTTGACCTTATGGCTCACCACCACCGCCAGCCACGCCATACGTACGCGACGACCGTTGGACTCGTCGATAATCGACGTCCGGCCCAGCATCGCCGTATCGTTGGGGTACTGCTCCTGCAGGGTCTTCAGGAAATAGTCGTTGATCTCGAAGATAATCTGCAAATGACGCGGCAGGATTTTACCCAGCATCTCGACAGGCCAGGTCTCCAGCGCTTCGCTCATCAGGGTATGGTTGGTATAGGAGAAGACCTGGCAGGTCACCTCGAACGCCTCATCCCAGCTGAACTTATGCTCGTCAATCAGCAGGCGCATCAGCTCCGGAATCGACAGCACCGGATGCGTGTCGTTGAGATGAATCGCGATTTTGTCTGCCAGGTTGGCGTAGGTTTTATGCAGCTGGTAGTGGCGGCTGAGGATGTCCTGCACCGTCGCCGATACGAGGAAGTACTCCTGCCGCAGGCGCAGCTCGCGTCCTGAATAGGTCGAGTCATCCGGATAGAGCACCCGCGACACGTTCTCGGAATGGTTTTTATCTTCCACCGCCGCGAAGTAGTCGCCCTGGTTGAATTTACCGAGGTTGATCTCGCTGCTGGCCTGGGCGCTCCACAGGCGCAGCGTGTTGGTAGCGTCGGTGTCGAAGCCAGGGATAATCTGGTCATAGGCTTCTGCAATAATCTCTTCGGTCTCCACCCAGCGGGAGTATTTACCTTCCTGCTGAATACGGCCGCCGAAGCGCACTTTGTAACGCGTATTATGGCGCTCGAACTCCCACGGGTTGCCGTACTCCAGCCAGTAATCCGGGGATTCTTTCTGCCGCCCATCGACGATATTCTGCTTAAACATCCCGTAGTCGTAGCGGATACCGTAGCCGCGGCCCGGTAACCCCAGCGCCGCAAGCGAATCGAGGAAGCAGGCCGCCAGACGACCAAGACCGCCGTTACCTAAGCCCGGGTCGTTTTCTTCATCAATTAATTCTTCAAGGTTCAGCCCCATCTCTTCCAGCGCGCTGTTCACATCTTCATAAATGCCGAGCGATAACAGCGCGTTGGACAACGTACGGCCAATCAAAAATTCCATCGACAGGTAGTAAACCTGGCGAACTTCCTGAGAAAGCTGCGCACGGTTTGAGCGCAGCCAGCGCTCAACCATGCGATCGCGAACGGCGAACAGCGTGGCGTTGAGCCATTCATGCTTGTTAGCGATAGCCGGATCTTTGCCGATGATAAACATCAGCTTATAAGCAATAGAGTGCTTTAACGCCTCAACGCTCAGGGTGGGTGATGAGTAGCTAAAAGGTACATTCATAGCTTTGGCTCCTGGTTACAGCAAGCGTTGATAAAGTTCGCGGTAAGAATTCGCGGCAACCTGCCAGCTAAAATCCATATTCATCGCCTGACGCTGGACGTAGCGCCAGAGCGATGGGCGCGACCACAGAACAAACGTGCGTCGAATCGCCCGCAGCAGCGACAAGGCGTTGCTGTCTTCAAAAACAAAGCCGGTAGCCAGACCATCGGCGAGGTTCTCCAGCGAGCAGTCGGAAACGGTATCCGCCAGGCCGCCGGTACGCCGCACCAGCGGTAGCGTGCCATACTTCAGTCCGTACAGCTGGGTTAAGCCGCACGGTTCAAAACGGCTCGGCACCAGAATCACATCGGCACCGCCCATAATGCGGTGCGAGAAGGCTTCATGGTAACCAATCTGTACGCCGACTTTACCCGGATGTTCGGCCGCGGCGGCAAGGAATCCCTCCTGCAGCACCGGATCGCCCGCCCCCAGCAGCGCCAGCTGGCCGCCCTGTTCAAGCAGGCCCGGCAGCGCTTCAAGCACCAGGTCCAGCCCTTTCTGGCTGGTCAGACGGCTGACAACGGCAAACAGCGGCGCTTTGTCATCCACCTTCAGACCCATGGCGATTTGCAACTGGCGTTTATTCTCCGCTTTTTCTTCCAGCCTATCGCGGTCATAGCGCGCGGCCAGCAGCAGGTCGCTTTCCGGATTCCAGATATGGTCATCCACCCCGTTGAGGATCCCGGAGAGGCGGCCCTCGTGCTGACGCTGACGCAGCAGCCCTTCCATCCCATAAGCGAACTGCGGCTCGGTGATTTCACGGGCATAGGTTGGACTGACCGCCGTAATGTGGTCGGCGTAATAGAGGCCGGCCTTCAGAAAGGAGATCTGGCCGTTAAATTCCAGTCCATGAACGTTGTAAAACGACCACGGCAGTTCAATGTCGTTCATATGCCACGAGTAGAACATCCCCTGGTAGGCCAGGTTATGCACCGTAAAGACCGACTTAGCTGGGTGACCGCGCGCCGCCAGATAGGCCGGCGTCAGGCCCGCATGCCAGTCGTGGGCGTGAACAACATCAGGGCGCCAGAAAGGATCCAGGCCGCAGGCCATCTCGCTGCCTACCCATCCCAGTAGCGCAAAGCGCAGCACGTTGTCGGTGTAAGCGTGCTGATTGGTATCGTGGTAAGGGCTCCCTGGCCGATCGTAGAGATGCGGGGCATCAATCAAATAGATGCCCACGCCGTTAAAGTGCCCGAACAGCAGGGTGATGCGCCCGGCAAAGGTCTCCCGGCGCGTCACCACCTGCGCATCCGTTACGCCGCGACGGAGATCGGGAAACGCGGGCAGGAGCACGCGTGTGTCGACGCCCCCTGCGATTTGCGCTGCAGGCAGCGCGCCGATCACATCCGCCAGTCCACCGGTTTTTAACAGCGGGAACATCTCTGAACATACATGTAATACCTGCATTAGCGCTCCTGTGGGTACCCCAATTTCCGCAGCATGTCGCGGGTGACCAGCACGATACCTTCCTCCGAGCGGTAGAAACGGCGTGCATCTTCTTCCGCGTTCTCCCCAACAACCATACCTTCCGGGATCACGCAAGCGCGGTCAATAATGCAGCGACGCAGGCGGCACGAACGGCCAACCCAAACCTCTGGCAACAAAACTGCCGAATCAATGTTACAGAATGAATTTACCCGCACGCGCGGGAACAGCACCGACTGCACGACCACCGAACCAGAGATAATACAGCCCCCGGAGACCAGCGAGTTCAGGGTCATCCCGTGGCTACCCGAGCGGTCCTGAACGAATTTTGCCGGTGGCAAAGGCTCCATATGGGTGCGAATCGGCCAGTTCTGATCGTACATATCCAGCTCTGGAGTCACCGAAGCCAGATCGAGGTTGGCTTTCCAGTAAGCTTCCAGGGTCCCCACATCGCGCCAGTAGGGTTCAGACTGCGGATCGGACTGCACGCAGGAGAGTGGGAAAGGATGTGCATAAGCCATGCCAGCTTTGGTGATTTTCGGGATGATGTCTTTACCAAAATCGTGGCTGGAGCTTTCGTCGTTATCGTCGTCTTCCAGCAGCTCATAAAGGTAATCCGCATCAAAGACATAGATACCCATACTCGCCAACGATTTGCTGGCATCGCCCGGCATCGCCGGAGGGTTAGCCGGCTTTTCGACGAAATCGATAATCTTATCGCTCTCGTCCACCGCCATCACCCCGAACGCCCGTGCTTCTTCAATAGGCACCGGCATACAGGCGACGGTGCAACGCGCGCCTTTTTCGACGTGATCGATAAGCATCCGCGAGTAGTCTTGTTTGTAAATATGGTCGCCCGCGAGGATAACGACGTACTCCGCCTTGTAGCGACGAATGATGTCGAGGTTCTGCGTCACCGCGTCCGCCGTGCCGCGATACCAGTTTTCCCCCTGCATCCTTTGCTGAGCGGGCAGCAGGTCAACAAACTCGTTCATCTCTTCATTGAAGAACGACCAGCCGCGCTGGATATGCTGCACCAGAGTATGCGATTGATACTGGGTGATGACGCCGATACGGCGAATGCCTGAGTTAATACAGTTAGATAACGCAAAATCGATAATGCGGAACTTGCCGCCGAAATGGACAGCAGGTTTCGCGCGTTTATTGGTCAGATCCTTCAGACGGGTACCACGTCCCCCGGCAAGGATCAGCGCAACGGATTTGATCGGCAACTGACGCGCCAGCATCAACGGATCGTTCTTTTCTACCCCAACCATAATTAACTCCTTTTTTACTCCCCAGCTTGCCTGCCCTTCTCGCCGCGCCGCCGCTTCGAGACCAACCGGAAGCCCCGAGGTTACGACCTTTGAAATACGCACACTCCGTGCGCGGGCCCATGCCAGACAGCCATAGTGACCGGATTATCCTCTCCGGCGAAAGGTGGAATGGCGCGCCATTCCCCCGCAGGTAAAACCATCTCCGCCACCTCGGCGGTGGCGTTGAGCGCCATCAGCCAGCGATCGGACAATATGATCTGCATACGCGGCGCACCGTGCTGCCATTCATCGGCGGACAGCGGCTGCGCATGTTGGTTTAACCAGCGAACGCGGCCGTCTCCCTCCTGCCACCAGCGATTCTCGGTTAAAGCCGGAATACGCTGGCGCAGATGAATTAGCGCGGCGGTGAACGCGGTCAGCCCGCGGTTAGTATGGTTCCAGTCCAGCCAGGTCAACGCATTGTCCTGACAGTAAGCATTATTGTTGCCATGCTGGCTGTGACCGTGTTCGTCACCCGCCAGCAGCATCGGCGTTCCCTGCGCCAGCAGCAGCGTCGCAAGGAGAGCGTGAACGCTGGCACGACGCCGTTCAATCACGGCAAGACTCCCTTCTAATCCTTCTATACCATGATTGTTGCTGTAGTTATTGTTAGTCCCATCGCGATTCTCCTCCCCGTTCGCTTCATTATGTTTCTGATTGAAACAAACGCAGTCGCGAAGGGTAAAACCATCATGGGCGGTGACCAGATTCACCGCCGCCGCAGGCGCTCGTCCATGACGCTGAAAGACGTCGCTGGAAGCGGCAAAGCGCTGAGCGAAGTCGCCCAGCGAGACGTTCTGCTGCAGCCAAAAACGACGCGCGGTATCGCGAAAATGGTCGTTCCACTCGGCGAACAGCGGCGGAAAGTTCCCCACCTGGTAGCCGCCGGGACCGATATCCCAGGGTTCCGCGATCAGCTTCACCTCCGCAAGATGCGGATCGTTACGGATGGCCTCAAACAGCGGCGCATCCTGACGAAACGCCGGCGTCCGCCCCATCACCGAAGCCAGGTCGAAACGAAAGCCGTCGACGTGACACTCATCGACCCAAAAACGCAGGCACTGGCGGGCATACTCCACCACGCCGGGGTGGCTGAGGTTGATGGTGTTCCCGCAGCCGGTCCAGTTGTGGTAATCACCGTCTTCCCTGATCCAATAATAGCTACGGTTATCGATTCCGCGCAGCGAGAAGGTCGGCCCTTCCAGGTCTATCTCCGCGCTATGGTTGAGCACCACGTCAAGGATCACTTCAATGCCCGCTGCATGCAGCGCTTTAACCGCATCGCGAAACTCATTTAACGCCTGTTCCGTCACGCTGGCGTAGCGGGTATCGAGGGCGAAAATCGCCAGCGGGTTGTAGCCCCAGTAGTTGCTTAACCCCATCCGCTGAAGGCGCGGTTCGCTGGCGAACTGCGCCACCGGCATTAACTCTAGTGCAGTAATGCCAAGCGTGCGGAAGTAATCGATCATCACCGGGTGACCGAGCGCTTTATAGGTGCCGCGGATACTCTCCGGCAGATCGGGGTGCAGATACGTCAGCCCCTTGACGTGGGCTTCATAAATCACCGTCTGGCCCCACGGCGTGCGCGGCGGCTTATCGCCGCGCCAATCGTAATGCAGGTCGATCACCCGCGACTTCGGCGCTATCGCTGCGCTGTCGCGGTTGTCGGGAGCGAAGTCGCCGCCGTGTAGACGCTCATCGTCAGGCAGCCCGCCCTCCACGTTATGGCAGCAGGGGTCGAGCAGCAGTTTGGCCGGATTGAAGCGGTGTCCCTGCGCCGGGTCCCAGGGCCCGTGGACGCGATAGCCGTAGCGTAAGCCAGGCCCGGCATCGGCGAGCCAGCCGTGCCAGATATCGCCGCTGCGCGCGGGCATGTCGACGCGCCGCTCATTGCCCTGGTCGTCAAACACGCAGAGTTCCACCCGCTCCGCATGGGCGGAAAAGAGCGCGAAATTCACGCCTTTACCGTCGTAGCTGGCCCCTAAAGGCGCGGGCTTTCCTGCCGTGAGTGCGATCATTGCGCCTCCCGCACCAGCCACACCGTCGCCAGCGGCGGCAGGGTAATGGAGAGGGAGTGTTCACGACCGTGGCTGGCGATCGCTTCGCTTTCAACGACCCCGCCGTTGCCGGTATTGCTGCCGTGGTAGTGCATGGAGTCGGTGTTCAGCTCTTCACGCCAGCGGCCGGGCTGGTTGATGCCAAATCGGTACTCATGACGCGGCACCGGAGTGAAGTTGCTGGCGACGATGATTTCATTGCCCGCCTTGTCGCGACGAACAAAGATAAACACTGAGCGCTCATGATCGTCCACCACCAGCCATTCAAAGCCGTAAGGGTCAAAATCCAGCTCATGCAGCGCTTTGTGGTGACGATAGGTATGATTGAGGTCGCGGACTAGCCGCTGGACGCCGTGGTGCCAGTTGTCGCCGCCTTCCAACAGATGCCAGTCGAGGCTCGCATCGTGGTTCCACTCACGCCCCTGAGCAAACTCATTGCCCATAAACAGCAGCTTTTTACCCGGGAAGGCAAACAGCCAGCCGTAGTAGGCGCGCAGGTTGGCGAACTTCTGCCATGCGTCGCCCGGCATGCGGTCGAGAATCGATTTTTTGCCGTGTACCACTTCATCATGAGAGAGCGGCAGGACAAAGTTTTCGGTGTAGTTGTAGAGCATGCCGAAGGTCATCTTGTCGTGATGATGTCGACGATGCACCGGGTCCAGCTTCATATAGTCGAGGGTGTCGTGCATCCAGCCGAGGTTCCATTTAAACCAGAAACCCAGCCCGCCGGTTGAGGAAGGACGAGAAACGCCGGGAAAATCAGTCGACTCTTCCGCCATCGTCACCGCGCCCGGCGTCTGTTCGCCCAGCACGCGGTTGGTATTACGCAGAAACTCAATCGCCTCCAGGTTTTCCCGACCGCCGAACTCGTTCGGTACCCACTCGCCCTGTTTGCGGCTGTAGTCGCGATAAATCATCGACGCCACCGCATCGACCCGCAGCGCGTCAATGCCAAAGCGCTCGATCCAGTACAGCGCATTACCAACCAGGTAGTTGCTGACCTCGCGGCGGCCATAGTTGTAGATCAGGGTATTCCAGTCCTGGTGATAGCCTTCGCGCGGGTCGCTGTGTTCATACAGCGAGGTGCCGTCAAACGAAGCGAGAGCAAAATCATCCGCCGGGAAATGACCGGGCACCCAGTCCAGAATAACGTTAAGCCCCGCGGCGTGCGCGGCGTTGATAAAGTAGCGGAAATCCTCCCGGGTGCCGAAGCGACGGGTGGGCGCGTACAGCCCGGTCGGCTGATAGCCCCAGCTGCCGTCAAACGGATGCTCGTTAACCGGCAACAGTTCGAGGTGGGTAAAGCCCATCCATTTGGCATACGGGACCAGCTGGTCGGCAAGCTCGCGGTAGCTTAACCAGAAGTTATTATCGGTGTGGCGGCGCCAGGAGCCGAGGTGTACTTCATAAATCGATATCGGCGCATCAAACTGATTCGCCTGTTTGCGCTCCGGCGGCTGCTCGACCTTTTCCGGCAGCCCGCAGATAAGCGAGGCGCTCTCCGGGCGCATTTGCGCTTCAAAAGCGTAAGGGTCAGATTTCACCCGCAGATTGCCATGGGCATCGATAAGCTCGAATTTATACAGCTGACCGTTCAGCGCGCCGGGAACAAATAGCTCCCAGATGCCGGACTCTTTGCGCAGGCGCATCGGATGACGGCGGCCGTCCCAGTAGTTAAACTGGCCGACAACCGATACCCGGCGGGCGTTAGGCGCCCAGACCGAGAAGCGCGTGCCGACCACCCCGTCCATGGTGTCGGCATGCGCGCCCAGCGTTTCATAAGGACGCAGATGCGTGCCTTCCGACAGTAGCCAGACATCGAGATCCTGCAACAGCGGACCAAAACGATACGGGTCATCAATCAGGTTCTGCTGCCCGTGCCAGGTGACGGCCAGCTGATAGCGAAAAGGATTTTTGCGGCGCGGCAGAACGCCGCAGAAGAAACCGCGCGAGTCGAGGCATTCTAGCTTGCCGACTTTGCGTCCGGTTTTTGGTTCAATGACCCACACATCGGTGGCATCGGGTAATAATGCACGAACTTCCAGCCCGGCGTCGGCGTAATGCATGCCAAGCACGGAAAAAGGATCCGCAAAATGGCCGGCGATAAGCGCATTAATCACGTCCTTATCAATACGATTAGACATGGTTTCATCCTGTTGTAGGTGTCGCCCTTTCCTGTATCCGGCGACTTTTTTTTGACCTGAACGGCGCAGCACGTTATGCGTCCCCCTGCTCCGTCCCACCTTCAGGTAAGGAGACAGCGTGACTCCTTACTTAAAGCATAGCCAAGGCTGAGTTACCTCCGTTGGGAAAAATCTAACATTCGCGTTTACTCCTTGTATTACGCAAAAAAAAGGGGTGTTTCAACACCCCTTTTCCCATCTTGTGACGGCTACGCCAGCTGTCTTAGCATGCGGCGGAGCGGCTCGGCGGCCCCCCACAGCAGCTGGTCGCCCACGGTGAAAGCCGACAGATACTCCGGCCCCATGTTCAGTTTACGCAGGCGGCCCACCGGGGTGGTCAGGGTGCCGGTGACGGCAGCCGGGGTCAGCTCACGCATAGTGATATCACGATCGTTCGGCACCACTTTGGCCCACGGGTTGTGCGCGGCCAGCAGTTCCTCAACGGTCGGAATAGAAACATCTTTTTTCAGCTTGATAGTGAACGCCTGGCTATGGCAGCGCAGCGCGCCAACGCGAACGCACAAGCCGTCTACCGGAATCGGTGAGGCGGTCGCGAGAATTTTGTTGGTCTCCGCCTGGCCTTTCCACTCTTCACGGCTCTGGCCGTTATCCAGCTGCTTGTCGATCCATGGGATCAGGCTGCCCGCCAGAGGAACGCCAAAGTTGTCCACCGCCAGTTCGCCGCTGCGGGTCAAAGAGGTGACCTTGCGTTCAATCTCAAGGATCGCGGAGGCCGGATCCGCCAGCTCAGCCGCAACGTGGCTGTGCAGTTGGCCCATCTGGGTCAGCAGCTCGCGCATATGACGCGCGCCGCCGCCGGAAGCCGCCTGATAAGTCGCCACGCTCACCCACTCGACCAGATCCTGAGCAAACAGGCCGCCGAGAGACATCAGCATCAAGCTAACGGTACAGTTGCCGCCAACAAAGGTTTTCACGCCGTTGTTCAGACCTGCGGTAATGACGTCCTGGTTCACCGGGTCAAGAATGATAATGGCGTCGTCCTTCATGCGCAGCGAAGAGGCCGCGTCAATCCAGTAGCCCTGCCAGCCGCTTTCACGCAGCTTCGGGTAAATATCGTTGGTGTAATCGCCGCCCTGACACGTGACAATAATGTCCAGCGCCTTCAGCGCTTCTAGATCAAACGCATCCTGAAGCGTGCCACCGGTACTGCCACCAAAAGATGGAGCAGGCTGCCCCAGCTGAGAGGTGGAGAAAAAAACAGGGCGAATGGCGTCAAAATCGCGCTCTTCAACCATGCGTTGCATGAGGACAGAGCCGACCATTCCGCGCCAGCCGATAAAACCAACATTTTTCATAACGTATTCCTGCGAGGTGTGTGCTGTTTGTTCCAGGCCAGTTTCCTACTGGTTAGTCCTTCACATTACAAAATGCAGCTAAAGTCGCAAGTGAAATTAATCAATGATTGCGAGGCAATCAGTAACGCAGCTAATTTTGCCTGATGGCCGCCGTCACTGGCACCCCGGAATACCCGAATAATTATCAGGGAGTTTACATTGTGAAGGGAATATTTTCCGCCGCTATTTTATTGATCCGGATTATGGATTACAGCAGAAATTCGGTTGTTTTATTCTCGCTGACCAAACTGGTTAAATCCAGGCGTGGCATGGGTTTATGAGCCATATGATGTTTGTCGTATTTCTGGTAGTGGCAGATCGGAAGAGGGGTAAAGCTAAGGGTTTTCGATATAAGTAGAGCGGGGAAATTAACCCGGCATCGCCTCGCTCCGCCGGGTGTTTCACTTTGTCGGTTAACTCAACAGCGTAAACGCAATCATACCGACTATCGCCCCGACGGTGCCGAGGATAGTTTCCATCATCGTCCAGGTCTTCAGCGTTTGCGCTTCGGTCGCGCCGGTAAACTTACCGAACAGCCAGAAGCCCGCGTCGTTAACGTGGCTGACGACGATAGAGCCGCCGGCGATGCAGATGGAGAGCGCCGCCATCTGCGCGCCGCTGTAGTGCAGCTGTTCAATAACCGGCATGACCAGACCGACGGCCGTCAGGCAGGCCACGGTCGCGGAGCCCTGAATAATACGTACCGCCGCCGCCAGCACAAAGCAAGTGATCGCAATCGGCAGGCCCATCCCGGTCAGCGCTTCGCCGAGCGCCGGCCCCACGCCGGAGTCGACCAGCACCTGTTTGAACACGCCGCCCGCACCGATCACCAGCAGAATAATGCCCGCTGGCTGAAGCGCATGACCGCAAATCTCCATCACCCGATCTTTGGCCATCCCCTGACGTACCGCCAGGCCATAGATCGCCACCAGGCAGGCAACCAGAATTGCGGTAAACGGATGGCCGATAAACTCAAACCATTCGTAGGCGGTAGAGCCTTCCGGCACAAAACGCGCAGCGATGGTTTTCAGGCCAACCAGCACCAGCGGCAGCAGAATTAAGGCCAGACTGAAGCCGAAGGACGGCATTTTGCCTTCGCCGAGGTGCGGCTCGCTGATATCGTCAGGCGTATGCAGCTCAACGTAGCGGCTGATAAAGTTACCCCACAGCGGCCCGGCAATAATCATCCCCGGGATCGCGGCGCACAGGCCAATCAGGATCATCCAGCCAAAGTCGGCGTGCATCTGTGATGCCAGCAGCATCGGCGCAGGCCCCGGCAGCAGGAACGCCGCGGCGGCGGCCACCCCGGCAAACAGCGGGATCACCAGCTTCACAAGGTTGGTACCGGTATGACGCGCCATCGAGAACGCCACGCTGATCAGCAGCACGATCGCCACTTCGAAAAACAGCGGCAGCGCGCAGATAAGGCCGGCCAGGCCTATCGCATAGTGGGCGCGACTATGGCCGAAAGATTTCAACATTTTGACGGCAATCTGGTCGACCGCGCCGGTTTCATGCAGGATCTTCCCGAACATTGCCCCTAGCGCGACGACGATAGCCAGAAAGCCCAGCGTGCCGCCCATGCCTTTTTCCATTGTCGCCGCGATCTTGTCCAACGGCATGCCGGAAAAAAGCCCTGCTCCAATAGAAACCACCATCAAAGCCACAAAGGCATGCATACGCGCCTTCATCACTAAAAACAGCAGCAGCAAAACGGAGCCGACTGCTGTTAAAACAAGCGTTAATGTACTCACTATTTACTGCCTTTGTTGATCACCTCAATGGTGCTGGCGACCACGCCTTCCAATGACTGGTCGATATCGACGATTAAAACATCGTTTTCATCCGTGCCCGGCTCTTGCAGCGTTTCAAACTGCGTAACCAACATCTGGGTTTTAAAGAAATGGCCTTTACGCGCCTTCAAACGTTGTTCGATAACTTCGAAATCGCCTTTAAGATAGATAAAAGAGAGGTTCGGGTTGCCTTTACGCAGGATGTCGCGATAGCTCTTTTTCAGCGCGGAGCAGACAATCAGCGACACTTTATTGGTACGCTGCATGGCAAACGCGGCATCGTTCAGCGCCTGCAGCCATGGGGTGCGGTCATCGTCATTTAACGGTTCGCCGGAAGCCATCTTGTTGATGTTGCTGCGCGGATGCAGAAAGTCACCGTCGAGAAACGCGGCGTGCAGTTGATGCGCCACTTCGCTGGCGACAGCGGATTTGCCGCTGCCGGAAACGCCCATCAGGACATAGATGTGGTGATCATGGTTAGTCGTGCTCAAAGCTTCCTCCCACTGGACACATACGCGCAGCCTGGCAGCGTTTAACGGCGTGGAACACTGGCGTACAGGTTAATTGTTACGGGTAACTGTTATCGGTAACATTGTCATGCCGGAGTTGTGGAGAAGCAATAACCATTCGTGCCAGATGTGAATATGTGTGATCTACTTCAAATTTGTCAGTTTAAATAGATCCGCCCGGTGACAATGTGAAACCTAAATCTAACATCTTAGGCGTCACCGCTTCACCGCGAATACGCGCCAGCAAACGCTCTGCGCCAATCCGCCCCATCCGCTCACGCGGCGTCAGCACGCTGGCCAGACGCGGCTCCATCACCTGGCCGATATCGTGGCCGTGGAAACCGGCAATCGCCATATCGTCAGGGATTTTCAGCCCCAGACGCTGGCACTCAAACGCCGCGCCGACCGCAAGGTCATCGTTGGTACAGAATATGCCGTCAAGCTGCGGATATTCACGACGCGCCTGGCGCATCAGCTCAATCCCCGAAGAATAAGAGGAAGACTGCTCAACCATCACGCTGTAGGGCGTCATCCCGGCATCAAGCATCGCCTGCTCGTACCCCTTCTGTTTGATGATAGTACGTTCATCAAGACGTGCGCCAAGATAGGCAACGTGACGGTGGCCATGATTGATAATCGCCGCGGTCATCTGCCGGGCCGCTTCAAAGTTATCAAAGCCGACGGCGATATCGAGACACGGCGACTGGCTGTCCATCAGCTCCACGACCGGGATCCCCGCGACTTCGATCATCTTCAGGGTGCGCGGCGTGTGGGTTCGTTCGGTGAGGATTAGACCGTCAATGTTCCAGGAAAGCATGGATTCCAGACGTTTTTCTTCCATTTCCGGCTTATAGCCGTAGTGCGCCAGCATCGTCTGGTAACCGAAAGAGTCGGTCACGCTTTCAATACCGCGCAGCACTTCTGAGAAAACCTGGTTGGTTAACGAGGGCAACAGCACGCCAATGGCGCGGCTGGTGGCATTAGAGAGGATGTCAGGGGCGCGATTAGGAATATAACCCAGTTCATCGAGAGCAACGGCTATCTTGCCACGCAGCGCTTCGGAAACCTGTTCCGGGTTACGTAAATAGCGACTGACCGTCATTTTGGTCACGCCGACAAGATCGGCTACATCCTGAAGTACGGGTCTTTTCTTTTTCATCGTCCTGACTGCGATCAACGGGGAAACATTTCCCCAGTTTATCACGGACAAAGCGCAACCTTCCCTAACATCCGGGAAGGTTGCGCAATTTATTTAGACCCGATCGGAGAACGATCAGACGGGCGGCAGATCGAACAGCAGAATTTCGCTATCGCTGTCGGCGTGTACGGAAATCGCCTGCTCGTCCCAAATCGCCAGGCCATCGCTGGTGGTAGCTTTCGTTCCGTTGATGGTGACTTCACCTTTCACCACCTGGATCCACACCCGACGTTCAGCGGCAATCTGGTGCACCGACTGCTCATCTTTCAGCAGCGCCCAGCGGTACAGCTCCATATCCTGGTACACCTTCAGCGAACCTTCACGGGCATCCGGCGACAGTACCAGCTGTTTGCCCTGCGCGGCGTCAAAGCGGCGCTGTTCGTAGCGCGGCGTGATGCCATTTTTTTCCGGCATAATCCAGATCTGGTACAGATGCAGTTTTTCCGTGGCGCTTGGGTTGTACTCAGAGTGACGAACTCCGGTACCCGCGCTCATGATCTGGAACTCGCCCGCCGGAACCTGCTCTTTATTCCCCATGCTGTCCTGGTGCTCAACGGCCCCTTCCAGCACGTAGGTCAGGATTTCCATGTCCTTGTGCGGATGGGTACCGAAGCCCTGGCCGGCATCAATCACGTCGTCATTGATCACCCGCAGCGCCGAGAAGCCCATAAAGTTAGGGTCGTAATAGTTAGCGAAAGAGAAAGTATGCCAGGAATCCAGCCAGCCGTGGTTAGCGTGGCCGCGTTCGTTAGCTTTACGTAAGTAGATCATGTTGCACCCCCGTATGTTTTCGATGGACTCAGTGTGGACCCAATCGCCAAACGATCATAGAGGGTGAAAATTGACTCCTCTGTTCAAAAAATATGAACGAGTACAGAGGAGCCATGATGGCTTACCGGGTAAGGGTAATCGTGGCAGGTGATGGCTGTTCAAAGCCGCGTTCGAGGATCTCCAGGTTTGTGAGAACTTCAGATTCCTTGACGAAATTTGGCTGACCGTTAATGAGGGTTTCATACAGCGAATCATAGACCCGCCCATAGTCGCCGGTTTCAAGCGGGATCTCTTCCCGTACGGTTTCCCCCGCCTCATTGACGTACTCCAGCAGACCAACCGTCTCATCCGCGCCGAATCCCGGCTCGCCCGGCATAACATTGGCCTTCAGGCTGGTCTCCTGCTGGTCGATACCGTATTTAATAAACGAACCTTTATGACCATGGACGATGAATTTTGGGTAGGGCAGCTTCACCAGATGGCTGGTTTTGACGATCGCCTTCAGGTTGCCGTAGAACAGCTGGGCCTCAAAGGTATCGTCCGGGTTGGCCTTATTGCGCAGGCTACGGATGTCATAAGAGACATGGTCCGGGCGACCGAACAGGGAGATAATTTGGTCCAGGGTATGGACGCCCAGGCCGTAGAATGTGCCGTCCTGAGGCAGCCCGGGTTTTCCTCCATCTACCGGACGATAGTTGTCGAAATGGTTTTCAATCTCGACGATCTCGCCAAGTTTTCCGCTCTCAATCACCTTCTTCGTGGTCAGGAAGCAGGAGTCGAAGCGACGATTTTGGTACGGCGTAACCGTCAGTCCCTTGCTTTTCGCCAGGGCGAATAGCGTTTTTGCCTCCTCAAGCGTCGGGGTAAAGGGCTTTTCGACCAGCACATTTTTGCCCGCCTCCAGCGCCCGTTTCGCATAGGAAAAATGGCTGTCCGCGTGGGTGCAGACAATCACCAGTTTGACCTGCGGGTCGTTAAGCACTTCCTCGAGGTCGCTGGTGAAGTGGATGTGCGAATACTGCGGAGCCTGTTCCTCCGGCTTTGCGCTGCGGCGGTAGATATGCGCCACATGCCAGCGTTCTTTTCGGTGCAGGACATAGGGAAGATGGTAGCGGGTGGTGCTTTTGCCGAATCCAATAAATGCGCAGTGCAAAGTCATAACGCTATCCTTATTTAAGGTCTCTGCTGTTAACCATAGCGCAAGCTGGCTGCAAACTTAACCCCTTCAATGAGTGTGCCAAATTCTTAAATGTTAAATTTAGCGCTCAAATTTATTGACCCTGCTGGCTAAATTCTGGATAAGAGGACCCCTCGGGAAAAGAACGTTTTTTATCCAGCGCGCTCACCGTTTCCCAAAATACGATGACTAAAGGAGTAGCCATCTCGTTCGCATGGAAAGCAAATATATCGCCTTAAATAGCGCCCTTCTCTTTTGGCTGCTTGGCCTGATGGCCTGGTGCTTCGAATCCACGTATCTGGCCTGGCTATCGGGCTCTTTCGCCTTATCCTCCTTCGTTTTTCATTTTCAATATCAGCGGATTAACCATATGTTTAAAAAGAACAAAATCATTGAATCTACGCCGCCGGCGGTGAATACGGCGGTACTCAACGGTGAATCTCCCTCCGCCATGGCCCGAAAACCGGCCACCACGGTTATCGCCGGCGGTATCCGCTTTGACGGAAACATTATCGCCGAGGGAGACGTCGATATTTACGGCACCGTAAGCGGCAATATCGACGCGCGAGAGAGCCAAATAAAGATCATGACCGGCGGTCTGGTAGAGGGGAATATCACCTGCTGCGAGCTGATTATTGACGGCTGCGTCATCGGCCAGTGCCGCAGCGAAACGATTGAAATCGATAAGAATGGCAACGTGACCGGCACGTTGGCCTACCGCACGCTGGCCATCAAAAAGGGCGGCGTTTTTTCCGGCCAGGCAGAGCTGCTGCCGGCGGCAGAAAAGAGCAACGTCGTAGGGTTTATCGCCGATACCGCTATTGAAACCAAAGATAAGGTTGGGGCGCAGTAGCAGCCATCCGGGTGCGGCGGAAAAAAGCAAAAAAAAAAGCCAGCACCCGGCTGGCTAAAGTAATACTGGAAGCAATGTGAGCAATGTCGTGCTTTCAGGCTTTCCGCAAGGGTCTCCCTGAATGCAGAGCAATAATAATCATTCTCATTCGCACTTGTCTACTCCTTTTTGCAAAAAATAGGCGTTGATCCCTTTTTTAAAGTCAGTGATCTTTAAAGGGACACTTAACCTAAAAAGGAAAATGAAGAATGAGCGACATCGTGATACGCCATGCCGAAGCCAAAGATTACGACGCAATCCGTCAGATCCATGCTCAGCCGGAGGTATATCACAATACGCTACAGGTTCCTCATCCTTCCAGCCATATGTGGCACGAGCGACTAACCGACCGACCGGGCGTCAAACAGCTGGTCGCCAGCATAGGTGACCAGATCGTGGGACACCTCGCCATTGAGGTTATCCAGCGCCCGCGCCGGAGCCACGTCGCCGATTTCGGCATTTGCGTGGATTCACGATGGCACAATCGCGGCGTTGCCAGTGAGCTGATTCGCACCATGATCGACATGTGCGACAACTGGCTGCGCGTTGACCGTATTGAGTTGACGGTGTTTGTGGATAACGCTCCCGCGGTGGCGGTGTATCAGAAATTAGGCTTTGAAATTGAAGGGACGGGGAGAAAGTATGCCCTGCGCAACGGCGAATATGTCGATGCCTACTTTATGGCGCGGCTGAAGGGATAACGCTCAACTAACCCTCTCCCGGCAGGGAGAGGGTCGGAGTAAGGGTACACCTAATACCCTGCCGTTAAATCATCCGGGGAACGCGGATCGGATGCGCCGTACAGCGTGCCGTCCGGGCCAACCATAATACTCTGGGTGCTGCCCATCGCCTCTTTCACCGCCACTTTCTGCCCTTTACTCTCCAGCAGCTTCAGCGTATCCGGGCTGAATCCCTTCTCCACCCGCAGTTCATCCGGCAACCATTGATGATGGAAGCGCGGGGCGTTGGTGGCTTCCGCGACGTTCATTCCGAAATCGATGGTATTCACCACCATCTGCAGTACGGTAGTGATAATGCGGCTGCCGCCAGGGCTACCGGTCACCAGCCAGGTTTTGCCATCTTTCACCACAATCGTTGGCGACATCGATGACAGCGGACGCTTTTTCGGCTCGACGGCGTTGGCGTCACCGCCCACCAGCCCGTAGACGTTCGGCACGCCGGGTTTAGCCGAGAAATCATCCATCTGATTATTCAGCAGAATGCCGGAGTTCCCCGCCACGATGCCGGTGCCAAAGGTCGTATTCAGCGTATAGGTCACCGCAACGGCGTTACCGTCTTTATCCACCACCGAGAAATGGGTGGTCTGGTTGCTTTCATACGGCGCCAGCTTGCCGGGGCGGATCTGGCTCGACGGCTTCGCTTTATTGATATCAATCTGTTCAGCAATTGATTTGGCGTACGCTTTGCTGGTCAGCGCCTGCCACGGCACTTTGACGAAGTCCGGATCGCCAAGGTATTCCGAGCGGTCGGCATAGGCGTGCTTTTCGGCTTCCGCCATCACCTGCATGGCATCGGCGCTGCCGAAGCCATACTTATGTATATCGAAGTTTTCCAGAATATTCAGGATCTGCACGATATGAATGCCGCCGGATGAAGGCGGCGGCATCGAGAACACCTGATAGCCGCGATACTCGCCGCTCACCGGCGTACGTTCGACCGCTTTGTAATTCGCCAGGTCCGCTTTGGTGATAAGCCCGCCGTGATTCTTCATCTCAGCGGCAATCTGGTCGGCAATCGCGCCTTTATAGAACGCGTCCGGTCCCAGCTCGGCAATCAGTTCCAGGCTTTTACCCAGCTGTTTTTGCACCAGCTTATCGCCCTTTTTCAGGGGCTCGCCGTTTTTCCAGAAGATAGCCCGGCTGTTGGCATGGTCGGGGATCACTTCGCTACCGTAGGTTTTCAGATCGTCGGCCAGCGCATCGTTGACCGCGAAGCCCTCTTCGGCCAGCTTAATCGCCGGGCGAATCACTTTGTTGAGCGGCATCGTGCCGTATTTTTCCAGCGCAAGGGAGAAGCCGGCGACGGTGCCCGGGGTACCGGAAGCCAGATGCGAGGTCAGCGATTTCTTACTGTCCGGGTTGCCCTGATCGTCGAGAAACATATCCCGGGTAGCCTGTTCCGGCGCCATCTCGCGGAAGTCGATCGCCGTGGTATTGCCATCTTTGGTTCGCAGCATCATAAAGCCGCCGCCGCCGATATTACCGGCCTGCGGATGGGTGACCGCCAGCGCGTAGCCCACCGCCACGGCGGCATCCACCGCGTTGCCGCCCTGACGCAGAATATCCACGCCTACCTTCGTTGCCAGCGCGTCCACCGAGGCCACCATCCCCTGCTGCGCGCGGACCGGATGAAAAACATCTTCCTCTACACCATAAGACACAGGCGGAGGAGCGGGATTTGCCGCGACGCTAAAACTGCCGCCCGCCAGCAACGCAGCGATGACCACCTGACGCCAGAGCGTTGTTTTTATCATTGTCATACTCCTGAATGATGTTTTTATTTACCCATAATCCTGGATGATAAGTCTTAAAAAATCATTGTTGTGCCGGAAAGAGGGTAAACTTAAGAGATCCCATGAAAGGGAGGAGAGAACAATGAAAGCTATGTTATATCTGGCGGCGCTGCTGCCGCTGAGCGCTCTGGCGCAGCCAATCAATATCGACAATAACCCCAATCAGCCGGGGTACGTGGTGCCCAGCCAGCAGCGAATGCAAAATCAGATGCAAACCCAGCAAATGCAGCACCAAAACAATCTTAAGCAGGGTATTCAAAGCCAGTCGCGCGCGCAGCAGCAGCATCTTCAGACGCAGTTGAATAACGACCGGCTGCGGGTACAGCAGAATGACAACCTGAACCGGCAGCAGCCTCTGCCAAACACCAACGGTGGAATGCTGCAACGCCAGACGACCCCGTAAGGGCCGCCTGGCGCAGGTGCAGATTATCCCGGGAAGTTGGGACCGATGACGTCAATCGCATCGGTGCAGATGCTGTCCACGCCCCAACGCAGCAGCTCGGCGGCGCGCTGCGGTTTGTTAACGGTATACACCAGAATATGCAGACCCGCGGCCCTCAGGCTCGCCACGCGCGCTTCATCCAGCAGCTTATGGTTGAGATGAATAGAGACACAGCCGAGGCGCGCGGTTAGTTCGCGCCAGTCGTTGCGCCACTCATCCAGCAGCAGCCCTCGCGGCAGCTCGGGGGCGGCTTCCTGCGCGGCTTCCAGGGCATCGATTTCAAACGACGAGAGCAGCGGCGGGGTCATGCCCTGCCACAGCTCACGCGCCGCCAGCGCTACCGCTTTACCGGTCAGCGGACCGGTACCGGTGGTCGGTTTGATTTCGATATTCGCCTTCATACCGTGCTGACGGCAGCGGTCCG
This sequence comes from Klebsiella sp. BDA134-6, assembly GCF_015601345.1. Classification (NCBI taxonomy): domain Bacteria; kingdom Pseudomonadati; phylum Pseudomonadota; class Gammaproteobacteria; order Enterobacterales; family Enterobacteriaceae; genus Klebsiella; species Klebsiella sp. BDA134-6. Next base: position 5,492,605 of record NZ_CP064784.1, read on the forward strand.
CGACCTCGCTCAGCAGCGGCAGCGGCTCGCCTTTGAACTCGCCGCTATACCAGCTGCCGGCATCCACTTTCAGCAGATCGTTCCACGCCAATTCACCCGCCACGCCCCAGCCGTTGCTGGTGCGTTCGAGATTGTCATCGTGCAGTAAAAAAATCTGCCCGTCTTTCGATAACTTAGCGTCAAACTCAATCATCGTATGGCCGTAACGAGCGCCAGTATCGATAGCCGCCAGGGTATTTTCCGGGGCCAGTTTACCGCCGCCGCGGTGGGCGACGATATGAGGATAAGGCCAGTGACTCATGCGCGTTGTCCTGTTTCACTATCAAAAAGGTGCAGACTTTCCTGCGGCAGATGCAGCCACAGGGTACTGCCCGCCTGCGGTCGCTGCTGGTGCGGCAGCCGGACCACCAGCTTCTGCTCGCCCCAGCGCCCGTGGGCGAGGTTGTCGGCGCCTAAAATTTCCAGCGTATCCATCACCAGCGGTACGCCACCTTCCGCCTGGGAGCTTAATGCAAAATGTTCCGGACGGATACCCAGCGTCATCTTACGCCCGGCGTAGCGGCGATGCTCGCTGTTGATCGGTAAAAGCATCCCACCCGCAAGCTCGAAGCGGCTACCGTCGTCGCTGACCCGGCCTTCCAGCAGGTTCATTGCCGGACTGCCGATAAAGCTCGCGACAAAGCGACTGGCTGGCTTTTCGTACACCTCGACCGGTGTGCCAATCTGCTCGGCGACGCCTTTATTCATCACCATCACCCGCTGCGCGAGGGTCATCGCCTCCACCTGATCGTGGGTCACGTACAGCGAGGTGGTTTTCAGCCGACGATGCAGGTGCTGCAGCTCAAGACGCATCTGCACGCGCAGTTTGGCATCGAGGTTGGAGAGCGGCTCATCAAACAGAAATACCGCCGGGTCGCGCACGATAGCCCGCCCCATCGCCACGCGCTGACGCTGGCCGCCGGAGAGTTCGCGCGGACGGCGCTTCAGCAGGCCGTCCAGCTCCAGAATGCGCGCCGCTTCCTGGACGCGCTCAGCAATTAATCCTTTACCTAAACCGCGAATTTTCAGGCCCCACGCCATATTCTCTTCCACGCTCATATGCGGATAGAGGGCGTAGTTCTGAAACACCATCGCAATGCCGCGGTCTTTCGGCTCCATTTCGGTGACGCGCTTGCGGTCAATCCAGATATCGCCGCTGGTGACCCGTTCCAGGCCCGCCACCATGCGCAGCAGGGTTGATTTTCCGCAGCCCGAGGGGCCCACCATCACAATAAATTCGCCGTCCGCGACGTCCAGCGTCAGCGGTTGGATCACCTGGGTTTTGCCATCCCAGCTTTTGGTTACTGCCTGTAGCTTAAGTCCTGCCATTTTATTTCTCACTATCCACTAGACCACGCACAAACGCGCGCTGCATGGCTAAAACGATGACAACCGGAGGAATCAGCGTGAGCAGCATCGCCGCCATCACCTGATTCCACTGCGTGGTGCCCTGGCCGATGGCGATCATCCCTTTGATGCCCGCGACCGCCGTGCCGAGATTCACGTCGGTAATGATCAGCAGCGGCCACAGATACTGGTTCCAGCCGTAGATAAAGGTGATGACGAACAGCGCCGCCAGGTTGGTTTTCGACAGCGGCAGCACGATGTCGCGGAAGAAGCGCATCGGCGACGCGCCGTCGATACGTGCGGCCTCTATCAGCTCGTCCGGCAGGGTCATAAAAAACTGGCGGAACAGGAAGGTCGCGGTCGCCGAGGCCATCAGCGGCAGCGTGAGCCCGGCATAGCTGTCGAGCATTTTCAGGTTGGCGATCACTTCCACCGTCGGGAAAATACGCACCTCAACCGGCAGCATCAGCGTGATGAAAATCATCCAGAAGAACAGGTTACGCAGCGGAAAACGAAACCAGACGATGGCGAAAGCGGAGAGCATCGAGACCGTAATTTTGCCTACCGTGATGCCGAAGGCCATGATGAAGCTGTTGAGCATCATTAGCCAGAACGGCGCGCTATTGGCCCCTACGCCGTTCACCCAGATAAATTTCATGTTTTCGAGCAGATGGCCGCCGGGAATCAGCGTCATCGGCGTATCAAAGACCGCTTTACTGTCCAGCGTCGCCGCGACAAAGGCGACATACAGCGGAAACAGAATGACCGCGATCCCTAAAATCAGCATGGTGTGGCTGAAAATCGTCAGCCCGCGTCGATTCTCAATCATTGGTAGCGCACCTTTCGTTCAACGTAGCGGAACTGCACCACCGTCAGAATGATGACGAGGAACATCAGCACCACCGACTGGGCGGCGGAAGCGGAAAGGTCGAGCCCGGCAAAACCTTCGCGATAGATCTTATAAATCAGCGTTGTCGTCGCCTGAACCGGCCCGCCGCCGGTTGCGGCATCAATAACCGGGAAGGTATCGAAGAAGGCGTATACCAGGTTCACCACCAGCAGGAAGAAGCTCACCGGGGCGATCAGCGGCAGCGCCAGCCTGAAGAAGCGGCGAACCGGACCGGCGCCGTCAATCGCGGCGGCTTCTACCAGCGAGCGGGGAATAGATTGCAGCGCGGCGAAGAAGAACAGGAAGTTGTAACTAATCTGCTTCCACACCGAGGCGAAAACCACGAGGAACATCGCCTGGCCGCTGTTCTGCGCGTGGTTCCAGTCGTAGCCCATCTCGCCGAGGAGATGGGTAATTAGCCCGCGTCCCGGGTTGAACAAGAAGATCCATAGCACCGCCGCGACTGCGGGCGCAACGGCATAAGGCAGCAGCATCAGCGTCTGATAGAAGCGACTGCCGCGCACCACGTAATCCACCAGCGCGGCGAAAAACAGCGAGATCAGCAGACCGCTGACGGTAACCATCGTACTGAACTTAATGGTGGTCCAGAAGGAGTCCAGGTAGTACGGGTCCTGAAAGAGGGCTAAAAAGTTATCCAGGCCGACAAACTGGCTGGAGAGCCCAAAAGGATCGACGCTCTGCAGCGAATACCACAGCGCTTCGCCTGCGGGCCAGATAAAAAAGATGACGGTGATGACCAGTTGCGGCGCGACCAGCACATAGGGCAGCCAACGCGAGCGGAACACCGGACGGGATGATGACATAGTTAAACTCTGAGTTGGTTTCCCCTCATTCCGGCCCTCTCCCTAAACGGACAAGAGTGAAAAACGGCTCCGGGCGGTCCCCTCTCCCGGCCGGGGAGAGGGTTAGGATGAGGGGCTGGCTATAAGATTACGACTTGGTTGACTGCTCAAAACGGCGCAGCAGCTGATTACCGCGCTCAACGGCCGCGTCCAGCGCCTGCTGAGGCGTTTTCTTCCCGGTCCATACGCTTTCCAGCTCTTCATCCACGATGGTACGAATCTGCGGCATATTGCCCAGGCGCAGACCTTTGGTGAACGGCAGCGGCGGCTTGTTCAGCATCTGGCGCGTCGCGATATCCGCTCCGGGGTTCTTATCATAGAAGCCCTGCTCACGGGTCAGGTTATAGGCGGCGGTGGTAATCGGCAGATAGCCGGTTTTCTGATGCCATTCGGCGGCGTTTTCCGGCTTAGTCAGGAAATCGAGGAATTTGGCGACGCCGGTATAGGTTTCTTTGTCTTTACCCTGCATCACCCACAGGCTGGCCCCGCCGATAATGGCGTTTTGCGGCGCGCCCTTCACGTCGGCGTCGTACGGCATCATCCCTACGCCATAGTTGAACTTCGCGTACTGACGGATATCCGCCAGCGAGCCGGAGGAAGCGGTGGTAATGGCGCAGTCGCCGTTATAGAACTTCTCGGTGGATTCGTCTTTACGCCCGAAGTAGCTGAAGTCACCTTTCTTGTTCAGCTCTTCAAGCAGGGCGATATGCTTCACCTGCTCCGGCTTGTTGAACTCCAGTACCGCATCGGTACCGTCGAAGCCGTTGTTTTTAGTCGCCACCGGCAGGCCGTGCCAGGCGCTGAAGTTTTCAATCTGGATCCAGCCCTGCCAGCCGCTGGCGTAGCCGCACTTCATCCCTGCGGCCTTCAACTTCGCGGTATACGCCGCCAGATCCTGCCAGGTTTTTGGCGGCTGCTCTGGGTCTAAACCGGCTTTTTTAAAGGCGTCTTTGTTGTAGTACAGCACCGGCGTGGAGCTGTTAAACGGCTGGGAGAGCAGATGGCCGGTTTTGGAGTCGGTGTAATAACCGGAGACGGTAGGCACGAACTGCGTTTCATCAAACTGAATGCCCGCATCGCTGAACACTTGATAGACCGGCTTTATCGCCTTAGAGGCCATCATCGTCGCGGTGCCAACCTCATACACCTGCAAAATAGCCGGCGCGTTGCCGGTACGGAAGGCGGCGATGCCGGCGCTCAGGCTCTGTTCATAGTTGCCTTTGTACACCGGAACAATTTTGTAGTCCGGGTTGGCTGCGTTGAAACGTTGCGCCAGTGAATCAACTTCTTTCCCCAACTCCCCTTCCATCGAATGCCAGAACGGGATAGTGGTTACCGCCAGGGCTTGTCCGGCAAATGCCAGGCTGAGCGCCAGTCCTAAAGCTGTATGTCGTAACGATATCATCGGTTATCTCTCTTGTTGTTCCGGATGCGCGATTTCACGCGTTTTATGTTCGCGGGGGTAACATGACATGCTCGAATGACAGAAAAATAACTATTGCATTACAAAAATATTACAATAAATTGGCAAAAACATGATGAAACGGTGAAAAAAAAGTGGCAGGGAAATGGCAAAGCGAAAAAGAGCGCCCGCGCAGACTACAGATAATCAGGGATCTGTAGTTAAATAGGGTTCGTTAAAGAGCACTCTCCGGCGAGCCGTCACAAGGAAAAATATGAAGACGCTGCATAAACCTACCGAGCGCGTTTTACTCATTCTGGAAACCTTAGCCAACGCGGACGGAATGACGCTTTCCGAGCTATCGCTCAAGACGGATATTTCAAAGGGAACCATTTTCCCGATCCTCAAATCACTGCAGTACCGGAAATATATCAGCCACGACGATCGCAACGGTATTTACACGCTGGGGATCTCATGCGCGGTGCTGGCCAGCTCAACGGTGGAAAAAGAGTTCTGGCTGAAAACGATCAATAGCGAAATGCACGCGGTGGTCAACGAATGCAATGAAGTTTGTCAGCTCGGCATTCTGGATGACGCCTGGGTGCTCTATGTTGATAAAGTCCAGGGTGACCAAACCGTGCAGCTGGTCTCCAGGGTAGGAACGCGTCTTCCGGCGATCTGCTCCGCGCTGGGCAAGGCGCTGCTACATAAGCACCGCGACGAAGAGATTCTCGAGCTCTATCCGCAAGGTTTTCCCTCCGTTACCGCCCGCAGCGTGACGAATATGGCTCAGCTTCGCCAGCAGCTGGAACGGGTCGCCGTCAACGGTTATGCCATGGACGATCGGGAAATCAACGATGACACTATTTGCTTCGCGGTGCCGCTGCTGCAGAAAGGCATCATTCTGGCGGCGATCAGCGTCTCCTTGCCCTACTTCCGCGCCAGCGATGAGAAAACACAGCAGGTCATTCGCGCGTTAAAAGAGGCAAAGGGTCGTATTGAGAGCGTGCTGAACAAGCTGCCGGATATCAAAAATTACTGATTTATTCGCCAACGGCGCCAGCGGAATTGTGATTACCCACACAATACCGATATTTAATAATTCACCGTAGCGCCGGACGATCCTGCCTATTTTCCCATCAATTCATTGATTTAATCAATTATCCGTACGTCTTTTGCGCCATTTGACTTCACATCGATGGCGTGTTTACTTATGCCCAATCGCAAATACAAACACTGTTTGTATATACGAACAAACGGAGAGGTTAAATATGCAAAGTCGTTACATCACCCCGGCAATAACGGTTTTTGATGAGCAGGGTAGGCTGGATCCTGACGGAAATTTCCGCCTGTACGATTTCATTAAAAACAGCGTATCGGGATTTGTCGTCATGGGCAGTACCGGCGAGTTTTTCTCGCTGGATATGAAAACATCCCGTCAGATAATTCAAATGGCGGCAGAGTTCCCGCGCGAGGAAATAAAGGCCTATGCGGGAACCAGCCGCATGGATATCGACGAATGCGTAGAGCTGGCAAACTACGCCGATGAGTGCGGGCTGGATGGCGTCATGATTATCAGCCCGTGGTACTTCCGCCTGACTGATGAAGGCATTTATACCTTTTATAGCCAGATCGCTCGCCGCACCGCCGCCAAAATATTCATCTATAACTTTCCGGAGCGCACCGGCTATTCCGTCTCGCCGGAGGTCTGTTTACGACTCGCCAGAGAGTTCCCAAACATTATCGGTCTTAAAGATACTATTCCGGACACCAATCATACGTCGCAGGTGATTCGCCAGGTAAAATCTGAGCTGCCGTATTTTGAAGTCTATGCCGGTTATGACAATAACTTCGCGCACAATGTTCTGGCGGGGGGCGATGGATGTATTGGCGGGTTATCCAATATTTGCCCTGAGCTATTCCGCGACTGGATGCAGGCATTTAACGATAACGATTTGCAGCAAATTTCGCGGTATCAGCAAAAAGTGGATGGGTTAATGGATATTTACGCGATTAACGATCCGTTCATTCCAACATTTAAAAAAGCATTACAGCTGCGCGGAATTATTCAGTCCGACCGCTGCACGCCACCGTTTAGCTCGCTCGCCACCTGCCAGACCGAAAGTATTCTGCGGATACTTTCCCGTGCGGGTATTGAAATTAATGCCTGACCCCTACGTGGAGGTATTATGAAAACCATCACAGCTTACGACAATCCGGCCCTCAATTCCGCGATTACCAAATCATGGAAGCGCCTGGTGCCGCTGATGTTTATTTTGTACTTCATCGCCTTTATCGACAGGGTGAACGTGGGATTCGCCAAAGAGGCGATGCAGGTGGATATTGGGCTCTCCAATTCCGCTTTTGCCCTCGGCGCGGGGATCTTTTTCGCCGCCTATGCGCTGTTTGGTATTCCCGCTAACCTGATTCTGAATAAAATCGGCGCGCAGAAATGGCTAAGCATTACCACCGCGCTGTGGGGCGTACTCTCTGCCCTCACCGGACTGGTGCAGACGGAAACCCAGTTTATTGTTCTGCGTTTTTTACTGGGGTTAGGCGAAGCCGGTTTTTATCCCGGTATTCTGCTGCTGGCCTCCATCTACTTTCCCAATAAAGTTCGCGCCTCCGTCGTCGGTATCTTCGTACTCGGCGTACCGCTGGCGCTGACCTTAGGCTCGCCCATCTCCGGCGCGCTTCTGGAAATGCACGGATTCCTCGGTAAACCCGGCTGGTTCTGGATGTTCTTTATTGAAGGCATTCCGGCGGTCATCATGGGGATCTTCGCCTGGTTCTGGCTCGACGATACGCCGGCCAAAGCGCGCTTCCTCAACGACGAAGAGAAAAAGGCGCTGATTGCCCAGCTTCAGCAGGAGCAGCGGCAGACGGAAACCAGCAGCGTCGGCACTGCCCTGAAAAGCCTGAAAGTCTGGCACCTGGCGCTGATCTACGGCACCATCCAGATCAGCGTTTACGGGCTGATGTTCTTCCTGCCTTCGCAAGTCGCCTCGCTAATGGGCTCCACGCTCGGCTTTAAGGAGTCGCTGGTCGCCGCCATTCCGTGGGCCTGCTCCGCCGTCGGCGTCTATTACATTCCGCGTCTGGCGGACAAAATGCCGGCCCGCCGGGTCCTGATTTCGGTCATCTGTATGCTGGCGGCGGCGCTGGGGCTGTTTGTTTCCGCCTGGTCCGGCCCGGTACTCGCCATTGCCGCGCTCTCGCTGTCGGCCATCGGCTTCCTCTCCGTGCAACCTATCTTCTGGACTTTCCCGGCGCAGATTGTGTCAGGCTCAGCGCTGGCCGCCAGTATCGGCTTTTGCACCACCATGGGCGCATTTTGCAGCTTCCTCGCGCCGCTGATTCGCGTTGAGGTCGATGCCTTCTTTGGCAACGATTCGGCGGGTCTGGTCGCCCTGTCGCTCATCACCGTCTGCTGCGCGCTGCTGATTGCCGCCCTCGCGGGCAGAAAAGCGACAAACGGCGTTGCGGTCTCCCACCACTAAGTCCTGACGCGCGTATAACAAAGGATAAATAACATGCAGACCATCTTAAAAATTGACCCTACCGATAACCTGATCGTTGCGCTGCAGGACTTGCGCAAAGAGCAGCAGGTGAACTGGAACGATGAAGCCTACATTCTGCGTAGCGATGTCAAAGCCAAACATAAATTCGCCACCGAGGATATTGCGCCCGGCGATATCGTGTCGCTGTACGGCGTACCGGTCGGCAAAGCGACGCGGCCTATTACCCGCGGCGAAGCCATTACCACGGAGAATATCAAACACTACGCGGCCCCGGTTTCACTTGACGATGTCGCGCCCTATGACTGGCAGCAGCCGGATGTTTCCGCCTGGCAGCAGCGGACGTTTAAGGGGATCGTTCGCGAAGATGGCCGGGTCGCCACCGCGAACTACTGGCTGGTCATTCCGCTGGTATTCTGTGAAAACCGCAACGTTCAGCGCGTCACCGATGCGCTAAACGATGCCCTCGGCTACGCAAATAATGGCCTGAAAAATTTTGCTCGCCAGGTGACCTCGGCGGGGGCCTTAAACGATACCCGGCATCTGCCCTTCCCGCATCTTGACGGTATCCGCTGTATTACCGTCAACTCCGGCTGCGGCGGTGCCACTTCGGACAGCATGACCATGTGCGACGTGCTGGCCGCCTATTCCGATCATCCCAACGTTCTTGGGGTGACGGTCTTTGCCCTGGGCTGTGAAAAAGCGCGAATTGTCGATTTCAACGCCGCGCTGGCGAAGCGTAACCCGAACTTCAGCAAACCGATTATTTACTTCAGGCAGCAGGACTGGAGTAGCGAAGAAAAAATGATGCAGGATGCGTTGACCGAAACCTATAACGCGATCCGCGAAGCCCCTGTCGCCGAGCGGCAGGACGTCCCGCTCTCCCACCTCAAAATCGGCGTGAAGTGCGGCGCCTCTGACGGCTTCTCGGGGATCAGCGCAAACCCGGCGATGGGCGAAGTGTCAGATCGTCTTGTCGCCCTCGGCGGCGCGTCGGGGCTGGCGGAATTCCCGGAGCTGTGCGGCGCGGAAGGGGATATCGTTCAGCGCTGCGCGACCCGCGAGCTGAAAGAGAAGTTTCTGTCGCTGATGAAAAACTATGAGCATGTCGCGAACTTCTTCGGCACCACCATCGCCGATAACCCCAGCCCGGGAAACATTGCCGATGGGCTGATCACTGACGCCATCAAATCCGCCGGCGCGGCGAAAAAAGGCGGCAGGGCGCCGGTAAGCGCGGTATGCGACTATGCCGAACCGATGGGAGAAAGCGGCCTTTCGCTGGTCTGCACGCCGGGCAACGATGTGGACGCGGTAACGGGCCTGGTCGCGGCGGGATGCAATGTGGTGATCTTCTCAACCGGGTTAGGTACGCCGACGGGGAACCCTATCGTTCCAGTGCTTAAGGTTTCAACCAACTCCGCGCTGGCAAAAAAGATGCCGGATATTATTGATTATGACTGCGGGCCGATTATCGAAGGTACGCCGCTGGCGGATATCGCCGACGGCCTGTTTGAGAAAATCATCGCCACCGCCAGCGGAACCTGGCGCACTAAAGCGGATGCGCTCGAACAGTTTGATTTTATGTTGTGGAAGCGCTCTCTGGAGCTGTAGGGATCCAGCAAAACGCCCGGCAGACGCCGGGCGTTTTGACTTCACTAACCGCCCAGATAGGCGCTGCGTACCGCTTCGTTAGCCAGCAGCGCGTCGCCGGTATCCTCCAGCACCACGTGGCCGTTTTCCAGCACGTAGCCGCGGTCGGCCAGCTTCAGCGCCTGGTTGGCGTTCTGCTCGACGAGGAAGATGGTCATCCCCTGCTCGCGCAGCTGTTCAATGGTGTCGAAGATTTGCTGAATGATGATCGGCGCCAGACCGAGCGAAGGCTCATCCAGCAGCAGCAGGCGCGGCTGGCTCATCAGCGCGCGACCGATGGCCAGCATCTGCTGCTCGCCGCCGGACATGGTGCCCGCCCGCTGAACCCGACGCTCATGCAGGCGCGGAAACAGCTCATAGACCCACTTGATGCGGGTCTGGAACTGGTCGCGGTCGGCAAAGAAACCGCCCATCGCCAGGTTCTCTTCCACCGTCATCCGCGAGAAGACGCGACGCCCTTCCGGAACAATCGCCACCGCTTCGCGCATGATTTTCGCCGTCTGCCAGTCGGTAATATCTTTACCGTCGAACACCACGCGTCCGCTGGAGGCGCGCGGGTCGCCGCACAGGGTGCCCAACAGGGTGGTTTTCCCCGCGCCGTTCGCGCCAATCAGGGTGACAATCTCTCCCTGATTGATATGCAGGCTGACGTTGTGCAGCGCCTGGATCTTGCCGTAGTGCGCGCTGACGTTGTCAAAAGATAACATCACTTTTTCCATCTTATGCCTCACCAAGGTATGCGCGGATCACATCCGGGTTGTTGCGGATCTCTTCCGGCGTACCGTTGGCCAGCGGCGTGCCCTGGTTTACCACGTAAATACGGTCGGAAATGCCCATCACCAGCTTCATATCGTGCTCAATCAGCAGGATAGTGGTGTTGTGATGGCTGCGCAGCTCGGCGATCAGTTCGTCCAGCTCTTTGGTCTCTTTCGGGTTCAGCCCCGCCGCCGGTTCATCCAGCATCAGGATTTCCGGCTGAGTCACCATACAGCGGGCAATCTCCAGACGACGCTGGTCGCCGTAGGCCAGGTTGCTGGCCTGCCGGTTGGCGTGCTCAAGCAGGCCGATACGTTCAAGCCAGGTCGCGGCGCGATCGAGCGCTTCGCTCTGGGCGCGGCGGAAGGATGGCGTCTTCAGCAGGCCGGAGAAAACCCCGGTTTTCAACTGCTGATGCTGCGCCACCAGCAGGTTTTCAATCACCGTCATTTCGCGGAACAGACGCACGTGCTGGAAAGTTCGCACGACGCCCATGCGGGCGATCTGCTGCCCCGGCAACCCTTCCAGATGCTGGTCACGCAGCATAATGGTGCCGCCGGTTGGCTTATAGAAACCAGTCAGGCAGTTGAAGACGGTGGTTTTGCCCGCGCCGTTAGGGCCGATAAGCGAAACGATTTCCCGCTCGCGCAGCTCCAGCGACACGTTGTTGACCGCCAGCAGGCCGCCAAAACGCATCATCAGACCGTTTACGGATAATAATGGCTGACTCATGCCTGCTCTCCTTCTTTGGCCTGCCCATTTTTCAGCTTCAGCTGTGGACGGGTCATCGGCAGAAGCCCCTGCGGACGCCAGATCATCATCAGTACCATCAGCGCACCCAGCATCAGCATGCTGTATTCATTGAAATCACGCATCAGCTCGCGCGAGACGACCAGCAGAACCGCCGCCAGGATCACCGCGAACTGCGAACCCATACCGCCGAGAACCACAATCGCCAGCACAAAGGCCGACTCGGCGAAGGTAAAGGATTCCGGGCTGACGAAGCCCTGACGGGCGGCGAACAGGGTTCCGGCAAAACCGGCAAACGCGGCGCTGATGGTAAAGGCGGTCAGCTTGATGCGCGTCGGGCTGAGGCCCAGCGAGCGACAGGCGATCTCATCTTCGCGCAGCGCTTCCCACGCGCGCCCCAGCGGCATCCGCAGCAGGCGGTTAATCACGAACAGGCTTAACACCACCAGCAGCAAAGCGACCAGATAGAGGAAAATCACGCGATCGGAGGGGTCGTACTTCACGCCGAAGAAATTGCTGAACGTATCCCAGCCGCCTTCGCGGGCGCTGCGGCTAAATTCAAGACCGAACAGCGTCGGTTTCGGGATCTGGCTGATACCGTTCGGACCGCCGGTTATTTCGGTGTTGTTGAGCAGCAGGATGCGCACGATTTCACCGAAACCGAGCGTCACAATCGCCAGATAGTCGCCGCGCAGGCGCAGAACCGGGAAGCCAAGCAGGAAGCCCGCCGCTGCCGAAACCAGCCCCGCCAGCGGCAGGCAGGTCCAGAAGCCCAGACCGTAATAGTGGTTCAGCAGCGCGAAGGTATAGGCGCCGATGGCGTAGAAACCGCCGTAGCCCAGCACCAGCAGGCCGGAAAGCCCCACCACCACGTTGAGTCCCAGGCCGAGGATGATATAGATCATCGTCAGGGTAGCGATATCCACCGTCCCGCGCGACACCATAAACGGCCACGCCACGGCGATAACCAGCAGGGCGATCAGAAACAGCTTCTGTTTTACCGTCGAACCGTCGATAGCCGGCAGAATAAACTTCGGCCCAGAGACGTTCTTAATGGTTTTCTGGAAAACAGGACGCAGCAACTGGAAGAAGAAGACCACTGCGGTACCGATATAGATCCACTGCCAGCGGATATCGGCGGCGGTATCCACCACCAGTTTGGTGCCGTCCAGCTCCAGCTGCACGCCCATAAAGACGCCCGCGAGGATAAAGAACATCACCGCGGACAGCAGCGCCATCGCAAAATGCATCGGTTTCATACTTTTTCTACCTCCGGACGACCCAGGATACCGGTAGGCATCACCAGCAGAACCAGGATCAGCAGCGCGAAGGAGACCACGTCTTTATATTCCGTGCTGAGATAGGCAGAAGAGAGCGCTTCGGCGATACCGAGGATCAGCCCGCCGATCATCGCCCCAGGAATACTGCCGATACCGCCAAGAACCGCGGCGGTGAAGGCCTTCATCCCGGCCATAAAGCCGATGTACGGGTTGATCACGCCGTAGAACTGACCGAGCAGAACGCCGGCAACCGCCGCCATTGCCGCGCCGATAACAAACGTCAGCGCAATTACGCGGTCGGTGTTAATCCCGAGCAGGCTGGCCATTTTCAGGTCTTCAGCGCAGGCGCGGCAGGCGCGCCCCATACGGGAATAGCGGATGAACAGCGTCAGCGCCAGCATAGCGATAAACGTCACTACCCAGATAACCAGCTGCATGGTGGTAATGGTCGCGGAGAAATTGTCGCTGCTGCCCACCGTCCACTGGCCGTTAAACAGGCTTGGCAGCGCGACATCGCGCGAACCTTCCGTCAGGCTGACGTAGTTTTGCAGGAAGATAGACATCCCGATGGCGGAGATCAGCGCAATCAGGCGTTTGGAGCTGCGCACGGGCCGGTAGGCCACGCGTTCGATACTCCAGCCGTAGGCGCTGGCAATGACGATAGCGCCGACGAATCCGGCGGCAACCAGCAGCCAGCTGGTATCAATGCCCATCATCATCAGGGCGGCAATGATCATGAAGGAGACGTAGCTGCCAATCATATAGACCTCGCCGTGGGCGAAGTTGATCATGCCGATAATGCCGTAAACCATGGTATAGCCGATGGCAATCAGCGCGTAGGTGCTTCCCAGCGTGACGCCGTTAAACATCTGCTGCAGAAAATAGAGAAACTGCTCGGACATAAGGTAACCTTTTTCTACCCGCCCGCTTTGCGCGGGCGGTGGGATAACTTGTCTTATGGCTTATTTCGCGAGGGTGGATGACCCGTCCGCGTGCCACTGGAAGACACCAAACTCAAATCCCTTCAAATCGCCTTTTTCGTCCCAATTCAGCGGCCCAATCACGGTTTTCGCGCCGTGAGCTTTCAGATCTTTGATTAAATCCAGCGGCGCCTGGCTTCCGGCCCGGTCCATCGCCTGCGCCAGAGACTGCACGGCGGCGTAGGTGATCCAGACATACGGACCGCTCGGGTCTTTCTTCTCTGCTTTGAGCGCGTCAACGATAGCGCTGTTGGCCGGGTCCTGGTCATAGCGTTTCGGCATCGTGACTAGCATGCCTTCCGCCGCATCGCCCGCGATGTTGGACAGCGACGCGTTACCCACGCCTTCCGGGCCCATAAACACGGTTTTCAGGCCCACGGAGCGCGCCTGGCGCAGCATCTGGCCCATTTCCGGGTAGTAGCCGCCGTAGTAAACGAAGTCGATATTCTCTTTTTTCAGACGCGCCAGCAGCGCGGAGAAGTCTTTTTCACCGGCGGTAATGCCGTCGAAGAAGACGATATTCGCGCCGCCTTTTTTCAGGCTTTCCTGGACAGAACGCGCCAGACCTTCGCCGTACTGCTGCTTATCATGAATGATAGCAATACGCTGCGGTTTGACGTTTTCCATGATGTATTTTGCGGCGGTCGGCCCCTGCGAAGAGTCCAGACCGGCGGTACGCATGATGTATTGATAGCCGCGCTGGGTCAGCTCCGGATTGGTCGCTCCCGGGGAGATCATCAGAATGCCTTCATCTTCATAGATATCGGATGCCGGCTGAGTGGAAGAAGAGCATAGGTGGCCGATAACGTACTGAATGCCGTCATTGACGATTTTGTTCGCCACCGCAACGGCCTGTTTCGGGTCGCAGGCGTCATCGTACTCCACGGCAACCAGCTTATCGCCCTTGATGCCGCCCTGGGCGTTAATATCTTTGATCGCCTGGCGTGCGCCGTTGAATTCCATATCGCCCCACTGGGCTACCGGGCCAGACATCGCGCCAACAACGGCGACCTTAATATCTTTGGCAAAAGCCGCCTGGGACATCGCCAGTGCGACTAACCCCGCGATAACCGTTTTCGCGTTCCTTTTCATGCTGCAGAACCCCGTTCGTGATGTGGTGTAAATATTTTGTATTTTTATGGTTAAAAAGCATTCTGTACTTTTATTAAACAACGCTACTTTTACCATTATCTTTAATGGTTTAGCGAGGTTTTTTGCCTGAATACAGAGTAAAATCTCTATTTTTCAGGCGATTAAGCAAAGATAATATTCTGTATTTACCGGAAGATAAACAAAAAAAAGTCCAGTAAACAGCATAAAATAACGATACATAAGGCGGAATAAAACGCTACATATCAGGTTAAAATTCTGCTTATTTTTCGATCCATGATGAATTGCTCTACCCAGCACCTTCCAGGAAAACGAATCCCCTGATGAACAGGCAAAAAACGGCGCTCCGCCTGGCAGGGAATTTGGATACACTAACGCCTCTGTTTTGACTGGACCCTCGCGTATGAAACTGACCATTATTCGTTTACAGCACTTCAGCGATCAGGATCGCATCGACTTAGGTAAAATCTGGCCGTCGCAGGATCTCGCGGCGCTGGCGCTGGATGAGAACCATCGTATTTATGCCGCCCGCTTCAATGAGCGCCTGCTGGCAGCGGTTCGCGTAACGCTGAACGGCGTTGAGGGCGAGCTCGGCGCGCTGTGCGTGCGTGAAGTGACCCGCCGTCGCGGCGTCGGACAATATTTAGTGGAAGAGGTGCTAAGGGATAATCCAGAGATCGGCAGCTGGCGCATCGCGGATGCCGACGTGGAAGACCGCGGCGTGATGGCGGCGTTTATGCAGGCGCTGGGCTTTAACGCGCAAACCGGCGGTTGGGTAAAAAAGCAATAAATCGGCGAAAGAAGGCCGAACATTCCCGGATTGCGGCTGAACGCCTTATCCGGGCTCCAAAAAACCAGACCGCACCAGACTGTAACCCGGGTAAGCACAGCGTGACCCGGGAAGAAACCGCACCAATGCATCAATCCCGGCGCATTCCCCGGGTTGCGGCGTAACGCCTTACCCGGGCTACCGACTAAAAAGGCAACTTACGTTGCCTTTTTGCTTTTACGTTTATCCTCGCCTATGCGAAGAGGAAAGGATCAACGGATTTAACCCAGCATTTCGCGTTGCAGAAAGGCGTCAAGACCCGAAATCCCCGGGAGCTTACATCAGTAAGTGACCGGGGGTGAGGGGCGCAGACAACGCATCTGCGGCGTGAAAGGCCCTCTCATTTAACCCAGTATTTCGCGTTGCAGAAAGGCGTCAAGACCCGAAATCCCCGGGAGCTTACATCAGTAAGTGACCGGGGTTGAGGGGCGCAGACAACGCATCTGCGGCGTGAAAGGCCCTCTCATTTAACCCAGCATTTCGCGTTGCAGAAAGGCGTCAAGACCCGAATTCCCCGGGAGCTTACATCAGTAAGTGACCGGGGTTGAGGGGCGCAGACAACGCATCTGCGGCGTGAAAGGCGCAGGTTAAATTATTTGGCGTCGGTCGCCGTACCATTAGCATGCCAGGTAAACACGCCGAACTCGAAGCCCTTCAGATCGCCCTTCTCGTTCCAGGTGAGCGGCCCCATCACGGTCTCAACCGTTGCCCCTTTCAGATATTTGGCGATTTCTGCCGGATCGTCAGACTGATTCAGACCTGCTTCCAGCGACTGCAGCGCGGCATAGGTGGTCCACACGAACGCGCCGCTTGGATCCTGTTTCTTCGCTTTGATCGCATCTACGATGGGTTTGTTAGCCGGAACCTGGTCGTAGTTTTTCGGCTTGGTCACCAGCATACCTTCCGCAGAAGCGCCCGCGATATTAGACAGGGACACGTTCGCTACCCCTTCCGGTCCCATAAACTGCGTTTTCAGGCCAGCGGCGCGAGACTGACGCAGGATCTGCCCCATCTCCGGGTGGTAGCCGCCGTAGTAGACGAAGTCGATGTTCTCTTTCTTCAGACGCGCCACCAGGGTTGAGAAGTCTTTCTCACCGGCGGTAATGCCGTCAAAGAACACCACGTTGGCGCCGCCCTTCTTCAGGTTGTCCTGCACCGCGCGGGCCAGACCCTCGCCGTACTGCTGCTTGTCGTGGACAATCGCGATGCGCTGCGGCTTCACTTTTTCCAGAATATATTTGGCGGCGGTTGGCCCCTGGTCGGAGTCCAGGCCGGTAGTGCGCAGAATCAGGTGATAGCCGCGAGCCGTCAGCTCCGGCGCGGTTGCTGCCGGGGTGATCATTAGCACGCCTTCATCTTCATAGATATCAGACGCCGGCTGGGTGGAAGAAGAGCACAGGTGGCCGATAACGTATTTGATACCGTCGTTAATCACTTTGTTAGCGACGGCAACCGCTTGTTTCGGGTCACAGGCGTCGTCGTATTTTACCATCTGCAGCTTATTACCTTTGATGCCGCCTTTGGCGTTGATATCGGCAATGGCCTGCTCAGCGCCAGTAAATTCCTGATCGCCGTACTGCGCTACCGGACCGGACATCGCGCCAACGACGGCGACTTTGATATCTTCGGCCATTGCCGTACCGCTCATGATTAAGGCAATACATCCTGCCAGTAACGCTTTACCCTTCATATTCATCCTGAGGCTCCCCATTATTATGGTTTTTGCATTTGTTGTGATGTTGTTTGTTAGCGCATTATTCTAATTAGACACATAAGAAAAGCATATGATAGTTAGATTAGGGTCTGCTGCCTGCGCTTTTGCAGCACACTATGCTAAACATACCGTCATTCAGGAGAATTGGAAACGATAAAATTGCGGAGTATGTAACAGATAAGTGACAAATAAAAACCCGCGCCGGAATAAACCGAACGCGGTGGCATGAGCAACGCGACTACCAGCCCGCGGGCAGATAGCCAAAGGCAGAAGCGATGGCGTAGACGGCGCTGCAAAGATAGAGCAATACGATGAAGATCTGGATGAATGGGTGCGTTATCAGCGCCGGGCAGGTCCAACCGGGAGTGATATCCCCCTGCCGCCGTGAACCTTTCAGGATCAGGATCGGCATGATGGACAAAATCACCCCGCTAAATACCCCGGCAAAATAGAGCGCGTTCACGAAGGACACCATCCCGCTGTAGGCCAGAATAAAAGGCGGCACGGCGACCACGAGCAGCACCTTAAAGCGTTTGAACGGCTGCTCGTCGTTGCCCAGGCGAAACTGATCGAAGATATTGGTCAGGAAGCTTCCGCCCAGTCCCCAATAGGAGGTCAGCATCGCGCAGAGCGCAAAGAGGTTTGCCGAGAAGAAGGCCCACTCGCCGAGCGCCCTTCCCCATGAAATGGTCGCCACATCAGAAATATTATCCAGCCCGCTTAATGCAATCACCGAGAGCGGGACCAGGGCCAGCAGGCAAAAGGTTAACACCATCCCCACCATAATGGCCTTCGGCAGTTTCTCCGGTTTATCGGCGAAACCGCGCGCCATTTCCGGCACGATATACTGCGCGGAGAAGCAGAACGCGACCACATTAAATACTGGCACCATATACAGCCAGTTACCTTCAAGTAAATAACTCACGCTCGCGGTTTCTTTCAGCAACGTCGCGGCAACCAAAATGGTTATCATAACGACCATGCCGATACTGATGAATTTCTCACCCCGGCCAATCGCCTTCAGGCCAAGATAAAGCACCCCGGCCGCCGGAATAAAAAACAGTGCGCTGCCCAGGGCAGGCGAGATGCCGAATAACGAATGCAGGAGTTTACCGCTGCCGGTCATATAAGCCGTCAGCGCGCCGACGCTGTTGACGCAAACGGAGAGGAACATCATCAATGCCCCGAAGCGGCCAACATAGCGCTGCGACAGGCCGCTGAGCTGTAAATGCTTGCGGGTACGCAGCGTCGACTCTGCGACATAGAGCATGGTAATAGTCGTCAGGCTACCGACAACAACGAGCCAAAACAGCAGCGGCAGAAAGCCCGCTTTGCTTGAGGCATAGGCGATGGATAGCACCCCAGCACCGATATTGGTGCCGACGATCATCGACACGCCTTCGATGAAACTGAGGGATTTTGCAGGTACAGCGGTACGTTCCCGGCTCGTCAGAACCGAAGAAAAGGTGGAGTTGTCAGACATAATATTTTCCGTTTTATTCCGGCAACGTGCGCTGCCGGAAAAAAGGTGATATCAGGGTGAAATACCACTCACGCTGAGCATGAATAACCAGACTGCGGCTTCCTGTTTCTGTTGGGCTTCCCTACCGCCGCAGATGGATGTAAGACTGACTAGCCCTTCAGCACGCGGGCCAAAATATCCAGCGCCTTCGTAAACTGCGCATCCGGAATCGTTAACGGATAGAGGAAGCGAATGACGTTGCCGTAGACGCCGCAGCTTAGCAGCAGCAGTCCGTTCTCCTGGGCTTTTTGCTGGATTTGACGAGTGATCTCCGGCGACGGCTCGCCGGTTTGCGGATCGTTAAACTCCACCGCCACCATCGACCCCTGGCCGCGTACGTCCGCAATGGCCGGGCAGCTTTGACGTGCCTGATTCAGCACCTCTTTCAGATGACTGCCTAAGCGCTCAGCGCGCTGGCACAGCTGCTCTTCTTCAATCACGTCCAGCACCGCATGCGCAGCCGCGACCGCCAGTGGGTTACCGGCATAGGTACCGCCCAGTCCGCCCGGCGCAGGTGCATCCATCACCTCGGCGCGACCGACCACGCCGGAGAGCGGGAAACCGCCGGCCAGACTTTTAGCCATCGTCATCAGGTCAGGTTTCACATCATAGTGCTGCATCGCAAACAGCTTGCCGGTGCGTGCAAAGCCGGTTTGTACTTCATCGGCAATCAGCAGAATGCCGTGGGTATCGCACAGCGCGCGCAGAGCCTGCATAAACTCAGGCGGGGCGACGTTAAAGCCGCCTTCGCCCTGAATCGGCTCCAGAACAATCGCCGCCACCTGGTCGGCCGCGATATCGGCTTTAAAAATACGATCCAGGCTTTTCATCGCGTCAGCGGTGGTAATGCCATGGGCAGCATTAGGGTAGACGGCGTGATAAACCGAGCCCGGGAACGGGCCGAAACCAATCTTATAAGGCGCCACTTTGCCGGTCAGCGCCATGGTCATGAAAGTACGGCCGTGGAATCCGCCGCCAAAGGTAATCAGACCCGGACGACCAGTATAAGCGCGCGCAATTTTCACCGCGTTTTCAACCGCTTCCGCCCCGGTGGTAAAGAACGCCGTTTTTGCCTGACCGTCAATCGGCGCCAGCTCGTTAATCCGCTCGGCCAGCGTGACGTAGCTTTCGTACGGGACAATCTGATAAGCAGTATGGGTAAAGGCCTGCAGCTGCTGTTCAACGGCGGCAATGATTTTAGGGTGCCGATGGCCGGTATTCAGCACCGCAATGCCGGCGGCGAAATCAATCACCTCATTCCCTTCAATATCCCACAGCGTAGCGTTCTCTGCTTTCTCAACAAAGTAGCTGCACATTACCCCTACACCGCGCGGAGTCGCCTGCTGGCGACGCTGATTCAGTTCTGAACTTTTCACCGGGAATCTCCTGTCATGTGTGTCACGTTATCGCAACAAATCCGAAACTATGTCGTTTATTTACACAGGATTTGGCCCTATAATCGAGTACCAATTCAGATTATCTGAGGGATCCAATTGCGTTCGCTCATCGCAGACATGGTGCTGGTCAGATTGCAGAAAGAAACCGATCCGCTCCTGCACAAGCGCCTTTACAAGGCGATTCGCCACGCCATTCTGGATGGTTCTCTGCCGCCCCATAGTCGCCTGCCGCCGTCGCGGGATCTGGCGGGGGAGCTGAGAATGTCTCGCAACACAATTTTAACAGTTTACGAACAATTGCTGGCCGAGGGGTACGTCGTATCCCGCCGCGGCAGCGGAACATTCGTCGCGAAAACGCTGCCCGATATGTTCCTTCCCGCCAGCAGCGCCAGTGAAAGCAGCCCGGCGCCCGCAGCCAGCGCGCCTATCTCCAGGCGCGGCCAGCATCTGCTGGGACAGGTCAGCGCCAGCCCGCGTCAGTGGGGGGCGTTTATCCCCGGCGTACCGGACGTCAACGCGTTTCCCCATCCGCTGTTCAGTAAAATCCAGGCGCGTATCAGCCGCCGTCCAAAACCGGAACAGCTCAGCTACAGCTGTAACGGCGGAACGGCCGAGCTACAGCACGCATTGGTGGACTATCTGAGAGTAGCGCGCGGCGTTCAGTGTCAGGCAGATCAAATTCTTATCACCGAAGGGATCCACCAGGCGATCGACCTGATTACCCGCATGCTGTGCGACCGCGGCGATCTCGCCTGGGTGGAGGAACCGTCCTACTGGGGCATTCGCCATGTGCTGGCGATGAATGAAGTGCGGGCCGAGCCCGTGGTGGTTGATGCCAGCGGCCTGTGCCCGCCCGAAAGCATAGCCGAAGCCCCGCGGCTGATCTTCGTTACGCCATCCCATCAGTATCCCCTCGGCGCGGTAATGAGCCTTGAGCGCCGACAGCGCCTGCTTACGCTAGCCCATCAGCACGACAGCTGGATTGTGGAAGATGATTACGACAGCGAGTTTCGCTTTTCCGGCCAGCCGATCCCGGCGCTACAGGGCTTAGTCCCCGAAGCGCCGGTGGTCTATGTCGGTACGTTCAGTAAAACGCTCTACCCGGGACTGCGGCTTGGCTACGTCGTGCTGCCTCGACCGTTGGCGGCTGAACTCAAAAACGCCCATGCCGAGCTCTATCGCGGCGGCCATTCGCTTATCCAGCTGGCGCTGGCGGAATTTATCAACGCCGGTCATTACTCGGCGCATATTCGCCGCATGCGCCTGCTCTACAGCCGCCGCCGCGTCTTTTTGACCGAGCTGATTCAGCGGCACTGCGGGCCGCACGCGCTGTCGGACTTCAGCGATAATGCCGGGCTACATCTAATACTGAATTTGCCGGATGAGGCGGATGACGTGGCGATTGCCCGCGACGCCAACGCGCGCAATATCTTAGTGCGTCCGCTGTCACGCTATTACCTGACAACGCAACGCAAGAAAGGGCTGTTGATGGGCTTTGCTTCGCAGCCGGAAACGCAGATGGAGCCGGCGTTCAACATCCTGCTTGAGTGTCTGAAAATGCACTGCCCACAGGCGCTGGCGGAGGCAGAAAAACAAAACGCCCCAACGTAATGTGGGGCGTTATCGGGGGACTGGCGCTCAGATTAGGCTTCGATAGCGGCGCGCAGTTTTTTCATGGCGTTCTTTTCAAGCTGGCGCACACGTTCAGCCGACACGCCGTAGCGGTCTGCCAGCTCCTGCAGCGTGGACTTGTTGTCTTCGTCCAACCAGCGGGCGCGGATGATGTCCTGGCTACGTTCGTCAAGACCCTGCATCGCGTCGGTCAGCTTGTTCGCCGCCTGCTCTTCCCAGTTATCGTCTTCGATGCCATCGGCAAAGTTAGACGTTTTATCCTGCAGATAGAGTACCGGCGCCATCGGCTGGCTATCGGACTCATCATCCGAAGACATGTCAAAGGTCATGTCCTGCGCCGCCATACGTGACTCCATCTCACGCACGTCTTTGCTCGACACGCCCAGCTCGCGGGCAACCATTTCGACTTCATCCTGATTAAACCAGCCCAGACGCTGCTTGGTTTTACGCAGGTTAAAGAACAACTTACGCTGTGCTTTCGTGGTCGCGACCTTCACGATACGCCAGTTACGCAGCACGTATTCATGAATTTCCGCTTTGATCCAGTGCACGGCGAAGGAAACCAGACGCACGCCCACTTCCGGGTTAAAACGGCGCACGGCTTTCATCAGGCCAATGTTGCCTTCCTGAATCAGATCCGCCTGCGGCAGGCCATAGCCCGAGTAGTTACGAGCAATATGAACAACAAAGCGCAGGTGAGACAGGATCAGCTTTTTCGCTGCTTCCAGATCGCCCTGGTAATGCAGCTTTTCAGCAAGCTCCCGCTCTTCATCAGCCGATAACATCGGCCAAGTGTTAGCAGCCCGGATGTACGATTCCAGGTTACCAACGGGGGCTAAGGCTAAAGTTTGCATATCTTTGGTCATTCAAATCCTCTCAATCGATATCTTCTGGCATCATTCTGTCCTCACAACGGAGCAACAAACATGCCAGCATTGATGAGCAACGAGAATATCACTCACATTAGTATCAGACAGTGATTTTATCCACAAGTTCCATGCAATGATGTGAATAGATTACGCACAAAATGTGACATGGTCATGAAGTTTAGGGAAGCGTCGACAGGGACTCTTTCCCTGCAGAGAGATATTCAGTGCAGGGAAAGATTATACCAGATTTTTACTACTCGGGAGTAAAGTGACGTAAATGTTGAACGGTTGCCAGCCAGGCGGCGACCCAGCCAATCATCGAGCAAACAATCAGCATCAGCAGGCACTCGTCAAAGCCTAAGCCGCTGAGTTCAAACTGCGTGCCGAAGACTTTCGCCACTTCGGTAACCGCCGACGACAGGCGCATGACCATAATTTCCGACAAGATCAGCGACAGAAACGCGCCGGAAAACCCCAGCAGCGCTCCGCCGTAAAGGAACGGACGCAGAATGAAGCCGTCGGTCGCGCCAATCAGTTTCTGCACGTTAATGGTATCGCGACGGGCGAAGATGCTCAGACGTACGCTGTTGCCGATCACCAGGAAGACCGCCGCCACCATCAGTACGCCGATCATCGCCGACACGCGTCCGACCAGCCCGGTGAGCGACGAGAGGCGCGCAAACCAGCTGTCATCCATACGCACTTCATCAACGCCCTGAACGTGGCTCACGCGGTCGCGCAGCGTGTTCAGCGCCTCAACGCTCTGGAAATCAATCTTCGGCACCACGATCGCTACCGCCGGCAGCGGGTTCTCTTCCAGCATATCCAGCGCGCCGCCAAAGCCAGACCAGTTGCGGAATTCGCCAAGGGCTTCATCACGCGACAGATAGTTAACCTTCTCGACGCCCTGCTCCGCCTGCAGCTGGCCGACTACCCGGGCAGCCGCATCGTCATCCAGCGTTTTTTCCAGATAAACGGTGATTTGCGGCGTGGGGTAATACTGCGACGCTGCGGTGCTGACGTTTTTGTAGACCATGTAGCACACGCTCGGCAGGGTCAACGAAATGGCGATCACCATCACCGTCAGGAACGTCGCCAGCGGCGTACTTTTCAGATCCTGTACCGCGCCGTGCCAGGCGTAGCGCACCTGCTCATTGAATACGTTGCTCTTACGGGAAGCCGGATTCGGCGCGGCTTTTGGCCGCTTCGACCCATTGCGTCCGCCGCTACCACCCGCCCCGCCCGCATTGCGGAAACGGTCGAATCGATTGCCGAATCGGCGAATGTGGTTCATTGCCTCGCGCTTATTCACCGATGTGGCCTCCATGCATATGCCCCTCGCTGAGGGACAGGACGCGGTACGGACGACTGGATATAAGCCCCAGGTCATGCGTCGCCATCAGCACCGTCACCCCAACGCGGTTAAACTCTTCAAACAGACGTAAGATCCCTTCCGACAGCGCCTCATCGAGGTTACCGGTCGGTTCATCCGCCAGCAGGACCGCGGGTTTATTGACCACCGCGCGGGCGATGCCCACGCGCTGTTGTTCACCGCCTGAAAGCTGAATCGGCAGGTTTTTCGCTTTGTCCAGCAGCCCGACTTTATCCAGCGCCGCCGAGACGCGACGACGGATATCATCGCCACTGGCGCCGGCGATAATCAGCGGGATCGCCACATTATCGTAAACGGTACGGTCCATCAGCAGATGATGGTCCTGGAAAATCATGCCAATCTGACGGCGCAAAAACGGCACCTCGCGGCTCTTCAGGCGGCTGATATCATGGCCGCCGAAGAGGATTTTGCCGGCGCTGGGCCGTTCGATACCGCAGATAAGCTTCAGCAGGGTACTTTTCCCCGCGCCGGAATGGCCGGTCAGAAACGCCATCTCGCCCGCCTGCAGGTGGAAAGTCACCCCCTGCAGCGCTTGTCTCCCACCGAGATAGGCTTTGCTGACTTGTTCAAAGCGAATCATTTTTAATCCTCTCGGGCAAAAAGTGCCTCAATAAAGTCGCCCGCATTAAACGGACGCAGATCTTCAATACGTTCGCCAACACCGATGTAGCGAATCGGAATACCGAACTGATCGGCAACCGAGAAGATAACCCCGCCCTTGGCGGTACCATCCAGCTTAGTCAAGGTGATACCGGTCAGTCCAACCGCTTCGTGGAACAGTTTGGCCTGGCTAATCGCGTTCTGCCCGGTGCTGGCGTCAATGGTCAGCATAACTTCATGCGGCGCATCGACATCGAGTTTTTTCATGACGCGGACAATCTTCTTCAGTTCTTCCATCAGGTGCGATTTATTCTGCAGACGGCCCGCAGTATCGGCAATCAGGACGTCAATATTGCGCGCCTTCGCCGCCTGGATGGCATCGAAAATGACCGATGCCGAGTCCGCGCCGGTATGCTGGGCAATCACCGGAATATGGTTACGCTGCCCCCAAACCTGAAGCTGCTCTACCGCCGCCGCGCGGAAAGTATCGCCCGCCGCCAGCATCACCGACTTGCCCTGCTGCTCGAACTGACGCGCCAGCTTACCGATGGTGGTGGTTTTACCGACGCCGTTGACGCCGACCATCAGAATCACAAACGGCGTTTTGCCTTCAACGTTCAGCGGCTCATCCACTTTCGCCAGAATATCGCCCATCTCTTCTTTCAGCAGACCGTACAGCGCCTCGGCGTCGCGCAGCTGCTTACGGCTGGCGTCGTTGGTCAGATTAGTGATGATCTTACGCGTGGTTTCCACGCCGACGTCGGCAATCAGCAGCTGCTCTTCCAGCTCTTCAAACAGATCATCGTCGATTTTCTTACCGCGGAACAGACTGATAAATCCGGAACCGAGGTTTTGTTTGGTTTTTACCAGGCTGCGTTTGAGGCGGGCGAAGAAACCTTCTTTGGTCGGTTTTTCCTGCTCTAACGGCGTCACGACGGTTTCGTCCGGCACCACTTCCTTAGCGTTTTCTGCCGCATCGGCCGCCGCCATAGCCTGCGCTTCCAGCTCTTCATCGGTGATATCGGCCTCAGCCTCTTCTGCCGTTTCGTCTGGTTCCGGCTGGTCAACGGCGGTTTCTTCAATAACTGCTGTTTCCGGTTCGGTAATGACCGCTTCCGGCGTCTGTTCAGCGACGGCTTCAGCCGCTACCGGCTCGGCAATGACCTCTTCAATCAGCGGCTCAGCGACAATTTCTTCAACCGCAGGCTGCTCCGCAACTGCTTCAACGACCGGGGATTCGACAACCGCCTGCGGTTGTTCGCTCTCCACGACCTGCTCGGTCACCTCAACCACCTCGGCGGCAAAGGCTTCGGCGTCCGGTTTCTCCGTCGCAGGCGCGTCGACCGTTTCCGGCGCAGCGACAGGCGCTTCACTTTCCGCAGACGGTTCTGCAACCTCTTGCTGGGCTTCTACTTTTTGTTCTGTTTCGCTTTCCTGCGCCTGTTCTTTTTGGCCAAAGCCCAGCCAGGAAAAGAAGCCACGTTTTTTGTCTTTCGCCATTTGCGACTACACTCCTCGCTGTTAATTCATGGCACAGCTTCGGCCTGTTGGCAGCGGAAGCTGAAAAATGATGAAATTAGTCGGATAGTCTACCACTTAACTTAACTCGCATCACCGCCCCCGGATTAAGGTTTCGTCAACCGCTGCCGATCGTTAGAATAGCAGCCCGGAAGTTGAGACTTGAGCAAAGAGATGAAGAAACCAAACCACGCAGGCAGCGGCCAGATCCGTATTATCGGCGGGCAATGGCGGGGCCGTAAATTACCGGTGCCGGAGAGCCCGGGTCTGCGCCCGACCACCGACCGGGTACGCGAAACGCTATTTAACTGGCTGGCGCCGTCGATCGTTGACGCTAACTGCCTCGACTGCTTCGCCGGCAGCGGCGCGCTGGGCCTTGAAGCCCTCTCCCGCTATGCGGCCAACGCCACGCTGCTGGAAATGGAGCGCGGCGTCGCGCAGCAGCTGCAAAAAAACCTGGCGACCCTCAAAGCCAGCAACGCTAAGGTCGTGAACACCAATACTTTAGCGTTTCTCGCTCAGGCGGGCGCACCGCACAATATTGTGTTTGTCGATCCCCCGTTTCGTAAGGGGCTGCTTGAAGAGACGCTGAAACTGCTGGAAAACAACGGCTGGCTTAGCGATGAAGCGCTCATCTACATCGAGAGTGAAGTCGAAAACGGCTTACCGCCGGTGCCGGAGAACTGGCACGTCTATCGTGAAAAAGTGGCCGGACAGGTCGCCTACCGTCTCTATCAACGTGAGGCCCAAGGAGAAAACCATGCTGATTAATTTTGGCCGCTTGCTGATGCTGTGCGTGTGGGCGTTTTTATTGCTGAATCTGTTTCAACCGTTCCCAAAGCCACTGAATATCTTCGTTAACGTGGCGCTAATCTTTATGATTCTGATGCACGGCCTGCAGCTGACGCTGCTCAAGGCGACGCAGACGAAAGAGATGCCGCCGCTGGGGCGTTTCGAACAGGTCCGTATTTTCATCTTCGGCGTGTTCGAACTGGTCGCCTGGCAGAAAAAACTCAAGGCGACCCTGAAGAAGAAGTAACGCCGGGAAAAGGTTCAGGGATCTGGCGCAAAGCCCATAAACCGCGAACCTTTATAGCTCAGGACGCCTTTATCGCCGACGCTTAACGCATGATACTGCGGCGCCTGCAGACGAAAAACCATTTCCATTCCGCCGCTTTCCGGCCTGAAGCTGGCTTCATAACGCATCTCGCTGCCGGCAGGCGTCACCGTCTGCTGGCGCGAACGGCGATCGTTAATCACCTTCTCCCGCTTATTGCTCACCACCACCCGTTTTTGCAACAGCGGCGCGGCGTCATTCTCCATTTTTTCGCGGCGCTGCTGCGCATAGCGATACGACGCGGCAACCGCAATGATGGCAACGGCAACCATAAAAAACAGCGGAACCTTACTCATTCACCTTGCCCCCAGGAATTATCAGGAATAAGCATACTGTGGCTTGATTATCATTGTCATCTTCCTCTGCAAACCACTACACTGAGATTCAGTACTGTAAGTACAATCACTTACTTAATGATAACAGATACAGGGACTTACTATGCTTTGGTCATTTATTGCTGTCTGTTTCTCCGCATGGCTTTACGTCGATGCGTCCTATCGTGGGCCAGCCTGGCGTCGCTGGGTATTTAAACCCGTCACGCTGATCCTGCTTCTGTTACTGGCCTGGCAAGCGCCGATGTTTAACGCCATCAGCTATCTGGTGCTGGCCGGGCTTTGCGCTTCGCTGGTCGGCGACGCCTTGACCCTACTGCCCCGGCAGCAGGTGATGTACGCCGTGGGGGCGTTCTTTCTCTCCCATCTGCTCTACACCATCTGGTTTGCCAGCCAGCTGACGCTATCGTTCTTCTGGCCGCTGCCGCTGGTGCTGCTGATCCTCGGCGCGCTGCTGCTGGCCATCATCTGGAC
Source organism: Klebsiella sp. BDA134-6 (assembly GCF_015601345.1). Classification (NCBI taxonomy): domain Bacteria; kingdom Pseudomonadati; phylum Pseudomonadota; class Gammaproteobacteria; order Enterobacterales; family Enterobacteriaceae; genus Klebsiella; species Klebsiella sp. BDA134-6. The sequence goes on from NZ_CP064784.1 coordinate 5,520,586, forward strand.
GCGCCTGGAAGAGATGCGAATGCCGGTGTTTACCTTTATCGCGATGACGCTGGTGATGGTCTGGCTGGCTGGCGAGCTGTGGTTCGCTCGCCCGACGGACACCGCGCTGTCCGGTTTCGTTGGCGCCGCGTTCCTGCTGCTCGGCAACGCGGTCTGGCTCATCAGCCATTATCGCCGCCGCTTCCGCGCTGACAACGCGATCTCCTCGGCGTTTTACTTCGCCGGGCACTTCCTGATCGTCCGCGCACTCTATTTGTAATTAAGCGCTTGACTCTGGAGTCGACTCCAGAGTGTATCCTGCGGGTAATGAGAAAATTATCATTACCCGGAGGGTCCTATGTCGGCTCCAGAATCGCAGGATAAAAAAGTCCCACAATTCTCATCGTTAAAATTTACCCCTGCCGCACAGCCTGCGGAAAGCTGCTGCGCGGACCACGCCTGCAGCAGCGAAACCGCCGCTGAAAACGACGCGTTCAGTCACGCTCGCTTTAGCTGGCTGGTAGAAGGCATGGATTGCGCGGCCTGCGCCCGCAAGGTTGAAACCGCCGTTCGCCAGGTGCCGGGAGTAAGCCAGGTTCAGGTGCTGTTCGCCACCGAAAAGCTGCTGGTCAACGCCGAGGGCGACGTTGGTCCGCAGATCGAAAGCGCCGTGCGCGCCGCGGGCTATCAGCTGCGGGATGAAAACGCGCCCCGGACAGAGGACTCCACCTCGTGGCTGCGCGAGAATCTGCCGCTCATCACCCTGGTCGCAATGATGGCCCTCAGCTGGGGGCTGGAGCAGTTTAACCCTCCTCTGGGCGAAATCGCCTTCATCGCAACCACCCTTGTCGGCCTGTGGCCGGTCGCCCGGCAAGCAATACGCCTGATCAAAAGCGGAAGCTGGTTCGCCATCGAAACCCTGATGAGCGTCGCCGCCATCGGTGCGCTGTTTATCGGCGCCACCGCCGAAGCGGCGATGGTGCTACTGCTGTTCTTAATCGGCGAACGCCTTGAGGGTTGGGCCGCCAGCCGCGCGCGTCAAGGCGTCAGCGCGTTGATGGCGCTGAAACCCGACACGGCAATCCGCGTGCGAGACGGCGTACGCGAAATCGTAGCCCAGCGCGACCTGCGCCCCGGCGACGTGATTGAAGTGGCCGCCGGGGGCCGTCTGCCCGCCGATGGCCAGTTGCTCTCGCCCTTCGCCAGCTTCGATGAGAGCGCGCTAACCGGTGAATCCGTACCGGTGGAGCGTAACGCCGGGGAACGCGTAGCGGCCGGCGCCACCAGCGTCGATCGTCTGGTACAGCTGACGGTGCTCTCCGAACCGGGCGACAGCGCCATCGATCGCATTCTTAAGCTGATTGAAGAAGCGGAGGAGCGCCGCGCCCCGATTGAGCGCTTTATCGATCGCTTCAGCCGCATCTATACCCCGGCGATTATGGTCGTCGCGCTGCTGGTAGCCCTTGTTCCGCCGCTGCTGTTTGCTGGCGCATGGCTGCCGTGGATCTATAAAGGTTTAACGCTGCTGCTGATTGGCTGTCCGTGCGCGCTGGTGATCTCCACCCCGGCGGCGATTACCTCAGGGCTGGCGGTGGCGGCGCGTCGCGGCGCGCTGATTAAAGGCGGCGCGGCGCTGGAGCAACTGGGCCGCGTGCGCCAGGTGGCGTTTGATAAAACCGGCACCTTGACTATAGGCCAGCCGCGCGTCACCGCCGTGATGGCGACCGCGAACATTGGCGAAAACGATCTGCTGGCGCTGGCGGCCGCCGTGGAGCAAGGCTCCAGCCACCCGTTAGCCCAGGCCGTCGTACGTGAGGCGGAGCAGCGTCAGCTGGTGATTCCGCTGGCCAGCGGCCAGCGCGCGCTGGCCGGCTCCGGCATTGAGGCGCAGGTCGAAGGTCGTCAGGTGCTGATTTGCGCCGCCGGGAAAAATAACGATCCGCAGTACGATGAACGTATTCAACAGTTGGAGAGCGCCGGACAAACCGTGGTGCTGGTGATGCGCGATGAGACGCTGCTGGGGATTCTGGCGCTGCGCGATACGCTGCGCGACGATGCCCGCCAGGCGGTGGATGAGCTCCATCAGTTAGGCGTTCAGGGAGTCATACTGACCGGCGACAATCCGCGCGCGGCGGCGGCCATCGCCAGCGAACTGGGGCTGGCGTTCCGCGCCGGGCTGCTGCCTGCGGATAAAGTACAGGCGGTGATCGCGCTCAACGCCGAGTCGCCGCTGGCCATGGTCGGCGACGGAATCAACGATGCGCCGGCGATGAAAGCGGCGACGATTGGCATCGCCATGGGCAGCGGCACCGACGTCGCCCTGGAAACTGCTGATGCGGCATTGACCCATAACCGCCTGACCGGGCTGGCGCAAATGATTTCGCTAGCGCGCGCCACCCACGCCAATATCCGGCAGAACATCGCTATCGCGCTGGGTCTGAAGGGGATTTTCCTCGTCACCACCCTGCTTGGACTGACCGGCCTGTGGCTGGCGGTGCTGGCGGATACCGGGGCGACGGTGCTGGTCACCGCTAACGCGCTGCGGCTGTTACGTAAGAAATAAGGGCAAGTCCCGGGACGGCGCTTGACGCGCCTGGCCCGGGCTACAGGTTAGTGCGGTCTGGTTTGTTGTAGCCCGGATCAGGCGCCAGCCGCAATCCGGGGAAACCTGAAGCGGATCAGTGGCTTTTACGGATCAAATAGCGGTACGGCAGCGCCTCGGTTTCCTGCGCCAGCAGTTCATGCTCCATAAAGCGGCAGAAACCGGGAATATCGCGGGTCGTCGCCGGATCGTCGGCCACGATTAGCAGCGTCTCGCCCACCGGCATGGTACGCACGGTCTTACGCACCATCATCACCGGTTCCGGGCAACGAAGCCCCTGCGCATCAAGCGTATGATCAGGGCTGGAGAAAAGTTCGCTCATTTTCATCTCACATTAACAAAACGGCCCTAGTTTACCCCCAGTTCGCCAGTACGCAAGCCAGGTTAACGTTTGCGCGAAAAACAACCATTGCAATACGCTCGCAACGCAGTATCATGCAGCCGTTTTTATTGGGTTCCCTCACCCCAACTCTCTGGCCCTAAATCATTCGAGTTGCAGAAAGGCGACGACGCAGCGAATTTCCAGCAGCTTACATCAGTAAGTGACTGGGATGAGCGAGGAAAGTTAACGCATCTGCAGCTTGAAGAATAACGGGCATAAAAAGGTCACAATATGAGTCCGTTTACTACCGTACAGCGTAAAAAAGCGCTGATCTGGCTATCGCTTTTCCATCTGCTGGTCATCACTTCCAGTAACTATCTGGTGCAGCTGCCGATCTCCATCTTTGGTTTTCATACCACCTGGGGCGCGTTCAGCTTTCCGTTTATTTTCCTCGCCACCGACCTGACGGTGCGGATTTTCGGCGCTCCGCTGGCGCGACGCATTATCCTCGCGGTGATGATTCCGGCGCTGCTCATCTCCTACGGGGTTTCCGCGCTGTTCTATATGGGCGAGTGGCAGGGCTTTGCCGCATTAACCAGCTTTAATCTGTTTGTCGCCCGTATCGCCGCCGCCAGCTTTATGGCCTACGCGCTGGGGCAGATCCTCGACGTCCACGTCTTCAACCGCTTGCGTCAGAACCGCCGCTGGTGGCTAGCGCCCACGGCATCCACTCTTTTCGGTAACGTCAGCGATACGCTGGCCTTCTTCTTTATCGCCTTCTGGCGCAGCCCGGATCCGTTTATGGCGGCGCACTGGGGTGAAATCGCCATCGTCGACTACTGCTTCAAGGTGCTGATTAGCATCGTATTCTTCCTGCCGATGTACGGCATGTTGTTGAATATGCTGCTGAAAAAGCTGGCAGATAAATCTGATTTATCCGCATTGCAGCCAGGTTAAGAGTACTCGTGAAACGATGTGATAAGATAAGCGAATGAGCCGTTAGTGGCCGTTTATCGAAAGGAAGATGTCAATGCGCAATTTGGTTAAATATGTCGGTATTGGCCTGCTGGTTGTGGGTCTTGCGGCCTGTGATAACAGCGATACAAAAACGCCGACTGCCGGGGCGGCTGCGGAAAGCAACGCCAGCGGGCAACCTATTAGTCTGCTGGATGGCAAACTGAGCTTCTCCCTGCCAGCCGGTATGACCGACCAGAGCGGCAAGCTGGGCACCCAGGCCAACAATATGCACGTCTATTCTGACGCTACCGGCCAGAAAGCGGTGATCGTGATTGTTGGCGACAGCACCAATGAAGATCTGGCCGTCATGAGCCAGCGTCTGGAAGAGCAGCAGCGCAGCCGCGACCCGCAGCTGCAGGTGGTGAGCAATAAATCCATTGAGATCAAAGGCCACACCCTGCAACAGCTGGACAGCATCATCTCCGCCAAGGGCCAGACCGCCTGGTCTTCCGTCCTGCTCGGTAAGGTTGATGACAAACTGCTGACGCTACAGATCACGCTGCCAGCGGATAATCAGCAGCAGGCGCAGACCGAAGCGGAAAACATTATCAACACCCTCGTCATCCAGTAACTACTGGCCTGACGCCGCGGCCTCCGGTTCAGCGACCGGGGGCCGTTTTTTTAACCGCCATCCCAGCAGCAGCGCCGCCGCGACCAGCCCCGCCGTCGCCAGATAGATCGATGAAATGCCCGCCCACGCCATCAGCAGCCCGGCAAGCGGACCGGTGATCCCCAGCGAGAGATCCATAAATACCGTATAGGTTGCCAGCGCCGCCCCCTGGTTCTGCTGCGGCACGGCCTTCACCGCCACCACGCCAAGCGCCGGGAACACCAGCGAAAAACCGGCTCCGGCAAAGAAGGTGCCGACTTTCGCCAGCAGCGGCGTCTCCGCCAGGCCTACTAACAGCAGCCCAATAATCTCGACGACAAAACAGATCATCGCCACGTTCAGCCCGCCGAGGCGGTTAATTCCGTTGGGGAACAACAGCCGGGTGCCGACAAAGGCGCAGCTAAACAGCGTCAGGGCGAAGGCGGCACCGTCCCAGCCTTTAGCATCATAAAACAGGGTGATAAAGGTGGCGATAACGCCAAACCCCGCCGAAGCCAGGGCCAGCGCCATGCCGTAGAGCCAGACGCGCCCCAGCACCGCGCGAAACGACATCGCTTTACCCCTGCCCGCTTTCACCGCTGCCCGCGGCAACGCGCACAGCACCGCCACCAGCGCGACCGCCATAATGGTCAACGCCAGCCCGTGCAGGCCCATCAGCGAGTAACAGAGCACGCCGAGCGGCGCACCCATCGCCATCGCCCCGTAAGTGACAATGCCGTTCCAGGAGATAACCCGCCCGATATGCAGCGAACCGACTACCCCGACGCCCCACAGCGTGGAGCCGGTTCCCGCGAAGCTCTGCCCGATGCCGAGAATTATGCGCCCAAGGCACAGCAGCGCCAGGCTAACCACGGGCAAACCGCCGAAGAGCGCCGCCAGCAGATAGCCGAGTCCGCTCAAAAAGCAGCCGCACAGGCCGAAAATGACGATCTTTTTTGGCCCCAGCTGGTCGGCGTAACGCCCGGCGTGCGGGCGGCTGAGCAGCGTAGCGAAGTACTGGAGGCTAATCACCAGCCCGGCCCAAAAGGCACTAAACCCCATCACATCATGAACGTAGCCGGGCAATACAGCCAGCGGCAGGCCAATGGTCAGATAGCTGGCAAAGTTAAACATCACGACAGAGACAATCCGCAGATTGAGGCGCAATCCATTGAGCGCCGGTTCAGCGACGGTTTCGGGCATCGGGTTCCACCAGATTTTTACAACTGTGTTTCATTTCTACCACGCCACACGTTATAAATCAGCAGCCAGATTAGGATTCCTGGCAGCAAGCCAGCCGCTACACTTAGAGTCTATCCCACCAGGCGTTATTGTCGCAGGCAGTTTGAACACGGACAGCGCACAGAAACCGGAGCGTACACGGAGTACGTGAGGATTGACTCGCTACGCTCGCCCTCCGGGCCGCCCTGAAGGGCGTTCAAAATACTTTCGTATTTTGTCGAGCACTGCCCGTGTTCAAAATGGCAAGTAAAATAGCCCTAATGGAGTGGGCTCTTTATGAAAATCATAGAAAGGAAGAGTGAATGACAACCCCTCAGCCCGATAAAACGGGCATGCATATTCTGCTCAAACTGGCGTCACTGGTGGTTATCCTCGCCGGTATTCACGCCGCGGCAGATATCATCGTGCAGCTATTACTGGCGCTGTTCTTCGCCATTGTCCTCAACCCTCTGGTCACCTGGTTTATTCGCCGCGGCGTGCGTCGCCCGGCAGCCATTACTATCGTGGTGGTGGTGATGCTGATCGTGCTCACCGCGTTAATTGGCGTACTGGCCGCGTCGGTTAACGAATTTGTCGCCATGATGCCAAAATATAATAAAGAGCTGACGGCAAAAGTCCTGCGATTGCAGGAGGCGCTGCCGTTTTTGCATATTCACATGTCCCCGGAGCGTATGCTACAACGCATAGACTCTGACAAGCTGATGACGTTCACGACCACCCTGATGACCGGGCTGTCCGGCGCTATGGCCAGCGTCGTTCTGCTGGTGATGACGGTAGTATTTATGCTTTTTGAAGTCCGTCATGTGCCCTATAAGCTCCGTTTTGCCCTCAACAACCCGCAAATCCACATCGCCGGTCTTCACCGGGCGTTAAAAGGCGTTTCGCATTATCTGGCGCTGAAAACGCTGCTCAGCCTGTGGACAGGGGTGATTGTCTGGTTAGGACTGATGCTGATGGGGGTACAGTTTGCGCTGATGTGGGGCGTGCTGGCTTTTCTGCTGAACTATGTGCCTAACATTGGCTCGGTGATTTCCGCCGTCCCGCCGATGATCCAGGCGTTACTTTTTAACGGGTATTATGAGTGTCTGCTGGTCGGCGCGCTCTTTTTAGTCGTGCACATGATTATCGGCAATATTCTCGAACCCCGCATGATGGGCCACCGGCTGGGCATGTCTACGCTGGTGGTTTTCCTCTCATTGCTGGTCTGGGGATGGCTGCTTGGCCCGGTGGGAATGCTGCTGTCGGTACCGTTAACCAGCGTGTGTAAAATATGGATGGAGACCACCAGGGGCGGCAGTAAGTTAGCCATCCTGCTCGGGCCCGGTCGCCCCAAAAGCAGGCTACCGGGCTAGCCCTGCCGCTTCACCGGCCAGAAGATCGTCAGCACCCCGGCGACAATCAGCAGCACGCCCAGCAGCGATTGCCAGTGGAAAGGCTCATGCCAGCCGGGGAGCCAGATGGCGGCGGCCCATACCAGGATGTAGCTCAGGCTCAGCAGCGCGTAGGCTTTCGCCAGCGGCAGTCGATGCAGGGCGAAGTACCAGCAGACCATCGACAGCAGGTAACCCATAAGCCCAAACGCCAGGCCAAACGTGCCCGCCCGCAGATGCAGCAGATGGTTGAGGAAGGTGAATATCTCCGTCAACGGCGGGAGCTCGACCATCGCGCTGCGCAGCAGCAGCTGCGCGCCGCTCGCCAGGCCGACGCTGAATAACGCCCAGATTAAGCCCATCAGATACGGCTCCCCAGAATAACGATCCCGACGACGATGAGTCCCACGCCAATCCAGTGGCGACGCGCGACCGGCTCGCGCCAGATCCCCCACGCCGCCAGGGTCACCCAGACAAAGTTCAGGCTTAGCATAGGGTAGGCGATACTGACCGGGATCGACTGCAGCACGCTAAGCCACAGCAGCATACTGCAGCCCAGAGCGAGCAGCGCTAAACCCAGCCAGCCGAGGATATGGCGCCCGCGCCGCCCGGATTTGGATGGGCGGGTGGCCTGTTTCTGGCACAGCTGTCCAGCGCAGCTCAGCAGGCTGGCGAAAACCAGACAGATCCACACGCTCATTGCGGCAGATACTGGATAAACACCACGCGCCCTAGCTCGTAGGAGCTATCTGGTTTCGGTAGCGCTAAATCAGCCATACTTTCTCCTTTGTCCATCAGCAGAACCAGCGAGACGGGGCCCTGCTGGCGGTGTGTCGCCAGCCAGTCAGCAAAATGCGCCTGATCGACAAACTGGCGCTGCGCGTCCGGCCAGGAGAGACCGTACTTCAGCTCGCCCTGCTTGTCGAACAGAATGATATCGCTGCGCTTGAGCTCCCACGACAGCCCGCCGGCGATACCGACGTTATTGGTCAACACGTAGCGGCTCGGGGTCAGCGATTCGCTGACGATATCCACCAGGAACTGCGGCTGCTTGCTGTCGATCACCCGATCCGGGATAGCGAAGCCCACCAGCAGCGCCAGCCCGAGCGGGCAGCAGGAGGCGAGGGTCCAGCGGCGGCCGTTGTCCTTCATCGCCAGCCAGCCCATCAGCGCCCAGCAGCCAAATATCAGCGCAGCCAGCAGGCATTTATAGAGCTCAATATGGCTCCATACCGGCTTGTGCATAAAGCCCCACGGCGAAACCACCAGCACGGCGACCAGGCCAATCAGGCCAAAGGCCAGGTTGATCGCGCCGTTAATTTTCAGCGCCTTCACCCCCGCCTTCGCGGCGTCCAGCGCGTAGCGCGCCATCAGAATCGACAGGGGAGCAAAACAGGGCAGGATATAGGTTGGCAGTTTACCCTTAGCAATGCTGAAGAACAGGAACGGCATCACCACCCATCCGAGCAAATAGAGCGCGCCGCGCGACTCATCGCGTTCGGTCCAGCCGCGCTTGAGCGCCCCCGGCAGCAGCGCCAGCCACGGCAGGCTGCCGGCAATCAGGAACGGAATGTAGTACCAGAACGGCGCTTTATGCTGGGCATCTTTTTCCGCGAAACGCTGGATATGCTCCACCCAGAAGAAGTAGCGCCAGAAGTCCGGCTCGCGTTTGGCGATGGCGAGCCCCCACGGCAGCACCACCAGCGCGCAGACGCCCACCGCCAGCCAGCCGTAAGTCAGCACTTCGCGCCAGCGCTTACGCGCAATCACCCACGGCAGTACCCCGACCACCGGCACCGCCAGCGCGAGGAAGCCTTTGGTCATCACCCCCATCCCGCAGGCCACGCCGAGTAAAACATAGCCGAGAATTTTGCCGCCGTGGCTTTGGGCCTGCGCCGCGCCCCAGAAGCTGCACATCGCCAGCGCCATCCACATGGTGATCATCGGGTCGAGCACCGCGTAGGTGCCGATACCGTAGACCAGCAGCGCGGTCAGGAAGATCACCGGCGACAGGATCGCGACGCGTTTATCGCGGAAAAGACGCCATGCCAGCCAGGCGACCAGCAGCGCGGTGACGGTAATGGAAAACACCACCCCAAAGCGGACGGCAAAATTATTGTGGCCGAATAGCCACTGGCCGATGCTGTTGATCCAGTAGCCGGCAATCGGTTTTTCAAAGTAGCGCAGCCCGAGGAAATGCGGCACTACCCAGTCGCCGGTCGCCAGCATTTCGCGGCTGATCTCCGCGTAGCGGGTTTCATCAGGCTGCCAGAGCAGGCGGAAGTTGAGCGGCAGTAAATAGTAGAGGACAAAAAGGGCGACCAGAGAGGCGCCGTAGCGAATGCTTTTCATCAAACACCCGAATTGAGTAATTGTTCACGTCCAAGCCAGCCTTCCCGGCCGGCCAGTTCACCACGAACCACCTTCCCTCGCGGCAGCACGCTAAAGTCGGCGGGCAGAAGCTGGCTTAGCGGGCAAAACTGGATCTCTTCCTGTGCGGCCATGGTCAGCAGTTCATCAAACTGATCCGCAAAGGCGATGCCTTCCACTTCAGCATGGATGGTATAGACCGGCGTCCCCGCGTCGCGGTGGATGCAGTCCAGCAGATAGCGGTTGAAGCCCGCAATATCCACCGCGTTTCCCACCGCTTCATCCCAGGTCGGTAAGGTCACCGGGATCTGCACGGTCCCCGGCGCCCCGTTCCCCAGCTGCGGCAGAAAAGGCCCGGTCCCCCGGCAGTCGCTGTTATAGAGGAAATCGAAAGCCTCTTTGGCTTTGATCACCCGCTGATCGGCGCGCCAGCCAGCAACGGCGGAACAGGTTACCGGGCGACCGATAATCCGCTCCAGCTCCAGCAGCCCGCGTTCAACCTCCAGCGTCAGCCTTTCCTGCGGCCAGACGCCGCTCCACGCCTGCCAGCTATAGTGATCCCAGGCGTGCAGGCCAACTTCATGCTCCTGCGCGGCGGCGCGGATAACTTCTTCATTACCCGCGCCGATCCTGCGCCCTGGCCAGGCGGTGCCGGCCAGCAGGATATCCCAGCCGTATAGCGACGCGGCCTTTGAGCGCAGCATCTTCCACAGAAACTTCGGCTTTACCAGGCGCCAGATATGACGCCCCATGTTGTCCGGCCCGACGCTGAAAAAGAAGCTTGCCTGAATCCCGTGCTGGCTCAGCAGAGCCAGCAGTCGCGGGACCCCGTCCCGCGTACCGCGAAAGGTATCGACATCTATGCGTAAGCCGACCTGTTTCATGATTTGCCGCTGTCCGTCAGTTCAACCGTACGCAGGAAGAAGTCCAGGGTATGTTCCACGGTCTCTTCCATTTCCACCGTCGGCACCCAGTTCAGGCAGCGCTTCGCGTTGCGAATGCTCGGCTTACGATGTTCGACGTCCTGGTAGCCTTTACCGTAGTAATCGCTGCTTTCCACTTCGCGGAATCCGGCGAATGGCGGGAAGCGGTCGCGCAGCGGATGGCGTTCAAAGCAGGCCAACAGCATTTCCGCCAGTTCTTTGATACTCGCTTCGTTATCCGGGTTGCCGATGTTGATGATCTGCCCGTCGCAGCGGCCGTCCTTGTTCTCAATGATGCGGAACAACGCTTCGATACCGTCGCTGATATCGGTAAAGCAGCGCTTCTGCTTACCGCCCTCAATCAGCTTGATCGGCGAACCTTCTACCAGGTTGAGGATCAGTTGGGTGATGGCGCGAGAGCTACCGATGCGCGCGGCATTAAGGTTATCGAGGCGCGGCCCCATCCAGTTAAACGGGCGGAACAGAGTAAACTTCAGGCCGTTCTTATCGCCGTAGGCCCAGATCACGCGGTCCAGCAGCTGCTTGGAAACCGAGTAGATCCAGCGCTGTTTGTTAATCGGCCCGACCACCAGATTGGAGGTATCTTCATCAAAGTTGTTGTCGGTACACATGCCGTACACTTCCGAGGTCGACGGGAAGATGATGCGCTTATCGTATTTCACGCAGTCGCGGATAATCTTCAGGTTCTCTTCGAAATCCAGCTCAAATACGCGCAGCGGGTTGCGGGTATATTCGATTGGCGTGGCAATCGCCACCAGCGGCAGGACCACATCGCACTTCTTAATGTGGTACTCGATCCACTCGGAGTGGATGCTGATATCGCCTTCAACGAAGTGGAAGCGCGGGTTGTCGAGGAAGCGGCTGATAGCGTCGGAGCCAATGTCCAGGCCGTAAATCTCGTAGTTGTCGTCCTGCAGCAGGCGCTCGGTCAGGTGGTTGCCGATAAAGCCGTTCACCCCGAGGATCAGCACGCGGGTACGGCGCTTAATCGCCACCACCGGTTTGCTGCTCAGCACCGCGCCGGCAACCAGGCCAAGCGCCTGCGCCAGCTGGGTACCCTGCATATAAACGCCGCGCTCGGTCTGCCCGGTAACGATTTCTAACGCCCCTTCCTGACAGGCGACGACCAGCGGCGCAACGGAGAGCACCGTCCCTGCTTTGGCGGCGGCCAGATCGTGGCGCACGCGGGATTTCCAGACGATAAACTTGTTTGCGCCGGCGTAGCCGAACGCACCCGGCCACGGATCGGAGACCGCGCGGACGAGGTTGTGCAGCGTCTGGGCCGAATGTTCCCAGTCGAGGCGACCGTCTTCCGGCGTACGGCGACCGACGTAAGTCGCCTGGCTTTCATCCTGGACGCGCTCTTCGGTTTTACCGTCGCGGATGGCGGGTAGCGCCTGCGCCAGCAGATCCGACGCTGCGGCGCAGAGTTTACGGTGCAGCGCCAGCGCCGCGTCATCCGCGCCGATCGCGACGCTTTTCTGCGCCACGATATTGCCGGCATCCGCGCGGTTAACCATACGGTGCAGCGTTACGCCAGTTTCGCTTTCGCCGTTCACCAGCACCCAGTTCAGCGGCGCGCGGCCGCGGTATTTCGGCAACAGTGAACCATGCAGGTTAAAAGCCCCCTGCGGCGCAATATTCAAAATGTCATCGCACAGCAGGTTGCGGTAGTAGAACGAGAACAGCACGTCCGGTTTAATCTCACGGATACGTTCGATCCACAGCGGATGATTCACATCTTCCGGCGCCCATACCGGGATGCCTTGCTCAGCGGCAATACGCGCCACGGAGCCAAAAAAATGGTTTTCGCCAGGGTTATCCGGATGGGTAAAAATAGCGGCGATGTCATAACCGGCGTCCAGCAGAGACTGAATACCTGCACAACCCATATCGTGATAAGCGAAGACTACGGCTTTCATGAACGATCTTCCTCTTGAGATGCCGTTTCCGGCTGGCGAACAACACGTTGAATAAAGTAGCGGGGGCGGGCGCGGACATCGTTATAGATGCGGCCGATATACTCCCCGAGCAGGCCCATCCCGACGAACTGGGCGCCGATAAACATAAATAGCACCGCGAACAGCATGAACACCCCTTCCGCCGCCCACTGGGGACCAAACACCAGACGCAGCACAACCAGCATCAGGCCGAAGGCGAAGCCCAGCAGAGCGATGACGCTGCCGAACAGGCTCAGCAGGCGCAGCGGCGTGGTGGTCAGGCAGGTCACCAGGTCGTACATCAGGTTAATCAGGCGCATAAAGCTGTATTTGGAATCGCCGAATTCGCGCTCGGCGTGCATCACCGGGATCTCAACCGCCCGGCGGGCAAAAGTGTTCGCCAGAATCGGGATAAACGTACTGCGCTCATGGCAGTTGAGCATCGCGTCGATGATATGGCGGCGATAGGCGCGCAGCATGCAGCCATAGTCGCCCATCGCTTTACCGGTGGTGCGCTGGATCAGGCGGTTGATCATCTTCGAGGCGCTTTTACGGAAGAAGGTGTCCTGGCGGTTCTGGCGCACGGTACCGACCACGTCGTAGCCCTCGTCGGCCTTCTCGACCAGGCGCGGGATCTCTTCCGGCGGGTTTTGCAGGTCGGCATCAAGGGTAATGATCAGGTCGCCGGTAACGTGACTGAAACCCGCCATAATCGCCGAGTGCTGGCCGTAGTTGCGGTTCAACAGGACCGCCACCACGTGGCTGCCTTCGGCCTCGGCGGCTTCGGTGAGCATCCGCGCCGAGTCATCGCTGCTGCCGTCGTCGACCAGCAGAATTTCATATTGCCGTCCGAGCGTCGCGCAGGCGGTGTCGGTGCGGCGGATAAGCTCCGGCAGGCTCTCCTGTTCGTTATACACAGGAATAACGACCGAGACCTTTTTCACGGGAGGATAGCTAAACATATCAACGTCCTGACAGCTGGTGCAGTGCGGAAATGACCCGAGTGACATCGTCATCGGTCATATCCGGGAACAACGGAATGGAACAAATGCGCGCGCTGTTCCATTCCGTATGCGGTAATGAAACTTCAGGGAAACGCTCGCGGTAATACTTTTGCGTATGGGCCGCACGGAAGTGCAGGCCGGTGCCAATGCCCATGGCCTTCAGTCTTTCCATCAGCGCATCGCGGCTGATGCCGCAGGTGGCTTCATCAACGCGGATAATAAACAGGTGCCAGGCGTGCTGATGCTCCCACGACGGTGCCACCAGCGGCCTGAAGGGCGTATCCGCCAGCTCGCGCAGATAGCGTTGCGCAATCGCGGCGCGACGCTGATTGGCGTGGGCGAGCTTGTCCAGCTGCACCAGCGCCAGCGCGGCGTTGATATCCGCGAGATTGTATTTAAAGCCCGGCGAAATCACCTCCGCCTGCGGGGCGCGGCCCAGAGTCTGGCGGTCATAAGCGTCAACGCCGAGGCCGTGGAACTTCAGGCTGCGAATGCGCGCGGCCAGCTCGTCATCATCGGTCACCACCAGCCCGCCTTCGGCGCAGGTCATATTCTTGATCGCATGGAATGAGAAAATGGCGGTACCGCGCCAGCCGACGTGACGGCCTTTGTAGTACGTCCCCGCCGCGTGGGCGGCATCTTCAATCACCGGAATAGCGTGACGCTCGCCAATCGCGCGAATAGCGTCAATATCCGCCGGTGCACCAGCGTAGTGCACAGGGATAATTGCTTTGGTTCGCGGGGTGATTGCCGCTTCAACCGCTTCGGGGGTAATCATCAGGTTATCGGGATCGACATCGATCATCACCGGGGTCGCGCCGAGCAGGCAGATCATGTTCAGCGTGGAGACCCAGGTCTGAGAAGGGGTGATCACTTCATCGCCCGCACCGATACCCAGCCCCATCAGCGTGACGTGCATGCCGCCGGTCGCCGAACTGACGGCGATGGCGTGACGGTTGCCGGTTAACGTGCAGAACGCCTCTTCCAGCGCCTGATTTTTCGGTCCAGTGGTGATCCAGCCCGATTGCAAAACTTCACGCAGCGCAGCCAGCTCTGCGTCGCCCATCGACGGGCGCGAAAACGGCAAAAAATCGCTCATCATGTTCCTGTTCTGTGAATGACCCGCGAAAAACCGGGTCGATAAGAAATATCCTGCACCTGCTGACCTAAACAAAATGAAAATGAAAGCGAAATCAGCCCGAGGGCGCATTTCATTATTTTGTATTCAGATGTTATTAAATTTAGTCAGCTTTGCTTAGGATAATATTAAGAAATTAATATTAATTAGATATGCATGATGATTTCTTTAAAAATCATTGAGATAGAGTGGAATTTATCGCAGAAAAAGGCGCTATAGCGTTCCCGCCGGACGGCGAAATAGCGGGAACGCATTGCTGAAAAGTAAACGGATGCTCAACCAGATTCTCATAAACAGTCTTTAAACATGGTTCAGCAAATATAAAAAATCCAGTCGAATCACGAAACTATTTCAAAATGATTACAGGTTGGCAGGAAAGTTGTCAGGTAATTCGTTAGCCGGGCAATTAATCACTTCGTCATTATCCGCGCCGCAATCGCGCACAAAAGTGATGGTAGCAAACTCATCAATCACTTCTGTCGGATAAGCCGGACCGGCTTCACGATAAGAGACCATCAGCGGAATATGATCGTTCTGGAAGCAGACGGTTTTCTCCGGGTTATTCATTACCCAGCGCGGGAAAAAGATGGTGCCGTGAAACAGTTTATCGCCGAGGTTAACGATCAGGCTCACGTCGGTACCGGTCGGTTCGGTCCAGGAAATTTTGTAGATGCTTTCGCCGACGCGAACGATGTAAGCCTGCTGATCTTTCACCCAACGATTCGCGACGATACCGCTGTGAATACGATAATCCAAAGTGGTGCCGTTTTTAACGTAAATTTCGTAGTTCCAGCCATTATCATAGGTATAAACCAGATGTTTGCCGATAAAACCGCTCAGGTCATGTTTGTCGAATGTGCTCATAATCTGTTCTCCTCTGTTTGTTGAGAACAAGCATACTGCTTTAAAAAATGGATGAATAACGCTATGTTTGGATTAAACTCATTCACTTTTTAGATGGATTATGCACAAGACTACGCTGGAACAATGGGCGCTGCTGGAGAAAGTTGTCGAGCTGGGTAGCTTCGCAAAGGCGGCGGACGAGACCCACCGCAGCCAGTCGTCGGTGAGCTATAATCTCGCGCTATTGCAGGAACGGCTGGGCGTCACGCTGCTGACGCCATCGGGCCGTCGCGCGGTGCTGACCCCGGCAGGCGAGCTGCTGCTCGGTCAGGTTAAACCGCTGCTGCAGGCCTTCTCTTACGTCGAAACCCATGCCGCCACCCTGCGAGACGGCACCCGGACCCGGCTGGATCTGGTGGTCGACAGCATTTTCCCACGCCAGCGGCTATTCGCCATTCTGCGCCAGTTTCAGCAGCGCTACCCGCAAACCCAGGTCAGGCTGACCGAAGTGCTGGAAAACGTTGAGGAAGAGCATCCGGCCCGCAGCGAGGCGGACGTGATGGTGCTGACCCGTCGTCAGGATATTACCGGCCGCGGCGAATGGCTGATGAATATTGATTTTGTCGCCGTCGCCCATCGCGATCATCCGCTATCCGCCCTCGAAGGGCCGCTGGACGATAACGCGCTTACTCCCTGGCCGCTGGTGCGCATCGCCGACCGCAGCAACGATCCGCAGTCCGCCCGCGACGCGTGGACCTTCTCCACTATTGATGCCGCTATCGATGCGGTGCTGTATCAGGTCGGGTTCGGCTGGCTGCCGGAAGAGCGGATTCGCCCACAGCTTCAAGAGGGGGTACTGAAGGCGCTACCGTTAGGACACGGCGCGCGGCGGGCAACGCCGCTTCACCTGATCGTGAAGCGTGATTTAACGCCAATTGATGAGCAGGTCGCCACGCTGTTGGATCTGTTCAGAACGCCCTGATGGGCTTGTTTACCCGGCTCGCGCTGCGCTTAGCCGGGCTACAGGTTCTACAGGTTCCCCGCCGTCTGCGGATCTGGTAGCCCGGACAGATGCGCAGCATCGCCTCCGGGAAATGTGCCGAAGCTGATGCTTCCCGGCTTGCGCTGCGTTTAACCAGGCTGCAGGCGGGTTCGTAAACTCATACAGCCAAAGGAACTATATCTTTTTCTTATACTTTCAGGCGCTATATTGATCCAGCTTACGCCGAAAGTATGATGAATCATTAAAATCGTCATACTTTCCTGTCGCTGAGAAAAAGCCTTGTCTATTATCCGCACCACGCTGCTGGCGCTACTCGCCTGCGTTTGTTTGCTGGTCCGTGCCGCGCCGAATGATATCACCACCGCATGGCCGGTTAACGTGGGACCGCTCAACCCGCACCTCTACACGCCCAATCAGATGTACGCCCAAAGCATGGTGTATGAACCGCTGGTGAAGTATCAGGCGGATGGCTCGGTGAAGCCCTGGCTGGCCACGAGCTGGACGCACTCGGAGGATGGCAAAGTCTGGACCTTCACCCTGCGCGATAATGTAACATTCTCCAACGGCGAAGCGTTTGACGCTCATGCCGCCGCGGAGAACTTCCGCGTGGTGCTCGATAACCGCCAGCGCCACGCCTGGCTGGAGCTGGTCAATCAGATCGTCGATGTCAACGCGCTCGACAAAAGCCATCTGCAAATCACCCTGAAAAGCGCTTATTACCCGTTCTTACAGGAGCTGTCGCTGCCGCGCCCTTTCCGCTTTATCGCTCCGTCGCAGTTCAAAGACAATGAGACCCTGCTCGGCATTAAAGCGCCGATTGGCACCGGTCCATGGGTACTGAAGGAATCAAAACTCAATCAGTATGACGTGCTGGTGCGTAACGACCGCTACTGGGGTGAAAAGCCGCAAATTCAAAAGATCACCGTCAAGGTGATCCCGGACCCGACCACCCGCGCGGTGGCGTTTGAAACCGGCGATATTGATCTGCTCTACGGCAACGAAGGGCTGCTGCCGCTCGACACCTTTGCCCGCTTCAGCCACAACCCGGCCTACCGTACCCAGCTTTCCCAGCCGATAGAGACGGTGATGCTGGCGTTGAACTCCGCCAGGGCCCCCACTAATGAGCTCCCGGTGCGCGAAGCGCTGAACTTTGCGGTGAATAAAAAAGCGTTGATTGATAACGCCCTGTACGGCACTCAGCAGGTTGCCGATACGCTGTTCGCTCCTACCGTGCCCTATGCCGATATTGGCCTGAAGCCGCGTCGGTACGATCCGCAGCAGGCGAAGGCGTTGCTGGAAAACGCGGGCTGGGTACTGCCTGCGGGAAAAGATATTCGCGAGAAAAACGGCCAACCGCTGCACGTTGAACTGTCGTTTATCGGCACCGACGCGCTGAGCAAATCGATGGCCGAAATCATTCAGGCCGATATGCGCCAGATTGGCGTGGACGTGGCGCTGGTCGGCGAGGAAGAGAGCAGTATTTATGCCCGCCAGCGCGATGGTCGCTTCGGCATGATTTTCAACCGTACCTGGGGCGCACCCTACGATCCGCACGCCTTTATGAGTTCGATGCGCGTGCCGTCGCACGCCGATTTTCAGGCGCAACAGGGATTAGCCGACAAACCGATTATTGATAAAGAAATTGGCGAGGTGCTGGAAACCACCGACAAAACGCGGCGTCAGGCGCTGTATCGCGACATTCTCACGCGTTTGCACAACGATGCGGTCTACCTACCCATCAGCTACGTCTCGATGATGGTGGTCGCCAGACCGGAGCTGGGCGCGATCCCCTATGCGCCGATCGCGTCTGAGATTCCGTTTGAACAGATTAAGCCGGTGAAACCCTGATGTTACGTTACGCGCTGCGGCGGGTTGCGCTGCTGATACCGATGATCTTCGCCGCCTCGGTGATTATCTTTTTAATGCTCCGCCTGGGCACCGGTGACCCGGCGCTGGACTATTTGCGCCTGTCAAACCTGCCGCCGACGCCGGAAATGGTGGCCTCGACCCGCGCGATGCTGGGGCTGGATCGGCCGCTTATCGTCCAGTACGGCGGCTGGCTGTGGCGGGCGCTGCAGCTGGATTTTGGCGTTTCGTTCGCCACCCAGCGCCCGGTGCTGGACGATATGCTGAGCTTCCTGCCCGCCACGCTGCAGCTGGCGGGGGCCGCGCTGGTGCTGATCCTCCTCACCTCCGTGCCGCTCGGCATCTGGGCGGCGCGGCACCGCGACCGCCTGCCGGATTTTATTGTGCGGATCATCGCCTTTCTCGGCGTGTCGATGCCCAACTTCTGGCTGGCTTTCCTGCTGGTGATGTTCTTTTCGGTTTACCTGCAATGGCTGCCGGCGATGGGCTATGGCGGCTGGCAGCACATCATTCTGCCTGCGGTGTCGATTGCCTTTATGTCGCTGGCGATCAACGCCCGTCTGCTGCGCGCCAGCATGCTGGAAGTCGCCGGACAGCGTCACGTAACCTGGGCCAGACTGCGCGGCCTGAACGCTAAGCAAACCGAGCGTCGCCATATTCTGCGCAACGCCTCGCTGCCGATGATTACCGCGGTGGGAATGCATATCGGCGAGCTGATTGGCGGCACGATGATTATCGAAAATATCTTTGCCTGGCCCGGCGTGGGCCGCTACGCCGTCTCGGCGATTTTTAACCGCGACTACCCGGTCATTCAGTGTTTTACCCTGATGATGGTGATCGTTTTTGTGGTTTGTAACCTGATGGTTGACCTGCTGAACGCCGCGCTGGACCCACGCATTCGCCGCCATGAAGGAGCGCGCTCGTGAACTTCTTCTTCTCTTCACGCGGGTCAGTCCGCATATCCTTGCTCATCATCGCCCTGCTGGCGATCGTTGCGCTCACCAGCCAGTGGTGGCTGCCGTACGATCCGCAGGCCATCGATCTGCCTTCGCGCCTGCTGCCGCCTGGCGGACAGCACTGGCTCGGCACCGATCATCTGGGGCGCGATATCTTCTCGCGCCTGCTGGCGGCGACCCGCGTATCGCTTGGCTCGGTGATGGCCTGCCTGCTGCTGGTGCTGGCGCTGGGGTTCATCGTCGGCGGCAGCGCCGGGCTTATCGGCGGCCGCGTCGATCAGACCACCATGCGCGTCGCGGATATGTTTATGACCTTCCCGACCTCAATCCTCTCTTTCTTTATGGTAGGAGTACTGGGAACCGGGCTGACCAACGTGATTATCGCCATCGCCCTGTCGCACTGGGCATGGTATGCGCGGATGGTGCGCAGCCTGACGATCTCCCTGCGCCAGCGCGAATTTGTGCTCGCCGCGCGGCTTTCCGGGGCGGGCCACGTACGGGTATTTGTCGACCATCTGGCCGGGGCGGTCATTCCGTCGCTGCTGGTGCTGGCGACCCTGGATATCGGGCATATGATGCTGCACGTCGCCGGGATGTCGTTCCTCGGCCTCGGCGTCACCGCGCCCACCGCCGAGTGGGGAGTGATGATTAACGACGCCCGCCAGTATATCTGGACCCAGCCGCTGCAAATGTTCTGGCCGGGACTGGCGCTGTTTATCACCGTCATGGCCTTCAACATGGTGGGCGACGCGCTCCGCGATCGCCTGGATCCTCATCTTATCGCGGAGCACGCCCACTAATGCCGCAACAAATTACATTGCAAAACATAGTCTTACAGGCCGAGTGTCCGCTGGTGCACGGCGTATCATTGACGCTCAAACGCGGGCGCGTGCTGGCGCTGGTTGGCGGCAGCGGCAGCGGAAAATCGCTAACCTGCGCGGCGGCGCTGGGCATTCTGCCTCCCGGCGTGCGGCAAACGGCGGGAACAATTCTCGCCGACGGCCAGACGGTTTCTCCCGGCGAACTGCGCGGCAGCAAAATCGCCACCATTATGCAGAACCCGCGCAGCGCCTTTAATCCGCTGCACACCATGGCGGCCCACGCGCGGGAGACCTGCCGGGCGTTGGGTAAACCCGCAGACGACGCCGCGCTTATCGCGGTGCTGGAAGCCGTTGGGCTGGAGGAGGCGCGGCGCGTCCTGAAGCTTTATCCGTTCGAGATGAGCGGCGGCATGCTGCAGCGGATGATGATTGCCATGGCGCTGCTATGCGAGGCGCCGTTTATCATTGCCGATGAACCGACCACCGATCTGGACGCGGTGGCCCAGGCGCGCATTCTCGATCTGCTGGCAGGCATTATGCAAAAGCGCGGGCCCGGGATGCTGCTGGTCACCCACGATATGGGTGTTGTGGCGCGGCTGGCGGACGATGTGGCGGTGATGGATAGCGGCAGCATCGTGGAACAGGGCGATGTGGAAAGAATATTCAGCGCTCCGCAGCACAGCATCACCCGCGGTCTGGTGGCGGCGCATCTCGCCCTCTATGGTCTGGAGCTGGCCTGATGACATTACTGAGCGTATCCGCGATTACCCATCAATATACCGATTTAAAGGTGCTAAAAGAGGTATCTTTGGCGCTGAAAAGCGGCGAAACCGTAGCCCTGCTGGGACGCAGCGGCTGCGGGAAAAGTACCCTGGCGCGCCTGCTCGTCGGCCTGGAATCGCCCACTGAGGGCAGCGTCTGCTGGCGGGGAGAACCGCTCTCCCGGCTCAATCGCGCTAAGCAAAAGGCGTTCCGGCGGGATATTCAGATGGTATTCCAGGACGCCATCAGCGCGGCGAATCCGCGTAAAACGGTACGCGAAATGTTGCGCGAACCCATGCGTCATCTGCTGTCGCTGACCAAATCGGAGCAGCTGGCCCGGGCAAGCGCAATGCTCAAAGCGGTGGATCTCGACGATAGCGTGCTGGATAAACGCCCCCCGCAGCTGAGCGGCGGACAGCTGCAGCGCGTCTGCCTTGCGCGCGCGCTGACGGTAGAACCGAAGCTGCTGATCCTTGACGAGGCGGTTTCTAACCTCGACCTGGTGCTCCAGGCAGACGTCATTGGTCTGCTCAAAAAACTCCAGCAGCAGTTTGGCACCGCCTGCCTGTTTATCACCCACGATTTACGTCTGGTGGAGCGCTTTTGCCAGCGGGTGATGGTGATGGATGAGGGGCAAATCGTTGAGATACAGGCCGTGGGCGATAAATTAACGTTTTCTTCCAGTGCCGGCCGCATGTTACAAAATGCGGTACTTCCTGCCTTTCCCGTGCGCCGCAATAAGGTTTAAAACAGATGCAACGTATCACGATTACTCTCGATGACGATTTACTCGACATGCTGGATAACCTCAGCCAGCGCCGTGGCTATCACAATCGCTCCGAAGCCATCCGCGATATTCTGCGCGGCGCGCTGGCCCAGGAAACCACTCAGGAGCAAGGTACCCAAGGCTTCGCGGTCCTCTCCTATGTTTATGAGCATGAGAAACGCGATCTCGCCAGCCGTTTAGTCTCCACCCAGCATCACCACCACGATCTCTCGGTCGCCACCCTTCACGTCCATATCAACCACGATGATTGTCTCGAAATCGCCGTGTTGAAAGGCGATATGGGCGACGTTCAGCATTTTGCCGATGACGTTATCGCCCAGCGCGGCGTGCGCCACGGCCATTTGCAGTGCCTGCCGATGGAGAAGGAATCCCCCTACTCATAAACTGTGCGCGGCGATAAACGGCTTTTTAACTCGCGAGCGGAGCTAACGCTATCATGCTGGCTCGTTGGCCCATGCGCCTCGTAGCGGTTTTTCTCAACGATTAATAAACAACATGAATTATACGTTTGGTTAATTATTTCACTTCGCTAATAATCACGTCTCATTTAACGATCTCGTTATGGCGAGGCTCCTGCATAAACATAAGTTACCGCCCTGTTGGTATCGAGAGAGACCACTCAGGGAAATACAGGCTTCCATCGAATCAAGGTGTTGCCAAGGTAACTTCTGACGGCGTTCATGCCGGACAGATACGTTGTGCAGTGCTAAAACCAGGACGTAGGGATCTGCCTGTGCTCATCCTGTCTTGTTCGCCCCTATGAGTGATTTTTTATAGGGAATTACACCATGTCTTCCATTCAACTGCGCGCCGCACACCACGCCACCTCGGCTTTCGACGGCGACGCGATCGTCCAGTACATGCGTACCGATTTCATCACCCTGCCGGAACATCTTAGCGTGCATGAAGCCCGCGAGCTGTTTGTTTCTCAGCTGGCCAGCGATGAGATCCCCGGCCAGGTTTTTGTCGTCGCCGGAAAAAAACTGCGCGGCAGCTTATCGATAAAAAAGCTGCTGCAGGAGAGCGATGCCGCACAATCCATTCGTTATTTAATGGATAGCTGCCTGTTTCGCGTCAGGCCTGACGACCCGCGTCCACAGGTGGTCGCCGAACTGGCCGAGCGCGGGCTCGATCTCGTGCCGGTGGTCGAAAAGGGCGAGCTGGTCGGCTGCCTGATGGAAAAAGAGATTGCGCATCTGCTGGAAGATGACGTGACCGAGGATGCTCAGCGCCAGGGGGCAACGCTGCCGCTGGAAAAGCCCTATCTGGAAACCAGCCCGTGGGCGCTATGGAAAAAACGTTCGGTATGGCTGCTGCTGCTCTTCGTCGCCGAAGCCTACACCAGCAGCGTGTTACAGCATTTTGAAGAGGCGCTGGAGTCAGCTATCGCGCTGGCCTTTTTCATTCCGCTGCTGATTGGTACCGGCGGCAACAGCGGGACGCAGATCACCTCCACCCTCGTGCGTTCCATGGCGCTCGGGGAAGTGCGGCTGCGCGATATGGGGCGCGTGATCCGTAAAGAGGTCTCAACCTCGCTGCTGATCGCCATTACGCTCGGTCTGGCGGGCTGCCTGCGCGCCTGGATGATGGGCATCGGCATGGAGATCACCCTGATCGTCAGCCTGACGCTGGTTTGTATTACCCTGTGGAGCGCGGTGGTATCGTCGGTGATCCCCCTGACGCTCAAACGCGTCGGTATCGACCCGGCGGTAGTTTCAGCGCCGTTTATCGCCACCCTTATCGATGGTACCGGACTGATTATCTACTTCAAAATCGCCCAGTATTTCCTTGGGCTGAACTGATTATCTTGCCCGGCGGGAAAGATTTGCCGGGCTGTTTTATTCCTGCCCGAATATCCGCAATCACATTAAGCAATCTCAGTAACTCTGGGGCAAGTCGATAAAACGCGTGCCCTTTTTCCGTTAAGATAACTTTTCTGATATTCCTGCCGCGCTTAATAAGATTGAAACCCAGCGCATTTTCAAGCGCACAAATGCTGGTTGTTATCGAAGAGGGTTCAATACTTAGCCGCTGAGATACGCAATGAATATTCCCCTCCTGAACCATAAGCATGAATATCTCCAGCTGTAGTTTATTCACTGGCAATAATTCCCCTTGAGAAAACGTCACCCTGACGTTTTAAGTTGTCCGCTGAACAATGTCAATGGATACAAACAAACCTTTACTTTGCATCAACAACAGAAAATGTGAAGCGAATAGCCGCCTCATTTAATTTTGCATTTCAACCATTTCAAAATTAAATATCCCAACCCACAGCACTATCTTAATATGTGAAGAGCATCACTCAGCCGCAAAAACAAAAATAAAAAAACTGAATATTTATCATGTAGTTGAAAATTTAATTCGCACAATATTAATTTATGGCACACCCCATGCAATTACCTCCACGTAATCAACACTGGAGATAGTTAAATGACCTACAAAATTTTACTCCCGCAGGAAATCATGGCGGAAGGAAGAGAATATCTGGAAAGCCGCGGTTATCAGCTGATTAACGGCTCAGGGATGGAAGAAGAAGATATCATTCGCGACATTGGGGATTGCGACGGTATTATCGTACGCCTTTCAAAAATGTCCGATCGCGTATTTGAGGCGGCTAAAAAGCTGAAAGTCGTTGCACGACATGGTGCTGGTTACGATACGGTCGATCTGGAGTCCGCTAAACGTCATGGCGTAGTCGTATTAAATGCGCCCATTGCTAATAGTATGTCCGTTGCCGAACTGGCCATATTTTATATGCTGCACTGCTCGCGTAATTTCAAGCTGGTACAGGAAAAGATGCTTGAAGATTATTACTGGGCAAAACTGCGCACGCCAAAAGTGGAACTGGATGGTAAAACGCTGGGCCTGATTGGCGTGGGAAATATCGGTTCACGCGTGGCAATAAAAGCGCTGCATGGCTTTAATATGAAAGTTATCGCCTACGATCCGTATAAAACTCAGCAGCAGATCCCCGAAGGCGTAGAGCTTACCGACGATTTTGACCGTATTTTCAAAGAAAGCGACTTTGTTTCTCTGCACTGCCCAACAACCGCGGAAACCACTGATTTTGTCGGTGAGAAACAGTTTTCCATGATGAAGCCCACCGCCTACTTCATTAATACCGCACGCGGAAAGCTGGTCGATGAAAAAGCGCTGTATCACGCCTTGAGCACCCACGCTATCGCCGGGGCGGGCGTGGATGTTTTAAAGAAAGAGCCGTTTGATGCCAACGATCCGATTTTCTCGCTAAGCAATATCGTGATTGCCCCGCACATTGGCGCCGCCACTATCGAAGCGACCGACAGAGCATCGCTCCATTCCGCTATTGGCATTGATGAAGTCTTATCCGGTAAGAAGCCGTCCTGGCCGGTCCCGGGTTTTTAAGGAGAAAGAACATGACTATTGGTAACCGCATTTTTTTAAAACGTCCAGCCTGCAGCGTCGATCTCCTTAAAGAATTTGAACAGCTCCCGGCGGCGAATATCGCTGACACCATGAACCGCATTGCCGTACTGGGTAACGGAATTAAACGTATTTCTTCGCCGAAAAAACCGATTATGGCGGGCTTCGCCATCACCGTAAAAGTTCGCGCGGGCGATAACCTGATGCTGCACGCCGCGCTGGATATGGCGGGTGAGAACGATGTGATTGTGGTCTCCAACGAAGGCGACCGCTCGCGAGCGTTGATGGGCGAGATCATGGTGGCCTATGCCCACTGCATGAAGAAAGTCGCCGGTATCGTGCTGGATGGACCTATCCGCGATATCGATGCGCTGTCGGTTCTCGATTTTCCGCTGTTCGCCACCGGCTCCAATCCCGCGGGCCCGTTTAAACAAGGTCCGGGAGAGGTGAACACGCCGATCGCCGTTGGCGGCGTCGCGGTTTGTCCGGGCGACCTGATCGTCGGCGATGCGGATGGCGTGATTGTAATCCCCCTCGGCGACGCAGAAGCCGTACTGAATAAAGCCAAAGAGTATGCAAAATTCGATGCCAGCAAAGTAGAGGCCGCCAAAAACGGCACCGCGAATCGCCTTTGGGTCAAAAAATCACTGGATGAGACAGGCGTTGAGTTTATCGACGACATGTATCGTTAATTTGATTAAATAATATCAGGCCGCGGTGCCCTGAAGGGCCGCGGCATTAAAGCAAAGGTAATAAAAATGCTTTATTTAAAACTCTTGCCCATTATCTTTTTCCCCGTTTTATTTTGGATAATACCGCACCCGGAAGGCGTCTCCGCACCGACCTGGCATATGGTTGGCATCTATCTGGCGATGCTGTGCGGGCTGGTTTTGCGCCCGTTTACCGATGCGGTCATTATGCTGATTATTCTCGGGTTTGCCTCTCTGGTTCTCGACCCTGCTCCCCTGTTTGCCGGTTTTGGCAGCCCTATGGTCTGGTTTATTATCAGCGCCTTTATTATTTGCAAAGCGTTTGTTATCACCGGACTGGGTAAACGTATCGCCTATCTGCTGCTAAAACGCTACGGTAAAAATACCCTCACCCTGGGATATCTGATGATGGTGACGGATACCGTACTGGCCCCGGCAACGGGTTCAAATATGTCCCGTTCGGGAGGCATCACCTATCCCATCTTCAGGAACATCGCCGAAGCGCTGGGCTCTAAGCCCGACGACGGTAGCCGGAAAATCGGCGCCTATCTGACCATCCTGATGTACGTCGTCTCAATGGGAACCTCCAGCCTGTTTCTGACGGGGATGGCGACTAACTCGATTACCGTCTCGCTGGCCAATGAGATCATGAAAGTGAATCTCGAATGGATGACCTGGTTTAAAGCTGCCGTGGTGCCTGCCGGACTGGTGCTGCTGCTCGCGCCGTGGATACTGTATAAAATCTACGCGCCGGAACTGAAAGTTATCGATAACGTCAATGAAATTGCCGAGAAGGGTCTGCGTGAACTGGGTCCGGTAAAACGCGAAGAGAAGCTGCTGATCGTGTTCTTTGTTCTGGGCGTGCTCGGCTGGATGACGGGTTCCATCACCGGTATCGCCTTTATTCCCGTCGGCCTGGCGTTTCTCGCCTGTCTGCTGCTTTTCGGCGTGCTGAGCTGGAATGACGTGGTGAGTGAAAAATCGGCCTGGCAAACTTTCGTCTGGTATGGCGCGTTTTATGGATGTGCGGTTGCCCTATCAAAAGGCGGTTTCTACGTCTTTCTGGTGGACGTTATCAAAAACTATCTCGACCTGTCGCACCTGAATGAAATCAGCGCGATTGCCGTCCTGGTCTTTATCAGCCTTGCTGTCCGCTATTTCTTTGTCTCGAATAGCGCGTTCGTCGTCTCTTTCTATCCGGTACTCTTTACCCTGGGAATGACGACCCAGGCGCATCCTATGTACGTGGCGCTTTCTCTGGCCTTCTCCGCAGGATACGGCGCACTGCTTACGCACTACGGCAACGGCGCTGGCGTATTTACGTTCTCCAGCGGCTATGTCCCGCAAAAAACGTTCTGGATGCTGGGCACCATCATGGTGGTGGTCAACGTATTAATCTTCTTCCTGATCGGTATCCCCTACTGGAAGTTTATCGGCATTTAACAGGAGCAAAAAATGAAACTGGATATTCTGATTAAAAACGGTCTGGTCGCCGATCTCGAAGGCCATGATTATATTAATCGCAATATTGGCGTTATCGGTAATCGCATCGTGGACTTAAATGCCGTTGACGATTTGCAGGCCGAAACGGTGATTGATGCCGCGGGTTGTATCGTGCTGCCTGGTTTAATCGACTTCCATGGTCATGTTTTTCACGGCGGAACCGCCATCAGCGTCAACCCTGACATCGTATGCTTGCCCAACGGGGTCACCAGCATGGTCGATGCCGGCAGCAGCGGCTGGGTGAATTATCAGCTTTTTCGCAACAGCGTGATTCATCCTGCCATGGTGAAAATCAAAAGCTATTTGAACGTGGTCAACGTCGGGCTTTCCACCCTCGGGGGCGGGCCGACCGGTTATCTGGAAAATACCAACCCGGCAAATTACAACGAAGAGAAGATAGCCCAAACCCTAAATGGCAATAGAGACAATATTCTCGGCTTGAAACTACGCTACAGCCAGGATATCGCCAAAGGGAAACAGTACGCCAGCGACCCGCTTCTCTCTACCGTCTCCCTGGCGCGTAAACTGGATACCACGATTTGCGTTCACGTCACGGACTCGCTTCTCTGTGCCGATGAACTGATCCGTTATTTTAATGCCGATGATATTTACGCACACTGCTTCCACGGTACCGGCCACTCGATTCTTAATGAACAGGGCGAGGTCTATGCGGCGATAAAAGAGGCGCAGACCCGGGGGGTTATCTTCGACTGTTCAAACGGCGTGGCCCACTTTGATTTTCACGTTGCCAGAACCGCCATGGAGCAGGGATTCTATCCGGATATCATTAGTACCGATCTCACCCTGAGAAATAGCTTACGGACGGATAAGGTCTACAGTCTGCTCCACGTCATGTCGAAATATCTCAACATGGGAATGTCCTTCTTCGATATCGTTCGCGCGGTAACCGCTACGCCGGCGCGCTTAATGAAAATGCAGGGACAAATTGGTACCCTGGCGCCCGGTGCTTGTGCTGATATTTCCATTGTTAAGCTGCGAAAAGAGAAGATTGTTTTTGAAGATACTCAGGGCGTTAAAATTGAAGGGGACCGTTACATTGATAACTGCGCAACTCTGTGTAATGGTCAAATCGTCTATCGCCGCCTGCGCTTCTAATCGCTAATTATGAAGCCTTACGTCTACATCGGCGTAGGGCTTTTATTCTGAATCACTCATAACATGACTTCCCTCATTGCTTCTCCTCGGTCTCATCATATACTAAGGCTTGCCTACTCTGATGCCTGCGAGAATAATGCATGAATAATAATGAAATTGTTATCTTTTCAGTTTCCAGGACAATAACCCAAAGAATTATGAATGTCCTTATTGAAAGAAAGCTCGACATCCCCGTCTATGAATTTCGTTATTCAGATGTTCTCGACAAAGCCCATGAGATGATTCAATCCGGCACTAAGATAATTATTAGCCGGGGCGGTACCGCCGCACTCTTGCGTAGCAACATTACTATCCCTGTCGTTGAAATCGCCCATGATTTTCATGGCGTTTATCGCATCTTACAAGAAGCCAACAGCAAATCGCAAAAAATTGCCGCCGTTGGCTTCCCGCAATTTTGTAGCGCCTTGCGCCATTACCAAAACATGACCAATGAAGAGTTTAAAATTTGTCAGGTTTACAACCATCACGATATTGAAAATGTCATAAAGAATCTTTCGGAGAATAATTATCATACCGTAATCGGCGGCCTGACCGTTGCTGAAATGGCGCAAAAATATCACCTCAATGCAATCATGGGTGATACCGATAACATTTCCATTGAACAGGCCATCAATGAATCTCACAGTTTATTGAAATACATTAATCGAGAAAACAGCAAGCTAATCATGAGCCATTCAGCCTTGAATCAGGCGCGTGAAGGTATTATGTGCATTGATCAGCTTGGTGAAATTATAAATATCAATGCCACCGGTGTTGAATTATTTCAATGTCAAGCCGGAGATAAACTATTCAAAAAAGAAGCCTTTAAAGAGATTTATGCCAGCATTATTAATGAATTAGACATCAAAGAGCAGGCTATAGACATTAACGGCGTAACGATTCATATTTCCGTGCGCCATTTTTCTAACCCAAAAATATCTTATGCCGTTATTACGGGGTTAAGCCAGGAAAGCTCGCTTTGGCAAAATAGTATCAGCAAAAAAAGTAAGCTCCGCGGTTTTTCCACAACCTGGTCTTTCGACGACATTATTGGCCAGTCTCCGGCGATACGCGATGTCATAAAAAAAGCTAAACTGTGCGCCCGCCACGAACTTCCCATTCATATTTTAGGCGATACCGGCACAGGCAAAGAGCTTTTCGCCCAGAGTATTCATAACCATAGCGCCAGAAGCCATAGCCCTTTTATCGCGATTAACTGCGCGGCCATCCCTGAGGGTATTCTGGAAAGCGAACTCTTTGGCTATGCCGACGGCGCATTTACCAGCGCACGTAAGGGCGGAAAACCGGGTGTGTTTGAAATGGCGATGAACGGCACAGTGTTTATCGATGAAATCAGCGAAGCGCCGTTATCGGTACAGGTTAAGCTGCTGCGCGTGTTACAAGAGAAGCAATTCTCTCGTCTCGGGGGCGATACGTTGATCACCGCCGATTTTCGCCTGATCACCGCCAGCAATAAGGATCTGCGCCAGCTCGTCGCCAGCGGTGAGTTCAGGCGGGATCTGTACTATAGAATTAATATTCTTGAGTTGAGTCTACCGGCCTTACGCCAACGACCGGGCGATATCATGTTGTTGATTCAGAACCTGCTTTATCAGCAAGGTAAGCAAATCACATTCACCCCCGACGCGGTGGATTTTTTGCATCGCTATAGCTGGCCTGGCAACATTCGTGAACTTCAGGCGGTTATCTACCGGCTCATCGTCCTGCTGGACATCGATCGAGTGAGCAAAGACGTTTTGCTGCAGATCGGTCAAATTTCACCGGATGGCGACAACGAGAGCTCTCACTTCCCGGCCACGGGCGTGACATCAGATGAAACCGATTTATTAAAGAAACAAGAGAAACGGCTGATTACCGATGTCATCGAAAAAACCGACGGGGACAGAACCAAAGCGTCGGTGATGCTCGGCATCAGTCCCACGACCCTGTGGCGCAAATTAAAGCAGCACAATATCAGCGGATAAGGCGGAGCCGGGTCTGCGGATACAGAGCAAGCGGTTATTTCTGTTCCGCTAAAGCCTGCGCGCAAGCCCAGGCTGATGCCCACGCCCACTGGAAGTTATAGCCTCCCAGCCAGCCGGTGACGTCCATCACTTCGCCGATAAAGTACAAACCGGGCACCTTTCGGGCTTCCATGGTGCGCGAAGAGAGCTCATTCGTATCGACACCGCCGAGGGTCACTTCCGCCGTGCGATAGCCTTCGGTACCATTCGGCTGGACGCGCCATGCGGTCAGCGTCTCAACCAGCGCCTGCTGCTCGCGAACGTTAAGCTGTTTCAGGGTGACATCCGGAAGTTGGCCCAGCTGCTGTAAGCACTCAACCAACCGCTTCGGCAGCTGCATCGCGAGGGTGTTTTTCAGGCTCTGATTGGGATGCGCCGCACGCTGCTCGTTAAGGAAGTCATCAAGATGGCAATCCGGCAGCAGATTGATGCTGACGAATTCTCCCGGCTGCCAGTAGCTGGAAATTTGCAGTACCGCCGGTCCGGACAGCCCGCGGTGGGTAAAGAGCAGATTTTCCCGGAAGACGGTCCCATTTTCCGCCGTGATGGTCGAGGGTACCGACACCCCGGAAAGCACCTGCAGCTGTTCAAGCAGCGGCTTATGCAAGGTGAACGGCACCAGGCCCGCTCGGGTCGGCAGCACCTTCAGGCCAAACTGCTCGGCAAGCTTATAGCCAAACGGCGAGGCGCCGAGGCCCGGCATAGACAGTCCGCCAGAGGCAACCACCAGCTTTTTCGCCGCCACCGTCTCGCCGTTAAGCTGTAGCGTGTAGCCCTCATCATCCCGTTCAACGCCGATAATTTCGCTGCGCAGACGAATTTGCACGCCGCCTTTTTCGCACTCGGCCAGCAGCAGGTTAACGATTTGCTCGGCGGAATCATCGCAGAAAAGCTGGCCCAGAGTTTTCTCATGCCAGGCAATACCGTATTTGCCAACCAGATCGATAAAGTCCCACTGGGTGTAGCGCGCCAGCGCAGATTTGCAAAAATGCGGGTTTTGACTGAGATATGCCGCGGGTTCGATATACATGTTAGTAAAGTTACAACGGCCACCGCCGGACATCAGGATCTTACGCCCGGGCTTTTTGCCATTATCGAGCAACAGTACCCGGCAACCTGCCTGCCCCGCCTGCGCCGCACAAAACATTCCCGCCGCTCCGGCGCCGATTACGATGGCATCAAACCTTTCCACACAACATTCCTCATATCCCGATTGTCGGGAATTGTAAATTTTTCATTCTGGTCGCACCAGCCTGAAAAAAACAGATTTATGTACCTTATTGAAAGATATAGGAATACTCCCAACAAGGTAAAACTTAAACAGGAAGAAAATCAAAAAAAGTCTATATTTCACTTTGCCCGCGCCGCGAAAGTCACTGATAATGCGCCGCGTTCATGTCCTCAAAATGGCGTAACGTCCTATGCTACATTTATTTGCCGGTCTGGATTTACATACCGGGCTATTATTATTGCTTGCTCTGGCTTTCGTGCTTTTTTACGAAGCGATCAATGGTTTTCATGATACCGCAAACGCTGTTGCAACTGTGATTTACACACGCGCAATGCGGTCGCAGCTTGCTGTGGCGATGGCGGCTCTTTTTAACTTCTTCGGCGTTCTGCTGGGCGGTCTCAGCGTAGCCTATGCCATCGTGCATATGTTGCCGACCGACCTGCTGCTTAACATGGGTTCAGCGCATGGCCTCGCCATGGTCTTTTCCATGTTGCTGGCGGCAATCATCTGGAACCTCGGCACCTGGTACTTCGGCCTTCCGGCCTCCAGCTCGCACACTCTGATCGGCGCGATCATCGGTATTGGTTTAACCAATGCGCTGATGACCGGCACGTCGGTGGTAGATGCGCTGAACATCCCGAAAGTCATGGGTATTTTTGGCTCGCTGATCATCTCGCCAATCGTGGGTCTGGTTGTGGCGGGCGGCCTGATTTTCATTCTGCGTCGCTACTGGAGCGGAACCAAAAAACGCGCCCGTATCCACCTGACCCCAGCCGAGCGTGAAAAGAAAGACGGCAAGAAAAAGCCGCCATTCTGGACGCGTATTGCGCTGATTCTGTCCGCCATTGGCGTCGCGTTCTCCCATGGCGCGAACGATGGCCAGAAAGGCATTGGCCTGGTGATGCTGGTTCTGATCGGCGTTGCTCCGGCGGGCTTCGTGGTCAATATGAACGCTTCCGGCTACGAAATCACCCGTACCCGCGATGCGGTCAACAATGTGGAAACCTTCTTCCAGCAGCGCCCTGAGCTGTTGAAGAAAGCGACCGGCGCCGAGCAGCTCATTCCGTCTCCGGACGCAGGGGCAGCCGCTAACGGCGAGTTTCACTGCCACCCGGCCAACACCATCAACGCACTTGACCGCGTGAAGACGATGCTGGCCGGCACCGAAAGCTACGACACGCTCTCCGTTGAGCAGCGTAGCCATTTGCGCCGTATTATGCTCTGCATCTCCGACACCACCGATAAAGTGGCTAAACTGCCGGAAGTGAATGCTGACGATAAGCGTCTGCTGAAGAAGCTGAAAACCGATATGCTGAGCACCATCGAGTATGCGCCAATCTGGATTATTATGGCGGTTGCTCTGGCGCTGGGAATCGGCACCATGATCGGCTGGCGTCGCGTGGCGACCACTATCGGCGAGAAAATCGGTAAGAAAGGGATGACCTACGCGCAGGGTATGTCAGCTCAAATGACCGCAGCCGTATCGATTGGTCTGGCGAGCTATACCGGGATGCCGGTTTCCACCACCCACGTGCTCTCCTCCTCGGTAGCGGGGACGATGCTCGTTGATGGCGGCGGTCTGCAGAAGAAAACCGTCACCAGCATCCTGATGGCCTGGGTGCTCACCCTGCCGGCAGCGATTCTGCTGTCCGGTGCGCTGTACTGGCTCTCGCTGCAGTTTATCTAAGCGGGTATCAGTCAGAAGAGAGACAAACGGGTCAGGAAACTGGCCCGTTTTTTTTGCCTGCCGTAAAGCTAGTGCCAGATAGCCAGGGCAATCATGCTGACCACCACCAGGCCGCATAGCGCGCTGGTGAGGATAAACTGCCGACGAACCCGCTCGCAGCGGCGAATAAACTCATCGTCATGGTGATCGCGGTAGCGCTGAGCGTAGATGTACCACACCAGGCGCATCTGTTTGCTGGGCTGTCCGTGCGACGTAAAAAAACCGCCGCCGTCGACATATTGATAGAGCAAAGGGTCACAACCACGTAGCACAACAAGCAATGCACGCAGCGACGAGAAGTAGCGTGCCATATTCACTACACATACGATACACAGGGCCCAAAACAGCGCAATAGTGCTGATCATACCTCCTCCCCGGCGACCCGTCCTCGGAGGCTCCCTCCGGGACTACCGCTCCCCAATAGCAAACCGACTGTACAGTAAAAGAGTGCGATTCCGATCACGTTTATTTATCCGACCGGCTCATTAAATAGTGTAGGAGATCAGTTAATTTTTTTACCACAACGTTAATCATTATCAATGCATAAGTCGGATATATTTGTTTAACTATTCGCTGAACAAGGTGGATTGACGGATCGCGAGGGGCGCTATAAGGTAGAAATATCTTCTACAATTAGGTCCTTAAGGACTAGCCCCCGCGAATGTAGCACGCAGGACGCGGGCGAAGCGGCAGCGCTGGCTGTCAGGTCCAACGGTCATCGACAACTTATGGAAGGAGTAACACTATGGCTTACAAACATATTCTTATTGCAGTAGACCTGTCCCCGGAAAGCAAAGTACTGGTAGAAAAAGCCGTTTCTATGGCCCGTCCCTACAATGCAAAAGTTTCCCTGATCCACGTGGATGTGAATTACTCCGATCTCTACACCGGCCTTATTGACGTCAATCTGGGCGACATGCAGAAACGCATCTCTGAAGAGACTCATCACGCGTTAAGCGAGCTGTCGACTAACGCGGGCTACCCGATCACTGAGACCCTCAGCGGCAGCGGCGATCTCGGCCAGGTTCTGGTTGATGCGATTAAAAAATATGATATGGACCTGGTGGTTTGTGGTCACCATCAGGACTTCTGGAGCAAACTAATGTCCTCAGCGCGTCAGCTTATCAACACCGTTCACGTTGATATGCTGATTGTCCCACTGCGCGACGAAGAAGACGAATAACAGGACGTTATTTAATTCGCTGATGACCAACGCCCGCTAACGCGGGCGTTTTTGTTTCTCGCCTCACCCACCGCAGAAAAAGCACATACATCCACAAAATCACCACAATGCCAGATTTATCAACCATTTCACCGGCAATTTACCCATATAATAATTTGTTAACAGCCATGAGCATCATATCATTACGCAAAATAAAGCTTTTTCAGCGCGTTTTGGCATACGCGTTCATACTTTTCCGGACAGGACTTAAAGGCGAAGAAAGATGAATTCAACCGCACCGACAGGCTTGCTGCAGCAACCTCGCCCATTCTTCATGATCTTTTTTGTGGAACTATGGGAGCGATTTGGCTATTACGGCGTACAGGGCATCCTGGCTGTATTCTTTGTTAAACAGCTTGGTTTTTCTCAGGAGCAGGCGTTTATTACCTTCGGCGCGTTTGCCGCGCTGGTCTACGGCCTTATCTCCATCGGCGGCTATGTCGGCGATCATCTGCTGGGTACGAAACGTACGCTGGTTCTGGGCGCGATTGTGCTGGCAGCGGGCTACTTTATGACCGGCCTGTCGCTGCACCAACCCAATTTGATTTTCATCGCGCTGGGGACTATTGCGGTGGGAAACGGGCTATTTAAAGCCAACCCGGCGAGCCTGCTATCTAAGTGCTATCCGCCAAAAGATGCCCGTCTGGATGGCGCCTTCACGCTGTTTTATATGTCGATCAATATCGGTTCGCTGCTGTCGCTCTCGCTGGCGCCGGTGATTGCCGATAAGTTCGGCTACGCGGTGACCTACAACCTGTGCGGCGCAGGGCTGATCGTCGCCCTGCTGGTTTACTTCGCCTGTCGAGGAATGGTGAAGGATATCGGCTCTGAGCCGGACCGCAAGCCGCTAAGCCTGCGCAATCTGCTGTACGTGCTGGCCGGAACGGTGGTCATGATTTTTCTCTGCGCCTGGCTGATGCATAACGTCAAAATCGC
Source organism: Klebsiella sp. BDA134-6 (assembly GCF_015601345.1). Classification (NCBI taxonomy): domain Bacteria; kingdom Pseudomonadati; phylum Pseudomonadota; class Gammaproteobacteria; order Enterobacterales; family Enterobacteriaceae; genus Klebsiella; species Klebsiella sp. BDA134-6. The sequence goes on from NZ_CP064784.1 coordinate 5,556,053, forward strand.
CAACCTGGTGCTGATTATCCTCTCGGTGGTGGTGACGATTTTTTTCTTCCGCGAGGCCTTCAAGCTGGATAAGACCGGACGCAACAAAATGTTCGTCGCCTTTATCCTGATGCTGGAAGCGGTGCTGTTTTATATTCTGTACGCGCAGATGCCCACCTCACTCAACTTCTTTGCGATCAACAACGTCCACCATGAAATTCTCGGCTTCGCGATTAATCCGGTGAGTTTCCAGGCGCTAAACCCGTTCTGGGTGGTGGTTGCCAGTCCGATCCTCGCCGCTATCTATACGCGTTTGGGTAATAAGGGCAAAGATTTGACCATGCCGATGAAGTTCACCCTCGGTATGTTCCTTTGCGCGCTAGGCTTTCTGACGGCCGCCGCCGCGGGAATGTGGTTTGCCGATGCCCAGGGGCTGACCTCGCCGTGGTTTATCGTGCTGGTCTATCTGTTCCAGAGCCTGGGGGAACTGCTGATTAGCGCTCTGGGGCTGGCGATGGTCGCCGCGCTGGTACCGCAGCATCTGATGGGCTTTATTCTTGGGATGTGGTTCCTGACGCAGGCCGCCGCGTTCCTGCTGGGCGGCTACGTGGCGACCTTCACCGCCGTACCGGACAATATTACCGACCCGCTACAGACGCTGCCGATTTATACCGATGTCTTCAGCAAAATTGGCCTGGTGACCCTGGGCGTAACGGTGGTCATGGCGATCATGGTGCCGTGGCTGAACCGGATGATTAATACAAAAAGCGCGTAAAAACGCGGCCGCCGACAAGGTTTCCCGGATTGCGGCTAACGCCTTATCCGGGCTACACCCCCCCAGACCGCACGAACCCATAGCCCGGGCAAGGCGCGATGAGCGCCGCCCCCGGGGGAAGCACGCACGCTATTTCAGTCAGAAACATGCCCGGATTGTGGCTCAACCGCCGTTCCGGCGTATATATCAAACCGGTGGCCTTTGGTCACGACTGCGTTCGGCGTCGCCACGTCCGCCAGCGGCGGCGCGTAGTCCGGTCGCTTAACCACTACCCGTTTGCTCGCCAGCCGTCGCGCCGGTTCCAGCAGACCATCGGCGTCTAAATCCGGCCCCACCAGCGACTGAAATACCCGCATCTCTTTCTTCACCAGCGCGCTTTTCTGCTTATGCGGAAACATCGGGTCGAGATAGACCACCTGCGGACGCGGGGTGATATCGGTCAGCGCCGTCAGGCTGGAAGCGTGGATCAGCTGCAACCGCTCCTGCAACCACGGGCCGATCTCCGCATCGGCGTAGCCGCGCGCCAGGCCATCGTCGAGCAGCGCGGCAACCACCGGGTTACGCTCCAGCATCCGCACGCGACAGCCCACGGAGGCAAGAACAAAGGCATCCCTTCCCAGACCGGCGGTCGCATCGACCACATCCGGCAGGTAGTCGCCTTTGATGCCCACCGCTTTCGCCACCGCCTCGCCGCGGCCGCCGCCGAACCTGCGCCGATGGGCCATCGTCCCACCGACAAAATCGACGAAGATGCCGCCAAGCTTCGGCTCATCGCGCTTGCGAAGCTCCAGATGCTCGGGCGTCATCACCAGCGCCATCAGGTTGTCCTCATCCTGCTCCAGCCCCCAGCGGTCAGCCAGAACGGATAGGGCGCCGTCTCCGGCGCCCGCTTCATCAATTAAACAAATTTTCACAACAGGATTAACTCTTAATACCGTAATGCTCAAGCATCGCGTCCAGCTGCGGCTCGCGACCGCGGAAGCGTTTGAACAGGACCATTGGCTCTTCCGAACCGCCGCGGCTAAGGATGTTGTCGAGGAACGACTGGCCGGTTTCGCGATTGAAGATCCCCTCCTCTTCGAAGCGCGAGAAGGCATCCGCCGCCAGCACGTCGGCCCACAGGTAGCTGTAGTAGCCCGCCGCATAACCTCCGGCGAAGATATGGCTGAAGGCGTGCGGGAAGCGGCCCCACGACGGACCAGGAATCAACGCGACCTGCTGCTTAATTTCCGCCAGCGTTTCGAGGATTTTCGCGCCCTGCTGCGGGCTGAACTCTGCATGCAGGCGGAAGTCGAACAGACCGAACTCCAGCTGGCGCAGAATAAACATCGCCGCCTGGTAGTTTTTCGCCGCCAGCATTTTCTCCAGCAGCTCCTGCGGCAGCGGCTCGCCGGTTTCGTAGTGGCCGGAGATAAACGCCAGCGCTTCCGGCTCCCAGCACCAGTTTTCCATAAACTGGCTCGGCAGTTCGACCGCATCCCACGGTACCCCGCTGATGCCGGAGACGCCAGCGGTATCGATACGGGTCAGCATATGGTGCAGACCGTGACCAAATTCGTGGAACAGGGTGATCACTTCATCGTGGGTGAACAGCGCCGGCTTACCGCTGACGGGACGGTTAAAGTTGCAGGTCAGATAAGCGACCGGCTTTTGCAGCGTGCAGTCAAGCTTGCGCATCTGGCCGACGCAGTCATCCATCCACGCCCCGCCGCGTTTGTGTTCGCGGGCGTAGAGATCGAGGTAGAAGCTGCCGCGCAGCTCGTTATTTTCATCATAGAGTTCGAAGAAGCGCACCTCCGGATGCCAGACGTCAACGTCAGTACGCTCTTTCGCGGTAATGCCGTAAATACGCTTAACCACTTCGAACAGGCCGTTAACGGCTTTGTTTTCCGGGAAGTACGGGCGAAGCTGTTCATCGCTGATGCTGTAAAGATGCTGCTTCTGTTTTTCACTGTAGTAAGCGATATCCCACGGCTGCAGCTCATCAACGCCGCATTCGGCTTTGGCGAAGGCGCGCAGCTGAGCCAACTCTTTCTCACCCTGCGGACGGGCGCGTTTGGCCAGGTCGGTCAGAAAGTCGAGCACCTGCTGCGGATTTTCCGCCATTTTGGTCGCCAGCGACTTATCGGCATAGCTGTCAAAGCCCAGCAGCTGCGCCAGTTCATGGCGCAGGGCAAGAATTTCCGCCATCACCGGGCCGTTATCCCATTTTCCGGCGTTCGGCCCCTGGTCGGAGGCACGGGTGGAATACGCGCGATACAGCTCTTCACGCAGCGCCTGATTGTCGCAGTAGGTCATCACCGGCAGATAGCTCGGGATATCCAGGGTCAGCAGATACCCTTCCTGCTCTTTGGCTTCAGCCTGGGCTTTCGCCGCGGCAAGCGCGCTTTCCGGCATCCCGGAGAGCTCGGACTCATCGGCGATCAGCTTGGTCCAACCCATGGTCGCGTCGAGCACGTTGTTGCTGTACTGATTGCCCAGCTCGGAGAGGCGAGCGGCGATTTCGCCGTAGCGTTTCTGCTGCTCTTTCGCCAGGCCAATACCGGAGAGTTCAAAATCACGCAGCGCGTTATCGACCGCTTTTTTCTGCGCGGTATTCAGGGTGGCGTAATGGTCGCCGTCGCGCAGATCGCGGTACGCTTTGTACAGACCTTCATGTTGCCCAACCCAGGTGCTGTACTCGGAGAGCAGCGGCAGGGTTTGTTCGTAGGCTTCGCGCAACTCCGGGCTGTTTTTAACCGAGTTCAGGTGGCTGACCGGAGAAAAAAGGCGCCCCAGCACATCGTCCACTTCCGCCAGCGGCTGGCAAAGATTTTCCCAGGTATACGGCGCCCCTTGCGCCACCGCGCGCTCTACCGCCGCCCGGCAGTCATCCAGCGCTTTAGTGACCGCGGGGACCACGTGCTCGGGTTTGATTGCAGAAAATGGCGGTAATGAAAAAGGCGTCAGTAATGGATTGGTCATATGCGCAGTCCTGTTGAATAGGGTGAATGAAGCGCGCGTCCCGCGCTGTAGCATGGGATCTAGAATGGGGGATAGTTGGGTGAATTTCAATGTCAGGCGCCGCGCGCAGGCGGGTATTACTGCGATAAGTCTGGCCGTTGTGGCCATCACGCATAAAAAAGCCGGGTTCGCATCGCGGCGACCCGGCCCGTTTTAAGGCGATAACTGGCTTACACCACCATACCCAACAGCAGGCAGCCGATCAAACCGCACACGGAGATAATGGTTTCCAGCACTGACCACGACTTAATGGTCTCGCCGATGGTCAGGTTGAAGTATTCCTTAAACAGCCAGAAGCCCGGATCGTTAACGTGGGAGAAGATAACGCTGCCGGAGCCAACGGCGATAACCATCAGTTCAGGGCTCACGCCGGTGCTGGCGATCAGCGGCGCGGCGATACCGCCCGCGGTGATAGCCGCAACGGTGGCGGAACCCAGCGCGATACGCAGAACCGCAGCAATCGACCACGCCATAAACAGCGGGGACATATTGGATTCATGCATGATAGAGGCGATGTATTTATCCATCCCGCTATCGACCAGCACCTGCTTGAAGGCGCCGCCGCCGCCGATGATCAGCAGCATCATGGCGATGATTTTGATCGAGGAGGTCAGCGTATCGTTAATCTGCTCCATTGAACGACCGCGGTTGAGACCGAAGGTGAACATCGCGATCAGTACCGCGATCAGCGTCGCCATCACCGGGTCGCCGAAGAATTCAGCGATCGGCAGAAAGGCGTGGCCTTTCGGCAGAACCATCTCGGCCACGGCGCGCATCGCCATCAGGATAACCGGGACCAGCGAGGTCCAGACGCTGACGCCAAAACCCGGCATCTCTTCTTCAGTGAAGGTTTTCGGGTTATGCAGCCCTTCCGGAATCGGCTTATCGATGCCTTTCAGGAAGCGCGCATAAACCGGGCCCGCGAGGATAACCGTCGGGATCGCCAGAATCGTACCAAACAGCAGGGTCTTGCCCATGTCGGCATGGAAAATAGTGGCAATCGCCGTCGGGCCCGGGTGCGGAGGCAGGAAACCGTGCGTCACGGAGAGCGCGGCCGCCATCGGCACGCCGATATAGAGCAGCGGGATACCGGCGGATGCGGCGATGGTAAAGACCAGCGGCAGCATCAGTACGAAGCCCACTTCATAGAACAGGGCGAAGCCGACGGTAAAACCGGTCAGCACAACCGCCCATTGAATATGTTGTTTACCAAATTTGGCAATCAGCGTGGTGGCGATACGCTGCGCACCGCCGCAGTCCGCCAGCATTTTACCGAGCATCGCGCCGAAGCCCATGATCAGCGCGAGGCTGCCGAGGGTTCCCCCAACGCCGTTTTTGATGGAGACGATAACTTTATCCAGAGGCATACCCTGCATGAGCCCGACGGCAAGTGCCACCAGAACCAGAGCGATAAACCCGTTCAGCTTGAAACGGATCATCAGCAACAATAACAGGGCAACCCCGATAGCAACGATGACTAATGGCATGATTTACCTGGCCTTAATTTGTTATGGGTAACGTCATAGTTTCAACATTGACTTCATCCGTTCCGACCGGAACAAAAAATGTCTGACGCCGTAGAAGCTGGCTTTATCCTTACCCAGAGAAAGGATAGCTGGCTATTTTTTTATCTGTGGCGCCTGAAGTGAATGATACGGGTAACATATGAAGTTTGAGAATCACCTGGGCGGTGAAAATTTCAAATATGAGACTTAAGTCATACTCTTTCCCGGGTTTTTGCCGGGTCGCTTAGCGGGGAATGTTGCGCGGTAACATGGGGGAGCCGCCCGGCTGCGCAAAGGCAACCGGGCGGATAATTAGTAGTAGGAGTGCTCGCCGCGCTGGTGTTCGGTCAGATCGCGTACGCCTTTCAGTTCCGGGAACTCGTTTAGCATCTGCTTCTCGATCCCTTCTTTCAGCGTCACGTCGACCATCGAACAGCCGTTGCAGCCGCCGCCGAACTGCAGGATCGCCAGGCCATCTTCGGTGATTTCCATCAACGTGACGCGCCCGCCGTGACCGGCCAGCTGCGGGTTAATTTGCGACTGCAGCAGGTACTCGACGCGCTCCATCAGCGGGGCATCGTCGGACACTTTGCGCATCTTGGCGTTTGGCGCTTTCAGCGTCAGCTGGGAGCCCAGTTGGTCGGTAACAAAATCGATTTCAGCGTCTTCCAGATACGGCGCGCTAAGTTCATCGACATAAGCGGTGAGCTGTTCAAACTTCAGCGCGGTATCGGAATCTTCCACCGCATCCGGTGGGCAGTAGGACACGCCGCACTCGGCGTTAGGGGTGCCGGGATTGATCACAAATACGCGAATTTGTGTCCCTTCTTCCTGATTTGCCAGCAGTTTGGCAAAGTGCGCTTGTGCAGCATCGGAAATACGGATCATAGCGTTGGCCTAATAGTTGACTATTTTACTGGGTTATAATACGCCCATCAGCAGGGGTCTACAAGGTACGGCATATACACCATACCTGAACCGTCGCGGCGCCGTTTCGCAAAAGCAGGCGGGATATCTCGGCGACGGTGCTTCCGGTTGTGACGACATCATCCACAATGGCGATATGGTGACCCTGTAGCGACAATTCAAGCTGAAAGGCGTTTTTCAGATTCTGTTTACGCAATCTGGCGCTGAGCTGATGCTGGGTGCCGGTACGGCGCCGACGGGTCAGCGCGTCGCTACGCCAGGCGCTGCCCAGCCAGCGGGATAGCGGCCGACACAGCAGGTCGCTCTGATTAAACCCCCGCTTCCACTGGCGCCGCTGCCAGAGCGGCACGCTAATTATCCGGTCCGGGCGGGGAAGATCCCGACGCAGGCGAATGCGCAACAGCAGCAGACGCGCCAACGCCGGGGCCAGCTCGGGCCGCTTATTGAATTTCAGCTGGTGAATCAGGCCGCTCAGCGGCGGTCGATAGTCATTCACCGTCACCAGCCGCTGCCACGGCGGCGGTTTTTGCAGGCAGCGCCCGCAGGGCAGCGCGCTTGATTGGGCCGGCAGGCCGCACTGCGGGCACAGCGGTTCAGACGCCAGCAGCGCCGACGTGCATCGCGAGCAGATCCCCCAGTCGGCGATGGCTAGCGGCATTTGGCATAGCCAGCATAAGCTGTGTGCTGTTAGCATATTTCCCCCTCATATTGGTGGAAAGAGAACAGTAACTGATGAAAACGATCGCGTGGCAGACCACGGGCGAAGGAAATTGTCATCTTGTGCTGCTGCACGGATGGGGGCTGAATGCCAAAGTGTGGGATTGCATCACGCCGCAGCTGGCTTCGCATTTTACGCTGCACCTCGTCGATCTTCCTGGCTATGGCCGCAGCGGCGGCTTTGGCGCGATGTCGCTGGAAGAGATGGCGCAGCGGGTGCTGGAAAAAGCGCCGGATCGCGCGATCTGGCTAGGCTGGAGCCTCGGCGGGCTGGTGGCCAGCCAGGTCGCGTTATCCCATCCCGATCGCGTGCAGGCGCTGGTCACCGTCGCCTCTTCCCCCTGCTTCAGCGCTCACGACAGCTGGCCCGGCATTAAGCCCGACGTGCTGAGCGGATTTCAGCAGCAGCTGAGCGAAGATTTTCAACGCACCGTCGAACGCTTTCTGGCGTTGCAAACCATGGGTACCGAAAGCGCGCGTCAGGATGCGAGAGCGCTGAAGAGCACGGTACTGTCGCTACCGATGCCGTCGCCGGAGGTTTTAAACGGCGGGCTGGAGATCCTCAAAACCGCCGATTTACGCCAGCCGTTGACTACCCTCGACGTGCCGTTTTTGCGCCTGTACGGTCGCCTGGATGGCCTGGTGCCGCGTAAAATCATCCCGGTTCTCGATGCGCTGTGGCCAAAAAGCACGTCGATTGTCTTCGATAAAGCCGCCCATGCGCCATTCATTTCACATCCGCAGACGTTTTGCGCTCCGCTGATTGAGCTGAAGCATGAGATCGATAAATTTTTTTAGCGGGACGTGGTAAAAACGCAAGGTGCAGCAATACTTAGGTTGTTGCGGGGGTTGACTATTTCACGTCGGACCCGTGACCTAAAAAAACAACCTAATGGAGAGTAGAGGCTATGAAACTTGTTACAGGAATTGTTGCATCTCTGGTGATTGGCTCCCTGTCCTTCGGCGCATTCGCCGCCAAGGAAATTCAAAAAGACGAAGTGGCTAAGATGAACCTGACCAAAATTGGTTCTATTACCACCTCAAGAACGACCTCTCCGATGGATGCAAAGCGCGATCTGTCGAAAAAAGCGGATGAGCTGGGTGGCACCTATTTCGTGGTGATTGCAGGCGAGAAGAACGAGAAAACGGTTCACGCTAACGCGGACGTCTACAAGTAAGCCAGAAAGCGGGTCTCAGGACCCGCTTGCAGCCCTGGGCCCGGAGACGTCGCGGTGAGACTGTCCGCGCTCCCCACCCCAAAACCGTACAAATCTGTGATCGAATCTCCCGGGTCGCGGCGTAAACGCCTTACCCGGGCTACCAGACTCAAACCGCACAGGCGTGTAGCCCGGATAAGGCGTAAGCCGCAATCCGGGGAAATCAACCTTTACATACCCATCAGCGCAGCGACCACCACTCCCGCAGGCAGGCTTTGCCTTCTGGGCAGCTTTTACAGCTGCCGGAGAGGCAGCCATCGGCATCCTCGGTCACTTTCACCGCTTTACCCATCGCTTCCAGGCGGCTCAGCATCGCGTCGATCAACGGCTGCGGCGCTTGCAGGCGAGCGCTGAGCTGCTTTGCGTCCATCCTCCCCTGCAGGGCCAGCATATCGCGCACATCAATTAACGACGCCATCATCGCTCCTTAGTGACAATCGCCAGCCGGACTCTGGCAGCAGGACGACGGCGTTTTGCGCGTCGCCAGCAGCGAGACGTCCACCCGGCTACGTGCTCTGCGCAGCAGGCCGAAGACCACAATATTAAATAACACAACGGCCAGAATGCACACCAGGCTATAGCGCGGATGCTGGCTAAAGCTGACGGTCTGGTAGTACAGCGTAGAGAGCGAGTAAGCGATATTCAGCCCCCACAGAACCGAGAACATCATCCAGCCACGGCTCGACTCACGGGCAATCGCCCCCATGACCGAGATGCAGGGAATATAGAGCAGGACGAAAATCAGGTAGCTGTACGCCGCAGCGGCGCTACCGAATTTGCTGCCCATCACGCCCATCGCGCCGGTTGCCATTTCGCCGTCGCCTTTACTGGCTTCGATAGGGTTGGCCAGCACGCTCAGGCTAAAGGTGTCTTTCAGGCTCTGCCAGGTCTCATCTACCGCGGCCAGTAGCTCATCGCCGAGGTTAAACGCCTGCGGATTAAACGCTTCGTTCTGGATATCTTCGGCGGTGTAGAGGGTGTTCAGCGTCCCGACCACCACTTCTTTCGCCATCGCGCCGGTAAACAGGCCGACGGTCGCCTGCCAGTTATCCTCATGTACGCCAATCGGCTTAAACACCGGGGTAATCACCCGGCTGACCGACGCCAGCGCCGAGTCGTTGATGTTATCGACGATCTTACCGTTCAGCGAGAAGCTGTTCAGCGCGCTGAGGAAGATACTGACGATGACGATAACTTTACCTGCCCGCAGGACGAAGCCTTTCAGGCGCTGCCAGGTCTGGATGAGCAGGCTTTTCACGTGCGGAACGTGATACACCGGTAGCTCCATCACAAACGGCGATGCTTCGCCGCGCATAATGGTATGCTTCAGCATCAATCCGGTCGCAATCGCCATCACAATCCCCAGCACGTACAGGGAGAAGACCGCCAGCGCGCCGTTCTGGCCGAAAAAGGCGGCGGCGAAGACAGCGAAAATCGCCAGCCGCGCGCCACACGACATAAACGGCGCCATCATAATGGTCATTAGACGCTCGCGCGGCGCATCAAGCGTACGCGCGCCCATCACCGACGGGACGTTACAGCCAAAACCTACGATGAGCGGCACGAAGGATTTCCCCGGCAGACCCAGCGCCTGCATCAGGCGGTCCATGACAAACGCCGCCCGCGCCATATAGCCAGAGTCTTCAAGGAAAGAGAGGAACAGGTACATCATGCCGATCTGCGGCACCAGCGGCAGCACGGTATTGATACCGCCGCCAATCCCCTGGGCGAGAAACACCGTCAGCCAGTCCGGGAAGTGAAGAGAGTAGCCAATCCACTGTATGCCGTGAATAAAGATAGCGACGGAACCGGCATCAAAAATAGGCTGCAGCGCGCCGCCAATATTAATCGCCAGCAAGAACATCAGATACATAACGAACAGGAAGACCGGCAGGCCGAGGAAGCGGTTGAGGATCACTTTATCCATCGCTGTGGTAAAGCGGCTGGGCTCGGCAGTGAGGGTATTACTGACCGCATCGCAAATGGCGGCAATGCTTTGGTAGCGGGCATCGGCGATGTGCAGCGCAGGGTCATCCAGCTCTTCGCTCAAATTCGCCAGGGCTACGTCCAGCTTGTGGGCGGCGTCTCCGGCGAAGGCGCGACTATAAATATCGCCTTCAAGCATCTGTAAACCCAGCCAGCGGCGCTGGCGCGGCGGAATGTCCGCGGCCATTATCTCCGCCAGCTTGTCCGCCTCCCGCAGCAGCGGCCGCGGATAGTGCACCAGTTCAATATCCTGATTCTGCTGATGGCGGTCGATAGCCATTTTCAAGGCTTCGATACCGCGCCCGCGGGTGGAGACCAGCGGGATCACCGGGCACCCGAGGCGGGCGGCCAGGGCGTCGACATCAATGCGGATGTTCTGTTTTTCCGCGATATCGAGCATATTCAGCGCGACCACGCAGGGGATGCCGAGCTCCAGCAGCTGTAGCGTCAGATAGAGGTTACGCTCCAGATTGGAGGCATCGACCACGTTTATCAGCATGTCGGCGTCGCCGCTGAGAATATAGTGGCAGGCAATCTGCTCATCCAGCGAGGTTTGCGAGGAGATGGTGGTCAGGGAATACGTGCCAGGAAGGTCTACCAGCGTGACCTGATGATCGGTGGTGTTGAAGCCACCCTCTTTGCGCTCAACGGTTACCCCCGCCCAGTTCCCGACACGCTGGCGCGCGCCGGTGAGCTGGTTAAACAGCGTTGTTTTCCCGGAATTTGGATTACCAATTAAACCAAGGGTTAATTTTTTCATATTCATACTCTTAGTGCCGGTCAGGCATTATTGTGCAACCGCTTCCAGCTCAATTAACGCAAGATCCTTTTTACGTAATACCAGGCTAACGCGTCGGGTTTCAATATGAATAGGGTCGCCGAGCGGCGCCACGCGGACCACATTAAAAGACGACCCCGGCAGCATCCCGAGGGACAGCAGCTTCTGCCGATATGCCGGACTAATATCGCGGGAGAAGCCGGTGATTTTCCACGCACTATCAGGTGTGAATTGCATAGGACCTACTTGTTTATCGCCAACTGAAAAGAGAGTTTTCCGTATGCGCCGGAAACGCGGCGCCAGGGACCGTAGCCAACGAAGAATAAAAAATATTCAATGGAAATAATGATAATGAGAATAGTTTTTATCATCAATACATATAATGCGCTCGATTCTTTTTTTAAACAGAAAATTGAGCATTTGTTGATATTGAGCAAACTCTATTTTGTCATGGCCGTAGCGAGAATCATTATTTCTGCTTAGCAAATGTTTAATAAAGGTGTCATTGGTTAATGAAATGAAAATAATAATCTCATTATCCGCAATTCGCGCTTATTAAGAGGTTATAAGAAAATACTGATGCTTGTTTGCGCAATATGGCGAAGAGCAGAGGAGAAACGGCCCCTCAGAAAAGGGGCCGGAAAGAGACTAGCGTTTTTTACCCATTGCCGCCGCCAGCGCGTCCATCATCGCGCTGTTGCCCGCTGGCTGCGCTTCGCGACCGCGAGGTTTAGCGGCCTTCGCCGCCGGGCGGTTACCCTGAGGACGATCGCTTCCGCCGCCGCGGCGCGCGTTGCTGTCGCCAGGCTGTTCGTCCAGACGCATCGTCAGCGCGATACGCTTCCTCGGCAGGTCGACTTCCATCACTTTGACCTTCACGATATCGCCCGCTTTGACCACCGTGTGCGGATCTTCAACGAACTTATTCGACAGGGAAGAGATATGCACCAGGCCGTCCTGGTGAACGCCGATATCGACAAACGCGCCGAAGTTGGTGACGTTGGTCACCGCGCCTTCGAGGATCATCCCCGGCAGCAGGTCGTTCATGGTCTCTACGCCATCGGCGAACTGGGCGGTTTTAAACTCCGGACGCGGGTCGCGGCCCGGTTTTTCCAGCTCTTTGATGATGTCGGTCACCGTCGGCACGCCGAATTTCTCATCGGTGAAATCAACGGCTTTCAGATTACGCAGTTCGCCGCTGTTGCCCATCAAATCTTTCAGCGCCTGCTGAGTCGCCGCCAGAATGCGCTCCACCACCGGATACGCTTCCGGGTGCACGGTTGAGGCATCCAGCGGGTTGTCGCCGTGGTTGATGCGCAGGAAGCCTGCGCACTGCTCAAACGCTTTCGGCCCCAGACGACTCACCTTCAGCAGCTGCTGGCGGTTCTGGAACTGACCGTTCTCATCGCGCCAGGAGACGATATTCTGCGCCATCATGCGGGTCAGACCGGCAACGCGGGTGAGCAGCGGGACGGAAGCGGTGTTCAGGTCGACGCCGACGGCATTCACGCAGTCTTCCACCACCGCGTCCAGCTTACGCGCCAGCTGGGTCTGGCTGACATCGTGCTGATACTGGCCGACGCCGATAGATTTCGGATCGATCTTCACCAGCTCGGCCAACGGGTCCTGCAGACGACGGGCGATAGAGACCGCGCCGCGCAGGGAAACATCGAGATCCGGGAACTCCAGCGCCGCCAGCTCGGAGGCGGAATACACGGACGCGCCCGCTTCGCTGACGATAACCTTTTGCGCGGTCACTTTCGGGAACTGCTTCTGCACGTCGAGGAAGAAACGCTCGGTTTCACGCGAAGCGGTACCGTTGCCGATAGCCACCAGCTCAACGTTGTACTTTTCACACAGCGCGGCAACCGCCACCGCCGCTTTAGCGGCCTGCCCGGTATGCGGGTAGATGGTATCGGTAGCCACCAGCTTGCCGGTACCGTCAACAACGGCGACTTTAACGCCGGTGCGCAGACCCGGATCGAGGCCCATGGTGGCGCGCAGCCCGGCCGGCGCGGCCATCAGCAGGTCGTGCAGATTGCGGGCGAAGACGTTAATTGCCTCATCTTCCGCACGTTCGCGTACGGTACCCATCAGTTCGGTTTCGAGGTGCATCAGCACCTTGATGCGCCACGTCCAGCTCACCACGCCCTTACGCCAGCTGTCCGCCGGGGCGTTGTTCAGGCGCAGGCCGAGATGGTCGATAATGATTTGCTCGCCATGGCTCTCTTTCGGCGGCTCGTCGAACTGCGGGTCGGCATTTAAAGAGAGCTGCAGCACGCCTTCGTTGCGGCCGCGGAACATCGCCAGCGCGCGGTGCGACGGCACGGTGGCGATCGGTTCGTGATGGTCGAAGTAGTCGCGGAATTTCGCCCCTTCCTCTTCCTTACCGCTGACGACGGTCGCCACCAGGTGGGCGTTTTTCCATAGATAGTCACGCACTTTTGCCAGCAGGGCGGCGTCTTCCGCAAAGCGCTCCATCAGGATATAGCGCGCGCCGTCGAGAGCGGCTTTGCTGTCCGCGACGCCTTTATCGGCGTCGATATATTTGGCGGCTTCGGTTTCCGGGTCGTGGGACGGTTCGTTCCACAGCAGCTCAGCCAGCGGCTCCAGCCCTGCCTCAATGGCGATCTGTCCGCGGGTGCGGCGCTTCGGTTTGTACGGCAGGTAGAGGTCTTCGAGTTCGGTCTTACTCAAGGTCCCGTTGATGGCTTTTTCCAGCGCCTCGGTCAGTTTGCCCTGTTCGCCGATGGACTTCAGGATTGCCTGACGGCGATCTTCGAGTTCACGCAGATAACCGAGGCGGGTTTCCAGATTACGCAGCTGCGTGTCATCCAGACCGCCGGTGACTTCTTTACGATAGCGTGCGATAAACGGCACGGTGTTCCCTTCATCAAGCAGGCGAACGGCAGCTTCTACCTGTTCAGCTCTGGCCTGAAGTTCACCCGCAATAATGCGGCAGAGCGAATCATTCATCATCGGTTTAATTCATCTTTAGGATCAAAAATCAGGGGGATAGTTATACGGACTGACACGCTAAAATGCCAGCCGCGACCAAAGCCTCTCGGAATGTTCCGGGCCTATTTGGCTTTGACGTATTCAATTTCGTTCACGTACCAGGCCGCCTCGCCCGCGGGGGTGTTCACGATAGCTAAATCGCCGACCTCTTTTTTCAGCAGCGCGCGCGCCATTGGCGAATCAATGGAGATGTAGTCGTTGCGGCCAAAGATTTCATCGTAGCCGACAATCCGGAAACGCTTCGTCTCGCCCGCATCGTTTTCAATCTCCACCCATGCGCCGAAAAAGACCTTCCCCTCCTGCTGCGGCGAATAATCAACGATTTTCAGCTGCTCAAGGCACTTGGTCAGGTAGCGCACCCGGCGGTCAATTTCACGCAGGCGCTTTTTATTGTATTGGTAATCGGCGTTTTCACTGCGGTCGCCGAGGCTCGCCGCCCAGGTCACTTTTTTGGTGACTTCCGGACGTTCTTCGCGCCACAGAGTATCCATCTCTTTCTTCAGTTTTTCATACCCTTCACGGGTGATCAGCGGCGTTTTCATCGAAGGTTCCGGCTCCTGATTACAGATCTTTGTGCAATGCTGCGCACAATTCGTCGCACGTCATCATAGCAACAGGATAAATAATGTGTCTTATGCTTAAATGTATACTTAAGCTGCTGTTAAATATGCTTTGTAACAATTTAGCCTGGAATATATACCAGATTTCGCTGGTGGGCGACCCGGGCTTTTTTGAGAATACGTACTGACAATTGCAGTGAACCTTTGGGAGTATAAACAATGCAAGAGAATTATAAGATTCTGGTTGTCGATGACGACATGCGCCTGCGTGCGCTACTCGAACGTTATCTGACCGAGCAGGGCTTCCAGGTTCGTAGCGTGGCGAACGCTGAACAGATGGATCGCCTGCTGACCCGTGAATCCTTCCACCTCATGGTGCTGGATCTCATGCTGCCGGGCGAAGATGGCCTGTCCATTTGCCGCCGCCTGCGCAGCCAGAGCAACCCGATGCCGATCATTATGGTCACGGCGAAAGGGGAAGAAGTTGACCGTATCGTGGGCCTGGAAATCGGCGCCGACGACTACATCCCAAAACCGTTCAACCCGCGCGAGCTGCTGGCCCGTATCCGCGCCGTGCTGCGCCGCCAGGCTAACGAACTGCCGGGCGCGCCTTCGCAGGAAGAGGCGGTGATCGCCTTTGGTAAGTTCAAGCTGAACCTCGGCACCCGCGAGATGTTCCGCGAAGATGAGCCTATGCCGCTGACCAGCGGTGAATTCGCGGTACTGAAAGCGCTGGTGAGCCATCCGCGCGAACCCTTATCCCGCGATAAGCTGATGAACCTCGCCCGCGGCCGTGAATATTCGGCCATGGAACGTTCCATCGACGTACAGATCTCCCGCCTGCGCCGCATGGTGGAAGAAGACCCGGCGCATCCTCGCTATATCCAGACCGTTTGGGGCCTGGGCTACGTTTTCGTCCCGGACGGCTCTAAGGCATGAAACGCGTGCGCTTTTCGCCGCGAAGCTCGTTTGCCCGTACCCTGTTACTGATCGTCACCCTGCTGTTCGCCAGCCTGGTGACGACCTATTTAGTGGTGCTGAATTTCGCGATCCTGCCCAGTCTCCAGCAGTTTAATAAGGTTCTGGCCTACGAAGTGCGTATGCTGATGACCGATAAACTGCAGCTGGAAGACGGCACCCAGCTGGTGGTGCCGCCGGCGTTTCGCCGCGAGATTTACCGCGAGCTGGGCATTTCGCTCTATTCCAACGAAGCGGCGGAAGACGCAGGCCTGCGCTGGGCGCAGCATTATGAATTCTTAAGTCAGCAGATGGCGCACCAGCTCGGCGGGCCGACCGAAGTGCGGGTGGAAGTGAATAAAAGCTCGCCCGTGGTGTGGCTGAAAACCTGGCTCTCCCCCAATATCTGGGTGCGCGTACCGCTGACCGAAATCCACCAGGGCGACTTCTCGCCGCTGTTCCGCTACACCCTTGCCATCATGCTGCTGGCGATCGGCGGCGCCTGGCTCTTTATTCGTATTCAGAACCGACCGCTGGTCGACCTGGAGCACGCGGCGCTGCAGGTCGGGCGAGGCATTATTCCCCCGCCGCTGCGCGAATACGGCGCATCGGAAGTGCGGTCGGTGACCCGCGCTTTTAACCATATGGCGGCTGGCGTGAAGCAGTTGGCGGACGACCGTACGCTGCTGATGGCCGGCGTCAGCCATGATTTACGCACCCCTCTCACGCGTATTCGTCTGGCGACGGAGATGATGGGCGAAGAGGACGGCTACCTCGCCGAGTCGATTAATAAAGATATCGAAGAGTGTAACGCCATTATTGAACAGTTTATCGACTACCTGCGCACCGGTCAGGAGATGCCGATGGAGCTGACGGACCTTAACGCGGTGCTGGGGGAAGTGATTGCGGCGGAGAGCGGCTACGAGCGAGAGATCGCCACCGATCTGCAGCCGGGCGAGATCCCACTGCGCGTGCATCCGCTCTCCATCAAACGCGCGCTGGCGAATATGGTGGTCAACGCCGCCCGCTATGGCAACGGCTGGATTAAAGTCAGCAGCGGCAGCGAGGGGAACCGGGCCTGGTTCCAGGTAGAAGATGACGGTCCAGGGATTAAACCGGAGCAGCGTGAGCATTTGTTCCAGCCGTTCGTGCGCGGCGATAGCGCCCGAACGATTAGCGGAACCGGACTCGGCCTGGCTATCGTTCAGCGCATTATCGATAACCATAACGGTAAGCTGGAACTTGGCTCCAGCGAACGCGGCGGATTATTAATTCGCGCCTGGCTGCCGGTACCGATGAACCGCGCTCTGCCTGCGGTAAAATCCTCAAAAGAGAGCTAGATCGACCTTAAACCAACCCCATCCGGTACGCCCACATAAAACCGCCCGGCGGCGCTACGCTTGCCCGGGCCTACCGGAACAGCGGCTCCTGCAAACCCCGCATCGCCTTTGTAGCCGGGACAGGTGCGACAGCGCTGCCTCCGGGACAAGCCCCAATCGCGTTACGTTTAATGCGCTTTATTCGCCATCTGATACGCCGCCGGCAGATTCAGCCGCTGCCAGAACTGCTGAGCGTCGTTCTCACCGGAGAGCGGATACCCTGCGGGCAGCGCCGTTTTGACCATCAGCGCCCGACGCTGCGCGGCGGACAGATTCGGTAACGCAGCCTCCAGCAGCACTTCAGCCCCCTGCGGCACCTTCAGGCTCGGTTTTTCGCCCTTCTGCTGCGGCAGATCGTAGGTCATGGTAAAGCGATAAAACGCCTTCATCGCCGGGTCGCTATACGGATCGTCTTTTGCAGGCACCTTAGCGCACTCCGCCAGCGTCGTGCCGCACTCCTTCTCCAGCGCGGCGCGCAGCTGGTCGCGCGCCTCATTAAACAGCCCGCGATACTTCGCGTCATTCAAATAGTGGGCGACGTTGCGCTGCGCCACCATCCGCGAACCCATCACGTCCAGCGGATAATGCACACCCAGCACGATGCGCGAATAGCCATAGCGGGCGCCGCGGGTCACTAGCGCGTCGAAGCGCTCCGGGATCATCTCCGCCATCAGCAGAGCGTCGGTATAGCCAGTGTTGGTGTGCCCGCTCGGAAACGAGCCGCCGTCGGCGGTATAGGGCTCATTGTCCTTAACGACCACATCGTCCGGCACCAGATGGATGGTATTGCCCTGAATCAGGAACGGGCGCGGGTTGTTAAAGTGCTTTTTCGCCGCCCCGGTACTCACTTCAGACGCTTTGATCAGCGCCGCCGCCTTACCGAGCTCGCCTTTGTCGTAGGCGGCGAGGAACGCTTTGCCGAGACGCGGCCCCAGCGCATCGCTGAGGAAGTAGAGATAGCCGATGCCCTCGGCATCCGCCAGCGCCTGATGTCGGGAGGTCTGTACGGCATCGCGATTGATGGCGGTGACCGTCGCCAGATTTTGCTCAATTACCGCCTTCGGCAACGTAGTGAACGCCGAGAGCAGCGCAATACCCGCCTGCTGGTTGGCTTTTGCCTGGAAGTCATAACCGCTGGCCTTCAGCCATGCGGTATCCGCCTGGGTTTTATTCTGTCTGGCGTGTTCGAGCTGGTCGCGAGTCAGAGTTACCGCATCGCCCTTCAGCGCGTTGCGCAGCTGCGACAGGCTTTGGCTCTCCAGCGCATCAAACACCGGGCTGGCGGCGGCTGGCGTCACGCCGTTGGCGATTGCCGCCGCCTGATTCAAAGGAACCTCTTTCGCCAGCGCCGGCAGCGCCAGCATTAACGCCGATGCGAGTAGCGTGATGTGCAGTTTCATTATTTTTCCTTTTATTCAAACCATTACCTTGCCTTTACGTGACGCTAGCCCTTCTCTTTGATGCTTTTATGACACGGTTATGTTTTGCAACGCTTTAAGCGGAATGGAAACAGCGCGGCGGTAATCCAGGCCGATCTGCGGTAAACTATCGGTAATCTTGTCTAAATCCCGGAATCACCGTATCCATGCTCAGTTATCGTCATAGCTTTCACGCAGGCAACCACGCCGACGTTCTTAAACACACCGTTCAGAGCCTGATCATTGAATCGCTCAAAGAGAAAGAAAAACCGTTTCTTTATCTGGACACCCACGCCGGCGCAGGCCGCTATCAGCTGAGCAGCGAACACGCCGAGCGTACCGGTGAATATCTCGAAGGCATCGCCCGCATCTGGCAGCAGGATGACCTGCCCGCCGAGCTGGAGCCGTATATCTCCGTCGTTCAGCACTTCAACCGTAGCGGCCAGCTGCGCTACTACCCCGGCTCGCCGCTGATTGCTCGCCAGCTGCTGCGCGAGCAGGACAGCCTGCAGATGACCGAACTGCATCCCAGCGATTTTCCGCTACTGCGCGCCGAGTTTCAGAAAGACGACCGCGCCCGGGTTGAAAAAACCGATGGCTATCAGCAGCTGAAGTCTAAGCTGCCGCCGGTGTCTCGCCGTGGACTAGTGCTGATCGACCCGCCTTACGAAATCAAAAGCGATTACCAGGCGGTCGTGACCGGTATTCATGAAGGCTACAAACGCTTTGCCACCGGCACCTACGCGCTGTGGTATCCGGTGGTGCTACGGGCGCAGATTAAGCGCATGATCAAAGAGTTAGAGGCCACCGGCATTCGCAAAATTCTGCAAATCGAGCTGGCGGTGCGTCCGGACAGCGACCAGCGCGGAATGACCGCCTCCGGGATGATCGTCATCAACCCGCCGTGGAAGCTGGAGCAGCAGATGAACAACGTTCTGCCGTGGCTGCATAAAAAGCTGGTGCCGACCGGTATCGGCCATACCACCGTCAGCTGGATCGTGCCTGAGTAATCGCAGTCATCGGTGGAAACTATTGATTTCAGGTATACAATCGCGCCAATCAGACATTAAGGATAAGACTCATGAGCAAGCATTATGACTATATCGCCATTGGCGGCGGCAGCGGCGGTATCGCCTCCATTAACCGTGCCGCTATGTACGGCCAGAAGTGCGCGCTGATTGAAGCCAAAGACCTGGGCGGTACCTGCGTAAACGTCGGCTGCGTGCCGAAGAAAGTGATGTGGCATGCGGCGCAGATTCGCGAAGCTATCCATCTGTATGGCCCGGATTACGGTTTTGATACCACGATCAATCATTTCGATTGGGACAAGCTGGTCGCCAGCCGTAGCGCCTATATCGATCGTATCCATACCTCGTACGATAACGTGCTGGGCAAAAATAAGGTCGACGTGATTAAAGGCTTCGCCCGTTTTGTCGATGCGAAAACCATCGAAGTCAACGGCGAGACGATAACCGCCGATCATATTCTGATCGCCACTGGCGGCCGCCCGAGCCATCCGAACATTCCCGGCGTCGAATACGGGATTGATTCCGATGGTTTCTTCGAACTGCCGGCCCTGCCGAAACGCGTTGCGGTTGTCGGCGCGGGCTATATCGCCGTTGAGCTGGCGGGCGTGATTAACGGCCTGGGCGCGGAGACCCACCTGTTCGTGCGTAAACACGCGCCGCTGCGTAGCTTCGATCCGCTGATCGTGGAAACGCTGGTTGAGGTAATGAACGCCGAAGGCCCGCAGCTGCACACCAACGCCATTCCGCAAGCGGTAGTGAAGAACGCCGACGGCAGCCTGACCCTGGAACTGGAAGATGGCCGCAGCCAGACCGTGGACTGCCTGATTTGGGCGATCGGTCGCGAACCGGCGACCGATAACTTCAACCTCGCCGCGACCGGAGTGGAAACTAACGATAAAGGCTATATCGTCGTCGATAAGTTGCAGAACACCAGCGTTCCGGGTATTTACGCCGTCGGCGATAATACCGGCGCCGTCGAGCTGACCCCGGTCGCCGTCGCCGCAGGCCGTCGTCTCTCCGAGCGTCTGTTTAACAACAAGCCGGACGAACATCTGGACTACAGCAACATCCCGACCGTGGTGTTCAGCCATCCGCCTATCGGCACCGTCGGCTTAACCGAGCCGCAGGCGCGCGAGCAGTACGGCGATGAAGCGGTGAAAGTGTATAAATCCTCTTTCACCGCCATGTATACCGCCGTGACTTCACACCGCCAGCCGTGCCGCATGAAGCTGGTCTGCGTCGGCCCGGAAGAGAAGATTGTCGGTATTCACGGTATCGGCTTCGGGATGGACGAGATGCTGCAGGGCTTCGCGGTGGCGCTGAAGATGGGCGCAACCAAGAAAGACTTCGACAATACCGTGGCGATCCACCCAACCGCCGCGGAAGAGTTTGTGACGATGCGCTAAGACGGGCACCACGCATGAAAAAGAAGCTCTCCGGAGCTTCTTTTTTATCTCTACGCCACGCCGTTATTGCCGTGGCGCTTAAACGCCGGCCGCTGATTCAGCGCCATATACCAGCGCTCCACTTCCGCCATTTCAGGATGCGCGAACGGCGTCATTTTCCAGCGATGCACCGACAGGCCAAGGACAATATCCGCCAGCGAAAACTCGCTACCGGCAACCCATGCCCCGGTTTGCTGCAGCTGCGTATTAACGATCTGCACGCAGCGGGTCCAGGCGGCGATACTCTCTTTGATAGCCGCCGAGTCCTGGAAGCGCGGGTCCTTGCGCACCAGCCCCATAAAGGCGTAGCGCCAGGCCGTGTTAAATTCCGTTGCCTGCCAGTCCATCCAGTGCTCAACCTCGGCGGCAGCCCGCGGCGCCGTAGGGAGCAGGTCTTCCCGCCCGGCTTTGCGCGCCAGGTAGCGGCAGATGCTGTTCGACTCCCACAGCACAAAGTCGTCATCCAGCAGTACGGGCACCAGGCTGTTCGGGTTAAGGGCGCGAAACTCAGGCGTCTCGATGGACTGAAACCCGCTGCCGTAATCCTCCTGCTGATACTCAAGTCCCGCTTCCTCGCAGGTCCACAGCACTTTACGCACGTTAATTGATGAGCGTTTGCCCAGTATTTTTAGCATTCTCAGCAATTCCTCAATCAAAAGAGATAGTTGTTTCACAATACTGCATCGGCGACGCATGTACACCCGGATAATGTGTATAGTGGATTGCACGATTTTTCTCCAGGACAGGTTACCCGACATGTTGACCTCTTTTAACGTTTTAACACCGGGCAATATCCGCTTTGGACGCGGCCTTGCTCGTAGCGCCGCGCCCTGGCTCGCTGGACGCTCCGCGCAGATACTGCTGGTTCACGGCGCCAGCCTGCAGCGCGCAGAGTTTTTGTTAAGCGAACTCCACGCTCACCAGTTGCACGTCACCACGCTGTCTATCGCCCATGAACCCGACCTGCAGGATATTGAACGGGGCGTTCGTCTGGCGCGGGAAAAAGGCGTCGGCGCAGTGGTCAGCCTCGGCGGCGGCGCGGTTATTGATGCGGGCAAAGCGATTGCGGCGCTGGTTCCCGCTCAGGGGCCCGCTATCGAATATCTGGAAGTGGTGGGCTCCGGGCGGCTGTTGGAAACCAATCCGCTGCCGTTCGTCGCCATTCCCACCACGGCCGGTACCGGGGCGGAAGTCACAAAGAACGCGGTGATCAACGTCCCCGAGCAGCAGCGCAAGGTCAGCCTGCGCGATGACCGCATGCTGCCGGACCTGTCGATTGTCGACCCGTCGCTCACCGACAATACCCCGCGCGCGGTGACTCTCGCCTCCGGTCTCGACGCCATCACCCAGGTGATTGAGCCGTGGCTGTGCACCCGGGCGAATCCTTTTACCGACGCTCTCTGCCGGGAGGCGATCCCACGCGGCATCAAAGCGCTCAGAACGCTGATGCTAAAAGAGTGCCAGGATAGCCGCGATGAGATGGCATGGGTCAGCCTGTGCGGCGGACTGGCGTTAGCCAATGCCGGCCTCGGCGTGATTCACGGTCTGGCAGGCCCCTTAGGCGGTCTGAGCAACGCCGCCCACGGCGCGCTTTGCGGCAGCCTGCTCCCCTTCGGCCTGGCGCTCAATGAAACCCAGGTTAATGACGAAAAAATCCGCCAGCGTTTTGCCGACGTACGCCAGTGGCTGGCGGCGGGGCTGGACGTTGACCCGAACGACGCCTGGGAGAGCCTGCGCGAATGGAGCCAGCGCGCCGGGCTGGGTAACCTGCGCGAGCTCGGCGTCCCCCGCGAAGCGCTGGAACCCGCGGCTCTCGCCGCCAGCAGCTCGTCATCAATGAAGGCTAACCCGGTCGTGCTAACCAGCGAGCAGCTGCTGGAGATGCTGGAAGCCGCGTGGGAGTAAGAGCTTTATTGCTAAAGCGCCCGGAAATTTAGATTTTGTTGCAAAACGAAATCTCCGAATTTTTCGGCACAATACGAAGCGGTTAAAACGGTTTTAATGCGCCAGGTCAAATAGTTAAAGCACAAACCCCGGGCTGAAGGTTTAGAAAAAAGCGTGATATACCTCACACTTCTCTTTTCGTTTCCCGCTGCGAATGTCTAAGCTTAATAGACAGGTCGGGCGCGCCCGGCATCCTCTACTGACGCAATCCGGAGGTCCGTACCACTATGTTCAGCCAGAAATTACGCAACGTTGATGACGATGAGCTCAGGATCGAAAACGATCCGTGCTACGAAGCCGATCCGTATGAGTTAAAGCTGGATGAAATGTTCGACGCCGAACCCGAACCGGAGATTATTGAAGGGCTGCCCGCCTCGGATGCCCTGACCCCTGCCGATCGCTACCTGGAACTGTTCGCTCACGTCCAGAAGTCACGCATTTTCGCCGATAGCAAAACCTTCCCCGACTGCGCGCCGAAGCAGGACCCGCTGGATATTTTGATTCACTACCGTCGCGTAAGGCGCACTCCCGGATTCGATCTCCGCCAGTTCGTTGAAGATCACTTTTGGCTGCCGGATAGCCGCGCCGAGGATTACGTCTCCGATCCTAATCGAACGTTAAAAGAGCATATTGATAACCTGTGGCCCGTGCTGACCCGCGAGCCGCAGGATCATATTCCCTGGTCGTCGCTGCTGGCGCTGCCGCAGTCTTATATTGTTCCCGGCGGCCGTTTTAGCGAAACCTACTACTGGGATTCCTACTTCACCATGCTGGGGCTGGCGGAAAGCGGCCGTGGAGATCTGCTGAAGTGTATGGCCGATAACTTCGCGTGGATGATTGAAATTTATGGTCATATTCCCAACGGCAACCGCACTTATTATCTCAGCCGCTCGCAGCCCCCGGTGTTTGCCCTGATGGTTGAACTATTTGAAGAAGATGGCGTCCGCGGCGCTAAACGGTACCTTGACCATCTGCAGATGGAGTACAGCTTCTGGATGGACGGCGCGGAATCGCTGATCCCCAATCAGGCCTACCGCCACGTGGTGCGTATGCCGGACGGCTCGCTGCTGAACCGCTATTGGGACGATCGCGATACGCCGCGCGATGAGTCATGGCGGGAAGATGTCGAAACGGCAAAACACTCCGGCCGCCCGCCAAACGAGGTCTATCGCGACCTGCGCGCCGGGGCGGAGTCCGGCTGGGATTACTCCAGCCGTTGGCTGCGGGATATCACCCGGCTGGCGAGCATCCGCACCACCCAGTTTATCCCCATCGATTTGAACGCCTTTCTGTTCAAGCTGGAGAACACCATCGCCAACCTCTCCGGCCTCAAGGGCGACCGGGAAACAGAGGCCGCGTTTCGCCAGAAGGCCAGCGACCGCCGGGCGGCGGTAACCCGCTATCTGTGGGATGACGAAAGCGGCTGTTTTCGCGATTACGACTGGCGCCGCGAGCAGCTGGCGCTGTTTTCCGCCGCCAGCATCGTCGCGCTCTACGTCGGCATGGCGACCCATGAACAGGCCGACAGGCTCGCCGACGCGGTACGCGCTCGCCTGCTCACTCCGGGCGGTATTATGGCGACCGAATATGAAAGCGGCGAACAGTGGGATAAACCCAACGGCTGGGCGCCGCTGCAGTGGATGGCGGTACAGGGTTTTAAAATGTACGGCCAGGATCCGCTCGGCGATGAAATAGCGCAGAGCTGGCTGCAAACGGTGAATCATTACTATAAACAGCACTACAAGCTGATTGAAAAGTACCATATCGCCAGCGCCACACCCCACGAAGGCGGAGGGGGTGAATATCCCCTCCAGGACGGGTTCGGCTGGACTAACGGCGTGGTGCGCCGGCTTATCGGCCTGTACGGCGAGCCTTTGTAAAAGCTCGCTATTCGAGGAGTCGATGTCCTGCTATGTTCATGACATCGACTTTCGCCGGAACCCCTGCCATGCCTGAACTGATGACCCCACGCCTGCGCTGCTCGCCGCTGCAGCTTGACGACTGGCCCTTTTTTCTCAGCTTACAGCAAGACCCCGAGGTCATGCTCTACGTCGCGGATCCTCGCCCGGTAGCGGAAATTCGCGACGCTTTTGATTCGCGGCTTCCCGCGTGGTCGCCGGGGGCGCCCCACTGGCTGTGCCTGGTGGTGCGCGACCGCTATACCCACGCCCCCCTTGGCCTCACCGGTTATCATCACCATGCCCCCGACAGCGCTGAAGCGGGTTTTCTATTCGCTCCCCATGCACAGGGCCAGGGTTACGGCTATGAGTCTCTGCGCGCGCTATGCGATTACGCCTTCTCCACGGGCGGCATCCGGCGGCTTACGGCAACCGTCACCGCGGGCAACCTTGCGTCAAAAAATCTGCTCCAAAAAGTGGGTTTTCATCAGGAAGGCGAGCTGCGCGAATGCTACTGGCTCAACGGTCGCTGGCATAATGATTGGCTTTTTGGCCTGCTGCACCGCGATTACAACTAGCCTGGGCCATCTGGCGAATAGGGCGCGACGGACTTTTCCTCTACACTGCAGGCCGACAACAGAGGAAGGCAATAAATGTTCCCGACGATACCGCCGCTAAGCCTGCAGGGCCTCGAGTTTATTAAGCGCGCCCAGGGATTATCGCTCGTCCCCTATCGGGACGAAAACGGCCTGCGCGTGATTGGCTACGGCCACGTTCTCAACGATTTCGAGACGTTCAGCCACTTCACGCGCGAGGTCGCGGAGACCTTACTTACCGTGGATCTACTGCAATGCCAGCGCGAGCTTAAGCGCAGCCTTCGGGTTACGCTTAATCAAGCGCAATATGATGCGCTGGTCTCTTTAGCCTTTAGCTGCGGGCCAGCGTCTCCGGCGCTTAATCTCGTTTTGACGCATCTTAACCAGCAGCGGTTCGCTGAGGCGCTTAAAGCATGGGAAAATATTCGCAGCGGACGCGAACAGCGTCGCGAAGAGTGCGCACGATTCAAAGCCAGAACCGATTAAGTTTCGCTAATGCTATTAAAAATCATCGCCGCCTGGGTACGATTCTTCACGTCAAGCCGGCGATAGAGCGACTCAAGGTGGGCCTTTACCGTGCCGGCGCTAATATTTAACGTACGGCTAATCTCTTTATTTGAATCACCGGCGGCCAGCAGCTGTAAAATCTCACGCTGGCGCTGGCTTAAATGAACCCATTTATTATCCCGTGCATCCGCCGTCATTAGCCAATCGCCCGGTAAACAGAGCAGCCCCTGCAGTACGCTGTTGATCGCCTGAGCGAAAGTTTGCAAACCTTCCTCGCGTTGCACGATGGCCCGCACATTGTAAGACAGCGCGCGCTGTAGCCAGTTCTTATTATTGTCAGAAACAATTAACAGTACCTGAGATTGCGGGAAGCGAAGCTGTTTTTCCTGCAACAACCAACAGCAAAACTCACTGTGCATATCACCATCCAGAATGAGCAGCGCGTCAGGGTGCGTCGTCAGCGTCTGCCAGAGCTGTTCAGGCTGACAGGTGCCAAAAAGATCAATTTCAGGAATGTATTGCTGAAGGCCAATTTTCATTCCATGAATAAATATCGACTGCCTGTCAAACATAATTACCTGCATGGATTTCTCTCCATCAAAGAAATGCCCGATTTAATCAGGGGGAAGGGGAATATCAGCAAGTAAAATAAGCGCTCGCTGTTTGGCCTGGGGCATTTTACCGATAGAGAGGATTAACTGAATATCATAACAATGAATAGTTACAGGCCTTGTTGATACCATTACTTATTCACAATAATTATTACATTTAAATTAAGGAAATCCTTAATTACCAGGCAAGAAAAGAATAAAACATAATATTAATTACTCTATTTTAAACGACCCCGGAAACGCAGGCGATGGCAAAGTGAGGAAAGTATGTTACGGAGTAAGAAAACGCATGAAATGCGCGTTGCCCCGCCATCATTGATGGAGGGGCGTTCAATCACAAAAACATCCCGCCTGAAACTTCTACGCGCTGGGCGTTCATCCAGCGCAGGTCATCGCTCAGTAGCGCGGCGATGGCATCGCCAATATCATCCGGAAGCCCTACTCTTCCCAGCGCCGTTTGCGCGGCAATATGCTGATTAACCTGGGCGTTATCCCTCACCACGCCGCCGCCAAAATCGGTTTCAATCGCGCCAGGCGCAATGATATTGACCGAAATTCCGCGTTCCCCCAGCTCTTTCGCCTGATAGCGCGTCAGCACCTCCATCGCCCCTTTCATTGAGGCATAGGCCGCGTAGCCCGGGAGAGCAAAACGCGCCAGCCCGCTGGAAACATTGAGGATCCGCCCGCCGTCCTGCAATAACGGCAGCAGGCGTTGGGTGAGGAAGAAAGGCCCTTTAAACTGGATGTTCATTAATTCATCAAACTGCGCTTCGCTGGTTTCAGCAAAAGGAATATTCAGACCAATTCCGGCATTGTTCAATAAATAGTCGAAGGTATCCCGTTTCCAGCGCTCCCGCAGTACCTCCGCCACCTGCTGAGCAAAAGCATCGAAACTGCCGACATCACCGACGTTTAACGGTAATGCCGCGGCTTTCACGCCTGTTCGTTCAATTTCAGCCACCACGTCCAGCGCATCCTGCCGGTTACTGCGCCAGGTCAGAATAATATCAGTTCCCTTCGCCGCCAGTTTCAATGCGGCGTTTTTTCCCAATCCACGGCTGCCGCCGGTGACTAAAGCGATACGTTGTGCCATCAGAAAACCCCTTCTCGGTTGCGTTTGCATAGTTGAAGAGCTTATTAGCTGCTATAACAACAATAAATATGGCAAATTACGTTTTACTGTTTCTTATTGAACAACAATAGGCCGCCGGGATGGATAAAATTCACGCAATGCAGCTGTTTATTAGGGTAGCTGAGCTGGAAAGTTTTTCCCGCGCCGCCGACACTCTTGGCCTGCCGAAAGGAAGCGTATCGCGCCAGATTCAGGCGCTGGAGAGCCACCTTGGCGCTCGCCTGCTGCACCGCACGACCCGCCGGGTGCAGCTAACCCAGGACGGCATGGTTTACTATGAACGCGCCAGAGACCTGCTGAGCAATCTTGATGAGCTCGACGGTATGTTTCAGCTCGACCCCTCCAGCATCAGCGGACGTCTGCGGATCGACATGCCTGTCGCAGTCGCGAAAAAGCTGGTCATTCCGCAGCTGCCGGCGTTTTTGCAGCAGTATCCGGGCATCGAACTGGAGCTCAGCAGCAGCGATCGGTTAGTCGATGTGGTCCGCGAGGGCTTTGACTGCGTGGTACGCGTCGGTACGCTGAAAGATTCCGGGCTGATCGCGCGGCCGCTGGGTAAGCTCACGCAAATTAACTGCGCCAGCCCGCAGTATCTGACGCGCTTTGGCTATCCGCAGTCGCTGGACGATCTCGCGGATCATGCGCTGATCCACTACGCCAGCAATCTGGGCGTTCGTCCTCTCGGATTTGAAGTGGTCAGCGATGGCGCGGTTCGCTGGGTTAAAGTGGGCGGCGTGCTTACGGTCAATAGTACCGAGACCTATCAGGCGTCGTGTCTGGCAGGACTGGGGATTATTCAGGTTCCACGGGTAGGCGTTCGCGAGATGCTGCGCAGCGGAGAACTGATCGAAATTCTTCCCCACTACCGCGCCGAACCGCTGCCGGTGTCGCTCATTTACCCGCACCGGCGTAATCTCTCGCGGCGGGTACATCTGTTTATGGAGTGGCTCGGCGGGCTGATGAAAAACTACGTTGATTAGTCCGCATGATGAAAAATCCGTATTTGAGAGCGTGCCGATATTTTCTGCCGGATGCCGAATGAGGCCTGACTCAGAATGAAAAACCAGCTATAACATCACGTTATCAACTTCCTGTAGCTCCGCACAATGGCAGAAGAGCGCGCTTCAACCGCCCTATGATTCATACAACGGATGGCTCCAGTACGCCTTATCCGCGATTTTACGTATATAATTTTTGAAGAATATCGCTGTAAAAAAGGAAGAAATAATTTATGACGCCGGAAAACGACGCTCAACGCCCAACCGAGGATCCGGGCCAGCAGCCGGAAAAAAACAAAAGCGCGATGGCTGCGATAAACGACTCTACTGTGGCGAAAAAAGCCAACCAGGCGCTGAAAAGCGTCACCGGAACGGCGGAAAAAGTTCAGCGTAACCATATGGTCGCCCATATTATCCGCGCCGCGGAGCGCTTCAACGACAGGCTGGGTAATCAGTTTGGCGCGGCGATCACCTACTTCTCGTTTTTATCGATGATCCCGATTCTGATGGTCTCTTTTGCGGCCGCCGGTTTTGTGCTGGCCTCGCATCCCACGTTGCTACAGGACATTTTCGATAAAATCCTGCTGAACGTTAGCGATCCGACACTCGCCGCAACGCTGAAAAATACCATCAACACCGCCGTACAGCAGCGCACCGCCGTCGGGATCGTGGGTCTTCTGGTGGCGCTCTACTCCGGCATTAACTGGATGGGCAACCTGCGTGAGGCCATTCGCGCCCAGTCGCGCGATGTCTGGGAGCGCACGCCGCAGGATCAGGAGAAAATCTGGGTAAAGTATTTTCGCGACTTTATCTCGCTG
This sequence comes from Klebsiella sp. BDA134-6, assembly GCF_015601345.1. Lineage (NCBI taxonomy): Bacteria > Pseudomonadati > Pseudomonadota > Gammaproteobacteria > Enterobacterales > Enterobacteriaceae > Klebsiella > Klebsiella sp. BDA134-6. Next base: position 5,585,249 of record NZ_CP064784.1, read on the forward strand.
ATCGGCCTGCTGGTGGCGCTGGTTATTACCTTGTCGATCACCTCTATCGCCGGCTCGGCGCAGCAGATGATTATCTCGGCGCTTTATCTTGATTACATTGAGTGGCTGAAACCGGCGTGGCGGCTTATTGGCCTGGCGATTTCCATCTTCGCCAACTATCTGCTGTTTTTCTGGATTTTCTGGCGGCTCCCGCGCCACCGTCCTCGCCGTAAGGCGCTGATTCGCGGCACCCTGATTGCGGCCGTCGGCTTTGAGATAATCAAAATCATCATGACCTGGACGCTACCTGCGCTGGTGAAATCTCCCTCTGGGGCGGCATTCGGGTCGGTGTTGGGGATAATGGCCTTCTTCTATTTTTTCGCCCGCCTGACGCTGTTCTGCGCCGCATGGATTGCGACCGCCGAATATAAAGACGACCGCCGGATGCCGGGCAAAGCCCACGACTAAACCATCACTGGGCTGAATAAAAGACGCAAAATTCAGCCCAACCTGGCATTTCAGCATATAAATCCAACATGTAACTTTTATTTAACCAAAACCTGGTTTTATCGACCATTATTTGAATTTTGTGAAGCATTTCATAGAAGTTATTTTTCTGGCACAGAAATTATTCACTTTTTGCTTCTTTTTTCGCCTCTCTCGCCCCTTGTTACAGATTGAAATGTCCCAGAGGCTGTGGCTATATGGCCTTTCGTTCGCAAAAAATAAGAAAGATCTATGCAAGCCACAGCCACAACACTCGACAACGCGCAGGACACCGTACCGGTTAACTCACGCAATAAAGTCGTCGTCGCCTCACTCATTGGTACCGCCATCGAGTTCTTCGACTTCTACATCTATGCCACCGCGGCGGTTATCGTATTCCCGCACATTTTCTTCCCGCAGGGCGATCCCGCCGCCGCGACGCTACAATCGCTGGCCACCTTCGCTATCGCCTTTATCGCCCGCCCTATCGGTTCAGCGGTCTTTGGCCACTTCGGCGACCGCGTAGGCCGTAAAGCGACCCTCGTCGCCTCGCTGCTGACGATGGGGATCTCCACCGTGGTTATCGGCCTGCTGCCCGGCTATGAAACCATTGGCATTATGGCGCCGGTGCTGCTGGCGCTGGCGCGCTTTGGCCAGGGGCTCGGCCTTGGCGGCGAATGGGGCGGCGCGGCGCTGCTGGCGACGGAAAACGCTCCGCCGCGCAAACGCGCGCTGTACGGCTCTTTCCCACAGCTGGGCGCGCCGATTGGCTTCTTCTTCGCTAACGGCACCTTCCTGCTGCTCTCCTGGCTGCTGACCGACCAGCAGTTTATGGAGTGGGGCTGGCGTATGCCGTTTATCTTCTCCGCCGTGCTGGTGATTATCGGCCTGTACGTCCGCGTTTCGCTGCACGAGTCGCCGGTATTCGCTAAGGTTGCCGCCGCGAAGAAACAGGTCAAAATCCCGCTGGGCACGCTGCTGACCAAACACGTCCGCGTGACGGTGCTCGGCACGTTTATCATGCTGGCGACCTACACGCTGTTTTACATCATGACCGTCTACTCCATGACCTTCAGTACCGCCGCCGCGCCGATTGGCCTCGGTTTGCCGCGTAACGAAGTGCTGTGGATGCTGATGATGGCGGTTATCGGTTTTGGCGTGATGGTGCCGGTTGCGGGCCTGCTGGCGGATGCATTTGGTCGTCGTAAGAGCATGGTTGTGATCACGACCCTGATCATTCTCTTCGCGCTGTTTGCCTTTAAACCGCTGCTTGGTTCCGGTAACCCGCTGCTGGTCTTTGCCTTCCTGCTGATTGGCCTGAGCCTGATGGGGCTGACGTTTGGCCCAATGGGCGCGCTGCTGCCGGAGCTGTTCCCGACGGAAGTTCGCTATACCGGCGCATCGTTCTCCTACAACGTCTCGTCGATCCTCGGGGCGTCCGTCGCGCCGTATATCGCCGCCTGGCTGCAGGGTAACTACGGTCTGCCTGCGGTCGGACTCTATCTGGCCGCCATGGCGGCGCTGACGATGATCGCGCTGCTGCTGACTCACGAAACGCGCCACCAGTCGCTGTAATTCTCCACTCGCTCCCCTGACCATCCGGCCAGGGGAGTCACCTTGCCGACTATTTTTTCATCTGCGACAGTATGGTCCGGCACTGATTCGCCTCGCCTTCGGCGGGTGAGATCAGCGCCAGCAGCGCGGCGGCTGGCGTCACCAGCGTCGCCAGCGCCGCCGCCACAGCGCCGCGTGCAATCAGCGGACCCGCCTTCACGCCCGCGTTCGGCGACTTAAAGCTACCGCGCACGTAGAGCGGTGAGCGCAGAGTGATAATGCGGAATCCCTTGCTTTCCGGATCGATGGTCAGGTCGAGCTGCTCCGACGCAAAGCTGGCGGTACCGGTGACGTTGATCAGCGCGTTTTCGGTATCAAAAGCAAATACCTGCGGCCGGGCGACACCGTTGACCACGTCGATATTGGCCGCCGCGCAGTTTACCCGCACCTCATCGTCGCCAAAGATCTGCCCGATGATATAGTTGCCGACGTTCAGACCGAGGATTTCCATCAGGTTGCGGCTGATTAGCCCGTCGTTCATCAGCAGCTTCAGGTTACCGTTACTGTTGCCCAGCAGCGCGGCGACGGAGTTGCCGGTACCGCGAAGCTGCACATCGCCGTTCATTTCGCCGAGGGTTTTCTGCATCATCTCCACGTTTGGCATCAGCGCTTTCAGCTTCAGGCGGCGCGCCTGCAGGTTCGCCGTCCCCTGCAACGGTTTTTTATCCCCCGCCAGATGAATGCTGCCGGCAATGGTGCCGTTGGCCAACCCCAGACGCAGCGGCTGCAGGCGCAGGTCGCCCCGTTCGAGGATCACGTGGGTGGAGAGGTCGCTGATAGGGAGCGTGCCGCCGTGCTCAATGCGCCGTCCTTTAAAGCGCACATCGGCATCCATCACCTGCCACTTATCGGTTTCAAAGCGGTCATACGGCAACACTTTTCCGGCCGGCTGCGGAGAGGACTCGCCTTTACGCTGTTCGGTTTTGCTCCCTTTGCCGCCGGAGTCGACGCCAATCAGCGGTCCCAGATCCGCCAGCCTTAGCTGCCTGGACTCCAGGTCACCCTCCAGCTTAGGTCGGGGTTTACCGGTGGTGTAGGTCAGGGAGCCGTGGATATCGCTCTCGCCGATACGGCCATTAAAGTCCTGATAGGCGAAGCGTGAACCGGCCTTATCCTTGAAGGTGGCCCGTAGATGCCCGTCGGTCGAAAACGCCGGCGTATCCGGCAGCAGTACGCCGGTCAGGTCGTAGAGATCGCCCAGCGAATCACCGGAGAACTTCAACCGTAGATCGACTCCACCGAGGTTAAGCGGGTCGCTGACCGTGCCGGTAAAAGCGACCCGGGTATTGCCGGAGCGAAAATCCCCCTGCAGCGGGAACGGCGTGCCTTCGCTGCGCAGCGCCAGCATGCCGCCGATTTTGCCGTTACCGGCAAGCGGCTGCCCGTTGTAGCTGCCTTTCGCCTGCAGGCCGAAGACATAATCGCCCACTTTCTGCGACTGCCCTTTCCCCTTTTCACCAGTCACCTCGCTAAACGCCAGCGGCTTACCGAGCGGGTCAACCACAATCGTCACGTCTGCGCGCGACACCTTGTCGTCGATAGCAATCTTGCCGCGGTCAAACAGAATATTGTCGAGACGGAAAGACCAGCTGGAAGGCGGCGCATCTTTCTCCGACGCCCCCGCCGAGGCCAGGTCAAAGGTCCAGTTGTTGGTCTTCTCCGACAGTCGAATCAGTCGCGCGTCGGGCTGTTCAAGCTTTATCCACGGCAGATAGACCGTTTTGCTAAGCAGCGCCAGCGGGGCGAGCGTCGCCTCAACGCGCGGCAGATGGACCATCGTGACCTGTGGGATATCAGGCGGGTTGCCGAGGACGATATCTTCGGCGTGAACGTGCGGCCAGGGGATCCAGCTTCGCCAGCCGCTTTCACCGGGCTGGCGTTCCCAGACGACGCCCAGATCGCCGCGAATAGCAAACGGGCGGTTCAGCTCGGCCGATACTTTCTGATTAATCGTCGGCTTCAGGCGGTTCCAGTCAAAGGTCGCCAGCACGATAAAAAACAAAACGATCAGTATGACTATCGTTCCAGAAATAATAGCAACGGTTTTTCGGGTTCTGCTCATCCCTTCTGCACTCCTTTTGCGTATCGCCAGTCCTGAATATAGTTGAGAAACGCCAGTTGCTCCGTCGAATGAGGTTTTCGTCACATAATCCGCGCCAGGTCAAAAAAATAATGGAACGTTGTTTTAATATCATTGACCATAAAAGCGGCCCAGCGCACACTAGGGTTAATATTGATTTAATTTCAGGTCATCACTATGTCTAAGAAAATTGCCGTCATCGGCGAATGCATGATTGAGCTGTCAGAGAAAGGCGCGGCGGTAAATCGCGGCTTTGGCGGCGATACCTTAAACACTTCCGTCTACATTGCGCGTCAGACTGACGCCAGTGCGCTGGGCGTGCACTACGTTACCGCCCTGGGAACGGATACCTTCAGCCAGCAAATGCTTGAATCCTGGCAGAGCGAGAATGTCCAGACTGACCTGATTCAGCGCATGGCCGACCGGCTACCGGGCCTCTACTACATCGAAACCGACGATACCGGCGAGCGCACCTTTTATTACTGGCGTAATGAAGCCGCGGCGAAGTTCTGGCTGGAGAGCGAACAGTCCGCGGCCATCTGTGAAGAGCTGGCGACCTTTGATTATCTGTATCTCAGCGGCATTAGCCTGGCGATCCTTAGCCCAACCAGCCGCGAGAAGCTGCTGACCCTGCTGCGTGAGTGCCGGGCGAACGGCGGCAAAGTTATCTTTGATAACAACTATCGCCCGCGCCTGTGGAGCAGCAAAGAGGAGACGCAGCAGGTTTATCAGCAGATGCTGAGCTGCACCGATATCGCCTTCCTGACCCTCGATGACGAAGACGCGCTGTGGGGCGAGAAGCCGGTTGCGGAAGTGATTGCCCGCACCCACGCCGCCGGCGTGGAAGAAGTGGTGGTTAAGCGCGGCGCAGACTCCTGCCTGGTGGCGATTGCCGGACAGCCGCAGCGGGAAGTCCCGGCCGTTAAGCTGCCGAAAGAGAAAGTGGTTGATACCACCGCGGCGGGCGATTCGTTCAGCGCTGGCTACCTGGCCGTGCGCCTGACCGGGGGCGATGCTGAATCGGCGGCCAAACGCGGGCATCTGACCGCCAGCACGGTGATCCAGTATCGCGGCGCGATTATCCCGCGCGAGGCGATGCCGCAGGAGCTATAGCAGAAGCATCGGCGCTGCTGCTTCCCGGCTTGCGCTGCGCTTAGCCGGGCTACGAGTTTACCGCCGTCTGCGGGCCGGTGGCCCGGACAAGGCGCGCCAGCGCCGTCTCCGGGAAAATCACCGGGCCAACCCAGCAATACTTAAAACAGATTAGCCATAAACCTCACCGGATAGCCACGCTATCCGGTTTTGCTTTACTGCCCTGGCGGGATATCCGTCGCTTCGTTACGCCCTTGCACAACGTCTCCGTTACTGCTGGGCGCCGCTGCGGCCGCCGGCGCTGGCGCCATCAGCTTTTCCCACGTCGCCTGCAGATCCTTCATGTTGTATTCCGGCTCACCCTGCGGCTGCTGCAACACTAGCGCCATATCCTGCGACAGTTGCTGACGCAGGTACTGATTCAGCATGTCGACCGTCAGCGAATTGAGAAACTCCTGGCGCAGCTTCTGATACTGCTCGGGCGCGATATCCACTACCTGATTTTGCAACGAACGCATCCGCTGGCTAATCAGGATCCAGGTATCGGTGCGCGCATAGGTGGCGAATAGCTTCTGTAGCTCGAGGTTTTTCTGCGCGATCAGAGCATCAAACTCCTCCTGCGGCAGGCCGTTATCGCGTACTTTCGCCAGCTCGCGCGCTACGGTGGTCAAGTTGGCGTTCAGGCGCTCGCCCGGCGATTCGATATTGATCGCGCACTGGGCGCGCTGGTAGAGGACGCGGCAGTCAAAGCCAAGGCCGATATCCTTAATATTACTTTTGCTCAGATTCTGCTGTACGTGCCAGAACAGCGCTTCCCGGGCCAGATCGTCACGCCAGTAGCGCTGTAGAGCGACCGAGTCGCGGATCGGCTGCCACGGCGCATCCCACATCAGCGACAGCTTATCCTGGCGCACCGCATCGGTCATGATGCTGACCGGTGTCGTCGGCAGCGGCGACAGTGTAGGAACCGCCACCGGCGTTTCGCGCTTGCCCTTCAGGCCGCCGAACGTTTTGTTGATTTGCTCCGCAACGCTGCGGCTGTCAACGTTGCCGACCACAATCAGGGTCATGGCATCCGGCGTGTACCACTTCTGGTAATATTCTTTTAGCTGAGCAATATCAACCGGTTGCTTCAGGGGTGCCGCCGGATCGTGCCCCAGCATGGTGGACCCTTTCAGCCGATAGCGCCACCAGCCTTCTTTGGTATCGGCAGGCCAGGTCGCCACCATATCTTCGCCCTGCAGCGCGTGGTTGACCGCTTCCGGGGTGATCGACATTTTACCGCCGGCGCTGGCCAGCCAGCTCAGGGCCTCTTTCAGCAGATCGTTACGGTTATTCGGTAAGCTCAGGTTAAACAAACTGTAGTCATAAGAGACGATGGCGGGCGGCTGAGGACGCTTCGGATCAATACTCTGCTGCCATAGCGAACGGGCCTGCATGGTCGGGAGGCCGCCGTTTTGCGTCAGCGCGAGACGCGGGATAAAGTGGCTAAAGCCGCTCTGCTGAGTGCTTTCGCTCAGCGAGCCAATATTCACGGACAGGCGAACTTCGATACGATCGCTGGGACGCTGCGGGGTGGCCAGAACCTGCCACTGAAACCCGTTCGCCAGTGTCCCCTGTTGCCAGGCCGGGTCCGGCTGGAGCGCTTCTGCCTGCACATAACCGACCGTCGCCATCATCAGCAAACCACCGGTTAAGAGTCGAATTTTTGTGCCCTGCATGTGAACCCCTGATGAACAATCCTGGTTACAACAGCGGCCCACGGGAGGGCCGCCGAAAAAATATGGTGAGTTAAGTACGTCGGTTAGACCACACGGAGATGAAAATGTCGCATGTTGACGTGAAATAATCATAAGGGCCACCGCCGCGTCAGCGACAGTGACCCCTAATTATGCGCAGGAGCCCGTACTCCAGCAAGGGACTACGGGCCTAACAGATGGATTTATGAGGATAATTCGTGCGATTTGTTTACCGGCGTACGGTTATTCAGCACATCATCGAGCTGCTGTGAGTCCAGCTCTTTAACCCATTTCGCGACCACAATAGTCGCGACGCCGTTACCCACCAGGTTGGTCAGCGCGCGCGCCTCAGACATAAAACGGTCGATACCAAGGATCAGCGCCAGACCGGCGACCGGCAAGTGGCCGACGGCGGAAATCGTCGCCGCCAGGACGATAAAGCCGCTGCCCGTCACCCCCGCCGCGCCCTTCGAGGAGAGCAGCAGCACCACCAGCAGGGTTATCTGATGGAAAATATCCATATGGCTGTTCGTCGCCTGGGCGATAAACACCGCCGCCATCGTCAGGTAGATTGAGGTTCCATCGAGGTTAAAGGAGTACCCCGTCGGGATCACCAGCCCCACCACCGACTTACGGCAGCCCAGCTTTTCCATCTTATCGAGCATACGCGGCAGCGCCGACTCGGATGAAGAGGTGCCCAGCACGATCAGCAGCTCTTCGCGGATATAGCGGATAAATTTAAAGATGCTGAAGCCGGTGGCTTTGGCGATTGACCCCAGCACCACCACCACAAACAGGATACAGGTGATGTAGAAGCAGACGATCAGCTGGCCAAGCTGCACCAGCGTACCGACGCCGTATTTGCCGATGGTAAAGGCCATGGCCCCGAAAGCGCCAATCGGCGCCAGGCGCATAATCATATTGATGATGCCGAAGATCACCTGCGAGAAGCTTTCGATAACATTAAAAATCAGCTGGCCTTTGCTGCCGAGGCGGTGCAGCGCGAAACCAAACAGCACCGCAAACATCAGTACTTGCAAAATGTTGCCGCTGGCGAAAGCGCCAATCACGCTGCCGGGGATAATATCGAGCAAAAATGCCACGATCCCCTGGTCCTTCGCCTGTTCGGCGTAAACCGCCACGGCCTTCGCGTCGAGGGTCGCCGGGTCAACGTTCATTCCCGCGCCGGGTTGCACCACGTTAACGATAATCAGGCCGATGATCAGCGCAATGGTACTCACGATTTCAAAATAGAGCAGCGCCACCGCGCCGGTGCGGCCGACGGCCTTCATGCTCTCCATCCCGGCAATCCCCGTCACGACGGTACAGAAGATAACCGGGGCAATAATCATTTTAATCAGCTTAACGAAGGCATCGCCGAGGGGTTTCATCTGCGCACCCAATTCCGGGTAAAAATGGCCCAGCAGAATACCGATCGCTATGGCCGAGAGAACCTGGACATAAAGGCTTTTAAAGAAAGAGATTTTCATAGGGTGTCCTTTGGATATAACCACAGACCGTGAGGGGGTATTGCGTCCGTGGCTTAAAAATAACACCCATGAAACATTTCAGAAATAACGAGTGATGAAATTGAAATGTAATTGTTAATTTATTTGAGCTGACTCGCGTAAGCTAACAATGCGTTTACAAACTTGCATCCTCTACGGCGGCGGGTAAAAAGCGGGCGATAAAAGCCTCAGGCGGCATGGCGCAGCCAAAAAGATACCCTTGCACCGTCTCGACCCCCGCCACCTGCAGCCAGCGGTACTGGGTATCGGTTTCGACGCCTTCCGCGACAATGCGCAAATTCAGTCCGCGCGCCAGCTGGATAATCGCAGGCACCATACTGATGTCATTCGGCAGCATATCGATAAAGACTTTATCGATTTTCAGGATATCCACCGGCAGCGATTTAATATGCTGCAGCTGGCGCAGTCCCGCGTAGCCCATACCAAAGTCATCCAGCGCAATCCGCACTCCCGCTTCACGCAGCGGACGCAGCAGGGAAATAATCGCCTGCGGGTCGTCTATCCGCCGGCTTTCGGTGACCTCCAGAACCAACGTACCCGGCGCGATGCGATAGCGTGCGAGCAGGGCCAGCATCTCCTCGCCGCGATCGTGATGCAGCAGCTGTAGCAACGACACGTTGACCGACAGCGGCAGCATGATGCCCTGGTTTTGCCAGGCGGCAAGCTGACGGCAAGCCTCCTCCATCACCCAGTAGCCAACCGGGATCATCAGTCCGCAGGCTTCAATACGCTCAATCAGATCGCCCGGCAGCGACCAGCTCCCGTCCGCCTGCCGTTGACGCAGCAGCACTTCCGCTCCGCACACATTACCGCTGCTGGCGTCCACCTGCGGCTGTAGCCAGATAGCAAATTGCTGGTTATCAAGCGCCGTCAGAATATCGTGCTCTTCCATCAGGCGGCGCTGCGCTTTTTCCATCTGGTGCGGATCGAAGAATTCAATCTGGTTTTTCCCTTTACGACGCGCGGTCACGGCGGCGGAAAACGCCCGACGGTAGAGTTGTTCGCCGTTGATGTCGCCGTTAAACATCGCAATACCGATACTGGCGCAGGGGCGCAGCTGGATCCCGTGCAGCGGCAAACGTTCATTTAAGACAGTAAGTACTTGCTTACTTAACGTCACCGCCTGCCAGGGTTCGCTGATACCGTGGGCCAGAATCGCGAAGTCGTAGCCGCTCACCTGGGTCAGCACCATCTGCGCCGGGATAATCGCCCGCAGCTTTTCAACAAGGGTTAGCAGCAGCATTTCACGCTGCGTCTCTTTCAGTACGCCAGCGGTATCCTGTAGCGTTTCGCAGGCGACAATCAGCAGCGCCGAGGCCTGCGGGCGGGCGACGGTTTGCTCCAGCATGGCCATCAGAAAGGCTTTGTTCGGCAGCTCGGATACCGGGAAACGGGTCGACTGCAAAGAGAGCTCGTCGTGCATGCGCAGCAGCGTCTGCTGGTTGCGGTTGTAGCTACGCACCAGCATGCCGATTTCATCATCATGATGTAAACGCGGCAGCGTGAGCTGATGGCCCAAACGCTCATGCTGCGGGACATCGTTCAGCTCACGGGCGATTTTACGCAGCGGGCGGACGATCAGGCGGTTGATACACCAGGTAATCGCCACCGTCAGAATCAGCACCAGGAGTAAGTAAGCAGTCACTAACGTTGCGAGCGCGCTCATGACGAATTTATACATGCGGTAGGAATCGGCCTGCAGCACCAGATAGGCCAGCGGTTGCGGGTTGGCCGGGCGCTCCAGGGAGTAAATTGGCAGAGAAATCTGTACCGGCAGTTCGAACATGCGGGTGATCGTTACCGGCACCGGGCGTTCGGGAATAAAGCGCATCCGTAGCGCCTGGAACTGGTTGGGCAGCACGACATCCGCCCGGCTGACGATGCCTGCGGGCTGAATACGGCTCAGAATGGCTTCCGCCTCAGGGATATCGGCTTTCAGGATAGCCGCTGACAGCGGTTCGCGAACGGAACGCGCGATGCTTTCTAACTGCGTGGCCGTGGTAAAGCGACTCTGCTGGACGAAGTGAAACAGCAGAATAGAACAGAAGACCAGTACAAACGCCATGGACACGCTCGCGACCATCGCCATCTGTTTAATTGTAAGTGAACGGCTGACGCGCAACGGGGGTTCTCCACTGAAACTGAACGTATATCGGGTATAGATCCCTCTCACCGATCGTTATCAGGCTGATTATATACTTAAATTGTTCGCTCACGCCCGCCAGGCGCGAAGCAATGCCATCGGGAGGCTTTCCCGCAGGCTACACGGGTCGGTAAAGCACAGCGCGACCGGGGAACATTCCCGGGCGGCGGCTGACGCCTTACCGGGCTACAAAACCGTCCGGGTGATAAGTTCACCACCGCCATCGGGCCGGTGGCCCGGACAGGCGCCCCTGGCGCCGCCTCCGGGATGCAGCGCGCAGTGCAGCTTCAGCGCCACCGGAAAGGGAATCTGCGTGCCTGGCTGAAGGCAACGAGTATACGCGAAGAGCGCCGTGGAGTGGCGCCCTGTCGCATAATTCAGTCTAATCTGCTACCAGTCAGCGTAAGGGACCAACGGCTGCGGCGGCATATCCATATCGCCTTGCCAGCCGGAAGCTGAATAGCGGACGTACAGCAGCGCGTGGCTCGGGGTGTAATCTTTCGCCTGCTGAATATCCACCGCCGCCCCGACAAACCAGTTGCTGGTCACCCGTCGCTCAATCAGCGCCCGCGCGGTATAACCGACGCCGGAACTGCTGCTGCCCTCTTCCGTAAGCTGGCTGGCATCATGGCGATACTGCGAGGGAATCAAATTGAGCAGCGGATAGCGCGCCTCGGTTTTGGTGCGCGAATGGGACCATGACACCGAGCCTCCCAGCTCCCATGACCAGTTCTCCGTCCGCTGACGCCAGGTGACCGGCACCGAGAAGGAGACATATTCCTGTGGACTGTAGTAACCGCCCTGACCCAGCGTATAGCCGCTGAGATCCTTATCGTAGTGCCAGAGCATATTGTTCAGGCCGACGGTGACCCGGCGGTTATCTTCGTTAATGACTTTATAGTAGTAGCCGGTCATCCAGCGCACGCGCCAGTTGTCGGCGACGTTTTTCCCGGTCAACTGGTCGACGCCCAGCGAAGACCAGACGCCGTTGGCCTCGCCTTTATCGTAGCTCAGACTCACACCGCCGCCGTCGGCGCGCACTCCGCCCCAGGTCTTGCCGGTATGGCCGTCGTTAGGGTTATCTTTCTGCCCGCCAAAGGCCAGCAGCGAGCTGGAGATGGGGCGTCGGTGGAGGTTAACGGTGTAGCCCAGCGGGCCAACGTCGCTGCTGTAGCTCAGGCCGCCCACCACATCAACGACGTTAAAGCCCATCGGCGTAGTGCCGATATCGCCGCTCCAGGTATCATTCTTCCAGCCCACCGCGACGCTGGCGCCGCTGTCGCTCTGGTGTTTGCTGCCGCCGGTACAGGCGATTTCACCGCAGGTACCCCAGCTCGGCGAATAGCTGCCGTCGCTCTTCGTCGAAAAACTCCCGGCGTCCATATTCACCAGATCGGTACGGAAGAACATGCGCCCGTCGGCCAGCGGCGCGTCCACGTGCAGCATTGTGGTATGCGCTTTCAGGTCGGAATAGCCGCCGGTACCGCTGGAGCCCCAGTAATCATGTTCGAGGGTGACGTTAAGATCTTGCTGACGATAAAGATCGGCGGCGTCGCTGCGGATCCCGCGCTTCAGCCAGTCATCGCTGCTGTCGTTACGCGTCAGCCGCGTAAAGGTGTCGTTATCCTGTGGGCGCTCGCGGGCGACGCCGGAGGCCACCATTGCATCTTTATAGCCTTCCAGCGCCTGCTGCGGCTCGCCGTTCTGCGCCTGGAAACGCGCGGCGTCGCGCAGCACCAGCGCGCTTTCCATTGACGGCGGCTGCGCTTTCGCCTGTGGCACGATGCGGGCGAAGGTTTGCTGCGCCTGAGCGCGATCGCCCAACCCGGCCTGCGCCAGGGCGATACGCCGCTGCATATTGATAGAATCGATGTCTTCACCCTTGAGCTGCGCCACCTGGGCGCGGGCGGCATTTTTATCGCCATCGGCAAGATACACTTCCGCCAGGCCCAGACGCGCATCGCCGTTGTCCGGCTGCTGCCCCAGCACCCGCTGATATTCAGCAATCGCCGTCAGGCTGTCGCCGCGCTGCTGCGCCCAGTCCGCTAGCGTCAGCGCGTAGCGCACCGACGTCGGCTGCTGTTGAATCAGCGCGATCGCCCGGTCTTCCTGGCCGCTATCGCGCAACTGGTTTGCCTGCCGCAAGATCCTGTCGCTTTGCAGACGCGCCTCCAGCTCGCGGATATTATCCGTCCACTGCCCTCGAGGCAGGGCGTTAATCTGCGCCAGCGCCATCTCATCCTGGTTATTTCCGGATAAATAGAGGCCGTAGGCGTAAACCCGGTCGGCATCGCCAGGCTGGCGGTTGACCATCGCGCGCATGATCGCATCGGCTTCGCTGCGGCTGCCCGCGCTGACCAGATCCCGCGACAGACGGTAGGCGATCCACACGCTATCCGGATCCAGCGCCAGCCGTCTGCGCTGCACTTCCGCCGCCTGCGCCCAGTTGCCCTGGCTCTCCAGCGCTTCGGCCTGTTTCTCCAGCCGATCGTTCGTCAGGCTGCGTTCAATATCATCAATGCTGCGCCGCTGGCCCGGCGACAGGCTGGCGATATACGCGCTGGCTTTTTCCGGCGATTCGGCGCGATACAGATTCGCCAGACCGCGCACCGCCAGGCTGTTGCCGCGATCCATTCGCAGCGCGCGCTGGTAGTAGCGCTCCGCCGCCGCGTTTTCTTTACGCGCCGCCGCCACGTCGCCCAGCCCCAGCACCGCATAGCTGTCGGTATTGTCTATACGCTGCGCCTGGGCGTAATTATTTTGCGCCTGCGCCAGCTGGCCGCTTTTGAGGGCGCTATCGCCCTGCTTAATCAGCAGCCAGTAGCGGTTAGTCTTGAGCAGGCTGTCCCACTTATCGCGGCTCGGGCTATCCGGGTCCATTTTGATGGCTTTACTCAGTTGGGCCACCGCCCGCGCCCGATCGCCGCGCTGGGAGTACGCCTGCCCCAATGCGCCAACCGCGTCGCTGTCTTTGGCATCCGCCCGTACGGCCTGCTGCAAATCGGCCACGGCCACCGAACCTTTCCCGGCCTTCACCGCCGCCAGCCCCTCCGCGCGGTCGCGGAACGTCGGGTCTTTTAGCTGCGTCTGCTGCTGATCGAGCAGGACGCGGGCATTGGCCGAGGTGGAACCGGTGGGAAACTGCATGAGAAAGCGCTGCAGCGCCTGCACGCTGGCCCGGCTGACCGGCATGCTTTTCACTTCGTTAAACCAGATGTCCGCCGCGATACCGCGGCCCGCCGCCGAGCGGGACATCTGCTCCAGATAAGCAAATCCCTCTTCGGGCTTATTATCGCCAAACATCTGTTTCGCCAGCGCCGTTTGCAGCGAGACGTTGCCCGGCAAGCGGGCGTTAAGTTTTTTCAGCTGATTGATGCCTTCGTTATGACGGGCGGGAAGCCGCGCCACCAGCGTCCAGTACTCAATCGCCGCGTCATCATCATCAGGAACGCCGTTAAACAGCTTCTCGTAAGCGGCGATGGCTTCATCAACCTTCCCTGCCACGCCCAGCAGACGAGCCTGCTGCAGCTCCTGGCGACCATCGCCGGTGCTGCTTTTCATCTCATCGCGCGAGGCTTTCAGCTCAGGCGATTCCGGCGCCAGCTTCGCCAGACGTTCCAGCTGCTGCTTCGCGCCGGCGGTATCGCCCTGGCGGAGAAGATAGCGCATCCGCGCGGCAACAACGTCCGGATTATTCGGGTCGATCAATTCCAGGCGATAGAGCGACTGGCGCACCAAATCCTCACGTTTGCTGGCCTCACCGAGGCGGACCTGCTCCAGTAGATGCTCCTGAACAGGGGTAGTCGCGGCATGCGCCAGCGGCATCAGCGCGACGCCCAGGGAGAGAGTGAATAAGCTTAGTGAGAACTTGTGCATTCCTGGTTCCAGTCAGGCCGTAATTCACCGCCGGCGGTGAAACGAAAACGGTGTTGATCCCATCCCTGGCCGAAAAGGGTCAGGACCGCGCTGTAGTATGCATCCGCCCCGGGATAGTCATCGGCGACGCGCTGGCGCTGAATGGCGCGGGCATCTTCCTTCTGCAAGAACGGCAGTAACGCCGCAGAGAAGCCGACGGGGCCATTACCGGTGGTTTTACCGGTCGCGATGTTGGTTTTTTCTGGCGGCACGCCCTGTGCAACCGTCTGGGCCGCCATCGGTTTAAAGCGCGCCAGCAGGGGGGCTTTTTGCTTATCGCCGTCATCGAGCATACCGGTCCACAGATAGACGCGGATGGCGTCATAGCTGCCGATAATCGGTTTATCCGCTTTTAGCTGCCAGCCTTTCCCTTTCTGGTAGCGCACCCAGTCAGGCGAGAAGCCTTTTGGCGCGGTCTCCAGCAGCAGGCGCAGATTGTTGTCGCGTATTTTCGGCCAGGGTGCGCCAAAAGCGGCAAAATAGGTTGCCAGCTGCGGCGGTAGGTAGCTGGGATTGAAACGCCAGCCGCCGTCATCAACAAAGCCGACTTTTCCCGGCAGTACCAACGGCCCCAGTCCCGGCACCGTGGCGACCTCTTCTTCGGCAATACGCGCCAGCAGCGCTTTGCCGACTTCCGTATAGTGAGGCGTTTGCCACAGACGTCCGGCTTCCAGCAGCGCCCAGGCTATCCACAGGTCGGAGTCCGAGGCGGAGTTGCTGTCCAGCACCGTCCACTGGTCATCGCTCTTTTTCCCCCACAGCCAGCCCGGCAGGTGCGCGCGCAGATCGCCCTCAGCAAGATTGTTTTGCGTCCACTCAAACAGCTTGCGGAAGCCGTCGCGATCGTTAGCCGCCAGAGCAAAGAACAGCCCGTAGCTTTGTCCTTCTGAGGTGGTGATTTTTCGCGCATCGCTGGGATCGATAACCCGACCTTCGGCGCTGACGTACTCTTTTTTAAACTGCTCCCAGGCCGGCCACTGGCAGGCGGCGCTCACCTGCGCCGCCGCCAGCATCAATACTGATAACACCACACTACGTACCGCGTTCATCATCAATTACTCATCATCAAGATCGAGGCGGCGACGGCTGATAATACGCAGCATGCGCCACAGTACCCATGCCAGCAGAACGATGCTGACCGCCGCCAGAATCGCCAGCAGCACCGGATGGCTGGAGAGCGCAAACCAGATGCGTTCGAACCACGGCAGGTGGCCGATATAGTAAATATCGCCCACCCTCAGGCTGTTAACACCCGACTCACGAATGACCGCAACGGAACCAAACATCGCCGCGCGTTTACCGCTGTCGTTAAGCGCCTGGGTCAGCAGTTCGTTGCCGCGCGGGCTGTCGGCCAGCAGCGCCACGACGCTGCGTTGATCGTTGTACGGCGACTGGAAGCCAATAATCGCCGCCATCGGCCCGGTCGACGTGACGTCGGTGCGGGTATTCGGCGTTCTGGCCTCGGTATCGGGATAGATGCTGGCCAGATCGTAGTGGCGCATCGGCATTTTCACCCAGCTTTTGGTCGCTTCAACCAGCAGGTTGATTTTCGTGTCGTCCTTCAGCGCCTGCGGAATGGAGCCAATCAGCAGCAGGTCGGCGTCTTTATCTTTAATCTGGCTACCGTCGTCAGTCATGCGCAGGTTAATGGCCGCCATGCCGGTTTGCGCGCCGATGCCGCCGGCGGTTTCCAGCAGCGTGGCAACCTGGCCCTCGGTCGGCGACCTGGGTACCACGACCAGGGTATCGGCGAGATCGGCCATCCGGCTGTACGGGAAGCCCGCGTTAGCAAAGACGCGCAGATCCGGCATCGCCATAAAGTGATAGTACTTCGAGAAATCGATGGTCGAGTCATCGCCTATCACCACGTGGTTCTGCACCGGCTGGAAGGTAATACAGTTATCGATAGAACCACCCGGCATCGGGTTCATATACTGGAAGTCGAAGCGCAGCTGATTCATGGCGCCGAGGCGCAATGCCGGGATCGTCACTTCCGTTTTGCCGTCCAGCAGCCCCTGCAGCACCGGCAGGCGCAGTATCAGCTTATTCACATCCTGCGAGCTGTTGAGGCTGAAGGACTGTAAGAACTGATCGTTAAGGCTGATATCCATGCGCGAGCTGTCCTTGATCGGCGGCATGGTATAGCGATAGTTCAGGTTCATATCGATGCCGTTGGCGCGCAGCAGGTAGAGATCCGGCGGCAGGTTCAGCGCCACGTTGATGGAATCCGGCACCAGACCGCTGGATTGCAGCTGCTGTTCGTAGGTTTTCAGCTCGGCAAAGGTCACCGCCCGATCGGTACGCACCCAGTTTGGCGCATCGTACGGTTTACGCGCCTGCAGCTGTTTGACATCGTCAACCGTCACGCTGCTGCCGCGGAACAGAATATTGCCCTGGGCTATCCCCTTCGCCGCCTGCAGCAGGTCTTTATCATCCCGCCCGAAGACCACCAGCAGCTTGACGTACGGATTATCCGGGTGGTCGATCATTTCAATCGTCGGCGCCTTAACCGGCGGATGCTCGCGCAGGAAGTCAGGGCGCTTATCGTTGGTCGCAAAAACAATGGCGTTACGGTCAGGCAGTTGGTTGAACTGGACCGGGAACTGCTGGCCGCGCCAGCCCGCCTTGCTACCAAACCAGGAGGCGATAATGGCCGCCGCCTGCTGCTGCAGGACATCCGGTGCGGAGGCGAAGACCATCGGCAGCGTCAGCTGGCGGTTATCGCGCGAATCGTAGAACGGCACCGGGAAATGCGAAAGATCGTTGCGCACGTTCAGCGACTGGTAGGTTAAATCCAGATAGCTTTCGCGACCGACGTCCAGCCATAAGGTGCTGCTGGCCGGGTTTTCACACACATCGCGATAGTGGCCAACGAACTCAAGACGCACGCGGTTAAAGTCGGTGATATAGAGCGGATCGATAGGGATCTGCGCGCTGACTTTTTTGCCCAACTGCTCTTTGGTGACCGGCAGCACGCCCATCAGCTCATCGTTAAGATACACCTTCAGCTGCGACTGCACCGGCAGCAGTGACGGAGAGGGCGTGTAGTCGAGATTCAGCAGCGCTTTCGCTACCACTTCATCGCTGCGCATGCCGAACTCTACCGAACCCTCAGGGCGCGCGCCGCGCAGCACCATGCTGCCCGGAGGCGGGGCGATTTTAGCGAAGGTCAGCTTCACGTCGCGGGTCGGGGCGTTATCCAGCACCACCACCGGCGCCGCTGGGTCGGCAAGCGTCGCCGTGGGCTGGCTGTCCGCCACCGTACCGGCGATACCGGGTACCGTCGTCGTCTGCGTGGCCTGCGGCGCCGGTTCCGCATACGAAGCGAAGGGAGACCAGCCGCCAATGCCCACCGCTACTGCATAAATCAAAGAGAGTTTTCTGTTCATCGCATTATCATCATTGTTGAGCCATCGCCGGTTCTGCCGAGAGTGTCGCCGCTGCGCGTTCCGGACGGCGCGGAATAAACGAGACAAACCAGGCCACCAGCATGGTGAGCGAGCGGAAAATAACCTTCACCGACGGCGGAGAGAACTCCGCCAGGTGACGATATCCACGGAACCCCAGCTTCAGGATATCCAGCAGGCTTTCCATCGGCTTATCTTCCGGGAAGCTATCCTGCCAAAGCGCCCACGTATCTGCGCGAGCAAACGTACACTGTACAAAATCGATATGTTGTTGATTGCTTAACGGCAGCAGCTGTAGCCCAACCTCGCTGCCGTTGACCCGCGCAACCCGCACCGGGAAGGCGTACTCCTGCTGCCCGCGCTTCAGCAGCAGCTTGACGTGCTGACTTTCCAGCACCTGCGCCTCGCCGTGAATCTTGACGCCGAGGCCGCCGTCGGAGTAATCATGGACGGTACAGGAGAACAGGTGCCCGTCATCGCGGGCAATCGCCGCTGGCATCGACATCTCCACGCGGTGCGATCGCCGCACCTGCTTGCTCTCAACCGAGACCGCCACCGCGCCGCCGAGAATAATCAGGTTATAGAACACCCAGATAATGCTCACCCAGACGGTCAGAATTTCGTTTTCCGGGCCGTACATAAAGCGCCAGATCCCCACCCCGACGCCGACCAGGTTCAGCAGCACGAGGTAGATATAGGGACGAGAGATCACCCAGTCGACGTACTCGTCCTCCACCAGGCCGCCTTTCGCCGTCACGTTGAATTTGCCCTTATGCGGGTTAATCAACGCGACAAAGGTCGGCGGCGCGATATACCACGCCAGCACCGTTTCATAAATTTCACTCCAGAAAGAGTGGCGGTATTTGCCCTGAATCTTCGAGTTGGTCAGGCTGGCGTGAATCATATGCGGCAGCACGAACAGGGCGATCATCAGCGCTGGCGCATAGATGATATAGGCGTGCAGCAGCAGAAACGCCAGCGGCGCGGTCAGGAAGATCAGCCGCGGAATACCGGACAGAAAGTGCAGCATCGCGTTGACGTAGCAGACGCGCTGCGCCAGCTTCAGCCCTTTGCCAAACAACGGGTTATCAAGGCGGAAAATTTGTACCATCCCGCGGGCCCAGCGGATGCGCTGGCCAATATGCGCCGACAGGCTCTCCGTTGCCAGACCAGCCGCCTGCGGAATACGCATGTAGGCTGAAGTGTGCCCGCGACGGTGCAGGCGCAAGGAGGTGTGGGCGTCTTCCGTCACCGTTTCCACGGCAATGCCGCCGATTTCATCCAGCGGGCCGCGGCGGATCACCGCGCAGGAGCCGCAGAAGAAGGTCGCATCCCACATGTCGTTCCCGTCCTGCACCAGGCCATAAAACAGCGTGCCTTCGTTCGGCGTTTTGCGGAATCGTCCCAGGTTGCGCTCAAACGGGTCCGGGGAAAAGAAGTGGTGCGGCGTCTGCATCATCGCCAGCGCTTTCTCTTTCAGGAACCAGCCCATGGTCATCTGCAGGAACGAACGGGTCGGCACGTGGTCGCAGTCGAAAATCGACACAAACTCGCCCTTGGCGTACTTCAGGGCGTTGTTGATATTGCCGGCTTTCGCGTGTTCGTGGGTGGTGCGCGCGATGTAGTGCACCCCGACGTCTTTGGCGAACTGACGGAACTCTTCGCGCCCGCCGTCGTCGAGGATCCAGATATTGATCTTGTCTTTCGGCCAGTCGATGCCCTGAGAAGCGTAAATGGTGTTTTTCACCACGTTAAGGTCTTCGTTATAGGTCGGCACAAAAATATCGACCGTCGGCCACTGCGCCATATCCTCCGGCAGCGGAACCGGTTGACGGTTCAGCGGCCAGACGACCTGGAAATACCCCAGCACCAGCACCACCCAGGCATAAGTTTCAGCAAACAGCAGAATTATCCCGCACACGAGGCTCACGGGATCATCCCAGTTGAGCGTCGAGGTGTAGCGCCACCAGATGTAGCGGCAGGAGACGGTTAGCGACAGCACGATCAGCATCAGGGCCGAAAAGCGTCCCGGAATACGGCGCACCAGCAGCGCTACGCCCCACAGCAGCAGCAGGAAAATAAACTGCGATAGCGGATTAAACGGCTGGGTAATGCAGAGCAGCGCGAGGATCAGCGAGAAAAAGGTTATCGTGCCCAGAATAAGCCGCCGTATTTTCGGATTCAGGTGCCCCAGCTCTTTATGCTTATCCAGATGGCCGGTACGGGCGTTGACCTTTTCCGGCAGCTTTTCCAGCCACTGGGCGTAGCGCCCGTGGACGCCTTCCAGCGCCGCCAGGGAACGCCAGTTGATCTTTTTATCCGGCTCAGGCGCCCGCGTCGCCAGCAGCCACACGGCTTGCAGCAGGTAGCGAATCGGGTCCAGCGGGCGCGGCCGATGCGGATTAATATGCGGGAAAAACTCGCCGTGACGTTCGCGGATAGCCTGCCAGCGCGGCGTTTCCAACGGCATAAACGCCCATGCCAGAGACGCCCACAGGCAGCCCAGCGCGGCCGACAACCACGAGGCGCCGTGCTGGCGGTAATCAAGATAGCGCTCGCTCAGCCGTTTCCCGACCGGCGGCGCCAGCAGCAGCGCGCTCAGGCGAAGCATTCCGCCCCCTTGCCGGCGTAGTGCAGCAGGCACCAGTTGGCAAGCGTCAGTATCTCTTCCGCCGCCAGCGAGTCCTGGCGGTATTCGCCGAGGGGCTGCTTCGCCGCCAGACACTCCGCCATCGCCTCATCACGATGAATCGTTACCGGCAGAATGCGCCGCTGGCTCTCCAGCCACAGCTGATACAAATCCTCCTGCAGCTGGCTGCCGACGCGCAGATCGTTAATCAAAATATCGCTATTGACCGGCAGCGCCTGCTGATGCAGGCGAATATGGCTATTGCCGTCCGGATGCACGACGACCAGCGTGCGGTCGCAGACGTCAATGAGAGAGCGGGTCAGCGGCGAGTAACCGTCCGGCAGGTCAATCAGCAGCCAGCGGTGATCGCCCTGCTGATGGAGCTTCTGCACGATCCCGGCCATCGGCGCCAGCGTCGGCTGAAGCTGGTCGATATTCTCGCGCTCGCCCGGCGTCAACTGACCAAAAGGCAACAGATCGATATGCGAAGTGTAGCGCAGCCCGGCGTCGCGCCAGTCGGTGCCGTCGATCGTGGCGCGCGCCCAGCCCGCTTTATGGCTGAAATCGACGTTGAAAAAGAAGCGCAGCATGTTGTCCGGGCTGGCGTCCACCACCAGTACGGTTTCACCAAGTAACTGCAGCGCCCAGGCCAGCGCAGCGGTTATCGACGTGGTGCCAGTACCGCCGCGCACGCCCTGTAATCCCAGAATCGCCATTGATGGCTTCCTTACTTTTTCTCTGCTAATTCAGCCAGTAATGGCCAACGTTTTAGCGCCGCGGTTAACTGCTCGCGTCGGGAAATATCGTGGTAGTTAATATCAGGCAGGGAAAATGCCCGGCTTAACGCCAGGAAATCATTTTGAAACGTGTAGCCCAAAGTCGCATCGGTGGGTACAGCAGGCTCTTTTGCTGGCATTTCTCTGTCCGTTGGAAAATACAATAAATTAAACCGAGAGGCGTAAGTTCATCCTTAAAATATGTTTACATGCTAAAACTGATGTCCTTTAATTTCAATGTTAGGTTTACTCTGACGCTTTCGCTAGTAAACTAATCAAGTGTAAATCAAGTCTCACGAGGGACGCCGTGGATATCGTATATTCTTTGGGTATTTCATCATTATGGGACGAAGTACGCCATATGCCCGTTGGTGGAGTATGGTGGCTGAATGTCGACCGCCATGCCGACGCAGTAAGCCTGCTCAACCATACGCTGGCAGCCCAGGATAAAAAGAGTCAGGTTGCGGCGATAGTCATGGGCGAGAACCCCAATAAAATCATTGCACCAGGAAAAGATCGCGGCCCAGAAAAGATCGCGTTGTTTAGCATGCCGAACCGCTTTGAGGGTCTGGCAGAAATGCACCGTGATTTAGTTTGCTCCCTCGAACCTGGCAATTATTTGTTTATTCTGCTATGCGCTGAAAATGCCTGGCAAAATATAAAAAGTGAAGATCTATGCAATTGGGTTGAAAAATCATATCGATGGACTAATTACCATCGTTGTTCATTATTAGTACTTAATTCCGGGCACGATATCGATAAGCAACTCTCCCCTTTATTACGCGAGTACCGCTCGCTTTCCGGCCTGGCAAGTATTCGTTACCAGGGGGATAATCACCTGTTCGATATCGCCTGGTGGGGAAGTGAAAAAGGCATCAGCGCCCGGCAGCAGCTCATTGTTCTCCAGGATGAGAACGGCTGGCAGCTGGCGCAGGATGAAGAAACGGTGGTGCAGCCGCGCAGCGATGAGAAAGTCATTCTCAGCAATCTGCGCGTACTGGAGGGGGCTCCCGCGCTTTCCGAATACTGGACGCTGTTCGATACCAACGACGCCGTTTTCAACGCCGGGAGGATGGCGCAGGCGGCGACGCTGATCTTCTCCATTACCCAGAATGAGCAGATTGAACAGCTGGGACGCTATATCCATACCCTGCGCCGACAGCGCGGCAGTGCGTTAAAAATTATCGTCCGTGAGCAAACGCCAAGCCTGCGCGCCACCGATGAACGCCTGCTGCTGAGTAGCGGCGCCAATATGGTTATTCCCAGCGGCGCGCCGTTATCACGCTGCCTTACGCTTATAGAAAGCGTTCAGAAACAGCAGTTTACTCGCCATATTCCGGAAGATTTTAATACTCTGTTGACCTGGAGCCAGCCGCTAAAACTGCGCGGCTACCAGAAATGGGAGGACTTCTGCGAAGCGGTGCATAATATTATGGCCAACACCATGCTGCCCGCCGATGGCAAAGGCGTGATGGTGGCGCTGCGCCCGGCGCCCGGCCTGCGCGTAGAGCAGGCGCTGACGCTGTGCAAGCCCAACCGCATGGGCGACATTATGACCATCGGCAACAATCGCCTGGTGCTGTTTCTGTCATTTTGCCGGGTGAACGACCTGGATACCGCGTTAAACCATATTTTCCCTTTACCAACCGGCGATATTTTTTCTAACCGTATGATTTGGTTTGAAGATAAGCAAATAACGGCAGAGATCATCCAGATGCGCGGGATTCTGCCGGAGAACTGGAACACGCCGCTGCCCATTTCGCTTGGCAAAAATGAAACCATCAACGCGACCCATGACGGGCGAAGCTGGCGGCGCAACCCCGAGGCGCACCGTCTGTCCCTTGATGGGGAGCCAACCTTATGATGTCTATCGCCGATATTATTCAGCTGGTCGTCCTGTGCGCCCTGCTGTTCTTCCCGCTGGGATACCTGACGCGCCACTACCAGCGGCGTATTCGCACCACGTTAAGACTGATGTTCTTTAAACCCCGTTATGTCAAACCGGCTGGCGTGCTGCGCCGGGAAGCGGCATCCAGGCAAGGCAAACCAACGAAATGACCAAACCCAAAACACCCACCGCGTCGCTTCCGCTCTGGCGGTACTGGCGAGGCTTATCTGGCTGGAACTTCTACTTTCTGGTGAAGTTCGCTTTGCTATGGGCGGGATACCTCAATTTTCATCCCATGTTAAACCTGGTGTTTCTGGCCTTCCTGCTGGTGCCGATTCCGCAGTATAAGCTGCACCGCATCCGCCACTGGATAGCGATCCCGCTGGGCTTTATGCTGTTCTGGCACGACACCTGGCTGCCCGGCCCGGAAAGCATTGCCAGCCAGGGCTCGCAGATTGCCGGCTTCAGCGCCGACTATATCTGGGATTTGGTGACCCGCTTTATTAACTGGAATATGGTCGGCGCTTTCTTCGTGCTGCTGGTTCTGTGGCTGTTTATCAGCCAGTGGCTGCGGGTGACGGTTTTCGTCTCTGCAATCATGGTCTGGCTGGTCGTCAGCCCGCTGCTGCCCTCTTTCACCCTTTGGCCGGCAGGTCAGCCAACGGCAGTGGCGGCGAACACCACCGCGAATACGACCGGCGGTACGGCCATCGCGACCAATACCGCACCGGCGAATAACGATATTCCGCCGCAAACCGAGCCGCCGACTTCAGCCAATCTGACCAACTGGCTGAACGCCTTTTATGCTTCTGAGCAGAAACGTAAAACCACTTTCCCGGACGCGCTTCCGGCCGATGCCCAGCCGTTTGATGTCCTGATTATCAATATCTGCTCGCTCTCATGGTCAGACATTGAAGCAGCCGGGCTGACGGACCATCCGCTGTGGAAGCATTTCGACCTGCTGTTCAAAAACTTTAACTCGGCGACCTCCTACAGCGGCCCGGCGGCGGCGCGTCTGCTGCGCGCCAGCTGCGGCCAGCTCTCGCACGCCAACCTCTACCAGCCGTCAGGTAGCGAATGCTATCTGTTTGAAAACCTCGCGAAGCTGGGCTTTACTCAGCAGTTGATGCTCGGTCACAACGGTATCTTCGGCGATTTCCTGAAAGAACTACGCTCGCTGGGCGGTATCCAGAGCCCGCTGATGGATCAATCCGGCCTGCCGGTGATTCTGCAGGGCTTTGACGGCTCCCCGGTCTATGACGACCAGGCAACGCTGAACCGCTGGCTGCAGACGCTGGATAAGCTGAATACGCCGCGCACGGCGACCTTCTACAACACGCTGCCGCTGCATGACGGTAACCACTATCCGGGCCAGAGCAAAACCGCGGACTATAAAGCCCGTGCGCAGAAGTTCTTCGATGAGCTGGACAGTTTCTTCACTGAACTGGAGAAATCGGGGCGTAAGGTGCTGGTCATCGTCGTACCGGAACACGGTGCAGCATTGAAAGGCGACAAAATGCAGGTTTCCGGCCTGCGCGATATTCCCAGTCCGTCCATTACTAACGTTCCTGCGGCGGTGAAATTCTTCGGCATTAAAGCGCAACATCCCGATGCGCCGATAATCATCAACCAGCCAAGCAGCTACCTGGCGATTTCTGAGCTGGTGGTTCGCGCCCTCGACGGCAAGATGTTTGACGAAAACGACATCAACTGGCAGCAGTATATAGCCAACCTGCCGCAGAGCGCGGCGGTGTCGGAAAACTCCAACGCTATCGTCATTCAGTACCAGGGGAAACCGTATGTTCAGCTGAACGGCGGCAGTTGGGTCCCTTATCCGCAGTAAACGAAAAGGCCGCAGGATGTTACCCCTGCGGCCCCGTTCGGGCGCATGCTGCCACTAAGGCAGGCAGATACCCACCGGCTGGCTACTTGCGGTTATCCATCCAGCTCACGATGATGCTGACCAGAATGCCAGCAATCACCGGAGCCGCCAGATCGTCCCACAGCACCAGGCCTAACTGAGCGAGCGTCATACAGCCGCCTTGTTGCAATGGCAACCGTTCGCGGCTATCCTCAAATTGTTCAGGTTTGAGAGTAGCCCCCGATACGTTGCCAGGTTGATACCAAACAACGTGCGGGGGTTTTCTCTTTCCAGCAACCAATTCATCTCTGCCGCCGGGGTTCAAGCCCCCACAACATTGCGCCTCACCGGGTAATCCCGGCTTGCCGATGATTCTACGGCGCCCTTCCGATTTCAGTACTCGGTCCTGGCGCGTTATTCGAGGCGCCTTCCATAGTTTACGCCTGGTCTTTATTTGCCAGCCATACCAGCAGCTTCAGGCTGGCGGAGTAGTAGTCGTCCTGGGCACTAATCTGCGGCTCGGCCTGCGCTTCGCCAAGGGTTAAATCGCGTACCGCCAGCAGCCCGCCGGTCATAAACCACGGCGCCACTTCATTGGTGTTGACATTGATCCACGCCGGCGTTTGCAGACGCGGATAGCGCTGGAACCAGTTTTTCCATGGCGTCAACAGGCTGCTTTTCGGGTCACTCCAGTAAACATACAGCGGAATACGGATCGCATCGAAGCTCATCCGCGTCGGCCACTCTTTTGCCGGCTCCATCCTGCCGTCCGCTCTTAAGGCGACCCAGTCGCTGGGAAGCTGAGATGTCCCCCACGCCATTTTCCCCAGCAGCGCCTGACCATCGCTCTGCAGCTTTCGCCAGGCGGTTAAATGCGTCCGCGCGGCGAAAGCCTGCCATGCCGGAAAGATAAAGTAGGAGGGATTAAGGTTCAGATGATCGTTGAGATAGAATCCCTTCGCGCCCGGAAGCATGACCTGACGGCCGGCGAAGGTGACCACCGTGGACTTCAGTAGCGAAGCGGTTATCGCATCCGACGCACTGCCGTAGGATTTTTCATGCCACTGCTGCTGCGCGCGCAGCAGCGCCCAGGCAATCAGGGTATCGCCATCGGTGGCATCGTTTTTATCCGCCACCGGATTAGGCGCCACCGGATTGTAGCGCCAGTAAAACAGCCCATTTTCTTTGTTACGCAGCGTTTTATCGGTCCACTGCCATAGCTTGTCAAAGGCGGGGCGATCGTTATTGCCCACCGCTAACAGCATAGCAAAACCTTGCCCTTCGGTATGAGAGACGTTGCCATTGCCGGTATCAATAATGCGCCCGTCCGGCATCATAAAACGCGATTTATAGCTTTCCCACGCCGTATCGGCCCACGCGTGGGGAAGCATCATCACCGTCGTCACCACGACTGTCGCTAAAGCACGCAAGGACATAAATTCACCCTTCAGGGATGGAAGTAAAGAAACTGAACGTCAGAGACCGAAAACAGCCGCTCGCGCTGTAAAACCACATGCGCCGCGCCGCCCTGTCCCTGTAGCCAGCGGGAATAAAGCCCCTCGAGTATGGCACAAAACGCATTACACCAGCGTACGCGGCGCGCTTCATCGCGGCTCACCGGCAGCGCCTGATGGCGTAACCGCAGGCCATCATCGCTCACCTCAACGCTCACCAGCCCCCACTGAAAGCGGCTGAGCTGCGCATTGATATGGGCTTCCAGCTCACCGATCGTCTCCGACTCCGGCAGCGGATGCTCATCGGCCAACGCCTCGCCCATTTGTCGCAGAAAGGGCTGACTCTCCAGTTCACCCGCGTTGTTGACCATGCCATCAACCATAATCAGCAGCAGATCGAACCACCCGGCAGGCGTTTGCTGCTGCTGAAACCAGGTCGTCACCAGCGCATTATTATTGTCCGTCATGATCAGCGATCTCCCAGCATGTAGCGGATATAGAGGCCGGCGGTGCTCTCGTTATAATCGCCGAAAGTGTCATAGCCCACCTGGCCGCCGAGCGTCATCTGTTTATTCACTTTGTAATCCGCGCCGGCGCGCAGCGTATAGCCGATGCCGCTCTTCGACGTGGCTGAATAGTACGCCTCTTTGGCAAAACCGTTGCTCACAGCGGTCTCGAGCGTCTGCTGCCACTCGGCGTTGGTCGGGAAATAGGCGCTCTTATCCTGGCTGTACGATTGATACCCCACCGAACCGCCAAGCTTCATCGTCCAGTTATCATATTTCTCCGTCAGGCTGACCGGCAGCGACACGCTGACGTAGTTCTGCGGGCTGAAGTAGCCCCCTTGCCCGTAGGTGAAGTAGCTGAGGTTTTTCGAGTAATCCATGTAGCTCATACTCAACCCGGTTTGTAACTGACGATATTCATCGTGATAAGGCCGCAGGTAAACCCCAGCGTTGGCGTTAATGCTGGTGTTGCTGGCGACGTTTTGACCAAGGTAGCTATAGCCCCCGCCGCCGACGTAAAAACCAGCATCGCCATCGTCATAGCTTAGCTGCAGGGTGCCGCCATTTTTGGTCACCTGACCCCAGGTCTTGCCGGAGTAGGAATCCTTCAGCCCCACCCAGGAGAGCAGGCTGTCGGTCAGCGAACGACGCTCGCCGGTAAAAATCAGCGACAGGTAGTTGGTCAGCTTTGGCGACCACTTCACACCGCCCACCACGGTATTCAGATCCTGACCCAGCGGCGTGCTGCCGATATCGACGCGATATTCGTCGCCGCTCAGCGCCAGCGCCAGCTCCACGCCGTTCGCCTTCTGTGAATCCGTCGAACCGCTGGCCTGATCAACGTTAGGTTTCAGATTTGAAGAAGCCAGATAGCTGGCAACTTGCCCGGAGTCATAGGTGCCGAGCTTTGCCAGATTCTCCATGCCGCTGCTGGTGGTGGCATTAAAATCTGAAGCATTCAGCGTGCCGAGGCCGCTCAATGTCTCCGCCCCCGGATTGTTGGCAAAGTACGTCGTGCGCTCGGTAGCGGTCATCGCCGCAATCGCCGCCTGCTCGCTGGTGGCCGTGGAGATCATATTGGAGACCGCGTTTGATAGCGGATTCGCGCCATAGCGCCGCCAGGCGTCGCCGGTTGCCGTCCCTGCGTTCAACGTAATTGGCGTCACGGTAAAGTCGAAACGCGAATCACCGAACGGCGAGGAGGACCAGGTCAGGGGGGTTTTTATTTCGGTCAGCTTGCTGGTGCCGGATTCACCATCACGACCGCGAACCTCCATGCCCCCCTGCAGCCAGGTGCCGGTTTTTTCCTGCAACGTCTCCATCATGGTGTCCACCTGGCGCAGCATTCGGGTCTGCGCGGTTTCGACCGGCAGATCGGTGCGCTGGATCCCCGGCAGCGTGCTGCCATCGCCCGTCGATACCTGAGAAACCTGCCACGGCATATATTGCCCGTAGGTGGAGGCAGTACGCGTCGCCGCCGGCGTACGCGAGACGCCGACAAACGGATTATCCGCCGCCAGCACGCCGCCCACGGTCGGCGTTTGCGTACCGTTGCTGCTCTGTAACCCCAGCAGCCTTCCGCGAGCGCTGCGCAGATAGGTCATCGCCTGCTGATGATGCCCCTGCGATTCGGCAACGCGCGCCAGCAGCAGCAAACGGTCCGGCGAATTATCCGGGCGCAGCCCGCCTGCCAGCTGCGCCGCCCGGTCGTTATCGCCTGCCGACAACGCGACATCAATAGCCCCGCTGCGCGCGTCCTGGGTCGGCGTATCGCGGGTCATCAGGTAGTCATAGACGACCCCGGCCTCTTTATTCATTTTGCCGCTCTGATAGAGACGCGCCATGGCGAACATCAGGTCGGTATTTTGCGGGTCGCTTTGCATCGCGCCCATCAGCTTGTCATACGCCGCCGCGTAGTTGCCCTGCTCGCGCAGATGGTCCGCTTCGTTAATCACATAGCCGTTGCGGATACTGGCTAGCTGCGTCGGCGTACTGCTCGCCTGCAGCTGCGGGTTGGTGAGCAGCCTCTGCGCTTCGTTCGTCAGGCCTGCCTGGTTAAGTACCGTCACCTGGTCTGCGTAATCCCCGGCATTACCCGAGATACCGCCGTTAATATTGTTGCGTACCAGCGATACCGCGGTGGTCACATCGCCGCTCTGGGCCAGCAGACGCGCCAGTTTACCGACATCAGCCGGGGCTTTTGGCGGCGTCGCGGCCATCGCCCTTAGCGTATTGGAAGCCGCGACGGTATTCCCCTGCGCCAGATAGCCCTGCGCCGTCGCCAACTGCAGGTTGTAGTTCACCCGCTGGTGTAAATCGCGCATCTGGCTGGTCTGGCTGGCGGGAGGAATTCTCGCCAGCAGGGTTTGCGCCTGCTGCCAGCCGCCGTTCTCGCTGGCGAAAAGGGCCGCGGCGTACAGCGAGCTGCTGCTGGCGCCGGGACGATACGCGGCGCCCATGATCGCGTTCGCCTCGCCGTCGTTACCGGACTTTTGCAGCAGTCGGGCCAGATCGAGGCGCATCCACGCATCGTCCGGATAGCGAGAAACGCCCTGGCGCAGCGTGGCGATAGCCCCGGTCACGTTACCACCGCTGGCCTGCTCCTGCGCCTGCCGACGCAGGGAGTCTCCCGGCGTCCCGGTGACCACGCGCGGCTGCAGTTTTTGCTGCAGGCTTTCCGGCAGCGTTCGCAGCATCGCCTGGGCTTCCGCAGTTTTATTCTGTTCACGCAAGACGTAATAGAGATTCTCCCGGGCGGGGCCATTTTGCGGCTGGTCGTTGAGCAGCGCCCGCAGCGTTTGTTCGGCCTGAGGCAGATCTTTGTTGTGGCGCAGAACGTCGGCGCGGAACAGCTTCGCCGCCGAGCCCTGGGCTCCGCTCTGCTGCGCCAGCGGCGCGGAGAGCGCCAGCGCCTGGCTAATGTTGCCTTGCTTGTAGGCCTGCTGCGCCTGCGCGAGCTGGCCGTAAAACAGCGCATCCGCCGCCTGCTGGCGCCGGGTTTCAGAACTCTCGCCGCCGAGATCCGCCGCCCGGCTCAAATATTGAGAAGCCGCCTGAAAATCGCCGCTGCGCTGGGCGATATAGCCCATCCCGGCAAGCGCGTCAGCGTCCTGCGGATTGGTTTGCAGGACCTGTTCAAACTGCTGCTTCGCCGCGGCGGTATTGCCGCTGTTCAGGTCAGAGTAGCCCTGACCGCGCGCCTGGCCGCTACGCCGTTCACGGAAGTAGTTTTGCACTTCGCTATCCTGCGGGTGGCGCTGCATCCAGGTATCGTAAAACGGTTCATCCCCCGGCTGTGGTCCCATCCACAGCAGCGCCTGGCGCAGTCCGGCATCGGCCTCTTTGCTGCCGCTGGCCATCGGCTCCAGCATAGCGATCCCTTCCCGCCGGGTCTCTTCGCGCCAGGTCAGCGCCTTACCCAGGGCTACGCGCGGCCCGTTCTCTTGCGGATGCTGAGCGACGTATTGACGCAGTTCGCTCACCGCCTGCGGATAGAGCGACTTGTCGCTGGCCATCGTCAGGTAGTATTCCGCCGCCAGACCGGAAGGCGGAACGTTGCCGTTAAACATACTCCGCCAGGTCGCCAGCGCGGCGGGCACGTTGCCGCTGCGCGCCTGCTGTCTCGCCAGGTTTAGCTGCCCCTGCGGGACCTGGGCCATTTTTTTGGCGCTATCCAGATCCTGCAAGCCGGGACTGTTGGGCGCCGCTTTCTCCAGTCGCGCCCGCCACTGGGCCGCGGCCTGCAGGTTGCCTCCCTGCTGCGCCCACAGCGCCATCAGGTACAGCGCCTGAGCGTTGTTGGCATCCACCGACAACACTTTTTGCAGCGATTCCATCGCCAGCTCATCGTGGGATTTTTCATGCCAGTAGTTGGCCTGCGCAAACAGCGCCTGTAGCGCCGCATCGTTACCCGCCGCCTGCGCCTCGCCAAAGGCGCCCAGCGTCAGCGCGCCGGACAGGCACAGCGTGGAAAATTGACGGGCCGCCTTATTATTCATTCTGCTGACTCTTTTCATTGGCTATCTCCCGACTCCAGGCGCTTACGAGCATGACGTTTAAACATGGCGGTCAGCGCCAGACCCAGAATCGATGTGGCGATTAACCCCAGCACAGCCAGCAGGCCGGAGTGCTGGTTGGCATACCACACCGCCATCATGTACCACGGCATCTGGCCGCTGGGGAACGGCGTACTGACCTGGAAGCTACGCACGCCGTTATCGCTGGTAATCACCGCCGTATCGCCGCGAATACCGGCATTGATACGCGGTGAATTAAGGTCGTCTTCGAGTTTCGCCAGCTGATCGTCGCTGCTGGCCATCGCCACCACCACTACTCGCTGCGGGTTCCACGGCGAGCGATAGCTAATAAACCCACGCCAGGCGCTGCTGGAAGAGAAATAGCGATCGGCATCCACGCCGTCGGAGGCCCAGTCGCCGCTCAGCCTGCGCTGAATTTTCGCCCATAGCGCCGGTTCACGCACGCTCAGCAGGTTTTCGACTGGGTTATAGGGAGAGTCGGCCAACAGGCGCTGGTTGAACGCTTTTTGGTCAAGCGCGCTCACCGCCAGCACATCGCGATCGCGTAGAAAAGGCGAATTGGCGACGTCGTCAGGAACGCCCAGCATCACGCGGTTATTGGCCAGCGCTTTGCCGGTCGAGTTCCCCGAGCGGGCGGCCAGATTCAGCATCATCGCGACCTGGGTTTCCGAAGGTCGCTCCGGCAGCAGCAGCGTGGTTTGCGAGTAATCCGCTAGCCGGGAGAATGGGAACGACGCGCCGACAAAGTAGGAGAGATTCGGCAACAGCGAGAAGTGCCGGGTGCCGCTCAAATCGATCCACGAGTCGTCGGTAATGCGGCTCTTGATCGTGCTGTTCAGCAGCACTGAACAGGGAGCGCTATCCTTCGGCACCAGATTAAAATAGAGCGAGAGCTGGTTATCGCCGTAAATCAGATACGGCGCCAGCGGGATCGTAAAACGCTCCTGACGCGCGTCGCCGCCCAGGTGACGCCAGAGCTTCTCCAGCGGCCCCTGTTTGTTCATCGGCAGGTTGTTGAGAAAGGTGTTGTTGAGCGTCACGCTCAACAACGACTTGTCCTCGTTAATCCAGCTCTCCGACGGGAAACGGTAGCCAATCTGCAACGGAATGGTTTCGCCATCCCACAGGTAGAGATCCGGCGCGGCGCGGAAGGCGACGCGCAGCGGTTCATGCCACACGCCGCTGACGGTCATACTTTGATCCTGGCGGATCAGCTCGCTGATTTTTACCGGCCGATCGGTGGCGATCCAGCGCGGGGCGTCATACGGCTTGCCGACGGGAATCGCCTGCGGATCAACCTCCATACTGGCCGTCTGCAGGGCGAAATCGCCGCGGGTCAGACGCCAGGCGGCCATCCGCAGCGCGGCGTCATTCTGCCCGACAATCAGCAGCAGCTTATAGGCCGGGTTGCCGGGATTCTCAACGATCCGCAGCAGCGGCTTGTCGGTTTGCGGTAGCGTCAGGCCGCCCACCCGATCGCCGGGGTGGCCGATAATAATGCCGTGCTTCTCAGGCAGGCGATCGCGCAGCGCGTCAAAGGCGATACCGCGATAGTCGGCCTGAATACCCAGCCACGACGACACCAGCGCCGCAGCGCTGAAGATATCCGCCGTCGATTTCTCCGGATAAGCGATAGCGATATCCGCCGGCGTCATCTGCATGCTGTCGAAAAACGGCCGCGGAAAGTGGCTTAAATCGTTGCTGATATTGAGCTGCTGGCTCTCCCAGCTAAAGTGCGAGGCGGGTAAAATGGTCACCCGCGAGGTGTCGTGAATATCGAGCCGGCACTGCATCGCGTCGCCGTCGTTAATCTTAAAGCTCAGGTTGTTGCTGGAGACCATCAGCGCCGCCGGGATATCCAGCTGATAGTGCGAAATATCCTCGCCGTCCGCGCCCAGCGGCAAGGTGCCGAGGGGCTGGCCATTGAGCATTAACTGCAGCGTGGCGTTGCGGGCCGCCATCTCCGGCGAGACCTTAACGTCCAGCATCAGCTGAGCGTGGGTCACCACCTGATCGGAGGGCAACGTAAAGCTGGCGCCGCCCTGGTTTTGCCCGCCGCTAAGGATGATGCCGTCCGGCATACCCATCTGCGTCAGGTTCAGGTTACCGCCGACAATCGGCGTTAGTGGTACCGTATCAGGAATGCCGGGGGCGATCGGCGGCGGCATCGCGGGTAGCGAAGCCGGCTGAACGGCGTTTGCCGGCTCGGGCTCCGTCGCGGCGGGCGAATTCGCCTCGGCCGCCGATGCGCCGTTGGCTTCCGTCCCGGATAGCGGAAAGTTAAGCTGCGGCAATGCGTCAGCGGGCGTTTCCTCGCTATGCAGCGTCGGCGCAGAGAGCATCCCGGCCAGCAGCGCAAGCGTCGTTAAGCGTTTCATAAGCTACCATCCTCCTGCGCCGGATTGGCCGCAGGCGGCTGGCGGCGCTGGCTGCGGCGCGTTTTCCACGTTAGCCAGAACAGTTCAAACACGCAGCGCAAAATGGTGGCAAAAGAGCGGAACGGGTTATCCTGCGGGCGCGGCGGGTTAATCCACGCATCGGCGCGGGCCAATACCACGCGCACCAGTTCGCGGCGGCGGGAAAGCTGAATATTTTCATCAAATTGCAGGCGGATAAAGCGCTCATCGGCGGTGATCTGGCGTACCGGAATCGAGATCGCCCCGGACTGGAGGATCAGCTCAATCTCTTCAATTTCATCCTGCAGGTGACGGTTATCCGGCGCGCTAACGCGACAGCCGCCCATTGACAGGTCCGCGGTGTGGCTGCGGGAGACAATGCCGCTGGCGTAGTGGATAAGCACCGGGATATCGACGTCAATACGAATCGTTTTTCGCACCTGGCGGGTTTCGCGCGCCACGGCGATGGCCGCCAGCAGGAAGATCAGGCTGTAAATTCCCCAGCCGACGTTCAGCGCGATAACGTTCGGGTCTGAGGCAAAGTAGTCGTGACCGATGGCGCGGACGATACCGACCACCACGCCCAGGCCCAGCAGACAGGCGACGACCAGGTGCGGTCTGACGACGGTAAAGTCGAAGTAGCCTACGTCCAGCAGGCCGCCTTTATCGGTCACGTTGAATTTCCCGCGTTTGGGGAAAATCATGGTCACCAGCGTCGGCAGCACCAGGTGGAACGCCAGCACGATATCGTAGATTTCGCCCCAGAAGCTGTAACGATAGCGACCGTTCATGCGCGAACCGACGTAGATCGCGAGGAAGAGATGCGGCAGCGCGTAAGAGACGATCAGGCTGGCCGAGGAGTAGATGATATTCAGGTTGAACAGCAGGTAGGCCAGCGGCGCAGTGACAAAGACCACGCGCGGCAGGGCGAACTGATAATAGAGCATGGCGCTGAGGTAGCACAGGCGCTGCTGAAAGGTCAGCCCGCGGCCCAGCAGCGGGTTATCCAGACGGAATATTTGCGTCATCCCTCGCGCCCAGCGGGTACGCTGAATGACGTGCACCACCAGACGTTCGGTGGCTAAGCCGGCCGCCAGTGGGATATCGAGGAATGCCGACTTCCAGCCCAGACGCTGGAACTTCAGCGCGGTATGGGCATCTTCGGTCACGGTCTCTACCGCAAAGCCGCCGATCTGCTCCAGCGCGGCGCGGCGAATGACGGCACAGGAGCCGCAGAAAAAGGTCGCGTTCCAGTTATCGTTCCCCTGCTGAATCGGGCCATAAAACAACATCCCTTCGTTAGGAATATTGCGGCCAACGGAGAGGTTGCGCTCAAAGGGATCCGGCGAGTAGAAGTAGTGCGGCGTCTGTACCAGCGCCAGCATCGGGTCGTTGAGGAATCCGCCTACCGTCGCCTGCAGGAAAACGCGGGTTGCCACATGGTCGCAGTCAAACACGCAGATAAGCTCGCCGTGGGTCAGCGTCATCGCGTGGTTGAGGTTGCCCGCCTTGGCGTGTTTGTTGTCGTTACGGGTGATATACCCCACCCCAACGTCGGCGGCGAAGACCGCAAATTCATTGCGCTTCCCGTCATCCAGTAAATAGATTTTTAATTTATCTTTAGGATAATCAATACACTGTGCGGCCAGTACGGTATCACGCACCACTTCAAGCGGTTCGTTATAGCTGGGAATATAGATATCGACCGTCGGCCACTTGCTCATATCATCCGGCAGCGGGACGATTTCACGCTTTAGCGGCCAGACCGTTTGCAGGTAGTTAAGCAGTAGCATCACCCAGATATAGACTTCCGCCAGAAACAGCCCCATCCCCAGAATCGCTTCGATGGTGGAGTTAAAATGCAGGGTCTGCGTCAGACGGAAATACATATAACGGGTCGACATCAGCAGCGATGTCACCACCATGATGACGGAAACGCTGCGATTTTTACTGAATCCCATCAGGAAAAGAATACCGATGCTCAGCAGGCCAAAAATATACTGCTTTTGGCTGTCCATCGGCGTGATCACCACCAGCACGGCAATCGGCGAAAGCACCAGTACCAGCAACCAGAAAAGCGTCTTTTTCATTCAGCAGCCCTGCAATTAAATTAAAGCCCTGACCTGCGAGGCTGGCTATGCACCTTGCCGTCACCAATATTGATACCCAACAGCGCAGAAATTTTTTTGGCAATAATTTCAATATCAAAGGCGGCTGCGGAGGATGAATTAAAGTCAAGGATCGACTTCTGGGAAGCATTCGCTTCCACCACGCTTTCATCACGATGAATGATGCCCAGCAAACGATCGCCCAGCTTTTCTTCCATCAACGCCGTGACATCGCGACTGACCTGGCGACGGCTATCGCTCTGGTTAATCACAAAATAGTGTCCGTGTTTCTGGTTGAGTTCGCCCCCGGTCAGCCGCTGATTGTCGACGTGCGACAGCACCGACATTGAAGCGGTATCCGCCAGCAGCGGTACCAGATGCAGGTCGGCAAGCGAAGTGAGCGCTTTCAGCGCGGGCGACGGGCCCGGCGGCAGGTCGGCGATGGTAATCAGCCCCGGATAGTTGAGTAATGCCGCCAGGCCGCGGGTCAGGAAATGCTCGTCGTGGGTCAAACGCTCATCAAAAGCCTGTCGCTGGGCTTCACTCACGTCGCCGTAGGGCAAGACGAAAATATTGCTGCCGGCGCTTAATACGCACTGGCTCCAGTCATGGAGCTCCAGCGCTTTCGCGACATAGCCGCGCTCATCGCTAAGCGGGACGCCAAAATGCAGGCGCAGGGCGTTCTGCACATCAAAATCGAGGGCCAGAACTTTGCTGCCTGCGCGGGCCAGCGCCCAGGCCAGATTTGCCGCCAGGGTCGTCTTTCCTACGCCGCCTTTCGGTGAACACACGCAGATCAACGGCATGTCGCGATCCTCTCCAGGAGTGATTTCAGTGACTGATCTTTATCTTTTGCTACCGGCTCTGCGGTTTTTGTCGCAAAGAGATGGGCAAACCCTTCCGCCGTCGGCGCTATCGCCGGGCGATGTCTGACAGCCGGAGCTGTCACGTGGTCAGATAGCGGTGCAGCAGGTTGCGACACGGCTGCCCGGGGAGCTTGCCCGGTCGCGGCCTCGCTTGCCTGCACTACCGGTTCTACGGCCACCGGAGCAACAGGACTCACCGCGGGAACAGGCTGCGGCGCTGATGATGCGACAGGGTCTGGAATCATTACCGACGGCACAACCGACGATGCCGCCGGCGCGGTCTGAACGGCTGTCCGCTCCACCTGATGAAACATATTGGCAGGTACCAGCTGCGGCACGGGTAAAGATACCGATCCGCCCATAGCCAAAGAGGATGCTTCCTCCGCGGGAATAAGCTGATTGAGAATAACCCAATCGCCTTTTTCACCGGCGCCGGTTTCTGATGAGAGGTCCTTGAATTTTAGACTGTGTGTCCGCGTCTTTTCCTTGAAGCGCTGCAAATCATCATAATGGTTCATAGATAACCTCATGATTTAAATACATCATATTTAATCTGTTTTAATTGTCATTCTACGCCGCTAAAGCATAGTTTAATTTGTTGTTTTTTGGGCATTTATCCGGCGTCATGCCCGTCACAATATGCTAACTTTAGTCGCGATTTGATTATTATGAATAAGTCAGGCTGGTGTAATACCATAGTGGTAGTGCGGCTACACTAACAGCTCTTTTTCAAAATGATAGCCCCATTTTTTAGGCGGCGGCGCCGTCTTTCCCCCCGCAGCCTGCCAGGCTATTCGCAGAGAGTAGTTTTTTATACTGCCTTAATTTTAAAAA
Source organism: Klebsiella sp. BDA134-6 (assembly GCF_015601345.1). Taxonomy (NCBI): domain Bacteria; kingdom Pseudomonadati; phylum Pseudomonadota; class Gammaproteobacteria; order Enterobacterales; family Enterobacteriaceae; genus Klebsiella; species Klebsiella sp. BDA134-6. Next base: position 5,622,588 of record NZ_CP064784.1, read on the forward strand.
ACGGCGTAATACACGCCAACCGACGGCTAAAGAGAATACATTTTAATATTTTTTAAGGCGTTTAGAAATCACCTCCCGCGCTTAATTAAAATAATAAATAATGTTCTGCCGCAAAATAAATAGCTCAGGATGTTATCCAAAAACCAGGAATATAAAGCGTTGAGCGAACAACAAAGAACAACATCAGAAATCATTGCTGCCCCCCTTTTAGACCACCTGAAAGCTTGAATAGCGTAAAATAAAATATATTCAGAGAGTTAGCTTAGTTGATAGACATAGTGATTTCAGATCCTCTATATTCGATAAATGTTCGTTTTATGTTCCCGATTGTGAAGGGGTTTTTCAGTCTATACACAAAATCATTCGAGATGCACCGAGGCGGCAAGGGAAGAAATCCCCAGGAGCATAGATAACTATGTGACTGGGGTTTCTGAGTGCAGCCAACAAAGAGGCAGCTTGAAGGATGACGGGTATATCGCTAGGAAGAGGGTATGTTGATAAGCGTCCAGGCATTGAACGTCATCGTCACCATCGCGCGCTGTGGCAACTTTAGTGCTGCCGCCGAAGAGCTGCACAAGGTGCCCACGGCTCTCAGCTACACGGTACATAAGCTGGAAAACGAGCTGGGCGCCAAACTGTTTGAACGCCAGGGCAAACAGCTGATCCTGACGGAAGCGGGCCGTTATTTTATCAAAAAAGGGCAGTTGATCCTGAGCGAACTGGGAGAGTTGCAGCACACCACTCGTCGCATTGCCAGCGGTACAGAGACGAGCTTAAGCCTCTCGCTCAATAACATTATCAGCCTGCAACCTATTTACGCGCTGTTGAAACAAAGTGAACACCACTTCCCGCAAACGGAAATTCAGTTGAGTATTGATGTGCATGATGGCGTCTGGGACGCGCTGCTGGAAAAGCGTGCGGATATCGCTATCGGCGCGCCTAACCAGGTGGTACGCCACGGTGAAGTCCTTTGTGCAGAAATGCCCGCCGTTGAGTGGCTGTTCGCCATTGCGCCCGACCATCCGCTGGCGGCGGTTCACCGCCCGCTACAGGCAGAAGATCTGCGCCGCTACCCGGCAATCTGTATCCAGGATACTTCCGTGCAGCTCGAGCCACAGGTTGCCTGGCAACTGCGCGGCCAAAAAGCGCTGCTCGCTCCCGATTACCACAGCAAAATTACGATGCATCTCCACGGTCTGGGCATTGGCTTTCTTCCCCGCCATTTTTGCCAGCGCTACATTGACGACGGCAGACTCGTTAGCGTGCCGGTGGACGTCAGTAAACCGCCGACGCCGCTTTTTCTGGCCTGGCAAAACGAACCTCCCCGCCCTTGTTGCCACTGGTGGCTGACGCAGTTGCAGCGGGCGGATGTCATCGAAGGGTTTTTAACCGAACTCAGTTGACCGGGTTTGCTGATATACCCTAAATAATTCGAGTTGCAGGAAGGCAGTGACGCAGGGAATCCCCTGGAGCTTGACTTCCGTAAGTGACAGGGGTGAGCGACAAATCTGTCCGGAACAGATTGCAGGGCGAGGCTCATGGATGAGCCGAGTAACAAAACTAACGCACATGCAACTTGAAGTATGACGGGTATAAAACGCTGACCGCCGCCGCCATCCCGGCCAGCATATCCAGACCAGACGTATGACCATACCCGGCAACCGCAGGAAAATTAACCGCAGGCGTCGCCATCAGCGCTAACAAATGCTGGCTATAGCGCCCCTGACACGCATGTCCCAGCATTTCCCGACTGATATCCGTGGTAGCTAACAACAGCGGGGGAATAGCCCGGCGCAGCAAGGAGAGCCGGGTTCTCCATGACCAGCAATACGCCCACCAGGAAATCATCGCCTGAGGGCGTTAGCCCCTCCCCGCGCCCAATCAGAAAACGCAGCAGGGGAACGACATCACCTTCACCATTCGTCAGCCAGCGGGTAAAGCGTTGATAGACATCAGCCAGCGCGGGCTCTTGCTGCAAGGCCAGCCGAATACCATTGCAGGGTTGCCCTGCGAGGAAAACAGATAATGCGCTGGCGAAACGCCGTAAATTCGCGGCGTTTCCGGCAGAAATAAGCTGCGTGGAGACAGGAGTCGAACCGAGCATCGACACATCGCCCCCGCGGGGCAAACAGGCCACGCTCGTCCCGGCGATAAAACGGAGTCGCAAATCGTCGACGTCGACAATGATACCGTTGGGGGCCAGCGGCATTTCGCGGGTTTGCACAACCCAGAGTTCGCCATTCGGCATGAGCAGATTACAGGCGTGGGTGAAGACCGAGTGCACGCGCCCCGCTTGGCCAGAAGTCAGCCTGGCGCAATGTTTTAGTGCATTCAAAGCCATACGTTAACCTTATTTCCCGAGGGGGTTCACACTTTTGCACATCCATTTTCACCCCCTTGACCGACCGGCTGATATCCCCTGTTCGCCGTAATCCCCACGGCATCAGGACCCCAGCCATTTTGCCTTGCCGATATGGATTTATCCCTCATATTTTTTGAGGGATAAGCAGAAAACCTTTCTGCGCAGCCATCGCGTTCTGTCCATACACTGCTAGTGTAGTCATAGCTAACAAGGGATCGTTTATGCGTACTATTCAAGCTCAACCTTTTGATTTCACGTTTGATCCTGCCAGCACTGCGCTGGTCATCATCGATATGCAACGCGACTTTGTCGAACCCGCCGGTTTTGGCGAGGTGCTGGGTAATGACGTCTCGCATCTGCGCCGGACTATCGCGCCATGCCGTCAACTGCTGGAACAAGCCCGAGCCTCAGGGTTATTTATTATTCACACCCGCGAAGGCCATCGCGCGGATATGGCGGACTGTCCTCCAGCGAAAAAAACACGCGGCGGGAAAACATTTATCGGCGAATCCGGCCCGATGGGGCGTATTTTAATTCGCGGCGAACAAGGGCACGATATCATCCCGGAGCTCGCGCCACTCCCCGGTGAACCGATTATCGATAAACCCGGCAAGGGAGCATTTTACGCCACCGACCTGGGGCTGATTCTGCAAACTCGCGGCATTAAATCACTGATTATCTGCGGCGTGACCACGGAAGTGTGCGTGCAAACCACGGCCAGAGAAGCCAACGACAGAGGCTACGAGCTGGTCATCCCGGAAGACTGCTGCGCCTCCTACTTTCCAGAATTCCACCGCGCCGCGCTCGACATGATGAAAGCCCAGGGCGCCATCGTCGGCTGGGTCAGCGATTCAGCCAGCATTATCGGCGCGCTGCAAAACTAATTTTTCGACAACTGGTAATAACCCCATTCCGCCACATCTGTGGCGGTGGCCTCTTATTGCCCGAGGACAGGAAATGACTCTGCATTACCACTGCTTCCCTAACCTGTATAAAGATTCCGTTTCTCTGATGCAGGTTTCCGCAAAACTCAATGCTTTAGAGGGCGTTGAGCAAGCTTCTGTCGCCATGGCGACGGCGGCCAATATCGAACGCATGCGCGATGCGGGAATGCCCATTACGCTTGAGGCCCGACCTAACGATCTGCTTATTGCCCTGCTGGCCGATGACGAAACGGCAAAACAGGCGCTGACGCTGGCGGGTGAGTTACTGAGCCCTCCAGCCGCAACGGAAAACACCGAAGGTACAACCCGACGCCCGGCCACCAGCATCGCCGCAGGTGTGGGAGCGTCCGCGCAGGCTAATTTGGCGCTGATTTCGGTTCCCGGCAGCTACGCCGCCGCCGAAGCGCTTAAAGCCCTGAGCGCCGGGCTGCACGTGATGCTCTTTAGCGATAACGTCCAGGAAGAACAGGAAGCAGCCATTAAGCAGTATGCCCGCGAGCATAACCTGCTGGTGATGGGGCCGGACTGCGGTACCGCCATCATCAACGGAATGCCGCTGGGATTCGCCAACGTAGTCCGCCGCGGAGCGATTGGTCTGGTTGCCGCTTCCGGTACCGGCTTACAGGAAGTGAGCTGCCGCATTCACCACCTCGGTGAAGGTGTTTCGCAAGCTATCGGCACCGGCGGTCGCGATCTGCACGAAGAGATTGGTGGTCTGAGCATGCTGCAAGGGATCGCCATGCTGGCGGACGATCCCGAAACGCAGCTCATTGCGCTGATCTCCAAACCACCGTCACCCGCCATCATGGAAAAAGTGCTGGAATCCGCCCGTCAGTGTGGCAAACCGGTTGTAGCCCATTTCCTCGGGACAAGCGAGGCGACGCTGCTGACGTATGGCATCATCCCAGCCCACAGTCTGCAGCATGCCGCGGATATCGCGGTCGCCACGCTGCGGGGAGAAACGGCCGCCGCCAGCCATTCCTTACCTGAAGCCTTACGGCAGCAAGCGGTGCAATCGATTCGCGAGATGACCGCGGAGCAAACCGACATTCGCGGCGTTTTCGCGGGCGGGACTTTCTGCTACGAAGCCCAGCTCGCGCTCCAGGCGGCAGGACTGTCCTGTGAATCCAATGCCCCTGTAACGGGCGCACGGGCGCTGCAGGATAAACATCATGGTCACGGCCACAGTCTGGTGGATATGGGCGATGATGAGTTCACCCAGGGACGCCCGCATCCGATGATTGACCCGGAACTGCGTAACGCGCGCCTGCTGTCGGAAGCGCTGGACCCGCGCACCGCCGTCCTGCTATTCGACATCGTGCTGGGCTATGGCGCCAGCGCCGAGCCGTGCAGCGCCCTGCTGCCCATTATCGAAGAAATTCAGCGCATTGAAGCCGCTGAACAGCGCCATATTGTCTTGCTTGCTCATGTCTGCGGCACGGATACCGATCCCCAGGACAGAGCGCAGCAGATCACGCTGCTGCAAAGCGCTGGCGTCCTGGTGGCTGACAGCAATATCGAGGCCGCTCGCCTGGCGGCATTTATCGCGCAACAACGGAAATAAACTATGACGACCTTATTTCAACAACCGCTTTCGGTTATCAATCTCGGACTGGAAAGTTTTGCTGATAATCTGCGCGAAGCCGGTGGCGAAGTGCTTCATCTGCAATGGCAACCCGTGGCGCAGGGTGATGAACAGGCGGGCTGGACGCTGGCGACCCTGCTGGCCGACGAGCGTATAAAAGCCGCTAACGAACAGGCGCTACAGCGCTATCTTGATGCCCAACCGGTACTGGTCGATGTCGCCAAAGCCAGCGAGGCAATCTCCGGCCTGAACGGCGTACGCAAAATTCTTCATGCCGGGCCACCGATCGCCTGGAGCGATATGTGCGGCCCGATGCAGGGCGCGATTGCTGGCGCGATTGTTTTTGAAGGCTGGGCCAGCAGCACGGAAGAAGCAATGCAAATGGCGGCGACGGGGCTGGTCGATCTCGAACCGTGCCATCATCACCACGCCACCGGGCCGATGGCAGGGATTATCAGTCCTTCCATGCCGGTGTGGATTGTAGAAAACCGCACTCACGGCAATCGCGCGTTTTGTAACTTCAACGAGGGACTCGGTAAAGTTCTGCGTTTCGGGGCCAATAACGAGGATGTGCTGAGCCGCCTGACCTGGATGGGGAACGTGCTGGCTCCTGCATTGAAGCAGGCGCTGGCGCTCAGCGGCGAAATAGAGCTCAAACCGCTGATTGCCCAGGCGCTGCATATGGGTGATGAGTGCCATAACCGCAACGCGGCAGCGAGCGGGCTGTTCTTTAAACGCCTGGCGCCGCATCTGGCGCGTATTCAACACGGCCCGGAAGCGCTGGAGTTTATCGCCGCCAACGACCATTTCTTCCTTAATCTTTCGATGGCTGCCTGTAAATCAATGCTGGATGCCGCCTGTGATGTGCCGCACAGCTCGCTGGTTACGGTAATGGCGCGCAACGGTGTCAACTTCGGCATTCGCCTCTCTGGTACCGGTGAACGCTGGTTCCAGGCCCCGGCTAATCCCGTCGATGGCCTGTTCTTCCCTGGCTACGGTATCGACGATGCGGCGGCCGATTTAGGCGACTCGGCAATTACCGAAACCGCCGGGATCGGCGGATTTGCCATGGCAGCCTCCCCGGCCATCGTTAAATTCGTCGGCGGCACGCCAGCCGATGCCGTCCGTCATAGCCTGACGATGCAGGAAATCACGCTCGCCACCCATCCGGCGTTCACGCTGCCCGCGCTGAACTTTGCCGGTAGCGGCTGCGGTATCGATGCCCGCTACGTGGTTGATCGCAATATTCTCCCGGTCATCAACACCGGGATTGCGCATAAACGCGCGGGCGTAGGGCAGATCGGTGCCGGGATCACCACTGCGCCGCTGGCCTGCTTTACCGCCGCGCTTCGCGCGCTGGCAGAAGGAGCTGACCATGAAAAAAAATAAAGTCGCCGTCGTCGCCGTCGGCGGTAATGCATTGATCCGCAACCCCGGAGAAAATGCGCTGGAACAGCAGTACGAAGCGGTAAAAGCCACTGCTGAAAATGTGGTTGATCTGATTGCCGCAGGCTGGCGCGTGGTGGTGACGCACGGTAATGGTCCGCAGGTGGGTTTTATCCTGCGCCGTAGCGAAATCGCCAAAGACGCCGTTCCTGCGGTGCCGCTGGAGTACGCGGTCGGCGATACCCAGGGCGCAATTGGTTTTATGTTCCAGAACGCGCTGAATAACGCATTGACCTTACGCGGTCTTGATAGCGTCAGCGCCGTCGCGCTGGTGACGCAAACGTTAATAGACCCAAACGATACCGCCTTCAGCCATCCTGATAAGCCTATCGGCGACTATATGACTCTGGAAACGGCGGAGACGCTGGCGGCGGCTCAGGGCTGGGATATCGCAGAAGATTCGGGCCGCGGCTGGCGACGCGTCGTGGCATCACCGGCACCAAAAGAAGTCATCGAAACGCCGGTTATTCGCACCCTGCTTGAGCAAAATGTCTTAGTCATTGCCTGCGGAGGCGGCGGTATTCCAGTCTGGCGCGATACGTCTGGCAAGCTTATTGCCGCCCAGGCGGTCATTGATAAAGACCGCGCATCGGCGCTGCTGGCCTGCGAATTGCAGGCGGACATGCTGCTGATTCCGACCGGCGTAGAGCAAGTCGCCATCAACTTTGGCACACCGGAGCAGCGCTGGCTCGATACTTTAACGTTAGCTGAAGCGCAGGCCATGCTGCAAAGCGGTCAGTTCGGAGCCGGCAGCATGGCGCCAAAAGTCGAAGCCATGCTCACCTTCCTGCGATGTAATCCTGCGGGGGTTGGGCTGATTACCAATCCGGAAACCATCGTTCGCGCCATTGACGGTAACGGTGGAACCCGGTTTACCGGTTAAGTTTACGCCGCCATGCGCACGGCGAATGGCGGCCCTATATTCAGGTATAAATAAGGATAAATACGATGTCAGATAGCAAAATCCTGCTTGCGGTTAACGGCACGCTAATGCGCGGCCTGAAGCTAAACCCCAACATGCTTGCCGTTAATGCCGAATTCGTTCGTGAGGATAAAACGGCCTCCTGCTACCGCTGTTGGAGCATCAACGACGATCACCCCGGAATGATTCGTTCACCGGATAACGGCGCAAAAATCGCGCTGGAAATCTGGGCGGTTCCTCCTGCCGGACTGGGGAATATTCTGCAAAAAGAACCTGCCGGACTCTGTATCGGCAAAGTGTTACTGGACGACGGTAGTGAAGTGTTGGGCGTTCTGGCGGAATCCTGGCTGGTTGAAGGCCAGCCGGAGATCACTGACCTCGGCGGTTGGCGGGCATACACCGGCCACCACATGACTGAATAACTTCAGGAGAAGGATTATGGGGCAAGGAAAACTCACATTTCGTCCACCGCTATGGGTGACGGGCGATCTCAACGCTTTTTTCGGACTGTTTACCAACGTATTACTGAACGTGCTGGTCCTGTCAGGCCTCGCGCTGTACGTCGCGCAAATCCCGGCGACCACCGTTTATGGCCGCATCCTACCAGCGTTAGGTATCGCGCTGCCGCTGGGTAATCTGTTTTACGCCTGGCTTGCCTGGCGGATGGCAAAACGCGAGGGTCGCGACACGGTGACCGCCCTGCCATACGGGCCAAGCGTACCGCACATGTTCATCGTGGTGTTCGTTGTCATGCTGCCAACGCTGCTTATCCATAAAGACTGGATGCTGGCGTGGAAGCTCGGGCTTATCTGGGCAATGATTGTCGGCCTTATTGTGCTGGCAGGCGTGCTGGTTGGCCCGGCGATTCGTAAATATACGCCGCGCGCCGCAATGCTGGGGACGCTGGCGGGGATTGCGATTGCGTTTATCGCCATGCGCCCGGCGTATCAGATGTTTGATACCGCCTGGATTGGCATTGTCTGCTTCGCCATTATCCTGCTCAACTGGGTCGGTAACGTGCGGCTGCCGTTCGGTCTGCCGGGCGGGCTGGCGGTGGTTCTGGTGGGTTGCCTGCTGGGCTGGGGCGCGACCTGGCTTGGCTTTAGCGACATTATGAATCCGGCGGAAGTCAAAGAGGCCGCGGGGCGTTTCTCGCTCTATTTACCCACGCTTTCTACTGATGTCTTTAACGTCCCGATGAGCCTGGTCTGGCCACTGCTGGTGACGGCGATCCCGTTAGGGATTTTCAACTTTACCGAAATCCTCAATAACGTCGAATCCGCCGCAGTAGGAGGCGACAGCTACAACCTGCGCGCGGTACTGGCGGCTGACGGGCTGGGCGCGATTGTCGGCGCATTGTTGGGTTCGCCGTTTCCACCTGCGGTTTATATCGGCCATCCGGGCTGGAAAGCGATGGGCGGGCGCATTGGTTATTCGCTGGCAACCGGTGTTTGTATGGCCATCGTCTGCTTCCTGGGCCTCACCGCGCTGCTGCTCTCCATCATCCCACTGGTGGCAATCGTACCTATTCTGCTGTTTATCGGTCTGGTCATTGGCGCTCAGGCGTTCCAGGTGTCGCCGAAACGCCACGCTCCGGCGATCGTGTTGGCGCTGGTACCGAATATCGCCGAATGGGCGAAGAGCCAGGTCGATGGTGCGCTGGCGGCGGCCGGCGCGAATACCGTCAACCTCCCGGCTGACGTCGTTAATACGATGGCCAACAACGGTGTGCTGTATCACGGTATGGCAACCACCGGGGGCGGTGCGGTGTTGGCGGGGTTAATGATGGGGGCGATTGCCGCGTTCATTATCGACCGGCGCTTTAACTGGGCGGCGCTTTATGCCGCAGCAGCCACCGTCCTGTCGTTCTTCGGCTTTATTCACGGCCATCAGATGGCGTTTAACGCTTCACCGACGGTGACGTTTGGCTATGGCGTTGCCACGCTGTTCCTGACCTTTATGGCCTGGCGACAGGTTAAGGAAGAAGGAAAAGTCGACTGGTCGCCAATTGATAATGGCGATGAGGTGGTACATTAAGTCATAAACCGCCGCTGCCGGGATTTTCCCCGGCTTGCGGCGTAACACCTTAGCCGGGCTACGGGAACGCAGGCGTCTGTGAACCCGTAGCCCCGGTAAGCGTTAGCGCCACCGGGGAAGACAATACCTGATTATCAGCTCAGCGGTTTCTCGCCGTTTTGATCCTGGTCGACGGCAAAGCAGGCCACCAGCTGGCCGCCGTAATCCTTCAGCTGCGGCTGAAGCTGAGTGCATGGGCCAAAGCGGCGACGGCAGCGGGCGTTAAACGCGCAGCCCGGCGGCGGATTCAGCGGGCTCGGCAGCTCGCCGGTCAGCTTGATGCGCTCGCGGCGGTCATCCGGGTTCAGGCGCGGCGTTGCCGACAGCAGTGCCTGAGTGTAAGGATGCTGCGGGTTGTTGAAGATTTGATCCTTCGACCCTTTTTCCACGCAGCGGCCTAAGTACATCACCATCACTTCATCTGCGATGTGCTCCACGACCGACAGATCGTGGGAGATAAAGACGTAAGAAAGCCCCAGATCCTGCTGCAGATCCATCATCAGGTTCAGCACCTGCGCGCGCACCGAAACGTCCAGCGCGGAGACCGGTTCGTCAGCGATTACAACGTCCGGGTCAAGCATCAGACCACGGGCGATGGCGATACGCTGACGCTGGCCGCCGGAGAACATATGCGGATAGCGGTCGTAGTGTTCCGTTTTCAGGCCCACTTTGGCCATCATCGCCAGCGCTTTCTCCCGGCGCTGCTCCTTACTTAAGCTGGTGTTGATCTGCAGCGGCTCTTCCAGAATTTGCCCCACCTTTTTGCGCGGGTTCAGCGAACCGTAGGGGTTCTGGAACACAATCTGGATTTTCTGCCGGCGCAGCTTTTGCGCCTGCGGATCGTGCTTAAGCAGATCCTGCCCCTGATAATAGAGCTCGCCGCCAGTGGGGATTTCAATCATCGTCAGCAGACGGCCGAGCGTCGATTTACCACAGCCGGATTCCCCCACCACCGCCAGCGTTTTACCGCGTTCAAGAGTAAACGAGACGCCGTCCAGCGCTTTGACCAGGCGTTCCGGCGCAAATAGCCCCTTCTTCACCGGATAGTATTTCTTCAGATCGGTGGCCAGCAACAGAGGCTGTTGCGTGGTGGCCTCATGCGTACTCATAGCCCTGGCCTCCCGGCATCATCAAGTGGGTAATGACATTTTGACTGACGACCGCCGTTAAGCAGGTTCAGTTCAGGTTCTTCACTGCGGCATTTGTCTGTTGCATACGGGCAGCGCGGGTTGAGCAGGCAGCCGCTCGGACGGTCGTATTTGCCCGGCACCACGCCCGGCAGCGAGGCGAGGCGCGCTTTATCCTGAGCGAACTCCGGCAGCGCGCGCAGCAGCGCCTGCGTATAGGGGTGGCGAGGCGCGCGGAAGATATCCTTCGCATCGCCGGTTTCCACTACCTGGCCGGCGTACATGACGATGATTTTGTGCGCCGCTTCGGCCACCAGCGCCAGATCGTGAGTGATCAGGATCAGCGCCATATTCTCTTTCTGCTGCAGCTCCAGCAGCAGCTCGATGATCTGCGCCTGAATGGTCACATCCAGCGCCGTCGTCGGTTCATCGGCGATCAGCAGCTTTGGCCGACAGGCAATCGCCATCGCGATCATCACACGCTGGCTCATGCCGCCGGAGAGCTGGTGCGGATAGACATCGAGACGCGAAGCCGGGTCGGGGATCCCCACCAGCGTCAGCAAGTCAATCGCCCGTTGAATACGCGTTTTCTTATTACCGCCCTGGTGGACCTTGATGGCTTCCATAATCTGGTAGCCGACGGTATAGCACGGATTCAGACTGGTCATCGGGTCCTGGAAGATCATCGCCACTTCCGCGCCCACCAGCTGGCGGCGCTCTTTTTCGGAAATGCGCTTCAGGTCGCGACCGTTAAACTCCAGCTTTTCAGCCATCACCCGGCCGGGGTAGTCAATCAGCCCCATAATCGCCAGCGAACTGACCGATTTGCCCGAGCCGGACTCGCCGACAATACCGACCACTTCGCCCTGGTTTACGCTGTAGCTTACGCGGTCTACGGCGCGGAACGGCGTCCCTTCGTCGCCGAAGTGCACCGAGAGTTTATCTACATTTAATAACGCCATCTCGAACCTCTTACTGCTTCAGTTTGGGATCGAGCGCGTCACGCAGACCGTCACCCATCAGGTTAAATGCCAGCACCGTCAGCAGGATAGCGACACCCGGAAAGGTGACGACCCACCAGGCGCTCTGCGCGAACTGCAACACGTCGGAGAGCATCGTGCCCCACTCCGGTGTCGGCGGCTGCGCACCCATGCCAAGGAAGCCAAGAGCGGCCATATCGAGAATGGCGTTAGAGAAGCCCAGCGACGCCTGAACAATCAGCGGCGCAAGGCAGTTGGGAAGAATGTTGATGAACATCTGACGCATAGCCCCTGCGCCCGCCACCCGAGAAGCGGTCACGTAGTCGCGGTTGACTTCCACCAGCACCGCGGCGCGGGTCAGACGCACGTAGTGCGGCAGGGCGACAAAGGTTAGCGCCAGCGAGGCGTTGACGATGGATGGGCCAAAGATGGCCACCAGCACCAGCGCCAGCAGCAGGCTTGGCAGGGCCAGCATAATATCGACAACGCGCATAATGACCGAGTCAACCACGCCGCCAAAATAGCCAGCAATCAGGCCGAGTACCACGCCGAGGATCAGCGACAGCACCACCACCAGACAACCAACCAGCAGCGACAGGCGCGCGCCGTACATCAGGCGCGACAGGATATCGCGGCCGACGTCATCGGTGCCGAGCAGGTGGGTCACGCTGCCGCCTTCCTGCCAGAACGGCGGAGCCAACAGCGCGTCGCGGAACTGGTCCGCCGGGTTATAGGGCGCGATGAAATTGGCGAAGACGGCGATGATAATCATCACCGCGACGTAGGCCAGCCCCACAACGGCGCCTTTGTTGCGTTTAAAATAGTGCCAGAACTCCTGCAAAGGGGTCATTGGCACCGGTGCGGCGACAACTTTATTTTCAGTAACTTGTGACATGATGGCCCCTTACTTCTTATGCCGGATACGCGGGTTCACCACGCCGTACAACAGGTCGACCAGCAGGTTGACGAGAATAATCATCGTCGCCACCAGCAGCACCCCGCCCTGCACCACCGGATAGTCGCGGCGCTGCAGCGCATCAATCAGCCAGCGGCCAAGACCCGGCCAGGAGAAGATGGTTTCGGTCAGGATGGCCCCCGCCAGCAGCGTACCGACCTGCAGGCCGATAACCGTGACCACCGGCAGCATCGCGTTACGTAAAGCATGAACGACGATCACCCGCATCCGCGTCAGGCCTTTCGCGCGCGCGGTACGGATATAATCCTCGCCCAGCACTTCCAGCATCGACGAACGAGTCATACGCACGATCACCGCCAGGGGAATCGTCCCCAGCACCACGGCGGGCAGGATCATATGCATCACCGCATCAATAAAGTCGCCCGGCTCGCCCCAAATCGCGGTATCGATCAGCATAAATCCGGTCAGCGGCAGGGTATCGTCAAGGAAGACGGTATCGCTGATACGCCCGGAAACCGGCGTCAGGTTAAGCTGTACCGACACCAGCATGATCAGCATCATCCCCCACCAGAAGATAGGCATGGAATAGCCGGTCAGCGCGAGGCCCACGGAGGTGTGGTCGAAGATAGAGCCGCGTTTGACCGCCGCCAGCACACCCACCGGGATCCCGACGATGATGGCAAAAATCATCGCGCAGACGCCCAGCTCCATGGTGGCCTTAAAGCGCGGTACGAACTCTTCCCAGACGGGAATACGGCTTTTCAGCGAGATGCCCAAATCACCGTGCATCACGCCCCAAATATAGTTGACGTACTGCTGCCACATTGGCTTATCGAGGCCCATTTCGGCCAGCAGCTGCGCGTGACGTTCAGGGGAAATACCACGTTCGCCCGCCATAATCATCACCGGGTCGCCGGGGATCATATGAACGAAGGCAAAAGTGAGAAGGGTAATACCGATAAATGTTGGGATGACAAGTCCCAAACGTCGGAGAATGAACTGCAACATAACCCGGATTCTCTCTGGAGACGACCCGCCTGGTGACAGGACGTCTGTATTGCTCACAAATGTCAATTCCCTCCCCCCAAGGCGGGGAGAGGGGAAACACGCTGTTATTATTCGATAGAGACGTTATCGAAGTGGTGTTTACCTAATGGATCGACCACGTAGCCTTTGACTTCTTTACGCACCGGCTCATAGACGGTGGAGTGAGCGACGATCAGCGCCGGAGCCTGATCGTGCATCACGACCTGAGCCTGTTTGTACAGCTCAATACGTTTGTTGTGGTCATCGGTGGCGCGAGCCGGCTGAATCAGATCTTCAAACGGTTTGTAGCACCAGCGGGAGTAGTTAGAACCGTCTTTTGCCGCCGCGCAGCTGAACAGGGTGGCGAAGAAGTTATCCGGATCCCCGTTGTCGCCGGTCCACCCCATCATGACGGTCTGGTGTTCGCCCGCTTTCGCGCGCTTGAGGTATTCACCCCACTCGTAGGTCACGATCTTGGCCTGGACGCCGACTTTCGCCCAGTCAGCCTGAATCATCTCAGCCATACGGCGCGCGTTCGGGTTATACGGACGCTGTACCGGCATCGCCCACAGGTCGATGGTGAAGCCTTTTTCCAGGCCTGCTTCTTTCAGCAGCGCTTTCGCTTTCTCTGGATCGTAGGTGTAGTCTTTAACGTCGTCGTTATAGCCCCACATGGTCGGCGGGATCAGGTTCTTCGCGGCCTGGCCTGCGCCCTGGTAAACGGCTTTGATAATCGCTTCTTTGTTTACCGCGTAGGTCAGCGCCTGGCGAACTTTGACATCATCCAGCGGCTTCTTCTCGGTGTTGAAAGAGAGGTAGCCGACGTTCAGGCCCGGCTGCTCCAGCAGAGTGATGTTCTTGTCTTGTTTCATGCGCGCGATGTCTGCCGGGTTCGGGTACGGCATAATCTGGCATTCGTTTTTCTGCAGCTTAGCGTAGCGCACGGAAGCATCAGGGGTGATGGAGAAGACCAGGCGATCGATTTTCGGCTTGGTGCCCCAATAGCCCGGGAAGGCTTTATAGAGAATACGGGAGTCTTTCTGATACTGCAGCAACTGGAACGGGCCGGTACCGATTGGGTTGAGGTCCACTTTTTCCGGCGTACCGGCTTTCAGCATATTGTCGGCATACTCTTTTGACAGAATAGAGGCGAAGTCCATAGCGAGATCGGCAAGGAACGGCGATTCCGGACGGGTCAGCACGAACTGGACGGTATTATCGTCCACTTTCTTCACTTCGCTAATCAGGTCAGGTAACCCCATGCCTTCAAAGTATTCATAGCTGCCGCCAGACACTTTATGGTACGGGTTGTTGGTATTTTTTTGTCTGTCGAATGAGAAGACAACGTCATCGGCGTTCAGCGTGCGGGTCGGTTTAAAATCTTTGTTATCCTGCCACTTCACGTCTTTACGCAGATGGAAAGTATAGGTTTTCCCGTCTTCGCTAACTTCCCATTTTTCAGCCAGGCCCGGAATGACTTCCGTGGTGCCGGTTTTGAATTCTACCAGGCGGTTATAAATCGGCACTGAGCTGGCGTCATAGGTGGTACCAGAAGTGAAGAGCTGCGGGTTAAAGCCTTCCGGCGAACCTTCTGAACAATAAACCAGGGTCTTCGCTTGTACGCTTGCTGCGACGGTCATGGCAACCAGGCTCAGACCAAGCTTCAGCATCCCTGATTTTTTCAAGGAAATACTCATTATTCTGCTCCAAATGTGATGTTGTTTGCATATATCCGCCAGACCTTTATTTATTTTTATTCGTCATATTTCGAACTACGGATGCGTTGGCTGCGCTCGATAGCCCCAGTCACATAGTCATCTATGCTCCTGGGGATTCTCAAGCTTGCCGCCTTCCCGCAGCTCGAACTATTTAGAATATACCCGGTCCGGTCGGTGGTGCCCGAAAGCGTTGAGAGAGATGGGGATTCCTTTCACAAAAACGACTGAGTTGCAGTACGGATTCTCCATGAAATGCCCCTCATGCCCTACAATCTGTCAACAGAATGGGGAAACGTCAATACAGCCAACCAGGTTTTACATCCGGGGTGAGAATCGGCAGGCAAAGATTAAAAAAAGTGCAAAGCGCTATTTCCAGCAGAGAAATTTATGCTAGCGGCCAGTATACAGAATAAACGCCTTAATATTTTCCGGTAGCCAGTGATAAGCAATTATGGCAAATGGTAAAAATTTCTTGCGATGTGACCAATATGTGAGCGATAAATAGCGTGAACGTTAAAACGCACAGCGGAAAATGCTGAAGTTATCCATAAGCTTCGCGAAAAAAGATCGGAGTATATATAAAAAAATACAATGGAAGATGTCACAAAACAGGGAATTGGCGCCAGGAAATGAGGGTGGAGGCGTTTTTTTACACTCTTAGCAAGCAGCGTATTTTCCCGGAGGCGATGCTGCGCATCTGTCCGGGCTACCGGCCCGCAGACAACGGTGAACCCGTAGCCCCCCCCGGTAAGGCGTCAGCCGCCACCGGGGAGCCGAGCGCAGAGTCGCTGAAATTCCCGGAGGCGGTGCTGGGCGCCTTTACCGGCGACAGACGCAAAAAAGCCTGCTCGTTGAGCAGGCTTTTTGAATTTGGTCGGTGATAGAGGATAACTCGCCACTCCGTGGCTCGCCCTGCGGGCCGTTGCTGACGGAACGTTCTCTCGCTCCGCTCGAGTCGAACCTCTACCCCCGGAGGTTCTCATCCTCATAAAGCGCAGATGCAAAAAAGCCTGCTCGTTGAGCAGGCTTTTTGAATTTGGTCGGTGATAGAGGATAACTCGCCACTCCGTGGCTCGCCCTGCGGGCCGTTGCTGACGCAACGTTCTCTCGCTCCGCTCGAGTCGAACCTCTACCCCCGGAGGTTCTCATCCTCATAAAGCGCAGATGCAAAAAAGCCTGCTCGTTGAGCAGGCTTTTTGAATTTGGTCGGTGATAGAGGATTCGAACCTCCGACCCCTTCGTCCCGAACGAAGTGCGCTACCAGGCTGCGCCAATCACCGAATGCGGGCGCATCTTACTGCTGCGATACACACCCGTCAATGCCTTATTATGAAAAAGTCGCTCAAGCGGCGAGAAACTCGCCACTCTGCTACTCCTTCTTCGCCGCAGCGTCAGGAACGTGGCACCAGTTGTTATATTGGTTAATCCCGCCGTCCGGCGAGGTATAGCCAAGACAGCCCATAATGGTGTCATACAGCTCTACGTGACGACGCGGTACCTTCATTGCCGCCTGCTGCTTCAGGCGCGCAAAGGAGGCTGCATGGTCAGGCGACTCCAGATACTTATCGGACATCCACACCAGCATCGGCACGCGGAACTGCTCCGGCGGCGCCATCTTGCGCGGCGTCCCATGCAGGTGTTCGCGCTCGTTGATGGACTCGCCGTGGTCGGCTGCATAGAAAACAATCGCCTTCTTATCCCGCAGTTGATCCAGCACGCTAACGATAAAGTGATCGACGTAAGTCACGCTGTTATCGTATGAGTTAATCAGCTCAGCCTTCGAGCATTTATTATCGACGCCAACGCACTCCGGCTTCCATTGGGCAAAGCTGCGCGGATAGCGCTGGGTATAGTTAAAGTGCGATCCTTTGGTATGCAGAATAATCAGGTGCTTACCATTGGGATTCTTCGCCAGCCCGCGCTTCATTTCATCTACCAGCAGCATGTCGTCAACGCTCTTGCCGCGGTTACTCGGCTCAGCGCCAATCTGCTCGCGATAGGCGATATTGTTCGCCATTGTGTTGCTGTAGAACCACATCTCGCTCTGCATGGCGTACAGATTGCCGGTAAAGCCGAGCTGGTGGAGGACGGCAAAGACGTTCTGTTCTTTCAGCGTCCGCTGCGGGTTATCATCCGCCCCGCCCTGACGAACGAACATACAGCGCAGCGACAGCTTAGTCGCGGTATCGCAGGAGTATCCGCGGAAAGCGACCAGGTTTTTCTCCTGCGCCAGCTTAGGCGTGGTATTGCGGTTATAGCCCAGGATGCCCATATGGTCCCAGCGGGTGGTTTCGCCGATGATAAACACCACATAAGTGTCATCCAGCCCTTGCGGCGCAACGTAGGTAAATTTTTTCGCTGGATTGATCAGAGATTTATTATCGGAAGACTCATCCACCTGCGCCCATGCGTAAAGACCCAGCGCTGAAAGCCAGTTAGACGGCAGGTAGGAATTAGCCACCACCCCGCCATAGCTTGGCAGATCGACTTCGGAACTGCGCTCGAAGTTCTTCTGGCGAACCTCCAGCAGACGAATTGGCCCCCAAACCATCAGGCCAGCCAGCAGCACGATGGTAATATTCTTCATCCGCTGGCCGGGCGTACGAATTTGACGCAGCAGCGTGAAGCGGCAGCGGTTGCTCCAGATAAGCACCAGCGGCAGCGCGCTCATCAGCACCAGCCAGAGAATCAGGTGCCAGCCGATAACTTCTCTGGACAAGTCGATGTCAGTAGTCATCACCGAGGCAATAATCCCGTAGCCGATCACCACGTTCAGGAAGGTCATGTAATAGCTGGCGGCGGCGGAGAATAGTACAACGATGGTCGCAAGGATGCGCCAGACCCGGCGGCCAAACAGCGACAAAATACGCAGCAGAAAGAAGGTGACCAGAAAGGTCCCAATCAGCTCAACTGCACCGGAGAGTCCTTTCCAGATGGTAAACTCCTGAGCGTACCCTTCGAAGCGGCGGAAGAATACGGCAGCGTTCATAAACCAGCCGATGTACAGCGCCAGCCAGATACTGAGCTTCAGCTGCGTCATCGTTTTAATGTATTTCATGCAAAAAACCTGGAAAACGAAGAGATAAAACCGCCCGACTTAAGCGATATAAGTAAGCAGGTTAATAAAGTGCGTTTAGCTTGGTTATAAGAAACCTCTACAAAGCGCGATAAGTAGACCACAGCGGAAGGAAAAAGTATCAGGAGGGAATGTGATCCAACCAAACATTTACAAAACATTTGGTTGGATTGGCACTATTAGCTTAGGTAATTAACCATCGGGGCCGTAATAACGCCCGGTTTCAGGCATGAGCCTGGTGGTAAATTTCACTTTTCGGCTGGCGAATCGTTGTCGAAAGCGCCAGGGAAAGAATCAGCAGCGCAAAAATGACGCAGAAGGTCACGTAGAAACCGCCGAACAGGGAAGCAATCAGCGAACCGCAGATGCTGCCGATACCGAAACCGAGATAAATCACACCGTAGTTTTTCGCCAGGTTATTGAGGCCAAAGAACTCGCTGACCAGCGACGGGAAGACGGTAATCGTGCCGCCGAAGTTAAAGGCCACGCAGGCGATGGCGGCGAAGAAAGTCGTGGCGTTCAGCGGAGCGAACAGCAGCGCCGCCATACCGATAAGCGAAACGACCTGTCCGATGGTAATCACCCGGATGCGCGACATTTTATCCGACAGAATGCCCAGAACCAGACGGCCGCTCAGGTTAGCGATGGAAATCACCGTCACCGCATTGGCTGCCGTCGCCACATCGAGATGCACCATTCCCTGGGCAATATCTTTCGCTACGCCAATCACGTACAGGCCGCTCATGCAGGCGGTCAGGAACATCACCGCCAGCATCCAGTACTGAGGTTTACGCATCGATTCGGCGAGGGTGAAGTCGTTTTCGACCACGCCATTGTTCGCGGAGACGGTGTGGTTCGGCGCGTCTGTCATCAGCGTCGCGCCGAAAACGATCATCACCAGCACGATAGCGCCCCAGATGATAAAGGTTTTTTCCAGACCGACCGTCGCCAGCAGATGGGAATCAATAAACTTGAAACCCAGGCTGCCAAGCCCGTAAGAACCGATAGAGAAAGCAGAAATCAACCCCTTACGTTCCGGGAACCATTTGACGCAGTTCGACAGCGTCAGCAGATAGCCGGCGCCGTCGGCAAGCCCGACCAGAAGGCCCGCGCTCAGCCACAGCATCATCAGGCTGTTTGAATGCGCGGTCAGGAAGAATCCGAGGCCCAGCAAGACGCCGGACGCCATGGTGACGCGTTTGACGCCGAAACGTTCCTGTAATTTGCCCGCCACGGATGAGGAGAGCGCCAGGCCGAGGCTTAACAGGCCGAATGAGAACGCCACCTGGCTGACCGGTTCGTCCAGCTTGGTGGAAAGCGAACTATTGAACAAACTCCATGTATAAACCGATCCCAGCGCAAATTGCGTAATGATAGTGCCAAGCAGCGTAAGCCAGCGGGTGTATTGACGGTTTGCAGCGTTCATAGCAGTTGTCCTGGATAATTAACTGCCGCCACCATAACGAAGTCCCCTTTAAGCCTGGGGAAAAAAGGCATGAACTGCCGTCACCGCGGAATGAAATGCACTAAAGGCGGAATGAATGACAGTGAAAAACATTCACGCCTTAAATATTCATTGAAAAGTTAGTACCTGCTACCGCCAGAAGATGCGTCATTACTGTAATTATGAAGTAAATTAAACGTATCAAATATGCTACATAATTAGCCTAAATAATTAGAATTGCAGCCAACGCATCTCCAGCTTGAAGCATGACGAATAAATTAAAAATTGGCGCTCACGCCCATTAAATAGAGATAGTTTGCCCCGTTGGGCAAGTTGTCCGCCTGCGACAACGCCGCCCAGGCGGCAAGATGAGAGTTGAGCGACATATCGGCGCCAAAGGTCACGTCCCGCCAGGCACCGTCCTGCGTGCGATTCTGTCCGCCGGCATCAGCCGTGAATCCCTGGTTATAGCTCACCTGGGCCCACGGATGTACGCCCCATAGCTTCTGATAATCTACCCGCCAGCCCAGCGTATTCACGTAGCCGGTTCCGGCCGTATTGCGGGTCAGCGGCGGCGACGTCAGATCGGAATGTAAACTGGCGACCGGGCCGGACGTCATACCCTCGGTCAGAGAGAAATTCCAGCCGACGCTCATACCGCGTGCGCTATCCACTGGAGAGACCGCCTGATTAAACGCCAGTCCGGAAGGATCGTCGGACGCATTTATCCGCTCCGCGAGAATATCTTCATAGCGCGGTTGGTGATCGCTGTCCCATGTATAGCGTTCCGCAGTATTACTTTTTGTATCGATAGCGATATATTCCTGTTGCCAGGCATTCGCACCGGCAACACACGACGCCCAGACGGATACGTACGCCGGGACCAGGAATACCCGGAGGCCATTGCATTTCTTTATTATCATTAATGCGACTCCAAAAAGAGCCGAAGCGGCAAGGTTGCTGTGTTTTTTATGGGGTATCCTATCCCTGTTTTGGGGATAATAACCCTGTATTAACTATTATCTTTATCTTACAGCCGTCAAGTTGCCCGGCTGATTTTTATGACAAAAGGGAGAGACAGATGCAACGTTGCGGATGGGTCAGTCAGGATCCTTTATACATTGAGTACCACGATAACGAGTGGGGCGTTGCTGAAAAAAATCCCCGCAAGCTGTTTGAGATGATTTGTCTCGAGGGCCAGCAGGCCGGGCTATCGTGGATCACCGTACTGAAAAAGCGTGAAAACTACCGCAGCGCCTTTCATCAGTTTGACCCGGTTCGCGTCGCGGCGATGGGCGAAGAAGATGTTGAACGTCTGGTGCTCGATGCCGGTATTATTCGCCATCGCGGGAAAATTCAGGCCATCATCGGCAACGCCCGGGCCTTTCTGGCGATGGAGGAAAATGGCGAGCCTTTCGCAGATTTCGTCTGGTCATTCGTCGATAATCATCCCCTGGTGACTACCGCCGCCGCGCTGGCGGAGATCCCGACAACCACTCCGGCTTCTGACGCGCTGTCAAAAGCGCTGAAAAAACGGGGCTTTAAGTTTGTCGGCTCAACGATCTGCTACTCCTTTATGCAGGCCTGCGGTCTGGTCAATGACCACGTTACCGGCTGTTTCTGTCGCTCAGGAGGCCAGGATGATTCGCAATTGGGACGCTAACGAAACCGGCCCGCTGCTTGAGCTATGGCTGGAGAGTACGATCCACGCCCACCCATTTATCGCCGAAAGCTACTGGCATGACAGTCTGGCGATAGTGCGCGACGTTTACCTGCCCTCCGCCCAAACCTGGGTATGGGAGCAGGAAGGCGTGCTGAAGGGTTTTATCAGCGTGATGGAGTCACGCTTCATCGGCGCGCTGTTCGTCGCACCGGATGCAGCCAGACAGGGTATCGGCAGCGCGCTGATTGGCGAAGTCAAAAAACACTACGGTTGGCTAACCCTTGAGGTATACCAGAAAAACGTTCAGGCGGTGAATTTCTACCATGCGCAAGGCTTCCGTATTGAAGACTGCGCATGGCAGGATGAAACCCAGCATCCGACCTGGATTATGCATTGGTCGGCGGATCAAATGCCGTCAGCGTAAGCTCGGGCCCGATATATTTTTCCAGCCACGCCAGCGCCGTATTTCCGGCGCAGCCGTTGCCCAGCCGCGATGTCGGAAAATCTTTGGTCAGCACGTTCACCGCACCGTTTTTGCAGATCCCCGCCTGAGGGTCGAGATCGGGCCATGCTCCTTCATGCAAGCAGATAACCCCAGGACGAATACCGTCAGTCACTACCGCGCCGGCCAGCACCTGGCCGCGTGAATTCCATACCCGCACCAGATCGCCATCGGCGATATTACGCGCCTGCGCATCGCGCGGATGAATGGTTAATGGTTCACGGCCCGCCACCGCGTAGCGTTCACGTAGCGACGTATGGTTGAGCTGGCTGTGGAGGCGGTGCGCCGGATGCGCTGACAGCACCTGAAGCTGACCTTCCTGCGCATTGCCATGCCACTCGTCCGGTTCCAGCCACATCGGATGCGGCGGGCAATCCGGATAGGCATACCCGGCGATGGTCGGTGAGTGAATCTCAATTTTACCGCTAGCGGTTTTCAGCGGGTTCGCCTGCGGATCGGCCCTGAAGGCGGCAAAACGGGCGAAGCGCGCGTTTTCGGGGCTCTCCGGCATTTCAATCAGCTGATTATCCTGCCAGAACTGGGCGAACGGCGGCAGCGTAACCTGATGCTGCGCCCCGCGCTGGGCGGCAATCTGGTAAAACGTCTCCAGCCACTGCAGATCGTTTTTACCCTCGGTGAAGCGCTCCCGCCCGCCCGCTTCCCAGCGCTCGCTGAGGTCGGCGAAGACCTCGAAATCATCGCGCGCTTCATCGCGCGGCGCGACCACCCGCTTCATCGGCACCAGATGCTGGTTGCTGTAATCCCCGGTCATGGTCATATCATTGCGTTCAAACGAGGTTGTCGCGGGCAGGACGATATCGGCATGGCGCGCCGCCGCGGTCCAGAAGCATTCTGAAATCACGATAAGCTCCGGTTTTTGCCAGGCGCGGATCAGCCGGTTGGTGTCCTGATGGTGGGTAAAGTTGGCGCCGCCCGCCCACCAGATAAAGCGAATATCCGGGAAGCTACGATCCATCCCGTTATGTTGATAAGCGGCGCCGGGGTTCTCCAGCGCTTCAACGATGCGCGCGACCGGAATTTTCGCTACCGCGTCGGTACCGCCCGCCACGCTACCCTGCATTGAGGCCAGCACTGCCGCACGCCGCGTAGGGTTGCCGCCGTTAGCAAAGTGATAGGAAAGGCCAAAACCCCCGCCTTCAGTGCCGATCTGGCCGAGCATGGCCGCAAGGGTCACCAGCATCCAGTGTTTTTGTTCGCCAAACTGCTGGCGCTGCATGCCCCAGCCGGACATCAGCATGGTAGTGTTTTCGTGGAAAAGTTTTGCCAGTTCGCGAATTTTATCCGCGCTAACGCCGCAGATCGCCGCCGCCCATTCCGCCGTTTTTGCCGTTCCGTCGCTCTCGCCGGCCAGATAGCGGGCGAAAACGTCATAGCCGCTGGTGCAACGGGCCAAAAATTGGTCATCCTGCCAGCCGTTTTCCACCAGCGTATGGGCGATACCAAGCATCAGGGCGACGTCGGTGCCCATATGCGGGGCGATCCACTCCGCCGCATCTCCAAAGAATTCAGCCGTTTCCGATCGCATCGGATCGATGCAGATCACCCGCTTCCCGCTCTGGCGCAGACGGTCGAACCACGGGATACCCTGTTCGTCGGAAGCGTTCCAGGCGATTTTTAACGTATTTAAGGGGTTAGCGCTCCACAGCACCACCACATCGCTATGTTCCAGCACCATTGGCCAGCTGGTCTGCTGCTGATAAACCTCATTGTTGCCAACCACGTACGGCATGATCGCCTGGGCCGCGCCGGTGGAATAATCGCCCAGATGCCCGGTATAGCCGCCCGCCAGGCTCATATAGCGCTGGAGCAGCGTCGCCGCTTTGTGCAGCACGCCGTTTGAGCGCCAGCCGTAGGAACCCGCAAAAATCGACGCCGGGCCGTAGCTTTCGCGAATTCGGCGATGCTGGGCGTGAATCAGATCCAGCGCCCGATCCCAGCTTACCCGCACAAACTCATCCTGCCCGCGCACGCCCTGCGGGCTTTCAGGCGAGGCGAGAAATCCCTTACGTACCATCGGGTACCGTACGCGGGTTTTGCTATGCACCTGATCGCGTACGGCGCTTTGCAGCGAGTTGGCGAAAGGGGTATCAAGCGCCCCTCGCGATGAGATGACGTTCTCGCCATCGGTTTCGACCAGCATTGGCCCCCAGTGGGCTGCGGTGAGGATAGTTTTGGTGGCGGATGAGGTTGGCAATGCGGGCTCCTGGTCAGCGATAGCAGGTGTGGTGACGGCACGTTATTCAGCCGTTCAATGTTATTTACAAATTGAGATGCTCTCTGCGGAATTTTCTCCGGTTTCGCGCGTCATAATCAACCGTCACGGTCGCTGTGGCAAAGAATAAAAAGGATTAAGGAAATAAGATGAAAAAACGCGTACTCATGATTGCGGCTGTCGTTAGCGGCGCACTGGCTATTTCTGGCTGTACCACCAACCCCTACACCGGGGAGCGCGAAGCGGGTAAATCCGGGATCGGCGCGGGCATTGGGTCGTTAGTCGGCGCAGGCGTAGGGGTGCTCTCTTCCTCCAAACATGACCGCGGCAAAGGCGCGCTGATCGGCGCGGCGGCCGGCGCGGCGCTGGGCGGCGGCATTGGTTACTATATGGACGTGCAGGAAGCGAAGCTGCGCGAGAAAATGCAGGGAACCGGCGTAAGCGTGACGCGAAATGGCGACAATATCGTGCTGAACATGCCAAACAATGTGACCTTCGACAGCAGCAGCGCCAATCTGAAACCGGCAGGCGCCAATACCCTGACCGGGGTAGCGATGGTGCTAAAAGAGTATGAGAAAACCGCCGTTAACGTGGTTGGCTACACCGACAGCACCGGCAGCCAGGATCTGAATATGCGCCTCTCTCAGCAGCGCGCGGAGAGCGTCGCCAGCGCGCTTATCACCCAGGGCGTAGCGGCTAACCGCATCCGCACTACCGGCATGGGCCCGGCGAACCCGATCGCCAGCAACAGCACCGCGGAAGGCAAAGCGCAGAACCGCCGCGTTGAAATTACCCTCAGCCCGCTGCAGTAATGCCCTCTTTGCCCGGCGACTCGCCGGGCAAAATGCTTGATATAGCGAATTTTCGCGCTAAGGTGTGTGCAGATTTCAGCAAAGGAAGCCACCATGGCGAAAGCGGCGCGAGCAACCATTAGCGATGTGGCGAAAGCCGCACAGACCGGCAAAACCAGCATTTCACGCTATCTGAACGGCGAAAAGCATCTGCTTTCCGAGGATTTGCTGGGGCGGATTGAAAAAGCCATTGCCGAGCTCGACTATCGTCCCAGCCTGATGGCCCGCGGCCTGAAGCATGGCCGCACCCGGCTGATCGGCCTGATCATCGCCGATATCACCAATCCCTACTCCGTCAACGTGCTCAGCGGCATTGAAGCCGCCTGTCGCGAAAAGGGTTTCACCCTGCTGGTATGTAATACCAATAACGAGCTGGACCAGGAGCTGCACTACCTCGACCTGCTGCGCAGTTACCAGGTGGAAGGGATCGTGGTCAACGCCGTCGGGATGCGCGAGGACGGCCTGAACCGCCTGCAGCAGTCGGCGCTGCCGATGGTGCTTATCGACCGCAAGATTCCAGAATTCGCCTGCGATGTCGTCGGCCTCGATAATACCCAGGCCGCCACTACCGCCACCGAACACCTGGTGGAAAAAGGCTTCGAAGCCCTGCTGTTCCTCAGCGAACCCCTTGGCTCGGTCAATACCCGCCGCGAGCGCCTGAGCGCCTTTCGTCACACCCTGCAGCGCCACAGCGGTATCGTCGCGGAAAACGCCGAAGTACCGTTGAACGATGGCGCGATGCTGGATAACGTCCTGCGCCATTTCCACTCCCACCATCGCGGCATGCGCAAGGCGGTGATTTCCGCCAACGGCGCGCTGACGCTGCAGGTGGCACGCTCGCTTAAACGCGTTGGCCTGATTTGGGGCAGCGATATCGGCCTGCTAGGCTTCGATGAGCTGGAGTGGGCCGAACTGGCGGGCGTGGGGATCACCACGCTCAAACAGCCGACCTGGCAGATTGGCTTCGCCGCCGTCGAGCAGGTGGTGCGTCGGATTGAAGGCAGCAACGACCCGGTCTGCGAACGAGTGTTTTCCGGCGAGCTGATCGTCAGAGGCTCCACCTCCCGCTAACGATCCTTCGTGATGGCGATCATAAATTAGACATCCTGGCCTTTGCTTTGGAACCGATACCATCTAGCGTAATAAACAACGCATCAGATTATCGTCGGGAGTATTGGGATGGCCAGAAAGATTATTGTCGTTACCGCCGCGTACGGGAATGACCATGTTAAAGCGCTTGGCGGGCAGTCCGCCGTACTGCCGTTTATCGCCGGTTCCGGCGCGGACGGCGTAGAGATCCGCCGGGAACTTTTCAGCGCGGATGAGCTGAACCGCCTGGCGGAGCTGGCCGCCGATATTGAGCGCCGCGGCCTGCTGGTTTGCTATTCCGCGCCGGAAGCCCTGTTTGCCGCAGACGGAGCGCTTAACCCCCATCTTTCTGACCTTTTACAGGAAGCGCAAACCCTTAACGCGCTGTGGCTTAAGCTCTCGCTGGGCCATTTTACCCACCACCATGGCCTGGAAACCCTGCGCGATATTTTGCGCGAGAGCGGCATGGCGCTGGTGGTGGAAAACGATCAAACCGACTGCGGCCAGCTGGCGCCGATGCAGCGCTTCAAAGCCGCCTGCCGGGTTAACCAGCTGCCGATCACTCTCACCTTTGATATGGGCAACTGGCTATGGGTCGGCGACTCGCCGGAAGAGGCCGCGCGCCACCTGGCCCCGGCCGTCAGCTATATTCATGTTAAGGCGGCTGAGCCGCACCATTCGCACTTTCGCGCCGTACCGCCGGATGAAGCCTCCGGACGCTGGCTGGCGCTGCTCGATAACCTGCCCGCCGATGCCCCGCGCGGGATTGAATTTCCGCTGACTGGCCATGACCTGACGGCCGTGACCCGCCGCTACGTCAACCTGCTACGCGAGGATTAAGTTATGCAAAAAGCATTAGATGTCATCACGATAGGCGAAGCCATGGCGATGTTTGTCGCCACAGAGACCGGCGAGCTGGCTGAAGTAGAACATTTTATGAAGCGCGTGGCGGGCGCGGAACTGAACGTCGCGACCGGGCTGGCTCGCCTCGGCCTGAGCGTCGGCTGGGTAAGCCGCATCGGCAAGGACAGCTTTGGCCGCTTCGTCCTCAACGCGCTGGCGAAAGAGGGAATCGACGCCCGCGGCGTGAGTACCGATGGCCGCTACGCTACCGGCTTTCAGCTGAAATCTAAAGTCGAAAATGGAACCGATCCCATTGTGGAATATTTCCGCAAAGGCTCCGCCGCCAGCCATCTGTCGCCGGACGATTTTAATGAATCGTATTTCGCCAGCGCCCGTCACCTGCACTTAAGCGGCGTGGCCGCCGCGCTGTCGGAAAGCTCATACGCCCTGCTGGAGCGCGCGGCGCGCACGATGAAAGCGCAGGGAAAAACGATTTCGTTCGACCCCAACCTGCGGCCAACGCTGTGGAAAAGCGAAGGCGAAATGATCGAGAAGCTTAACCAGCTGGCGTTTCAGGCCGACTGGGTTCTACCGGGTTTAAAAGAGGGCATGATTCTGACCGGTCTACAAACGCCGGAAGCCATCGCCGACTTTTATCTCGGCCAGGGCGTTCGTGCGGTCATCATTAAAACCGGTTCCGACGGCGCCTGGTATAAAACGGCCGACGGCGAACAGGGGGCCGTGGCGGCGATAAAAGTAGATAACGTCGTCGATACCGTTGGTGCCGGCGATGGCTTTGCCGTCGGGGTGATTAGCGCCCTGTTGGAAGGAAAACCGCTGCGGCAGGCGGTGAAACGCGGAAACAAAATCGGCTCACTGGCCATTCAGGTTCAGGGCGATAGCGAAGGCTTACCCACGCGTGAGGCGCTGGGCGAGTAAGCAGATTCAGCACAACGTCAGGCCGTTCTGTACCCTACATGCAGCGCGGCGTAACGGATCTTTTCTATGATGAGCGTCACCTCACTCACAGAGGCATACCTATGAATAGTTCGACGAATGCAACAAAACGCTGGTGGTACATCATGCCTATCGTGTTTATCACGTATAGCCTGGCCTACCTCGACCGCGCTAACTTCAGCTTCGCTTCGGCGGCCGGTATTACTGAAGATCTGGGGATCACCAAAGGTATCTCCTCCCTGCTGGGGGCGCTGTTCTTCCTCGGCTACTTCTTCTTTCAGATCCCCGGCGCGATTTACGCCGAACGCCGCAGCGTACGCAAACTCATTTTTATCTGCCTGATCCTGTGGGGTGCCTGCGCCTCGCTGACCGGGATGGTGCACAATATTCCCGCGCTGGCGGCGATTCGCTTTATTCTCGGCGTCGTCGAGGCCGCGGTCATGCCGGCGATGCTGATTTACATCAGCAACTGGTTTACCAAATCTGAACGCTCGCGCGCCAATACCTTCCTGATCCTCGGCAACCCGGTGACGGTGCTGTGGATGTCGGTGGTGTCCGGTTACCTGATTCAGGCATTCGGCTGGCGGGAAATGTTTATTATCGAAGGCGTTCCGGCGGTAATTTGGGCCTTCTGCTGGTGGGTGCTGGTAAAAGACAAACCTTCGCAGGTCAACTGGCTGGCGGAAAGCGAAAAAGCCGCGTTGCAGGAGCAGCTGGAGCGTGAACAGCAGGGAATCAAACCGGTGCGCAACTACGGCGAAGCCTTCCGCTCGCGCAACGTTGTCCTGCTGTGCATGCAGTATTTCGCCTGGAGCATCGGGGTTTACGGTTTCGTGCTGTGGCTGCCGTCAATTATCCGCAGCGGCGGCGAGAATATGGGCATGGTCGAGGTCGGCTGGCTCTCATCCGTCCCCTATCTGGCGGCAACCATCGCGATGATCGTGGTGTCATGGGCCTCCGATAAAATGCAGAACCGCAAGCTGTTCGTCTGGCCGCTGCTGCTGATTGCCGCCTTCGCCTTTATTGGTTCCTGGGCCGTTGGCGCCAACCATTTCTGGGTCTCTTATACCCTGCTGGTGATTGCTGGCGCGGCGATGTACGCCCCCTACGGGCCGTTCTTCGCCATCATTCCCGAGATGCTGCCGCGTAACGTCGCCGGGGGCGCCATGGCCCTGATTAACAGCATGGGCGCGCTGGGTTCGTTCTTTGGCTCATGGTTTGTCGGCTACCTGAACGGCACCACCGGCAGCCCGTCAGCCTCGTACATTTTTATGGGAGTGGCGCTTTTCGTCTCGGTATGGCTTACTTTGATTGTTAAGCCTGCTAATAATCAAAAACTTCCGCTCGGCGCACGTCACGCCTGAAACCTTAACGCAACGGAGAACCGCATGAAGCCGTCAGTCATTCTCTACAAAACGCTTCCCGACGACCTGCAACAGCGTCTGGAACAACACTTTACCGTCACGCAGGTGAAAAACCTGCGTCCGGAGACCGTTTCACAGCACGCCGCCGCGTTTGCTGAGGCGGTAGGTCTGCTGGGTTCCAGCGAAAAAGTCGATACCGCGTTACTGGAGAAAATGCCCAAGCTTCGTGCAACTTCGACCATTTCCGTCGGCTACGATAACTTCGACGTCGATGCGCTGAACGCGCGTAAAGTACTGCTGATGCACACCCCGACGGTACTGACCGAGACCGTCGCCGATACCGTGATGGCGCTGGTATTGAGCACCGCGCGTCGGGTGGTGGAAGTGGCTAACCGCGTGAAGGCCGGCGAGTGGACCAAAAGCATCGGCCCGGACTGGTTTGGCAACGACGTGCACCATAAAACCCTCGGTATCGTCGGTATGGGGCGTATCGGGATGGCGCTCGCCCAGCGCGCCCACGCGGGCTTCGGCATGCCCATTCTCTACAACGCCCGCCGCCAGCACCCGCAGGCGGAGGAGCGCTTTAACGCCCGCTACTGCGATCTCGATACCCTGCTGGAGGAAGCGGATTTTGTCTGTCTGATCCTGCCCCTGACCGAAGAGACTCATCACCTGTTCGGCAAAGCGCAGTTTGCCAAAATGAAGTCCTCCGCCATCTTTATTAACGCCGGGCGCGGACCGGTAGTGGATGAGAAGGCGCTGATTGCCGCGCTGCAGGAAGGTGAAATTTATGCTGCCGGGCTGGACGTTTTTGAACAAGAGCCGCTGGCGAAAGACTCCCCGCTGCTGAGCATGCCGAATGTCGTCGCGTTGCCGCATATTGGCTCAGCCACGCATGAAACCCGCTATAACATGGCGGCCTGCGCGGTGGATAATCTGATTGATGCCCTGAACGGCAATGTTGAGAAGAACTGCGTGAATCCGCAGGTGAAGTGAGAAGTGAAAAAAGAAAACCCGGGCTAAGGTGAAGCCTTGCCCGGGTTGTCAGAGCCATTAACGGGTCGCGTTAACTGCCGCTGTCCACGCCTGATTAAAAGCTTGATGCTGAGCGGCCAGCGGTCCAATCAGCGTATTATACTGACTGGCCTGCTGCGAAGTCGGGAACTGAATACCGTTCGCCACGAAGCTGACCTGAGTCTCCTGCTGGGCGATAAAATCACCCACCTGCACCAGCTGCTGGGTAAATACCTGCGCTGCCGGAATTAACGGCTGTAGCGCATTCGCCGGGGCCGTCACGACTTTATTATAGACCTGGTCGAAGACCGGCTTGAGATCGTCACCCTGTTTCAGCGCGCCGTGGGCGGCATCCGCCTGTATTTTTGCGTTCTCCAGCTGCTGGCTCAGTACGCCCAAAGCGCCATTTGCCTGACGCAGCGGCTCGCGCTGGGTAACATAATCCTGCGGTACGCGGATCGCGTTCACGCTATCAACTACCGGACGCAAACCCGCATCCATCGCCTGGCTTACCTGCTGTGAATAGCCGTAAATCACCGCGTAATCGGAAACGAAAGGCCCGAACTGTTTTTTCTGATCGGCGGTCAGCGTCGGCAGACGTTCGCCGCTACGCATTGCCGTATTTTGCAGGAAGTCGATGAACGCTTTGCGCTGATCGCCTTCTTTATCAAAACACCCACTCAGGCTAACCACCATTAACAGGGCCGCAATAGCCGCAAACCAGCGAGAGCAGGACTTTCCTGTCGCCATTTTTTTACTCCTTTCAGCCAAAAAAAGCGCAAACAGACACACACGTGCCAGACGCTGACAAGGATAGTCCAGGTCGGCCTTGCAGGATACCTTTTCCTGACAATCTTCCGCCTTTAAAACCGGGTTTTCGACGTTTTAGCGCGCGGCGGCGGCCTCTGTTAAGTTCATCACAATTACCACCATCGTTCAGCGCGCAGCGAGTTTATCTAATAATATGATTTTACTACGATTACTTTAACCTCACTCCCGAGTTGCCCGTAAAGCGGACGATAATCGCACGCTTCCCTTTTCTCCCGCATTGCCTGAACCACCGTTCGATGATTTTATTAAATGAGCGATTAACGGCGTATTGTTCGATAATCGCACAAACAACATCAACGATCGCGAGGGAGATAACAATAATCTATACCCAAAATAATTCGAGTTGCGGGACAAAACGTTAAACCGTTTTGAACAGCGCTTGCGCTGGCCCCGTAAGGGGCGAGGCCTTAGGCCGAGTGACGCGGCAAGTGAGGGAGTCCCCAGGAGCTTACTGGTGTAAGTGACTAGGGTGAACGAGCGAAGCCAACGCACAGGCAACTTGAAGTATGACGGGTATATCTCTGTCCCCCCCTCTGCCTGCCAGGAATGCCGCATGAAGAACACAACCATCGATATTCAGGCTTTTATCAATGAACATCCCTTCACGAAATACCAGTGGATGATTCTGGCCTTATGTTTTATCACCGTCGCGATGGACGGATTCGATACCGCGATAATCGGCTTTATCGCCTCTGACCTGGTGCAGGAATGGGGCGTCGAAAAATCGGCGTTAGGCCCGGTGATGAGCGCCGCCTTAGTCGGGCTTGCCGTCGGCGCGCTGACCGCCGGACCGCTCGCCGACCGCGTTGGGCGGAAAAAAGTTCTGATTATGTCCATCGTGGTTTTCGGCGGCTTCAGTCTGCTGACCGCCTTTGCTACCAGCCTTAACCAACTGACGCTACTGCGTTTTCTCACCGGCCTTGGGCTGGGCGCCGCCATGCCGAACGCCGCGACGCTGATGAGCGAATACGCCCCCGAGCGGCGTAGGGCGCTGATGGTCAACCTGATGTTCGTCGGCTTTCCGATGGGCTCCTCGCTGGGCGGCTTCCTCTCCGCCTGGATGATCCCCCACTACGGCTGGCAAAGCGTGCTGGTGCTTGGCGGAGTGATGCCGCTGCTGCTGGCGGTAGTGCTGCTCTTTCTTCTGCCGGAATCCGCGCGCTATATGGTGGTCAAACGCCAACCTGCCCAGCGTATCGCCGCGATCCTGCGCCGCATCGCGCCGGTTCCCGAGCAGGCTGAGTTTGAGCTACGCGAAGCGGGCCAGATACAAGAGAAATCATCCATCGGCGTGATTTTCTCTCCGCGCTACGCCGTCGGCACCATCATGCTCTGCCTGACCTACTTTATGGGCCTGCTGATCTTCTATTTGCTGACCAGCTGGCTGCCGCTGCTCATCCGCGAAACCGGCGCGACGATGAGTCAGGCCTCTATTATCACCGCGCTGTTCCCGCTGGGCGGCGGTATTGGCGTGCTTATCCTCGGCGCGCTGATGGATAAGCTCAACCCAAACAAAGTGGTTGCCGTGGGCTGGCTGTTGACCGGCGTGTTCGTTTGTCTGGTTGGTTTCTCGACCCATAACCTGCTGCTGATGGGGATAATGGTCTTTATCGCCGGCAGCATTATGAACGGCGCGCAATCATCAATGCCTGCGCTGGCCGCCGGTTTCTATCCCACACAGGGACGTGCGACCGGCGTGGCCTGGATGTTAGGGATTGGCCGCTTTGGCGGTATCCTCGGCGCCTTTAGCGGCGCGTTCCTGATGCAGGCCCAGCTCTCTTTCGAAACGATTTTCTCCTTGCTGGCTATTCCGGCCTTCCTGTCGGCCATTGCGCTGCTGGTCAAATATAAGCTGGGCCAACGGCAACCCGCGGCTTCGCAAGGCGATGTGAAGAAGCTGCAAAAGGCGTAATACACCGGCCAGCGGGCGCGCGCTGGCCTTTTCCGCTTTTCTTCTTATCTGTTTACAATAATTTTCTTAACGGCTCTCTCTATTACTTTTCAGCACGTTATACCGCTGGAAACGGACGTAAAGAACCTCAAGTGATAAATAATTACCACGGTAATCATTCCTGACTTTTTTTTCCGACTATTCTTAAGAGGCTCTACATAATTCACCCTCCGCCGTATGAAAGAGAGGAGTTCTCAATGGAATATAAAGATCCTGCATTTGAACTGCTGAGCAACCTTGAACAAATTATTTTTAAAGATCAGGCACAGGCGGCCTCGCTGACGCATAAGCCCGCCGCAAGCATTGAATTTGACCAGCTACGCAAAGGCACCGGGCTGAAAATAGATGATTTTGCCAGCGCCATGGGCGTCAGTGTAGCAATGGTACAAGAGTGGGAATCGAGACGCGTGAAGCCCTCTCCCACGGAGCTTAAGCTGATGCGCCTGATACAGGCGAATCCGCAGCTTTCAAGACAGCTTATTGACTCATAATTTTAGCGTTTTTTGGTTTCGGCTAGCGGTCCTGATAAAGGACCGTTTTCATGCCAATGAAAAAAAAGTTTGCTATCACAACGTGAACATGCGTTAATGCTCGCAGGTTTGATGTAAAGACCACAGAGCATTCGAATAGAGCAGTCCTTCAAAGGTTATCCGTTGATACCCCGGTAGTGAACTTTCCCTTTATCGCTTCAAATCTGTAGTCCAGACCGTAACGCCGAAAGGCTCATTTATTTTTTTTAAAGGTAATTCACTATGTCCGGTAAAATGACTGGTATCGTAAAATGGTTCAACGCTGACAAAGGTTTTGGTTTCATCACTCCTGACGATGGTTCTAAAGACGTGTTCGTACACTTCTCTGCTATCCAGAACGATGGCTACAAATCTCTGGACGAAGGTCAGAAAGTTTCCTTCACCATCGAAAGCGGCGCTAAAGGCCCGGCAGCTGGCAACGTAACCAGCCTGTAAGCTTAAAAAGCTCAAAATTCTTAAGTCCCTGCCAAACGGCGGGGATTTTTTTATTTGTGCGATAAGAAACCGCCATCCCGGGGATGGCGGTTTTGCATTTATCGCCGCTCAAAGCGCCAGCCATCTTCCCGCCATTCCAGGCAGTGGGTCAGCTTCAGCGCCTGTAAAAAGGCGTCATCATGCGATACCACCAGCATCGCGCCGGGAAACTGCGCCAGCGCTTTTTCAATCGCCTGGGTGGACGCCAGGTCGAGATGATTGGTGGGCTCATCCAGCAACAGTAGCTGCGTGGCTTCCCTCCGCCAGAGCACGCAGGCCAGCGCCGCCTTCAGGCGTTCTCCTCCGCTAAGGGCCGATAGCGGCAAATGGACTTTGTCCGCCCCCAGCTGTAGCTGCGCCAGCTGGCTGCGCAGCACGCCCTCTTCCAAAGGCGTATCGCCGAGATTCAGGTGCGTCATTGCGGATAATGACAGATCCAGCTGGGTCAGATGCTGGTCCAGATACGCCGCGTTTACCGATAAGCGGCAGCGTCCTGAAAGCGGCGACTCCAGGCCCAGCAGCGTTTTAAGCAACGTCGTCTTACCGCAGCCGTTGGGGCCCCGCAGCGCCACGCGCATCGGCCCATCCATGCGCCAGTTCAGCGGCGCCATAGGTGCATACGCCAGCCGCAACGCTTCCAGCTCCAGCACCTGTTTTCCCGCAGCGACCTGGCTACCGGGCAGAGTAAACATCACCGGGTTGTCCTCCTCGACCCGCTCCCGCGCCTGAACCACCGCATCGTTAAGCGCGCTACGTTGTTCACGATGCTGGCGCTTAAGGGTTCCGGGGCGCTCTTTCGCCGCGCCTTTGTAAGCAACCCGCTCGAATGAAGCGATATTTAGCGTATCAATAGTACGCAACGTCTGCGCAGAGCGCCGCAGGCAGGCATCATGCTCTTTGTGCATCCTTGCGCGAGTACGCCGCCGTTCGATGACGGCATGCTCCAGCGCGGCGCGAGCCGCCTGCTGCTCCAGCTCACGCTGCTGCTGATAATCCGCATAGTTACCGCCGTAGCTGCGCAAAGCTGCGGACGTCAGCTCGAGGATGCGCGGCGTTTGGGCCAGCAGCTCGCGGTCATGACTGGCGATAAGCGCGCCGCCGCGCCATTGCTCAAGCTGCTGATAGAACCACGCCCGGCCTTGTCTGTCGAGATGGTTGGTGGGTTCATCAAGCAGGAGAAAATCCGCGCCGGACAAGAATGCTGCGCAGAGCTGCGCCTTCACTCTTTGCCCGCCGCTCAACGAAGAGGCGAGCCGTCCGGGAGAAAATTCCCCTAAGCCAGCGGCCAGGAAGCCTGCATTCAAACGATCCGGAAGATCCCAAAAGCCATCAAGACGTTCGAGATCGTCAACTCGCCCTTCGCCTCGCTCAAGACGCGCCAGAGCAGAAAAAACGAATTCGAAGCTTAGCCACTCCGCCAGCGTCGTATCAGGAGTCATCGCATGCTGCTGAGCAACGTAGCTTACCGAAACCATACGTTCGATATGGCCGCTCGACGGCGAGTCCAGGCCCGCCAGTAAACGCAACAGTCGGGTTTTACCGACGCCATTGCGCCCGACAAGCCCGCAAAGGGAGCCTTCCAGCGATAAATTCAGCGGACCAAAAAGCGTATCTCCCGTCGCAAATTGACAGGTGACCTGATGCAAAAGAAAAGAGGGGGATTGGGCACAATGAGCCATAAGCACTCCTGAATGAAATCAATACTTCCCCTGCTCGCAAATAGCGCTAAGCAAGGAGCGAAATTCATCAGTCGTGTTTGTTCATTTGGCGTGTGCTCTCCGGTGAGACGAGGGATTCGTCGGAGCATAGGATAGCCATACTGCGGTATACTTTTCAAGCCTGTTTTTTCAACAGACGATGGTTGCGAAAAAAAAGCCTCCTGTATCAGGAGGCAAAATAATTAATTAATGAAAAAAACAGGGTGCATTGAAAATGCCTAACGCCGTAAGTCTGGCGGGAATCACTCCCCGCCAGATGCTCTTACCGTTTAATTTCACAGGCTAAGAATGTCACCAGCTCGATATTCCCCTGTCTGACCTGTAATTCACACAGTGAATGATGAACCATCCAGGTGAATAATAAAATAGTGAAGCAAATCACTATTAAGCCAAACAACAGATACTTTTGCGGCATTCCTCGCCTCCGGTGTTGATTTCCAACAGGTAAGAGGCTACTCTTATGGTGTTGATGCATAGGGGAGCCTCACTTTGATTTATCATCAGGTGGGGCTTTTCTCTATTTGTCTCCTGCTGAACGCCTGAGAAAAACAGTCTCAAGCACCCACAACTATTCTACCGCAAATATCTGAACAGACTGCGCTGGCATATTCCTAAAATATTTTTCTTGAATCTATATATTGAACAAAAATATTGATCAGAGAATTATTAATGGTTCGCTTATTTATAGTATACGCATAAAAAAAACCTGCACTGAGGCAGGTTTTTTATTATTAGCGATACGCTTACTGCAACAGGGAAATATCCGCTACCTGCAGGAACAGATCGCGCAGTTTGGACAACAGCGTCAAACGGTTCACGCGCACGTTCTGGTCTTCGGCGTTGACCATCACGTTCTCGAAGAATTCATCAACCGGCTCGCGCAGGGACGCCAGCTCGATCAGCGCATCCTGGTAACGCCCTTCGGCGAAGTACGGCTGCAGCTTATCGCGCAGCACGACTAAATTGCCTGCCAGTTTGATTTCAGCCGCTTCTTTCAACACGGAGGCGTGAACGATATCGTTCAGCGTAACGTCCGATTTCGCCAGAATATTGGAAACGCGCTTGTTCGCCGCCGCCAGCGCGGAGGACTCTTCGAGGGTACGGAAGTGCGAAACCGCCTTCATGCGCGCATCGAAGTCTGCCGGACGGGTCGGACGACGCGCCAGTACCGCCTGAATGGTATCGACGGTGTAGCCTTCGTCCTGATACCAGGCGCGGAAGCGTCCCAGCATGAAGTCGATAACATCATCGACCACGTTGCCGTTCGTCAGCTTATCGCCGTACAGGCGCACCGCTTCTTCGGTGAGGGTCTGCAGATCCAGATTGAGGTTCTTCTCAACAATGATACGCAGCACGCCCAGCGCAGCGCGGCGCAGCGCGAACGGATCTTTGTCGCCTTTAGGGTGCTGACCAATCCCGAAGATACCCGCGAGAGTATCCATCTTGTCGGCAATCGCCAGCGCGCAAGCAACCGGATTTGACGGCAGGGCGTCACCGGCAAAGCGCGGCTGATATTGCTCATTCAGGGCAACCGCCACATCTTCCGCTTCGCCATCATGGCGCGCGTAGTGCATCCCCATCACGCCCTGAGTATCGGTAAATTCGAAGACCATGTTGGTCATCAGATCGCACTTGGACAGCAGGCCCGCGCGGGTCGCGTGGTTAACGTCTGCGCCAATCTGCCCGGCAATCCAGCCGGCCAGCGCCTGAATGCGATCGGTCTTGTCGCGCAGCGTACCCAGTTGCTGCTGGAACAGTACGGTTTGCAGACGCGGCAGATTGTCTTCCAGACGCTTTTTGCGGTCGGTATTGAAGAAGAACTCCGCATCCGCAAGACGCGGACGAACTACTTTCTCGTTACCGGAAATAATCTGGGTCGGATCTTTCGATTCGATGTTGGCCACGAAGATAAAGTTTGGCAGCAGCTTGCCCGCGTTGTCGTAAACCGGGAAGTACTTCTGGTCGCCCTTCATGGTATAAACCAGCGCTTCGGCAGGCACTGCAAGGAATTTCTCTTCGAACTTCGCGGTCAATACCACCGGCCATTCCACCAGGGAAGTGACTTCTTCCAGCAGGCTTTCGCTCAAATCGGCGTTACCGCCAATTTTGCGCGCCGCTTCTTCGGCATCGGCTTTGATTTTGGCTTTACGCTCAGCGTAATCCGCAATCACTTTACCGCGCTCACGCAGGATTTCTGGGTATTGATCGGCAGAATCGATGGTGAACTCCGCCTCGCCCATAAA
This sequence comes from Klebsiella sp. BDA134-6, assembly GCF_015601345.1. NCBI lineage: Bacteria > Pseudomonadati > Pseudomonadota > Gammaproteobacteria > Enterobacterales > Enterobacteriaceae > Klebsiella > Klebsiella sp. BDA134-6. Next base: position 5,660,473 of record NZ_CP064784.1, read on the forward strand.
GCGATGGCCGCGAATAATCCGGTCGGACTGTACGCCCAGAATCGTTGCCGGGATCACTTTGTCGCCCAGCAGCAGGGTCACGGTGTGAACCGGACGCACGAAGTGCACGTCAGACGCGCCCCAGCGCATCAGTTTCGGGATCGGCAGCTTCGCCAGCGAGGTAGCGATCATGTTCGGCAGCAGCGCTTCGGTGCTCTCGCCTTTCACGTGGGCACGATACAGCAGCCATTCGCCTTTATCGGTCGCCAGACGTTCAGCCTGATCGACGGTAATACCGCAGCCGCGCGCCCAGCCTTCAGCCGCTTTGCTCGGTTTACCTTCGGCGTCAAACGCCTGGGCAATCGCCGGACCGCGTTTTTCGACTTCACGGTCTGCTTGCGCAGCCGCCAGATTCGCCACTTTCAGCGCCAGACGGCGCGGCGCGGCGAACCATTCAACTTTACCGTGCGCGAGGCCGGCGTTATCCAGCTCCGCGGTCACGTTCGCAGCAAAGGATTCAGCCAGGCTGCGCAGGGCTTTTGGTGGCAGCTCTTCAGTGCCGATTTCCACCAGGAAAGTTTTCTCAGACATGGCCGCCTCTTATTTATTCTTGTTGCACATCGGGAAGCCAAGGGCTTCACGGGAAGCATAGTAAGCTTCAGCCACTGCTTTGGTCAGGGTGCGAATGCGCAGAATATAGCGCTGACGCTCGGTGACGGAGATGGCTTTACGCGCGTCCAGCAGGTTAAAGCTATGGGCGGCTTTCAGAATGCGTTCGTAAGCAGGCAGCGGTAGCGGGTTTTCCAGCGCCAGCAGCTGCTGGGCTTCTTTCTCATACTGCTCGAAGCAGGAGAACAGGAAATCCACGTCGGCGTATTCGAAGTTATAGGTGGATTGCTCCACTTCATTCTGATGGAATACGTCGCCGTAGGTAGTTTTACCCAGCGGGCCATCGCTCCAGACCAGATCGTAAACGCTGTCAACACCCTGGATATACATCGCCAGGCGCTCCAGACCGTAGGTGATCTCGCCGGTTACCGGCTTGCACTCCAGGCCGCCAACCTGCTGGAAGTAGGTGAACTGCGTCACTTCCATACCATTCAGCCACACTTCCCAACCCAGACCCCAGGCACCCAGCGTCGGGTTTTCCCAGTTGTCTTCAACGAAGCGAATGTCGTGGATGGTCGGATCCATACCCAGCTCTTTCAGAGACCCAAGGTACAGCTCCTGAATATTATCCGGAGAAGGTTTTATCACCACCTGGAACTGATAGTAGTGCTGTAAACGGTTCGGGTTTTCACCGTAGCGACCATCGGTCGGACGGCGGGAAGGCTGCACGTAGGCGGTTGCCATCGGCTCTGGGCCCAATGCGCGTAAGCAGGTCATTGGGTGAGAAGTGCCTGCGCCGACTTCCATGTCCAGTGGTTGAACAATGGTGCAGCCCTGGCGAGCCCAGTAATCCTGTAAGGTCAGGATCAGGCCCTGGAAGGTCCTGGTATCAAACTTTTGCATATGATTTCGTGCTGGATACGTGTGGATTTAAAGGAAGGAGCCAGTATACCCGCTGGCTGCGAGATATACAGTATGAAACGGGATTGTTTAGGGAAAATTGCGGAAATAAGCGCCATCGCGGGCGCATCTAGCGCATGGAAAGATGCAAAAACTGCCCGTCCGGGTCAAAAGAACAGATAAAGCGTTCATTCCGCGCAGTCTTGCCCGAAAGCTCGTAGCTCCCCCGGAACTGTTCGAAATGGCTGACGTCAATCTGACGCACGCCTGTACTGTAACGTACGGCGGCATTATCCTTGCACAGCTGCGCCATATTGAGTGTTGCCTGCGGCGTTATCCGCGCTTTTTGCGCCTTCTGCGCTGGCTGAGGCGGCGTTGCGCTACAGCCCGCAAGCATGCACAGCAGCAGTCCAGAAAACGCATATTTCATCACCATTTTTTCTCGACCGCCTTGTTAGTAAATTGTTATCGTGCAGGTTACGTTAAATAACCGGCTCATTGTGCGAATTGGACCACACCTCGACAAGTCTATGATGAAAAACTCGGATTATTCCACTGCGATACAAGCGGATAAGGGCAGTCAGACCCTGTCTGAGAAGGAGAAACAGAGGTACTGATGCAGGAAAAAATACACTGGATTACCCATTTGCGCGGTATTGCCTGCCTGATGGTCGTCATGATTCATAGCACCACCTGGTATATCACGCACCCGCACACCGTCAGTCTGCTGACGTGGGATGTAGCCAATATCCTCAACTCCGCGTCTCGCGTCAGCGTGCCGCTATTTTTCATGATTTCAGGCTATCTGTTTTTCGGCGAGCGCAGCGCCCAGCCCCGGCACTTTTTGCGCATCGCGCTGTGCATCCTCTTTTATAGCGCGCTGTCGCTGCTCTATATCACCCTGTTTACCCACATCAACGTTGAGCTATCGCTGAAGAATTTGCTGCAAAAACCGGTGTTCTACCATCTGTGGTTTTTCTTCGCAATCGTCGTCATTTACCTGCTTTCACCGCTGGTTCAGGTCAAACCGGTTAGCGGCAAGATGCTGCTGGCGCTGATGGCGATCATCGGGCTTTTGGCGAATCCTAATATGGTGGCGGTGAAAGCGGGAGGAGTCGAGTGGCTGCCGATCAATCTCTATATCAACGGGGATACGTTCTACTATGTGATGTATGGCGTGTTAGGCCGGGCAATCGGTATGATGAATAGCGATAAAAAATGGCTGACTGCGCTCAGCGCTGGCCTTTTCATCGCGGGAGTATGGGTCATATCACGCGGTACGCTGCACGAACTGCGCTGGCGCGGCGACTTTGGCGATACCTGGTATTTATATTGCGGTCCCGCGGTTTTTGTTTGCGCGATAGCGCTTCTGACGCTGGTAAAAAATACGCTGAATACGCGTGAGTTGCCTCTTATTGCGCTGATTGCACGCCATTCATTAGGGATTTACGGTTTTCATGCGTTGATTATCCACGCGCTCCGCGCCAGCGGACTGGCGCTGTCCCGCTGGCCGTTATTAGATATTGTCTGGATATTCAGCGCTGCGCTGCTGGGAAGTTTATTGCTCTCAATGCTGGTTCAGCGGTTTGATGTCCGCCGCTTTGTCAGTTAAGGCCGTTCTGAGGAATCTTTCTGCGCAGCCTGTGCGTCCAGCGCTTTCTGGGGCATCGCGGAAACGCCGTATAAGCACACAAACCAGGCCGCCACGTAGATGATCTTCTCGTTCCATCCGGCGGGTACGAACCAGGCGCCGACCATCAGTAAACCGACCGACAGCAGGAGCACAAGGCGGCACAGCGAAGCAAAGCCATCGTCTGGCCCCTTCTCCTGCATCGTACGTTGATGCGCTAAAATCGCGAACATGCCCATCACCAGAACGCCGAGAAAATAGCCCTTGCCGCTAAATAACGGACAGGTGCGCCAGATCCCCAGCAGATAAACCAGTGCCCCAAGGGACATCAATAGCTTAGGAATAATATTATTTTTCATGAGGCCTCCCTGGCATAAGACAGGCCCCATTGTGTACTGCCAGAACGTGATTATCCGCACTTTTCGCATCTGAAACGACAAATTCGGAATATATCAATACACTCGATAACTAGATGATTTTAAAAATATTCATTAGATGAATTCGCCCCGTGAAAGGGGCGAATGTTTCAGGACATCAGCGGTAAAAGCTGCTGATAAATCTGGCGGAAAGTTTCCCTACGAGGTGCGTAACGCGCAAAGCGTTCGGCATCCGGAAGATGAGCCTGTTCCAGCGGGAGCTGCGGGAGCAGATCGGAAAACGCGACATTTCGATGCAGCGCCAGCTGCGCCAGCCGCGCCGCGCCAAGCGCCGGTCCGACATCGCCGCCGGTGCGGAAATCAAGCTGCTGGCCGCTTATATCCGCCAGCATTTGCCGCCAGTAGGCGCTGCGCGCGCCGCCGCCAATCAGCGTGACGCTCTCCGGTTTGACGCCGCAGGCGTGAACCACATCCATGCCGTCCGCCAGGGCATAACCGACTCCCTCCAGCACCGCCCGCGCCAGCTCCGCCGGACCGTGTTGATGAGTCAGGCCGAAAAAGACGCCTTTCGCCTGCGGATTGTTGTGCGGCGTGCGTTCACCCGAGAGATAAGGCAAGAACCAGACCGGATCGGCATCGTCGTTCGCCGCTTCCGCTGCCGCAATCAGCGCCGGAACCGTGCCCAGGCCAGTTAATGTCGCCGCCCAATCAAGGCAGGAAGCCGCGCTCAGCATGACCGACATCAGATGCCAGCGTCCAGGCAACGCGTGGCAGAAGCTGTGAACGGCGCTTTCCGGTTTGCTAAGAAAGCCGTCGCTGACGGCAAAGTAGACGCCCGAGGTCCCCAGCGACAGCATCGCCTGGCCCGCATCCGCCATACCTACGCCAACCGCTCCCGCCGCGTTGTCGCCGCCGCCGGCCACCACCAATACTTCCGGCATATTCCACGCTTGCGCGACGGCCGGGCGCAGCGAGCCCGTCACTTCGCATCCTTCGAAAAGCGCTGGCATGTTATCGCGGCTCAACCCACAGGCGGCGAGCATTTCATCGCTCCAGTCGCGGCGCGCCACGTCCATCCACATCGTTCCGGCGGCATCGGACATATCGCTGGCAAACTCACCGGTCATACGCAAACGTAAATAATCTTTTGGCAGCAGAACCTTATCGACTTGCCTAAAAATCTCAGGCTCGTGACGTTGCACCCACAACAGCTTCGGCGCGGTAAATCCCGGCATCATCAGATTACCGGTGATCTGTCGCGAACGGCTGACTTCCTCCTCCAGCAGCGCACACTCCTCGCCGCAGCGGCCATCATTCCACAAGATCGCCGGGCGCAAGACGCGCTGTTGCTTATCGAGCAGCGTCGCGCCGTGCATCTGACCCGCAATGCCCAACGCTTTAACCGCGCGCAAAGAGTGCTGCGCGCCCAACGCTTTCATCGCGCGGTCCGTCGCCAGCCACCAGTGCTCAGGATCTTGTTCAGACCATAAAGGGTGCGGACGCGACACGTTGAGCTTTTCGGTGTGCGAAGCCACGACCTCGCCCTGCTCGTTGAGCAGAATGGCCTTAACGCCCGAGGTGCCGAGATCAATCCCGATATACATACAGCCTCTCCTTACTAACGGGAATAAAGCATCGGTTAAACCAATGCCCGGACCCGCCGGGCATTTTCGCCATCATCAGCGATCAAAGAGGTAGCGGTTAACCACGTTTTCAAGCAGTTCCTGATGGCCGCTCTGGTGCTGCGGCGCCAGGTTATGCTGAGTGGCATACTGGGCGATGTCCGCCAGGTTCATCTGGCCTTTGAGGATCTGCTGACCCAGCTCGCCGTTCCAGCCGGCATAGCGTTTGGCAACGCGTTTATCCAGCTCGCCGCCTTCAATCATACGGGCAGCGACTTTCAGCGCCAGCGCCATGGTGTCCATCGCACCGATGTGGCCGTAGAACAGGTCGTATTTGTCGGTGCTCTGACGACGCACTTTAGCATCAAAGTTCAGGCCGCCGGTGGTAAAGCCGCCCGCTTTAAGGATTTCGTACATCACCAGCGCGTTCTCTTCAACGCTGTTCGGGAACTGGTCAGTATCCCAGCCCAGCTGCGGGTCGCCGCGGTTAGCGTCAACGGAACCAAACAGGCCGAGGGCGATGGCGGTAGCAATTTCGTGGTGGAACGTGTGGCCGGCCAGCGTCGCGTGGTTCGCTTCGATATTCAGCTTGATCTCTTTTTCCAGGCCGAACTGTTTCAGGAAGCCGTAGACGGTAGACGCGTCGTAATCGTACTGATGCTTGGTGGGCTCCTGCGGTTTCGGTTCAATCAGCAGCGTACCCTGGAAGCCGATTTTATGTTTATGCTCCACGACCAGCTGCATGAAGCGGCCAATCTGCTCGCGTTCCTGACGCAGGTCGGTGTTCAGCAGGGTTTCATAACCTTCGCGACCGCCCCACAGGACGTAGTTTTCACCGCCCAGTTTGTGGGTCGCATCCATCGCGGTCACCACCTGGGTCGCCGCCCAGCTGAACACTTCCGGATCCGGGTTGGTTGCCGCACCGGCGCCGTAACGCGGGTTCGTAAAGCAGTTTGCCGTGCCCCACAGCAGCTTGACGCCGCTTTGCTGCTGTTTTTCCGCTAGCACATCAACCATTTGCGCGAAGTTATTGGCATACTCTCTCAGCGATGCCCCTTCAGGAGAAACGTCAACGTCGTGGAAGCAGTAGTACGGTACATTCAGTTTGTGGAAAAACTCAAAAGCGACATCAGCTTTACGTTTCGCCATTTCCATTGCTTCACCCGGCTGCTGCCACGGGCGGTTAAAGGAACCCACGCCGAACATATCGGCACCGTTCCAGCAGAAGGTGTGCCAGTAGCAGGCCGCAAAGCGTAAATGGTCTTCCATCCGTTTGCCCAGCACCAGCTCATCCGGGTTGTAATGACGGAAAGCCAGTGGGTTAGCGGATTTCGGGCCTTCATAACGAACGCGATCGAGCTGATCAAAATAGGTCTGCATAATGAACTCCATATTCAGGGATGCGGCGAGTAATAAGTCATAAGCCAATATAGAATTCTCTTTTTAGTTTCCTCAATTACGTTATTTCACACCGTGATTGAGAGAATCCACAAACGTGCGCCAGGTCGCAAAAATAATACGTCAGCGGCCCCATTCCGCCGCTTCCGCCACGAAAGATCAATGAAATACGGTGAGAACTAATTATTAAAGTACGATCGCGGTCATAAATTAACAAATAAACAAAATTTCATAACGGCAAAATAAGCATAGATAATTGCCAGCGTTCCTTTCCGCGTTAAAAATCTGCTACGTATCAGGCCGTTTATTTTTATCGTTCGTCTTATCCTGCACTTTACAAAAAAGGTGTTATTATTATGAAGATAAAGAACCTTTGCCTAACGCTCTGCGCTTCACTCCTCCTCACCAGCCTGTCGGGCATTGCTAAAGAAGTTAAAATTGGCATGGCGATTGACGACTTGCGTCTTGAACGCTGGCAAAAAGATCGCGATATTTTTGTCAACAAAGCAGAATCATTAGGTGCAAAAGTATTCGTCCAGTCAGCCAATGGCAACGAAGAAACGCAAATGTCGCAAATCGAAAATATGATCAACCGTGGCGTCGACGTTCTGGTGATTATTCCCTATAACGGCCAGGTGCTGAGCAATGTCATAAAAGAGGCGAAACAGGAGGGAATTAAAGTTCTCGCCTACGATCGTCTTATCAATAACGCCGACATTGATTTTTATATTTCATTTAATAATGAAAAAGTGGGTGAAATGCAGGCGCAAAGTCTGGTCGATAAAGTGCCTCAGGGTAACTATTTCTTGATGGGCGGCTCGCCGGTGGACAATAACGCCAAGCTTTTCCGTGCCGGACAAATGAAAGTCCTCAAGCCTTATGTTGATGAAGGGAAAATTAAAATCGTCGGCGATCAGTGGGTCGACGGATGGTTACCGGAAAATGCGTTGAAAATTATGGAAAACGCCCTGACCGCCAACAACAATAAAATTGATGCGGTCGTCGCCTCCAACGACGCCACCGCTGGAGGCGCCATCCAGGCATTAAGCGCCCAGGGACTCGCAGGCAAAGTCGCCATATCAGGACAGGATGCCGACCTCGCCGGCGTGAAGCGCATTATCGCCGGCACCCAAACGATGACCGTCTATAAACCTATCACCACCCTTGCCACCACCGCGGCTGAAATCGCCGTCGAACTAGGCAACGACAAGCAGCCGCAGGCCGATTCCACGCTCAACAATGGGCTGAAAGATGTCCCGTCACGGCTGCTGACCCCCATTGAGGTCAATAAAGACAACATTGATCAGACGGTGATCAAAGACGGTTTCCACAAAAAAAGCGAGCTGTAATCTCTGACGCCCTCTCCCGGGGGCGTTGCCCCATTCAGCCGGATATCGCTTATGTGGAGTCTCTATGTCCTGGTTACTCGAAATGAAAAACATTACTAAAACCTTCGGTACGGTGAAGGCGATCGATAATGTCAGTCTGCGGCTTAACGCCGGAGAAGTGGTCTCGCTGTGCGGCGAAAACGGCTCCGGTAAGTCCACGCTCATGAAGGTCCTTTGCGGAATATATCCGCACGGTAGCTATGAGGGAGAGATTATTTTTTCCGGGGAAACGTTGCGGCCGGGCCATATACGCGATACCGAGCGCAAAGGGATTGCCATCATTCATCAGGAGCTGGCGCTGGTAAAACATCTGACCGTTCTGGAGAATATTTTTCTCGGCGCGGAAATCTCCCGCCACGGTCTGCTGGATTATGAAACCATGACTTTGCGCTGCGAGAAGCTGCTGGCCCAGGTCAATTTAGCCATATCACCCGACACCCGCGTCGGCGATTTAGGCCTTGGTCAGCAGCAGTTGGTTGAAATAGCAAAAGCGCTGAACAAGCAGGTGCGGTTGTTAATTCTCGACGAACCCACCGCCTCATTAACGGAACAAGAGACGGCAATTCTGCTGAATATTATTCGCGATCTGCAAAATCACGGTATTGCCTGCATTTACATTTCCCACAAGCTCAATGAAGTCAAAGCCATCTCCGACACCATCTGCGTGATCCGCGATGGGCAGCATATTGGCACCCGCAACGCTGACGGCATGAGCGAAGATGACATTATCACCATGATGGTCGGCCGCGAGCTTACCGCCCTCTACCCGAGCGAAGCCCACAGCTGCGGCGAGGAAATCCTGCGGGTGGAGAACCTGACGGCCTGGCACCCGGTGAATCGCCACATTAAGCGCGTCAATGACGTCTCCTTCTCGCTACGGCGCGGCGAAATTCTGGGGATCGCCGGGCTGGTCGGCGCGGGCCGTACCGAAGCGGTGCAGTGCCTGTTCGGCGTCTGGCCGGGCCGCTGGCAAGGAAAAATCTTTATTGATGGCCAGCAGGTGACGATTCACAGCTGCCAGCAGGCTATTGCCCAGGGCATCGCCATGGTACCGGAAGACAGAAAGAAAGACGGTATTGTGCCGGTCATGGCGGTGGGTAAAAACATCACCCTCGCCGCGTTAAACCAGTTTACCGGTCCGCTGAGCAGTCTTGACGATGCCGGAGAGCAGCACTGTATTCAGCAATCCATCCAGCGTTTGAAGATCAAAACCTCATCGCCGGAGCTGGCGATCGGTCGCCTGAGCGGCGGCAATCAGCAAAAGGCGATCCTCGCCCGCTGCCTGCTACTGAACCCGCGCATTCTGATACTCGATGAGCCTACCCGCGGCATCGACATCGGCGCCAAGTATGAAATCTACAAGCTGATTAATCAGCTGGTGCAGCAGGGGATCGCCGTCATTGTCATTTCATCCGAGCTGCCCGAAGTGCTTGGCCTAAGCGACCGGGTGCTGGTGATGCATGAGGGTAAGCTGAAGGCTAATTTGATCAACCAGGGTCTGACCCAGGAACAGGTAATGGAAGCCGCACTGAGGAGCGAACGCCATGTCGAAGAACACGTCGTCTGAAATGAAACTCACCCCGTCTACTGCCGGCGCGCTGTCAGGGCTGAAGGGGATGAACCTCCAGGTATTCGTGATGATCGCCGCTATCGTGGCCATTATGCTGTTTTTCACCTGGACCACCGAAGGCGCTTATCTGAGCGCGCGTAATATCTCCAACCTGCTGCGCCAGACCGCTATCACCGGCATTCTCGCGGTCGGCATGGTGTTTGTGATTATTTCCGCCGAGATCGACCTCTCCGTGGGCTCAATGATGGGCCTGCTCGGCGGCGCGGCGGCAATCTTTGACGTCTGGCTCGGTTGGCCGCTACCGCTGACAATTGTGGTTACCCTGGTCCTGGGTCTGCTGCTGGGGGCCTGGAACGGTTGGTGGGTTGCCTATCGTAAGGTCCCCTCGTTTATCGTGACGCTCGCCGGGATGCTGGCATTTCGCGGTATTCTGATAGGCATCACCAACGGCACCACCGTCTCTCCCACCAGCCCGGCGATGTCGCAAATCGGCCAGAGCTATCTACCTGATGGTATTGGCTTTGGCATCGGCGTGCTGGGTATGGCGGCATTTATTATCTGGCAGTGGCGCGGCCGTATGCGACGCCAGGCTCTGGGCCTCTCCACGCCCGCCTCCGCCTCAACCGTTGGCCGTCAGACGATCACCGCCGTTATCGTGCTGGGCGCCATCTGGTTGTTAAACGACTATCGCGGCGTCCCGACGCCGGTACTGATCCTCGCCGCGCTGCTGCTGGCGGGCATGTTTATGGCCACCCGTACCGCGTTTGGGCGCCGCATCTACGCCATCGGCGGCAACCTGGAGGCCGCGCGTTTATCCGGTATCAGCGTGGAGCGCACCAAGCTGGCGGTGTTCGCCATTAACGGCCTGATGGTGGCGATCGCCGGGTTGATTCTCAGCTCGCGCCTGGGCGCCGGTTCCCCTTCCGCCGGCAACATCGCCGAACTGGACGCCATCGCCGCCTGCGTGATCGGCGGTACCAGCCTGGCCGGCGGCATTGGCAGCGTCGCGGGCGCAGTCATGGGCGCTTTCATCATGTCCGCGCTGGATAACGGCATGAGCATGATGGACGTCGCCACCTTCTGGCAGTACATCGTCAAAGGGGTCATTTTATTGCTCGCGGTGTGGATGGATTCAGCCACTAAACGTCGGAACTGAGGACAGTGAAAAAAAATGCCCGAATTATTTGCGCTACAGCCAAACTTAGGCACAAGTAACTTGAAATAATCCGGGCATTGGCCGGTATTGTATGGCCTGCAAGAGAGACCAGGAACAACACTATGTTTGAAAAGCGTCACCGTATTACGCTGTTATTCAACGCCAACAAGGCCTATGACCGTCAGGTCGTTGAGGGCGTTGGCGAGTATCTTCAGGCATCGCAATTGGAATGGGATATCTTCATTGAGGAAGATTTTCGGGCGCGGATTGAAAACATCAAGGAGTGGTTAGGCGACGGCGTCATTGCTGATTATGACGATCCGGAAATTGAAAATCTGCTGATCGACGTCAATGTGCCGATTGTCGGCGTTGGCGGCTCCTTCCACCGGCCGGAATGCTATCCGCCGGTTCACTATATCGCCACCGACAACGCCGCGCTGGTCGAGAGCGCCTTTCTACACCTCAAAGAAAAAGGCATCAACCGCTTCGCCTTTTACGGCCTGCCCGCTTCCAGCTGTAAGGGCTGGGCCGCCGAGCGCGAACACGCGTTTTGCCAGCTGGTCGCCAGAGAGAAATATCGCGGCGTGGTCTATCAGGGTCTAGAGACGGCGCCCGAAAACTGGCAGCATGCGCAAAACCGCCTCGCCGACTGGCTGCAAACCCTGCCGCCGCAAACCGGCATCATCGCCGTTACCGACGCCCGCGCCCGCCACGTATTACAGGCCTGCGAGCGCCTGCATATTCCGGTACCGGAAAAGCTGTGCGTTATCGGCATAGATAACGAAGAGCTGACCCGCTACCTGTCGCGCGTGGCCCTCTCCTCCGTTGCGCAGGGCACCCGTCAGATGGGCTACCAGGCGGCAAAGCTGCTGCATCGCCTGCTGGAGAATGAAGAGCTGCCGCTTCAGCGTCAGCTTATCCCACCGATGCGCGTGGTAGAACGCCGCTCCACCGACTACCGTTCGCTCACCGACCCCTCGGTTATCCAGGCGATGCACTATATTCGTAACCACGCCTGTAAAGGGATAAAAGTGGAGCAGGTGCTGGACGCCGTGGGCATTTCCCGCTCGAACCTGGAAAAGCGCTTCAAAGAGGAAGTCGGCGAAACCATTCATACGGTGATCCACAGCGAAAAACTGGAAAAAGCGCGCAGCCTGCTGGTATCGACCACCCTTTCGATTAACGAAATCTCACAGATGTGCGGCTATCCCTCGCTGCAGTATTTCTACTCGGTGTTTAAGAAAGAGTACGACGTGACGCCGAAGGAGTACCGCGACCGGCACAGCGAAGTGATGATGTAGCGCGCAAAGAAAAATGCCCGGGCTTACGCGCCGGGCATTAATAATGTCATGGATAATCCATTACATATGCGCGGCTATCAACCGCTGGTTATCCTGATACATCGCGAAGAGATAGTTGTTATAGCTCGACCCTTTGGTCGAATAGCCCTTCAGCTTATGAATCATCGTGCTGGCGGTCACTTCCTGATCGGCTTTACGCAGCTGCGCACGCGATTTACGGAATGACGAGTAGGCCGGATGCGTATTCAGATTTCGGACATAGGCCTGAACGGACTCTTCCACCGAATCAAACTGGGAGTAGCCCTTCACCGCGCCGCGGCAGTTTCCACCGCCACACTTCATACCAAACAGATTGTTGTTCACCCGCGCCAGCTTTGACGTTCCCCAGCCGCTTTCCGCCGCTGCCATGGTGGCAACCATGCTATTCGGGATAATGTCGACGCGCTCAAGCAACGAGTTCCATGGAATATGGCGAGTATTGCCGGACCACTTCACTTTATAGCGAGAGGCGATCTCTTTCAGTCGAGTACGCTCACTTGGCGACCAGCGCGCATCGTACTGCTTTGAAACAAGCCAGTTACGATCGGCGGTAATCACCTGATTCTGTTTCGTAATATAAGGCATTACCGTCCGGAGAAACGCTTTTTTCCTTGGTGTCCCGGAAGGGTATTTTCGCAAATCAGGAAGTGAACTGCTCTTTACACTATTGCGAGAATACTCTTGTTTACTGCTTACCTTGCTTACTTTAACGGTACTTTGCTTCTTAACGATTGGGGCTTTATGACTCGTTGTTGCTGTGTGTGTTGTTGCCAGCACACTACCTGAAAATATGCAGGTAAGTAACATGAGTATCGCGGCCCCATATCGTCGAATGGGAGTCGATATCATTAGGTCTCCTGGTCGGATGCAATCATTCCAACGCCTTGTTTTTCACAAAAAATCGATAGTTGAATCGCGAATAGTATCAAAAATACCCAGATGACGCACCCACAGAAATAGTCCAATTCCGAAAAGCTGTCATCTGAAATCGGTTTCCGCATCCTGACAACAGTACAAAAATGCGACTACCTTCTCATTTTTTGCTCATTTTTTGAACGCGATCACTCACCCTTTTCCATCCTCCCTGGAAAAGCGCCGCTGGGATGAGTTCATGGGACTGCCGGACGCGCAAACTGAACAAAAAACCGCACACAGGACTCCGGAATGAAACTCGCTGCGCTTGCGTCGCTGCTGTTGCCTGGGATGGCCTTCGCCGCCTGGACTACCGCAGATTTCCCCGCCTTTACCGAAGAAGGCACCGGCAGATTTATCAGTCAAAACGAGGTAGCAAAGGGTACGCGCCCTCTGCGGATTACGTTTGACCAACAGTGCTGGCAGCCTGCCGGCGCGATCAAGCTCAACCAGATGCTCTCTATGGAGCCTTGCCGCGATCCGGCGCCGCAGTGGCGCGTATTCCGCGATGGCCGCTATACACTGGAAGTCGATACCCGTTCAGGTACGCCAACCCTGATGGTCTCTCTGGAGGAGAAGCAGACCGCCGCCGCCGCGCCGCAGATGAAACAGTGTCCGAAATGGGATGGCAAGCCGCTCACCATTGACGTCAGCAAATCCTTCGCCGAAGGCAGTCAAGTTCGCGATTTCTACAGCGGCAATATCGCGACCGTCAGCGGCGGTAAAATTACCCTCCAGCCGGCATTCAACAGCAATGGTCTGCTGCTGCTTGAACGCGCGGAAACGGAAGCCGCCGCGCCGTTCAACTGGCATAACGCCACCGTCTATTTCGTCCTGACCGATCGCTTTGTCAACGGCAACCCGGCCAACGACAATAGCTATGGCCGCCACAAAGACGGCATGCAGGAAATTGGCACCTTCCATGGCGGCGACCTGCAGGGCCTGACCAGCAAACTGGATTACCTCCAGCAGCTCGGCGTCAACGCCCTTTGGATCAGCTCGCCGCTGGAACAAATCCACGGTTGGGTCGGCGGCGGTACGAAAGGCGATTTCCCGCACTACGCCTATCACGGCTATTACATCCAGGACTGGACGAAGCTGGATGCTAATATGGGGACGGAAGACGATCTGCGTCGCCTCGTCGATGAAGCCCACAAGCGCGGGATCCGCATTCTGTTCGACGTGGTGATGAACCATACCGGCTACGCGACCCTGGCCGATATGCAGGAGTTTCAGTTCGGCTCGCTGTACATCCAGGGAGATGAACTGAAAAAGACCTTCGGAGAGCGCTGGACCGACTGGAAGCCCCGCACGGGCCAAAGCTGGCACAGCTTTAACGATTACATCAACTTCAGCGACAAAGCCGGATGGGAGAAATGGTGGGGTAAAAAATGGATCCGCACCGATATCGGCGACTACGACAACCCCGGCTTTGACGACCTGACCATGTCGCTGGCCTTCCTGCCGGATCTGAAAACCGAATCCACGGAGCCATCCGGCCTGCCGAACTTCTATCGCCATAAGCCGGATACCGCGGCCAAAGCGATCCCCGGCTATACGCCGCGCGATTATCTGACCCACTGGCTGAGCCAATGGGTGCGCGATTACGGTATCGACGGCTTCCGCGTCGATACCGCCAAGCACGTCGAGCAGGCCGCCTGGCTGCAATTAAAAACTCAGGCCACTGAAGCGCTGGCGGAATGGAAAAAAGCCAATCCGGACAAAGCGCTGGATAACGCGCCGTTCTGGATGACCGGCGAAGCCTGGGGCCACGGCGTGATGCAGAGCGACTACTATCGCCACGGCTTTGACGCCATGCTGAACTTTGATTACCAGGATCAGGCGGCGAAAGCGACAAGCTGCCTGGCGAACATAGACCTCACCTGGCAACATATGGCGGAGAAGCTTCAGGATTTCAATGTGTTAAGCTACCTCTCCTCACACGATACCAGCCTGTTCCGCGAAGGCGGCAGCACGGCGGCGGAACTGCTGCTGCTCGCGCCTGGCGCAGTGCAGATCTTCTACGGCGATGAATCCTCACGACCGTTCGGTCCGACCGGCTCCGATCCGCTTCAGGGGACGCGTTCAGATATGAACTGGCAGGACGTCAACGGCAAAGCCGCGCGCAGCGTGACCCACTGGGAGAAACTGGGCCAGTTCCGCGCCCGTCACCCGGCGATTGGCATGGGTAAACAAACCACGCTATCGATGGCGAAAGGCTACGGCTTTATTCGCGAGAACGGCGATGACAAAGTGATGGTGGTATGGGCAGGTCAGCAGTAGCTTTCTGACCCATGGCTCCCCTGACGTTCGGGGGAGCCTTTTCAGGATAAACATCCAAAAATATTTTCTCTCACAGCATAAAAACAAAATATCTTCCTGATACCTCGATTTGCACCCTGTCTGCACTGGCGTTATGGTTACCCACTTTCCTGGAATACCGACAGACTAATCGCGATGACATTTTCACTTTTTGGCGACAAATTTACCCGTCATTCGGGCATCACCCGCTTGATGGAAGACCTCAATGACGGCCTGCGTACGCCGGGCGCCATCATGCTGGGCGGCGGCAATCCCGCACAGATTCCGGAAATGAATGATTACTTCCATAGCCTGCTGGCCGACATGCTGAACAGCGGCAAAGCCCTTGATGCGCTTTGTAATTATGACGGTCCGCAGGGTAAAAGCGAGCTGCTGGCCCTGCTGGCGCAGATGCTGCGTGATGAACTGGGTTGGGAGATCGAACCACAGAATATTGCACTGACAAACGGCAGTCAGAGCGCGTTTTTCTACTTGTTTAACCTCTTCGCAGGCCGTCGTGCGGATGGAACCACCCGTAAAGTGCTGTTTCCGTTAACGCCCGAGTACATCGGCTACGCCGATTCCGGCCTCGAAGAAGATCTGTTTGTCGCCACTCGCCCGAATATTGAGCTGCTGCCGGAAGGCCAGTTTAAATATCACGTGGATTTCGAACATTTGCAGGTCACGGACGAGACGGGAATGATCTGCGTTTCCCGCCCCACCAACCCAACGGGTAACGTGATCACCGACGATGAGCTGATCAAGCTGGATGCGCTGGCCAACCAGCACGGCATCCCGTTGGTGATTGATAACGCCTACGGCGTTCCGTTCCCGGGGATTATTTTCAGCGACGCCAGGCCGCTGTGGAATCCGAATATCGTGCTGTGCATGAGCCTCTCCAAGCTGGGCCTGCCGGGTAGCCGCTGCGGGATTATCATCGCAAACGAAAAAATCATCACCGCCATCAGCAATATGAACGGCATTATCAGCCTCGCCCCCGGTGGAATGGGGCCGGCTATGATGTGCGAGATGATTAAGCGCAACGATCTTCTGCGCCTGTCAGAAACGGTGATTAAGCCTTTCTATTACCAGCGCGTGCTGGAGACTATCGCCATTATTCGCCGCTATTTACCGGAAGATCGCTGCCTGATTCATAAGCCGGAAGGGGCGATTTTCCTCTGGCTGTGGTTTAAGGATCTGCCGATTTCTACCGAGTTGCTGTACCAGCGCCTGAAAAAGCGCGGCGTCCTGATGGTGCCGGGCGACTACTTCTTCCCGGGCCTGGATAAGCCGTGGCCGCACACGCATCAGTGCATGCGCATGAACTACGTGCCGGACCCGGCGAAGATTGAAGCGGGCGTGAAGATTCTCGCCGAAGAGGTTGAACGCGCATGGGGTGAACAGGGCGCGTAAACGGGCGCCAGAATCCTGAATAATCCAGATATATTCCCGGCTCGCGCTGCGCTCAGCCGGGCTACAGGCTTCCAGCGATCTGCGGACAGGTAGCCCGGACAAGGCGCGCAAGCGCCGCCTCCGGGAACACACCGTAAGAAGGCGTCATCGCTACATCGCCAGCGCCATCCGCTGGCGACGTTCAGCGGCTATTCTCTCCAGCTCCATCGGCTCCATGCAGCGCAGCGCCTGGGTCGGGCACGCCGCCACGCAGGCCGGGCCTTCTTCGCGATGGCTGCATAAATCGCACTTCAGCGCCTGTACGCCCTCCTCCACCCGCATCACGGTCATCGCGCCATAGGGACACGCCACCATACAGCTTTTGCATCCGATACAGCGGCGCTGATCCACGTGCCAGACCGCGTTTTCGCGGCGGATTGCGCCCTCGGGGCAGACGTTGGCGCAGGGCGCATCTTCGCACTGGCGGCACAGCGTCGCCGTCGAGAGTTCATCATTTTTCACCACGCGGATCCGCGGCGCAAAGCGCGCGGCGGAGACGCCAGAACAGTCCTGGTCCTGCTGATGGGACACCACGCAGGCGACTTCACAGGTACGGCAGCCGATGCACTTTTGCGCATCCGCGAGAATAAACCGGTTCATCCTTGCTCCATTGGGGATAAAAACGCAGAGTGCCAGAAAAAACCGCTTCCGCGCCTTGATCCTGAATGGAGTCAGCGGCGTTTTCTCTCAGATGCCCGGGATAATCTGGTCATCTGCCTTACCCTTCCCGCACGGAAAAGCCCAGTTCGCGGGAAATCGCCTCTGCCGTATCGCGCAGCGGCTTGAGTAAATTTTTCTCTCCCACCTGCTTGAGGCGCGATGTTGATAGAGAGATAGAAATGGCATAAGGCACGCGCCCATGGATATCGAAAACGGGAACAGCCAGGCACGATACGCCCAGCTCGTTCTCTTCCCTGTCCATCGCCATGTTTCGCTCGCGGATCTGCGCCAGCTCTAGATTCATGGCGGGTAACGTGGTGATGGTATTACGGGTGAGCTGCTGGATGATGTCCTGGTGCGTGTCCCAATAAGTCTCAACATAATCAGGGTGACCAAACGCCATGTAGATCTTCCCCATCGCCGAACAGTACAGCGGCATATGCTGACCAATATAAGCGCGCGTACGCAGCATGCCGGTGGTCGGCTCCAGCTTATAAATCAGGATGGCGTGGTCATCTTCACGGCTGGAGAAGTTCACCGTCTCGCCGGTGGCAAGATTGAGCGCCTCAAGATGCGGCGCCGCGACGTGGATAATATTCAGCGACGACAAAGCCTTTTGGCCAACGGCGATAAATTTTGTCGTCAGACGATAGCTCCCCGCCGCCGGGGCAGGCGTCACGTACCCGCAGGACTGCAGCCCCTGTAATAAGCGATGAACGGTACTTTTGTTCAATCCCGCCAATTCCGACAGGTGCGCCAACGGGCAGCCGTTCGGATAGTTACTCAAAATTTCTATCAACGTCAGGCCACGAAACAGGCTCTGACTTCCTGCTGGTTTCTCTTTTTCATCGTTCAGGTTCATCAGAAATACCCCTCCTTTTCCTGGCACTCAGATGGTAGCTCAAAGTGTGTTGTAGTTCACGATCTCAACATAAAAAGCATAACATTTTGATTTTAATGATTTTTAAAAAAGTTACATATCGTTGCCTTGTTAATTTTTGATCTATATATTTGGAATCAGGTTTCGCATTGTGAAATTTAGAGATAAAAAAACATACCATCATTTTTAAGAATCGACCAGGGGAGCTGGGATGAAAGTAACTTTCGCAGAGTTAAAAGAGGCCTTCTATCGTGTGCTACGGTCACGAAATATCACGGAAGAAACGGCGGACGAGTGCGCTGAAATGTTCGCCAGAACAACCGAGTCCGGGGTCTATTCCCATGGTGTTAACCGTTTTCCGCGTTTCATCCAACAGTTAGATAACGGCGACATTATCCCTGAAGCTAAACCGCAGCGGGTGACCAGCCTCGGCGCCATCGAACAATGGGATGCCCAACGCTCCATCGGCAACCTGACGGCGAAAAAGATGATGGATCGGGCCATTGAGCTGGCCTCCGGGCACGGTATCGGTTTGATCGCACTACGTAATGCCAATCACTGGATGCGCGGCGGCAGCTACGGCTGGCAGGCGGCGGAAAAAGGCTATATCGGCATTTGCTGGACCAATTCCATCGCCGTGATGCCACCCTGGGGCGCTAAAGAGTGCCGCATCGGTACCAACCCGCTGATCGTCGCCATTCCGTCGACGCCGATCACCATGGTGGATATGTCGATGTCGATGTTCTCCTACGGTATGCTGGAAGTTAACCGCCTTGCCGGCCGCGAACTGCCCGTGGATGGTGGATTCGACGATGAGGGTCATCTGACCAAAGAGCCTGGCGTAATCGAAAAAAATCGCCGCATTTTGCCAATGGGCTACTGGAAAGGCTCCGGTCTGTCCATCGTGCTGGATATGATAGCCACTCTGCTTTCTAACGGTTCCTCCGTTGCTGAAGTCACCCAGGAAAACAGCGATGAATATGGCGTTTCGCAGATCTTCATCGCCATTGAAGTGGATAAGCTGATCGACGGCGCAACCCGTGATGCCAAACTGCAGCGGATTATGGATTTCGTCACCACCGCTGAACGGGCAGATGAAAACGTGGCCATTCGTCTGCCTGGTCATGAATTTACGAAACTGCTGGATGAAAATCGTCGTAACGGCATCACCATTGACGATAGCGTCTGGGTTAAAATTCAAGCGTTGTAGGGAGTTAAAATATGATCTTTGGTCATATCGCGCAGCCGAATCCATGTCATCTGCCAGACGCGATTGAGAAAGCGCTTCATTTTTTACGCACCACAGACTTTCGCACGCACGAACCCGGCGTCGTGGAGATTGATGGTAAAAATATTTACGCGCAGATCATCGATTTAACCACCCGCGATGCCGCTGACAATCGTCCCGAGGTGCATCGCCGCTATCTGGATATTCAATTTTTGGCGTCGGGTGAAGAGAAAATCGGTATTGCTATTGATACCGGCAATAATGAAATAAACGAAGCCTTATTAGAACAGCGTGATATTATTTTTTACCACGATAGTGAGCATGAGTCGTTCATTGAAATGATACCGGGAAGTTACGCGATTTTTTTCCCGCAGGATGTTCATCGGCCAGGTTGTAATAAAAATATCGCTACGCCAATCAGGAAAATAGTCGTTAAAGTTGCAATAGCGGCTTTATAGAAAATTATTTTCAGGAGCACACTATGAATTCGAATAATACCGGTTACATTATCGGTGCGTACCCCTGTGCCCCCTCATTTCACCAAAAGAGTGAAGAGGAAGAGACGGAATTCTGGCGACAGCTCTCCGATACCCCAAACATTCGTGGGCTGGAGCAGCCTTGCCTTGAACATCTGCATCCACTCGGCGACGAGTGGTTATTGCGCCATACGCCGGGAAATTGGCAAATCGTTGTCACCGCCATTATGGAGACCATGCGCCGCCGCGGTGAAAACGGCGGCTTTGGGCTGGCGTCCAGCGACGAAGAGCAGCGCAAAGCCTGCGTGGAGTACTATCGCCACCTGCAGCAGAAGATCGCTAAAATCAATGGCAATACCGCCGGAAAGGTCATTGCCCTTGAGCTTCACGCCGCCCCGCTGGCGGGCAATGCCAACGTGGCTCAGGCGACCGACGCCTTTGCCCGTTCATTAAAAGAAATTACCCGCTGGGACTGGTCCTGCGAGCTGGTGCTCGAACACTGCGACGCAATGAATGGCCCCGCACCGCGCAAAGGATTCTTACCGTTAGAAAACGTGCTGGAAACCATTGCTGACTATGACATCAGCATCTGCATTAACTGGGCGCGTTCCGCCATTGAAGGGCAGAATAGTCGTTTGCCACTAACCCACGTGCATCAGGCCAAACGGGCAGGAAAGCTCGGTGCGCTGATGTTCTCCGGCACGACGCAGAGCGGAGAGTACGGCGCGTGGCAAGATCTCCATGCTCCATTCTCCCCTTTCTGCTCGCAAAGCCTGATGACCGAGAAACATGCCAGGGAGCTCATTACCGCCGCCGATCCCGATCCGCTGCGGTTTACCGGGATTAAATTGCTGGAAATCAATGCCAGCGCCGATATTAATCACCGCATTAGTATATTACGTGACGGTATTAATACTCTGGCGAAAGCCACCCAGCGGTTGACCTGACTCAAGTATTAAAATCTTAATTTACGACGAACAGCTCGTTTTTGTACCGGACCAAATATACAACAGGCATAAGAAGTTAAGTTCCAATATTCAGCGCAAAAAATATAAGTTCCACAACCTGATGGAGTCGTTATGAAGCGGGTACTTGAGGGCATACTTGCGGTATTAATTGCCGTACTTTCCTGCATTGTATTTATTAATGTGGTTTTACGTTATGGTTTTGAGAGCAGTATTTTATCAGTGGATGAATTATCTCGTTATCTCTTTGTATGGCTGACATTTATCGGTGCCATCGTTGCATTTATGGATAACGCTCACGTTCAGGTCACCTTTGTAGTGGAAAAACTCTCACCAGCGAATCAACGCCGTCTCTCGCTACTGACACATTCGCTGATTTTATTGTTATGCATCGCACTAGGCTGGGGCAGTTTGCAAAAAGCGATGCAGGACTGGAGCGATCACTCGCCAATCCTCGGTTTACCGATTGGCCTGATGTATATCGCTTGTCTGCCCACAAGCGTTGCCATCGCATTAATCGAACTGCGTCGGCTGTATCGCTTAATAACGCGTAACGATTCCTTTCAACAACCACAGCAAGGAGCCTAATCATGGCCGTGGTGATATTTCTCTGCTGCCTGCTCGGCGGGATCGCGATTGGTTTACCCATCGCCTGGTCGTTACTACTTTGCGGCGCTGCTCTGATGACATACCTGGATATGTTTGACGTGCAGATTATGGCGCAGACTCTGGTTAACGGGGCAGACAGTTTCTCCCTGCTGGCGATTCCTTTTTTTGTTCTGGCCGGGGAAATCATGAACGCGGGCGGCCTGTCAAAGCGAATCGTCGATCTGCCAATGAAGCTGGTCGGCCATAAACCCGGCGGCCTGGGCTACGTAGGCGTTATTGCAGCCATGATCATGGCCAGTCTTTCTGGCTCTGCGGTGGCGGATACCGCCGCGGTTGCCGCGCTGCTCGTGCCGATGATGCGTTCGGCAAACTATCCGATCAACCGCTCCGTTGGGTTAATCGCTTCCGGCGGGATCATTGCACCCATTATTCCACCCTCAATTCCTTTTATTATCTTTGGCGTTTCCAGCGGTCTGTCTATCAGCAAGCTGTTCATGGCTGGCATCGCACCGGGAATCATGATGGGCGCGGCGCTTATGCTCACATGGTGGTGGCAAGCCGGGCGATTAAATCTTCCCTCCCAGCCCAAAGCAACAACGCGTGAAATCTGGCAATCATTAGTTTCAGGCATCTGGGCGCTGTTTTTACCGGTGATTATCATCGGCGGCTTCCGTTCCGGGCTCTTCACGCCAACAGAAGCTGGGGCAGTTGCCGCGTTTTACGCCCTCTTTGTCGCCGTCGTTATCTATCGGGAATTAACGTTTTCCAGTCTTTACCACGTGCTGGTCAATGCTGCCAAAACAACCTCTGTCGTCATGTTTCTGGTCGCCGCGGCACAAGTATCCGCCTGGCTGATTACTATCGCGGAATTGCCAATGATGGTGTCAGATTTGCTGCAGCCGCTGGTCGACTCTCCGCGACTCTTATTTATCGTCATTATGATTTCAATTATGGTCGTGGGTATGGTGATGGATTTAACGCCAACGGTGTTAATTCTTACCCCCGTATTATTACCGCTG
The DNA here is from genome assembly GCF_015601345.1 of Klebsiella sp. BDA134-6. Taxonomy (NCBI): domain Bacteria; kingdom Pseudomonadati; phylum Pseudomonadota; class Gammaproteobacteria; order Enterobacterales; family Enterobacteriaceae; genus Klebsiella; species Klebsiella sp. BDA134-6. Next base: position 5,682,944 of record NZ_CP064784.1, read on the forward strand.
GTTAAAGAAGCAGGCATTGACCCTATTTATTTCGGAGTCATGTTCATCATTAACTGCTCTATAGGGTTAATCACACCGCCGGTCGGTAACGTTCTTAACGTGATATCCGGCGTAGCAAAATTAAAGTTTGATGACGCGGTGAGAGGCGTATTCCCGTACGTTGCCGTCCTGATGTCGCTGCTGGTTCTGTTTATTTTTATTCCCGAGCTAATTACCACACCGCTTAAATGGATTAATTAAAGGATAATATTATGAAATTACATGTTATTGCTCGTTCATTATTCATAGCTGGTCTGACAGTTTTCAGCATGTCGTCTCTGGCGGCGCAGTCTTTACGTTTTGGTTATGAAACACCGCAAACTGACTCCCAACATATTGCTGCGAAAAAATTTAACGAATTATTAAAAGAAAAAACCAATGGCGAATTGGCCTTAAAACTTTTTCCTGACAGCACATTAGGTAACGCACAGGCGATGATCAGCGGGGTGCGTGGCGGAACCATTGATATGGAAATGTCCGGTTCAAACAATTTCACCGGCCTGGCCCCGGTATTCAACTTACTTGATGTTCCATTCCTGTTTCGCGATACCCCACATGCGCATAAAACGCTCGACGGTAAAGTCGGCGATGAACTGAAAAAATCACTCGAGTCAAAAGGGCTAAAAGTTCTCGCGTACTGGGAAAATGGCTGGCGTGACGTTACTAACTCCCGTACGCCGGTAAAAACCCCTGCCGATCTAAAAGGGTTAAAAATTCGTACCAATAACAGCCCAATGAATATCGCGGCTTTTAAAATCTTTGGTGCGAACCCGATTCCGATGCCGTTCTCCGAAGTCTATACCGGGCTGGAAACCCGCACGATTGATGCCCAGGAACATCCTATTAATGTCGTCTGGTCGGCCAAATTCTATGAAGTACAAAAGTACCTTTCTCTGACTCACCACGCTTATTCTCCTTTGCTGTTGGTGATCAATAAAACCAAATTCGATTCTTTAAGCCCGCAGTTTCAGGAAGCGCTGCTAAGTTCCGCCAAAGAAGCCGGCGACTATCAGCGCAAACTGGTCGCCGAAGATCAGCAAAAAATCATCGACGGCATGAAGCAAGCCGGAGTGGAAGTTCTGACCGATATCGATCGTAAAGCCTTTAGCGATGTGCTCGGTAACCAGGTACGCGATATGTTCCTGAAAGACAGCCCTCAGGGCGCAGATCTCCTGAAAGCCGTTGATGAGGTGCAATGAGTTATGAGCGATTACTGGCTGGGGTTAGACTGCGGCGGAAGCTGGCTGAAAGCCGGATTGTATGACCGTGAAGGCCGGGAGGCAGGCGTAGAGCGCCTGCCGCTGCGCACGCTCAGTCCACAGCCGGGTAGAGCAGAGCGCGACATGTATGCGTTATGGCAACAGTGTGCTGCGGTTATCGCCACATTGCTCTCACGTACCGGCATCGACAATACCCGCATCCGCGGCGTAGGCATCTCAGCTCAAGGCAAGGGGCTATTTTTACTCGATAAAAATGACAAACCGCTGGGAGCGGCAATCCTCTCATCCGATAGGCGCGCGATGGGCATCATCCATCAATGGCAGCAGGATGGTATTCCGGAACAACTCTACCCCATTACCCGACAAACGTTATGGACCGGCCATCCGGTCTCCCTTTTACGCTGGATGAAAGACAATGAACCTCAGCGCTATGCGCAGATAGGCTGCGTCATGATGACGCATGACTATCTGCGCTGGTGCTTAACCGGCGTGAAAGGCTGCGAGGAGAGCAACATCTCCGAGTCAAACCTTTACAACATGGCCGCGGGCCAGTACGACCCGCGCCTGACCGAGTGGCTGGGCATCGGTGAAATCGATAACGCGCTGCCACCCGTTGTAGGGTCAGCCGAAATTTGCGGGGAGATCACCGCTCAGGCAGCCGCTTTAACCGGTCTGGCGGCGGGTACTCCCGTCGTTGGCGGCCTGTTTGACGTGGTCTCCACCGCCCTTTGCGCCGGGATTGAGGATGAATCGGCCCTCAATGCGGTAATGGGAACCTGGGCCGTCACCAGCGGGATCGCCAACGGTTTGCGCGAGCACGAAGCCCATCCTTATGTCTATGGCCGCTACGTCAATGACGGCCAGTATATCGTTCACGAAGCCAGCCCGACCTCGTCCGGCAACCTCGAATGGTTTACCGCCCAGTGGGGCGATCTCTCGTTTGCTGAGATCAATCAGGCCGTAGCCAGCCTGCCGAAAGCCGGTAGCGAGCTGTTTTTTCTGCCGTTTCTCTACGGCAGCAACGCCGGGCTGGAGATGACCTGCGGCTTTTACGGCATGCAGGCGCTGCATACCCGCGCCCACCTGCTGCAGGCGGTTTATGAAGGCGTGGTATTCAGCCATATGACCCATCTCAACCGTATGCGCGAACGCTTTACAAGCGTTCAGGCCCTGCGCGTCACCGGCGGCCCGGCGCACTCCGACGTCTGGATGCAAATGCTGGCGGACGTCAGCGGCTTACGCGTTGAACTGCCGCAGGTGGAAGAGACCGGCTGCTATGGCGCGGCCCTCGCCGCTCGCGTCGGCACTGGCGTATACCGCAGCTTTAGCGAAGCCCGGCACGCCCGGCAGCACCCGGTGCGCACGCTGCTGCCCGATATGACCGCCCACGCGCGCTATCAGCGCAAATACCGCCACTACCTGCATTTGATTGAAGCACTACAGGGCTATCACGCCCGTATTAAGGAGCACGCATTATGAGCCGACCATTACTGCAGCTGGCGCTCGACCACACCAGCCTTCAGGCTGCGCAGCGCGATGTCGCCCTGCTACAGGATCACGTTGATATTGTGGAGGCGGGCACCATCCTCTGCTTAACCGAAGGGCTTAGCGCGGTTAAAGCCCTGCGCGCCCAGTGTCCGCAGAAGATCATCGTCGCCGACTGGAAAGTCGCCGACGCCGGTGAAACCCTGGCGCAGCAGGCCTTTCGCGCTGGCGCCAACTGGATGACCATCATCTGCGCCGCGCCGCTCGCCACGGTCGAGAAAGGCCACGCCGTGGCCCAGGCCTGCGGCGGTGAGATTCAGATGGAGCTGTTCGGCAACTGGACGCTGGATGACGCCCGCGCCTGGTACCGTACCGGCGTCCATCAGGCGATTTACCATCGCGGACGCGATGCCCAGGCCAGCGGGCAGCAGTGGGGGGAGGCGGATCTGGCGCGCATGCAAGCGCTCTCCGACATCGGCCTTGAGCTATCGATCACCGGCGGCATTACCCCGGCGGATCTGCCGCTGTTCAAAGATATCAACGTCAAAGCCTTTATTGCCGGGCGTGCGCTGGCAGGCGCCGCCCATCCGGCGCGGGTTGCCGCCGAATTCCACGCGCAAATCGACGCTATCTGGGGAGAACAGCATGCGTAGCCACCCGTTAGGTATTTATGAAAAAGCGCTGGCGAAGGATCTCAGCTGGCCTGAGCGGCTGGTGCTGGCCAAAAGCTGCGGTTTTGATTTTGTCGAAATGTCGGTGGACGAGACCGACGAACGCCTTTCGCGCCTGGAGTGGACCCCGGGCCAGCGGGCATCGCTGGTGAGCGCAATGCTGGAAACCGGCGTCGCCATCCCCTCAATGTGCCTGTCCGCCCATCGCCGTTTCCCCTTTGGCAGCCGCGATGAAGCGGTACGCGATCGGGCGCGGGAGATCATGACCAAAGCCATCCGCCTGGCGCGCGATCTGGGGATCCGCACCATCCAGTTGGCGGGTTACGACGTTTATTACGAAGAGCACGATGAAGGCACCCGGCAGCGTTTTGCCGAAGGGCTGGCCTGGGCGGTAGAACAGGCCGCTGCCGCGCAGGTAATGCTGGCGGTGGAGATCATGGACACCGCCTTTATGAACTCCATCAGCAAATGGAAAAAGTGGGACGAGATGCTTTCGTCACCGTGGTTTACCGTCTACCCGGACGTCGGCAACCTCAGCGCCTGGGGAAACGACGTCACCGCCGAGCTGAAGCTGGGCATCGATCGTATCGCCGCCATCCACCTGAAAGATACGCTGCCCGTGACCGACGATAGCCCCGGACAGTTCCGCGACGTGCCGTTCGGCGAAGGATGCGTCGATTTTGTCGGCATTTTTAAGACGCTGCGCGAGCTGAACTACCGCGGTTCATTTTTGATTGAGATGTGGACGGAGAAAGCCAGCGAGCCGGTGCTGGAGATTATCCAGGCCCGGCGCTGGATTGAATCACGGATGCAGGAAGGGGGATTCACATGTTAGAACAACTGAAAGCCGAGGTACTGGCGGCAAACCTGGCGCTCCCGGCGCACGGACTGGTCACCTTTACCTGGGGCAACGTCAGCGCGGTCGATGAAACGCGCAAGCTGATGGTCATTAAGCCCTCCGGCGTCGAGTATGAGGTGATGACCGCCGACGATATGGTGGTCATAGAGATCGCCAGCGGTAGAGTCGTTGAAGGCGCTAAAAAACCCTCTTCGGATACGCCAACGCATCTGGCGCTTTATCGCCGCTATCCGCAGATAGGCGGGATCGTGCATACCCACTCCCGCCACGCGACGATCTGGTCGCAGGCCGGGCTCGATCTCCCCGCCTGGGGTACCACCCACGCCGACTACTTCTATGGCGCGATCCCCTGTACCAGACGGATGACCGTTGAGGAGATTAACGGCGAGTATGAGTATCAGACCGGCGAGGTGATTATCAAAACCTTTGAACAGCGCGGCCTGGATCCGACGCAAATCCCGGCGGTATTGGTCCATTCGCACGGCCCGTTTGCCTGGGGTAAAGATGCGGCCGACGCCGTACATAACGCCGTGGTGCTGGAGGAGTGTGCCTATATGGGGCTCTTCTCGCGCCAGCTGTCGCCACAGCTGCCGGATATGCAGTCTGAACTGCTCGATAAACACTATCTGCGTAAACACGGCGCAAACGCCTATTACGGACAAAACTAACACCTCGGGACTCCCCGGATCGCGGCTAACGCCTTATCAGGGCTACCGGCGGTCTGCGGTCCCGTAGCCCGGGCAGGCGCTTTGCGCCGCCCCCGGGGAAAGCGTGCAGGATGTTGCAGAATTCTCCCGGAGGCGATGCTGCGCATCAGTCCGAGCTGCCCGTCCCCGTCGGGAAAAGCCCATCAACCCTACGCCGAATTAATATGTTCCTTGCAGTAACGACGCTTCCACGCCGCCGGCGTCAGGCTGGTGTGCTTGCGGAAAATCTTGCGAAAATAGCCAACATCGTTAAACCCGCATTTCATCGCCACCTCGGTAAGCGACAGGGAATCGCTGATAAGCAGCTTTTCCGCCGCCCTTACCCGCTGACGGTGCAGCGCTTCGGTTAACGTCAGCCGGAAAACATGGCGATAAACGCGCCCCAGATAATCCACATTGCAGTGCAGCTCCTGCGCCAGTGTGGATGCGGAAAGGGGCAAATGAAACCGGGTACGAATGATTTGCTGCGCTCGCCACGCCAGCGCGTTACCGGGACTGTCGGCGGGCTGTTCGCCTGCTGCCGCCGAAATTTGCTGCAAAATCAGCAACAGAATCAGCTCCAGCGCCACGCTACGATGAATATTTTCCTGCTCGCGTAAGAATTGGCGGAACAACGAAATAATATACTGCGGGTCATTAAAGCGCATGTGTTGTGGAATAGAAAGCAGCGTATCACCCTCACCCGACATCACTTCAAAATGCAGCCAGTAGAATTTTAAATCTGCCGGAAACTGTCCGATCCCCACATGTAATCGCTGCGGCCAGAGCAGCAAACTGTCCCCGGCATTGACGCTAAAAATCTCGTTGTTTTCGCGAATCGTTAATGTCCCTTTTTCCACAAAGATTATTTCCCAGGAGTGAAGCCGGCGCGCCGGATGGCTGCCGACGCCGCGGGAAATAAACAATCCGCCGTTCTGCACTTTAATCGGAAGTGACATGGATAATTCAAGCATAGATATTCAATATTCCGCTTTTAATATCATTAACAACCCCTATTCCCTTTGATTATTCACGATAAAATAGCCGTCTGCTGGATCGAAATCACATTTTTAGCATCAGGTCGGAATCGTCCTCTTTTTATACTTTTCCCTTCCCTTGTTGCCCCCAACATTTGGTGCAGAATAAATAGCGTAATTTGCAAATAACACAATTAAAGCCCGCACTTCAGTGGGATATTATTCGCACATCCTCTCCGGGAGTTATTTATGACTTCGGCTCCGATTACCACAACTGATTTGGCACAGCGTGCCCAGGACGACAAATTATCCCTTCGGGAAAAAATAGGCTACGGACTCGGCGACGCGGGCGGGACGGTGATTACCTGCCTGATCATGAACTTTTTAACTTTTTTCTATACCGATGTCTTCGGCCTGACGCCCGCGCTGGTCGGGACCCTATTCCTGGCCCTGCGCGTTTTCGACGCTGTTTCCGACCCGATCATGGGCGTGCTGGCCGACCGTACCCAGAGCCGCTGGGGACGCTTTCGTCCCTGGCAGCTGTGGATTGCCGTGCCAATCGGCGTTATCGGCGTCCTGACGTTTACCGTGCCCGACGCCAGCATGGGGGTAAAAATCGCCTGGGCGTTCGGCACCTATCTGCTGCTGTCGGTGAGCTACACCGCGATTAACGTCCCCTACTGCGCGCTGATCAACACCATGACCACGCGCCATAGCGAGGTTATCTCATGTCAGGCATGGCGTTTTGTGCTGTGCGGCGTGGCGGGATTCTTAGTCTCCGTTGGGCTGCCGTGGCTGGTGACAGCGCTCGGCAAGGGCGATACCGCGCAGGGCTATCAGTACGGCGTCGGCGTACTCTGCGCCATCGCGGTGGCGATGTTCCTGTGCTGCTTCTTCTGGGTTCGCGAACGCGTCTCGCTGGATGTCATGGGGAAATTTACCCTGCGCGAGCACATCGCCGGGCTGCGTAAAAACGACCAGCTGCTGCTGATGCTGGTAATGTCGTTCCTGCTGATCAACGTTTTTAATATCCGCGGCGGCGGCTATATGTACTTCATCACCTACGTGCTGGGCGGCTCCACCGGCTACACCTCGCTGTTCTTCACCATGGTAACCTTCGCCTCGATTGCGGGCTCCGTGATCATCAACCTGCTCTCGCGCCGCTTCGATACCGTCAAACTCTACTACTACACCAACCTGGTGCTAGCCGCGCTGGCCGTGGCGATGTGGTTTTTGCCAACCGGGCAAGCGTACCAGACCCTGTGGCTGGTCGTCATTCTCGGTAACGGCATTATTCTCGGCTTTACCCTTCCGCTGCACTTTTCGCTGATGGCCTTCTCCGACGACTACGGCGAATGGAAAACCGGGGTGCGCTCTTCCGGGATGAACTTCGCTTTTAACCTGTTCTTTATCAAGCTGGCATGGGCTTCCAGCGCCGGCATTATCAGCGTCGTGTTTATCTACGTGGCTTATCAGCCGGGCGTGGAAAACCAAACGGCCTCATCCCTGGCGGGCATCTCCTCAATGGAGACCCTGCTGCCCGCCCTGTTCCATCTGATGCTGGCCTTCACTATTCGCGCCTGCAAGCTTAACAATCCTATGATGGCGCGCATTGCCACTGACCTGCGCACGCGTCACGTTCAGTCTTAAGGAGTCCGTCATGCCCGTTATGGAAGTCGATCTGCACAAACTGAAAATCAACGACCCGTTCCTCGGCCAGTACCAGCAACTGGTACGCGATGTCGTCATCCCCTACCAGTGGGATGCGCTTAATGACCGCATCGAAGAGGCGGACCCGAGTCATGCGATAGAGAACTTCCGCATCGCCGCCGGTCGACAGGAGGGCGAATTCTACGGCATGGTCTTTCAGGACAGCGACGTGGCGAAATGGCTGGAGGCGGTGGCCTGGTCGCTGTGCCAGAAGCCGGACGCCGGGCTGGAAAAAACTGCCGACGAGGTGATTGAACTGGTCGCGGCCGCCCAGTGTGAAGATGGCTATCTGAATACATATTTCACGGTCAAAGCGCCAGAGGAGCGCTGGACAAACCTCGCCGAATGCCATGAACTATACTGCGCCGGGCACATGATTGAAGCGGGCGTCGCCTTCTTCCAGGCCACCGGAAAACGTCGTCTGTTGGATGTCGTCTGCCGCCTCGCTGACCACATCGATAGCGTGTTTGGCCCCGGAGATAATCAGCTGCACGGCTATCCTGGCCATCCGGAAATCGAGCTGGCGTTAATGCGCCTGTACGACGTCACTCAGGAGCCGCGCTATATCGCGCTGGTGAAGTACTTCGTTGAGGCGCGCGGAACGCAGCCGCATTTTTACGATATCGAATATGAGAAGCGCGGCAAAACTTCTTACTGGAACACCTACGGTCCGGCGTGGATGGTGATGGATAAGCCCTACAGCCAGGCGCATCAATCGATTTCCGAACAGCCGGTCGCCATCGGCCACGCGGTCCGTTTCGTCTATCTGATGACCGGTGTTGCCCATCTCGCCCGTTTAAGTCAGGACGAGGGCAAGCGCCAGGATTGTCTGCGTCTGTGGAAAAATATGGCCCAGCGTCAGCTGTATATCACCGGCGGCATCGGTTCGCAGAGCAGCGGGGAGGCCTTCAGCAGCGACTATGACCTGCCAAACGACACGGTCTATGCCGAAAGCTGTGCTTCCATTGGCCTGATGATGTTTGCCCGCCGGATGCTGGAGATGGAAGCCGACAGCCAGTACGCCGACGTGATGGAGCGCGCGCTGTATAACACCGTGCTGGGTGGAATGGCGCTCGACGGCAAGCACTTCTTCTACGTCAACCCGCTGGAAGTGAATCCAAAATCCTTAAAATTCAACCATATTTACGATCACGTTAAGCCCGTCCGCCAGCGCTGGTTCGGATGCGCCTGCTGCCCGCCGAATATCGCCCGCGTGCTCACCTCGCTGGGGCACTATATCTACTCGCCGCACGACGACGCCCTGTACATCAACCTGTATGTCGGCAACAGCGTGGAGATCCCGGTCGGCAATGAGGCACTGCGCCTGCGCATCAGCGGCAACTATCCATGGCAGGAACAGGTGAAGATAGTCGTCGATTCATCTTCACCTGTGCATCATACCCTGGCCCTGCGCCTGCCGGACTGGTGCGATAAGCCGCAGGTGACGCTCAACGGCGTGCCGGTTACGCAGGACGTACGCAAAGGGTATCTGCACATCAGCCATCTCTGGCAGGAGGGCGACACGCTACAGTTAACCCTGCCGATGCCGGTGCGCCGCATTTACGGTAACCCGCTGGTGCGCCACCAGGCCGGTTTGGTCGCCGTCCAGCGCGGTCCGCTGGTTTACTGCCTGGAGCAGGCGGATAACGGCGAGCAATTGCATAACCTGCAGCTGCCGCGCGACGCCCGGTTTAGCACTGTAGAGGGCAAAGGGATTTTTGCCCGCAAGATACTTCTCCAGGCGCCTGGCTATAAGCAAACGGCGGAAGATGCCGAAAACCAGGCTCTGTGGAACTATGACCGTGCGCAGTCCTCCCGTCAGCCGCAAGTATTAACCTTTATTCCGTGGTTTAGCTGGGCCAACCGCGGCGAAGGCGAGATGCGTATCTGGGTGAACGAGACGGAAGCGTAAGTGTGAACATTCCCCGGTGGCGCTGTGCTTACCGGGGCTACAAGGTTTGTGCGTTATCGTAGCCCGGGTAAGGCGTTCACGCCGCGACCCGGGACAACCTGCTTATTCTAAAGGAACAATGCCTTATCGCGCAGAATATGGTCATTACCGCGACGACGGGTAAAGCCGATACGGTCGAAATACTCGAGGATCTGAATCGCCAGCTTACGCCCGACGTTCAGGGTATCGCGAAAATCCGCCGCGCAGGTTGAGCCTCTTTCCAGATCCAGCTCGCGGATCATTTTGGCAAACGCCACAATCCGATCGTTGCGATAGTAGCGATCTTTAACGATCGCGGTAATCATCCCCTGCTGCGCCGCCTGGCGTAATACCGCCCGCATTAACGACTCTTCTACGTTGGCTTCACGCGCCAGATCGCGAACCCACCATGGCTCATCGGCAAACAACCCGGCAACCCGCTGCCAGATGGCCTGCTGCTCGTCGGTAAAGCCCGCTTTATGCTCCGGCAGATGCAGCCAGCCGTGGTGGCTATGAACAATACCGCTTTCACGCATCTGCTCAATCAGCAGCAGCACCAGCGCTTCATCTTCCATCGGCAGCGCAATACGCCGCAAGCGTTCGCGGCCCGGCCCGGGCTCATCGCGATGCTGGTCGTGGTAACGCGCCAGGGCGTCGAGCAGTTTCCGTTGCCAGCGCGCGGCGAGCGGGGCGCTCAGCAGACTATTGCCCGCCTGCAGGTAATCAGGACGGTTAATCAGCGCCTTCAGCCCTTCGTCGCTGAGCTGACGCGCCCAGGCGAAATCATCGAGGCGCACCGCATCGCGCTGAAGGTGAATATCCAGCGCCTGGACGTCATCGCCCTGCGCGGCGGCCAGCGCGTGCAGCCACTGTAAATACTCCGGCTTACGCTTGCCCCGGCGCGGCGGATTGAGGGTCACCACTCGCGCGCCGGCCAGCGTCAGGCGCGCGGAAATATCGCGCAGCACCAGACGGTCGTTATCCGCCAGCCGCAGCGGCGTATCGAGAACCAGCTCCGCCAGCGCGCCTTCGAGCAGCGACACGCGGCCGGTAATATGGCTGGCGGCATGGTGGATATGCAGCGGCTGCCACTGGCTAAGCGGCGTGTGGCACTGGAGTTCGACAATGACCCGTTCAGAGGCTTCCGGCGGCCGTAGCGACAGCAGCCAGTCACCGCGGTTGAGATCCTCTTTTTGCGCATCGCCGACAATATTCAGGGCGATGCGCTGACCGGCCCACGCTTTTGCCACCGGCTGATTCTGCGCGTGCAGGCCGCGCACGCGCATCGGTTTATCGACGCCGGTCAGCCACAGCGTATCGCCAACGTTAATCTCGCCGGATAACGCCGTCCCGGTGACCACCAGCCCCGCACCTTTGACGGTAAACGCCCGGTCGATCGCCAGGCGAAAACGCTGATGCTGCGGGTGAGCGCGCGCGGAAAGCTGCAGGAGATGATCGCGCAGCCCGGCGATACCCAGACCTTCCGTCGCCGCGACGGCGAACAGGGTCGCGCCGGTAAAGCCGAACTCCGCCAGCACCGCCTCGACCTCCGCCTTCACTTCCTCAACCCGCGCCGTTTCTACGCGGTCCGCTTTGGTCAGCGCCACGGTTAACGTCGGCTGCCCGGTAAGCTGGAGGATCGCCAGATGCTCGCGCGTCTGCGCCATCACCCCATCATCGCAGGCCACCACCAGCAGCGCGTGATCGATACCGCCAACGCCGGCCAGCATATTGGACAGAAACTTTTCGTGACCGGGGACGTCGATAAAACCCAGCACCCGCCCGTCGGGCTGCGGCCAGTAGGCGTAGCCGAGGTCGATAGTCATCCCGCGCGCTTTCTCTTCCGGCAGGCGATCGGCGTTGATGCCGGTAATCGCCTGCAGCAGCGTGGTTTTGCCGTGGTCAACGTGGCCGGCAGTGGCAATAATCATCTCAATAACATCTCCATAAACCGGGTTTCATCCTCAAGACAGCGCAGATCCAGCCACAGGCGGCCATCGTAGATCCTGCCAATAACCGGCACGGGCAACAGACGCCAGCGCGCCGCCAGGGCTTCCAGCCGGCTGCCGCGGCCATCGCGCGGGGTCAAGGTCAACGCCGCGCTGGGCAAGCGGTCCACCGGCAGCGAGCCGCTACCAATCTGCGACAGGCATGGCTCAACTTGCAGGTCAAAATCAGCATAATGCGCAGCCAGCGCGGCCTGAATGCGCTCGCCCTGCAGGCGAATCTCGTCCGCCTGGCGAGTCAGCAGACGCAGGGTCGGCAGTTCAGCGGCCAGCTTTTCCGGATGCAGATAGAGGCGCAGCGTCGCCTCGAGCGCCGCGAGGGTCATTTTATCCGCCCGCAGGGCGCGCTTGAGCGGGTGGTTCTGCAAACGGTCGATCAGCGCTTTTTTACCGACGATAATTCCCGCCTGCGGACCGCCCAGCAGTTTATCGCCGGAGAAGCTCACCAGGCTGACGCCGGCGGCAATCATCTCCTGCGGCATCGGCTCTTTCGGCAGGCCGTACTGGCTTAAATCAACCAGCGAGCCGCTGCCGAGATCGGCGACCACCGGGATATTCAGCTCGCGGCCAATCTCCGCCAGCGTCGCCTCATCGACCGCTTTAGTAAAGCCCTCGATGCTGTAGTTGCTGGTGTGCACCTTCATCAGCAGGCCGGTATTGTCATTCACCGCCTGACGATAATCTTTCGCGTGGGTGCGGTTCGTGGTTCCGACCTCATGCAGGACACAGCCCGCCTGGCGCATCACGTCGGGAATACGGAACGCGCCGCCGATCTCCACCAGCTCGCCGCGCGACACCACCACCTCACTGCCGCTGGCGGTTGCCGCCAGCATCAGCAGCACCGCTGCCGCATTGTTGTTGACGATACAGGCGTCTTCCGCGCCGGTGATCTGGCAAAGCAGGTCGGCCAGCGCGCGATCGCGGTGGCCGCGTCCGGCATCGTCAAGATCGTATTCCAGCGTCACCGGCGCGCGCATCGCCTGGGTCACCGCCTCCACCGCCGCTTCCGCCTGAATCGCCCGCCCAAGGTTGGTGTGTAGCACGGTACCGGTCAGGTTGAACACCGGGCGCAGCGCACTTTGCTGTCTCTGCGTCAAACGACGCGAGGTCTCCATTAGCCACGCTTCGCACCAGTCCGGCAGCGCCTGGTTCAGGCGGATGTATTCCCGCGCCTCGTCCAGCATCTGACGCAGCAGCGCCACCGTCTGGGCATGACCGTATTGCATCAACAGCGGTGAAAATGCGGGGTCGCGGAGTAAACGGTCGATGGCCGGAAGCCGGGTATAAAGCGCACGAATTTCGCTAGTCATGAATGAACCTATTTTCCCCCCTCCCAACGGGAGAGGGAGTCAACAAATGAGCAGCAATTGTAATGCCTCCGCGCAAAAACTGTTACCTGTCTGGGTCAACTCACCGGCGGTTCAGTGCGCGCAAAGCTGGCGCGTTGAAAGAGGGAATCCACCAGCCGAACCAGCTTCGGTCGAGTAGCGCACCAGCCCGGCGCGACGCGACGGAAATTGAGATAAGCAATGGCGCAGGCGGTCGAAATGGTTGCCAGATTGACCTCATCAGGACGTAATGTCCCGTCACCTGCATACCCTTCCAGCGCATCAAGCCCGCGCGCAATTTTTTCGCGCTGGCGCAGCAGTTCGCTTTCCGACTGCTGGGCCGCCGGGCGCGTTTTCTCCCGTACCAGCGTTTGCGCAGCCTCCATCACGCCATCAGCCAGCGCTTCAATTTGACGCAATTTCAGCGCGGCCTTCGGTGCCACAGGCAACATATCCGGCGCGATGCCGAGCAGCTCCAGATATTGCGCAATAATGGGCGAGTCGTACCAGCATTCACCGTCGTCGGTGACCAGAGCGGGTACTTTTCCCAGCGGATTATACTGCGCCACGCCGTTGGTCTCGTGGTAAGGGAATTCGTTGACGAACTCGAAGGGGATCGCTTTTTCCAGCAATATGACGGAAATTTTGCGCACAAAGGGACTGGTGTAGCTGCCGATCAGTTTCATTGCCTGCTCCTTTCGCCAACAAAGTAGTAAGTATGGCGCAGACGCAGGCAAATAGCAGAGAGAGCAATCACCTCATGCCGGACCGACCCCGCTAATGGTCCAGATAGAGATAGTGCATCCAGCTGGTCATCCGCAGCAGCACCTTGCGCATCACCGAAACGTGGGTGAAATGATCGGAGTAGACCGCCACTTGGGCGTAAATGCCGTCAGGCAGGGCGTCTACGGCGGCATCAGGCTCCAGCTCAATGGTCGCCAGCACGCCGTCGGTGCCCGGCGTCACCGTCAGCGCCTGCAGCGTGCCCTGCGCCTGGTATGTTCCCCCCGGCACGACTGGCAGGATGCTAACCAGCTTGCCGCGAAAGACCTGTCCCGGCAGCGCGTTGAACACCGCTTCAGCATCGTCACCCTTCTCCAGCCTGAGCAGCGAATTTTGCCGGAACTGCGCCACAATCAGCCGTTTTTGCTGGGGGATAAAGACCATCACCGGACGCAGCGGCAGCGAGGCGGCATAGGTCCCAGGACGAATTAACACCTGGGTGATATAACCATCGCTGGGCGCGCGCACGGTCGTCTGATCGAGGTTATATTTCGCCTCCGCCAGCTGCGCGCGCAGGCTCACCACCTGCGACTGCTCACCGTTTATCATGCTGTCGAGCTGGCTCTGGATCTGTGCCTGCTCCGCGACAGACCCTTTCACCATTGCATCCTGCGCCAGATAGTTTTGCCGGGCATTATCGATATCGCTTTCAGAAAACGGATTGACCCGCGCCTGGCTTCCTTTCAGGTAGCGCTGATAATCCTTGTACAGACGGTCGCGCTCCGCCGAAACGCGCGTGGTATTGGCCTGAGCCTCAGAAAGCTGGGCTTTAAGGGTATTAATGCTGTGCAGCGCAGTAACAAGGTCGGCCTGCAGCCTGTCCACCCGGGCCTGATAACGCGCCGGATCGATGGTAAACAGCACCTCGCCCTTTTTAACCCGTTGATTTGCTTTATCCGTGACGCTGCTGACCACCCCGGTGACTTGCGGCGTAATAGGAATAGAAATAACCGCTTTTTGCGCGGTAAAGGTATACGGGTGGTTATAGTTCATTAATAAAATAAGCGCGCTAACAATAAATACGCCGCCCAGCGCCGCGGTGGGAACCGTCCATTTATTTACCGGGATCTTAAATATTTTAAATATTGACCAGGCAATTGCCACATAGGTCAAAATAATTAGCAGATCCATGAGTTATTTCTCCACCGAAGGAGGTTGAGCTGACGGTCTAAGACCGTTTATTTGCTGCTCGAGCGCGATAACCCGCTGGCGCAGTTCGCTGATTTCGTCCCCCTCTTCCACCGCCTCAGACGGCGTCTCGTCCCGCCGATGCTGCATACCCCAGCCGCGTTCTGGCCGGTAAAGCGTGGCCCATATCCATAAAAACGGCCAGATGACGTGCAGCGTAAAAAGGCTCACCCAGCCCGCGACGTGAATCGCATCGGCATGCGGATGATTACGTTTCTTCGCGATCAGGTAAGGAATATCATGAAGAATGATGATTCCATAAAAAATCACCAGAAATACAAAGATCAGAACACCGAGCGCAAAATAATTGAGAAACATAATTTCCTCGGATTTACGCTAATTATTTTCAGGATATGTGCCGGGCCGGATGAAAAATGGGCCGACAAAATGAGCATAATTCACCCGTATCATTTTCGCCATTGATGACTAAAATGTTCTTTAAGCGATCGCGTTGCTGAGTGACGTATCAGCAAGCGGAACGCGGCATAACCTGCGCGAGATCACACCAGGCTAAATCCTGGTGAAAATATTTTGTGATAAACATCACAGATAAATAACAAAGTGCCAAAGTAAATTTGTGATTTTCATCACATAAAAATGCATTATCCCCCCTTAAAACCCGGTCTGTTGTTTATTTACACATCCATTTTGTGATGCAGATCACTACAAAAGACCGTCATCGCCCTATATTCATGTGATCCAAATCACATAAAAATCCATCGACTGGACAGCTTAACGATTCAGTGCCAGATTTCGCACTATCACTCAGGGCCCGGCTACCTCTGCCGCCTTATTAACAACAAGCCTCGGGCTTTCAGCCTGCCGATAGCAAAAACAGAAGAAGGGGTGTTTTATGTCATCCGATATCAAGATCAAAGTGCAAAGCTTTGGTCGTTTCCTCAGCAATATGGTGATGCCAAATATCGGCGCGTTTATCGCGTGGGGTATTATCACCGCTCTATTCATTCCGACAGGATGGTTACCGAACGAAACGCTGGCGAAGCTGGTTGGTCCGATGATCACCTATCTGCTGCCGCTGCTGATCGGTTATACCGGCGGTAAGCTGGTTGGCGGCGAGCGCGGCGGCGTGGTCGGCGCGATTACCACCATGGGCGTTATCGTCGGCGCGGATATGCCGATGTTCCTCGGCTCCATGATCGCCGGCCCGCTGGGCGGCTGGGCAATTAAAAAATTCGACGTCTGGGTAGACGGTAAGATCAAATCCGGTTTTGAGATGCTGGTGAATAACTTCTCCGCAGGCATCATCGGTATGATCCTCGCCATTCTGGCGTTTCTCGGCATTGGCCCGGCGGTTGAAGTCCTGTCGAAAATTCTGGCCGCAGGCGTTAACTTCATGGTGGCGCACGAGATGCTGCCGCTGGCGTCTATCTTTGTTGAACCGGCGAAAATCCTGTTCCTCAACAACGCCATTAACCACGGTATTTTCTCGCCGCTGGGTATTCAGCAATCCCACGAGCTGGGCAAATCGATCTTCTTCCTGATCGAAGCTAACCCAGGTCCGGGGATGGGCGTCCTGCTGGCGTATATGTTCTTCGGCCGCGGCAGCGCCAAACAGTCTGCGGGCGGTGCGGCAATCATCCACTTCCTCGGCGGTATCCACGAGATTTACTTCCCGTACGTGCTGATGAACCCGCGCCTGATTCTGGCCGTTATCCTCGGCGGGATGACCGGCGTATTCACGCTGACCATCTTTAACGGCGGTCTGGTCTCTCCGGCTTCCCCGGGCTCCATCCTGGCCGTGCTGGCGATGACGCCGAAAGGCGCCTACTTCGCTAATATCGCCGCGATTGTCGCCGCGATGGCCGTTTCCTTCGTGGTCGCAGCGGTTCTGCTGAAAACCAGCAAAGTGAAAGAAGAAGATGATATCGAAGCCGCGACCCGTCGCATGCACGATATGAAAGCCGAATCCAAAGGCGCCGCTACTCCGCTGGCCGCTGGCGATGTCGCGAACGACCTGAGCCACGTACGTAAAATCATCGTCGCCTGCGACGCCGGTATGGGCTCCAGCGCCATGGGCGCAGGCGTGCTGCGTAAGAAAGTGCAGGATGCCGGGCTGAGCAATATCTCCGTGACTAACTGTGCGATTAACAACCTGCCGCCGGATGTGGACCTGGTCATCACCCACCGCGATCTGACCGAGCGGGCGATGCGTCAGGTGCCGCAGGCGCAGCATATTTCGCTGACTAACTTCCTCGACAGCGGCCTGTACACCAGCCTGACTGAACGTCTGGTTGCGGCGCAGCGCCATACTGACAACGAAGAGAAAGTCCGCGATAGCCTGAAAGACAGCTTCGAGGCGGCTGACACCAACCTGTTCAAACTCGGCGCGGAGAACATCTTCCTCGGTCGTAAAGCGGCGACCAAAGAAGAAGCGATTCTGTTTGCCGGCGAGCAGCTGGTGAAAGGCGGCTACGTTGAGCCGGAATACGTCCAGGCGATGCTGGACCGTGAAAAGCTGACCTCCACCTATCTGGGTGAGTCTATCGCGGTACCGCACGGCACGATTGAAGCGAAAGATCGCGTCCTGAAAACCGGCATCGTCTTCTGCCAGTATCCCGAAGGCGTGCGCTTCGGCGAAGAAGAGGACGAGGTGGCTCGCCTGGTTATCGGTATCGCGGCTCGTAATAACGAGCATATTCAGGTCATTACCAGCCTGACGAACGCGCTGGACGATGAATCTGTGATTGAGCGTCTGACGAAAACCACCAGCGTTGAAGAAGTTCTGACGCTGTTGAAAGGGTAATTTGTCTCCCGGCGGTGCGCCGGGAAACGCCCCCCTCTCTCCTTAGTCATGGGGAGAGGGTTTGGGTGAGGGAAAAGCCTCACCCCAGCCCTCTCAGGTAAAAACATTAATTTAAGGTTAATACTATGAAAGCATTACATTTTGGCGCAGGTAATATCGGTCGTGGCTTTATCGGCAAACTGCTGGCGGACGCGGGGATACAGCTGACGTTTGCGGATGTAAATCAGGTCGTTCTTGATGCCCTGAATGCCCGTCATAGCTATCAGGTTCACGTAGTCGGCGAGAACGAGCAGGTTGATACCGTTTCCGGCGTTGATGCCGTCAGCAGCATCGGCGATGAAGTCGTGGAGCTGATCGCCCACGTGGATCTGCTGACCACCGCCGTCGGCCCGGTCGTGCTCGAGCGCATCGCACCGGCGATTGCCAAAGGCCTGGCTAAACGCAAGGCCCAGGGCGTTACGGCCCCACTGAATATCATCGCCTGCGAGAATATGGTTCGCGGCACCAGCCAGCTTAAGGGCCACGTTTTTAACGCCCTGGCCGAAGAGGATAAAGCCTGGGTTGAAGCCAACGTCGGCTTCGTTGATTCCGCCGTTGACCGCATCGTTCCGCCGTCCGCTTCCGCCACTCACGATCCGCTGGAAGTCACCGTGGAAACCTTCAGCGAGTGGATTGTCGACAAGACCCAGTTCAAAGGCGAACTGCCGAACATCCCAGGTATGGAATTAACCGATAACCTGATGGCATTTGTCGAACGTAAGCTATTCACCTTAAACACCGGACATGCTATAACCGCCTACCTCGGAAAACTGGCGGGCCACCAGACGATTCGCGACGCGATTCTTGATGAGAATATTCGCGCTGTGGTCAAAGGGGCAATGGAAGAGAGCGGCGCGGTGCTGATCAAACGCTATGCCTTTGATGCGCAAAAGCACGCTGCATACATCCAGAAAATTATTGGTCGTTTTGAGAACCCGTATCTGAAAGATGACGTTGAGCGCGTTGGCCGCCAGCCGCTGCGCAAACTGAGCGCGGGGGATCGCTTAATTAAGCCGCTGCTCGGCACGCTGGAATATGGCCTGCCGCATCGGAATCTGGTGAAAGGGATCGCCGCGGCGATGCATTTCCGCAGCGAAGAGGACCCGCAGGCGCAGGAACTGGCGGCGCTGATTGCCGAGAAAGGTCCGCAGGCTGCGCTGGCGCAGATTTCGGGTCTGGACGCGGCAAGCGAAGTGGTGGCGGAGGCCGTTAACGACTACAGCGCCACCAAATGAGGCAAGACCTGGCGCGGTCCGAACCGCGCCCATTACTCATGTCAGATATGCAGGCAATAATGGAAGAAACACAGGCATTTGAAAACCGTGTGCTTGAACGTCTGAATGCTGGCAAAACCGTAAGAAGCTTCCTGATCGCCACCGTTGAACTGTTGACGGAAGCGGTCAATATTCTGGTGCTTCAGGTATTCCGTAAAGACGACTACGCGGTGAAATACGCAGTGGAGCCGTTGCTGGACGGCGACGGGCCGCTTGGCGACCTTTCTGTACGCCTGAAGCTGATTTACGGCCTTGGGGTGATTAGCCGCGCCGAATATGAAGACGCTGAACTGCTGATGGCCCTGCGCGAAGAACTGAACCACGACGGTAATGAGTACAGCTTTACCGACGATGAGATCCTTGGACCGTTTGGCGAACTGCACTGCGTAGCCGCTCTGCCGCCAACGCCGCTATTTGATGAGAGCGATGCGGACCTGCTGGCAATGCAAAAGCTGCGCTACCAGCAGGTCGTACGTTCGACAATGATGCTATCTCTGACCGAGCTGATTTCTAAAATCAGCTTAAAAAAAGCCTTTCAAAAATCAACCCTCTGATTCTGGCTCTTGCTGGTCGCACGTCGGCCGATAAAGCTGACGATAATACTCAAGACGCCGCAGAAATAGCGCTTCTTTATCAGCCGGAATATCCGGCGGTATATGCTGCAAACGCGGAGATTTTTTCAGATATTCCATAAAAGCCTGGCTTGAAGCCATAAAATCTACGGCCTTATCAATAATGCGCGGTACGCCGTCGCCGATTTTCGCCATCACGCTCTCCTCTGCTCGGGAATGATCTTATTAAGGATTAGCCAAAAACAGGCTTTCAGATGAGGAAAACGTGCTGAATGACCGACAGGCTTCACAGAAATGAATATTCGCCAACTCTGGCTAAAAATGATTTTTATGTTCAATAGGTTATTGAATGCCGTTACGGCTGTTATGACCAAAAAACGGCGACGTTTTGATAAATTACTACCCACAACCCAAGCGACAGCACATACTATAGTCTGATAATGCCCCTTTCTTAATAGATTAAGCCATCATGAAAGAAGTCGAAAAAAACGAAATTAAACGTCTGAGCGATCGTCTTGACGCCATCCGCCACCAGCAGGCCGATCTGTCCCTGGTTGAAGCCGCAGAAAAATACGCCGAGCTGGAAAAAGAAAAAACCACCATTGAGGCAGAAATCATCCGCCTGCGTGAGATTCAAGGCCAGAAGCTGAGCAAAGAAGCGCAAAAGCTGATGGACATGCCGCATCGCCGCGCCATCACCAAAAAAGAGCAGGCCGATATGGGCAAACTCAAGAAAAGCGTGCGCGGTCTGGTTGTTGTTCACCCGATGACCGCGCTGGGTCGCGAAATGGGCCTCAAAGAGATGACCGGCTTCGCCAAAACCGCGTTCTAATCCTGTCGTCCCCGGTGGCGGCTAACGCCTTACCGGGGCTATGGGTTCACCGCCGTCTACGAGATGGTAGCCCGGACAGATGCGCAGCATCGCCTCCGGGATCTATTCTGTTTCTAACGCTATTCATCGCCCCAACTGGCCCTACCAATTATTTCTTAAATCGCCCAATGGTTCACATATCCATCATTTTTCGTCACAGACATATTGCTCATCAATAACATTTGATTAACCATTCGTTGTCGTTAATCCTACAATCGCAATTTGGCTGGGCCAATTTTACAAATGATGTGACCTGCTAAGAGCGCAAGACTCAGCACGGCATCATAACGGCCCGATGGAGACCTGCATGAACCTCTGGCAACAAAATTACGATCCGGCCGGCAACATCTGGCTATCGAGTCTTATCGCATCGCTACCGATTCTATTTTTCTTTTTTGCCCTGTTAAAGCTCAAGCTGAAAGGGTACGTTGCCGCGACCTGGACCGTGCTCATTGCGCTCTCCGTCGCTCTGCTGTTCTACAAAATGCCGGTTGACCACGCGCTGGCCTCCGTCATCTACGGCTTCTTCTACGGCCTGTGGCCAATCGCGTGGATTATTATCGCTGCGGTCTTCGTCTATAAAATCTCGGTGAAAACCGGGCAGTTCGACATTATCCGCTCATCGATTTTGTCGATCACCCCGGATCAGCGTCTGCAAATGCTGATTGTCGGTTTCTCCTTCGGCGCGTTCCTCGAAGGGGCCGCCGGTTTTGGCGCGCCGGTCGCCATCACCGCAGCGCTGCTGGTGGGGCTCGGCTTTAACCCGCTGTATGCGGCAGGCCTCTGTCTGATCGTCAACACCGCGCCGGTCGCGTTTGGCGCGATGGGCATTCCGATTCTGGTCGCCGGACAGGTGACGGGCCTCGACAGTTTCGAAATCGGCCAGATGGTTGGCCGCCAGCTGCCGTTCCTGACCATCATCGTGCTGTTCTGGATCATGGCGATTATGGACGGCTGGCGCGGCATTAAAGAGACCTGGCCCGCAGTCATGGTCGCCGGCGGCTCCTTCGCGATTGCTCAGTACCTCAGCTCTAACTTCCTCGGCCCGGAGCTGCCGGACATTATCTCTTCACTGGTATCGCTGGTCTGCCTGACGCTGTTCCTCAAACGCTGGCAGCCGGTTCGCATCTTCCGCTTCGGCGATATGGGCGCATCGCAGGTCGATATGAACCTGGCGCACACCCGCTACACGCCGGGACAGGTGATTCGCGCGTGGTCGCCGTTCCTGTTTCTGACCGCAACCGTGACCCTGTGGAGCGTGCCGCCGTTCAAAGCGCTGTTCGCCCCGGGCGGCGCGATGTACGATTTTGTGATTAATATTTCCGTGCCGTTTCTCGACAAAATGGTGGCCCGCATGCCGCCGGTGGTCAACGAAGCCACGCCTTACGCCGCGGTCTATAAGTTTGACTGGCTCTCCGCCACCGGCACCGCCATCCTGTTCGCCGCGCTGCTTTCCATCGTCTGGCTGCGCATGAAGCCGAAGGACGCGATCTCGACCTTTGGCAGCACGCTGAAAGAGCTGGCGCTGCCGATTTACTCCATCGGCATGGTACTGGCGTTCGCCTTTATTTCTAACTATTCCGGTCTATCCTCAACGCTGGCCCTTGCGCTGGCGCATACCGGCCATGCGTTTACCTTCTTCTCGCCGTTCCTCGGCTGGCTGGGGGTATTCCTGACTGGTTCGGATACCTCGTCGAACGCGCTGTTTGCCGCGCTACAAGCGACGGCGGCCCAGCAGATTGGCGTCTCCGATATCCTGCTGGTCGCCGCTAACACCACCGGCGGCGTGACCGGGAAAATGATCTCCCCACAGTCCATCGCCATCGCCTGTGCGGCGGTCGGTCTGGTTGGGAAGGAGTCGGACCTGTTCCGCTTTACCGTGAAACATAGTCTGATTTTCACCTGCATGGTCGGCGTGATCACCACCCTGCAGGCCTACGTCTTAACCTGGATGATCCCGTGATAGTGATGCCAAAACGCCTTGCCGACGATGTAGCCCGTCGCGTGCGGGCGCTGATTGAAGAACAAAAGCTGGAGGCGGGCATGCGATTGCCCGCCGAACGTCAGCTGGCGGCGCAGCTGGGCGTATCGCGCAATTCCCTGCGCGAAGCGCTGGCGATGTTAGTCAACGAAGGGGTGCTGCTCAGTCGTCGCGGCGGGGGCACCTTCGTGCGCTGGCAGCATGAAGCGTGGTCGGAGCAAAACATCGTCCAGCCGCTGAAGACGCTGCTCTCCGACGACCCCGATTACAGCTTTGATATTCTCGAAGCCCGTCACGCCATCGAAGCCAGTACCGCCTGGCATGCGGCAATGCGGGCAACCGATGCCGAAAAAGAGAAAATCCGCCTCTGCTTTGAAGCCACCCAAAGCGAAGATCCGGACCTGGCCTCGCAGGCCGACGTCCGCTTCCACCTGGCGATTGCCGAAGCCTCGCACAACGTGGTGCTGCTGCAAACCATGCGCGGTTTTTTCGACCTCTTACAGTCCTCAGTCAAGGAGAGCCGCCAGCGGATGTATCTCGTCCCGCCGGTATTCGCTCGCTTGACCGAACAGCACCAGGCGGTCATGGAGGCGATTATCGCCGGTGACCCGGAAGGTGCCAGAAAGGCGATGATGGCCCATTTGGGCTTTGTTCACGCCACGATCAAACGCTTTGATGAAGACCAGGCCCGCCAGGCGCGAATTACCCGCCTGCCCGGTGACCATAACGAAAATTCCAGGGAGAACTTGTGATGATTATTTCCGCCGCCAGCGACTACCGCGCCGCCGCACAGCGTATCCTGCCACCGTTCCTGTTCCACTATATCGACGGCGGCGCTTACGCCGAGCACACCCTGCGCCGCAACGTTGAGGACCTGTCCGACGTCGCGCTCCGCCAGCGTATTCTGCGCAATATGTCGGACCTGAGCCTGGAAACCACCTTATTCAACGAGAAGCTGGCGATGCCGACAGCCCTGGCGCCGGTTGGACTGTGCGGGATGTACGCCCGCCGTGGTGAAGTGCAGGCCGCTGGCGCAGCGGATGAAAAAGGTATTCCGTTTACCCTCTCTACCGTTTCCGTCTGCCCGATTGAAGAGGTCGCCCCGACCATTAAGCGCCCAATGTGGTTCCAGCTATACGTCCTGCGCGACCGCGGTTTTATGCGCAATGCGCTGGAGCGGGCGAAGGCGGCGGGCTGTTCGACGCTGGTCTTTACCGTCGATATGCCGACCCCCGGCGCGCGCTATCGCGACGCTCACTCCGGGATGAGCGGCCCGAACGCGGCAATGCGCCGCTACTGGCAGGCGGTGACTCATCCTCAGTGGGCATGGGACGTCGGATTAAACGGTCGGCCGCACGATTTGGGCAATATCTCCGCCTACCTCGGCAAGCCGACCGGTCTGGAGGACTATATCGGCTGGCTGGCGAATAACTTCGATCCTTCGATTTCCTGGAAAGACCTTGAGTGGATCCGCGACTTTTGGGACGGTCCGATGGTGATCAAGGGGATCCTCGATCCGGAAGACGCCCGCGACGCGGTGCGCTTCGGCGCTGACGGCATCGTGGTTTCCAACCACGGCGGCCGCCAACTTGACGGCGTGCTCTCTTCCGCCCGCGCCCTGCCCGCGATTGCCGATGCGGTTAAAGGCGACATTACCATCCTCGCCGATAGCGGCATCCGCAACGGTCTCGATGTCGTACGCATGATCGCCCTTGGCGCCGACAGCGTGCTGCTGGGCCGCGCATACCTCTATGCGCTCGCCACCCACGGCAAGCAGGGTGTCGCCAATCTGCTGAACCTGATCGAGAAAGAGATGAAGGTGGCGATGACGCTGACCGGCGCGAAAACTATCGGCGAAATCAGCCGTGAATCTTTAGTGCAAAACGCCGATGCGCTGCGGACCTTTGATACGATCGTAGCAGGAAACCCGGCAGTGACCCCTCTCCCCCAGGGAGAGGGAAACGTCCGGCAGGCGGGTTAACGCCATCGGGCTCACAGGCCGGCGCCGGTTTTCTCCCGCACCCTTTCCGCGAGAGGGTCGGGGTGAGGGTTAACCAAATATCTGCTATTCTGCCCCCCCGCAATTAAGGGGGCAGTATGCTGAACATCGTCTTATTCGAACCAGAAATCCCGCCAAATACCGGGAATATCATCCGCCTGTGCGCTAACACCGGCTTCAATCTGCATATTATCGAACCCATGGGTTTTGCCTGGGATGATAAGCGTCTTCGCCGCGCCGGGCTGGATTACCATGAGTTCGCCGCCGTCCAGCGCCATCGTGATTACGCCGCTTTTATTGAAAGCGCAAAGCCGCAGCGTCTGTTCGCCCTGACCACCAAAGGGACCCCGGCGCATAGCGCGGTGAGCTATCAGGATGGCGATTTTCTGCTGTTTGGCCCGGAAACCCGCGGCCTGCCGGCCAGCATTCTCGATGCCCTGCCGCCAGAGCAAAAAATTCGTATTCCGATGATGCCGGACAGCCGCAGCATGAACCTGTCGAACGCGGTGTCGGTGGTGGTGTATGAAGCCTGGCGCCAGCTGGGCTATCCCGGAGCGGTGCTGCGCAGCTAGCCTGAGCGATTCCCGGATTGCGGCGCGTAGGACCTGTCCGGGCTACCGGACAGCGCTCTGTTTTGTAGCCCGGATAGATGCGCAGCATCGTCTCCGGGAAATCAATCAGATACCGTCGCCGTACTCGAAGGTATGGTGTATGCCGTTAAAGTGCTGATCCATATCCATCGCTGGCTTATCGCTCTCCGGCTTGCCCACGATGCGGGCGGGAACGCCTGCGGCGGTGGTATGCGGCGGCACCGGCTGTAGCACCACCGAACCCGCGCCGATTTTTGCCCCGCGTCCGACTTCGATATTGCCGAGGATCTTCGCCCCGGCGCCAATCATCACGCCTTCGCGAATTTTCGGATGACGATCGCCGCTGGTTTTACCGGTACCGCCAAGGGTCACGGATTGTAGAATCGACACATCGTCTTCAATCACCGCCGTTTCACCGACGACGATACCCGTCGCGTGGTCAAGCATGATGCCACGGCCAATCTTCGCCGCCGGGTGGATGTCCACCTGGAACGATACGGAAACCTGATTTTGCAGGAAGATCGCCAGCGCCCGACGCCCCTGATTCCACAACCAGTGGCCGATACGATAGGCCTGCAGCGCGTGGAACCCTTTCAGATAGAGCAGCGGCGTCGAGTATTTGTCCACCGCCGGGTCGCGGGTACGAACCGCCTGAATATCGCAGGCGGCGGAGGCGATCATTTCCGGGTCGGCGGCGTAGGCCTCTTCCACCACTTCACGAATCGCGATGGCGGGCATGATCGGAGAAGCCAGTTTATTCGCCAGCATATAGCTCAGGGCGCTGCCGAGATTTTCGTGCTTGAGTAGCGTGGCGTGGTAAAAACTGGCGAGCATCGGCTCACAGTCAGCTAAAGCCCGAGCTTCGGCTTTAATATTATTCCAGACGATATCCAGTTCTTCACACGGCATTGCTGACTCCAGACGATATAATAATGACCGGCCAGTTCTTTGCTGGCCGGGTCACTCAGGTGATCCAGGTTCCATCGCAGTTAGTTGCTACGCTCGTCCTTGCGTGCACGACCTAATAAGGTCAATGCTGCCTCGCGCGCAATTTTTCCGCAATACAATACCTGATAAATTTCCTCGGTTATTGGCATTTCGACGCCTAAACGCTGCGCCAGAACGCGAACCTCTTTGGTATTGCGATAGCCTTCAACCACCTGACCAATCTTCTCCTGCGCGCTTTGCACGTCCATGCCCTGACCGAGCATCATGCCGAAGCGGCGGTTACGCGACTGGTTATCGGTGCAGGTGAGCACCAGATCGCCTAAGCCCGCCATCCCCATAAAGGTCTCCGGATCGGCGCCAAGCGCCTCCCCGAGGCGGGACATCTCAACCAGCCCGCGGGTAATCAGCGCGGTACGCGCGTTGGCGCCAAAGCCGATGCCGTCAGACATGCCGGCGCCGATAGCGATGACGTTTTTCACCGCGCCGCCGAGCTGCACGCCGATAAAGTCCGGGTTGATATAGACGCGGAAGCTCTTGCCGCAGTGCAGCAGGCTTTGCAAATCATCAGCGAACTGCGGGTCCGTAGACGCCAGCGAGATCGCGGTCGGCAGGCCTGCCGCCAGCTCTTTGGCGAAGGTCGGGCCGGAAATCACCGCCAGCGGAATAGCGTCGCCCAGCGCTTCACGGGCCACGTCCTGCAGCAGGCGTCCGGTTTCGGCTTCCAGACCTTTTGTTGCCCATACCAGACGCGCGTCAGGGCGCATCAGCGGCTTGATCTGGCGCAGAACCTGCCCAAAGACGTGACTGGGCACCACCACGAGAATATCGCGGCTGGCGGCAAGCGCCGTTGCCAGGTCGCTCTCAAGGTGCAGCGTATCCGGGAATGGAACATCGGGAAGGAACGCAGCGTTGCAGCGATCGTTCTGCAGCGTCGCGATATGTTTCGGGTCATGGCCCCAGAGGACAACCTCGTGGCCATTTCTTGCCAGGGTGATGGCAAGAGCGGTGCCGTAAGAGCCGGCACCGATCACAGTCATTGCAGCGTTAAGCGCGTTCATCAGGCATCCTGATGTTGTTCAGCACCTTCGCCAGCCTGCTGCTGCAGATAGTTCATAAACAGCGCATCGAAGTTCACTGGCGCAAGGTTCAGTTGCGGGAAGGTACCGCGAGAAACCAGGCTGGTGATGCACTCGCGCGCGTACGGGAACAGAATGTTCGGGCAGTATGCGCCGAGGCAGTGCGCCATCTGGGTACCGTCGATGCCTTCGATGGAGAAAATACCGCCCTGCTGTACTTCACACAGGAACGCGGTTTCTTCGCCCAGAGAGGCGGTTACGGTTACGCGCAGCACCACTTCATACACGCCTTCAGCCAGCTGGCTGGAAGCCGTATCCAGATCAAGTTTAACTTCCGGCTGCCAATCTTTCTGAAAAACTTGCGGCGCGTTCGGCGCTTCAAAAGAGATATCTTTGGTGTAGATGCGCTGAATCTGGAAAGTCATTTCGGTGCTGTTTTGTTCTGACATAGTAAAACCCTTTCGTGTTGTCCTTAAGTACGCCCGTCCAATGGGGATGAGCGCAAAAATTAGCGCAGGAGGGGATCGAGTCCACCACGTGAATCAAGCGCATACAAGTCGTCACAGCCGCCAATGTGCTGCGCATCAATAAAAATCTGCGGAACCGTCGTCCGACCGCTGCGCTGAATCATTTCTTCACGCTTCGCAGCATCGCCATCGATAGGCAACTCGTTGAACGTCACGCCCTTGCTGTTCAGCAGCGCTTTTGCACGTACGCAGAACGGGCAGGTCGCTTTGGTATAGATATCAATATTGGCCATGACTTCACTCCTGTTTTTACCCCCGAGAGTTTCACGCCGCAGGCGCTATCTTCCCGCTGGCGAATAGCCGCCGCAGGGAAAACCGCGCTGCGCCATAAAGACGCGGGTAAATTATTTACCGCGTACCAGAGGAAGGTTCTCGCCGCTCCAGCCAGCGATGCCCTCTTTCAGTACGAAGACCTTTTCAAAGCCGGCTTTGTTCAGCGCGCTGGCGGGTTCTTGCGCCTGCATACCTGAGCCGTCTACTACTATAATGGGTTGTGCTTTGTGCTTTTCCAACTCGCCGACGTTATTTGCTTTGATATCGCTCGGCAGCAGGTTAATAGAACCCGCAATGTGGCCTTTACGGAAATCGTCACGCTGACGCAGGTCGACAACCACGGCATCTTCTTTGTTGATCAGGCGCGTCGCTTCACCACGGGTGATGACTTTAACTTTCGACATCAATCCTTTAAAGGTGGTGAACAGCACCGCCACCAGCAGCGCGACCCACGCGATGCTCAGGACGGGGTGACGGCTGATGAATTGCATAATTTCTTGCATGGGGGGTTACAACTCCCGACTAAGTGATAAAAAAACCAGGGAAGGAGTATACCTGTGCATTGCGGCAAATACAGCCAGTGAGCGCGATGTAATGTATTTTCTGCGGCCCGTCACGAAAAAAAACCGCTCTCGCCGCAACGATGCGCTCTGGCCGCCCTCTTTCTTTGATCTTTTACGGTGATTTGATCGATTCAGCTGTAGTAAAATTACGCAAATTTTCTGTCTTTGAGCATGAGGTTGTCGCAATGTCGGTTTCTAAAAAACCTATGGTACTGGTGATTCTGGATGGCTATGGCTACCGTGAAGACCAGCAGGATAACGCTATTTATAGCGCTAAAACCCCTGTTATGGACGCACTGTGGGCAAAACGTCCGCACACTCTGATCGATGCTTCAGGCCTGGAAGTCGGTCTGCCGGATCGTCAAATGGGCAACTCTGAAGTAGGCCACGTTAATCTCGGCGCGGGCCGCATCGTGTACCAGGATCTGACCCGCCTGGACGTTGAAATCAAAGAACGCACCTTCTTCGCCAACCCGGTACTGACCGGCGCGGTCGATAAAGCCGTCGCCGCGGGCAAAGCCGTGCATATCATGGGCCTGATGTCGCCGGGCGGCGTCCACAGCCACGAAGACCACATCATGGCGATGGTGGAACTGGCAGCCGAGCGCGGCGCGGATAAAATCTATCTGCACGCCTTCCTCGACGGCCGCGATACCCCGCCGCGCAGCGCTGAAAAGACGCTGGCGAAATTCGAAGACAAATTTGCCGCGCTGGGCAAAGGCCGCGTCGCCTCGATCATTGGCCGCTACTACGCCATGGACCGCGACAATCGTTGGGATCGCGTTGAGCAGGCTTACGATCTGATGACCCTGGCAAAAGGCGAGTTCCAGGCCGATACCGCCGTTGCAGGCCTGCAGGCCGCTTATGCGCGCGATGAGAACGATGAGTTCGTGAAAGCGACCGTTATCCGCGCCGCAGGCCAGGCCGACGCGGCGATGGAAGACGGCGATGCGCTGATTTTCATGAATTTCCGCGCCGACCGCGCCCGCGAAATTACTCGCGCCTTCGTTAACGCCGATTTCGACGGCTTCGCCCGTAAGAAAGTAGTGAACCTCGATTTCGTCATGCTGACCGAATACGCCGCGGACATTAAAGTCGCCTGTGCTTATCCGCCGGCGTCCCTGACCAATACCTTCGGCGAATGGATGGCGAAGAACGACAAAACCCAGCTGCGCATCTCCGAAACCGAAAAATACGCTCACGTAACTTTCTTCTTCAACGGCGGCGTTGAAGAGCCGTTCAAAGGCGAAGAGCGCATTCTGATCAACTCGCCGAAGGTCGCGACCTACGATCTGCAGCCGGAAATGAGCTCCGCCGAGCTGACCGAAAAACTGGTTGCCGCCATCAAGGGCGGTCAGTTCGACACCATCATCTGTAACTACCCGAACGGCGATATGGTTGGCCATACCGGAGTGATGGAAGCCGCCGTTAAAGCGGTGGAAGCGCTGGATCACTGCATCGACCAGGTTAGCAAAGCCGTTGAATCCGTTGGCGGACAGCTGCTGATCACCGCAGACCACGGCAACGCCGAGCAGATGCGCGACCCGGCCACCGGTCAGGCGCATACCGCGCACACCAACCTGCCGGTTCCGCTGATTTACGTTGGCGATAAAAACGTCAAAGCGGTTAACGGCGGCAAACTTTCCGACATCGCGCCGACCATGCTGACGCTGATGGGAATGGAAATCCCGCAAGAGATGACTGGCAAGCCGCTGTTCATCGTGGAATAATCCTTCCCCATGAGGGGAAAGGCGACTTATTCAACTACATGGATCGCAACGGCAGTTCGATCCGTCCTTTACGCCAGCGCGCTTAGCGCTGGCGTATTGCTGTGCGCCGCATCTGCTCACGCCGACGACAGCGACCAGCTTAAATCCATTCAGGCCGATATCGCCGCTAAACAGCGGGCGATTAAGCAGCAGCAGCAGCAGCGCGCTTCCCTGGTCGCTCAGCTTAAAGCGCAGGAGGAGGCTATCTCCGCCGCCGCGCGCAAGCTGCGCGAAACTCAGGAAACGCTGAACCAGCTAAATAAGCAGATCGACGAAATGAACGCCGCGCTGGCTAAGCTGGAGCGTCAGCGCGCCTCGCAGGAGCGTAATCTTTCCGCGCAACTCGACGCCGCGTTTCGTCAGGGGCCACATACCGGTATCCAGATGATCCTCAGCGGCGAAGAGGGGCAGCGTAATCAACGCCTGCAGGCTTACTTTGGCTATCTGAACCAGGCGCGCCAGGAAACCATCGCCCAGTTGAAGAAAACCCGCGAAGACATGGCGGTGCAAAAATCGATGCTGGAAGAGAAACAGAGCCAGCAGCAAACCTTGGTGTACGAACAGCGCGCCCAGCAGAGCAAGCTGGAGCAGGCGCGCAACGAGCGTAAAAAGACCCTCGCCAGCCTGGAATCCTCCATTCAGCAAGGCCAGCAGCAGCTCAGCGAGATGCGGGCTAACGAATCACGCCTGCGCGGCCGTATCGCCCAGGCGGCGGCGGCGGCCAAAGCGCGGGCGGATCGCGAAGCCCGCGAAGCGCAGGATGTGCGCGATCGCCAGCAGGAAGCCTCGCGTAAAGGCACCACCTACAAACCTACCGAAAGCGAACGCTCGCTGATGTCCCGCACCGGCGGGCTTGGCTCACCGCGCGGCCAGGCATTCTGGCCGGTTCGCGGCTCAATTCTCCATCGCTATGGCGAACAGCTGCAAGGTGAACTACGTTGGAAGGGGATGGTTATCGCTGCGTCTGAAGGCACCGAGGTCAAAGCCGTTGCCGATGGTCGGGTTATTCTCGCCGACTGGCTGCAGGGCTATGGCCTGGTGGTGGTCGTTGAACACGGCAAAGGCGACATGAGTCTTTACGGCTATAACCAAAGCGCGCTGGTCAGCGTCGGCACTCAGGTCCGGGCGGGCCAGCCGATCGCTCTCGTAGGCAGCAGCGGCGGTCAGGGCCGTCCGTCGCTGTATTTCGAAATTCGCCGCCAGGGTCAGGCGGTCAATCCACAGCCGTGGTTGGGAAGATAAGTTTTGCTTCAATTTCGCAGAATCGCACTCGCGGTAACCGGTACGCTGGTTATCGCGTCGCCGGTATTTGCCGGCAAACTCTCCATTGTTATCGACGACTTTGGCTATCGTCCACAAACGGAAAACCAGGTGCTGGCGCTGCCAGCGACGATCTCCGTTGCCGTACTCCCTAATGCGCCCCACGCCCGCGAAATGGCGACCAAAGCGCATAATCTCGGCCACGAGGTGCTCATCCACCTGCCGATGGCGCCGCTCAGCAAACAGCCGCTGGAAAAAGATACTCTCCGTCCGGATATGAACAGCAGCGAGATAGAGCGCATTATCCGCGAAGCCTACGGCAAGGTCCCTTACGCCGTGGGGCTGAATAACCATATGGGCAGCGCGATGACGTCGAACCTCTTCGGCATGCAGAAGGTGATGCAGGCGCTCGAGCGCTACAATCTCTACTTTCTCGATAGCGTCACCATCGGCAATACCCAAGCCATGCGCGCGGCGCAGGGCACCGGCGTAAAGGTGATTAAGCGTAAGGTTTTCCTCGACGATACCCAAAACGAAGCGGATATCCGCTATCAGTTCAACCGCGCTATCGCTTTGGCGCGGCGCAACGGTTCCGCCATTGCTATCGGCCACCCGCACCCGACGACGGTGCGCGTGCTGCAGCAGATGGTGTATAACCTGCCGCCGGATATCACTCTGGTTCGCCCGAGCAGCCTGCTCAACGAACCGCAGGTGGATACCTCTACGCCGAACACCGCGCCGCGGGTTCAGCCGCCGCGCAATCCGTTCCGCGGCGTGAAGCAGTGCAAATCTAAACGTCCGCCGGAGCCGGTCAACGCCAGCCGCTTCTTTACCATTCTGAGCGAAAGCATCGCCCAGAGTACGCTGTTGCAGTATTACCAGCTGAAGTGGCAGGGCTGGGATCAGCCCACCAACTAAATCGTCCGGGAATCCGTGTGCTTATCCGCCGCGGATTCCGGCTTGTCCTGATGGGCGTACCAGGCTTTAAAGTATTTAAGAAAGCTGTAAAAGGTCGCGTAAAGCCCGGTGACCACGCCGACCTTGCCCTTTCGCCACGCTCCGCTAAACAGATACCACTTAAAGAAAGCGCCAATCGCGCTGATCGCTCCGCGCCCAAGAGACGGCCTGATCTTCTGATATTTAACCAGCCGCGTGGTGTAGCTATTGAGCTTATTAAACACTTCATGCAGGGAGTAGAAAGTGTCGTGGCGCACGCATCCCGGTAGCCTGGCCGAGTACGAAAAACCGACGACCTGATCGTCTACCGGACGCTCGTTGAACCGGGCGGCAGAACGGTTATACAAGCGAACCGGGAAATCCGGCGAGGATACCGGGTAAATAGTTCGCACCTCTTCACCCAGCACGAACCAGTAGCGCGGCAGACGCCAGGCGCAGGTTGGATCGGGCTCATCCCCCGCCTTCAGCGCCAGAATAGCTGCCACCACCTCGTCATCAAGAATCTCATCGCTATCCATACACAGCACCCAGTCGTGGCTGGCGAGGGAGGTCGCGTAGTTCATCTGCGAGCCGTGAGTGGTATAAGCATGATAGTGAACGGTGAGACCGAACTGTTGGCAAATCTGCAGCGTGGCGTCCGTACTGCCTGAATCGATGACGATAAATTCATCGGCTACCTTAAGCAAAGGTGGTAAAACCTCCCGTAATAAGCGGGATGAATTACAGGTCAATAAGCATACAGAAAGTTTAAGCATAATCTTTGTAGGGTTAAACCATGGTTAAACTGACTGTATAAACGAATAGGCGAGAAAGCGATTTAGAAAAAGTGCGGAGTGGATTAAGTATCACAAAAATGTAGGACAACTCTCAAAAAAGCGCCCGCAGGGCGCTTTTTTAAAATGCAGACCGAGGGAAATTAATCCCAGCTGAGAATGACTTTGCCAGACTGGCCGGAACGCATCGCGTCAAAGCCCTGCTGGAAATCATCAATACCAAAGCGGTGAGTGATGATCGGCGACAGATCGAGACCGGACTGGATGAGCGCGGCCATCTTGTACCAGGTTTCGAACATTTCGCGACCATAAATCCCTTTGATAAACAGCCCCTTGAAAATCACCTTGGTCCAGTCGATAGACATATCCGACGGCGGGATCCCCAGCATGGCGATGCGCCCGCCGTGGTTCATGGTATCGAGCATGGTGCGGAACGCCGGCGGCGCGCCGGACATCTCCAGACCCACGTCGAAACCTTCGGTCATGCCCAGTTCGGCCATCACATCGTTAAGGTTCTCTTTAGAAACGTTCACCGCCCGGGTGACGCCCATTTTGCGCGCCAGCTCCAGACGATATTCGTTAACGTCGGTAATCACCACGTTACGCGCGCCAACGTGTTTCGCCACCGCGGCGGCCATCACGCCGATCGGGCCGGCGCCGGAAACCAGCACATCTTCACCGACGAGGTCGAATGAAAGCGCGGTATGCACGGCGTTGCCAAATGGGTCGAAAATCGACGCCAGATCGTCAGAGATATTGTCGGGGATTTTAAAGGCGTTAAACGCCGGGATCACCAGATATTCGGCAAAACAGCCCGGACGGTTGACGCCGACGCCCGTGGTATTGCGGCACAGATGCGTACGCCCGGCGCGGCAGTTACGGCAGTGGCCGCAGGTGATATGCCCTTCGCCGGAAACGCGGTCGCCAAGCTTAAAGCCGCGAACTTCCTGACCGATACCCACCACTTCGCCGACATATTCATGGCCCACCACCATCGGCACCGGAATGGTCTTTTGCGACCACTCGTCCCAGTTGTAGATGTGCACGTCGGTACCGCAAATCGCGGTCTTGCGAATTTTAATCAGCAAATCGTTATGGCCGACTTCCGGTTCCGGCACGTCGGTCATCCAGATGCCTTCTTCCGCCTTCAGTTTGGATAACGCTTTCATCTCACACCCTCAGGCAATGACGCCCAGTTGTTTACCGATGCGGGTAAAGGCTTCCACCGCACGTTCAATTTGTTCAGGGGTATGCGCCGCAGACATCTGGGTACGGATACGCGCCTGGCCTTTTGGTACCACCGGGTAGAAGAATCCGGTGACGTAAATCCCTTCTTTTTGCAGCTCGCGCGCGAACTGCTGCGCCACGGTGGCTTCACCGAGCATCACCGGGATAATGGCGTGATCGGCGCCCGCAAGGGTAAACCCTGCCGCGGTCATTTTTTCACGGAACAGGCGCGCGTTAGCCCACAGGCGATCGCGCAGCTCGCTGCCCGCTTCCACCATCTCCAGCACTTTGATGGAAGCGGCGACAATCGCCGGCGCCAGCGAGTTGGAGAACAGATACGGACGCGAGCGCTGGCGCAGCCACTCGACAACTTCTTTACGCGCGGCGGTATAGCCGCCGGACGCGCCGCCCAGCGCCTTACCCAGCGTACCGGTGATAATATCGACGCGGCCCATCACGTCGCAGTACTCATGGGAACCGCGGCCGTTTTCACCCACAAAACCCACGGCGTGAGAATCATCCACCATCACCAGCGCGTCGTATTTGTCCGCCAGATCGCAAACGCCCTTCAGGTTGGCGATCACCCCGTCCATTGAGAACACGCCGTCGGTGGCAATCAGCACATGGCGCGCGCCGGCGTCACGCGCCTCTTTCAGACGGGCTTCCAGCTCCACCATATCGTTGTTGGCGTAGCGGAAGCGCTTCGCTTTACACAGGCGCACGCCGTCGATGATCGACGCGTGGTTCAGGGCATCGGAGATAATCGCATCTTCTGCGCCGAGCAGGGTTTCAAACAGGCCGCCGTTAGCATCAAAACAGGAGGAGTAGAGAATCGCATCTTCCATACCGAGAAAATCGGCCAGCTTCTTCTCAAGCGCTTTATGGCTGTCCTGGGTCCCGCAGATAAAACGCACGGAGGCCATACCGAAGCCGTGGCTATCCATGCCGCTTTTCGCGGCGGCAATCAGTTCCGGGTGGTTCGCGAGGCCGAGATAGTTATTGGCGCAGAAGTTAATCACCTGACTGCCGCCGACGGTGATATCCGCCTGCTGCGCCGAAGTAATAATCCGTTCTTCTTTAAACAACCCTTCCGCGCGCGCGGTATCCAGGTCATTGGTTAACTGTTTGTAGAAATCACCACGCATTGCAACTCTCCAGATTCGGCAAAATTTGGCACATATTACCTAAAGCTATACGCTGATACGAGATGATGCATTACTGCATGAATTATTTGCAGCATAAATCACGAGTCCCTCTCTACCTTATCGGCGAATGGCTGAAGCCTTTTCGATGTAGTGATATGATAAGAGTATTCATGTCCGGATTGTCTCTGGACTACCCACTTCAAAGGTTACAGTTATGATCATCGTTACCGGCGGCGCAGGCTTTATCGGCAGCAATATCGTTAAAGCACTGAATGACCAGGGCATTACCGACATTCTGGTCGTAGATAATCTGAAAGACGGCACCAAATTCATCAATCTGGTGGATTTGAACATTGCCGACTACATGGATAAAGAAGACTTTCTGATCCAGATTATGGCGGGCGAAGAGTTCGGCGATATCGACGCTATTTTCCATGAAGGCGCCTGCTCTTCCACCACGGAGTGGGATGGCAAGTACATGATGGATAACAACTATCAGTACTCAAAAGAGGTGCTTCACTACTGTCTGGAGCGTGAAATCCCGTTCCTGTACGCCTCTTCCGCGGCGACCTACGGCGGCCGCACCAGCGACTTTATCGAATCCCGCGAATACGAGCAGCCGCTCAACGTTTACGGCTACTCCAAGTTTCTGTTTGATGAATATGTCCGTCAGATCCTGCCGGAAGCGAACTCGCAGATCGTCGGCTTCCGCTATTTCAACGTCTACGGGCCGCGCGAAGGCCATAAAGGCAGCATGGCCAGCGTCGCTTTCCATCTGAATACTCAGCTGAATAATGGCGAAAGTCCGAAATTGTTTGAAGGCAGCGACGGCTTCAAGCGCGACTTCGTCTACGTCGGCGACGTCGCGGCGGTGAACCTGTGGTTCTGGGAAAACGGCGTATCCGGCATTTTCAACCTTGGCACCGGCCGCGCGGAGTCTTTCCAGGCTGTCGCAGACGCAACGCTGGCTTACCACCAGAAAGGCAGCATCGAGTACATTCCGTTCCCGGATAAGCTGAAAGGCCGCTATCAGGCGTTTACCCAGGCGGATCTGACAAACCTGCGCGCAGCGGGCTACGATAAACCGTTTAAGACCGTTGCCGAAGGCGTAACGGAATATATGGCCTGGCTGAACCGCGACGCGTAAGAAGCAAGCATGAAAATACTGGTGATTGGCCCGTCTTGGGTGGGCGACATGATGATGTCGCAAAGTCTTTATCGTACGCTCAGGGCGCGCTATCCCCAGGCGATCATCGACGTGATGGCGCCCGCATGGTGCCGTCCGCTGCTATCGCGCATGCCGGAAGTCAACGAAGCAATCCCGATGCCGCTCGGCCACGGCGCGCTGGAAATCGGGGAACGGCGTAAGCTTGGGCACAGCCTGCGCGAACGTCGCTACGATCGCGCTTATGTGCTGCCCAACTCGTTTAAATCGGCCCTCGTGCCGTTCTTTGCGGGAATACCGCATCGCACCGGCTGGCTCGGCGAGATGCGCTACGGCCTGCTGAACGATGCCCGCAAGCTGGATAAAGACGCCTGGCCGCTGATGGTCGAACGCTACGTCGGTCTGGCCTACGACAAAGGCGTGATGCGCTGCGCGAAAGATCTGCCGCAGCCGCTGCTCTGGCCGCAGCTGCAGGTACATGAAGGCGAAAAATCGCAGGCCTGTAGCGCGTTTAACCTCTCAGCCGAGCGCCCGCTCATCGGCTTCTGCCCCGGCGCAGAGTTCGGCCCGGCAAAACGCTGGCCGCACTATCACTACGCCGAACTGGCGAAACAGCTGATCGACGAAGGCTTTCAGATCGTGCTGTTTGGCTCCGCGAAAGATCACGAAGCGGGCAATGAAATCCTCGCCGCCCTCAATACCGAACAGCAGGCATGGTGCCGCAATCTGGCCGGGGAGACTCAACTTGAGCAGGCAGTCATTCTGATCGCCGCCTGTAAAGCGGTGGTCAGCAACGATTCCGGCCTGATGCACGTCGCCGCCGCGCTCGACCGTCCGCTGGTGGCGCTCTACGGGCCCAGCAGCCCGGACTTCACTCCACCTCTGTCGCACAAAGCGCGCGTGATCCGCCTGATCAGTGGCTACCACAAAGTGCGTAAAGGCGACGCCGCCGAAGGCTATCATCAGAGTTTGATCGACATTACGCCACAGCGCGTGCTGGAAGAATTAAACGACCTGTTGCTGAAAAAAACGGAACAAGAGGAAGACTAACGGATGCGGGTACTGATCGTAAAAACCTCGTCCATGGGCGACGTGCTGCACACGCTGCCCGCGCTGAGCGACGCCGCGCTGGCCTTTCCCGGCATTCGTTTCGACTGGGTGGTTGAGGAAGGCTTCGCGCAGATCCCCTCCTGGCATGAGACCGTCGACCGGGTCATCCCGGTAGCGATTCGCCGCTGGCGCAAGGCGTGGTTTTCCGCGCCGATCAAAGCCGAGCGTAAGGCTTTCCGCGACGCCGTACGGGCGGAAAAATATGACGCGATCATCGATGCTCAGGGGCTGGTGAAGAGCGCCGCGCTGGTCACCCGGCTGGCCCGCGGCGTGAAGCACGGTATGGACTGGCAAACCGCCCGCGAGCCGCTGGCCAGCCTGTTTTACAACCGTCGCCACCATATTGCTAAACAGCAGCACGCCGTTGAGCGCACCCGCGAGCTGTTCGCAAAAAGCCTCGGCTACGCGAAGCCGGAAACCCAGGGCGACTACGCGATCGCCCGCCATTTTTTGCGTCAGACTGACCCGTCCGCTGCGCCGTATCTGGTGTTCCTCCACGCCACGACGCGCGATGATAAGCACTGGCCGGAAGAGAACTGGCGGGCGCTTATCGCCCTGCTGACCGACAGCGGCGTACGCATCAAACTGCCGTGGGGCGCCCCCCATGAAGAGGCGCGGGCCAGGCGCCTGGCGGAGGGGCACGATTTTGTCGACGTCCTGCCGCGCATGAGCCTGGAGCAGGTAGCAGAGGTTCTGGCAGGCGCGCGCGGGGTGGTTTCCGTCGACACGGGGCTGAGCCATCTTACCGCCGCGCTCGATAAACCGAACTTCACGCTGTACGGTCCGACCGATCCGGGGCTGATTGGCGGCTACGGTAAAAATCAGTACGTGGTGCGCCCGGAAAGCGGCAGCAGCACGGGGGATATACCCGCCTCCCGGATTCGGCAACTGTTGAAATCTCAGGAACTGGCTTAATGGGTTCATTATTTAAGCAGATCTATCGCTACACGCATCGACGCGCCTATCGCCATAACGAAAATCTCTGGCCGTTTACCCACATCACGCGCGCGGCGAGCGGTGAAATCCGCACCCTGAAATACAAAGGGAAAACGGTGCCGCTGGTTAATCTCAGCGAACTGAAGGATAGCGCCCAGGGCGAGGTGCTGCTGACCGCCACCGGCCCCTCTACGCGCCGTATTGATTTCACGCGGCTGCCGAAAAGCGTTCCGGTGATGGGGGTGAATGGCGCCTGGCATCTCTCTGATAAAATTAAATTTTCGTTCTATACCATTGTCGATATGGTCTTTTACGATAAAAAGCCGGACGTGATTCGTTCAGTGATTAGCCAACCCGATCTCGTGCTCTTCACCACCATGCACGGTATCGCCAAAATCCTCGACCGCCACGGCGCAGAGCTTCGCTGTCGTTTGGCATTAATTGAAGACGCCTGTTATAAAATTTATCAGCCCAAAGTCGCCAAAAGCGCGATGCCGCAGGTCTGGAAAGGCGTTGCGGCTTTACGCTTTCACCCGCAGCGGCAGGATATTTGCTTTAGCACCGATATCCGCCAGGGCATTTTCGATGCCGGAACCGTGGTCTACTGGGCCCTGCAAATTCTGATGTGGCTGGGATTTAAAACCATTCTGATAAGCGGTCTGGATATGAGTAACTTCAACCAGCCGCGATTCTACGAAACGGAACAGGATAAACTCCCCTCCTGGCTGGCAAATAAGGTGGATGACCTGGTCATGCCGTCCTTTTCGCACGCTGCCAACGTGCTGCAACAAAACCATATTCGGGTCGTTAACTTCTCTTTAGAAAGCGCGGTTCCGGAAACGATTTTCGCAAAGGTTTCTTTTGATGAGTACTTTAAAAATAAGTAGTTACGCCAGACAGGGCTACACCATTTTCTTCACTTTGTTTCTGTTTTTTAGCGCTGTTTTTTGCGTATCAACCCGGACAAACAACCTTCTTCATTTATCTATCTTGCTGTTTTTGCTTTCACTGCTTAACCAGGTTAACCGTCAGGCAATAGCGGAAAGCATCCGCCAGCGGTGGCCGGTTTATAGCCTGCTGGTGATATTCTGCGTTTACTATGCCCTGAGCAACATTTGGGGGCAGACGCCTCAGCATATCGACTCGCCGCTGACGCACGGCGCCTATTTAATTTTTTATCTCCTGCTGCTAACTACCCTGCTGGGCGACACCCGAACCCGACATCTGGCGCTGCTGAGCGTCGTTGCCGGGATCACGGTGCTCTCCATCTGGACGATGGCGATCGATTTCACCCTGGTCCTCAAAGAGCGCCTGGTGTCACCGGGCAATCCCGGGCCGACCAACGTTATCGACCTCGCAGGCTATTGCGGTATCGGTATCCTTATTTGCGCGATGCTGCTGAAGGAGAAAGGCAGCCACCTGCTGTATGTGCCGATGGCCATCATGCTGGTTATGTTGTTTCTGACCCAAAGCCGCGGCCCGATTATCGCCCTGCTGGTGGCGTTTGTTTGCACCCTGCACCTGCACGTCTTTACCCGCCGCAATCTTTTGATTGTCGCCGCGTTAGCATTGGTTCTGGGCGCGCTTTTCCTCTTTACGCCAACGGGAGAC
Organism: Klebsiella sp. BDA134-6; assembly: GCF_015601345.1. Taxonomy (NCBI): domain Bacteria; kingdom Pseudomonadati; phylum Pseudomonadota; class Gammaproteobacteria; order Enterobacterales; family Enterobacteriaceae; genus Klebsiella; species Klebsiella sp. BDA134-6. The sequence continues at coordinate 5,723,256 of NZ_CP064784.1, forward strand.
CTGCTGCTGGCGCGCTTTGAAGAGCTGGGCACACAAAGCGGATTGCGCTTGAGTATCTGGCGCCATACGGTCCAGGAAGTAGCCAGCCAGCCGTGGCTGGGTCGTGGCTTTGACTACGAGCTCAACTTTACCAACTACAGCGGCGAGCATATCACCACCACCCACAGCGTCTATCTTGGCGCACTGCTGAAAGGCGGCATCATCGGCCTGGCGCTGCTGCTGGCGGTGATTGCCGGAGGGTTATGGCAGGCATGGCGTAAACAGCAGGATGGCCGCTACGGGCTGGCGATTTTTATCTATGCGCTGATTTTTATGGCTTCGCAGGGCATGTTTATCATCAGCAACCCTCGCGAAAGCTGGCCGCTGTTTTGGCTACCGCTGGGCATTGCGCTCAGCGGCGACCTGAAGGCGAAACGCTAAGACAAGGGCCCGCAGCGGGCCCTTTTTTACGCCTGCTGGCGGGCGGCGATCAGGGCATCCGCCTGGGCTTTGATCACCGGCCAGACCGCGTCAATGGTCATGTCGGCGACGTTAGTCTCTTCGCAGACAATTTGTCTGGCCTTGTCATAACCCGGCGCCCAGATGGTATAGCCTGGCAAACCGGTATCTTTGAGTTTACGTTTGTTGTAAACCGCCACCATGGGCTTGTCGAACGCGCGAGCAATATGCACGATGGCGGTATCCGCCGTAATCACCAGATCGCAGTGGCGAACAATCTCAACCGCTGAATTAATATTGCTATCAGGCAGATGCAGCGCCGTTTCCAGATTAAGCTGACGAATTTTCTCGCTATGCCCGACCATCACGACGCTGATTTTATAAGGGAGCGTATATAAGCGCTCAATCAGGGCAGAAACCTGATGACGGCAAAAGTCTTTATCCGTTGAGGCGGTAAACGGGTTTATGGCAATACAGAGCTGACTCCCCTTGTGCTGAGCCATCAGTGTTTTGACTTTTTCCCGCTCAAAAGCATCGCCGGGCAGATGATAGTGGTAATGAGGGTGTTCTATGCCAAATAGCCTGGCGACGGCTTTATAGCGGGCGGAAATATGGCTGCTGCTATCCAGAAAAGGGATGGAGTGATCGTAAAGTTTATATTCTTGTTTATTAAAACCGATAACACAGCCAGGCTGCAAATCAGCCAGCAGTTTAAAACGCTCGTAGGTTTTCACATCATCAAAATCAACAACCGCGTCAAATCCTGCCGCACGCAGTGCGTTTAACGGCATCCGCGGCTGATATAAATAGACCTGCTCAAGAAAATCCGCGCCGGCAAGCATCTGCTTACAGACCGGCCCGGTCAGCACAGAAACCTTATAGCCCCGATCGGCTAAAAGCTTTGCGCAGCCGGTCGTTACGACCATATCCCCAACTTTGTCATCCAGGCGCAATAATAAAACATGCTGAATCTTCGCGGAATTAAAGGGCTGGCGTGCGCTTTTATTTCTGTAACGATAGTTAATTAAATTAAACTTAATTTCGCGGAAGAAGGCATTTTTCTTCCGCGTAAACTGCTTCACGATACGCATACGGTACCTGGTTGTGATCTTTTATCGCTGTGTGAGTTTCTGTTGGTAATACTCCGCCAACGTCATTCCCTTCACCTGCGGCGCCAGCCAGCTGAAAAAAGCGTCCAGATCGGCATATAAGCGCTCGATATCCTGCTCGTTTTTAAACGTTGGGCTGCCGCCGGGCATGTACTCTGAAGAGTGGAGCATATATTCGACGTAGTCATTACCCTGAGTCAACGTTTGTTCGACCACTTTTTTCATCGTCTCAACGTTACCGCCCATCGGACGCAGCCAGTGTACCGACGGCGAGCGTACTTTGCCGCGCAGGCGATCGTAGCCCTGCTTCAGGCCATTCATCCAGGCGGAATGCTTGTACTGAATGCTCATAGGCACTTCCAGCAGCGATGATTGCCCTTCACGACGGATATCATTCTCGTCAAGAAAATAGGCGTGCTGCGGGAAATGACGATAATCGGTGCCGCCGTCGCCCTGCGGCGCGCCTTTCGCCGTCTTCCAGTTCACTCTCGGGGTAACCGAGCAATCCACCAGATAGCCATACTCCACCAGCAGACGCGCGTAGCGCTCATCAAACGCCCACCGCCCGGCGCGATGGCTGACCATTTTGGTTTGGAAGGTGTCCTCCAGCAAACGGGTCATATAGTCGACTTTTGCCCGCATCGCCGCATCGCTGTACTCGATCAAATACGGTTTATGTCGCCAGTCGTCATCGGTGAGCGGATCGGTCGGCGGGCTGTTCCACGCGTGGAGATGCATACCAATTTCCGCGGTACCCCGGGCGATCGTATCTTTGGCAAATTCGATATAAACCGGGTCGATAGCCATTTCATAGTTGGTCAACCAGACCGGTTTAAAACCATACTTTTCGCAAAGCTGCTGAAAACGCGGTAGATAGCGCGCATTCTCGGTGGTGATGCTGTCATGTTTTTGCCAGAGGTTATCACCCTCTGTATCAATCGTGATGAGAAATGCGGGTTTGTGCACGAAAACGTCCTCAGGCCATACGTATCGGGTCATGGTAGAGCAAGACAAGGCTTCTCTCAATCTATCTGATCCCCTAGAATCGGAGCCCTGACCCTGAATGAAGAACAGAGAATGACGCCTGAAACCCGCACTTCCGGCCGCGTGAACCCGGCGCGAATCCTGGTTATTAAGCTTCGCCATCATGGCGATATGTTATTGATAACGCCGCTTATTCATGCGCTTAAGCAGCAATATCCCGCCGCCTGCGTGGATGTGCTGCTTTATGAAGAAACGCGGGATATGCTCGCAGCGAATACGGATATCCGCCACATTTACGGCATTGACCGGCGCTGGAAAAAACAGGGCGCTGGCCATCAGCTGAAGATGGAGTGGCGGCTGATTCGCACGCTCCGCCAGCAGCGCTACGATATGGTGCTCAATCTTGCCGATCAGTGGCCCAGCGCGATCATCACCAAACTGACCGGGGCGGCCATCCGTATCGGCTTTGACTTTCCGAAGCGTCGCCACCCGGCCTGGCGTTTTTGCCATACCGCCCTCGCCTCAACCGAGCGGCATAACCAGCTGCATACCGTGCAGCAGAATCTGTCGATTCTGGCGCCGCTTGGACTGGATATTGCTGACGCGCCGGCGAAGATGGGCTACAGCGAGCAGGACTGGCGCGCCAGCCGCGCGCTGCTGCCGGAAGGATTTCAGGATAACTATATCGTCATTCAGCCGACCTCCCGCTGGTTCTTTAAGTGCTGGCGCGAAGCGCGAATGAGCGCCCTGATAAACGCGCTTTCTGAAGCAGGCTACCCGGTCGTGCTGACCTCCGGCCCTGACGCCAGAGAGAAGCAGATGATCGACACCATTATGGCGGGCTGCCCCGATGCTCGCCTGCACTCCCTCGCCGGGCTGCTCACCCTGCGCCAGCTGGCGTCCGTCATCGACCATGCCCGCCTGTTCATCGGCGTCGACTCGGTGCCGATGCATATGGCCGCCGCGCTCGGTACGCCGCTGGTGGCGCTATTCGGCCCCTCCAAGCTCACCTTCTGGCGTCCATGGCAGGCGCAGGGCGAGGTGATTTGGGCGGGTGATTTCGGATCGATTCCCGATCCTGACGACATTGATACCAACACCAACGAACGCTTTCTCGATTTAATCCCCACCGACGCGGTCATCGCGGCGGCGAAAAAGGTACTGGCATGAGTAAATTCAGGCTGGCTCTGGTACGCCAGAAGTATCGCCCGGACGGCGGTGCGGAGCGCTTTGTCTCCCGCGCGCTGGAAGCCCTCGACGACAGCGATCTTGAACTGAACGTCATCACCCGCGAGTGGCAGGGGCCGGTGAAGCCCGAGTGGAACATCCACATCTGCAATCCGCGCAAGTGGGGGCGGATCAGCCGCGAGCGTGGGTTTGCCGACGCCGCCCGCCAGCTCTGGCAGCGCGAAGCCTTCGATCTGGTGCAAAGCCATGAGCGTATACCCGGCTGCGACCTGTACCGCGCCGGAGACGGCGTACACCGCCGCTGGCTGCAGCAGCGTTCGCGCATTTTGCCCGGCTGGAAAAGCCGCCTGCTGTTTGCCGACCGCTACCATCGCTATGTGATGCAGGCCGAGCGCGACATGTACCAGGACTCGCACCTGCGCGGCGTTATCTGCAACGCGGAGATGATTAAACGCGAGATTATTGAAGACTTCGGCCTGCCGGCGGAAAAAATTCACGTCATCTATAACGCTATTGATAACCAGCGTTTTCTGCCGCCGACGGAAGAAGCCTTTACCGCGCTGCGCGCCAAATGGAATCTGCCGATCCAGGCAACCTGCCTGATTTACGTCGGCTCCGGCTTTGAGCGCAAGGGGCTGGATGCGGCGATCCGCGCCATCGCGCCGACCAACCGCTATCTTCTGGTGGTGGGCAAAGATAAAGAGCAGAGTCGCTATCAGCAGCTGGCGAAAACGCTGAACTGCGAGGAACGGGTGCGCTTTTTCGGCATGCAGTCGGAAACCCTGCCATTCTATCAGATGGCCGACGCCCTGCTGCTGCCGACGCTTTACGATCCGTTCCCCAACGTCATTCTCGAAGCGATGGCCTGCGGCCTGCCGGTGATTACGACTACCGGCTGCGGCGGCGCGGAGTTTATCGTTCAGGGCAGCAACGGCTACGTTTGCGATGCGCTGGATATCCCGGCCCTGCAGGAGTCGGTTAACGCCCTGCCTGCTCGGGCTTTGGGTTCTGCAGAAGGCCAGCGCGCCCGCGAGCGGATCATGACCTGCACCAGCGAACGGCTCTCGGCACAGCTGCTCTCCCTCTATCAGGATTTGGTGAAATAACGATGCGCATACTGTTTGTTATCGACGGCCTGCCCGGCGGCGGCGCGGAAAAAGTCGTGCTGACGCTGGCAGCGCATTTTATCAGCCAGGGTGAACAGGTATCGCTTTTTTCCCTACGCGATGTCTGCGAGTATCCGCTACCGGCGGGGCTGGATTATCAGGTCATCGCCGACCGCTGCCGCAAACCCTGGCGCAAACTCACCGAGCTATCCCGGCGCGCGCGCCAGCTTGATGCGGCAATCGAGAAAGCAGAACAGCAGGGCCGTTTCGATCTGGTGCTATCCAATCTACATAAAACCGACCGCATCGTCTCCCGCAGCCGCCTGCTGAACGGGCGCAACGTCTGGTTCTGCCTGCACGGCGTGTTCTCCACGTCCTATCTCGGACACCGCAGCGGTTTTAACCGCTGGATGAAAAAGCAGAAGATCGGGCGCGTTTATCAGGGACGCAATGTCGTTACCGTCTCCGATGCGGTCGGTCAAGACCTGGTCGAGCAGTTCGCCATTCGCCCCGCCCAGCTGAAAACGATTTATAACCCGTTTGATATCGCCGCCCTGCGCGCCGCGGCCGAAGAGCCCAGCCAGCGCCCCGACGGCGACTATATTATCCACGTCGGCCGCTTTCACCCCGGCAAACGCCACGACCGCCTGATTGAGGCCTATGCGCAAAGCGGTATCGACGCGCCGCTGGTGCTGCTGGGGCAGGGCAAACCGGAACAAGAGCAGCGCCTGCGCCAGCTGGCGCAGCAGCTACAGGTTGCCGATCGCGTCCTGTTTAAAGGCTTCCAGAAAAACCCGCTGCCGTGGATCAAAGGCGCGCGGATGCTGGTCCTCAGCTCCGATAGCGAAGGCTTTGGCAACGTGGTGGTTGAGGCGCTGCTGCTGGATACGCCGGTCGCCAGCACCCGCTGCCCGGGCGGCGTGACCGAGATCCTCACCGGCGAGCTGTCGCGCGGCCTGGCGGATCTCAACAGCCCGGCGCTGGCTCAGACGATGCAAAGCATTTACCATAGCCCGCCGGCCATCGACGCAGCGGCGCTGGAGAAGTTCAGCGTGGCATCGATTTGTCAGCAGTATCGTCAGCTGCGCAGCGCCTGACGCCGTTATTCAACCAGGATCGAATGAGTTATGAGTCAAACGCCTTTACTAAGCATCGTAGCCGCCGTCTATAACGGCGAAAAATTCCTTGCGCAATTCTTTGAGTGCCTTGAGCAACAGCAGCTGGAAAGCTATGAACTGATCCTGGTGAACGACGGGTCGACGGACGGCAGCCTTGCGGTTATCGACCAGTGGAAAGAGCGCCTGCAAAGCGTGCTCGTGCTGGAGCAGGAAAACCAGGGCGTGTCGGTGGCGCGCAATACCGGCCTCGCCGCGGCGACCGGTAAGTACCTGACCTTCCCGGATATCGACGATAAGCTTTACCCGGGCATGTACCGTACGCTTCTGGAGATGGCGGAAAAGGGCAATCTTGACGTCGCCACCTGCAACGGCCGCTACGTCTACGAGACGAAAAAAGATATCCATCCTATTTTTCCGCTGGACCGGCTGCAGTCGACGGGCGTTTTGCCCGGCCACGTCTGGTTAAAGCAGGCGCTGGATTCTCGTAAGTTCCTGCATGTCACCTGGCTCAATATCTACCGCCGCGAGTTTATCGCCAGCCACCACTTCCATTTTGAGCCTGGCCTGCGCCATCAGGATATTCCCTGGACCACCGAAGTGCTGCTGGCGGCAGAACGCGTGCAGTACACCAGCGAACAGTTCTACGACTACTATATTCACTCGGAATCGGTATCGCATAAGCCGGACAACGACGACACGCTGATGCGTTCAGCGCGCCACTACATGAAGATTCTGGAGATGCTGGACGCCATCAACCAGCGCTATCCGGACAAGGTTCGCGATATTTCCGCCTGCCGCTGGCAGATCGCCAAAGAGGGGCTGGGAATTATTCATACCTTCGATAGCATGAAAGATGAGTCAAAAAAGCATATTATCATTAAAGAGTTTTTCGACCGCGGCATCTGGCGCCTGATCTGGAAAAACGCCCGTACGTTCCGTCTACGCTGGCGTCTTGGACGCCGCTATCTGCGCATCAAGCGCTATCGCGACGCGGCTTAATACTGAATCCCTTAGTTTCCGCCAAAGAGATAGCTTTACGCGGGTTAAATGCTTAGAATTTGCCCGCAAAAACATAAATACGGATAAATCGCTTGGAATTGCTTTATACCGCCCTACTTTACCTCATTCAGCCGCTGGTGTGGCTGCGACTGCTGTTACGCAGCCGTAAGGCCCCTGCCTATCGTAAACGCTGGAAGGAACGTTATGGCTTCTGCCAGAACAAGGTAGAACCGGGTGGCATCCTGCTGCATTCCGTTTCCGTTGGCGAAACCCTGGCGGCGATTCCGCTGGTGCGCGCGCTACGCCACCGTTACCCCTATCTGCCAATCACCGTCACCACCATGACGCCAACTGGCTCTGAACGCGCCATGTCCGCTTTCGGCAAAGACGTGCATCACGTCTATCTGCCTTACGATCTGCCCGGCGCGATGAACCGCTTCTTCAACACCGTTCAGCCGAAGCTGGTTATCGTCATGGAAACCGAACTCTGGCCGAACATGGTCGCCACGCTGCACAAGCGTAAAATCCCGCTGGTGATCGCCAACGCCCGCCTCTCCGAACGCTCGGCGAAAGGCTATGCCAAACTGGGGAAATTTATGCGTCGGCTGCTAAGCCGCATTACCCTTATCGCCGCGCAGAACGAAGAAGACGCTAGCCGCTTTATCGCCCTTGGCCTGAAACGCAATCAGCTGGCGGTCACCGGCAGCCTGAAGTTTGATATTTCGGTCACGCCGGAGCTGGCGGCTCGCGCCATCACCCTACGCCGCCAGTGGGCGCCCCACCGCCAGGTGTGGATTGCCACCAGCACCCACGACGGCGAAGAACAAATTATTCTTCAGGCGCATAAAAAGCTGCTCGAGCGTTTCCCCAACCTGCTGCTGATCCTTGTCCCTCGCCATCCGGAGCGCTTCAGCGACGCCCGCGAGATGGTACAGAAAGCGGGAATGAGCTACACCCTGCGCAGCACCGGCGAAATCCCGTCGAACAGTACCCAGGTGGTGATTGGCGATACCATGGGCGAGCTGATGCTGCTGTACGGTATTGCCGACCTCGCGTTTGTCGGCGGCAGCCTGGTAGAACGCGGCGGCCATAACCCGCTGGAGCCCGCCGCCCATGCGATACCGGTACTGATGGGTCCGTACACGTTCAACTTCAAAGATATCTGCGCCAAGCTGCAGCAGGACGATGGACTGATTACCGTCACCGACGCCGACTCGCTGGTAACGCAGGTGTCTAACCTGCTAACCGATGAAGATTACCGTCTGTGGTACGGCCGTCACGCGGTGGAAGTTCTGCACCAAAACCAGGGCGCGCTCTCCCGTCTGCTACAGTTACTACAACCCTACCTGCCGCAGCGGAGCCACTAATGTCGCCTCGCCTCTCGGTCGTGATGATCGCCAAAAACGCGGCGGATCTGCTGCCTGATTGTCTGGCCTCGGTAAGCTGGGCCGATGAGATAGTGCTGCTGGATTCCGGCAGCAACGACAATACCGTCGAACTCGCCCGCAGCCAGGGCGTTCAGGTACATATCAACCGCGACTGGCAGGGCTACGGCATTCAGCGCCAGCGCGCCCAGGCCTACGCCACCGGCGACTACGTGCTGATGATCGATACCGACGAGCGCGTGACCCCGGAGCTTGAGCAGTCCATCCGCAGCGTGCTGGCCGCGCCGCAAACCGGCGCGATATACAGCATCGCCCGGCGCAACTATTTCCTTGGCCGCTTTATGCGCCACAGCGGATGGTACCCCGACCGCGTGATGCGCCTGTACGAACGCGACCGTTACCGCTATAACGATAATCTGGTCCACGAATCTCTCGACGCCCAGGGCGCGCTGGTTATCGAACTCGCGGGCGACCTGCTGCATCTGACCTGCCGCGATTTTTCCGGCTTTCAGCAAAAGCAGCTGGCCTACGCCGCCGCCTGGGCGCAGGAGCGCCATCAAAGAGGGAAGAAGACCTCGCTGGCCGCTATCTTCGGCCATACGCTGGGCGCTTTTGTTAAAACGCTGCTGCTGCGCGGGGGCATTCTGGATGGGAAACAAGGTTGGCTGCTGGCGGTGGTCAACGCGCAATATACGTTTAATAAATACACCGAGCTGTGGGCCCTGAGCCGCGGCTACTCGGAGAAAGTGTCATTATGAGCACAAAAGCGATCTATCCGGGAACCTTCGACCCTATCACCAACGGCCATATCGATATCGTCACCCGCGCGGCCAGCATGTTCGATAAAGTGCTGCTGGCTATCGCCGCCAGCCCGAGCAAAAAGCCGATGTTCACTCTCGACGAGCGCATCGCGCTGGCCACCCAGGCAACGGCGCATCTGGTCAACGTTGAGGTTATTGGCTTCAGCGATTTAATGGCCAACTTCGCCCGCGCGCAGCAGGCGAATATTTTAATTCGCGGCCTGCGGGCGGTGGCGGATTTTGAATATGAGATGCAGCTAGCGCATATGAACCGTCATTTGATGCCGACGCTGGAGAGCGTGTTTCTGATGCCGTGCAAAGAGTGGTCGTTTATCTCCTCTTCGCTGGTAAAAGAAGTGGCGCGCCACCAGGGCGATGTCTCTCACTTTCTGCCGGCAAACGTTCACCAGGCGCTACTGAAGAAGCTGTAGTAAAGTTTTTTACCCATGCACTCCCCCGCTCGCGCTGCGCTTAGCCGCCCTGTAGCCCGGCTAAGCGCAGCGCGAGCCGGGTTCACGGTAACCCCCGCACTTTACTTCTGACACTGGCGGCAATAAAACGTCGCCCGCTGGGCGTGCTTACTGCCGATAACCGGCGTCCCGCAAATGCGGCACGGCTCGCCCTTGCGGCCATACACCTGCAGCTCTTGGGCAAAGTAGCCCGGTTTACCGTCGCTTTGCAGGAAATCTTTCAGCGTCGTCCCGCCCTGTTCGATGGAGCGCAGCAGGACCAGCTTAATCACTTTCACCAGCTGCTCGCACTCCTCCCGCGATAGAGAAGAAGCCAGCCTGTCGGGATGAATGCCCGCCGAAAAGAGCGATTCGCTGGCGTAGATATTGCCCACCCCGACCACCAGCTTATTATCCATTAGCCAGGGCTTAATCGCGGTTTTCTTCTTCGCGCACTTCGCCTGCAGATAATCGGCGTTGAACTCATCGCTCAGCGGCTCCGGCCCCAGATGCGCCAGCACCGGATGGCCTTGCAGCTCTTTAGTCCACAGCCAGGCGCCAAAGCGGCGCGGATCGGTATAGCGCAGGACCTTGCCGTTACTCATCACCAGGTCTACGTGATCGTGTTTTTCCGCGGGCAGCTCTTCGCTGAGGATACGCAGGCTGCCGGACATGCCGAGGTGGACGATAATCCAGCCGTCGGGCAGCTCCAGCAGCAGATATTTAGCACGGCGGCGTACGCTGAGCACCGGAACGTCGCTCAGACGATAGATCTCTTCAGAAACGGGCCAGCGCAGGCGCCCGTTGCGCACAACGGCGTGCAGGATGGTGGCTCCCACCAGGTGCGGCTCAATGCCGCGGCGACTGGTTTCTACTTCAGGTAATTCAGGCATATTTTTCTCATGTTAAAACAGCAGGCGCCCCTATTTTACCTCTTTCAGGAGGTAACGAAGCGTTTAGTGCTGAAAATTCACTCGGATAGTTATTCTCCTGCCGTCAGGCTGCGGCTTGAATTTCCAGCGCCAAAACATATCGATCGCCCGTGCATCATACTCTTCCACTTCGCTGCTTTTGCTCACCAGCACCAGCGTCGGAGCGCCATTTTTATCAATATCAACACTCAGCTCAGCGCGTTTGTCTCCTTGCGCCTGCGGCGTCTTCCATTCAACGTTGAAGAAAGACGCGAACACCTCATTCCGATCGATATCAACCGCCATACTCACCGGAAAGTCACCGGCAACAATGGTTTCATGACGGTCCAGCATTTTGCTCGCCGGTAAGACGTCTCCAGCCTTTGCGGTATCTTCACCTTTCGCTCTTTCCCCGAGGATATCGACATAATCCGCGTACACTTTTGCTGAAAGAATCGCATTACGTTCACCCATGCCAACCCGCATCAGCAGCTTAGTTTTGATATCGGCTAATTTCTGCTCGGTATCCGCGACGAGGGGCTGTAGCAACAGGGAATAGATCATCGCACCAATGTACAGCTCGGGGTCACGCTCGGCCCACAGACTACCCCAGGCCATCCATACCTGCGGGTCTTCCGGAGCCAGCGCCAGCAGCTGTGCCCACGTTGCCCGATTCTCTTCAAAAGAAGCAAAGCTCTTTCGCAGCGCCAGATCCTTCAATAGCGGCGCGTAGTACGGATGCGTATCAACCAGGGCCTCCATCGCCTCGGTCATTTCAGTGAAGGCTTCCATTCGGCCTTTGGTACTTTTATCCCGCTTTTTGAAGTAGACGAGCTGCAAATTTCGCGCCTCTTCCGCGCTGAGCTTCTTCTGCGGAAAGAGCGCTTTCATCCGGGTGAATTGCGCGGTCATCTCTTGCGCGGCAGTTTCCATCCCGGCTTTATTATGCCGGGCCGCCAGCCGGGCGATACGCATCGCCCGTGTTTCCATCTCCCGATAGTGTTCCTCAGGAGGCAGACGATCGCTGATAAACGTCACTGGTATCAGCAAACGCCTTCCCTGCGGGTTAGCGTGAAAACGCCACTGCTGCGCGTAGTGCAGCGCAGCCTTATCAAACTCTGGAACGCCGCTACTGCATTCAACCACCACGTTTAACAGATCGCCGCTAACGTGAGTATCCACCGAGAGCACCGTCGTCGCCGACTTGATAAATTTATATATCGCCGGATAGAGCATCGGAGACAACGTCTCTTTGGCGATTCCATATCTTTCGGCCTCAATACTCACGTGTCCGGGAAAGCGCTCGTTAACCGGGCTGACGCTATGCACAGGGCCTTGTTTAAACAGGATCGGTTTCGATAAAGGCAGTACCTTACCAGCCTCACCCTTTTCCGAGGCATAGCTGTCCAGTGGCAAATCGCAGGGATGGCTCTGCATTCTGGCCCGCAGAATTTGCAGGATTTGCCGATCTTCTGCCGGCATTTGCGCGATATACTCCTCTAACCGCTGCTGTAGCGCAGGCTGGCGCGGGCTATCCTTCAGGCCCTCCGCCATCAATAATCCGCTGGTGATGCTTTGCGTAAGCGGCTGAAACTGCGAATTTCGCACCCGCTCATCATCCCGGGACTGAATCAGCGCTAATGCCCAACCCAGCCAGGCGTCAGGGTTTTCCGGCACAATAGCGATTGCCCGACGAAACGCGCTTTCAGCCAGCGATTTATTGGCATCCGTGGCCAGCGTCAGGACGGCCGCAGCCAGCGTCAGATCGCCACGGTCCGGCATCCAGGACAAATAATCATCCACCTTCGGAAGGGCTTTTGCCTCTTGCTCAGGATAGCCCAATGCCTGTTGCCAGAACGCATCGGCAGCGGCGGCATCTTCTTCACTCCAGCCAAGCGGCAGCTCCGCCAGCGGTCTTTTCTGCGCGAGAAATTGCTCAATAATCTGATGCTGATTAAACGGCTCTCCGCCCAGGGTTATCTGAATAAAACGGGCATGGCGATCATAGAGAAATCCCTGCCAGGCGGGTGATTCCAGCTGATTCATACTGTGCCAGCGCCGCTGGTTCTGCTCGCCGATGGGGACATTGAATAACGTGATCCCCACGACAAAAACAACCTGCGCCACGGCGGCTGCCAGATAACCTTTATTACGCTGGGTAACCCCCACCCACATCAGGGCGGAAAAATAGAGCATTCCCCCCAGCCACAGGCCATAGAGATATACACGCTGGGGGTCGTTGAGCACCGCAGGTAAAAGCGAAAGCTTATCCACCAACATAAAGGGTGCAGACCAGAGAAAGAGCACCATATTCGGCGCGACAAAAAGCGCAATCAAAGACAAGATAACCAGCAGGTATTTTAACTTCGGCGTAATCATTTATGGCTTACTCCGAAAAATCGCCAGCAACCCCATCACGGTTATCCAGACAAAAATCAGGATTAACGCCGCGTTATCGTACCAGGCATGCCAGGGACCGCTCAGTTGGGTAAAATTGCGCGCTAATATGGCCATCACCAGCGTACTAATAAGAGCCAGGGCGCCATGCCATACAAACGAAGGGACTTTGCCGCGAATATTGCGCCACAGCAGCGTTAACGGCCCCGGCACGGCTGGCTGCCGAGGAACCGCGGCGGCTGACGCCGCATGAGGCTGCCGTTTTACAGGCGCAGGACGCGGGCGAATGGTTTGCGTCCTTTTATGCAGCTTCGCCTGTTTTACCCCCTCAGTAAGCTGTTTTTCACGCGCGCAGACCAGGCACGGCATTCCGGCGAAATGCTGATGCTTCTGACTACAGAGAATAATTTTTTGCGTGCTGCGTAGCGCATAAGGACGCAGCACCTGCGCCCATTCATCGGCGGAAGGACGTCGGGAGGCTGAATCGCTAAAAGCACGATCGAACAGCTTACGTAGCTCGAGCGGCAAGAGATGGTGAGTGCTGGCCGGTACCGGAGAGATACTGTTTGCGGCATCAATGCCGTAGGCGTAGCAGCCCACGGCAATACGCCCTGATAAATCATCAGGCACCTTCGCCGTTTGTGAACGGCCGCTATAGGGATGGATACCGTGGTTAAGCAGTTGGAAAATAATGACTGCCAGAGAAAAGCGATCCTGAGCCTCTTCCTGTTCTCCGGGTACTTGCCCGATGCGCTGAAACTCCGGCGCCAGGTAATCCGCCGTAAACTGCCCGGCCGGGAAACGTTCACCGACGCCCTAGATGCTAAAGCCATCGCAGTCCAGCAGCGCGATATAGAGGCTGTCACGATAAAACCGCAGGTTGATCGGCTTCATGTCGATCACCCGGTGCTGCCGAGCGTGCAGCGCGGATACCAGGGTTGCGAGGTTACAGGCCAGGCTCACTTTTGCGCCGATGCCTTCCGGCAGATTCTGCGCCTTCGCCTGCCGCGCCTGTAAAATATACTCCAGCTCAATGGTGCGCTGGGTATCCAGAACAGGCATAACAAAACCAACGACGCGCCTGCGCTCATCGAAAAGCAAATAATCAGGCCATGCCAGCTGAACAATCGCCTCATCTTCTGTCGGCGCAGGGATTTCCGGGCGCTGCGCCAGCATAGCGCCGAGCTTACGCTGGTAATAACCGGTATCGGTATGGGGATGGTAAATTTTGGCAACGCGGTCCGGGTCATCCGCCAGGAAATAGACGCTACCTGCACCGCCGCTCTTGATGAGTCTCCCCAGACGTACCGCGCGGCGCTGCTCGGTATAGCAGGTCGCAACCTTTTTATGCTTCATGACGCAGAGCTACCAGAAGCGTCTTGTCATCACCGGTTATCGCCCAGGAGCGCGGATCGTCAAGCGTGGCGCATATCGCTTCGCTCCCTTTAGCCTCGGAGACCTGCTGTAAATAGCGCAAAACAGGATCCATAAAAGGAGAGAACAGCGCATCGCCGCGCCGGTTTAGCGCGAACGGCTGCACGCCGTCAGACATCATCACCAGCTGCGTGGCGCGACCAGCAAACTGGCTGATACGTAAATGGTCTCGCCAGTCGTGACTGGTAAGAAACCAGGTCTGGTTAGCGTATTCTCCGTTCTCAGGTAAAGAGAAGTGCTCATCAGCATCAATATGCAACGCTGCAACACCGTCGCCGATATGTAGCATCACTGAGGCACTCTCCCCGAGCCACGCGGCCACAACAGTACAGGCAAAATCGCCTGCGGAGCGTTCCCGTTCTTGCGCCTGACTCAGAATGGTCTTGCGCACGCTCTCCACCAGAGTAGACAGCTGATTTTCATCGGGTACGGCGGTAAATTTTACCAGCCCCTCAACCAGCTCCCGGCTGACCAAAGCCGCCCCCTGTTCGCCATACGTGGCGGAGCCTGCGCCGTCACAAACGACGGCCACCAGGCGATCGCCCAAATTGCGATAGCAAAAAGCATCCTGACAGGGAAGGTTATTTTGTCGGTGGCTGCTGCCAATGACCGACGAAGCGTAAACGCGCCAGCTCATGGCATCAGACCGAAATTTCTGACCAGCTATCCGTCGGCGGCAGCTGTGCTTTACCGCCCGGCGTCGACTGCGAAACGACCTGCATACTGGCGCTCAGCCAGAGGAACAGCTCGCGGAACTGCAATCCTTTTAGCTGTTTCACGCCGTTAATGCCGCTACGGCTGAAGTGGCCCATTGATTCAGTAGCTTCTTTTCCTACGCTAATCGGGAATACGGCGACTTTGTTTGCCGCCTGCGCTTCGCGACACTCCTGCGCCGCGGCTTGCCAGTTGTCCGTAGGCTCGCCGTCCGACATCAAAAACAGCCATGGCCGGGTATAGGGTACACCAGCTGCTTTCAGACGCTGTTTTTCTGCCTCGATTTCGCTCAGCGCCAGGCTAACGGCCTGCCCGGTTGGCGTCAGTCCATTGGCTTCAAGTACGGGAGCCGTGAAGTCCATCGCATCACACCAGTCGCCATACAGTTCACATTCATCATAACCGCCGTATTTAATCACCAGCAGGCGGACGCGTTTAGCCGCGATGACATCCTGCTTCAGCTCTTCTTCCAGGAGCTTTAGCCCCTGATTGAGCTGAGCCATAGGTTGGCCGTCCATACTACCGGAACAATCGAGAACCAAAATTAAAGGCGTGCGCTGTTCACTATTATCAATAAATGAAACATCCGGAATTAAAGATGCCATAACAATCCCTGTCGGTGGTTTTCTGTACCGGCAGAATAAACACCTCATGCACTCAAGACAAGAAAAACCATTTCATTCATATAGTTAATGATTGAAAAGGAAAACATGGACGACTGATTAATACTGAAGGAGGGCTATAAAATGGAAACAAAAAACCCCGCCGAGGCGGGGTTTTTCTTTACAAGGAATCTAAAATTATTTGATTTTAGCTTCTTTGTATAAAACGTGCTGACGGACAACTGGATCGAACTTTTTCAGTTCCAGTTTTTCCGGCTTAGTACGTTTGTTCTTCGTGGTGGTATAGAAGTGACCAGTACCAGCAGAAGAAACCAGCTTGATTTTCTCACGAATACCTTTAGCCATGACTTATTTCCTCTAAGTACTTAGTACTTTTCGCCACGGGCACGCAGTTCGGACAGAACTGTATCGATGCCTTTCTTATCAATAACACGCATACCTTTAGCAGATACGCGCAGGGTGACAAAACGCTTCTCGCTCTCAACCCAGAAACGGTGAGAGTGCAGGTTCGGCAGGAAACGGCGTTTAGTCGCGTTCAGTGCGTGGGAACGGTTGTTACCGGTCACCGGACGCTTGCCAGTAACTTGGCAGACTCGGGACATGTCTATTCTCCAAAAATCAAATTAGCTCGAGCTTCGTATGGGGTATTGGCGCCTCGTCAGGCTTTACAGCCCGGTCATCGCATAGTTCTATTGAACTCTCGATTGCCAGGCCCAAATGCCAAACCCGAGATTCTCAAAGGTGGCGTAGTATACGCTGACTCGGCGATGTGCTCAAGTCCCGAACAGACAAAGATCCCGATGGATCGCGCGATCGGGGCTAAATCCAGCCGCGTTCAGCAAAAGATACGTACGCTCCGCGGCCGATTACAAGGTGATCAAGCACACGTATATCCATGAATCGACAACATTTTATCACTCTTTCGGTAATCAACCTGTCGGCCTTGCTCGGCTCAGGACTACCGGATGGATGATTATGTGCCAGGATCACCGCGGCGGCGTTCACTTTGATGGCTTCGCGTACGATTTCTCGCGGATGCACCTCAACGTGGCTAAGAGTACCAGAAAAAAGTCGGCTATGTTTCAATACCCGGTTCTGATTGTCTAAAAAGATCACCATGAAGATCTCGCGCTCTTCGTCGGCTAACTGACTTTGCAGAAATTCCCGCGTCATCGATGGGGTAACCAGCGAGGGTTCTTCGGTCATTCGCAGACTAAAATAGCGTCGCGCCAGTTCAGCAATCCCTTTTAGCTGCGCATATTTCGCCAGGCCAATGCCTTCGACCTCGGCAAACTGCGACTCCTCCGCCGATAACAGGCCGTACAGCGAGCCAAAACGCTGCAGCAACTCGCGCGAAAACGTCATCACATCCTGCGTGCGGGTACCGGTACGTAAAAATAGCGCCAACAGCTCAATATCCGACAAAACTTCGATACCGTAGCGCTGCATCTTTTCCCTCGGCATCAGGGATTCTTGTATTTCCATCGCGACCTCTCCTTCCCACTCCGCGCTATCCTGGCACAGCCTTTTTGCGCCGCCGATACGCAAGTTTTGTCCCTGCGTGGTGCCTCGCAAAGTGAATCTCTACCAGGCACACGATGCCGTGAGGATTGTGATAAGATGCGCGAATTCTGGTGTACCGCAACAGGAAAAAATCATGATGAGTCTGGCTGGTAAAAAGATCGTTCTTGGCGTGAGCGGCGGCATTGCCGCCTATAAAACGCCGGAACTGGTGCGCCGCCTGCGTGACCGCGGCGCGGATGTCCGCGTCGCCATGACGGAAGCCGCAAAAGCCTTTATTACGCCGTTAAGTTTACAGGCGGTATCCGGTTATCCGGTATCCGACAGCCTGCTCGACCCGGCCGCCGAAGCGGCAATGGGCCATATTGAGCTGGGGAAATGGGCTGACCTGGTCATTCTTGCCCCCGCCACCGCCGACTTAATCGCCCGCATCGCGGCAGGCATGGCCAACGATCTCGTCTCGACGATCTGTCTCGCTACGCCGTCGCCGGTCGCCGTCTTGCCCGCCATGAACCAGCAGATGTATCGCGCCGCCGCCACCCAGCATAATCTTGGCGTCATCGCCGCACGCGGCCTGCTGGTCTGGGGCCCGGACAGCGGCAGCCAGGCCTGCGGCGATATTGGCCCAGGGCGGATGCTCGACCCGCTGACCATTGTGGATATGGCCGCGCAGCATTTCTCTCCTGTCAAAGATTTGCAACATCTGAACATCATGATTACCGCGGGCCCCACCCGGGAGCCGCTGGATCCGGTGCGTTATATCACCAACCACAGTTCTGGTAAGATGGGCTTCGCGATTGCCGCCGCCGCCGCGCGCCGCGGGGCGAACGTCACGCTGGTGAGCGGCCCGGTTTCGCTGCCTACGCCGCCGTTTGTACACAGAATTGATGTTACCACCGCGCTGGAAATGGAAGCCGCGGTGCAAAACAGCGCGTCTCAACAGCAGATTTTTATTGGCTGTGCGGCAGTCGCCGACTACCGCGCGGTCGCCATCGCCGAAGAAAAAATTAAAAAACAAGGTGATGAATTAACCCTGAAAATGGTGAAAAATCCGGATATCGTCGCAGGGGTCGCTGCGCTTAAGGCCAACCGCCCTTACGTCGTTGGGTTTGCCGCCGAAACAAATAATGTGGAAGAATACGCACGGCAAAAGCGAGCCCGCAAAAATCTTGATCTGATTTGCGCAAATGATGTTTCACAGCCAAATCAAGGATTTAACAGCGACAGCAATGCATTACACCTTTTCTGGCAGGAGGGAGATAAGCGCTTACCACTTGAGCGCAAGGAACTCCTGGGCCAATTATTACTCGACGAGATCGTTACCCGTTATGATGAAAAAAATCGACGTTAAGATTCTGGACCCGCGCGTTGGTCAGCAATTTCCGCTGCCGACCTATGCCACCTCCGGCTCCGCCGGACTTGACCTGCGAGCCTGTCTCGATGACGCCGTAGAGCTGGCTCCCGGCGCAACCACCCTCGTGCCAACCGGACTGGCGATTCATATTGCCGATCCTTCTCTGGCCGCAGTCATTCTCCCACGCTCCGGGCTGGGCCATAAGCACGGTGTCGTACTGGGTAACCTGGTCGGTCTGATTGATTCTGACTATCAGGGCCAGCTGATGGTTTCCGTCTGGAACCGCAGCCAGCAGAGCTTCATCATCGAACCCGGCGAGCGCATCGCGCAAATGGTGTTTGTGCCTGTTGTGCAGGCGGAATTTAACCTGGTGGAAGATTTTGACGCCACCGATCGCGGCGAAGGCGGCTTCGGCCACTCAGGGCGTCAATAAGCCCGGCGTTAGACAAAAACCTTTCGGGGCGTCGCCGGCAAAAAGGCAGCCTGAAGGATGAAGTGGAACCAGCATCGCAAAGCGCACTAATGCAATAACATCACCGCAGGCCACAGCTTGCGGTCGCTTTGTGGGTGCCTGCCTGACAAGTGCTTTTTTTCAGGGGTATTTTAAAACATGGCAGAAAAACAAACTGCGAAAAGGAATCGTCGCGAAGAAATACTTCAATCTCTGGCGCTAATGCTTGAATCCAGCGATGGAAGTCAGCGCATTACCACAGCGAAACTGGCGGCGTCCGTTGGCGTATCCGAAGCGGCTCTGTATCGGCATTTCCCGAGCAAGACCCGCATGTTTGATAGCCTGATTGAATTTATTGAAGACAGCCTGATTACGCGCATCAATTTGATTTTAAAAGATGAAAAAGACACTTCAGCGCGCCTGCGGCTGATTGTTCTGTTGATTCTTGGGTTTGGCGAGCGTAATCCTGGGCTGACACGAATTCTGACCGGCCATGCGCTGATGTTTGAACAGGACCGGCTTCAGGGCCGTATCAATCAGCTGTTCGAGCGTATTGAAGTTCAGCTGCGTCAGGTGATGCGGGAAAAGAAAATGCGCGAAGGCGAAGGCTTTACCGTCGATGAGGCCCTGCTGGCCAGCCAGCTATTGGCCTTCTGCGAAGGGATGCTGTCGCGCTTTGTGCGCAGCGAATTTAAATATCGCCCGACGGACGATTTTGACGCCCGCTGGCCGCTGGTCGCCGCCCAGCTGAAGTAATTATCGCCTGTCTCTATGCAGCCAGAAAGGCTGCATCTCTTCCCACAGGAACGTGATCCGCGTTGATATCCTGCAGCTCTCAGCGTAGCGGCTTGAATCAGCCCGGCGCCTGCCGGGCTGCGGTTTATACGCCGTACGCTTCGCGATAGGCGCGAACGGACGCCAGGTGTTCAGCCATTTCCGGTTTCTCTTCCAGATAGCTAATCAGGTCTTTCAGCGTCACGATGGAAATCACTTTACAGCCGTAGTCGCGCTCAACTTCCTGAATCGCGGAGATTTCGCCGCGTCCGCGTTCCTGACGATCCAGAGAGATCAGTACGCCGGCCAGCTCAGCACCGTTGGCCTGAATAATTTCCATCGATTCCCGAATCGCGGTGCCTGCGGTAATCACATCATCCACCAGCATCACGCGGCCCTGCAGCGCGCTCCCCACCAGGTTTCCACCCTCGCCGTGAGTCTTCGCCTCTTTGCGGTTAAAGCAGTAAGGCAGATCGCGGTCATGGTGTTCCGCCAGCGCGACCGCCGTGGTCGTGGCAATCGGAATGCCTTTATAGGCCGGGCCAAACAGCAGGTCAAAATCAATCCCGGAATCCACCAGCGCTTCGGCATAAAAACGGCCTAACAGAGCCAGATCGCGCCCGGTATTAAACAGGCCGGCGTTGAAGAAATAGGGGCTCTTGCGCCCGGATTTCAGCGTAAATTCGCCAAACTTAAGTACCTGCTTGTTAAGCGCAAACTCAATAAACTGGCGCTGATACGGTTTCATGGATTCGCTCCTCATCTTACTTTTCTACGGACAAAAAAAAGGCGACTTCTCAGTCGCCTTAAAAACTAGTTTTGCAACGCCGCTTTCTGCGTCGTGACAATGGATTCGATACCCCCCCGGGCCAATGCCAGCAGGGTGAGGAGTTCTTCATGGGTGAACGGCTCGCCTTCCGCCGTTCCCTGCACCTCAATGATGCGGCCATCTTCGGTCATCACCACGTTCATATCGGTTTCCGCCGCGGAATCTTCAACGTATTCCAGATCGCAAATCGCTTCGCCATTCACGATACCCACGGAGACCGCCGCCACCATTCCCTTCATCGGGTTGGTTTTCAGCTTACCGGCCGCGACCAGCTTATTCAGCGCATCGGCCAGCGCCACGCAGGCTCCGGTGATAGACGCGGTACGGGTGCCGCCGTCTGCCTGCAGCACGTCGCAGTCCAGCGTGATGGTGAACTCACCCAGCGCTTTCAGGTCAACTGCAGCGCGTAGCGCACGCGCGATCAGGCGCTGGATTTCCATGGTGCGTCCGCCCTGCTTACCTTTTGCGGCTTCACGCGCGTTACGCGTGTGGGTAGAACGCGGCAGCATGCCGTATTCAGCGGTGATCCACCCCTGGCCCTGGCCTTTCAGAAAGCGCGGCACGCCTTCGTCAATAGAAGCGGTGCACAATACTTTCGTGTCACCAAATTCGACCAGCACGGAGCCTTCTGCGTGTTTTGTGTAGTTACGGGTCAGGGTTACTGGGCGCACTTGATTAGCGCTACGGCCTGCTGGACGCATGGTGTTCTCCGGCTTGAAACGAATGTGGCTGCGCATTATACGGATAATGCGCGCTTATTCCTATCCTGATAAGGCCTCGAAAGCTATAATCCACCCCACTCTCCTTTAAAAACAGGAACGTCTATGATCCGCAGTATGACCGCCTACGCCCGGCGTGAAATCAAGGGTGAATGGGGTAGCGCCGCGTGGGAACTGCGCTCGGTAAACCAACGATATCTGGAAACCTACTTCCGCCTGCCGGAGCAGTTCCGTAGCCTGGAGCCCGTGGTGCGTGAACGTATTCGTTCCCGTCTGACCCGCGGTAAAGTCGAATGTACCCTGCGTTTTGAGCAGGACCCGAGCGCGCAGGGCGAGCTGATCCTCAACGAGAAACTGGCAAAGCAGCTGGTTAACGCCGCCAACTGGGTCAAAATGCAGAGCGACGAAGGCGAAATCAATCCAGTCGATATTCTGCGCTGGCCGGGCGTAATGTCAGCTCATGAGCAGGATCTGGACGCCATTGCCGCCGAAATCCTGGGCGCGTTAAACGGCGCGCTGGATGACTTTATCGTCGCCCGCGAAACCGAAGGCCAGGCGCTGAAAGCGCTGATCGAACAGCGTCTCGACGGCGTGACGGCCGAAGTGGCTAAAGTTCGCGCCCATATGCCGGAAATTTTACAGTGGCAACGCGACCGTCTGGTTGCCAAGCTGGAAGATGCGGAAGTGCAGCTGGAAAACAACCGCCTCGAGCAGGAACTGGTGCTGATGGCGCAGCGTATAGACGTCGCCGAAGAGCTGGATCGTCTGGAAGCACACGTGAAAGAAACGTGGAATATCCTGAAGAAGAAAGAAGCGGTCGGTCGCCGTCTCGACTTTATGATGCAAGAGTTCAACCGCGAGTCGAACACCCTGGCGTCTAAATCAATCAATGCCGAAGTGACGAACTCCGCCATTGAGCTGAAAGTGCTGATCGAACAAATGCGCGAGCAGATCCAGAACATCGAGTAACGGTTCCCCGCCCGCCACATCACGCTCAGACAAAAGGCCATGGTAAATCATGGCCTTTTATTTTCGCTGCGTTTCAGAAGCCGTAGTTTTTGTCCAATATCCGGCAGGTTAAAAATGCCCCTGCGGCGCACAGCAGCGTAGGTGCCAGATAGCTGTGATCCATGTGGGTGAACTCCATCACCAGCGCGACCGCTGTGAGCGGCATCTGCATGGATGCGGCGAGAAACGCCGCCGCGCCGACGAGAGCAAAACTGCCGTAATCTCCGCCGGGAAGCAGCTGTTGCCAGAGCATACACAGCAGCAGGCTGGTCAGGCCGCCGACCGCCAGCCCCGGCGTCAGCAGGCCGCCTTCCGCGCCGCCGCGCAGCACCGCCAGAATCACCACCATTTTTAGCGCCAGCAGCATCGCCGCCCCGGGGAAACCCAGCTCATCGTTGAGAGCCAGCTGCATAGGTCCTTTACCGTTTCCCGGAAGCTGGGGGAAATAGAGGCTGAGGACGGCGAGCAGAGAAAACGCCAGTAGACAGAAAACCGGCATCTGCCAGTTGCTTCGGACCCGCGAGCGCGCCGTGCTGGTCGCTTTGCGGAAGAGCCAGGCCCCGGCGCCAAGAATGGGGCCGGCGATAATTGCCCACCAGAGAAATGAATGCGGCAGGATGTCGGAAGCAAAATGGTATTGCGATTCCTCGCCTAACCCGAGCGTTGCCGTCCACGCGGCAATCGCCGAGGTAATCATCGCCGCCAGCGTTTTTTCCCAGCTAAACGACAGCAGCATGACCTCAAGGCTGAATAACGCACCGGCCAGCGGGACGTTATACACCGCCGCCAGGCCCGCACCGGCGCCGCAGGCAACCAGCGTTCGGGTTTCATCCGCCGTCAGCCCCAGCTTACGCGCCACCATCCCCGCTCCCAGCGCGCCCATTTCCCGGGGAGCCACTTCGCGACCAAGCGGAGAACCCAGCGCCACGGTGACAATCTGCAACAGGGCATGAATCGTTGTGGTACCCGCAGGCATTGGCACGGAAGGATTCGCCACCGCTGACGCTATTGAGACTCGCTTCTGCCCATAGCGCCCAAGGAGCCACCAGCCAAATCCTGCGATGGCTCCCCCCGCCACAATGGCCGAGATGCGACGAGGCCAGGATGAATCCGTGACGCCCTCTAAAAATGACTCCGCGCTCACGATCTGCCCGGGGCTGTAGCCAAAGGCCAGGTGCTGAATCGCGTGTAAAATCAGCGCCAGAACCATGCCTGATAGACCGGCAAGCAGCCCCGTCAGCACAACAGCAATCAGGCGGGTGAGATAGTTTTTATTGCCAGCTGCTACAGTCATTTTCTCAGGCCTTGAAGGAGGAAAATAAAAGGATAAAGGTTGGGAGTTAAACAACAGGTATTCATCGCGTTTTCAATACCGATACGCATCGACGGCTTTCACATTACTTTTTATAATCAATAAAAATGAATAAATGACAAATAAACCGTTAAATTCAGCCAATTTAAACCTATCGTGCATTAGTTTAATCAGGTTAAATGCATTCACTTTAGAAAATCTCAATCGTGATCCTGAGCACAAATCGTTAACCTTCCGCCATCACCGTGGGGGATTTATGCTGCTTCATATTCTTTATCTGATTGGGATTACGGCGGAAGCCATGACCGGCGCGCTGGCTGCCGGACGCCGCCGTATGGATACGTTTGGCGTCATTATTATTGCCACCGCGACGGCTCTCGGAGGCGGTTCAGTGCGCGATATTTTGCTTGGCCACTACCCGCTGGGCTGGGTGCAGCACCCTGAATACGTGATTATTGTCGCCGTCGCCGCGGTCCTGACCACGATTGCCGCGCCGGTGATGCCGCATCTGCGCCGTCTGTTTCTGGTGCTTGATGCGCTCGGCCTGATCGTGTTTTCTATCATTGGCGCCCAGATCGCGCTGGATATGGGCCAGGGCCCGGTCATCGCCTCCATTGCCGCCGTGATCACCGGCGTCTTTGGCGGCGTGCTGCGCGATATGTTCTGCAAGCGCATCCCGCTGGTGTTCCAGAAAGAGCTGTACGCTGGGGTATCATTCGCCGCCGCGGTGCTTTATATCGCGCTCCAGCATTACGTCAGCAATCACGATGTGGTGGTTATCTCCACCCTGCTGTTCGGCTTTACCGCCCGCATGCTGGCGCTGCGCTGGAAGCTGGGCCTGCCGGTGTTTAATTACAACCATAGCGCACATTAGTGCTTTCAGAATCCCGGAACGTGTTGCCCGCTTAGCCACTTCGCTAGCGCGGCGACATCCGGATGATGCAAGAACGTCACCAGCTGCCGCGCCCGTTCTTCCCCGATGCCCGGCAGGCGTCGCCACTGCTCTTCGTTGCGATCCTGCATCTGTCGCCAGTCATCCTCCTTCAGCCCGGCAAATGCCGTCTTCGGTATGGGCACGCCGATTGCCTGTATCCAGCGCAGGAAAGGCCGTTCGCGCGCAAGATTGAACTGATGCCACAGCCGCTGCCCGCGCTGCGCAGAGATGCCCGGGATGGATTGCAGCCGCTCCGGCGTAAACGCCAGCCATGAGAAGAGATGCTCCATGCCGCGCGCATCATGCAGGGACCGCCACAGCGTTTCCCCCGCGCCGTCAATATCGAGAACCGATCGGGATGAGAGCCAGACCAGCCGCGAGAGAAACTGCTCCGCGCACTCTGGGGTGGCGAAATAGCAGGTTAAGGCATTGAAACGCGCCGCCGGTGGCTGGGGTTTATTACGCTGAGCCGTGCGCCAGACGACCGAATCGATGCGCGGTATCCCCTGCCCGGCAAGGCTGATTAGCAGCTGATCGCCAATACCGATGTCCAGATTGTGCCAGCGGGATACCGAGCCGATGTTCACCCGCTGCACGCGCTTATCGTCCAGCAGCTGCGGCTCCAGGAGCGCCACCACGGCTATTTTACCGCTACGACCGGTGCTGAAGCTGATACCGCGAACCTCCATAACCCGCGAGGCAGGCGGATATTTCCAGGCGATAACCCAATCGCCCTGACCCGGCGCCCAGAAACGCCCGGAGGACTCTTTCGCCCGCCGCACCACAACGCCATCGGTGGCAAAAGGCAGCGGTGAAGTGAACCAACGCTGGCGCCACCGTTCAACCTGCTGCGCATCCGCGACAGGATGCGAAAAAAGCGCGCTGTAAAGAAAGCCGCCCTGCCGCAGCAGCGCCAGCCGCTGTTCCATATCCTCTGGACCATCTGGCCACGCCCAGATAAAGATGCCCAGCCTATCAAGCTCCGCTTGCGCCTCCTGTCGCATCATCATGCCGGCTACTTTTGCCCGCGCGTTCATGCCGCCCATTCGCTTTTGCACATGCCCCTCGCGGAGCAGGAACAGCTCGCCTTGCAGCACGCTATTCGCGAGTAAGCCATCAGAAGTTTTAGGAACGGAGGGGATCTGCAAGACCCTGGCCGTCCAGTCTTCTCCGGTCAAGCCGTTACCCCGGCTTATCGCCTGCGTCAAACGCCCTTGCCGATATACGAGCGTGACCGCGACGCCATCGACTTTCGGCTGTACCCACAGGCTGGACTGGCCGCGCATCCAGCGCGCCACGTCGGCTTGATTCGCCAGTTTACGCACGCCGGTGTGCGCTACCGGATGTCTGATATCTCCCCTTAGCGACGGAAGCGCAAAGCGAGCGGGGGTCTCGCTGGCGAAGCAGCGCTGCCAGTATGCCAGCCGCGCCGCAAGCTGGTCATAGACTTCATCGCTTACCGTACTGCTCCCCTGCTGCCAGTAGGCGTTATTCCATTCCGTTATCCGCTGACCAAGACGTTCGATTTCCTGTTCAGCCCTGGCCTGCGGCCACGCGGGGCAGGCTGCCTGCCCGTATCCCACCAGCATCCACAGCACCAGCGCCCAGACTCCTTTTTGCATCGCGATGCCCTCCTGTTTTCTCACCGGGGATTGTGCCGCAGGCTTATTTTCATCGGCGAGAGGGGATTTTTAACGCTGCGAGCATGCTTCCGGCTTTTCTGCGTTGTTTCTGCAACGCACGGAGAAATCAGGAAAACAGCAAGCAAAATGAAAGAAAGAACGCAAAAAGTGTGACAGGGACTGCGTCACGCTGCGCCGCCGTGTATAATAGGCTCGTATGTAAGCTCTATTTCGACCATCACATACAAAAGACACTCATGGCTCAAGGCACGCTTTATATTGTTTCCGCCCCTAGCGGCGCGGGTAAATCCAGCCTGATTCAGGCTTTATTAAAAACCCAACCGTTGTACGACTCTCAGGTTTCTGTTTCGCATACCACACGCGCTCCGCGTCCGGGTGAAGTGCACGGTGAACACTATTTCTTTGTGAATCACGACGAATTCAGAACGATGATTGGCAGAGACGCTTTTCTTGAACATGCAGAAGTCTTTGGCAACTATTACGGCACCTCGCGCGAAGCTATCGAGCAGGTACTGGCGACCGGCGTCGACGTCTTCCTTGATATCGACTGGCAGGGCGCGCAGCAAATCCGCA
This sequence comes from Klebsiella sp. BDA134-6, assembly GCF_015601345.1. Lineage (NCBI taxonomy): Bacteria > Pseudomonadati > Pseudomonadota > Gammaproteobacteria > Enterobacterales > Enterobacteriaceae > Klebsiella > Klebsiella sp. BDA134-6. Next base: position 5,750,029 of record NZ_CP064784.1, read on the forward strand.
ACAGAATGCCCGGCGCGCGCAGTATTTTTATTCTGCCGCCGTCAAAAGATGAGCTTGATCGTCGCCTGCGCGGCCGCGGTCAGGATAGCGAAGAGGTTATCGCGAAACGTATGGCGCAGGCAGTTGCAGAAATGAGCCATTACGCGGAATATGATTACCTGATTGTGAATGATGATTTTGATACCGCGCTGAGCGATCTGAAAATTATTATTCGCGCCGAACGTCTGCGCATGAGCCGCCAAAAGCAGCGACATGGCGCTTTAATCACCAAACTGTTGGCAGACTGAACCCACATTCAGTATTATGCCCAGTCATTTCTTCACCTGTGGAGCATTTTAAGTATGGCACGCGTAACTGTTCAGGACGCTGTAGAGAAAATTGGTAACCGTTTTGACCTGGTGCTGGTCGCCGCGCGTCGCGCTCGTCAGATGCAGGTAGGCGGAAAGGATCCGCTGGTACCGGAAGAAAACGATAAAACTACCGTTATCGCACTGCGCGAAATCGAAGAGGGTTTGATCAACAATAAGATCCTCGACGTTCGTGAGCGCCAGGAACAGCAAGAGCAGGAAGCCGCTGAATTACAAGCCGTTACCGCTATTGCTGAAGGTCGTCGTTAATCACACTGCGGGTCGCCCTTGTATCTGTTTGAAAGCCTGAATCAGCTGATTCAAAACTACCTGCCCGAAGAGCAAATTAAACGTCTTCGGCAGGCTTATCTCGTTGCACGTGACGCTCACGAGGGCCAGACACGTTCAAGCGGTGAACCCTATATCACGCACCCGGTAGCGGTAGCCTGTATCCTGGCCGAGATGAAACTCGACCACGAAACGCTGATGGCCGCTCTGCTGCACGACGTGATAGAAGATACCCCCGCCACCTACCAGGACATGGAACAGCTTTTTGGTAAAAGCGTTGCTGAACTGGTAGAGGGGGTATCAAAACTTGATAAGCTTAAGTTTCGCGACAAAAAAGAGGCCCAGGCCGAAAACTTTCGCAAAATGATTATGGCGATGGTGCAGGATATCCGCGTCATCCTTATCAAGCTTGCTGACCGCACCCATAACATGCGTACGCTGGGCTCATTGCGCCCGGATAAGCGTCGCCGCATCGCCCGCGAAACGCTGGAAATCTACAGCCCTCTGGCGCACCGTTTAGGTATTCATCACATCAAAACCGAGCTCGAAGAGCTGGGCTTTGAGGCGCTGTATCCTAACCGCTACCGCGTCATTAAAGAGGTGGTCAAAGCGGCGCGCGGTAACCGTAAAGAGATGATTCAAAAGATCCTCTCCGAAATCGAAGGGCGCCTGCAGGAAGCGGGAATTCCCTGTCGCGTAAGCGGTCGTGAAAAGCATTTGTACTCCATCTACTGCAAGATGGTGCTCAAAGAGCAGCGTTTTCACTCGATTATGGATATCTACGCCTTCCGCGTGATTGTCCATGATTCTGACACCTGCTATCGCGTGCTAGGCCAGATGCACAGCCTTTACAAGCCGCGTCCGGGTCGCGTCAAAGACTACATTGCCATTCCAAAGGCGAACGGCTATCAATCTTTGCACACCTCGATGATCGGCCCGCACGGCGTCCCGGTTGAGGTACAAATTCGTACCGAAGACATGGACCAGATGGCGGAAATGGGGGTTGCGGCGCACTGGGCTTATAAAGAGCACGGCGGCGAGAGCAGCACCACGGCGCAAATCCGCGCCCAGCGCTGGATGCAGAGCCTGCTGGAGCTTCAGCAGAGCGCCGGTAGTTCATTTGAATTCATTGAGAGCGTGAAATCCGATCTGTTCCCGGATGAGATTTACGTTTTCACCCCGGAAGGGCGCATTGTCGAACTGCCCGCTGGCGCGACGCCGGTGGACTTCGCCTACGCGGTGCATACCGATATCGGCCATGCCTGCGTCGGCGCGCGCGTCGACCGCCAGCCCTATCCGCTATCGCAGTCGCTCTCCAGCGGCCAAACGGTGGAAATCATCACCGCGCCGGGCGCACGCCCGAACGCCGCGTGGCTGAACTTTGTCGTCAGCTCGAAAGCGCGCGCCAAAATTCGCCAGCTGCTGAAAAACCTCAAGCGCGACGATTCCGTTAGCCTCGGACGCCGCCTGCTCAACCACGCCCTCGGCGGTAGCCGTAAGCTGGCGGAGATTCCGCCAGAGAATATTCAGCGTGAAATTGAGCGCATGAAGCTGACCACGCTTGACGATCTGCTGGCCGAAATCGGCCTCGGCAACGCCATGAGCGTCGTGGTGGCCAAAAACCTACAGCAGGGTGAAACTACCGCCGTGCCTGTACAGCCGGCGCCTGTCGGCCATAACCATCTGCCGATTAAAGGCGCGGATGGCGTGCTGATCACCTTTGCCAAATGCTGCCGTCCGATCCCCGGCGACCCGATTATTGCGCACGTTAGTCCGGGCAAAGGCCTGGTCATCCACCATGAGTCCTGTCGTAACATTCGCGGCTATCAGAAAGAGCCGGAGAAATTTATGGCGGTCGAGTGGGACAAAGAGACGGCGCAGGAATTTATCACCGAAATCAAGGTGGACATGTTCAACCATCAGGGTGCCCTGGCGAATCTTACCGCCGCGATCAACACCGCCTCTTCCAATATCCAAAGCCTGAATACGGAAGAGAAAGATGGCCGCGTTTACAGCGCCTTTATTCGCCTCACCGCGCGCGACCGCGTGCATCTGGCGAATATTATGCGCAAAATTCGCGTCATGCCGGATGTGATAAAAGTCACCCGTAACCGAAACTAGCTCTGACACAAAATCATTCGAATTGCATCAAGGCGGCAAGCGAATGACAAATCTGCCGGGAGCGGATTTGAACGCTGCTTACAGCAGCCCCGCAAGGGGCGAGGCCCAGGGATGGGCCGAGTAATCTGCGGCGATTAAAGAGTCATTCGAAGGATGAAGTGTAATGAATTTACAGCGTTATGCGCGTATCTGCGAGATGCTCGCCAGGCGTCAGCCTGACCTGACGGTCTGCATGGAGCAGGTCCACAAACCTCATAACGTCTCTGCGGTCATTCGTACGGCTGACGCCGTTGGCGTGCATGAAGTGCACGCCATCTGGCCGGGCAGCCGTATGCGTACCATGGCCTCTGCGGCGGCCGGCAGCAATAGCTGGGTGCAGGTTAAAACCCACCGTACTATTGGCGAGGCCGTCACGCATTTAAAAGGCCAGGGAATGCAGATCCTGGCGACCCATCTCTCTGATAAAGCCGTTGATTTCCGTGAAATCGACTATACCCGCCCTACCTGTATCCTGATGGGGCAGGAGAAAACCGGCATTACGCAGGAAGCGTTAGACCTGGCGGACCAGGACATCATCATTCCAATGATTGGCATGGTGCAGTCGCTGAACGTTTCCGTCGCCTCAGCGCTTATCCTCTATGAAGCCCAGCGCCAGCGGCAGAACGCCGGCATGTACCAGCGCGAGAACAGCATGCTGCCGGAAGAAGACCAGCAGCGCCTGCTGTTTGAGGGCGGCTATCCGGTGCTGGCGAGGGTCGCAAAACGCAAAGGTCTCCCCTACCCCCACATCAACGAGCAGGGTGAAGTCGAAGCCGATGCCGCGTGGTGGGCCACCATGCAGGCGGCGAAGTAATCATGCAGGGCCGTCTGCTGGATGCGGTGCCGCTCAACTCCCTGACGGGCGTTGGCGCGGCCCAGAGTAGTAAACTGGCAAAGATTGGCCTGCATACGGTACAGGATCTGCTCCTGCACCTGCCGCTACGCTACGAAGACCGCACCCATCTGTATCAAATCGGCGAACTGCTGCCCGGCGTTTACGCCACCGTTGAAGGCGAAGTTCTCAACTGCAATATCACTTTCGGCGGCCGCCGGATGATGACCTGCCAGATAAGCGACGGTTCCGGCATCCTCACCATGCGCTTTTTTAACTTCAGCGCGGCAATGAAAAACAGCCTGGCAACCGGGCGCCGCGTACTGGCCTACGGCGAAGCGAAGCGCGGTAAGCACGGAGCGGAGATGATCCACCCGGAATATCGGGTTCAGGGCGACATGAGTACGCCTGATTTACAGGAAACGCTGACCCCGGTTTATCCCACCACCGAAGGCATCAAGCAGGCTACGCTGCGCAAGCTCACTGACCAGGCGCTTGAGCTGCTTGAAACCTGCGCTATCGCCGAGCTGCTGCCGCCGGAGTTGGCCCAGGGGATGATGAGCCTGCCGGACGCCTTACGCACCCTGCATCGCCCGCCGCCCACGTTACAGCTTGGCGAGCTGGAAAGCGGTAAACATCCAGCCCAGCGGCGCTTAATTCTGGAAGAGCTGCTGGCGCATAACCTCAGCATGCTGGCGCTGCGGGCAGGCGCCCAGCGCTATCACGCCCTCGCGCTTAGCGCTAACGACACGTTAAAAGACAAGCTGCTGGCCTCCCTCCCCTTTACGCCGACCGGCGCGCAGGCGCGCGTGACGGCTGAAATCGAGCGCGATATGGCGCTGGACGTGCCGATGATGCGTCTGGTGCAGGGTGACGTGGGTTCCGGTAAAACCCTGGTTGCCGCGCTTGCCGCCCTGCGCGCCATCGCCCACGGCAAACAGGTGGCGCTGATGGCACCGACCGAGCTGCTGGCTGAACAGCACGCCAATAATTTCCGCAACTGGTTCGAACCGCTGGGCGTTGAGGTTGGCTGGCTGGCGGGCAAACAAAAAGGTAAAGCGCGCCTGGCGCAGCAGGAGGCTATCGCCAGCGGACAGGTGCAGATGATTGTCGGGACCCACGCTATCTTTCAGGAGCAGGTCCAGTTTAACGGCCTCGCGTTGGTGATTATCGACGAACAGCACCGTTTTGGCGTCCATCAGCGGCTGGCGCTGTGGGAAAAAGGCCAACAGCAGGGTTTTCACCCGCACCAGCTGATTATGACCGCCACGCCGATTCCACGAACCCTGGCGATGACCGCTTATGCCGATCTCGACACCTCGGTCATCGATGAACTGCCGCCGGGCCGTACGCCGGTCACTACGGTGGCTATTCCGGATACCCGCCGCAGCGATATTATTGACCGCGTGCGCAACGCCTGCACCCACGAAGGTCGTCAGGCCTACTGGGTCTGTACGCTGATTGAAGAGTCGGATCTGCTGGAAGCCCAGGCGGCGGAAGCCACCTGGGAAGAGCTGAAGCTCGCGCTGCCGGAGCTGAATATCGGCCTGGTGCACGGGCGCATGAAGTCCGCCGAGAAGCAGGCGGTGATGAGCGCGTTCAAGCAGGGCGAGCTGCATCTGCTGGTCGCCACCACGGTGATTGAAGTCGGTGTGGACGTGCCCAACTCCAGTCTGATGATCATCGAAAACCCGGAGCGTCTGGGCCTGGCTCAACTGCACCAGCTCAGAGGCCGCGTCGGGCGCGGCGCGGTAGCTTCCCACTGCGTGCTACTCTACAAATCGCCGCTTTCAAAAACCGCCCAGAAGCGCCTGCAGGTTCTGCGCGATAGCAACGACGGTTTCGTCATCGCCCAAAAAGACCTGGAAATTCGCGGTCCCGGCGAGCTGCTTGGCACCCGTCAGACCGGCAATGCTGAATTTAAAGTTGCGGACTTATTGCGCGATCAGGCCATGATCCCGGAAGTTCAGCGCATCGCCCGCCATATTCACGAACGCTATCCCCAGCAGGCCCAGGCCCTGATTGAGCGCTGGATGCCGGAAACCGAACGCTATTCCAACGCGTAGCGCGAACGTCATCTCGCCACGCTGCGCATAATTTTTATTCAGATGAGTGGATTATGAAACGAGAACTGGCCATCGAATTTTCGCGCGTCACCGAAGCCGCCGCGCTGGCAGGCTACAAGTGGTTAGGCCGTGGTGATAAAAACACCGCCGACGGCGCCGCCGTCAACGCCATGCGTATTATGCTCAACCTGATCAACATCGACGGCACCATCGTGATTGGCGAAGGCGAAATCGACGAAGCGCCGATGCTGTACATCGGCGAGCGCGTCGGTACCGGCCACGGCGATGCGGTAGATATCGCTGTCGATCCCATCGAAGGCACCCGCATGACGGCGATGGGCCAGGCGAACGCGTTGGCGGTTATGGCGGTAGGCGATAAGGGCTGCTTCCTGAACGCGCCGGATATGTACATGGAAAAGCTGATCGTCGGCCCAGGGGCGAAAGGCACCATCGATATGAACCTGCCGCTGGCGGAGAACCTGCATAATATCACCCGCGCGCTGAATAAGCCGCTGAGCGAATTAACGGTCACCATCTTAGCCAAGCCGCGCCATGATAAGGTCATTGTTGAGCTGCAAAAGTTGGGCGTGCGCGTGTTTGCTATCCCCGACGGCGACGTTGCCGCCTCTATTCTGACCTGTATGCCGGACAGCGAAGTTGACGTTATGTACGGTATCGGCGGCGCGCCGGAGGGCGTCGTTTCCGCAGCGGTGATCCGCGCGCTGGACGGCGATATGAACGGCCGTCTGCTGGCGCGTCACCACGTGAAGGGCGACAGCGAAGAGAACCGCCACATCGGCGAAAACGAGCTGGAACGCTGCAAAGCAATGGGCATTGAAGCAGGCAAAGTGCTGCGCCTGGACGATATGGCGCGCAGCGACAACGTCGTTTTCTCAGCGACCGGCATCACCAAAGGCGATCTGCTGGACGGTATCACCCGTAAAGGCAATATGGCCACCACCGAAACTCTGCTGATCCGCGGCAAATCCCGCACAATTCGCCGTATTCAGTCGATTCATTATCTCGATCGCAAAGATCCGGATATCCAGCTGCACATCCTGTAAAACATTTGATCAATAGAGCTTTCCAGCCTTTTCGGGCTGGAAATCTGCTCTCGTCGCGGTGAAGATACGCTAACAGGATTGAGAGGAGAGACGCTATGGCCAACTGGGTTACAGGTAAAGTGGTAAAAGTACAAAACTGGACTGATGCACTGTTTAGCCTCACCGTTCACGCACCGGTTGCGCCGTTTACCGCAGGTCAGTTTGCCAAGCTAGGCCTGGACATTGACGGTGAACGCGTGCAGCGCGCCTATTCCTACGTCAACGCCCCCGGTAATCCCGATCTTGAGTTCTACCTGGTGACGGTTCCGGAGGGCAAGCTCAGCCCGCGGCTGGCGGCACTGAAGCCGGGCGACGAAGTGCAGATTGTCAGCGAAGCCGCTGGTTTCTTTGTCCTGGAAGAGGTACCCGATTGCGACACGCTATGGATGCTCGCCACCGGCACAGCCATTGGCCCGTACCTGTCGATTCTCGAAGAAGGGAAAGACCTGGATCGTTTTAAAAACCTGGTACTGGTGCACGCCGCGCGTTATGCCGCCGATCTCAGCTATCTGCCGCAGATGCAGGCGCTGGAAGCGCGCTATGCGGGCAAGCTGCGCATCCAGTCAGTCGTCAGCCGGGAAACCGCGCCGGGCATGCTCACGGGGCGCATCCCGTTCCTGATTGAGACCGGCGCGCTGGAAGAGGCCGTCGGCCTGCCGATGAACGCCGAGAGCAGCCACGTTATGCTGTGCGGTAACCCGCAGATGGTGCGCGACACCCAGCAGCTACTGAAAGAGACCCGGCAGATGAGCAAGCACCTGCGTCGCCGACCGGGTCATATGACAGCCGAACACTATTGGTAATCAGGATTCCGCTTTCCAGCGTACGTCCAGCGTCTCTTTACCAAACTTATTCGCGCCCTGGGTGCCGACAAACGCGCCCAGGTCGATCAGCATCATGACGATAATCAGCGTCGGTATAAACCGCCCGACGCCCCACTGCCAGACCCCAGGCAGCATTGACCAGTTGCCCGCCAGCAGCATCCACGCCAGAATCATTAGCAGCGCCCAGAGACCGGATTTACCCCGATCGTGCAGGCGTTTAATGGTCACCGCCGCCGTCGGCCACAGCAAGCACACCAGAATAAAAGCCGCCGTCTGTAAATTAAGAAGATTACTGCCAGCCAGCGTGAACAGCGCGCTCATGGTCATTATCCAGATAGCGATCCAGATCCAGAAGTCGCGACGTCCAATCCGCCCTTTAATTGAGAATAGCCACTGCTGTAGGGTCATATTTTATTCCTTATCATCATCACCGACGTAGTTTACCCTGAAGGCGTGACTTTTTGACAAGCGTGACGGTTCTCGTTTTAATCGTCAGCAGATAAAAAAAGGGAAGATGGGCATGAAGAAGTGGGCAACCTTATGTTTGATTGGGCTGGCGGCGTTATCCGTTGGCCAAAAGGCGTTGTCCGCCGAGTCAGACGCCGGTGCTACGGCACCCTATCTTCTCTCCGGCGCGCCGGTCTTTGATATTTCCATCAGCGAGTTTCGGGAAAAATTCAATCGCGATAACCCGAAGCTAACGCTCAATGAATTTCGCGCCGTCGCCGCCAGCAAAGACCAGGCGAACCTGACCCGCGCCGCCACCAAGATCAATGAGAACCTCTACGCGTCGACCGCGCTTGAACGTGGAACCCTCAAAATTAAATCGATGCAAATAACCTGGCTACCGATTCAGGGGCCGCAGCAGAAAGCGGCGAAAGCCAGGGCTCAGGAGTATATGAGCGCCGTGATGCGCGCTTTTGTGCCCACCCTGAGCCAGACGCAAAGCCAGCAAAAATTGCAAAAATTGCTGACCGCCGGAAAAGGTAAACGTTACTTCAGCGAAACCGAAGGCGCGGTACGCTATGTGGTGGCGGACAACGGCGAAAAGGGGCTGACCTTCGCTGTTGAACCGATTAAGCTGGCGCTATCTGAAACGCTGGAAAACAACAATAAATGACAAAAAGCAAAGCCTTTCCAGTGATGAATCTCTATACTGTTTCACAGACCATGCTGCCCTCGGGGGCGGCTATATTCCTTAATTCGCTTTGAAGCGTGGAGAATAAAAATGCGACATCCTTTAGTGATGGGTAACTGGAAACTGAACGGCAGCCGCCACATGGTAAACGAACTGGTCGCGAACCTGCGTACCGAACTGGCTGGCGTGACCGGCTGTGCAGTTGCAATTGCTCCGCCTGAAATGTACATCGACCTGGCGAAACAAGCCGCTGCCGGCAGCCACATTCACCTGGGCGCGCAGAACGTTGACCTGAACCTGTCCGGCGCATTCACCGGCGAAACCTCTGCTGAAATGCTGAAAGACATCGGCGCTCAGTACATCATCATCGGCCACTCCGAGCGTCGTACCTACCATAAAGAGTCCGACGAGCTCATCGCTAAAAAATTCGCGGTACTGAAAGAGCAGGGTCTGATCCCGGTTCTGTGCATCGGTGAAACCGAAGCGGAAAACGAAGCGGGCAAAACGGAAGAAGTGTGCGCCCGTCAAATCGACGCCGTTCTGAAAACTCAGGGCGCGGCGGCCTTCGAAGGCGTGGTTATCGCTTACGAACCCGTATGGGCGATCGGTACCGGCAAATCCGCTACCCCGGCTCAGGCTCAGGCAGTACACAAATTTATTCGCGACCACATCGCGAAAGCCGATGCGAAAGTGGCTGAACAAGTGATCATCCAGTACGGCGGTTCCGTTAACGCGGGCAACGCAGCAGAGCTGTTTACCCAGCCGGACATCGACGGCGCGCTGGTTGGCGGCGCATCCCTGAAAGCTGACGCTTTCGCGGTGATCGTTAAAGCAGCAGAAGCCGCGAAAAAAGCGTAATTCGCTTTAAAGGCTATCCCGGTCGCGCTTCGCAACCGGGGCTACTGACCAGAAATCTGCAATATTTGTAGCCCGGCTCAGCGCAGCGCAAGCCGGGTTTTTTACACCGCTACAGTTTCCCCAGCGCCTGATACCACAGATAGTCCAGCGGCAGCAGAATCAAATAGCTCACCGCCGCTAGCGCGATACACAGCAGCATTCCCGCCCGCGCAGGCACTTTCCCTAGCCCCATCGCCACGACAATCGGTGACGCCTGATACGGCAGCAGCGGCGTGGAGTACCCCAGCACCTGAATCATAATCACGCTCAGCAGCGGGAAGCCGGTGGCATCGGAGAAGCTCTGCGCGAAGGTGGTATACAGCGCCGGTACGCCGTTAGCGGTCATGATAAAGTTCAGCGCGCTGGTAATGCCGGTCAATGCGAGAAAGCTGGTAAACGGGCTCTCTTTATCCAGCGGCATAATCTGCAGCAGGGCATTCCCCACCACGCCGCCGATACCGGTTTGCGTCACGGTGATAGCCAGTCCCAAAATTCCGGCGACGTAAATACAGGTGCGGATATTCACGCCGCTGGAAAACTCCTCGCCGCTGATAAAACCGACCCGCGGCAGCAGCGTTATCACCGCCGCCGCCAGCCCCGTCCAGGCTGGCCCCACGCCGTGCCAGCTCTCCGTCACCCAGAGCGTCAGCACCACCACCAGCAGCCACGCCAGGCGCTTCTCATCGCGGCTCATCGGCGGCAGCGGCGTCATGTCGCGCGGCGGGTGCGGTTTTCCGGGAAATAGCCAGCATATCAAGGCGATCAGCACAGCCCCTTTGAGCCAGCCGAGTACCGGCGTATGCAGCAGTAAATAGGGAAGATAATTCAAATGGATACCATACGATCCCTCCGCCGCGCCGCTCATCACCAGATTCGGGACGTTAGCGGGCAGGATGGTGGCAGACAGCTGGAAGGTCCCGAACCCTACCGCCAGCGCCAGGCCAAACCACGGGCGCGTCCCCTCTTCAATACCGGCACACCTGGCCATTGCCGCCACAATCGGCATCAGCAGCGCGATACGTCCCATATTGGACGGCATCACAAACGCCAGCGCATAGCTGAGCAGCACCACGCTGCCGACCATCAGCGGCCAGGAGTCGGTTAGCCGCGACGAGAGCGACCGGGCCGCCCTGTCCGCCAGCCCGGTTTTGCGTATAGCGATCCCCAGCACAAAGCCGCTGAACACCAGCCAGAACGCCGATGAGGCAAAGCCGCCGAAAATCACCTCCGGCGGCGCGATTTTGGCGATCATCGCCGCGGCAAAAAACAGCAGCGCGGTCATAAACTCCGGCAGTAGCGAGGTCGCCCAGAGGAGAATAGTGATGCCGACGATGATAGAGGGAAGGAACAGAGGGTGGGAAAACCAGAGCGACATACCTGTCTCCTGTCGTTTTTTTCAGCAAGAATACGACGGACAACAAGACAGGTAAACGCCAGATATGGTGGGGTTATTACGGGATGGATACAGGCAGTTTAGTGATAATGGATCTCACCAAAGTATTCAGACAGCACGTAATAACGGCAATATTCAAAAGGACTATCGTGTCCGGCCTGAAACGTCTGTCTGGCGACGGATAGCAGCGGTTTATTCTCAGCAATCTGCAGTTTTTCACATAACTCGGGGGAAGGTAAAATCGCCTCAACTTTTTCAATCGCCGAGTCGCTTGTAACGTTTAATAACGAATAAAGCGACGTATGTTCCAGCGACCGCGGGGTCAATTCCAGGCCGGGAAAGAAGCTAAGATCGAGATATATTTTTTCATGGTTGAACGGGCGGTTATTCAGGCAACGAATACGCGAGATATAAAGATAATGATGATGGGCAGGAAGGCTCAAGCCATCTGCCTGAGCATCGCGCGCGCGGCGCGGAGCGATTTCCAGAATACGGTTCTCTATCTCGACGCTGGCATCCTGAAGATCGCTGGTAATTCCGCGAAAGGTATGGCCATAGCTCACGCCTTCCGGCACGGAACATACTACCGAGCCGCTTCCGCGCTGGGACGAAATAATGCCGGCATTGATTAATTCGCTCCAGGCCTGCTTAACCACAATCAACGAGACGTTGTAGGCTCTGGCGACCTCTTTTTGCGTCGGCAGCTGGCTGCCTAAAGGCAAAGACCCGTTTTGGATCTGCTGACAGATGATAAAAAATAGTTGCTTATAAAGCGGAGTAAAGCTCGTTTTATCAACCTGCAAACTGCGCACCTCACGTCTTCGCCAGCAGGGGACGTTTCACCGTCCCCGGCAGGGTGAATTCGCTACCCTGCGATTTGCCTGGCCAGTTCTGCCAAATCGAAATGATTCATACGATCCACGGTCGTTAAATAATCGGCGGGGAAAGCATCCGCACCATGAAATGCGCCGGAGATCGCCCCAACCATGGTGGCGACAGTATCAGTATCATTGCCGATATTAACGCCGGAGATAATAGCATCTACGGCAGAATTCGGACAACACGCGAACAGACCGAAGGCCGCAGGCACTGCTTCACTTACGTGCAGCCCGGAACCAATAATATCGGCGATTTCCACTACCGCGGTTTCCCAATGGCGATGACGTTTACCGATCTCCACCGCCAGCTCAATGCGCCGGGCAACGGAAGGGCCTGCAACCATCATCGCTCCTTGCTCCTGCGCCAGCAGATAGCCCTTTTGAGCGCCGTAAACACCGGCGGCAATAATGCTGTCTGCATTGGTCTGCGATCTTAACGCCTCGCTGGTTGCCGCGGCCATCGCCGCCGCGCCGGACATCGCCAGCACATTGTTGTGCGTAAAGCGGCAAATCTGCAGCGCACATTCAATTGCCGCGTCGATATTGCCGGGGTGCAGCACCGCCGCTGGCCAAATCTTCATCGCCGCGCCGTTCGTGGCTTCCGCGTTTCCTTTATTAATAATCTGTACCGACTGTTTTTCACCTTCCAGCTCGCCCTGCAAAGAGGCGCGGTTGTCATTGAAGATCGCTTTCATCGCCGCGCGCGTCGTCGGACCGGTAAAGTTGGCGTAGTAAGGATAATCCAGCCACTGCTGGAACGCCTCGCGCATCGCTTCGTCGCTGACCTGGCGCTGATGGCGCAGCAGCGCGTCCATAATGTACTTAGCCTGAATAAAATCATCGGTGCACATGCCCGCTTCATTGCAGCGGCCAAACGTATCCGCCGGCGGTTTTTGAAAGGTTGTCACCCAGCCGCCAAAATAGTCCTTAATTTGCTGCTGAGTCCGAACTTCCGTTGCCGCTCCCATCGCGTCCGCGGCGGCGGCGCCAACCAGGCATCCCAGTATTTTGTTTTGATCAACGTGCATGATGACTCCTTATTTCATGGTCATAGCTTGTGCCAGCGAATGGCTGGCCAGAAAAGTGTTTAGCTGGTCGGGAAACGGCAGGGCCGTCATCGCGCCTTTTGCCGTCACCGCCATCGCACCACAGGCGTTGGCATTACCGATAGCCTCCGCCAGCAGGGCATGAGACCAGCCGTTTGCACGGGAAAGCGTGAACAGCAGGCCGCCAACAAAGGCATCGCCTGCTCCGGTGGTATCGACGACGTCAACGCGCGGAGCAGGAAAAAGGAACTCCCCCTCGGCGGTAATGAGCAGCGCGCCATCGGCACCCAGAGAAATAATGGTGGTCTCACAGCCCAGATCGCGCAGGTAATAACGCGCATCCTGCCAGCGGCTGGCGCCGCTCAGCTGACAAAGCTCATCTACTGAGACTTTGCAGATAGAGGCAAGCGCGGCAGATCGGGCGATCAGATCAGGGATCTCCGTAGCATCGCGCCACATCTTGCTGCGTAAGTTGACGTCAAAAAGAACGTAGCCGCCGGCCTCACGCATACGTCTCGCCCCCTCAAGGCACGCCTCGCGGGCGGGGCTGTTGGTGAGGCCTATCGAACTAAAGTAAAACCATTCGTGTTTCCTGAACGGCGGCAGATCCTGCGGCGAAACGTAGGTGTCGGCTCCTGGATGCACCAGATAGGTAAAGCTGCGCTCGCCGTCAGCCGTCAGATTGACGATCAGCACCGCGCTGGTCAGGCTCGCGTCCAGCCTAAGAAATGAGACATCTACGCCATTGTCCTGGAATACCTGGCGCAGAAAACGCCCGGCATCATCGTCGCCAAGACAGCCGATAAAACCGCATTCTCCGCCCAGCCTGGCCACGCACACTCCCACGTTGGCCGATGCTCCACCGGGACATTTCAGGTAGCTATTTTGTTTTTCCGGCACCAGGTCAACGGAGGCGTCACCGATAACCCAAACTTTATTGATGGTGTCCATTTGCGCCTCCTTATGCCTTTTTCTGCGCGAGGGCGAGCTGAATATCACGGTAATATTCGTTATTAATCAGATATTTTTTCATAAGCAGCCCCACCGCAAGGTGGAACAGGGCAGGAATGAGCGTCATCATCAGCGCAATGCCGGTGAGAGAACGTGCGCTCTGTTCAACATCGGCCTGATAGCCGAAGTGGCTCAGCAGAAATCCAAGAATGCCTCCCGCAATGCCCATACCAAACTTCTGGAAGAAGAGGATGCCGCCAAACGCGAGTCCGGAAACGCGCAGCCCGGTTTTCTTTTCTCCGTAATCTACCGCTTCAGCGATAGAGGACCAGAACACCGGCATTTGCATATCGCAGAAGAAATTAATAAGAAAATAGAACGCAAACGCCAGGACAAGGTTTTCGCGCCCGACGGAGAAATACATCAGCGCGCTCAGGATAAAAGTAATAATCTGGGTGTAGCGGAACATCTTAATTTTATCCCAGAACTTGGTTATCCATGTGGTGGCGATCATCGCCAAAATAGAAGCGATGACGCCGGTGGTCAGGAAGGGTGAAATCAGGCTATCGCCACCGTTCAGATAATACTTAGCATAATAAGCCGCGACGGAACCACGAATAACATAGCCGCACATCAGCAGTAAAATAACAACGCCGAGAATAATCCACTGATCGTTACGTAACAGATACTTAAACTGCTTCCCCACCGAGAGCGAGGTAATTTCCGGCTCGCTGCGTTCACGCGTAGTGAGAAAACAGAAGATAAACAGCACGGCGCCCATCGCGCCCATCAGCCCCATTGAAAACTGATAGCCCAGCGCCTTGTTGCCCTGCCCCAGCCAGACGGCGAGCATCGGCACAACGATAGTTACCAGAAAAGCGGCAATCTTAGTCATCACAAAGCGATAGCCGTTTGCGCTTAAGCGTTCGACAGGGTCGCTGGTGATTACGCCAATCATCGAAATATAAGGAATGGTTATGGCGGTATAGACCAGAGTCATCAGAATATAGGTGCCGTAGGCCCATGCCAGCTTGGCCATATAGGCCATATCAGGCGTGATAAACATCAAATAAACGGCGAAGCCAAAAGGGATTGCAAACCACAACAGCCACGGGCGATAACGTCCCCAGCGCGTATTCAGCTTATCGGTAAGAACCCCCATGACGGGATCGATAATCGCATCGATCATCCGTACAACCACGAACAGTACGCCAACATCAGCGGCGCTCAGGCCATAGATATCGGTATAGAAATAGGCGAGCAGCAGCTGCATGGCGATAATCACAACGTTTATCGCCATGTCTCCTGCGCCGAAGCCGATCTTTTCCACAATAGAAAGTTTCATGTTGATATTCCTTTACGCTTAACAGCGCAAATAGGGTGAGCAATTAATGATGTCACTACATGAAATAAAAACGTTTTTATATATAAGCCGCCGCCAGAAATTTATGGAGGCGATGAAGAGAGTGTAACCATACTCAAAAAGATATAAAGGTATACCTTTATATCTTTTGATCGGTTTCACATATTTTTATGCACCCGATCCTACCCCGGCGTTAAACCGGGATAAGAATCAAGGAGATAATGAATGGCGGGAACGTAAAGAAAATTAACGGGATTCCAGAATGGCGCAGCTATGGTCCTGAATCTCTTCCGACGATGCGCGATTCAGCGTCAACAGGTTACGCTCGGTCGCCAGCAGCACCAGCGAACCATCGCTCTGCTTCGCCATCGCCAGCGCAAAACGGCCCATATGTTCACGTGCTTCCGGTACCTCTTCGGCCAGCATCAGGAACGGGCTGCGCTGCGCCAGCTCCGTTTCGGTGACCCGGCGCGCCAGATATTCGTGGCCCAGTAGTCCACCGGGCAGCGGCAACCAGCGACTGCTGATAGCGGGCGCTTCCTTGTCCAGCTGAGTACGGACATCGGGACGCAGGCAGGAGATATGGATATGGAAATGATTTTGCGTGCGTCCGCTGCGCGAGTTGATGGTCAAGGAGACCGCGTCATCCGATACAGCGGAACCACGATGCTGGCTCATGATTTCGCGCCCCTGCCAGGCCTGCCAGAAGAAGTTCGGCGTCAGGGGATTGAGCAGCAGCGGGCTTTCGGTGCCGTTAATACGGTAGGTCGGCATCAGCAGATACTGCAGCGGGCCATTGCGGTCTTTAAACAGCACATAGCCGCCCTTCAGGTTCACTTCCGCACAGGGTGCGGGATCCTGATTCTGCTGTTGGTTGGGGACGCACTGCTGCAGAACAATTTTGCGCAACGCGTCAGGGTTGCCGGAATGGAGCCAGTAGTAGCCGCCGGCCATCGCCGCCACAACCGCCACCAGCAGCGCTAATAAAAGGTATCGTACTCTTCGCATTCTATTTTCCTGTCTCAGCCAGAAACGGAAGAGTAACGCAGTTTGATGACTAAATGAAAACGGGAGGTGGTGCATTGAGTTTTGCCCGAGGCGGCGCTTAACGCGCCTGACCGGGCTACTCTGCCCCGGGTCGCGGCTTACCCTGGCTACAAGAGTTGTAGCCCCGCTACGCGCAGCGCGAGCGGGGATAAGGAGAGGCTATTTAACGCTGGTTAATCTGGTCGAAGGTGCCGCCGTTGGAGAAGTGCTCTTTCTGCGCTTTCGTCCAGCCGCCAAACACATCATCAATGGTGAACAGCTTCAGTTTCGGGAACTCATTCGCGTATTTTTTCGCAATTTCAGGATCGCGCGGGCGATAGAAGTTCTTCGCCGCAATCTCCTGGCCTTCCGGCGAGTAGAGATACTTCAGATACGCTTCCGCCACCTGGCGAGTGCCCTTCTTGTCGACCACTTTATCCACCACGGAAACCGTCGGCTCGGCGAGAATCGATTCGCTCGGGGTCACGATCTCAAATTTGTCTTTACCCAGTTCGTTGGTCGCCAGCAGGGCTTCGTTTTCCCAGGCAATCAGCACATCGCCGATCCCGCGCTCTACGAAGGTGTTAGTCGCGCCCCGGGCGCCGGAATCCAGCACTTCGACGTTCTTAAACAGCGCTTTTACGAACTCTTGCGCCTTCGCCTGGTCCCCATTGTTCTGGTGCAGGGCGTAGCCCCATGCCGCCAGATAGTTCCAGCGCGCGCCGCCGGAGCTTTTCGGGTTCGGGGTAATCACCGACACGCCCGGTTTAATCAGGTCGTTCCAGTCGTGAATCTGCTTCGGGTTGCCTTTACGTACGAGGAACACGATGGTGGAGGTATACGGCGCAGAGTTATCCGGCAGACGTTTCAGCCAGTTTTTGTCGATTCGGCCGCGTTCGGCAATCGCATCGACGTCATAGGCCAGCGCAAGGGTTACCACGTCGGCTTCAATGCCGTTGATCACCGAGGTCGCCTGTTTGCCGGAGCCGCCGTGGGATTGACGAATCACCACGTTGTCGCCGGTTTCTTGCTTCCAGTGGGCGCTAAAGGCTTTATTGTACTGTTCGTACAGCTCGCGCGTCGGATCGTAAGAAACGTTTAATAGTTGAATGTCTTTTGCCAGAACGCTGGCGGATGCCAGCAACAGAGTTAACCCTACGCCCCACTTATTCATCGCACCGCTCTCTTTATGTCGTGTTGTGATGGATTAAGCGTGCCAGAAAGCGGACTGATGATTAAAGAATAAAAAAAGATTGGCTATAACTTGCGAGTATATAGAACGGGGGAGAGTTTGCCCCCTCCCAAACGGGAGGGAGCGGGAAGCATCAGACTTCTTCCATGCGGCCCAGCAGCGCCTGCAGACGATCCTGCCAGCCCTGCTGCTGTTCTTTCAGCTGACCGTTTTCACGCTCAAGCTCTTCACGGCTGTGCTGTGCGCTCTGTACTTCCTGCGCCAGCGTGTTGTTCTTCTCTTTCAGCTCTTCGATTTCCATCTGTAACAGAGTGATGGTATCAATCGCCTGCTGAACTTTAGATTCTAATTTCTCAAACACTTCTAATGACATCGTCATACCTCTCCTGAACTTGCAAGGCGTTGATAGAAACCGTCCGTTTCGTATACGCGTTGACGCCTTAACGAAAATTAGCGCACTACAGTGGTGATGTAGTCGATTGTATGAAGCCCCGCCTCCCCTGTCCAGCGACAACCCGCGTAGATTGCGGTTTGCAACACTTTTCAGCCTTTACCTGGTCCGTTCGCCGCTTTTACCCGTTACTTTTTCGTAATTGTTAATCAAGACGTAAAAAAATGAGCGGTGAAACGCTCCCGCAAACGGCCGAATACGCGTTTATGGCGCGAAAACGCTCATTTTCTTGACGTGGTACACACATTTGAATTTCGATATTTCTCGTTTTTGTTCGTTAACGATAAATTAACACTATGCCTACATGGCAGCATGGTCGCCTGCGACCTTCACACTTACAATAATCATCACTACGCTTCAGGATTCGATTATGAGCCAAACATCAACACTAAAAGGCCAGTGCATCGCAGAGTTCCTCGGTACCGGGTTGTTGATCTTTTTCGGCGTTGGGTGCGTCGCTGCGCTTAAGGTCGCGGGAGCCAGCTTCGGTCAATGGGAAATCAGCATCATCTGGGGTCTGGGCGTCGCCATGGCGATTTACCTGACCGCAGGGGTTTCCGGTGCGCATCTTAACCCAGCGGTCACCATCGCGCTGTGGCTATTCGCCTGCTTTGACGGTCGTAAAGTTGTTCCTTTTATCATTGCGCAATTCGCTGGCGCCTTTTGCGCTGCGGCTTTAGTTTACGGGCTTTATTACAATCTTTTCTTCGATTTCGAACATACCCACAATATGGTGCGCGGTAGCGTCGAAAGTCTCGAGCTGGCTGGCATTTTCTCTACTTACCCGAACCCGCATATCAATTTTGTGCAGGCCTTCGCGGTAGAAATGGTGATTACCGCTATCCTGATGGGCGTCATTCTGGCGCTGACCGACGATGGCAACGGCGTGCCGCGTGGCCCGCTGGCGCCGCTGCTGATTGGTCTGCTGATCGCCGTCATTGGCGCATCCATGGGCCCGCTGACCGGCTTCGCCATGAACCCGGCGCGTGATATCGGACCGAAAGCCTTCGCCTGGCTGGCAGGCTGGGGCAACGTCGCCTTCACCGGCGGCAAAGATATTCCTTATTTCCTGGTGCCGCTGTGTGCGCCAATCGTCGGTGCTGCGCTGGGCGCATTCTGCTACCGCAAGCTGATTGGCCGCCACCTGCCTTGCGACACCTGCGTTGTTGAAGAGAAAGAAGCCGCATCTCCCTCTACGACGCAACACAAAGCTTCGCTGTAATCTGACTACGGGACTCATACTATGACCGACAAAAAATATATCGTAGCGCTCGACCAGGGCACCACCAGCTCCCGCGCCGTGGTAATGGATCACGATGCCAATATCGTCAGCGTCTCTCAGCGAGAATTCGAACAAATTTATCCGCGCCCAGGCTGGGTTGAACACGACCCGATGGAGATCTGGGCATCGCAAAGCTCTACGCTGGTCGAAGTGCTGGCAAAAGCCGATATCAGCTCCGATGAAATCGCGGCGATCGGTATTACCAACCAGCGTGAAACCGCCATCGTCTGGGAGCGTGAAACCGGCAAGCCGATTTATAACGCTATCGTCTGGCAGTGCCGCCGTACCGCCGAGATCTGCGAGCAGCTCAAGCGCGACGGCATGGAAGAGTACATCCGCAAGGCCACCGGCCTGGTGGTTGACCCGTACTTCTCCGGCACCAAAGTGAAGTGGATCCTCGACCACGTCGAAGGCGCGCGCGAACGCGCTAAACGCGGCGAGCTGCTGTTCGGCACCGTAGACACCTGGCTTATCTGGAAAATGACCCAGGGACGCGTTCACGTGACTGACTACACCAACGCCTCGCGTACCATGCTGTTTAATATCCACGAGCTGGACTGGGACGACAAAATGCTCGATGCGCTGGATATCCCGCGCGCCATGCTGCCGGAAGTGCGCAAGTCGTCCGAAGTGTACGGCCAGACCAACATCGGCGGTAAAGGCGGGACGCGTATTCCGATCGCCGGTATCGCCGGCGACCAGCAGGCTGCGCTGTTCGGCCAGCTGTGCGTTAAAGAGGGGATGGCGAAAAACACCTACGGTACCGGCTGCTTTATGCTGATGAATACCGGCGAGAAAGCGGTGACATCAACGCACGGCCTGTTGACGACTATCGCCTGCGGCCCGCGCGGTGAGGTGAACTATGCGCTGGAAGGCGCGGTGTTTATGGCGGGCGCTTCCATCCAGTGGCTGCGCGATGAGATGAAGCTGATTAGCGACGCGTTCGATTCCGAATATTTCGCCACCAAAGTGAAGGATACCAACGGCGTGTACGTCGTTCCGGCCTTTACCGGCCTCGGCGCACCGTATTGGGATCCCTATGCCCGCGGCGCAATTTTTGGCCTGACCCGCGGCGTGAACTCCAACCATATTATTCGCGCCACGCTAGAGTCGATCGCCTATCAGACCCGCGACGTACTGGAAGCGATGCAGGCTGACTCCGGGATCCGTCTGCACGCCCTGCGCGTTGACGGCGGCGCGGTCGCCAACAACTTCCTGATGCAGTTCCAGTCGGATATTCTCGGCACCCGCGTGGAGCGCCCGGAAGTCCGTGAAGTCACCGCTTTGGGCGCAGCTTATCTGGCCGGTCTGGCGGTCGGTTTCTGGCAGAATCTGGATGAGCTGCAGGAGAAAGCCGTTATCGAGCGCGAGTTCCGTCCAGGAATTGAAACCACCGAGCGTAACTATCGCTACAGCGGCTGGAAGAAAGCGGTAAAACGCGCGCTGGCGTGGGAAGAACACGACGAAGCGTAAGATTGTTGAGGTATTCCCGGCTGACGGCGTAAACGCCTTAGCCGGGCTACAACCCGCAGACCGCCCCCCGTAGCCCGGCTAAGCGCAGCGCGAGCCGGGGAGAAACCGCGCCGATGTATAAAACCCGGGGTATCCCCGGGTTGCGGCGTAAACGCCTTACCCGGGCTACTGCCCGCAGACCGCACAACCCCGTAGCGCAGCGCCGCCGGGTTTTAATCAGCCAAATACCGGCAGCAGCAGATAGAGCTTAATCACCAGCGCGTTAACGATATCAATAAAGAACGCACCCACCATCGGCACCACCAGAAACGCCATGTGCGACGGACCGAAACGGTCGGTAATCGCCTGCATATTGGCAATCGCCGTCGGCGTCGCGCCGAGGCCGAAACCACAGTGGCCGGCGGCCAGCACCGCGGCATCGTAGTTTTTGCCCATCATCCGGTAGGTCACAAACACTGCATACAGCGCCATGGCCACTGCCTGAACCGCCAGAATAATAATCATCGGCAGCGCCAGCGACGCCAGCTCCCACAGCTTCAGGCTCATCAGCGCCATCGCCAGGAACAGCGACAGGCTGACGTTACCCAGCACCGACACCGCGCGGTCGAACACGCGGTACAGCCCCAGCGCCGACAGGCTGTTGCTCAGGATCACGCCGATAAACAATACGCAAACGAAGGTGGGCAGTTCAAATATGGTTCCCGCCAGCAGTTGCGCAACGATCTTCCCTACCGTCAAACAGATGGCGATCAGCGCGATGCTCTCAATCAGCACCAACGAGGTGATCATGCGCCCCATATCCGGCTTTTCAAACGCGGTCGGCGCGAGCTGATCGTCCGGCGTACCGTCCGGGGAGGAAGAGTGCTTAACCAGATAGCGCGCCACCGGTCCGCCGATCAGGCCGCCAAGGACAAGACCGAAGGTTGCGCAAGCCATCGCCACTTCGGTGGCGTTGGCAAAACCATAGCGCTCAACAAACAATTTACTCCACGCCGCGCCGGTGCCGTGGCCGCCGGAAAGGGTAATCGAACCGGCCAGCAGCCCCATCAGCGGGTCGAGGCCCAGCAGCTTCGCCATGCCGATTCCGAGCGCGTTTTGCAGCAGCAGCAGTCCCACCACCACAATCAGGAACGTCCCCACCACTTTGCCGCCGGAGCGCAGGCTGGCGAGGTTGGCGTTGAGGCCGATAGTCGCAAAGAAAGCCAGCATCAGCGGATCTTTCAGGCTCATATCGAAATCGATTTCGATATCCATGCTTTTCTTTAATACCAGCAGCGCCAGCGCGACCAGCAGGCCGCCCGCAACGGGTTCAGGAATGGTGTATTTCTTGAGGAAAGGGACGATTTGAACGAGTTTTCTACCCAGTAGCAACACGAGTGTTGCGGCAACGAGCGTCGATAAGGTATCGAGATGAAACATAAAAAGAGCTCCTTATAGGCGCATGATCCATTCACACGCGACGGTATTCCCGGTGTCGATTGCTTCTCATCATGAGTAATCGGGAAGGGATTTTAAGCAGAAATACGGAAAAAAGGACAGGAAAAGATATTTTGTAGGGATAATGATGCGATCAAGCATACAAAATGTTAATAAATATTTGACACTTATTCCATGCTTAAATATTTGCCGCTAAAGAGTGGCAAACGTTTGCTTTTGGTCTACAGTCCGATAAAATCCCCGCTTTGCCACCTTTGGGATTGTTGTGATGTCCGTTAACACCGCAGAGTCAGAAAATGCGCAACCGGTTGCGCACATGCAAACCAGCGAATTAATCTACCGCCTCGAAGACCGCCCGCCGCTACCGCAAACCTTGTTCGCCGCTTTCCAGCACCTGCTGGCGATGTTTGTCGCGGTTATCACTCCGGCGCTGTTAATTTGCCAGGCGCTGGGCCTTCCGGCTCAGGATACGCAACACATCATCAGCATGTCCCTTTTCGCCTCCGGCGTGGCCTCCATCATTCAAATTAAAGCCTGGGGCCCGGTGGGATCTGGTCTGCTCTCGATTCAGGGCACCAGCTTTAACTTCGTCGCACCGCTGATTATGGGCGGCACCGCGCTGAAAACCGGCGGCGCCGATGTTCCGACCATGATGGCCGCGCTGTTCGGCACCCTGATGTTGGCCAGCTGCACGGAGATGGTTCTCTCCCGCGTCCTGCATCTCGCCCGCCGCATTATTACCCCGCTGGTCTCCGGCGTGGTGGTGATGATTATCGGCCTGTCGCTGATCCAGGTTGGCCTGACCTCCATCGGCGGCGGCTATGCGGCCATGGCCGATCACACCTTCGGCGCGCCGAAAAACCTGCTGCTGGCAGGGATCGTGCTGGCGCTGATTATTATCCTTAACCGCCAGCGTAACCCGTACCTGCGCATCGCTTCGCTGGTAATCGCGATGGCGGCCGGCTATCTGGCGGCATGGTTGCTCGATATGCTGCCGGCCAATACCACGCCGACGGAAAGCAGCCTGATTATGGTGCCTACGCCGCTTTACTACGGGCTGGGCATCGACTGGAACCTGCTGCTGCCGCTGATGCTAGTGTTTATGATTACCTCGCTGGAAACCATCGGCGATATTACCGCCACCTCTGACGTCTCCGAGCAGCCGGTTTCCGGCCCGGTATATATGAAGCGTCTGAAGGGCGGCGTGCTGGCTAACGGCCTGAACTCCTTTGTTTCGGCGGTATTCAATACCTTTCCGAACTCCTGCTTTGGTCAGAACAACGGCGTGATCCAGCTGACCGGCGTCGCCAGCCGCTATGTCGGTTTCGTGGTCGCGCTGATGCTGATCGTGCTCGGCCTGTTCCCGGCGGTGAGCGGCTTTGTGCAGCATATTCCTGAGCCGGTGCTCGGCGGCGCGACGCTGGTCATGTTCGGCACCATTGCCGCTTCCGGCGTGCGCATCGTCTCCCGCGAGCCGCTGAACCGCCGGGCTATCCTGATTATCGCCCTGTCGCTGGCCGTCGGCCTTGGCGTCTCCCAGCAGCCGCTGATCCTGCAGTTCGCCCCTGACTGGCTGAAGAACCTGCTCTCCTCGGGTATCGCTGCCGGCGGTATCACGGCGATTGTTCTGAATCTGATTTTCCCGCCAGAGAAAAACTGATCCTCTGTGACGCTCCGGCCGCGCAATGCTGGCCGGGGCGTCTGCATCATCAACCTCACATCATCTCATTACACAATTCCTGTCTTGAGGATTGCGCATAATTCGGGCATAACAGCCTTATGTGCCTCGCTCAGGATCGAAGACCATGAAATTTCTCAGAAAGCTGATTCTCTGGCTGCTGATTGCCCTGCTGGTGGTGATTATTGCCGCTTACTTCCTGTTGCAAACCCAGTGGGGTGGGCGCCAGGCCAGCGCCTGGCTAAGCGACGGCACCGGTTGGAAGGTCTCTTTCAACAAGATGAACCATAATTTCTCCTCGCCGATGCACCTGCAGCTGCAAAACGTCACCCTCGGCCGCGACGGCAAACCCGCCACGCTGGTGGCGCAAACGGTGGATATTGGTTTTAGCAGCCGCCAGTTTAGCGACCCGCTGCATGCCGACGAAATCGTCCTCAGCGACGGCACGCTAAACTTTTCCCCTTCCTCTGCGGCGCTGCCATTCGCCGCCGACCGTCTGCAGCTGCGCAATATGGCGTTCAACAGCCCGGAGAGCGACTGGGATCTGAGCGCGCAGCGCGTCACCGGCGGCGTCAGCCCGTGGGCGCCGGAAGCGGGCAACGTGCTAGGTAAGAAAACGCAGATTCAGATCAGCGCCGGGTCGATGACGCTCAACGGTATTGAAGCCAGCAACGTGCTGATTCAGGGGAATATTGATAACGGCGAAGTGTCCCTCTCGACCATTGGAGCGGACGTCGCCCGCGGTACGCTCACCGGCACGGCGAAACGCAGCGCCGACGGCGGCTGGCAGGTCGATAATTTGCGCCTCAGCGAAATCCGCCTGCAAAGCGATAAATCCCTCGCCGACTTTTTCGCGCCGCTGACTACCCTGCCTTCGCTAGAGATTGGCCGCCTTGATGTCACCGACGCCAGCCTGCAGGGGCCTGACTGGGCGATCGCCGGTCTCGACCTTAATCTGCGCAACCTCACCCTGAGCCACGGCGACTGGCAAAGCCAGGAGGGTACGCTGTCGATGAACGCCAACGAGTTCATTTACGGCTCGCTGCATTTCCTCGACCCGATCCTTAACGCCGGGTTCTCACCGCAGGGCATCGCGCTGCGCCAGTTCACCTCACGCTGGGAGGGCGGCATGGTGCGCACGTCCGGTAACTGGCTGCGTGCCGGTCACGCCCTGGTGCTGGATGACGCGGCGTTTGCCGGGCTGGAATACACCCTGCCGGACAACTGGAAGCAGCTGTGGATGGCTCCGCTGCCCGACTGGCTGCAAAGCCTGACGCTGAGAAAGTTCAGCGCCAGCCGCAACCTGATTATCGATATTGAACCGGCGTTCCCGTGGCAAATCACCGCGCTCGACGGCTACGGCGGCGAGCTGCAGCTGGTGAAAAACCGCAGTTGGGGCGTGTGGAGCGGTAGCGCGACGCTGAACGCCGCCGCCGCGACGTTTAACCGGATTGACGTCCGCCGCCCGTCGCTGAAGCTGAGCGCCAACGCCTCAACGGTGAACGTTAACGAGCTCAGCGCCTTTACCGAACGAGGGATCCTGCAAGCCACCGCAGCGGTGTCGCAGCTCCCGCAGCGCCTGGTCAACCTGAGTCTCAACGGTCGCGGCGTGCCGCTGAATATTTTGCAGGCGTGGGGCTGGCCCGCGCTGCCGGTTTCCGGCGATGGTAACCTTCAGCTGACGGCGACCGGCAGCATGCTGGCGGATGCGCCGCTGAAGCCGACCGTCAACGGGCAGCTTAGCGCGATAAATATGGAAAAACAGCAGGTGGCGCAGGTGATGCGCAACGGGGAGATCATCAACGCCCCGACCCCTTCAGCGCCGGCGACAACGACTCCCTGACTTTCCCTCACCCTCTCCCCTCTCCCCACGGGAGAGGGGCCTGTTCCATTCGCGAAACCTGTTGCCATTAAGCGGCTGTTTGTACCTATTTCCCGCAACCTGTTCCTTTCAAATAGCGGACTTGCTATAACAAAAATACTGGAAGTTAAAAAAATAATTAAAGTCCCTGAACCTACAAAAATAAAGGAACGACCATGTCTGTAATACGTCGGCGTATTCTGGAGAATATGCAAAAATTCTCCAGAGCAATGATCGGTGCAGTATTGTTCTTGCCGGTCATTGGCTTAATTTTGGCACTCAGTTCAGTCTTAACTAACCCAACATTAATTTCGGAGACCAGTTTTTTACACCAGCTCGGACAGCTCCTCGGCGATACCTTCTGGCCATTATTTGGCAATCTGGGATTACTCTTTTGCGTCGGTATCAGCTATGGCCTGGCAAAAGATAAAAAAACCGAAGTGGCGCTGGTTTCGGTAATGTGTTTTATCATGTTTCTTGGCGCTAACCACTCGTGGCTGGAACATACCCACGGACTCGCGGAAAAAATTAACGGCGAATATTACGGTACCGGGCAGACTCAGCTGCTGGGGTTTGTGGTAGTCGATATGGGGGTCTTCCTCGGGATTATTCTCGGCTGCACCATCGCCTGGGTGCATAACAAAGTCTCGACGATTGAACTGCCCGGCGCGCTCTCCATGTACGGCGGAGCCAAGCTGACGCTGGTGGCGATGACGCCGATCGTCATTCTCTACGCTATCGCCTTTACCTGGATCTGGCCGTTTATGACCCACGGCATCGCGGCGCTGACCGGCTTTATGAAAAACGCCGGCGTGGCGGGGGTCTTCGTCTATGGCTTCTTTGAAAAATTCCTCATCCCCACCGGCCTGCACCACTTCGTCTGGTCACCGTTCCAGCTCACCCAAATCGGCGGGACGCTGAGCGTCGACGGCCAGGTCGTCTCCGGCACCCAGGCGATTTTCCTCGCCTATATGCGCCACCCGGATTTAACCCCGGTGATGAACGAGGCGCTGCGTTTCTCGCAGCAGGGAATGACCACCATCTTCGGCCTGGCCGGCGCCTCACTGGCGTTCTACCACACGGCGAAACCGGAGAAAAAAATGATGGCCAAAGCGATTCTGCTGCCGGCCATTATCACCTCCATGCTCACCGGCATCACCGAGCCGATTGAGTTTACCTTCCTGTTCGTTTCGCCGCTGCTGTGGGTGATCCACGCCACCTTAACCGCGGCCTCGCAGGCGATTTGCGACATCTTCACCGTGCGTCCCTGGGGCGCTTCCGGGCTGATTGAGTTCCTGATTTACAACCTGCCGCTGCCGGTCTCCCTGACGCGCTGGCCCGGCTACGTGCTTATCGGGCTCGGTCAGTTCGCCGTCTACTACGTTATCTTCCGCACCCTTGTCATTAAGTTGAATCTCAAAACACCGGGTCGTGAAGACGATGAAAACGTGAAGTTATATAGCAAGGCGGATTATCGTAAAAAAATGGGCGAACCGCAGTCGGTGACTAACGAAATTATCAATGGCTTGGGCGGTAAAGAAAACATTATTTCCGTCGATAACTGTTTCACCCGCCTGCGCGTCGCTATTCATAATATGGATCTGGTTGACGATACGATATTAAAAAGCACCGGCGCAAATGGCGTAGTACGAAATCGAAATGAAGTTCAGGTTATTTACGGCGTCAAAGTGGGACAGGTTCGTTCCCGGGTTGATAGCTGGCTAGCAGAAAATTAATTAGGAGTGATTTATGAAATTAACCGTATTAG
Organism: Klebsiella sp. BDA134-6; assembly: GCF_015601345.1. Lineage (NCBI taxonomy): Bacteria > Pseudomonadati > Pseudomonadota > Gammaproteobacteria > Enterobacterales > Enterobacteriaceae > Klebsiella > Klebsiella sp. BDA134-6. The sequence continues at coordinate 5,777,483 of NZ_CP064784.1, forward strand.
GCGGGGGCGGCGTTCGCTCTGCGTTTTTGGCAAAATCTCTGGCATATAACGCGCACCGCATTGGGTTAACGGAAGTGGTATTTCTCGACAGCTCCGCTGAGAACCTGGCGATATTCGGCGAGATTGCCCGCTATGTGTTTAATGCTATTCGCCCGGATATTCACTTCAGCGTTACCAGCGACCCGGTGCCCGCGCTGAAAAATAGCCACTATGTGATCACCACCCTGCGGGTCGGCGGCGATGAGAGCCGGATCCGCGACGAGCGTATCGCCCTGGAGCACAATACGCTGGGCCAGGAGACCACCGGGGCGGGCGGATTCGCCATGGCGATGCGCTCCATTCCGGCGATTCTCAACTACTGCCGCCTGATTGAAGAGCATGCCGCCGAAGATGCCATTCTATTTAACTTCACCAACCCGTCGGGCCTGGTCACCGAGGCGATTATCAAATCCGGCTTTAAGCGTCGGGTGTATGGCATCTGCGACGCGCCGTCGGAGCTGATTCGCGAGCTGCCCGAGATCCTCGGCTGCGACGAGCGCGATCTCGGCGTCGAGTGCTACGGGCTGAACCACTTCTCCTGGTTTACCCACTTCACCGTGCGCGGCGAGGATGTCACCGAGCGTCTGATCGCCAGCCCGGACCTGTATCGCAAGACGGCAATGCAGTACTTTTCACCGGAGCTGGTACAGCTGTGCGATAAGCAGCTGCTGAACGAATATCTTTATTACTACTATTATCGCGAAGTGGCCTTAAAAGCGATTCAGAACGCGCCGGAAACCCGCGGCGAGCAGATTGCCCGTATCAATCACGATATGCGCGAAGAGCTGCGGACTGTGGATGTGAAAGCCAACCCGGAAGCGGCGTTTACCCTCTGGATGAAGCACTATCTGCGCCGGGAAAATAGCTATATGCAGAACGAGTCGCAGCAGGAAAAATTCCATACCCGCGAGCCGTTGACCTTAAAGCAGTTTATCGAGGAGCCGGATACCGGCGGTTACGCTGGCGTGGCGCTGGATATTCTGGAAGCGGTCAACAGCACCACCACCAAGCGTATCGTGGTGTCGATGTCGAACAACGGCACGCTGGACTTCCTGCGCCCGGATGATGTGATTGAGATCAGCTGCGACCTGAGTAAAGACGGCCTGAAGCCGGTGACGCCGAAGCATGTGCCGACGGCGCAGAAAAACATGATCGCCAGCGTGAAGGAGTATGAGCGGCTGGCGGTGGCGGCGATTCTGCAGCGCGATAAATCGCTGGCGATACGGGCCCTGATGGCGCATCCGTTGGTCGGCTCGTATTCGCTGGCGAAAACGTTGGTTGAAGCCTATCTCGACGATAAGCAGTTCGCCGACTGGCGATAAACGCCCGGAGAAATCCCCCGGATAGCGGCTAACGCCTTATCCGGGCTACAGGTTCATCGCCAACTGCGGGCCGGTAGCCCGGACAGGCGCCTCAGGCGCCGCCTCCGGGAAGGCCCGCCTGCATAAACCACATCTTCAGTAGCCGCTCAAAGCCGAGTATGCAGTAGCCGAAGAATGGATTGCTCCAGTAAATATCGTCATCAAACTTCTGCGGGTCATGAATGATAAACGCCGTATCCGCCGCCTGCGCCAGCGGGCTTTGATAATCGCCGGTAAAGCAGACCAGGTTAATCTCCTTGCCTTCCAGCGCTTTCACCCAGTTCAGCGCCGAACTGCTGCGTCCGGATTTGGAAATAATCCAGATCGAATCAAATTTGGCGGCGTTCTTCTGCTCGAGGATTTCGTAATCCGGCCACAGCGCCAGGCTGGCATTCACCCCGGTTACCAAAAATTTATTGTAAATATACTGGGCGATCAGCTGCGAAAAGCCGCTGCCGTGAATCAAAATGCGGTGATGTTGCAGGCTTTCCAGCAGCGGAGCTATCCGCTCCGCCGGCTGAATGCTCATATAATCGATGTCGTTGGTCACATCGAGTTTGGGCATAGTGATATTGAATTTAATAAAATAGACCAGCTCCAGCCAGCCGCTGAATTTCAGCTTCTTCGCCAGGCGTACCAGCGAAGAGGGATTACTATAACAGTGCTCCGCCACGGCGCGGATCCCCTCACGAACGCATTGCTCAGGATCGTTCTGAATAAAACGCAGCACGGTCATTTCCGTTTTGCTTAGCTTAACGTCACGAAAGATGTTTTCTAAATCCATACCGGGCTCCTCTCAGCGCTAAACTACGCTATCACCCGGCGGCGCTGGCGTCTGTGGCATTAATCACCAGAATGAAATGAACATTACTTTTTTAGACAAAATGGAATAAAAAAACCCTCCGGTAAAGAGGGTGATGGATTCAGCAACGTCTATCTCTTTTCAGCACTCGTACTCACTGCACAATAACCATTTTTTCGGTTCATCTTCCTGAATCATCGGGAAACGGCCGCTATCTTCCAGAAAACGATTATCGCGCTTATCATCATTCACCATCGAAATTTCCCAGCCCATCACCAGCGCGTTTTCAGCCCAAAAACGGTGGTACAGCGTAGGCGGCAAGCAAACACCTTGCCCGGGGTTAAGAACCAGGGTTTCTGTCGGTTTCAGCGTGCGCTGGCGGCCATCAACCGCGACGCTCACGCTGCGCTGCATATCCAGCCGTTCATCCTCTGTCGCCCATGCCAGCTGCAGACAGAGCCGGCCGCCGCCGCGGTTCAGAATATCTTCCATTTTGTGATAATGAAAATGCCAGGGGGTTTGCTGATCTTGCTGAATCTGCAACATTTTCTCGGCGTAGGGTTTGGGATAGCGCGAATCGCCCAGCGCGCCATTACGCAGGGTCAACAGCGTCAGTCCGGTTTCCTGAAAACGGCCGCTGCCAAAATCGGTAATATCCCAGCCAAGCTGTAGATCCCGAACTTCTCGCCACTCTTCAATCCGCTTTTTCGCCCAGATATCGGCGGTAAAGCAGGCAAACTCGGGTAAACAAATGCGAAAGGACTCGGCGATAGCGTGCGCTTTATCAATCGCGTAGTTAATCTGTGAACGTTTCATTTTCGACTCCGCTTCGGACGGCCAGCCAGGCTGCGCCGCGCATACCGCTACTGTCGCCATGTCGGGCAGGCACGATGGGGGTGATGAAATGGTCGGTAAACACCAGCGGGGCAACATCCGCCGCCAGGTCGTTCACCAGCAGCGCCACGTTAGACAGACCGCCGCCGAGAACAATCACGCCGGGATCGATAAGATTCACCACCGTCGCTAACGTCCGCGCCAGCTGCTGGCGAAAGCGCAGCACCTGCTCGCAGGCGGCATGCTCGCCCTCCAGCGCCCGGGCGATAATAGCCTGACTGCTGAGCGCCTCCCGGGTCAGCAAACGATAGCGCGCGCTCAGCCCGGTGCCGGAAATAAAGGACTCGACGCAATTATATTTTCCGCAATAACAGCGCGCGGGCGGCCCATCGTTGACCTCCTGATATCCCGGCAGCGTGATATGCCCGCACTCCGCCGCAATCCCTGACGCGCCGGAGAAAATCTGGCGATTAAGCGCAATACCGCCCCCGCATCCGGTCCCCAGCGTCATGCCAAATACCAGCGAATAATCGGCACCTGCGCCATCGCAGGCCTCTGATAAAGCGAAACAGTTGCCATCGTTCGCCAGCACAACCGGCTGGCCCAGGCGCTGCTCAAGCTCATCCTGTAAGCGGCAGCCGTTGATGACCTGAATATTGGCATTGCGGATCTTGCCGGTCTGCGGGGAGATACTTCCCGGCAGGGCGATACCGATAGCCAAAGGCTGAGCCAGCTCATCACCAATCGCGGTGATTAACGCCACCAGCGTTGCAATAAACTGCTGCCGGGTCTGTTTTCGCGTTTCAACGCGAAAACGCCTCCATTCATGGCCTTGTTCATCCATCACCACGGCGGCGATTTTGCTCCCGCCGATATCCAGCCCCAAATACTTCATACCGGCCTCCTTATTGATAGCGAGGCAGGTTTCCCCGCCCCGCCGGGGGATTAGTACAGGCTGGCCTTGCCGGTGGAGCCAAAGAGCTTCATTTTGTGGCGAATCACCTTCCGCGCGGCGTCAATCGGTTCCGGATAAATGACATTCGGATCCCACCATGTCTCTTTTGTCAGAATTTCGCGCACTTTCTGGAAATAGGCATATTTCATATCGCTGGAAATATTGATTTTGCCAACGCCAAGCGTAACGGATTCCGCAATTTCCGCATCCGGATTAGCCGAGCCGCCGTGCAGCACCAGCGGAATCGACAGACGCCCGGCGATATCGCGCAGAATGTGCATCTGCAGCTCCGGCTGCATCCCCTTCGGATAGATACCGTGTGCGGTGCCAATCGCTACCGCCAGCGTATCTACGCCGGTACGGGCGACGAAATCTTCCGCCTGTGCCGGGTCGGTATAGGTGACTTCTGACACGCCGCCTTCCACGGAAGTCCCGGTCTGGCCGATGGTTCCCAGCTCACCTTCCACCGACACGCCCACCGCGTGCGCCAGCTGCACCACTTCGTGGGTCAGGGCGACGTTTTCTTCATAAGGCAGTAACGAACCATCGATCATGACCGAGGTGAAGCCACACTGAATGGCGCGCAGAACATGTTCCACCGATGCACCATGATCCAGATGCAGGGTGAAAGGCACGCGGCTGCGCTGGGTGATATCCCGCACGTAGCTAAAAAACGCGTCGCCAACAAAATCGTGCTCGCTGGGGTGAATGGAAATAATCGCCGGCGTATTTGTCGCTTCCGCCTCTTCCACCACGGCGCGAATAAAACAGCTATCCGCCACGTTAAATGCGCCGATAGCAAAACCATGTTCACGGGTGGGTTTAAGTAATTCGTGCATTGAAACTAACATCGTTATTCTCCAGTTTCAGGGTGTGGTAAGCCCTGCCAGGGCATACGGGCGCCGGCATGGAAGGCCTTACTGAGATTTAATCAGGCTTTGTTGATTGAGCCGGATGCGCGTAAATAGGGAACGATGGCGTCAGCGCTGGCCTGCTCCATCACCGATAGCGCATCGGCCAGCTCAATGGTGCTGTCGTGGCACAGGGTGTGCAGCAGCGCCGCTTTCCCCGCTTCAAATACCGCCGCCCCAACGTTGATTTTTGCGACCCCGAACTCCGGGCAACGTTGCAGCTGCTCGAACGGCGTACCGCTCCCGCCGTGCAGCGCCAGTGGCACGGATGACGCGCGCTGTATCTGCGCCAGGCGGTCGAAATCGAGCATTGGTTTTACACCGGGAGCGTACATACCGTGGGCGGTTCCCACGGAGACCGCCAGCAGGTCAATCCCGGTCTGTTCGATAAAGGGAGGGACGTCCTCCGGCTGAGTCATTAAATCGGCATTGCTGGCCTGGTCGTAGCGCGGCGCATCCGCCAGGTGCCCCAGTTCGCCCTCCACGCACAGCCCGACGCTGGCGGCCAGTTCAACGACCTCTCGGGTCTGGCGGATGTTCTCCGCCAGCGCGAACGCCGAAGCATCGATCATTAACCCGCTAAATCCGGCGCGGAAAGCCTGACGTATTTTTATCGGGTCTTTGCCGTGATCGAGACTTAACGTCACGGGTACGCTCGCCTCCTCCGCCAGTACCCTGACTACCGCCGCCGCCGTGGTCGCCGGAAAGTGCGACAGATGCCCCTGATACAGGTTGAGAATAATCGGCGCGCGATGTTTTTCCGCCACGCGCACCGCCGCGCGTGCGCTTTCCAGGTTCATGCAGTTAATCGCCAGCAGGGCATACCGTTCACGCCAGGCTTTGATCACCATACTTTTCATATCGGCAAACATAGGGCCTCCGTTTATTCGAGGGTAAAGGTGATTTCGTCGTCTTTGACCTTTTGGTCGTTCAGCTCATCAAACTCTTCATCACGCTCGGTAACCGGCTTTTTCCACAGCGAGAGCATCACACCGCAAATCACGGTGCCAATCGCCAGAGAGAGGCAGAACAGCAGGGGATGCGTAAAGAGCGGCACCACGAACATCCCACCGTGCGGCACCGGACTCTCCACGCCCCAGGTCATGATCAGGCCACCGGCCACCGCTGACGCCACCACGCAGGATCCCACGACGCGCAGCAGATCGCGGGCGGCGATGGGGATCACCCCTTCGGTGATCATGCAGATCCCCATCGGGAACGCGGCCTTCAGAGCTTCGCGTTCGGCACGGGTATATTTATGGCGGGTCAGCAGGAACGAGAGGGTGATGCCGAACGGCGGGATGATCGAACCCACAAACTTCACCGCTTCCGGGCCATAAACGCCGCTGACCAGCAGACCATCGGCAAACAGCGACATGGTTTTATTCACCGGGCCGCCAAAGTCGAAGGTCGCCATGGCGCCAAGGATGGCGCCCAGCAGGAAACGCGAGCCGCCCTGCATCGACTCCAGCAGGTGAATCAGCGCTTCTTGCAGCCAGGCAATGGGCTTGCCGATCAGGGTCATCATCAGCAAACCGCTAATGATGGTACTTAATACCGGCAGCACCATAATCGGCATCAGCCCCTGCATCGACTTCGGCAGCCGGATATAGTGCTTCAGCGCCAGTACCGTGTAGCCCACGAGGAAGCCGCCCAGCATGCCGCCAATAAAACCGGTATGAATTTGCCCGCAGACAAAGCCCACGATCAAACCCGGAGCAAATCCAGGACGATCGGCAATGGAGTAAGCGATAGCGGCGCAGATCAAGGGCACAATCAGCCCCATTCCCCAGCCGCCGATTTGGTTTAACATCCACGGAATGGTGCCGGTTTTCTCGCCTACGTTCGTCCCGCCAAGGACTTGTCCCAGCGCGATACAGATCCCGGCGGCGACGATCAGCGGTATCATCCATGAAATACCGGTTAATAGATGCTTCTTAATTTCCTGTGAGACGGGAGTTTTATTCTCACTCATGGTAGATCCCTCCAGATTAAGGATCAGGCATTCGCTAAGGATTTTTCGACCTTTTCGATAAACTGAATCGGCGACTTAATCACGACTTCCGTTTTTACTCTGACAATCCGTTTATTTTTAAAACGCTCTTCGCCTTTGATTTTCACATCAATGGCAAGAATAACGACATCCGCAGCGTCAATATCTTCCGCCGCCAGTTCATTTTCAGTTCCAATGGTTCCCTGAGTTTCGACTTTGACATTATGGCCCAGCGCTTTCGCGCCTTTAATCAGCTTCTCACGTGCAATATAAGTATGAGCAATACCTGCGGTACAGGCAGCAACACAGACAATATTCATCTCGGACTCCGCTAGTTATTGTTAGTAAATGTCCGACTCGGCATATTGGTTAAACAGATCAATAATCCTCTGCGGACTGGTTTCTTTGAGCAGTTGTTCAATAATGTCATCATCCGCCAGCGCTCCAGCGACCTGGGACAACAGGCGAATATGGGTGGTATTTTGATCTTCCAGACGAACGGCAAATAAAATAATGCAGCGTACCTGGCTGCCGTCCAGCGTTTCCCAGGCGATATCCTGCCGGGTGCGGCCAATGGCAAGGGTAGTATTAACAACGGCGGAAGACTTTCCATGCGGGATCGCAATATGATTTTCAAACCCCGTTGAGCCTTCCGACTCACGCTGCCAGACATCCTGAATAAAGGTTTCACGACAGCTTATCGCCCCATCTTTTTGTAATAAGTCGGTTAACTCCTCGATGGCTTCCGCTTTATTCGTAGCGTGCATATCTAACAAAACGCGTTTGGTGTTTAAAATCTTGGTTATGTCCATATTCTTTACCTCATGGATATAAAACTTCATTATCTACAGCAGATATTGCCGCACGATGTAATTTGTCGGTAACGATTTTTTCCGTAACCCGTCGGATATCGGCATCATTAAAAAAAGCGCTAACATAGACTACCGGCAAAGCTATTTCCGGCAGATTAATCGTCGAAATAACCAGTTCAATCTTGTCCTGCGGTTGAAGGGTATGCAGACTGCTTGCCGAAACTACGCCGACGATGGTCCAGTCTGGAAACGCTCTCAACACTCTACTTTTCAACAGGTGAGATGTGCCGATTCCGGTAGAACAAACCAGCAGAACGCGCTTGCTGGCGACCTGTCTTTCCATCGCCGCCTGGAAATGAACGGTGAGATAGCCAATCTCGTCGTCGGAAACCGCATGCTCGCCCCAGCAGCTAAAAACCTGATTGACCGCCCGTTGGGTGAGCGGCCACACGTCCGTCAGCTCGCCCTTGATATCCTCCAGCAGAGGGTTACGAATATAAATCCGAAAATTTAGGCGATTAATGAGCGGCTTAATATGAATGAGCAGACCATCGTATAACGCGCGATCGGCGGTTAAATCGAGATCAATCATGGTGGAAAAAGCGCTAATCAGGCGATCGGTAATTTGTCGGGCCTCATCGCTAGAATGCATATAGCGCGCCATACTGACGTCATCACGCTCTTCCACCACAACGCCAGATGAGATGATGTACTGATAAATAAACCAGACTTCATCTTCCGGCAGCGAATGATCAATACGGTGTTCAATTTTTCGCAGCATATTCTGGGCAACGCTAAATATCGTCTCATCAAAAATCTGCTGCCCCTGTTCACGCCGCGGTAAGGCATTCCCACGGGTAATGCGATACATCATAATCAGGATATGGGTAAAAATATTCACATAATACGGTTCGCCTAATGACCAGCACAGCTTGCGCTCCATTTCCTGTAATAATGACTGAACAAATAAAACGTCATCCTCACCAAAATAATGCACCAGCGCTTTATAGCTTCCTGAGTCCAGTCGGGAATGGATAATACAACCGGGCTCATTATGATTAATCACCCCATTAATTAATGACGCCATCGCCTGGCGGACGCTGTTTTCGCTGCCTTCAATATGCGTCCCGCTCTGGCTACGAATCAGCGCTAAGCCGAGCGGAGCAATCCATGATTCAATAATTTTCAGGTCATTAACGATAGAAGCGCTACTGATAAAATAACGCTCAGAGAGCTTATTTATTGATGTCTCCCGCGGCGTCTCACTTAACAGCTGCGAAGCAATTTTCACGCGCCGGGAGTTATTCATCATGACATCGCTGTCCTCCCCCTCGTTACCGAGTAATTGGTCTAATTGCAGCAGGTCCGCGACATTATCAGCGATCAGCATCACGCCGGTACCTGAGCGTTTATCGATAGTCATTTTCCACTCAGATAACCACTGTTCTAAAAAGCGTAAATCACGCTGAACCGTTTTTTCTGAAACATTTAAATATTCAGCAATTTTCATCAGCGTAACGTATTCTCTGCGGGGCAGGAGAAATTTCAATAATCTGTTCTGTCGTGAGGTAATCATTTGCATTATTTACCCTTTTTGCATACCAGATTAATGCCTGGAGGCCAGCGCGATACCACGCGAGCGCTACATAAATCATTGAGGATAAATATAAGTAGCTGAGGCGTAAACAACAATACTAAATTTTGTCCAGACATCCGGACAGAAATAAAACGAAGAAAGGGATTAGGGAATAATTATAATTCAGATCACATTTCAGGAAGAAATATACGTGATAGCGATCTCAATTCATCATAAGAATATATCCGGACCGCCTTTAGCCTGACAGCATTCCCGGAGCCGGTGCTTGACGCGCCTTGTCCGGGCTACCGGCGTGCAGACGATGGGGAGCCTGTAAACCCGCTAAGCGCTGCGCGAGCCGGGGAAAAGCGGAGGTTACATTGCGCGTTGTTTCCCCGGAGGCGGCGCTTGACGCGCCTTGTCCGGGCTACTGGCCCGCAGACGATGGGGGGCCTGTAGCCCGGCTAAGCGTAGCGCGAGCCGGGGAAAAGTGGAGGCTGCATTGCGCGTTGTTTCCCCGGAGGCGGCGCTTGACGCGCCTTGTCCGGGCTACCGGCGTGCAGACGATGGGGAGCCTGTAAACCCGCTAAGCGCTGCGCGAGCCGGGGAAAAGCGGAGGTTAGATTGCGCGTTGTTTCCCCGGAGGCGGCGCTTGACGCGCCTTGTCCGGGCTACTGGCCCGCAGACGATGGGGAGCCTGTAAACCCGCTAAGCGCTGCGCGAGCCGGGGAAAAGCGGAGGTTACATTGCGCGTTGTTTCCCCGGAGGCGGCGCTTGACGCGCCTTGTCCGGGCTACTGGCCCGCAGACGATGGGGAGCCTGTAGCCCGGCTAAGCGTAGCGCGAGCCGGGGAAAAGCGGAGGCTGCATTGCGCCTCTAACCCCGGAGGCGGCGCCTGATGCGCCTGTCCGGCTACAAAGCGCTTACAGCGTAATCGTCAACGCATTGTCCTGCGCGGTCACCACCACGCCCAGCTCGCTACCCGCCTGCGCGCCGCCCTGCACGCCGGCAACGTGCTGGATATTGCGCAGGCATAGCGTCCAGCCGCCGGCCTCGCCGTCACCGCTGACGGTGATGACATTGCCCTGGCGTTTTGCCGTCAGGGTAAAGACCACCGACCCGTCCGCGGCTGGCACCTGGCAGACGGCTTCGCGACCATCGTCGAGGCTAAACAGTTGGAAGGCGGTACCTTCGTTCCACGCGTAGTCTGGCTTCTGGTCATTGTTACCCAATGCCAGCAGAGTGTTATCACGCACGTACACCGGCAGGCTCAGCACATCGTGATTCTGCTTATGCCAGCGGCTACCCTGTGCTTCATCATTACGCCACAGATGAGTCCAGCGGCCTTCCGGCAGCCAGAACTGCACGTCTCCCGCTTCGCTAAACACCGGCGCCACCAGCACGGAATCCCCCAGCATGTACTGCCGATCCAGATAGTCGCAGGCCGGGTCGTGCGGGAACTCCAGCATCATCGAACGCAGCATCGGCGTACCGAACTCATTGGCCAGCGCCGCCTGCCGGTACAGATACGGCATCATGCGGCATTTCAGCTGCGTGAAGTGGCGCACCACGTCGCAGGACTCGTCATCGTAGGCCCACGGCACGCGATAGGATTTGCTGCCGTGCAGCCGGCTGTGGCTCGACAGCAGGCCGAAGGCGCACCAGCGCTTGTAGACGTGGGCGGGCGCGGTGTTTTCGAAGCCGCCGATATCGTGGCTCCAGAACCCAAAGCCGGACATGCCGATCGACAGGCCGCCGCGCAGGCTTTCCGCCATCGATTCATAGTTGGCGTAGCAGTCGCCGCCCCAGTGCACCGGGAACTGCTGTGCGCCCACCGAGGCGGAACGCGCGAACAGCACCGCTTCTTTCTCGCCGACGGTCTCTTTCAGCACGTTCCACACCAGCTCGTTATAGATGAAGGCGTAGTGGTTGTGCATTTTTTGCGGATCGGAACCATCAAACCACTGCACGTCGGTCGGGATACGCTCGCCGAAGTCGGTCTTGAAGCAGTCAACGCCCATCGCCACCAGGCCTTTCAGCTTGTCAGCATACCACTGGCAAGCTTGCGGATTAGTGAAATCATAAATCGCCAGCCCCGGCTGCCATTTATCCCACTGCCACAGCGAACCGTCCGGACGTTTCAGCAGATAGCCTTTCTCCTGCAGCTCTTTAAACACCGGCGAACGCTGGCCGATATAGGGGTTAATCCACACGCAGACCTTCAGCCCTTTCTCTTTCAGGCGCTTAATCATGCCTTCCGGGTCCGGGAAGGTCACCGGATCCCATTCAAAATCGCACCACTGGAAAGCCTTCATCCAGAAGCAGTCAAAGTGGAACACGTGCAGCGGCAGGTTGCGCTCCGCCATGCCGTCGATAAAGCGGTTAACCGTCGCTTCATCGTAGTTGGTCGTGAATGAGGTGGTCAGCCACAGGCCGAAAGACCAGGCCGGCGGCAGCGCCGGACGCCCGGTAAACCGGGTATAGCGGTTCAGCACCTCTTTCGGGGTCGGGCCGTCGATCACGAAGTACTCCAGGTATTCACCTTCGACGCTGAACTGCACCTTAGAGACTTTCTCGGAGCCGATTTCGAAAGAGACGCGCTCCGGATGATTAACCAGCACGCCGTAGCCGCGGTTAGTCAGATAGAACGGGATATTTTTGTACGACTGTTCGGTGCTGGTGCCGCCGTCTTCGTTCCAGGTGTCGACTGTCTGACCGTTGCGCACCAGCGCGGTAAAGCGCTCGCCGAGGCCGTAAACGGTGTCGCCGACGCCGAGATCCAGGCGCTCGAACATATAGTTGCGGTTGGTTTTCGTATCCTGCACGTAGCCGTCGTTTTTCAGCTGGCTACCGGTAATCCGCACGCCGTCGCGCAGGAAATCCAACGACCAGAAGTCGCCTTTCGTGACGCGTGCGGTCAAATTGCCGCTCTTCAGCTCGGCAAATTCAGCGCCGTTGTGAATCTCCACCTTCACATCTTTTACAACGTTCAGCGGATAATGCGGGCCGTTGTTCAGCGCGCCCTGAAAGTGCTCCATGCGTACGCCGATCACCCCTTCCTGCGGAGAGAAGAAGCGCACGGTAAAGAGCGGAACGTCCAGTTGGGCGGCGCGCTCGCGCACTTCGCGCGACGCGACATAGACCACCATGTCGTTACCCTGTTGCTCAACCTCGTATACTTGTACGGGTTGGATCAGATTGAGTCCGGGTTGGACAAGCCAGTTTCCATCACTGATTTTCATCAATATCTTCCTTTTAGTTTTGCCATTCTTTGCCGATCGGCGCTGAAGTGAAGTCGTGTTCGTTGCGCCGTGCCCCCTGAGCCAGCTCCGTCATCATCTTTTTCAGGAACGGCGTTTTCAGGGTGTAGTAGCGTTTAGCAATGACCGCGCTCAGCAGATAGCAGACCGCCGGAGCGAGGGTAAATAATGAGATAATGATGGTGATAGTGGCGCTGTTCTGGGTTTTGGCCGCAGCATCGTAACCGCCGCCTGCCAGCATCCAGCCAATCAGCGCGCCGCCCAGCGCCAGGCCCAGCTTGAGCACGAACAGGGTGCCCGCAAAGCTGATGCCGGTCAGGCGTTTGCCGTTACACCATTCGCCGTAGTCGACGGTGTCGGACATCATCACCCATTGAATCGGCGTCACCAGCTGGTGCAGCACGCCAATCACGAAGATAAAGGCGAACATGGTGATTTCGGCATCCATCGGCACGAAGAACATCGCCACGCTCAGCGCCGCAAGCAGAGCATTGGTCCACCAGAAGACGCTGACTTTGCATTTCCAGTCGGTGAGCGGCTTCGCCAGCGCCGAGCCAATCAGGTTGCCGACGCAGTAGGTGGTGAGGAAGGCGGTGAAGAGACCCGCGGACCCCATGATCCAGGTGGTGTAGTACATCATCGCGCCGCCGCGAACGCAGACCGCGAGGATGTTGAGGATGGTCAGCAGACCAACGACACGCCACTGATCGTTGCGCCAGATATCGCGCAGGTCTTCCCGCATTGAGGTTGAGCTCGGCGGCGCTTCGACGCGCTCTTTGGTGGTGAAGAAGCAAAACGCCAGCATCAGGAACGCGATCGCCGAGAGCACCGCGATGCCGCCCTGGAAACCAAAGGCTTTGTCTTCGCCACCGATAAAGTTCACCAGCGGCATCATCAGCACGGTGGAGAGCATGCCGCCCGCCGTCGCCAGCACAAAGCGCCAGGACTGCAGGGAGATGCGCTGCGTTGGGTTGTCGGTGATAACCCCGCCCAGCGCGCAGTACGGGATGTTAACAACGGTGTAGAGCAGGGTCAGCAGCGTGTAGGTGACCGCGGCGTAAATCAGCTTGCCGTTATGACTCAGGTCCGGCGAGCTGTAGGCCAGTACGCAGACGAGGCCGAACGGAATCGCGCCGAACAGGATCCACGGGCGGAATTTCCCCCAGCGACTGCGGGTACGGTCGGCCAGCAGCCCCATGCAGGGGTCGGATATCGCATCCAGCGCGCGGGCCAGCAGGAACATGGTGCCGACATAGCCGGCAGGAATACCAAAAATATCGGTATAGAAAAACATCATATACAACATGACGTTATCAAAAATGATGTGGCTTGCGGCATCGCCCATGCCGTAGCCAATCTTCTCTTTGACGGACAAAATATGATCTTTCATCGCACACTCTTCTCTCAGCGCTGCCGCGGGTTGGTACCGGTTACATGCTTTGTAAACCATCCGCGCAGTAAGATGAATTGCGATATCTCATATTCAAATTACGTTTCTTGTTTTATGTGATCCCGGTAGCCTGAAAGAGTGTTTAAAAGTGTAAGCCACGGATTTTGCAAGGAATTGTTTAAGAAGGTTCTGTAAAGTCCAGTTTTAACAGTAAAAAAGTGCGTTTGGGTATGTGGTTAATGCAGGAAAGTAGCTATAATGCGCCCCGCCTCCATGTAGCAATCGAGGCGCGGAAGATCGTCATCTCCGGTGAGGTGGCTGGACTTCAAATCCAGTTGGGGCCGCCAGCGGTCCCGGGCAGGTTCAACTCCTGTGATCTTCCGCCAGTTCAATCATTTTTATCCATGTGAACTTATCCAGAAAATCAGCCTTTCGGTTCAATACCTTTCGCTTTTAGCGCGCTTCTCGCCAGTTCTTTAAACCAGCTCGTAAAATTCCCCCCTTCTTCCGCTGCCACGGTATCCAGCTATTCCTTCAACGAGTTGATTTTGTTTTCTATGCAGATTTTGCATCCCTGACATCAGGCCGTATTACTGCAACTTCATCAATCCTCCCAAAGTGTAGGCAGAGCATTAAGTAACGTCTAAATTGCGCTATAAATTAAGTGACTGATATATTTCACTTTTTATGTGTTTTTCGCGCCTTTCTGCCGGACGGCGCCTTGCCCGGCCTACGCGATCCGGGATTATCTTTGGGCCTGTGTAATTCCCACAGGGCTGCGCTGCATGGCGTTTAGTTATACAGCCCCAGCTTCTGTGATAGTTCACTCAGCTCACGCATCGCCTCCAGGCTTTTTTGTTTCCGCTGTTCCGCAGCCACCTTCTCCCGCACCCGTTCCGCCACCCTCTCCGGCTCCTCAGACGAAACCACCCGGCAATCGTCTAACGTACAATACTCCCTAAAGCGCTGGCGGAACTTCATCTCTTCTTTTTCTCTGACCAGACCAAAGCCGCGCATCAGCTGGCGCGCGACCACGATGCGCGTTGCGATATCAATATCCTCTGACGGCAGTAGCAGTATGGAATACCCGACCTGCCGCACAAGCAGTCGGTTGCTGGCAACGATCTCCGGGCAGACATCGGTGGCAAGAAATCCCGAGGAGAGCACCACCACTCGTTTTTCATGCGGATTCTCCGCCAGCAGGCGAGAGCATAGCGCGGCGTTCTCACGCACATAGCGCTCGTATCCATCGCGCTGAATATATTGGCGAATATTTAAAATCTGCTCGCAAAATTCGCTATCGAGATCGATAAGCCGGTAGCTCATCGCCTGCGCCAGCAGCGCTCCAACCGTGCTTTTCCCCACCCCGCCAGGGCCAATCAGAAACAGCGTATTCATCTTTGATTTCCCGCATCCTTGTAAAAATGTCATTTCATCAGAATATGGCAAAGAACACTGTGCTGGATAACCACCTCGCTGTTTATCTGTTCCGGTGGCCGCACGCAGCACGGCGTGATGCTCGATTTTTATCGCGTCCGCTGATTTTCACTTTTTCAATATAACTGTTATCGCCGTCGGGCCATTTTTCCCCCGCCTGCCGCGGTCTATCCTCAGTACAGTCAAACGATGAACCTTATTCAAAACCGGAGAGTGTATGAAAGCGATCGCCATTACTCGCGCAGCGACCGAAGGCAGCAATATTCCTTTTTTAACCGACATTGAGCTGCCGCAGCCGGTTGCCGAGGGGCATGACCTGCTGGTTGAAGTGAAGGCCATTTCCGTCAACCCGGTGGATACCAAAGTCCGCGCCGGGTTTAACGCCGATACCCCGCGCGTGCTGGGCTGGGACGCGGTCGGCGTGGTGAAAGCCGTCGGCAGCGCGGTGACGCTGTTCGCCGCGGGAGATGAAGTATGGTACGCCGGCGCGCTGGGCCGTCCGGGCAGCAACAGCGAATTTCAGTTAGTGGATGAGCGCATCGTCGCCCGCAAACCCCGTTCGCTGGACAACGCCTCCGCCGCCGCGCTACCGCTCACCGCCATAACCGCCTGGGAGCTGCTGTTCCACCGCCTTGGCGTAAAGGAAGGCGGCAACGCGGGCGAAACGCTGCTGATCGTCGGCGCGGCAGGCGGCGTCGGTTCAATACTGACCCAGCTCGCCAGCAAGCTGACCGGCATGACGGTCATTGGCACCGCCTCGCGTCCGGAAAGCCAGAAATGGGTACGAGAAGCGGGCGCGCATCATGTTATCGATCACAGCAAACCGCTCGCCGACGAGCTGGCGCGGATTGGCGTTAAAGCAGTGACCCATGTCGCCAGCCTGACCAATACCGACCAGCACTATCCGCAGCTGATCGCCGCTCTCGCACCGCAGGGCAAGCTGGCGCTTATTGACGACCCGGAAACCCTCGATGTGGTGCCGCTGAAGGCGAAAAGCATCTCCCTGCACTGGGAATTTATGTTTACCCGCTCGATGTTCGCAACGCCGGATATGATCGCCCAGCATCAGCTGCTGACCCGCGTGGCGGCGTTGATAGACGACAACACCATTAAGACCACCCTCGGCGAGCACTACGGCGCCATCACCGCCGCCAACCTGCAAAAAGCGCACGCGCAGCTGGAAACCGGGCGTTCGGTGGGCAAAATCGTGCTGGAGGGCTTTTAAGATGAGCCACGAAGCGATCTCGATTATCGCGGTGCTGAAGGCAAAGCCGGGGCAGAAAGATGCGCTGCGGCAAGCCCTGCAGGCGCTGCTGCTGCCGACGCGTCAGGAGCCAGGCAACCTCGATTACGCCCTGTTTCAGTTGCGCGATGCGCCGGATACGTTCTATATGCGCGAATCCTGGCGTAGTCAGGAAGCGCTGGAAGCGCATGTCGCCCTGCCGCACTTCCAGAATTTTATCGCGCAGATGAATGACCTGCTTGCCGAACCGCTGCGGCTGGATTACCTGACGCCCGTCGCGCCCTGATATTTTCTGCACTCCGTTTACGGGGGTGAGCCCATCTTTGACCCTTTGAGCTCTCCCCCTCCCAACCCGCCTCAACCAGGCCAGGCTTGATCCTGCCGCTCAAAAAAACGCTCTCCCCCCTCCGTTTTATTCAACGCCGTTATGTAGAAGAGGTTTTACTATGCAGATCAACGCTATTGGAACGAACTCGGCCAGCCAGCCGCTGGGGTCAATGGCCATCACCCGCCGCGAACCGGGGCCGGACGATGTGCAGATCGCCATTGATTATTGCGGCGTCTGCCACTCGGATGTACATCAGGCCCGCGCCGAATGGGCCGGAACGCTCTATCCCTGCGTACCGGGCCATGAAATCGTCGGCCGGGTGACCGCCGTGGGCAGTCGGGTCTCCGGTCACGCCGTGGGCGATCTGGTGGGCGTCGGCTGTATGGTCGACAGCTGTAAAGAGTGCGAGGAGTGCCGGGATGGGCTGGAAAACTATTGCGACCATATGGTGCTCACCTATAACGGCCCGACGCAGGACGCGCCCGGCCACACTTTAGGCGGTTACTCCCAGCAGATCGTCGTTCATCAGCGCTACGTGCTGCGCGTCCGCCATCCCAAAGAGCAGTTGGCCGCCGTCGCGCCGCTGCTGTGCGCGGGCATCACGACGTACTCGCCGCTGCGCCACTGGAACGTCGGGCCGGGTAAGAAAGTCGGCATCGTTGGCATCGGCGGACTGGGGCATATGGGCATCAAGTTGGCCCACGCCATGGGCGCCGACGTGGTGGCCTTCACCACCTCGGAATCCAAGCGTGACGCGGCGCGCGAGCTGGGCGCGGACGAAGTGGTGGTCTCTCGCAACGAAAACGAAATGGCCGCCCACCTGAAAAGCTTCGACTTTATTCTCAACACCGTGGCGGCGCCGCATAACCTCGATGCCTTCACCACCCTGCTCAAGCGCGACGGCACCATGACGCTGGTGGGCGCCCCCGCCACGCCGCATCCCTCGCCGGAAGTGTTTAATCTAATCTTCCGCCGCCGGTCAATTGCCGGGTCGATGATCGGCGGCATTCCGGAAACCCAGGAGATGCTCGATTTCTGCGCCGAGCACGGCATCGTCGCCGATATAGAGCTGATTCGCGGCGACCAGATTAACGAGGCCTGGGAGCGGATGATTAAAGGCGACGTGAAATACCGCTTCGTCGTCGACAGCGCCACGCTCG
The DNA here is from genome assembly GCF_015601345.1 of Klebsiella sp. BDA134-6. Taxonomy (NCBI): domain Bacteria; kingdom Pseudomonadati; phylum Pseudomonadota; class Gammaproteobacteria; order Enterobacterales; family Enterobacteriaceae; genus Klebsiella; species Klebsiella sp. BDA134-6. The sequence continues at coordinate 5,795,584 of NZ_CP064784.1, forward strand.
GCGATTAAGCCCCGCGGCGAAAGGTGCGCCGCCACTCCGCCGGGCTGACGCCAAAGCGCGCTTTAAACTGCTGGCGCCAGGTTACGGCGGAGCGATAGCCCACTTCCTCCGCCACCTGTCCGACCGGTAAATCCCCCGCCTCCAGCAGGATCTGGCTGCGCCGCAGGCGCTCGGCGGCCAGCCAGTCGGCGATACCCATCCCGGTCGCTTTGGCGAAATGGCGGGTCAGGGTCCGGCGGCTCATCGCTGCAACCTGCGCCAGGGAGTCAAGATTATGCGGTTCGCGGATGTGCTGCTGGAGATACTCAAGCAGGCCGTTAATCCGCGCGTCGCGGGTGTTTTTCGGTACCGGCTGGGCGATAAACTGCGCCTGGCCGCCCTCACGGTGCGGTGGGACGATCATTCGCCGGGCGATCTGATTGGCGACAAGGCTGCCAAAACGCTGGCGAATGAGATACAGGCAGCAGTCGAGCGCCGCCGCGGTACCCGCCGAGGTGATTACCCCTTCATCGTCAACGTACAGCGCGTTGATATCCAGCCGCACCTGCGGAAACAGGCGCTGAAAATCCTGTTCGAACTCCCAGTGGGTCGCCGCGCGCCTGTTGTCCAGCAGCCCGGCGTAGCCGAGTACAAACGCCCCGAGGCACAGGCCGACGATCTGCGCGCCGTTATTGCGCGCGCGAACCAGACCGTCCAGCAGCGACTGCGGAGGACGCTGATTTACCGCCCCCCAGTAAGGCACCACCACGATATCCGCCTGCTCCAGAAGAGAAAAATCGCCGCTGGCGTTCAGCGCGAAGCCGTCGCGGGCGCTCAGCAGCCCGGGCCGTTCGGCGCAAATATGCAGGTTAAAGCGTTTGGTTTCCGAGACCGTATCGCCAAACAGCATACAGGGCACCGAGTAGTGGAACGGGCTAAACCCGTCCACCGCTACAATCGCCACTTCCGTGAGTTTCATCGCCCGCTCCGCTTTTAAAAGACCATACTTTCCCCATCCTGCGGGATGCTGACCGCCTCGGCAATCTGATTGTCAGCCACGTACTGGCGTAGCTCATCGCGGCTGAGCAGACAGTGGTTCACCGCCTCCAGATGGCTGGCGACAATTTTGGCTTCCGGTAGGGTGAAGTGCGCCTTCAGCACATCCTCTTTGCCCATGATGATCGGCCCAAAACCGATGACGTGCGCATACCCGGCATTCAACACCACTACGTCAGGGCGCAGCCTGAGCATGTCGGCTTCCACTTCATCGCGCCAGATGGTGTCCCCCACCAGCCACAGGGTTTTCTCCTGCGGATGGCGCAGCACCACGCCGCAGGCTTCGCCCAGGCGCTCGGCCATTGCCGGCACCGCATAGGTGCGATCGCTGCCGTGCTGGCCCGAGGTGGTTTTCACCAGCGCAACGTCAGCAAACGCGCTGCCCTCAGAGAGCAGACGAATATCGCGAAAGCCCTGGCCGCCCAGCAGCTGAGCGTCGGCGTCATGCTGGACGTAAACCGGCAGGGTTTTGGGGATCGCGGCGATCGCCGCCTCGTCCCAGTGATCATCATGGGTGTGGGTGACGATAACGGCATCCACGTCAACGATCGCTTCAATGGAAAAAGGTAATTCCACTAGTGGGTTACGCAACTCGCTGCGCGCGGTACCGGCGAAACCCGCCCAGGCGCCCCTGGCTGAAAGCATCGGGTCAATCAGAAACTTTTTACCCGCATATTCAATAAGCTGGGTAGCATTACGCACATGGGTGATTTTCATGATGTTCATTCCTCTTCGCGGTTATCTGGCGAACATCGTACGTCCCACAAGCCTGGCGCAATATGGGCGTTTGGGCAATGAACGATGAAATCGGGCCAATCTGCGACGGTTGCCATTGGCTCCCGGCTATGATGTGCTGAACGCTCAACGTTGAGGAACAGTAGCTACGATGAAAAAGAAACTCACCTCCGCCGATATGCACGATGTTGAAGTTCTGGCAGACACCCCATGGTTCAGCATGCGCAAGGTCGGAATTGATATGGCGCCCGGCGATCGGCGGGATTTTTACTCCATTCACTATCCTCGCCCGGCGGTGGGGATTGTGGCGATGCAGGATGACAAAGTGCTGCTGATTCGCCACTACCGTTACCTGATCGATCGGGTGGTGTGGGCCGTTCCTTCAGGCGGCGTTGATGAAGAGGAAGACCCGCGCGAGGCGGCCCTGCGCGAGCTGCGGGAAGAGACCGGCTGGCAGGCGCAGCGCGCCGACGAAATCATCCGCTATAACCCATCCTATGGCAGCAGCGACCAGCTGTTTATCACCTGGCTTGCCAGTGATTTAACCTGGGTGGGGATGGATGAAGATCAGGATGAGGTGATGGAAACGGGCTGGTTTACCCTCGAAGAGATTGGCCAGCTGATCGCCCGCGGCGAGATGCCGGACGGGCTATCGCTGGTGCCGCTGCTGCATCTGATGGCGCAACGGCGCACCGGTTTAGCGTAACGGTTTCAGCATCCGCCAGCGAAACCACAGCTGGGCGACGAGGATCAGCACACCGCCGATAATCTTCTGCAACGGCAGCTGTTCGCCGTACCACAGCGCGGCGGCAATCACCGTCAGCAGCGGTTCCAGCACCATTATAATCGCCGCGCTGGCGACCGCCGCGTACTTCTGCCCCTTCATTTGCAGGCCGAAGCGCAGGCTGGTGGCGATAACGATGCTGGCGAGCAGCCAGCCGAAGGTCGGCAGGGTAAACGGCTGAGTCCAGCTTTCAACGGCGGCGGAAATCCCCAGCCCGACAATCCCGGTGATGCCTAGCTGCACGGTAGTCAGCGGGATCAGCGGCACCTCGCGGGCGCTTTTGCTGGTGTAGCAAAACCAGATCGACTGCACCAGCGCGGTCAGCAGAAACCAGCCCTGGCTGGGGTGAAACGCAATCGGCATATGCAGACTGAGCAATCCGAGGCCGACAATGGCAATCGGCAGGCACTCCCAGTAGGCCCGCGCCGGCCGCGCCTTCATCATCACCCATGCGGTAAGCGGCACGAACAGCATCGACAGGCTCATGATAAACGCTCCTTCGCCCAGCGACGGGGTCGTCGATACCGAATAGATCCACAGGCACAGGTTTAGCGCAAACCACAGGCCGCTGATAATCATGCGCGGCCACTGCTGCCTCTCGACGCGCAGGCCGCGGCAGAAAGGTAGCAGCAGCAGCGCGGCGAAGAAAAAACGCAGGCCGAGGAAAGCGAAAACCGGCATGCCGGCAATCGCTTCCCGGGAAAAAATCCATCCGCAGGCGGCGATAACCGTCGCGGCTATGAGCAGCAAATCAGCCTGGCGTTGCCGGATCATCGCCACGTCTCCTTGTGTCAGTCATTACCAGCCGGGCACCGCGCCGCCGTTGAAGATGGTCTCCGCCGCCTTCGCCACTTCCGGCGACTGGTAGGAGTGGATAAACGCTTTGACGTTTTCCGCGTCTTTGTTGTCTTCACGGGTCACGATGATGTTCACATAGGGCGAGTTTTTATCTTCAATAAAGATACCGTCGCGCACCGGTGAAAGGCCGGTCTGCTGCAGGTAGGTGGTGCTGATGATCGCCACGTCAACTTTCGGGTCGTCGATGACGCGCGGCAGCTGCGCCCCTTCCAGCTCCATAATTTTCAGGTTATGCGGGTTATCGGTGATATCGACCGCCGTCGGCAGCAGGCCAGTGCCCGCTTTAAGGGTAATCAGCTTTTCCTGCTGCAGCAGAAGCAGCGCGCGGCCCAGGTTGGTCGGGTCGTTCGGAATAGCGATGGTCGCGCCGTCTTTCAGCTCGGCGACGGATTTTATTTTGCGCGAGTAGCCCGCCATCGGGAAGATGAAGGTGTTGCCCACCGCCACCAGACGATAGTTGTGGGCTTTATTATCCTGTTCGAGGAACGGGCGGTGCTGAAAGACGTTGGCGTCCAGATCGCCAGCGTTGGTGGACTCATTCGGCAGCAGCGAGCCGCTAAAGCCCACCAGCTCCACGTCGAGACCATATTTCTCTTTGGCCACTTTCTTCGCCACTTCCGCCACATCCTGTTCCGCGCCGTTAATGACGCCGACTTTAATGTGCTTCGCATCGCTGCCCTTCTGGTCGCAGCCCGCCAGCAGCAGGCCCGCCAGCACCACGGCGGCGGCTGTCCGTAAACGCAATTTCATTGTTATAACCCCATCAGTCCATAGAAAATCGTTATTATTTTTCGTCTGAAACTATAACGACTTTATGGCGAGGTTTTAAACGCAAAAACCGCAACCGGAAATAAAATCATCTTCCCCCTTTCTCCCGGGGGGCGGCTCGCTGCGCAGAACGGGGACGCGCCTTACAGCCCCAGCTCACTCAATCCCGGGTGATCGTCCGGGCGGCGGCCCTGGGGCCAGTGAAACAGACGCTCGCTCTCGGTGATGGGCAGATCGTTAATGCAGGCGTAGCGCGTATGCATCAGTCCGTGCCGATCAAACTCCCAGTTCTCGTTGCCGTAAGAGCGAAACCAGTTGCCGCTGTCATCTTGCCACTCATAGGCAAAGCGTACCGCAATACGGTTATCGCTCCACGCCCACAGCTCCTTAATCAGCCGGTACTCCTGCTCTCTACGCCATTTGCGCTGCAGGAAGTCGATAATCTGCGTTCTGCCGTGAACAAATTCGCTGCGGTTACGCCATTCGCTATCGACGGTATAGGCCAGGGCGACCTTAGCGGCATCGCGGCTGTTCCAGCCATCTTCTGCGGCACGGACTTTTTGCGCGGCGCTCTCGCGGGTGAACGGCGGCAGAGGCGGACGTTGTTCGGTCATCATGAATCTCCTGTATGAATACCCTTCATACTTCAAGTTGCTTATGTGTTGGCTATGGATTACTCGGCCCATCCATGGGCCTCGCCCTCACGGGCCGTCGCAAGCGACGTTCAAATCTGCTCCCGGCAGATTTGTCGTTCCCCCCAGTCACATAGTTATCTATGCTCCTGGGGACTAATAAAAGGCTCCTGCCTCTCACCGGAGGCCAGACTTCGGCTGGTCAAATTCGTTCCCGACGAATTTGTCACTCCCTTGCCGCCTTTAAGCAACTCGAATTATTTGGGGTATATAAGCTGCTGCAGGCGCTGATTTTCCCGCTCCAGTTCGTCAATACGCTGTTGCAGCGTCTGGCTATACTCCGCCACCTGCTGAGCGGTGTAGCGGGGAGTAATATGCTGGGGGCAGTTCCAGTCAAAAGCCTGCAAATGAAAACGGTAAATACGCTCAATCCGTGCCCGATAGTTCTCCGGCGCGACCCGCGCCAGCAGCTGCGGGTCGGCATCCGCCGCCGTCACCTCTACGGTGGCGTAGATTTTCAGCCTGGCACGGCGCGGGTAATCCATCAAAAACAGGCAGGCCCGATCGCTGCCGCGCAGGTTGCCGGTGGTGATGTACTGGCGATTACCGGAAAAATCCGCCATCGCCAGGGTGGTTTCATCCAGCAGATGCAGAAAGCCCACCGGACCGCCGCGATGCTGAATATAGGGCCAGCCGGTTTGCGAAAGAGTGGCCAGATAGAAGCTGTCGCGGGTGGCAATCATCGCCTCCTCGCTGGCGCCGAAGCGCTCACCCCGGCGCTGGCGATGCGGCGACTGCCACAGCTCATCGCTGCCCATTTCATGCTGGACAGCCATCACGTCCGGCGTCATGGCGATATCAAGAAATTCTGCTGGCATAGTTCCTCCCGATGCGTTGCGGCGTAACTCATCATGGACTGTGCTGGCAGAAAAGATAATAGTGGGAATATGACAATCATCTTTCCATAAAACGGGATAATTATGGACCGACTCAGCGCGATGGCGCTGCTGGTGAAAATTACCGAGCTCGGCAGCATGTCGGCGGCGGCGCGGGCGTTGAATATGCCGCTGACCACCGTTAGCCGCCAGGTTGGCGAACTGGAAAATACCCTCGGCGTGCGCCTGATGATCCGCACCACCCGCAAGCTGACGCTGACCGATGCCGGCGTCGATTATGTCGCCGCCGCGCGGCGCATTCTCGAAGAGGTGGAGAACGCCGAGCGCCAGGCGGCGGGCGAATATCAGGAGCCAAAAGGCGAGCTGGTTCTCTCGGCGCCGACCATGTTTGGCCGTCAGCATGTTTTACCGGTGGTGACGGATTTTCTCGCCCGTTACCCGCAGATTCGCGTCCGTTTACTGCTTAGCGACCGCAACGCCGATCTGGTGGGCGATCATATTGATTTAGCGGTACGGATCGGCACCCTGCCGGACAGCGGGATGGTGGCCACCCGGCTGGGCGAGATGCGCATCGTCACCTGTGCGCACCCGGCTTTGCTGGAAAAACACGGCATACCTGAACGCCCGCGCGAACTGGCCGCGCTACCGATCATTCGTATTGAATCGCCAATGCCTTATCGCGGCTGGCGCTTTAACGCCGAAGAGGCGGAGGACCGGCTGGTGGCGCTGCAGCCGGTGCTGTCGCTGACCACGCCGGAGAGCGCCGCCGACGCCGCCCGTCTGGGGGCAGGCGTGGCGCGCCTGCTGCACTACCAGGCGATTGACGGTCTGGCCTGCGGCGAACTGACGCTTTTCCTGCAGGCGATGGAACCGGAACCTGCGCCGGTGCACCTGCTGTACACCTCCCGGGATCTGGCTCCGCTTAAGCTGCGTAAATTCATCGATTTCGCCGCGCCGGCTCTGCGTCAGGCGCTGTTGCGTATCGCCGCCGCCGTCTAGCGCACGCTGGTTTTCAGCGGCGCTTCTTTCAGTAGCCAGGAGAGGGCAAACGCCACCGCCATAATGCAGGCCGCCATCAGAAACGCCGCATGGATAGCGGATCCGAAGGCGTCCAGATAATCGAGGCGGATCTCCGCCGGGAGATTCTGTACCGCCGCCGGGTTCAGCGCCCTCGGCAACTGTGCCCCCTCAGGTAGCAGGCGCTGAAGATTGCTTTGCAGCACGTGGGTAAATACCGCCCCGAACAGCGCCACGCCGATGGAGCCGCCAATCGATCGAAACAGCGTGACCCCGGAGGTCGCCACCCCGTACATCTGCGCGGGCATCGCGTTCTGCACTGCCAGCACCAGCACCTGCATCACCAGTCCCAAACCCGCTCCTAGTACCCCGGTAAACAGATAGAGCTGCCACATCGCGGAGTGGATGGTAATGCGCGTCAGCAGCACCATGCCGACCACCCCCAGCAGGGTGCCGATAATCGGAAACACCCGATACTTACCGGTACGGCTGATAATGCGCCCGCTGATGATTGACGTCAGCAGCAGGCCGCCCATCAGCGGAATCAGCTGCAGGCCCGCCTCGGTCGGCGTCGCTTCTTTAACCACCTGTAAATAGAGCGGCAGAAAGGTCACCGAGCCGAACAGCGCCATGCCGATAACAAAGCCAATCAGGCTGCATAGCAAAAAGCTGCGGTTGCGGAACAAGGAGAGCGGAATAATCGGCTCGCTGGCCAGCCGCTCTTCATGAATAAAGCCGATAATCCCGACCAGGCCGAACGCCAGGATGCACCACAGCTGCGGGTCGCTCCACGCGCGGACGCTGCCGCCCTCGGAGGTAAACAGGATGATGCACAGCAGCGCCATGCTGAGGTAAATCGCCCCCAGCCAGTCGATCTGATGCTGGCTGCGTTTGTTGCTGCTGTGAAAGACCGCGCCGATCACCAGCAGCGCAAACAGCCCCAGCGGCAGGTTGATGTAAAAAATCCAGCGCCAGGAGGCGTGCTGCACCAGGAAGCCGCCGATTAACGGCCCAATTACCGTCGCCAGGCCAAAGACGCCGCCGAACAGGCCCTGATAGCGGCCGCGATGCGCCGGCGGGATAACGTCAGCCACCGCCGCCATGCTGATCACCATCAGGCCGCCGCCGCCGAGCCCCTGCAGAGCGCGCATCAGCACCAGTTGAGTCATATTTTGCGCCAGCCCGCAGAGGGCGGAACCGGCAAGAAACAGCACAATCGCTACCTGCAAGACGATTTTGCGCCCGAAGAGATCGCCGAATTTGCCGTACAGCGGCACCGCGATGGTCGAACTCAGGATGTAGGCGGTGACCACCCAGGAGAGCTTATCCAGTCCGCCGAGCTCGCCGACGATGGTCGGCAGCGCGGTGGAGACAATAGTCTGATCCAGCGCCGAGAGCAGCATCACCAGCAGCAGGGCGCTGAAGAGCAGGCGGATTGAGGGGACCGCCGGTTGGCTGGCGATTTCAGTTGTCATAGCATGACTCGCTTGAAATTAATTAAATGCATAATTAATATTTAGGGAAATGATGAATCTGGTCAAGGGATCGCCACACGATGTCAGCACAAAAAGACAATGAAGCCCCGCGTCGGCCCGGTCGCCCTCGCGGGCAGAAATCCGGCCCCGCCAACCGCGAACAGCTGATGGATATTGCCCTGGCGCTGTTTGCCCGCCACGGGATCGCCCGCATTTCGCTGAACGCCATTGCCAAAGAGGCGGGGGTAACGCCCGCGATGCTGCACTACTACTTCAGCTCGCGCGAAGCGCTGGTGGAAAAGCTGGTCGAAGAGCGCTTTATGCCGCTACGCAGCGAGATCGGACAAATTTTTGTCGCGCACGGCGACGATCCGGTCACCGCTTTTACGCTGCTGATCGAATCCCTGGCGATGATGGCGGAGAAAAACGCGTGGTTCGCGCCGCTGTGGATGCAGGAGATCATCGGCGAGATGCCGGTGCTGCGCCAGCATATGCACGCGCGTTTTGGCGATGAGAAGTACCACAAGATGCTGGAGACGGTGCGCCGCTGGCAGCGGGAGGGCAAGCTTAATCCGGCACTCTCCCCGGAGCTGCTGTTTACCACCCTGATAAGCCTGGTGCTGGTACCTTTTTCCCGCACCCACACCGATCCGCGGTTGCAATCGGTGGACAGGCAAATGATTGTCAGCCACGCCCTGGCGCTGATAAGCAGCGGGATCGGCGGCTGAATCCCCCCCGGCTCGCGCTGCGCTTAGCCGGGCTACAGGTGCACAGCCGTCTGCAATCCGGGGAATACAATCCGGTTCACAACCGCCTGCGATCGGGTAGCCCGGATAAGGCGACAGCCGCCATCCGGGAGATACAACCCGCTTCACAGCCGCCTGCGTTCGGGTAGCCCGGATAAGGCGACAGCCGCCATCCGGGAGATACAACCCGCTTCACAGCCGCCTGCGTTCGGATTGCCCGGACAGGCGCATAGCGCCGCCTCCGGGAGGATCTCCTGGGCCTGCTTTACAATACTTTCGATAAATAATGGCGCTGCATACCCGCGTGCGGGAAGTCCGGCAGCGACATCTGCAGCTGATAGCCCAGCTTCTGATAAAACGGCAGCGCCTGGAAGCTGAACGTATCCACCAGCATATGGCTGCAGCCGCGCTCCCGCGCCTGGTTTTCCGCTTCATACATCAGCTCGCTGCCAAGGCCGCTGCCGCGCGACGTTTCGCTGACCCACAGATATTCAATACACAGCCAGCTGCCCTTGCGTTTGGCAATCAATCCCCCGCGCATCTCGCCAGCAGCATCGCGTGAATAAACGCCCAGCTCGCCGAACTGGGCCGGGTCCAGAAAGCGCAGATTGAATTCCCGCAGCCCCGTCAGCAGCTCTTCCTGATCGGCGGGATTAATGTTCTCTGTTATTATTAATGTCATTGATTATCTCCATCTTTTATTTTTCATAGACCATTCACCATCCTACTTTCACAAAATATCCTTTTTTTCTCCATTATTTCCTGACTAAATTCCCTGCACTAAATTTTGTGTAAAAAATCTTCCCATCATTCGGTTCAGACGTATAATGGGAAAAATGAGAACGATCATTCTCAAAAACACAAACCATGGAGGATCCCATGAAAATGCCCTGTAGCTGGCGTCACTCCTCGGTTCAGAGCCTGTAACCGCCGTCTGATACCGTATTCGCCGCACGGGAAACTGTCGGAAAAACCGTTTAATTAATATCGGTATTCGCAGGGTCATTTACTGCAAACAGGAATATTTACTTCCCATTTGGTTATTTGTGCTTGCCCGGAGATGCATCATCGCCCGGCCCATCACCCCGCCAGTAAATTTGCGGGGCGGACGTCGTTCATCCTGAGAAAATATAATGAAATATACTTTAGCCCCCATCGCAGCAGCATTATTTCTCCTTAGCGGGTGCGATAATGCGCAAAATGCTTCCCCGCAGCCGATGACGCAGGAAGTCGGCGTCGTGACCCTGCAAAGCCAGCCTGTCCCGGTGGTGAGCAGCCTGACCGGACGCACCACCGCCTCGCTTAGCGCCGAAGTGCGCCCGCAGGTGGGCGGTATCGTGCAAAAACGCCTGTTTACCGAGGGTGACATGGTCAAAGCCGGGCAGGCGCTATACCAAATCGATCCGTCAAGCTATCGCGCGACGTTTAACGAAGCCGCCGCCTCGCTGAAACAGGCCCAGGCGCTGGTCATCGCCGACTGCCAAAAAGCCCAGCGCTACGCGGTGCTGGTCAAAGATAACGGCGTCTCCCGTCAGGACGCCGATGACGCGATAGCGACCTGTAATCAGGATAAGGCCAGCGTCGAGTCGAAAAAAGCGGCGCTGGAAAGCGCGCGCATCAACCTGAACTGGACCACCGTGACCGCACCGATTGCCGGGCGCATCGGCATCTCTTCCGTCACCCCGGGCGCGCTGGTGTCCGCCGATCAGGATACCGCGCTGGCGACGATCCGCGGACTGGATACGATGTACGTCGATCTCACCCGATCCAGCGTCGATCTGCTGCGCCTGCGTAAGCAAAGCCTGGCGAGCAACAGCGATACCCTTAACGTCACCCTGACTCTTGAAGATGGCAGCACCTATAGCGAAAAAGGTCGCCTGGCGCTGACCGAAGTGGCGGTAGATGAATCGACCGGTTCGGTCACGCTGCGCGCGGTCTTTCCCAATCCGCAGCACGTGCTGCTGCCGGGGATGTTCGTTCGCGCCCGCATAGACGAAGGCATCATGAACGGTGCGATTCTCGCCCCGCAGCAGGGCATCACCCGCGATGCCAAAGGCGATGCCACCGCGCTGGTGGTTGACGCTAATAACAAGGTTGAACAGCGCAGCGTGGAAACCGGCGAAACCTACGGCGACAAATGGCTTATCGTCAACGGCCTGAAGAGCGGCGACCGGCTGATTGTCGAAGGGACCAGCAAAGTCGCGCCCGGCCAGCAGGTAAAAGCCGCCGAAGTCAAAAATGACGGAGGCAATGCCTGATGTTTTCCCGTTTCTTCGTGCGCCGCCCGGTCTTCGCCTGGGTTATCGCCATTCTGATTATGCTCGCCGGGATTCTGGCTATCCGCACCCTGCCGGTCGCCCAGTATCCTGACGTCGCCCCGCCGGCGATAAAAATCTCCGCTACCTACACCGGGGCTTCTGCGGAAACCCTGGAAAACAGCGTCACCCAGGTTATCGAGCAGCAGCTCACCGGACTGGACAACCTGCTCTACTTTACGTCCACCAGCAGTTCCGACGGCTCGGTCAGCATTACCGTCACCTTTGAGCAGGGTACCGATCCGGATACCGCCCAGGTTCAGGTGCAGAACAAAGTGCAGCAGGCGGAGTCGCGCCTGCCGAGCGAAGTTCAGCAATCCGGCGTGACGGTGGAGAAATCGCAGAGCAGCTTCCTGCTGATCCTCGCGGTGTATGACAAAAACAACAAAGCCACCAGCTCCGATATCTCCGACTGGCTGGTCAGCAATATGCAGGACCCGATGGCGCGTATTGAAGGCGTCGGCAGCCTGCAGGTGTTCGGCGCGGAGTACGCCATGCGCATCTGGATGGACCCGACCAAACTGGCCTCCTATTCGCTGATGCCATCCGATGTGCAATCGGCGATAGAGGCGCAGAACGTGCAGGTGTCCGCCGGTAAAATCGGCGCCCTGCCCGCCGCCAACGCGCAGCAGCTGACCGCCACCGTCCGTGCCCAGTCGCGACTGCAAACCGTCGCCCAGTTCAAAGAGATTATCGTCAAGAGCAAGAGCGACGGGTCGGTGGTGCGCCTGAGCGACGTCGCCCGCGTGGAGATGGGCAGCGAAGATTACACCGCCTCCGCCAATCTCAACGGCCACCCGGCTGCGGGGATCGCGGTGATGATGGCGCCGGGCGCTAACGCCCTGAATACCGCGACGCTGGTGAAAAACAAGATTGCCGAGTTCCAGCGCCAGATGCCGCAGGGCTACGATATCGCCTACCCTAAAGACAGCACCGAATTCATCAAAATCTCGGTGGAGGATGTGATTCAGACGCTGTTCGAAGCGATTATCCTCGTGGTCTGCGTGATGTATCTGTTCCTGCAAAACTTCCGCGCCACGCTGATCCCGGCGGTGGCGGTGCCGGTCGTGCTGCTGGGCACCTTCGGCGTGCTGGCGCTGTTCGGCTACTCCATTAACACCCTGACGCTGTTTGCAATGGTGCTGGCGATAGGCTTGCTGGTGGATGACGCCATCGTGGTGGTGGAAAACGTCGAGCGTATCATGCGCGACGAAGGGCTGCCCGCCCGGGAAGCCACCGAAAAATCGATGGGCGAAATCTCCGGCGCGCTGATCGCCATTGCTCTGGTGCTCTCGGCAGTGTTCCTGCCGATGGCCTTCTTCGGCGGCTCAACCGGGGTGATTTATCGCCAGTTCTCGGTGACCATTATCTCGGCGATGATGCTCTCCGTGGTGGTCGCCTTAACCTTAACCCCGGCGCTATGCGGCGCGCTGCTGAGCCATTCTAAACCGCATACCAAAGGCTTCTTCGGCGCCTTTAACCGCCTGTGGGGACGCACCGAGCAGGGCTATCAGCATCGTGTTGTCGGCGGCCTGCGCCGCTCGGCAATGATGATGGGCGCTTTTGTCCTGATTTGCGGCGGCATGGCGCTGGCAATGTGGAAACTACCCGGCAGCTTCCTGCCGACGGAAGATCAGGGTGAAATCATGGTCCAGTACACGCTGCCCGCCGGGGCGACGGCGGTACGTACCGCCGAGGTTCGCCGCCAGGTCACCGACTGGTTCCTGACGAAAGAGAAAGCCAATACCGACGTGATCTTTACCGTCGACGGCTTTAGCTTTAGCGGCAGCGGACAAAACGCCGGGATGGCCTTCGTGTCGCTGAAAAACTGGTCCGAACGTAAAGGCGAAGAAAATACCGCTCAGGCCATCGCCCTGCGCGCCACCAAAGAGCTCAGCAGCATTCGCGACGCCACCCTGTTCGCCATGACTCCGCCGTCGGTAGATGGCCTGGGGCAGAGTAACGGTTTCACCTTCGAACTGATGGCCAGCGGCGGTACCGATCGCGATAGCCTGATGAAAATGCGCAGCCAGCTGCTGGCGGCGGCGAATCAAAGTACCGAGCTGCAGTCAGTTCGCGCCAACGATCTGCCGCAAATGCCGCAGCTGCAGGTGGATATCGATAACAACAAAGCCGTGTCGCTCGGACTGTCGCTAAGCGATGTTACCGATACCCTCTCCAGCGCCTGGGGAGGAACCTACGTTAACGATTTTATCGATCGCGGTCGCGTGAAGAAGGTCTATATCCAGGGCGAAAGTGACGCCCGCGCCGTGCCGTCTGACCTCGGTAAATGGTTCGTGCGCGGCAGTGACGACAGCATGACGCCGTTCTCCGCCTTCGCCACCACCCGCTGGCAATACGGCCCGGAAAGCCTGGTGCGCTACAACGGTTCCGCCGCCTTCGAAATCCAGGGCGAAAACGCCAGCGGCTTTAGCTCCGGCGCGGCAATGGACAAGATGGAGGCCTTAGCCAATAACCTGCCCGCCGGCACCACCTGGGCGTGGAGCGGCATGTCGCTGCAGGAAAAACTCGCCAGCGGCCAGGCGATGAGCCTCTACGCTATCTCGATTCTGGTGGTCTTCCTGTGCCTCGCGGCGCTGTATGAGAGCTGGTCGGTGCCGTTCTCGGTGATCATGGTGATCCCGCTTGGGCTGCTCGGCGCGGCGCTGGCGGCGTGGATGCGCGGTCTGAGCAATGACGTTTACTTCCAGGTGGCGCTATTAACCACCATCGGCCTGTCGTCAAAGAACGCCATCCTGATCGTTGAATTCGCCGAATCGGCGGTGGAAGAGGGCTATTCCCTCTCGCGCGCCGCCATGCGCGCCGCGCAGACCCGTTTACGCCCTATTGTGATGACCTCGCTGGCGTTTATCGCCGGGGTACTGCCGCTGGCGATCGCCACCGGAGCCGGGGCCAACAGCCGCGTGGCGATCGGTACCGGGATTATCGGCGGCACCCTGACCGCAACGCTGCTGGCGGTGTTCTTCGTGCCGCTGTTCTTTGTGCTGGTGAAACGTTTCTTCACCCGCCATCGTTCTTCCCAGGAGTAAGTTATGTTTCGTTTTACCTTAATTTTTGTTGCGCTCCTGACGGCGGGCTGCGTCTCTCTCGACCCGCACTATGAACGTCCAGCCGCGCCGGTCCCGGCGACCCTGCCGGGCAGCCACGGCGAGGCAACTGCGGTAGTCAGCGACTGGCAGCAGGTGGTGAATGACGCCCGCCTCAAAAAAGTGGTGAACATCGCGTTGACCAGCAACCGCGACGTGCAGAAAGCGCTGGCCGATATCGAGGCCGCGCGCGCCCAGTTTGGCGAAACCCGCGCCTCGCTGTTTCCGACCCTCGACGCCGAGCTGAGCCATACCCGCAGTAAAACGGTAGCCAGCGGCCTGTCGTCGGCAGCGGAAGCCGACGGCGCGGTCTCCAGCTTCGAACTGGATCTGTTTGGCAAGAATCAAAGCCTGACGCGCGCCGCGCGGGAAACCTGGCTTGCCAGCGAATTCACCGCCCAGAATACACGTCTGACGATGATCGCCGATCTGACCACCGCGTGGATAACTCTCGCCGCGGACAACAGCAATCTGGCGCTGGCGCAGGACACCATGGCCAGCGCGGAGAACTCGCGCCGCATCGTCACCCGCCAGATGGAAGTCGGCACCGCCTCGGCAGGCGACCTGAGCGATGCCGAAAGCGTGTACCAGCAGGCGCGCGCCAGCGTCGCCAGCTACCGCACGCTGGTGGCGCAGGACAAAAATGCGCTCAACCTGCTAGCCGGAGAAACCGTGCCGGATAGCTTGCTGCCCGGCACGCTGGAAAGCCTTGGCGATCGCAGCATCACCCTGGTGCCGGCGGGCGTCTCTTCATCGGTACTGCTGCGCCGCCCGGATATCCAGGAAGCGGAGCATAATCTGAAGAGCGCTAACGCCGATATCGGCGCTGCGCGGGCCAATTTCTTCCCGTCCATCTCGCTGACCGCCAGCGCCGGGGTCGGCAGCGACTCGCTCTCGTCGCTGTTCAGCCACGGTATGCAGGTATGGTCATTCGCGCCGTCCATCAGCCTGCCGCTGTTTACCGGCGGTAGCAACCTGGCGCAGCTACGCTACGCTGAAGCGGAGAAAAAGGGGCTGATCGCCACCTATGAGAAAACGATTCAGAGCGCTTTCAAAGATGTCGCCGACGCGCTGGCGCGGCGGGAAACCCTCAGCGAACAGCTGGACGCGCAGAATAAATACGTCGCGGCGGAACAGAAATCGCTGAATATCGCGCTGAAGAGCTATCAGGCCGGGGTCGGAGATTATCTGTCGGTGCTGACCGCCCAGCGAACGCTGTGGTCGGCGCAGGCCACCCTGATATCCCTCCAGCAAACGGACCTGGAAAACCGCATCACCCTCTGGCAGTCGCTGGGAGGCGGCGCCAGCTAACGCCTTTACCGGGCGACAGCGCCCGGTTTGATGACAAGGAGCTCGCTTGTATGTCCCGAATTTCCCTTTCCTGGGTCGTGGTTCTCGGTTTGCTCAGCGCCATTGGGCCGCTGTGTACCGATTTCTATCTTCCCGCGCTGCCGGAAATTACCCAGCAGCTTAGCGCTACCGGCACGCAGACCCAGCTCTCGCTGACCGCGGCGCTGATCGGCCTCGGCCTTGGGCAGCTGTTTTTCGGTCCGCTGAGCGACCGCATTGGTCGTAAAAAGCCGCTGGCGCTCTCTCTGCTGCTGTTTATCTTCTCCTCGGCGATGTGCGCGATAACCTACGACATTCACCTGCTGATCGCCTGGCGATTTCTGCAGGGCTTCGCCGGCGCGGGCGGCTCGGTGCTATCGCGATCCATCGCCCGAGACCGCTATCAGGGCACCCTGCTGACCCAGTTTTTCGCCCTGCTGATGACCGTAAACGGCATCGCGCCGGTGCTTTCACCGGTACTTGGCGGTTGGATCATTACCGCCTTCGACTGGCGTATCCTGTTCTGGGCGATGGCGGCGATCGGCGTAGTGTTACTGCTGCTCAGCCTGACGGTGCTGCACGAAACGCTGCCGGGAAAAAGCGCCGCATCGGTTGCGCAGCGGCAGGATGAAACTCCTGTGCTGAAAAATCGCCGCTTTATGCGCTACTGCCTGATTCAGGCGTTTATGATGGCCGGGCTGTTCTCCTATATCGGCTCGTCTTCGTTCGTTATCCAGAGCGAATATGCCATGAGCGCGATGCAGTTCAGCCTGCTGTTCGGCCTTAACGGTATCGGGCTGATTATCGCGGCGCTGATCTTTTCCCGCCTGGCGCGCCGCTTCAGCGCCGAATCTCTGCTGCGCGGCGGTCAATTGCTGGCGGTGGCGTTTGCCGCCATCACCCTGCTCTTCGCCTGGCTACCGCAGCCGACGCTAGCGCTGGTTGGCCTGTTTTTTACCGTTTCCATGATGAGCGGCATCAGTACCATTGCCGGCTCGGAAGCGATGAATGCTATTAACGCCAGCCAGTCCGGCACCGCTTCCGCCCTGATGGGCACGCTGATGTTTGTGTTCGGCGGGATTGCCGCGCCGCTGGCCGGACTCGGCGGCGAAACGATGCTCAAAATGAGCCTGGCAATGACCCTTTGCTATCTGGCCGCGCTGCTGATTGGCCTGAAAAAACCGCGTTCTGTCGCATAATCTCCTCCGGTGGTAATAAAATATTCCAATTTTATTACCACCATATTTCCCGCCAATGCTGAAATCTCCTATTATCCATTCAACACCAATCGTGATAGCCTTCACATGAAAGGAATAATTAATTCCTTATACTGCCCGCCACTGTGAATGAAGAGGTTCTTATGAGTATCGACCTGAGCAAACTGCTGACCGAGCGCCGCAACGCCAATAGCGCCAACATTGACACCCTTTCCACCGAAGAGATGCTGACGGTGATTAACCAGGAAGACCAGCAGGTGGCTCACGCCATCACCCCCTATCTGGCGCAAATTGCCCAGGTGGTGGATAAGGTCGCGGCGGCACTGCAGGCGGGCGGTCGACTGATTTATATCGGCGCGGGGACCTCTGGTCGTCTGGGGATCCTTGACGCCAGCGAGTGTCCGCCGACCTTTGGCACTCGCCCCGAACAGGTGGTGGGCATCATCGCGGGCGGCCATAAAGCGATTCTGAGCGCCGTAGAGAACGTTGAAGATAACAAAGCGCAAGGGGCAATGGATCTGCAGAATATTAATTTTAGCAGCCGCGATGTGCTGGTGGGGCTCGCGGCCAGCGGACGCACGCCGTTCGTCATCGGCGCCATGGAGTATGCCCACAGCCAGAACGCTTTCGTCGCCATCGTCAGCTGCAACCCGCACGGGGAAATGGCCCAGCTGGCGGACGTCGCCATTACGCCGGTGGTCGGCCCGGAAGTCGTTACCGGCTCAACGCGGCTGAAGGCAGGCACAGCGCAGAAGCTGGTGCTGAATATGATCTCCACCGGGGCGATGATCCGCATCGGTAAGGTCTACAGTAACCTGATGGTGGATGTTGAAGCGACCAACGCCAAGCTTATCGAGCGCCAGGTGTCCATCGTCATGGAAGCGACCGAATGCGATCGCGCAACCGCCCAGAGCGCGCTGGAGGCCTGCGGTCGCCACTGCAAAACGGCGATTGTGATGGTGCTGGCTGATTTAAGCGCCGCCGAGGCCCAGGCGCTGCTGGCAAAAAATAACGGCTACATTCGCAAGGCGCTGAGCCACTCCTGACCGCTGACCAACAGGTAATCTGCAATGGCAAAAATAAATAAAGAGATGATAGCGCGGATCCTTCGACACGTTGGCGGCGCCGGTAACGTCGCGCAGGCGGGCAACTGTATGACCCGGCTACGCCTGACTTTGCGCGATGAATCACGGGCCGATAGCGCCGCCATCCGTCAGATTGAGGGCGTAATGGGGGTTATCGTCAGCGATGAGCAGTTCCAGGTCGTGCTCGGCCCCGGCAAGGCGCAAACCGCGGCGGAAATGATGAATGCGTTACTGGAAGATACCCCGGCGGATGCGCCATCGCTGGCCGATGTCGCCGCCGAGAAGAAGCAGGCGCTGAAGAACAAGCAAACCAGCGGCATCCAAAAATTCCTCGCTAAATTCGCCACCATCTTCACCCCGCTGATCCCCGGTTTTATCGCCGTCGGCCTGCTGTTAGGGTTCGCCACCCTGGCGGAGCAGATATTTGTCCTCGAAAACGCGCATCCGAACGCGACGATGGTGGCGCTGATCGGCTACATGAAAGTGTTCAGCAAGGGGATGTTTACCTTCCTGAGCATCCTGATCGGCTATAACGCCCAGAAAGCCTTCGGCGGCTCCGGGGTCAACGGGGCCATCGTCGCTGCGCTGTTTGTCCTCGGCTATAACCCGGAGGCTACCAGCGGCTTCTATTCCGGAATTTCGACCTTCTTCGGCCACGGTATCGACCCGCGCGGCAATATTATCGGCGTGCTTATCGCCGCGATTATCGGCGCATGGGTGGAACGACAGGTACGCCGCATCATGCCTGCCAACCTCGATATGATCCTCACCTCGGCGGTGACGCTGCTGATCATGGGCGCGATCACCTTTACCGTCATAATGCCTATCGGCGGCTGGCTGTTTACCGGAATGTCATGGCTATTCCTGCACCTTAACGGTAACCCGTTCGGCTCTGCGGTGCTGGCCGGCCTGTTCCTGCTGGCGGTGATGTTCGGCGTCCATCAGGGCTTCGTGCCGGTCTATTTTGCGCTGGTGGATGCGCAGGGGTTTAACTCGCTGTTTCCGATTCTGGCGATGGCCGGGGCCGGACAGGTCGGCGCGGCGCTGGCGCTGTTCTGGCGGGCGAAGCACGGCTCTCTGCTGCGTACGCAGATTAAAGGGGCGATTATCCCCGGCTTCCTCGGCATCGGCGAACCGCTGATTTATGGCGTCACGCTGCCGCGCATGAAGCCGTTTATCACCGCCTGCCTCGGCGGCGCCTGCGGCGGTTTCTTTCTCGGGCTTATCGCCTGGCTGGGGCTACCGGTCGGCCTGAATACGGTATTTGGCCCTTCCGGGCTGGTGGCACTGCCGCTGATGACCTCCAACAGCGGGATCTACGCCGGAATGGCGGTGTATGCCGCAGGGCTGGCGGTCTCTTATCTGTGCGGCTTCGCTCTGACCTGGCTGTTCGGCAGTAAAAACGTTGATTTGAGCTAAGAGGCGCGTCTGGCGCACGGCGGTAAACGTGAGTTTATTCGCCACATGGCGGGAGGCAATGACGCCCCATGCTGAATATTTTTTGCACGTGGCGCCGCGTTTCTGTCTACCCGGTCAGGCGCCAGCCGCCGCCGGGCAACGTCGGCCAGGGTACACATCTGATAAAGGATCCAGCGACCATTTCCTGCCCCGCTTCCCACACGTGCTCATGCTATGATACTGCTTTCGCACTATTTTCACCTGAGGGAAAGATGGGCTCCAGCAAAAAAGGGATGCTGAACGTACTGATCGCCGCCGTGCTGTGGGGCAGTTCCGGCGTCTGCGCGCAATATATTATGCAGCAAAGCCAGATGTCATCGCCGTTTCTGACCATGACGCGCCTGTTGTTCGCCGGCCTGATCCTTCTGATGCTCTCGTTCTTCCACGGCGATAAGATCTTCCGCGTCCTGCAAAACCGTAAAGACGCCGTCAGTCTGCTGATCTTTTCGCTGTTCGGCGCGCTCACCGTGCAGTACACCTTTCTGATGACTATCGAGCAATCCAACGCCGCCACCGCGACGGTGCTGCAGTTTCTGTCGCCGACGATTATCGTCGCCTGGTTTGCCATCGCCCGCAAAACGCGCCCCAGCCCGCTGGTGCTGGCGGCCATCGGCACCTCGCTGGCGGGCACTTTTCTGCTGGTGACCCACGGCAACCCAACGACGCTGTCGATTTCCCCCACGGCGCTGTTCTGGGGGATTGCTTCAGCGTTTGCCGCTGCTTTTTATACGACTTACCCTTCGACGCTGATTGCCCGCTACGGTACGCTGCCGATTGTCGGCTGGAGCATGCTGCTCGGCGGCGCGATGCTGCTGCCGTTCTACGCCGGACAGGGCAACCATTTTGTGGTGACCGGCGGCCTGCTGCTGGCCTTTTTCTACCTGGTGGTCATCGGCACCTCGCTGACCTTTAGCCTCTACCTGAACGGCGCGCAGAAGATTGGCGGCGCGAAGGCGGGGATCCTCAGCTGCGCGGAGCCGTTGAGCAGCGCTCTGCTCTCTCTGCTGCTGCTCGGCATCACCTTTACCCTCCCGGACTGGCTGGGCACGCTGCTGATTCTCTCGTCGGTGGTGCTGATCGCCATGGATTCGCGGCGGCGGGTTAAAACGGCCTGAGGATTATCGGGCAGGAGATGCTGCGACCTGCGTTTGCAGCATCTTCAGGTCGTCATCCGACAGCTCACAAACCACCTGCACCAGCTCGCGCTCAAATCCCTGTTCCAGACATGAACGAGCAATACGCAATGCCTCTTCTCGTTTACCCTCCTGAAATCCTTCATAAAACTCCAGGTATAATTCCAACAGATATCCCAGTAAATACTCAGGTTATAACTCCTGTGGTATCTCTTCCAGCGGTAGTCTCTCTACAATCGTCATTAATTTTCCCCCATCTTGAGGGATGCATCCTGGAATGCATTCAGATCATCATCCGAGAGCCCAATAGTCATCCGTACCAGCTCGCGCTCAAACCCCTGCTCCAGAAGTGAACGGGCAATACGCAACGCTTCTTCTTGTCTACCCTCTTGTTTACCTTCTAACTTGCCCTCTAACTTGCCCTCCAACTTGCCTTCTTGTCTCCCTTCCTGCCGTAGCCTTTCCGCAATCGTCATGAATACCTCCTTATGTTGAGGAACGCGCCGCTCGACCTCGTGAAGAAATTCACCAAAATGAGGCGCATCGCCACACTGCAGCATGTAATTAAACAGCGCTTTCAACTGGCTGTCATTAGCGCAACCTTTAACCAACAGCTCTGCTAATCGCTCCACCAGGCCAAGTAAATCGCGCTGGCGAATGTGCTTTTGAATCAGCTCCAGCAGCGCCACACGCCGGTTCTGCATGATCTCGTCATCCGGCACCACCGTAATATCCACCAGCGGGAAAGCGGCGGCATAGATCCGCCGCGCGGCCTCCGTATCGGCAAACTCATCCAGCCAGCACAGCGAGAAAGGATAGGGGCTTTTCGCGCCGTGATAGAACAGCATCGGCACCACCAGCGGCAGCGTTTTGTGCCCGGCGTCCAGATGACGCTGCATCGCCGCCAGCGCGTAGCGCATCAGCCTGAATGCCATATGCGCTTCCGGCGTGCTCTGATGTTCAATTACCACGTAGATATAGCCGTCACCGTCGCGGGTTTTCAGCGACCACAGTACGTCGGAGTAGCTTGCGCGCAAATCGGCCTCAATAAAGCTGCCGGACTCCAGCTTAAGCGTTTGCAGGTCGCACAGCTGGCGCAGCGAAGCGGGAAGATGAATCTCGATAAAATCCCTTGCGCACTCGGGATGCGATAAAAACTGTTTAAAAACCGCATCGTGCGGCGTCGAGGTCGTTCCTTTTTTCGTCATGGTCCGCCATCCCTGAAACGCGATGGCTGGAATATATCCATCATCGCGACGCCGGGCATCTGCGCATCAACGGCTTTGCTTGCCGCTACGGAAGATAAATTTCAGCGACTGAAACAGATACATTCCTGCGGAAAGCGACACGCAAAAATGTTGATTCAGGAATGCGTCTATAGTTAGAGGAACGCTTTAATAAAAATAAGGATATCCGTGATGACGAGAATGAAAATTGCGCTTTCGCTGGCCGTCTGTCTGGTGCTCCCCAGCGTGGCGACAGCCGCACCGCTCTCCGGGCTGAAGTTTGAACAGCAAAAGCAGCAGATAGTGAAAGATGTGAGGAAAAACTGCCCTGCCAGCAGCGCGCTGGACGATACGCAGTTTGCTAACCGCGTACTGGAATCAGCGGAAAATAAGACTGCCGTACAAAGCGCGACGCGGGCGCTGGATAAAAACAACAGCGCCGCTTACCAGAAGGCCATTAGCGGCATTACTTGCCCCATGCCCTAGCGCCGGTTGCGGGGGAGCGCCATCAACGGTTCGGAATGATCAAATCCCCGCGCAGCGGGCTGCTGCCGAGCATTTGCGTCTTCTCGGTCAGCCAGTTAACGATCTGGCTGGCCATCGCGTCCATTGAATATTCTATCGCCGGAATAGTCGGAATACCGGGCAGCTGTAACGAGCCCGCAAGGCTGAACACCATGACTTTTTCCGGCACCGCACGATTAAACGCCTGGAACTGCGGCACCACCAGTTGCGCCTGCTGCTCGTTGGCCACCAATAACGCATTAAAATTCAGGGTGGTTGCGTTGTTTACCAGCTCCTGCACCGCCACGGATGGCGAATGGCTGTCGAGAAAAACCAGGTTGCGATTGAACGGCAGAAAATTCTTTTCCAGCGCATGCTTATAGCCCAGCAGAACCTGGTCAGCAAAGCCGCTGGCCTGGGGATGGATTAGCGCAATCTGGCGCCGCCCCTGGCTTATCAGATAGTTGCAGGCCGTTTCCGCCGCGAAGGCGTGGTCAAACTGAATGCTATTCGTTCCGTCGCTTTCCAGGCAGTCAATCAGTACCACGTCGGGCCGGTCGATATTGAGCGGAAACCGCGCGCCGATGATTAACACATTATCGCAAAGGCCGCAGGTCAACTCTTCCAGCGAATGCAGCACTCTGTCGCGGCTGTTGGCAAAACGCAGCAGCAGATGCTTCTGGTGCTGGCTGAGCTGTTTTTCCAGCGCGTAGAGATAGCTGGTGGTTTGATTTATGTTGTCCTGGGCGCAAATGACGCCGATGCAGCCAGTGGTCTGACTCAGCAAAGATTGCGCTATCATATTCGGCCGGTAGTTAAGCTCTTCCGCCGCCTGCAGTACCGCCTGTCGGCTGGCTTCCTTTACGCCGCGCGAACCGCTCAACACCCGAGAGACTGTGGCTTTAGACACCCCAGCTAACCGCGATACATCGTTGATTGTAGACATTATTTTCCCCTGACAGGGCCAATCCGATCCCTGTAAATCCTTAAACCTGAATCGCTTCAATAATCACCAGCGGCAGTATATCCGTTTCCCTTTTTATTTGGAAACCGATTTTCCGTTTCATGGAAAATCGTAGCAAAAACCAGGAAAATTTGTGAGCAAAATCTAAT
The DNA here is from genome assembly GCF_015601345.1 of Klebsiella sp. BDA134-6. Taxonomy (NCBI): domain Bacteria; kingdom Pseudomonadati; phylum Pseudomonadota; class Gammaproteobacteria; order Enterobacterales; family Enterobacteriaceae; genus Klebsiella; species Klebsiella sp. BDA134-6. Next base: position 5,819,017 of record NZ_CP064784.1, read on the forward strand.
TAACAGCCCCTTTGACTGACAGATCTTGATGATTATCACAGTTCTGTTTTTTATAAATGGAAACCGGTTTCCGTCTGATATCAAATCATCCACGCAATAACTTTTTACATTTTGAGGACGAATGTCGATGTACAAGATTATGCTGTGCTGCTCTGCCGGAATGTCCACCAGCCTGCTGGTCAGAAAGATGGTTGATGCCGCGAAGGAACGTAATCTGCCAGTGCAGATTGACGCCTACGGAGTTTCCGAATTTGACATGCAGTTTCCGCAATACCAGGTGGTGCTTCTTGGGCCACAGGTGAAATACATGCTGAAAAACTTATCTGAGAAAGCCGCTCCCCTGAATATTCCGGTCCAGGCGATTAACACCATGGATTACGGAATGCAGCGGGGAGATAACGTCCTGGATTATGCCCTGTCGCTGATTGCAGCGCATTAAGAGGTGTGCAAATGAGTTCTCTGTATCAGTCCATGATTGCCGTGATCGAGCAATCAATTACCCCGCTGGCAGGACGCCTTGGGCAGCAGAAATACGTTATCGCGATTCGCGATGGCTTCACTGCCGCATTGCCGTTTATGATCATCGGCTCATTCATGCTGGTATTTATCTTTCCACCTTTCTCCCCAGATACCACGAATGGTTTCGCCCGCGGCTGGCTGGATTTCTCCCAGCAATACCGTGAACAGCTGATGCTGCCGTTTAACCTCAGCATGGGCGTAATGACGTTTTTTATTTCGGTGGGAATCGGCGCCAGCCTCGGACGTCAGTTCCAGCTCGACCCGGTAATGTCCGGTCTGCTGGCGTTCATGGCCTTCTTACTGGTTGCCGCGCCGTACGCCGATGGCAAAATCTCCACCCAGTACCTCTCCGGTCAGGGCATTTTTACCGCTTTGATCACCGCCATCTACTCCACCCGCGTTTACGCCTGGTTAAAGCAGAACAATATTACGATTCGCCTGCCAAAAGAGGTGCCGACCGGCGTGGCCCGCTCGTTTGAAATTCTTATCCCGGTACTGGTGGTGATCGCGACCCTGCATCCGCTGAATCTGTTTATCGAAGCGCAGACCGGTATGATTCTACCGCAGGCGATTATGCACCTGCTGGAGCCCCTGGTTTCCGCCTCTGACTCCCTGCCGGCGATTCTGCTTTCCGTCCTGATGTGCCAGATTTTCTGGTTCGCCGGAATCCACGGTTCGCTGATCGTGACCGGTATTATGAACCCCTTCTGGATGGCCAACCTGTCGGCAAACCAGGCCGCGCTGGCGGCCGGTGCGGCCCTGCCGCATGTCTATCTGCAAGGTTTCTGGGATCACTATCTGCTCATAGGCGGCGTCGGTTCCACGCTTCCGCTGGCGTTCCTGCTGCTGCGTAGCCGCGTAACCCATCTGCGTACCATCGGTAAAATGGGCATTGTGCCAAGCTTCTTTAATATCAACGAACCGATCCTGTTCGGCGCGCCGATTATCATGAACCCGATGATGTTTATCCCGTTCGTCTTTGTCCCGATGATCAACGCCGTTCTGGCTTATGGCGCGACGCGTCTCGGCTGGCTCAGCCAGGTGGTTTCGCTGACGCCGTGGACGACGCCGGCGCCTATCGGCGCATCATGGGCTGCAAACTGGACGCTAAGCCCACTGGTCATGTGCCTGATTTGTATGGTGATGTCGGCGCTAATCTATCTGCCATTCCTGCGCGCCTATGAACGCTCGTTAATGAAAACTGAAGTTGAAAAAGCAAAAGCCGCGGTTCCGGTTGCCGAAACGGTCAGCCAATAATGAATCAATATATTTAATATTATATTTTAGATGACGGCATAAATAATGCGGAAAAGGGATTTTGCTGCATTATTTTAAATAATAAAGTTAATGACCTCAGGACCTATCATGATTGAATTAGAAGATGCGGTAATGGAAATTATCGTTAATGCGGGACAGTCACGCTCATTGTGTTTTGAAGCACTCCATTGCGCCCGCAACGGTAATATAGATGAAGCGCGCTTGCTTCTGAATGAAGCCGATGGCTACGCCCGCCGGGCGCATCAGATGCAGACCCAGCTTATCGAACAGGATGCCGGCGAAGCGCGCCAGCCGATGACGTTAATTATGGTCCATGCTCAGGATCACTTAATGAATTCGCTGCTCGCCCGTGAATTTTCGGAAGAGTTAATTCATTTATATCAGCGTTAATTTATATAAATATTTAACAACAGTACCTGGAATAAATACACCAGCTTATCCTGGCGGGATAGCTATTATCTGAATATATGAATTATTAAAAGCGAGATAATGATGAAAACTGTAAAAATGCTGCCATTAACCATGGCGGTCGTCGCCGCGCTGTGCCCAATTTCCGTATTCGCGCAAGAATTTACTCAAGAACAGATCGACGCCATTGTGGCGAAAGCCGTCGATAAAGCTCTGGCCGAGCGCCAGGCAAAAATCGACGCCGCCGCCGATAAAAAAGTGGACGTCATTACCAACCCGCAGACCACCGCGGCCACGCCGGATATGGCGATCCCCTTCGGCCTCAAGTTCAGCGGCTACGCCCGCTACGGCGCGCAGTTCCAGACCGGCGATCAGAAGTTTGTCGGCGTGGATGGCTCCTATAACGGCGCCTCGGCGATCGGTCGTTTAGGCAACGAAGGTAACGGCGGCGAATTCCAGATAACCAAAGCCTTTAAGAGCAATAAAGGCGCGATCTGGGATATCAACGTCATGTTTGACCACTGGAGCGATGAAGTTAACCTGAAAAAAGCCTACGTCGGCGTCACCAACGTGCTGGAATCTAACCCCAACGCTTATATCTGGGCAGGCCGCGACTTCCATCAGCGTCCGCAGCAGGGGATCAACGACTACTTCTGGATGAACCACGATGGCCAGGGCGCCGGGGTGAAAAACTTTGAGATCGGCGGCGTGCAGTTTGACGTGGCGGGGGTGTCGCAGGTGGAGTCCTGTAGCCCGGAAGTGATGGCCGATGAGGCCAACCCGTCGCGCATCACCTGTACCGGCGGCTCCGGTACCGGCGATAACGGCCACTACGCCCTGACCACCAAAACCCACAACATCAAGGCCGGGCCGATCGACGTTGAGGTATACGCCAACTACGGTTTTGATTCGAAAGCGGTGGACAGCGACGAGCGTCTCGACGCCTGGCAGGGCGGGCTGGTGCTGAGCCACACCAACGACAGCGGCGTCAATAAAGTGATCCTGCGCTACTCCGATAACTCGGATAACAGCGTCTACAACAAAACCGATGACCTGACCGCTATCTACGCCAGCTTTGAAGGGCTGCATAAATTTACCCGGCAGGCGCAGATCGAATATCTGCTGGCCTTCCACGACTATGACAACGGCAAGGACAACACCGATAACCGCAAAAACTACGGCGCCATCGTCCGTCCGATGTACTTCTGGAACGACGTGCACTCCACCTGGCTGGAAGCGGGCTACCAGCGCGTCGATTACGACCAGGGCGGCGATAACCACGGCTGGAAGCTGACGCTGTCGCAGAATATCGCCATCGGAATGGGGCCGGAGTTCCGTCCGATGCTGCGCTTCTACGTGACCGGCGGCCAGGTGGATAACAAGCGCACTGCGAAGGTCAACGGCACCAAAGACGAACAGCTGGATTCGCTGAACGTCGGCGGCATGTTTGAAGCGTGGTTCTAAGAGAGTGAAATCGCCCGGGGTCACGGTGTAAGAGCCTGACCCGGGTGCGCATTCCCGGAGGCGGCGCTGCGCGCCTGTCCGGGCGACCTAACCGCAGGCTGCGGTGAACCCGTAGCCCCATTACACCCGCACTTTCGTCGCCACCAGCAGGCCGGTAATCAGCATCAACGTACCGGAGAGGACCAGCGGCGAGAGCAAACCGAGGTGATCCAGCGCCACGCCGCCAACCGCTGCGCCGCAGGTGTTAGCCAACTGGATCACCGCCACCTGAATCGACCCGGCTTTTTCCGCCTGATCGGACAGGGAGCGGGTGATCCACGTTGACCAGCCTACCGGTATCAACGCGAAGGCAAAGCCCCAGATTACCGCCACCGTCGACGCCACGATTTTACTCTCTCCCCACAGCACCAGCACCGCGGCGCTGATAGCCAGCACTACTGGAGCAATCGCCAGCGCCGCTTTCACCGAGCGCTTGAGCAGCATTGAGGAGAGCGAGGTGCCGACAAAGCTGGCGATGCCGAAGCTGAGCAGTACCAGCGTCAAACCGTCGACGTCAAAGCCCGCCAGCGTCATATACACCGGGCGGATATAGGTAAAGAAAGCAAACTGGCCAGCGAAGGCCATAAAGATGGCGCACATCCCGGCCATCACGCCGGGCCGCTTCAGCAGGCCGAACATGTTTTGCTGCGCCGAGGTCGACTCGCCCGGCAGAGACGGCAGCGCCTTCAGCACCCAAATCGTACAGATCACGCCCATGACTGCCGCGCCGTTAAAGACGTTACGCCAGCCGATAATACCGCCAAGGAAGCTGCCCAGCGGCGCGGCGATCACCAGCGCTATCGATACCGCGCCGAAAATAACCGATAGCGCTTTGGGCACCACGCGCATCGGCACCAGCCGCATGGTGAGCGACGCCGACATCGCCCAAAAGCCGCCCAGCGCCAGACCAAGGCACGCGCGGCCCAGCAGCAATAACGAAAAGCTGTTGGCAAACGAGACCAACAGGCAGGAAAGGGTCAGCAGAACCGAAAACAGGATCACCACGTAGCGGCGATCGGTACTGCGGATAATTGAGGTGATAAACAGGCTGGCAAACATCGCCACGAACGCCGTAGTGGTAACCGACTGCCCGGCAACGCCTTCGGAGATGCCCAAATCCTGCGCCATCGGCGTGAGCAGGCTTACCGGCAGGAACTCAACGGTAATCAGGCAGGCAACGCAGAAGGCCACCGCAAAAACAGCCGACCAGTTGGGTCGCGCTGACTGATTAGCCTGGGGCGAAGTGGCATTCGAAGGGGTCATAAGTTACCTGCATGGTTGAACGACGGGGAAGCCGCGCAGTGTAACATTTTAAATGTGACGAATTTAACGTTTTGACAACTTTTCAGGCCTTGCAAAGCTCCTGCGTAGCTGCTCGCATAACCGGAAAATCACGTTCTCAGGTATTTCAGAACAGTAAGAGGAAGAAATAACATAGCACTTGGTGCTATATTTATGGTTACAGGATGTCAGCCAATGCGTGTTTTTAAAACGAAATGGTTTACCAGGGAAGCCCGGGCCCATGCGATTGATGATGGCGAACTCTGCAAAGCGATTGAAGCCACTCTCCTGGGAAAAGCAGATAACCTTGGTGGCGGCGTTTACAAAAAACGCCTCAATAAAAATCGCGATCGCGCAATTATTCTGGCAAAGGGCGCTGCGCATTGGTTTTACACATTTTTATACGCCAAACAGGATATCGCCAATATCGATAACCGAGAACTCGCGGCGTTCCGTGAGTTAGCCAGGCATTATTCCCTTCTCAGCGAGGAGAAAATGGCGGCATTGGTTAAGAGAAAAGAATTGGTGGAGATTTGTCATGACTGCAAAAACTAAATTCAAAAGCCCCGCCTTTGAAGCTATCCATAGCGCTGCAGCAGGTTTATACAGTGTTGATGCGATCGCGCAGGAGACAATGCGCAGCTTTGATGAAACATGCATCAGCCGCGTAAGCGATTTCCAACCTGGTGAAATTAAGGCTCTACGTGACCAACTCAACGTCAGTCAGCCGGTTTTTGCCCGCTATCTGAACACCAGCGTTTCCACGGTCCAAAAATGGGAAAGCGGGGCAAAACGCCCCGGTGGGCTGGCACTGAAATTACTCACCATCGTGCAAAAACATGGGTTAGAGGTACTGGCATGATGGCTTTGTTGCGATGACTTTTGCACCGGTGGCCTCGTCGGCGTGACGTTTAACGAAGCCAACAGTGCACCGGGAAGTGATATCAGTGCAGCCAGTGGACGCCATCCTCCGGCAAAAACAGCGCGTTATAGCGCTCCTGCAAAGCGTGCAGCTCACTCACTTCCGGCTCCAGCTCGCGAAGAAAACCTTGTGCCAGGCGGATTTGCGCTTCGGTAATCGGCGCCGCGAGGCGGGACTTTTTCATCAGCCGATACCAGTAGTGCAGGTTCTGCTCGCTGCCGTCGACGATAGCGACCTGCCAGACCAGCAGCACCTGCGCGGCATTTTGCAAATGCGCTTCATTCGGCCGCTCCAGGTAGCGCAGATACTCGTTGCCGGCGGTTTTTCCCAGCTGATCGATCATCGATTCCAGCGGTACCGGCGTAATGCCTAACCGTTCGCTCAGACGGCGAATCGCACGGCGTGAATCAGAGGTAAGCACCCGAAATCCCACAACAAATACCACTATCAGCGTGGCCAGTCCTAACCAGATCATGCATCCTCTCATTCAATCGCAGCCCCACTATCATAATGGGAAATTGCCCGCTGTCGACTGCCGGAAGTACCATAATGTGACTTATCGCGGCCCCGTATCGCTATCATCAAACCGCCCGGCAAGAGGCATAAAAAAGCCCGGCGCAGAGGCCGGGCAACGTAACTCACACCCAATGACTCAGGCAGTCTGCAAAGTTTGTGTCTTTTTCTGGCGGCGGATTTTACGTTCCTCAAAGACCGCGACGATGGCCATCAGGCAGATGCAGCCAATTGCCGCCGCATCCAGCGCCGCAAAGGTGCCCGCCCAGCCGGTGAGGCCGAAAATTGGCGTACCGTCGGCAATCATCCCGAGTCCCAGCTTGGCGAAGCTGTCGCCGATCAGATAGGCGAAGGTGCCCTTGATCCCGTCGGCAGCGCCAATCGCTTTTTTCGGCACGAAGCCTACCGCGGCGACGCCGATCAGCAGCTGCGGGCCAAACACCAGGAAACCCAGCGCAAACAGCGATGCGAGATAAACGTATTGATTGCTGGCATGCTGATAAACCCCTAGCGTGGCGATAATCAGCGCCAGCGCAACGCAGGCCACCAGCGCGCGGCGTCCGTTTGCCAGATCCGACAGCCATCCCCACAGCAGCGTGCCAACCAGCGCGCCCACTTCAAACAGGGTAAAGCCCTGAATCGCCACCTCTTTGGAGAGCTTCAGCTCCTGGAAAGCGTAAACGGTGGACCACTGATCGATGCCGATGCGTACCACGTACAGGAAGATGTTGGAGAAGCACAGCAGCCAGATAACTTTGTTCTTCAGCACGTATTCGACGAAGATCTGCCATTTGGTCATGGCATTCTCTTCCGTCTCTTTATCCTCTTCGCTGATCTCTTCGCCAAACAGCTCTTCGGCGTTACCGAGACCGTAGGATTCCGGGGAGTCGCTGCCGAAGCGCAGGCCGATAAAACCGACGATTAACGCAATAATCGACGGGAAGATAAACATCCCGATCACGTGGCCGTCAAACAGGTAGTTGGCGCCAAACAGCGCCACGCCCGCCGCGCCGGCGCCGCCGAGGTTGTGAGAGATATTCCAGAAGCCGAGGAAGGTGCCGCGCTTACGGCGAGGCGTCCACTTGGTAATGGTCGAATAGCTGCACGAGCCGCCGGTGCTCTGGAAGAAGCCGCTCAGAGCGTAGAAGGCGATCATCAGGAACAGGCTGGTCGACCCCGCGCCCATGCTGGCGCTGAAGCCGAGCATACAGATGGCCGAGAGAATCAGCATAAACGGCAGAAACTGCTTGGTGTTCTTACCGTCTGCGTAGTAGGAGACCAGCGTTTTCCCCACGCCGTAGGTGATAGAAAAGCCGAGGCCGATCATCCCCAGCTGCGTCATACTCAACCCGTAGGTAGAGATCATGTCGTTCTGCGCGATATTAAAGTTTTTGCGGATCAGATACATGGTCAGATAGCCGATGAAAACCACCAGATACGACTGCATGAACGGTTTGAACCACATTTTGCGCCGCGCTTCGAGCGGCAGGTCCAGGGTTGGCTTGCGCACCTGGTTTAAGAAGGCCAGCATGATTGGGTGACTCCTGAGCTGATTTAGTACCTGCGAATGGCAGGCATTGTAAAAATCAGCCGGGAGACTCGCCTGAGACAGCGTCCAGGCGAAACCGGGAAAATTTCTTAGTTTTACGCCATTCGGCGAAGAAAGGTGAAGTCGGTCACGCTTCTCGCGGCGCCTGGGCGTTTAAAAACGGCAGCAGCAGCAGGGCGGAAATACCGGCGGCAATGGCAATAACCACGAAAAATCCGCTCCAGTGCCAGATCTCCATCACCTGCGCCAGCGGCCAGCCGGAGAGCGATGCGCCAAGATAGGCAAACAGGCCAACAAAGCCGGTTGCCGCCCCAGCCGCCTCTTTGTGCGAGCACTCCGCCGCCGCCATGCCGATCAGCATCTGCGGGCCAAAAACGAAAAAGCCGGCGGTAAAGAAGCAGGCCGCCTGCATCACGTAGCTGGCGAACGGCATCAGCCACAGCCCGCCAACCGACAACAAAATCCCGGCGGCGAAAATCAGGTTCATCGGCCCGCGGTTGCCGTTGAAGAGCTTATCCGAGCCCCAGCCCGCCACCAGCGCGCCGATAAAACCGCCCACTTCGAACATGGTGACCGCCGAATTCGCCGTGACCAGATCGACGCCGAGCGTTTCCGACATGTACAGGTTGCCCCAATCGTTAATTGCCGCGCGCACCACGTATACCAACACGTAGCACAGCGAGAGCAGCCAGATATAGGGATTCAGCAGCACGTATTTGGTGAGGATCTCTTTGCGAGTCAGGCCAGCGCCCTCCTGCTGCTGAGCAATCTCCAGCTCATCGTGCCGCCAGTCGCCCACTGCGGGCAGGCCGACCGCCTGCGGCCGGTCGCGCAGCCGCCAGCAGAGAAACAGCCCGGCGAGGATCGCCAGCATCCCGGCAATCATCATCCCCGTTCGCCAGCCGTAGTGCAGCGCCGCCGCGCCAACCACCATCGGAATCAGCGCCCCGCCGACGTTATGCGCCGTGTTCCATAGCGCCCACCAGCCGCCGCGCTCGGTACGCGAATACCAGGCCGTCAGCAGGCGGGCGCATACCGGCGAACCCCATCCCTGGAAGAAGGCGTTCAGCGCCCACAGCAGCGCGAAGGCCCACAGGGAAGTGGAAAAGCCAAACAGAATATTCACCACGCCGGTAGCGACCAGGCCGATGCCCATAAAATAGCGGGCGTTAGAGCGATCGCTGACGATACCGGAGAAAAATTTCGATAGCCCATAGGTGATGTAGAACAGCGTCGCCAGCAGACCGATATCGCTGCGGGTCAAAACGTTGCTGGCGAGAATTTCCGGCACCGCGGCGTTAAAGCTTTTACGGGTGAAGTAAAACAGCGCATAGCCCAGCCAGATGGTCAGCAGAATATGCCGACGCCAGTAGCGGTAGCGCTCGTCCAGCGCCTGTTTGTCGGTAATCGGCGGAGCATCGGGCGGGGATTTTAAAAAGGCAAACATTATCGTTCCTCAGGCGTAACGCAGCGGCAGGCTGACGCAAACGCGAGTGCCGTGGGTGCAGGAGATGGTCAGGGTGCCGCCCAGGGCGGTGACGCGCTCGCGCATGCCGGTGAGGCCAAAGCCCTGCTGACCGGAGCCCGGCGGCAGGCCGCAGCCGTCGTCCTCGATCACCAGCATCAGCCGCTGCTCCTGCTGCCAGCCTTGCAGCGTGACGGCGCTGGCGCTGGCATGTTTGACGATATTATTCAGCCCCTCCTGGCAGACGCGGAACAGGGTGACGCGCTGGTTTTCGCTCAGCAGCGACTCATCGATACGCCACGCCAGATGGCTGACCATACCGCGATCCTCCAGCTCCATTTCGCGCATCAGCGAACGTACCGCCTGTTCAAGCGTCAGGTCGTCCAGCTGGCGTGGACGCAAGCGCCCCAGCAGACGGCGCACGGAATCGTAGACGCCGAGCGAGAGCTGCTCAATCAGCTGACCGCTCTGCCTGACGCTGGCGCTGTTGGGCGCCAGCCGCTGAACGATCCCCGCCTGGGTACGAATTGCGGTGATGGTCTGCCCGATATCATCGTGCAGCTCGCGGGCCACCTCGCGGCGCACGCTCTCCTCGGTTTCCAGCAGGCGCTCCGCCAGCCGCTGGTTACGCACCAGCTCCTTTTGCAGCGATTGATTCAGCTCGCGCAGCCGCTGTATTCCGGCGCCCAGCAGCAGGCCGGTCAAGCTTTGCGCCAGCAGCGAAAGCAGTAAATCCACCGGATGATCGTGCCAGGTCTGGCTGGCAATCAGCGCGATGGCGTTCATCAGGGTCGCGATCAGCGCCCCCTGCCAGCCGTAATGCCAGGCCAGAGCGATAATCGGCAGCGCCAGGCAGAAGGGCGTAAATCGTGAGAGCTCGGCGGGCAGCCCCAGTTGGAGCCAGAGGCTGACGCTGAACAGCAGCAGGTACCAGATAAGATGCCGCCCGCGCCAGTTCACCGGCTGCGAGACCAGCGATGGCCCCAGCGGCCGCCAGACGGTGCTGGTAAGGTAGTGCCAGATAACCAGACAGGTGGGCGCCAGCGTCAGGCCGCCGGTCAGAGTCAGCAGCAGCGCATTCAGCCCCTCTTTACCTTCCGCCAGCCAGGGTAGCGATTGCAGCAGCGCGGCGGCAATCAGCGCTGCGCCCTGGCGCAACAACGTCAGCCAGTCACGCTGATGACGATAGCGCGATATCAGCGCCACCGGCAGCAGAGTCAACAGGCTTCCAGTCATCAATATTATCGGGTGCGCCAGCGCCACTTCCTGCGCCAGCCAGAGGATCAGCAGCCACTCCGCGCCCAGCAGAACCGGCCAGTAGCCGCGCGGGCACTGCAGCATCAGGCCAAGCCGCAGGCCAAAGGGGAAAAGCAACACCGCAAGGTCGGGGCGCTCCACCAGGTGCAGGCTGATGCTCCACAGGCAAAACCACGCGGCGGAAAAGATAAAGCAACAGCCGACGACCGAGAGCAGCCGCGAGAAAAAGGCTTTCATTGCCAGCTATCGAACATGCGGCGCGCCAGCTCGACGTCGTTGCTGACGCCCAGCTTTTCGAGCAGGTTGGCGCGATGAACGTGGACGGTTTTCGGCGACAAGCCCAGCTCGGCGGCAATCTCTTTTACCGCCATCCCCTGCGCCAGCTTTTCCGCCACCTCGCGTTCGCGCCTGGTCAGCGGGTCCCGTCGTCCGGCCGCCAGCTTCATGGCGATATCCGGCGTCAGATAACAGCCGCCAGCCGCCACGGTGCGCACGGCAGCGATCAGCTCATCCGGGCTGCAGCGCTTAGAGAGAAAACCGCGCGCCCCTGCGTTCAGCGCCTGCTCCACCAGCGCCGGGCTGTCATGCACCGACAGCATGACGATCGCCATCCCTTTCGGCAGCTGGTTTAATAATTCAAGCCCGGAGATATCCGGCATCGAGATATCGCAGATGCAGACCTGCACGCCGCGACCGGGCAGCCCCGCCAGCGCCTCGCGCCCGGAACCGAATTCGGCGACGACCTGAAAATCGGCTTCCAGCCCCAGCAGTTGGGCAAAGCCGGATCGGACGATAAGGTGATCGTCAATAAGGGCGATTGTGGTCATGGCGATTCCTGGCGGGTTAAAAAACGCGCTTACCTTAACGATAAGCGCGCAGTGGTTCAAGCCTCGAGCGATTATTCGAACAACACCGCGATTTTGCTGAACAGGGTAGTAAGCAGTTACGCAATGGGCTGGACAGTCGGTAAGCCCTTTGACTGCAGACGAACAATTTAAAATTTTTGTCTTATTTGAGTAATCGCAGTGTAACGCTATAAATTATTCATGCCGAGAATGATTTATATATTATGACAGGCAGAATGCCATGCGGCCATTATGTACAGAGAGTAACCAGCGTGATATTGTCTCTTTGATATCAGCAAGGAAAAATATATGCAGCAACGGCCTCACTTAGCAAAGCAAACGATCGATGAGCACCAGCTCAATAAGCTAAATAAAACAACACAGAGCAAAACGGATAAGCTGTCGCATAGCGGTAAATTGGCTTATATCAATGATAACTACTGTGAGATTACGCGTAACTACACTTCATTTTATGGGATGAACATCCTGGGCGTGGTGCTTTTCTTACCTGTTGCTATTTTATGCTTTGGTGCTGTTTTATTTTTTTTCTATGATGCGATATTTAATTATGCGCGATATGTTGAAACCTGGCAGTCCAGAGCAGACGATCAACTTTTAATGCATTTCGCAGTTGTTATTATATTTTTTATGACTTTTGTTTTCGCAGCCGTCGTAAATTACTTTATCTTCGCCCCTCGTCACTATCCCGTTCGTTTTAATCGGAAAACAGGCAAGGTTTATGTTTACGATCACGTTATGTATAGTATTACTTATAAATTAACTTATACTTTCTGGTGGTATTACCCTTTTTATAAGAGAACAAGACCTGAATGCAAAGAGTATGACTGGAGTCAGATACAAGCCATCAGTATATATTCACGCAATAAGCACTCATCATACTCCACCATTCGCTGTATCGTTTATGACTCCAGTATTAGCACCACTATGATCGATGCCTTTAACCTGATATCGACCGACGCAGGTACGGACGCGCTATTAATGCCTAACTACAAGCTGTGGCTATGGATCTGTAACTATATGAGTTTCAACGATCGGTTATTAGACACATCCGTTAATACGCAAGTTGGCATTTATGGCCGCGAAGTAAAGTGGCCTGATGATATAGATAAAAAATCGAAAGCGTTCTCTTTAGATGAGTACAGAAGAATCTGCTCTGAATAAATCCAGAGCAGATTTTCTTCCCGGCAGGAATATGTCCAGCGGAAAAATTAGTTACTCAAAAAAGACCGCAATTTTGCTGAACATGGACGGGTCTGACTGGTTGCGTACCACCTTCTCAACGTCTTCCAGCTTTTCGATCTGGCTAATCATCTGCCCGAGGCGCTGATCGTCGTTGACCAGCAGCCAGATGCGGCTCTGGTTGCTGTCCTGAATCGGCAGACAAAGAATGCCTTCCACGTTGAAAGCGCGGCGGGCAAAAAGGCCGCAAACGTGGGTCATCACGCCAGGGTGGTTGCGCACGGTGAGCTGTAGAATAACGTTTTCATGAGTCGCTTGTTGCATGGCTTATTCCCCCACCATTTCAGTATTGGCCGCACCCGGCGGTACCATTGGATACACTTTTTCTTCGGCATCGATACGCACGTGGATCAGCGCCGGGCCTGGGCGGTCGATAATCGCCTGCAGCGCCGCCTGCGGGTCGGCTTCGTTATTTAAATTACAGGTTTGCAGACCAAAACCAGCGGCGATCTGCATAAAGTTGACCATGCCAGGATAGGTGGCGGCAAACACGCCCTGCTTATAGAACATGCTTTGCTGTTGATGCACCAGCCCCAGCGCTTCGTTATTCATCAAGATGATTTTCACATCCAGCTGATTTTCCGCCGCCGTCGCCATCTCCTGAATATTCATCATCAGGCTGCCGTCGCCGGAGAAGCAGATAACCTTGCGCTGCGGGTTCGCCAGCGCCGCACCCACCGCGGCAGGTAAGCCAAAACCCATCGTACCCAACCCGCCGGAGGTCAGCCACTGGCGCGGACGGTTCAGCGGATAAGCCTGAGCGGTCCACATCTGATGCTGGCCAACGTCGGTAGTGATGATCGCTTCATCATCCACGCAGGCGGCCACGGCGTTAATCAGGCCGTAATGGGAGAGCGGGTCTTTCTCCTGCGGAATGGTGCTGGGGAACTCGCGCTGCAAATCTGCCACCAGCTGCAGCCATGCGCTGCGCGGCTGCGCCTCGACCTGCGGGATCAGCTGCTCCAGCACTTCGCCAACGTCGCCCTGAATCGCCACGTGCGGCTGCTTGATTTTACCCAGCTCTGAGCGGTCGATATCAACGTGGATAATTTTCGCGTTCGGGCAGAACTGCTCGGTTTTACCAATCGCCCGGTCATCAAAACGAGCACCTAAAACAATCAGTAAATCAGCCTCTTGAAGAATAAAGTTGGTACTGCGCGCACCGTGCATCCCCAGCATGCCCAGCGACAGCGGGTGCGCTTTCGGCAGCATCCCCAACGCCATTAAGGTCAGGGTAGTCGGCAGATTAGCTTTCTCCGCCAGCTGGCGAATCTGCTCAGGAGCGTTGATGACCCCACCACCCAAATAGAGTACCGGACGCTGCGCCGCGTTAATCATTGCCGCCGCTTCGCGCACGCTGGCGCTATCGAATTCCGGGGCTGCCATGCGGGCGCCGGGTTCCGGCAGGGCGTCGAGCTCAATGGTCGCCGCCTGAACATCCTTAGGAATATCTATCCACACCGGCCCTGGTCGCCCGGACTGCGCGATGCGAAACGCGTCGCTTATCACCTGCGGCAGCTCAGCAATGTTGCGGACCAGATAGTTATGTTTGGTGATGGGGATAGAGATACCGTAGGTGTCGACTTCCTGGAAAGCGTCGGTGCCGATCATTGAGGCCGGAACCTGGCCGGTAATGCACACCAGCGGAATCGAATCCAGACGGGCGTCGGCGATAGCGGTGATCAAGTTAGTGGCTCCCGGGCCGCTACAGGCCATACACACGGCGGGTTTGCCTTCGGTACGCGCCATGCCCTGGGCGATGAATCCCGCCCCCTGCTCGTGACGCGCCAGAATATGGCGGATCTGCGTGCTTTGGCTTAACGCATCGTAAATGGGAAGGATGGAGCCGCCCGGAATGCCGCTGACCGTGGTGATCCCCTGACGCTCCAGTAAATGAACGACTAACTGCGCGCCAGTGAAGCGCATTTTTTCTGATGTTGTGCCCGAACTTGCCATGCTCCAGTCCTTTTATTCTGAGCCGACTTACCGAGGGGCATGAAACGAAAAACCCCGCTCGGTTTGCGCCGGCGGGGTTTGGAATTCGTGTTGTTCCGGACCCTACGGCGCGTTGCCGACGACGACCACCACAGACACGACGACCACCGCGGCAGGCGCGGTTAGTAGTAGGGTCGAAGTCAGCGTGGTAGCGTTCATTAGGGACCTGTTGTCTCAAAAAAGGGAATGAATTTATACAAACACAGCTTTTGTCATTTCACAATGGATTTATTTTCAACCAGGGAAAACTGCGCGGAAGATCACATTAATTTGCGGAGGAGAGATGAAAAACAAAAACCCCGCCGCGGCGAGGTTTTTTGCTCGGTGTTTTTACGGTTGGTAGCCGCAAGCACACTGTATTACGTCAACGAAAAAAGTATACGCGATCGGCGAAGAAGGCGCAATTTTCACGACGGTTTTTGCTGATGTAGAGTATGGATCGCGTAGGCAAATTTGTCCAAAAAATACTGTTCATACATACAGTATTCATTCTATACTGAGGGGGTACGCAGGGTGAATCTGGGGCCGCACTTTTACCGGCGCAAAAAAAAGTCCTGGCTGAAACGGGTGGTGCCGTCAGCGCCTTAACCCCAGAAGAGCACACTGTGTTACGTCAACAAATACCCCGAATTATTGAGTCCGCCACCGGCAGGTGGCGTCTGAATATGACGGGTATACCCTGGCTGGCAACAGGCGGCGGAAAGGTACGCCAGCCGGTTGTGCTCCTGAACCAGAGGAGACGCGTATGGGCGGAGTGGATATCGTTGTTCTCATCCTGAAACTCATGGTTGCCGTGTTGCAACTACTTGATGCAGTCCTGAAACAGTTCCGCTGATTCAGGTTCAAGTCGCACCTGGGAGGGGCGGGAAACCGCCCCTCTACAGGCTAACCTGACGGAGAAAATTATGGCCCCCTTGTTGATTGCCGCCATCACCCCGGACGAACCCGGTTTTTCGGCGTTGCGCGCCGAAAGCCTGGCGCAAAATCTGAATATGCTTGGCCGCCTGGCTGAGAACTGGCAGAGTGGGAAAAACCGCTTTGACGCACCGGGAGAAAAGCTGCTGGGGGCCTTTGCGCATGGGCAGCTGGTCGGCGTTTGCGGACTGAATATCGACCCTTTTAGCCAGCAGGTGCGGGCCGGGCGAATCCGCCATTTATACATCGGTGAAAGCCACCGTCGACAGGGGATCGGGCATCAGCTGCTGGTCTCGGTTATCACCCACTCCGGCGCCAGCTTTGATTTTCTCAACACCCATGCGCCGTCAACTGCCTGGTCGTTTTATGAAAATCTGGGGTTTCGCCCGGTGCATGATGAACCGCGGGTCACCCATCGCCTGTTTTGTTCGCTCTAGCCGCAGCTGGCTGACGACAAGCGCGCATGTTACAGTCCAGTGACGATTTTTTCCTCAGCGCCAGGCCGTAATGACCATTACCGTATTCTCTATTTTGCTGTTTGCCGCCCTGCTTCACGCCAGCTGGAACGCTATCGTAAAAGCCAGCGGTGATAAACTGTACGCGGCGGTCGGCGTTAGCGGCTCAGCGTCGCTCATCGCGCTGGTTATGCTCCCCTTTTCCCCCCAGCCGACGCTGGCCAGCGTGCCGTTTCTTGCCGTCTCCTGCGCGCTGCAGGTGGTGTATACGGTGCTGGTGGCAAAAACCTATCAGGTCTCGGATATGAGCCAGACCTATCCGCTGATGCGCGGGACCGCGCCGCTACTGGTGGCGATAATCAGCGTCATCTTCCTTGGCGACCATCTCTCCCCGCTGGCATGGCTGGGCATCGGCGTCATCTGCCTGGCGATTCTGGCGATGGCTTTTAACGGCCGCGCCAGTTCAAGCCAGGGTATCGTACTGGCGCTAATCAACGCCTGCTTCATTGCCGGCTACACGCTGGTTGACGGGACCGGGGTACGGCTTTCAGAAACCGCGCTGGGCTATACCCTGTGGACCTTTTTTATGAACGGCTTCTGCCTGCTGGGCTGGGCGATGATTGCCCGACGCCCGCAGGCCAGTCGCTATCTGCGCCAGCACTGGAAGAAAGGCATGGTGGGTGGCGTCGGCACCATGGGCTCCTATGGTCTGGCGCTGTGGGCAATGACTCAGGCGCCGCTGGCTGTGGTTGCCGCCCTGCGCGAAACTTCGATTCTTTTCGGCGCGGTTATCGCGTTTATCCTGTTGAAAGAGAAAATGGTTCCATTGCGTATCGTTGCCGCCTGCGGTATCGCCGCTGGGGCGATTTTGCTGCGGCTGTCTTAATCTATACCCTAAATAATTCGAGTTGCAGGACAAAACGGTTAACCGTTTTGAACAGCGCTTGCGCTGGCCCCGTAAGGGGCGAGGCCTTAGGCCGAGTAATCCGCAGCCAACGCATCTGCAACTTGAAGTATGACGGGTATATACATGGCAACATTAGTTGCCGATTGTTGTTTACAAAACCTGCCTGAAAATCCTCCCACAATCACCGTCACGTGGTTGTCCTGTCATTATTATGTGGTAGATTCCTCCATCGTTTTGCGGATGTGCCAGTCACATATTCTCTATACTCAACTTTATACAAAGTATTCATCGACATGAAACGCCATAAGAACTTCAATTTGTTGTTGATGCTGGTACTGCTGGTGGCCGTAGGCCAGATGGCGCAGACCATTTATATTCCGGCGATTGCCGATATGGCGGTATCGCTAAACGTTCGCGAAGGCGCGGTGCAGAGCGTGATGGCCGCTTATCTACTGACCTACGGCGTCTCACAGCTTTTCTACGGCCCGCTCTCCGATCGCGTTGGCCGCCGCCCGGTGATTCTCGTTGGGATGTCTATTTTTATGCTGGCGACGCTGGTTGCCATCACCACCCATAGCCTGCCGGTGCTGATTGCCGCCAGTGCGATGCAGGGAATGGGCACCGGCGTCGGCGGCGTCATGGCGCGCACCCTGCCGCGCGATTTGTATGAAGGCGCGCAACTCAGGCATGCCAATAGTCTGCTGAATATGGGGATTCTGGTCAGCCCGCTGCTAGCTCCGCTGATTGGCGGTATTCTCGATACTCTATGGAACTGGCGGGCCTGCTTCGTGTTCCTGCTGGTGCTTTGCGCCGGCGTCACCCTCAGCATGGCGCGCTGGATGCCGGAAACCCGGCCCACCGGCGCGCCGCGTACCCGGCTCATTACCAACTATAAAACGCTGTTCAGTACCGGCGCGTTCAACTGCTATCTATTGATGCTGATCGGCGGCCTGGCGGGCATTGCCGTATTCGAAGCCTGTTCCGGCGTGCTGATGGGCGCAGTGCTGGGTCTGAGCAGCATGTCGGTCAGCATTCTGTTTATTCTACCGATCCCGGCGGCGTTCTTCGGCGCCTGGTTTGCCGGACGGCCGAACAAACGCTTTCCGACGCTGATGTGGCAATCGGTGATTTGCTGCCTGCTGGCGGGCGTGCTGATGTGGATCCCTGGCCTGCTTGGCGTGATGACCGTCTGGACCCTACTGGCTCCTGCCGCGCTGTTCTTTTTTGGCGCCGGGATGCTGTTCCCGCTGGCGACCAGCGGCGCGATGGAGCCCTTCCCGTTCCTCGCCGGCACCGCCGGGGCACTGGTGGGTGGGCTGCAGAATATCGGTTCCGGCGTGCTGGCGTGGCTGTCGGCGATGATGCCGCAAACAGGACAGGGTAGTCTTGGCCTGCTGATGATGCTGATGGGGTTACTGATTCTGCTGTGCTGGCTGCCGCTGGCGTCGCGCTTTCATCAACACCAGCAGCCGGTTTAAGGCTTCATTGCGGGTTCCCCGGGTCGTGACGCGGCGCGTCTTACCCGGGCTACAAAATGACGGACGCCGATGAACCCGTAGCCCGGCTAAGCGCAGCGCAAGCCGGGATGAAACTAAGCCGGTCATCATAATTGTGCCTGACTCTGCAGCCAGTTGATAAAGGCATCGATTTTCGGCCATTGACGACCCGGCAGGGTCGTTACGTAATAGTGCTGATGGCACTTCAGGGTCATCTCGCCGAACGGCGCGATCAGCTCGCCGCTCTCCAGGCGCTTTTGCACCAGCCGCTTACGCCCCATCGCCACGCCGACGTGGTTCATCGCCGCAATGACCGCCAAATCCGAACGATCGAAGCCAATTCCTGACGATTGCGGCAAATCGATGCTAAATTTCTGCGCCCAACTGAACCACTCGTCGGTACCGGAATCGTTGCTCCAGGCCTGACGATCGTGCAGCAGCGTGCAGTGACGAAGGTTGCCGGGATTCTGCCGCAGATGATGCTGGCGCGCGTATTCCGCCGTGCAAACCGGCACGATAGCCTCATCCATCAAAAAATGATGGCTAAGCTGTGAGGAAGGCGCGTCATCAAAGTAGATCGCCAGGTCGATGCCCGCACGCTGCATGTTGACGTTATCGTTGCCGGTCAGCACGGTAAGCGAGATCGAGGGATAGCGGCGGGTAAAATCGCCGAGCGCGGGCACCAGCCAGCACTGGGCGATGGACGGACGCGAATAGACCGTTAACGTTCCCGACAGCTCCTGGTTTTTAATATCCAGAATCTCCTGGTTCAGGCTGTCCAGCGAGGACTTCAGCGCCCAGAACACCCGTTTGCCCTCATGCGTCAGCTCCACCTTGCGGTGCGAGCGCACAAACAGCTGGATCCCCAGCTCTTCTTCAAGCTGATTGATACGGTGGCTCACCGCGCTAGGCGTCAGCGATAGTTCCTCCGCCGCCAGGGCGAACGACTCATGGCGGGCGGCGACTTCAAAAGTATACAGCTTCGAAAGCTGCCAGCCGTTGAGTAGCCTGTTACCCAGATCTTTTAGCGTCTCCATCACCTACTCCTTTAATTTTCCCCGCCGAGTGTAAGAAAATTATCGCCCTGCTAACCGCTTAAAGATGAAAAAAAGTGATTCATAGCACAATAAACATGCAATATTAGAGCGAAATCACCTTTTTGATTCAATCTGATTCACCTGAAGAGCCGTTTATATCGTTTGTCAGCGCGTGCCGTTTTTCTGTTCAATACCCGTAGATTATTCACAGGCGAGGTGGGGTATGGAATCTCAGATCTGGGTTGTGAGCACGCTACTGATTAGCATCGTGTTGATTGTGTTAACTATCGTCAAACTAAAGTTTCACCCGTTTCTGGCGCTACTGCTGGCCAGCTTTTTCGTCGGCGCCATGATGGGAATGAGCCCGCTGGATATGGTTAACGCCATAGAGAGCGGGATTGGCGGTACGCTGGGCTTCCTGGCGGCGGTGATTGGGCTGGGGACGATTCTCGGCAAAATGATGGAGGTCTCCGGCGCAGCGGAACGTATTGGCCTGACGCTCCAGCGCTGCCGCTGGCTGTCCGCCGACGTTATTATGGTGCTGGTGGGCCTGATTTGCGGGATCACCCTATTCGTTGAAGTGGGCGTGGTGCTGCTGATCCCGCTGGCGTTTTCCATTGCCAAGAAGACCAACACGTCGCTGCTCAAGCTGGCCATTCCGCTGTGTACGGCGCTGATGGCGGTGCACTGCGTGGTGCCGCCGCATCCGGCGGCGCTGTTTGTCGCGAACAAGCTGGGCGCGGATATCGGGACGGTGATCGTATACGGTCTGCTGGTGGGCCTGCTGGCTTCGCTGGTCGGCGGCCCGCTGTTCCTACGGCTGCTCGGCAACCGCCTGCCGTTTAAAGCGGTTCCGGCTGAATTTGCCAATCTCGAAGTGCGCAAAGAAGAGACCCTGCCGTCGCTTGGCGCAACCCTGTTTACGGTGCTGCTGCCGATCGGCCTGATGCTGGTCAAAACCATCGCCGAACTGAATATGACCAAAGGCGGCACGCTGTATATGCTGCTGGAGTTTATCGGCAACCCGATCACCGCCATGTTTATCGCCGTTTTCGTGGCCTACTACGTGCTGGGTATCCGCCAGGATATGGGGATGAGTACCCTGCTGACGCATACGGAAAACTGCTTCGGTTCAATTGCCAACATTCTGCTGATTATCGGCGCTGGCGGGGCCTTCAACGCCATCCTGAAAACCAGCGGCCTGGCCGATACGCTGGCGGTGATTCTGTCGAACCTCGATATGCACCCGATTCTGCTGGCCTGGCTGGTGGCGCTGATTCTGCACGCCGCGGTCGGTTCCGCCACCGTCGCCATGATGGGCGCAACCGCCATCGTCGCGCCGATGCTGCCGCTCTATCCCGGCGTGAGCCCGGAAATCATCGCTATCGCCATCGGCTCCGGCGCGATTGGCTGCACTATCGTAACGGATTCCCTGTTCTGGCTGGTTAAACAGTACTGCGGCGCAAGCCTCAACGAGACGTTCAAATACTATACCACCGCGACCTTTATCGCTTCGCTGCTTGCACTGGCCGGTACATTCCTGCTTTCTTTCATCATCTGAGCGCAAAGAGACGTAATATGAAAAACGCTGACATGACCACTTTACTCGCGCAGTTTCCTCTCCTGGAGGAGCTGATAACCCTGAAAGAAACCACCTGGTTTAACCCGTCAACGACGTCGCTGGCGGAAGGGTTACCCTATGTTGGCCTGACGACAGAAGACGTTCAGGACGCCCATGCCCGGCTCGATCGCTTTGCGCCTTATCTGGCGGAGGCCTTTCCGGAAACCGCCGCCACCGGCGGCATTATCGAGTCTGAGCTGGTGGCTATTCCGGCAATGAAGGCCCGGTTGGAAAAAACTTTTAGCCAGCCAATTAGCGGCGATCTGCTGCTGAAAAAAGACAGCCATCTGCCGATTTCGGGTTCGATCAAAGCTCGCGGCGGCATTTATGAGGTGCTTACCCACGCGGAGAAACTGGCGATAGGCGCGGGATTGTTAAACACTGCCGACGACTACCGTAAGCTGCTGACGCCCGAGTTCAGGGGGTTCTTTAGCCAGTACAGCATCGCCGTCGGCTCCACCGGCAATCTGGGGATGTCGATTGGCATAATGAGCGCGCGCATCGGCTTCAAAGTAACGGTCCATATGTCCGCCGACGCCCGGGCGTGGAAAAAAGCCAAACTGCGCAGCCATGGCGTAACGGTGGTGGAGTACGAAGAGGATTACGGCGTGGCGGTTGAGCAGGGGCGCAAAGCCGCCGAATCTGACCCAAACTGCTTCTTTATCGATGATGAGAACTCGCGCACCCTGTTCCTCGGTTATTCCGTGGCCGGCGAGCGGCTAAAGGCGCAGTTTGCCCGGGAAGGGCGCGTGGTAGACGCCGCTCATCCGCTGTTTGTTTATCTGCCGTGCGGCGTGGGCGGCGGCCCCGGCGGGGTGGCGTTTGGCCTGAAGCTGGCGTTTGGCGACCACGTCCACTGCCTCTTCGCCGAGCCGACCCACTCCCCTTGCATGCTGCTGGGGGTCTATACCGGCCTGCATGACCAGATTTCAGTTCAGGATCTGGGGATCGATAATCTGACCGCCGCCGACGGTCTGGCGGTAGGCCGCGCTTCCGGTTTCGTGGGTCGGGCAATGGAGCGCCTGCTGGATGGGTTCTACTCTCTCGATGACCAGACTATGTACGATATGCTGGGTTGGTTAGCCGAAGAAGAAGGTATTCGCCTCGAGCCATCCGCCCTGGCCGGTATGGCCGGGCCGCAGCGGGTCTGCGCCAGCGAGGCATATCAGCTGATGCACGGCTTCACCGCGGAGCAGATGCAGAATGCGACCCATCTGGTGTGGGCGACCGGCGGCGGCATGGTGCCGGAAGAGGAGATGGCGCAGTATCTGGCAAAAGGGCGGTAAACTTTAAGACAGGTAAACGCAATGGCGACGAAGATCCTCTCGTCGCCATTTTTTTAGCGCAGCAGATGCATGAGCTCAACCGGCGAGCGGTGCTGGTTGAGTAAATCGCGCAGGACGCGCATATAGGGGGCGCTCCAGCTATAAAACTGCCGGTATCCCTCGCATAGCGCATTGGAGCCATCCTCCAGTCGCAGCTGCGGGCAGCCGCCACCGCATAATCTTAGCCAGGCGCAGCCGGCGCAGGCCGGCCCAGGCGGATTATTCTCATAACATACTGCCTCACCGCGCCAGGCGCGCAGCGTTGCCTCAAACAGCGGCACGACGATGCGATTAGCGTCTTCTTTGATCCAAATAGCGAACACCGCGCAGAGAAAATCCCCCCACAGGCGGGCGTCGGAAGGTTGCAAATGGGGAATGAACTTGATAGCCGCTGCCCCCTGAGCGCTCAGCTGATGATAGACATGCTCGGGGCGTTCACACTCCTGACGATGGATAATCACTTCCCATACCGGGATATCGCTCGCCAGAGACTGGCAGTTACCGCAGTGCCGATCGTCACTGTAATCGGCCTGACATCCTGTCATATCAGATCCTTAATAAACAAAATCACCTGTCGTATATGGGTTACAGCAAACAACAATGACAGGGAAAGTACTGCGAATGCGATCAAAAATTTGTCACGAACCGCCTGCCGCTGGACAAAATCACTATGCTCAACATCCATCACATTGCGGCTGCGGGTATAGCGCCAGAGGATGACAGCGACAAACGGCAATATGCACAGCGAAATCCAGAACGGAAGCCCTGCCTGATGCCAGTGGTGCTTAATCGCCAGCGCCAGCAGCGCGCCATAGCCTAAAAGAGTGCGAAACCAGGCCAGCGACGTGCGCTCCGGTTGCAGGCCCGGGTCGTTCTCGCGGCGCGCCCGGCGATTATCCGGCATAGAGCACCAGCGCCATGACCACCACGATAACGATAGTCAGCAGAATACTGATCAGCAGCAGGGTGCGGGTATAGGGAAGATCCTGTTTAAGCCGCATCGCCTTTTCGTTGCTCAGCCAGCGTATATAACCGTAAATCGCCAGGCCGCCGGCAAACAGGCACAGCAGCAGAGCAAGAATTTCGCGGATCAGCGGCGTCGCGAAATCCGGCGCCAGCTGGTCCAGGCCGACGCCGCCAGCTAAAAAGCCAAGCGAAGTGCGGATCCACGCCAGAAAGGTACGTTCATTCGCCAGCGAGAAGCGGTAATCCGGCGCTTCGCCAAGGCGGGATATTTTCATCATAACTCCTTGATGGGTTGCCGATTGCGTAAAATACCGGCGATTCTACCTGAGAGCCAATGCGGAAGGCATCAATAATCGCCCCGTTGCAGAAAAAGTTCAGGCCTGATAACCATTTAGCGTCAGGTTATCAGGCTGATGATTGGCGGCTATATCGTTCAGAGTGATGGCCCAGTGCGTCCGCCTTTCTACCGGGCAATGCCTGACGAGCGCCCTTTGCCAACGCTGTGAACTCGTCAAAATTTCTGTTTTTTCTCCTCTACCTTCACGCCCCGCGTCGGCAGACCGGTGTCATAGTCGCGCACGACCGGCGAGTAGCCATCCTGCGGACGCGGGCGGAAAGCGCCCATCCAGCGCGGCTGGGCATCCGGCCGCCACGGACGCAGGCTCCATTGATAGGTGCGGAACGGGTCGCGGATTTTATCCATATAGTCCAGCAGCGCATCGTGCATCCGGTAGCGAACGTCGGCGAATTCATGGACATCGATCAGATTATGTAGCTCATCCTGGTCATTTTTCCGATCATACAGTTCATCACTGGTAAACAGATTGAGTACCAGTTTGTACTCATCCGTCACCCAGCATCGCACCGGAATAAAACCGCCAAAGCTGTCGTGTTCGATTTCATAGCGATTGAACTCGACCATCACGCCACGCGGCGTTTCAGCATCGAGAATATTTTCTCCCGGCAGGATATCCGGCTTATCGATGCCCGCCAGCGCCATCATCGTCGGCAGCAGGTCGATATGGCTGACCGGTGTGTCGACCTGCGCGGATTTGCCCTGCGGCGGGCGCATAATCAACGGGATACGGGTAATGTCGTCATACATCGCCGCGCCTTTGCTGATGAGCTTATGCGCGCCCATCATCTCACCGTGATCGGAGGTGTATATCACCCAGGTATTATCCCGCTGTTCCGGGGTTAAGGCATCGATCACCCGACCAATCTGGTCATCAACAAAGTCGTTGCAGGCAAAGTAGAGCGGATGATGATAGCGCCCATCCTCGCCTACCGGTGAGAGCATCGCCTGCGACCATAGCCGATGGTGTTCCGGTTTATTGCTCAACGAATCATGAGCCTTCGGCCCGAGGTCGTAATAAAAGTCCTGATACTTCTCCAGATACTCCACCGGGCAGGTAAACGGATGGTGCGGCTCGTCATAGGACACCACCATCAGGAACGGCTCGTCGGCGCGCGCGGGTTGATGCAGGAAGTCTACCGCCCGATTGCTGATGCGGTGCGCCCAGGTAAAGGTTTCGTCGATACCGTGTCGCTGTAAATCTTCAACCGAGTTCAGGCCATTGCGCCACAGGCTGATCTCCTCCTTGGTCAGCTCCGCGAGGTAATTTGCGCCGTCGAACCAGTAGTCAGCGTCCCACTCCGGCGGGCACTCGCCGGTACCAAAGTAGTCGTGACCATCCAGATGCCACTTGCCGATATAGCAGGTGCGGTAACCTGCATCCTTAAAGTAGCGCCCCATGGTAGAGATGTTTTTTCCCGGCGCGATGTTATTGGTCCACGGGCCGGACTGGTTGGCGTAGATTCCGGTAAACAGTCCGGCACGCGCCGGAGTGCATACCGGCGAGCAGGTATAGGCGGAATTAAAGCGGATACCTTCGGCGGCCAGACGATCAATATTATGGGTGTTCAGCGGTTTACCGCTGTAGCAGCCCACCATATTGGTCGCCTGGGTATCGGTCATAATAAACAGGAAATTGGGACGACTCATGATTTTTCCTTAACGTCGATAGCATAGGAAGCTGGAGCGGAGCGGCGTTCCCGCCAGCTGCTGTAAATCAGATAGATAACGACCGCTGCGGTAATGGCGTAGCTCACCGCCGCCAGCCAGCGAGTGCCGTAGCCGCCAAATTCGGCGAGGCCCGCGTAAACGCCGATCATCGCGAACAAGATCCCCACCGAAGCAATTTTCACGTGCCGGTACGGCTGCATATCAACGGCAAACGCATCATGGAATTTAAACGGCGTCGCCCGCGGCTTAATGACGCCGATAACCAGCATGACTACCACGTTGATGCAGAACGTGCAGGCAAGCACGTAGAGGAAATGGAAATCGAACTTCACCAGGTAGTTAATCGTGATGTAGCTAACAATCCCCAGCCCCATCGCCACTTTGGCGGCGATCGCCGGGATACGCGGAAAGAAGAAGCCCATAATGATGATGGTTACCAGCGGCACGTTATAAATACCGTTGAGCTGCTTCATCCAGCTATACAGTCCCTGCGGCGCATTGGCGATCCACGGCGCGACAATCACCGATATCACCGCAATAAAAAGGCCAAATTTCCGCCCAATGCGCACCAGCTGTTCCGGCTGTGCGTTTTGATTAATGATGCGCCGGTAAATCCCCATGCTGAACAGGGTACTGGCGCTGTTTAAAAAACCGTTAAAGGTGCTAATAACCGCGCCAAACAGTACCGCGCCGAAGAACCCAACTAACGGGAGCGGCATCACCTTATTGACCAGCGTCGGATAGGCCATATCCGCGCTCGGCAGATCCTGGTAGAGGTGAAAGGCAATTAAACCGGGAAGAACCAGAATCAACGGATCGAGCATCTTGAGAACTGCCGTCAGCAGCGCCCCTTTCTGCCCCTCCGCCAGGCTTTTTGACGCCAGGGTTCGCTGAACTATCCCCTGATTAGTACACCAGTAGAAGGTGTTCACCAGAATCAGGCCGGTAAACGCCGCGCCAATCGGTAAGGGGTCAGTGCTGCCGCCAATGGAGTTCAGCTTCTCCGCATGTACCGTCGTCAGCTGCTCTATGCCCTGTAAAAAGCTCCCCTTCCCCATCGCCATCAGGCCAAAAATCGGTACCATCAGACCGCCAATCACCAGGCCAATTCCGTTAATGGAATCAGCGATTGCCATTGCGCGCATACCGCCGATCACCGCGTATAAAATCCCGGCCAGACCGAGCAAAATGACCAGTAACCAGATGGCGGCGCCCTGGGTCAGCCCCAGCGACTCACCGATATGAAACAGGCTATTTAGCGCCAGCGCGCCGGAGTAAAGCACGATGGGTAAAAAGCAGATACCGGTGGCGATAAGAAAGCAGAAGTCGATAATAATGCGGGTCGTTTTATCGTACCGCTCTTCCAGAAAGTCCGGGATGGTGGCGATACCGCGCTGCAAATAACGGGGAAGAAAGATCAGCGCCAGGAAGATTAGCGTCACCGCCGATGTCACTTCCCAGCCCATGACCGACATGCCGCTTTTGTAAGCCTGGCCCGATAATCCTACCAGCTGTTCGGTCGATAAGTTGGTTAACATCAGCGAGGCGGCGATGACTGGCGCTTTCAGCGAACGGCCGGCAAGAAAATAGCCCTGCTGCGAACCGGTATCCGCTTTTCTTACCTTGAACCAGGTAATGATAGCCACCAGCAATGTAAAACCGACAAAGCTCAAAATTTGTATAGTATTCATCTTTAAGCCCTTATTTGTCATTATATCCCGGCGCTATTAGGTACAAAGGTATAGCGTTTTATCCAGGTAAGGCGATGATTTATATAAAACGAGATGTAATGTATCCCTGCAAGGCTATTTCTTGCTAAATTCACCTCATCAGGTTGCAGGCATCATTGGCCGATGGGAAATTAAAATGAATGGAAAAATACAAATTTCGCATGTAAAAAACGAAACTACGTATAACATTCCGTTAGTTCTGGAAGAAAATGTGATCTCAAGCGGGATTTCCCTGCTCTCGCTGTGGCATACCCTGGCCGATGAAAGCTACCGGGTTAGCTGGCCGCGCGATAAAAAGAAACCGCTTATCGCCAACTCGTGGGTGGCGATATATACACTCCAGGGGTGCGGGAAAATATATCTTAAAGACCATACTGAAATAACGTTAAACGGTAACTGCGTCATATTTCTAAAACCCATAGAGATCAAATCCTATCACTGCGCCGGATTGGTCTGGGAACAATACTGGATGGAATTTATTCCTACTACGCTGATGCCTATTCCGGTATTACAAATCGGCACTATTTATCACGCCGATATTTTTAATAAGGAACTCAATGAAGTGGCCTTACTGATTGCTGACCGCGATCCGCTAAAGAATAACCTGGCCGTAGCCTACCTCACGAAAATCATTTATCAATGGATTTGCCTGATTGCCGAAAATGGCAACAAAGATCGTCAACTGCAAAAGCTGGAGAATCTTATTGCCGCTCTACACGCTAATCCGCAAAAACGCTGGAGCGTAGCCGATATGGCTGATGCTATGCAGTGCAGCGAACCGTGGCTGCGGCGCCTCTTTTTGCGTTATACCGGCAAAACGCCAAAGGAGTATTACCTTAACGCCCAGCTTGAGCTGGCGCAGTCGCTATTAAAGCAGGAGGGGAATACGGTGGGTAAGGTGGCGGAAATGCTGAACTTCTTTGACTCCTTTCATTTTAGCAAGGCGTTTAAACGCCGGTTCGGCTATGCGCCCTCAGCGGTGTTAAAAATGAATGACCGGCACCCCATGGATGCCGGTCAGCAGGATTAATGCAGTTCCGGCCAGTACTCTTTGTTGGCCGCGATCAGGTCATCAAGAATCGCTTTGGCGACCGATGCGCTCGGTACGGTTTTCGACAGTGCGATGGCCTGCCACAGCTTATGGTACGAGCGCTGTTCCCAGGCATCCACCACCAGTTTTTCCACCGCGACCTGCTGGCTCATCATCCCTTTCTGGAAGTGCGGAATATCGCCAACCGTCAGCGGCTCCGGTCCGTTGTGGCCCACCAGGCACGGAATTTCCACCATCGCATCGGCGTCAAAGTTATGAATCGCGCCGTTGTTCGGCACAATCAGCAGCATCCGTTCCTGGGTATTAAAGGCAATCGCCGCCGCCAGATCGACGATGTAGGAAGCGTGTTCGTCAATTTCCAGATCGCCGGCGGAGGATTTACCCGCCTCAATAATTGCCCGACAGGCGCTAAAGACGTTTTTCTCACGATGATCCATCACCTCATTGGCGCGGGTGCGTTCCGGGTTGGAGTGCGCCACCACATAGTCCGGGAACAGATAATACTTGAGATAGGTATTCGGCATCGTATCAGGATCCAACGCCTGCACGTCTTTCGCCTTGGCGAAAGTGTCGTTCCAGCTGGCTTCGGTATGCGGATCGTTTGATGGCGGCACATAGCCGAATTTCGCGACATGTTCGCGCAGTTTCGGCATCAGATCGTTGCCCTGCAAATCTTCAATCGAGGTCCACCAGCCGAAGTGGTTCAGCCCGTAGTAGCGCACGCGCATCTGTTTACGGTCCTTAAGGCCGACGATTTGCGCCATCCGACCTTCAATACCGATCGGCATATCACAGATGTTGAGAATTTTAGCGTTCGGACGCAGGCGGCGGGTCGCTTCCGCCACAATGGCCGCCGGGTTGGAGTAGTTCAGCATCCAGGCGTTTGGTGAATATTTTTCCATATAGTCCACCAGTTCCAGGACGCCGCCAATGGAGCGCATACCGTAGGCGATCCCGCCTGGGCCGCAGGTTTCCTGGCCCAGAACGCCGTGGCGCAGCGGAATTTTTTCATCTTTTTCACGCATCGGGTATTTGCCCACGCGGATATGCGCCATCACGAAATCGACGTCGGTAAACGCCGCCTGCGGGTCGGTGGTGTAGCTGAACTCGATCTCCGGGGCCTGCTCTTTGAGAATGACTTTGCACGCCTCGGCGATGGTCTCCTGACGCGCGCCGTCGTTGTCGTAAAATTTCAGCGACCGCAGCGGGAAGCGATCCTGGTTCGCTAACAGCATCAGCACGATGCCCGGGGTGAAGGTACTACCGCCGCCTGCGATAACAACTGAGAATTTTTTCATGATACTGCCTCCGTCATGGTGGTTTGTTCGGTCTGTAGAGAATCTTTTATCAGGGTTTCCAGCTGGTCGCGGACCTGAGGAACGTGCAGGCCGACGATGACCTGAATTGCATTGCCGCGGCGGACTACGCCGTGGGCGCCCAGCGCTTTAAAGACGTCGTCGCTTTGGGTCTTCGCCATATCGACCAGCGCAATGCGCAGCCGGGTGGCGCAGTTATTGATGCTTTCGATATTGCCCGCTCCGCCCAGCGCCTGCAGGAAGCCGGCGGCCTGGCCCAGTTTGGTGTCCGCAGCTCCGGCGGCGCTGGTTTTACCGCGTGCGGCCTGGTAATCCGCTTTGCTGTAGAGCTTAATTTCACTCTCTTCACGGCCCGGCGTTTTGAGGTTCAGGCGCAGAATCAACGTGCGGAAAATGACGAAGTAGAGTGCGGTGAAGCACACGCCAACGCCAATCTGGATAAACATCATCGACGCGTGGTTGTGGAACATCGGGATCCAGTTTTGCGGCAGGAACTGGTCGAGCAGGCCGCCGCCAAAGTTGCCTACCACGCCGCAGATATACATCACCGTCGCCATAGTGGCCGCCAGCACCGCATGGACGGCAAACAGCAGCGGCGAGATAAACAGGAAGGTGAACTCTAACGGCTCGGTTATTCCCACCAGTACGGCGGTTAAGGTGGCAGGAATCAGCAGACCGGCGACTTTCACGCGGTTTTCCGGTGCTGCGGTGTAGTAGAGCGCCAGCGCGATACCCACGGAACCAAAGACCTTCGAGTTACCGTGCAGCGCGAATCCGCCTTCCGGGAACAGGGTTTTCAGCGCCTCGGAACTCTGGCTGAACTCATGTAAATGCTGCGCCCAGTAAACCTGAATACCGCTTTCCACTACCGCCGGGCCGAAAATAAACGGTCCATAGACGAAGTGATGTAAACCGGTCGGGATCAGGATACGTTCAAGGAAGATATAGACCCAGACGCCCAGTGCTCCGGCGGAGCGTAAAAAGGCCTGCAGCGATTCAATGCCCATCTGCACCTTTGGCCAGCCAAGCAGGGTCAGCCAGGCGCAGGGGATCATTGCCAGGAAGGCAACAATGACCACAAACGAGGAGCCCTGGAAAATCCCCAGAAACACCGGCAGCGGTTTATCGAAATAGCGGTTATGCAGGGCGGTCACCAGCCCGGAAATGACGATCGCGCCGATAATGCTGGTATCAAGCGTTTTAATCCCGGCCATCATCGTCAGGCCGCTGCCTGCCGTTGGCTCAACGGAAAAGTCGACGCCGAAGAAGTGGCCCCAGGTCATCCCCATGGCGTTGATAAAGTAGTTCCAGGTAAGGAAGCTAACCAGCACCGCCAGGCAGGCCCGGCCCTGGGCCTGTTTCGCCAGGCCGATCGGTAGACCGACGGCGAAAATCAGCGGCATATTACGAAAGACGGTCCAGCCGCCCTCTTCAATAATGTGAACGATCTGAGCAAATAAACTGTCGGGTGCTGTGAGCGCTTCGCCGACGAACATCGGGTTGCGCAACATAATGGCGATACCCACCACGATCCCGGCGAAAGGAAAGAGTAAAACCGGGGTAAACATGGCGCCGCCAAAGCGTTGTATTTGACTGAGCATTTGAAAATCCTCATGTAACAACTCATAGGGTGAGTGGCCTTATTCATACCCGCCATGCTTCACCTGCCGCGGTGAATTATTCAGGGTAACTATTTGTACTGGCCTGAGATGAGAATAGAAATTTGCCCCTCCAACAACATGCGGCGCCGTTGCGATTCGTGATCGCTTTCATGGTTTTAATTGCGTCAATGTTGTCTACTTTTTAAGTAAAAATTAGACATTATGAATTGCGCTGTTTAAGTCGCTATAACGAATACTCTTTATCCCCATGTATTAACTGTATTTTTATAGTGGATAATTCATGCACTATCGTTTTCAACTGAATGAATAGAGGTCTACAGGTGATCTACAAATCCATCGCCGACAGACTACGTCTGCGGCTGAACTCCTCCGATTTCGAGGTCGGCAGCCCGCTTCCCGGCGAAAAAAAGCTGGCGGAAGAGTTTGGCGTCGCGCGCATGACCATCCGCAAGGCGATAGATCTGCTGGTCGCCTGGGGGCTGGTGGTGCGTCGACACGGCTCCGGCACCTACGTCGCCCGTAAAGACCTGCATCATGAAACCAGCAATCTGACCGGTCTGGCCGAGGTGCTGCGCAAGCAGGGTAAAGAGGTGGTCAGCCGGGTATTGGTTTTTGAGGTGATGCCCGCCCCCCCGGCTATCGCCAGCCTGCTGCGGATACAAATTGATGAACGGATCTACTTCTCGCGCCGGGTGCGCTATGTCGATGGCAAGCCGCTAATGCTGGAAGACAGCTATATGCCGGTGAAGCTGTTTCGCAATCTATCGCTGGTGCATCTGGAAGGGTCGAAGTTTGATTACATCGAGAAGGAGTGTGGAATAACCATTAGCGGTAACTATGAAACGCTGTCGCCGGTGCTGGCGGACAGGCAGCTGGCGCAGTCGATGAACGTGCCGGAACAGACGCCGCTGCTGCGTATAACCTCTCTTTCCTACAGCGACAGCGGCGAGTTTCTTAACTACTCGGTGATGTTCCGTAACGCCAGCGAGTATCAGGTGGACTACCACCTGCGGCGTGTCCAGGCGGAGAATCCGTTAACCTATCCCCCAGAACAGCACCGCCAGTAGCTGCGGCGTAATAATACGTAAGAACATGACCAGCGGATAAACGGTCGCGTAAGAGAGCGCCGCCGCGCCGCTGGTGGCATGCAGGTTGTTGGCAAAGGCCAGCGCGGGCGGATCGGTCATTGAACCGGCCAGCATGCCGCATAGGGTCAGGTAGTTCATCTTCGCCAGCATCCGCGCCAGAATACCGACAGCCAGCAGTGGGATAGCGGTGATAAAGATGCCGTAGACAATCCAGCTCATGCCGTCACCTTCAATCAGCGTCGCCACAAAGTCGCCGCCGGATTTCAGCCCAACCACCGCCAGGAACAGCACAATACCCAGCTCGCGCAGCGCGAGGTTGGCGCTGGGCGGCATAAACCAGTACAGCTTACCGATGCTGCCGATACGCCCGAGGATCAGCGCCATTATCAGCGGCCCTCCGGCCAGACCCAGCTTCAACGCCGCCGGGAACCCCGGAATAAACAGCGGAATAGAGCCCAGCAGCACGCCTAAGCCAATGCCGATGAATACCGGCAACATCTGCACCTGCTGCAGTTTTTGCTGGGCGTTGCCAAGCTCAGCGGCCACCGCGTCAATCGCCTCCGGACGGCCGACCAGGTTGAGAATATCACCGAACTGCAGGCTAGCATGGCTGCTGGCCACCAGTTCAACCCCGGCGCGATTGAGGCGCGAAATCACCACGTCGTAGCGCTGTTTAAAGTGCAGATCGCGAATTCTTTTACCTAACACTTTTTCGTTAGTGACCACCACGCGCTCGACTTTCAGATCGGTGCCGCGCGTGGAGAGCGAAGTGGAAACCTCCTTGCCAATCACCAGCTGGGCATTGTGTAAATCCTCCGGTCGCCCGACCAGGTGCAGCAGGTCCCCAAGCTGAATCAGGGTATTCGGCGCGGGCACCATTAGCATCTCCTCACGCTTGAGGCGCGAGCAGATCAGCTTGTCGCTGTTTAGCATCGGCACATCCTGAATCGCCATATTGTTCAGGTTCGGGTTTTCGACCCGCACGTTGATGGTCTGGAGATGCGCATGGCCGTTGCCGCTGATCTCGTCAAACTGCTGGGCTTCTTTCTCGACGTTGATGCGGAAAAACAGTCGCACCAGCCACATGGTCAGCAAAATGCCGCAGATGCCAAACGGATAGGCCATGGCGTAGCTCATCCCCATCTGATCGACGGTATCAAGCGGTACGCCAAGGTCGCGCAGGATCTGCTGCCCGGCGCCCAGCGCAGGCGTGTTGGTTACCGCGCCGGAGAAGATACCGAGCACCACGGGAAGAGGGATATCGAACAGTTTATACAGGACCGCGGTGACCAGGCCGCCGAGAATGACGATCAGAATGGCGAAGAGGTTCAGCCGCAGGCCGGAGACGCGCAGCGAGGCGAAGAAGCCCGGCCCAACCTGGATACCGATGGTATACACAAAGAGAATCAGGCCGAATTCCTGAATAAAGTGCAGCATTGGGCTACTGAGCGTAATGCCCGCCTGGTCCACAAAGTGGCCGACGATGATGCCGCCAAACAGCACGCCTCCGATACCGAAGCCGACACCGCGCACTTTTACATTGCCGATCCACAATCCGACGACCGCCACCAGCGCCAATACGCTAACGGTCAATGCTATATCACTCATCGTCTCTTCCCTGTGTATAACATTACTCACAATGAGGATTATGACCGGTACTCACCAGGCTGTATGCCGCCTGGCGCACAATAATCACGGGATCAGGTTTACGACTCAGGGGAACATTTCTTTTTCGCGGCGATTTTTAGCTGCTGAATACTTTTCTCCGGGGAAGGAAGCGCTTCCGGCATCGTGCCGCCAAGTTCTTTGATAGTCTGGCGTACTTTTTGTACCTACTTCATAATGGGTTTGATTGGCCAACTGCTTCGTATCAACCTCATCACGGCGTAGTTTTTCTTCCGTTTGAGTAGCGCGAAACAGGTTGTCTGCAAGTTCAGTAGACCCCATATGGTCGAGAATTTTTTGGCTTTTCTTCAGCTTCTTACGCTCGTGAATCGCTTTTTGATCCAGTCCGCCATAAAGGCCTTTATAGCCATGGTTCTGGAAGATGGCAAAATCCAGCGTTGTCTCCACGCCTGCCTGTTGGGCCGTTTCAACCAGATGTTTATTATGTTCAGTAAGCTCATTGCGCAGAAACAGTCGCTTTTCATCCTCTCGTAGTGATTTAAACGTTTGATCGTCTTCCAGCTCCTGGCGACGAGTTTGCAAAGCAAAGTAGGTTTGCCCTGCGGCAATCACCGGTTTCGATGGATCGCCATTTTGCACAACCAGATAGCAGGCATAGCGTGAGAGCTTAATATCCTTAAGTTCTCTTTGCGCTCCCGAACCTGTCTTGACCATAGCGAGGATCTCTTCGAAATGGTCGCTAATAGCATGACCACTATTCGCACAGGCTTCAGTTGCCTTAATTATCACGGGATTAAAGTGTCGATATTCCGAGTATTCAAGCAGTTTTGCTAACGCCCGGGCAGACCAGTACTCTCTTCCCGCCTCATCCCTATTTTTAATCGCTTCAAACGGCTACTGTTCGTTCATTACATATCCTTTGTTTCAGTGAGCCTATAAAACCTGATTATTTTTTAAACTGAAACATCTATTGCAGCAAGGGGATTTAATGCGCTCTCGCGCACAAAAAAGCCCCGAAAATCGGGGCCTTATGGGTGGTTAGCTTAATTAGCTATCTAACGCGGGGCGCTCGCTGATGGCGATGCGCTGCGGTGCGATCTGTTCCGGCTCGTTACGGGTCAGATCGATATGCAGCAGGCCGTTGGTAAAGGTAGCCCCGGAGACTTCCATATTTTCGGCAAGCGTAAAGCTCAGGCTAAAGGCCTGGTTAACCAACCCCTGGTGCAGCCATTTGGTCTCTTTTTCCGGCTGCTGCGGCGCGCCTTTTACCGTCAGGCGCGTGCCTTCAAGCTGGATATCCAAATCTTCCTGACGGAAACCGGCCAGCGCAAGGGTAATGCGATAGTGGTTGTCGTCGCTTTTTTCGATGTTATAAGGCGGGAAGGTCTGGCTTTCACCGGCGGTTTGCAGCGCGTTGGCCAGTTTGTCAAAACCGATCCATTGACGCAGCAGCGGGGATAAATCGTAGTTACGCATTGTGTTTCTCCTTCTAAGAAGCGAGTGGATAGCTGCAAATCCTGCGGATTCGCATTTGCCCCCTGACGGCAGGCAGATTTTTACATTAATACCGGGCCGCGTTGGCGGCCCGAGGAAATTAGTTGATCTCGATACGGCGCGGTTTATTCGCTTCGGGAATCACTCGCTCGAGGTCGATATACAGCAGGCCGTTTACCAGGTTGGCGCCGCGAATATGGATATTTTCCGCCAGCTGGAATTTACGCTCAAAATTGCGTTCAGCGATGCCCTGATAAAGATAAGTACGCTCTTTCTGTTCGGCGGCATGGGCGCCTTTCACGATAAGCAGATTATCCTGAGCGGTAATTTCCAGTTCGCTCTCGGCAAAACCGGCCACGGCAATCGCGATGCGGTAGTTGTTCTCGTCTACTAACTCAACGTTGTACGGAGGGTAGCCGCCATTACTCTGGCTTTGATTATTTTCTAACAGATTGAAAAGGCGGTCGAAACCAATAGCAGAACGATACAGCGGGGAGAGATCGAAATTACGCATAATACATAGCTCCTGAAATCAGCGAGAATTATCAGACCTTCCATCATGGACAGGTCGTTATTAAGCGGAATACCCATTCGGCGTATTCTCTGAGTGATACATTCCTAAAATGGGTATATCCATGCCCTTTTCAAGGTGAAGAGGGCAATTTTTTTTGCAGTTTGCGGTCTATTGCTTAGACTGGAGTGACAGCACAAAAGGCAAAGTGCGACGCCTGCCACAGTGCGGCGCAATCGCACTATGCATCCATGGAATGGCCCGATATAACCGATATGTACGCCATTCTTCAGACCGCGCCATTACCGGCGGCGCTCTGAATTTTTTGTACATTGAAGGTTCTATCAACGCCCGTAACGATGACGGAAAAATGATGAAAAACGGTCTGTTAAAGCTGGTCCTGTTTAGCGGGATGATAAGTGTAGGCGGTTGCTCCAGCGTGATGTCACATACCGGCGGTAAGGAAGGAACCTATCCGGGAACGCGCGCCAGCGCGCAAATGCTGGGAGATAGCGATGCCAACTGGGGAACGAAATCCCTTGTGGCGCTGGATATGCCCCTTACGGCGGTAATGGACACGCTGCTGCTGCCGTGGGATATGTTCCGCACCGACAGCTCGGTCAAATCGCGCGTCGAAAAGAGTGAGAAAGAGACGCTGGCGACCAACTCCGTGATCCCGCCAGCGCGGATGACTAATCAGTAATTTAGCGCCCCGTTGCGGTTACCCAGAGCTGGCGGTAACCGTCTACCTCTTCCATCCAGGCAAGCTGTTTGCCGTCTGGCGAAAAGACGATCGCTTCGGCCGATGGCGGATTGGCATGTCCGTCGGTCAAAAAGAGGATTTCCCCGCTCAGCGCATCACAAAGCGCGATTCGGTTTTCCAGCACAAAGCCCAACCATTTCCCCGACGGATGCCAGTTAAACGCCGACTGGATATCGGAGCGGTTGTGGGTCAACTGCCGCAGCCCGTCCCCCTGAGGCGAGATAAGCCACATTTGCACCACGCCGGCCTCATCGCGCATCAGAAAAGCAATCTCCGTTGCCTGCGGATTGGCGCGTACCCAATGACGGGGCGTAATCACCAGCCCCGGATAACGACGTTCATGGGTAAACGTTAAGCGACGCTGAACCACGCCGGCAGGAGGCGCCGGCATCGTGGTTTGCGTTCCTGCCAGCGGCGCATCGCCAGACTGCTTCCAGCCCTGCTCGCTCTGCGGCAACGCGACAATAAACAGCTCCGGCACTTTGTCGCCGTTTATCGCTCGCGTATCGCCAATAAACGCCAGCGCCCGGTCGCCGACCCAGCCTTCTTCATAGGCACGATTAATCTCGTCGCTGCCCGGCACGGGGGATGACGTTGTGTGGCTGACCAGCACGCACCAGTGGCTACCGCCGTATTGCCGCGGATGATCCCCACGCGGTACTACCGGGCCATAGGGAACCGCCACGCCAACGTTGCGCAAATCCAGCGCCGGATCGCGTTCATGCAACACGTGGTCGTTATAGGTAAAGCTGACGAGCTCGCCGTTCGGGCTAAAAACATGCACATGGCTGCCGCCGCGCAGCGCGCCGGGGGTATAGGGCGGAGTGATATCCATCGCATCAAGGTTGCGCGTTTCCCCCTGATACGTCACCACGCCGCGACGATGATGGAAATCGTAATGCCAGCGCTCGTCAGGGTTTTCCGGGCCGTGGATGAAGACATATTTATCTTCCGATGGATGAACGGTCACCACGCCAACGTACGCACCTTGTCCGGTTCGGTAGAGGATCTCAACTTCTCCCGTATCGACATTTACCCGCTCAATCGTTTCGCCAGTAAAGGAGGCGCCTGAGGGACGAACGTCAAAAACCAGCCACCGGCTGTCCGCCGTCCAGGTGCGGGTGTTGGTAAGCTGATGATGACGGAGAGCAAAGGTGACTTGTTTCATAAAGATACCCTGATGCGAGACTTTCGCATCAGGGTATAGTATCGGAAAGGATTAGCCTACTCGTTTAACATCCCCCACCAGCAGGATGTAAGAGAGTGCGCCAACCAGCGCAATAACGGAAATATAAACCAGCGCAGGCGCAAAACCATAGTCCTGAGCCAGATAGCCCACTACCAGCGGAACGGTGATACCGCCCAGCCCGCCGACGAAATTAAACATCCCCCCCGTCAGCCCAATAAGCCGCATTGGCGCAAGCGAAGAGACCAGCGACCAGGTAATCGAAGCGAAGCCGTTACCGAAAAACGCTAACGCCATCAGGACCATAATCCACACCGGATCGTTGGTATAGTTTGCGCCCATGATGCAGGTCGAGATCAGCAGGCCGCAGATAATCGGGGTTTTACGCGCGGCGCCTAACGAGAAGCCTTTTCTTACCAGCCTGTCCGCCAGCCAGCCGGAGAGCAGCACGCCAACAAAGGCGGCAAGGAACGGAACCGTGGTCATAAAGCCCGCTTTCAGCGCCGTAATCCCCTTTTCCTGTGTCAGATAGTTGGGGAACCAGGTCAGGAAGAACCACAGTGTCGAGGTCACGGCAAACTGTCCCAGGTAAACACCTATCAGTTTGCGATGGAATACCAGCTTCCAGTCGGCTTTGGTCAGCGGCTGGCGCGCCTCTTTTTTAACGGGCGCATCGCCGTCCACCAGGCCACCGCCGTCGCGAATATAATCCAGTTCGGCTTTGCTGATGCTTTTCGTCAGGCGCGGCGGTTGATAGACCTTTATCCAAATAAGTGACCATACAATCCCGATAGCGCCGGTAACGATAAATACCCAGTGCCAGCTCAGCATTTCCTGAATCCAGATTAACAGTGGAGTCAGAAATGCCAGCCCGACAAACTGTCCTGAGGTGTAAAAACCGACGGCTGATGCGCGCTCGTGTTCCGGAAACCAGCTGGTCACCATGCGATTATTGGTTGGAAACGCCGGCGCTTCAAATATCCCGGTAATTGCGCGCAGGCCAATCAACGACATAAGCCCGGTGGCAAATCCCTGAAGCAGCGTCGCCACCGACCAGCCAAAAATGGCGATAAAGTAGGTTAGCCTTGAGCCCACGCGGTCAAGGAACCAGCCGCCGGGAATCTGGCAAAGCGTATACAGCCACGCGAAAGCGGAAAATACATATCCCATTTCCGCTTTGGTTATACCAAACTCTTCCTGAATATGCGCCGATGCCACGGCAAGGTTAGCGCGGTCAACATAACAAATCACCACGGTAATAAAGATCATTATCAGCGTCAAATAGCGACGACGCCCGGGTTTTGCAGCTGTAACTGAAATATCCATCGCAATCTGTCTCCAGATTTTGGGCATAGCGAGGCCGCTCACCATGCCCGGTAATTTACAGAGGGTTTATTTAAATTTTTTATTAATAACTTAACCGTAATGCGCTAAATAATTTGTGCTGGGGAAAGGCGGCAAATTTTCGCATTCCCAGGAGCATACATTAGTATGTGACTGGGATAAGAAAATGCAGCCAACGCATCAGCAGCGCAAAGTATGACGCGCATTTACCATTCGGCGACGCTACCATCCTCATGCCGCCACAACGGATTACGCCAGTCCGGCGCGTTCTGACTTAATTCCACGACCCGCGCTTCATCTATTTCTACGCCAAGCCCGGGCTTCATTAATGGTTTAAAGAAACCGCCTTCCATATTGAAGTCCTCTTTATTTTTCACAAAGTCGAGTAATTCCGCGCCCTTGTTATAGTGAATACCCATACTCTGCTCCTGGAAGACGGCGTTATATGAGACAAAGTCGACGTGCAGGCAGGCGGCAAGCGCAACAGGTCCCAGCGGGCAGTGCGGCGCCAGCGCCACGTCGTATGCTTCGGCCATTCCGGCGATTTTATAGCACTCGGTAATACCGCCGGCGTGCGACAGATCGGGTTGGAGAATGGCCAGCCCACCCGCTTCCAGCACGCGTTTAAACTCGAAGCGCGAGAACATGCGTTCGCCCGCCGCGATAGGAATCGAGGTTTGCGCCGCCAGCCGCGGATAATATTCCGCCTGTTCGGCAAGAACCGGCTCTTCAATAAACAGCGGGCGATATTGCTCCAGCTCTTTAATCAGCACCTTCGCCATTGGCGCGCTAACGCGACCGTGGAAATCGAGGCCGAACTCAATTTCATTGCCGAACGCTTCGCGAATTTGCGCGACGGTATTCACCGCGGCATCCACCGCGCGCGAGTTATCGATAAGCCCCAGCTCTTCGCAGCCGTTTAATTTAAAGGTATCAAAACCAATTCCGCGCAGCTTTTTGATACCGTCAATCACCTCCGCCGGACGATCTCCGCCAACCCAGCTGTAGGCTTTGATTTTGTCGCGCACCAGGCCGCCCATCAACTGCCAGACCGGCGCGTTCAGCACTTTGCCTTTAATATCCCACAGCGCCTGATCGATACCGGCGATGGCGCTCATTAAAATCGGACCGCCGCGGTAAAAGCCCGCGCGGTACATCACCTGCCACAGGTCGTTAATCCGCGCCGGATCCTGGCCTATCAGATAATCGCCGAGCTCATGCACCGCCGCCTCTACGGTGCGCGCGCGCCCTTCAATCACGGGCTCGCCCCAGCCAACCACGCCTTCGTCGGTCTCAATTTTTAAAAACATCCAGCGCGGGGGTAAACGATACGTGGTGAGTTTGGTTATTTTCATTGCACTGCCTCTCGATACGCTTTAACAAATGCTGTCGCCTGCCGTTGGGTACGCTCTACGGATTGGCCTGCGCGATAAAGATCGCTGCCCAACCCGGCGCCGGTACAGCCTGCTTTTATCCACTGCGCCAGATTTTCCGGCGTCACGCCGCCCACCGCAAAAACGGGCACCTCCGGCGGCAAAACGGCTTTTAACGCTTTGATGTAGTCAGGGCCAAAAGCCGAAGAAGGGAAGACTTTCAACGCCTGAGACCCGGCGTCCAGCGCGGCGAACGCTTCTGTCGCCGTCGCGCATCCCGGACAGACCGTCATGCCGTAGCTCACCGCACGGCGAATGACCTCGGGCTGAATATTGGGCGTGACGATAAGCCTGCAGCCCATTTGGGCAAGCTGATCCACCCGTTCTGTATTAAGCACGGTGCCTGCGCCAATCAGGGCTTTATCGCCATAAGCCTCAACAACGGCGGGAATACTCTTTTCCCACTGCGGTGAGTTGAGCGGAATTTCTACGGCGTCAAATCCGGCGTCAATCACCGCCCCCACATGCGCCAGCGCCTCTTCCGGCTTGATCCCGCGCAGGATAGCGATAAGCGGTAAGTTAGTTTGCCACTGCATGGATGATGCTCCTTATTCCTGTCTGAAATGCGTTGTCACCCGACACCACGGTGGTCTGACGGCCAATGGCGCTCAGGGCCTGCTGATAGCGGTTCGCTAGCGCCTCGCCGCCGACAATGGCGACCTGCGAGTCGTGAAAGCGTTGGCTCAGGGTGGCGACTTCCGCGCCAATCAGCAGCCCCGACAGAAACTCGCTGACCTGCTCGCGCGGCAGCGACCCCAGCACGTGCGAAGCGCGCACCTCAAAAAGCCGCGGCAGAATGTCTGGCGAATGAAGGCCGCGCTCAAGCCCGGCGTTAAACGCGCCGGGGGCGGAGACCTGCTCCGGTAACCCGGCGCCGACCAGCGAGTGGCGCAGCAGAAGATGATGCAGTTCGCCGGTCATCACCGTGCGAAAGTCGTTAATTTGTTGGCGGTCGGCCTGCACCCATTTGCAGTGGGTGCCGGGCATCACGTAGACGGAAGAAGGGGCAATCATCCGCGCGCCGAGGAGCTGAGTCTCTTCGCCGCGCATCACATTCTGGTTATCGTCTCGAGAGACGCAGAGCCCGGGGATAATCCAGACTTTGTCGCCAACGGACGTCAATTGTTGGCCAATGGCGGAGAAATCAACGGGAACGGGCAAATAGGGCGCCACCTTCCAGCCGACGTTACTGCCGACCATTCCCGCCATCACTACCGGGGTAGCGCTGTCGCGCCAGCCCGTGGTTATTTCGCTAAACACCGCTGCGGGGGAATGTCCGTTCAGGCGCGTGACGCCAGCTTCCGATTGCCTGCTCTCCAGGCACTGGTCGTCCTGATAAAGCCAGGCGCGCAGGTTGGTCGATCCCCAGTCAATTGCGATGTAGCGAGATGTCATGTGATTTCCTTCAGCCTTCGTGTCGAGCTGGCGATCATGGTGAGCGCCGCCTGCTCCGCCGCTTCGCTGTCCTGATGCCGGATGGCGTCAAACAGCGCCTTATGTTCCTGGAGCGTTTTCGGCATGTTGGCCTCATCGCCCATCCAAGTTCTTTCAAATACCGCCCGCTGCAGCGAGCTGATCGCTACGTTGAGCTGTTGCAGTACCGGGTTATGCACCGACTGCAGCACCGCCTCGTGATAGCGAATATCCGCCTCGTTAAACGCCTCTCTGTCCTGGTTGTTGGCGATCATGTCATTGAGCGCTTCTTCTATTTGCGCCAGATCGCTCGACGTCGCGCGCTCTGCCGCCCAGCGGGCAATCGCGGGTTCAACCAGGTTACGTACCTCGCTCATCGCGCTAATCAGCCGCGGGTCGTAATCACTCTCCAGCACCCACTGTAAAACGTCGGTGTCGAGATAATTCCACTGGTTACGCGGCGCAACGAACGCGCCGCGATAGCGCTTCATTTCAATCAGCCGCTTAGCCATCAACGAACGGAACACTTCGCGAATGATATTGCGCGAGGTGGCGAACTCCTCACACAGGTCGGCTTCCGCGGGCAGCGCAGAGCCGGGAACGTATTTGCCGCTGACAATCTGCTTGCCCAGCGTGATAACAATGCGATCGGTTTTATTGAGAGTCATGGAGAGTCCTTGTGCTCTGGATGTCTCCCTCTACTTTACCGCGACAGGCGGATTTAACCGCAACTTTGTAGTACTAACGTGATGCCACTCGTCATCTCCATGGACACAATGTAGTACAACACAAACATGTTGTACTACAATTTAGATCACAAAAACGACAATTCGGTTTGGAGATCTTGCAGCGGGGTAAACTTAGAGCATAAAAAAACCCGCGATAAACGCGGGTTTTTCAGAAAGAGACCTTTAGTTTAAGACATATTTTTCAATAGCATACGCTACACCGTCTTCCAGGTTAGATTTTGTGATAAAGTTTGCCGCTTCTTTGACTGCCGGAATCGCATTGTCCATTGCTACGCCGACACCGGCGTATTCAATCATCGCGATGTCGTTTTCCTGATCGCCAATCGCCATCACCTCTTCCGCTTTGATACCCAACGCATCGGCCAGCGATTTCACGCCAGTGCCTTTGGTGACGCGTTTATCAAGAATTTCAAGGAAGTACGGCGCGCTTTTCAGCACGGTGTATTTCTCTTTCACTTCAGCCGGAATGCGGGCGATAGCCTGATCCAGAATCGCCGGCTCATCGATCATCATCACTTTCAGCAGCTGAATATTCGGATCCATATTTTCTGCTTCACAGAAGACCAACGGGATCGTCGCCACGTAGGATTCATGTACCGTGTAATAGCTCACATCGCGGTTCGCGGTATACAGGGTATTGCGGTCGAGCGCGTGGAAGTGGGAGCCGACATCGCGGGCCAGCTGTTCCAGATAGCGGTAGTCGTCGTAGCCCAGCGCGGTTTGTGCAACGGTACTGCCGTCGCTCGCCTTCTGCACTAAAGCACCGTTATAGGTGATGCAGTAATCTCCAGGCTGCTCCATATGCAGTTCTTTCAGATAACTGTGCACGCCAGCGTAAGGACGGCCGGTGGTCAGCACCACGTTAACGCCGCGTTCACGGGCTGCGGCAATCGCGGTTTTCACCGCAGGAGAGATAGTATG
The DNA here is from genome assembly GCF_015601345.1 of Klebsiella sp. BDA134-6. Taxonomy (NCBI): domain Bacteria; kingdom Pseudomonadati; phylum Pseudomonadota; class Gammaproteobacteria; order Enterobacterales; family Enterobacteriaceae; genus Klebsiella; species Klebsiella sp. BDA134-6. The sequence continues at coordinate 5,862,807 of NZ_CP064784.1, forward strand.
GTCAGGCAGCAGGAGCGTGCCGTCCATATCGATTGCAATCAGTTTAATAGCCATGAAATCCCCGGGTAAGATGAGTCCTTACTCATGCTAACGCGATTAAGCCCACAAAAATAGAGCTACATTGCGCAGCAGAATCCCCCCTTTTAGGCAAGATCCGGGGAACGGAGTCTTACTCGCGGGTGAGCACAATTTTGCCAAACGCCCCGCGATCGAGGTGTTCCAGCGCCTGTTCAAGCTGGTTAAAGCGGTAACGGTGCTCAATCACAGGCTTCAACCCGGTCACGTCAACGGCGCGAACGAAATCTTCCAGCGCACGACGGTGCCCGACGCCAATCCCCTGAATCACCGGGGATTTCAGCAACAGTTCGCCCGCGGGCAGCGAGATTTCACTGCCCGCCAGCACGCCGATGACCGAAATACGCCCATGAACCGCCACGGCGCGCAGGGAATGCCTCAGGTTCTCCCCGCCAACGGTTTCAATGATGTGGTCGATGCCGCGATCGCTCGTCAGTTCGTATATCCCTTCAGCCCAGTCACCTTTAAGCCGGTTGATGCCATAATCGGCGCCGAGTTGCTTAGCCCGCACCAGTTTTTCATCGCTTCCCGACGTGACAAAAACCTCCGCCCCCTGTGCTTTGGCAATTTGCAAAGCGAATATCGCCACACCGCCCGTGCCCTGCACCAGTACCGATTGCCCGGCGCGCAAATGACCGCGCTCCACCAGCGCGAACCATGCGGTAAGCCCGGCGCAGGGTAACGTGCTGGCCTCTGCGTCATCCAGGGATTCCGGAGCGGCCACCAACCCGTTTTCATTCACAATCACGTACTCAGCCAGCATCCCCTGAAAGTAACCGCCGGTCGTTTTATAGGGCAAAGTGCGGGCGTCCGCTGTTGGCCTACCGTCGATCCACTCCGGGAAAAAGGTCGAGATGACGCGAGCGCCGGGTTTAAAACGCGTGACGCCCTCTCCCGTGCTTTCCACCACGCCCGCCATATCGGATGCCGGCGTAAACGGGAAGGAAAGCGCGATCGGCATGGAGCCTTCGATAACCATTTTATCGCGGTAGTTGAGCGCAACGGCATTCACCCGTACGCGGACTTCTCCCGGGCCGGGCTGCGGCACGGGCGCCTGGGTGAGTTTGAGATTCTCGCGCCCTAGGGCGTTCATCGACCAGCGTTGCATTGTCTCTGTCATCTTTTTTCTCCTGGAATCAAATAAGCTTCAGTATCGACAGTCTACCGTTGACTCAGAGTCGCCAGTGGCGATAACTTTTCCCACTATTGACGCCAAAAAAGAAACAATTTATGTCCAATACGCTGAAGGATATTCCCGTTTTTGTGGCCGCCGTTGAGGCGGGCAGTTTTGCGCAGGCCGCAATCCGTTTGCATTTGTCGCGTTCGGCGGTGGGAAAGAGCATCGCTCGCCTTGAGGAGCGACTGGGGGTACGTCTGTTTCAACGTACGACCCGCAGCCAAAGCCTGACCGACAGCGGCGCCCTTTTTTATGAACACTGCCTGCGCGCGCTGGAGGAAATTCGGGGCGCAGAATCGCTACTGGAAACGGGGAAACAGCAGGTCAGTGGCCGCCTGCGCGTTGCCATGCCGGTGCTGTTTGGCCGCCAGTGCGTCGCCCCGCTGCTGATCGCGCTGGCGCAGGAACATCCAGACCTTGAGCTGGAGATGTCATTCAGCGACCGCGTTGTGGATCTCGTCGAGGAAGGGTTTGATATGGCGGTACGTAACGGCACGCTTCAGGACAGCAGCGTTCTGGTCGCCAGAAGGCTGGGAGAACACCGCATGGTACTGTGCGCCGCGCCGGATTATCTGCAGAAGAAGGGGACGCCGCAAAGCGTTGATGATTTACCCCATCATGCGGCCATTAACTATCTGCAGGCAGGCAGAGTGCTATCCTGGCAGCTGATGGACAGCGAAGGTGCCTCGCATACCTTTACTCCCCGTTCATCGCTCAATATGGATGATTTGCAGGCGATCTGCGACGCTGCGCTGGCCGGACACGGTATTGCATGGCTGCCCTGCTGGATGGTCAGTAAAGAAATTCATGAGGGAAAACTCGTCCCGCTGTTAAAGCAGGCACCGGATGTGCGCTTCGACGTTCACGCGGTCTGGCAACAGACGCCGCATCTGCCGCTGAGGGTGAGAATTGCCGTCGATACGCTCGCCAGCCGTTTACCGTCCGTGATGTCGCTGGATAGGCCTGCGCCCATAAAAAAGCCGCGCTAAATGCGCGGCCTGAGTATGGCGGTATACGACGATTAAATATCGATGTTTGCCGCTTTGAGGGCGTTCTCTTCGATAAAGGCGCGACGTGGTTCAACGGCGTCCCCCATCAGGGTCGTGAACAGCTGGTCAGCGGCAATCGCGTCCTTAACGGTCACGCGCAGCATGCGGCGGCTGTCCGGATCCATGGTGGTTTCCCACAGCTGATCCGGGTTCATCTCACCAAGACCTTTATAGCGCTGGATAGAAAGGCCGCGACGGGACTCTTTCACCAGCCAGTCCAGCGCCTGTTCGAAGCTGGCCACCGGCTGACGACGCTCGCCGCGCTCGATAAAGGCATCGTCTTCAATCAGACCGCGCAGCGTTTCGCCCAGCGCGCAGATACGGTGGTATTCCGGCCCGGTGACAAACTCGTGATCCAGCGGGTAGTCGGTATCCACGCCGTGGGTACGGACGCGAACGATCGGCTCAAACTGCTGCAGCTCGGCGTTCTCGCGGACATCAAATTTCCACTGGCTGCCGTGCTGCTCTTTCTCGTTCAGCTCGCTCACCAGGGCGTTGATCCAGCGCGTTACGGTCTGCTCGTTCGCCAGGTCGGCCTCTGCCAGCGTCGGCTGATAGATAAGCTCTTTCAGCAGGGCTTTAGGATAACGACGTTCCATACGCGTAATCATTTTCTGCGTGGCGTTATACTCGGCAACCAGTCTCTCCAGCGGCTCGCCGGCTAAGGCCGGCGCGTTGGCGTTGGTATGCAAAGTTGCGCCATCCAGCGCGATGGAGATTTGGTACTGATCCATCGCTTCGTCGTCTTTAATGTACTGTTCCTGCTTGCCTTTCTTCACTTTGTACAGCGGCGGCTGGGCAATGTAGACGTGTCCGCGCTCAACGATTTCCGGCATCTGACGATAGAAGAAGGTCAACAGCAGCGTACGAATGTGCGAGCCGTCGACGTCCGCATCGGTCATGATGATGATGCTGTGGTAGCGCAGTTTGTCCGGGTTGTACTCATCACGGCCAATGCCGCAGCCCAACGCGGTAATCAGCGTCGCCACTTCCTGAGACGCGAGCATTTTGTCAAAGCGCGCTTTCTCAACGTTAAGGATTTTACCTTTCAGCGGCAGAATCGCCTGGTTCTTACGGTTACGCCCCTGTTTCGCAGAGCCGCCCGCAGAGTCCCCTTCCACTAAGTACAATTCAGAGTGCGCGGGGTCGCGTTCCTGACAGTCCGCCAGCTTGCCCGGCAGGCCCGCCAGATCCAGCGCGCCTTTACGGCGGGTCATTTCACGCGCCCGACGTGCGGCTTCGCGCGCGCGCGCCGCGTCGATGATTTTACCGACTACGATTTTGGCGTCAGACGGATTTTCCAGCAGGTATTCGTTCAGCAGTTCGTTCATCTGCTGTTCGACCGCCGATTTCACCTCAGAGGAGACCAGCTTGTCTTTGGTCTGCGAGGAGAATTTCGGATCCGGCACCTTCACGGAGACCACAGCGATCAGGCCTTCACGGGCATCGTCGCCGGTGGCGCTGACTTTCGCTTTTTTGCTGTAGCCTTCTTTATCCATGTAGGCGTTCAGGGTACGGGTCATCGCCGCACGGAAGCCAGCAAGGTGAGTACCGCCGTCGCGCTGCGGAATGTTGTTGGTAAAACAGTAGATGTTTTCCTGGAAACCATCGTTCCACTGCAGCGCAACTTCAACGCCGATGCCGTCTTTTTCGGTGGAGAAATAGAAGATATTCGGGTGGATCGGCGTTTTGTTTTTATTCAGATATTCTACGAACGCTTTAATACCGCCTTCGTAGTGGAAATGATCCTCTTTACCGTCGCGCTTATCGCGCAGGCGAATCGACACACCGGAGTTCAGGAACGACAGCTCGCGCAGGCGTTTTGCCAGAATCTCGTATTCGAATTCGACCACGTTGGTGAAGGTTTCGTAGCTCGGCCAGAAACGCACCATGGTGCCGGTTTTTTCGGTTTCGCCGGTAACCGCGAGCGGCGCCTGCGGCACGCCATGCGCGTAAATCTGACGGTGAATTTTGTTATCGCGCTGAATGACCAGCTCCAGTTTCTGCGACAGGGCGTTAACCACGGAAACGCCTACGCCGTGCAGACCACCGGAAACTTTATAGGAGTTATCATCGAATTTACCGCCCGCGTGCAGAACGGTCATGATCACTTCCGCCGCCGACACGCCCTCTTCGGGGTGAATACCAGTCGGAATACCGCGACCGTCATCCTGGACGGAGACGGAGTTATCGCTGTGGATAGTAACAACGATGTCTTTACAGTAACCTGCGAGCGCTTCGTCGATAGCGTTATCCACAACCTCGAATACCATGTGGTGCAGACCGGTGCCGTCATCCGTGTCGCCGATATACATACCCGGGCGCTTACGCACCGCATCCAGCCCTTTCAGGACTTTGATACTGGAGGAGTCATAAGAATTCGACATCAACGTTTCTCGCTCATTTTATCTTAGGTTAATCCGCTATTTTACCCTTTTCCACGGTAAACATCTTCGAATTTTCGTCCGACATGTCCATAACGTGTTCAGCGCTAATGGCGCTGACGAAAACCTGCGACTGCGTGGCTTTTAAGCGGCTGGCAAGTAGCCCGCGCCGCGCGTCGTCAAGTTCCGAGGCAAAATCATCTATCAGGTACAGGCAGCGCCGCCCGCTTTCGCGGGTCAGAAACTCGCCTTGCGCCAGTCGTAGGGCGCACATCAGCAGCTTAAGCTGCCCGCGTGACAATGTATCCTCTACCGGCGCGCCATCGGCACGAATGCGGAAATCCGCTTTGTGCGGGCCGTGGGCGGTATAGGTTAGCATGCGATCGCGTTCGAAATTTCGCTCCAGCACCTCGGCATAATCCGTTTCTTTCTCCCAGCCGCGCTGGAAAGAAAAAGTGAGAGCGAACTCCGGCAAAAACTGCCGACAGGTATCCGCCATGTCTTCGACGATAGCGGCGCTATATTCGGCCCGCCAGCGGCTGATTTGCTCCGCCAGCGGGATCAGCTCCAGATCCCATGGCCGCAGCTGGGCATAGCGGCTTACCTGACGCAGCGCGGCGTTGCGCTGCTTCACCAGACGCTTCAGGTTGCTCCAGGCGGTAAAGAATCCGGCTTCGTTGTGGAAGCATCCCCAGTCAAGGAACGCTCTTCTGTATTTGGGGCCGCCGTTGAGTAAAGTAAACCCCTCGGGCGTAATCAGCTGCATCGGCATCAGATGAGCCAGCTCAGCCACTTTATGCCCATCGGTACCGTCGATACGCACCTTGCTGTCGCCCTGCTTATCTTTCGTCAGGCCGATAGATACTTCTCGCTCTTCGCCCTGCAGGCGACCGTGCAGAACAAAGGACTCCTGTTCGTGACGAATCACGCGGCCAATCTGCAAACTGCGAAACGCCCGCCCGTGGCCGAGCGTGTAGATAGCTTCAAGTACGCTGGTTTTGCCGCTGCCGTTGGCGCCAACCAGGAAATTAAAGCCGGGAGAGAGGGCGAGATCCGCATTTTCAATATTGCGGAAATCTTTAATCAGGAGTCGGGATAGCGACATATCAGCTCGTCATCATTCAAGGGGCGTGGGTGTCGCAGCCAGTTCGTCTACCGCCAGCGCGCAGAAAGCGGAGCGTACACGAAGTACGTGAGCATTTCGAGCACTGCCGGAAGGCGAAATGGCAAGTAAACCAGCCCCTTTGCAGATTCTACAATCGCATAGGCATGACGACGTAGGCTGCGGATTGGGAGGCCGCATCCTCAATCTGCACGCTCGAAACGGAATCCGTCAGCAGAATGCGCACGTTCTCACACTTCAGCGCGTTCAGGACGTCCAGCACATAGCTGACGTTAAAGCCGATTTCCATCTCGGTCCCGGCATAGGTGACATCGAGAATTTCTTCCGCTTCTTCCTGTTCCGGGTTATTGGCGGTGATTTTCAGCTGATTTTCACTGACGTACAGTCGCACGCCGCGGAATTTTTCGTTAGAAAGAATCGCCGCGCGAGCAAAGGCCTGCTTGAGAATATCGCAGCCGGCATCCAGGTGCTTATCCGGGTTTTTCGGCAATACGCGGCGATAGTCAGGGAAACGTCCATCCACCAGCTTAGAAGTGAAGATAAAGTCGCCAACGTGAGCGCGGATATTGTTGCTGCCGATCTGCACGCGCAGCGGGGTATCGCCGCCGTCGAGCATACGCATCAGCTCAATCACGCCTTTACGCGGCACGATCACCGAATGATTGGGCAGCGACTCTTCCAGCGGCATCGAGCAAACCGCCAGGCGGTGACCGTCGGTCGCCACGGTGCGCAGTTCGCTACCCTCGGTTTCAAACAGCATACCGTTTAAGTAATAGCGAACGTCCTGGTGCGCCATTGAAAACTGCGTCGCTTCGATCAGACGCTTCATGGTCGCCTGCGGCAGGGTGAATTCGACTTCACTCTGCCAGTCATCGAGGTTCGGGAAATCCGCCGCAGGCAGCGTCGACAGCGAAAAGCGGCTGCGTCCGGAACGCACCAGCATGCGCTCGCCTTCCAGCTGGACCGCGATCTCCGCGCCTTCAGGCAGGCCGCGGCAGATATCAAAAAATTTACGCGCCGGAACGGTTGTTGCTCCCGCTTCGTGCGGCTGAATCAGCGCAACGCGCGCGACCATTTCCATTTCCAGATCGGTACCGGTCAGCGACAGCGCGCCATCGGTAACCTGTAGGAGCAGGTTGCCAAGAATCGGTAGCGTCGGACGACCACCTAAAGGACCGCTAACCTGTTGCAGCGGTTTTAATAAATGTTCACGTTCTACGGTAAATTTCATAGCGTCACGAGGATAATGTTCTGATTAAATTGGAAAAATCTTCTTTGATATCGTGGCTTTCTTCACGCAGTTGCTCAATCTTGCGGCAAGCGTGCAGGACGGTGGTATGGTCGCGGCCGCCAAACGCGTCGCCGATTTCCGGCAGACTGTGGTTGGTCAGCTCTTTTGCCAGCGCCATCGCCATCTGCCGAGGGCGCGCCACCGAACGGGAGCGGCGTTTAGACAGCAGGTCCGCTACCTTAATTTTGTAATACTCCGCCACCGTCTTTTGAATATTGTCGATGGTGACCAGTTTTTCCTGTAAAGCCAGCAGATCGCGCAGCGCTTCGCGCACGAAATCGATGGTGATCGCCCGGCCGGTAAAGTTGGCGTTGGCAATAACGCGGTTCAGTGCCCCTTCGAGTTCACGTACGTTAGAGCGCAGGCGCTTAGCAATAAAGAACGCGACTTCGCCCGGCAGGCGAATGTCGTTTTCATCGGCTTTTTTCATCAGGATCGCCACGCGGGTTTCTAGCTCTGGCGGCTCGATCGCGACCGTCAGCCCCCAGCCGAAGCGTGATTTCAGACGATCCTCAACCCCGTTGATCTCCTTCGGATAGCGATCCGACGTCAGGATGATCTGCTGATTGCCTTCCAGCAGGGCGTTAAAGGTGTGGAAAAACTCTTCCTGCGAGCGCTCTTTATTAGCGAAAAACTGAATGTCATCGATCAACAGGGCGTCAACGGAGCGGTAATAGCGCTTAAATTCTTCAATAGCGTTGTTTTGCAGGGCTTTTACCATGTCCTGTACAAAACGCTCTGAGTGCATGTAAACCACTTTCGCATTGGGTTTACGCGCCACAATTCCGTTACCCACCGCATGTAAAAGGTGGGTTTTACCCAAACCGGTACCGCCATAAAGGAACAGCGGGTTGTACGCGCCGCCGGGGTTATCCGCAACCTGACGCGCCGCCGCGCGAGCCAGCTGGTTGGATTTACCTTCGACGAAGTTATCAAACGTGTGTTTTACATTGACGTTAGAGCGGTAGGTCGGTTCTGCCGGCGCCGGAACGTTATCCCAACCCGGACGCACGATCGTCGGCGCGACGCGCGCCGTCTGGATCGGCTGCGCGGGCGCTGCGGCCGCAACGCTAACCGTACCTCTCTGCATCTGAACGGCTGGCTTAGCGCCTACCTCAAACCGCAGCTGTGGGGCATCCGCACCGCAAAAATCATTGAGGAGTCCATTGATATTATTGAGGTATTTATCCCTTACCCAATCGAGCACAAAACGGTTTGGCGCATACAGTGCCAGCGTGTTATCGCTCAATTCCGCCTGCAAAGGGCGTATCCACATGCTGAATTCTGTGGCTGGTAACTCATCCTGCAATCGGGCAAGACACTGCTGCCAAAGCGAAAGTGACACGGCGGACTCCACTCGAACAAAAATCGATATATAAAAAGAGAAACTGAAACAATCGTGATTGTTGGCACACGTCGACAAGACCCTGCATAGCCGAAAAGCCCTGCACTAAAGGGGTGACGTGCGAACCGCTATCTGCGGTTATTACCCGATGCGGATCTCTGGATCCCGATCGGGACCGGGGATCATAGCCTAAACTGAGAAAGAGATCTTGTGTTTCTCAACAGATTCTTCCCGATTTATCCACAGGAAGGATCGAAGCTGGGTAAGTGTAATCGATCCTGGCTGGAGTGGAGCACGATTTCAGCCGCATATTGGAAAAATTAATGAACTATCCTGGTTTTGGGCTTAATCGATCTAACAAAGATCCTTTGCGATCCTTGCGCTTTATCCACCAGGTCGTATAATCCACCACCCGGCGCGTAATGCCCGTTTTCCGTAACGTGCCATCGCCTGTTTTTTGTGCGGCAAGGTGCGAGAAATAAGGAAAGAGAATTGACTCCGGAGTGTACAATTATTACAATCCGGCCTCTTTAATCACCCACGCTGAGGCGTAGGCCGTTCGAAATTCGTTCGGATTTACGCGAAAGTCAGTGAAATTATTCAAGTTTAGGTAGAAATCGCCATGAAACGCACTTTTCAACCGTCTGTACTGAAGCGCAACCGTTCTCACGGCTTCCGTGCTCGTATGGCTACTAAAAATGGTCGTCAGGTTCTGGCACGTCGTCGTGCTAAAAGCCGCGCTCGTCTGACCGTTTCCAAGTAATAAAGCTAACCCTGAGTGGTTAAGCTCGCATTTCCCAGGGAGTTACGCTTGTTAACTCCCAGTCATTTCACTTTCGTCTTCCAGCAGCCATTACGGGCTGGCACGCCGCAAATCACCATCCTCGGCCGCCAAAATTCGCTGGGGCATCCCCGCATCGGTCTTACCGTCGCCAAGAAAAACGTTAAGCGAGCGCATGAACGCAATCGGATTAAACGTCTGACGCGTGAAAGCTTCCGTTTACGTCAACATGAACTCCCGCCAATGGATTTCGTGGTGGTGGCGAAGAAAGGGGTTGCCGACCTCGATAACCGTGCTCTCTCGGAAGCGTTGGAAAAATTATGGCGCCGCCACTGTCGCCTGGCTCGCGGGTCCTGATAGGCCTGATTCGGGTCTATCAGCGCCTGATTAGTCCGCTACTCGGGCCGCACTGCCGTTTCACGCCGACCTGTTCTCAATACGGAATTGAGGCATTGCGCAGGTTTGGATTGATAAAAGGCAGTTGGTTGACGGTGAAACGCGTATTAAAATGCCACCCTTTACACCCTGGTGGTGACGATCCCGTCCCGCCTGGACCATTTGATACCAGAGAACACTAACGATGGATTCGCAACGCAATCTTCTTATCATCGCTTTGTTGTTCGTGTCTTTCATGATCTGGCAAGCCTGGGAGCAGGATAACAATCCTCAACCTCAGCAGCAGACCACGCAGACAACGACCACAGCAACGGGTAGCGCCGCCGACCAGGGCGTACCGGCCAGTGGCCAGGGGAAACTGATTACGGTAAAAACCGATGTGCTTGACCTGACCATCAACACCAGCGGTGGTGATGTTGAGCAAGCGCTGCTTCTGGATTATCCGAAAGAGCTGAAGTCGACTGAGCCGTTCCAGTTACTGGAAACCACGCCGCAGTTTACCTATCAGGCGCAGAGCGGCCTGACCGGTCGTGATGGCCCGGACAACCCGGCTAACGGACCGCGTCCGTTGTATAACGTCGATAAAGATGCGTTTGTGCTGGCTGATGGCCAGAACGAAATCGTCATTCCTCTGACGTACACCGATAAAGCAGGCAATGTATTCACCAAAACCTTCACCCTTAAGCGCGGTGAATATGCGGTAAACGTCGGCTATAGCGTGCAGAACGCCAGCGAAAAACCGCTGGAAGTGTCGACGTTTGGTCAACTGAAGCAAACGGCCAACCTGCCGACGCATCGCGATACGCAGACCGGCGGTCTGACAACGATGCACACCTTCCGCGGCGCGGCGTACTCAACGTCTGAAACGAAGTACGAAAAATATAAATTCGATACTATCATCGATAACGAAAACCTGAACGTTAGCACCCAAAATGGTTGGGTTGCCATGCTGCAGCAGTACTTCACAACCGCATGGGTTCCGCAGAACAACGGTACTAACAACTTCTACACCGCGAATCTCGGCAACGGTATTGTGGCTATCGGCTACAAATCGCAGCCGGTTCTGGTGCAGCCGGGTCAAACCGATAAGCTGGAAAGCACCCTGTGGGTCGGCCCGGCCATTCAGGACAAAATGGCCGCCGTTGCGCCACACCTTGACCTGACCGTCGACTACGGCTGGCTGTGGTTTATCTCTCAGCCGCTGTTCAAACTGCTGAAATGGATCCATAGCTTCCTGGGCAACTGGGGCTTCTCCATCATCGTCATCACCTTTATCGTTCGTGGCATCATGTACCCGCTGACTAAAGCGCAGTACACCTCCATGGCGAAGATGCGTATGCTGCAGCCGAAGATTCAGGCGATGCGCGAGCGTCTGGGCGACGACAAGCAGCGTCAAAGCCAGGAAATGATGGCCCTGTATAAAGCTGAGAAGGTTAACCCGCTGGGTGGCTGCTTCCCGCTGATAATCCAGATGCCAATCTTCCTTGCGCTGTACTACATGCTGAGCGCCTCGGTTGAACTGCGTCATGCGCCGTTTATCCTGTGGATCCACGACCTGTCTGCGCAAGACCCGTACTACATCCTGCCGATCATCATGGGCGCGACGATGTTCTTCATCCAGAAGATGTCTCCGACCACCGTGACCGACCCGATGCAGCAGAAGATCATGACCTTTATGCCGGTCATCTTCACGGTGTTCTTCCTGTGGTTCCCGTCCGGTCTGGTGGTTTACTATATCGTCAGCAACCTGGTCACCATTATTCAGCAGCAGCTGATTTACCGTGGTCTGGAGAAGCGTGGCCTTCATAGCCGCGAGAAGAAAAAATCCTGATACTCTTCATTCTTCAAGCCGCAGATGCGTTGGCTTCATTAGTTCGCCCCAGTCACTTACTACAGTAAGCTCCTGGGGCCTCACTAACTTGCCGCCTTTCTGCAACTTGAATTATTTCGAGTATCTACGGTAACGTTAATGCCAGAGAAGGCGGTCAATAGACCGCCTTTTTTACATCTACATAGAGAGTCACCATGAGCCATAACGACACTATCGTCGCCCAGGCAACCCCACCGGGACGCGGTGGTGTGGGCATTCTGCGCATCTCTGGCCTGAAGGCGCGCGACGTTGCGCAGGCGGTGCTGGGCAAGCTGCCGAAACCGCGCTATGCCGACTACCTGCCGTTTAAAGACAGCGACGGCAGTGCGCTGGATCAGGGGATTGCGCTGTGGTTCCCCGGCCCTAACTCCTTTACCGGTGAAGACGTGCTGGAGCTTCAGGGCCACGGCGGCCCGGTTATCCTCGACCTGCTTCTGAAACGCATTCTGACGCTGCCGGGCGTGCGCATCGCCAGGCCCGGCGAGTTCTCCGAGCGCGCGTTTTTAAACGACAAGCTCGACCTGGCACAGGCAGAAGCCATTGCCGATCTGATCGACGCCAGCTCCGAGCAGGCGGCACGTTCTGCGCTGAATTCGCTGCAGGGCGCATTCTCTACCCGCGTAAACCATCTTGTGGAAGCGCTGACGCACCTGCGCATCTACGTGGAGGCGGCCATTGATTTCCCGGACGAAGAGATCGACTTCCTCTCCGATGGCAAAATTGAAGCCCAGCTAAACGACGTTATCGCCGATCTTGATGCCGTTCGCGCCGAAGCGCGCCAGGGCAGCCTGCTGCGCGAAGGGATGAAGGTCGTCATTGCCGGGCGGCCGAACGCCGGGAAATCAAGCCTACTGAATGCGCTGGCGGGCCGGGAAGCGGCTATCGTCACCGATATTGCCGGTACCACCCGCGACGTGCTGCGCGAACATATCCATATCGATGGTATGCCGCTGCACATCATCGATACCGCCGGCCTGCGCGATGCGAACGATGAGGTCGAGCGCATCGGTATCGAGCGCGCCTGGCAGGAGATTGAACAGGCCGACCGCGTGCTATTTATGGTCGATGGCACCACCACTGACGCGACCGATCCGGCGGATATCTGGCCAGATTTTATCGCCCGTCTGCCGAAAAACCTGCCGATTACCGTCGTGCGCAACAAAGCGGATATAACCGGCGAAACGCTGGGGCTGAGCGAAGTAAATGATCACTCACTTGTACGCCTTTCGGCGCGTACCGGCGAGGGCGTAGACGTACTGCGTAATCATCTCAAGCAGAGCATGGGCTTTGAAACCAATATGGAAGGCGGTTTTCTGGCGCGCCGCCGCCATCTACAGGCGCTGTCCGACGCCGCAGAGCATCTGCAGCAGGGTAAAGCGCAGCTGCTGGGCGCGTGGGCTGGCGAGCTGCTGGCGGAAGAGCTGCGCCTGGCTCAGCAGAACTTGAGCGAAATCACCGGCGAGTTTACCTCCGATGACCTGCTGGGGCGTATTTTCTCAAGTTTCTGTATTGGTAAATAAGCTCAGTATGTGAGCATTGACTAACCCGCATTAACGTCCTGTTAAAGCGGGTTTTTTATTATTTTTATTTATCATCTTCACCGTAGATTGGTTTATCTATTACCCTTATCGGCATCGCTGTTTTTAACGTGCCGGATGCAACCATGACTATCGATTACACCTTTATTGATACCGTCCCTTCTGCAGAAGATTTTTGTCGCCTGCGCGTCATATCAGGTATGTCGCCGCGCCCGCTGGAAGGCGCCCGTGCTGGCCTGCCGCGTAGCTGCTACGGCGTGCATATTCTCTATGAGGGCGTGACCGTTGGTATGGGGCGTATCGTCGGCGACGGCGCGCTGAACTTTGAAATTGTCGACGTCGCCGTGGACCCGGCCCATCAGGGAAAAGGTCTCGGTCGCCAGATCGTGCAAAAAATAGTTACCTGGCTTGATAACAACGCGTTTAAAGGGGCATACGTCTCGCTGGTGGCCGATGTTCCCGAACTGTACGCGAAATTCGGCTTTTCCAGCGTCAGGCCGGAAAGTGAAGGTATGGCGAAGATCTGGAAATAGCCCCGAGTACTAACGCCCTGTTTAGATGTAACCAGAATCGCCGTAACGGCGGAGGGGCATCCGGGGCTGCGGTATCTCCCGGATGCCGGTGATGCTATCAGAATTAAATAAAGTCGGCAGCGCGAAAAGCGTCCAGCGCGACGCGCTTTTGCTCGCTGGTCATCGGGCGCAGCGGGCGGCGCGGATCGCCGACGTCAATGTCGTGCAGCTGCATGGCCAGCTTCCCGGCCGCCACGCCGCCGTACTGAACCAGGATGCGAATAATCGCGATGACTTTATCCATACAGGCGGCAACGTCCTGATGATCCCCCTGGTTGAAGCTCTCGATCAGGCGATGATAGAGCGGCGCCGCGTAGTTATAGGTACTGCCCACCGCGCCGATGGCGCCGCAGGCCAGGCCTGCGGGTAAAAACTCATCCACGCCGAACGGAATATCGAACTGGCGATTGTTGACGCGCAGGCAGCGCTGGAACTCATACATATCCGCGGAGTTAAACTTCATACCGGACAGGTTCGGAATTTTATCCGCCGCGGCGATCAGAAACTGCTCCATATCGAGGCTCAGACCCGACATGCCGGAATGGTAGTAATAGAAGCCTTTTGACGGCGCCGCGGCGGCGATAATGCGGCAATATTCCACCAGATCGTCGACGGTAGACGGTTTAAAGAAGCACGGACCGATGACCGAGGTGGCAAAAATATCCAGGGTTTCAGCATGACGGCTCAGCTCCAGCGCATCGGCGATGCTGAGCGCCCCCGTGTGCAGCGTGATGCTGAGCTGTCCCTGGCTTGCCGCGACCCAGCGCTCGGCGATTTTTTTACGCTCGTCAACAGAACAGTGGATACCTTCTCCGGTTGTCCCACAAACGTAAGCGCCTTTAACGCCCTGGCGAATCAGGTGCTCGGCAATCCGATCGATAACGGGGTAGTTGACTTCGCCGTTGGCATCAAAAGGCGTGTGGGGAGCGGCAATAAGACCGGTTAGCTTTGTCATGTAAACCTCTAATGGTGTTTTTCTTCTTGCATAAATTTACTTTGAAGTATTACTCCACTTTAAAAGGTAACCATGCCGGTTGCAACTGGATACCGGCAGGGAGAAAAACGGGAGTAGAGGATTGTGACGAATCGCACAAAAATCGCTCTATTTGAGCGTGGACAGGGCATCCATCGTGCGCAGTTTATTGGCTCGGGCGGCTTCAGGATCTTTCTGCACCAGCAGCGTGTAAATGAGATCCAGTACGAAAAGCTGCGCCGTTTTGGTGCCAATGGAGTCGCCCTGCAGGCGTCCCTGGCGGTTGCCGTTAATCAGCGTAATATCCGCGACTTTACTCAATGGCGACCCGAGGTTATGCGTTAAGGCGACGGTGATGGCTCCGGCCTGCTTTGCCAGACTAAGGGCGTGGGTGGTTTCCGGCGAATGCCCGGAGTGGCTGATACCGATAGCGACATCGCCAGCCTTGAGCAGCGCGGCCTGCATATACATAAAGTGATTATTCGTTAAGGCATCGACGCGCATCCCGATTCGCATCAGCTTGTGCTTCATCTCTTCGGCGGTCAGCCCGGAGGCGCCAACGCCGAAGATAAAGGTGCTATTGCAGCTATGCAGCGCCTCAACGACCCGTTCAACCTGCTCCATATCCAGCAGATTGAGCGTTTCCGAGAGCACGGTCGAGATAGCGCCCTGGAGCTTGAGACCAATGGTGTGCGCATCGTCGGCTTTCTGAATTTCAGCCTCCAGAAGCGTGCTGTTGTCATCGGTATCGGTCATGGCCAGCTCAATAGCCAGCTCCATTTTGAAATTCTGAAAGCCTTTATAGCCCAGCTGTCGACAGAAACGGATCACCGACGCTTCGCCCGCGTTCACTTCCTCTGAGAGGTCGGCGATAGAAAGCTGCGTCACCTTGTGGGGGGAAGTCATCACAAACTGCGCAATGCTTTTCCCGACGCGGGTCATACTGCTTTGCATCGCTCCCAGGGTATCAAGTATTTTCCCGGCTTTGACCGGCGAAGTCGGAGTCGTCATCTCTTCCCTACTGTTTACGCGATTATCAGGCGCTAATGATGGAGTACAGCGCATCACCAGGCAATATGGATTTTTAAAAACGCCGTGCCGCCGCGTCTATATCCTGAGCGGCGAAAACATTTTACGTCTCATGGCGTGAGTCAGATCGCCTTTTTTCGTTTCTCCTATTCTGTGTCCATGATCTTGTTCACACATTTAATAAAATGCTCTTGTGGTGTTTAACTTCTAAAAAATACATTAAATGGAGTTTAACTTCATTTGGCTATGCGACACCCTGCTGTTTTAGGCCCGATAGCATAAAAACGCTGCTCATCACAGGAGAGCATATGAGTGAAATAATAAGTACCAAACCATGGTATAAGCATCTCAATAAGTCCCAGTGGCGGGCTTTCTCTGCAGCCTGGCTGGGCTATTTACTGGATGGTTTTGATTTCGTTTTAATCGCTCTGGTGCTCACCGAAGTACAAAGCGAATTTCAGCTCACCACGGTCCAGGCGGCGAGTATTATCTCCGCGGCATTTATCTCCCGTTGGTTCGGCGGCCTGCTGCTGGGGGCAATGGGCGACCGCTATGGCCGCCGCCTGGCGATGGTCAGCAGTATTATTCTTTTCTCCGTCGGTACGCTGGCCTGCGGCTTTGCGCCGGGATACACCTCGATGTTTATCGCCCGAATGGTGATCGGAATGGGGATGGCCGGCGAGTACGGCTCCAGCGCCACCTATGTTATTGAAAGCTGGCCAAAACATCTGCGTAACAAAGCCAGCGGTTTCCTGATTTCAGGCTTTTCCGTCGGCGCCGTTGTGGCGGCGCAGGTTTACAGCCTGGTGGTGCCCCTCTGGGGCTGGCGCGCCTTATTCTTCCTCGGCATTTTGCCGATTATTTTCGCGCTGTGGCTGCGTAAAAATATTCCGGAAACGGAAGACTGGAAAGAGCGGCAGACGAAGAAAGCGCCGGTGCGGACGATGGTGGATATCCTCTATCGCGGTAAATATCGCGCCATGAATATAGCAACGACGCTGATCGCAACGGCAGCGCTGTGGTTCTGCTTCGCAGGTAACCAGCACAACCCGCTGGTGGTGATTGCCCTGGCGCTCGTTTGCACCGTTATTTTCATCAGCTTCATGGTACAGAGCAGCGGAAAACGCTGGCCGACCGGCGTGATGCTGATGGTTGTCGTTCTGTTCGCCTTCCTCTATTCGTGGCCTATCCAGGCGCTGCTGCCAACCTATCTGAAAACCGAGTTGGCATACGATCCGGCGACGGTTGCGAAGGTACTTTTCTTCAGTGGATTCGGCGCGGCCGTCGGTTGCATCGTCGGCGGATTCCTTGGCGACTGGTTGGGCACGCGTAAAGCCTACGTTTACAGCCTGCTGGCCTCGCAGGTACTGATTATCCCTGTCTTCGCCATCGGCGGCGCCAGCCTCTGGGGTCTGGGCCTCCTGCTCTTCTTCCAGCAGATGCTGGGACAGGGGATCGCGGGAATACTGCCGAAACTGATCGGTGGTTACTTTGACACCGATCAGCGCGCTGCCGGTCTGGGCTTCACCTACAACGTCGGCGCTCTGGGCGGTGCGGCGGCGCCGGTCCTCGGCGCGCTGGTCGCACAGCATATGCATCTGGGTACGGCGCTGGGGTCGCTCTCTTTTGGATTGACGTTTGTGGTGATCCTGCTGATTGGCCTGGATATGCCGTCTCGCGTACAGCGCTGGATTCGCCCGGAGGCGCTGCGAACCCATGACGCTATTGATGGCAAACCGTTTAGCGGGGCAAAGGTTCGTCACGACAAAGCGGACGCTCCGCTTTGCAGTAAACATTAAATTCATGCGCCCGGCGCTGTCGGGCGCAAACGGAAGTAAGGGATAGCGCTATGTCTTTATTTGATACTTTGGATGTGAAGGTTAAAGAATTGGGCGGACTCATTGTCTCGTGCCAGCCGGTGCCGGGCAGCCCGTTAGATAAGCCTGAAATAGTCGCGGCGATGGCGCTGGCGGCGGTCAAGACGGGAGCAGTCGCGGTACGTATTGAAGGCATTAATAACCTGAAGGCCACGCGCGAACTTATTTCAGTACCCATTATCGGCATCATCAAGCGCGACCTGCCGGACTCGCCGGTGCGCATCACGCCGTTCCTTGAGGATGTGGACGCGCTGGCGCAGGCGGGTGCGGATATTATCGCCTTTGACGGCACGGATCGCCCGCGTCCGGCCAGCGTGAAGGCGACTATCGAGCGTATTCATCAGCAGGGCTGCGTCGCGATGGCAGACTGCTCGAACCTTGAAGACGGTACTCGCTGCCACGCTCTGGGCGCAGAAATTATCGGCACTACGCTATCCGGGTATACCACGGATGCGGTACCTACCGAACCGGATTTCCCGCTAGTGCAGGCGCTGAGCGCCAAAGGATACCGGGTCATTGCCGAAGGGCGGTTCAACTCCCCGGTCCTGGCAGCGCAGGCCATAATGCAAGGCGCATGGGCGGTGACCGTCGGTTCCGCGATTACGCGTATTGAACACATCTGCCAGTGGTACCGCGATGCGCTGGCTGAGGTTGCGCTATGACGACGCTGGCGATAGACATCGGCGGCACCAAGCTGGCCGCCGCGCTAATTGATACGCAGCATCGTCTGTTGGAGAAACGAGCGCTGCCGACGCCCGCCAGCAAAACGCCGGCGGCACTGACGGAGGCGTTGAGCGCGCTGGTCGCGCCTTTCGCGGGGCAGGCCCGGCGGATAGCGGTCGCCTCGACGGGAATCATTCGTCACGGCGTACTGACGGCGTTAAACCCGGATAACCTTGGCGGGCTGGCGCAGTTTCCTCTGCGGGAGACGCTGGCGCAGCTGACGGGGCGACCGTGCCTGGTCGTGAACGATGCGCAGGCGGCGGCCTGGGCCGAATATCACGCCCTGTCTGTCGATGCCGACGAGATGGTATTCATCACCATCTCAACGGGCGTGGGCGGCGGTATCATCTGCAACGGTCGGCTCCTGTCCGGGAACGAGGGGCTAGCCGGGCATATCGGGCACACGCTGGCCGATCCGCACGGTCCGCGCTGCGGCTGCGGTCGCACCGGCTGCGTAGAGGCTATTGCCTCCGGCAGAGGGATCGCCGCGCTGGCGACGGACGATCTGCAGGGGATGACGGCCAAATCCATTTTTACTCTTGCGCAGAGCGGCCATCCGCAGGCAACGTCGTTAGTCCACCGTTCGGCGCAAACCATCGCCCGGCTGATTGCCGACATGAAGGCCAGCGTTAACTGCCAGTGTGCCGTACTGGGCGGCAGCATCGGGCTGGCGCCCGGCTATCTCCCGCTAGTTGAGACCTATCTGGCGCAGGAACCTGCGGTCTATCAGACGAAGATTGTAGCCGCACACTATCAGCATGATGCCGGTCTGATTGGCGCGGCGTTGTTAGCGGAGGACAAAGCATTATGATTATCGGCGATATCCATCACCCGGAATGCGCAGGACTATCACCCGTACTGCTTGAGGCCGTGAGGCTGGCCTTTAAAGTTCAGCCGCAGCAGTGTGAGCCGGGTCGTTATGAGTTGCAGGGCGATGATATTTATATGAACGTCATGCGCTTCGCCACGCAGTCGGCGGAAAGTAAAAAAGCGGAGCTGCACGAAAAATTTATTGATATTCAGATCCTGCTGCAAGGCGAGGAGACAATCCACTGCGGCGTAGCCGACAGCGCCCGTGAGTGCGACGTCTGGCATAAAGAAGAGGACTACCAGCTGTGCGCAGCTATCGCCGACCAGCAGCAGGTGACCCTGAAGCCTGGCATGTTCGCCATTTTTTTTCCTGGCGAACCGCATAAGCCGGGCGTGCAGGGCGCAGCGAGCATGGAGATAAAAAAAGCGGTAATTAAAGTTAACCGCGCGCTGCTTGTCTGAGTCGCTTCCTTCGCCCGCCAGGTATGCCTCCTGGCGGGATGGCCTCCCGATGCCAAAGCGGCGCTTGCTTCGTCGCTTTTCCTCCCAGGAAATCATTGTTGTCCAAATGGCAACTCGTACTACCGCACGAACCCCTCTATGCTGTACGGCAATCTTATGCGAGGGTTCTATGGCACGCTTTCTTATCTGCAGTTTTGCGCTGGTTCTGCTTTATCCATCCGGTATTGATATGTATCTGGTCGGCCTGCCGCGCATTGCGCAGGATCTGGGGGCCAGTGAAGCGCAGCTGCACATCGCCTTCTCGGTTTATCTGGCAGGGATGGCCGCAGCAATGCTGTTTGCTGGCCGTATCGCCGACAAGTCAGGCCGTAAGCCAGTGGCGATTTTCGGCGCCGTTGTTTTCATACTCGCCTCCCTTATCTGCTCGCAGGCGCAGGTCAGCGCCCACTTCCTGGCGGGGCGTTTTATTCAGGGGATTGGCGCCGGCAGCTGCTACGTCGTTGCCTTTGCGGTGCTGCGCGATACCCTCGACGATCGCCGCCGGGCGAAGGTGCTTTCCCTCCTTAACGGCATCACCTGCATTATTCCGGTGCTGGCGCCGGTACTCGGCCACCTGATTATGCTGAAATACCCCTGGCAGAGCCTGTTCTATACCATGACCGGCATGGGCGTTCTGGTGGGACTGCTGTCGATATTTATCTTGCGGGAAACGCGTCCAACATCCGTTCCGCAGGCGGCGCAGCAAAATGTGGCCCCCGAATCGCTGCTTAACCGCTTTTTCCTCAGCCGAATGATCATGACTACCCTCAGCGTAACGGCTATTCTGACCTACGTTAACGTCTCCCCGGTGCTCATGATGGAAGTGATGGGCTTCGATCGCGGGACTTATTCCATGGCGATGGCACTCATGGCGCTAGTGAGCATGGTGGTATCGTTCTCGACGCCGTTTGCTCTGTCGCTCTTTAAACCCCGCACCCTGATGCTGACCTCGCAGGCGCTCTTTTTTATCGCGGGCGTGCTGCTGAGCCTTGCCACCAGCCAGACGATAACGATGCTGGGGTTGGGACTGATTTGCGCCGGGTTCTCCGCCGGCTTTGGCGTGGCGATGAGCCAGGCCCTGGGGCCATTTACTCTACGCGCTGGCATGGCGAGTTCAGTCTTGGGGATTGCTCAGGTTTGCGGCTCTTCACTGTGGATTTGGCTGGCGGCTATCATCGGGCTCAGCGCGATGAATATGCTGATCGGGATACTTATTGCCTGTAGCATAGTGAGTATTGTTCTGATTATGGTCGCCTCTCCGGCGCGGGCCGCGCAACGCTATGAAGAAACCCCTGTCGAGTCTCGATCTTAATTTACTGCTGTGCCTGCAGCTCTTAACTCAGGAGCTCAGCGTTACCCGCACGGCGAAGCGGATGAACGTTTCGCCGTCGGCGGTGAGCAAGTCGCTGGCCAAACTCCGAGCCTGGTTTGACGATCCGCTGTTTGTCAAAACGCCTCTGGGGCTGTCGCCCACGCCGCTGATGAGCAGTATGGAGCAGGATCTGGCGGACTGGATGCAGATGGGTAATCAGATCCTCGACAAGCCCCATCACACTATGCCAAGCGGGCTAAAGTTTGAGCTGGCGGCGGAGTCGCCCCTGCTGATGATCCTGTTGAATACGCTTTCACAGCGGATCTACCAGCGCTATCCGCAGGCGCTGATCCGCCTGCGAAACTGGGATTACGATTCGCTGGATGCCATTATTCGCGGCGAAGTCGACATCGGTTTTTGCGGCCGGGAAACCCATCCTCGCTCCCGTGAACAGCTCAGCCTGCTGCCCTGGTATATCGATTTTGAAATCCTGTTCACCGATCTACCGCAGGTATGGCTGCGCGCCGACCATCCCGCGCTGAACGATGAATGGAATCTGGACGCTTTCCTGCGCTACCCGCATATCAATATCTGTTGGGAACAAAGCGATACCTGGGCGCTGGATGATGTTCTGCACGACCTGGGGCATAAACGCACCGTGGCGTTAACCGTTCCGGGCTTTGAACAGTCGCTGTTTATGGCAGCCCAGCCTCATCATACGATGCTGGCCACCGCCCCGCGTTATTGCCAGCGCTACAATCAGCAGCATCATCTGCCGCTGGTCTCACTGCCGCTGCCGCTGGAACCGTCGCAGCTGGAGAAAATACGCGTCCCCTTTACCCTCCTGTGGCATAAGCGCAACAGCTACAACCCGAAGATCGTCTGGCTACGAGAAACGCTGAGACAGCTTTACACTGAACCGCTATAGCGCTGGTTTAGCCCGCCTTGCGCAATAAATTGTAAAATTCATGCGATTTCTCTTTTCAACGGATGATTTCCGCATTAAAACCTGACAATTCTGAGCGATAATATAATTCGCAATTTCTATCATTGACCATTAATCACGGAGCGACGAATGGCAACGCATTTTGCAAGAGGGATACTCAACACCCGGGAACCGCTATCAACACGCCTGTCAGCGGCCTGCCATCAATCCGCCAGGCGCCTGCCTGAGTACCGACAAAGCCGCTATCGCGCTTCCCGGTCACTCCTCGCAGAACTCCTCTTTATGTTGTACGGCATCAGCGAACTACCTGAAATCATTGATGAAGAAAATGGAAAACCCGCATTTCGCGACGAACATCTCCCGCGTTTCTCCATCTCCTATGCTGGAAATATCGTTGGCGTCGCGTTAACCACCGAAGGCGATTGCGGCCTGGATATGGAATTACCGCACGCCACCCGCGGTTTACACTCCCCGCACGACGCCGACCGCTACGTTTTCAACAGTAATGAGCGTGTATGGATTAGCAATCAGCACGATCCTGACGAAGCTCGCGCTCAGCTTGACGCGCTGCGCAAAAGCGTCATGAAACTGACCGGCGAAACCGCCGTTAACCTACAGCTTCTTCCGGGCTCCGGGCGGTTAAGGACAAGTGGGACGCAGGCAATCGAAGCCGTCTGCGACGCCGAAACGGTGCTGGTCTGGTCCATCGCCGCCAGCCCGGATATCGGTCAGCTGAAAGTCTGGGAATATAATGGTAAAGAGGGCTGGCGCAGCCTGCCCGACGCGCAGGCTCGCGCCAAAGAACCGTCCGCCCGGCTTATGCGCTTTACCCATTTACCGTTAGAAAAAGCCATCTCCCTCAACTGACCGGTTTTCCCGGCCATCATGATGCAAAGGAGCAATTATGTCTGATACGTTGAAAATTGTTACGTTACTCGGAAGTCTGCGCAAAGGCTCTTTTAATGCCATGGTCGCGCGTACCCTCCCCGGCATCGCGCCCGCAGGTATGGCGGTTTCCGCATTACCGTCCATTGGCGATATTCCACTCTATGATGCCGATGTCCAGCAGGAAGAGGGATTCCCACAAAGCGTTCAGGATATCGCGCAGCAAATTCGCGAGGCCGACGGTGTGGTCATCGTGACGCCAGAATATAACTATTCGGTTCCCGGCGGCCTGAAAAACGCCATCGACTGGCTATCTCGTCTGCCGGAACAGCCGCTGGCCGGTAAGCCGGTACTGATTCAAACCAGTTCGATGGGGGCTATTGGCGGTGCGCGCTG
Organism: Klebsiella sp. BDA134-6; assembly: GCF_015601345.1. Lineage (NCBI taxonomy): Bacteria > Pseudomonadati > Pseudomonadota > Gammaproteobacteria > Enterobacterales > Enterobacteriaceae > Klebsiella > Klebsiella sp. BDA134-6. The sequence continues at coordinate 5,885,860 of NZ_CP064784.1, forward strand.
TCAGTATCACCTGCGTCAGATTCTGGTATTCCTCGATGCAATGGTGATGAATAAGCCCGAATTTATGGGCGGCGTGATTCAGAACAAAGTGGATCCGCAGGAGGGGAAAGTCGTCGATCAGAGCACGCTCGATCATCTGAGCGGACAGCTGAGCGCTTTTGCCGAGTATATTCAGCGGGTTAAGGCCTGACAGACGCCGTCACGCTCGCCAGAACGGGCGAGTGTGACGGCGCAGGTATTAATGCGCGTCGATAAACACAATCTTCAGTACAAATAGCAGCGAAACCACAATCACGCACGGACTGAGGTCACGCAGGCGGCCGGTACCAATCTTCATAACGCAGTAAGAGATAAAGCCTAAGGCAATACCTTCCGTAATGGAGAAGCTGAACGGCATCATCACGGCGGTAATAAACGCAGGCACTGATTCGGTTAAATCATCCCACTTCACCCGCGCAAGACTGGAGGTCATCAGGACGCCAACGTAAATCAGCGCACCGGCTGCGGCATAGGCCGGGACCATACCCGCCAGCGGCGACAGGAAAATCACCAGCAGGAACAAGAGCCCAACGACCACGGCGGTTAAGCCGGTACGGCCGCCCACGGAAACGCCCGAGGACGATTCAATATAGGCGGTTACGGAAGAGGTGCCGATAAAGGAGCCCGCAACGGACGATACGCTATCGACAAACAGCGCCTGCTTCATACGCGGGAACTTGCCCTGCGCATCGGCCAGACCGGCCTTATCGGTCACGCCGATCAGCGTGCCGGAGGAGTCGAACAGGTTAACCAGCATAAACGAGAAGATCACGCCCGCCAGGCCGAGATTCAGCGAGCCCGCCAGGTCAACATGACCAATCACCGTAGTCACGCTCGGCGGCATGGAAACGATGCCTGTGTAGTGAACGTCACCCAGCATCCAGCCCAGCAGCGTGGTAACCACGATAGAAACCAGCACCGCCGCGTGGATGTTGCGGGAAGCCAGAATTGCAATAATAAAGAAGCCAAGAATACCCAGCAGCACGCTGTGGGACGTCAGGTTGCCGATACTCACCAGGGTTTCCGGGTTGGCGACGATAACGCCCGCATTTTTCAGGCCCATCATACCGATAAACAGACCGATACCGCTGGTGATGCCAATACGCAGGCTAACCGGGATATTGGCAATCATCCAGTAGCGCACGCGGAAAATCGTCAGCAGCAGCAGGCCAACGGCGCCCCAGAAAATCGCGCCCATCCCGACCTGCCAGGGCAAGCCCATCGCCTGTACCACGACAAAAGCAAAGAAGGCGTTCAGGCCCATTGCCGGCGCCAGCGCCACCGGGAGGTTAGCGAACAGCCCCATCATAATGCTGCCGAATGCGGCAATCAGACAGGTTGTGACAAAAACGGCGCTGGTATCCATACCCGCCACGCCGAGAATCTGTGGGTTAACAAAAACGATGTACACCATTGTCAGAAAAGTGGTGAAACCTGCAATCGCTTCGGTGCGTGCCGTGGTGCCGTGTTCACGTAATTTGAACACGCGCTCCAGCAGACCCTGGCCAGATGACTGGCTGGTTTGTTGTTGACTCATTATCGGTTTCCGAACAAAGGAGGGAAAATTCGTCGCTATCCTATACCAAAATGCGACAATAAGGGCGGTTGTGAGATACTTTTTTTCATCGATTTTGCTTATACGGCAACGATTGCGTCTCACCAATCAGCATGACGAAAACGTTAACTTATTAAAATGGAAACGACATGACCCAACCAGAAGCAGTATTTTTCGACTGTGACGGCACGCTGGTCGACAGCGAGGTGATCTGCTCCCGCGCCTACGTTCACATGTTCAGGGAATTCGGCATTACGCTGGATTTAGAAGAGATTTTTAAGCGCTTCAAAGGCGTAAAGCTGTACGAGATTATCGATACTATTAACGCGGAGTACAGCGTTAATCTGGATAAAGCGACCCTTGAACCGGTTTACCGCGATGAAGTCGCACGCCTGTTTGATACTGAACTGGAAGTCATTTCTGGCGCCCAGGCGCTGCTGGACGCGGTCAACGTGCCGATGTGCGTGGTCTCCAACGGCCCAGTCAGCAAAATGCAGCACTCTCTCGGTAAAACAGGCATGCTGCGCCATTTCCCCGAGCGTCTGTATAGCGGCTACGATATCCAGCGCTGGAAGCCCGATCCGGCGCTAATGCTGCATGCCGCAAAAGCGATGAACGTTAACGTCGAGAACTGCATACTGGTTGACGACTCCAGCGCAGGCGCGCAGTCGGGGATCGCGGCAGGCATGGAGGTGTTCTACTTCTGCGCCGATCCGCACAACAAGCCCATCGACCATCCGAAAGTGACGACGTTTACCCGTCTGGAAGCGCTGCCGGAACTGTGGAAAGCGCGCGGCTGGCATATTACTCGATAAAAGCCGCAGCGTAGCGCAACCCGGGAGCGTCCCGCCTGCGCTACGCTGAAAGTGGATTACGGTTGACTCAATTCCGCAGCCGCCGCTTTATCAGCCACTATCACCAGGGATGGATGCAGTTTCAGCACAGATGCCGGAACCCGCTCGCTGACTTCGCCTTCAATCACCTGTTTTAGCGCCTGCGCTTTTGCCGCTCCGCTGACGATCAGAAGCAAATTTTTCGCCGCCATGACGCTTTTCGGCCCCATCGTGACGTAGCTATCCGGCACCGCGGAGAAGTCGCCGCCCATTTCGCCGTGCGCGACGAGATCCACCAAACCCCCGATGATAGGAACTTCCACCGTCGCATCGTGGAACCGCGTGGTATTCGGCAAGTTACCGCAAAAATGGCCGTCAGCGCCGAGGCCCATCACCATCAGATCGAGGCCCCCTTCTTCGTGTAACCGCTGGTCGTGATGGATAAAGTTTGCATGGCTGAGCTTGTGAATGTTCTCTTCAGGGATCTGAGCGGGAGTGAAAAACAGGTTGCGCAGATTGGAAATGGTCACGCCTTCGCGATCCTGTCCGCGGAACGGGATCTCGTCAAAATTGTAATAATGGACTTGAGAATAGAATGATTTGCCTTTAATCGCTGCCGTCAGATGTTCATACATTTTCTTCGGCGTACTGCCTGCCGTTACCGCCAGATTCATCCTCCGCGGCGCAGTGATGTAGCCTAAGACATGATGGCTGGCGACCAGGCTCATCTCGGCATAATCTTCCGTCACGATTAACTTCATGTTATTTCCCTGAATATAATGAAGATAAGGAGCCAGCGAACTGACTCCTTCATGTTATTTGAACAACTTCTGTACGAATTCGGCATAGGCGGGACGCCAGACGTCCATTTCATGATTCAGGCCCGGGAACTCGTGGTAGTCAAACTTGATGTTCTGCTTCTCCAGCTCCGCTTTCAGTCCGGCGATATCTTTTCCGGTGACCGCGTCTTTCTCGCCTACGACGACGGTGAAGTTACGCAGCTGCTTATTGATCGCCTGCGGGTTGTTTAGCTGCGCCTCGACGCCGGCATCCGGTACCGTGGTGGTCGTTACGCCGCTGAACGTCGCCAGCCAGCCGAAACTCTCCAGATGGTTCATTCCGGAGACCAGCGCCTGATAACCGCCCTGCGACAGCCCAGCAAGCGCCCGACCATCCGCGTCTTTACGCACATTAAAGCGGGCATCAATCAGCGGAATAATATCGTTCATCAGCTCTTTATCCGCCGCTTTCGCATTCAGCGGATAGAAGGTTTTACGCCGTTCCTGCGGCGGGAAGTTTTCCGCAACCGCTTCAGGGATATCGGTTTCGGTATCCGGCACCACCACCAGCATTGGCTTGATTTTACCTTCCGCCAATAGGTTATCCATGATTTGCGGGATACGTCCCTGATCGATGGCCGACAGGCCACTGTCGCCAAAACCGTGATAGAAATAGAGCACCGGCAGCGGCTCGCCGGTACCGGTATAGCCCGGCGGCGTCCACACGTAGACACGGCGTTCAGAATTCAGCGCCTTTGAGTGGTAGGTCAAGGTGCGTAGTTCACCATGAGCCACCGCGCGATCGTCAAGAATGCTGCCGGGGACCAGAATCAGGCTGGTATTCACCTGTCGCTGGGGCTTCTGATAGCGGCTACCGGTATCGACTGAACGGAATCCGTCGACATCAAAATAGTATTCGTAGAGGTTGGGTGCCAGAGCTTCGCTTTTCCATGTCCAGATCCCCTGTTCATCTTTGGCCATATCGTGGGAGACGAAGGTGTCCGGCGTTGCCCCCGTCACCACGGATACCCGTTTTGCGTCCGGGGCAAACAGGCGGAAGGTAATACTCTTATCGCCGTTAACCTGCGTAATATACTGGCTGACCGGGATCGCCGCGCTCGGCGTGGCCGGAAACGGCGCAGCATGAGCGGTAAACGCTGCGCCCGCCAGGGCCAGAGCGAAGTAAATAGCATGTCGTTTCATCGTTATTCCTCTTTAGAGTTTTGTCCTGGCCATTGCCAGCCTTACCACCAGATTTCAGCCTGGGCGCCAACGGCAAACTGATCGTTCTTGCCATCTTCAAAAATGCTGCTGGTGTTGCTGTTAGCGGCCTTATCCAGGTCGATATCCTTCGCTTTAATATAAGTCGCATAGAAACGAATTTCCGGGCGTGAGGTCAGCATACTGGTATTCACTTTAAAGGTATGGAACAAGGTGGTTTTGTAGCCGGATTCGTTATATTTCTTGCCGGTGATATCTTTGTTCTGCTGTTTGAAATAGCCCAGTTCGACGCCGGTTTGGTTATATTTATCCCAGATCCAGGCGGGACGAACGACGGCGCGAATAGATTCGAAATCGGAGTGTGCGCCGGTCTCGTAGCTGTAGACATCATTACCAAAGGAGTAAACGATGGCGTTAGCCATAATGATGTCATCACTCAGATAGGTTTCTCCCTGGGAAGTCAAACGAAGGGCTGTGCCGTTAGTATGATCGCCATAGTATCTGCCGTTGAATGTGGTATACGGACTGGATCCCGCGTAGCGCGAGAAGCTGCTGGCGATGGAATTATTCGCCAGCAGGAATGAAAATTCGTTAAACCCGCCGTTATCGAATTTCTGCGTTAACGACGTTCCCGCCATCCAGGTATCTTTCCATTCATAATACCCATTATTACCTTCATTATATTTCTCGGATGAACTCTGATTTGCCGCGACATACCGGCCGCTGACCATCAATGACGCTTTATCCCAAAGCGGGATCTCTTTATAACGAACATCAATAGTATTGGTGTTAATTTGCTGGCTTTTGGTCAACGTACGGTTGTAGTCATCAACGTCCTCGCGCACCAGCGCAATATCAAACTTACCCGCGCCCACCTTCCAGTTTTCAAAACCAACGCCAGCTGCAGCATCGGTTCTTTGCGTTTTCCAGTCCAGCATCTGGATTTCAATTTTCGGCGCGCCGTGCTTGCCGACCCAGAAATCCGCCTCCGGCGCAAACGGCAGGAAACCTTTGGTATTGACGTACATATCAGAGAACTGCATATAGTTCTCGCCGCCAGCATTATCCCCGAACCAGCCGCTGGAATATTGCTGCCCGACGTTACCGTCTAACATCACGATCGCATCAACACGCCTATTGCCTTCCTGATAGACCCGCTGCTTAAGCTGTAAATCAAACCAGCCAGAGTATTCGTTACCAAAGCGGCCAAGCGAACCAATCGCCCACGATTTTGGCGATCCATGAGAGGCGGTTCCCCAACCGGAACGGTAATAGCCGTTATAGCTGAAGCCAATTTCATCCTTCACAAACTTGCTGAAATCCTTCATCGTCATGGAGCTATAGATAGACTCGCCATTAGCCGCAGGTTGTTCATTTTTCACCAGCACTGCCGCCGGTTTTTGGGCGGCGCGGGCCGGCGCTGGCGGGCTAACAACTTGCTGGGCCGCGCTTGTTTTATTTTCGCCCGGCTGCGTATTGGCGACCCATATTTGATTTCTGGCTTTCTCTTCATCTTTATATTTTTTGAGTTCGGACTGCGTATCCTTAAGCGCCTTTTCCAGAAGTTCAAGGCGCTGCTCAACCGTCAACGATGCCGCCATAGCATGGGTAGAATAAGCGAGCGGCGCCATAATAATAATGGCAGATGTAATCAGATTTCTTCTAAACATAAATTCCCTTTATATAAAATGAGTGCAGCTGAACATCGTGAAAAATAACGACCAGCGCGAGGCATGGTTACCCTCAGACATCCTTGCAGCGTATAAAAAAACCTGAAGAAAACTCTCTGCATAAAACAGAGGCGATTTTCTTCAGGTTTTGCCCGCACGGCGGTAACAACCCCATTCATCTACTGCGAGTGGATTATTTGGCAAAAAAAAACCTGACATCACCAGATTAAAGGTGATGTCAGGTTTTGCCTGCTTACGCAGTAACAATCCGCCGTTTCCATTCGAGCCTTGTAACGACAAGTCACTCGATTGATAAACCGTATTGTTACGCTATAAAAATAAAACCACAATTGGTGAAATTGTTATTTGTGACGACAATCGCACCGTTATTGTTAATGAAAAAAACTGAAATATATATCATAACTAATTCTGATATGTCCTTTTATCAGAATTAGTCTCTGTGATTTATTACTCTTTGGGGTCTTTCCCCGCCAGCAGTTTATCCAGCTCGTCACCGCCAACATGACGAAAATCCTGACCTTTGACGAAGTAGAAAATATATTCGCAGATATTCTGGCAACGGTCGCCGATACGCTCAATCGAGCGGGCGCAGAACAGCGCGGTCAATACGCTTGGAATAGTGCGCGAATCTTCCATCATATAGGTCATCAGTTGACGCACGATGCCTTCATATTCCTGGTCAACTTTCTTATCTTCGCGATAGATACGCACGGCTTCATCAAGGTCCATACGCGCAAAGGCATCCAGCACATCGTGCAGCATCTGCACGGTATGGCGCCCCAGCGATTCCAGGCTGACCAGCAGCGGCTGATGCTGCTGGGAGAATTTTTCCAGCGCGGTGCGGCAAATTTTATCCGCTACGTCGCCAATACGTTCCAGCTCGGCGATGGTTTTGATAATCGCCATCACCAGGCGCAGGTCGCTGGCGGTTGGCTGGCGCTTGGCGATGATGCGTACGCAGGCTTCATCGATCGCCACTTCCATCATATTGACCTGCTTATCGCCGTCGATAACGCGCTTCGCCAGCTCGCTGTCCTGGTTATGCATAGCGGTGATCGCATCAGAAAGCTGCTGTTCCACCAGCCCACCCATGGTCATGACCTGGGTGCGGATGTACTCCAGTTCAGCGTTGAACTGGCCGGAAATATGTTTGTTAAGGTTTAGGTTATCCATAGTATCTCCTGATTGCCCAATAGGTTAGAGCCTGAAAGCAGAAGGGCAATCAACCGTAGCGGCCAGTAATATAATCTTCAGTTTGCTTCTTAGCGGGCTTGGTAAACAGATCGTCCGTGTTGCTGAATTCAATCAGCTCGCCAAGATACATAAATGCCGTATGGTCGGAACAACGCGCGGCCTGCTGCATGTTGTGGGTCACGATAACGACGGTGTAATCCTGTTTCAGTTCGGTAATCAGCTCTTCAATACGCCCGGTAGAGATCGGGTCCAGCGCCGAGCAGGGCTCATCCAGCAGTAAGACTTCCGGACGAATAGCGATACCGCGCGCGATGCACAGACGCTGCTGCTGACCACCGGAGAGAGAATATCCGCTCTGATGCAGTTTATCTTTGGTTTCATTCCACAATGCGGCTTTGGTCAAAGCCCACTGCACTCGCTCGTCCATATCCGCGCGGGAGAGTTTCTCAAACAGGCGTACGCCAAAGGCGATGTTGTCATAAATCGACATCGGGAACGGCGTCGGCTTCTGGAACACCATCCCCACTTTGGCGCGCAGCAGGGCAATATCCTGGGTGTTGGTGAGAATATTATCGCCATCCAGCAGAATTTCACCTTCCGCACGCTGCTCCGGGTACAGCTCAAACATTTTGTTGAACGTACGCAGCAGCGTGGATTTACCGCAGCCTGACGGACCGATAAATGCCGTAACCTGGTTTTTGGTGATATCCAGGTTGATGTTTTTCAGGGCATGGAATTTTCCGTAGTAGAAGTTCAGATTACGTACTGAAAGTTTACCCGGGGTCGTATTCACCATACTCATCTCGTTCTCTTCCTCATTCGGCGCCGCGTTTCGCCGCGCCGCAAAAATTAACCGTGTTTATTCTTCGCGAAAATAACGCGCGCCAGAATGTTCAGCAGCAATACGCACAGGGTGATAATCAAGACCCCGGCCCATGCCAGTTGCTGCCACTCCGCAAACGGACTCATGGCAAATTTGAAAATCGTCACCGGCAAGTTAGCGATCGGCTGCATCATATCGGTGCTCCAGAACTGATTGGAGAGCGCGGTAAACAGCAGCGGCGCCGTTTCCCCGGCGATACGGGCGATAGCCAGCAGGATACCGGTCATAATGCCCGATACCGATGCCTTCAGGGTGATCGCAGAAATCATTCGCCACTTTGGCGTACCGAGCGCATAGGCCGCCTCGCGCAGGCTGTCCGGAACCAGCTTCAGCATGTTTTCAGTGGTACGAATAACGATAGGTACCTGCAGCAGCGCCAGCGCAATCACGCCCGCCCAGCCGGAAAAGTGCTGCATTTGCGCAACGACGATGGTGTACACAAACAGACCGACGACAATCGACGGCGCGGAAAGCAGGATGTCGTTAATAAAACGAATGACTTCAGCCAACCAGGATTTACGGCCATATTCCGCCAGATAAATCCCCGCCAGAATGCCCAGTGGGGTACCGATAACCGTCGACCACAGAATCAACAATCCGCTACCTGCCAGGGCGTTCGCCAGACCGCCGCCCGCCGTATTTGGCGGCGGGGTCATTTCGGTAAACAGCGCCAGGCTCATGCCGTCGATGCCGCGGGTAACGGTGGACATCAGGATCCAGATTAACCAGAACAGACCAAACGCCATGGTCGCCATCGATAGCGTCAGGGCGAGGCGGTTTTTCATGCGGCGTTTCGCCTGCATTTTTCGGCGAGACTCCGCCAGCTCCGCGGTGGTTTGTAGTTCAATCGTCGCCATTAGCGTGCCCCCTCGTTCTTAGCCAGGCGCATGATCATAAACTTTGATGCGGCCAGAACAATAAAGGTGATAACGAACAGAATCAGACCCAGCTCCATCAAGGCTGCAACGTGCAGTCCGGTTTCCGCTTCGGCAAACTCGTTGGCCAGCGCGGAGGTGATGCTGTTACCTGGCATATACAGCGAAGCGCTATCAAGCTGGTAGGTGTTGCCGATAATAAAGGTCACCGCCATGGTTTCCCCAAGCGCGCGCCCCAGTCCGAGCATCACTCCGCCAATCACGCCGTTTTTGGTAAAAGGCAGAACGATACGCCAGATAACTTCCCACGTTGTACATCCGATACCGTATGCCGACTCTTTCATCATCACCGGTGTCTGTTCAAAGACGTCACGCATAACGGCCGCGATATAAGGAATGATCATGATGGCCAGAATCACGCCCGCCGCCAGGATACCGATACCAAATGCCGGGCCCGCAAAGAGCGCGCCAACGAACGGAATGGTCGACAATACATTGCCAACCGGTTCCTGAAAGTAAGTCGCAAACAGCGGGGCGAAAATAAACAGGCCCCACATGCCGTAAACGATACTGGGGATTGCGGCCAGCAGTTCAATAGCGATACCCAGCGGGCGCTTGAGCCAGGCGGGTGAAAGTTCGGTCAGGAACAGCGCAATACCGAAGCTCACCGGTACGGCGATCAGCAGCGCGATAAATGAGGTGACCAGCGTTCCGTAAATAGGCACCAGGGCACCGAAAATCTGGTTCGGCGCATCCCACTCTTTGGTCCACAGGAAGGCAAAGCCGAATTTCTCAATGCTTGGCCAGGACGAGATGATAAGGGAGACGATGATGCCGCCAAGCATCAATAGCACAATCAGCGCCGCCAGTTTTACCAGCACGCTGAAAATTATGTCACCCTTTTTCCCCGGAGGGTTAAATGCCGGCTTGGTTGCAGCCATACGTTACTCTTCAGTTTCGGGCCAGAAAAAATCGTAGTTTACTGATCTTTCTGGCAAAGGTAATGCCATACCCTAAATAATTCGAGCTACAGGCAAGCGCTGCCAACGCGCCTGTAACTCGAAGTATGACGGGTATTAGTACAGCGCTTTACCGCTGCTATCCTTGACGTTGGTCTTCCATGCCGCGCGAACCTGCTCAACCACGCTTTCCGGCAGGGTTGCATAATCCAGCGCGTTAGCCTCTTTACCGCCGTTTTTATACGCCCAGTCGAAGAACTTCAGCACTTCAGCGGTCTGCTCTGGCTTATTGGAAGCCTTGTGAACCAGAATGAAGGTAGTCGAGGTAATCGGCCATGCGTTGTCGCCTTTCTGGTTAGTCAGATCCTGTGCAAAGGATTTGCTCCAGTCGATTTCTTTTGCCGCGTTAGCAAAGTTATCTTCAGTCGGGCTCACCGGCTTGCCATCGGCAGACAGCAGTTTGGTGTAAGCGAGGTTGTTCTGTTTTGCGTAGGCATATTCTACGTAGCCGATAGAGCCCGGCAGACGCTGAACAAACGCGGCGATGCCGTCGTTGCCCTTACCGCCCAGACCGGTCGGCCAGTTAACGGTTGAACCCGCGCCGATTTTAGATTTCCACTCTTCGTTCACCTTCGCCAGATAGCTGGTGAAAACGAAGGAAGTACCGGAACCATCGGCACGACGAACCACTGCGATATTCTGAGAAGGCAGCTTCATGCCCGGGTTGAGCTTAGCAATCGCTGCGTCATCCCATTTTTTGATCTTGCCAAGGTAGATGTCACCCAGCGTTTTACCGTCAAGCACCAGCTCACCGGATTTCACGCCAGGCAGGTTAATCGCCAGCACCACGCCGCCGATAACGGTCGGGAACTGGAACAAACCTTCTTGAGCCAGTTTATCGTCAGCCAGAGGGGCATCAGAAGCGCCAAAGTCTACGGTGTTGGCCGTAATTTGTTTTACGCCGCCAGAGGAGCCGATACCCTGGTAATTGACTTTATTACCCGTTTCTTTGTTATAGGTATCTGCCCACTTGGCATACACCGGCGCGGGAAAAGTTGCGCCTGCGCCAGTCAGGCTTGCTGCTGCAAAAACAGAGAAAGCGCTCATCGATAAGGTCGCGGCGACAACTGTTGCGACGGTGGTACGCATAACGTTCATAATGTCTCCTGCTGGATTCGTAAACCATTGTTTCGAAGCTATGGTGAGCAAAATAGGACAAACAGGTGACAGTAAAATGTACGAATTATTACAGTTTTATGACAGTCGAAAAAGCGGGATTTTACGCTAAATAAAAACAATACAAATCATATTGTTAATAAAGATAATGAAGAAAATATTGCCGAAAAATTTTATTTTTATGACGACAAAAAAGCGTCTCAAAAATGACAGACTGTCATAAAGCGGGTAGGATCTCTCCGTTCGCCGCAAATAAAAAGGGCTGCCGGATGGCAGCCCTGTCAGGATGTAAAAACCGTTATTCCACGGTAACTGATTTCGCCAGGTTACGCGGCTGGTCAACGTCAGTCCCTTTGATCAGCGCGACGTGATACGCCAACAGCTGCAGCGGTACAGTGTAGAAGATTGGCGCGATAACCTCTTCAACGTGCGGCATCTCGATGATGTGCATATTGTCGCTGCTGGTGAAACCCGCATCGCCGTCAGCAAAGACGTACAGCTGGCCGCCGCGAGCGCGAACTTCTTCAATGTTGGATTTCAGTTTTTCCAGCAGTTCGTTGTTCGGCGCCACCACCACCACCGGCATCTCAGCATCAATCAGCGCCAGCGGGCCATGCTTCAGCTCACCGGCAGCATAGGCTTCTGCGTGAATATAGGAGATCTCTTTCAGCTTCAGCGCCCCTTCGAGGGCGATGGGATACTGATCGCCGCGTCCAAGGAACAGCGCATGGTGTTTGTCAGAGAAATTCTCAGCCAGCGCTTCAATACGCTTATCCTGCGAAAGCACCTGCTCAATGCGGCTCGGTAACGCCTGCAGGCCATGCACGATCTCGTGTTCGATAGCGGCGTCCTGGCCTTTAAGGCGCGCCAGTTTCGCCACCAGCATCAGCAAAACGGTCAGCTGCGTAGTGAAGGCTTTGGTCGAGGCGACGCCGATTTCCGTCCCGGCGTTGGTCATCATCGCCAGATCGGATTCACGCACCAGAGAAGAACCGGGCACATTACAAATCGCCAGCGAGCCCAGATAGCCCAGCTCTTTCGACAGGCGCAGACCGGCCAGCGTATCTGCCGTTTCGCCTGACTGAGAGAGGGTGATCATCAGACTGTTTCGACGCACGGCCGATTTGCGGTAGCGGAACTCGGAGGCGATTTCGACATCGCACGGTACCCCTGCCAGCGACTCAAACCAGTAGCGGGAAACCATACCTGAGTTGTAGGAGGTGCCGCAGGCGATGATCTGAATATGCTCGACCTGCGACAGCAGCTCGTTAGCCTGAGGGCCCAGTTCGCTTAAATCAACCTCACCATGGCTAATGCGCCCGGAAAGGGTATTTTTGATGGCGTTCGGCTGCTCGTAGATCTCTTTTTGCATGTAGTGGCGATAGATACCTTTATCGCCTGCATCGTACTGCAGATTGGATTCGATGTCCGGGCGCTGCACTTCGGCGCCGGATTTATCAAAGATAGTCACCGAACGGCGGGTAACCTCAGCAATATCGCCCTCTTCGAGGAAGATAAAGCGGCGGGTAACCGGCAGTAGCGCGAGCTGATCGGAGGCAATGAAGTTTTCCCCCATCCCCAGGCCAATGACCAGCGGGCTGCCTGAACGAGCGGCCAGTAGCGTACCCGGATCGCGGGTATCCATGATCACGGTGCCGTAAGCGCCACGCAGCTGCGGGATGGTTCGCAGAACGGCTTCACGCAGGGTGCCGCCTTGTTCCAGCTCCCAGTGAACCAGATGCGCAATCACTTCTGTGTCAGTCTCGGAGACAAAAACGTAGCCTCGCGACTGCAACAGCTCGCGCAGCGGCTCATGGTTTTCGATAATTCCGTTATGCACCACCACAATATGGTCAGAAACATGCGGATGCGCGTTGCCTTCAGACGGTTCGCCGTGCGTCGCCCAGCGGGTATGGGCAATTCCAGTCCCACCGTGCAACGGATGTTCTTCCAGCGCCTGGGCCAGCATCTGGACTTTCCCAAGGCGACGAACGCGGTTCATATGACCTTCGTTATCGACGACTGCCAGACCGGCGGAGTCATAACCGCGGTATTCCAGACGACGTAAACCTTCGAGAAGGATTTCAGCAATATCACGCTGCGCGACTGCGCCAACAATTCCACACATAGTTTTTAATTCCGATTTTGGCTGTATGCCATACGTTGTCGGTCAACCTGTTTACCCGTTTTTCCGGGCGCCCCGAGCCTTGTAGAGAGTGGGGTTATTTTTATGGTACTGCCGTGGGGGGAGGATTATATTATCCCCTCACCCCGCTCTTTCCCCCAAAAGGGCGAAAGAGAAATAGCCTTACTTCTTCTTCACCGGGCGCTGCCATCCCTGTTTATGAACCTGCGGCACGCGGCTTAACACTAATTCATTATCGGCAACATCACGCGTTACCGTTGTTCCTGCGGCAATGGTGACGCCTTTGCCGACGGTCACCGGCGCGACCAGCTGGCTGTCAGAGCCAACAAACACGTCATCGCCGATCACCGTTTTATGTTTATTTGCACCATCATAGTTACAAGTGATGGTGCCCGCGCCGATATTAACGTTATCGCCAATCTCAGCGTCGCCGAGGTAAGAAAGATGCCCGGCTTTTGTGCCTTTACCCAGGCGCGCCTTTTTAATTTCGACAAAGTTGCCGACGTGCGCGCCTTCGAGAAGCTCAGCGCCTGGGCGCAGCCGCGCGAACGGCCCAATGGTACAGGCGGCTTCCAGATGAGCATCCTCCACCACGGTATAGGGGCTGATCTCGCAATCATCGCCAATGGTACTGTTCTTGATCACGCAGCCAGCGCCGATCTTGACCCGATCCCCCAACACCACGTCACCTTCGAGGATAACGTTAGTATCAATTTCGACATCGCGCCCGTATTTCAGCACGCCGCGTAGATCAAAACGCGCCGGATCGCGCAGCATAACGCCCGCGAGCAGCAGTTTTTCAGCCTGTTCCGACTGCCAGACGCGTTCAAGACGGGAGAGCTGCAGGCGGTTATTCACGCCTTCCACTTCGCTTAACCGTTGCGGATGTACAGCGGCAATTTCACGGCCTTCTTGATAGGCCATGGCGATAATGTCGGTGATGTAGTATTCGCCCTGAACGTTGTTGTTGGTGAGCTTAGCCAACCAGCGTTTAAGATCCGCCCCGTTGGCGACCAGAATCCCGGTGTTAATTTCCTGAATCCGGCGCTGCTCTTCACTGGCGTCTTTATGCTCAACAATTCCCGTCACCGCGCCGTTATCGCGCGTAATGCGGCCATAGCCGGTCGGATCGTCCAGCTTCACCGTCAACAGGCCGATACCGCCCTGCGGTTTTGCGTCCCGCAAGCGCTGTAATGTTTCGACCGAAATAAGCGGCACGTCGCCGTACAGCATCAGGATATCTTCATCGTCGCTGAAGAACGGTGCCGCCTGCTGCATGGCGTGGCCGGTACCAAGCTGTTCGGCCTGTAGGACCCAGTTAAGATTGTCTTCGCGCAGCGTCTGGCGAAGCAGGTCGCCGCCGTGCCCGTACACCAGATGTACGGCGGATGCCCCTAATTCTTTAGCTGCATCAATAACATGCTGCACCATCGGCTTTCCGGCCAGCGAATGCAACACCTTAGGAAGATCGGAATACATGCGGGTACCTTTGCCTGCGGCAAGAATAACCACGCTCATCGGACTGTTTGACATACGCATCCTGACTGCTGTTAGAACGAAAAGTAAAAGCCTTTCACGTTGAAATATCTACATATTTTTCATCATGAAACGAGACGAATATAAAACGCACAAGCGTAACGCTATAGACCATTTTAGGTGGGTATTTTTAGCCAGCGCAAACCCGTTTAGCGCAAAAAAAGCATTTTAGGGGGGAGGGATACCGGCTATCCCTCTGCTTTTGCTGTTTTTTTGATGGATAAATAAAGAAAACCCATAAAATAAAACGCAGTTTTAATATTCATTAATTGTGACGCAATAAATAGAAACACCATTTCATTTTCCTGATAATGCCGCTTAATAATTACCCAGGAGAAAAAAATGAAAAACAAAATACCTTTGGCATTAACCCTTTGCAGTACGATGATCGCGCTACCGCTGCAGGCCAACGGAGGCCATCAGTGGCGGGCAATCGCCTTTGGGCAATCCACCGACAGCAATTTTTCCTCGAATGTTCTGCCTGAAAAGATTGGCGTCAATGATGTCACTATCGCCGGTAAAAAACTGACGCCGCAGGATTCCGCCGATCTCAGCCAGCCCATTACCATCGAGAGCCGGGGAGGTAAAATTGCCAACGCCCACGACGGACTGACCTTCTTTTATACCCAACTCCCAACCAGTCAGAATTTTATCCTGCAGGCTACGGTGACCGTCAATCAGTTTGGCCCGGAAAATGGCGCGCGTCCTGCGGCGCAGGAAGGCGCTGGACTGCTGGTCCGCGACGTCATTGGCAACCCGCGCCAAGAGCCCCTCAAGGTCGGCTACGAAGAGTTCCCGGCGGCGTCCAATATGGTGATGAACGCCATTATGACCCAGGATAAAAAAGATCACTCGCATATTAAGCTGCAGGCTATCAGCCGGGAAGGGATAACCCAGCCGTGGGGAAATGCGGGCGCAGTAATCAAGCGTCAAAGTTACAAAGAGAAAATCGATATTCAGCAAACCCCGACGTTTCAGCTTAAGCTGGAACGCACTAACGACGGATTTATTACCTCATGGGCGGCAACGGGCAGTAATGAGTGGGTAAGCCAGCGTGTTCCTCACGCCGATCTGGTTACCCAGCAGGATAAAGAACATTACTACGTCGGTTTCTTCGCCTCACGTAATGCCAAAATAACCGTCAGCAATGCTTCCCTGACGACTTCCGCGGCAAATACGGTTCCCTCCGCCCCGTATGTTGCCAAAAGCTGGCCGCCGGTCATGCAAATTGCCTCGGGAACAAAAAGCCAGGACAAAACGTACACACTACAGGCGCGTACCAATAGCGACGGGCGCATCACCGTTCGCCAGGATGAAGTGGTGATCGGGCAGGAGAAAGCCGTGAAAGCCGGTGAAATGTTTACCCAACCTGCCGTTCTGAAAGATAAAAGCACATTCGAAGTTATTTTTACGCCGGCCACCAGCGCAAACTCGCTGACTCAGACGCTGACGGTGGAACAGAGTGCCAATATCACAGGCAATAGGCTCTATGTTACACCTGAGGGGCAACCGCAGGCCAAAGGCACGGCAGAGTCGCCGCTGGATTTAGCCACCGCCGTCGAACTCGTTCCCCCTAGCGGGCAAATTATATTAGCCGCCGGTAATTATCCGCAAACTACCATTCCGGTTAGCGCCAGCGGCCTGAAAGACAAAATCAAAACCCTGAAAGCTGGTGGAAAAGCCGTGATTCACGGGCTACTGCTGGATGCCGGCTACTGGCATATCAATGGAATAGAGATTACGGACAAGAGTCTGCGCATACAGGGTAGCCATAACCTGATTGAGAACGTCACCGCGTATCGTAACGATGATACCGGTATTCAAATTTCCTCTCCGGCGGATGTCGGACGCCCGCTGTGGGCCAGCTATAACCGGGTGGTGAATTCTGAATCCTTTAATAACGAAGATCCGGGTAAAATTAACGCCGATGGCTTTGCGGTGAAAATGCGCGTAGGGGAGGGTAACCGGCTGGAGGGCTGTTACTCACACGATAACATCGACGACGGCTTCGACCTGTTCAATAAGATTGAGGACGGCGCTAACGGCGTTGTGGTGATCGAGAACTCAATTGCCCGCAATAATATCAGCAACGGCTTTAAGCTCGGTGGGGAAGGGCAGCCGGTCGCCCACGAGGTCCGTAACAGCATCGCCATCGGCAATCATCTGGACGGTTTTACCGACAACTTCAACCCGGGCAAGCTGGTAGTGATCAATAACGTTGCGGTGGATAACCAGCGCTTTAACTATCTATTCCGCCCAAGCCCATATGGCGCACCGGAAACGCAGGGTACCTTTAGCGATAACCTTTCCCTGCGTAGCCAGCCGGGGAAATATGACGATGCCGTTGTCGGGAACATTGATGATAGTAACTACTTTATCCACGGTGGCAGAAGCATCAACGCCCAGGGAAAGAGTATTCACAGCGCCGACTATCAGACTCTGACACTGCCGGATCCGCTGATGCGTGAGGCCGACGGCAGCTTTAACACCGGTAACTTCCTTAGTCGCAACTAGGGACACGCTAAAAACATAAAGGTCGCCCTCGGGCGACCTATTTACTTTCTTTCCTGCTTCACACCGCATGTGTTGTCGTTTTAGTTAGCGGTACAGCGCATAAGCAGTCTGGAGAGCGGACTTCTTAGTGATTGAACGTACCGAAGGTTACGTTCATAGCACTGAAGAAAGCGACGATTTTATTAAGCAGTTTCATGATCTCTTCCTGGATAGCGATTACGTTTTTGATGAATTCTTTTTTGTGATTTACATCACAAAAACAAGTCTACGCTTCATCTTTTAAACGATCAATAAAAATGAGACATTCATCACAAAATTTTTAAACCCTCTTTTTAGTTTTGTTTTTTCTGAAACGAAACCATAAAAAAAGCCAGCCTGGAAACCAGACTGGCTTTTAACGTTCAAGCCGGTGTTACATCGCTTTTTTGGTCAACTCGATAACGCGCAGTTTAGCGATCGCTTTGGCCAGTTCCGCGGACGCCTGAGCGTAATCCACGTCACCATGAGAGCTCTTAATGTGCTCTTCAGCCTTACGTTTCGCTTCCAGGGCTCGCGCTTCGTCGAGATCCTGGCCACGAATTGCCGTATCAGCCAGAACGGTCGTGCTACCCGGCTGCACTTCAAGAATGCCGCCTGACAGGTAGATAAATTCTTCGTGACCGTGCTGCTTAACGATGCGAATCATACCAGGCTTAATGGCGGTGAGCAGCGGCGCGTGCCCCGGGTAAATACCCAGTTCACCTTCACTACCCGTTACCTGGATTTTCTCGACCAGACCAGAGAACATTTGTTTCTCTGCGCTGACGACGTCCAGGTGGTAAGTCATTGCCATATCACCCTCCGATTAAGGCGTTAAAGTTTTTTGGCTTTTTCCACGGCTTCGTCGATAGAACCGACCATGTAGAACGCCTGCTCCGGCAGGTGATCGTATTCGCCTTCCATGATGCCTTTAAAGCCACGGATGGTGTCTTTCAGGGAGACGTATTTGCCCGGAGAACCGGTAAATACTTCTGCCACGAAGAACGGCTGGGACAGGAAGCGCTGAATCTTACGCGCGCGAGCTACCACCAGTTTATCTTCTTCAGACAGTTCATCCATACCCAGGATGGCGATGATGTCTTTCAGTTCCTGATAACGCTGCAGGATGGACTGAACGCCACGAGCGGTGTCGTAGTGCTCCTGACCAACAACCAGCGGATCCAGCTGACGGCTGGTGGAATCCAGCGGATCAACTGCCGGGTAGATACCCAGAGAGGCGATCTGACGGCTCAGTACCACGGTTGCGTCAAGGTGCGCAAAGGTGGTGGCTGGAGACGGGTCAGTCAAGTCATCCGCAGGTACGTATACCGCCTGTACGGAAGTGATTGAACCGGTTTTGGTAGAGGTGATACGTTCCTGCAGAACGCCCATCTCTTCCGCCAGGGTCGGCTGGTAACCTACCGCTGAAGGCATACGGCCCAGCAGTGCGGATACTTCAGTACCGGCCAGGGTGTAACGGTAGATGTTATCGACGAACAGCAGAACGTCACGACCTTCGTCACGGAACTTCTCAGCCATGGTCAGGCCGGTCAGCGCAACGCGCAGACGGTTTCCCGGCGGCTCGTTCATCTGGCCATACACCAAGGATACTTTATCGATAACGTTGGAGTCGGTCATTTCGTGGTAGAAGTCGTTACCCTCACGAGTACGTTCACCTACACCCGCAAACACGGAGTAACCGGAGTGCTCGATCGCGATGTTACGGATCAGCTCCATCATGTTTACGGTTTTACCTACGCCCGCACCACCGAACAGACCAACTTTACCGCCCTTCGCAAACGGACACATCAGGTCGATAACTTTAATGCCGGTTTCCAGCAATTCCTGAGAGTTTGACAACTCTTCGTAGGAAGGCGCTGCGCGGTGGATAGCCCAACGCTCTTCTTCGCCGATGTCGCCTTTCATGTCTACCGGTTGGCCCAGTACGTTCATGATACGACCCAGCGTTGCTTTACCTACCGGGACTTCGATCGGATGCTCGAGGTCTTTTACTTCCAGACCGCGACGCAGACCGTCGGAAGAACCCATGGCGATGGTACGAACAATACCGCCGCCGAGCTGCTGCTGAACTTCCAGCACCAGCTTCTCACTACCATTTTGCACCTCAAGAGCCTCGTACACGCGCGGTACGGCATCCTGAGGGAATTCGACGTCGACCACGGCGCCGATTACCTGGACAATTTTTCCAGTAGCCATCTTGAATCCTCTACGAATTAACCTGGTTATACCGCGGATGCTCCACCGACGATCTCGGTGAGTTCCTGAGTAATGCTGGCCTGACGAGCTTTGTTGTATACCAACTGCAGCTCTTTAATCAGGCTGCCGCCATTGTCGGTCGCGGCTTTCATCGCCACCATACGTGCGGCCTGCTCGCTGGCCAGGTTTTCTACCACACCCTGATAAACCTGAGATTCCACATAACGGCGCAGCAGGGTATCCAGCAGCGCTTTCGGATCGGGTTCATACAGGTAATCCCAGGATTTACGCTTCAACTCACCATCTTCTGAAGCCGGTAACGGCAACAGCTGAGTGATGGTTGGAACCTGAGACATGGTGTTAATAAATTTGTTGCTGACAATATACAGCTTGTCCAGACGGCCTTCATCGTAGGCCTGCAACATCACTTTTACCGGACCGATCAGTTCGGACAGGGATGGGTTATCACCCATACCCGTCACCTGGGCGACAACGTTGCCGCTTACGGAATTAAAGAACGACACGCCCTTAGAGCCGATCATTGCGAGTTCGCACTGAATGCCTTTATCGGACCATGCTTTCATTTCCGCCAGCAGCTTTTTGAACAGGTTAATGTTCAAGCCACCGCACAGACCACGGTCGGTAGACACCACCAGGTAGCCCACGCGTTTAACGTCGCGTTCTTCCAGGTAAGGGTGCTTATATTCCAGATTACCGTTCGCAAGGTGACCGATCACTTTGCGCATGGTATCTGCATAAGGACGGCTGGCCGCCATGCGCTCCTGCGATTTACGCATTTTGGAAGCGGCGACCATTTCCATCGCTTTAGTGATCTTTTGCGTGTTCTGGACGCTTGCGATCTTACTACGTATCTCTTTTGCGCCGGCCATGAGCTTCTCCTCAATGCCTTGCGGCCTGCCCTAAAGCAAGCCGCCAGACTTTACCAGGATTGGGTTGCTTTGAAGGAATCGAGGATGCCTTTCAGCTTGCCTTCGATTTCGTCGTTATAGCCACCGGACTGGTTGATCTCTTGCATCAACGGAGCGTGATCACGGTCGACGTAAGCCAGCAGAGCGGCTTCAAAGCTACCGATTTTCGACAGCTCGACATCCGCCAGATAACCACGTTCTGCCGCGAACAGAACCAGAGACTGCTGCGCAACGGACATCGGCGCATACTGTTTCTGTTTCAGCAGTTCGGTCACTTTCTGACCGTGGTCCAGCTGCTTACGGGTTGCATCATCAAGGTCAGAGGCAAACTGGGAGAACGCCGCCAGTTCACGATACTGCGCCAGAGCGGTACGAATACCACCGGACAGTTTCTTCATGATCTTGGTCTGAGCTGCACCACCAACACGGGATACGGAGATACCCGGGTTAACCGCAGGACGAATACCGGAGTTGAACAGGTTGGTTTCCAGGAAGATCTGACCATCGGTAATGGAAATTACGTTGGTCGGAACGAACGCAGAAACGTCACCCGCCTGGGTTTCGATAATCGGCAGCGCGGTCAGTGAACCTGTTTTACCTTTCACTTCACCTTTGGTGAAAGCTTCAACGTATTCGACGTTAACACGTGCAGCACGCTCCAGCAGACGAGAGTGGAGGTAGAATACGTCGCCCGGGAATGCTTCACGTCCAGGCGGACGGCGGAGCAGCAGGGAGATCTGACGATAAGCAACGGCCTGTTTAGACAGGTCATCATAAATGATCAGCGCATCTTCACCGCGGTCGCGGAAGTATTCGCCCATTGCGCAACCAGCGTATGGCGCCAGGTATTGCAGTGCGGCAGATTCAGATGCGGTTGCAACCACAACGATGGTGTTAGCCAGCGCGCCGTGTTCTTCCAGTTTACGTACCACGTTAGAAATGGTGGACGCTTTCTGGCCGATGGCTACGTAGACACACTTGATGCCGGAATCACGCTGGTTGATGATGGCGTCGATAGCCAGCGCGGTTTTACCGGTCTGACGGTCGCCGATAATCAGTTCACGCTGTCCACGACCGATTGGGATCATGGCATCAACGGATTTATAACCGGTCTGCACCGGCTGATCGACGGACTGACGTTCGATTACGCCCGGCGCGATAGCTTCAACAGCGGAGAAGCCGTCGTGCTCCAGCGGACCTTTACCATCAATCGGTGCACCCAGGGTGTTAACCACACGTCCCAGCAGGCCGCGGCCAACCGGAACTTCAAGGATACGGCCAGTACATTTAACCTTCATACCTTCGGCGAGGTCAGCGTACGGACCCATCACAACTGCCCCTACGGAGTCGCGCTCCAGGTTCAGTGCGATAGCGTAACGGTTACCCGGCAGAGCGATCATCTCACCCTGCATACAATCGGCCAGGCCGTGAATGCGGATAACACCGTCACTTACAGAAACGATAGTACCTTCGTTATGAGCCTCGCTCACAACATTGAACTGAGCAATGCGCTGCTTGATCAGTTCGCTGATTTCGGTGGAATTCAGTTGCATGCTCCAGTCCCCTTAAGACTGCAAGACGTCTGCAAGGCGTTCAAGACGGCCGCGTACGCTACCATCAATGACCATATCACCCGAACGGATGATTACGCCTGCCATTACAGACTTATCGATTTTGCAATTCAGCTTAACTTTGCGTGACAGACGTTTTTCCATCGCGGCGGTAATTTTCGCAAGCTGTTCGTCACTCATTTGAGCGGCAGAAATAACTTCTACCTCTGCGGTTGCCTCACTGGCAGCGCGCAGGTGAATGAACTGCTCGAGAACATCAGGGAGCGCATTCAGACGACCATTCTCAGCCATTACCCGAATCAGGTTTTGACCATTCTCGTCCAGTTGCTCACCACAAACCGCGATAAACACATCAGAGAGCGTTTCCGGCGCCAGTGCGCCAGAGAGTAGCTCTGCCATTTCTTCGTTTTTAGTCACTTCAGCAACAAACGCCAGCATATCCTGCCAGCGTTCAACGCTGTTGTGTTCGACGGCAAAGTCAAAAGCTGCTTTGGCGTAGGGGCGAGCTACCGTTACAAATTCAGACATCAGCCCCTCCCTCCTTACAGTTCAGCGACAAGTTTATCCACGATGTCGCTGTTAGCAGCTTCATCCACGGAACGTTCGATGATCTTCTCGGCGCCAGCAACAGCCAGGATAGCAACCTGCTTACGCAGCTCCTCACGAGCACGTTTACGTTCGGCATCGATTTCAGCCTGCGCCTGTGCGACGATTTTGGTGCGTTCCTGTTCTGCTTCCGCTTTTGCTTCATCCAGGATCTGAGAGCGACGCTTGTTCGCCTGCTCGATGATTACCTGGGCTTCCGCTTTCGCTTTTTTCAGCTGGTCGGTCGCGTTGGCCTGTGCAAGGTCCAAATCTTTCTTAGCGCGTTCTGCAGAAGCTAAACCGTCAGAAATTTCTTTCTGGCGCTTTTCGATGGCAGCCATTAACGGCGGCCATACATACTTCATGCAGAACCATACGAAGATAACAAACGCGATGGCCTGGCCGAGGATTGTTGCGTTCATGTTCACAGCACAATACCTCTTAAAAAATAACTCTGTGGCTTAGGTTTCTTTCGAACAACTTACTACGCGACGGCGAACATCACGTACAGACCCAGACCTACAGCGATCATCGGGATAGCATCCACCAGACCCATAACGATAAAGAACTGAGTACGCAGCAGAGGAATCAGATCCGGTTGACGCGCTGCGCCTTCCAGGAATTTACCCCCGAGGATGCCGATACCGATCGCAGCACCGATTGCCGCCAGACCCATCATCACAGCGGCAGCCATGTACAGCAGATCCATATTCAGGTTTTCCATGACAGTCTCCAGTTTGTTTCAGTTAAAACGTAGTATGTTGGTAAAAATCAATGCTCTTCAGATGCCATCGACAGATAGACGATCGTCAGAACCATGAAGATGAAGGCTTGCAGCGTAATAATCAGGATGTGGAAAATGGCCCATGGCACATTCAGAATCCACTGTGACCACCACGGCAACAGGCCAGCAATCAGAATGAAAATCAGCTCACCGGCATACATGTTGCCGAACAGTCGCAGACCCAGTGATACAGGTTTTGACAGCAGGCTTACCCCTTCAAGGATTAAGTTGACAGGAATGAACGCCCAGTGATTGAACGGCTGCAGGGTCAGTTCTTTAACGAACCCGCCCACGCCTTTCATTTTGATGCTGTAGAAAAGAATCAGGATAAATACGCCAAGCGCCATCGACAGGGTGATGTTAACGTCAGCTGACGGCACCACGCGCAGAGCAGGCAGACCGAGAACGTGTTCGCCGATCCAAGGGATAAAGTCGATAGGCAGCAGATCCATCAGGTTCATCAGGAATACCCAGACGAACACGGTGAGGGCCAGCGGAGCAATGACCTTGCTCTTGCCATGATACATATCTTTGACGCTGCCATGGACGAAGCCGATGATCATCTCAATGAAGGTCTGGAATTTACCAGGTACGCCGGTTGTCGCCTTTTTAGCCACGCTGCGGAACATAAACAGGAATAACAGACCGAGCACCACTGAGAAAAACATGGAGTCAATGTTGAGCGTCCAGAAGGTGGCCGGGGGGTTGTGCGGATCCACCAGCGAGAATGTACGCAGGTCCAGCTGAAGGTTGTTCAGATGGTGGCCTATGTAATCCTGCGGCGTCATATTTTCTGAAGCCATGATGCCTTTTACCCTTTGTTGTTAATTACAGCTGGCGCCAGAACTTGTACCACCAGCACCAAAACCCACGTCACTATCAGCGGCAAAAATACCACTTTCAAAACCGCCAGCGCCACCGCCAGAAAGGCGAAGGTCAGCAACACCTTGAAGGCTTCACCGATGGCGAAGGACCAGGCCACTCGGCCTTTAGCTGGTGTATGCGCCTGATGACGCCAGGCAAAAATCATAAATATCATGTTTGGCAAAAGAACCGCCAAACCTCCACTCACCGCGGAGATGCCCCAGAAAGGGTCTTTGAGGCTGAACAGCAGTCCACTTGCTATTACTGCCAGTAACTGAATAAACAGAAGCTTACGAGCAACGTTTCGACTCAAGAGCGACACTGACATCACGTTTTTACTCCTGCTCCCTTCGAGGTATGTCGCGTGTCGTATAAAACGTCCTTTAAGACGAAGAGTCAAGCATCAAAAAGCGGACAAATTATACGGTGACGCCTCGTGATTTCAAACAATAAGTAGCAAAATAGTGAATAAATGTTTAATTATTTTCCGACAGACAACTTTTCATGCATTTCACCAATCTGTGAGCAGTCATGCAAAACTGCAAATACCGCGTAAAATCGGCAATTAAAGCGTGCATCAGATCACATAATAAACATTTTTCGCGAAATCGAATTAATTCTGTACATAAAACCCAATTTTTTATCCGTTTGATATTCAACATAAAAACCAGGCATTCTTTCTAAAACAATCCCATATACAATAAAAACCTTTTATTGACATTCATAATAAATATTTAACATCAGTATGAACGGCAAGCAGCGAGATTTTTAGCGTACTGATATTTTCAATGTTGACTATTCTGTTGGTAAAGCAATCGGGAAAAGTTAACGGAAAGAAAAACCATGGTAACTTCATGGTTAAAGACCGTCCGATAATACCCTGCCGTGACTTCTATTTTTGTAACATGCACGGCCCGTCTTTTTTTCACATTTTTTGATAAAAATTAAATCATTTTTGGCTGAATCACCACAAGGTGACGCTCCCCTTCCAGCTGAGGCACATGCAGTTCAACAACATCTTTAATGACGAACCCTTCCGGTAAATTTGCCATTTCATCTTCCTGCGCTAACCCTTTGAGCGCATAGAAGTGACCGTTCTCGGCGGGTAAATGATGGCACCAGCTCACCATGTCATTCAGCGACGCAAATGCGCGGCTAATGACGCCGTCAAACGGCGGCTCTGCCGGGAACTCTTCCACACGGCTTTGTACCGGGGTGACGTTATCCAGTTTTAGCTCATGCTGGACCTGGCGGAGGAAACGAACACGCTTGCCAAGGCTGTCTAACAGGGTGAAGTGGGATTCAGGACGCACGATAGCCAGCGGGATCCCCGGCAGGCCAGGGCCCGTACCGACATCAATAAAACGCGTTCCTTTAAGGAATGGCGCAACAACAATGCTATCGAGGATGTGGCGTACCAGCATCTCGGCAGGATCGCGAACCGAGGTCAGGTTATAGGCCTTATTCCACTTATCCAGCATGCCAACGTAGCCGACAAGCTGGTTTTTCTGGTGATCGGTAAGTGAAATACCTGCTTCATCAAGCAGACGAGAAAGTTTGTTGAGCACGATCGGTACCTGTTTAAAACAATGAGCCCGGAGGCGATTCGCTAACCGGGCTGAGAAATTAACCTGGCGGACGTCAGATGCGTTATCCGCCAATGTATTGTTCAGTGGAAAATCAGGCGCTACGGCGCAGCATTCCCTGCTTCTTCAACCACACAAGCAAAATCGAGATTGCCGCAGGCGTAATGCCGGAAATACGCGATGCCTGTCCTATCGAAGACGGCTTATGGTCGTTCAACTTGGCAATGACCTCGTTCGACAACCCATTCACCTGGCGATAATCAAGCGTAGCGGGCAGCAACGTATTCTCGTTGCGCTGTTGTTTCTCGATTTCATCCTGCTGGCGCGCGATGTAGCCTTCGTATTTTACCTGAATTTCAACCTGTTCAGCCGCTTGCTTATCCTCAAGACCCGGCGAGAACGGCGTCATCTGCACCAGCTGTTCGTAGGTCATTTCCGGACGACGGAGCAAATCTTCACC